>CAVWVL010000011.1:1812500-2375648 GCA_963758415.1 uncultured Alphaproteobacteria bacterium | reverse complement strand
TAACGACGGACACCCCATCCGCCAGCTTATAGGCGTTTTCAGATACGACGTGTTTGATGGGCCTCCCAGGAGTTAACCAGTCGGGGGGATGGATGATATGAGTGAGACAACGGCATGGCACGCTGCTCCTTTAACCTGGGGGCACGGCCCGCGAGTCTTCGAGATGTTTCTCGAGCCAACCTGCCCTTTCTCCGTGCGAGCGTTTAGGAAACTCGACGAGACGCTTGCGTTGGCCGGAGAAGATCGGATCACCATCAAGATCCGCCTGCAGTCGCAACCATGGCATATGTATTCCGGCGTGATCGTCCGTTGCATTCTGGCGGCGTCCACGTTGCCGGCGGGCAAGGAGGCAGCCAAGGCCGTCCTGGCGGCGGTCGCGGCCCACCGCGAGGAGTTCGAGTTCACGAGCCACTGCGGCGGTCCGAACATGAATGCCACACCCAGGGACATTGTCGCGCGGATCGAAGCCTACAGCGGATTGCAAGTCGCCGACGCCTTCGCCATCCCCACCCTGGATCGCGAGGTCAAATGGCACTGCAAATATGCGCGCCAGAACGGAATTCATACGTCACCGACGTTCATGGTCGACGGCCTGGTGCAATCCGACATGAGCAGCGGCGATGCTGCGTCGGATTGGGTTTCGCGTTTGCTCGCCACATAGCGAACGGCCCGCTCCCACGTAACCCCACTGGCGGTCTCTTGCGGGAAGGCGAGGCGTCTGGGGCGCCACCCATGCCCCGTTTCGAGGTGTCCGCATGGACGCGGAGCGAATTGCCTGTCCATACTTCGACAAGCGACATCCTCCGCGCGATGTCGGCATGGAGCCTGGCAAAATGAACGATTTCGATCAGTCTTTCGTTGAGTATCGCGCCGCCGAGCAGGCCCGACGTTCCGCCGAAGACTGGCTCGCCTCCTTCGAGGGGGCACTTGTTTCGCGGGATGTGGCGCTGATCGGCAACTTGTTCCATGCGGACTGCCATTGGCGGGACATCCTGGCCTTCACATGGCACGTGACATCGGCCGAGGGCCGGGACAACGTCGCGACACGTCTTGCGGCGGAACAGGAACGCGTTGGCGCGCATGACTTTCACTTGCCCCCGGGCCGAAAGCCGCCTCGCAAAGTGAAGCGTCTCGGGATCGACAGCATCGAGGCGATCTTCGAGTTCAAGACAGCAGACGGTCGTGGCGCCGGTATCATCCGCCTTTCGCACGCACCCGACGCCGGTGGTGAGATGAAGGGGTGGCTGCTCTCGACGACGCTTGAGGCGTTGGCGGGCTGGGAGGAGAAAATCGGCGCCAACCGGCCAACCGGGGCCGCCTATTCGCGGAATTTCGGCGGCGCTAACTGGGCGGACGTTCGCCGGAAGGCCGTTGCGTATGACGATCGGGAGCCCGCGGTTCTCGTGATCGGCGGCGCCCAGGCGGGTCTCTCAATTGCCGCACGTCTCAACCAGCAGGGCGTTGACACGCTCGTCGTTGAGAAGTGGCCTCGCATCGGCGACAGTTGGCGGCAACGCTATCACTCACTGGCGTTGCACAACTCGATCCATCTCAACCATCTCCCTTACATGGAATTCCCGCCGACCTGGCCAAAGTATATTCCGAAGGACATGCTTGGGAACTGGTTCGAGTTCTATGCCGACGCCATGGAGATCAATTGCTGGACCGATACGGAATTCGTTGCCGGTTCGTGGGACGGGGCCGCAAAATCCTGGACCGCCCGGCTCAAGCGCTCGGATGGAACCGAGCGGGTCGTGCGGCCTCGGCATCTGGTGTTCGCCAACGGCGTCAGCAGTTATCCGATGATCCCGGAGCTGCCCGGCCTGGAGGATTTCAAAGGAGATGTCATCCACTCCGAGGGTTTCGACAGCGGCGTGGGCTGGAAAGGAAAGAACGCATTCATTCTGGGCACCGGCAGCAGCGCCAATGATATCGCATTGGATCTGCACAGCCACGGCGTGAACACCACGCTCATTCAGCGGGGCTCCACGACCGTCGTGTCGATCGATCCGAGTGCCCGGCTCAACGAGGCGATTTGGGACGAGGGGGGACCGCTCGAGGACTGCGATCTCATCGTCTCGGCCGCGACACCCCCCTTGATCATCAGGGCCTACAAGGCTGTCACGAAGCGTATGCTCGAGCTTGATAAGGAGATGATCGAAGGCCTCAAGGGCATCGGCTTCAAGCACGATGTCGGCGAGGACGAGACCGGCCACCAGATGAAATATTTCCGCCGCGGAGGAGGTTATAATCTTGACGCGGGCAGCTCGGCTCTCATGGCCAAGGGCGAACTGGGCCTTCTACAATACGACCGCATTGAGCGCTTCACCGCCGATGGTGCGCTTCTGAAGGATGGATCAACGGTTCCCGCCGATCTCATTGTTCTGGCGACCGGCTACTATCCGCAAATGGAGCTCGTCCGCCGCGCGCTCGGCGAGGATATGGTGGAGCGCGTCGGCCCGGTCTGGGGCATCGGCGCGGATGGTGAACTCAGCAACATGTTCAAGCGTACGCCCCAAGAAGGTCTGTGGTTCATTGCCGGTGGTTTGGCGCAATGCCGGATCAATTCGAAGTATCTGGCCCTCCAGATCAAGGCGATGGAACTAGGGAAACTTGGGCCGCTGCCGGTTGACTGATGGGTAGCGGCATCTTCCTCACGTCCTGGCGGCCGAACATCCTTTGATATCCAGGTCTCTTGGATTTAGCTGGATGAAGCGTATCGACGAATAGGCGTCCCCCCGCGGCGCGCTCGCCGCTTCCTGCGAACGACATGAACCAGATGCCCTGGGGTTGAAGAGCCATGGCCAGTCGCCGCGCGTTCGAGACGGTTTCCGCCATCTCACCCTCGCCGTGAGCACCCCGGACCCCTGGCCACAACGCCTTGGGACACTTCGGCATGCTTCTTGAATATCCGATCTCGCGATACCCACGGGGATTGAGGAGGACTGCATGATTCGAGCCAGGACGCTGGGATGCGTCGTTGCCGGTATGCTGGCGCTGCTGGCAAATGTGCCGCACCCGGCCGCCGCCAAGCCGCCGTTGAGGATCGGCTTCAGCGACTGGCCCGGATGGACCGGCTGGCAGATCGCCATCGACAAGGGTTGGTTCAAGGAAGCCGGGGTCGATGTCGAAATGCAGTGGTTCGATTATTCGGCCTCGCTGGATGCGTTCGCCGCGGGCAAGCTGGATGCCGATTTCGTTGGCAACTGCGACGCGCTGGGCATGGGTGCCAATGGCGCCAAGAACGTGATGATCCTGCTGACCGACTATTCCAGTGGTAACGACCAGATCCTCGGCAAGCCCGGCATCAAGAGCGTCAAGCAACTGAAGGGCCAGAAAGTCACCGTGGAGGTTGGCCTGACCGACCACCTACTGCTGGAGGAGGCGCTCAAGCAGGCCGACCTGAAGATCTCCGACGTGACCCTGGTCAACGCCAAGAGCAACGAAATCCCGCAGGTGCTCGCCTCCGGTTCCGTTGCTGGCGCGGCCGTCTGGCAGCCGATCTCCGGGCAGGCGATGAAGCTGGTGCCGGGCACCAAGCCGATCTTCACGTCCGCCGAAGCGCCCGGCCTGATCTTCGACGCGCTGACCGTCTCGCCGCAAAGCCTGAACGACCGGCGTGACGACTGGAAGAAGGTGATGAACGTCTGGTATCGCATCGTCGCCTATATCGACGATCCGAAGACCGCGGCCGACGCGCTGAAGATCATGGCCGCGCGCGATGGCGTGGATCCGAAAACTTACACGGCGTATGTCAAGGGCACGCGCATCCTGACTCTCGCCGAGGCGAAGAAGGCGTTCCAGAAGAGCGACGCGCTCATGTCGCTGTATGGGTCGACCAAGAACGCCGACGACTTCAACCTGCGCAACGGGGTTTACAAAGCCAAGCAGGACGCCGCGAGCTACATCGATCCGTCGCTGACCGAGGCGCAGTGACGTCATCGGCTGTCGAGATCGGCCGGCGAGCGCAGCCGGTTCCGGTGGCGGCGCGCCGTCGTCCCGCGAGCCAATGGTTCAAGGTGCGCGCCAGGCTCAGCCCGGTGTGGCGCCGCGCGCTGGGGGCCGGCTCGATCGCCGTGCCACTGCTGCTGTGGTGCGCCGTCAGCTACGTGCCGTACATCTGGCATCCGGACATGCTGGTGTCGGACCCCGGCGACGTGGACTATTTTCAGGTGGGCATGCGGGTGCCGATCGCCACGTTCGACGACGAGGCCGCGCAGGCGCGCAAGGACGGCAAGGCGCCCCCGGCTGGCACATTGGCCAATCCGATCTACCTTCCCGCGCCCGGTGACGTGCTGCAGGCATTCTACCTCTCGTTCACCACTGCCCCCGAGCAGCAGGACGGGCAATGGCTGCATCAAAGCCTGTGGCACAGTATCCAGGTCATCTTCTGGGGGTTCGTAATCTCCTCGTTGGTCGGCGTGCCGCTCGGCATCCTGTGCGGCGCGCATAGCGGCGTGTCGCGGCTGACCGAGCCGTTCGTGGAGTTCTTCCGCTATCTGCCGGCGCCCGCGTTCGGCCCTCTGTGCGTCGCTGCGCTGGGTATCTACGACGGACCGAAGATCGCCATCATCGTGATCGGCACGCTGTTCCAGCAAATCCTGATCATCGCCAACACCACCCGCAAGGCCGACATCGCGCTGGTCGAGGCGGCACTGACGCTGGGCGCGAAGAATCTACAGTTGCTCACCCATGTCATCATTCCCGGCATCCTGCCCGATCTGTACCGCGACCAGCGCGTCCTGCTCGGCTGGGCCTGGACCTATCTGATCGTTGCCGAATTGATCGGCGCCACCACCGGCATCTCGCTGTTCATCACGCAGCAGGCCCGCTACCAGCATTTCGCAAATGTCTATGCGGCGATCGCCATGATCGGTGTGATCGGCCTGGGGACCGACATGGTCCTGGCCGCGATCGCGCGCCGGCTGTTCCCGTGGGATCGCTCCGATGTCCTCGCCTGACGCGCCCACTGACATGCTCGCAATGCCAGGGCATGCGGCGGAAACCCCGCTGCCTGGCCTGAGCGACACCGTGCGGGCACGGCTCGCCCGCATGAAGGCGCGAGACGTCATCCTGCGTGTCAATCATTTGGAAAAGACCTTCCAGACTGGCCGCCAGACCGTCAGGGCGTTGCACGACATCTGCTTTGAAACCCATCGGCGTGAGTTCCTGGTGATCATCGGGCCATCGGGCTGCGGCAAGTCTACCCTGATCCGCATTCTCGCCGGGCTGGAGCCGCGGACGGCCGGCGAGGTGCTGCTGGACGGCGAGCCGGTGACCGGGCCGGGCCACGACCGCGGCATGGTTTTCCAGGGCTACACGCTGTTTCCGTGGCTGAGCGTCAAGAAGAACGTCATGTTCGGGCTTGGCATGAACGGCAGCAGCCGTGGCGAGGCAGAGCGGCAGGCCACGCAATGGCTCGACCTCGTCGGGTTGGTGAAATTCGCCGACGCCTATCCGCACCAGTTGTCCGGCGGCATGAAGCAGCGGGTGGCGATTGCGCGCGCGCTCGCCAACCAGCCGCGCATCCTGCTCATGGATGAGCCGTTCGGCGCGCTGGATGCGCAGGCCAGGGCGCGGATGCAGGCTTATCTGCTGGAGATCTGGCGCAAGATCGACATCACCGTGGTGTTCATCACCCATGATCTGGATGAGGCGATTTTCCTGGCCGACCGCATCCTGGTGCTGTCGGCGCATCCTGGTCAGGTCCAGGACCTGATCGAGGTGCCGCTGGACCGGCCCCGCCACGGCGGGCAAATGGGCACCGCCGCATTCCAGGCCGTCAAGGCGCGGCTCGAGGCTCTGATCCATCCTCCCCTAACGGACTCGGAGGAAGAACCCGAGCCCGTCGTGCCGTTGCTGACCGATATCAATGACAGCGTGGAGTGACGCGGGCGTTGGCCAGCGTCACCCGCGTTCGAGCGTGATCCGACTCCAACGGGGGCACGCTTTGCTGCTTCGCGAAACCCTCGCCTTCGCAAGGGCAGGCATGACAAGGATGGGGCGGTGTGCCGCGCCAACCGAATCGCGTGGCGTTTCCGAACGGCGCGTAAGGATCGAAACACTAGAAAGCAAGCAGGTTGCCGCGCAATGTGTCGTGCGAGTAGGCAGTGCGGACAAGTCCCCGGCGCTGCAGCGCGGGCACCAGCCCGTCGGCGATTTCCACAATGTAGCGGCGGCTGACGCGCAGCACCGGCGTGCAGATCAGGAAACCGTCGCCGCCCACTTCCTGCATCGCCTCGTCCATCCGCGCCGCCACGCTGTCGGGCGTACCGACCAGTTCGACCGAGGAGACCAGTCCGCTGGCGCCGCCGGTGACCAGTTGGCGGAGCGTCTTGCCGCTGCCCCACTCCTGGAATTTGTCGAGCGATCCTTGCTCCCCGTTGGTCACCAGGCGGTGCGGCAGCGGCTTATCCAGATCGAAGCGCGCGAAGTCGATTTCGGTTATGGCCGAGATCGACATCAGGATGTCCTCAATGAAGCTCGGCGTATTCACCGCCCGCTCGGCACGGTCGCGCGCGTCCTGCTCCGTCTCCCCCAGCGTCGGCGTGACGCAGAACATGATCTTGATGTCGTCGGGGTTGCGGCCGACCTGCTCCGCGCGGGCGCGGATGTCCTGGCGGAACTGCTTCATGCTGTCGACACCGCTGGCAACCGAAATGATGCTGTCGGCGTGACGCGCGGCGAAATCCCGACCGCGCGGCGAGGCGCCGGCTTGCACATAGACCGGGCGCCGCTGCGGCGACGGCACGGTATTGAGCGGCCCGCGCACCTTGAAGTACTGGCCCCTGTGGTTGATCGGCCGAACTTTGGTGTGATCGGCGTAGAGCCCCGCGGCACGGTCGAGCACCACCGCGTCAGCGTCCCACGAGGCAAACAGCGCATCGACCACCTGGATGTATTCGTCGGCCATCGCGTAGCGGACCTCGCGGTCCGGCAGCACGTCGAGGCCGAAGTTCTGCGCCGCCAGGTCCTCGGCACTGGTGACGATGTTCCAGCCGAACCGGCCGCGCGTCAGGCTGTCGATGGTCGAGCAGAGCCGCGCGAGCAGGAACGGCGGATAGGCCAGCGTGGACAGGGTGGCGACGACCCCCAGCCGCGACGTTGCCATGCCCATCGCGGTGGCCAGTGGGGCGGGGTCGTGCTTGGGCACCATCATCGCATTGCGCAGCGCGCCAGCGGAGGACCCGCCATAGGTCTGCGGCACCATCAGCTTGTCCTCGATCATGATGTAGTCGAAGCCGGCGCGCTCCAACGTCTGCGCCATCTCGATGTAGAAGCGGCCGTCCCAGGGCTGGCCGCCATTGCCGAACGGCTCGCGCCATTCGTCCGGCGTGAAATTCATGAACCAACCGAGATGAAATTGCCTGGCGCCCATCATACTGCTCCTGCCGCGGTTGCCATGAGGGGATTGATGTTGACCCCATCACGCGCGTCATGTGATGCAAACCGGCTGCCAGAGCATCGCGGCACCAACAGTTCGATGCAGCACCAGATCAATCGGGACGCGCCATGGCCCACGGAGGGGATCGCATCATGACGGACCTCGGGATCAATCTCGATACCGCCACGCCGGAGCAACACCGGCAGCGTTATCTGGCACTGCGCGCCGCCGCCCGGGCTCGCGCCACCGCCGCGCCGCCACGCGAAGCTGATGCCGGAGCGCCGCCACCCATTGCCGATACCGCCGTCCGCTTGCGGGAGACCATCCCGAGCGGCTGGTACTGGTCCACGCGGCTGCGCCGTGGCGAGGCACTGCGCCTGATCAACCCGACCGGAACGGCCAGTGTTTCGGCGTTGCTGTGGAACGCGCGCGAACCGACCGAGCGGTTCAACGCCGGCGACACCGTCAAGCTGCAATGGACGGCTCGGCTCGGTCGCGGCAAGCTGCTGTTCTCCGACATGGGCCGCGTGCTGGCCGCCATCATCGAGGACACCACCGGCGGTCGTCACGATGCGCTGGCAGGCGGCAGCACCCCAGCCAGCAATGCGCGCCGCTACGGCGATGCAGGCTTACGCAACACGCGCGACAATTTCCGTCTGGCCGCGGGCAAGCTCGGTCTGTCGGTTCGCGACATCCCGCCCTGCATCACTTTTTTCGCCGGCGTGCGGACCGACGATGTGGGGCGCTTCATTTGGCAGGGACCGGGCGCGCCAGGCGAGTTCGTCGATCTGAGGGCCGAACTCGATCTGCTCGTTACGCTGTCCAACTGCCCGCATCCGTGCGATCCGCGCGAGAGTTATGGCGATGCCGCCGTGCAAGTCATCGTTTGGCGGGCGCCCCCGCCGGCCGCTGATGATGCGTGCCGGAGCGCGAGCGAGGAAGCCGTGCGAGGCTATGAAAACACTGACGCCTACATGCAGTCCTGAAGCGCAAGGCCACCGACATGGATATCGCGACCGCTCGGCTGAACCAGATCATTCCGGCGCGCGCCCCTTGGTCCGCCGTCCTGCGCATAGGGGAGACACTGCGCATCATCGATCTGGAGGGCCAGCAATCCGCCGATACACTGATCTACAACGCTCACGACACGGGCGAGCGCTACAGTTGTCAGGAGACACTGCTGGCGCAAGGCAGCGCGTATGTAACCACCGGCACGGAGTTGCTGTCCAACGAGGGCCGCACCCTGATGCGGGTGACCGCCGACACTGTTGGCCGACACGACACCTCGGCGGGCGCGTGCAGTTGCGAGGCCAACACCGTGCGGTTCGGCCACCACACGCGCTACATGCACGCCTGCCGCGAGAATTTCATAATCGCCGCCGCGCGGCACGGCATGACCAAGCGCGATATCGTTCCCAACATCAACTTCTTCATGAACGTGCCGATCCTGCCGGATGGCACTCTGGCCATCGACGACGGGATTTCCACGCCGGGCGGCTATGTCGATCTGCGCGCGGAGATGGACGTGATCGTGCTGATCTCCAACTGTCCACAGGTCAACAATCCCTGCAATGGCTTCAACCCGACGCCGCTGCAGGCGGTGATCTGGCCGCCAGACTCCTGGCCGAGCAACGCCGGCCCGCGAATCTGACTGACAGTGACAGAGCGGTTGCAGAAGATACTGGTCGCCAACCGGGGCGAGATCGCGCGCCGCGTGGTCCGCACCATCCGCCGCATGGGCCTGACCAGCGTCGCCGTCTACTCCGACGCCGATCGTTTCACGCCCGCCGCACTGGAAGCGGACGAGGCGGTGCGGCTCGGCCCGGCGCCGGCGGCCGACAGCTACCTGAACATCGCCGCCATGCTCGACGCCTGCCGCGAAACCGGGGCGCAGGCGGTGCATCCCGGCTATGGCTTTCTCAGCGAGAATGCCGACTTCGCCGACGCGCTGGAGGCAGCCAGCATCGCCTTCATCGGCCCGACCGCCGCGCACCTGCGCGACTTCGGTCTGAAGCACAGCGCCCGTGCCCTCGCCCGGGCCAGTGGTCTGCGGATGCTGCCTGGCAGCGGATTGCTGGCCGACATCGCGGAAGCGGAACACGAGGCGATCCGCATCGGCTTTCCGGTGATGCTGAAAAGCACCGCTGGCGGTGGTGGCATCGGCATGCAACTGTGCCACGACATCGAGACGCTGCGCGACCGCCTTGCCGCCGTGCGGCAATTGAGCCAGGGCAATTTCGGCGATGACCGCGTCTATCTGGAAAAATTCCTCCCTGACGCCCGCCATGTCGAGGTGCAGATCTTCGGCGATGGGCAGGGCCGCGCAGTGGCGCTGGGCGAGCGCGATTGTTCGTTGCAGCGCCGTAACCAGAAAGTGGTGGAGGAAACCCCCGCGCCTGGCCTGTCCGATGCGACGCGCGCGGGCCTGCACAAGGCCGCCGTGACATTGGCCGAGGCGGTGCGATACCGCTCCGCCGGCACCGTCGAATTCATCTACGACCCGGTCGCGGCCGAATATTACTTCCTCGAAGTCAACACGCGTCTGCAGGTCGAACATCCGGTCACCGAGGCCGTGTTCGGTGTCGACCTGGTCGAATGGATGATCCGACTGGCGGCGGGGGAGTTCACCCTGCCGGCACAGTGCGATCTGGTGCCGCGCGGGGCCGCCATCGAGGCACGTATATACGCCGAGGATCCGGCCAGAAACTTCCGCCCCAGCACAGGGCTTTTGACCGAGGTGCGGTTTCCCGACGATGTGCGTGTCGATAGCTGGATCAAGACCGGCAGCGAGGTGACGCCTTACTACGACCCCATGCTGGCCAAGGTGATCGCCTCGGGCGCGACGCGGGATGCGGCCATCGCCGGGCTGGCGGCGGCACTCGACGACAGTTCGATCTGGGGCATCGAGAGCAACATCGGCTATGTCCGCGCGGCGCTCGATCTGCCCGAATTCCGTGCCGGCACCATGACCACCGCGACGCTCGGCCGCTTCGCCTTCGCGCCGCATACCATCGACGTGCTGTCGCCGGGCACTCAAACCAGCGTGCAGGACTGGCCCGGCCGGCTCGGCTACTGGGATGTCGGCGTGCCGCCCAGTGGGCCGATGGACGATTTCGGCTTTCGGCTGGCCAACCGTGCTGTCGGCAACCCCGAGGGGGCGCCGGCGCTGGAGATCACCCTCACCGGTCCGACCCTGCGCTTCAATGCAGACACGGTGATCGCGCTGGCTGGCGCCCGCATGCGCGCTGATCTGGAAGGGGCGCCGGTGCCCTGGTTCACGCCGGTGGACGTGCGGGCCGGCCAGACATTGCGGATGGCCGGCATCGAAGGCCCCGGCCAGCGCGCGTATCTGGCGGTGCGGCACGGGATCGACGCGCCGCTGTATCTGGGCAGCCGCGCCACCTTCATGCTGGGTCGCTTCGGTGGGCCGGCCGGACGAGAGTTGAGAACAGGCGACGTGCTGCGACCGCGCCGGGACGGTGCCACCGCCAGCCCCGTCACCATCGCCGATCCGCCGGAGCTCACGCGCCACTGGACGCTTGGCGTGCTGTACGGTCCGCACGGCGCGCCCGACTACTTCAGCGACGCGGACATCGCCGAACTGTTCGCCAGCGACTACGAAGTTCACTACAACAGCGCCCGCACCGGCGTGCGGCTGATCGGTCCCAAGCCGCGCTGGGCACGGCCGGACGGTGGCGAAGCGGGCCTGCACCCGTCCAACATCCACGACACCCCTTACGCCATCGGCGCCGTCGACTTTACCGGCGACATGCCGATCATCCTCGGTCCGGACGGGCCAAGCCTCGGCGGCTTCGTCTGCCCCGCCGTCGTCGTTTCCGACGAGTTGTGGAAGCTTGGCCAGTTGCGGCCGGGCGATACGGTCAGGTTCGTCGCCCTGGACCTGGCGGAACTGACGGGCGTGGCCGCCGAACCGGGCCTGCCCGGCGGTGTTTTACGAGAACAATCCGGCAGCGTCCCGTTCTGGTATCGTGTCGCCGGCGACCGTTACGTGCTGGTCGAATTCGGCGACATGGTGCTCGACCTGACGCTGCGGCTGCGCGTGCATTTGTTGCTGGAGGCGCTTCGGCGCGCCGTTCCAGCCGGTATCATCGATCTCACGCCGGGAATTCGCTCGCTGCAGATCCACTACGATCCGGCGGTGCTGACCTTGACCGCCCTGCTCGACTTGCTGACGGCACTGGAAAAGGACCTGCCCACCGGCGACGACATCGTCGTGCCGAGCCGCATCGTGCATCTGCCGCTGGCGTGGGACGATGCGGACGCGCGGCTGGCGATGCGGAAATACCAGGAGCTGGTGAGGCCGGACGCGCCGTGGTGCCCGTCCAACATCGAGTTCATCCGCCGGATCAACGGCCTGGACAGCATCGCGGACGTGCAGCGCATCATTTTCGATGGCAGCTATCTGGTACTCGGGCTGGGCGACGTGTATCTCGGCGCGCCGGTGGCCACGCCGATCGATCCGCGCCATCGGCTGGTGACGACCAAATATAATCCCGCCCGCACCTGGACGCCGGAGAACGCCGTCGGCATTGGTGGCGCGTATCTTTGCGTCTACGGGATGGAAGGGCCAGGCGGATACCAGTTGTTCGGCCGCACCATCCAGATGTGGAATCCGTGGCAAAGCACCGATGCTTTCGCGCCCGGCACGCCGTGGCTGCTGCGCTGTTTCGATCAGATCCGCCTGGTCCCGGTATCGCAAGCCGAACTGGCGGAGGCGCGCGCATGCTTCCCTCATGGACGCTACCAGGTCCGAATCGAGCCAGCCACGTTCAGCCTGCGCGATTACACTTCCATGCTCTTGCGTGGTGCCGCTGGCATCGCCGGGTTCAAGCGCACGCAGCAGGCGGCGTTCGAGGCGGAACGGCGGCGCTGGGCGGAGCAAGGGCTGGATGCGCCGATCGACGAGGCGGTTACCGGGCAGGCGGATCAGGTCCACTCAGCAGCCGATGCGCTGCCGCCGGGATGCGTCGCGGTGGTGGCGTCAGCGCCCGGCAGCGTGTGGAAAGTGGAGGTGACACTGGGTCAGACGGTGATGGCGGGCGATGTGGTGGCGATCCTGGAGTCGATGAAGATGGAAATGCGTGTCGTCGCGCCAAGTGCCGGCAAGGTGCGGGAAGTGCTCTGCCAGCCGGGGCGGCTGGTGCAGGACGGGCAACGCCTGATGGTGCTGGAATTGCTCGCCTGACCCCAATCAGCATGGATTTGGCCACGGCGACACCTGAGGGGCGAGAGTAAGGATCAGTGGAGGCGCGAGCCCGACGAACGCCGCCACCTGGCGTCGGTTGTCGAACTGCTTGTACAAACACTGCCACCGGCAGCACCGTGGCAAACTCCGGCCCGATGCCACGCAGCCGCAACAGCAACGGTGCGCTTGTCATATCGGGCGGTGCGGGACGCCGCCGCATCGGCCACCGCCTCCGCCGGCACCGTGTGCCGCAGCGAGTCTCGCTCCGCCTCCGCCGCCTTGATCTGTTCCGCTAGCAATTCGATCCGGTGCAGGATCCGCGCGATCGTCGTCCGGAGGTGAGGCGGTAACTCATGCCCGTCGCCGGTCCGCAGCGCATCCAGCTCTCGCGGCGCGCCCTTCTTCAGAGGCTTGAAGCCGGCAATCCCCTGGTTGGCGAGCAGACTGCCGATCCGGTTGGTCAGTCGCGTCCGCTCCGCCACCAGCTCGGTGCGTTCGCGCGGCAGCCGACGGTAATCTTCCTGCGCCACACTCGGTGGCACCACCATCGAACACACATCCCGCTAGCCGCCAGATCTTGACCCTGCGCAGCCCACCCGCCTAGGGTCGCCCGCGTCCGACACAATCGGACATAATCAGTATCAATTGGAAAGGACTGCGCGGCTCGCGGAATGCAAACCAATGGGGAGGCGTAAGAAAAGTGGAAAACAACGATCATGACCTGAAAATAATCTCCCACGGGACGGTCGCCGGGCACACCATCTCGCAATGGACCGAGAAGTGGTACACCTGGGCTTTTCAGTCACCTTCCGCGGTAACTCCATTCACGCCGGGATCGTCGGGGGATGGCTCGGGCGGTTTCGACGCCGGAAGAATGTTTTTCATCGCGGGCTTCGATACCTCACATGGGCCACTGAATGTTACGATTCCGTTTGGCAAGCCGATTCTCGTGCCTCTGCTCAACTTCGCGGATACGCTGGACACGAAACCGATCGAGAACGGATTGGTATCCGACTTCATCAAGGGCGCGAGCGGGCTGTTCGCGAGACTCGACGGAAAGGAGCTCGAGCATCTCAAATCAGACTTGGTAAAGACTGATTTTTTCTCCGCGGGACCGACGCTCCCCACATCGTGGGCTCATGATCAGGGCGTCCAGACAGGCACCGAGCTCACTCCGTCGAAGGGTGCCGGGTTCTGGATCGTGATCGAAGGATTGTCGAAGGGTAGTCACACCCTCGAATTTGGTGGGCATTCCGCATCAACGAACACAACGATCAATACCCACGATATCCTTGATATAGTCTGAACAATCGCTGAAGTTGCATTCCCGCTCCACGATCGGTTGTTTCAAACGAGGGGCAGCGTCCGCCCGGGTCAGTTACGGTCCGACGTTGCTATCCGTCGGACCACTGGCGCGACCCTGCCGCGCGCCAAGCGATGCCACTAGGGTTCGGCGATCCAGGCAGGTGTGACCTGGCCACCCAGCGCCAGCTTGCCGCCGGTGACGGAAATGATCGTTACGGTCTTGTCGGGAACCCGGATGCCCGGGCGATAGGAGATGCCTCCGGTTACACCGGGGTAGTCCTTGGTCACCGCCAGCGCCTCACGGATTTTGTCCGGCTCGACCGACTTGGCACGGGTGACCGCATCGGCGATCAGGCCGACCGTGTCGTAGCCCAGTGCAGCGAACGCATTTTCCGGTACCGTGTTGTATTCCTTGCTGTAGCCAGCAAAGAACTGTTTCACGGCCGGAATGCTGTCCTCCGCCATGTAGGCGTGAGTGGTAAAGAAGACGTTGGTGGCGCCCTTGCCCCCGACCTTCACCAACAGAGGTGAGTCATAGCCGTCGCCGCCAACGATTGGCAGTGTTACCCCAGCCTGCCGCATCTGCTTGACCACCAACCCGACATCGTCCGGCTGGGCGGAAATGAAAAGTGCCTCGGGCTTGGGAGTAAACGCCTTCAGCTTGGTGATCTGCGCCGTGAACGAGCGATCACCAGTTTTGTAGTCGTCGCGGAGCACGATTTTGCCGCCGCCATGGGTCAGTGCGGCCTCGAAATACTTTGCCAGTAGCGTGGTGTACTCGGAAGAGTTGTCGCGCAGCAGGTAGACGTTCTTGGCCTTCAGCTTGCCTAGCACGAACTCGGCTCCCGCTGCCGCCTGCACGTTGTCGCCGAAGCAGGCGAGGAATGTGGTGTTGCCGATCTGCTCGGGCAGTTTAGGCGACGTAGCACCTGGGGTCACCAGTGCCACCCCCGCCTTCTGGAAGATCGGGCCGGCCGCCAGCACGTAGTCGGAATCGGTGAAGCATGCGCCGGCGACGATCTTGTCCTGATTGATCAACTGACTGGCCACGGTCGCGGCCACTGTCGGATCGCTTTTGCAATCATAGGTAGCGAGTTCGATCTGCCGACCAAGCACGCCACCCCCCGCGTTGATCTCCTTGGCCTTCAGTTTGGCACCGTTCTGACATGGCTGGTCGGTCGAAGCCTGGTTTCCGGTCAGGTTGAATGGCGCTCCGATCTTGATCGTTTCGGCCGCCGATGCCCGTCGAATCCACGGAGCCGATAGAGCCTCCGAGGTTCCCACCACCGCCACGCCTGCCATGATCCCGCGTCGTGTCATTTTCATCGGTTCAGTCTCCCTCTTGTGTTTTGCCGCGCCCCGGCCACCAGCCCAGGCGCAATTCCCGATCACCAAGCACTCCGCTCGGCCGGAAGATCATCACCAGGATAAAGATGATGCCGAGGACGATTTGCGCCGCGCCGTAGAGTGGCGGCACGGTGATCGGCCCAAGGTCCCAGCCACGCTCCAGATTGCGGAGCGCCTCGTTCAGCAGGGTGACCAGCAGGACGCCCACCATGGCGCCTGTCAGGCTCTGCATCCCGCCGATCACCAGCATGCTGACGAGCATGAAGGTGTATGACAGATAAAAGCTCTTCGGCGAGAACGAGCCGAGGTAGTGTCCATACAGTGATCCACCAACACCGGCGAAGAAGGCCCCCAGCATGAATGCGGAAAGCCGCGTTGGCAACACGTCGATGCCGATGGACTGGGCGGCGATGGTGTCTTCGCGCACCGCCCGCCAGCCGCGTCCGGTCGGCGCATAGACCACACGGGCCAGGATGATCAGCGCCAGCACCAGCCAGCCGAGTGCCCAGGCCAGCGTGGTCACGACCGGCACACCTGTGAAGGTGCGGGCGCCGCGGGTGACGGCGTCGGCGTTGATCAGCACGACGTTGACGATGATGAGGAAGCCCAAGGTTGCGACTGAAACGAAATGACCTGACAGCCGCATCAGTGGCGCGCCGACCAGGAAGGCCAGCCCGACGCAGATCAGTCCGGCAAGGATGGTCGCCGGCAGGAAGCCGATGTCCCATGTCGACAGCCAGGATGGCAGGTCGGGCAGCAGCGACGCCTTCGCCGCGACCGGCATCGACAGAATGCCGGCGGCATAGGCGCCGACAGCGACGAACCCGACATGGCCGACGGAAAAGACTCCGGTGAAGCCGTTGCCGAGTGCCATCGAGCCGACCAGCAAGCCGTTGATGCACATGACAATGAGGATGCGCACCAGGTAGTCGTCGAGCATATCCGGTGCATACAGCGCGAACATTGCCAACAGCGCTAGGCCAACGAGCGCAAGCGCGGTTGCGGCGGCGTGGCTCACAGCTTCACCTCCCGCGTGGTTCGCATCAAGCCGCTTGGCCGGAACAGCAGGAAGGCGATCAGCATGGCGAACACGATGGCGTCTCGGTAAGCCGACACCTCGGAGGGAAGAAAGGCGACGATGAACACTTCCAGTGCGCCGAGCAGGTAACCGCCCAGCAGCGCGCCGGCGATGCTGCCGAAACCGCCGATGATCGCCGCGACAAAGGCCTTCAGCAGCGGCGTGAAGCCCATGGTTGGCTCGACCACCCCAGCCTGTGCCGCCCACAGCACGCCGGCCAACCCAGCAAAGGCCGAAGCGATCGCGAAGGCGAGCACGATCAGCCTGTTTACGTCCAGGCCTACCAGATGCGCGGCGGACATGTCCTCGGCCGCCGCGCGCATGCCGAGTCCCATGTCAGTGCGGGTGACGAACCAGCCCAGCAGACTCAACGAAATCCCGGTCAGGATGCCGGTCAACAGGTTGACCTGGGTGAAGGTGATCTGGCCGTCGATGAACTCGTAAGAGCTGTCGAGCCAGTCGGGGATTGGAAAGTCATGCGGCGAACTGGTGAACAACAGGATGCCAAGGTTCTCCAGGATGTAGGTCATGGCGAGGCTGGTCAGCAGCAGCGTCACGTCGGCGGCGCCGCGCACCGGGCGATAGGCGACGCGCTCGACGATGATGCCGGCCAGGGCGCCAACGACTACGCCGCCCGCCACGGTCCAGCCGAACGGCACCCCGGCGGCGCCCAACACCAAGGCTGTGAAAGCACCGACCATCATCATGTCGCCATGCGCGAAGTTGGTCATCCGCAGAATGCCGAACACCATCGACAGCCCGATCGCCACCAGCGCGTACAAGCTGCCGAGGCTGACCGCGTTGATGATCTGCTGCGTGACGTAGAGCGTGAGGCTCACTGACGCACCCCCAGATAGGCTCCGGCGACGCGTTCGTAGTCATCGCGCAGATTGGCCGCCGAGCCGGTCAGGCTGACCTCGCCGGTTCGCAGCACATAGGCCCGGTCGGCCAGATCGAGCGCCACATTGATGTTCTGTTCGACCAGCAGCATGGTCACGCCCTGGCGCTTAAGATCGGCAAGGGTTGCGAAGATCGAGCGCACGATCAGCGGCGCGATGCCCAGCGAAGGCTCGTCCAGCAGCAGCAGCCGCGGGCTGGCCATCAAGGCACGGGCGAGGGCCAGCATCTGCTGCTCGCCGCCGGACAGCGTGCCGGCGACCTGGTGCATGCGTTCGCGCAGGATCGGGAACAATGCGTACATGCGCTCGCGGTCTGCCGGTACCGCGGCCCGATCGGTGCGTGTGGTGGCGCCGAGCCGGAGGTTTTCCGCGACCGTCAGGCTGCCGAACACATGTCGACCCTCGGGTGAGTGGGCAATTCCCATCTGCACGATGCGTGCTGGCGGTAAGCGGTGGATTGGCTGGCCGGCCAGCCGGATGGTGCCGGCGCGCGGACGCAGCAAGCCGGAGACGGTGCGCAGAATGGTGCTTTTGCCGGCTCCGTTGGCCCCGAGCAACGCGACGACCTCGCCTGGCGCGACGGTCAGGCTGACGCCATGCACCGCCCGTACCGGACCATAGTCCACGCGCAGGTCGGTCACTTCCAGCAGCGCGCCGTCAGCGGCGTCATGCATGTCCGAGGTATACCTCACGCACGCGCGGGTGCGCCTGAACCTCGGTGGGTGAGCCTTCGAACACTGTCTCGCCAGCCGCCAGCACCTGGACGCGGTCGCACAGGTTCATGATCAGGTCCATGTCATGCTCCACGACGATCACGCCCAGCCCGTAGCGGTGACGAATCTCGTTGATCAACTGCAACAGGCGCCGGGTCTCACCAGCATCCATTCCCGCTGCTGGCTCGTCCAACATCAGCAGCCGTGGCCGAGTCGCGAGGGCTCGAACCAGTTCCAGTCGTCTCTGGTCGCCGTATGGCAGATCGCCGGCCCTCCGGTTTGCGTGGCGGTGCAAGTCAACCAGCCCAAGCAGGTCCCATGCCAACGCCGTCACCGCGGTCTCGGCCTGGCGCAGACGCCGCGATCCGACCACGGCATCCAGCATCGAGGACGGATGGCGAAGCTGAGCGGCGGCGCGCACGTTCTCGAGCACCGACAGGCCGGCGAACAGCCTGGTCCCCTGGAAGGTGCGGGCAATGCCGAGGCGGGCAATTCGGGCGGGGGCCAGGTTGGCGAGGGTGACGCCGTCCAGCCGTATCTCGCCGGCGTCAGGCCTCAGAAAGCCGGTGACGAGGTTGAAGAAGGTGCTCTTTCCGGAGCCGTTGGGACCAATGACGCCGACGATCTCGCCAGTGTCGACGGTAATGCGGTGTTCGCTTAGTGCGGTGAGGCGGCCGAACCTTTTGGTCAGGCTGCTGGTCGCTAGCAATGGCACTGTCACGCCGACGATACCACTATGTCAGCGGACGCATCGGACCGGCCCGTAGTGCCCGGCGGCGTGCCGCGCCTCAGGAAACGACTCTCGGCCACGCGTGAACCATGCACACCTCTCTGCTCCATGCTCCGGCGGACAGTAAGCCGCATATCATGCCTGCTGGCGAGCCCGGATTCGCCTCGCGCACGGCCACGGCCCTGCTTCAATATCGAGTGTGATCATTTCGATAGATATATCCGTCCCGCCGCCGGATTGATCGCTTGTCTCCGGGACAACAACTGCGGTCCGTGGAAAGCCGAACGCTCAAAGAGTTTCTGGCTTGAGCAATGCCTCGAGCCAGTCCGCGAACACCTGAAGCCTGCGAGAGAGATGCTGACGATGCGGATACAGCAGCGTCATCGGCATTGGCGCGGCCCTATGACCGGGCATCACCTCGACGAGCTCCCCGGCCTCGAGGTGGCGCTTCACGTCGTAAGCCGGGATTTGGATGAGGCCAAGGCCGGCGAGGCAGCAGGCAATGTAGGCCTCGGCGCTGTTGACGGTGACGCGGGCGCGCATGGGACGTGCGCGCACCTCATCGTCCTCAATCCACTCCCAGTGCTCGACACGCCCTGTCGACGGCGACGCATAGTTGACGGCCAGATGTTCGCCGAGATCGCCCGGAACGCCCGGCGTGCCGTACCGGGCGAGATAGTCCCCGCTGGCGACGTTGATCAGCGAGAGGTCGCCGATCTTGCGGGCGATCAAACCTGAATCGTGGAGCGGTCCAACGCGCAGCACGCAGTCGACGCTCTCCTCGACGAGGTTGACCGCCCGATCGGTGACGCGCAGTTCGATGTCGAGTTGGGGATGCCTGGCGAGGAATTCAGGCAGCGCCGGGGCAATGATCAACCGGCCGATGCGTCCTGGCACATCCACCCGGAGCCTGCCGCTCGGGCCGACCGATGTCTGCCGGAACAGGCCCTCGGTCTCTTCGACATCGGCGATCAGCCGCAGGCAGCGCTCATGGAAAGCGGCGCCATCCTGGGTTGGCGAGACCTTTCGCGTAGTGCGGTGAAGCAGGCGGGCTCCGACACGCGCTTCGAGATCGATCACGGCGGCCGACACCGATGAGCGCGGCAGCCCGAGTGTGTCGGCGGCGCGGGTGAAGCTCGCGCACTCGACGACCCGGACAAAGGTGCGGAAGAGGTCGATACGATCCAACGACGGCAGCCTTTCATAATTGTCCGTTATTCCTGACAAGTGATGTCAGAACGAATGGCTTTATGGCGCTAGAATGGACGATATGAAGCGTTTTAGGAAGCGGTCGCTCGGGTGGCCGCCAGGCAAGCCAAGGAGGCCATCACCAATGACCGATCACAGCATCAAGGGAAAAACCGTTCTCATCGCTGGCGGCGCCAAGAACCTCGGCGGGCTGATCTCTCGTGATCTCGCCGCACAGGGCACGAAAGCGGTCGCCGTCCATTATAACACCAGCGCCACGAAGCCGGCCGCCGACGAGACGGTGGCTGCGATCAAGGCAGCCGGTGCGGCGGCTTTCGCCTTCCAGGCCGACCTCACCACAGCCGGCGCGGTCGAGGCACTGTTCACCGACGCCAAGGCGGCGATGGGTGGCATCGATATCGCCATCAACACGGTCGGCAAGGTCCTGAAGAAGCCGATCGTCGAGATCTCGGAAGCCGAATATGACGAGATGACGGCGGTGAACGCGAAGTCGGCTTTCTTCTTCATCAAGGAAGCCGGCAGGCATCTCAACGACAACGGCAAGATCTGCAACGTGGTCACATCGCTGCTTGGCGCTTTCACGCCCTTCTATGCCGCCTATGCCGGCACCAAGGCTCCGGTGGAGCATTTCACGCGGGCGGCGTCGAAGGAGTTCGGCGGGCGCGGCATATCGGTGACGGCGATCGGTCCCGGTCCGATGAACACGCCGTTCTTCTATCCGGCCGAGGGTGCTGACGCGGTCGCCTATCACAAGACGGCGGCGGCGCTGTCGAACTTCTCCAGGACCGGGCTGACCGATATCGAGGACATTGTCCCCTTCATCCGCTTCCTCGTCTCGGAGGGATGGTGGATGACCGGCCAGACCATCCTGGTCAACGGCGGCTACACCACGAAGTAATCCACCAGGCGGCCGGGTCCTACTCTTGGCATCGCGAGTCAGTCAGCCGCTACCGCATTCCGTCGCGCGTTTCTGCGCAAGACCTCGGCGGGAACGCCGAAGGTCCGGAGCAGCGCGCGACGCATGCGCTCGCGGTCCGCAAAACCCGTTTCCTGCGCCACGACGTTGACCGTATGCCGCCCTTCTTCCAGCATGAACCTGGCGGCCTCCACCCGAAGCCGTTCCACGGCCTTTGCCGGCGACCGGCCGGTCTCAGTCAGAAAGGCGCGGCTGAACTGGCGAGAGCTGAGATTGGCGACGGCCGCGAGTTCGTCGATCGTGAGCGGGTTCCGGAGATTTTGGCGGATATAAGCCAGAACCAACTCGATCCGATCCGATTTCGGCGTCATGTCGAGCAGCGCGGAATGCTGCTTTTGCCCGCCCAGCCGACGCTGGTTCATCACCAGAAGCCTGGCCACCGTTTTTGCGATGTCGGGACCGAGATCACTGTCGATCAACGCCAGGACAAGATCGATCCCCGCCGTCATTCCGGCCGAGGTCCAGATCGGCCCATCGTTGATGAATATGCGATCCTCCTCGGTCCTGACGTCAGGAAAACGAGCCCTGAAACTGGCTGCATGCGCCCAGTGCATCGTCGCACGCCGGCCATCCAGAAGGCCCGCCTCGGCAAGAACAAATGCGCCGCTGCAGATGGAGGCTGTCCGCCTGGACGCTTTGGCGGCTTCTCGTACGAACGCGATCATGGTCGCATCGGCGGGCGGCACGTCCATTTCGGTGATGGAACCGACGATGACGGTGTCGAAGGTAGGATCGCCGAAGGCCTCGGTTTCCAGCGTCATTCCCGAGGAGGACGGAACCGGACCGCCACGTTGCGACAACAAATGGATGTCGTAGCGCTGGCCGGCCGGAGGCAGGTTTACGACCTCGAATGCCGTCAGCGCCGCAAGGCTCAACAACTGAAACCTTTGCGGCACGATGAAACCGACCCTATGCATGTTCGCTCCCGGCGACCGGAATTCACACGTTGCCCTTTTTTCGTGACATCCGCGAGGGTGCTCCGGAATTCCTGCCTTGGGCCGGCATGCCGCAAAGCTCCGCATGCCCACCGCCGGCCTATGTCACGAATGGTGGCAAGAACGACCTACGCCGGACCGGGCAGCACCACTAATGTATAAGGCAACGCGCTGATCGATCAGTTATCGAATACTTGCGGCCACAAAGCGGAGAGAAGTCAAGGGCGCCACTAATTCGAGTGTCGCGGCCCGCCGCGCGGAAGCGGAGCTTTTGCGGCATTCGCTGCCAATCAAGCGTCCACCTCAGCGCCTCCATGAGGAAGATAGGATGACGCATGCCCTCTGACCCCAGTGCATTTACCGAACACCGTGTCCCTCGGACGGAAGGAGGCCTCTACGTTCGAGATTACGCGGGCGCCGAGCCCGCCTTCGTCCTCATGCACGGGTTCCCGGACAACTTGCATATCTGGGACGATCTGATCCCGCACCTGACCGCTAGTGGGCGTCGCGTTGTGACGTTCGATTTCCTGGGCTTCGGCGCTTCAGACAAGCCCGCCAACGTCCTTTATAGCTTCAAGCAGCAACTGGGCGATCTTGAAGCGGTCGTCGAGAGTCTGGGCTTGGGAAAGATCGTCCCGGTCGCTCATGATTCCTCGGGGATGGCGACGCTCAACTACACGCTCTCCCATCCGGACAGCGTCGACTCCGCGATCATGCTCAATTCGGCGTACTGCGAAGACTCCACGGTTCTTTGGCCTGAGATGATCACGCTGTTCGCGACCCGGAGCATGCAGCCTCTGGCCATGGCGATTGCACAGAGTCCCGAACAGTTTGGCTGGCTGCTGAAATGGCAGCAGAAGAAATTCTCTGACCCATTGACTGAGCTACAAAAATCCCATTTCAGCTCGTTCATTGGTCCGCTGATCAGCGATAACTTCATCGTTCAGCCTGGCGCCGGTCCCGCCTTCGTGCAGTTGGCGGCGGAATTCTTCGACGAACACGCGCGCAACGCCGAACATCTGATAGCACTCAAGAAGCTGGATATCCCAGTCAAACTCATCTGGGGACAGTACGATCCCTACATCATCGTCGCCGTGGCCGAGCGGCGCCTTACTCAGCTCGGGAATGGCTCACTTACGGTCATCCCGGCCGGCCATTGGTTGCAGGCCGACGAGCCTGCCCAAGTCGCGAAGGCGATGCTGTCATGAACTCGCACGTTCTCGATGAGCCCACCGTTCGCGTGGGCCGCCTGCTCGCCCGCGCCGTTGCCTCCGCCCTTTTACTGGCGGCAATCAGCCCGGCCACTTCATTCGCTCAGTCTGCAATGCCGGCCGCTCCGCCGTCAGCATCAGGTCTCGACGTTCCGACGACAAAATTGCTCGCGATCGGCTCATTCACGGCCAAAGGGTCGCCGGACCGCTGGAAGCCACTCCTCCAAGCTGAAGTGCGCGACACGGTACGGCTCTATCTCGCAGGGAAAATCGACCAGTGGTACCTCAAGCAAGACCAGAGCGGCGTCGTGTTCATGATGAACGTCATCGACTCTAGGGAGGCTTTGGAACTGCTGGGCAAATTTCCCTTTGGCCAGGCGGGGCTGATGGAATTTCAGATCATCCCGCTCGGCCCCATCGCGCCGCTGCGCGTGCTGCTGACGGATCCTGGCAAGTAGTTCGCGGCTGGCTCGCACTCGCCTCACAAAAGGAGACATAGAATGTCAGACGTTAAGAACCCGCGCGTTCATGCCGAGGTATTCCCCCCGCTTGCCGCGGTCGTCGGCCCGACGACCAAGATCCTGGCCATCGGATCGGTCACGGCCAAGGGCACGCCTGAGGCAATCGCGCCCGTCCTGCCCCATGAAGTCCGCGCGACGGTTCGCAATCATCTCGCCGGCAAGATCGAGCAGTGGTTCTTTCAGACCGAGGGTTACGGCGTCGTCTTCATCGTGAACGCCACCAGCACCACCGAGGCGCACGAACTCCTGGAAAAACTCCCCCTTGGTGTGGCCGGCATGATGGAATTCGAGCTGATCGCTCTCGGGCCACTCGCCCCGCTCGCCATGCTCATCGGTGAACCGCCCCGCTCGTGACGACCGCGACAAGCGGTCGGCGAATGATTTCAAGGGTGACAAAAACCGCATGCAGCGGAATTTGAACCTGTTGTTGCCGGTGATGCGGCAATTTCATGAGGCCGACATTATCATCGCCCCCTGCTTTACGAACCGAACGCCGAGTCAGGGGAGCGCAGTCGCCGCGGTTCGCGGGACCGTCGCTGTCCCTTGGTGCCTGCGGTCATTTCTTCGACGGCGAATTTGCGGCGCTCACGGCGCAACTTCCGGGATCGTCGCAGGGTGGCACCCGCCGCAAGGTCGTTGCCGTTACGACGAGCGAGAACGGGGACGTCCCACCGGCAGCCGACGCCCGCACCTTGTACCTGATACTGCGTCGCCGGCTTCAGTCTCGTGTCAGCATAGCTCAATCCGGCAGCGGTGCCGACCTGATGGAAGTCCTCGGCGGCCGGGTCGGCGCGGAATACATCGTAGCCGGTTATCCCAGGAACCGAGGACCAGACAACATCGATCGCGGTGTCGGTTCGATCCGGGGAAGCAATTACCTCCGGCGCGGCTGCTTGCGACGGGGCGGCGGGCGATGTGGCCGATACGCCGCTGGTCAGCCGGTCCACCATCGCCTTGATGGCTCTGATCTGCTTGCCAGACTTCAGTAGATAGGTGGGCGATTCGGTCGGATCGGCATCGAGATAACCCCACCAGTCCCAGCATGCCTGAGGATTGGTGATGCCAAGCGTGGTCAGGTCCAAGGCATGGGTCTGTGGATACAAGACGATGATCTGGTTGGTGTCGGCCCACTCATTGTAGCCGGCGTGGCGGACATAATCCTCGCCAATATTGCCGAGCGACTGCAGGCAGCCGTGCAGGGCGACATGCACTCGGCAACGCTGTTGCGCGGCGCATGAAGCCGGAACATAGACGAACCCGCGATCGTCCATGCTGTCGTCTGTCGGTTGGTCCGGTGCGGTAAATTCGGCTTGCTGGAACGACAGTAGCTGCCCGGTCAATGCGCCGCCATTGCGCGGGGTCAGCGCCCCGTAGATGTGCCGCAGGATGACGCCGGCCTGATCATATTCGCATTTGTTGATATACTCGCCGCCATTCTCGTTGCAGCTTCCGCCGTAGTTGATGGTGACCTGCGAGTGCCCCGCGCCGATCGCCGTCTGATAAAACAGGTTACCGGGGTGGGAGCCCAGATAGTGCGCATAGAAGGCTTGCAACGAGTCGCTCACCGGGCGGGCCACCACGGTGTCGTTATAGCCGTTGAACAGATAGATCTTCTGTGCGGCGATGTTGGCGGTGTCATCGATGCCGCCGCTGCTGCTCCAAGCGTCGGCGCGTTTGATCAGCTCCTGCACATCGGGCGCGGGCGCGCCGCCCATGCACGTGCTGAGCGCCGCTGACCCGGAACCCTCGGAGCAGCCGAACGGGCCGCCCGCGATGGCGCCGACACCGGCGACGATCGACGACCAGGCGGTGCCGAACTGCACCGCCATGAAGGCGCCCGACGAGATGCCCGACACGGAGGTATCAGTTATATTTGCATTGTACGCCGGGACCGAAGGCGCGGCGATGCCAGTGCCGCCGGTGAGCGCGAAAGCCATGACGGCGCCCAGGCAGCAAGCACCGACGGTGCTGGATCGAAACGACATCGCAAGCGCCGGCAGTCTCTTTGTCAGGTACCCGCTGCTGTCATCGCCGACGCCGCGAAGCGGGTCAATGGTGTCGTCAGTAAGAACCGCGCTTTTGCGAGACTTGTTATCGGCCATCGAAGCACCTTTTGTCTGGAGACCCGGTCGGATGACCTCACGGCACGATTGCGGCACAAGTGACACCCGTCCCGACCTAACAAGGTTGTCATTCCGGCCTTCGCTTGTCAGTGATGCAGCGCACAATTCGAGCTTCAAGGAAGCACCTCCCGCCGGCCGAGAGGCCCTCCCGACGCATTTGGCTCACCATGGGGGACTGGCCGCGGGCAACGGTTGACGAGATTATCCGGGCCGGGTCCCGCCCGGTTGCGGACTGACCCTTGCCGGCGTCAGATCCGGCGGTCGCCGGCCACCACCAATTGGGGGCGTCTCGGGCAGGAGACACAACACTTAGGGGTCAACGCGCAGCGTTATCCACATCATTTTGTGGCGGGCCGCGGTTTTGCCGTTGACCGGGCACTCGTCACAGGATAGGTCGGGAGGGTGACAAAAGCCGACACACCCCCCCTGATCCGACTACGAGGCCGCTCCATCATGGCCCTCGTTCTGGCGCCGGAAGTGCCGCTGCAGGCGTGGCTGGCGGCGCTGGACGCGCAGATGGAGCGCTCGCCCAATTTCTTCGATGCGCGCCCGGTCGTGATCGACCTCGGCGGCATCCCGCGGGAGCAGGAAGGCGTCGCGGAATTCCTGCATTTGCTGGAACAGCGCGGCATTCGGATCATCGGCACTGAGGGCGCGCACCCATCGTGGACCGGTATCGAGGCCTGGGGACGCCCTCTGCCAGCCAATGCTCGGCCCGGAAAGCCGATCGAACTGCCTGATGCGGCACCGCCCAAGGAAGCTGTGCCCACCGCCGACCCGATGTCCCAGCCACCCGCGCTGGAAGCCGCGTTACCCGAGTCGACGTCGCCCGAGTTGTCTGGCGGTGGTGCGGCGGAACGCAATGCCCTGGTGCTGGATCAGCCGATCAGATCCGGCCAGTCCGTGGTGTTCGAACGCGGCGATGTGACTGTGCTCGGGTCCGTGGCCTCGGGCGCGGAGGTCATGGCCGGTGGGTCGGTCCATATCTATGGAACGCTGCGCGGGCGCGCGATCGCGGGCCTCGGCGGCAATTCCACGGCACGGATATTCTGCAGCAAGTTGCAAGCGGAACTGTTGGCCATCGACGGCGTCTATCAGACGGCCGACGACATGCCCGCCAAGATCGTTGGCAAAGCGGTGCAGGTCTGGCTGGACGGCGAGCAGATGAAAATCACCGTGTTGGATTGATCGGGCCAGGGTGGGCGGGCCGTGATAGGCGAACTGGGTCGGTTGGGCCGGGATTAGTAGGAAAAGGGGAATGCTGATGTCGAAGGTCCTGGTGGTAACGTCGGGCAAGGGTGGGGTCGGCAAAACGACGTCGACCGCCGCGCTGGGAGCGGCGCTGGCACAGTCAGGCCAGAACGTCGTGGTGGTGGATTTCGACGTGGGCCTGCGCAACCTCGATCTAGTGATGGGTGCCGAGCGCCGCGTGGTGTTCGATCTGATCAACGTGGTGCAGGGTGACGCGAAACTGGCCCAGGCGCTGATCCGCGACAAGCGGATCGAGACGCTGTCGCTGCTACCCGCGTCGCAGACCCGCGACAAGGACGCGCTCACCGTGGAGGGCGTCGACAAAGTCATTGCCGAACTGAAGGAGAAGTTCGACTGGGTGTTGTGCGACAGCCCAGCGGGGATCGAGCGCGGGGCGTTGCTGGCGATGCGCAACGCCGACATGGCGGTTGTCGTGAGCAACGCGGAAGTATCCTCCGTGCGTGACTCCGATCGCATGATCGGGATGCTCGATTCCAAGACGCTGAAAGCCGAACGCGGCGAGCGGATCGAGAAATACCTGTTGGTGACACGCTATGACGCCGGTCGTGCGGCTCGTAACGAAATGCTCAAGACCGAGGACGTGCTGGAAATCCTGTCGATCCCGCTGCTTGGCATCATTCCGGAAAGCGAGGAAGTCCTTCGCGCCTCGAACATCGGTGCGCCGGTAACGCTGAACAACCCGAACAGCGCCGCGTCGCGGGCCTATTTCGAAGCCGCGAGACGCCTGCGAGGCGAGAAGATCGACGTCGTCGTGCCGCTGCAGCGTCCCAGTATTATCAGCCGCTTGTTCGGGCGGAGGGTGGCATGATCCTGAACAACTTCTTTCGCAAGCGCAGTTCCGCACCCATTGCCCGCGAGCGGCTGCAGATACTGTTGGCACACGAGCGAAGCATCATCGGCAAGTCCGACCTGATCGCCACGTTGCAGGAAGAAATACTTGCGGTCATTGCGCGGCATGTCACGGTTGACCGGCAGGCGGTTCAGATCAAGCTTGATCGAGGCGATGCCGTTTCGACTTTGGAGATCGATATTGAAGTGCCGAGCCTGAAGCAGGCGACGGGTCAGGCCGGGGTAGCTGCCTCGGCCTGACGCGGGTGGGCAAGGCTGCCCCCGGCCACGGTATACGCACCGTAGCCGGGGAGTGAAACTCAGCCCTGGCTGCCCTGGTCGAGGTCTACGCCAACAAACACGGACTTGCCGTCACGGATGACACGCAGCGCCAAGGCGTGATCGCTGCCCTTCATTGCACTGCGCACTTCCTTGACCGCCTCGGATGGCGAGGTGACCGCGCGGTTGCCGACGCCGACAACAACGTCGCCAGGTTGCAGACCAGCCGCCTCGGCCGGCGACCCGGGCCGCACACGCTGCACCACCGCGCCGTGCGTGCTTTCCGGCAGATCCAACTGATTGCGGACGTCCGGTGACAGCGGCCCAAGGGCCACACCCAGCTCGGCACGATGCTCAGCGTCGTGGCTGTCGTTGCCGGCGGTCTGTTCGTTCGGCATCGATCCAACCTTGAGCGTAACGTCCTTGGTCTGGCCGTCGCGCAGCACTGTCAGGCGGGCTTCCTCGCCTGGTGCGATAGAGGCGACGTTCAGCGCCAGCTCCCTGGGATTGGCGATCTTGGTGCCGTTCACCGCCTCGACGACATCGCCAGGCTGCAGGCCGGCCTTGGCCGCCGGGCTGTCTGGCTGAACGCCTGCCAGCAAGGCGCCGGAGTTGTCGGCAAGATGCAGCCCCTTCGCGGTTGCGCCGGTGATCTGCTGCGCCTCCACACCGACATAGCCGCGCGTGACCTGGCCGCTCTTTTCGAGCTGCGCCTCGACCGTGCGGATCATATCGGACGGGATGGCGAAGCCGATACCCACTGACCCACCGGTCGGGGAGAAGATCGCCGTGTTCATGCCGATGACCTTGCCGTCCTGCGTGAACAGCGGACCTCCCGAGTTACCCTGATTGATCGGCGCATCCACCTGGATGAACTGATCGTACGGGCCGGCGCCGATATCACGGCTGACCGCGGAGACAATACCAGCGGTCACGCTGCCGCCCAGGCCGAACGGATTGCCCATCGCGACCACCCACTCGCCGGGCTTCACGTCACGCGAATTGCCAAGCTGGATGTAGGGAAGCGGCTTGTCGGATTTGATCTTGAGCACCGCGATATCGGTGCGCGCGTCCCTGCCGATGACCTTGGCGGGCAGCACCGTGCCGTCGTCGAGCGTGACACTGACGCTCTTGGCGTCTTTCACCACATGGTTGTTGGTGACCACGGTGCCATCGGCGCTGATGATAAAGCCCGAGCCGCGGGCTTCCACCGGATGCTCATGCTGCTGCGGGCCGTTCGGGATCATCTGATTGAACGGGAATGGCAGTTGCTGCGCCCGGCCACTGCCCATCCGCGGACCGTCATCGTCGTCTTCCAACGACGCCTGAGTGGCTTGGAACTTCGTGGTGATGGATACCACGGCGGGCTTCACTTGAGTAACCAGATTGGTGAAGTCAGGTAGGGTTTGCGGCAGGACCTGGGTCCCGGGCGGATTGACCGGGGTGCCGTTCTCGGCCCAGGCGTTGTGCCCGATGGCGTAGCCACCCAGGCTGGTGCCCGCCAGCAGCGTCGCGGCCAGCGCGGCTCGGCGCCAAGGGTAGCGGCTGGGGCCGTGTTCGGTTTGGGCGTTCATGTCGCATCTCCATATTGCATCATTGCTCTGCGTCCCTCGTTCGGTGCACCGGGCCAGACTGGTCCCGCACCGAAGACCTCATGAAGATGCAGCTATGCAGGTGAACGTTCCCTACGCGGAGCGATTAAACCGGAGTCATGCGTGTTAATGATCGGTTAGATTGCGATATCCCTACGGACGAGTTGGCCGCCGCGAGCTATGGCGAACGCCAAATATTCGTAAGCACGCCAGACGCCTTGCAAGGCGGGTTCGGTCCAGACAACGCGCACGAGCTAGGTAGAGGGCGGCGGAACCCTCTCGCCCTTGACCAGTCTCACAAGCCAATCGTGAACGCTTGAACGCGGCACTATCCGACCGGCTTTTACATCGGCTTCGGCAGTAGCATCGGCGCAAGCATCAGCCGCTTCATCGGGCGGCATGTCGAAAACACAGGCGCGTCGGGGCATTCGGTTCCCTCTCTGCTTTGATAGTAATCCAATTCAGCAGGAACACCAACGGATGCTCCCAGTAGGATGAGTGCGGGGCAATTCACGAAGAATGTTCAGGGCATAGCGGATTTAGCCGGTCGACTGATCGAGGCCGCGGCGGCCCCTTTACGGCCCCTTGCGTATCCATGCTGCTGCCTGTTGCCCTTCACTCCCGCCTTCGGAGTGAGGCTAGCGGCCGCCCGAAGACCACCGCAAAGGCGTGACGGCGCGGCAGGTCATTCTTGACAAGTTAGCGGGGCCGGGATGAGCGTCGCCATCCAGTGGCCGTCCCGACGCCTCTTCAAGGTGCACCCGCATCCTGTGCGGCCAGCCGGCCCACCGCCGACCAGTCCAGATTTTCGCCGCCGTGCGCGAGCAGGGCGAGGAAGCGGTCCCGCGGCAGGCTCCCCAGTGGCAAGGGCACCCGCAGATCTTCAGCGGCGGCCGAGGCGAGGCGGAGGTCCTTGTGCCCCAGCAGCGCCGCGAAGCCGGGCGGGTCAAATTGCCGATCGACGATCAGGCTGCCATAGGTGCGATAGATCGGAGCACTGAACAGAGTGGAGGTCAGCAGATCGAGATAAGCGTGCAGGTCGCCGCCGCCCTTGCTCACCAGTGCCATCGCCTCGCCAAGCGACTCGATCACCGTGGCGATCAGAAAATTGCCGCTAAGCTTCACCAGATTTGCCGCCTCCGCCTGCTCGGACATGTGGAAAGTCCGCTGTCCGATGGCCTCGAACAGCGCTGCGCTGCTTTCGACCGCATCCGCGGCGCCGCCTGTCACAACGAACAGCTTCGCCACAGCCGCGGCCTCTGGGCGGCCGAATAACGGCGCCGCGACGTAGCGTTGGCTGGCATCCTGGTGCGCCGGCGCGAGCAGCCGGGACAGTGCGACGCTGATCGTGCCGCAGGAGATGCGCACCGCGCCGGGCGATAAGGACGCATTGACGCCGCCGTCGCGCCGAGTGCCACCAGCGGCGGCAGCTTGTACCGGGCGCGGTTGTAGACGGTGACCTCATGTCCGGCCTTTATATGGTTTGCCGCCATTGCGGCGCCCATGCATCCCAATCCGACAAAGCCCGTCCGCATCTTCCTGTTCGTTCCTCGTTAGCCGCGTTTGACGCAGCCGGTGTTTAAACCGCTACCATGCCTCCGTCCGCAACGCGGAGACGGGGCTGGTCGCGGCAGAGCGGGGCACGAAGAGACGTCGCGGTGGTTTGACTTCAGCTTGGTCGAAGCCCGGCACGATTGTGTCCTATGCTGAGTCATCGGCATCGGTCACCGGACCCCGGGCGATGGCGTCGGAGGTGCGGCGGGCAGCGTCGACCGCACTCGCTTCAACCGACGACGCGGATGGGCTAGCCTGTCAGGGAAACAGCAAAGGCGTGGACAATGAGCGAAGTTTTGTCTTCCAGCGGCGCGCGGGATGCGCTGGATAGTCTGGTAACGAGCGACAAACGCCACCTGATCCACCCGCTGCACTACGCCGGCGACCACGCCAACCCGCGGGTGTTTGTATCGGCCAAGGGGGCCATGCTGCGGACGGCCGACGGGCGGGAATACATCGATGGCCTATCCGCGCTGTGGAACGTGAACATCGGCCACGGCCGGAAGGAACTCGCCACCGCCGCCGCGAACCAAATGGAGAAGCTGGCTTACGCCTCGGCCTATGCCGGTTTCAGCAACGAGCCCGCAATCCGGCTGGCGGAACGAATTGTCGACCTCGCTTACGACAACATGGCGGCGGTCTACTTCACCACTGGCGGCGCGGAATCCAACGAAAGCGCGTTCAAGTTCGCCCGCTACCACTGGAAGCGCCTGGGCAAGCCGGAGAAAGTGAAGATCATCTCCCGCCGTTACGGTTATCACGGCGTCACCCTGGCGGCGATGAGCGCCACCAGCCTGCCGAACTACCACAAGATGTTCGGCCCCCTGGTGCCGGAGTTCCTGCAGGTTGCGCCGCCATATCCATTCCGGTGGCCCGGTAACGGCGATGCCGGGGTGGGCGCCGCCGATGCGGTCGAGGACACCATCCTGGCCGAGGGCGCCGATACGGTCGCCGCGGTCATTGCCGAACCGGTGATGGGGTCGGGCGGCGTGATCGTGCCGCCACCGAACTATTTCCCCCGGCTGCGGGAGGTCTGCGACCGCCACGACGTGCTGCTGATCGCCGACGAGGTCATTACCGGCTTCGGCCGCACCGGCGCGTGGTTCGGCCTTGGTCACTGGGGGATCGAGCCGGACCTGATGTCATTCGCCAAGGGCGTCACCAGTGGCTACCTGCCGCTGGGCGGGGTGGTGGTTTCGAAACGCCTGCATGACGTTATGCGGGACGCGCCGGCGGACGAGAAGTTCATGCACGCGGCGACTTACTCGGGGCATCCGGTTTGCTGTGCCGTTGGCCTCGCGAATATCGACATCATCGAGCGGGAGGGCATGGTCGAGCGTGCCCGAGTTCAAGGCGACCGCTTCCGGGCCGGTCTGGAGACATTGTCCAGCTTGCCGGCGGTGGGCGAGGTGCGGGGCATCGGCATGCTGGCGGCGATCGAACTGGTCGAGGACAAGCGCACCAAGGCGCCGGCCAGCGGTCTGGGTGCCCGCGTCGTTGCACAGGCCGCCGACCGCGGTCTGCTGGTGCGCCTGCGGGCCGCCGCGGCCGGTCCGCCTGCCAGCGGCGACACGCTGTGTTTTGCCCCGCCGCTGAGCACCCCGGAGGCGACGCTGGACCGCATCGTGCATATCGTCGGGGAGTCGATCCAGGCGGCAATGTAGCCGGCGGCGGGCATCCAGCGCCCGGTGGCGCCGTTCGCCGGCAAGATGGGGTGCCTGGCTGTGGTCAGGGGTCGTCAGCGCCAGCGCTGACAGCAGCGACGGTCAGTGGTCAGCCTGACGCACGGGCACAACCGGCGGCGGCCACGGCCGCACAGCATCCGATCCGCTGGTGCAGGAAGTGGCGACGCGCCTCCTGGTTATCAACTTCCGCGCCCAGGACGCCGATCGCATCGACGCGGAGCGTGACCATGAGGTGCATCAGCGGATGGCGAAGGACGCCAGTGACGCCGAGGAAAGCGGCGGCGGGGAACCCCCCGGGGGACCTTCCGCTGGTGGCGTAGCCGAACCACCAGGAGGCCGACGCCCGCCTTTCCCTCCGGACTTCCCCGATGTGGTGACGGCTCGCCGGAGCGCTACGTCGATCACCCCGACTATGCCGCTGCCAAGGCGGGCGATCCGGAGGCCGCGGTCCGCTTCGTCGATGCGATGGTCGATCCGGCCAAGATCGCCGAACTGCGCGCCATGCTCGGCGACCGCAAGCCGATCGGGTCGCGGCCCATGCTGAGGAGGCATCCGGCCGCAATGCCATCCCCGAGATCTACGCGAAAGCGCTCTCACGCGATCTTGGGCTGCCCGTGGACGCACGCATCATTCAGGCGAACCGGCCGCAACGCACGGGCCAGAGCGGCGAATACCGCCTCAGCGTGCATTCCGAGTTCGACGGCCCTGTGCAGCAAGGGCGCGACTATTTGATAACGGATGACAACGTCACGCAGGGCGGCACGCTTGCCGACCTGCGATCCTATATCGAAAGGCGTGATGGGCACGTGGTCGGCGCGACGACGTTGACCGGCTCGCGGCAGAGCGAGATATTGGCGTCGCGCGCCGAAACGCTCGAGGCGCTGCGAGCGAAATTTCCGGACCTGGAAGCTAATTGGAAGGGGGCTTTCGGGCATGACTTCAGCGGCCTCACGCAAGGCGAAGCTCGCTACCTTCTCCGTTCCCAGAGGCTGACGCCCTCGGAGATCGAGTCGCTGCGCGCGCACAAGCAGGAACTTCACCGGAAATTCGACGAAATCGACGCCCGCAAGGCAGCGGAGAAGAAGATGGTGACGGAGAAGACGGCGGCGGAGTAACCCCGCCCGGCGGAGGCGGCGCGCCACCGGTGCCTGCCGGACCAGCCGGGCCGCGCTTGCCAAACTCAGCGCGGCCAATATAGCCTGATCCTCTCGCACCTGAGCATCGGCGAACCAGCACTCTATGCGACCGCGGACGTTCGCGCACCTCTACACCGATGCCGTCGAAAAGGTGTTCCGATCGAGCAGGCGGTCGCCCACGTCCCTGCCCGCGGTGCCAGCGCCGCCGCGGGAGCCGACGTGCGCCGACGGCCGTCGTGCCGACGCTTCGAGCGGTGCGGGTGCTTCAGCAGGCGAAACGCGGTAAAGCCGTCGCTGACCACTCAACAGCGCGCGCACCCAGCGGGCGAAGTGACTGGCCTACCGTGGAGGCTCGGATACCCATGATGGCGTTCGGTAAATTTGTCTGGTGCCTGACGGGTATATGCCTAACGGGTGCGCTGGCCCTGCCGGTCTCCGCGCGCGCCGTCTCGCTTCCGGCCACTGCCTCTGACAGCGGTATGGTCGTTTCCACACGCCGGCTGGCCGCCGAGGTGGGCGTGGCGATCCTTCGCCAGGGTGGCAATGCAATCGACGCAGCAGTCGCGGTTGGCTACGCCGAGGCCGTGGTCAATCCGTGCTGCGGCAATATCGGCGGCGGCGGTTTCATGACCGCGCATCTCGCCGATGGGCGCGACATCTTCCTCAATTTCCGTGAAATGGCTCCGGAGGCCGCCAGCCGGGACATGTACCTCGACGCCGCCGGCGAGCCGGTTTCGGTCGCAAGCCTGCACGGCTGGAAAGCGGTCGCGGTGCCTGGCACGGTTATGGGGCTCGACCTCGCGCTGAACAAGTATGGCACTTTGCCCCGCGCGACGGTCATGGCGGCGGCTATCCGGCTGGCCCGGGACGGCTTCGAACTCACCGGCGAGGACGCCGCCCTGATGACCCGTGGCGCGCCTTTGTTGCGTCACGACGAGGCCGCGGCGCGCCAGTTCCTGCATGCGGACGGCACACCCTACCGCGCCGGAGAGACCCTGCGTCAGCCCGAGTTGGCCGTCACCTTGCAGTCGATCGCCGATCGGGGACCCGACGCATTTTATCAGGGGCACATACCAGACGCGGTCGAGGCGGCCTCCCGGGCGGGTGGCGGCGTTATCACGGCAGCCGACTTCGCCGCTTACCACACCGAGGAGACCAAGCCGCTGGGCTGCGGCTACCGTGGCAATGTCGTGCTGTCAGCGCCGCCGCCATCCTCCGGCGGCACGGCTTTGTGCGAAATCCTCAACATCCTGGAGGGCTACGACCTTCGCGCCATGGGCTTTCATGCCGCTGAACTCGGTGCACGTGATGGCGGAGGCCATGCGGTTCGCCTTTTTCGACCGCGGCACCTGGCTCGGCGATCCCGATTTTGTCGAAAACCCCCTGGGCCGGCTGTTGTCCAAGGACTACGCCGCGCGGTTGCGAGGACAGATCACCGATCACGCAACCCCGTCAGCGGATCTCGGGCCAGCACTGCCGCCGGGGTACGAGAGACCACAGACGACGCATTATTCGGTGATCGACCATGATCGCAACGCGGTGTCGGTGACCTACACCATCAACGGCGGGTTCGGCGCGGGCGTGGTGGCCGGCGACACCGGCTTCCTGCTGAACAATGAGATGGACGATTTCACCATCGCGCTTGGCAAACCAAACCGGTTCGGCCTGGTCCAGGGCCCGGCGAATCTAATTGCGCCGAGGAAACGACCACTGTCGTCGATGGCGCCGACCATCTTGCTCAAGGACGGCCAGGTCCGGATGGTTGTCGGGTCGCCAGGAGGCTCGCGGATCATCACGGTCGTGGTGGAGACGATACTGAACACGATCGATCATGACATGGCGCCACAGGAGGCGGTTGATGCGCCAAGACTGCATCTGCAATGGCTGCCCGATGTGCTGTACGCGGAACGGTTCGCCCTCTCGCCTGATACGCGGGCGGCGCTGACCCGAAGGGGGTACCGTATCGAGGATCAAGTGCCCTGGGGCGCCGCCGAGCTCATTGCGACCGGCTCGGCTCGGCCGCCAACGGCTGCGTCGGGTTCCGCGGTGGGGCATCGCGACGATCCCGGTACGTTCTATGGTGCCAACGACTCTCGGCATCCGGCAGGGGCGGCGCTGGCTCCATAGAGGGCCGCGCGAGATTCGCCGGCGCAGTTTTCGGTTGCGTTCTGGCTGTCGCTGGACTATGTTTAGAACATAACATGAACATAGTCGAGCTGCCACTATCCTTGATGGCTTCACACATGGGTGGCTGCTTTAGGATCGGCGGCGTTTTTTTCGCCGGGCCCGGCCGGACCGCCAATCCAGCCGGTTGCCTGCTAACGGCGGCAAGTTTGCCACGTCAGCGCGGCCGTGTCAGAACGATATCGTATTATTTGATCTCTTTATGATCTGAAAGTATTCATGTCCATTCGACGCCTCGCCGCACCCCTTTACGTTGTCTCAGCGATCATCAATGCTTCGCGATATCATTCTCGCTATCGGCTGTATCATGATTTCGCGAAATACATGACCGACGCCGGCGCGGTGCTCTACACCGTCGAGGCGGCCTTTGGAGACCGCGATTTCGAAGTTACCAATTCCGACAACTGTAACCACATTCGGGTGCGCACGCAGCACGAGCTGTGGCACAAGGAGAATCTGATCAACATCGGTGTCTCCCGCCTGCCGGCCGACTGGAGATACGTCGCCTGGGTCGACGCCGACGTCCAGTTCGCGCGTAAGGACATCGTGCAGGAGACCATGCAGCAGTTGCAGCATTTCAGCGTCGTGCAGATGTTCTCGCAGGCGATTGATCTCGATCCGAGGCATCGCTCGCTTGGCTCATTCGATGGTTTCGTCTCGCAGTGGACAAGCCGAGACGACATCGCCGGCGCGCGGCTCAAGAATTACGGTCTGTGGCATCCGGGCTATGCCTGGGCATGTCGTCGCGACGCGTGGGATCATCTTGGCGGCCTGATCGATTTCGGCATTGTGGGCTCCGCGGACCACTACATGGCCTGCGGACTGATCGGCGAGATGGCGCAGTGCATGACCGCGGACCTGATTCGCGCCTGCCCGGTCTACGCCGAATGGTGTTTCGAGTGGCAGCGACGGGCGGAGCGGTACATAAAACATAATATCGGCTTCGTGGACGGCCTGCTGCTGCACTACTTCCACGGCTCCAAACAACGCCGTGGCTACTCGGATCGCTCCGAGATCGTCCGGCAAAACCGTTTCGATCCAGTCGAAGACATCAAACGCGACTCGCAGGGCGTGTGGCAATTAAGCGATCAGAAAATCGAGTTGCGCGACCAGCTTCGTGCCTATTTTCGCAGTCGTGATGAGGATGGGACAACGGCGTGACATAGGGCCGCCGCGAAGTCCCGACCCGATCAAGGAAGTACGCGATAGACCGGGATCGTCGCACCAGTTCGCTTCCTCGCGCGACCCAGAGTATGTCGAGCGGATGTACAGCAGAGTACTACCTGATCGTCTACTTATCTCGCCGGGTGGTTCTTTTTTTTGGCGGTGGACAAATGCGGCAGCCGGGGCCACGCTGGTCCTGTCATTCACCAAGTGGACCTCTCGATGCTCGCTGACTCCACGCTAGCCGAGGCCGCATCGCTGCTCGCGGCTTGCCGAACGAAAAACATCATGCTGGCCACAGCGGAAAGTTGCACGGGCGGGCTGATCGCCGCGGCGCTGACCTCGATCGCCGGGTCGTCCGACGTGGTCGACCGTGGCTTCGTGACCTACTCCAATGACGCGAAGATCCAGATGATCGGCGTGTCGCCGGCACTCATCCAAACCCATGGCGCGGTGAGCGAGGAAGTCGCTCGCGCCATGGCCGATGGCGCCCTCAGCCGTTCCCGCGCCGCCATTGCCATCGCGGTGACCGGAGTAGCCGGTCCGGGCGGAGGCAGCGCCGACAAGCCGGTCGGACTGGTGTGGTTCGGACTGGCCCGAACCGGAGTGCTCGCGATCAGTCAGCGGCAGGTATTTCCGGGCGATCGCACGGCTGTCCGCGCCGCCACCGTCGCACACGCATTGGAAATGATCCGCCAGGCCTTTTAACGCATCGGCCTTCATAGTAGCATTGCGCGGTCGGCGGCCGGCCGGAAGCCGAACGGCTGTCACGACTTTTTGCCTCGGAGGAGGATCGAAATGCAGGCTATCCTGAAAGATCACGTGATCGCCGATAGCGACGACATTGTCGAAAAGGGCGGCTACCATTATTTTCCCAGCTCCGCGACCCGCCTCGACTTGCTGGTGAAAGCACCGAAGACCGAACACGACCTGGAATGCCCGCACGGCGTCCAGTTCTACGACGTGATCATCGGCGGCGAGCGTCATGGACGGGCCGCATGGTCCTATGAGTCTCCGCGCCCGGCGATGCAACAGGTGGGGGGACGATTTGGGTTCTGGGAGGATGTGACGGTTCGCTGACACCCCGAGGCCGGCGAACGCCGAGCGGCTCAAAGCGCTTGTCGCAGGGCAAGCGAGGCCGCTTTGAACGTGGCGCGCCACCGCTCCAACAAGCTGCTTGCCGATGAACGAGCTGCCCGTAACGATCGAGGCAGGATCGGACCAGACTGTTTCTGGTCTCCTGGTGATCCCAGAACGAGCCACGGCCTGCTATGTCATGGCGCATGGCGCGGGGGCCGGCATGACGCACCCCTTCATGGCATCTGTCGCGGGCGGCCTGAGCGAGCGTGGCGTGGCCACGTTGCGATATCAGTTTCCGTTCATGGAGCATGGGTCGAGGCGGCCTGACCGGCCCGCAATGGCTCAGGCAACGGTTCGTGCCGCGGTCGTGGAGGCCGCTCGACTGGCGCCCTCGGTGCCGCTGTTCGCCGGCGGTAAATCGTTCGGTGCCAGAATGAGCTCGCAGGCGCAGGCCGCCGCGGTGTTGCCGGGTGTGCGCGGGCTCGCCTTCATTGGGTTTCCGCTGCATCCCGCCGGCAAACCCTCGGACGAACGCGCCAGGCACCTGTTCGATGTGCGCATCCCGATGTTGTTTCTGCAGGGAACGCGCGATGCCCTGGCGGAGACCGGGCTGTTGCTTCCGCTGTCCGAGCGGTTGGGCGGAAGCGTAACGATGCGGCTGATCGAGCTCGCCGATCACTCGTTTCACGTTCCGGCCCGGTCGGGGCGGACGGACCAGCAGGCGATGGGCGAAGTGCTGGACGGTCTGGCCGGCTGGATGACGACGGTGGTGAATTGGTACTGATGACTAACGGGTTATGGCCGGCGGCGCTTCGATGAGCAGATGCCCAACAAGCCAGCAGGCGATGGCGTCCGAGGTGGGGATCCTCATGGAGGACCTTGCCGACACCGTGACTAATAAGCCGGATATCGTTTCGTTTTGCGACGTGCGGCCCCGGCGAACCCTGGAACCCAGTCCGGCGGGATTCTTGCTTGCGGCTGCATCGCTTGGCACCCGGCGCTTCGGTGGCGATCGAAGTGGTGGGCAGCCCGACGCTAGTCTGGAGGTATGACGCTAGCCTGGAGGTATGAAGTCATGACACAACGCACCGTTTTGATCACGGGCGCCGGAATTGGCATTGGGCGGGCGGCGGCGATGGCGTTCGCCGCGGCCGGCGATCATGTCGTTGTCACCGATGTGCTGGAGACCGAAGGCCGCGCGGTGACCGCCGAAATCGCACGAACCGGCGGTAGCGCCGAATTCCACCGGCTCGACGTCAGGGCTACCGACGGCGTCGATACCGTCGTGGCTACAGTCGAGGCGATGCGCGGGGCGATCGATGTCGTGGTCGCCAATGCCGGCATTGCGCATCGCGTGCCACTGGCCGAACTGACCGACGAACTTTGGGATCTCACGCTCGATGTCGACCTGAAGGGCATCATGCGGGTGATACGCCGAGCCGCGCCGGCGATGCGGAGGCGGGGGCAGGGTGCGGTGGTGGCGCTTTCGTCGATCATGGGTATCGCCTATGGCTGGGACGAACACGTCCACTATTCCGCTGCCAAGTCGGGCGTGGTGGGTCTGGTGCGGGGGCTGGCGGTGGAACTCGCGGGCGACGGGGTGAGGGTGAACGCCGTAGCGCCTGGCTATATCCGCACCGCTCAGGCGTTGTCGGAGCAGCATTCGCTGGGCGAGGCCGGTCTTGTGGCGGCCGCGTCGTTCATCCCGCTGGGCCGTGTCGGCGCTCCGGAGGACGTTGCCGATGTCATTGTTTTCCTCGCCTCCGACGCCGCCCGGTACATCACCGGACAGTGCATCGCCGTCGATGGCGGCCTGCTGGTCGGGCGCTACTGAGTGATTTCGGGCGGACATTCGGCATGTGACTTGCAGCGCCACATCCGTTAGGACGGCGCGAGTGCAGCCGCGAGAGGAAAATCGATGCGTCACATGCTCGGGATCGACGTCGGCGGAACGTTCACCGATTTCGTTGCCTATGACCGGGACACCAAGCGTGTGGAGGTCTGGAAATCCCTGTCAGCACCGAAGAACCCGGTCGACGGCATCCTGAACGGCCTGCGGCAGTTCGAGCAGAAGGCTGACATCGCCAATATCCGTCTGGGCACGACGGTTGCCACCAATGCCCTGCTGGAGCGAACCGGCGCGACAGTTGCCTACGTTACGACCAAGGGCCACCGGGACGTGCTGTTCATTCAGCGCGGCAACCGCAAATTCCATTACGATATGAGCTGGGTGAAGCCAAAACCGCTGGCCAAGCGCCGTCACAGCTTCGAAATCGTCGAGCGGCTCAGTGCCGACGGGAATGTGGTGACGCCGCTCGACGAGGCGCAGACCCGAGCCGTGGCCCGCGAAATCGCCGCGACGCCGGAGATCAACGCGGTCGCGGTCATGCTTCTGTTCTCCTACATCAATCCGGCGCACGAGCTGCGTGTGAAGGAGATCTTCGCCGAGGAAGCGCCTGACCTTCCGGTGTCGATTTCATTCGAAGTGCTGCCGAAATGGAAGGAATACGAGCGGGCATCGACCACCGTCGCGGATGCTTACATCAAGCCGGTCGTCAGCCAGCAGTTGCGCCACATGCGACAGCGGCTCGCCGACGAGGGGGTGACCAGGCACGTCGTCGTCATCAAATCGAACGGCGGCGAAATGACACTGGAAGCGGCGGCCGACCGGCCGATCGAGATGACCGTCTCCGGTCCGACTGGCGGCGTGGTCGCAGGCAAGCACATTGCCCGTCTGCTGGGCGTTGGTTCGCTGGTGACGCTCGACATGGGCGGAACGTCGACCGACGTATCGACGATCGTCGACGGCAAGGAGAATTTCACCACCAATTTCGAGATCGACTGGGGCGTGCCGATCCAGATTCCGATGATCGACATTCGGTCTATTGGCGCCGGCGGTGGCTCGATCGCCTGGATCGACAAGGGCGGCATGTTGCGTGTCGGTCCGGCGAGCGCGGGCGCCAACCCAGGCCCTGCCTGCTACGGCGCCGGCGGCACGGAAGCCACAGTGACCGATGCCAATCTCGTCATGGGCCGCATCAGCGCGGAAAATTTCCTCGGCGGGTCGATGCGGCTCGATGTCGCCGCGGCGGAGGCGGCGGTCGGACGGATTGCCGCGCAAGTCGGAATGACCCCGGATGCCGCCGCCATGGCGATCGCCCAAATCGCCAACAACAACATGGTGGGGGCGCTGCGCAGTGTGCTGATCGAGCGCGGGCTCGATCCCCGCGACTTCACGCTGATGGGCTTCGGCGGCGCCGGGCCGCTGCACACCTGCGATCTGATGCTGGACACTGGCATTCCCAACGGCATCATCCCGAACCATCCTGGCCAGTTCTCCGCCTATGGATTCATCCTTGCCGATGCGCGGGTCGACCGCCACCGCACGATGCAACTAACATCAAAACGTTTTGACCCGGAGCGCGCGACGCTGGTGATGCAGGATCTCGTCGCGGCTGGCGTGGCGGAACTGCGTGACCAGGGTTATGCCGAGAATATCGAGGTGTTTCGTAGCCTGGAGATGCGCTATCTCGGGCAGAACTATGAGCTGGAGTTGCCGATTAGCTTCGACGTCTTCGACGCCACGACGACGGAGCAGCTATGGGCGAAATTCCACGAAGCGCACGAAACCCGCTTCGGATTTCATATCCCAGGTGAAATCATCGAGATCGTGAATTTCTCCGCCACCATCGTTTCGATCACGCCAAAGCCCGATTTCCAGCCGCTGGAGAAGGCGGTTGGGGAAGCGACGCCGGCCGGTCGTCGGTCGGTGATGTTTCCCAACGGGCGGCTGGATACGCCGGTGTTTCGGCGCGACGCCTTGCGCGCGGGTCACCGGATCGCCGGCCCGGCGGTCGTCGAGGAGGCCGCCTCGGTCACCATCTTGAACCCGGGCCAGTCGCTGACTGTCGATTCTTATGGCAATCTGCTGCTGGCGACCCACTCCTGACATCGATACGACCGAGCTACGGAGCGCATCATGAAGTTTTCGAGCAACGGCTACTACATCGAGAAATATATCAAGTGCGACAATTGCGGGATGCTGATCTATGGCAACGGCATCAAAGGCGAGAAGCACCACAAACCGGCGCTGTTCTGCTCCGAGTGGTGCGTTGAGTGGTCGGCGCTGAAGGCAACCGGACGCAGTGATATCCGCCTGAAGATCGTCCAGCCCAAGCTGCCGGTGGAACTCGCGCGGCCACCGGCGCCGCCGCGCAGTGCCCCGGTCGACATGGTGATGGCGAACATCCTTGACTCGACGATGGTCTCGGTGTGCCGCGAGATGGGCATTCTGCTGATGAAGACGTCGTATTCGACGATCTTCAACGAGGGACTGGATTTCACCTGCGCGCTGGCTGATGCCAAGGGCGACATGATCGCGTGCGCCGAGTTCTGTCCGACGATGATCGGGGGCATGCCGCTGCTGATCAAGACCTGCGCTCAGGAGATTCCATTCGAGACGCTGAAGGAAGGCGATGTGCTGGTGCACAACGACCCCTATCGCGGCGGCCTGCACTGTCCCGAGCACACCTTTTTCAAGCCGTTCTTCATGGACGGGGAGCTGCTGGGGTTCGCTGTCTGCATCGGCCATATCGCCGAAATCGGCGGCATGGTGCCGGGCGCTTTCTGCGGCGAGGCCACCGAAATATTCCATGAGGGACTGCGCGTTCCGCCGGTGAAGATCAAGAAGCAGGGCGAGGACGTCGAGGAAGTCTGGAAGCTGATGCTGGCGAACGTGCGCACCCCTCGACAGAATTACGGCGACTTGAGGGCGATGATCGGCTGTGTCGATCTGGGCGTGAACCGCATCTCTCAGGTCATCCGCAAATACGGACGAGAGGTGTTCCGCCAGACCTGCGAAGACCTGATGGACTATTCCGAGCGCCGCATGCGGGCCGAAATTTCGGCCTTCCCTGACGGCGTCTATTCGTTCCACGACGTGATCGAGAACGACGGCATCACTCGCACGCAGTACACTGTCGCCGTCGACGTGCATGTTCAGGGCGACGAAATCGTTGCCGACTTCAGCCGCACTTCGAAGCAAGCGCGCGGTCCGATCAACGCCACTTTGGGTGTCACCACCGGTGCGACTTATAACGGGATGCTGCATCTGACAGATGCGTCGATACCGAAGAACTCCGGCTGCTTCCGTCCGATCAGGGTCGTTGCGACTCCGGCGACCGTCGCCAATGTCGATTATCCGGGCCCGCTGGTCGCCGGCAACACGGAAACTCACCCGCGGCTTGCCAACATCGTCATCGGCGCGATGTCGGCCTGCGCGCCGCAACGGGCGATGGCGTCCGAAAGCTGCACCGGAACGAATTTCGTGTTCGGCGGGATGCATCCTGAGTACGACGAATACTTCGCTTGCTACGACCTGATGTCTGGCGGGTGGGGCGGTCGCTACGGCGAGGACGGCAACGACTGCGTCATCGCGATCAATGGCAATTGCCGCTTCAATCCGACCGAAGTGTTCGAGACGCGGTTTCCGCTGCGCGTCGAATGCAGTGAGCTGATTCCTGATTCTGGCGGCGCGGGTCAGTGGCGCGGTGGGCTTGGCTATCGCCGGACGCTGTTGATCACACAGGTGCCGATTACTGGCAGTCAGTGCAGTGACCGCCATGAGGTCAAGCCGTGGGCGCTATTCGGCGGCGAACCCGGGGGCAATGGCGGCACGTTGATCACCAAGGCCGGCGAGTCACACCCGCAAACGGTCCGCGAGCTGTATGGCAAGGTGTCCAGCAGCAAATACGCCAACGTAACCTTCGATCCGGGAGACCGCATCACGCTGATCACCCCGGGGGGCGGCGGCTATGGAGATCCGAAACAACGCGATCCGGCTCGCCTCGCCGAGGACATGCGCGAAGGCTACGTTTCGGAAGCCGCTGCGAACGCCTTCTACCGCACGCCGCTCGCGGCGGAGTAAACTACACGGATTGCCAGTCGCGCGCTGACGACAGGACCGCGAACGCATCCTCGCTGCCGACCGCGAACAGCACCAGCCGCTCGGGCCTCAGCGTCAGCCAGGTCCGCGCGCCTGGCGTGAAGCTCTCGTTGGACGTAACGACCGCGATCAGAGGGTCGCCATCCGTGGTGGCCGTTTCGATGCCGTCAAGCCGCAGTACGACGTTGTTGACCGACCCCATCGGCTCCACCAGATCAATCACCGCAGGCACCGCATCGGGCGACGCCGCGGAGCCAAGAGCAATCGCCTCCGGCCGCACTCCAAGAATGGCGCGGTCACCGGCTCGGCTCAGTCGCTGAAACACCGAGGCAGGCGCTCGCAACGTAGCGCCGCCCAGGACCTGGCCGCCATCGACCAGACGCAACACCAAGGTGCCATCAACCTCCCCGGCCACGACGTTCAGCAGATTGATCGAGGGCGTACCAACGAACTTGGCCACGAAGACGTTCGACGGCCGGTCGTAAATTTCCTGCGGCGTGCCCACCTGTACCAGGTCGCCGCCGTTCATGATGCCGATGCGATCGGACAACACCAGCGCTTCCGCCTGATCATGGGTGACATAGACCGTCGTTACGGGGACCGTCTCATGCAGTTTCTTGAGCTCGGTGCGGGTGCGTTCCCGCAGCTTGAGATCGAGATTGCTCAGCGGTTCGTCCATCAGAAAGATGTTGGGGCGGCGGATCAATGCGCGTCCGAGCGCGACACGCTGGCGTTGGCCGCCGGATAGCTGGCCCGGTTTCTTATCAAGCAGCGGCTCAATCGCCAGCATCCGTGACACTTCCCCCACCCGCTCGGCGATCTGCGCCGAAGGGACACGACGCACCCGCAAATTGAGCGCCAGGTTGTTACGCACCGTCATGTGCGGGTACAGCGCGTAGCTTTGAAACACCATCGCAACATCGCGGTCGCGCGGATGGGTGTTGGTGAAGTCGCGCCCGCCGATGAAGATGCGGCCGGCGGACGGGGTTTCGAGCCCCGCGATCATGCGCAAGGTCGTGGTCTTGCCGCAACCCGAGGGGCCGAGCAGGGTGAAGAACTCACCGTCTTTGACGTCGAGGTCGATGCTGTTCACCGCCTTGTAGCCGTTGTCGTACAGCTTTCTGCACGCTCTGCAGGGTCAGCGTCATCGTGATCCCTCCTGCTACTTCACGGCGCCAAGCGACATGCCGCGCACGATGTGTCGCTGCAACAGGAACACGACGATCAGCATGGGCACGACTTGGATCACCACCGCCGCGCTCAGGTCGCCCCATAGAATCGTGTAAGGCATGACAAACTTGGCGATCGTCACGGGCACCGTGACCGCGTTGACCGAAGTCAGCATCAGCGCCATCAGGTACTCGTTCCAGGTGAAGACAAAGGTGAAGATCGCGGTGGATGCGACGCCTGGCAGGATAACTGGCACGACGATGCGCCAGATGATCTGCAGCCGCGACAATCCATCCAGCAACGCTGCTTCCTCCAGTTCGACCGGCACGTCCGCGAGAAAACCGCGCAGCAGCCAGATCGCGAACGGCAGGTTGAAGGCAACGTAGATGATGATAAGGCCTGGATAGGTGTCGAGCAGGTGCAGATCCTGCCACTGGATATAGAACGGGATCGCAACCGCGATCGGCGGCATGAAGCGGAGTGACAGTATCCAGAGCGCAATGTGTTTCTCACCGGGCATCTTCATCCGACCGAGCGAGTAGGCAGCCATGACGCCGAGAAACACCACGAGCGCGCAAGTCACGAAGGTGACGATGGTGCTGTTCATCAGCACACGGGTGAAATCAAATTTCGTAAACAGGTCGCTGTAGTTTTCGCTGGTCGGCGCGAAGACGAAGGTGGGGACAGCGCTGTTGATCTCAACGATCGGCTTGAACGAGGTCAGCAGGATCCAGTAGACCGGGAACAGCCAGACGGCCACGACGAAGACAGCGGCGAAGCGAAGCAGTCGCGGCAACATCCGTTGTTCCGCGCCGGATCTATTCGACATTTCTGGACAGCGCACGCAGGAAGATCGCGACGAGGACGTTCACCAGCACGACGGTCACCCAGGCGATCGCGGCGGCGGTTCCCATGTCCCCTTCGACAAATCCTGTAATGTAGCTCAGCACACTGAGCACCTCGGTGGTCGATCCCGGGCCGCCGCGGGTCACGACGAACACGAGGTCGAACATGCGGATGCTGTCGATCAGGCGAATCAGCACGATGACCATCACCACAGGGCGGATCAGTGGCATGACGATTCGCCACAGCTTCTGCCATTCGGTCAGCCCGTCGAGTTCCGCCGCCTCGGTCACCTCCACTGACACCGACTGCATACCTGAGAGCAGAATCAGCGCGACAAACGGCGTCCACTGCCACACATCGACGAAGATCACCGCGGGGAGTGCCCAGACCGTGCTGACGGTCCAGTCGGCGGTCGGGATTCCGAGGCCTTGCATCAGATAGGTCAGCAGACCGTAGGTGGGTGCGAAGATGTAACGGAACGTCAGGCCCATGCCGACCGGCGATATCATCACCGGCACGATCAGCAAGGTCCGCAGAGCGTTGGCGCCACGCATCTTGCGATCGAGCAGCACTGCGACCGCGAGCCCCAGCGCGCACTCGATCGACACGGCGATCGCTGAAAACACCAGCGTGACGCGAAAACTCTGGCCAAATATTTCCGAGTCAAGCAGGTCGGTGAAATTGTCGAAGCCGGCGAACGATACGTTGTTGCGCCGGTATATCATGTAGTTGTGGAATGCCAGCCACAGCGAGTAGATCGTCGGATAGACCGACATGACGATCAGATACAGCAGCGCCGGCGCGAGCAGCAGCACCGCCACTATCCTGTCCTGGCGCCTCCAGCCGGGGCCGCCACCGCTAGACAACAGGGTTTCGACACTCAGGTTAGGGACGCGGCCTACCGGCAGATCCATGAAACGATGCGCCGATCAGCTCCGATAGTAGCCCCCCTTTGTCATGATTTTCGTCGCTTGTGTCTGCATGTCCTTCAGCGCGTCTTCGGGCTTTTTCTGGCCGATAACGACTGCCGCCACCTGCGTGCCCACCATTTCGTACAGCGTGTTCGAACTCTGGGATCGGCAGGAAGCGAGCCGCGACAGGCAACGATTCCATCAAGCCCGAGAAATACGGACGGATACTGGTGTATTGCTTCAGCAGGGAGATGCGTGCCGGCTGACCGGAATTCTCTACCCAGGCCTTGCCGATCGCCGGATCCTGCTTGTCGCCGCTGCAGCAGAACTTGATCCATTCCCAAGTCGCATCTTTATTATGCGAGTAAACCGGCATGATAAAGCCGAGCCCGCCCATGTGCGGAGCATGCCGCGCCTTGTCGCCGCTGCCCTTCGCCACTACGGCAACCTTCCAGACATCGGCGAACTTGGTGAACTTCGGATCGTTCATGGTTGAGCCGCCCCACTCGAACGGCGCATAGACCCAGGTGCCGTTCAACATGGCGGTGTTAGCCTCATCGTCGGAGGCGTTGAGCGATGTCGGTTCCAGAAAGGGCACCAGACGCATCAGAATATCGAACGCCTTGTGGCCATAATCCGTGTCGAGTGTCGGATGCCAACCGCCCGGCTCCATTTTGTCGAACCAGTCGCCACCACTGCAGCGCAGCAGCGTAATGAAACACGCCCCAGCCCAGAAGCCGCGCTTCAGGGTCGAGCCGACAACCCGCGCCTTGCCGCCCTTCGCGAGCTCCTGCGCGATCAGAATGACATCTTCCCAGGTCTCCGCCGGCTTCAGACCAGCCTTCTCGAAGACGTCTGCTCGATAATACTGCATCTGACAGTTGCTGTCCGGCGGCAGGCCGTAAAGCTTGCCGCCTTGCGCCGCTGGCTTGTCGCGATACAGGTCAAGCACGTTTTCCGGGATGTCGGCGAAGATGTCCGCCTTGAACGCCGGGTCCTTATCAAGATAGGGTTCAAGGCATTCCAGCGCACCCTCGGCGATGAACTGCGGCGAGTAGTTGTAGTCGTCAAAGATGACGTCGTAGCGATCTGATTTGGACGCCAGCGCGATGGCCGTCTTCGGCAGCATGTCCGCGATCGGCTCGGCGACGATCTGGACCTGGATGTCAGGGAACTTCTTCTGGAAGAGTGGGTAGACCCCCTTCTCCGGAAACTCCCAGCGCTGACCGGCGGAAGCCCAGGATACGATGGTCGTTCCGGCGGCGCGCGCCGGGTTCAGAAGGCCCGAGGTACCCGCGGCGCCCGCGATGGCCACCGCTCCCGCGGCCCTCAAGGCCGAGCGGCGCGTGACCATCGGGCCGCTTTGCTGATCGTCTCGTGCTCCAGACATGGTCACCTCAGGGTTCGTGGGTCTATGGATGGTGCAGCATAAATCGTGCCAAAACGGCCGTCAGTCGGCCCACGTTCGAATGGCTACGCAGGCGTTCCGAAACCTGCCCGAATCGCGCACACTTGCCGCAAACGTAAGCATCTCGCTGGGCTCGGTCCTTGGGGCAATGTCAGCCTGGCGCCGCGAGCGGGCCCGGCCGGCTCGGACACAGAAACGAACCGGCAACGCACGGTTTTGGTGTCGGCGACGCAACGTCATGATCCGCGGCCGACGCAACGAGTTTGCGGTCAGCCGCCAGCGCAGTAGGTGCAGCCTGCTTCCTGCGCACGGTTCACACCCCAGGTTCCCGACGGGATGATTGTGATTCCCGGCACCACATTCGCGGCCCATTCCTTGGCCGCTTCGTCGGGCGTCACGCCGGCATTTCCGGAGAGCTTCTTGCTCAGAACCTTCAGCGCGAGGTTGCAGGCGCCGAAGACGGTCCCCTTCGCGAGCAGGCGGTCAACGGCCATATCATCCACGGGCAGAATGCCGGGCTTTGGCTGCAGAAAGGGATTTTTCACCGCTGGTGATTTGGTTTCAGGATCGATGATGTTGAATGACTTACCGATCTTGTATTTTTCCCACATCGCGTTGTTGAGGGCGATCGGAAACGCCGCGTGACGCAGGACGACGACCGCGGTCGATGAACCTGGCGCGGGATCGGTGATCAGGAAGGAGAAGGCGAAAGCGAGCGGGAAGCCGCCGTTGATATCGTAGGCGTCCACCACTTGACGATGGCGCCCGGGCAGTTTGCCCGGCCACTCCGAGCCGTCTGATCGCGCCGGGTCGTCCTTCTCGGCGTGCGCGCGCGTCGAGAGAGCTGCCAGCCCGATCGCCGTCGTGGCGGCCAGGCGGCCAAACAAACTCCGACGCGGAGCCGAAACAATCGTGTCCGAAGCGGGTTCTTGCATCTTTTCCTCCAGCGGGCGTTGCCGCGGTATTGTTGGCGATGGCCGCGTGTTGACGGTGTTCAGGCCTGAGTCCTGTCGACTTCCGGGCGCGTTCGGCGTGGTCGAAGACTGTCGCGTACTTCCGATTATTGCAGCAAGTCGACTGAAACGGAAGCGGATTTTCTCCATTTTGATGTTTCGGGTTCAGGTCAGGCTCCGATACAGCATGTAGGCGGCCACCACGACCAACATGCACCCCAGCACGCGGGTCAGTGTCTGGCGTCGCACCGATAGTCGTTTCGCGAGAAGTGCGCCGATCCAGCCGCCGGCAATCCCGCCGGCGATGAATAGAAGCGCGATCGGCCAGTCGACAAGTCCGGAGACGGCATAATTTACCGCGGTGGTCATGCCGAAGACCCCGACAGCAACCAGCGACGATCCGATGGCTGCTATGGTCGGCATCCCGGTTGCGAGGATCAGTCCAGGCACCACGAGAAACCCGCCGCCGATTCCGTAGAATCCGGCGATCGAACCGACACCGAGCCCGATCGCCCCGAGACGCCAGGAATTCCCCTGCCGGACGGTGCCGGTCGCCGTGTCCGCGGCCTTGCGCCCGCGCAGCATCATGGCTGCAATGACCAACATCAGCAGGGCGAACAGGATCAGCAGCCGGTGCCCATCCACTACCTTCCCGAGCGACGACCCGGCGAAGGCACCTAGCAGCCCGGCCGCGGCGAAAAGCAGTGCGGGCCGCCAGAGGACGTGCCTGGCACGGGCGTGTGGCACCAGATTGGCGAAGGCGTTCACCGCGACCGCGAGAGCGCTGGTCCCGATGGCCTGATGCGGGTCGGGCATCCCCACGACATAAAGCAGCAGAGGCACGGCCAGGATCGAGCCGCCGCCGCCTACGAGACCAAGCGAAAAGCCGACGATCACCCCGCTGCCGACCGCCGCCATGGTTTGGAACAGATCCATGCACCGTATATTAGCAGTTCAGCACCGCAACGTCGCATCGACAGACGCGACCCATACGGCAAGGCATACTCTACCATTGCGTCACGTGACGCAATTTACCGCAAGGCTTATATCGTGACGCCTTCCTCACCCGGGAAGCAAAATCCCGCCGAGTTTGCCCCCGGTCAATGCCCCGTCAGCGCCGCCAGCCCGGCCTTCGCGACCACCGCATCCTGGGTGAAAATGCCGCCGCTGGCGCCAATCGCTCCGATCAGCTTGCCATCCACGACAATCGGGAACCCGCCTTCGCTCGCCACTGCACGGGTCAGGTTCAGAATGCTCAACGCGGAGGGCGCGCCGCCGGTATTGACCGCGGTCTGGAAGACGCCTGACGGACGGCGGAAAAGCGCCGAGGTGCGCGCCTTGGCCTGCGAAACCTCGGTCGACCCGTACTGCGTTCCGTCCATCGTCGCGTGCGCGACCAAAAAGCCAGCCGGGTCGACCACCGAGATCGACATCTTCCAGTTGTGCTTTTTTGCTTCGGTCGCGGCCGCCGCGATCACGGTCTGGGCCTGGTCCAGACCGATCGGGGTGCCGTAGGGAATGTCGAACGGCATCGCCTCCGGCACCACGTCCGGGGCAGGGGTGGCAGGTGTCTGAGCATAGCCAACGCCACCAACGAGCGGCCCGATAATAACACCGGCAATGATCACCGCGGTGCAAAGGCGCATCGGCTTTTCCCCCTGTTATTACCACCCTCGTGTCGGCGGCTGGCGTTCATTACGAGTGAAGCGGTTCCCCGGCAAGCTGCCGCACCCCTGAAAACTTGACCCCGGCGTCATAGGGGTTTCCCATGTTGCGCAGCAAACTACGACAGGAGCGAATCATGCACGACACGGTGATCCGAGGCGGCACCATTGTCGATGGGACCGGCAAGACGGCCTATGCGGGCGATGTTGCTCTCGACGGACCGATTATCACCCAAGTCGGCGGCAAGGCCGGCCCTGGCAAGCGCGAAATTGACGCCGATGGTCTGCTGGTCACTCCGGGCTGGGTCGACGTCCATACCCACTACGACGGACAAGCCACCTGGGACCCGTTGCTCGCACCCTCATCCTGGCACGGTGTGACAACGATCCTGTTCGGCAACTGCGGCGTGGGGTTTGCCCCGGTGCGTAACGAAGATCATACCGCCCTGATCGGCATGATGGAATTGATCGAGGAAATTCCCGGCATTGCGCTCGCCGACGGTCTGAAGTGGAACTGGGAGACCTTCCCACAGTATCTCGACGCCCTGGCGCAGATGCCACGCGCGATCGACGTCGCCGCGCAAATCCCGCATCACCCCCTGCGGGTCTATGTGATGGGAGACCGGGCGATCAACCGCGAGCCGGCGACGGCGGACGACATCGCCGCGATGCGGGACGCGGTCCGTGCCGGGATGCAGGCAGGCGCTTTCGGTTTCACCACTTCGCGCACCAACTCTCACAAGACGCCGTCAGGTGACATGGTTCCCGGCCGCTACTCCGAGGTCGACGAATTACTGGGGATCGGTTCGGCCTTCAAGAACCTCGGCTATGGCGCATTCGGCGTGAACAGCGATTTCGACGATGAGGCCGAAGAGCTGCGGTGGATGACCAAGTTCGGACAGGACACCGGCCGTCCGGTCTGGTTCCTGCTGACCGACCGTCCGACTGACAAAATCCGCTGGAAGCGGCTCATGGACGGCGTGCATCAGGCGCGTGCCGACGGCGCCATGGTCACCGCGCAGGTCGCCGGCCGCCCGGTCGGGGTGATGCTGGGGATCGATACGGCACTGAATCCGTTCTCCATCCGGCCCAGTTACCAGGCGCTGCTGCAACTCCCCGTGGCAGAGCGAATCAGGCGCATGCAGGACCCGGCACTGCGCGCACAGATCCTGTCGGAAGCGCCGTCGCCGGCATTGCTCGAGCGGCTGACACAATTTCGAAAACATATCGTTACGAGCTGGCACCGCATGTTCCCGATGGGCGATCCGCCGAACTATGAACCCGAGGAATCCGACAGCATCGCCGCGATGGCCGCCCGGTCCAACCACACGCCGGATGACGTCGCCTATGACTACCTGGCCGGGGGCGCCGAGCGGTTCCTGTTCTTCCCGGTCGTCGGCTACAACGAGGACAATCTGGACATCATCCACACCATGCTGACCGACGACGCGACCATCCTCGGGTTATCGGACGGCGGCGCGCACTGCTCCTCCATTGTCGACGCCAGCGTGCCGAGCTGGATGCTGATCCACTGGGCGCGGGACCGGTCGAGGGGGCCGAGGCTGCCGCTGGAGCTGATGGTGAAGCGGCAGACCAGCGAGACCGCGGACTTCTTCGGCTTCCGGGACCGCGGCCGGCTGGCTGTCGGCAAGAAGGCTGACGTCAACGTCATCGACTACGCGGCGCTGCGGCTGCATATCCCTGAGGTTCGCTACGACCTGCCGATGAACGGCCGGCGGCTGGTGCAGCGGGTTGACGGCTACCGTAATACCTTCGTGTCCGGCGTATCCACGTTCGAAAATGGTATATACACGGGCGCCACGCCAGGACGGCTGGTGCGCGCTTCCGGCGCTTAGGCTATAGTTCACCGGATGCACGGGCGGTGTCGCCAAAGGGGGCGCGGAAGGTGTCGCCGACGCCGTCCGTTCCCCGTCCCTTGAACCGGAGAAAGTCTCATGGAAAAGCGCAGTCTTGGCCAGTCATCCCTGCAGGTGCCACCGATCACCTTCGGTTGCAACGTATTCGGCTGGACGGCGGATGAGAAAACCTCCTTCGCGCTGCTGGACGCCTGGCTGGATGCTGGCTTCAACTTCCTCGATACGGCTGACGTCTATTCCCGCTGGCACACCGGCAACAGCGGCGGCGAGTCCGAAACGATCATCGGCAACTGGATGCGAGCCAGGAACAATCGCGACAAGATCGTCCTCGCCACCAAGCTGGGCATCGAAATGGCGCCGGGCAAGAAAGGACTTTCGCGGAGCTATATGCAGCAGGCCGTAGATGCGTCGCTGCGGCGGCTGCAAACCGACTACATCGACCTTTACCAGTCGCACCGGGACGACCCGGAGACTCCGATCGAGGAAACTTTGTCCGGGTACGCCGACCTGATCAAGCAGGGCAAGGTCCGCGAGATCGGGGCTTCCAATTTCTCAGCCGACCGGCTCGCGGAGTCGCTGAAGATCAGCACCGACAAAGCTCTGCCCCGCTATCAGAGCCTGCAGCCGCAATACAGCCTGGTCGAGCGCGATCAGTTCGAAGGGCCGTTGGAAGCACTCTGCCTGCGGGAAAAAATCGGCGTCATCGGTTACTACTCGCTGGCGAGCGGGTTTCTCACCGGCAAATATCGCGGCCAGGCCGACACCGCGGGTCGCCCTCGCGGCGCGGGCGTGGCAAAATACCTGAACGATTACGGTTTCGGCGTGTTGAAGGCGCTCGACGAAGTGGCAAAGCGCTACGAAGCCAAGCCCGGCCAAATCGCCATAGCCTGGCTCGTCGCTCGGCCCAGCGTGACCGCACCGATCGTGAGCGCAACGAACCTGGAGCAAGTCGGCGAGCTGGTCGAGGCAGCCGAGATCGAACTCGATGCGGAGTTGATCGAAAAAATCGACGCCGCCAGCAAGCCGCGCTAGGACCAGGGCGCCGACGCCACGTGACCCCTCATCCGACGTCGGCGTGTCGCTGTCCAGCTCGCGGAGCACCCGCATGACAGACACCAACGCCTTCACTTTCCTTATGCTGCCGCCGCAGACGGCGCAGACCCGCGAGTGGGCCAAGCGGTTGTCGAACGCCGTTCCGGGTATGAAACTTATTCTCGATGAGGACACCGCAACCGCGGCCTCCGCCATCGAGACCGCCGACGCTGCTTTCGGCACATTGCCGCCGGACCTGCTGCGGCGCGCGAAAAATCTCCGCTGGCTGCAAGCGCCGCAGGCCGCGCCTCCCGCCGGCTACTACTACCCCGAACTGGTGGCGCATCCGCTCACGGTCACCAACTTCCGCGAAATCTACAACGATCACATCAGCGCCCACATCATGGCGTTTGTATTGGCGTTCGCGCGCGGCCTGCATGTTTTCATCCCCCAGCAACTCCGCCGCGAATGGAGCAAGCCGCCGGATAATCAGGGCGTCGTACCATTGCCAGGCGCCACCGCGCTTATCGTCGGCCTCGGCGGCATCGGTGCCGAAACCGCGCGCCTGCTCGCGGCGTTCGGCATGAAGGTCCTGGCGACCGACGCCCGCCGGCACGACAAACCCGAGCATGTCGACGAACTGCATCCCCCCGAGGCGCTGGATACGCTGTTGCCACGGGCCGATTTCGTCATTCTGACGGTGCCTCACACTCCGGCGACCGAGGGCTTCTTCAATCGGGCGCGCTTCCGGCTAATGCGGCCGACGGCGTTCTTCATCAACATTGGCCGCGGCATGACGACTCGCCTGGACGACCTTGTTGCAGCGCTGACCGCCCGCGAGATCGCCGGCGCCGGACTGGACGTCTACGAGCAGGAGCCGCTGCCTGCCGACCACAAACTGTGGGGCATGGCAAACGTCCTGCTGACCCCGCACATGGCCGGCTACGGTCCGCACCTGGACGAGAGGCGCTTCCAGATCATCCTGGAGAACTGCCGCGCCTTCGCCGAAGGGCGGCCGCTGCGCAACATCGTCGACAAAGCCACCTGGTTCTAACGGATCGATACCAGCACGGGACGGCATATGCCCGATTTGCCTGGGGCGTCATCACCGGTCGAGGTGCGCGGGGGCTAGACCCGTCAAATGAGGGGTAGGCACCCCGATCATATGCTATCGTGTGCCGGGATTCACGGGATTCGCCTAGATAACCACAGGCCGCCGAAGCCGACGAATGCGGCCACGACGCCAGGCCATACCAGCCAGACCATTATCTGATCCCATGTCATTGCCTCAATCCTCCAAGAATGGCGAGCGCAAGCAAGTGTAATCCGGTGGCGAAGGCGAGCCAAATGAGCGCCACGATAAATCGCCCGCGGTGTCCATTTGACCGCTCGCCGCCGGTGCGACAAACCCCGCCACCGCAAATGCCGCCGCTAGATTGTTCACAATCGTTGCCAACAGCGTGATCCGAGCGTTGTGAACGGCGTTCATCGCAGATACTCCATCATCCATGCGGCGGCGACACCGGGCGGGCGTGGCTCCCTCGTCCCTCTGGCTTCGCCAAGGGCATGCTTCGCAGGGGCTCGCGCCCCGCCTGCCCAATTGCCCGCGCAGGAACTTGCTTCGCTGAGGATGACACTGGTGCGCTGTGCGATGTGTGTCAGAGGCAATGCCGGGTGGTATGGCGCCCGAGATTGCCGGCGGTCGTGTCAGCCGCTGAAAATCGCCACCGCTCGGGTCCAGCCAGCCGACGCCCGGTGCACCTTCACCGGGAAACACACCACGTCAAACCCGTCGGCAGGCAACGCGGCGAGATTACCCAGCTTCTCCATCTGGAAATAGCCGATCTCCCGTCCGGCTCGGTGTCCCTCCCAGATCAGCCCGACATCCCCGGTCGCCTTCACCTTCTCCCGCGTGAACGAGAATGGCGCATCCCAGCTCCAGGCGTCGGTGCCAACGACGCGCACTCCACGCTCCAGCAGCCAGAGCGTCGCCGCCTTGCCCATGCCGCAGCCGGTGTCGACGAAATCGTCCTGCCCGTAGCGCGCACCGGCGGCGGTGTTGACGATGACGATCTCGAGCGGCCGCAGCGTGTGACCGATCCGCTTCAGCTCCGCCTCCACGTCGCCCGCGGTCGCCACATAGCCGTCCGGCAAATGCCGGAAATCCAGCTTGACGGCCGGCTGGAAGCACCACTCCAGCGGCACGTCGTCGATCCGCCACGACGGTTCCCCGCCCGGCGTCAGCGCGTGGTTCATGCTGGAGAAGAAATGATATGGCGCATCCATATGCGTGCCGTTGTGGGTGCTGATCTCCACCGTCTCGACCGCCGCGTATTCGCCGTCAGGAAGCTGATCGACCCGCACCCCCATGTACTCGGCCATCTGCGGCGCGGTCTGGTGGTGATCCATATAGTCGATCCGCGGCAGCATGTGCGGCGGATCGCTGCGTATCCCCGCCTTCAACGGCGACGAAATATCGACCAGCCGGCGGCCCACTACTGCGCCGCCTGCATCAGTTTGGCTGGATCGGCGCCGACCCGTCCAGTCTCGCCCGGAGCAGCCTTGGCGAGGCGGAAATCGTAGTGCACCGCTCGCAGGCCGGGAACCGGCGAGGCCGGATCGTCCTTCGCGTCCACAACCAGAGATTGCGACACTCCGAACACCGTGTCGCTGTCGATGTGCGGGTCGTCGCCGAAATACAGCGCCGTGACCAGCTCCCGGTAGCCCTCGGCGCTGATCATGCTGTGGATGTGGGATGGGCGGAAGCCGTGACGCTTCTGCGCCGTCACCAGGTCGCCGACCGGCCCGTCCATCGGGATCGAGTAGCCCAGCGGCCGAACTGTGCGGAATTGATAGCTTCCGTCGGCGCCGGTGCGAAAGTTGCCGCGCATGTCCATGCTGTCGCCTTCACGCTCCTGCAGGTCGTAGAGCCCGCGCTCGCTGGTCTGCCAGATCTGGATCAGAGCGCCCGGGATCGGGGCGCCGTCGTTGTCGGTGACCCGGCCGTAAACCACGATCTCGGGCGCCGTCGGGTTGGCGACGATCTGCGCGCCATTCGGCAGCTCCGGCGCACCTTCACGAAAGAACGGGCCGAGCAGGGAGCTTTGGGAACCGAGTTCGCGGGCTTTCTTGTCGTGGAGGGCGTTGACCACCGCACTCAGGCCCAGGATATCGGACAGCAGGATGAATTCCTGACGCCGCGGCGTGCAGGCCTGGCCAACGGCGGTGAGGAACTGGATCCCCGTCAGCCACTCCGCCGGCGTCAGGTTCACCTCGCGGGCAAAGGCGTGCAGATGCCGCACCGCCGCCTCGCCGATCTCCTTCAGCCGAGGGTTGTCCGTACCGGCCATCTGGGCCAGCGCCTCGTCCGTGACGGTGAATTCGTCCAGATCATGCATGTTGGCCTCCCGTTTGTGCCCTTCAGCATAACTCGGAACCGGCGCTCTTTGCCAGCCGCCGCGCCATGCCATAAGATCACGTCAACAAAAATCAGCCGGAAGGAAACGTCACATGCTCACCCGCAAGCTTGCCTCGTCGGGGGCAGCGCTGCTCGCGTCAGTGTTTGTGTTCTGCGGCGGCATGTTCGCCGTCACGCCGCCGGCGCGCGCCGAAAATCCCATCACCATCGGCTTTGGCATGGCGCTGACCGGTGGATTGGCACCCAACGGCCGCGCGGCGCTGCTGGCGATGCAGATCTGGGAGGAGGAGGTCAACGCCCATGGCGGCATCCTCGGCCGGCCGGTCAAACTGGTCTACTACGACGATCAGTCCAGCCCCTCGACGGTCCCCGGCCTCTACACCAAGCTGCTCGACGTCGACAAAGTCGATATCGTCATCAGCGGCTACGGCACCAACATGATCGCCCCGGCCCTGCCGGTGATCATCCAGCACAAGCGCACTTTCCTTGGACTGCTCGGCCTGGCGGTGAACACCGAGTTCAACTACCCGAATTACTTCTCGATTACGCCGACCGGCGGCCCGCAGCCGAAGCAGAGCTTCTCCAAAGGGTTCTTCGAGGTCGCTATGGCGCAGACCCCGAAACCGACGACCCTGGCACTCGTCGGAGCCGACGCGGAGTTTCCGCGCAATGCCATGGAGGGTGCGCATCAGCTCGCCAAGGAGGCGGGGCTGAAGATCGTCTACGACAAGAGCTATCCCCCGGGCACCGTCGACTACACGCCGATCGTGCGCGCCATCCAGTCGACCAATCCGGATCTGGTCTTCGTCGCCTCCTATCCCCCCGATACCGTCGGCATGCTGCGGGCAGCCAGCGAAGTCGGTCTGAAGGCCAAATTGTTCGGCGGCGGCATGGTCGGCTTGCAGTCAACCGCGATCAAAACCCAGTTGGGCTCGCTGCTGAACGGTATCGTCGACTTCGACTTCTGGCTGCCGTTCGGAGCCAGCGCCACGCCGGAAGCTCTGGATTTCCTCAAACGCTACCAGGCAAAGGCAGCCGGCTCCGGTGTGGATGTGCTAGGCTATTACCTGCCGCCGCTGGCCTATTCCGACATGCAGGTGCTGCAAGCCGCGATCGAGGGAGCCAAGAGCCTGGATCAGCAGAAGCTCGCGGACTACCTGCGGTCCCATACTTTCCACACGCTGAATGGTGACATCACGTTCGGACCGTCTGGCGAGTGGACCGAGGCCCGGGTGATGGAAGTGCAGTTCCAGGGCGTGAAGGATAACGATCTCGAACAGTTCAAGAACCCGAAGGTCGAGGTCATCCTATGGCCGCCCTCGCTGAAGACCGGAGACGTGATCTATCCCTATTCCACGGCCAGGAACTGACGGCACGCGACTGGCCGGGGCGATTGACAAAACTGGGCCTGAGGCGCTGAGTTGCCGCCCCTCGCGTTGACGATCACGCATTCCGGGTGGCGAGGCAGCGCAACAGGTCTATGCTTGGTCTCATGGACCCCGAACGCATCAACCTTCACCTGGTCTCCGACGCGACAGGAGAAACCCTGAACTCAATCGCCAGGGCCACCACGGTGCAGTTCGAGCATGCGCAAATCATGCATCACCGGTGGAGCCTCATTCGCACCCGTTTCCAGCTTCATCGCGTGCTGGAGGGGATCGAGGCCGAACCGGGCCCGGTGCTGTCGACGCTGGTGGACCGGGCGTTGCGCGCCGAACTCGAAACCACCTGCGGCCGCCTGAATGTCAGAGTGGTCAACGTGCTGGACCCGGTGATGAACGTCCTGCAGGAGTGTATCGGTACCAAGGCAGCGGCGCGCCCTGGCCGGCAATACGTGCTGAACGCCGACTATTTCTCCCGCATCGACGCCATGCACTACGTCCTGGCGCACGATGACGGGCAGGCGCATCCCGGCCTGGCCGAGGCCGACGTGGTGCTGGTCGGCGTCTCGCGCAGCTCGAAAACGCCCACCTGCTTCTACCTTGCCAACCGTGGCATCAAGGCCGCCAACGTCCCCTTGGTGCCGAACCTGCCGGAGCCCGCCGGTCTGTCCGAGGTGAAGTGTCCCGTGATCGGTCTGACCTTAGCCCCAGAGGCACTGATCGACATCCGCCGTCACCGCCTGCGGCTGATTGGCGGAGGCGGGCAAACTGGTCCGATGCGGCAGGACAGCTCCGAGTACGTCGACGAAGACGCCGTCAAAGCCGAGCTGCTATGGGCTCGGCGGCTTTGCAACAGCCGTGGGTGGCCAACCATCGACGTGACCCGCCGTTCGATCGAGGAGACAGCCGCGACAGTGCTGCAATTGATGGAGGCGTGGCACGTCCGGCACGGCAAGGCTGCTACCGACGGAAACGCCTCGGCTGAGCCGGCCCACCGCCGGCCCCGGAGCGGGCCGAGCCATCAGTCGGGCGGTTAAGCGGCTACCGCTTCCCGCTGGCCCTGGGTCCGAAGGCAGCGGAGTCCGAAGCAGCTTGCCCAGAGCGCGGGCGGAGGCTATATGCCGGCGCTCGGTCGGAGTGTAGCTCAGCCTGGTAGAGCACTGTGTTCGGGACGCAGGGGCCGGAGGTTCGAATCCTCTCACTCCGACCAAATCAATATGTTGGTTGATCTCTGCTCGCCCATGCTGATCGGCGAAGGTGGGCTACCCGGCTAACACCGCCTCGACCGCTTGCCGTAGCGCCGGTAGCAGCGCTTCTCCGAACCAGGGATTGCGTCGCTCCCACCCTGTGGTCCGCCAGGACGGATGCGGCAGCGGCACGACCTCGGGCGCCAGCTCGGCGTAACGCCGCACCCGGTCGGTCATCGCGCCTTTCCCGAGACGATGCCGCTGCGCGTACGAGCCCACCAACAGGGTCAGACGCACACCCGGCATCAGCCGGATGAATCTGTCCAGCCAGAGCGGTGCGCATTCCGGGCGAGGCGGCGCGTCGCCACCGCGAGGCAACCGGCCCGGATAGCAAAGGCCCATCGGCACGATCGCGATGTGACGCTCGTCGTAGAACAGCGCGCGATCCATTCGCAGCCAGCCGCGCAAGCGGTCGCCGGAGGCATCGTTCCACGGCAGTCCGGTCATGTGCACCTTGGTTCCAGGCGCCTGGCCAATGATCAGGATGCGCGCGGTGGTGGAAACGCGGAAGACAGGGCGCGGGCCGAGCGGCAGGAACGCTTCGCAGCGACGGCACGCCAGGGCCTCGGCTGTCGCGGCGTCCAGGCTGTCTTCGGGGAGGGCGGCGGCGGGAAAGCACGGTCCCCTGGCATGCAGGTCCGCACCGGCCGCCCGATCAGGCAATGATGGTCCGCTCCCGTAATGCAGCCACCACCAAGTCGGCCAGCCCTTCCGGTCCGAGTTCCAGCGTGCGCAGCCGGATTTCCGGGTCCAGCGGCGGCTCGTACGGCGCATCGACACCGGTGAAGTTGCGGATCTCCCCGCTGTCCGCCTTCTGATACAGCCCCTTGGGATCGCGTCGCCGGCATTCCTCGATCGGCGTGTCGACGAAGATTTCCAGGAACTCATCCTCCCCCACTCGCTCCCGTGCCAGCATCCGTTCCGCGCGGTAGGGCGAGATGAACGAGACGATGACGATCAGCCCCGCCTCGACGAACAGCCGGGACACCTCGGCGACGCGGCGGATATTCTCGACCCGGTCGGCTTCGGAGAATCCCAGATCGCGGTTCAAGCCATGGCGGACGTTGTCGCCGTCGAGCAACATGGTGTGATGGCCCAGCGCGTGCAGCCGCTTTTCCACCTGATTGGCGATGGTCGATTTGCCAGCACCCGACAGGCCGGTGAACCACAGCACCGCCGGCCGCTGGCCCTTCAGTGCCGCCCGCGCCAGCTTGTCGACATCCAGCCGGTGCCAGTGGATATCGCTGCCGCGGACCCGAGTCGCCGTCACCATGCCGGCCCCGACCGTGTTGCGGGACAGCCGGTCGATCAGGATGAAACCCCCCAGCTCCCGGCTGGTCTCGTACAGCTCGCAGACCACCGGATGGGTCAGTGAGATCGCCACTCGGCCGATCTCGTTCAGCCCGAGTTCCCGCACGCCGGCCTCTTCCAGCGTCTCCATGTCCAGCCGCACGGTGATATCCGTCACCGTCGCGGTCACCGTCCTGCTGCCCAGCATCAGCAGATAGGACCGGCCGCGGAACAGCGGCGTCGCGTCCATCCAGACGACCCAGCAGTCGATTTCGTCCGCCGCCACTGGCAGCGGATCAGCCGCCAGCACGTCCCCCCGGGAGATGTCGATCTCCCGGTCCAATACCAATGTAACTGGATCGCCGGTCCGGGCCTGCGGCAGATCGCCATCAAGAGTGACGATGCGGGTAACCGCGGCCCTGGTGCGGGTGGCCGCGTTCTGCACGATGTCGCCTTTTCGCACCTGCCCGGCCGCGACGGTGCCGCAATAGCCGCGAAAGCCGTGATCCGGCCGGTTGACGTACTGCACCGGCATGCGGAATGCGCCGGCCTCGCTGGCGCCCCCAGGGTCGGCCTGCTCCAGGACCTCCAGCAAAGCCGGCCCGCGGTACCACGGCATGCGCGGACTCGCGGTGGTCACGTTGTCACCGTCGCGCGCGCAGACCGGGATCGCGGTGACCGCACGAAATCCGAACTTGCCCCGAAGCGCGGCGAAGGCGTTCACGATCGCCTCGAAGGCGGACTGCTGAAAATCCAGCAGGTCCATCTTGTTGATCGCCAGCACCACCTGACGCACGCCCAGCAGCGAGGCGATAGCGGCGTGCCGTCGCGTCTGCGACAGCAGTCCCTTGCGCGCGTCCACCAGCAGGATCGCCAGATCGGCGGTCGAGGCACCGGTGACCATGTTGCGGGTGTATTGCTGGTGGCCCGGCGTATCGGCCAGGATGAAGCGGCGGGATGGCGTCTCGAAGAAACGGTAGGCGACGTCGATGGTCACGCCTTGCTCCCGCTCCGCCTCCAGGCCGTCGACCAGAAGCGCGTAGTCGATCGCGTCACCGACGGTGCCGAAACGCCGCGAGTCACGTTCCAGGGCCGCCAGCACATCGTCGGGAATGGAACCGCATTCGAATAGCAAACGACCGATCAACGTGGACTTGCCGTCATCGACGCTGCCGCAGGTGAGCACGCGCAGGACCGAGGCAGGCATCAGAACGCGGCCGGCATCAGAAATACCCCTCCCGCTTCTTGCGCTCCATCGAAGAGTCCTGGTCGCGGTCGATCAGCCGTCCGGCCCGTTCGGACACCTTGGTCAGGCGCATTTCGGCCAGCAACGCGTCCAGGTCGGAAGCCTCCGACTCAACCGCGGCCGACAGCGGGTAGCAGCCGAGGGACCGAAACCGCACCATGCGGGCCACCGGCGTCTCGTCGAGGTGAAATCGCATACGGTCGTCATCAACCACGATGAGCTGGCCGTCGCGCGAGACCGTCGGGCGCATCGCCGCGAAATACAGCGGCACCACGTCAATTTGCTCTGCCGCGATGTAAGACCACACGTCCAGTTCCGTCCAGTTCGACAGCGGAAACACCCGCAGTGATTCCCCCGGCGCGAGATTGCTGTTGTAGAGGTGCCAAAGTTCCGGCCGTTGCCGCTTGGGGTCCCAGGAATGCCCAGGACCGCGGACCGAAAAGATCCTCTCCTTGGCGCGCGAGCGTTCTTCGTCCCGGCGAGCGCCGCCGATCGCGAGGTCGTAGCCACCCTCGGTCAGCGCCTGCTTCAGCGCGTCGGTCTTCATGATCTGGGTATAGGCGCCACCGTGGTCGAACGGGTTGATGCCCTGGCGTAGGCCCTCGGGGTTGGTGTGGGTCCGCAGCTCCAGCCCGAAACGGCGCACGGTCGCGTCGCGGAAGGCGATCATGGCGCGGAATTTCCACGTCGTGTCGATATGCAGCAGCGGAAAGGGCGGCCTAGCTGGGTAGAACGCCTTGCGGGCCAGGTGCAGCAGCACCGAGCTGTCCTTGCCGATCGAATACAGCAGCACCGGCCTAGCCGCCTGGGCCGCCGCCTCGCGGAGGATATGGATGCTTTCGGCCTCGAGTGTCACCAGATGCGCCGGGCGCGTGTCAGCCAAGGCGTTGCTCCCAGCCGATCCCCGTCATTACACGCACCGCACGGAGTAGCTCTCCCGCAGCGCTTGCAGGATGGCATCGGCGTGCATCTTGTCCCGCGCCTCCACCATGATCTCCAGCACGGCGGCCTGCACCGAAGCGGCGGCGAACAGACGCTGGTGCGACACCTCGATGATGTTGCCGCCCCTGCCGCCAATCTTGCCCGCAATGTCGGCAAGCACCCCTGGAAAGTCGGGAATCTCCAGATGCAGCCGCATCAGGCGGCCGTCACGCTGGAGGCCGCGCAGTAGCACATTCGACAGGATGCGGGCGTCGATATTGCCGCCGGTAATGGCGATGCCGACCTTCTTGCCGCGAAACCGCTCGGGATGCGTCAGCAGCGCCGCCAGACCCACCGCGCCGGCGCCCTCGGCCACCGTCTTGGCGGTTTCGATGAGCAAACTGATGGCTTCCTCAACGGAGCGCTCCGGCGCCAGCAGGACATCCGCGACACGGCCGCGCACCAACTCGAACGGAATTTCTCCGACGTCGCGCACGGCGACGCCCTCGGCGATGGTCGCGCCGCCAACCGAGACGTGCCGGCCGGCGAGACGCTGCGCCATGGCACTGTAGTTCTCCACCTCCGCGCCGTAGACAGCCATACCCGGGCTCAGCTCGACTGCCGCCACCAGACAGCCGGCGAGCAGGCCGCCGCCGCCCACCGGAATGATCAGCGCGTCGAGGTCGGGGACGTCCCGCAGCATCTCCAGCGCCAGCGTCCCTTGCCCGGCGATGATCGCCGGATCGTCATAGGGATGCACGAACACCAGTGACCGGGAGGCCGCCAGTTCACGCGCGTGGGCGGCTGACTCGGCCAGGTTCTCGCCGTGCAGAACCACATTGGCACCCCAGGCGGCGGTGCGCGTAACCTTGGTCGAGGGGGTGAATTTCGGCATGACGATGGTCGCGGCAATGCCGAGCAGGCTGGCGTGACGGGCGACGGCCTGGGCGTGGTTGCCGGCCGACATCGCGACCACGCCGCGGGCGCGCTCCGCCTCGCTCAGTATCGCCAGCCGGTTGGCGGCGCCGCGTTCCTTGAAGGCACCGGTCACCTGCATGGTTTCGAGCTTCAGAAAGACCTCGGCGCCGGTCGCCCGTGAGATCGCCTGATTCGCCAGTATCGGCGTGCGAACCACCTTTCCGGCGATACGTTCTGCTGCGGCCTGCACGTCGGCGAGGGTGACCCCTGGTGTCGGCGGATCACTTGGCCCGGCGCACATCTCGGCGGGAGCGACCCGAGCGGGTGCCCTCGACGCCCGAAGCGGCCGAGCAGCCCCGGTGGCGCGTTTCGCAGTCACGACCCGGGAACGCCTGCCATGTCCGGCAATCTGATGATCCGCACCCGATCCCTTAGCCGAACCGAATGTCCAGGCCGAACCGGATATCCAGGATTTCGTAAGAGCGGTCACCGCCTGGCGCGGGGACCGACACTGTCTCGCCGACCTTCTTGCCAATCAACGCCTTGGCGAGCGGTGAGGAAATCGACAGACGGGCCGCCTTCACGTCGGCCTCGTGCACGCCGACGATCTGATAGATCGCCTCACGCTCGGTCTCCTCGTCGACCAGCTTGACATGAGCGCCGAACTTGACGTGGGACCCGGACAGAGTGGCCGGATCGATCACCTCGGCCCCGGAGGTGATCTCCTCCAGTTCGGCGATGCGGCCCTCGATGAAGGACTGGCGCTCGCGCGCGGCATGGTATTCAGCGTTTTCCGATAGGTCGCCGTGTTCTCGTGCTTCCGCGATGGCACGGATGATCGCCGGACGTTCCACCGCCCGCAACTGGCGGAGTTCGTCTTCCAACCGCTGTAGACCAGGGGCGGTCATCGGAAACTTCTGCACGACTGGGTCCTTCGAGACTCGGTGAACCGGGGGATGTCACGCTACGCCGCCGCGGACGGGTCGACCCCAACCGCGGCGCCTTGGTCAAAACGAACCGCGAAAGTAGGACTGGAGAGGCGCGACTTCAAGCGTTCCCGCTTTCAGCGCCGCGATGGCATGCACCGCCGCCCTGGCACCGGCCAGCGTCGTGTAGTGCGGCACGCCCCTTGTAAGGGCGCTGCGCCGTATCGCGAAGCTGTCGGCGACCGATTGCGGGGTGGACGCGGTGTTGATCACAAGTTGCACCTCGTCCGAAAGAATGGCGTCAACGCAGTGCGGCCGCCCCTCGAGCACCTTGTTCACGACAGTCACTGCCAGGCCTGATTCGCGGATGCGCGCGGCGGTGCCACGGGTCGCCATAATTGCGAAGCCCATCTCCACCAGCCTTCGGGCCAGCGCCGGCAGTCCCTTCTTGTCCGCGTCCTTGATCGACAGCAGCACCGTGCCCGCCGGCGGCAGGATCACGCCGGCGCCCAACTGGGCTTTCGCGAACGCCCGTTCGAAGCTGGAGTCGAGGCCCATCACCTCGCCGGTCGATTTCATCTCCGGCCCCAGGATCGTGTCCACGTTGGGGAAGCGGGCAAAGGGAAAGACCGCCTCCTTGACCGCGACATGCGGCGCGATCGCGTCGTCATCGAGCACGAAATCGGTCGCCAGCCTGGCGCCCGCCATGACCCGCGCGCCGATCTTGGCGACCGGCACCCCGGTGGCCTTGGCGACGAAGGGCACGGTGCGAGAGGCGCGAGGGTTGACCTCCAGCACATAGATCGTGTCGTCCTTGATAGCGTATTGCACGTTCATCAGGCCGACGACGTTCAGGGCCTTGGCGATCGCCTCGGTCTCCGATTTCAGCTCGGTGATCATGGCCGGTGACAGCGAGTACGGCGGCAGCGAGCAGGCGCTGTCCCCGGAATGGATGCCGGCTTCCTCAATGTGTTCCATCACGCCGGCGACGTAGACGGTCTCGCCGTCGGCGATGCAGTCGACGTCGACCTCGATCGCGTCGTTGAGGTAACGGTCGATCAGGACGGGATTTTCCCCAGAGGCGCGCACCGCTTCGCGCATGTAGCGATGCAGGCCGGGACGGTCGTAGACGATTTCCATGGCGCGTCCGCCGAGCACGTAGCTGGGGCGGATCACCACCGGGTAGCCGATGCGTTCGGCGATCTTTTCCGCTTCCTCGGCCGAGCGGGCGATGCCGTTATCGGGCTGCCGCAGGCCGAGGCGGTGCAGCAACTGCTGAAAACGCTCGCGGTCTTCCGCAAGGTCGATCGCGTCGGCGGAGGTGCCGAGGATCGGGATGCCCTCCCTCGAGAGCGCCTGCGACAGTTTCAGGGGGGTCTGGCCACCGTATTGAACGATGCAGCCAAGGACGCTGCCGTTGGCCTGCTCGCGGCGAATGAGCGAGATAACGTCCTCCTCGGTCAGCGGCTCGAAATACAGCCGGTCGGAGGTGTCGTAGTCGGTGCTGACGGTTTCCGGGTTGCAGTTGACCATGATGGTCTCGAACCCGGCCTCCTTCAGGGCATAGGCGGCATGAACGCAGCAATAGTCGAATTCGATGCCCTGGCCGATGCGGTTCGGCCCGCCGCCGAGGATGATGATTTTCGTCCGGTCGGTGGGGTTTGCTTCGCAGGCTGGGACCCCGTAGCCGCCTTCGAAGGTGGAATACATGTACGGGGTGCTGGAGGCGAACTCGGCGGCGCAGGTGTCGATGCGCTTGTAGACCGGGACCACGCCGAGGGCGGTACGGGCACGGTGGACTTCCGCCGCCGTGCCGCCGGTCAGTTCCGCCAGCCGGTGGTCGGAGAAGCCGAGTGCCTTGAGGCGACGCATGGCGCCCGCGTCGCGCGGCAGACCGGAGGCGGCGACCTCGCGTTCGGCGGCGACGATCCGGGCGATTTCCCGCAGGAACCAGGGGTCGAACTTGGTCGTGTCGTGGATGTCCTCGACCGACAGGCCAGCACGCAGCGCCTGGGCGGCCATCAGCAGCCGGTCGGGGGCTGGCTGCGACAGTGCGGCGCGGAATGCGTCGCGGCCGCCGTCACCGGGCGGCTCGATCGGATCGAGGCCGGACAGGCCGGTTTCGGTGCTGCGAAGCCCCTTCTGCAAGGCTTCCGCGAAACTGCGGCCGATCGACATCGCCTCGCCGACCGATTTCATCGAGGTGGTCAGCAGCGCCGGCGTGCCGGGGAATTTCTCGAACGTGAATCGGGGGATCTTGACCACCACGTAGTCGATGGTCGGCTCGAAGCTGGCCGGAGTGACCCGGGTGATGTCGTTGGACAGCTCGTCCAGCGTGTAGCCGACGGCCAGCTTGGCGGCGATCTTGGCGATCGGAAAACCAGTTGCCTTCGAGGCCAGCGCGGAGGAACGGGACACCCGCGGGTTCATCTCGATGATCACCATGCGCCCGTCGACCGGATTGAGCCCGAACTGCACGTTGGCACCGCCGGTGTCGACGCCGATCTTCCGCAGGCACGCGATGGAGGCATCGCGCATCCGCTGGTATTCCTTGTCGGTTAGCGTCAAGGCAGGCGCCACGGTGACCGAGTCACCGGTATGGATGCCCATCGGATCGACGTTCTCGATCGAACAAACAATAATACAGTTGTCGGCGCTGTCGCGGACCACCTCCATCTCGTACTCTTTCCAGCCGAGGACAGACTCCTCGATCAGCACCTCGGTGGTGGGGGAGGCTTCCAGGCCGCCGGCGACGATATGGTCGAACTCCTCGCGGTTGTAGGCGATGCCGCCGCCGGTGCCGCCGAGGGTAAAGCTGGGCCGGATGACGGCGGGCAGGCCGGTCATGGCAAGGGCGGCGCGGGCTTCCTCCATCGAGTGCGCAATGGCCGAGCGGGGCGATTCGATGCCGATCTCGGCCATGGCGTCGCGGAACTTCAGCCTGTCCTCGGCGCGGTCGATGACGTCGGACTTGGCGCCGATCAGTTCGACGCCGTGCCGTTCCAGCGCGCCGTTCGCGGCCAGTCGCATCGCGGTGTTGAGCGCCGTCTGGCCGCCCATGGTCGGCAGCAGCGCGTCGGGTTTTTCCCGGGCGATGATCTTTTCCACCATTTCGGGCGTGATCGGCTCGATATAGGTGGCATCCGCCAGCCCGGGGTCGGTCATGATCGTGGCTGGGTTGGAGTTCACCAGAATCACGCGAAAACCCTCGGCGCGGAGTGCCTTGCAGGCCTGGGCCCCGGAGTAGTCGAACTCACAGGCCTGGCCGATCACGATCGGGCCGGCGCCGATGATGAGGATCGAGTGAAAGTCGGTGCGTTTGGGCATGCGGTTGAATTCTATCCGGTGGATTGTGAGGGACGTGGGCAGTTTCGGGGACACTTCAGGCCGGCTTGCACGCCGTTCAGACAATGGCACTCGCTCAAGCTACCGATTTTAACACTGAGCAAGAACGAGACGCAGGGCGGCCACGGAGCTTTGGGCCGCGACGTAAGCGGCGAACGCAATAGCCGCTGCTTCCGCCGGCGTATTCAACCGGTCTGCTCGCCTAAATTATTCATGCTCGCCGCTTGCGACTGCCTCGCGGCCGCGACCCCGGCCGGGGTCAGTTCCAGATGCCAGTGGCATTGCAGCGCGCCCTCCGGCAGCCGGACCGGTTCGCTGATCAAACCATCGCGCTGGCACTCGGCGAGGGCATCGCAAAACGCATCAAAGCCGACATCCTGACCGGCGATGGCCACAAACCGGGAAAATCCCGCCTCGATACTCGCTTCGTCGATGGTGTGCCGGAACGCAACGGCCAACAACTTTGAGACAGCATCCATGTCAGCGCCGTTGCGCCATCATGCCGACGAAGCGGCGGAACAGATGCTGGCTGTCGGACGGCCCGGGGCTGGCTTCGGGGTGGTATTGCACCGAGAACGCCGACCGGTCGGTGCACGCTATTCCCTCGTTGGAACCGTCGAACAGCGACACATGCGTCGCCTTCACGGTCGCCGGCAACGACGCCGCATCGACCGCGAAGCCATGATTCTGGCTGGTGATTTCCACTCGGCCGGTCGCCAGGTCATGCACCGGCTGGTTGGCGCCGCGATGCCCCAGCGCCATTTTGTATGTCGTCGCCCCGAGCGCCAGCGCCAGCAACTGATGCCCCAGGCAGATGCCGAACAGCGGCACGCCGCTATCGAGCAGGTTCCGCAGCACCGGCACCGCGTAGACGCCGGTCGCCGCGGGGTCACCGGGACCGTTCGACAGGAATATACCGTCTGGCCGGTGCCTCAGGATATCGTCGGCGGTCGCGGTGGCGGGCACCACGGTCACTCGGCATCCGGCCGACGCCAGACTGCGCAGAATGTTCCGCTTCGCCCCATAATCCACAGCCACCACATGATGGCGAGGCTCAGTCTGCCGGCCGGGGCCGCCTGGCCAGGACCAGGCTGTCTCGTCCCAGGAATACGACTGTTGGCAGGTGACGTCCTTCGCGAGGTCCATCCCCTCCAGGCCTGGCCAGCCTGCCGCCCTGGCATGCAGCGCCGGCAGGTCGAAACGCCCGTCGGCCGGGAACGCCAGCACGCCGGTCGGCGCGCCGCCGTCGCGGATGCGGATGGTGAGTGCCCTGGTGTCCAGCCCGGCTATTCCGGTCACGCCGTTCGACCGCAGCCACGCGTCCAGCGTCTGGGTCGAGCGCCAGTTCGATGGCTCCGTCACGTCCTGTTTCACGATCAGGCCGCGTGCCGTGATCGTTGCTGCCTCGAGATCCTCGTTGTTGGTGCCGACATTGCCGATGTGGGGAAATGTAAAGGTGATGATCTGCCCGGCGTACGACGGATCGGTGAGGGTTTCCTGGTAGCCGGTGAGGCCGGTGTTGAAGCAGACCTCGCCTACCGGGAACCGTTCGTCGCGCGCCGCCTGCCCCTGGCCCGCCGGCGTATGAGCGCCGAACCCCCGGCCCCAGAACACCGCCCCGTCCGCCAGCACCAGCGCGGCGGTGGCGCCCATCGGGGTGGCGTCGACGATGCTGCTCGGGTCGGACATCGCGGGTCTCACCTGGTCGGAGGAAGTGGAAAGCAGGTCGGCCATGCTCAGCCCGGTCGCCGCGATCACGGCAGGCCAGTGGCGCGACGGGATGGCGTGGGCCTGGCGCCACTTCCGCACCGCCTCGGTTCCCACGCCGGTGAGTTGAGCGGCTGCGTCTGCCCCGCCAAGTCGTGCTATGATATGTTCAATCGGGATCGACATGGGAGGCAATGTATGGGAAGTTTCTTCCCTCGACAACCGCTTCGCCCCAATCTGGGAAATTATTTCCGCTGATGTCCGAGACGCAACCTTTGCTGACCGGTGGCTGCCAGTGCGGCGCGGTTCGCTATGCGCTGGCCGAGCAACCGGAGTCGACATTGTGCCATTGCCGGATGTGCCAGAAGGCGGTCGGCGGACCGTTCGCCGCGCTCAGCAAAGTCAAACGTGGAAGCTTTGCCTGGACCCGCGGCCAGCCTGCCAGCTTCCAAAGCTCCTCCACTGCCGAACGGCATTTCTGCACGGCATGCGGCACGCCGTTAACGTTCCAGAGCCTGGGCGGCGACGCGATCGAGGTCACGACGGGCAGTCTCGATGCCCCGGCCGCCGCGCCGCCAACGAAGAACTTCGGGATCGAGAGCCGCCTGCCCTGGCTCGACAGACTGCTGCCGGGACGGCTGCCCGACGCGCCGACGGCCGAGGGAAGTGGAGCGACCCGGGTCGTCAGCCGGCAGCATCCTGACCACCCGACGCCGGATAGCTGGACGCCGCCCAGTGTTGGCTAGGCTTTGCTGGATAGGCTTTCCGGGTTGCCGGGCCAGGACATATAACAAAGCTAATCGCGGGAGAGCGGCGTGAAACTGAGAGAAGAATTCAGTAGCCAGTTGAAACTGTCGATGAAAGCCGGTGACTCGGCCCGCACCTCCACCCTCCGCATGATCCTCGCCCGCCTCAAGGACATCGACATCGCCGCTCGGCCCAAGGGCATCGACAAGGTGCCCGACGACGACGTCGTGGCGATGCTGCGCGGCATGGTGAAATCCCGCCGCGAATTGGTGGAGCTTTACTTGCAAGGCAGTCGCCCGGAACTCGCCGCCAAGGAGACCGCGGAGATCGCCGTGATCGAAAGTTTCCTGCCCAGCCAGATGGACCCTGCGGCGTTGGACCAGGCTGTGACGGACGCTGTCGCGGAGGCCGGAGCCGTGAGCGTCAAGGATATGGGCCGCGTGATGGCCGCCCTGCGGGCAAAACACGCCGCGACCATCGACATGGCGAAAGCCGGGGCGATCGTCAAATCCCGGCTGTCCGCTTGATCACGCCGGCGCCTTAACATGGCGCTTCCCACCAGTTTCACGGACGAACTGCGCGCCCGCACGCCGATTTCGGCGGTGATCGGACGCCGGGTGCGCCTGGCGCGCTCGGGCAAGCAATGGAAAGGCTGCTGCCCGTTCCACGGTGAGAAATCCCCCAGCTTCCATGTCTATGACGATCACTACCATTGCTTCGGCTGCGGCGCGCACGGCGACGCGATCACCTTCGTCATGCAGAGCCAGGGTCTCGGTTTCATGGAGGCGGTCGGGCTGCTCGCCGCCGAAGCCGGCCTGGAAGTGCCGAAAGCCTCGCCCGAGGCGGCGGAAGCGGAGCGGCGGCGCCTCAACGTCATCGAGGTGCTCCAGGCGGCACAGCTTCATTACCAGCGCCGGATGTCGCTGCCCGAGGGGCGCACGGCCCGGGACTACCTGCTGGGCCGCGGGCTGACCGAGGAGACGATCGAGCGGTTCGGCCTCGGCTGGGCCGGGGAACGCGGCGGACTGACGGCGGAGATGGCGCGCGAGGACATCGACGGCACGCAACTCGAGGAGGCCGGGTTGCTGCGGCGAGACGAAGACGCCGCTCGGCTGTTCGAGCTGTTCTCCAACCGGGTGATGTTTCCCATCCGCGACCGTCGAGGCCGGATCATCAGCTTTGGCGGCCGCACGCTTGGTTCCGGCCAGCCTAAATACGTCAACGGCCCGGAGACGGCGGTATTTTCCAAGCGTCGCACGCTGTACGGGCTCGATCTGGCTCGGAATGCCGTGCGCAACGGCGGGCCGCTGATGGTGGTGGAAGGCTATATGGACGTCATCGCCACCGTGCAGGCCGGTTTCTCCGGTGCGGTCGCGCCCCTCGGAACCGCCCTGACCACGGAACAGATGGAAGAACTCTGGCGGGTTTCGCCTACCCCGGTGCTTTGTTTCGATGGTGACGGCGCTGGCCTGAGGGCAGCGACGCGGGCGATGGACCTGGCACTGCCGCTGCTGACGCCAGAGCGCTCGCTGAAGTTCGCCACCCTGCCCAACGGCGAAGACCCGGACAGCCTTTTGCGCAAAGGCGGCGCCGCATTGTTCCAGGGCGTGCTCGATGCGGCGCAGTCACCATCCGAGGCGCTGTACGACATGATTCGCGCCGCGTCCGGAGAGGCGACACCGGAACAGCGGGCGGCCCTGCGGTCGAAACTGATCGAGGCGGCCGACCGGATCGCGGATAAGTCGCTCGGTGGCGAATATCGGCGGGTGTTGCTGAATCGCTTCCATGGCAGCCGGCAAGCGCGTCCCACCCCTTCGGATCGCCGCCTCGGGTCGCGCTCCGGTGTCTGGTCATCGCCGCCGGCACCGAGCCGGTTCGTGCGTGTTAAAACCGACCATATCTCCACCGCCCGGGAGTGGTCACGCATCCTGACGGCGATCTTACTGCGGCATCCTTTCCTGCTGCACGAGGTGCACAACGCTTATGCCACCCTGACGCTGGATGGGGCGTTGTCGCGGGTGCGGGACATCCTGATGAGATGGTCGGAAACCGCTGAAACACTTGACTTCGCCAGTCTGACGGACCACCTCACGAAATCCGGATACAACTCGGAAATTGAGCAGGTTTTAGCGGTTGGGGCGATGCCCCTGCCGGAATGCGCGGCGACCACTGCCATGCCGGCGGACGCCGAAACAGGGTGGTGGCATTTTTTTGGGTTTTTAAATGTGGAACATCTTCGCGAGGAAGTCGCTTTAGCCAAGATGGACGCAGACCGGAACCTCACCGCTGACACGCAACGCCGCCTCAGTGCCCTGCGCCAGGCGCTGATCAGGGTGGAAAGTGGCGAGCCCGACGGCGTCGAACTGTTGAACGCCTGATGCTCGGCCCACTTGATATAAGACACATAATGATTTGGGCGGTTGGCCGAGGCTGGCCCTGCCCGACGGACGAAGGAGTGCTCTGAGCAATGGCTACGAAGCCAATGGTCGCCGGCGATACCGCGACGGCGGAGCAGGACGTGGAAACCACCCTGCTGGACGTGCAGACGGTCGCGGTCAAGCGTCTGGTCGCGCGCGGCAAGGAGCGTGGTTACATCACCTTCGACGAACTGAACGCGATCCTGCCGCCGGATCAGAACAGCTCGGAACAGATCGAAGACGTCATGGCCAATTTCTCCGAAATGGGGATCCAGGTCGTCGAGAGCGAGGAAAACGAGGAAGGCGAGACCCAGGTCGCGAAGGCTGAAAAAGCCGACGAGGCGGAGGAGGAGGAGCAGTCCGGCAACGTCGACGAGGCGAGCCTTGGACGCACCGACGACCCGGTTCGCATGTACCTGCGCGAGATGGGCAGCGTCGAGCTGCTGTCCCGCGAGGGCGAAATCGCCATTGCCAAGCGGATCGAAGCCGGCCGCGACATGATGATCAACGGACTGTGCGAAAGTCCGCTGACCTTCAAGGCGATCATCACCTGGCATGAACAGCTCAAGGCCGGGCGGATGCTGTTGCGCGATATCGTCGATCTGGAGGCGACCGATGGCGCTGGCGCTCCGGCACCAGAGGTAGTCGAGACGCACGACGGCGGGGCGGCCGAAAGCCCGGCGGTGAACGGCTTCGCGGCCAGTGATGACCTGGACCCTGACGATGAAGACGGCGGCCCCAGCATGTCGCTGTCGGCGCTCGAGGAGAAGCTCAAGCCCGAAGTGCTGGCCAACTTCGAGGAAGTCGAGAACCTGTACAAGAAGCTGCACAAGATGCAGCATCGGCGGCTGGAGACCATCACCAGCGGCGAGGAAATGACCTCCCGGTCCGAGAAAAGCTACGAGAAGATTCGCGAGGAACTGGTCGAGAAGGTCGGCCAGGTGCGGCTGCACAACAACCGCATCGAGGAGCTGGTGAGCCAGCTCAAGCTGCTGAACCAGCGGCTGACGACGCTGGAAGGCCAGCTCATGCGGATGGCCGAGGGATGCAAGGTCAACCGTGAGGAGTTCCTGAAGAACTACCGCGGCCAGGAACTCGATCCGAACTGGCTGGAGAGAGTCGGGAAACTGACCGGCAAGGGGTGGAAGCTGTTCGTCGCCAAGCATCCGACCGATATTGGCAAGGTGCGGGCGCAGATTTCGTCAGTGGCGACCGACGCCAGCCTGCCGATCGCCGAATTCCGCCGGGTTTACATGACGGTGTCGCGCGGCGAACGCGACAGCGCGCGCGCCAAGAAAGAAATGATCGAGGCGAATTTGCGCCTGGTGATCTCGATCGCGAAGAAATACACCAACCGTGGCCTGCAGTTCCTGGATCTGATCCAGGAAGGCAATATCGGCTTGATGAAGGCCGTGGACAAATTCGAGTACCGCCGCGGCTACAAGTTCTCGACCTACGCGACGTGGTGGATCCGTCAGGCGATCACGCGGTCTATCGCCGACCAGGCGCGGACGATCCGCATACCCGTCCACATGATCGAGACGATCAACAAGCTGGTGCGCACCAGCCGGCAGATGCTGCATGAGATCGGTCGCGAGCCCGCCCCGGAGGAACTCGCCGACAAACTCGGCATGCCGCTGGAAAAAGTGCGGAAAGTCCTGAAGATCGCCAAGGAGCCGATCAGCCTCGAGACGCCGATCGGCGATGAGGAAGATTCGCACCTCGGGGACTTCATCGAGGACAAGGCCGCTGTGATCCCGCTGGATGCGGCGATCCAGGCGAACCTGCGGGAGGCGACGACGCGTGTGCTGTCGTCGCTGACGCCGCGCGAGGAGCGGGTGCTGCGCATGCGGTTCGGCATTGGCATGAATACCGACCACACGTTGGAGGAGGTCGGGCAGCAGTTCAATGTGACGCGCGAGCGCATTCGTCAGATCGAGGCCAAGGCTTTGCGCAAGCTGAAGCATCCAAGCCGCAGCCGCAAGCTGCGCAGCTTCCTCGACGACTGAGGCTATCGCCGCGTGGGCAGGATTGAGGGCGAGGTCACTCCGCTTACCCACAAAATGCATAGATTAAATGCGGGCTACCTCGATTGTCACTCTCAGTGAAAGGATGCATGTCTGTCCGTAGAGCCGGACAGTTCGGCTTGGCTGGAGATGGAGAGTTCCGATGAAAGCCATGATCCTAGTCGTCCTGGCCACCATGACACTGACCGTCGGCGCAGCGAATTCCCAGACGCAATATCGGGCCCCGGCGCACAACTTCTATCAAAACAACTGGATGTCCGGGTATTAGGGCGCGCCGTGGATAGTCAATCATTCGCCGTAAGTTCGGTCAGCAACGCCCGGGCGGTGACGACACGCTCCGCTCGCTAACGCCTGAGCGTTAACAGGTCTTTGTCGCCGGTCACCATCACCCCCGCCTCTACCGCCATAGCCGTGGCGACCACGTGATCCTCGTTCGGATCGCGGCAGACTTGCCCGATATCCGGAAGCGGCCCAATAACGCCGATCTCCCGCAAGTCCGCGCACCGGCCGAGGACGGCGTCAACATCGTGGCCGTAGGTTTTTTTCATCGGGCAGGATCGGCGACCGGTGCAGGGCGAACAAGCCCTGATCGGCTAGTTTGAGCACCTAGCCTGGAATGCTGCGGGGAAAAGGCAGGCGCTGACGAGCACCGAAGCATCAACGACGGCGCTTATCGGAGCGGAACACCCTGGCCTCGTCGGCTCGCGCCCGGCAATGCTGACCGGCCGCGGCAGGATCGCGCCCGCGGGCGCCACTTCCGCCTCGGGAACCTGATGGCCTCCGGTGAGGTGGTGATCCAGTCGATGTGGTCCCCCGCCGTCACCGCGGTGCGTGCGCGCGGGATCGACTGCTACTTCGTGCCCTTGAAGGAGGGCTACCGAGGCTGGTCGATCAGCCTGGCGCCCATGGCGCATCTGACCGGACTGCGGGCCGACTGCGCGATGGAATACCTGAACTGGTTCAATTCCGGCTGGCAAGGCGGTCTCATTGCCAAGCAAGGCTATTATTCGCCCGTCCCGGAGACAGCGCGAAAGTTCCTTACGCCCGAGGAATGGGACTACTGGTACGATGGCAAGCCGGCTGCCGTGGACATCAGGGATCCCTATGGTCACCTGATGGAGAAGAAGGGCGCGGTGCGCGACGGCGGCTCGTTGTGGGAGCGCGAAGGTCGTGTCACCGTCTGGAACACTGTCATGGACGAGGACCGCTATCTGACCCGGCGCTGGAACGAATTCATCTCGGCCTGAGGGACTGCTTGCCGACGATCCCTTGGTTTCGTCGGCAAAGCACTTTCGTGGCAAGTAGATCCCGAACGACAGTTGCCATACATCCGCCATCGCTGTTACGGTTTCCGATCGGCGGACCCAAAATGCGTCCAGCCGCTGCGTTGCAACCGACCGGCTAAAGCCTGACGCCGAACTCGCGCTAGAATTCGGCAAGATAGGAATGAATAAGGGGAGAGCTACCGGATGTCCGCAAGCCTTGCCTGCGTCGAGGGCCCTGTTCGCGACATATATGACCCGCGACCTGCATCTGACTGCGGCACAGGTTGGATGGACGCTAGGCGGCGTCCAACGCGCTGACCTTCCTGGCGAGTTTCCTGTGGGGCACCATCTCGGACAGGTTCGGCCGGCGCTGGGCGATGATCATTCCGGCGATCCTGGGGTTCGTGGTCACGCCGTTCTATCTGGTCAGGACCCGACACCTGGCTGGTCATGATTGCGTTCTCGATTCAGGGTCTGTTCGCCGGCGCTATCTATGGACAGAACCCGAGCCACCTCACCGAGCGCTTCCCGACCGAGGTGCGCGCGAGCGCATCGGCCTTCTGCTACCATCAGGGGGCCATCTTCGGCGGCATGGTGGCGCCAATTCTGACCTACCTGTCAGCAACCTACAGCACCACGCTGGCGATCCCGATGCTGATCTTCACCTGCGGCGGACTGATCAGCTTTGTTCTAGCCGTCTACAGCGGACCGGAAACCAAGGGCACGGTGATGGTAGCCGACCTCGGGGTCGTCGCCGCGGCTGGAGACGACTGATCCGGAACGGGCCAGCCGCGGGCGTCATGATCGCCGCTTGCGGTTGGTGCTGGTCTGCTCGGAGGATCGTCATGTCGCCCGGCTGGCAGCCCGGGAGGATTTAGGACTCGCCCAGCCCGGGCTGCACAGGCTTGCTGGCCCTCGGGCGCCTGCGCTTTGGGGGGGGCGATGGCTCCGGCCTTCGCACCTCACCAATCAGCGGTATCTTAAGCTGTGGATCCGTCGGACGTGCGGCCGCCGCACGTTGCTCGGCCGCAACGCGCTCCTGGTGCTCAAGCATACGGCGGCGGTGATCTCGCGACTCGCCCAACGTAACCTCCAGAACTGACGCTCCGGGCGGTTGGCCCGAAAAGCCGTTCCGCCCGATCTCTCGCATGGCTTCGCAGTCGTCACGGCCCCGGCTCCACGCAGCCGCATAGCTATGACGTCCGGGCCAGTCCACACCATACGGGTCTTCGAAGGGATTCGCACGCCGCCCGTGGGACCGAGCCGCCATGCCATTTTCATAGGCCTGCCGCAACCCGGTTACCCTGGCTTCGGTGCACGCTTCCTGGTCGACCAGTGACACAAAATCGCTATCGCTCGTACGCCTCAGGCTCTGGCCCCGGCTCACGACACGCGCTTTCGCGGCGCCTTCGCGGCTGGCGGCTTGGCGGCTTTCGCCTTCGCCGCCGGTGACGCCTCGGGGGCGGGGGCGCGCTTGTCCTCCTCGGCGATGCTGCGCCGGAGTGCCGCCATCAGATCGACGACATTGGTCGCCGGTGGTTCCGGAGGCGCTTCCAGATTGATGCCCTCGCCCTTCAGTTTGGCGTCCAGCATCGCCCGGAGGCGGGTCTCGTAGCGGTCCTCGATGTCGTCCGGCTGATACGCGGCAGTCTGGCGATCAACCAACTGGGTCGCCAGCTTTACCATCTCCTCGTCGACCGGGACCGGATCGTCGAACAGATTGCTGGCGTCATTCATGTCGCGCTGCTCATACAAGGTGTGCGCGGCAAGCCCGTTCTCGAACAGCCGCAACGCGATCACCCGCTCCCGCTGGCCGATCACCAGGCGGGACAAGGCAACGCGCCCGGTCCGGCCAATCGCCTCGCGGAGGATCTGGTAGACATCGCGCCCGGCCTTGCCATCGGGGGCGAGGTAATACCCCGTGTCGTAATACAGCGGGTCGATGGAGCCGGTGTCGACGAATTTCTCAACCGTCATGGTATCTGAGCTCTCGACCCGGATACTCTCGAAGTCTTCGTCGGTGACGAGAAGATAATTGTTCTTCCGGAATTCGTAGCCCTTGACCAGATTGCGACGCTCGACTTCCTTCTCGGTTTCGGAGTTGACCGTAAGCATACGGATCCGGTTGCCGGTTTCCGGGTTGATCAGATTGAACTTGATGCTGCTGCGATCGTGCTTGGCGCTGAACAGCGCGACGGGACACGACACCAGCGCCAGGCGCAGATGGCCCCGCCAAACCGGTCGTTGCGCCACGTTACGCTACCCGCAGCGGCAGTTCGGCCTGCCGGCGGGCGCTCGCCTCACCGCTTTCTTCCGCCTCGGCGGCATCGTTATCCACAGCGTCGGCAATGGCGGCAAGGTGGACACCGATTTCGTCCTCGATGTCGGACAAAGCTGCCTCGAGGCGCTGGCTCTGTGTATCGGCGATGGCTAGCCGCACCTGCAGCCGAGCGACCCGCAAGGCGGCGATCGCTCGAGACAGCGGGTCACCTTTGAGGGTAAAGTTGTCGAAGCCTATGAGGTCGGTTGCCATCGCCAATAGTTACGGTGGATGCTGCCTGGCGTCAGGGGGGCGGATTGCCGAGTCAGATCAATGCGTTAGAGCGTTGCTTACATCTGAGGTTAACTTCGGAAGCGAACTAACTCAGAGACAAGCGAGTTCCATCGAAACGCATCCGCGAATCGGAGCAACACACATTTGCGTGAGGTATGATTTTTTCGTGAATTCGGCGTTAGTTTCGACCGAGGACTGATCGAAAAAAGGAACAAACATGGTCCTTCGCCACCTCGCCCTGCTTGCCGCGCTGCTTGTCGGCGATCCGCGTTGGGCGACCGCGGGGTCGGCAAAAGCCGAACCGACTGCCCTGCCGTACTATCCGGAAGCGAACTGGCAGCACAAAGCTCCCGCGGAAGTCGGTATCAATCCTTCGCTGCTGCGCGAGGCTGTCGATTTTGCTGTCGCCCGGGAGTTGAAGTCGCCCCGCGATCTCGTTTTGAGCCACTACCAAAGCTTTGGACGCGAACCGTTCGGCGAGGCCATCGGGCCAATCAGGGACCGCGGCGATCCGACCGGGCTGGTCATTCGCCACGGGTATATCGCCGCCGAATGGGGTGATCCGCTCCGCGTGGACATGACGTACAGCGTAACAAAGAGCTTTCTTTCCAGCGTCGTCGGTGTGGCCGTCGACAAGGGCATGATCCGGAATGTCAACGATCCTGTCAGGGACTACATGGCGCCGATCCAGGTCTATAGCCCGTTGCCCCTCGGTAACAGATCGGATGCTCTCACAACGCCGGATTTCCTGGCCCTGTTTGAAACCCCGAACAACCGCCGGATCACCTGGGACGATCTGTTACGGCAGACCAGCGACTGGGAGGGCACTTTATGGGGCAAGCCGGACTGGGCCGACCGGCCCAGCCCCGATCCGTCCCAATGGACCACGCGGACGCGCAACGACCCAGGCTCGGTCTGGAAATACAATGACACCCGGGTGAATGTGCTGGCGCTCGCGGCGCTGAACGTCTGGCGGGCGCCGCTGCCGCGCGTGCTGAAGGAAAACATCATGGACCCGATCGGCGCCTCGAATACCTGGCGCTGGTTCGGCTACAGCAATTCCTGGGTCGTATTGGACGGCGCCCTGGTGCAGTCGGTGACAGGCGGGGGACATTTCGGTGGCGGCATGTATATCAGCGCGTACGACATGGGGCGCTTCGGCTACCTGACGCAACATCACGGCAAGTGGAAGGATCGCCAGTTGCTTTCCACGCAATGGGTCGATTGGGCGCTGACCCCGACCAAGCCCGAGCCAACCTACGGTTTCATGAACTGGTTTCTCAACACCGACAAAAGACTGTGGCCCAGCGCGCCGGCGAGCGCGTTTGCTCACATTGGTAACGGAACCAATGTGATTTACGTCGATCCGGAGCACGATCTGGTGGCCGTGGTACGCTGGATCGAGAACGGCGCGGTCGATGGTTTCCTGAAGCGCCTGCTGGCGGCGGTCGATCAGGGATAGGTCGTGAACGACCCGTCACCGCTGTGTCATGATAGGTAGGGCATGCCGACAGGTCATTGATTCGACAAGTTGTATTACTCCTCGGCGAACGGGTTCTTGGTGCCGCGGAACTGCAACCGGATCGGCGTGCCGGGCAAATCGAATTTCTCGCGCAGGCTGTTGACCAGATAGCGCTGATAATCCTCCGGCGTCTGTTCCGCCCGCGTGCCGAACACGATGAATGTCGGTGGCCGTGCCTTGGCCTGCGTGACATAGCGCAGCTTCAGGCGCCGGCCCTGGATCAGCGGCGCCTGGTGACGTTCCAGAGCGTCCTCGAACCAGCGGTTGAGCTCACCGGTGGGAACCCGTTTGTTCCAGACATCATGGGCCTTGCGCACCGCCGGTAGCAGGCGATCGACCCCGGCACCGGTCAGCGCGGACAGGGTTACCACCGGGATGCCCTTCATCTGCGCCAGACTGTCCTCCAGCCGCTCCATGATCGCTCGGCGCGTGCCGTTACGGTCGGCTACGGCATCCCATTTGTTCAGCGCAACGATGCAGGCACGGCCCTCGCGCTCGATCAGGCGCGCGATCTGCAAGTCCTGGTCGTGGATGCCCTCGACCGCGTCCAGCGTCAGGACAACAATCTCGGCCATCTTCAGGGCCTCGATCGCCGAACTCACCGACATCTTCTCCAGCGGCGCCTCCACCCGGGCGCGCCGGCGCAGACCGGCGGTATCGACCAGCTCAATCGCGCGGCCGTCAGAGTCGTGCAGTGTCACGGCGACGGCATCGCGGGTCAGGCCTGGCTCTGGGCCGGTGATCATCCGCTCCTGCCCCAGCAGCCGGTTCAGCAAGGTGGACTTCCCCGCGTTCGGGCGCCCGACGATCGCCAGTTTCAACGGCCGGTCGTCCCCGGTATCCTCGGGTGCGATCGGTTCATCCGGCAGCCGGTCGGCGATTTCCGACATCAGATCAGCGACCCCCTCGCCGTGCTCGGCCGAGACGCCGACCGGATCGCCCAGACCCAGCGCGTAAGCATCCAGGATGCCTGAACTCGCCAGCCGCCCTTCCGCCTTGTTCGCCACCAGCAGCACCGGTTTTCCCTGCCGCCGCAGCCACTGAGCGAAATGCTCGTCAGCGGGACTGACGCCGGCGCGGGCATCGAGCACGAACAGCACCAGGTCCGCCTCGTCCACCGCGCTGGCCGAACCGGCGCGCATCCGTCCCGCGAGGGTCTCGGGCGCAGCTTCCTCCAGCCCAGCGGTGTCTACGAGCGTCACAACGCGGCCACGCAGTTGCGCCTCGGCCTGCTTGCGGTCGCGGGTCACGCCGGGAGTGTCCGCAACCAAAGCGATGCGCCGCCCCGCAAGCCGGTTGAAAAGTGTCGACTTGCCCACGTTCGGGCGTCCGACGATTACGACGACGGGCGGCATCGGCTTCCTTCCACGAACCCGGTCAGGTCATCCTACTGTCCTGCCCCCGAGTTCGCCGCATCTTACGGCGGACGCAGGGGACGAGCAGGCCACTGAAAACAAAGAGCTAGTGGCACGAACCTGAGGTTCGCCTGCGTCGGCGGACTTCAGATTCGGGACACTACGCCTATTTCATCGCCAGCAGCCGGCCATCATTGGTGACCACCAGCACCGTGCCGTCCGCGACGACCGGGCTCATCGGCGCCGCGGCGGCCGATAATTTCTGATGGCCCATGATCTGTCCGGTGTAGGGGCTGATCGACAGCGCGTCCTCGCTGGTGCCGGTCACGATAAGGCGGTCGGCGACCAGCAACGGGCCATACCATGTCAGAGTGTCGCTCTTGTCCTCCGGGTCCTCCCAGCGCGGCAGGTCGGTGATCCAGGCGATCCGGCCGTCGAAGGCGTGGACCGCGGCGAGTTGCTGCTCGACCGAGATCACGAACATCCATTCGCCGGCGACGTAAGGCGTGTCTTCGCCGGCGACCTGGCGCTCCCAGATCCGTCGGCCGCTGGGAACGTCCGTGGAAACCATCAGGCCGCCCATGCTGATCGCCAGGACCTGCCCGTTGTCGATCACCGGCAGCCCGCGGATGGACAGAAAATCCACGACGCCGGCGGCACCGCGCGCGGCACCGAGGCCGTCGGTCCAGGCCACGCCGCCGCTCTCGGCGCGCAGGGCCGCGAGTTCGCCGGACCCGAACCCGGCCACCACCAGGCCTCGATAGTAAGCCGGCGCGGGGCGGCCGAGCAGGGAGGTGGTGGGTTCGGTTGCCTTGTGGGACCAGAGGGGCCGGCCGTCAGCGGCGGCAAAGGCCAGCAACCGGTCATCGATCGTGGTGAGGAAGACCCGTCCGTCGGCGATGGTGGGCGCGGACCGGCCAGGCACTCCGATGTCGCGTCGCCATCTCGGTTTGCCGCGAGCGACGTCGAGGGCGACGAGCTGCGACAGGCCGTTGACGGCGTAGAGCGTCGACTCATCCACGCCCAGACCGCCGCCGACGTTGGTGCTGTTGGCGTCATCAGGCTTGGTGTCGAAGCGCCACAAGCGCGCGCCGGTGGCCAGGTTGAAAGCACTGACCACCGCGTCGGAGTCCATGGTGAACACGGTCCCGCCGGCAACCACGGGCTGAGCCAGGATCACGCGCCGGTAGCCACCACCCTCGCCGATGTTGGCCCGCCACCGCTCGGTGAGGTGATCGTTGGCGGCGAGATGGCCCATGAGATGTGCTGGATTGCCTCCCGCCTGCGGCCAGCCGGCGTTCCGCACCGCTGGCGGCAGCACGACCTTCAGCGCGCTCTCATCCACGCTCAGGCCGCGACCGGGGGCAAAGATCGATTCGCGTTTGCCGGGCAAGGGCGCTTTCTTGGTGCCCTCGAACAGCGAACAACCGCTCAGTGCCAGCGGCGCGGACAGCGATGCCGTCAGTATGGATCGGCGCGGCCAGCCAGGACCGGTTCTTGAGAACGGCGTCAAACTCACCGGCGGCTATCCCTTCGTTGATTTGTTATTTCGACCCGGGCGGCGGCGGTCATTCACCCGACGCGTCACCCAGCCCGGTGAGGATCGCCGAGGCACGCTGCCGCAGGCCGTTGGGCGCCGTGAGGTCGACCGACAGCGCATGCAGCGCGGTTTTCGCTTCGGCCAGCTTCCCCTGGCGCAGATCGAGCAAGGAGAGCTGCTCCCTGGCCAGGGCAGACCAGGGATTGTCGGGGACTGCAAGCGGTTTCAGCCGCGCCTCGAGCTGCGCCGGATCGCCACGGTCGAGCTGATGCTCCGCCGTCATCAGGCTGGCAAGGTCGCGCAGCAACTGGTCCGCGCCCGAGTTCGGCCGCAACCTGATCCCACAGCGCGATGGCGCCAGGGATGTCTCCGGCATCCGCCTTCAGTCCGGCGGCGCGGAGCCGGCCCAGAGTGCGGTATCCCTCGGGCGCCGCAGCGATCTGCTGATCGAGCGCCGCGATGGCCGCTGTGCGACCTGCGGCGGCGGCATCGGCGGGCTGATTGGCGGTGGTGTCGGCGGCGGTCTGCGCGGTGAGGTAGCGTTGCGCGGCGGCCAGGTCCTGGCTGGTTTGCCAACGGGTCCAGAACTGCCAGCCGATCGCCGCACCGACGATCGCCACGGCAACCGCGATGATCAGCCATGCATACCGCTTGAGCAGTGCCGCTGCCCGCTCGGCGCGAAGGTCTTCGTCGACCTCGTCAAAAATATCGACCACTCGGTTCTCTCGTTGTTTTCGCCGCCGCCGAGGGGCGGACGCGGCGGCGGCGGACCATAGCCGCGCCGGTGCCTGCCCGCAAACAGCGGCTGGGACGGAAGCGGTTCATTTACCTTTTTGGTGCAAGATCATCGGATGGCTGGGTCTGGGATAAGTTTGTTCCTGCGATTTTATCTGCTTGCGGCGGCGGCGGCGTTGCTGGCCGGCTGCGGCTTGCCTCCGCCTATAACGCCGATCGCGGCGGTGGGCGTTGCGGCGGCGGTAACCGTGGGCAGCGTTGTGGTCATAGGGCGCAGTCCGCTGGATGCGCTGTATTCGCTGATTACCGGGCGGGATTGCTCGATCGTGCGGCTGGATGATGGCAAGAGCTATTGTCGGCCGGTTGATCCACCTCCGGAAAAACCGCGGTTCTGCACCCACAGCCTGGCAGTGGCGAATTGCTGGGCCGATCCGGCGACCTTGCCGGACCATCCGGTTTCGCTGGCCGATGCGCCGGCCATGACAGCCGAGCAGGAGGCTTACCGAGTGCGGAAATGGCCATGGTGGTAGAAATCCGGTGGCGTCTGAGCGACGCGATTGAGGTTTGCGATGAATGTCTCTATAGGGGGTGCCCGGATCCGGGAGGATCCCAATGGACCCGTAGCTCAGCTGGATAGAGCGTCGCCCTCCGAAGGCGAAGGTCGCACGTTCGAATTGTGTCGGGTCCGCCAATATCTTGAACCTGTTTTCGAATTTGACTCCGTGGTTCTATCCGGGAAGTTGGTCAGGAGATGCGTTTGGGCGCTGCACGGCCCAAACCGGGTCCGAAAGACGTTCGGCCAAGAAATCCGCCAATGCCTCGACCTTGGCCGGACGCGCGCGGGCGGATGGCGTAACGAAATAAAGTGCGCCTCTCGGGAGCGTCCAGTCTGTGAGGATCGCTTCCATGCGGCCGTCGGCAAGATATTCCGCCGCGATGAACTCCGGAAGTTCGGCGATGCCGATGCCATCCAGTATCGTGGGTATCAAGGCATCGACATTGGTGACTCGCAATGGGCCTGCCGGCGTGACGGGCACCTCCTGCCCCGCCGCGTTGCTGAAGCGCCAAATGTCCTGACGGGGACGGTAGGCGTAGCCGAGGCAGTGATGGCTGTCGAGTTCACGGGGATGGGTCGGACGGCCATGCGCGGCGAGATAGGCCGGGGACGCGACGATAAAGCGCGCGACTGGGCACAGTTTCCTGGCGACGAGTGAGGAATCCCGCAGGACGGCGATCCGCAAGGCGGCGTCGAAGCCGTCTCCGACCAGATCGACGACGGCATCGCTCAAATGCAGGTCGATCGCCACCTGTGGATAGAGCCGGAAGAACGCCGGCAAAATCGGCGCAACCCAGCGCAAGCCGAACGACATCGGCACAGCGAGACGAATGAGCCCGCGTGGCCGGCTGGAGAGTTCCCGCGCGGCGCTTTCCACGTCCTCCGCTTCGCAATACATCCGCGTCGCCCGTTCGGCCAAGGTGAGCCCGAAATCCGTCAACGCCAACTGGCGGGACGTGCGGTTGAACAGCCGAGCACCGAGGCGTTCCTCGAGGCGGGTGACGCCACGCGAGACGGTCGCGACGGAAATGCCCAAGGCGCGGGCGGCGGCGGCGAAGGATCGCTCCTCCGCCACCTTGGCGAACATCGCCAGTCCCTCGAAATCCGGCATCTTCGCCATCGACAATTCCGCAACGATAGTTTGCAGTCATTGCTCTTTTAGAAAGCAGGCCGTGTAATACCTTTGGTGGCAACTGAAACGCCAGCGGAGATCATCAGATGGCACGGAAACTCGAGGGTAAGGTCGCGGTCGTCACCGGCGCGAGCACCGGTATCGGTCTTTCGACCGCCAGGCAATTCGCGGCCGAAGGCGCGCACGTGTTCATCACCGGCCGGCGCAAGCCCGAACTTGACGCGGCGGTCGCGACGGTTGGGCCGAACGCGACCGGCGTGCGGGCAGACTCCGCCAAGCTGGCCGATCTCGACGCGTTGTTCGAAACGGTGAAGAGCGCCAAGGGCCGCATCGACGTGCTTTTCGTGGCGGCCGGCGGCGGTGCCATGCTGCCGCTCGGGGCGATCACCGAGGAGCATTACGAGGACACCTTCGGCCGCAATGTGAAGGGCCTGATCTTTACCGTTCAGAAGGCCTTGCCGCTGCTGGTCGACGGCGCCTCGGTGATCCTGACCGGTTCGACCACCGGCATCACCGGTACCGCGAATTTCAGCGTTTACAGCGCCTCGAAGGCCGCCGTGCGCAATCTCGCGCGGAGCTGGATCCTCGATCTCAAGGAGCGCCGCATCCGGGTGAACGTGCTCAGCCCTGGTCCGACCCGGACGCCGGGTCTGGTCAACCTGGCCGGTCCCGAGGAGGCAGACCAGAGGGGTCTGCTCGACTATATGGCGACCCAGGTGCCCGCCGGCCGCGTCGGCGAACCCGAGGAAATCGCCAAGGCGGCGGTCTTCCTCGCTTCGGACGACTCGAGTTTCGTCACCGGTGCGGAACTCTTCGTCGACGGCGGCACGGCGCAGGTCTGAACCGCGACGCGAGGAAAGCGGCGAGCCCCGGGGTTGGCCGCGTTCCACGGCACACGTCTTAATCTAGCGAGAACAGCGTGAGCAGCACTGAGGAGCGAGCCGCGACCGGTGGCCGGGGCCTTGCACTCACGGTCCTGGCCTGCGCCCAACTCGTGACGGCCCTGGATTTCAACATTGTCTACGGTGTTCGGTGCCTACTCGGTGATGTTCGGCGGCTTCCTGCTACTGGGCGGCCGGGCGGCGGACCTGTTCGAGCGCCGCCGGATGTTCATCCTCGGGCCGGCTCTCTATGCGATATCGTCGCTGCTGGGCGGCCTTGCGCGGTCGCCGCTCGCCATCATCCTGGCGCGCGCCATTCAGGGCCTTGGAGGCGCGGCATCCGGTCATCGGAGCGTTGTGTGAAAAGCCGGATGGTCACGGTCCGCTAGCCGGCCCAGAGCCCGAACTTCTCGCGTGTCGTGAAGCACCAGCGCTCGGCGCACCAATCGCGCGGCAGTGGCCGGATCATCGGCACAGAGGTGGCGTATCGCCTCACCCACCAACGCCCGGCTTTGGTCAGCCACTCGTTTCACGGATTGAAGCTCCGCGCGGCATCGGCGGCATGTGTCCGCGCCGTGAGCAGCGCGCGGCACAGCGGACAGCGGTCCATCGATCACGTCGCAAGGTAGAACAGCAGATCCTCCAGTTGCCGGCGGCTATCCTCGATGGCACTGCCGTCGCGGCTACTCCTGGCATCCCTGATGGTCTCGATCAGGTCGATGATTTCCACACGATCTTCCTCGCCGGCCTCGTCCAGCTTGCCGCTCGCCTTTACCAGCAGAGCGTCGATCGCGGAGTCCGCGGCTGCATTCGCCCCAGTCTGGCCCCCGCCCTCGAACAGGGAACCTATCCGTTGCCTGGCTTCGTCCAACTGGCCCTGGTCATAGCGTGACATCGCCTTGTCGATGGTGATGCGGCGCTCCAGTCCGGTCTTCTTCTCGCGCGCCGAAACCTGGAGGATGCCATCGCGGTCCAACGCCAGATCCAGTATCACCGGGTTGCCCGCCGGAGCCTTGCTGAGACCGTCAACCCGGAATTCCCCGATCTTGATGTTTTCCAGGGCGTCGCTGTCCTCGCCCTGAAAGATTTTCACATCGACGCCCGGCTGCGCGTCGATGACCGTGTAGAAAACTTCGCTCCGCCGCACCGGAATCGGCGTGTTCTTGGGAATGATCGGAATATATCGATACGGGTACACTTCGCCGTTCAGTTCGCCGAGCGCGCTGGTGCCAAACGTGTAGGGCGTGACGTCGACCAACACCGCGGACACCTCGGTGCCGGCCATGGCAGCCCCCTGGATGGCGGCCCCCTTGGCGACGCACAGGTCGGGATCGACCTCGCCTCGCGGCGTCTTGCCAAACACTTCCTGCAACCGCCGCCGGCAGGGCTTGCCGGTCGCCGCCGACGATGGCCTTGGCTGTCGCCCGCCAGCAGCGCTCCGCTGCCTCCCAGTCGCCGCGCGCCTCCGCCGCAAGCGCCCGGATACGGTGCCGCTCCAGCTCCGAGAGCGGCCCGAAGCTTTGTTCGAACTGCGGCAGACTGTCGGGGATCTGTGGCAGCAGGTTGAGACAGGCACTTCTGACCTCGGTCTGGGGCAGGTGGGGCTGCTTCAGCAGGAAGCCGAACAGCATGTTCGGGCCGCCCCGCGCGGCTTCCACCAGGCGGGTCAGGAACTCGCCTCGGCCGCGGGCAGGCCCCGGGTTTCGACGACGAACGCCTGCTGAGCCGGCGTCAGGCGGGCCCACCCGTCGGCATCCAGCGCGCACGGCCCCGCTACTGACGCCTCGACGGCCTGGCGGAACGGGAAAAACGGCGAACCCGGGAGAATCGTATTCAGCACCGTCTGCGTCCGCTCCCCATCCCGCGGCGTGCCGATGAGGCTCCTGAGCAGCAGGCGGACGGGCCTGAACGCAGAACGAAGCGAGATCGCGTTGAGCCGCTGGTTCACGTCTTCCGGCGATGCGCCGTCGATCCAAGGTGCCAATGCCTGGCGGGAGGCGATGGCGAGTTCGTGCCAACGGCGCGTTTCGGGCAGCGCGTCGCGGGTGGCGTCGGGAAGCTGTGGAACCGCCGTCAGCAGGGCCGCCGCCAGGTCCTGGAAGGCATCTCGTTCGGCAGCCGGCAGGGAAATGCTGCTGCCAACGGTCCTGAGTAGATAGGCCGCCGCTTTCTGCTGCTGACCGTCTCGGATCAGGCAACGCAGGTAGAGACTTGGATCGCGCACGGTGCCGTCGGGAGAGATGGTGTTCTCGAGGACCATCGCGGCCTCCTTGAACATGCTCTTGGCCGCCAGGTCACCGGCACGCCCCTGGTAGGCGTCGGCGAGGGATTGCTTCCATTCCGGTCGCGGATCTTGCCGGATCATCAGCTTGAAGGTCTCGATCGCCTCCTTGAATTGCTCCAGCCGCAGTGCCTCGGCGGCCCGTGCGGCAAGTTTATCGAGCGAAACAGAGGGGGACGGCCCATGCCGCTGGAGATTCTTCACCTGTCGGCCCTCCAAACAGGTTCGCCGGCGATTCGCATTAGTGCGGCTGAGCACGACGGACCTGGCTTGGGTCCTTCCGATGCCTGCATGCCTCGGAAGAGCATTTGCCCCGCCGACTCGTGATGTTGCCAGTTTAGCCGAATCGGCATTCGTCGGAAGACCTGGACCGGAGAAATTCATCGCATGTGGGCCGGCACGGATGGATTGGGCACGGGCTGCCCTAAGCGGGAAGCCACGACGCGGGCCGCATTTGGCGTGGGTAATTCCTGCACATTGCAATTGTGGCAGCCAATCCCGAGTTGTCGGAACACCGGTACCCTAACGAAGTCAATGACACCCGCAAAAGCAACGGCCCCTGCCCAAGGTGTACCGGCTAACACCTCGCGTCTTGATGTATCGTCGGGATTGCCAACACAGTCGTCTATACGTGGACGCTGGCCGCTGGCCGGTCTCAAATGTGGTGGCGGTGCGTCGCGGTCTTGCCCAAGCCAATCCGCGCGTTATCGAAGATAGGCCTCGCTCGCATAACGCCGCATCATCCTTTGGCTATTGAAATAATAGCCTATGTTTGCAATGCTCTGTTTCATCATCCGGCGCCAATGCTGCGGATCTGAGTAAAATAGCGGCAGAACGACTTGCTCCAGCTTGTCGTACAGCAGGCTAGCATGATTGTCGGCCGAACTTGCGTCGTCCACCGTCCCAATCGACCAGCCGGTGATGCCTTCCTGGCAGGCCTCGATCCACCAACCGTCAAGGACACTAAGGTTCAGCGCGCCATTGAGCGCCGCCTTCATGCCGCTCGTGCCGGACGCTTCCATGGGCGGCAGTGGCGTATTAACCCAAACGTCCGTCCCGCTCACCATGGCTTGGCCGACCTGCATATCGTAGTTCGGCAGGAAGACGCAGACGATGCGATCCCGCAGTTCCCTCGCGATCTGGATCAGGCGGCGAATGGCCTCTTTGCCCTCGGTGTCGTTTGGATGCGCCTTTCCCGCCAGAACGATCTGGATCGGATGCCGGGAGGCAATTCCGATCAGCCGGTCAATATCCGAAAACAGCAGCAGCGGGCGCTTGTAGCCGGTCATGCGTCTGGCGAAACCAAGTGTCGCGACGTTCGGATCCAACGCGACCGCCGTCCGCGAACGCACCTGCTCAATAAGTTCTGCTTTGGCCGACAGGTGACAATCCCACACCTCGTCGTCGGAAAGTTGCAGTGCACGAATGAGTATTTCCGGTTCGTGGTGCCACTGGGGCCAATTCGCAGTAAACAGGCGCGCGAACGCGGCATGCGTCCACAGTCCGACATGCACGCCATTGGTTATCGCATGGACCCGGTAACCTGGAAACATCTGCCGCGTGGTTTGCGCATGGCGACGGGCCACCCCATTGGTGTAGCCCGCCAGGTTGAGTGCGAGCTGTGTCATGTTGAGCTGCTCTCGTCCGGCCAGCGCCTTGAGCTGGTCAATCTCCACCAGATCAGAAACCAGGCTTTCGAACAGCTCGTAGGAAAATCTGTCGTGGCCGGCATCGATCGGCGTATGGGTGGTGAACACGCAACACTCACGTACCTTGGCAAGATCGTACACCGGTTCACCGGGCCGCACGTCGTGGGAAGCAAAGCGATACCGGTTCAGCAGTTCGAGGGTGAGGAATGCCGCATGGCCCTCATTGAGGTGATAAGAGTGGAGCTGAAACCCCAGCGCCTGCAGTAACCGGATGCCGCACAGGCCGAGGATCAGCTCCTGCTTCAGCCGGTAGCTCTCGCCGTCACCATAGAGGAAGTGAGTCAGCCTGCGATCGGTGATTTCGTTCTGTTCAAGATCCGAGTCGAGCAAGAGGACTGGAATCTCGTGCCCATGCGGACTGGTGTGAACGTAGAGCCAAGGCCGTATCCAAACCAGGCGTGACTCGATCCGCAGCGCGACCATTGCGTCGAGCGGCACGCAAAATTGCGCGGGCTCCCACCAGTCAGGCAGCTCGACTTGCCGATCGTCGGAATCGATCTGCTGTCGGAAGTACCCCGCGCGGCTCACGAGCGTGACAAAGACGATGGGTATTTCCAGATCGGCGCAGGACCTCACCGTGTCGCCGGCGAGCACGCCCAGGCCCCCCGAGTAGGTCCGCATCTCCGGCCGGATGGCGATTTCCATGGAGAAGTAGGCGATATGGGTCCGTTCAAGAAAGCGGTCCAGCGTCGTGGCCATTGCAATCGCTCCAGGCACCACCCGCCGATGCTTGTATCGCACTTTGGGGTGTATTCGTGTTTCAGGGTGCAATTATCGCACCATCCAGGCCTGAAGCGAGGCGGCGACCGACGTGGTGCTCACCTTCTGACCGCCATGCCGCACGCGAAGCTGGGGTATCGCATTTGCCGATGGACGCGTCACGACAGACGCCAACGCCGCGGTCAGCCGTAATGGATCGACGCCAAAGAGGCTCCGGTGATGCACGAATGGGACGCCGTTGCGCGTGGATACAGCGTGGCGCGCGGATCCGCCGGTGGCGATCCGACGGCATCAGCGCAGGAAGGACCACCCGGCGCGGTCGGGACCAGTTTCTGCTGCCGTATCGTGTTCCCTGGGATGACGGGACACACCCTTGGGTAGAGGCAATGAACAGAATCACCGACCAAGACTCGACGAAGCAGCAGTCTGAGTAGGTATTTTCCGATGCTGTCGCGGATTTGTTACTGTGTGTACAGAGGTCCTTAATGCGGGACCCGACCGACGCGGATCGATCCCGATGCCGCTCGGCTGGCCGCAAAGAAAGCAGGCTCGATGCCCAGTGTCATGATAGCCGAAGACGACCTGTTCATGGCCGACATGCTCGCCGATGTGCTGGCCGCGGCCGGATATGACGTATGCGGTATCGCTCGGACCGTCGAGGAGGGAGTTGAACTAGGGCAACGCCACAAGCCCGACCTCGCGGTGCTGGATGTTCGGCTGGCTGCCGGCGGCCTCGGCACTGACATCGCCGCCCGGCTCAACGGAAATGGCCGTCCGGGTATCCTGTACGCCACCGGCAATGTTGGTCAGCTCGACCTTACCAGGGCGGACGGCGAGGCATGCATTGGCAAACCGTACCGATCCGCCGACGTCGTTCAGGCGCTGAGAATCGTCGAGCAGATCGTCCGCACCGGCGAGGCCCGGGGACCCTTTCCCAAAAGCTTCCATCCGCTCGAACGGCCGGCCTCCGATGACCCCGGCCTGCTCGCCGCGAGCGAGAAATCCAGCGAGATCAGACGGCTGCGCCGACAGCAGGCGGCCCTTGCAGGCTTCGGCGGCTTTGCCTTGGGCGAAGCCGATCTGACCAAGATTCTGAATGAGGCTGCGCGGATCTGCGCGGAAAGCCTGGAGGTGCCGTTTTGCAAAGTCTGTCGATATCGCTCGGCGGAAAACGATCTCCTGGTTGAGGCTGGTGTCGGCTGGCATCCCGGCGTGGTCGGGTCCGTCGTGTCTCGCGCCGACGCAAGTTCGCCGCAAGGGCGGGCGTTCGTTACCGGAATGCCGGTGATCTGCGGCGATCTGCAAGCCGACACCGGCTTCCTGCTTCCGGCTTTCTACGCCGAACACGGCATTGTCTCGACAGTGGATGTCGTCATCAGGACCCAGGGTCAGCCGTATGGCGTGCTGGAGATCGGCAGCCAGGTGGCGCATCTGTACGATCGTCATGACATCGACTTCCTGACCGGCTTTGCCAATGTACTGGCGGAGGCGGTCGAAACCTCCACGCGCAACATTGCCCTGCGTGCCGCGGTGGACCGTATGCATGAGATGGTAGCCGACAGGGACCGGCTGCTGGCGGCCAAGAATCTGGTCCTGGACGAGAAGAACAGCCTGATCATCGAGAAGAACCGTTTGCTAGAAGAAAAGAACGTGCTGGCGCAGGAACTGCAACATCGTGTCCGTAACAACCTGCAGCTCGTCTACGGCATGGTCGCCAAGCAAATCCAGGCCACCATCGACCCGGTCTCGAAGGAAGGTCTCGCCGCGATTGCCCGCCGGGTCATGACGCTGGCACAGGTCTATGACCATCTGCTCGGCGCCGGACTGAGCCGGACAATAGAATTCGGCGACTACCTCTCCTCGCTTTGCTCGAGCATCGAAAGTCTCCGCGCGGCTCAGCGGCCAGATATCACCCTCGTCTGTCACCCCGAGCGCGTCATCCTCGACCTCGATGGCGTCACCGCACTGGGTCTGGTGATCTCGGAACTGATATCAAACAGCTATGAGCACGCTTTCCCCGCCGGCCGGGGGACCATCACCGTGTCAATGCTGCATCGTCCGCCCAGCACGGAGGCAACGATACTGTTCTCCGATGATGGCGTGGGTTTCACCGAAAACGGCGAGAGCAAACGGCACGGCCTGGGGCTCGTGAAGCGCCTGATGCAGCAGGTCAACGGCTCGGCGGTGCTGCGCTCCGGTCGGGGCAGCGAATGGACGCTGCGCTTCCCGGTGCCGCTCGCCAGTCCCGAGATCGCGGATCCAGCGAACAGCGCGCAGTCGTGGCAGCTCGCCACCGCGTCGACCGGCGTCGCCGGCTAAAGCGCTTTCTAGAAGACTGCCTGCGCTACTTCGCCGCGGGTTCATTCTTCTTCTGAGTGTCCGAGACCATCTGGCCGGGCAGGATCTGCACCGTCGCCGTTCGCCCCGTCACGAGGCGTGCTTCATTCGGCACATGGTCCAGCGCAATCCGCACCGGAACACGCTGGGCAAGCCGGACCCAACTAAAGGTCGGGTTGACGTTCGCCAGCAAGTCCGAGCTGCCCTGGATCTCGCGGTCGGCGATCCCGCTTGCGATGCTCTCGACATGGCCATCGATGGCGCCGCTCTCTCCCATCAGGTGCACCCGCGCCGCATCGCCGACCCGCATCAGCGGCAGCTTGGTCTCCTCGAAATAGGCATCGACACGGAAGCTGTCGCTGTCGACGAGCGCGAAGACCGGCTTGCCGGCGTCCACGTAGTTACCCGGCCGCATGCCAAAGTTGGTGACGAAACCGTTGACCGACGCCCGCACCGCAGAGCGGTCCAGGTTGAGGCGCGCGACGTCGCGATCGGCCACGGCTTGCTGGTAGGCGGCCCCTGCCTCCGTCGCCGCTGCCACCCGCTGCTGCTGTTGCTCGGTCGAGATCGACAGCGTGGTCAGCGCCTGGTAGCGGTTCATCTCGCGTATCGCTTCCTGCGCCGCAGCCTCCTTGCTGCTCACATTTGCCTCGGCCTGCTGCAACGCCAACTGAAAGCGGACCGGGTCTATCTCGAACAGCACCTCGCCCTGTCTCACCTGCTGGTTGTCACGCACCAGCACCTTGTTGACCAGGCCCGACACATCCGCGGCAACCTGAACGACGTCGGCACGCACCTTGCCGTCGCGGGTCCAGGGCGAATCCATGTAGTAGATCCACAGTTGCCAACCGACCAGCGCCGCGACCGCGACCGCGACCGCCGTCACCGCGAAGCGGCCGGTCAGCGACAGCAGTCCCGCCGTCGCGCGGCTCGGCGTTCCTCCCGGTCGGCGGCGAAGGGTGATCATCCTCACAGCGTGAACCATTGCGATGTCACGGCGACCATTCCCCCAAGAACGATAATGAGCAAAGCCAGATCGAACAGCGGCCGGTGCCAGACGAGGCGGTAGAAGCCGGCTCGGGCGAGGCCGCGACGAAGCAGCGCGACAACTGGCAGGGACAACAGGACCCAAAGCAGCAAGGGCGAGACGAACACGCCGTAGATGTCCACCTCCCTGATCATGCGATGCCCGCACGGGTTGCCTGTCCGGGCACCGCCGAAATCCCTTGCTTGGTGAGCGGCACGTTACGGAACAGGCCACGGCGGATGCCGCCGATCTGCAACAGCACCGCTCGCCTGCAGTCAGCGGAATCGCGCATGACCTCCTCGATGGCATGATCGATGGCGTGCAGCAGCGCGAGGGAGCCCGGCTGCTCAGTTGGCTGGCGGTAGTGGGCGGCCACCGCGTCCAGCATCGAGGTGACGGCTTCGCGGGCGTCCGTTGCCAGTTGATCGAGATCCTGGCGCAGATCGACAACATTGACCCCGACACGGATGCTGGCGAGCGCGGCCATGGCGGCGGCATCGCCCTCGGCGTTGGCTGCCAGGCGCGGCACGACCAGGGTCAGACGATCCAGCAGCAGCGACAGGAAGCCGATGCGGCTGGCCGGATCGGGGTTCATGGCGGCGCGGGCGATGTCGGCCCGGTTGGTGCGCAGCAGGCGTTGCGCGGTCCACTCGGCGCTGACCGACCGGACGACCGCGATGATGCCCGCGGTGGCCGCCAGACCCGCGATGGCGGCGAATGCATTGTTCAGGTAGCTGGCGAAATCGGCGCTGTAGCCGTTGCTGAGGGCAAGCTGGGTGGCGCCGATGAAGGCGATCGGACCGGCCACTCGGGCAGTGGCGGGGACGCTGATGAACGCGCCCAACGGCAGGAAGACCGGCGCCAGCACCAGCACCAGGCCCTCGAATTGATACACCTGCGGCAGCAGGACGAACAACAGGACGGCGTCGATCATCAGCGCGATGGTCGCGGCCAGCAGAAAGCCGAGGATGTTGGGAACCGGATCATCCTGGGCGGCGAAGAAGGCGGCGGCAACGGCGCCCAGAGCCGCGGCGCCGGCCCCCTCCGGCCAGGCGGTGGCGATCCACCACGCCGTCAGCAATCCGATCGCGATCACCGAGGCGACCGCCGAGTGCAACGCCATCAGGTGGTCGCGGTAGCCGTGCAGCCCTCGGGTTTCGGCGGCTGGCATCGCCAGTTCCGGCAAATGCGGACTGCCCACGGCGATCTGCCGGCGCAACGCGATGACGTCGTGCACCAGATCGACCAGATCACGCAGCCGGAGCAGCAGGCCGGACAGAGTCATGCCGGTCCAGCCCATCTCGACGTTGATCGCCGGCTTGAGCGCGTCGATCTCCTCGCGCAACTGAACGGCCGCCGTCAGATCGGCATTGCGACCGGTCGCGATCCACGCGATCACACGGTCCAGCAGCGAGCGGAGCGACGCGGGTATGCCGTCCGATCCCCGCAGCGCCGCAAGCCGGTCCGCGATCCCGCTGACGGTGGGCAGCAATATCACGAGGCGTTGCCGCAGCAGGTCCACGGGTTGCGTCGCGGTCTGCAGGTTCGACGTGTCGTAAGCGATGTAGGTCGTCAGCATGCCGATCTCGACGGCGTCACTGGCGACTCGGCGCCGAGCCTCGGCGGTTTTTCCGTCCTCTGGCTCGCCTGACAGCACGCCAATGGTCCAGTCAGCGGCGGTCTGCATCCAGGCGTCCAGCCGTGCGGTCAGGGCCGGGCCGAGCGCGGCAGGGAACCAGATCGTGCCGACGAAGGTGGTGCAGATGATGCCGAGCGCGATCTCCTCGGCGCGCGCGATCGCCACGTCCCAGATGGTGCCTGGTGCATCGACGACCGGGAAGCCGACCAGCGCCGCGGTAAATCCGGCCAGCAGGAACACATAGCTGCGGGGCGTCCGGTCCAGCACCGCGAAGTAGATGCAAACACCGACCCAGAGGGCGAGCGCCGCGGTCAGGATTTCGGGCGCATTCACCAGGTTGGGCACCAGCGCCAGGGTCGCGACCAGGCCCACCAGGGTCCCGAGCAGGCGGTATACCGCCTTCGACCGCATCGCGCCGGTCAGCGGCTGGGCGACGATATACGACGTCGCCAGCGCCCAGTAAGGGCGATCGAGGCCAATCCGCATCGCGATCCAGATCGCCGCCATCGCGCCGGCGAAGGTCTTCACCGAGAACAGCCAGTCGCGCGGGCCGGGCAGCGTCATTGGCGACCACTCACCCCCGTATCATGACCGGACTTGGTCCAGCCACCCCCCGTGTCATGACCGGACTCTGTCCGGTCACCCACGATCTTCTTTGCAAGAACAGCGACATAGGGAACCGCGTCAGCCCTCGCGTGCCCGGTCAGGACCCGGATATGGCATTCCGGCAGGTCATGCATGGCACAAGTTGGCCGACTCTGGTTCGTGAACATCGGCAAACAACATGTTCAGGCCCTCCGCCAGCGTCGGGTGGGCAATGATACCGTCGCGCAGCGCGGTGAACGGCAGGCTGCCGAGCATCGCCATCTGGACGACGGCCATGACCTCACCGGCTTGCGCACCAAGCATCGCGAAACCCAGAATACGATCGTCCTCGGTCGCCACAAGGGCTTTCATGAAGCCCTTGCGCTCCGACAGCGTGCGGGCACGCGGCACGGTATCCATCGGGAGTTTCGCAAGCCGGTAAGGGATGTTGGCCTGCCGCGCTTCCCGCTCACTCAGGCCGACCCTTGCGAATTCGGGCTCGATGAACACGCAATACGGGATCAGACGGTCGGACGTGGTTCGATTGCCGCCGCCGATGCCGCTTTTGGCAACGCGATAATCGTCCAGCGAGGCGTGCGTGAACATCGGTGTGCCGGCGGCCTCGCCCATCGCCCAGATGTCCGCCGCGCTGGTCCGCAGGGTTTCGTCGACGATGATGAAGCCCCTGGCATCCAGCCTGACGCCCGCGATCTCAAGTCCGATATCCTGTGTCAGGGGCCGCCGGCCCGCGGCGACCAGGAGGTGGCTGCCGGAAAATTGCCGGCCGTCACCCAGTCGGACCGCGACGCGGTCACCGGAGTGGCCGGTGAAAACCGCATCGCGCACGTTATGAGCCAGTACAATGCCCTCGCCCCGAAACAGCTCCTCGATGGCAGAGGCGACATCGACATCTTCGCGGACAGCCAGTTGCGGGGCAGCCTCGAGCACGACGATTTCGCTGCCAAGCCGGCGGAAGGCCTGCGCCATCTCCATGCCGATATAGCCGCCACCAAGAATCAGCAGCCTTTCGGGCAAGGTATCGAGCTTGAGGGCCTCAACATGGGTCATCGGCGCTGCCTCGGTTAGTCCGGAGATCGGCGGAACGGCCGCGACCGTGCCGAGGTTCAAATAGATCCGATCACCGGTGACCCGCCTGAATGCGCCGTTGGTTTCGATTTCGATCACCCGCGGTTCGACGAAGCGGCCCCAGCCGAGGATCAGTTCGAGGCCGCTTGCCAGGAACGCCTGTAGGTGGAAACGCACCATCTCGGCGACCACTGCCGCGGTGCGGCCTGCGACGCGGGCCATGTCGGTGGTTATCCCGGTGGCCAATGTGCCGAACGGTTCGCTGTGCCGCACGGTGTCGGCCACGTGGGCGCTGCGCACCAGCGTCTTGGTCGGGATGCAGGCGACATTGATGCAGGAGCCGCCGATCATTCCGGCCTCGACAAGGGCAACCTTCTTGCCGGCCTTCGCCTGGTCCATGGCGAGGGTCTTGCCCGCCTTGCCTCCGCCAAAGACAACGATGTCATAGCGTTCCGTTTCGGCCATGGACTCCTCCCGGGATGGGGTGACTCGCCTCGGCGTCTCACGCTCAGCGTCGAGGGCCGACCAGCTCAGCGCCCAACCCGCATGGCGAGGTCGCCCGGTGCTAACATACCGGGGTATTTCGCTCGATCCCTAGTCTGGGTGCAAATGCTGTCGGGGCATCAGCCTTTCAGTCAAGTCGCGATTGGACAGTTTCGACGCAGGGAGGTGTTGATCCGAACGGTTGCCGTGGATGCGGTCGTAGTGACATCCAGCAGGCAGCGGCTACGCCATTATGCTGCCGAGACGAGTTCCGCGATTGCGCTGCCAACATCCGCCGTGCCAGCCTGACCGCCCATGTCGCGCGTCTTCGGGCCGCTCTCGCGCAACAGCGTTTCGATCGCGGCGACAATCGCCTGCCCGGCGTCGGCTTCACCCAGATGCTCCAGCATCAGCGCCGCTGACCAGATTTGCCCGATCGGGTTGCAGATGTGCTTGCCGGCGATATCAGGCGCGGAACCGTGCACCGGCTCGAACATCGAGGGGAACGCCCGCTCGGGGTTGATATTGGCGCCGGCGGCGATGCCGATCGATCCCGCGACCGCCGGCCCCAGGTCAGACAGGATATCGCCGAACAGGTTGGAGCCCACCACCACGTCGAACCAGTCCGGATGCTGCACGAAGTGCGCGCACAGGATGTCGATATGGTACTGGTCGGTGCGGATGCCGGGAAAGTCCTTGCCGATGGCGGCGAAGCGCTCATCCCAGTAGGGCATGGTGAAGGTGATGCCGTTCGATTTGGTGGCCGAGGTCAGGTGCTTTTTCGGCCGTGTCATTGCCAGTTCATAGGCATAGCGCAGGATGCGGTCGGTGCCCTTGCGGGTGAACACGCTCTCCTGCGAGACGAATTCCCGGTCGGTGCCCTCGAACATGCGGCCGCCGACCGAGGAGTATTCGCCCTCGGTGTTCTCGCGCACCACGAAGAAGTCGATATCGGCTTCGGTGCGGCCGGCCAGCGGTGTGCGAACACCCGGCATCAGCTTGCAGGGACGCAGGTTCACATACTGGTCGAAGCCGCGGCGGATCGGGATCAGCAGGCCCCAGAGCGAGACGTGATCCGGCACCCCGGGCCAGCCCACCGCGCCGAGCAGGATCGAGTCGGATTTCGCCAGTTGCTCGAGCCCGTCGGCCGGCATCATCGAGCCGGTCTGCTGGTAGGTCTCGCACGACCAGTCGTAGTGGGTCAGGTCCAGCCCGAAACCGAAGCGGCGTGAGGCGGCGTCCAGCACCTTCAACGATTCCGGCACGGTCTCCTTGCCGATCCCGTCGCCGGGCAGGACCGCGATGCGGTGAGTGCGCGCCATGGGCTGATTTCCTCCGTGCGGCCGTAGGGGAGAGCGGTGTGGGGTAGCGGGGTGCAGGGATACCGGAGCGCTGCGCCGGGGCCAAGCCCGGGGGTGTGGGTTGGGGGAGCGGGGGACGCTCGATCAGTCGTTGCGCTCTCGCGCGGAGGGGACGCGGAACTCGTTGGGGAGGCTTTCGCGGCTCACCGGCGTTTCGGTCCAACGATCATCCGCCGTCGACTTAACAGGATTCGATGAGGTGGCTCGACGTTGATGTTTCCCATGACGGAGTGCGTCGCGCTGCGTCGGAACGACTGCTTGCTTTTGTCTTGAGGTGAATTGCCAAAGTCGAGGAAGTCAAATGCACGGAGACGAGTTTTATTACAGAGAAATTTGATTATACTTCACGCATCCATAACCCAAGGGGGCGGAATTACGTCTCAACGGCCACTGTTGGACGCGTCGATGGCGATGCGCCTGTGAGTGGGCCATGGACGGTTCCGGAGCTGGATCTTGCCAGCGCCAACGTGTGGACGGTGGGGCCCCGAACAACTCCGCGCGCATAGTCCCAGCCTTTCGGCTGCTGGTATATTACACTGTGACATACGCGGTTACCGATGTTCGGAGCTATCTGCCGCCACATTTTGAGAGGAAACGTGCCAATGAGATGGATCACTATCGGGGCTGTCTTGGTTCTGATCGGCTCGGGCGCCGCCGTGGCGCAGCCTCCGCCGCCTGGCTATGCCCCGATCCCGCCACCGCGCTATGAGCCCGTACCGGCAGCTCCCGGCCCACGCGTCATCTGGGAGCCCGGTCACTGGCAGTGGGACGGCGTCCGCTATGTCTGGGTCGGAGGCCGCTACGTCGAGCGGCGGCCGCACTATCACCGCTACCTCCCGGGGCAGTGGGTAATGGGGCGGCACAACCGCTGGGTCTGGGTGCCCGCCCACTGGCAATAGACTGCATTGGCGGCCGTCGGGCCGCCCCCCACTGCGATCAGCGAAGGCCGGCGCCTCGGCTCCCCCGGTGTCATCCTTGGCGCAAGCCGAGGGGTCGGGGACCAAGTCTCACAAGATCCGGCCTTCGCCTTGCCGCGGTTACTTGCTCGACTGATTGTTGGCAGTCTGCGGGCTTGCCGCTCCGGACGACGCTTTGTTGCCGGCGTCGCCCACTTCGGCATTCTTCATCGCGGAGCCGCCACTGGGTGAGGTAACGGTGGGCCGCGTATATCCTGGTTCGCCTGGCTTTGTGCTCTTCATCGCGGAGCCATTGTCCGTGGCCGTGTTCTGCTGAGCGAGCGCGCCCGATGCGGCGAGCGTAAGCAAGCCGGCGGCCAGCAGCATTGAGCGTGAGATCGAAGTCATAGTGTGTCCTTTCGATGTTGCGAGCCTCACCTCCACTCTCGTGCAGGGGCACCAGCCTCAACGCCGGGCGCGCGTTTTCGCAGTGCGGCATCACGCGGAATCAATCACCGCATCGAAGAAACGTCATCGGCTCGTGGGCAAAGTGGCCGCCGGTTGATACCCGGCCCACTCTAAAGCGGGATCGCCACCAGCGTGTCGAAGTGCGACGAATCGCAGATCACCACACGCTCGGCGAAGCTCAGAACCCCGCCGTCGTCATGCAAGCGGTCCCGATAGCGGCCGGCGGCGAACAGATCCATCCGGCCATCGCGCATGGTTCGGACCACGAGGAAGGGGGTCTCGATGGCGCCATTCACCCCGGGACCATGGATCAGTGGCATCCCGACAATATGCCGGTAAGTCTGCCGCTCGTAGATATTCGCCCGGCGCAACGCCAGCACCCGATCCGCCAGCATTGCTCGGCGGTCGGCATAGACAATGCCGGCTTCGTTGCCATCGCGCAGATTTTCCGCCGAGGTGATTTTGTACAGGCACGCGTCGAGGAAAAAGCCCGGCCAATCCTCCAGCCGGTCATCGTCGATGCAAGCGGCGTAGGCGGCATTCAGGGCGGCGACACGGAACAGCAGATCTGCCGCAGACATGCCGTTATGCTTCCATCAGTCCGCGCCACATCTGCCAGAAGCCGCGAATGGCGGTCTCGGTGGCGCGCGTGTCCTGGCTCTCGGTCCCGGCGCCGCCCATTTCCAGCAGCGATACGCCGTCGGGAGCCGCGGCCGCGCCACGCTCGACAAAGTTTCCGATGCAACCATCCTCCATCGAAACGAAACCGGCTGGTCCGGCGAGGTTGAGCTGCTTCAGCCGGCGGCGACGCAGCTCCGGCGAGTCGTCCGCATAGCCGAGGTAAATCCAGTTGAGGTCGGTGCGGTCGACGCCGCGCGGTATGAACTGGCGAATCGCCATCACATTATAGGTGCGCTGCATCGCGAAGCTGGGGAACACCGACAGGATCTGCTGGCGTATCCGGTCGCCGTGTTCGTCCTCGGCATCGAGCAGGCTCGGATCGGACAAACGCAGCCCGTCATCGACGGACCGCATCCCGTCGTAAGTGTCATCCGTCTCCTGAACCGGCGCCAGCGTCGTGGAGACATGGCTGCCGCCGTTCGGGCTGACGCCGACTCCACCGCCCTGGCTCAGGCGATTGATGCGGAAGGTGGCGAAGAACACATGCAGCAGGCTGGCGTGGTAAGTGTCGCGGACGTTCTCCGCGTAGAGTTTCCAGTTATTGGGCAGCACTTCGGTGAAACGGCCGATAACCTGAAGCTTGCGTCCGGCGGTGGTCTTCAGGGCGGCGGTGATATCGGGACCGATATAGTCCTCGATCGCAGGCGTCTGGTCCGAGAGAGTGCCGAACACGATGCCGCTGATTGTGGTGACCCGAAGCTTTCGGATCGCATGCTCTTCGGGGCGGAAGCTGTCCGGCATGCCGCCTTGGCCGTTGACGCCCTTGCGAAACGCAATCGATTTCAGGTTGCCGCTGAGGTCATAGCGCCAGGCGTGATAGACACAGGTGAAATCGCGGGCGTTGCCGGCGTTGTCGAAGCAGATCAGCGCGCCGCGGTGCAGGCAGCGGTTCTCGAATGCCGCGATGCCCCCGTCTTCCGCCCGCACCACCACGACCGGCATGCGACCGACAAAGGTGGTGCGCCAGTCACCGACATTCGGGATGTCGCCCTCGACGCAAAGGTAATTCCACACCGGGCCTTCGAACAGGCGCCGCTGCTCCTGAGCCAACAGGGCGGCATCCTGATAGAGGTGGAAGGGCACCCGGGTCAGCCCCTGATGCGCTTCAGAGTGTCCCGTGCCGGCCGGATGAATGGTTGCCTGATCCATTGCGAACCCTCGGTGACCCAGGGGGCAGGCTAGCCGACGCGCCTGGCACTGACAAATCGCCAGCTTCCGCGCGGACCTGCTGGTGCCCATAGCTTACTACTTCCGAACCTGTTTGAGCGTCGCTGGGGCGGAGGAATGCGAGCAGCGTGAGTGTGAGTGTGAGTGTGAGTGTGAGTGGTATTGAACCTCCTCCTCGCAATCGTCGGCGATTGTCTCGAAGCGGTCGGCGCGCCCCAGATTTAATGACTTAGCGCATCGTCGCGGCTAGCGGCAGTAGTGAAGTGCTCCCCTTCTCTGAAGTCAACCGGGAAACCGAAAGAACGTCAAAATTTAGCTCGGTTCAACCACTAGAAGCAGGAATTGTTGATGTAACCTGCAACTCACCCAGATACGCCTCCCGAATCGCCGGGTTGCGCCGTAGCTCGGCAGCCGAACCGGACAGGACGACCCTGCCCGTCTGCAGCACGTAGGCACGATGGGCGATCGACAGCGCCATGTTGGCATTCTGCTCCACCACGAAGACCGTCGTGCCCTGACGGTTGATCGCCTGGATAATATCGAACACCTGCTCGACGTATTGTGGTGACAAACCCATGGATGGCTCGTCCATACAAATCAATCTCGGCCGCGCCATCAGCGCTCGGCCGATCGCGACCATCTGCTGCTCGCCACCGGAGAGCGTGCCGGAAATCTGCTTCAGTCGTTCCTTCACGGGTGGAAATAACGAATAGACCCGGTCAAGATCTTCTGCGAACTCGGGTCCACGCTTGCGCGTATAGGCACCCATCTCCAGATTCTCGAATACGGTCATGCGTGGAAACAAGCGCCTGGCTTCCAGAACCGGGACAATTCCCCGCTTGACCCGCTCGGCGGTCGACCACTTCTCGATCGGCACGCCGTCAAAAATCACCGATCCGGTCGTCGGTCGAACAATCCCCATGATGGTCTTCATCGTCGTCGACTTACCGCTGGCATTGCCTCCTAGTAAAGAAACGATCTCGCCTCTGGCGATCGTATAATCGACATCCTTCAGCACATGCAGATCACCGTAGTGGGTGTTTACTGCGTCGAACCGCAGCAGCGCTGGCTCAGACATCGGCCGGGGTTCCTGTCAGGGCACCGCGGCCGAGATAGGCACGCAGCACGTCTTGGTTCCGGCGCACTTCATCGGGCGTGCCTTCTGCAATCTTCTCGCCATGATCCAGCACAATGACCTTGTCGGCGAGGCGAGTGACCACATCGAGCTTGTGCTCGATCAGCAGGATAGTAAGGCCCAGCGTGTGGAGGCTTTTGATCTGGTCTGCGAGTTCGAGGGTTTCGGCCGGGTTCATTCCGGCTGTCGGCTCGTCCAGCAGCAGGATTTTCGGGCGGGAGGCAAGCGCGCGGGCGATCTCCACTCGGCGTCGATTGGCATAGGACAGATGACCCACCGTCTGAGTGATCCGCGGCAACAACCGGTTGCCGAAGATCGAGACGATTTCGATCGCCCATGCCCGCGCGGCCGCTTCCTCCCGGCGGGTGAACGGAGGACGTAGCACGGCGGCGATGGGACCCGTCCGCAGGCGCGCGTGCTGGCCGATCAATACGTTGTCCAGCACGGTAAGGTTGCCGAACAGGCGGATGTTCTGGAAGGTGCGCGCGACCCCGAGCCGCATGATCTGGTGCGGCGGCAGGCCCATCAGATCATGACCATCGAACCGGATCGTTCCGCTATCGGCCGGCGTCAGGCCGGTGATGGCGTTGAACAGTGTCGACTTGCCGGACCCGTTCGGCCCGATGACCGCGACCACGCCGCCCGCCGGCAAGCGAAGGTCAACCGCGTTCAGCGCCACCAGGCCGCCGTAACGAACGGTGATACCCGTTACGTTCAGGCCCGCATGGCCGCCCTCAAGGGTGAACCTGGTCAGCGCGCCTAAATCGCCAGGCCCGACCTGGGCATGCTGCTGCTCGTCGGTCAGCGCCGATTGTCGGCGGGTGGCCGGGATCAGCCCATCGCGGCGAAACAGCATCATGAACACCAGGATGAAGCCGAAGATCAGCTCGATCGACTGGGTCAGGTCGACCTGCCGCAGCCATGCCACGTCGAGGGTTCGGCCCAGGGCATGCAACCAGCCGGACAGGTCCTCCAGGAACCAGGACTGCAACAGTTGCAGCACGACAGCACCGGCCACGACGCCCCATACACTGCCCATGCCGCCAAGGACTACCATCACCAGGATCATCACCGAGACCGGGAAGCCGAACATATCGGGCGTCGCGGTCTGCAACTTGGCGACGTAGAATGTGCCGGTGGCGCCAGCGAACGCGGCGCCGATCGCGAAGGCGAGCAGTTTCGTCCGGGTCCGATCGATCCCCATCGCCTCGGCGGCGATTTCGTCCTCCCGGATCGCCATCCAGGCGCGTCCGATGCGGCTGTCGCGCAGACGCACACTGATGAAGATCAGCAGCGCGACCAGTGCGACGGCGACATAATAATACGGCCATGCATCGACGCCGAAACTGTGGCCATAAAGCATCGGCGCCTGGATGCCGTTCAGCCCGGCGGCGCCATTCGTTACGCTGTCTACGTTGCGGACCACGATCGGCACGATCTCGCCGAAACCCAGCGTCACGATGGCCAGGTAGTCGCCGCGAAGCCGCAGTGTGGGGGCGCCGAACAACACACCGAAGCCGGCCGCGATCAAAGCCGAGACCGGCAGCATGATCCAGAACGACACGCTGAAATGCACCAGGTCGCCGCCGGCCTGTGGGACGCGCTGCACGAGGTCCAGCCAGGCAAACGGCTCCCAGACCGGGCTCCAGTGCGGCATCACCTGGAACGACGTCAGGATTCCGTACGCGTAGGCACCAATCGCGAAGAATGCGGCGTATCCCAGGTCGAGCAGTCCGGCAAAACCGACGACGATGTTCAGCCCGAGCGCGAGGGCGGCATAAGCCGCCGCGTTCGCCGCCGAGTTGATGTCGGCGTCGTTGTCGTGGATCAGCGGAAAGGCGATGGCCGCGGCGGCGATCACGAGTGAAAATATTTGTTCGCGACGGGCACGCGATATCCGCGCAAAGGGTCGTGCCAGGAGCGAACCCGTAGCGGCCTCCTCAGGATTTGTTAGGGGCGACGCGGCCGAGCAGGCCGGACGGACGGAACACCAGGACCAGTACCAGAATCGAGAAGATGATTACATCGGTCCATGCATTGGCGACGAACTGGCCGCCCATTGCCTCGATCAGGCCGATGATGATGCCGCCAAGCATGGCGCCGGGAACGTTGCCTATACCGCCCAGCACCGCGGCGGTGAACGCACGCAATCCGGCGGTGAAACCGATAATGAAGCTGGTGAAATTGTAGTACAGCCCGAAGATCAGCCCACCCGCGCCAGCCAGCGCTGACCCGATGAAGAAAGCGATGATGATCACGCGGTCGACCTCCACCCCCATCATCCGCGCCGCTTCCGGGTCTTGCGCGGTGGCCCGTATGGCTCGTCCCATCCTGGAGCGCCGCACCAGAAAGTGAAGGCCGAGCATGAGGATTACGGCGATGGTCCAGATCAGGATTTCGCGCAGGCGGAGGACGGCGCCGCCGATGGCGAACTGGATTTGCGGCAAGGGATTGGGGTAATTTTTCGAGTCCGCACCGGCCGTAAGAAGCACGATGTTGAACAGTATATACGAGACGCCGATGGTCGTGATCATGGCCGCCGGTCCCTTCACGTCGCGCAGCGGCCGTAACGAAAGCCGCTCGATCAGCACGCCGAGAGCGCCGGACAGCAGCATGGTAACGAGCAGCGCCGTCACCATGACGGCGACCAGAGGTAGCCCGGTCAGGACGACCGCCTGGCCGTTGATGCCGAATAGTTGCAGGGTCCACATGCCGATGAAGCTGCCGACCATGAAGACATTGAAATGAGCGAAATTGATCAGCTCGAGGATGCCGTAGACCAGGGTGAAGCCAAGCGCGAGCAGCGAGTACATCGCCCCCAGGCTCAGGCCGTTGATGGTTTGTTGCAGCAGCAGGTCCGCGGTGGTCATGCGGCCAGGATCAGGCCGAGGGCGCGGCGCCGATGTAATGATACTGCCGCAGGTCCTCGGGCGCCAGGTTGGTGTCGCGCCTGACCTGGAAGACACTGATCGTCTTGTCCTCGAGGTCGCCATTGGCATCGAACGATACCGGTCCCTGCAGGGTAACGACTTTGACGGATTGGATGGCATCGCGCACTGCCGCCCGGGTGGGCGATGCGCCGCTGTCTGTTACCTGCCTGACCGCGGCGATGATAACCATTGCGGCATCGTAAGAGGTGACCGCGTAATCATCGGGATCGAGGTTATACTTCGTCTTGTAAGACCTTACCCAGTCCGCCATCCTGGCTTCGTCGGTGAGATGCGGGGACGCATTCGTGGTGTACCAGCCCTCACTGGCTGGAAAGCCAGCGCCGGTGAGCAACTCGGGCCCCATCATCCCGTCACCGCCGCCCTTGGTCATCTTTGGCACGAGGTCATACGCCTGCTTGGCGAGTTTCACGCCCGCCTGCATGTCGCCACCGTAATAGATGGCATCGGGGTTCAGCGACTTGATCTTGGTCAGCACGGCCGCGTAGTCGGAGGCCTTCGGATCGAGCCGGTCACGGCCGATGATGTTGATGTTTTTCCTCTCAGCCTGACCCTGGAAGGCGTTCGCGATGCCGACGCCATACGCGCCGCTGTCATCGAGAACGAACACCGACTTCGCATGCAGCACGTCGGCGTAATAGTTCGCCATGTATGGTCCCTGGAATGCATCGGTCGCGACGGTGCGGAAATAGATCGCCTTGCCGGCCGGCCGGTACTGTGCGGCGAATTTCGGATCGGTGATATCCGGATTGGTCGAGCTTGGCGTAATGATGGCGAGACCGCCCTGGCTGAGGATCGGTGCCATTGCCTTACCGGAACCACTGTTGAGCGGTCCGATCGCGGCCACGGTGCCTCTGTCCGAAACCATCTTGCGGGCGTTCGTCGCCGCCTGCGCGGGATCGTACTGGCCGGCGGTGGCGGTGCCGTCGTCGTAGGGCGTCACCACGATCTTGTAACCATTTACGCCGCCTTTCGCATTGATCTCGTCGAACGCCATCATCGCGCCGTACTCGACCAGCTTGGCGGATTGCGCCTGGGCGCCGGTGAGTGAGAGACTCAGGCCGACCGTTACCGACTTGTCAGCCGCCCGGACTGGGCCGGACCCAAGAGCGGCCGCGGCCGCGATGCTGGCGATCCCGCCTGCCACGGTTCGCCGGGTGATGGGACGGTCTGTCATGATCCCCTCCAGTTTCGCATGGCTCCCATGCGGCCGAGACTATAAAGCCGGGAGCAAGGATCGCGCCAGAAGTAGTGGTGCGCTGTCCAGGGCCGACGTCCCTCGGCCAGATATGCGTTCACGCTACCGGGTGTTGCGGCGGATGAACGGTCCGGCTATGGTGATCCCATGTTCACGGGCGCGTCCCCTGCCAGCCTGATCGTCGACGCCCGTGCGTCCGGTTCCGCTCGCGTGGTCGGTTGCCCTCCGCAGGGCATTTTCGCCGCCCCTCGTGCCAGCCTCCTCCTCCTTCGACTTAGCCGCCCCTGAGCGCTTCGCCGGGTTGCTGAACGCCGGCTCGCTCAGGGGAACCCCTGAGGCTATTGGCGTATCAACATCCTGCGTAGGACTTCCACCATGAGCATCATCCATCCCAGCTTCGGCACGCTGGCCGACGACCGCATCATCATCTTCGACACCACGCTACGCGACGGTGAGCAGTCACCGGGCTTCTCCATGAACATTCAGGAGAAAATCCGCATGGCGGAGGCTCTGACCGACCTGGGCATCGACGTGATGGAGGCCGGCTTCCCGATTGCCTCGCCCGGTGACTACGAAAGCGTCAAGGCGATCGCCGAATCTGTCGGCCAGCGCGACGACAGCCCGGTGATCTGTGGCCTGGCCCGGTCCGGACGCGAGGACATCACTCGCGCCGCCGACGCGGTGCGGTCGGCAAAGCGCAAGCGCATCCACAGCTTCATCTCCACCAGCGCCCTGCACATGAAATACAAGCTGCGGATGGAGCCCGACGAAGTGCTGCAGGCGGTCAGCGACAGCGTGACCCTGGCACGCAACTATACCGACGACGTCGAGTGGTCGGCCGAGGATGGCACCCGCACCGATCCCGACTTTCTGTGCCGGTGCGTGGAGGCCGCGATCGAGGCGGGCGCGACCACGATCAATATTCCCGATACCGTGGGCTACGCCGTCCCCGAGGATATGGAGCGCATCTTCACGATGGTGCGCACCCGCGTGCCGGGCGCGGACAAGGTCATTCTGTCGACGCACAATCACAACGACCTGGGTCTTGCAGTCGCCAACACGCTCGCCGCGATCCGTGCCGGCGTGCGTCAGGTCGAGGCGACGATCAACGGCATTGGCGAGCGGGCGGGCAATGCCTCGCTGGAAGAAGCGGTGATGGCGATCCGTGTCCGCAACGATGCCGTGCCGTTCAAGAACAACATCAAGACACCGAACATCCTGCGGGTCTCCAAGATGCTCGCGGCGATCACTGGCTTTGACGTGCAGCCGAACAAGGCGATCGTCGGCCGCAACGCCTTCGCGCATGAGGCTGGCATCCACCAGGACGGCGTGCTGAAACATGCCGGCACCTATGAGATCATGTTGCCGGAAAGCGTCGGCTGGCAGAAGTCCAGCCTGGTGATGGGCAAGCACTCGGGGCGAGCAGCTTTCCGTGACAAGTTGAAGACGATGGGCTACGTCATCGGCGACAATAAGCTGAATGACGCGTTCCGTCGCTTCAAGGACCTGGCCGACCGTAAGAAAGTGGTGTTCGACGAGGACATCGTCGCGCTGGTCGACGATGAGGTGATGCGTGACCATGAGCGGATTCGTTTCGTTTCGCTAGACCTGCATGCTGGGTCGAAGGGTCCGGCGCGGGCGGAACTGGAACTGGAGGTTGACGGCGCAATGAAGTCGGCGGCGTCGGCCGGCGACGGGCCGGTGGATGCGACGTTCAAGGCGATCCAGATGATCTTCCCGCACACTGCCAATCTTGTGCTGTTCTCGGTCGGCGCGGTGACCGAGGGCACCGACGCGCAGGCCAAGACGACGGTGCGGCTGGAGGAGAATGGCAAAATGGTCGACGGTCAGGGGGCGGACACCGACACGATCGTCGCCTCGGCCCGGGCCTACGTGCATGCTCTCAACAAGTTGCTGGTGAAACGCCTGCGCACCGAGCCGGCCGCGCTCTCTGCCTGACGGCCGTTCTACGTGTCATTCCCGGCGAAGCGTGCCCCTCGACTTCGCCGGGACAAGCCTTAGCGCAGGCCGAGCGAACCAGTGATCCACACCTGGACCTATAAGATCGGCGAGGCAGCCCGATTGCGAGTTGGTTCTTGGAAACGCTGCACTCGCGAGCGCCTTCGCCGGGGGCCTGCACTGTCCATGTGTCAGATCAGTTGAGAAATATCTTGCCGGGGTTCATCACGCTACGCGGATCGAGCGCTTGCTTCACCGATCGCATCACTGCCAGCGCCTCGGCGCCGTGCTCCTGCTCCAGGAACTCGCGCTTGCCGATCCCGACCCCATGCTCACCGCTGCACGATCCACCCAGTGCCAGCGCCCGGGCGACGATCTTCTTGTCCAGCTCCCAGGCCCGCGCCAGCCCGTCCGGCTCGGGCGGCACCAGAATCACGGTGTGGAAATTGCCGTCGCCGACGTGGCCGACGATCGGCGCGGTCAGGCCGGACGCGGCGATATCCTCTTTCGCTCCCAGGATCGCCTCGTTCAGACGGGAAATCGGCACGATCGCATCCGTCGCGATTCCCTGGTGACCCGGCTTCAACGCCAGGCCGGCCCAGTAGGCGTCGTGCCTTGCCTGCCAGAGCCTGGTGCGCTCCGCCGGGTCGACAGCCCAACGAAAGCCACGGCCTTCGAAGCCGGCGGCAACCTCCTCCGCCTGGGCGGCCTGCTCCGCGACGCCGGCCTCGGTGCCATGGAATTCGAAGAACAGGCTTGGCAGCGCTTGTAGCCCCTCCAGCTTGGAGTAGCTGATGCAGGCCGCCATCTGCACATCATCCAACAGTTCCATGCGGGCAACCGGGATGCCCATCTGCAGAATGGCGATCACCGTCTCCACCGCGTCGCGTAATGTGGAGAACTGGCAGGTGGCGGACGACACCGCTTCGGGGATGCCGTGCAGCCGCAACTGGATTTCGGTGATGACACCCAAGGTGCCCTCGGAGCCGATGAACAGCCGCGTCAGGTCGTATCCCGAGGACGATTTGCGCACTCGCCCCCCAGTGCGGATCACTCTCCCATCGGCCAGGACAACCGTCAGACCCATCACGTTTTCCCGCATCGCGCCATACCGCACGGCATTGGTACCGGAGGCGCGCGTCGCGCACATACCGCCGAGCGTGCAGGCGGAGGTGCCAGGATCGACCGGGAAGAACAGACCGGCGTCACGCAAATGGGTGTTCAGTTGCTCCCGGGTGACACCGGCCTCGACGCGGCAATCCATGTCGGGCTGGCTGACGTCGATGATGCGGGTCATACGGGACAGATCCAGCGTAATCCCGCCGCGCACCGGGGTGACATGGCCTTCGAGGGAGGTCCCCGCTCCCCAGGGCACCACCGGTACCCGCTCCGCATGGCAAAGTGCCAGAAGCCGGGCAGCTTCGTCGGATGTCTCGATGAAGGCGACGGCGTCGGGCAGCACCGGCGGCTGGGTGTCCTGCCCATGCGAATGGTGGTCTCGCAGCACGGCGTTCGTGGTGATGCGATCAGCCAGGAAGGCACGGGCCGCCTGGATGACGGATTGCGCCGCTTGGTTGGGAAGGGGGCTGTCTTGCATCGGCCTGGGGGTTCCTGGTCACGTTTCGAGCGAAGGATTCTCCTACGTTCGCCGCACATTGCACCGAAACGCGGGCAGGACGCGAGCTACGCGATGCGGCAGGCTGCCGCGGTATCCGTGGAGTTCATACCCGCATTGGCATCAGTACGTACAACGCGCTGGGATCCTCGGCGTCTTGCACCACCGTGGGCGCCGCGCCGTCTGCGAAGCGAAACTCGACGCGTTCGGGGATCTGGTCGGTGATGTCGTTCAGATAGCGCGCCTGGAAGCCGATCTCCAGCGGACCGGCGTCGTATTTCACGTGATCGGCGTCGAGTTCCTCGCTCGCGGTGCCTTGCTCGGGGCTGGCGGCCGAAAGTGTCAGCAGATCGCGTGCCAGCGACAGCTTCACCGGGCGGGAGCGCTCCGAGGAGATCGCCGCGACACGTCCCACCGCGTCCGCGAAATCTTTCTTGCCGACCTGCAAGACCTTGTCGTTGCCACGCGGGATGACCCGTTCGTACTCCGGAAAGGTGCCATCGATCAGCTTACTGGTCAGCAGCATCTGGTCGGCGCGAAACTGGATGCGGGTGTCCGACAGCGCCACCTCCACGTTGCCGGTGACCTCGTCAAGCAGCTTCCGAAGCTCGTTCACCGTTTTGCGCGGGACGATCACGCCGGGCATCGAGGCGGCACCCTCCGGCAGTTCTTCTTCCACCCGCGCCAGCCGGTGGCCGTCGGTAGCCACGGCGCGCAACACCTGGCGACCGTCGCTGTCCGCGTGGTGCAGATAGATGCCGTTGAGGTAGTAGCGGGTCTCCTCGGTGCTGATGGCGAATTTCGTGCGGTCGATGAGGCCGCGCAGGGTGTGCGCCGTGAGGTTGAACTTGTGCGGCAGGCTGCCAGCGGTCATCGAGGGGAAGTCCTCGACCGGCAGCACCACCAGCTTGGTGTCATAGCGCCCGGCCCGCAGCGACAACTGAGCGTCGCCTCCCGGATGGTCCAGCTCCACCTCCGCCCCTTCGGGCAGTTTGCGGACGATTTCGTACAGGGTGGCAGCGGGGGCCGTGCAGGCGCCATTGCGAGTGGTGCTGGCGGCGACGTCCTCGACGATGGCGATTTCCATATCGGTGGCGGTCAGGGTCAGCTTGCCGTCGCGCACGGCGATCATCACGTTCGCCAGGATGGGGATGGTGTTACGCCGCTCCACGACACTCTGGACATGGGCCAGCGCCTTGATCAGAGTGCTGCGGTCGGCCTTCAGCTTCATGGTCAGGTTCCTAGTTGGGTCCGGCCGCTGCTTCTGACCCCCGTGCGTTGGGGAAGCAAGCGAATCGCAACCATCAGTGTAGCAACCCGCACCGCGCTCCGCCAAGGACCGTCACGCGGTCAGCGGCACTTCGTCAGGGCCCGGCCGATCGCACCGCCAGCAGCGGGCCGAGCACGTCGTCCACCCCGGTGATCAGGATCTGCACGCCGATACACAGCAGCAGGAAAGCGGCCATCCGACCCAGGGTGCGGCTCCCGCTTGGCCCCATCAGGCGCGAGAGCCGATCCGTCGAGCGATAGGTTACCCAGATCACCAATGCCATCGCCGCAGCTGCTGCCGTCATGCCCAGGAAGAACCATGCCAGGCCGGCCAATGACCGCGGATGTCCGGCTCCAAGGGCAACCGCCACCGAGATCGTCCCCGGCCCGGTGGTGAACGGGATCGTCAACGGAAACATCGCGACGTCGTCCACGCCTTCGGCTGATGCGGCCTGTTCCTGTTTACGCACCTCGTGCTTTTCGGGGCTGTTCAGGAGATGCCAGCCGCTGATCGCCACCACCAGTCCGCCCGCCACCCGAAGCGCGGCGAGGGAAATGCCGAAGAAGGCCAACACGTAGGAGCCCGCCCATAACGCGCCGATCATCACCACCAGGGAGTTCAGCGCGACCTGGCCGGCCAGACGGGCGCGTGCCTCCGGTGGTCGGTCGGCCGTGACCTCGCGGAAGATGAAGGCGCCGCTGATCGGGTTGACGATGGAGAACAAGGCTGGAAATCCCAGCAGGAAGGCCGCTACGGATTCCCCCATCGAGGATCAGGAGAGGGTTGGGCGTTTGGCTGCCCAAGGCTGGATCCCCTCGAACGCGGCCGAGGCCTGTAGCACGCCCAGGTCGTCGAATCGCTTGCCGACGATCTGCAGACCGACCGGCAGGCCGTCGGCAGTAAAGCCGCAGGGCACGCTCGCGGCCGGGTTCCAGGACATGTTGAACGGATAGGAGAACTCGGCCCAGCTCACCCAGTCCCAGTCGTGCCGCGGCCAGTGATCGGGCATCAGCTTATCGGCTGGAAAAGCGGCGACCGAGACCGACGGGGTCAGCAGGAAATCCCAGTCCTCGAACCAGCGGTGGATGCTGGCGATGTAGGGCATCTTGCGTTCGCGCGCCAACTGGTAGTCCGAGACCGAGACATCGTCGGAGGCCTCGATACAGGCCACCAGGCCGGGGTCCATCCGCGTCTTCCACTTTGTCAGGTAGGGCCGCAGGCGGGTCATGTGGGCGGACCAGAAGAAGCGGATCAGCTCGGGTCCCGGTGCCGCCCATGGCGTCGGCACTTCCTCCACCGTGGCGCCGAGGTCGGCGAACCGCTCGGCGGCGGCCCGCACCAAGGCGGCGATGTCGGGATCGACACGGGCGACGCCGAGGTCGGGGCTGTAGGCGATACGCTTGCCCTTGATGCCTTCATGCAGCCGAGCGTGGTAGGCGGCGGGGCCGGCTTCCAGGGAGGTGTAATCGAGCGGGTGGGGGCCGGACATCACCTCCATGAACAGTGCGCTGTCGGCGACGGTGCGGGTCATCGGACCCATGTGGGAGGTCATGTCGCCGGTGCTGACCGGGTAATACGGCACGCGGCCGAAGCTGGGCTTCAACCCGAACACGCCGCAGAAATGCGATGGCATGCGGATCGAGCCGGCGCCGTCGCTGCCCTGATGCAGCGGCCCGAAGCCCGCCGCCGCCGCCGCGCCCGCGCCCGCCGAGGACGCGCCGGCATTGTAGCCATGTTTCCAGGGATTATGCGTGATGCCGGTCAGCGGCGAGTGCGACACGCCGGTCCAGCCAAACTCGGAGGTAGTGGTCTTGCCCAGGATGATGGCGCCGTCGTCTCGCAGGCGCGGCACGACGGGCGTGTCCTCGGTCGGCTGATGCCCCTGCATGATCAGGCTGCCGCTTTGCGTCGGCATATCCTTGGTGTTGGCGAGGTCCTTGATGGTGACCGGCACCCCGTGCAGACGGCCGATGCGGTCGCCTGACATCAGTTTGGCCTCGGCTTGACGGGCGGCGTCCAAGGCCTGGTCGGCGGCCAGATGGACGAAGGCGTTGACCTTGGGCTCCAGCGTCTCGATCCGGGTCAGCAGCGACCGCATGTATTCGACCGGCGACAGTTGTTTGGTGCGGATCAGCTCCGCCAGTTTGGTCGCCGGCAGGAACCCCAGGTCTTCCTGATCCATCCTTCGTCCTCGTCTGCTTGGTCGTGGTGCGTGGCGCGGTTCGGTCTAGTAGGTCGCGCGGCCGCCGGAAACATCGAACACGGCGCCGGTGGAGAAGCTGCATTCGGCGCTGGCGAGCCACAGGATCAACGAGGCGACCTCATCGACTGTGCCAAAGCGAGCGATCGGGATCTTCGACAGCATCCATTCGATCTGTTGTTCCGTGATCTGGTCGAAGATCGGGGTCTTGACCGCTGCCGGGGTGACGCAGTTGACGCGGATTTCGCTGGCCGCCAGCTCCTTGCCGAGGGATTTGGTCAGCCCGATCACGCCGGCCTTGGAGGCGGAGTAGGCCGAGGCGTTGGGGTTGCCTTCCTTGCCGGCGATCGAGGCGATGTTGACGATGCGGCCGTAGCCGTTGGTCTGCATGAACGGCACCACGGCGCGGCAGCAGTAGAACAGGCCCTTCAGGTTGATGTCGATGATCCGGTCCCAGGTGGCGACCGGATACTCCCAGGTGGGGTGGTTTGGGCCGCTGATGCCGGCGGAATTCACCAGGATGTCGATTTTGCCGAGTTTCGCGGCGGAGGCCTCGGCCGCGCGCTGGACCGCGTTCGGGTCGGTGACGTCAAGGACGACTGTATGGGCGGCGCCAGAGCGGGCGAGACCGGCTTCATCAAGGTCCCACAGGCTGAGTTGGGCGCCCTCGGCGGCGAGGCGGCGAGCGACACCGGCGCCGATGCCGGATACCCCGCCGGTAACGATGGCCGTGCGTCCTGCGAACCGTTGAGTCATGGGTTGGCTCCCGTTGATGGCCCCGAGGGGGACAGCCGAGTTTGGGCCGGGCCGGGGTGGTTGGTCCAGGGGGTGAAGAAACAAGACGGACCGCGATCAACCGCACTCGTCCCCATGTCGGTCAGCCAATCCGGTCCGCCCCGGGAGACGACGCTGACCGGAGGCCTGGACGGCGGAGCTAAGCCATTGAACCGCCCCGCCTTGTTGCTCTGGTCCCGCGACGCCGTTGATCAGGCGTGCCAGAACACTTTGGTACCGGCCGCACCATCGCTTGCGACGGCGAAACCGCCGCTGCTGGGCGTGCTGAGGAAGCTGACACCAAGTGCTGCCTTGTGGGTGCCGTCGGTAATGGACATGACACCGCCTGCGTACGTGACGGCCGCCTTGCTCGCGGTCATGTCGGTAAAGTCGATCATATCGGAGCTGAGGAAGCTTCGCAGCACACTGCCGTTAAGATTGGCAGTACTATCCTTGAAGTCGATCCCGGTGAAGGCGCCGCCGCTCATTATATCGCCGCCACCAGACCCTGTGAGGGTCTGGTTGTTCGCGGTTGCTGTCAAAATGTCCGACGCCGGGGTGGCCTGGATCAGCGCCGGTTGGACCGCGATGCCAATAGATTGGAGAGAGATCACAGCCGAACTGCCGTCAACGGCAAAGTCAAGGTGGAATACACTGTTGATACCGTAGGCGCCTGCGAGGTTCAGTGTGCCTACCGTGCTGGCGCCGTTGGTCAGCGTGAGCGTGCCAGCGGTGGACCCCTGCTTGTAGGTTGCTCCGGTGACAGTCTGGTTCACCCGGATCAGATCGCTGGCTGCGAAGCCTGTGATGGTGGCGGTCGGTATTGCGGCCAGTTGCAGTACAGCATTGGGACCGGCGAACTGGATCGCGACGCTGTCGGCCACACCAAGGCCAAGCGTGCTGCCCTCGGCCAGCGACAGCGTGCCAGTGCCGCTGATGGTGGGCAGGGCGGTTGCGTAAGGGTCGCATTCCCCGCCGCCATTCAAATCAATGAACAGCGAGCCGCCGCCGGCCACGGCGAGAGTGCCGTTGGCGACCACTGAGCCATAGATGGTGCCGGCAAACGCAGCGGTTGCACCCGCCGCTTCGGTCAGGCTGCCATTGGCGAAGGTGGTCGGCTTGCCGATCCGGACGGACGAGTTGGCGTCAATGGCAATGACGTTGTTGCTCGCGTTGCCGATCAGCGCGCCGAGTTGCAGGCTGCTGCCATCCAGGGCGAGCAGCGAGGCGCCGGTCAGCGTCGCGGTGCCCGCTATGGTGGCCGAACTGCCGTGCCCGACCGACAGCGTTCCGGAGATCGCGGCGGACGCGGCGGTGAGGGTAGCTCCCGAATCGAGCGCCAGCGCGGCAACGGTTTGGCTCGGGGCAGGGGCCACTATTAGCTGTCCGGCGACGGTGACGCTGCCGGTCAGCAGCACATCGCCGTTGACGGCCAGGCTAGCCGCCGAGCCACTGCCGCCAATCGTCAGATACTGGCCGATGGCAGACCCTGATGCGGGGAGGCCGGAGATCACGACCGCGTCGCCACCGCCAGCGACTGTGCTCGGGGCGGTGTGGGTGGTGGTATCCATCCAGTTCGATGCGGTGCTCCAGCTTCCGCCGCCAGCGCCGACCCAGTTGTAGGCATCGGTTCCCTTGCTGGCGGCGCCGGACCCGGATGCAGAGGTCTGGGTTTGCAACGAGATGGTTGCCACGCCGGTGGCCGCCGCTGTGTCGACGTGGAACAGGCTGGTGCTGTAGGTTCCGCTGAGCGACAATGTGCCAACGGTGCTGGCGCCGTTGGTGAGGGTGAGCGTGCCCTGCGACACGGTCGTCTGCTTGAAGCTGACGCCGGTGACGGTCCGGTCGACCTGGATCGTATCGCCGGCGACAAATCCGCTGATCGTGCCGGTGGGAAGCGGCCCGGCCAATTCCAGTATCGGGGCAGGCCCCGGACTCGGATTGTAGATGGATGAAGGCGACCATTGAAAGGCTATGGCGGCACTGTCCGTGGCGTTCAGGACCAGGTCCGTTGGCGACCCGTATCCCGAGAGGCCGATGGTCCCGCTGCCGCTGATCGCTCCGACCGTCCCGCCGAAACCTTCGATAATGCTTTTGCCGCCCTGAAAGGTCAGACTTCCGTTCACCACCAGCTTGGCCGCGATCGTCGCTCCATTGAGAGTTGGACCTTGACCACTATCCACGGTCAAGGCGCCTTTCGCAGCGGTGCCGGTAGAGCCGAACTCGAGGCTTGAGGTGCCGTCGACGGCGATCGTGCCGCCATTGATCATACAGGCAGTGACACCCCCGGTTACCTGCACAGTGCTGGCGCCAACCACGCCCATGTTACCCCAAATGCTCGCATTGCCGCTCACCTTGAGGGAGCTACCGCCGCCGACCTGCAACCCGCTACCGTTGAGGGAGAGACTGCCCGCGCTCACGATTGCCCCGCCACTGAGCGAGACAGCGCCGTAGTCGTTGAACGCGCCGGAAACCGCCAGACTGCCGGTGAACACAGCGCTGGTGGAAACAGTCAGCGAGGCCGCTGCGCCCGATCCGGAGATGATCTGGGCACCCGATCCACTCGATAATGCATTATAGTCAGCAACCGTCACCGCATTGCCGGCACCCGCTGACGCCGTGGGCACCTTACCGGTGGTCGTATCGCTCCAGTTGCCAGCATTGCCCCAGACACCGCCGCTGGTATTGGTCCACGAGTAAGCGTCTGTATTGGCGCTGACGGTGTTGCCGCCGATGGTTCCGGGCGTCGGTGAATACGTGATGGTGCTCGACTGGCCCGCACCCGAGAGCTGCACCTGGAACTGGCTTGCGGTATAAGAGCCGGCCAGCGAGAGCTTGCCGATCGCAGTGCTGCCGTTGAGCAGCGTCAGTGTGCCCGTGCTGCCGGTTTGGCTGTAGCCGAGGCCCGTGACGGTTTTTGCAACGGTGATGACATCGCCGGCTGCGAAACCGCTGATCGTCCCGGTGGGCAGGTTACCCATCAGTGCCAAGGTTTCTGTCGCGCCGGAATAGCCCGGTTGGTAAAACTGGATCGCGGCGCTGTCGGACCCCGCGAGAGTTAAGGTGTCGCCGGACATGATCTCGATCGTTCCGGTGCCGCCAATCGTCTCCGCCGCGGCGCCAAACGCATTGATGGCAAGCGAACCCGCCAGGGCGAGGGTGCCGTTCACCACGACGCTGCCGTCAATCGTGCCGGAAAGGTTGGCCGTCACGCCGCTATCGATCGTCAGCGCACCTTTCGTGACGTTCCCCGCCGTGCCGATCTCTATAGAGGATGTCGTGTCTACGCCGATGACTGACGCGGCATAGCGGGACGGATAGATATTGGTGCTGAAAGCGCCAATATTCGCGAATTGGGCGGTGCTGCCGCCGACCACCAGCAGGGAGCTGCCAGTATTGCCAAATACAACGCCGCCCGCCGCGGTCAGCTTGCTGGCCCCAACCACCTCGACCAGACCGTTGATCTGCGCCTGGCCGGAAAACGCCAGATTCGCAGCACTATCAAGGGCGAGCGTGCCGCTTTGCGCCAGTGCGCCACTGACACCGCTGACCTGGCTGCCGACGGTGAGGCTGCCCGACATCAGCACCGACCCGGTCGTCGCGAGGCTGGCGGCAACGCCGCTGCCGGTGATATCGGTGAATCCGGTTCCTCCGGCAATCGTTACGGCGTTACCATAGCTCGGCGCAGCGGTGGCGGCGGTGTTGGTCGTCGTGTCGCGCCAGTTGGACGCCAGCCCGTAGCCGCCGCCAAGGGCTGCGCTGAACGCATAGGCGTCCATGCTGATTGCGATGTATTTTACGTTCGTCCCGGTGGCTCCGTCCGTGCTGGCGGCGAAATAGCCGATAGGCAGCGTAACGGGCATGCCAGAAGGCGTGTAGGACGATGAGGGAAGTCCAATGACCGCTGAGTGCGTGCCGTCTGTCACCGTCAGCACGCCTGCGCCAGGCGCGTAGCTGACCACGACAGTGCTCAGCTTCATATCGGTGAGGTCGATGGTATCGGAAACGCCGAAGTTATTTACAGTGCTGCCGCTGAGATCGGCGCTGGTGTCCTTGAAGCTAATCCCCGTGAATGTGCCGCCAGCCAGCGTGTCGTTCCCGCCCAGTCCGGTGAGGATCTGATTGTTCGCTGTTGCTGACAGGATGTCCGAGCCGGCGGTGCCGGTGATCAGGTTCGGTTGCGTGGGAGCGATGCCTATCGTCTGCAGCGTAATGGATGCATAGCCATAGGGACTCAGACTGAGGTGAAACAGATTCCCGGTGTAGTTGCCGGCGAGTGTCAACTTACCGGCGGCTTTTCCCCCCTTGGTCAGTGTGAGTGTCGCGACACTGGCGGTGGTTTGGACGTAACTCAGGCCGGTGGCAAGGCCGCCATTCAAGCTAATGACATCGCCCGCCACAAACCCGGTGATTGTGCCTGTCGGCAACACCGAAAGATTCAGAGTCCCCGCCGGGCCGTTGAACTGGATCGCGGCGCTGTCGGCCACGCCGAGACTGAGGGAACTGTTTTCGCTGAGAACCAGCGTGCCACTGCCGCCGATGGATTGCGCGTTGCCAAATGGATCGAGGCCGCAATCAATGCCGAGGGAACCGCCCGCCTGCACGCCAAGTGTGCCGTTAACGACTACGTTGCCATATATTGTCCCGCTGACGGGAGCAGACACGCCCTTGTCGATGGTGACGGCGCCGAGCGCCGCGCCGCCAGTCGCGCCTATCTCCATGGAGGAGTTGTCGTCCACGGCGATTGTGTTCCCGCCGTTGGCAATCAACCCGCCGAGCTTTATTGTGCTGCCAGCAAGGGCCATGAGATTGCTGCCGGCCAACATGGCGCTGCCGCTCACCACCAGGGAGCTGCCGTTGTCCACTTCCAAGGTGTTCCCGCCTTGTTGGACAAAAGCAGACCCCAGGGCGGACCCGCCAAGGTTCAGGCTGCCTGCGGTAAGACTTGCTCCACCGTCAAGTTCGAGATCGGTTCCGGCGAAGTTACTGCCCCCCATCAGCGTAACTGCCCCACCGACTGTCGTTGTGCCCCACAACAGCACGTCGTTGGTGATTGAGAGTTGCGCGGCGGCGCCGGTGCCCGTGATGTTGGTGAAGGTTGTACCACCTGTAATGGATACGGCGTTAGTTGCTCCGGGGACGCCGGTGGCGCCAGTGGCGGCGTCGGTCCAGTTCGAGACGGCCCATGACCCGCCATACGGATTTACCCAGCTATAGGTGTCTGTATTTGGCAGCGCGGAAACCTTCTTCGGCGTCGTGGCCACGGTCTTACTCACACTAGTCGTCGTGCTGGTCATTGACCCGATCTTTCATATTTGCCGCGAAGCACACCACCATCGGCCCGGCGTCGCGCGAGAAGCGGCACGACACCACAAGAAACCACCGAAAAAATTGTTCATACAAACGTAACGTCATAGGTAACGACACATGGAGGCGACCAAGAGCCGGGGCGCGGCGACTTGTTCCTCTCGTTCAGCGTGATGTGCGATCCTCGCGGACGGACTTTTTAAACCAAATTGGTTGACAAAAGGTTTTCGCGGTGGCCGAAATCGTGCGTTGGAGCACTTTACGGCCCGCTCCATGGTACGCCGACACATGGTCGACTCTGGAGTCCGGAAGCAGAGCAGGCAGGCCGGGCGCGGGTTCGGAAATTCAAACTGGGTTGCAACGGTCAGGTTTGACGGTACCCGCGCCCTTCAACTAGGCAGCCGAGGTGCCTTCCCGAGTGGCCGTGCGGGCGAGCCAACGCGCACCTCCTCTGACGCCACCCAAGACAGTTCCTTGGGGGCCCGGCTCTCGCCACCCGCATCAAATCCTACATCCCGATGGAAAACCCGCCATCGACCGGAATCGCCGTCCCAGTAACGAAATCCGACGCCGGGCCGGCGAGGAACGCAGCGATGCCCGCCATGTCAGCGGGGGTGCCCCAGCGAGCATGCGGCGTGCGCTTCTCCACACTCTCGTGCAGCCCCTGCACCTGCTGTCGGGCGCGCTTCGTCAGATCGGTATCGATCCAGCCGGGCAGCACCGCATTGACCTGGATATTGTCCTTCGCCCAGGCGGTCGCCATGGCGCGGCTCATCTGCACGATGCCGCCCTTGCTGGCGGCGTACGGCGTGGCGTACGGCGCACCGAACAGCGACATCATCGACCCGATGTTGATCATCTTGCCGCCGCCCGCCTTCAGCATCGCCGGATAGGCCGCCTGCGAGCACAGGAATGCGCTGGTCAGGTTGGTGTCCAGGACGTGGTGCCACTCTTCCTCGGTATACTCCTGCGGCATCTTGCGGACCGAGGTTCCGGCATTGTTCACCAGGATATCCACCCGGCCGTACTTCTTCACGGCGGCGGCAACCAGCGCCACGCACTCGGACTTTTTCGTTACGTCGGCCGCGATGAACGCAGCGTCGGTGCCGGCCTCACGCAATGTCGCCAGCGCGGTCGCCGCCTTGTCCTCGTTTCGCCCGGCGATCACAATTCGCGCGCCACAGGACGCGATACCCTGGGCCATGCCCAGCCCGATGCCGCCGTTGCCGCCAGTGATGATGGCAACCTTGCCTGTGAGATCGAACAGCTTCATCTGACTTCCCCCGCCTCGGACATCGAGCGCAGCATGATGGGTCACACCACGCCGCGCAAGACGTGCCAACCAACCGCTCAACCCCTACGGCGTGGCGCGGGTCTCCGCCAAATGATCAAAGCGTCTCCGGAATGTTCCCAGGCCCATCGTCTGCGAGCGCAACTCGATGATCAGGTCATGCATTTCGGCCTCCGGCACCAGCGCCTCCACGTCGTCCCACCCCGGCCACTCCGCCCGCTCGGCAAAGCCCAGTATCTGCCCGCGACGACCGCTCAGCAGCCGCTGGGTCCGTGCGGTGTAATCGTTCGGAACGCTGACGGTGACATGGTCGATCGGCTCCAGCAGCACTGGGTCGGCTTTCGCCAGTGCCTCCTTCATCGCCATCTGGGTGGCGGTCTTGAACGCCATGTCGGAGCTGTCGACCGAGTGAAATCCACCGTCCGTCAGCGTAACGGCCACATCCACCACGGGATAGCCGAACGGTCCTTTCCTGGTCGCTTCCTCGGCGGCGTCACCAACGGATGGGATGAAGTTACGCGGCACCGCGCCGCCGACGATCTTGTCGATGAACAGAAAGCCCTCGCCGCGCGGCCGTGGAGCCACCTCGATCTTCACGTCGGCGAACTGACCATGACCGCCGGTCTGGCGTTTCAGCCGCCCATGCTCGTTGACCGGCTTGCGGATCGTTTCCTTGTAGGCGACTTGCGGCTTGCGGGTCGTCAACTTCATCCCGAAGTTGCGCGCCAGCCGCTCGACCGTGGTCAGCAGGTGCATCTCTCCCTGACCGTGCAGCACGGTTTCGCCGGTGTCCTGATCCTGAGTAATGAGCAGCGACGCGTCTTCCTCGGCGAGTTTGTGCAGCGCGCCCGATAGTTTCACATCGTCCTTCCGGTCGGTGGTGGCGATCGCCATGGCGTAGACCGGAGGCGTCGCCTGCGGGAAAGGCAGCGGTCCGGGCGAGGCGCCGGGCGATACCGTCGCACCGGTCGCCACACCATCGAGGCGACCCAGCGCGACGATGTCGCCAGCCTGCGCCTCGGGTACTTTTGTCAGATCACCGTTGACGAAACGGTAGATCCCGCCGAGGCGCGTGCCTCCCAGCGTGGCGCCGTCGCGGATCACGCCGCCCCAGACCCGCGCGTACGACAGCTTGCCAGTGTGGCCGGCGTACACCGTCTTGAACACCTGAGCCAACGGCGCGCCCGCCGTATCGATCGCCTTCCGCTCGGCGGTCTCCACCGCCTGGGGGGTATCGTGGCGCAGCGCCTTCCACAGCCGGCGTACCCCCGCGGCATGTTCGGCGGACCCCAGCAGCACCTCGATCACCGCGCCAGCCAGCAGGTCCTTGCGCATGTCGCGATAGAGCTCCTCAGGCGTGGGCTTGATGTCCTCCAGCAGCTTTTCCAGCAACTCGTCGTCGCGGTCGGCCAACGTCTCGACCAGCGAGCCCAGCGCAGCCTGTTCCTCGGCCAGCATCGCCGCGGGGATCTGCATGAGTTCGGACGCCTGGCCCTTGCGATAGCGGTAGGCTCGTTCGCTCATCAGATCGACGTAGCCGCTGACGGCCTCACCCTCGAAGATCGGCACCTGACGTAGCACCAGCGGGCACGACGCGTGCGCCTGCAGAGCGGACAGCGTGTCGGCGATGCTGCTGTCCAGCGTATCGATCTTGTTGACGAAGACCATGTGAGGAACGTTTTCTTCTCGCAACGCCTTCAGCAAGGGCGCGACGGTGGCCGCCTTGGCAACGTTCGGCTCGACCACCACGACGGCGACGTCCACCATTGCCAGGGCGGCGCGCGCTTCCTGGGCAAACTCGATGGACCCCGGGCAGTCCAGGATCGACCATTCGTCGCCGAGGAAGCTACCGTGTCCGAGCCTTGTTTCGGTGGTCATCGGGCGGTTGCGGGGGTCCGCCGGGCGTTTGACGGGGGCGCCCGCGGCATCGAGCAGTGCCTCGAAAAGTGTTGATTTTCCGCTGCCGTAGGGGCCTACCAGCGCGACCGAGCGAGGACTACTGGCGTTTCTTGTTTCGGGCATGGCCGTACCTCCTTCTTTTTTGAAGGCGCCAACCGAGACGCGGCCCGTCTAAGCGGGCACCCGGAGCGCCCTTTGCCCCTGGATGCTAACCCATCCGGAGCGAATGGCGAACCCGAAGCAGCGCTGGCCCAGTGACTCGTGCGGTCGTCCGGGCACCGGTGGAGGCGAGCCGCTTCGACTATTCCAATTCGGCGAGAAGCGCCTTGGCCTCCAGCAAGTCCTTAGTGTCGAAACCTTCGGTGAACCAGTCATACACCGGCGCCAGCAACTCATACGCGTCGCGACGTTTGCCCTGGCTCTGCCACAGCCGCGCGAGGATGGTTGACGTCCGCAGTTCCCACATTTTTGCCTGCTGGCGACGCGCCCAGTCGAGCGAGGCCAGAAAGTTCCGCCCGGCACCTTCAGGGTCGCCTTGCAGCGTGAGCATCCAACCTTTGAGGCGCAGGATCTCAGCGTATTGAAGGCGTTCTTCCCACCCAGGTCGTTCGATCTGGTCGATCTGTTGATCAAGCAGTTGCAGGGCACTGTCGACGTCGCCAGTCAGTGCCATCCCTTCGGCCAAAAACGCGTTCATGCTCGGGAGCCGGGTTTTGCCTCCGCTCGCCTTCCAAAACGCGATCCCGCTCCTGAGTTGAGCAACTCCCTCGGCAACCTTACCTTCCCGGATCAGCGCTAGGCCATATGATAGGGGTGCTCGGAGCGCCCACAGCACGGGGAGGCTGTTTTCTCGACCCAGCCGTTCGCACTCTTCGGCGCGCTTGCGAACGTCCTCGTGATGGTAGCGGCGATCGAACTCATGAATCCCAGTCGTCAGCGCATACCCGAGGTCGAAGGGGTGACCGCGCGAACGGGCGTGCGCGTCCTTTTCAACTGTTAATCGCAGCGCCCGATCCGGGTAACCCAGAATCCAGGTACTAATCGAGCTCCAAACACTGGCCGACGTTTTGGGATCCTGGTTGAGAATGTCCGCGAGATAGTGGTGCTTCTCGGCGTCGTAGAGATTCAACGCCTTGTCCGCGTGCTCCAGAACCTTCGTGAGATCGCCCGCAAAACAATAGCAGGAGCATGCAAGTCCGTGTCCCGTCACCAGCAAGTCAGCATCGTCGATCGTCTTTGCGATATTCAGCATCTCCTCCACCCAGGGGATGGACTCCGCTACGCGCCCTTGTGAGAGAACATTGTTCGTCAGTCCCAAGAAAATGGGCGCCAGCGCGTCGTGGCGTTCGTGCAATCTCGCCGAGGCAAGGGCTGGGTAAAGGCTGGTCCAGACCTCTGGGGCGGCCCAGCCCCTAAGCGCCACCCACGCCGTCCCAAGGCGAGTGCGCAGCCCCAGTTCGCGGGCATCTCGTTCCGATGACTGAGGCAGGGTAGAGACCAGTTCGAGCCCGTGGTTGAGATGGGAGATGGCCTCGGTCAGAGCCATGCGTTTCAACGCCAGCTCGCCGGCGGCCTGCCAGAGCGGTATGGCGGCTTCGGTAAGGCCCGCGGCCGTGAGGTGGTGGGCCAGCACCTCGGGTTCAGTGGTCTTGATATTCGGGAACCGAGCCTCGATCACATGGGCGATCTTGCCGTGCAACTCCTGCTTTCGTCTCTTGAGCAACGAGTCGTACGCGGCGTCCTGCACCAGCGCATGCTTGAAAGTATAGACGGCATCAGGCGGCGTGCCGCGACGAAACGCCAGTCCCGATTCGCACAGTTGAGTGAGGCCGCTATCAAGTTGAGCCTGCTCCATTGGCGCGACCGCGGCGATCAGTTCGTAACCGAACCCGCGCCCGATCGTCGCGCCAATCTGAGCGAGCTCCTTCACGGGCATGTATCGGTCCAGCCGTGCCATCAGCGAGTCACACAGCGTGGCAGGAATGGTGACAGTGCGAGCGGAACCAGAGTACTCGTAATGATCGCCTGCCTCCTTCAAGTCACCCGATTCGAGAATTGACCTGGTCAGCTCCTCGACAAACAGGGGCACCCCGTCCGTCCTGGTCAGGATCTGCTCATGCAACGTCGCGGGAAGTCCCCTGCCGCCCGCGAGCGCGTCGACCATTGTCGCACTCTGAGTCCGGGTCAGTTTGGAAAGGTTCAACGCGCCCACATGTCCCCGGTCCAACCACCGTGATTGAAACTCCGGCCGATGAGTGAGCACTACCAGAAGCGGAACGTACCGGATTCGGTCGATCAGCAGATCCAACACCTCCAGCGTGGTAGGGTCGGCCCAGTGTACATCTTCGAACAACATTACGCTGGGATGCTGGTGAGCAGCCGCCTCGGTGAGATCAACCAAAGTCCGCAGCGTCTCGTCCTTGTGCCTCTGTGGCGTCATCGCCAGGTCGCCATAGCGCTCGTTGCAAGGGAGCGACAGGATCGACGCAACGAACCGGACGTCGGTCAGCGGGCGGCCATACTGTGTGACGATCAGCGCTTCCAGCTTGTCGAGTTTGGCGTCCGCTGTTTCGTCACGACCGAACTTCAGCGTCCGTTCGAAGTTGTCGATGATAGGCCAGAAGGCACTGTTCAAATGATAGGGCGAGCATTGCAATCGTAACGCCTGGACGCCTTGGGCTTCGAGCCTCGCACGCAGCGCGTCCAGGAGGCGGCTCTTGCCGATCCCCGGCTCACCCGACAGCAGCACCACCTGACCCTCGCCGTCCCGCGTTTGGGACAAGCGGCGAAGCAGCAGGTCTAGTTCCTCTTCGCGGCCCACCATTGGTGTCAGAGCGCTGCCGCCGTGACTGGCATCGAAACGACTCTCCGTCACCACCGCGCGTTCCACACGCCAGACGTGCTCCGGTTCGGTGAGGCCCTTCAGACCGTGTTCGCGAAGATCGGTCAGCTCAAACGCGTTGCCGGCCAATCGCCGGGTGGATGTTGCGATAACGATCTGGCCGGGATCGGCCAATTCTTGCAGACTTAAGGCCTGAGCGGTCGTGCTTCCCACCGCGGTTACCGTCCGGGCGGCCCCGGACCCAAGCGGGTCGCCGACGACAACCAAACCGGTTGCGATGCCGACACGGATCTGCAATGGCACGCCTGCCGTGGTCACGAGCTTCGGTATCTCCCCGACCAGCGCGAGTCCTGCCCGGATGGCGCGGTCAGCGTCATGCTCATCAGCCCGCGGATAGCCGAAATAGGCCAGGACGCCGCCAGTCGAGTAACTGGCCACGTAGCCATGGAACCGTTCGATGATATCGTTGCAGCATCGATGACAAGTGGTGGTCATCTCGCGCAGGTCTTCAAGATCGAGACGGGCCGCCGGCGCCGTCAAACCCGCCACGTCGCAAGCCATCACCGTCAGTTGCCGGCGCTCGGCCGGCCGTGGCCCCAACCGCCCTTCATCCAGTACCGCCCGATCTGCCGCGCGGGTGGCAATCACTCTGGTATCAGAACGTCCTTGTCTATCACTGGGTTGTGCAGCCTCTTGTCTGGTCGCGCCTTCATCGGTTTCAGGCGGCTCTTCTTCAACCGATGGTCGAAATTCATTGCGATCGCGTCTAGCGGCAGGCACCGGGACGACATTCGATGTGAACAGATATCCACGGCGGGACAGCGTACGAAGTATTCGCTGGGCGTCGGCACCCAACGCTTCGCGGATGTCACGAATGCACTGGGTAACATTGTCGTCGGTTACGAATACGTTCGGCCACAACGCTGCCATGATCGTCTGCCGCGAAACCAGACGCCCGGCGTTTTCCACTAGCAGGCGAAGCAGGGCGAAGGATTTGGGCCGCAGCGGCATTTCCACGCCGTCAGGAGCCAACAGCGCCCCACGGTCGAGGTCCAGGGTAAACGAATCAAACAGATAGGCCGTGTATCGCGTTGAATTCGTCATTGGGAGGCTTCACGCCTTGGGCTTTTGAACTGGACCATACTCCCCTTTCGTCGAAGTTTCGTCGAAAATTCGTCTGGCTTTCCTGCCTCGCCCGACCGGACGTGTTTCCCTGCCGGTATCGCGGCGCGCGGCATCAGCGGTAGCAGACCGAGGGCAGCCGACGCATCCACTATCGTGCAAGGAGCGCGGCACATGACCGTGGCCACATGTACTGCCTCGGCGCTGTTGCTTGGCCTGATCTTGTCGACCCAGGCCAGCGCCAGGGGCACCGGCTACGTGTTTGTAAGCAACGAGAAGACAAACGACATCGCCGTGATCGACCCGCGGCAGGAGGATCGCGTCATCAAATGGATCCAAACGTCTCGTCGTCCCCGCGGCATGTCATTTCACGATGACCGGAGGCAACTTCTGGTCGCTTGCGGCGGCGACGACGTGATCGATGTGATTGACGTGGCAACCCTTGCTGTCGTCGATCACATTCCAACGGGTGCCAATCCGGAAATGTTCGAACTCAGTCAAGACCAGAGAACGCTCTACGTTCCCAACGCGGCAGGATCAGTTGTCGATGTAATAAGTGTCGCGGAGAAAATCATCGAGCAGGAGATCCCAACCGGCGCCGAACCACACGGCATCGCCATGGGTGGCAACGGGAAGACCTTGTACGTGACTGCCGTGGTGGACGATTGGGTTCATGTCGTCGACCTGGAGAAGAACGCGGTCACCGACAACATCGTCGTTGGCACGGGACCGAGAGGCTTCCTGCTGATGCCGGACGGAAAAGGGCTCTGGGTTTTGAATGCATTGTCCGGTCAGGTATCGATCATCGATCGCGCCGCCAAACGGGTGATGGGAAGTCTTGAGTTTCGGCCGCCGGGAGCGCGCCAGACAGATGTGACACCCGCGGGCCTGACTGCTACGGGAGACGCCAGGACTGCTTTCGTTACGCTCGGCCGAGCGGACAACGTTGCCTTTGTCGACACCACAAGTCGGAAGGTCGAGCGCTACGTGGCTGTTGGCGCTGACCCCGCGGGTATCGCCCTGAGCGGCGACGAGAAGACGCTCTATGTCGTCAACCGAATGAGCGACGATGTGTCAGTCGTCGATGTGCCCAGCGGCCGGGTGGTCAAGGTGGTGCCAGTTGGCCGCGCACCCCATTCGGTCCAAGTCGATGACTGAAGCAGATGGTTACGTAACAAGAGACGGTATACCTGGGTCAAAACCTGAAAGAAAAGTCATGAAGCGCTACCTCGGCGGTTCAGTAGCAGCCATATTGGCCTTCGCTAACGGCACTCCGGCACTCTACCCTGGCGACTGCGTCCAGACGCCTGGTGGCCCTGTGCAGACTGTCCGCGTTGTGCAGCAGATTCACCGTGATCCGCCCCAATTTGAAGTTGAATTCGAGACATGCATGCCAACAGTATGGATCGCGACCGAGGGTGATGAGGGAACCTCGCGGCTTCACCCCCCGGCCGCGACTACCTCGCGAGAATAGGCCGTGCTGATCATCACCGCCCGGCCCTGGCGACGTGGGCATCCTCGCACCTGCATCGGCAAGCGTATCGGAGCGATCAGGCACTGGCTCTCGCATACTGCTTGAAACGGGCGGGAATGCGTTGGATAGCCTCGATCGTGGCCCGACGCGTCGCGGCACTGGTGCCGGGGGCGAAATCGATCGAGACCGTATCGACAATGCCGCCGTAGCGCTGCTCGATCGCCGCCGGCAATTCGTCGTAGGTGGCACGCGCGACGAAAAGGTCCAGCACGTCGTCGGGCACCTGTGCCGCCATCTGTTTCCACTGTCCCTGCTTCGACATCTCGGTCAGTTTCGCTCCCAGATCGGAAACACCGTGCAGATCAAAAACGCCGCGATACGCGGGAGTGGAGCCGTAGAACGCCACCCTGTAACGCACTTTTTCCGCCGCTTCCCGCACCGCCGCCGCGTTCGGCCCGGTGGCCACGAAACCGCCGCCTGTGATCTCGAAATTCTCGAATGATTTGCCGGCGGCCGCCAGTTCCCGCGCAAGCAGCGGGCGCACCACCTGCTCCAAATAGGCGCGTGTCGCGAAACTGTGCAGCCGCACGCTGTCGGCAACGCGGGCGGCGGTCTTCAGCATCAGTGGGCCCACCGCCGCCATCGCCACCGGCGGCAGCGGAAGATGTTGCGCGGGCGGCGTAAAGTCCGGTGGCATCAGCGAGAAATTGTAGTATTTCCCGGCGTAGTTCAGCTTCTCCCCGTACTCCCAGCAGCGGAAGATCGCCCGCAATGCCTCGACGTATTCGCCCATCCGTGCCGCCGGCGCGATCCACGGCACGCTGAACCGGCGCTCATTGTGAGCTTTGACCTGGCTTCCCAGACCAACGACGAAGCGGCCCTTGGAATGGGTGTGCAGGTCCCAGGACTGATTGGCGATGATCATCGGGCTGCGCGCGAAGGCGATCGCGACCGAGGTAACCAGTTGCACCCGCTCGGTCGCCAGTGCGGCGAGGGCGAGCGGCGCGAACGGGTCGTGCTGGCGTTCATTGGCCTGGAGACAGTCGAAACCATCGGCCTCGGCCTGCCGAGCAGCGGGACCGCAGGCGGGCCAGTCGTGTGCCGGCAGGCTCATGGATACGCGCATCGCTACCCCCCTTTGACCCGACCCCGCGCAATTTGCCGCCGGGGGCGACCTCCCGTAAAGCGGAAGACAGAAAGTGGGAGATCGATCATGCGCAGTCTCGCGGGGAAAATCGTCATTGTCACGGGTGCCAGCCGAGGCATCGGTGCGGCCGCGGCGACGGCCCTGGCAAAAGCCGGCGCAACCATCGTGCTGACAGCACGCGACGGCGAACTTGTCCGGGAAGTGACTTGTTCGATTACCGCCTCCGGTGGCTCAGCCTCCGCGCACGCCTGTGATGTCTCCGACTATGCCGCGGTCGAGGCCCTGGTTACCGAAACGAAAAGCCGCTTCGGAACGGTCGATGTTCTGATCAACAACGCCGGAGTTATCGAGCCTATCGCATCGATTGCCGAGAGCGATCCCGCTACTTGGGCGCGTAACATCCAGATCAACCTGACCGGCGCCTACCACGCGATCCGTGCCGTGCTTCCCGGAATGATCGCCGGCGGTAGTGGAACGATTGTGAACCTGTCCTCGGGCGCCGCGATCCGGCCGCAGGAGGGTTGGAGCGCCTACTGCAGCGCCAAGGCTGGGCTGCATATGCTCACGCGCGCGGCAGCTCTCGAAACCGCCAGTCAGGGCATAAGAGTATTCGGTTTCCAGCCCGGCACCACCGATACCGACATGCAGGTGCTGATCAGGGCGTCCGGCATCAATCCGATCAGCCAGATACCGCGCGGCAACCTGACACCGGTGGCGCATCCGGCGGCGGCGATCGTTTATCTATGCACCCCGGCGGCGGACGACCTGAGCGGCCAAGAGTTCAGTCTCCGCGACGAAGCCTTCCGCGCGCGCCTGAACCTGGAGCAGGTATGATGAGGGCCGAGCCACAATCGCTCCCGCTACAAGGCGTCAGGGTTGTCGAAATTGGGCAGGCCCTGGCTGGACCTCTGGCCGGTGTCATTCTGGCCGACATGGGCGCCGACGTCATCAAGGTGGAAAAACCTGATGGCGGCGACGATGCCCGACTCTGGGGGCCGCCATTCGTCAACGGTGATTCGATCAGTTTCCATAGCAACAACCGCGGCAAGCGCTCGGTGACGCTGGACATCAAGTCGGCGGCGGACGTCGCAAAGCTGAAGCTGCTGGCACAGGACGCGGACATCGTCATCCAGAACCTGCGCCCCGGGATCGTCGATGATTGCAACATCGGGCCGGATGCACTGATGGCGGCCAACCCGCGACTGATCTACTGCTCGATCTGGGCATTCGGCTACACTGGGCCGTTGAAGCTGGCGCCGGGATTCGATCCGCTGCTGCAATGCTACGGTGCGGTGGTCACGCTGACCGGGCGGCCGGAGGACCCGCCGACGTTCTGCTCGCCGGCGATCAACGATACCGCGACCGGCATGTGGTGCGTCATCGGCGCCCTGGCTGCATTGCGGCAGCGCGACCGCACCGGCAAGGGCTGCGTCGTCGACACCTCGCTGTTCGAGAGCGCGGTCGCCTGGGTGCAAGGCCCGCTCAACACCTACAACGTTACCGGCACCCTCCCCGCTCGGCATGGTGCCGCCAGCGCGACGCTGGCCCCGTATCAGATATTTGAAACCGCGGACCGGCCGATCTGCATCGCGGCTGGCAACGACCGGTTGTTCGTAAAGCTGGCCCGGGCCATGGGTCATCCGGAGTGGTGCGATGATCCGCTGCTGTCGGATGGCCGCAAACGGGCGGCGAACCGGCAGCTGGTTGTCGACGCAATGCAGCCGGTGCTGCTGGGCCGGACGCGACAGGACTGGATGGGGATCATCGGCGAGGCGGGGGTGCCGTGCGCACCGGTGAACAACATCGCGGAGCTGGCGGAGACCGAGCAGTTGCAGGCAATGGATATGATACGGACGCTTCCCGGCAGCGAGTTGAAGATCGTTGGGCTGCCGATTACTTTCGATCGGCAACGACCCCATCCGCAAGGCGATTCACCCAAGCTCGGCGAACATAACGAGGCGGTGTTCGCCCGCCCTTCATGACGCGGCGTCGATCACGCTGACATGCGCCGCGACCACCCGCCAGCCGTCCGGAGTGCGAGCCCACGTCTGCATCTGGCGGCCTACCTTGCCCGAAGCTGTTCGCCGATGGAACAAAGTTGATGCGGTGGCGAAATCGTGGCCGAAGGTGGTGATGACGGTGCGCGACGTCGTGCGCTCCAGGCCGAGCGGCGAGCGAGCGGCGCGGAAGGCACCGATTTCGTTGTAGCCGTAAAGGTTCTCGCCGATGCCGTAACGGATGGTAAGGTTACTGTTCCAGAACAGTGACTGCAGGGTTTCGACATCGTTGCTCATTAATGCCGCTTCGTATCTGGCGAAGGCCGCCTCGACTTCGGCCTTTACGTCCGGTAGATTGATTTCCATGATCAGGCTTCCAGGTTCGGCGCCGGTGAGCGGGCGACCCCGGCAGCCTCCAGTGTGCTGGCAATGCGCAGCGCGAGGTCCTCACGCCACGGTGCCGTAATGATCTGCACGCCAATCGGAAGTCGTGCCCGACCGGGAGCAGATCCGGCGGGAAGCGGGACGACGACCGCGGGCAAGCCGATAAATGATATTGGTTGCGTGTAGACACCGATATTCGGCCGCAGCGGTATTTCCTGCCCGTCGAACATGAACGTTTTCTGGCCGATCAGCGGCGCCACGCAGGGGGTCGCGGGCGTCAGGATGGCATCCACATGCTCGAACAAAGCGAGCATCCGTTGCTGATACCACCGGCGGAATTTCTGCGCCTGGACGACGGCGGACGCCGGGATCAGCGCTCCCGCGATCAACCTGTCGCGCACGTCGGAGTCGAAATCATTCGGCCGGGTGCGCAAGCGGTCGAGATGCAGCGCGGCACCTTCGGTGGTGGTGATGATATAGGCGGCACTTCTGGCTCGGGGCGCCTCGGGGATGGTGACTGTTTCGGTGGCATCCAGCGCGGCGGCGACGGCATCCAAGGCAGCTAGTGCTTCCACCGAGGCCCCAGCCCGGAAATGCCCCTCCGCCACTGCGATACGTAGACCAGCGACGCCGGTGTCGATCAGACCCGACACCGGTTCCACCGGGCGATCCACGCAGACGGGATCGGCCGGATCATAGCCCTGCATCGCGTCATACGCTGCCGCGAGGTCCGCGGTGCCACGGCACATCGGGCCAATATGATCCAGACTCGAAACGAATGGAAAGCTGCCGGCACGGGTCAGGCGGCCGTACGTTGGCTTCAGTCCGAACAGGCCGCAAAAGGATGACGGCACGCGGATCGACCCATTGGTGTCGGAGCCGAGCGCGAGGGGGACCAGTCCGCCTGCGACGGCGCTGCCAGATCCGCCCGAGGAGCCGCCAGCCATTCGGGACGTGTCGTGCGGATTGCGCGAGGGTCCATCGTGCGCGTTCTCGCCGGTGAAGTCGTAGGCGTACTCGCCCATGTTCAGCGCGCCCACCAGGATCGCGCCCGCCGCCTCCAACCGGCTGACCACTGGGGCATCGGCCGTCGCCGGCGGGTCGTCTCGATTGATCTTGGACCCCGCCAGGGTCGCCAGGCCCGCGACATCGAGCAGGTTCTTGACCGCGAACGGCACGCCGGCGAGCGGGCCAGGCTGTTGCCCCGAGGCGATGGCCCGATCAATCCCAGCCGCCCGGGCGCGAGCGCGATCAGCCAGCACCGAGGTGAATGCATTCAGCAACGGGTTCAACTGCTCGATGCGCGCCAAGGTCGTTGCGATCACGTCGGATGCCAGCAGCGTCCCGGCGGCGACCGCGCGGGCAATCTCAGTGGCGCCCCGCGAGACCGTCACGCGCGGAACACCGGTGCCGGATCGATGCGATCCGACAATGGGGCACCCTGCATTGCCGCGGCGTGGCCTATCGAAAGCCGCAGGTGCAGACGCACGGCGGCCATCCATTCCGGCTGTATTTCGATGCCGAGCGCCAATGTTCCGGCGTCGATCCAGGCGTCCAGGGCGGCGTCGGTCAAAGGCGTGTCTTCCATTCGTTTCATCCGTTCCCCGGTCGCGAAGTCGATGTCAGCCAAGCGCGCCAACCACCGAATCGAGTGATATCGCGGGCGCCGTCAATACCTTCCGATTCTGCAAGAAATCCGAGACATTGGCCATCGCTCAGCGCCACACTGCCGAAGCCCAGCGGCGGGGGCACCTGCGCCAGCAAGCTGCCAACAGCGGCCGTCGGCAGCGCCCAGACCTCGCCGGCGATCGCGGCACCTTCGCGGCCGCGGAGCATGCCAGGCCGGTCGCCAAGATCCCAGAGTCGGTATTCCGGCACAGTGTTCGCCTGACGCAGGAAACGGCCGCCGAGGGTGGTGATCTGATGGTTCAGCTCCAGGCCGGACATATGTGCGCCAATACAGAACAGGGAGGTCTCGCCGGCCGCGGCGTTATCCGGGACCTCGGCGGAAGGCAAGGCGTGGCCCGTGGCCCCTGCGGTATCGGCGAAGTGCCGGTGCAGCCGGTCGGCCAGCGGCGCCAGCCGGCCCTCGGACCATGCTGGCCCCAGCAATACGCCGCCGATCGGCCGGCCATCCGCGCCAAAGCCGATCGGCACCGCGAAGCCGGCCATGTCGCACAAATTGGCGAAATTGGTGAACGTCCCGAGGCGGCGATTCGGGCCTATCGGGTCCGCCTCCAGCTCGGCGATGGTTGGGCAAAACGGAGCGGTCGGCAGCAGCAGCGCATCGAATTGCCGCCACAGCAGGACAGCGCGCCGCCGGGCCTGTTGCAGCAGGTGAAAGGCGTCGAACGCGTCCACGGTGAGTCGTTGCAGCCCTTGTGCCAGGATTTCGCGCGTGGCTGGGTAGAGAATATCGGGCGTGGCGGTAATCACCTCGCGTAGGGCGGCGGTGCGTTCGGCCACCCAGGGGCCATCGTACAGAAGCCGGGCGATCTCGAGAAACACCTCCAGGTCGACCGGGCTGGCGTGCAGAAACGTCCCGGCTTGCTGAAACGCCACTGCCTCGGCCGGATCGCAGAGGCCCGCGACATCCCCCATTGCAACCCGCGGCGAGGGTGACGGCGCGGCTCGCCGCAGATGGGCAAAGGGCGGCTGACGCGCGTAGGGGTCGTCGATGTCGAAGGCGGCGATTACTCGCTGGACTTTCAGCGCCTCGTCGACCGAGTGGGCGAACACGGAAATGGTGTCGATTGAGCGGCAGGCGGGGACCATCCCACGGGCGGAGACGCTGCCGATCGTCGGTTTCAGTCCGACGATGTTGCCGAACGCCGCGGGGACCCGGCCTGATCCGGCGGTGTCGGTGCCGAGCGCGAAGGGGACGATGCCGGCGGCGACGGCACAGGCGGAGCCGGAGGACGAGCCACCCGGAACGCGATGCGGATCGAAGAGGTTGCGCGGAACGCCGTAGGGGCTGCGGGTGCCGACCAGGCCGGTGGCGAACTGATCCAGATTGGTCTTGCCCAGCAGCAGCGCGCCGGCGTCCAGCAGCAGGCGCACGGCGGGTGAGTCAGCGTCCGGCAGATATCTGAAACCGGGACATGCCGCCGTGGTGGGCAATCCGGCGACATCGACGTTGTCCTTTATCGCGAAGGGAACGCCCCATAGCGGGCGCCCACGCGGACCCTCCTGTTCGAGCTCCCGGGCTCGTTGCAGCACTGCCGAGTCCTCCAGACGGGTGATCCAGATTGCCGGGTCGGCGTGGGCGCGATCGGCCGCGATTGCTGCCTCAGCGTTCTGTGTTGGAGTCACGCGGCCTCCGGCGGATGGCGGAACCAGGCGACGGGGGACGCGAGATCGTGTCTTTGCATCGGCTCAAGCTGCTCCATTCCTCATCACGGACCCGGCGGCGCCGGCCATCAATTGATCAAGAAGCCTGGTGTTGGCGTCTCTGTCCAGAGGTTCGCAAAATCGGGGCCAGGAGGGTAGGGGAAGCGTTGCGCGCGGTGGGAATTGCCTGTTTTATGACGGTTTAACGTGGCGTGTCGGGACAATTGTCGATCGGGAGATAGTGGCGATGGTTACAGATCACGAGGCAACGATTCCGGCCGATCCCTATCCCTGGCCGTTCGACGGCTCACTCCGGCCGGGCAACACCGCGCTGATCGTGATCGACATGCAGACCGACTTCTGTGGGGTTGGCGGCTACGTCGACAAGATGGGCTACGATTTGTCGCTGACGCGCGCGCCGATCGGCCCGATCTCGTCGGTGCTGGGGGCGCTGCGGCCGAAGGGCTACACAATTATCCACACGCGTGAGGGTCATCGCCCGGACCTGTCCGACCTGCCGGCGAACAAGCGCTGGCGTTCGCGTCGCATTGGCGCGGGGATTGGCGATCCGGGACCTTGCGGCCGCATTCTGACACGGGGCGAACCGGGCTGGGAGATCATCCCCGAGCTTGCGCCCCTGGCCGGCGAGATCGTCATCGACAAGCCCGGCAAGGGCAGCTTCTACGCCACCGACCTGGAACTGGTTCTGCGCACGCGCGGCATCAGCAACATCCTGCTCGCCGGCATCACCACGGATGTCTGCGTGCACACGACGATGCGAGATGCGAACGACCGCGGCTTCGAGTGCCTTTTGCTGGCGGATTGCTGCGGCGCGACGGACGCCGGCAACCACACGGCGGCGCTGCACATGATCAAGATGCAGGGCGGGGTGTTCGGGGCGGTGAGCGATAGCGCAACGTTGCTGGCGTCGCTGCCCTGAGTTCGACGACTTGCGCCCTTCACCTCGCCCGCCCGACGTGACGCCGCCCCCATCCTCCGCTACCCTCCCCCCAGCAACCTGCGGAGTAAGCGCGTGAGCGAAGTGGTCCTACGTCATGGCGTGTTCATGGCCCCCTTCCACCCGGTCGACGAGGATCCGACCGAGTGCCTGCAACGCGATTTCGAACTCATGGAATGGCTCGACCGGCTCGGCTTCGAGGAAGCCTGGATCGGCGAACATCATTCCGCCGGATACGAGATCATCGCCTCGCCCGAATTGTTCATTGCCGCCGCGGCCGAGCGGACCAAGCAACTGCGGTTCGGCACCGGGGTTGTGTCGCTGCCGTATCATAATCCGCTGATGGTCGCCAACCGGATGATCCAGCTCGATCACCAGACCCGCGGGCGGGTGATGTTCGGCGCTGGCCCCGGCCTGTTGACCACCGACGCCATGATGCTCGGCATTGACCCGAATACCCAGCGCGACCGCATGGCCGAAGCGCTCGACATCATCCTGCGCCTGTTCAAGGGCGAGGCGGTGACGCAGAAATCCGAGTGGTACACGCTGGTCAATGCGCGGGCGCATCTGCTGCCCTACACCAAACCATACCCCGAAATCGCCGTGGCGAGCGCGGTGACCCCGTCCGGCGGCCGGCTCGCCGGCAAGTACGGCTTCAACATGCTGTGCCTCGCCGCCACCGACCCGACCGGCGGCTTCGATGCCCTCGCAACGAACTGGGCCGTCGCGAACGAAATCGCCGCCGAGAACGGCCGGACCATGGACCCCAACCGCCTCCGCCTAGTTGGGCCAATGTTCATCGCCGAAACCCGCGAACTGGCGCGCGAGCGCGTAAAATTCGGCTTCGAGAAATACCTGTATTACTTCAACAAGATCTCCCGCGCGCCGGGGCGCTATCCGGTGCCGGCGGGCCAGGACCCCGTGGACTGGTTCGTGGAGGCCGGGCACGGCATCGTCGGCACGCCGGACGACGCCATCGCCATGATCGAGAAATTGCAGGCCAAGCAGGGCGATTTCGGCGTGTTCTGCCAGCAGGTGCACAACTGGGCCGATTTCGAGGGCACCAAGAAGTCCTACGAACTCTACGCGCGCTACGTCATGCCGCATTTCCGCAAGGCCAACGCCAACCGGGTCGCCTCGATCGAGTGGGCGGACGAGAACTCGGAGGAATTCGGCGCCAAGCGGATGGCGGCGGTCGATGCGATGTTTGCGAAGCATGCCGCGGAACGCGGGACGAAGGCGGCGGCGGAATAGGAGGGGCTGCCGGCGTTCACAGGCTCAGAAGCGCTGGCTCGACAGTGAACCGTGGGGCAATGCTCGAAAGCATCGCGTCGATGCAGGGGCCCATGGACGATGGGGCTGCCAGGGAAGCGGTACCGGCGATCACCAATGCGTCGAATGCCTCGCCCGATACCGGCCGGCTGAACAGATAACCCTGGGCCTCAAAACAGCCGTGCGCGCGCAACGCGTCGGCTTGGGTGTTGGTCTCCACTCCCTCGGCTATGGTGCGAACCCCCAGGGCGGCGGTCATGCCAACGATGGCACGCACGATCGCGTCCGCGTTGGGATCCTGACTCAGGCGCGAAATGAAGCTGCGATCGATTTTCACCTTGTCGAAGGGGAATTTCTGCAGATACCCGAGGCTGGAGTAACCCGTACCGAAATCGTCCATGGCGAACTTCACGCCCCGGTCGCGAAGGCGCTGCAATGTCGTCAGGCTCTCCTTGCTGTCTTGCATAAGGATGCCCTCGGTGAGTTCCAACTCGAGGCGCTCGGGCGTAATCCCGGTCTGGCTCAGGACATCGATCACGTTTTGCAGGAATCCGGGATGCCGCAACTGCACTGGCGAAACATTGACGGCGATTGTGATATGCTCTGGCCAGGTGATTGCGCGCAGGCAGGCCTCGCGCAGCGCCCAAAGGCCGAGTGGCACGATCAGGCCAGTGTCCTCCGCCAAGCTGATGAACCGGTCGGGCAGCACCATGCCGTGCCCGGGGCGATTCCACCGCAGCAACGCCTCGGTGCCTATGATCTCGCCTGTCACCAGATCGACCTGCGGCTGGTAATGCAGGATCAGGCTGCGTTCGCTGAGCGCGGCGCGCAGATCGGTTTCCATGGCATGACGCTCGTGGAGCCTGGCATTCATGTCTGCCGCGAAGAAGCAGAATCGGCCGCGTCCCCCGAGTTTTGCCTGATACAGCGCGATGTCAGCTTGTTTCATCAGTTGATCGGGCTGATTTGACGCACCGATCTCGGACAGGGTGACGCCGATACTGATGCCAACCTGGAGCATCTTCTCATCGAAATCGATCGGAGGATCAATCGCGGCGAGCAGGCGATCGCCGAGTGCTTCCGCATCTTCGACGCGTCGAAGCATGGGTTGGATGACAGCGAATTCGTCGCCACCGAGGCGGGCCAGCGTGTCGCTCGCACGCAGACAGGAGCGCAGCCTTTCCGCTACTGCCCGCAACGTCGCGTCGCCGGCGGGATGGCCGAACAAGTCATTGATGGTTTTGAAATTGTCGAGGTCCATGTAGAAGACGGAAATCATGCCGCCTTCCCGATGCGCCTGCGCGAGGGCGTGCTCCAACCGATCGTGGAACACCCGGCGGTTCGGGAGACCGGTCAGCAGATCATGCGCGGACACGAACGAAGCGTGGTCGACGGCCGCCGCCAGCATCCGCAACGGCGCGACCCGCAGCAGCAGAAACACCAGCAAACCGAGGCAACTTGATAGGCCAGTGACGATGGCAGTGGCATTCAGTGCGGGCCGTAACGAGCGAGCGACGTCGACCTCGCCGAGCACTGTGTCGCCATCCGTGACGTCCAAGCGAGAGATCAGCGGTGGCCAAGGCGGCAGGATCAGCACATCGGTGTCGATGATGGTTCGCCCGGTCGCCGAAAACACGCGGCGTCGCTCGGCAACGGCGCTGGGAGCCTCCGCGGGCGGACGAGCGATTTCCAGATCGTTCAGGCTGACGTCGGTCGGGCCGCCGGCGAGAGCGTTCCATAGCGTTGGATTCCGGCGTGCTTCTTCCGCCACCCGGGTGGCGTAGAGCTGGGCGTGGATGTCAACCTCGGCGCGCAGATGCGCCTGAGCAACGAGGAACCAGGAAATTGGGACGATGACGGCGATCGCGAGAGCTGCGAGCGCGGCGAGCAAGGTTATAAGGCCCACCATGCCAGCGGTCGGACTGCCTGAGATCGCTATCCGACGCGGGACATTGAATATACATTCGTATGCTGCGCCGATCGGGCGCTGCCACTGAAGATATGATCTCCGAAGGCTTTGCGACACCGGATTCTCGACGGCGGCGATCACGGTCCAGCTTTCCTCGCGACACGACTAAGGTTTTTCAATACCTCGACCTTAAGGCAGGGGCGCTTAAGAAATTGCTAATTTCTCAGGGGTAAAGTGCGTGCCTTCGCCACGGGACAAGCGGCGAGTTGTCACGTCTACGGAACCATGAGAGCTTGTTGAAATGATCCGGTTTATCAACCTGTTCCTCAGCCTGATTGCCGCCGCGCTGTTAGCCACGGCAACCGCGGCATCAGCCGAAACCATCGGTTTTTCGCAGGTCGGGGCGGAGAGCGATTGGCGTACCGCGTTCTCGGCTGACATGAAGGCAGAGGCAAAAATCCGTGGCATCGATTTACGTTTCGATGACGCGCAGGGTAGCGTCGACCGGCAATTCGCCGCGGTGAGACGTTTCATCGCGGAACGCGTGGATGCGATCGTGATAGCGCCGGTCGTCGTATCCGGATGGACCCCGGTGCTGCAAGAAGCGCGAGCGGCGCATATTCCCGTATTCATCGCTGACCGATCTGTCGACGCGGAAGTCATCACTCTTCGTAGCGCGCGTCGGAAATGACACCAATCTGGAGGGACGGCTTGCCGGATCCTGGCTGGCCCAGGCGAGCCGCGGCCGGTGTTCTATCGTCGAACTGCAGGGATCCGTTGGCGCGGCGCCGACGATCGGCCGGAAATCAGGCTTCGCCGCCGTCATCTCCCAATTCCCCAGCATGCGAATCACGCGCTCGGAAAGTGGTGACTTCACCTCGGAGGGCGGTCGGCGTGTGATGGCGGGATTCATCAAATCGACGGGTGGGCTGAAAGATGTTTGTGCCGTTTGGGCGCACAACGACAATATGCTGTTGGGCGCGATCGAGGCGATGAAGTCCGCGGGTCTGCATCCGGGCAAGGATGTGCTGATGATCTCCGTCGATGGCGTGCCTGATATCTACCGGGCTATGCTGGCTGGCGAGGCGAACGCGTCCGTCGAGGTCAAGTCCGACATTGGGAAGTACGTCTTCGACGTGGTGCAAGGTTATTTGCGCGGCAGGCGCGATTATCCGAAGTGGGTGCTGATTCCGACCGATCTTCACACGCCGGAAGATGCGGCGAAGATGCTTGAGAGCAGTGCGGGCTCCTTTAGCGAATAATCATGGCGGGCGGCCGGTCGCCCCGGGCTGTCGTGTTTATGACAGGATGGCCGAGAAGCACGCCCTTGCCTCGGACGGTATGGGGACCGGACGGCGAGTTCCCGGGTCGATGAAGACGTGGACGAAGTAGCACTCCGCCGAAGCGAGGTCGCTGTCATTACTGAACAAGCCCATCTCGACCCTGAGTGATGTGTTGCCCAGCTTCGCCACGCGAACCCCGATCGTCAGTCGGTCCGGGTAGGAAACCTCGCTGATGTGGCGACAGCCGCTCTCGGCTACCACGTAGGGCGACGTCCGGCGCATGTCGAGGAGTCCGTTCTGAATGTAGAACGTCGTTTGAGCTGTATCAAAATACATGTAGTAGACTGCGTTATTCACGTGGCCCATCTGATCATTGTCACTCCACCGGGTGGTAACGGTGGTAAAGTAGCGATAGGCTGATCGCGTGGTGGGTTGAGGTCGATCGCGGGTCATGCGCGAAGCATAGGGACAGGATGTCGCGGTGGAAAGCTGCCGATCCTGCCGCCGGACAACCCGGTGTCCAAATCCGCTGGCCGGATGTTTGATCAGGATCACTAGCTAGGCCAATGGCCAGTACCGGGCGTCGTCACGACGGCGAAGGCGTTGCGCTCTATCGGCACCGACGATGGTCTCCGCGGACACCGTCTTGCCCAATGGAGCGAACAAGCGCAGGCTTCGCCGGCAAGGCCGAGCACACCGAACGATGTTTGGCTTTGGGGAGGAAAATAATATGCCACGATCCAGGTTGCCCGCCGTTGCGGCGGCGGCGTTCATCATCTCGACGACATCGGTTTTCGCGCTCGAGTCCAACGTGACCGTGAAATCTTCCTTGCCTGCTGACGCGGTCTGGAAAAAGATCGGAGACTTCTGCGGGATCAAATCATGGATTCCGGCGGTTTCAGGATGCACCATCAGCTCGGATGGCAAGCAGCGGACGGTCTCGCTGAAGGGCGGCGGCGAGGTTGTCGAGCGGCTGGACAACTGGGACGATGCAAAACGCAGCTATACTTACTCCATCTTGTCGGGACCACTCCCGGTGTCCGATTACCGATCCACGCTGAGCGTGCTCTCCGATGGCAAAGGTTCAGCGGTAAACTGGCACAGCACCTATCAGGCCAAGGGAACCTCCGAAGCTGAGGCGCAAAAGTTAATCGATGGCATCTATCAGGATAGCGCGAAGAACTTGCTTGGAGGCTGATGTCTTCCAAAGCCGGACCAATGGCAATCGGGAGGTCAGGACTAGGCCGGTGTGGCCGACCACGCGGGAAGCACGGTTCCAGCACCCGTGTGGTAGTATAGCGTGCCTTGGACGCCTGACGGAGCTATATTGACAGAAGCAGAGAATTTTCCGGTCTGGTCGACTGTCGCCTGCACCCAGTCGGAGGCCGTAAGCGTCGGTGCGGCGCCGGTGCGCCAGTCGAGGAATACGGGCTGCGATGGGACTGACTCCGTCCCGGCGACGGTCTGCACACCGGCTACCAGGTGCGCCGGTGCGGTGAGGCTGACCGTGTCCGTGGTCGACCCTGGTGCCAGGAATGTGAAGCTCTGCGGTCCCTGGTTGCGTTCCGAGAGCACCGCGCCGGAAACCGTGCTGCCATCGATCGTGGCGCCCGTCACGTACAGATTGCGATCGGTGGTGCTCGAGCCGCCATAGCCGTCGTTCAGGAAGTTCACCGTGGCGGTATGATTGCCCGCGGCGAAGTTTCCCAGAACGTCAATGGTCTGCGTTTGTCCCGCCGCATGCGACGCAGTGGCCGTCTGCGTGCCGCCGATCTGCTTGCCGTCGACCGCCACTGTGAAAAGCGCATTGCCGTTCCAGGCATCCTCGGAGACTTGCAACGCCAGCACATCGGCCCCGCTGCCAAGGAAAACCGGCCCGGTGATGGTCACCGGCGAACTGCGCACGGTCACGGTGGGCGTGGTCACATTGTCAACGACCTGGATCGTGTCGCCGGACTTGCCAAGATGAACCGAGGATGTGGCCACGCCGTTGTTCAGTGCAATCGCCGTGTAGCTGGTCTCAACCGCCCCACTCGACGTCAGGACCTCGGCGTAGACATTGCCCGTAAGATTAGTCGTGGTGATCGTTTCGGTGACGGTCACGCCGGCACCGAAGGTTGCTTCCTGCACGGTTCCGGGGGCGGACAACGAAATGGACGGAGAGCCTCCGACCGGATCGGTGATGGTCACCGGCGAACTGGTCGCGGTGACGGTCGGCGTGGTCGGGTTGTTGACGATCCGCACGACGTCGCCGCCATGCGCCAGATGTGGCGATATCGCAAAGCTCTGGGTCGTCGCGGCCGCGGCGGGCGGGGTTACGGCGACCGTGCCACCACCGCCCGACGAGCCGACCTGGTAAGGGAGCTGAGTGCTGAGAAGTGGCGACGTGGTGGTCGTGTCCTCGACCTGGAAGAAGTGCGGCGAGGCGACCCCGTTGGAGATCGGAATGGTGGCTATCTGGCCCGTTGCGTCCCACGTGATTCCCGGATTGCTGGCAAATGTATAGGCCGTGGCTGGAACTCGTGGTGCCCTGCAAATACTTCAGGTTCGCCCGGATCGGCACGTAGTTGAATGCAACCTGAACCGAAAACACCTGGCTTGATTTCTGCTGCGGAATCGAAGCTGGAAGTGTGATCGCCGCGCCGGTGGGAAGCGCGGCCGTGTAGGGGCTCTCGACAGCCCCGGCCGAAGTCAGCACCTCGTAGTAGATCGGGCCGGGCAGGTTCGTCGTCGTGACGGTCAATGGAACGGTCACACCCACGCCGGGAGCGGTTTCCTGCACGGTTCCAGGAGCGGAACTCACGATCGTCTGACTGGTGGGCGGTTCCGTAATCGTAACAGGCGCACTGTCGGCAGTGACGGTGGGCGACGCGGTATTGTCGACCACCTGGATGATGTCGCCAGACTTGGCCAGATGAACGGAGGACGTCGCTACACCATTTACCAGTGCCACAGCCGTATAGGGGGTCTCAACGGCGCCCGTCGCGGTCAGCACCTCCTCATAGACATTGCCGGTCAAGTTGGTCGTGGTGATGGTCTCGGTGATGGTGACGCCGGCTCCGACGGATGCTTCCTGGACCGTTCCCGGAGCGGACAGCGAAATGGTTGGGGGGGAAACCACCTGATCGGTGATGGTCACCGGCAGACTGGTGGCGGTGACGGTCGGGGACGTGGGGTTGTTGGCGACGCGCACGACATCTCCGGACTGAGCCAGATGCGGCGATATCGTATAGGTCTGCGTTGCGCCGGGGGCGCTGGGCGGCGTGACCGGGATGGTGCCACCTCCGCCAGAAGACCCAATCTGATAGATCGAAGCGGCACTGAGAAGCGGAGACGCCGCCGTCGTATCCTCGACCTGGAAGTAGTGCGGGACCGCGATCCCGTTGGAGATCGGGATCGTCGCGATCTGGCCGGAGGCGTCCCAAGTGATTCCGGGATTGCTGGCGAATGTAAAGAACACCTTGGGGGGGTTCGTGGTGTCCGGCGAATACTTCAGGTTCGCGCGAACCGGCACGTAGTTGAACGCAACCTGAACTGAAAACACCTGGCCGGCGACCTGCGGCGGGATCGCGGCCGGAACCGTGATCGCCGCGCCGTTGGGAAGCACGGCCGCGTACGGGCTTTCAACGCTTCCGGTCGAAGTCAGCACCTCGTAATAGATGGCGCCCGACAAATTCGTCGTGGTGACGGTCAGTGGTACGGTCACACCCGCTCCGGGGGGGGCCTCCTGCACGGTCCCCGGCGCGGTAATCGTCGGGTTCGTCAAAGTGGGTTCGGTGATCGTAACCGGCGCACTGATCGCGGTGACGGTAGGCGAGGCGGTATTGTCGACCACCTGGAGCACGTCGCCGGTCCGGGCCATATGGACTGTCGAGGTGGTCACGCCATTCACCAGCGCGACCGCCGCGTAGCCGCTCTCGACGGCGCCGCTGGCGGTCAAAACTTCCTCAAAAACGTTGCCGGTCAGGTTGGTCGTCGTGATCGTCTCGGTGACCGACACGCCGGCGCCGATGGATGCTTCCTGCACGGTGCCCGGGGCCGAGACCGTGATGGTTGTGAACACCTTGGTCGCCGAGCCGGCGCCTAGATTGGCGGCCCAGGCCGCGGCTTCCTGCGGCCGTTCGCCATTGACGAAGTCCCATGTTGAGATGCCGTTCGACCAGATGTCGACATGGTCAACCGTGACGCCGCCGGCTTCCGCGTTCGCTAAGGTGGAGGCCAGCCACGCGGGAAAGACCGGATCGTCCTGCCCGGAGGTCGCACCGGTTTCATCTATCCCGAGCGGCTTGTTATGCAGCTTGGCGAAAGCGATGGTATCCGCCACGGACCAACCGTAGCCGCTCGCGCCGGACGCCCCTAGACCGGGTGCAAGGTTGCCCAGGGTGAAATTCTCATACAGGTAATAGTGCTGGACGTTGGCTGGCTTGGCCGCCCAAACCGCGTAAGAGGAATCGACGGTGGTGCCGCCAGTGGCGAAGTCGACGAGATTGTTCGGGTTGCCGCCACCATAGACGTCGGTGGAAACGACATCGACGTACTGATCCCCGGGATACAGCGTCTGAACGTCGTAGGCGCCGCCATTGGCTGTCGACGGATTCCATACGGTTTTGGCGGTGATGCCGTCTTTCGTGCCCTCGGAGTGGATGAGGTTGGCGATATGCTGCCATGCCGCGACAAAGTCGGCGTTGTCGGATCCGTTTGCCGCCGGTGTCCATGGCATGGAGCCGTTGAATTCGTAGCCAATGCGGAATTCGGCCGTTTTGAACCCTGCGTTGGCCCAGCTATCGACAATGCCGGTGTAGTTGGCGTCGAGCGCGCCGGAGATGATCTGCTTGTAGAAGGGGTCGGGATCGGCGGTGGATGGTCCGTAGGCGTTGGTTGCCATCGGCACCCCGATGACCGGAATGGTGCCGGATCCGGGGCCAACGAAATTGGTGCCGCTTTGCGCGAAAGATGTCGCGGCGAAGCTGGCGCTGCTGGGCCACAGGCTGGGGCTCTGCGTGAAGTCAGTATAGGCGTTATAGAATTGTGGTCGCGTCCCCATCAGCGAGGTGAAGCTGCTGTACTGCTGCTCAAAGTTGGTTTCGTTCGTGGCGCTGCTGCGATCCGGCTGGGCGTTGAGATACGCACCGAGCGGAGCGACGGTATTATTGGAGAGGGTTGATGACATAGTTTCGTATCATACTTTCCTATTACCGTTAACTTGCCACATCCGCGGGCATCAAGTCGAGCGAATGTTTGGCGTTGCGACAAATGCCCGGCGGCGGACGCGCCACGTTCCAGCCGCAGGATCCGCGGCCTGAGGACAGCACCCAGAGCAATACCGTCCGGTTCCGCTCGGCGTCGCCACGGGTGACCCGCGGGTGCCATCGACAGAGGTTGCTATCCTCGCTGGCCGTAAGATCGCCGTAGAGGAAGGAAGTTCACTGCGGCGGTGTGGGTTCCGGCGAAGAAATCCGCCAGTGCAATTGAGGAGTTTGATGCTGACCAACGCGTGTGACCGGATGGCGGCCAGCACGCCGTCACTCTGGCTTGCGTCAACCGAGAGTGGGGGACCCGGGAAGCAACCCTCGCGGCAGATGTCTCATGGACTAAAAGACAGAGAGAGCATTTCGACCGAAAGATATCGTCTCAAATGAACACATTGGTGGCGTCGACAAGACAACGCCGGCGGCCCTGGGGGCACGCCGGCGTGGCCGAGACCGCGTGAAAGGCTAGCGGATCGCTTCAAGATTGACGAAGTTGCCAGTGAAGCCAACGGCCTTTGGTACGGTCATGTTCAGGAAGAACGTGGCGCGCCCGGTCTTCTGTGCCTCGGCGGCGATCAGGTCGGTGCGCACATTCTCCATGATGTGGATGCCGTTGTTGGCAATCAGCAGGACGTGAACCGGGAACGCCTCATTGGCATTCTCCATCGGCACGACCTCCACGGCAAAGGTGTCCGCGCCAACCAGGACCACTTTCTGCGAGGCCAGCCACGCGGCCGCTTCCTTGCCGATGCCGGGCTCCGAAGCATTGTAGGTAGCATTCTGGGCTGGGTATTGCAGGAACAGGTCTTCGTAACCGGTGTAGAGGAAGACTGCATCACCCTCACGCAACGTCACGTTGTATAGTTTAAGCCCGGCCTGGAGGTCGGCGGCGCTGATCACCGTGCCGCCATCCAAACAATCACCCTTGCAGTTGGGATTCTTCTTTAGCTTGCCGGCTTCCCGGAACACCCGCACCAGGTCGATGACCACGCCACGGGTCGCGAAGCTCTTCAGGTTCTCAAGGCCGAGCTTCTTGAGGCCGTTCTGGGTGACGTATTTACCCATCGGGGTCTGGTTATAGTAACAATCCTGGATGCCGATATGGCCCAGGCCGTCGAAGTGCGTGCCGACGTGGCTCTGGCTAAGCCACGTGTCTTCCATGTACGACATTTTGTTCTTGCCGAATTCGGCGCCCGGCACTAGGGCCACCGCGGTCAGGATGTCCTTGGCGAACCGAGTGCCATAAAGCGGAATGCCATCCACGAGCACGTTCGACATGGGGATTTTATCCCCGGTCTGGATTTCGGCCGCCGCGGCTTTGGTGACCGCCGAGGTGACTCGATTACTTGCGCCGGTTTGATCATCGGCGCCGAAAGGAGATGGCTGGATCAGGGACCTGCAGTCGGATTGCGCGGCGGCGCCCCCGGCGGCGGCGATTGCAACGGAGACAGCCAACGCGGCCGTTGTCGCGATTGTTTTTACTCGCATTTATTTCTCTCCCTTGTGTGACGTTATTATATGGAGATCATGGTAATTCCACCCTATAGCTGGCGAACCTAGCCAGCGCATCAATCTCAGAACCTGATGCGGGACGTTGTCAATGCGTCCCGTAACTGGTGTCGCCGCCGATGCTGGGCGTTGCAGTACCTGTTGCGAAATCAGATTGTTCTGTGAGGGTGGGGGCGTCCGGTAGTTTCTCCGCTCGCGCGGACGAGCACCTGACTGCGCTCTATTGCCCTGACCGGCTGTCGGACGGTTCTGGCAACCCGATGCGCCATTGCGCCGGGGGAACGGTGCCATTGACGCCGAAGTCACCGACGATCCGGTCTTTGTAAATGCGCGGGTTGTGTGAGGCCAGGGTGCGCGCGTTTCGCCAGTAGCGATCCAGGCTATGCCGGCGGCTTGTCGCGGAGGCCCCTAGCGCGTCGAACAGCAGCGTCACGGCGCTCAGGATGAGATCGGAAACCACAGTCAGAAACTGCGAGACCTCCAGTTCAGCGATCGCGACGGCGTGGTCCTCTGCTTCCGGTCGACTGGCGCGTCGCGCGTCGAACGCGCGTTGGACCGCCTCCGCGGCGCGCAGCACAATCGCCCCCGCGCCATAAACCGCGCCGCGCACCCGGGGCCGACGATCTGCAACACCTGCGGGTCCTGCGCCGAGCGGGGACCGTTGGCGTGGGTGTAGGAGCGCCGCCGCTCCGCCACCAGCCGCGCCACGTCCGTGCTGGCGGCACGGCCGATCCCGACGAGCGTGGCGAGATGCACGAGTTGGAAGAACGCCGGATAATATGTCGGTCGTGCCTCGTCGCGGACGAGATGCCCGGGCTCAACCGGGACGTCGCGAAACGTTGCTGTGCCGCTGACGGTCAAGATCTGGCCGAAGCCATCCCAGTCGTCCACGACGAGTACGCCGGGCGCGTCGCGGGCGACCGTAGCGCCGACACCGTCGCCGTTTTCGTCAGTAGAGCCGACATCTATCCAGTCGGCGTAAAAGGAGCCAGTGGTATAGTATTTCTCGCCGTTGAGCCGAAGCGTCTCATCGTGCCGAGTGACCCTGGTGGAAAATCCGGTGCTCCTGGCCTCACCGATCTCCGACCAGGCATTGCCGACGATATCGCCGCGCACAAGGCGCGGAAACCAGAGACCTTGCCGCACCTGATCGGCACTGTTGACGACGTCCTCGACGAAACCGAAATGACCGCGCAGTCCCTGGGTCAGGTTGGAGTCCGCTTCCGACAGCTCGATGAGCAGGTTGAACAACTCCTGAAGGTTCGCACCGGCGCCACCGTCGGCGGCGGGAACCCGGAGCGCGCCGAAGCCGATCTGTTTCAGTTGCCTGATCTCTTCCAACGGGAGTTTACGCGCCAATTCGCGTTCCACGGCGCCGGCATGGATGTTCCGAAACAGCGGGCGAAACCGTGCTGCCAGTTGCTCGTAGCGCGGGGTCGGGTCAGTGCCCTAGCCTTGGTCGATTTGGGTCATGGCTCCTTCCGAGTTGGTTTCATTAACGGGATCATCTGTTCTTCGCCGCCGCCTTGTGATCTCCCGCGTATCCACCTCTCGCCGATCATGCTGGCCCGCGATCTCCGGACCGGCTCTCAGGCAAGTACATAATAGGCTATCATATAAAGTTGATAGATCAATCATGCTTTCTTGTATAGCGTATTGCGGCACGCAACCCGTGGGTGCCTTTGAACGCGAAAGATGTCTGCCGTCCAGCATCGCCGGGGAGCCGGGGTCGGGTTTGTCCCTGGGGTGTCACAGGCACGGTATTCGGCCATTGCGCGACCGGCTGCTGATATCGTAGCGTGCCGCCAGCATTTCGCGATATCGGCACGTCCATCAAGAAGGATCGCTGAATGAGTCTCCGGTCTCGCGTGGCCTAGCATGGCCAATGGAGCTGCGGCCGCATCCCGGCAGATGAACCTCGCGGTGTTTGCGTCGGCCGGGCCGGTTTCGGGCAGTCATGGCGGCTGGCGCCATCCCGAGGCCACCGGTGACCTTCTGTCCGGGGCTTACTATCGCGATCTCGGCGGGCTGCTGGAAGCTGGTCGCTTCGACCTTGTCTTCCTTGCCGACATTCTGGCAGTCCCGGATCGGCTAGGTGATAGCCTCGACAGTCAGTTGCGCTACGGCGCCCTTGGCGCGCTGCGACTGGACCCGTTGGTGGTCCTCGGATTGATCGCCGGTGCCACCAAACATGTCGGCCTCGCCTGCACCGTTTCGACAACCTACTTCCAGCCGTTCGCATTGGCGCGATCGATGGCGACTCTGGATCACCTGAGTGGCGGACGCGCCGCATGGAATATCGTGACCTCATTCCAGGAGGCGGAGGCGCGCAATTTCGGATGCAACGAACAACTGTCCCGCGAGCGGCGCTACGATCGCGCCGATGAATTCATGGAAGTTGTCTGTGCGCTGTGGGACTCCTGGCGGGACGATGCCCTGGTGCGCGACCGCGCAACCCCGTTGTTCGCCGATCCCGCCAAGGTCCGCCGGATAGATCATGACGGCGAGTGGTTCAAAGTGCGGGGACCACTGAACGTCAGCCGCTCGCCGCAGGGCCGGCCCGTCTTCGTGCAGGCAGGGGCATCCGAGCGGGGCCGCGACTTCGCCGCGCGCTGGGCGGAGGTCGTTTTCGTTACGCATTCCACCCCGGAGCCGGCACGAGAGTTCCGGCTTGACCTGCGGGCGCGAGCAGAGCGGTTCGGCCGCAATCCAGATGAAATCAAAGTATTACCGGGGGTTGTGCCAATTATCGGCGAAACCACCAAAGATGCCGAGCAACTGCGGGTCTTACTAAAGTCGCTGAGCCACCCCGAGGCCGGGCTTTCGACTTTATCGTACCATCTCGGCGTTGACCTGTCCCGCCTGCGGCAGGATCAGGTGCTGCCGCAAGCTATGGACGTCCCCGGCGTCGAGGGCCACTACCGCGAAGTGGCGGAACTCACCCGACGCACCGGCATGTCGGTCGCCACGCTCGGCCAGCAATACGGCGCCGGCCGCACCGCACGTGGATTTGCCGGCACTGCGCATAACGTGGCGAACCGAATGCAGGAATGGTGGGAAGGCGGGGCCTGTGACGGATTTATGTTGCAGATTCCCTATTTCCCCGGCGGACTGGAACGCGTGGTGCGGCTTCTCGTACCGGAATTGCAACGGCGGGGATTGTTCCGTAGGGAGTACACGGGAACGACGTTACGCGATCATCTCGGACTGGCCCGCCCTGGCGCCTGACAGAGCGTGGCGCTATTCGGCGGGCAGCACCTCGCTCACCTTGTGCCGATGAGCGGCACCCGGATGCCGCTCCGGCAGTCGCGCGCTACCGTGCGCTGAGAGCTTTTCTCGCAGCGTGCCTTGCCGGTACTCGTGTTTGAAGGCGCCACGACGCTGCAATACCGGAATGACGAGATCAACGAGATCGGAGAAGCTGTCCGGCGTCACGGCGTACGAAACGTTGAAGCCGTCCACGCCGGTATCGCGTGCCAGCGATTGCAACTCGTCCGCCACCTGTTCCGCCGAACCGACTAGCAGTAATCCTGGTCCGCCGATCGCGGATGCGTTCGCGAGTTCGCGGACGGTCCATACCTTCGACGGATCGTCGATGGTGAGGCCCTCGATCATCGAATGGATCGCGTCGTTCTTCACGTAGCGGATTGGATCATCCAGCCCGTATTTGGAGAAATCTATCCCGGACCAGCCCGAGAGTAATGCCAGCGCGCCCTCAGTCGACGAATAGCGTCGATACTGACGCTCCTTCTCGCGTGCGGCCGCCTCGGTGCGATCAACGATGATGCAGACACCGAGAAAGATCAGAATGTCGTCCGGGTTTCGGCCGTATCCTCGGGCGCGATCGCGGATGTCCGCCACGCGCGGTGCGATCACTTTGCGGGACGGCCCTGAGAGAAACACGCCCTCGGCGTGGCGCGCCGCGAAGTCGCGCCCCTTGGCTGAGGTGCCTGCCTGAAACAGGAATGGAGTCCGCTGCGGCGATGGCTCGCTGAGATGCACCGCGTCGATATTGTAATGATCGCCCTCGAATCGAACACGATGCACTTTGTCAGGATGGGCGAACACGCCGCGTTCGCGGTCGCGCACGACGGCGTCGTCCTCCCAACTTCCCTCCCAAAGCTTGTAGACGACGCTCATGTACTCTTCTGCTATTTCATAGCGCAGGTCGTGCCCGGACTGTTGCGCGAGACCGGCGCCTTTGGCGGCACTGTCGAGGTATCCCGTGACAACGTTCCAGCCGTAGCGTCCCTTGCTGAGATGGTCGAGCGTGGAGGCGCGGCGGGCGAACGGATAGGGCGGTTCGAACGATAGGGTGCCAGTCACCGCGAATCCCAAGTGTTTAGTCACCGCGGCCATCGCCGGCACCAGAACGGCGGGATCGTTCAGTGGCACCTGCGTTGCCTGGCGAATGGCGGCATCCGGTGTCCCGCCATAAACGTCATACAGGCCCAGAACGTCGGCAATAAACAACGCGTCGATTTTGCCACGTTCCAGGATCTGTGCGAGATCGGTCCAGTAGCTGAGGTCTTTGTAGGTGCTTGAACGATCCCGCGGGTGGCGCCACAGACCTGGCGAAAGATGCCCCGGGCAGTTCATATCGAAAGCATTGATACGCAATTGCTTGGTCATGGTGCGGTTCCCGGTAGCGGCTCAGGCTGACGCCACGCGACGGGCGGAATGCCCGGCGGCCAACTGTAGTTCCTCGGTCTCGGCGCGGTGTGTTTCGTCGCGCAGCAGCGTCCAGACCTGGTGCCGCAGCCGGGTAAATTCCGTCGTCGCGCGAAGGTCTTCCTGCTGCGCGCGATCAACGAACGGGACATCTACAACGTGTTTGATCCGGCCAGGGCGCGACGTCATCACCGCGACACGCTGGCCGAGATAGACGGCCTCGTCTATGCCATGTGTTATGAAGATGATGGTCTTGCCGGACGCATCCCATATACGCAACAATTCGCCCTGCAAGGTCTCGCGGGTCTGCGCGTCCAGTGCCGCGAACGGCTCGTCCATCAACAGCACGCCCGGGTCGTATGCGAGACTGCGCGCGATGGCGACGCGCTGTTTCATTCCGCCAGACAATTCATGGGGATAGCGGTCGGCGAAAGCAGCCAGCCCGACCATGTCGAGAAAATGAGTTGCCCGCTCGGTGCGTTCACGACGGGCCACGCCTTTTGCTTCCAGGCCGAACTCGACATTCTTGATGGCGGTTCGCCACGGAAACAAAGCATATTGCTGAAACACCAGGCCACGGTCGAGCGCGGGGCCAACGACTGGGTGCCCATCAATCAGGATCGTTCCGCTCGATGGGCTGGTCAAACCGCCCAGTAGATCCAGCAGCGTCGATTTGCCACAGCCGCTCGGCCCCACGATCACCACGAACTCACCGGACGCAACATTGAGATTGATCTGGTCAAGCGCCAATACCGTCTGCGCTGGTCCACGTCGGCCAGGACCGGCAGCCACGGAGAACGTTTTACTGACGTTCCGGATTTGGATATCGCTGCTCAAACGAGGGAACCCCTTCGCAATGATTTGGTCGTCGCGCCGTTTCGCTGTCTCAGGCGCTGGCGAACGGATTGAAGGCGTTGGTGTAGAAATCCGACGGCTTGTGCTTGCCTTTGGGGACGATATTGGCATCCTCGATGAGTTGCAGCCAGAATGCCAGATCTTCCTCGACATTCAAGCCGTGCGTCGCCCATCGCAGGTGGCTGTAGTTGTCCTTGCCATCGCGCGTGTACAGCTCGGGCAAATATTGCTTGTCGAGATGGCCGCGTTGCAGACCCAGCTTGATCGGCTCAGCCGGGTTGGCATTCGCGATGTCCGCCGCCTCGGCAATCGATGCGACGTAGCCGCGTACCAGGCCGGGATGGTCGGCGATGAATTTCTCGGTCGCCATCGTCCCGCCACGGGTGATGAAGCGTCCGGCAATGTCGGCGACCGAGAAAAGCTGGCGGAAGCCACCTTTGCGCTGTAACTGAATGTCGAGCGGTGAGTAGGCAATGATTGCCTCGACACCGCCAGCCCGGAGGACCTGTTCCAGTTGCGCCTCCGGCACCGGAACAATCGACACGTCGTCCTTTGTCACACCGCGCTTGCTGAGCCAGTCAAGTGCGAACCAGACACCGGAGAAGCTGGGAAACTGGGTGCCGATGCGTTTGCCTTTGAGATCCTGCGGTGTCTTGATTGGACCGTCCGCCAGCACCACCAGCCCGTCGCCGTGGCCGAGGGGATTGAATGGCAGCGTGGATGAAACGATCTCCTTCGCCTTCAATCCTTTGTCGTATACGTTGATGAAGTATGCGTAGTCGGCGAACGGAGCGAGGTCGAGCGCCCCGGTATCGAGTGCAACGGTATACTGGTCCCATGGCACGACGGCGCGTTCCGCCTTAACTCCGTTCCTCGCGAATATGCCGCGGGCGTCAGCGAGTTCGATCAACTCAAATCCGACTGCCCAACCGAAGTCCAATGGTGGAAAGAAGATGCGCACGGGCTTTAGGTCGGTGGCGCCGGCCCGGCGGATGAATGGCGTGGTGAGGGCAGCCGTGGCGAGGCCTGTGAGCGTGGCGCGGCGCGAATAGGTAGCCACTCTCGATGCTGGTGCAGGATTGCTCATGTCAATTTTCCCTTTTGATGGTCCGCCAGTATCGTTCCGTTATGCAGACAAGCCTTGCTTCCAGGAGGTGAGCCGCCGCTCGAGCAGGATCAGCAGCCAGTTGCTGAGAATGCCGAGCAGTGCCAGGACGATCACGCCGACGTAGAGCAGGTGAATGCTCATCAGGTATTGCGCGTTGACAATCAGATAGCCCAGTCCGCTGCTTGCGCCGACCATTTCAGAGATGACCAGCATGAGAAACGAATAGGTCGCGGCCAGCCGCATTCCGGTTATGATCGAGGGAACCGCTGACGGGAACACGACTTTGGCAAACATGCCCGCGGGCGTCAGACCGACAGACCGCGCGTATTTCACCAGCGCCGGGTCGACATAGGCAACGCCGTTCACAGTGCCGAGCAGGATCGGCCATACGACGACCCAGTAGATAATGGCAACGTTGGTCATGTAACCGATGCCGAAGAACATGATGAAGACGGGAAACAGCGACACCGGGTTGGTCTGCCGCAACAGTTGCAAAAGAGGATTGAGCACCCGCTCAAGCGGTCGGTAGTAGCCAAGCAGCAGGCCGAGCGGCACAGCCGTGAACACACCAAGCGCGAAGCCGCCAAGAGCGCGCTCGAGGCTGACGAGAATTTGCGGCAGCAGCTTGCCTTCGGCGGCGAATTGCACACCGCGCACGATGACTTCTGAAAATGGCGGCAGGAATGTGCGATTGATCAGGTCAAGGCGCGGCGCGAACTCCCACGCCAGCAGGAATATGACGATGGCGGCGGAATTTTGGACGACCGGCCGCAATGCCGTCCATACAGCGGTCGGGGACGGCAGGTGTGCTGACACCGCAAGCCGGGTATCCGCGATCTGCTGCGTAGAACCCTGGGACATACTTTGCCTTAATAACAATCTAAGTGCGTTGAACTGAATCTTCTCTATATACCCGCGTATCATAGAGTCAATACCATAAAACACTCCACAAAAACGTGCCTAAGATTTACGAGGCACCCTGGGTCGAAGGGCGGAAACGGAGCCCTGATCGCCTGGCCGTGACCGAACGTTTTACGAACCCCCAAGCAAGTGGACGGACGCGCCGGTGGGCTCGCGCCCGGGGGAGGTCGTGTCCGAACGGGCCGCGATTAACCGACTCGACTCGAGCTCATCTCGACCCTAATGTTCATTTTATGTTCCTGTCCGCTCTGGCCATTCCTGACCCTTCAGGCCTCAATGCCTCATGCCTGAGCCCGGTTGTCGGCACCCTGGCAGACGGCAATCCAGGCCGGACCAAGGCCATGCTGCTCGCCCTGCGTGAACGCATCGCCTGGATCGAGCACGCTAACAGCCAGCGCGGCGTGGCAAAATCTGTTCCTATCGGCGTCCCGGCGATCGATCAGGCGCTTACCGCTGGCGGCTTGCGTCTTGGGGCACTGCATGAGGCCGGTTGCGCCGGGCCGGGCACCGAGCACGCCGCTGCCGCGACCCAGTTCGTCGCCGGCATTCTCGCTCGCCTGGATGGACCTGTCCTATGGGTCTTGCAGCGACCGGACCAGTTTGCCCCGGGCCTCGCCGCGGCCGGGCTGCAGCCAAATCGCATTATTTTCGCGGAAGCCGGGAAAGCCGTTCTGCCGGTCATGGAGGAGGGGTTGCGCCATCCTGCTCTGACCGCGGTAGTGGCCGAACTAACTGGACGGTTGAGCCTGGTCGCCACTCGCCGGCTGCAACTCGCTGCCGAACAGACTGGCACTCTGGCGATCCTGATCCGTCGCCACCGCGGGTTTGACGATCCTCTGCTGAAGCAGCCGACCGCCGCGGTCACCAGATGGCGTATCGCCGCCCTGCCGTCGCCGCCCGCTCTGGCTCATGCGCCGGACACGCCGGGGCTTCGCCGAGCGCGATGGAGGTTGGAGCTAAGGCGATGCCGCGGCGGGGAGCCCGGTTCCTGGGTAGTGGAGGCCGGCTATGCGGCAGGATGTTTCGATCTGGTCCTCAACAGTCCAGACCGGTCGATTCACGCAAAGAGTGTCGTTTAGTGTGAAGGAGATATCCGCAAACTGCGCCTGTTTGCCGGCATCAAGTACAGACATCTGGCGGCAGAGGCTGGCGGCGTCCGGGAAGACACTCGTGCGATGCCGCCTGCAAATCGAAGACTTCGGACAGCAGTTGATAGGATCGCCGCCGAGCGGCCGGGTCAAAGCACACCGTAAGCACCAGGATTTCGTCCACACCGTATTGCCCGGCGAGCTCCAGCAGGCGGCGTTTGACCTGCTCCGGTGCTCCCACGATCCGGCTGCGCCGGCCAGCCTCGATCAGGCGACGCTCGTCGCGTGTGTAAGTATGTGCCTCTGCCTCCTCGACTGACGGAAACGGCCCGGGCTCCTGCCAATTGACCCGCAGCCCCCACAGATCGCGCGACAGCGCGAGCCGACGGGCCTCCCGTTCCGTGTCGGCGCAGAGCACGAACGCGCACACGGTGGCCCGAGGCGCCGCCAGCCAGGCGGAGGGACGGAAGTCGCGTCGGTACTCGCGCATCGCCTCGGGACCGTCTTCGCCGTTGATGAAGTGCGCGAATGAGAAGGCGCAGCCGAAGCGGGCGGCCAAGGCGGCGCCATGCAGGCTGGACCCGAGCATCCAAGGTTCTGGCATGGTTACGCTGCGTGGCTGGGCGAGCAGGCGCGGGCTCGAATGGGGCGGTGGCGGTGCGTCCGCCAGCGTGGCGAGCAGGTCGGCCACCCGGTCGGGAAATGGATTCGCCTCTGGTGAGGCGGGGTGCTGCCTCAGTGCGAGGGCGACCGGGTTGCTGCCACCTGGCGCACGGCCGATACCCATGTCGATACGCCCGGGATGGAGCGCTTCGAGGACCCTGAAATTCTCCGCCACCTTGAATGGTGAGTAGTGATTGAGCATGACGCCGCCGGTGCCGATGCGCATGGTCGAGGTGGCCCCAGCCAGGCTCGCGACCAGGATTTCCGGTGCCGAACCGGCGAAGGCTTCCGAAGCGTGATGCTCCGCCACCCAATAGCGGCGGTAACCAAGTCGTTCCGTCGTCCGCGCCAGTTCAACCGTTTCGAGAATCGCTTCGGCGGGACTTTGGCCAGACCTGACTGGCGATTGGTCCAGGACGCTGAGGGCGATACCGTGCGATCCGGATGACGGCTTATCCTGGTCGCACGGCTGCGAACGTGGCTTCCTCACGGAACATTCCTTTCGGCATGAAACGGATCGTCCGGCCGCAACGGGGGCCGCAACGGGGGCCATTTTGTGTGCCGCCACCGTGCCACGCGGCTCACTGGCCTGATATGGCGCAGTCCACAGCCTGGACAGGAGAGACCGGCGTGGGACAAATCGCCTTCGCCGCAACGACAGGAAGTACTTTCCTCGAGTGGATCAACTCACAGGCAGAATTCTCGCCGTGTCGTAATGTCGCATCCGCGGATCGGGATCGCTACGGCAACCAGCGCGATCAAGGGCGGGGAACAGGACATGATGCAGGTCGACTTTCAGCAAACCACGCGCGCGATCGCCTTTGACCGGCAGCGCGCGGGCATTGACCAAGCGATCATCATCCTGCTGGGAGCGCTGTTCGTGGCCTCGGCCGCGTGGCTCTTCGTAGCCCGGGTGCCGCAGTATGAGGTCTCCTCAACCGCGCGCGTCGAGGTGAGCCAGCAGGGAAGCCCGCTCGAAGCGGCGGTCCCCGGGCAGGTGGCCAAAACGAACCTGATGCTGGGGCAGCCCGTCAAGGCCGGCGATGTCCTGGTCGAATTCGCCGCCAGTGTTCTCGACCAGCGGATCGAAGGCGATCTGGCCGAGATCGAGACACTGATGTCGCATCTGAGTATTCGCCGCAACCGCGCCGAAGTCGCTGAACGCATGCTGAGTGCGCAGGCGGACCAGAGTCGGCTGGCGATCACCCAGGCTCGTGCCAGAGTGGACCAGGCCCGGGCCTCGGCCGATTTCAGCCGGCAGACCGTGAGCCAGAAGGAGCAACTGTTCAGCAAGGGCTTTGCCTCGAAAACCGATTACATGACAGCCCGTCGTGACCAGCAGCAGAATGACGCCCTGGCATCAGCCGCGGAACTGGAGGTGCAGCGTCTGGAATCCCAGGCCTCGGTGGATCAGGGTGAGGCTTCGGTGCGCCTTGGTGAACTCAACAGCCTGGTGGCCGAGCTGGGGGCTGCCATCGCGGCGAAGCGTGCCGGAGTGGAGAATCTGCGAAAGGAGCGGCAGAATTATCAGATACGTGCCTCGATGGACGGGGTCCTTGGCGAGATCGCCGACATCCATCCCGGCTCCTTCGTTCAGGCTGGAATGCGGCTGGCGACGATCGTGCCGAAGGGCGATCTGCGCATCGTTGCCGAGTTCGCGCCGGCGGCCGCCATCGGGCGGGTGCAGCCCGGGCAGTCCGCCGATCTCCGGCTGGCGGGCTTTCCGTGGGGGCAATATGGCACGGTCGCCGCGACCGTCATGCGCGTCGCCGGTGAGGTGCGGAACAACACCGTCCGGGTCGAATTTGCCATCGACGGCGATGCGCACACATCGGTGCCGCTGCAACATGGTCTGCCCGGGGAGGTCGCCGTGACCATCGCCGAAACCTCCCCCTGGCACTTGATCGTCCGCTCGGCGGTCCAGTTCGTTCACCCGCCGCGAGCAACCGTGCCGCCGCCGGCGCAATGATCGGCTGGCGGAGCGGTTCACCCGCGTCGCGCCGCCGGCGGTTCCTGGCGCCCGAGGTCATCCAGACCTCAGCCATGGATTGCGGCCCGGCTGCCTTGGCCTCGGTGCTGCGCGGCTCCGGCATACCAGCGGATTATGGGCGGTTGCGCGAAGCCTGCCAGACACAGCTCGACGGCACTTCGATAGACACGCTCGAGGAGATCGCCGGCCTGCTGGGCTGCGAGGCCGAGCAGGTGGTGATGCCGCGTGAGCATCTGCTGCTGCGCGAAAGCAAGGCGCTGCCGGCCATTGTCCTCACGACCACGCCGACCGGGGCGCTGCATTTCGTCGTCGCCTGGCGGACAGTGGGGCGCTGGGTGCAGGTGATGGATCCGCAATGTGGGCGGCGCTGGATGCGTTCGGCCAGTTTTCTGCAAACACTGCATCAGCACGGCATCGCTGTGCCAGCGGCCGAGTGGCGCGCCTGGGCCGAGGGAAACGGCTTCGTCGCCGCGCTGAGCCGCCGGGCGGCGGGGATCGGTGTCGCCTCGGGTCGGATCAGGGACCTGATCGGACAGGCCCTTGGAGACCCCGGCTGGCGTCCTCTGGCGCTCCTCGATGCCGCGCTGCGCATGACGGCTAAGCTGGTCGAGGAAGGCGCCATCGCCAGGGGCAAGGAGGCTTTTCGTTTCGCCGAGAGCTTGATCCGCCGGTCGTCGGGGCCCGATGAGGGTCCCCAGGGGGGCGGTGGCGTCATTCCGAATCCGTTCCATGCCATCCAGGCGGTCCCTGGCGAGCCCGACCTGCTGGTGATGCGAGGCGCCGTCGCGCTGACCTTCAGCCAGCCCCGGGCACAGCCCGCTAGCGCGACCGCGATCGACGTGACGACCGCGCAAGCGACCGCGATCCTGCAGGCGCCCGCGATCACCCCGCGGCGGATACTCGGCCGGATCCTGGCCGCCGATGGTGCCCGGCGCCACGTGATGCTGGCTCTCGGTCTGCTGCTCAGCGCCATACTGACGACGGGCGGCGCCCTGTTGCTGCAGCGCGCCGTGACGCTTCCCGAGAGCCTCGTGCTGGAAGTTCAGCGGCTCGATGCCGGCCTTCTGATGATCGGCTTCTTCGCCCTGGTGGCGTTGCTCGAGGCGCCGATCCTGGCTGAACTGTCACGCATGGGCCGGCTGCTCGAAACCCGCTTCCGCGCGCTGTTCCTGACCAAGCTGCCGCATCTCGCACTGGATTACTTCAGCAGCCGCCCGGTCTCGGACATGGCGCAGCGGTGCCACAGTCTGCACCGCCTCCGCCGCGTGCCCCACGTCGCTGGCCAGATCATCCGTGCGGCGGCGATGCTAACGGCCACGACCGCCGGGCTGTTCTGGCTAGTCCCGGATGCGGCGTTCCTGATCGTCCCGTGGCTGGGCCTTCTGGCGGCCGCCCAGATCGCCTTCCAGCCGGCGGTGAATGAGCGCGACCTGCGGTTCAGGACGCATTCGGGCGCCTTGATGCGGTTTCATCTCGACGCGCTGCTGGGGACGGTTCCGATCCGCGCCCATGCCGCGCAGGACAGCGTGCAAGTCGAGCACGAATTGCTGCTGGCGGAATGGCTGCGGACCGGCCTGCAACTGCTGCAATTGAACGTCTGGTTCGGCGGCCTGGAGGTCGCGCTGGGAACCGCGCTGGCGATCGCCCTGCTGGGCTACGGACTGACCCACGGCGTCGGGCACGAGCATTTCCTGCTGTTCGCCTATTGGGCGCTCGATCTCCCGGTCCTCAGCCAGACCCTGGGGCAGGCTCTGCGGCAGTTACCCGCCTACCGGAGCCTGATACTGCGCTTGATCGAGCCGCTGGGTGCTCTGGACCAGAGCCGCCCGTCAGTCCGCCCGTCAGTCCGCCCGTCAGTCATGGTGGCGGACGCGGCGGTGGCCTCGCGACCCGCGATGACGGCCGCCGGGCGAGGCGACAGGGGGCGCGGCGTTGCGATTGCGATGCAGGGCGTGCAGGTCCGCCTCGGCGGACACCTGGTGCTGCGCGACCTCGACCTGTCGATCGAGCCGGGCAGCCAGGTCGCCATTGTCGGCTCATCAGGGTCCGGGAAATCCAGCCTGGTCGGCGTTCTGCTGGGTTGGCGCCGGCCTTCCGACGGCGTCGTACTGGTCGATGGCCGGGAAATCGATCCGGAGGCGCTGCGGCCGCTAACCGCCTGGATCGACCCCACCGTGCAACTTTGGAGCGGCTCCATCTTCGACAATATCCTTTACGGCGGCGCCACTGACGACCCCGACACGGTGGGACGGGCGGTGACCTCGGCCCAGTTGCAGCCAGTGCTGCTGCGCTTTCCCGATGGCATGCAGGCTCAGATGGGCGAGAACGGCGCCCGCGTCTCCGGTGGCGAAGGCCAGCGCGTCCGCATGGCCCGCGGCATGATGCGGCCCAATGCAAGGCTGGTCATTCTGGACGAGCCGTTCCGCGGCCTGGACCGCGCCAGCCGTCGCCGGTTGATGGCCGAGGCTCGCCGGACCTGGCGCGGCAGCACGCTGCTTTGCGTCACCCACGACATCGACGAAACATTGTCATTCGATCGCGTGCTGGTGCTCGATCAAGGCTGCATCATCGAGGACGAGGCACCCGCCGTTCTGGCGAAGCGCGCGGGATCGCGGTACCGCACCCTGCTGTCAGCCGAAACGCAGCTCGAAGCGAAACTCTGGGGCAATCCGAATTGGCGGCGCTGGTATCTCGATGCCGGCACCATGGATGACGGCTCGACCGTGCTGCGGCCTGCCCGCAAGCCGCCGATGGAGGATCGCGATGCCGTGGGCTGAGCATGCCTGGCAGCGAGCCGATCTACCGGCCGGGCTGGTTGCGTTGGCGCGTATGACGGGCATGATTCCCACCGGGGCTGGCCGGCATGGGCGAGGCGCCGCGGCCCTGGCGTGGGACAATCTGGATGACTGGTTCGCCCGCTGTGCCGGCGACCTGGGCGTGCGGTGCGAGGCGGTCGGCGCCCGCTACCCGCAACTCCGGCGGATGCTCCGAACCGCCGCGCCAGCCGTCCTGAGAATCGAAACCAGTGGCCGCGAACATTTCCTGCTGCTGACAGGCAGCCGCGGCGAGGCGCTGCGGGCACTCGGCCCCGATCTCGCGCAGCACAGCATCCCCTGCGGAGACATCGTTGACGCCCTGGCAAGTGATACTGTCGCCGCCATTCCCACCGACATCGACGCCTGCGTCAGCGATGCGGGCATCCATCCGAGGCGTCGCGCCCGGGCGCGCGAGGGTATCATCGCCGAATGTCTGCGGGAGGTTTCGGTTGGCCGCTGCTGGCTGCTGCGGCCGGCGCGGTCCGCCTCGTGGGGACGCCTGCTGCGGCGCGACGGCATTACCCGCAAGACCCTGCTGTTCGCCGGCATTCAACTGGCGCAGTCCGGGCTTAACCTCGTCGCCTGGGTCCTGGTGGGATCGATCGCCTTTTCGGCCACGGCGTCCACCGGCTGGTTGTTGCCGCTCGGACTGGTCCTCGCCGCGATGGTGCTGTTGCAGATGGGCGCCGCGTGGGTCAGCGGGCTGACCGCGCTGGCCTTCGGATCGCGCCTGAAGGAGCGGCTGTTGACCGGGGCGCTGCGGCTTCCGATCGACGAGGTGCGCGCGGACGGGGTGGGGCGGCACCTCGGTCGGGTGATTGAATCCGACGTCTTTGAGGGATCGCTGCTGGCGGGAGCCGTGATGGGCGTCGCCGCGCTAATCGATCTTGCGACCGCGATGATCGCCGCCACCGCGGGCAGCCTGCCGCATCCAGCTCTGATCGCCGCCTGGACCGTGCCCGTCGCCGCGACCGCATTGCTTTATCTCCGCCACCGCCGCCGCTGGACCGAGGCTCGGCTGCGGCTGACACACGGTCTGCTGGAGCGGATGGTCGGCCATCAGACACGGCTGGCCCAGGAGCCGGCGGATCGCCGGCACGAGGCGGAGGATGCTGAGCTGGCGGCGTATCACGCGACGGGGCACGCGATGGACCCGTGGCTGAGCCGGCTTTCCCTGCTGGCGACCCGTGGCTGGCTGCCGATTGGCCTGGCCGGATTGCTGCCGGCGTTCATCTGGGGCTCCGCCGGGCAGGTCGCGTTCGCTGTCGGGCTCGGCGCCGTCCTGTTGGCGCAAAGGGCGTTCACCCAGTTTGCCAATAGCTGCACCATTCTGGCCGACGCGATCATCGGCTGGCGCGTCGTCGGCCCGCTGTCCGCCGCTGCCGCCGCCACGCCGGACTCTGTCGGCGCCGGCGCCACGCGAGGCCGCTCGACGACCATGACCGAGACCTCGGACACTTGGCCGCGTCCGGTCTCCGCTGGCGACGCCACAACCCAGCCGCTGCTCGAGGCGCACGGCCTGCGCTTTGCGTATGACGGCCGGCCGACCGCGGTCCTCGATGGCTGCGGCTTCGTGGTGCGTTCAGGTGACCGGATCTTGCTGGAGGGCGGCTCTGGAAGCGGTAAGTCGACCCTGGCGGCCGTGCTGGCGGGGTTGCGGCCGCCTGCGCATGGCTTGCTGCTGCTGAACGGCCTGGACTTCAACACCCTGGGCGCGGCCGAGTGGCAGCGGCGCGTCGCCCTGGTGCCACAATTCCACGAGAACCATATCCTGTCCGGAACACTCGCCTTCAACGTACTGATGGGCCGGGGGTGGCCCGCGAGCGATGATGATCTGGCCTTGGCCGAGCAGGTGCTTGTTGATTTGGAACTTGGCGCGCTGCTGGAGCGTATGCCGAATGGCCTGCATCAGGTCGTCGGCGAAACGGGGTGGCAGCTTTCGCACGGCGAGCGTAGCCGGGTCTACCTCGCCCGGGCGCTGCTGCAACGCGCCGAGTTGCTCATTCTCGACGAAAGCTTCGCGGCGCTGGACCCGGAGACCATGGAAGCGTGCTGGCGCGTTCTGCTCGCCCGGCAGCGCACGGTCATCGTCATCGCCCATCCATGACTTGCCGCGCACGGGGATGACGCGGGAAATGCGCCGCGGCGAGCGCTAGTACACCCCGTCGGCGATCCCAACCCGCTTTGGCACGCGACGCCACTCCAGATTCGGTTATTTCTCAGCGGGTCCTAAGACGGTACATCGAGCCCAAGCGCGGTTCGCATGAGGCGACCCAGTCCTCCCGCCATCAGCCGCAGATGCATCCGGGTCAACAGCCAATTGTCCCGCACATACTTGAAATGCGACACGCCCCCCTCCGCCCGACCCAGGTAGCGCACCACGGCCGGTAGATGAATCAGCCGTGTGCCGCGCCACGCCAGACGCACCACCGCCTCGGGATCGAAGTCGAAGCGTCGCATGCCGCTGCTCGACCGCATCACTGCAAGCAGCGCCACCACCGGATAGACGCGGAACCCGAACAGCGTGTCGCCGACCCGGTGCCGTGTCTCCAGCACAGCGCACCAGTTGCTGAGATGCCGTGCCGCCACCCGCACCCATGGCGCGTCGGCACCGAATACGGGCTGGCCCGCGACGAGCGCATCCGGCGCCGCGACCGAGGCGGCCATGAAGGCGGGAATGCGGTCCGCCGGGTGCTGCCCGTCCGCATCCATCACCAGTGCGTGCGTAAAGCCATTTGCATCCGCTTCCAGCAGGCCGCGCCACACCGCCGCTCCCTTGCCCCCGTTGCCGGGCAAGTGAATCACGCGCAGCCCCGGGTCTATGCGTGCCATCGCCTCGACCGTGGCCGCCGAACCATCGGTGCTGCCGTCGATCACGATCCAGACAGGGGCCCATTGAGCCCGCGCCGCCGCCACTGTGCTCGCCAGCAGGGGGCCGCTGTTGAAGCTCGGAATGAGCACCAGATGCGTTTGCGAAACGCCCGGATCGTCGGGAACGCGGCTCGGCCCTACGGCCGTGGCGTTTGCCGGGGCAGCCGCCGCGATGAGTCCTTCAGGCGCCATGTGGTTGACAAAAAGCGCTTTTAGCGCAACCAGTTTCTGCTATGTCTGCCATCAACCCCATCCAAGCGTCGTGATGAAGATATTGACCGAAAGCACAAGCAAGCCGGCTGGAGCAAGGGAGTTGGCACTGGCCCAACTGATTGTCGAGACGCTCAACCTGGACGTGCCCGCGGCCACGATCGACACCCAGGCGCCGCTTTTCGGGGATGGCCTGGGGCTCGAATTCAATCGACATGCTGGAGATCGCCCTCGCGATATCGCAAACCTACGGCGTCAAGCTTCGCGCCGACGATACCGACAACGATAAGATATTCCGCTCGCTCGCCAGCCTTAGTCTTTACATCCAACAGCATCAGCAATGATCGGCGTCGGCGTGCAGCACCGGCGCCGCGAGTGACACCTGCCACCGGTTCGCCCTGGTTCGCTGGCTGCGTTGCCGCGATCCAGGTGGCCGCCATCCTCTGGTGTTTCGCCAGAATCTGGCCGGTAAGGCACTTCGTAGCGCTGCTGGCCGCCATCATCGCCGTGGCTGCCGCCTCCGTCGTCTTCCTGGGGTTGCCACCAGTCCAGGCCGCCGGCAGCGCGATCGCCGGAGGCTGCCACGCCGTCGCCTATATCAGCCTGCTGCTCTGGTTCGCCACATCGTTGCGACCCGATCACGAACCCGTGGTGACCAGTCTCGCCCGTCGTGTCCGCCGGACCATGCCCGATAAAGTGCTGCGCTACACACGCCACGTGACCGTCGCCTGGTGCATCTTCTTCGCCGCGCAGCTTGCGGTTTCGGCCGGTCTGCTGTTGCTCGCGCCGCACGCCGTCTGGGCCGGCTTCGTGACGCTGCTGAACATGCCGCTGGTGGCGACCATGGTGTTAGCTGAGTTCGGCGTCAGGATGATCCTGTTTCGATATGAACAGCGGACCGGTCTGCTCGGCACCCTCGCGGCCATGCGGCACCGCGGCGCCCCGCGCGTCAAGCGGTCCTGACCAGCCATGGCGGCCAATCTTCTGCCTTTCCTGCGCGATCCGGGCGTTCTCGTTGCCCGGCGCGGCACCTCGGTCATATCGCGAGCGCAATTCCTGGCGGACATCGAGGAACTCGCGGCACGCCTTCCCGACCGTCCCTACAGCGTCAATTTCTGCGCCGATCGTTACCGTTTCAGCGTGGCGTGGGCCGCCGCCATGCTGCGCCGCCAGATCACATTGTTGCCAAACCGGCGGGATTCGCGAGCCGTCGCGGCGCTGCTTGCCGACTATCCAGCGCTCTATGTATTGACCGACGACAACGAAACGAACGGCCCGGTCGTCGGTGAGCATTTTACCTACCCAACTCTCACCGGCGCCGGCGGCGGAACGGCTATCCCGGCTTTCCCGCCGGATCAGATCGCAGCAATCCTCTTCACCTCGGGTTCGACCGGTCAGCCGCACCCCAGTCCGCGTCGCTGGGGACGCCTCCACGCCAGCACCCTCGCGGCCGGCGCGGCACTCGGCATTGCGCGGCACCGGGGTGCGGCACTTGTCGCAACAGCGCCACACGCCCACAGCTACGGCCTGGAGTCGGCCATCATGCTGCCGCTTCAGCACGGATTGCTGCTCACGACCGACCGACCGTTCTTTCCGGCTGACATCGCCACGGCGCTGATCACCCCAACTACCGGCCAACCGCCGAGTGTCCTGGTGACCACCCCGGTGCACCTCCGGACATTGGTCGGCGATGCCGCGACGCCCGACGCTGGTCCCGGGTTCGGCGCTCCATCACGGGCGGGTTTCGTTCTGTCGGCCACGGCGCCGCTGTCGGCGGATCTGGCCGCGCGGGCCGAAAGCGCATTTTCCGCGCCGGTGTTCGAGATCTACGGTTGTTCCGAGGCCGGTCAACTCGCCACGCGCCGCACTGTCGACGGACCTGTTTGGCGCTGCCTCACCGGTTTCCGGCTGACCCGGGAAGCCGGTGGCATCTGGGCGTCCGGCCCCGGCGAGGACCCCGTTCCGCTCGCCGACGAGATCGAACTGGCCGGCGACGGCGAGTTCATCCTGCAAGGCAGGACGGCGGATCTGGTCAGTGTCGCTGGCAAACGCAGCTCACTCGCTTATCTGACCCGGCAACTGACCGCGATCGATGGCGTCCGGGACGGGGTCTTTCTGGTGCCCGAGGACGCCGCTTCAGGTACCCCCAACCGGCTCGCCGCTTTGGTTGTCGCGCCAGGTCTGGAGGCGCCGGCGATCCTTGCGGCGCTCCGCCAGACTATCGACCCCGCGTTCCTGCCGCGGCCGCTTCGGATCGTCGACAGATTGCCCCGCGACGCACTTGGCAAGCTGGCGCGCGCCGAAATCCTGCGGTTGGTCCGCTCCTCGTCCGAGGTTCCGGCCCCCGCCGCCGCAGGCACGCCGAGCGCGGTTTCAATCCATTTCCCGGCCGACCACCCGACAGCTTCTGGCCATTTCCCGGGCAATCCGATCATCCCCGCCGCCGTGCTGCTCGATGAAATCGTGCGGGCGCTGTTCCCTGGCGAATGGATCGGCGTGATCGAGTCCGCCAAATTCCACCATCCAGTGCGGCCAGGGGAGACTCTTTCCGTCAATGTTACCACCGAGGGCAGTACGACCCGCTTCGAAGCCCGGCTCGCCGCGGCCGAGCGAGTGGTTCTGTCCGGCGCGCTGAGGTCAACATCTCCGTTGCATTAGACAAACGAGGTCGGCCGGCCGGCTGGAACACCCGTGCCGAGATGGGCTCATTGCCCATTCTGCGCCTCATCGTCCTGCTCGCCAGGTCGCTCGGCCGACCGCTCAGCCGCATGCTGCTGGCGCCCGTTTGCCTTGGCTTCGCGCTCTGTAACGCATCCGCTCGCACCGCTTCCAAAACGTACCTGGCCAAAGTGCTGGACCGGCCAGCACGCCTGAGTGACGTGTGGCGACACTTCTTCACCTTCGGCACCACCGTGCTGGATCGGGTCTATTTGCTCAACGATGAGGCCGACCGTTTCGACATCACAATCCATGGCGAAGCGATCGTTACCGAGATCCTGGCACAAGGTAAGGGCTGCCTCCTGCTCGGCGCCCATCACGGCAGTTTTGAGGTGCTGCGCCTGGTCGGTCGCAACCAGCCCGGCCTGCGCGTCAGTCTCGCGATGTACGAGGCGACCGGCCGCAAGATCGGCGCCGCGCTGAACGCGATCAATCCGCATTTGGCGCCTCGCATCATCGGCCTGGGCACGCCCGCGGCGATGATCGAAATCCGCGATTGCCTGGATCAAGGTGGGTTCGTCGGCATGCTCGCGGATCGCACACTGGCGAGCGACACCACGATGCGGGTGGATTTCCTCGGAGCGCCGGCGGCGTTTCCGACTGGCCCGGCCCGGCTCGCGGCTCTCCTGCGACCGCCCGTGGTGCTGATGATTGGGCTTTTTCGCGGCGGAAATCGTTACGAAATCCACTTCGAGCAGCTCACCTCGCGCGCAACCTCCAGGATACAACCGGAAGAGACCAGCCAGTTGATTGCCCGCTACGTCGCACGACTGGAACACTATTGTCGGGTCGCCCCCTACAACTGGTTCAATTTCTTCGACTTCTGGAACTAGTATGAAACGACTTCGTCGAGTGGTGGGGTTTACCCAGTTGGCGGTGCTGGCCGCGCTGCCTGCCGCCGCGGTCCCGCCGGACAGCCCCGAACCGCTGTCCCTCGACCAGTTGATGACAACGTTGCGTGGCGTTCCGCATGTCGAAGCGCGCTACATCGAGCGTCGCACCATGCACGCCTTGCGTGCACCCATCGAGACCCGCGGCACACTGCGCTTCGATCCGCCGGACCGGCTGGAAAAGATCACCGACCCGAACGCTCGCGGCGCCTCGGACCGGCTAGCGATCAAGGGCAATCAGTTGACCATGGATCGCGGAGACGGCTCCGCACTGGTGATACTCAAGCTCAACGAGCGCCCCGAGATCGGCGTGCTCATCGACAGCATCCGTGCCACCCTGTCGGGCGATGGCGCCGCGCTGCGCCGCAACTTCGAGATCACGCTCGCTGGCAGCGCCGCCCAGTGGCAATTCGTCTTGCGGCCGCGCGAACCCGGAGCACGTAAAATCCTCCAGTGGATGCGGGTCACCGGCTACGCGGAACGCATCACCGAAATCGACACGCAGGACAGCGATGGCGACCAGTCGGAGTTGATGATCGTCGAGCGGGCGCCTTGAATCCACGGCGTTTGGCGATGCTGATCTGGATTTCCGCCAGCGTGGCCGCGGTAGTGTTCGTCTCCCAGCTTCACATCGATACCGACATGGCGGCTTTCCTGCCGCGTGTGACATCGCCGGCACAGCGTGTCCTGGTGGATCAGCTCCGCGAGGGCGTCGTCTCCCGTCTCGTGCTGGTCGCGATCGAGGGCGCCCCTGCCGATCGTCTGACGACCATCAGCCGGCAGCTCGCGGCTCGGCTGCGTGGCGGAGCGGAGTTCACCAGCGTCGAAAACGGCGACGACAGCGGGTTCGAGCATGATCGCGATTTCCTCTGGTCAAACCGATACTTGCTGAGTGATCAGGTCGACGCCGGTCACTTCACCCGCGCTGCGTTGCGAGCCGCCCTCGAGCGCGACATGGATCAGCTCGGCTCCAGCGTGGGCTTTCTGCTGAAGCGCACGCTCGCCAGCGACCCGACCGGCGAGATGCTGCATTTGATCGAGCAGGAACTCGGCGATGGGCAATCCGCTGGCGGCGGCGGCCCCGCGCGTCAGGACGGCGTCTGGGTGTCGACCGACGGGAGCCGGGCCCTAGTGCTGATGCGGCTGAGCGCCGCTGGCTCCGATATCGACGGCGATCAACTCGCGCTCGCCGCGATACGTGCTGGCTTTGCCGCGGTAACAACCGACCGGCGCGATCAGGCGGCGCGGCTTGTCATGACTGGGCCGCCGGTCTTTGCCGCCGAGGCACGCGACCGCATTAAGTCGGACGCCACACGGCTTTCCGTCATGGCAAGCCTGCTGGTGGCCACGGCACTCCTCCTGGCCTACCGCTCGGTCCGCGTGCTGATCCTGGCGTTCGTCCCGGTCATCAGCGGCGCGCTGGCGGGCATCGCCGCCGTCGGCCTGCTATTCCGCACGGTGCACGGCATAACGCTTGGCTTCGGCGCCACACTGATCGGCGAGGCGGTCGACTACGCCGTTTATCTGTTCACCCAGACCACGCCGGATAGCCCCGTCGAGGCAACACTGGCACGGATCTGGCCGACGCTCCGGCTGGGCATGTTGACCTCGATTTGCGGTTTTTCGGCGATGCTGCTGTCCAGCTTCGATGGCTTCGCGCAGCTCGGACTGTTCACCATCACCGGGCTCGCCGTCGCGGTCTGCGTCACGCGATGGGTGCTGCCGGCCTTGCTCCCCGCCGGGTTCACCGGGGTCCGGCAGTCCTCGACGATCGCCCGGATCACGGCGCTTGCCGCGCGCGGACGCCGCTTCCGCTGGATCGTCGCGCTGCTGACGGCGGCGGCAGCGATCTCCCTGGCCCGAGGCAACGGTGATTTCTGGGCCGGCGATCTGGCCAGCCTGAGCCCGGTTCCGCCGGCCGAGCAACGGCTCGACCAGTCGCTCCGTCGCGATATGCGGGCCCCGGATGCGGCTTATCTCATCGTCGTCCGGCGCCCCGATCAGGAGGCTGCTTTGCAGGCGGCCGAGCGGATCACCGCGTTGCTAGGCCCGCTCGTCCGACATGGGCTTGGGGGCTTTGATACGCCGGCTAGATACCTGCCCAGCGTGAGGACCCAGCAGGCACGCCAGTCGGCACTCCCCGATCTGGCGACACTGCGGACCGATCTCGATGCTGTGCTCGATGCATCGCCGTTTCAGCCCGGGCTGTTCGAGCCGTTCATCGCCGACGTTGACCGCGCGCGATCCCGCCAGCCCATCGGCCGCGCCGATCTCGATGGCACTGCCCTGTCGCTGAAGCTTGACTCACTGTTGCTGCATCAGGCCGATAGCTGGGTGGCAATGATCTCACTGCGCGATGTGACCGCTCCGGACGCCGTGGCCCGGGCGATCGCGGCTGAACCCCACGCGGTTCTGGTCGGGCTCAAGGCCGAATCGGACCGTTTGCTGCGGGTTTATCTGCGGGAGGGGGTGACTCTCGCGGGCCTTGGCGCCGCCGCGATCGGCTTGCTGCTGGCCGTGAGCTTGCGATCGCCGGCGCGGCTCGCCATGGTGATATCGCCACTGGTGGCCGCGGTCGTGGTCACTTTGGCGGCTCTTCGCCTTGGCGGCCAGGCGCTGTCGATATTCAATCTGTTCGGCGTTTTACTGGTGGTCGCGATCGGTTCCAACTACTGCCTGTTCTTCGACCGCCACCGCGACGATCCGGCCGCGATGCCGCGTGTCCTGGCATCACTGCTCCTGGCCAATCTGTGCACCGTCATGGGCTTCGGCGTCCTGGCGCTGTCACCGATGCCGGTGCTGCACGACCTTGGTCTGCCAGTGGCCATCGGCACCGGCTTGAGCCTGCTATTCGCGGCGATCATGATGCCAGCGCCGCCCACTCCCCCTCTCACGGCAGGCCGTGCCATTGAACGCTAACCGCCGTGTTCTCGTCATCGTGCCTGGAGTGTTCATGGCGGGAGACTTCGAGGCCGAACAGCGGCGGGTAGCGACACGGTGATGTATCCCTGCCGCACCGCCCTGCTCTTAGGCCTCGTTGCCGGGATCGCCGGCTGCTCCACCACCGCGCCCATTCCAACCCCGCCGCCGCCACACGACGAGGCCGCCTATACCGCGCTGCATCCCTACTACTTGGAGTTCTGCGCCCTGTCCGAGCAGCAGAAGAAGCCCGGCTACGGCGCGGACCTTCGCGGCGGCGTCGGTGGTCATTCGACGATCTACCTGAACGGGGTGTGCCGCGTCGGCGACGGCTATCCGGAGATCGCCGTCTGTGCCGAGGATGCCGCGTCAAGCGGCGTCGGGCTGAGTGTGAACTCCCACTTCGCCAATGCGGCCTGGATCGCGGTGCCGGGGCGCGACTTCTTTTATCACGGTGATCTGAAGCCCGGGCAACCCCTGACGCGGGCAGTCTACGATGCGACAAAAGTGCACGCGAAGCGCCTGCGCCTCTACGACGCGGTCCGCTTCCACGACGTCGTATTCGACGACATGCCGCCCGGCTACGCGCGTGACAGCTTCAAGTACGAAGTCTCGATCGCCACCGACTACGCCATCACCTATGGCCGGGACCGCTATTGCGCCCGCGTGCCGTTATCCGCCCCCGAAATGACCCGCATTGTCGAATATTTGAATGGACTCAACCGGCCCTACCGCGATGGCGAGGCCGAATACGAATGGAGCGTTCTGAACGATAACTGTATTCATGTCGCGCATAATGCCCTGACCGCCATCGGCTTCTGGCCGCCATGGCCAACTCATCGGCTCGTCCTGATCGCATTATTTGACTTCCCCGTGCCAAAGAACGAATTCGTCAACATCATGCGGCGCGCCAACGACATGCCAATCACGGATCTCCTTGCCGTGTGGAACGACCTGCCAGCCAGAAAAGCGGTGCTCGCGGGCGAGGGACTGCCGACGCGCGAAGGCGCCATCGCGACCTTCGAGCCGCTGGCGCACCAGAACGCGGTCTACAACACCGACCTGCAGTTGATTTTCTACGACGACCCGGTGTTCGGATCGTATGAAGGCTGGTACCGCCAGATTCTCTCGGACCCGAGATATTCCAGCCTGCAAGCCGACCTGCGCCACTTCGGCACGCTTTATCAGCGTATCGAGGTTGAGCGGCGGCCGCTGGAATGGTGGCTGCGTGAACACCCCCGACTGGCCTCGGAGCACGACTTTCCGGCGTTCTATGAGCGCTTTTACCAGGAGATAGTCGGCCGGGCGGCGTTTATCGCCAGGACGGGTCTGGGCGGCTCGGCGGGGGCGAGCGGGAACGCCGGCCGAGCCTCTCCGGTGCGGGGCTGAACGGCCGGTGCAACCACTCGCGATGACCGCCTTCTGCATCGCCAGCAGCCTCGGCGCCGGCCGTTCCGCGACGCTGTCCGCGCTGCGGTCCGCAGCGAGCGGACTGGCCCCCTGCCGCTTCGAGACCGTGGACCTGCCCACCTATGTCGGTGAAGTGCAGGGGCTCGAGGATGTGCGTCTGGGCCACGGGCTCGCCCGGTTCGATTGTCGCAACAACCGCCTGGCGCGGCTCGCCCTCGCCCAGGACGGGTTCGAGGCCGAGATCGACGCCGCCAAGGCCCGCTATGGCGCCGCACGCATCGGCGTCTTCCTCGGCACCAGCACGTCGGGGATCCTGCAGACCGAGCGGGCATACCGGCGGCGCGACTCTGCGTCGGGACGGCTGCCGGCCGATCTCGATTATGCCGGCACCCAGAGCACATTCTCGCTCGCCGACTTTGTCACGCAACTGCTGGGCCTGCGCGGGCCGGCCCTGGTGGTCTCCTCGGCCTGCGCCTCGACCACCAAGGTGTTCGCCACCGCCGCGCGGATGATCGAGACCGGCGTGTGCGATGCCGCCATCGTCGGTGGCGCTGACAGCCTCTGCCTGACGACACTTTATGGTTTCAACGCCCTCCAGCTTCTGGCCGAAGGACCCTGTCGCCCGTTCGATGCGTCGCGCCAGGGGTTGTCGATCGGCGAGGCCGCCGGCTTTGCCCTGCTGGAGCGGCCGCGCTCGGCCTACCCCGGTATGCCTTATCTGCTCGGCGTGGGCGAAAGCAGCGATGCCCACCACATGTCGGCGCCACATCCCGAGGGCGCCGGTGCGGTGCTGTCGATGTCGCGCGCCCTGACCGCGGCCGCGCTGCGGCCGGAGCAAATCGACTACATCAACCTGCATGGCACAGCGACCCGCATCGGCGACGAGGTGGAAGACAATGCGGTGATGTCGTTGTTCGGCGACGCCACCCCGTGCAGCTCGACCAAGGGTCACACCGGCCACACACTCGGCGCCTCCGGCATCGTCGAGGCGGTGATCGGCGCGCTGTCGATCCAGCAGGGTTTCCTGCCCGGCAGCCCGCATACTGAAGCGCGCGATCCGGCGCTGCGGTGCCACTATATCACTGCGTCGCGACCAGCGAGGGTCAACTACGTGCTGTCGAACTCATTCGGCTTCGGCGGCAGCAACGCCAGTCTGATCCTGGGAAACACGGCGTGACCGCCGACGCCATCCGGGTCGGAGTCATGGCCGTCGAGCTGCGCGCCCCCGGCCTCGCGAGTTGGGAGGAGGCTCAGCCAATCCTCGCCCGCGCCGAACCCTATCGCGCCGCGCCGCTGGTGCTGGAGCCTCCGACACAATTGTCACCGGCGGAGCGACGACGTGCCATTCCATCCGTCAAACTGGCCCTTGCGCTCGGCGCGGGAGCGGTCGCGCGCTCAGACCTCGACACGGCCACCCTGCCGGCGGTGTTTGCCTCCTCGGGGGCCGACGGAGACACCATCAGCGCGATCCTGTCGGCGCTTGTAACACCCGCCCGCGAGGTCTCCCCGACCCGCTTCCACAACTCGGTCCACAACGCACCATCAGGCTACTGGAGCATGGCCGTCCAGTCGCGCGAGGCGGTCACCAGCTTGAGCGGGTACGATACCAGTTTCGCGGCGGGATTGCTCGAGGCAAGCGTCCAGGCGGTGTCCGCTAGCCGCTCGGTCCTGCTCGTCGCTTACGACCTACCCTATCCGGAACCGCTTCACGGCGTGCGGTGCATCGAAGCAAGTTTCGGCACGGCGTTTGTTGTCGGCCCAGCGCCGTCGTATCGGGCGATCGCCGAGCTGGAGATACGGATGGTAGAGGCAGGGGAGGTGAGCCTGTGCCTCGATCCCGGCCTCGAGGAACTGCGCCGAGGCAATCCGGCCGCCCGATCGCTGCCGCTGCTTGAGCTGCTTGCCGCCCGCGCGAGCGGCAGCGTCTGCCTCGAGCTTCGCCACGGCGCGCTGCGGATCGGCGTTCTGCCGTGCTGATCGACAAGACCGGTATCGCCCGGCTCATCCCTCACGCCGGCGGCATGTCCCTGCTGGACAGCGTCCTGAGCTGGGACCACGCGCGGATCGCGTGCGCCACCGACAGCCACCGGGCGCTAAGTAACCCGCTGCGGCGTAACGACCGCCTGGGCATACTCGGCGGCGTGGAGTATGCCGCGCAGGCTATGGCACTGCACACCGCGCTCACGGCAGCCGGCGCGGATCAGGGCCCACCGCGCCAGGGTTACCTTGCCAGCGTGCGCCAGCTTGCCTGCCACGATGATCGACTGGACCTGCTGCGCGGGACGTTGATCGTCGCGGCGGAGCGCTTGTTCGGTGATGCCACCCGGGCGATCTATCACTTCACGCTGACGCACAGTGAAAGCGTCCTGCTCGACGGCCGCGCCGCCGTCGTCCTTCCGGGACCCGGGTGAAAAGGGCGCTCGTCACCGGCGGCAGCGGAGCCCTTGGCCGCGCCATCGCGCTCCGCTTGGCGAGCGCCGGTCATCATGTCGTCATCCAGGCCTACCTACACGCCGACGTCGCGGAGTTGGTGGCGGCGGACATTCGACGGCAAGGCGGTTCGGCGGAGGCTGTGCAGTTCGACGTCGCCGATCCTGATGCGACCGGGGCCGCGCTGACCCGGCTGCTGCAAGACGGACCGATTCAGATCTTGGTGAACAATGCGGGGATTCACGACGACGCGGTGATGCCCGGCATGAGGCGGGAGCAATGGTCGCGGGTGCTCGACGTCTCGCTGAACGGGTTCTTCAACGTGACGCAACCGCTGCTCATGCCGATGATCCGCACCCGCTGGGGGCGTATCGTATCGGTCTCGTCCGTCGCGAGCATCCTCGGTAACCGCGGTCAGGTGAACTACGCGGCGGCCAAGGCAGGGCTGCATGGCGCCACGCGGTCGCTGGCCCTCGAACTTGCGACCCGAGGCGTTACGGTCAATGCGGTGGCACCCGGCATCATCGAGTCAGCCATGACCGCGGATGCGTTCCCCCGGGAGGCCATCGAACGGCTGGTGCCGATGAAGCGTGCCGGCCGACCCGAGGAGGTTGCCGAGCTGATCGAGTTTCTCGCCTCCGACCGCGCCAGCTATATTTCGGGCCAAGTGATCTCGATCAACGGAGGCATGATCTGACACCAACCGTCCAAACGGATCACGCGTCACCTGCCCCGAGTGTCATGGCTGGCGCAGAAGGCGGACCACCCACGTCTTTCGTTAAACAGAGACATGGTTAAGGACGCCCACCCACCCGAAGCAACAAGTCACCAATGCGTCACGACGGCTGCAGCTTCTGGCCAAGTGCCCTGGCGTAATACAGCGTCTTGAAGATCGCCAGCCTCAGATGCACCGGCGACGGGTTGAACACGTCGCCCGACAGCAGTGAAAGCACCGCCTCCCGCAGGCGCAGAACGTTGCGTGGGTTCATGAACAGATCGCGTAGTGCCGGCCGGTTCATCCGGTAGATGAACCACGAGAACCGGTCGATTCCCCGTTGCACGTCCGCATCGAACCTGGCCAGCGCCCGCGGCGCCAGCCGAGGATTTCGCAGCGCGGTCGTGACCGTGTCGGCGGCGTGGAAGGCACTGTTCATTGCCAGATAAACGCCAGTCGAGAACACCGGATCGATGAACGCATAGGCGTCCCCAACCATCAGATGGTTGCGCCCTGCCATGCTGCGCGCGCGGTACGAGTAGTTGCCGGTCGCGGTCGCCGGACCGGTCATCGTGGCGCCCGAGAGCCGCTCCGCAAGCGCCGGCGCCATCGCGATGGTTTGGTGAAGGAACGTGGTGACGTCGGTGTTTCGCCGCTTCAGATAGTCGGGCGGGCAGACGGCGCCGATGCTGGTGGTGCCATCCGCGAGCGGGATGAACCAGAACCAGCCGTGGTCGAACCAGAAGATGCTGATATTGCCTTCAAGGCGACCCTGCTGCCGATGCGCCCCGGTGAAGTGGCCGTAGATGGCGGCACTGGCATGACGCCTGTTGCGGTCCTTCAGCCCCAGTTTGTTGGCAACCAGCGTATCCCGCCCGGATGCATCAACCAGGAACCTCGCCCGCCAACGTCGATCCGGTCCAAGGTCGCTTTTGGCGGTGACCTCGACACCGTCGGCATGATCGAGATCAAGCTCGGTAACGCGCCAGCCCTCGATCACCCGCGCTCCCTTCGCCGCCGCGTTCCGGATCAGGATATGATCGAATTCTGACCGCCTGACCTGATAGGAATAGGGCAGGGACTTGTTCCAGGCATCGGCGAACTCGAACGTGACGGTGCGGCGATGGGCCGGCGAGACGAAGTCCACACCCCATTTCGTCAGGCCGATCCGCTGGATCTGATCGGCCACACCCAGGCGCTGCAAAAGGGGAAGATTGAACGGCAGCAGGCTTTCGCCGATGTGAAAGCGCGGATGCACGTCCTTCTCGACGACCACAACGTCCAGCCCGCGCTCGGCGAGAAGCGCCGCGATTGTCGAGCCCGCCGGGCCTCCACCCACCACCACCACATCACAGATGTCAGGATGCGGGGGCGCCAAAGGCGGAGCGTCTGCCGGTAGCATCTCCCCTGACACGGTCTACCCCTGCCGGTAGACCGCCTTCGCATTCTCCAGAAACACCTGCCGCCGCTGTGCCTCGGTCAGCTTGATCGGCAGCGCCTGGGCGGGATCGTCGAAATCCCAGTGCGGATAATCCGTCGCGAACAACACCCGGTCCCAGCCGATCCACTCCAGCGTCTCGGCTAACTGGCTGCGCGGGTCCGGCTCCTCGATCGGCTGCGTGGTGAACCAGACATTGGTGCGGATATACTCGGAGGGTGCCCGATTCAGATGCGGCAACTCCCGCTTCAGCTTCGCCCACTGCCGGTCCATTCGCCACCCCAGAGCCGCGGCCCAGGCAAGCCCGCCCTCCACCAGCACCACGCGTAGATCGGGCACGCGCTCGAACACACCCTCCAGGATCAGGCTGACCAGCAGCGCCTGCTGCGCCTGGGCGTGACCAACCATTTCCTCGATGTAGTAGCTGCCCCAACCGCCAGCAGTATTGGGCCAGCCGCCATTGCCGAAGGCGTGGATGCCGACCGCCAGACCGGCCGCGGCCGCCGCCTCATAGATCGGCCAGTAGCGCCGCTGTCCCAACGGCTCCGCCGTCCGGCTCAGCAGCAGAACCTGGGCGAACTCCGCGTCGCCGGCGCGCAGCTCGATTTCCCGCACCGACGCGACGCTGTCCTCATACGGCACAACGACCGAACCGCGCAGCCGCTTGTCCCGCGAGGTCCACTCGGCCTTCTGCCATTCGTTCGTGGCATGGGTGATCGCCGCCGACAGCTCCGGGTTGGTCGCTCCCTGGCCGCTGGTCAACGGGTTGAGAATACCCAGCGAGACGTTGTTCGGGTCCAGATGCTGCGCCGCCATGAAGCGCAGATCGCTGCCGGGCGACCCGCCATCCGGCAGAAATGCATCGCGCCGGCACGCCTGGGGCTGGCCCTTCGGATAAGCCGAACCCTTCTCCCACGGCTGGCGATAGGTGATGCCGAACGCTTCCACGTGCTCGATCCAGCGGCGCGACAGATACGGATACAGCGATTTGCTGACACCGCCGATCCCGACACCGGCCGGCCGCGGATGGATGTCGCAGTCAGCGATCGCCAGCCGGGAAGCGGCGGTCGGCTGAACCCCTGAGCGATTGAGGACGTCGACGTTCATGGCACCTTCTCCCTGGCCACCGTTTCATTCAACCGAACATAGGTTCGCAGCGGGTTCTCCGCCATGATCTTCCGCGCGAGGCCGGCATCCAGCCCCTCCGGCAGGGCGCTCTCGCCGTCGTACTGCCAGTGCGGGTAGTCGGTGGAGAACAGCAGTATCTCATCCGATCCGATATGCTCGATCAGCCGCATCACCGAGGCGGAATCGGGCGGCGCATCGAACGGCTGCAGCGTCAGCCGCACCCGCTCGCGCACGATGGAACCCGGCGGATCGGACACCCAGGGGACCTCGCTGCGGAGTCCTTTCCAGAACTTGGTCAGCCGCCACAGATACGCCGGCAGCCAGGTCACGCCGGATTCCAGCAGCACCACGGTCAGCGCGGGGAATTTGGCGAACACGCCCTCGGTGACCAGGCTGGTCAACTGCGACTGAAACGCCGTCGCCTGATTCACATATTCTTCCGTAAACGTGCTCGGCCACCCCACCGGCGTCATTGGATGGCGGTACATCGAGCCGGCATGGATCCCAATCGGCAGCCCATGGCGCTCCGCCGCCGCGTAGATCGGCCAGTACTGGCGGCGGCCGAGCGTCACCTCGCTGCCGACCAGAAGCATGACCTGGACGAATCGGTGATCGCCGGCACAGCGTTCGATTTCGTCCACTGCCATCTCGGCGTTCTGCATCGGCACGATGATCGACGCTCGCAGCCGGGTGTCGCGGTCGAGCCATTCCTGCGCGATCCAGTCGTTCACGGCGCGGGAGAACGCGACGCCGAGGTCCTCGCTAAACTGTGCCTGCACCCCGTAAAGGCAGTTGCAGATCGCCAGCCGTGTGCCGAGGGGATCGAGCGCCTGCGTGCCGAGAACACCGGCGTCGGTGGCGGTGCGGCCGTCCGGGTCACGCCAGTCTTCGCGAAAGCTGAGCGGATTGCGTGTCGGGTAGCTGATCGTGGTCAGATCTTCGATGCCGCGCCTGACCGCGGTTTCGCGCCAGTGATCGTCAAGGTACGGCAGCAGCACCGCCAGCCCCGGAACCACCGGATGGACGTCACAATCGATTGGCGCCGGATGGTCGCCGGGAGGGCTCATCCCGGCACTTGCACCAGAAGATCGTCGCCCTCAGCCTTGATCGGATAGACGGCGATATCCTCATCCGCCGGCGCCGACATCGCCTTGCCGGTCCGCACGTCGAACTGAGCGGCGTGCAGCGGGCATTCGATACAGCCATTCTCGAGCCAGCCATCAGACAGCAGAGCGTATTCGTGCGTGCAGACGTTGGAGGTGGCGTGGAACTCGCCGCCGGGAAGGTGAAAGATGGCGACTTCGGTGGCGCCGACCCGAACGCCCAGGCACTGCCCCTCCGCCACGTCGCCCTTCGCGGCCACCCGCACCCAGCCACCCGTCGCGCCATCCGCCGCCATGCTCGTCTCCATCAGGTTGTGCCCGCGCACGGGCGTTGCGGCAGCATGCCAGCGGAATCGTCGCCGGCCAACCTCAGCCGAGCAGCTTGCCGCCATCGACGGGGATTACGAGGCCGGTGCTGGCGGTCAGGTGGGTCACCGCGGCCATTACCGCCTGAGCCACCTCGTCGGCCTTGACCACCCGTTTCAGCGGCGTTGTCGAGGCCACCTTCTCCACCATCGCGGTGGTTCGCCCCGGCACGAACGCGGTGTCCACGGCCGCCGGGGAGACGGTCAGCACACGGATCTCCGGTCCCAGCACACGCGCCAGCGACACGGCCATGGTGTCCAGGGCCGCCTTCGCGCCGCCATAGGCGATGTTGCTGCCGGTGCCGCTGGTCGCCGCGATCGACGAGATGTTGACGATCACGGCGTCACCGGACCGTCGCAGCAGCGGCGCGAAGGCCCGGACAGTCGCGAACGGCCCGCGCACGTTGGCGGCAAAGATCGCATCGATCAGCGCGTCGTCCAGCGCCTCGAGGTCGGGATGGGCGATCATCCGGGTGAAGCCAGCCGAGTTCACCAATACGTCGCAGCGGCCAAAATCACGCCCGACCGTGGCGGCCACCTCTCGGATGACCGGGGTTTCCAGCATCGGGATGCGCATCGCGCGGTGCCCGGCGCCGGGCAGGGCGGCCACCACGGAGGCGGCGATTTCCGGTTTGCTGTTGTAGCCGACGATGACGGTTGCGTCCGCCTGGGCCAGGCGATGGGCCGTGGCGGATCCGATCGCACCGCTGCCTCCGGTAACGATGGCAACCTTGCCCGCCAGATCCATGCTCGACACTCCCTCGATATCCGCCCGCCGGGAAGCCTTTCAGGGCTGCGAAACCGCCACGCCGGTCGATGCCGCCTGTCTGATCAGCGCCTGGTCGAACGTCGCGAAACGGCTGGCCGTCCGGCTCGAGGCCACATGAACCGCGTCGGCAAAGTCCAGGCCGTCCCGGCTCCACGCCAAGGCCTGGATGATGGCCGGCTCATCCTCGCATCGAACACCCGGCAGCGCCACCAGCGCGGTCAAAGCGCTGATGACGCGTGCACGTTCCAACCGGTACAGCCGCCGCAGCACCCACTCCGCTTCCAGCAGCACGGTTTTAGGCAAGAAGACGGTCTCGCGGTCGAACAGCAGGCGAGCCTGCTCCGACTGCCGCGGCTCGTCGCCGGTCAGCAGGCGGACAACGACATTAGTATCGGCCGCTATCACGGCGTGTCCGCACCTCGTGGTCGATCGCCGCGTCCATTTCTTCCAGGGTCCGCGCCGGTCCGTTAGTGTGCAGGCAGCCGACCACCTGGTCCAGCCGCGTCGGCGGCGTGGTCTTCAAGGGGCGCAGTAGAACCCCGTCGCCGGTGTCCTCGACGGAGAAATCCGTCCCGGGTTCCCAGTGATGCATCTCCCGCACCGCCTTGGGCAGGATGATCTGGCCTTTGGATGATAGCCGGGTGGTTTCCATCGGGGGCGCCGCTCGATTGAGTTCTACCATGCCGGTCTTGTAAGACAAGGTAAGAATTCTGTCAATCTATATCCACCGCAACCCGATAAAACCTCAGTGCATTCCCAGCGAACAGTTTGCGGCGGTCCTGGTGCGGCAGCCCAGCCGTGACATACTTGAACTGACAGTAGATCCAGTCCCAACTCGCCTTTACGCTGTCCACCGGGAAATTTGACGCGAACATGCAGCGATCGACCCCGAACATGCCGATCGTTTCACGAATCACCGCGCCGTTGACCTGCAGCGTCCAGGGCTTGCCCTTCACCGTCAGGCCGGAGATTTTGCACCACACATGCGGGCAGGAGGCCAGTGCCTCCATGCCGCGCCGCCACACCGCGAGTTGTTCGTTCGAGCGGTCCAGTGGGTATCCTGTGTGATTTAGCACGATGCGCAGGTCAGGATGTTCGCGACAGACTTCCGCAGCCTCCTCCAGATGATACCAGGGCACGCGCAGATCCCAGGACAGGTCGTATTTGCTGAGCAGCCCGAGACCCTGGCGCCACTTCGGGTCCTGCAGGCTGCGTTTCTCGCCGCGGACGGAATGGTTCGGCCCCGACGCGATCACCGGCTTGGTGCGGATGCCGCGGACCATCTTGTTGGCCGCCTGTGCGGCGATGATGTCCTCGGCGTCGGGGGTGTCCACCCAGGCGTGCGCCACGATGGCATCCGGCATGCCGGTCTCGGCGGCGATGCGCGTCAGCCACTCGGTTTCCGCAAGCTGCTGGGAGCGGTCACATTCCGCCTCGACATGAACCGTGGCGACGACGTTGTGCAGCGCGGTGTCGCGACGGTATTCGGCCGGGAGGTAACTGCGCCGAATGCGTGAGTAGTCGCCGAGCCAGGCGTGTTCGCCGGATTCGAGCCAGGGATAGCGGAGGGGAGAGGCGAGGTCCCACAAATGATGGTGGGCATCGATGATCGGGAGGTTCTCATCCATGGCCGGCAGTTAAGCAGGCATGCCGGGATCAGGCTACGGACCGCCGACTAGCCGGTCCTGGCGCGGCACGCGAGATGAATTATGCTGCGCGCCGGCCATCACCGGTGAAGGGGCGCCGCCATGAACCAACCGTCCATGCCAGCCAGCGTCGATGCGGTGATCATTCCCCGCGCTCATGATGTCGGCGGCTTCGAAGTGCGGCGTGCCCTGCCGGCCAGGGAAAAGCAGATGATCGGGCCATTCATCTTCTTCGATCAAATGGGACCGGGCGAATTCCTTGCCGGTCGTGGCCTCGACGTGCGGCCGCACCCTCATATCGGCCTGGCTACCGTCACCTATCTGTTCAACGGTTCGATCATGCATCGCGACACCCTTGGGTCGCAGCTTTCGATCGTTCCCGGCGACGTGAACTGGATGACCGCCGGCAGCGGCATCGCCCACTCGGAACGCACCGACACCGCGCTGCGCGGTCAGCACAACAAGCTGTTCGGCATTCAGTCCTGGGCCGCGTTGCCGAAGACGACGGAGGAAATGCCGGCGGCTTTCGCGCACCACTCGGCAGCGTCCTTGCCGGTCCTGGAGGAGCCCGGTATTCAGCTGCGGCTGATCGCCGGGGATGGCTGGGGTCTGCATTCTCCCGTGGTCACGCAATGGCCGGTGTTCTACGCCGACGTGTCCATGTCCCCCGGCGCGTTACTGCCACTCCCCGACCAGCACGAGGAGCGCGGTGCCTACGTCGTGCAGGGAACGGCCGAAGTCGCGGGCGTCAGTTTCGAGGCCGGACGGATGCTGCTGTTCCGCGCCAGCGATTCCCTCGCCCTCCGTGCCGGTCCCCAGGGAGCTCGGCTGCTGCTGCTGGGAGGCGCGGTAATGGACGGGCCACGGTTCATTTTCTGGAACTTTGTCTCGTCCTCGCAGGCGCGGATCGAACAGGCAAAGGCCGATTGGAAGGCCGGTCGTTTCGGCAAGGTGGCCGGCGATGAGCGCGAGTTTATCCCGCTTCCCGGCTAAGGGCCCGCTGCGACCACCCACGCCCGCACCGGATCGCGCAGTTCTCGTTCATGCTCAGCCGATAGTTGCACTACGCCTGACCTCGGCGCGAATGCGTTCTGGGTAGCTGTGGCAATTGCGCCTCAGTTTGCGACGCGCAGCCAAACCGGGGCGCCAGTTCCGACGACGTCTACTAGAGAAACGCGGCGTTTGCGGCACGGCGGTGATCCGGGCTAGAGCACTCGCTGTCGCCCCACTCCGGAGTCTCCCGCCGCGATGCCAGTTCTGTCCGACCGCTGGATCCGCAGGATGGCGCGGGAACACGGCATGATCGACCCGTTCGTCGAGGCGCAGAAACGCGACGGCGTCATCAGCTATGGCCTGTCCAGCTACGGCTACGACGCCCGCATCGCCGACGATTTCAAGATTTTCACCAATATCAACTCGGCCGTGGTCGACCCGAAGGCGTTCTCGCCGTCCAGCTTCGTCGACCGCAAGGCGGACGTCTGCATCATCCCGCCAAACAGTTTCGCGCTAGGCCATACCATCGAGTATTTCCGCATCCCGCGCGATGTGCTGGTGATCTGCCTCGGGAAGTCGACTTACGCGCGTTGCGGCATCATCGTGAACGTGACGCCGCTGGAGCCCGAATGGGAAGGCCAGGTGACGATCGAAATCAGCAACACCACTCCGCTGCCGGCGAAGATCCACGCGCATGAGGGGATCTGCCAGTTCCTGTTCCTGCAGGGCAACGAACCCTGTGAGACCAGCTACGCCGACAAAGCCGGCAAATACATGGGTCAGCGGGGCGTTTCCCTGCCTCGAATGTAAGGCGATCGATGGACCGGATCCGGATTCGCGGCGGCGCGCCCCTGTCGGGCGAGATCAAGGTCGGCGGGGCAAAAAACGCCGCGCTGCCGCTGATGGTCGCCGGCCTGCTGACCGATGAGCGCCTGATTCTGTCGAACGTGCCGCGGCTGGCGGACATCCAGACCATGGGGCTGCTGCTGGCCCAGCATGGCATTGCCGTCGACCCCGTCACCAACGACGCCCGCACCCTCTCGCTCGGCGGCGCCATCCGAAGCACCGAGGCACCGTACGACATCGTTCGCAAGATGCGCGCCTCGTTCCTGGTGCTGGGTCCGCTCCTGGCCCGCGTGGGGGAGGCGCGGGTCTCGCTGCCCGGCGGCTGCGCCATCGGTGCCCGCCCGATCGATCTCCATTTGAAGGGCCTGGAGCAGTTGGGCGCCCGCATTATGCTGGAGGGCGGCTACATCGATGCGCGAGTCGACGGGCGGCTGCGCGGCGCCACCATCGTGTTCCCCTTCGTTTCGGTCGGCGCTACCGAGAATCTGTTGATGGCCGCGTCCCTCGCCGACGGCCGCACCACACTGGCCAACGCCGCGCGCGAGCCGGAAATCGGCGACCTGGCCGCCTGCCTGGTGGCGATGGGTGCCCGGATCGAGGGCATCGGCTCCGACAAACTGGTGATCGATGGCGTGGCCGCGCTGCACGGCGCAAGTCACGCGATCATCCCCGACCGCATCGAGACCGGCAGCTACGCCTGTGCCGCCGCGATCTCCGGTGGGTCGGTCTTCCTGCGCGACGCCCGCCTCGATCATCTTGGCGCCACCGTGCGCATCCTGCGCGAGGCCGGGGTCGAGATCGAGGAACGACCCGACGGCCTGACGGTGAAGCGACTCAACGGACTGCACGGCGTGGATGTGATGACGGAGCCCTATCCAGGGTTCCCAACCGACATGCAGGCGCAGTTCATGGCGCTGATGTCAGTGGCAGATGGCGCCTCGATGGTGACCGAGACGATCTTCGAGAACCGCTTCATGCATGTCTCGGAACTGAACCGGATGGGCGCGCGGATCAACGTGCATGGCGCCTCGGCGATCGTGCGCGGGGTGCCAGCGCTGTCCGGAGCGCCGGTGATGGCGACCGATCTGCGTGCGTCGCTGTCGCTGATCCTGGCCGGTCTCGCGGCCGGGGGGAGACAGTCGTCAACCGCGTCTATCACCTCGACCGCGGCTACGAGGCCGTGGAGCAGAAGCTGGCGGCATGCGGCGCCGACATCGAACGCATCTGAGCGGCGTCGACCTCACCGCCGCAGGTTCGTCCTCGCCAGTTCCACCACTTCGTCGGTGCGGCCATTCAGCACCGCGCGGATCATATACATCGTGAAACCCTTCGCCATCTGGGCGTTGATGCTCGGCGGCATCGCCAGCTCCATCCGGTTGACGACGGCATCCACCACGACCGGGCCCGGATGTGCCAGTGCTTCCGCCAGCTTGTCATGAACCTCGGCGGGATCCTCGATCCGCACACCCTTGATGCCGACCGCCTCCGCCATCAGCGCGAAGTTGGGATTTTCCAAATCGGTCCCGGTATTGAGAAATCCGGTCGCCTTCTGTTCCAGCTCGATAAAGCCCAGCGCACCGTTGTTGAAGACGATGATCTTGGACGGCAGCCGGAGCTGTTTGAAGCTGAGCAGGTCGCCCATCAGCATGGTGAAACCGCCATCGCCGGACAGCGAGATCACCTGCCGGTCGGGAAAGGCCGCCTGCGCGCCGATCGCCTGTGACATGGCGTTGGCCATCGAACCGTGCCAGAACGAACCGATCAGCCGGCGCTTGCCGTTCATGGCCAGATAGCGTGCCGCCCAGACAGTCGGCAGGCCAACGTCGCAGGTGAAAATCGCATCGTCGGAGGCGAGTTCGCTCACCACCCGGGCGATATGTTGCGGATGCAGCACGCCGCCCTTGCGGCCGGTGGCCAGTTCGTCCAGGCCCTTGCGAGCCTCCCGATAGTGCGCGACCGAGGTGTCCAGATGCGCGCGGTCGGTCTTCGTGGTCAGGCGGGGCAGCAGCGCATCCAGCGTCGCACCCACGTCGCCGACCAGCCCGAGATCGACCGGGACTCGCCGACCAATGTTCTCGCCGCGCAGATCGATCTGGGCGATGCGGGCAGTCCCCGGATAGAACTGGCGGTAAGGGAAATCAGTCCCCAGCATCAGCAAGGTGTCGCAAGCTTCCATGGCGCGATAGCCGGAGGCGAAGCCGATCAGTCCCGTCATGCCGACGTCATAGGGATTGTCCCACTCGACATGCTCCTTGCCCCGCAGGGCGTGCACCACGGGGGCCTTCAACGTCTCGGCCAGGGCCAGCAATTGCCCGTGCGATCCGGCGCAGCCTGAACCGCACAGTAGGGTCAATTTGCCAGCCTGGTTCAGCCAGGCCGCCAGTTGTTCGATCGAGGCCTGGGGCGGCACGGTCAGCGGACGTGCCGGCAGCAGTCCCGCCGGCTTCGGCGACGGTGCCGGGATCGCTGGCCGCAACGCCACGTCGCCGGGGATCACCACGACGGCCACCGTCCGATGCGTGACCGCGTGACGGATCGCCATTTCCAGCACGCGTGGCATCTGCTCGACGCCGGAGACGAGTTCGCAGTAGGAGCTGCATTCGCGGAACAGGTTCTCCGGGTGGGTTTCCTGGAAATAGCCAGAGCCGATCTCGGGGGATGGGATGTGCGCGGCGATGGCCAGCACCGGGACGTTGGAACGATGGCAGTCGAACAGGCCGTTGATCAGATGCAGGTTGCCCGGGCCGCAGCTTCCCGCGCAGACCGCCAGTTCGCCGGTCAGATGCGCGTCGGCTCCGGCCGCGAAGGCAGCCACCTCCTCATGGCGAACGTGCAGCCAGGCGATCTTGCCCTGGCGTCGCAACGAGTTGGTGAATCCGTTCAGGCTGTCGCCGACGATGCCATAGATTCGCTTGACCCCCGCCGCCGCAAGGGTTTCGACCATTTGGTCCGCTACCGTCGTGGCCATGTCGTTTGCTCCTGCGGTTCAACTGGTTACAAATACAAATCCGTTGTACTATCGTCGAGAGAAACCGACCCAACCCGCGGCCGCCGGACACTGGGGCGCTTGTGGAGGCAATAGACGCCATGCTCTCGCGCCGAGCCGTGATGTCAACCGCGTTGGCCGCTGTTGTCCCGCTTGGCGCCCGAGCCGATGATACTGCCGAGAGCGTTACGATCCTGCGGGTGCATCGGCGACAGCTCGAGGTCAACGGCAAATCGGTCTCAGTGCTCGGGATCGGCCAGCCGGACGGCACACCTGGCTTGACGACGGCAGTGGGGCAACGGTTCCGGGTCCGCCTCGAGAACCAACTGGATGAGCCGACGCTCATCCACTGGCATGGCCTCACCCCGCCCTGGCGGCAGGACGGCGTCCCGGGCATCTCCGCGCCGTCTATTCCACCCGGCGGCAGCGCGGATTACGACTTTCCGTTGCGCTTCGGCGGAACGTTCTGGATGCACTCTCACCAGGGGTTGCAGGAGCAGATTTTGGCGGCCGCGCCGCTGATCATCCGCGACGACCGCGATCAGCCCGGGCAGCAGGAAATCGTCGTGATGCTGGCGGATTTCAGTTTCATTCCGCCCGAGGAGATTTTCGCGGGGTTGCGGAGGACGTCCGCCCCTCCGGGTGCGATGCACAATATGAATCCGATGAGCGGAATGAAAATGTCCGCCGGCCCGGATCTGAACGACGTGACGTACGATGCGTTTCTCGCCAACGACCGCACGCTGGACGACCCCGAGGTGTTCCAGGTCGAGCCGGGCGGGACGGTTCTGCTGCGGGTCATCAACAGTTCGTCGATGAGCGCCTATCATCTCGATCTTGGTGCGCTCGACGGAGAACTCATTGCGGTGGATGGGTTTCGGGTATGGCCGGTCTCGGGCCGCCGCTTTCCTGTCACTGTGGCACAGCGCCTCGATATTCGCCTACGGATTCCTCAGGCGCCGGCCGCGCATCCGATACTTGCGATGCTGGAGGGTGATCGCAGCCAGTCCGGGGTGATCTTGCATGCGGGGCGGGCCCCGATCGGCCGGATGTCCACATCGGCGCAAATGCGGTCCCCCGCGCTCACGCTGGATCTGGAACGAAACCTGCGCGCGGCCGAGCCGATCGTGGCGCGGAGGGCGGATCGTGTGCATCGGGTGACCCTGACCGGAACGATGGAACGCTATGTCTGGTCGATCAACGACGTCGTCTGGAACAAGGACGTTCCGCCGCTGCCTGTTGCGGAGGGCGAGCGGGTCGAGCTGGTGTTCGACAACCAGACACCGATGACGCATCCGATGCATCTGCACGGACACAATTTTCAGGTGGTCGAGATTGACGGTGTGCGCTTCTCCGGAGCCCGCCGCGACACTGTGCTCGTCACCCCGAAGTCGCGGGTCGTGGTCGCTTTCGATGCGGACAATCCCGGCTGGTGGGCGCTGCACTGTCATCTGCTGTATCATATGGACGCTGGCATGTTCACCACTCTGCGCTATGTGTGAGGCTACGGCGGGACACCTCCGGGCCGTGTCTTGCTAGCTTTGCAACTATAACGAGACCTCAGCCATGACAGATTTTCGCAAAGAAGCCGACAGCCTGGGTGAGGTCGAAGTCCCGGCCGACAAACTCTGGGGTGCGCAGACCCAGCGCTCGCTCGAGCATTTCAGTATCGGCAAGGACCTGATACCGCGTGAAATGATCGTCGCCTACGCCATCCTGAAGAAAGCCGCGGCGAACGCGAACCATGACGGCAAGCGGCTGGACGACACCGCGCATTCGCTGATCGTGCGCGTCGCCGATGAGATCCTGAACGGCGAGCATCATGACATGTTTCCACTGCACGTCTGGATGACCGGCAGCGGCACGCAGTTCAACATGAACGTCAACGAGGTGATGTCGAATCGCGCTTGTCAGCTTGCGGGCACGGCGCTTGGCAGCAAGACGCCGGTGCATCCGAACGATCACGTCAACATGTCGCAGTCCTCCAACGACTCGTTTCCATCAGCGATGTATATCGCTGCCGCGTTCGGCGTCACGCAGCGCCTGATTCCCGCTGTGCGGGCTTTGCACGATGCGTTCGCGGCGAAGGCGGAGGCATGGAAAGATATCGTCAAGATCGGCCGCACCCATATGCAGGATGCCACGCCGATCACGCTGGGGCAGGAATGGTCCGGCTATGTGGGGATGCTGGCCGACGACCTGGAACGTCTTGATGACGCACTGAAAGCTGTATACCACCTCGCGCTCGGCGGCACCGCGGTGGGCACCGGGATCAACGCGGCGCCTGGCTTCGCCGAGGCTGCCTCGGCCGAGATTGCCCGCCTCACCGGCCTGCCCTTCGTAAGCGCGGCGAACAAGTTCACCGTTCAGGGCTCGCACGACGCTCTGGTGCATCTGTCCGGGACACTGCGCACGCTGGCGGTCTCGCTTTATAAGATTGCCAACGATATCAGGCTGATGTCCTGTGGTCCACGCGCCGGCTTCGCGGAACTGGTGATCCCCGAGAACGAGCCTGGGTCGTCAATCATGCCCGGCAAGGTCAATCCGACCCAGGCCGAGGCGCTGACGATGATCGCTGTCCAGGTCATGGGAAACGATGTGGCGGCCGGCTTTGGTGGCGCCGGTGGCTATCTGGAGATGAACGTCTACAAGCCGCTGATGATCTTCAACATCATGCACTCGATCACCATCATGACCGACGGATGCACGAATTTCCGTAAATTCCTGGTCGAGGGCACTCGGCCGAATCAGAAGAAGATCCAGGAGTATGTCGACCGTTCGCTGATGCTGGTGACCGCGCTCGCACCCGTCATCGGTTATGACAAGGCGTCGAAAATCGCGCACCATGCGGCGGACCATGATCTTACGCTACGGGCCGCCGCGCTTGAACTCGGTTTCGTCACCGAAGCTGAGTTCGATCGGGTGGTCGATCCTGCGAAGATGGTCAGACCTTATGTCGCGACCGAATAGCGTCCCCTTCTGTCACGGCGGTGCTCGGCACGGCCACCCACGTCTTTGCTTGTATGGGTGGTTGGCTCTGCAGCTAGGTGACACCTGCAATTGTGGAAGCTGATACGATGCCCGAAACCATGCCGTCGCCGATCGGACCCGCCCTGCTGCACGATCCCCGGAGGAACCGGGGGACCGCGTTCGCTCTGACCGACCGAAAGGCGCTGCGAATCGAGGGGCTGCTACCGCCAACCGTGGACACGCTCGCGATCCAGGTTGCGCGCGTTCATACTCAGCTTGCCGAAATCGACACCGATCTTCAGAAATATCTGTTTCTCAGTGCGCTACAGTCACGCAATGAAGTGCTGTTTTATGCGGTCCTGATGTCGGACCCGGCGGCCTTCATGCCTTTGGTCTACACACCGACGGTCGGCGAAGCCTGTCAGAAGTTTGATCACATCTTTCAGGCGTCCCGCGGCATATATCTGCCGATTACGGCAAAGGGTCGCTTGCGGGAGTTGCTGTCCAACTGGCCCGAGCAGGATGTGCGCTTCATCGTTGTAACGGATGGCGAACGGATTCTCGGCCTGGGCGATCTGGGCGTTGGCGGCATGGGCATCCCGGTCGGCAAGCTGGCTCTGTATACCGCCTGCGCCGGCGTGCCGCCGCAAATGACCATGCCCGTGACGCTCGACGTCGGCACCAACAATCATGACTTGCTCGAGGACCCGCTGTATCTCGGGTTGCGGCAGAACCGGGTGCGCGGCGCCGAGTACGATGCGTTCATCGATGAATTCGTGCAGGCGGTGCAGGCGCTCTTCCCGAAATGCTGCCTGCAGTGGGAGGATTTTGCCAACTTCAATGCAGTGCCGATTCTGGAACGTTACCGCAATGCGATCTGTACCTATAACGACGACATCCAGGGCACCGCCGCGGTCGCGCTCGCCGGCATCCTGGCGGCGCTGCGGATCACCAGGAAGACGCTGATTGAGCAACGATTCCTGTTTCTCGGCGGCGGTTCGGCGGCGACCGGTATCGCCGAACTCATCAGTCAGGCGATGGCGCTGGAGGGTTTGCCGATCGACCAGGCCCGGGCACGAAACTGGCTGTATGACATCAACGGATTGATGATCGCCTCTCGCACCGACCTCGCCGGCTTCCAGAAGCCGTTCGCGCACGATGCGGCGCCGGTCGATTCGTTCGCGGCGGCGATCGAAGCCATCCGGCCAACCGGCATCATCGGCGTCAGCACGGTACCGAAACTATTCAATCAGGCGGTGATCGAGGCCATGGCCCGGGTAAATGACCGGCCTATCATCTTCCCTTACTCCAATCCGACCTCGCGCTCGGAGTGCACGGCGGAAGAAGCTTACAAATGGTCCGATGGGCGGGCGGTGTTTGCCAGCGGCAGTCCATTCCCGGCTGTCGAGATCAACGGCAAGACTCTCATCCCCGGCCAGGGTAACAACGTCTACATTTTTCCGGCGATGGGCATGGCGGTGCTGGCGACGGAGGCCAAACGGGTGACCGAGGAGATGTTCATCATCGCTGCCCGAGCGGTCGCCGAGCAGGTGACCGAAGCGAACCTCGCCACTGGACTTATTTATCCGCCGACCAGCAACATCCTGAATGCCTCGTTGCACACCGCGACGCGGATCGCGGAATACGTCTTCGACCATGACCTTGCCGGCATACCGCGTCCAGCCGACATTGATGCGCATGTTCGGGAGCGCGCCTACAAGCCGGTCTATCCGGCCGAGATCTAACCGTTGCCCAATGCAACGGATACCCCTGATGCCGCGCATGTCGAGCAGGTCGCGCACGTTGCCCTGCGGGCGGGCCGCCTGTTGCTATTGAACGGCGCCGATACTGAACACGTGCAGGAAGCTGTGACCCGACTGGCGGCCGCTTTCGGATGCGATGCCCATCTGATGCTCAGCTATGAGACGTTACTTCTAACGATCGTTATAGGTGAGCATTTTCGCACCAAGCTCGGCCACCGCATTCCTGCGATGGGCGTCGGCATGAGCGCTTTGGAAGCGATTGATCACCAGATCGACGAGGCGGAGGGCGGCCGGCGCGGTCTGACGGCGGTGGAGGCCGCGCTGGACACCGTCGAGCACCGGCCGCCGACGTACGGGCCGTGGCTTGTGGTGGCGGCACTGGGTCTGACGGCGGCAAGTCTGAGCCGGTTGTTCGGCGGTGACTGGCCGACCTTTGGGGTCGCCGGACTGGCTGGTGCAGCGGGAACATGGTTGCGTCTGCAACTTGGCAGGCGAGGGGCGAACCCGATCTTTGTCCCGTTCGCCGCCGCTTGCCTCGGTGGCGTGATCGGCGGGCTTGGCGCACGGCTCGGGCTCAGCGGAACACCGGCGCTATGTCTGGTGGCACCCGGAATGATCCTGGTGCCAGGCGTACCACTGATCAACAGCGTTCAGGACTTGTTGCGAAGTCATATCATCATGGGTGTCAGCCGGCTGACTTTCGCGGGCATGGTAACGGCCGCCATCGCGTTCGGCTTGTTCGTTGCCACGGTGATAACGGGAGCTTCGATCCCGGTCGACGCGCCGAGCCGTGTGATTGGTCTACCAGAGGATGCGGTTTTCTCAGCGTTGGCGGCGATGGGATACGCCGCGCTGTTCAACGTGCCGGCGCGCATGGCGTGGGCCTGCGTGCTATGCGGCGTCGCCAGTCATACCACGCGAACGCTTTGTGCGCACTGGGGGATCGACATCATCAGCGGTACGCTGATCGGCGCACTGGCGACGGGCATCCTGGCACAAGTTTTTGCACGGTATTTCAGTGCGCCTGTTGCTGCCTTCGCTTTCCCCGGGGTGGTCGCCATGGTGCCAGGCGCCTACGCATTCCGCGCCGTGATCGGCGGTCTCCAGATCGCGCACGGCTCGGCGGCCCCGATTCTGGTAACGGAGACACTTGCGCTGGGCATCACCGTCATGCTCATGGTCGCCGCGATCGCTATTGGTGTGGCCGCACCGATATTATTGTTCGCACAGGCGCGCGGCCAACCCGCCGCCACGCAACAGAGTACTGGACGGTGAGTGTGGCGCTCGTTTGGACGAGTGGCACATCAAACGCAAGTGTCCATCCTGGTATCGTTATAATCAGCCGAAGCTCTGGCCGGTCAATTTCTCTGACAGTGCCCAAAGTTGCTTTCCCGTGACAGGGTCCGCCGCCTGCGGGGAAACCTGGGCCGGACCGGGGGCGCCTCGGGTTTCGTGCCACCCCGTCGGGCCATAGTAAGCGCCACCCTCCGTCTCCGGGGCCATGGCCGCGTAAAGCGAGGGCAGCGCGGCATCGTCAGCCGACTGGGCCACAAGAGCGAACGCCTGAGTGATTACCCAGGCCTTGAAACCGAGAGTGCCTCCACCGATACCGTTGCCAATGATATCGGTCCTGGCCCAGCCGGGGTGCACCGCGATGCTCCGCAAATTCCAGTGGCTCTGTTCCGCGCGGCGCTGCAGCTCGATCGCGAAGATCAGCATCGCGAGCTTGCTGCGACCATATGCCTGCATCGGGCTATAGGACTTCTCCGATTGAAGATCATCCAGATCGAGGCTGGCTCGGCGATGCGCCAGACTCGCCACGCTTACCACCCTTCCACCCCCGGTGGCCCGACACAAAGCGTCCTTCAACTGTGCGGTGAGGGCGAAATGACCCAGATAGTTGACTCCGATCTGTCGCTCGAAGCCATCCTCGGTTCGCAGCCGGGTAGGTGGGCTCATGATCCCTGCATTGTTGACCAGGACATCGATGACGCCTCCATGCGCGGCGGTCACCGCGGTCGCGAAACGTGTCACCGATGCCAGGCTCGCCAGATCAAGCATCTCGAAGCGGACCTTTGCCGCCGGGATACCGTTTTGGATGCGTGACAATGCCTGCGCGCCCTTGTTCGCGTTGCGCCCGGCAAGGATGGTGGTCGCGCCGCAACGGGCAAGGCCCAAACCCGTTGCGTAGCCAAGCCCTCCGGTGGCACCCGTTACGATCGCGACCCGGCCGCCGAGGTCCGGCGCATCGCGAAGACTCCAGTCACCCTTTGCGGCTGCTCTGTTCATGGCATTTCTCAGGTTCGGGGCGCACGTGCCGTCGGCCACTTTATGTGGTTTCGTCCATCCGGGACAACCACTGATGCTGGCTTGCGCGGACCACGACAACATGGTTCGCGTGCGAAGCCGGACATCAGGCTGCTATTGACGTAGCCGGCTTCGACTTATAGCACACTCGCTTTCGCCGGCGCGGATGGCGGTTCGTCCAAATGAACGGGCGGACTTTGCCGCGCCTGGGCGGGATCAGCCGCTAGTCGGGAGGGGTGAATGGACATCTATCCCTGGCGCGACGGTGTGGAGAGCCTTCGGTCGCGTGCCGAGGGCGGCATTGCCGCGCCGCCGCTCGACGCGGGGCGATGCGTGATGTCTAAGCTTATTGAGGGAGGATTAGCATATGGCTGCGAAGGACGTTCGGTTCGGTGGCGACGCCCGTCAACGCATGCTGCGCGGCGTGGAGGTCCTCGCTGATGCTGTCAGGGTCACGCTTGGCCCTAAGGGACGCAATGTAGTACTGGACAAGAGCTTCGGTGCGCCAAGGATCACCAAGGACGGCGTGACTGTCGCCAAGGACATCGAACTGAGTGACAAGTTCGAGAACATGGGCGCTCAGATGGTGCGCGAAGTGGCCAGCAAGAGCAGCGACGTGGCCGGCGATGGCACCACGACGGCCACCGTGCTGGCTCATGCCATCGTTCGCGAAGGGGCAAAAGCCGTTGCCGCCGGAATGAACCCGATGGACCTGAAGCGTGGCATCGACAAGGCGGTCACCGCCGTTGTGGAGGGACTCAAGTCCCACACACGCAAGATCACAACACCGGCCGAGACGGCTCAGGTCGGAACGATCTCCGCCAATGGCGACACCGAGATCGGGCGCATGATTTCGGAGGCGATGCAGAAGGTCGGCAACGAGGGTGTCATCACTGTCGAGGAAGCCAAGGGCATCGCCACCGAGCTCGATGTCGTCGAGGGCATGCAGTTCGACCGCGGCTACGTTTCTCCGTACTTCATTACGAATGCGGAGAAGATGATCGCCGAATTGGACCAGCCATACATCCTGATCCACGAGAAGAAACTGTCCGGCCTGCAGCCGATGCTGCCGCTGCTGGAGAGCATCGTGCAGTCGACTCGTCCACTGCTCATTATCGCCGAGGACGTCGAAGGCGAGGCGCTGGCGACGCTGGTGGTGAACAAGCTACGTGGCGGCCTGAAGGTCGCGGCGGTGAAGGCGCCTGGCTTCGGTGACCGCCGCAAGGCGATGCTGGAAGACATCGCAATCCTGACTGGTGGTACTGTGATCAGCGAAGACCTTGGCATCAAGCTGGAGAACGTTACACTGAACGAACTCGGCAAGGCCAAGAAGATCCTGATCGAAAAGGAAAACACCACGATCGTCGAAGGGGCCGGCAAAAAGTCCGACATCCAGGGCCGTTGCAGCCAAATTCGGGCGCAGATCGAGGAGACCACCTCCGACTACGACCGTGAAAAGCTGCAGGAGCGTCTCGCCAAGCTCGCTGGAGGCGTCGCTATCATCCGCGTTGGCGGGTCGACCGAAGTCGAGGTGAAAGAGCGAAAGGACCGTGTTGACGACGGTCTGCATGCTACGCGCGCGGCGGTCGAGGAAGGTATCGTTCCGGGCGGTGGCGTTGCCCTCGCGCGTGCGTCCCTGACATTATCCAAGTTGAAAGCAGACAACGACGATCAGCGTTTTGGTATCGAAATTGTCCGCAAGGCGCTGCAGGCGCCGCTGCGCCAGATCGCCGAGAACGCGGGTGAGGACGGCGCGGTGATTGCTGGCAAGACGTTGGATAAAGACGAGTACAACTGGGGATTCGATGCGCAGTCCGGTGAGTTCAAGGACCTGGTCAAGGCCGGCATCATCGATCCGACCAAGGTCGTGCGCTCGGCCCTACAGAATGCCGCGTCGGTTGCCAGCCTGCTGGTGACCACCGAGGCAATGGTGGCCGAGCGGCCGGAGCGGAAGGAAATGGCGATGCCACCTGGCGGCGGTATGGGTGGTGGCATGGGCGGCATGGGTGGCATGGGAGACATGGGCTTCTAGTCCGGCCGGCGGCTCGGCGATCAAGGGGTGCGATTTCGATCGCACCCCGATTCGGACACAAGATATTCTGACATCGAGACATCTTGATAGCGAGGATGCCATGCAAATTGGTTTCAATGCCCCGACATCAGGCCCGCTGATCGAACCCGATAGCCTAAGCCGCATCATTACCGAAGGCGAGGCGCTGGGCTTTGATTACGCCACCGTAAGTGACCACATCATGGTACCGAGAAATCTTGAATCGAAATATCCCTATACGGATACTGGAGAGTTTCCTGCCGGGACGCAGGCCGCCTGGCTGGAGCAGCTAGCGACCACCGCCTTTATCTCCGCCCTGACCAAGAAGCTGCGCTTCGTGCTTTCGGTAATGGTCGTGCCGCACCGGCCCGCCGTGTTGACCGCCAAGCTGCTGTCAACCATCGACTACCTCTCGAAAGGGCGCTTGACGCTGGGTATCGGTGTCGGTTGGTGCCGAGAGGAGTTCGAGGCGATTGGAGCGGCTCCGTTCGAAGATCGCGGCCACGTCACGGACGAATGGATGGACGCGTGCAAGGAACTCTGGACTGCTGAATTTCCAAAGTTCTCAGGCAAATATGTCAAGTTCGACGACGTCGTGTTCACGCCGAAACCGGTGCAGAAACCGATTCCAATTTGGGTGGGCGGTGAAAGCGCGCCAGCCTTGCGGCGGACGGTGAAATACGCTCATGGCTGGTATCCAGTCGGAACCAACCCGCAGTTTCCGATGAATACGCTAGGCCGCTTCAAGACGGGGCTGGAACGGTTCCGCGGATTCGCCGACAAGGCAGGGCGCAACCCGTCGGAGATAGCCATCGCGCTCAGGGTGCTGTCGGGCCCTGGTGTCAAACCGCGCGGGTCGATTGCCGGTGAGGCGGAGATGTTTACTGGCGGCGACACTGACTGGGTCGGGGATATCAAGGCACTGACAGACCTTGGCGTAGACGCCGTCGACGTCCGGCTGACTACCAGTAGCCTGGATCAGACGATCGATAACATGCGCCGTTTTCGCGACGGTGTGCTGGCGAAACTCTGATCTGTCCAGTCCGTGTCAGGCGGCGCGGGCAACGGCCAATCCGTCCAGCGCCTCCATCTGTGACCCGCGCACCCAAAGCGGGTTCACATCCATTGCTTCGAGCCTTGGCCCCAAAGCCAACGCCGCGTCGCCAATGCGCGCAATCACCTGAGCGACGGCATCGAGATCGGCGACAGGAACCCCTCGTTGCCCTGCCAACATCCGGGCACCTTTCAGTTCGCCCAGCATGCGTCGTACCTCCGTAGTCGTTACTGGGAGCACACGCAGCGCGACGTCTTGCAACACTTCGACGAAGACGCCGCCGAGACCGACGGCAAGGACCGGCCCCCATTGTGGATCTAGTGTGCAACCCACGAAGAGTTCGAGCCCCTTCTCACGCATTGGTGATACGATGACGCCGTCGATGCTCGCGCCGGATGGCGCCGCCGCGATGACGCGGCGGAAGGCGGCGGCGACAGCCTCGTTACCTTCCAGGTTCAATACGACACCGCCGATATCGCTTTTGTGCGGAATGTCGGTCGACGCGATTTTCAGCACAACGCGGCCTCCGATCGCACGAGCAGCAGCGGCCGCTGACGCCTCGTCTTTCGCCAGCGTCGCCGGAACGACCGGCACGCCATGCCGCGCCAGATGGTCAAGCACCGCTCGTTCAGTGTGGGGCCATTCCGCCGGTCCGGCAACATCGGCCGGCGGCGTCCAAACGGGAGCAGCGCGTCGTTGCTGTTCCGACCACCACCAGGCGCGGCCGAATGCCGAGAGACCGTGGGATATCCCCGCCGCCGTATAGGGCAGGCCGAGATCGGACACGACACTTCGAGTCACCTCGGTGACTGGTTTCATTGTGTGGCTGATCATCAGCGCGGGCAGCGGCTGATCTTTCAGCCCCAGGGAAATGTGGCGCAGGCCGGCGATCTGGAATTCGGTTGCCTGAGCCTCGGTCGCCGGCACGTCGAACAGGCAGATCAGGGCCGAGAAGGCCGGTTCGTTGCCCATGATCTTCAATGCCTTTTCGAACAGTTCCGGTTCCAGCACCGCACCCCCTGTGATGTCCAGCGGATTATGCGGCGTCCCGAAGCTCGGCAGTACCGTCAGCAGCGCCTGAGCGGTGGATGCCGGTAGCGGCGGCATTGGGACACCTTGGACCTGAAGTGAATCAGCCGCGATTTCGCAGGCGCCACCTGAGACGGAGACAAGCCCGAGCCCCTTCTCGCCAATCACGCCGGTGCGCGCTATCACGTCAGCGGTGAACAGCAGGTCCTCGATCGAACTTACTCTTACGACACCGAACTGCCGGCAGATGCCTTCGAAGACGCGGTCATCGCCAACCAGTGATCCGGTGTGCGCCTGAGCTGAGCGGGCGGTAACGTCGGAAAGTCCGATCTTGAGCGCAACGATAGGCTTGCTCGCCACGCGCGCTTTTTGAGCGACGGCAGCAAAATGATGTGGATTGCGAATCGATTCGATGAACATCGCGATCGCGCGAACGCGTTCGTCGTCCAACAGATGATCGGCAAAGGAGGCGCCGTCGAGGTCTGCTTCGTTGCCGGTCGAAATGATATGACTGAGGCCGATTTCCTGCTGCTGGGCGAGGCCGGCGAAGATGCCGGCGGTTGCGCCGCTTTGCGAGATCATGGCGATTGGCCCGGGCGAGTTCGGCGCGCGGATGGCGCCGGTCCAGAGCGGCACGTCGTCGAGGAAGTTGACAAAGCCCAGGCAGTTCGGGCCGAGCACCGAGATGCCGAAGCGTCTGGCGAGCTCGGCCAGCTTTTGCTGATTCGTTGCGCCGTCGTCACCGGTTTCCGCAAAGCCGGACGTCAGGATCACGGCGTTGCGCGCGCCGGCCGCGCCGAGATCGGCCATCGCTTCCTCGATCGCCGCCGCCGGCACCATGAGCAAGCCGAGATCGATCTTGACGCCGAGAGCGGAGCAGGAGGTCGCGGCTGGCCGGCCGTGGACGATACCGCCGCGGCGCGCCACGAGATGCACCTCGCCGTCGTATTTGAGGGTGGTGAGATTTGCAAATGTGCTCTTGGACCAGGTCGATCTGTCGGTCGCACCGACCAAGGCGATCGAACGCGGCCGCAGCATGGTGGCAAGATCGCGTGTTCCGGCCGCCAGGGTCATTGGGGTTTCCTCGTTGCTTCCGTTTGCGCTGACTATGGCTGGCTTCAGTGCCGTTGTCACCGGCCTGACCTACGGCTACCCTGACGGAAAGGGAGTGAACGCCGATGTCGCAGGCAGTCAGCAAGCCGACCCCGATTCCGGATGAGATCAGCGCTCCGTTCTTCGATGGCGCGCGCGAAGGGAAGCTCATGCTGCAACATTGTAGCGCGTGCAACCAATGGAGTTTCCCGGTGCGCGAACGCTGCCCGCATTGCTTCGCGGCTCAGCTCGAATGGCGTCAGGCCAGTGGTCGCGGTACTCTCTACACGTTCACGATCATGCATCAGGTGATGAATCCGGCGTTTGCATCAGCCGTGCCCTACAACGTTGCTCAGATCGACCTGGTCGAGGGCGTGCGAATGACATCCAACGTGATCGGCATCGGCAACGACGCGCTCCGCATTGGCATGAATTTGGAGGTCGTGTTCGAGGCCGCCGATGGAGATGTGCGCATCCCGAAATTCCAGCCGGCCCGCGGTTGAGCAAGAGGACAGCGATCATGGCCAATCCGTCGAAGGGAGCCATCGTCGGTCTCGGTGTCACGCCGATGGGGAAAATCTATGGTCGCCGCGCAGTTGATTTCGCAGGTGAAGCGATCTCGCTGGCGCTGGAGGATGCGGGTCTGGCGAAGGACGATGTGGACGGACTGCTGATCAACGCTAACCTTCCGGGTGACATGGACGTTCGCGCGCAGATGACGCTCGGGTTCGAGAATCTGACGCTCGTGAACGTGATGAGTGCCTATGGTTCGACGGCAGGTAGCATGATGCAGTATGCCTGCATGGCTATCCGCGAGGGTCTCGCGAACGTCGTTGTCCTGGTCTACGCTGATGCGCCCTTGTCTCCGACGCGCGGGGCCGGGCAGTCCTATGCGGGGCCACATCGTTTTCCACTTGGCGGTATGACCGGGCTGCGCGCGGCGTTCGGCAATTTCGGTGCCAACCCGGAATATGCGATGGCGGCACGGCGACATATGCATTTGTACGGCACGACCGCGGAGCAATTCGGCACCATTGCGGTTGGTCAGCGGCGATGGGCGCAAATGAGTCCGTGGGCGCAAATGCGGAAACCGATGACGCTGGACGATCATTACAACTCCCGCTTCATCGCCGAACCGTTGCGATTGCTGGACTGTTGCCTGGTTTCGAATGGGGCAGTCGCGATTATCGTTACGTCGGCCGAGCGGGCGCGGGATTTGCGGCAGGCTCCGGTGAATGTGCTGGGGTACGCGCAATGCGCGCCGGGCGACAATCTGCGCACCGACCGGCATCCGGGAGTTGAGACGGGTGCAAAACGGTCGGGCGAGATCGCGTTTCGCATGGCTGGTATCACGCGCGACGATATCGGCACCTGCCAGCTCTATGACTGCTACACCTACACCGTGCTCGTTACGCTAGAAGATTATGGCTTCTGTGCCAAGGGTGAGGGCGGACCGTTCGTTTCGGACGGTAAGCTCGGGCCGGGCGGCTCGTTGCCGACGAACACCGGAGGTGGCCAGCTTTCCGGCTATTACATGTGGGGCTTCACGCCGTTGTCGGAGGCGGTGGTGCAGGCGCGTGGCCAAGGCGGCGCTCGCCAGGTGCCGCGCAATGATTATGTGCTGGTGAGTGCGAACGGCGGTATCTTGAACTATCACGCCAGCATCATTCTCAGCCGGCACGTCTCGGGCTGACGGGAAGCGGGATGGGGCGGCACCAGTGCCGCCCCCGTGGATTCAGGTGACCACGAAATTGGTGGCGTGCAGCGCCAGGCCTGGCAAGAGGGTGGCGAATACGGTTGCTCCTCCCGCCGCATTGCCGTTACTGTCGTAAGTCAGCGCGCCGGTCGACTGGTTGTAGACAATCCGCTGGTCGGCGTTGTTCGCGCCCGGTCCCGTGAAGAACGCGCCGTCGGGCAGGACCCCGGGCACGAGGCCCGCGAAGACCGTGCTGTCGAGTTGGATCTGGTCTACCAGCGGATCGAAGTCGGTGATGGTGTCAACGTTTGTCTTCGCGTTCAGGGCGGTGTTGAAGACGAAGGTGTCGGGGCCGCCAAGCCCGGTCAGCGTGTCGTTGCCATCGCCCCCGTTGATGAAGTTTGGGCCTGCATTGCCGATGATGGCCTGGCTCAGTTCGTTGCCAGTCAAGTTGATCGGCGTGGCGTCACTGGGATTGATGGTCTTCAGTATCTCGATCGACTGCCCGGCGGCGATCTGATAGTCGACGCTTGCCAGTATGGTGTCGGTGCCTTGCCCGGGGGCCTCCTTCACCACCTCCCCGGGGACGTCGACGACGTAGGTGTCATTGCCACCCAGACCCTGCATGGTGTCGGCGCCACCCCTGCCGTCGATGACATTGTCGCCGTTGCTGCCGGTGATGGTATCGTTCCGGTCTGAACCTATCACGTTACCGAAACCGCGCAGTGTGTCGGTGCCCTCGCCAGTCGCCGTGCCCTTGGACAAATCGACGGTCACCCCGACGGTGCTGGACTGGAAGGACACCGTATCGGTCCCATCACGACCGTCCAGGATGTCATCGCCGAGCCCGCCGTCGATGGTGTTTGGGCCGCCATTCCCGGAAATCGTGTCGTTGAAGTCCGAGCCAGTCACATTCTCGATACTCGCCAGGGTGTCAGTGCCTTGGCCGGTGGCCGTGCCTTTGGTGAGGTCGACATTCACCGCCGCCGCGACGCCGTTGAATTTGGCCGTGTCGATGCCCGCGCCGCCGTTCAGTTTGTCGTCGCCGGGGCCACCGACGAGGATGTCGTTGCCGCCCAGAGCATTGATCGCCGATGCGGTCTGTTGCGCAACGATACCGTCATTGCCCTCGGTCCCGGTCAGGGTCGGATCGCGGGGATCGAGGATCCGATAGACAAGATTGTTGACATTCGTTGCGTCGCCAGTCTCGCTTGCGTAGGTCAGAACAACGCGCCCGTCGGCGAGCGTCGCCAGATTCATCTGTCACTGATCACCGGGTTGCGCGAGATGCACCAACGTTCCGGTGTCGGCGATGATGTTGGTGGTCGAACCGGGGGTTTGCGGAGCGATGACGAAGCGGCGCAGGAAGATGTCCTCGTTAGGGGAACCGTCGCTCTCGGTGCCAACGCCCGCGGTCCACGCGACGATGAAGCTGCCATCCTTGAGCCCGGTCACCTTCGGCAGGAGGCCTTGCGAGGCGTCCCTGATCCTGGCGGCGGTGTCTTGCCTGCCGTCGGCGGTAAAGTGACTTATGATGATGCCGTGGTCGTCCTGGTAGACGATTACGAACGAGCCGTCCGCCAGTTTTGTGATGTCTGGGAAGTTCGCGTGACTGGTATCATCGCTCACCAGGCCGGGGAGGCTCGTAATGCCGCTTGGCGTCAGCGTCTGGATGCGAATCTCGGAGGCCCCCGTCGCCGGATTGACCTCCGCATAAGCGGCGGTGACCAGATCCGTGCCGGATGGCATCAGGGAGATGTTCACCTGGGACCGGTCATCGCCCTGGAGTTCGAGGGGAACATCGGGGGAAACCTTGCCACCGTCCGAGGTTGCGTCAGCGTCTATCCAGCGCAGCCTGGTATGACTGGCCAGGCCGTCGGCCACCTGGCACGCGACCACGGTGCCCTTCAGCGTGGGCACTGCGTCGACGAGGCGCTCATCCACGGCCGTTGGTTCGGGGCGGATAAAGCTTTCAAGCGGACTGAAGGCCGGACTGACCGGGTGCACGTTGATATCTTCATTGTTGGCGATCGGATTATTGCTTCCCAAGCCGGAAAAATCGCCGAAATCCGTTACGATGGCGCCGCTGCTTTCCTGCAGGACGAGGGGGGTGGTGAGTTGCAGATTCCGGGACACGCCATCGAGGAAGTTCAGGCTGTCGAAATTGCCCGCCTCGTCAAGATGCAGGCCGACGAGGCCGCCCGAGGTTGTTTGCCAGGCGAGAATGAAAGTGTCATCGGCGAGTGGGGTGATGCGTGGCAGTTCAGCCAGCGAATCCTTGGAAAGGAGGACCTCGGGACCGATGGTCGGCGTCGCAGTCATGGTAGTTTCTCCAGGTGGCGGCACGGCTTGTAACGGCACGTGCTTGTTGAATGTGCTTTGAAGAAATGATCTTAGACCGTAACGACTATCCGGAACCGGGACTTACCGGGCGACCATCGCGGCGGCGCTGTGTTTCAGGGGCTTGGGTCGAAGCGAGATTGGCCCAGGGCATCGCCATCGACGGCGGTCCGCCAGGCATTACCCGGTGAGGGTCATGTCACTCGCAACGATAGGGGCCGGCGATCTATTTGGGACGGTGGCCGGAACTGGACGTCAGCCATAAATCACGCATCGTTTGCCAGATCGAGCACTTCATCTTCGGACACTTTCCCTCGAGCCGGTGGTGACCACTGTCACCACCCCTGCCGGGGATGCCTATCCGATCATTCGGCGATTGGCTGTGAACCAGATCACACGGAAGGAGCGTGATCTCGGACCGTGCTGCCGGCCGGACGTGGGCCCCCGCGCCAGGCATGCCAGGCACGGGGATGACACTCTAATTCCATGGGCGGACATCAAGTTGTGGTCCCCTGGCTTCGCAAGGGGATGACACGCGTGGACCGCAATCGGTGAGTTAGCGCCGCCGACCGACCGCCGTCTTACTCCGGCGTAGCCTCAGTCCGGGCGGCCGGCGCGGGGGTCGTGCTGCGGGCTTTTTCCGCGATGCGGGCCGATTTGCCGCTGCGCCCGCGCAGATAATACAACTTTGCCCGCCGCACGTCACCGCGGCGAACCACGGCAATCTCGGCAATGGTCGGCGCATACAGCGGGAACACGCGCTCGACACCCTCGCCATAGCTGATCTTGCGCACGGTGAAGTTGCTGTTCAGCCCCTTGTTCGATCGCGCGATACAGACGCCCTCGAACGCCTGGGTGCGAGTGCGCTCGCCTTCGACGACTTTGACCGAGACCCGCAGCGTGTCGCCGGGCACGAAGGCGGGGACCGGTCGGCCGCCCGTGAGGCGCGCGATCTGCTCCGCCTCGAACTGCTGGATGATATTCATGACTGGGTCCTTCTGCGTGTCTAGGGCGCGGCGAAAACCGCGGGATGTGAGGGAAACTGATCGGACGACGTGGTCGCCGCCCAGAGATCGGGCCGCCGCTGTCGCGTGATTCGCTCGGATTCTGCCTGCCGCCAGGCGGCGACGGCGCCGTGATCGCCGGACAACAGCACATCGGGCACGCGGCGTCCTTGCCACTCGGCCGGGCGGGTGTAGTGCGGATACTCCAGCAGGCCACCGGTGAAGCTTTCCTCGCAGGCGCTCTCGGCCGCCCCCATGACGCCGGGCAGCAGGCGCACGATGCTGTCCAGCAACACCATGGCGGCAAGTTCCCCGCCCGACAGCACGTAGTCGCCGATGCTGAATTCCTGCATGGCCCGCGCTTCGATCACCCGCTGGTCGATGCCCTCATAGCGGCCGCAAAGCAGCACCAGGCCGGGTCCGCAGGCCAGACGACGCGCATCCGCCTGGGTGAAGGGCCGGCCGCGCGGCGTCAGGCACACAACTGGCCGCTCATCCACGACGGAGCCAACGGCGGCGTCGGTCACGTCCGGCCGCAACACCATCCCGGCGCCGCCGCCAAACGGCGTGTCATCGACGGTCCGGTGCCGATCGGTGGCAAAGTCTCGGATGTTGACCACATCCAGCGCCCACACCCCGCTGTCCAGCGCGCGACCCGCCAGGGACTGCCCCAGCGGTCCGGGAAACATAGCCGGAAACAAGGTCAGGACAGAGGCACGCCAGGTCATGCCGCCACGCCCTCGCGGTGCCCCGCCGGCGATGCCACGACCTCGGCCGGCAACACGATGATCAGCCGACCCGCCGGGACGTCGATTTCGGGCACGCAGGCGCGGGTGAACGGGACGATAACCGACGCCGCCTCACCGCGGTCGATCTCCAGGCTGGTGCCGGCGCCGTAGTCATGCACGGTCGCGACGGTGCCAATCAGGCCGCCCTCGGGGTCCATGGCGGATAATCCGACTAGGTCGGCCAGATAGAATTCGTCTTCGCCTTGTGGCGGCAAGGCCGAGCGGTCGATGAACAGGCGGGTGTTGGTCAGCTTTTCGGCGGCCGTGCGGTCAGCGACGTTCAGAGTGACGCCGTTGGCAACGAACTCGACCTCGGCGATGCCCTCGGCCTTCCAGCGCAGAGTGAACAGTCGGCCCTGCGCATCGGACAAGGGTCCGTAAGCAGTCAGATCTGCCGGATCGGCGGTGTGGCTGGTCACCCGCACCAGCCCTCGCACGCCATGAGGCCTGCCGATCACGCCCAACTGGATGCGGCTTTCAGGCACGGTCCGCTCAGGCTGCCGCCGTGGCCGCGGCCTTGGCGCGTTCCTGCGCCTTCTTCTTCGGAGCCGACTGGACCGGCTGTTCATTCCACTCGGGCATCGGCGCGAGACCGGCCTTCCCCAGGAACTTTGCCACCCGCTCCGTCGCCACCGCCCCATGATCCAGCCAATGCTCCAGGCGCTCGGCCTGCAGGCGGACACGATCCTCGTGGTCCGCCGGCAACATGGGGTTGTAGCTGCCGACCCGCTCGATGAAGCGGCCGTCGCGCGGGCTGCGGCTATCGGCGATCACGATGTGATAGTAAGGGCGCTTCTTGGCGCCGGCGCGAGCGAGGCGGATCTTCAGACCCATGAACCAGTTACTCCTGTGTGTGAGTGCGTATGTGTGCGTCAGTAGGGTCGGCGGTTCTGTGACATTCCCTTCGGCATCAGGGCGCTCAGGCCATGTCGCATCAGACCCTTCTGCCCAAGCTTGCTCATCTTCTTCATCATCCCGGACATGTCGTCGAACTGCTTCAGCAGCCGGTTGACGTCCTGCACCGAGGTGCCGGACCCGGCCGCGATGCGCTTCTTGCGGCTGGCCTTGATGATGTCCGGCTGACGCTTTTCCTTGATCGTCATCGACGAGATGATCGCCGCCTGGCGCTTCAGGATTTTGGTGTCGATGTCGGCGCCCTCGAGCTGCTGCTTAATCTTGCCGAGCCCGGGCAACATGCCGAGGATGCTGGACATGCTGCCCATCTTGGTGATCTGGCGGAGCTGGCTGGCGTAGTCCTCCAGGTCGAACTTCCCCTTCATCATCCTGGCGGCGAGCTTTTCGGCTTCCGCCTGGTCGATGGTTTCGGTCGCGCGCTCCACCAGGCCGACAATGTCGCCCATTCCCAGGATGCGGCCGGCGACGCGCTCGGGGTGGAAGTCTTCCAGCGCGTCCTGCTTCTCGCCGACGCCGATCAGCTTGATCGGAGCCCCGGTGATGGCGCGCATCGACAGCGCCGCGCCGCCCCGGGCATCGCCGTCCATCCGGGTGAGCACGATGCCGGTGATGCTGAGCGCGTCGTTGAACGCCTTGGCGGTATTGACGGCGTCCTGTCCGGTCATCGCATCGACCACCAGCAGCGTTTCCGCCGGATTGGTGGCGGCGCGGACTTCCCGGACTTCGTCCATCAACGCCTGGTCAATCGACAGCCGGCCGGCGGTGTCGAGGATGACGATGTCGAAACCTTCGCGCCGGGCGGTGTCCATGGCACGGTGGGCGATCTGCACCGGCGTCTGGCCGGCGAGGATCGGCAGGCTGGGCACGCCGGCCTGTTCGGCGAGCTGTGCCAACTGCAACTGCGCGGCCGGCCGCTGGGTGTCCAGGCTGGCGAGCAACACCTTGCGGCGAAGACGCTCCCTGAAGCGCAGCGCGATCTTTCCGGAGGTCGTGGTCTTGCCTGACCCTTGCAGGCCGACCATCAGGATCGGCACCGGCGCGGCGGCGTTCAGGTTGATCGGAACCGCGCCTTCCCCGCCGAGCGCCTCGATCATCACGTCGTTGACGATCTTGACGACCTGCTGACCGGGGGTGACCGAGGTCAGCACTTCGGCGCCTATCGCCCGTTCGCGGACCTTGGCGATGAAGTCGCGCACCACCGGTAGCGCCACGTCGGCGTCCAGCAGCGCCAGACGGACTTCCCGCAGCGCTTCGGTGATGTCGGCCTCTCCCAGCGCGCCACGGGTGCGCAGCCGGTCGAAAACCCCTGTAAGCTTGTCCGAAAGTGCTTCGAACACGGGCGGCGGTTCTCCAAACGGTTTTGCGCCGCTGCGCGAACCCTCGCGGAGCGGCGTAGTCCCCGCCAAAGGCGAAGACCTCGGGTCGGGTGACCCTTGGGCCGGACTTATGGCTACGGTCGGCGGGCGAGTCAACGGAACCTACCGGGTGGCCCCTGGGGAGGGCCCCTCCACGCTTTCGGTGATCCGGAATACCGCGCACCGGCTCTGGCGGATCGACGCCAATCCCCGGATGACGAGATGATGTGCTATCTGCTCAGCACATAGCAAGCTGCGGCCAATCTCGGCGCGGACCCGCCATGGTCTTGCCGCCCGGGTGGCGTTTGGTACTATACCAGCGCTTCAGCTACATAATGCTATTCCGCCGCGACCCGTCGACGGTGCTCCAGACACGAGGTTTCCCATGCTCAGCCAGATCGAGAAGGCCCAACGCTTTCAGGCACTGCACGAGGGTCCGGATACGTTCGTCATCGCCAATGCTTGGGACGGCGGCTCGGCCCGGATCCTGACCGCGCTCGGCTTCAAGGCCCTGGCGACCTCAAGCGGAGCGTGCGCAGGCTCGCTCGGCCGCACCGATGGCGATGTGACCCGGGACGAGGCCCTGGCACACTGCCAGGCCATCGTGGAGGCGACCGACCTGCCGGTTTCCGCCGATCTGGAAAAGGGCTTCGGCAACACGCCGGAGATCGTCGCCGAAACCATCCGGCTCGCCGCGGAGATCGGTCTGGTCGGCGCTTCCATCGAGGACGCCACGGGAGTTCCGCAGGGTCCGTTGTTCGAAGCCTCCCATGCTCAGGAGCGGATCGCGGCGGCGGTCGCGGCTGCACGGCGCGCGGCGTTTCCGTTCACCCTGACGGCGCGGACCGAGAACTATCTTCGCGGCAATCCCAATCTGGATGACACCATCGCGCGGCTGCGCTCGTTTGAGGCGGCCGGAGCCGACGTTCTGATGGCGCCCGGCCTGCCCGACCTCGCCGCCGTGCGCGCCGTCTGCTCGGCGCTGTCGCGGCCGGTTAATTTCATGGCCGGCATCAAGGGCAAGTCGTTCACAGTCGCCGCGCTGTCGGAGGCCGGCGTGAAGCGCGTGAGTTTAGCGACCTCGCTTTACCGCGCCGCGATGACGGGAATGGCGAACGCCGCGCGAGAGGTCGCCGAGCACGGGACGTTTGGGTTTCTGGACGGGACGATGACGACCCCGGAGCTGAATGCGTTCATGCGCCGCTGATGTTTCCAGTCCTGCAAAGGCGACGCGCAGGCGGGGGGAGGCACTCGCGCATCCTTCTGAGCGACAAGGGTAAGGCGCCGTATCAGCACGGATAAGAAACGTCTGAATGGCAAGACCCGGCGTCGATCAGGTATCCGCGAGCGCTGCCATGATCGCATCCCTGGCCGCCCGGTCGCCTTCGGCGTGCACCGGTTGAATAGCGACATGGGTCGCTCCGGCCGCGAAATGCGCGCGCAGGCCCTCCTTGACCTTCGCCACACTGCCCCACAGAACCATCGCGTCGATGAACGCGTCCGAGCCGCCGTTAGCCAGGTCAGCCTCGGTGAAGCCGATCCGCAGCCAGTTATTGCGGTAATTGTCGAGCCCCATGTAGCGCGCAAGCTCCGCCCGTCCGAGCGCCCGCGCCCGCGTGGCGTCGGTCTCGATCGTAACCTTCTGCTCGATCGCCAGCCATTTATCCGGCCCGAGTATCTTCGCGGCCTCCGCCGTGTGCGCCGGCGTGGTGTTGTAGGGCAGGGCACCGCGGGTCATCTCGCCGGCCAGCTTCAGCATCAGCGGGCCGAGCGCGGCAATGGCGATGGGCCAGTCGTTGGCCTCGGCTTCGCCCTTGACGATGCCATTGATGTACGACCGCATCGCCGGGACCGGCTTTTCATAGACGTGCCCGCGCATTCCCTCGACCATCGGCACGTGACTCACCCCAAGTCCGAGAATGAAACGATTGCCGTACAGCTCATTCAGGCTGATCATGCCACGACGGGACGTGAACGCGTCGCGCGCGTAGATCGAGGCAATCGAGCTACCCAGTTTCAACTTGCTGGTGTGGCCGAGCATGAAGCCGGCGATTGAAAGCGATTCATAGCCGCGCGCTTCCGGATACCACAATGTATCGTAACCGAGCCCTTCGACGGTCTTGACGAATTCGGAAACATGCCGTGCTCCGCCGGGTTTTTCGGTGGAGTACCAGATGCCGAGGCGTCCGAGTTGCATGTGAGTCTCCTGCTAGATGATCTTTTCGGCACGAAAGCCGGCGATGTCCCCGGCACTGTATCCCAGTTCGGTCAGCACCTCCTGATTGTGCTGTCCGAACATCGGCGGTGGCCGGTCTACCCTCGGGCCGTCGTGCTCGAACTTAAACGCAGCCACCGGCACCGTGAAGGCGCCGCTGATCCCCGGCGCGTCTTCCTGCCGGTGCAGCAGATTGCGTGAGGCGATCTGCGGGTCGTCCAATGCCTCTCGCATCAAGCGCACGCGGGAGGCCGGGACGTGGCGTTCTTGCAGGAACAACTCCCACTCATCGGCGGTGCGGGTCAGCATGATCTCGGTCAGCACCTTTTCCTCGCGGTCGTGATCGACGTCGCGTTCGTCGTTGGTGCGTTTGATCATGTCGGGGCGTTCGAGCACGGTCCATAACCGGCGTTGCTGCCTCAGGTTGGAAGCGCCGAGCATGACCGTGCCATCGGCGGTTTTGTAGGCCATGCTGGTGGCGTGGCCGGTCCGGTTGCCGGACGGTTTCGGATGATTGCCGTTGCGTAAGTAACCTGTCACATGGCTGGCCATCAGGATCATTGCGACGTCCAGCATCGCCATGTCGACGCGCTGGCCCTGACCGGTTCGCTCCCGCTGGAACAGCGCGGCTGACAATGCGTAGGCGCCCATCGTGCCGGTGGCGTAATCGATCGCCGGGGCGCCAATCTTGATAGGGTTGGCCTCGGGGGTGCCAGTCATCGCCATGATCCCAGAGGTGGACTGGATCACGTGGTCGTACGCGGTGCGCTCGCGTTTGGGGCCGCCCTGACCGAACGCGGAGAACGAGGCGTAGATCAGCCTGGGGTTGATCTTGCGCAGGTCCTGATAGCCCAGGCCGAGCGCCTCGAAGGCTCCGGGCCGGTAGTTCTCCACCAGCACATCGGCGGCGGCGACCAGCTTCTTCAGGATGTCCCGGCCCTTTTCGGTTTTCAGGTTGAGCGTGATGGCACGCTTGTTGGACCCCTGAGTGAGGAAGCCGGTGCCCATCAGGGCATGGTTCAGATCGTTGTCGGTGCCGGAATCGCGGCTCTGATCAGGGTCGTTCGGATCCTCCACCTTGATGACATCGGCGCCCAAAAGGCCCAATTGGTAGGCGGCGAATGGGCCAGCCAGTACATGCGTGATGTCGATGACGCGGATGCCTTCGAAGGGGCGGGCCATATTGTCCTCCTGTGTCGTTGGCAGGAAGCGTGCAGCGTGGTCCGCATGGCGTCAACAAAACATCCTGTCCAGGTAGCCGATCAGACCCGGGTCTCGCCACGATTGACCGCGCCAGCCGATATATCCGTCGGGACGCACCAGAAAGCTCGCTTGCCCGACACCGAAGTTATCCGAGAAATGGCCCTGTCGATCATGAAAAAGCGAGATGCCAGGCTGATCCGCCAGCCCCTCAATCGCCGAAATGGCGACCACCCGCAACCGCGAGCCGAGCCGGGAATGGCGTTCGCTTGCCCATCCAGCCAAATCCACTAAATCCGGGACCACATCGGTTTTTGTTACGTAAACGATAAGGACGTGCTCGGTCCCGCGCAGAATATCGAAGATGCGGATGGGAAAACCAACGCCCCGCCGCGTCAGTCCGCTGGCATCGGGGGCACGGTCACCGGCCACCGGGTCCGTGGGGTCGAAGCCTTCCGCGTCGTTACGGACCCAGTCGGTTCCACGGTAGGACACACGGATCTGCGTGTCGGCAAGCCGATCCGGCGCACCGCCCTGTTCGCGGCCATAGCCCTCGCTCGCCGCCCGTGTTCGCGCCACGACGTCGGCGCCGACCGGACGCCGTTCCGTTTCATAACTGTCGAGCAGGGCTTCCGGCGCCGCGCCGCCAACGACCAGGGCGAGTTTCCAGGCAAGGTTGTAGGCGTCCTGAATACCGGTGTTCATACCCTGCCCTCCGGTGGGCGGATGGATATGCGCCGCGTCGCCGGCGATGAAGGCGCGGCCTTGCCGATAGCGGTCGGCGAGCCGCATGCTGATGCGGAACACCGACGACCAGCGCATGTCGGACAAGCGCGGCCGGTCCGGCACCAGGTCGTCGGCGATCGCCTGTATGTCGCTAAGGGCAGGCCCGCGCGCTTCGGACTGGATGCCATGGTCGGTGCCGCCACTGCCCGCGAGTTCCGGCGGCGCGACCATCGACACCCGGTAGCGCCCCGGCTCGGGTAACGGAATGGCAATGAACATGTCCGGCGCCGCATCTTTGACCAGGCGCAGCGCCCGCAGCGCCATGCCGCGTGGCAGATCCCAGGCAATGTGCACGTCGCCCAGCATGAACGTCATTGGAAAGGCCTCGCCCTCGAAGCCGATGCCAACCGCCCGACGCACCGCACTGTGCGCGCCGTCGCAGCCGACAACGTAACGAAACTCCGCGTGCTCGACTTCGCCGCCAGCCTTGACCAGTTGCACGGTGACACCGTCCGCGTTCTGGCTGAGCGACCTGAGTGTGACACCGCGTTCAATCCCGACGCCGAACCGTCTGAGATGCCCCGTGAGCAAGCGCTCCGTCTCATATTGCGGCAGGCCGAGCGTGCTGTAGGGCAGGTCGGGAAAGGCGGCATGCGCATCGTTGGGAGGGTGGCCGTGAACGATCGACCTTAGTCCGTCGAGCCAGAGTCCGGCATCGATCATCTCGCGCGCGATGCCCATGTCATCCCACACCTCGAGCGTGCGCGGGGTGACGCCGATGGCCCGACAGTAGGGCAGGGGTTGTGGGAGCTGGTCGACAATGCGGCAGCGTGTTCCGTGCCGCGCGAGTTCTGCCGCCATGGTCAAACCGACGGGGCCGGCACCAACCACCAGAACGTCAGCCATCGTCACTCTCCGTACGCGGTCTTCCTGTCAGGTTGACACTAACATTTGCCCCAGTCCACCGCGCGATCTGAAACGATCGGCCAGGCCAGCGTACCACCGGTGAGACCTGTCGGGCGCCATCGGTCCATTGAGCGGAGCGGAGGGGCTACGTTGACGTTCTCCAAGGCCAAGGCCGCATCTTCCAAAGTGAGCCCATAAATCGATCGAAGTGGGCTGGAGCAAAGCGGTTCAGGCCGTTCCCACTTGAGGGAGTCATTTCGCCGAATCGAATGCCGTTAATGGTCTGGTACAAGTCGACTCGGACAAAATCTATGCCGCGGGACAGCTTTTCCGCGACGCGAATCATTTCCTTTAGCATCCGCGGAGGCTCGATCTCGCCAGGGTAATTCGGCACAGTCAACTGAACCTGCAGCCGATTCCAATTCCGATCGTAGATGTTTCGACGATGCAAGCCAAAGCGTCCGACGTCGATCTGGATAATGTGAACTTTGCCGCCGAAGGTGTAGAACTTTAGATCCTCGGGGACGTCACCCGCATCGTTTTCGAGAAACTCTTCGATCATGATCCGAGGTTTGATCTTTCTGTAGATACGCTCGTGATTAAGATGCGAGTAATTCAGTGAAAGCCATTGGTTGCACTCGGCTATCACTTCGTTGCGGTCGACTGAAAATCCGTCTCTCACGATACGAACCCAGCCACTGCCGTGCGATGCCTTGATCACATAACGGTATGGCAGACGGTCGAAGGGAATGGTGCTGGCGTCCTGGGTGACATGCAAAAGCTCAGGTAGAACACTGGCACCGATGATTCCGGTGACCCAGTCTCGCGCCGCCATTTTATCCGCCCACAAGGCAAAGAGCGGGCGTCGGTCGAAAATCTTTCGGGCCTGGATCTTCTCATTGAACGTCCTTGGCGCAAGGACATTTGGAAGATGTCCGAAATCGTAGCGATACTGCCGCCAGGACCGCAGTGCCGACGAGTTGGCCAGGACTCTGGGGACGATGGGCCGAAGCAGTTGTTTGGCGATCTGGAGAGGGCTAGTTTCAGACGTAACCGGCTGGGCGATCCAACTGCTCATAGGCGGTATCTATCTCCCTCAGGCAATCCACGTTCGGTAGCCAGCCCGAGAAAACTGCCCTAAATGCGAATGACTCGCAATATCAAATTCTGCCCAATATCAGATTCAAAGGAGTGTTGCCAAGGTGCAACAGACCTGACCCAGCAGAAGCGTGGCGCACAGATCCTGCGTCGCGCGTGTGAGCGGGCTCTGTGCGGACGGGTCGCCGCGGTCCAGTCAGCGTGTCAGCGCCGCACGACGGGAGAAGGGATGCTCTCGATCATGACGTTGACCACGGCCGGCTTGCCGCTGGCCAACGCCCGTTCGATCGCTCCGGGCAGCGCCTCCGCCGCTTCCACCAGTTCACCATGGCCACCCAGCGCGGTCGCCACCAGATCGTAACGAGTGGGGCTCAATTCGCAGCCATGCGTGCGGTTCGGCCCATAGTCGCGGACTTGCAGATTGTATTCCGCGTTCCAGCGCGCATCGGTGCCGACGATCGCCACGTACGGCAGATCAAGCCGCACCGCCGTTTCGATCTCCGCCATATGGAAGCCAAAGGTTCCGTCGCCCAGCACAGCGAAAATCGGCGCCGAGCGTTCGACCACCCGTGCACCGGCGGCCATCGGCAGCGACGAACCAATCGATCCTGCAACGCCGTTGATCATCCGGCGATCGTTGCGCAGCAGGCTCTGACCCCATTGAGCAAACTCACCGCCGTCGCAGATCAGGATACCGTCCGGGTCGCGGTCCAGATACGGCTGCAAGATCCGGAACACCTCCGCCGGGTGCAGCTTCCCGGGCGTCCCGGACACCAGCCCCGCCCACTCACTCGGCCGGTCGTCGAAGCAGGATCGAGCCTCCGCCAGCCACGCGCGATCTCCGTTGACCCGTCCCGCACCGCGCCGGACCAGCGCCTCCCCAGCCGGATAAGAATCGGCGATACACCCAAACGCCAGCAGCGATCCCTTGAAACGCACGGCACGATCCAGCAGTGCACCATCCGGATCGATGGAAATGAAACGGCAATCCGCCGCGAACGGCGCCTCACCAAATTTCACTGTGAAGTCGAGTGCCTTGCCGAGCAGCAGGATCATGTCGGCGCGACGGACGACATCGACGTAGGCGCCAAGGCTGGCGTCATTGAAGCCGCGCGGCCCTTCGCTGAGGCAGGTGGGAATGCCCAGCGCGGCCTCGATCTGGCGCAACAGATCGCGGCCGCGGCGAGTCGCCAGCACCGGCGCGCCGATCACCAACGGCCGCTTCGCCGTAGCCAGCAGACCAACAATCGCATCAGCCGCAACATCGTTCAGCGCCACTGCCGGCGCAATGAAATCATCGTCCGAGGGCCACTTTACGGCGCTCTCGGGGATGGTTGCATCCAGCACATCGGTCGGCAGGCTCACATGCACCGGCCCCGGCCGTCCGGATGTGGCGATGCGAAGGGCGCGGGCGACGTCGAGTCCAACCCGGGCGGTGTCGGTCGCCATCCACGCCGCCTTGGATACGTGCGCCGCCATCTCCACCTGGCGCAGTTCCTGGAAACCGCCACGGCCCAATTGATCCGTCTCGGTATGACCAGACAACAGGACCATCGGGGTTTCCTGCCCGAGCGCGGTGAACAGGGCGCCCACCGCGTTGGCGTGTCCTGGGCCGCCGGTCACCCAGGCGATGCCAGGCTGCCCTGTCAGCCGCCCGTAGGCATCCGCCATATGCACCGCCGCAGCTTCGTGCCGCACGTGCATCAGGTTCAGCCGGGTATCGATCGCGGCGTCGAACAGCGACATGATATGGTTGCCGGACAGCGTAAAGATGTCGGTGTGGCCGGCGCGTTCGAGGGTGCACGCGACAATATCGGCGCCGCGAAGTGTGGCTGTCATACCGGGGCTCGTCCTTAACGAAGGGATACCCGGCCGCATCAATCACGGCCGGGCGGTCAGCGCCGCTGTATCAGACTGGATCCCACGGATAAACGTCACGGGTCCGTTCTAACGGGGTGAAGCCGCCCTGCACCGCGGGCAGCCATTCCGCCGCCAGCGTCTCGGGATTCCAGCCGTCGGTGCGCGCCATGATCCGGATCGGCCGCGGCTGGTTGTAGAGGTAAACCTCGTTGCCGCGCACGCCAAAAATCTGCCCGGAGACGCCGGCCGCGGCATCCGTGCCGAGGAAAGCGATCAACTGCGCGATGTGGTCCGGCCGCGTCTTCGCCGCACGGGCCTGCAACTGTTCCTCGGTCTGGCCGGGCACCGTTTCGATCATGCGGCTGAACGCGTGCGGCCCGATGCAGTTCGAGCGGATGTGGTAGCGCTGCATGTCCATGGCGATGCAGCGCGACAGCCCGGCGATACCAAGCTTCGCGGCGCCGTAGTTGGTCTGCCCGACGCTGCCGATCAGCCCCGAGGTCGACGTGATATGCACGTAGCAGCCGCTCTCCTGCTTTCGGAAATGCGGCACGGCGGCGCGAGAGACGTAGAAGGCGCCGTAGAGATGGACCTTGATGACTGCGTCCCATTCCTCGATCGACATGTAATGAAACATGCGGTCGCGCAGGATGCCGGCGTTGTTCACAACGATGTCGATACGACCGAAATTGTCGATCGCATCCTGCACCATGCGTTGCGCGTCGTCCCAGCTCGCGACGCTGCCGCCGTTGGCCACCGCTCGGCCAGCGCCGTTCGCCTGGGTGATCTCCGCCACCACGCGTTGCGCCGGGCCGACGTCCTGACCCTCACCCGTGACCGTGGCGCCAACGTCGTTCACCACCACTCGCGCGCCATTCGCCGCCAGCGCGATCGCCGTCGCTCGGCCGATACCACCTCCGGCGCCGGTCACCACGGCGACCTTTCCGTCCAACATGCCCATTGCATTTCCTCCTTCGAGCAGGGTCGCCGCCAGCATGCGGCAACGCGTAATGCCTGTCACGCTCGCGGGCAGCGTGCACGGGCAGCGACTTCTCCCGTTCGGGGAGTCGCGACGATGTCAGACAAGTTCGGCAGCCCGAACTTGCTGACTTTTCAGGCTATTTCCCAGGCATCTGCCGCAGTCTGCATAAATGATAGTCGGAATAGCCAGACAACCTTCCTCTCTGAACAAAAACGGATCATGCTGCATTGCAGCGAGCCTCCCGCGAGGCTATAGTCGCGCAGCGGCGCGGACGCATCAGCCGGCTGCTGGCAGGGAGTTTGGTATGCAGCTTGGAGTTTTCATTCCGATCGGCAACAACGGCTGGCTGATCTCCACCACGTCACCCCAATACAAGCCCAGCTACGATCTGAACAAAGTCATCGTCGACAAAGCGGAACAATTCGGCTTCGATTTCGCGCTCTCGATGATCAAGCTGCATGGCTTCGGCGGCCCCTCCCAGTTCTGGGACTACAATCTCGAATCATTCACCTTGATGGCTGGCCTCGCCGCGACCACCACCCGCATCAAACTGTTCGCGACCTGCGCCGTGCTGACCATGCCGCCACCGATCGCGGCCCGGATGGCAGTGACGATCGACAGCATCTCCCACGGCCGGTTCGGCGTGAACATCATCTCCGGCTGGCAGCGCCGCGAATACACCCAGATGGGTATCTGGCCGGGAGCGGAGCACTATAAGCGCCGCTACGAATATTGCTCCGAGTACGTCACGATCATGCAGGAGCTTTGGGCGACCGGGCAATCCGATTTCAAGGGTAACTTCTTCCAGATGGACGACTGCCGCTGCCTTCCCACGCCAACATCGAAGATCCCTATCATCTGTGCCGCGCAGAGCGACGCCGGAACGAAATTCGCGGCGCAGTATGCCGACTACAATTTCTGCGCCGCGTTCGGTTACAACGCACCCACCGCGGTGGCGCCCAGTGTCGCGCGTCTGGTCGCCGCGACCCGGGAAATCGGCAGGGAATGCGGCGCTCTGATCCTGATCATGATCATCGCCGATGAGACCGACGCGGCGGCTCTGGCCAAATGGGAGCACTACAAGGCCGGCACTGACAACGTGGCGCTGGCCTACCGCGACGAACAGGCCGACGATGATCCCAGCACCGATGTCTACGCCCAGCCCAATCGTCGCCGCGCCACCGGTATCGACAAGCTGCCGACCAACCAAGGGGTGCTTGTCGGCTCCTACGCCAGCGTCGCGCGGATGCTGGACGAACTCGCGGCGGTCCCTGGCGTGCAGGGCGTCATGATGACGTTCGATGATTTCGTTATCGGCATGGAGCAGTTCGGCGCCCGGATCATGCCATTGATGCGGTCAAAAAACGAAGCCAAGCAAGCCGCCTGACCGGTCCAGCACCAAGGGCTCCGGTTTTACTCGGTGACGAACATCGACGCCGAATAACCCTGAGCGAACAGCAACGCCCGCAGGTCGGCGTGGTCTACCTTGGCGCGAGCCTCCCGCGCGACGATCGGTTTGGCGTGGAACGCAACCCCGAGCCCCGCCGCGCGGAGCATATCCAGATCGTTGGCGCCATCGCCAACCGCCAGTGTCGCCGACAGCCTCACGCCGCGCTGTCTCGCGAGCTCGATTAACGCGGAATGTTTGCTGTCGCGGTCCAGGATCGGTTCGGCGACCTGCCCGGTCAACGCCGCCCCATCCTCCAGCAATGTGTTCGACCGATGCACATCAAACCCCAGCTCGGCTGCCACCTTGCCGGTAAAGAACGAAAACCCGCCGGAGACCAGGGCGGTCAGCGCCCCGCGCGCCCGCATGGTGGCGACCAGCTCCCGAGCGCCAGGGGTCAGACGCACAAGCTGCCAGGTCTTTTCCAGTGCGTCGATCCGCAGGCCTCGTAACATCGCCACCCGCTCCCGCAGCGCCGCTTTGAAATCCAGTTCGCCATTCATCGCTCGGCTGGTGATGGCGGCGATCTGATCTCCGATGCCGGCGAAACCGGCCAGCTCATCCAGCGTCTCCCCCGTCACTACTGGTACTGTCCATGTCGGCGATCAGCAGTGCTTTGCGCCGGCCACGCGCCTTTACGGTGATGGCGTCGATCGGCTGGCCCTCCAGCACGGCACGCAGCAGCACCGGGTCGGGCGGCGCGGGCACCCTGATCTCCGCCGCCTCCCGCGCCGACAGGATTTCCGCAGGCCCGCCCCGAACGGCATCGCGCACACGGCCGACGATGGCTGGCGTCAGTGAGGTCGCATCGCGGCGAGCGACGAGGGTCAGGACGTGGGTGAGGGGGGTGGTCATCGGGGCGCAGACCGTGACAGCGGCTCGCCCCGCGCGCAAGCATACCCACCAGCGGGCTCGGCTGCTATGTGGGGCACCCGAAAGGACATGCCCGAAAGGACGTGCGATGGCGAGCGTATCGCCGGAACTTCCCGCCGCCCTCCTCATCGCCGGCCCGACCGCCAGTGGTAAATCTGCCCTCGCGTTGGCGGTCGCTGAGCGAATCGGCGGCACCATCATCAACACCGATTCCATGCAGGTGTATCGCGAGCTGCGTGTCCTGACAGCGCGCCCGACCAGCGACGAGGAGCGCCGTCTCCCGCACCGTCTGTACGGGGTCCGCCCGGCGGCAGAGGCCGGCAGCGTCGCGTGGTGGCGCGAGGCGGCGCTGATGGCGATGAGCGAATCCCATGCCGCTGGCCGTCTGCCGATCCTGACCGGAGGCAGCGGCCTTTATTTCGCGGCCCTCACCGATGGACTGGCGGAAATTCCCGACCCAGGCCCGCTCGCTCGCGCCGAGGCCCGTCACCTCCTGGCCGAACTGGGTTCCGTCGCTCTGCATGCCAGCCTGCAAGCGGTCGATCCCGCCACCGCGGCGCGGCTGCGACCCGAGGACAGCCAGCGCATCGCCCGCGCCTGGGAGGTGTGGCGTGGCACCGGTCGTGGTCTTGCCGCCTGGCAGAGTTGGCGGGGTGTCCCCGCACCGTGGCGGTTCTCCGCCATCCTGCTCGCCCCTCCGCGCGATGCGCTTCGGACCGCCATCTCCAGTCGCCTAGAGGCGATGCTGCGGCAAGGCGCCCTTGATGAGGTGCGGCAATTGCTGGCGTTGGACCTCGATCCGAGCCTGCCAGCGATGCGCGCGCATGGCGTGCCGGAGTTCTCGGCCTATCTCCGCGGGACGATGTCATTGCACGAGGCCAGCCGCCTGTACTGAACTGGTGACCGGCCAGTACACCAAGCGCCAGGCAACCTGGTTTCGCCATCACAGTCTTGCAGCCCAGACCCGCAGCTTTGTTATCAGTGCGCCAAATACCAGACCGACGCAATTTTCGGAAAGTTTGTGGGACGATTTAGTCACGTTTATTCAAAACAAGGGTTGACCGCAGGTTGTATGCGGCCTATCCGTCGGCTCCTTCGAAGCAATGGGAGCCGGTCAGATGTCGGCGGAATGGGACCAGTCAGGGGCCGAAATACTGCTACGCGCGCTCAAGGATCAGGGCGTGGAGGTCATTTTCGGCTATCCCGGCGGCGCCGTACTGCCGATCTACGATGCGCTGTTCAACCAGAACGCGATCCGCCACATCCTGGTCCGTCATGAGCAGGCGGCGGTGCATGCGGCCGAGGGCTATGCTCGGTCGACCGGCCGCGTCGGGGTCGTTCTGGTCACCTCGGGGCCGGGCGCGACCAACGCCGTGACCGGTCTTGTGGATGCGCTGATGGACAGCATCCCCGTGGTCTGTCTCACCGGGCAGGTGCCGACTCACCTGATCGGCAACGATGCTTTCCAGGAAGCCGACACCACCGGCATCACGAGGCCCGCGACCAAGCACAACTATCTGGTCAAGCGATCGGAAGACCTCGCGCGGGTGGTGCATGAGGCGTTCTACGTGGCGCGCAGCGGACGTCCCGGGCCGGTGGTGGTGGACCTGCCCAAGGATATCGTCATCAATAAGGCGCCATATGCCGAACCGGCGGCGCGGCATCCCAGCTATCGGCCGCGAACCGAGCCGGACCTCGGCCAGATCGCCAAGGCTGTCGCGCTGTTGAAGCAGGCGAAGCGGCCGATGATCTACACTGGCGGAGGGGTGATCAACTCGGGCCCGGCGGCGTCCGAGGCATTGACCCGGCTGGTGCGTGCCACCGGCTTTCCCATCACCAACACGCTGATGGGGCTGGGCGCCTATCCCGCTAGCGATCCGCGCTTCCTCGGCATGCTGGGCATGCATGGTACCTACGAGGCCAACCTGGCGATGCATGGCTGCGACGTCATGCTGGCGGTCGGCGCACGGTTCGATGACCGGGTGACCGGGCGGCTGAATGCGTTCAGCCCGGACTCGCGGAAGATCCACATCGATATCGATGGCTCTTCCATCAACAAGAACGTTCCCGTCGAGGTGCCGATCATCGCTGATGCCGGGAAGGCGCTGACTGCGCTGCTGGCGGAGTGGCAAGCCGGCGCCGGGCCGGACGATACCCAGGCGTTGACGGCATGGTGGCGCCAGATCGATGAGTGGCGCGCGAAAAAGAGTTTGAAATTCACTCAGGACCTGGCGCGCGGCAGCATCATCAAGCCGCAATACGCGGTGCAGCGTCTGTTCGAGATCACACGCGAGCGCGGCCAGGAGACCTTCATTACCACCGAGGTCGGCCAGCACCAGATGTGGGCCGCGCAGCACTTTCATTTCGAGCGGCCGAACCGATGGATGACATCGGGCGGCCTCGGCACCATGGGCTATGGACTGCCGGCGGCGATGGGGGTGCAGATCGCCCATCCGGACGCCTGCGTGATCGATATCGCCGGCGAGGCCTCGATCCTGATGAATATTCAGGAAATGGGCACGCTGGCGCAGTACCGGCTGCCGGTGAAAGTATTCATCCTGAACAATCAGTACATGGGCATGGTGCGGCAGTGGCAGGAACTGCTGCACGGCGGACGCTATTCGGAGACCTACTCGTCGGCACTGCCGGATTTCGTCAAGCTGGCGGATGCGTTTCACGCCACGGGGATGCGTGCGCGCACGGTGGATGAACTGGATGACGTGATCCGCGCGATGCTGGACTGTCCCACCGCGGTGATCGCCGATATTTCCGTGGACCCGGCCGAGAACTGCTTCCCGATGATCCCCAGCGGCGCGGCGCACGACCAGATGCTGCTGGGACCGGAACATGAAGCCTCCGGCGCCGGCATTACCGACGAGGGCCTGGTGCTCGTCTGACCTGCTCGCCTGGCTGCGGCTAGCCAGCTTGCCTGTGTGCCGGTAGCGGGGCATTACCCCGGCGATTGTCGGTGCCGCACCCGGTTCGCGCCGGATGTCCCTTTCCTCCCGTAGCTTGGTTGACGAGATGCCCTCCCCCTCTGACACGACGCAGCGCAGCGCCACGATTTCGGTCCTTGTCGACAATGAATCGGGCGTCCTGGCGCGGGTGATCGGCCTGTTCTCCGGCCGCGGCTACAATATCGACAGCCTGACGGTCGCCCCGGTCGACGCCGCCGGCAGCCACAGCCGTATCAACATCGTCACCTCCGGCACCAGCATGGTGATCGAGCAGATCAAGGCGCAGCTCGATCGCCTGGTGCCGGTGCACCGCATCGCCGACCTGACGATGGACGGGCCGCACGTCGCCCGTGAGCTGGCCCTGGTGAAGGTGATCGGCACCGGTGAGCAGCGGGTCGAGGCGATGCGTATCGCGGACACCTTCCGTGCCCGCGTCGTCGACACCACGCTGGGAAGTTTCGTCTTCGAACTGACCGGTGCGGTGGACAAGATCGACGCATTCATCGAACTGATGCGTGACCTGGGGCTTGCCGAGGTGTCCCGCAGCGGGATCGCGGCGCTGGCCCGCGGGTCACGGGTTATCTGAACCCGCCGCCGCGACAACGGCACGTTGCCGCGGTAGAGTTCCATTTCGTCCCGAATGAGTCGAAAGGTCTGCGGTGGCACTGATCGAGGGTTTCCGAGTTCAGAACTTCCGCTCATTGCGCGATATCACACTCGGCCGGCTGTACCGTAGGTACGGACACAGGCGTTCTGACCCCCCTGACGGTCGTAATCGGGAAAAACGGTGCAGGCAAAAGCACACTCTTCGACGCTTTTGGCTTCCTTGCCGACTCCCTAACTGTAGGCGTTGAAGCAGCCTGTGACAAAGAGCAGCGGGGCGGCTTCGAACGTCTGCGCTCCAGCGGCATCCAAGAGCCCATCCGATTTGAGATCTACTATCGAGAGGCGCCGAACCAGCGTCCCATCACTTATGAACTGACGATCGATTTGGACGAATCCGGACGTCCATTCGTTCTGTCAGAACTGTTGTTGCAGCGTCGGCATCGGGCGCCCTATGGCCGCCCCTTTCCATTTCTCCGCCTGTCGCGGGGAGTCGGCCAAGTATGGGCGGGGGAAGACGCACTCGACATAGAAGGCGAGGAGTCCAACGAACGCATGGCTGTCGGGCTGACAGACATACGTCAACTTGGGATCGCCACGCTGGGAACGCTTCGCGATCACCCCCGCATAAGTCGTTTCCGAGACTTTCTGAAGGGGTGGTATTTGTCATATTTTGAGCCGCACGCTGCCCGGGGCCTGCCGGTCGCTGGCCCACAGGCGCACCTGAATGTTCATGGCGACAACCTTGGCAATGTCGTTCAGTTTATGCAGAGGGAATACAAGGATCGCTTTGACTCGATCTTGCGGCGTATCGCTGAACGGATACCAGGCGTAACAAGTATTGACACGAAGATCACCGACGACAAACGGGTTTTACTCCGCTTTAGTGATGCCGGGTTCCAGGATCCGTTCTTCGCGCAGCAAATGTCTGACGGTACGCTGAAAGTGTTTACATATTTGCTGCTGCTGGAAGACCCCGATCCGCCGCCGTTCATCTGTATCGAGGAGCCTGAGAACGGTCTTTATCACAAGCTGTTGGAGACGCTCGCACGCGAGTTCCGTTCCCACGCCACCGGACGACGCAACGCACCGCAACTGTTCGTGACCACTCATCAACCCTATTTCGTCGATGCTCTCGCTCCCGAAGAGGTCTGGGTACTGGAAAAGAGGCCCGACGGATTTTCGGCCATCCGCCGCGTGTCGGAGCTTGAGATCGTTAAAAATCTGGTCGCCGAGGGCCTGCCACTGGGTGGTCTTTGGTACAGCGACTATCTCGATTCGAGGTAGGCATGCATATCGTGATCCTGACCGAAGATAGTTCCGGCAAGCGCCTGCTTGAGCATTTGATACCAAAACTGGTTGGGCCGCTCGGCGAGCCTCATTCATGGCACATTCATTCTTATCGCGGGATTGGTCACATCCCACGAGGCTTATCGCCTTCGTCCGATCCATCGAAGCGCATATTGCTGGATCAGTTGCCTCGTTTGCTAAGCGGCTACGTCGGAACTCCAGGATATGACGCAGTCATTGTCGTACTCGACGCCGATGCGCGTGACTGCGTCACTTTCCTGGCTGAATTGGACTCGCTTGCCGCCTTGTGTGGTGCCTCGCATCTGGTATTGTTCCGACTTGCGATCGAAGAGACGGAGGCCTGGTATCTCGGCGATCGCACCGCGCTACGGCGGGCATATCCAAAGGCAAGAATGCGGACACTTGACCATTACATACAGGATTCCATCTGCGGCACCTGGGAACTGGTCGCGGAGGCGATTCATACCAGCGGCATGCGCGCTATTCGGAAAGCTGGCTGGCCGTTGCCCGGCCAAATCAAACATGAGTGGGCCGACCGGATCGGCCCGCTGCTTGATCCGGAAGTCAATCAGTCGCCCAGCTTCGGCAAGCTCCGCGACGGAATACGGCGGCTCATCTCCAACGAGCCCACCACCGCCGCGCAAAGTTGACCACTGATGGATAATTGCGACTGTTGGCGACAATAGGCCTGAATCTCAAATGCGAAAGGACCCGAACGAATGCGCGTCTACTACGATCGTGATGCCGACGTGAACCTGATCAAAGGCAAGAACGTCGCCATCATCGGCTACGGCAGCCAGGGCCACGCCCATGCGCTGAACCTGAAGGAAAGCGGCGTCAAACAGCTTGCCATCGGGTTGCGGACAAACTCCCAGGGCGTCGCCAAGGCGGAGACCGCCGGGCTGAAAGTCATGGATCCGGCCGAGTGCGCCAAATGGGCCGACGTCGTCATGGTGCTGACCCCCGACGAGGGCCAGGGCGACCTTTACCGCGAAAAGCTCGGCCCGAACATGAAGCCCGGCGCCGCGCTCGCCTTCGCGCACGGCCTTAACGTACACTTCAACCTGCTCGACCCGCGACCGGACATCGACGTGTTCATGATTGCCCCCAAGGGCCCCGGCCACACCGTGCGCAGCGAATATCAGCGTGGCGGCGGCGTCCCGTGCCTGGTGGCCGTGGCGCAGAATCCGTCCGGTAACGCGCTGGAAGTAGCGCTGTCCTATGCCTCGGCCATCGGCGGCGGCCGCGCCGGCATCATCGAGACGACCTTTAAGGAAGAATGCGAAACCGATCTGTTCGGTGAGCAGGTCGTGCTGTGCGGCGGCCTCGTGGAGCTGATCAAGGGCGGCTACGAAACTCTGGTGGAAGCTGGCTACGCTCCCGAAATGGCTTATTTCGAATGTCTGCACGAGGTCAAGCTGATCGTCGATTTGATCTATGAGGGCGGCATCGCCAACATGAACTATTCGATCAGCAACACGGCCGAGTATGGCGAGTACATCTCCGGCCCCAGGATCATCAACGCGGAAACCAGGGCCGAAATGAAGCGCGTGCTGGCCGACATCCAGAGTGGTCGCTTCGCGCGCGACTGGATGCTCGAGAACAAGGTCAACCAGACCAGCTTCAAGGCAACCCGCCGGCGGCTGGCGGAACACCCGATCGAGCAGGTCGGCGAGAAACTCCGTGCTATGATGCCCTGGATCGGCAAGAACGCGCTGGTGGACAAGGCGCGGAACTGACCGTCTTTTGCTCCCCCGAGGGTCGGCTGTCCTCGGCCGGCCGTTCGACGAAAACGGGCACAGTGCGCAGGCTCGGTCTGTCGATATAATCGCCGGGTCTGCCGCATGGCGGCCGGGGGACAGTCCACGATGATGACCGCATTCATTTGCACCAATGGGCAGTTGCATCGCCTGTCCGGCATTGCCTCCGTCGATCAGTTGCGTGACGCCATATGGATCGATCTCGTGGCCGCCAGCCAGGACGAGATCGATCGAGTGGAGCAGGCAACCAGTCTGCACGTGCCGACCGAAGCGGAACTCAGCGAGATCGAGACCTCCAGCCGTCTCGCTACCCGTAATGGCGTGCTCTACCTCAGCATGTCGCTGATCAGCATGCACCATGACGACGGCCCGCGCGGCGTGGCCGCCGGTTTCGTGTTGTCGGCCGAGCGTCTGATTACCGTTCGATTCGCCCCCAGCCTGATTTTTGATGGCTATGCCGAGCATCTGCCGCGTGGCGAGACCCGGCAGGCGACGGGCGGCCACATTCTGGTTGGTCTGCTGGAAGCGATTATCGACCGTCAGGCGGATGGGCTCGAGCAGGTCCGTGCCGACCTTGAAGCGATATCGCATGCCATCTTCGCCATGGGGCGCGGGCGAGGTGTTGGCCGCAAGAACGAGGACGCCCTGCTGCGGCGGACCCTCGGCCAGCTTGGCCGGATCGGCGACCTGATTTCACACATCCGGGAGACCCAGGTCGGCGCGGGCCGCATCGTTCCCTATGTCGAAACCATGACCGCCGAATGGCTGCCCAAGGACCTGGCGCCTCGGTTGACCACATTGCGCCAGGATATCAGCTCGGTCAGCGATTTCGACACCCACCTGAACGACAAGCTGCAGTTTCTGCTCGATGCGACGTTGGGGTTCATAAATATCGCCCAGAACAACGTGATGAAAGTGATGGCCATCGCGTCTGTGGTCGGCATCCCGCCGGTCCTGATCGCCGGCGTCTACGGCATGAATTTCAAGAACATCCCGGAATATGACTGGGCCTGGGGATACGCCTGGGCCTGGGGTCTGATCATCATTACCACACTGATCCCTCTTGCCGTGTTCCGTTGGCGCAAGTGGCTGTGAGCAGCTGACCGAGCTGTCGCCAAGCTGGCCAACGGACGCGATCTGTTTTGCATCGGCCTCTTACCGACAGGTGCGTTCAGTTCCTCAGTGGTCCGTGCGGCGCAGCAGCCATCCGGTAGAGCCGCCCGACATCCCGCGCGATCTCCTGCGCGGCAAAATCGCGATTCCAGATTGCGACGATCCGCCCGGGGCTGGTCGTCGGGCTGAGTTGCCGGATTGCCCACAGGCGCAGGGCGCAGGCTCAGAATGGGGTTCATCTGCTTCCCCCTGTCGCTTCTTACTTAGGCCGGCCGCGGTGATCAGGTCGCTACCTCAACCGGCAATCCAGCAGCCTTCCACTCGGGAAAACCTTCTTTCAAGCGTCGCACCTTAAAGCCGCGCGTCCGCAGTGCTGCCACAGCTTCGAATGACAAAACGCAGTAAGGCCCGCGGCAATAGGCGACGATTTCATGATTGTTGGGCAGCTCGGAAAGCCGCTGCTCCAGTTCGCGCAGTGGGATGTTCAAAGCACCGGGCAGATGGCCAAGGCCGTATTCGTCACTGGGACGCACGTCGAGCAGCACGACGCTGCCTTCGCGCAACTGCATTAAAAGTTCGCTTGCCGCCACAGGCTCCAACTCGTCGCGCGCCCGGAAATAATTGTTGATTACCCCTTCCATCGCGGCCACGGTGTGCTCCGCTACATACCGCAGCGCGCCGAGCAACGAGACAATATCCGCCTCGGCATCATCTGACAGCCGGTAGATCACGCGTTTGCCGTCGCGCTGCGCGTCAACAAGACCGGCCCGGCGCAATTGCTGAAGGTGCTGCGAGGCGTTCGCCACGCCCAGACCCACGCGTTCGGCTAATGCATCGACACTGCGCGGGCCTTGCGCCAGTTGTTCAATGAGTTCGACCCGGTTTTCGTGGCCTAGCGCCTTCGCCACCTCGGCAAGCGCCGCCCGGACCGTGCTGGCGGCAGTGCGGCTTGACGTTGCTCTTAGCCTCACTTCTTATCTCTCAATTGAATTATTGAACGACGCGCGAGCATGGTCAAGTTGATGTCCGGGAGCTGCGCATGCCCAAATCTGTGATCGCGGCCGAGCCGGTAATCCGGCTCTGCTGCTTCCTCGGCGTGCTGGTGCTGATTGCCCTTTGGGAAATCCTCACGCCGCGACGGCCACAAGCCATCGGCCGCTTTCTCCGTTGGCCTAATAATCTGGGCCTCGTTGTGCTGGACACGCTCATTGTGCGCCTGCTGTTTCCGTTTGCCGGCGTCGACATGGCCTTTCTGGCCCAGACAAAAGGCTGGGGTCTGTTCAACCTCATTGCCCTGCCGGCATGGCTCGTCATTCCTGGTGCTGTGCTCCTGCTCGATCTGATAATCTACGGTCAGCATGTGGCGTTTCACGCTGTGCCTTCGCTGTGGCGCTTGCATCGCATGCATCACGCAGATCTGGAATTCGACGTAACGACGGGCTTGCGTTTCCATCCGGGCGAAATCGTCCTCTCGATGCTGATCAAGTTTGCGGCCGTCGTAGCACTCGGCGCGCCGCCGCTCGCCGTGCTGGTGTTCGAGGTGCTGCTGAACGCGACATCGATGTTCAACCACGGCAATATCCGCATTCCGTCCCGGCTTGATCGTTGGCTGCGCTTTGTCATCGTTACGCCGGACATGCACCGCGTGCATCATTCGATAGACCGACGCGAAACGGACAGCAATTTCGGTTTCAACGTGCCGTGGTGGGACCGCCTGTTTGGCACTTATCGCGCCCAGCCGGCTTTGGGGCATGCCGGCATGACGCTCGGCATCGACCGCTTCCGCGCCCCCCGCGAGCTTTGGCTGGATCGCATGCTCCTGCAGCCGCTGCGCCGCGATCCCTCGGCCGTCACACGGCACAGCACGCCCTGATGCGCGGGTTGCCGATCGTGCGCCTTGGCATCGTTCTTGTGCTCGCGGCAGGTGCGATTTGGGTGCTAATGCATCGGGAACTGCTCGATGTGGGCGCTATCGAGCCCGCAGTACGCAATCTCGGTGTCTGGGCACCGGCCGGGTTCGTCGTGATCTATGCCGCGGGCACCGTCGTGTTTTTCTCCGGCGCACTTCTCAGTCTCGCCGGTGGCGCTCTGTTCGGTCCGGTCTGGGGCACGATCTGGAATCTGCTCGGGGCTACGCTGGGTGCTACGATCGCTTTCCTGCTGGCCCGGGGCATCGCAGGCGAATGGATAGCGCGTCGTCTCGGTGAGCGATTGCGACGGTTGGTCGATGGCGTCACGAGTGAAGGCTGGCGGTTTGTCGCTCTCATGCGTCTGGTGCCGCTCGTCCCGTTTAACTTGCTCAATTACGCGCTCGGCCTCACGGGTATTTCGTTGCGGGCTTATGTTCTGACCTCGGCTATCTGCATGCTGCCGGGGGCTGTCGCCTATACCTGGCTCGGTTATGCCGGCCGCTCGGCGGCCACTGGAGATGCGTCGGCGCTGCGTTATGGGCTGGTCGGCCTTGGAGTGCTCGCCATGATCGCTTTCCTGCCCCAACTGTTTCGCCGCTTGCGCGCTCGTAAGTCGGGCTGGATCGATGCTGCCGAATTGCGACGGCGTATGACGTCCGGCAAAGCGCCGGTGGTGATCGATGTGCGCCAGCCGGAAGAGTTCACGGCACCGCCCGGTCATCTACCGAGCGCTATTAACCTGCCGCTGGCCGAAGTCGCGGGCCGCGCTGCGGAGCTTGCGGCTCGCCGGCAGCCACTCGTTCTCGTGTGCAAGACGGATCGGCGTTCGGCACGCGCAGCAGACGAGCTGCGGGCGGCAGGGCTGCACGATGTTGTGGTCCTTCGCGGCGGCACGGATGGGTGGCATCAACAAGGGTTGGCGCTGGAGTAGCGCGTCGGAACTTTGGAGGAAACGTGTCCATCCCACCGCTTCTTGATAACAAGAACCCATCTGCGCTTTCGGTGTTTGAACCGGCCGCGCTGCTGCGCGAGGCGCGGCGGCAGAAAGATTTGGCGGCTGTGGATGTGCCACGCGTCTGCATCCTCGATCCGGATGGCGATCTTGTGCGCCGCCTGCGGCACACCGGCAAGGCGCAGCCGTTCGGCGGCTGGGCCTGCTATCACACCCAACTCGACGCCTTCACTCTAGGTAGGGAAACGGTGGGCATTGTCGGTTGTGCGGTCGGCGCTCCATTTGCGGTGCTGGTGGCCGAGCAGCTTTTCGCGTCCGGCTGTCGTTTCCTCATCAGCCTTACATCAGCCGGACAAATCCAGCCCGCGGGTGCCCCACCCTATTTTGTGGTGATCGACCGCGCGCTGAGGGACGAGGGCACCAGCTACCACTACGCAGCGCCGATTATGTTCGCCGAAGCTGATCCAGCCCTTGTTGCTGTGGCCATCGACGCCCTCAAGGGCGCGGGACTGCACGCTTATGCCGGCGCGAGCTGGACCACGGATGCGCCATTCCGCGAAACGGCCGAGGCTATCGAGGCGGCGCGCGCGAAAGGCATCGTTGCCGTCGAGATGGAAGCGGCGGCGCTCTATACCTTTTCTCGCGCGCGTGGGGCGGCCGTGCTGTGCCTCGCGCACGTCACCAACACAATGGGCCAGACGGGCGCAGATTTTGAGAAAGGCGAGGCCGAAGGCACAGCGGATGCGCTTGCCGTGCTGAAGGCGATTGCCGCGGCGTTGATGCCTGCGAGCGCCGTGAAGGGGCATTGATTGCGGGCAATCCGGTAATGTACGGAAAATACATTCCAACCAGCGAAATCGCGAGTGGGTAAACCACCATTCCGCGTGGCACCACCCCGGCCCGCTTCCATCGGAGGGCCCTTCGAGCCGGTCTGTCGCGATCGACCTGCTCAGTCGGAACCGGGTCCGCAGCTCTATCCTGGCTGCTTGTCCTTGCCGCTCGGGGATTTGGTCAGCGACAGCGGCACGTACTGCACGCCACCCTCCCGCTGGATCAGCATCAGCACAAACTTGCGATCCGCGCCGCGCGCCGCATCGACCTGCTTCTGCACATCGGCCGGCGAGCTCACCTCTCCCTGCTGCACCTCCATGATCACGTCGCCCGGCTTCAACCCACGCTCGGCAGCCGGCGTGTTGGGTGAAACGTCGGTGATCACTACGCCCTTCTGACCGTCCTGCAGCGAGAACTTGTCCTTCAGGTCCTGGCTGAACGGCGCAACCTTGAGGCCAAGCCCGGCGATGTCGGTCGGTTTGGTCGTGTCCACCGGCTTCACGGGATCAACCGCGGCCAGTTGCGCATCGGCCGGGCGCTCCGCCAGGACGGCCTGCACCGTCGCTTCCTTGCCATCCCGCCAGATCACCACCGGGACTTCCTTGCCCACCTCGGCGTCGGCCACGATGCGCGGCAGATTGTGCATCTCCTTCACATCCTGTCCGGCGAATTTCAGCACGATGTCGCCGTTGCGAAGCTTCGCCTTGTCGGCCGGTCCGCCATCGGTGACGCCAGCGATCATGGCGCCCGACGCATCCTTCAGGCCAAGACTCTCAGCGATATCCGGCGTCACCTGCTGGATTTTCACACCCAGCCAGCCACGCCTGGGATGGCCGAAATCATGCAACTGGTTGACGATGTTTTTCGCCATGTTGGACGGGATCGAGAAGCCGATGCCGATCGAGCCGCCCGAGGGTGAGAAGATCGCAGTGTTTATGCCGATCACCTGCCCATCCATGTTGAACAGCGGGCCGCCCGAGTTGCCGCGGTTGATCGCCGCGTCCGTCTGAATGAAGTCGTCGTACTGACCCTGGTGAATGTCGCGCCCTCGAGCAGAAACAATGCCCGCCGTGACCGTGCCGCCCAGCCCGAACGGGTTGCCGATCGCCAGCACCCAGTCGCCCACGCGCGACATCGACGAATCACCGAACGAGACCGTCGGCAACGGCTTGTCCGACTTCACCTTGAGCAACGCGATATCACCGCTCTCGTCGCGCCCGACGATCTCGGCTTTCAGCATCGTATTGTCCTGCAGCGTGACCGAAACCTCGTCGGCCCCTTCGATCACGTGATTGTTGGTGACCACCAGACCTGACGGGTCGATGATGAAGCCCGACCCAAGGCTCTGCGCCCGTCTCTCCGCCCTCGGTTGGTCATCGCCTCCGCCGCCGCCATTGCCTCCCTGGCCCGGTTTGTTGCGGTTGAGGAAATCCTTGAAGAACTGCTCGAACGGGGATCCCGGCGGGAATATGGGCATCTCGGGACCTGCCCCCGGCGGCGGCCCATTCTTGGCCGTCATGGTCTGCGTGGAGGACACGTTGACCACCGCCGGCAGCAGTTTGGCGGCCAGATCAGCAAAACTGTCCGGCGCCGTCCGGGCCTCGGCAAGATGGATCGCGGTCAGCGGGCCGGGCAGCGGGACCGTATTCATCAGCGCGAAGGACGCGCCCAGCAGGGTGGCGCGGGCAGCGGTGGAGCGAAGCAGGCGCATGATCAGGTTTCCTGGCGAATAAGCCGCATGTGGTCGGAAAATCGAGCCTAGCAAGTTATCTCGTGAAGTTCAGCTTCTGTAGCACTACCGGCACCGGTCTCAAACTGAACGTTCTCGCGACGCGGCGGATGCATCGGGTGGCTTCGACGCTATTTCCCGGGATCGGCCGGCGGGATCTGCAGGTAGCGCAGATAGTCGTTGTCCGGCGTCAGCACGAGCCTCGCCGCCCCGCTGTCGAAAATATCCCGATAACCCTGCAGCGTCCGCCAGATCGCGAAGAAGGCAGGGTCCTGACCGAAAGACTGGGAATAGATACGGGTTGCGTCGGCCTCTCCCTCGCCGCGCAGATTGTCGGCCGTGGCCCGTGCGTCGGCTAGCAGCACGGTACGGTCGCGTTCGGCGTCGGCCCTGATCCGGGCGGAGGCCTCGGCACCCTCGGCGCGCGCCTGCGCCGCGATCCGCTGCCGTTCCGACTGCATCCGCGACAGGATCGCCTGTGTATTCTCCTCCGGCAAATCGGCTCGCCGAATGCGGACATCGACGACGGTGACGCCGAAGCTCTGCATCTCGGTGTTCACCTGGTCGCGGATGGTCGACATGATCCGGTCGCGGTCCGCCGACAGCACGTCCAGCAGCTTGTTGTTGCCCAGGACACGGCGCAGGCTGCCGGTGACAATGGAATTGAGCCGGCCGCGGATCGCGTCGGGAACCGGACCAAGCGCCTGGTAGAAGCGCAGCGGATCGGAGATGCGGTAAACCGTCAGCGTGTCGACGATCAGCCGGCGCTGGTCGCCCAGGATCACTTCCTCACCCGGCAGTTCGACGTTCAACAGGCGGCGGTCGAAGGTGATGACATTCTGGATCAGCGGCAGTTTTGCGTGCAGTCCGGGTGTCTCGATGGGTCGTACGATCTCGCCGAACTGCACGAGCAGCACCTGCTCGGTCTGCGCCACGGTGAACAGACTGCCGCTGGCCAGCACCAGCAGGACCAGCAGCAAGGCAATGCCGCCAATGGTGATCCGGTTCATCGGTCGGCTCCCACCCCAAGCGCCTGCGCACCAGGCGAGGGTGCCGCGACCACCCCCGATGACGATCCTGGCGGCGACGGTGGCGACGACGCGTTGGGCGCCGCTGGCAATGCCGGCCGCGTGGTCGGCGGGCTGAGCGACAGGAACGGAACCAGGCCCTTCAGCTTGTCATCGATCACCAGCGGTTGCGAATGGCTCAGAATGTCTGTCATCGTATCGAGGTAGAGCCGGCGCAGCGTGACCTCCTTTGCCGCCTGGTAGGCTTTCAGCACGCTGTCGAAACGCTGCGTCTGGCCAGTGGCCTGCGCAACCGACGCCAGCTTGGCGCCCTGCGACTCGGCAATGATGCGCGCGGCATCGCCCCGGGCCCGCGGCACAATGTCATTCCTGTAGGAATCCGCCTCGTTCCGCATTCTTTCGGCGTCGGTATTCGCCCGCTGCACATCGCGGAAGCTCTCGATCACCGCCGCAGGCGGATCAACCTTCTGTAACTGCACCTGGGTGATCTCAACGCCCGCCTGATAGCGGTCCAGGATCTCCTGCACCTGTTTGAGCATGTCGGTCTCGATCCTCGCCCGCGCCTGCGTCAGTGCCGGTTGGATCGGCGTGCGGCCGATCACCTCCCGCAGCGAGCTCTCGGCTACCGCGCGCACCAGCACATCCGGACTGGCGGTGTTGAACAGGAACGCCGAGGCGTTGCTCACACGCCAGAACACCGCGACATCGATATCGATGATGTTTTCGTCGCCGGTGAGCATGAGGCTCTCTGCGAGAACGTCACGGCCACCGGTGTCGCGGCCTTCCTCAATCCGGCCCGCGGAGGCGGAACGGTAGCCGATCTCGGTCCGGTTGATCCGCGTCACGGTCGGCAGCAGCGCGGTTTCGATCGGCCAGGGCAGGTGCCAGTGCAGGCCGGGTGGCGTCCAGTAGCTGTAGGCGCCAAAGCGCAGAACCACGCCTTGTTCGTCCGGTTGTACCCGGTAGAAGCCGCTGCCGACCCAGATCACCACCACCACCAGACCCAGCAAGGCGAGGCCGCGGCCGCCGGAAAAATGGCTGGTCGGTGTGCCGCGACGGCCACCGCCGCCTCCCGTCAGTCCCCGGATGTAGCCTTGCAACTGGGCGATCAACCGGTCGAGTTCCGGGCCGTAGCCCTTGCCGCCCGGGCCACCGCCGAACGGTCCGCCGCCGCCGAAGGGGCCGCCACCGCCGCCGAACGGGCCGCCGCCGAATGGTCCGCCCGGTTTCCGGGGCCCACGATCCGGGTCCGGCCGGTCGCCGCCACTGCTGCCGCCGCCACCGGAACCGCTGCCACCGGAACCGCCGGAGCCACCCCCGAGATTGCCCCACGGGCTGGCGGGGCGCTTCTTGTCGCCATCGCCGCCGGAAGATCCGGACGCATAAACCCGAGGACCGGGACCGTCGTTATTCAATGGCATGGGTGGAGATAGACTCCTGTGATGCCGCCGGGTGCTTGCGCCGGTGGCGGAAACGGTGCCATGGGCCATATCGATGGCAGCAGGCGCTCACGGCGGCCCGCTTATCCGCTTGCCGTCCGAGGTTTGCAAGGTAAGGGTTAATACTATCATGGCCGACGCTTCACCCGACGTGCTCCGGGCTGCACTGCGTATGATCAAAGATCCGGCATCCGAGCGCGATATCGTCACCGCCGGCCTGGTCGAGGGCCTCGAGATACGCGGCGGCCTGGTGCAGGTTACTCTGCTGACTGACCGCGCCCACGCCCCGGCCATGGAGCCGGTCCGCCGGGAGGTCGAGGCGGTACTGGGCCGCCAGCCGGGCGTCACCAATGCCACCGCGATTCTCACTGCGCACAAGGCAGCGGCGGCCAAATCGGCTCCCCCACCCGCCGCCGCTCACGGTCATCCTCCCGGTCACGGCCATGGTGGCGCGGCGGCGAAGCCCATGCTGCTGCCGGACGTCAAATTCATCGTCGCGGTCGCCTCGGGCAAGGGCGGCGTCGGCAAGTCCACCGTCGCGGTCAACCTGGCGGTGTCGCTCGCGCGCCAGGGCCACCGCACCGGTCTGCTCGACGCCGACATCTACGGGCCAAGCCTGCCGCGGATGATCGGCATGAACCGCAAGCCAGAAGTCCGCAACGACAAGATGATCCCGCTGCAGGCGTGGGGTCTCGCCTGTATGTCGATCGGCTTCCTGGTCGATGAGGAAACCCCGATGATCTGGCGTGGTCCGATGGTGATGGGCGCGCTTGAGCAGATGATGGGGCAGGTCGAATGGGGTCCGTTGGACATCATGGTCGTGGACATGCCGCCCGGCACCGGCGATGCCCAGCTTACCATGGCGCAGCGTGTGGCACTGACCGGCGCGGTCATCGTCTCCACGCCGCAGGACATCGCCCTGATCGACGCCCGCCGAGGCGTCCGAATGTTCGAGAAGACCCGCGTCCCCGTGCTCGGCCTGGTCGAAAACATGAGCTTCTACTGCTGTCCGAATTGCGGCCATCGGGCCGACATCTTCGGTCACGGCGGCGCCCGGTTCGAGGCGGAGCGGCTGCACACCGAATTCCTGGGTGAGATACCGCTGCTGCTCGAAATACGCACCGCGTCGGACGCCGGCACACCGATCGCCGCCTCCGCGCCGGACAGCGAAGGCGCGAAGGCCTACGACCTGCTCGCCAGTCGTGTGTGGGAGAAGGTTACCGGCGCGGCCGTGACCCGCCCCACGGGCCCCCGCATCGTGATCGATTGACAGCTCCCGCGGACCGCCAGCTAGCGGGCCGCCGGTGTTTGCAGCGCGGTCATCCTGCTCTACGATCGGAGATCGGCGAGGAGATCAGCGACAATGAGCACGGAAATCGATCGCGTGTTAAGCAATCCGGTCGAGAGCGGCGGGGTGCCCGGCGTGGTGGGCATGGTCGCGAACGAAGCCGGCGTCCTCTATCAGGGCGCGTTTGGCCGTCGGAAGATCGACGCGCCGGAGCCGATGACACTCGACAGCGTCTTTCGCATCGCCTCGATGACCAAGGCGATCACCGCCACGGCCGCGATGCAGCTCGTCGAGGCCGGCCGTATCGGCCTGGAGCAGCCGATCGGGGAGCTGCTGCCCTTCGCTCGCGACGTTCAGGTGCTCGAAGGCTTCGACGATGCCGGCAAACCGCGCCTGCGGCCGCCATCCAAGGCCGTCACCGTGCGCCATCTGCTCACCCACACGTCCGGTTACGGCTACGACATCTTCAACCCCGACCTCGGCCGCTACGTCGAAACGATGGGCCTGCCCAGCATCGTCACCTGCCGCCATGATTCCCTGACGGTGCCGCTGCTGTTCGATCCCGACACGCGATGGGAATACGGCATTGGCATCGACCTCGCCGGTAGAATCGTCGAAACCGTGAGCGGCCAGGATCTCGAGGCATACTTCCAGCAACATATCTTCAAGCCGCTCGGCATGACCGACAGCAGCTTCCGTCCCGGCGCGGGTATGAACGCTCGCATGGTCGGAACCCATGCGCGGGGGCCGGACGGCAAGCTCATGCCGATCACCTTCGAGTTCCCGCAGGACGCCGAATTTCTCATGGGGGGCGGGGGGCTGTATTCGACCGCCGCCGACTACCTCGCGTTCTGCCGCATGCTGCTGGCTGGCGGCACGCTGAACGGGGGCGCCGTGCTCAAGCCCGAAACGGTCAGGCTCATGAGCGAAAATCACATCGGCGCCCTCGACGTTCCCAAGCTGGCCAGCAGCAATCCGCAAATGGCGCTGGAGGTCGAGTTCTTTCCGGGTATCGTCAAGAAATGGGGGCTGAGCTTCCTGATCAACATGAGCGATGTGCCGGACGGCCGCGCCGCCGGAACGCTTGCCTGGGCCGGCGTGCACAACACATTCTTCTGGGTCGATCCCAAATCGCGCCTTACCGCGGTGTTGATGATGCAGCTTCTGCCAGCCAACGATCCCGCTGTCCTGGACACGCTGCTCGGCTTTGAGGCGGCGGTGTACCACGCGTTCCGGCGCTAACGCGGTCCACGTCGTCGGTAGGTTTAGCTCGCGGGAACGGACCCGATAACCGCATGGGCTTTGCCCGACGTCTGTTGTCCCGAATGACCGGTTCGGCGGCTGTCGAACCAGCGGCAGTCACGTTCTCCGACCTAAGCGAGATGCCGGACCCCGATTTGCTGCCGCCGCTGGATCGGCCCGGCGTGGACGAGGCGACGCTCACCGCAGAGCAACGTGCCTGGAGACGCGACGGCGTGGTGATTCTGCCACAATTCCTGCCCGCCTCGGTGACCGATCCCTACATCGCCCGACGTGCTGAACTCTCCGCCCCGGGCGGCTGGCAGTCGCCGGTGCCGTATCTACAGGTGCCGGAACTTCGCGCGCCCGCTCTCTATCCCCCGCTGATGCGCATACTGGAGCATCTGCTGAGCGAGAGGATGTTGCTGCACCTGGCCCTGACTGGCTGGGTCAGCACGCAGCGGAACTGGCATCAGGATGACTACCTCAATCCGCCCTTCATCAATAGCTGGTATGCCGCGGTCTGGATGGCACTCGATCAGATCGACCCTGCCTCCGGTCCCTTCGAATACATACCGGGATCGCACCGGTGGCCGCTGCTGCGCGGCGAAAAGGTTCGCGGCTTTCTCACCGAGGCCGAACGCACGCGGTTGGACGCGGGCGTCAACCACTGGCCGAAATACGCCGAGCGGTTCGTGACGCCGGCGATCGAGACGGAGATTGCGGTGCATGGCATCCCGTCCCGGACATTCATCGCCGCGAAGGGCGACGTGCTGATATGGCACGGCAGGCTGATGCACCGGGGGTCGGTGCCGACAGTGCCGGGGCGCGAGCGGCGATCGCTGATCACGCATTATTCCGCCGTGGGACACCGGCCGGACATGGTCGAGCGGGCGCTGGACGGGAACGGCGAGGCGTATGCGGTGTTCGACATCCCGCTGCACTGACCGCTTTGGGTCATCCGGCGCCGGTGCTGCCTGAGCCCTCTTGTGGCATCGTCACGACCAGGATCACCCCGTCGAGGCTGGTCCTGCTGGGCACGCGTCTGACGGACAGATTTCGGCCGCGTTGCGCATCCGCCAGTTCGTCATCGACCCTGGCACCCTTCAGCAGCAGGCAGATGCCGTCATCGGTGAGAAAGCGCGCGGCGAGCGGCAGCAGTTTTGCCAGCGGTGCCAGGGCTCGGGCGGTTACCACTGGTGCTGGCGAGACGTCGGCGACTTCGATGCGGCAGGCATGCACGGTTGCCGGCGCCCCGGTCTCCAGCACGGCCGAGCGAAGGAAGGAGGCCTTGCGGCGGTCGGATTCGATCAGGTCGAACTTGACCCCGGTCGCGATCGACAGCACGAGACCCGGAAATCCGCCACCGGACCCGAGATCGACGCCGCGGGCGACGCCAGCGGGCAACAGCGGCATCAGTTGCAGCGAGTTGCCGATATGTCGCTGCCATATCACGCCCTCGTCGCGTGGTGCGATCAGGTTCAGCGTCTTGTTCCAGCGCAGCAGCAAGCCGGCAAATCGCTCCAGCCGGACCCTCGTTTCGGCGGGTAGGTCGCCGAAATGGTTCCCCAGCGGTGCTTCGCTCAATGACACGGCTTCGTTCCTCCCAAATCACCGAGCGTTCCGAGCCGCCCTTAACCGACACAGTGTCGGTCGGCCTGGTCGATGGACGGCTACGGAAAAACACCCGACGAGCCCAAGGGCGCTGCCTTGATAAATAATATCACGCGATGGAAGCTGAGCCGCATGGCAGAGGTCGCGGAGCCGCATAGAGGGGACGAATAGAGCATGAGGCTACCCGACACGCCGCGGAGCGTCGATGCGTTCCTCGGCGAACGCACATCCGTTTGACAATCGCGACGATCCCGCGTCGCGCCGAAGGCAACCCCATGACATCGCCAGCGACCGACGGCATAGCCACCGTTTTCAGCTTCTTCGAGCACGCCGCGCGGACGCACGCGAGCCGGCCCTGGCTCATGACGACGCCCGAAACCGCCGCCGCGTACGGGATCGAACCGGGCGAAATCACCTATTCGCAAGCTCTGAATGAAGTTTACCGGCTGCGTTCGCTTTACACCCGCGCCGGCTATCGCCCGGGCTACCGGATCGGCCTGCTGCTGGAAAACCGGCCGGCGTTCTTTCATCACTGGTTCGCACTGAACGCGGTCGGTTGCTCGATCGTCCCGCTCAATCCTGATCTCCGAATCCTCGAACTCTCCTACCTCATCGAGCACTCCGAGCTGGCCGCCATCGTTGCCATCCCCTCGCGGCATGAGGCATTGCGGCAGGCGGCAAGCGACCGCGACCTGCAGATAAGCGCTCCAGACGAGCCCCCGAAACCGGTCACCAGCAGAGTTCCGACGTCGGGCGAGGCGGCACTGCTCTACACCTCTGGCACCACCGGACGGCCCAAGGGCTGCATCCTGCCCAATGAATATTTCCTACACGTCGGCACATGGTATGCCCGTCTCGGCGGCCTGGCCGAACTGCGGACCGGGACCGAGCGGATGCTCACGCCGCTGCCGCTGTTCCACGCCAATGCGCTGGCGTTTTCCGCCATGGCGATGCTGGCGACCGGTGGTTGCCTCATCCCGCTGGATCGCTTCCATCCGCGATCGTGGTGGGCAACGGTGCGCGACGCGGGTGCCACCATCATCCACTACCTCGGCGTCATGCCGGCGATCCTGATGCACGATCCCCCCGGCCCCGGCGACCGCGATCACGGGGTGCGCTTCGGGTTCGGGGCCGGCGTGGACGCCAAGCTGCACGCGCCCTTTGAGCAGCGCTTCGGCTTTCCCCTCGTCGAGGCGTGGGCGATGACCGAAACCGGCGCCGGCGCCGCGCTTGTGGCGCATCAGGAACCGCGCCATGTCGGCACCTGCTGCTTCGGCCGCCCCGCCGCCGCCGTCGAGTGCCGCATCATCCACGAGGATGGCCGCGACACCGCCCCGGACGAACCTGGCGAGTTCCTGGTGCGTCACTCCGGTCCCGACCCCCGATTAGGCTTCTCCCGCGAATACCTCAAGGACCCCGAAGCGACCGCCGAGGCGTGGGGTGGCGGCTGGTTTCACACCGGCGACGTGGTTCGGCGATCCGCCGACGGTTCCCTGCACTTCGTCGATCGACGCAAGAACATCGTTCGCCGCTCTGGCGAGAACATCGCCGCGGCGGAGGTGGAGAGCGCGTTGTGCCAGCACCCCGCCATCGCCGCCGTCGCGGTGGCGCCAACCGCGGACCCAGTGCGCGGCGAGGAAGTGTTCGCCTGCATTGTCGTCCGGCCCCCAGCGCAGCCAGACGGCGACCTCGCCAACGCCATCACTGCATGGTGCGTCGAGCGCCTCGCGCATTACAAAGCACCAGGCTTTATTGCCTTCGTGCCGGACCTGCCGTTGACCTCGACACAAAAGGTCCAGCGCGGCGAGCTGCGGGCCCTGGTTGCATCGGTGATCGGCACCGCGCACGACACCCGTGGATTAAAACAGCGGCCGAGATGATGAGGCGAGTGCCTGGCCCACGGCAGGACACGGGACTTGCTCCGTGCACAGCATGCGGCGCCCCCGTCAGGCTTCATTTCCGAGGAGACCGTGACCACCATGCCCGGCACTGAGCCATACGCGCGGATCCGCATTGCCCTGCTCGATATCAAACCCGAGATCTGGCGCCGGGTCGACGTTCCGCTCGGCATCAACCTCCGGGGCCTGCACGACATCATCCAGGCGGTCATCGGCTGGGGTGACTACCACCTCTTCGAGTTCCGTATCGGCGAAAAGCTCTATGGGGTTCCCGCACCCGGTGAGGATTTCGGCCGCAAGGTCACGAACGCTAAGTCCGTGAAATTGGCGTCGCTCGTCGCCAAGGGTGTCGATCGCTTCGAGTACATCTATGATTTCGGCGACAACTGGCAGCTTGCGATCGAGATCGAGGCCACTGGCGAGACTGACCCCGCGCTTTGGTACCCGCGCTTCGTCGACGGCGCCAGGCGCGGGCCACCCGAGGATGTCGGCGGCTTTCCCGGTTACTACGACTTCGTCGAGGCCGTCAGCAACCCGCGTAGCCGCGACCACCGAAGGCTGATCGAGTGGTATGGCGGACCCTACGACCCGGACGACATTGATCGGCGAACATTGGACGAGCGCCTTGCCCTGATCTCGCAACGCCGTGAGGCTGGCAAGGCTGCTTACGCAAAATCGTCCAATCGGCGTGGGTGAGGCAGCCCGGAGCGCCGCATGCGACAGCGTCGCGGGGTGACATCAGCGCCACCAGCGGGCCCAGTCCGGCACGTACCCAGGCGGGACAGCCTCTCCCTCAGCCTCAATCAGGCTGATCTTCGATAGATCGACAGTCGGGCGCCCCGTCTCATCCGCTATGATGGCATCGACATATCGCATCCCGAGCCGGATATTCGCACTGTCGTAGTGCTTGACGTCGTGCACCACTGTGGCGAGCGCCTGATCCCACGCCTCGAACGTCAAGAACAGCATCACTTCCAACTGTGCCAGCGCGTCCGCGTCGAACCCATGCAACGGGCTGGTCTCATCGATATGGTGAATCAAGGTCCATGGCACGACGAACACCGGGATGCGCGACTGCATCAGCCGCACATCATGCATGCGCCGGAAGAAACCGCCTTCTTCGGTACGCTCGCCAACCAGCGCGAAAAGTCGGACCGAGGCGTTCGTCATCAGTGTCATGCGTCGGTTCGCAAGCCGCACCATCAGTGTCTTGCGGCTGTTGTGCGTCGTGATTACCGTGTCCGCGGCGTACGCGATGTTTGCGCGTGGCCGTGAGAAGCGCACGAACAGCAGACCAGTGACGATCGCCGTGAACGCCGTTCCGCTGACGATTTCCGTGGCCGATATGACATGCCCAAAGGTGGTCGTCGGGGCCATCACTCCATAGCCAACCGTTGCCAGCGTTTCGATGCTGAAAAACAACGCATCGGCGAAATTGCCCGGCCGGGCATTCGCGATGTCTCCCGGACTGAGCGCGTACAGCGCGGCGAACAGAAGGTTGATCGAAAGCCAGCAGGCGAGCACGGCGGTCACGAACGCCGGCCACGACAGGCTCACCGCGAGATGGTAGGGGTCACCATAGTCGAAGCGCGAGGCGCCCACCCTGAACAGCCCGTACTCACCGGGCCGGGCAAGCAGTGACTTGGCCGCGCGTTTTTTCCCTATCATCCCGAGGGCATGCATTTCCGGTCCGCCACGCGCAACCTCACTTCATCCTTTTCACGGGGTAGATCATCCTTTTTGTACATGGACTTGGCCGCCCCATTTGAGTCATTGGACGCACTCAGGGTGTCGATGCAAGGCCGCCGCTGGATACCCATCCAGTCGCCCTTGCTCTTCGCCCGCTGATGGAGTTGGTCCAACGTCAAACGAGCCGACAAGCGGGATTAAGTCCAGCCGGCCCACCAGGCAGACCGTTTGGTCTCGATGCCGCCCCTCGCGTCTGGTGCTCGCGGCACCCGGACGGAACCTGGCTCGCTCGAGTGCAGTGGTGATGGCGGGGATCGGAACCAAGGTCGCCGAATACCCGCCAGTCGAAGCCGGCGGCGGTCTTCCGTTCATGGCGGACCGACCGTGCGGATAACCGAACTCGGCTTTGTCCTCCTGCCGCTGTGCCTTCTTTGGGCCGGCAATCCCGTACGCCTGCTGCAACTGACACTCGTATCCGCAGTGTTCGAGGCGGCGGCGGCTGTTGTGCTGGGCACCTTCGGCCTGCAGTTGGCAATGATACCGGGATTGCTCTTCATCACGTATATCATCGCCCAATACGCCCTTGGCATGCGCTATCCCGGCGAGGGGACGGTCCTCAAGACGGCGCTTCCGTTGCTGGCACTGCTGTTCTACGCGTTGATGTCAGCAAAACTGTTGCCGGATGCCTTTGCCGGCCACGTTATCGTCTGGCCGCAAAGGCCTGATCCCTACGCGCCCGGCCCGGTCCCGCTCGCATACACGTTCGGCAATGTCACCCAGACACTTTATCTGGCTATCAATATCTTCCTCACCGTGGCGGTGGCAATCTTCGTTACACGCAATGCGGTGCCTTACCGGCGAATCATTGGCGCCTACATGGTTGGCGGCTACATCGTGATTGCCCTGGTGCTCTGGCAATTTGCCAACCGCATAGCTGGCGTCCCTTACCCGGAAGACCTGCTGCACTCCAATCCCGGCTGGGCGATCGTCGATCAAGCCTTCGGATCGGTGCCACGAATGCAAGGGCCATTTTCCGAACCCGCGGCGCTGTCGGTACATCTATCGGGCATGGCGTTCTGCTCGCTGTGGCTCAGCTTGCGCAACTATAATATCTTGCGGCCCAACCTGCTGCTGGCGCTTTCGATCCTCTGCGTCCTGCTTTCGACCTCCACGACCGGGATCGTCACGATTGTCGTCGGTTTGCCGCTCGTGCTGGCCGTCGCCTCCGTGGGCGGCGATCCCCACGCGCTTGGGCGGGCAGCGAAAACGGTGGGTTTTCTGCTGCTGGGCGGCATGATCCTGATCGGCCCGGTTATCGTGCTTCAGCCGAAAGTGCTTGATGGGATCAGGTACCTGTTGTCGATGCGACCCTGACCAAGGGCGAGAGCGACTCCTACACCGAACGTTCGAGCATGGATTCAGCCGCGCTCGACACGGTAAGCGCGACCTATGGCCTCGGCGTTGGGTGGGGGAGCTTTCGCAGCTCGAGTTTCATCCCCGGTATACTGGCCAACGCAGGGCTATTCGGTGTGGCGATGATCCTGTGGTTCATCGGGCGCATTTTCAGCCTTGGCAGGAGAGCGCGGGCTGTCTCGGACGGTCATCCGGGGCAAATCCTGGTCGATGGCTTTTCAGCGGCATTGTGCGGCCAGTTCACCGCGGCCGTGGTCTCGGTGCCAATGATTACCTCTCTCGTCTTCTACGTGCAGCTTGGCTGCATTCTCGGCGTGCTGGCACGTATGGCGAATGAACCCAAACCGCGAGCGAGGGCATCGACAAGGCGGCCGGGAAACGCATTCGTGCCGCCAGTCAGACCGGAAGATCCGCCGGCCCATGCCGCCGTCTCCCGGTGAGATGGCCTATCCGATAAATCGCCGCAGACGGGTCTGCGCGGAGGCATCGCCTGTAAATGGGGCAAGAACCCCCCGCCACTCGCGCCGCGGGCGGCCTTTCCCCTGATGAATGCTGCCAGCAATCCGGAGGCCCCTGTTTTTTGGCGCTTTCAGTCTTCTGCCGCAGCCCGCCATGTCCATTGGGTTGAACCGCAGGAATGCAGGTGTCGCCGCTGAACCTATCCCTCCCCTTGTACTTTGAGCCAATTGCGCAGCCCTTACGCTCTGCGGTGTAGTGACCTGAAATGAAAATCGAAAATCTTAGCGCCTTCGAGGCCGGGACCGTTTTTGAAACCGATTTGGTCGTCATCGGCGGCGGTCCCGCCGGATTGACGATCGCTCAAGAGTTTCTTAACTCCTCGACGCAAGTGCTCATCGTCGAAAGCGGCTTGCTGGACGAGACACCTGATCACGCGGTCCTCGCCGAACTCGAGAGTGTCGGCGAGCCTTATACCGATGCGCAGCTTTGCAAAAGATCGGCCTTTCACGGATCGAGTTCATCCATTTGGTCGCAGGAGCGCCAGCCCTACGGGGTGCGGTGCCGGGCGCTGGGCGGCTCGAGCCATGCCTGGGCCGGCAAGTCGGCCCCTTTCGATCCTATCGATTTTGTGCGACGGCCGTGGATCCCGAATTCAGGGTGGCCGATCGAATATGAGACACTTCAGCCATTTGTCCGCCGCGCCGCGCAGGTCATGAACCTCGGCCTGAAGCAGCCGGAGCCGCGTTTCACTACTGACAGCCTGCATTCCTTTTACTGGCAATTTGCCCGCTCGCGTCTTGATCATCTCGACATCATGCGTTTTGGCCCCGAGTTCGTGACCCACGACGCCGACAATGTCCGGGTCCTTCTGAATGCCACAGCGACGCGGATTGGCCTTGCGCCCGACGGCGGTAGTTTCAAGGATCTTGAAATCAGCACCCTCGGAGGTACCAGATCGACCGTTAGGGCGCGGGTGGCGGTGATCGCCGCCAGTGGAATTGAGAATCCCCGGCTGCTGCTCGCATCTAATTCGGTCCATAAATGCGGCATTGGCAACGCTTATGATCGCGTTGGCCGCTTCCTTATGGACCATCCAGGGGCGCGGATCGGTCGGTTCAGATCTGACCGTATGGCCCCGATCATCGATCGATTTGGCTTCTATGCTGTAAAGAGCGGCGGTCGCGTGGATATGTTCATGCACGGACTGGCTCTCACCTCGGCGATACAGAAGCAGGAGGAGTTATCTAATTCGGCAGTCTATTTCATGATGGAACGAGCACCAGATGATCCCTGGGACGCGCTCAAGAGACTCTTGCGGGGAAAAAGCGCCAAGCCTTCCCAGGACCTCCTTTCCGTTGCCTCTGGCGCCGGCCTAATCGCGAAGGGCGCGAGCATGAAGATTCTTGCCAGCGAATCGACGCCAAAGGCACTCAAAAAATTCATCGTCGACACGGCAATCCGCTACGATCCCAATTTTGTTGCTGAGGAGTTCCAAAATGCTGGTGTGCCTCACAAACTAACCGGCATTTCCATCGATGCCATCACTGAACAGCGCCCAAATCCGGATAGTCGGATCACACTGTCCGAACGGACCGACCGGCTCGGCCTGCCGTTGGCCAAGGCCGATTGGCGCATCGATGATGACGACCGCCGGGGGCTTGTGCGGATCGCAAAGCTCACTCGCGAGGCGCTGTCGCGTGCCGGCCTGCCGCAACCGGATCTGGAGGAGTGGGTCGCTGAAAATCGACTGGACGAGGCGGTAATCATCGATATGGCTCACACCCTCGGAACGACGCGAATGTCGACCGATCCGAAAGCCGGTGTTGTTGACGGCAATTGTCAAGTCCACGGCGTCCACGGGCTCTATGTTGCCGGCGGCTCTGTCTTTCCGACCAGCGGCCATGCCAACCCCACACTGATGATCCTCGCGCTGGCAATTCGCTTGGCTGACACGATCAAGGCGCAACTTCCGCGGCCGCTGGGCGGCTGATCGATGGCAAGCGTTCTGGTCACCGGCGCCAGCGGCAAAAGCGGACGCTATGTCGCCGCGGAGCTTGTTGCCCGAGGACACAGTGTCCTCGGCCTCTATCGCACGGCGCCTGGTACGAATTCTGACGTCATATGGCGTCAGGGCGATTTGGGTCAGCCCGGCATCCTTCACTCGCTGCTTGAGGGATGCGATGCGGTTATCCATCTGGCGGCTGAACTCCGCGACCAATCTTCGATGGACCTGATCAACGTCGACGCGACCAAGCGACTTGCCGCGGCTGCCGAGGAACATGGCATTCGTTACTTTGGATATGCGAGCTCGATTGTCGTCTACGGATCACCTGCTCAACAACAGGTCGATGAGACAACACCGCGCCTCGATCCGTCTGCACCGATGTCCAGGCAGGACGATGCCGAACCCTATATGCTCGATTACGCCCGAACCAAGGCCGCCGCGGAACTTGCGATCGAAGCGCTGGCGCCGAAAATGACGACTGACCTTTATCGCCCCGCCGTGGTCGCGGAGGATGTGGATCTGCTGACGGCAGGGGATTGGAGCACGGCGCGCAAGATCTTTGCCGCGTATCGACGCACCCAATTCATCACCGCGACCGACGCAGCCGCCGCCCTGGTCTACTTGATGGAGCGTGGCCTCACCGTTCCTCCTGCGTCGCGGAGGACGATCGAAGCTTACAACATTGTCGACGACCAGGGAGGAACTTACCGGTCCTTGTTTGCCAGGGCCTACGGCGCGACTGGTGAGAGTCGGTTCAAGGTCCCGATCGAGATCCCTGTTCTAGCCGATATTGCAAAGGATTACCTACGGTATCGCAACTTGAAGCTTCGATACCCGCTCGGGATGCTCAAACTGTCGAACCAGAAGCTGCGTGACACTGGCTTTGTTTTCCCCGGTGGGATAAATCGGGCATTCGATAAAGCGCTGGCGCGGTTGCGCCAAAAGAAGCGCTGAGCGGCTCCCCTAATCACTTACGTTCCAGACGATGGGCACGCCACGAAGGCGTGGCAAGGCCGAGTCTCGTCGTTCCCGTTGGCTGAAGGTCAATGACCGCTCATGCCTTGGTGGCGCCCCGAATTTCTGATGCGCGACATCCCGTGCATGCGGTTTTCCATACAGCTTATACCAGCATCGGCGCATGCTTGAATAACCGCATCGTAGTCATCAAACACCCGATGGCTGAGGATGTTTCCACGCAGGAACTCCCAGATGTTCTCGACCGGGTTCAGTTCGGGAGAATACGTCGGCAGCGGCAACAGCGCGATGTTGTCGGGAAGTGCAAGGTTCGGCGAGCTGTGCCAGCCGGCCCCGTCAAGTATTAGAAGAGCCATGGCACCCACCGCAACACAGTGGCTGATCTCCGCCAGATGCTCGTTCATGGCTTCGATGTTGACATGAGGCATGATCACCGCGGCGCCGGTGCCGCGGGCGGGACAGACCGCACCAAACAGATAGGCCGAAGTGAAGCGATGGTCACGCACTGCACGCGGTCGGCTGCCACGCTGCGACCACCCGGGTCAGCGTGCCTTGCTGGCCAACACGGGCCTCATCCTTACATGAGGGTCCAGGCGTCAAGAGCTTCTGGGTTCCTTCATCTCCTGGCTGCTGGCGTCTGTGGAGCTAGTCTTTTGGGTCCGGGGCAGTCTGCTCTGCAGCTACAGCTACATCACCTTACATGCGGTCGGATTCAACATGGAGCCCGCACCAAAATGCCTCGTGCACGGGCGTAGAGGCGTAGCCCCGGTAGGGCGCGACCAACCTGCCACTCGGCAGTTCGATGACCATTGACGAAGACGGTCGCACTCCCTCCCATCGCGTCCGGCGCTATTCTGCCGACAGCGATCTCTATGCCGCGCTGAGTGCGACGCCGTCCGGGACTTGCCCGGTCTCTGCGTAACGCCACAGCGCGATCAGCAGCTTGCGCGCCATCGCGACGATGGCGATCCGGCGTGTGCGCCCGGCTAGCGTGCCAACGCGCTCGCGGAACCACGCTGCCAACGCGCTGTCGGGTTGGTAGCGCAGCCAGAGCCAGGCGAGCTGCACCAAGGTAGTGCGGGCTCGCGTGTTGCCGGCCCGGCCAATCCGGCGGTCTCGATCCATGCTGCCGCTCTGATAGGGCATTGTGTCAGGCCGACGTAGCTAGCAAGCTGCTTGCGATTGGCAAACGGCCGATACAGCACCTCGCGGACCAGCACTGCGGCGAAGTTCTCGCCAATGCCGCGGATGCGGCAAAGGGCCGTGATCTTCTGGCAGGCAGCGTCATCCGGCGCCGCATCGAGTGCTGCGGTTCGCTCAGCGTCGAGTTCGCGGATCAGCTCCATCGTCAGCACGAGGCGGCGACGCAGCCGGTTGATCTCAGCGCTCCGCAGCTTGGGCAGTGCTCGCCCATCACCGGTCTGCAAGGTCGCAAGGTCACGCTCCCACGTGCGCAGTGATGGTCTCTCGCGGATGCCCTGTGTCGCTAGAAGCGCCAGGATGCGGTTCTCATACCGAGTGCGCTCTTGCAACCAGGTGCTCCCGCTCGCGATGGGGCCGCTTGGCGTCCTCCGCCTCTGATGACGGCACGCTAACCATGCTGCAGACTTGTCGGTCTCCGCCTAGGTAGGCGGCCAAGATGCGCAGCATACCCTCCGCATCGAGCCGGTCGATCTTGGCGCGTTTGGCCCGGCGGTTCACCAGGATGCTGGTCGGCTCGACGACATGGGTGTCGACCCCATGCGCACTCAGAACCCGATGCAGCCAAAACCCGTCACGGCCGGCCTCAAAGCAGCATGCAATAGCTGCCTCCCGGCCCAGCTTAGCGATGGTACGCGCCCGTAAGTCGGCGATCAGCGTTACCAGCCCTGTCACGTCGCCGGCAGCCAAGCGATGCATTCGGCTTGTCGGCGCCGGGCAGGCGCGTGCCGACCAGCCACAGCGTGTTGCTCAATTCGATGGCGACATAGACGGTGTCGGAAGGTGGCGTCATGGCAGCGTGCTCCGTATTGGTGGCGGACGCTGACTAGTTTGGGCGATCACCCAGGCCGTGTCCGCCCTCATAGCATCTGCCACCAAATTCGATAGGCTTGTCGGCGCGCCTGCTCAGGGATGGCCGTCAGGGCCAACTCGGCAAAGCCTTTTTAAAAATGTCCGGCGCTGCCTCATCGCTTTCCGGATGCTGCGGGCGAACCGAAATTCGACGGAAGTTCAGCTTGCGCAGCAGCCGGCCCACGGTTCGTACATCCAACGTCACGGCGAATTCTGTTTTGATCCGCTCCGCAAGATCGATACGCTGCCAGCGGACCACTCCCGCTGTCGACAGGTCGGGTCCGGCCTCGACCCAGGCTGCGACTTCCTTCTGCTGCTCGGCCGAGAGCAATGCCGGCCGACCAGGGCGCACATTATCCGACAGCCCCTCCAGACCCTCGTCATTGAAACGATGCACCCAGTCGCGCAGCGTCTGCCGGTCCATCCCGCTCAGTTTAGCCGCGGTCGCGCGCGGATAGCCGTCCAGCACCATAGCAATCGGCAGAGCTCGCCGGGAGACTCGCGTGTCATCCGAACGAACCGCCGCCGACCGAAGCTCAGCCGTAAAGTCCGCCCGCGTCACCGCAACTGCCGCCATCCCAGACCTCGCTAATCGAAGTTCAGCCGCTATGGACTCATATCCAAGGCTGGTTGAGAACCCCCGCCGAGTCAGGTCTTCTGGGCGCTGGTATTACTAGTCCCTTTGGACATCAGGGGGTTAGCCCAAAAGTGGGTATGAGATTCATTGACGTTTGGCTCCCCCGGGCGTAAGTTATTGCTACTAACTTCAAATCTGTATTTCTTTCTAGATGACGGCGCGGCACCTGCTTTACGGGATGGCAAACGTGTTCGTTTTGGTCTCGGGCGGGGTTCATCGGCTGCGGGCTAGCGACCCGGGCAGGTCGCCAAGATCGCAAATCGGCGACAGCAGTACGGCACGGCGAAGTACACGGGCATCGCGTCGGACAATGGTGGTTTTCCAAGCGCGGCAACTTCGCGAGACGGAAGTCATCGCAGACCAGTTAAGAAACGCTTCAAACACGCAGAAGGCCGTTATTCACAATCTGATGCATCGTCTGGGCTTGACTTGGGTTCCGCGACACAGCCGAACCGCGATCGCGCGTGACACCGGAGACAGTCGTTGTCTGCCTTAAGCAATTCTCTTCGGCGTTCCCTGGTCGGAACCTACCTCGCCGGTTCATCCGCGTTGGCCCATCAAATGCTGCGTGGTCGGTCGGGAAGACGGGACTTTCGGCGGGTGATCATCGTCGCCGCGCTGCAGCGTAGTAATGGAATCACCATCGGCGCGCAGTTACAATGCGCCGCCTTGCATAAGCTCGGTATCGAGGCGGAACTGCTTGACGCGACGCCCGCGCTGCGGAACCCACTGTTCCGCATTCCGCACCGCCCCGGAACGGCATACGTGTTCCACTCGGCCGGTCCGCAGGCCGCCAATCTGATCACCAGCGTCCTGCCCGACGCGGCGCTTGCATATCGTGTCGGCTACTGGGCTTGGGAGTTGCCCGATCCGCCCCTCGACTGGTCTGGCTGCGACCGCAATGTTTGTGAAATCTGGACGCCGAGCACTTTCTCCAAAGCAAGTCTCGTGCGACTGGTCGATCGCCCGATCGAAGTCGTGCCACACTATGTTCCCCCGCGTGACCCGAGGCAGCGAAACAGCGAAGCACCATTTACAGTTCTCGCGATGGCGGATAGCCGGTCGAGCTGGTCGCGAAAGAACCCCGAGGGCGCCTTGCGCGCGTTTCAGACCGCCTTTGGCTCCTCGTCATCCGCTCGTCTCGTGATGAAACTTGGCGGCCGGGCGAAGGATCGCGATGCGCTTGAGAATTCGCTTGGGGATCTCCTGCGCGGCGGGAATGTTGAGATCATCCGCGACCAACTCGACGATGATTCGCTTGCGACGCTCTATCGCTCAGCCGATGTGTTCCTTTCGCTCCATCGAGCCGAGGGCTACGGCCTCCCGATGAACGAGGCGATGGCGCACGGTCTGCCGGTGGTTGCCACGGGCTGGTCGGGGAATTTAGATTTCATGGCGGCGACCGACAGTTGTCTCGTGCCGTATACTTTGATCCCGGTTGATGACGCCTCTGGGGTCTATTCCGCCGGCACGTGGGCCGAACCGGACCTGGCAGCCGCCGCCAGGGCACTGCGCCGCCTCGCCGAGGATTCGGAATACTACGCCGACATTGCCGGGGCTGCGCATCAACGCGCTGCCGCGGCAACCCCCCGCTTCCCGTTCCTCCCGCGGTATGACGCCGTCGCGGCGAATTCACTGCCAGGCAAATGAACCAGCAGGTCGTCGCCGGCGTCTCACAAGTCCAGAATTCGTTCCGGCACCATGCGGCCGGACGCCAGGTCGCGCAGTGCGAGGATGTTGCCGATCAGGCGTCCGCGTCTGTCAACATACGGCTCAGGCCACAATGCGCGCACCGCATTCATGGCCATGTTCCGGCCGATATGCGCCAGCGCCCGAGGCAACGGATAGCCGGCCCGCTTGGCGGAAAGATAAAGCGGATTGGCGACCTGCGAATACCCAAGCCGAACGCCGGACCCGCGTCCGGACTTGACACCCAGATGAACGCCTCGTGCGGCCTCCACCAGCACGATTGTGCCGAACGGAGCAAGACGACGCGAGAGATCGACATCTTCCTGCCAGCCATAGAGCGGCAGGCGCTCGTCGAAGCGGACACCGTGTTCGCGGATTGGTGCCAGTCGAACCGCCATGTTGCAGCCATAGCCGGCGAACTCCGGCTTGACGCCAGTCATCCGCGGGGCATGACCCGCCAGGATCGCTCGGCCCGCTTCCACCGTAAGGCCCGGACCGCCGATGCCGTCAGCCAACACCAGGCCGGTAGCGACGACAACGCCCGGACTTGCCACCATGACCTGCTCAATGTGCGCCAGGTAGTCTGGATCGGGCAGGAAGTCGTCGTCGAAAAACACCAGAGCGTCGGCATCCGCCGCGGCCTCGATCACGGCATTGCGCTGGCGAGGCAGTCCCGGCTCGGCGATCAGCACCTTTGCGCCGGGGCTCGCTGCCTCGACGCCCTCGACGTCGGCGGCCTTGCTGCCGCACACAATTACAGTGTCGGCCGGTCGTGTCTGCCGCGCGATCTCGCACAGCGTCTCCCGGAGGATGGGCGCCCGTCCAACCGTTGGGATGCCGACGGCAATCCTGAATCCCATGACGCCAAATACTCCGGCCCTAACCGACACGCCCTTCGGTCTTAAGTTGATGAAACAATTGGCACGTACTTACACCACAATTCGAACCCGGCCAGCAGGAATCGCGGCCCCAGGTCACCCAGCCACCAGTATTGCCCCCGCGGAAAGCATTGAAAGCGAACAGTACCATGCGAGATGAGATCATGCAGCGAGCCGACCTGGAGGTGGGCGCGCCGTCATTCGCGACGGCGTCGGATGGGACCGGCCGGCTCGAACCGCTTGCTGTGCCGGTGGGACGCATCATCTCAATCCTGCGGCGCCATCTTCTGGTGATTCTGACAGTTTTCGCGTTCGGCGTCGGCGCGACCGACGTCGTGGTCAAGCTGATGCCCAGAAAATACACCGCCGAGGCCAGCATACTGATCCAGCCGCAACGGACCCAGGTGAGCGACTTGCAGGCCATCTCAGCTGATTCCAGCGATGTCAGCAACCTGGTTCGCACTCAGATCGACATCCTCCGCTCCCCGTCATCGGCGCTTGGCGTGGTGAAGGCGCTGGACCTCGCGGAGATTCCGGAATTCGCGGTGCATGACGGCGTCATGACAAAGCTTAGCCGGCGCGTCCAAAGGCTCTTGCATCAGCCAATCCTCCTGACGCCGACATTGACACCCGAGGATGCGGACCAGGTCGCGGCGGAAATACTCAGCACGAAGCTGGGCTTTGCCAACGAGACCCGCTCGAGCGTCCTGAATATCTCGGTTACCACGCTGGATCCGGCTCTGAGTGCTCTTATCGCCAATGAGGTCGCCAAGCAGTTCCTTGACTTCAAGCGGCAGGAAAAATTTGCCGCGATGCAACGTGCCCATGATTGGTTCCAGGAGCAGATGGGCCACCTCGCGGAGCAACTCAGTGCGGCCGATCTTGCGGTCGAGCGCTACCGTGTGCAGCACCGGCTCGACGAACTGCCGCCAGATGAGCCCGGTTTGCGTGCCGAGACAGTCAATCGCCAGCAACTCAACGCCATAAGCCACGAACTGACCGAAGTTGCGCGCGAAGGGGCCCTGAAGCAGGGGCAACTCGCTCAGGCCCAGGCGGTGCTACGGGGGCAAGCGCATCCGGAAAATCTTCCCGCGGTGCTTGCCTCGCCAAGCGTCAATCAGATTCTTGCCCAGATATCCGCCGTCGCCGGTCAAGAGGCTCGGCTTGCCACCTCGCAAGGCGCCAGCAATCCTCAACTGATCGCCGTTCAGGCCCAGTTGCAAAAACTGCAGGGGCAATTCCAAAAGGAAATGGCCAACGTCGTCAGCAGCCTCAGCGCGGAACTCGCCGCCAGCAGGGACCAGGAGCAGTCTCTCCGCCAGCGCATGGAGCAATTGCGCGGCGCTGTAAGCAACGAAAATTCGGCGCTCATCGGGCTACAGGCACCCTTGACCAAGGCGCGGGCGACCCGGAGCATCTATGAGAGCTTCCTCAACCGTGCCACTCAACTTGCGAACGTCGCCGGCATCCAGGAACAGGACGCATCGCTGGTTTCGGCCGCCCGCATTCCGCTCGGCCCGTCGTCGCCGCAGTCGGGGCGGTTGCTTGCTGTCGCGGCGTTGCTGTCCCTGGTTCTCGGAGTGGCGCTGGCGTGCGTGATCGAACGGCTGCGTGATGGGTTCAGCTTGCCCGAACAGCTTGAGGCGGCCCTTGGCCTGCCGCTGATCGCCGTGGTGCCGAAGGTATCCCGGGCGACGCTGCGTGGCGCACGCACTGGCAAGGCAGCCCTTAGCTTCAACGCCTCACTCGACAAACTACGCGGCCAGATGCGCGCGCTCGGCGACCGGCGTCCGAAAGTCGTCATGGTGACCTCGGCTTTACCCCAGGAGGGAAAGTCGGCATTCGCGGCGGGTGTCGCACGTAACGCCGCAGCAGCAGGCTTGCGGGTGATCCTGATCGAGTGCGATTTCAGCTACCCATCGCTCGCGTCACAGTTTCGTGTCCAACCCACACCCGGGCTGTGCGAACTTCTCTCGGGAGATTTCATGGGTACTCGAAGCGATGTCATCCGCGAACTCGAACCGCGGCTGCATCTTATCGTGGCGGGCGCCTCCAAAGGCGATTCGCAGGAGCTTCTCGCGTCGGATCGGATGCGGGAGTTGCTGGCCGCGGTGCGCGCCCATTACGATCTTGTCGTGCTTGACACGCCACCCGTGCTGCCAGTCGCTGACGCACTGGTGCTGGGAAGTCAGGCCGACGCGACCTGGCTGATCGTCCGGTGGGAAAAAACCGCTCGCACGGCGACGATGGAGGCACTACGGCTGCTGCGCGACAGCCGTGCTCGTCTCATGGGCGCTGTCCTGACCCGCGTCGACAGCCGCAAGGCGGCGATGCTGGGCGGCCGGATGGTCCACGCGTTCAGCGAATACAAGAGCCACCACGTCGCCCGGATTGGCCACTTCTGAAACGCCGTCCCGACCGGCTCTTCTTTGCAAGTGATTTTGCCGATTGCCTGCTAATCTCGCCCGGAAGGTCCTCGCCTGCCCGGGCGAGGGTCAGCCCACCGAGCAACCGATGAGCGGCACGATGCCATCCGTCTTTCTGAACGGGCGATTTTTGCGCCAGTCCATGACCGGGGTCCAGCGCTTCTCGTCTGAGATGGCCCTGGCGATCGACCGCCTCATCGGCGGCGATCATTGGCCAAAAACCGTCGTTCTGACACCTCGGCCGGCTAAGCCGAGTGTGAGCGGGCCGCCGCCCTACCAGCATCTTCAACTCAGGCAGGTCGGCAAGACCCACGGCCATCTGTGGGAGCAGACCGAATTACCCGCTGCCGCGCGCGGCGGCGTTCTGGTCAATCTGGGCAATACCGGACCGCTGCTGTCAGGCCGCCGACAGGTGGTCGTTATCCATGACGCCAGCGTGTTCGACACACCGGAGTCATATTCGCTGCGTTTCCGCGTCTGGTACAAGGCATTGCAGCGCGGGCTGGTACTGGCAGGAGCGCATATCGTCACGGTGTCCCAGTTCTCCCGTCAGCGCATCGTCGCCCGCCTTGGCCTTGACCCGGCAAACGTCGCGGTAATCTACGAAGGTGCGGATCATATCCTTCGCGTTGCCCCTGATGCCGGCACGCTCGATCGCCATGGCTTGCTGCCTCGGAAATTCGCGCTCGTGGTCGCCAGCCGAGCGGCGCACAAGAATATCGAGGCTCTGCGGGAGGCGGCTGTCATGTTGGAGCGGCGCGGTTTAGTCATCGCAATCGCCGGCGGCTCCAATGCCGACGTGTTTCGTGACGTCAGCGGCTTGGGTTTCGCGGCGCGTCGCCTCGGTCGTGTCAGCGACGCCGAGCTGCGTGTACTCTACGAGAACGCGACCTGTCTGTTGTTTCCGTCGCGCTACGAAGGATTCGGGCTGCCTCCGGTCGAGGCAATGGCCTGCGGCTGTCCAGTGCTCGCCGCTCGTGGCCCCGCGGTGGAAGAGATCTGCGCTGACGGTGCGCTTTACTTCGACGGCGACGATCGACGGCCGATCATCGAAATGCTCGAGTTGCTGCTGGACGAGGATGGCTTCGCCGGACAGTTATGCGATCGCGGACGGGCCCGCGCGGCAACCCTGAGCTGGGAAGCGTCCGCGCGCGCTCTGGGTGCGGTGTTACAGCGCGTTCAGTAAATCTTTGGGCCTGTGTGCAGGCCCCGTGATCTGCGCGGCCAGCCACACAGCCAGAACCGAAGCCTTGGTCAACTAAGGCACCATCCACGCCGCGCTGCCACTCGCAGCCTGGGAGCTGCCGCTTTGACCGCCCCGCAACGACGGCGCTGCGGACGAATCTCTCGCGGATTGGCCATCAGCGCCCCTTCGGATGTGTCCGAGCGGCAACCGGAGCATATATTTTGTGATGAATAGGTTCTTTTTTGGTATACGTGGGAAGCTTCATGGCGTATGTTTCGTCTCATCGGGAAGGACTTCTTGCCTACGTCATACCGAAACGATGTGCCGCCTTACTGCTAATGACACTTTGAAATCGCTGATGTGGTCTAAGGTTTTCGCCAATGGGGGTAAAACGATAGGAGATGCGATGCGATTACAACCACACGTTGTAGCAACGGCGTTGACGGTTCTGGAGTAGTACAGACGCACTACAACCCTAGATTGCGTAACGCAGGTTGTGAATACTATCGCGTAGTTCTCGAAATAAATACTGCTTTGGTTTCAGCGCTAGGAGCGTAAAGGTGTCCGGTAAGCAAGATATGGCTGTTCTGACGGCCTCTTTCGATGAAATGCTCAATCCGCGGGATCGAGTGACTGACGAGGCAGGAAGGTTGCTCAGCCAGCCTTCGTCAAACTTCGGCCTCGAGTTCGGGTCTCCGGCAATGAAGCTGGCGGTCGCAGGCACTGATGTCCTCACCGTCGCGCTGATAGATTGCTATGTGTTCAGTCGCGAGTGCCTGACGAGAGCCATCGAGTCCATCAATCCCCACCTTACGATGTTGCCGTTTGCGTCGGTCGAGGACTGCGTCGGCACTGATATGAACAGTGTAGATCTAATTGTCTACTACCCGCACGCCGACGACGCCGCGGAAGCGGCCGCCGCGCGAAATGTTTTGACGATCCGCCAGGCATTCCCGGATATCCCGCTTGTCCTGCTTTCCGACGCCGAGGACGCCGAGCAGCCCCGGACACTTCGTAGCGCGTTGAAAAGTGGCGCACATGGTTTCATTCCTACTCGAAGCACCGGCATCGCCGTTACGGTGGCGGCAATCCGCTTCGTCAAGGCAGGAGGCACCTTTGCCCCGCTCGAACTGCTCATGGCCGCTCGGCAGGATCACGTCTCCGGAGTTCCGGAGGTTGCCCGGCAGAACTCGCTGACCACACGGCAGATGGCTGTTCTTTCTCACTTGCAGCAAGGCAAGGCCAACAAGATAATCGCACATGAACTGAGCATGAGCGAGAGCACTGTGAAGGTCCACGTACGCAACATTATGCGTAAGGTGGGCGCGACCAACCGGACCCAGGCTGCTTACAAGGCTCGGCAAATGGGCAAGCAAGCAAACTAATTCGAGCGAAGCTTCAGTAATTCAGGGAGATCCAGGGTTTGCTCGCAGTAACGGGCAAACCCTCGACTCCGCCAAAAGTAATCTCCGAACCCGCGTTCAAGTTATGACGCGCGGGCCAGGAGTTTCGGTGGCCGTTATGCAACCACCCGCGCAGATGCCATCCTGGGCTCAAATCGCTGCCGGTCCGGTCGACCAATGAGCAAAGCCAGGCCAACATCTTTCTGCGTCTGATGACGTCTGAGGTCAGCACCAACCATCATCTCGCATAGCTCACCAAGGCCTACCTTGGGCGACCAGCCGAGCTTCCGCTCAGCCTTCGAGAAATCACCAAGAAGAAATTCGACTTCCGCTGGTCGCCGAAATTCGGGCGCAATCCGCACCACCTCCCTGCCAGTCTGCTCGCATATGGCGTGCTCGTTCTCACCTTCGCCGTACCAACCTATTTCCATCCCTCCTGCCTTGAAAGCCATCGTCGTGAACTCGCGGACGGACTTAACTTGTCCAGTGGCAAATACGAATGTGTCTGGGGCGTCGGCCTGAAGCATCCGCCACATCCCCTCGACGTATTCATCGGCATAACCCCAGTCGCGCACCGCATCCAGGTTGCCCAGACCAACGATGAGATCTTCACCGATTGCAATGCGAGCAACGGCGTCGGTGATCTTGCGCGTGACAAACTCAATTCCACGCAACGGGGACTCGTGGTTGAACAGGATGCCACAGCTCGCGAAGATGCCGTAAGACTCCCGGTAGTTGATCGCGGTCCAATGTCCAAACAGCTTCGCTACGGCGTATGGGCTCCGGGGGTAGAACGGGGTCGTCTCAGACTGCGGAACCGTTTGTACCAAACCGAACATTTCCGCGGACGATGCCTGATAGAATCTAATAGACCTATCCACCGTTCGGATTGCCTCCAGCATATGCAATGCGCCGAGACCATCAATCTGAGCCGTAACAGTGGGTTGGTCGAATGAGGTGCCTACGAAGCTTTGCGCCGCAAGATTATAGACCTCCTGTGGACGGACTGTTTCCAGCAATCGGATGCAAGAACCTGCATCCGTTACATCGCTAACCGACAGAGCGAAATTTGGGTGAGTATCAATTCCAAGTTCCTTGAGACGCCATGAATTGAAAGAGCTCGTCCGACGATAGGAGCCATGCACCCGGTAGCCTTTGTCGAGCAGGAGCCGTGCCAAGTAGGCGCCGTCTTGGCCAAGAATTCCCGTTATTAATGCGCACCTCATACCATTGCCTCCACATATTCCGTCGATGGGACCGTAACAATCTTGCTCAATTCAGATGTTGCAGGTGAGAGTTGAGCGGAGCGGATCGTCTTCTTGTGCTCATTCCACCTGGCATACACATACCGCTTGAATTCTTCCCGAAACCGCTCTGTGGAAAACCGCAGTGCGTGGGCGCGCGTCGTTTCTGGATCAAACTGCGTTTCGATCTTCTCGAAATCGCGGACGACTTGCTGGATCGCCCCGGCACTCTGCTCATGAAATAGCAGGCCGGTTATGCCATCTATCACCGTCTCCGAGGCTCCGCCGCTTCCGAAGGCCAGCACTGGTGTTCCGCAGGCTTGCGCTTCGACCGGCGTGATGCCGAAGTCTTCCTCGGCGGCGAAGATGAAGGCACGCGCCGTCTGCATGTGCTTAAGCAAAACGGCGTGGGATTGATAACCAAGCATTTTGACATTCGGGCCGGCGAGTGCCTGACAGCGCCGAAACTGGGGACCGTCACCAATCACAACGAGCGTCCGATCCGGCATGCCCGAAAAGGCCTCGACTATCAGATGCATCTTCTTGTAAGGGACCATCCGGGAAGACGTCAGGTAAAAGTCGCCGCGCGCCCCACCGATGACAAATTTGTCCACCGCGACGTTGGGATATATCACGGTGGAGTCGCGGTTGTAGGCCTTCTTGATACGTCGCCCGATATACCCGGAGCAGGCGATAAAATGGTTAACATTCTGCGCCGCCCGAAAGTCCCAGCCTCGGATCCGATGCAACTGCCATCGAGCGATCAAGCTGCGTAGCCCATGTTGGATACCGGACTCGCGAAGATATTGCATCTGCAAGTCCCAAGCATACCGCATGGGCGAGTAGCAATAGCAGATATGGAGCTGATCCGGGCCGGTTATGACGCCTTTGGCAACGGCGTGACAATTGCTGATTATGACATCGTAACCCGACAGATCGAGCTGCTCGATCGCGAAGGGCATGAGCGCCAGGGAATACTTGTACATTGACGCTATAAAGGGAATCCGTTGCAGGTACGTGGTCTGAACGGTCTTTCCGAGCAATCCTGCCCGATGTTCGGAGGGCAGATGATCAATCAATGAAAAAACGTCGGCCTCCGGAAACTCTCCCAGGATCGTCTCGAGGACCTTTTCTGAACCCGCATACGTCGTAAACCATTCGTGGACCAACGCGATTTTCACTCTATTGCTCCTGCTAGCTGGTGTGCCGGAGCATAGCCGCCTTGCTGCGTCATTTGATGTTGGCATTTGTATCTTCTCCGAATGGTGAATAATTTCAGTGTAATCAGTCAAACGACGTAAATATGTTAAGCTACGCATTTGCATTCCGATGCAGATCCCGTCGAATGTCAGAGGTCTCCGGGTAGGCTGAGCGAGACCGTTCTGAATAGGGACCTAGACCGCGCACCAAGGATGTACGGCTAACCGATGCCAAAACGATTTGAAATACCCTGTTCGCAACGTTGATCGGGCAGCGGAGGCCATCTTTGAGGCCGGGATTGGCGTCCCCAATGGGCTATCCTGGCGTGCGAACGCAACCGACCCGCGTCGATGGTGCTAATGATTCCATCCCGACACTGCAGCTCGTTCCATTTTTTATTTCTCGATCGGGAGGTGCATCCAAAGATATTATCGGCTTCCTCACATCCACCAAGTTCGCCTAAAGCATGACGGACTGCTTCGTCAGCCGGGCTATCTTGACCTGGTCCCGTCGATACCTGAGGGCATTATCTTGATCCTTCGGCCGGGGCCATACGCATAACGGTCGATGCCGCCGATCCATATCGTTCGAAGAGCCGGCTTACCAGGCTGTAGCTCCTGACTGTATCCTCTGCACTCGTAATCGATCTGCCCTGTGTACGAGGTTCGAATGTGGTGGGACGAAAAACACGCGTCGGGCGACACTACGGCTCTGTCAGACGGTGCTGGTATTTTGGAATTCCAGACAACCATCGATCCCGGTTCCGGAGTGCGGATCCAGATAGCTGATCAGGCGTCGGCCTGGCGAAGCGGTTCAGCGCAGCCGCATCCGCCGCGGCGGAATCTCGGCGTCGATCGAGGCGCTGGCATGCGGGTCGCTATTGTCCATGAATGGCTGGACACTTACTCCGGGTCGGAACGTGTGCTGGAGCAACTTCTGCTGTGCTTCCCAAATGCGGACCTTTTCGCCGTCGTTGATTTCATGCGTGAATCCGAACGCGGCTTTCTGCAAGGGCGCCGTGTTCAAACTTCATTCATTCAGCGACTGCCCCTGGCCCGTCGCATGTTCCGGAATTACCTGGGACTGATGCCAATCGCGATGCAACAGCTCGACCTGAGCAAATACGACCTGGTGATATCCAGCCACCACGCCGTCGCCAAGGGAGTGCTCACTGGGCCTGACCAAATTCATGTTAGCTACGTTCATTCGCCGATGCGTTACGCGTGGGACCTGCAGCACCAATATCTCAGCCAGACCGGCATGGATCGGGGACTTCGAGGGCTGTACGCTCGATGGCTCTTCGCCCAGCTCCGCCAATGGGACGTTTCCACCGCCCATCAAGTCGATCATTTCGTTGCGAATTCTCGCTACGTCGCGCGGCGGATCAAGAAGGCCTATCGGCGTGAGGCCACCGTCATTCATCCGCCTGTCGACATAAGTCGTTTTAAAATGCGGCCGGACAAGGAAGATTTCTATCTGCTGGCTTGCAGGATGGTGCCGTACAAACGAGCTGAAATAGTCGTTGAAAGCTTCGTTCGTCAACCGAGTCGTTGTCTCACGGTGGTCGGTGGCGGACCGGAAACTAAGCGGGTGCGGGCCGCCGCCCGCGACGCACCCAATATCAAGTTCGTCGATAGCGTCCCGCAATGTGAGCTTATCGACCTTATGCAGCGGGCGCGCGCCTTCGTCTTCGCAGCCGAAGAGGATTTTGGCATTACACTGGTGGAAGCGCAGGCGTGCGGCACGCCGGTGATCGCATATGGCCGCGGCGGCGCAGCTGAAATCGTCGTGTCGGAGGACGCGGGAGAACCGACCGGTGTTCTCTTCGATCGGCAGGAACCGGACGCAATCACAGCGGCGGTCGAACAATTTGAGGCGCTCGGAACGGAGATAACAAGTCAGGCCTGCCGCGCTAACGCGCTTCGATTCTCCCAGGAGCAATTCAGGTCGGAGTTGAGCATCTTTTTCGATCGTGTCTTGACGTAAGTCTCGTACGGCCTTCGCTCCAGTCCCGTCGGTGATCATTCCGACCGATACCAATTATAGTTAGAGCAATGCCATTGCCTTGTCCTAAAAGGCGCCATCACAAAACAATTCATTTGTCCTATCGTCGCCAGCTCGATGGTCGAACGCCCGGTTCCATGAACAGGAGACTACCCTATGTCGCTGTCTAAACAAGGCATCCGCCCGGAGATCGGCGATGCCAGCACCATCCTCGCGAGCTTGACGGGCCTCTTTCGCGATGTGTTTGCCGACCCAACGATCGTGCTGCATCCCGAAACCACTGCGGAAGATATCCCCGCCTGGGACTCGATGTCTCAGGTTACGCTGACCGTCGAGATCGAGCACCGCTTCAATATCAAAATCAAATCGGCAGAGATGGAGCAACTCCGTGTGGTTGGAGAGCTGGTCGATCTGATCGAGCGCCGACTGGCGACGACCCCCTCCTGATACGCACTCGCACAGCGTCGGCGGCCTGGCATGCTCTTCAACTCATATGCTTTCATTTTTGCCTTCCTGCCGGCTGCCTTGGTCGGCTTCCATCTGCTCAACCGATTCGGGCGGCGCGCGGCCGCCCTGTGGTTGATTCTGCTGTCGGTGGTCTTTTATGGCTGGTGGAACCCGCAGTTCGTCGTTCTTCTGCTGACCTCGGTAGGGTTGAATTACATAGCGTCGGAAGTAATCGCCGCCGCGGAGCCCCGGCCGAAGCTACAGACGGCCTGCCTGGCTGTCGCGGTCGCCGCTAATCTGACGGCGCTCATCTATTACAAATACCTGGCCAGTGTTATTCACGCCGCGACAGGTCTGGGCTTGATCGAAAGCGTGACGCCGGACATCGTACTTCCGTTGGGAATATCCTTCTTCACATTCACACAGATCGGCTATTTGATCGATACCAAACAAGGTGTCGCGAAGGAACGAGGGTTGCTCAACTACGTCCTGTTCGTGACCTTCTTTCCGCATCTGATCGCCGGCCCCATCCTGCACAATCGTGAAATTATGCCGCAATTCGGCAAGCCCGAAACCTACAGGTTCTCCAGCGAGAACCTGGCGGTCGGTCTGTCGATCTTCGTTATAGGCTTGGCCAAGAAGTGTCTGCTCGCGGATCCGATTTCTTCCGTTGTTGCACCAGGCTTCGAGGCGGCGTCGCATCTGTCCTTGCTCGCCTCGTGGAACGTGGCACTGTGCTATTCATTGCAATTATATTTCGACTTTTCCGGGTATTCCGATATGGCGATCGGGCTCGCCCGGATGTTCAATATTTGGTTCCCACTGAACTTTAATTCACCGTACAAGGCTGCGTCGATCATTGAGCATTGGCAGCGCTGGCATATGACGCTGTCGCGGTATCTGACACTCTATCTCTATGGTCCGATCGCGCTGGCGGTGACCCGGTGGCGCGCGAACCGGGGTCTCGGTATCGCCCGCGGTGCACAGGCGACCTTTGGTGGCTTCTCCTCGATGGTAATGTTTCCAACAATAGTCACCATGGGGTTGGCTGGCATTTGGCACGGCGACGGGCTGCACTTTCTGGTGTTTGGCCTGCTCCATGGGACCTATCTTACGATCAACCACGCATTTCGAATCTTCCGGCCCCGCCCCTTGAAAGCCGAGGCCGAAAGTATGATAGGGCACAGCTCAAAGGTATTGGTGACATACCTATCGGTGCTGGTTGCGTCGGTCTTTTTCCGTGCGCCTTCGATTCAGTCCGCTTTATACTTACTTCAGGCGATGGTCGGGCTACACGGGTTCGACACTCTCCCAGTGCCAGACACCATGCTAACCCGACTCGGATCGCTCGGCGACACAATGGTCACCTTCGGACTTGTCACCGGGGTGTCGGCCATGGAGTTCGCCGCTTGTGCGGCTCATGTGATGTGGTTGATCTTGCTCTATGTCATCGTCTGGGGGATGCCTAACACACAGCAGATCATGTGTCGCTTTGCGCCAGCGTTAGGCAAGATCCAACCAGGATCGTTTAAGAACGTCGAGTGGCAATCGACCCGAGGTTGGGCGGTTGCAGTCGGCGTGGCGGCGTGCGTCGGTGTGCTGGCGATCGGCGGAACGTCAGAATTTCTGTACTTCCAGTTTTAGTCGAACCAGGACGCGTCATCGTCAGCGCGGATCGTTGAACGAGTGCCAGGGGATCCGAATCGCCGTGAGTATTCAGAGTCAGAACGCCGCTTCGCCCGTCTTGGTCCCGGATCGCGGACTTGGGCGCGCGGCACAAAGTCAATCGACCGGTGCGTCCGCCGCGACGGGCGTAAGCATCCCTCGGCCGGTGGCGCCCGCAGGCATTTGGACACACCGCATACCGGCTTCGATTTTCCTCATGTGGTTCGGTATCGCGTTCTTGGGCGCGTTCGCGTTAGTCTGGGTTTATGTTGCTACGATGCCCATGGCATTCCTAAGCCGTGACTATCCGTTGGCAATTGCTAAGAGGACATTGATCGACCAGTGCCGTTCGGGATCGGTGGTCGTTTTCGGTGACAGTCGAACTTTGGCTGCCATGGTTCCGGACGAGATGCCGATCGCAATGATGAACCTCGCCCAGTCGGGTAGTAGCCCAATCGAAACATTTTTTGCGGTGCGACGATTATTGCATTGCGCAACGGCGCCGAAGGCCGTGGTCATCGCACATGGAGCAATGAAATTCTCGTCGGATTCAGATTACTGGACGTCATTTGTTCGGAATGGAGTGCTCGACTACGCCGACATGCGGGAAGTCGACCGTGACGCTGCGGCGCTGCACGACACGGAGATCCTGGATCTAGCACATGGTGATCAGATCAAGCCCGCCCTGCGCGAGTTTCTTTACTCGATGCGTTTTCCGGCGTTTTATTTTGATAGCCTGATACACGGGTTCGTTGCAGCTCGTTGGCAGCACAACCGAAGCGCTCTACGCGAGAATCTGTCGTCTTCTGGGCATTCGCTGTTCGGTACTGCTTCTGGGTCCAGTGAGATCGCCGGCGAGGGACCCAATTCCAACTTCAATGCGTCACCCCTGATCGACCTGTACTTTTCCCGGACGCTCGAGATGCTGAGCAAACGCGGCGTAAAGGTCATTTTTGTGACGATGCCGGTCAATCACGCAACCTACGTCCAAATACCCCAGCGCCTTGGGGAAAATTTTGGCGCTTATCTCCGGGGCAAGGCTGCGCAGTTCCCTGGCCTGCACGTGGTGGGCCCAACCATTCCGTGCTGGCCGGACGAGTTCTTTGGCGACGCGTGGCACTTTAACGCCAGCGGGGCAGAGCTCTATAGCCGCACTTTCGGACGTTGGTTGGTAGAGTTCCTCAGCGGCGAAGCGCCCGCGGAACTGCCCAATCTATGTACAAATTCAAGCCTGGCCATGAGCAAATCCGCGCCCTTAGTCGCGGCGCGGTAGCGGGCAAGCCCCTGCTACCTACAATGGTTGAGACCGTTGCGCTGGCCTCGGTCGAAAAGTCAGCGTTACGGTGTGGTTCATTCTCTATAACTTGCAGCATAGACAACCGCCGGTAGATGCGACGCGGACATGGATCGGGTGTATTGGCCGAATGAAAATGCCTGACAACAGCGATGTGTGCGAACTGCCCGGTGTTGGGGATCAAACCGCCACGACCGAGCCCCTTCGCCCGACTTGCAGCACAGAGCCGCCAGGCCAGATGCAGCCGGTTGCCTTCGACGGCTGCTTCGGGTGGTTGCACAATGGGCCTCAATCCATCGCTAGTGACACCGTTGTGCTGCTGTGTTCTGGGTTAAACCAGGACGCAAGTTCGGCTCACCGTCCGTTTCGCATTTTGGCCGATCTGCTGGCGGCCGAGGGTTATCCGACACTAAGGTTCGACTACCTCGGCACCGGCGACTCTTCCGACGAGGCCGACTCCGATGAGTGTCTGGCGCGGTGGCAGCGCAGCGTTCGCGCGGCCGCTGACTGGCTTCGCCACAGCACAAGCGCGGCGCAAATTGTGATGGTCGGACTGCGATTCGGCGCTGTGCTCGCCACCCTGGCGGCGTCTGCCCGCGAGGACGTTGCCGGCCTGATGCTCATCGAGCCGGTGCTGCGTGGCAAGTCCTATGTCAATCAGCTGCTGATGGAAGCTCGACTGCGGCCTCGCTACGTTCCGGCGTCTGATGACGGGTTGGAGTTGGACGAACTGCACCTGACCGGCGAGACCGTGCGGCTCCTGCGCCAGCTTGAACTCAAGCGAATCAAGCCACGCTCTGGGTGCGTTGTGTCGATCTTCAGTCAAATACAATCACCAGTATTGTCGGCGTGCGTTGAAGCTTGGCGCGATGCCGGTTCGCAGGTTGCGGTGGAAGGGTTCACCGGCCTCGAAGCGATGTTGCGTCCGCCCCACCTCGCAGACGAACCCTGCGGCGACTTCGTTCCGCTCCTGTCCTGGCTACGCAACGTTCTCCCGCCAGGAAGCGTAGGGAGTGAGACGATCCGCCTTGCGCCAAGCTTGAATCGGCTTCCACACGACCAATGCATTGAGACTCCCCTTCGTTTTGGTGCCGATCGCGATCTGTTCGGAATGCTGTGCCAACCAAGCGGAATTACGCCTCGCGACCTTGCCGTTGTGATCGGCAATGCTGGTGGCCATCCCCATCATGGCTATGCCCGCTTCGGTGTGGAGTTCGCAAGACGGTTGGCTAGTAACGGCATCGCTTCGTTGCGAATTGATTTTGCCGGCCTGGGTGACAGCGCCAATCCCGCCGGGAGTAACACAGACAGCACTCATGTATACAACATCGATCGGAACCCTGATTTTCGAGCCGCGATCGACACCCTCGAACAAATGGGATATCGGCGGTTCGCCGTGAACGGCCTGTGCTCTGGTGCCTATCACGCGTTTCGAGCAGCCCTTGCTGACACGCGCGTCAGCGTATTGCTGCCGGTCAATCTTCCTTGGTTTACTTTGCGCTATGAGAAACCCGGGCCGACCAGCTTTGCTCGAACTGCTGTGGCCACCCTGTCCAGCCGGCGGGTTCGCAGCCTGCTGCTGTTCGCCGACGGCGACGCGGGATTGAAGATGCTTGAAAGGCATTTTGGACCGAATGGGAGCGAGCTCGCGGTCTCATCCGACATGACCTTATCGATCGACGCAGGCATCGACCACAATCTCACCGGTCGTGCCATGCGTCAGACTTCCGCCGATCGCATGATCGATTTTATGCGACAGGGTCAGGGAACTCGAGGACCCACGCTGGCCGACGACTGCGGCGCGTCCGGGGACGATGTTGCTTCACCATGTTCACCAGGAGTTTGAACCATGTCGGTACGGTCGGTCATAATGGAACGTGTTGCTATGGTAGCGGAGCAGCAGGGCAAATCCCTTGCGCCGCTGAACGATGATCTGCGATTGCTGGATTCCGGCCTCGATTCTCTCTGCATCGCCATCATCGTTGCGAATCTGGATGACGAGCTTGGCCTCGACCCACTGTCGTCGGACGAGGACGTCGCGTTCCCGGTGACGCTTGGCGATTTCATTCGGCTTTACGAGAATGCAACAGCACCGGCCTGAGCGGCGGTCGCTTCGGGAGCTCATCGCGCCCGAGGACGCGCCTTCCCAGCGATTCATCACCGATGCGCAAGCGCGTGTCGCGATCCGCGACCTCGCGGATGGCGGCAGCCTCGATGCCGAATTGGAGTCGTTCCGCGGGCGTTGCGTGATGATCTCGACTACACGGCAACTTCCCGCCGCGTTGGCGCTTGCGGAACTTGATGGACTTGCGCGGCGCATGGTTCTCTGCCCACCCGGCTTGTCGCCCTCGGACACAGCATCTGTCATGATCGACGCGGAGGTCGACACCATCGTGATCGACCGGCACGAAGCAGCGGGAAACATTGCGTACGATGCGCGCGTGGTCACTTGCGGTGATCGACTCGTTGCCAGGTCAGTACCCTCCGACCGGGAAATCGAAACGGAGTGGGTATTGCTCACGTCGGGCACGACGGGCAGGCCGAAAATGGCCGTCCACACTCTTTCGAGTCTGATTGGTCCGTTTAACGACGGCGTGGCATCGGCGACCGCGCCGGTCTGGAGTACATTTTACGACGTGCGACGTTACGGCGGTCTGACGATACTGTTGCGCGCACTCACAGGCGGCGGCTCGATAATACTTTCCAGCGCCGGCGAGTTGGTTGCCGACTTTCTCACTCGGGCGGGCGCTGATGACGTGACTCATATCTCGGGCACGCCATCACATTGGCGGCGCGCGCTCATGAGCGCTGCAACGGGAAATATTGCCCCTGATTACGTGCGCCTTTCGGGGGAGGCATGTGATCAGGCCATATTGGACAAACTTCGGCAGGCCTATCCCGATGCCAATGTCGCACATGCCTTCGCCTCGACCGAGGCGGGCGTTGCCTTTGACGTTCGCGATGGCCTGGCGGGCTTTCCAGCGTCGTTGATTGACCAGGGTGGCCGCGACGTGACGTTACGTGTAGAGGACGGTTCACTTCGCATCCGCTCCTCGCGGGTGGCGACGCGCTATCTTGGTGATAATGCGAGGGCTCTCGCCAACGAAGCAGGCTTCGTCGATACCGGAGACATGGTGGAGCTGCGCGGAAATCGTTACCATTTTGTCGGGCGACGCGAGGGTATCATCAACGTGGGGGGCCGCAAGGTTCACCCCGAAGTTGTTGAGGCGGTTATTAACCAGCATCCGGCAGGACCGAATGTCACGGGTCTCCGGCCGAACAAGTCCGATCACCGGTGCGATCGTTATCGCCGAGGTGGTGGTAGAGTCTTCACAAGCGTACGGAGTTTCCACCCTCCGGTCTGAAATTTTTAAGCTATGTCAGCAAAATCTGGCGTCGCACGAGGTCCCCGTCACACTGCGGCAAGTGCCGTCTCTCGACATCGCGGCGTCAGGAAAGCTGGTTAGAAATCATGCGTAGTATCGTTGTGACGGGCGGAAGCCGTGGTCTTGGTCTCGGGATCGCGCGCAAGCTTGCCGCTTCTGGATTTCAGGTCATTGCGGTTGCTCGCAGAACGACCGACCAGCTCGCCGCGGCCATGGCCGAGACAGTCGAGCGGGCGGGCGGAGCGTTGCATTTCCGTTCCTTCGACCTGACGGAAATCACCGAATTATCCGGCTTCGTGAAAACGTTGCGATACGAATTTGGTCCGATTTATGGTCTTGTTAACAATGCGGGACTCGGGACACCCGGCGTGCTCGCGAACATGAAGGACACGCATATCGAGGAGATCGTTCGGCTGAATGTCCTTATGCCGATCGTGCTAACCAAGTATATCGTGCGCTCAATGATGTCCGCTGGCGATGGCGGCGGTCGTATCGTCAATATCTCGTCCGTGGTTGGGCACACAGGCTATAGTGGGCTGTCCGCTTACAGCGCGACAAAGGCGTCCCTGGTCGGTTTCACCCGCTCCCTGGCGCGTGAGGTGGGGCCCCTCGGGATAACGGTCAATAACGTCGCGCCTGGATTTATCAACACCGAAATGACTCATAGTTTGACGGCGGGTGAGCGCGCGAAGATCGAACGGCGCAGTGCGCTGCATCGTATGACGGACATCGAGGACGTCGCCAACTTGGTCGACTATCTGTTTAGCGAGAAGGCCAGGAACATAACGGGGACGACAATGACGGTCGACGCTGGTAATACCGCCTAGGCCCAAGATCGCGGCGCCAAATTACGCGGCGCCGCCGTCTACTCTACGCGCCATGAGCGATGAACCGTCTCATCGGCGCATCGTTACGGTATTTGCGTGCGGCGTTGAGTTGGTAGGTGAGCTCGTACACGAATGGAAATGGGGTAGTCGGCATGCCCATGGCCTGCCGAATCTTGTTCAGAAAGCTCACGTCCTTGCTGTCATTTCGGAACAACGCGACTGGAATGAATTTTCGTCCCCCAGCATAATGCCTGACCACGGCGGTCTTCCATGCGCCGGTAAACTTAGCTCCCGCTTGCAGATTGTAAGACATCGGCAGCCTGACCCAATTCCTTTCGAAAACGCTATTCAACGCGCACTGTTCTATCGAGGTGCAGTCAATTTTGTATTTGCATCCAATGTCATGCTGGTCTAGGGCCGCCGCGTATTGTGCTAGGAACTCGCCACCCCGCCAGGATTTGGATTCGAAGACCATGAAGCCCGAGTTGAAGTAGCCTCCAAGAACGTCGAGCTCTCCATCGCCAGCCGTCCGTCTGGAACGGTGGAGCGCACCCGTTTCGGTCAAATCCATGTCCACAACGGCCGCCATCGGCGCCGACCCAAAATCTATATCCCCGATCATCAAGTCCTCGAACACGAGCATGTCATTGTCCAGGTATGCTATTCGGTCATACTGGCCGACAAGTCTCGCGACTGCCACCGGCTTTAGCAGTGAGGGCGTCGTTACATGCAAGCATGTCTGGTGTTGTTCCACGGCCGGGTCGCTAATGTCATGGAAGACGACATTTGCTTGCAATTTTGCCATCGCCTGGCTGAATTGCGTCGGAGGGGCGGGCAGGAACCGGTGGCAGAATATGTGAATGCTGCATGGCGCGTGCTGGGACAGTGCCAGCGACATCGCGGAATGACGCGCCAATTCAAAGCCGCGTTCGTCTGTGACATACACGAACGCCACGGTCGCCCTGGTAGTTTGCTGCATCGTCGACCCTGACCCCTGCCCCGGTATGCGCGAACGTCTCGCGCGGCGTGTGTCGCCGCAACTCACCAAACAAGATCGACACCTCATCCCTTTGCGCGGAGGGCGTGTCCGTTGTGCCTATGTCTGGCGGATCGGCGTCCGACCTGGTCACACAGCGTCAGTTGTCCTTGTGACTTGATCGCGGCTCCGAGCGACGTTCGGGGGCGACATTCGCTGACATCGGCCGACGCTGTTTGCCGCCCGGACCTACGGCTCCGAAACCAAAGGGCCAAACTTCGGCCTTTTGCGGCCCCGGCCCCTGCGGGCGCAAATTCCCTTGTGAAGAAGCAGTCCCATGGCGTCCACTCCACCCCATGGCGTCCTTCCGATTCCTCCACTGTGCCGACCTCCACATCGACAGCCCGCTGCGTGGTCTGGAGGCAGACCCAGACGGTCCCGCCGACCGCATCCGCGGCGCGACTCGGGACGCCTTCACCGCCCTCGTCGACTACGCGATCGCGCAAAAAGTCGATTTCGTCGTGGCCGCCGGTGACCTCTATGACGGGGACTGGCAGGACTGGCGAACCGGGCAGTTCCTGGTCCGGGAGGTTGGCCGGCTCGGCCGTCATGGCATCCCGTTCATCGCCATCAGCGGCAATCACGACGCCCGCAGTATCATTACCCGCCAGCTTCGCCTCCAGGCGCCCGCGTACCAAATGGCGGCGATGAAGGCTGAAACCTGGTCCTTGCCCCAGTTCAATGTCGTGATCCATGGGCAAAGCTTCGCGACCGCGGCTGTCCACGAGGATCTGACGAAGAACTATCCATTGCCGCAACCCGGGCAGTTCAACATCGGACTGCTGCATACGAACGTGAATGCTCGGACGGACCACGAGAATTACGCCCCATCGAACCTGACCGACCTGCGCAACCACGGCTACGCCTATTGGGCGCTCGGGCATGTCCACACACGCATTATTCTCAGCGATGATCCATGGATCGTTTATCCCGGAAACCTTCAAGGTCGCCATATCCGGGAAACCGGCCCCAAGGGCGCCATGTTGATCAGCGTGAGTGACGGGCGGATCGCCGACCCTCCGGAGTTCGTCCCCTTCGACACGATCAGATGGGATCGAGTGCAAGTGGACCTGACCGGCGTCGCCGATGAAGAAGCCGCCCTGGCGCTGACCCGGCGGAGCCTCACCAATGCCCTCGACGCTGCCGACGGCCGTCTGCTCGCGGCCCGCATCCATCTGACCGGCGCGACGCCTGCGTATGCGACGTTGGCAGGGGATATCGGTGCCACCCGCGAGAAGCTGCGCGCGGAGGCCCTCGCCTTAGCCGGGCCCGAGCGCATTTGGATCGAGAGCGTCGCTGTCAATCTTGCACCGCCGCGATCGCGAGGCGCCTTGCCCGGCCTGCTCACGTCCTCGATTGAGCAGTTGGACCCCTCCGAGCTCGGCCCGAGCACAAAGAAGTACTGCCGCGAGCTGCTCGACCGGGCCAGCGGACTGCGCGAGTCCCTGGGCCCCGACCATCCCGCCGTCGCTGCCGCTGCCAACGATGAACTACCGCCCGCCCTGCTCGAACGTGCCCGCAATCTGTTGCTCGCTCGGCTGGCCCAGGATTAGACATGCGCCTCACCGCCCTGACGCTCACTCGCTACGGCAATTTCGACAGCGAGCACATCGTCTTCGATCCGCGGCCGGGCGTTTTGAACCTGCTGCTCGCGCCGAACGGCGGCGGCAAATCCGTGCTGCGCGCGGCTTTCTGCGACTTGTTGTTCGGCATCGGCGGCCAAACCGAGATGGGCTTTCGCTACGGCTACCCGGGCATGCGTATCGCGGCCGAAGCGATCGACCCCGACCAGGGACCGTTTTGCTTCGGCCGCCGCAAGGGGCGGGGCAATACGCTGGTCGATAGCGAAGGTGCCACGCTCGACCCCGCCAGGATCACCCGTCTGCTCGGCCGAACCGACCGGTCCAGGCTCGAGCGGCTGTTCGCCCTCGACACCGAGCGGCTTCGCCAGGGTGAGGCCGACCTGCTGGCCTCCGACGGCGAGCTTGGCTCCGCCTTGATATCCGGGGCAGGGGGCGCCCGGGATTTGCGAGCCCTGCGCAAAAGCCTCGAGGAAACAAGAGACTCGCTGGCTCCGACCCGACGCTCGTCCCAGCGGCCGTTTTATATGGCGCTGGAACGCTTCGTTGATGCCCGAAAGCGCGCCGAGTCCAGCCTGCTGCGGCCAGATCAATGGCAAACACATGAGCGGGACCTCGACGCGGCGGAACAGCGTCGGGCCGAGCAGAACCGCATCGCCGATACCGAGTCGGTCGAGATAGCCCGGCTCGAGCGCGTTCGTCGGGTCATTCCCTGGCTCGCCGCCCGGGACGCGGCGGAAGCGTGGCTGCTCGCCAATCCCCAGGCGCCGGTGCTCGACGCGGCAGCACTTACGCCGCGGCTGAACGAGGCACGCGTCGCTATTGTCATCGCCCGGCAGCGTGCTCTGCGCGAACAGGAAACCGTGGATCGGCTGATTGAGCAACGTGGACAGATCGTCGTTGACGATCGGCTGCTAGGGGAGGCCGAAGAGATCGAAAGGCTGTCGGAGGTAGCCGGTGCGGCGCGCAAAGCGATGGCGGACCTCCCGACGCTCATCGCCCGGACCCACGCCCTCACCGAGGTCATCGCCGCTCGGCTACGGGAACTGAACTCGCCGTTGCCGGTGGACCGAGCGGCTGAGGTCGTCCCACCCCGCGCAGCGGTAAATCGTGCGCGCCGGCTTATTCAGACATACGCCGCGCGGCAGGAGGCTGCCCAGGCCGCGCCCAGCCGAACCGCCGAACTCGAGCAGGAACGTGACGCGCTAGCGGCGCAACTACTGGCTCCGGCGATGCCGACAGATGTATCGGCCCTGGAAGCCCTGGTGAACGAGATTCGCGCCGAGGGCGAACCGGACCGCCGCAAACGCGAGGCCGTGGCACGTCGCTCGGAAACCGCCGAAAACCTTGCCGCGACGCTGGCCCGTGTGCCTGGCTGGACCCTGGGGGACGCCGCCCTTGTGGCACTGGCACCGCTGTTGCCGGACACGTATCAGCGCCACGCGGACGAAATCGCCGAAAAGCGGAACGAGGCGACGACCCGACTGGATGCGCTGCAATCCGCGCGTCAGACCAGGGATGATGCACGCGAGCGGCTGGCTGCCGTTACCAAGTCGGGCTTTCTACCCGATGATGCCGCCCTGATCCGGGCTCGCGAGAAACGTGACAACGGCTGGCAGCTCATCTATCGCCGAGCCTTTACCGGCGATCCGCCGGCATTGCTTGAAGAACAGAATTTCGCCGGACCGCTGCCGCTGCCGATTGCCTATGAGCGCGCTGTGACCGCCGCCGACGCGGTCGCCGACAGGCATATCCGCGAGGCCGAGCTCATCGAGCGGGCGCAGGCGGCCCAGACCGCTTTGGATGACGCGGAAGCGCGCCTACTCCAGGCGCGAACGCGGCACGAGCATGCTCGCCAGGCCCAGGAAGCAGTGGAACGCAGCTGGCGGCAAATCTGCGGGATGCTGCCGCTGGGTGAGCAGCCCAGCCTGCGCGATTTGCACAGTTTCCTCGCGGCGCGAGACCGGGTGATTGACGCGCGAACGGCTCATTTGGTTGCCGTGGCGGCCGAGGCAGCCCTTGATGCGAGCCACGCGGACTGGACCGTTCGGCTTGCGACGATCCTTACGGTCGCGGGTGAGACGACACTCTTCGCCTTGCTCGCCGCCGCGGACAACCGCTTGGCGGAGGCGCGGCAGGTGGGCCAGGCTCGCGCCGCCCTGACAGCACGGAGCGAGGTTGCCGAAAAGGCTCTGGCAGAGGCACTGGTGCGACAGCGTCAGGCCGATGCCGAGTTGGCCGAGTGGCGGGATGACTGGGCCCGCGCAATGCGGGAACTCGGCCGGCCCCCCGGCGAGGATCCGCGTGTGACCGACGACATTCTGCAAGTGTACGGCGATCTCGATCAGGCACACAAAGAACTCGAGGCACTTGGCGAACGCGTTGCCGGTATGCGGCGAGACATCACGCGTTACGCCGGGGAGGCGGAAGCCCTGGCCAGGAGGGTGGCGCCCGATCTGGTCGGCATTGATCCGCCACTGATGGTCGCGACGCTGCGTCAGAGGGTGCGGCAAACGGGGGAGTTGGCAAAGCAGCGCGATTTGCTGCGCGAGCAATTGCTGGATGCGTCCAAATCCGCGGCCCTGGCGGAGCGGCAGGTGGCGGATCGCCAGGCCGAACTGGCCGCGATCCTCACGCTCGTCGGGGCCGAGAGTGTCGAGGCAGCGGAACACAGGCTTGCGTTGGCCGCCGAGCGCGCACGCCACGCCGCAAATCTGACCGAAGCAGACCTGAAGCTAAATGAAACCGGCGATCTCCGGCCGCTGACAGAACTCCGTGCCGAAGTGGCCGCGACTTCGGTGGAGGAAATTCCCCGCCAGATCGAGCAGGCGTCGCAGCGCCGTGCCGACGCTCAGGCCGCGGCGCAGGAGGCGGCGGCGACCGCCTCGGCCCAGGCGCTGCGGATGCGGCAGGTTGCTGTCGAAACCGGAGCTTCGGATGCCGCGGCGGACCTGCAGGCGGCTGTTGCAACCATGGGGCGGGTGCTCGACGAAGCCTTGGTGCACCATGTGGCGGCCGAAATGCTGGAACACGGGCTCACCGCGGTGGAGCAGCAGGATCAGTCAGCGCTGCTGCGGCGTATCGGAATGCTGTTCAGTCGGTTGACCCGGGGAACCTACACGCGCGTACTGACGGAGATGGGCGATGACGCCGTTACGCGTCTGATCTTGCTCCAGCGAGACTTTCCAGACGAACGGCAGTCCGTGCGCGAGCTTTCCGAAGGGACGCGGGATCAGCTCTATCTGGCGCTGCGCCTTGCCGCGATCGAGGAACATGCTGCCATTGGCCCCTCGTTGCCGTTTATCGGTGACGACATTTTGCAGACTTTCGACGATGACCGGGCCCTTGCGGCGATGCAGGTCCTCATCGAAGTCAGTCAACAGGTGCAGGTCATCCTGCTCACGCATCATCGTCACGTGCTCGACCTCGCGGCGCGGTTGCCGCCAGGTTCGGTTCATGTCTGCCGCACCGGCGCTGCACCTCTTCCGGCGTCATCACTTGGCATCCCGGTGTCATCACCGGACTTGGTTCGGTGACCCACGACTAACTCTATATAAACAAAGATCTAAATCGCTCCCGTGCCTTGGGACAGCAACTATCTACCGACGGAAATCTATTCTTCGCCCTCTCGGTGGAATTCCGGAGTGCCGCGGCAGGCTGGGATGTACTGGGCCAGGTTGAACGCGGTATGGCGGATGGCCGCTTCCGCCGGCAGATGCAGGCCATGGAATACGGCGGCCACGACTACGACGACCGCCATTACCGGGGCGGCTCGGAGACCCTCCGGCGGTCGGCCCGCAAGCCTTTGCAGGGTGGCGGCTCCAGCCAGGCCAATCAGCGCCCCGACGATCACTTCCGGCAGCGAATGCGCCCCCAGCACCAAGCGTGATAGGCCAATTACACATGCGGCAACCAGGGCAGCGGGCAGGATGTTGGTCCTCCCCCGCGTCAGCATGGCCGCCAGACCGCCGGAGACCACCACTGCCGCGGACACATGGCCGCTCGGGCTATGCACGTCCATCGGTTCGAACAGCGGCGAGCAGGCCAGGAACATGAGCTTGAACGCAAGCGTCGCAACGAAGGTGGTGGCCACCACGGCCACCCAGGTAACAGCGCCGCGTCGCCAACCCTGAATGGCCAGCGTTATGGCGACCGCGAGCACCAACGGTAGGATCACGGCTTGGTCAGCGAAGTCGGTCAGATATGTCACGAGCTCTCGCATAGCCGGGAGACGTTAAGAAATCGCTCAGATTTGTATCAAACACGAATGGACTAATGGTCGGGCCCATTGGCCCTTTGATCGGGACGGACCAAGGTCGACACGGTGGCTCGGCGGCCTTCAAATGGCGATGCGGGCGGCGGTTTCATCCTGCGTCAAAGCGGTATCCTCAACTCCAACTCTAAGGCAAAGCTTCAGGAAAGCATCGACCATAGAGTTCGCGACATGATCACTAAGGTGGATATGACGCAACGCATGCTGGCATCTACGACCGCATACACTGCTCCAGATGCCGCGTTCTGCGGTGGGCGATGACGCGGCTTTTGCACACTTTCTCGCGTCCGGTCACGGTTCGGTCATTCGCCTCGCCAGACCGGGGACCGCTTGGCAAGGAACGCCTCCATGCCCTCCTTGAAGTCCGCACTGGTGTAGCACATGCGAATGAGGTCCTCGTCTGGCGGCAGATTGTCGCGCAGCCGGCGCAGCGCCTCGCGTGTCGCGCGCATGGTCAGCGGGGCGTGTTCGCCGACCAGCGTTGCCAGGTCCACCGCCTCGGCTTCCAGCGCGGCCTGGTTGGGCAGCACTTTGGTCACCAGCCCTGCGTCCAGGGCATCCGAGGCGGATAGCAGCCGCGCGGTGAAGATCATTTCGATCACCCTGGCCGGACCGACCAGTGCTGACAGGCGGGCGATGTTGGACATCGACAGGCAGTTGCCCAAGGTGCGGGCGATGGGAAAGCCAAAGCGCGCGTTGGCCGCGGCGATGCGCAAATCGCAGGCGGCGGCGATGGCGGCGCCTCCCCCGGTGCAGGCGCCTGCGATGGCGGCGATCGTCGGCACCTTGCTGCGTTCGAGCGTGCCGAGCACGCGGTCGATGCGTGCCTCGTAGGCCATCGCATCGGCCGCTGAGCCGAAGGCGCGGAACTGATTGATGTCGGTGCCGGCGGCGAAGGCCTTCTCGCCGGCACCGGTTATGATGAGGGCGCGAACATCACCCGGGTCGGTGGCGATCTCGGCCAGCCGCTCGTACATCGCGAACGTCAGCGCGTTGCGCGCCTGCGGCCGGTTGAACATGATGTGGCCGATGCCGTCACGCTGCTCGTAGACAAGTTCTTCCGTCATCGCCAGCTTCCTTCGTACGTTTCGCGTTGGCTCAGATGCTACAAGGCGGCGTATACCGCCGTCTCGAAAGCATCGAACGTTTCCACCGCCTGCTGATCGAAGAACGGCAGCACCTGTGTGGCGTAGACCCCCGTGACGCGGCGTACCGGATCGATCCAGAAATAAGAGTTCGCAAGACCTGCCCAGGCCAGGCTGCCCGCCGAGCGGCCGGTCGGCAGGGCGGTTGGATTGATCAGGAAGCTCAGGCCCCACTTCATGCCGGCGACGAAATCAACGTCGTTGGTCACGGAAGGAGCGGCCGTCCGCATCGGATTGCACATCAGGTCGCCCATGGCGTTCCGGGACATCAAGGCGACCGTGGCCGGCTGCAATACTTCAATGCCGTTGAAGGTGCCGCCGTGTAGGATCATCTGGGTGAATTTCAGGTAGTCGCCGACCGTCGAGTAGAGGCCGCCGCCGCCCATGTGAAATTCCGGGTCCTGCGGGATCTCCATGCCGGTCGAGACCAGGCCGTCCTTGGACCGCGAATGAACCTGGGCGAGGCGCTGCCGCTGTTCGGCGCCGATCTTGAACCCGGTGTCCGCCATGCCCAGCGGGCCGAAGATTTCGTCCCGCATGACGCGGTCCAGCGTCTTGCCGGAGGTCGCCTCGACCGCCTTGCCGACCCAGTCTATCGCGATGCCGTATTCCCACTTCTCGCCGGGGTCCAATGCGAGCGGCAACAGCAATGCGGCGTTCTTGCAGGAGGTGATGCCGGGGGTGCCCGTCGCCTCGATGTAGCGGGTGATATCGGCGTTCCACATGCCATAGGCGTGGCCCGAAGTGTGGGTCAGCAATTGACGCAACGTAATGGCGCGTTTCGGCGCCCGCAGCCGCGGTTTGCCGTTGTCATCGAAGCCGTCGAGCACCTGGGCGTGGCCGAGTTCGGGCAGCAGCGGGGCGATGTCGGCGTCGAGTGAGAGTTTGCCACGCTCCACAAGCTGCATCGCGCACGCTGCGGTAACCGCCTTCGTCATGGATGCGATCCAGACGACCGTGTCGGTCGCCATCGGAGCGCCGGTCGCCAGATCGCGAATGCCGAAAGCGGCCTCGAAGATGATACCGTCCGACGTTGCCGCGGCGGCCGCCACGCCGGGCAGGTCACCCAAGTCGGTCGCGCGGCGGAGACTGTCCGCAATCCTGCTGGTGTCGACCATGGTTCCCCTCCGCTGCCGTGCCGTCCGTCCGACGGTCGCGAGGGCGGAGATTGGTCCGATTATGCGATTTCCGCTAGACGTTCCCGGGTTCCTTGCCGGGACACCGACCGCAGGTCTTCGATGGGCGCGTGTTGCCTTACCTTCCGACGATCTCCTCGATCTCGGCCTCCGTACAGCCGGCCTCGGCCAAGATCTCCCGCGTGTGCTCGCCCAGCCTTGGCCACGGCCGGTGCACGTTCGGCGGTGATTTCGAGAACCGGGCGGGAATGGCAGGGATCACCACCTTGCCCTCCACCGGATGGTCATACGGCTCGAAATATCCGGTCTCGGTCAAGTAGTCGTCGGCGAACAGTTCATCCAGCCGGTTGGCCTTCCCACAAGGGATGTCCGCCGGCCGCAGCTCCGCCAGCCACTCCTCGGTGGTGCGCTGCTTCATCCCCTCGGTCAGCGTCGCATATACGGCATCGATATTCGCCGACCGCGCCGGGACCGAGTTGAACCGCGGGTCATCGATCAGATGCGGCACGCCCATCGCCTCGAACAGCTTGCCCCACTGTGCGTTGCTGTGCGCGATCACGCTGATATAGCCGTCCTTGGTCTGATAGGGGCGACGATGCGGCGTCAGCATCCGCGGATAGCCCAGGCCCTTCTCCGGCTCGCCCAGCGTGCCGTGCATCAGGTGCTCGACCAGGGTGAACGACAGTATGGTTTCCATCATCGGCAAATGGATTTCCTGCCCCTCGCCGGTTCGCTCGCGATGGAACAGAGCCATACCGATCATCGACGCCAGGGTCGCGCCCGTCAGCTTATCGACCACGACCGTCGGAAAGTAACGCGGCGCTCCATCCGGCCCGGCGTTCAGCGAGGCGATGCCGGACACCCCCTGGATCAGGTCGTCATAGGCCGGAAACTCTTGCATCGAGCTGCCTTTGCGGAATCCGCTGGCGGCGGCATAGATCAGCTTCGGGTTGCGCGCGGAAAGCGTCTGGTAGTCCAGCCCGAGCCGCGACGCCGCGCCAAGCCGCATATTGTGCAGGAAGACGTCGGCGGTCTCGACCAGGCGTAGCAGCGCCTCCCGGGCGGCGGGCTTTTTCAGATCGAGCGCCAGACTGCGCTTGTTGCGGTTGAGGTTGGCGAAATAGCTGCCCATGCCGGGCGTGCGGCTGGGACCGATCACCCGCGTGGAGTCGCCCTCGATCGTTTCGACCTTGATGACATCGGCACCCATGTCGCCCAGCGTCTGCGACGCGAACGGGCCGAGCACGACGGTGGTGACGTCGATGACGCGGATACCGGAGAGCGGGCCGGTTGGTTGCTGCACGGGTTTCCTCCTGCGGGGTCGTTTGCCGGAGCTTCACAATGCCGCCGCGGATTGGCAATGGCGGTCGGTGCGGCAGGGTGCCCGGCCCCGGGGTGCCAAGCCTGGGTTGGCAGCACCGGAGGGTATCGGTAGGTTCGCGCGAACTGGACCAGGGTGGCGTGCGGCATCCGCCCGCGAGAAAGCGAAGCCGTTGGAACCGAACCCCGCGAAACTGGAGGGCCGTCGCCGCGCGGCGAACCCTCATACCGTTCTGCTGATCGTGGCGAGCGCGATGTTCATGGAACAACTGGACGGAACGGTGCTGGGCACCGCGCTGCCGACCATGGCTCGCAGCTTCGGCGCTGATCCGTTGCGGATGAATATCGCGCTGACCTCCTACCTGCTGACCCTGGCGATGTTCATCCCGGCCAGCGGGCGCATCGCCGACCGTTTCGGATCGCGTTCGGTGTTCCGCGCGGCCATCGGGATTTTCACCCTGGGGTCGATTCTCTGTGCTCAGGCACCATCACTATGGGCACTGGTGGCGGCGCGGATGCTGCAAGGCGCCGGAGGGGCCATGATGTCGCCAGTGGGGCGGCTGGTCATGCTGCGTGTCGTATCGAAGGCGGAACTGGTGCGGTCAATGGCCTGGCTGATGGTGCCGGCCACCATCGGGCCGATCGTCGGTCCGCCGGTCGGAGGCTTCATCGTCACTTACCTATCGTGGCACTGGATCTTCTACATCAACGTGCCCATCGGCATCGCCGGCATCATCTTGGTGACGGTGTTCATCGATGAGATGAAGGAGCCGGCCCGAACCAAATTCGATCTGCGCGGGCTGCTGCTGGCGGGCACCGCGCTGGCCTGTCTGATGTTCGGAATCGAGGTTGCCAGCCGCGGCGTCGGCCAACGCTGGGCGGTGGCGGCTCTGCTTGGCGTCGGCGTCCTCTCCGGCGTGCTTTACTCCATTCATGCCAGGCATCATCCCAGGCCTATGCTGGATTTTCGCCTGCTGCGCATCGACACCTTCCGCATGTCACTGCTGTGCGGCTCACTGTCACGTATCGCGGTGGGAGCGATGCCCTTCCTGCTGCCGATGATGTTGCAGATCGGCTTTGGCATGGCGGCGGCGGAAAGCGGCATGATCACCTGTGTCGGCGCGGTGGGGTCCATGGCGATGCGGACCTGCGCCCCCTATATCCTGAAGCGACTGGGTTTCCGTGCGGTCCTGACCTGGGTCGGCGCGCTCGCCACCTCGATCCTGGCGGTCTGCGCGGCGTTTCGCCCGAGTTGGCCGCTGCCGCTGATCTACGGCGTTCTGCTTGTCAGCGGGTTCTTCCAGTCGCTGCAGTTCATGGCCTACAACACCATCGCCTATGCCGATGTGCCGCGTGAAGACATGAGTTCCGCGACCAGCTTCTACACCACCTTCCAGCAGATGTCCCTGACGCTGGGCATTGCGATCTCGGCCGCGGCCCTGGCTGGATCAATCGCCATCACGCATCATGCCGGGCCGATGCTGCCGGATTTCTCGGTCGCGTTCCTGTTCGTCTGCGCCATAGCCTTCATGGCTCCGCTGCTGGCGACCCGGCTCGACAAGGCTGCCGGAGCCGAGCTTTCGGGCCATCGAGAACGCTCGGCTCCAATCAAGTCCGAGGGTTGAACGGAACACAAGACCGGGCCGAGCGCCGCGGTGTCAATTCGGTATCGGACGATTTACCAACCTTGCAAATGATTGACGCGTCACCCGCTCCCGTGTCATGACCGGGCTAGGCTCGGCCCGGTTACTCACGAATTCCTGTGTATTAACAAAGACATGGTTTACCGGGCCAACCCTCGCTCGCGTCCCTTCGGGACCAGGCCATCATTCGCGTGCTCGGTTCTTACGGATTTTGCGCTTAGCCGCCACACCAACCCGGCGCGCATACCGGCCAGCCCCTTGAGCTGCTGGTATCATTCCGCCGACGGAGAGACATGAGCCAACCATTCACCGTACTGCACTACGAGACGATCGGCTCCACCAACGATGAGGCACGGCGTCTGGCGCAGCAGGGCGCGCCGCATGGCACGGTGCTCCACGCCGACGAACAAACCGCGGGACGTGGCCGGCTGACCCGCACCTGGTTCAGCCCTCCCGGCAATCTTTACCTGTCAGTTCTGCTGCGCACCGATACTCCGCCTGCCCGCCTCGGAGAACTGAGTTTCGTGGCCGCGCTGGCAGTGGCCGACACGGTGGCGGCGCTGATGCCGCGTCAGATTCGTCCGATGCTAAAGTGGCCGAACGACGTTCTGGTGAATGACGCCAAGATCTCCGGCATCCTGCTCGAGCAGGAGCAGGACGCGACCATCCTGGGCATCGGACTGAACGTGCTGCGCTCGCCGCCGAACGCCAACTACAAGACGACCACGATTGTCGACAACGGTGGGATCGCGTCCGTCGACAGCGCACGCGATATCCTGCTCGACCGAATCGGCCGTCACTTCGATGTGTGGCTGGCCGATGGATTTGCCCCGATCCGCGAGCGCTGGCTGGAGCGGTCCTATCCGCTGGGCGCATCCGTCCGGGTCAACGCGCACGGTGAATCGATCGAGGGCGCGTTCGCGGGTCTGGATCAGGATGGCGCCCTCTTGCTCGACACACCGGACGGGCGTCAACGAGTTATCGCGGGCGACGTGAGCATGGATCAGACTTCGAACTGACATTCGGCTGGCACGGTCGCCGGGATCGGCTCCCTTCGGTTTGACCACCCCTCTCGTTTGACCGCGTCGGCAGCCGGTGGGAAAATCGGCATCCGACGTCCGCCGCATCGGCAGGCCGATCGTCCAACAGGCCATCGAAAGGCCCGCCTCCATGCCCCCCGCCTCCATGCATTTGTCCCGTTACCGCGTTGTCCAGGTGGCCCCCGGTATCGGCCTTGATTATCACGGAAATCGATCATCCCCCGCCAGTGTCATGGCCGGCGGAGCATGCCCTCGGCATGGGCCGAGGGGCCGGTCACCCACGACGGCCAATGTTCATGCGAGCCCAATGCCTCCGCACGCCACCTACCGAGGCCTTTGGGGCGCCAACGTCTCATGAGCACCGCCGCCGCCAAAGCCGACCTGCGCCGCGAATTCAACGCCCTCAGCCTCATCTGCTCGGCTCATCTGATCAGTCACTTCTACTACCTGGTGCTCATCCCGCTGTTTCCGATGCTGCAAGCCCGCCTGGGGCTTGGCTTCGTCAAACTCGGCCTCGCAATCACAGTGTTCAACATCGTCAGCGGCCTGGTACAGACCCCGATGGGCTACGCCGTGGATCGCTTCGGCGCCAGGCGCGTGCTGGTCGCCGGGTTAAGTCTGGGCGGCCTCGCGTATGTGTCCATTGGCCTGTTCCCGGCGTATCCGTGGATTCTGTGCGCCTCGGTCCTGCTGGGTGTGGCCAACGCGGTGTTCCACCCGGCTGACTACGCGATTCTGGGCTCAGTGATCGAGCCGTCCCGGCTGGGACGGGCGTTCTCCATCCACACCTTCGCAGGATACCTGGGTGGTGCGATTGCGCCGATTGTGATGCTGCTGGCAGCCGAGGCTTGGGGCTTTCAGGCCGCCATCGTCGCCGCCGGACTCCTGGGCCTGGCGGTTGCGGTGCCGTTGTGGTTCGCCGCATGGCTGGATCGCGCGTCCGCCGAACGGCTGCCCGCCGGCAACCAGCACATCCCGATGCGGAGGCTGCTGACCCCGACTGTTATCAGTCTGGTCGTGTTCTTCATGCTCCTGAGCCTGAGCACCGGAGCCCTGACGAATTACTCCGCCGTCGCGCTTGTAAAGCTGTATCAGTCGTCGCTTTCGAGCGCGAACGTCGCATTGTCCGCGTTCCTGTTCGCCACCGCGATCGGCGTCTTGTTTGGTGGCTTCGTCGCCGATCGGACCCAGCGCCATGGCGAGGTCGCGGCTCTGGGTTTTGGCGGCGCGGCGGCATTGATCCTGCTGGTCGGGACCATAAATCTCGGCTCCATCCTGCTGATCGCCGCGATGGGGTTTGCCGGTCTGTTGTCCGGAATGATCGCCCCCTCCCGCGACATGCTGGTCCGCGCGGCCTCGCCACCCGGAGCATTTGGCCGCGTGTTCGGGATCGTGACGACCGGCTTCAACATCGGCGGCACCATAGGGCCGCTGATCGGCGGCTGGATCATGGACCATGATCTGCCGCGCTGGGTGTTCTTCTCGTCGGTCATATTCATGGCCCTGACTTCGGTTGCCGCCTTGGCCAGCGAGTGGCGGTCCCGGCGCCGCTCGGGTCTCGCACCGGCGCCGTCGTAGCAGCAAAAGGCACAGTTTTCATGGCCACAGACCAGCCATGACCGCCCTGTCAAAGCTACAGCGATCCGTTCCTGACCGTGCCGCCCTTCGCCTGGTCCGTCTTCGCGTGGTTGCCCGCGATTCGGTCGTTCACTCCAGGAACAATAGCTAGCCGAGGCGCGTAATTTCCCGTCGGTGCTGCTGTCGGACCGCCGGAATTCGCCGCGGCGGCGCCCGGGTTTGCTTCTGGCGTCGGAATGGCGGAGTCCGGCGGATTGTCGGCATAGTTGCCGACGGGATAGCCTTGTGCCAGCGCGCTCGCCAGCGGCATCACGACGATCGTCGCCGCAAGCAATATTGGCCGCGAATGCATTTTCATCGGAGGCTCCGTCAATAAGGGTATACCGGTTGAACGCGGCGCCCTTGCCTCCGGTTTGCTATTCTTGGCGCGATATCACGCAGCATCCACCGAACGGAGAACGGCGACCGGAAAATCCGCCAGCAGCGCCGCCACTGGTGTTTCCGCCGCCAGGTTCACTGCCTCGCCGCCAGCCAGCACCGAGAGCATGCGGCGTCCGCGTAAATGCCCCGGCATCACGATGCTGCCGCCCAGCGCCGCCGGGTCGAACAGCAGCCCATCGCCCGACCGAGGCAGCCGGTGCACAAGACGCGGCGCCACAACCATCAGAGTTGATCGTGCGTCACCGCGGGAGAACGCGACGATATGGTTCTGCAACGGACCCTTAACCTCCAGCGGGCCATAATCACCGCGCGAGAACAGCTCCGGTACCTCGCGTCGGAACCGCAGTATCGCCCGGATCATCCACTGCTTGATCCGACCGTCACGCCATGCCGGCAGCACCGTCTCGGGGCCGTTCTCGCTGGCCAGCGCGGAGCGGCGCACGCTGTAATCGACCGGGCGGCGATTGTCGGGATCGACCAGACTGAAATCCCAGAATTCCGTGCCCTGATAAAAGTCCGGCATCCCTGGTACGGTCAGTTTCAGCGCCGCTTGCGCCAGCCCGTTCACCGCACCCGCCGGGGCGATCAGTTCGGCGAACGAATGCGCCAGGGTTCGGAAGGGACTTCCTGGCGAGAACACGCGAAACAAAAAATCGCGTGCGACGCTCTCGTAAGCGGCATCGGGCGCGGTCCAGTCGGTCCGCAGTTTGGCTTCACGCAGCGCTTTCTCCTGCCACCCCGCGAGCCTCGTCGCAAACGACTGACAACCCGCATCGTCGGAGGGATCCAGATCGAGCGGCCAGGCGCCGACGATCATCTGATGCAGCATGATCTCGTCGCCGGGATCAGGCCGGTCGACCGGGCAGGGAAGCGCGCGGATACGGTCGAGAAACGCGGCCCATTCGTCTTGTATCTCACTCAGCACAGCGAGGCGCGCGCGAAGGTCCTCGCCACGTTTGTGATCATGCGTCGCGGTCGCCAGCATCGCGTCCGGGAACGCGGCTCGGCGACTGGCGCAGGCCTGGTGAAACGCCGCGACCGAGCTGCCTAGACGAGCCGCGTCAAAGCCGACATCGTTCCGCGACAGCAGGCGCCCGTATCGATAAAACGCCGTGTCCTCAACGGCTTTTGCCGCGACGGGGGCACTCAGTTGCTGAAACAGCGTGCCTGCGAGACGGCGCTGAGCTAGGCCGTTCTCGTCACTGTCTTCCCCGCCCAGCCAGCGGTCGATATGGTCCAGCGTCACGTGGGCGGATTTTGCCGAGCCAGCCTTCGCCGCTTCGAGAGCCGTGGAGAATGCCGTCTGGTCGATGGCGGATCGTTTTTTCCCCGCATCGTATCCCCGATACACCGGAAAATGCGACAGCAGTGCCACCACGCCGCGCCGGATCGCGGCGGCGGAGACGTCGCGGGTCATTGGGTCGGATCTCGCAATGACATGCAGCGCCCGGGTGACTGCACGCAGCGATGAATCGAACCCGCGTTGCAGAATCTCCTGCCGCGCCGGCACTTCCTCGGCGTCGAACATCGCCGGGCGGCGACTGGAGCTATGCCACAGTTTCGCCAGTGCCGCCTCGTTGTCCGGATCATGCTGAAGCGCGCTGACTTCATTCATGAAATCATAGCCGCTGGTGCCGTCGACACCCCAGTCCGCCGGCAGCACCTCCCCCGCGCCGAGGATTTTCTCGATCACCAGGTAGGCCTGGCCTTGCGCCGCGCTGGGCGGACGTTGCGGCGCCAGATCATCGAGGCGCCGGCGCAATTGTCTGCAATAGGCGGGCGGATCGGACAGACCGTCCACATGGTCAACGCGAAACCCGTCGAGCAGCCCTTCGGCGTAGAGCCGGAACAACGTCGCGTGGGTCGCCTCGAACACTTCGGGCACTTCGATGCGCAGCCCGGCGAGGCCGTTGATATCGAAGAAGCGTCGCCAGTTGATCTCATCGCCAGCGGTGCCCCACCATGCCAGCCGGTAGTGCTGACGCTCAAGCAAGGCGTGGATGGTCTGGCGTCCGCTCGAAGTGGCGGGATCAAACGACGCCAGTCCAGATTCCGCCACGTAGCCGTGGTCAGCCGGATTGATCGGCAGTTCGGTATCGAAATAGCGGACGGCCGGCTCCCCCGCGGAGGTTTGCGCGATGCGAATGTCACCGTCGGCGAGAGCCTCTCCGTAGAGTTTGCCGAGGAACGGCGCCAGCACCTTGCCGCGCAAAGCCGGATCGTCGCATTCCCAGTCGACGTCGAAAAATTTCGCGTAGGCACTGGATCGGCCACGGCGCAGCAGGTCGCTCCACCAGGGATTGTCCGAGCCACCGACCGCCATATGATTGGGCACGATGTCGACGATCAGGCCGAGGCCCTGCGATCGCAAGGCTGCGACGAAAGCGCGTAGTCCCTGTTCTCCTCCCAGCTCCGGATTGACGGTCGTTGGATCCACCACATCATAGCCGTGGATCGAGCCGGCACGTGCCGTGAGTATCGGCGAGCAATAGACATGGCTGATGCCCATCTCGGCGATATAGGACACCAGCGCCGAGGCGTCGGAAAAGGTAAAGTCCTTGTGCAACTGCAGCCGCATCGTTGCCCGCGGCCGGCTGCCGATCGAAACGTTCATTGCCGTGGTCTTTCAGCCGCGACGGCTTCGATACGGCGGGCAACCGACTCTTCCTCCAGCACCGACCCCGCCGGCATTGGCAGGCGACGCCTCCAGTTCGGGTGCTCGACTACCGTGCCGGGCAAATTCGGCTGCTCCTCCTGGCCAATAAGATCTTCCAGCGGAATCAGCGACAGCGGAAGTTCGGTCTTGGCAATGAACTTGACGGCGGCATCGACCACCCGGGCGGTTTCCTCTGGTGCGGGCCGCGGGCCCTCCGAGACCTTCTCCCGTGCGAACGCATCCCACAGTTTGGGCCGGTCCCTCTCGCGTTCCTGCTTGACCGCAAGCGGGTCGACGCCTTCTCCGAGCCGGCCATGTTTGCGCCGCACGTCGATGTCGACCCCCTTCCACCACCCGGCCACGGTCGGCAGATCATGGGTCGAGGTCATCGCCACGGCGCTGCTTCCCCATTTGATCGGCGGAATGAAATCGGCCTCGTCGTCACGCTCGAACCACAGCACCCGCATGCCATGGATGCCGCCCTGTTCGAGCATATCGTGAAAGCCCTCGGGGACGGTGCCGAGGTCCTCGCCGATGACGACGACGTTGTGCCGCACCGATTCCAGCGCCAGCAGTCGCAGCAGATCGACCACAGGATAGGTCAGATAGGCGCCGTCGGCCGGCGACGAACCTTCCGGGGTCAGCCAAAGACGGCTCAGACCCATCGCGTGATCCACACGAATTCCGCCGACATTCCGCATACCCGCCCGCAACGTCGCGATGAACGGCGCAAAGCCGTTGTCTTCCATTGCGCGAGGGGAAAATCCGGTAAGCCCCCAGTCCTGGCCACGTGGATTCAACAGGTCCGGTGGCGCGCCGATGGTGAGCCCCAGCAAGACGTCGGACTGATGGCTCCAGGCCTGGCTGCCGCCGGGATCGAGACCAACCGCGATGTCGCCGATGAGCCCGATCCGCATGCCGGATTCGCGAGCCTGAAGCTGCGCCGCGGCAAGTGAGCGGTCGCTGATCCATTGCAGGAACTGATGGAACAGGATTTCTTCGGCGTTCGCCTCCGCGAACGACATCACGGTCGCACTCCGGGGGTTGCGCAGGTCTGCCGGCCACTCGCGCCACGCCCGGTTCGGAGACTTCGCGGCCTGTAACGCCTCGAAACAAGCATGGCCATGCAGCAATGCTCCATGAGCAGCACGAAAGCGGGCAAAATCGGCCCCCAGCGCGCCATCCCACTCGGTGCCGTCGACGAAATATTCGAACAGCTTGCGCAGGACGGCGTATTTCATTGGGGAGGCCGACGGCCAGTCAATCAGTCCGTCATCCGGCGGCAGCCGGTCGGCACCGGCGTCCTCCATTGCCCTGTTGTAGGCGGCTGCACCAAAGATCAGCTCCGGCGCCGCATGCAGAGGATTCATGAACAGCCGGCTGGACGGAGCATACGGACCGAAATGATTCGGGTCTGCGGCGTAAAGCGCGTGCATCGGACTCAGGCCAATCGCGTCGGCGCCCTTTGCTCCCGCCGATTTTGCCAGGGCGGCGGCGCCCGCGAGGTCGCCAATTCCGATATCCTTGTTATGCGTCAGTCCATACAATTGTGCAGACAGGCCCCAAAGCCTGGCTTCTGGAACCATGTCCTCAATCGATCGGCAGCGCGGCGGGGCTACCGCCAGGACGATCTCCCGGTCTTCGACCTGAAGCCGGTGATATCCGATCTCGTGTACCGCGGCGATTCGCAGCCGGCCTCGGCTTGGCAGCAAGGTGATCGGGCGCATTCCGCCCTGTTCGAGAATCAGCTCAGCGGGTCGGGCCTCGTTGCCACCCACATCGAGGCGCGTCGGACGGCCGGCCACGGCGGTCACCAACGGCGGCAGATCCGCCAATCTGGTCCGCTTGGTCAGCAGGCGCCGGGTGGCCGACAATTCCCGGTTCGTATCGGCCGGCAGGCCCAGCGCGCCAAGCACGCGACGTAATACCGGGGCGGCAACCATGTGAGGTTTCCCAGCGTAGTCCTGCCATTCGACGACGATCCCCGCTCGGCGTGCCACGTCATGCAGCACGTCATCGCTCATGCCCCGGGCTCCATATAGACACGTGTCGCTGGCCCGTTGAGTCGCGCAGCCTCCTCCTCGTCGCTGGCATCAGACTGAAACAGACACCGGCCAGGCGGTTGGTCAAAAGCCACTGGCTCGGTGTCCAGGTTCGTGGCGATGGTCAGCACCGTGCCATCACCGAGGCGCCATCTCGCACAAACCGCCTTGCGCCCGATAACCTTCGCCGAAATTGCCGCTGCGCCGACCAGACGCGGCACGATCTCGGTCATGCGCAAGGCGATCAGGCGCCGGTAAAGTGCCAGGCGCTCGCTCCCCAGCGACGGATCAGCCCGTGGTATCGAGGCGGTGAATGTGTCGACCCCGTTTGGATCGGGAATTTGCTCCCGCTTCGCGTGATCCGCGAATTCCGCGAAGGCAGCGAACTCGCGCCGGCGTCCCTCGCGCACAGCTTCCGCAAGTTCGTCGCGATGGTCAGTAAAAAACAGAAACGGTGTGGTAGACGCGGTCTCTTCGCCCATGAACAGGAGTGGAATCTGGGGACATAGCAGTTGCAAGGCGATCGCGGCTTCCAGCGCCCGAGGCGATGTCAGCGATGTCAGCCGTTCGCCGAACGCACGGTTGCCGATCTGGTCGTGGTTCTGCAGGAAAAGCACATGCGCGGTGGGTGGCAGGTCGGCGGACGGTTCGCCGCGCTTTGCCTGCAGATATCCGGACCAATCCCCTTGATACGCCCAGCCTTCCGCCAGGCACCGCGCCAGTTTAGCCGCCGGATCGTCGGAGTAGTCGGCATAGTAGCCGCCGGTTTCATCGGTTAGCAGCACATGCAGCGCGTTGTGCGCATCATCGTTCCATTGCGCATCGACGGCTTTGCGCAAATGCGACGCATTGTTGTGGTGCTCGAGGATTAGATGAACATGGCGCTCGGGGCTCACCGTGGAGCGGACCACCGCCGCCATTTCCTCGATCCAGTCCTGCTCCTGTATCGCGTGCACGGCATCGAAACGCAGCCCGTCGAACCGGTACTCAGTCAGCCACATCAGGACGTTCGCGGTGAAGTAATCACGCACTTCCTGTCTGCGGAAATCAATCGCAGGGCCCCAGGGCGTGGTGACATCATCGCGGAAGAACTGCGGCGCATAGGCTCCGAGATAGTTTCCATCCGGCCCAAAATGATTGTAGACGACGTCGAGGAACACCATCAGACCAAGCCCGTGGGCAGCGTCTATCAGAGACTTCAGGTCCGCCGGTGAGCCATAGGCGCTGTCGGGCGCATACGGTAAAACGCCATCGTATCCCCAGTTCCGGCGGCCCGGGAAATCATTGATCGGCATCAGCTCGATCGCGGTCACCCCAAGATCTTTCAGTCGGGCGAGGTCGGCCTCGATGCCGGCGAAGCCACCGGCGACCCCAGCGTGCAACTCGTAGATCACGGTTTCGACCCATGGCCGGCCTCGCCAGTCCGCATGGCGCCAGACGAAATCGTCAGACACCACCATGCTGGCATCATGAACGTCAGGCGCCTGCGCGCGCGACGCGGGATCGGGAACCAACATGCCATCGGCCAGGCGGAACCGGTAGCAGGTCCCGGGCGACACGTTGGCATCGCCCTCGAACCACCCGTCCGGAGACCGTTTCATCGGGATCAGGTCTCCGGCTTCGATCGCCAGGGACACGGTCTCCTGCGCCGGGGCCCACAGCCGAAAATGCCGCATGCCGTCATGCGGTCCCGCCACATCAAAGCTCCGCGAGGACGATCCGCCCTGGTTCATTTGCTCATCCTCTGCCGCACCGTCCCGGGCTGCCGGCGATCGGGCCTCGCCATATTACCTGCGGCCGAGCACGACTCCAGCCACCGGCCACCATCGACAACGGCTCGGCGGCGGTTTCGTTCCCCGGTTGGCCCGGAATTAGGTGGGCTTCCTGGGGCTCGGCTACCGCGACGCCAGCGTCGTTTTGCCTGAACAATATTAGCGGCGCTCGCCTTCCCGGTGAACATGACCTCGGTCAGCCCGTGCCGCCGCGCCGCCAGATGCAGGCCAATTGGCCACCGGGTCGCCACCAGACCGCCGGTCATCCTGGATAGCGGAGCGGCGATGGAGTTGGATGCGATGCTATCGATATCCAGATCCAGATATTGCTCTTGCCCAGCATAAGAGTAACGCTATCGGGACGTCTCACCTTACCAAGCAGTCCTCCGCATTAAGCGTTGTAACACACGGGGAGACGTTAACCGGACTACACGAACGCGGGATACTCTTGCTGGTGCCGTCAGGTCGTTGCCCCAGAGGCGCCAACCATCCGCAACGCCAGTTCAGCCATCCGTTCGGAGACGTCTTCAACCGCCAGCCGCCCGTCGTCGCGGTGCCAGGTGTAAGCCCAGCTCACCATCCCGCCGATCGCCAGCGCGGCGACGCTTATGTCCGGAACCTTGAATTCACCGGTGTCAGCACCGTCCTGGAGGAGCTGGCTCAACACCTTGTCAAACCGCTTGCGCAGAGCATTGATTGCGTCCAGGCCATCCTTGGAAAGGTTCTTCTCTTCCCGGAAATACACCGCGATGTTGGCCCGCCGCTGAAGCACAACCTTGGTGAATGCAATAACGCCGGTCCGCAACCGGTTCGTAATCGTGCCATCCTCGCTGGCGGCCTGCGCGATCGCCTGCAGGGACATTTCGATAGTCGGTCGGCAAATCGCCTCGAGCAACTCGACCTTGCTGCGGAAATGCGTGTAGATGAAGGGCTTCGTCACCCCCAGTTCGGTGGCAATATCGTCAAGCGTCGTGCCGTTGAAGCCACGCTCATAAAATAGCTTGACCGCTTCCTCCAGAATCCGTTCACGCTTATAGGCCAGAATTTCGTTTCTCATTGCAACTGCCGCCACCTCGCGACCGGATAGGTTAGTGCCCGGTGCTGGTCTTGGAAAGCTTGCCGCCGGAGCCGAAAGGCGCAACGGCGCGCGGCCCCTTTGGGCGGAACGACCAGAAGACAAGGGCATTTCACGGTCTAGGGGCACTCCGGGACTTCGTAAGCTGGAGCTGTCATCGCGGGAGGCACGTTCAGAAGTCACGAATACAGTCGCCCGTCAAATTCCCTGCTAAACGGATTTTTTCAGCACCGGCGAGGCCTTGAAGCGGACAGTCTTTCCGGCTTTGACCTTGATGGACGCGCCGGTGCGCGGATTGAGCCCCTTGCGTGCCTTGGTCTTGCGCACGCTGAACGTGCCGAAGCCAGGAAGCGTGAACTTGCCAGCCTTCTTGAGTTCCTTGACGATTGCGTCGATAAGGTCGCCAGTTGCGCGGTTGGCCGCCGCTCCCGTCAGCTCAGCGGATTGCTGGATGACCTTGGAGATAAAGGCTTTCGACATTCAAGCTCCTTGCGCTGATTTCTGATCGTTATTGCAATCTGGCAATCCTCTTGTTGTGCTATCAGTTTGGCCCGCTCGTCAACCGATTTGCGGCTTGATTGCAACGATTCTGTGCGATGTGTGCGCTGAACCCTGCATGGTACACGCAAAATGGAGAAATGTATCCGCGGCGGGGCGGCCGCCCAGCCATCGGGATTACCACCTGACATGCCGGCGCACCCGGATCAAAGCTGCGTCACCCTCGGCGAAGCAATGTCCCTGCGGAGGCGGCGGCCCGAGCCTGCCCCTGCGGAACCCGTGGGAGGGCGGGGAAGGCGCGGATCCGGTGATGACACGGGGCCCGATTCGGTGCTCCACCGCGTCGGCAAATATTACGCGCCGAGGCGAAGTTCCAGCACCTCGGCGGTGATCTCCTCCTGCCTTATTTGCCGCTGCAGCGCTTGCAGCTCAGAGCCCATGTTTTCCAGGTTGCTCTTGGCCGAAAGCATCGCCGCGACCCGCGCCTCGTTTTCCGCCGCGAACGCGGTCAGTGCGGCCTCGCAAAGTTCGGCGAACACATATTCTTCCGCCAGGCGGGCCAGCAATGTCGCAGGCGGCAATGTGATCAACGGCGGCTGGCCGGAGATCGGAACGGCAAAGCGACGATAATCGAACGGCAGCAGCGAACGTCGTTCCGCAACGACGCCAGCCGCCGAACTCCAGGTTGGCACGATCACCTCGACGAGATGGCCTGCCTGGTCGGACAGCCAGTCATACAGCGCGTCCGCGATCCGACCCGCCAGCGTCGCAACCAGGCTTGCATGCGGCACCGTCGCGGTATGCCACGCCACTGGTATCCCCCGATCGCCGGCGAGCGCCACGCCGCGTGTGCCGATCAGGAAGATATCCTTTCCGGCCGCGCCGCCTGCCGCCGCATCCAGCATCCGCTCGTTGAACGCGCCAACGAAACCCTGATCGGCACAGAACAGGATGACGGCGCTGCGACGAGTCCCACTCGCCGACGACCGCGGCGGATCCGGGGCCAGGCTCAGTGCTTGCCCGATCGCTCCGGCGACGACCATGGTGTGCGCCCGCAGACCGTGCAACAGCCCGCGTGCCTGCTGCGCCCGGCTGGCGGATATGCCGCGCATCGCCGTCACCACCGCCTCGAGCTGATGCAGGTTCTCGATGCGCCGCGTCGTTTCCGCAAGCCGCTCGGTCACGACGGCGCCGCCGCGATGTGAAGCTCCGCCAGCGCTCGCACCGCCGCCGACAGCCGGTCCCGCTGCTCGGGGTCTATCGTGCCGCTCGCTTCCACCGTCCTGACCGCGGCACCGGCATGCTGATCGAGCCACGCCGGCAGCGCCGCCCGAAGCGCCGGCACCGCCTCGGGCGCGACGCCGTCCAGAATGCCGTCACGCAGCGCGATCGCCAGTGCCACTTCGTCCGCCAGCCGCAACGGCGCGAACTGGGGCTGCGAAAGCAACGAGCGCAGCAGACCGCCCCGCGCCAGTTGCGCCTTGACGCGGGCATCCGGCGCGCCGCCGAAACGTGAGAACATCTCCAGTTCCAGGAACTGCGCGTATTCCAGCCGCATCGTGCCCGAAGCCTCACGCAGCGCCCGGGCCTGGGTCTTGCCCCCAACCCTGCTCACGCTGGTGCCGATGTCGATCGCCGGCTTGTGGCCCTCCTGGAACAGCCGAGAATTTAGCACCAGCTGGCCGTCGGTGATCGAGATCAGGTTGGTCGGGATGTAGGCGCTCAGATTGCCCGCATCGGTCTCCGCGATCGGCAGCGCGGTCAGGGAGCCGCCGCCTCGCTCCGCCGACAACTTTGCCGCGCGTTCCAGCAGCCGCGCGTGCAGGTAGAAGACATCGCCGGGAAACGCTTCCCGACCCGGCGGCTGATGTGTCAGCAGTGCGATCTCGCGGTGCGTCGCGGCGTGCTTGGTGAGATCGTCGATCACCACCAGGGCATGCTGACCGCGGTCGCGAAAATATTCCGCTATCGTCATGCCGGCAAACGGGGCGATCCATTGCAGCCCCGCCGACGCGGTCGCCAGGGCCACGACGAAGATGCAGCGCTCCGGCGCGCCATGCCGCCGCACCGCGTCGATGACCCGCGCCACGGCGGAGGATTTCTGCCCTACCGCGATATAGACGCAGATCAGGTCGGAGCCGCGTTGATTGATGATTGTATCGACGGCGATCGCGGTCTTGCCGATGCCGCGGTCGCCGATGATCAGCTCGCGCTGGCCGCGGCCCAGGGCGAACAGCGCATCGATCGTCAGGATACCCGTCCGCACCGGCTCGGTGACCAGCTCACGCTCGATGATTGACGGTGCCATCACCTCGATCGGGCGTTTCGTAGCGCCTTCGACAGGCTGGCCACCATCGAGCGGACGTCCCAGCGGATCGATGACCCGCCCCAGCAGGCTGGGGCCGACCGGCGTCTCGATCACGGTCCCGGTGCCGCGCACCAGATCGCCCGCGGCGATCGCCTCGGCGTCGTCGAGCACGACGCAGCCGACGCGGTCACGGGCCAGGGTCTGCACGAAGCCCAACTGTCCGCCCTGGAAGCGCAGCACTTCATCCTGCCGCGCGGATGCCAGGCCAGAGATCATGGCGATGCCATCGCCAATCGTCTCGACGCGGCCGAACTCCTCGATCTCGGGCCCTAATCGCGCCGCGGCGATGCGGCGCTGCGAGGCTTCAAGCCATGGCGAGATGCTTGTCATCCTGCCCCAGCTCCTCGGCGATTTGGTCCAGATCCGCGCGCCAGTTGTTGCGGACCCGGGCATGCGAGCCACGCAGTTCAAACCCGGCGATCAGCGACGGATCAACGCCGAAGCTTGGCGCCGGAAGGTTACCGAACCGCTTGCGCAACATCTCCGCGCAGGTCGCCCGCGTCGCCGCATCCAGCGCGGTGGCGGTGACGACCTCCAGCGCCTCTCCTGACCCGGCGAGCGCATCCAGTTCGTCGGGCGAAAGGGTCGTCAGCCAGGTATCGAGTGATTGCAGCAGCGCGACGTTCAACGCCTCCGCCGGCACGCGATCGAGCAGCCGCGACGCAATGGTCACCGCCAGTTCGCGAGCCTCGGTCTCCAGCTCACGGCGCATCTGTCCGCGCTGCTGCTCCAAGGTGACCTGCGCGGTGTCGCGCGCCTTCGCTGCTTCCTCATTCGATCGCCGCAGCAGTTCGTTGCGTTCCGTTTCGGCTGCCGCCCGCGCGTCCGCCAGGATGCGATCACCGCCCGCCGCCAGGGACTTTTCACGCTCGGCCGCCTGTTCCGCACTGACGAGTGCCTGCTGCCGCGCCGCCGCCGCCTCGGCCAGCATTTTCTCCGCCGCACCCCGGCGCTCGGCAATGATGGCGGCGACCGGACGGAACAGGAAACGGCGCAGCAGCCAAAGCAGCACAAGGACGTTGACCGTCTGCAGGATCAACGTGGTCCAATCGAGTTGCATCAGTGAACGAACGGATTGGCGAACAGCAACAGCAACGCGATGACCAGACAGTAGATCGCCATCGTCTCGATCATTGCCAGGCCGACGAACAGCGTGCGCGAGATGGTGCCCGCGGCCTCGGGTTGCCGCGCGATCGCGTCCATGGCGGCGGCGACCGCCCGCCCTTCGCCCAAGGCTGGCCCCACCGCGCCGAAGGATACGGCCAGGGCGGCGCCCAGAATGCTGGCGATCTGAATCCAGTTCATGGCGGGGCAATGTCTCCGTCGGGTTGCTTTGCTGAAGCCCTGGCCGGCGTCTGGCCGAGCACACCGGAGATGAACACCATGGCCAGGACGCTGAAGATGTAAGCCTGCACCGCGCCGGTCAGCAGATCGAGTGCCATCAGCGGCACCGGCACCAGCAGTCCGACCAGGGACAGAACAATGCCGACCACGAACACCCCGCTCATGACGTTGCCGAACAGCCGCACGACCAGGGAGAAGGTGCGGGTAATCGTCTCGACCAGATTGAGCGGGACCATGAGGATGCTGGGTTCGGCGAAGGTCGCCAGGTAGCCGCGTACGCCGCGCGAGCGGATGCCGAAAAAGATCACGGCGACGAAGACGATCAGGGCGAGCGCCGCGTCGGTCTCGATATGCGCCGTCGGCGGCTCGATGCCCGGCACTAGCGACGACCAGTTGGCGGCGAAGATGAACAGGAACAGCGTGCCGATCAGCGGCACGTAGGGCGCCGGCTCGACCCGCATGGTATCGCGCACCTGCGCCTCGATCGCTTCGACGATGACCTCCAGCGCCGCCTGCCGGCTCGACGGATGCAGCGACATGCGCCGGGTCAGCAGCCAGCTTCCGCCGGCCAGCAGCAGCATGATGCACCAGGTCGCCAGCACCGGTGTCGTGATGGCGATGGGGCCGATGTGAAAGGCGACAGAGAGCGTAAGCGGCGATCCCATCATGGCGCGGCCGTCACCCACCGCGCAACCAGCGGACGCGCGACAAGGATGCCGAGCGCGGTGAGCAACAGGGGGAGGGGGCCGTGCAGGGCGACGACCAAGAGCAGGCCGCCAAGCCCGGCCATTCGCGCGCCTTGCAGCGCCACCGCCGTCCACAGCCGCCCGGGTCGCGCGTAGAACATCGTGTTCCAGCGCAATGATCCGAAATGCAGCCCGCCGGCCAGCAGACCCAGTGCGAAACTACCCGCCGCGACGATCCCGGCTGCTGAAATCATCGTCCGTGCATCCACTGCCAGGCGGACCAGCAACCAATCCCGAGGCCTGCCAGGAGCAGCGGTCCGGTCCAGAAGATCCCGGTGCCGAGACGATGATCGATCCAGCGTCCGAGAAAGACCCCGAGCAGAGTGGGGATCACGATCGCCCAGCCCAGTGCACCGACCTGCGCCAGGTAGCGCCCGAGCGACGGCTCGCCCTGTCGCAGCCAGTCCTGGTAACGGGCGCGCCGCCGCCGCACCGACCGGAGCAGGCCGTCCGGCTGTTCCGTCACCCCCCGATCTCCTGCTGTCGTTCCGGGCGCAGTGCGTCGACGATCCGCCGCACCGCCTCCGTGTGGACCCGCGTTGCCGCGACCCGCCCGGCCCGCTCGGCCTCCGCCTCAGATCGAAACCGGGTCACGACCGAGGCTTCGAGCGCGTCGAGGTCGTCACCGCGCTGGGCCTCGCGCGTGGCGATGGCGATCTGATCGCCGCCGTGCACACTCAGTACCCCTCGCCGCACCGCGCAGTAGCCAAGCTTGCCGTCGGCATGCCGCCAGGATACGACCGAGACCGGCAGCGCCGTCAGCAGGTCGGCATGACCCGCAAGGATACCGAAGCTGCCGCTTTCGTCTTCCGCGCGGAGGCTGGTCACGTCCCCATGGTCCACGACCACGGCGGTCGGATCGGTGATCAGCAGTCTCATGAGGCCGCCGCCTTGGGGGCATTCGTCTGGCGGGCGTCCGCCAGGCCGCCGATCATGTAAAGCGAGGATTCCGGCCAGTCGTCGGCCTCGCCGTCGAGAATGGCCCGGCAGCCCCCGAGGGTGTCCGCCAGCTTCACCGTCTTGCCGGCGACTCCAGTAAACGCCTCGGTAACCGCGAATGGCTGCGTGAGGAAGCGTTGCAGCCGCCGAGCCCGAGTGACGATCAGACGGTCGGGCGCGCCGAGTTCTTCCATCCCCAGCAGCGCGATCACGTCGCGCAACTCCCGCCAGTGCGCCAGGGTCTCGCGCACCTGCTCGGCCAAGGCGTAATGCTCCGCGCCGACGACCAGCGGGTCGAGCAGCACCGAGGATGAGGCGAGGGGATCGACCGCCGGGTAAATCCCCTCAGCCGCCATGCCGCGGGATAACACGATGGCGCTTTCCAGATGGCTGGAGATGGCCGTCACCGCCGGGTCGGTAAAGTCATCGGCCGGCACGTAGACGGCCTCGATCGCCGTGATTGACGCGCCGGCCACCGACGCGATTCGCTCCTGCAGCGCCGCAACCTCGGTGGCCAGTGTCGGCTGGTAGCCCACGCGCGACGGCGATCGGCCGAGCAGGCCGGATACCTCGCTGCCTGCCTGGACGAAGCGGAACACGTTGTCCATCAGCAACAGTACGTTCTGGTGCTTCTGGTCGCGGAAGAACTCGGCGATGGTTAGCGCGCTGAGGCCGACCCGCCAGCGCGCGCCCGGCGGCTCGTTCATCTGGCCGTACACCAGGACGGTATGGTCCAGCACGCCAGAGGCGGTCATGTCGTGCAGCAGCTCGTGGCCCTCGCGCGACCGCTCGCCGATCCCGGCAAACACGGATATGCCCTGATACTTTTGTGCCATGGCATGGATCAGTTCCATCACCAGCACGGTCTTTCCCACCCCGGCGCCGCCGAACATCCCCGCCTTGCCGCCCTGCGCCAGCGGCACCAGCAGGTCAATCACCTTAATCCCGGTCTCGAACACGCCCCCGGAAGCGGCTTGCGCAACCAGCGGCGGCGGCGGCCGGTGAATCGGCCAACGCGGCAGATCGGTCGGCAACGGAGGGCCGCGATCGCCGACCTCGCCCAGCACGTCGAGCAACCGGCCAAGCACCGCGTCACCGACCGGCATGGTGATCGGGCCGCCCGTCGCCACCACCGATGTGCCGCGCCGTAGTCCCGCGGTTGGCCGCAACGCGACCGCGCGCACGGTCGTCTCGTCGAGATGGCTTTGCACCTCCGCGATGAGGGTCGCGGGCTGATCCCACTCGACCCGCAGCGCTTCCTCGATCCGCGGCAACGGACTGGCTTCGAACACCACATCGATCACCGGTCCGCGCAGCGCAACCACCCGGCCGTGACCACGTGGGGGAGACGTTGACATGGCCGCGACCGCGCTGGTCCCCTCAGAGCGCTTCCGCGATGGCGTCGGGCGTTTTCGCCAGCACACGCACCAGGTCCGCGCGGCTGACGATGCCGACGAGTTTGCCGCCATCGATCACTGGCAGGCGCTTGATGCGATGATTGACCATCAGGTCGGCCATCTCCGGCACGCTGGCCCGGGGCGACGTCGTAACCGCGGGCGAAATCATCAATTCGTGTGCCCGCCGGTTTTCCACCCGGATGCAGTCAAGGAACGACGGCGCCAGGTCGGTGCCTTCGGCAAGCAGGTTAAGCCACCACGCGCGCTTCGCGGCGGCGCCTTGCCCGACAGGCCGCAGCAGGTCGCCTTCGCTCAGCATGCCGACCACGGTTCCATGATCATCGCATACCGGAAGAGCACTGATGCTGTTATCGGTCAGTATCCTGGCGACCTCGGCGACCGAGTTGTTCATGCGGGCTGTTTTCACATTCTTCGTCATGATGTCGGCGGCAGTGAGTTCCACTGATTCCTCCTTCGTGTTACGCGGTAAAGCGAACTGAATACCGATCTACCGGACGGAGCATTGATCTGTCTCAAATGCTGCCCGGCCTCTCTGATTGACCGTTCAGGCGCCCCGGCCCGCCCTCGAAGCGTCGTGCCAGCTACCGCCTCGGTCCGCTGGACGAGCATGGCATGGATGCGGCGAGAGACAAATCAGAGAAATAATAGCCCGCGGCTGCTGGCCACCACGAATGTGAGCATCATGCGGTGTGTCTGGATCGAAATCGTATGCACGGACGCGCCGGTTGATACAGGACAATGCCCCGACCCCATAGGTTCGCTACATGCGGCGTTTTCATCGTTACAGGAGCCGCACATGTCCCATATGAAGGCCGCCGTTTTTGTCGAACCAGGCCGCATCGTGCTCGACGACAAGCCAATCCCGGACGTCGGCCCGCTGGACGCGCTAGTCCGCGTCACCACCACGACAATCTGCGGTACGGATGTCCATATACTGAAGGGCGAGTACCCGGTAGCCAGGGGACTGATCATTGGCCACGAGCCGGTCGGGGTAATCGACAAACTGGGCTCTGCTGTTCAGGGTTTCCTCGAAGGACAGCGAGTCATCGCCGGGGCCATCACACCCAGCGGTCATTCCGCGGCATGCCTGTGCGGTTGCGGCTCGCAGGACGGCGGCTTCAACAGCAGTGGCTTCAAGGCGATGGGGGGATGGCGTTTCGGCAACACCATCGACGGCTGTCAGGCGGAGTTCGTCCTGGTGCCTGACGCGATGGCCAATTTGTGCCCGGTGCCGGATGACCTCACCGACGAACAGGTGCTGATGTGCCCGGACATTATGTCGACCGGATTCTCTGGCGCCGAGAGCGGCCAAGTTCGCATCGGCGACGTGGTGGCGGTGTTCGCGCAGGGTCCCATCGGCCTCTGCGCGACGGCTGGCGCCAAGCTGTCGGGCGCCACCATGATCATCGTTGTGGATGCCATCGCCGGCCGCCTGGCGATGTCGCGCCGATGCGGCGCCGACGTCACGGTGAACTTCCGCGAGGTCGACCCGGTCGCCGAGATCATGCGACTGACTGAGGGGCGCGGCGTCGACGTCGCGATCGAGGCGCTGGGTACGCAGGCCACGTTCGAGGCCGCCTTGCGCGTGCTGCGTCCGGGCGGCACGCTCTCCAGTCTCGGCGTCTATTCAACCGACCTGACGATCCCGCTCGGCCCGTTCGCGGCCGGGCTCGGCGACCATCGCATCGTCACCTCGCTTTGCCCGGGTGGCAAGGAGCGCATGCGGCGCCTGATGAACGTGATCAGGTCAGGGCGTCTTGATCTCACGGCCATGGTGACCCACCGGTTCAAGCTCGATGACATCGAAGCGGCGTATGATCTGTTCGCGCATCAGCGTGACGGCGTGCTGAAAGTCGCGGTCACGCCCTGAGGATGCTCGCCCTGAGGATGGACGTACTGGTTTCGCCCCTCGGTCGGCGTCGCGCTTGACGCCGGGGCCGATACGCCGAGACTGAGCCTCCTCGGAAAAGGGGGAAATTCCATCATGACCGGCGCCACCACGACCGATGTGAAGATACTGGCCACCGGCTTCGGCTTTCCCGAAGGCCCGGTGGTCTGCAAGGATGGCTCGATCGTACTGACCGAAATCCGCAACAATCAGTTGTCCCGTGTCGCCCCCGACGGCGCCACCAGCGTGTTTTCCCGCTGTGGCGGCGGTCCGAATGGGCTCGCGTTCGGACCCGATGGCGCCCTCTATCTGTGCAATAACGGCGGCAGCCGATACGTCGAGGGCCACTCGATGGGCATCGCCCCCCATCCGGACTACAAATTTGGTTACGTGCAGCGTATCGACGCGGCAACCGGCGAGGCCAGGACACTTTACACCGAGGTTGACGGGCACACCCTTTCCGCGCCCAACGATCTGGTGTTCGACACCCACGGCGGATTCTATTTCACCGATCTGGGCAAGCGGCTTGCGCGACATCGTGATCACGGCGGCCTTTACTACGCCCTGCCAGATGGTTCGCGGATCACGGAAATCGCCTACCCCATGCTCAGTCCCAATGGCTGCGGCTTGTCGCCCGATGGCAAGACGCTTTACGCGGCGGACACCGAGGGTGCGCGGCTCTGGGCGTTCGAAATCGAGGCCCCCGGGGTCTTGCGCAAGCCGCCGCCGCACGTGCCTCACAGTGGGCGGGTGATCGCCGGGCTGCCTGGCAATGCGCGTTTCGACAGCCTTGCCGTGATGGCCAGCGGCAACATTACCGTGGCCACATTGAACACCGGGTACATCACCGAAATTTCGCCGGCTGGCGACATCGTGCGGGCGGTCAAGATGCCGGACACCTATCCGACGAATATCTGCTTCGGCGGACCGGGCATGCGGACCGCGTTCATCACTCTGTCGGACAGCGGCCGCCTGGCTTCGATGCAATGGCCGGAACCGGGCCTGCGGCTCAACTTCGGCTGACCCCCCAAGGGGCGACCAACGGGGCTATCAAAGGAGCGACCCAAGGGGCTGAGCGGGGCGGCCGACCGAAAGCGAGACGCTTCAGCGTTTCGTTACGCAACTTTGGCCGGCTCTTCGCGTTTCACAGACTTCCCGGAAACCCAGGAGGCTCTAAGTGGACGATCGCCTAGCAGGCACAGCCCGTGATTTTGGCGGACGGGTGCAGGAAACCGTCGGCAACATGACCGGCGACACCAAGACTCAGGCGGAAGGTTTGTATAACCAAGCCGCCGGCCAAGCCCAGCAAACCGCCGGGCAGGTCAGTGAACTGATCAAAACGCAGCCGATCGTCGCAACCTTGATTGCGGTCGCGTTCGGCTACATCCTCGGACGCCTGACGGCGTAGCCACCATCGCTGAGGGAGGGGGCAAAAGCCCCCTCTTTTTTTGTCTTGTTCCGACCATCCGGGGGACCGCGCAGATGCCGCAAGCAATCCTGAAATCACGATTGAGCGAGGGCTCCCCGAACCCGTGCGGCGCGACCTGGGACGGTCTTGGTGTCAATTTTGCCCTGTTCTCCGCCCACGCGACCAAAGTCGAACTCTGTCTGTTCGACGATACCGGTTCACGAGAGCTTGAACGCATCGAGCTGCCGGAATACAGCAATGAAGTCTGGCACGGCTACCTTCCCGACGCCCGCCCCGGCACCACTTACGGCTATCGGGTGCATGGTCCGTACGAACCGGAAGCCGGCCACCGCTTCAATCCCAACAAACTCGTTCTTGACCCTTATGCGAAGGCGCATGTTGGCGCCCTGAAGTGGGATCCGGCGCTGTTCGGCTATACCCTCGGCGCGGAGGGCGATGACCTGACCTACGATGAGCGCGACAGTGCTCCGTTCATGCCGAAGTCCCGCGTCATCGATCCGGCGTTTACCTGGGGCCGCGAGCGGGCTCCCTCGGTTCCCTGGGACCGCACCATCATCTACGAGACCCACGTGCGCGGCTACACCAAGCTGCATCCGGCGGTACCGGAGCATTTGCGCGGAACCTTTTCCGGGCTCGGCCGCAAGGAAGTCATCGACTACATCCGGACGCTGGGTGTGACCTCGGTGGAGCTTTTGCCGATCCACGCCTTCGTCAATGACAGCTACCTGCTGGACAAGGGTCTGAAGAATTACTGGGGCTACAACTCAATCGGTTTCTTCGCCCCAGACCCGCGCTACTCGGCCGTACCTGACTTTGTATTCTCAGAATTCAAGGAGATGGTTGCGCGCCTGCACGACGCCGGTCTGGAGGTCATCCTGGACGTCGTCTACAACCACACGGCCGAGGGAAACGAGCGCGGTCCGACGCTATCATTCCGCGGTATCGACAACGCATCCTATTATCGGCTGATGCCGGACAATCCGCGCCACTACATCAACGACACCGGGACCGGCAACACGTTGAACATGAGCCATGCCCGCGTCGTGCAGATGGTGACGGACAGCCTGCGCTACTGGGCTTCGGAAATGCGAGTCGACGGATTCCGCTTCGATCTCGGTACGATCCTGGCCCGGGAATCGGACGGCTTCAACGAAGCTCATGGCTTCCTGCAAAGCTGTCTGCAGGATCCCGTGCTGTCGAACACCAAGCTGATCGCCGAACCCTGGGATATCGGCCCCGGCGGCTATCAGGTCGGACGGTTTCCTCCTGGCTGGGCTGAGTGGAATGACAAATTCCGTGATACCGTCAGAGCCTATTGGCGGGGTGATGAGGCGAAGCAGGCGGAGATGGCGACCAGGCTGGCTGCCTCGGCTGGCGAGTTCGCCCATCGCGGCCGCAAGGCGTGGGCCAGCGTGAACTTCATTACCGCCCATGACGGTTTCACCTTGAACGACCTCGTTTCCTACAATGAGAAGCACAACGACGCGAACGGTGAGGAGGGGCGCGACGGTCATTCTGATAACCTGTCCTGGAACTTCGGCGTCGAAGGTCCCACCGAGGATCGCGAGATCGTTGCGCTGCGGGAGCGGCAGAAGCGCAACCTGCTAGCCACATTGTTGCTGTCCCAGGGCACGCCCATGGTGCTCGCCGGAGATGAGTTCGGCCGGACCCAGGACGGCAACAACAACGCCTATTGCCAGGACAACGAAATCAGTTGGGTCAACTGGAATTTCGGTGAGAAAGAGGTCGAGCTGGCGGAATTCGTCCGCAAGGTCATCGTGCTGCGGCAATCCTTTCCGATCTTGCGCCGCTCGCGCTTCCTCACTGGTGAATACAATGCGGAACTCGACGTTCGCGACGTGCGCTGGCTGTCGCCAGCCGGCCAGGACATCGAGGATCAGCAATGGGGCGACACCAATGCCCGCTGCTTCGGAATGCTGCTGGATGGCCGCGCTCAGGCCAGCGGCATCAAGCGGCCGGCGATGGATGCCACCGCTTTGCTGGTGCTGAACGCCCACCACGACGTGGTCAATTTCGTGCTGCCCGAAGTGGTTGGCGGCTCGGTGTGGCGGTGCCTGCTGGACACCAATATCCCTGACGACAGCAGCCATCAGGCGTTCAACACCGGTGATGGCTACGAGATCACCGGACGATCACTGGTTCTGTTCGTGTTGGAGCCGGAGAGCAAGCGGTCGGTTGCCTTGCGTCGGGCGATCGAGGGCTTCAGGCAGATGGCGGAGCGCCCGATTCCGGTGGCTACCCCGGAAACCGGTCCGGAAGCAGAACGGGCGTTTTCCGATTAAACGTGCAAGATAGGAGCGTGCCGATGGCAGCACAAGCATGTTTCTTTACAATAACGTCGTCGGACGCGCGTCCAGTGTCATCCGGCGGAGGCCGGGGACCCACGATTTGCGGTGCGGGAAGCCAAAAAGTCGTGGGTCACCGGTCAAGCTTGGCCCTGCGGAGGCGGGGGTCCGGTGATGACACCTTGAGCACTATGGGTGCAACGAAACTGTCTGATCCGCCATTTCCCCCTGGCGATCCACCCGTGCTCCCCGATCCGGATGGACCGGTCCCCGTAGAGGAACCGCCAGGTCCGATTCCCGTTCCGCCACCAGTCCCGCCAGAGCCGCTGCGGGCCCGACCTTACTCCAGTTTCTTCAGCATCTGGACGATGCCGCCCAGGCTGCATCCGTCCCAGTCTTCTTCGTCATACCCGGCGTTGGCATAAAAGCCGGCGGCCTCTGGCGTCGCGTATACCACAGCCTTGCTGCACCCCAGGTCGCGCGCGAACCGCTCGGCGTGGTCGAGTAGAGCACGACCGTGCCCGCGCGCCTGCCATGCCGGATCGATCGCCACCAGCCGGAGGGCAGCGGCCGCGTTACGCAAATCCTCCACCTGAATCGCGCCAATCGGTTGGTCCTCGAGCCAAAGCAGCAGCGGGTGGCAGCTCGGGTCGACCGTATCGTCGGGACGAGGCAGATTGAACACCTGCCGGCGTATGCCGTCATACGCCCGCCAGTCTTGTGCACATCGGGGTCGATCGAGACGATATGCGGTCTCGCCCTGCGGCAGATCGGTTGGCATTTTGCCGTGTCCGGTTTCCTCGCGTCCGCCCTTTTGGTGGACACAAATACCATAGAACAAGGCCCAGCAAAAAGCGAGCCATCTTCCACATAGGTTTGTGGTGTTTGGCCTCCGATTTTGCTCCAGTATCGCATTATCGGCTTGGAGTCGCATGGCATGGCGATCGTTATCACTGTCGCCCAGCAGAAGGGCGGCACCGGCAAGACCACTTTGGCGGCCAATCTCGCCGCGGCCCTGGCCCAGACGCACAAGGTCGCGCTCCTCGACATCGACCCGCAGGGCAGCCTCACGCGCTGGAACCAGCTCCGTCAGGCCCGCGCAGGAGCGGTGGCGCCGCTGATGTTTTCCGACGTTTCCGGCTGGCGCCTGGCGGCTGAACTGGATCGGCTCAAGGCCGCCCACGATGTGGTGCTGGTGGATAGTCCGCCACAGATCGACACCGATGCCCGTCTGGCCATTCGCGGCGCTGACCTGGTGCTGATCCCGGTGCAGCCGAGCCCGCCGGACATCTGGGCGGCGGAGGGAACGTTGAAGCTCGCCGCCGCGGAAAAACGGCGGGCAACACTGGTGCTCAATCGTTTGCCGCCGACCGGCCGGCTACGCGAGGCCATGGTGTCGTCCCTGCATGAGGGCCGTCATCCGCTGCTGGTCGCCACCATTGGCAATCGCACCGGCTTTGCCAGCGCGTTCGCCGAGGGCCTTGGTGTCACCGAGGCCACCCCTCGATCCACGGCCGCAAATGAGCTACGCGCATTGCTGGCCGAGTTGCTGGAGATGAGTGGATGACGGTTTTCGCGGGACTGAAGGCGCTGCATCTGCTTTGCGCCGTGGTTTGGGTCGGCGGCATGTTTTTCGCCTACGTGGTGCTGCGGCCGAGCCTGGCGGCGATCGAGGCGCCGCAGCGGATGCTGCTGCATACCCAGGTGTTCCGGAAATTCTTCCTGGTCATCTGGCACGCCATGCCGGTCATCATCCTCACCGGTTTCGCCATGCTCGGCCAGTTCGGCGGCATGGGCACCACACCCTGGCAGATCCACGCAATGCTGGGGCTCGGCCTAGTGATGGCGGCGGTCTTCGTGGCGATCTTCTTCGGGCCCTACCGGCAGTTTCGCCGGACCACCGATCGCACGCTCATGGCCAGCAGTCTGGACGGCATCCGCAAGCTCATCGGGGTCAATCTGATACTCGGGCTGGTGACAGTCATCATTGCGGGACTGCTGTGACGGCGCGCGGATACAGTCGGCGGGTCAGCACCGGCATCGAGAGGCCCTGCACCAGGATGGTGAAGATCACCACCGCATAGCACACCCCCAGCAGCGCGCCGCGATAGGGCGATGGTCCCAGGGTCAGCGCCATCGCGACCGAAATGCCGCCCCTCAGGCCACCCCAGGTCAAGATAATCACGCTGCTGAATTTTGGCAGCGGCCGCAGATGCACCAAAACCGTGGGCACAGCGACGCTGACCAGTCTTGTCAGCAAAGCGAGCACGATGCCGCCAGCCGCGGCTCGCACCAACGTCCAGTTGAGGTCGACCGATAACAGGGCGAAGCCCACTAACAGGAACAGCATGGCGTTCAGCAGCCCGTCGATCAGGTCCCAGAACAGAATGATCTGCTGCCGCGACAGATCGGTCATAGCGAGGCTTGCAGTACGATGGCGCGTCAGCAGCCCCGCCACCACGACCGCGAGGGGCCCCGAGACGCCGATTTCCTCCGCCAGGCTGTAGGTGACGGTAACCAGCGCCAGGGTGATCGTCAGTTCTAGCCCCGGTTCGTCAATCAGGCGCAGGGCCCGGTACGCCAAGGCGCCGGTTACCAGGCCCAACGCCATCCCGCCGCCGCCCTGCCGCACCATGTCGAGCCCGATTGTCGTGGCGGTCGCAGTTGCGCCATTCGCCCAGTCGACCGTGATGGAAAATACCACGACAGCGACCCCGTCGTTGAACAGACTTTCCCCGTTGACGAGTGCGAGAAGTCCCGGCGGTAGACCAGCCGCTCGCAGCAGGCCGCCGACAGCGATCGGGTCCGTCGGAGCGAGCAGCGCACCCAGGACGAAGCACCAATGCAACGGCACGCTGCCGGCGAACACCAGCCAGATGCCGAAGCCGTATAGCGCGGTCGCCATCAGCACGCCGATGGTCGCCAACGCCAGCACTGTCCATTTCTGTGCCAGCAGCCTATCCACGTCGACATGGAGGCTGCCGGCAAACAGCATAAACGCCAGGATTCCGCCCAGGAACACGTGCGGCAGGTCCTGGGTTACCACCAGATTCTCCCACCACTGGCGCATCTCGACGCTTTCGACCGAGTGGTCCGCCAGGATGACGATCACCGAAAGCAGCAGTGAACCCGCCATCAGGGCAATCGTGGGAGGCAGGCGGAAATACAGGTGGTTAACCGAGCCAGGTACCGCGGCGAGTAACAGAAGGATCGACACGAGGGTGAAGGATGACATCAGAGATCTCGGGGCTGACGATGAATAGTCACTGCGGTCGCTTGGGCACGCAAGGCTTCGCCGCGTTGCGTGGATGCGCCATCTTGCCCAAAATCTCGGTTAGCGAGGGAGAATTGTGATGGAAGTACGTCTGGACGGCCGCACCGCGATCATTACCGGGTCGAGCAAGGGCCTGGGCCTGGCCATGGCAAAGGAGTTCGCGGCTTCCGGGGCCAACGTCGCGATTCTTGCGCGCGGTGCCGACGGTTTGGCCGAGGCCGAGCGGATCGCTTCTGACGGCGCATCCGGCAAGGTCGCGACGTTCCGGTGCGACGTGTCGAAGGCGGACGACATCCAGACGACGTTCGATGCCGTGATAAAGACATTCGGCAAGGTGGATATCCTGATCAACAATGCCGGGATGTCACGCGCGATGCCGTCGCCCGAGATTACCGACGAATTGTGGCAGGAGGATCTCGACCTGAAGCTGTTCGCCGCCATCCGGCTGACCCGCTTGGTGTGGCCCGGCATGAAACAGCGTCAGTGGGGCCGGATCATCAACGTGCTGAACACCGGCGCGAAGGCTCCCCGAGCCAACGGTGCTCCCACCGCCGTGTCGCGCGCGGCCGGCATGGCGTTGATGAAGGTGCTGGCAGGCGAGGGCGCGCCGCACGGCATTCTGGTGAACGGCATGTTGGTGGGGCTGATCGTCTCCGATCAGATCGCCAGGCGCCACAAGAGCGAGGGCAGCAACGAGCCGTTCGATTCCTATGTGGCGAAAGCGGGCGCTGGGATCCCGGTGGGTCGCATGGGCAAGGCGGAGGAATTCGCCGCCATGGCTTGCTTCCTGTGCTCCGATCACGCCGGATTCACCACCGGCACCGCGATCAACATGGACGGCGGCGCCAGTCCGGTGGTTTAGCCACTCACGGCACCCCAGAGCGCGAAGCGGCCGAACTCAGGCGCTGGCGATCACGACCGCCATGCAGGCCACACCGCAGGCGAGGCTGACTCGGTCGGTTGCCGCGAACACGACCGGATCGTCATGCATCTCGCCGCGGTGGGTCAGTAACAAGACCCGGCTGATCCAGTAGATCAGGATGACCGGGATGAGCCACAGCCGCGATGGATCCGAATACAGCAGCGCCACGTCGACGCTTTTCATGTACAGCGAAAACACCAGGATCGCGGTAAAGCCCGAGGCGGCCGCCAGCGACTCCAGCAGCGGCAGGTCGGCAGTGCGGTAGTCGCGCCCCGCGGCGTCGGCAAGATCGACCTTCTTGCGATCCATCAGCTCCGCGCAGCGCTTTACCAGCGCCAGGGAGGTGAAGAGAAAAATGGAAAACGCAACGAGCCAGGACGAAAGCTTAACGTCGACCGCGGCGCTGCCCGCGATAAGCCGTAGTCCATAGAGGCACGCAAGCGTAACCACGTCCAGGATCATCTGCCGCTTAAGCGTCAAGGAATAAGCGATCGTCACCAGATAATAGACGCCCAGTACCGCGAGGAACTTGGGCCACAGAAGCATACCCAGCAGCACCGATCCAACGAGCAATGCGGGAGCCATGACAAGGCCGTGCAGCAGGGGGATCGTGCCGGCGGCAAACGGCCGGTTGCGCTTGGTGGAATGCAGGCGGTCGCGTTTCAGGTCCACCAGGTCGTTCGTTACGTAGACGCTGGACGCGCACAAGCTGAAACTGAGAAAACCGACCAGGCAGTACGCCAGCAACGGCAGATTCAGGCGATGCGCCGCCAGCGCGGGCACCAGCAGCAGCACATTCTTCAGCCATTGATGGACGCGGATCGCCTTCAGATACGTGCGCAACGTCGCTTTGGGCGTACGAATGATCCTCGCTTCGGGCCACCGTGACAGCACGCGTCCCACAAACGACCCCGAGGCACTGACCGCGATGACGCTTGCGGCGTGCTCCCAGACGGCAAAGTCGGCATCCTCATTGCCCGCATAGACAAACCCGCGCTCGCCAAATGCGTTGGTCAGCGCGGCGCTTTTGGCGGAACCTTTCAGATTGACCTTGCCGTCCGAGGCGAACACGCCATCGAACAGGGCAAGCTGTCCGGCGATCTTTTCGACGACGGTTCGATCAGACGCGGAGGCCAGATAGATGCGCCGGCCGCGAGCCCGCTCCGAGGTGATCAAATCGATGAGCTGATCATTCCAGGGTAATCCAGCGACCGAGAGGTCCGCGCGATTGGCCAGCGCCTGTTTCACCGCCGCCCGTCCATGCCGGAGCTCAGCCGTTGCCGCCAGCGCCCCAAGGGGCGACCGTGCCGTGACCAGCGAGAGCGTCTCGACCAGCATGTCAGACCGCAGCAACGTTCCGTCGAGGTCAACGACCAGCGGTATGTCGATCGCCTCGGTGAGTCCGGCGGACCGCGAAGCCTCCTCCGACACGTTCAACGGCGCGACCGAGATTCCTTGCGCCGGGAAACCAGGTACCTGGTCACGCGGGCCTCCCGTGCGACGGCACCCCGGGCGCATCCGTGAAATCAAAATCCAAGAGAAGAGCATGCATACGATTGACTGCATCCAGTTTTGCAACTTCGAGCATCAGGACCGTATCACACTCTTTCGACGATTTCCGCTGTTTTGTTCCGAACCTTGGCGGAATGCTGTCAAACTGGATTTCTTGTGATCGGAAACACTGCCGAGGTGTGTTGTTCATGCATACAACTGCAAATTCGTGCGCGCGCAGGCGAAATTGATCACGGAATCGCGTCGAATCGATTTGCTCGGACCGTGCCACCGTGTATTAAACCATTGTTAACGCGCGCTACCACCTGCAACCCCCGCACTGTCCTGATCGGCCCGACCATCGCGGACTCCTCCTATGCGTATCGCCTTCGTCAACACACTTTACCCGCCGCACGGTGCGAGCGGCGCCGAGGTAACACTGCGCTTTCTCGCTCGCCAACTCTCCGAGCGCGGCCATGACTGCACGATCGTGACGCTGACGCCTGAGCGCGAGGGTTCTCTTGGAGAAGTGGATGGGATTTCGGTCTGCTACTTGCCACTTGCCAACATGTATTGGCCGCACCAAGGACGTCGGCCAGCGTGGCTCCGGCCCGTTTTCCAGGCTATCGATGCGTTCAACCCGGTGATGCAGCGCCGTTTGGCGGCCACCCTCAGGCGGTTGCGCCCGGAGGTCGTGAACGCTCACAACCTGCAAGGATTCTCCGTGTCCGCCTGGCGCGCGGCCGATCGGCTCGGCATCCCGTTGGTCCAGACACTGCACGACTATTATACTGTCTGCCCGCGCAGCGCGATGTGGCGACCGGGGCGCGGCAATTGCGCGCGGCAATGTTCCGAATGCAACGTGTTCTCCGTGCCACGCCGTCACATCTCGCACCTGCCCGCCGCCGTGACGTGCGTGAGCCACAGGGTATTTGACCGTATCGCCGCAACCGGCATGTTCGCGGCGGCCCAGGCCGGACGACAACCGGTCCGCATCATTCGCGGCAACAATCCCGAAGAGGAACTCCCGCCCTTGCCGCCGGCGCGCGAAAGCGGTCCGTGGCGTTTCGGTTCGATGGGTCGGCTCGATCCCGCCAAGGGGCTGGAGAACCTGATCGACTCAGTCAGTGGCCTCCCGGCCGGCAGCGCCACCCTCACGATCGCGGGAACCGGACCCGAGGAATACACCAGGCTCCTTCACGCCCGCGCGGCGGGAACGCCCGGCATCGAATTTCTGGGCCACGTCACGCCGGCATCGTTTTTCCACAAAATCGACACATTAGTGATCCCGTCCATATGGGAGGATCCGTTTCCGCGCGTATTCCATGAGGCGATGGCTTACGGCGTGCCGTCGATCGTAACTCCGCTCGGTGGCCTTCCAGAAGCCATCGATCACGGGCGGACAGGTATCGTGGCGACCGGTGACGATCCGGTCTCACTGCGCGATGCCCTGCGGCAAATGATCGACGGCGCCTGGAACCATGAGGAGATGCGACGTGCCTGCCGAGTGGCCGCCCAGAACTACCGGCCTTCACGGATTGTTGCGGAATACGAAGCGGTGCTGACGGCGGCCGTTAGCAGGGGAACCATGGATGGGGCCGGGGAGGCGTGGCGCCCCACGCTTTCACACTAGGAGAGATGTACTAGCGATGGGTTCTGAATTCTTCACCGCCGCGGTCGCGCTTACGGCGCTTGGACTGCATCCGTTCACCACATACCCTGCAAGCTTGGCGATACTTGCCCGCGTGCGGCCTCGGTCGGTGGTGAAAAACACCAGTCTGGGGGGCCGCGTTGCGCTCTGCGTCTGCGCCTACAACGAGGAACGCATTATCCGCGCCAAGGCGGAGAATATGCTGGCGATGCGACACGCGGTGCCCGATCTCGAGTTGCTGATCTACGTCGATGCGGCCAGCGACCGGACCGCCGAGGTGCTCAGCGAGTTCAGCGATCAGATCCGCGTGATCGTCGCTACCGAGCGACACGGCAAAACGCACGGGATGAACACCCTGATCGAGGCGACCGACGCCGATTACGTCGTGTTCTCGGATGCCAACGTGATGTTCGCCCCGGACGCCGTCCCCAAGCTGCTCACCCCATTCCAGGACCCGTCCGTCGGCTGCGTCTGCGGTCATCTGATCTACACCTCCGCCGACGGAAGCGGCAACGCGACCGCATCCGCTGGGTCGGCCTATTGGCGGCTCGAGGAGGCGATCAAGGAACTGGAAAGCCGGACCGGCTCCACGATGGGCGCGGATGGCTCGATTTTCGCCATTCGGCGTGAACTTCATCACCGGGCGCCACCCGATATCATCGACGATATGTTCGTCTCGATGTCGATCCTCTGCGATCGCTATCGCGTCGTGCGGGCGCCTGATGCGATTGCATATGAGGAAACGGTGTCCCGCCCGCATGAGGAGTTCCGGCGGAAGATCCGAATCGCCTGCCAGGCCTTCAATGTCCACCGGCATTTGTGGCCGCGTCTGCGCACACTTTCACCGCTCGATCGCTACAAGTATGTCTCGCATAAGCTGCTGCGATGGCTGACTGTCTATCTTCTCGGACTCGCAGGAATATTTGGGATGATTGGCCTGGGGCTCATGGGATGGTGGACCGTCCTGAGTGCGCTCGCGATCCTCGGTGTCGCGCTGTGCGGCGCTGGACTGGCGATGACCTCAGGGCCATTGCGCAAGGGGATCGAGGTGGCCATGGCATTCATTGCGACCGGAGTTGGTGTGCTGCAGTCGCTGCGCGGCAAGCGCTTCCAGGTTTGGACCCCGCCCGCCTCCGCGCGCGGAGGATCCTGAACCGGTAAGGGCCGCCCCGGCGCAGCGCGGTCCTTTCCCTCCCTAAGCCGCCTGGCTGAGAGCCACCACCGGCGGCCGACGCGCCGCGCTCGACACCGCGTTGACCGCCGCGCGCACCTGCTCCCGGCCCGTCTCGCCAGCGGCAACCACCAGCACCACCGCGTCGACAACGTTGGCCAGCGTCACCGAGTGCAACTCCTGCGTTACCGGATGACCGTCCACCACGACCAGGTTGTACTCCTCCTTGGTCTCGGCCATCAGGCTCTGCAACTGCATCGTCTCCAGCAACTGGCTGGCGGTGGGCTGAGGCCGTCCCACCAGCAGCAAATCCATCGTCGTCACATTGTCGCGGGCGAGGTTCTCCGGCCAGTGCTCATGTCCGTTCAGGGTCTCGATCAGCCCGCCGCTTGGAATGACCCCCAGGATCCCCGCCAGCTTCGGACTTTCGAGATCGCCCTCGATGAGCAGCACGCGCAACCCGTCGAGCGCCGCGACACGCGCGAAGGCGGCCGCCATGCTGGAACTGGCATCACCCGTGGCACTGCCGACGAACAGCACGCTGCGCGGCACCGAACCCTGCCCGGTAAGCCGTAGCCGGCCACGCAACGAGCGCAACGCCTCCGCCTCGGTGCCCGCGGGTTCGTTCACCACGCGTGCGGCAAGCGACGTCTGCCGGCCCTTGGTTTTTGGCAGCACCGCCATGACCGCCAAGCCGGTGTCAGCCGTAAGGTCGCCCGCCGTGGCGTAGTTCCCCTCCCGTCCGCGACCCACCGCGGCGAGCAGGCCGCCGAAGGCGATGCCACCAAGGAGCCCGAATGCGGCCGCGAGTTTTGGCTTCGGACTCGAGGGAAACGCGGGCGCCACCGCGAGGCTCACCACGCGTGCGCCTGACTGTTCCGGTCCCCCCTTGTTCGCGTCGGTCTGCGCCGCCCGTTGGATCAACGTCTGATACAGCGTGCGGCGCGTGTCGGCGTCCTTCTGCAGTTGCTCAAGTTCGCTTTGCACGCTGCTGAGACTGGTCGCCGCCGTCTGCGCCTTGGCGAGCTGGTCGCGCAACTCGGCCTCGTGCTGCCTCGCCGCCGCGGCTTGGGCACCAAGCCCGGCCATGGCCCGTTTCGCCTCGCTGATCACGGCAGCGCGGGCGGACGCGAGTTCTGCCTCTGCCGAAGCACGCAATGGATGACCTGGACCAAGTGTGGTTCGCAGTTGCGCGACGCGCCGCTCCGCTGTCGCCTCCTGATCCCTCAAGGTCCCAACGATGCTTGAACTCAAGGCGTCGGAATTATCGATCCCCGCGCCGCCGGTGCGAACCAGGATCGCGGCCCGCTGATAGTTCGCCTCCAGTTGGGCTCGATCCGAACTTGCCTTGATCAGTGCGGTGGAGATGTCTTCCAGTTGCTGCTGCCCGATGCTGCCCGAGCGGGTCTGCACGAGATTATACTTCTCGCGGGTGTCCTGGATCTTCTGTTCGAGCTGATCGACCTCACTGTGGACCTGCTCGGCGCGCTTTTCCAGCTCGGTGTTGGCCTCACGGTTGGCGATCGTGCGCTCATCCACCTTGCCCGCCATGTACCGCGTGATCAGGCTATTAACGACCCTGGCCGACAGGTCCGGCTGCTCCGACGCGAAGTCGATATTGATGACCAGGCTGCGGTTGTCGTTGGTGATCGTCAGCCCGTTTGTCACTGCGGCGACGACGTTCGCCATCACGACGTCCGGCGATGCAGCCACCGGCTCTACTGGCGGCAGCACACCATCATCGACCAGCGTGGCCGCGAACGACGTTGGCAACGCGTCGCGCAACGCGGCAAGCACCTTCTGCTTGAGCGGGGGACCTTTGAGCGCCGTGTTGAACTCAGGGTCCGCGGTCAGATTAAGTTCCTGGACAACCGCCTGCACCAGCGCCCGCGAGGTCAACACCTGTGTCTCGCTGCGGACGATGGGCATCGGGTCAGCCATCGTCTGGCTGCTGAGAACACCCTGGAGTTCGGGAATAGCGAAGCTGCGCGTCTCGACGGCCACCGTTGCCTCGGCCGTGAACTTCGGCGTCAGCAATGTTTTGCTGACCACATAGGCTGCGCCCGCCACGACGAGACCCGAGCACAGAATAAGCGGCCAGTTTCGACGCAGCACACCAACAAGCTGGCGCGGTGACAGTCCATCGCTTTTCGTGGGTCTAAGGGAGGGCCCGGGCGAAAACGAAATCCTATCCACGGCCAACTCTGACATTCGGCGAAAACCTCTTTGCATGCCCGCCGCCAGAAAGCACTCCACCCGTCAAGAATGCTTTGCAGGCAACGGCTTCAGAGCGTATTTCTATCACAGCCCAGTTGCGATCGCACGGAAATTTCGGTCATTGGCCGATCTGGGGTCAGCCACGCGGCGCCGCATTGTCCGCCGCCGGACATACAGTTGGCACGGTCCATGCCTAGTTTCGCATTGCGAAGACAGACGATCTGCTGGCAACAAGCCGAACAGGATGGTGAACAACGGTGCATCGAGATTGCAGACATCCAAGGGTGTGTTCCGCTCCGTCGCGTCCCGCGCGACATCCGGAAACTCAACCCAACGCAGCGGCGGTCGGCGACCGTGTCACCCAGATGACATGACATCATTGCAACACCTGATAATATTCCACGGCTCAGAAACCCCGGTAGCCACCCGATCGCAACGGCCAGGCACGACGCCAGGCCCCGGGCGCGACGCCGAGCATCGGCTACTCGAGGACATCGAATTGAGCGCCACCGCTGCCTTACGCTCGGCCACATCGCGCGCCGCCCCCGGAGTCGGACCGTCGCTACAATGTCGTTCACGGCTTTTTTCGCGTGGCATGAACTGATGCGTGTGGCGCTGATCGACCCGTCACTATTTACTTTACCCTACGACGCGGCGCTCGCGGCCGGACTGCGTGACCAGGGCCACGATGTGCTGCTGTACGGTCGCGTGCCCGATGCCAGCGACGGCAGCCTGGACAACGCGCCACTCGTTCCGGGCTTTTATCGCTTCGCCGGACATCCAGCGCTCAAGGTCTTGCCGAACCAGGTCAGGCTGGCCATCAAGGGTGTCGATCACGTGGCCTCGATGCTTTGGCTGCGGCGCCGGCTGCGGCGAGACCCGCCGGATATCATCCATTTTCAATGGCTGCCGCTGCCCTTCGTCGACCGTCGGTTCCTGGCTGGGCTGCGCCGGATCGCGCCGCTTGTGCTCACGGTTCACGACACCAATCCCTTCAACGGCGCGCCAAGTTCCGGTCTCCAGGGCGTCGGCATGGCCAAGCTGTTCGGTGCCTTCGAGCGGCTGGTCGTGCATACGGTGCGCGGCCGGGACAGGCTGATCGATCAGCACGTCGATCCGTCACGTATTTCCGTTCTGCCGCACGGGCTGCTGGGTGCCGACGCCGCGGCCCGCGCAACCCGGGAACAGGCGGGCGCCGTCGTAACGTTCCTGGTCTTTGGAAAGATCAAGCCGTACAAGGGGATCGACGTTCTTATCGAGGCATTCGCGCGGCTCCCCGAGGACCTGCGCCGAAACGCGCGGCTGCGTGTGGTTGGCAAGCCGTATATGGACCTCGATCCATTGCGTGCCCTTGCCGCCGCTCGCGGTGTCGATCCAGGGCTGGAGCCGCGCTTTGTCGCCGACGATGAGCTGCCCGGCCTGTTCGCCCCCGGCACCATCGCAACGTTTCCGTATCGGGAGATCGAGGCCAGTGGCGTGCTGTCGCTGGCTCTGGCAAACGGGCGGCCTATCCTGGCGTCGCGAATCGGTGGATTCGCGGAAAGCCTGACGGATGGGGTGCACGGCCATTTGGTGCAGCCGGACGATCCGGCAGCCTTGGCGACCGCGATGGCCCGGTTCGCCGGCGATCCTCGGTTTGTCGCGCAATGTGAGAGCAACGTAGCGGCCTTGGCGCGGGCCATCCCACCATGGCCCGAAATCGCTCGGCGTACTGTCGAGATCTACGCAGCCGCGCGCGCCGGCTGGGGCCGGCCGCATGATCCCGCCGCATCGGCTCCCGATCAGAAAATCCGTTCGGCAACCGTGATGACATCGCCCGGCTGAACCTGGGTATCGCGCAGCGCCGAACCTTCCACCGGCTTGCCCGTGGTCGAACGCACGATGGTGAACCGGTCGGTCTTTGCTCGATAGGTGAACCCGCCAGCCACAGCCACAGCCGTGACGACCGACATCCCGGGCTGATAGGGATACTGCCCCGGTTTGGTGACCTCGCCAAGAACGAACACTGGCCGATATGCGACCACCTCGACAGAGACACTGGGATTTTGATACAGCTTCGATTGCAGCAGGGCGCTGGTGATCGAAGAAGACAATTGCCGCGGCGTCAGGCCGGCGGCGTGGATCGTGCCAACCAGCGGCAGCGCGATATCGCCCGACGCATCGACGCCGAACTCCCCGGTCAGTTGCTCCTCGCCGAACGTAATGATACGGACCTGATCCGCCGGACCCAGAATATATTCGCCAGGATTTGGCGGCGGCACCGGCTTGAGATCTGGCGATGAGCAGGCCGATAGCATCGCCATGCCGCCCAGAATCACGTGGCGGCGGCGCAAGCCTGCAGTCGGGGAAGCGGTTCGATACGATAGCAATGATCTCTCCTATGGACGCTAACTACCCTCCGTTTATCGCAATCATCGGACGGTTGGGCTATGGTCGAGCTTCTAGCATATGGCTATATTCCCTTAATGAGCGCAACGACAAGCAGGCTATCCTTGTTGACCACGGCGACGAGCAAGTGCCGGCGATCGTGGTCCGTCCATCAGCCGGCCAGCGTGACCGCGGTCACATCGGCACTGTTGCTGGCTTTTTCTGGCCACTCGGCGCACGCGCAATACATCAACTCCTTCCTGCCTCAGGGAATACCCGGGTACGATGAAAATTCCGGCGTGACAGTCCTCTCTCGAGCCCGGCCACTCTACACCACCCCGGGCGTGAATGTCGGCAGCTTCGTCGTAAAGCCCGCGTTTAGTGAAGCGTTTGGATATGACAGCGACCCGACCGGGATCACCGGCCTCGGCTCCAGCCTGCTGTTGAAGACGTCGCCGTCGGTCTCGGTCAACTCCAACTGGTCAAAGAATTCGCTGGGAATGTCACTTTCGGCGGATAATTATCATTACTTCGACTTGCCGCAGACAGATTATACGAATTGGACGGCAAGCCTCGGCGGCGGCGTCACCATAGGCCGAAGCCAATTGAGTGTGGGCTACTCGCATCTGTCGGAAAATCAGACGGCGACCGACATCGGCGCGGTGCAATCCGCAACCCCGGTGCATTACACGGTCGACGATGTGCGGTCCGGCTATACGTTCGATTTCGGGCGTTTCTCCCTGACGCCGGGCATCGACGTTCAGCGCTATAACTTCAACAACGCTGTCATCGACGGCCAGACTGTGGCTCAGACTTATCGGGATCGCTACACCTTCACCGGGTCGGTGACGGCACGCTACGCCCTCAGCGAGCAGCGGAACCTGATCTTCGTCGTGCAGGGAATTGATAACACCTTTACCGATCAGGTGGCGTCACAACCCAGCAACGACTCGACCGGCGTGCTCGCTCTGGGGGGCATCGACTACAAGGCCGAAGGTCCCTGGACGTATCGCGTCCTGGTCGGTGCCGAGCAGCGCAACTTTTCCGCGTCGCAGTATGAATCTCACACCGCCCCGGTAATCGCGGGCAGTGTGGTGTGGACGCCGACGGGTCTGACGACCGTAACCGGATTGGTCTCACGGTCGATCGAGGCACCCAACGCCGAAGGCAACTCCGGTTTTACCTTCTCGAATGCTAACATCGTGGTCGATCACGAATTGTACCGAAATATTTTGTTGCAGGGCCGTGCCGGCTTTCAGTACCTGCAATATTTGCAGGGTGGCGGCACCCAGACGAGCTACTCGTTCGGTGCCAGCGCCAATTGGTTGATCAACCGAACCGTCCGTCTATCGCTCGACTATAACTATAACCAGTTGAGCGGATCTCAGGCCTCGACCTTCAATGGTGTGTCGAATATTACGACCACAGGTTCCAGTTCCATCTCGCGCGACATCGCGCTGGTAACCATCCATTTCGCTTTGTGACCGAGAGGCGCGTTACCGCCCGCGCCGCCGATGGCGAAACGGGCGCGTCGGCCGCACGACCATTTCTTGGCCGCGCCCGTCCCGTCCGCCCGCCTAGCGCGCTTCCTCAGGCGCGGTGGCGTCGAAGCGACGATTGCGATCCGGCCGCCGGCGGTGGGGAAAATCCCGGCATCCGACAGCTAAGGATAGACACCCATGCCTCTCGAATTGCGAAGCGACCTCAAACTGATGAAATCGCTCGGCAAGCATGATTTACAGCGTTTCCACTCGACCTGGAAAAGCCGGTTGCTGATATGGACCGCTCGGTGTATGCTTGCCGTGGTCGCGTTGGGGGCTGTGAATGCCTCGGCCGCCGAGACCAACGGGCCGCTCAATTCCGTGCTTGGCGCTTATTTCTTTCCCAATCCAGGGACCGGCGGCAATCCGGATTTCGACGAGCAGTTCGACGCCTTCACTGCCGCCTTGGGAAAAGCTCCTGTCGCCAGAGGAACGTTCGGGGACAACAGTCATGGCCTGACCAATCTGGCCGGAAGCCAATACTGGAACGTCAATCCGCTCAAAATTGACCCTAGGACCAGGGGAGGAAAGGTTACCCCGGTGATCGGACTGACGATGGGGGCCGTCGAGGACCGCGGCAACAACGATGCGATCCTTCGCCGCTTCGATCAGATCGCCAATGGCGCCTACGACCGGCAATTCGTCGGGATCATCAACGCCTGGAACAACGGCGGGTTCAAGCGAATCGTGGTGCGCGTTGGCTATGAGATGAACGGCCACTGGATGGCCTGGGCGGTGCCTGGTGGCAACAAAGTGTCGTCCTGGAACGCCGCGTTCCGCCGGGTCTCAACGGTCATGAGAGCGCGGGCCGCCGAACTTGGCATGAATGTGGCGATCGCGTGGAATCCATGCGCGGTGACCGGGGAGGATACGCCGACGGACGCGATGTATCCGGGGGACGACGTGGTCGACATAATCAGTCTCGACATCTACAGCAGCGTCAGTTGGGCGAAGGACCGCACCAACTGGGGTCCGGACGGAAAGCCGATGGGGACCGCGCCCGACCTGAAAGCGTGGGCCGAATCGGCGGATAACCGGCGACATTTCTGGCTGTATCCCGATGCGACCGCGTCCGACCCAACGGGCGCCCGCGGTTCCGGGTGGGGCTTGGCAAAGCACATTGCCTTCGCGAAATCCCACAGGAAGCCCATTGCGATTTCTGAGACGGGCGTCGGCCGAAGCCCGGGTGCGCCAGACTCGGGCATCGACGACGACGGCGAGCTGCCCAGGCTGCTGTGGGAGCAACTGAGGAATTATCCCCACGGGATCGACCATGTGATCATCTGGTCGCTCGACGAGGGCGACTTCAGGGGCAACTTCCTGGACAACACCAAGTGGCCGCATCCCCTGGCGAAGGCCGCGTGGCGCAAGTATTTCGGCGACGGCAAATAGCCTTCGCGGCCAGTGGCAACGCGGGGCTGACCCGGGGCCTGGCTATCCAACCGGATCGGCGTCCGGCGGCATATTTCGCGTTGCCGTAGCTGCTTGCAGCGACCTGGGGGCCACTTTTTTCGTGCCATCGGAAGCCGCCGGGGATCGCGCGTATGCCGGACCCTGCTGGACGGGACCCTGCTGGACCAGGCTGGCCCGATGATGCAGACGGTGCCGCAGCCAGGTCCCGACCCCACGCTCCAGCACGCGCTGACTGAGCCAACCGATCAGCAGGGAAGGTGGCAATGAAAGCACGAAAAACAGCAACTGCGATGACGGGCCGGCCAGCTCGACCACGCCACTGTGCACCATGACCTGCTTTATCACCGACATTATGATCGGGTGCCACAAATAGAAGCTGTAGCTGATGGTGCCCATGAACTGCATGGGAGCGGACCGCAGCACTTTGCCCGATATGCCGCTTTCCGCGGCAATCCCCGCGAAGCCGATGGTCGCTGCGATAAATGCGAGAATGACCAGGGGACCCCGCCGGTCTCCCGCTAATTCGATCAGGTTGGTGTCAATAATGAACTGCGGCAGCGAAAGGTCGTCGATCAGTCGCCAGAGCAGCAGGAATGTCATCAGGAACAGCACTGGGTAGCGCGCGAGAACGGCGACGGGGCGCAGGCGTGCCACGCCAAGCGCGACGCTGACACCGGACAGGAAGAAGATCCCCCGCGGGTAAAACACCATCATTGATCCGCCGAGCGACGCTACCACGACAATGGAGGCCCACAGGCCAAGGCGTCCGCGGAGCGCCCAGGCCAACGCGCAGATGCCGTAGAAGGCAAGCTCATAGCTCAGCGTCCATGCGGCCGGATGAATAATGGGCAGGGGTAGTATGCCCGGCAGCCCCAGGAGATTGACCAGCACCCGCCCCGCTAAGGTGGTCCCGGGAATTGCATCCAAGCCACGCTCGCCGCTGATCAGCGCGAGTCCGACGATGACGAAGATGGTGGCCCACAGCACAGGATAGATGCGTATCAGGCGATCCGCCATGAACGCGGCGGGATGGCGGGCGCGCCGCAGCGTGCCGACGATCACGAATCCACTGATGCAGAAGAATAGCTCGACGCCGTACTCGGTGGTCCGCAGCACGAACTCGACCGGACCGTATTGGAGCAACGGCCAGGTCGGCAGGCCGGAGTTAACCACATGGTAGAGTAGGACGACGCCGGCAAACAGGCCCCGGGCCCCATGGACCGTGCGGTTGAACACCTCACGCTGGGGCACGTTCGGCACTGCCATTCCTGAATGAGTCCCTGATTGAAATCCGGCACGCCGCCGAGGAGAGAATGCACAAGTCGAATCCGAATGCAACGGATTGCATGCCCAGCAGACGTTGGCCGCATAGGTCGCGGGAAGCGACAAGACTGTTGCCGCCAGCACATCGGCTGCATTTGATGCCTGACCGCCGGTGGATGTTTTCGAATGTCCATCGATGCCACGGCGCGCTCGGCGGTGTGACTCCTCGGTGTGGCCGCCGGCACACGGAAACTGTAATTCATAGTCCGCGCCGAGTCCGGTCCCGCGAAAATTTCACGATGTGCGATCCGGGCCTAACACATGTCGAAACTGACCGCTGTCCGTCCTGTCAGACATTCGTATGACAAATTTGCCGTCGACGGTGCAGATTCAGGCGTTCCGGTTCAGCGTGTCGCTTCAGGCAAGCATGCGCCGGGCAGTCGCGCGGAACCGCAATGAACATCCGCCCGGCGTATTTCGTCACCCGGGCTCGCGCCCTGGGCCACGGGTTACGAAGTTGATCGCGGTCCGCTGAGAATTTGATCAGACCGCGAGGCAACCCTCGACGGAAGGTCGGGCCGGACACAGGCGAATGCTCCTCCGGTAGCCACCGTGAGCGCGCGGGAGTCGCGCTTCACAGTCGGGATCCCCAGCGGACGCTTCTCCTCGCTTCCCAGCCTCGGGATGTAATGCCGCCGGATCTACTCGACACATTGTGACACTATTCCAGCGTCCCGATTTCCTTTCATTGCTTCAAGGCGCCGGCCGACGGCAGCATCGACGTGCAGGCTGGCAGCGTGCTCCGTACGCTACCGTACGCCAACCAGGCGCAACCGCCGGCGAACCCGGGGTCCTCTGGTCGGAAGCCTGATTCGCCGAACGGCGTAGCCATATCCGTTGGGCCAAGGATTTGCCATGAAACGGTCGCAAACCGATGTCTTTCTGTGGCTGGGTTTGTAGAGGACATATGATTGCAATCTCGTGACCGAAGATCACGCCACCGACGGACCCGCGCTACCCTTTGCGTTACGGCACCGATTGTCGCGCAGCCCGGTTTCTCGAAACGCCAAGCTTTATCTCGAATTGTCTCAGATTGAGGCCGTCCGCGTCTTGGTGCGACGCCGGATTCGCTACTGCGACCGGTGAACGTTTTCCTCGCCAAATGTGATCGAAGTAACAGCATCCGCCACCGTGAAAGCTTAAAACTTTCGACGGAGTGGCGTTGGTGCAACAGGAACGGGCAGTCCGCGTCTTTGCTCGCCATTTCGGTGCGGTAGGTGATAATTTTCGTTGAGAAAACAGACTACAACCGTATAGTGAGGATTAACGCTGGTCGGGTTGCAGGAGGCATGGGGAGCCGCCACGTGACCAGCGCTGTCTGCGACGTTTTGTCTCTTGTATCGCCTTGCCGTCTCAGCGGCCGGGTCCGGAAGGAAGTTGCCTGTGAACAGAGACGACCCCACATCCCGAAGCGTTGGCGGACTTTTCCCAGCGTCTGGCGAATTCTCTTATCCTATCGGAGCCGAGCCCATTGGGGCGAATAACGGAGCCCTGAGGCCGGCGGTAAACCGCCGCTCCGCGCCCATAGGCCTCATTCGCGGGCTTTCCCTGTTCGCTGGCGATCTGAGCGCAATTCTCATGGCCGCCACCGTGGCATTCTTCCTTCACGCGGTGGTGCAGTCGCCGCCGATGCTGCGTGCCGTCGAGCAGGTGGATCGATATGGCCTGCACTGGAGTGGCTGGAGCACACTATTCGCCCTCGTATTGATGGCGATATATTTCGAGATCACTGGTCATTACACGGGCCGGTTGCCGTTCTGGCTGGAGCTGAAGGGGCTGGTCATAAGCACCCTGGTCGCGCTGATGCTGGACGCCGTTATCCGTACGACCGTGTTCCAGGCCCCCTGTGGCTTCGAGACCATCATGCGCTGGCTGCTGATGGTGCCGGCGGTTCTGCTGACTCGCCAGGCGGTGCAAGTTATCCTGCAGCAATACGGGCTGTGGGCCCTCCCCACGCTCGTGATCGATGAACTGGCGGGGCCGGCCGAGGCGAAGGCCGCGCTCAACGCCGAGCTGGAGACGCACTATAGCGTCGTTGCGACCGCTGCCCTGGCGGACGCCGCCGAGTGGAAAGGCAGCGACCTCGAGGCCATAGTCAGGAATTCCGCGTGCGAGTTCGTGGTCCTCGTGGTCGGCACCGGTACGCCGGAGGCTTCGAGGCGGGAACGGATTGTCATCTCGTCTCTCGACCGCGCCGGGGTGCAGTACGCGCTCGCGCCGGCCCTCAGCAGCTATTCCATCCCCATAACGGGCTACAACAGCCGCCACGACTTCAAGCCCGGCGCGGTGATGCTGGTTCGCGACCACCGGGTGACCAGGCTTCTGCGCCGGATGGCCAAGTCGACGCTCGACCGCATTGCCGCCCTGCTCCTACTCCTCGTCTTCTCGCCGGTATTTCTGTTCTTGCTCTGGAGGATCCGCTCGGACGGCGGTCCGGCCCTGTTTGGTCACCGGCGGATTGGCGCGAATGGGGATCAGTTCCTCTGTCTGAAATTCAGAACAATGGTGCCGAATGCCGACGAGGTGCTGCGCGACCTGCTGCTGCACGACGCCGAAGCCAGAGCCGAATGGTCCGCCAAACGGAAACTGACGAATGACCCCCGCATCACGAGCCTGGGACGCTTCCTGCGCACCAGCAGCCTGGACGAATTGCCGCAACTCGTGAACGTGCTCCGGGGCGAGATGAGCCTCGTAGGCCCGCGGCCGATCGTGCAGGACGAAGTCCGGTTCTACGGTCATGACTTCATGTATTATTGCGATGCCAAGCCGGGGATCACGGGCCTGTGGCAGGTGAGCGGCCGCAGCGGCACAACCTACGAAGAGCGCGTCAAATGCGACGTCTGGTACGTTCAGAACTGGACCTTTTGGCATGACTGCGCAATTCTGATTAAGACCGTGTCCGCCGTGCTGCAGCGAAAGGGCGCGGTCTGACCCGCCTGACCGACAGTGCGGGAAACGCCGCGAACGCCTTCCGGGACAGGTCAACGATAGTCATCAGCCTGCCCAGCCAGTCCGGCGATTTGCTTTCGCCAAATGGTCTCGTCCTGCTCGACTTCCGACCGGCGACGTCCCTCGGAGCCCGACCCGAGAATTGCGCGATACTTTGCCATCGAAACATCAGCGTGGATGCGCATGTATGTTGCAATGTGGTTGCAACTGTATGTCGCAACATAATTTCATATGCACGCATCGGTTTGATTATGGATGCTTTCTGCTCAATAGTGTGGTATGCCAATCCTGCGGATAGGGCGACCACGACGGCTGGCCAAGTTGCGGCGAAGCGCCGGATGAACGAGCTTTTAATTGCATTGCAGCGCCCGGGAGGGCAGATGAGGGCATGGGATTTTTCCGTCGGTTAATCGGAGGCAAATCACCACAGCGTCCCCGCAGTGCCATGTGGCACGAGCCGAGGCCGCAAAGTGCAACACCGCGGCCGAGTGCGGCGGCGATGCCGGGCCCCGGCGACAGCCAGCACCCCACCCTGAGCGACGTGTTCACGCCGACCCGTCCGCAGCGAAGCGCCCGCCGCGTAACAGGGCGACACAGTGAATTGTCCCGAATCTTCCGGGCGCTGGCGTTTGAGCGAGCCCATGTCGTGCTCTACGGCGAACGCGGCCGCGGCAAGACCTCGATCGTCAACCTCGTGGCCAGCTCCGCCCGTTCCGCCGGATACATGGTGGCCCGCTACGCTTGCTCGACCGAAAGTGACTTCGACGAAATCGTGCGCGGCCTGGCACGCGACCTGCCGCCGCCGTTGCTGGCCGTCCCGCTGCAACACGGCGGCCATCTCCAGGGCTGCGAAGCCGCCCTGCCGGCCGAACGCATTCAGCCGCGCGACATCGTCGGGTTGCCGGGGCGCCTTACCGGGCGGCACCTCGTCCTGGTGATCGACGAGTTCGACCGGGTGGAGGACACCGATACCCGCACGCGGTTCGCGGATACCATCAAGCAGGTGTCCGACCGCGGCGCCGCGCTGAGCTTCGTGATCGTCGGTGTCTCCGACAGCCTGGAGGAACTGCTGGGCCGTCACCCCTCGATCCAGCGCAATATCCTTGGCCTGCCGCTGCCGTTGCTGACGGACGAGCAGATCGAGGAGGTGCTGCAGCGTGGCGGCCGGGAAGCAGGGATCAACTTCCCGCCTGAAATCAAACAATCGATCGTCGCCGTCTCGCGCGGCGTCCCCTACATCGCGCAGTTGCTCGGCCTGCATGCCGGGATCGAGGCGTTGGCACGGCGGAGCGCCGATGTCGACCTGGGCGATTTCGAGGCGGCGTGCGCCCGTGCGCTGGATGAAATGGATCCGCGCGTCGCGGCACTGTACAGCCGCCTCGTGGGTCGCTATGCCGAGGCGAACATGCGGCCCGCCTTGCTGGCGGTGGCCTCCTCCGGGGAGCAGGATCGCTTCGGCCGGTTCACGGCGATGCCGGCCAAGGGCGGTTGGCTGGTGGCCGGGCGACCCCTGACGACCGAGCAGTGGACGCTGATGCTCGAGAGCGCGGCGGTGCGCGAATGCCCCAGCGCGGGATACGGCGTGTTCGCATTCGCGGACGCCATGCTGCAACACTACGTACTGCTGGAGGCCGCGCTGTCAGCCGAATCGAGAGCCGTTGTGACACCTCAGGGAGGCGTGTCGCCGGACTCTCGACGTGGCCCGATCGAGGCCTGGAGCGCCAACCCTCAGTTGGTCCCGGGCACCGGGACGCACGGCTAGTTCTGCCGGGGCTACGGCGGCCAACTTGCTCTCTGCAGCTCGGCGCATCCCGCGCGATTGGGGCCTCCTGGCTTTTAGGAATGCTATCCCGCGAAGTCCGGCGGCTGGCACGCAAAGTCGATTTGAGCGACCGTTGCGATGTTCGGCTGCGACAGCGCATCCAAAGCGGCTATGATTGGAGCCTCAGGGGGCGGGAGCTTGGAAATGGACGGACATACACGGTGGCGGCGGCGAAGCACCCTTGCCTTGGTTCTACTGGCAGTTTCGGTCATTCACCAGCCGCAGGTGGATCCCTTCCTGACTGTGGTGGAAAAGAAAGGCTGTGGAGCAGATTTTCACAAGTTCTGTAATCAACAGAAGGCTAGCAAGGCCGATCAGTCGACCTGCCTGCGCCAGTATTGGGTGAGCCTGTCGCAGGAGTGCCGGAGAAGCCTAGGTGGCTCCAAAAACAGCACCGGGTCCAGCGGCAGCAGCGGGGATGAACAGACCAAGTGAGCCTGGCCTGCCGGGACCTTGAAGCAAGTCAGTTGGCAGGGACAAACTGTGGTCTGGCGCCCCTGTAAGCGGCGAGATTGATTTCGGCGCCCCGCGGGCGGCCGTCCGGGAACTTGCCGCCGGTTTCGTTGGGAGAATTGGCTGCCACCGGCAAAGACGTCGACCGTGGCCTGCCGCGGAGGGTCGCCGCCCAGGCTTCGGCGAGTTTGTCCCGCAACAGTGAGGTCTGGAGACGCGCTTCCTCTGGCCAGGCGGCCAGCACCCGACGCCTGTAGTCGGCACCGAGTTGCGGCGTCGCGGAATGATACAGCGCCGCCGCCTGCTTCCAGTCATTGGTTTGAACGAACAACTGGGTCAGGAAGCGGGCCGCGTAGAGCGCATTCGCTTGCGGGTCGAAAGCCTGCTCGAGCGAAGGAAAAGCGTTTGGATGGTGCATGAGATTCACCTGCATGCAGCCCACATCGATCGATGTCACGCCGTGCGCCTGAAGCGCACGCACCGCCGCGATTGCTTGCGGCTTGGTGTCGAAGTAGCGACCCTCACCCCCGGTATTGATCGTCCAGGGCCATGGATACCAAGTGTTGCTTTGTGCATCCAAGCGCCCGGTCTCGACCCTGCCGATTGCCGCCAGCAACTGCTCGGGGACCTTCACGGTTCGCTCTGCTCGATCGATCGCGCGTCGACATTGCATGCCCGGAGGCGCCCCGCCGCTTTGTGCCGGCTGGGCATCGGCGCCACGATAGGGAAGTCCAATGGCAATAACGGCTATCCAGATCACCAACCCGATTCGGCACACGATCGTAAACCCCCACCGGCACCGGAACGGCCAGGAGCCTTGATATCGTGCGCGATCCTTCGAGTCCACCACGGAAGCTGAAACAGTGACGATATCAGTCGAACGGCTGTAGACGCCCGCCGTGACGCCGATCGGTCAATGTATCGTCTGGTACGTTCGCTTCAGGCATCCTCGATCAATTTGCGACCGAGCAGCCGAAGGGTCAGCTTGCGTCCACGCACCAGCCAAGGGTACAGGGCACGGGCAAGCGCCGGCTTCGAGAAAATCGCCTGGTTCAGGCGATTGAACATCGAGCGATTGCTTCCCAGCAGAGCAAGCAGATGCATGGCTTCCGAGCCATAATGGAATTGTCCGCGCCACCGAACGACCATGCCCTCGTTGAGGTCGAGTTTTTGCAGGCGGACCGCCGCGACCAGCGGATGGTCGGAGCGTGCGTCGATTAGATGGACGCGACGCCCCTGCTCCCGCAACTGATATAGCAGCACGTAACGGCTACAGAACGGACATTCCTGGTCGTAAACGACCCAGATATCCTCCGGATCATCGGAGATCGATTCGGAAAGTTGAGCGCTTGTGTAGGTCACGGGCAAGTCGTCCATCCTTGAGGGTCAGGCAGACCGAATCCATCACATACTCATACCCGACGATGTCGTCGATCTGGAGGTCATTGAACTCCGTGAACACCCACGGGTTAGGCAGCATGTGATGCGGGTAGAAATAGTACAGATTTTCGCTTTTTACAGTGGGATGGTCCCTCATCATCCTGTCGGTATCGAGGACCATCGCCTTCACCGCATCCAGGGTGACGCCGGTATCCTGGTGCTCGGAAATTTCGGGACCGCAGGTCCGGCCATCCTCCCAGGTCTTGGGGTCCAGCGTGTTGCCAGCTAGCCTGAACGGGAAGTGCCCGTCGGGAATATACAACGCTGCCTGCGCGATGGTGTACGAGTAGATGCCGAAGTAGTTGGATGGCGCAAGGACCGTGCGATTATCCCGCGTGACCGCATAGAATTGCGGACTGGCGAGCTTTGCCGTGTCGAGCCATCCCAGATGATTCGTATAGAAGAAGTAGTGTCCGAACAGAATGGTTAGCGCCATTACAATCCTCATGGATGGGGTGAAGCCATCCCGAGGCAGCGACGCCGCCGCCGCGACGATCACGAGATTGAGCGCGATCCAGAAGAAAAACAGGGCGCCCAAGGTGAAGTACACGCCGATGTGAAAAAAATCGTAAAGTAGACAAAAGGCCGACAGGACAGGAACCGACAACGCCGCCAGCGGTGCCAGTAGCTGGCTTCCGAAGACGAAAATATTCAGGAACGGCTGGCCGCCGATGATTCCGTCCCACACCATCTGCAGCAGTTGCGGAAAGGTCGCCAGAGGGTTGTCCCCTCGCTCCAGTCCAATGACGATCGCGGTCTGCGTCGGGTTGTGCAATACCCAGGTCAGCGGGTGGTCACCACTGACCTGGATCTTCGCGACCGCCGACCAGAAGTAGCTGCCCAGATGTGCGCCGACCGCGCAGGCCCAGATCAGGTTGAATATCCGAGGGCGCACCGCCTCGGAGCTGTCTCCGCCGAGCAGGAAGGGGCGCAGGAAAGGGAAGTGATTGAGCGTCCATGGCGAGGTTGCCCAAATCACCATGAACGTGCCGAGGGTTGAGAAATACCCGACATCGATCATGCCGAGGTAATCAGTGTCGACGACACGGATCCCCGACACGGTCCCGATCAGTTCCCGCCAGCCGACATAATACAGGAACAGCGGGGCCAGGAACGATGGTCGCCACAATCCCGCGACGCCTGCTACGACACCGAGCACGGCCGCGTATCGAAAATATAGCGCCGACCCCTGGCCGCCGAACAGAATGTTCGGTGGTCCCGGAAACGGGCCAAACGAATCAAATGCCACCTGGATCAGAACGATGATCCCGATGGCCCGCGTGGTGATCCGCAGTGGCGCCGTCATGTCCTGGTATCGAACCTGCCAGCACGCCAGGGCGACCGCGAAGATGACGACCACGCCGAGGCTGGAATACACGTCCGACCACTGCCCAAGGTGGGTCATGGCCCGCCGCGAGACCGCGAACCCGATGATCGAAATCAGCAAGACCAGCAGCGGGCCTTTCAGGCTTTGCATGCCGGTACCGACAGCGCTGCGTCGAAACGTCGTGGAACTCATGGAGAAACTCTGTGTTGTGATATTTAGTGGCCCGGACGCCGAGGTGCGATCACGCCGACCGGACCCTGCCACCGGGTGGCGAAGATATTAAAGCCGAGTCGAGCCAACCAACGAGAAGGCCTTCTCCGAGAGAGCATACAGGTGTTCGCGTATGCCGGCACGAAGTGAACGTTACGACGCCGGACACCAAGTGTATTTCCTCCGGGCCATGGCGTTCCCGCCACACCTCGGCGCGGATATCTGGCGTGGCCGCGTCGAATTTCTTGCATTGTGTCTGGCGGGCCCGAAAACCGATGCCCAGGCGCGCTGTTTCGTGAAGCACAGGACAGGCAGCCGCGTCGCGCCCTTGAGCGCCGGGCCGCCTCGGCAAACTAGTTCCAGTTGCAATTAGATTGTCCACTGCGATGATCTCGTCACGGCGTCGCCCGACCGCGCCCCGGTCAGGGCAGGAGCGTGGCGCCCGAGCAACAGCCAATCCAAATCGCGGAATCGCTCCGTTGCGTGGCGGCGAGACGGTTGCCAGAAAAGCCGTTAGCACAAATCGTGATCGCGGCTTCGCGATGGCCGCGACTGAACGTCACTTCGGAGTCCGGCACCACATCAGACATGCTCGGCACACCCCGTCCTCGTTGATGTAGACCGTTGTTCCGACCCGATTGTGGACTGAAATCCAAGCCAACGGAACAAAAAAATGGTCGCGCACAGTGGTATCCGCGTGCTGTGGTGACTGGTAAAGTAGCGTGACACGCCGCCCGGCGCTGCTGGTTCTGGCTTCCTCGCTGATGCGGAGAGTTCACTGTTGCAGCCGCCTCCTGCGGTGGTAATACTCGAGGTGACCGTTCTCACAGGTTGTTCCCCCGCATCAGGAGTTGACGATAAGAACAATTGCACTTTGGCCCGGTCGGTGGCTACGGTGACGTGTGCCCGACCAAGTGCTCAACATGCCGCGAGTCAACGGCGGCGACCGTGACGCCGTTCGTTGCCTTAGGCTAAGACAAGTCTTTCCCAAAGCGTATTGTGCAAGGTGGCCGTGAGCGCTTCTCCATCGTCTGATCAAACGTCAATCGCCGCCGGCGGCGGCATCGATGCCTCCGCCCGGGCCCGGTCGGCTGAATTCGTTTGGCCCATGATACCTGTCCTTGGCGGCATCGCCCTGTTGCTCGTCGCCGAGGTTCTCAGTGTGCTGGTCCTCACCCACGGGCACCTCGTTTATCCGTTGGAGGCGGCCTACACCCATCTCGCCCTGGCGCAACAGATTTCGGTCGGCAATTACGGGCTTGTGGCCGGCGAGGCCGCGGCCCCAAGTTCATCGATCCTCTTTCCCTTTCTCCTCGCGGCATTGCGGCCATTCGGGCTCGGCGCAGCGCTGCCGCTCGTCATCAACATCGCCTCGACCCTTGCCGCCGGCGCATTCGCCGTTCTGTTGGCGCGGGAATGCCGCATCCCACTGCACCGCATCCCACCGCTTTATCTGTTCGTCCTGGCCGCCGTGGTGACCCTCGCCCTCGATCTTCCGGGGCTTGCCATGACCGGGCTGGAGCATTCCTTCCACGTCGCCATGACCGTGGCCTACCTGCTGGGCCTCGTCAGATTTGTCATCAACGGCAGATGCGACTGGTGGTGGATCGCTTGTATCATCATTCAGCCAATCGTCCGCTTCGAGGCGGCCGGAATGCTCGTGGCCGATGCGCTGATCTTCATCGCCTTTCGGAAATACACCTATGCGCTGGCCATGGTGGCGATCGGCGCCCTCCTGGTCGGTGGCTACTCCTTGTTTCTGCATTCGCTCGGTCTCCCGGTGCTGCCGAGTTCGGTGCTCGCCCGCTCCGACTGGTCGAACGCCGCCGCCGTCTCCCACAGCGGCCTGACCTCGGTGATCGTCGCCGTCCTGAAGAACCTGTTCAGCAACCTGAACAGTTTCGGCGCCGCCCAGATGCTGGGAGGAGTCGTGCTGGCTATGGCATGGCTGGCAACCAACTGGGCAGCTTTGTCACAGCGTCCGCTGACGAAGGCCATCCAGATCAACCTCGTGACATTTGCCTTCATGACGTTCGTGACGTTCGCTCAGATCTTCGGCGGCAAATTGGGTTGGACGCCCTCCCGTTATGAGGCCTACGTCCTGGTGCTCAATCTGTGCGGCGCTGCCGTGATATATCGCGAACAGGTTACCGCCTGGTGCGACAGGGTGACGTGGCGAGGCGTCTCGGTCGTCAGCACCGGATTGCTGCTGATCTTTGCCGGCTACGCAACCCAGTTCGTGTCGATCCCGGCAATGGCGGCGAAGGAATACCAGGGACCTTATCAACTGCACCGCTTCGTCACGCGGTTCTATCAGGCACCGGTCGCCGTCGACCAGATTGGTTATCTGAACTTCGAGAACCCGCACTACGTTCTTGACCTGTCCGGCCTAGGCTCCGAGGTTGCACGTCAGCAGCGTTCCCGGGCACGCACGGTCGGGTGGATGGATGGACTGCTGGCGAGTTCATGATATCGGACTTGCAATAATCGACCCGGCTGTCGATCCCAACGTCCCAACGACATGGACAATGATCGGCGAACTGCGCCTGGGCGGAGCGGTCTCAGGAGAGACTGCACGTCGCTACCATTTCTACGCGCGGCGACCCAGCGACGCCGCGGCGGCCGCCAGCGCTCTGGAGCGTTTCGCTCAGACGCTCCCGTCCGACGTCCATCTGTTGCAAACCGGTCCTGGCGCGGCCGAATAACATGTTGTTTCGATTGAGTGAACCGGGGTAATCTCGCCGCGTCCGATATAACCTGATGTGAGACCGGTCGGGTGGTCTATAGCCATCTGGACGTCAGGTGGATTTGAGGCGAAGAAGGCGGGGGTCGAGATGAACAACCTGCGGCAAGAGCAACTGACGATGTGTGCACATTTTCTGTGCAGCCGGCCTGCTGTGTCAGACAGGCGGGCTGCCCCTCCACATACCGTCTGGCGCGGCGGCTGCTGGTAACGCCCAGTGATCACCGTCCTGTTCGCGACGCGGGACCGCGCCGAAGGTCTGCAAAGAATGCTCGAGGCGCTGCTCGCGCTTCAAGCTCCAGAAGGCGGCTGGAAGTTGATTGTTGCCGATAACGGCAGTCGCGACGCCACCTCCGCGGTGCTGCAGCGATACTCGAACCTGCTGCCGTTGACTATCGTGAATGAGCCTGCCGCCGGAAAGAACCGAGCGTTGAACCGTGCCATCTCGGAGATCGAAGGCGACCTCACGGTGCTGACGGACGACGATGTCATTCCCGACCCTGACTGGCTGATCCAGCTCCAGCGCGCCGCCGCCGCGCATCCCGAGGCGACCGTGTTCGGTGGCACCGTGATCCCCCTCTGGCCCGGCACCCGTCCGCCGTTCATTTCACAAAGAGCGGTCGATTTCAGTATTCTATATGCCCTGAACGAGCAGCCGACCGGCTGGTGCGAGGCCGGGGTCATATTCGGCCCCAACATGGCGGTGCGAACCAGCGTGTTCAGGGAAGAAGGGTTCACCTTCGCGGAAGACGTCGGCCCGGACAACTCCCGGCGAGCCTACGTCATGGGCGGCGAATCCGATTTCGTGCTGCGAGTCATGGCGGCCGGACATCGAGCTTGGTTCGCTGCCGACGCACGGGTACAACACATGGTCCGGCCCAATCAGTTGACGGAACCCTGGATCCTGCAGCGCTACTATCTGCGTGGACTACAGTATCGACGCGAGGGTCGTGGCGCACGCGGCCTCGCCGCCAAACAGGCCGTATGTTCTGCCGGGGCGAAACTGGCCCGGCTTTTCCCTCCCTCCTGGTTTCGCTTGTGGATCTTGTCCCGTGACCAGTTTTTCGCCGGCTTCTTCGCGGAAGCCGCAGTGCCGAGTGAGGCGGCGGGCGTCGATCACCGACGGCCAGTCAACCACTCGTGACAGGTTTGACTGCCGAAACCGTTGACCCCGTCGTGCTTCACCACGCCCAAGGACAGCGCAACTTCGTCCTGATCGTCATGTTGTCCTGTCTCGTGCTGCAGCGCTTCGGCATGCCCGCGCCGATCAGCGTTCCGGGCGTAATCGGCTGCGTGGCGGCCGGTTGGTATCTCTGGACCGGCGTCGTGTCCTTTGATCGCAAGCGTGTCGGGATCATGCTCGGTCTGGTGGCTTTCGGGCTGATCGCGATCAACCTGCACAAGAGCATGCCGATCGCCATGGTAACGCGGAACAGCATGGTCTCCTTCCTCTATTGGTTGGTCATAACCGGCTTCGGCGCTCTGCGGTTCACCAGGAAGATGGACGAACGAGCCTTCTTCCGCATCGTGATTGGCTGTCTGGCATTCATCGCGGTATGCGGCCTGATCGGATTCTTCGCTCAATTCGCTGGAATTCGACTTTTCTCGTTCAAGCCATTCGTCCCCGCCTCGCTTTCGATGGAGGCGCTCTATAACGTCGAGATCCCACTCGGCGGGAAGATCATAAAGGCGAATGGCTTCTTCCTTGTCGAGCCTTCGACTTTCTCGCAGTTCATGGCGCTGGGTCTGATCTGCGAGTGGCTGGAAAGCCGTAGACCACTCTACATCGCCCTCTTCCTGGTTTCGATGTTCTGCTCGGCGTCCGGAACCGGTTGGATGGTGGTCGGGGCTTTCATACTCTATACCGGCTTCACCAAGGGGGGACGCGAACTCTGGGTCGCGATTGTCTTCTCCTGCGTATGTCTGCTTGCGTTTGTCGTCATCAGCTTCGTCTTTCCCGCGATCACCGACAGCCTGGCGGGCCGCATCAATGAAATCAACATGCAGGGTTCCAGCGGCAACGAGCGCTTCGTCACGCCAATTCTGGTCATGGAGGAAGTGTTGCATGCCGCGCCGTGGGCGTTCTTCACCGGCATCGGGCCTGGGGGCGTGGAATCGCTGGCGGGCATAACCTTCGTCTACGATATGAATACACCGATCAAGATCATTCTTGAGTACGGCGTATTTGAACTCATCCTGTATCTGACATTGATCGTCTGGAATCATCGAACCGAGCGGCAGAACGCGGTGCTGCTCCCGCTGCTGGTGTTGCTGCTAATCGCAGGCGGCAACGAGCATTTTCCACCGATATTGTTTCCGGTGCTGCTGATTGCGACGGTGGCTAACCTGATGCCACGCGAGGAGGCAGTGGTTCACGAGACTGCTTCCACCGGCTTCAGGGTTCCACTGCCGCGCCGGCCGGAGCTGGTGCCGGGCATTGGCACCAGCGCGGGGAGAACGATCTAATATCCGATCGCAGAGAAGCGTGAGTCGCGATGCGACCGCGCTTTGCCGCGTGAATCGGCTACTTCGAACCATAAGCGACGTATCGCGCTTCTCGGACGCGCGATACTAGGCGCTCAGTTCGGGAATGATCCAAAGTGGCTGCTCTCCTCGCACCACTCTCTGGCAATTATCGAATGCGTTCCGGAAACGGGTGTACTGGTTCTCCCAGGTCGGGCCCGCAAGATGCGCCGTCAGCACGACGTTCTGTAGGGCGAACAAAGGATTGTTCGAAGGTGGCGGCTCCTGGTCGAACACATCCAGGCCGGCACCTGCGATGACACCGCTTGCCAGCGCCTCGATCATTGCCGGCTCATCCACCACCGAGCCGCGACACGTGTTAATCAGATAAGCTGTGGGCTTCATCATCGCGAGTTGCAACGCGCCTATCATATGCTTCGTCGCAGCACTGAGCGGCACATGCAATGAAACAATATCGGACGTGCGAAGCAACTCCTCGAACAGCACGAACCGAACGCCAAGTCCATCGGCTCGTTCCTCGGTCAAGCGAACGACATCGTAATATTGCACGTGCATGCCGAACGCCTGAGCGAGCCTCGCGGTCTTCTTGCCGATGGTGCCGAGCCCGACGATGCCTAGGGTGCGACCTTTCAGTTCGAAGAGTTTTACATCATCCACGTTGTTGCCGCGCCAGCGGCCTGAGGCGACATTGGTGTGCTGCCAGACGATGCGCCGGCACACCGCGAGCATGAGCAGGATGGCATGCTCTGATACGGCGGTAGAGTTGGCACCGCCATTGTTGCAGATCGGTACCCCCGCGCGACGGGCGGCGCCGATATCGCACCGGTCGTAGCCGGCGGAAAGAAGTTGCACCAGCTTCAGCTTTGGCGCTCTGGCGTAGAATGCGTCATCCATGGTCCCATCGCCGAACCCGACCAGGCAGATCGCGTCGGCGAGGGCCGCTTTGAATTCAGCGCTGCCGTGACGTGCGATAACCGTTTCCAGGTTGGGCGGCAGCAATTCCTTGGCGACGCTGATCTCGTTCAGCGGATTGTCGGCGATGATGATCCTGGGCATCGGTTTTTTCCTCGTTGACGCTTGGATCAAAATCTAGCGCGTTTGGCCGGACCGCCCAAATCCGCCGCTCGCGACCGCAAGTGCAGGAATGGACCGGGCAGACCGGCAAGTTTAGCGCATTTCAGTGAGTAATTTGTAGGCATATGGGCAAATCTTATGGGGCCACGCTCTGAGTTGTATGCCGAGCATAGTCCCGACTGGCGGTCCTGCTTGCTTGGCACATCGGTTGCATTTCTTTTTCAGCCGTCCGTCAGACGGGGAAACTGAAACAACAACAAGCACGGGAACAGGCACGGATGTCACCGGTTGAACCAATTATCTCCCGACGCGGTCTCGGTCGGCTCGGTGCTGGGGTGGCGGCCATCGCTGCCATGGGCGGCGTCGTAAAGGCGGCAACGACTCCCGCCGTTGCCCAGCCGGCCGGTGGAACCATCAAAGTCGGAATTCTTCACTCCCTGTCAGGCACCATGGCTATCAGCGAGACCACGCTGAAGGACGTCATGCTGATGCTGATCGAGCAACAAAACGCCAAGGGCGGACTGCTCGGCAAGAAGCTTGAGGCGGTGGTCGTCGATCCGGCATCAAACTGGCCGTTGTTCGCTGAAAAAGCCCGCCAGTTGATCTCCGTCGACAAAGTAGCCGCTACCTTCGGTTGCTGGACCTCGGTTTCGCGCAAGTCGGTGCTGCCGGTATTCGAAGAGCTGAACAGCATCCTGTTCTATCCGGTTCAATACGAGGGCCAGGAGTGCAGCCGTAACGTTTTCTATACCGGGGCGGCACCGAATCAGCAGGCTATCCCAGCGGTTGATTACCTGTGGAACGAAAACAAGGTGAAGCGCTGGGTTCTGGCAGGAACCGACTACGTCTACCCGCGCACCACAAATCAGATTCTCGAGGCTTATCTCAAGTCGAAGGGCGTCGCCGCGGACGACATCCTTATCAACTATACCCCATTCGGTCATTCCGATTGGCAGAACATTGTCGCGTCGATCAAAAAGTTTGGTTCGGCCGGAAAGAAAACCGCCGTGGTGTCCACCATCAATGGCGACGCAAATGTTCCGTTCTACAAGGAACTCGGCAATCAGGGCATCAAAGCCACCGATATCCCGGTGGTAGCATTCAGCGTCGGCGAGGAAGAACTGGCCGGTATCGATACGAAACCATTGCTGGGGCACCTCGCCGCCTGGAACTACTTCGAGAGTGTCGACACACCCGAGAACGCCGCGTTCATTGCCACCTGGAAAAAGTTCACCAAGAATCCGAAGCGCACCACCAACGACCCGATGGAGGCGCACTACATCGGCTTCAACATGTGGGTCAAAGGCGTGGAGAAAGCCGGCACCACGGCTCCGGATGAGGTGATCGACGCCCTGATGGGAGTCTCCGTGCCGAATTTGTCCGGCGGCTACTCCGCCATGATGCCGAACCACCATATTACCAAGCCTGTGCTGATTGGTGAGATCCAGCCGGACGGCCAGTTCAACATCGTTTCGCAGACGCCAGGACTGGTGGTGGCTCAGGAGTGGTCGCCCTACGTCGCTGACACCAAGGATCTGATTGGCGATTGGCGATCGCCTTTGAAATGCGGTGCGTTCAACGTGAAGACCGGCACGTGCACCGCCGGCAAGAAGGCTTGACCCCCTTCTTGCCAAAAAGGGGCGGCCGCTTTCCTCCCGGCCGCCCCTTATTTTTTACACCAAACTGAAACCCGCGGGGGCGACGACCATGCATTCTGATGTCATGCCGGCGCCATCCCTAACCTTTTCGCCGACACTAAATATAAAGTTGCCGTCTCGGGCCTGGTCCGTCATGCCACGTGCCGCGATATGGCGCGTCGCGTCTGTGCTGCTGTTGGCATTGCTTTGCTGGCCGTTCGGCGCCCGCGCGGATGACCCGTTGGCTGGATTTGCGTCGGGCAGTTTCGACACGACCCGACAAAGCGTCGAAGACCTGGCCCTGTCCGGCAATCCACGCGCCGCGACCATCATCTCCGCGTTACAGCACGGCCGACTTTATTTCACTCCCGACCATACCATCCTGATCAAAGCAGATGACGGCTCCTTCACCGACGCCTCCTCAGGCGCCCCTGTCCCCGACGCCCTGGGGGTCAAGCCGGTTCGGTTGAACAACGCCGTGCGAGGCGCAATCGACGCGGCGATGGGCAGCCTGCAACTTTTCGATACCGATCCGTCTGTCCGTCTTCAGGCGGCGGAGGCGGTGTTCAATTCGCATGACCCGGCTGCACTGCCAGCTCTCGACCGCGCTCTGTCGAAGGAAACCGATAGCGGTGTGAAGCGTCGCATGGAGCAGGCGCAGGCCGCCGCGATCCTGTCGTCAGACAATGCGCCGCAGGATCAGCGACTAGCGGCCGTCTCGGTGCTGCGGGAGCGCGGCGACCAGGACTCGCGCAGCCTCCTGTCGCGGCTCGCCGGACAGACCGGCCCCGTGGCGGATGCCGCCAGCGCGGCGGTAGTCTCGATCGATCACGTGCTGCAACTCTGGAGCATCGCACAGAGCGTCTACTACGGTATCAGTCTGGGATCGGTACTACTGTTGGCGGCGGCCGGCCTCGCCATCACCTTCGGCGTGATGGGCGTCATCAACATGGCCCACGGCGAGATGGTGATGCTCGGCGCCTACGTAACGTTCGTGGTGCAGCAATTGATGCACGCCTACACCCCGGCGCTGTACCAGCTAAGTCTACCGGTCGCCGTGCCGATGGCATTTCTTGTCACCGGTATCATCGGCATCGTAATCGAGCGTAGTCTGATCCGATGGCTCTACGGCCGCCCGCTGGAGACCTTGCTGGCGACCTGGGGATTGTCATTGGTGTTGCAGCAGGTCATTCGTTCGCTGTTCGGGGCCAATAACCGCGACGTGGACACCCCGAGCTGGATGAGCGGAGCCACGCAGTTAGGCGGCCTGACTCTGACCTGGAATCGAATGTACATCATCCTGTTTGCGATCTTCGTGGTCGCGGCACTGATGGCCGCACTTCGTTTCACGCCGCTGGGCCTGCGAATGCGCGCGGTCACGCAGAACCGACGCATGGCGGCGGCAATGGGTATCCGCACCCCTTGGATCGACGCCCTCACCTTCGGCCTTGGCTCGGGCGTCGCGGGAATCGCCGGTGTCGCTTTGTCGCAGATCGACAACGTCTCGCCGAACCTCGGCCAGGGCTACATCATCGACAGCTTCATGGTCGTGGTGTTTGGCGGCGTCGGCAATTTGTGGGGCACCACCCTAGGCGCCCTCACCCTTGGCATCGTAAATAAATTCCTCGAACCCATCGCCGGCGCGGTGCTCGGCAAGATCGTCGTCCTGGTGCTATTGATCCTGTTTGTGCAACGTAACCCACGCGGAATGTTCCCGCTCAAGGGACGGGCGGTGGAGGCATGAGACTCGGCCCCGGCGGCTATATCGCCATAATACTCATCCTGGGTGTAGCGGCGCTGCTGGCGATACTGAATCAGGCGACGGCGCCGGGCTCGGCTTTGCATGTGCCGACCTATGTTTTGGCGCTTGCCGGCAAGTATCTTTGTTTCGCGATGCTGGCACTCGCGGTTGATCTGGTGTGGGGATTCGCCGGCATCCTGTCGCTGGGTCACGCGGCATTTTTCGCCCTCGGCGGTTACGCCATGGGAATGTATCTGATGCGCCAAATTGGCACCCGAGGGGTCTATGGCAACCCGCTGTTGCCCGACTTCATGGTGTTCCTCGGGTGGAAAGAACTGCCGTGGTACTGGTACGGTTTCGAATGGTTCGGCTTTGCCATGCTGATGGCGGTGCTGGTGCCCGCTGTATTGTCGGGGATCTTCGGCTGGCTCGCTTTTCGTTCGCGGGTAACCGGCGTCTATCTGTCAATCATCACGCAAGCCCTGACCTATGCCCTGCTGCTGGCGTTCTTCCGCAACGATATGGGCTTTGGCGGCAATAACGGGATGACCGATTTCAAGGACATTCTTGGATTTAACGTTCAAGTCGACGCCACCCGCTCGGCGTTGCTCGTGATCACCGCGGTGTTCCTTTGCGGACAGCTCCTGCTGGCGCGGTTCGTGGTCGATTCGCGCTTCGGCAAGATCCTCATCGCCGTACGAGATACCGAGAGCCGCACTCGGTTCCTGGGCTACCGGCCGGAAGTCGGTACAAGCTCGTCGTCTGGGTCCTGTCGGCGATCATGGCGGGCATCGGCGGAGCGCTTTACGTGCCCCAGGTCGGCATTATAAATCCAAGCGAATTCGCACCGGGCAACTCGATCGAGGCCGTGATCTGGGTCGCGGTCGGCGGCCGCGGTACGTTGGTTGGCGCGATCCTCGGCGCGATTCTGGTGAACTTCGGCAAGACCTGGTTCACCGGCGCCTTCCCGGAAGTGTGGCTCTATGCGCTCGGCGCCATGTTCATCTTCGTAACGTTGTTCCTGCCGCGCGGCGTCATGGGTCTATTCGACAAGCGTGCCCGCAAGGAGGTGGCGGAAACGGAAAGTCCCGCGGCAGCCGTTGCTCGCGAGGTCACCGGGTGAGCGATCATAACGATACGCTGCTGTATCTGGATGGCGTCACTGTCACGTTCGACGGGTTTCGTGCGCTGAATGCGCTGTCATTGGTGCTCACCGAGGGCGAGATGCGTGCGGTGATCGGCCCGAACGGCGCCGGCAAGACCACGATGATGGACGTGATCACCGGCAAGACCCGGCCCGATGTCGGCAAGGTTGTCTATTCCGCGGGAACCGACCTGACCAAACTTGATGAGCCGGCAATCGCGGCGCTGGGCATCGGACGCAAATTTCAGAAGCCGACTGTGTTCGAGCCCCACTCGGTTTGGGACAATCTGCTGCTTGCACTGGCTGGCGACCGCAGCCCTCGGTTCACCATGTTTGCCCGCCAGACCGCCGAGGAGAAAACGCGCATCGAGGGGATCCTGGAGACCACGCGCCTGACCGAGCAACGCAACCGTCGCGCCGCTGACCTTTCGCACGGGCAAAAACAGTGGCTGGAGATCGGCATGTTGCTGGCGCAGGAACCGCGGCTTTTGCTGGTCGATGAGCCGGTGGCAGGTATGACGGACTCTGAAACGGAACAAACCGCGGCGCTGCTGCGCGAAATCAACCGCACTCGAAGTGTCGTTGTGGTGGAGCACGATATGGCCTTCGTCCGGGCGCTGGATGTGAAGGTGACGGTGCTGCACGAAGGCTCTGTGTTGTCGGAGGGGTCGATCGATTTCGTCAGCGATGATCCGAAGGTCATCGAAGTTTATTTGGGGCGCTGATGCTGGAAGTCGAAAAGGTCGATCTTTATTACGGAGCGGCGATTGCGCTGCGCCAGGTCTCGATCACCGCCGAGGCAGGCGCCGTGACCTGCGTGATGGGCCGGAACGGGGTCGGAAAGACATCGTTGCTGCGGGCGATCGTTGGCGCGCATCCGATAACCAGAGGCACGATCCGTTGGGAAGGCGCCGATATTAGCCGTCTGCCGCTTTATGAACGAGCGAAACGAGGCATCGCCTGGGTGCCGCAGGGACGCGACGTGTTTCCACTGCTGACGGTGCGGGAAAACCTTGAGACCGGGTTCGCCGTATTGCCTCGCGGTGAACGTCGTGTGTCGGACGAGATTTTTGATTTATTTCCGATCCTGAAGACGATGTTGCGCCGGCGCGGCGGCGACCTGTCCGGCGGCCAGCAGCAGCAACTTTCGATCGCCAGGGCACTGGTGATGAAGCCTCGTCTGATCGTGCTGGATGAGCCGACCGAGGGCATCCAGCCGAGCATCATCAAGGATATCGGCAGGGTGATCGCGCTGTTGCGGTCGAGGGGAACCATGGCCATTGTGCTGGTCGAGCAGTATTTTGAGTTTGCCCGAGAACTGGCGCAAACGATGGTGGTGATGGATCGCGGCGATGTCGTGCTGTCCGGGCGCCGCGAGGATCTCGACGAAGCGGATGTACGACGGCGCCTCTCTGTCTGATCCAGTCCTGCTGCAACGCGCGAGCGGGGAATTGCGCGTTGCCGTTAAGCCTTTCGGATCAGAATCGGTATTGGATGAACTGCGGCAGGTCGGTTGCCTGAAGGCGCGTTTTCCGCGACGAATTGTTCCGGGCTGGATGGATATCGTTACGCTGAATACGGCGGGGGGGATTGCTGCCGGCGACCGGCTGGAACTAACGCTCGCGTGCCAGGCGGGTGCACAAGCAACAATCGCTTCCCAGGCGGCCGAGCGCTGCTATCGTGCTCGGGCTGGCGACGCAGCGTCATATGTCCGGACCCGGCTGATGGTGGGGACTGGCGCGGCGCTGGAATGGCTGCCACAGGAGACAATCCTGTTCGACCGGAGTTCACTCGATCGGCGCTTGGATGTGGAGCTTGCGGTGGATGCACGGTTTCTCGGGGTGGAAACATTGGTGTTCGGTCGATCGGCGATGGGCGAGCAGGTCCGGTCCGGGGCGGTGCGCGATCTGATTCGCGTCCGGCGGGACGGCGCTTTGTTGTTGCACGATGCGATCCGGATGGATGGCGATTGCGCCGCGCTGATGCAGCGGCAGGCTATAGGCAGGGGTGCGCATGTCCTGTCCACGATGGTGTATCTGGCGCCCGACGTTGACGAGCGGCTGAATATCGTGCGGCAGGTTATTGACGCGGCCGATCCTGTTACCGAAGGCGCGGCGAGTGCATGGAACGGAATGCTGATCGTGCGTATCCTCGGGTCCGGCAGTGCGTCCGTCCGGCGTATGGTGGTCGGTGTGCTTGCGGTCCTGCGGGCCTCTCGTCCGCTGCCGCGAGCATGGCTATGCTGAGGTGACGATGGAAGAATCGAAATGAATCTGACCCCGCGAGAGAAAGACAAGAAATGAATCTGACCCCGCGAGAGAAAGACAAGCTGCTCATTTCGATGGCGGCCATGGTGGCCAGGCGGCGCTTGGACCGCGGCGTGAAGCTCAATCATCCGGAGGCGATCGCGTTGATCACCGATTTCGTTGTGGAAGGCGCGCGGGATGGCCGCAGTGTCGCCGATCTGATGGAGGCCGGGGCGAAGGTTCTGACCCGTGATCAGGTGATGCCGGGCATCGCCGAGATGATCCACGATGTCCAGGTCGAGGCGACGTTTCCCGACGGAACGAAACTGGTCACCGTGCACGAGCCAATCCGGTAGGGGGTCGACGGAACTTGGTGTTTCTGCCCGACGTCATCATACGCCGTCGACCTTTTCCGCAAGCCACGTCTTGATCAACGACTGATACGGCACATCCCGCTTGTTAGCTGCAATTTTGATCCGCTCCAATAGCGGCACCGGCAGCCGCAGGGAGATAGCGGTGCTTGATGGCTTCAGGTTGGGCAGCCGAACGCGCTGAGCCTTGCTCCAGTCGACAAGGTCGGTCGAGTCGTGAGTCTCCCAGAACCGGCGCTCCTCTGCTTCGGTCGTGAAGGTTGGAACTGACTTAAGCTTCTTGGGCATAGCGAACTCTTTCCTTCCGGTGCATATCTCGAGCGGAGATTATCCTGATCAACCGTCCCTGCTGGCGCAGCGTGAAAGTCACGTGGAGAAGGCGGCTGTCATCTGTATGACCCAGCGCATGGTATCGCGCCTCGGCCTCGCTGTGGCGCTCATCCACGGTCAGTAGCAGCGGCTCATTGAAAAACACCTGTTCGGCCTCGCTTTGACTCACGCCGTGCCTATCCTCGCTCTTACGATGATTCCCTGCATCCCACTGGAATCCCTGAGCGAGCGACAATTCAATCATGGATCATGTATATTATGGACATATACGTCGATTACAACCCTCCTGCGACGTGCCGGATAAAGCGGGGGTGACCGAACGACGATTGCCATGTAGGCTGCGAAATCGACCTGCCAAACAGTCGGCAATAGGACCCTTCCATGATCCCCGGTGAACTGCTTCCCGCTGACGGCGACGTTGAACTCAACGCCGGGCTGTCGCGCACCGTGCTGACCGTTGCCAACACCGGCGACCGGCCGATTCAGGTAGGCAGCCACTACCACTTTGCCGAAACCAATGCCGCGTTGTCGTTCGACCGCGCGGTTGCTCGCGGTCAGCGCCTGGATATCGCCGCGGGCACCGCCGTGCGGTTCGAGCCGGGGCAGACGCGCGAGATAACCCTGGTCCCGTATCGCGGCACGCGCCACGTTTATGGTTTCCGCGGAGACGTCATGGGAGCGCTCGCCTGATGGCCCGTATCACCCGAACCGCTTATGCCGACATGTTCGGTCCCACCACCGGCGACCGCGTTCGGCTGGCCGACACCGACCTGATCGTTGAGGTGGAAAAGGACTTCACCATTTACGGCGAGGAAGTGAAATTCGGCGGCGGCAAGGTGATCCGTGACGGCATGGGCCAGTCGCAGGCCTCTCAGGCGCAGGGCGCGGTCGATACCGTCATCACCAACGCGCTGATCATCGACCACTGGGGCATCGTCAAGGCCGATGTCGCGGTCACCAACGGCCGCATCGCGAGGATCGGCAAGGCCGGCAATCCCGACGTGCAGCCCGGCGTTGACATCATTGTCGGCCCCGGCACCGAGGTCATCGCCGGCGAGGGCAAGATCCTGACGGCCGGTGGCATCGACGCGCATATTCATTTCATCTGTCCGCAGCAGGTGGATGACGCGATCGCATCGGGCGTAACGACCTTGGTCGGTGGTGGGACCGGCCCGGCCACTGGCACCGCCGCCACGACCTGCACCCCGGGTCCTTGGCACATGGCGCGCATGCTCCAGGCAGCCGAGGGCCTGCCGGTCAATCTGGCGTTCGCGGGCAAGGGAAATGCATCTCAGCCACAGGCGCTGGAGGAAATGATCCGTGCCGGTGCAAGCTGCCTAAAGCTGCACGAGGACTGGGGCACCACCCCGGCGGCGATCGACAACTGCCTCGCCGTTGCCGATCGTTTCGATGTCCAGGTGATGATCCACACCGACACGCTGAACGAGAGTGGTTTCGTCGAGGACACGATCGCCGCGTTCAAGGGCCGCACCATCCACGCCTTTCACACCGAGGGCGCCGGCGGCGGCCACGCCCCCGATATCATCAAGGTCGCCGGCCTAGGCAACGTGTTGCCGAGTTCCACCAACCCGACGCGTCCCTACACGGCCAACACGCTGGACGAACATCTGGACATGCTGATGGTGTGTCATCACCTGGACAGCACGATCCCCGAAGACGTTGCGTTCGCGGAGAGTCGCATACGCAAGGAAACCATCGCCGCCGAGGACATCCTGCACGATCTTGGTGCTCTTTCCATGATGTCTTCCGACAGCCAGGCGATGGGTCGGGTCGGCGAGGTGATCATTCGCACCTGGCAGACCGCGCACAAGATGAAGACTCAGCGCGGCGCTCTGGCCGGTGACAGCGATCGCAACGACAATGCACGGGTGAAACGTTACATCGCCAAATACACCATCAACCCTGCCATCGCGCAGGGGTTCGCCGCCGAGATCGGTTCCATCACGGAAGGAAAACTGGCCGATCTGGTGCTGTGGTCGCCAGCGTTTTTCGGAGTGAAGCCTGATTTGGTCATCAAGGGTGGCATGATCGTCTGCGCGCCGATGGGCGACCCGAACGCCTCGATCCCGACACCGCAGCCGGTGCATTATCGCCCGATGTTCGGCGCCTTCGGTGGTGTCCTGGCCGCGACCTGCGTCACTTTCGTTTCGGGCGCGGCGCTCGATGCGGATGTGGGCCGAGCGTTGGGGCTGCGGCGGCGATTGGCGGTGGTGGCGAATACCCGAGGCGGCATCGGCAAGAAAGCCATGATCAACAACGATGCCACGCCGGCGATCGAAGTCGATGCCGAAACCTACGAGGTTCGGGCCGACGGCGTTCTGTTGACTTGCGAACCCGCCACCATACTGCCGATGGCGCAACGATATTTCCTGTTCTGATGCGTGTGCAAGCAATCCTGCCCGCGGGTGGCTGGGACGCGGCGCGGGAAATCGACCAGGTGCTGATCGACTACGACCGGCGCTTCCGCCGTAGGATCGTCTTGGTTACCGTGGATGGCTGCGACTTACTGATTGATCTGCCCCAGGCGGTGCGATTGCGGGACGGCGATGGCCTCGCGGTCGAACGCGGCGTCGTGCGTGTCCGTGCGCAACCTGAAGAGCTGATGGAAATCCATGCTCATGGCGATGTCGAACTGGTTCGCATCGCCTGGCACCTGGGGAACCGGCACCTCCCGATACAGGTCGTGGGCAGCCGCATCCGCATCCGCGCCGACCATGTGATTGGCGACATGGTTCAGGGCATCGGCGGCCGCGTCCACCTGATCCAGGCACCGTTCGACCCCGAAACGGGGGCCTACGCCGGCGGCGGCCATCACCACCACCATGACGATAACGATGACCACTGAGCGGACGGCGCTGCTGCATCTGCTGGCCTGGCTGTCGCCGGCGTTTCCCACCGGTGCGTTTGCCTACTCGCACGGCCTGGAGTGGGCGGTCGAGGCAGGCGACATCAGCGATGAAGACAGCTTGCGCACATGGCTAGTCGACGTTCTGGCGCACGGAGCCGGCCGTTCCGACACCGGTACTGTTGCGGCATGCCCACCGAAACGCTGCCGATCCCGTCGCATTGCAGGAAATCGCGCAACTGGCGCTCGCCGCCGCACCGGCCCGGGAACGACGGGACGAGGCCCTCAATCAAGGCCGGGCGTTCGTTCTGGCGGTGGCGCCGTGGACTATTACGACATTGCCCGAGGAAGCACCCTACGCCGTCGCCGTGGGTGCCGCCGCTGGCGGTGCGGGCATCCCCGAGGACGACACCGCGGCGGCGTATTTGCAGAGCTTTGCCGCCAACCTGATATCAGCCGCCGTCCGCCTCGTGCCGCTCGGCCAGACCACTGGATTGCGCGTCCTGGCCGCGCTGGAACCGGTCATCGTTTCGGTATCCGAGGCAACGGCGACGGCAACGCTGGACGACCTGGGCGGCTGCGCCTTTCGGTCCGACATCGCCGCAATTCGGCATGAAACACAGTATACAAGGTTGTTCCGCTCATGACGCTGTCTCCGCATGGTCCGCTTCGTGTCGGCGTCGGCGGCCCCGTCGGCAGCGGCAAGACCGCCCTGATGGATGCATTGTGCAAGTATTTCCGGAACTCTTACGATATCGCAGCGATCACCAATGATATCTATACCAAGGAGGACGCCGAGTTCCTTACCCGCGCCGGATCGCTTCCGGTCGAACGCATCATGGGGATCGAAACAGGCGGTTGTCCGCATACCGCGATCCGCGAGGATGCATCGATCAACCTGGCGGGCGTCGCGGACCTTCGCCGTCGGTTTCCCGCGCTCGACTTGATCCTGATCGAATCGGGCGGCGACAATCTGGCCGCGACATTCAGTCCGGAACTGGCTGATTTGACGATCTACGTCATTGACGTTTCCGCCGGGGACAAGATCCCGCGTAAGGGCGGCCCCGGCATTACCCGCAGCGATCTGCTTGTCATCAACAAGATCGACCTTGCCCCGTACGTGGGCGCTGACCTGAACGTCATGGACCGTGACGCAAGGAAAATGCGCGGCGACCGGCCGTTCGTATTCACCAACGTTCGCGCGGGCAAAGGCGTCCAGGAGATCGCCCGTTTCATCGAACATCGAGGCGGCCTGTTACAGCACTGATGCCCCGACCATATCGCGCTCTAGCCAAACAGCCGCGCTTGTCGGACACTCAGCCTCGCCATCGGGAGGGAGAAGCCAACATGGCCGAGGACAGACGAGCGGCAGGCCGCGCAATGCGGCGCAAGCTGATGGGTGACGCCTATGCCGACAAGCTCGACAACGGCGTCTACAGTCATCCGATCATGGAGAAGTTCGCGGCCTACACGCAAGAAGCCGTGTTCGGTTCGTTGTGGACGCGCCCCGGACTGGACCTGAAGACCCGCGCCCTGATCTGCGTGATTTCGGATGCAGCGCAGGGCCGCGATCCGGAACTGAAGCTGCATCTTCGCTTTGCCCGCAACCAGGGCTGGACCGAGGACGAGTTGTCGGAAGCCCTGCTGCATCTCGCAGGCTACGTCGGTGCCCCCTTGGTGCGTGAGGCGCTGCTGACCGCGATCGAGGTATTCAAGGAGATGCAGGCGGAATGACTGGAGGTTGCCGCGACGACGACATTCATTACCTTCACGTTATGTGTATGTCGCCGCTTCATCGATCGTAGGTCGTAACAAAATTTGTCCGCCTTGAAAAGAAGCTAACGCTCAAGGCTCGGTTTGGCCGATAAAGTGGCGAAGGCCACGGTGCCGATGCGCGCGTTGCCTGGGAGGGGAGCGTGGATGTTTGGCGCCCAGACCGCAACAACCCTGGTCGTGGCCCTATTGCATTTATTTTCGCCGACCGCGGCGCTGAATGCGATGGCACCGACGGACGGGATCACCCAGACCCGAGCGGCCGCCTATGGGATAGGTCCGCGACGGACGCTCGACGTCTACGCCCCGCGTCGCGGCGCCACGCCGGCCCCGGTGATCGTTTTCTTCTACGGTGGCGGCTGGGAAACCGGAGCGAAGGAGATGTATCGCTTCGTCGGCGCTGGCATGGCCGCTCACGGCGTCCTCGTCGTGATCCCCGATTACCGACTATACCCCGAGGTGCGGTTCCCCGCGTTCATGGACGATCCGGCCGAGGCCGTTGCATGGACGCGCCGCAACGCCGAGCGTCTGGGTGGCGATCCGCATCGGCTGTTTCTGATGGGGCATTCGGCCGGCGGACAGGTCGCGACGCTGCTTGCCCTCGATCCGCGCTATCTGCTTGCGGTTGACCTCTCGCCGGACCGCGATCTGTGCGGGGTGATCGGGCTGGCGGCGCCGTATGATTTTCTGCCGCCCGCCAACGCCGAGATCGGAGCCATACTCGGACAGGAGGCCGACTGGCCTCGCTCCCAGCCGATCAATTTCGTCACGTCGAAGGCGCCTCCGATGCTGCTGCTGGCGGGGCGCGACGACGGGACCATCGATCCCGGCAATACGCTTCGGTTGGCATCGCGCCTGCGCGGGGCAGGGGTGCTGGTGACCGCCATGCTCTATCCACAGATCGGCCATACGGCGCTCGTTGTGGCGCTTTCGGGCCCATTGGCATTCCTCGCACCAGTGCGAGCGGCGGCTCTGAGCTTTGTTTCAGCGCATCCCGCGTGCGGCGGGTGAAGCCCCCGTCACCGCACCAGCAATATCAAAGATCCAGGCGCTCCTGAGCCGCCGCCGTGGCCGGTCGCGGCTTGGATGCGCCGCCGCCTTGCGCCACAGCATCGACCTGGCCGTCACCGAACAGCAGGCGCAGGCGATTGCCCGCTTTGACTGACGCGGCGGTCGTCACGGGGTGGCCGGCCGGATCGGTCACCAGCACATAGCCACGCTGCAGGATTGCCAGCGGCGATGCCGAGTCCAGTCTGGCGCCCAGGCCCGACAAATGTGCGCCCGCCTCTCGCAGCGAGGCCCGTAACGGCGCGGCGGTCACCCGCCCCATCAGTCGGTCCGCTCTGCCGTGCGCGCCGCCGATCGTCCTGCGTACCGCCGCCAGCAGACGATGCCCCATCGCATCCGCGTGGGACCGCCGAGCGGCGACCAATGAGGGTGCGGACATGAACAGCCGCAGCGTTTGATCGCGCAGCGACGCCCGTGCTGCCGCAATCAGGCCGCGCGGGTCCGGCAATCGTCGCTCGGTCGCAGTGAGCAGCATCCTCCGGCGAGCGACCAGCGCGGGCAGTGCCAGCAGGGCGCGCTCCGCTCGGTCATCGAGCCGCTGGCGGGCCGCCCCCAGCAATGTGGGCAGATCGGGCAGGCCGCGCTCAATCCGCGACAGAAGAAGCCGCCGCTCCTGCGCCAGCCGGTGCAGTGCGTTGACCAGCCGCGAACCCTTCTGCACCAAATCAGCCACCAGGTCGGCGCGGGCGGGGATCGCCATCTCTGCCGCCGCGGTCGGGGTCGGAGCGCGGCGATCCGAAACGAAATCGATCAGCGTCGTGTCCGTCTCGTGTCCAACAGCCGAGATCAGCGGGATGCGGCACGCCGCCACGGCACGGATCACGACCTCGTCGTTGAACGCCATCAGGTCTTCCAGGCTGCCCCCGCCGCGCGCCACGATCAGCACATCCGGCCGAGGCACCGTCCCACCGCTCGGCATTGCGTCGAACCCGGCGATCGCCGCGGCGATCCGCTCCGCCGCGCCCTCACCCTGCACAGGCACTGGCCAAACCAGTATCGTCCGAGGAAAGCGGCGGGCGATCGTCGTGCGGATGTCCTGGATGACGGCGCCGCTCTCGCTGGTGACCACCCCGATCACCCGAGGCAGGCCGGGCAGCGGCACCTTGCGGCCGGCATCGAACAGCCCTTCGGCGGCCAATCGTTGTCGTGCCATCTCGATGCGGGCGAGCAGGGCGCCCACCCCGGCATACTCCATGCGCTCGATAATAAGCTGATACGAGGAACGCTCGGCGAACGAGGAAATGCGGCCGGTGGCGATCACCTCGACGCCGTTCTCGGGCTTCATGCCCAGCCGGGGAATGGTGGATTTCCACACGATGCCGGAAAGCTTGGCGGCCTCGTCCTTCAGCGACAGATAGATGTGGCCCGAGGGAGGGCGCTTCATCTCGGTGACTTCGCCGCGGACGCGGATACGGCTAAAATTTGTCTCTAGGGTGCGCTTCACCGCGCCGGAAACCTCGGACACGGTATATTCCGGTGTGTTGGAGGCCGGGGAACGTCGTGGGTCGTCCATGCCTCCAGCCTATGCCAGGCCCCCAGGGGAGGAAACCCGTTAGGGAGGACCTGTCGCCACTGCTGGCCACGAGACTGAAAGCGGACAAAGCGGACCTGCCGCTTGTCTATCGTCCTGCCAGCGCGTAACCGGGTGCCCGCTACGGGAGCCCCCACGAGAGCCCGCTACAGGAGATCGTCATGAACGTGCTGGTCGTTGGATCGGGAGGGCGGGAACACGCCCTGTGCTGGGCCATCGCCGCCAGCCCGGTGCTGACAAAGCTCTTCTGCGCGCCGGGCAATCCCGGCATCGCCCAGGTGGCGCAATGCGTCGAGATCGCGCCACTGGACATTCCGACGCTGGTTGGCTTTGCCCAGGACAACGCGATCGATCTGGTCATTCCGGGTCCAGAAGCGCCTCTCGTGGCCGGCATCACCGACGCGATGGAAGCCGCGGGCATTACGTGTTTCGGTCCGACGCGGGACGCCGCCCGGTTGGAGGGCAGCAAGACCTTCACCAAGGAAATCTGCGACGCCGCCGCCATCCCCACGGCCATGTGGGAACGCTTCGACACCGCCGACGCCGCTCGTGACTTTATCCGCCGGCGTGGCGCGCCGGTGGTGGTGAAGGCCGATGGACTGGCCTCGGGCAAGGGCGTCGTCGTCGCCGAGACCGAGGACGAGGCGATCGCGGCGGTTGACGCGATCATGGACCAGCGCGTGTTTGGTGAGGCCGGCGCATCGATCCTCATCGAGGAATACCTGACCGGCGCGGAGATCTCGCTGTTCGCGCTGTGCGACAACGAGGATGCGCTGCTGCTGGGATCGGCGCGCGACCATAAGCGCGTCGGCGACGGCGACACCGGACCGAACACCGGCGGCATGGGTGCCTACTCGCCGGTGCCCGGCTTCCCTCCCGCCCTGGAGGAAGCCTGCATGGAGCAGATCATCCGGCCTGCCCTCAAGGAAATGGCTCGCCGCGGTACGCCGTTTCGCGGCATCCTGTTCGCCGGCCTGATGCTCACCGAGGACGGGGCGAAGCTGATCGAATTCAACGTCCGGCTTGGCGATCCTGAGTGCCAGGCCCTGGTGATGCGGCTGAAATCTGACTTGCTGTCCGCGCTGCAAGCGGCGTGCGACGGGGAATTGCGCAATTTCGACCTGCGATGGAACGATGTCGCCTCGGTTGTCGTGGTCCTCGCGGCGCGAGGCTACCCCGACGCGCCGGAACGCGGATCGATCATCCATGGGCTCAGCGATGCCGCCGGCCCAGGGGTGCAAATCTTCCACGCCGGCACCCAGGCCGGGCCAGACAATGCCATCCTGGCCGCCGGCGGCCGCGTGCTGACGGTGTGCGCCGCCGGATCGACCCTCCATCAGGCGCACGACGCGGCATACGCGGCAATCGGCAAGATCAGATGGCCCGAAGGCTTCTGCCGCCGTGACATCGGTTACACCACCTTCAATCAGGGGGAACCATGATCGTCCCCATCCGCGGTCTGTTCGAGGCGCATCTCACGGTCAGCGATCTCGATCGTTCGATCAAGTTCTACCGCGACGTGCTCGGTCTGCCGCTCGCGCAGATCATTCCCGAACGCAACGTCGCCTTCTTCTGGGTCCCGACATCCGACCGGGCCATGCTCGGCCTTTGGTCGATCGGCACCTCGCCGTTGCAAATGCGCCTGCACATCGCGTTCGACGTGGGGCTGGAGCATGTATTGGCCTCAGTCAGCAAACTGCGCGACGCAGGTCTGGTGCCGCGCGATTCCGGCGGTGGGCATCCGGTCGACGAACCGGTCGTGCTGTGCTGGATGCCGGCGGCCAGCGTGTATTTTGATGATCCCGACGGCCACTCACTGGAGTTCATCGCCATGCTGCCGGATCGGCCCCGGCCCGAATTGGGGCGCGTCGCCTGGTCAGGCTGGCGGAGGGCCACATGACCGAGCCGATACATTGACCGAGGTCAATGCGCGGGCCCCTGAGCGGGAACAAAGATAATGACAATGCAGAACTGTCAGGCGAACATAACATGACTCAGTGCAGCCCAAACACCGGGCGGACCGCTTGGTTCGTCACCGCCATCGCGGCCATCTTGTTACTGGCCTGCTCGCCTTTGGCGGTTGCCCAGGACGCCGGTGATGTCTCCCAGGGCCGACGCCTCGCGGAGAAGTGGTGCGTCAATTGCCACGTCGTCGCGCCGGACTCCCGGAGCGGCACGAGCAACGGCGCCCCGACCTTCGCGTCCGTCGCGCACATGAAGTCAGCTACGCCGATGTCTCTGAGCGTCTTCCTGCAAACACCGCACAACCGAATGCCCGATCTGCACCTCAGCCGCGAGGAGATCGACGATCTTGTGAGCTACATCCTCAGTTTGCGTGACAAGTGAAGCGCGCCGAAGCAACCCCAGGGGCAATCGCATCGATGATGGCCCGGTGAACGACCGGCCTAGGGCTGCTTAGGTCGTGTCGGGATGTAGATGCTGCAAGTCAGGCACGGTTGCCTCAACGTGTCATCCCCGGCGATGGCCAGCGAAGGCCGGGGGCCGGCCGGGAATCCACGACCCTCGGGTCAACCCTCAGTCGCGTGCTCGCTCGCCCAAGGGCATGCTTGGCCAAGAGCAGTGCCGCAAGTTGTGGATCGTCCGCCTTCCCGACCCCTATCACGAATGGCGGTGATGCGTCATTCATTTGACGGGGCTGGTAATACGGGCCGTAGCTGCCGTTGTAGGGACGCGGCCGCGGGTCCGTGAGCCTGGCCAAGACACCGGGTTCAAAATGGGGCAAGCTGCCGGTGGTGTTCGGACTTCCAGCAGGATCGGGGTGGGGACATGGAAGACGACGGTCTCAGGGCATCTGACAACATCGAGGATCGGCGCGGCGCCCGTCGGGGAGGCGCGATCCGCGGCGGCGGCCTCGGAATTGGCACCGTCGTGGTGCTCAGCCTGCTCGGCTGGGCGCTTGGCATCGATCCGTCCGTCCTGATCGGAGGCGCCCAGTTGGTGTCCGGCGGCGGCGGCAACACGCCCGCCGTCCAGTCGGAGCCCGCCAGGCGCGGCGCTCCCGCGGATGCGACGGGAAACTTTGTCGCCCGGATCCTTGGTGAGACCGAGGACGTGTGGTCCCAGGTCCTGCCTCAGCAGGCGAACCGCCGGTACGAGAAACCAACCCTGGTACTGTTCTCGGGCGAGACGCGGTCGGGCTGTGGTTCGGCGCAATCCGCCATGGGGCCTTTCTACTGCCCGCTCGATCGCAAGCTTTACCTCGACACTTCGTTCTTCCAGGACATGCAGCGCCGGCTCGGCGGCGGCGGTGACTTCGCGTACGCCTACGTAATCGCCCACGAGGTCGGACATCATGTACAAAATCTCCTCGGAATCCTGCCAAAGGTGCAGCAGGCCCAGGACAATGCCCCGGATCGGGCGACGGCAAACGCCCTTTCGGTGCGCCTCGAACTGATGGCGGACTGTTTCGCCGGCGTATGGGCGAACAAAATGAACCAGCGGCACAACAACATCGACTCGAACGATGTCCGTGACGCGATCAATACCGCCAGCGCGATCGGCGACGACCGGCTCGGGCGCCGCTCCCAGGGAGTCGTCGTGCCTGACAGCTTCACCCACGGCTCGTCTGAGCAACGGGTGAGCTGGTTGCTTACCGGTCTGAAAGGCGGCGACCTCAAGACCTGCGACACATTTCAGTCAGCCTCCCGCTAACGGAACGAAGCTGCCCGGGACCTGGTAACGGGGGACCAGCGCAAAATTCCCTGCGCTTCACTCCGGATCGGATGCTGCCGGCATCCCCGACGTCGTCGGCGCACGCGCCACCGGAGCTTTCATCAGCACGAAGCCTGACGCGGTCAAATGCCGCACCAGCCGGTCCGCCGTGATCCGGGCCATCAAATTGTCAGCGTGGTGAACCCGTTTGCGGCCCTCATACCGGAGCGCAAAAGCCAGCGATTCGGTGATCTCGTCCATCGTGGCGGGGCGAAGCTGGCTCGGCGCTGACATCACGGGACACTAGAAGATATGCCTAGAACATATCAAGAACATAATCGGGAATTACAGTGGATTGGCCCCGGTCGAATCCGCCGCTCGGTCGCTCGGCTCGGATCGAGACAGCGGTTCCAACAAATCCGGGCCGTCATTGCGGACATTGCCCACCCTCCTGTCCACCGGCCAGATCCGCAGCACACCGTCCTGCGACGGGCGCAGCAGCGTCATTGGATCGCCCTCCTGTTCCCCGAGCCACGCCGACCAGTCCGCTCGCTCCAGAATGACCGGCATGCGGCTGTGCAGCACCGACATCTGCTCGTTGGCCTGCGTGGTTACGATCGCGAAGGTACGGAGGATAGTCCCGTCTGGCGACCGCCATCCCTCCCAAAGACCGGCAAATGCCAGCGGTTCGCCGTCGCCGCGCGCGATCGCATAGGGTACCTTGCCATCCGGCGTGGCCTGCCATTCGTAGAACGCGGCCGCCGGCACCAGGCACCGGCGTTTGGCCAAAGCCATCTTGAACATGCCGGAGGTGCCTACTGTCTCTGCACGGGCATTGATCGGCTTTCTGGCCGCTTTCAGGTCCTTGGTGAATGACGGCACCAAGCCCCAGGTCAGTGCGTCGAGATGGCGAGCGCCGGTTTCCGGATGCCGTCGCACCACCGGCGCGCTCATGGTGGGCGCCATGTTCCACGTGGGCGGCAGATTTGGCAGCGGGTTCGTCGTGCCGAACAGCCGAGCGATGAATTCGGGTGGAAGGAAGGAGGCGTAACGACCGCACATGGGGTTGAGATTGGGCCATCGTCAAAGCGCTGACCAGTGCCGGCGCACGTTCAATCTCGGAAGCGCTCGCGCGGCTAGCGTGGCAGGCGAGCGGTCATTTTAGCCGCCTGGGGACTGGTCCGATGGCCGTGTGGTTGAGGTCGGCTTGTGGTGGTGCTTCACGGGATGAGCGCCCGGAAGATGACGTTTGGCCGAATGCTGGCCGGGACCGTCGCCCTGGAGCGACCCCGCCGGGCCAATGGAGGCACCAGCGGGAGCAAGCGACGCGGCGGATTTTTGTCCTTCGGTGGATTGTGGAACTGGCGGCAAATCGCGTGATGGCGTCGCCGTGGTAGACGAAACCGCCGCTGCAGCCGGGGGTAGCGAGGGTTTCGCTCCATCGGCGCCAAGCGTCCGCGGTGAGGCGGTGGCTGCCTCCGTGGCTGGAGCCGAGATGGTCGGATCGTCCTTCCCGCCGCCGTCGAATTGCCGGAACACCGTCACCGTTCCGACGATTGCCCCTACGCATATCAAGACGATCACCGGCCATGTCCGCCAGTGCCTGCCAAGGGCCCGCAGCGTCAAGGTCACACGCTCATGCGGCCCAATGCGCGGTCGCCGTTTAGCGGCGGGCCTCTCGGGTTCGGTCGCGGCTGCCGTCTCGATATGTCGCGGTCGGACGCTGCTGGAGTGCCTCGTGTCGGCCACGCGAACGGCGGAGCGAGCCAGCGTGTTCAACATCCGAGGTATGCCGGCCGCATGCTTCGTCAGACGATCGACGGCGGCACGGGTGGAATTCTCCGCTGGGCCCCCGAAATGTGGCAACCGCGCCATGAGATGCGGTGCAACCTCGTCGGCACCATTGGGATCGATGAATATCGTTTCGACACCATACGGAAAAGTCCTGAGGAATTCAGCCAGCATCGGCTGACCCGCTATCACGTAGCGCCCCGGGCCGCGGAACATTCGGGCCCAGGTCTCCCCATTCAGGCGACAGCCTTCGTCGATCAGCACAACGCCGTCGCCATCCGCCCCATGTACGGCTTCCCCCGGGGGCAACAGCCACACGTCGGTTCCGGACTCTTCCAGTCTGCGCGCGAGGTCTTCGAGCAGCAGGGTTTTGCCGGCATCCGGAGAACCGAGAATGGCCGTCAGTTTGGTACCACGTTGCACCGCTTCGAGCGCTCGTTCGTGCGCCGCCGTCCAATTTCGGCGCGGTGCACTCGCGGTTGCGGCGTTGGCCCGCTGCAACGGCAAATTCTCCAGCGCCGAACCGGCAAAACTATCCATCCGATCTCTTTCTAGTGTGCGGTCGCACTCGCTCCACTTGCTGTTGATCAGCAAGTGATTGTAGCTACCGGCCGCCGATGTCGAGTATAGCTACACATCTTACGGTTGCGACGCGATCTTTTCGTCTCTGCAGTAGACGGGAGCTTTGGTGATTCTGCAAGAGTCAACATCATCTCTGCGTGCGATCCTGTGTTGCGGGTCCACGTGGCCGATTTACAACAAACTCTGGAACCTGCGGGCATTCGTTCGTGCTTTGGTCCGGTATCCTCGAAGCCCTCGGCAAGATGTCGGGATCGAAACATGTGGGCCCGAATCGTCGATCCCGATATGACAATGCGATGTCATCGGCGGCTGGCATCCTAAGCGATGACAGGAGTGAACTTGAGGCTTGTTCAGCCAAGGCCGCGCATGATACAAATCGCCGTAATGCCCTGTACTAAATGAACAAACGAAAGGTGAGTCAGCCGATGCAAGGTGCGCCGAGAGTCACTCGGATGTTCCGCCATTGACCGGATGTGCGCTAGCCGGCCCGCCCGCCCGTCGCGTCGGCATGGCAAAGCAACCCGGCGCTTGGACAAGCCAACCCCGGCGTGCCAGGGATTTCTGGTGCCCACATGCCACGATTTCTCCCCCGTTTGCTGGAACGATTTTCGGTAACCTCCACTAGACCAGGGTGATGGCGGAAGACGGGCGCTCCCGCGGGTGGTCGCCCACTCGGGGAAAATGCCTGTGTACCGCTCGGGTTTTGCTCCATTTCACTGAACTGCCGTTTGCTTATTTCGTTGCAAAACGCTGCGAGACCTCGCGCCAAACCGAGGTCTGCCGGATTGATTAGCTGAAGGACCTAATGATGTCGGGTTATAGCAGGGCTCGGTCGGACGCTTCCTCCCTTAAACGAGCCTCTCTCTTCAATCTGTCAGCCGCGACCGAGTCCAGCCTGAATGTGGCAATCATTGCCGCGGCAACGTTGGGTTGTATTGGTGTGGTCCTAGCTCCGTGGATTTTTCAGCCTGCCGAGGACGCGGCAATCCTCTACCAATATGCCGATAATTTCGCGCGCACTGGGATTATTTCTTACATCGAGAATGGGCCTCGGGCGGAAGGCGGAACGGATTTTCTCTGGCTTGTTCTGCTGGCCGCCGCCCGGTTCGCCGGAGCAGGAATATTTCACGCAACCGGCTGGCTCAATGCCGCTTCTGCCATCGGCATCGGCGTGCTCCTGGTAAAGATCGGTGGCTTCAGGCAATCCTTGCTGAACATCGCCATGGCAACCCTCGTGCCGCTTGCGTCGGTCACCGTGTGGGCGGCGATCGCGGGCTTTTCTGTGTTCCCGTTCGGTTTCCTGATCACTCTATGCGCTTACCTGTTTATCAACCGAAAAGATTCGATGTTGGCAGTGGCTATGCTGCTGCTGTGTCTTTTTCGCCCCGACGGGATCATATTCGCGGCGCCGCTTGCCGCAATGCGATTGCTCGATGGTCCGGATCGGTTTGCTATCCTTGCTCGGTACGCAGCTCTCTGGGTCATCCCCGGCATCGTCTATTTCGCCTGGCGATGGCGTTATTTCGGCGAATTGCTCCCGCTGCCCTTTTTGGTGAAATCCGACGCGGCCCGCGAATTCGGTCCCTTCACCGCTCAAGGTCTGCATGATGTGCGCCTTCAGTTGACGTGGTGCCTGCCGCTCCTGATCATCTTCATGAGCACAGGCGGGTTTCGGCGTCTGAACATCCAGTTGCTGTTGGGTCTGATCGTCGTCCCGTCTGTCTTCTATGCGTCGATGCGGCTCGATCAAAACTGGGCTGACCGCTTCTACTTCTACTTTGTGATTGTAACAGCAGTTCTTGGTGCTCTTAACCTGCGCGGCGTCAGAATTCCGCGCTGGGCACTGGTATCATTGATCCTGGGTATCTTTGTGCTGTTTATGGCGCAACCCTGGAGGGCCTTCGCCCTCGAGCGTGTCCGGGACCGTGTCAATAATTTTGCCGCGATCGCGCGTGACCTGCGGTCTGACGGGCTGCGTGGCACGCTGGCTGTCACCGAAGCAGGCCGGATTGCCTATTATTCGCGCTGGCCCGCCTATGATCTCTGGGGCCTGAACACCGCTCAGTTTGCGCATCACCTGATGCAGCCCCAGGAGTTGATTGCGCTCGACGCCGATTTGATCGAAGTCTATTTTCCGCAGAACAGCAGCATATGCCGCCCTAATCCCGCGTGGGAAACGCCATACCAGGAACGCACGTGGAACCACCTTGCCGCGAACGCTGTCGTGGCCTTGTCGACGGCGCCATATCAACAATGGCTAGTGCCCTACCTGGGGCCGCTCGGCAAGGCAGCGGATGGCTCGCCAGCCTACCTGGGTCCCAAGGACGGAAAATATCTCTGCATCTATGTCAAAGACTCATACGTGGATCGGGAAAAGCTGGTTGAAATCCTGAAGCGACACGGAGCACTCACGCCCGAGGAATATGCCAGGCGGTTAGGCCCCGCTCACGACACCTTCGAATAAGCGCGCTGTGGCGCGGAGGCGCTCTCGCGAAGGTGCGCCCGAGGGACAGCGAGTGTGGCCCCAGTACCTATCGGTCAATAATTAGTACGTATCGGTTAATAATTCTCACCTCGGCGCTCTATAACACTCTGTAGCAGCGGACATTTTGCGCGGCCTCGGCCCGAGCGTGCCGAGCCGAACGACGAGGGCGTCCGACCGTTTCGGATCGCCTGTGCTAGCGCGCCAAATATGCATAGTCACGCCACACTTCCTCCATCACTACGCTCGCTCGGCGTGCGAAAGGTCGGTGCGCCGCCCCAGCAACGGATCTGCCGACGACCGGCCAAGTCGAACGACCAGATGACACACTCCGCAAAACCCAGTGAGAATATCATGAGAACTTGCAAGCTTTCTCGCGCTCTGACGCTGACAACGGCACTTGCGTGCGCTGCCGCATTGACTCCGCTCATGCTGCCGCTTCCCGCCGCCGCGCAGGCCAATCCAACGATGACCAACGTCGTTCCGGACGGCGGCGAATTTGCCGCCCAGGGCAAGATCGAGGCGCTCGATCCTGGCGCATTGACCCTGACACTTGTCCCCGACAAGGGCGAACCGATCCCTATGACGGTGGCTCATGGCGTCAACCTTACCAGCGTATCGGTCGGCGATGTCGCCAGCGTCCATTATAAACGTTCGGTAACATTCGTCGTGGGCAGCCCTCGCGTGCCGGTGGGCCAAGTGCCCGTCACCAGCACTGTGGAACAGATTGCGCAAACCCCCGGTGGTATTGGATATAGTGCGGCCGTAGTGGTTGGGCGCGTCGTGAAGCTGGATGGCCCGAGCAGCTTTGATGTCGTTAATTCCAATGGCGGCGGCGTCTACACGATCAAAACGGCCGATCCCACGCGGCAGGCTGCAATCGCTCTGCTGAAGGTCGGGGATTCGGTCACAGTGTCCGTCAGCCCGCTCATCGTTACCTCAGTTGCCAAGTGCGGTCTCTTCGGGAAAGGCCTGTTTGGGTGCTAGCCACCCACCACAGACCGCGTTCGCCGCATCAATCGGCCGCTTCGAACCCAGCGTGACTTTCGCGCTTCGTCGATGCGCTGTACTCGCCAGATCGTAGTGATGCTGAAAATCCACAGCCGGCGTGAGAATTCTAGTTGGCCGCGTGACTGGTTACCTTAATTCGCGCGCCTGTGGTATTCATCATTGCGTCGGTGCCGCGGCCAGACCGCGAGAGTAGACAAGAGAGAGAGAGATATGAGCGTCCGGAATATACTTTTAGCGACTACAATCTTGATGTTCCCTCTCGCGGTAGAGGCACAGGAGCCGGTCACAGGCCCCTATGTCGGTGCGGCTGGCGGGTTCAATATCAAGAGCAATCCCAACGTCAACGGCTTTGAGAGCGGCCAGCCGGGTGCCGCCGGGCTGGCCACGCCTAACGTTAACCTGTCGACCGGAATTGGCGGAGCAGCCGTCGGAACCTTTGGTTATGGTTTGGGCAATGGCTTGCGCGTTGAAATCGAAGGCGACTACCGGGGGAATTCGTTCTCCCGGGCCAGCGGGAACAACCTGCAGGGGGCGGGCGTATCCACGGGAAGTGGTGGAAGCGAGAGACTATATGGCCCAATGGTTAATTTGGACTACGACTTCAACGGTCTGATACCGTGGTTCGTGCCGTATGTTGGCCTCGGTCTCGGCTACCAGCGCGCTCATTTGGAGAATTTCGCCGCGACCGGCAGCGGGCCACTCGCGCCGACGATCAGCTCGGGCGACACCCGCGCTTCGTTCGCCGCGCAGGGCATCGTCGGAGGCGCGTTCGACATCCCGTCAGTGCCGGGTCTGGCGCTGACCGCCGAGTATCGGATCATGGCGTTGACCGGAACCCGGACCTACAACGCGACCCTCACGGTCTCCAACCCGGGCGGGGGGACGACCTCCACGAACGGGAAATTCCAGCTCGGGCACGATCTCAACAATACGTTCCTGTTTGGTATCCGCTATAACTTCGGGGTGACGCCGCCGGCCCCCGAGCCAGCCCCGATGGCCGCTCCGGCGCCCGCTCCCGCGCGTTCCTATCTTGTCTTCTTTGATTGGGACAAGGCATCCCTGACCGACCGCGCCCGCCAGATTATCAAGGACGCCGCTGACAACTCAACCCGCGTGCAGTACACCCGGATCGACGTCAACGGTTACACTGATACCTCCGGCACGGCTAAGTACAATCAGGGGCTCTCGGTTCGTCGGGCTCAGGCGGTCGCTACCGAGCTCGTCAAGGACGGCGTGCCGAAAGCCTCGATCGACATTCAGGGTTTCGGCGACACGCATCTGCTCGTCGCGACCGGTCCTGGCGTACGTGAGCCGCAAAACCGGCGCGTCGAGATCATCATACACTAACACTAACGGCTTCGACGGCATGTTGTGGGCCACGGTTCGTTCTGGACCGTGGCCCATTTCATTGCAGACATTCTCATGGATATTCTCCAGCAGCTTCTCTGACTGCCCGTGAAACGCTCCATCCATCCCGTCTCGGCGAAAATGAGCCGGCTGTAGCGGGACACGCCCGTCAGGTCATCGGCGATGACCATGCATTTTGGCAAAAATTGAATCGTGGACGGATCATACCGGGCGTCTTTTTCCTTAAATCGCGCGCCTTTGCGCAATTAAGTTGCGAAAGGATTAAAGTTACGCTGGGCGTATATTTCTCGTTTGAACCGTGCTAGGCGACGGCGGCTGCGGCACAGGACGCAGCGGTCGATCCAGTCGGGTAAAGGATAAGGAAGCAATGCCTTCCGCGACGGCACGGGATTTTACCGATGCAGAACACTACGCTGCTTTTGTGCCCTCGACACAAGTTCAACTTACGATTGTGGGGCGCGGGGAGTTCAAAGCCGAGGCAACTTTGGTTTCGCTGCGCGATCTATGGATGCAGCGCTTCTCCGACAATCTCGCCCGCGTTGCGCACGCCGCTGCCAAACCTGGTCGTGTGGTCATCTCGTTTCGCACCAGCCCTGGTCCCAGTCTCACCTGGGGCGGCATAGAAATGACGCCAGACACAATACTGAGGCACGACGCGGCGTTCGATTCGTTTCAGCGCTCCGCCGGGTCCGCGGCATGGGGCTCGGTTTCATTTCCAGTCTCGGCCATGGCCAACGTCGGGTCTGTGATGGCCGATCAAGAGCTGGGGCCGCCGCGCACCCCAATGAGCGTTGCGCCGCCGTCGACGGCAATGGCGCAGCTTCAAGAGTTACATGCGATGATCGGGCAGATGTCGGTGTCCTCGCCGACAATCCTCAACCACCCCGAGGCAGTAAGGAGTATCGAGCAGGCTTTGCTCGGGGCGGTGGTTTCCTGTCTGAGTGCACCGGAAAGTCCCCGAGCGAATATCGCGCGCGATCGCCACCTCGTCCTGATGCGTAGATTTCACGCGCTGCTGGAGGCCAATCCCGAGGACCCAATTTATTTGCCGGAATTGAGCTCGGCACTAGGTGTTTCTGCCCGGACGCTGCGGGATTGCTGCCAGGAACATCTCGGCATGGGGCCAAAGCGCTATTTGATGCTGCGCCGCATGCATTTCGTGCGGCGCGCTCTGATGGAGGGGTCCCCGGACACGACGACGGTGACTGACTCCGCCATGCGCTACGGCTTTTGGGAGCTGGGTCGGTTCGCGGGGATCTATAAATCCGTGTTCCGCGAGTCCCCATCGACCACCCTGCAGCGGAACTAGCTAGAGACAAGCTAGCGCATGTTCACCGAGCAAGTTCGCCAGACTCAGGTCACTTTTGCTCTAACCTGCGGCGCCTGCCATCCCGACCGCGATCGGCTTCGTTTCGCCGAGTGTGTGCCGAGTGAAGGTGAACGACACCGCGGCACCGATCAGCGACAGGGCTCCTGCCAGCGCGAACGCGGAGGTGAAGCTGCCTGTGATCTGCACGATATAGCCTGTAACGATTGGCGCCAGAAGTCCGAACACGTTGCCGCCCAGCACCATGAAGGCGAAGGTGCGCCCGCTGTCGGCGGGTGAGCGGAGCAGATCGTTTGCCAGCGCGGCATTCGCCGCGGTGGCGGTGCCGCCGAAGCTCACCGGGAAGATTGTCAGAATGACCACCAACGTCAGCGAGTTGACGAAAGGTATCATTACGCCAACCGCGCAAAGGATCAGTGAGATGACCGCCAGATTCCGCCGCGTGCCGGCGCGCCGTGTCTGCTGCGTCAGTGTTGCGTCACCGATCCAATTGGTGAGAACGATAATTGCCGCACCGGCCAGGAACGGCACCGAGGTGAACAGGCCGGACTTCACGATCGACAGCCCGCGCGCCGTCTGCAGATATTCCGGCAGCCAGCTCAGATAAAGATAAACCGAATAGACCGCACAGCCCTGCGATACCGCCAGGCCCCACATCGAAGGCGAGCGTAACAGACCCCGGTAGCCGACACCGTCGTGATCCGCCATCTGCTCCCCGCCGTGGCGGTCGGCGAGAATGCGCTGCCTCTCTGGCTCCGGCAGCCAGCGAGTCCGCTCCGGCGTCGAGACGAAGACGAGCCACACGGCGACCCAGACGAGGCCGACTGCGCCGGTGACAACAAAAGACCAGCGCCAGGATGTGGCGGCGATCAGCCATGCCACGAGCGGCGCACTGAGCGCGGGGCCGAGCATGGTGCCGGCTTGGATGCAGCCGATGGCGGTGCCGCGTTCGGTGGCGGGGGCCCACTCCCGGACGGAGCGATAGGTAACCGGGAAGGTTGGCGCCTCACCGGCTCCGAGCCCGAGCCGTGCAATCAGTATCGTAATGAAACCTGTTGTCGCGCCGGTGAGCATCTGCGCGATCGACCAGAACGTTGCGCCGATGGCGGCAAGACGATGCGCCCCAAGGCTATCGACCAAACGGCCGCTCGGCAACATCATGGCAACGTACGCCCAGAGAAACGACGAGAACAGATAGCCTAGTTGAACCGGAGACAGTTTGAATTCCTGCGCAACCGAGCGCCCGGCGATGGACATATTGATACGGTCAAGATAACAAATCACATTGAACAGAAAAAGTAGAAAATAGACCCAAAATCGCCGGCGCGTCATCGTTTCGGTCTCCCCTGTTCGGGTGTATTTTTCTGATCTGACTATCAGCACAAATATTTCGGTAGTAGAATAATATTCCGGCTGATGAAGCCTCAGGTAGTGCCACCGTTGCGATGAGAAAACGCCGTTTCCGCGCTGGTGATGAATTCCAGCAACGCGGTCTGTCCGTCCTCGGTTGCACGCTTGGCGCGAAGGATCGCGTTGGCGACATCGGACGGGTCGGTGACACGTTCGCTCCAGCCACCGAGGTCCGTCGCCAGGTTGGCGTAGTTGCCGCCGAGATCGCGCGCCTTGTGCTTTTCGTGCGACAGCTTCATGTGTGGAATTTCGATTGCCATGGTGCTGTTGTTCAGAACTATGGTCAGACTGGGGATGCCGGCGCGAACCGCGGTTTCAAAATCCAGGCCGGTCATGCCGAAGGCTGCATCGCCCATGAAGTTGACGCAGAACTTGTCCGGCGCGGCCACTTTCGCGCCGATGATCAGGCCGAGGCCAGTGCCAAGCTGGTGCGACTTGCCCCAGCCGAGATAACCGCGCGGGCGCGTGGCGCGATAGAACGGCAATAGTTGATCGCGTGGGCTACCGGAGTCGTGTGTCACGATCGCCTGAGCCGGATCGACCACGCGAATGAACTCCGACATCACTCGATACGGAGTCATCGGGGTTTCCCGGCTTGTCAGTTTGGCGTTCCAACGAGCCAGCCACGCCTCCCGTTCCGTCGCGAGCTCGGCGGCAGGCGAACGATTCGGCAGCTTGCCTCCGAGGCGATCCTTAACGGCTGCAACGAGTTTGATGAGAGTCAGCCGAGCATCGCCGAGCAGAGCTACTTCCGTTTGATACGATTTGTGCAGGTCGCGCGGATCGTTGGTTGCGTGAATGATCGCGACGTTTTTCGGCAGGGTAGGCGTGGTCAGCGGATGCTTGGTGAAGCCGCAGCCGATGCCGAAGATCAGGTCCGTCTTGGTGTGCAGAAACAGCCGGCCCGGACCGTTGAACGTGTTGCCGCCCGAACCAAGCGCCAGGGCATGGTTCTCCGGAAAGGCGCTTTTGCCATCGACTGTTGTCATGACCGGCGCCTGCAGCAGGTCGGCGAGCTCGATCAGTTCCGCCGATGCTTCGGCGTAAAGCACGCCTTGACCGGCCAGGATCATCGGATTTGCGGCGCTTGTCAGCAACTTGGCTGCTGCGTCCACGTCCTGGTCGGATGGCGCGGCGATCGTCCGAGGCAACGGCTGGTAACTTTCCGCGTCGTTTCCGGCGTCGAGGGCGACGATGTCTCGGGGCACTTCCACCATAACCGGGCCGAGACGACCGTTCTTCAACGCACTGAAAGCCCGGCGCATAACGCTGGTCGTCGCTTCGGGTACTGAATATCTCCTCGACCTGCTTGGTGACCGACGCATAGGCCCGGCTGGAGCGGAATGTTGGAAAGACCTGCGATTGATCGCGCGCGTGCGCCAGCGGCAGGAACAATACGGGCACGCTGTCGGAATAGGTCGTGGCGATTCCCGGAAAGGCATTTTCGGAGCCGGGACCATATTGCATCAGGAAGATCCCCGGCGGCTTGCCGTTGGTGACGCGCGCGAAGCCGTCCGCCATGTCCACGCCAACGCGCTCCTGTCGGCAGATGATGGGGCGAATTCCGGCCGCGACGGCGTTTTCTATCAGCGGGGTCGTGGGGAAGCAGAACATCGTGGACACCCCCTCGCGCTTAAGGATTTCCACAATGGCGTCGGCGGTATGCATGGATCTTCCCCTCCTGATGGACCATTCGACAGTGTAGAGGGTGGGGCCAGGCAGGAAAAGCGCCGGGCGCCGCGATCATATTCCTAATATGCAATGACATCTGCCCGGCGTGATTTTGCCATCCCTGGCACTCCCCAGCAGGCGAACTGATTACGCAGTGCTAACGGTATAACCCTTTGGCCCGGGGGTTTCACAGAACCGGCGGCGATCCTCGGTCAGTCCAATAGTCCGCGCCTGCCAAGCTCGGCCGCAAGTTGGTCCGCGGTTGTATAGTCGAGGCCCTGCAGTCCCGCCTCGCGAGCGCCTGCTATGTTGGCCGCGCTGTCGTCGACGAACAGCGTTGATTCCGGCGGTACCCCGCTGAGGCGGGCCAAACAGCGCCGATAGACTGCCGGATCGGGCTTCCTGGCGCCAAATTCGGCAGAGACATAGGAGCGATCCTCGACCAGCGCGGCGACCCCCGGATACAGCGCCGCAAAATGTTTCTTCACCAGAAGATTGTTGTTGGTTAGCACGGCGCACAGGACGTCCGGGCGCAGCCGAGGCAGCAATGCCAGGGTGGCGGTGATGGGCGTGACCGCGACAAGCTGAGCGGACACCCACTCGGCTTCGGGCAGATCATAAGAAATGCGGGCACCGAAGCCTTGAAGGTAGGAAGCTGCGTCGAGCGCACCGGAATCGCCAGAGTCCTCGAAGCCAGAATCCCAGATCGCGCTTCGTATCGCGTCGGGCGACCGGTTCGACACCGAGTGCAGGTAGCCGATCCGGACCTCCCGGTCATAGCGGTAGAGGACGCCGTTGAGATCAAACAGGATAAGCGAGATTTCGGTCACCGCGGCCATCCAACGAGTTAAATCTGGACGTGCAAACCTCGTACCGCGGCGCGCCACCCCGGTCTTGAGCCCAGCTACGGCGAAGGCAGTTTGCCGCGAATGCCCATGGCTGAACGAGCGACGCAAAGGAGGTGCCCATCGCCTCTCGGAAACCACCGCGATGACATGCGAGGCACATAATATAACTTTAAAGAAACAAACTATCGCAGTGGTTCCGCGGAGAGAGCGCCAGAACTCTTTCTGCATGCAGTTGTCTTCTATATCTTTCGGTCGTGCGCTAAAGACGTATGAGACGGATCTCGCAGAAAAAGATGGACCCCCCGCTTTTCGTCCGCGAATTTGTCTGCCATAATTAAATATTACCGAACCCAACATACAACGGTAGGCGGAAGGCGATCTATGCTCAACTACGCGCTTAAAGGTATCAAATGGACAGACGACCCAATTACTTGGAGCCTCGCGACCTTCACCTATAGCTCAAACGCCTCGTTGCCGTTCAGTTCCGCGATCGCCGGGGCCTATCAGCAGATCGTCACAATGGCCGCCCTTACCTGGGAATTGGTCGCGAACGTGACCCTCCAGCAGGTCGCGGACAATGCGAACCCGGCGCACGCCGCGGACATCCGCGTGGGGTTTGGCAATATTTCGAATGGATCCGAGATCGGGCTGACCACCTATCAGTTCAGCGGGAGCCGCTTCCTTCCAGACGTAAGCATTTTCCTGAAAGATCCGGCGCTGGACCCGTTGATCCAAAATCCTGACGGCGGTTTCACATACCAAGGTACCACGACGCAGCTTTTCCAGGTCGTCTTGCACGAGATGGGGCATGCCCTTGGTCTGGACCACTCGACCGACCCTAACGCTGTCATGTATTCGATTTTGGGGGCGCAGAACCGCACGCTTGATGCTTCAGATATCGCCGGGATCGACGCCATATACGGCACCAATGCCACGATCACACCGGACAGTTTGGGTATCGTGGTTTTTCGGTTCTACAATCCGGCGGCTGGCACCCACTTTTTCACTGACAGCAAGGTGGAAAGTGGTCAGATCCAGGCCGCCGGCGGATGGAAACTGGAGGGCATCGGGTTCAATGCCGACAATCCGGCAGTCAGCGACCCCAACGCCGCCCCGGTCTTCAGATTGTACGACTCGCAAAACGGCGACCACTTTTTCACCATGAGCGAGATCGAGATGAGGCAGGTTGTGAATACCATACCGGCCATGAAGCTCGAAGGTGTCGCCTTCAACGAAGACAGCTCGGCGCGAGCAGGCGACCTGCCTGTTTACCGTCTGTATGACCCAGGAAACGGGCGGCATTTCTACACCTCAAGCGTCGTCGAGGAAACCTCACTGACTTCCGCCGGTGGCATGAGGTTCGAAGGGATCGCCTTCTACGCTCCCACCTAGCGGCACCGGCGCTCTTCCGATTCCCTCCGAAGGGCGCCGACCCCCTCAGACCGACCCATGGCGCCCTCCTGGCGCTTCCTTCTCTCACGTCATGGTCGCGAGCTGGATCAAGCGAACGCTGCAAACGGACGGGCTCGACCCAGCCATCGCCAAGTGCCAGGGTGGCCCTGTTCCGACCGTTCTCGCAAGCCTCGGGCCCGCTTGCGAATGCGCGCGACCGGGGAGGGGAGCAGGTGCATGGGCTGCATCGATCAGATCGAACCGATTGAGCAGGCAAGCGTCGACGAGCTTCATCACGTCCAGCTAACGCGTATGCAGGACGTGCTCCGGCGCTCCTACGAGCAGAACCCACACTACAGAAGCCGCTTCCAGGCTTTCGGCGTGCACCCCTCCGACCTCCACCGCCTGGAGGACATCAGAAAGTTTCCCTTCACCACCAAGGACGATCTGCGACAAAACTATCCCTATGGAATGTTCGCGGTCCCGATGGACCAGATCGTCCGCATCCATGCCTCGAGCGGAACCACCGGACGACCCACGATCGTCGGTTATACGCGCAACGACATTGATATCTGGTCGCGGCTGATGGCGCGCTCCATCCGTGCCGCCGGCGGCCGCTCGTCCGACAAGATCCATGTCGCGTACGGATATGGCTTGTTCACCGGGGGCCTCGGCGCACATTATGGCGCCGAATGCCTGGGCGCGGCCGTCATACCGGTCGGCGGCGGCTTCACCGAACGCCAGGTGCAGCTTATCAACGATCTGAAGCCCGATATTATCATGGTCACCCCGTCATATATGCTGGCGATTGCCGATGAGTTCGAACGGCAGGGACTTGCTGCTCGCGACTGCAGTCTGCGCCTTGGCATCTTCGGGGCGGAGCCCTGGGGCGACGGCATGCGGGCCGACATCGAGCAGCGTCTCGGACTCGCCGCGCTCGACATCTATGGCCTGTCGGAGGTGATGGGACCCGGGGTGGCGCAGGAATGCGCGGACGCGAAAGGCGCACTCACAATCTGGGAGGATCACTTCTACCCGGAGATCATCGATCCAACGTCCGGTCTGCCGGTCGCCGACGGCGAACGGGGCGAACTGGTGATCACCACGCTGACCAAGGAAGGCGTGCCGGTGATCCGTTATCGCACCCGCGACCTCACCCGCCTACTGCCTCCCAACACACGGTCGATGCGACGAATAGACCGTATTCACGGACGCAGCGACGACATGCTGATCATCCGGGGCGTCAACGTGTTTCCTTCACACATCGAAGCGGTATTGGCGCGGGAGGCGCAACTCGCGCCACACTACTTGCTCGAGTTGCGGCGGCCGGATCAGCTCGACGAACTCGATGTCGTGGTCGAGACCCGCGCGTCCCTGGGCGGACGCCTCAGTGGGGTTGAAATTACCGCACTGGAGCGGCGAGCCGAACATCTGATCAAGGAGTTCGCCGGTGTTTCGACCCGGGTGCGCGTGGTCGAGCCGGGAACATTGGAGCGCTCCCAAGGCAAGGCCAGGCGGGTCGTCGATCTCAGGCGCCAGGAATAACCGCGATGGACGCCTCGATCGATGCCGCGGCGGCCATGGCGCGCACTGCGGGTTTGGCGGAAGAACCGCTGCATGCATGGCGAACCGCTCAGCCACCCAAGACGACGAAATTCGCCGAGGACAGTGCTTACCATGCGCGATTCTGGCGGTTTTCGGATCAGCTCGTGGCAGGCCTGCCGCCGTCTGGCCGCCGTACGCCAGCCCAGGCCGAGGCTGCCGCGGCGATTCACCACGCAGCCCGCGCGACAAGGCAACGGTTCCTTCGCCAGCATATCGAGGCGGTCTACGCCGTCCTCACCGCCGGCTTCACCCGCTTCGTCCGCGTGGAGGACGTGGTAGTAGGCGCCGCCGAAGCGTTCCCCGGTCTGGTGCCGGACAGCGCTCGCCTGGCTGCCGAGGCCGGCCTGAAACTCGGCGAAAAGGACGGCCTCGAGCTCGATCAGAGCATCCTTCTGGCGAGTATCCTGGCGCATCAGCGATGCGGGCTGCACCTCTGCCATGCCATGCTCCTGCCGCGGCCGGAAAGCACCGCCGCGCTGGCGACGCTGGACGCCCAGGGCTATGTCGACCTGGGCGCGGTTCGGCTGGAGCGCCACGGCGCCGCGGTACACCTGCTGACCAGCAACCCGCGATACCTCAATGCCGAGGACCAAGCTACGATTGCGGCCATGGAGATTGGCGTTGATGTGGCAACTCTCGACCCGCGGACCGAGATCGCCGTTCTCCGTGGTCAGCCTGTCGAAAACGCCAAATATGCCGGTCGCCGCATTTTCGGCAGTGGCATCAACCTGACGCATCTCTACCATGGCAGTATCCCGTTCACCTGGTACCTGCAACGCGACCTGGGGTTCGTGCATAAGTTCCTGCGTGGCGTGGCGACGCCGGACGAACTGCCCGACGACGTCAACGGGACTGGCATCGAGAAGCCATGGATCGCGGCGGTCGAAGGGTGGGCGATCGGCGGCCATTGCCAGATCCTGCTGACGATGGATCATGTGATTGCGACCCAGGACGCATTTCTGACGCTGCCCGCCCGCAAGGAAGGCATCATCCCCGGCGCCGCCAACCTCCGCCTGCCTCGCTTCACCGGCGACCGTCTCGCTCGGCAGTTGATCCAGGCCGAACGAAGGCTGCAATGCGACAGTGCGGAGGGCAGGCTGATCTGCGATGAGATCGTGCTGGCCGAGGCGATGGAGGCGGCGATCGAGCACGCCGTCGCGACGCTGACCAGCTCCGGCGCGGTTGGCGCGATCGGCAACCGGCGTGCGTTCCGTGTTGCCGAGGAGCCATTGGACCTGTTTCGCCGCTATTGCGCCGTCTATGCACGGGAGCAGGCGGTCTGCCATTTCAGCCCGGCACTCGTGCGCAACCTCGAACGCAACTGGGGTGCGCAGAGCAAAGGACCCTGACAGCCGGCAGCGGTTACGTTCCCGGGACCGCCAGCGCGCTTCTGACTTAGCATCGCACCTCACAAGGAGCCCGCCATGAGTACGGATCGTGTCGTCATCTCGGGTGGAATGGTACTTGTCGCCGAAGAGGCCACCGCGCGTCCCGCGGACATCGTGGTCCAAGGCGACACCATCGAGGCGATCGTGCCCCCCGGTACCGCCGAGGCCCCGCGGCGCATCGACGCCTCCCGGAGGCTGATCATCGCCGGCCTGATCAATTCCCATACCCACGGCCACGGCGGCCTGTCGAAAGGGCTCGGCGATCGCTGGTCGCTGGAACTGTTGCTCAATGCCGGTCCTTGGATCAGTGGGCACCGGACCGACGAGGATCGGTACTTCTCAACGCTCATTTCGGCCGTCGAGATGCTACGTAAGGGTTGCACCTCGTGTTACGATCTCGCGGCGATGCTGCCCGTTCCGACGGTGGAAGGTCTGCACGCGGTCGCCCGCGCCTATAGCGATCTCGGTATGCGGGCGGTGATTTCGCCGATGATCGCCGATCGCAGCTTTTATCAGGCAATTCCTGGCCTGCTGGACGCTTTCCCGCCAGAGTTGCGAGCCATTGCCGACAGCATGCGGTCCGCTCCGGCGGAAGCGACACTTGCCCCGATCCGCGCCGCCGCGACCGGCTGGCCCTATCCGCGCGATCACATCCGGCTCGGCATCGCACCGACCATCCCGTTGCATTGTTCGGAGGAGTTCCTGATCGGCTGCCGCGACCTCGCCGCCGAATTCGATATGCCCGTGCAAACCCATCTGGCGGAGTTGGCGGTGCAGCGCACAGCCGCACTGCGGCACTATGGTACCACCCTGACAGCATATCTGGATCGCGTCGGACTGCTCGGTCCAGGCTTCAGCGCGGCCCACGCCATTTGGATCGACGACGCGGAACTGGCGTTGATAGCCAGCCGCGGCGGGACGCTCGCGCACAACCCGGGCTCCAACCTAAGGCTCGGCAACGGCATAGCCGATATTCGCCGAGCGATTGGGGCAGGGGTGAAGGTGGGGGTGGGGACGGACGGCTCGGGCTCGTCGGACAATCAGAACATGTTCGAGGCAATGCGCTTGGCCGCCTATGTGTCCCGCGTGTTCGACCGCGCGCCGGAAGACTGGATCGGCGCCGCGGAGGCAGTACCGGCTGGCCACCGCGGGCAGCGCGGCAGTGCTGGGGATGGCCGATCTGATCGGCAAGATCGCCACGGGCTACAAGGCGGACATGGCGTTCCTCGATCTCGATCACGTCAATTTGGTGCCGCTGAACAACGCAGTCCATCAGTTGGTCAACACCGAGGACGGCGCCTCGGTGCGGGATGTCATGATCGGGGGACGCTTCGTGCTGCGCGACGGGATCCTGCCAGGGCTGGATTGGTCCGCGATCGTCTCCCGCGCGGAAGCCGCCGCGACCCGGCTCGCCGAAGCGAACGCTGGCACGCGCGTGACAACGGAACGGCTGGCTCCGGTGGTCAATCATTTCTGTGTCGGATTGGGACGCTGCGCCCACGACCTGCCGCGCAAGCTTTCCGCCGAGGTCGTTATGCCCCAATAGCTCGCGACGCGGGGCGCCGGGACGCAGGAGGAGAGCATTCAAGTCGGTGCCCTCGATCCTTTCCGGGACTTGCTCGACGTGCGGGGCGTGTGCGCTGCATATACAGCCTGAATCGTCCATGGAAACGAACTGGAGCCGGCCCGAATCAGAAAACATCGCATCATGCGAGGCGCGACGAAATCGACGTCGTGTTGCAGGCGCCCCTCGACCTTGCTGGCGTGCGCGCGAGATTCAGATCGAGGATCGATTACGTCGTCAGAAACTTGTCGAGCGATTGGCGACGCAGCCCTGGCCCACAATTACTCGGTTGGGCGCCTCGCATACCATGGGACCAGACCCTTCGCGATGTACTGAAGGATTGGCAAACCCGCGTCGCAATGCCGGGGTAGCCGGGACGTCTGATCACGTTAGTTCGGGGGCCCCAACACTCAATATTCGTTCTGACTCCGCCTGAAACCGATCGAACATATCCGTCGTTTTCTGAAGGCGTCTGACCTCTTCGTGGCGGATACAATGAACCCTGTGGGTGTTCCCCAGATCCACTGATGGTGGCATCGTCGCCTTGCATTCGTCGATCATGAAGGGGCAGCGCGAGGCCAGAAAGCAACCCGTCGGCAGGTGGATCGGACTCGGAACCTCTCCCGAGAGGTTCACGGCGAAGGGCTGCCGCAGATGCGGATTCGGCAACAAAACCGACGATAAAAGTCCTACGCTGTAGGGGTGGCGTGGCTGAGCGAACAAGCTTGCGGCCTCCCCCTGTTCGACGATCATGCCGAGGTACATGACGGCGATGCGGTGACTGACAAACCGCACCGTGCTTAGATCGTGTGAGATGAAAAGATACGCCGTGCCCAGCTTCTGCTGGATGCCGACGAGCAGTTCGATGATCTCCGTGCGGGCGGTCGGATCAAGTGCCGAGGTCGGTTCATCCAGCACCACTAGCTTTGGGCGGGTGATCATGGCGCGCGCGATGCCGACACGCTGTTGCTGACCGCCGCTCAGTTCCGTAGGGTAGAGCTGCAACGTCCGCCGCGAAAGGCCGACCAGGTCGAGCGCCTCGGCAACCCGTTCGGATCGTTCCACAGCCGGCACACCTAGCGCCATCAGCGGTTCCGCAATGCACGCGCCAATCCTTATTCTGGGATCGAGCGCGTCGGCGGGCTCCTGAAACACGATCTGAATCTGGCCGCGCAGCGAGGCCGGGCTTCGCCTTCGTGTCGTCAGCAGATCGGCCCCATTGAAACTGATCTTGCCGCCGGAGATATCAGTCAGACCGAGGATACAGCGTCCCACGGTCGTCTTGCCGGAGCCGCTCTCGCCGACAATCCCGAGTGTTTCGCCAGGCTCCAGGGAAAAGGAGATGCCGTTCACCGCCTGGACCACGTTGCGTGACCCGGCGATCGGGAAGCGCTTGACGAGTTGGTCGACTTCCAGAAGCGGCATCAACGCACGACCGGAAAGTGACAACGAACCGCGTGACCCGGGGCCAGCTCGTGCAATGGCGGACGATCGACCCTGCAACGTTCCTGGGCGAGCGGGCAGCGCAACAGATAAGGACAGGCAGTGTCAGCAACCGTTGCACCCGGGAGCGGTTCGGGACGCGCCCAGAGGCGGCGCAGCCGCTGATTGTAGGAAAAGGCCGCCATCAGCATGATCGTGTAAGGATGCGCGGGCCGAAAGAAAAAATCCTCTCGGTCTGCGAGTTCCATGATCTCGCCATTGTAGATCACGGCGACACGGTCGCAGAAATGTGCCGCGATGCCGATGTCGCGCGTTATGAACAGCATCGCGCTGCCGCGATCCTGTGCCAGCCGGCGCAGCAACTCCAGGATCTGGGCCTGAACGGTGACATCGAGGCCGCTCGTTGCGTCATCGGACACGATGAACTTCGGTGAGCAGATCAGGGCAATCGCGATGACGATCCGTTGCGCCATGCCGCCGCTCATCTCATGCGGAAAGGCCGTCATGCGGCGTTCCGGATCGGGAATCTGAACCGCGCGCAGGATGTCGAGCGCCATGCGCCTCGCCTCGCGGCGCGATACCCGCAAGTGAACCGCCGCGACATTCGCGATCTGCTCCCCCACGGTCAGCAGCGGGTTCAGCTCGCTTCGCGGGTTGGGCACGATCATCGAGATATCCCGACCGCGCATCCGCTGCAGCTCGATCTCGGAGAGCCGCATGATGTCCTGGCCCTCGAACACCAGTTCTCCAGACGAGATTCGGCCCGGTTCAGGTGGCAGACGAAGCAGGCTGCGTGCCAGGGTTGTCTTGCCGGCGCCCAATTCACCGACCAGGCCGAAGATTTCCCCGCGTTCGATGCGGAGATCAAAGTTCCTGATTGCGACTTCTGCATCGCCGCGGAAGACGGGGAACTCGACGGTCAGTCCACGTATGTCGAACGTCGGCGTGGCGCTCTCTGACGCGCTAATCGTTTCGGTCGCATCAGAAAGCTCCAGCATCTCAGCGTCCGATCCGTGGATCTATCGCCACGTAAATAAGGTCGACGATCAGATAAACGATGAGGGAAAAGATCGCCGAGAACAGGACAAATCCCAGGACTGGATAAATATCCGAGTTCAGCACGCCCTGCACCGCGTACCTGTCCCGCACCGCCCCAACTGAAGACAATCTCCACCAGAACGGCACCGCCGAGCAGGTAGCCGTACAGGACGCTGATGATGGTAACGACAGATGGCAACGCATTGCGTAACGCATGACGAACGACCATTCGGTGCGGCAAACCGGACAATACTTCGTATCGGCTGAAATCAGACTGCAGCATCCGGTCCATGGTGGACTGCGTCATCTTCAGGATTGGTCCCGCGTTGATCAGGCTCAGGGTCAGCACGGGAAGCACAAGATGGCTCAACACCGAACCAAGGGCTGGCCAGTTTCCAGCGGCAATGCTGTCGAATATCAGGAAGCCACTGATATCTGGCGGCGGCGAGATAGCAAAATCGAGGCGTCCGAGCGGAGCGGGCACGACCTGAAAGATCGTGTAGAAGATGAATATGAGCACCAATGCGAGCCAGAAATCTGGCAGCGAGCCGGCGGTGAGGCCGTAAAGCCCGGCAACTCGGCCTAGAACCCCTTTTTCGTTGAACGCTGACGCAACGCCGAGTGGCAGTCCGATCAGGATCGCGCCCAGCAAGCCAAGCGTAACCAACTCCAAAGTGGCGGGAAAACGCTGCAACAGATCTTCAAGTACAGGCCGTGTGGTCTGCCACGAGGTGCCCAGGTCGCCGTGCACCAGATTGATGAGAAAGTGCCAGAACTGGACTGGAAGCGAATGATCGAGGCCAAGCTTCGTGCGTAAGCCTGCAACCGAGTCGGTGGACGCCATCGGGCCCAGCATCAGCACCGCGGGATCACCCGGAACCGATTTGATGAGGAAGAAGCTGACGAGCAGGATCCCGAACAACTGTGGTACGATGAACAGCAGCCGTTGGCCGAGGAAGGAGACAATTCGTGTCATGCGCGACCTTTCGCAACCGGTCGCACGCCGCGGTCACCTTTGGACATATCGCGGATCAGGCGCCGAACCTTGACCGGATCGCCGAACACCTCGAGGCTGCTTCCGACAAGGGAAAATCCGAACACGGTAATGGCCAGGGCCAGGCCAGGAAACACCGAGGGCCACCATTCTCCAGTCACAACGTTCTGAAAGCCCGTGGCAATCATGCTGCCCCACTCCGGGCTTGGGGCGCGAACGCCCGCTCCGACGAAACTCAGGCCTGCCGTCAGGAGAATTGACCAACCGACGTTGACTGACAATTGCGCCAGCGCCGGTCCCATCGCGTTCGGTATAACGTGGCGCATGATCGTGCGTATGTCCGACATGCCGGCGACCAGGGATGCCTCGACGAAGCGCATTTCCCGGATCGCCATGACCTGCGATCGCATCAGACGCAGATAAATCGGGATGTTTACGAAGGCGATCGCGAATACCACGGTCTGGATGCTCTGGCCCAGGCTCGCGACCAGCGCGATGGCGAACACAAATACCGGAAAAGCCTGAAGCACGTCGGCGACACGCATGACCAGATAGGCGATCCACGACCGGAAGCTGCCGGCGCGGCTGTAATAGCCGATCCAGGCACCGATCAGGCTGCCCACGATTGCCGAGACCAACGTTCCGAGGACCGCGATCGTGATGTCCAGGCGCGGCCCGTACAGCACTCGCGAAAATATATCCATGCCCACCGCATCGGTGCCAAACCAGTGCGATCCGTTGGGCGGCTGCAGGAACTGCGACGGGTCTGCCTCGATCGGATTGAACGGTGCGATGACCGGCGCAAAGATCCCCGCCAGCACCGCGATCAACACGATAGCGTACCCGATCGCGAAACTCGGGCGAGCGGCGGCGATACGAAGCGCCGTCCTGATCCATGAAGGTCCGATCGCCATCGTTCGTTCCGACCTCAAACCATCACGTCACCGCCATTCATGTTGAATGACGCGCCGGTGTAATAGGACCCTTCATCCGAAGCGATCAGAACCACCGTCGGCGCCACCTCCTCGACCTCGCCGTAACGGCCCAGCGGAAGCTCTGAGAGTTTCTGGGCTTTCCACTCCGGTGACCCGATCAACGACATGTCCGTGTTGATCGGCCCCGGACAGATCGCGTTCACCGTGATGTTGTATTGTGCGACTTCATAGGCCAGGGAACGGGTAAATCCGAGCACACCGGCCTTCGCCGCGGCGTAGTGCACAAGCTGCCGGCCGCCCTTGTGCGCAAGCTGCGAGCTTGTGCTGATGATGCGTCCCCAGCGTCGCTCGATCATGCCCGGCAGGACCACGCGGGTGCACAGAAACACGCTACGCAGGTTCACCGCGATCATCTCGTCCCACATGTCCACCGACATATCGACCAGTTGTGAGTGCGTATTGATACCGGCATTGTTCATCAAGACGTCGATACGTCCCATCTGCCGTTTGGCATCGGTCAGTGCCTTGGTTACCGATGCCTCATCGGAGACATCCGCGCCGAACGCGAACGCCGTCGCGCCCAGCCCCCTAATTTCGGCCGCGACCCGGTCAGCGTTGTCGCTCAGCCGATCAATCACGGCGACGTCCGCACCTTCCCGCGCGAACGCCAGCGCGATGCCCCGTCCAATGCCCCGCCCACCCCCGGTAACGACGCATTTCTTACCCTCTAGCCGACCCATCCGCATCTCCTGTCCAATCTGACCGCCCTCACGTTCTGCTGAAGTCCTGGAAACGGAGGTTGTTCGACGTGTAATAGGTGAAGCCCTTCAGCCCTTTTTTCCGGCCAAGCGCATATTTCGGATAGACCATGAATCCCCATGGAGCTTCCTGCATGACAGTCTTCTGGACCTGCGTATAGATGGTCTTGCGCTGTGCATCATCGAGCGTCTCCATGCCTTGCTGGATGAGCGTGTCCACTTCTGGATTGACATAATTGCTGTAGTCAACGAAGCTTTTCGACGAGAAGTAAAGCGCGGTGGAGTATCCTGCATCCGGTGTCCACGGCGAGTCGAAATAAAAGATGATCGGCTTCTGCCGGCGGCTGACGTTTTCGTAAAACACCCCGGCTGGCAACTTGTCGAGCACCGCCTCGATCCCCACTCGCCGCAGCGATGTCTGGAAGATCAACGCGATCGGTTCCTGCACAGGGTTGCCCGCGTCATAGCTGATAGTGGTTTTGAAGCCACTGGCAAATCCGGCCTGCTTGAGCAGCGCCGTGGCTTTCTCAAGATTTCTCGTCATAATCGAAGAAGCTGTGATCCACCATGGGATAACCCTCGGGGATGCATGCGGTCTGCTTGGTCGCGAGGTCGTAATACACAGTCTTGATGATCTGCTCTCGGGGCAACAGATAGTTCATCGCCTGACGCACCAGCACATTGTCGAACGGCGGTATTTTCGCGTTGAGTTCGAGCCATAATCCAAACGACGCCGACACCGCATCGAACGTCGCTACCTGCGAGTTCTTGAGCGACAAATATTCGCGCGGTGCGAGGAATTGCGCGATGTCGACCGCTCCGCCCTGCAACAGCGACAACCGTGTGGCGGAGGAAGGAACCTCGCGCATCACCACCGTATCGAAATAGGGCTTCGGACCATAATAATCGTTGCGTGCCTTGAAGACTGCCTGCTGACCGCGCACGATCTCGCCCAACTGATAAGGGCCAAACCCGGCACTGTTGTTCTTAAGAAAGGCGTTGCCCCAGGGATCGTCGGTCGTCGCCACCTGCTTCAGTTTGGCCTGGTCATAGATCGGCGCCGCCAGGTTGCAGTGTAGTTTCAGGATCAACGGGGTCGGTTTCGGCAGGTAGAATGACACGACCTGCGGCGACTCCGCCTTGATCTGCGCCATGTCCGACACGCCAAGCATGCGCGCCATGAAGGTGCCGTTGCCTTTGCTGTTGAACCGCCGCGCCCACGAGTAGACCACGTCTTCCGCGGTCAACGGGTTGCCCCAGGCGCTCTTGACACCTTCCCGAAGCGTAAAGGTCAGGCGTTTGCCGTCGGGTGAAACTTCCCATTTTTCCGCCAGTCGTCCTTCCAGCGCCAGACCATTCGGCAGCTCAGAATGCACGCCGGTATCTTCGCGCATCACCTCAGGCGACGCCGCATCGGGAATTTTCTTATATGCTATCAGGTTGTCGTAAAACGCTCCGGTCGAATTGACGGTCCCGAGACTAACGTCATACTCGCCGTCCAGCCCCTGCGGCGTCGCCGGACTCGCGATCACCAGCGTCTTGCTGGTGTCCGCCGCGAGCACAGCTTCCGCCGGCACGGCACTGGCAGCCGCGACGGCGGCGGCGGCGCGGAGGAATTCCCGGCGATCGACTTGGATTGGCATGTTCGGAGCTTTCAGTTGTGTCGATACATATTCAAACCGACCGCGATACCGCGGGATCAGATCATGACGTCGCCGCCATTGGGGTTAAGCGATGCGCCAGTGTAATAAGATCCCTCGTCCGAGGCCAGCAGCACCGCGGTCGGTGCGATCTCGTCTACCCTGCCGAAACGTCCCAGCGGCAGCTCCGCCCGCTTGCGCGCGCGCCATTCCTCGGACAGCGTCGCCGACATGTCGGTTTCGATCGGGCCGGGACAAATCGCGTTAACGGTGATGCCGTACTGGGCGACCTCGTACGCCAGCGACCGCGTGAATCCCAGCACGCCGGCCTTCGCCGCGCAATAGTGCGCAAGCTCCACACCGCCCTTGTGAGCGAGTTGGGAACTGGTGCTTATGATGCGGCCCCAGCGTCGGCTGATCATGCCGGGAAGCACCACGCGCGTGCACAGGAACACGCTTCGAAGGTTAACCGCGATCATGCGGTCCCAGGCTTCAACCGTTAGATCCACCAGAAGCGCGCTGTCACTGATCCCCGCGTTATTGACCAGCACATCCACCCGTCCCAGCGTCTGCTCGGCCTGGCGCAACGCGGCGGTCACGGATGTTTCGTCCGATACGTCGGCACCGATTGCCCACGCGGCGGCACCGGTCGCCGTGACCTCATCAGCGGTCTTCGCCGCAAGCTGCTCGTTGCGGTCGAGGATGACGACATCGGCACCTTCCTTCGCAAACGCCAAAACGATCGCGCGTCCGATGCCTCGTGCCCCCCCGGTGACAAGACACTTCTTTCCCTTTAGTCGATCCATTAATCGCTCCCGACCCGTCTCGATTAGCCCTTGCCACGGCTCCAACAGATGAGCGCCCGCGTGCGGCGTCGCTCGCAGATTACATACGTCCCTGCAATGAAACCGATACCAACCACGAAGCGGGGATGCACGGACCATGCCATCCAGCGAGCCGCGGCTTGCGTCACTCTCGCGGCCGCCGGTCCGTCAGGATGATCAATCTCCAGGCATCAGCCCATGCGATGGGCCAACCAGAGTGTCTGACGGAAGGCTCAGGTCGCCGCGCTGATCTGCCGAGCGCTCATCTCTTCAAGGTCCAGTTGCTGCTCCACGGCTTGCAGCACCGAATCGTGGATTTCTCCAGCGCGGTGCAGCCGGAGCAACTCCGCTCGACCGGCCGCGATTGTGTCCAGGACCACCGAGAAGTGTTCGTTGCGATGCTCCAGAAAGCTTTCCGCCGCCTCGCTGTAACGACTGGCCGCGCGGGCGCGATAACCGTATTGCTCCAGCAGCCGCGGGTGACGCTGACTGCCGTCCGGCAAATTCGAACGCGCCTCCACCGCAGCGAGCTGCACCGCGGCAATGCGAGCCCGCGTCGCCGCCTCGGACAAGGTCTGGCCCTGCGTTGCAACGTATTTGCCCAGGCCGAACGCCAGGATCATCGGAGCAAGTGTCGCCCCCTGCACCAGCACCGTCACCAGGATGACCGCGAAGGTGGCCGTCAGGATGAAGTCGCGGCCCGGGAACGCATTCGGCAGAGCGAGCGCCGCCGCCAGGCTCACCACGCCGCGCATGCCGGCCCAGCTCATCACCAGTAATACCGACAGGGGCGGCACCGGATCACGACGCCTCAGTGCGGGGATCAGCAAGCGCGTCAGGTATGACGTCGGAACGATCCAGACAAACCGTGTCAGGACCACAGCGGCGACGATTGCCCCAATCGCCGGGAGCACCTCGGCCATCGCCGTCCACCCGTCGATGCCTTGCGCCCCGAGCCGGTTGAGCACGCCTCGCAACGATAATCCAATGAGGATGAACACCAGCGATTCCAGAACGAAAACCACCACGCTCCATACCGCTTTGGCCTGGGTCCTGGTGGCGGCCGTCAGAACCGTGTGTTGGCGCCATCCCATGAACAGTCCGCACGCGACGGTTGACAGCACGCCAGACACGCCGACCGCATCGGCACCGATGTAGGACGCCCAGGCCATCAGCAGACTGCCGACGATGCCTAGTGTCGGATCCCGCAGGTGTTTCAGCAGAACGGACGCCACCAGTCCGAACAGCAATCCAGCCGCTACTCCGCCGAGCGCCAGCGCAACGAAGCTGACCGCGGCTGAGCTGGCGCTGAACGTCCCGGTCAGGCTAGCCGCGACGGCGAGGCGAAACAGCACCAGGCCGGATGCGTCGTTGACCAGGCTCTCGCCCTCGAGCAGCACGGTGACGCGGCGCGGCAACCGCAAGCCCTGCAACACGGCCTTGGCGGCGACTGCATCCGGCGGCGAGACGATCGCGCCGAGCGCAAAGCACGCGGCCCATGGCAATGAGGGCATCACCAGATGGGCAACGACCCCCACGATCAGCGTGGTGAACGCGACGGCTCCGACGGCAAGCTGCAGGATGATCCGGAGATTGGCGCGGAAGTCCCGCCACACCGTGAAGTATGCGCTGGACAGCAGCAGGGGCGGCAGAAACAGCACCAGCGCAAGGTCCGGGTCGAGCTCGACCTCCGGCGTTCCAGGTATGAGCGCAAGCGCGATGCCGCCCAGCACGAACGCCCCTGCGGGAGGGAGTCGCAAACGCCGGGCCACTAGCTCCAGCGCCACGATCACCGCCAGCAGAAGCAGGACCATCTCGAAGCGGTCAACCGGGCTCATGCGTTGCCCGGTTGATACGGAGGAGGCAGGGAGGGATTCGGTGCCAGCATGGGGGCCATAGTCACGGCAACCGCGGCCGGCGATCAAGTCCTGCCGTGAAAGCTGTCGTCGCCGCGGCGACGTCAAAAAATTCAGAGTCTGATGCTGATCCAAACCTGGCTTTTACCCGTAGCACGCCGATGCACGAATCAGATGAACAACAGATTGTCGAGCAACGCACGCAGACAGGGCGCCAAGCGAGACGACTGTTCGACGAGATTCTCGTTGTGTTCCATGCCGCCTGCGATCAGACGGATGTCCATGTCGCACTGTGTCTGATCAAAGTGCTGGAGTTCATGCGGTGGCGGGTAACGACGGCGCCTGACTCCAGGGAGCGCCGAGCAAGGGAAAGTCTGGTTGCCGCGCACGAAAGGCTATGGCAACTCACGCATCCGGACGCTGCGGGGCGCAACGGTCGGGGCGGCGGCTCAGACTAACCCATGTTGCGCGGAACGCCCGCCGGTTTTGCGTCTGGACAAGGCCGAATCGAGCAGGGCATGGTGCGTCGGCTGTCTGGCTGCCCCCCTAGGAGCGGCGATGGACGTTGCGGACTGGCTGCGAACACTGGGTCTTGAGCGCTATGAGGCGTCATTCCGTGACAATGACGTCAGCGCCGATCTGCTGAGTCAGTTAACGGCGGACGACCTCAAGGAGCTCGGGGTCGCGGCGGTGGGTCATCGCCGGCGTTTGCTGGCTGCGATCGCCGAGCTTTCGGGTGACGGCGAAGTGCAGGCTCCGGTTGTTCCCGTGGGCCATGCGTCACCGTCCGCGGGGGCAGCGGAGCGGCGGCATATTACGATACTGTTCTGCGACCTTGTAGGCTCGACGCCACTGTCTTCTCGGCTGGACCCGGAAGAGCTGCGTGACATATTGACCGCCTATCAGGCAGCAATCGCCGGGGAAATTGTCGGCAAGCGGGGCTATGTGGCGCGCTTCGTGGGCGACGGCGTGCTGGCTTATTTTGGCTGGCCAAACGCGGACGAAACCCATGCCGAAAGTGCGGTACGCACCGGGCTGGCGATCCTTGAAGCTGTAGTCCGGCTTGGGCTCTCGGTGCGTATCGGCATCGCGACAGGACTTGTGGTCACCGGCGATCTGGTTGGAGCCGCCGCGCAGACTATGACCGCGGTTGGCGAGACACCAAACCTTGCCGCGCGGCTGCAATCGCTGGCCGAGCCCAACACGGTCGTGGTGAGCGACGCGACGCGCGCGCTACTCGGCCTGATGTTCGATTGGGACGATCTGGGCCTTACCGTCCTGAAAGGGTTCGAAAAGCCCGTAAGGGTCTGGCGCGCGCGACGAGAGACTGGCGCGCCCAGTCGTTCCGAGGCAGTTCACGTTCGGGCGAATGTGCTTGCGCCGCTGATCGGTCGGGACGAGGAGCTGGACCTCCTGTTGCGCCGGTGGGAGCGGGTGAGGACCGGCGAGGGCTGGGTGGTTCTGCTTTCGGGCGAGGCGGGCATCGGCAAGTCACGTTTGCTGGCGGCGCTCGAGGAGCGGCTGGCGGCGGAGTCCCCCGTCAGCCTGCGGGTACTTTTGCTCGCCGCACCACCAGGACAGCCCGCTTTACCCGATCGCGATCCGCATGGAACAGGAGGCCGGATTCGTCCGGGGCGACAGCGCCGAGGCGCGCCTGATAAAGCTGCGGGGCGCGCTGGCGTCGACCGCGGCTGAGCAGGAGGACGTCACGCTGCTCGCGAGGTTGATGTCGATCCCGCGAGACGAGCGCCACCCGGCGCTGGAGATTTCGCCGCAACGGTGGAAGGAGCGGACGTTCACCGCGCTGACCCGTCGCTTGTCGGCTGTCGCGCGTCAGGCGCCGACGCTGGTCCTGTTCGAGGACGCTCACTGGTCGGACCCAACGTCGCTGGAATTGCTGGATACGCTGATCGAGCAGGTGGCGGAGCTTCCGGTGCTGCTGATCATTTCGTTTCGCCCGGACTTCGCGGCGTCCTGGTTCGGCCGTCCCCGGGTCAGTTTGATGGCGCTGAGTTGGCTGGACCCACGGGACGCCGGATTGCTGGCATCGCATGTCGTCACGGAGCGAGCGCTGTCGCCGGAATTGCGGGCGCGGATCGTGACCCGGGCTGAGGGTGTTCCCTTGTTTATCGAGGAGCTCACCAAGGCGATCGAGGAAAACAGCCTGTCGGAGGAGGCGGGCGTCGCACCGCATGCCGAGGTCGACATCCCGGCGAGCCTGCATGATTCGTTATTGGCGCGTCTGAATCGGCTGCAGTGCGGACGGGAGGTTGCGCAGATCGGCGCCGTCATCGGTCGGGAGTTCAGCCACGAGATACTCAGCGCCGTTACGGGGCAGCCGGCCGCCTCCCTGGAGTTGTCGCTCGCGGAACTGATACGTTCCGAACTGGTGTTCCGAACCGGCACGCCTCCTGATGCACGCTACATTTTCAAGCACGTTCTGGTGCAGCAGGCGACTTATGAGACATTGCTTCGCAGCCGCCGTCAGGATTTGCACGCTCGGGTAGCGAAAGCGATTGTGGAGCGTTTTCCGGACGAGGCGGAGCAACGGCCACACCTGCTGCTGCATCATGCGACGTTGGCAGGTGACCACGAACTGGCGGCGCGGACCTGTATCGCCGCTGGCGAGCGTTCGTTCCAGATCTTCGCGCATGAGGAAGCTTACAGGCTGGCTCAAAGCGGCCTGGATCATCTTGAGAGCCTGCCCGACGGCGCGCAACGGGTGCTGTTCCGCGTGAAACTGCTTACGATCAAAGTATATGCGGCCTACAAACACGGGGATGAAGTTCCGCAACTGGTCGACAGTCTGCAAGAAGCGGCCGATGCCGCAATGAAATGCGGCTTCCACAACGAAGCCGTTGCCGCACTTCACGTCAGGTCCTGGCTCCAGCAGTGGTCCAATGACGCGAGGGGCGCGGGCCAGACCTCGGTGAAGGCCGAGGAAGCCAGCCGGAATGCCGACGACTCGACGCGGTGCTATCAGATGGCGAATACCGGTAGGTGCCTGCTGGAGGTGGAGCAGCAAATCCCCCGCGCGTTGACTTTGATCGAACACGCCGAAACGATGGCGAACAGGTTGGAGCTGGACTTCGCCGAGCTTGCGTGGGCGCGGTCGCATGTGGCTCGGTGGACGGGGGACCTTGTCCGCGCGCACGCCATGATGAGTCGGGCGGTCGAATTGGCTCGGTTGCGGGAGGAGCGCTGGAAAGAGGTGGAATGCCTGATCTGGCTGACGATGATTGACCTTGAGCGCGAGGAATTGCCGTCGGTCGAGCAGCACTGCAACCAAATCGATGCCATCGCCGAACGGATCGATCACGCTCTGCCGCCGGTTGCGACCGCTTTTCGGGTGCTGGCCCGGTTAGGCTCCGGCGACCTGTCGTCCGAACTCGACCAGGCGTTGGCGTCGTTGCGTGATTTCGATGACAAGGCGCATCTGTCTTATGTGCTAAATCTTGCCGCTGATGACGCTCTTGCCCGGGGTCGATGCACCTGGGCACGGGCGGCGGCGGCCGAGGCTCTGTCGACGGCGCGAGTTATGTCCCGGACCACGGAGATCGTGGTGGGCAGCTCGATTCTGGCACGCGCGGAGTGCCTTGCGGGCGACCGGCCGGCGGCGGCCGAGCGGATACGGGCGCTGGCGTCGGAGTGCGATCTTGACACGGTCAGTGCACGGGCGAAAGAAAGTCTTGGGAGGGCCGAGCGCGACATTGGCCTGAGAGTTGAATACGGACAAGAAACGGGTCGGGCCGCTGCTGTCCGAGGAAATCCGTAACGTCAGGAGAGTCACATGGGTCTGGTCATTGTAGAGCGCAGCTTCGAGCAGGCACCGGCCGATTCGGATTTGGATGCGGTGGCCGAACGAGAACGAGCCTGCAGGGAAATTCGTTCCATCACCTGGAAACGAAGCGTGATGTCCAAGGACCGTCTCCGCATGATATGCGAATACGAGGCGCCCGACGCTGAAACGGTAAGAAGAGTGCAGCTCGAAGCCGGAGCGCCATTCGATCGTATCTGGTCAGCGGAAATGCACGAATAGCACGGCTGAGTGCGGCGGATCGTTCGGCGGCTGTTGTAGAGGGCCGGGATCAGTGACTATCCTCACTGATCTCAACGGAACGTCTGCAACCAACGATAAGGGCCGAGGCACGATGACCGCCCCAATTCGAACCGATCAAGCCACCGGTCTGAAGATATTCAACACGCGCGCGGGCAAGGCGACCGAGAAGATCGTTGGCAAGGGTTATTCGCCGATTGAGAACGAGGCACTCAAGACACTGCCGCCGCCGCCACCCGGTGCGGTTTTCAATGCCGAGGAGCAGGCTAAGTACCGTGCGTTCAAAGAGGCGCGGCGGGGTGCGGCCAACTACATCGCCATGGAAGGCGAGTTCGCCAGGTACCTGGAGGACGTTTATTCTGCGGCTCCGATCGAACGGCAGCCTCTGACCGACGGCTGTGAAATTCTCGTGGTGGGCGCTGGCTTCGCGGGTCTGTTGCTTTGGTGCAAGCTTCGGGATGCCGGTTTTCATGATGTCCGGTTTTGTGAGAAGGGCGGCGACGTCGGTGGCACCTGGTCACTGGAATCGCTATCCAGGAATTGCCTGCGACGTCGAGTCATACAGCTATTTGCCGTTTCTGGAGGAGATGGGGTATTTCCCCACAATGAAGTTCGCCTCCGGTTTCGAGATCCTCGAATATTGCCAGGCGATGGCGGAAAAGTCAGGCTTTTATGATCGCTGCCTGTTTCACACGACTGTGCAACAAACCGTCTGGGATGAGGCCGATGGTCGCTGGACGGTCGTTACCGACCGGGGCGACAGGATGCAGGCCCGCTATGTCGTTCTGGCGAATGGCATCCTTACGACACCGAAGCTTGCGCGCATCGAGGGAATGGAGACTTTCGAGGGTGGTTCGTTCCATACATCCAGATGGGACTACAACGTCGATCTGGAGGGCAAGCGCGTTGGCATCATTGGGACCGGGGCGACCGCGGTGCAGGTCATTCCGGAAATCGCCAAGGTGGTGCGGCAACTGTACGTTTTCCAGCGGACTCCGTCGACCATCGATGTGCGTGACCAGCGCGCGACCACCCCGGAAGAAATCGACACCTGGTCGAAAGAACCCGGTTGGGCAAGGGCCAGGCGCGAGAGGCTGGCCAGGATTTCTTCTGGCCGAACCGCGCTGAAGGCCAACGATGATTATCTCTCGGGCAAGGTTGAGCACTTCAGGGAGCGTAGGCAGTACGAACGGGAGCTGTCCCCGGAAGAGCTGATGGAAAAGCAGCTCAATACCAACTTTCGTATCATGGAACAAATCCGTGCTCGGGTCGATGCCATCGTCAAGGATCCGAAAACCGCCGCGGCGCTCAAGCCGTACCTATCCCTACGGCTGCAAGCGGCCAACCTTCCACGACGAGTTCCTGCCGACGTTCAATCTGCCGCACGTGACGCTTGTGGATACAGCTCCGCTTGGTGTGAGTAAGATCAACGCGCGGGGCGTCGTGCATGACGGCATCGAATATCCTGTCGATGTGCTGATCTACGCGACCGGCTTTCAGTGGATGGCGACATCCACGTTCAACATGATTACTGGTCGTGGCGGACAGACCCTGCGGACCAAGTGGAGCACGGAGGGAGTCAGAACCTTCCTTGGCCTGCATAGTCATGGATTTCCCAACCTGTTCATCATGTCCGGGCCACAAGGCGGTGGTGGCCAGTTCAATTTCACTCGGGGAATCGAGGGTCATACCGATTATGTTGTCTGGCTGTTGACGACGCTGCGCGCACGGGGCGCCCACGTCGTCGACATCAAGAAAGAACCAGAGAACGAGTATGCTGCACATTGCCGCGAGGCAGACATAAGAACGCGCGCGTTTCGCGACTGTCTATCCTATTACAACGGAGAGGGCGGCGCCGAACCCGGGAGCCTGGCTTATTACGGTGGACCACAGAAATGGCATGAACTCCGGGTTGCCGCTCAGGAGTTGCTGGAGCCCTACGTTTTCGAGGTTTCGACTGCCTAGCGGCCGCTCTTGCTCCGGGTTGGCTTGGTGATGGGAGGTACCCTTGCATGGGCGACGATCTGCTGATCAAAAATGTTCGTCCTTACGGTAAGGACTCCGTCGATATCCTGATGCGAAACGGTCGAATTACCAGTATTGGACACGCTCTCCCGCCGGACGGCGTGCCGTTGCTTGAGGGCGCGGGCCAACTCGCATTGCCTGGCTTGGTCGAAGCGCACACCCATTTGGACAAGTCACTGCTCGGCTTGCCATGGTATCGTAATGAAGTCGGCGGCCGACTGGTCGACATGATCGGAAATGAGCGCACTGTGCGCAAGGCACTGCCGATTGATCCGGCTCGCCAGTCCCATCGGCACGCGATGCTGGCGGTTTCCCATGGCAGTACCTTCATCCGGACCCACGTTGATGTGGACACGGATTGTGGCGTCGCCGGCATCGAGGGTGTGATGGCGACGCGTGAAGCTCTGGCTGACCTTGTCGCCATTGATCTCGTTGCGTTTCCGCAGAGTGGGCTGCTGGTGCGCCCGGGCACCGTCGAGTTGATGGAACAGGCGCTACGCCTGGGCGCGGAAGGGGTTGGCGGCCTTGATCCCTGTGCCATCGACCGCGACCCGAAGGGACATCTCGACACGGTTTTCGGCCTGGCGGACCGTTTCGGACGCAACGTGGACATCCACCTGCACGAGGCGGGGGAGATGGGCCTCTTTTCGATGGAGCTGATCATCGAACGGACGCGGGCCCTTGGCCTGGCGGGACGTGTCATTGTCAGCCACGCCTTCTGTCTTGGCATGCCTGACCGATCGCTGGTCGATCCTGTGGTTGACGCGATTGCTGATGCGGGAATCGCCATCATGACGACGGCACCAGCATCCCGTCCAGCGCCCCCGGTAAAGCAGTTGATCCGCGCGGGCGTCGTGGTCTGTGCCGGGTCCGACGGCATTCGCGACACCTGGGGTCCCTACGGCAATGCCGACATGTTGGAACGGGCCATGTTTCTTGGCTTACGCAACAACTTTCGCCGCGACGACGATTTGCGCATCGCCCTCGACGTCGTAACGACGGGAGGGGCCAAGGCGCTTGGGCTGAGACATTACGGTCTGGAGACGGGATGCGAAGGGGACGTCGTGTTGCTTGCCGCCGAGACCGTCGCGGAGGCCGTGGCGCAACGGCCAGGCGACCGGACGGTTGTCAAGCGCGGTCGCGTCATTTTCCGGGGCGGTCAGATTCTCCATTCAGCCGGATGATCGTCGGACAGACAGACTGCATCATCCCCCGGTCCATTTCTGCCCCCACCGGTCGCTGAAGACGACATCCTCCAGCGCCGTACGAGCCACCGGTCCGAACCGGCCCAACGGATAGCCGACCGGTAGAATCGCATAGGAGTGAGCATCTTCCGGCAGACCCAGTGCCGCCTCGGCCTCTTTTTCGAACAGCAGGTACAATGTGGTCAAAGTGGCGCCGAGCCCAAGGGCTCGAGCTGCGAGCAGCATGTTTTGCACGGCGGGGTAGATGGATGAACCGGAGGTCCTGGTGTGGGTGCCGCCTTGCAGGCATGGCACAATCCACAGCGGCGCCTCATGCAAATGCTCAGCCAGATGCTCCGCCGCCGCCAGCATACGATCAAACCGATCTCGAGACGATCCCGGAGACGGCGCGCCAGTTCGGTATCTAGGCGCAACGATCTCATACCAGCCACGCCGGTACCATTGCGCAACGGCCGCTTTGATCGCGGGATCGCGCACCAACAGGAAGCGCCAATTCTGCATGTTGCCGCCGCTAGGCGCCGCGGTGCCTGCTTCCATGATTTGCCGGATGAGTGAGGGCGGTACCGGGTCCGGCTTCAGACGACGCATCGACCGCGTGGTGCGGATAATTTCGAACAGGTCCGTATTCATCGCTCAGGTTCTCCTTGATCCGGCACGTCTTCGTTCCGCCCTCGCCTTATCGTGCACGTAAAGTCATACAGCCCAAGTCCTGGCCAGCCCCGGCAAATCACTCAGTGACCCTATCACCGCGTCCGGGACATAACCCAGAGCTTCAGACTGCGAGCGCAACGCGCGAAACATTGCCGCAGGCCCAACCGGAGCACCCCCGCCAAGCTCTCCGCGAAGAGCCTCGGGCGTCACACGTTCGACGCGCACGACATTCAGCCCAAAACTTCTGGCACCGGCGATATCGAAACCATTGGACGAGACAAAGACGACCTCTCTCGGGCCGACTCCCAGCCGCTCTTGGATAAGTTCGTAAGCGCGTGGATCAGGTTTGTAAGCTTGCTTTGCATCGACACTGATCACCGCCTCCAGGTAACGGTCAAATCCGCTGTTGCGCACCAGGGCATCCAGCATGTCCGGACTGCCATTCGACAGAATCGCCAATCGGTAGCCACTCAGCGATGCAAGCGCCTCGGCCGCCTCGCGATACGGCGAAAGCTCGTTATATGCGTCCACGATCCGGTCCAACAGCGCACGATCCGCCGTCAGCCCAATCGTGTCGAGTGTGTAACCAAGAGAGTCGCGTGTGACTACTCGAAAATCTTCGTAGCGGCGCATCAGCGAGCGCAGCCAGGCATATTCGAGTTGCTTCAGGCGCCAGATTTGCGTGATGTAGTCGCCATGACCGGGAAACGCAGCCTCGGTGGCGGCGGCTACCGACTGAACGTCATACAGTGTGCCATAGGCATCAAAGACAAACGCCTTAATCGCCATCGTGATCCCGCTCCGAGCCGATAGTCAGGTCGCCCCCGGTCATTGCAATGCCAAGGCCGACCTACATTCAAGCGTCCGATGGGCGGGGCGCGAAACCCCGCCACGAGGACTACTTATTCACCAGCCGCATGATGTTGGTCCACCGATCGATGATCGGCAACACCGTCTCCGACTTTGCCGGCGGGAACATCGGAACAACCCGCGTGACGCCCAGGTCGGCGAGGCGTTTCAGTTTGTCGGTATCTTCCCCAAGTCCGAACAGGGTGACTTCGATTGATTTAGGGTCGCGACCGGCTTCGCGCACCATTTCGGCGAACTTCGGCAGGACTTCGCCGATGTCACCCCGCCCGGCAACCGGAATCCAGCCGTCTCCATAACGAATCGCCCGCCGAGCGCCCTGCGGGAAAGCACCACCAACATGGATGGGCGGGAAAGGCTTCTGCACCGGCTGTGGTCTGGCGATTATCGGATCGAAATTGACGAACTCGCCATGATATTCCGCCTCCGATTTGGTCCAGATCGCCTTCATCGCCTCGATGGATTCGCGCATCCGCTTGAACCGGCTGGCATAGACCGTGCCGTGGTTCTCCATCTCGTCCTGGTTCCAGCCGCCGCCAACCCCGAACAGGAAGCGTCCCTGACTGACCTGGTCGATCGATGCGACCAACTTGGCGGTCTGGATCGCGTCGCGCTGCTGCACGAGCAAAACCCCCGTGCCAAACTTGATGGTTCGTGTCACCTGGCTGGCGGCCGCCAGGACCACGAACGGGTCCATGGCGTCATAATACTCCTTGGGCAAATCGCCGCCGCCGGGATAGGGCGTTTTGCGCGAGACTGGTATATGTGAGTGCTCAGGGGCCCAGACCGATTCGAATCCCCGCTCCTCGAGCACCCGGGCAAGTTCCATCGCCGACATCGAATACTCGGTAAAAAACATCGCGCCACCGAATTTCATCTCACGTTCCTCCTTTATCCCCAAGTAACAAAAAGCCAATTCTCGCGCACGTGGATCAGTAGCCGGATTGGGAAGGCTCTGCTCCTCCCTCCCACATGGGGCCGCCGGCGAGACTGCTGTTCGCACGCGAATTGTATGGCGACTCGACAGGGGCCCAGACGTGAACCCCCAGTCCGCCGATGGTAAACAATGGCTGCGACCCAGGAGCGTTGCCCTCGACAGCGCCCTCAGCGGACTCGATCGGTGCCGGCTCGCTTTGGTTCAACTCGGAGCTCTGCGCTCCGGCGGAACCCGCTGTCGCCAAGAAAAGGGCGGATGCCCCGACAACAGCCGTGCCAATTGTTTTCACTAGCTATCTCCTCCATGATCGCGCCACGCTAGGCGTCGCACGTCGTAACTTTAGCGCTGGCCGCCCCACCTCAGCCGGTAATACCACGGTGCGGCTATGCGGCTTTGGCCGAGACCATCGCCCGCCAGACACGCTCCGGGGTCGCCGGCATGTCGATGTGGGTCACGCCGTCGGCGCTCAGCGCGTCGATGATGGCGTTGATCACTGCTGGCGGACTGCCGACCGCACCGGCCTCGCCGGCACCCTTCACCCCCAGCGGATTTGACGCGCAGGGGATTTCCAGCAGCTCCACCTCGATATCCGGGAACTCGTTCGCCCGAGGCAGTGCGTAGTCCATCAGACTGCCCGAGAGCAACTGACCCGAACCCGGGTCGTATACGGTGTGCTCCAGCACCGCCTGACCAAATCCCTGCGCCACTCCGCCCGCGACCTGGCCGAGAACGATCAGCGGGTTCACGGTCTTGCCGACGTCGTCGCACACCACGTAGCGCACCAGCTCCACCGTGCCGGTTTCGGGATCGACCTCGACTTCGGCGATGTGGCAGCCGTTGGGGAAGGTGTGAGCGTCGATCGTCGCGACCTCGGCGGCATCCAGCAGGGTCGCGGGCTGCCCGGCGGCGTCCTTCTTCCGCTGCGACGCCGCCAGCATGACAATGTCGATCCCGCGGTCGGTGCCAACGATGGAGAATCGTCCATCGGCAAAGCCGATGTCGGCGATCGCGGCTTCCAGTTCCTCGGCCGCCGCCTGCTTGCCCTTGGCGATGACGCTGTCGGCTGTGATCAGGATTGCCTGACCCTCGGAATACAGGCTGCGGGCGCCACCGGTGCCGCCGCCGACCGGGATGGTGTCGGTATCGCCCTGGAGGACGCGGATTTTGTCGCCGTCGATACCCAACTGGTTCGCGGTGAGCTGAACGTAGGCCGTCTCGTGCCCCTGGCCAGTGGACTGAGTGCCGACATAGACATCGACGAAGCCATCGTCGGCGAAGCGGATTTCGGCTCGCTCGGTGGGATCACCGCCGGTGGCTTCCAGATAGTAGGCCAACCCGAAACCACGGCGCTTGCCACGAGACGCCGCTGCCGATCGCCTGGCGGCAAAACCGGCGTAATCCATCTTCGCGACGGCGGTGTCGAGGACGATGCGAAAATCGCCGCTGTCATACAACTTCCCCACCGGTGTGGAGTACGGCATGGCCGACGGCAGCACCATGTTGCGCCGGCGCAGCTCGACGCGGTCGATCTTCAGTTCGCGGGCAGCGGCGTCCACCAGCCGCTCGACCAGATAATTGCTCTCCGGCCGGCCGGCGCCGCGATAGGCATCCACCGGGACGGTGTTGGTGAACACCCCCAGCACGTTGGCGTAGATCGCCTTGAACCCATAGACGCTGGCCAGCACCGAGGTGCCGGCGTAGGTCGGAATATATGGCGCGTACGTCGACAAATAGGCGCCCATGTTGGCGACATTGCGTGTGCGCAACGCGACAAATTTGCCGTCCGCGTCAATCGCCAGTTCCGCCTCGGTCAGGTTGTCGCGGCCATGGATGTCGCTGAGGAAGGCCTCGCCCCGGTCCGACGCCCACTTCACCGGCCGCCCAATCTTCCGCGCCGCGTAACACGTCAACGCCTGCTCGGCGTAAAACATCGCCTTCATGCCGAAACCACCGCCGACATCCGGTGTGATCACGCGGAAATTCGCCGGGTCGGTGGCGAACACCGGACTGATCATCGCCTTGATCAGCCAGCCGCCCTGGGTGTTCGAATACAGGGTCCAGCGCCCGGTTGCCGGGTCGAAATCCGCCAGCGCGGCGCGCGCCTCCATCGAGTTCACCACGACGCGGTTGTTGATCACCGTTAGCTTGGTCACATGCGCGGCCTGAGCGAATGCGGCGTCGGTTGCCGCCTTGTCGCCGATCTCCCAGTCGAAAACTAGATTATTGGCGATGTCAGGCCACACCCGGGTCGCGCCGGCATCCATGACAGTGGCGAGCTCGGTGATCGACGGCAGAATATCGTAATCGATCTCGATCATTTCGGCGGCATCGCGGGCCTGCTTGATGCTGTCGGCAACGATGAAGGCGACCGGATCACCGACATGGCGCACCACGCCATCAGCCAGCACCGGATGCGGCGGCGCAGCCTGCGGCGAGCCGTCCCGGTTGGTCACCAGCGCCGCGCACGACATCGGTTTCAGTCCATCCGCATTCAGCTCCGCCGAGGTGTAGACCGCGTGCACCGCGGGCAGGGCGGCCGCGGAGGCGGTGTCGATCCGAGTGATATTCGCGGCCGCATGCGGGCTGCGCAGCACCACCCCGAACAGCATGCCGGGCAGCACGATGTCATCTGTGTAGCGCCCCGCGCCCTTCAACAACCGAGGGTCCTCGACGCGGCGAACAGGTTGGGCGAGGCCGAATTTCGTGGTCATGACTTTGCTTCTCCGGACAGCGGCGGCGACACGGTATCACGCTTCCCAGACAGCATGTACGGTGTCGAGGCAAAAGGCCAAGTGGCCCACCCGCTATGACGCCGAGGAGCTGTGCCGTGGCTGCAAACGATCGCCGTGTCGTCGTCCTGAATACCGGCTCGTCGAGCCTGAAATTCGCCGTTTATCCCGACCAGGTCGAAGCGGCGGCGCTGCTGTCCGGCGAGGTCGACCGCATCGGCGGCGACGCACGGCTCACGATCAAATATGCCGGGGGGCAGGGTGCCAGCGACGTCGACACTGCGGTGCGGGCGGCCGATCCGGCAGCGGCGCTGGGGGTGCTGGCCGAGCGGGATGATGGGCCGTTATCGGGGAGTCTGGCGGGGTTTGGCCATCGTATTGTGCATGGTGGTCCGGACCTCGACCGCGCGATCCGCGTCGATGATGAGACATTGCGGCGCATCGAGGCGGTTTCGCCGCTCGCGCCGTTGCACAACCCGCCAGCGCTCGCGGTTCTGAAGGCCTTGCGGGACCGCTTCCCCGGCGTGCCGCACGTCGCCTGCTTCGATACCGCCTTTCATCGCGGCCATCCGGCCGTCGCGGATCGTTTCGCCATACCGGATGTTCTGCATCAGGAGGGTGTCCGGCGCTATGGCTTCCATGGCCTGTCCTACGCCTATATCGCCCATGCAATGAAGACCCAGGCCCCCGAGATCGCCGCCGGTCGAGTGGTGGTTGCGCATCTGGGATCGGGCGCCTCGATGTGCGCCATGGTCGATGGGCGCAGCGTCGATTCGTCGATGAGCTTCACCGCGCTGGACGGACTTCCGATGGGCACTCGTCCGGGCGCCATCGACCCCGGCGTGATCTTGTGGCTGCAACAGCAGAAGGGCTGGACAGTCGAAAAAGTCGAGCACTTCCTGTACCACGACTGCGGCTTGAAGGGCCTGTCGGGTATTTCGAACGACCTGCGGGTCTTGCTGGCCAGCGAAGCGCCGCTGGCGGTGCTGGCGGTAGAGCATTTCGTCTATCACATCACGCTGACGGTCGCTGCGTTGGCGGCCAGCATGGGCGGCGTTGACGGCCTGGTATTCACCGCCGGGATCGGCGAGCACAGCCCGGAGGTGCGGGCGCGTGTACTGGGTCGTCTGACATGGCTGGGGTTCGAACTTGATGAGGTCGCGAACCAACGCGGCAGCGGCCGTATCACCAGCACTCGATCGGCACCGGCGGCCTTTGTCATCCCGACGGACGAGGAACGGGTGATCGCGCGAGAAACGATCAAACTGCTGTCGGAATGATCGGGGGAACTGCCGCGACGTGATCCATTGTCAAGACTTGGCAGGTGGTTGCGTCGGCAACCGCGATCAATGCGGCGTCGCCACCCATGCTTGCTGAATCGCGCCGGTGCCGGCATAGTCGTACATGGCGCTTTGAATGCCAGCGTGATCGATTGGAACAGACGCCGAGAAAGACCCGTCTGTCTTGACGCTTGCCTTGACCCAGCCGCTGTCGCCCTTGGCGGGTGTTCCATATGTGCGCCAGTTGAGATAGACCGATTGCGACGGGTCGGATTCGGTCCCTGTAATGGTCTGCAAGCCAGCCGCCAGGCTGGTCGGCTTGTTCACTGTGACGGTGTTCGCGCCCGTTTCAGTCGATCCTGCGATGAACGAGGGACTGTGGGGTGCTTGCACACTGCCACTGACAGTCGCGACGGGGACCGTGGCGGCGCCACTTGTGCTCGTTCCGTCCAGCGCGGTGTACCCTGCCGGAACCTTCTCCGCGAAGCCATTGGCGCCGCCGTTGATCGTGGCGACCGGGCCGGATCTGTACCATGAGTTCGACAAACGGATACAGGGTTTTTCCGGCCATGCCGGAGATGTCGATTGGCGGCCCCTGGAGGATGCCATTCAGCGTGAACTGCGCGGTGTTGTCGATCCGGTCGACCATCACTCCGATGACGGATCCATCAGGCCAGCGGTTTGGCGCCGCGAGGGCACCAGGATGCGTGGCGGCATAGTTCCAGTTTCCCTGAGGATCGTAGACGACGTTGCCGCTGTTCGTTTCGGTCAGGTTATAGGCAAATCCCAGGAAGGTCGCGTTCGCGACATGGGCGCCGATGTCATGAATATTCTTATTGCTGGGATCGAAACCGTGCACACCGAAGCCGACGGTGAACGCAGTCTGAATGGCCGCGCCGGAAACCTTGAATTCGTAATATGTCTTCGCGTGGTCAGGGATGGGGGTGTTTGCGTAACCGACTGAGATGGCGCCTTTGGTGTTGTTATCCGGGCTGGTCGCGGTGAGGTTGCCGTTCGAAAGCCTCCATCCGCCGGTGTCGGAGGGATCCCAGGTCGTCGTGCTCATCGATGCGCTCCGGCTGTCTTGCGGCGAGTTCGGGAAGGATAGTTCAGAGCACCGAGATCCCAGCCGCGCTCAAGGGGCATCCCGGTTGCTGCGAGCAACTAGTGTAGCTACTATATGAAACAACTAGGCCCCGGCCGGGTTTGCCGGAACGAAACCAATTCATTCAGGTCTCAGTTCATAGCGTTAAGTTGAACTGCGTTGGCGTATTTGATCGTCAGTTACATTTGTCTGCTACCGAGCCGTTCCGCTTCGGTCAACCATGGGATTGGCGAAACACGAAATGCGTATCTATCGGCAGTTCCATGGTATGACTCTTATGACATATTTCCTAATTCTTCCGATGTTCTGGCCGTTGTCTCGGGCGTTACCTGATATTATGTGGTAATTACAATGAGTTACTGACGATGTGTCTACGGAATATTTCCTTAGATTTCCGGCTGTGTCACCGTCCGGATCCCCGCGTGAGGCGCGCTCCGGGCACGATAGGTTAATTGCCATAACTCCCGAGGCTTAGCGCGTGGCCTGATGCTGGCACTGTATTGTAGGTTATTGCAACATTACAGTGATTCGTGCCGAGGTTAGCCACTTGGGACAATAAATATGACTCGAAGAATGGGGATTTACTTTTTTGGCTTGCGCAACGCCGTTGTAAGGCGCTTGATCATGTCCCAGATATGATTTCGTATGAAACTACATGCGAACCGGGCTTTCGGGCGTAAGGCCCTGCGATGCGCGTACCACCTCGTTTCCATAACGTCTACAGTCGAGGGGTTCCCGCCATCAATGCCTTGCCAAAGACGCCACTTTGACCAGGCGTATCCGCGACGGCGGCCGTCATATCGACGGTCGTATCTACAGTAAGGGATATCATGACTCAGGCAACCTTCGACCCGTCGGACACCGGCGGCTGGCATTTGTCCAACAGCAACCTCACCGCGACCAGTCCAGACAATAACACCATGGCGAGCATCTATGTGGGCTACGGGAATACCGCCATTCCCGACCACGCCAAAACATACTACGAGTTCAAGGTATCAGGCGCCGCCATCCAGACGGCTTTCACCGTGGGTTTCGGCGTGCATGGCTTCGATCCGAGCAACAAGAACATCGCCGCCGAGGGGATGCACGTCTCGAACGCGACATTCGTTGGTTTCGCCTACAACCTGACGATTACAAACTCGGGTAATGTTGTTGCGGACCCGCAGGGCAATGCGACCTACTCCAAGACCCACCCGGGTGCCATCGCCGCACCGAATCAGTGGAGCAACGGCTCCATCATTGGCGTCATGGTCGATCGTATCAACAATACGGTCGAATTCACCCTGAATGGCCACGCACAAGAGGTCATCGACATCTCCGGCCTCGCGGGCAAGACCATTTACCCGTTCGTTGACTCTTGGTACAAATCCGGGCCTGTGGCCACACTCAACGGCGGAACGAATGGCTTCGCCGAGGGGCTGCCGTCAGGGTACACCGCCCTAGATGGCAGCGGAGCAGTTGGCAGTCCTCCGCCCCCACCCCCCGGCACGGTTACCATCGGCAGCGGGCCCGACACACTGGCCCTGAAGGTCTCCGAGGATGCCTGGCAGGGCAACGCACAGTTCGTTGTCTCGGTCGATGGCCACCAGATTGGCGGAACCCAGACCGCGACCGCCTCGCATGCGGCGGGTCAAACACAGACCTTCAACGTAATGGGTACGTTCGCCGCGGGCAACCATACCGCGACCGTCAGCTTCCTCAACAACTCCTACAGCGGCGTCGGGCAAGACCGCAATCTTTACGTAACCGGCGCGACTATCGACAATAGCGTGATCTCGGCGGTAACGCTCACGGAAACCCGGACGGGATCTCAAAGCTTCAGTTTCCTCGCTCCCGGCAGCTCCGGATCAGGGTCTGGATCGGGGTCAAGCGACACTGTTACGGTCAATCGTCCCGCTGCGTTGCAGTCAGGCGTGCAGACTATCACGGGCACCGAGTTCTGATCCTTCGCAGTCGGTCTTCCTCGATTGGCACACAAACGGAACACCTGTGCTCACCTCCAGCGATTGGGTGCAGGCGAAAGTTCAATCGAATGGCCAGTTCTCGGCCTCCATAAACGTCGACCGGCCGGGTATCACAAGTACGATGTTCTACCACACCGGCTCCGGACCAGCAGTCTCCGCCTGGTCGGGAACTCCATCGTAGCCACGCTCCACAAGATCGACCACCGCGGTCCTTGATTGATCCGAATGCGTGGCGGAGCCCCTGGCCGGCCACGCTGATCGGGTTGAAACTGATGCGGCGGGGACCGCAAACCGGATCTCGGGCGGGTCGAGCAAGACCCCGCCCGAGATCCGCGGCGACCGCGCCGCGATTGTCGGACTCGTAGGGCAGAACGCGGTCGAACCAGACAGTTCGTCGTGGCGCGATGGATGATGCAACGACCAGGGAGATGACTGGCCATCTGTTACGATACCCTGATGTCCGCTGCCCGCGCGGGCCCCCGATCAAGTCGGATCGGACCCGCATTGGCACGCTGGACCGCCAGGGCTGCAACGCAATGGTTCGCCGGATGCCAGTGCCAAAATTGCCACTCCGTCGGATCGTTACGACCAGGGTGACCGTCCCGCTCGGGATGGAACGCGATGCGCACGGGTTCGAAGGCAAAGCCGAATGAGTCGAGAGGACGGCTTAGTCCCTCGCCGGTCGCCTTGATGAATGCCTCCTTCAGTGACCAGAGACGAAAGAAGATCTTGTCCTGCTCACTCCGCGGAAATGACCTCATGAGGCTTACTTCTTCCGGAGCGAAATAATGCCGGGCGATATCGAGATCGATTTTCCTGTCGGACCTTTCGACATCCACGCCAACCTCGTGGCGCGCGATCGCGCAGGCCACGAGACCACGCGTGTGCGAAATGTTGAAGTGCAGGTTGCACTCGTGAAAATTCGCCGCGAGCGCCGGCTTGCCGAACTCTCCCGTCACGAAACGCCATAGCTTCGTCGAGATGCCGGTCGCCTCACTCAGCATGAAGCGAAGGAGGGCGTGCGCGGCGGTGTAGATATTCCGATCTGATGCAAAATGATATCTGTCCGCACGGACCAATTCGTCCGGGTCCAACATGCCGCGCCAGCGCGCCAGGTGAGGCGTATTCTCCACGACCAACCATCGAACCCGCACGGTATCAGAATCCAGGGCGGCCGCCACCTGTCCTGTCCCGGCGCCTTCTTCCCGCGGTTGTCGTGACAGCACCTGCGCGCCCCCTCGCCGTGAGTGATCGGCATCTTGGCCATCCTGTCAATCGGCCATCTCCTCCCGGCCCAGCATTACCGAGGGTACCTGCTCGGCTGAACGTTCCATTTGTCTGCCACCGACGCGCGAACTCGGCCGCGAACTGGGTGAGCACCCTCGTCCGGTAAGGAGCAGTTTCATTGCGCTTGATCGTAGCTCGACCGAATGCGTTGTTGTAGCCTGTCGATGTGCGGGCCGCGGGTTTGGGGCGGCGGCATGGTCATCGGGACGGACAAACTTCGATTGACATAGCCGCTCGTGTTGGCACGAAATGTCGGCACGCGAACCACGGGGAGTATGCAGTGCGGGGACCATGGCTCACGTGCCCACAGCCGAGACCCGCCGCCGGTTTTCGATTATACTGCCTGCCGCATGCGGGCAGCGGAGCGGCGTTCTTCCATTCGTTGGCGCCGTTGCTGCCTCAGTCGATCGAGATGATGGCGGTACAGTTGCCTGGCCGCGAAGCGCGCCTGGCCGAGCCACCGCATCGCCGGATGGCGTCGCTGGTTGATGCATTGGTGGACGGAATCCGTGAATCCCTGGTGCTGCCCTACGCGATCTTCGGCCACAGCATGGGTGCGCTGGTGGCCTTCGAGTTAAATCGGGCGCTGCGCCGGCGAGGATTGCCGCTGCCGCGGGCCATGATCGTATCGGGCCGTCGCCCTCCTACAGTGCCCGACACCGAACCGCCTCTGCATGTCCTTCCGGATGATACTTTCGTGGATGCGCTGGTTCGCCGCTACGACGCGATCCCCGAGGTCATCCGTAACGAGCCGGGTTTGATGGCGCTGTTTGTGCCGGTTCTGAAGGCCGACTTCGAAATAATCGAGACATATGTGTATCAAGACGAACCGCCGCTGCCTTGCCCGGTGGCACTCTATGGCGGACGAGACGACCCGCAGACGCGGCAGATGGACGGCTGGGCCAGTTTATTCGGCGGCCCCAGTCGGTTTCGCCAGTTTGACGGCGGGCATTTCTACATTTCCAGTCAACGTCGGGCGGTTGCCGCCGCGCTGGCGGAAGATGCCCTGGCAGACAAGCATTTTCACGACCCCGTCCGCCCCACATGAAAGATGTGCGCGGTTGATGGGGCAAGACAGGTGTTCGCGTTCGCCGTGCCAGCCCCGGCTCATTTGGTGAATTCAGGTCGGCCGAGGAGATGGCGCAGGAATTGACGACTTTTGTTAGGCGTGAACGCCCTGAATGCCATGCGGCTGACGACCTCCGGGTAAAGTCTCGGATAGACCAGCGTCATCGCTTCCCGAGGCCGCACGCTGCTCAGCAGCCGCGCCGCCGTGCCGGTCCGCATGCGTCGTAGCATCGCTCGATTACCCGGGTCCAGTGCCCGCATATACTCGTGCAGGGCAGTCCATATGAACTGACAATCGGCGAGCTCCAGCTCGAACGGCCGATACGCCGCCAATTCGAGTAGCTTTGCCGCGGTGGAAACCCGAAGGTATTCGAACTCGGTCCGGTCCAGCCTATGTGCGCAAACTTCCAGCATGTTTTCCAGCGAGGCCGCGTCCTTGTATTCGCGCAAATCCTGGGCGCGAAATGGCAGGTCCGGACGCTGTTGCTTACGCCGCAGCACCGATATTGCAGCAAGCTGCGAATTAAGCGCTGCGATGCGCCCATTGATCAGCGAGGAGCCACTGACGCTTTCCTTATGCATCCGGTAATAGCCAATGAAGTCTTCCAGGTTATGCAGACGACCGATCTCGCGCAGCCGCCAGAACAGGTCGGTGTCTTCAGCGTTGAAGACGTGACGATACCCGCCAACCCGTTCAACGCTCGCGGTGTAGGTCATCAGAAACGGGTGCATGATATAAGGTTCGCGGGATGGCACCCATGTTGGATCGGCCCAGTCCGGAGATGGCAGGTGAATGATGCGTCCCGAGGGCCGGCCGCTGTCATCCATATGCCGGATTGCCCCGCCCACTCCCACGCAGTCGGGGTGCGACATAAGATAACTGAGCTGTCGCGCGAACCTTTCGGGATCGGCCAGATCGTCGGAATCATGCCGAGCAAGGATTTTTGAGCGACAGTGGCTAAGGCCAAAGTTCAAGGCATCGACGATGCCGCTGTTCGCCTTCGAGAGAACTTCGATGCGTGCGTCCGACTGTGCCAGGCTCGCCAGGATTTGCGGGGTCCGGTCCGTCGAACCATCGTCGACAATCAGAATGCGAATATCGGATATCGTCTGCTGCTGGATACTCTTGACCGCGCTCCGGATCGTGTTGGCTGCGTTATATGTTGGTATGAGTACGTCGATCAACCGTCCGGACATGATTTCTCCCCTGACCTTCTTGTACGGGTCGAATTGCGAACACGTTTGGTTTGGCATTCAACCTTAGATCAAGCGATGCACGGCTATCTGAGCTAAACCTGTTGCAACGATACATTCAACTTATTCCGTAAATTTCTTTCATTTCGGGCCAATACGCCAGCCCGCGGCGGATAATACCAGCGAAAGGCTGCATTTCATCATTCCCGCCGCTCACGGGCCTCGAAGCATACTGGCGACCTCGGCAACCAGAGGATCGCGCATTATCCAGAAATGTTCCGCCTGAACCTCCAGACGACGCGTAGGCCCCTGGAACAGGCCTGCCCAGCCGTTCATTCCATCAGCGTTGACGAGCTCCTCTACCGGGGTTCGAACTGTTCCTTGCAGAAAAATCACCGGCCCCCGGAACGGCGTGAAACGATAAGTCGCTTGCGCCTTAAGCAGGGCACGGGCCAACGGGCGGCTGCTCATGGGCACCCAATCAGGTATGTCACTATCGCGTATCAAGTCACGCGGCTTCAGCCAGCGGTCGCGCGCCCAATACAACTCCTTGAGAGCCGTTCGCCGTCGGCGAAAAATCCATTTCGCGATGTCCCAGACGTTGGGCAGCCCGCGCGATATATAAGAGTTGATGATGATCAACTCGACGTTTTCGCCCTGGGTCTCCAGCGCGCGCGCCAGGTCGAAGGCGGGCACTCCACCGAACGAATAGCCAACGATCCGGTATGGCCCGCTCGGCTGGATCGACTTTACTGCCTCGACATAAGCCGGCGTCAGAACTTGCAACGACGGCTCGGCGATGAGCGCCGCCTCGAGCGGTCCGGGCGCGAGCCCATAAACCGGCTGGTCTGGTGCCATGCTCCGAGCCAGACTCAGATAGCTGATCGGTCGACTGAACAGGTCGTGCAGACAGAACAGTGCCGGTTTGTCGCCAATAGGCTGCATCGGCGTGATGTGACTGGGCGCCGAAACGAGTTTGGCGTCGAGCAGCGGCGCGAGCTCTCCCGGCGTGGGCGCCTGGTATATCCACGCCGGAGAAACCGGTTGAGCCAGCACTCGCTCAAGCTGAGCGGCGACCTTCACCGTCAGCAGGGAGTGCCCTCCGAGTTCGAAGAAGTTGTCCCCCGCGCCGACATGGTCGCAGCCGATCGCCTGCTTGAAGGCGTCAGCGACGATCTCTTCGAGCGGCGGCATGTAGGAAGGCTCGCTCGACCTCTTGGGCCGTTCCATCGACGGCGCGGGAAGCGCTGCCCGATCGACTTTGCCGGATGGATTGAGCGGCAACGCGGGCAGCACCACAAACGCCGACGGGATCATGTAGTCCGGCAGCCACCCCTTGAGATGCTGCCGCAAATCTGCAACCGACGGCGGTACGCCATTCGCAACGATGTAGCCAGTCAAGCGAAGGTCGTCCGGCTCATCCTGACGCGCCAGGACGGCAGCGTCCAACACCGCGGGATGGCGCAGCAACGAGGCCTCCACCTCCCCTAGTTCGATGCGAAGGCCACGTAGTTTCACCTGATGGTCGATGCGGCCGATAAAGGCGAGCTGAGCGTCCGGCAGCCACCGCACCAGGTCGCCGGTGCGATACATGCGGCTGCCGGGCGGCCCGAAGGGGTTATCGACAAAGCGTTCGGCGGTAAGCTCCCGTCTGTCGAGATAGCCCAGCGCAAGACCGTCGCCCGCTATGTAGAGTTCGCCGACGACCCCCATCGGCAGCAGTTGCTGTTTGGCATCCAACACGTAGACCTGGGTGTTGCAGAGCGGCCGCCCGATCGGCGGTTCCCGCTGGGCGTCGCGAAGGGCCACGGCTGTCGTTGCGAACGTGGTGCATTCGGTCGGCCCGTAGAAATTATTGATTTGCTCGACCCGAGACGACTGGTAGACCGACTGAACGACACTGTTCTTCAGTACCTCGCCGCCAACATTGATGGTGCGCACGCTATCGGGGATCGCGCCGGATCTCGCCAGCTCCGCCAGCACTGATGGCACCACATTCAGAGCTGTCGGCTGGCTGAGCGGGTCGATTGGGTCAAGTGGGCCGTCAACCAACAAGACCGTGCCGCCCATACAAAGCGGAATGAATATCTCGAAGATCGAAAGATCGAAGCAGATCGAGGTGGCTGCTACGCTGCGTGCCAGTTCTTCGGGAAGGAAGGCACGTCGTGCCCAGTCGACCAGATAATTGGCACTGTGACGCAGCATGGCGCCCTTGGGGCGGCCAGTGGAACCGGAGGTGTAGATCACATAGGCCAGGTCATCGGCGGTGCCGTCGTGCTCGGGCGGAGTGGTCGCCTGTTCGTCGATCAGCCTGCATTCGGCATCAAGATCGATGACGCGGCCCGAGTAAGGCAGCGAAATTCCCAGCGACGCCCGGGTAATCAATACGGGAGCGACGGTGTCTTCCAGCATGAATGCCAGTCGCTGCGCCGGGTATTTCGGATCGAGCGGAACGTAGGCGCCCGCGGCCTTGAGGATACCTAGAATTGCCGCGATCAGATCAGGCGTGCGATCCAAGCAGACGCCGACAATCACTTCTCTCCCGACGCCAAGACCGCGAAAGTAGTTCGCGAACTGGTTGGCGCGCATGTCCAGTTCGCGATAGCTCATGTTCTGTCCGCGATAGACCAGCGCGTTAGCATCAGGGGTGGCGGCGGCTTGATCGGCGAACATCGCTTCCAGTCGACGGTCGGCCGCATAGGTCGTTTTGGTGTCGTTAAGATCAGTCACCAAATGGGCCCGTTCCTCGGCCCCCAGCATTGGCAGCTCATACAAGCGCCGTTCCGGCTGATTGGCCGCCGCCGCCAAAAGCGTCCGGTAGTGCCCCATCATTCGACCTACCGTATTGGCATCGAACAGATCGGTGGCATACTCGAATTCACATGACAGGCTTCCATCAGCGGCGGGCCAAACCTCAACCGACAGATCGTAGCGCGATCCGGCGAAATCGATCTGCCTGCGCGTCACTTTCGCCGCACCAAGACGCAGCGACGGCACGCGGAGGTTCTGGTAGGCGAACGACAGCGAGATGAGCGGCGTGTAGCCAGCCTGCCGGCGAGGTTGAACCGCCTCAACCACCCGATCGAAGGCAACGCGTTGATGCGATAGTGCATCAAGAGTTGTCCGCCGGACTCGATCGAGCAACTGGGCGAACGTAAGGTCGGCGGCGACCGGTGTCCGCATCACCAGGGTGTTGACGAACATTCCGATGACATTGGCGAACTCGGCACGATCGCGGCCAGAGACGGCGGTGCCGACAAGCAGATCGGTCTGGCCACTATAGCGATGAATGAGCAGGTTGAACGTTGCGAACAGTACCATGAATGGCGTCGCGCCGTGCTGCCTGGCCAGTTGTTCCACATTGCTGGCCAGTGCAGGATCAATCCGAATCGCAACCCGGCGCGCCGCCCCCGACGCAGCCGGTGGCCGCTCGGCCGCCAGCGAAACGATCGGCAGCTCGCCCGCTAGTTTCTCCCGCCACCAGTTCAGTTCGGCCTCGGTCTCGGGCTCCTCAAGCCGAGCCTGGCGGACGAACGCCTGATAGTCGGCGGTCAGGGGAGGCAGCGGGTTCGGTTCGCCGTTCAGGCGGGCTTGATAAAGCGCATTCAATTCCTGGGCGACGAGTCCCAGCGACCAACCGTCCGCAACGATATGATGCAGCACCACCAGTAGAACGTAACTTTCGTCACCGGTGCGAAATAGTTTGGCCCGGCCGAGAATGCCGCTTTCCAGATCGAACGGCCGCTTGGCCTCCGCGGTCACCAGCGCGACGGCCAGCGCATCGGCATCCGGATCATCGCGCAGGTCGGTGCAGTCGAGCCTCCAGTCGCCGAGCGGAACCGCTTCGACCGCAGGTTCGCCGTTCGAGTTGAAAAATCGGCTACGCAGCGGGGCGTGACGTTCCAGCAGCACGCGAAAACTCGCCTCCAGCGCTGCAACGTCCAAAGCACCTTGGACATCAAACGCGACCGGAAGATTCCAGACAGACGTGCCGGGGCTGAGCTGCTCGAGCAGCCAAATCGAGCTCTGCGCCCGCGAAAGCAGTGAGCCCGCATCCTCGTTGTCGTCCGCCTTGCGGGTGTCCGACGGCGCCGACAGTAAACGCAGGATGTCCGGCTTCAATGCATTGATCTGAAGGCGGATTTCCGACGTCAGGGTTCCAGGTGGCGCGGACACCAGAAGTCGGTCGCCTTCGGCGGATACCGTGACGCTCTTTTCGCGGAGCTCGAGCAGGAAATCAACGATCTCGGTCATATGAACACATGTTCGAGCGCGGCTGACGGCGTCTCGCCATCGCTGGGCGGTCGTTGCGGGTGTACGACCTGGAAGTAGCGCTCCAGCTCTCCAAGTGTTGGGCAGTCGAAGAATAGCGTGGACGGCAGCTTGAGGCCCGACAGTGTCTGCACATCGTTCCTGAGCTCAAGACCGACGAGCGAGTTGAGACCTAGGTCCAGCAGCGGGCGGTCATCATCGATGGCGCTGGAGGGATCAAGGTTGAGCAGCTCCGCCGAGCGCTTGCGGACAAAGTCCATGAGCAGCGAGACCCGCGCCGACCCCGTCGCAGTTTCCAGCCGCCGGACGTAGTCGGCTACCAGGACGCTGGCGGGTGCGGCAACCGCGACGTCCTCGGAGGCCAGCAGCGCTTGCAGCAGCGTGGGCGGACGGCGAGAGCCAAGTGCCCGCCGCAGCAGGCTCCGATCGATCGGCATCACAGCTACCTGCGCCGCGTCACCGGCGATCACCCGGGCGAGCACCGCTTGGCCCTGCGCCGGGGTGATTGGAATGGCGCCCTGCATCGTGCCGATGTCCACGACGTCCTGCCGGATCGCCGCCCCGGTGGCCGCCCATAGCCCCCAGTTTATGCTCGAAGCCGGCAGTCCGAGTGATCGGCGGTAGTGCGCCAGGGCGTCGATGAACGCATTGGAGGCGGCATAGTTGGCCTGCCCAGCCGAACCAATCAGTGCCGCCACCGAGGAGTAAACGACAAAGAAATCCAGCCGGTGGCGCAGTGAATGCTGGTGCAGCAGCCACGCACCCGTCGCCTTTGGGCCGAATGCCCGAGCAAAACTGGCGCTTGTCTGGCGGCTGAATGGGGCGTCGTCCAACGCCGCCGCCGCATGAATGATCCCCCTGAGTGGCTTCGGGTCGGCCTCGATACGCGCGAACGCCGCCGCAACGTCCTGCGCATCACCGATGTCGGCGATCACCGTTTCGACCGACGTCCCTGCCTCACGGGCAGCTTCGATGGCAGCGGTCGCTGCCGCGTTGGGCGGGTGGCGGCCAATGAGGAAAAGCTTGCCCGCCCCCTGTTCCGCGAGCCAACGCACGGCATATGCACCGAGCACCCCGAACGCACCCGTCACGATGTAGCTTGCGTCTGGCGATATGGCGGCGCCGGCGGGCGCGGCGGCCAGCCCGGCGCTGCCGAGGCTCGGCGTCATGACGCCGCCCGCGGTCACCACAAGCTCCGGATCGCTGCGGCCGGAGGCGATCAGGCGCGCCAGCACATTCCAGTCGGGCGCCTCGGCGTCCAGATCGATCAGCGAAATGGCCGCGCCTGGCGCTTCCGAGGCCAGCACGCGCGCGGCACCCCAAAGGGCGGCGTGCCCTGGACGGATCGCCGAGTTGGTCGGCTGCGCGCCCGAGGTCGCGACATAAAGGGCCGGTGCGGATCCGCCAAGGTCCAGCATTGCTTGCGCGATCGTGAGCAGGTCGGCGAATGCGGTCTCTGCGTTCCCGACAGGATCGGCGCCATCAGCGTCACGCGCCGGCAGCAACAACCACACGCCTTGCGTCGCCGGCGGCTCAAGGTCCAGCGGGGCGCCGGCTGCCAGGGACAGCTCCTGGACCAACACACCAGCGGCTTCCAGCGCCACACGGACAGGCGCGGCGGCGACCGGGTCACGATGCAGAATGGTAACGGAACCGATCGCCGATGACGATGGCTGGGAGGTCGGCTGAAGTCGGGCGATGACCACGGTCTGCTGCTCGGTGACGCCGCCGAACGAGGGTTGGGTCGGCAGGCACTCGGCCTCAAACCCGGCCTCGTGGAGAACTTTTTGCCATTGTTGCCGATTGAGCAGCGGCCCCGATGAACGATCGACGTCATCGTCGTGTCGCCACCAGCCGTCGAGCATGCCAAGGGTGATATCGGTGATCGGCAGGGTCTCGGTACCCTCAAGTAGCACCACGACCCCTCCCGGCCGCAGCAGGCTTCGCACATGATTTAAGGTCTGCCGGAGATCGCGCGTTGCGTGCAGCACGTTCGCCGCCAGGATCAGGTCGAAGGGCTCCGCCGCCAAACGGCGCACATTGGCGGCGCTCTCGATGTCGAGCACTTCGAAGCGAATGCGGTGCTGCGCGAAGGCGACGCGTGCCGGAGCCAGAAAGGCAGAGGACACGTCGGTGAAGGAGTAGTCTGCGCCGGCCGGCAGGTGACGCAGCACGGCGGCGGTGGTGCTGCCGGTGCCGGCGCCGATCTCAAGGATCCTCAGCTTCTGGCCGGACAGGCGAGACACTTCGGTGACCGTTTCGCCCACGATTTGGTTCATGATGCGCGCGGCCATGCTGTCACGGTAGAGCGGGTCGACGAGAGCCATGGAGCCGTTAGGAAACAGCACATCCACGCCGCTGGCCTTGCCACGCAGCACGTCGGGCAGCCGGACCGCCTGCGCCGCGATGTCAATTTCCACTTTGAAGCGCGGATGGTCGCGACGCAGCCGCTCGATCTCGGCCGGGAGATCGGCCTCGGGAAGAGCGTCGGCAATCGTCCAGGTGTCGCCCACGCGCTGCGCCAGTCCGGAAGCCTCGAGTATCGCCAGTACGCGTCGCAGCATCCGGCCCTGTGCCGGGACGACACCCAACACGTCGTCAAGATGTTTCGCGGGGAGCGGGGTGCCGGGACCGATCCCAGCCATCAACTGGCGAAGTGCCGCGCATGCGCTGAGCAAGGCGAAACCATCGAGGTCGCGCTGCACTTCCCCCACATCCATGAAGTCCTGCTCGGCTTCCATGGCGATCAGGCGGGGCCGCAGCGCCTTGATCACGGCCACGGGACTTGGACTGCTTCCAGCGATGGGGTGCTCGACCGGCGACCATTCTATCCGGTAGAGCCCCTGCTGCTGATCAAGGTCGCTGGTGTCGGGGGCAACCGCCCGCTGCCGCTCCGGCCGCGACAGCGCCGCCGGCCAGTAACGGGAGCGCTGGAACGGATAGTTAGGCAACGGCGCGGGGTCAGTTCGATCGGAGGCATGAAAGGCGCGCCAGTCGAGCGAGGCGCCCGCGAGGTAAGCCGCGGCGAGGTCTGTCAACAGCGCTGCGTCATGGTCAACCTGCAAATGTATCAGGTGATCCGCGGCAGCGCGCGCCCTGTCTTGCAGCGTGCCGCCAACCGATCCGTTTCCGATGGAATTGGCGGCAAGCACACGCCCGGGTTCCAGTGCCTCGGCGCCCGAACTCAGCAACAGCTTCGTCGCCAACCGATTCGATGCGGCCGGAACGCGCGCTTCGGCATTCGCGTCGATACCGGCTGCCAGTGCGGCGGCATCACCGAGCGCCAGTCCGCCGGCCAGAAGGGCGGCTGCGATCTCTCCGGCACCCTCACCACAGCAAAGTGCCGGCCGGATTCCCCAGGAGCGCCACAGCGCCGCGAGAGCATACGCGAAACCAACGCAAGCCTCGGCCGGGGTCGGCAGGGTGGGCGCTCCGGGCGGGCACGAAGCGAGCCAGGCATCGTAAGCGACGCGGAACGCCGGCTCGCTGTCCCGGAGTCGTGCGACCACCGTCGGGTTCGGAGGGACCTTGCCGCACAACAACCCGACCCGTGGCGGCCGGTGCTGCACGATGAACGTCGCTCGCACCCGGCTGCCCGCATCGGCCTTGCTGAAGCGGATGAGTTCCGCCGCCGCCTCGGCGGGATCGTCAACAATCAGCGCCAGCCGGTGGGCGAAATGCGCCCGCTTCAAGTTTGCCGCCGCCGCGAATGCGCTCATGTCGACAGCCGGACGACGCAACAGCGCGTCCCCGTAACGCCCGGCCAAGGCAACCAGCGCCTCCCGCGACTTCGCCGACACCGTCAGAAGCGTCGGCAAGCGCGCCGAGACCGGATCGGCTTCGACCGGGATCGGAGGCTCAGCGACCACCAGATGAACGTTGGTCCCGCTCAGGCCGAAGGAACTGACGCCGGCGATGCGCGGTTCGGCGCTCCTTGGCCAAGGGAGCCCCGCCGAGGGGATCACAAATGGCAGGCTGTCCCAGTTGATGCGAGGATTGCGGCTTGCGGCGTGCAGGTGCGGCGGGATGGACTGGTGCTGCAGCGACAGCACCACCTTCATCACGCCAGCGACACCCGCGGCCGCCTCGAGGTGACCGATATTGGTCTTGACCGAGCCCACTGGCAGATCCCGATGGCGCCGGGGTCCGGCACCGAATACGCGGCCAAGTGCGGAGATCTCGATGGGATCGCCGAGTGCGGTGCCGGTGCCGTGCGCCTCGATGTAGGATACCTGGTCGGGCGAGACCTTCGCGGCTGCCAGCGCGGCGCGGATGACCTGCTCCTGCGCCGTGCCGTTTGGTGCCGTCAGTCCGCCACTCTTGCCGTCCTGGTTCCAGGCACTGCCGCGGATCACGCCCAGGATCGGTTCAGCTCGGGAAACGGCGTCCGACAGGCGCCGCAGCACGATGACGCCACAGCCCTCGCTTCGCACAAAGCCATCCGCGTCGGCCGAAAAAGCCTTGCAGCGACCGTCCCGGGCGAGGCTCTGCAAGCCCGAGATGGTCTGCGTGATCTGTGGCAGCAGCAGCAGGTTGATGCCGCCGGCCAGCGCCTGGTCGCACTCCCGGGCGCGGAGGCTCTGACAGGCCAGATGGATCGCCGCCGCCGAAGCGGAGCAGGCGGTGTCGGTGACGGCGCTCGGGCCGTTGAGGCCGAACACGTAGGAGATGCGGCCGGCGAGGATGGCGTTGGCGACGCCGGTAACGACGTAGCTGTTCTGATCGCGTCCGGAACCCTGGCTCAGCAGGGCGTAATCGATGCCACTGACGCCCATGAACACACCGGTGGTGCTGTCGAGTGCGTCAATCGGCGTGCCTGTGTTCTCCAGCGCTTCCCAGCAGACCTCCAGCAGGATCCGCTGCTGCGGGTCCATGCTCTCGGCTTCCTTGGGGGAAATCCCGAACAGAGCCGGATCAAATTCATCGACACCACGGAGAAAACCGCCCCAGTTGGCGCCGGGGCCATCCATCTCGGCCGCCACGGCGCCGGTCATAGCCAGCCGCTCCTCTGGGATCGGCTCAATGGCATCGCCGCCGCGTTCGAGGAACGACCAGAAAGCCTCGGGCGTATTGCCGCCGCCGGGAACGCGACACGCCATGGCAGTGATCGCGATGGGCTCCGCCGCCCGGTCCGCCGTGCCCGCGCGCTGGTACAGCTCCGCCGCCAGCAAGGCCAGCTTTCCGTGCGAAAGCTTCGAGATGCGTTCAAGGAAGGCGTCCACGTCAGTGTCCCCCCGTTCCGACACGAGTCACAGGACCTTCTCCGTGGTTTTGGCGAGCAGACGCTCGTTTGCCTCTTCGTCGGTGAGGCCTTCGATCAGGGCGAGTAGGTCGCCATCCTCCGATGGCCCGTCCGTGAAGGCGGGTTGGTGGCGAGACAAACACAGATCGATGCTGTGATCCGCCAGACCGCTGAGCGTCGGGTAATCGAACAGCACCGTAGCTGCCACCTCGACATCCAGCGACCGGGCGAGAGTGTTGCGCAGGTCTACCGCCACGATCGAGTCCATCCCCATGTCCTGCAACGGGCAGTCCGGGTCGATCCGTGCGGGATCGTCGAAGCCGAGCGCCTTCGCGGCCAAGATTTGCAAATGTGCAACGACCTCGGCATGCAGTTCGGCGGCCGGACAGTCGGCCATGAGTTCTGCGAGACTGGGCAGGGCGGGAGCCGTTTCGCGGTCTCGACGCTGGCCGGACCCGGCCATGAAGTCCGCCCAGAGAGAGGATGCGGCGTGGTGTCCCGCGGCGTCGATGAGGACCGGCCAGTCTATCGACGCGATCGCGAGCTGGGGCTTGCGGGCCAACTGCATGGCCCGAGCCATGGCCTCGATACCCAGGTCAGGCCGCATGGCCGCGAAGCCTGGGCGGACCGTGCCGCCTCCAGCCGTGCGGGCGGCCCAGCCGATCTCGGCCCAGGCCCCCCAGTCAATGCTGAGCGCCGGCAGGCCATGGTGTCGGCGCAGATGAGCAAGGCTGTCGAGGGCGATGTTCGCAGAGGCATAGTTCGCGCCGCCACGGGTCCCGGCGAGCGCCGCCATCGACGAGAACATGACAAAGAAGTCGAGCGCCACCCCGGCTGTCGCGCGGTGCAGGTTCCAGGCGCCTTGCGCCTTGGGACGCATGACCGTGTCGAAGCGGTCCCAGGTCAGCTCCCCGGCCGGGGCATCGTCCAGCACGTTCGCGCAATGGATTACCCCGCGCAGAGCCGCGCCCGCGTCGGCGACGGCAGCGGCGACCACGGCATATTCGCCAACGTCACCTGCCACGGTGACCACATCCACTCCGGTCGCCCGCCATTGCGCGATCTTGTCGGAGACCTCGGGCGCGGGCGGGCGCCGGCCGATCAGCATCACCCGGGACGCCCCTTGCTCGGCGAGCCATTGCGCGGTGCGAAGACCGATGCCCGTAAGACCGCCGGTGACAATGTAGGCACCGTCGCGGCGCACCAGGGGCGGGCGATGGTCCGGGCGAAGCTGCGTCAGCACCAGCTTGCCGATGTTGCGCGCCGAGGCGAGATCGCGGAACGCAACTTCGGCGTCCGCAAACTCATATGCGCGGTGCGGCACCGGCAGGATGTCGCCGGCGATCATCTCGCGGAACAGCGCCTCCATCCGGGCCACGGCGGCGTCAGGCTTCTCCCGCAGATGATCCGTCAAATCCACCGCGGTATAGGTGACGCCTGGCCGGGCACCCGCCACCGCTTCCGGCTGGCGAACATCGGTCTTGCCGATCTCGACGAAGCGCCCGCCAGGGCCGAGCAGGGACAGGCCGGCATCGACGAACTGGCCAGCGAGTGAGTTGAGCACGATGTCGACCCGGTCGATCTCCTGTGCGAAATCCAGCGAGCGGGACGAAAAGACATGCTCCACGCCAAGCGCGCGCAAATGTGCCTGTTTGGCGGCGGAACCAGCGGTGGCATAGATCTCGAGCCCCGCGCGCTGGCAGAGCTGCACAGCGGCAAGCCCGACCCCGCCGGCGGCGGCGTGGATCAGGACGCGCTCACCGGGCCGCATCCTGGCCACGGTATTCAGGCAATAATCCGCCGTCAGGTAAACCAGGCCTTGCGCCGCCGCAGCCTCGAACGAGAGTTCCGCGGGCTTGCGGATGGTGAGGTCCTGGTGCGCGAGCGCGAAGCTGGCGAAACTGCCGGGCGTCAGCGCGACGACCTCGTCTCCTGGGCGGAAGCGGACGACCCCCGAGCCCACGCGGGTGACGACGCCGGCGCATTCGCCCCCGAGCGGCGTCTGGTCGGCCACCAGTCCGACGAGGCTGACAACATCGCGGAAGTTGAGCGCGGCTGCACGGACCTCGATTTCAAGCTCGTGCGGGCCGGGGGGCGTTGCGCCGCAGGGCTGCCAGTGCAGGCCGCTAAGCCCCTGGTCGGAGACGAGACGAACCGGGCCCTGGTCGGCTGCGACGGGTTGCGCTCTTACCAGGCGGGCGACGAAACGCCGTGCTTCGCGATAGGCTACCCAGTCGTCGGTTGTGTCAGCCAAGGCTTCTCGGGCGATATCGGCGCCAGCTTGCGGCGGATCGTCCGGATCGACGTCGATCCTGGTGCAACGAAGTTCGGGGAACTCGTTGAAAAGGGTTGCGGCCAGGCCGGAAATCGCGGCGTCGGTGAGGATGGTGGCTTCGTCCAGCCGCACTGCGTGCACTTTGCGGGTGACGATATAGAGCCTGGCGTCCGCCAGGACGGCTCGTTGCGCGTGGGAGCGGCTGAGGCTGAGGAGCTGCTCCAAACCCGGCCTGGCCGATTCCGGATCGTGTTCCGAGAGATCGGGCGGCACGTAAACGACTCCAAGGGGCCGGCGAAGTTCGGTGACCGCCTGTTCCAGTTCGCCGTCTGCCGGTGCGCACAGTGTGGAGAAATGGCCCGACGCGCGCAGACTGGCCGCCACGGCGTTGGCCAGTGTCCCCGAACCGACTACGACCCATGCGGGGATATTCGGCGCCGGATCGCTGGCCGCCGTCTCGCGCCACGCGAGTTCATACATCCACTCCTGGATGTCTGGCCTGTGGGTGTTTGCGGTGGACTGGAAGCGGAGGCGTTCGAGTTGGGCGAGGACCACGCCGCCGGTGTCGCGGATGGTGAAGTCGATTTCCGGCGCGCGGGGGTCCAGGCCAACCATCCGGGCGTGCGCGATCAGTTGCTCGGGCCAGTGCGCGGAGCGGCATTCGAACCGCCGCAGCGACGTCGGCAGGAAGCTCTCATCGCCCTCGCCGATCAACGCCGCCGCGGTTTGCAGGCAGGCATCGAGCGTCGCCGGGTGCAGCCGGTCGGCGACCAGGGCCGGCAGCGGCGCGGTGATCTCCGCCAGCGCCTCCCGCATCCCCCGGTGCAGTCGCCGCACGCCGCGAAAGCCGGGGCCAAAATCGGCGCCGTGTCCGGCCAGAGCCCGGTAATGCGCCTCGGCCTCGATCGGACGCTCGCAACGCGCCCGCACCGCGGCAAGGTCATCGGCGGCGCACGCCCCGTCCCCGGGCGGCGCCAGCCGGGCCTCGGCATGCAGCCGGAACGCCAACTGGCCTTGCTCGTCCGGCGGCGCCTCGACCCCCGCGGCGTCGGCGGCGGCGGCGAACACCCGCACCCGCGCCGTGCCGTCCCGCGGCGCATCGACCACCGTCTGCACGGTGCGGCCACCCGTCGCCGGCAGCCGCAACGGCGCCACGATCGACAGCTCCTCCAGCACCTGCCAGCGCCGGTCGAGCGCCGCTCCCGCCGCCAGCATCATCTCCATCAGCCCGGTCGCGGGCATGATCGCCTGGCCGCCAATGCGGTGATCCGACAGCCAGCCGATGGCACCGCTGGCGCCGAGGTCAGCCTCGAACTGCCCACCCTCCAGTGCCGAACGCAGCCGGGTTCCCAGCAACGGGTGCGCCGCGCCAGCACTCGGTGCGGCAACCGGCACCCGGGCTGGCCCTTCGCCGACCGCGATCCAGTGCCGCTGCCGCTCGAACGGATAGCTCGGCGCGTCCACCTTGCGCCGCCCGTAGCCCCGGCTCCAGCCGGCCCAGTCGAGCTCGGCGCCAGCCGCGTAAAGCCCCTGCACCGCCTGGCAGAACGCATCCCACTCGTCCACCCCAGTGCCCTTGAGGCTCGCCAGATAGTGCCGCGCCGGACCGTCCGAGGGGGCCTCCTGACGCGCCAACTGGATCAGCACCGGCCGCGGGCCAAGCTCGATCAGAACGTCGCAGCCCAGGCCCCGCAGCGTCGCCAGACCTTGGGCAAACCGCACCGGCTGGCGCAGATGTGCCCGCCAGTAGGCCGCGCTCGCCGCCGGCAGCATCTCGCCGGTCAGGTTGGAGATCACCGGCAGACGCGGCGCCGCATATGCCAGCATGCCGGCCCGCGCCTCCAGCGCCGCCTCGATCGGCTCGATCAGCGGCGAGTGGAACGCTTGCGACACCGGCAGACGCTGCGTCCGCCAGCCGCGCGCCGCGCAACCCTGGGCAATTGCCTCGACCGCCCCGCGTGCCCCGGAGACCGTCACCTGGCGCGGCCCGTTGACCCCCGCCAGCGCCACCTCAGCCTCGCGGCCACGCAGCAGTTCGGCGACCTCGGCTTCGCTCGCCGCCACCACCAGCATGGCGCCGTCGGCCGCCAGCCCGTGCATCAGCCGAGCCCGGTCGGCTACCAGGCGGAGGCCGTCCTCGAAGCTGAAGACGCCGGCCACGGCGCAGCCGACATACTCACCCAGGCTGTGCCCGAGCACCGCCGCCGGCTCAACTCCCAGGCCACGCCACAGTTCCGCCAGCGCATACTCCAGCACGTAAAGCGCCGGCTGGGTGTATAGCGTCTGCTCCAGCAAGGCCGCCGCCTCTGGGTGCTCGCCCCGCATCACCGCACCCAGCGGCACCGCGAGCCGCTCCGCCGCCGGCCGGTCCGCCAGCGTCGCCTCGGCGCGCTCGACAATGGCGCGGAACAGCGGCGAGGTCGCATATAGCCCACGCCCCATCCCGGCATGCTGCGAGCCCTGGCCGGTGAACAGAAAGGCCACCCGCGGCCGCCCGCCATGCCCGCTCAGCAGCGCCGGATGCGGCGTGCCGGCCAGGAAGGCCCGCAGCGCCACAGCCGCCGTCGCGGCATCGGCGGCGCGCACCGACAGCCGCCGCGGGAACGCCGCGCGGCCAACCGCCGCTGTGTGGCACAGGTCGGCCCAGTCCGCCGCCGGCCCACGCTCCAGCCGCTCCAGGTAGCGTGCCGCCAGGGCATGCAGCGCCGGCTCGGTGCGCGCCGCCAGCGGCAGGATCTCCTGGGGCCGGGGCTGCGATACGGCGGTAGCATCGGCCGCCGCCTCCAGCACGACATGCGCGTTGGTGCCGCTGAAGCCGAACCCACTGACGCCGGCGATCCAGCGCCCGTTGATCGGCCGCCACGGCCGCGTCGCGTCGGCCACCCGCAGCCGCAGCGCATCCCAGCGGATGTGCGGGCTCGGCACCTCGGCATACAACTGCCCCGGCAGCACCTTGTGCTGCAGCGCCAGCACCACCTTGATCAGCCCGGCGACCCCCGCCGCCGCCTCGAGATGGCCGATGTTGGTCTTCACCGAGCCGATCAGCAGCGGCTCATCCGGCCGCCGCGCCGCACCGCCCAGCACCGCGCCGAGCGCCTCCGCCTCGATCGGATCGCCCAGCGTCGTGCCGGTGCCGTGTGCCTCGACGTAGCTCACCTCCGACGCATCGACCCCGGCCGCCCGCAGCGCCTGGCGCATCAGCGCCTGCTGCGCCAGCCCGTTCGGCACCGTCAGCCCGCTGCTCGGCCCGTCATGGTTCACCGCCGAACCCCGGATCACCGCCAGGACACGGTCGCCATCCGCCGTCGCGTCCCGCAGGCGCTTCAGCACGACGACGCCGCAGCCCTCGCCACGGACAAAGCCGTCGGCAGCAGCGGAGAACGCTTTGCAGCGGCCGTCCGATGCCAGCATGCCGGCCTCGCCAAAGGTCCGGGAAGCCTCAGTCGAAAGGATCAGGTTAACGCCCCCGGCCAAGGCGAGGCGGCATTCGCCACGGCGCAACGCTTCGCTCGCGAGATGAATCGCCACCAGGGAGGAGGAACAGGCGGTATCCACAGACAAACTAGGACCACAAAGCCCGAGCACATAGTTGATCCGCCCCGAGGCGACGCTGTGTGCCGCGCCCGAACCGAAATGGCCGTCGATCTGGCTGTGCGACCCCAGTTGCAGCAGCGGATAGTCATAGGTGCAGATGCCGAGGTAGACGCCGCTCGATGATCCGTAGAGCGACGTCGGGGCGATGCCGGCGTGCTCCAGGGCTTCCCAGGTGACCTCCAGCACGAGCCGTTGCTGCGGGTCCATGCTGGCCGCCTCGCGGGGCGAAATGCCGAAGAACGCCGCATCGAAACGGTCGGGGGTGTCGAGCAATGCGGCGTGACGTACATGCTCCGGGATGCCTTCGGCGCCAGCGCCGGTTTCCCGCCACCGCTTTGTCAAGCCTTCGGTGGTTGCGTCGCGGCTGCCGGTAAGCAAGTCCCAGAAGCTGTCAACCGACGCTTCGGACGTTCCCGGCATGCGGCAGCCCAGACCGATGATGGCGATCGGCTCGGATTTCTCAGCCTCCAGCTCGCCAATCCTGGCCTCGGCGTGTTGTAGCGCCAGAAAGGCCTGCTTGAGCGGAGACAGCGATGCGTCCGTCACAGCTCGACCTCATGGCGGCTGGCGCGAACACGCTGGGCGAGCAAGGTCTCGATTTCGGCTTCGGACGCGGCCGCGACATCTGCCGCCGAAAGCAGACCGGGTGCGGTCGCCGCCGCGTCCCGAGCGGGCGCTTGGACCGGCGATGTAGGCGCGAGGAGAGTTAGCAACTGGTTCGTCAGTGCCTCGACCGTGCCGGTATCGAAGGCGATCGTCGCCGGAAGGCTGTCGCCCAAGCCGAGACCGGCGCCGATCTCGGTCTTGAGTTGAAGCGCCATTAGCGAGTCCATGCCCAGGTCGCTGAATCGTTCCCTCGGGCCCGGCCTTCCGTCCGTATCAAGATGCATGACGCGCGCGGCACAACCCCGGACGAATTCCTCCAGCCGCTCGCGGCGCGGCGGTTGATCAAAGCGCTGGATGCTGTCGGATTGCAGCGCCGGGACGTCCACTGGGATTGGTGTTGCGTCGTGGGTCCCGGCTAGTGGCGCCGAAATGTGGGTGTGCGGCGCGATGACGCCGGTCGGAGCGACCACGTCGTTCCGCGCGATCACGACGTGCTGGCCGATATCGTCGGTGGGCGATCCATGAGCGGGAAAACGGTCAGCCTCGACAAAGCCGCGCTCCTTGAGGATCGCGACCCAACGGTCGGGCCTCAGCAGCGGGTGTTTCGTTCGGTAGGTGTCGGCGAAGCTGCTCCAACCTTCGACGAAGGCTATCGTCAGATCGAAGATACAGTGATGCGTCGTGGTTTCGATCAGAATGAGCAGGCCGCCCGGCCGCAGCAACGAGCGCATGCGATCGAGTGCGTCGCCGATGTCGCGCGTGGCATGAACGACATTCGCGGCGACGACCACGTCGGTCTGCCCGACAGGCAGCTCCGCCGGCGGCGGCCTGTCGAGATCGAACCGGCTGAACCGGAAGGCCGGGCGCCGCCCGTAAGTTCGCCGAGCCCGTGCCAGGAATGCGTCCGAGACGTCGGTGAACCAGGTACTCGCCGTTGCTGGGGATCAGGTCGGCCAGAGCGGATGTGGTTCCGCCGGTGCCCGCGCCGACCTCGACCAGCCGGAACGGGGTGTCTGAAGCGGGCAGCACCGCGCGAACCGCGGCGGAGACAAGTCCGTTCAAGTAGCGTGCCGCGGGACTGCGACCATAGACACCTTCGGCGGTGTCGAAAGAACCGCCCGCAAACAACACCTCGAGCGGGCTGACGCGACCCGTCAACAGATCCAGCAGCTTGCGGGAGGTTCTGCGCGTGTAAGCCAGAATGTCGGGATCGTCGGCCAGCAGCCGCTCGACCTGCCGCCACACATCCGTGAGGTCACACCACTGAAGTGCCGCCTTGGCGACGAACACGTCCTCGGCCACCTCGCCTATCACCCCCTTGCGGTCAAGCAGATGCAGCCAGCGAGCGACGAGGTTGCGATAGCGCGGGAGGATGGCATGGCGACGGAGCAGGTCGTCGAGCGAGACCTCCGCTCCTGCCTGAGCGAATTCGCCCAGTGCGACCAAGCTGTTGATCGCATGCCCCGCGGTCAGGTCGTCGAGCATCGCCCAACGCTCGGGATAGCTGGCGACATTCCAGCCAAGCGGTCCATTCGCACTTTGGAGTGCTAGGTTCGCGATCAGCTCGGGCCAGTCCGCCAGGCGAGGCTGTTTGACGGCACTCGCAGCACGGGGGCGCCAGAAGCGCTGGCGTTGGAACGGATACGATGGCAGCGACACCTTACGTGCGTCCTGGCCGCGGTAGAATGCCGTCCAGCCGCACGGCGCGCCCGCCAGATAGAGCGTCCGCAGTGCATCCAGGACGCCGGCCCAGGCAGTATCGGGCGACGGGCCCAATGTTACCTGAGGGACTGCGCGGATGTGGGAAGCCGCCGCGGCGTCGGCTCCGAGGATCAGAACCAGGTCAGCCTCGGCATCGGCGGCCGGGCGAAGCCGGAGCAGCTCTGACAGCTCGGCGGCGTTGGCGTCCCCGGCGCTGGTCACCGACACCGGGACAATGCCCATCGACATCCAGAAGCGGCTCAGTGCGAATTGCAGGGACAGCGTCTCCGACACGCCAGCCGAACCGGCCGTGGCGAGTTCCTCGAGCGCGGCCGAAAAAGCCGGGCTTTCGGATCTCAGGGCGGCGGTGTAATCGGCCGCCGAGGGCACCGCGGCCGGGCAGAAAAAACTGATCCGCGGCCCACCCAGGATGGCCGGGGGCGTATCCGCCGAATTGGGTGTGGGCCAGGCGTCGAGCTTGCCCACAAGATCGGGTCGGTCACGCGCCACCACGGCGAAACGGTGCGCATGGTGGGACCGGCCGACCGCCGCCGAGTAGCAAATGTCAGCAAGCGGCTGGCTGGTCCCGCGAAGCCAGTCCGCATACTGGGCCACCAGCATTCGCAACGCTGGCGCGGAGCGGGCGGAGAGGACGAGCAGCGAGTCCCGATTTCCCCCCAGTCGCCCGGGAGCGGCAGGGACTCGTGGCGCCTCCTCAAGGACCAGGTGGACATTGGTGCCAGCGAAACCGAACGCGCTCACCCCCGCCCGCCGCGGCCGCTCGGCTTTTGGCCATGGCCGCCGCGTGGTCACGATCGAAACCGGCAGACCGTCCCAGGCTACGTGCGGGTTGGCTAAGTTGAAGTTTCGGTGCGCGGGAAGCGCTTCGTGCTTGAACGACAGCACCAGTTTCGCCAGACCGGCCAGCCCAGCAGTGGCTTCCAGATGGCCGATATTGGTCTTGATTGATCCCAGCAGCAGCGGCTGATCCGCCGGCCGGTCCTTACCGTAGGCGGCGGCCAGCGCCTGCACCTCGATGGGGTCGCCCAATGGAGTGCCGGTGCCGTGCGCCTCGACGTAATCGATGTCCGCCGGTGCCAGTCGCGCATCCCGCAACGCCGCCCGGATCACCGCCTCCTGCGCCGGACCGTTGGGCGCGGTCAGCCCGGCGCTGCGGCCGTCGTGATTGATCGCGGTGCCGCGGATCGTCGCAAGCACCCGGTCTCCCGCGGCGCTGGCATCACGCAGCCGTTTCAGGACGATGACCGCGCAGCCCTCGGCGCGCACGTAGCCGTCCGCGTCGGCGTCAAACGTCTTGCACTGGCCGTCACGCGACAGCATGCGGGCGTGGCTCAGGCTGATCGTCGCCTCGGGGCTGAGGATAAGGTTGGCGCCGCCGACAATCGCCAGGTTGCATTCCGATGCGCGCAGGCTGGCGCACGCCAGATGAACCGCCGTGAGCGAGGAGGAACAGGCGGTGTCGACCACCAGGCTGGGACCGCGCGCGTCGAGGAGATAGGAGATCCGGCCGGCACCGATGCTGGCCGCGACGCCGAAGCTGGAATAGGCGTCGATGTCCTGCGGGTCCTCCATCAACATGCGGCCGTAGTCGCTGTTGGACAGGCCGATAAACACGCCGGCCGGTGTGCCCGCGAGTTCGGTCGGCGCGATCAGTGCATCCTCCAGCGCTTCCCACGTCAGTTCGAGCAGGATGCGGTGCTGCGGGTCCATGCTCTCGGCTTCACGCGGCGTGATGCCGAAAAAATCGGCGTCGAACCGGTCGGCATCGGCCAGGAAGCCGCCCTGCCGGCTGTAGGTCTTGCCCGGTGCATCGGCATCCGCGGCGAACACCGCGCTGCTGTCCCAGCGTTCCGCCGGGGTTGATGAAATGCCGTGCTGGCCGGCCGCGAGCAGGTCCCATAACGCCTCGGGAGACACCGCGCCGCCGGGGAAGCGCACCGCCATGCCAATGATCGCGATCGGTTCAGGGTCGAGCGGCGTCCGCTGTGACAACAGCCCGCGAAGCCGGCGGATCTCCAGCAGCGCCTGCTTGACCGGGCTGAGCGGTTCCGCGGTGTGTTTCGAGTCAGACATCGAGGTTCTGTAATTCCCGGAGCAGCATGGATTCGGCGTCGGCCTCAGACAGCGCGGCGATCAGTTCCGCGTCGCCACCCGGTTCCGCATCGGCAGTCAGTTCCGTGTTGCCGGTCGCGGTATCGGCTGGAGGTTCAGCCGGCGAAATTTGCCCAAGCAAGTGGTCGCACAGCGCGTCGAGGGTGGGATAATCAAGCGCCAACGTCGCCGGGAGGGTCACCCCAAGCCCTTTGACCAGGGCATTGCGAAACTCAACTGCCATGAGCGAGTTCGAGCCCGCGCTCCTGGAGAGGCACGGTCGACGCGATATCCGTCAGTGAGGGGAAGCCGAGTACCTTGGCGACCTGCTCGCGCAGGTAGTCCAATAGAACGCGGCGGCGGCCCGGTGGCGGTAGATCGCGAATTCGGGCGATGATGTCCGCGGCCTCGGCATTAGCGCCGCTGACAACGCGCGCGGAACGGACTGCGTCGAAGAAGGGATCGGCGGCGCCGCTGGGGTGGGCCTGGAAAAAGCCTTCCCAGCTCTTGAGCGGCAACACACATGCATCCGCGACTCCGGCCTTGAGCAGGCTGTCGAGTACGGCGAAGCCATCCGCCGCGGTCATGGGCTCGAATGCCGTCGTTCGTTGCCGAACCCGTGCGTCCGCCGCCATGCCCGACGCCCAGGGCCCCCATGCTACCGAAAGAGCGACTTCGCCGCGCGCCGATCGCATGCGGGCAATCGCATCCATCGCCGCATTGGCGGCGGCGTAGCTGGCCTGACCGGCCGAACCGATCACTGCGGCGGCAGACGAGAACAGCACGAAAGCTTCCAGGGGCAGACTGGCGGTCGCCCGGTGCAGGGCCAGGGCGCCGGCGAATTTCGGCGCGGCGGCCAGTTCGAAGGCGCGTCGGGTCTGCGCTGGCAAGGTCGCATCGGTCAACGTGCCCGCGCAATGGATGACGCCGCGCAACGGCTGGTCCGGCGGGAGCGTTGCGAGGACCCCGCGCAGCGCCTCGGGATCGGCGCAATCCATTTCGGCCGCGATCACGGTCAGCCCCAACGCCTCGAGTGACGCCACGGACTCGGGCCGGTGCCTGCGCGGGCCGCCCAGAATGACTGTCTGAACGCCGCGTGTCGCGAGCCATTGCGCGGCTTGCAGTCCGAGTGCGCCGAAGCCGCCGGTGATGAGGTAGGCGCCACCGGTAGAGCGGATTGGGGCAAGGGTGCGCCGCCGATGCAGCAGCACCAGCTTGCCGATGTGACGTGCCTCGGCCATTTTGCGGAACGCGGACCGTGCGTCGCTGTACGCGACGCTTTCGACTGGCAGGGGCGGGATCGTGCCGGTTTCGATCAGGCGAGACAGCTCATGCAGCAATGACGGGATCAGCGACGCGTCTGCTTCCGCCGCTTCGCCAAGATCGAATTTATGGAAGGACGCGTCGGGCCGATGGTCATACGCCTGGGCCTGGTTGAACACGCCAAGCTTGCCTACCTCGATGAACCGGCCGCCTGATGCGAGGGCGCGGAAGCTCGCGGGGACAAAATCGCCGTTCAGGGTGTTGAGTACGACATCGACACCGCGCCCGACGGTTTGGGCGAGCACCTCATCGGCGAAATCGAGCGTCCGGGAGTTCGTGACGTATGTGGCGCCCAAGGCGCGGACGTAATCGCGCTTGGCTTCGCTGCTGGCAGTCGCATAGACCGTCGCGCCTCGGGCCACGGCCAGATTGACTGCCGCCGATCCGAGACCGCCTGCCGCGGCATGGACCAGGATAGTCTCGCCGCGCTTCAGATTGGCAATGCGGTGCAGGCCATGGAGGGCGGTCAGGTAAGCGATCGGCAGACCTGCCGCCTCGGCAAAATCCAGGCGCTCCGGCTTGTGGGCGACATACCTGGCGGGCACGGTGACGAACGAGCCGGATTGACCGGGGCAGAAGGCGAAAACCGGATCACCCACCGCGAAAGCACTGTCGATGCCGGCGCGGACAATCACGCCGGCACACTCACCGCCAAGCCGTGGTGCCGCGCCCGGCAGCATGCCCAGGGCGTTCAGCACGTCGCGGAAGTTCAGACCGGTGGCGCGAACCTCGATCTCCACCTCGTCCGGCCCTGGAGCCAGACGCGACCGCGTGCTGAACGTCAGTTCATCGATGACGGCCGAGGCAGCCGGCATAAGCTCGATCAGTTGCCCTTCGGATGCGGCAGGCGTTGGCGGGGCGAGGGCGACCAGCCGGGGGACAAACCGCCGCGACCCGCGCAAGGAAACCTCCGGCTCGTCCGAGAGCAGGAGTTCCGCCGCCAAAGCCACGGCGGCGTCCGCGGGATCCTGGCCGGCGTCGAGATCGATCAGGCGGCAGGGGAGCTCAGGGAACTCGGCAAGCAACGTCTTGCGCAGCGCCGACAGCATCGCGCGGTTGGGACCGCCGGCCATGTCACCCGCCGGCGCGTCACCGGACGTCACCAGATACAACGGCGAAGCGGGTGTCCGTCCGGCCAGCGTCTGTATCACGTGCAGGGCGGATGCGTAGCCACATGCCTGCGCGTCGAGCGCGTCGGCGGGAGCTTGCGAGGCATCGAACTCCAGGTCCATAGGCCAGCAATTGACGACGCCCTGGAACTCTTCGGCGCCGGCCAGCTCCAGTAATTCGACGATTTGTTGGGGTAAGTCTTCGCCTTGCTCCACGACGACGCAGGTCCCGCCGGCCGTCCTAATACGCGAGGCTAGGGCTCGGGCGACCCCGAGCCTGTCGGCCATCAGCAGCCAATGGCCGTCCGGCGATATATCGGTCATGGAGGCAGGGGTGCCGGCTATCCACTGCACTTGGTACATCCACTCCTGGATGTCTGGCCTGTGGGTGTTTGCGGTGGACTGGAAGCGGAGGCGTTCGAGTTGGGCGAGGACCACGCCGCCGGTGTCGCGGATGGTGAAGTCGATTTCCGGCGCGCGGGGGTCCGGGCCGACCATCCGGGCGTGGGCGATCAGTTGCTCGGGCCAATGCGCGGAGTGGCACTCGAACCGCCGCAGCGCCGTCGGCAGGAAGGTCTCATCGCCCTCGCCGATCAACGCCGCCGCGGTTTGCAGGCAGGCATCGAGCGTCGCCGGGTGCAGCCGGTCGGCGACCAGGGCCGGCAGCGGCGCGGTGATCTCCGCCAGCGCCTCCCGCATCCCCCGGTGCAGCCGCCGCACGCCGCGAAAGCCGGGGCCAAAATCGGCGCCGTGTTCGGCCAGAGCCCGGTAATGCGCCTCGGCCTCGATCGGACGCTCGCAACGCGCCCGCACCGCGGCAAGGTCATCGGCGGCGCACGCCCCGTCCCCGGGCGGCGCCAGCCGGGCCTCGGCATGCAGCCGGAACGCCAACTGGCCTTGCTCGTCCGGCGGCGCCTCGACCCCCGCGGCGTCGGCGGCGGCGGCGAACACCCGCACCCGCGCCGTGCCGTCCCGCGGCGCATCGACCACCGTCTGCACGGTGCGGCCACCCGTCGCCGGCAGCCGCAACGGCGCCACGATCGACAGCTCCTCCAGCACCTGCCAGCGCCGGTCGAGCGCCGCTCCCGCCGCCAGCATCATCTCCATCAGCCCGGTCGCGGGCATGATCGCCTGGCCGCCAATGCGGTGATCCGACAGCCAGCCGATGGCACCGCTGGCGCCGAGGTCAGCCTCGAACTGCCCACCCTCCAGTGCCGAACGCAGCCGGGTTCCCAGCAACGGGTGCGCCGCGCCAGCACTCGGTGCGGCAACCGGCACCCGGGCTGGCCCTTCGCCGACCGCGATCCAGTGCCGCTGCCGCTCGAACGGATAGCTCGGCGCGTCCACCTTGCGCCGCCCGTAGCCCCGGCTCCAGCCGGCCCAGTCGAGCTCGGCGCCAGCCGCGTAAAGCCCCTGCACCGCCTGGCAGAACGCATCCCACTCGTCCACCCCAGTGCCCTTGAGGCTCGCCAGATAGTGCCGCGCCGGACCGTCCGAGGGGGCCTCCTGACGCGCCAACTGGATCAGCACCGGCCGCGGGCCAAGCTCGATCAGAACGTCGCAGCCCAGGCCCCGCAGCGTCGCCAGACCTTGGGCAAACCGCACCGGCTGGCGCAGATGTGCCCGCCAGTAGGCCGCGCTCGCCGCCGGCAGCATCTCGCCGGTCAGGTTGGAGATCACCGGCAGACGCGGCGCCGCATATGCCAGCATGCCGGCCCGCGCCTCCAGCGCCGCCTCGATCGGCTCGATCAGCGGCGAGTGGAACGCTTGCGACACCGGCAGACGCTGCGTCCGCCAGCCGCGCGCCGCGCAACCCTGGGCAATTGCCTCGACCGCCCCGCGTGCCCCGGAGACCGTCACCTGGCGCGGCCCGTTGACCCCCGCCAGCGCCACCTCAGCCTCGCGGCCACGCAGCAGTTCGGCGACCTCGGCTTCGCTCGCCGCCACCACCAGCATGGCGCCGTCGGCCGCCAGCCCGTGCATCAGCCGAGCCCGGTCGGCTACCAGGCGGAGGCCGTCCTCGAAGCTGAAGACGCCGGCCACGGCGCAGCCGACATACTCACCCAGGCTGTGCCCGAGCACCGCCGCCGGCTCAACTCCCAGGCCACGCCACAGTTCCGCCAGCGCATACTCCAGCACGTAAAGCGCCGGCTGGGTGTATAGCGTCTGCTCCAGCAAGGCCGCCGCCTCTGGGTGCTCGCCCCGCATCACCGCACCCAGCGGCACCGCGAGCCGCTCCGCCGCCGGCCGGTCCGCCAGCGTCGCCTCGGCGCGCTCGACAATGGCGCGGAACAGCGGCGAGGTCGCATATAGCCCACGCCCCATCCCGGCATGCTGTGAGCCCTGGCCGGTGAATAGAAAGGCCACCCGCGGCCGCCCGCCATGCCCGCTCAGCAGCGCCGGATGCGGCGTGCCGGCCAGGAAGGCCCGCAGTGCCACAGCCGCCGTCGCGGCATCGGCGGCGCGCACCGACAGCCGCCGCGGGAACGCCGCGCGGCCAACCGCCGCTGTGTGGCACAGGTCGGCCCAGTCTTCCGCCGGCCCACGCTCCAGCCGCTCCAGGTAGCGTGCCGCCAGGGCATGCAGCGCCGGCTCGGTGCGCGCCGCCAGCGGCAGGATCTCCTGGGGCCGGGGCTGCGATGTGGCGGTAGCATCGGCCGCCGCCTCCAGCACGACATGCGCGTTGGTGCCGCTGAAGCCGAACCCACTGACGCCGGCGATCCAGCGCCCGTTGATCGGCCGCCACGGCCGCGTCGCGTCGGCCACCCGCAGCCGCAGCGCATCCCAGCGGATGTGCGGGCTTGGCACCTCGGTATACAACTGCCCCGGCAGCACCTTGTGATGCAGCGCCAGCACCACCTTGATCAGCCCGGCGACCCCCGCCGCCGCCTCGAGATGGCCGATGTTGGTCTTCACCGAGCCGATCAGCAGCGGCTCATCCGGCCGCCGCGCCGCACCGCCCAGCACCGCGCCGAGCGCCTCCGCCTCGATCGGATCGCCCAGCGTCGTGCCGGTGCCGTGTGCCTCGACGTAGCTCACCTCCGACGCATCGACCCCGGCCGCCCGCAGCGCCTGGCGCATCAGCGCCTGCTGCGCCAGCCCGTTCGGCACCGTCAGCCCGCTGCTCGGCCCGTCATGGTTCACCGCCGAACCCCGGATCACCGCCAGGACACGGTCGCCATCCGCCGTCGCGTCACGCAGGCGCTTCAGCACAACGACGCCGCACCCCTCGCCGCGGACAAAGCCGTCGGCAGCAGCGGAGAACGCCTTGCAGCGGCCGTCGCGGGCGAACATCCCCCAGCGCGAGCCGGCGATAAGGCCGTCCGGATAGCTCAGGACATTGACCCCTCCAGTCAGGGCCAAGCCGCATTCCTCGTCGCGCAGGCTGCGGCAGGCGCGGTCGATGGCGACCAGCGAGGACGAACACGCGGTATCGATGGCCAGCGCCGGCCCGTGCAAACCCAGGCTGTGCGAGACCCGGCCGGCGATGGCGTTCAGCGCCAGACCCTGGACGGAATATGCGCTGATATCCTCGGGCGCGACGTCGCGGTCCTGCAACCGGGCGTAGTCGCTGGTCGACACGCCGACGAACACGCCGGTCGCTGACCCGACCAGCTTGTTGGGCGCAATTCCGGCATGTTCGAGCGCCAGCCACGCGCCCTCCAGGAACAGGCGCTGCTGCGGGTCTATCTGCGCCGCCTCGCGGGGGGACACGCCGAAGAAATCCGGGTCGAACGCTGCCACGTCGTCAACTAGGCCCGCCCACCGGGAGTAGGTCTTGCCCGGCATATCCGGCCGAGGGTCGTAGATTGCCGCGACGTCCATGCGATCCGGCGGGATCGGCCGCACGGCATCGACCGCACCCAGCATCAGCGCCCAGTAGTCGGCCGGATCCGCCACCCCACCGGGGAACCGGCACGACAAGCCAACCACGGCGATGGGTTCCGACCGCGCCTGAAGCGCTTCGTCCAGGCGAGCGCGAAGCGTGCGGATCGCCGCCAAAGCCTGACGCTCACGCGCGGCGGCTTCAGCCGGATTTGCTGGCGTCGTCATCGGAGCAGTTCCGGCACGAGCGCCTGGAGTTCGTTCGTGAGGGCATCGGCCACTTCGTCGTCGCTTAGCGCGTCAACCGAATACTCGGCTGCTTGCTCCGTGTCGGAGCCGCGAATGACTTCGGGTTCGCCCGGGGGCGCATCGGCGGGAGCCGCCCCAAACAGCTTCGTTGCAAAATATCCAGCCAGTGCTGTGGCGCTGGGATGATCCATTGTCAGCGTGCTCGGCAGCGCCTCGCCGAACATGATCTCCAGCCGCGCCTTCAAGGCCACGGTCATCAGCGAGTCCATGCCGAGGTCGAAAAACCCCCGATTTGGATCAAACGCATCCTCGGGCTCGAGTTCGAGCACCTTGCGGGCCTCCAGGGCGATCGCGTCGCAGAGCAACTGCTGGCGAAGCCCGACCGGCGCCCGCCGCACCTGCTCGATGAACGCCCGGCTCTGCTCGGAGTGAACGATGTCCGATTGCGGCGCCAACGCACTCATGAACCGTGCGCGGCCGCGCAGTTCGAACGCCGATTGCAGGCGATTGCCGTCCAGCGCGGCGACCAAAGGCTGGATATCGTTGCGTCCGGCGGTTTGTCCGGACATCAGCCGCGCCATGGCATTCAGAGCCGTGTCTGGAGGCATGGGATCGAAGCCGACACGCCGGAAGAACTGCACGTCGGCCGAGGCATCGGCACGACCGCCCCAGAGGCCCCAGGCAATGCTGAGCGCTGGCAGCCCCTCGGCGCGGCGCGCGGCGGCGAGTGCATCGAGGAAGCTGTTTGCCGCCGCGTAGTGGCCCCGCCCGCGCTCCCCAAGCGTGCCGGCGGCGGACGAGAACAGCACGAAGAAGCCGAGATTGAGACTTCGGCTGTGACGGTCCAGGTTCAGCGCGCCGTCGAGCTTCGGCCGGAAAGCCTCGGACAAGTCGGACCCGCCGATCTGCTCGACCGCGCTGGTTGCCGCGGCCGCGGCATGGAAAATACCGCGCACCGGAGGGGCGCTTTGCCGCAGCAGCTCGAACAGGTCGGCAACCGCGGCTGGGTCGCCGATGTCGCAGGCTTCGAGACGGGCCTCCACGCCGAGCTCCGCCAGGTCCCGGCGGATCGCTTCGGCGGCATGCTGCCGGGCGACGCTGCCGCCGACCGAGCGGCCGACCAGCACCAGCGACTTCGCGCCGCGACGGGCAAGCCACATTGCCAGCGCAGGTCCGATGCCGCCAAACGCGCCGGTGATCAGGTATGTCGCCGTCGGATCGAGCCGCAGTGTGTCGATCGCGGTGGCGACCATCCGCTCGAGCCGATGCGAGAAACGGAGCCCGCCACGAAAGGCGATTTCGAACTCCTCGTCGGCGCCGCTCGCGATGGCTTCCACCAGGGCGCGAAAATCCGGCGGGGTTACCGGATCGAAGTCCACCAGGCCGCCCCAGCGTCCCGAACCGGTCAGGCCGAGTGACCGGCCAAGGCCCCAGAGAGCCGCGGACGCGAGGTCGGGTGTGTCGCCGGCGACGACCCTCTGCGCCCCACGGGTGGCGACCCACAGCTTGATATCGAGCCCGGGTGGTGCCTCGCGCAACGCCCAGTCGAGTTCGGCAACCTGCTGTGCCAGCCGCAAGGCTTCGGTCGGGACCGGTCCGTCACCTGAATGCAGGGCACGAAGGTCAATCAGCGCCCAGTGACCGCTGCTCATGGTGTTGATGAGTGTCGGGACATCCGGGTGGGGCGCGGTTTCCACCACGGCTCGGTCGCCGGTGGCCCGGACGATGGACGCCAGTTGATCCGACTCGCCGTCTGCCGCACCGAGGACCAGCCAGTTCATCGAGCGGCTGGAGACAACCGCTGTCGGCGCTGGCCGCCACTGTGTCTCGAACATCCATTCGTCGGGAACGGTCTCGGCTGCCACCGGCGTGTCCTGCACTTGCACGGGAGGGCCGGCTATCCAGTAGCGGCGGCGACGAAACGGATGCGAGGGCAGGCTGACCGGGCGCGCGGCGGCAGAGAACACGTGGTCCCAGTCGGGATCGGCACCCGCCTCGACCAGGGTTTCCAGCAACCGCATCAGCCGCATCCGTGCGGAGTCCCCGGGCACGGGGCTGCCCGCCAACTCCAGCGACAACGTATCCAGCCTCAGTGTGTGATCGACGTTGCGGCGCACCGCGCGCGCTTCAGCCTCGGTCGGTCCGCTGTCAGCGCCCCCGGCAAGCACAAGTTGCTGAACCGCGGCTGCCAGGCTGATCTCGCCCCTCAGATAGCGCGCCGCGAGGCCGCCGACGCCCCAGCCATCAACCGCGGCCGGCGAAAGACCCCAATGCTTCAGTAGAGCGGCGACACCAACGGCGATCGCGAACAGCCGGATGTGGGCTGGAATGGTTGAAGCATCGCTCCAGGGTGCGGTTAACGCGGCGCGGAAGTGTTCATCTCCGGCCAGTCCGAAAGTAGCCGCGCATTCCTCGACAGCCTGGCGAAATGACGCTTCCTGCGCGATCAGCTCGCACCCGATCGCCGCCGCCGCCGCGTCGTTACCGATGAGAAACCCGAGCGTCGGAGGCTTCGGATCGGTCGCTTCGAAAGGCCGCCTGGCTTTGCGACGCAGGTTCTCGGCAAGTTCGGCACCGTTGTGACCGGCTACCGCCATGCGGAACGTGTAGTGCGACCGACGCCTTGCCGCGGTCCAGGCGAAGCTCTCGACCGCCGCCTCGGGCACATTCGCGATTGTCTCGGCCATGGCAAGGGCGCGGGTCGACAAAGCCTCCGGATCAATGGCGGAAATCATGAGAACCGTCGGACGCACCGGGTCCTGCCGCGAGCTGGCGTCCGGCGCTTCCTCCAGCAGCACGTGAGCGTTGACGCCCGACCAGCCGAACGCACTGACGGCGGCGACCCTGGGCAGCTCCGATTGCCAGGCCGAGACCTTCGTCGGGATGAAAAATCGCGTCCCTTGCAGCGACAAATGCGGATTGGGATGCTCGAACCCGGCGACCGGCGGGATCTCCTGGGCGCGCAGTGCCAGGATCGCCTTGATTAGGCCGGCCACACCGGCCGCGCCCTCGAGGTGGTTGACGTTGGCCTTGGCCGTGCCAAGCGCACATCTTTCCGTGCCAGCGCCGTAGACCGCCGCGAGTGCCTCCACCTCGATCGGATCACCCAGGGCGGTGCCGGTTCCGTGCGCCTCGACATAGCCCACGCGCGACGCGTCCAAGCCAGACCGAGCCAGGGCTCGGCGCATGGCCGACTGCTGTGCCAGTCCGTTCGGCGCGGTCAGGCCGTTGGTGCGGCCGTCCTGATTGACCGCCGAACCCCGGATCACCGCGAGCACCCGGTCGCGATCGGCGACCGCGTCCGACAGCCGCTTCAGCACCACGACGCCGCAACCTTCGCCTCTGCCGTAGCCATTCGCCCGAGCATCGAACGTCTTGCAACGGCCGTCCGGGGCCAACATGTTGCCAAGAGCGGACACCATGCGGCTTTGCGCCGGCCCGAGGATCAGGTTCACCCCGCCGCTCACCGCCATTCGGCAATCCCGGGCGAGCAGGGACTGGCAGGCGAGGTGCACCGCCACAAGCGACGATGAACAGGCGGTATTGATCGCCGCGCTCGGTCCGTGAAGATCGAGGAAATAGCCCAGTCGGCCGGCAATCACATCGTGGCCGCTGCCGAGCCCGGTGAACTCGTTGAGGTCCGCTTCGCCGTCTGATTGAAGCTGGAAGTAGCCGTTGCTGTGGTTATGGATGCCGACAAGGACGCCGGTTTCGCTGCCCTCCAACCGATCGCGTGTGAGGCCGGCATCTTCTAGCGCTTCCCAGGCGACTTCGAGAAAAAGCCGCTGTTGCGGGTCCATCTGAGTGGCCTCGCGCGGCGAGATGTCGAAGAAGGCGGCGTCGAATGTTTCGATATCGTCCAGCAGGGCCGCGGGTTTCAGCCCGCCCGGCGCCATGTTGCGGGCGCGGGCGGCAGGCACGGGGCGGACGGCGTCACGGCCCGCCTTGATCATGCGCCAATAGCCGTTGCAATCGCTCGCCTCGCCGGGAAAACGGCAGGCCAGGCCCACCACCGCGATCGCGTCGGGCCGCCTGACCTCGGCCTCGGACAGCTTGCGCCGCAGATCGGCGATCACCCGCCGAGCCCGGTCGAGTTGTTCGGTCGGGTCGGTCATGTGGTGGCTGACGCTGTCGCCAGCGAGCGGTCAGTCGCCGACATGCTGTTCCAGCAGCGCTTCGGCCTCGAGCAACTCATCCTCCAGCGCCCGGGATGCGGCTGTCTTTCGATCGGTCAAAATCTGGGCTGGATGCTGCGGAGGCCGGCTGGCTTCAATCGTCGACACCAGGTAGGCGCAGAGCTGGGTGGCGGTCGGATAATTCCACACGGTCGTGGCGGACAGCTTCAGCCCCAGCGCTCGTTCGAGCCGGTTCCGCAGTTCAAGCCCCATCAGCGAGTTCTAGTCCCAGGGCGCGGAATGGCTTGCCTGGCGCAACCCGGTCAGGGGAGGTTCGCAGCACGGTCGCAAGCTGGCCGGTCACCAACTGCTGCATGCTCTCGGCATCGGCCGGAAATACCCCACTGGCCGCGGCCGCGCTGGCGGCGGCCGCATCGGGGTCGCGCTTGGGCAGATCGGCGAAGAGGGCGGCAGTGGACGACGCCGCGACCTCCATCCAACGCGACGCATCGAATTTCATCGCGGCGACGTATGACGCTTCGGCGGAAAGCAGGCGCTTGAACAGGCGTTGCCCCTCGTCCGGCGACAGCGATTCCAGTCCCTGAGCCGCCACGCGTTCACCCCGGTTGGTATCCGCCGCGGCGAGGCCGATCTCGGACCAGGGTCCCCAGGCGATGCTCAACGCCGGAAGCCCGCGCGCCGTCCGGTCCGCGGCGAGAGCGTCCAGCATCGCATTGGCGGCGGCATAGTTGGCCTGCCCCATCGACCCCACGAGCGCCGCGGCGGAGGAGAACATCACGAAGAAATCCAGCGGCAATTCACGCGTGAGGCGGTCCAGCAGCCGCGCGCCTTCCAGCTTGCCGCGCATCACCGACAGGAAGCGGTCGGCGGAGAGCTGACCGATGAGGGCGTCATCGAGGATGCCGGCGGAATGCACGACGCCGCCGAGTTGCCACGGGGTGTCAGCGATGTCATCGAGCAGGCGGCGGAGCTGTGTCCCATCGCCGAGGTCGACGGCATGCACCGCCACCGTGACGCCCTTGAGCCGAAGATCGCCGATGATCTTCGATGCATGTGCCGAAGGTGCTCTGCGACCGCACAGCGCGAGATGCCGTGAACCGAGTGCGACAAGGGCTTCCGCGGCGATCAGACCAAGCGCGCCCAGTCCGCCGGTAATCAGGTAAGTGCGGTCGGGGCGAACCGGGGGGGCGACTGCTTCGGTTATCACGACCATGGCATCGGTCGTGATAACCATCTTGCCGATGTGCTTCGCCGCCGCCATCAACTGGAAGGCTTCCGCGGCACGTTCCGCGGGGAATTCGGTGACTGGAAGCGCGGGCAAGGTGCCGTCGCCGACCAGGTCCATTACGGTGCGCAGCAAGGCACCTGCCCGTTCGGGCTGCTGCTCCGTGATGGCGGCAAGGTCGACCCCGATCAGGGACCGGTTGTCCAACAGCGCGCCCAGCCCGATCCGGCTGTTGTCCCACATGTCCCGCTTGCCGATTTCGATGAAGCGTCCGAACGGTGCCAGCGCGGCAAGCCCCTCCGGGATGGCTTCCCCGGCCAGAGCGTTGAGCACCACATCCACCCCGCGGCCATTGGTCAGCTCGGCCACCGTCTTGACGAACCCGGGCGCTCGCGAGTTCGAACACCCCCTCGATCCCGAGCGATCGCAGCAGCGCACGTTTCTCCTCCGAGCCGGCGCTGGCGATGACTTTCGCTCCGAGCCAGCGCGCCACGTGGATTGCCGAGAGCCCGACTCCGCCGGTGCCCGAGTGGATCAGCACCGTCTCACCCGGACGGACCCGAGCCGCCTCGACCAACGCAAAATAGCTGGTCAGATAGACGCACGGTAACGCCGCCGCCTGGGCGAAGCTAAGGCTGGCGGGGACACTCGCGGTGAGGGCGGCGGGGACGATGAGGTGGGAGGTGAATGTGGCAACGTCCTGAAACGCTGGGCTGAGAGCGACGACCCGGTCGCCTACCTTAACGCCGGTCACGCCGTCACCCACCCGCACGACGCGGCCGGCACACTCCGCACCCAGCTTGGGAATGCGGCCGGCGAGCGGGTCGAACAGGCCCATGGCCCGGATGACATCGAGGAAGTTCATCCCGGCGGCGTGGACTTCGATCTCGACCTCGCCTGTGGCGGGCGCCGAACGCCGGGCGCGGCTGATCGACAGGGTGTCGAGCATGCCGGGTGTGCCGACGACGATCTCGGCACGCTCATGCGGTTGCAGGCTACGGGAGAAACCGGACGGCGTGTCACCGTGCCGAACCCGAAGGCGCGCGACGAGCCGCCGGTCGGCGCGCAACGCAATCCGAGGCTCGGACGATCCGGACAACATTTCCGCGGCCAGGCTGTCGGTTTGAGGGCCGCCATCGGGGGCCAGATCGATCAGCCGGCAGCTCAGTTCCGGGACTTCGTTGGCGATCACCGCGCCCAGCCCCCAGACCGATGCCTGAGGCACTGAAACCGGTTGGCCTGGATCAACCGCGCAGGCTCCGCGCGTGACAAAGCAGAGCGAGGTCCCCGCGATATCCGCGAGGAACGTGGCGAGTTCGGTCAGCTCCGCCCCATTCGCAGCGATCATCTCGGTCGACGCGTCCGCGGGAAGGTCCAGGCTGGCGAAGCTGACGACGCCAAGCTCGCCAGGCGAAACCATTCGGGGGGCTAACCGGCGCTGCAGCGTGCCGTCGCGGACTCCGAAGCGATCGGCCCGGGTCGGCTCGATTACGTCGGCTGTGACGCCGAGACGTCGCATCGCCGCGGCAAATGCAACACCTTCACCTCCGACGTCGGGCAAGACCAACCAGGTTCGCGGCGATGCCTGGGGCGAGACGGCTTCCGCCGGCACCCAGTCGAGTCCATGTAGCAGACCGGTTTCGGATGTATCGCCGGTTGACGCGAACGCCTGGAAGCGCAGACCGAGCACCTCGGCGACCGGTGCGCCATCGGCGTTAAAGAGACGCAGATTGCCGGACAGCCCTTGGGGTTCGATGTCCGCCTGAATGTATGCGACGGCTGCCGAGGCGGCGGCTGGAAAAAGTCTCGCTCGGCCGATTGATTGCGGGATCAGAACCTCGCGTTGCGATCTGCGACGCAGAAGCCCAGCCGCAACAACCTGAAATCCGGCGTCTAGCAGGGCGGGATGCAGTCCATAGGCTGTTGTCCGCAATTGATCGCTTAGCAGCGCCTCGGCGCGGAGGGCGTCGCCTGCTAGATCGATCCACCGCAGGTTGAGAAAGTTTGGGCCGAAATCATAGCCGAGGCGGAAAAGATCGTTGGCATGCGCCTCACCGGTGACAGCATCCGCGGGCGCTCCGGCCTGGAAACCGCCGACCTGGTCCACCGGCAGCGGCTCCAGCTCAATGTCAGGATCCGTCGTAACGACACCCGTCGCGGCAACTGTCCAGTTGTCGGGGGAACCATTTCGAACGTGTATTTTGATCGACCACCGCCCTGGACGCTCGGCCGTCGCCATGACCTGCAGCGTCTGCTCGTGCGACAGCACAATTGCCTCGATAAGTCGCAAATTGTGGACTTGGACCTTGGCCTGACCGATAATTTGGCGCGCGGCCACGATTGCGATCTCGACATAGGCGCTCGCCGGCAACAGCGTTGTTCCACGGACCGAATGATCCTTGAGCCACGGCAACGTTTCGGTGCTGAGACGGGACGTCCAGACCCATGAGTGTTCGGCGGTCTTGAACGGCGGCGGCAAGAGCGGATGACCGCCGGCGGTCAATGACACTTGCGGCGCGTTATCGTTGTCCGGCCAGTATCTCTGCCGGCGCCATGGGTGGCCGGGGAGATCAGCGATCCGGCCGGTGGGATAGATGCCTGACCAGTCAACCGGGAAACGCCGTACGAAAAGAGTGCCAAAAGCAGCCAGCATATTGGCCTGCTCAGGTTCGTTGCGCCGCAGTGACGCTAGGGTCAGAGCCTCGACCCCAGCCTCCCTCGCGGTTTCCTCGATCGAGGGCACCAGGATCGGATGCGGACTGACCTCGATAAAGGTCTGCTGACCATTGGCCATGAGCGCCTTCAGCGCCGGATGGAACAGCACGGGCTGACGGAGATTCTTGGCCCAGTAGGCGGCATCGAACTCCGCGCCGTCGGTCAGGCGCCCAAGCGTGGTTGAGTATATCGGTACGCTGCCTGCCTTCGGCCGAACATCACCCAAAGACTGCTGGAGTTCGTAGCGGATCAGGCCCATCTGAGGACTATGGGCAGCGACCTGGACCGCCACCGAACGCGTGAACACGCCAGCGGATTGTAATTTCGACGCAACGGCGTGCACCGCCGCAGGCTCGCCGGCGAACACGGTTGACCGCGGTCCATTGGCCGCCGCGATGGACACTTCGCCTTCGTGGCCAGCGATCGCCTCGGCCGCTTCGTCCAGCGACAATTCGGCCAGCATCATGGCACCTTGGCCGCTGAACCGCGTCATCAGTGCGCTGCGTCGGCAGATGATCCGCGCGGCGTGTTCCAGCGAAAGTGCGCCGGCGACATGGGCGGCCGCGACTTCCCCCATGCTGTGACCGACCAGCACCGCCGGCTTCACCCCCCAGCGCGACCACAACTCGGCGAGGGCGACCTGGATCGAGAACAGTATCGGCTGGATCACTTCGATGCCGGCACGCTCGAGTCCAGCCCCGTCGAGGAGGCGCTGCCGCACCGACCAACCAACCTCGGCCTGCACCGCGGCATCGCATCGCATGATGGCGGCGTGGAATACGGGCTCCCGGGCCATGAGTTCGCGACCCATCCCGTCCCATTGCGACCCCTGGCCGGGAAACACCATGACCGGACGAGTGGCGCTTTCGGCCTGGTCATGGCCGGTAACGACAAATGCTGCCGTGCCTTCCTTCGCCCAGGTCCGCAGCCGCGTCGTCAGCGCGGCGGCGTCATCACTGACAGCAACCAGCCGATAGGGCAGGGACGAACGCCGGGTCGCCGCGGTGAAACATATGTCGGCAAGGTCCGAGCGCGCATCGAGCGCATCGGCATAGGCCAATGCCAGCGTCGCCAGCGCCTCCGGTGAATGAGCGCTGAGCGGCAGCGCCCAGGCGCTTCGTGGCGCGAGCGCGGGCGACGTGGGATCGAGCGGTTTCGCTGCCGGGGCTTCCTGCAGGATGACGTGAGCATTGCTGCCGGTGACGCCGAATGCACTGACGCCCGCAAGCCGCGGTTCAGACCCTGGCCAGGGTCTGCCGACGGTGTTGAGGGCGACGCCCGCGCGGGACCAGTCGACGGCGGGGTTGGGCGTATTGACGTGCAGGGTCGGCGGCAGATGGCGATGTTCGAGCGCCAGCACAGTCTTGATGACACCTGCCATGCCGGCGGCCGCTTCGGTGTGGCCGATGTTGGATTTAGCAGAGCCCACCAGGCAGGGCTCGGTCCTGTCGGGATGACGGCCAAGGACTGCCGCGAGCGCCGAGATTTCGATCGGATCACCAACCGCGGTGCCAGTGCCATGCGCTTCGACATAAGCAATGTCGGCAGGGGAAACATTCGCGTCGGCCAAGGCCGAAACGATCACCTCCGCCTGGCCGACTTCACTCGGCCGCGTCAGAAACCCGCTGCTCGAGCCGTTGTTGTTGACGGCGGAACCGCGAATGCACGCGCGGATCCGGTCGCCGTCGGCGCATGCCTGGCCCAGGCGCTTCAGCACCAGCATGCCCGCGCCGTCGCTGCGGACGAACCCGTTCGCGCTGGCGTCGCCGAACTTGCAACGTCCGTCGGGGGAAAGCACGCCGGCGCGGCCGAATGCCTGAGTGATCTCCGGCCGGATCACCGCGTTCGCACCGCCCACCAGCGCAACGTCGCATTGACCGGAGCGGAGCGCGGCGATGGCCTGGTTGATCGCCACGAGAGAGGATGCGCAGCCGCTGTTGATCGACAACTCCGGCCCGCGGAAGTCGAATGCCGCCGCCAGACGACCTGATGCGCCGAACAGTGCATTACATACGGTACTTCTTATATCCGCGACGGCGGCACGCAAATCAATTTGGCGCTCATAGTCGCCAGTCCATACGCCGATGAAGACACCGGTGCGCGGGCCGGCTAGGCGTTCGACCGCCAGGCCGGCGTCTTCAAGTGCTTCCCAGGCGAGTTCAAGTAATATCCGTTGCTGTGGATCAATAAATTCGGCTTCACGGGGCGAAATTCCGAAGAAATCGGCATCAAAGTGTTCGATGCCTTCGACAAACCCGCCGCGCCCGCTTGGTGCTCCAAGATCGCTGCCAGCCGCGCCATAGAATGCGTCAAGCTCGGCAGTGCGCCCTCCGACATAATCGGCAACACCTTCGCGTCCGCCGAGTAGCAGATCCCAGTAGGTCCGCAGGTCGGGCGCGCCAGGGAACCGGCAGGCCATACCAATGATCGCGGCCGGCATCATCGCGACTTGGTCGGTCATACATTCTCCATATGGTCAGTATGCGGCCGGAACCATCATGTCCGCGAGACCCACGGTCCGTCTCGATCGGGCCTCGAATAAGTAACGTAACGCCCCAGGCGTTGCTCCTCGGAATAGCCCTTCGCGCTTCGTGACAAGGCGGTACCCGCGGGACTGGACCATGATCGAAAGCTCACACGACGCCACATGTGACTGGGCCCCAACGCTATCCAACAAGCTCGTCCGCCACCTGCTAAACCTTCCGGACAACAGTCTAATCGTTGCTTCCACACCACCCAATAAGAGGCATATCGACCCTCAACGACCGCCTGCAGTTGTATTATGCAATGGTTTTTGGAGCCGTTGCAACCAATTTGTTTCCGGGTGTACGTTTTGCGATTGAGGATGTCCTCAATGTAGCTTCGTTCCAGACCAAACAGTCGGCGCGATGGCATTGCCAACTTATGGATGCCGGAATTGGTGGGGCAAATCAGTTGCTCGGTGGGATCGACCCAAGGTGCATCAAGGCACATGGCGCTGCCTAAAATTTCCGCCGTGATGATGAAACCCCCCTTTAGTGCCGTCGTGTTTGCAGCGTCGGACGGCGGCCGTGGTCGCGGCGGCTGCCATCGTGCCTATTCGCCCGGGGAGTGGAAACATGGTTGCCGATTGCAACCTCGCTGTTGACATTCCCTCGATCTCAGGCGAACCTCAGACCCGGTCCCTTCGGGCTGCCGCACACCTTCATCTTCACCGGGTGCATTTTGTTTGTGACTGTATCGACAGCGGCACAGTCGCGATGTCCTGACCATGCCGCGCTGGGTGCCGGGTTCGGATGCAACGAAAGGGATTTCGACTGCTTGGCATGACTGGCAGCACTCAGGGTCGCGCGCCAATCACCTCGCCAGATGATACCAGCGGCGACGACTGGCCACGCCGGCGTCGAGGTGCGACGCTGGTAGCGGATTTAGCGAAACTGTGGCCGATTATATCCGACCGTAAGATCGCCTTCGCGACAATGGTTGTTCTCGGTCTCGTGGCCTCGGTTCTTGAAGCGATAACCGTCAGCCTTATCAGTTCGTTACTCTATCTTTCGATCGGCGGCGGCGGTCAGCCTCGGCCGCTTGGCAGGATCGAACTATTCCTCGGCACCGATATCGCCGGCTTGTTCCGCCGCGAGCCATGGCTGGTCGGCGCGTTTCTCGTGATCATGGTGCTGCTACGGACCGCCGCCGTCGCGCTCTATGGCGTCGGTGCGGCAGCGGTAAAGAACCTGGTTTTCCACCGGCTTCGCGTGCGCCTGTATCGCCGCTATATGTTTGCCAGCTTCGAGGAGATGTCACAGGCGAGCTTTGGGTTCTTGACCAATACGCTACAGGTCGAGGCACCGCGGGTCGCCGAGCTGATTGACCAGTTGTTCCGTGTGCCAATCAATGGCTGTGCCGCAACCGTCTTCTTCATCGTGCTTCTGCTGCTCTCATGGCCGGTAGCCAGTCTGATCGGGATCGCCGGCCTCATCCTGACCGTATTGATGCTGCTGAGCCGCGCCTATCTGCACCGGCTGGGCCAGCGGATGATGGCTTTGAACGAGGAACTCGCGGCTCGCCTGATAGCCGGCATCCAGGCACTGCGGACCATTCGGGCTTTCGGGGCTGAGCGGCAGGAGTTCGACCGCTTTGCCAATTCGTCCCGGTCCGTCGCGCTCACTTCAGTGCGGTTCGCCGCTGTCGAAAACATCGTTTTGCCGTCCGCGACCCTTGCGACGATCGTGATAATCGGGTTGGTGATTCTCCTGTCGAATGCGTTGGGCGATTCGGCCGCGACGACGCTCACGATCGTTGCCCTGCTGTATCGCCTGCAGCCCCAGATCCAGGGCCTGCAAAGCAGCCTCACCTCTATCAATGGCCTGGAAAGTTCGCTCGCCCATGTCGTCCGGATCGTCGACGCTGATAGCATACCGCCTTCACCGCCCTCGACCGGATCAGGCCTTGTTGCGTTCAACCGGCGTATTCGCTTCAAAGGCGTGACGTATCGGCATCCGGCGTCGACGCAGCCCACATTGAAGGAGCTCGACTTTGATCTCCCATGTGGTCTGGTCACGGCCATCGTTGGTCAAAGCGGCGCGGGCAAGACCACGATCATAAATCTGCTGCTGCGTCTGATTGAACCGTCGAGCGGCACGATCGAGGTCGACGGCGTCGACCTGTCCGCCATTGATCGGTTCGCGTGGCTGCGCAATGTCGCCATAACCGGTCAGGACATCGATATTCTGGCCGGGTCCATATTGGACAATCTGCGGCTCGGTTGTCCCGGTCTGTCGCCCGCGGAGGCAATGGAGGCGCTGGAACTGGCCGGTATCGCCGCGTTCGTCGAAGGGCTTCCGCGCGGACTTGAAACTTGGGTCGGCGAGCGCGGGCATCGACTGTCTGGCGGCCAGCGTCAACGCATAGCGTTGGCCCGGGCAATTGTCGTACGCCCGAGGCTGCTGATTCTCGATGAAGCCACCAACGCCGTTGACGCTCTGCTCGAGGCGGAGATCCATCAACGCCTGCGCACGACATTTCCCGACCTTACGGTGCTGATCGTGGCGCATCGCAGCAGCGCCCTGGCCGGGGCCGACGTCCAGATCGAGATAGCCGAGGGGCGGGTGAGCGAAATAAGGCACCGCGCGGGCAGCGAGAAGTTGGCCGGGACTGGCGCCTGAGCCGGAGGGTGAGTGAGGCTGACGAAATACGTCCGGGCAGCGCGTCAATCCTTATATATTACGATCGCCGGGTAGGCGCCAAATTTACCGCAGAATTCCGGAAGCAGCAGTTGCAGGCCGTAGAAGCATTGGAGCATCACGCGGCCAAACCACCCGTCACCGACGTACTTCATCATAAAGTCGTTGTCGACGACGCGGAAGGTGTCGATTTTATACCGGAACGGCCATTGTTGTGACCGAAACCAACCGAGCGAATGTGCGAAAAAATACAGCTCCGGCCGCTCGGTTTTCGTGGCTCTGCCATCACCCGCGATCAGCTTGGCGATTCGGCGCAACGCGCCAGCGATCGGCGCCCGTTGCCAGGCATAGACGATAACGGCGACGCCGCCGGGCCGCACGATACGCCACAGCTCCTGGAACACTGCTGCCTGCTTCTCTGCTGGGATGTGGTAGATCACGTGGTTGCAGGTTACTGCGTCGATAGACCCAGTTTTAATGGGGATGTTAGTGAGATCACCCTGGATATAGATGCCCGAGTTGCCGAGCTTCAGTTTGGCAATCTGGAGAGCGGAGAGTGAAAAATCAACACATACGCGATGTCCGAAGTTTTCCGAATAGTCCAAATATGCGCTGTGCGTGATCGGCCCGCTGCCGGCGTCCAGCAAATAGCGGCCGCCCGCCCTGAAGTATTTGCTGAGCCGGCTGATGCACTTATGGGTGTATCTAAGGGGGGCATCCCGGGTATCGAGGAATGCCCTGGTGTCGTCAAAAACACCCTTGTTGTCCGCCTGCCATCCTTTATCATCGTAATACTCACGGACGTTCCGCGCGGCAGTGTCGTCAGCGGACGCTGCGATGGAGGCATCGGTCGTGAGGCAGGCCACGCCATCACGCACCGGATACGCGCGCCCGCCGTTCGCCGACACCAAATTGCCCTCGCCAGAAAGCATCAACGACTCCCCGGTGTTCGGACACTCCAGAAAATCGAGATCGCTCGCGATGTGCGTGGTTTGCGGCTCAGAGGTCATGGCAGGCCCCTCCTTGGGGTTTGGCCATTTGGCAATGGCTGCCCGTACACTGATGACAGGCCCATCTACTGCTTGCCAAGTGATATCTTCTGCAACAATACTTGGGACCGATTTCACTGCGTCGGCGCAGCGGATCGGGGTGCGGCAAGCCGAGGTGTCAGGCGGGTCGGCCGCACTCAGATTACGGTCGCATCGCGTGCGGCCAATCATGCTCAAAAAAGTGCTTGGAACGTACGCCGCCCACAGCCGCGCCGCGACCGTCAACTTTCTTAACCCGTGGCCAACCGCAATGTGACGCCAGGTAGGCGATTGCGTAGCAGGCTGGTACAATCACCCGCATATGCCGCCCAACGGTGCGGCCGAAGGAGGGAACCGCTCATGGATCTGGGTCTGCACGGCAAAAAGGCGATCGTCTGCGCGGCCAGCAAAGGGTTGGGGCGCGCCTGTGCGATCTCCCTGGCGCGCGAGGGGGTTGAGGTCTTCATCACCGCCCGCACCGCTTCGGCCCTGGAAGCGACGGCGGCGGAGATCCGCCATATGACCGGGGCGAAGGTGACGGCGGTGGCCGGCGACATCACCACAGATGCCGGGCGGGCGGCGGCGCTGGCGGCCTGCCCCGCGCCGGACATCCTGGTGAACAATGCGGGTGGACCGCCGCGCGGCGACTTTCGCGAATGGGATCGGGAGGCATGGATCAAGGCGGTCGACGCCAACATGCTGACGCCGATTTTTCTGATCAAGGCGGTCGTCGACGGGATGATCGAGCGCAAGTTCGGCCGCATCGTCAATATCACCTCGGCCTCGGTGAAGTCGCCCATTCCGGAACTTGGCATGAGCAACGGCGCTCGGGCCGGGCTGACCGGCTTTGTCGCCGGCCTCGCCAGGCAGGTGGCCAGGCACAACGTTGTCATCAACAACATCTTGCCGGGGCCGTTCCTGACCGACCGGCTGCGCGGCGGCTTCCTGGAAGCTGCCAGGTCGAGTAACCGGCCCGTGGATGAACTGGTCCAGGAGCGAGCGAGCACCAGCCCAGCCGGGCGGGTCGGCGATCCAGCGGAATTCGGCGACGCATGCGCCTTTCTGTGTTCGGCGAAGATCAGCTTCATCGTCGGCCAGAATTTGTTGCTAGATGGTGGTAGTTTCAATTCGTCCATGTCATGAAATCGCGCTGCCTCGGGTCTTGGGCAACCGAGGTGTGCGGCGCCTGATAGTATTCGTGCTCGTGGTTCGGGCGCTGGTCATCGCCGCGGCGGCTGAACCGGCGCGGCCGCACAACATAGTGCTGTTCGTGGCCGAAGGACTCCGGGCCGGCATGGTCAACGATCGGACAGCGCCGGCAATTTCCGGCCTGTTGAAACGAGGCGTGCATTTTTCCAACAGCCACGCGGTATTTCCGACCCTCGACACGCCGAATGCGGCCGCCCTCGCGACCGGACACCTGCCTGGCGACACCGGCGACTTCGGCGATACGATCCATACCGGATTCAGTGTTCGAGTAGCCGGCGACACCCAAACCCCGCCGTTGGAGAGCAATCCGGCGCTGGGCGAGATCGACGATCATTTCTCAGGTGACTACTTGAATGAAGCAACTATCCTTCGAGCAGCGGCAACTGCCAATCTTTCCACCGCTGCGATCGGCAAGCTTGGCCTTATCTTCGACCACACCGAGCGGACCGGGCAGCAGACAGTCGTTGTCGACGACCAGACAGGGCACCCTGGTGGCGTGCCGTTATCGCCGGAGATGCAGGCAGGACTTCGTGAACTTGCGATGCCAGCGGAGGCGCCTGCGCGGATCGAGACTTTCAGTGCACTCACCGCGGCGGCTCCAGGGACACCGGACTGGTTCGTAGGGGTCACGACCCGGCTCGTGCTGCCGATGTTCAAGAATCGCGGCAAGCCTTTTGTTCTGATATTCTGGTCGCACGATCCGGACGGCATCCGTAACAATCAGGCCTCTTCGTCGCCTCGGTTGATACCGGGCATTAACGGGCCGGCCTCCTTATCAGCGATCAAGAGGGTCGACGGCGAGCTAGCCGGACTACTGACGTCACTAAAGGACCTTGATTTGGATGCGACCACGGACGTGATCTTGACGTCTGATCACGGCCTTTCCACGATATCCAAGGAGAGCGCCACCAGCTATGCCGCCGCCCAGTCCTACAAGGATGTTCCCCCTGCAATGCTGCCGCCTGGCTTTGTCGCGATCGATCTGGCACACGGTCTGGGGATGAATCTGTTCGACCCCGATGCGGACGGCGCGGCCGAAAGCCGTCCGTTGCCGGCTGGTAACTTTCCGACACGCGGCAATGGTCTGATCGGTGGCGAACCGGCGCATCCTGACGTGGTGGTGGCCGCGAATGGCGGATCAGACCTGATCTATCTTTCTGCTCTGGACAAGGCGCTGGCGGTGCGCGTCATTCAGATACTTTCGGTTCAGGATTACGTGAGCGGCCTGTTCGTCAACTCTCGCCTCGGTGTGGTCCCGGGCACGCTTTCCTTGGCCGCGATTGGAATGGAGGGAACCGCGTTGACGCCGACGCCATCCATTGTCGTGAATTTCCGTAGCTTCTCGCTTGGATGTGCCGATCCGACAACTTGTGGGGTTGAAGTGTCTGATACGATTAAGCAACAAGGAGAAGGCTCGTACGGAAGCTTCAGCCGAGCCGACACACGGAATGTGATGGGCGCGGTGGGGCCGGGGTTTCGAACGGCGTATCTCGACCCCGCACCCGTTAGCAACGCCGACATCGGCAAGACAATATCCTGGCTTCTGGGCCTAAAGCGTAAGGAAAAAGGCACTCAGGTGGGTCGTGTTCTGACCGAGGCCACGCCGAACGGCGCCATGGTTGGCTCGCGGCCGTTGGTGATCCGTTCCGAGCAAGACGACACCGAGCTGAGGACAATCGTAAAATATCAGACGATTGGTGTGACCCGCTATTTCGATGCCGCCGGATACCCCGGGCGAACGCTCGGCTTGGACTGATCGTGCCACAGACACCGAGTTATAAGGCTGCAGTCTCGGAGGCTGTCGGTCCACCGATGGCTCGTGACTGCGCCAAGCGTTGCGTATCGAACGGCGATGCGTCCGAGTCGCTCGATGCAGTGACGCAGTGAGCCTGCTTTCGTATCAGAGAAATGTTCTGACGTTGACCACCTGCTTGCCGTCGAGCGTCTCGACGATGGAACCACGCCAGCTTCCGCCGTTTTGGCTAGGCACGTCGATGATGTCGGCGGCTTCACCGACGAGGGCGGGCGCCGCGGCGACGACTAGAGCGAGGTCCTGGATCAGTGCCGCGTCATTTGTTGCGAAGGCCCGCTGATACCATCGAGCCATCGCGTGTAATGATACTGCCGCGACGGTGGTGGCTTTTGTCTCTACCTGCCGCTTGGTCATGGCAAGCGAGCTTTCGATAAGGCATATGCTGGTTTCGGAGGCGCCGCCCCATTCCGGGTTCTTGGCCTTGGCCGCGGTAACCCGGGTGTCAGCAATCAACATGCACCGGTTGTCGCGTTGGACAGCCAGACGGACACAACCTGCCGCAGGGATCGCGCGCCATTTTTGTTCTATTGCGACCAGGTGCCAAGGCCTGGGTGCGGAATTCCGCCGTTTGTAAAGCCCAAACGAATAGTCGCGGATCGCGGACATCTGCGCGCCGACGCCGGTGACGGCAGCAAGCATGTTCAAGCGGAAAACACGGGCCTTTCCCAGAAACTCGGCGGGAACCGGGTTACCCACGACAACCTCGCATGTTCGCTTGTTGCGTGGCGGTTTGGAGCGGACTCTTTGATGCCGTCGCGCCGACGTCGAATGGCCAGTGATATAGAGCCCAATGAAACAGTGTGACGCGGCGAACGTCTTGATGATGACTGGTGCCGGAGATCGAATACGCGCGGCCGCCTGTTCGGCGGATATGTAGGTCTGGTGTAGCTGGCATGTCCCCCTCCTCCAAGTGGAGGTAGCACGGCGACATGTACACGTACCAAATGTCCCGAGTATCAGAGGAGAAAGTTCCCGATCTTTGCGGCGAGACTCCTTCCCCTCGGGCGTACGTTTCTTGCGCGCCTTATCAACTCGCAAACCGCGAGCAAGTTGATCTGTGTATGGGACAGGGATCAGATCGGTGCTGATCGGCAGCTTTCGGTACAAGCTGAGAATTGGCTGATGGAATTCTCGGTCGAAATTCGCGGGACGATGCACGGTTTTTAGCGGCTCACGGAGCCGTTCCCCCAAGCACGGAGCTGGGGGCCCCTGGCGCAGGGAGGCGCCCTATGCGCCGGCCTGTTGCGACCGCGTCGGCACGCGTACGGCCTGTTCACGTCGTTGCAACATCGTTTCCTCCATGGCGCGCGGATAACGCCGAGGAAGAGCCGAGATCCTGTCGAGCCGGTCACGGGCTGCTTCCGGCAATTGCCAGCCACCTGCGGCGAGTGTGCTGTTGAGCTGATCGACTGTACGTGCGCCAATAATGGCGCTGGCTACAAGCGGCTGGTCGAGCACCCAGCGCACCGCCACCTGCGCCGGACTGCAATCAAGGTCGCGTGCAACGGCAAGCAGTTCAGCGAGGATTGCCTCGTGTGAAGGATGAAAAAACCGGGTCGGAAACGCCCAGTTCTCCGCTGAACGAGAACCGGCGATGGTTTGTTCACCCGGTCGGTACTTGCCGGACAGATAGCCGCCCGCCAGTGGCGACCATACTACCATGCCCAGTCCCTTTAGGGCGCAGGCGGGAACCAGTTCCTCCTCGATGTCCCGGACCACGAGGCTGTATTGTGGTTGGTAGGCCTCGAAACACGCCCAGCCTTTGCTGTCGCTGATCCACAACGCTTCCATCAGCCGCCAGGCCTCGTAGTTGCTGCAAGCCGGGTAGCGGATCTTTCCCTGACGCACGAGATCGTCAAATGCACGCAACATCTCGTCCAGGGGCGTCTGCACATCGACATGATGGATGTAGTAAAGATCGATATAATCAGTTCCCAGCCGGCGCAAGCTGTCATCGACGGCATTCATGATGTGAACGCGCGACATGCCCAAATCGTTCGGGCCAGACCCCATCGGGGCAAATACCTTGGTCGCGACAACCGCCTCGCGCCGTCGCTGCCCGAGCGCCCGACCCAACATCGTTTCGGACACGCCATTGCTGTAGCCATCCGCGGTGTCGAAGAACGTTACTCCAGCGTCGAGCGAGGCGAGCACGATGCGCTCCGCCTCGGCGGCATCGGTACCGTGCCCGAAAGTCATCGTACCCAGGCAAATCTCTGAGACCTTGAGGCCGCTGCGGCCCAGACGACGGTATTCCATCACAAATCCTTTCTCCACCCCGATGCGGTGTCGTATCAAGAACGCCAAATCATCTGGATGATATTGCCCTAAACGGCTGGCTACAACAGAGCTTGCCGGTGGTTGCCTGCCCTTGCGGGACGCCAGAAGGCACCCCAGTCAATGTTTCGAATCGAAACAGTAGCAACTGTTCGTGAAACCGCAACCGATGTTTCACGCGCTTGTCATGTGCCGGCAGTAGGGTTCCCGCTTGTCACCCCGAGCCTTTCCCCGGGGCCGCACCCTTTGCGAACGACTGAAAGGCGTTCTTGAACCGCTTCGTTTTCTCCTGAAGGGAAACCAATCAATGAAATTGCCCCCTCTGTCCAGGTCATCGCCCGCTCGGCGCGGCACGATTTTCACGGCCGCGTTTACTTCGCTGGCACTTACTCCCCTGCTGCATGCCGAGGCACAGTCGCAGCAGACTGCCAGTCCCAGGGAGCCGCGGACGCCAATCGAACATGTCATCATGATCATCGGCGAGAACCGCACGTTCGACCATGTGTTTGCGACCTACACGCCAAGAGCCGGCGAGACCGTGAATAATCTGCTGTCCGAAGGCATCATCAAAGCCGACGGTACTCCTGGTCCGAATTTCGCCAAAGCGGCACAGAACTTTGCGTCTGACACATCAACTTATATGTTGAACCCACCAGGACAGACGCCCTATCCTGTATTGCCTCCGGCGATGACAGACGGTGCACCATCTTCCGCGAGCGATGAAAGCCCGCCGCCGTTCGCGACCCTGGCCGCGGCAACCGCCGCGTTCAACCTGATCAACGACGGTCTGCCGGCCGACGCCTACAATCTCGCCACGACCGGGGCTACCGGGCTGCCCAGCGACAGTATCGACACGCGCACTCCTAATGCAGCGTCACTGCCGAACGGGCCGTTTCAGCTCTCGCGCGGTATGCCATACGACAGCTACACTGCCAGCCCCGTGCATCGTTTCTACCAGATGTGGCAGCAACTCGACTGTTCCGCGGCGCGAGGCACCGAGGCCAATCCCTCGGGCTGTACTGGCGCATTGTTTCCTTGGGTTGAAACCACCATCGGTGCGGGCAGCAACGGCAAGCCTCAGCCCGCGGGCTTCACCAACCAGACCACCGGTGAAGGCTCCACCTCCATGGGCTTCTACAACATAGCACAGGGTGACGTCCCCTATTTCAAGCAACTGGCCGATACTTACTCGATGAGCGACAACTTCCATCAGTCGATCATGGGCGGTACGGGCGCCAATCACATCGCGGTCGGCACCGGTCTGGCGATATACTATACCGATGGGCACGGCCACCCGGCAACTCCGCCAGTGAACGAGATCGAAAATCCGAATCCCCAGCCGGGAACCAACAACTACTATACTCAGGACGGCTATAGCGGTGGCAGCTACGTCAACTGCTCCACCGAAAGAAGCCCCGGCGCCGACGCCATACTGGACTACCTCGCCAGCCTGCCATATGCGCCCGGACCGAAATGCAAGGAAGGCGCTTACTATCTTCTGAACAACTATAACCCTGGGTACTTCGGCGACGGAACGGTCAACACGTCGACCTTCACCATCCCGCCGTCACAGGTCCGCACGATCGGCGATACTTTGAACGACGCGGGGATCTCCTGGAAGTACTACGGCGCCGGCTGGAACAATTATGTCAAGGACCCGAACAGCGAGTTCGGTTCGATCTACTGCAATATCTGTAACCCCTTCTTGTACGAAACGGCGATCATGACCAGCGCCGCCCAGCGCCAGGCGCATCTCGCGGACGTCCCGGACCTGCAGGCCGATATCAAGTCCGGAAATCTACCGGCCGTCTCGATCGTCAAACCAGACGCTCTGCTCGATGGCCATCCGGCTTCTTCCAAGCTGAACTTGTTCGAAGCCTTCACGCGGAACATCATCACCCAGATTCAGGCCAATCCCGAGTTGTGGGCACATACCGCGATCCTGGTCACCTTCGATGAGGGCGGCGGATATTGGGACTTCGGGTACGTCCAGCCACTCGACTTCTTCGGTGACGGCACCCGTATCCCGGCCATCATGGTCTCACCGTATTCGCAGGGCGGTCATGTTTCGCATAGCTACACGGATCACGTGTCCTTCCTGAAGTTCGTCGAGCGCAACTGGCATCTTCGGCCGGTGTCGGACTCGGGACGGGACAATTTACCAAACCCGGTCACGCGTTCGTCCAACCCCTATGTTCCGATCAACAGCCCGGCGATCGGTGACCTGATGGATATGCTCGACTTCCACTAGTCCATCCTGGCGACGCAGCGCCGCCGCTCTATCTTCGGAGCGGCGGTGGCTGTTTCATTGCTGTTCGGGACATCGTTCCAAGGTTCGCGCTGATGACGGTTCACGATCCGGCCTCGCTATGTCCGGAACAATCTCCCACGGGACATTTCGCCGCTACCGGTCCGTTGGTTCGCCCGCTGGCGTGGTTCGCAGCCTTCACCATCGTTGCGGCGGTAAGCAACTTCGTGCTGTTCGGCCCCGTGCGTCTGGCCGGCTTCACGCCCGATATTCCTCCGGGCTTTGCCGGCGCCGTTACCAGCTCCCTGCTCCTTGCAGGCCTTGGCTTGATCGCTTGTCTTTCCGCGGCGCTTGGCCGTCGGCGTCATCTGGTCGCGAGCCGAAGTTCGATCACCAAGAAAAGCGCCCTCCCCTCCAGCCCGTGGGGGCAAACCGCTCTGACCCTGCTACTGACCCTCGGCGCAATCTGCGTAATCATCGACGACTGGCCGCGTCACTTGCCCGCTGGCGTCGGGACTGACCTATCCCTGGATTTTCCTGTGGCAAGCGCTCTCCTGTTGCTCGCAATACCCTGGCTGCTGGCAGAGCGCTACGTCGTTGCGCTGCCACCGCAACGATTGCCTGAAGCGGGTGACCTGGATGCCTTGCTCTTTCTGCCGGTGATCTGCGTTGGCGCCGAGGCTTTTCTGCAGGTCGCGCAGGCATTTGGCCTCGGCAGCCTTTACTGGCCGCGCGTGATTCTGGCAGTCGTCTTGTTGCTGATCAGCGCCGAGATCGCCCTTCGCTCACTGGCCGTCCGTTTCCTGCCGCCCCCAGACAGCGCGAGCAGCCGTGCAACGATCCGCAGCCTTCTCGCAATGACATTGCGCGGACGATCGCTATCACCAAGCGGCATGGCCAGCCTTGTTCGGTCGCAGTTCGGCATGGACTTCTCGCGGAGCTGGGCACTGCGGTTCATGCGTGCCGCCGGAATTCCGGTAGTGTTACTCATGCTGGCGTTCTGCTGGTTCCTGACCGGCGTGTCCCGCATCGACCTGGACCAGCGCGGCGCCTACGAACGTTTCGGAGTCGTGGCACGGATGCTGGGGCCCGGCCTGCATCTTGTGCTACCCTGGCCGTTCGGTGTCGTCCGTCACCTGGAACTTGGGATTATCCATTCATCATCGATTAACTTCGATGACCGAGGGGGTGCCCTCGATACAGGTGATCGGTCGTCAGCCGAAGGCGCCGCGCCTGCGAGCGCCAACCGACTGTGGGAACTCGGGACAGCCGTCCGATGTGTCCTATATCATCGCCGGCGACGAGCGGACCCAAGGGTTCCAGACTGTTAGCGTCAGCGCTCAGGTGTTGTTCCGTATCGGTACGGACGACGATTCCGCCCGAGCGGCGCTGTATCGTGTGGCTGACCCGGATGCATTGGTTCATTCGCTGGCCAGCCGTGTATTCGCGCAGTTCTTCGCCGGGCAGATCCTGCCGCACGTGACTGGAGAAAATCAGGCCATGATCGGCGGGGTCCTGAGAGCTCGCCTGCAACAGTCGCTGGATGAGATGAGCAGCGGTATCGACGTCGTTGCGGTTGTCATCGAAGCGGTGCATCCACCCAGTGGTGCCGCGGCGGCCTATCGCAACGTGCAGGCAGCCGAAATCGAGGCGAGGACAGCGATTGCCACCGAGCGCGGCCGAGCGCGGAGCACGGACAATGTTGCGCGGCTGGACGCACACAATGCGACCGATGATGCGACCGCGGCGGCAGCGGAAACCGTCAGCGCCGCCCGGGTCGACCTGACCGGGTTCACAGCCGACGATCGTCCTTACAGGCTCGCAAGCAAACCGTTCCTGCTCGAGCGGTATTTCAGTGATCTCAAGACCGCCTTGGAGAATGTTCCGCTGGAAATCATCGACCATCGTCTGAGTGACGCCAGCTTGCCGACCATTGATCTGCGATCTCCCGGCATGCCGCGGGACAGCGTTGGTTCCCGTTCGGTTCATGCAACTGGCCAAGGGGGGGACACCGCGCCATGAGCCCCCCACCGAAGCCCCGGGGGTCGAAACTGAGGCTGATCGTTCGCATCGCGCTCGCCGTCGGGGTGCTGTTCGTTGCCGCTGCGACATCATCCCTGATCGTGGTTGGAGCGGGGCAGGCGGTGGTCGTTACCGAGTTTGGCAAACCTGTTCGCGTGCTGACCCGGCCGGGGCTGGCGTGGAAGATCCCGCAGCCCATCGAGGGCACCATCCCGGTCGATCTGCGGTTGCGAACAACCTCTAGCGGATTGCAGGACGTCGGAACGCGGGAGGGGCTGCGCGTTCTGGTGCAAGCCTATGTGGCGTGGCAGGTCGACGACGACCCGGTGCACATCGCCCAGTTCCTGCGGGCTGGTCGCCGGGATCCGGACGACATCGCGCGCCAGCTCCGCAGTTTCATGGGATCGACGCTGCAGATGACAGCGAGCTCCTTCGCCCTGACGGATCTGGTCAATACCGACCCGAAAAACGCGCGGTTCGAGGCCTTCGAGCAGCGACTGCAAACCGCCTTGTATCAGCCTGTGCTTGACACCTATGGCGTTCGCGTCGTGCAAACCGGTGTGGAACGGTTCAGTCTTCCGGCCGAAACTTTGGCCGCGACGGTCGCGCGGATGCGGGCCGAGCGCGAAACGGTCGCGGCAGAGCGGACGGCCAACGGCTTGCGCACCGCGGCCGCCATCAGGTCCGATGCCGCGCGTGACGCCCGCCTGATTGGCGCGAAGGCGGAACAGGAGGCGGCTGAGATCAAGGCAAAAGGCCGGGAGCAGGCGGCCGCCATTCATGCCGCCGCCTATGCCCTTGACCCTCAACTTTATGACTTACTGCGATCCCTCGACACGCTCGGCTCCACGGTCGGTCCGAAGACCCGCGTCATCTTACGGACCGACGCGGCACCTTTCCGCGCCCTGGTAGATGGACCGCCGCTGGGGACGCCCCCGGCGCCCGATGTCGGCGATTTGCAACTCAGTGGGATCAACGCGCTACCGGCGCCGGTCGTGCCGAGAACGAGATGAAAATCGACAGCAGCCAATCTCGCGAAGAATCGCGGGGCCGAGTGCCACGCTCGGATTTCGGCCCGGCCGGCTACGTTCGCCTGGGTTTTCGCGCCGGCTTTGCCGCCCTGCTGCTACTGGTCCTTGGTTGGGCGGTCGGAGGTTTCCGCCAGGTGCCGCCTGACAGTCGCGTCGTGGTCCAGCGTTTCGGTCAGGTCGAGCGGGTGCAGGAGGCCGGGCTGGTGTTGGCGTGGCCAAACCCGATCGAGCAGATCACCCTGGTGCCAGCCTACGATCGCCAGATCGCAGTGAAGATCGAGGCTCCCGCCAATTCTGGACCTACTCCAGAGGCCGACTTCCAGGTGCGCCAACCCGACGACGTGGTGACGTTGCGCCGGCAGAAGGATGCGTGGAACGGTCAGTATTTTCTCACCGGCGACAGTTACGTGGTGCAATTTGATGCCACCCTTTACTTCAGGGTCATCGAGCCCGGCGCCTATGTGCTGTCGCGCGATCACGTTCTCCCCGCACTGCAGCGCCTGTACCGCGCCAGCGCGGCAATGGTTGCATCGGGTCATGACCTGGACGATTTTCTTGTCGCCAGGCCGGAGAATTCCGACCAACCCGTCAGCGCGGAGGTCGCGGGGCGACGTGAGGCATGGCGGGGGCAGTTGATATCCGGCATCAATCAGCGGCTGGCAACGTTGCGGCGAGCCAGCGCGGACCTTGGCGTAGAGGTCGGCCGCATCGATATCGTTGCGTTGTTACCGCCCCTCGCCAAGGCGGCATTCAACGACGTGCTTACCGCATCACAGATTGCCGATCAGACCGTGGCGGCAGCGCGCACCGACGCCACTCGCACGCTGCAGGAAGCGCAACGCGGCCACGACCGAAGCGCCGCCGAGGCTACGGCCGCTGCCGAAGAGCAAATTCGCACCGCGGCAGCCGAGACCGCGGACGTCGGCGTGCTGCACGGCGAGTTGTCATCGGAAAACCGCGGCAGCCTGCTCGGGCAATATTATCGCGACCGTATCGGCGGTATTCTGCGTAGGATCGGCCACGTAACGACGGTCGACGCGCACAATGGTCAGGCTGTCATTGTTCAAGGGCCGGAAGAATGAGCGTCAGCGGTGCGGCGGCAGTCGACGATCTCGGCGGTGACGGGGCATCGTTCGGCGACATCCCCGGGAACAGCGTTTCCCTGACGACCTCGAAATGGCCGCTGGGGCTGCGGTTGTTGCTGTCGATGGTGGCGGCTGGGCTGTTATGCGTTGCCGTGCTGTGGCGCGTCACATTCCCAGACGAGCAGTATCTCGCTGATCTAGTGGCCGGCGGTGCCGCGGTGCTGGTTGCGATCCCGGTACTGGCCGCGGGCTGGAACAGTGTGGTGCGCCCGAGCCTGCATGGAATGACGGACTTGCTGGTGGCGATCGCGTTGATAGCCGCTTGGGCAACGGGCGAGTTGATGACTGCGGCCATCCTGCCCATTGTCATGGTCATCGGCCACGTCCTCGAGGAACGCAGCCTGCTAGGCTCCCAGGAAGCCATCCGGGCGATGGGCCAACTTGTTTCGACGTCGACTTGCCGGATCGACGCGGATGGTACGGTTTCAAACGTACCGACCGGACAAGTCCATGTTGGCGATCGCATCGAGTTGCGGGCGGGCGATCGGGTGCCTGTCGATGGGATCGTGCTGACCGGCCGTTCCAGCCTGGATACCGCGTCGCTCACCGGCGAATCGGTCCCAACGGAAGTCACGCAAGATGAGCCGGTGCTGGCCGGATCGATCAATGTCGACGGCCACCTGACGATTCGAGTCACTCGCGTCGGACAGCAGACCACGCTGGGAAAGATCATTGCGCTGATGCGCACGGCCGAGCAGGCCAAGCCACCCGTGACGCGACTGTTGGAGCACTATGCCGGGCCGTATATTACACTTGTCATGCTGATAGCGGCCTGCGCCTGGCTCACGACGCAATCGTCACAGGCGATGCTGGCTGTCCTGGTGGCCTCGTGCCCCTGCGCGCTGGTGCTCGCCGCTCCGGCCACGGCAATCGCCGCCATTGCCGTCGCTGCCCGCCACGGCATCCTGATCAAGGGCTCGGGCTTTCTGGAGCAGGCGGCCGAGGTCACGTCTGTCGTTTTCGACAAGACCGGTACCATTACGAGGGGTGAACTCTCTCTCGTCCGGATCGAAGCGGCCGATCATCAATCGGTCTGGTCCCGTGACAAAGTCGTCCGGCTTGCCGCGGCGCTGGGCGACAAAAGTTCACATCCTGTCAGTCGTGGACTGGCTCGCCTGGCGCTGCCACAGGATGGCGTGGTGCTGACCGATGTGAAGGAGGCCGGCGGTCTGGGCGTCACCGCTATCTGCAACGGCGAACCCGTGGCGCTTGGGCGCCTGGAACTGTTCGAACGGCTCGGCGTTCCAACGACGCGGCCCCCCGAGCATGACGGACCTATCGTCGGCCTTAGCCATGGACAGAGCTTCCTCGGTTGGCTGTTGCTGGCCGACGAGCCGCGTCCTGAAGCCAGCGACGCACTCGCCGATTTGCGGGCGCTCGGGTTGCGTCGGCAGGTGCTGCTGACAGGGGACCGTGCTCGGGTCGCGCGCCGTATTGGGGAATCGCTCGGGATTGTCGACATCCGAGCCGAGGCGCTGCCGGAACAAAAAATGCAATCGGTGCTTCACGAAGTCGAAGCAGGCTTTCGGCCGCTGGTGGTCGGCGACGGCGTCAACGACAGCCTGGCGCTCAAGGTCGGCGCGGTCGGCGTGGCGATGGGCGCACAGGGCACCGACGTTGCGCTCGCCTCGGCTGACATCGTGTTGATGACAAGTGATTTGCGGCGGCTGGGCACCTGCCTCCGCCTGAGTCGCCGTTGCCGGCGGACGATCCACGTCAATGTGGCAATCGGGCTTGGTTGGACGATGATCCTGGTGGGTCTGGCCGGCACCGGCATGCTGGGTGCGCAGGGCGCGATCATCGCGGCGGTTTTCCACAATCTGAGTACGCTCGTTGGTTTGGGTAACGCCGGACGCCTGCTGCGTTTCGACGAGCCGTTAGGATCGCCCCGGTCGGAGTTCGCCGCATAACCCGAGTACTCTCCTTGCTGTGCGCTGTTCTCATCGCGGCTCTGGCGATGGAGTTGAAGTATTGGCCGGCCGCCGACAGTCACGCCGGCCAAATGTCAGCCGTCTCGGAACTACTGGTGGCGCATGCCCCGGGGTCGGCCGGTCAAGCCGCGAATCTGCTCGATCAGCACATCAGGACCGTGCTGGCTCGGCCGCTGTTCTCACCGGGTCGAAAGCTGGCGGGCAACGTGGTGGCCGCCGGAGCGGAGTTGCCGCGCCTGACTGGGATCGTAGCCTCGACCGATGCGGCGGTGGCGATCTTTCAGCCCGCCGGTGGCGGCAAGCCGGTGGTGGTGCAGCACGGCGACTTAATCGCCGGATGGGAGGTGAGCGCTGTCGAAATGGACGCCGTCAGCTTGCGCAAGGCCGATGACCGCATCGTGTTAAAGCCGAGCTTTACGGATGCCGGACCGGGTAACGTTGCAGTCAGCGAACCGAAGCAAACGCGTTCACGCTGGGAGGCCGCGGCCGCAACCGGGGTGCTTCGGGCGCGGTGGTCCAATCCCCAGCTCCAGCCCTGACAGATGCTGGTCGCGGGTGGCGAGTGCGGCGATGAGCTTGTTCCATACGATACTACAACGTCGGCAAGTATTGATGCTTTGGGAGACCGACACGGCCCGTCGTCACCCCGTAGCCACCGCGACTCGATACTCATTTCGTTGCGGAACCGGCAGCTCGGCCGCGAGCAGCGTGAGGGTGTAAGGTTCGGTCGGGCGCGAGAAAATCGCCTCCGTCTCGCCGTGCTCGACCACCCTGCCGCGATTCATGACCACCACGTGATGAGCGAGCGAGCGCACGGAGTTCAGGTCGTGGGTGATAAATAATGCGGTCAGCCCCACATGAACTTGCAGATCCCGGATCAGGTCGATGATCTGCGCCCGGACCGTGACGTCCAGCGCTGTCGTCGGCTCGTCGAATACGATGAACGCCGGGTCCGTTGCGAGCGCGCGGGCGATGCCGACGCGCTTTTGTTCGCCCGCGGTCAGCTCCTGTGGTCGGGAGTCTGCAAGAGAAGCCGGGAGTTGCACCGCGTCCAGCAGCCGAGCGACGCGCCGGGCACGTTCGGCGCGAGTCATTGGTGGCAGCAGGGCAAAGGGTTCGCCGATGAGGTCCGCGACCCGCCAGCGCGGGTTCAGAGCGACGTAGGGCTCCTGGAAAACCATCTGCATCCGCTGGCGGAACGGACGGAATTGCCGGGCGGTCAGCCTGGTGATATCCGTACCGTCAAATACGACCTGCCCCTCGGTGGCCGGTAACAGATGCAACAGGCACTGTCCGGCGGTGGTCTTGCCCGATCCACTCTCGCCGACCACGGCCAGCGTCTGGCCGCGGCCGATCGAGAAGTCGATGCCGTCGACCGCCCGCACCTCGCCTCGTTCGCCGGTGGCGGGGAAGATCTTGCGCAACTGGATTACCTCCAGCAGCGGTCGGGCGGCCCGCCGTTCCTGCGAGATCCGATCGGCCGGGGTCGGGCGGGCTCTCGCGGCGGCCAGGAGATCGTTGCTGTACGGCTGCACCGCCCGTTGGAGGAAATCGTCGACCGTTCCGAGTTCGATGAGCATTCCTCCTTGCATCACTCCCACGCGGTGGCAGTATTGCGCAACGATACCGAGGTCGTGGGTGATCAGGATCACCGCGCACGCCCGAGCGCGGCACTGTTGCAGTAGCAGATCGAGCACCTGCACCTGGACGGTGGCGTCGAGTCCGAGGGTCGCATCATCAGCCAGGATCAGCTCGGGCTCGCCGGCGAGAGCCATCGCGATGACGACGCGCTGGGCCATTCCACCGGACAGTTCGTGGGGATAGGCCTTCGCACGCTGCTCCGCACGGTCAATGCCGACGCCGCGTAACAATTCCACTGCGCCTTGCCGTGCCGCCCGTCGTGAACCACCGAGATGCGCGCGGATTACGCGTGCGATCTGGCGTCCGATCGGAGTCACCGGGTCTAGCAGGGCCTTGGGGTTGGTGCCGATCAGGGAAATCCTGCCGCCACGGACGCGCCGGTACTGCCGCTCCGATAATGCAGACAGCGGGCGACCTGCGAATTCGATATCGCCGCCGAGTATCCGCCCGCGACCAGGCAGCAGGCCGATGATCGAGCGGGCGAGAATAGATTTACCGGCGCCGGTCTCGCCGACGAGGCCCAGAATTTCACTCCGCGCCAAGGTGAAGTTGATGCCGGATACAGCGATCTCGGCACCATCGGACCCGGGGAAGCCAACGCTGAGGTTACGCACGTCCAGTAGAGGAGCATCTGTCGGCGACACATCCGGACGTGGGACAGAGGTGTTCATCGGCGTCGCCGATGGGGATCGGGATCAGCGTGCGCCTGGATCGCGTCGCCGAGCAGGCCGAAGCTGAGCACTGAGAGCACGATGGCGCAGCCTGGGAACAGTGCAAGCCACCAGATGCCGAGAATCATTTGTTGCGCTCCCGTCGCGACCATCAGTCCCCATTCCGGCGTCGGCATGCGAACGCCCGCGCCGATGAAGGACAATCCAGCGGTCAGCAGGATCGCCATTCCGATGGCAATCGAAACCTGCACAATAGCCGGCGTTATCGCATTCGGCAGGATGTGGCGAAACATGATGCCGAAATCGGTCGCGCCACTGCAGCGAGCGGCACCGATGAAGGGACGTTCGCGAAGGGACAGGACTTCTGCCCGAAGGACGCGAGCGAACATCGGGATGAAGAGTGCCGCCAGGACGATGGCAACGTTCCAGATCTCCTGGCCGAGCACCGAAACCAGCGCCATGCCGAGCACGAACACCGGGAAGGATTGCAGGAAGTCGAACAGGCGCATCGTCAGATTTGGCAGCAGGCCACGGTAGAAACCAATCAGCAGGCCGATCGGAACACCGATCAACAGGGACGCAACGACCGCGGTCACTGCGATCAGCAGATTGATACGAGTTGCGTAGATGACGCGGGCGAACACGTCCATACCGGATTCATCGGTCCCGAGCAGGTGCACGCTGTCCGGCGGTTGCAGCGAGGCCATGGGATCCGCGGCGGTCGGGGAATAATGCGTGATCCAAGGTGCGAACAATATCGCCGTGATCTGCAACAGCAGCAACACGCCGCCGATCAGGGCTCCTGGCCGCAGCCAGGCTCGCCGCCAGCCCGATGTGCGGCTCGGCGCGGCCATGATCAGAACTCGGATCCGCGGATCGGCCAGCTCGTAGAGGATATCCACGACGAGATAGACCAGCAGGATGAACGCCGACGCAACCAGAACGAAGCCTTGCAGCGCTGCATAGTCGCTGTTGACAACTGCTTGTACCGCGTACTGGCCGAGGCCACCCCAGGCGAACAACGTTTCCACCAGTACGGCGGCGCCGAGCAGAAACCCAGTCAGGAATCCGGCGAGGCTGATGATGGGTCCGAGACTGTTACGCAGGGCGATCATGGTCAGACGTGGCTCCGACAATCCACAAGCCCTTGCGTGCACCACGAAGTCCGACCAGTAGGCCTCCGCAAACACCGCTCGGGTCAGCTTCATCACCGCGCCCGCATTGACCACGGTGATCGTGAGGACCGGCAGGGCAAGATGCGAAACCGAGGAACCAAACGCCGCCCAGTCACCGGCCAGCAACCCGTCAAGGGTATAAAAACCTGTTCGGGTTGGTGGCGGCGTCAGCATTGCGTCGATGCGCCCGAACGGTGCGGGGGCCCAGCCCAGCACGTGGAACAGGAAGAAGATCAGCAGCAGGCCCACCCAGAAATCCGGCAACGCTCCGGCTGCCATGCCGTAGACCGTGCTGCCGACATCGATCGGGCCACGCGGCCGCACCACAGCGATCACCGCGACGATGACCCCGATCAGCAGCGTGAAGACCATGGCGTAGGTGATCAACTCCAGCGTTGCAGGCGCGCGTTGCAACAGATCGACAGCCACAGGATTGGAGGTGAAAGGGGATACGCCGAGATCACCGTGCAGCGTGGTGCCAACATACCGGATGAACTGCTCATACAGGGTCGCGTCGAGCCCGAGCTTGTGTCGCAACGTGCGCAAGGCCTCCGGCGTCGCCAGGTGGCCTAGCAACAGGAGCGCCGGGTCGCCTGGCAGTAATCTCACCAGCAGGAAAGCCACCATGGTGACGCCAAACATCTGAGGTATCAGCATCGCCATGCGCCCGAATATAATTCGGGCCACGCGCGGCAGCCGGCGCCAAGTCCGCTGGGCGCTGAGTGCCAGGTCCTGGCCGGTCATTGCTTGGAAAAATCGTACCAGGCGTTACCGTTTGGCGTGTACCAGGAATAGCCCTTCACATCGGTACGGGTGGCAAGCTGGTATCCGGGATTGAACAGAAAAATCCACGGCGCCTCGTCTATCACGATGTGCTGGACGTGCTGCATGTCGGCAATGCGTGTTGGCTCATCGGTGGAGGTCAGTGCTTTATTTATGAGCTCGTCGACAGTGGTGTTTTTGTAATGGACGTAGTCGGCCATCGAGGCACTGTTTACGTAAAGGTTGGCGACATAAGCTGCATCCGGAACGATCGCCATGTCGCGCAGGAAGTACATCGGCAGTTCCCCCTTAGTGTATTTGGACACCAGCGAGGAACCAGGCATCTTCTCCAGCTCCAGTTCGATACCGGCCTGTGCGAAGCTGGTCTTGAGGATGACAGCGATCTGCTCTTCGATCTCGTCGCCGGTCCGATAGGCGAGCTGGGTCTTGAAACCGCTGGCCAGCCCTGCCGCCGCGAGCAGTTTCTTCGCTTTCTCGGGGTCGTAAGTATAAGGGAAATCGGTGTCGGTGAAGGCCGGATAGATTTCCGACACCGGACTCTGGGTCGGGCGCGCTGTGCCGTAGTATACGCTTTTCGCAATGGCGTCGCGCGGCACCAAGTAGTTCACCGCCTGGCGCACCCGCACGTCGTTGAACGGCGGATTTACGTTATAAATGTCGATGCGATGGATGTAGTTGCCATAAACTTTCCAGATTTTCACGCCCGGCGCGTTCTGCAGCAACGAGAGCTCGCGCGGCAACAGCCATTCGGCGACATCGATAGCGCCGGCCTGAAGCGACGCAACCCGGTTCGACGACGTTGGCATCTCGCGGAAGACGATCCGCTTCAGTGGCGGCGGGCCACGAAAATAGTTCTCGTTCGCCGCGTAGATCACCTGCTGCCCGTTGGTGTAGGTCTGGATGTCGTATGGAGCGAACGAGCACGAATGCATCGACATCCAGCGCGCGCCCCAGGGATCATCCTCGGTCAGATGCTTCTTCGCCTCGGTGCTGTCGATGATACCGAGATCGTTGTTGACCCAGAGGCGGGCAAGCAGCGGCGATGGAAATGGTACCGTTACCTGCACGGTATGGTCATCCAGCTTGTGGAAGGCTGCGCTGGGGTCTGTGATCTTTAGCACCTGAGTCATATACCAGTAGAACGTTGCCTTCAGGTGCCAGCCACGATCGAACGTCCACATAACGTCGTCGGCCGTCAGGACGTCGCCGTTGCCTGCCTTCGCCTGCCGCAGGTGGAAGGTGATAGACTTGCTGTCGGGAGCAACATCCCAGCTTTCCGCGAGTGCGCCGGTCAGCTTGTCGAAGTTTTCGACCCGCACGCCGTCCTTGTTAGTGATCATCTCGTACGCCAACAGCCGCTCGTAGATATTGCGCCGCATCTCATGCACGGCCTCGGTGGCCGGATACTCCAGCTCGGCGGATTCCGGCGTTCGCGGCCCAGCAACGATCAACGTTTCTTTGGCAGTCTGAGACCACGCCCAGGTAGGCCACGCAAGCAGTGCCAGGCAAGCGGCAAGCAGATGTCGGTTTCTCACGCTGTACTCCGTTGGCTTGAAGCGAGTTCCGGCCGGTCATGTCACGGCCCGTGACGCCCGGCGGCGAATAAGTGAGCGCACGGGTCCTCTCAGGCATCGGCGTCAGGTGTACCATAACCGCCGCCGCCCCCGGTCTCGATGATCAGAACGTCGCCCGCGCGCAAGGGGATGCTGTAGAACTTTGACGGGCTCTTCAGGTTGAACAGCGTGCCCAGTTCGCGGGTCACGCCGTCGCGGCGAAGCGACCAGCGATTTGGCGCCCCGTCCGCGCCTCCCTCGATCCCCCATGGCGCCACGCGGTGGCGGTCACCGAGGCCGGAGAGGTTGTGGTCAACGAGCAACCGGTATTCATGCACGCTGCCCATGCCACCGCGAAAGCGGCCGGCACCTCCGGAACCATCGCGCAGCGCGTAACGTTCGACCAGCACGGGATACTTGTGTTCCCACACTTCGATCGGCTGATTATGTGATGTTTCGCCCCAGAAATAGACTGCGTCGTTGCCGGGTGCCGTGGCGGTGGCGCCCTGGCCGCCCTCATAGTAGTTGTACCAAGCCGATTCTTCGCCGGTTTGGGGATCGATGAAGCGGCCGGCTATGTTGTTGCCTGAGGCGTGGCTGCCAGCCGCGACCTGCCCGGGGATGCGGGCGCCGAATGCCTTGAGGATGGTCTCGGGGATCCGCTTGGCCAGTTCGAAGGTGCAACCATAGACCGGCGCAGGCCAACGCGCGTTGACGATGCAGGCTTCCGGAGCCTCCAGGTCGATCAGGTCGAAGATGCCGGCGTTAACCGGGATCGCGGGATCAACCAGCGCGATAATGGCGGTGAACACACCGGCTCGGGCGGAGCTCAGCGCGGCGTTGATCGGTGTCGGCGCCTGTGGGGCCGTGCCGGCGAAATCCACCAGAAAGCGTTCCGCCGTTTTGGTTACGGTGACGGTGATGGCGTAGCGTCGATCGGAAACGCCGTCGTCCTCGATGTAGTCAGTGGCGTGATAGATGCCGTCTGGGATGTCCCGCATCCGCGCCTTGAAGCGCGTGCCGGAATAGTCGATCGCGGCTGCCATCCCGGCGAGAACGCTGGCCAGCCCGTAACGCGACACCAGTTCCACGATGCGTGCTTCCGCCAGCGCGGTGGCGGCGATCTGGCTCATCAGGTCGCCCCAGTCGTCATCCGGCAAACGCACGTTGTGCAGAATGAAATCCAGGATCGGCTGGACCAGCGCGCCGCGATCGTAGAGCTTGCAAAGCGGAATAATCAGGCCGTCCTGCACGACATGGGTCGAAGTACCGGAACAGCCGCCGGCGCTCATGCCGCCGATGTCGGTCCAGTGCCCGATGTTCACCGCGAAGCCGACATGCGTATCGCCGGAAAACATCGGGCGGCAGACCACGACGTCCGACTGATGGGTTGCGAGATAGGGATGGTTGGTGATGTAAACATCCCCCGTCTTGGGAGACGGATACTTCTCCACCACCGCCTCCAAGGTCTTGACCAGGGAACCCAGGTGCACGCCGATGCCGCGGGACTAAATCACCATCCGCCCGGAGCGGTCGAACAGTGCACAGGAGAAGTCGTAGCCTTCCGCGAATGTCGGCGAGTAGGCCGTGCGGACGGTTGTCTGGATCATCTCCTCTGTCGTCGAGTAGAGGTAGTTGCGGATGATCTGCAAGGTGAACGGGTCGGGTTCGCTCATGCGACCGTGGCCTTCGGTCGGACGATCAGGTTTCCGAACGTATCGGCATGGCCCGAGGCGCCCGGCGGCATGTAGAACGAAGTGTCGTGCTCCTCGACGAGACACGGTCCGGTCAGCACGGCTTCTGGTGCCAGGGTCGTTCGATCATAGACCGGCACCTCGGTCCCAACTCCGGACAGCGTGGCCAACCGCACCGGTGCCGGCACCGACCATCCATCCGGTTCCCGCCGGGCTGGCTCAAGCGACAGCTCGGCTGAAACCGCCGTCAGCCGGGCGGTTACGACCATGAGGCCGTGGCCGAGAGCGGTGCCGTAGAGGCCATGGTGACGTTGCTCGAAAGCGGCGGCGATCTGCGCGGCGGTCCAGTCCGGCTGTACCGTGACGGAAATCTCGTGCGCCTGCTTCAGGTATCTCAGATCGAGGCGATATTCCAGACGATGCTCCCCATGGTCCATTCTATCGCGCACCTCAGTCTCCAACTGGCCGAAAATCTGACTCAGCGCTGCGGCTTCGAGCGACTGCAGCGGCCGCATCAGACTGGTCGCGCGTGAAATCTTCAGCGGCGCGTTAACCATACCGAAGGCCGAGAAGACGCTAGCCATGGCGGGAGCGATGACGTCCGGAATGCCAACTTCCCCGGCGAGAACCGCAGCGTGCTGGCCACCCGCCCCACCGAAGGCGAGCAACGAGAAGTCCCGGGGATCGATGCCTTTTTCCACGGTCATTTGTCTGATCGCGGCGGCCATGTTGGCATTGACGACGCGATAGATCCCGGCAGCGGTCTCGGCGACCGGCAAGCCGAAATGCCGAGCGATGGGATCCAGGGACTGTTCCGCCTTCGAGACATCCATCGGCAGAAGTCCGTCAGGGTTGATCAGCCCCAGCACGAGGTTGGCGTCGGTGACGGTGCATTCGGTGCCGCCCTGCCCATAGCAGGCCGGACCTGGCACCGCGCCAGCGCTGTGCGGGCCGACGCGCAGCGCGCCACCGTCGTCGATCCAGACAATGCTGCCGCCGCCGGCCCCGATCGTTTTGATGTCGATGGTTGGCGCCTTGACTGGCAGACCCCAGCCCACCTCGAAAGTCGTCCGCAGTTCCAGCCGGTCGTCCCTGATGACCGCGACATCGAAACTGGTGCCGCCCATGTCGATGGTGATCAGATTACGGCGACCGATCAATCGGCCGACGAACTGGCCGCCCAGCACGCCACCGGCGGGCCCTGACACGCACAGCGAGACCGGCCGAGCGGCGGCTTCCTCGCTGGGCTGGAGGCCGCCTTCTGAACTGAGATAACGTACCAGTCCCGGCCGCTCGATCCGTCGGTCGAGAGCAGCGACGTAGTGCTCGACCCGAGGCATCGCATAGGCGTTCACCACTGTCGTATTGGCACGCTCATACTCGCGGATTTCGCGACAGACCTCGGCGGAGATCGACAGCGACAGGTCGGGCCGCAGTTCGCGCAGGACCTGTCCTACGACGCGCTCATGGCGGTCGTTGAGGTAGGCGTGCAGCAAGCACACCGCGACGCTGTCGACGCCGGTGGCGAGCACCGCGTTCACAACGAGACGCACCTCGTCTGGATCGATCGGCCGAACCACATTGCCAGCGGCGTCAATGCGTTCGTCCACCTCGAAGCACAGATTTCGCGGCACCAGCGGCGTGGGTTTCCGCCAGGCCAGATCATAGGGCAGTGGCCGGGTCGCCCGCATGATCTCCAGCACGTCGCGGAAGCCTTTGGTGGTGATCAGCGCGGTGCGCGCGCCCTTGCGCTCCAGGATCAGGTTCGTAACGATCGTGGTGCCGTGCACGAGGCTGGTCACGGCTTCGACCGGCGCTCCGATGGCCGCGAGCGCCTGCATGAATCCCGCCTCGGGCTCGGACGGCGTCGATGGCGTCTTGGCGTGGGTAAGCTTCCCGGAGCGCTCGTCGAACATGACGACGTCGGTGAAGGTGCCGCCGATATCGATACCAACCTGCATCAGCGCGGCGGCTCCGAACCGCGTCCGGCGCAATGATCGTCGACCAGTTCGACGGTGTGGTCGATGTCGGCTTCGGTGTGGGCGGCGGAGATGGCGAAGCGCAGGACCTTGCGCGGTTTCAGGTAAACACCATGCTCGAAGAGGTGCGCCATCAGCGGCGCCGAGATCGACATGTCATGGTAGCGCATCACGTCGCCGAAGCTATCGAAACGCCGGCCGCTGCAATGAATGGCCACCATCGAGCCGCACGAGCTGGCGTGTGCCGGGATGCCTCGGTTGTGAAACACCTGGTCGAGCCCGGCATGAAGGCGTTGACCCAGACTGTGAATGTGGCGGAACACCGAGCCGTCGCGCAGACGCTCGATCGTTGCGAGGGCGGCGGCAACCGAGAGGACATTGCCGTTATAGGTGCCGGAAAAGAACGCCTGGCCGGACGGGCTGAGGTGGCGCAGCAGATCGGCGCGTCCGCACAGCGCGGCGATGGGAAAACCGTTCGCCAGCGCCTTGCCGAAGGCTGCCAGGTCGGGCACGACACCCAGCATTGCCTGGCCGCCGCCGAGAGCGTGGCGGAAGCCCGTGAGTATCTCGTCGAAAATCAGCACCGAGCCGTGCGAGTCGCAGAGCGAGCGGAGGGTTTCCAGGAAGCCAGGCAGCGGGCTGATACTTCCCGTGGCTGGGCCATGCATCACTGGTTCCACCACGACGGCTGCGATCCTGTCGCCCTCGGCGGCGAACAGCGTTTTCACCGCCTCGCTGTCATTATAGTCCAGCACTCGAACATTCTGCTCGGCGCTGGCGGGAAGCCCGGCCGACTCTGGAAGCGGGCGGTACTGGCCAGCGTTGGTGGGTGGGCCGTCGTACGACGACACGTTGAAAAGAAAGTCGTCGTACCAGCCGTGATAGGAGCCGGCGAACTTCACCAGCAGGGTTCGCCCGGTTGCGGTGCGGGCCACCCGCAGCGCCATGCACAGGATGTCGGACCCGGCGTTGAGCAGAGCGCTCATCTCGGCGCAGGGAATGATTCGGGCCAGGGTCTCGCAGAGCTCGACCTCCAGCTCGTGCGGGGCGCTGTACAGAACGCCGCGCTCGGACTCGGCGCGAGCGACCGCCTGATTGACGGCGGCGTCGCTATGGCCGAGCACGCAGGGTCCGGCGCCGTTCCAGTAGTCGATGAAAGTCTGCCCGTCCGCGTCCCACACCCGCGCGCCCGCCGCACGGCTGATGAAGTGTGGGTAGGGCGCATAGTATTTGCCGTCGCCCTGCGCGCCCATCGGCGAGACGGCACGGGCTCGTTCCCATAGCGCCCGCGATCTTCGCGCAGCCAGCGTCGGGCGATACGCGTCACCAGCCATTCGCATTCTCTACGTTGTGTGTCGCGGCCCAGTGCCGAAGCCGAAGGCGCCCTGAGAGTGTGGCTCACGGTGTCGCAAGTCGCATGCCACAGGCTCCGCCACGTCCGAGGTGCAGGAGAGTTTCGAGGTGAGGGCTCGGGTAGCGGACGAAATCCCGAAAACGAGGCGCTGGCGACTTTGCCCTCCGGCATTATCAGAACCACCGACACACGTCTGGACAGACAGGAATTGCAGCGCGGGCCTGGGGAGTTGGGCAAATAGGCGGCAATACCCGCCAAATTTGCGGCAGAATGTGAACGGCGGCCCCGTGTTGCCTATTTCGTACGCCGTTATGGGCGGCCTTGAGCGGCACGTGCCTTGCACCGGGTGTTTTGGTCAAAAGATGATCGGAGTGCGCAGCAATTTGCGCCATCGCGGCTTGGCGAACTCGGCCCAACGAAGGCTATCGCGGCCGAGCGGCCTGTCGGTGCTGACGGCGCAATCGAGAGACGAGGTCCCCGCGGAAACTGCAAGGAGCGAGACATGGCAAAATATGATGTGGTCATCAAGAATGGGTTGATCTTCGATGGTACGCGCGCGCCGCGATATCGCGCCGACCTTGGCATCCGCGACGGCCTCATCGCCGCCATTGGCCACATTCCAGAGGACGACGCGACACGCGTGATCGATGCGACAGGACTGCATGTCGCGCCCGGGTTCATCGATCTGCACACCCACTACGATGCGCAGCTATTCTGGGACCCGTACTGCACGCTTTCCGGCTGGCACGGCGTGACTTCGATCGTCATCGGCAATTGCGGCTTCGGCTTCGCGCCCGTCGAGCCCGAGTTGCGAGAGCGCGCGATGCTGAGCATGACGCGGGTTGAAGCGATCCCGCTGGCTTCGATGCAACAAGGGATGCCTTGGGACTGGACCAGCTTTCCCGAGTATCTGGACAGTGTCGATCGCGCACCGAAGGCGATCAACATCCTGCCCTACGTTCCGCTCGCGCCAATGCTGATAAGCGTGCTCGGCCTTGACGACGCAAAGGCAGGCAAGCGGCCCACCGACGCGCAACATGCCGAGCTGGCGCGGTTGTTCGAGGAGGCATTGGATGCGGGCGGCTGCGGCTGGTCGGCGCAACGGCAGCCGCCAAGCGGACCGCTTGCCGTGCAGCCTGATTACGACGGCACACCGATGGTAACCGACGTAATGCATGACGAGACCTGTGAGGTGTTCGCCAGCGTACTGCGTAAGCGCAACGCCGGGTTCATGCAGATGGCGATCTCGACCGGCGACGTGGCGCATGACCGCGAGCATGCGGAGCGGCTTGCCACCATCAGCGGCCGGCCGCTGCTGTGGAACGTTGTGCAGGCGTTCGACCAGAAGCCCGAAATCCATCGCGGCGGACTTGCCTGGCTCGCCAGCTGCCGCGAGCGCGGGATCCGCGTGTATGGTCAGGGCCTGACGACCGATGGCGGCTTCGTGCTCACGTTCGAGGACTGGAACCTGTGGGACGACATGCCGGCGTGGCGGGAGGCGACACTCGGAACGGTATCAGAGCGACTGGCAAAGTTGTCCGATCCGGCGCGCCGCGCGGATCTGAGGTCGCAGGTGCCGTTCGCCGTCACCGGTCCGATCGCCGACATCGTCATCACCGGTCCTCGCACGCCAGAGACCGCAGGCTGGCTTGATCACACCGTGGGCCAGGTCGCCGAGGCACTCGGGAAGCATCCAGTCGATGCGATGCTGGACATCGCCGTGGCGGATGGACTGGCAACGGAATTCTTCGCCGCTCCGCCGAACGTTTCTCTAGACCACTTAAAGGAAATCATCGACGATCCCTACGTGTTGCTCGGCGTCTCGGACGGCGGCGCCCATACCAAGTTCCTGACCGCAGGCCGCTTCCCCACCGAGGCGTTGGTCAAAATAGTCAGGGAGCACGGCATGCTGAGCCTGGAAGAGGCGCATTGGCGGCTGTCCGCGCTGCCGGCAATGCTGGCCGGGTTCACTGGACGCGGCGTGCTGAGTATCGGCGCCCCGGCGGACATCGTCGTCTATGACTATGACAAATTGGATATGTTGCCGCGCGAAATCGTGCACGATCTCCCGGGCGGCGAATGGCGGCGCGTGCAGCGGGCCCGCGGCTATCGTTACGTGCTGGTGAACGGGGCGGTGACCATCGAGGACGATCGCGAGACCAATACGTTTTCGGGTCAATTGCTCCGAAATGGCGGTGTCGCTCCGGCCGCGATGAAAGCCGCCTGACCACCTCGGCGGCGCGCTCGACAGATCGTATGCCGCCGGCACCTCAGGCTGGCGCACTTGACAGCAAATGGCGACCTCGGGATATCAGTCGCGCCGTATTGAGTTTCCGTGCCTTGTTTCCGTCGTCACCAGGAAAGCAACCAAGACAATGAGCCAGCCCGCAATTCTGGAAGTGCCCAACGTGATGCTGCAGAAGGGCGGGTTTTTGCCAACTGCCCGATTGTCGTACAAGACGCTGGGCAAGTTGAACGCGGATCGATCGAACGCCGTCCTTGTCCCCAGTTGGTACACGGGAACCCATGCTGATACAGAAATGTTCATGGTCGGAACGAACCGTGCGCTCGATCCGGGCAAGTATTTCATTGTCCTGACAGACCTGCTCGGTAACGGCCTGTCGTCCTCGCCGAATAATACGCCGCCGCCGTTCGAACAGACCCGGTTTCCGCGCATCACCATCCATGACAACGTTCGCCTGCAGCACCAGCTTGTCACCGAAACGCTGGGGATCAAGCGGCTGCGTCTGGTCACGGGATGGTCGATGGGCGCCTGCCAGACCTACCAGTGGGCGGCACAGTATCCCGAGATGGTCGCTGCCGCCTGCCCGATCGCCGGTTCCGCCCGTACCGCGTCTTTCAACAAGGTCTTCCTGATGTCGCTGCGCCGAGCGTTGGAGCTCGACCCGGCGTATGATGAGGGTTACTACGTGCGTGCGCCGGTCGCTGGCATCCGCGCCTTCGCTTCGATTTACGCGGGCTGGGGTGTCTCGGAAGCGTTCTTCCGGACCGAGGCCTACCGGATGTTTGGCGCTGACAGCCACGAGGCGTTCGTGCAGAACTTCTGGGAGCCGTTCTTTTTGAAATGCGATGCGAACAATCTGTTGTCGCAACTGGCCACCTGGTTTGACGGCGACATCAGCGCCAATCCGACCTACAACGGCGACCTGCAGGCCGCGTTGCGCGCCATCCGCGCCCGCACCATCATTCTGCCCGTCGACACCGACCGCTACTTTCCGCCGGTCGACGCGCAGGAAGAAGCACGCCACATCCCTCATGCCGAATGTCGCGTTATCGAATCAATATGGGGACACATGGCGCCAATGAACGCGGGCGACATTCCGATGATCGACGCGGCCTTGCGCGAGCTTCTGGAATGACTGGTCTGGCGGGCTTTTAGCTCCGCTTAATCGCCGCTGATTGCAGAATCCCGGACCTGGGGGCGTCTGTCTCCTGGACGGTCGTGGAACATGCGCGTCGGAGGCGGCGGGCACGCCGTGAAGCAAATAATCCGTCCTGACATGCAACGATCCATGCCACTTTGATCGTCGCGTTGGACGTCCCTGGCTGAGACCGCGGCGGTCGCATCGCCATCCGCGGACGCGGGTGGTCGGTCGATCAGCTATAGTGTGCGGACGGCCGAAGCGCCCGTATCGGCCGGTGAGAGACCGTGCGAGTCAGCATTCCAGGTGACCTATGTCCATATTTTGATACAATCCGAGCAATTAAAACCTTGATGTTCGATCCCGGGCCAGCTAAATCGTCATTTAGTATCGATGGCAACGAAATTATGACGGGAGACCCGCAGTGCGGAATGATCGCAGTCTCGTGATGGATGAGGCACCGACGGCTGTCCCGCGCGCGTCAAACCGGACGCCAGGTCTGTCTGGTCAGGGGCAGGCCGCGAAGCCGCCTCGGCCGATCGAAGCAGGCGTCGCGAGATGACAATTAACGCAAACAACTCGGTTGCCGACCCGTCGCCGGTCAATCTAGTGGCCCCGGGATCTTCGGATCATCCATATGACTTAACGATAGCGGACAGCGACCCGAATGCCACTGTCTCGGCCTCGTTCAACATCAGGCAGCCCGGAACTTCCGGACCCGGATCGGCCGCTTTCGGAGAGCTAACGGGCACGGGGTTGATCCGATCCGCGGCGGGCGACAGTGTGACGTGGGAAACCGCTTCCGTGTTGCCGGCGGAATTATCGGCCATAATGAATGGGATTGTCTACACTGCGCCTTCGCTGCCAGTAGGAACCGCTGTCGAACTGGACGCCCTGGTCACCGATAGCGACGGCGTCACGCAAAGTTACTCAGAGCCGATCATGCTGGGTGCGCCGCTTACTATTTCCGCACCGACGCCGTCTCCTGGCAGTATCGTCGCCAGATCGACATCGCATCCGCTTAGCAACCTGGTTGTCACGGACGACAATGCGAAGCCGGGAGCACTACTGAGCGAGACAGCAATGATCGAAGTCGGATACAATTCAGGCGAAATCGTCGATGGTGCTTCGGGCCAGACGTTTTCAATCTCCGCGTCCAGTCCGGGTGCTCTCACGAATGCGCTGCACGACTTTGCTTACACCGCCGGCGATCCGCAAAGCGACCCGTTTGTCGGATTTTCGGTAAAGGTCACCGACGGCTTCGGTGTATCCAGTGACACCTATACGGAGGAATTGAAGAACGCCTCGGCGCAGCTTGCGCCACCCGCCGGCAATTTCTCGATAATCGACACGACCACGGGCGCCAACGCGACGCAGGATGCTGGCCAGGCATATTCGGGACCCGTCACCTATCTGACCAGCGAATACGTTTCGCCGACGCAGGACAGCGTCAATATCAGCTCCCACGTGCCGAATAGTTTCATCGTCACCGGAGATGGCAATGACGCTATCGATGTCAGTGCGGCCAATGGACAAAATGTGATATCAGCTGGCGCGGGCAACAACTTCCTGACAGGCGGAACGGGCGCCGATACCTTCTTCATCGATGACAGAACCGCCGGCCAGGCGATCTGGGATACCATCAATGGCTTCCACGCCGGCGACGCCGTCACGATCTGGGGGATGACGCCGCAAGACACCCTGCAGTGGGTCGACAACCAGGGTGCGGCTGGATTCACCGGCTTGACCCTCCATACACCCGAGCCGAGCGGCGGCGCCTACGCGTCGCTGACGTTGCCGGGATACTCGCAGGTCGATCTGGCCAGCGGCAGGCTGACGATCGCGTTCGGCGGCTCGGGTGGATCGCCTTACCTCTATATTCTGGCCCATTGATCGGCTGGCGACCGCTTCCGGGGCGTTCGCGCTCCCAGCGCCGTCGCGTGGTGCCTCGCGCTTCTCTGCGGTCGGATCCTAGTTTCCGGCCGCTACGGTGTGTTGGACAAATCCGAAATGGCCGGACCTCGCGTTTCAAGTGAAATTCCGGACTTTACCAGGGGAGTACTGGCTTTAGTGTTGGCCATCAGCCTGGTGCTCAAATCTGTTGTTGCAACGACGGTCGGATGCAAGAAGCGCTGATCCGTGGAAAAGAACAGGCCAATTTCGCGCGCAACTGCAACGAAATGGCTGCCTCGTCCGGTCAACGCATAGCCGTCGCCGCTCGGGGCAACATTGCCGCTAGCCAACTGCTCGGCGATCCGCCGATCAATGGCGCCATCTGCCTCGACGTAGATCTGTTGGAAGGCTTGCCGCAGATCCGCTCTTGTCTGCGGCGTCTCGCGGTGGTCCTCCATCCAGGCCAGCAGGAAGACGCTGATCGAGCGATCCAGATTGACTGGGACTAACACAAAGAACGTAAGGTTCAGGGCGAGGCTGGAAAGCGCCATAGGCAATACATAACCGACCGCCCGCCTGCAAACCCACCCGAGCGCCACGCCCAGTACGACCATCTGTATCAACATCGCGACGATCAGCAGCGAGATCCCACGATAAAACAGGATGTGGAGAGCCGAGAGGGCATTGAACCAGAAGCACAGGCCAAATATGACCACTCCGACCAGGACTCCCGCCGAATAGGAGGTCGAAAATCGAAGCGCATCGCGGGGAAAGAGGGTAGCCAGAGCTTTGGAGCCGGCGCCAAGCCATCGGCGCGGACCGAGGCGGCTCAGGTCGAAGACACACGAGACGCGCAGCGACAGCATCGAGAAGAACCAGAGCAAGAGCGATGCGCTAAGCACATTAGAGCCGATCGTGTACCGGCCGGCTCCGACCTCGAACGCCGAGGACATCAGCAGTGTCGCCTGCAGCACAAGAGCCAGGCTCCAGAACAAAGCGGTGGTCGGCTCCGCACGGCGATGAAGAACACGCCAGCATCGGATGACGAGCAGGCCGCCGCCGCCCACCGTTCCTACCAGGGAGGTAACGAGCATAGCCAGCAGAACCACTGTGGAATACTCGTAATTCATCAAAGCCCAGCAATTCCCGGCCAATCGACAAAACGGGAAGAGCGAACCATCGGCCTTGGTGGTGGCCCAGTTGGGCCAATACTGTGGGTACAGCACGAGCCCCAGCCAGTCGTGCGCCCAAAGTCCAACATATTCGCGCGGATGCCGCTCGATGAGCTGCTTGCTCAGGGCGAGGGCCTGCTCCCCGCGCGTCCGCCAGTCGGCACTGGCCCAAGTGGGCCAGGTTTCCTCGGCGGCCGGAAAGAACAGGGCAAACCGAAGGTCCTGATAGGCCTGACCCTGCGCGCGCAGACGGGCTCCCAGGTCGGGTTGGGCGGCGATCAACCTGCGCAGATCCTGCGCCGCGGGAGCGATCACCGCGATCGGCGGCGGCAGGTCAGCAACGTCGGTGGGTTGCACGAGCAAGAGCCCCTTTCCAAGCAGCGAAATTCCGCTCCAGGAGCCAATATCGAAATGGCCATTCTTGAGCTGGTTGCCGCTCATCACGACAAGCAGGACCAACCCCGCCATGACCGCGACCTGGCTGGCGCGTAACACCGCCATAGCGAGACTGCGCCGTCGATCGAGTAATGCGAATAATAGCGGCGCAAGGAGGAAGGCAGCCCCGGCGGTGCGCGTACCTGTGGCCAACGCGAGGCAGGCGGTGCATCCCAAGAGACTGACTGCGCCGCCACAGCGGACGCAGCGGAACAGCAATGCGACCCCTGCCAGGATAAGCGGCGTGAACATGCCTTCGCTCATCAGCCATGCTGGTGAACAATAGGTATCATGGTGCTTCAGGATCAGAAGAAGAGCTGCGCCGGCGGCCAGTTTGCTTTCCAACATCCGGCCCAACTCGATCGCGAACACCAGCAATGTTGTCGCAAGCAGAATGGATTGCGTGACAGGCCAGTAAGCCAGGCCGCCTGTTGTCCAGTGGAAAGCGTTGACGGCCCAGCCATAGACAGGCGGCCGGTAGGGCACGAGTGCGAGGTAGCCCGCGGAATCACCGGTGGTAAGCGCTTCAACCGGCAACTTGAGGGCGAGCCAGAGGGTCAGGGCGATCCAAAGCAGCAACACGCTGATCCAGCCGCTGAGTTGTCGCTCAATCCTAACCATCGTTGACGTGCTGAATAAGGATGCTGACACCTGTAAGGCCCCGCGGCACGTCCCACTAACGTAATTATAGTATCATAAGGTACTAAAATAATAATAGCAAATGAAACAAGTAGAAATGGTCTGCTGCCCGTCGTCGATAGTTCCTGTTAAGTAAATCAACGACATCCACGAGACACTCAATGTCGATCGTCAGAAGTCTTTAGATTTTGCGGCCTTAAATCGTCCCTCCTAGGGTCCGGGGGGATATTGAGGCGACTGCCGCGAAATTTCAAGAGCTGTCTCGCGTGCGTTGAGTGGCCTCGATATCATTAGAAACAAGATGGCAAGCAAAACAGATTGCGAATTTATCGTATCACATGTAACTATACAAGATGCTGCCGCTCCCGAGCAGACGGCTCTGCCGTGGACGCCGAGGCCGACGCTGCCAGCCGGGGCCTACGTCAACGCCAGTTCCGGGGGGCGCGATCTCTTAACCCCATGGCCGTGTCCAGGACTTTCGAACTTCTTCAGCTTGTGTGTTGCGAGGGTCGTCGAAATACAGATTATATGTGATCAGTAAATCCCCGGAAAATTACATGGAGGTGCTACCAGCATGGTCATTTCAACATGGGACCCATCGGACGACGGTGGCTGGGCTTTGTCCAACGGTAACCTCACCGCGACCAGCCCGGACAACGATACGAAAGGGAATATTTTCGTTTGTTACGGTTCTCCGGCCATCCCTGCGCATACCAAGGCATACTTCGAGTTTACAGTCACCGGCGCCGCGATCCAAACGGCCTTCTCGGTGGGGTTTGCCGTGCATGGTGCCGATGTCTCGAACAAGAACTTGATGGCGGAAGGAGAAACCGTCCCGTACAGCCAGTTTGTCGCGTTCAGCTATAACCTGGGCATCTCCAACAATGGCGACGTTATTTACGATCCGCAGCACAATGCTACCCGCACGGCGGCACAGGGACCGGCACCCAATCAATGGCCGGACGGTTCCGTAATCGGTGTAATGCTGGACCGGGTGGACAATACTGTGGAATTCACCTTGAACGGTGTGCCACAGGGAGGTGCGTTTGATATCAGCGGCATCGGAGATCAGGTTGTCTACCCGATGACCTTTTCCTGGTACAGGTCGGGGCCGGTGGCAATAATAAACGGAGGCACCAAAGCTTTTTCCGAGCCCATTCCAAGCGGATTTACCGCCCTTGATAGCCTGACCGGACCCGTCACTCCGCCCGGCCTGCCGGCCCCAGTCACAATCGGCACCGGAGGGGATGTCCTGGCGCTGCGGGTCTCCGAGGATGCATGGCAGGGCAATGCACAGTTCACCGTCCGGGTCGATGGGACGCAGGTCGGGGGTATCCAGACCGCTCTAGCGTCGCATACGGCGGGTCAAACCCAGACTTTCAACGTGCTTGGAACCTTCGCCGCCGGTAACCACACCGTGACCGTCAACTTCCTCAACGACGCTTACGGCGGCACGTCTACGACCGACCGCAACCTCTACGTGACCGGTGCCACAATCGACAACAGCCTGGTTTCGGGGGCAACGCTCAGCGAGCGTGTCGCTGGCCCCCAAAGCTTCACATTCCTCGCCCCCGGCGCCTCTGGCGCGGGACCTCCTTCGATTACCATTGGCTCCGGTGTAGATACTCTTGCCTTACAGGTCTCCGAGGATGCATGGCAAGGCAACGCGCAGTTTACAGTCTCCGTCGACGGAACGCGGGTCGGGGGCACCCAGACGGCGGTCGCATCTCATGCGGCGGGTCAAACGCAGACTTTCAACGTGCTTGGGACTTTCGCCGCCGGTAACCACACCGTGACAGTCAACTTCCTCAACGACGCCTACGGCGGCACGTCCACGGCCGACCGCAACCTTTATGTGACGGCTGCCACGATCGACGGAACTGTCATTCCGGCAGCGATGCTCATCGAGCGCGTGGCGGGCCCGCAGAGCTTTGGTTTCATGGGCTTGGGTACGTCGTAGGTTCTGTCAGAGTTCTGGTCGACGTGATGTGCGGCGAGCACCGCGGAATGGCGGCGCGGGCGCTCTTCCGCTGAACCAACTCGGTTATCGGCGCCGGGGTCACCACGTATCTGGGAGTGCGACTGGATTCACCGGCCTGACCCTCCACACCCCGAGTCGGGCGGAGCTTACGCGTCGCTGACGCCGCCGGGGTACTCACGGGCTGATCTGGCCAGCGGCAGGCTGACGACCGCGTTCGGCGACCCGGGTGGATCGCCTTACCTCTATATTCTGGCCCATTGATCGGCTGGGCGGCAGCCAACGGATCGCTCCCTTTGGCCAAATCGTGTACACCCAGCGGATCGTCCGCCCGGGAACCGCCATGCACATCTCCACCTCGCCCGCCTTCAAGCAGAACGCCCACGATGCCCTGGCCAATCCCGGCCTGCAGAAGGCCCTTGCCCGCAGCGGTCCCAGCTTCATCGCCAGGCGTTCCGCCGCGGTCGCCAACCTGCCGGAATTCGAGCAGCTTCGCGACGAGGCCCGCGACATCAAGAACCACGCGCTGACGAACCTCGACTTCTACCTGGAGAGCTATGAGGCGAAGGTGCTGGCCTCGGGCGGCAAGGTGCACTGGTGCAGCGACGCCGAGGCAGCCCGCGACACCGTGCTGACGATCTGCCAGACCGCCGGCGCGCGCACCGTGACCAAGGGAAAGTCGATGATCGGCGAGGAAATCGCCATCAACGAGCATCTGGAACGGCACGGCATCACCCCGGTCGAGACCGACCTCGGCGAATACATCATCCAGCTCCGGCACGAGCTTCCCAGCCACATCATCGCCCCGGCCTTCCACCTGAACATGGAGGACTGGGAGGACGCGTTTCGCAAGGCCCACACCGACCTGCCGCCGGACCGCCAGTTCACCGAGCGACGCGACGTCCTGACCGAGGCCCGCGACAAGCTGCGCGCCAAATTCCTCGCCGCCGACGTCGGCATTACCGGCGCCAACTTCCTGATCGCCGAGACCGGCAGCAGCGTCATCGTCACCAATGAGGGAAACGGCGACCTGACGCAGACCCTGCCGCGGGTGCATATCGTGCTGGCCAGCATCGAGAAGTGCGTGCCCACGCTGGAGGACTGCACGTCGCTGCTGCGGGTGCTGGCGCGATCGGCGACCGGGCAGGATTTTTCCGTCTATACCACGTTCTCGACCGGAGCGCGTCGGCCGGACGACCTCGACGGGCCGCACGAATACCACGTCGTGCTGATCGACAATGGCCGTTCGGCGATGATCGGCACCGAGTTCCAGGAGATGCTGCGGTGCATCCGCTGCGCCGCCTGCATGAACCACTGCCCGGTCTATGGCGCGGTCGGCGGTCATGCCTACGGCTGGGTGTATCCAGGGCCGATGGGCGCGGTGCTGACGCCCTCGTTGATCGGCGTGGAAAAGGCCGGGCACCTGCCGAATGCCTCGACCTTCTGCGGCAAGTGCGAAAGCGTCTGCCCGGTGAAGATCCCCTTGCCGAAGCTGATGCGGCACTGGCGGGAGCGCGAATTCGAGCGGCATCTAAGCCCCGTCGGGGTCCGCTCCAATCTGCGTATCTGGGGGTACTTCGCGCGCCGGCCGTCGCTTTACCGGTTGGCGACGCGGGCGGCGGCGCTCGGGATGGGCCTGTTCGGCCGCAAACGAGGCCGCTTCTCCAGCCTGCCCCTGGCCGGCGGCTGGACCGCGGGACGCGACCTGCCGGCGCCCGAGGGCGACACCTTCTTCGCGCGGTACGCCAAGGAACAGCGGGCCGGCCGGGTCTGATGGCGCGCGAGGAAATGCTCAACGCCATCCGACGCGGACTGCGCCGGGGGCCGTTGCCAACCGATCAGGCGGCGATGCTCCGCGACCGGATGCGGCAGCATCCCCGGCATCCAATTCCGGCGCGCTCGCGGCTACCGCACCCGCAACAGGTCGATCTTTTCGTTTTCAACGTCGAGAAGGAGTTCGGGTCGGTCAGTCGGGTGCCCGACTCGGACGCGGTTCCTGGCGCGGTCGCGGATTACCTGGCGGCGCAGAACCTGCCCAGTCGACTGGTCATGGCGCCGCACCCGGAATTGCGCGAAATCCCCTGGTCCGCCCGCCCGTTGCTGGAAATCCGCGAGGGCAGGGCGGAGGCATCGGATGCCGTGAGCGTTCAGCACGGCTTCGCGGGCATCGCTGAAACCGGCACGCTGATGCTGCCTAGCGCGCCGGACCGGCCAACCACGCTGAACCTGCTGTCGGACACCGCGATCGTCGTGCTGCGGACTTCGGCCATGGTCGGCGCCTACGAGGAAGCCTGGGACAAGTTGCGCGCGGAGCTCGGCGAGATGCCGCGCAACGTCATGCTCGTCACCGGCCCTTCACGTTCCGCCGATATCGAGCAGGCACTGGAACTCGGTGCCCACGGGCCGCGCCGGCTGCATGTCGTGCTGGTAGAGGACGCGGAGGCCTGACCGGCCGATGGCGGCGGCGCCAGTTCGCTGACTCGCCGAGCGGCTGGCCGAACCGGGCCCGACGCGGCGGACCAATCAGGCCCCGAGGGCTGGCGTGACCGTTGACGGTATATTAACCGAGTTCTGGCATGATCCGCGCGGCACGGAAAATCCGTGCGCCATTCCGCTGATGGCCTGATCCCTGCGTCGAGGTCTGGTCCCACAGCGGAGATCATACGCAGGGAAATCATGCAGATCGGCGGCATTTCCGCGAGCTACGGCGCGGTGCTGGCGGCATCCGACGTGCTGTCCAAGACCGCGGCCCAGATCGCCAAACTCAGCAGCGCCGATATCGCCGGGATCAGCCCCGACGTTATCGGGCAACTTGGCACCAGGCAGGTGGCGGCCATTTCAGCGGCCGGTATCGCAGGGCTTAGCTCTGCGGATTTCCAAGCACTTACGCCCGACCAGATCGGCGCCCTGACGCGCGGGCAGATCGCCGCGCTAAAGACAGGTCAGGTCGCGGCAATACCGACCGCCATGCTGAACGCGCTGACCGCCACGCAACTGTCGGCTCTTTCCAACGCCGCGGTCGCCGCGCTGACGACGCAACAGGTCAGCAATCTCACGACCACGGCGTTGCATTCGCTAACGCCGTCGCAACTCGCCGGCTTCAGGTCAGCGCAGATCACGGTGCTTGGAACCGATCAGGTCGAGTCGCTTTCGCTGAACCAGGTGGCCGGGCTCAAACCGGCCCAGGTGGCGGCGTTCAGCGGCGCCCAGGTGCTCGCGCTGACGACGGCCCAGGTCGGTGCGCTGGGCCAGCCCCAGGTCGCAGCGCTCTCCACCGCCGCGATCACCGCCCTGACGTCGAGCCAGATCGGCGCGCTGTCCCTGGCTGGCATCGCCGGCCTTGGCACGATCGATCTCGGGCTGCTGACCACCACGCAGACGAACGGCATTGGCACGCGCCAAATGACCGCGCTGCGAGCGGCACAGGTCGCGGCGCTGCCGACCGCCACGCTGAATGCGTTGAGTACCGCGCAGTTCGCGGCGCTGCCGGCGTCGGATGTCGCGGCCTTCACCAAGACCCAGCTTTCCGCACTCACGTCGGAAAAGATCGGGGCGCTGACGAAGAGCCAGCTCGGCGCTCTCGGAGCAAGTCAGATCGGCGCCCTGTCCAGCGACAACGTGCTCGCCCTGAGGACGGATCAAGTGACGGCGCTCTCGATTGCCGGAATTTCGGGTTTGGCCGGCGCTACCTTCGGGGCACTTACGACCGACCAGGTGGCCGCCCTAACGCCGAAACAGGTGGCCGGACTCAGGCCGGCGCAAGTCGCGGCGCTCCGCACCGATCAGGTCGCCGCGCTGGGGTCAGCGCAGCTGGGCGCGCTCGGGCTCGCTCAGGTTGCGGCATTGTCCACGGACGATGTCCACGCTCTGAAGCCGGATCAGATGGCGGCACTCTCGCCCTCGGGCATTTCTGGCCTGAGCGGTTCGGCGGTTGCCAACCTTGGCAGCGACCAGGTCAACGCGCTCAGGACGGAGCAGGTGGCCAGGCTCACGCGGGTCCAAGTGGCCGCGATGCCGACCGCGATGCTCAACGCATTGAAAACCGGGCAACTGGCCGCATTGTCGGTTACGGCGGTTGCCGGGCTGACCACCACTCAGGTCGCGGCGCTGACCAGTGCGCAGACCAATGCGTTCACGGTCGGGCAACTTGCCGCCCTCAGTGCGGCTCAAGTCGGGGCGCTGAGCACCGCCGACGTCTCCACGCTCAACTCGCGGCAACTCAGTGCGCTGTCGCCGATCGGCGTGGCGGGGTTTGGTGCCGATACGCTCACGCTGCTGAAGCCTGACCAGCTCGCGGGCTTCGGACGCGCGCAGATCGCCGCGCTCAGGGCGACCCAGGTTACGGGACTGACGACGGCGACGTTGAACGCGCTGAACGCCGTGCAGCTCGCGGCGTTGTCGGGGGCCGACATCGCCGCCCTCACCACGGCCCAGCTTGCCGCCTTCACCACGACGCAGACCCACGCACTGACGGCGTCGCAACTCGGTGTCCTTCGCTCGGCTCAGGTCGCGGCCCTGGCAACCTCCACCATTGCCGCTCTGACCACCGCGCAGGCCGCGGCGCTCTCGCCTTCCGGGATCACCGGCCTGACCACTGATGACATCAACGCACTCGGCACGGCCGGGGTGGCGGCGTTCCACCCGGCACAGCTCGCGGCACTGCGGACGGCCCAGCTTGCCACACTCGACAGCGCGCAGCTTACGGCCCTGGTCCCGGCGCAGCTTGCTGCGTTCAGCGCTGCCCAAACCGCAGCCCTGTCCAGCGATGCCATCGGCGGCCTGAGCTCGGCGCAACTGGCGGGCTTCTCGGTGGCCGGCATGGGTGGTCTCACAAGCTCCGCGATTGGCGGGTTATCCAGCACTCAGTTCCGGGGCTTTACGCCAGCCCAGATGGGTGGTCTCAAATCGGCCCAGGTCGCGGCGCTGTCGACGGCGATGCTTGATGGGTTCCGCACCGCGCAGCTCGCGGCACTCTCGGCTGTCAGTGTGGCCGCCCTGACGACGGCTCAGATCAGCGCGCTGACCAGCACCCAAAGCGGCGCGCTGACCCCTGGCCAGCTTGGACGGCTGGGATCGGACCAGGTCGCGGCACTCGCCACGGACGCGATCAGCAACCTGACCACCAGGCAATTGGCCGCACTGTCCCCAGCCGGTATCGCCGGTCTGACCTCCACGGCGATCACCGCGCTCAACACCGGACAAATTCACGCGCTGCTCCCGGCACAGGTTGCCGCGCTCGCCACCGCCAGCGTCGCTAAACTGTTCACCGACCAAATGGCCGCCCTTGCACCGGCTGGCGTCGCCCTGTTGACCACCGCCCAGCTACAGGTCTTGTCGACCGATCAGATCGGAGCGCTGACCTCCACGCAGCTCGTCACGCTGCATGCGTCGCAGACCGCGGCGCTGAATTCGGCCGATATTGCCGCGCTGAGGCCGGACCAGGTCAAGGCGTTGTCGCCAGCCGGGGTCTCCGGATTGAGCTCGGATGGCACCAGTGCGTGGACCACCGATAAGCTTTCCGCACTGACCACGGCGGAGGTCGCCGCCCTCGGCAGCCAGAACATCGGCGCGCTCGGCACGGACCAGCTTGCCGGCTTCACGACAGACCAGCTTGCCGCGCTGAAGGCGCCACAGCTTGCGGCAATCCTCCCGGGAGTGCTGAACGCGACTGAACTTTCCGCACTGTCGCCAGCCGGCCTTACAGGGCTCTCCAGCGGCGTGGTCGGAAGTCTGACCACAAGTCAGTTTGACGCCTTCCGCACGTCACAGCTCGCGGCGCTGACCGCGATCCAGGTGGCGAACCTGTCGTCCGCCGTCACCAGCGCTCTGACCCCCACGAAGGTTCAGGCGTTGTCGCCGACCGGTGTCAGCGGTCTGACCACGGCGGCAGTGGCCAACCTGGGAACGGCGCTGCTCAACGCGCTCTTCACGGGCCAGGTTGCAGCCCTCGGCTCGGCGCAGGTGGCCGCGTTTACCTCCGATCAGGTCTTCGCCCTGTCCGACGCGGGGCTGGAGGCGCTTTCATCGAGCGGCATCTCCGGCCTTGATGTCACGGCGGCGCGCGATCGAATCGGTCTGCTGCTCCCCACCCAGTTTCCCGGCCTTGGTTCGGCACAGGTCGCGGCGCTTTCCAGCGCCACTATTGATGGGCTGGAGACCAGTCAGCTTGCGGCTTTGTCCGCCGCCGCGATCCCCGGTGTGGGAACCGACGCGGTGGCCGGGTTCGTAATCGAGCAGACCAAGGCACTGACGACAGCGCAGATCAGGGCGTTCTCCGCGGGTCAGGTCGCGGCGCTATCGACCGATGCGCTGAAGGGATTTTCGTCCAGCCAGATTGGCGCCATCTCGTATTCCGGCGCGCTTGGTTTCTCCACTGCGCAGCTTGCATCTCTTTCGACTGGCCAGATCGCCGGGCTGAACACGGTCCAGTTGCTGGCCTTGGGCACCGCCGCGATGACGGCGCTGACCTCGGATGAGGTGGGTGCGTTTTCCGCCCGCCAGCTTGCCGGCCTGTCCTCGGAGCAAGTGCAGGCACTGACCACCGGCGAGGTCGCGGCGTTCGGAGCCAATGCCTCCGGGCTCGGCGCGGATCAGATTTCCGGCCTGTCGCCAGCCGATATCACTGCCCTCAGCACGGCTGCGTTCAACGCTCTCGGCAGCGCTGCCGTGCAGGCGCTGGACGCGACGCAGGTCGGCGCGCTGACGCCGGCGCTGCTCGCCGCCACGGCGGCGCATCAGTTGGCCGCCTATTCCAAAGCACAGCTTCACGAGATGTACACGACGCAACTTGTGGCGCTGTACGGGTGATCCAGGCGAGCGGTTCGTGCCCTGCCGTCAGCGGTCAGCTCCAGCCCCGTCAGCGCCGCACCGGGAGGACAAGGAGCATGGCGCCGATCAGCGCGAGGCCGCCACCAGCCACGCAGCTTACCCGGTAGCCGCCAAGCGCGGTCACAACAGCGCCGAAGACCGGCGGTCCCGCCATGCCGCCGGCGAACAGGATCGCGGTGCCGAGGCCCGTGGCCTCGGTGCGTCGGGGACCGCCCAGGGCGGCATATTCCGCGTAGGCGATTCCGGTGTAGCCGCCTGCGGTGCCGCCGGCCAGCAGGGCGTTTGCCAGCAGGGCCCAGCCTGGCCAGCCGGGTGCGTAGAAGCCGGTCAGCACTGAGGCCGCCGCCATGCCCACGCCATGCAGGGCAAGGGTCGACACGGGCGACAGGAAACGGTCTGCGATCCAACCCCAGACCGGCCGGCTGACCGAGCCGGCGATTTGGTATGCCGCCAACATCTGCCCTGCCTGCACCAAAGTGAGCCCCACGGTGGTGGTCAACTGCACCGTCATGAAGGCGACCAGGCAAAGCGCCAGACCGGCATAGACGAAAGCGGCAACCGACAGACGGCGAAATCGGCGGTCACCCAGCAGCGCGAAAGGTTGCAGCAGGGAGCGGCCGAACACCGATCGCATCGGCTCGCGGTCAGCGTCCCAGCGCCGGCGAGGCACCTCGAGCAGGACAATGAGCAGCAAGACCGGCCCAAGCTCGAGCAACAGCGCCATGCGCCAGCCGACCAGCAGGGCCAGAGGTGGCAGCATCAGCGCGGCCAGCACGCCGCCAAGCGGCACGCCGATTTGTCGCAGCGACATCACGAGGTTGAAGACCGGTTGCGGGGTCTGTGGCACGAGCAAATGGGTGCTTGCCGGGGCGGCCGCTCCGTAACCGAGCCCCAGCACGATCGCGGCCAGCGCGAGCCCGGCGACGCCGGAGCCAAGAGCGGCGATCAGCAGCATTCCGGCAGCCGCGAGCAGCACCGCCTGGGTCGCCCGCACGCCTCCGTACCGTCGCACCAGTCCAGGTGAGAGCAGCGCCGAGAGGATGCCGACGCCATACGCCATGGCAACGAAACCGCCGACCAGCGTGCCGTTGACATTCAGGTCCCTTGCCACCGCGGGCGCTACCGTCGGCAGCGAATAGAGCGCCATGGTGGCAAGCGTCTGGACCGCCAAGGTGGCGAGTAGCGGCCAGACCGGCATGGAGCGGAGCAGGCTGACGGTCGAGCCGCTGCTCAAAGGCACACGCGCTTTATCGGGGATGGGACCGTCCGGATGGGATCAGCCCTGTTCGGCATGGCGGTGGCGGCCCTTGGCGCTGACTCAGGATGGATCCCCGGTGAGACACTCCGTGGGCGATCGGTCGACGTCAAGGGCGCCGAGCGCAAGGGCACATGTATCCCCGGAACTGAGATCACAGATTCCAGAACATATCAGGGCCGTATCGGTCGGGAGCACCCGGCTATGGCTCCGTCAGGGCGGCCTCGTCCTCAAAGGAAGGGAATCTCAGCAACGGATACGAATTGCCGAGCGAGTGCCCAGCGTTATGCGGCGTTGGCAAGCCGCGCGAGCGCTCGCGGAAAGGCCCGTATGCTCTGTCGTCCGATATGCACAAATGCACCCGGGGCGCTGACCAGGCTGCTCATCGCTCCTACGGGGTCTTTCCGCTTGAGGGCTTCGGCAAAGCCGGACCATGACAGCGAAAGGATCACGGATTGCCGATGCTTCTCTATCGCGCCGGACAATTGCTCATCATGCTTTATCGCGTCGCTGTCCAACAGTGCTGACTCAGCCGCGACAACACGACGCAAATCCTCCAGGCTCGGCCGATAAGCTAGGCCGTTGGGTGATACGGTGTAGTAATAATAGGGTGATGGGACCACGATCCAGTGCGCCCCCGCGATCAGGCAGCGCAGATAAAACAGAAAGTCCTCGGAAAACCGCGTATCATCGTAACAAATATTATGGGTTGTCAGAAAATCCCTGCGGATTATTGGCTTGAGAAAACCATACGCGTCGCGCCGGTCTCCAGCGGAGCCGATGTTGCGGTGCACGAACTCGGCCGTGTCAATGACGATGTCTTTATGGAGTACCGCCGGTGAGAGCATGAGCTCGGGCTCTGGCGCGCGGTCTGTCGGGCACAGCCACAAATTATCCGCAACCATGTCGGCGTTGCCGTTGTGCGCGGTCTCGAGCAAGCAGCGGAGGCGGTCGGGATGGTAAACGTCGTCGGCGTCCAGCAGGGCAACCCAGGTGCCGGCAGATGCCTCGATGCCGCGGTTGCGGGCCACTCCCGGGCCATTGTTCCGGTTGCATCGGAACAAACGGATGCGGGGATCCTCAGCGGCCATCGCGGCGACAATCGTTGCGGTGGCGTCGGTGGAGGCATCGTCCACGACGATTATCTCGACCTCCCGGAGCGTCTGAGATTGCACGGATCGAACACAACCGGCGATCAGCGACTCTTGATTAAATACGGGTATGACAACCGATACGCAGGGCGCGACTTCAACTGTCCGCGCACGTCCTTGAGCTGCGACGGCAAGACTCAGATCTTCTCTGGGCAATGACAAACTTTCAGTGATCACACTCATTGTCTCCGCATAAAAGTTACGGACCAGAAACGCCTGCCAGAGCCTGCGCAGATCTGATGGGATGACACCTCTCAGGTAGCCCAGCGAAACAGCTCGAACAATAGAGGTAACGTCAATTTTCTCAACCTCGGGCTGTATCTAGCGGAATTTTTAGCATTTTGCATCACGAAAGCATAAGATATAGGATAGTTTCCCTATTTCGGGGCGACGTTTCGATAAGCGCACCCTGTTTGGGCTGGCGAAGCCCTGATTTATCCCGTGGGTCTGCCTGCATTTAATCGGTACTGACGTGCTGCATCCCTTTAACTTTATTCCAAATCTCACCAGTCCCAGTACAAGGCGCCGACGGATTCGCGCAACCTCGCGCTTCGCGCTTTTGTCGATAATCAAGGTTACTCAATCACTTCGCCGAGAGGTCTGCAGCCTGAGGGACGGCCTCTTCTTGCGAATCCAGCGTCACGCGGCGTCGGAGGCGAGAACCGTGCCCATGGGTTCTTCCGATTATTGGCTGAGCCAGAATCGCAGCTCCTATATCGCGAGCAGTCGCATTATGTCCGCCCGATAACATCGCATCATATTGACATATTACAACCTATACATGTATAAATGCCTGGAATTTTCCCGCGATGGTTCTGGCGTCCCCTCAGTGGCCCAGCGCGTGTATCACGACAATTGTATGCACTGTTTCACGGCGCTTCGCCGGCGCCGCACTTGCTTTGGAGGGAGGCGGGAGAAAGAGGCGCGTCGCCCGTTGTGCTCTCGAAAATAGTCGCCAACGGCGGCCGGCTCGGTTGGACAGAAGCCCGTGTCCCCACGGCACCGCTTCGTCATTGCGTGCACCGATCCGTGGCCGACCGGATATTCGTCGGCACGGCGGCAGCGTGATCGGCGGCCTGCTTCATCGCCTGAAGCGCGGATAGGCGCTTCGATCGACCGCGGGAAGACCGGTATGACGTAGCATCCGAGTAGTGTGTAGCCACGTATCGTCGTTGCGCGGTCCGTCCGTTCGTGCACTGGAACAAAATTCCGTGAGAGGCGCCATCGCTGTCCGGCGCCGGGCGCTCACTGAAGCACCGCACGGAACTCTGGCATGCTCCTCGGCGATATCGGCGTCTTGGCGTCCCATGGTCTGCAAGCTCGCCGAAGCGACAATAGTCCTACGCCTTCCCGACGCCGGCATAGCCACTTGTGGGCACCTCCGGCACGATCGGATGCGCGGACCATTGTCGGGCTCGAGCGCCTCGATGTGGATGACCGCGCGAGCGTCCCTGCATGCCGGGAATGTTCGGTATAGCCGCACGCGGGCACTGTTCCGTCCAGGCACTTGGCATCAGGCCCCGGAAATCAGTCCGGACTCGATCATTCTATCGCGCGAGGTCCGCATCGCGTCCGCCACGGCGAGTGCGGCCACCAGGGCGCGAAGGCCCGCCGCGGCGTCCACCAGGACGGGCGCCCCATCCAGGACTGAGGCGACGAACGCCGCATGTTCGGCGGCGAGGGAGTCATGGTCCTCCCACGCCACTTCGTCCATGCTGAACCCGGCGACACCGGGGACCGGAGCAAGGCCCGCCGGCGGATGCCGCTTCGTTTCCCGCGCATTTGTTTCGCGCCCAACTGGGTCCGCCACTGCTGGCGTGCGCGCGATGACGGTCAGCTTGCGCGCCGCGAAATCCGCCGCGAGATAGCGATCCTGCGCGAAAATCCGCATGCGCCGCTCGGTGCGGGGTGAAATCCGGCTGGCGGTGATGGTGGCCACGGCGCCGTTGCTGAAGCGGAGCCTCGCGTTGGCGATGTCCTCGTGGGGGCTGGCGACCGCGGCGCCGATGGCGTCGACGCTCTCGATTTCGCTGTCGACCAGGGCCAGCACCAGGTCGAGATCATGGATCATCAGGTCGAGGATCACCGAGACATCGGTGCCGCGCGGCTTGAACGGGGCGATGCGGGTCGCTTCGATGTAGAGGGGCGCGCCATGGGACGGCGGCCCGATCTTGCCCGTCAGTGCCTGAAACGCCGCCGAGAACCGTTCCAGGTGACCGACTTGCAACACCCTGCCGTGATTTCGTGCCAGCAGTCGGAGTTCCTCGGCCTGCTCCACCGTCGAGGCGATGGGCTTTTCTACCAGGACGTGCTTGCCGGCACGCAGCGCGGCGGCCGTGAGGCGATGATGCGCATCCGCCGGGGCGGCGACGATCACGGCGTCGCTGGCCGCCAGCAACGCCTCGAACGCCATCTCGGGCGCGCCGGCTTCCCAACCCACCGTCTTTGCCCGCTCCTGGTCGGGGTCGAAAATCCCGCTCAGGCGCGCTCGACTGGAGGCCGCGACCTTCAGCGCGTGGTAGCGGCCAAAATGCCCAGCACCGACGACACCGACCCGGAGACGGGATTCTGCCATGAGGATTCCAACCGAAAGAAGCGAGTCAGGTGTATACTCCGCGTTCGCCACAGCTTCCACAGCGTGACATTTGGCCCAAATCCGGGAGCCAAATCGCGCCACGTCCCGCAAATGAGTGGAATCCGCCGTCGCGCTGTGCTAAATCGCCTTGTATCCGATGAAGGACTCTGACCGGTGCGTATCACGATGATTGGCGGCGGCTATGTCGGCCTGGTTTCTGGCGCGTGCTTTGCTGAGTTCGGCGGTGAGGTGACTGTGGTCGAGACCGATCCGCACAAGCTCGCGGCGTTGCGCGATGGGCGTATGCCGATTTACGAGCCAGGGCTGGACAAACTGGTGCAGGAGAACGTGGCGGCCGGGCGGCTGGCGTTCACCGATGATCTCGCCACGGCGGTGGACGGGACCGAGGCTGTATTTATCGCCGTCGGGACACCGACCAGACGCGGCGATGGACACGCTGACCTGACATATGTCTATTCGGCCGCCGATCAGGTGGCGCGCGCCTTGACTGGTTACGCGGTCATCGTCACCAAATCCACGGTACCGGTCGGCACCGGTCGCCGCATCAAGGAAATCGTTGAGACGGTGCGGCCCGATCTCGATTTCGACGTTGCCTCGAACCCGGAATTCCTGCGCGAGGGCAATGCCATCGGCGACTTCATGCGGCCGGACCGGGTGGTGATCGGCGCCGAGACCGAACGCGCGCGGGAGGTGCTGCGGCGGCTTTACCGGCCGCTGTATCTGATCGAGGCGCCGATTGTGTTCACTGCCATCGAAACGGCCGAACTGACCAAGTATGCCGCCAATGCCTTCCTGGCGATGAAGGTCACCTTCATCAACGAAATGGCCGATCTGTGCGAGCGGGTGGGCGCGGACGTGCACGACGTTGCCCGCGGCATCGGCCTGGATGGACGCATTGGCCGGAAATTCCTGCATCCCGGTCCGGGCTACGGCGGGTCCTGCTTCCCCAAGGACACACTGGCGCTGGTGCGCACGGCGCAGGATTACGGGGCGCCGTCGCGACTGGTCGAGGCGACCGTGGCCGTCAACGACGCGCGCAAGTCCAGCATGGCGATGCGGGTCATCGCCGCTTGTGGCGGCAGGGTGCGTGGGCGGACGATCGCTATCCTGGGCCTGACCTTCAAGCCGGAAACGGATGACATGCGCGACTCGCCAGCAATTCCGATCGTCGCCCGCCTGGCCGGTGACGGCGCGATCATCCGTGCCTTTGATCCGGAGGGAATGGCGCTGGCCAAGCCGCTGCTTCCGGAGTCGATTATATACTGCAAGGACGCGCTGGATGCGGCGGCCGGTGCGGACGCATTGGTGCTGATCACCGAATGGAACGAATTTCGTGCGCTGTCGCCGGAACGCCTGGGCGACGCGATGCGCGGACGCGTGCTGGTCGATCTGCGCAATGTGTACGATCCGGTGGCGATGCGGCAGGCTGGCTTCGACTACCACGGCGTGGGCCGCCCGTTCATCGCGACTTGATGGGTGACTCCGCGGGCGCGGGGCCGTTCGGCCAGCCTGATGCGGCGGGCATTCGAAGCCATGGTCAGTACGAGCGGCAGGTGCTGGCGCAGATCGCCCAGTACGCCGGCGTCGATGACATGCACGAAGGGTCCCCCGCCGGGTATTTTCTCGGGCGGTTCCTCACACCCAGGCTGCGAGAGGTGTTCGGCACGGACAGCGTTACCGAAATCCTTGCCGTCGCCCTCGCGGCGGCTGTCGAGCGCACCGGGATCGCCGAGGTGCTCAGCCTCGGTTCCGGCTATGGCACGCGTGAGATCACAATCCTCAAGTTTGTCCGCGATCATGGCCTTGCGCCATTTCGGATAGTTTGCCTGGAGCTGTCTCCGTTGCTGGTCGACCGGACGCGCGAGGCGGCTCGACGGGAGGGGCTCGAGGCGTTTATTCGCGTTGAGACGGCTGATCTCAATCAGCCGCTGCCGGTCGGGCAGCCGGTCGCCGCATGCATGGCGCTGCATTCGCTGCATCATCTGGTCGAACTGGAGTTGCTGTTCGACCAGATCGTCACCTGGCTGCACCCCGAGGGCGCCTTTGCCACGGTCGACATGATCGGTCGTAATGGCCACATGAGATGGCCCGAAACGCTGGCGATCATTCGCGGGATCTGGCCGGATTTGCCAGATCGCCTGAAATGGGACGGGATGTTCGGGAGGCTCGACCGGTGGTTCGAGAACTGGGACTGCTCGATCGAGGGATTTGAGGGCATCCGCGCCCAGGATATTCTGCCGTTATTGCTTCGCGGCGGATTCGGGTTTGAACGCTTCCTAGCCACCGGCGGACTGACCGAGGTCTTTTACGAGAAGCGGTTCGGCGCCAATTTCGATCTCGATCGGCCGCTTGACGTCGCGTTCCTCGAGCAGGTTCAGGGTCTCGAGGACCGGCTGATCGCGACCGGGCGGATCAAGCCGACCTGCCTGTTCGCGGTGATGCGTTCGCCTCGATCGCGGTCTCGTCCCCTGCCAGTGGTCTGCTTCGGGGGCTTGACCCCGGAGAAAGCCGAGCGTCCGGCTGGTGACGCGGCGCCGGCGACCATGCCAGACCTGGTGGAAATGGGCTTCCGCAACCCGTATCCGCCTGGCGCACCGGCGGCTGTTGGCATCGTGCATGGAGGCGAAGCGTGGTCGTTCGCGCGGGGCGGCAACGGGCTGGCTTTGTTGCGCTGGGGCTGGGCCGATCCGGAAGACGATTTCACCTGGTCTGTGGGGCTTGAGTCCGCGCTGGAATTCGTCGTCGGCGAGCCGATCAGAGCTTTCGATTTACGGTTCATGGCCTACCGGACCCCCGCGCCGGAGCAGTGCTGCTTGCGCTTCCTGCTCGATGGCCGGGAGCAGGCGCGCCTCGAGTTATCCGGGCAAAACGCGTCGGGCGGGCATGTGCTGCGGCTTCAGCAGCCCCTCACGGCCGGTGCATCAGCGGTGCTGACGTTCGCCCTGTCGCGCCCGCGCCGTCCCGATCTGGACGGCGGCGAGGACAAGAGACCCCTTGGCATCGCCCTGATATCGATGACGGCGCTCTGAGGCTGTGGCCATGCATGCTCCCCGGTCGACAGTCGCGGATCCAGCGTGATGGCTGATCCCACGCGAGAATCGGCCTTCGACCTGCTCGCCATGGTGCTGGAGCGGCATCGAACGCTTGATGACGCGCTGGACGCGCTGCCGGCGCAACAGAGCCGCGACCGTGCCGCCGCGCATCGACTCGCCGCAAGCGTGCTGCGTCGCATGGGGACGCTGGACGCCATTCTGGAGCCGTTTCTGCGCAGGGCGCCCCCGGACCCGGTGCGAAACATCCTCCGGATCGGCGCGGCCGGCCTGCTGCTGCTGGACACCCCCCAGCACGCCGCCGTTGCAACCGCGGTCGCACTGGCCCGGGCGCGTGGCCTTGCACCGTTCGCCGGCCTGGTGAACGCGGTGCTTCGCAAGATCGCGGCCGCCGGCATCGCGGCGTTGGAGGACCTGGATGCCCCGCGTTTGGACACCCCGGCCTGGCTCTGGTCCTCCTGGGGAGACAAGGCGCGAGCGATCGCGACGGCGCATCAGATGGAAGCGCCATTGGATCTGACGCCCAATCCGAGGGCGGGTGAAGTCGGCAATCTGGCCGAGTCCCAAGGGGGACGATTGCTGCCCGCCGGCTCGCTGCGCTTTCCCGCCGGCACTCCGGTCAGCGCGATCGCCGGGTTCGAGCGCGGTGCATTCTGGGTGCAGGACGCCGCCGCGGCACTTCCCGCCCGCCTGCTGGCGCCACGCGCGGGTGAACGAGTCGCCGATCTGTGCGCCGCGCCGGGTGGCAAGACCGGACAACTCGCCGCCAGCGGGGCGATGGTGACGGCGCTGGACCGCGACCCGATTCGCCTCGAACGGCTGAGCAGCAACCTGACGCGATGGGGTTTACACGCGGACGTGATCGGCGCTGACGCGGCCGTGTGGGTGCCACCGGCGCCGTTCGACGCGATCCTGCTGGATGCGCCCTGCAGCGCCACCGGCACGATCCGCCGGCATCCCGATGTGTTGCGCCTCAAGCGTATCCGCGATGTTCAGGCGATGACCGACACCCAGGACAAGCTTATTGCCGCGGCGCTCGCCATGCTGCGTCCGGGAGGCAGGCTGGTTTACGCCGTTTGTTCGCTGCAACCCGAAGAAGGTGCCCCCCGCATTGCCGCGGCCCTCGCTCGGCGGAATTCCCAGCGCGGACCCCAGGTGCGGCACGACCCGTTCACCAGCGACGAGCTCGCGGCGCTGCCCGAGGCACTGACACCGGAGGGCTTTCTGCACACGCATCCTGGCCTGTGGCCTGATCTTGGCGGGATGGACGGCTTCTTCGCCGCCAGACTGATCTGCGACTGAAGCGGCGGCTACACCCGTCAACGCATGGACGTCCAGTTGAACAGCTCCCCGGCCAAGAGGGGTTGTCCGGACGGTTGCCGCAATGCTGCCTTGTGCCGCATCGGCGCCGCTGGGTAAAACGTTCCATGTCCTCCATTCCGCACCACATCACCATCGCGCCCAGCTTGCTGGCGGCTGATTTTGGGCGCCTCCGGCACGAGGTGGCGGCGATCGAGGGCGCCGGCGCGGACTGGCTGCACCTCGACATCATGGACGGTCATTTCGTTCCAAACCTGAGCTTCGGGCCTGCCATCCTGGCGGCGTTGCGGCCGCACACCAAGCTGCCGTTCGATGTTCATCTGATGATCGCGCCGGTTGATCCCTACCTGGATGCCTTCATCGCCGCCGGTGCCGATCACATCAGCCTGCACCCTGAGGCCGGTCCACATCTCCATCGGTCGCTGCAACACATCCGCAACGCCGGAAAGCGCGCCGGAGTCGTTCTCAATCCGGCGACTCCGCCGGAAACCGTTGCCTGGGTGCTCGACATGCTGGACATCATCCTGGTGATGTCGGTGAACCCCGGATTTGGCGGGCAGAGCTTCCTCCCGTCACAATTGCCAAAGATCGAAGCACTGCGGCGGATGATCGACGCGTCGGGCCATTCGATCGCGCTGGCGGTGGATGGCGGAATCACCCCTGCCACGGCTCCGGGTGTCGTCGCGGCCGGCGCCGATACCCTGATCGCCGGATCGTCGGTGTTCCATGCCGCGGATTATGCCCAGGCGATCGCCGCCCTTCGTGTCCAACCCGCACCCGCGAGTCTCGCCGGCGAAAAAAATCCGTCCGGAGGAGGGGCTGCATGACGGCTGCGAATCCGCACCGCTGGCTGCGCGGCGCGCGACGTGCCATGGCTCGGCTGCCAAGCCTGCGGATGGGACGCGTGCCGGATGCGCCAGCGCTGTCGGTGCGCGACCCGTGGCCGGGCGATGCCGCCAACGGCGCCCGGCTGGTCAAGGGCGAACTGGAGATCAGCGGCGCGGTTCAGGTGCTGCGGCCAGGCGGCTGGTCGGCAGTCGGCGGTTCTCCGGCTTTACGTGCCGGTGCGCATGGCTTCTCCTGGCTGCGCGACCTGCGTGCGCTGGGCACCGATGCGGCACGCCTGCGGGCTCGCGGCCTGGTTTCGGAGTGGATCGGCAGCCCGCCCAACGACCCGATCGCTTACCGCCCCGACGTCCTTGGCGCGCGTATCACCGCTTGGCTGGCACACTACGACTTCTTTGCCGCGACGGCTGATGATGCGTTCCGTCAGCGGCTGATGGGACGCCTGGTCGCCGATGCTCGCCATTTGTCCGCCGCGCTGCCACCGGAGGAACTGGACGCGCGCGCGCTGACCGCCCTGAAGGGCCTGGTGGCCGCCGCCGTGGCGCTGCGCGAGCACACCGGTTTCCTGGCCCGAGCGCTGCGCTTCCTGCCGCAGGAGATCACCCGCCAGGTGTTGCCGGATGGCTGCCACGCCGAACGCAGCCCGGCGGCGCAACTCTCGGCGCTGCAGGACCTGACCGAGATACGCGCCCTGCTGCAAACCTCGCAGACACAGCCGCCGCCCGCCTTGAACAATGCCATCGAGCGCATGGCGCCGGCGTTGCGCGTGATGCGCCACGGCGACGGCGGACTGGCACTGTTCAATGGCACCAAGGAGGAAAGCGGCACGCTGGTCGATCTGGTGCTGACCCAGGCGGGCCGGGGTGGGCGTGGAGCTGTCTCACTGACCGAGGGCGGCTTTCATCGCATGCAGGCGGGCCGCAGCGTGCTGATCGTCGATTGTGGGGTGCCCCCGCCAACCGGCCTCGACCGCTACGCGCACGCCGGAACGTTGTCGATGGAGCTGTCCGTCGGGCGCGACCGGCTGATCGTCAACTGCGGGGCGTTCTCCGCCGGACCGTCGGAGTGGCATGACGCGGAGCGATCGACCGCGGCGCACTCCACCATGGTGATCGCCGACATGAACAGCAGCGAACTGCGGGAGGATGGTCTGGGGCGGCGGCCGACGGTGGTGGACGTGCAGCGCCAGGAAGCCGCGGGGGCGCACTGGCTGGATGCCTCGCACGACGGCTGGAAGAAGCCGTTCAATGCGATTTATCGTCGTCGCTTGTACCTGGCCGAAAGCGGTGAGGACGTGCGCGGCGAGGACCTGATCGAATCGCCCGAACCGCAGCCCTTCACCTTGCGGTTTCATCTGCATCCGGACGTGCAGGCCAATCTGCAGCAGGACGGCGCGACGGTGTTGCTGCGGCTCCGCTCCGGCTCGTTCTGGCGGTTGCGCGCGGATGGTGGCCGGCTGAGCCTCGAGGAGAGCATCTATCTCGGCAGCCCGGAACCTCGGCGCGGCGAGCAGGTGGTGGTGACCGGGTTTGCCGACGGGCCGCAGCAGGTGAAGTGGGCCCTGAGCAAGGTCGAACGCGCCGGGTGAGGCGGCAGGGTCGCGGCTGGGCGGACGTCGCCTCGACGGCCCGCCCCGGTATGTCCCCCCTCCGGTGAAAGTCGTGGAAATCACCAATGTCGACTTTTCGCTGCGGCACTTCCTGCTGCCGCTGATGCGTGCAGCGCGGGCACGAGGCCACGAGGTGGTGGGCGGCTGCGCCGAGGGCCCCCTGCTGGACGATGTCCGCGCCGAAGGTTTCCGCGTCATCGCCATCCCCTTCGTTCGCCGCCTGTCCCCGCTGGGCCATCTGCGCGCGTTTCAGTCTCTGGTCGCCATCCTGAGAGCGGAGAAGCCCGACTTGGTGCACGCCCATATGCCGATCAGCGGCTTCCTCGCGCGGTGGGCGGCCCGCATCGCCGGGGTGCCGCGCGTCGCCTATACCTGCCACGGCTTCCTGTTCAATCACCGGTCCGCCCCGCTGCCGGGCCGCGTCGCGTCGTTCGTCATGGAGTGGCTGGCCGCGCGCGTGACCGATGTGTTTCTGACTGTCTCCGAGGCCGAGGCGCGCGACGCCCGCCGTCTGGGCATCTGCCGGTCGGCGGTGGCGATCGGCAACGGGCGTGACCCTGCGGTGTTCCGCCCCGACCCGGCCGCACGCGCACGGATCCGGTTGGAACTCGGGGTAGCCGCGGATCGCGTGGTCATCACGGCGGTCTCCCGCCTGGTCTGGCACAAGGGCTATCCCGAGCTGGCCGCCGCGATGCAGGCGGTGCCGGGGGCCGAGCTATGGGTGGTAGGGGAACGGCTGGCCAGCGATCGCGGGGCCGATATGGCGGCTGTGCTGCGAGAAGCGGGCCTCGGGGAACGCCTCCGGCTGCTGGGGTATCGCGACGATATCCCGGCCCTGCTGGCCGCCAGTGATATATTTACCCTGCCGAGCCGGTTTGAGGGACTGCCGATGTCGGTGATCGAAGCGATGCTGTCGGGGTTGCCGGTTGTCGCCACCGACGTGCGCGGCCTGGCGGAGCAGGTGGTCGACGGTGTGACCGGCCTGAAAGTGCCGGCGGGTGACGCGGGAGCACTCGGTGCGGCGCTGGATCGGCTGGCTCGCGATCCGGGCATGCGGGAGCGGATAGGGAAGGCTGGTCGAGAGCGCGCGCTGGAACGGTATGACGAGACGAAAGTATTGACGCGAACGCTGGACCTGCTCGGACTGTAGGTCTAATCCGACTGCGCCTTGCAGCAGGACCTGGACACACGTGATGCCCGACATCGTTGCCATCCAACGCGCGTTGATCTCGGTTTCCGACAAGAGCCGGCTGGTGCCATTCGCACGGGTATTGGCGGATCACGGCGTGGAAATCCTGTCGACCGGCGGCTCCGCACGCGCGCTGCGGGACGCGGGGGTGCCGGTGAAGGAGGTCTCGGAACACACTGGCTTTCCCGAGATCATGGACGGCCGCGTGAAGACCCTGGTGCCGCAAATTCACGGCGGCATCCTGGCTCGGCGTGACGTGGCCGAACATCTGGAACAGATGCGGGATAACGGGATCGCGGCGATCGATCTGGTGGTGGTCAATCTGTATCCGTTCGAGGCCACTGTCGCAAAGGGCGCCTCATACGATGACTGCGTCGAGAACATCGACATCGGCGGCCCTGCGCTGATCCGTGCCGCCGCGAAGAACCACGATTTTGTCGTGGTCGTGACTGATCCGGATCAATACGATGAGGTGCTGGCCGAGATTGCCGCCTCGGCTGGAACCACGCTGTCATTACGACGGCGCCTGGCGGGAGCGGCATACGCCCGTACTGCGGCCTATGACGCAGCCATAGCGACGTGGTTCGGGCAACAGCGCGAGGAGACATTCCCGCGGCACCTGACGATCGCCGGCACGCTTCGGCAAACTCTGCGCTATGGCGAGAATCCGCATCAGGAAGCGGCGTTCTATGTCTCCGGTCGGCGTCCCGGCGTGGCGACCGCGACCCAGGTGCAGGGCAAGGAATTATCGTACAATAACCTCAACGATACCGACGCGGCGTTCGAATGCGTGGCCGAGTTCGACGCGCCTGCGGTGGCGATCATCAAGCACGCCAATCCATGCGGTGTCGCAAAGGCCGGGTCGCTGGCAGAGGCTTGGGACGCGGCGTTTCGGTGCGATCCGGTATCGCCCTATGGCGGTATCGTCGCGGTGAACCGGACGCTGGACGCGGCGGCGGCGGAAAAGATCGCGGCGATTTTCACCGAGGTCATCATCGCGCCCGACGCCGACGAGGCGGCCAAGGCGGTGCTGGGGCGGAAGAAAAGCCTGCGCCTGTTGCTGACCGGTGGCTTGCCCGATCCGGCGGATGGCGGATTGACATTGCGCAGTCTGGCCGGCGGTTTCCTGGCGCAGACACGTGATACCGGGCGTATCACTGCCTCCGACCTGAAGGTGGTGACGCGACGTTCGCCGACTGATTCGGAACTGGCCGACCTGCTGTTTGCGTTTCGCGTCTGCAAGCATGTCAAGTCGAATGCCATCGTTTATGCGAAGGCCGGTGCCACGGTGGGGATTGGCGCCGGGCAGCCGAACCGTGTCGAACTCAGCGCGCATTGCCGCCTGGAAAAGCGAGGAAGCCGCCAAGGCCGCCGGCCTGCCGGGGCGCTTGACCGAGGGCAGTGTCGTGGCATCGGACGCCTTCTTCCCGTTCGCCGACGGGCTGGAGGTGGCGATTGCGGCGGGGGCGACGGCGGTCATCCAGCCGGGCGGGTCGATCCGCGACGCTGAGGTGATCGCTGCCGCCGACGCGGCAGGGGTGGCGATGGTGTTCACCGACATGCGGCATTTCCGGCATTAGACCAAGCCACGACGCCCGCATCCGGTGTTTGCGGACCGCGATGACTCTTCTTCCCGTGCCATTTATTGGCTAATATCATTTGAGCGACCTGCGGTTGCAGCTCGATCTTAACTCGATGAACTCCGGGGAATGCCGTGCAACCCGTCCCGCTGACCCGCGCCAACCTCACCCGCCTGCAGCCCCCGGTGATGATACCCCGGTTCGACCCGGCGCACGTCACCGCGGGCATCGTTCATCTTGGGTTGGGCGGGTTCCATCGTGCCCATATGGCGCGCTACACCCATAACCTGATGGAGCTTCGGTCGGACGCGCTCGAATGGGGCATCATCGGCGCGGGCCTGTTGCCGAACGACCGGCGGATGCAGGAAAGCCTGGCGCCGCAGGACAACCTCTACACGCTGGTTGAGCGCGGCAACGGGCAGGAGACAGTCACCGTCATTGGGTCGCTCGCCGACGTGGTGTTCGCCGGCGACTCCAGCGCCGCCCTGCTGCGGGCGATCGAGCAGCCGCCGATCCGCATCGTCAGCCTCACGGTCACCGAGCATGGCTACTGCCTGAACCGGTCAACCAAACAGCTCGATCCGGAGCATCCGCTCATCCGCGAGGATTTGGCTCACCCGGACCGCCCGTCCAGTGCGATCGGGATCGTCGTGGAGGCCTATCGCCGCCGCATGGAAGCCGGCCTCCCGCCATTCACCGCGCTGAGCTGCGACAACATCCAGCACAACGGCACGGTGCTGCGCGACGCGGTCCTGGCGCTCGCCGCGCTGCGGGATGCAAAGCTGACCGACTGGATCGAGGCGAACGGCTGCTTCCCCAGCACCATGGTTGATCGCATCACGCCGGTGACGGCCGAGGCGGACATCGCGGCGCTGGCCGAGCGTTATGGGGTCGTGGATCGGTGGCCGGTGTTTGCCGAAACCTTCACGCAATGGGTGATCGAGGACCGTTTCACCGTCGGTCGCCCGGCGTGGGAGCAGGTCGGGGCGCAGTTCACCGCCGACGTCGCGCCCTATGAATTCATGAAGCTGCGCCTGCTCAATGCCAGCCATCTGGCGGTCTCGGGCATGGGGCGGCTCGCCGGCTATGTCACCATCGATGAGGCGATGGCCGATCCACTGATCGCCCGGTTCATGGCCGCCCTGATGGACCGTGAGACGGGGCCGACGCTGCCGGATGTTCCGGGCATCGACCTGGCTGGATACAAGGCGACGCTGATCGAGCGATTCTCCAATCCGGCGATCAAGGACACGGTGGAGCGGGTGAACACCGATGCACCGCTCAACATTCTGGTTGATCCGATCCGGGACCGGCTGCGCGAGGGCTCCTCGGTGGAGCTGCTGGCGCTCGCACTGGCGGCCTGGCTGCGGCGGGTGCGTGGGGAGGATGAGCAGGGACAGTCGATCGACGTGCGGCACCCGCTGGCGGAGCAGTTGCGCGCCAAGGCGATCGAGGGAGGGTCGGACCCGCGGCCGCTGCTGGCGATCGAGGGCTTGTTCGGCGCGACTGGCCGGGACCCGCGCCTGTGGGAGCCGGTCGGCCGCTGGCTGGCCTCGCTGTACGCCAGGGGCGCCCGCGCAACGTTGGCCGAGGCGGCGGCGACGCTGGGGTTTTGATGGCCAGGAGGGCGGCCGGGCGACGGACGCAGCCTTGCCTTTAAGGCCGGTATTGCCGGATCGGGGTTTCGGTCGGTATCGGCCAGTCACCATCCACAACGAAACGTTGACCGCGTCGCGAGACCGTGACAGCGTTTGCGCCAAGCCGTCACACCAAGGCGGAGCAACGTGGTCCTGGGAGGCACGCCATCACCCATTTTCTTCGCGACAGCCTGAGCGCTGTCGTCTCCGCCTCCGCGCTGCTTTGCGCTGGTGCCGGCCTTGCCCGGGCGGACTCCACCCTCACCATCGCCACGGTGAACAACGGCGACATGGTGGTGATGCAGAAGCTGTCGTCCGAGTTCGAAAAGCAGCACCCCGACATCCATCTGCGCTGGGTGGTGCTGGAGGAAAACGTGCTGCGCCAGCGCGTCACCACCGATATCGCCACCAAGGCGGGGCAGTTCGACGTGCTGACGATCGGCAACTACGAAGTGCCGATCTGGGCCAAGCAGGGCTGGCTGACGCCGATGGACGATCTGCCGGCCGCCTACGACGTCGATGACCTGCTGAAGCCGGTGCGCGCGGGGCTGACCTACGAGGGCAAGCTGTACGGTCTGCCGTTCTACGGCGAAAGCGCGATGACATATTACCGCACCGATCTGTTCGAGAAGGCTGGCATCAAGATGCCGGACGACCCGACCTACGAGCAGATCCGCGGTTTCGCCGACAAGATCACCGACAAGGCGAACCAAGTCTACGGCATGTGCCTTCGCGGCAAGCCCGGCTGGGGCGAGAACATGGCCTATGTCACGTCGCTGGTGAACGCCGAGGGCGGCCAGTGGTTCGACATGCAGTGGAAGCCGGCGATCGACACGCCCGAGTGGCACAAGGCGGTGACCTTTTACGACGACATCCTGAAGGCAGACGGTCCGCCGGGCGCGACCTCGAACGGCTTCAACGAGAACCTGGCGCTGTTCGCCAGCGGCCATTGCGGCATGTGGATCGACGCTACCGTCGCCGGCGGTCTGCTGTACGACAAGAAGCAGTCCAGCGTCGCCGACAAGGTGGGCTTCGCGCCGATGCCGACCGGCAGCTTCAAGGGCGCGCCGACCTGGCTCTGGAGCTGGAATCTCGCCATCCCCACCTCGTCGAAGCAGAAGGATGCCGCGCGGACATTCGTTACCTGGGCGACCGACAAGGAATACATCCGGCTGGTCGCCAAGGAGAATGGCTGGGTGTCGGTGCCGCCCGGCACGCGCCAGTCCACCTATGACGATCCTGAGTACCAGAAGGCGGCGCCGTTCGCGGCGTTCGTGCGCAAGGCGATCGACGTCGCCAATCCGAATGGACAGACGCAACAGCCACGGCCCTATACCGGCGCCCAGTTCGTTGCCATTCCGGAGTTCCAGGGCATCGGCACCCAGGTCGGCCAGACCATCGCCGGGACGTTGACTGGCCAGACCACGGTCGATCAGGCGCTCAAGACGGCGCAGTCCGCGACCGAACGAACCATGCGCCAGGCAGGCTACCCGAAGAAGTAGCGGGACCGGCCATGTCGGCGACACTCAGCCCCGGGGTATCGGCGCCGCCGCATGACACCGAGGCGGCGCCGGGTCGCAAAGCGGGCTCGCTGCTGCTCATGCCGTCGGTCATCGTCCTGCTGGCTTGGATGATCGTCCCGCTGGTGATGACGCTGTGGTTCTCGTTCCAGTACTACAACCTGGTCAGCCCGGAGACCCGCGGTTTCGCCGGCATCGACAATTATCAGTATCTGGTGACCGACCCGGATTTCTGGGTATCGCTGGAAAACACACTGATCCTGCTGGTTTCCGTGCTGGTCATCACGGTCGGCCTGGGCACCTTGCTGGCGGTGCTCTTCAACCAGCCGTTCCCCGGCCGCAACATCGCCCGCGTGCTGGCGATTTCGCCGTTCTTCGTCATGCCCACGGTCAGCGCGCTGATCTGGAAGAACCTGCTGATGCACCCGATCTACGGCGTGTTCGGCGCCCTGGCGAGCGTAATGGGTTTCAACGCCGTGGATTGGTTCGCGCAGTTCCCGCTGTCCTCGGTCATCGCCATCGTGTCCTGGGAGTGGCTGCCGTTCGCGCTGCTGATCCTGCTGACCGCGGTGCAGTCGCTCGACCATGAGCAGCGCGAGGCCGCGCGCATGGACGGCGCCGGCGTCATCGCGCAGTTCTTCTTCATCACGCTGCCGCACCTGTCCCGCGCCATCGGCGTGGTGATCATGATCGAAACGATCTTCCTGCTGACGGTGTTCGCCGAGATCTTCGTTACCACTTCGGGCGGGCCGGGCAATGCCACCACCAACCTTGCCTTCCTGATCTACGCCCGGGCGCTGCTGCAGTATCGATATCGGCGGCGCCTCGGCCGGCGGCGTGGTCGCCATCGTCCTCGCCAACATCGTCGCCTTCTTCCTGGTGCGCAGCATCGCTCGGCGGTTGGAGGTCTAACGATGCGCGCAACACCACTGCAACGTTTTCTCGCCACCCTGTTCGGCTGGGGCATCGCGCTGCTGCTGTTCTTCCCGATCGCCTGGATGGTGCTGACCAGCTTCAAGTCCGAACGTGACGCGATCTCTCCCGGGCTGGCGTTCGCCCCGACGCTGGACTCCTACCGCGAGGTGTTCGCCCGCGCCGACTATCTCAACTTCGCGCTGAACAGCGTGATCATTTCGCTCGGCGGCACTGTGCTGGCGCTGTTGTTCGCAATTCCCGGCGGCCTATGCGATGGCGTTCCATCCGACGGAGCGCACCCGCGGCACTCTGCTGTGGATGCTGTCGACCAAGATGCTGCCGCCGGTCGGCGTGCTGGTGCCGATCTATCTGCTGTTCCGCACCGCCGGGCTGCTCGACACCCGCAGCGGCCTGGTGATCATCTACGCGCTGATGAACCTGCCGATCGTCGTCTGGATGCTGTTCACCTTCTACAAGGAAGTGCCGCACGAGATCCTGGAGGCCGGCCGCATGGACGGCGCGCAAGACCGCCGGCGAGGTCTGGTACCTGCTGCTGCCGCTGACGCTGCCCGGGCGTCGCCTCGACCGGGCTGCTGTCGCTGATCCTGTGCTGGAACGAGGCGTTCTGGAGCCTGAACCTGACGTCGGCGGGCGCGGCGCCGCTGACCGCGTTCATCGCATCGTTCTCCAGCCCGGAAGGGCTGTTCTTCGCCAAGCTGTCGGCGGCATCGACGATGGCCGTCGCGCCGATCCTGGTGTTCGGCTGGTTCAGCCAGCGCCAGCTGGTGCAAGGCCTGACCTTCGGCGCCGTGAAGTAGGGAGCCCGCGCAATGGCGACGCTGCAACTGCGCAATCTGCGCAAGAGCTACGGAACCTGTCGAGGTCATCAAGGGCGTCGACCTCGATATCGACGACCGGGAGTTCGTGGTCTTCGTCGGGCCGTCGGGATGCGGCAAGTCCACGCTGCTGCGGATGATCGCGGGCCTGGAGGAGATCACCGCCGGCGACCTGATGATCGACGGCAAGCGGGTGAACCAGGTCGGGCCGGCGGATCGCGGGCTGGCGATGGTGTTCCAGTCCTATGCGCTGTATCCGCACATGACGGTGCGTCAGAACATGGCGTTCGCGCTGCGGCTGGCGCGGGTGCCCAAGGCGGAGCGCGACCGCAAGGTCGATGAGGCCGCTCGCATCCTGCAGTTGGAACCCTATCTGGAACGGCGCCCGAAGGACCTGTCCGGCGGCCAGCGCCAGCGTGTCGCCATCGGCCGAGCGATCGTGCGCCATCCGAAGGTTTTCCTGTTCGACGAGCCGCTGTCGAACCTGGATGCGGCGTTGCGCGGCCAGATGCGCATCGAGCTGTCGCGGCTGCACGAGGAACTGGACGCCACCATGATCTACGTCACGCACGACCAGATCGAGGCGATGACGATGGCCGACAAGATCGTCGTGCTGCAGGCCGGCAGCGTGGAGCAGGTTGGCTCGCCGCTGGAGCTGTACCACCACCCCGCGAACCTGTTTGTCGCCGGCTTCATCGGCTCGCCGCGCATGAATCTGCTCGAGGCCAAGGTCGTGGAAGCAGGCGCCACCGGAACAGCGGTCTCGCTGCCATCGGGCACGCGCATCGTCGTCCCGGCCGAGGGCGGAGCCGCGCGGGCCGGCGATACGGTCACCCTCGGCATCCGCCCTGAAGGGCTGCACATCGACACCAACGGCCCGATCGCCGCAACCGTCGTCCTCGTCGAGCGGCTCGGCGGACTGACCCTGCTGCACGTGAACGCCGAGGGCAACCAGGAGATCACGGTGCAGATCGAAGGCAGCGACGCGACCCAGGCGCACGAACAGATCCGGCTCGCGGTCGACCCCACCGCCTGCCATCTGTTCGACAAGGCCGGGCAGGCCCTGCCGCAACTTGGGCGACACCCGCTGGCGGCCTGAGCAGCGGATTTAGCCGCGTGTTTCTCGGCCTGGATTTCGGCACGTCCGCGGTCAAGGCGTTGCTGGTCGACGGCGCGCAGACCGTGCTCGCCAGCTTCACCGTGCCGCTGTCGGTGCAGCGGCCGGCCGTCGGCCACAGCGAACAGGATCCGCAGGCTTGGTGGCAGGCGATGCTGGACGCGGTCGATGCGCTCGGGCGTGACCATGCCGCGGCATTGTCCGCCGTCGAGGGCATTGGCTTGTCCGGGCAGATGCATGGCGCGGTGCTGCTGGATGACGGCGGCAATGTGCTGCGCCCCGCGATCCTTTGGAACGACGTCCGCGCGTCCGCCGAGTGCGCCGAGCTGGAGGCGGCGGTGCCTGGGATGCGGCAGGTGACCGGCAATATCGCCATGCCAGGCTTCACCGCGCCCAAGCTGCTATGGGTGCGCAGGCACGAACCGGAGGTGTTTGCCCGGGTGCGCAGGGTGCTGCTGCCGAAGGCCTATATTCGCTATCGCATGACCGGCGAAATGATCGAGGAGATGTCGGATGCGTCCGGCACGCTTGTGGCTCGACGTCGGTGCTCGCGACTGGTCCGATGTGATGCTCGCCGCCACCGATCTGGACCGTGGGGCGATGCCGCGACTGGTCGAGGGCAACGCCGCGGCAGGCACGCTTAGCCCCGAACTCGCGGCGCGCTGGCGCATGGCGCGCCGGCCTGTTCTGGCTGGTGGCGCCGGGGACAATGCCGCGGGTGCGGTCGGGCTGTCGGCGATCCGACCCGGCGATGCGTTCGTCTCCCTGGGCACCTCCGGCGTGCTGTTCGCCACCACCGACATTTTCCGGCCGTATCCGCAGGCCGCGGTCCATGCCTTTTGCCATGCGGTGCCTGGTACATGGCACCAGATGGGCGTCACCCTCTCGGCGGCTGCCTCGCTGGCGTGGTGGGCGGGCGTGACCGGGCGAAGCGAGTTGGAACTGCTGGACGAGGTCGGTTCGCCGGACTCGCCGAGTCCCGCACTGTTCCTGCCCTATCTCGGCGGTGAGCGGACGCCGCATAACAGTGGCACGATCCGCGGCGCGTTCCTCGGGCTGTCGCATGACACCGACCGCCGGCTGCTGACCCAGGCGGTGCTGGAGGGGGTGGCGTTCTCGCTGCGCGACTGCCTGGACGCGCTTGTGGCGTCGGGAACCCGCGTCGAGGCAGCGGACGTGATCGGTGGCGGCTCCCGCTCGCGCACGTGGATCGCGATCATCGCCGCTGCCCTCGGCATCCCTCTGCACCGACTGGCCGAAGGCGAGCACACTGGCGCGTTTGGCGCGGCTCGGCTGGCACGCATGGCGGTAACCGGAGAGGCGCCGGAGACTGTCTGCATCCGACCCGCCCGTGTGGAGACCGTTTTACCCGACCCCGCGCTGACCGCCGCGTATGGGACGCGGATCGCCCAGTACCGATGCACCGGCAGACAAATGCTCGAGGGTAAATTGTAGGTGTCATCATCGGCGAAGGCCGGTGACCCACGCCTTTCGTGGCCACACTACCCCGCCAGGAAGCGGCGGGCGGCTGCATCCAACACCCGGATACCCAGGGCGAGGTCGGCATCCTTGGTGTCCTCCGACCAGTGATGACTGATGCCGCCGATCGACGGCACGAACAGCATCGCCGCTGGCATATGGCGGGCGATATTCTGTGCGTCGTGGCCGGCGCCGGACGGCATTTGTTGCCAGCCACCGGGCGCGAGTTCCTCGGCGGCGGCGGCAAGCGCCGCCATCATTGCTGGATCGCAAAGCGCGGGTATCGCCTTCGAGACGCTTTCAAGGCTGACGCTGCAACGTTCCCTTCGGTTGGTCTCGCGCACCAGTGCATGTAACGCCGCTTCCATCCGTTCCAGTACCGCCACGGACACGTCACGGAACTGGAACAGCACCTCGGCGGTTCCGGGTATGATATTGGGCGCGCCAGGGTTGAGCGTTATGCTGCCGGTCGTCCATGTGCTGCGCTCGCCGGCCACGCGCGGCAACTCGGCGTCGATCGCCGCCAGCAATCGGACCGCCGTGAGGCCGGCATCCCGCCGTTCCGCCATGGTCGTGCCGCCGGCGTGGTCCTGCTGCCCCTGGACTCGAAACCGCCATTGCCATATCGCGACGATTCCGGTGACCACGCCAATCCGCAGGCCGGCATTTTCGAGTTGAGTCCCCTGCTCGATATGCATCTCGAAAAAGCCCCTGTACCGTCCCGGCTCAAGCTGGATGCGGGGCTTGCCCTCCAGACCGGCGTTGCGCAGCGCCGTGCGCAACGGCGTGCCGTCCGTGCGGTTGCGGCTGCGGTCCATCTCCGCCTCCGACAGCTCGCCGACGATGGACCGGCTGCCGAGGAAGCCGCCCTCGAAATGACCCTCCTCATCGGCGAAGGCGCAGACATCCACGGGCAGTCCGGCACGTGCCAGTGCAAGGGCGGCGACAACGCCCAGCGCACCGTCGAGCCAGCCCGCCTCGTTCTGCGACTCGATATGGCTGCCGGACAGCAAATGCGGCCCGGGCCCACGGTGCCGGCCATAAACATTACCGATACCGTCGATCGACGCGTCCAGCCCACAGGCTGCGAGGCGCTCCACCAGCCAATGCCGTGACTCCATGTCCTGCGGCGAGAAGGTTGGCCGATGCACGCCGGTACAGAACTGGCCGATCTTGCGCAGTTCGTGCAGGTCGCGCAGGAAGGCGTCGGTGTCGATCTCGGGCATGGTCAGAATCCGGCAGTGGCAAAGCCGGAGTTTGGGATCGAATGACGCAATGCACAACCCGGCGGCTCGCGCCCCTTGGCCCGAATCAAGACGCCCCGGCGCAGCCCGATGACCTCGGGCCGATCCTCAGGGCGCGCGGATATCGAACCGCGTGATCAGTCCGTTCTCGATCCGAAACACATGACCGACCACCTTGTCCGACAGCAACTGCCCCCCGAGAGCACGCACGGTCTGGTGGACCTCGACGACGATCTCCCCGTCGGGACCCGTGGTGCAGCCGACCGGCTCGACGTGCGGGTCAATCATCGCCCACTGCCGTGACCAATAATCGCGGACGCCGTCGTGTCCCTGGACGTGGCCGCCTTCCATGCCATTCGCCCAAAGTACGTCCGGATGCATCGTGGCCAGGACCGCCTCGATGTCGCGCGCATTGAATTGCTCGTAAACATGGTTAAGAAAGTCGTTGCATTCCATTCATGCTTCCCCCGACCCGCCAGACTAACCATTTCCGTCATCGCCACAACGGACGAGGCAACACCCTCAGTGCTGAGTGTCCGCACGGGAATGGATCAACCATAAGGGCGTGCATGTCGTGGCGAGCCGCGACCAACCGATGGGAATTGTTGTCAGGCCCTCAATGAAGCGCGGATCTGTCCCGGTGCTGTGGATGGGCGTGGGGTTCGGGGTGGCGCTCGCGCTGGCGGCGGCGGTCTTTGCGGTCACTGGAGCGGATAAGGCAAGCATCGGGACAGCGTTGCGGCTGACGGCGCGTTGGTCGTTCGTGCTGTTCTGGCTTGCCTATGCGGGAGGGGCAGTGGCCAGGCTGGCCGAGCCGAGGCTTGCCGCGGTGGCGCATCGAGGGCGGGAATTTGGCCTGGGTTTCGCAGCGGCGCATCTGGTTCATGTCGGCCTGGTCGGGTGGCTCTACTGGCTTTCGGGCCACGTGCCGCTGGGAGGGAAGCTGGGGGTATTCTTCTCGATTGGCATTGCCTGGACATACCTGCTCGCGGTGTTGTCCTTCGGTCGTCTGTCGCAGGCGCTTGGCCCGAGGATCTGGCATGTGCTGCGGTTCGCGGGGATGAACTACATACTGCTGGCGTTTGCCCGGGATTTCGTGCTCGAGGTGATGCATTCTGGCATTGGGGCGCAGCCGTTCTGGCAATGGGTGGGCTACGTGCCTTTCGCGGCCATGTGCATTGCCGCACCATTGCTGTGCCTCGCGGCGGCGGCGCACCGGCGCTGGGGAATGCTGCACGCGGCCGCTTGACCTCGCCGGGGGCTCGGTTATTTCTTCACCGCACCGGTCACCGATCCCGGCAACGATCCTGCCACCAGAGCCCAACATCAGCTAAACCAATATACGCGGCCTTAGTCGAACTCGGTCGCCAGCCCTGGGTCTCGCCAGTGCGCGAACATACGGCTGATGTGATGCGGTAGCGTTCGTCTCAATGACAGATCGGCAGGGATTTCTGCCTCCGCGAACCAGCGGACCTCGCTGGTTTCCAAACTGGGTCGTGGCGCGCCACCCTCCGGCACACAGATAAAGAACATCCGCGCCACGGAAAATGCCGTCGGCGGCTGCGCCTGCCTGGCCCGGTCCCAGACCGCCGCCAGCTTCACCGCGCGGACGTGGTAGCCAGATTCCTCCAGCACCTCGCGCACCACCGACTGCGCCGGCGTCTGGTTCACATCCGCCCAGCCGCCCGGCAAGGTCCAGCGGCCGGCATCGACTGTCTCCCGCACCATCAGGATGCGCCCCGTCGCGTCGAATACAGCCGCGCGCACACCCAGTTTCGGCGTTGCGTATCCGGTTTCGGATGCGAACAATCCCTCGATCCGTCCCACATCCGCCATCGTATGCTCGGCCATGATCCTGGCCGACAGACGGGTGAGCGCGGTGTAGCGGTCGAGATCGTACGGATCCTGGCTGAACGCCAGACCGGTCTGCGCGACGGCCTGGATTTCACGCGCCCAGATCAGCCAGTCAGGGTCCGACGACCCAGCGCTCAATCCACCGTTTCCGTCAGCAGCGCGGCCTCGGCACGCTGATGGCCGGTGAGTTCGCCCTCGGTCAGCGGCCGCCAAACCCCACACGCGAGTATCTCGCTGGGTCTGAACCGCGCCTTATAAGCCATTTTGCGGCTCTCCGGCACCCAATAGCCGAGATAGACGTAAGGCAGGCCCAACGACCGGGCCCGTTCGATCAGCCACAGCACCGCGTAGGTGCCGAGTGAGCGCTTTTCCATCGCCGGGGCGAAGAAACTGTAGACTGCCGACAGCCCGTCGCCCAGGCGGTCACCCAAACATGCGCTCAGCAGCCGGTCCTGCTCGTCGCGAAACTCGATGACAAATGTATCGATCGGGGTGTCTTCGACCATGGCGCGATAGTCGTAGAAACTCATGCTGGCCATGTCGCCGTCGCCGTGCCGCGCCTGCTGGTAACGTTGGAACAATTGAAACTGTTCGGCCGTCGCGCGTGGCGCCACCTGAAATCCCGCCAGCCCGGCATTCGCTCGGCCGATCTTGCGCAGCGTGCGGTCCGGCTGGAACGTCGCCACCGGTATGCGGATCGGCACGCACGCCTGACACGCTGGGCAAACCGGCGCGTAGGCGATGTTGTGGCTGCGGCGGAAGCCGGCGCGGGACAGCCGGTCGTGCAGCGCCTCGGCGTCCGGCCCTACGATCTCGGTCACCACCTTGCGTTCGGTGCGTCCCGCCACATAGGGGCAGGGCAGTGGGGCCGTGGTGTAAAAGAACTGCGGCCGGCGAGGAGGCTTGTAGGTCATGGCGTGGAGGTTCCGCCACGCATGTTCCAACCTTCGGGCGGACCGGTCAACGCCTCCATGGCGCGAACGCGGACCACGACCAGTCCGCTGGCGATGTCGTGCAACGTTCGGTGGCGAATGGTGAACAGCGCGACCACCAGAAGCAGCCCGGAGGTCGCCAGCGTCAAATAGAACACCAGGGTCGATACCAGCGCCTGCAGGGCTGTCGGGGGCCCAAGGTCGAAGTCCCGCCGCACGGTCAGTCCGAACATCCGCTGTCCTGGCGTGGCGCTGGCGGCGCTCAGCAGCGACAGGAGATGATAGCAGAATGGCACGAACGGAAGCACGCCCATGGCAGCGAAGCCGAGGCCGAGGGTCAGCAGTCCGAACATGACCAGGATCCACCACAACACCCAGCCCAGCAGCATGATCAGAATGACATCGATCACCCAGCCGAGGCAGCGGCGCGACAACGCCCCGCCCACCAGGAATTCGTCGTCCAGATAGGGCACTCCATAGCTCATGGCGTTAACTGAACCGTTCCGGTGATACTGGCCGCGACCGGGCCGATTTGGATGGTAGCACCGTCGCGCCAGCGCGTGACAAAATCTCGTGCATGGCTGCTGAACGGATTGCCGGACTGTCCCGGCGTGATGATGAACAAACTGTGGTTCAGGTCGGCGAGATCATACACGCCTCGATATGACGCGCCATGCACCGACTGCAACAACGCGTTGGTGCCGCCGCGGTCCAGCGTATCGTCATCTCCGGGAGCGGGGATGCTGATCGTGGTGAAATTCCCGAGGACCGGCATGTTCCGCATGATTGGGTGCGCGAAAATCGCCTGGTGCGCGTCGCCCCAGCGCCAGGCGGAGGGATCGTCGCCGAACCGGCCGCGGAGTGACCGTAACGCCGCGGCGAGCGAGTCGCGCAGCATCGGGGCACAATCGCCGTCGCACCAGTGCGCGCCGGCCGGGGACAGCACGGAGGCCACGAAGTCGGAGACCGGAGCGCCCAGACCCTTCCCCGCACCCGCATGCAGCAACACCGCACTGTGGAACTCACTCATCCAGGCATTAAAGATCAGTGGCTGGGGCCGGTCCATCGCGGCTGATCCGTCCCAGTCCCGAAACGAGGCCTGCGCCGCGGCCTCGGGTCCCGCCAGGTCTGTCAGGGCAACCAGGGTTGACAGCACCTGACGCGCGAAGGTGCTGACGACATCAGCCTGCATGGCGGCGAAATCCGCCGCGGTGTGACGGTCTGAACCGGCCAGCAGCTCACGGATGCGCCTTGCCCGCCAGTCGCCGTATGTGTCGCCGCCCATGAACACGGGAAAATCCGCACTGGCCACCGGCTCGTTGGCATTGACCAGCCGGCCGCTGGGTGGCGAGACGATGTGCGGCAACTGCTCGCCGGCGGCCCAGCCGACCCAGTCATGCGAACCGTCGCCGGGCACTGGCGCGGACCCGTCGCCGGCCTTGCGGACCGGTACCCGGCCGGTGACGAAAAGCCCGATGGTCTCGCGGTCCGCGACCAGCAGATTCTGCACCGGGGAGCTGATCATGGCCGCGGCCGAACCGGCCTGCTGCACGGTGGCTGCCCGATTCAGTGCCAGCAATCCAGCGGCCGCGGTGTCGCCCGGCTGTAGATTCGCCATCGCCACGGCCATTATCGGTCCATTCGGGTTGTCGAGGTCGCTGATCACCGGCCCGTGCCGGGTTTCGCGCACCGTCAGCATCTGATCCGGCTGACCGCGCACCGCGATCCGTTCCTCGCGCAGCGCGAAGCGGCGTGGCCCGTCGGGAGCCTGATATTCCCCTGGTCCGGCGGGCGTTTCGATGAACACGTCCTGCACGTCGGCGCCGTTGGTTGTGAAGGTCCAGGCGATCTTGCCGTTGTGGCCGAGCACCAGGAAGGGGACGCCGGGGGCGGTGGCACCGGCGAGGACGTGGCCGGCGACATCGATGCGCGCAAGGTACCAGATGCCGGGAAAGCCAAACGCCAGATGCGGATCGCCGGCGAGCAGTGGCGCGCCCGTCGCGGTATGCCGCCCGTCCACGGCCCACTCGTTCGAGGCCGTCGGCGGAGCCGTGTAGGGCTCCGGGAAATGCGGCAGCACCGATAGCAGCCGGGACGCCGCCTCGGCGTATTTCGCCATCGGAGTGGCCATCGCGTCCGGCCGCGGTGCGCCGGCCTGCCGCGGCCATAGCTGTTCGATCGTCGCGGCCGGCAGTTTGCCGCTCAGTGCCTGGCGCGAGAGTTCGTGTCGCCAGTTCGTCGACAGCCACAGCCCCATGGTTTTCGCCCAGAGCAGACTGTCCGCCGGCTGCCACGCCTCCGGCACGCCCAGCAGCAGGAACTCGGGCGCGGCGAAACGGCCCTTTAGCTCGATCCAGGCGTTGACGCCGCGCGCGTAGGCCTCCAGCACGGCCCGCGTGTCGCTGGGCAGCGCGGCCAGATCGGCCACCGCGCATTGCCGCAATCCCAGTGTGCGCATCATGCGGTCGATGGGCAGCGTCGCCGGTCCCGCGATCTCGGACAACCGCCCCGACGCCGCTCGGCGCATCAGGTCCATCTGGAACAGTCGGTCGCGGGCATGGACGAAGCCCAGTGCCGCCACGGCATCCAGTTCCGACCCAGCCTGGATCCGGGGCACCATGTCGGCATCGAAGACAACCGCTGCCGGGCCTGCCAGTCCCGGTATCGCGACGGTCTGGTTGGACCCCGGGATGGTCAGCCACAGCGTGCCAACGATCAACGCGGCCAGGAGCAGAACGAGAACGCCGATCGCCGCCAGCACGCGTGCCATACCTCGGAGGACGGGATGCATGCCGGGCAAGGTGACTGGACTGGCACCGGATGGGAAGTGACGAAATCGAGCAGGTTCGCTTCGGCTGCGCGCGAGACGGTGGGTTGCCCGGTTGCCGCGAACAAGGTCCGTTATATTTGCCTTGCGGGTCTCGCTCCGCACAATAAGATTAAAAATCCGCGTCAATCCTGGAAACGTTCCGTTAATAAAAAACGATGAAGCCACCCAACTCAGATATGCCGATCATCCTGGACGGCATTGATCGCCGCATTCTCAACGCGCTGCAGGAGGATGGACGGATCACCAACGTCGATCTGTCGAAGCGCGCGGGGATTTCCGCGCCGCCGTGCCTGCGCAGGGTCCGGGCGCTGGAAGAAGCCGGCGTCATCCGTGGCTATCATGCCGATACCGATCCACAGAAGCTGGGGTGGGAAATCACCTTTTTCGCCGTCGTCGGCCTCGAAAGTCAGAAGGAGGCGGTACTGGCGGCTTTCGAGCAACTCGTCGGCGGCTGGACCGAAGTGCGGGAGTGCCACATGATCCGGGGCGGCGGCGATTTTCTGCTGCGGCTGGTGGCGCGCGACACGGCACACGAAAATCAGTTGACCCAGCGGCTTACGGGATCGCCAACGGTGAGCCGGGTGCAGACGTTGCAGACCATCCGAACCAGCCGCTGCCTGGCGGGCGTACCTTTGTAAGCAACCCCCGAACGCGGTTTAGCGAGGTCTTGACCTTCTGATACTGTCTTGTATCAGGCCGCCTGTGCTTCGCTTGGAAAACCATGTCCGACATCAAGGCCATCGCGGAAGACGTCACGGCGCCCGGGCCGGCCGGCACGCCCGAACTCAGTGTGGTGGTGCCGTGCTACAACGAGCGGCCGAATGTGGCGCCGATGATCGCCAAGCTGGAAGCCGCGCTGACCGGCATCGCCTGGGAGGTGATCTACGTTGACGACAACAGCCCGGACGGAACGACCCAGGAGGTGCGCCGCATCGCCCGGGAAGACGGCCGGGTTCGCTGTATCCGGCGGATCGGCCGGCGCGGTCTGGCGTCGGCGGTAATCGAGGGCGCTCTGTCCTCGTCGGCGGACTACGTCGCGGTGATCGACGGTGATCTGCAGCATGATGAGACACGGCTGCCGGTCATGCTCGCGGCGCTACGGAGCGGCAATGCCCAGGGGGGAGCCCAAGGCGGACCCCAGGGGAATCCGCAGTTGGTGGTGGCCAGCCGGCATGTCGAGGGTGGCGACACCCAGGGGCTTGCCAGCAAGTGGCGGCACGTCCTGTCGGATGGCGGCATCAAGCTGGCGCAGACATTCCTGCCGGTCCGCCTGAACGACCCGATGAGTGGCTTCTTCATGATGCCGCGGGCGCTGTTCGAGGAGCTTGCCAGGAACCTCAATGGCCAGGGCTTCAAGATCCTGCTCGACCTGGTGCTGAGCAGTCCCGCGCCGCTTCGTGTACAGGAAATCCCCGCGCGGTTCCGTGAGCGTCTGGCTGGCGAGAGCAAGCTCGACGCACTGGTGATGATGCAGTTTGCCGGCTTGCTGCTGGACAAGATATTTGGCGGCCTGCTGCCGCTCCGATTCTTCTCCTTCGCTCTGGTCGGCGTGCTCGGCGTGATCGCGCATCTTTTCGTGCTCGGCCTGCTGCGGCATTTCACCGGCCTGGGATTCGAACTCGAGCAGACCATCGCGACCGGTGTTGCGATGGTGTTCAATTTTCAGTTGAACAACGCGATCACCTATCGTGATCAGCGGCTGAGGGGGCCACGGCTGTGGCGGGGGCTCCTGCTGTTCATGGTGGTCTGCGGGTTCGGCGCGATCGCCAATGTCGGCATCGCCCAGGTGCTTTACGAGCAGCACACCGCCTGGACCATCGCCGGCGCGATCGGAGCGATGATCGGGGTGGTGTGGAACTACGCCGTGTCGGCGACCCTGGTCTGGCGAGCGAGGTGAGCGGTCTCGCCGTCGCGCAAGCGGTGGTGATGGGTGGCGGTTGTGGGACAAGGGCCGGTTGATGCCGCTGGCCTGCCTGATCGTGGCGCTGACGGCGTTTCGGCTTGTCGTGGCGGCCACGGTGCCGCTGGCGCCGGACGAGGCTTACTACTGGGTGTGGTCGCGCGGCCTGGCGGCGAGCTACCTGGATCATCCGCCGATGGTGGCCTTATGGATCCGGGCGGGGACCCTGCTCGCGGGCCAAACGCCGCTCGGAGTTCGGCTGCTGGGGCCGCTGTCCGCCGCGGTTGCCTCGTGGTTCGTGTTCGATGCGGCGCGACGCCTGTTCCCCGGCCGGCCGGCCGGCGCGGCGGCGGTGTCGTTGCTGAACGGCACGCTCCTGCTTGGCGTGGGGTCGGTGATCATGACCCCCGACACGCCACTGCTGTTCTTCTGGAGCGCGACGCTGTGGGCGATGGTGCGGCTGATCGACAGCGGCGCGGGTGTCTGGTGGCTGGCCGCCGGAGGGTTCGGCGGACTGGCCTTGGACAGCAAATACACCGCGCTGTTCCTGTGGGTCGGCATCGCGCTCTGGGTTCTGGTGGTCCCGGCAGAAAGACCGTGGTTGCGCCGCTGGCAGCCCTGGGCAGCGGTGGTTCTGGGGGCGCTGTTGTTTGCTCCGGTCGTGGCGTGGAATGCGGCGCATGGATGGGCTGGCTTCGCCAGGCAGGGTGGCCGGGTCGGTGACTGGCAGCCGATGCGAGCGCTGGGCTTTCTCGCGGAACTGATCGGCGGCCAGCTTGGCCTGGCGACCCCGTGGATCTGGATTTTGTGCATGCTCGGACTGATCGTGGCGGTTCGCCGGACCTGGGCGCATCGGGAGCCGCGATGGTCGCTGCTGGCGGCCCTGTCCGTGCCCCCGGTGCTGGTGTTCATGCAGCACGCGATCGGCGACAGGGTGCAGGGAAACTGGCCGGCCATCATCTATCCGGCGTTGGTGGTGGCGGCGGCGGGTCTCGTCAGGCCCGGGCGAACCAGCGCGTGGGTCGGTGCCTCGGCGGTTGGCTTTGGCATCACCGCGGTGGTCTACTTTCAGGCCTTGACGGGGCTGATCCCGCTGCCACCCGGCCTCGATCCGATCGCCATGCGGCTGGCCGGGTGGGACGAACTCGCTCGCCACGTCGAGGCGGCGCGACGGCAAGCGGGCGCGGAGTACGTCCTGGTCGACGGTTACGCAACGGCGAGTGAACTGGCCTGGTGGCTGCCGCCCGGTGGGGCGGTCGTCGCCACTGACGACCATTGGGCGCTGACCAATCTGCCGCGAGCGGCGTTGGCCGGAACGCTCGGATTGCTGATGCGAGACGCCCGGCGGACTGACCCGCCTGATCCTGCCATTTGGACTACGCTGGAGTTGCTTGGCCCGGTTACCCGGCCAGGGTCGCCGGTGTTCGCGCTGTATCGTGCCACCGCCCGCGAGACGCCGGCCGGCGCCGTCACTTTGCCGCGCCGTTGATGAACGTTGTCGCTAGCCCGTTTCGGCTACTTCCAGCACGTGATCGGCGATTGCCAGTGACGCGGTCAGGCCGGGACTTTCGATCCCGAACAGATTGATCAACCCCGCCACCCCGTGCGACTGCGACCCCTGGACGACGAAATCCTGCCCCGGCGCACCCTTTGGCACGGTTTTCGGCCGAATGCCCGCGTAGCCAGGCTGCAACGCGCCATCCTTCAGCGCTGGCCAGTAGGTCCGGACCGCCGCGTAGAAGCTATCCGCCCGCGACGGGTCCACCGTGTAGTCAATCTCGTCGATCCACTGCACATCCGGGCCGAACCGCGCCTGGCCGCCCAGATCGACGGTCAGATGAACGCCGAGGCCGCCGGGCACCGGCACCGGATAGATCAGCCGGGAGAACGGGGAGCGTCCGGATAGGGTAAAATAATTGCCCTTGGCGTAATACGCCGCCGGCACGCGGTCGCTGGGCATTCCGGCGATCCGCGCAGCCAGACCCGGCGCGTGCAGCCCGGCCGAGTTCACCAGCAGCCGGCAGCGCAAGGTCATCGGATCATCACCGCCGACGTCGATCTCGATGCCCCCCCTGGGCCCGCCCCCGGCGCCGCGTCCGACCGCACGCCCGCCCATCACCGGACTGAGGAACACCGTGACCGCGCCGGCATTCTCGGCGTCGCCCTGCAAGGCGACCATGAAATTATGGCTGTCGATGATCCCGGTCGTCGGCGAGAGCAAGGCGCTAGTGCAGGACAGGTTGGGTTCCAGCGCGATCGCCTCGGCCGCGCTGAGCACGCGCATGCCTTCGACACCATTCGTTTCCGCGCGTTGCTTGATCCCTGCCAACATGGCGTCCTCGCGCGCGCTGGTCGCGACGATCAGTTTGCCACAGTTGCGGTGCGGCACCCCTTTCTCAGCGCAGTACGCATACAGGCGGCGGCGTCCGGCAACGCAGAAGCGCGCCATGAGACTGTTGGCAGGATAGTAGATGCCGGCATGGATCACTTCGCTGTTGCGCGAGGAGGTCTCGGTGCCGATACCGTCGGCCGCCTCCAGCACGATGACCTCTCGCCCGGCCAGTGCCAGTGCGCGCGCCACGGCCAGACCCACGACGCCCGCACCCACCACGACGCAATCGACCTCCTCCACGCGTATTGTCTCCTCACGAAAAACCGCGAAACGGGTTAGGCTGTGACAGAACAGGAGTCCAGGGATGTGGATCGCGGTGGAAACATGGCGTCGTTGCAACCGGGTCAACTGATGCGAAACGACCTCGATGACTGGAATGCTGTCCTCCGACGACCCGCGGTTTCGTTGGCGGCTGGACCCGCCCGATGCTGACGCTTCGCTCCGCCGCCAACTCGGTGGTCGTCATGCCGGAAAACGGCGCCGGACTGCTGGGTTGGACGCTGGGCGAGGTATCGATCCTGCGGCGAGCGTTGCCGGCGGCGATCGCCGGCAATCCGCAGGCCCTGGCGTGCTTTCCGTTGGTGCCTTACTGCAACCGGATCGATCAGGGCCGGTTCCGCTGGGCCGGGCGTCAGTATCAGTTGGCCCGCAACTTTGGCGACCACCCGCACACGATCCACGGGGTCGGTTGGCAACGGGCGTGGGCCATTCAGGATGCCGCCACCGACACGGCCACGCTGGTACTGGACCATGAGCCTGATCCGGCGTGGCCTTTCGCCTTCCACGCGACCGTCACCTACGCGCTGTCTCCGTTTCTTGTGAGCATCATACTGGCGATCACCAACCGTCACGACAGCCCAGTGCCCTCCGGGATCGGCCTGCACCCGTATTTTGCCAAGACCTATGACCCGTCGCTGCGCTTCAACGCCGATGGGGCCTGGGAGAACGGCGCCGACGGTTTACCCTCCCGGCACATGGCGGTCGCCCCGGCCTGGCAGCACGCAAAACCGCGCAAGGTAGCCACCTCGAACCTGGATAACTGCTTCACCGGCTGGGATCGCCGCGCCAGCATCCTTGCCGGGCCTGGCAGCGTGGACATCGAGGCCAGCGATGCGTTTCGGCAGGCTCATGTCTTCACGCCACCTTGGGCGGATTTCTTCTGCGTCGAGCCGGTTTCGCATGTGCCGGATGCGATTAACCGGCCCGCCCTGCCGGCGGCGCAGGCGATGCACGTCCTCCAGCCGGGTGAGACATTGAGCGGCTCGGTCCGCCTCACCCTGCTCGGCGAAAACTGCTAGACCCCAGTCACGCCGCGCTGCCCCGCCACTCAAGGATTTTGAGCGCCGCCTCCGACCCGGCCAATATTTCGATCAACCTCAGGCGGTCGGCAAAGCCTATTCCGGAATTCCGGCCCAGGACGGTCTCGGCGGCCCGCGCCAGCGAGCGATCGTAGGAGTCGCCACTGCCAAAGCGCCGCGCCTCCCATTCCAGGGCGCGGAGACCCCTGGCCGTCGTTTCGAGACGCGAAATTTGGCGCGCGTCGGGAACGTCGGGCAGCTCCCCCAGCGCCGCCAGCAGTCCGGAGTCCAGACCCGCCTCGAAGCGAGCCTTAAAATGCGCATCCAATTTTCGCCGCAGGCCGTGGAGCTGCTTGCGGCGTTCGATGGACACGTGGTCTCGATGCAGTTGATCCAACAGCATCGCGATCCGGCCGACGGCTGCGGCTGCGCCGGTTAGCGGGGTAGCTGCAAGCGGTGATCCGGCGTGCTCGAGTTGCTCGAGGATCAGGTCGGCAGCCTGATCCGTGGCAGCCCGCAGTCCTGCCGCCGAGCCATCGGATCTGCTGTTGTAGAGCAGATGGACGGCCTGCGGCAGACGCAGCATCAGCAGTGCGACCAGCATCGGCAGGGCGTCGGGCGCCGAGCCCGACACCTGGCGCACCATGGCACGGAACGCCGCCGGGTCGGGCAGTGCCAGCGCCGGAATGGTTTCGGCGCAGATTCGATCCAGCGCGGGCGCCGCCGACAGCACGGCGGCGATACAATGAGCCAGCTCGCGGTACGCGGGTTCATCAAGGCCGGTCATATCCCGGTCGCCTGGGCCGCCTGAGCCCGCCAGGATCGAGCCGGCGCGTGGCCAGAGCGTCGCCCCGAGCGCGGCAACCACCCCTGCCTGGTCGGTTCTTCGGTTATGAATGGCGCGTTTGATTGCTGCTAGCTCGGCGCCCAGGCCTGCCTCGACGACCTGGGCCAGGGGCACGATCGCGGTGCGGGGTATCAGGGCATGGGTTGGTCTCCAGTCCGATGCTGGAACGATCAGGCGGTCGAGAGGAAGGAATACGAGCCGCGCGAAACGCAGTGGTCTGGCAGGGTGTAAGCTCACCAGGCGATGGCGAATTGGCGCTATCAGATCATCGGCAACACCGCGCGCGGACATGCCATCGACGGCGGCGACGATGCGCAGGAGCTGTCGCTCCGACGCAGTCGCGAGGGAGCGGACGAGTTCAGTAACCGCCGGGTCGCCCCGCCTTGGGATCGGAGAGGTCACAGGCTGATTGCGCGCAGTTGTTCGTTGCGTTCGATCTGGACGAACGCGCCGCCGCCTTTGCGCCAGGTATCGTTTTGCCAGGTCACCAAACAGGCGGGTTCAAGCGCGCCCATTGACACCGCCGCGCCGATCCATTGCATTACTTCCTGTGGCAGAACAGGAACGAGTTGCGCGATTTCGGGCACCGTGCCGCGCCGTGCCATGTCGCCGTGCGTGATTTGCCACAGCGACGAAATCCGTTCCCAGCCGTCAAGGATCCACTCGGTGCGGGTCGACAGCGCTACGACCTTCGCCGGCGTCGCGATCCATTGCTTCAGCAGGGTCAGTGGATCGGTGAACAATGCACGCGCTTCGCGGAACGATTCCTGCGCACACACCAGGATGGTTTCCATTGAGGTTGTTACTGATCGGAGCAACCAGTCACCACCGCTCGCATGGTCTGGCGCGGACAGTTTCGTCATCTGATCGCGGGTTTGCCGCAACTGGCCGATCAGCCGAGCCACGCGGGAGACATTGTCGTTTGGCGCGAGGCCGACCGGTGCGAACAGATCGCTCAACGACGCCATCGCCTCGCGGATTTGCTGACCATTACGACCAAGAATCGGTGCGAGCTGGCGTAGTAATGGGTCGATTTGACGATCCGAAGCTGCCGACCGGCGTGAAGAGGCCCTGGACGACTGGTTTAGGGGCTCGACCTGCTTGGAAAGAGCACGCAAAAGCCGGGAGGCTGCACGGAGGCGCTCTGACTGGTCCGATTGGGCCGCAATCTCGGCGGCGATGCGCGCCTGGTCCCCGGCCAGCCCCTCTCGCGCAACCTCCCAGGCGACGGCTCGCACTGTTCTAGGGTGCAAGGGCACGGGTCCGGCGAGCCGCTGGAGCAGCATGGTGTCATGCAGTGTCGGACGATAGGCTTCGGCGGCCGCGGACCAGGGTATGACATAGGTCCCCGGAGCGCCGGACGGATTCGGCACGATCAGTTCGATGCCGTCCTGGATACAGTTGCGTATGCGGGCTCCGGCCAGCAGGGGTGCGGTGAACGGCGCGGCGACCCCTCGCTCCTGGAAGGTCGCAGGGTAATGCGCTTCGGACGGCGAAAAACTATGAGTGCTCACGACCCGCAGTGTGCGAGCGAAGTCTGAAGGAAGGATTACCGAAACCCGGATAAATCTCGGCCGCGGCGGCGGCATGAGTTAAGCCGTGGTGTCAGCGCCACAGTACAGGTTTCGTTGTTAACCAATTCTTATCGATTGGCTGAGATCGTTGGCCGCGCCTTGGGGGGTGCGCTCGTATCGGCCCGAAGTCTGACCCAGCGGCGCGGCGGTATTTGGCAAGAGATTCGGCAAATGTCGGATGACTTCCAAGAGGCATACATGCGCGCGCGCGAGCGATATGCGGGCGACGAATGGTTCAAGCTCCCGCCGAAGGAGCGGACGCGGGCGATCTATGAAGAATTGCGGGCGATCGATACTGAGCGTCAAGCCACCGATTTCGCAACGCCGGCCGATCCGGATGCCGGGCAAAACTAGCGTGGGGGCGTTCGACGCTACGAAGCGATGAGGGCTTGCAATGGGATGTTAACCACCGGCAGTCGCTTCCAGCCTGAAGCGGCACTTGGCACCGCTTGCCCGCGACGTTGTCCGCCGGCGCGCGCAAAGAAGGGTTCGGTATGCCGCACCGGTTGAAAATTGTCCCTGGCTGCATCGTCAGATTACGCTCTGGGGGCCCGCTCATGACGGTAAGCCGTGCCGACGAACCGCCCCCCTCGTCGGTGCTTGGCAAGCGGCATATGTCGGCGGTCTATCGCCCCGGCGGGTGGTGGTGTCGGTGGATGACCGAGGATGTTTCGCATACCGAGTTGTCCGAAGGCGCGGTCCTTGAGATCGTGATTTCCGACGGGACGCCGGATGCGCCGGCGGCAGCCACCCAGGCATAGGCATCGTGGAGCGGGCCGCCGCCGGCTTGTTCTCGTGCGTCAACTCGCGTTCAAATGGTGGGTTGGGAATGAAGCCGTCAACCAACGCGGCTGATGTGCGCAGTGTGTGGGTCCACGGTAAACTTCGCCACCACTAATCCTTCCGGTGTGGTTAGGCTGAATCCGATCGGGCCGTCAGCGGTGGCCGCGACATCCGTAACCTTCCAGGTGTGATTGCCGTTCCACAGCAGAAATGCCTCGGCGATCTTCTGCACATCCCCCGGCGCCAGTTGACGGTCGGATTGCCGGTAGACCAGCGCGAACTTGCGCAGGCCGTGGCCGGGGTGCATCTGATTCCCCCAGCCCATCCAGGGGTGGTGCCTGGGTCCATCGGCGGGCGGAGGTGGGGCAGGCTGGGCCTGTGACAGCACCGCCCCGGTGGCTACGCCGCCGATCACGAAAGCTGCCGCCGCGGCAAGAATTGTTTGACGCATTCCGATATCTCCTAATGTCCAGAATCTGAAGTCCGCCGTGGCTGGCGAACCTCAGTTCCCGCCACTCGTTGTTTTGTGTCAGCGGCCTGCTGATCCCCGTCCGTCGAGCAAAACGGCGAATTTCGGGGGCAGGACACTTGAACCAGCGCCTATATGGAGTATCGGCGCGCGCTGGCAGGCGACGAAATGCAATAAAGTGCAACCGTCGTTCTGACTGGGCATCTGGTCGCTTATGTTACAATCCATGGAACAGACCCCGCATATCCTTGTCGTTGACGACGACCGCGAAATCCGCGAACTTCTGGCGCGTTTCCTGGAAAAGCAGCGTATCCGGGTCACCGCGGTGCGCGATGGGAAAGAGGCCAGGCGAGCATGGCTCAACGGCCATTATCAGTTGGTTGTGCTGGACCTGATGCTGCCCGGCGAATCCGGCCTGGACCTCGCACGATGGCTGCGCTCCCAGGCGGAGGTGCCGATCGTCATGCTGACCGCGATGGGAGACGAGACCGACCGCATCATCGGGCTCGAACTTGGCGCCGACGACTACGTGCCAAAGCCGTTCAACCCCAGGGAGTTGCTGGCCCGCATCCGCGCGGTGCTGCGGCGTGCGGGCGAACCGGCGGAGCCTCGCCGCGACGCGTCGTTGCGCGGGTACCGATTCGGCGGCTGGACGCTGGAGCCCGCGCGTCGTCGGCTGTTGAACCCGGAGAACGTCGAGGTGGCGCTGACCGGGGGCGAGTATGACCTTCTGCTGGCGCTGGTCGAGCGGGCCAATCGCGTGCTGACCCGGGACATGCTGCTTGATTTGCTGCGCGGCCGGCAGGCGGGGCCATTCGACAGGGCGATCGATGTCGCGGTATCCCGACTCCGCCGCAAGCTCGAGGACGATGGGCGGCGCGCCCAGCTCATCAAGACAGTCCGAGGCGGCGGCTACGTATTGGCGGCGACCGTGGAGCGAGCGTGAGACTGCGTCTGTGGCCAAGGAGCCTCGCGCGTCGCACGACGCTGGTACTGTTGCTGGGTCTTATTGTCGTTCAGGGTCTGGGGCTGGCCATCCATGCGCTGGATCGGCTCGATGTGCAGCGGCTTGCGCAGGCACACGACCTCGCGGAGCGTGTCGTTGGGTTGTACCGGACCATTGCTCTAACCGATGAACCGCGCCGTGCGCAGGTGCTGTTGGAGCTGCACCGTGGTCCGGACTTGACCGCGACGCTCAGCCCGGTTCCCCCCGAGGTCGACATGCCCGAGATGGCACCGCAGGAGCAGCGGCTGTTGCGTGTCAACATGACCCTGCTGCCACTTGGCGGCCCGCAGCTTCGCTGGCGCGACCTGGTGATCTATGGCGGCAATCCGTCGGGGCGGGTTGTCATTGGGATGCATCTGCCGGATGGCGGATGGCTGAATGTGAGCGGCGAGTTCGAGCCGCTGCGCCCGTGGCACTCTCCGACATTTCTGAGCGCTTTCGTGGTGATGACGATCGCGGCGGCCGGCTTGGCGCTCTGGGCGGTCCGGCGCCTGACCGAGCCTGTCCGGACGCTTGCGGCGGCGGCGGAGGCACTCGGACGCGACGTGAATGCGCCGCCGTTGCCGGAGGGCGGCCCAAGCGAGGTGGCGACCGCGGCGGTGGCCTTCAACACGATGGCCGCCCGTATTCGGCGCTTCGTGCAGGACCGGACCGAACTGCTGACCGCCATCGGCCACGATTTGCGCACCCCGATCACGCGATTGAAGCTGCGCGCGGAATTCGTCGACGATGAGGAGCAGCGGGGGAAAATACTGGCTGACCTGGAGGAGCTGGAGTCGATGGTCGCCGCCACGCTGGCGTTCGGCCGCGACGTACGAACCACCGAACCGGTCTCTCCGCTCGACCTCGCCGAACTACTCCGGACCATCATCGATGAGGCCGGCGATGCTCGGCCCGAACTGGCGGACCAGCTGCGTTACGAAGGGCCGGCGCACATGACGGTAAGGGCGCGATCGCTGTCGCTGAAGCGAGTGTTCGTCAACCTGGTGGCCAACGCAGTGAATTACGGCGGGTCGGCGATGGTGCGGCTGCTGCCGCCGGAGCATCGGGTCGTGGTGGTGGAGATCGAGGACGACGGGCCGGGGATCGGTCCGATGGACATGGAGCGCGCCTTCGAGCCATTCCACCGCGGTGAGCCAAGCAGAAACCGAGAGACGGGCGGCGTGGGGCTGGGGCTGCCGATCGCGCGAAATATCATGCGGGCGCATGGCGGGGATGTGACTCTGTCGAACCGGCCGAGCGGGGGTTTGAAGGCGACGGTGACGTTACCGATGTAGAAGTGGGCCGAGTGACAGTCGTCAGATCACAAAATCCTGACAACTGATGACTGATTGACTGACGCACCTGGCCTCGGGCTGATCGCGACGAAGCCTGCAAACATGCCTGCGTTGCCGTCGATGATTTTCACCATCTTCAAGAACTGGCGCTGCAACTGAGTATCCGACCCGTGATCCGCTGCGTCGGGTCGCGCCTGCTGCGCCCAAGGCGGCCGGCGGCACGGCGCAGACGAACTGGGCGGGCGCTCGACACCCCGGAACAAGTGCGGGCAGAATGCGATCCTTAAAGCGGATCATTGGCAGTCGGGGGAAATTGGCTGATGCGCTCAGTGCTTACATGGCTGTTGGCGCTCGCCGTGCTGGACTCGGCGGTCGCGCAATCCAACGTCGCGAACGCGGCAGGCGCCGAGTTTTTCGGCGCAAAGACCTATTGGATGCAGAAGCGGGAGAGCTGTCAGCCGGTGGTCGCGTTGGGGATCAAGAACACTACCTCCGGTGATATCGGGCCGATAGAGTTGCAGTTGGAAATCATCGACCAGGACAACAAGTCCGTGTTTGCCCGCGGCGCGGCATCGGTGGCCTCGCGAGACCTTCCGCCCGGTGCCGTCAAGGAGATCGCCATCGGCGGTGACCACGATATCATGCCACGTGACTGCCTGGGCGACATGCACGAGATGGCCTTTTCATCGATCCATTTTGCCGTGCGACTGGTGGCGGCAGTCGGCCCAGATCGTACGAATGTAGAAATAATAAGCGACAAAGCGATGACGGAAGAGCGTGTCGCGGGCGAGAATTAGAGGCTGGGGTAGCTTTAGGCGGAGCCGAAGGCGACTTCACGGGCCGCCTGGGTGGCTTGCGCGGAGCCTGGTCGCGGATAGTTTCGTAGGATACCATTTAGTAAACTTCGCCGCGAGGACCAATCCGGCGATGCCAACCGCGGTATCGAGCCAGTGCGGAATCGAGGGCACGAACATCCGTGCCAGATCGGCCAACACGAACACAACAAAAACCAGGGCCCAGACAGAACTGATCACGTAGTTGGCGCGCAGGAACATTGGCGAGTGCCAGACGGCCTCAGGTGTCTGCTCACGTGCATATTGCGCGGTGAACGGTTGTCTGATCGCAAGCGTGAAACAAACGATTGCCAGCAAACCTGCGTTTACGAGAAGGCTTGCCCATATCGGGGTCCATTCGACATGAGCGATCATTCCGCTGAGCAACAAAATCACGAACAGTGCCAATGTTCCGAGGTTGAGCAGCTTGACACTACCCGATGAGAGCGCCCAGTCGACTGCCACGACCACCAGCGCCAGCCCGGCGGCGAGTTCGATCACGTGTTCGGTCGACGCGAACCCGACCAGCACGTGGAACGCGATCAGGGGCGCAAAGCTCAGAAGGATCATCATACCATTCCACCCAGGCACCTACTGCAACTCAGCCCACGGGTTGCCGTCAAAGGCGAAAGATACTCGCCCATCGGAATTATCGGCGCGGTTTAGCATCGAAATGCGGTGCCAGCGCAAGCAGGGCGAGGGAGGTGGGCAATGTCAAGGACCACAATCCGGTGACGGCCTGGAATGCGGCCCCGCAGGCGCAGCCGACAGCGAAACCGACGATCGCCAATGAAACGATCGCTGCCCGGCCGCGTGCCTTGGCTGCGGCCTCGGCGTCGCGCCGCAGCATGATCTCGCCGGCGTCCATCATGAATCGGGTGATATTGCTCGTCATGACCGCGGTGGACGGCGCGCCGGTCAGGGAAATCTGGGTGAGCGCATTCTGCACCGCCATTGCCGCTACGCCCAGCATTCCGGCGGTGACGGCAGCGCCAGCGTTCGGATCGACGTGTGGGCCGGCCGCTACACCGAAGGCGAGAAAGCCGGCCAGAAGCAATGCCTGCAGCAGTAGGAGCGGGCGCAGCGAACCGAACCCGCGCGATTCCAGGGCGCCGGCCAGCAGCTTCGTCAGGCCGAGCGTCAGCATGAACACCGGGACCGATAGGATTTCGGCAGTCTGCCCTGCTTCGCCGCTGACGACGTGCGCGGCCAGGATGACCAGGTTGCCGGTGATGTGGGCGGTGAACAATCCGCCCAGCCCGAGGAAGCTGATAACGTCGGTGCATCCAGCGATCACGCTTAGCAGGAACAGCAACAGCCGAAGTCGGGCTGTGGCGGCGGCTGGCGGCGGCGCGACTTGAGCCGCCGGGCGTTCAGCTTCCGCCGACACCGAATCCGGCCACTGTCCGCGGCGCGACCTTCGCCGCGGTGGTTAGGTCATGGCGATCGACGTTGCGCGTGCTCGTCGAGAGAACGGAAGGGTCACAGGTCGGCATCAATTGAGAACCTCGGAATAAGCCTGCGTTTAGACTGATCGGAGCAGGCCGTCACTCTTCGCCATTGGAAACGAATAGTGCGCTGCTCCAGTTGCTGTCGTACTCATCGTGGCGGCGCCACCAGGGGCCGGTTTCGTTACGCCCCTTGGACGCGCGGTCGAGCCACTGGTACATGCCCCAGAGGCCGTCGACCCCGCGGGAATACGTCGAATAGGTGTGGTAGATGACGCCATCCTCGCGAACGAACGCGCTCATGCCCGGCCGGTCGCGTGAGTAAGTCGGTGCATCGGTTCCGCATGTGGCCGCGAACCGGGCGACGGGCTCCGGCACCGCTGTCGCGTCCATCGCGTGGCCGCCGCGTTCGTAATTGTATTCGATGCCGCCCTCGCGCTGTTGCCGCTCGGTGAACGAGACGTTGAAGTCGAAGTTGAAGTCGCCGTCGTGCGAGGACGCCCAGGGGAAGGTCCAGCCCATCCGCTGCCTATAGGCCTGCAGCTTCGCGAGCGGCGCCCGCGACACGGCGGAAAGCGTAACGTCGTGGTTCGCCAGGTGGACGACGAAGCCGACGAAGCCATCCGCGATGGCGGAACATGACGGACACCCGGCGGTGTAGTCAGGCCCGAACATGAAGTGGTAGACAAGGAGTTGCGAGCGCCCTTGGAAGAGGTCCGCCAGCGAGGCGCTGCCTGCATCGGTCTCGAAACGATACGGCTTGTCGACGCGGACCCATGGCAGCGCCTGACGTTGCCGTGCCACCTCATCGCCGCGCCGCGTAAGCTCCTTCTCCGCCGCCAGCAACTCGAGCCGCGCTGCCAGCCACTGTTCACGCGTCCCGGTGATGTGCTGTGTCATCGCACTTCTCTCCTTTGGTTGTTCTCGATACGACCTGCTGGTGCATGGTCGAGAGGTAGAATGGGAGTAAGCGTCGAATGGCGGGAGTGACAAGTGTGGCGGGATTCGGTTGGACTCGCTAATCACAGCCGCCGCGCGTGCGCTGGCCGCGGGTGATCCGCTCGGCGCGTTGAACCGGGTCGCCCTGCGTGACGACGCCCCCGCGCTTGCGCTCCGAGGCATCGCGATGGCGCAGCTTGGCGATCTGGTTCGCGCAAAGGCCCTGCTGCGACGTGCCGCGCGCGCGTTCGGCCCGAAAAAGTCCGTGGCCCGCGCGAGGTGTGTCGTCGCCGAGGCCGAGATCGCATTGGTTTCGCGTGACCTGGGTTGGCCGGCAAAAGCGCTCGATGCGGCGCGAGCGACGCTGGAAGCGCATGGCGACCGGGTGAACGCCGCGCATGCGCGATATCTCGAGGTCCGCCGGCTGCTGTTGATCGGGCAGCTCGACGAAGCCGAGCGGACGCTGGGTGAGATCGGTCCGGTGCCGTTGCCGCCTGCATCGAGGGCCGCTCACGAGCTGGTGGTCGCGGGGATCGCGATTCGACGCCTGCGGACGACGATGGCGCGCGCTGCGCTCGCTCGGGCCGAGCACGCCGCCCGGGAGGCGGATATCCCCGCGATCATGGCGGAGGTCGACAGCGCGTTCCGCGTCCTGAACACGCCCGCGGCGCGCCTGATCACACGTGGCGAGGAGCGGCTGCTGCTGCTGGAGGACGTGGCAGCGCTGCTAGCGTCGAAGACGCTGGTCGTGGATGCGTGCCGTTATGTGGTGCGTGACATGGATGCGGTGGTCTCGCTCGCGCGGCGTCCGGTGTTGTTCGCGCTGGTACGTGCGCTCGGCGAGGCGTGGCCGGGAGACGTGTCGAGGGACACGCTCGTCAGGCGGGCCTTCCGAGCCAAGCACGCCGATGACTCGCATCGCGCCAGGTTGCGGGTGGAGATTGGGCGGCTTCGCTCGGCGCTCGGGGCCTTGGCCGGTGTGAGCGCGACGAAGCGGGGGTTTGCACTGGTGCCGGGCCGCGCACGCGAAATCGTTGTGCTGGCGCGGCCGGTCGACGGGGAGCACGGGGGGCTCCTGGCCTTCCTCGTCGACGGTAAGTCGTGGTCGAGTTCCGCCCTGGCGCTTGCACTGGGAGCGAGCCAGCGGACAGTGCAACGGGCACTCGATTCGCTTGCGGCGGCAGGCAAGGTGCACTCGTTCGGTCGTGGGCGAGCGCGCCGCTGGATGACTCCACCGGCGGCCGGGTTCACCACGACGCTGTTACTCCCGGGCCCGCTGCCGACTGAGTGATTGCGGTAAGTGTGACGTTCACCGCGTGATGCCAACGGCCTTAGGCCCTGTTCATGAGCACGTATCCGCGGCTTAGGTCAGCGCCAGCCGAGGGCGGGCGCGACGTGGGTGAGGATCGCCTCGATAACGTGTGCATTGTAGGCGACGCCAAGTTGATTCGGGACGGTCAGAAGCAGCGTGTCGGCCTCGGCGATGGCCTCGTCGCGCCTGAGTTGCGCGACAAGGATTTCGGGTTCAGCGGCGTAGCTGCGACCGAATATTGCGCGCGTTTTCTCGTCGATGAAGCCGACCTGGTCCTCCTCGTCGCCGCGTCCGAAGTAGGTGCGATCACGATCATCCACGAGAACGAAGATGCTGCGGCTGACCGAGATACGCGGTTCGCGTGCATGACCGGCTTCCTTCCAGGCGGCGCGGAAGGCCCGGATCTGAGAGGCCTGTTGGATATGGAAGGGCTCCCCGGTCTCGTCGTCCTTCAGGGTCGAGCTTTGCATGTTCAAGCCGAGCTTCGCAGCCCAAACCGCTGTGGCATTGGAGCCGGCGCCCCACCAAATGCGGTCACGCAGGCCCTCGGCGTAAGGCTCGGGACGCAGCAGGCCCGGCGGATTGGGGAACATCGGCCGTGGGTTCGGCTGCGCGAAGCCTTGGCCGCGCAACACGTCAAGGAACACCTCGGCGTGGCGCCGGCCCATGTCGGCGTCTGTCTCGCCCTCGGCCGGGCGGTAGCCGAAATGGCGCCAGCCGTCGATCACCTGCTCGGGCGAGCCCCGGCTGATTCCCAGTTGCAGGCGGCCGCCGGCGATGAGGTCGGCCGCGCCCGCATCCTCGGCCATGTAAAGCGGGTTCTCGTAGCGCATGTCGATGATCGCCGTCCCGATCTCGATGCGGCTGGTTTTGGCGCCGACCGCCGCCAGCAGCGGGAACGGCGAAGCGAGTTGGCGAGCGAAGTGATGGACGCGGAAATAGGCCCCGTCGGCGCCGAGTTGCTCCGCCGCGACGGCCAGGTCGATGGATTGCAGGAGCGCGTCGGCCGCCGAGCGGGTCTGCGACTGCGGCGAGGGGGTCCAATGCCCGAAGGAGAGGAAGCCGATCTTTTTCATGGGACGCAGCCTACCGATGTTCTGGGGCTACGTCAGCAGGACAGAGGTGGGGGCGTGGCGGGTTTCGGCACTTCCGCGTTGGCGATGTCGGGTAGTTTCAGCGCTCACGGCGCGCTGACAGTTACACCTCCCGAAATCTACCTATATACGGTAAATCCGTAAAATGGACGGTTGCATTGACCGAGTTTGCTTCGATTGCGAAAACGAACGTCTACCCGAACGCAGAGTTTACGGCGTCTGATCTGAAACGCGGAGGTGCCGTTCTGGAGGCCGCCAGTGACGGCAAGGTCGTCCGGATCACGCGGCGGGACACGCGATTTCTCCTCATCCGTGAAGATTACGTTGATGAGGTTGGTGGCGGAGCTGACTGACACCACGCCCAAGTCGCTGGAACAGATGCTGGAAGGGTTCACCGCCGAAGACGCAACTGGCCTGCGGGAGAGGATGGCGGCCTGGCGGGCGGATGACCCCGTCGGGTCGGAGCTCATCTGAATGGCAAGGAAAGGCGATACGTTTGGGTCAGCAAATTATGTGCCTGCGTTCGCCGACATTGTGCATGTCGACTGGTCGCCCTCGATTGGGCACGAGACGGCCAACCCGCATTATGGATTGGTCATTTCGGCCACGCTGTTCAACACGGCAGTAGGAATGGTTGTGGTGGCGCCGCTCACGTCAAAGGGCGGAAAGGTCAGTAGCTTCGAGTTGCCGATCCAGTCTCGTCAGGTGAACGGCGTCGCGATACTGTCGGACTTCCGGTCGCTCGATTACACAACTCGCAAGATCGCGTTTGAGAATCAAGGGCCGAAAGCGGTCGCGATCGAAGCAAATAAGCGGATTTCCCTGATTCTACCCGTCGGTTAGGGAGCCCGCCATTCTTCACGCCTACGCCGCGTGGTGCAGGTCCCCCGGCAAATCGGCTGTCAGGGGACCCGCGCGCGAATCAGGCGAGGTCGAACCGATCGAGGTTCATCACCTTGGTCCAGGCGGCGACAAAGGCGTCGACGAACGCCCGCTGGGCGTCGCTGGTCGCGTAGGCTTCGGCGAGGGCGCGGAGTTGCGAGTTCGATCCGAAGATGAGGTCGACACGAGTGCCTGTCATCTTCTTCTCGCCCGTCTTGCGGTCCGACGCGACGAACACCCCGTCGGACGATGCTTCCCACTTCATGCTCGTGCTGGTCTTGAGCAGATTGGTGAGGAAGTCGTTGGTCAGCACACCGGGCCGGTCGGTGAAGACGCCAAACTTGGACTGCCCGACGTTTGCGCCCAGGACACGCAGACCAGCGACAAGCACCGTCATCTCGGGCGCCGTCAGCGTCAGGAGGTGCGACCGGTCGAGCAGCGTTTCCTCGGCCGAACGAGTCTGGTCGCCGCTGCTAAAGTTGCGGAACCCGTCGTCCTTCGGCTCGAGCACGGCGAAGGAGTCGACATCGGTCTGCTCCTGCGACGCGTCAGTGCGGCCCGGGGTGAACGGAACCTGCACGTCATGGCCAGCCTGTTTCGCCGCCTGCTCGACCGCGGCGCAACCACCGAGGACAATCAGATCGGCGAGTGAGACCTTCTTGCCGCCTGACTGCGCGCCGTTGAAGGTTTTCTGGATCTCCTCCAGCTTGCTGAGCGCCTGGGCCAGTTGCGTCGGTTCGTTGACCGCCCAGTCCTTCTGCGGCGCGAGACGGATGCGGGCGCCGTTGGCCCCGCCACGCTTGTCGGAGCCGCGGAAGGTCGATGCCGAAGCCCAGGCGGTCGCGACCAGCCGGGAGATCGACAGGCCCGAAGCGAGAATCTTCGCCTTGAGCCCCGCGATGTCCGCGGCGTCGATCAGTGGATGATCGACGGGCGGGATCGGGTCCTGCCACAGGCGCGGTTCGGCCGGCACTTCGGGGCCGAGCAGGCGGGCGATGGGGCCCATGTCGCGGTGGGTGAGCTTGTACCAGGCCTCGGCGAAGGCTTCGGCGAACTGATCCGGATTCTCGTAGAACCGACGCGAAATCTTCTCGTAAACCGGGTCCATCCTCAGGGCGAGGTCGGTGGTCAGCATCATCGGTGCGTGCCGTTTCGACGGATCATGCGCATCCGGCACCGTGTTTGCCGCCTCGGGGTTCTTCGGCGTCCACTGGTTGGCACCCGCCGGGCTCTTGGTCAGCTCCCACTCGAATTCGAACAGGTTGTGGAAGAAGCTGTTGTCCCATTTGATTGGGTCCTGGGTCCATGCGCCTTCGAGCCCGCTGGTGATGGTGTTAACGCCGACGCCATCGCCGAAGCTGTTCTTCCAGCCGAGGCCTTGCTGCTCGATGCCGGCGCCTTCGGGTTCGGGACCGACATACTGCGCCGGGTTAGCGGCGCCATGGGTCTTGCCGAAGGTGTGGCCGCCGGCGATGAGCGCGACGGTCTCCTCGTCGTTCATCGCCATGCGCGCAAAGGTCTCACGGATGTCGCGGGCCGCGGCCACCGGGTCCGGCTTGCCATTAGGGCCTTCGGGATTGACGTAGATGAGGCCCATCTGGACGGCGGCAAGCGGATGCGCGAGGTCGCGGTCGCCGCTGTAGCGCTGATCACCGAGCCACTCGCGTTCGGGACCCCAGTGGATGTCGTTCTCGCGGCTCCCAGACGTCGACGCGACCGCCGGCGAACCCGGCTGTCTTGAACCCCATTGACTCCAGCGCGCAGTTACCCGCGAGGATCAGCAGGTCACCCCAGGAGAGCTTACGCCCGTATTTCTGCTTGATCGGCCAGAGCAAGATACGCGCTTTGTCGAGGTTGGCGTTGTCGGGCCAACTGTTGAGCGGGGCGAACCGCTGTGCGCCTGACCCGCCGCCGCCGCGGCCGTCGCCAATGCGATAGGTGCCCGCGCTGTGCCAGGCCATGCGGATGAACAGCGGACCGTAATGTCCGTAATCAGCCGGCCACCACTCCTGCGACGTGGTCATCAGCGCGAAGATGTCCTGCTTCACCGCTTTCAGATCGAGGCTCTTGAACGCCTCGGCGTAGTTGAAGCCGTCACCCATCGGATCGGTGAGGGAAGAGTTCTGGTGGAGGACCGAGAGATCCAACTGGTTGGGCCACCAGAGCCGGTTGGTCATGCCGAAAAGAGCCGCCTTCCCGCTGACCGTGCCGCCCATCGGGCACTTCGCTTCGTCGTCCATGTTACCCTCCAAATCTAGGCACTTCTGTTCCACTCGCAGGCCGCGAGATTACGGCATGGCGGAAAGCTGTCCAATCGCAAAGTTCTCCCAGGATGACCGGCAGCGCGGGTTGGCATCCTGGCGCCTGGTTCGCCGGGCGCGCGTCTAGAAGTGGTCGTGCGGCGCCGGTCGTCCAGTGGGAAAAACCGGCAGCCGAGGAATGTTCGCCATCGCTTGCAACGCCACGGGCGCGGGCTGTTTCCGCCATGAAACCGGACACACGTCAATACTGGTCGCGACGGGTGCGGCGCCAGCCGGGATACTGTGACGGTCGAAGTCGACGTGGCCGCGGCGGCGGGCAAGGATGCACCGTCTGGCCTCTGGCGGCGCGCGGCGTGCCCCGCCGGTGAAGGGTTCGCGACGACCTTGTTACTCCCCGGCGCTCTCCCCAGTGGGTAGTTTCCCGCTTCTAAACTGTGACCCGGGGCGGCGGGTTGGATGTTTTCAGCGGCCTGCGCGTCCCCCCCTAGGCAGCGCATCAGGATGGAACAATGAAACAGTCAGCGGCGGAAATCCTTCACGAGTATGGACCCTTTCCGGGTGTCGAACGCGTGGGAGGGGTCACGTTCGATGGTCAGCATGTCTGGTTTGCCAGCGGTGACCGGCTGAACGCGCTCGACCCGGCGAGTGGGAAGATCATGCGCTCGATTGACGTGCGCGCGCATGCGGGGACCGCCTTCGACGGCCAGCATCTGTTTCAGATCGCCGAGGATTGCATCCAGAAGATTGATCCACGGTCCGGGCGTGTGGTTGCGACGATCCCGGCGCCCGGCGGCGGCCGCGATTTGGGGCTCGCGTGGGCCGAGGGGACGCTGTGGGTCGGGCAATACCGGGACCGGAAGATCCATCAGGTCGATCCGCAAACGGGGGCGGTGCTCCGCACCATCGAGTCCAGCCGCTTCGTCACCGGGGTCACCTGGGTCGACGGCGAGTTGTGGCACGGCACCTGGGAAAGTGACGAAAGCGATTTGCGGCGTATCGATCCGTTGACGGGGGAGTGCCTGGAGAGGCTCGAGATGCCGCCCGGAGCGGGCGTGTCGGGGCTCGAGTCGGATGGCGGCGATCGGTTTTTCTGTGGTGACGGTAGCGGCGGGAAGGTCAGGGCGGTGCGCCGGTCGAAGCGAGCCTCCGGGGCGGGCAGCAAATCCGACACCGCGGCCCGTCCCGCAGCGGAGTGACTCGCCGCATCCGATGCCATCGCGGGTCGTGGCGACCGACGGACGGGGGTTGCGCCGAACGTCCAACGCCGCAGAATTCGTAACCCACCGATCGCGATCAACACGCCGGTCGTGACACCGGCAAGCCCGACAATCTGAATCGCGCTCGGCGTTTCCCCGATGGCCGGTATACCCAACAGAACAGCCAATGCCGGGATTGTCGCCGGGAACAGCACCGCCCGGCTGACGCCAAGCACCCGGATGGCGCGGGTATAGGCGGCCACGCCAATGAGCCCTTGCAGCAAGCCCTGCACTATCCCCTGCGTTGCAAGCACGGACCATGGCGCGTTGAGGATCACGCGCAACTCTCCGGACATCAGGTAGGTGGGCAGCAGGCTGACGCTAGACAGTAGCGAGACGACGGCAACGGCGCGTACGGCGCTCAGCCGCCAGTGGCGCATCAGCACGGTGAAGCAGGCCCACAGAACCGCGGCCGCCAGAAACATCAGATCGCCGACCCACGCCTGGGGCGTGGTGACATTGACGATGCCGTCCCAGCCGAGCAGCGCGATGCCGCCGATGACCAGGGCGGTGCCGGCAAGATGGTGGGTGCCGAGGTGCTCCTTCAGGAACAAGGCCGCGGCGACAGTGCTCAGTATGGTCACTGTCGGTGGCAGGATGATCGCGCCATGCGCGAGGGGGGCGTAGGAGTAGGCGGCAAATTGCAGCCAGGCGAACAGTGGGCCGCCGCAAAGCAGCAGGACCAGCCCTCGGGCCCAGCCGATTCCGACGAGCGACAACAGCCCCCATCGGACCAAGAAGGGAAGAAAGACCAGGCTCGCGACCAGATAGCGCAGCAGCACAAGCTCATCAGCCGCGGCCCCGCCCAGCATCCCCGCGCGCGCGGCGGTGAATGAGGCAGCCGATGCGACGGCCATCGTCACCCCGCAGGCCACGCCAAAGGCCGCGCTGTCCAGTCTACAAAGTTGTCATGGTGGCCTTCCCGCGGCGGCCGAGGCCGCGCCGCAAAATTCAGAGCTTCGAGCCAGCCGCCGTGACTCGAAGCGTAATTACAACGCACAAACATGCGGCGGAGGCGGACCTGCTCGGAGGGGCGACGCCTGATACTGGTCCTCAGATGGTCACGACGATCTTTCCGAACTGACCATTGGTTTCCAGATAGCGGTGCGCCTCGACGATATCGTCGAACGGAAAGACGCGGTCGATGATGGGCTTCAGTTTGCCCTCGTCAAAGCCGCTCTGAATGAAGGCGACGGCAGTCTTTAGCCGCGCCGGATCGCCGCTGGTGGACCAGATATTGTGCGCCTTGATGGTCGGCATCTTGGCGATCATCTCCAGCAGCGGCAGCGGCGTGATGCCCTCACTGAGCGCGCCATAGATGTAAACGATGCCCTGGAAGGCCAGCGCCGAGATCAGCTTGGGAAAATCCGGGCCGCCGACAGGGTCGAACGCGACGCGGGCGCCTTGGCCGTCGGTGATCCGCATCACCTCCCGCGCAAGGTCCACCTCGCTGGTGGCAATCACGTGCATCGCGCCGGCGTCGAGCAGTTGTTGCCGCTTGGCCGATGTGCGCGTCAGTGCGACCGAAGTTGCTCCGGCATAGTTGGTTAGCTGGATCGCCGCCAGGCCGACGCTGCTGGATGCGGCTGGAATAAGGACAAAGTCGCCCTTGCCGACTTTGGCGTCCTCGATCAGTGCGCTGTAAGCCGTAACGAACATCATCCAGACCGATGCCGCCTGCACGAAACTGAGCGAATCCGGCTGCCGCACCACCGCGCTGGCGGGCACCACGATCAGATCGCCGTAAGTCGCGTACTCGATTCATCGAGAAACTGGGAATCACGTTGACCGGCTCGCCGATGTCGAACCCGGTAACACCTTCGCCAAGGGCGTCGACCGTCCCGGCTGCCTCATAGCCAAGCCGAGCGGGGAGGTTGACGGGCTCGATGTATTCGCCGTGGCGCCACATGCTCTCGGCGCGGTTGAGGCCGATTGCCTTGACGCGGATGCTGATTTCGCCGGCGGCGGGCCCTGGATCGGGGATGTCCTTGAAGGTCAGCACCTCGGGTGCGCCGTAGGACGTGAACTCTACGATACGAGACATGCGTGGCTCCCTTCATGTTGCAAACACGGCATCGCGTGGGCCGGACCCCGCAGGCCGCACTGAACGCAGTCCAGACTGCAAACGCCCGATGCGTCGTCGTCCGCCATGACGGGCTCGGCCGGGCGGTAGGGCAGGAAATCGGAATAGCCCTGTTCATCCCCGCCCCAGAATGCCTCGCGTCTGTAGGGCGTGAGCGGCCAGCGGTTGCGCAAGCGCTCGGGCAGATCGGGATTGGAGGAGAACCATCGCGCGAAGGCGACAAAATCGGCGTCGCCACTGTCGACGATCGCCTCGGCCTCGGCTCCGTCGAAGCCGCCGGCAGCGATGATGGTGCCGGTGTAGTGCTGGCGCATGAAGGCGGCGGCAACCGCCTGGCTTCCCTCATGCAACGTCGAGTCGCCCTTGATGCGTGGATCGATGACGTGGAGGTAGCCGAGACCGAGGCCGCTCAGGCGTTCGGCAAGCCAGCCGAAGGTGGCGCGCGGGTTGCTGTCGGTGACGTTGCCCCACTGACCCTCGGGCGACAGGCGCAGGCCGACACGGTCGGGGCCGAACACGGCGGTGAGCTCGCCGAGCGCCTCGAGCAGGAACCGGGCGCGGTTCGCGATCGGGCCGCCGTACGCGTCGGTCCGTTGGTTGGAGCCGTCCTGCAGAAACTGATCGACCAGATAGGCATTGGCGCCGTGCAGTTCGACGCCGTCGAAACCGGCTTCGAGCGCGAGGTGGGCGGCGTTCCGAAAATCCGACAATATGCCCGGGATCTCCTCGATACCGAGGGCGCGGAACGGTCCCGAGTTCGACGAAGCCTGCCGCGGTCTTTGCCATCCCCTTGAAGGGCACGACCGAAGGTGCCACGGGCATCGAGCCGCCGGTGATGTCACGGTGACTTTGCCGGCCGCCGTGGAAGAGCTGCAGGAAGATGCGACCGCCCTTGGCATGCACGGCTTCCACCACGGATTTCCAACCGACGACATGCTCCGGCAGGTATATCCCCGGCGCGCCGTGGTAAGACCGGCCGGCGATGGAGATCGCGGCGGACTCCGCGATCAGGAAGCCGCCCGCCGATGCGCGCTGCCCGTAGAAGGTCGCCATCATCGGCAGCGGCGTATCCAGTGCGTCCGAACGCAGCCGTGTCATCGGAGCGAAAACCACGCGGTGCGACAGGGCGTAAGGCCCGATCGTGGCCGGGGTGAAAAGTTTTGACATGAACCCTCCGACACAAGGGACCGACGCGGCATCACCGAGGCGACGGGCGGCGGCCTCGCGATAGTCCGTGGGTCGCGGTCCGAGCGACGGGGATGCATCTATGGCGCCATGGTGCTGGCGAGAAGGACTTTGTAAGCTGATGGATATGCCTTGGAGGTATAGGGAAGCGCCATGGAACTCAGGCACCTTCGCTACTTCATCGCCGTCGCCGAGGAGGGCAGCATCAGGCTCGCCGCCGAAAAGCGGCTGCACACGACGCAGCCTTCGCTGAGCCGCCAGATTCGCGATCTCGAACGCGAGGTTGGCGCGCAGCTTTTCAGCCGCGGCGTCCGCGGTATCGAAATGACGGCGGCCGGCCGGGCGTTTCTCGACCATGCGCGGCTGTCGCTCGGGCAGGCGGATGCGGCGGCACAGGCGGCGCGGCGGGCGGCGCGGCCGGTGAAGGAGACATTCGCCATGGGCTTCGTGACCGGGCATGAAGTCGACTGGCTGCCGCACGCCACGGGTGTGCTTCGAAACGAACTGGAGGATATCGAACTCCGAGTGTCGAGCGGGTTTTCGACAGGGCTTGCGGACGACCTTCAGAGTGGGAGACTTGATATCGCGTTCCTGCGCCGGGAACCGGGGACCGATCTCGAATACAGATTGGTCGCGAAGGAACCGCTGGTGGTGATTTTGCCGCGCGATCATCCGCTCGCCAAGCGCCGCGCGATCGATCCACATGATATCGTTGGCGAGACGTTTATCGGAATCTCGGAGGTGCCGCGAGTGCTGCGCGGCGTTGTCATGGACTATCTGAAGCGATCAGGCGTCGAGATCGTCCCGCATCTGGCGATCGACAACTTTGCCATGGCGATTTCCCTGGTGGCGTCGACGCGCGGCGTGGCTCTGCTGCCCGCCTCGGTTGAGGATTTTCTGCCAGGGCCGATGATCAGCCGTCCGTTGAGAGGCGAGCAACCAACCATCGATCTGATGATTGGCTATCACAAGGCGAATACCTCGCCGATTCTGCAGATGTTTCTTTCCAGGATCGATGACCTGGTCGCCAGGTTGAACGGCAATCCGTCCGCAGAACACAAAGCCTCGCGTGGCCGTTGAATGTAGCCGCGATTTTCGTCGCGCTGCCGGCTACCGCCGCCTCGACCCTCATGCCCTGTGGCGACGATCGCAAGCCTGTGACATTTCGACTGGGCCGCGAGCGCGTTCTGTCGCTGGCGGAACCGCCGCGCCAGGAGTTGGCCATGCTGCGTTCGCTTCGCGTCCGACTTTTCAGCCTCTGGTTGCTTTCCCTGGCGGCCAGCCTGGCGGTCGCGCTGCTGCTGCTGCAACTTTATGATGAGACCGCCGTGGCGCGGGTGGCACGGGCGGACGCGGTCATTGCCCGAGGCTGCGATCTGATCCGAGACCGCTTTGGCTTCTTCGCGTCCGGGTGGTCAGACGCCTCGCCGAACCTCGACGACGCGGGCCTGCGCTCCAGCCTTGCCAACGTCGTGGGTCTGGCTCTCGCTGGCCAGGAGGGTGTCGAAGGCGGGATCTGGCAAACGGACGCCGGGCCGCTGGCTTACGCCTATCCGACGTATGAAGGGTCTGGTCCCAAAACGGACCTGCCGTCAGCGGAGCGAAGCCAGATCGAGGCGGCCAATCGCCAGGCCGCGCGCGATCAGCAAGCCGCTGCCCATGAGACACGGAACCGCGCCCAGACGTTGCTGTTGTATGCTTGCCCGCTGTCCGGCCCGATCACCGGCCTGACGGCGTGGACCATGACCCGGGTGAATGCGGCGCCCGGCTTCCGGCCCCTTTTGCTCGGGCTTGGCGTGCTGTTTGGACTGCTGCTGGCGATGGCCCTTTGGCTTGGCCGCACGCTCATCGTATGGGGACGCCATATCGAGGGCATCGAGACAGCCCTGGCCGAGGCCGGCCCGCGGGGGATGCCGGCGATTGCCCTCACGGGGGAACGGGAGTTCGACCGCATCATCGCCGCGCTGAACGATGCGGGGGAGCGCTTACGCGTTGCTCGGCGGGAGGCCGATGCGATGGCGGAGCGTGTGGCACGTGCCGAACGGCTGGCGGGGCTTGGCCGTGTGGCCGCCGGCGTCGCGCATGAGATCCGCAACCCGATCGCCGCCGCCCGGCTTCAGGGTGAGAACGCCCTCGCCGGCGACGACAACAGGCGTAAGGCCGCGATCGGTGACATGCTGTCACAACTCGGCCGGTTGGACGGGCTGGTTGGCGAGCTGCTGGCGATGACCCAGAGGGTGGCGCCGCATCCCGTGCCGACGGAGCTGGAGCCGTTCCTCTCGAGCTGTATCGCGCGTCACAAGGCGCTGGCCCTGGACCGACGCGTCGCGGTCCGCTCTGCCGGCGCTGGCGGCTTCGTGGAATTTGATCCCGACATGATCGGTCGCGTGCTGGACAATTTGCTGACCAATGCCATCCGTCATGCGGCCGAGGGCGGCGAGGTGATGATCTCGGTCGAACGGGAGGTGAGCGGTCTGACGATCATTGTCGAAGACAGCGGTGGCGGGGTGGCGCCGGAATTGACCGGCCGGCTGTTCGAGCCATTTGTCACCGGCCGCCCAGATGGGACCGGCCTTGGCCTGGCGATCGCTCGTGAACTGGCCGATGCCCATGGCGGGCGGCTGGTGTTGCGGCGGCCCGGCGGTGCGCGCCCGGGTCAAGGTGCCGCGTTCGCGCTGGAACTGCCGCGGGAGCCGCCATGCCGACCGTCCTGATCGTCGACGACGATGCCGCGCTGCGGGACGCGGTGGCAACGGCCCTGATCGACCTGGGCTACGATGCGGCCCAGGCGGCCGGAGGCGAGGCGGCGCTGGCGTGGCTTGCGTCCAACCGGGCGGACGCCGTGTTGCTCGATCTGCGTATGCCAGGGATGGACGGCATGGAGGTGCTGCGCCGCATTGGCGCGCGCGGCGACGCACCACCGGTCGCCGTGCTCACCGCCGTTCCGACCAGCGACAATACCATCGAGGCGATGCGGCTGGGAGCCGCCGATCATCTGACAAAGCCTATTGGCCGCGACGGCTTGCGAGCGCTGCTGGAGCGCATGCTGCCGGCGCCGGGCTCGCCACCATCCGCCTTGGCGCCCGGTGCCGCGCGGGAAGGCGAGCTGATTGGCATGAGCAGCGCCATGCGCGAGGTGCAGAAGGCGGTTGGCCTGCTGGCCGACAGCAACGCGACGGTGCTGTTGCTGGGGGAAACGGGCACCGGCAAGGAGGTGGTGGCGCGCGCCATTCATGGGCACGGGCAGCGTGCCGGCGCCCCGTTCGTGGCGGTCAACTGCGCGGCGATTCCGGCCGAGCTGCTGGAGAGTTTGCTGTTCGGGCATGTGCGCGGGGCGTTCACGGGGGCGGTCAGTGACCGGGCCGGTTCGTTTCGCGAGGCACACGGTGGTACCCTGTTCCTCGACGAGATCGGCGACATGGACCTGCCCATGCAGGCGAAGATGCTGCGGGCCTTGCAGGAGCGTGTCGTCACACCAGTCGGCGGCCGACCGGTCACCGTGGATGTCCGGGTGATCGCCGCCACTCATCGTGACCTGGCGCAGGCGGTGCGGGACGGCCGGTTCCGTGAAGACCTATATTACCGGCTGGGTGTAGTGCCGGTACTGTTGCCGCCCCTGCGTGAGCGACTGGCCGATATCATGCCGCTGGCGGAGCATGCGCTGGCACTCGCGGCGGAAGGTGGGTCGCCGAAGCGCCTGTCCGCCGACGCGGCGGCGCATCTGATCGCTCATCCCTGGCCGGGCAATGTGCGTGAACTGCTGAACGCGATGCAACGCGCGGCGACGCTGGTACGACGCCCAGTGATCACCGCCGCCGATCTCAATTTCCTGACCGCCGGCCCGGGCACGGCGGAGCCCGGCGCCGTGGTGGACTGGCTTGCGGGGACGCTGTCCGAGGCGGTGGAACGCGTCGAACAGGCCATGATCAGGCGCGCCATGGAGGATGCGGGCGGCAACCGGACGCAGGCGGCCGAACGTCTCGGCATACGACGGCAGTTGCTTTACCAGAAGCTGGCCCGGTACGGCCTGGACGCGTCTCCCAATGGGACGGACAGCGTTCGAAACGGGGACAATCAGACAGCGGGACGCGGACCTTTATCGGTGTAGGATCAAACGTTTAGCTCTGGCATGCGGCTTGCGCTTCCACTTGCGTGGCTTAATCGCCAACAAGGAGGAGGACACATGATGACACGATACACCCTGCTCGCCGCGACGCTGCTGGCAACGGGTGCAGCAGCGGCCTTGGCGCAGCCGGTCGCGACATACGATCCACAGCAACTGCCGGAGACAACGGGTCAGGTGGCTCAATACAGCCTGACGCCGCGCGGCGATGTTGACGGCGTCATCCTGCGCGATGGAACGCAGGCGCACCTGCCGCCGCATCTTGGCGCGCAACTGGTGCAGGCGGTCAAACCAAACGACACGGTGACGATTCGCGGGCTGAAGGCGCAGGCTCTGCCGCTGATCCAGGCGATATCCATTCATGGCGATGCATCGGGAACGACCGTTGTCGACACCGGGCCGCCGGCGATGCCGCCGCAGCCGTTGGAGACGGCGCCACGGTGGATGCAGGTCCAGGGTCAGGTGCGCGAGAAGCTGTTCGGCCCGCGTGGGGAGATGAACGGCTGGCTTCTCGACGACGGCACGCAGGTGCACCTGCCGCCGGATCAGGCCCGGAGGCTCGGCAGTGAGTTGCAAGCGGGTCGCACGCTGATCGCCAAGGGGTACGGCGTCGAAGGCGCCTATGGCCGCTCGATCGACGTGCAACAAATCGGTGACAGTCTGGGCGGGCTAGTTCCTGTTGGACCCCGCGACTGGCGCGGCCCGCCTCCGCCTGGCGGCCCAGGCGCGGGTCCGGGCGCACCGCCGCCGCCGCGGTTCGGTGCGCCACCGCCTCCCCCGGGAGCATCGCCGCCGGGCTAGTTTTTGGCCCCCGGAGTTCATCGCAGTGTGCGGCGGACGCAGCGGTTACCGCTTTGAGCTCAAACGGTGACGACGTGCCCGTTCGGGCGTTCCTTGGAAAGAGACACCCCATGGCTGATGAGTTGCGAAGTTGGGTGCGTATCGGCGACCAGCGTGTCCCGCGGGTCCGCCGCGGCCAACTCCTGTCGAACCGAAACGACCGCACGTGGTGAGCGCGCTCGCGGCAACCTGGGGGATCACCGCTCTCGCCACGGGCGGGGTGATCCTACGCCCATGGCGGCTGCCGGAAGCCGTTTGGGCTGTCGCCGGCGCGGCGGTGCTGGTGTTAGCCGGTCTGCTGCCGGCCGCGGACGCGTGGCGCGGCGTCGCCAAAGGCACCGACGTGTATCTGTTCCTGATCGGCATGATGCTGCTGGCCGAGGTCGCGCGCGGGGAGGGCCTGTTCGACTGGCTGGCTGCCCGCGCCGCGAACCTTGCCCGCGGTTCGGCGACCCGTCTGTTCACGCTGATCTACCTGGTCGGCACGGTCGTGACGGTGTTCATGTCGAATGACGCGACCGCCGTCGTGCTGACGCCCGCGGTCGCGGCAGTGGCGCGCGCGGCGAAGGCGAAAGACCCGGTGCCTTACCTGCTGGTCTGCGCCTTCATCGCCAACGCGGCCTCGTTCGTGCTGCCCATCAGCAATCCCGCGAACCTGGTGATCTATGGCAGTCATATGCCATCGTTGCTGCAATGGCTGCCGCGCTACGCCCTGCCGTCGCTGGTGGCGATCGGGGCAACCTACGTGGTGCTGCGGTTGACCCAGCGCGCGGCATTGCGGCAGTCAATCGCGGAGGCGGTCGAGGTGCCGATCCTCTCCGGCCGCGGCAGGGTCGCGGCGTGCGGCATCGTGCTGACCGCGATGGTGCTGATGGCGGCGTCCGCGCTCGACTGGCAACTGGGTCTGCCAACCTGCGTCGCGGGCGTGGTGACGGCGGTTTCGGTATTGCTGATCGGCCGCTCGGCGCCATGGGCGATGCTGCGGGACATCTCCTGGGGCGTGCTGCCGCTGGTGGCGGGGCTGTTCGTACTGGTCGAAGCGCTTGACCACACCGGCGTGATCCGGATGATTGCCGACCTGCTGCGGGCGGTAGGCCAGCATTCGGTGGCGGAAGCGGTCTGGGGCACCGGGGTGGTGCTCGCGTTCGTCTGCAACATCGTGAACAACCTGCCGGCTGGGCTGATCGCCGGGACCGCGGTGCAGGCGGCGCAGAGTTCCGCCGCTTGTCACCGGCGCGGTGCTGATCGGCATCGACCTGGGGCCGAACCTGTCTGTCACGGGCTCGCTGGCCACTATCCTGTGGCTCGCGGTGCTGCGGCGTGAGGAGCTTAAGGTTGGTGCCTGGGCCTTTCTCAAGCTCGGACTGCTGGTGATGCCCCCGGCCCTGGTGCTGGCGCTGGCCGCGCTGGTGCTGGTCGGCTGATTGATTACTCATTCCCGGAGAGAAATAATGAGTTCCGTATGGCTGTATCCACTTATTCTTGGTGCGGGCGCGTTGCAGGCCTGGGGACCGCCGATGAACGGCGCGCTACGCGGCGCTCTGACGAACCCCTGGCTGGCGAGCCTGGTTTCATTTCTGCCCATTGTCGCCTTGCTAGTGGTCGTCTTCGCGTGTCTGCCGCGGCCACTGCCGACGATCGAAGGCGTCAGCGCGATGCCGTGGTGGGCGCCGCTGGGCGGACTGATCGGGGCGTTCGCGGTTGTCGCCGGGCTGCTGTTCGTCGACCGGGTCGGAGCGGGCGCGTTCGCTGGCCTAACGATCACGGCGAACATCCTGATGTCGCTGGCCATCGACCACTTCGGGATGTTGCACATGGAGCCGCACTCCATGAGCTGGGGACGCGCCGCCGGCGCCGTGCTGATGGTGGCGGGCATCGCGCTGGTTGCCCGGTTCTAACGGCGATGAGCACCACCATCGCCACCCCGCCCACTGTGTCAAAGGCTCGTTTCCGGCCGGCCTCGCTCGACGCCATCAATTTTCTGCTCGCCGATGTGCGTGGCGCGCTGGGTCCCTACCTGAACGTATTCCTGGTCACCCAGCAGCACTGGAGCCAGTCCGAGGTCGGACTGGTGACGACGATCGGCGGCCTGCTCGGGCTTTCGGTGCAGACGCCGATTGGCGGGGCGATCGACGCGACGCGTGCCAAGAGAGGCGCGATCGTCGCCGCTCTCGTTATTCTGGCCGTCGGCGCCGTAGTGATCTTCGCGATGCCGACATTCTGGCCAGTGGTGATCGCCAACAGCCTCATGGCCGTGGTCGGTGACGTGTTCGGTCCGGCGGTCGCTGCCTTGACCCTGGGACTTTACGCGCGAAAGCAGCTCGCGCGGCGCATGGGGCGCAATTCGGCGTTCGACCATGCCGGCAATGTCGCCGTAGCCTTGGCGGCGGGCGCGGTTGGCTACTTTTTCTCGCAGCGTGCCGTGTTTCTTCTGGTCCCCATGTTTGCGTTGCTCGCGGGCGTTGCGGTGCTTTCTGTCCCTGCCGCGGCGATCAACTACGAGCGGGCGCGAGACCTGGGCGACGGCACGGACGCGACAGGTTCCGCGGCGGCGGGTTACAGCGTCCTGTTGCGGTCCCGGCCGCTGGTCATCTTCGGTCTGTGCGTGATGTTGTTCCATCTTGCCAACGCAGCTCTGCTCCCGCTGGTTGGACAAAAGCTGGCCGCCGCGCATCCGAAGGAAGCCACGGCGATGATGTCGGCGTGCATCGTCGCGGCGCAACTGGTGATGCTGCCGATTGCGCTGCTGGTTGGGCGCACGGCCGACACGTGGGGGCGCAAGCCACTGTTTCTCGCCGGGTTCATCATCCTTCCGATTCGTGCGGTGCTGTACACCGTCTCCGACAACAGCGTCTGGCTGATCGGTGTTCAGGTGCTGGACGGCGTCGGTGCCGGCATTTTCGGCGCACTCACGCCGCTGGTGATTGCCGACATCATGCGCGGAACCGGGCGCTACAACCTGGCGCAGGGCGCCGTCGCCACGGTGCAGGGCATTGGCGCATCGTTGAGCGGACTGGCTGCTGGCGTCATTGTCGATCATTTCGGCTACAGCGCCGCTTTTCTTACCTTGGGTTCAGCCGCTCTGGTGGCGGCGGTGGTGTTCGCGCTGCGGATGCCGGAAACGGCGGAGCGGGAGGCGGCGACCGGGTGACCGGCAAGATCGGATCGGCCAAATCCCGCCGTCGCGTTTCCAGCCAAAGAATCAGGTCTTGCTGGCAGCCTCGATAGGCTTATCTATATACCCTATAGGTCATGGAGGTCGAAGTGGCTGGCGTAACAGTGTCGTTCGTGGCCGACCCTATTCTAGCTGACCGGGTCAGGGAAATTGCCCGGTCCGACGGGGTCACGCCAAGCCAGGCTGCGGCGCGCGCCGCAGGTTTGGGAGCCCTTCTTCCCGCAACAGCCAGGCGGACATTGCGGTTCATCTTGACGGAAGGGGGTGGCGAGGACCAGCGGCAGCTTGCAGTGCTGATGGCGAAGGCTATCGGTCAGATCGGTAGCATAGTGCTTGAGCGGCAACTGCTGGACAGCGCCCGGACCAGGGGCCTTAGCGGACAGGGGGAAACCGAGCGGGAGACAGCCCGGGAAGCTGTCCAGGCAGTCAAGGATCATCGCCGCGACCAGCTTAATACGAACCGCCCGCTTGGACCTGAACTGCCGAGCCGATCTGCGGGGCGCGGGCACTAGCGCGAGTGGTCCTCCGGATCACCTATGACGTGAACGTTTGGGTCGCCCACTTCCTGTCGCTCTCGAAAGGGCACCGGGGAACTGCCGCCCATCGGGTAATCCGGAGCGCCTTCGCAGGGCACTGTCGTCTTGGATCGGTGCAGCCCATCATCTCGCATACGATGTTGGATACGATGCAAGGTGCGCTGACGAGGCTCGGTCTGACAGAGGCGACCGCGGAGGCGGCGCGAAATGTGGTTGAGGCCTCCGCCGCGGACGGCGTTATTCCTCAGCCTCCATACGTGGTGCTCGGAGGCGGCGGTGTGCAGCCCATGAACGACACCGAAGATGGCGCGGTGTTGGATACCGCGGTCGCCGGGGCCGCTGATCTGCTGATTACGAGCAATCTCCGAGACTTTGCTCCGGGAGCGCGGTCCGCCATCGACGCCGACATCGTCCGTTTCGATGCGGATGGCGACGCTGATGTTCTGTTGTTCCGGCATGGCCGATTGGCTCATGGGGTTGTCATCGCATCGTTGTTTGCGGCCACGGCTTGGCTGTTGGACGGTGCGCGGCCTCCGGACGGCGTCCTTGAACGGTTTCTGCCGCCTCGGACGATCGGCGCAGGGCCCTGAAGGGTACATTCTCGGTTACGATGTTCGTATCGCGTTGGAGTGGCTTTGGGCGAACTGGCCAAGTGGCGGCGATGGCTATACAGCAGTCCTACGATCAAAAGATTAGTTTAGTGCGTGTCGTCAAATGGCCTGATGGGGTCGAGTCCGAATTGTAACTGTCGCCGGAAAATCGTTCCGGGTATCTCGGGCGGAACGACGACTCGCGCTCGATAGCTGCTCCGCTCGCAAGAACGGCAAGGAGCGGAACGATCGCTCTGAAGCCCGTATCAGGATGACCTTAACGGACGATTAAGGCGGTCCCGCGATGTCTGAGATCGTACTGGGGCCGCTTCGCTGGGCGCGCCCCTCCGGCATCGACAAATGAAGCCTGTGGCGGGGGGTGCTTCGTCAGTATTCCTGGCCGGGTGTGCCGGAACGGGATTTCGTTCACGTCGATATCATCCGGATTGTCCGGCTGGCTCACGGCGAAGACGACCGCCCGGGCAAACGAAGTCACGGATCGCGATCTCGTAGCTCCCTCTCGGCGGTATCCGGCTCGGTTGTTGTGGCGGGCAGATCGGTGGCCAGCGAGCATTTGAGAATTACGCAAATCTGATATTGTATGCTCGAATCAGGCAACAGGATGGTTAGGTTCAACGTGGAACGAAATTGTCAACTTCTTGGTTGGATCTTGTTTATTGTCTCCGCCTTGGGATTTATTGCTTCGAGCATTCGAAGCGGCGATACGCTTGGCTTGATCGGAGGCATCTTTTTCCTGCTGGCCTGCTTTGCATTCCTCGTTCCCTTCGTGAGGCCAGATACGCCGGACTGACTGTGCGGAATTCCTGACTTTGCAGCAAGCCGGTTTCATTTCGATAACCGACATTCTGGTCTGGAGCCCAAGACCCGGCGTCAGCGGCGGCATCGCGTCAGCTCCATAAGCCGCTTTTGCCACCTCAGCCATCAGCTACAGTAGCATGCCTTGCAGATTGGCACTCGCTACGGCAAGGCCACTAATGGGAGTCGCCTTAGCCGCACTGCGTTGGCCAGCGGAACAATCCCCCGTTTGTGGCGACCCATTTCCTTCACGAACGGCTTCATCGCCAGGTCGGCCTTGAGGATATGGTCGATCAGCCAATGATTTAGGAAATCGTGCAGGCGGACGCGAAACATCTCGGTCTGTTGGCGATCCCTGAGCTTGTCGAAGTCGACGCACATGGCATCCAAACGGCGCAAGATACTTCCGTGGCGGCGCTGATGTCCCTCCACGTCGGTGAACCCGGCGGCGATCTGCAATCGCTCCTCACGTTCGAAATGGACCTGTACGTATATGCCCAGCCGGACCAAGATCAACCCTAGCTCGGGCGGCATCTGATCGGGTTGGATCGACTCCATCTCGTTCACGAGGCCAATTAGACATTTGTGGTCATCATCTATGATGCCGCCGTCAATGGCCATCTCCGCACGCCATTTTGTCGCCATTTGGAATTCGCACCTCACGCCGGTCGTCGGTTCCGACCAGCTTAGAATAGCGTATATTGGTAAACGGAAGATTAGCAGACCAGTGAATGACTGTGGTGCGGATGTTGTAGCGCTTTCTATTCTTTCGTAGTGGCCGTTCAGCGGCCAGATAGTTTCATAAGGTCCTCGGGATACCGGGCGCCCCGCACGGTGATCTTCGCGGCCGCCTCCTCGATTTCACGGAGATCCTCCGCTGTAAGCTCCAGCGAGGCGGCGCCGATGTTTTCCTCGAGGCGTGCGAGTTTGGTGGTGCCCGGGATGGGAACGATCCAGGGCTTCTGGGCGAGCAGCCATCCGAGCGCGACTTGAGCAGGGGTCGCGCCTTTGCGCTCGGCGATCCGGGACAGCAGAGCCACCATGGCGAGGTTACCCTTGAGGGCATCCGGCTCGAAGCGTGGGATACGGCCGCGCAAATCCGAAGCGTCGAACTTGGTCGTCGCGTCGATGCCGCCGGTGAGGAAGCCCTTCCCCAGCGGGCTGTAGGGGACCAGGCCGATGCCAAGCTCCGCGAGGGTCGGCAGGATTTCGGCCTCGAGTTCGCGCGTCCACAGCGAGTATTCGCTCTGCAGCGCGGTGACCGGCTGGACCGCGTGGGCGCGGCGGATCGATTGGAGACCTGCCTCGGACAACCCGAAATGCCTGACCTTGCCTTGCTGAATGAGTTCCTTGACCGCGCCGGCGACGTCCTCCATCGGCACATCGGGATCGACGCGATGCTGGTAGAGCAGGTCGATGTAGTCCGTCTTGAGGCGCCTCAGCATCCCCTCGGTCGCGAGCTTGATGTGATCGGGGCGGCTGTTCAGGCCACCAAGCCGCTTTCCGGTCACCGGGTCGATGTTGTGGCCGAACTTGGTGGCGATCACGACGTCTCGGCGGACTGGCGCCAGGGCTTCGCCAACGAGTTCCTCGTTGCGGAACGGACCGTAGTTTTCCGCAGTGTCGAAGAACGTGACGCCATACTCGACGGCTGCGCGGATGATCGGAATCATCTTCTCCTTATCTGGCTTTTGCCCATAGGCATCGGTCATGCCCATACAGCCAAGGCCGATGGCGGAGACCTCCAAACCGCGGCTGCCAAGCTTGCGCTTCTGCATTGACTTCTCTCCTTCGATGCTGAGTCAGACGGTTCAGCGCGGAACCAGCCTGGTCGTTGTGGATCGTGCGTCGGGAGACACGACAGAATCGACGTATAGATCGTTGCCGAGACGGACGACCCAGATTATCACCGGATTTCGTAACGTTCCGTCACGCCGGGGCGACGCGATTTGCAGTTCTTCCGCGGCTTCGATCTGGTTGAGTTCGTCGCTGGTCCAGGTTGGCATTGTGAGATCGCTTTCATCATGAACCGGCGAATGTCCCTGCGAAGGCGGGGCCGAGGATCGACAATTTGCCCTGTTCCAGCCTTCCAAGTCCTGGATCCGCCCGCCTGCGCGGGGGCAGGCCCAGACCAAGCTTCGTGATGATACGGAAGCTGCGGCCGGCGATCACGCTGAGGACGGTCAACTGGTCGCCGAGCGCGGCTGGTACTGTTCGTCGGTGACCTTTTCCATCCAGTCGACCACCTTTCCGTCGAGCGCCTCCTGAATGGCAATGTGGGTCATCGCCGTGGTCGCGGTCGCCCCGTGCCAGTGCTTCTCGCCGGGCGAGAACCAGACCACATCGCCTGGCCTGATCGCTTCGACTGGCCCGCCCTCGCGCTGGACCCACCCACAACCGCCGGTGACAATCAGCGTCTGGCCGAGCGGATGGGTGTGCCAGGCGGTGCGGGCGCCGGGCTCGAAGGTGACACTGGCCCCGGCGACGCGGGCCGGATCGGGCGCGGTGAACAGCCGGTCAACGCGCACGGTGCCGGTAAAATATTCCGCCGGACCCTTGCCGGAGGGCTGCGAGCCCACTCGCTTTATTTCCATGTTCCGTCTCCTTTGATGACCTTTTCAATCGTCAATTTAGCAGGTGGCCTCGCGAACGATTATGAGGCAAAACCCGAATGAACCTATAAGCTGGACTTCTGAATGCCCCGCACCGATCTGAACGACATCGTGGCCTTTCTTGCCGTGGCCCGGGAACGGAGCTTCACTCGTGCCGCGGCGCAACTCGGGGTCTCGCAGTCGGCGCTCAGCCAGACCCTCCGCGGGCTCGAATCAAGGCTCGGCCTGCGACTGCTGACGCGCACCACCCGCAGTGTTGCGCCGACCGAGGCCGGAGAACGGTTGCTCCGTGCCGCGGGGCCGCGCCTGGAGGAGATCGACGCGGAACTGGCCGCGCTGACCGAACTGCGCGACAGGCCCTCCGGCACCATCCGCATCACGGCGCACGATCACGCGGTTCGGGCGGTGCTGTTGCCCGCCCTGAAGCGGCTGCTGCCGGATTACTCGGATATCAGGGTGGAGATCGTCATCGACTATGGCCTGACGGATATCGTGGCCGAGAGGTATGACGCTGGTGTGCGCGCAGGGGAGATGGTGGCGAAGGATATGGTTGCCGTGCGCATCGGGCCGGACATGCGCTCCGCGGTGGTCGGCGCGCCGTCTTACTTCGCCAAGCGGCCGCGGCCGAACACGCCGCGGGAGCTGACGACGCATGCCTGCATCAATCTGCGCCTGCCGACACATGGCGGGCTGTATGCCTGGGAGTTCGCGAGGGACGGTCATGAACTGCGGGTGAGGGTCGAGGGGCAGCTCGTGTTCAACGAAACTCCCCCGATGCTCGACGCGGCACTGGACGGCTTCGGCCTGGCATACCTGCCGGAGGACAATGTGCGGGCGCACCTGGCGGACGGACGGCTGATCCGGGTGCTAGCGGATTGGTGCCCACCTTACCCGGGCTATCACCTCTACTATCCGAGCCGCCGCCAACCGACGCCGGCCTTTGCCCTGCTGGTCAGTGCACTGCGCTATCGCGGCTGAGGCTCGTCACTCGCTCCATTTCACTGGGCGCATCGGTGGGTGGGCGCGGACCGCCTCCTCGTTGATTTCAGCCCCCCAGCCGGGGCCGGTCGGGATCAGCAATTCGCCCGCCTCGATCACCGGTGGTTTGCTGACCAGGTCGTCCTTCCAGGTGACGTCCTCGATATCGATCTCCATGACGCGGAAGTTCGGTATGGCGGCGCACAGATGCGCGCTCATGAGCGAGCCGAGATGGCCGTTGAAATTATGCGGCGCGACATTGACTTCATAGGCGTCAGCCATGGCGGCGATCTTGGCCGATTCGAGGATGCCGTTCCACGCCACGTCGATAATCGCCACATCGACCGATTGTTGCTCGAGATACGGTCGGAACTGCCGCCGGCCATACAGCGACTCGCACGACGCTATGCGGGTTCGGGAACTGCGCCGGATGGTCGCCAAAGCGGCCGGGTCGTAGCTGTCGATCTCCAGCCACACCAAATCGAACGGCTCCAGTGCCTGCGCCAGGCGGATATAGCCCTCGGTCTTGAAGTTGAAGTTCAGATCGAGGTGCAGGCCCACCCCGGGTCCGGCACCGTTACGAAATGCCTCGAGTTCGGCTGTGATCGCGTTGACCAGGGAACGGTCGATATTGAGCTCGGGGCTGCCGTCGCCGTTGAAGCCTGGCATGTGGATGCGCGGGGCCGGGCCGTCGAACAACATGATGTTGGTCTTGAGGCCCTTGAAGCCGCGGCTGGCGACCTCGGCTCCGGCGCGTTCCACGTCGGCCAGCGAGTGGATCGGATCGAAGCCGGTCCAAGCTTTGATACGGTCGGCGAAACTGATCCGCCAGGTGCCGCAATGCGACCAGTAGAGGCGCAGCCGGTCACGCACCGGGCCGCCCAGCAGCTCGTATACCGGAATGCCGAGCGCCTTGGCTTTGATGTCGACGAGGGCATTTTCAATGGCGGCGATGGCTTGCTGATTGATGCCGTATGGTGTCTGGCGCGTCAGTCCGTGCAGGAAGGCGGTGATGGATTCGACCGGTCGCGGGTCCATGCCGATGAGCCGCTCGCCCAGTCGCCTGATGACACCGCTCAAGCCCTCGGCGCCGAAATTCTCCATGAACTCGGACCAGCCGACGAGGCCGTCGTCGGTGGTGATTTTGAGGAACGAGAAGTCCCGCCAGCCGGCGTTGCAGTGCAGGTCCTCGATTTTGGCGATGCGCACGGCGTCCCTCCCCGGTGTCGCGACAGGTAGGGTCAGACTTAGTTCATTCGCCGTTCGTTCGAAAGGCAGGGGGGCGGCTTTGTTTCAGGCCGCGGCGGTGGCGGGAACGCTGCCACCGCCGCGTCGAACGCGCGAGCTGGGGTTAGCGAATCGCCTCGAGGTTGACGAAATTGCCAGTGAAACCGACGGCCTTTGGCACAGTCATGTTCAGGAAGAAGGTGGCACGGCCATCCTTCTGCGCCTCGGCGGCGATTAGATCGGTACGCACATTCTCGATGATGTGAATGCCGTTGTTGACCAGGAGGATGACGTGAACCGGAATGAACTCAGTCGGTTCTTCAGACGGCCAGACCTCGACGGCGAAGGTATCGGCACCGACCGCCACGACCTTCTGAGCGGCCAGCCAGGTGGCGGCTTCCTTGCCGATGCCCGGTGTCGAGGTGTTGTAAGCCTTGTTCTGGGCGGGGAACTGCAGGAACAGATCCTCGTAGCCAGTATAGAGGAAGACCGCGTCACCCTCGCGCAACGTAACGTTGTACATCTTGAGACCCGCCTGCAGATCGGCCGGGGTGATTATCGTGGCGCCATCCAGGCAGTCGCCCTTGCAGTTGGGATTCTTTTTGAGTTTGCCGGCTTCCTTGAACACACGCACCAGATCGATGATGACTTCGCGGGTCGCGAAAGTCTTCAGATTCTCCAGGCCGAGTTTCTTCAGGCCGTTCTGGGTGATGTACTTACCCATAGGATTCTGGTTGTAGTAGCAGTCCCGGATGCCGATGTGGCCCATGCCGTCGAAGTGGGTGCCGACGTGACTCTGGCTGAGCCACGTTTCTTCCATACCGGTGGCCTGGTTCTTGCCTAGCTCCCCGCCAGCCGCCAGGGAGTTGCTGGTGAGAACGGTCTTAAGGAACCGGGTGCCGGCCAGCGGAATGCCGTCAACCAGAACGTTTGTCATGGAGACAACCTGGCCGGTCTGGATCTCCGAGGCGGCGGCCTTGGTGACCGCCGGGGTCACCCGATTGCTCGCGCCGGTCTGGTCATCGGGGCCGAACGGCGACGCCGGCACAAGGTTCTTGCAGTCACTTTGGGCGAATGCCCCGCCTGTCACGCCAGCGGAGAGCAATGCCGCCAGGACAGCCTGAGCCACGAACGTCTTTAGTTTCATTGTTATTCCTCCCCTGTGCAGACACTTTAGTGTGTCGCATGTTTTGACGCGGCCGTTGATTGCATCGTCGGCAACCTGACCGAAACATTAACTTCGTGTAAATCCTGGAACGGATTTTGTCAATCCGCAAGGATCTTGTCGTGGGGCGCCATTGGTTCGCGGGTCGGGTTCGGGTATGGGCAGCGCGTCGAGTCGACACGCGGGCGGCCCAGGGCTGTGCGGAGCTTACTCGAACATGGTAGTCTACTGTCGCCGTCCTTGACACGACGCATCCAGCTTGACGAGGACGGCACACGGCTGAACCGACGAGGAATCCATGATCAAGTTCTATTACAACCTAGCACCGAACCCAACCAAGGTGGCGTTATGCCTGGAGGAAATGGGTCTGCCCTACGAACTCGTTCCAGTGGATACGCGTAAGGGTGAGCAGCACACGCCGGCCTTCCTGGCGATCAATCCGAACGCGAAAGTGCCGGTCATCATCGACGGCGATGCCACGGTGTTCGACAGCAACGCGATACTGCTTTATCTGGCTGAGAAGACCGGTCAGTTCTTGCCAGCTTCGTCGCCGAAGTCACGCGGAGAATTCCTGTCCTGGCTGATGTTCGTTGCATCCGGTATCGGACCTTACTCGGGGCAAGCGGTGCATTTCAGGAACGTGGCTCCGGAGCCGAAGGATTACGCTGTCAATCGGTATACCTTCGAGGCCCAGCGCCATTGGGGCATTCTGAACACGCGCCTTGGCCAGCAGCGGTTCATGGTCGGCGACAGCTATACGGTCGTCGACATGGCGGTCTGGGGGTGGGCACGTCTGATCCCCATCGTTCTTGGACCCGACGCCATGCAGGATCTAACCAATCTGCAGCGGCATCTCGACGAGATCAGTGCGCGCCCGGCGGCGGCGCGGGCTTTGGCGTTGAAGGACAAGCACAGCTTCAGCACCACTATGGATGAGGCCGCGCGTTTGGCAATGTTTCCTCATCTGGGCAAGAAGGTTGCCTGATCCGAGTGCTTTGACCGGTGCGGCTGCCGGGAGCCAGCTCCTCCTGGCGGTCGGACTCGCGTCCGCTCCGCGAGCGATACGGATTGCTTTCCATGATCCGACGATCATGCTAGTTTCCATGCGAATTCATCCAGCGTCATACTGAGGGAGATGCAAGCTGCCAGGTGCCGAGGGATATCGATCAGCGAGGGCGAGCTCCGCACCGGTCGATACGGAGATGGTATGGATTGAGGGCGGCAGCTTTAGGATGGGTTCCAATCAGCACTATCCCGAGGAAGCGCCGGCTCAGGATGTCATAGTCGGCGGATTTTTTATCGATCCGACGCCGGTCACCAATCGTCAGTTTAGCGCATTCGTTAAGGCGACGGGTCACGTAACGTTAGCAGAGCGTGCGCCTGATCCGAGGGATTATCCCGGTGCGCTGCCGCATATGCTGCGTGCTGGATCGCTGGTGTTCGCGCCACCGGCGCATCCGGTCGATCTGCGCGACTGGAGCCAGTGGTGGCAGTTTCGTTTTCGCGCCAACTGGCGTCGGCCGTACGGACCTGGCAGCTCGATCAGTGCTCTTGCGGACCATCCCGTGGTGCATGTCGCCTACAGCGATGTCGAGGCCTTTGCGAAATGGATGGGCAAGGAGCTGCCCACCGAGGCTGAATGGGAATTCGCGGCGCGGGGTGGGCTGAAGGAAGCTGAGTTCGCCTGGGGGGATGAACTCAATCCGAACGATCAAATGATGGCCAACACCTGGCAGGGAGCGTTCCCTCTGGAGAATTCGAAGCGTGATGGATATGAGCGGACCTCTCCGGTAGGTGCTTTCCCGCCGAATGGTTACGGACTCTACGACATGATCGGCAATGTCTGGGAGTGGACGGCCGACTGGTGGTCGAACCGGCATCCCAACGACACGGCGAAGGCTTGCTGCGTCCCGGTCAATCCGCGAGGCGGTCCAGTTCAGGCGAGCTATGATCCCGGGCAACCCGAGATCGTTATCCCGCGCAAGGTGTTGAAAGGTGGGTCGCATCTTTGCGCGCCCAACTATTGTCGCCGATACCGTCCTGCCGCGCGCCATGCGGAGCCTGTGGACACATCCACCAGTCATGTCGGTTTTCGTTGCGTTCGGCGCCTCGTAGCGACGTAACGGGCGCGCGGTTCGCGTGCGGGCTGCTTTTATTTGCGGTCACTGCCTGCGAGTCCACGGGTGAACGCAAGCGGGCGGTGGAGGTTGATAGGCTTTGATAGGCTGTCAGATGTCGCGCGCGCGGCCGAGGCGTGCCGTGCCGCCGTGCAAACAAGGCGGAGGTCCAGGTTCTGCTTCAGCGTATGCGGTTGCACGATATTGACGCGGCTAGCCTGGAGCAAATGGCAGACAGGAGATCTGCGTCGGGGCCCGAGAAGTCCGCGTTGGGTGTTTGGTCCGGGCCAGCGGGCAGTGCGGCGCGCAGGCTCGGGCGGCATTGGCGCACGTTGGGCTTTCCAGCTACATTCCTGCGATCCTCGCAAATCAAGATCGGCAGGGCCAGCTCTTCGTGCAGGGCAAAATAGCGTGGGGGCTGTATCACGTTTGCAGGCGAGTCGAACCACGCTGTGGAGTGCCGTCGCGGAATAGAACGATCGGCGAAGTCTGGAATTTGACCGCTCGACGGAGGAAAGCTTGTTCCGCACCGGGTCACGGAATATCCGCCCCGGCAAGAGGCTGCGAGTTTCACGATCGACCAGCTCCAGCAGCGGATGACTGGAATCCTGGCGAGGGATTGAGCAAGCGGTCTCGGCGGCGTTACTCGGCGGCCTTGACCTTGCGTGCTTCCCACTCGGCGACGCTGATGCGCGGCAGATCAAACCGGTCCGTTACGCGAGAATACCAACCGGTGCCGTGCATGCGTCCGATCAGGTCGAGTTTGGGCGTGTCGATATAGCAACGTTCGCGGTCCTGCACGCAGTCATCGCGCACGTACATGGCCAGCACCTTGCCGAGCACGACGGCGCGATCGACCCCAACATCGACGATCACCAGTCGCTCGCATTCCATCGAGACCGGCGCTTCGGCAATTCGTGGCGGCTGTACATGGAGCGAGGGCAACGTGGTGAGGCCGGCTTCCTTGAGTTCGTCTACGTCCTTGGCGAAATCGATGGCGGTGATGTTCATTTGCTCCGCCAGCTCGAAACTGACGAGATTGACAACGAACTGGCCGGTGCGGCGGATGTTGCCTCCGGTGTCCTTGACGTCTCCCGGCGCGCGGCCACCGATGCCGAATGCAACCACCGGCGGGTTGCCCGACATGGCGTTGAAGAACGAGAACGGCGCTGCGTTGACTGTTCCGTCGGTGTCTTGTGTGGTGACCCACGCGATCGGCCGCGGCCCTATGGTTGCCACCAGCAGTTTGTAGATGTTTGTGTTTGTGGTGTCGGCGAAATCGAACAACATGGCGTGCCTCGGAATGATGCCTCTCGGCAGGGTTACGTCGCGATCCGACGCTTGTCCAGGTGGCTCCATTCGCGACTGGAACGGTTGACCGCGATGTTTCGGGAGGGGCAGCAGCCTGGTCCGCTCGCATTTTATAAGCGAGTTCCAAACTGTTGATCCGCGGGCGAAGCCGCGGCGACGCCTTGATCTGGCGCGTTGGAAGACGTTCCGCACCCGGGCTGCTTCAGTCCCGCTGGTTTTGCATGACCGCATCGGCGGTGTGCAGCGTCACACCGAACTGGCCGATGCGCTGGCGGCGGAGAGTAGGCGGGCGATTATGTTGCGGCCGGCGGGCAGGCCCGGCAGGCGAGGGCCTCGACTGCATCCTGGGCAACGGCCCGGAGGGTGGAACACCCAATCTGTGCTTCTCGATCCCAGCCGAGCTGGACATGCTGACCCGTATACTGAGGGCTGACAATCCGCTTCGCGCCGAGGCGCATCATCTGATCGGTCACGACCATCAGCTGCTCGATCTGTTCGAGCGGCTGGCCATTCCCTACGACATCGTCATCCACGATTAATAGTTATGTCCCCGGATTGATCTGGTCGGATTGAGCAGACGCTGTTGCGGTGAGCCGGGCATAGTTGGATGCGAGGCTTGTGTAGCCGATGGCGACGCGGTGCAGGGAGAGGCGATTTCACCGCGAGCCTTGCGGCAACGTTCCGCGACCGAGATGGCGGGGGCAAGTGCGGTCGTCGTCTCATCTGCTGACGTCGCGCTCGGCGTGAAGCGGCACTTTCCGATGACCGAGCCGAAGGTGGCGAGTTGGGAGGATGATCGCTCGCTGCCACCCGCCGATCCGGCGCCTGTTTCGCTCGACGGGATACGCCGCGTCTGTGTCGTTGGTGGAATTCGGTATCGAAAAAAGGCTATGAAATTCTGCTCGCTTGCGCGCGAGACATCGCGGAACGGCGTTTGAACCTGCGATTCTGCCTGGCGGGGCACGGTTGGGATGATGCACGCCTGAGCGCTACCGGCCGTGTGGACATCAGCGGCTGATATGAGGAACGTGACGTCGTGCGGCTGATTTCGGCAGCAGAGGGCGCAATTGGCCTCGCCGCCCTCGGTATGTCCAGAGACCGGGTCGTATACACTGACGCAGGCGTGGCAGGCGAGACTGAACGTCCTGGCACTCGACATCGGTGCGCATCCGCCGAACCGAGCGTGGCTGGCTGTGTTCGCTTGGACTGTCGCCGCAAGCGCTCAATGTCCGAATGCTGTGGCTGCGACCGAGGAAAATCGACAGGGAGCCGCCGCTTTTCTCGCGGTGGTCGCCGAGCGGGCGGGTGATCTGAGGGGGAACGTGCTTGCGGATGGAGCAGGGATCGCCGCCGACGGTCCGGTTGCGAAGCGGCATCCGTTACCCTAGCATCCGCTATGCGTGGTTGTTCCGTGGATACATAGCACACTACATCCGAATGGCACTGGAATTCATCAACGTCAGTCGCCGCTATGGTGACAAGCTGGCTGTCTCACACGCCTCCATGACGATTGGAAGCGGTGAAATGGTTGGCATTATCGGGCGGTCGGGAGCGGGCAAATCGACCCTGTTGCGACTGGTCAACCGGCTGATCGGCCCCACCGAGGGCACTATCATCAACGACGGCGTGGACATCACCCGGCTGCACGGCAAATCGTTGCGCTCCTGGCGGGCGCAAACGGCAATGATTTTTCAGCAGTTCAATCTGGTGGGTCGGCTGGACGTGCTGACCAACGTGCTGTGCGGCAGATTGAACCAGATCTCCGGGCCTCGGCTGCTGCTGAAACTGTTTACTCCGACCGAACGCGCGCTGGCGATCCGTGCACTGGATCGCCTGGGGCTTGCCGACGTCGCGATGAACCGTGCCGATGCCCTCTCGGGCGGCCAGCAGCAGCGCGTGGCGATTGCGCGGGCGCTGATGCAGGAGCCCCGGATGCTGCTGGCGGATGAGCCGATCGCGTCGCTCGATCCGCTGAACGCCAGGGTGATCATGGACGCGCTGGCGGAAATAAACCGCCGCGACGGGATCACTGTCCTGACCAATCTGCACACCCTGGACACCGCCCGCGCCTACTGCCGCCGTATCATCGGCCTGTCGCACGGCCGGATCGTGTTCGACGGCGCCCCCGAAGCGCTGTCATCCTCGGCGCTGGACCTGATCTACGGCGGGCGTGCTGACGAGGAACCGCTGGATGGATCGATATATCGCGATAGCGGCCACGACCCGGGCCTGCAATTCGCCGGCGGATTGGTGCCCTGAGAGCGGCGCGCTCGCAGCGGATATGGAGCCGATCAATGGCCTCATGCGGCTGTCGCATAGCTACCCTGTGTCGAACTGTCCAGGCTGGTAATCAACCCTTAATCCAAATGTTTTAATAGGTTACGCCATTCGCGGGGAACGGCGGCTGGCAACCGTAATCGCGTTGACACGGGGATAGGGGGCGACTACAAGGCGCCTCCTTCGACGGCCCTGGGCTGCCGAGGCCGGGAAATCCGGGGTTCTTTGACAATTGCATAGGCTAGGAAGGGATACGTTGGCGGCGTCCATGCTGTCTGCTGCGTGAGCGGTGGATGGGATTGGGC
>CAVWVL010000011.1:1082500-1810000 GCA_963758415.1 uncultured Alphaproteobacteria bacterium | reverse complement strand
TTGGTCGCCTGTCCGATCGAATTGTCTGACCGGGAATTGTCGTTCGCGAGAACGGCGCCCCAACGGTCGGCGGCGAGGGTTCAGAGGCGCGTGAACGATCTTGTTTGATCAGAGGTTTTTCCGGCTTGCGTGAGCAGGTGGCGAACACTGATTGGGCAGGATCCTGTTGTGTGCGGAAAACACAAGTATTTCCAGGACTGTTCTCAAACAGTCAAGGGTATCCGGCGTGAGTTGTCTCTGACAACTGACGACTGATCCCTGACGACTGAATCTGAGGATGGTTTCTGTGCATGGTGAGGCTTCCTCCTCCGGGAGGAAGTCCGGGATATCGAGTATAAGAAGGGCATTCGGTGGATGCCTTGGCACCAGGAGGCGATGAAGGACGTGGCACGCTGCGAAAAGCCACGGGGAGCCGCGAGCAGGCGTTGATCCGTGGATATCCGAATGGGGCAACCCACCCGCAAGGGTATCGTATCATGAATCCATAGTGGTGACGAGGCGAACCCGGGGAACTGAAACATCTCAGTACCTGGAGGAAAAGACATCAACAGAGATTCCGCTAGTAGTGGCGAGCGAACGCGGAACAGGCCAGTGGTTTTTCGAAACTAAGCAGAACGCTCTGGAAAGTGCGGCCAAAGCGGGTGATAGCCCCGTATGCGTAAACGTCGAGAAATCCTTGAGTAGGGCGGGACACGTGAAATCCTGTCTGAACATGGGGGGACCACCCTCCAAGCCTAAATACTCCCTGGTGACCGATAGCGAACAAGTACCGTGAGGGAAAGGTGAAAAGCACCCCTAAAGGGGAGTGAAAGAGACCTGAAACCGGATGCCTACAAGCAGTCGGAGCGGTCGTGCACGCAAGTGCGAGTACCGTGACGGCGTACCTTTTGTATAATGGGTCAGCGAGTTTCTGTTCGCGGCGAGCTTAAGCCGGTAGGCGAAGGCGCAGCGAAAGCGAGTCTGAACAGGGCGTTCAGTCGCGGGCAGAAGACCCGAAACCGAGTGATCTAGCCATGGCCAGGCTGAAGGTGGGGTAACACCCACTGGAGGGCCGAACCCACGCCTGTTGAAAAAGTCGGGGATGAGCTGTGGCTAGGGGTGAAAGGCCAATCAAACTCGGAAATAGCTGGTTCTCCGCGAAATCTATTGAGGTAGATCGTCACGTGTTGACCCTCGGGGGTAGAGCACTGGATGGGCTAGGGGGGCCCAAAGCCTTACCAAACCTAACCAAACTCCGAATACCGAGACGTTTAGCGTGGCAGACAGACGGCGGGTGCTAAGGTCCGTCGTCGAGAGGGAAACAGCCCAGACCACCAGCTAAGGTCCCCAAATCGTGGCTAAGTGGGAAAGGATGTGGGAATTCCAAAACAACCAGGAGGTTGGCTTAGAAGCAGCCATCCTTTAAAGAAAGCGTAATAGCTCACTGGTCTAAATAAGAAATCCCGCGCCGAAGATGTAACGGGGCTCAAGCCACGTACCGAAGCTGTGGGAACAGTTGTCAGTTGTCAGTCGCCAGTTGTCAGACAGGAAGCAAGTGATGGCCGGGGATGCATGGAAGCTTAAGGTCTTCCAGCGTGCTTATCGGTTGTCGTTGGCGCTTCATCGGGCCAGCCTTGGCTGGCCGAAGGTGGAGCAATACGGGGGTGTCGCCGATCAACTGCGGCGATCCTCGAAATCGGTCTGCGCCCTTCTGGTCGAGGGGGCCGGCCGTCAGCCTGGCTCGGATGCCGAGTTCCGCCGCTATCTATCGATGGCGATCGGTTCGGCCGACGAAGCGAGGTTGTGGTGTGACTATGCCGCCGATCTGGATTACGTGCCACGCGAGCAGTGCGTCGCCTGGCAGGACGAACTCTCCCAGATCGCCCGGATGTTGCACGGCCTACGAGGCAACCTGTCTGAGAACTGACGACCGACAACTGACAACTGTTCGGTAGCGGAGCGTTCCGTAAGCCTGTGAAGCCATACCTGTGAGGGGTGGTGGAGGTATCGGAAGTGCGAATGCTGACATGAGTAGCGACAAACAGAGTGAGAAACTCTGTCGCCGAAAGTCCAAGGGTTCCTGCGCAAGGTTAATCCGCGCAGGGTGAGCCGGCCCCTAAGGCGAGGGCGAAAGCCGTAGTCGATGGGAACGGGGTCAATATTCCCCGGCCTGCTGGAAGTGACGAATGACGGACGTTGTGCGGGCTTATCGGATTGCCCGTGCCGCCAAGTTGTTCCGGGAAATAGCTCCAGCGTATAGACCGTACCCGAAACCGACACAGGTGGACTGGTAGAGCATACCAAGGCGCTTGAGAGAACGATGCTGAAGGAACTAGGCAAATTGCTCGCGTAACTTCGGGATAAGCGAGACCTATCGTTGGGCAACCATCGGTGGGTGGCACAGAGCAGGGGGTAGCGACTGTTTAGTAAAAACACAGGGCTGTGCGAAGTCGAGAGACGACGTATACGGCCTGACGCCTGCCCGGTGCCGGAAGGTTAAGAGGAGGTGTGCAAGCACTGAATTGAAGCCCCGGTAAACGGCGGCCGTAACTATAACGGTCCTAAGGTAGCGAAATTCCTTGTCGGGTAAGTTCCGACCTGCACGAATGGCGTAACGACTTCCCCACTGTCTCCAGCATCGGCTCAGCGAAATTGAATTCCCCGTGAAGATGCGGGGTACCCGCGGTCAGACGGAAAGACCCTATGAACCTTTACTGCAGCTTTGCAGTGGCATTAGGAGAGGGCTGTGTAGGATAGGTGGGAGGCTTTGAAGCCTGGGCGCTAGCCTGGGTGGAGCCAACCTTGAAATACCACCCTGACCTCTTCTGATGTCTAACCGCGACCGGTCAGCCCGGTCCGGGACCCTGCATGGTGGGCAGTTTGACTGGGGCGGTCGCCTCCTAAAGTGTAACGGAGGCGCGCGATGGTGGGCTCAGGCCGGTCGGACATCGGCTGCTGAGTGCAATGGCACAAGCCCGCCTGACTGCGAGAGTGACAGCTCGAGCAGAGACGAAAGTCGGCCATAGTGATCCGGTGGTCCCGCGTGGAAGGGCCATCGCTCAACGGATAAAAGGTACTCTAGGGATAACAGGCTGATCTCCCCCAAGAGTCCACATCGACGGGGAGGTTTGGCACCTCGATGTCGGCTCATCACATCCCGGGGCTGGAGCAGGTCCCAAGGGTTCGGCTGTTCGCCGATTAAAGTGGTACGTGAGCTGGGTTTAGAACGTCGTGAGACAGTTCGGTCCCTATCTGCCGTGGGTGAAGGAGACTTGAGAGGCGCTGTCCCTAGTACGAGAGGACCGGGATGGACATACCTCTGGTGCACCGGTTGTCACGCCAGTGGCACCGCCGGGTAGCTATGTATGGACGGGATAACCGCTGAAAGCATCTAAGCGGGAAACCCTCCTCAAAACCAGGTCTCCCAGGGGTCATCCCCTACAGGGCCGTGATAGACCATCACGTCGATAGGCCAGATGTATACACGCGGTAACGCGCTCAGCTAACTGGTCCTAATCGCCCGAGCGACTCGATATCAGTCGTCAGTTTGCAGGCGCCAGTTGTCAGAAACGGCATCAGGCGGCTGGGAACGACACACCATGCATGGAAATCATCCTCAGAAACAGTGATCAGTCTCCAGTCATCAATTGTCAGATCGACCGGGATTGACCATCGTGCACAACAGCAGCCAGAACCTCTCCATCCAGTGTCCGGACACTGATCACTGGGATGGATTGGACGACCTGGTGGCCATGGCGGGGAGCCCCCACCCGATCCCATCCCGAACTCGGCCGTGAAAACCCCCAGCGCCCATGGTACTGTGTCTCAAGGCACGGGAGAGTAGGTCGCCGCCAGGTCTTCCAATCCATCCCAACCACCGGCTCGGGCCAACCAATGAAAACTGATGACTGAACACCGACAACTGGCGCGGGGTGGAGCAGCCCGGTAGCTCGTCAGGCTCATAACCTGAAGGTCACAGGTTCAAATCCTGTCCCCGCAACCAAATTCCATAGCGATAGAAGAATGGCCGTTTCAGGCGCGAACAGCTGTCGCTTCAATCTCCGAATGACTGGGACGCAAGTTTCTAGACCGTCGGATGAAGTCGGCGACCGTTACGCCGCTATGCGTTGCCGAGCGGCGCCCTTTATCATCGCCGCACCTTGCTCGGCGATCATGATGGTTGGCGCGTTGGTGTTGGTGGAGGTAACCGCCGGCATCACCGATGCGTCGATGACCCGCAGCGCCTCCATGCCGTGGACCCGCAGTTCGTTGTCGACGACGCTGGTCGGGTGTTGCCCCATCATGCAGGTGCAACTGGCGTGGTAGCAGGTGCCGCCGTTGCGCCGCGCGTAATCGAGCAATTCATCGTCGGTCTGGACCTGATCGCCGGGCAGGCTTTCCTCGCGCACGAACTGCTTCAATGCCGGGGCGGCGAACATGCGCCGAGCGAACCGCAGACCGCCGATGATGGCGCGCCGGTCGGTCTCGTCGGACAGATAGCGTGGGTTGATCGCCGGCATGTCGCCGGGCTGGTCCGATCTGGCCTCGACATAACCTCGTGACAGTGGCCGCATCTGCCAGGCGCCGGCGCTGAGGCCGGGCGTCTGCTCCAACTGGCCGATCTGGCCATCCTTGAAGCTGCCGGGCGCGAAGGTGCACTGCATGTCAGGTGTCGCGGAAGTTTCCAGCACCTTGACCGAGGCAGCAACGATCGACGGGCTGTAGCTCAGCATGCCCTTGCCGGTGAACAGCCAGCGCATGACCTCGCTGGCGAGCGGCAGCCCGCGCGACCGCTCATTGGCGGTCTGCGCGCCGACAACCGGATACGAGACCCGCGCGACGTAGTGATCCTGCATGTTGCGGCCGACGCCGCGCAGTTCATGCACAACCTGGACCCCGATCCTCCCGAGGTGCTCGGCGTCGCCGACGCCGGAAAGCTGCAGAATATGGGGCGAGCCGACCGCGCCTGCCGACAGGATCACCTCGCGTGCGGCATCGGCGCGCTCGACGACACCGTTGCGCGAGAACTCGACGCCGGTCGCTCGCTTGCCCTCGAACACGACGCGGTGCACAAGGGCCTTGGTGACAAGGTGGAGGTTCGGCCGCTTCAAGGCCGGATGCAGATATGTGCGCGCGGCGCTGGCCCGGCGGCGGCCACCCCGGGTCTGCTGGCACCAGCCGATGCTATCGCCGGCGCCGGGTTGCAGATCGTTGACGTCGTCGCAGTATTCCAGGCCGAGCTGTTTGCCGGCCTCGATCACCGTAGCGCAAATCGCCGGCCGGTCGGTCTTCGAGGTGAACAGCGGTCCGTCCTTGCCGCGTTGCGCGCTGCCTTCTCCCTCCCAGCGCTCGGCCTTACGGAAGAACGGCAGGCAGTCATCCCACGACCAGCCGCGATTCCCGAGCTGGGCCCAGTGGTCGTAGTCTTCGGGCTGCCCCCGGATGTAGATCAGCCCGTTGATCGACGAGGAGCCCCCGACCACGCGGCCGCGGGTGTAGACGATGGCGCGGCCGTTAGTCCCGGGATCAGGTTCGGCACGGAACTTCCAGGTCAGGGTATCGTGGTCGAGCATCTTCATGAAGCCGGCGGGGATGTGAATGAGCGGGTTCCAGTCGCGCCCGCCTGCCTCGATCAGCAGCACTTTGGTGCCGGGATCCTCGGTCAGCCGGTTCGCCAGCACGCATCCAGCCGAACCCGCGCCGATGATGATGTAATCCGCCTGCATGGTGCGCTCCCCCGAGTATAGCGTCAGCTTGTTGCCTGACTGCTTGTTCGCGGCGACAGTGTAGCAAATCGCCGCGGTTCCGGAAGGTGATGCGGCGGCAAGGAGGAAGAGCGATGCCATTCTATGAAAGAGGCGATGTCCGCATCCACTACGAGGAGGCCGGTTCAGGCTTTCCTTTGTTGCTCATTCCCGGCGGGGGACTGAATTCGACGATCGGCTTTTTCTCTGACGGTGCGCCGTTCGACCCGCTCAGCAAGTTCAGGAACGAGTACCGCTGCATCACGATGGACCTGCGGAATGCCAACAGCGGTCGTTCCTCGGGACCCATCGATATGAAGCGGCCCTGGGACTCCTACGCCGACGATCAGCTCGGACTGATGGATCACCTGGGGATCGAGAAATTCATGGTGATGGGCTTCTGCATCGGCGGGCCGTTCATCTGGAACCTGCTGCGGCGGGCACCCGGACGCATCGTCGCCGCGGTGCTGGCGCAGCCCAGCGGATCGCGTCCGGAGATGCCGGACCTGTTTTACAACAACAACATGGCTGGCTGGGGGCCTGCGCTGTGTGCCCGCCGGCCCGACGTGACCATAGCGATGGTAGATGCCTTCCTGAACCGGATGTATCGCTCCAACCCCGACTTCGTCTTCACTGTGACACGCGATTTCGTGCGCGGCTGCCGGACGCCCGTACTCGTTCTGCCGGACGATGTTCCGGCGCATCCTTATGCCGTGGCCATGGAGTCCGCGCGTCTCGCTCCTAATGCTCAGGTGAGCCTGTATCCGTGGAAGGAACCGAGGGACCTGATTCCGCTGGCGGTACGCCACGTGCGCACTTTCCTGAAGGCGCATCAACCGGTGACCGCTTCCCGCTGAGAGGGGGTGAATGCGTTCGGGGCGGCTGAATGCACGTGCTGCTGGTTTACTGCCATCCTCGGGCCGACAGCTTCTGCGCCGCGCTGCGTGACACTGCCACTCGCGCACTGAGGGCAGCCAACCACACGGTCGAAGTGCGCGATCTCTACGCCGAGGGCTTTGTCGCCGCGATGAGCCCGGACGAGCGAGGCCAGGTACCTATGACTCCAGCCGTGACCTGAATGGGATCACAGACTACATTGCGGCGCTACGACGTGCCGATGCCTTGCTGCTGGTGTACCCGACTTGGTGGTTTGGGTTGCCGGCCATGCTAAAGGGGTGGTTCGACCGGGTCTGGGTGCCAGGTGTGGCGTTCGCTCTCCGCAAGGGTGGGGGCCTGGAGCCGCTGCTGATGAACATTCGCCGGATGGGGGTGGTGACCACCTATGGCTCACCGAGGTGGCTGCTATGGTTCATTGGCTGGCCTGACCGACGGATGGTCGACAGCGCGTTCCGGTCGCTGTGCGCGCGGCATTGCCGGCTCGACTGGATTGCGATGACGCGCATGGACACCTGCTCGGCGAGGCAGCGAGAGCGATTTGTGGCCAAAGTAAACCGGTGCCTCTCGCGCTGGCGGTAGCCTCGCGGCCGGGCGTCGCAGGCGGAAAAACGCGCGTCGCGGTTTCGGTGCTTGCATTCCTGGTCACGGCATCCAAACATTCGTGAATGCTTGGCTCCGACTCCGGTTTGCCGGCCCGTGTCAAGGCGGTCCTCGGCCCGACGAACACCGGCAAGACGCATCTCGCCATCGAGCGGATGCTTGCACATTCCTCTGGGATCATCGGCTTCCCGCTGCGCCTGTTGGCGCGGGAGAACTACGATCGGATGGTGGCTCGAAAGGGTGCCCGCCACGTCGCGCTGATCACCGGCGAGGAAAAGATCATCCCACCGGAGGCGAAGTGGTTCTCGTGCACCGTCGAGGCGATGCCCCTGGACCGGGCCACCGAATTTGTCGCGGTGGATGAGATCCAGCTTTGTGCCGACGCCGACCGGGGGCACGTGTTCACCGATCGCCTGCTGCACGCGCGAGGCATGGTCGAGACGATGTTCCTAGGCTCAGAGACGATCCGGCCGCTGCTGCAGCGTCTGGTGCCCAGCGCTCGGGTGGAGACGCGGCCGAGGCTGTCGCAGCTTTCCTATGCCGGGCCGGCCAAGCTGGTACGCCTGCCACCGCGCACCGCCGTGGTCGCGTTCAGCGCGGCCGAGGTCTATGCGATCGCCGAGTTAATCCGGCGGCGCAAGGGCGGTTGTGCGGTCGTGATGGGCCGGCTGTCGCCGCGGACGCGGAATGCCCAGGTGGCGTTGTACCAGGACCGGGAGGTGGACTTTCTGGTTGCCACCGACGCGATCGGCATGGGCCTCAATATGAACGTCGACCACGTCGCCTTCGCCGGGCTCGGCAAGTTCGACGGCCACCGCCCGCGCCGGCTGACCGCGTCCGAGGTTGGGCAGATCGCCGGACGGGCGGGTCGCGGGATGCGCGATGGAACGTTCGGAACGACGACACAGTGTCCGCCGTTGCCCGATGATGTCGTCACGGCTGTCGAAGCGCACAATTTCGATGCCCTGGATGTGCTGTGCTGGCGCAATAGCGACCTGGATTTCTCCGGTATCGACACCTTGCTGGACAGTCTGACCCAGCCGCCGCCCCGCCCCGGGCTGATTCGGGGCAACGATTCCTCGGACCTGGAAACGCTGCAGGCGCTGTCGCGCGATCCGGAGATCCGCAAACTCGCACATGGGCGCAGCCGTATGCGGCTGCTGTGGGAGGCCTGCCAGATACCCGACTTCCGCAAGCTGGCCGACGAAACCCATACCCGCCTGTGTGCCCGCGTGTTTGATCATGTCGCGCGAGAGACGGTGGTTCCGACCGACTGGCTCGCCGGGCAGATCGCCGCGCTGGATCGTCCGGATGGGGACATCGACACGCTGATGCAGCGGCTGGCGGGGGTCCGTATCTGGTCCTACATCGCCGCCCGCTCGGATTGGGTGAAGGACACGTTGCACTGGCAGGGTCAGGCGCGCGAGGTCGAGGACAAGCTGTCCGATGCGCTGCATGAGCGGCTGATCAGCCGGTTTGTCGATCGTCGGGCGGCGCATCTGGTGCGGCGGCTGGACAATGCCGACGGGGAAAAGCTGCTGTCGGCTGTGACGCTACGGGGCGAGGTGGTCGTCGAAGGCCATCCGGTCGGGCATGTGGAGGGGTTTGGCTTTGTTCCCGACCCGGAAGCGGTGGGCGACGAAAAGAAGCTGGTGCTGCGGGCGGCGCGCCGGGCGCTACGGGCGGAGATGCCGCGCCGGGTGGCGGCGGTCGAAATCGCTGGCGACGAGAGTTTTGCTCTGACGGCGGATCATCGGATGACCTGGTCCGGCACCTCGATCGGGCGGCTGGTCCCTGGCTCCACCCCGCTGCGGCCGAAGGTGCAGGTGAGTGACAGCGAATTTCTCGACGGCGCGGAGCGGGAGCGGATCAGACGCCGGTTGCAGGCTTGGCTGGACGGGCAAATTCGCGCCGATCTCGCGCCGTTGTTCGTGGCCGAGGCGGCGGCACAGGCCGTCCCTGCGCTACGCGGCCCGCTACACCGTCTGATGGAATCGCTCGGCCTGATCCCGGGCGTGGACGCGGAGACCTTATCGCCGGAAATGCGGCCCCGGCTGCGGGCGCTCGGCGTTCGGTCCGGGCGCTTCGCGCTGTTCATGCCGGCGCTGATGAAGCCGCGCGCCGCTGCGATGCGGGTTCGGCTCTGGGCGTTGTGGCGTGGCATGACGACGCCACAACTGCCAAGTAACGCCCTGGTTTCCGTGCCGGTGGATCAGCCTGGATGGCCGGCGGGTTTCGCGGCGGCTGCCGGGTGGGTGGGGGCGGGCCCGGTCCTGTTGCGCCTCGACATAGCTGAGAAGGTCGCGGGAGAGCTGGGCTTCCGCTCCCGGCTTGGGCCGTCGGCGCTGCCGGCCGGCCTCGCATCACGCTTTGCGATCAAGGCTGACCTGCTGCCCGCCGTGCTGCGCCACCTCGGCTTTCGCGTTTTGCCGGCGGCGGGACTTGAGCCGGATGAGCACGGTCCGCCGGCGCCGGCGATGCTGATGCCTCAGCGGCGGCGGCGTCCGGTCAATGCTCGCCCAGCCCCAGTTGTTTCAAGTGGTGGGCCGTTCGCCGCCCTGGCGGCGCTGCGGCGGTAGACGCGGGTCGCATCATTCAGAACTCGGGGCAGGTAACGCAGGGAGGGGAGATGCCGCTAGTCGACCAGGAAGACCGAGATTGGCAGAGGCTTGATAAGTGGCTCTGGTGCGCGCGGTTTCTGCGCTCCCGTTCGGCTTGCGCCGATTTGGCGGCGGAGGGATCGATTCGCATCAATCGCCAGCCGACCGCCAAGCCGCACGCCAAGCTGCGGGTGGGGGACGTGCTGACGTTCCCGGTGCACGGCGGAGTGCGGGTGGTGCGTGTCTCCGGTCTGGCGGTGCGACGTGGACCCGCCGCGGTGGCAAAATTGCTCTACGTCGATATGACAGACCTGCCTGCACCTTGCACAGAAGCCGATTCGTCGGCATATCGCGGCCTCTGAATCTCGCGCCTGGCGGCCGCGAATTGAATTTATCCAGGGGTTTGCGCATGACCTATGTGGTCACCGAGAGTTGTATTCGTTGCAAATATATGGACTGCGTCGAGGTCTGCCCGGTCGATTGCTTTTATGTTGGCGCGAACATGCTGGTGATTCATCCGGATGAATGCATTGATTGCGGCGTATGCGAACCGGAATGCCCGGTCGAGGCGATTGTGCCAGACAGCGACGACAAGGCGACGGACTGGGCCGAGCAGAACCGGACGTATGCAACGCAGTGGCCTAATATTACGCGGAAAGGAACACCGCCGGAGGACGCCGACGAGTGGAAGGACAAGACCGGGAAGAGCGAGCAGTTTTCTCCGGAGCCCGGCAAGGCCTAGGGGTCGCGGAACGGGGGCGCGACACGGCGAGTAGCGGGATAGCTACCTGACAAGACACGCGTTTAGTGCTACAGGGTCATTCTTTGGTGCCGCTTGCAGCGGCCGGTCCTGGCCTCGATATCCGAGGGTATTGGGTTTCCTGGCGAGACCAGTACAGAAAGGAAAAGTCGTGCGGAGCGTGGGTGATTGCTGAAACAGGCGTCGCCGGCGTCAGGCATTGTGGCGGAACTGGGCGAATCGCACGAATTTTTGCGTATGTGACGGCAGCATTTTGCGAAAACATTGAGTGAGCAGCAAGCAGTGGAAGACATTTCGAACCAGGTTGTCGAACAGCAGACGATCGCGTCGCCCGACGTGACGGTGTCAGCGGATCAGCGGGTCGAGCAGCGTCCGGTCGAGGTTGATCGCCGGGCGCACAACGGCCCGACCCTGACCCCGCGGGCAATTGCGAAAGCCGAGGTGTTCGTCGAGGGTGATCACGTTGTCTACCCGACTCATGGGGTCGGCAAGGTGGAGCGGATCGCAACGGAGGAGATCGCGGGCCACAAGCTGGAACTGATTCACATCACCTTCGAGGAAAACCGTATGACGCTGCGGGTGCCGGTCGCCAAGGCCCGCACCGCCGGGCTGCGCAAACTGGCGACGCGCAAGCTGTTTGACGAGGCGCTCGCGGTGCTGAAGGGCAAGGCTCGGATAAAGCGGACGATGTGGTCTCGACGTGCCCAGGAGTATGAGGCGAAAATCAACTCGGGCGACCCGCTGTCGATTGCCGAGGTGGTGCGCGACCTGCACCGCAACTCGGGACAGCCCGACCAGAGCTTTTCCGAGCGGCAGATCTACGAAGCCGCGATGGATCGTCTAGCGGCGGAGCTTGCGGCGCTGGATCAGACCGACAAGTTGTCGGCGATTACCAAGCTGACCAATTTCCTCAAGACGGTCTGATTATCAGTGGTCAGTAGTCAGTGAGCTTGGTTCAGACCGTCGGGAACAGCGCCCTGCCGGGGGTTGGTGCGGCAATCGGGGGCTTGGCTGCGACCGATGGCCCCACGGGGTCGGGGTGATGATTGGCCGGCCCGTGGTGGATTGGGCCGTGGGCTACCGGGGTGTGGGCTACTGGGGTGTGGGCTACTGGGGTGGGGCGTGTGGATTCAGCGCGGCGCAAGGCATTGCCACCGTCGGGCTGATGAGACCATATACGCCGCGTTCGGCCGGCAGTGGCGCGAACTTGGTGGTGATCCCCATGACCGTCTCGGCGCCGCCGAGATACAGTACGCCGTCGGGCGAAAACAGCGCGGCTACAGCATCCATGACCCGCGCCTTGGTTGGCTGATCGAAATAGATCAGCACGTTGCGACAGAACACCGCGTCGAAGCGTCCTAGCGGCCGTAGATCGCTCAACAGGTTGAATTCCCTGAACTGGACCATGGCGCGAAGCGCCTCGCTGATACGCCAGTTGGATTCCTCTTTCTTGAAGTAGCGCATCAGCATCTGCACCGGCAGGCCGCGCTGAACCTCGAACTGGGTGTAGAGTCCGCCGCGAGCCCGGGCGAGTTGATCCCGAGCGATATCGGTGCCGATGATCTCGATCTTGCGACCGCCTAACAGCGCGTGGGCTTCGGCGATGATCATCGCGAGCGAATACGCTTCCTGGCCGGATGACGACGCTGCCGACCAGATGCGAATGGTGCTGCCAGGGGGGCGCGCGGCGATCAGGTGTGGCAGGGCCTGGGTTCGGAAGTGAACGAACGGCTTGTCGTCGCGAAAGAAGAAGCTCTCGTTAGTGGTCATCGCCTCTACCACGTCCCGAGCCAGTGCGTCATTTCCGGCGCCGCGAAGCCGGTCGGCGAGGCCATTTAGATCGGCGATCTTCTCTCGCTTGAGAATGTTGGTAAGGCGCGTTTCCAACAGATAGATTTTGTCCCTGCCGATAATCAGGCCGGATTTCGACCTGAGCAGTGCCGCGAGCGTATCGAATGACGCTGTTGTCAGACTCTCGGTCATGCTCGCACTCCTTTCAACATTTCCAGCAACTTGGGCGAGATTTTGGGTAACGCCAGGACGGCGTGGCATAGTCCGGCCTGGACCACCGCGCCGGGCATTCCCCACACCACGCTGCTGGCCTCGTCCTGGCCGACGGCACAGCCGCCAGCCTCGATGACCTGTCTGGTGCCGGCGAGTCCGTCATGGCCCATACCGGTGAGCATCGCGACCAGCACACGCCCCTCGCATGCCGCCGAGGCACTTCGAAGCATCGGATCGACCGAAGGGCGGCAGAAATTCTCCGGCGGCCCGGTGGTCAATTTCGCACGCAGGCCGGTGCGGCCGCCCTCGACCAGGAGATGGCGATCCCCGGGGGCCAAATAGAGGTGACCAGCGACCAGGGCTTCGCCGTCGCGGGCCTCGGTGCAAGGCATAAAACCTAGCCGCGTGATGTGTTCGGCCAGGATCGGGGTAAAGGTTGGCGGCATATGCTGGGTGATTACCACCGGGACCCCAAGCCCTTTCCCAAGCCCCTGGACGACCGTGAACAGGGCCTGCGGGCCGCCGGTGGAGCTGCCGATGGCGAGCAGCCGGGCCGCCGCCGCGGGAGCGGGCCGGAGGGTGATGGCGGGCCGGGGTCGCCCCGGCTGCGAGCCGGGTCGTCGCAGGCGGGCCAGCCCTTTGACTTTCTCCAGTAACTCGCGACGAAATCCCTCATCGCCCTGGGTGCCGATCGTAGAGGGTTTCGGCACATAGTCGGCGGCCCCGAGGCGGAGCGCCCGCATGGCGATATCCGCGCCGCGTGTTGTCAGGGTTGAGGCCATGATGATTCGCACGCCAGGATCCGCCGCCAGCAGAAGCGGCAATGCGGCCATGCCGTCCATGACCGGCATTTCGATATCCAGGATCACGACATCCACCGGCGTGCGCCGGATCTCATCCACAGCCGCTCGGCCGTTTGCGACCTTTGCTACCACACGGATTTCGGGATCAGCTTCAAGGATGCGGGCGATGGCGGCACGGATCACCATCGAATCATCACAGATCATCACTCGGGCTAACGAGGTGCTGGCTGGGACAGGTCGTGGCAGCCGAGCGATCGCGGTCAAATCAGTCCGACCTGACCGAGCTTGCCGATCAGAATTTCCTCGTCGAACGGCTTCATGATGTATTCCTGGGCGCCGCTCGAGATCGCCTGCTCGATGTGGTCCATGTCATTTTCCGTGCTGCAGAAGACGACCAGCGGCTTGTCGGGGCCGAATTCGAGGCGCAGGTTCCGCAGGAAGGTGATCCCATCCACCACGGGCATGTTCCAGTCCAACAGGATGCAGTCGGGCATGGTCAGACGGCAGGCATCCATGGCCAGTTGCCCGTCGGCGGCCTCATTTACGGTGAAGTGGTTCGCCTCCAGGATGCGGCGTGCGACCTTGCGAACCACCCGGCTGTCGTCCACGACGAGGCACGTGCGTGTCATCGAGCTACGCCTCTCCCGATAAGGCCAGCAGCTTGGCGACGTCGAGGACGACCAGTAGGCGCCCATCCAGACGGTAGATGCCTTTACTGAAGGCCGCCCAGCGCTTTTCCAGGGTCGGGGGGTTCTGTTCGAAGGTGCTGGCTTTCAGGCTCATGACTTCCGAGACCTGATCGACCAGCAGCGCGTATAACTCACCGCTCTGATCGGCGACGACGGACATGCGCTTCTGTCCCGTTGGCGCCGGCGGCAGACCGAGCCGGCGACGCAGGTCGACCGCGGTTACGATACGTCCGCGCAGGTTGAGGCTGCCGGCGATCTCCGGCGGAGCCAGCGGAATGCGCGTGATCGGCTGCTCGCCGAGGATATCGCGCACGGCGAGCACCGGAACCCCGCAGAGCTGATCCGCCACGGTAAGGGTCACGAGAACCTGTTCGTCGTCGGCCGAGGTCTCCGGCCGCTCCAATACATCGCTAGGCATACCGGGTCCTTTCGTGCGCCAGGGGAGGCGGCGGAGGCAGGCAGTAGGTAAGGCGGTCGGGCGTCAGGCGGGGACGGTTTCGGCGAGATTGCTGCGTAGGCTGGCGACCAGCGCTTCACGTTCGAATTTCGTTATGTAATCGTTGAAACCGGCCTGGCGCGCTGCCTGTGCGTATTGCGCGTCGGTGTGGCCGGTCATTGCGATCAGCGGCAGATCGGCCCAGATGCCCCCGACGCGGATAGCACGGGCGAACTGCAGGCCGTCCATGTCGGGCATTTCGATGTCGGAAACGATGGCATCGTAGAGGTTGCCGTTCTCACGCAGCCGCAGTGCCTCGGCGGCGCTGGCGACGGCGGTCACTCGCAGCCCCGCCGCGTTCAGTGTCGGCACGATGAGCTGGCGGAAGAAATCGCTGTCGTCGACCATCAGCACGTGCTTCTGGCCGGTCGCCGCGTCCTGGCGGGGAGCGCCGCGGAACCAGTCCTCCCACGCCTGCATCAACCAATAGCCGGTATCCAGAACATCGGTGGCATGGCCGCCGATAACCGCGCTGCCCAGAAGGCCGGGCCGGGCGCCGGCGAGTTCGATTTGCAGGCGATCGTCAACGACGTCGACGATTTCATCGACCATCAGGCCCATGGTGCGACCGCCCTCGGCGAACACCAGCAAGGGCTGCGTTGGCTTGTCCGGATTGGCGTCGCCGCCCATGGAGATCAGCGGCATCAGCTTGCCGCGATACTGCGTGACGGGCGAACCACACGACATTTCGATCTTTTCCCGCGGGATATCCTCGAGCCGCGCGACCAGGCCGAGCGGAACTGCCATGCGCTGCGAGCCACCGGCGTGGAACAGCAGCATGGCGGTCTGGTCGCTGGTGGTCTGCGCCTCGACGCGGCTGGACTGTTCGAGCCTGCTCTTGCTGCCGAAGCCGACGCCGGTGCGCCGGGCAATCCCGTTCGGGTCAAGGATCATGATCACCGAACCATCACCCAGGATGGTGTTGCCGCTGAACATCGTCACATGTCGCAGGATCGGCGCCACCGGCTTGACGACGATTTCCTCGGTGTCGAACACGCGATCGACGATGATACCCATCATTTGCGAACCGACCTGCGCCACCACGACATCGGCGCCGCCTTCGGTAGCCTGACGGGTCCCGAGTTCCAGCAACTCGGCCAGGCTGACCAGGGGCAGCAGGCGGTTGCGCAGCCGCAGAACCGGGGTGTCGTTGATGCGTTCGATGACGCTTTCGGTGCCTGAGTTCTGGGACGCTTCGGCCTCGTGCTTTGCCCGCACCAGCTCCACCACGCTGATCTGGGGAATGGCGAAGCGCTCGCCGCAAGCTTCGACGATCAGCGCCGAGACGATCGCCAGGGTCAGCGGGATCTTGATGGTGAACATCGTCCCTTTGCCGGGGGTGCTCTTAAGATCGATGGTGCCACCGATCTTCTCGATATTGGTCTTGACCACGTCCATGCCGACGCCGCGGCCGGACACGGCGGAGACCGTGGCGGCGGTGGAGAATCCGGCGGCAAAGATGAAGCGCAGGATCTGTTCCTCGCTCATCGCGGCCAACTCCGTCTCGGTGGCCAGTCCATTGGCCAGCGCCTTGGCGCGGATGCGATCCACCGGCAGACCGCGGCCGTCGTCGGACACCTCGAGCAGGATGTGGCCACCCTCATGAAACGCATTGAGGGTGATGCGGCCGGCCTCGGGTTTTCCCGCGGCGCGGCGCTCGGCCGGCGTTTCCAAGCCGTGGTCGCCGCTGTTGCGGATCATGTGCGTCAGCGGATCCTTGATCTGCTCCAGCACCTGCCGATCCAGCTCGGTTTCAGCGCCGAGCATGGTCAGGGTGATCTTCTTGCCGAGATCGTGGCACAGGTCGCGCACCAGGCGTGGCAGCTTGTTCCAGGCGTTGCCGATAGGCTGCATGCGGGTTTTCATCACCCCTTCCTGCAGCTCGGAGGTGATGTGCGACAGGCGCTGCAGCGGAACGGTGAAAGCGCTGTTGTCCTGGTTGCGCGCCAACTGGAGGAGCTGGTTGCGGGTCAGCACGAGTTCGCTCACCAGCGTCATCAGGTCTTCGAGCACGTCGACGGTCACGCGGATGGTCTGTGCCGCGACCTGCGGACCGGTCGCGTTTGCCTCAGCCGGGTCACGAGCCGGCGGCGCCGATGGCGGTTCCTTGAGTGCCTCGGGCACCGCCTTTGGCTGCGCCTCTGGGGGGGGGGCTGCTTCATTGATTTCGGGAGACACGGGCGCCACGACCTGAGGCGTGACAGCGACCACGGCGAGATTGGGTGCGGCGGCGTCGGGAGGGACGGGCGGCTCGGGAGCGGCGCTGGGTTCGGCGTCGGCGGGAGCGGCTGGTTCGCTGTTGGCCACCGCGTTAAGGGCCGCGATCAATGGCACGTCGTCGCCTGCGGGTTCTACCCCGGTCCCGGCGAGGCCAGCCACGATCAGTTTGATCCGATCGATCGCGGCGAGGACCTGGGTGACGATGTCTGGGGTGACGGCAAGGGTTTTGTCGCGGAGCTTGCCGAGGATGTTTTCGCCCGCATGCGCGACGCGTTCCAGCCGGGGCAGCCCGAGAAAGCCGCAAGTGCCCTTGATGGTGTGCACCATCCTGAAGATCAGGCCAAGGGTTTCGGCGTCATCGGGGGTCTTTTCAAGCTTGACCAGGGCGGAGTCCAGGTCCGCGAGACACTCGTTTGTTTCAGTCAGAAAATCGGCGAGCAGGTCGTCCATAGGAGTCCCCTGGATGGCCCGTCAGACGGGCGGGAGCACATCCATGGCAGCAACTTGCAAACAAAAGGTTAAGCCCCGCGGATTTTTAATGACGGGGGCTGGGCGGTCGGGCGACGCCGGCCGGACCGGGCCTCATTCGTGCCTGTTGGACGGACCGCGCTGTCACGAAGTTCCCAGATGCCAGGAGGAGAGATTCGGGCGAAACGGCGGAACCGTTCTTCGGAAGGCTGGTGTTGCAGGCCGACGCCGCAACTGCCTAGCGGCGGTAGGGAAAGGGAAGCAGCGCGCGGATCGGCAGCTTGATCAGGCCGGCGGTGTCCTTGACGAGCACCATAGCTTCCGGGGCGTGATCCAGGATCATCTCGCGACATCCGCCGCATGGCGGCACGACGGCCAGCTCGCGGTCGTTTTCCTCCGGTTTCGGATGCCTGACCGCGACGGCCGTAAGAATCGTTCCATCGCCCTCGAGCACGGCGCGGCCGAATGCCACGGCTTCGGCGCAGATCGCCAGGCGACCCACCGTTGTGCCGATGTGGACGCCGGTCCAGATGCGGCCGTCCTGCCCGCGTATGGCGGCTCCCACGGTGTGCCAGAACGGCCGATAGTGGCGTTCGAGAACCGCGTAGGCTGCTGCGATCAGTTCGTGGTCATCAAGGGTTAGCGCACTGCCCAGGGGAACGGGGTCATTCAGCGGCTTCAGCTTCTTCAGGGTCATCGCTGCCGGCGGTCAGCATGGAATTCGCGACGACCCCTGACTGTTCCCGCACTTTCAGCTCGATGGCATCGGCGATGTCGCGATGATCGCGCAGGAACTGCTTGGCGTTCTCGCGGCCTTGCCCGATGCGCTGACTGTCGTAGCTGAACCATGCGCCGGACTTTTCCACAACACCGGCCTTCACGCCAAGGTCGACGAGTTCGCCGACCTTGCTGATGCCTTCGCCGTACATGATGTCGAACTCGACCTGACGGAACGGCGGCGCCAGCTTGTTTTTCACCACCTTGACCCGGGTTTGATTGCCGACGATCTCGTCGCGGTCCTTGATCTGCCCGATGCGACGAATTTCCAGCCGGATCGAGGCGTAGAACTTCAGCGCGTTGCCGCCGGTCGTCGTCTCCGGATTGCCGAACATCACGCCAATCTTCATGCGGATCTGGTTCAGAAAGATCAGCATGCAGTTGCTGCGGCTGACGCTGCCGGTGATTTTGCGCAGGGCCTGGCTCATCAGCCTGGCGTGAAGGCCCATGTGGCTGTCGCCCATTTCGCCTTCCAGTTCGGCGCGAGGCACCAGCGCGGCGACGCTGTCAATGACCAGCACGTCGACCGCGCCCGACCGTACCAGGGTATCGGCGATTTCCAACGCCTGCTCGCCGGCGTCCGGCTGGCTGATCAGCAGATTGTCGACATCGATCCCAAGCTTGCGGGCGTAAATTGGATCGAGGGCATGCTCCGCGTCGACGAAGGCGCAGGTGCCGCCGCGACGCTGCGCCTCGGAGATGGCGTGGAGCGCCAAGGTCGTTTTCCCGGAGCTTTCCGGTCCGTAGATTTCGATGATCCGGCCGCGCGGCAATCCGCCGATGCCTAGGGCCAGATCGAGGCCGAGCGATCCGGATGGGATGACTTCGATGTGTTCGTCGCCGGGGCGGGCACCCATGCGCATGATGGACCCCTTGCCGAACGCTCGTTCAATCTGGGCCATCGCGGCGTCGAGCGCCTTGTTTTTTTCCATCGGCACGATCCCCGGGTCGATTTCAGCCACGCCGCCGCGCCCGTTTGCCTTTACACGCATGAGACGATCCTATGCAACCAATACGTGTATTGGCAGGCTGCATTGTTGCCTAACGTTGGAGCCATCGATTTGTATTTGTTATGTTCCATATATCACCTAGAAACAAGAACTATTCACGAACAATCGCGGTTGGGGGAAGCTGAGAACCCTACAGAGTAACGGCCTGAATAAAAAACGACACCGAGTTGGCACAATAGCGAATGCTTGCCGTGCCCCTTTGCGCGGGGGCTTATTCGGCGGCGCGGCGCGGAGCCTTCACCCGCGGCTTGGCGGCAGCTTTCCGGCTGGCTGCGGACGGTTGTTTAACTGAGGTCTTGCGCGATGCGCCCTTGGCGGATGCCTTGCGCGGGGCCTTCTTGGCGGGTGCCTTGCGCGGCGCGGCCTCACCTTCCGTTGGAGCGGCGGCTGACCGCGGGCTGGCGCGGGCCTTCTTCCTGGCGGCGGCGCCACGTGGCTTGAGCGGTTTGCCCTTTTCAGCCAGCAGGGCCACCGCCTGCTGCAGCGTCACATCCTCCATCGCCATGCCGCGTGGCAGGTTGGCAACCGTCTTGCCATGCTGGAGGTAGGGACCAAAGCGTCCCTTTCGCACAGTGACTGGCTCCTGGCCGGCGGGATGGGGACCGATGGTGCGGACGCTGGCCAGCTTCTTGGCCAACAGGTCGACCGCCCGGTTGAGGCCGACCGCCAACACGTCGTCGTCCTTGTCCAGCGAGCCGAACACCGCCCCCATGCGCACGTATGGACCAAATCGGCCGATGCCGACCTCGATCTTGTCGCGCGTTTCCGGGTGCAGTCCGATCTCCCGTGGCAGGGACAGCAAGCCGACGGCTTGGTCCAGGGTCAACTGGTCCCCGTCCATGCCGCGTGGCAATGATGTGCGCTTCGGCCGCGCCTTCTTGTCTTCAGTGGCCTCGCCTTGCTGAACATACAGGCCGTATGGACCCCGACGGACGGTGATCTCCTCGCCGGTTTCCGGATGAGGCCCGAGGATACGCATCCCTTCCTTCAGGGTCTCGCCCTGGTCGTCGCCGACATCGATCGCGAGGCGGCGGGTGTACTGGCAGGCCGGATAGTTGGAGCAGCCGATAAAACTGCCGTAGCGGCCGAGTTTCAGTCCCAGCCGGCCGTTGCCGCAGGCGGCGCAGACCCGGGGATCCGAGCCGTCCTCGCGCGCCGGAAAGAAGTGGGGGCCGAGGTCCTGATCGAGGGCGGCGATGACGTCGCTGATTTTCAGGTCCCGCGTCTGCTCGACCGCCTTGGAGAACTCGTCCCAGAAGGCGTGCATCACCTTCCGCCAGTCGAGCTGCCCGGCGGAAATGTCGTCAAGTTTTTCCTCGAGGGCGGCGGTGAAGTTGGTGTCGACGTAGTGCTCGAAGAAGCTGACGAGGAATGCGGTGACCAGACGGCCGCGGTCCTCAGGAATGAAGCGGCGCTTTTCCAACCGGACGTAATTGCGGTCCTGCAGCACCGACAGGATCGAGGCGTACGTGGAGGGCCGACCGATGCCCAGCTCCTCGAGCTTCTTGACTAGGCTTGCCTCGGAGAAGCGCGGCGGTGGCTGGGTGAAATGCTGGCTCGCGTCCACCTTGTTGCGCTTGAGCGGGTCTTTCTCCGCCATTGGCGGCAACATGCGGTTGTCGTCGTCGTCCGCCGCGCCTTCCGCTTTGTCATCGGTGTCTTCGCGGTACAGCTTCAGGAAGCCGTCGAAGGCGACGATCGATCCGGTGGCGCGCAGCTTGAGGCCCTTGCCGTCGGTGACCTCGACGCTGACCTGATCCAGTTCGGCCGACTGCATCTGCGAGGCGACCGCGCGCTTCCAGATCAGTTCGTAGAGTCGCCGTGCGTCGGAACCCAAACCCTGCGCGACCCGGTCAGGCGTGCGGGAGACATCGGTTGGCCGGATCGCTTCATGCGCTTCCTGGGCGTTCTTCGCTCGGCTGGTGTATTCGCGTGGCGCCGCGGGCAAGTAATTCGCACCGAAACTGTCCCTGACATGATCGCGGATGCCGTGGATCGCCTCCTGCGCCATCTGCACGCCGTCGGTGCGCATATAGGTGATCAGACCGGTGGTCTCGCCGTCGATCTCCACCCCTTCATAGAGCCCCTGCGCGAGCCGCATGGTCTGCTGGGCACCGAAGCCCAGCTTGCGCGATGCTTCCTGCTGCAGGGTGGAGGTGGTGAACGGCGCCGGCGGATTGCGTTTGACCCGCTTGCGCTCGACCGAGCCAACGGTGAAGCTGCCAGCCTCAACCGCCGCCTTGGCCGCCAGCGCGAGGGTTTCGTTGTTCAGATCGAACTGATCGAGCCGCTTGCCGTTCAGATGCGTCAGACGCGCGGTGAAGGGCGCGCCGCCGGGGGTGATGAACTCGGCCTCGATGGTCCAGTATTCGCGGGCGCGGAAGACCTCGATCTCGGCTTCGCGCTCGCAGATCAGCCGCAGCGCGACGGACTGCACGCGGCCGGCGCTGCGGCTGCCGGGCAGCTTGCGCCACAGCACCGGCGACAGCGTGAACCCCACCAGATAATCCAGTGCTCGTCTGGCGAGGTAGGCCTCGATCAGCGGCTGGTCGAGTTCGCGCGGATGGCTGATGGCGTAGTTGACCGCGTTGCGCGTGATCTCATTGAAGGTGATGCGGCGGACGTCGACGCCCTTCAGTGCGTTCTTGTCGGCCAGCATGGCGCGCACATGCCAGGAGATCGCCTCGCCTTCGCGGTCCGGGTCGGTGGCGAGATATAGCGTCTTGGCGCCCTTGAGAGCCTTGGCGATGGCGGTGACCTGGCGGTCGCCGCGGGCGTCAGCCTCCCAGTCCATCGCGAAGTCCTGGTCCGGCCGGACGCTGCCATCCTTGGGCGGCAGGTCGCGGACGTGCCCGAAGCTGGCGAGTACCAGTATAGCCGCCACCGAGATAACGATTGATGGTTTTGGCTTTGGCGGGGGATTCGACGACGACGACGTCTGACATGTGGCCCGTGCGGTATCCTATGCAGCAGTGTCCGGCAAGAGAGCGATCCGGTTGCCAGGCCGTGTCTCTACACGTCCCGCGAGTTCCAGTTCCAGAAGAACCGCCATGGTAGCAGACGACGACAGTTGGCAGCGGCGCATCAGATCGTCAACCGTCGTGCTGTCCGGCGACAGCAGTGCGAGCACCTCGGCCCGGGCGCCGGAGGGGTTTTCCAGCGTCAGGGCACCGGCGTAGTCCGAGGCGGTGTCCTCACGCAGCCCGTTCAAGCGGCGGACCGGGCTGGATGGTTGCACCGGCAGGTTAGCCAGGACATCGGCGGCGGTTTCGACCAGGATCGCGCCCTGGCGGATCAGGTCGTTGCCGCCGCGTGCGCGCGGGTCGAGCGGCGAGCCTGGCACGGCGAAGATTTCCCGACCCGCCTCCTGCGCGAGGCGAGCCGTGATGAGGCTGCCGGATCGAAGCGCGGCCTCGATGACGATGACGCCCAGCGACAGGCCGGCGATGATACGGTTGCGACGCGGAAAATGGCGAGCTTGGGGAACCGTGCCGAGTGGGGCCTCGGTGATAACAAGGTTGGTGCCGGCGATGCGGCGATACAACCCCTGGTTTTCGGGCGGGTAAGGCTGGTCGATGCCGCCGGCGACCACCGCGATGGTTTTGCCGGTCAGCATGGCACCGCGATGCGCGGCGGTGTCGATCCCCCGGGCCAGCCCGGAAGCGATCACCAGGGTTGTGGCCAGGTCGGCGGCGAGGGTTTCGGCTATCCGCTGCCCGTTGGCCGAGGCGTTTCTACCGCCGACCGCCGCCACGCATCGTGCACTAGTGCCGCCGCCGGCGAGCGCGATGTCGCCGAGGGCGACCAGGCAAGGCGGGGCGTCGTCAAGCAGTGCGAGCAGTGGCGGGTAGTCAGCATCGCCGAGAAAGACCAGACGGCCACCCAGAGCCACGGTTGCCTCGACCTCGCGTTCCGCCGCCTCGGGATCGGGGCTGACCAGGGCAGTGGTCCGTCCACCGTCGCGCGCCAGCTTCGGCAAGGCGTCCAGAGCGGCGGCCGGGGAGCGATAACGCTCGAGCAAGCGCCGATAGGTGACCGGACCGATCCCCTCGGTGCGGATCAAACGCAAATGATCGAGCAGGTCGGGTGCAACCTGATGCCGTGAGGCGGTCATGGAACGCCGTTCTGGTTGTCGCGCCGTGAGCCGGACGCAAGCGGGCCAGATCAGACCGTTCCGGTCCTTGCTTGGCCGATACGCGGTTCGGTGCCGGCGACGAGGCGACGGATGTTGGCCTGGTGGCGGACGAACACTAGCACCGCAATGGTAAAAGCCAGCTTAACGACGCCGAAATCGTGCAAGAGGAGCGCGGCGAAGGGGGCGACAACGAAGGCGGCGAGGGCTGCCAGCGAGGAGATTCGCGCTAGCCCGGCGACGAGCAGCCAGGCGGCGCAGGCGGACAGCCCGACCGGCCAACTGGCCGCGAGCAGCACGCCGAGGCCGGTGGCGACTCCCTTGCCGCCCTTGAAGCGCAGCCAAACCGGATACAGGTGCCCCACGACCGCGGCCAGCCCGGCGAGCAGTGCGACGTCCCGGCCAGACAGCAGCCATGGGAGGAGGACCGCCGCGGCGCCTTTCAATCCGTCGAGCAGCAGCGTCACGGCTGCCAGGGCTTTGTTGCCGGTGCGCAGGACATTGGTCGCGCCGATGTTGCCGGAGCCGATGCCGCGGATATCCCCGAGGCCGGCGGCCTTGGTCAGCAGCAGGCCAAACGGAATGGAGCCCAGCAGGTATCCGAGCAGACAAAGAACAATCGGCGGCACGGGTTCGACGCCCATCGACGCGCCGCTCAGGAACCCCCGGTCGTCCCGTCCAGCAGCATTTCCTCCTGCGCGGAGAGACCGGTCGGGAAGCCATCGATGCTGCGGGCGTTGTGGTCCCGACGATAAGCAGCCAGGCCCTGGGCCCCCTGTCGCGCGGCCCACCGCCGCAGCGTGGGCCGGTCTTCGCGGTAATCGAACAGCGGCACGCCGTAGCCGCAACTGGTCTGCACCATGTCGACGTCGAGGCGGACGATCTGGCGCGCGCCAGTCGCCTCCTGGCCGTCGAACGCCGCCTGCAGCAGCTCCCGGTAGGCGGGGGTGGAAGACGGCAGGATCGAGCCCCGGCCGTACAGACGCATGATCATGGGGGAGGCCTCGAAGGAGCAGAACATGATGGTCAGGCGTCCGGTGGCGCGCAGATGGGCGGCGGTCTCATTGCCGCTGCCGGTTTCGTCGAGATAGGCGACGGTATGCGGGTCCAGCACGCGAAACGCGTCGGCGCCGCGGGGCGAGATGTTGACGCGCCCGGTGGCGGCGGCGGAGGCGGTGAAGAAGATATGCTGATGTTTGATGAACGTGGCGTGGGCCGGTTCAATCCGCTGGTATTGTTTCGCCATAAGGGTCCTTTCCGCGCGTCTTTGGGAAGTCAGAACAGGCCTTCGATGTCGCCGTTCCCGCTCAGATGGATTGACTCGGCGGCGGGAACGCGCGGCAGGCCGGGCATGGTCATGATGTCACCGCAGATCGCCACGACGAAACCTGCGCCGGCGGACAGCCGCACCTCGCGCACCGGCAGGACGTGCCCGGTCGGCGCGCCCATCACGGTCGGATCGGCGGTGAAGCTGTACTGAGTCTTGGCGATGCAGATCGGGACGTGGCCGAAACCGGCCGCCTCGAACGCGGCGAGTTTGCGCGCGACTGGCTCGGGGACGGCGATATCCGAGGCGTGGTAGATTTCTCGCGCGATGGAGCGGATCTTGTCTGCGAGGCTCAGTTCCAGCGGGTACAGCGGCCGGTAACGGGCCGTGCCGCTTTCGATCTGGCCTAGTACGGCGCGGGCGAGGTCCTCCGCGCCGGCACCCCCATGGGCCCAGTGTGTGCAGGAGACAGCTTCGGTGCCGATAGCGGCCATGGCGTCGCGGATGGCGGCGAACTCGGCCGCGGTATCGGCGGTGAAGTGGTTGACCGCGACCACGACCGGCAGGCCGAACTTCCGCAGGTTCTCGACGTGGCGCCGCAGGTTGGCGATGCCTCGTTGCACCGCCTCGACGTTTTCGGCGCCGAGTGCGTTGCGCGCGACTCCGCCATGCATCTTCAGGGCCCGGACGGTGGCCACGACCACGGCGCAGGACGGGGTCAGGCCGGCGGAACGGCATTTGATGTCGAGGAATTTTTCTCCGCCGAGATCGGCGCCGAAGCCGGCCTCGGTCACCACGACATCGACAAGCTTGAGACCGAGGCGAGTTGCCATGACCGAGTTACAGCCGTGGGCGATGTTGGCGAAGGGGCCGCCGTGCACCAAAGCGGGCGAGCCCTCCAGCGTCTGGACCAAGTTCGGGGCGAGGGCGTCCTTCAGCAGCACGGACATGGCGCCGTCGGCTTTCAGGTCGGCGGCGGTGACGCTGGTGCCATCGCGCCGCTGCCCGATGATGATGCGGCCGAGCCTGGATTGGAGGTCGGGGAGGTCGCGGGAGAGGCAGAAGACGGCCATGACTTCCGAGGCGACGGTGATATCGAAGCCGTCCTCGCGCGGAAAACCGTTGGCGACGCCGCCCAGGCTGCCGACGATGTCGCGCAGTGCCCGGTCGTTCATGTCCATGCAGCGACGCCAGGAAATGCGGCGGGGGTCGATGTCCAGTGGATTGCCCCAGTAGATCGAGTTGTCGATCATCGCGGCGAGCAGGTTGTTGGCGGACGTGATGGCGTGGAAGTCGCCGGTGAAATGCAGGTTGATCTGGTCCATCGGCACGACCTGGGCGTAACCGCCGCCGGCTGCTCCCCCTTTCATGCCGAAACTGGGGCCGAGGCTGGGTTCGCGCAGACAGATGGCCGCGCGTTTGCCGAGGCGGTTGAGCGCGTCGCCGAGACCGACCGTGGTGGTGGTTTTGCCCTCGCCGGCGGGTGTCGGACTGATGCCGGTGACGAGCACGAGGCTGCCGTCGGGGCGGGACTGCAAGCTTTCGACGAAGTCCAAGGCTATTTTTGCCTTGTAACGTCCGTACGGCTCGACGGCGTCATCGGGAATACCCAGGCGGGCGGCGATCTGATGGATCGGGCGAAGCGTCGCGGCGCGGGCGATGGCAAGATCAGGGTTCATGTCAGGCGGCCTCCCGGCGGGTGATGCCGATCTCCAGCAGCGCCTCGTGCATGGCGCGGACGGCGTGGGTCATGTCGTCGGGCGTGATGGCGCCGATACAGCCGACGCGGAAGGTGGGCTCGGGCGTGGTATGAAAGTTGCTGATCAGAACGCCGCGCGACTTCAAGGCGTCGACGAACGCCTGGAGGTTCCAGGCAGGGTCGGCCGGGGCTTGGACGTTGACGATGACGGGGCCTTGGCGGGACAGCGGCAGGCAAGGCGACAGGCCGAGATCGCGGACGCCTCGGTGGAGGGCGTGCATGTTGGCGGTGTAGCGGGCGAGGCGGGCGCTTTGACCCTCGGCCCGGTGGAAGTCTAGGGCCACATCGAGAGCGGCTAGTATTTGCGCCGGCGGGGTGAAGCGGAAACTGCCCGCGCCCGCACGGAGGGTGTGTGCGTATACGTCGGACAGGTCGAATGACCAGCTTCCGGCGTTTCCGGCGGATGCCAGCAAGCGATCGATGCGCGCCACGGCAAAGGCGACGCCGGGCAACGCTTCGAGGCATTTGTTGGCGGTGAAGATGACCGCGTCGACCTCCGGCTGGGCCGACAGATCGAACGGCAGCGCGCCGAAGGCGGAAACCGCGTCGACGATCAGGCGTCTTCCCAGGGTCCGTGTCGCCTCGCCGATGGCCGGGACGTCGTGGATCACCCCGGTGCCGGTCTCGGAGTAGACGATGCCGACATGGGTGAGGGATGGGTCGGCCTGGAGGGCTCGCGCCACGGCCCGCGGATCGGTCGATTCGGTTGGATCGATGGCGAGCGGAACGGGGATGCGGCCGGCCTCGCGGGTCAGCCGGATCATGCGGTCGGCGTAGGAGCCGGTGGCGGGGATGAGAATCCGGCCGCCCGGCGGCAGGAAGGTGCGGATCGCGGCCTCGGTGATGAAGTGGCCGCAGCCTTGCAGGGGCAGGGTGACGTGCTGGGATTCGAGTCCGCCGGCGAGTCGCGTGATGCGGGCGCGCAGGCCGGCGAGGAATGCGCGGAAATCGTTGTCCCAGGGGGCGATGTCGCGGCAGAGGGCGTCGCGGACTTCGCGGCGCGTGGTCACCGGGCCGGGGATCAGCAGCAACATGATGCGAAACTCGCATGGGAGGGGCGAGAAATCCATCCACGCCGAGCCGTTTCGGTGCTAGGAATCGGATATGAACATGCCGTTTGCCCTACCGGACTGGGTGCCTTGGTGGGTGCCGCTGGTGCTGCTTGTCCCGGCGCTGCTGTATGCGCTCGCATTCCTGTTCATGCCGTTCAGCGTGCTGGGTGTCAAAACGCGGCTTGAGGCGATCGACGTTCGGCTGGATGAGATTCAGAATGAGATCCGTCATCTGGCGCTGCGGCTGCCCGCTGGGCCGCGCGAGGTGGACTTCGAGGATGTGTACGCGCCGGCGCCGCAGACGCGACGGCGGGAGCAGGTGAGTGACCGGCCGCCCATTCCTCCGGCGGTGCAGGAGCTTCCCCGTGGCGACGAGCCGATGGAGCGGCCGCCCCCGCCGCCGAATGCGCGCCCGGGACTACGGCAGGACCCGGCACCCGTGGTGCGGCCGCAGCGGTCGGAGCCTCGGCTGGACTGGCGGCGGTAGGGTCGCCGGAAATGCGGGCAGCAATTTGATCCTGATCGGTGTTCAGGATTTAGTTTCGAAACAAAGACGTGGGTGACCGGCCGCTCGGCCTGCGCCCAGGGCATGCTCCGCCGGTCATGACACTAGCCCGGAGTCTGCCATCACACCGATTCCAGCCTGCTATGACACCCACGCTGCGCCGGCCCTGACGCTGACCATGGATGACACTGACCCCACCGGCCGTGGCGCTGACGCTGCCCAATGACCCTTGGCCTGCGCCGGGCCGTGACACAATTTTGCGGTTGGACCCCTAGCGTGCCTGGGCGCTGGCTTCCGAGCGGGTGGCGCCCGACCGGGCGGCGAGGGCGGCGGCCATGAACTCATCCAGATCGCCGTCCAGGACAGCGTCGGGATTGCCTTTCTCGACGCCGGTGCGCAGGTCCTTCACCAACTGGTAGGGCGCCAGCACGTAGTTGCGGATCTGGTGGCCCCAACCGATGTCGGTCTTCGCATTCTCCTGCGCGGTCGAAACCGCCTCGCGCCGCTGCAGCTCGGCCTCATACAGTCGCGCCTTCAGCATCCCCATCGCGGTCGCCCGGTTGCGGTGCTGGCTGCGGTCGGTCTGGCACGCAACAATAATCCCGGTCGGCACGTGAGTGATCCGGATCGCGCTCTCGGTCTTGTTCACGTGCTGGCCGCCGGCGCCGGATGCCCGATAGGTATCGACTTTCAGATCGCTCTCGTTGATCTCGATCTCGATCGAATCGTCCACCACGGGATAGACCCAGACACTGGCGAAGCTGGTCTGCCGGCGGGCATTGGCATCGAACGGGCTGATGCGGACGAGGCGGTGGACGCCGGCCTCGGTCTTTAACCAGCCGTAGGCGTTGGGCCCGCTCACCATCAGCGTCGCGGACTTGATGCCGGCCTGCTCGCCCTCGCTCTCCTCCAGCAACTGTACCTTATACCCGTGCTGCTCGGCCCAGCGCATATACATGCGCATCAACATCTCGGCCCAGTCCTGGGCCTCGGTCCCGCCGGCGCCGGAGTTCAGTTCGATGTAGCTGTCGTTGCCGTCGGCCTCGCCGGACAGCAGGCTTTCGATCTCGCGGCGTTTGGCCTCGTCGGCCAGCGCGCGCAGCGAGGCCGTGGCCTCGGAGACCATGGCCTCGTCGCCGTCGGCCTCGGCCAGCTCGATCAGTTCCAGCGTGTCCGCGACGTCGGCCTCAAGCTTGCGGACACCGTCCATGGCGGAGGCAATCTGATTGCGTTCCCGCATCAGCTTCTGCGCCGCCGCGGCATCGTTCCACAGCGCCGGATCCTCGGCGCGGTTGTTCAGTTCCGCGAGGCGGGCGTCGGCGACATCCCAGTCAAAGATGCCTCCTCAGCAGTGCGACTGACTGCTTAATCTGGTCGTTCAAGGCTTCGGTGGAGGCGGACATGCGCTGATCTGCCTTGTGTGTGCGTTGTCGTAATCTGGGGGCGGGTCAATACAGCCCGCCAAGATTGGTATCAACCCCGCCGTGCACAATGGCGGTGCCGCCCTGGTCGTCGGCGGGCGCACTCGCCAAGCCCCCGCCGATCGGGCCAGAAGCGCCGGGGACCTGGTCGGGTTTGAAGGCGTCGGTGACGGTGCCGGTGGCGGTGCTCCAGGACATCATGGTCACGCCGGGAGGCTGCGGAAACGGCAGGACCGGGCGTCCGGCCAGCGCGATGGCCATGTAGTCGTGCCAGATTGGCGCCGCGACGGCGGCTCCAGTCTCGTTCTCGCCGAGCGATGCGGGGTTGTCGAAGCCGACCCAGACGACGGTGACGAGGTCGGGGGTGAAGCCGGAGAACCACGCGTCGGCGAAGTCCTGGGTGGTTCCGGTCTTGCCCGCGATCGGCCGGTTGAGCCCCTTCCCGGCGGGGACGCCGGTGCCGCGCTGAACCACGCCTTGCATCATGGTGACAAGCTGGAAGACGCTGGCGGGGTCGGCGATCTGTTTTCTCGTATCGGTCAGCTCCGGCGGCTTGCCGAGATCGCCGCAGTCCTGGCAGTCGAGCCCCGGCGCGCGCTGCACCACATGCCCGTCACGGTCCTGAACGCTGTCGATGAAACTCGGCAGGACTTCGCGGCCACCCGCGGCAAGTGAGGCATAAGCACCGGCCTCGCGCAGCACCGTGGTATCGACGGCGCCGAGGGCGGCGGGGAGCACGCGCGGCATGCCGTCCACCATGTGGAATGCGATCGCATTGTCGGCGACTGCCTGCATCCCGACCTGCTGCGCCACCCGGAGGGTAACCAGGTTCAGCGACTGCTCGAGGGCGGTGCGAAGGGGCGTTGGGCCACTGAAGGTGCCCTCGAAGTTACCCGGTCGCCAGCGGCCCTCCGGCGTATCGATCACGATCGGCGCGTCGAGGAAACGCTGGCTGGGCGAGATGCCTTTCTCCAGCGCGGTGAGATAGACGATCGGCTTGAAGCTCGATCCGGGCTGGCGCTGCGCCTGGGTCGCGCGGTTGAACTGGCTTTGCTCGAAGCTCCAGCCGCCTACCATCGCCAGCACCCGGCCAGTGCGTGGATCCAAGGAGACCAGCGCCCCCTGGACCAATGGTATCTGGCGCAAGGTCAACCGGTTCGCGGCTGGCTGGGATGCGGCCGGGGTGGCTGCCCCCTTTGGCTTGGTCGGCGGCGCCGGGGTGGCGGCCGGCTGAATCGGCGTTGGGTCGATCATGACCACATCGCCAGTTTGCACGATGTCCGCCATCCGATGCGGCGCTGACCCGGGCTTGCCGTCACGCACGGGGCGAGCCCAGGCGAGATCGGAGAGCGCCAGGGCACCGGTCTTGCGTTCCCCGGTCTGGCTGAGCCACTCGACCTTCGCCTCGGTTTCGGTGACGGCGGCGACGATTGCCAGCTTCCACGACGGCAGCATGCCGGGGGGACGCGGCACCTCGTTGAGGGCCGCGGGCCAGGCGGTTTCAAAATCGGCGGGGGCCAGAACGAGCCGGGTCACCGCGCCGCGCCATCCGCCCATCTTGCGGTCATAGGCCATCAGGCCGTCACGCAGCGTTCGCTCCGCGACGAGTTGCAATGCGGGGTCCAGGCTGGTGTGCACCATCAGGCCGCCGGCCGTTGTCGCGTCCTGACCGAATTGCAGGATAAGCTGCCGCCGCACTTCCTCGGTGAACCAGTCGGCGCCGGGGATTGGCGGCGGACGCCGGAACTCCGACGGCACGATCGGGTCCGCCTTTGCCGCGGTCGCCTGGGCGACGGTGATGACGTGGTCCTCCTGCAGCCGGTCGAGCACATAGTCGCGCCGCTGGCGGGCGGCCTCGGGGTACTTGAAAGGATTGAGGTTGTTGGGTGCCTTCGGCAGTGCGGCCAGGAATGCGGCCTCGGCGACGGTCAGCTTGTCGAGCGACTTGTTGAAATAGGCCTGAGCGGCTGCGGCGACCCCGTAGGAGCCCAGACCGAGGTAGATTTCGTTGAGATACAGCTCGAGGATGCGGTCCTTGGTCAGGTTCTGTTCGATCCGCATCGCCAGGATCGCCTCGCGGGCCTTGCGGGAGAGGGAGACCTGGCCGTCCAGCAGCATGTTCTTCGCCACCTGCTGGGTGATGGTGGAGGCGCCGATGGGGCGTTTTCCCTGGCCGAAATGGGCCAGATCGAAGATGGCGGCGCGGGTGATGGCGAGCGGATCGATGCCGCGGTGGGAATAGAAGTTCTGATCCTCGGCGGAGATGAAGGCGCGCCGGACGGTTTCGGGAACCGCGGTGATCGGCACGAAAATGCGGCGTTCGCTGGCCAGTTCGGTCAACAGGCGCGAGTCGCCGGCATAGACCCGGCTCATGACCGGGGGCTGGTAATTGCGCAGGCCGTCAACGTCGGGCAGGTCGGCGCTGAACCGCTGGTAGGTCACCCAGAAGACCGCCCCGCCCACGACGCCGACCAGCAGCATCAGGGCGAGGCTGGCGCCGAACAGCCCGCGCACCGCGCGCGCGAAAAACCCGCGGCGGGGGCGCGTTTTCTTTGCCCTGGGCGGCGTGGGACCCTTTGATTGGGCCGGCCGGGGGTTGTCCGTGGGGGCCAGCCTTTCGCCGGCGGTCAGTCGTCCCGTCATGGCTGGCGATATGGGCGCTTTTGCAAAAAACCGCCAGCCGAGAGATGGCGGTTATGCGCGCAATTGGTTCGATAGAGGCAACCCGGCATTGACTCTGACACGCAGTGCCATCACTGGACCCTGGCCCTCCCCTATCCCCCGGCCTGCGTCGAGGATGACACCGGGGCGAAAGACGAGGGGCGTATAACATTGGGGCGCTCTTGGGGCGCCGCTCAGCCTGGCGAATCGCTGACCTCCGGCGACGCAACACCAGCCGTGCGGGCTCGGCCGGCGAAGTAGGCGTCGACCGCTCGCTGCATCGCTTGCGCGACCAGCTTGCGATGCGAGTCCTGCCGCAAGGCGGCCTCATCGCGGGGATTGGACATGAAGCCCATCTCCACCAGGACGCTGGGGATATCCGCGGCCTTCAGCACGACGAAGCCGGCATGCCGAGCGGGATTTTGTAGCATGGGGAGGTCCTGATCGAGGCTGCCGACCATGCCACGGGCGATCTGCACCGAGCCGATTCGGGTTTCACGCCGCACCAGGCTGGCGAGAATCTGGGCGACCTGCGGCGACGTGTCGCGCCATTCGCGGCCGACGAAGCGGTCGGCGCTGTTCTCGGTCCGGGCCAGGGCGGCGGTCTGCGCGTCGGATGCGGTCTGAGCGAGGGTGTAAACCGAGGCTCCACGCACTGAGTGATCCGAGAGTGCGTCCGCATGCATGGACACGAACAAGGCCGCGCCGCCGCGCTGCGCCAGGTCGACGCGATCGTCGAGCGGGATGAAGACATCGCGGCTCCGGGTGAGTTGGACGCGATAGCGGCCGCCGGTTTCGAGCCGGCGCTTGAGTTCCAGGGCGGTGGCAAGCGCGACGTGCTTCTCGAACGTTCCGGACACGCCTATCGCGCCGGGATCCTTGCCGCCGTGGCCGGGGTCCAGCATCACCAGCGGCGCGGGCGCCCTGGATCGGGCAGCGGCGTCAGGGTGGGGACGTTGCCGGGAGCCAGCCGCGATTGCGTCGTGCAGGGAAAGCGGCAGCAGAAACGTGCCGAAGACGGATGTGCCACTGCTCAAACGGCGCAGCAGCACTCGACGCGTGACCGGGGGGGCGGGCTGACCCATTAGGGCTATCTTAACATATTGGATATGGTTGTGCAGCTTTGTTGTTGATTACGCCGAGTTAAAGGTATGGCCCGCACGGGAAGCTTGCGATAAGGGCCGGTTTGCTTCATCCTTTGTGATGCTACGGCGATGTAACTGGGTCGGCGGCATTTTCCGCGGTTCCCTGGTCTGCTCCGGTGGTATCCGGCCCATTGAGTTCGCCCGCGTTGGAACCGGGTGAGCGAGTTTGGTCTGGCGTCCGCCAAGCGTTGGCCGCGTCGCTGTCCGTATCGCGCCCGCCATCTTGGCTTCGTGGCGCGGCGGGTGCTGTCTTTTCAGGGCCGCACAGCATCGACTTTCACTCGGGGCAGTGTTCCGGCTTGGAACGCGCGCCCGAACGCCAGGGACTGTATGAGCCACGCTGCACGATTCTCGTCCGAATTGGGACTTACGTCCGCGTTATGGGATGGGTTGGCGCTGGCATGCTCTGATTTACTTTGTTTTCCTGACGCTTCGGGCGGGCCCCTTCCCGCAAGCCTTTCGAGCCGTTCGCCGATCGTGGCCCCCGTGAAGCCCGACTCGCGCATCAAAGCGGCGTACCGGAGTTCAGGACTAAATGACGAAGCGCATGCTGATCGACGCCACACACGCGGAAGAAACCCGCGTGGTGGTGCTGGACGGTAACCGACTAGAAGATTTCGACGTCGAGACATCGACGAAGCGGCAGCTCAAGGGGAACATTTACCTCGCCAAGGTGGTCCGGGTCGAACCCAGCCTGCAGGCTGCGTTCGTGGAATACGGCGGCAATCGGCACGGGTTCCTCGCCTTCAGCGAAATCCACCCCGACTATTACCAGATTCCCGTGGCCGACCGTCAGCGCCTGATCGAGATGCAGGCCGAGGAAGCCAGGCGGGAGGAGGAAGAGGCCGAGCTGGAACTGGCCCTGGGGCAGGGGACAGACGTCCAGCAAGCGAACTCGTTTGCGTCCGAACGGCCTGAACTACAGCCGGCGGATCAGCCGATTGCCGATGACGTTGCACAAGGCGCCGAGGATGATGCCCGAGGCGCCGGGGACTGGGCGCGCCCGTCCGTGCCGCTGCTGATCGCGCCCGACACAGTGGCCGCCCCGGTTGAGGGTCTCACCCCGGACTGGGCCTCGGACATGAACGGTGCCTCGGACCGGCACATCGAAAACGGCGACGTGGAAAGTGAGGCGGTGACGCCGGCGGAACCCTGGGCCACGCCGGAATCGCCGCCTCTGCTGCTGGCTGAGGAAACCGTCCACGGCGAACAGGTCGAATTCCAGCCGGAGGCCGTGGAGCAGGACGACGAGGAAGACGCCGACTCGTACGACGCGAACGACGACAATGCCGCCGAACCGCCGCCGGAAACCATGGGCGGCGATCAGGACAATGGCGATGACCAGCGGGAACGACGACTGACGTCGCGTTTCATGCGCAACTACAAGATCCAGGAGGTCATCCGCCGCCGTCAGATCCTGCTGGTGCAGGTGGTCAAGGAGGAGCGCGGCACCAAGGGCGCGGCGCTGACCACCTATCTGTCGCTCGCCGGCCGTTTCGGTGTGCTGATGCCGAACTCGCCGCGCGGCGGCGGGCATCTCGCGCAAGATCACCTCGGCCACCGATCGCCGTCGGCTGAAGGAGGTCATGGCGGAACTCGACATTCCGCGTGGCATGGGCCTGATCGTGCGCACCGCGGGTGCCAACCGGCCGAAGCCCGAGATCAAGCGCGACTGCGAATACCTGCTGCGGCTGTGGGACGACATCCGCGAGCACACGCTGAAATCGGTGGCGCCGGCGCTGATCTACGAGGAAGCCAGCCTGATCAAGCGGGCGATCCGCGACGTCTACTCGCGCGACATCGATGAGATCCTGGTCGATGGCGAGGACGGCTGGAAGGCGGCGCACGATTTCATGCGCATGCTGATGCCGTCGCACGCCAAGAAGGTGCAGCTCTGGCGCGATGGCGGGCAGCCGCTGTTTGCCCGCCAGCAGGTCGAGGCGCAGCTCGATGCGATGCTGCATCCCGACCGTGCAGTTGCGGTCCGGCGGCTATCTGGTGATCAACCAGGCGGAGGCGCTGGTCGCCATCGACGTCAACTCCGGCCGCTCGACGCGCGAACGTAACATCGAGGAAACGGCGCTTCGGACCAACCTGGAGGCGGCTGATGAAGTGGCGCGGCAGTTGCGGCTGCGCGATCTGGCCGGGCTGATCGTCATCGACTTCATCGACATGGAGTCGAAGCGGCACAACGCGATGGTCGAGCGCCGCATGAAGGAGGCGCTGAAGAACGACCGCGCCCGCATCCAGATCGGGCATATCAGCCATTTTGGGCTGCTGGAGATGAGCCGGCAGCGGCTGCGCCCGTCGCTGGCGGAAACCAGCTTCATGCCGTGCCCGCATTGCGGCGGCACCGGCCATGTCCGCAGCACGGAAAATGCCGCGATCCACGTACTGCGGGGCATCGAGGATGAAGGCAGCAAGCGGCGGGCGGCTGAAATCATCGTCTATGTCTCCACCCCGGTCGCGCTTTACCTGCTGAACCACAAGCGGGAGCGGCTGCGGGAGATCGAATTGCGCTATGTGATGCGCGTGGTGATCGCGGCGGACGACACGCAGATCGCCCCGCAGTTCCGCGTCGATCGCGTGCGGCTTCGGTCGGCCGACGAGGCCGCGGCCCTGGTGGCTCCGGAGCATGCGATCATGGCGCCCCCGGTCGAGGACGTCGAGCGGGATGAGGAGGAGGAAGAGGAGGACGACGTCGTCGCGACAACCGAGGACGCCGACGAAACCGAGGCAACCGGCGTGGAGCCGCGTTCCGCCGACGCTGAAGCGCCCGAGGCGGGCGGTGAGGTCAGTGCCGAGGAGGAGGCGGAACGACGGCGACGCAAAAGGCGTCGGCGGCGGCGCGGGGGCAAGCGCGAGGAGGGCGGCGCTGCCCGCGAGGGAGAGGACGAAGCCGAGGCCGGGCCACGCGAGCCGGCCATGGCAAACGAGGATGCTTCGGCGCCGGTGGAAGCAGCGCATGCGGACGCGGGGGCCGAGGCGGCTGAAGGTGCCGTTCCCGGTGAAGCTGGTGAGGCGCCAGTGGGCGATGATGATCCGCGGAACCGCCGGCGTGGCAGACGCGGCGGGCGGCGGCGGCGGCGGGACGGTGAGGGAGACATCTCGCCGCTGGCGGTGCCAGGCGCGGAGCAGCCCGATTTACTGCCGGTTTACGCGGGGCCAACTCCGGCCGATCCGTTCGGTGGCCAGGCCTTTGACATATTTGATGTAATGGATCAGGCGGAACGGCAGGCCGAGATTTTACCGCCGCCACGCCTGGCCAGTAGCGCGGAGATTTTCTATTCCGGCGAGGCTACGGCTGGGGCTGAGCCGGCGGCTGAGCAGGGACCTTCTGGTACGCCGGAAGAGGCGGCGCCGGCGGTTCACGAGATGCCTCCCGCCGCGCCGGAAGACGTGAATGCGAACTCCGCTGAGCCGGATGCGGCAGCGCTGAGCGAGTCCGCTGTTGCGATTGATCAACAGAGCCGGCGGGACTCCGAATCGACAACAGTGCTCGAAGCCGAGATGGCGGAGGCGGGCGTTCCGGCCCCGGCCAATGATGTGGCGGCGTTGGATGCGGGGGAACCGCCGCGGCCGGAACCGTTGGTCAAGCCGGTCCTGGTCGGCGCTGGAGGCGAGCCGCCGGCAGAGAGAAAGCGTGGGTGGTGGCGGCGGTGAGGATTCGGTGGGCGGGGGCGCCCGTCGGCTAAGCCTCCAAGTGCAACACCGCCAGCGGAGGGAAGGCGCGGCGTTGTTCCGGCATCACAGCCTCGCGTACGTGGGGCCGCCCTTTCGGAAGAGAAGCCTCCGCCCCGCGGCTGCCGCCTGGTCGTCGGTCATATCACCGGTCAGCGGTGCGAGGTCATGTTGCCAAACTCCGTCCCAGCGCTTAATTTCAACCGTGAGGACGGCCTGCTTTCGCGGACCGCCCCCACCGGCTTCGGGCTACCGGACGATCAAACTCAACCTGATCGTCCACCGCCCTAACCGGATTTCCAAGGTGACTCGTTTCACCGTTGGTCCTCCAATTCCCTGCAAACCTCAGTGTCTGCCGGTAGCAGTGGTATACGACATTTCTTCCCCGAAACATCGCGATATGTCGAGTGATCGCCGGGTGAATGCGCGGGTGCGGCACCGCGTGGATGCGCGATCGGAGCCGGAGAAGGCTGGCGTCGAGCGTACGATACTCACCGGCTACTCACGAAAGCGGCGCGCGGCGCAAGCCCTATTTGCGAGGCTGCACGGAAGCGACGGTTGCGCAGGCAATGGAGGCGATTGCGGCTGCCCACCGCTTTGTGGCCGCGATTGTCGGATTGATAGGGGGTCTTCCCCGCGCCGGCATCTGAACAGGCCCAAAGACGTGGGCTCCTCCGTCTTCCCGGCCTCACCAGGGGCACGCCCGGACAAAGTTGGCGGTTCGCCGCAGGATGACACGGGGGCGACCATGGTCTAGTAATCAAGCGCCAAGTGACAGTTGCGTCAGCGTTGATGGAGATTGCTATCTGCGCTTGGCCTCGAAGCGGTAGGGCGCCGCACCCGTCGTCATCGGGTCCAGCGAAAGCCTGTGCTCCAAGGGCGGGAAGGCGCGGCTGCGACAGTCGGGCCGGTCGCAAAGGCGGCAGGACAGGCCGATACCGACCCGAGCCCGCTCCAGGTCCAGACCATCGGAGTATGTGACTTCCCCGGCGTTCGCGAGCGCGCAGCCCATGGCCACGACGTGCACCGGCCGGGGCTCGCCCCAATGCACCGATGAACGCACGACCGTCCGCGCAAAGCACAAGAATGCCGCGCCATCGGGCAGCTCGGCGATTTGCACGTGCACGGCGCCGGGCTGGGCGAAGGCCGTATGAACCACCCAGCGCGGACAGGAACCGCCGAACCGGGCGAACGGGAAGCCGGCGGCCGAGAAGCGCTTCGAGACGTTGCCCGCCGGATCGACGCGCAGAAAGAAAAACGGCACACCGCGGGCGCCGACTCGCTGCAAGGTCGACAGCCGGTGACAGGCTTGTTCGAAGGAAACACCAAAGCGGGATGCGACGGCCTCCATGTCATGCCGCAGGTCCGCCGCGGCCGAGCGGAAGGCGGCATACGGCATCAGCAGGGCGCCCGCGATATAGTTCAGCAAACCGATGCGCAGCAGCATCCCCGCTTCGGGGCTCGATGGCGCGGCCTCGGTAACCAGGGCCTCCACGGAGTCACGCGCTTCCAGCAGCGCCAGTTGGAAGGCCATGTGGAAACCGCGGCTCTCCCGTGGCAGCGACTCAGACAGGGTCAGCCGGCTGGTGGTCGGATCATAGCGTCGCAAGGCTCCGTCCATCGGCTGCACCGAGACGTTGATCCCGTGCGCCCGGCGCAACCGCTCGGCGATGGCGTGATTCATTTCCGCCGGGGCTCCCGGGGCGAGTTCGACGGCGAGTGCCTCGGCGGCGGTCTCCAGGGTTGGAAAATGATTCGAGTGGTCGTCGAAATAATCCCGCACCTCCTCGTTCGGCAGCAGGATGCGGCGGCCGGATGGCAGGGCAATGCCGTTGGCATCTTCTCGGGCTACCCGCCACGCACGGTAAAGCGCCAGCACGGCCCGGGCGGCGACGGGGCTGCCGGCGGCCAGAGCCTCGATCTCCTTCTCGGGCACCTCGTCGGCGCCAAGCAGCGGATCCCCGAAAGCTTCTTGGAGGCCGACCTGAAGCTGGCGTTCCTGGGTGCCGGAAAGCTCCCGCAGGTCGACGCGCAAGGTCTCGGCCAGCTTGATCAGCAGCGACGCGGTGACGGCTCGCTGGTCATGCTCGATCAGGTTCAAATAACTGGCTGAGATACCCAGGCTGACGGCCAGCGCCTGCTGCGACAGGGCGCGCTCGGTGCGCAGCCTTCGCACGGTCCGGCCGATCACGGTTCGGCTCATAATTTTACATCCTTTACAAATTCGGCCGATCTAACGTCAAGTCGCAGACCGGATTGCGCCGAACGGGTCACGGATTATGCATCCCTTTCGTCTCGGGAGTGTTAATTATTCACTATCGATCCACGAGACAACGGAGCAAGGCAATGCGTTCCCACCCACTTTATGCGCCCGACGGCATGACCAATGCTGGGGGCGATCCGGAGCGTTTCGCCGGTATCCGCCGTGATTACACGGACGCGGACGTTGAACGTCTGTCCGGTTCGTTCCGCATTCGCCACACGCTGGCGGAGATGGGCGCGGCGCGGCTGTGGCATCTGCTGAAGACCGAGCCGTTCGTGAACACGCTGGGCGCGCTGACCGGCAACCAGGCGGTGCAGCAGGTGAAGGCGGGTCTGAAGGCGATCTATCTGTCGGGCTGGCAGGTGGCGGGTGACGCCAACTCGGGTGGCGAAATGTACCCGGACCAGTCGCTGTATCCGGTGGACTCGGTGCCGAAGGTAGTGCGGAATATCAACAACGCGCTGCGCCGCTGCGACCAGATCGCGCAGAGCGAGGGCGGCAAGGACGGCACGTATTGGATGGCGCCGATCGTGGCGGACGCGGAAGCCGGCTTTGGCGGGCCGCTGAATGCCTATGAGCTGATGCGGGCGATGATCGCGGCGGGTGCGGCTGGGGTGCACTTCGAGGACCAGCTCGCGTCCGAGAAGAAGTGCGGGCATCTGGGTGGGAAGGTCCTCGTGCCGATGCAGCAGCACGTCCGGACGCTGAACGCGGCACGGCTGGCGGCCGATGTGGAGGGCGTGAACACGGTTCTGCTGTGCCGGACCGACGCGCAGTCGGCGCAGTTGCTGACCAGCGACGTGGATGAGCGGGATCGTCCATTTATCTCCGGTGACCGCACGCCGGAGGGCTTCTTCCGCATCAAGCCGGGCGTCGGCAATGACTACGCGATCGCCCGGGGGCTGGCCTATGCGCCTTACGCCGACCTGCTGTGGTGGGAGACCAGTGAGCCTGACCTGCGTGAGGCCGAGCGGTTCGCGGATGCGATCCATCGGGAGTTCCCGGGCAAGATGCTGGCGTATAACTGTTCGCCGAGCTTCAACTGGAAGAAGAAGCTGCCGGCGGACAAGATCGCGGCGTTCCAGCGTGAGATCGGCAAGATGGGGTACCGGTTCCAGTTCGTGACGCTGGCGGGGTTCCACAGTCTGAACCTGTCGATGTTCAATCTGGCGCGCGGCTACAAGGACCGCGGCATGGCGGCCTACAGCGAGCTGCAGCAGGCTGAATTCGCGGCAGAGCCGGAGGGCTACACGGCGACCCGTCATCAGCGGGAAGTTGGGGTCGGGTATTTCGACGCGGTGGCGATGGCGATCTCGGGCGGGCGGTCGTCGACGACGGCGCTGTCTGGGTCGACCGAAACGGCGCAGTTCCACGACGATGGCGAGGTTGCCAAGCCGCACGACGGTCACGACGACGGCCTGGTGCACAACCACGAGTGGGCAGTGACCGCGAAGTAACTGGCTGGCCTGGCTTGACGGACGCCTTATGGGGCGGTGGGGCGAAAGCTCCGCCGCCCTTGTTTTCGCGGGAGCATGGCTCGCATCGTTTTGCGAGCTGGTTCGCTAAGCTGCTACGTGAGTTCTGTCCGGATCAATTTGCGAACCTCCAGTGGCTGTGCCTCCCAGCGCCGGGACTTCGTCACTTCCCGACGTCGCCCCTATGCGGGGGCTTCAGGCCGCTCGGCGGCGGAACGCTTCCAGACTGCCGGCATGGATCAGTTCGCTTGGCAGCATGTGGCCGACGATTTTCTCCGCCATGCGGCCGACCTCGATCAATGCATCCAGATCGACGCCGGTACGGATGCCCATCTCCTCGCACAATAGCACCAGCTCCTCGGTGCAGATGTTGCCAGCGGCGCCTTTCTGACCGGCGAACGGGCAACCACCCAAGCCTCCGACGGTGGAGTCGAAGCGGCTGACCCCCATGCGTAAGGCGGCGTGGGCGTTGGCGACAGCGAGGCCGCGCGTGTCGTGCAAATGCAGCGCCAGCGTCAGGTCGGGCCAGCAGGTCCGGACCTCGGCCAGGACGCGTTCGATGCGAGGCGGGATCGCCCAGCCCATGGTGTCGGCCAGCGAGACCAGGGTGATCGTCGCGCCAGCTTCGCGGGCGATGGCCAGTCCGTCCTCGATCGTGCTGATGACCTGAGCGGGCGTGATGTCGCCCTGATAGTTGCAGCCGAACGCCGCCATGATGCCCAGCCGGTTCACCGGCACATCGTGCGCGAGATGCAGCGCGGTCTGCTTACGCATCGCCTCCAGATTTTCCCGGTTGGAGCGATGCAGGTTCTTTTGCGTGAACGCCTCGGATGCGGTGAGCGAGATCGATCCGGTGAGCGTCAGTTTGTCGCGAAAGGGGAGCGCGCGGTCCAGCCCGTTGGCGTTGAACCACAGCGCCGTGTAGTGGACGCCACCCCTTGGCTGGAAGCCGGCGACGACCGCCTCGGCGTCGGCCCAGCCCGGGACGATGCGCGGATTGACGAAAGAGCAGGCTTGGATGTGACCCAGCCCGGTGTCGGCGAGCGCCTCAATCAGGCGGATCTTGTCGGAACTGGGGATCGGGCCGGGTTCGATCTGGAAGCCCTCGCGCGGGCCTTCCTCGTGGATCTCGACGGTGCTGGGCAAGTCTGTCACGGCGGCGGTTCCTGTTTCCGAGAGCGGTGGATCATTGGTCAAGACGGTGCGGCGGCGCAAGCGAAGGGATATTGTCCAGGCGACGTTGCGTAATGATCATCCGGACCTATCATCGTGCGCGCGGCACAACGCTGGTCATGGTGCGCCCGGTACTACAACGCGGAGAGTTTCGGTTATGACGTTCAAGGTCCAGGTCGGCCCGCCACAGATTGCAATTCACCAGGCGATGACCGTTCTGATATCGGAAACCGATGGTCATATCCAATGGCCGGGCGACAAAGGCCTGTATTTCTTTGACACCAGGCTGATCAGCGCTTGGGCGGTGTATGCCAACGGCACCGAATGGGAATTGCTCAATGGCGGCGCGGTCAGCTTTGACACTGCCCGCATCTTTATGACCAATCGGGACTTCCTGACCGAGGACGGACCGATACCGCCGCGAACCCTGGCCTTCGAGTTATCGCGCGCCATCGACCAGGGCATGCACGAGGACCTGGATATCTCCAACCACGGGCAGAAGCCGATCCGGTTCAATCTGGAAATCGCGCTGCGGTCGGACTTTGCCGATATCTTCGACGTCAAAGCTGGCCGCTCACTGCGTCGCGGCCGTATCACCTCCGAATGGTCGGAGGCCCGTCAGACGCTGCGGACCCATTACCAGAACGCCGATTTCGGACGATCCGTCGCCGTATCGGTTGGCGAAAGCAATTCACGCGCGGTGTTTGCCAACGGGCGGCTTAGCTTCGAAGTGAAACTACCGCCCGGCGGCAAGTGGCACTGTTGCCTGCTGTATGAATTCGCCACCGGCGAGAAGCGTTATCATGCGCCGCACAAATGTGTCGCGGACTCCGAGTGGTCGGCACAAGCGGGTGCGCACCGCGAGTGGCGCCAGACGGTGTTAAAGTTGCGCACCAGTAATGAAGAATTCTACCGGCTGTTTGAGCAGGCGATCTCGGACATGGCGGCGCTGCGTCTGCCGCTCGAGGGCACCGACAACATGGTGTTCGTGCCGGCCGCCGGTCTGCCCTGGTTCATGGCGCCGTTCGGCCGCGACAGCTTGATCGTTTCGTTACAGAACATCATGGTCTATCCCGAGTTCGCGCGCGGCTCGCTGGATGTGCTGGGGCGCTGGCAATCCAAGGAGTATGATGCCTACCGCGATGCGGAACCTGGCAAGATCATGCATGAACTGCGCTACGGCGAACTGGCGCACTTCAAGCTGATCCCGCACACGCCGTATTTTGGTACCGCCGACGCCACGCCGCTGTATTTGATCACACTGCACGCCGCCTGGCGCGCGACGGGCGATCATGCGCTGCTGGAAAAGCACCTGCCGAACGCCGACGCGGCGCTGCGCTGGATCGACAAGGACGGCGACCGCGATGGCGACATGTTTCAGGAGTACCAGACCCGTTCGCCGGTCGGTTACGAGAACATGGATTGGAAAGACGCCGGTGACTCAATGGTGTATGCCGACGGCTCCCCGGTGCGCGGACCCAAGGCATTATGCGAATTGCAAGGCTACGTCTATGATGCGTGGCTGCGCAGCGCGGAAGTCTTCGACGCGCTGGGGATGCCCGAACGCGCGGTCACCCTGCGTCGGAAGGCGGCGGCGTTGTTCGAGAAATTCAACGATTGTTTCTGGGATGAAGAAACTGGGTTCTACGCCTACATGCTGGACGGCGAGAAGCGCAAGGTGATGACCGTGGCCTCGAATCCCGGTCACCTGCTGTGGTCCGGGATAGTGCCGCCGGAACGAGCCGCGAGAGTGGTATCCCGGCTGCTGGCGCCGGACATGAACTCGGGGTGGGGCATCCGGACGCTGTCCAGCCTGCATCCCGCGTACAATCCCTATTCCTACCAGAACGGGTCGGTATGGCCGCACGATAACAGCCTGATCGCGCTGGGTTTCAAGCGTTACGGATATAGCGCCGAAGTTGCCAGGATCACACGCGATATCAGCGAGGCGGCCAGCCACTTCCTGCTGAACCAGTTGCCCGAACTGTACGCCGGCGTGACCCGTGAGCGGGACAGCTTTCCGGTGCAGTATCTTGGCGCGAACGTGCCGCAGGCCTGGGCGGCGGGATCGTGTTTCGCGCTGACGCAGGCGATGCTGGGCATCCAGCCAGATGCGCCGAACGATCGGCTGTATGTCGATCCTGCTCTGCCGGCGTGGCTGCCCGACGTTACGCTGATCGATATCCGCCTTGGACAGCGACACCTGGACATCCGCTTTCGTCGCGACGGCGAACGGACCGTCTGGGATGTGCTGCGCGGTAATGCGAAGGTGGTGCATCAGCGAAGCTGGGTGGATGCGGGCAACGAACTTCGCGCGGGCAGCCGGGTGGAAGCATCCACGACAGGGTAGGATTGTTGGAGGACACGTTATGAAAATCACCAGTTACCAAGCGACGATTCTGCGGATTCCTGAAGATGACCCGCTGGCGAACATGCCGGAAGAGGCCGGCCGCACACGCCCTGTCGTCATCTTGCGGCTGCGCACTGACAGTGGGATCGAGGGCATTGGCCTGACATTCTACGGCGGCAAGATGACTGGCAGCCTGCATGTCGCGGTCGAGGAACTCGCGGCCCTAACGGTCGGTGAGGACCCGCTGAGGATCGAGCACATCGTTGCGAAACTGCGCGACGGAACCGGGGATTCCTGTGGTCCGGGCGGCATCTTCACGCTTGCTTTGTCCGCCGTCGACATCGCGCTATGGGACATCAAGGGTAAGGCGCTGGATCAGCCGCTGTGGAAACTGCTGGGCGGTCATCGGGACCGGGTGCCGACCTATGCGTCCGGGTCGCTGCGTCGTGGGCTGACGGATGAGCAGGCGCAGCGGGCGGCTCGGATCCTGGTGCAAAAGGGCTTTACCGAAATGAAAACGCAAATGGCGCTGCCGGGAAATCCGACTCCGGCCGAGGAGGTGCGGCGTGTGCGCGTGGTGCGGGAGGCGATCGGTCCCGACGTCAAGCTGATGTGCGACATCAATCAGCGCTGGCGTCCGGAGCAGGCGATCGATATCGGCAGCCGGGTGGAAGATGTCGGCCTGTTCTGGCTGGAGGACGTTACGGCGGCGGACGATTATGCCGGGCTGGCGCGGGTGACCGCGGCGCTGAAGACGCCGGTGGCGGGCGGAGAATATGTGTGGGGTATCGTTCCGTTCCGCCACATGATCGAGGCCAGGTCGGTCGACATCGTGATGATCGACATCTGCCGGGTCGGCGGTGTCACGCAATGGATGAAGGTTGCCGGGATGGCCGAGGCGTTCAACCTGCCAGTGGTCAGCCATGTGATGCCGGAGATGCTGGTGCATATGGTGGCTGCCTGCCCGAACGGCCTGACCGTTGAGTACATGCCATGGATGCTGTGCCTGTATGAGGAAACCCCATCGATCGAGAACGGGATGATGGTGTTGTCCGACAAGCCGGGGCTTGGCCTGAAGTTTGACGAGAAGGCGGTAGCGGCGTTCAAGGCGTAGGTCCAGAGCGGTTGAACCTCAGTTCATGGTAGCCGAGTGGCGCGGAGGCGGAGGGCGTTGACGACGACTGAGACGGAACTCAGCGACATGGCCAGCGCGGCGACCACAGGGCTGAGCAGGATGCCGAACATCGGATAAAGGATGCCCGCGGCGACCGGAATGCCGATGATGTTGTAGGCAAAGGCGAAGGCCAGGTTCTGCCGGATGTTGCGCATGGTCATCCGGCTCAGGGTCCGCGCCCTGACGATCCCCGCCAGATCGCCCCGCACCAGGGTGATCCCGGCGCTCTGGATGGCGACGTCGGTTCCGGTGCCCATGGCGATCCCTACGTCTGCCTCGACCAGCGCAGGGGCGTCGTTCACGCCGTCGCCAGCCATGGCAACGACCTTGCCGTCCGCTTTTAACTGTCTGACGATGCGGTGCTTGTCGGCGGGCAAGATCTCGGCGTGGACATCAACGATCCCGAGCGTGCGAGCTACCGCCCGCGCGGTCGTTGCGTTGTCTCCGGTCAGCATCACGACATGGATGCCATCCGCTCGCAGGGCCTCGATGGCGGTCCGTGTCGTCGGCTTGATGGGGTCGGCGATTGCGATGACGCCGGCGGCGCGCGCGTCGACCGCGACAAATAGCGCGGTAGCGCCATCGAGACGCATCCTGTCAGCGCTGCCGTCCAGATCACCCAGCGCCACGCCAAGATCGGCCATCAGGGCGGCATTGCCCAGCGCGACGGAGCGTCTGCCGACCGTTCCGGTGACTCCCTTCCCGGTGATGGACATGAAGTTGCTCGCTTCCGGGATCGCCGCGTTTGCCGCCCTGGCGGCGGTCACGATGGCGGCCGCGAGAGGGTGCTCGCTTGATCGCTCCAGGCTTGCGGCAAGGCCGAGCAGGTCGGATTCTGACGTGCCGGATGAGGCGAGCACGGTCGTCACCCTCGGCCTGCCTTCGGTCAGCGTGCCGGTCTTGTCGACGACCAGGGTGTCGACCTTCTCCAGCCGCTCCAGCGCCTCGGCCGCCTTGATCAGGACGCCGGCGCCCGCCCCCTTACCTACGCCGACGCCGATCGACATCGGGGTGGCGAGGCCCAGCGCGCACGGGCAGGCGATGATGACGACCGAGACAGCGGCGATCAGCGCGTAGGACAAGGCCGGCGGCGGACCCCAGATCGCCCAGCCGACAAAGGCCGTGGCGGCGACGGCCAGCACCGCCGGAACGAACCACCCCGCCACCACATCCGCCATCCGCTGGATCGGCGCTCGGCTGCGTTGCGCATCCGATACCATGGCGACGATCCGCGCCAGCATGGTGTCGGAACCGACCCTCTCGGCCCGCATGACCAAGGAGCCGGTGCCGTTCACGGTGCCCCCTATCAGCCCATCACCCGCCTGCTTCGGCGCCGGCATGGACTCGCCGGTGACCATCGACTCGTCCACCGCGCTGCTGCCATCGAGCACCTGGCCGTCGACGGGAATGCCCTCGCCGGGACGGACTCGTAGGCGATCCCCGAGGCCGATGCGTTCCAGTGGGATTTCCTCGTCGTCACCGTGATCACGCAGGCGGCGGGCGGTTTTCGGCGCAAGGTTCAGCAGGGCGCGGATGGCGCCGCCGGTCTGCTCGCGGGCACGCAATTCCAACACCTGGCCAAGGAGGACCAGCACCGTGATGACGGCGGCGGCCTCGAAGTAGACCGCGACCGAGCCTCCCATGCCGCGGAAACCGTCGGGGAAAAGGCCCGGCGCCAGGGTGCCGACCACGCTGTCGAGGTAGGCGGCGCCGGTGCCCAACGCGATCAGGGTGAACATGTTGAGGTGGCGGCTGACGAGGGAGGCCCAGGCGCGCTGGAAGAATGGCCAGCCTGCCCACAGGACAACCGGCGTGGACAGGGCGAACTGGATCCAGACGGAAAGCTGCGGCGGGACGAACTCGTGCAAGCCGAGGGCCGGGATATGGCCCCCCATCTCCAGGACGAACACCGGTAGCGCCAGGAGAAAGCCGATCCAAAAGCGGCGGGTCATGTCGCGCAGTTCGTGGTTGGGAGCGGCTGCCGCGGTCGGCACCATGGGTTCGAGCGCCATGCCGCAGATGGGGCAGCTTCCTGGCCCTTGGCGCCGGATTTCAGGGTGCATCGGGCAGGTAAAGAGGGCGTTCGGCGGCACTGCCTCGGGGATGGCGGGGGCGAGGTATTTGTCGGGGTCAGCCTGGAACCTGGTCTTGCAGCCGGCGGAACAGAAATGGAAAGTCGTTCCCGCGTGCTCGACGTGGTGACCGGAGGTGGCTGGTCTCACCTGCATACCGCAAACCGGGTCGGTGACTGTCTCAGCCGTAGGGCCGCTGGTGCAGCCGGACCCGTGGCCATGGTCGTGAGCGTGGTCGTCCATGAAGTCATCTCCCGCACCGGTCGCAGCTATCTGGATTGCCCCCTCCGACCCGGCAATGGGGTTGCCATCAGGGGAAGGTCAAGCGCCGAGGCACATATAGGCGTTGGCGTGACGGCAATCCGCTTGTATCGGTGGGGGCCGATCGCTGCGGGCGTGGCGCGCTCCGTTTGCGCATGGCAGATACGTGCCGCATTCCTGAGCATGCACTTGCGAGTCATTTGCAAATAGGCTATAAACTCGGTCGGGAAGAAAACGGACCACCCACGTGTACATGTGTATTTGCAACGCACTGACCGACCGGACGCTGAAGCAGGCGGCGGCCTCGATCGGCAGCGTCAAGCCCGGCCAGGTCTATGCCGCTTGCGGCTGCCGCCTGCAGTGCGGCCGATGCGTTCGAGCGGTCGTCGACATGCTGCGCGATCATGGCTGCGAAACACGGGAGCAATTGCAGGGCGCCGACTGATTGCTGCACCCGGTGCGTCACCGGGGTCGGCTTCATCAGGCGAGGGTGACAAATTGCGCGCATTTCGACAGCGGCTTGCGATATAGAGACTGATCGCGAGTAGCAGCGCAGTTTCATCCGATGGAGGCCCACATGCTTCGAGATCCCAAGGTCATCGAGCACCTTAACACGCAGTTGACCAATGAGCTGACGGCCATCAACCAGTATTTCCTGCATGCGCGCACGTTGCAGCACTGGGGCGTAACCAAGCTGGGCAAGCACGAATACGCCGAATCAATAGACGAAATGAAACACGCCGACCTTTTGATCCAGCGGATTTTGTTGCTTGGTGGTTTGCCGAACGTCCAGCGTATGAATCTGGTTGCGGTTGGCGAATTGGTGGAGGAAGTGCTCAAGGCCGATCTGCAGCTTGAATCCAAAGCTCTTGCGGACCTTCGGGAGGGTATCGGATATTGCGAGGGCGTGCGCGACTATGTGTCGCGGGACCTACTGGTGGCCATCCTGGAAAGCGAGGAGGAGCACGTGGATTTCCTCGATCGCCAATTTGACTTGATCAAGCAGATCGGGATCGAGCGCTATATCCTGCTGAATGCATCGCCCGCGCCCGAGCAGGAGTGAGAGGGGTTCGGTCGGGGCCTGATTCCGACCGCGAACCCGCGTTCATGCCTTGCGCCGCCGATGCTACGAGCGTCGAAGGACCGCTGACGTCAGAAGAGCCAGCGCAACGGCTGCAATCCCAGGATGAGGCGACCGGCCATCTCATAAGTGCGTAACGTTCCGGCCACGTGCTGGTTCATCGTCAGAACGTCGCGCAGACAGCGATCGAATGGTCCCTTGGCGTACGCCGCCGTCCCACCCGCGGTCTTGTAGGCAAGCTGGACGACATCGACACAGGCGCCAATGACATGCGCATGGGCGGTGGTGAATTGGGCGAGTTGCAGCTCTGACGGAGGGTCGCCCGCGGTCAGAGTCGCCCAAATTTCCGACATCGTATCGAAGTAATAGGCACGGACGCTGGCGAGCAGCGTGTCTGCCCGGGCGACCGACTCCTGGACGAAGACATCGTCTCGCAGCAGCTTGGGCGCCTCGAGGCGATCACCCACGGTGCAACGCCGAGCGGATCGTGTCGTTGCGGTCTCGATCAGGGCGTCGACGGCGTGACGGGCGATGCCGAGTGCGGCGGCCGGTCCCTTGGCAATGAACAGAAATGGAAACGCGTGCAACGGGCCCGGGCGTTTGATCAGTGCCGGGTCTTGGAAGCTGAAGGTATGTTCCTCCGGGACGAAGGTATCGCGAAGCAGAACATCGTTGCTTCCGGTACCACGCAATCCGGTGGTGTACCAGGTGTCGAGGATTTCGCACTGTGAAACCTTGACGAGGCACTGGCGTGTTTCCGGCACTCCCATAGGGTTCGCGCGCGGTGCGCCGTTGTCTGTGACGGTGCAGCCGAGCCATATCCATTGGCTGTGATGGCAGCCGCTGGCGAAGGGGAACCGTCCCTCGACGCGATAGCCACCGCGGGTGGGTGTGGCTTTTCCGATGGGCGTCGCGGCGGCAGCGGTGGCGACCCGGATATCGGGGTACATCGCGCGCGCTATGTCCTGGTCAAGGAACGCGGTGATGTAGCCGCTGTCGCATCCGATCATCGCGCACCATCCGACCGAACCGTCGGCCATCGCCAATGTCTCGATCACCCGAAACTGCGTCAGCAGGTCGAGTTCCGGGCCGCCCCACGCGCGCGGCATGACCATGCCGAAGATTCCGGCGTCCTTGAGCGCTTCGGCGATGTGCGGCGGGAGGCGACTCGCCTGCTCGATTTCATCAGCCGCCGCAACGATTCGCGGCGCCAGGGCGACGGCCGCATGGAAGATTGGGGAGTCGTTCGCTGCTGCCTTGCCTGCGGCCGGTGTCGTCATGGGCGCCTCTCCCGGGTCGGATGCTTGTTGCCGTTGGTTACCGTGTCGGTCGGGTCCTTTGGCGTTCTGCTGTGAAGCATATGATACGCGGTGCGGGACCGCCAGACGGCGAGGGGCCCCGCGAGCGGCCTGTCAGCCGGATTTCAGGGCGGGATTTGCTTTATGGCGGCTTTGGTCACACAGTCGGCTACAGTCGAACGAATGGCAAATTCGAAGCTGGCGGCAGTAAATGAGACGACGTTCACAAGCCAGGCGTCGCTCGTTTTAGCTGTGGCCAGAATAACAAAAGGGGGAACGGTCATGGGACGTTTGCGGAACAAGCTATCCCGACGGTCGGTTCTGAAGGGACTTACAGCTGGCGGGGCGGCAACGATCGCTAGTCCGGCTGTTGCTGTCCCGGAAACCGTGAAGATCGGTCTGGTCGGGCCGAAGACCGGTCAGCTCGCGTTATTCTACGAGGAGATGTCGTTCGCGATCAGTCACGCCATGAAGGCGATGAACAATTCGATCAAGATCAACGGCACGGTGCACCCGCTCGAGATCGTGGTCAAGGACAGCCAGTCCAGTCCAAATCGTGCCTCGGAGGTCGCGCAGGAGCTCATCCTCAAGGACCAGGTTCATATCGTTACGGCCTTCGCCACACCGGAGACGGTCAATCCGGTGGCCGATCAGTGCGAGCTCAACGGGATGCCATGCGTCACTAACGACGCGCCGCTCGAATCCTACTTCTTTGGCCGCAAGGGTGATCCCGCCAAAGGTTTCGAATGGACGTATAATTTCTTCTTCAGCGGGGCCGGCGTCAACGCGGCCCTGATTGCAGCGTGGCTCCGTGTGCCGACCAATCGGACGATTGGCGTCTTGTGGGCGAACGACGACGACGGCCGCGTCTTTGCCAAGGTGATGCCGCCCACTTTCGCCAAGGCAGGCTTGAAGCTGATTGATCCGGGCCGGTTCGAATTGCCGGCGAACGACTTTACACCCGAAATTGCCGCCTTCAAGAGCGGTGGTGTCGAAATGGTCGAGGCGGTCGTACCATCTCCGGACTTCACTATTTTCTGGAACCAGGCGGCGCAGCAGGGGTTTCGCCCCAGGGTGGTGCTCGCCGGAAAGGTTGGCGAGTTTCCGCAAGGCGTGTACCTGTATGGCGATCGTGCGCTCAACTTCATGGCCGAGGTCTGGTGGTCGAAGTTTCATCCGTTTTCATCAGGGCTCAGCGGACAGTCCTCGAAAGAGCTTGCTGACAGCTACGAGAAGGTCGCCAATAAGCAGGCATCGATGGGTCTCGGCTTTCGCCATTCCCTTATTGAGGTTGCCGTCGACGTCCTGCAACGGACACAGAAGCTTGACGACCCCGCATCGATCCGGGATGCGCTGCGCGATACCAACTACAAGTCGATCGTTGGTCCGATTGATTTCAAGCTGGGGCCATTTCCGAACGTCTGCGAGACCAAGGTTGTGGTGGGTCAGTGGCGCAAAGGCGTGAAGTGGCCGGTGGAACTGGTTATCGTCGACAATACGTTCTTCCCTGAGGTGCCGGTCGCGGGTGTTCCGGAACCAATTACTTACGGCAGCTAAGCGACGCGGAACGTCAGGGGATCGGTTCCGAGGATGCTCGAACTGGCTGAGCTGTCGCGAGCCTTTGGCAGCCTGCGTGTCATTGATCGCCTCGACTTCAAGGTCGCACCTGGAGAGATCCTGGGCATCCTCGGTCCCAATGGCGCGGGCAAGTCGACGCTGTTCAATCTTGTTGCCGGTGTACTGCAGCCGAGCAGCGGGCGGATTTATTTCGAGGGTAATGATATTACGGGGATGAGACGGTGGGACCGGTGTCGTAACGGTATCGGCCGCACCTATCAGGTGCCGAAACCATTTGCCCACATGACGGTGTTCGAGAACGTTCTGGTGGCGGCGGTGCACGGTGCAAGGCTTCCGTTGCCGCGTGCGAGAAGGGAGGCCGCCGAGGTGCTTCGGAGGACCGGTCTCGCGCACCGGGCGGATGATCCGGCCGGGCAATTGACGCTGCTCGATCTGAAACAACTTGAGCTGGCCAAGGCCCTGGCCGTGCGGCCGCGGCTGCTCCTGCTCGACGAGATCGCGGGCGGGCTGACCGAGGCGGAAACCGAGACGTTGATCGCGACCATCAGGGCGGTCCATGACGAAGGGATCACGATCGTTTGGATCGAGCATGTCGTGCAGACGTTGCGGCGTCTGGTGACGCGGCTCGCCGTCCTGTCCGGTGGTGGCTTCATCACAGTGGGCGCGCCGGATGATGTGCTGGCTAATGCGTTGGTAAAAGAAGTCTACCTTGGCACTTGACCCGGCACCCTTACTGTCGGTTGAAGCCTTGTCAGTGTTTTACGACAAGTTCCGCGCCGTCGATGGTGTCGATATGACAGTGTCGGCGGGTGAGACTGTCGCGATCATCGGTGCGAACGGCGCTGGCAAGTCGACGCTGTTGACCGCGATGGTCGGCCAAGCCCAGCGTCTGGAGGGGCGCATTCGTTTCGCTGGAGCTGATCTTGCCGACCGCTCGACCGCGGCGATCGTTGCGTCGGGGATCGCACTCGTTCCCGAGGGCCGGCGGCTGTTTCCGTCACTAACGGTGGAGGAAAATCTCGACCTCGGCTGGCAAGTCGGGCGCAAGGGCGACATTGGACTGTCGGACATCTGGCGGCTGTTTCCTGTGCTGCTTGAACGGCGACGCCAGAAGGCGGGCCACCTCTCGGGCGGTCAGCAGCAGATGGTGGCGCTGGGGCGCGGACTGCTCGCCAATCCGCGACTGCTGCTGTGCGATGAGATAAGCCTAGGTCTGGCGCCGATGATCATCAACGACCTCTATGCGATCATCCCGCTGATAAAGGCGCGCGGCATTGGCATTGTCGTGGTGGAGCAGGATATTTCGCGCGCGCTTTCGGTCGCCGACCGTTTCTATTGCCTGCTCGAAGGTCGTGTTTCGCGGGCCGGGCGGCCAGCCGAAACGAGCCGGGAGGAACTGATGCAGCATTATTTCGGACAGCAATGATGAATGCACTGGCCGCCGCGTGGATCAACCAACTGCTACAGGGCGTGCTGCTCGGTGGACTGTACACGCTGTTTGCCGCCGGACTGTCGCTGTCGGCCGGAGTCATGCGCTTCGTCAACGTCGCGCACGGCGACTTCATCGTGCTCTGCGGCTTTGCCTTGTTGATGCTGACCGTGAGTTGGGGGCTCGATCCGGTAACGGCAACGATCATCATCCTGCCCGTCGCCTTTGGCGTCGGCTATGCGTTGCAACGCTTCCTGCTACAGCGCGTTGTCGGCAAGCACGGCCTGCTGATCATCCTCGTTACCTTCGGCCTCTCCAACATCATCCAAAATGGACTGCTCGAAGCGTTTGGCGCCAACACGAGGAAGGTCGGCGGCGGCTGGATCGAGACGGCGACGATCCCGCTTGGCGCCGGCATCAATGTTGGCGTGTTCTCCTTACTTACCTTCGTATCAGCTGTTCTGATCGTGGTCGGCCTCGACCTTGTGCTGTACCGCAGCGGCATCGGCGCCAAAATCCGGGCGGTTTCCGATGACGTGGCCGCGGCGGATCTGATTGGCCTGTCGTCAGCACGCATTTACGCCGTGGCGATGGGGATTTCCTTCGTAACGATCGCGATCGCCGCCGGCTTTATGTCAGTCTGGAGCAACTTTGCTCCCTCGTCGGGTCCGTCGCGCCTTCTAATCGCCTTCGAAGTGATCGTCCTCGGCGGGCTCGGCAGTATGTGGGGTTCCCTGGCAGGCGGCATCGTGCTCGGCGTTGCGCAAACCATCGGTGCCCAGTTCGACATCGCCTGGCAGACGCTCGCCGGACATATCGTCTTTCTGCTCGTCCTTGTGGTCCGGCCGCAAGGCCTGTTTCCAAAGTTCTGAGGCAGAGACGTGAACGAACCTCTTGCGGTCCGTCAATATACCATCAGAATAATCCGCGTGGTCATGATTGCCGCGGTTGTAGCGCTTGCTGCCGGCCCGTGGCTGTTCCGCGACGATCAGCTCGGGGTGCTCACCGAATTCTATACCATGCTGGTGCTCGCCATCATGTGGAACCTGCTCGCCGGCTATGCCGACATCCCGACGGTCGGCCAGCACGGCTTCGTTGGCGTTGGAGCCTATGGCTTCGTCGGCTTCGCGGCGCTAGCGAGCCTCAACCCGTTCCTGGCCATCCCGCTGGCTGCTCTCGCCGCCCTGATCGTTGCGATCCCGGCAATGCTCATCGTATTCCGGCTGAGGACCGCGTATCTCTCGATCGGCACTTGGGTCGTTGCCGAAGTGCTGATGTTGGGAGCGGGCAAGATCGAGGCGTTCGGCGGCGGATCGGGCGAAAGTGTTCCGATCGCCATCCTGCGAGCGTTCGGATCGACGCGTTCGGCCCGGTTGTCGACGATCTACTGGCTCGCGTTCGGCCTGGCTGTGGGCAGTTTTGCCGCGACATTCTGTCTGTTGCGGTCACGCATTGGACTCGGCCTGACGGCTATGCGCGACAACGAGGAGAGCGCTGGGTCGCTTGGGGTCGACATCGTGCGCATGCGGGTCTTGTGTTTCCTAGGGTACCGCGCCATTTTTTGGTGCCGCGGGCGCTCTGATCACCCTGCAGAAGCTGCGCATCGCACCATCCGCCTCCTTCAGTATTGCCGACTGGACGGTGCTGATCATCTTCAACGTAATCATTGGGGGGATAGGCAGCGTCGAGGGACCGATCATCGGTACGGTTGTCTTCTTCGCGTTGCGGGGATACCTGTCGACACTTGGTGCATGGCATCTCATCGTGCTTGGGGTCGTTTCGATCACAACCATCGTGCTCGAGCCTCGCGGAATCTGGGGAATGCTCCGTCGTCTACTGCCGGCCGACATCATCCCGACGGGGCACAGGGCACCGAAGCACCGTTGAGGAAGCGGGTCGCGGCGGTTTCGTCAGGATGGCCCTGTTAACCTTCGGTTAATATGAACCCGCTATACGCGAGAAGCGCGAACCGCGGTGCTCCTGTTGTGCTTCCGCGCGAGGACAGCCGACGAATGATCTTGCGCCGATCCGAATATCTGCACGTCCTTGAACTTTCTGGCGCCACTGCCGTGGTCATCCACGCGGTGACGCAGATGCGCGTGACTGTAACGGCGGATGTCGCCGCGTTGATCGGCTTTTTCGACGAGCCCCATGAACTGCAGACCGCGCTGCTCCAACTGAGCGAGCGCTTCGGCTTCGATGAAGCGACGCTCCACGCCTGCCTGATGATGCTGTTGGAGCGAGGCGTTCTGACCGACCAAAGCAGCGAGGTGGAGCATCAGGCGATAGCGCGGCAATTGGCCACCGCGCACGGGCGCACCCCCGCGGCGCAGCTCGATCATTGGCGCCGCGCATCAATGGAGGGCGCCGATCCGTATTGGACTGTTCAAGTGCCACACGAAATTGACGGCCCTCGGAAACTGCGAAAACGAGTGGACGTGCTATTGCTCGGCGACTGCGATGTTCAGATGGAAACAGATTTTCTCCGACGTGCCGCGGCCGGGCGAGGGGTAGATTTACGCGCGGCGGCATCGTTCTCCGGCGACATCAAGTTAGCAGGCGAGCGCCATCATGATCTCGTAATCATTGGTGCCCTGCAGGCGCGGCACGCCATCGTGCTCGGCGATCCACAGCACCACGACGGCGATCCTTCGCGTGTCTACATCGACGCCGTCGAAACGATGTTGCACAAGCTTCGCGCTCTCACGTCCGCGCCGATCCTGATAGACGGTCTTCCGGAGCCTACGCTGCAGCCACTCGGCTTTGCCGATCGCGGTATACACAGTCACCGCAATCGCTTCCGCCGAACGAATCTCGCACTGGCGCAGGTTGCCGAGAATTTTCCCAATGTCCATCTGGTCGACGTGGCGGCTGCGTTCGGCGCGGCCGGCAGCGCCTCGCTGATCGATGACGGCCTGGTGTCATTCACGCACTTTGGCTCCCTGGGCTGGATGTTACAGCGCCCGGCTAGTGAACTGACCGCAGTGCACAACCAGTTTCCGGATATGCAACCTTTGGCGCGTCAGGTAGGCGGCGATCCGTATCTGCGCGAGGCTGTGATGGCCCGGACACATATGGACGTGATCGTTACGGTGCTGGGGCTCGACAGGAAGAAGTGCGTAATCGTCGATCTCGACGGAGTGCTGTGGCCGGGCGTGCTGGCGGAAACCGGCAGCCCGTTTGCCTGGGCGCCGGAAATCGGTGGACCGAACTCGTATGTCGGACTCTACTTTGGCATCCATGAGGCCCTGCGCGCGTTGCGACGGCGCGGCATTCTGCTTGCCTGTGTCAGCAAAAATGATGAGGCGACGGTGCACACCCTTTGGCGCTACGAACAGCACTATCCGCGACATAGGCTTCTGACGCTGGACAGTTTCGTCTGCTCTCGCATCAACTGGAATGATAAAGCGGCCAATATTCGTTCCATTGCGGACGAACTCGGCTTTGCGCTCGACGCGTTTTTGTTTGTAGACGACACCCCGCGAGAACGGGAGCGCGTCCGGCAGAGCCTGCCGGAGGTCACAGTGCTGGGAGAGGATTTATTCACGCTCCGACGGGAGTTGCTGACTGATCCACAACTCCAGCCCGTGCGATTGACCGAGGAAGCGGCAATTCGGAGCGAGCTGGTGAAGGCACAGCTCGACCGGACGCGGCTCCGGGCAGACATATCAGACGAGGCCGCCTTTGTTGCCTCACTGGATGTGATTTGTAACGTGGAGCGGCTCACAGCGGCGACTGCAACTCCGGCTGTGCTCGACCGGGTGCATGAACTCTTCGCTCGTACCACACAGTTCAATGCTACCGGGCGCGGCTTCACGACCACAGATCTGCCGAGCCTTTGCGGCGGCGCCGATGGTGGTGGTGTCTTCACGCTGCGGATGTCGGATCGGCTGGGCGATCATGGCCTTGTCGGTGCGGCCGTCGTTGTCGGAGCAGAAATCCTGAATGTCGTGCTCAGTTGTCGCGTGATCGGTCTCGGCGGGGAGCATGCCCTGCTCGCCCGGGTTATCGACGCCGCGGCGAACGAGCAAGGCAATCTGATCGGCCGGATTGTTGCGACAGACCGAAACGTCCCGGTGCGGCATCTGTTTGCCGAGAACGGGTTCATCGACGCGGGCGACGGTATATGGACGAAGGCTTGCGCCAGTGACGACATCCGGATGCGAAACACAGCCGCGCAAGAGCAGAGACCAGTACGATGACGGAACAAACGCCGACCCTTGCACAGGTGGGCGATCGGGCCCCAGTCTGCTGCGGAATGACCACCGACCAGCAGTTCTACTCGTTCGAGGAGCAGTTCGGCCGCCCGGTGGTGTTGATCCTGGCTGGCGCTGGCACGGCGGGAAAAGTACGCCCATTGGTCGCAGAATTTGCGACGCTTCTGCCGAATTTCGCCGCTCGAAACGCCGACGTGCTGCTGCTCGTCGACGACAATCCACAGGCTCTCTGGCCAATTGGTCTAGAGTCGGTCCCGCTTCGCGTCGTCGATTGCGGAGAATTCTTGTCCCTGTGCGGGGTTCGTGCCGCTGACACGCTTATTTTGGTAATCGACCGCAATCTGCGCGTAGCCTTGCGAATGCTTCCATACGATATCAGCCCACTGGCGCGGCAGCAAAGCGGACAGTCGGACATTGCGTCGATTTGCCTGGCGTGCCTTGACCAACTGCCGTTCGAGGAGCCGCGCGATATCCGCGCCCCGGCGCCCGCGATCATCCTGCCGAACCTTCTTGAGCGTTCGCTTTGCCGGCGCCTGATCGATCGTTTTGAGAGCAGTCCTGCCGCCGACGGGGAGGTCGCTAGGATCGATGCCCAGGGCGCCGTCCGAAGCGTGGTCGATCTTGCCAAGAAGCATCGGCGCGACCTGCTTGTCCTGCCGGACGACGGGCTTCACCCGATCCTAGCCACAGCGTTGCTCGGCCGCTGTGTCGCCGAAATTGCCAAGGCCTTTCAGGTCAATGTTTCGTATGTCGATCGAATTCTGATCGCCCGTTACGATGAGACGGGCGGTTGGTTTCGTCGGCACCGCGACAACGGCGCGGATAACGTTGCGTTCAGGCAATTTGCGATCTCTGTGAACCTGAACGCGGAGGAATACCAGGGCGGTCATCTGCTGTTCCCGGAATATAATGACCACCGCTACAGCCCACCGACGGGCGCTGGGATCATCTTTTCCACATCGCTTCTGCATGAGGCCGCGGCGATCATCTCCGGGCGCCGCTATGTCCTGCTGACTTTCTTTCACGATGAAGTAAATGAGCGTCGCCGGCTGGCGTACCTGGCACGCGCGGAGGATGGAGATTGAACGACAAAACAGGGCGCCGACCCCCGTATCAAACGACGCCGGCAGCGCGCAGCCGCTTCAACTCCTCTGGTCCCACGTCGCATAACGAGGCGAGCAGATCATCCGTGTGTTCTCCAAGAAGCGGGGGTCGCGTGACCTCGACAGGGGAGCCAGACAGCTTGATCGGGCAACCTACTGTCTGATATGCACCACGCGTTGGGAAATCCACGTCCACGATCATTTCGCGAGCACGCAAATGCGGATCCGCCAGCACCTCTGCCGTATCCTGACACGCCCCGCTCGGCACGCCCACCTCGCCTAACAGTCGCATCACCTCGTGTTTGCCGCGCTGGCGCGTCCACGCCTCGATGATCGCATTCAGAGCGTCTCGATTCTCCCAACGTAAATCATGTGTTTTAAAGCGCGGATCATCGGCTAGTTCCTCGCGCCCGAGAACGCCGAGCAGCGGCTTCCACATTTGGGGCTGGGCAAAGATGTAGACGTAGTCGTTAGGGCCACCCGGCGCGCACGGATAGGTCGTTCCGGGTACAGTGTGACCAAGCTGGTTGCCGGCGCGCGGAAGCGGGTGACCGAAACGCTGATGGTCGCGCAAACTCACTCGGATCAGGTTGACCACGGCATCCTGCATGGACACTTCGACGTGCTGCCCCTTGCCGGATGCATTTCGCTGCTGCAATGCAGCCAGGATGCCGATCGCCATATGCATGCCGGTGCCCGAATCACCGATTGCCGGGAAGACATAGGTCGGCGGGTTCTCCGGAAACCCGGTCACTGCCATCGCCCCGCCCATCGCCTGCGCTATCGGCTCGAAACTCTTGTATCCACTGTAAGGACCGTATGTGCCGAAACCCTTGATCGTTGCGTAGATCAACCTGGGGTTCAACTTCGACAGCACGTCGTAGCCGAGCCCCAGCCGGTCGAGCGCGCCGGGCCCGAAATTCTCCAGCAGCACATCGGACTCGGCAATAACTTTGCGAAACAGCGCTTTGCCGTCGTCGGTCTTAAGATTGAGTGTCAGACTGCGCTTGTTGGCATTCAGGATGAGGAAGAACAGGCTGTCGCTGTCCGGTTTGTCGCGCATATTGGTGCGCGCGACGTCGCCGCCCTTTGGCTCCTCCAGCTTGATCACGTCGGCACCGAGGAATCCGAGTATCTGCGCGCAGGCCGGCCCCGCCTGATTATGGGTCATGTCGATGATACGGATGCCAGTGAGCGCCTTGGTCCCCGGTTGGTCTTCGGTCATCGCGTCGTTCCCCGAGTTGTTTTGTTACGCCTAGCAGAGTTCGTCGAGTGTTGAAGTCGTATCCAGCGTTGTCGCTCGTCGTAAATCCCTCGGCTGGGTCTCATCATGCGGCCGGCCACGATGCATGGTGCACCGGTTGTCCCATATGACCAGATCGCCGACCCGCCAGGCGTGGCTGTATACGAACCGGGACCGCGTGGCATGGGCGTTGAGGTCCAGCAGCAGCAGTCGCCCGTCGGCCACGGGCCAGCCGACGATGTGGGATGCATGGGCCGACAGATACAGAGTCTTGCGGCCGGTCGGAGGCAGCCGACGCACCAGGCGCTGGGGCGAGGGCGGGTACTGCTCACGTTCACCTGGCGGAAACTGGGTAAAGCCGATTTGGGCGCGCGACCAAAACACATCATGCTCAACGATCAATTGATCGATTGCGATCCTGGTCCGTTGCGGCAACGCATCGTAAGCGGCTCGCATGTCGGCGAATTCGGTCTCGCCGTTGCCGAACGGACTGGGCGGCGGCAGCGCAACGGCGTGCAGCATGCCGAGCACGACGGGGACCTTCATGTAGGAGGCGTCGGTATGCCAGAGCCGATTGCCCAGACTGTCGAGCCGCTGGTGATCCGTCGGGGCACGGACGTTGTTGTCCTCGTCGAGGTTTGAGATGTCGCCGATCTGCGGGATGGCCAGTCGCCGGCGTCCAGGGCGGGCGGCGGAGCGACCGATTTCCAGCGGGCCGAAGTGGGAGGCGAAGTCGCGCAATTGGATGTCGGTGAGATGTTGGCCGCGGAAGACCAGTACGGCGTTGGTTTCGATGGCCGCGCGTATCGCCTCGATTGTGTCATCTGGCAGTGGTTGCGAAAGGTCCAGCGGGCTGGCTTCAACGGCAAACCCCGGATGCAGCGTGTGCGTCTGGAAGGCCATGGGTTGTCACGTCCTGTTGGATAGATCGCTCGCGTCCGCCACCCGCCACTCCGCGTTCGGGACGCTCCGGCCAGTATCTTGCGGAGGTTCCGAGGGAGGCGCAAGCGGCGACAGGGACCCCACCGAGTGACGCCATTGAAGATCGAAACGCTGCAAGCGGCAGACCCATTACTTAAAGCGAATAAACAATTGCAAAAGGACTACGACCTGCGATCCGCCGCCAGCAGCAGGAACACCGGCCGCCGGCGCTCCTCGTGCCACTCCGGGTGCGCTGCCAGCATGACTGGGTCTTCGGCTTCTGGCTCCTCCAGTCGCGCCAAGACAAGTCCCGCATCCAGTATTGTGTTGACGTAGGTTTCGACGGTCCGATGGAACTTGACCACGCCGTCGACGAACCAGTGTGTCTGGCGCTCGCCCTCCTCGCGGTAACGATCGACCGGCCAGTGTGCCCATTTCCCATCCGGTCCGATATGCCAGCCGGTGGTGCCGCTTGCGGTATAGATGGGATGCTCGACCGAGACGGCCAGCCGGCCACCTGGCACCAGGCAACGGGCGATGCGGCGAATGATCAGCGGATAATCGGCGACATAGTGCAGTGCCAGCATGGACACCACGAGGTCGAAACTGCCAGCCTCCGGCCCGAACCCCTCGAGCGACGAGTGCAGGTAGGTGATGCCCGGATCCTGGCCGCGGGCGCGCGCCTCGGTCAGCATGCGCTGGGAGAGGTCGACGCCGACGACCTGCCGAGCGCCACGGGCGCGTGCCTCGCGGGCGAAGTTGCCGAGGCCGCAGCCGAGGTCGAGGACGCGTTTGCCCTCCAGCGGCGGCAAGAGTCGCTGAAATGCCGGCCACTCGTAAACCTCGGCAAGGCCCGAGACCGAGCGGGGAAGCTGGCTGTAGCCGGCAAAGAATGCGGCATCGTCGTAGATGTTCTGTGGGCTCATCAGGGTCCGCCAATCATCGTTGGTGGTGGGCCAGTCAAACGCGCCGGTTACTACACCGCATGAAGTGCACCCGGAAGCCGGTGGCGCCGATTTTTCGCGCCATTGATGCGGCGCTTGCCCTCGTCGCGGCGTTGGCGCAGGTTTGCCGCCATGCGAATTGCCCTGATTCACGCTATGAAGCACTCGATTACCCCGACCGAGGATGCGTTCAGCCGGCTCTGGCCGGAGGCGCATCTGATGAACCTGCTCGACGATTCGCTTTCGGTGGACCGGGCGCGGGATGTCTCCCTGTCGCCGGCGATGACCCAGCGCTTTCTAGCCTTGGCTCGCTATGCGGTCGGCACTGGCGCGGAGGGCATTCTGTTCACTTGTTCCGCGTTCGGCCCTTGTATCGAGGCATGTCGATACGAACTCGCGCCGCTCGCGGTGTCGAAACCGAACGAGGCGATGATCGAGGAAGCGGTTGTCTTGGCCGGGCCGACTGGCAGGATTGGACTGTTGGCGAGCTTTGCCCCGACGCTCGCGACGATGCCGGTGGAGTTCACCGCGGTCGCGTCCGGGGTCACCGTCGTGCCTTGCCTGGCGGAGGGTGCCCTGGCCGCGCTGGACCGGGGAGATCTGGTGGGTCACGACGATGCGGTCGTGCGTGCCGCCGAAGGATTGGCGGACTGCGACGTGATCGTTATCGGCCAGTTCAGCCTCGCCAGGGCGGCGGAGCGGGTGGCGGCGGCGACCGGAAAGATTGTGTTGACCACCCCGGACAGCGCGGTGCGGAAACTGCAACGGCTGCTCCTGACATCGGAGGCAGTCTGAGCCATGGATCTGAGCGAATTCCGCGCCTCGGTTCACGCCGGCGAACCACCCCAGGTCGGTGCGCCGTTGCAGGCGCTGTGGTGGGACGCGAAGGGTGACTGGGGCCGGGCGCATGAATGTGCGCAGGCTGAACCGGGGCCGCGCGGCGCGGCGGTGCATGCTTACCTGCACCGCAAGGAGCCGGATTTGGCCAACGCCCGATATTGGTATAACCGTGCTGGCCGTGCCCCGGCGACCGGCGCCCTGGACGAGGAATGGGACGCGCTTGCAACAGAACTCCTGGGCAGCGACTGACCCTGCGTCCCGCCTGCGACAGCCGCACCTTTCGCCCTCCCCGGCCCGCCCGATGACCGATGCTTGATCGTAACATGACTGCCAGCCTGGATTTCCCCTGTCCAGCCATTCGGCATAGTCGGCAGACCCAGAGCTGGGCTTCCTGTACTAATGGTAAAATGGGGATTTGATGGTTTTGCAGGGGCCGACGCGGCGAGGCTTCCTTGTCGCGGCATCTATCATTTGGGGTTCCGCTCCTCGGCGATCCGCTGCTGATCCGCCAGATCCCGCTTCCGAGGACGGACAGCTCATGGCTCCGTATGGGGGGGCGATCCGAGCCCTGAGGCAACGCGACGGGGCGCTATGTTGTTCGGAAAGCGACTGCCGGCCGGCCCGGTACAGGGTCAACGCCGCCGGCAACTACGAGGTCTTCGTCCGTAGTCTCGCCAAGGACGGCTCAGGCTGGGAAGATGGTCCGGACCAATGGCTGGAAGTTCCCCCCGAACGGGTGACACCGCCCGACCAGCGTCCTCCGGTTCCGTTTGGGCTGGCGTGCTGGAGGGCCCGCAAGTCCTTCAGGAGTGGCGGATTTACCTGCTTCACGCCGGGGACCGGCACATGAACTCGTACCGTCGGTGACAATGCCAGAAGCGCGGACCAGGAGGCCGGACCGACGATGCTAGATCTGACATCGTAATATATTGAGCCAGAGACGGGCAGCGTCCTCCACCGGCGTGACGAATGATTTCAAACCTGATTCGGCGTGCGGCGAGCGGCTTCCGGTCGTTACAACATCGATGCGAGAATGCCATTTCCTACGAATACCTCCCAAAATCATAATCATATCCAAAAATATAACATCCACCTCGATGTTGGGCTGACGTCTGTGCCTGAGGTGATCGAGCGCGCGCCCCCTCCGCGACACAAATAGACGACGTCGTTTGATTTCTGGCGCGCCAATCCCGGAAAAAGAGCGTTGGTCCGAAATCTTCTTCGCCATCGAAGCGCTAGTGCTTGGTTCCGTAGGGAACTATCCTATGAAGCGAGAAATAATTGACTTGACGGGGTTTTCCCCATAGGTGTTCCCAAACACCATGTTGGTGCCTTAGCTTTGCCTTGATTGCCGATGAAAGTGCATGTTGGGCCGATAGAAATTCGTGACACCCCATGACTTGGTGTTGCGATCGCTCGGATGGTCGTAGAAGATGAAACGGATGCATTCGACATGGCTTATGCCACCCCTACACCGCAGTTGACCGAGCAGCTCTATGCTACGCTTGACAATGCTGGCGCCGTCGACAAGCCCGGTGCCGAACTCGACAGCGACCTCAAGACATCTGGTATTCAAGCGGACGCTGCGGCGGAGACCGATATGCGCCAGCTACGCCATCACACCAAGAACACGCTGCAGCGGATCCTCGCCCTGATCAGCGAAGTTCCAGGTTTGCACGATACGCCCGAGGGCCAACTCCTCGCGCGGGAGTTGCAACGGCGGATCCACCTGTCCGCCACGATCTCCAATACGTTATTTGGCCTCACCGATGTGCCGGGTTCGATGGCCGAGCGGTTGCGACACCTCGCCGGTGCCGTCGTGGATATGATGGGTTCGGCTAATCAGATGATCCGCGTTGGTGTTCTGGTCCGCGGCACATGTCCCGGTCACTTGCGGCAAACGGTTATTCGAACCGCGCACGAACTGATCGGCAATGCCGTCAAGCATGGCATGAAAGGCCGCCCCAGCGGCCGCATCGCGGTGCGGCTGGTCAGCCAGGACCCCTGCACCACACTGGCGATCGTAGACAATGGCTGGGGCTTCAGCGGGCGGCCCAGGGAGGGCGAAGGTCTGGCGCTGGTGCGCGGTTTCGCCGCGAAGCACGGCGGGATGCTTCGGCTGGAAGGCACGGATGGAGGCGCTGCCACCTTGGAGTTGCCGCACTGGCGTTGACGCCGATACAAGTCGTCCCGCCCTGGATCAATCCAGCGCCAGGACCATCAGCTCCTCGTCGTGCAGCTTACCACCGATCCGCAGGCTGCGCGGCTCGATCCCGTAGGTGCGAAATCCGGCACGCAAGTAAAGGCGCCTCGCGGGCTCGTTGCCGACGGTGACCGACAGCGTCAGCGCGATCAGGCCAGCTTCTCGCGCGTGCCCGATGAGGTCGTCCAGTAGACCTCGGGCAAGCCCGATGCCGCGCCATTCAGGCGCCACGTAGACCGCCAGAACGTGCCCCTTGTGGCGTTGCTTGATGCGTGGGGATACCATTACGCAGGCGGTGCCGACCAACGTGTCGGTCACGAAGCCACCAAGCGTCACGCCGGGTGGTTGAGCGATGAGGCGGGACATGTTGGTCTCGGGCGTGTCGAGCTGCTCCTCCTCGAACGAGGAACCAAACGCCTCGGGATGATCGCGCAGCGCGGTCAGCCGTAACGGCCGGTAGGCTGGCAGATCACTCAGCGTCAGGCGTCGGATCAGCCAGGCGGACCGTCCGCTCAGCGAGGTCATTTGGCCGCACCCAGTGCGTCGGCGATCCGGAGTGCCAGGCGCCGGGCGACTTCCTGCTTGGACAGCCGGGGCCATTCCTCGATGCCGGCGAGGGAAACCAGATGCACTGCATTCTCCGTTCCGCCCATGATCCCGGTCGCCGGAGAAACATCGTTGGCAACGATCCAGTCGGCATTCTTCCGTCCCAGCTTGGCTTGCGCGTTTCGCATCAGGTCGTCTGTCTCGGCGGCAAAGCCAATTACCAGACGAGGCCGGGCTGGGCCGGGGGCAGCTATGGAGGCCAGAATGTCGGGGTTCGGCACCAGCTTCAGCGCCGGCGGCTCGGCGCCCGTCAGCTTCTTGATCTTGCCGGAAGCGGCATGGTCGACACGCCAGTCGGCGACGGCAGCCGCGAATACCCCGATGTCAGCGGGCAAGGCGGCCTGGCACGCATCCAGCATCTCGCGCGCACTCTCGATTTTGCGGACCGTCATGCCGGGCGGGTCGGGAACCGTGACGGGGCCACTGACCAAGGTCACCCGTGCGCCGAGATCACGCAGGGCGGCCGCGATCGCATGACCCTGCTGACCGGAAGAGCGGTTGGCGATGTAACGGACAGGGTCGATCGGCTCATGGGTCGGGCCGCTGGTCACCAGCGCATGCCGCCCGGAAAGTGGTTTCGGAGAAGGCTGCAGCAGCGCCTCGATCGCGCGAACGATCGCCGGCGGCTCAGCCATCCGGCCGGGGCCGAACTCGTTGCAGGCCATCGCACCTTCGTCCGGGCCAACGACGTGCACGCCACGCCGAGCGATGAGGGACATGTTGGCCTGGGTAGCTGGATGCAACCACATCCGCACATTCATCGCAGGCGCGACCAGCACCGGCTTGTCGGTCGCCAGCAGCACCGTGGAAGCCAGATCGTCGCCCAGGCCAGCGGCCATCTTGGCCAGGATATTGGCGGTGGCGGGAGCCACGACCAGCAGATCGGCGGCGCGCGACAACTGTATATGCCCCATCTCCGACTCATCGGTCAGAGAGAACAGCTCGGTGTAGACTTTCGCCTCGCTCAGTGCCTGTAACGACAGGGGAGTGACGAACTGTCCGCCGTTGTCGGTCAGCACGCAGGTCACCTCGCATCGCTGCCCCCGGAGCAGCCGGATCAACTCCAGCGCCTTGAACGCGGCGATGCCGCCGGAAACGATCAGCAGCACCCTTTTGCCGGCGAGTTGCGAAGGCGAGGCGGAGGTCACTGCGCGCACCGGCGGGGCAGGGTCATCGTGCGACCAGTCTCATAGCCGCCATCCCGAATGGATCGCGGCGATGCCCCCGGACAGGTCGCGGACGTTGACGCGGGCCAATCCGGCTTCCCGCATCATGGCGGCCAGAACCTTCTGCTCGGGAAAGGTGCGAATGCTTTCGGCGAGGTAACGGTAGCTGGCCTCATCGCGCGCCACCATGCGGCCGAGCCGGGGCAGCACCTGGAAGGACCAGATGTCGTAGACTGGAGCCAGCGCGACGACTTTGACCCGGGAAAACTCGAGGCACAGGAACCGGCCGCCGGGCCTGAGCACCCGTCGGGCCTCGTGCAGGACGGCTGATTTGTCGGTGCAGTTACGCAGACCGAAGGCGATTGAGACGCGATCGACGCAGCAATCCGGCAGCGGCAGCTTCTCGGCATCGGCGACCACCAGACTGACATCGCCGGCGAAGCCACGCTCGAGGATACGGTCGCGACCGACCGAGAGCATGGCGTTGTTGATGTCGGTCAGCAGCACCGGGCCGCCGCCACGCCGCAGCCACCCGAGGCTTATATCTCCAGTGCCGCCGGCCAGATCCAACAAATTGTCCCGCGGGCTTGGCGCCAGGTCGCTGATGAAGATCTTCTTCCACAGGCGGTGCACGCCCAGTGACATCAGGTCATTCATCAGGTCGTAGCGCGGCGCGACACTGTCAAACACTGCACGGACCATGCCGGCCTTGTCACCGGCCTTGACCGTGCGGAAGCCAAAATCCACCGTTGCCGCGGGTCCGGCCGCCGCACCACCATTGTCGCTCATGGGGCGTGTCTATAGCGTGAAACCCGACCATGCCGGAACTCCCCGAAGTCGAAACCGTGATGCGAGGCCTCCAGGCTCGGCTGCAGGGGCGGGTGCTGTTGCGCGCCGTGGCTCGCCGTCCCGATCTGCGCTGGCCTCTGCCGCCCGGTCTGGCGGAACGGCTGACGGGTGCGCGGGTGGCCGGGTTTCGCCGCCGCGGCAAGTACATCCTGATGCGGCTGGACAGCAACTGGTCGGTGCTGCTGCACCTTGGCATGTCTGGACGCATGGTGCTGGGACCGGCCATGGGATCGGCCAGCCCCAACAGCGTCACGCTGCACGAGCACCTTGAGTTGGAGACCGATGACGGCTGGCGGGTCGGTTTCGTCGATCCGCGCCGATTCGGCTCTGTCGACCTGGTGGAGACGGCGCATGAGGACACCCACCGGCTGCTCGCCGGACTGGGGCCGGAACCGCTGGACGAGAGTTTTTCGGCTGCCGTGCTGGCAAGTGCGCTGACTGGCAAACGCACCCCGATCAAAGCGGCGCTACTCGACCAGCGGATCGTTGCCGGAACTCGGCAACATCTATGTGTCCGAGGCACTCTACCGCGCCGGCATCTCGCCACTGCGCCAGGCCTCCAGCGTCCCGGGCGCACGCTCGGTTCGGCTGGTGCCCGCCATCAAACAGACGCTGCTGGAGGCGATCGCGGCCGGCGGGTCCTCGTTGCGTGATTACGTCCAGCCGGACGGAGGACTGGGCTATTTTCAGCATGCCTGGAAGGTTTACGGGCGCGAGGGAGAGCCTTGCCCTGAGTGTCCAGGTCCCCCGGCCTGCGCTGGCGTGCGGCGCATCGCCCAGGCCGGCCGCAGCACATTCTATTGTCCGAGGAAGCAACGTTAGCGCCTGGCGTTTCCGTTTTGATATCACAATTATAGCCGCCCCGTCGTGGGTCGCGGTCAGTCGTGTGTCCGCCCCCTGTGCGAGCTCTCATCCTCTGTTAAGCTCCACGCAGGTTCCAATGAATGGTCGAACATTCGATTTGACCGGGAGACAGCATCATGGCGGCTTATGAGAATATCCTCGTCGAAACCGAGGGCCGGGTCGGCCTGATCCGCCTCAATCGTCCCGCCGCGCTGAATGCGCTGTGCGATGCATTGGTGCACGAGCTTGGGCAGCAGTTGGCGGCGTTCGACGCCGACCGAGCGATTGGCGCCATCGTCATCACCGGCAGTGACCGCGCCTTCGCCGCCGGAGCCGACATCAAGGAGATGCGTGGCCGCACCAATCCGGCGACCATGATGGAAGACTTCATCGGCGCCGGATGGGAAAGCGTGCTCCGTGTCAAGAAGCCGGTGATCGCCGCGGTTGCCGGTTTCGCCCTCGGCGGCGGCTGCGAGCTTGCCATGATGTGCGACATGATTTTCGCCGCGGACACGGCCAAATTCGGCCAGCCCGAAATCAACCTAGGAGTCATCCCGGGCGCTGGCGGCACCCAAAGGCTGACCCGAGCGGTTGGCAAATCCAAGGCCATGGACATGGTCCTGACCGCCCGCATGATGGACGCCGCCGAAGCGGAGCGCGCAAACCTCGTGTCTCGGGTATTTCCGGCAGACCAATTGCTTCCGGAAGTGATGAAGATCGCCGACCGGATCGCGAATATGTCCCCGGTCGCGGTGCAGTTCGCGAAGCAGTCGGTCAATCGCGCGTTCGAGGGAACATTGGTTGAAGGCGTCCGGTTTGAACGCGCTTTGTTCCTGTCGCTGTTCGGCACGCCGGACCAGAAGGAAGGCATGGCCGCCTTCGTGGAAAAGCGAAAGCCGAACTTTCAGCTCGATTGATGTCCAGAATGGTATTGCCGACGTATCTAAAGACGGAGGCCGTCTGACCGGGAGAGTAAAAGTAACTAGTGCGATTAATTGAATATCTGAATCCAATTAGCGGGATTCCTCTCGCAAATTTTGTGCGAACCAGCTAATCCTGGGGGCATGAAAAAACGCCTGCCAAGGCCGGATCTGACCGTGAGGGAGATTGCCGCCGATCCGAGGATGCCATATGCCGGCGCAAACCAAGCAAGACTCAACCTCTTGCTGGTTAGTCGCAGCGCCAATTGGGCTCGAGCCATCACGTCCGCAACGGCGCAAATCGGCGGCGGCGGCGTTTCCACCTGCGGTGCACGGGATGCACTGACCCGACTGGCTGGTGTTTCTCCGCATTACTCCCATCTATTGGTGGACCAAAGAGATACGGATGGGCTGCTGAGAGAGCTTGCCGACCTGACGGGCGAGATTGTCGACCCCAATACGGATATGCTCATGCTGGGTATTGCGGAGACAGGGTGGCCGCGTATCCCGACGATCCAGAACGCCGAGACAAGCGCCGTGCGAGAGGCCCTTATGACCACCCTGCCGCGAAATAAATCAGAGATGATCATTGGCCCGGTTGAACTCCGGGCGGCGCTCGACGCAAGCATGATCGAGACGCGATATCAGCCTATTATCCGCATGTCGGACCGCCGCCCGATTGGTCTGGAAGCCCTCGCACGGCTCAATCATCCTGCGCTGGGAACCGTGCTGCCCGACCAGTTCCTGCCGCAGATCGAGCAGGCCGGCCTCGCGAGTCAGTTGACCGAACTGGTCTCCGCCAGGGTTCTCGCCGACCTGACCAGCCCGGTCCTCGCTAGTAGCGGATTGCGCATGTCGGTAAATTTCCCGCTCGACGTCATGCTGATGCCGGCGGCCCTTGACCGGCTGGAGGAACAGCGGGTCGCCACCGGCATCCCGGCCAGCAGGTTCATCATCGAACTTACCGAGAGTCGGCCCGTTCAAGATCTCGTGACCCTGCGGCGGGCGTTGGTCCATTTGCGTGACCTTGGCTACGGCGTCGCTATCGATGATGTCGGCCCCGCGGTGCCACGCCTTGCGCCATTGCTGGAACTGCCGTTCACCAGCCTGAAGCTGGACAAGGACCAGGTGCGCCAGGTGATCCGGTCATCCGAGGTCCGGAATTTCCTGGCACGGACCATCGCCGAGGCGAAGCAGCACGGCCTGACCGTTGTCGCCGAGGGTGTCGAGTCAGAAGAGATCTGGGCCAGCATACACGCCCTGGGCGCCGACGAGGCGCAGGGCTTCCTGGCGTCTCGTCCGCTGCCGGTCACCGCCGTGCCGATTTGGCTGGAAGCCTGGAACACTGAGCCGAGCGATCCGACGGGCTGACAGTTTCGCCCTGGGTTTGCCCCTCTGGGTTTGCCCCCTGGGTCCGTCGCGTCGGTCGTCATTGCCACGCTCCGGAATTCAATAGACGATCTGCCCGGACAGGCGAAGGGGACCGGACATGGCACGCAACATCGCGGTCGGCGTCGGGATCATGGAGTATCCGTTCGACACGGCGGACGGGTTCTGGCGTTGGGTCGATCTGTGCGAACAAGGCGGCATCGACTCTATCTGGCAGACCGACCGGCTGGTCAGCCGGACGCCGATCCTGGAGTGCATGACAGCCCTGGCCGCGGTGGCAGGCCGAACCCGCCGCATCAAATTCGGCGTCAACGTTGTCTCGGTGGCGATGCGCGAGCCGGTGCTGCTGGCCAAGCAATGTGCCACGATCGACGTGCTGTCCGGCGGACGGCTGCTGCCCGGTTTTGGCATCGGCAGCCCGCGCGGGGCAGAGTGGACCGCCATGCACCTCGACAACACCACCCGGGGACGCAAGACCGATGAGGCCCTCGAGATCATCAGCCGACTATGGACCGGCGCCCCGCTCGATTACGCCGGTAAGCATTTTCGCCTGACCGGCGCCTCGATCGCCCCGGTCCCGGTTCAGCCCGATCTGCCGATGTGGATCGGCGGCTCCTCGGATGCGGCAATCCGACGCACCGCGCGCCTTGGCACCGGATGGCAGGCGGGGCCGGAAACCCCGGCGACAGTTGGCGAGGTGATCGCAGGCATCAAACGTGCCCTTGTCGAAACCGGGCGGACGATTGACGAGGACCATTACGGCGCCGCCTTCGCCTTCCGCTTCGGCGGACCCGACGACCCGGGCGTGGCGCGGGTTATGGAACAGTACAAGGCCCGTACCGGCCGCGAGGCCGCCGATCTGTTTGCGATGGGGGACGCCGAGGTGATCCTGCGGCGGCTCTCCGCTTACATCGAAGCCGGCGCGTCCAAGTTCATTCTGCGTCCGGTGGCGCAGGGCGATGCCGAGATGCTGGCGCAAACCAAACGACTGGTGGAGGAGGTGCTGCCCCAGGTCGCCGCCCGCTGGCCGCGCCAGCGCAAAGTCGCGGCGTAGAGCGGCGCTCGCTTCCATTCCGGGAGTTGCCCCTGGCAGGCGGTGGTAGGCGGGGAGCCCCGCGACTGGAATGCCAAAGCGAGCATGCTTCGGCAGTGGCAGACTTAGCCTTCGCGACGTCGGCCGGAATGACCTGGTAGAATCACCATTAGCGGCTGATGGCGTCATCCGCCTCGGCCAACCACGCGCGCATCAGCGGCGGCGCTCGACAGCGACCGCGAACTGTATCGCGCCTCATGGTCGATCAGCCACCGCTTGCGATCGAGGCCGCCGCCATAACCGGTCAAGACTCGAATCGGCGCCAATGACCCGGTGGCAGGGCACCGCGATCGCGACCGGGTTCGACCCATTGGCGAGCCCCACAGCTCGGCTGGCCTTGGCTCTGCCGACCGCGGCCGCCAGCCGGCCATAGGTCGTCGTCGTGCCAGCCGGAATCTCGCGCAGAGCCGCCCAGACCGACCGCTGAAACTCGGTCCCTGCGGTCCGCACATGAACCAGGTCGAGGGCCGCCAGATCGCCCGCGAAGTAAGCTTCCAGAAGTCTTCCATGATCTCCGGCGCCCTCACCCGGGGTCAGTTCATACGACCCATACTGGAGCCGCAGCAGTCGGTGCATACGCGCCTCATAGTCGGAAAAATCCAGCGCACGCACGGCCTCCCCGTCCGACATCAGCAAAATAGTCCCAAGCGGCGACGCAATACGGTCAAGCAGCAGTTTCAACGAATCTCTCCGCGGTTGGACTCAGATTGACAGCCGGCTCCGGCGAGGCTGTGGCGAGGCCGGGAAGCGTGGCGTCGGACGTCCATAGATGCAGGGCGGCATAGGCCCGCCACGGCCGCCACGCCTCGGCACGCCGCAGCAGTTCCACCGGAGTCGGCCGGCCCTGCGCGGTCGCCAGCGCACGAAGCAGGCCAATATCCGCGGCCGGGAAGGCGTCGGGCTCGCGCAAAGCCCGCATCGCGATATACTGCGCCGTCCATTCGCCAATGCCAGGTAGCCTCCGCAGACGGCTGACGCTTTCTTCGAGACTGTGGCCGGGGTCGAACAGCCGCGGATTTGCCGCCGCCGCGGCGGCCAGGCCCAGCAGGGCGGCGGCCCGAGCCCCAGGCATACCGAGCGTCGTCGCCAGGTTGCGACCCGCCAGCCGCTCGGGTGGCGGGAACACATAATGTAGGCCCAGCGCGTCCGGATCATCCGACGGCGGTAGCGCCGTGCCACAGTCCGCCACCAGTTTGCCGGCAAGGCGCGTCGCGGCGGCGACGGTGATCTGTTGTCCGAGAATGCCCCGCACCGCCAGCTCGAAGCCGTCCCAGGCGCCCGGAACCCGCAGACCGGGACGCCTGGCGACCAGCGGCGCGAGATCGCGGTCCGTGGACAGGTGTCCGGCGATGATGGCGGGGTCCGCCCCGAGGTCGAAGATACGCCGGATCCGGTCGACGATCGCAGGCAGGGCCGTGACGTCCGGATGGCGGATCGTCGCCACCAGCGCGTGCGGGCCGTGCCGCCCGTCGGCCCACTCTTGGCGATGGGGGCGAACCACGATCGTTCCGTGCGCGCCGCCAAGGGAGATCGTTCGCGCATACCGGTCCGGCCGCACCTCCTCGACGCCCGGAATAGCCCGCATCGCCAGAAAGCCGATGATGGCCGCCCAGTCGAATGGCGGCTTGTAGGCCAGGGTCAAGGTAACCGCCGAGGCCTGCGTCTGCGTCATAACCCCGTCGCGCCGCAGCGTCCGTGGCGCCCGGCCGTAAAGCTTCTGGAAGCTGTCGTTGAAGCGGCGAACACTGCCGAAACCCGAGGCCAGTGCCACTTCGGTCATGGACAGTCGCGTGTCGGTCAACAGTTGTTTGGCGAACAGCGAGCGCCGCGTTTGCGCGACCGCGTTCGGCGACGCCCCGAGGTGCTTATGGAACAGCCGGCGAAGCTGCCGCTCGCCCATCCCCAGCCTGGCCGCCAAGCCATCGACGCTGTCCTCGTTCAGCGCCCCGGCGGCGATCAGTGCAACGGCGCGCGAGACAGTGCTCGACGTGCCATGCCACGCCGCGATATCCGGCGAGGTCTCCGGCCGGCAACGCAGGCATGGACGAAACCCAGCCGCCTGAGCCGCCGCCGCGCTCGGCATGAACAAAATGTTTTCCAGCTTGGGCGGCCGAGCCGGGCAGATCGGGCGGCAATAGATCCCAGTGGTGCGGACAGCCGTGAAGAAGCGGCCGTCGAAACGGGCATCGCGTGTGAGAAGAGCCCGGTAACAGGCTTCACGATCCAGGTGCATGTCGACACTATGCACCCTGCCGAGCCACCGCACTCGCCATTTCCGGACCTGTTCAGGCGCCAACTAGCCAGTTTCGGACGCGGTCACCATGACAGGTTGCGCCGCGCGCGTCGGACTGACACCCCCGGGGCCCGGGTTAAGTCGGCGTTCGCCGGGATGAGAGGCGGGAGGGACTGCCGGAATCAGGCCGCGCGCACGTCGGATATGAACGTCCGCACTCGACTGGTAAGCTGTTCGGCCTGCTTGGATAATTCCCCGGCGGCGCTGAGCACCTGCCCAGCGGCAGCCCCGGTGCCCGTCGCGGCCTGTGTGACGTTCGCTATGCTGGACGATACATCCTGCGTGCTGACGGCGGTCTGCTGCGTGGTCTTGGCGATCTCGGAGGTGGCGGCGCCCTGCTCCTCGACTGCCGCGGCGATCGCGGTAGCGATCGTGCCAACCTCGCCGATGATGGCCGCGATGCTGCCGATCGCCTCGACCGCTTCCTTGGTGGAACCTTGCAGTTGCGCGACCTGGGCGCTGATCTCCTCGGTTGCCTTGGCGGTCTGGTTGGCCAGGTTCTTCACTTCCGAAGCGACCACGGCGAAGCCTTTGCCGGCGTCTCCGGCACGCGCCGCCTCGATCGTCGCATTCAACGCCAGCAGGTTGGTCTGCCCGGCGATATTGCTGATCAACTCGACCACCAGCCCGATCTTCTGAGCGCCGTCCGCCAGCGCCCGGACGATCGTGTCGGTACGGCGGGCGTCGGCGACGGCTTTCTCGGCGATTCGCGCGGATTGAGCCACCTGGCGAGTGATTTCGCCGATCGACGAGGACAACTCCTCGGCCGAGGCGGCAACGGTTTGCACGCCGGAACTGGCTTCCTCGGCCGCTCCGGCGACACTGGATGCCTGCTGGTTGGTCTCGGCCGCCGACGAAGACATCGACTCAGCCGTCGCCTGCAACTCTGTCGCCGACGATGCTAGCACACCCACCATGTCGGCGATGGTCGATTCGAAGTTCCGCACCAGGGTGACCATCTTGTCCGCGCGTTGTTCCTTGGCGACACGTTCCGCCGCCTGTTCCAGCGACAGCGCGTCGGTCTTAATCATGTTGTCCTTGAAGACCTGGACGGTGGCCGCCATCGCGCCGATCTCATCCTTGCGGTCGCGCCCGAACACCTCGACTTTGGTGTCATGGTCGGCGAGCCGGCGCATGACGCCGGTGATAGCGGTGATCGGGCGGGAGACACCGGTGACCAGAGCGAGGCCGGCCAGCACGCCGATGAGCACCGCCATGATGATGGTGCCGATGACCCAGACTTTGCCCGATGCGTAGGCCTCCTCGCCATTGCTGGCCGCCACCCGGGCGCCTTCATTGTTGAAGCCGATATCGGCGGTCAACGCGGCCCGGAAAGCAACCGCCTCGTCGGCGAACTGCCCGAATATGCGGTCCATGACGCTGGCTCGATTGCCCCTGCGCGCCGCGTCCACGATGCTGTCGCCGCTGGCCAGCAGCGTCTCCCATTTCTGCTTGAAATCGGCAGCCAGCACCTGCTCCTTACCGACGGTGATGGTCGGATCGTAGGCTGCGATCTGAGCGCGCACCTGGCCCTGGGACTCTTTCATGGCCCCCTCGGGGGCTGCACGCTGTTTATCGTTATCGGCAAGCACGAAAAAAACGACCGCGGCGCGATATCGCTCGGCCTGTTGCGCCACGGCACCAAGTGCTTTGACGGCCGGCAGCCAGTTGGTGGCGACTTCGACGATGTTTTCGTTCATCACGCCCGTGCGCTGGATGGCGAATACGCCCAGCGCGATCGTGGTCACGCATATGACCGCAATGCACACAGTCACTTTGGCCCGAATTGCCAGATTTTGAAACCACGACGGCATGCGCGGGAATCCTTGAGCCTGACGGCACCCCGCCGGAACGAAAACGGGATGCGTTCCAGTTAGTCTCAATCCCTTGAGAAACCGTTAACGGCCTACGGCTTTCCGGCGAAGTCGGCGGTGCTGTTGGTATTCAGTCGCCGGCTTGTCCTCTACGCTGGGACAAGCTGCGATTGGCCCGAGCTTCGACCGGCCATCTGGAGGATCCACCCATGCCGATTCCGCCAATGATGACCTACGTTCAAACTGAAGGCGCCGGTGGGCCCGAGGTGCTGCAGTTGGCGACCGGCCCGGTGCCGGCGGTGAAGCCGGACGAGGTGCTGGTTCGCGTGCTGGCCGCCGGGGTGAACCGGCCCGACGTGGCGCAGCGGCAGGGCGCCTATCCGCCGCCGCCCGGCGCGAGCCCGATCCTCGGCCTCGAGGTCTCGGGGGAGGTGGCGGCGATCGGCGGCCAGGTGACCCAATGGCGTGTCGGCGACTTGGTCTGCGCGCTGACCAACGGCGGCGGCTACGCTGAATACTGTGCCGTCCCCGGGTCGCAATGTCTGCCTTGGCCGACGGGCTATGACAGCGCGCGAGCGGGCGCCCTGCCGGAGACCTCGTTTACCGTATGGGCCAACCTATTCCAGTTGGGTCGCCTGTCACCGGGCGAGACGACGCTGGTGCACGGGGGCAGCAGCGGCATCGGCGTCGCGGCGATTCAGCTCGCGCATGAGTTTGGCGCCCGGATCTTCGTCACTGCGGGATCGAGCGAAAAGTGCACCGCCTGCCTGGGTCTCGGCGCCGATGCCGCCATCAACTACCGCACCGAGGATTTCGCTGTGGAGGTGAAGGCACTGACCGAGGGACGTGGCGTCGACGTGATCCTGGATATGGTCGGCGCCCCTTACGCTGCGCGCAATCTCCGGTCTCTGGCGATGGATGGGCGGCTGGTGATGATTGCGTTCCTGGAGGGATCGAAGGTGCCCGAGTTCGATCTAGTGCCGATCATGGTGCGTCGGCTGACCGTCACGGGGTCGACCATGCGGCCTCGGACCACGGCGCAGAAGGGCGCGATTGCCGCCGAGCTGCTGGCGAGGGTTTGGCCGGTGCTGGATGCTGGCCGCTGTTCGCCGGTCATCCATGCCACGTTCCCGCTTGCCCAGGCGGCGGAGGCGCACCGGCTGATGGAGAGCAGCCAGCACATCGGTAAGATCATGCTGACGGTGGGGTAGAGCACCTGGTCGCCAGGCCGGTGGATATTTCACGACACGCCCTAGTGAAACCGCAGATCAAAACTTCACCTGCACTTTCTCCCGTGCCGCGGTGGGCGCTTCGAAGTAGACCTCTGGACGGAAGCCAAGGGGCTCGGCGATGAAATTGCTGGGCACTGTCCCCAACTGATTGTTGTAGGTGAGTACAGCATCGTTAAAGAATTGCCTGGCATAGGCGATGCGGTTCTCCGTGGTCGTCAACTCCTCCTGCAGGGTTTTCATGTTTTCGCTGGCTCTGAGTTCCGGTATCGCCTCCGCCAGCGCGAGCAATCCGCGCATCTGCTGGGACAGGGCGGCTTCGGCGGCGGCACGGGCGGGCGCGTCGGCGCCGGCTACCGTGGCCTGCCGCCGGGCTGCGACGATGTTTTCGAAGATCGCAGCTTCGTGCAGCATGTAGCCGCGCACGGTTTCGACCAGGTCGGGGATCAAGTCGGAGCGGCGAAGGAGTTGCACGTCGATCTGCGCCCAGGCATTGCGCACGCGATTCCTCCCCTGCACCAGGCGGTTATACAGCGCGATCGCAGACACCACGAGGGCCGCAACGATCCCAAGCATGATCCAGACCATACGAAAATGCCTTGTCAGAGACGAAGAATGAGGGAGGCAAGCGCGAGGCCGGCTGCCGCCGAGAGCGCCGTGGCGCCCAGCAACAAAAGCCCAACCATCACGACCAATGTGATAAACAAGGGCACGAGGATGGCCGTGAAGACGGCCACCAAGGTGCCTTGCAGCAACGTTAGTTTGCGCAGCCCGGCGAGCTTCCGCGGGAAGCTCATTCCACCCCGACCACTGCCACCCTGCGCCACCAGCCGGGCAAGCCTTGTGCCGATAACCGGAGTGAAGCCCGACACGACCATCAGGCGTTTGCGCAGCCCCGTTTGACGGCGGCTCGACGCGTGGAAGAAGCCCAGCTCCAATGCCGAGCCGCCGGTCGGCAACTCAGCCTCGGCATCGATGCGGCGCAGCGCCTCGGCCAGCGCATCTGGATCTCGCGTCAATTGCACGGCGACGGCATCTGCCAATAACCGCCGGGTCCGCCAAAGCCAGGCAAGCGGCCAGCCGAACAGGAACAGCATCCACATCTGGACGATGAACTTCTGCAGCAATGTCAGCAGCATCCATGGCACCAGCGGCGCCAGCAGCAGCGCGCCCAGCGGGGGCCAGCGCTCGACCAGGCTCATGACCTTGAGCATCGCCTCCGACGATTCAGGCGTGAGGCTGGTGGTGAGGCCCTCGCCGATCGCGGCCGCCTCGACATCCGTGACGCGCCGCATGCAGGCGCCCGCGAGGCCGCCGAGTGTAATCCAGGCGCCACGGCGGAACGGCAGATCGAACAGCATCAGAAAGGCGCCGAGCGTTTGGAACACGGCCAGGACGGCGGCGGCAAGGCCGAGATCGCCGTTGCCGGCCGATGCGACGACATGAGCCACTGCTCCGACCGTTTCCCGCCGGTCCAGTCGATCGAGCAAGCCGCGCGTCACCACTACGGTGGCGTCGAGATGCGAGGCACCGAAGACCGCGGCGTTGGCCTGGTCCGCATCGATCAGCATCACGCGCGGTGCCGGTAACCCGGCAGCCAAGGCCATTTCGGCGACGATATTGCCGAGCTGCCGTTCCTCGTGATCATCTGAGCGCGGCTCACGCGCCCCGAGTGCTTTGCTGGCCGCCGCTGCCGCATGGCGGCGATGGAAACGGGCCAGTGCGGCCCAGAGCAGCATCCCTGCCAGCATCCCCGGCAGGAGCAGCAAGGCCGCTCGGCCTACGGCTGGGGCCACCGCCAGCACATCTGCCACCCCGTGCACGCGGCCGATCAGGTCCATGGCGTGTTCGCCGGCGCTGATCCCCGCCTGGACCCAGGTCTCGATCGCCTGAAGCCATGATCGGGCGGGTGCAAGCCCGGCATTGGCCAGCAACCGGAGCGCCCCCGCGGACAACAGGAGCAGCAACGGCCCGATGATCGTGCTCAGCACCGCCCCGACGATGGCAGCCAGCGCCAGGCATACGAGGCCCAGCCGCCAGGCCGCACGACGGCGGCGGATCTGTTCGTCGAAAAAACTGGTGTGGGGGGCGGTGAGAACGGCGGTGTCTGACATCATTTCGTATTACGCCAATCCGCTCCCCTTCGTTGTGGCCGTTGTCACTCGGCCGTGCGTCTGAACGGAAGAATTGCCGAAATGGGGGAGGGACAAAGAATGAAATCCGCGCACTAGACCATTGGCCAGTTGCTGGACTGGGTCGAGGCCGGTGAGGAAATTATCATCACCCGCCGTTACAAAGCCGTTGCCCGCCTGGTCGCGCTCGATCGAGCGGTTGGCAGCAAGCGCGCACCCGAGGTTGTTGCCCGCATCCGTGCGCGGCGTCACGGCATCACGCTCGGCGGCCTTAGCATCAGGAATCTCATCAATGAGGGCCGCCCTTGAGCATGGTGATCGACGCGTCTCTCACCATGGCTTGGTATTTCGACGACAAGAGCACGGCGGCGGCCGACGAGTTGCAGGTCCGCGTATCCGAGACCGGCGCTGTGGTGCCGGCCTGTGGTACCTGGAGGTCGCGAAACTGCGGCCATCGTTCCGTATTGGCCGGATCTACGGGCGGCCACTGTGTCCGCGCTACCACCCTCGGGGTGGCTTGAACCCTAGCCAAGCCTGCTCCAGCAGGGCGGCGGCCGCAATAGTTGCGCGGTCGCCATGGATCGGACCGGCGATCTGCACCCCCAGTGGCAGGCCCGCCCTGGTGAACCCCAAGGGTGCCACGGTTCCCGGGAGGTGATAGCCGCCCGTCAGACCAGGCCAGAACAACATGTCGTTATAGGCGATCTCCTGGCCTTCGATCACGATCCGGCGCTCCCACGTCTGGCCATCCTGCCGGTGCGGCAAGGCAGCGGTGGCGATCACCGGGCACAGCAGCACGTCCCATTCACGGAAGAACGCCGACCAGGCGCGCCGCCACTTGAAGCGCAGCTCGTTCAACCCGAGCCATTCGCGATGGGTGACGTCCACCATCCGGACCATCACCGCATCGGCGCTCATGTCGCCGTCGGACAGGGTGGCCAGCCGGCGGCGCTCTGCCCTCAGGTGTTCGTCGGAGATGCGGCTACTCCACGCCGTGTCCAACAGGCGCAGGTAGAGGGTGAACGCCTTGATCGGATCGAACTCGGGCCGAGCGGTGCGGCTGACGGTGGCTCCGTCGCGTTCGAGGGCGTCGGCGAGTTCATGCAGTTTCGTCACCGTCTCGCCATCCGTCACCCGTCCCGGCTGCTCGGCCCAAATCGCAACCCGCAGATCCCTCAGGCTGGCGAAGCGCGGCGGCGGCAGGTTGAGCGTCAGGGCGGTTTCGTCGGGGTCGGGACCGGCCAATATGTCCAGCGCCACGGCGAGATCGGAGGACGACCGGCCGAGTGGTCCGATGACGGAAATATCCGTGCCAGCGGCGGAGCTGACAGCGGGATCGCCGTAATTCGGGCAGCAGGCCAAAGGTCGGCTTGTGGCCGAACACGCCGCAGTAATGCGCCGGCACGCGGATCGATCCGCCGATGTCGCTGCCGATCTCGAACCCGGTCAGCCCGGCCGCCAGTGCCGCCGCCGACCCGCCGGATGATCCTCCGGGCGTGTGATCCGTGTTCCAGGGGTTGGAGGTGGTGCCGTAGACCGGGTTGTAGCTCTGCCAGTCGGCGAGATCGACCGGCACGTTGGTCTTGCCGAAGACGACCGCGCCGGCTGCTTCCAGTCGCCGCACCGCGATGGAGGATAGTGCCATCCGTCGGTCCTTCGCCTCCATATGGCCGCGTGTGGTGGGCAGTCCCTCGACGTCGAAACTCTCCTTCACGGTCATCGGCACGCCGAACAACGGCGCGGTCTTGTCGGATTGACGGTCCAGCACATGGGCGCGGGCGCGGGCGCGCTCGAAGTCGCGGACCACCACGGCGTTGATCCGGTTGTCATGCTGCTCGACGCGGGCGATGTAGTGGTCCAGCAGCTCCAGGGCGCCGATTTCCCTGGTTCTGACGAGGTCCGCCAGAGCAGTCGCGGGGAGGAATGTCGGGTCCATGGCAAACCATCCTTCGATGAAGAGTTATAGGGTTGCATCCCTGATCGCCGCGTTCAATGCGCGCACGCCGGCGGCCGGCCCATCCGGATGGTTCCAGACGCAGCCAACGACGGCCAGGAAATCCGTCCCGGCCCGCACCAGGGGCGCACAGTTCTCCGGCGTGATGCCGCCGATCGCGCAGCAGGGCAGTTCCATCATTTCGGACCACCACTGCAGGATCTCGGGGTCCAGCACCGCCGTGACGGCTTTCGTGGTCGAGGGATAGAAGGCGCCGAACGCCACGTAGTCCGCGCCATCCTCGCCAGCCTGCATGGCCAGGTCTCGGCTGCCCTTGCATGTCACGCCAAGAGTCAGGTCGGGACCCATCAGGCGTCTGGCTTCGCGGGCGGGCATATCTTCCTGGCCGACATGCGCGCCGTCACAGCCGGTCGCCCGCACCAGGTCGGCGCGGTCATTCAGCAGAAACGCCACGTCGCGAGACTGGCTGACCGGCCGCAATAGGTCGATTGCCCGGCGCCAGGCATCGTCGTCGATATCCTTTAGGCGAAGCTGCACCGCGGCGACATCGCCCGCGTCCAGCGCCGCCGCCAGCAGATCGGCGAAGCGCACCGGTTCCAGCGCCGGCGGGGTAATCAGATAGACGCGACAATCGGAGCTGCCGTCATGCATGTTCGCCATTGGGCGGTCCTCATCCTCGATCAAAGGCGAGCGCCGCGGCGGTCGGCGTCGTCCCTGTGCCATCCACTATAGGCGAGCGAAATCGTGATGTCCGGGTGCTCGGCCTGCGCTACAGCAGTTCGTGGGTCCCTGGCCCCGACTTTGCGGGGAAATGCTTCGCCGAGGATGAGACGAACGCACAAACTGGCGATGCCTGTGGATCGCAGTATTCACCGTGTCGCGGTCGGATCCGGGGTCGGCTGCCGCAGCCAATCGGGTAACCGCCGGGCGGCGCCACGCACCGCCATATCGAGCGCCTCGGGCGCTTGCGGCACCGCGTAGCCACCCTCACGCTCGGCGATTTCCGCCACCGCATGCCACCCGGGAGCCGTCGGCCACAGCACCAACCGGATTACGCCGCTGCGCAAGGCCCCCATCGCGATGCCGGACGCATCGGCGCAGTCCAGAATGTCCGTCGCGGCCACATCGGGGTACTCAACACGAGCCGCCGCCACCAGTTCTCGCCACCACAGGCAGCCGGCGAACACCGCGGCCCCCGGTGCCGACAGTAACGTGACCGGCTCCCTGACCGCCAGCGCGGCCTTCGCGTCTGCCAGTCCATGCACAATCACCGCCGGATGAAGAGTCATGATTGCGTTCAAACTGTTGACCGCGATCAGATCAAGCGGCATCACGAGAGCTGCATGGCAGAGGCGGCGATGGCGGACGAGCCCGAGGACCCGGACGCGGCGGCAGACCGGCTGGAAGCGGCGCTGGAGCGCATTGCGCTGCTGGCCGCGATACCTCCGGCGTCACCCGAGGACCCGCCGGATCGGCCGGAAGTCGAGCTGTCGGTTCCGGAAATCGCCGAGCGCCTGGACCTTCTGATCGCCCGGTTGCGCGCGGCGCTGGGCGATGGAGCCAAATCGGATTGACCCTTTGATATAAGGACACGGCGATGGCGCAAGTGACGCTTCGCATTAACGGCTACGCCTACATGATGGGATGCAAGGACGGCGAGGAGCAGCATCTCGAGGCGATGGCCGCCGAGGTCAACAATCGGATCGACGGCGTGCGGGCTGCCTCCGGTCCCAGCGGCGAGGCTCGCATGCTGGTGATGGCGGCGTTGCTGATGGCTGACGAACTGTTCGAAATGCGCGAACGACTCGATGCCGCCGCCGCCGGCACCCCACAGCCGAAACCCGACCCCAAGCTCGGCCGCAAGCTCAGTCAGATGGCAAAACGCGCCGAGGAGATTGCCGATGGCCTCGAGCGTACCTAGATTGCACAGGCGGAGCTGCCCGGTGCGTCAGGTAATTCATCCCCGGGGCCAGTAAGCATCTCCCACGGGAGCTGGCGCTGTCGGGATCTTGGTCTCGGTATCTGGCACCCACCTGCACAAGCAGGCTCTGGGAGGATGATAGGCCAACGGCCAGGGCGGCTCCGTACATGCTTCTCCGACCCATATGAGCGATCTCGAGGCTGCCAAGCGCGCGGCGCGGCAGGCGGCGATTGCCGCACGGCAGGGATTGGATCCGATCGCCTGTGGCCAGGAGCTGACACGCCATGTGATGAGCGAGTGTCCGCCGCCGCCGGGTGCCGTCGTCTCCGGCTTCTGGCCGATGCCGCGGGAAATCGATGTGCGCGGGCTGCTGCACGCGCTGCATGAAAGCGGCAATCCGGTGGTTCTGCCGGTGACACCCAGCCGGGGGCAGGCTTTGACCTTTCGCCGCTGGCGCCCCGGCGATGCGCTGATGGCCGAGCGCTTTGGCACGATGCGGCCGGTCGGCGAGGAAATGGTGCCGGAGATGCTGCTGATCCCGTTGCTGGCGTTCGACCTGAGCGGCCGGCGCCTGGGCTACGGCGGCGGTTTCTACGATCGGACGCTGGCGAACTTGCCAGGACGCTTCCGCCTGGGGTGTGCTTTCGCGGCGCAGCGGATGGACGCCGTTCCGATTGGCCCCTACGACATAACGCTTGATGCTGTGGCGACCGAACTCGGCGTCGTTCGGTTTGGGGGCTGAATGAGGATACTGTTCCTGGGAGATATCGTCGGACGGACCGGTCGCGAAGCGGTCGCCGCCGTGCTGCCGGAATTGCGCAAGAATCTTCAGGTCGATCTGGCGATCGTGAACGCGGAGAATGCCTCGCACGGCTTCGGACTGACGCCAGAGATGGCGCGCAACCTGTTCGCGGCGGGAACCGACGTCATCACCCTGGGCAACCACTCCTGGGACCGCAAGGAGATCATTCCGTTCATCGCCGAAACGCCACGGCTGATCCGGCCGTTGAACTATCCGCCGGGCACGCCGGGCAGCGGCTCGGTCGTGGTGGCGCTGCCGGATGGCCGCAAGGCGCTGGTGCTGCAGGCGATGGGACGGCTGTTCATGGACGCGCTCGACTGTCCGTTTCGCGGCACGGCGGACGTGCTGGCGCGCCATCGTCTCGGCGGCTCGGTGCAGGCGATCGTGGCGGACATCCACGCCGAGGCAAGCAGCGAGAAGATGGCGTACGGGCACATCTTCGACGGCCAGGTCTCACTCGTGGTGGGCACGCACACGCACTGCCCGACAGCGGACGCACAGATCCTGCCCGGAGGCACGGCGTTTCAGTCCGACGCCGGGATGTGCGGCGACTACGATAGCGTGATCGGGATGGTAAAGGACGGCGCGACGCTACGCTTTTGGCGCAAGATGCCCGGCGAGAAACTCGGGCCGGCCGAAGGGGTTGCCACGGTGTGCGGGGTGTTCGCGGAGACCGATGACGCGACCGGGCGCGCGGTCCGGATCGAGCCTGTCAGGATTGGCGGCCGGCTGAGTCAGGTGATGCCGGCGGGGTAGGTCACGCTTACGCCCCCCGCCGCTCCGCCAACGACGCGGCCAGCAGAATCGCCGCAATCAGGCTGGTCGGGTCCGCCAGCCACTTGCCCGCGATGTCAAACGCCGTGCCGTGGTCGGGCGACGTCCGCACGATCGGCAATCCCAGCGTGACATTCACACCATGATCCATATCCAAAGTCTTCAGCGGGATCAGTGCCTGGTCGTGATACATGCAGATCGCCACGTCGTACCGCGCCCGTGCAACGGCAGTGAACATGGTGTCCGGCGGCCACGGACCCGAGACGTCGATCCCGTCCGACCGAAGCATCTCGATCGCCGGCTGAATGATACTACTTTCCTCGGTCCCCAGGGCCCCCTGTTCCCCGGCATGCGGGTTGAGCCCGGCGATCGCCAGCCGGGGGAAGCGATGCCGAAGTCTCGCCGCAACGCCGCTGCCGTGGTGCGGGAGGCGGCGACAATCATCCCGGTCGTCAGCATCGCGATCGAATTGCGCAACGAAGCATGCACCGTCACCGGAACGACACGCAGCATCGGGCTGGCGAGCATCATGATCTGCTGGCCGGTCGCGCCGGTCAGCGCGGCAAGGAATTCGGTGTGGCCGGGATAGGCGAACCCGGCCTGATACAACGCCGCCTTGTTGATCGGATTGGTCACGACGCCGCTCGCCTCGCCTTGCCACGCCAGCATCGCGGCGCGCTCGATCGACCCAACCACCGCCGCGGCATTTTCCGGGTCGGGCCGTCCCGGCACCGGGGCCACGGCGAGCTGCATCGGCAACACCGGCAACGCCGACGCGAACAGCGCGGTCGCCGAGCCCGCATCGTCAACGGCGCGCACAGGCACCGTCAGGCCCATTGACCGGGCCAGCCCCGCCAGACGATCCGGATCGTCCAGCGCAACGAAGGCCGGGCCCGATCCACGCAGTGCCAGCCACGCCCGGATGGAAAGCTCGCCGCCGATGCCAGCCGGATCTCCCATGGTCAGAGCCAGCGGTTTCATCGCTCAGATATGCAGCGCGCGGCCCTCGGTTGCCAGGGCGGCTTCCTTCACTGCCTCGCTCAACGTCGGGTGAGCGTGGCAAATGCGGGCCACATCCTCGGCTGATGCGCCAAATTCGATCGCCGTGGTCAGTTCGGCGATCAGCGTGCCCGCGTCGGGGCCGACAATATGCGCACCCAGCAGGCGGTCCGTCGCCTTGTCGGCAAGGATTTTGACGAAGCCGTCGGTATCGCCCATCGCGCGCGCACGCCCGTTCGCGGTGAAGGGGAATTTCCCGACATTATACGCGACCCCACCCGCCTTCAGGTCGTCCTCGGTCTGGCCGACCGAGGCGACCTCCGGCCAGGTATAGATCACGCTCGGGATGGCGCCATAATTTACGTGCCCTGCCTGTCCGGCCAGGATTTCCGCCACCGCGACACCCTCGTCCTCGCCCTTGTGCGCCAGCATCGGGCCGGCGATGACGTCGCCGATCGCGTAGATACCCGCAACGTTCGTCGCATAATGGCGATCGACCACGACCCGCTTTCGGTCGTCCAGCGCCACCCCGGCCTCTTCCAGCCCCAGGCCCTCGCTGAACGGCCGCCGTCCGATGCTCACCAGCACGATGTCCGCCTTGACCGTCTCGGCCGCGCCGCCCTTGACCGGCTCCACCGTCAGGCTCACTCCATCCGTCCCAGCCGCGGCCGAGACAACCTTAGTGCCGAGGCGGAACTTGAACCCCTGCTTTTGCAGGATGCGCTGGAACGCAGTCGCGATCTCGCTGTCCATTCCAGGCACGATGCGGTCGAGGAACTCGATCACCGTGACCTCCGCCCCCAGGCGCTTCCAGACGCTGCCCAGTTCAAGCCCGATAGCGCCACCGCCGACCACCACCAGGTGACCAGGCACTTTTCCCAGCTCCAGCGCACCGGTGGAGCTGACGATCCGCTTCTCGTCGACCGTCACGCCGGGCAGAGCAACGCTGTCGCTTCCCGTGGCGATGACGATCGCCTTCGTTGCGTAACTTGTGCCGCCGACATCGACGGTTCCTGGCGCGGTGATGCGGCCGGCGCCCTTCAGCCAGGCGACCTTGTTCTTGCGGAACAGGAACTCCACGCCCTTCACATTGGCGGTGACGACCTCATCCTTGCCGGCCTGCATCCGGGCCAGGTCCAGCCTGAGTCCTTCGACCATCACGCCATGATGCTTCAGCGCGTGCGCCGCCTTGTCGAATTCCTCCGACGATTGCAGCAGTGCCTTCGACGGGATGCAGCCGATGTTCAGACAGGTGCCCCCCAGCGTCGCGCGCTGTTCCACACAGGCCACCTTCAGGCCAAGCTGGGCCGCGCGAATGGCGCAGACATAGCCGGCCGGGCCCGAGCCGATGATGATGACGTCGAACTGCTCACTCATGATCTGTCGTCACCCCTACAGGCCCAGCAGCAGACGCCGCGGATCCTCGATGCCCTCCTTGACCCGCACCAGAAAGGAGACCGCCTCCTTCCCGTCGACGATGCGGTGATCGTACGACACCGCGAGATACATCATCGGCCGGATTTCGACCTTGCCGCCGATCGCCATCGGACGTTCCTGGATCTTGTGCATGCCCAGAATGGCGGACTGCGGCGGGTTGAGGATCGGCGTTGACATCAGCGAGCCATAGATGCCGCCGTTGGTGATGCTGAACGTGCCCCCCGTCAGGTCCTCCAGCTTCAGCGCCCCGTCCCTTGCCGCTCGGCCGAACTTCGCCACTGCCGCCTCGATGCCGGCGAAATCAAGCTGATCGGCGTCACGGATCACCGGCACCACCAGCCCGGACGAGCCGCCCACCGCGATCCCCATGTTGACGAAATTCTTGTAGATGATGTCGTCGCCGTCGATCTCGGCGTTGACCGCCGGGAACTCCTTCAGGGCGACGCAGCAGGCGCGGACGAAAAATCCCATGTAGCCCAGCCGAACCCCGCCATGCTTCTTCTCGAACGCGTCGCGGTATTCACTGCGGAGTGCCATGACGGCGCTCATGTCCACCTCGTTGAAGGTGGTCAGCATCGCGGCGTTGTTCTGCGCCTCCTTGAGCCTTAGCGCGATGGTGCGGCGCAGCCGTGTCATCTTGACGCGCTGCTCGCGCGGCTCGTCTGTCCGCGGCGCCTTGGCGGCTGGTGTTGGCACGGGCGGCGCGGGGCGGTTGAGGAAAGCCAGCACGTCGCCCTTGGTGATGCGGCCGTCCTTCCCGGCGCCGGTCCCAATATCGGCCGTCGAAAGCTTGTTCTCCTCGATCAGCTTCGCCGCCGCCGGTAGCGGCTCGTGGGCGGCCGTGCTGTCCGATGCCGGCACCGGGACAGGCGCGGATGCCGGGCGAGACACCGGGCCCAACGGGCGAGGCGGCGGATTGATCCCAGCCGGCGGATTCGCCGCCGGGCGAGTTTCCACAGCCCGCGGCGCCGCCGACCCTGCGCTGGCCCCCGCAGCATCCACCAGCCCAAGAACCGCACCAACCTCGACTTCCGCCCCTTCGGGCACCGCGATCGAACTCAGCACGCCGGCCGAGGGAGCGTTGACCTCCACCGTGACCTTGTCGGTTTCCAGTTCCACCAGCGGCTCATCCGCGGCAACGGCCTCGCCCTGCTGCTTAATCCAGCGCGCAACAGTCGCCGTGGTTACACTTTCGCCCAACGCGGGCACTACGATCTCGGTCGCCACTACGATCTGTCTCCAGCCGGGGATTGAACGGCGTAGGGCGGTCTAGCCGATCCCCAGCACAGTGGCCACCAGGGTCGACTGCTCAGCCATATGAGTCCGCGCCAGCCCGGTCGCCGGACTCGCAGCCGCCTTCCGACCCGCATAGCTCGGCCGCCGCACTTTGATGTCCAGGCCGCTCAGCACCTTTTCCAGCCGCCGGTCGACGAAGCTCCACGCCCCCATGTTCTCCGGCTCTTCCTGGCACCATACCACATCAGCATTAAGATAAGGTGTCAGCACCCGCTCCAGCGTCTTGGCGGGGAACGGATAGATCTGCTCCAGCCGCACGATCGCGATGTCCTTGATGCCCTTGGCACGCCGTTCCGACAGCAAATCGTAATACACCTTGCCGGAGCAGATCACGATGCGACGTATCTCGTCCGGCGGCGCCAGCTCGTCAATTTCCGGGATCACATGCTGGAACCTGCTGCCTTCCGACATGTCCGCCAGCGACGACACCGCCAGCTTGTGCCGCAGCAGCGATTTCGGCTCGAAAACGATCAGCGGCTTGCGGAAGTTGCGGTGCAACTGTCGGCGCAGGGCATGGAAGTAATTGGCCGGCGTCGTGAAGTTGCAGACATACATGTTCCGTTCGGCACACAACTGTAGATACCGCTCGATGCGGGCCGACGAGTGCTCCGGCCCCTGGCCCTCATAGCCATGCGGCAGCAGCAGCACCAGGCCGGACATGCGCAGCCACTTGGTCTCGCCGCTCGCCAGGAACTGGTCGATGATCACCTGCGCGCCATTGGCGAAATCGCCGAACTGAGCTTCCCAGAGCACTAGCGTCCGCGGATCAGCCAGCGAGTAACCGTACTCGAAACCCAGCACCCCCGCTTCCGACAGCAGTGAGTTGTAGATCTCGATCTTCGCCTGGTCGGCGGCGATGTTGTTCAGTGGGGTGTACTCATTCTGGTTCCGCTGGTCGACCAGCAACGCATGCCGCTGGCTGAACGTGCCGCGCTGCGTATCCTCGCCGGACAGCCTGACCCGGTTGCCCTCCAGCAATAGGGTGCCGAAGCCCAGCGCCTCGCCGGTTGCCCAGTCGATGCCCTCCCCGGTTTCGATCATCCGGGCCTTGGCTTCGAGTTGACGCGCGATCTTCGGGTTCACGTTGAAGTCCGCGGGGACATGAGACAGCGCCGCGCCGATCTGCTTCAGCCGCTCCATCGGCAGCGCGGTCGGCTCCTCCACGTGCTCGATTTCATCCTGCTCCGCCGGATGAAAGCCCGACCAGTGGCCCTCCAGCCAGTCCGCCTTGTTCGGCCGGTAGGACTTCGCCGCCGCGTTGGCATCCTCCAGCGTCTTGGTGAAAATGTCCCACATCGCCTGGGATTCCGCGGCGGGCACGATCGCATCGGCGGCCAACTTCTCCGCATACAATGTACGAGTCGTCTTGGTGCGGCCGATCGCCTGGTACATCACCGGCTGGGTGAAGGCCGGCTCATCCGTCTCGTTATGGCCGTGGCGTCGGTAGCAGACGATGTCGAGCACGATGTCGCTGCCGAAGCGCATGCGGTACTCGGCCGCCATCCGGGCGCAGAAGATCACCGCTTCCGGGTCGTCACCGTTGACGTGCAGGATCGGCGCCTGGATCGACTTGGCGACATCGGTGCAGTACAGCCCCGAGTAGGCGTGCGCCGGAACCGTGGTGAAGCCGATCTGGTTGTTGACGACCAGATGTATGGTCCCGCCGGTGCGGTAGCCGATCAACTGGCTCATCGCCAGAGTCTCATACACCAGCCCTTGGCCGGAGAACGCGGCATCACCGTGCATCAGGATCGCCATGACCGAGCTGCGTCGCCTGGTGTCCCCGGCTGTGTCCTGCCGCGCGCGGACCTTGCCGATGACGACCGGATCGACCGCCTCCAGGTGCGACGGGTTCGGCTGCAACGACACATGCACGCTGTGGCCGGCGATCTCCACGTCGGTCGAGGTGCCGAGGTGATACTTGACGTCGCCGGAACCCTGTACGTCGTCGGGCTTGAAGCTCTCGCCGCCGAATTCGCTGAACAGCGCGGTCAGCGGCTTCTTGACGATGTTCACCAGCGTATTCAGCCGGCCGCGATGCGGCATGCCGATGGCGATTTCGTTCACCCCATCCGCGGCGGTCACCGCGATCATCGCATGCAGCGCCGGGATGGTGACCTCACCACCTTCCAGGCCAAACCGCTTGGTGGTGACGTAGCGCTTCTGGCAGAACGCCTCGAACGCCTCGGCCTCGGTCAATTGTTGCAGGATGGTGCGTTTTTCCCCGGCGTCGAACGCGGTGTGCCAGGGCGCCCCCTCGACGCGGCGCTGGATCCAGGATTTCTGCTCCGGATCCTGAATATGCATGAACTCGACGCCGATGTGGCCGCAGTAGGTTTCGCGCAGGATGCTCACGATCTGCCGCAATGTCGCGGTTTCGCGGCCGAGCACGTTGTCGATGAAAATCGGGCGGTCCATGTCGGCTTCGGTGAAGCCGTACGATTTCGGGTCGAGTTCGCTGTGCGGCGCTGGGCTTTGCAGCCCCAGTGGATCAAGCCGCGCCTCGAGATGGCCGCGGACCCGGTAGGAGCGGATCAGCATCAGCGCCCGGATCGAGGCGATCGTCGTCGCGCGCACCTGTTCGTCCGACAGCCCTGCGCCCGTCGTATCCGGCCTGGGGGGTGCCGCGGCGGCCGCGTGACCGTTAGCGCCCAGCGGCGACCGGGGCGCCCAGGACGCGCCGGTGGCATCTTCCAGCACCGCCCGGGCTTCGTCGTTCATCACGCTGAACAGGTCGGCGAAACTCGGGTCGACCGAGGATGGGTCGGTCGCCCACCGCGCATACTGGTCGCCTAGGAACGCGGCATTGGCCCCGTTGAAGGCCGAAGCCAGGATGTCCATACCCGCCATCGAAAACAGTCCCCTATCTCTTCGTCCCGCGCCTGAAGCTGCCCCGACGCAGCCGCATCCCCGTGCCCCCGCCCACGCTGGACAAGCTTGGCACGGGAACCCCAACCCCCAGTGTCATCCCCGTGCTTGGCACGGGGACCCACGCCTTACCAGTCCCGTGCCGAAATTATCGCCGCCACGAGCAAAGCACCGGCACGTCTCCTCTGTCACTCAAGATGGTCAGCCACTTTCCCTGGACTCACCCGGAGTTGCATGTCCAGCTATGCACCCTCTGCAACGCAAGCGGCGCCCCGGGCCCTGTTTCGGTGCCCGAGGCGCGCGTTCTGCTCATGAACATAATTCGGGCACGCAGACCACAGTCCGCGTGCCCGGTAACTCACCAGCCTGCCAGATCAGGCCGAGGGCTGCTCCTCGGTCGGCGGCGCCGGTGGCCGGCTGCGACGCTCGGCCATGAACTGGTCAAACTCGGCCTTGTCCTTGGCGAAGCGAAGCCGCTCCAGGAACGAACTGAACTCCTTCTGCTCCTCTTCCAGCCTGCGCAGGGTCTCGGTCTTGTATTCGTCGAAAGCATGGTTGCCGCTGGAGGCCGCCGCCGACCGGTTACTACTGCCGCACGCCCATGACTTCCAGGCACTCCATGGCGCCCCGTCATGACCACCCCAGCCCTGCGCCTGATACATTGCCCGCCGGCGACGTCCACCGCATCCCATGCGACCGCTCCCTATCGTATAGATCAACATGGCCAGTCCAACCGGCCACCAGAACATGAAACCCAGAATTGTGAAGGCGATGGCGGCCGGACGGCTGATGCCCACGGGGTACCAGAAGGGCGGTCCAGCCCACGGCGAACCGCCGGCCCCGGGTCGGCCGCCTGGCGATTGGTTATGTCGTCCATACTGATTCTGGTTTCCCCAGCCAGGACCGCCGCTGGCCTGACCCCATTGTCCACCGGTGCCCGGGCCCCAGCCCGGATTGCCGTAGGCGTCTTGATTAGCCGCGCTCACCATTGAGGGCCTCATGTGAATGTAAGACACATTTACATTGGGGTGCGCGAACTTCGCCGTCAAGCCGCTAGCGCACGCCGGGCAGCGATTTATTCGCCCCCAGCCAGACCCAGGCTTTGCAGATACAGCAGCACCCCGGCCTCCAGCAGGTCCTCTGGCGGCATCGGCAGTTTGCGGCGTGAAGGGCCTGCGCGCACAAACAGCGAGGCGACCCCGTGTGACAGAGCCCAGATGTGCAGCGCCATCATCATCGATGGCGGCCTGCGCCCTTTCGGCAGCGTCGCGCTGACCTGATCCGAGGCCTCCCGCAGCACGGCAAATGCGCGATCGGCGGCTGCTTGCAGGTTAGGCTGATCGTCCATCGGAATGCGGCTGTCGAACATCGCCGCGTAATACGCCGGCTCGTCCCGGGCAAACGCGAGGTAAGCCCGCCCCAGGTCTTCGAACGCCCGCACCGGGGCCGGGCGCCCGTTGTTCCAGGCCTTTGTCAGCAGTTCGGTCAGACGGTCGAAGCCGCGCAACGCGACCTCGGCCAGCAGCGCGTCTGCATCACGGAAGTGACGATACGGAGCGGCGGGGCTGACGCCGGCCACGCGAGCCGCCTCGGCGACCGTGAACCCGGCGGGGCCCTTGGCACCGATCAGCTCCAGCGCCGCCTCGATCAGGGCTTCGCGAAGATTGCCATGGTGGTAGCCGCGGCGCCCGGAACCGCCGTCAGTCGGGCCAGACCAACTCATGTGAGGGGTTTTTACATGAGTTGCACGTGCGGACCAGCGTCAGCAACGCCCCAGGGATCGCTATCGCAGCGCGTGATAGTTCGTGACCAAGGCCAGCGCCTCCGGCCGCGGCATATCCGTGTGCAGGACCCGTGCTGCCTCCTCATCGTCGCCAGCCAGCACCAGAGCCACCGCCAAATCCTGCCGCACCCGCGGGGAGACGCCCGGGCCGGAGGCGATCGGCCGCAAAATCGCCAGTGCTTGCTGCGCGTCACCGGAAAGGGCCAGCGACAGCCCCAGATTGATCTCGGCAGCCTGGCGCCCCGGGTCTAACGTCAGCGCAAGTCGATACGAACGCTGCGCCTCGGCGTGCCGACCCAGCAAGTCCCGTGCGATGCCGAGGTCTATCAGCGCGGCGACGTTGTGCGGGTCCTTTGCGCTGAGCCGAAGCAAAACGTCCGCCGCGGCGGTGGGATCGCTCGCCAGCAGCAGCCGCCCGAGGCCGAGAGCCGCGCCAGTATTGGCTGGTTCAACCGTCAACGCCTGGCGGAAGCCGCGCTCCGCCTGATCGCGTTGCCCCAGGGCCGCCTGCGCCTCTGCCACCCGCACCATCGCCGGCACACTGCGCGGATGCGCGGACAGCGTCTGCTGCGCGATGTGCAGGGCGGTGTCCGGCGCACCGTTGGCCAGCGCCACGTCGGCCACGTCCAGCCCCGGCGCCCGGGTCGAACTGAGTCCGTCATGATCACTCGCACAGCCAGCGAGCAGCAACAGTGAGATTAGCAGCGTGGGACGCATTTTGCGTTCCTTTTCAATAATGAATGAGGGTCAATGATGAATGAAGGTACGAGCGACTGTCAGACCGGCCGGTCCCCCGACCACGATGAAAATGCAGGGCAGGATGAACAGAATCATGGGAACGGTGAGCAGCACCGGCAGACGTGCCGCCTGCGCCTCGAAGCGCATCAGCATCTCGTAGCGCATCTCCGCCGACAGCGTGCGCAGCGCCTGGCTGAGGGGGGTGCCGTATTGCAGCGTCTGGATCAGCGTGGCACCCAGCCGCTTCAGCGTTTCCAGGCCGGTCCGCGTGCCCATGTTGGTCAGCGCGGTGCGGCGGTCCGCAAGGATACGCAGCTCGCCCGAGGTCAGCTTCAGTTCGGCGGCGATCGCCGGGTGGGCCGGCGCGATCTCGCTCGCCACCCGTTCGAGGCCGATCTCGAGCCCAAGCCCCGCCTCGCTGCAAATCACCAGCATATCCAGCGCGTCCGGCAAGCCCCGGCCCACCGCCGTCAGATAGGCTGTTCGGCGGCGGCGGAGGTAGAAGTCCGGCAGCAGCAAGCCGATGATCGCGCCCATGCCGATAGCGATCGGCCTTATCATCGGCGAGACCGCGGACCCGTGCAGCAACACGAACACCACCAACGGCAGCAGCAGACACAGCAACAGCTTGCCGCCGATAAACAGGCCGAGCGCATTCTGATGTCCGATCCCGGCCGACACCAGCGTCTCCTCCAGCTCGGTCAGGGTCGCGGCCGGTAGCAGGCCACTGCCGGACAGCAGCGCCCCGAGCCCCGAAAGGGCACGCACCAGCAGGCTTTGCCTGGCGACGCCCTCCGTCGGGTCAGCGCCTCCCCGCCGCACCGCCGCGATGCGACGCTCCCTCAGGTCCTGCCGGGCAGCGGCGCGTAGCAGCCAGAGGCTGGCTCCAGTGGTCGCCAGGCTAAGGCCCCCGAGAGCAGCCAGCAGGCCCGCACTGCTCATGTCAGGCTCTTGCGGATCATGGTCCGCATGATGAACGCCCCGCCGAGCAGCATGGCGGCGGCGAGCATAAGCAAGGAGCGGCCGCTGGGGTCGGTGAACAGCACCGCCATGTAGCCAGGATTGACCACCGACAGCATCGCCCCCGCGACCAACGGCAGCGCACCGAGGATGTACGAACTCATGCGCGCCTCCGCCGCCAGTGCATGACCGCGCAGCTTTGCCGCGACCCGCTTGCGAATGGTGTCCGCCAGGTTCTCCAGGGTCTCGGCCAGGCCGCCGCCGGTCTGGCTCTGCAACGACAGCGCGGTCGCGAAAAACCGGTACTCCGGCAGCCGGTTACGCTCGGCCATCTCGCGCAGGGCCTCATCCAGTGGCACACCGATCGCTGTCTGCGCCACCAGCCCCGCGAACTCGCGCGCCGTCGGTTCGGAGTTCTCGCGCGCCACGACACGGATCGCCTCGACGATCGGCAACCCGACGCGAACAGCGCGGACGATCATCGCCAGCGCGTCGGGAAACTGCCGGTACAAAGTCGCTACCAGACGATCCTCGAACCAACCGTAGAATCCGCGGCACAGCAGCACCCAAAGGATCGGTCCCGCCACCCAGCCGATTGGCCCGATGAAATTCGCCACGAAATAGGCGGCTACCATCGACGGTATCACGGTCACCGCCATGACCACGGACGGCGCCGCCGGGTGAATCGCCCGATGGGCGGGATCGTAGCGGACCAACTGCGCCGCCCTGGTTACCAGCGTCGCCCCTTGCGGCTTGCGGCTCAGACCCAGGCCGCCTTTCGCCGCCGTAACATCGGAACGCGACTGACGATAAGCCCCAGCCACTCCGTCAATGCGAGCGGTGCGCAGCGCCGTCCGCCGCTGGTCGCGGAACAGCAGCATCGCGCTCGCCGCCAGACCGAACAGGCAGAGGCAGGACGCAAGCAACAGGCCCGCCAGCTCTTGATTCATGCCACGAACGCCTCCTCGAGCGCCGCGGACCACGCACGATCGAGCTGAAAGTAACCCAGACGCTCGTGAAAGCTCGGCCGCGCGCGACTGATCTTGTAGTGCGTCAGCAGCTCGCCGCCCTGGCCTTCGCCGTCGACCTCCAGATGGAAGATGTCGTTCAGCGTCACCATCTCGCCTTCCATGCCGAGCACGTCGGTGACCTGAGTGACCCGTCGCTTGCCGTCGCGCTGACGTTCGACCTGCACGATCAGGTCAACCGCGCCGACGATCTGAGTGCGGATCGCACGCAGCGGCAGTCCCATATTGCCCATCTGCACCATGTTCTCGATGCGGCTGATGGCGTCGCGCGTGGTGTTTGCGTGCACCGTGGACATGCTGCCGTCGTGACCGGTGTTCATCGCCTGCAGCATGTCGAACGCCTCGGCGGAGCGGACCTCGCCGACGATCACCCGGTCGGGACGCATGCGCAGCGCATTGCGCACCAGGTCGCGCTGCGTCACCTCACCCTTGCCCTCTAGGCTTGGCGGCCGCGTCTCCAGCCGCACGACATGCGGCTGCTGCAACTGCAACTCCGCCGCGTCCTCGATGGTGACAACACGCTCACCTGGGTCGATGGTCCGGCTGATGGCGTTCATCAGCGTGGTCTTGCCCGACCCGGTGCCACCGGAAATGATGATATTCAGCCGCGCCCGACCGGCGATTTCCAGTATTCGCGCCAGTTGCTCTGAGCAGGACCCGCTCGCCACCATGCGGGCGAACGTCAGCCGGCGTTTGGCGAACTTGCGGATCGAAATATACGGTCCGTCCAACGCCAGCGGCGTGAATACGATGTTGACCCGGGAGCCGTCGGCCAGACGCGCGTCGCACATCGGACTGCTCTCGTCCACGCGCCGTCCCATCGCGGATGCAATGCGCTGGCAGATATTGCCGACATGCGCCGCGTCACGGAACCGCACGTCCGAGAGCGTCACCTTGCCCTCCCGCTCGACGAATACCCTTTCCGGTCCATTGACCATGATGTCGGTGACAGTTTCATCATCCAGCAGTGACTGCAGCGGCCCCAGGCCGAGCATGTCGTGCACGAGGTCGCTGGCGACCTGCCGCTGCTCCCGGCCATTGAGCTGGATGCGTCGCTCGGTGGCGATTTCGGCCACCAGCCGCTCGACTTCCGGACCGAGGCGATCCGGGGGCAGGGCGGCGACTGCTGCCGGATCGATCCGCAGCAGACAAAGGTTGCGCAGTTCCGTTATCGGCTGTGCCACGCTCGGCCTGCCCGCCGCCGGAGCGGTCGCGGCGGCAGTAGGCGCGCTTGGCGGTTCGACGCTCTCTGGGCGCAGGCGGCCAAAGTTCGCCACTATCGAGCGGCTCGGCGGGCAAACAGCCTCGCAAACCAACCCACCGACTCAGTCGCCGCGCTCGATGCCGCCACGCCCTGCGCCAACTCGGCGATCGCGTTGCGAAAGCCACCGCGCGAGGCCGCCGCCGGCGTACCCATCGTCGCCGCCGAGTTGACCATTTTCGGCAGGAAGGGGATTGCCGCGTCGACCTTGCGTTGCAGCGCAGCTTCGACCTGCCGGAGTGTCATGGTTCCCGGCGCGCCCACCTTGTTGAGTGCGAGCATCGGCTGGCGCACCTGTTGCGCTCCCATCGGAAGCGCCATGGCACGCAGCGCGTCTCGTACCGCCTGCAGCGTCGGTTCCATCACCAGAACGCGCTGGCGTGCCTGATCGAGCACCTCGCCGTACCAGCCGAACGGGGCCAGCGGCACGTCGGCAACGACGTAGTTGTAGCGTGGCCGAAGACCTTGCAGCAGCCGCTGCACCGCTCCGTCGGTAATCGTCAGCCGTTCAGTCAGCTTCTCCTCGCCGGCGATCACGGACAGGCGCTCCGCCGCCGGCTGCGCGATGCGTTCCATGAACAGGCCATCGATCCGGTCCGGCGTTTCCAGCGCCAGCCGCAGGCCGCCCCCGGTCTTCGCCGACAGCAGCATCGCCGCCGTGCCGGTGTATAGGTTCGCGTCAAGAAGTACAGTGTGGCGCTTGGCCTCGGTCGCCAGGAACCACGCAAGGTTGGCGGCCAGCGTTGTCGCCCCGGCGCCACCACAGACGCTGGTGAAGGCAAGGATGCGCCCGCCCTGTTGCTGTGCGTTGGCCGCGCTGACCGGCGTGACGAAGGGCCCGAAAATCTGCGCCACTACCTCGGCGTTCAGTGGTTTATAGAGGTATTCGCCGACGCCCAGCGTGCGCGTGAGCTGGCGGTAGAGATTAACGTCCTGCCGCTCGCCGACCACGAGGACGCGCACATCCGGCTCGACGACCTCGGACAGCGCCGCCAACGCTGACATCGGCTGCTCGTCGCCGCTGATGTCCACCACCAGCACGCGTGGGGTCGGCATCTTGTTCATGGCCGCGAGCGCACTGCGGCTGTCGCCCCGATGCACCACGATGTCCTCCTGCGCGGCGCCGAGCAGACCAATGCGCAGCGCCGCCTCGGTCTCCGCATCCTGGACGAAGGCCAGCACCTCGGTGCGGCCGCCGCGACCGGACGCCGACGGTGCACCCGCCGGTGCGACCTGAATGGCGGCATCCGGCATTACGGCGCACTCCCCGATCCTGGTGCCGACTGAACGTGCAGATCGCTGATGGCGCTGTCGGGCAACGCCTTGACATGCCCGGAGCGCAGCCGCAGGACGGCCGCCGCGGCCAGTTCTCCGTCGGTCCCGGCAGACGCCGCCCGACCGTGTGTCAAATCGGCCGGATCAGCCACCTCGGCCGTGATGTTCGCCTCGTTGACCCCCGAGGGGTGCCAGAGGTTCGGGTTCAGCAATGGATCGGTGGCGGCGCAGCCCGTCAGCATGCCAACCAGGCCGAACATCACGGCTGCGATCGCGCCGGTCAGGCCCACTCGCGGCGTCATTGCACGATGAACCCGGCGTCGCCGCCGATATGAGTGGCTCGTCCCGACGGCGGCCCACCGCTTTGCCGCAGCAGCAGGATGCGCTCGAGGTCGTTGGGCGGAGTCCAGCCCTCGGCCGGCGTTCGCAGCGCGGCCGGATCGCTCACCGGGCGCACAATATAAGGTGTCACCAGGATGACCAGTTCGGTCTCCTGCCGCTGGAAGCTGTCCGACCGGAACAGCGCGCCGATCCAGGGGATCTCACCGAGAAACGGCACGCCGTTGCCCGTATGGGTGACATTGTCCGACAGCAGGCCGGCGATCGCGAAGCTCTGTCCGCTGCCAAGTTCCACGGTGGTGTCGGCTCGGCGGACCGTCAGCGCCGGGATCACGATGCTGGAATTTCCCGATGTGAGCTGCACCGCGCCCTGGTCGGTCAATTGGCTAATTTCCGGCCTGATGTGCATGTTGATGCGATCTCCGCTGATCACCGTCGGGATGAAGGCGAGCGAAATGCCGTACTGCTTGAACTCGACCGAGATGGTGTTCTGCTGCTGCGCGACGGGGATCGGGAACTCGCCGCCAACCAGGAAGCTGGCAGGCTCCCCGCTGACGGTCGTCAGGTTCGGCTCCGCCAGGACGTGCACGAGCTGGTCGGTCGCCAGAGCATCGAAGATGGCCTCGACGCTGGTCTTCTTGAACGCCAGCGTCCCCACCACAGGGGCGACGGAACCGCTCGTCAGGTTCGCCAGCGGAAACGCGGTCGCCAGCCCGATCGTGCCCCAACTGCCGAGATCACCGCCCAGGTTCTGCCAGTTCAGCCCAAGATCGCGCGTCAACGTGCGCGACATCTCGACGATGCGGACGCGCAACAGCACCTGGGTCTGCTGGCCGACCTGAAGCCGGTTGTTGACGGTCTGCTTGTCGCCGACGAACGATCTCGCCATCGCGGCGGCGCGTTCGGCATCAGCCGGAGTGGCGACATGACCGCTCAATTCAAGGCCGTCCGGGACGGCCTTGGTGTGGATCGCCGCGCCCGGCTGCGTCCGGCCGATCGCCGCTCCGGCCTGGGCGGCCTGGGATGACGATGGCAACACCGTCACGTCGTAGACGCCGACCGGGTGTCCGGCGGCATCCATGGCGGCAATCGTGGTGCGGCCCATGGCGATGCCGAATACGAACACAGTGGTCGCGCTCGCCGGCCGGGCCTCGGCCACCTTCGGATCGGCGACAAACAGGTTCGCCGCCGGGCCGCTGAGTTCCAGCACGCGCCCGGACCCGGCCTCGACCGCCACGCTGTGCTGGCTTGGCGGTGAGGCATTCGGGGCAGGCTGTGCCAGTGCCGGGGTCGTCATCATCATGGCCGTCAGAAACCTGAGCGCCCGTTTTGGGTGCGTCATTAAAAACGGAACTCCTTCCCTTCCGCGCTGCCTTCGTAGATTTGCAGGCCCGTCGCCGCCGGGTCGCCTTTGCGGCCCGATTGCAGTGCCGTCGAGACGTCGCCGCCCCAGGTGATAGGCGCACGCACCACCGCGGCCTCGACGTGGAGTGGGCTGCCCGTCCTGTCGACCGCCGATGCCGCCGCCGCCGCGTCGGTCGTGTCGGCCGAGATCACCGATAGCGACAGATGCCCAAGCCTGGTCGCGACCGCCACGCGCTCGGCGTTCTCTGGCGACACCTCGAGCGTCACCGTGCGACTCTGCGAGGCGTTGGTTCCAGTCGTGGCGGTGGTCGCGCCCTGCATCAGCTCCTGGTCGATGGCGATGACGCGGACATTGTGCAGCACGGTTTCGCCAGCGATGCGGCGGCCGAGCGGCGCGGCGGGATCGTCTATGGTCTCGGTCAGAATGAGATCGACATGGTCGCCCGGCCAGATCAGCCCCGCGGTTCCCGTCACGGCATCTACGCCAACGGTCGTCGCTCGCAGGCCGGGGCCGAGCACGGCCGCGAGGAAACCGCGATCGCCCGCCCGCATGATATGGATCGGCAGCAGCACTTCGCTCGCTGGCACCGTGCGACGCACCATCGCACCAAGCAATTCGGCCCGGGCCGTGGGGGAGTCCGTGCGGGCTCCCTCGGGAACCGCTGATTTGGCCAACGCAATAGTAGTCAGATCGTCGGTCTTCAGCAGCGCTCCGGGGCGAAGTGTCCGAGCGGCCGCCAGGACATTGACAAAGACCACCGGCGCCGCGACGGTCGCAGCCACTGTAGGCTGCGGCGGCGGACGCGTAGTGATCCAGGCGACCGTACCAAAACCCGCGAGACCAGCCGCCATCACAACGAACAAGGCGATCCGGAGCAACATGTGCCTATCCGCGGGCCAGCATCAGCAGAGCGGCGGCGCTGATCGCCGCCGCATAGGGCAACGAAGTTCGACGGCGGATGCGCCGGCACTCGACAATCAAGATGCGCCGAAGCAACGATGCGGACTGATGCAGACGCGGAGCGGGGACAATTCGTTCCAGCATGAGATAGGCCAGGGCGAGGCCGCCGCCGGCGAGAGAAACCGCCGCGATATAACCTGGCACCAGGGTCGGTGGGACCAGGATGGCGGTCGCTCCAAGCAGCTTTACATCGCCGCCGCCGAGCCAGCCGCGACGCCAACAGATTGCTGCCAGCGCGAACACCGCCAGGCCCCAGCCAAGGCCTGCCGGCAAACTATGGCCAACCGCGCGAAGCACGGTACCATCCGCTGCGAGGGCAGTTGCCACCCAGTTGGGGATGGTGCGGAACGCGATGTCGTGCAGCGCAGCGAACAGCAACGGGCCAACGGCGAGCAGGGTCAGCAAATGCGAGAGGCCTGATGTCATCCGCTGGCAATACGAACAGGGGGTGGGCGGCCGCGCCACGCCACGGTCACCGCAGTGACTACTTCACCCCCTTTTTTGCGGCGTCTATAGCGGTGGCGATAGTAGAGAACATACCGCTGATACTGGTGCCAAGTTGGGACACCGCCGTGATGATCACGCCAGCAATGAGCGCCGCGATCAGTCCGTATTCCAAAGCGGTTACAGCACGGCGGTCGATTTTCAAGGCAAGCCAGAGTTTCGCGTACGTATACATGGATGATCTCCTTATGGTGCACGGGCTGTGCCTTCCACGGAAGGCTGCCCACCGCGGCTGGTGAGACGAACTGTTGCGACGATGACTCCGGCCCGCAGCCAAGGTCCGGCGCCTCGGATGATGCCGAAAGAAGGTTAATGAAACCTTACGACAACGCCCCATCTGCTCGCGGCGATCTCAGTTTCGTCCGGATTCCTATTCCAATGAACCAGAAATTGCATTTGGCGTGGCGGACTCGAAAACGATGCATAGTCAAAACGGACAGAATGCCGCGACAGGAATCCATCCACTGCCGGAACTCCTTGAGCCATTTGTTACAAGCTTTTAATCGACGAACTGGTATCCTGCACTCATTACTGATAAAATCTCATCTTGACCGTTCTATGAGATTTCGGACCAAAATTGATCGTGGCACTAGGAAGAATTCGTGCTGAGCCCGTTGTCCCTAAATACCCAGTCGGGCGGGAAACTTGAGTTAGGTGGTGTGGCGCGGCCGCGCTTCGTGTCCATCCAACAGGGAATGGCAAGGGTTGCTAAATGTCCGAACGAGCTTTGATCTGGCTGATAATTGGATCAATCGGTGCCGCTGACAGTCTCCTGCTTTCCGCACAAGGAATGTCCGTCAACTGGAGAACACATTGGCCTGCCGCTGTCGTAACATTTATCACGCTGGTAATGTCCCGCTTGTGCCTGTGGCGGCGTAATCTACAAGCCGCCCACTTCGCCATGACGGTGGCGCAACTCATCGCATTCATGCATATCGGGGTGGTATTCACCTACTTGTTGATGGCGGCGTCGCCTTTTCCCATGGCCGACCCGTTGTTGGAGCGCGCGGACGTCAGTCTGGGATTCCATTGGCTCTCATGGTTTACGTGGATCGATCAACATCCGATGGTCCGCCTGATACTGCCGCTGGCCTATTACAGTATGGGCCTGCAGGCCCTCGTTCTGATCACCTTCTACGCTTACGTGAATGGTGAGCGCGTCGACGAGGCGATCATCGCCGGAATGATGGCGATCGTTGTCATTTTCCCTCTTCAGTATGTTCTGCCGTCGATCGGCGCGTTTGCGCCTCATGGTATGACAAGCGTCGTGAACTTCGAGGAAGACATTCTTTCTATGCGGTCGCATGCAGTTCTGACTGTCGACGCAACCAAAGGCATCGTCACCTTTCCGTCTTATCATACCGCGCTGGCAGTTGTGCTCACAAACATGGCACGTGGTCACAAGCGGATGTTCTATCCGTTGCTCGCACTCAACTTTGTGCTAATGATATCGGTGATGAGCGTGGGGGGCCATTATTTGGTGGACCTGATCAGCGGATTTGCGGTTGCGTTCGTGGCGCTCGGTGCCACCCAATTTCTGCTCTCGCGCTGCGCGCAAAGGCCTGTCGCGACAGAGAAGCAGTCAATTAGGGTTCATGCCCCGTCCCCCAGTTGACACGTTATCCTCGCCATTTGATCGTTGTCGTCCTTGTTGCTGGTGAAGCTCACGGTCTGAATATTGGGATGGCACGCGCCGCAGCGGACATCAGCACTACGAATTGGTCCGGAACTGCTGCCACGGCTCTGGCGCCTGCATCGGCCGTTGGAAGCGTGGCCCCGGTAAACACGGACCCCGATCGCCACTGGGCCGCGACTTTTTGTCGATAGCTCTCGCCCCCGATCGCCCTGCCCGAGTGATAGCCGGCGATCGCCGCCGTCCAGCTCCCGGTCCGGTTGCGCAATTCCGTCAGAAAGCGTCCGGCGTAGTTGGCATTGGCGGCGGGGTCGAAGGCTTGCTCCAGGCTGGAGAAAGCCTCGGGGTGATAGAACAGGTCGATCTGGAAGCAGCCAACGTCGATCAATCGAACCCCGAGCGATTGCAAGGTTCGCACGAACACCACCGCCTCAGCACGCGAGGCGAACCAGAAACCGCTGCCATTGGCATTCACCGTCCAGGGCCACGCCGACACATGGCCGGTCATCTTGTCGGGGCGCCCGCTCTCCACCCGCCCAATCGCATGAATAAGATCAGGCGGCAGCGTCCAATTCCGCTCGGCCACCACCCCAGCCTCGAGGCAAAGATACCCCGGCGCCGTCGCCCGCGCACAAACAGGCAGCAGAGCCGCGACCAGCAGGAGTGCACGGAGCGCGAACCGGGACATCGCGTCACCCTCGACCAATATCCTTAGCAAAAGGTAAACGCCGGCTCCGCCCCCTACGCCGCCAGCTCCACCGGAGCACGTTCTTAAGAAGAAATTAACCCACCCGACCGCAACATCCGGCTATGAGCCGGTCTTCCCGCGTCCGCCTGCATGCCGATCCCCGCGCCGCGACCGCGGTCGAATTCGCCCTGGTCTGCGCGCCCTTCACCATCTTCCTTCTGGCGGTCCTCAGCGTCGCCTTGCAGTTCTACTTACAACAGGCGCTCGACTATGCCACTCAGGCGGCGGTGCGTCAGGTGCAGCTCGGCCACCTATCGGCCGGCTACACCGAGGCGGACTTTATCGAAAAGATATTCTGTCCGGCGTTCGCGGACTTCCAGGCCTGCGTCAATCTCACAGTCGATCTGCGCCCCGTGACCAACTATGAGGACCTTGCCGGCGCGACCGGCGCGCCGAACAGCGCCTCGACCACCGGCGTATTCTGTCCTGGCACGCCCGGGCAACTGATGTACGCGCACGTCGTCTACCTAGCGCCGTCCATCGACGGCACGCTGCTTGGCGGCTCATCCAGCGGAACCGGCGTGCTCGTTTCCAACGCGGCGTTCGCCAACGAGAACCCGACCGGCATCGCGGTCAACCAGGCGGGTGGGTGCTGAGATGCCCGCCATCCGCCAGCCCCGCGCCGGGATCGCAGGCCTCGAGTTCGCGCTCCTGGCGCCCGTGCTGCTGACATTATTCCTCGGCACGATCGATATCTCGGGTGCTTTGCTGACAGCGCGGCGCATGGAGATCGCCGCCGGCTCGGTTGCCGAAATCGGCACCACCGGCGCGGCCCAGACCCAGGCGCTGAACGTGCTGACCGACGTGCAGGCATGGCAGGCAACGACCGCCGCATTCGCCTTGTTTCCTGGCTGGACCGAAAAATCCGCCAACGGCACCTTTGCGATAACCCTGTCGGCTGTCGACTTTACCGCGACCCCCGCAGGGTGCACTCAGCACTGCAACTACACCGCCGCAATCGTCTGGAGCGTCGCCAACGAACTCGGGGCGAAGCAGACACGCCAATGTGGGCCGGTTGCCAGCGCGCCTGATGCCGACGCGACATCCTATACGACGCTGCCCGCGGGCAATTTCGGGAAGACATCGCTGCTGGTCGCCGACATCTCCTACACTTTCCAGCCGATCTTCTTCGGCTTTCTGTTCGGCAACATTCCGATGATGCAGTCAGCGTACGTCTCGCCGCGCATCGGCAACGGCGTCCAACTTCTGGCCGCGGGCGGAAAGGGGGTCAACGTCAGGTGCCCGGTCGCGAGTTGAGCTATCGCGTGATTCGCCCACGCACCCTGGGTCGCGCCGGCAATATCCTCATCCTGGTCGCGCTCACCTCTGTGCCGCTGATCGGCATGGTCGCGCTGGCGGTTGACTTCGGCCGGACCATACTGGTGAAAGGCAAGCTCGATCTCGCGGCGGATGAGGCCGCCCTGCTGGCGACCACGGCCGCGTCGAATGCCTTCAAGGTTGGCGACGTCAATGCGGTGCCGGAAGCAATCGCCGCGGCGAAAGCGCGCTTCATCGCGCAGACCGAGTATCTGACCAGCAACCCGTCGATGGCGAACAGCACCGTGGTGAATGTCGCGTTGACACGGGTCGGAGGCCTGTTCAATGCCGACGTCACCTACACCGCGCAGACGCCGACCACGTTTGCGTGGGTGGTGGGAATCAAAACGCTGCCGATCGGGGGGCAATCAGGCGCGAGCCTGTCGCTCAATCCCTACGTCGATATCCAGATCATGATGGATGTGTCGTCTTCCATGACGCTTGCAACACCGGAGGCAATGCCGGCGATGGCGGCGCTGGCAAAGAGTTTCAAAGCGCCAAAGGGCGAGACTGTGCCGGACAACATCAATGAAGCCTGTACTCTTGCTTGTCACTGGACCTCGGCTGGCACCGACTACTACAAGTTGGCACTGCAAAACAAGATACAGCTTCGCATCACCGTGCTTCAGGCGGCCGTCGCCAATCTGATCAGCACGCTGGCCGGAATGGACACTGACGACCGCTTCCGGCTTGGCCTCTACAGCTTCAACATGCAGCTCAACACAGTCTATGCGCTGAGCCCCGATCTCACCGGGGCAGCAAACTCGGTCCCTGGCATAGCGCCCGGCGTGAACTTTTGCTCGAACGATCAGACCTGCCCGGAGACCTATTTTTCGCACTCCATGGCACAACTGACCGCGCTCACTCTTCCGGCGCCACAACAGGCCAGTATGACGCCGCAACGCTTCCTGTTCATCGTCGGCGACGGCGTCTACGACCAGTATGTGTCCGGCCAACGACAGATGGGCGCATTCAATCCAACCGATTGTGCCGCGCTAAAGGCGCAGGGCGTCAGCATACTGGTGCTGTACGCGCCATACGCCGCGCCGGTGCCGACCAACGACTACTACGTGCAGCACATCCAGCCGATATCAGCCCAGATCGAGCCCAACTTGCAGGACTGTGCCTCATCGAAGAGCTATTACTTCGTTGCAAACGACGCGACGGACATCAATACGAAGTTGCAGACCATGCTGCAACTCGTGGTTCAGACGTCGAGTCATCTCATCAACTGATGCAATCCACGCGTTCGACCAACGCCGATCAGATCGGCTTTCCCTCGCTGCTTTTCCACTTCTCACGCATCAGCTCATTGCTCGGCAGCGTCTTGTCCATGGCCTTGCGGGCGGCGGCCGCCCCTGCGACCGGAAGCAGCGCCGGATCGAGCTTGCCGATCTGCACCAGGACCGTGGCCTGATCCCAGTAGATATGCTCGTGCACCAGCTTGTCGCCCTCGAACTGCACGATCGCCACCGTGGCGACCTCGACCTCGCGCCCGGTCGGAGCTATCCCCGGAAGCAGCCAGTCGATCTCCGTCGTATGGGTGAAATGCATAACGAACTCGTCGACAATGCGACTGTCGCCGATGGTCCGGCTGATCAACGTCAACCGGAAGTCCGGCGGATTGGCACCAATGAAATGATAGCGGTAAAATCGCTTGAGTTGGTCGTGCCCGACCCCCCCGGTCATCGTCGGGATGTGGTTCACGTACGGCGAGGCCACCATCGTCGCCATCGTTGCGTCAACGTCCCGAGTCTCGAACTCGTAGCGGCAATGCGCCTCCCAGAGAGCCACGAGATCATGATCTGCCATTGGTCTGCGTCCTTGGCTGCGGTATCGGAAGGGCAGGGCACCTAGTGCCCGTTGCGATCCTGGCATAAGGCATTGCCTTGCGAAAGTCTGTACCTCGAACACCGACCGTACTCATCCCGCGGGAGACCGTGCATTGCGCAACGTATCCAATAACCTGACGCAACAACGCCCATCGAGGCTCGGCGCGTGAGCCGCGTCTTTCACCGCTCCGGCACCATTCCCCCCGTCGCCGACAGCGGCGAGGGCATCTACCTTCACACCAGGGACGGCCGCCGTATCATCGACGCATCGGGTGGCGCCGCCGTCGCCTGCCTCGGCCACGGCAACCGCCGGGTCGCCGAGGCAATCGGACGCCAGGCCGCTACGATGGCCTATGCCCACTCCGGCACTTTTTCCAACCAACCGGCCGAGGATCTGGCGGACTTCATCCTGCTTGACGAACCCGGCGGCCTGACCCGCGCCTGGTTCTGCTCATCCGGTTCCGAAGGAAACGAGGCGGCGATCAAGCTGGCGCGCCAGTATTTCCTCGAGATCGGCCAGCCCCGCCGCACCCATACCATCGCTCGCCGCCAGTCCTACCATGGCACCACACTTGGCGCGCTGGCCGCCGGCGGCAACATGATGCGCCGCGAATATTATGAGCCGATCCTCAGCCAGGCCCACACCCTGGTCTCGCCGTGCTTCGCCTACCGGTTTAAACAGCCGGGCGAAACCGACGCACAATATCTCGATCGGCTGATCCTCGAACTCGACACCGCCTTCCAGCGCCTCGGACCCGAGACGGTCATGGCATTCATCGCCGAACCCGTGGTCGGCGCCACCACCGGCTGCGTCACCGCGCTGCCGGGTTATTTCGCTCGCGTCCGGCAGGTGTGCGACCGTTACGGTGCGCTGCTGATTCTGGACGAGGTGATGTGCGGCATGGGACGCACCGGGTCCATGCATGCGTGGGAGCAGGAAGGCGTCACCCCGGACATCCAGGTCATCGGCAAGGGCCTGGGCGGGGGCTACCAGCCGATCGCCGGCATTCTGATCGCGAACCGGATCGTTCGCGCTTTGGCCGACGGGTCCGGTGGCTTCCTGCATGGCCAGACCTATCAGGCGCATCCGGTCGCCTGTGCCGCGGCGCTGGAGGTGCAGCGGATCATCCGCGAGGATAACCTGCTGGAAAACGTAACGATCATGGGCCACTGGTTGGCAGCCGCACTCCAGGAACGCTTCGGCAACCATCATCACGTCGGCGACATTCGAGGTCGCGGCCTGTTCTGGGCGGTCGAATTCGTCAGCGACCGCGCCACCAGGCAACCCTTCGATCCGTTGCTGAAGCTGAATGAGCGCGTAAAGGCCGAGGCCATGGCGCGTGGACTCGCCGGCTATCCGATGGGCGGCACGATCGACGGCAAGCAAGGCGATCACTATATCCTCGCGCCACCCTACATCGTCACCGCGGCGGAGATAGACACGATAGTAGAACGTCTAGGCGAAGCGGTGGATGCTGCGCTAGACGGCATCTGAACCCCCAATCCCCGGCCGCCGTTCGCATCCGTCATCGCCCTTTGAAAACCGGCTGACGCTTTTCCTTGAACGCCTGCACCGCCTCCCGGTGATCCTCGGTCTGCGAGCACCTGGCTTGATGAAAGGCTTCCAACTCAAGTACCGAAGCAAAATCACCCGTCTCGGCGGCGAACAGATTCTTCTTAGCATAGCCCAAGGTAACCCGAGGCATCGCGGCGATACGGCGCGCCATTGCCATCGTCGTTTCCAGCAGCATGGCGTCGTCGACCACGCGGTTCACCAGGCCGATCGACAACGCCTCGTCGGCACCGATCATGTCGCCAAGGAAATACAGTTCCCGGGCCTTGGCCGTTCCCACCAGCCGCGTCAGGGTCCAGGTCCCGCCCCAGTCGCCCGACAGGCCCAGCTTGACGAACCCGGTCCCGAAACGAGCCGACCGAGCCGCGACGCGCAGATCGCAGGCTAGCGCCATGCTCAGGCCAGCGCCAACGGCCACACCGTTGATCATGCCGATGATGACCTTCGGCGTAGTGTGCATCAGCATCGGGACCCGATTGGATTGCTGAATGCCGGCGGCCCGCTCCTCGAACCCGCGGGCCGAGCGACCGGCCATCGACTTGACGTCGCCGCCGGCGGAAAAGCCGCGCCCGGAGCCGGTCAGCACGATGCAGCCCACACCGTCATCCGCGCCTAGCCGGTGGATCGATTCCAGCAACCCCAGCCGGATTTCGTCGGACAGAGCATTCAGCGATTCCGGGCGGTTCAGGGTCAGCGTGGCCACGCCATCTTCGACGGTCTCGATCAGGTCCGGCATCGGCGCTTCTCCTCGATTTCACGCAACGACAAGGTTGGCCGCGACCGGCGGCGGCCGCAACCCTAGGCGACCCCGGGGCGCCATTGCTGGGGACGCCGTCAGCGGGCTAGGCTGGGACCGCGAGAAGCTGCCCTGGGAGGGATCGATGAAGCTGGCATATTTCGACGAGTTCAAGCTGGGCGTCGTCAAAGGCGATGCGATCTTCGACGTCTCGGCGGTCGTCAAGGGCCTGCCGCACGCCGGGCCCGGCGATCTGATCAGCGCCGTGATCGCCAACTTCGCCGCCTATCGAGGCAAACTCGACGACGCGGCGGCGACCGCTGCCGCTATCCCCCTAGCCAGCGTCCGCCTCCGGCCGACGCTGCCAAAGCCAGGCAACATCGTCTGCATGGCGGTGAACTACATGGAGAACGGCACGCTGCCGAAGCCAGCGCCGATCAATGCCTTCCACAAATCCGCCGCGGCCATCATTGGTCCGGACGATACCATGGTGCTGCCCGACGTACCAGCAACGATCTTCGAGGGCGAGGCCGAAATGGCGCTGGTGATCGGCAAGCGGGCAACCGGTGTCCCGGCCGCCGAAGCCATGGACTATGTGTTCGGCTACATCAATTTCATCGACGGTTCGGCGCGTGGCCTGCCGCCCGCCGGCAACGTGTTCTTTCAGATGAAATCACGTGACACCTTCGCACCGATCGGTCCCTATCTGGTGACCAAGGACGAAATCGATGACCCACAGAAGCTGCCGATCAATCTGTGGGTGAATGGCGAGCTGAAACAGTCATTCAACACCGACGACATGGCGCACGATATCGGCCGCTGCATCGAGTGGGTGACTTCGATCCAGACGCTGGAGCCGGGTGACATCCTGGCCACCGGCACCAATCATCGCGGCCTGTCCAGCTTTATGGATGGCGACGTCGTCGAGCTTGAAACCGAGGGCCTCGGACGCCTCCGTATCAACATCCGTGACGATCTGCGGCGCACCTGGTCGCGGGAGACCAGACTGGACCGGCAACAGAAGGGCCAGGATGGCCCGACGCATCAGTTGACCGGCAAATACGCGAAGATGGCGTGACCGTGTCGGCCGCGTATCTCATCGTGCGTGCGGTCGTTGCCGATCCGGCGGACCGCGAGCCGTTTGATCACTGGTATCGAACGGAACATCTCCCCGATGCGCTGAAGGCTTTCAACGCGCGGTCCGCCATGCGCGGATGGAGCACGCAGGACCCGTCCGTCCATACCGCCTTCTATCGCTTCAACTCCGCGGAGGCCGCGAACGCCATTGGCGGCAGTTCCGCGATCAAGGCGCTGATTGCGGAATTCGACCGCTGCTGGGGATCGCGCGTGATCCGCGGCCGCGACATCATGACGATCGCAGATGAACTGCAGGGATGAAACAGGATGAGTGACAGCAGCGAAATTGCCAAGAGGGAAATTGACAGCAGGGAAATTGCCAGTCTGCGTGCCATGATAGCCTCCCGGCCACGCGCTTCCGAGATCGCACAGATGCGGCGTGACATCGATCAGCGCGGCAAGTCGTTCGGTGTGCCGGCTGACGTCACCGTGCAGCCGGTGGACGCGCAAGGCGTGCGCGCCGAATGGACCTCGACTCCGGGCGTCGACCGCTCCAAAGCTGTCCTGTATCTGCACGGCGGCGGCTACGTCATCGGCTCCCTGGACAGCCACCGGCATCTGGCGGCCGAGGTGGGGCGTGCGTCGGGCGCGCGGACGCTGGCGGTGGATTACCGGCTAGCGCCCGAGCATCCGTTTCCCGCGCCCGTGCAGGATACCGTGGCCGCCTATCGCTATCTGCTGCAAAGCGACATTCGGCCAGACCATATCGCGCTGGCCGGAGACAGCGCCGGTGGCGGTCTTGTGGTGGGGGCTTTGCTGGCGATCCGCGAGGCAGGTCTGCCGCTTCCCGGGTGCGGCTGGTGTATCTCCCCGTGGGTGGACATGGAGGCGCTGGGCGCTTCGTTCGTTGAGCGGGCCACCACCGATCCGACGGTGCAAAAAGCAACGATACAAATGATGGCGCAATGGTATCTGGGTGAAGCCGACCCGCGTCATCCGCATGTCGCACCGATTTACGGCGACTTGCGTGGGTTGCCGCCGCTGCTGATCCAGGTCGGTGCCGTCGAAACGTTGCTGGATGATTCGATCAGTCTCGCCCGCAAGGCCGGTATCGCCGACGTTCCGGTTGACCTGCAGATATGGCCGCAAATGATCCATGTGTGGCATCTGTATTTTCCACAGCTCTCGGCCGGCCGGCGGGCCATCGCCGCGGGTGGTTCTTTTGTCCGCAATGCGCTTCGCGGGGAGTAGATAAATTGGATATTCGTTTCGATGGAAGAGTGGCGATCGTCACTGGTGCCGGCGCCGGCCTTGGTCGCTCACATGCGTTGCTGCTGGCCTCCCGAGGCGCCAAGGTCGTTGTGAACGATCCGGGCGGATCGGTTGATGGTACCGGCGGAGCCCATGCGGCGGCGGATCAGGTCGTTACGGCGATCAAGGCCGCCGGCGGTGAGGCGGTGGCAAGCTACGCCTCTGTCGCCGAGGAGAGCGCCGCGCAAAGCATTGTCGATACCGCAATGAATGCCTGGGGCCGGCTGGACATACTGGTGAACAACGCCGGCATCCTGCGCGACAAGGCGTTCAACAACATGACCATGGAGGACTACGAGTTCGTCAACCAGGTGCATCATTTCGGCACCGTATACTGCACCAAGGCGGCGTGGCCGATCATGCGCAAGCAGCAATACGGGCGGATCGTCGTTACCACGTCCGGGTCCGGCACCGTCGGCAATTTCGGCCAAGCCAACTACGGTGCCGCGAAGATGGCGGTCAACGGACTGATCAACGTGCTGCGGCACGAGGGCGCGAAATACAATATTCGCTGCAATGCGATCTCGCCGTCGGCGCTGACACGGATGACCGAATCGTTGCTGCCGCCGGATATCGGGCCGTGGATGAAGCCGGAACTGGTGTCACCTGCGGTCGCTTGGCTGTGCAGCGAGGAATGTGATCAGAACGGGGAAATAATCGCGGCGACGGCGGGCGGCTACGCCCGGGTGCAGTACTACGTTACGGAAGGCGCGCAGTTTGATCCAGCGGAGCCAGTAACGATCGAGATGGTCCGCGACTCACTCGACCGTATCCGCGACCTTTCGACGGCCAAACCATACTTCGGAATGATGGGCAACGTGGTGGAGAAGCTGCGCGAGATGGGTCGTATCAAATAGCCCGTTCCTTCGGCTATATGCGAGGGACGCAGTTCGTGCGCTGGGGGCGCGGCGCTCGCCTGGCCTGACGAGCGCCCCTGCCGGCTGACCGGTCGCCGAGACGTCTGACGCCACGAAAGCGCCAGATTAATGCGCCGTGCTTCATCATGCGTCCACCTATGGTGACCTTTACCACGGCGCTACACTGCGGCATGACGACGGCCCGCCGGTTCGCAGATAAAGGTTTCCGTCCGGGTGTTGGAAGGCGATACGCTGAGACCGCTTGATGCCGAAGCTGACGCCCCCACGCTGGCGATCGGAACTGCCGGCGTTCGCCCGGTTTCCAGCCGAGAGGGCCGCGCTTCGTCCCGCTGGCTGTTGGCCGGTGGCGCGGCGGCATTGCTGCATCTGATGGTGCTCGGGCTGATCATCGCGCTGCCAGATCGAGTGGCACCGGATGAGGCGGCGGTGCCAACCTCGGTCGTCATCCTGCAGACCGCACCTGAGGCCACCGTATCCCCGCCGCATGAGGACGCCGCTCCCGCCGTCGAGCCTCCCGCCGCCGAACCGCCGGCTCCGGAAGCGCCTGCGGAGCCCCAGCCCCCACCGCCACCCAAGGAACCGCCGCCCCCACCGCCGCCCGAGGTGATCCCGCCGCCGCCTCCGCTACCGCAGCCAGAGCCCCCGCCGGCGCCAACGCCCCCTCAGCCCGAGGTGCCTGTGCCGGAACAGGCGCCACCGCCACAACCCGCGCCAGCCCCGCTGCCCCCGCCAGTACCCGCATCCTCCCGTCCAGAACCCACCGCCGGTTCGGACGCGGCCGGTCCCTGCCGCGCGCGGCCCCTCCACGCCTAACATCGCCCAACGCCCAACGGCTCCCGCCGGCCCTGCCACACCCCAGGCCGTGCCGCAGGCGCAACAGCCATCCGCGAGTGATCTTGCGGCTTACCGGGACCGTCTGGCCGCTCACCTCAAACCCTACCAGCGCTATCCGGCACTGGCGCGAACACGACGGGAGGAGGGCCTTGTGCTTGTCGATGTAACCATCCGGCGAGACGGCGGGATCGTTTCCATGACGATCCAGCAAGGTTCCGGATCGCAGTTGCTCGATGACGAGGCGCTGGCGACGTTGAAGCGGGCTGATCCGCTGCCGGCCATGCCCGCCGAGGTTCCGGGCACCACCATGGCGCTGAAGTTTCCGTTGCGCTTCCATCTGGAATAGATCCGCCATCCAACTCAGTAGCTCGGCTTGGTCACAGACGGCGTGAGCTGAAGCTCGTGTGTCCAGCATGATCTGTCCTGAGTGTGCAGATAATGGAACGCCTCGGCGATCTTCACCGGATTGATAACGATATCGGGTTGCTCGCGCGCCTTCGACAGTGCCCTGGTCCCAGGTGAATCGATCAGGCCATCGATCACCACGTTGGCAACGTGGACGCCAAGCTCGGAGTATTCCTCGGTGAGAACCTGGGCGAGGGCGCGCATCATGACCCGGGGATAGTAAAGCGACTCGCCGGTATTCCTCTTCCGTCCGCGCAATGACTTGGCGTTGTTCGAGAAAAACAGTGATCCCGCGCCCTTCTTCCGCATCGACGGCAGCACCTCCTTGGCCACCAGGAACGGTCCGCGGCTGGCAATGTGGTGCGCGGTATCGAACATCTCCACCGGGATATATTCCAGCAGTTCTTTCCCGGCCGGAAGATCGCGGCCCTCGAGATAGCCGGCATTGTATATCACAACGTCTGGATCGCCCGCGTCGTGACGGATCGCCGCGAACGCAGCCGTGACAGAGGCTTCCGAGACCAGATCAAGCTCGACGATCATGCAGTCGCCGCCCTGCGCCCGGATCGCCTCGGCCAGTGCCGACGCATTTGCTTCGGCACGCGTCGTCAACACGACGAAAAAACCCTCGCGAGCGAATTTCTGCGCAATGGCGCCGCCGACACCCCAACGGACGCCCACCGGCAGATCACTGTCATCGAGCGATTTACCGTGCGCCAGCAAGGTGTTGCGGCCGTCCGACTGCCACTTGGAGGTGGCGCCGACCACCACCGCGACCTGCTTCCGCCCGATGTTTCGATCCTGACTCATTGGCCAACTTTCCTTTCCTCGGCCATGATCAACCACTCAGGCCCGCTGGTGGTCCCAGCCCCACCAGGCGCACAGCGCGTCCCCCATAATCAGCCTTTTGTCGGGTTCGCTGAGCCAGGGCAGTTCTTCCGTGAACATCGTTACGCATTGGCGCCAGGAACACGGCATCTTCGTAATGTCCGTGCCCCAGAACATCCGTTGCGGACCAAACGAGTCGTAGATCTGCCGCAGATATGTGTGCATCGCCGGGAACGGATAGGCCTCGCTGGAATAGCCCGGCGCACCGGTCGCCTTCACCGCCACGTTGGGGTGCTTCGCCAGCGCCAGAAGCTCCGGCATATGCACCATGGCAGCGGCATCCTTCAAAGTCGTCAGGCCTCCCCTGCCGCCAAGGTGATCGATCGTCAGCCGCAGCCCTGGATGGCGCTCAGCGATCTTGCCAAGTTCGGTCAGCGAGTCTGTTGCCAGCGCGGCGACGGGAACGCCGGCATCCTCCGCCGCCTCCCAAAGCCAGTCGAGCGCGCCGTCGTGCAGCCGTTGCCGATCCGGATCGTCCAGGAAAGTGTAGCGCAGACCAAGCATTCCCGGCTGCGCTCGCCAGCTCGCGATGCGTGCGCGAGACTCCAGTCGATCGAGCGGCAGTGACCCCATGATCGCGAACCTGCCGGGGTAGTTTCGCGCCGCCGCGAAAGCCATGTCGGTCGAACCCGGGTCCCAGCCCGGCGGATGGATGACGGCGGCGTCGACACCGGCTTCATCCATCAGGCCAATCGCCTCCTCCGCGGTGAAAGCAGTAACCTGCCGATGCGACAGATTGCTCGGCAACCCCGTTCCCCAAAGATGAATCTGAGCATCCACTATCTGCATCACAAAACCTCCTTCCCACTCGTTTCCCCTACTGCGGATTTTCCCGCGATGGCACCTGCGGACGCTCGGACGTCGCGCCGTGCGGGGCCCAAATCCGTCGCAGTATTGCCAGCAAAAGCCAGATCACGATCCGGAAGATGATGATGGCGAGCGTGATCTGCACCCACAGGCCAAAATTCCCAAGCGTAGCCTCGGTGCGATCTCCCCAGGGATATGGCAGCAGGTCGCAGCCGGCTTCGATCAGTTTCGTCGTCGACCGCTTCCACCAGGTCAGTACTTCGGGGCGGTACACCCAGCCATATCCATATGCCACCAGAACGACGCCAGCGGTCCAGATCCTGAAAACATGACTGCGCAACCACAGCTTCGTAGTGTTCCAAGACGGCTCCAAGGCTGGCTCCCTGTGCTCTCCGAGGTGGCGGGACATCACACTGCCGCCGCCCGGGGTAGTCAGGCAACAGACCGGCCGCTAGCATCTCCGGCAGCCCAAGGGGACGCACGGCATGGCCACCACCACATTCAAAGTCGGCAATATCACCATCCACCGCGTCGTGGAGCAGGAAGGTCCATTCTTCAATCCACTGGAATTCTTCCCCTCGCTCACACCGGACGTGCTAGAGGAAAATCGCGGCTGGCTGACCGACGGTGGCTACCTCGATCGGCAAAGCGGCCAGCTCGTGCTGTGCATCCAGTCCTACCTGGTGCAGACACCGCACCACAACATCCTGATCGACAGTTGCGTCGGCAATCACAAGCCGCGTCCCACCCGGCCGTTCTGGAACATGATGGACACCGACCGGTTCGAGAAAAATCTCGCCAGCACCGGTGTCTCGGTCGATCAGATCGACTTCGTTATGTGCACCCATCTGCACGTCGACCATGTCGGTTGGAACACCAGGCTGGAGAACGGCAGATGGGTCCCGACCTTCTCGAAGGCCAAATATGTCTTTGCCGACCGCGAACTCGCCCACTGGACGGAGACCGAAAAGAATGATCCATCCGCCGCGCCTTGGATCACCGACTCTGTCCTGCCCATCGTCGCCGCCAGGCGCGAAGAAGTGGTGAAAAGCGACCACCAGTTCAGCGACATCGTGAAGCTGCTCCCAACGCCGGGCCACACCATCGACCACTACTCGGTACAAGTCGGCGGACCCGGGGCGGACGCCGTGATCACCGGCGACATGATCCACTCACCGCTGCAAGCGCGCTATCCGGAGCTTGGCATGCGCGTCGACTACAGCTCCCCGCAGGCCGGAGAGTCACGCCGCAAGCTGTTCGGCCAACTGTGCGACACATCGACACTGGTCTGCACGGCGCATTTTCCGTCGCCCTCCTCCGGCCACATCAAGCCCTGGGGCGACGGCTTCAAGTTCGAGCCGGCGTAGCAACGGGATCGACCGTGGAGCTTAATCGCCGTTCCGCGATTGCCTGACATACCGCGCCCGCGGCCGGCCGGGTATCACTCGCGTCAACCTCCAGCCAATCCATCGGCCCCAGAGCGGCGGCGGCGACCCGGTGCAGAATGGCGACCGTCGCGTCTGATGCATCAGCCTGCCGTGACCCGACCCGTCGCTCCAGCTCGGCCAACGGCACGTGCAGCCAGACGCCCAGAAATGGCGCCGACATTTCCCCGGCCAAGGCCGCCACCGCGACCCGCATTGCGGGATCAATGAACGTCGCATCCAGGATGACCGCGTGCCCGCCTGCCGCCGCCTTTCGTGCCAGCTCCAGCAGCGCCTGGTTCACCTTGGCGTTGGCTTCCGCGGAATAGCCGGCTTGGGGCAACCGGGTCTCGGGAGCGACCGAGTGCAACCGTTTGCGGATTTCGTCGCTTCTCAGCAGCAGCGCCCCCGGCGCCGCACCGAGACCGGGCGCCAGCATCCGGCCCAGGGTCGACTTGCCGCTGCCAGGCAGGCCGCCAATCGCCAGCACAAAGGGTGCCGACGGCGACAGGTAATCCTGCGCCGCTCGCAGATACTCTTGCGCGGCCTGCGACTGACCCGAGGCAGCGCTGACATGGCTTCGCACCATCGCCCGCTGCGACAGGAAAAGCGGAAATCCACGGGTCACGCCGGCATCGCCGGTTCGAGCGACGAAGCGGTTCATCACCCGGTTCGCCGCCGCCCGATTGACGCGCCGGTCCAGGTCCATTAGCAGGAACGCCAGATCATAGCCGACGTCGATCGTTGCCATCGCCTCGTCGAACTCCAGCGCGTCGAACGGCACCGGCACGCCTTCCCACAGGCACAGATTGCCCAGATGAAGATCGCCATGGCACCGTCGCACAAAGCCGGCGGCCGCGCGTTCCGCCAGCCATGGGGACAGATCGCGCACAACACCCTCGGTCCGAAGCCGCCACGCCTCGACCTCGGTCCCCGCCAACCGTGCCGCGATCGCAGCCCGCGCATTGCCTTCCGTGAGCCGCAGCATCGCGGCTGGGCTGTCCCACTCCGTCACCGTCGGGAGCCGAGCGTGATAGGCGGCGACGCAATCGCCCAGCGCATCCAGCATTTCAGGCGAAAGCGCGCCGCGCGATGCCATGGTGTCGAGGAAATCCTCCTCCGGCACCCGCGCCATGCGCAGCACCCAGTCCAGCACCGGCGCCTCGCCGGGGTTTGGGCACAGCGCCAGCGTTTCGTCGGGCTGGCGGACCACCGCCGCGACATCGCGATAGATCCCAGGCGCCGCCGACTTGTTGAGAGCAAGCTCGCGCAGCAGGAAATGATGCCGCGCCCGCAGCGTGGAAAAATCCAGGAATGACAGGCGCACCGCCTTTTTCAGCTTCCACACGGTGTCGTCGCCGACAAAGACTGCCGATATGTGGGTCTCCTTCGGCTGGCCCGACGCCAGGCCACCGAGGAATGCCGCGACCTCCCGCTGCTCTGCCGGAATGGTCACAAGGCGTCTGTCTCACCGGGTGGACGTGCCGGCGGAAAGTATTGTGGCGCCTCCACGCGGGCGAACATGCCGTAATCACGGATCACCCGCACGATGCGGTGCCGCCCGGGCATCGAGACGGTCCCCGCCTCTGCCGCCGTCACATCACGCCATGAATTCAGATACAACCCGCTCCCCGGGCGCGTGATGCTGTCGAAGCTGTCGCATTCCACCAGCCCGGGCGCCGTCTCACCCGCCGTTGCGCCGTGCTCCAGCGGCCGTTCGGTCAGGCTGACGGCCTTCGCGACAGCCTCCTCGGTGGCATCGAACCGCTGCTGCAGCAGCACGCTATCGGGGTCGGGGTGGGTATCCGAGACGATCTCACCCACCCGCAGGTGATAATCGGCGAATACCTTGTCTCGACCCTTGCCCTGGATCTCGTGATGCAGCGCGTGGGTGCGCCAGCGGATCACCGCTTTCTCGTCGCGCCAGATCGACAGCGACACCAGCCATCCCGGCCGCCCGAGGCTCGCGTATCTCTCGTTGGCCATGAAGCCGTCGATTGCGACGATTTCTGGCCGCAGCAGCCCGGCGTTCCGCAGATACTCGTCCCGCATCCCAGGCCGGGGCTTTACCTCGAAAATGACCGCGAACATGGGGCTAGTCCTCCTGTCCCGCTGCCGGCGCCTGGTCACGCGCCTTCAGGAAGGCCTCGGTTTCCCGATACAAAGCATACCGGTTTTCCTCCAGATGCATCAGATGCGTCGCTCGGCCGATCTTCACATCGCGACGGATCGGGGCGCCTCGCATCGCGTCGAACAGCCACGCCGCGTCGGCGTCGGTGCACATCCGGTCCCAGGCGCCGCGCACGATGGCGACCGGCGCGCCGATCAGACCGGGATCATACCCGAGATCGCCGGCCCAGGCGTCGAAGATGTCCTGGAACGCGCCACTCGGAGTCTTCACGGCGGCCGGATCGCGGCTTCGGCTCTCGCTGTCCGAGTCCAGGTAGGCCTCGCCCCAGGCCGCGAAATGGCGCCGCGACAGCACCGGTGGCTCGCCCGGTGGAACGTCGGCGGTGAAACGGTCCCACTGGTCTTGCAGCGAGATCAGCCGCCAGGCGGGCAGCCGGGGTGCGTCGCCCGTCGGGTGGCGCCGAGCGATAGGGCCGAACATGAGCAGGCGGTCGATGAGGTCGGGGCAGCGTCCGGCGACATGCCCGGCGACCATGCACCCCCAGGAGTGGGCGACCAGCGACAGGCGGGCGATGCCATGGTGGGCCAGAATGAAGCGGATCGCCTGTTCAAGCTGCTGGCTTGCATCACCGATGCGGCCCAGCGGCTCGTGCGCATTGGCTGGGCCGGACATCTCCGGGTACGGATCGGAAAATTCGCCGAAGCCGTGAAAATCGAGGCCCCAGACGTCGAAGCCCGCGTCGCACAACTCGTCGCGCCAGGAGCGGCCGTCGAACCGGTGCGCGATGGACAGGGCGGACGCGAAGGTGCCGCCGTGGACATACAGCACCACGCCGCTTGGCTGGGTGTGTTCAACGGGCGGCAGGTGCCGGAGGAACAACCGCATGTCCGGCCGGTGGCTCGGGATTTGAAAATGCGTTTCCCGCAGGTCGATCTTCGGGATCGTGGGAGGGTTCGTCATGAGCCGGCGTCCTTTCTCGGTGGACTACCGAGAATGGCGACGCCCCGGGGTGTTTTCCGCGCCAATTGGTTCGGTGATTTCCGAAGCGACCCTCATCTCCCTGATTTCCGCAATAGTTAATTGCCGATACTCCTCATTATCGCCGGATACGAGATAGACCAACTACACGCCACGAGATGTCACCGAGCCCACGAACGCTCCGATCGGGCCAGTTGAAAGAAAATCGCTGTGGAAATCATATTTTTCGCCACTTCGTTCCTGTCCCTGGGTTTCCGGAATACGCTGGCCATCGCGAAGGCCAGGGTGCTGGCGATGTCGGAGGGCGGGCGTTTTACGCTGGGGAGACACGCCGCCTGATAAGGGGGGTCCGCTCGCCGGCGTTGAGGAGATCTGAGCGACGCGGGCTCAGGCGACGCCCGCCACGGCCTACCCCGTGGGCCACTAGGTATCAAGGTTGGCCGTCAAGGGGCACGGCGCGGAACTCAATCTCCGCCGCGGCGATGGGCCGGCCGTCCTCAGCATGGAAAATCAGCGGCTTAAGCGGCTGGCCAGAGTGACGATCCACAAGCTCGGACCCCCAGGGGCCTCCGTCTGGAAAATGAGCGACCCCCCATTGCCGCAGCGCCACCAGCACAGGCAACAGCGCTCGGCCTTTATGCGTCAGCACATATTCATGACGGGCAGCCCCGTTCCGCGCCAGTTCCATTATGCCGTCGGCGACTAGCGCGCGCAGCCTGACAGTCAGAATATTCCTGGCAAGACCGAGGCTCTTTTGAAACTGCCCGAAACGCCGCAGGCCTCGAAAGGCGTCGCGCACGATCAGCAGTGACCACCAGTCGCCGATCACGTCCAGCGACCGGGCCACGGGACAATTCGCCGTCTTCAGGCTCGTTCGCCGCATCAGAGTCCCTCCAAGAATAAGGTTGCATCATAGGACCACTCGTTGTAGCCGGGAAGTGGTTTAAATATGCAACCATTCAGGCTGGCAAAATGCGATCTTCCGTCGTGGCTGAACAGTCCATCCTCGCCGGTGAGGCCGCTGCGATACGGCCAGCGAGGGTGGTCCCGAATGCGGCCGACCCGGGACGCTGGTGGATGCTGTCGGTCATCTTAATCGGCTCGTTCCTGTCGTTTCTCGACTTCTTCATCGTCAACATCGCACTGCCAGCCATTCGGGCCGACCTCGGAGCCAGCCCGGCGCAGTTGCAGTTCGTCGTGGCGGCCTACGGTGTCGGCTTCGGTGTATCGCTGATCACCGGCGGACGGCTCGGCGACATCTTCGGGCGCAAGTGTGTCTTTCTGCTCGGGCTTGCCGGCTTCACCCTGGCGTCGCTCCTGTGCGGGGTAGCGCCCGGTGCGACGTGGTTAATCGCCGCACGTGTGATGCAGGCGGTGATGGCAGCCAGTCTCACCCCGCAGGTGCTCGGCATCATTCGCGCCGAGTTTCCCCCAACGGAGCGGCCAACCGCGATTGGTCTGTATGGCACGTCGATGGGCCTCGCCTCGATCACCGCGCAACTTCTGGGCGGGTTGCTGGTATCGTCCGACCTGTTCGGTTGGTCCTGGCGCCCGATCTTCCTGATCAACCTGCCAATCGGCCTGATGGCCATGGTTCTGGCTGCCCGCATGGTCCGAGAATCACGCGGCGATCGCCGGCCGACACTGGACATGGGTGGCGTTGGCCTGGCCAGCCTGGGACTCTTCCTGCTGATCTATCCGGTGGTGGCGGGCCGAGAGGCCGGCTGGCCCCTGTGGTCGTTCATCATGCTGGCCTGCGCGGTCCCGGTCTGCATCGCCTTCGTCAGCTACCAGCGGCGCGTCATACGCAACGGCGAAACGCCTTTGATCGCGCTGCATCTCCTCGCGGTCGGCGGCATTCGGCTGGGCCTGTTGGCTTCGATGACTTTTTTCCTCGGGTTGGGGGTCCTGTTCGTTGTGCTGACGATCACTTTCCAGGCCGGGTTCGGATATGCCCCGTTCCAGGCCGGCCTGCTCTTCCTGCCTTTCGCCGTCGCCTTCTCGGTCGCGTCGGCTTTCTCGGGACGGGCGACCGCCGCGCTCGGTCCGCGCGTTCTGAACCTGGGGACGGCCCTGATGATGGCGGGATTGCTCGGGCTGCTGCTGTCATGCCGAGCGGACCTGCCGGTGGTTGGGATAATCGGGGCATTGGCGGTCTATGGCGTGGGGCAGGGGCTGGCGCAGCCGGCGCTGATCAATATCGTGATCGGCGGCGTCGGCATCAGCGCCGAGGACACCGGGTCCGCGGTCGGAATGTTCCTGACCACGGCACAGTCGAGTATTGCCCTCGGGGTCGCCGCGATCGGCGATGTCTTCTTCACCCGCCTGGGAGGCACGCCTGGAGTGTCCGACTATGACGCGGCCGTATCGGATGCGCTGGTGTGCAATCTGCTGCTGCTGGCCGTGACGTGTGTTTTGGCGTTGCGGCTGCCGAGGGCACGGCGAAGTTGAGTGAATCACGGCGGGCTTCCGGTACCTGACGTGATTTCGGCGTCGCGAGGGTCGGCAGCAGAGCGATTGTCCAAAAAGCAGCCGCACCCTCGGGTCGGCGTCGCGGTCGCCCCTGACGATGACAGCGCCGAGACCCGATTCATGCTGTTGGTGGAACGCTCGATGCGATCGGTCTAACGATCGCTTCGTGTCAGGAAACTTCGTGGAAGTAGGTGTAGACGCTGCCGCTGACCGGTTCGGTGCCGGAGCTTTCGGCGACACGGCCGTTGCTGAGGTCGGCCGTGGTAAATCCGGTGAACGTCAAGGAGGTGGTCGGTTTTCCCGGCGCGGTCGCGTGCAGCGTGAGGCCGGTATAGCCCGGCGCGCCCTGATTGTTCTCGAAGTCAAAGTTGAAGGTGCTGGGTGTGACGCCCCAGATCACGGCGTCGTCGCCGGTATGGAAATTGACCAGAGTACTCCAGATATCCGCCGTGGCACCGCGACTGTCGACAAAGAATGTATCGGTCCCGCTGCCGCCGGTCAGAAAGTTCGATCCGGCCCCGCCGTCCAGCACGTTGGTGCCGCTGCTGGCCGTGATTGCGTCCTCGCCGCCGCCCGAGTGAATGAACCAGTTTGGCGAGGAGGCCGTAATGTTCAGGCTGTCGGGCGTGATATTGATGTACTCGTTCTGCAGCCCGGCGACAGGTCCGGTGTAGGCCTCTCCGACCACGGCCACGGGCTGGTTGGTGGTGGTGTCGAGCGCGGCGATTGATGCGATGCTCAAGATGCCGGGCGGATTTGCCGCTGCTCCGCTCAGATCAACGGGACCCCCAGCTCGGTCGTTCAGAGTGGCGCCGTTCAGGCTAACCGCCGACACCGCTAGATCGGGGACGTCCTGACCAAGGGCAACCGTATAGTTAAAGTTCAGGTTGGTGCTGCCGGAACCAGAAACATACGCCGCTGTCGCGTCGTTGTTCAGCGAGAGCGTCGGTGTTCCGCCGGTGACGGTGACCGCCCCGTCCAGGTGTAGCGTCAAAGTTACCAGCGCGCCGGCCCCGAGCACGGCGTCGGACGGCGAGTCTGTCACTGCGAAGACAGTCGGCACGACCATGGCTCCAATGGTATTGCCACTGATCTCGGTGTTGGAGCCGTCGTTCACGATCGGGGGCGAGATGGTATTCGGTAACGGCGCACCAAACCTGGCGGTTCCGAATGAATTGTCTATGACCTGATTATTGCTTGTTCCGACTCCCAGCGTGACGCCATGGCCGGTGTTGGCGCTGATCAGATTGGTGGTGACCGGAACTGACAGCGTACTTGTGCCACCTATGATGTTGTCATGTGCCGTATCGCCAACCAAGATGCCGCCCGCGAGGTTGCCCAGTCCCGCCGTACCGCCGGCAGTCAATCCAATGTAACTCAGCAAGACCTGATTGTCGTATGCACTCCCTCGGATGGCAACTCCGTAGCCGGTATTGCCCGAGAATGTGTTCTGTGGAATGACCGATGCTTGGGTTCCGCCGATCACGTTGTCATGGGCTGTGCCGTCGATCTCGAGGCCGTCATTGCCGTTTGGCAGTAAGGCGCTGCCATTGGTGTTCAACCCGACGATGTTGGGATCGACTGTCACGCCCGAAGCATTGCCCGACAGCTCTATGCCGTCATTCACATTTCCCGAGAACACGTTGGTCTGAACTGTATTGTTGCCCCCGGTGGACGTGATGAGGAGGCCATCCTTCCCGTTTGGAGCAGCTCCCCCGAAGGCCAATAGCCCGCCAAAAGTGTTGAAGGTGGTGAAACCGCTGGCGGTATCACGCACTTCGATCCCATTTTGACCGTTTCCCGCCGAAACGTTTCCAAGCGGAATGACGCCCCCGACCTGGGTGTTCGCCGACGTGCCGTCAACCAGAATGCCGTCCAGGGTGTTCCCGATCACTGATGCATTATTCGCGCCGACTCCAAAGAAATTCGCCTGAACCGTGGTGTTGTCAGAGTTCGTGATATGGAGTCCGTTACCGCCATTCGCGCTGACCACGTTGTAGTAGACGAAGGGATTGTTAATAAATTGGCAGCCAATCAACGAGTTGTTGTCGGCGCCGTTGATAGCCACGCCGTCCAGAACGTTGCCAAGTGCAGCGTCACCGGTGGCGGTTGTGCCAACAAAATTCCCGTTCAGGGTATTATTTTGCGAGCCGGAATCAATCAGGATGCCGTTCTGACTATTGCCTGATATCAGGTTGCCAAGGGGCGGCACAACGAACACCGGGGTGACAGTGCCCTTGTCGCCGGTCGGATCGTTGACCGCGATTGGAGTGGCGGCCGTATTTACGAAGGCGGTCCCACCAATCTCGTTGCCGTTCGACCCACCTGTCAGCCATATCCCGTTGCCGCCATTGGGGACGGCAGTCGCTCCTGTCGGATCTGTGCCGATGTAGTTATCGACCAAAATGTTTCCCGACGAACCGTGAAAACTAATACCGTTTCCGCCATTGCCGGATATCAAGTTCGATACGACACCCGATGCCGCTATTGGATTTACCCCGATCCGATTGTTCGACGACGTGGACGAAACAAAAATCCCGTCGCCGGTGTTCAGGAAAATGTAGTTGTCGGCGACCGTCACGGAGCCAGCGTCTAAGGTAACCGCGTTACCTTCGGCTTGAACAATCGCGAGGCCGAGCAGTTTCGAACCGTCCGAGCCCGTCCCAAATGTCAGGCCGGCATTGCTGTTGCAGTTGAGCAGCACGACGGGCGGACCACCGCTGACGTAGTCCGGTTCCGATGTCGCATCGATCGTGACCGCGTGGCTGATCGTGGGCAGCGCGCTCGCAAGAGTAATGGTCCCACCGACAGCAAAATCGATCGTCGATGCGCCAGAATCAAGGTTGGCCGCGGTGATCGCTGCCCGCAGCGAACCGGGGCCGCTGTCAGCCAAAGTTGAGACAATATAGGTCATGGCACGGCTCCAACTCTCGTTACGAATTAGGACTCAGAGGCAAGTAATCGCGGCGCCGTGAAGAATGAAATGATCATGCGAACGTCGACGCTTCTTGGACCGTGATTTCGGCTAAGTCGCCGCGCGCGGGCGTTCGCGCTACCATATGCAGAAGATTGAGGGTCAACCCCTCCGGGCATCTGGGGTCGGCATCGTACGCTGCGTCTTCGTCGCGCGGACCGGCCCGACATCAGCCTAGCCGCCAGCTCGCTCCTCGCGCGTCACCTGGGACCAGCCGAAATCCGCATGTAGCCTCGTAAAATCCGAAGCCCGATGACCGCGATTGACTGCGCATTACAGTGCCCGCCTTTCCGTCGAGCGTGTCCCAGCCGGCATCGCGCCAACGACCGGGGCCGTAAGCAGTTGGAACCGCCCGATATGACGGTTCTATCGGCGAGGGCCTTCCAAAAGGTTAACGGGCCGCTGAAATAAGTCGCCTCGCGGCGTCCAGCGTGGATGAAAAGCGACGGCGCACCGGAGCCGACCTCGGTTGTCCTCGAATATACTGGGGGATCGGACCGCGCTCTTGCCGCGGACCGCCGCGGGAAACGCCTGTGTGATACCCCGCGTGCAACGGCCCCGACCCGCGGCGAGCAAGAAGCATGAACGCGGATCCGCCTGCGTTTCGCGGCACCATCGACACATCGCTTGCGGCTACTGTAGAGCTTTACGGATGAGGGCAGATCTGCGCAGAAGCGGAATATGCCACGTCGCGCGAAAATGCCGGGGAAATTGTCCAGGGAGTGCATGATGCGCGCGGCGGTGTTTCATGGCGTTGGCGAGAGGCTGGCGATCGAGGACCGGCAGCGGCCGGTCGCGGAGGCCGGCGACCTCATACTGAAAGTTGCCTATGCCGGAATCTGCGGCTCGGACATCCATGCGACTGAGAAGAGTCTCGTGCCGCTCGAGCCGGGGACGGTGTTAGGGCACGAATTCGCCGGTGAGGTCGTGGAATCCGCATCCCCGGACTGGCACCCGGGCGACAGGGTCATCGGTGTGCCGCTGCGCGAGTGCGACGCGTGTCGTCCCCTCGGCCAATGCAAGGACGGCCTCGGCATCCTGTGCGGCAAAAGCAGGATCATCGGCATGTCCGCCGCGCTGCCCGGCGCCTATGCCGAGTATGTCAAGCTCGGCGCCGGTCATGCGCTGCGAATCCCCGAGAACATTGACTTCAAGGCGGCCGCGCTGACCGAACCGCTGGCGGTCGGTGCGCATGCGGTCCGGCTGGCTGGTTCCCTGTACGGCCGGCAGGTGCTCGTGATCGGTGCTGGACCCATTGGCCTGGCCGTGATTGCGTTCTCACGTTTCGCGGGGGCTCGCGGTGTCGCGGTCAGCGAGCTCGAACTCGACACGGTGCAAGCGGGCCGCCGATCTCGGCGCGGCGCCGGTATTCGATCCGAGACTGGAACCAATCGCATCGGCCCTGGCCCAGAATGGAGTCCTGCCTGATGTCATCTTCGAATGCGTCGGCGCCCCGGGCATGATTCGTGAATGTATCGATCTTTCGCCAGTGCATGGGCGTCTCGTCGTCGTGGGGGTCAACCGCGGCGAGGACACGATCTTGCCACGGGTCGCGATACGCAAGGAGCTCAGTATACAATTTGCCCTCGGATACCAGCGCGAGGACTTCTCGCTGGTTTTGCATCTCATGGCGACCGGTCGGATCGACGCCGAGGCGCTGGTCTCCAGTGTGATTGGTTTCGCGGAGCTGCCTGAGGTGTTCGAGCGCCTGCGGCGACCGAATCCCGATGCCAAGGTTCTCATAGACCCGTCGCGCTAACGGCGTAGCGGCCGGGACATTTCCAGTGCACACCGCGCGAGGCAGCCCGGCCTGAGTCCGTTCCTTCATCGCGTTACGCGCGGGGAGTGCCTCTCGCCCTCAGGGGGATCGAGGTGCGTCGTCCTTGGCGGCGGCGCGCGGAGCCTCGGTAGTCTTCCCGAGATACGGGCCCATATGCTGACGATGGTGCTCCATCGCAAAGACGTTGCTGTACAGTTGAGCCACCCACTGCCGACCCTCCATTGTCAGTTCCAGGTGGCGTATCGCATCGCCAATGTAAGGCTCGACCTTGCCCCAGAAAAACGTCGGATACTGTTCGGCGAGATCAGCAGGGCTGATATAACCAAGCTTACCGTTGACCCCGATCTCCTGAAACTCATGGAACAGCGCCTTGAGCTTGCGCGGATACAGTGGATCACCAAGTTGCCCGATCAGATCAGCGGCCCGCACCAGGCCAGCTTCTGTATCTGTCTCCGCATGATCGCTATCGTCGGGCACCGGAAAGCGTGTCAGCTCAATCGTCCGCGCCACCCGGTCACCATCGATCAATGGATGCGATGCGAAACGGTCTCGCACGACGATCTGCGAGCGAGAGACGTGATAAGGTGCGAGAAAGGCGTCAGAGGCCCCGCGGGGAAGACACACAGTGGTGCCCGCCGCGTCGATGACTTGCTCTTCACCTTTATCGCCGCGACACACGTCGCGCAGGTAGCCGATATCGTGACACAGAGCCGCAACGATGAAGTGGAGCCAATCCACTGGCGACACGTTTTGCCGCAGTCGCCAGCCGCGCAGGATGTCCTGCGCGACCAGGGTCACCAGCGCCGTGTGCTCTGCGTTGTGGTAAAGCGCATCGCTGGTCGCGATCCGTTCGATGACGAGACGCGCCAACTCATCGAGCATTGCCGCGATGTGCGGCTCACTGCCGCCGAACGTGCGCAGGAAAACGCCTGATAAACTCCGCCCCACCTGCTCGGACAGCAGCGCCATTGCGTTCAGCATCAAGGCCTCCGTAGAGAGGATCAAGCAAAAGAACAACACTATCAACCTGAATCGAATTGCACGCGGCGGGCACTCCAGGTCACATCGGCGAACCCAGCCGGGAAGATTTTTGGCAGACTATTGCCTTTCTTCCCTCTCGCGGCATCCTTCGTAAGATGAGCCGCTCCGATCAGCTTGAACAGCGCGCTTGGCGCACCGCCGGTCATCTTCCGGCGGTGGACGACTTCCAGGTTGTCCAGCCGCAGCGGCAAGGACTGGGCTTGACGGCGGCCACCCTCGACGGAGCCATCGGAGAGGACAACCGCCGATACATCAGCCATCCCCGCCGCGGCATGTTCTCCCCGGACGCACCCGAGGCGCGGCTCTTGCCGACAAATGCCATGCCACTTACTGATAAGCGGTGTGATTGGGCTTGGGATGAAGCAGCGCCAGCAACCAGTGCATAAGGTCCGCAACAACGCCTGCTTCAGGCTGCCGGAGGGCAAAACCGAAGTCGCGATCCAGGTCCCTGAGCCTGTCTCTCGAATTCGCGCCGGCATGCGGGAAAAATACGCGTGACGGCCGATCCGCCAGCGCGTGCTCCTCCGATGAGCTCGGCGACCCGGGTCATGGTGACGATCTGTACCGTGCTGGCGACGCTGATGCAGTCACTGGACAGCACCATCGCCAATGTCGCTCTGCCCTTCATGCAAGGATCGATGTCCGCGAGCCAGGATGAGATCAATTGGGTTCTGACCAGCTACATCGTGGCAGCAGCGATCATGACCGCCCCCACCGGCTTTCTCGCCGCCCGGTTCGGCCGCACCAGGCTGTTCGTCACCGCCATCGGCGGCTTTACCGTCGCCTCGGTCCTCTGCGGCATGGCGCAGTCACTGGACCAGATCGTGGTTTTCCGGGTGCTCCAGGGCATGTTCGGCGCCTCTCTCGTGCCCCTGTCACAAGCCGTCATGTACGACATCTATCCCCCCGAGCAGCGTGGTTCGGCCATGTCGGTGTGGACGATGGGAGTCATGGTCGGGCCAATCTTCGGTCCTATCCTTGGCGGCTGGCTCACTGAAAACTACAACTGGCGCTGGGTCCTCTATATCAACGTCCCGTTCGGCCTGCTGGCCGCGGCTGGTCTGCTGACCTTCCTGAAGGAGACGCCGCACAGCCGATCCGTCAGGCTCGACTGGATCGGGTTTGGCGCGCTGAGCCTTGCCATCGGCGCGTTCCAGACCATGCTCGATCGTGGCGAAACCCTGGACTGGTTCGCCTCGCGTGAAATCATCATCGAAGCCTGTCTGGCCGGGCTCGGTTTCTACGTGTTCCTCGTTCAGTTCTCCCTGGCGCCGAGGCCATTCCTCTCGCCCAGATTATTCTCCGATCTGAATTTCGTCATCGGCCTGATCCTTTACTCCATCAATGGTTTGATCATGTACGCGACGCTGGCACTCCTGGCGCCGTATCTACAGACGCTGATGAACTACCCTGTCGTCACCACCGGTATCGTGCTGGCGCCGCGCGGCGTTGGCATCATGCTCGCCGCCCTGATCTGCGGACGGCTGCTGAAAAAAATCGGGCCGCGCACGCTGCTGGGCATCGGTCTGATCATCGGCGCCTATGTTCTGTATGAGATGACCTTCTGGACACCCGACATCTCGGAATGGACGATCGTCACCGTCGGCGTTGGCCAGGGATTCAGCATTGGCTTCGTCGTCATACCGCTCAACATCACCGCCTTCGCGACGCTGCCATCCGAGCGACGGACCGAGGGCACCAGCATCTACGCCCTGATGCGAAACCTGGGCAGCTCGATTGGCATTTCAGTGACCGGCGCACTGCTGCAGAGCAATACCCAGGTCAACCATGCAATCGTCGCGGGAGAGGTAAACCAGTTCAATCACGCTCTGCGGACAGGGGGCGCCGCGCAGTTCTGGAGTCCCTGGTCCATGCACGGCGCCGCAATGCTCAACGAGGAAATCACGCGGCAAGCGCAAATCATTGCGTATATAGATGACTTCAAGCTGATGTTCATTCTCGCCATCGTTACCATACCGCTCGTGCTCCTGACGCGCCCGTCCCGCCGAGCTTGAGTCCGGCGTCAGCAGGCCACGGTCGGACAGGGCATGCGACGCTGGTTAAGCCGTGGTGCCTGATCAGAGGCGCCAAATCCGTCGCGACGGGCCCTGCGCTGAGCAGGCGGGGGACGGGTAGACCAAAATTTGATGGCATTGCCTGGCGGCACTCAGTAGGTTCAGTGCAGGTTACCAGGAGGCCGCTGCGATGCCGGAGCGCTTGGTTGACGTGCTGCGAGACGACAAGGATGTCCTGCGCACCCTGCCCGTCGCAAGTGAAGGCTCGGATGTTGCCTCGGAGGAAGAATACAGAGCGAAAGCTCTGGAGCTGGTCTCCCACGCGAATCTGCTGCCGGATGCCGATCCTGAGATATTGACCGCTCGAATGCATGTCAGTCGGGGCGGGCCGGCTGTGCCGTATGGGGATGACCGACACATCCTGGCGGGCACCAGGCAGGGCCTGGAAAAAGTCGTTCGCGAGCGTGCCTATTTTCTGTGGCGGCAGGACGGCGATCCGCATGGGAGAGCGCAAGAACACTGGCATCGCGCCATGACCCAACATCTTCGCGAACGTGCCTACTTTCTGTGGCGGCAGGATGGCTGTCCGGAAGGCCGAGCCAACGAACATTGGCAACAGAGTTGTGAGTTTGAAACGTATCCTTGATCGCGGCGCTGATTGCATTCTGGCCAGGCGTTACGCCCCGGCGATAGCCACCTGGCCGACCGGCCCTAGGAATTCCCGGGCGAAATATATTACTTACAACAAATATTCCGATATTGATCTAATCTCACAACGATGCGACTGTATAGGGCCCGCCGCGGACGTCCTGGCGGAATGTTTCCGCGATCACGCGGCTACGGCTGGCCAGCGGTGTTCGTCTCCGATGGGCAGCTTTCGGTAACGTTGTGGCAGAGCCGACGTTCAGCATGGCTTGACCGGCGGCACACAATGTCGGCCTGGACCTGACCGGAACGCTAGCGCACTGACATATCGTTCGGGGTTGGCTGCTGACACCTGCGATTGACCGGCCTCGTGAGGACGATTCGCTGGCTCTGCAACAAGACCGCATCGCCATGTCCTGGAACGAGACCGATCGAGAAAGTATGCGGTGATCCGCGAACGCTACGCAACCGACCTGTCCGACGAGGAATTCGCCCTTGTCGCGCCGCTGCTGCCGTCGCCGAAGCGTTGGACGCAAGTCGCCGACCTGGACGGGATTGAAAGCTCTGTTCGCCCGTGTCTGCACCGGCGGCCCGGCGCTCGTTGTCGAATCCTTCGCGCCTTCACCGCTGTGCAGAACCGCTTCTACGCGTGGCGTGACAGCGGTCTTTGGGAGCAGATCGTCTGCGTTCTGTCATGGCCGGCGCGAGGCCGAGGGCAAGCGCGCCGCACCAACCGTGATCGATCGTCGACAGCCAGTCGGTCGACACCGAAGCGGGTGAAGGGCGCGGCTATGACGCACTGCATGAAGATCTATGAACCCAAGCGGCCTCTCGCAGTCGATTCGCTTGGCCTGCCGATCTTGTGCCAGATTACCGGCGCTGATGTGCAGGACCGCGACGCTCTGCCTGGACCTGCTCGCCGCGGTCAGCCGGAAAAGTCCCTGGGTCACGCTAGCATTTGTCGATGGCGGCTACGCCGGCGGCGAGACTGAGCGGGCGGCATTCGAGGCCAGCCGGATCCGCATCAGCGTGGTCAGGCGCACCGATCGATCCGTCAAAGGCTTCATCGTCCTGCCGAAACGCTGGATCGTCGAACGCACCTTCGGCTGGCTGAACAGGGCTCGCCGTCTTGCGAAGGACTTCGAGACCCTCGTCGAAAGCTCACAAGCTTGGTTCATGCTGGCGATCGCCTCATTGCTAGTCAGGCGGATCGCACGGGATATCGGCAGATTACCTGATTTCGAGATCAGGGTCTTAGACCACTTGTCACTCTAAGTCGCGGCCCCGCACGAAGGCGAAGTAATGGGCCGTCCGCCTCGGTCAACCACCCCACATCCTTGTGGATGCCGCCACGCTGCCCGCGCGGTTGGCGCTTTGAGATCAATCGTCGTCGAACGCGACATCCGCTGCGAAAATTGGTAAAGCTTGTCGGTGCACTCAGCGGGAGCAGAAAAATGTCTCGTGTAATCAAAATGTCCACGCCGAAAGGCAAGCCCGCCAGCCTGCCCAAGACGGCGGCGCTGACCAAGGCGCAGGTTGCACACGAGGCATGGCTGAAGGCGCGCGGGATCAAGGTGACTAAAAATACGTTCCGCACTTGACGGTCCCAGCAGACCATGCCGCGTGCGCCAGGGGCCAATAGTCGGTCGTTTATTCATCGCCGGAACGGTCTTAGCGTTGATCCCATGGCAAGGCGGGGCGGAGACCCGTATCGGCGGAAAGCCCGTCGACCCGGCTCCATATTTGCGCCTATCGAAATGTAACCACGAGCGATAACCGCACCCGTCTGGGCATCCCCCATCACACGCTTTCAGCATACGATGAAATCAATGGACGCGCCCGATATGACCGCCAGAAAACCCTGGTATCGGCTTCTTTATATTCAGGTGCTAATAGCGATCGTGATCGGCGTGGCGCTCGGGTATTTCTATCCAGCAGCCGGCAAAGCGATGAAGCCATTCGGAGACGGCTTCATCGCTCTTATCAAAATGATGATTGCGCCGGTCATCTTTTGTACAATCGTGCACGGCATCGCCTCGATCAGCGACATGCGCAAGGTCGGCCGCATCGGCCTCAAGACGCTGGTCTATTTCGAAACGGTGTCGAGCCTGGCGCTCGTCATCGGCCTGATCGTCGGCGAACTTATGCAACCGGGCGCCGGATTTAACATCGACCCGGCGACACTGGATCCGAAATCGGTCGCAAGCTACGTCAGCCGCGCCAAGGACGAAAGTTTCGTCGTCCATCTTCTGGCCATCATCCCAAATTCCTACTTCGACTCGCTTGCCAGGGGCGACCTGCTGCAGGTCCTGTTGGTCGCCGTGCTCAGCGGCGTCGCAATTACAAACATGGGCGACGTCGGCACGCGGATCACTCATCTGATTGATATCGCCGGCAATATGTTCTTCCGTATCATCGGTATGATCGTCCGCCTGGCGCCGATCGGCGCGTTTGGCGCCATGGCATTCACCATAGGCTCATTTGGTCTCGGCGCGCTGGTCAATTTGGGGTTCCTGATTGCGACCTTCTATCTCGCGTCGCTCATTTTCGTGCTCGTCGTGCTCGGCATTATCGCTTGGATCTTTGGCTTCTCGATCCTCCGCTTCGTTGCCTATATCAAGGACGAGTTACTGATCGTGCTCGGGACCAGCTCGTCAGAAACCGTGCTGCCGCATATGATGGTCAAGATGGAGGCGCTTGGCGCTTCCCGTTCGGTGGTCGGACTGGTGATCCCGACCGGCTATAGTTTCAATCTCGACGGTACAAACATCTATATGACACTTGCCACCTTGTTCCTCGCGCAGGCCACCAACACTCATCTGACGATTGGGCAGGAGCTTACAGTTCTCGCCGTCGCCATGCTGACCTCAAAGGGCGCCTCCGGGGTGACCGGCGCAGGCTTCGTGACCCTGGCTGCAACGTTGTCGATCATACCCGACATTCCGATCACCGCGCTTGCGATCATCGTCGGTATCGATAAATTCATGAGTGAGTGCAGGGCGCTGTGCAATCTCGTCGGCAATGGCGTCGCAACCGTGGTAATCAGTCGCTGGGAGGGCGAACTCGACCGCACCCAACTACACACGGCTCTCGCTCACCCGGTCACCTTCGGTAACGATTGAGCGTAGCGTACGCCAACGCCGATAAGATTGTTCTCGCCAGATTCCGCAGGGCGTGACGTCAATCAAAGCCTACTGCGATGAACGGCAACTGTAACTAACGTTCTTGCTTCCGTCGGGGTTCGTTCCAATCACTGAGACGGCATTCCTTGACCCAACGCTCATGCAGTAGGCATCAGCGTTCCTGGTCCTATCCAGCAACTCTTGATCGGTTTGATATCTATATGATTGCCCGGGGATGATGGTCTGTCCGGGTACTGCGGACGCTGTGTTCTGAGCGCACTCGAAGACAGCGCTCTTGCCGCCATCAGGAGTGTCGCGGATGCTCTGCGAGCGGGCGGTCGCCTGATATTTGCTGCAATAGACCTCGGCGCTCTGGTTCGCCTTGATCAACTCTTCATCGCCTCGATAATTATACGTGACCGTCGGATTATTGGCCTGCACCATCTGCGGTGGCGTAGACGCGGGGGCGGCACAGCCAGCCGCCAGAGCGGTGAGAAGGATCACCGATGCTCGCGTCACCCACATTTTTTGTTGCCGAAAGCCGGGGACAGGCGGCATTGCGATCGGGCGTTCCAGCATGACGGACTTCTCCTTCGAGTTCAACCTGTCGCTATAACGGTAAGCCGAGACAAACGGTTCCGTGCGCAAAGGGGGATCGAGTCGCGTCACGTCGATCCGCTGCATCCATGAGCCCACGCGGAAGCCAAAGTTCCACGTCCACTGGCGGGCAGCCACCAAATTCACTGTCGCTGTGCGGCAGCCCCCTTCAGGTCGCGGACGAAGAACCGAGCCGCGTGCTGCCATGCCTCCTCGGTGTCGCCGCGAAAGCTAAGCACACGGTTGAGGACAGGCTCGCCGCTCGCGACGTCGACAATGCTGAGGTGAAGGCTGCCAATCAATGTGCTGACCTTGTCGATCTCGCCGATCAGCACCCGATCGGAATGAACCAGCCTTGCCAGGTCTCGTTCGCAACCGTGGCACTGACCCAGAGGCTCAACACTCCGCGCTTTATCGATTGCAGCACCGATCGGTGTCGGATCGACAACGGCGTAATCGCCCTCCTCGCTCAGAGCCGTCGATAAGTATCGCGCCACCGCTAACAACCGAGTTCTCATGCTCCTGGGCACGCGAAGGAATCTCTCCGGAGGTGTCCACCATGTCGAGCGGCAAAATCAGCAGCGTCGGCTTGTCCGCGGCTCGGACCGAGATCGTTCCAAGCAGAACCCATGCGGCCGCTTTCGCCGCGATCGCCTTGCGGCTTGATTGCGCGAGGTGCCGTCGCCGTTTTGATTGACCTTGCATGCCCGCGTCCCTCAGTTCCGCTTCCGGCGCGGCTGGAGATGCCTCCCGCAGGCCGCTCATCGCCAGCTCGTTCCGCTGTAACCGTCGGATGGCGGGCTCGATCGCCGGCACGGATATAAGTTCGGCCAAACCGAGCTCTTGGCATCGAATTGACTATTGCAGCATGGAATCGTGGACGCTAGCCAGACTAGCGGTGTTACTTCGGCAAATCGAGCACTGCATCTGTAACGTTTTATTTCAGAATATTTCTTTGCCGTCAAACATACTCAATTGATTGACTTTGCGTAGAGGAGGCAGTCATACACCATGGAGTTCGTCGGCCGACGAACCGCGGGCAACTCGGCGAAATACTGCTCGCATCACCCATAAAACGCGGCAGTCTAAGCTCGGCGGGATTGATCTCTAAGGTAACGGGCTCGAGGATGATTGATACATGAAATTACCGAATCATTCCGGTGTCCCCGCAAAATCGTCGAGCATCGCTCACAGCCTCGCTGACCGATATCGTGAGCAGACAGCGGCGCCTCCGCGACCCTCCATCGGCATCGTTGATTATTTCGGTGCGACGCGCCATGCAATACTGACGGCGGCGCTGATGCTGCCGTTCACCGCTTGCATGGTAGGTCCCAACTTCTCCACCCCCGCCGCGCCGATCGCGCAAAATTACCTCGAATCCGGAAATCCCTCGGTCAACTCGGCCCATCAGGACGATAAGCAGTGGTGGACCGTCTTCAACGACCCAACCCTCGACCGGCTCATCCACATCGCCTACCAGCAGAACCTTACCCTGATGGCCGCAGGCACTCGTGTACTCGAGGCGCGGGCCATGCTCGGCGTCGCCATCGGCGAGCTTTATCCGCAGACCCAGCAGATAGGCGCCAACGTCAACTATAATCAGGCCAGCGCCGTCGATCCAGCTTCGAATCCGCTACACCAACTCGAGAATTACTGGCGCGCCTCGCTCGGCACCCAGATAGCATGGGAGGTGGATTTCTGGGGCAAATTCCGCCGTGGCGTGCAGTCCGCCGATGCTTCCTACCTCGCATCGATCGCCACCTACGATGATGTACTGGTGACCCTGCTCGGGGACGTTGCGACAAGTTATATTGGTATCCGCACGCTGCAACAGCAACTCGCCATCACCGAGGACAACGTCGTCAAGCAAAAGAAAGCGCTTGCCATTGCCCGGGATCGTTACACGGGAGGCACTGCTACTAAGCTCGATGTTTACCAGGCCGAGAACGTTCTCGCGCAGACGGAGTCCGCAATCCCGCAGCTAGGGGCACAGTTGCAGCAAGGCGAGGACTCACTCCGTGTGCTGCTCGGCATGACGCCGCAGTCGCTTGATACGTTACTGGCCGGTCCCCGGATCATTCCGGTCCCACCGGCCAATGTCGCGGTTGGCATCCCCGCCGACCTGATTCGCCGCCGCCCCGACATTCGAAGTGCCGAGCTGCAAGCCGCGGCGCAAAGCGCACAGATTGGCCTCGCCAAGGCCGATCTGTTCCCGGCCTTCAGCCTGACCGGAGCGTTCGGCACCGTGGCGGGCAGCTCCGGGAGCAACCGGGTCAACGAGGTCTTCAGCGCAAGAGGCATTCAGTTTTCCTTCGGCCCCACCTTTAGTTGGCCAATCCTGAATTATGGCCAGATCACAAACAACGTCCGGGTCCAGGACGCGCGCCTGCAAACCCTGCTGATCAACTACCAGAACACTGTTCTGAGGGCGCAGCAGGAAGTGGAGAACGGCCTGGCGGCATTTCTACAAGGGCGACTTCAGGTTGAATTCCTGCGGCGCAGCGTCGCGGCTGCCAACAGCGCACTGCGGATAGCGCTCGACCAATACCTGCTCGGAACAAGGGATTTCACAACCGTGCTTACCGCGGAACAGAACCTGTATCAGGCACAGAGCAACCTGGCGATCGCCTCGGGCAATCTGTCCACGGGCCTGGCATCCGTCTACCGCTCCCTCGGCGGCGGATGGCAGATACGAGATGGCAACGAATTTGTCAACGCGGCAACCCGCGACGAAATGCGCCGACGCACGAATTGGGGCGGATTGCTGCCGCCCGCGGGCCAACCGAAGCCGCCAGCACCGGGTCTTCCGTCGCCCGCCGACAGCGGACCGGACATCCGAGCGCCGCAATGGTAAGGTTTTTTGGCATGAAATTTCCTATGCGCGTATCTTGGTTGCTCAAACTGGGGCGTAAGGCTTCGGCTCGGGCTCTGCTTCTGGCCGTCGTGGTCGCCATCATCGGCAGCGTATCGATCGCCAGGCTGGTCGCCCCCTCCGAGGCTGTCGAGGGGCAGGCCGGTTCTCAGCGAGAAACAGCGCGCGATACGACCGCGACCCTGACGCAGGCACAGGCGCCCCCAGCGATCCCGGTGGTGCGGCCGAGAACCCAGACCGTCAGCGATACTCTCGAAGTGACGGGAAATGCCGCGGCGGTCAATCAGGTCAAACTCATCGCCCGCGTCGTCGGATTCCTCGAGAAAATCCATTTCGAGGACGGCGCGTTGGTAAAAAAGGGCGATCTGCTCTTCAGTATCCAGCAGGACCAGTATAAGGCACAACTGCAGCAGGCTCAGGCGCAGTTGCAGGGACAACAAGCGGCCTTGCTCTACGCGAAAACCGAAGTGGGCCGCTACACCGCGCTGCTGAAGCGCGACGCTGCGACTCAAGTCGATGTCGATCACTGGACCTTCGAGAAAGCCAGCGCCGAGGCAAACATAGCGGGCGCTCAGGCCCAGGTAGCGCTGGCGCAACTCAACCTTGGCTACACCGAAGTCCGCGCGCCATTCGACGGCCAGATGGGCAAGCACCTGGTCGATGTGGGCAACGTGGTCGGCGGCAACGGGCAGGAGGCCGCCCTCGCGGATATCATCCAGCTCAACCCGATCTATGTCGTTGCCAATCTAAGCGTACAGCAAGCATTGCAGATCAGGAGCAATTTGGACCAGCGACGGCTCACGCTGGATGAATTACACAAGGTGCCGATCGACGCCGCTTTGTCGAATGAAACAGGTTATCCGCATCACGGCACCCTCGAATACGTGGCACCCGCGATCGACCAGGCGACCGGAACCTTGCTGGTGCGAGGCATTTTGGAGAATCCCGACCGAACGCTGGTGCCCGGCATATTCGTCAAGGTCCGCCTTCCGATGGGCAAGGTCCTGCAGAGCGCATTGATGGTGCCCGACCGTGCGCTGCAGGAGGACCAGGGCGGCCGCTATTTGCTGGTGCTGGATCAGGACGACGTCGTGCGTCAGCGTTATGTTCAGCTCGGCGAGCTGATCGGCACCCTGCGGGTCATCACGTCCGGCCTGAAGCCGGATGACCGCGTGGTGGTCGGCGAACTCTGGCGTGCCGCTCCCGGAACGAAAGTGACGCCGCAACTCTCTGTCATTGGCGGATAGGGGAATACGCCGATGCTGTCGAAATTCTTCATCGAGCGGCCGGTGCTCGCCAACGTGCTGGCGGTCGTTCTCGTTCTCATCGGCGCGATCTGCGTCGTTCGCCTGCCGATCTCGGAGTATCCCAACGTGGTGCCGCCGACGGTATCGGTAACCACGAGCTATCCCGGTGCCAGCGCCCAGACCGTGATTGATACCATCGCCCTGCCGATCGAGCAGCAGGTCAACGGCGTCGATCACATGCTCTACATGGAGTCCACCAGCGCGGCTGACGGCACCTACAACCTAACGGTAACATTCGCCATTGGCACCGATCCTGACACCGATCAGGTACTGGTACAGAACCGGGTGCAGATCGCCCTCGCGTCGTTGCCGGAGCCGGTGCAGGCGCAGGGGGTCAGTGTTCAGAAGAAAAACACGGCAATCCTCGAGATCGTGACCCTGAACTCGCCGGATGGGCGGTACGACAGTCTTTACATGAGCAACTATGCCACCATCAACATGACGAATGAGCTGGCGCGCCTGCCCGGCGTCGGCAGCGTCAAGGTGTTCGGCGCTGGCGAATATTCCATGCGAATTTGGATGGACCCAGGCAAGCTCTACAACTATGGCCTGATACCGAAAGACGTGATCGACGCGATCAGGCAACAGAGCCAGAATGTAGCGGCCGGGCAGGTCGGCATGCCACCGGCGGCGTCGGACCAGCAGTTCCAGTATACCGTGGACATCCAGTCACGGCTCAATGACCCGGGACAGTTCGGTGATATCGTCGTACGCGACCAGACCTCGCAGGGCGGCCGTCTACTGCAGGTCAAGGATATCGCCCGCATCGAATTGGGCGCACAGACCTACGCGCAGTATTTCCGCGTCAATGGCAAGCCATCCGCCGGCATCGCGATCTACCAAACGCCCGAGGCTAACTCCTTGCAGGTTGGCAAGGAGGTGGCGGCGAAAGTCGAGACCCTGGCACGTCGGTTTCCGGAAGGACTGACCTACGCAATTCCCTACGACACTACGATCTTCGTCAGTGACTCGATCACCGAGGTCTACAAGACGCTGTACCAGGCGGGCATCCTGGTGTTGATCGTGATCCTGGTGTTCTTGCAGAATTTTCGCGCGATCCTGGTGCCCGCAACAACAGTGCCGGTCACCATTATCGGCGCCTTCGCTGGCATGGCCGCCCTGGGTTTCACCGTCAACTTATCGACCCTATTCGGTATCGTTCTGGCAATCGGCATCGTCGTGGACGACGCCATCGTCATCGTTGAAGGCGTGACCAAGTACATCGAGCGCGGCATGTCCGGCCACGACTCGGCCATCAAGGCGATGGGCGAGCTGTTCGGCCCGATTATCGGCATCACCCTCGTGCTGATGGCGGTCTTCGTCCCAGCGGCGTTTGTTCCGGGTCTGACCGGGAATATGTTTGCCCAGTTCGCCCTGGTGATCGCTGCGACCGCTCTGATCAGCGCGGTCAACGCGGCGACGCTTAAGCCGACCCAGTGCGCCATGTGGCTTCGCACGCCGGTGCCCCTGGATCAGCGCAATTTCGCCTATCGCGGCTTCAACAGGGTCTACGACAAGATCGAAGGCGGCTACACTCGTTTCATCGGCGGGATGGTGAAGCGGAGCGGCCTGATGGTGCTGATCGCCCTGGCGGTGGCGGGGGTCAGCATCTGGGGCCTCGCCCGTCTGCCGACCGCGTTCATTCCAATTGACGATCAGGGTTATGTCCTGGTGGCGGTGCAGTTGCCAAATGGTGCCTCGCTTGGCCGCACTGAAACCTCGTTGGATGAGGTCACCAAGATTGCCCTCGAGATTCCGGGTGTCGATCGGGTCATTGCGATTTCGGGAATGTCCCTGCTCGATAACAGCGCCGATCTGGCCAACGCGGGTACCTGCTTCGTCATGCTTAAACCGTTCAGCGAACGATTACGTGCCAAGGATCAGAACCTGCTGCCGATTTTCGAGGCGCTGGAGAAACGGTTGGCCTCGCTGCCGGACGGCCGAGCGATCGTGCTGCCACCGCCGGCTATTCAGGGAATCGGCAATGCTGGCGGATTTCAGATGCAACTGGAAATGCTCGGTGGCAGTTTTGATTACGAGAAACTCAACAACCTGGCGCGGCAGATGGTTGAAAAAGCCAGCCACGAACCCAGCGTGCGCAGTGCGCTGACGACCTTCACGGCTGATGCGCCGCATGTCGCACTGACGGTAGATCGGGCCCGCGCCCAGACGTTACGCGTATCGGTCGGTGATGTATTCGCGGCGCTGACGGATTATGTCGGGTCGACCTATGTCAACCAGTTCAACAAACTCGGACTGTCGCTGCAGGTCTACGTGCAAGCCGACTCGCAGTTCCGTCGCTCACCGGACGACTTGCTCAATCTTAATGTTCGAAGTCAGGATGGCCAAATGGTGCCCATCGGCGCGATTGCTCATCTCGGACCGGTCGTGGCGCCACCGCTGATCACGCTCTACAATCTGTTTCCCTCGGCAACGATCATCGGAGGATCGGCGCGCGGCTATAGTTCCGGGCAGTCAATGGCGGCGATGGAACGGATCGCCAAGCAGATTTTGCCGAACGACGTGTCGTACGAATGGTCGGCAATGTCGTATCAGGAGAAAATTACCGGCAACCAGTTGGTGTATGTCTTTGCGCTGTCGGTGCTGCTGGTCTACCTGTGTCTCGCTGGCCAGTATGAGAGCTGGATCCTGCCGCTGGCCGTGCTGTCGGCAGTGCCGCTGTCGCTGGTCGGCCCGGTTTTAGCGCTGACAAGCCTGGGGGTGGCGAACAATCTTTACACCCAGATCGGCTTGATGCTGCTGATCGCGCTGTCGGCGAAGAACGGCATCCTGATCGTCGAGGTCGCGCGGGAACGACGGATCATCGACGGCGTGCCGCTGCTCACCGCCGCCGTGGATGCTTCACGCACACGCTTCCGACCGATCCTGATGACGTCATTCGCGTTCATTCTTGGCGTCTTCCCCCTGGTCATCGCCACCGGCGCAGGCGCCAACGCCCGCCGCTCGCTCGGCATCAGCGTGTTCAGTGGCATGATCGCCTCGACCTGCTTGGCGGTGCTGTTCGTCCCGTCGTTCTTCGTGATAATGCAACGATTTGAGGAGTGGCGAAAGCAGCGAAAGGAGCTGAAAAACCCGGTCGTCGCCGCAAAGGCGCAATGATAACCGCTGATTTGTTGATGACGTGGTTACCCGCCCCAGACCGTCTCGAGCAGGCGCAGCCAGTTGCTGCCCATGACCTTGCGGATACGGGTCTCGGTCCAGCCGACCCGGCGCATCGTTTCGGTGAGGTTCGGATAGTCGCCGATGGTGTCCATCCCGGCCGGATTGCGGATCTCGCCGAACTCGGCGAGCTTGCGGCCGTAACCTTTGTCGTGAGTGATCCAGTGGAAGAACGGTTCCCCGTAACCCTGCGTGAAATCGGTGCCGATGCCAACAGCGTCTTCACCGACAACGCCGATCACGTATTCGATCGCGGCGACGTAGTCGTCGACTGTGGAGTGCGGCCCTTTGGGTAGAAACGGCGGAAACATCGTAACTCCGACGAAGCCCCCGTGATCGGCAAGGAAGCGCAACTCTTCGTCCGATTTGTTGCGGGGATGGGCTTTCAATGCGGCCGGCAAGCAATGTGAGAAGCAGACTGGCATCGTCGAAGCCAGGATGACGTCGCGCGTGGTGACGGACCCGACATGGCTGAGGTCGCACAGCATGCCGACACGGTTCATCTCCGCCACCACATCGTGGCCAAAGTCAGATAGGCCGCCGTCGTGGCTTTCATAGCAGCCAGAGCCGACCAGGTTCTGTGTGTTATAGGCCATCTGCGCGATGCCGACGCCCAGTTCCTTGAACAACTGGACAGCACCGATCTGATCTTCGAATGCGGATACGTTCTGGAAGCCGAGAACGATCCCGGTCTGGTCGTTCGCCTTCGCCTTGCGGATGTCGGCAACGGTCCGGGCTTTCACGATGAGGTGGGGATACTTCCGAAACCAGGCGTTCCATCGCGCAATGTTACGCATGGTGTCGGTGAATCCTTCCCACACGCAGCAGGTGCAATTCGCCGCGGTCAGGCCGCCGCGCCGCATGTCCTGAAAAATGTCGGGACCCCAGTTGGCAACGATCAGGCCATCGAACACGATTTGATCGGCGTGCAGGGTTGATGTCATTTGTTTGATGCTCCGGCTCGTGCAGAGGTTCAGTGGCCAGCGATTACCACGTTGCCCCCCGGTCACGCCATGCGGCCTCGTGGAGCGACAAACCAAGCCGGATACAGCTAACTAAGGGTAACAAACCCGATCGAAGCGCTGGTTGCGGCATCCCTTCGAACCGGACGGAATTCTCAACATGCTGGCGTCTATGTTTTGGCCTCCGCCAACGCGGCAAGCTGCTCGGCCACGGCCGCCCAGCCTTGCTCGAAGCCCATCGCCTTATGCTGATCGTAGGCCTCCTTGGACCAGTGGCGAGCGCTGCCGGTGTAGCGTGTTTTACCGCCCTCATCGACGAACTCCATCGTACCGACCATGAATGGTCCCTTGGGGTGCCAGCCGGTGCTGAACGCGTCGGTGAAGACGAAACGTTTGCCGGGCGACACCTCGAGGAACACGCCTTCATGCGGCATCTCCTCGCCATTCGGCCCGCGCATGACCAGGGCCGAGCGGCCGCCGGTGCGCCAGTCCTGCTCGACGATTTCTACCCTCCAGGGCTTCGGGCACCACCATTCTTCCAGGCGTTCGGTGGCGATCTTCCAGACAGTCTCGACCGGCGCATCGATCAGGCGGGTGACGGAAAGTTCGAGGTCTTCGCTGGTCATGATCATTCTCCTGGTATCCTGACATCAGTCCCGATCGGGAGCACCGAGCGGAAAGAACGGGCGGTAGGGACGGGCGTCATCGACGCAGCGGGCGAACGAGGGACGCGCGAGCAGACGGGCACGATAGGCCTTCAGCGTGTTGCGATCCTCGCCGATTGGCTGGACCCAGTCGGCGTAAAACAGTGAAGGAGCAGCGGCCGCGTCGGCCAGTGTGAAGGCATCGCCGGCCGTCCATCGGCGCCCCGCCAGCGTATCGTCGAGCCAGGCATAGATCGTATCGAGCGCGGTTCGGGCCTGCGCGACGCCGTAACGATCGCGAGCTTCCTCGGGGCGGCGCGCATCGAATACGATCGTTTGCACCGGTCTCATCACATGATTGTCGAATACGCGATCGAGCATCCGCACCGGCACGGCAGCTTTTGGATCGTCCGGGATCAGCTTCACCGGGCCAGAGTGAAATGCGGCGAGATGTTCGATGATCGCACTGGTTTCGAACACCGTCGTTTTGCCATCGACGAGCAACGGAAATCTGGCGACCGGCCAGCGCCGTGCCAGCTCCGCGCCGTTCTCCGGATGATCCGGGCCAAGTATCCGGAAGTCGAACGGCGTCTCGTTCTCGTACAGCGCGATCAGCGCCTTCATCGTGTAGGAGGAAAACGGGTGGCCAAAGAGCCGCAGGCTCACGCGACCGGTTCCCCGGACCGCGCCCGTTCGATCGCGGCGATGTCGATCTTCGTCATGCCCATCATGGCCTCCATGGCGCGCTTCGCCGCCGCCTTATCGGGATCGGAAATGGCGCCCATCAGCGCGCGGGGGGTGATCTGCCAGGACAGACCGAACTTGTCCTTGCACCAGCCGCATTGCGACTCCTGGCCGCCGTTGGCGATGATCGCGTTCCAGTAACGATCGGTCTCCTCCTGGCTGTCGGTATAGACCTGGAAACTGATCGCCTCATTGAACTTGAAATGCGGCCCGCCGTTGAGGCCAAGGAACGGCATGCCCAGCACGGTGAACTCGACGGTAAGCTCGTCACCCTGCTTGCCGTCAGGATAGTCGGCCGGTGAGGAATGGCGGGCGTCCACGTGGCTGTCGGGAAAGATTGAAGCGTAGAACTCGGCCGCCTGGTGTGCCTGACCGCGGTCAAACCACAGGCAGGTCGCGATCTTCCTTCGAGTCATGTCGATATTCGCCATGTCTGGCCTCCCTATGTGTTGTGCCCGGTGTCGAGGATCGGCGTGAACCGAGAGTGGCCCGCGCTCAGTTCGATTCACCGTAGCGAGCGGGTTCTTCCCGGCTCGACGTCGCATGAGCGTCGCGTCGATGAGCGTTGCTCGTGTCCGGCCGGGGTGCGAGCCTTGAAAACTTCGCCATGTGGTGAAGTGTGGGGAGAGAGGATGGTCCTGTCAAGACGGGCTGGCCCAGTCGAGAGGCCGGGGCTATGGCCGAACGAATTGATCTCACAACCACCATGGCGCGGGGCAGGAGTCCTCGCGGTCACTGGTTCGCTGGCGTAAGTTCGGCCCGGGTCTTGAGCAGCGCCTGAATCTCCCGCGACTGCTCCACGACGAAATCCAGGACGACCCGCGTGCGAGGGGCCAGATTGCGACGCGACGGATAAACGATGTGGACCGGCTCGGTCCGCGACGGATAGTCGATCAGCAGCCGGCAGAGGCGGCCAGCGTGCAGATCATCCATAACCATCACCTCGGCCAGCAGCGCGATGCCGTGGCCGGCGCGGGCGGCGCGCAGCACAGCGACGCTGTCGTTGGCGATGAGTGCGCCATTGACGTGCACGCTCAGCGGCCCGTTGGCACCGGTAAAGCTCCATGTATTGGGGTCTGGCGTGGAACTGTGGATCAGACAGGTGTGACTTGCCAGATCGTCCGGCACCGATGGTGCGCTGTTGCGCCGCAGATAGGCGGGGGCAGCAACCACGGCGCGCCCCACTTCGCCCACCCGGCGCGCAACCAGTGAGGCATCCCCAATGTCGCCAACGCGCCAGTCCAGATCCAGGCGATCCGCCACCAGGTCGTGGCTGGACTGGTCGCGCATCACCAGTTCCACCCTCAGTCCTGGGTGGCGCGCCAGCAACACCGGGATCCGGGGTGCCAGGACGAGGCCGCCGGCAATCGAAGTGCCGAGGCGGACCAGCCCTGTCGGCGAATGGCTTTGGCCGCCGAGTGTGGCTTCCATAGCGTCGGCAATATCCACCAGATGCCGCGCCTGTGGCAGCAGACTGTGACCATCGTCGGTCAAGCTGAGCTGGCGGGTCGTTCGATGGAACAGGCGAGCCCTGAAATGCTGCTCCAGCCAGTCGATCTGGCGGGTCACGGCGGACTGGCTGATCCGGCTCTCGCGAGCGACGGCGGAGAACGACCCCGTTTCGACCACGCGGATAAAGCAACGAATTGCAACAGTCAGGTCCACGTTTTTTCACCACCCGCGGTAGAAACCTGAGTTCAGGAAGCTCGGGTTGGCTGCCGCGGTCAAGAGCGGCGGCCGTCCGCCGGCCATCCAGCCGAGCCTGGTGGCGCTCGATCGACCTACGGCGTAGCGTGCCCGCAAGCCGGTCCGGCAGGCTCACTGATCCGCGCGGGTCATTTTTCGATGGTCTGTCTTGGTCGGCGCGCGCCCCCGCGATCAAAAAAAACCATGCAGGAACCAGCGCGTATCGCCAATTTCCGTATCGCCGCTTTCGCCGCGCCGGAACAGCCAGAAGCGGCGGCCGTCCTCAACCTCCACTTGGTAGTAGTCGCGCACCGAATGCATTTCCCCGTCACGCTTCCACCACTCGCCGGCGATCCGTTCCGGGCCGTCCGCGTGCCTGACCCGATGGCGCACCCGACGCCAGGTGAAGGCGACCGGAGGGTGATCTGGCCGCAAGGTCATCGCATCCACCGGTTGTGGCGGGCTCAGCAATCGGATGGGCCGGGGCAAATCGGCCGGCCAGCTTGCCCCCGTGCCAGTCGACAGCGCTGCGACGCGGCGCACCGAGCGCTCCGGCACATCGCTTTGCGTCGGCTCGAGGCGGTAGACTCGCTGCTCCCCGAGCCGATTGATCAGCCGGTCCACCAAGGGGGCGATATCCACCAAGGGGGAGATATCCATCTGACTGGTCTCGGTGGCGGGCGCCGGCAGGCGGTCCTCAGCCAGGCAAGCGGAGGCCAGGGAAGCGGAAGTTCGCGGGGCGGCGGCGGCCAAAGGCGCCGACATCTGGGTGAAGCTCAGTGCGTCCGTGGCGGTGGCAACCAACCGCATCGCCTCAACCCCGAGGCCAGGATCGACCCGCTCCAGGCGTTCATCCAGCATACGTCCCCAATGACGCGCATCGCGCGTTGGGCGCACCGAACCAACACGGACCGCCTGAGCGGTGCCATCCACGCGCTCGAACCACAGGTCCAGCCGATGTGCACCACTGCCGGCGCGCTCCATCTCGGCGCACACCTGGACGGTCAGGCGGGCGATCACGGTGGCGAACGCTTCGGCGGTCAACAGAGGTTCGACGAAGCTCAGCCTGGCCTGGATCAATCCGGGCGGGACAACCGGCTCGATCGGTTCGAACAATTTGCCCGACGCCTGATCCAGCCTGGTGGCGAGCCGGCTGCCGAAGCGGCGGACCAGAGGTGCTCGGGCGGCGGCGGCGAGTGGACCGATCCGGTCGAAGCCCATGCGGCGCAAGCTGGCCGCGACATCTGGCGGTAGCCGCAACGCCTCGATCGGCAGATTGTCAAGAATAGCCGCACCCGGCGGCACGACGCAGATCGGTTGGCCGCCGAACCGGGCCATCGCATGGGCGACAGCGGGGGTGTCGGCGATAGCGATGCGGGTCGCCAGGCCTTCGTGCGGCAATTCGCTCGGTGGGAGCGGACGGTTCGACTGGTCCCGTTTGGGGGTGCATTCAGGCGATGGAGCAGGGTCGGGATTGGTCGGCCGGGAGCGGGTCAGACGCCGCACCAGGTCGTGCAGCAGCCTGGCTTCGCCACCGTGCAGATGGGCGCTGCCGGTGACGTCGACCCACAGCCCGTCGGGGGGATCGGTTGCCGCAAGCGGCGCATAACGAAGGCACCAGCCGGCCAGCCGCAGCAATGTCGCCGCGTCACCATCCGGATCATGCTCGTGGACCGCCAGATCAGGCACCAGTGCCTGGGCCTGCGCCAACTTCATGCCGGCGCACAGGCCAAGACCAGAGGCCACCACATCCACCGCGGCGAGCGTCCGACGGTTGCCGTCTCGTGCCACCGTGACCAGCGGGGTCGTTATGGCAGTCAGTGGGACACCCGCCTCACGCGAGGCGATCCGCCTGATCCGATCGGTGGGAAACGTCGGGAACCAGATCGAGATGACCCGTCGCAATTGCCCGCCCTCCGCTATCCAGAACCGAGCTTTCCAGCCGGCATCGTCAGCTCCAGCGCCATCGGCACGGGCCACCCCAGCGGTCCGCACAGATCGAACATAGAGTGAACATAGCATCCACTATGGCCGAGTTGAGTCGCGAAATCAGCCGCTGCCAATTCGCCTCGTCGGGGCACTCTCAGAGCAATATCGCCGGACCGAATTGCGAAGCCCCAGACATGGCGGCGTGGCCGAACCAGGGTCGATACGGCATTTCCGGTCGCTGACGGCGCGCGGCCGGAAGCAAGCATTCGAAACCGCAAATCACGCGGACCACGCAAATAGCAATGCAGCCGGAGGCGACGAAAGGTTGCCCGAGGCCAGAACGCCCGCCTTATTTACGTGATCTGTGTGTTTTGCGGTTCCAAGCCTTTGCTGCCAGTGTTCCCGACCCGGGGATGTGGCGGCATGGCCGAACCAGGGGCCGATCCGGCGTTCCGGTCACTGACGGAGCGCGGCCGGAAGCAACCATTTTAAACCGCAAATCACGCGGACCACGCAAATAGCAATGCAACCCCGAGGCGGACGAAAAATTTGCCCGAGGTACAACGCTCGCCTCGTATCAGCGTTATCCGCATGCATCCGCGGTTCCAAGCCTTTGCCTGCCCGGACCTGGACCTCGGCGCCCACGATCCGTGCCCTCGGCGACCTCAGGCGAATAAATTGCCCGGCACACCTGCTTCAGACCTTGCGCCAGCCGGGCTTACCGGGATCGACCAGTTGCAGCGCCACCGGGCCGATGCCACAGATCGCGATCACCGCTGGCTCCGTGCCGTCCGCCTTCACGCCGTCGTAATGCCACGTGCGGGCGACACGGCGAACGAAGCTGCCGGCCGGTGCTGGGACAGTGTTTTCCGGCTCGAATTCCGCCCCGCTGTTCACCCACCAGGTTCCCGATACCACGGCGCACAGCCGGTCCGTGGCATAGGAGTGCGGCGCGCTCATATAACCCGGGTGCCATTTCACCAGGATGAAATAAAGCCCTGGTTCGTTGATGGAGCCGAACAGCGGCGCCGTCTCCACACCCTGCGAAAACCCCGGCAGCGACTGCCATTTGATCTCGTCAGGGCGCTTCACGATTGTCCAGTCGGGGTTAAGCTTGTCGGCCCAGGCCGGCTCGGACGCGAGCGCCAGCGGCAACGCGGCCAATAGGGGCATGATCAGCAGGTCGCGGCGACCGGATAACAATTCGTCCATGATGGGTTCCTCCCTGAACTGGTTCGTGCCTGACGGACTGCCAGAAGCGTCGTGATTTAGCCACGTGCCGAGCCACCTGCGCCCGCTCTATGTAAGACACCGCCCGCAACGTTTGCGTCAGCCGCGGGTTTGGGGCGATCTGTGTCCTATCGGCGGAAACTGACTAGCCCAGACTACACCTGTTCAGACTCGCACGTTGAGCCGCGCACCCCCCTTGGCCAAGACGTGCTTCTCGTGGTTGATTGGCAAGAGAACCCTCTGATGGCGTTGCAGCCAGACGGCGGGGAGCATGGGAGCCCACGTCCGTATCCTGAACGGGAGACGGAATGATTTATCGGTGTTTTCGGTCCGCGCCGCATGCGACCTCGGTTTCCGCCGAGCAAAGCGGGATGAAATGCGCCGTGGGGCCCTGGACTTCAGACAAATGTGCCGCGCGCCCGCGACGATCAATTCCCGTCCGGGCGGCTCCGACCCGGCGGCATCCATCATGAGCAGCCAGCATGTACAGACGTGATCTGCTGAAAACCGCCGCTATCGCGACCGCCGGAGGGCTCGCGGCGCCACGCCTGTCACTTGCGGCGGACAGCAAGACTCTGCAATTCGTTCCGCAGGCGAACCTGGCCAACCTCGACCCGATCTGGACCACGCAATACGTCGTGCGCAACGGGTCGCTGCTGATCTGGGACATGCTTTACGGTGTGGACGAGCACCTGCAACCGCGGCCGCAAATGGCCGAAAGCCACGAGGCAAGCAGCGACTTCAAGACCTGGACCTTCAGGCTGCGGCCTGGGCTGAAATTCCACGACGGCGAGCCGGTGCTGGCCAAGGATGCCGTCGCCAGTATCAACCGATGGATGGTGCGCGACGCCTCAATGGGCGGCCCGATCAAGAAACGGCTCGACGCGCTGGAGGTGGTGGACGACCGCAGCTTCCGCTTCCGGCTCAACCAGCCCTACTCGAAAATGCTGTTCGCACTCGGCAAGAGCAGCACGCCGACACTGTTCATCATGCCGGAACGCATCGCTTCGACCGATCCTTACAAGCAGATCAACGAATATGTCGGCTCCGGTCCGATGCGCTTCAGGAAGGACGACTGGGTGCCCGGCGCCAGGGCAGTCTTCGAGCGGTTCGACGGCTATGCGCCGCGCGAGGAGAAGGCGAGCTGGCTGGCCGGGGGCAAACGGATGCACTTCGAGCGGGTCGAGTGGCATATCGTGCCCGACGCGGCCACCGCCGCGGCCGCGCTGCAGAACGGTGAGGTCGACTGGTGGGAGACACCGATCTCCGACCTGATACCGCTGCTGAAGAAGAACCCCAACGTGGCGGTGGATATCGCCGACCCGCTGGGCAATATCGGCTCGTTCCGGATGAACCACCTGTATCCGCCGTTCAACGACGTGCGCGCACGCAGGGCGGTGCAGATCGCGCTGAGCCAGGAAGACTATATGGGCGCGCTGGTCGGCGACAACGAAGCTCTGTGGAAGACGCTGCCGGGGTTTTTCACGCCGGACACGCCGCTTTATTCGGAGGCCGGGGGCGAGCCTTTGAAGGGCAAGCGTGACTATGACCTGGCGAAGAAGCTGCTGACCGAGGCGGGGTATAAGAATGAGCCGGTCATTTTGCTGGTCGCCACTGACATGAGCATCACCAAGGCCCAGAGCGATGTCACCGCGGATTTACTGAAGCAGATCGGCATGAACGTGCAATATCAGGCGCTGGACTGGGGCACGGTGGGGCAGCGGCGGGCCAGCAAGAGCCCTCCGTCCGCGGGCGGCTGGAACATCTTCCACACTTGGCACGCGGGTGCTGACTGCGTGAGCCCGGCGCCTTACACGGCGCTCGACTGCAGCGGTGACACCGCGTGGTTCGGGTGGCCAAAATCCGATCTGGTGCAGGAGAAGATCACCGCTTGGTACGGCGCCGCCGACCTTGCGGCGGAGAAGCAGGCGATCGATGAACTGAATAGGGCGGCGATGGACTTCGTGGTCTACATACCGACTGGATTCTTCAAGGGATATCAGGCCTGGCGAAAAAACGTCTCCGGCGTCGTCAAGGCGCCCTTCCCGGTCTTCTGGGACGTCACCAAGGCGTGAGCGAGGTGAGCAAGGCGGGGGCTTTGCCCCGCGACCCCACCAAGGGGCGAGCCCCTTGGAACCATCACTTTTGTGGGGTTGGGGAGGAGGGGGCAACTCAGTGGTGGCAACCAAAGCCGTCGTCCCCTCCTTCCCAACCCCACAAGAATTGGGATCAAAGGGCCTGCGGCCCTTTGCGGGTCCAGGGCAGAGCCCTGGCCTTGCTCACCTCGGTCACGGCCTGATGCTGGCCTATGCGACGAGGCGGATCGCGGCCACCATTCCCGTGGTGCTGATGGTGGCCTTGTTCGTGTTCAGCCTGTTGTACATCGCGCCGGGCGACCCAGCCGCCATCATCGCCGGCGATCAGGCGAGCCCGGCGGACGTCGAGCGGATCCGCGCCTCCCTTGGCCTCGACCGTCCGTTCCTGATCCGCTTCGGCGACTGGTTCTGGCACGTGCTGCAGGGCGACCTGGGCACCTCGATCTTCACCAACCTGCCGGTCACCCACATGATCGCGCAGCGGGTCGAGCCTACGCTCTCGCTGATGACCTTGACCCTGATCCTCTCGCTTGTGCTGGCAATTCCGATGGGAGTGGTGGCCGCGTGGAAGCACGGCACCTGGATCGACCGGACGGTGATGATGACGGCGGTACTGGGATTTTCCACGCCGGTGTTCGTCGTCGGCTACGTCCTGGCCTACGTGTTTGCGCTGCAACTGGAGTGGCTGCCGGTGCAGGGCTTTACGTCGATAAGCCAGGGACTGATCCCATTCCTGCGCAACCTGATCCTGCCGTCGGTGGCGCTGGGACTGGTGTATATGGCGCTGATCGCTCGCATCACCCGCGCCACCATGCTGGATGTGCTGAGCCAGGACTACGTCCGCACCGCCAAGGCCAAGGGCGTGGGACAGCGCGACATGCTGTTCATCCACGCCTTGAAGAACGCGGCGGTGCCGATCGTCACCATCGTCGGCATCGGCTTTGCCAGCCTGATCGGCGGCGCCGTGGTCACCGAGAGCGTATTCGCCATCCCCGGCCTCGGGCGGCTGACGGTCGACGCCATCCTGCGGCGCGACTATCCGGTGATCCAAGGCGTCGTGCTGCTGTTCAGCTTTGTCTACGTGCTGGTCAACCTGGGCGTTGACCTTCTCTACACCCTGTTTGATCCAAGGATCCGCTATTGAGCGTCACTGTGCAGGGTCATGCCGCCGCGCCCGAACTGCCGGCCATCCTGCCGATCCCGAAGGAGCGTGGCCGCATCGCCGGCTTCATCTACCGCCACCCCACCATCTTCGTCGGCGGGCTGCTGGTCGGGCTGATGATCTTCATCGCGATCTTCGCCCCCTACCTCGGCACCAAGGATCCCACTGCCCTCGCCCCCGCTCGGCGGACACGCCCGCCGTCAGCGCTTTACTGGTTCGGCACCGACATGCTGGGCCGCGACGTCTATTCCCGCGTGTTGTACGGCTCGCGCGTGTCGCTGCTGGTGGGCTTCGCCGTCGCTGTGTTCGCCTCCGTGCTGGGCACCCTCATCGGCCTGCTCGCCGGTTTCGTCCGGGTGCTGGACGCGGTGCTGATGCGGGTGATGGACGGCCTGATGTCGATACCGTCCCTGCTGCTGGCGATCGCACTGATGGCGCTGACCCGGGCCTCGGTGCAGAACGTCATCATCGCCATCGGCATCGCGGAATTCCCTCGTGTGTCTCGACTGGTCCGCAGCGTCGTGCTGTCCCTGCGCGAGCAGCCTTACGTCGAGGCGGCGATAGCCTCGGGCACCCGCGTTCCGGTCATCATCTGGAAGCACATCCTGCCCAACACCTTCGCGCCTTTGATGGTGCAGGCGACGTTCATCTGCGCCTCGGCCATGATCACCGAGTCGATCCTGTCGTTCATTGGCGCCGGCACGCCGCCGATCATTCCAAGCTGGGGCAACATCATGGCCGAGGGGCGGGCGCTGTGGCAGGTGAAGCCCTACATCGTGTTCTTCCCGGCGATCTTCCTGTCGATCACGGTGCTGGCGGTGAACCTGCTGGGTGACGGGCTGCGCGATGCGCTCGATCCCCGGCTGGCGAAGCGGCTGTAGCCGATGGCCCTGCTGGAAGTCTCCAACCTGCAGACGCATTTCGGCACGCCGGATGGCGTGGTGCGGGCGGTCGAGGGGTTATCGTTCCACATCGACGCCGGTGAGACCGTCGGGATCGTCGGCGAGTCAGGTTGCGGCAAATCTGTCACCTCGATGTCGATCCTGCGGCTGATCGCTGAGCCGCCGGGCAAGATCGCCGGCAGCATCCGCTTCGAGGGCCGTGAACTGCTGCAGGCCAGCGAGCAGGACATGCGCGAGCTGCGCGGCAATGCGATCTCGATGATTTTCCAGGAGCCGATGACCAGTCTGAACCCGGTGCTGACTGTCGGGAAGCAGATCGGCGAGACGGTGCGTCTGCACCAGGGCATGAATGCCCGCGACGCTGAGGCCAAGGCGATCGAGATGCTGACGCTGGTCGGGATTCCCGCGCCGGCGCGGCGGGTGCGCGAATATCCGCACCAGTTCTCCGGCGGCATGCGGCAGCGGGTGATGATCGCCATGGCGCTGGCGTGCAATCCCCGTCTGCTGATCGCGGACGAGCCGACGACCGCGCTCGACGTGACGATCCAGGCGCAGATTCTGGATTTGATGCGCGATCTGAAGACTCGCCTGGGTTCAGCCATCATGCTGATCACGCACGATCTGGGCGTGGTCGCCGAAATGGCGCAGCGGGTCGTGGTGATGTATGCCGGCCGCAAGGTCGAGGAAGCGTCGGTCAACGAAATCTTCGCGCATCCGATGCACCCCTACACCAGGGGCCTGCTAGGCGCGGTGCCGAAGCTGGGATCTTCGCTGGACGAAGGCGGCCGCGGCAAGCTGGCGGAGATCGTTGGTCAGGTGCCCAGTTTGCGCAAGCCGATCATTGGGTGCGCCTTTGCCGGACGCTGCCCGATGGTCACCGACCTGTGCCGGACTGTCGCGCCGGCGATCGAACCCAAGGCGGATGGCCACAGTGTGGCGTGTCATTACGCCGGGCAGACGATGTCGGAATGGAGCGAAGCCGAAAGTCTGGTGAGGGCAGCAATATGATTAAAGCCACGCCATGAACAAAGAGCGGCCGCTGCTGGAGGTGAACGGCCTCAAGAAGCACTTTCCCATCCATGGGGGAATCCTGGGGCGGGTGACCGCCAGGGTCCACGCGGTCGATGGCGTCACCTTCAACATCAGCCGCGGTGAGACGCTTTCGCTGGTTGGCGAATCGGGTTGTGGCAAATCGACCGTCGGCAAGGCCATCCTGCGCCTGTTCAAGCTGACCGACGGGGAAGTGTACCTGAGCGGTGAGCGGATCGACAACCTGCCAGCGCGGACGCTGCGGGCGATGCGTCAGCGGGTGCAGGTGGTGTTTCAGGACCCGTTCAGCAGCCTCAATCCGCGCATGAAGGTGCGGGACATCATTGCCGAACCGTTGGTGAACTTCGGCATGGTGCATGGCGGGCGCGACCTGGACGCCAAGGTCGCGGCGCTGCTGGACAAGGTCCGCCTGCCGCGCGACGCCGGCAACCGTTTTCCTCACGAATTTTCCGGCGGTCAGCGGCAGCGTATCGGCATCGCTCGGGCGCTGGCTCCTGGCGCCGAGCTGATAATATGCGATGAGGCGGTCTCGGCCTTGGATGTGTCGGTCAAGGCGCAGATCATCAATCTGCTGGTCGATCTGCAGGACGAGCTTGGGCTGTCACTGTTGTTCATCAGTCACGACCTGGCCACGGTGGAGCATCTGACGCATCGGGTCGCGGTGATGTACCTTGGGAAAATCGTCGAGCTGGCCGACCGGCGCAGCCTGTTCGCCCAGCCGCGTCATCCTTACACCAGCGCGCTGCTGTCGGCGGTTCCGGTGCCTGATCCAACGGCGAAACGGCAGCGGATCATTCTGACGGGCGATGTTCCGAGCCCGATCAGTCCGCCGGATGGGTGCCGGTTTCATACGCGGTGCCCGTTCGTGTTCGACCGGTGCCGGGCCGAGGAACCGATCCTGCGCGACGTTGGGGACGGGCATTTGTCGGCTTGTCACCTGGACGAGGTGCCGGGCCGGCAGGTGTTGCCCAACGCTGCATAGCGTAATATCGGGCTGATGGATTTGCTCAGCAAACATGCTCTGGTTGTAGCTGCCATGGAGCTTGTCCTGGGACTCGAGCCCTCAGGCGGCGACCAAACCTAGCGACACGTCCGATCCCAAGCCTCGCTTCGTCGGGGTGGGCGGCTTGGACTTGACGCCGGCCACCCCGACGCAAGCAGAATCAGCCATCGGAGGGGACAACCTGCTTGGCGGCAACACTGTTTCCCAACATGGAGCCTATCCGTCCGCGACCGAAGCGGCCGGTTCTGTGCGTCGTGGTCGACGCGGAGGAGGAATTTCACTGGGACCATCCGATCTCGGCGCGCAACAATGCGACCGTTTCGATTCGTCACCAGACGCGGGCGCACGAGATCTTCTCATTCTACGATGCGAAGCCGACCTATCTGGTGACATATCCCATCGCGTCGGACCCTTCGGCGTCCAGTGTCCTCCGCGAGTATCTCGCGGATGGCCAATGCGATATCGGGGCGCAGTTGCATCCCTGGGTGACGCCGCCCTTTGCCTCAGGCACCGACGAGCGGCTGTCGTTTCCCGGCAACCTTCCGGCCGCGCAGGAGCGGGAGAAGATCCACCGGCTGTGCGGGGCGATTGCCGATGCCTTTGGCTTGCGACCGACGGCTTATAAAGCGGGGCGCTACGGCCTGGGCCCGAACACCGCGGCACTACTGGAGGACGAGGGGTTCCTGGTCGACACCAGCCTCATCCCCCGCACTTCCTACGCCGAGCTCGGCGGGCCGGATTTTTCCGATTTCGACTATCGGCCGTTCTGGTTTGGCAACCGTCGACGCCTGCTGGAACTGCCGGTTACCCGCGCGCTGACCGGATTGCTCTCGCGCCATGTGCCATCGTTTTACGCCATCACCGAGCGCGGATTTGCCGCCGCCTTGCGGGTTCGCGGGCTGCTTGCGCGGGGACGGCTGCTGGAACGCATCACACTGTCGCCCGAGGGGTCCGATCTGGCCGCGATGTGCCGACTCTGCCGGACCATGCTGGAGCGGGGCGAACGCATCCTGACGCTGAGCTATCACAGCCCATCCCTGCAACCCGGCAACACGCCGTATGTCCGCGACCAGCGTGATCTGGCAGTTTTCCTGGACCGGTTGTCCGGTTTTCTCAGTTTCTTCCGGGACGTGCTGGGCGGCGAAATCCTGACGCTGCGGTCGTTGCACGATCGGCTGGCGATGAAACTCCCGTCGGCCCCCGTGGAGACGCCGCAGAGGACGGCGGTTGGATTGCGTAACCGGGCGCACGGCACCCGGCGCTGCCTGGTCGTCGCGAGTACGTTTCCGCCGGTGCATGGCGGCTCCGCAATTGTCTATGACAGTCTGGCCAGATTCGGTGGCGGCCGCGTCTCGGTGCTGGCGCCTCGGCAGGATTATCGCGACGGATGGCCGATCCTGGGCTGGCGCGAGTCCGATCATCGTGCGCCCTATCCGGTGCACCGGACAGGGCTGTTGCGCACGCGGTTCCATGACGCAAGGGTTCCGCGGCGCCTCGGCGGGCTGGCAATGGATGTCGCGATCCGGGTTTCGATGCTGCGCACCATCTGGCGCATCGTACGGAGCGAGGACATTGCGGTGCTCTGCATCGGTGAACTGGTGGCCGCCGGCTGGCTGGCTGGCACCTGCCGAAGGATGTTCGGGGTTCGGACACTGATCTACGTTCATGGGGAGGAGATCAGCACGCGGGCTGACTATGACAACAGCGGCCGACGCCGGCGGCGGGCGCTGGCGGCGGCTGATGGCATCATAGCGGTGAGCCGCTTCACGCGGGACAGCTTGATCGAGGCATTCGCCGTGCCGCCGGGGAAAATCGAATTGATCTCCAATGGCGTGGACACGTCGCGGTTCTTCCCGACCACTCGGCCCGACGATCTCGCGACGCGGTACGGGCTGCGGGGCGAGCCCGTGCTGCTGACCGTCGGCCGCTTGCACGCGCGCAAGGGTATGGACCGGGTGATCGAGAGCCTGCCCCGGGTGCGTCAGCAGATCGCCGACATCCGCTATCTGATCGTGGGAGAGGGGTCGTACCGTGCCATGCTGGAGACGCTGGTCGCGCGGCATGGACTTGGCTCGAATGTGATCTTCGCCGGCAGCGTGCCGGATCACGAACTGGTCGCGCATTACGCGCTGGGCGACGTCTTTATCATGGCCAACCGTGAGATGCCGGATGGCGAGACCGAGGGGTTCGGCCTCGTGTTCCTGGAGGCGAATGCCTGCGGCCTGCCGGTGATCGCTGGCAAGGCCGGTGGCAGTCTGGATGCGGTGATCGACGGGCTGAACGGGCTGGTGGTGAACGGTGCCGATCCAGCGGCGATCGCGCACGCTGTGGTCACTTTGTTTCAGGATCAGGAGCTGCATTCGCGGCTCCGTGCCGGCGGTCTTGACGTTGCCCGGGCCGCGGGTTGGGACGTCCGCGTCGAGCAGTTCCTGCGCTTCTGTGACCGCTTTGCGCCGGCGCGGCACGCCGGATCGCTCAGGCGGCCGGATTAGGGGGGCGAACCAGGGGCCTGGCGCAGCAAATCGTCGAAATAGGCGATGGTGCGCCGTAGACCGTCGTCCAAGGACATTTCAGGCTTCCATCCAAGATCTCTTTTGGCGACGGTTATATCGGGGCAGCGCTGCAACGGATCGTCTGGCGGCAACGGGCGATGGACGATCCTGGATTTGGATTCCACTAGCCCAACAATACGCTCCGCAAGTTCGCGCACCGGAATTTCATGCGGATTGCCGATATTGACCGGTCCGGTAATTGCCGGCGCGGATCGCATCAGTCGGATCAGCCCGTCCACCATGTCGTCGACGTAACAGAAGGCACGGGTCTGGGCGCCCTCGCCGTAAAGCGTGATGTCTTCGCCCCGCAGCGCCTGGACGATGAAGTTGGAAACCACGCGTCCGTCGTTTGGATGCATGCGTGGGCCGTAGGTGTTGAAGATGCGCGCCACCTTGATGTGCACCTTGTGCTGACGGTGATAGTCGAAGAACAGCGTTTCGGCGCAGCGTTTGCCCTCGTCGTAGCAGGCGCGCGGGCCCAGGGGATTGACGTTGCCGCGATAGTCCTCGGTCTGCGGGTGAACTGTGGGGTCGCCGTAGACCTCGCTGGTCGAGGCCTGGAGAATCTTCGCGCCGATGCGTTTGGCCAGGCCCAGCATATTGATGGCGCCGATGACGCTGGTCTTCGTCGTCTGAACCGGATCGTACTGGTAATGAATTGGCGAGGCTGGACAAGCGAGATTGTAGATCTCGTCGACTTCCACGTAGAGCGGAAAGGTGACGTCGTGGCGGTAAGCCTCGAAATTTTTGTTTCCCAGCAGATGAGCGATGTTGTCCTTGCGGCCGGTGAAGTAATTGTCGACACACAGTATGTCGTGACCCTCGGCAAGGAGCCGTTCACAAAGATGTGAGCCGAGGAAGCCAGCACCACCTGTTACAAGGATGCGTCTGCGGGTCAGAGACATTGTATACCTCGGGTTTGAAGGCTCCGGCTGTGTGCCGCTGTGCCTATCGTCGCTTGAAAATCCATTCGAGCACAAGGAGCAATTCTTCGCATAACACGGGGCGGTTGCGCCAGACGACCAGGTGACGGAAGGAGCACCGACCATACGCCTGGCTGACTCCGAGTGACTGGTCTCTTTCACCGCCGCACATGACACTATTTCGGAATAGGCCCAGCCATATTGTTGTTTCATCGATACCATCGGGCCGGGCTTACAGTGAGCTTTGGCTGACGGACACTCTCTGACCGGGACGCGACCAGCCCGCGGCGTAAGCTGACTTCATGATGAAAGTTTTCGTATGGATGCGCGTGCAGGTGTGGCCGCGGTTACGCCAGACATGGGCTATCGGAGTTCGGGCCGACCTGAAGTGATGAATTTGCTACGGCCGCTGCGAGCCGGGCTCAAGGTTCTCGAGATTGGCTGTGGTGAGGGCGCGTTCGCTATGACTGTACCGGGGAGCGCGGAAACCTGGGGCGTCGAACCTGAGCCCACGGCAGCGAGAATTGCCATGAATAGGTTGGACAAGGTGTTCATCAACACCTTTGATGAGATCGCGCCGGAGCTTCCGGCCAGCTACTTCGATCTAGTCATCTGTAACGACGTCATCGAGCACATGATCGACCATGATGCCTTCCTTCGCAACGTAAAGAGCCACATGGCATCGGGGTCCTGTCTTGCCGGATCGGTTCCGAACGTCCGGTTCTACGGCAATCTATTCAATCTGATTGCGGCTCGGGACTGGCATTACCGGGACTCAGGCATCCTTGATCGTACGCATTTCCGTTTCTTTACCGTGCGCAGTGTCCGCCGCAGCCTGGAAGCCGCCGGATTTGAGGTGAAGCGACTGGAGGGACTCAACGAAGCTCCGAGGTCCGGTTGGGGTGTCAGGGCTTCGCTTGAAAGACTGTTCCGTGGGGGCCTGATCCTGCTGTCGGGAGCGGATGTAAAATACTTCCAGATCGGCTTTGTCGCCACCGCACGAAACTAGTCGCCGCTATCGGCAAAGATTAGAGTCTGGCGATCGTTGCAACATCATCCGCTCGTCGTGGCAGCAGGAACCGCCGCAATGGATGACGCCGGTTCAGGCCTCCGGGCAGTCGTCGACCCTGGCTCGATTCTGGCGCGCACCATCCGAGGCGCGGGCTGGACGATCGCCTGGCGGTTCAGCACGCGCCTGCTCGGTTTCTGCAGCACCCTTGCCCTGGTGCGGTTGCTGACGCCCGAGGATTTCGGTATCGTTTCACTTGCAGCCGGTTTCTTTCAGGCGCTGGATTCGATTGCCGGCTTCGGGGTCGAAGGTGCGATCATTCGCCTCGACCGGGCCGACCGTGCGATCTACGACGCTGGGTTCACCATCAACGTCGTGCGTGGATTGTTCACCAGTTCGGTGCTTGTCATTGTTGCCGTGCCGGTCAGCCGATTTTTCGACAATGCCCGGCTCGTCGACGTCATTTACGTGCTCGCCGCGGGCTGGGCCATTTCGGCGCTGGAGAACACCGGCATCATCGAGTTCCGCCGGCATCTGACTTTCGATATGGAGTTCAAGATCAAGATAATTCCTCGGCTGCTCGCGCTAGGCGTCACCTTGCCGGCGGCATTCATCTGGCACAGCTACTGGGCCCTGGTAGCCGGGATGACGGCGGCTCGAGTCATTACGGTGTTGCTCAGCTACCTGATGCATCCCTTTCGTCCTCGTCTGAGCATCCTAGGGATGCGGCGGATCGTCGGCTTCTCGTTTTGGGAGTGGATCATCGGCTTGCTCAATCTGGTGGGAAGTCGAGCGGATACCGTAATCATCGGCCGTTTGCTGGGTGCCGGGGAAGTCGGCATTTATGGCGTTGGCGGGGAGATTGCGTCGTTGCCGAACAGCGAGATCGTGGCACCTCTCGGCCGAGCACTGTTCTCCGGCCTGGTGGCTGAACGGCGGGCGGGTAACGACGGGTCGGCGACAATGCTGCGCGTTCTGGCGTTGCTGGCACTGTTGACGTTTCCCCTGAGCGTGGGCCTCTCGCTCGTTGCCAATCCGGTCGTGAAGCTAGGTTTTGGCGCCAACTGGCTCGGCGCGGTTCCCTTGGTGCAGGTTTTAGGGGTCGCCGCGACGATCGGCTTGTTCAGCGCGGTGGGTGAGGTGCTGTTCTCGGCGCATGCCTGGCTGCGAAGTATCCTGTCGATGGTGGCAGCGGCCACGGCGCTGCGCCTGCTGCTGCTGGTGGTGCTCATTCCGCGCTATGGGTTGCTTGGCGGGGCGCTGGCGGCGGCCTGTACCAGCGTCGTGCAGGAGGCGATTTTCCTTGTAACGGTCATGCGTCGCCTGAAGTTGCGATTTGGCTTGGTGATTGCCAGCGTTATACGCCCCACGGTCGCCGTGGCGATCATGGCGGGGACGTTGGTCGTGACCGGGCTTGGTTGGACCGACTGCGATGGAGATGACGCAGCGATCGGGACCGATCTTGCCGATGCCGTCGGGCTGGGGGTAGTCGTCTACGTCGGATCCTTGACCGCCTTGTGGTTCGCGATGGGACGTCCCGCCGGCGCGGAGGCCGATGCGCTATCGGCGATCGGTCGCCTGACGCGTGCCCGTTAACCTCGGTGGGTTTATCATTACTCGTTGTCGTGCTGCATTATGGCGGTCTGGACGACACGCTGGAATGTATCGCCAGCCTGAGCCGTCAGTCATATCGCAACAAGCTCGACGTGGGCCCGGCCGAGGGCGACGTTCGCATCGTCGTGGTCGACAATGCGTCGGCGGACGGGCTTCGCGATCGCCTCGCGGCTGAGTACCCCTGGGTCGAGATCATCGAATTACCAGACAACCGCGGCTGGTCCGGTGGCAACAACGCCGGGATTCGTCTTGCTCTTGCCAGGGGTACGGACGTCGTCTGTCTGCTCAACAACGATACGGTGTTGCCGGTCGGGGCCATCGAGCGGCTGCTGGCGACGGCGGTTCGCCTGGGACCCTGCATTCTGCATCCGGCGATCAATTCGTACGACCCGGCGGACGATGTACAACTGGACCCGACCATTCCCCGGCCGCCTGAACTGCGGGCGACGCCGGTCCCGGGGCTAGCCGATGTGTTCGAAATCAATTCGGTCAATGGGGCGTGTCTGTTGGCTCACCTGGGCGTTTTCGACCGCATTGGTCTGATCGACGAGCGGTTTTTTCTGCTGTGTGAGGACGCCGATTTGGGTGCGCGTGCGCTGGCGGCCGGCTATCACCTGTTCTGTGACGCCTCGGTCCGCATACGGCACAAGCAGTCCCGGTCCTTCGGCGGCCTCCGCAGGCCGATCAAGACTTACTATGGCATTCGCAACAGTCTGCTGTTTCATGAGAAGCAAGATGGCGCTTGGCGAACATTGCCGCGATCCGGACGCATGATCGTCCGGGCCGCGTGGGGCGCGGCGCGGTCCGGCGGGGGAGACCCCAGGTCCGGCTGGAGTCTCCTTCGCTGGAGCCTGTCGAGCGACATGTTTGCCAGGGCGGTTCGAATGGGTGTTCGCGATTATCTGCTGCGTCGCTTCGGCCGCATCAACCAGCGTGACGAGCATCTCCTGATAGCGGGTGTGAGGCCGGCCTGATGGTGTCTTGACCGAATATTTCGACATGCCGCAGGCCGCGTGTGACCGGAAGAAATTATCGATAACGGATATGTAACGATAGGCACGTAGATGCTTCCACCCCTCGTCGACCGCATTCTATCGGACGCACCTGGCTCGTTGGGCGCCTGTTACAACGCCTACAAGGCGTACCGCTGGGGCGATCCGTATGTCCGTCTGATACACTCTCTGGCGGACCGCTCGCGTTTGGCCGTCGATGTCGGCGCTCATCTCGGCGACTATACCTTCTTCATGCGGCGCTATTCGTCGGGCTGTGTCGCCTTTGAATGCAACCCGGTCCTGGTCGGTCGCCTGCGACGTCGCTTCGGGCAATCCGTGGAAATCAGATCCGAGGCCGTATCAGACCGCGAAGGGACGGCGGAACTGCGGATACCGCAATCCGACAATGGTCTTGGGCGCGCAACGATCGAGACACGGAACGCGCTCGGCGAGTTTTCCCTAGTCAACTCCGTGACTGTGCGCACGGTCAGCCTCGACGAGGCCATCGGTCGCCCCGTCGGGCTGATCAAGGTTGATGTCGAAGGCCATGAGATGGCTGTGTTACAGGGCGCGGCACGCATCCTGGCGGATGACCGGCCGAATCTCTTATTGGAGGTCGAGGAACGGCACGTGCCCGGCTGTGTGGCCGAGGTTTTCGACTTCCTTGGCGACCTGGGATACTGCGGCGCTTTTCTGCGGGATGGCGGACTGGTCCCCGTACCAACCAGCCGAGCGGTTGGGTCCAGGTGCGTGGAACTACGTTTTCAAACACCATCGTCGCGACACTGGACGCATTCACGCGGCCTCGACCAGCCGGCACGACGACCCAGCGATCAATTCGCGGAGCTATACGACTGCCCCAGGGAAGCCATCTGTCGAAACAGATCCGCCACCCGAGCCGCCGCCGGATCGAGGGTCTCGGACCACGTTCGTGCCATATTGATCGAGGCGGCGGGCAATCGCCCGGCACACACCTGCTTTGCCGCCTCGATCAGCCCCTCGGCCATCGCTTCGACCGTCGGTTCGGTGGCCACGATGTTGTCGGACAATGACTTCAGCGCCTCCCGCGTTTTCGTTGCGAACGTGTTGGTCACCGACAGCCCGCCGCTGGCGGCCATCTCCAGCACCGGGTAACTGGTATGGGGCGACAGCATCGGACACAGCAGCACGTCGGCTTGGCGCAGCGACCTGGAGTAAGTCTCGTAGTCCATCCATGGTTCCGGCCACAGCAGGTGCCCACCCTCCAGTGGCAGCGGCGGGACACTGCCTCGTCCACCGATCGATCGAAACTGCCATCCCGCAAACGTTGCATGGTTCGAGGCTCGGCGTAACGCTGTAAGGCCAAGCCCAAACATGTTCCGAGTATTGCTCGGCCGCGCATAGAACAGCAGCCGCCTCGGCCGCGTTGGTGCGAGCAGGGGTGGCGGGTGGAACAGGCGCTCCTCGATCGCGGGTTCGAACACGGTGGCGCGCCCCCGCATTGCCGGATCAGCGAAGCGTCCGATGCCTTGGCCAAGGATATATTTCGCCAGCAAAGCCTCGTTGAAGATTGGCCAGAAGTCGAGGTAATAGGTTTCCAGCGCCAACGCATAGTTGCTGGACCAGGGATAAAATCCCGGTTCGAACTCCTGCAGCATGTAAAAGAATTGCCGGACGGCCATGCGCGGCAGTACGGCCTTGAGCTGTTGTGCGGTCGTCCAGTGGGTGGCCAGGAATATGTCACGCTGTCCGATGCGGAGGGGGCGGGCGGCTTCGGCGGCCGTAACGACCGGCACATCTGGCAGGCTGGGATCGCCCACCAGTTGGACGACATGAGCGCGAAACCAGGTCGGATCCATTGTGCTGGTGGCGACGGTGGTGATCAGGCGGACCGGCACACCTAGCCGAGCGATGCGCAGCGCCAGGTTGATTACGGTGTTGGGGCCGCCAGTCATGCCGCCTCGGGTCAGGGCGGAATTCAGCACGTTCAAGTGCGGTGGCCCTGATACGGCCGGATCGACGGAGACATGCATCGGCACCGCATCCAGCACATCGGCCAGCCGCTGTTCGAACAGCCTGGGGTTGGTGAACTGCAGGAGGTTGCGACCGAAACGTTCAGGGTCGCGCAGCATGAGGCGCGCATGTTCGGCGGCTTTGCGGGGCAGGGCGCCAAGGGACCGGATACGACGGAGCAACGGCGGGAGGCTCCAGGCTGCTGCGGCACTACGCGACCGGGCGGGGCATGTAAAGGGCATCAAATTCATTCCGGTTCTATATCGGTGATCCGGTCAACTCGGCGCAATTTCAGGCGCGGTCGATTGCCGCTTCTTGTTATGATATAATAACGGTAGCGTGCGACCCGGTGGGCCGTAACTTGCGCGACAGGGCTCCTCGCCGCGGTTCCCCGCCCACTCGGACGCGTCCGGATTCGCCGGTGGGGTTCTGTGAAGGCACAACACGATCACGCCTCAGTGCTTCACGCGACGCGCGACGCAACACGGTCCGTTGCCGGCTCAGCTTCCCTGCGATCGGTACGTTGCCCGAGGCGTCATGGAGCGACTTTCCGTCGGAGGATCGAAGTCGCGCGCCATTTACGGAAAACTCGCGGCCCCGTCTTGCGGTCGGCCCATCGAGGGCGCGAGAATACACGTCCCTTACCCGGCTGATACCAGCCAAGCGTGTTGTCACGCCGAACGAAAGGAATTGCCATGGCCGACTTCCCCTTCAACCAGGCCGATCTGGATGTCCTGGCGCAATGGGACACCCCCACCATTTGTAACGGGCTGGAGCTTGTCGTGCCGGAGCGGCGCGCGATCGGCTTCACCGTGGAACCGATGGTCTGTATCGACCCAAAGGCAAAGCCGATCGTCGGCCTGGCGCGCGTCGGCATGATACGCTCCACCGAGGCGCCGCGCGGCAAGGTCACCGACCGGGCGGACTGGTACGACTACGTGGCCCGGGTCGATTTTCCGACTATCGCGGTTATCCAGGACATCGATGGCCGGATCGGCTACGGCGCTTACTGGGGCGAGGTGCAGTCGACCATCCACAAGGCGCTGGGCTCGATCGGCTGCGTCACCAACGGTTCGTTCCGAGACCTCGATATGTGGGCGCCCGGCTACCAGATGATCGGCGGCCGCATCGGTCCAAGCCATGCGCACGTCCACATGGTGGAATTCGGCAAGCCGGTTAATATCTTCGGCATGCAGGCGGGGCATGACGATGTCGTGCATGCCGACTTCCATGGCGCGGTGGTCATTCCCGCGGATGCGGTGCGTAAGTTGCCGGCCGCGATCGACCTGGTGTCGCGGCGGGAGAAGGTGATCCTCGACGTCTGCAAGGCAGCCGACTTCAGCCCGGCCAAGCTGCGCGAGGCACTGAAGCGGTCCGGCGAAATCCACTGATCCTGCTGGAGCGGGCACCCCCCGCTCCAGTCGCCCCTCATTTGCAGGCCGCGGACGCGTGTGATGCCACCACTGACCACTGACCACTGACCACTGACCACTGACCACTGCTTGCAGGCGCGGCCGCAGTTGGCTCGCCAGCCGCCATCCGGAGCGGTTTTGTAACGCAGTGCATCAAGTATTGTAAATCCAATGGGTTGCGGCGAAACACCGAGCAACAATCATTAACTCGCGACGGCCGCGGTATCGGCCTACTGGAGTATGGCAACTGCGTGAAGGCGTCGAACCAATTCTCTGATGCGCGGTTCTTCGCGAGGACGAAACAGGGACCCGAAGTTGATGGATGGGTTGTTCAGACTGCCGGGTACTCGACGCGGACGTCTTTGGATGGCGGCAACGCACCCTGAAGGCCGCGATCAGTTGCGTTGGCATCGGCATTCATTCCGGTCAGCGCGCCACCCTGGTCATCCGGCCGGCGGAACCCGGCGTTGGCATCCTCTTCCGGCGCACCGATCTGGGGCTCGACATCCCCGCCCAATTCGACAACGTGTGCGACACGCGGCTGTGCACGGTTCTCGCCGACCCGAACAATCCGGCGGCGCGGGTTGGCACCGTGGAGCACCTGATGGCCGCGCTCGCCGGACACGGCATCGACAACGCCCTGATCGAGGTTGACGGGCCGGAGGTCCCCATTCTGGACGGCTCGGCCGGGCCCTTCCTGTTCCTGCTGGACTGTGCCGGGTCGGTCGATCAGGACGCTCCCCGGTCTATCATCGAAATTCGTCGTCCGGTTCGGGTCACCGCCGGCGACAGCTTCGCCGAATTGCGTCCCCTCGCCCCGGTCACCCGCTCCGCGCCGCCGGTGCTTGAGATGGACCTCTCGATCGAATTCGACGCGCCGGCCATCGGCCGCCAGTCCTGCTCGTTGCGGCTTACGCCGGATACCTTCCGTCACCAGATCGCCGAAGCCCGCACCTTCGCTCTCGCGCCGGATATCGCGGAGCTGCAGACCGCCGGCTTCGGCCTGGGCGGCAGCCTCGACAACGTCGTCGTCGTCGACGGAGAGACGGTGCTCAACCCGGGCGGCCTTCGGATGGACAACGAATTCGCCAACCACAAGCTGCTCGACGCGGTCGGCGACATGGCACTTGCCGGTGGCTTGCTGCACGGGCGCTTCATCACGCATCGCGGTGGTCATGCGCTGAACAACCGCCTGCTGAAGGCGTTGTTCGCCGACGCGGCGGCATGGCAGTCGGTCACCAGCGAGCCACTGACGGTCAGCGCCGCCTGACAGCGACGATCCGCCGCGAAGTCCAGGGACCTGTCTGGTATTCGCGGATCGGCATGGCGTGGTATAAGCCCACCATGGTTCAGAGTCGCGACATGCCCCCCCGTGCTCATCGTTTTTTTGTGCTCGCAATCCTCGGATTGTTGGTCGCCTGCGCCGGCGGCGGCAGCGACGAAGCCAAGACCGCCCCCGTCGGGCCGGTGGAGCAGGTCTACAACAACGGCGTCGATGCGCTGAACGCCAAGCGCTATGCCATCGCCAACGAACAGTTCGCAGCGGTCGAGCAGAACTACCCCTATTCATCCTGGGCGGTGAATGCCCAGCTCATGTCGGGGTACACGTCGTATCTGCAGAACAAGTACACCGATGCGCTTGCCACACTGGACCGCTTCATCCAGTTGCATCCGGCGCATCGTGACATCGCCTACGCCTATTACCTGCGGGCACTTTGCTACTATGAGCAGATCGCCGATATCCAGCGCGACCAGCGGGGAACCGAGCAGGCGATGAATGCGCTGCAGGACGTGGTGACGCGGTTTCCCGGGACCGCCTATGCTCGCGATGCCAGCCTCAAGGTCGATCTGTGCCGCGACCATCTGGCCGGCAAGGAGATGGAGATCGGCCGTTTCTACCAGAGGCAACATCTGTATGAGGCAGCGATCGGCCGCTACCAGCGGGTGGTGGACGAGTATCAGACGACCAATCACGTGCCCGAGGCGCTGCATCGGCTGACTGAAATCTATCTCGCGCTGGGACTGAAGGACGAGGCGCGCAAGACGGCCGCGGTTCTCGGCTACAACTACCCCGGCAGCGAATGGTATGAGGATACCTACGCCCAGCTCGTCAGTGTCGGCGCGGCTGGCAACGGCGTCACGCGTCCGACCGAGCCGGCTCAGCGGGGCTTCTTCTCTCGCGCCTGGCATGCGGTGTTTTAGCGTTCCATCGCCCGCATGGCCGGGGCCGCCGGCGGCAACGCGGCGTCAAGGAGCCGGGGGTCCCGCGTGCTGACCGCGCTCGCGATCCGCGATGTCGTGCTGATCGAGCGTTTGGACCTGTCGTTCGATCATGGCCTCACGGTCCTGACCGGCGAAACCGGCGCCGGCAAATCCATCCTGTTGGACAGCCTTGGTCTTGCGCTCGGTGCCCGCGCCGACAGTGGCCTGGTCCGTGCCAGCGCCGAACAGGCCTCGGTGACCGCCTGCTTCGTCCCGCCTGAAGGCCACGCGGTCAGCACGATACTCGATGAGCACGGACTGATGTCCGATGACGAAATCGTGCTGCGTCGTATCATCACCAAGGACGGACGCTCGCGTGCATTCGTCAACGATCATCCGGTCGGGGTCGGGTTGCTGCGCCGCATCGGCGGTCTGCTGGTCGAGGTGCAGGGCCAGCACGAGCAAATGAGTCTGGCTGATCAGGCCGGTCATGCCGGACTGCTGGACGCATTCGGCGTAGCCCTGCCGCTGCGGCAGGCCGTTGCCCAGGCTTGGCGGGAGTGGCGCGAGGCAACCGATGCGCTGGAAAAAGCCCGTGCGGCGATTGCGGCGGCGGAGCGCGATGAGGAGTATCTGCGGTTCGCGGTCGACGAACTCGCGACCCTGGCGCCACGGCCGAACGAGGAGGAAAACCTGGCGCGGGAACGCCAGCGCCTGCAGCAGCAGGAGCGACGGGCGGAAGCGATCGCTGTGGCACTCGGGGAGCTGACGCCACGTGACCGGCGCACCGCAGGCCCTTCCGCCGCGCTGCGGGCGGCGTCGCGTGCCCTGCAACGTCTGGCCCCACCCGGTCAGCAAACTGTCCCGGGCGCTCCGAATCCCGCCGACCATGCGCTTGCCGCGCTGGAACGAGCGGAGGAGGCACTGGCGGAGGCGGAAACCATTCTCACGCGTCTGGCGGCGGAAGCGGATGTCGATCCGCGGTTGCTGGAGCAGTCGGAGGAGCGGTTGTTTGCGCTGCGTGCGGCCGCCCGCAAGCACGGGATCGCGGTGCCTGACCTGCCAGCGCTGCTCGACGCCTTGGCCGCGCGCTTGTCGGCGCTGGAAACCGGCGCTGCCGCCATTGTCGAACTGGAGCAAACGGCGCGTGACGCCAAAGGCCGCTATCTGACCGCCGCCGCCGAGCTTAGCGCGGTGCGTGGGCTGGCTGGCGGGAAGCTGCAAAAGGCAGTGGCGAGGGAGCTGCCGCCGTTGCGCCTCGACAAGGCTCGGTTCCTTGCCGAAGTTTCGCCGCTGCCAGAAGCCGGCTGGGGCCCCGGCGGTATGGACCAGGTGCGCTTTCTGATCGCCGCGAACCCTGGGCAGGAGCCCGGCCCACTCTCGCGCGTCGCGTCGGGCGGCGAGTTGTCGCGGCTGATGCTGGCGATGAAGGTGGTGCTGTCCGCCGGTTCGCCGGTGCCGACGCTGGTGTTCGACGAGGTCGATTCCGGCGTGGGCGGCGCGACCGCGGCGGCGGTCGGTGAGCGTCTGGTCCGCGTCGCCGAACAGGTGCAGGTCCTGGTGGTGACGCACAGCCCGCAGGTGGCGGCGCGTGGCGCTGCCCATCTGCGGGTCACAAAGGCCGTTGCCCGGGGCCGGACCACCACCGCTGTTGAGCTGTTAGAGACGGCGGCAAGGCGCGAGGAGATCGCCCGCATGCTGGCCGGCGAGACGATCACGCCGTCGGCCCGCGCCGCCGCGGACGATTTGTTGGGCCAGAAGCCGCCGCAAGGGCTGCTGGTATGACCAACGCCACGACTGAGGTGGCTCGGACCGCGGTCGAGGCGTTGACCGAAACCGAAGCGGCGGCGGAACTGGCCGACCTGGCGCGGCGGATCGCGCACCACGACGCAGCTTACCACCAGCGCGACGCACCTGAGATTTCCGACGCCGACTATGACCTGCTCCGCCGTCGCAACGCCGCGATCGAGGCGCGTTTTCCGGCTCTGATCCGACCTGACTCGCCGTCCACGCGGGTCGGGGGTGCCCCCGAGAGCGGCTTTGCCAAGGTGCGTCACCGGGTGCCGATGCTGTCGCTGGACAATGCGTTCGACGCCACTGAGTTCGCTGAATTCTGTGCGCGGGCGAAGCGGTTCCTCGGGCGCGCCGAGCCGCTGGTGTTCGTGGCGGAACCGAAGATCGACGGGCTGTCGATCAACCTGACTTACGAGCGGGGAAGATTCACTCGCAGCAGCACGCGTGGCGACGGCACCGAAGGGGAGGACGTCACCGCCAACCTGCGGACGATGAAGTCGGTGCCCGACCGGCTGCGTGGCGACGCCCCTGCCCTGATCGAGATTCGCGGTGAGGTCTTTATGACCAAGGCCGACTTCCTGGCGCTCAATCAGGCCCAGGCCGAAGCGGGCGGCAAGGTCTTCGCCAATCCACGCAACGCCGCCGCCGGCAGCCTGCGGCAACTCGATGTCCGCGTCACCGCCGGGCGGCCGCTGTCGCTGTTCGCCTACGCGCAGGGCGAGAGCAGCGAGCCGGTGGCGGCGACCCACTGGGACTACCTGGAGCGCCTCAAGGGCTGGGGGTTTGAGGTCAATCCGCTGTCCCGCCGGCTAGGCAGCGAAGCCGACGCGGAAGCGTTTCAGCAGTCGATCGGCCTGGAGCGCGCCGGCCTCGGCTACGACATCGATGGCGTCGTCTACAAGATTGACGATCTGGCGTTGCAGCGGCGTCTGGGCTTTGTCGGACGGGCGCCACGATGGGCGATCGCGTGGAAGTTCCCGGCGGAGCAGGCGACCACGGTGCTGCAAGAAATCCGCATCCAGGTGGGGCGCACCGGGGCTTTGACGCCGGTAGCCGAGCTGCAGCCGGTGAATGTGGGCGGGGTGCTGGTGGGGCGGGCGACGCTGCACAATGAGGATGAGATCGCGCGCAAGGACATTCGTGTCGGTGACACGGTGGTGTTGCAGCGTGCGGGCGATGTTATCCCGCAGATCGTCTCGGTGGTGGCGGATCGCCGTCCGGCGGATGCCGCGCCGTTTATGTTTCCGGAGGTTTGCCCGGCCTGTGGCAGTCACGCGGTGCGTCCCCCGGGGGAGGCGGTTCGGCGGTGCACCGGTGGCCTGATCTGTCCGGCGCAGCGGGTCGAACGGCTGATCCACTTTGTTTCGCGCCCGGCCTTCGACATCGACGGGCTGGGCGAGAAGACCATCCAGGAATTTTACGACGAAGGGTGGCTGCACGGTCCCTCCGACCTGTTCAGGCTGCCCGAGCGGGAGGCCGAAATCGCCTCCAGGGAAGGCTGGGGCAAGCTGTCCGCCCGAAACCTCTCGCGCGCCATCGAGGCGCGGCGCCGGGTGCCGCTCGAGCGTTTTATCTACGCGCTGGGGATTCGGCGCATCGGCTCCACCAACGCTCGCCTGCTCGCCCGCCACTACGGAAGCTTTGCCAACTGGCGGGAGCAGATGCTGGCGGCAACGACGGTGGGATCGGATGAGCGGCTGGCGCTGGGCAGCATCACCGGTATCGGCCCGACGATCGCCGAGGAGCTGGCGGATTTCTTCGCCGAACCGCGCAACGTCGCGACGCTGGATGAGCTGACCGGCCAACTGACGATCGAGGATGCCGTGCAGGCGGAAGCCGCCGACAGTCCGGTCGCTGGAAAGACGGTGGTGTTCACCGGAACGCTGGAAACCATGACCCGGCCAGAGGCGAAGGCTCGGGCCGAGGAACTGGGGGCGAAAGTGACCGACTCGGTGTCGAAGAAGACGGACATCGTCGTGGTCGGCGCCGACGCAGGGTCCAAGGCGCGGAAGGCGACGGAACTCGGCGTCAGGACCGTGACGGAGGCGGAATGGCGGGAGCTGGTTGGATAGAAAGCTCGAGAACAGGGCGTCTGTGCCCGGGGTCATGATCAGGCGCGGACGCCTTACTGGTTCACGCGGCCGAAGCGACACCTGCGGTCGCGCGGAATGATGGCTCGGTCGCACGTCGTTGTAGGGCTCGCGACGTGGATCGCGGCGGCCCCATTGCTGCATCTGCCTGTGGCCAACCCTGTCTATCTATGCTTGGCCGTGGTCGGGTCGCTGCTGCCCGATGTGGATCATCCGAAGTCCTGGGTGGGGCGTCGTTCGCGGCCGGTCTCGACGGCCATCGCCGCGACGCTGGGTCACCGCGGGGTGACTCACTCGGCGATCGCGGTGGTTGGACTGGCCATGTTACTGTCTCAGGCCGGGTATCGACGCGCTCCGATTGCTGCCCTGGCGCTCGGCTACCTGTCCCACCTCGCCGGGGACATGCTGACGCCGCGGGGGCTGAGGCTGGCGTGGCCGCTGCGACGAACCTGGGGATTTCCGCTATGCCGTGTCGGGTCGCCGGCGGAACCATTCATTGTCATTGCCCTGGTGGGTGGGATCGGCTGGTGGTGTTGTGTGCACGGTACTGCATGGACGGCCGCGCTTCGCTACCAGGTCGGACATTGGCCGGGGTGATGGGTCTGTCTTGCCTCGCGGCATCACTGGCCGCTGCTATGGACGACCAACCGCCATGTCACTTCCGCCTTGCTCGCGTGGCCGGTCGGCTGTCGACGCCTCGGGCGCTTCCGCCTGGTGGCGGGCGGCGATTACCAAATATACCGCTGGCAGAACGAACAACGTGAACAACGTGCCGATCGACAGGCCGCTGGCAATCACCACGCCCATGTTGAAACGAGACGCCGCTCCGGCGCCGGAAGCCGTGATCAGCGGCACCACGCCCAGCACCATGGCCGCGGTCGTCATAAGGATCGGGCGCAGCCGGATGGAAGCCGCGTGGACGATCGCCTCCAGCTTCGAGCGACCGGCCCGCTGCGCCTCATTCGCCACCTCGACGATCAGGATGCCGTGCTTGCTGATCAGTCCCATCAGCGTCACGAGACCGACCTCGGTATAGATATTCAACGATGCGCCGCCGAGGCCCAGGCATATGAACAACAGCGCGCCGGCGACCGACATCGGTATAGACACCAAAATCACCAGCGGATCGCGGAAGCTCTCGAACAATGCCGCCAGAGCCAGGAAGATGATGATCAGCGCCAAACCAAAGGTCGCAACGAAACTACTGGTTTCCTGGATGTACTGCCGCGAGGGTCCGGCGTAGTCAATCAGCACATCGCGTGGCAGGGTCTGCCGAGCCAGGGTCTGCAACGACTGCAATGCCTCGGCCTCGGATATCCCTGGTGTCGGCACACCACCAATCGTTGCTGAATTCACCTGCTGAAAATGCGTGATGGTTTGCGGCACGGTCTCCTGCCGGACCCGGGCAATGGCCGAGACCGGAACCGGGGTGCCGTTCACGGTCGCGATCTGGAACTGCATCACCTGGTCGATGGTCTGGCGCGAGCGTTGCTGCACCTGCGATATCACTTTGTAGGATCGCGAGCCCAGGCTGAAGTAGTTGGTGTAGGCGCCACCGAGAAGGCCGCCCATGGCGCTTCCCACCTCGGTCATCGACAGGCCGAGCTGCGCCGCCTTGTCACGGTCGATTTCGATGACCTGCTGCGGCGCGTCGATTTTCAGATCGCTGTCGAGAAACAGGAACAGGCCGCTGGCCGTCGCGTCGGCGAGGAATTTCTGTGCCTGCGGATACAGTATCGATAACGGCTGGGTCGATTTCAGCACGAACTGGACCGGCAGCCCTTGCGAACCCGGCAGCGCCGGGGGCAGGAATGCCACGATCTTCTGGCCGGCAACGGTGGCAAGTTGGTTCTGCAACTGGCGCTGGATTGTCGTTGCGTCGCGCGTCCGCTGGTCCCAGGGCTTCAGCGTGATGCCGGAAATCGACTGCGTGGGGCTGATGACCTGGAAGCTTTGTTCGGCTTCGGGGACCTTCTCCATGATGTCCTGCGCCTGCTGGCCGTACAGCTCCTTTTGTTGCAAGGTCGCATCGGGCGCCGAGGTCGGCAGCAGGATGACGACCCCCTGGTCCTCCTCGGGTGCCAGTTGACTGGCGGAATTCGTATAGAGGAAGTAGATGCTGCCGATGACCAATACGGCGAAGGTCAGGGTCACCGGTATGGTACGGAGGCTGCCCCGCAGCCAGCGTTCGTAGCCTCGCTGCAACGAACTGAACACGCGGTCGATCTGGCCAACCACGCGGTCCTGCCAGCCGCGCGCGGCGCCTTGTGGATGCGGCTTTAGCAGATAACCGCACATCATCGGCGACAAGGTCAGCGCCACGATGGCCGACATCGTTACGGCGCCGACGACGGTGAATGCGAACTCGGTGAATAACGCGCCGGTCAGGCCGCCCTGGAAGCCGATCGGCACATAGACGGCGATCAGCACGGCGGTCATGGCAATGATCGGGTTGGCCAGGTCGCGCGCGGCCTTGATGGCGGCGTCGCGCGGTCGCATGCCCTCTTCCAGGTGCCGGTTGACGCTCTCCACCACGATGATGGCGTCGTCCACCACCAGGCCGATCGCCAGCACCAATGCCAGCAGGGTCAGCAGGTTGATCGAGAACCCGAGTATCAGCATCGCCGCGAAGGTGCCGATCAGCGACAGCGGGATGGTGATGACCGGGATCACCACTGAGCGCAACGATCCCAGGAAGGCGAACACCACCAGCGTGACGATCAGAACGGTTTCCGCCAGCGACCATTCCACTTCATGGATGGCGCTGTTCACGAACACGGTGGAGTCGTAGATGACATCGCCGTTGAGGCCGGCCGGAAGCTGCTGCTGGATCGACGGCAGCACCGCCTTGACGCCGGCGATGACCGCCAGCAGGCTGGCTGACGGCACTGTCTGGATGCCGATATAGACACCCTTCTTGCCGTTGTATTCGACGCTGGTTTCATAGTCGTCCGCGCCGAGGGTGACGTTGGCGACATCGCTCAGTCTGATCACTCCGCCATCGACCTGCTTGACGACGAGATCGCGGAACTCCTGCACCGAATGGAGGTTGGTGGAGGCGTTCAGATTGAACTGCACCATCTGGCCCTTGGTGGTGCCCAGGCCGGCGATCACGTTATTGCCGGCGAGCGCATTGTTCACGTCCGTCGCGGTCATTCCGTATGCGGCTAATTTCCGTGGATCTAGCCACGCTCGCATGGCGAAGTTCTGCTGCCCCAGAAGTTCCGCCGTCTGCACACCGGGCACCGCCTGGAGCCGTGGCTGAACATTGCGCACCAGGTAATCGGTGATCTGGTTGGGAGACAGTTCATCACTGGCGAAACCGATGATCAGTGCGTCCAGAGACTGGCCGATCGCCACCGTCAGGACCGGCTGTTGCACGCCAGCCGGCAACTGGTTCAGCACCGAGTTGATTTTCGCGGTGATTTCGGTGATGGCCCTGTCGGGTTCGAAATTCAGCACCAGGTTGGCGGCGATCGTGCTGACACCGGGCAGGCTGTTCGACGACAGGTAATCGATGCCGTTGGCCTGCGCGATGGCATTCTCCAGCGGTGTGGTAACGAAGCCGGCGATGGTTTCCGGATCGGCACCGTAATAGACCGTGGTGATGGTGACCACCGCGTTCTCCGTCTTGGGATATTCCAGGATCGGCAGCGAATAGAACGACTTCAGTCCGACCACGAGGAGCATAAGGCTGACCACGCATGCCAGGACGGGCCGTCGGATGAAGATGTCGGTGAATTTCATCGTGGGGACCTAGCACCGGCGTCGTCAGCACCAAGGGGAATGGCGTCGCGCCAGCCAAGCGCCCGACCCGTCGTCGCCAGTGTCATGGCCGCGCTCGTCCCGGCCACCCGCGACTTGCGGTGCCTGACCCGGCGAAGATGTGGGTCTTCGGGCCCTCGGCCTGCGCCAAGGGCATGCTGCGCCGAGGATGACCTGGCTCCCATCATCATCGTCAGTGATCCTGGGGCACGGGGGCGGGGTTGTCCGTTGGCTGCACCGCGTTGTCGATGTTCACCACAATGTTGTTGTGCAGCTTCAACTGCCCGGCCGTAACGACCACATCGTGCGCATTGACCCCTTTAAGGATGCTCACCTGGTCGCCGCGTGCCTCGCCCGTCGTAACGAACTGCTGCCTCGCGACGTGCTGAACCACCCCCTCGGCGTTCTTTTCGTCATGCACCACATAGACCAGGGCGCCATACGGATTGTACGCGACGGCGGCTTGCGGAATGGTGACCAGGGACCGCGCGGCGCCCGACGCGACCGAGACGCTCAGATACATTCCCGGCAGCAACACCCCCTCTGGATTGGCGGTCGTCGCTCGCACCTGGAGCATTCGGCTGATGCTGTCGATCTTTGAATTCAGCGAGGACACCTGACCCGAGAAGACCCGGCCGGGATATGCGTCGGCGGTCACCTCGACATTCTGGCCGACGGCGATTTGCCCGAGTGCCTGTTGCGGCAAGTAAAAGTCAACGAACATGGGGTCGAGCTGTTGCAATGTGACGATCGCGGTTCCCGCCGCGATGTATTGTCCGAGGTCCACCTGCCGCACCCCAAGCCGACCGGCGAACGGCGCGCGGACGGTTTTCTCCGCTATAAGCGCCTGCTGCGCCTCGACCTGCGCGCGCGCCACCTTAAGGTTGGCTGCGTCGGTGTCGACCGTCGCCTGGGCGACGCCATGAGCCTGGAACTGTCGCTGATCCCGCAACAGAGTCACCGCCGCGAGGTCAGCGTTGGCCTGAAGCTGTTGCAGCTTCGCTTCGTCGTCGTTCAGCCGCAGCCGCAGCAGTATATCGCCGGCGGCGACGGTCTGCCCGGACTCGAAATGGATCTGCTCGATCACGCCGCCAATCTCAGCCGCCAGATCGGCGCCGTTGGAGGCACGCGCCGAACCCACCGCGGTCTGCGTGGGCTGCCAGTCCTGCATCGTGGCGGTGGTGGTAGCGACGGTCGGCACAGCAGATTTGATCGTCGTAACGATCTGGCTGATAATACCGGTCTTGAATCGCTGGAAGCTGATCATGCCCGCGGCCAGCAACGCCACGACCAGCAGCATCAGCGTCATGCGCAGCCAGGTCCTTGGCCGCCGCGTCGTGGTGCGCGCCAGCGTCGCGGTGTCATTCATGGCAGCACTCCACTGGACTGCGCGAGTTTCGGATCGATGTCAGTGCGATTCCACCAGCCGCCGCCGAGCGCCTGGAACAGCGCGACGGTGTCGGTGAAGCGGGTGGCCCGGGCGGTGACGAGGGTCAGGCGCGCGCTGTAGTCACTCTGCTCCGCGGTCAGCACATTGAGGTAGGTGCCACCGCCCGCCGCATACTGGGCCCGCGCGACCGCCAGACTCGCGGCCGAGGTCTTCTGCGCGGCCAAGGCTGCATGCAACGTTTCGGCATCACGCTCGATCGCAACAAGCGCATCGGCAACGTTCCTGAACGCGGTATTGACCGTGCTGCTGTATTGCGCGGCGGCAACGTCGAGCGCGGCAACGGCGGCTCGTTTCCGCGCGCGCAAGGTGCCGCCTTCAAAGATCGGCTGCGTGAGACTGCTGGCGATGCTCCAGACGATGCCCCCCGGGGTGAACAGATGGGTCAAGTCGGTGTTGTCGCGCCCGTAGCTGGCACTGAGTGATATCTGCGGCAACATGTTGGCGGTGGCGATACCAACGCCGGCGGTTGCCGAATGCAGCAACGCTCCGAACGCCCTGATGTCTGGTCGTTGCTCAACCAGCTTCGAGGGCAGCGACACCGGCAAGTCCTCCGGCAGGGTGAGATTGGCGAGGTCCAGCGTTGGCGTCGCGTACTGATCGGGGCGCCCGCCGAGATAGACGGCCAACTGGTTGCGTTGCTGTTGCAACTGTTTGCGCAGACCGGGCAAGGTGGCGACCTGGGTATCCAGCAACGATTGCTGTTGCAGGACGTCCACCTCGCTGACGCCGCCAAGCTGGAAGCGCCGCTTTGTGAGGTCCAGCGCGGCAGTGTCGGTCTTGATGATGTCCAGCGTGGTATCGATCTGCGCCTGCAACGAGGCTTCGGTGATCGCGGTGATGATCACGTTGGCCGCGAGCGTCAGGTCGGTCGCTTCCACTTCGAAGCGCTGATACTCCGCCTGTGCGTCGAGCTGCTCGATCTGCCGCCGGATGCCGCCAAACGCATCCAGGGTGTAGGAGGCGTTCAGGGAACCACTTATGACCGTAAAGGTCGACGAACCGCTGCCGAATCCAAGTGCCGCCAGTGACTCCTGCTGCCGCTCGGCCGAGATGCCGGCGCTAACCTGCGGAAACAACGCCCCCTGCTCGGCACGCACGTTCTCCCGTGCCTGGCGCAACGTCGCCTGGGCGGCGGCGACATCGGGATTGGCCTGAAGCGCGCGAGACACCAGCGAGGTGATCTGCGGCGAATGAAACAATCCCCACCATTCGCCCGGAATGTCGCGGCCCTGGTTCAATCGCTGCTCGGAGCCACCCGGGACGGTCGCGGACACAGTGTGGGTGGGTAAGGGGGTCTCGGTGAACCGAGGGCTTGGGGGCGGCTTCGGCGCGCGAAAATCCGGCCCCACGGTGCAGCCCGCCGTCAGGAAAATCGCAACAGCCGCCGCGATCCTCGCCGTAACGCGTGGACAACTGTTAACCTCTGGCCCGGCAAGTGCAATAATGAGCATCACGCGATTGTAATTCTATACCAATGCGTCCAGTATGTGATATGTGGACCCTGGAGTCCAGTAATATCCGAAGGGAATTCACGTGGAGCTTGCCTCCGCCATCGTTCGCCAGGGCATCGTTCGCTCCGGCCGACCCAAGGACAACACGAAGCGCGCCGCCATTATTGCAGCCGCGAAAAGCCTGTTCGCCCGGCAGCCGTTCGAGTTGGTCACGATGGAGGCGGTGGCGGCTCAGGCCGCAGTTTCGAAGATGACCGTCTACAGCCATTTTCACGACAAGGAGACGCTGTTCGAGACCATCGTCAGCAATACGGCCGACGAGATGATCGGCGCCTTGTCAGCGCGCGAGTGTGGCAATGACCTGCGGCAGCAGCTTACAGCTCTGGGCCTTGCGTTCCTGGGCGTAATCCTGGGATCGGACGTGTGCACCATGGCGCACACGCTGCCGGGCACGTTGCGCGGCAATCGGGGGCTGGCGGTGCGCTTCTATGCGGCGGGTCCCGGCCGGGTCCGGTCGGCGCTGGCCGCCATCATCGCCGCGGCGGCCGAGCGGGGGGAGTTAACGGTGGATGCGGCGGATCGGGCGGCGGATGACCTGGTCAGCCTGTGGGAGGGCAGTCTGCCGGCGAAGATTGCCTTCGGGTTGGCCGAGCCGGCGTCGAGCGAGGAGATCACGGCGCGCGCTCACCGGGGCACGGAGGTATTCCTGCGGGCCTACCGCAGCAAGCCTGAGGCTGCTTTGGGCCGTTCAGGTTCAGGATAATGGCACCGGCCTGATTTGAATTACCGCGTAACCCGCTTCCCCTCGGCCAGCTCCAAGGGGCGAGCGGATTAACCACGCAGCGTAAGCCCAGGGATCCCGGGCCTGCATCGGGAGAGACTGGTGGGGTGGCGGTGATTTATTCGTTGGTCTGGTGCGGCGAAGTCTCGGCGGCATTGGCCTTATCCCGATCCGCGGAGGCGGCTTCGCGTTCGGACTTCCTAGCTTCGTGACGCTTGTAGGCACCGACCGCGCAGCCGCCGGCCGCACCCAGAACCGAGTGTCCCTGACCGACGAAGTGGCCCGCGACGGCGCCACCAGCGCCGTATTTGAGGCATCCCCCCGGTTCCGCCACGGCGCTGCCCGCCATCAAAACAAGAGCGGCGCCCGTCATGAGCAATCGTTTCATGGGTTGTCTCCGAGTTTCCGGTGATCGTCGTCCGTGCAGCGCCAACGGCGCTAACTGGATGCGGGATGCATAACGATCACGTCACCAACGGAGCGGCAGGACCAAAATCCACGAGCGCGGAGATGGCGCGCGCTACATCGCCAAATAGCCACCGTCCACATAGAGTTCTGCGCCGGTGATGTAGGATGCCTCGTCCGAGGCGAGGAACAGGACGGCGTTTGCCACCTCATCCACCTCGCCGGCGCGGCCAAGCGGGACGGCCCGCAGCATTTTCGCGCGCACTTCGGGATCGGCCGTCGCGCCCGACGTGCGCATTGGCGGCATCAGGCCTGGATGAATGGAATTGCAACGAATCCGGTCCTTGCCGAACTGGACGGCCGTCGCCTTGGTCATGGTGCGAACCGCACCCTTCGAAGCGTTGTAGCCCATGTGCACGAAGGATTGTCCGACTACGCCGGAGATCGACGACAGGTTGATGATCGATCCGCCACCGTTCTTTTGCATCTGCCGCACCGCCGCCGCCGTGCCGAGGAAAACGCCTGTGCTGTTCACCGCCATCAGCCGTTCCCACAAGGCGGAATCAAGCAAATCGTTGGTCGCGCTGCCGCTGATGCCGGCGTTGTTCACCAGGATATCGAGGCGTCCGAAGGCGCGCACCGTCTCGTCCACCAGCTTCGCCCACGCGGCTTCATCGGTCACGTTCAGCGCAACGAACAGCGCCTTGCCGCCGGCGGTGCTGATCGCATCCGCCACCGCGCGGCCCTCTGCCTCCAGCATATCGGCGACAACCACCTTGGCGCCCTCCCTGCCGAAGCGTCGCGCCGTCGCAGCGCCCATCCCCGATGCCGCGCCGGTGACGATGGCGACCTTGTCCGCGAGCCGCATGATTTGTTTCCTCCATGGGTGATACCAAAGCTTGCCATTGCGGCTCCGCCTTGGCTACTGGCTGGTAGCACACCCGAGTGAGGACGGATCAGTTACCCAAGGGTGGCGATTCAGATCGTCTCGGGAATCGGCCTGATGGGGACGCACGGCGGGAATTGACGGCAACGCGGATGCTTTGGGGGAAACAGCGTCCACTCACACTTCCGCAAGACAGGTGCCGCGTGCTACCCGGCAGACAATGAAATCCTTGCTGCGTTCGCGCCAGGCCCAGTCCCTGCTGCCGCATCTCTTGGGTTACTACCTCACCTCCGCCCTCCGCACCACGCGCTGGACGCTGGACGGGCAGGAGCATCTTGCTCCGCACATAACCGGCTCTCCCGCGGTTATCGCATTCTGGCACGAGTTTCTGCCGCTGATGCCGGCGCTGTTGATGCTGGCCCGTCGGCAGCCCGGCTATCATCAGACCGGGGTTCATACTTTGGTCAGCCAGCATCGTGACGGCCGTTTTATCGGTTCGGTCGTCCGGCGGTTTGGCATTCTGCCGATCCTGGGCTCGTCGACCCGTGGGGGCGCCTCTGGACTGCGCAAACTGCTGGCTGTGCTGACCAGCGGCGACCTGATTGGTATTACGCCCGATGGCCCACGAGGCCCAAGGCGTCAGGCCGCTGCCGGGGTGGCTCAACTCGCTGCCCTTTCCGGCGCGCCGGTGCTGCCGTGTGCTGCTCGCACCAATCGGCGCATCGAGCTGGATAGCTGGGATCGGATGCGGGTGCCGCTGCCGTTCGGGCGGGGAATTATCGTGTGTGGTCCGGCCGTCCGCGTCGGCCGCCACGGTTGGAAGGAAGCGGTCCCGGCCATCGCCGATGCGTTGAACCAGGCGGCGGACCGGGCCGACCGGCTTTGTCCCGCGTGACGACTCCATTTCTGAGCACTGGCTGGGCCGTTGCGACGACGCTGCTGGCTCCGGCGCTACGGGTAAACCTGAGGCGGCGGGTGGCCCGTGGTCGGGAAATCGCGGAGCGTCTGCCGGAGCGACGGGGTATCGAGGCTACCAAGCGGCCGGCCGGTCCGCTGCTGTGGGTTCATGCCGCGAGCGTGGGGGAGACGACCTCGATCCTGCCGGTGCTGAGCGCATTACGGTCCCGGGCGAAGGTGCTGCTGACGACTGGAACCGTGACGTCTCAGAAACTGCTCGATAGGCAGTTGGCGGAGCTTGGACTGGGGCGCGAGGTGCTGCATCGTTTCGCGCCACTGGATGTGCCGGCCTGGGTGGACCGATTTCTCTCGCACTGGCGTCCCGATGCTGCCTGCTTCGTTGAGAGCGAATTATGGCCTAATCAGCTTTTTGCCTGTCGGGCGCGGCGTATCCCGCTGATGCTGGTCAATGCCCGGATGTCGGACCGCAGTTTTGCCCGTTGGCGTCGTGCCCCTGGACTGGCGCGTGACATCCTCGGGGGCTTCTCGCGCATACGGGCGCGCGGGGAGGAGGACGCTGAGCGGCTGCGGGCCCTTGGGGCGCCGCATGTTGAAAGCCCGGGAGACCTCAAATTCGCCGCTCCGCCGTTGCCGGTCGACCAGGCTGAACTGGGTGCGCTGGTGGCTGCATTCTCTGGGCGGCCGGTGTGGCTCGCAGCCAGTACGCATGCCGGAGAGGAGGCGGTGGTAGCCGCCGCTCATCAGCAGGTCGCCGCGACGCATCCCGGATTGCTGACTATCATCGCGCCGCGTCATCCGGACCGAGGCGCGGCTCTTGCGGCCGAACTGGGCTCACCGCGCCGATCGGTGGGACAGCCGGCGCCGTCAGAGGGCATGTGGATCGCCGATACGATGGGTGAACTGGGGCTGTGGTACCGGCTGGCCCCGATCGCTTTCGTGGGCCGCAGCCTGCTTCCCCCCGGCGGTGGACAGAACCCGCTGGAGCCGGCTCGGCTGGGCTGCGCCGTTGCGGTCGGCCCGTATTGCTCCAATTTTGCCGACCATGTTGCATTGCTGCGAGAGGCCAGCGCGCTGACCGACGTCGCCGATGCCTCTGGTCTTGCGCGGTTCGTGGTGGACATGCTCGACAATCCCGACCATCGCCGCCGCTTGGGTGAGCACGCCGCCGCGGCAGTGCGCCGGCACGAGGATCTTCCGGCCCGCACCGCCGAGGCGTTGCTGCTGCTGCTGCTGCGGGGATCGCGATGATCGGGGCGAGTTTGGGTCGCCGACCGTCCTGACGATGATGCGTGCTCCGGCGTTCTGGTCACGTAACGGTATCCTCGCTCGCGCCTTGTCACCACTGTCCCTGGTCGGAGCAGCGGTGACGGCTCGCCACGTCGGGCGCCCGGGGTGGAGGGCACCGGTACCGGTGGTCTGCTGCGGCAACGTAACGCTCGGGGGTGCCGGTAAGACCACTTTGGTGCTCGATCTTGCGAAGCGGCTGACGCGGCGTGGCATCACGGTGCATGTCCTGCTGCGTGGCTATGGTGGATCGAGCCGGGGTGTTCGCCGGGTGATGCTGGCCGATCCGGCTGACCTGGTTGGCGATGAAGCTCTGCTGTTGGCGGCGGTTGCGCCGACCTGGACTGGCGCCGACCGAGGCTTGAGTGCACGAGCCGCCATCGCCGCTGGTGCTGAAATCCTGTTGCTGGACGACGGGCTACAGAATCCAACCCTGGTGAAAACCCACTCCCTTCTGGTGATCGATGGAAAGACGGGATTCGGCAATGGACGGTTGGTTCCAGCCGGCCCGTTGCGGGAGAGCGTCGCGACGGCCGCCGCTCGCGTACAGGTGGCCGTGCTGATCGGCGCGGATGATGCTCATGCATTAGACCAATTGCCGCCCGAACTACCCGTGTTGCGGGCGCATCTAGTTCAGGACCGAGCGGTCGAGTTGCTGGCGGGACGTCGAGTGCTGGCGTTCGCCGGCATTGCATTCCCGGACAAATTCTTTGCGCCGCTGCGGCAGGCGGGTGCGATCCTGGTCGCCAGCCGCCACTTCGCCGATCATCACCGATATTCGCGGCGGGAACTGGCCGGATTGCAGCGCCAGGCGGCGGCGACGCAAGCAACCTTGGTGACCACGCCAAAGGACGCGGTCCGTCTGCCGCCGGAGATTCGCGCCAAGGTGTCGGTCATCGGTGTCGGTCTGCGATGGGATGACCCGAGCCTGATCGAGCGGACGCTCGATAACGTGATAGATGGTGCTAAGCTGCCCGCGACGCCTTGATTCAGGCAAGCAGGAGATGGCCATGCCCGATTCCGACACCGATTCCCCGATCCATGATCGCGTCTTCCTGTTCGACGTGGACAATACGCTGCTGGACAACGACCAGGTTCAGCGCGACCTGGGTGACCACCTCGGTCAGCATTACGGCAATGAGGCGCGCGACCGGTATTGGGCGCTGTTCGAGGATCTGAGGAGCACGCTGGGCTACGCCGACTACCTGGGTACCTTGCAGCGCTACCGATTAGAGGACCTGCACAACCCCAAGGTTCTGCGTATCGCCAACTGGCTGGCGGATTACCCGTTCGCCGACCGGCTGTATCCCCGGGCACTGGACGTGGTGCGGCATGTCGCGGCCTGGGGACCGGTCGTGATCCTGTCCGACGGCGACGCGGCATTCCAGCCGAGGAAGGTCGAACGCTCCGGCCTGTGGCAGGCGTTCTCCGACAACGTGCTGATCTACGTCCACAAGGAAGAGTCGCTGGACGATGTCGAACGGCTGTATCCGGCACGCCGCTATGTCATGATTGATGACAAGCTCCGCATCCTGGAGGCGCTGAAGCAGCAGTGGGGGGACCGGGTGACGACGGTATTTCCGCGTCAGGGCCACTATGCGCATGACCCGGAGGAGCTGAGGAAGCGCCGGCCAGCGGACATCGCGATCGATGCGATCGGCGACCTACTGGAGTTTGGGCGCGACAGCTTCCAGCGGTGAGGCGGCAAGCGGCCCCATCATGCCGCGCCGCAGTGCGGCGAATATCCAGACCGCCGCCAACAGGTTCGCCACCGCAGCTATCCGCAGGACAGCAGGTGCCTGTAGGCCGCACGCCGCCAACCCGGCCGCGACCGCGACGCCCAGCACCATGAACAGCGCATTCAGGATGTTGTTGGCTGCGACCATGCGTGAGCGCTGATCGGGCGCGGCTAGCCTCTGGGTAATCGCATAGAGCGGCACCGAAAACAGCCCGCCGCCCACCGCCAGCAGCAGTAGATCCACCAGCAGCCGATTGCCGGCGAAGGTCGTCAAAGCCTCCTCGGCCGAAGTGACGCCGCGAGCCGCGATCGCGGCCGAAGCGAAATCCCAGCAGAAGACCGAGATGCCGACGGCGGCGATCGGCACGAAGCGAGCGGTGACCTTGCCTTTCAATAAGCTGGCGCAGCCGATCGAGCCGATGCCGACGCCGATTGCGAACACCGACAGCAGCAAGGTCAGCACGGTGCCGTTCGCCCGCATGGTGTCTCGGGCAATGATCGGGAATTCGGTCATCAAGGTGGCTCCCATGGTCCAAAACCAGGACAGCCCCAGGATTGACAGCCAGATCGGCCGCACCGAGGCGGCGGCACGAACGATCCGCCAGCTTTCCGCCAGAATATTGAACCTGAGTTCCAGACCGGGATCGGCCGGCGGCAGCGCCGGCATCCGGAGGGCGGCAAACAGCCCGACAAGTGATAACGCGACACCTGCCACGCTGACCGCGACGGTTCCGGAGGGCAGCAGGATCAGCAGGCCACCGGCGACGGTGCCGCAGACGATGGAGAGAAAGGTGGTCGCTTCGATGATGCCGTTGCCTGCGATCAGCTCGTCTGCCGCAAGGTATTCGGGCAATACGCCATACTTCACTGGTCCAAAGAGTGCCGCCTGGATACCGAGCCCGACCAGGACGGCGAGCAGCGCGGGTACGCTCGCGGCCAGAAAAGCCGCCGCCGCCACGAGCATCAGCAGCAGCTCGGCGAGTTTGTAGATGATCACCAGCCGGGGCTTGGCGAAGCGGTCGGCGAGCGTCCCGGCAGTGGCCGACAAAAGTATATAGGGTGCGATGAATAAGGCTCCGGCCAGCGCGGACAGTCCAGCGCCGCCAACGCCAAGCCGGAAGATCGCGAGGACGATCATGGCGTTCTTGACGAGGTTGTCGTTCAGGGCCCCGCATGATTGGGCCAGCGTGACGGGCCAGAGTCTCCTTGTTCGGATCAGTCCATTCAGCGATGTCGCCATTTGCTATCCCGTCGGCATCCTCGCAGGGCCTATTCTCTGTTACCATGTTCCGGTCCAGCAGCGCTCGCGACGGTCCACGTGCTGGGTCTTTGTAATCCGAGGAGGAAACGGCCGATGTTCATTGCGATGAATTGCTTCAAGGTCCTGCCTGACGCCGGGGCGGCGTTCGAGGAAGTCTGGACCTCCCGCGATACGCATCTGCGTGGCGTCCCAGGTTTTATGTCGTTCCACCTGTTGCGCGGGCCGGAACGGGAGGACCACGTGTTGTACTCGTCGCACACGATCTGGCGCGACAAGACGGCGTTCGAGGATTGGACGACCTCGGAGGCATTCCGCCTGGCGCATCGCAGTGCCGGCGGGAACCGTCCGCTCTATCTCGGCCACCCGGAATTCGAGGGTTTCGAGGTCATCCAGACGGTCGAGTGACGCTGGCCGGTGCAGGCGATGGCGGCGTGTCACCTCCGGAACGGACAGCCGTTCGGTCCCCTGTTGGTCTCCCCTTTGAGGTGGTGCCGTTAGCTACGCCCGCGCTCCTGGACGCTGGTATTCGGCTTCCGGCCACCCGGATGGGTCCGCCAGCAGCACGCGTATGCTCGCGCGAAAGCGAGTTGCGCCCATAACGAAGGGCGGGTGCTTCAGCGGCCGACTCGGGGCAGGGTTCTGTGCTATCCATCCCGTGGCCGTCCCGCGGCAAGAGCGTCGCTCATTACCGTCCTAGGCTCGTTCCCGGACTGGGCGCGCCACCGGCGCTACCGCCGCCACCGCCCGACGAAGACAGGCCGGCCGGGGTGAACCGGCCAATATTGCCCAGCAATTGTTGCATGAACGAAGCCTCGGTCCCTGGGGATGGCGTCGTTCTAGCCACCATAGTGACAGGCAGCGCGTCGGCCATGTCCCTCGTGCCAACCTTCTGCAGCATGCCCTTTTCGTCGAAAGTCACCACCACCACGTTCTGGGCAATCTCGCCGAGCGTCTGCGCGGGGCGCTGCTGCGTCAGCTCGCTGATATACAGCCACGAATTGTCGTCGAAGGTAGCTCGGGCAGTGGGCGAGCCGATCAGCGCCGTAACGTCCGCCTTTGTTGAAGTGCCCGGCACCAGCTCCTTCATATTCTGTGCATCAACCTTGTTGCCGCGCTGCACCGGCGGCGGCAGCAGCCAGCTACAGGAGGTCAGCGCCAGCCCGGCGAGCAACAGGCAGGACAGCAGCGGCCGGCGGATGATAATTGGCATGGAGAAGCGGCGCATCCTGTGAAATCCTGATTGACCCGCCGGTTGGATCGCCGGCTGCTACACGCTAACTTGTGCCTGTCACGCTCGGCTATGGTGTGTCAATCAGCCGTGGCGGCAACCTGCGGCAACCCCTGTTCGGCCCCCGCCGAACGGTAAGATAAGTTTTCCGGGGCGATAGTTATCGAGGCGATAGTGGCGCGTTTTCTGACCCTTGGCCGAAAGGCCCGATACGAGCGGGCGGGTTTTCAGCTCTACGGTGCCTCGGTGGCCGCGGCCCGCAACCCTTATCTGTTTACCGCGCTCGGCGTGCCGGACACGCTGGATGGGCGATTCGACATCATCGCACTGCACGTCTTCCTGCTGATCCAGCGCCTGAAACGCGAGCCCGAGCCTGGTCCGATTCTCGCCCAGGCGGTGTTCGACGCCATGTTCCTGGACATGGACATCAACTTGCGGGAAATGGGCGTTGGCGACCTTTCCGTCGGCAAGCGCAACCGCGCGATGTGGGAGGCTTTTCACGGCCGCTCGGCAGCATACGCCGCGAACTGGGATGATGCGGAGGGACTGGAGAATGCAATCGCCCGCAATGTATGGCGTGGCGCCGCTCCACCTGCTGGATGCGCTACGGCCTTGCAGCGCCTGATGTGGGCGCAAGATCATTTTCTGGCGGAACAAGCCCTGGAGGCTCTGGGCCAGGGCCAAGTGAACTTCCTGCCCGCCGAGGAGGCCGCACGATGACCGGAACCAGCGGCGGAGCGCCGGAGTTTCACCGGCCAGTGGCTTTGGATCGCATCACCACGCATGGCCTCGACCTGACGCTGGACGCCAGCCGCACGGAATGCGCGGCACTTGCTGAACGGATGAACCTTCCGGCAGTGCACGCGCTGTCCTGCGCGTTTCATCTGATACGTGAGAGCCGCGACGTCGTCGTCGCACGCGGCTACCTGCGTGCGCGCGTCACGCAGACCTGCGTGATCAGTCTGGAAGACTTCGAGACCGACGTTGGGGAGGGTTTTCAGGTCCGCTTTGTTCCGTCCGGCGAGGAAACCGACGACATCGACCCCGAATCGGACGATGAAATCCCGTTCGAGGGCAATCAGATCGACCTGGGCGAGGCCGCCGCGGAACAGCTCGGACTGGCTCTCGACCCCTATCCTCGGATGCCGGGCGCCGAACTGCCCGAGGCGGAGGCAGACGTCGAACTCCATCCGTTTGCTCGGCTGGCCGGACTACGCCGCCTCAACTGACCTGGCCTGGGCCTCGCCTGGCTGGGCGTCGGCCGCTGCCCGGCCCGCAGCGGATTGGCGCGAACCGCGATAGTCCGCGTAGGCGCGGGTGAATTCGGCCCCGAAAAGGACAATCTGCGCCGAGTAATAGATCGACAACAACGCCGCCAGCACCGACCCGCCCGCGCCGTAGCTGGAGGCAATTCCGCTGAAGCCCAACGCCACCACGAGTATGAGGCTGGTCAGCCGGGCACGGATCAGCCGCTCGACGGTTGTGCCCTCGGGGTTAGCGCGCCAGATCGCGTTCAGAGCGGTCTGCATCGCACCGAACACCCCGCTCGCGGTGACGATAAGCGATACGACGCAGATCAGTGTGGCGAGCGCGCCGGACCTCGGATTTGCCGCGCTGCCGATCGCACTTTGCAGGAACGCCGCGCTTTGCGGCCCCATCGCATCACTCAGCTTGCTCATAAGGGCGCCGCGGGCGGCATCCGTGCGAGGGTGCCCTATCAGGTTGGGCGCCGGCCTGGCCTGCGGTGGCGAAAGGGCCGCGCCTAAAGAGCAATGTCAGCCTGACTCACATCGTGAAGCGACCTCCGGCTAACGAAATTGCTCGGGAAACGTCGGCAAGTGTCCCTGGACCGGGTTTGACCGATGGACGACGAGATCGCCCCGACGGCCCTACGCTGGGGGGCGGTTCGGCGCTGAAGATCGGTCGGACCCGACGCGGGCATCCAGGGGGCCAGCACGGTCCGGCGCTGGGCCGGGAGCAGACGGTCCGGTCGTACATCAGGGACCGCGGATTGATCGGGATAGGGGGACGCCTCACGGCGCCGCCCCTCCCACACCACCGGGCATACGGGTCACGTACCACGGCGGTTCGATCGGGTTAAGCTGGTGTTGGAATATAGAGTCGGGGGAGACCGATTGAATTGAAGTAGTGGTTGCGCAGGGCCGATTGGACCGCCGGGTGTCCTGAAATGCGCCAGAAGCCCGTCGGCGAACCGGCGGCGACCGCTGCTCTGAACTGTGATAGGCCACGACGGCGCAGTTCTTTGAAGCGGTTGTGCCCGTTGCCCCACTGCCGCCAAAGATACGAGCGTAATCTTCGGCGGATCCACGCTTCCAGGTTCGTGAGCACGCGAGGGGTCTGGCAGAAGCCGAAGTAGCCGCCCCAACCGACGAGGTATGGCGTCAGCTCCTCGACAATCTGCGACAGACCGAGTCCCCGCGTCCGGCCTGTCATTTCTCGGATTCGCTCTTTGAATATATCGAGAGCCTTTGGCGCAATACGCCGCTCGCCCCCGTCATTCGAAATGCTGAATCCCAGGAACTTACGCTCCTCCGGTTGCGCCACCGCGCTCTTCGTCTCGTTGACCTTCAGCCGCAGCTTCGTGGTCAGGAACTCAGGAACCGGCTTACCGAGGCCATCACCCGTTCGCCGGCGCGGTGGCTGCGAACGTAGATGTTGCAGTCGTCCGCGTACCGGCAGAAGCGGTGACCCCGACGGGTCAATTCCTTGTCGAGATCGTCGAGCATGAGGTTGCTCAAGAGGGGCGACAGGACGCCCTGAACGCAAAAGGTAACTTTGATCTCCTGGATCGCGCGATCGGGCTGATGGCGATTTCGGGTCGTTGTCGTTTGGTGGTTGGGAGACCGGAATGGAGTGGCGAACGATAATGCTTTCGTCCTCGATCAGGATCTCCTTTACAATCAGGCGCACTATCCGCTGCCGCTCTTGAATGTCGAGGGTATCGGCGGAGCTACGCAATTTGGCGAGGAATGCCGAGAGGGTCTCAGCGAGACGCAGATACACGGCGCGATCGTTGACCGGATCGAGGATAGCCCGCAATTCCGTCTGCAAGGCGTGCTCGCGTTGCCGCAGTTCCGGCATACGCGAAACCGCCTCGAACCGACGGGGTCAGGTGCCGACCGGACCATGGTGCGACCAGCCTCCGAGGTCCGCTATCCAACCATCATGGCGGTACAGTGGCTCCCGCCGGCATGGACCCCAGACCACTCCAACAGAACATGCCCTGCGGCCGGGCGGAGGCATTGGGGGCGGTGTGCCTTGGGGTGACTTTTCGCACCGGCCAAACCCCTGTGAGCGTTTCTGCGGAAGGTGGCATGCTCTAGGCTCTGAACCCAATTTCTGCTTGACGTGACTCCACCGGGTTCGATTCGAAGCTTCCACATTCATGTGTTGAAGACTGGCTGTCGCTGGCGCGACTGCCCGTCGGAGTATGGCGCCTACACGACCATCTACAACCGGTTCAACCGCTGGGCGAAGGCCGGTATCTGGCAACGCATCCTGGACGATCTGGTGCAGCACGACGCCGCGGACACTGAGTGTATCGACAGCACGACGGCGAAGGCACACCGCTGCGCGGCCGGCGGAAAAGGGGGGAGCGGGAGCAGGCCATCGGGCGCAGCCGGGGCGGTCGGACGACCAAGATCCACGCCGTGGTCGATGGCGAGGGACGGATCATTGCGTTCGATTTGACCGGTGGAAATCGCCACGACATACGCCCGGCGGCCGCGCTCATGGAGCCGCTGCCGCCGGCCAAATCGCTTTTGGGCGATGCCGCCTATGATAGCGATGCTTTCCGCCAGTTCCTGGCCGACCGCGGCACCACACCGGTCATCAAGCAAAATCCCAGTCGCAAGCGACTGCATCCGTTCGATGAGAACGCCTATAAGGGGCGGAACATCATCGAACGGGCGTTCTCACATCTGAAGGACTGGCGCCGAGTCGCCACAAGATACGACAAGCTCGCCCGAAATTTCCGCGCAACCGTCATCTTGGCATCGATCATGCGCTGGTGGGCATAATCGAGTCCGGAGCCTAGCCTCCGAACCGTCGCATCCGCTCGTCCACGCGGGCGATGAACCGCTTGCGCGCGGCCTCGCTCACAACATTCATATTGTACAGGGCCAGATAGGTGCGCGTCGCCTGCTTCCCCGCCAGCCAGTACAGATAGCGCGTCAGGATGTGCCGTGGCGGGTCGCCCATCCAAAGTGCCATGTACCGAGGCCGCCCGTAGGTGACGACCGCCGCGAGGTGCCGGATATGGGTCAGGGCCGGGCGCACCTTGCCATCCTCCAGTGTGAACGACACCCCCGGCATCAGCACCCGGTCGAAGAAACCCTTCATGATCGCCGGCGGTCCAAAGCACCAGATCGGATAGCACAGCACCAGCGCCTCGGTGGCGATCAGCCGCTCCACATAGCTTTCGACCGGTGCGCGGTTGCGTGTCTCGTCGTGATAATGTCGCCTTTCCTCGGCGCCGAGCACTGGGTCGAAGCCCTCGGCGTAAAGGTCGCAGTCGTCGACCTCATGCCCGGCGGCCTCCAGCGCGGTCACCACGGTGCGGTGCAGGGTGGCGTTGAAACTGTCCTGCAGAGGATGCGCGAACAGCACCATCACGCGCATCAGATTACCTCTGGCAGCGTCAGGACCGACGCCGTCGCACCGCCATGGCGGATCGCGACCGTGATGACCCGCTCGTCCGCCGCCATGAATTCGGCCGCGGCAACCCCGGAGCCAGGATTGACAGCGTAAGACGGTGCGGCGGCTCCCGCCAGCGACAGTCGCAGCGAATGACCCACCGGGACGGTGACGCAGACAGCCCGCATCGGCAGCTCCACGGGGCCCGCCGCCGCCTCCTCGCCGCCGGCGTCCGGGTCGATCCGAGCGTGTCCCTGGGTCAAATTCCAGGCGCGGCCATCCGGCGCAAGCATCGACAACACCGCATCGATGTCGAACGACGGCTGATCCGCCTCCAGCGTCAACGTCACCGACACCCGTCCGCAAAGAAAAACCGCCTGCGTGAGTGGCGCGGCGTCGTAGACCGCGACATCCGCCCGGTTGTCGAGCGGCGAGCGGTCCTGCATCCCCGCCGGCGGGCTGCCATGGCCGCCCATCACCGGCACCGGCCGCCAGGGATCGTGCACGATCCGGTCAATCCCTGGCGCTCCCGCCGTCCGCGACAGCACCCCGGAGCAAGCCGCCGCCGCCCTGCCGTCCCCCCCGAGGAACAAAGACCATCGCCGCACCGATGGCCATGCGGAAAACCGCCGCCACATGTGAGCGCCGACATCGAACAAGGTCAGCCCGCCGAGCCCAATCCCTCCGGAGCCAACCCCGTCGCGGCCTTTCAAATGACGATCGAACCACGCAACCTGAGCCGGATCGATGGGTGACACCGCCTCCGGGCCGAAGTCCACAGCACCGACCCGCCGTCCCCATGGCTGGTGCGTCCAAGGCCCAACATAAAGCGCCTGCTCTGCTCGGCCGGCCCGCATGACAGCGTCGTGTGCCGAGAGTGTCCCCATCAATGTCTGGTCGTACCAGCCGCTGATATGCAGCATCGGCACGTCCAGCGTGTGGCCGGTCAGGCGCTTCGAGGGCGCCACGCCGTCCCAGAGCGGACCAGCGTCTGGATGGGTCAACCAAAACTCGTAGTGGGTCCAATGGCCAAACCGGCGGACGATATCGGGCCGAGTGCGGTTCGCCTCGTGCAGCGGCAAAGCCTGAGCGGCGGCGCGCAAGGCCTGGGCGGCATGGCGGTCGCCATCATGGGTCGCCTTGATGAACCCCATTTGCAGGCCCCAGGCCAGGTTCGGACCCAGGGCGAAGGCACCGTTCTCGAACGCCCAGTCGGTGCGGATTTCCCAGCCGCCCATCGCCGGGGCAAGCGCTCGCAACGGGGCGCCCCCCGCTAGCGCCAGATACTGTGTGTTGGCCTGGTAGGAGAACCCATACATCCCGACGTTGCCATCGGACCCGTCCAGCGCCGCGGCCCAGGCGACCGCCTCCGTGCCGTCTGCTTCCTCGTGGGCGAACAACTGGAATTCGCCCTCGCTGGTGCCGGTGCCGCGCACGTCCTGGATCGCGACGACATAACCATGCGCCGCATACCACCCAGGATGCGCGAACACGATCGTCGACCCTATCGCTCGGCCATACGGCTGGCGCATCAGCAGCACCGGGTATCGGCCGGACCCATCGGGCCGCCACACCGTCGCATCCAGGCGGCAGCCGTCCCTCGCCCGCATCGGGACGGTCCGAGGCTGCCGGACGCTCAGCAATAGCGGCAGCCAGCGATCACGGCGCGATCCTCGTCCGCCAGCTCGACTGGCGTGCCGGCGCGGATCAGTTCGGCAAATCCCTCATTGGGGGTCATCATCGTCAGGCAGTACAGTTTTTGCGATGCGGTGTTCTCGACAACGTGTTCGGTGCCGGGGCGCATCACCAGCACATCGCCCGGCCCGATGTCGCGGCTGACCCCGTCCGCGATAGCCCGTCCCGAGCCGGAGAGGACGAAAAACACCTCCTCGGCGAAACCATGGCTGTTCGGAGGGGTCTTGCCACCGGGGTCGAATATCTCAACCACCAGGGTGAAGGAGACCCCGTCCGCGAGCGGGTCGAGCATACAGGCGAAGTAGTTGCTGTCGCCGGGTGAGATGCGGAAAGCCTTCAGCTCCGCGACGCGCCTGGCGATGACGGATTGCGGCATCATCGCGTCAGGCCTCGTGGTTCCGCCGCCGCGGTGGAAAAGCACGTCGAGACTTGAGAGATATTCGGCAACGCATCGCTCCCGGCGGTCACCCGGACTGACGGTGCCGCGCGATCTTCGGTGAGTGCGGGAGTTTAGCCGAGGAAGTCCGCGCGGGCGAGTGCGGCGGAACATACGCTTGTCCTGGCCCGAAGTCCGCCATTGCGCCCCGGGTCTACGGGGTAGGCAGGAGATGGTCGAGTTCGCGGAAGTCGGGGAGTGCCGCATCCAGGCGCCTGCCGCTCCGCAGGACGACGCGGTCAGATTGCGGGCGGGCCAGCAGTTCGGTCATCGAACGCGCCCGAAACAGCACCAGATCGGCCGGCGCACCAACCGCGATGCGGCCCCGACCGGTGAAACCGCACGACTCGGCCGGCGTCCGGGTCACCGACGCGGTCCAGTCGCCGAACGGATGGTCGAGCTGCGCGATGCGCACCGCCTCGCGATACACTTCCACCATGTCGTAGTCGCCATACGCATAAAAAGGGTCGCGGCAATTGTCCGAGGCGAAGGACACCGGGACGCCGGCGGCAGCGAACTCGTGAACCATGGTGATGCCGCGCCAGCGAGGCGTCCGGCCGGCGCCGCGCCCCTGCAGATACATGTTGCACATCGGCAGATTGACTACCCGCAAGCCTGCCTCGGCGCACAGGGCGATCGTGGCCATCGCCGCTGCCTCGGTCTGCATCGACAGCGAGCAGACGTGACCGACCTGGATCGGTGCCCTGAAGTGTCGGCGCAGAGCGGTGCGCGCGACTGCGTCCAGGGTGCGGGCGCCAGGGTCGCCGGTCTCGTCGAGATGCAGGTCAAGCGCGAGCCCGCGAGCCTCCGCGAGAGCGAAGAAGCGATCCAGCAGCGACTGGAATTCCGTCGACTCAGCCTCGCCGCTTTCCCCCGTCGTCGTCATACCCAGGATTCCGCCGGAACGCGCAACCTCGTCGGCCAGTGCTGCCCCGTCGTCGCCGGCGAAGCGCTCCAGCGGACAGATCGACACCGCTTGCAGCTCGATGCGGCCGGCCCAGGCGTCGCGCATGCGGCGGAACACCGCCCAGTGGGCGCGCCCATTCGGCCAGTAGCTGTCCAGATGTGTGCGGATCGCGGCGGTGCCATGCGCGTAGGCACAGCGCAGGCCAAACTCGAAGCGCTGCTCGATGTCGGCCTCGGCGTAGTGCTCGGACCGGTCGGCGATGACGGCAGCCTTGGCGCCGGAATGGGTCCCGTCGGGGTTGGGCCGGCGCGGCCAGGTTTGTGTCTTGTCGAGATGCACGTGCCCATCGACAAAGCACGGCCACACCTGGCCGCGATCCAGATCGATGGCGTCTGCTGCCGTTCCGCTCGGCGCCACCGCCGCGATGCGTCCGTCGGTGATCCGCAGATCGAGCAGCGCCAGTCCCTCGTCGTCGGCGGGCGCCGTCATTCCGTCCACCAGCACGGCTGGCACCTGCGCTCGTCGGAGCCAGAAATCCTGTGGCATGGAAACGGGGAACCAGGGCCGGGTCATGTTGGCATCCGCTGTGCTTGTGTTGTCGGCCGAAAAAATGCGGCGATCGATAACAGCGCGGTGCCGTCGGCGTGACAATGCCGCCCCCGAAATGCGCCGAATGGGACGCGACCGCGGCAAACAGCAGGAGGCAGCATGGACGAGCCCAGTCCCGGTGATCAGGCCGCGATGGACCGGCTGCTCGACGAGATTTCAGCAGTTCCGTTGACCACCGAACCGGCGCTGGTCCGACAGAAATCCCGAGACTTCTTCTGGTACAGCCCGGTGCTCAATCGCCAGTTGCGCGGTTGCGTGGCCCGGGCGGTGGTCAGCCCGCGTGACGAAGCGGACGTGATCCGGATCGCCGCCGCCTGCTTTCGCCACAACGTTCCGGTTACGGCGCGGGGCGGCGGCACGGGAAACTACGGCCAGGCGGTTCCGTTGCGCGGCGGCATCGTCCTCGACATGACCGGCCTGGACGCGATCGAATGGCAGCGCCCGGGCATGCTCCGCGTCGGACCCGGCCGCAAAATGATCGACATAGACCGCGAAACGCGCTCGGCCGGTTGGGAGCTGCGAATGCACCCATCGACAAAGCGCACGGCAACCATTGGCGGCTTCGTCGGTGGCGGCTCGGGTGGCATCGGCTCGGTGACCTGGGGTGGCCTGCGCGAGCCGGGCAATGTCGGTGCCGCGCGTATCGTCACCATGGAGCAGGTGCCGCGGGTGATCGAGCTGCGCGAAGCCGAGGCACAGGCGGTCAACCATGCCTACGGCACCACCGGGCTGATCACCGCGCTCGAGATGCCGCTGGCGCCGGCGTGGCACTGGATCGATCTGATCGTTGCGTTTCCGACATTCATGGCGGCGGCTCGGTTCGGCTACGCGGTGGCGATGGCGGATGGCATCGTCAAGAAGCTGATCTCGCCCATTGCGTGGCCGGCGCCCGATGCGTTCCGACAGATCCGCTCGCATTGTCCTGACGAGCGCGCCGTCGTGCTCGCGATGATCGGGGAACCGTCCGTGCGGACTTTCAAGTCGTTGCTGGCCCGTCATCACAACGCCGGCGAGGTCACCTTCGAGCAACCGACCGCCGAGGCGCCGGGCGAAGTGCCGCTGTACGAATTCACCTGGAACCACACCACGCTGCAGATGCTCAAGCGCGACCGGAGCGTCACCTATCTTCAGGCGCTGCATCCCGCCGCCCGCGTGCTCGACAGCATCTCGGAGATCGCCGACGCTTTCGGCGACGAACTGATCCAGCATCTGGAGTTCCTGCGGGTCGGCGGCCAGATTACCGCCAGCGCCCTGCCAATCGTGCGCTACACCACGGATGAACGCCTGTTTGCCATCATCGCGGAGCACCGGGCGAGGGGAGTATCGATCGCGGATCCGCATGTCTTTACGCTGGAGGACGGGGTCGGCCACAAGCAGGTCGATTCGGACCAGCTCAGCTTCAAGCGGCAGGCCGATCCGCGGGGTCTGCTCAACCCGGGCAAGATGCGAAGTTTTCAGGTCCCGGACACATGAACGAAGTGCGCGCCGTCGTTTCACGCCACTGGCACGATCTGACCTGGACTGATTTCGCGTCGCTGCCGGACGATGCCGTGGCCGTTCCGGTCGCCGCCGTCGAGCAACATGGGCCGCATTTGCCCCTCAGCGTCGATGCGACGATCAACGCCGGCATTCTGGCCCGCTCGCTGGCGTTGGTGCCGCCCGATGCGACGGTACTGGCACTGCCGATGCAGTCGGTAGGGCTGTCGGTCGAGCATGTGCGCTTCCCCGGCACGCTGATGCTGTCAGCCGAGACCTTGATCGCGCTGCTGACCGAGCTTGGACGCAGTGTGAGGCGGGCAGGGGTGCGGCGCCTGGTCATGCTCAACTCTCATGGCGGCCAGCCGCAGGTGGTCGACATCGTATGCCGGCGCCTGCGCGGTGACGGAATGTTCGCGGTCAACTGCGTGGCGAGCCGCCTCGGGCTGCCTCCCGACGTGACCCTCGAACGCGACGAGCGCGTGCACGGCATTCACGCGGGTCTGGTCGAGACCAGCATGATGCTCCATCTGGTGCCCGACCTGGTCCGCATGCCCCACGCGATCGATTTTCGCAGTGCCTGGCTGGAGCGCGAGGCAACGGCCTCGGTGCTGTCACCCGAGGGCAGCGTCGGCTTCGGGTGGGAGGCGCAGGACCTGCATCCAGCGGGTGCACTTGGGAACGCGCGGGCCGCGACGGCGGAGTTGGGCGAGGCGAGGCGATCCTGCGCCGCCAGGCGGCGCAACTGGCGAAACTGCTGCACGAAGTTCGGTGCCTGGACATTGACTCCTGGATGCGGCCGGGTGGCCTGACCACTGACCACTGTTCCCCGGTCACGCCAGAACCGGCACCAACGCGACGTAGGCGCATATCAGGCCGATGATTGTCGCGACGACCGCGAGATAGGCACGCATGGCGGGTCTCCGTTTGCTATCGCCCGGAGCATGCCCGGGAGAACCTCTCCGGACTGTGTCCGGCGTCACGTCCTGGAGTTAATCTTCGCTCGTGGTCGAAGCTGGGAGGAGAAAAGGTATCTTTGTGGCAAGCGTGCAACGGGAGCCATCCTGTCGATACCATGACAAATTACGCGATTGGCCGGACGCATGACAAACTTCCGGGCTCGCGCTAACTTGCGGCTCCCATGACGCATATCCCCATGACGTATATCAAAGTCCAGGCCGAGGATTTCGATGTTGGCGCGGAAATCGCGGCGCTGACCGCTGGGCGCACGGACATCGGCGGAATTGGCTGCTTCGTTGGCACCGTGCGGGACAACGTGAAGGGCGGCGCGTCGGCGATCATCGGCATGGCACTCGAGCATTACCCGGGGATGACGGAACGCTCCATTGCCCGCATCGTGGAACAGGCGACCGAACGGTGGCCCTTGCTGGGCTGCACCGTGATCCACCGCATCGGGGAACTGCATGCGGGCGAGAACATCGTGCTGGTGATCGCCGCCTCCGCGCACCGTCAGGCCGCCCTGGATGCCACGGCGTTCCTGATCGACTGGCTGAAAACCAAGGCGCCATTCTGGAAGCGTGAGACTTTTGCCGACGGCGCCGGTGCCTGGGTGGACGCACGGGACGACGACGACACCGCGGCGGCTCGTTGGATGACAACAGGGTCTCCCTGACCTCGGGCGTATGCGTGCCGGTGCCGATCCATGAGTTGTGGATTGGATTGACCGGTTCGCCGCATCCGACTGTTTCGCGGTGGTCTCGACCTTCTCCGTTGCGTGAGCAGTAGTAACGATAGGCAAAATTCACGTCCGGAACGCCGCTGCCGACTATTCCGCGTCGCGGCGGCCCGCTGCTCGGGTAGCGGCAAAGTCGGACGTGCGACGAATTGATGTCGCTCTTTCCACCTTTTGACATGTGCATTGATTGCAACGGCAACCAATAATGGCTGCTGCAATACGAACTTTCCATGAGCTGTTGCCGATTGGCACCCCCGGCTTTGTGCCGATGCAATAGGAGACGCCCCAAGTCCCGAGTTTGATCGGCAGCAATGGCATAGCCCGAGAAATTGCAAACAACAGTGGTCGGAAGACCGGTCGCAAATCGAAAGGAGAACCCTGGAAAAAAGCCCGATTAAAATCTATTATGCCGAGGTCGTTGCCAATATAGCAATCGCCCCGTCGCTTAAAATCGAGTCCGCGCTACGGGAAAAATCCGATGTCAAAAGCTCATACAATCCATGGTCAAGTAGATTCCGATACCGAATCGGAACTCCAGTCTGGGTCTTCGTTAAATCCAATGGGCACCACAAACGGACTTGCCAACGTGCTCTGCCTGAAAGAACCTGGCTGCGCCGCTGCGGTCTCCATAGGGGACATCAATCAGGGCCAGTTGGGTGACTGCTTCTTACTGTCCCCCCTTGGTGAAATAGCGCGGCAAAGTGTCATTCAGAATAACCTCTCCTTCATTCCAAGCATGATCAAGGCCAATAGCAATGGCACCGAGACCGTCAAACTCTATCAACAGACAGAAGGTGTGGGTGGCTCCTTGGTATTCTCACCGGTCTACGAGACCGTCACCAACGTTTTTTCCAGTCAAGGTGTGAACAGTGGGCCAACCCAGGATGTCGTCGGCCGTCAGAAGGAGATCTGGCCGCAGGTCATCGAGAAGGCCTATGCTCAGTTGGAAGGCGGCTACTCGGCGATCGCGGATGGTGGTGTTCCAGTTTTTGCAATGGAAACGTTAACCGGTAGACAGGCAATCGGCCTCTCGCCACTTGGACTGGCCCTGTCGCAGATCACCGCCTTCGCGAACGAGCATGATCTGCTTACCCTCGACACCTCGGGCGCGCCGGGATTACCAAACAATCTGGTAAGCGATCATTCCTACATGTTCGAGGGTTTCTCGGGCAGTGGTGCGTCAACAAGGATCAATCTGGGAAATCCCTGGGGATATGACCAACCGCCGCCGGTCCCTTGGTCTCAGATCGCCGCCGGCACATCGGGTATCGTCAGAATTGACGTCGGTCATTTCACTTTCTGAAATCGGACCATTGCGGGTATCAGCCAGTCGCCGATCGGGGCCTGACCAGCGTCGCCGCCGGGTGCCTTACGGCGAAGCATGAGTTAACCAGCCGAAAGAGGCTGCATCCTGGTCCGGCGGTTCGAGGGTCCAGGCGCTCACCGGTCGATTGACCCTCCGGCTGAATTCTCCAGTGACTTGCCGGGCGGCGACAATCCGGGCATCACGGCTCGATGACCACCGCATCCGACGCATGAACCCTCTCGCCTGGATGCTCGGCCTGGTGCTGCCTGCCTGTGGTTTCCCGGCCGCCCAGGGCGTGCCGGTCCCACCGCCCATGGACCCAGCCCAGATCACCCGCCCCGCCAGCCCGAATACAGCGCTGGCGGCACCGGAGGGGTTTAGCCCCGTGCCGGATATCGTCACGCCCAGCTATCCAGTTCCCGCGGCCCGCCTGTTCGAGTTGGCCCAGGCCGTCGCCGCGGCACAGCCCCGCACTTACCAGGCGGCGCTTTATCCGGATCGCCTGCAGGTGCACTACGTCGCACGCAGTGCAGCGCTGAACTTCCCAGACCTCATCATGGTGCAGGTGCGAGATGAAGGCTTAGGAAGAAGTAATCTAATCCTGCTCTCGCGCAGCGTATACGGCTACGGCGATTTTGGCGTAAACCGCAGGCGCGTCGAAGCTTGGCTTGGCGAACTGCGAACAAGACTGACACGACCCAGCGAGAGATGAGCCGTTCATGCGTGGTATCGGACCCTTCCTTAAGGACGCCTGGCGTCTAGCCCGGCCCTATTTCGTCACGTCGGAGGAACGCTGGTCCGCGCGTGGCCTGCTGATTGCCATCATCGCGATGGATCTGACCTTGGTTGGCCTCAGTGTCGTCCTGAGCTTCTGGCGGCGCGAATTCTACAACGCCCTGCAGGACAAGGACTGGCGCTCGTTCCTTGAGCTGCTGTTTCTCTATAGGAACACGCCGAGCGGCCTGTTGCCGGGTTTCGTCGAGGTTGCCGCGCTTCACATTATTCTCGCGGTGTACGAGGTCTATCTCAACCAGCTTTTGCAGATTCGCTGGCGACGCTGGCTGACCCGCAAATTCCTGCACGAGTGGATGACCGACCGTGCCTATTACCGCATCGGCCTGACGACGGACCGCGCCGCGGTCGGCACCGACAACCCGGACCAGCGCGTCGCCGAGGATCTGCGTGACTTCTGCGACACCACCCTCTCGCTCGGCCTTGGACTGATGTCCAATCTGGTTTCGCTGTGCAGTTTCGTCGGTATCCTCTGGGGATTGTCCGGCGCGATCGAGGTGTTGGGTATCGCCATCCCCGGCTACATGGTCTGGGTCGCCCTGGGCTACGCCGTGGTCGGCACCTGGCTGACACATCTGGTCGGACGACCACTGGCGATACTCAGTTTCAAACAACAGCGCGTCGAGGCCGACTTCCGCTATGCGTTGGTGCGCTTCCGCGAAAATATGGAGAGCATCGCGCTGTATCGCGGCGAGGAGGAGGAAGGCGTCACCCTGCGCGAACGGTTCGGCGCGGTGATTGGCAACTGGCGGCAGATCATGACACGGACAAAGCTGCTGAACTCGCTGGTCATCGGTTATGATCAGGTCGCGGTCGTGTTTCCCATCGTCGTCGCCGCCCCGCGCTACTTCGCCGGCGCTATGCAACTCGGTGGCCTGATGCAGACTGTCGGCTCCTTCGGCTCGGTGCAGAGTTCGATGTCTTGGTTCATCGGAGCCTATGCACAACTCGCCACCTGGCGCGCCATCGTCGAGCGTCTTTCGACTTTTCACGGCGCCATCCTCGAGGCCCACCGTGCGTCCGCCGAAGGTTTCCAGTCGGCCGAGGCGCCCGATGGCAACGTCCATCTGCACGACGTTACAATGAGCCTGCCGGATGGAACGAAGCTGTTGGATCATGCCGATCTGCTGCTGACACCGGGACATTCGGTGGTTGTCACGGGCCGGTCTGGCGCCGGCAAGACGACGCTGTTTCGCGCGCTGGCGGGGATCTGGCCGTTCGGCTCGGGCCAGGTAAAAATTCCGCCCGGCTCGTTTTTTCTGCCGCAGCGCCCTTATGTGCCGCTGGGCACCTTGCGCCATGTGATCACCTATCCCAACGCGGTCGACTCATTCACCGAAAAGGACATGTGCCAGGTTTTGTGCGACGTTGGTCTGCCAGAATTGGTCGACCGGCTGGACCACGACGACAACTGGCCGATGCGGCTTTCGATGGGCGAACAACAACGGCTCGGCTTCGCACGGGCGCTGTTGGCCAAGCCGGATTGGATCTTCCTCGATGAGGCCACCGCCAGCGTTGATCCGGAAGCCGAGACCGAGCTTTACAGAATACTGAAGCAGCGCCTGCCAAAGGCTACGCTCGTCTCCATCGCCCACCGCCCGTCGGTCGCGGCGTTCCATGAGCGACGGCTCGCATTCGTCCGCGACGGCGACCGCCCGGGAACGATGGTGGAATCCTCGGTCGTGCCGGAAGCAGCGGCGGAATGACCTCTGACATGTCAACGACGCTGCGTTTCGAGCAAATCGCGGAACCGACCCCGACGCAGGCGGAACTCGCCGCGCGCTATGCCTCGATCAATGCGGCTCTGGACAGCGGCGACCGGGCGGGGGCGATGGCCGAATGGGACCGCTTGCGCCGAGGTTACGAAACCTGGTCCTCACTAGTGCATCTCCGCTTCGCCCAGGACACTACGAACCCGGCAGCGCGTGAGGCGCGTGAGTATGCCGATGCGCTGGCGCCCGAGGCCGCGGACCTTGAAATCGCGCTGAAACGCCGGCTGCTGGCGGATACGGACCGGGCTGGCCTTGCTGGCCTGGTCGGCGACCACGCGCTACGGCTTTGGCAAACCGATGTCACCACCTTCGATCCAGTCATCAAGGCTGATCTCGAGGAAGAATCCCGGGTCGCGGCTCGCTATACGGAGTTGCTGGCGTCCGCAAAGCTGGAGATCGCCGGCCAAACGGTGAACTTGGCGGGTCTGGCTCCATATGCCGAGGACCCCGACCGCGACACCCGCCATCGGGCCGAGCGGGTAAGGTGGGATTGGTTCAGCGACAATGCCGCAACACTGGACGATCTGTACGACCAACTTGTCCGCCTGCGGCACGGCATGGCGCGTAAACTTGGATTCTCGACCTTCACCCCGCTTGGCTATCGGCGGTTGCGCCGGGTCGATTATGGCCCCGACGACGTCGCGCGCTATCGTGAGCAAGTGGTAACCCACGTGGTGCCACTGGTCGGGCGAATGCTGCAGGCGAGGCGGGCAGCGAACGGTTGGGACCGGTTGCGCTTCTGGGATGAGGCGCTGATCGACCCAGCGGGTAATCCGAAGCCGGTCGGCGACCACGACACCCTGGTCGCTCGCGCTCAGGATATGTTCGAGGGCATGGACCCTCGGCTGGCGGCATTCTATCGACTGATGCACCAGGGCGGCTTTCTCGATCTCAAGAACCGTCCGGGCAAGGCCGGCGGCGGCTTCTGTACCTCGTTCCCGACGGTTGGCGTGCCGTTCATCTTCGCCAATTTCAACGGCACGCATCATGACGTCGGCGTCTTCTCCCATGAGATGGGGCATGCGTTTCAGAACTGGGAAAGTCGCGCCCAGCCGGGCGTGGACTACCTGTGGCCGACCATGGAGGCAGCGGAAATCCACTCGATGGGCCTTGAGTTCCTCTGCCATCCCGGGATCGGCAACCTGGTCGGCGAGGATGCTGCGGACCGCTTCCGCCGCATGCATTTGATCAGCGCGCTGGAGTTCCTGCCCTACGGCGTCTGCGTCGATCACTTCCAGCACGAGGTCTACGCGAACCCCGACGCCACCCCGGCGGAGCGTCATGCAATGTGGCGGCGGCTGGAGCAGATCTATCTGCCGTGGGCCGATTACGGCGATCTGGCGTTTCTGACCAAGGGCGGGCGTTGGCAGGCAAAACCTCACATCTATGGCTCGCCGTTCTATTACATCGACTACACCCTGGCCCAGTGTTGCGCTATGCAGTTCTGGGTGCGCTCACGGCGCGACTATCCGGCGGCGCTCGAAGCATATGTGCGGTTGTGCGGCCGCGGCGGTTCGGCTCCGTTCCAGGACCTGGTGCGTTCCGCCGGCCTGGTGTCTCCGTTCGCGGACGGAGCGTTGGCGGACGTGGTGCGCGAGGCGGAGATCGCGCTGGAAGTTTAGAGGGTTTGCCCCCTGAGCGGTGTCCCCACCGGCCGCAGGCCGTCGAACGAGCTCGGTTCCGGCCCTTCCACCACGCACGTTATGCCGATCGCCGGCAAATTGACACGTCGCATCCTCTGCCAGTCGACCGCTCAGTCGCCAGGTGAGACCGATTCGATTTGATCGGGCCAACGTGCGGCCAGTCCGGCAGCGGCATTTAAAGTGCGCCTGGCTCGGCTGCCTTCGGGTCTAACCCGGTAATCGTCCGTCGCCATCTATTCGGCGCTTCGTTGGTCCATCGGCGGAACGCCCGGGTGAAATGGGCAGGGTCGGAATATCCAAGCTGATAGGCGATATCGGCGATCGGCACATTTCTCTGTTGCAGCAATTCGGCCGCCTCGGCTCGAAGCATGGCTTGCGACAATTCGGCGAATGTCACCCCTTCTCGCGCCAGACGCCGCTGCAGCGTCCGTCGCGTCACCCCGAGCCGCGCGGCAACGCCTTCGATAGCGGAAGTGCCCATCAGTCGGTTCAGACCGATCATGTGCCTGACGATCGGGGCGGTTTCCGTGACAGCGGGGATGGGAGCGGCTACGACCGCATCTTTCCGTGGCGCGCCCGGGTTGGGATGGTCCAGCAGGTCGGCGGGAAACACCACCGCGGCGCGATGACCCGGTGCCAGCTCACTGCCAATCACGCTTTCAATCACGTTTCCTCTCCGTAATGTTCCTGGCAGTTCGACGCGATCGGGGGTCCAGCGTGGCCCGGTAAACTGTCGCAGTATTACCAGCATGTAGCCGAGCGCGAGCAGCTCGTTCTTTTGCCGACCCGCCGCCAGGGGCGCGGTGACATGGTATGTCCAACGGGCCCAGCCGTCACTCACCGTTAGCTCCATTTGAGTCGAGGCTTGCAGCAATCTCCCAAAGGCTTGATACGCGGTCGAAATCGCCGTCCCGAGGCTTTTGAAAGACATCAAATGATGACCGTAAGGACCTAATCCGTTGAGGCCCGCGGCGATCGAAAGCCGCGCCGGAAAGGCATCATCGCCGATCTCGCGGGCCGCCGCTTCCGCGAGTTGGAACTGGTCACGCAGCAGGATCAGGCGATAAGGCTGCTGCAGCAGTTCCAGAGGTAATTCGGCACGGCGGAATACGCGGGCGACAGAGCCTCCGGACGTCTCGAGCAGTTTGGCCAAAGGCCCGATCGTTCCGACGCGGGTGAGCGCAAGTTCCTGCAAGACTTCCTCCAGCCCGGCCAAGACCATGCCGCGAAGCCTATCCTGGGCGCCGGCATCCAAACATCCGCCCGTGCCACCGAATCGCGGCCGTCAAGCCATTTTGTCACCAAATGGCAAGAATCATCCAAACAGCGGCGTTAGACTCCATTCGTCCGCAGGAACGCCGGACGAATGGAGGAAGCTCATGACAACGTATGAATTTGATGATCGAAACATCGACTGGCGAACGATCGACGGCTTCGAGCATATTTCATACTACATCTTCGATGTTGATGAAGCGGCCGGGATCGTTGACCTGCTTTGTAAGTTTTCGGCCGGCAAGCAGATCGTTCTGCACCGGCACCGGGCAGCCTATCGCACCCTCGTCCTGCAAGGTGAGCTCCGGATCTTTAGCGCGAGCGGCGAACTCAGGGAGGTGCGCCCGGTGGGAAGTTATGTTCAGCGCGACGCCGGCGGTGAGCCGCACCGGGAAGGTGGTGGCGAACAGGATGTCGTCGTGTTCTTCAGCAACCGCGATGTGAAAGACACCATCTACGAGATTTTAGATGATGATCTCAACATCATTGCCAGGTTTGGAATCCCCGAGTTCAAGGGGCTGTTTGAAGCACAGCATGCCGACCAGACGCGGCAAAGTCAGACAGCATCGGTCGGTTGACCTGGGCGGCAGGCCAGACAGGTTGGATTCGCTGACCCGCGACCTCTGACCCACCAAATGCTGCGCAGCTTTTGGATACCAGATCGTTGCCGGCCGGGTCACGTCTTGCCGGCACGGGTTCCCCAGCGGAGGTGACGCGACCAACCCCGCTGCCGAAATTAGGCGGCGGTTCGGTCGCCGCCCGGCAAGGTGACAAAGTGCATTGTCGACTATAGTCCCTCGAACAGCGCGGTGGTGATGTAGCGTTCGGCGAATGACGGAATGATCGTGACGATCCGCTTGCCGTCGAACTCCGGCCGCTTGGCTATCTTCAGCGTGGCCGCAAGGGCAGCGCCCGATGAGATGCCGCCCGGAATGCCTTCGGTCCGGGCCAAACGCCGAGCCCAGGCCATGGTTTCCTCGTTGCTGACCTGGATGACCTCGTCGATGGCCTCGGTGTTCAGGATGGGCGGCACAAAGCCGGCGCCGATGCCCTGGATCGGGTGTGGCGAGGGCTTGCCGCCAGACAGCACCGGACTGGCCGCCGGCTCCACCGCGAAGAATTTCAGCGACGGCCGCCGAGGCTTGAGGGCCTGCGCGACACCGGTCAGCGTGCCGCCCGTGCCGATGCCGGACACGATCGCGTCAACCTCCCCGGAAGTGTCGAACCAGATCTCCTCGGCTGTCGTCTTTACGTGGATGTCCGGGTTGGCCGGGTTGGCGAACTGGTTCGGCATCACCGCACCGGGATTGGCCTCCAGCAGTTCGTTCGCCCTGGCGATAGCGCCGTTCATGCCCTTCTCACGCGGCGTCAGTTCGAGTTCGGCACCCAGGTAAGCCAGCATCTTGCGCCGCTCGATGGAAACCGATTCCGGCATGGTCAGGATCAGTTTGTAGCCGCGCGCCGCGGCGACGAAGGCCAGGCCGATCCCGGTGTTGCCGGAGGTCGGTTCGATGATCGTGGCGCCCGGTTTCAGCCGCCCGGAGGCCTCGAGGTCGAGGATCATGCTGACACCGATGCGGTCCTTGACGCTTGCAATCGGGTTGAAGAACTCCAGCTTCAGGCAGATATCGGCGGTGATGCCCTCCTCGGCCACAATGTGCGGTATACGCACCAGCGGTGTGTTGCCGATGGTCTCGGCAATGCTGTCATAAATCCGGCCGCGCAACGGACGATCGAAGACGAGAGGCTTGTGTCCGGGTGCCATGATGCGTGTTCCTTTTCTCACTGCTTGAGATCGGCGATGTGGCAGCATCTTTCGCCGACCGGCCACTGCGGCTGATAAAAGGCGAATTTCCCATGCGATGGCAAGTAGCTGCAAGGTCAAAGAAAATCATGGCCATGGGAAGCCGGATCGGAGACAGAAATTACTGTTCTGGCCAGTCCGGAACATTCCCTGCTTTCCGCTGACGGCTCGGTCGGTTGACCCATCGGGTCGGCGGCTGTCCGAAGCAGCGTCCGTGAAGCAGTCGCGTCTCTCGCCAATGGCTGGCTTGGCAATCCGGCCTCCAGGTGCGCAAGGTGCCGCGATGAAGCGCATGGTACCCGTCTGCTTCGCCGCCGTCGCGGCTGCCTCCGCGGCGAGTGCGCCGGCGAGTGCCGAGAATGCCGCCAATCCGCCGGCCGACTGGCGGGGTGACGCGCCCGGAGTGGTCCATCGCATCACACCGGACGCCCTGCCCGCACCTTTCGCCACCCGCTCGGGGTCCGCCTTCGCTTCCATCGTCCTTCACCCGGCGGGAGCCACGCCGCGCGTGCCGCCCGGTTTCGCGGTCTCTCTGTTTGCCGCCGGGTTCAATCAGCCGCGGGTGATGCGCACCGCACCCAACGGCGACGTGTTCCTGGCGGAGAGCGGCGCTGGCCGTGTCCGCGTGATGCGCGCCGCGGACGCAGCGGCCAAACCATCGGCGATCAGCACCTTCACTTCGGGCCTCACCCTCCCGTACGGGATCGCATTTTGGCCGCCCGGCCCGTCGCCGAATTTCGTTTATGTGGCGGAGACCAACCAGGTCGTGCGTTACCCGTATCTTGGCGGCGACCTGGAGGCGCGCGGTCCGGCGCAGGTGATCCTCCAGGGCTTGCCGGAGGGCGGCCATTGGACCCGTGACCTCGCGGTTTCCCCCGATGGGAAACAGCTTTTCGTATCGGTGGGTTCGGAGAGTAACCTCGCAACCGAGCTCACCGGCTCGCCTCCGCCTGGGACACCGTTGGGAGCGTCGTGGGCGAATGAGAAAGATCGCGCCGATGTGCTGGCATTCAGTCCGGATGGCCAGTCGCGGCAGATTTATGCCACCGGCCTGCGCAACTGCTCCGGCGAGGCGATAGAGCCGGCCTCGGGCACGCTGTGGTGTGCCGTCAACGAGCGCGACGGATTGGGCGACGACTTACCACCGGATTACGCGACCGAGGTTCGCCAGGGTGAGTTCTTCGGTTGGCCGTGGTTTTACATCGGCAATCACCCTGAGCCGCGGATGCACGGCGCTGGCGCCGAACTCGCCAGTCATGTGCGCGTGCCGGACGTGCTGATCCAGCCGCATTCGGCGCCTCTGGGACTGGCGTTCTACACCGGCACACAATTTCCGGCGGAGTATCGAGGCGACGCGTTCGTCGCTCTGCACGGCTCCTGGAACCGCGCCCGGCGCACCGGTTACAAGGTGGTGCGCCTGCGCTTCCGCGACGGCCATCCGACCGGCGAATACGAGGATTTCCTTACCGGCTTTGTTGTCTCGGACCAGGCAGTGTGGGCAAGGCCCGTCGGCGTGACGGTGACCCACGATGGCTCGCTGCTGGTCAGCGAGGACGGCAATGGTACGGTCTGGCAGGTGGTGTTCCGGGGCACGCGATGAGTCCACCCGCCGCTCCGCCGTATTCGCGTCGGCATCAGGCGTCGGTGGGGTTCATTCTGGCTACCCTGGTGATCGACGCGTTGGGTTTTGGCCTCGTGGTGCCGATCGTGCCGTCACTGGTGCTGCATCTGTCGGGGCTGGCCGTATCCGCGGCCTCGATCTGGGTCGGGATGCTGATGTCATCCTTCGCGCTGATGCAATCCATCTGCGCCCCAATCCTCGGCGCATTGAGCGACCGCTTCGGCCGCCGCCCCGTGCTGCTACTCTCGCTCGGCGGGATCTGCGTGAACTACCTGCTGCTGGCCTGGGCACCGTCGTTGACGTGGCTGTTCCTGGGGCGGCTGATCGCCGGCGCCACCGCCGCCAACGCCGCCACCGCCTCGGCCTATATCGCCGATGTGACCCCGCCCAGACTGCGCGCGAGCCGCTTTGGCCTGGTCGGCGCGATGTTCGGGCTGGGCTTCGTTCTGGGGCCGGCGCTGGGCGGTGTGCTGGGGGCGTATGGTCTGCGATTGCCGTTCCTGGTGGCCGCCGGCCTGGCAGGCTGCAACGTGCTGTATGGACTTCTGGTGCTGCCGGAGAGCCTGCCCGTGGAGCGGCGGCGACCGATCGATTGGCGGCGGGCCAATCCACTGGGCTCGCTGCGTGCCGTATTGGCCGACCGCAACATGAGCCGGCTCGCGGTCGCCTGGTGCTGCCCGTGGTTCGCGCTGGGGGCTCTGCAAAGTACCTTCGTTCTCGCCAATCAGTTGCGATTCGGCTGGGATACCCGCCACAACGGCATGGCGCTGGCGCTCGCCGGTCTCGGGTCCGCCATCGTCCAGGGCCTCCTCGTGCGTCGGATCGTCCCCGCCCTGGGCGAGCGCCGCTCGGCGATGACGGGCAGCGCGCTGACGGCTTGCTCCTACCTGTGTATCGCCTTCGCGCCGGTCGGCTGGGTCGTGCTTCTGGGCATCGTGCTCCAGGCGGCCGGGGCGATCACCAATCCGGCCGTGCAGGGCATGGTCTCGGCCAGTTCGCCGCCGGATCGGCAAGGCGAGACGCAGGGCGCATTGTCGTCGCTACAAGGGCTGACCGCGATTGTTTCCCCGCTTATCGCCGGCTGGCTGTTCTCCAGTTTCACCGGGCCGGAGGCCTTGCTGCCATTGCCTGGCGCACCTTTTCTCGCATCCGCCCTGGCGTGCTGTCTCTCGATCTGGGCGGTATACGGCGTCCTTCCGGCGGTGGAACTGGTCAGCGCCGAGGCCAGCGTTACGGCAAACGAGAAACTCGAAGCGGGATGAACCTGATGGATACACGCGCCCCGAGGCAAACGGCCCCAGCGCTGAGCTGCGACTGTCATTTCCATATCTTTGGTCCGTTCGACAGATACCCGATGAGCCCCGGCCGCACCTACACGCCGCCCGAGGCCCTGGTGCCGCGATACCTCAGCGTGGCGGAGACTATTGGCATCCAGCGCATGGTCGTGGTGCAGGCCAGCATCTACGGCACCGAGAACGCGGTGACGCTGGATGCGATCGCGCGGTTCGGGCTGCACCGGGCGCGCGGCGTGGCGGTGATCGACGACAGCTTCGACGATGCGGCACTGAAGCTGCTGCACGAGCAGGGGATTCGTGGCGTCAGGTTCAACATGGTTTCCGGCAACGGCACGCCGGAGGATCAGTTGGAGGCGCTGGCGCGTCGAGTGGCCCCACTCGGTTGGCATATTCAGATCTATGCCGATGGACCAAAAATGTTGGAGATCGGCGCGCTGCTGGCAAAGCTGCCGGTGGAGGTGGTGGTCGATCACTGCGGCGGCGTGATGGCCGCCCTGGGAACCGCGCACCCGCAGTTTCAGGCGTTGCTACGGCTGATGGACAGCGGGCGCGCTTGGATGAAGCTGTGCTCGTACCGCGTTTCCTCGGCCGGGCCGCCGTTCACCGATGTGGCGCCAAACGTGAAGGCGCTCGCGGCGGCGGCGCCGGATCGGTGCGTGTGGGGAACGGACTGGCCGCACTCACAGATGAACCCGGCGCCGGAGGCCGGGCTGCTCCTGGATCAGTTGTTCGACTGGGTCCCGGACGCGGCGACACGGCAGGCGATTCTGGTGCACAACCCGGCCAGGCTGTACGGATTTTGATGCGGCTCTCTATCGCCCGTCTTCGCCGAAGCGGTCGTTACTGGACCGCGGAATCCGCCCAGCCCTGGCTGAGGGGCTCGAAGAAATTGACGTGGACCTTGACGGATTTATGCAGCCAAGCGCCGCCAGTTCGGACATAGACATCCTCATAGCCCGCCAGCAGAAACTTGCATTCCAGCTTGCCATCTTCGTTTTGCGTCGCCGGCTGCCACAGCCGCCACTTGCCCGTCGCGGTATCGTCATCGACGAAGCTGATGATCGGGTTCATTACCAGATGCGCCGCGAACACCAGTGTCCCGGACGCGCCCTTGAAGAACTGCCTGATCGCCTGCTTGCCCTCGTAGCGGCCAAAGATGCCGCCGTCCCACACCGCGTCTTCGGTGAACAGCCCGGCGATGCCGTCCGGATCGTAACCACGGTCACAAAACTCGCAGTAAATCGCCTTCAGGGTCCGAATCTGCTCGATCGATTCAAGCCGCGATATCCGTTGCTCAAGCGATAGTTCCGGCATGTCTGTCCTTCCGTGATTGCTGGCCGCGCGAACTGGTCTACCTGAACGTATATACGTCCAGCGCATTGTCGCGGAACAGCATACGCTTCTCCTGCTCCGTCATCTGAAAACGAAAAGCCAGATGTGGATCATCGAAATCCCAGTGGGGATAGTCGCTGGAATAGACCATTCGATCCCAGCCGATCCACTCGAACACCTGACGCAGATCGTCAGGGTGCTCCGGTTCCTCGACCGGTTGGGTCGCGAACCACAGATTGGTCCGCATGTACTCCGAGGGCTTACGCTTCAGATGTGGCATTTCATCGCGCATCTTCGCCCAGTGCGCGTCCAGCCGCCAGCCCAGGGTCGGCGCCCAGGCGAAGCCGCCCTCGATCAGCACCACCTTGAGCCCCGGGAAGGCGTCGAACACGCCCTCCAGGATCAGGCTTGCGGCCTGGTTCTGCATCGAATGCACCAGCATATGGTGATCCTCGATGTAGAACTGCGGCCAGCCGCCCGCCGACGGAGCGCTGTTCTGCGTGCCGCCGATGTGCAGTCCAATGGACAGATCGTTGGCCTGAGCCGCGGCGAAGATCGGCCAGTACCGGCGCCGTCCCAGTGGCTCGGAGGTCTTCGAGCCAAGCTGGATCTGCGCGAACCGCCAGTCGCCCGCGCGCTTCTCGATTTCCTTGACCGACGCCTCGGGATCGTCCTGCGGCACCAGGATCGACGCCCGGAGCCGAGGCTCCGGATCGACGAAATCATGCGCCTGCCAGTCATTCATGGCGGTGCACAGGGCTGCGGCCTCGTCCAGGTTGCGCGACGTGTTGCCGCCAAGCAGCGGTTCCAGGACGCCGTGGGCTATGTTGTATGGATCGAGTAGCTGTTCGCGCATGAAGCCGACGTCCGACCCGGGCAGTCCGCCGCCGGGGGGCCACGCGTCCCGGCGCGAGGTATTCGGCGAGAACCGAGGGTAGGTGCCGCGCTCAGCGTAAGGGCCGCAATTGAATTTGCCGTACTGCGCCAGGTGCTTGCGCCAGCGCTCCGACAAATACTGGTTCAATGCGCCAGGCTTCGGATACGGATGGATGTCGCAGTCGATGATCCCCAGCCTGCCCGATGCGTCGAGGGTTTTTGTCGCAACATCGACAGGGGCGTTCATGGCACGGCCTCCTTCAGGCGGGGATAGGTTGCCAGCGGATTGTCCACACAAACGTGTTGCCGCAGGCCGCCCGACAAGCCAGGTGGTATGATCGCATCGCCATCGAACTGCCAGTGCGGGTAGTCCGATGCGAACAACAGCATGTGGTCGGCGTCGATCTGCTCGACGATGCGCTCGACTGCTTCACTGTTCGGGGCATCGAATGGCTGGATGGTCAGCCGTATGTTGTCCCGGACGATTTCGGCCGGGGACCGGCTGACCCACGGTACCTCGGCCCGCACGCCGCGCCAGGTCTTGACCGCGCGCCAGATGAAGCCGGGCAGCCAGGTGACGCCGGATTCCAGCAGCACGAAGGTAAGATCAGGGAATTTGTTGAACACGCCGTTGCTGATCAGGCTGAGCAACTGGTCCTCGAAAATCTGCGCGTTCGCGACATAGTCGTGCAGATAGTGGGATGGCCAGCCGGTCGACGTCGGCGCGTAACGGTACATACTGCCGGCGTGGATGCCGATCGGCAGATCATGGCGCGCGGCCGCCTGGTAGATCGGCCAGTAGTAGGAACGGCCGAGCATCATTTCGCAGGCGACGGGCAGTAGGACCTGCACGAAGCGGCGGTCGGACGCGCAACGATCAATCTCCTCCGCGGCCAGTAAAGGCGCCTGCGCGGGCACCACGATGGAGGCGCGCAGCCGCGGCTCCCGGTCCAGCCAGTGCTGCCTGATCCAGTCATTGACGGCGGAACAGATGGCGGCGCCCATGCTCTCGCTGACCGCGACCTGGCCGCCGGTGAGCGGATTGCAGATCGCGGTGCCGATGCCGAATGCATCCAGCGCCTGGCCGCGCATGGCGTCGAGACTGCCGCCCGGCCGCTGGCCCTTCACGCGCCAGTCCGGTCGGCAGGTGATCGGCGCGTTATGCGGATAGGACATCATGTCGAAGCCGTCGATGCCGCGTGCCACGAACGATTCCTGCCAGAACTCGTTCATATAGGGCAGCAGCGTCTTGATATCCGGCACGCCCGGGTGGATGTCGCAGTCGATCGCGCCGGCAACCCTCATCGTTTTCTCCTGGCCCGAATATGCGGGGCGCCAGTTTTCGCTGTCAAACCCGACGCCCGCCTGGTGGTCCAGGCATGTCGGCCACGACCGGCCCGTCAGCCTCCCGCCGCCGCGTCCTGCGTTGTCACGACACCTTATCCTTCACCGGCTTGGTGTCATTCGCGGCGACCGGCTTCACCACCGAGGTGATCGTCTCGCGCAGCACGGTAACGCGCAGGTTGGGGGCGATCTCGACTTCGATCTCATTCGAGGCCACCTGTTTGCCGTCCTTATCCTGCACCATCGGGACGCGCTGGACGGTGCCCAGTATGCCGCCGCCGGTGACCACCTTGTCGCCTCGCTTCAGCATCCCCAGCATCGACCGCATCTCCTTTTGCTTCTGTTGCTGCGGCCGGATCAGCAGGAAGTAAAACACCGCGAAGATCAGGACCAGCGGCGCAAACTGCGTGGCGCTGCCAAGCAGCCCCGACACATCCTGTGCGTAGGCGGGGGAAATCAGGGCGAACGGGTTCATGGAAATCGTGTCATCGGTGGGCGGGTCCTTGCGAGGAGGCGGCCCGGACCATAGTTTCCGCCCTTCTTTCGTCAAGCTGCCCCGGAATCTCCGCCCACATGGAACAACGCTTAATCGAACTGATGAGCCGCATCGCCGATGCGCTGGAGCGGCTGGCGCCGCCGCCTTCCGCCGGCGTCGATCTCGGGCAGGCCGACGCCTTCGTCTGGCATCCGCAGCCGCCACATCTGGCGCCGGTCCCCAAGGTCTCGCGGGTGGACATCGCGCTGCTGAAGGGCGTGGAGCGGCAGAAATCCATCCTGGTCGAGAATACGCTGCGCTTCGCTCGCGGCCTGCCGGCCAACAACGCTATGCTGTGGGGTGCCCGGGGCATGGGAAAGTCATCGCTGGTGAAGGCCACGCACGCAGTGGCAAACGAAGCAAACCCCGGCTGCCTGGTGCTGATCGAAATTCACCGCGAGGACATCCGGACGTTGCCGGAGCTGCTGAACCTGCTGCGTCCGGAGCGCCGCCGCTGCCTGATCCTGTGCGACGATCTGTCATTCGAGAAGGAGGATGCCGACTACAAGGCGCTGAAGTCGGTGCTGGATGGCGGCATCGAGGGCCGGCCGGACAACGTGCTGTTCTACGCCACGTCGAACCGCCGCCATCTGATGCCGCGCGACATGATCGAGAATGAGCGGTCGACGGCGATCAATCCGAACGAGTCGATCGAGGAGAAGGTTTCGTTATCGGACCGGTTCGGCTTGTGGCTGGGTTTCCACAACTGCGACCAGCCGACGTTCCTGGCGATGATCGATGGTTACGCGGCGGACATGGGTTTGCCGATCGGCGCCGAGGCGTTGCACGCGGAGGCGGTCGAGTGGTCGGTGACACGTGGCGCTCGGTCGGGCCGGGTGGCCTGGCAGTTCATCCAGGAGATGGCGGGACGGCTGGGGGTGGCGTCGCCGCCATGAGGCGAGGCGGCCTCGGCCTGAGGTGATGCGAGGGCTCCTTCGCGGTCTCCTCATGCACCCTGCGGTCCAGGTCGCGGCTCTCGTCTGGGTGCTCGCCAATGTTGCCGTCCTGGCGCTGGCCGGCGGCGCCCTGCCGTTCGACCGCCCGGCGCTCGCCGCCATGTCATTCGGTCAGCAGGTGGCGCTCCCCACTCTGGGCCTGATCGAGGTCTTCCTGCTGATGGCGGTCGTCTTTGCCCTCACGCGCCGGCGGTTGATCCCTGACATAGCGCAGCGGGCACCGCCTCGGACACAGGCACTGCGGGAGACCGTCGTTCTGCTTGGCTACGCCGGGCTGGGCCAGGTTGGCGGGTGGATCGTCGGCCCCATGCTTGGCTACCGTTCATTCAGCTTCCATCTCGCCGGGACCCTTGTCGGCTGCACTGTGCAGCCCGGGGTTGGCGAGGTCTGGACCTGGGCGATCTATAATTTCGTGGTGTTCGCCCTGCTTCCCTATGCTTGGTTCCGCCGTCGCTACTCAGCAACGAATCTGAACCTGCGCTCAACCGACAGAATGAACGATCTGCTGGTCATCGTCGTGGTCGCGGCGATCGAAGGCGCGGCCGAACTCGGCACCTTTCCTGGATTTTTCCAGATGAGCGGCCGGCGGATCCTGCTCGCCGCGCCGTTGTCGCTGCTTGTGTTCGTGATCGGCACGGTCCTGCCGACCATGGTGCTGATCCAGGCCATCCTGGTTCCGCGTTACCTCCGACTGACCGGATCGTTCGCAACGACCGTCATTCTGGGCGGCGTGACCTATGCGGCAATGCACATCGTCGAGGGCTGGTCGGTGTTCAGCACGCCGCGAAATGTCGCGCTGTCATTGATTTTCGTCGGGCTGCTGTATTTCGGGCCCGGCATGATCAAGACCGTGATGACGTTGCGCACCGGCAACGCCTGGGTTCACGCCATCGGCTACCACGCCGTCGCGCCGCATGTGCTGGTCGATGCGCCCATGATCGGCAAGGTGTTCGGCCTCGGATAGCTGCCCTCGCCGCCCGACTTCCGTCAGGTCATTTTGCACCCGGTTTCCTCGGGTGTGCCGAACACCTTTTCCAGATCGGCAACGTTCTCAGGCAGCACCGCCTTTACGTCGAAATAGTCCCACCGGTCGGAAATGCGGTCCTTCACCGTCACCGCCAGGTTGCGGATCATCATTTGATGGTCGAATTTGCGATAACCGTAAGATGCCGGCCCAGCCGGCATCTTCCATGCTTCCAGCGCCTCAATGATCGGCATCGGATCGGTCGACCCGGCCTGCTCGATCGCCTCAAATAACGACCTTGCGGTGATCCAGCCCATCCATGCCTTGTCGGCGGGCGGCCTGCCGTATTTCCTCAGATAAATACTTGCGAACGCCTGTTCCTCCGGCGGATTGGCGGGATTGTTGTAATACCACATCTTGGTGAAGATACCCGTGGCCGCATCGGGTCCCACGGCCCAGATGTCGGTATCGCCGATGGCGATCTCGGCGAAGGGAATGGTGCCCTTCATGCCAAGCTCGTTCCATTGTTTCAGGAACGTGGACAGGTCGGCGGCCGGCAGTCCGCCTATCACAACATCCGGTCTTGCCTGCCTGACTTTTTCTATGATCTCGGTGAAATCGCTTGTGCTCAATGGCACCTCGTCCGCGCCGACCTCGGTGCCCCCGGCGGCATCCAGCAATTGCCGTGACGACCGCAGGATGTCCTGTCCGAACGCATAGGATGCGGTGATATGATACCATCGCTTGCCATAGCTCAGAGCGAATGGAGCCAGCATCCGGCACTGCACCGCGACCGGCGTGTTGAACCGGAAGGTGAAACGGTTGCAGAACTTGCCGGTGATGTCGGTTGCCGCCGCATTGTCGCAGACGAATGGCACCCTAAGTTGCGTCGCGGTGGCCTCCTCGGCCAGCGCATTCGACGACAAGGCACCCCCGAGGACCGCGCAGACCTTATTTTCCCGCAGCAGGTTGCGCATGTTCTGAGCGGCCGCCTGGGGCGTCGGCTCATCCAGCCAGACCAGTTCCGCCGGTTGACCCATGATCTGGTTGTTACGTTCATGCATCGCCAGGAACGTGCCGTTGGCAAGGTACTCCGTCTGCGCTGCGATCTGACCGTTCTTCGCCAGCAGCAGCCCGATGCGGATCGGTTCGACCGTGCGGGCGACAAACGGCGCGGTCAACGGCGTGGTTACGATTGCCGCCGCCCCTTGCCAGGATCGCTCGGCGGCCGAGCGGTTCGGGGTGGGTGAGAGCGGGCGCCTGCTGATGGATGGTCATCGCGATCCCGGTGGCTGTCTCGCTCGGTTTCGGTCGCCTGGCGCATTTTTCAAGGCGTGGCAGCCCGCATCAGATCCGCATGAACACAGTCTCACCCTCGCCCTGCAGCCGAATGTCCAGCCGCCACGTCCCGGCGCTCACCTGCTCGGCGATCAGGGTCTGTCGGCGCGCGGCATCTTCGATCAGGCACAGCACCGGGTCGGTTTCGTTCAGAGGCTCCCCGGCGAAGTACAAACGTGTCGTCAGGCCGGTGAGCAGTCCGCGGGCGAAGATGCCGATCGCGACATGCGGTGCCTGCAGGGCATTGCCCAGACCCGCGACCGGCTCGGGTTTCAACGTGGTGAACCGGAAGCGTCCGGCCGGATCGGTGCGGCAGCGGCCGAACCCGGGAAACACATCCCCTGTCGTGGGACTGGTCTGCCAGATCTCGATCGCCGCGTCGCCGACCGCCACGCCGCCGCCATCCGTTACGCTGCCGGTGAGGACGATTTTCTCCCCCGCGCCGCCGAAGCGGGTCAGGTCCGCCCATTCCGGATCATCAATCAAATGCCAGAATGGGCCAATGGTCTGGCTGGCGGTGGCGATCGGCATCTCAGACCTGTTCCGTCGGTGTCGCGTCACGGCCGCGCAGGATGAAATCGAACCGGTATCCCAACGCTCGTTCGGGCAGGGTAACGTCGAGATCGAACCGGGCGACCAGCCGTTCGCGAGACGCCGCATCGGGGATCGCCAGAAAGATCGGGTCCAGCGCCAGCAGCGGGTCACCGGGAAAATACATCTGCGTAATGACGCGGGAACCGAAGCCGGTGCCGAATAGCGAGTAATGAATATGGTTCGGCCGCCAGGCGTTGTGATGGTTGCGCCACGGATAGGCGCCCGGCTTGATGGTGGTGAACTGATACCATCCTTCCGCGTCCGAGAACACTCGGCCGCCGCCGTGGAAGTTCGGGTCCAGCGGGGCGTCGTGCTGGTCCCCGGGATGATCGTACCGACCGGCGGCATTGGCCTGCCAGATCTCGATCATGGTGTGCGGCACGGGGCGGCTATTCTCGTCCATCACCTTGCCGCGCACGACGATCCGCTCACCCACGGCGGCGCGGCCGTCCACAATCGACAAATCTGGCGTCGAGCCGATCCGGGAGGCGACGAAACGCGGGCCGGTGGTCTCGGTCACCGTCTGGGGAATGCGGAGCAAGGGCTGTGTGGGGTGACGCAGATGCGTGCTGCCATACGCGGGCGTGTCGTTGGGCGGCTGGCTGCCAAGAGCGACCGCGCGGAAAGGGGCGGTTTCCGTTGTCATGTGTCCTCCTGAGCCTGGTGTTCCGATCCTGACGCTACCTTCCAGAACGTCAGGTGAATCGGCACACTAAATCAACCGCTAGTGTTGCGGCCCGACGGTACCGTCGGGCGGAGCCGGAGCACTAGCCTGGCTGCACCCCGTCATAGCCCTCGATAATCAGCAGGTCCGCCTCCGACCGTCCCACCCGCAAAGCTTTGGCAGCGAGATATTCCGGCGAGTGGTAGCACGCGACGGCTGTCTCATAGTCCTTGAACTCGAGCACGACGTTGCGCGAGCGAGCGATGCCTTCGGGCGCCTCGAAGCGGCCGCCGCGGACGACGAAGCGCGCGCCATACTTGCGAAAGGCGGCGGCGTTGGCGGCGACGTACTCCTGGTATCCGTCTGGATCGTTCACGTCGACCCTGGCGATCCAATAGCCCTTCGGCATTGCTTGAGCTCCCTGTTCGATAGTGTCTGATGACGTGGAGGCCAGTTACTGATGTGGCCGGTCGCCAAGCATTGCGGCGAGCGCTGGCTCCATCGCCCGCGCCATGAGCATCTGTCCTTCCGCTGATGGATGCAACGGCGGATCGGGCGGCGTCAAATAAGGGTCAAGGAACAGCGTGCGGTTCAGCGAGCCATTGCGCAGGAAAATCCCAGTCAGGTCCAGATAGGTGACCGACGCGGCGTCACGGTACTTCGCCGCCAGCCGATCGTTGAGCTCTCGCGTGGCCTGGCTCACCCATGGCGACCGCTCCGACGGCAGGACGCCCAGCAACAGGACTTTCGTCCCGGGCAGTCGATGGCGCAGTTCGGCGATGATGGCATCGATGCCGGCCACGGTGTCCTCGGTCGACCAATGCACGCGTCCGAAGTTGTTGGCACCGATCAGCACCACCGCGACTTTCGGCGCGATCCCGGCGACCTCGCCATTGCGAATGCGCCACAGCAGGCTGGCGGTGGTATCGCCTTTGAAGCCGAGATTGACCGCGTTGCGGTCGCCGTAGAAGCGGTTCCAGATCGGAGCGAAATTCTCCCAGTCGGCCGGCCCGGACTTTTCCCAGTCCTGGGTGATTGAATCGCCGAGGAAGATCAGGTCCGGATGAACCCGCGCCAGCTCCTTTAACTTTGCTTCATGCCGCGCCTTCCACCACGGCAGGTCCATGCGGGAAATCGGCGAGGCCGCGAGTACAGTGGCTGCCTCGGCGGCCAAGGGCAGCGCGACGGCGAGAAGCGTGATGCTGAGCGCTGTCAGCAAAAATGTGCCCGCGAACGATCGCCTGAGGAGAAGCTTCATGTTGTTTCGCCGTGGCCTCGTGTCTGGCCGCCTCGCGACACGGACCGAACCTCGCCGCGAGGCGCCTCCGCGCTAGCAGGGTCAGGTAGCCAGCCCTGACCGCGCCCAGGAGGGTCGCGATGCACCAATCGCGCGTGGATGCATCAGCGGCAGGCAGATGCCGACCCCAAGGCCCCACAACCCATAGGCCATCGCCGATCGCAGCATCGGCCACAGCCGCCAGTCGAATGCGATCGGCTTGCCGTTGAGAGGCAGGAAGACGAACCACGCGATCAGCAACGCGCAGCATCCGAGCAACAGGCCATTCAACCAGATCGGTCCCCGCAGGCGCGGCATCAGCAGGCCGAATATGCCGCCATACACCGCGCCCCAGAAGGTAATGCTCAGGACCATGGGCATGTTGAACGGCGGCACGTGCCCGACCCGAAAAGCCGCCTGAGGCGCCAGACCCAACCAGAAGAAGATTTGCAGCGTGGTCTGGTGAAACATCAGCACCGAGACAGCGCCGGCGACGCAGCCGAGGAACACACGGGTCGGCGCAGCGGGCATGGCCTTCCTTCCTAGAGTGAGGAACTCTGGCCCGCATTGTTCACCCGTTGCTCCATGGGTCAACCCTGCACTGCACAAACCGCATAAGTCGGTCGCCCCGTCCAGACGACCGGGACGACAAATGACTGGACATCTCTCCTTTGGGCGACTATATGCGCGCCTCTTTTGGAACGCGGGAGACTCGCGGCTGCCCTGTGGCGGCCATGGTCGCATGCACCGCGGTCCCTTGGAATAAGGACCAGGGATCATGGCGAAGAAAATCGTCGGCTATATCAAGTTGCAAATACCTTCGGGCAAGGCCAATCCGTCGCCGCCGGTCGGGCCGGCACTGGGTCAGCGCGGCCTGAACATCATGGCTTTTGTGAAGGAATTCAACGCGGTCACCCAGAACATGGAGCCGGGAATTCCGCTTCCCGTCGTCATCACCGCCTACGCCGACCGAAGCTTCACCTTCGTCACCAAGACGCCACCGAACACCTATTTTCTGAAGAAGGCCGCCGGCATCACCAAGGGCAGTCCGACGGTCGGAAAAGGCGCGTCCGCCGGCAGGGTCACGATGACCCAGCTCCGCGAAATCGCCGAAATCAAGATGAAGGACATGAATGCCAACGATTTCGATGGCGCGGTGCGTATGCTCGAGGGTTCGGCCCGCTCGATGGGTCTGACCGTGGTGGAGGGCTGAACCATGGCCAAGAACAAGCGGCTCGCGGCGGCCTATCAGGCGATCGATAAGACCAAATCATACCCGCTCGCCGATGCCATCGCGCTGGTGAAATCGATCTCCAAGGCCAAGTTCGACGAAACTATCGAGATGTCGATGAACCTCGGCATAGATCCGCGCCACGCCGACCAGATGGTGCGCGGGCTAACCAGCCTGCCGAACGGCACCGGCAAGACGGTGCGGGTCGCGGTGTTTTCTCGCGGCGCCAAAGCCGATGAGGCACTTGCCGCGGGCGCCGACGTCGTGGGCGCCGAGGACCTGGCCGAGAAGGTCCAGGCAGGCGAGATCAACTTCGATCGCTGCATCGCCACACCCGACATGATGGGCATAGTCGGCCGCCTCGGCAAAGTGCTCGGCCCGCGCGGCCTGATGCCGAACCCGAGGCTGGGCACCGTCACCATGGACGTGAGGGGCGCCGTCACGGCCGCCAAGGCGGGCCAGGTCGAATTCCGCGCCGAAAAGGCGGGCATTATTCATGCCGGCATCGGCAAGGTGTCGTTCGACGAGGACAAGCTGCTCGAGAATGCCCGGGCTCTGGCCGACGCTATCCAGAAGGCGAAGCCGACCGGAGCGAAGGGCACCTACGTCCAGAAGGTGTCGGTCAGTTCGACCATGGGTCCCGGTGTCAAAGTGGATGTGACCTCGCTGGGCGCCTGACGGAATACGCCGGCCGCTGGGCTTTCGCTCGAAAATTCAGGGCTGGCGGGCAGGGAAGAGTTCCGGGGCCTGGCCTTGGGTGTCTTTCCCGAACCTGTCCGAGACCGCTCGTCCCGGCCACGGATGCTAATCCGGCGGTCGGGGTAATGGACCCAACGGGGTTTTGGCCTCCGGTCCGCGCGCGGGAGATGGGAAGCCGGACTTTCCGCGGCAATCGCTCCGCCGCGTGGATCTTTGGTGGTTCCTGGACAGGCGAACCGAGCCACGTCGGCATGGGTCGGCGCGGTTCCACGGTAACCTGGCATGCCGCCCCAGTCAGGGGAGGCAAGCCGAACGGAGACGAAAATTGGACCGTACGGAGAAGCGGGAGTTCGTCACCGAGCTCAATCAGGCGCTAGCCGTCACGTCGATGATCGTGGTCACCCGCAATGCGGGACTCACGGTCGCCGAAGCGACGGATCTACGGCGCAAGATGCGAGCCGCGGGTGCGACCTTCAAAATCGCGAAGAACCGGCTGACCAACCTCGCTCTGGAAGGGACCCCGTTCGACGGCATACGGCCGCTGCTGAAAGGTCCGATCGCGCTCGCGTGGTCGGCCGATGCAGTCTCGGTCGCGAAGACCGCCGTCGAGTTCGCCAAGACCAACGAGAAGCTCGTGCTGGTCGGCGGCGCGCTAGGAACCCAGACGCTGAACGCGGATGGGGTCAAGGCGCTCGCCGAACTGCCAAGCCTGGATGCGCTGAGAGGAAGGCTGCTGGGGATGATCCAGACGCCGGCCACTCGGATCGCCGGGATTTTGCAGGCACCGGCCGGACAACTCGCCCGGGTCTTTGGGGCCTTCGCCAGAAAGGATGAGGCATCAGCCGAAACCGAAGCTGCCTGAACTCCCGAGGCAATTCGGGCAGAACATGGCAGGCACGCAAGCAACCTCACCCCCAAGCCGGAGCATCCGGCTTGCATGGAACCATCCGAAGTCTAGATTATAGGAAGACACACTATGGCCGATCTACAAAAGCTGGTTGATGAGCTGTCCAGTCTGACGGTGCTGGAAGCCGCTGAACTGTCCAAACTTCTCGAGGAGAAGTGGGGGGTGTCGGCGGCTGCGCCCGTAGCCGCCGCCGCGGCTACCGCGCCTACCGCCGCGGCAGCCGCCCCGGTCGAGGAACAGACCGAATTCACCGTCATCCTGTCCAAGGCCGGGGACAAGAAGATCAACGTCATCAAGGAAGTCCGCACCATCACGGGCCTCGGCCTCAAGGAGGCCAAGGATCTGGTGGAAGCCGCCCCGAAGGCCGTCAAGGAAGGCGTCGGCAAGGACGAAGTGGCGAAGATCAAGAAAATGCTGGAAGACGCCGGCGCCAGCGTGGAGGTCAAATAACGCAACCGTTCTGGCTAGCGACTCCGGCCTGGCATCTCCGCCGAGATGCCGGCCTTTTGAAAGCCTGGATCAACAGGCTGGGGCGGGTGGAAATCAGCCGATTTCCGCCCGCGTTCCCATTTTCGGCGAACATTTTTCTGGTCCACCCGGCCCGTGCTTCGGTCGGCGTGGGTGCACGGCATAACGGCAGGCAGGGTCATCGATGAACGCGATCACACGGTCTTTTACTGGACGCAAGCGCATCCGCAAGAGCTTCGGCCGGATCCCCGAAGTAGCCCCGATGCCCAACCTGATCGACGTTCAGCGCGCCAGCTACGAGGCGTTCCTGCAGATGATCGTCAACCCTGACACCCGCACCAACTCCGGGCTGCAGGAAGTGTTCAAGTCCGTCTTCCCGATCGACGACTTCGCCGGCCGAGGCCGCCTGGAATTCGTCCATTACGAACTCGAGGAGCCGAAATACGACGTCGAGGAATGCATCCAGCGCGGCATGACCTTCGCGGCGCCGTTGAAGGTGATCCTACGGCTGATCGTCTGGGACGTCGACGAGGACACCGGCGCGCGGTCCATCCGCGATATCAAGGAACAGCCCGTCTACATGGGTGACATGCCGCTGATGACCGACAACGGCACCTTCATCATCAATGGCACCGAGCGGGTCATTGTCTCCCAGATGCACCGCTCCCCCGGCGTGTTCTTTGACCACGACAAGGGCAAGACCCACTCCTCGGGAAAATTCCTGTTCGCCGCCCGGGTGATCCCGTATCGCGGCTCCTGGCTGGACTTCGAGTTCGACAGCAAGGACCTGGTCTACGTCCGCATCGACCGCAAGCGGAAGCTGCCGGTGACCACGCTTTTGTATGCGCTGGAAAGCGAGGCAACGCAGCAGCTTCGGGCGGCGCGCGAGGCCAAGAATGAGCCAGTCGACATCAGCGAAATCCGCGGCATGGATCAGGAGGAGATTCTCGGCCACTTCTACGGCCAGGTGATCTTCGACCGCACGCCCAAGGGCTGGGCGCGGCCGTTCGATCCCGATGCGTTCCGCGGCGTCAAGCTGCTGGAGCCGCTGGTCGACGCCGCCACTGGCGAGATCGTCGCCAAGGCCGACGACAAGCTGACCGCGCGCCAGGCGCGCCGTATCGCCGAGAACACCAAGGAGGTGCTGGTCGGCCGTTCCGATCTGCTCGGGCGATTCGTGGCGCTGGACCTGGTCAACGAGGAGACCGGCGAGATCTATGCCGAAGCCGGTGAGGAGCTTGCCGAGGCACGGCTGGCCGCGTTGGAGGAGGCCGGGATCGTGACCCTGCCGACGCTGGCGGTCGATCAGTCCAACGGACCGTGGATCCGCAATACCCTCGCGGTGGACAAGAACACCAACCGCGACGACGCGCTGATCGACATCTACCGCGTCATGCGCCCGGGCGAGCCGCCAACACCGGAGACCGCCGAGGGGCTGTTCCGTGGTCTGTTCTTCGATCCGGACCGCTACGACCTGTCGGCGGTGGGGCGGGTGAAGATGAACATGCGCCTCGGCATCACCGACGCGCCGGACACCCAGCGGGTGCTGCGCAAGGACGACCTGCTCAAGACCGTCAAGACGCTGTGCGACCTGAAGGACGGGCGCGGCCAGATCGACGACATCGACAACCTCGGCAACCGCCGGGTGCGCTCGGTCGGGGAGCTGATGGAGAACCAGTACCGCATCGGCTTGCTGCGGATGGAGCGGGCGATCCGCGAGCGCATGGGCTCGGTCGATATCGATACCGTGATGCCGCACGACCTGATCAACGCCAAGCCGGCGGCCGCGGCGGTGCGGGAATTCTTCGGCTCGTCGCAGCTCAGCCAGTTCATGGATCAGACCAACCCGCTGTCGGAAGTGACGCACAAGCGCCGCCTGTCAGCGCTTGGGCCGGGCGGTCTGACGCGGGAACGCGCCGGCTTCGAGGTGCGCGACGTGCACCCGACCCATTACGGCCGCATCTGCCCGATCGAGACGCCGGAAGGCCCCAACATCGGCCTGATCAACTCGCTGGCGACCTACGCCAAGGTCAATAAGTACGGCTTCATCGAGACGCCTTACATGCTGGTCAAGGACGGCGTGGTGCAGAAGGACACCCGCTATCTGTCGGCCATGGAGGAGGAGCGCCTGGTGGTCGCCCAGGCCGACGCGCCGATGGACCGCGACGGCCGCTTCACCCAGGACCTGGTGTCGGTGCGCAAGCAGGGCGACTTCCGGCTGGTGAAGCCGCAGGATGTCACCGCGATCGACGTATCGCCGAAGCAGTTGGTGTCAGTGGCCGCGGCGCTGATCCCGTTCCTGGAGAACGATGACGCCAACCGCGCGCTGATGGGCTCCAACATGCAGCGGCAGGCGGTGCCGCTGATCCGTGCCGACGCGCCGCTGGTCGGCACCGGCATGGAAGCCGCGGTGGCTCGAGACAGCGGTGCCACGATCGTTGCCCGCCGGCCCGGCATCGTCGATCAGATCGACGGTGCGCGCATCGTCGTGCGCGCGACCAACGAAGATGCCACCACCAAGGGTGTGGACATCTACCGTTTGCGGAAGTTCATGCGCTCCAACCAGTCCACATGCATCAACCAGCGCCCGCTGGTGCGGGTTGGCGACCGTGTCTACGAGGGCGACATCATCGCCGACGGCCCGTCCACCGAGCTTGGCGAGCTGGCGCTGGGCCGCAACGTGCTGGTCGCGTTCATGCCGTGGAACGGCTACAACTTCGAGGACAGCATCCTGATCAGCGAGCGCATCGCCCGCGACGACGTCTTCACCTCCATCCACATCGAGGAATTCGAGGTGATGGCGCGCGACACCAAGCTCGGGCAGGAGGAAATCACCCGCGACATCCCGAATGTCGGAGAGGAAGCGCTGAAGAACCTCGACGAGGCCGGCATTGTCTATATCGGCGCCGAGGTGAACCCGGGCGACATCCTGGTCGGCAAGGTGACACCCAAGGGCGAAAGCCCGATGACGCCCGAGGAAAAGCTGCTGCGAGCGATCTTCGGCGAGAAGGCTTCCGATGTCCGCGATACCTCGCTGAAGCTGCCGCCCGGGGTCACCGGCACCATTGTCGATGTCCGTGTGTTCAGCCGCCGCGGCGTCGACAAGGACGAACGCGCGATGGCGATCGAGCGGGCCGAGATCGAGCGTCTGGCCAAGGATCGCGACGACGAAAAGGCCATCCAGGAGCGCTCCTTCCTCAACCGCCTCCGCGAAAAGCTGCTCGGCAACAAGGCATCCGGCGGTTTCAAGGGCATCAAGTCCGGCACCGAGCTCGACGAGGCGATCCTGGCTGAGCATCCGCGTGGTTCATGGCGCCATATCGGCGTGCAGGACGACGCGGTGATGGCCGACATCGAGACCCTGAAGCGGGAATACGACGCCGCTGTCGGCCGCTTGCAGGCCCGCTTCGACAGCAAAGTGGAAAAACTGCAGCGTGGTGACGAACTGCCGCCCGGCGTGATGAAAATGGTCAAGGTCTTCATCGCCGTGAAGCGCAAGCTGCAGCCCGGCGACAAGATGGCTGGTCGCCACGGCAACAAGGGCGTGGTGTCCCGCGTGGTGCCGGTCGAGGACATGCCGTTCCTCGATGACGGCACCTCGGTCGACCTGGTGCTGAACCCGCTAGGCGTGCCGTCCCGGATGAACGTGGGTCAGATCCTGGAGACACATCTGGGTTGGGCGTGCGCGGCGCTGGGCAAGCAAATCGGCGACCTGGTCGAGGAGTACCGGCGCACCGGTGCCCAGCGTGACGCCCTGTTAGACATGCTGAAGGAGGTATACGGCGACGAGGTCTATAGCCAGCAGATCGCCAGCCTGGACACCGACCAGCTTATCGAGCTGTGCGAGAACCTGAAGAAGGGCGTGCCGATCGCGACGCCGGTGTTCGACGGTGCCCGCATGTCCGATATCGAGGCCATGCTGACGCGCGCCGGCCTCAACACCTCGGGGCAGGTGGTGCTGACCGACGGCCGGACCGGCGAAAGCTTCGAGCGCAAAGTGACGGTGGGTTATATCTACATGCTGAAACTGCACCATCTGGTCGACGACAAGATCCACGCGCGCTCGATCGGGCCGTATAGCCTGGTGACCCAGCAGCCGCTGGGCGGCAAGGCTCAGTTCGGCGGCCAGCGCTTCGGCGAAATGGAGGTTTGGGCATTGGAAGCCTATGGTGCTGCCTATACGCTGCAGGAGATGTTGACGGTGAAGTCGGACGATGTGTCGGGACGGACAAAGGTCTATGAAGCCATCGTGCGCGAGCAGGACAACTTCGAGGCCGGCATTCCCGAAAGCTTCAATGTGCTGGTAAAGGAGCTGAAGTCTCTCGGCCTCAACGTCGACCTCGACAACCGGGCAGCTTGATCTTCTGGGTGGCACGATCCGCTCGCCCCGGGTGTCATGGCCGCTTTGTGTCGTGGCGTGTGCATTTCGATGTGTCATCCCCGGCGAAGCTTGCCCCTGCGAAGGCTGGGGGCCGGGGACCCACGGCTTACGCTGTTGACGCACGTGCAAAAAGACGCGCTCGGTCGCCCGGCGATGACACCAGTGACGGTAGAATCTGGACGGACCCGCTGATTAGAAGGGTATCAAACGCATGAACGAATTAATGAAAATCCTTGGCCAGACCGGCCAGGCAATGACATTCGATCAGATCAAGATCCAGATCGCCAGCCCGGAGCAGATCCGCTCCTGGTCATACGGTGAGATCAAGAAGCCGGAAACCATCAACTACCGCACCTTCAAGCCGGAGCGCGATGGCCTGTTCTGCGCCCGCATCTTTGGCCCGATCAAGGACTACGAGTGCCTGTGCGGCAAGTACAAGCGCATGAAATTCCGCGGCATCATCTGCGAGAAGTGCGGCGTCGAGGTGACCCTGGCAAAGGTCCGCCGCGAGCGCATGGGCCACATCGAGCTGGCGTCTCCGGTCGCGCATATCTGGTTCCTCAAGTCACTCCCCAGCCGCATCGGGCTGATGGTCGATCTGACGCTGAAGGAGCTTGAGAAGATTCTGTATTTCGAGAGTTACGTGGTGCTGGAGCCCGGCACCACCGACCTCAAGATGCTGCAGCTTCTGACCGAAGATCAGCTCATGTCCAAGCAGGACGAGTTTGGTGACGATCAGTTCGAGGTCGGCATCGGCGCCGAGGCCATCAAGAAGGTGCTGAACCGCATCGACACCGACGCGGAAAAGGTCAAGCTGCGCGCCGATCTCAAGGAGACCTCATCCGAGGCCAAGCGTAAGAAGCTGGTGAAGCGCCTCAAGCTGATCGAGGCGTTCGGCGAATCCGGCTGCCGGCCCGAATGGATGATTCTTGACGTGGTGCCGGTCATTCCGCCGGAACTGCGGCCGCTGGTGCCGCTGGATGGCGGCCGCTTCGCCACCTCCGACCTCAACGACCTGTATCGCCGCGTCATCAACCGCAACAACCGCCTGAAGCGGCTGATCGAGCTGCGCGCGCCGGATATTATCGTGCGCAACGAAAAGCGCATGCTGCAGGAAAGCGTCGACGCGCTGTTCGATAATGGCCGACGCGGCCGAGCGATTACGGGCGCCAACAAGCGGCCGTTGAAATCGCTGTCGGATATGCTGAAAGGCAAGCAGGGCCGCTTCCGGCAGAACCTGCTGGGCAAGCGCGTCGATTACTCGGGCCGCTCGGTCATCGTGGTTGGGCCGGAGCTAAAACTGCAGCAGTGCGGTCTGCCGAAGAAGATGGCGCTCGAGCTGTTCAAGCCCTTCATCTACTCGAAACTGGAAAAGTACGGCCACGCCACCACGATCAAGGCCGCCAAGCGGATGGTTGAGAAGGAGCGTCCCGAGGTCTGGGACATCCTCGAGGAAGTCATCCGCGAGCATCCGGTGATGCTCAATCGCGCCCCGACCTTGCACAGGCTAGGCATCCAGGCGTTCGAGCCGGTGTTGATTGAAGGCAAGGCGATCCAGCTTCATCCGCTGGTCTGCACCGCCTTCAACGCGGATTTCGACGGCGACCAGATGGCGGTGCATGTGCCGCTGTCACTGGAAGCTCAGCTCGAAGCCCGCGTGCTGATGATGTCGACCAACAACATCCTCAGCCCGGCCAACGGCAAGCCGATCATCGTGCCGTCGCAGGACATCGTGCTGGGTCTTTACTATCTGTCGCTGGAAACGCCGCTGTTCCGCACGGTGCCAGACGAGCAGGCACCGGCGTTCGGCAAGATCGGCGAGATCGAGCACGCGCTGTTCGCCAAGGCGATTGGCCTGCACGACAAGATCAGGGCCCGCTACGAGACGATCGACGCCGGCGGCAATGCCGTCCGTCCCGTCGTTGTCACCACGCCAGGCCGCATGATGATCGCGCAGATCCTGCCGAAGCATCCGAACGTGCCGTTCGACCTGATCAACCGGCAATTGACGAAGAAAAGCGTCTCCGACGTGATCGACATGGTGTACCGCCATTGCGGCCAGAAGGAGTGCGTGATTTTCGCCGACCGGCTGATGGGACTGGGCTTTGCGCAGGCATGCAAGGCTGGCATCTCGTTCGGCAAGGACGACCTGATCATCCCGGTGGAGAAGAGCGCGCTGATTACCCACACCCAGGCCGAGGTGAAGGAGTTCGAGCAGCAATACCAGGACGGCCTGATCACCGCCGGAGAGCGCTACAACAAGGTTGTCGATGCCTGGTCGCGCTGCACCGACGAGGTCGCCAGCGCCATGATGAAGGAGATCAGCAAGCAGGAGATCGGCGTCCCCACCAACTCGGTGTGGATGATGTCGCACTCCGGCGCGCGTGGGTCGCCGGCACAGATGCGCCAGTTGGCCGGCATGCGCGGGCTGATGGCCAAGCCGTCGGGCGAAATCATCGAGCAGCCGATCATCGCCAACTTCAAGGAAGGCCTGTCCGTCCTTGAATACTTCAATTCCACCCACGGCGCTCGCAAGGGCCTGGCGGACACGGCGTTGAAGACGGCGAACTCGGGCTACCTGACTCGCCGCCTCGTCGACGTGGCGCAGGACTGTATCATCGTCGAGGAGGATTGCGGCACTGACCGCGGCCTGACCGTGCGCGCCGTGATGGATGGCGGCGAGGTGGTGTCGTCGCTGGCCGAACGCACCCTGGGCCGCACCACGGCCGAGGACGTGATCGATCCGGCGACCGGCAAGGTGATCCTGCCGAACAACACTCTGATCGAGGAACCCGAAGCCGAGCAGATCGAGACCAGTGGGGTGGAGGCGGTGAAGATCCGCTCGGTGCTCACGTGCGAGTCGCATATCGGCGTATGCGGGCATTGCTACGGGCGAGACCTGGCACGCGGCACGCCGGTGAACATCGGCGAAGCGGTGGGGGTGATCGCGGCTCAGTCGATCGGCGAACCGGGCACCCAGTTGACGATGCGGACCTTCCACATCGGCGGCGCGGCGCAGCGCGGGGCGGAGACATCCAGCGTCGAGGCCAGCCACGAGGGCACGGTGACGGTCCGTAACCGCAACGTCATCGCCAACAGCACGGGCGCGCTCGTGGTCATGAGCCGCAACTGCGAGATCGTCCTGGTCGACGACAAGCAGCGTGAACGCGCCCGGTTCCGGGTCCCGTACGGAGCACGCCTGGTGGCCGAGGAGAACCAGGTGGTCACCCGCGGCCAGAAGCTGGCGGAGTGGGACCCGTTCACCCTGCCGATCATCACCGAGCGGGCTGGCAAGGTCGAATACATCGATCTGATCGACAGCATCACACTCGTTGAGCGGATGGATGAGGTGACCGGTCTGACCTCAAAGGTCGTCGTCGATTACAAGCAGGGGTCCAAGAGCGTCGATCTGCGTCCCCGATTGCAGTTGAAGGACGAGAAGGGCGAGGTCATCCGGCTCGACAACAACACCGACGCTCGGTACTTCCTGGCACCTGACTCGATCTTGTCGGTGGATAATGGTGCCATTGTCCAGGCCGGCGACGTGATCGCCCGTATCCCGCGTGAGGGCAGCAAGACGCGCGACATCACTGGCGGTTTGCCGCGGGTGGCGGAGCTGTTCGAGGCGCGGCGTCCCAAGGACCACGCGGTCATCGCCGAGTGCGACGGGCGGGTGGAATTCGGCAAGGACTACAAGGCCAAGCGCCGCGTCATCGTCAAGAACGATGAAACTGGAGAAGAGACGGAATATCTGATCCAGAAGGGCAAGCACGTGTCCGTTCAGGAGGGCGACTTCGTGCGTCGGGGCGATCCGTTGGTCGATGGGCCGCGGGTGCCGCACGACATCCTGAAGGTGTTGGGTGTCGAGGCGCTGTCGGACTACCTGGTGAACGAGATCCAGGACGTGTATCGACTGCAGGGCGTGAAGATCAACGATAAGCATATCGAGGTGATCGTCCGCCAGATGCTGCAGAAGGTGGAAATCCTCGATCCAGGCGACACGACGTTCTTGACGGGTGAGCAGGTGGACCGCACCGAGTTCGATGCGGTCAACAACAAACTGCTCAAGGACGAGCGCCCGGCGCATGCGATGCCGGTGCTGCAGGGCATCACCAAGGCCAGCCTACAGACCAACAGCTTCATCAGCGCGGCGTCGTTCCAGGAGACGACCCGGGTGCTGACGGAAGCCGCGACCGCCGGCAAGACCGACAGCCTGATGGGCTTGAAGGAGAACGTCATCGTTGGGCGGCTGATCCCGGCTGGCACCGGCGCGGTGATGAACCGTCTGCGGGCGATCGCGGCGGGACGCGACCAGCGCACGCTGTGGGAGGAGAACGCCCGTCTGACGGCGGACGCCGTGCCGGCGAAGTAGTAAGACGCCTGCAGCCGGGGCTTAGGCCCCGGCTTTGCCCTGTCAAATTGAGGACCGAAGGCAACGGCTTTGCGACGCGGTGCGACAACGGAAGCGTTCCTCGCCGCTTACGTGCCGGCGGTTGGAACGCAAGAGGAGCCGACCGCCAACCTGAAGTTGCTTCAGGAGGCACGACGGCTTGGTGTCGATGTCCAAAAGATCGTCAAGGAGGCTCGTCAGCGGCGCTGGGAGAATCGCGGTGCAATCGCCGATGCCAATGCGTTTGTCGATCGGCATGGCTTGTGGAGCGACGGCAGGCGCCAGTTCTGAAGCCCGATCCTGATGCCCAAACTTTGTGCCCGGTAACCTCATGCCCGGTAACCTGATGCAGTGTGATGTACACCTGAACTCTGAGGACGATACCGGTCAGATACCTTAGCTCCTGGATATTCAGGCGAACCTGCTATCCGATCTGCAGACACGCGTCGTGGCTCCGCTGGTCCGAGCCGGGGCCTTCGGGCGCCGGGCGACCCGCCTGCATCCTCAATTCCGGGTCAAGGGCGACAACGTTGTCATGGCGACACATTTGGTGGCGGCGATACGACGCCAAGCCCTGGGCTCCGTCGAAACCTCCCTTGTCAATGAACGCGATGTTATCATCAGCGCGATCGAAGTGTTGTGGTCGGGGGTGTGAATCATTGCCGCAAGCTGGCGGGCATTGGCGCCGCCAGTCGAACCGGCCCCTCTTCAGTTTCCCCATGCGTCGAACTCGGGCTAATCTGACCGCATGGCGTCTCCAGCCTCATCTATCGACGCGTCCGACGACCCCTCGATCCAGGAACTGCTGGCCGCACGGCCCTGGCTGAAACACGATGCCCTGGCCGGCCTGATGATGGACGGCACACCCCTTGCCCGCATCGCCGATGCGGTGGGCACGCCGACCTGGGTTTACTCCGCCGCGACGATGCGAGGCCGTTACCGGACCATGACGCGGGCAATGTCCGACGCAGGTCTTGACATGTATGTGCATTACGCTGTCAAGGCGAATGACAGCCTCGCCGTGCTCTCGCTGTTCAACCGCGAGGCAGCTGGTGCCGACGTCGTCAGCGGCGGTGAGCTTCGCAAGGTCCTGCTGGCCGGGTTCGACCCAAGCCGCATCGTCTATTCCGGTGTCGGCAAGTCGGCGGCCGAACTCGTCTTGGCGCTGCGCCACGATATCGGGCAGATCAACATCGAAAGCGCCGAAGAACTGGCGATGGCTTCGGACATTGCCGCCGAACTGGGCTGTACTGCCCGAGTGGCGCTGCGGGTGAACCCGGACGTGGACGCCGGCACCAACGAGAAGATCACCACCGGACGGGCGACGGACAAATTCGGCATCCCCTACGCCGATGCCGTGGCCCTGTATGCGAAGGCGGCGGCCATGCCGGGGATCCGCCCGATTGGCCTGGCAACCCATATCGGCAGCCAGATCCTCGCCCTGGCGCCATACCGCGCCGCCTTTGCCCGTATTGCCGATCTGGTCACCGCGCTGCGTCAGCAGGGTCTGACTGTCGAGGCGGTGGATTGCGGCGGTGGCCTGGGCATTCCCTATCGCAACGAGCTCACACCCGGCCCGGAGGGCCTCGCCGCTGTCATCAAGGCGGCTTTCCAGCATCTGGATGTGCGTCTCGCGATCGAGCCGGGACGCTGGCTGGTCGGCCCGGCTGGCCTGCTGCTGTCCTCGGTCGTGTTGGTCAAGCAGGCCCCCGGCGCGCGGTTTGTCGTGCTCGACGCGGCGATGAACGATCTCGTGCGTCCCGCCATGTATGACGCGTGGCACGGCATCGTTCCGGTATCGGCCGCCGACGCCGTGTTGCCGACATCGCCGGCGACAATCGTCGGTCCGGTCTGTGAAAGCGGCGACACGTTCTCGCGAAGCCGCCGGCTGCCGCCGCTGCGGCCTAACGCGAACGTGGCGATTCTGGATGCCGGTGCGTATGGTGCGGTGATGAGTTCAACCTACAATGCGCGCCCGTTGGCCGCCGAGGTGTGGGTGGAGGGTGGCCGCTGGTCGGTGATCCGCGACCGCCAGCCGTTGGAGGCGTTGTGGCAGCGAGAGAGACTTCCGGCATGAACGAAGTGAGCAAGCGGGTATGACCGACGGCGGACCGACAGGGCTGGCACACCTCGCCCGACGCCTCTCCTGGCGTCGGCTTCTGGCCCGCCTCGCGATCCTGTTCGAAGCGCTTTGGCCCGCACTGTGGCCGACACTCGGCCTGATCGGCCTGTTCGCCTGCGCGGCTCTGCTCGGATTGCCCGAATCACTGCCGCCATCCCTGCATATGGCGCTCCTCGTTCTGCTTGTGGTCGGCGTGGCGGTGCTGGCTTTTCTTGGCCTGCGGCAGGTGAGGCTGCCGGATGACCGCGCCGCCGATCGCCGGCTGGAAACCAGCTCGGGCCTGATCCATCGGCCATTGTCGGTTCTGACCGACCGTCCCGCCGTGCCGGACAGTCTGGGCCTGGCGGTTTGGCAGAGGCACACCGACCGCGCGATGGCGCAGGTTGGCCAGTTGAAGGTCGGGCTGCCACGGCCCGGCCTCGCTCGGCGAGACCCGCGAGCACTGCGTTACGCCCTGCTGCTGTGCATCGTTGTCAGCTTCGTCATCGCAGGCATCGACGCTCCCGCACGGCTGCTGGGAGCCTTCTCGCCCGCCGTCGCGGCACCTCCCGGCGTCGCGGCGACCGAGTTGCAGGCTTGGATCACCCCACCCGCCTATACGCGCGTGGCACCGATCTTTCTCAAGCCCCAGGGGGGCACCCAGGGTGGTACCGTCTCGGTCCCGGCAGGCTCGCACCTGACGGTGAACGTATCCGGCGGCTCCAGCGTGCCCACCTTGGCGCTGAACGAGCGATCAGCGAATTTCAGCCCGCTCGACAGCAGCAGCTTCCAGGCCGAGTGGGACCTGACCCACGGCGGCCTGCTGACGGTGCATCGTGACGGCCAGTCGATGGCCGCCTGGACGCTGACCGTGATCGCTGACCAACCCCCCACCGCCGCCTGGGGGGAGCAGCCGGGTCGCACGGTATCGGGACAGCAGACACGACTGCCATGGCAGGTCTCGGACGACTACGGCGTGACCGGCCTGCAAGCCGAGATGCGGCTGCGCGAACGGCCCGATGCGCCGCCTCTGGTGGTGACAATCCCACTGCCGGGTGGCAATCCGAAAGCGGCGCATGGCCTCAACCAGCAGGATCTGACGGCGCATCCGTGGGCCGGCCTGACCGTCATCGGCCGCCTGATGGCTCGTGACGCCCTCAATCAGACCGGCACCAGTTCGGACGAGACGTTCGAATTGCCCGAGCGGCCGTTCCACGATCCGGTGGCGCAGGCACTCATCGCGACGCGCAAGGCGCTCAGTCTGCATCCGGCCGACCGCGACAATCCGGTGCTCGGGCTCGACCAACTGATGCAGCAGCCGGGCCTGTTCAAAGGCGATGATGGGGCCTTCGTGAACCTGAGCGCGATCTACTACCTGCTGGTGCGCGATCCGTCGGCCACGGCGGTTCCCGAGGCGCAAAGTGCCATGTGGGAGCTCGCCCTGCACATGGAGGAAGGCCAGACCGAACAAAGCGCCCGTCACCTGGAGGAGGCTCGCCGCGCAGCACGCGACGCACTCGACAAGGCCACTCAGGACCCGACGGATGCCAATAAGCAAGCGCTGGAGAAGCGTCTGCAGGAACTGCGCGAGGCGATCGACCGGCATATGCAGGCGCTCTCGGAGGAAGCCAAGCGTAACGACAGTCTTACCCCATTCGACCCGAAGGCGGCGCAGCTCTCTAATCGGGACATGAACCGGAAGGCCGACCAGGCGGAGCAGGCGGTCAAAGAGGGCCGTATGGCCGAGGCCCAAAAGGAGATCGGCGAACTGGAGAAAATGCTTGACCAGCTTCGCAATGCCCGCGCCAAGCCGAACGACGGCAAGCAGGCCAACCAAAAGCGTCAGCGCGGCAAACAGCAGATGGGCGCCGTGCAGGACATGATCGGCCGTGAAGCCAAACTGTTGGATAATGCCCAGCGTCGCGCCGAGCAGGGGGACGCCAGCGCGCCGCCTCCTGGCTCTGTTCCTGATAACCAGCCCCCGGGTCAATCAGCCGCGGGCCAGCCCCCCGCCGGCAGCAAATCGGCGGCCGAGCGGGAAGCGGATCGCCGCGTGCAGCAGGCGTTGCGCCGAGCCCTGGGGGAGTTGATGCAGCAGTTCGGCGATATGACCGGGCAGGTTCCACCCAGCCTCGGTGAGGCTGATCAGGCGATGCGCGATTCTGCGGGCCGCCTGGGCCAGGGCAACGATCCGGCCGCTGGGCAGTCGCAGCAGCAGGCCATCGCCGCGCTGCAAAAAGGCGCTCGGGAGATGGGCCAGACGATGGCCAAGCAGCAAGGCCAACAGTCGCAGGGCGAGGGCGGCGAGGATGGCGAACAGGATGGCTCTGAGGCGATGGGTATGATGATGCGCGACGGCCAGGGTCGTGAGGGCGCCGGCACCGGGGCTCAGCCAGGATCGCCCGACCGCGCCGACCCCGGCGGTCGCGACCCCCTCGGCCGCTCGGCGCAAGGCAACTCAACCGACAACGTGGACGTCGCTGTGCCCGAGGAGCGGGAGCGGCAGCGCACCCAGGCAATCCAGGAGGAGCTCCGGCGGCGCGGCGCCGAGCAGGAGCGGCCACGCGAGGAGCTGGACTACATCGGCCGGCTGCTCAAGCAGTTCTGACGCTCCACGGCGACTTTTTGTCGGCGGCGCATCGCTCCTTGGGGATGACGACGCTAGCCCATCACGACCTGTAGCGGGCCGGAGGCGTCACCAACCCAGAGCGGCGCGGCGCCCGCGGCGTCACCATCGGTCTGCGCCGGAACCGTATCGTTTTGCAGGAAATCAATGCGGCGGGCGCGGACATGGCGAACCCCCGGTGCCCGCCCGAGCAGGTTCAACGGCAGCGCGGCTCCATACATCATCGCCGCGCCCGGACCGGCGAGATCGAACAGCACCACCGAGAACCCCGGATCGGCTGGCAACGCATCGGCGGCAAGGCGAAAGCGGCCGCCATACAGCCGTCCTTTGCTAATGATGACACTGGCGGCCTCGGTCTCCAGATCATCGATACGCAGCCGGATCACCGGGAAACGGTAGCGGGTCAACTCTCTTGCCGATTGCAGCACATAGGCCCCCTTGCCGAATAGCTTCTTCAGCCGGAGCGGCACGTTCCGCACCACGTGAGCGTCAAATCCAACGCCCAGCATCTGCACGAATAGCCGGGTGCCGTCGGCACCGTGCGCAACCCCGGGCCACAACTGGCAGGTGCGGCCGAACGCCAGGGCGGCGGCGACCGCGCGGGGGGAGAACGGCAGTCCGAGCTCGTGCGCCAGGACATTGGCGGTTCCCAGCGGGATGACACCGAGATGGGCCTGGCTTCCCATCAGACCGTTGGCGACTTCCGCGATGGTGCCATCGCCGCCTGCTGCAACGACCATGCGCTCTCCCCGCCGCGCCGCATCCCGTGCAAGGGCTTCGGCATGGCCGGGCCGGTGGGTCTCGGCGACGTCGAGCCGCACCCCGTTGGCGACCAGAACGTCCAGCACACGCCACAATAGTTGCGCCCGCCGGCGTCCGGCGACCGGATTGAAGACGATTACCATTTTGTGCGAATTGCCAGCTCGGTTGTCGCGGTAATGTTTCGTTGACCTAAATTAAAGTTGTGCTTGTAACCGCTTGCCCGTGTCATTCCCGCGACAGTCCAATGACGTTTGTATTACTTTGCCAAAAGGACTCAGGAACCTCGCGCGTCATCGAAACTTCACTTCCCCGACGCGGACAAGCGGGTATGTGCTCCGCCGGACATGAAAGACCGGCAATGAACGCAGTGTCAAACCCTGTTGTCCCTGTTGTCCGAACCGCCTACCGGAGTATTTTCATTTCTGATACGCATTTAGGAACCAGAGGTTGCAGAAGTGACTTTCTCGCCGATTTTCTCCGCGGCTCAAGTTGCCATAATTTGTTTCTTGTAGGCGACATTATCGACGGATGGCGGCTGCGCAAATCCTGGTACTGGGACGCCAGCCACGACGACGTGCTGCGTCAGATCGTGCGGCACGCCCGCTCCGGCGCCCAGGTCACCTATATCCCAGGCAACCACGATGAGATGTTTCGCAACTGGTTGCCGATAGGGCTGGAGATCTGCGGCATCAAGATGCGCCGCGAATCGGAGCATACCACCGCCGACGGCAAGCGGCTTCTCGTCATGCACGGCGACGAATTCGACAGCGTCGTGCGCTACGCCAAATTTCTCGCCCTGCTCGGCGACTGGGCCTATACCGCCGCCCTGGTCGTCAACCGTTGGTTCAACGCCGTCCGCCGCCGGCTTGGCTATCCTTACTGGTCGCTATCGGCTTGGCTGAAACGCCAGGTCAAGGAGGCGGTCAAGGCGATCGACAGATTCGAATCCGCGGTTGCCTCCGAAGCGCGGCGGCGTGGTTTCGATGGCGTCGTTTGCGGCCATATCCACCACGCCGAGATGCGAGACGTGCAGGGCGTGCTTTACCTGAACGACGGCGACTGGGTGGAAAGCTGCACCGCCCTGGTCGAACATCACGACGGGCGGCTGGAACTGATCGACTGGGCAACGGTGAACCGGCTGTCGTTTTTCTCGTCTCCCCAGGCTCGGGTCGCCGAAACTGCTTGATACAATCTCACCCGCGGCCCTGATCGGCGCCGATGACATGCTGCCGCCAGCAGCCTCGCACCGCATCCTGATCGTTACCGATGCATGGAAACCGCAGGTCAACGGAGTGGTGCGGACCTTGACCACCGTGGTCGCGGAGCTGCGGGCGATGGGCCATGTCGCCGACGTGATCGGACCGGACCGGTTCCGCACCGTTCCCTGTCCGACCTATCCGGATATATCGCTGTCCCTGCTGCCACGCCGCCCCTTGGTCCGCATGATCGAGAGCTTCGCGCCGGACGCCCTGCACATTGCCACGGAAGGCCCGCTTGGAATGGCCGCGCGAAGCTGGGCCAAGCGCCGGGGCCTGGCGTTCACCACCGCATTCCACACCCGGTTCGCGGAGTACGTGCAGGCTCGGACTGGACTTCCGGTGGGGCCGGTCTACGCCTGGATGCGTCGCTTTCACGGCGCCGGACAGGGCACCATGGTCGCCACCCAGTCGTTACGTGACGAACTGGCCGCGCGCGGCTTCCGCAACATTCGCGCCTGGACGCGCGGCGTGGATCTCGATCTGTTCAAGCCGTACTCCGGCGAATTCGCTGGCCTGCCGCGGCCGGTCTTCGTCTATGTCGGGCGGGTCGCGGTGGAGAAGAACATCGGCGCCTTTCTCGATCTCGATCTGCCCGGCTCCAAGGTGGTGGTCGGCGGCGGCCCGCAACTGGCTTCGCTGCAGCGCGCCCATCCGGAGGTGACATTCACAGGGCCGCGGCACGGCGAGGCTCTCGCTCGATCCTACGCTGGGGCGGACGTCTTCGTCTTTCCCAGCCTGACCGACACGTTTGGCCTGGTGATCCTGGAATTGCTGGCCTGCGGCACACCCGTCGCGGCCTATCCGGTCACCGGTCCGAAGGACGTGCTGGCCAATGCGAACGGAAAGATCGGCGCGGTGAACGCGGATTTGCGGGCCGCCGCGCTGGAGGCACTGACCGCCGACCGCGCCGCCTGCCGGATGCATGCGGAACGTTACTCCTGGCGCGCCTGCGCGGAAATCTTCCTGTCGCATCTGGTGCCGTTGGCCGGACCGATCGCGTAACCATCGATGCCGCCCCGGATGCCGCTCGCAACACGCTGACACAAATCTGGCCCATGTCAGGGGCGACGCGTCGACCGCCCGCTTGCCGGTCCGGACGCAGCGAAATCCACCCGTCCAGCGCATCGTCGCCCCGCGCGATCTGTTGTTGTGCACGGCTGTCGATACACCTTATGAGAGGCCATGACTCGTGGCGCAACCCCGCAATGACGTTCTTGCCGATCTATCTTCGCTATGCGTTTTTCGCCGTGCTGGCGGGTCTGGTCAATCTGGTGACCCAGGCCGCTTTTCTCCAGATATACGCGGGCGCCTTTGGCCTGACGATCGCCCTGATCCTGGGCACCGGCACGGGTCTTCTCGCCAAGTACCTGCTGGACAAGCGGTGGATCTTTTTCGACACATCCACCGGCGCGGCCGCCCACGGCAAGACCTTCTCGCTCTATACCGCCACGGGCATCGTGACGACTGGCATCTTCTGGGGCCTGGAGTATGCCTTCGACGCCCTGACACCGGACGGGCGCTGGCGCTATCTGGGCGGCGCGATCGGCCTGGCGATCGGCTATGTCGCGAAGTTTCAGCTTGATCGCCGCTTTGTGTTTACGGCGGCTGACGCGTGATATTGTCCGGATGGGGCCGATACCCTCGGGTTGACGTCCGTTCGCTTCAGGCGCGCGGGCCCGCCGAGGCGCTGGCTATCATCGGTAAGGAAGACAGCCTGATCGCCCGCGGCAACGGCCGAGCCTATGGCGACCCGGCGCTCAATCAGCGCGCGACACTCAGCATGACGCCGAGCGACCGGCTGCTGGCTTTCGATGCTGACAGTGGGGTCCTGTTCGCCGAGGCCGGGGTCTTGCTGGCCGACATCATCGATGTGTTCCTGCCACGCGGCTGGTTCGTCCCGGTCACGCCGGGGACGAAGTTCGTCACCTTGGGTGGCATGATCGCCGCCGATGTTCACGGCAAGAACCACCACGTCGCCGGTTCCCTGGCCTCCCATCTGCTGACCCTGGACCTGGCGCTGGCCGATGGCCAGGTGGTCCGCTGCTCGCACAACGAGAACCACGAGCTTTTCGCAGCCACATGCGGCGGTATGGGTCTCACCGGTGTCATCCTCGCCGCCAGCCTGCGCCTGATCCCGGTGGAGACCTCAAGCATCCGGCAGGAGACCCGGCGGGCGACCCATCTGGCCGCGACCATGGAGCAGTTCGAGCAATCGCAGGGCTGGACCTATTCGGTCGCCTGGATCGACTGTCTCGCCCGCGGCAGCCGCCTCGGCCGCTCACTGATTTACCTTGGCGAGCATGCCCGCTCGGCCGAGGTGCCGCGTGACTTGGCGGCGCCGCGGAAATCCGAGAGAAATCGCGCCGCGTCCCGGTGGACTTCCCAGCGCTCACCTTCAACCGCTGGAGCGTCGCGGCTTTCAATGAATTGTATTATCGGCGCGCCAAACCCGGATCGGCGTTCATCGACTACGACACTTATTTCTATCCATTGGATGCGCTGCTGGAATGGAACCGCATCTACGGGCGGTCCGGTTTCGTGCAATACCAATGTGTAATCCCGAAAGCCGCGGGTCCGGCCGGAATCGCCACCTTGCTGGAGCGCATCGCCCGCGCCGGCCGCGGCTCGTTCCTGGCGGTGCTCAAATTGTTTGGACCAGGCAACGACGGCATGCTTTCGTTTCCCATGGAAGGCTATACGTTGGCGCTGGATTTCCCAGCCTCGCCAGCCGTCTTCAGTCTGCTGCTCGAACTCGACGCCATCGTCGCCGACCATGGCGGCCAACTCTATCTCGCCAAAGATGCCCGAATGGGTGCCTCCCTACTGGCACTTGGTTATCCGCAACTGGACGCGTTCCGCGCGTTGCGTCGTCGTATTGATCCGCGAGGGAAATTTTCCTCGCTGTTGTCGCAAAGGTTGGGCCTATGAGCGCTCCCGCGGGAACCGTCCTTATCTTGGGAGCGAGTTCCGATATCGGCATAGCGCTGGCCAGGGCCTATGCCCAGGCCGGCTATGCGCTGGTTCTCGCCGCCCGTAACCACCCGCGTCTGGAGACCGACGCCGAAGACCTGCGGCTGCGCCACCGGGGGACGGTGCGGGCGGTCGAATTCGACGCCTTGGATACGGCAAATCACGGCCGCTTTCTGGACGAGCTCGGGGAATTGCCCCAGGTGGTGGTCTGCGTTGTTGGCCTGCTGGGTGACCAGACCGTGGCCGAGGCCAACGCCCAGGCCGCCGACCTGATCATGCGCAGCAACTACAATGGTCCCGCGCTGGCGTTGAACGAGGTGGCGTCGCGTATGCAGGTTCGCGGGTCCGGCCAGATCATCGCCGTCAGTTCGGTCGGCGGCGACCGCGGGCGCGCCAGCAACTACGTGTATGGGTCCGCGAAGGCCGGATTTACCGCGTTCCTTTCGGGATTGCGCAACCGCCTGGCCAGCACTGGCGTGCGGGTGATGACGGTGAAGCCCGGCTTCGTCAACACGCGCATGACCGCCGGCATGAAACTGTCAAAGCGATTGACCGCTGAACCGGCCGAGGTGGCGACCGCTGTCCTGCGGGCTCAGAAGGCGGGTCGGGACGTAATCTACGTCCGACCCATCTGGCGCCTGATCATGCTGGTCATCCGAAGCCTGCCGGAGCCTGTTTTCAAGCGCACCAAGTTGTAGTCGCCGGGGCGGCTGAATGCGTCCGGCATCGGCGATCCTAGCGCGCCAGTGTCATCCCCGAATTTGGTCCGGGGACCCACGACTTGCGGTGCTGGTCTTGGCAAAGCATGCTCCCGCCTTCGCGACGCCTTCGCTGGGACATGCTTCGCCAGGGATGACATGTGGAGGCGACTGTGAAACGCCTGGGGCTACGGCTCGCCGGGCCTCTTCGGGTGAGGCGCTGGCTCGGCACGGGGCGGTGGAGCTGCTGCCCTGGGTGCTTCGAAATGCGGCGGCGGAGGCGCTGCCCTGGGTGCCTCGACATGAGGCGGTGGAGGCGCTGCCCTGGGTGCCTCGACATGAGGCGGTGGAGGCGCTGCCCTGGGTGCCTCGACATGAGGCGGTGGAGGCGCTGCCCTGGGTGCCTCGACATGAGGCGGTGGAGGCGCTGCCCTAGGTGCCTCGACATGAGGCGGCGGAGGCGCTGCCCGGGGAGTTTCGACATGTGGCGGCGGAGGCGCTGCCCTGGGTGCCTCGACACGAGGCGGCGGTGCCCGTGGCGTCTCAATGTGTGGCGGCGCCGGTGTCTCGACATGGGGCGGCCGCGCTGCCTCTGTCCGCGGGATCAGTGGAGCCACGACTTGCGGCGCTGGCGATGGGTGCGCTGTGGAGATGCCGCCCCCGGGCGGCGTGCCGGGCGCAAGCGGCGCTGTGCCGGGCCGCTCGATACGCGGCAGGGTCGTTGGACGCTGCGCCACGCCGGGGGGAGGGACGCCCTCAGGCCGAACACCAGGGGCTGCCGGCCCGGTTTGCGGGGTTCTCGCTGGTGGCGCCCCCGCCTCCGGTGTGCCTGCTGGCCTGGGGCCCGACGGGACCGGCACACCCGCCGGACGCGCTCCGGGGGACACCAGCTCCGGCGGACGCCCTGGTTCACGAGGGGTCCGCGGGGCTGTCGGCAGCGGCGCCCCTGGCGCAGCCCCGGAGCCAGGCGCGACCCCCACTGCATGAACGTTCGGCCCAGCGAGCGCGGGCCTCGGCGGTGCGGTCCCCGGGTGACCCTCCGCCTGACCTCGCACCGCCGGACCTGGAGCGGCATGGAGCGACGTCGAGCCGGGACCACCTGGCGCCAGGCGTAAGTCATGCGCGACCGCCGGGGTCACCCCCGAGGTAGCCACGGTAGGACGAAGCGGTTGTTGCCCAACCACTGGGCGGGCGGATGCCAACACTTGTGGCGACAACGGCTGTGCCGCCACAGCCACCGGCCGGGACCCCGTCATGACCGAAGCCGGGACCGATGTCGCGGCGCCCCGGTTGATGAAATTGTTGACGTTGGTGATGTTCGTGACGTGGGTGGAATTGACCTGCCGCATGTAGCCGTCCGAGGCGTGATACCACGGATGGTAAGCTTCCCTCGGGCCCAGCGGCACCCAGCCGACCGAGCGCCCGGCAAGCAGGCCAACTCCAATACCCACGGCGACCCCGACACCAAGGAACGTCACCAGGGCAGGGGCATAGACGGGTGGCCCCGGGTCTTCGACTTGCCCGGGCGTCCAGCCCCAGCGATCGCCGACTTCCACCCAGCGGCCGTAATGGAACGGTGCGAAGCCCCACGGCGCGTCATCGACCCAGGTCCAGCCCCAGGGCGCGACATAGGCCCAGTGTCCCTGCCTGTAGGGCACCCAACCTGGCGAGACGGGCGGGTACCAAACCTGGCCATACTCTGGTGCTTCAGCCCAGTTTCCGGAGGTGGTGAGGTCTTCGCCCCCCGGCATTGCCGCGACCCGCGCCAAGACGGGTGCCGGGAGCGCGGCAGCCGCAGGCCGTGGTCTTTCCGCGGCTAGCCGAGCGGTCAGAAACGCATCCCTGACGGCTGGGCCGACGCTGCCCTGGAACGGATCGCTGCCGGTGATCGTCGCGGTCTCGTTGGCGGCGATCCGCAGCGACACCCCCGAGCCGTCAATCTGGGCCGAACCTTCCAGCACCGTGACCAGTGTCGGCTGATCAGTCGTGCCCGCCACGACGTCGTAGCGTCCGGCGCCCGTCAGGCTGATCTGACCGCGCGGCGTCTGCACCGACCACACCTCGCCGGGAGCCAGGTTGACCAGCCGGAAATAGGTTTCCCCTTGCGGCGTCACCGCCTGCAGACCGCCACCGTCGAGGTTCGTGATATCAAATTCGGTTTGCGGCGCCAGCGACACGTGCGAGGCGGAAATCTCGAGGGTCGCCTCCGCCGCCGGTTCGGTCCAGAAGGCACTCCCGGATGCCACGGGGTAGTTCGGCGTCGCGCTGCTCCATTGCGTGTCGGCGCTGGTGCGGAAGGACACGGTACCGGTAAGGGCGGCGATGCGTCCCACCCGAGCGGGCGGATCGCCCTGATCGTGCTCGGTTTGCGCCGGCGGCTGCGCGGCGGGCATAGGTTCGGGTTGCTGCGCCGTTGCTGCCGCCGGGACAAGCGCGTTGCATAACAACGCGCCCAGCGCCGCCGTGGCCGAGAGGTGAAACAGTCGGGTGTCTCGACGCATCATTTCAATCCAATAACTTGAGGACGCTGACTGATGCTATAAAAGGATGGCTAAACAAAGTCGGCCGCGGGTCGTATTGAAGCGACCCGCGGAACGCCCTGGGCGATCGTCGGCTGATCACTCGGAATTGAGCGCCGGCTTAAGTTGCGACGTCCGGCGAGCGCGCCCTGACCAAGCAGATGCGCTGTCGCGGCGTCGTTTCGAATTCGCAGGGTCGTTTCGAATTGATCACGGCGCCCGGCTGGAAGCACCAGGCGACATCGCGGCGAACCTGCCCGCGGATTGGCTGACGCTTTTAATTAGGCTCTAACAATGATAGCTGAGTGGAGGCCACTCCGGCAGACTGCCCGGCATTCGCGCGTCAGATGATCGGCTTTCGGCAAAACCAACTGCATACACGCGTATTCTCACCCGCTCAGCGAGGCCGCTCCAACCGCAGGGCCCCCCAGCTAGCTCGCGCGCCTGCTCGAGCCATGTCGCTGGTGGCAACAAACTTTCGTAACGACGTATCAGTCGCCCGAATCAGGCCGCCGCCCTCTTCGCCGGCCTTTTTCCGCCGCCCGACGCTTCCGTCATGATAGTCCGCAGATCACGCAGGAACGCGGAGCCCTTGGGTGTGCGCTGCACCAGCACGCTGCGCCGATCCATCGGGTCGACCTTACGGCGGGCCAGGTCTAGTTCGCCCAGACGATCCAACGCGCGCGTGATCGCCGGCTTGGACACGTTCAGCTCCGCCGCCAGACCACGCACCGTGTGCGCGCCGTCATTCAGATAGCACGTGAGGAACACGCCCAACTGACGAGCGGAAAGATCTGCACCATCCCGGCGGACCAACGCGATAACCGTATCACGCAACAGACCGACCTGGGCATCCGATACCGGATTTGGAGGAGATGCCACAACTAAACCTTTCTTGTGCAAGGGTTACAGAAACCGACGATGAACCCCGTTCGGCATATGATTGATTTCTGAATCGAAGTCAACCTTATTACGATTGACAACTCTTCCAAATTCAATCACGGGCGCGTGAACTCAATTCACTCTTGCTTATTTGGCGTCGAAAATCGTTCCGTCAAGGCTGCGAACATCGCGCGCATCGCCATCGCTTCGCCACCCTCCGGACGCCCCGCTCTCGTCGCGTCGTTCCATGCGTACAAATCGATATGAACCCAAGGTGTCCCAGACGTTACGAACCGTTGCAGGTAAAGTCCCGCAACGATCGAGCCAGCCATTGGTTTCGCCGCGACATTGTTCACGTCCGCGATCGGGCTTTTCAGCCACTCATCGTAACCAGACCACAATGGCAATCGCCACAACGGGTCATGCACCAAGTTCCCACAGCACAAAATCTGCTCGGCCCAGGCATCGTCGTTGCAGAACAGCGCCGGCAGGTCGGGGCCGAGCGCCACCCGCGCGGCGCCGGTCAGGGTAGCGCAATCGATGATGATGGCAGGATGCTCCTCGGACGCCTCATGCAACAGGTCGCACAGTACCAGCCGCCCTTCCGCATCGGTGTTGCCAATCTCAACCGTCAGACCGGAGCGTGTATGCAATACGTCGGACGGCCGCATCGCCGTGCCGGAGACCGAGTTCTCGACGCAGCCGATCCGCGCCACCATGCGAACCGGGAGATCCGCCTCCATGATGATGCGCGCCAGGCCGAGCACAGTGGCAGCGCCTCCCATGTCCTTCTTCATGCGCAGCATGCCGGCCGATGGTTTCAGATCATACCCTCCGGTGTCGAAACAGACGCCTTTGCCGCACAGCGACACCAGGGGTGCGTCGTCCGCCGCCGCGCTGCCGCGCCAGCGGAATGTCACCACACGTGCCGGACGCGCCGACCCGGCACCCACCGCCGCGATGCTTGGATAGCTTTGCCGCAGCGCCTCGTCCGCGAACGTCCCGGAACTGGCACCGTAGCGATCCGCCAGCGATACGGTGAAAGCCGCCAGTTCGACCGGGCCTAGAAAATTGGCCGGCGTGTTGATCAGGTCGCGAACCATCCAGGTGGCGGCAGCCTGCGATCTGCTGGCTTCATGGCCGGGCGGACAGAACAGGCGAGCAGGCGCCCGACCACCGGCGCGGAAACGCGTATAGCGGTAAGCCCCCAGGCAGTAGCCAAGGGTCGCCGCCAGCGGATCGTAATCGCCGGCCTCCAGCCGCCACGCCCCGGCCTCGGGAAGTTGCAGTGCCAATCCGCCAAAGACGAAGGGGGAGGGATCAGCCCCAAGTCCCAGCACCGCCGCGGCGATGCCGTCGGATCCCGGCAGGAGGCGCATCTCGCCGGCTTTGGCCTGGAAGTCGGACTGGCGCAGGAAAGCGGCCTGCGGCGGCTCCAGCCGGTCATGCAACACGCTCAGTCCGTCGGGCCGTACCGGGTAGATCGGGCGGCTCCCGTCGGCTGCATAGACAAGGCAATCCAGCGTTTGGTCCAGCATGCAATCGATCCCCTCGGCAGGTTGTCCAGGTTAGAGGGAAATGATGCAAACCCGCAAAATAGCCGTGGAGGCGCTTAGGGCTTGGGGCTTGCAGGGGAATAGACGCCGCAAGTCAGGCACCGTCGCTTCTGCGTGTCATCCCCGTGCTTGGCGCGGGGACCCACGAATTTCTTTGTTTAAACAGAGACGTGGGTAACCGGACCAAGTCCGGTCATGACACGGATAGCAAGTTGGTTTACTCCAGGCTATTCGCCAGCAGCGACGTTACTCGCTTGGCAAAGCCGCTCGCGTCGCTCGGCAACTCGCCCTCCTGCACCTGCGCCAGATCAAGCAGCGTCGCCGCGGCCGTTTCGATCAACGTCGTGTTGTCCAGCTTGCCGGCCAAAGTCTCGATCAGCTTGTGCCGCGGGTTGACCTCCAGCACCGGCTTCGCCGGCATCATCGCACGCCCCGCCCGCCGCATCAGCCGCTGCATCTGCAGGTCGGGGCCATGGCCGCTCGGGGCCAGCACCACGGCGCTGTCGGTCAGCCGCGCCGTTGCCCGCACGTCGGCGACCCGCTCGCTCAGCGCCTGCTTGATCGCCAGCAGCAGAGCGGAGACGTCGGGCTGATCCTCGTCCTTGCCAAGATCATCCGCCGACTGGGTGACGCTGCGCAGCTTCTTGCCCTCGAAGCTGTCCAGCCGCTCCGGCCAGAAGGCGTCGATCGAGTCCGCCATCAGCAGCACCTCGATGCCCTTGGCACGGAACCCTTCGAGCTGCGGCGATGTCTTCAGCGCTTCGGCATGGTCGCCAGACAGGTAATAGATCGTGTCCTGGCCTTCCTGCATGCGGGAGACATAGTCGGGCAGCGACGTCCAGCCTTCCTGGGTCGAGGACCGGAAGCGGAGCAGAGGGGCGATCTCGGTGCGGTGCTCGGCGTCCTCCCAGACGCCCTCTTTCATGACGGCACCGAAATTTTCCCAGAACTTATTGTAGTCATCGGCCTCCTTGCTGCGCGTTTTCAGTTCGGTCAGGACACGACCGATCAACGCCTTGCGGATGCGCGCCAGCACCGGCGTGGTCTGCAGCATCTCGCGCGACACGTTCAGCGGCAGGTCCTCGGTGTCCACCACGCCGCTCACGAAGCGCAGCCATGACGGCAGCAGGTCGGCCTTGTCCGTGATGAACATGCGCCGGACATGGAGACGGACATGCGCGTCGCGATCGTTGTCCACCGGGTCGAACGGCTTCATGCCCGGAATGAACAGCAGGCAGAAGTATTCCAGCGTGCCTTCGGCGCGCCAGTGCAGTGTCGCCCAGGGCTCGTCAAAGAAGTGTCCCAGGTGACGATAGAATTCCTTGTACGACTGCTCCGAAACGTCCGACTTCGGCTTGCGCCAAAGCGCCGTGCCCTCATTCGCCGGTTCATCCTTGCCGTCCCGGGTCACGGTAATCGGCAAGGTGATATGGTCCGCCCATTTGCGGATCACCGTCTCCAGCCGCATCGGCTCCAGATACTCCGATGCGTCGGACTTCATATGCAGAACGACATCCGTGCCAGGCGCCTCGCGCTCGGCCGGAGCCAGGGTGAACTGGCCCGAGCCCTCGGACGCCCAGGTAAACGCTTCCTCGGTGCCGGCCTTGCGGGATGTCACCTCGACCCGGTCGGCCACCATGAAGGCCGAGTAGAAGCCGACGCCGAACTGGCCGATCAGGCTGGGCCGGTCCTCCGGCTTCGTCGTGGCCAGGTTCTGCGCGAAGGCCCGGGTGCCAGAACGCGCGATCGTGCCGAGGTTATCGAACATCTCCTGCCGGGTCATGCCGATGCCGTCGTCGGAGATCAGCAGGGTGCTCGCTTCCTTGTCGGGGACGACACGGATCTTCGCTTCCGGCGGCGGTGCCAGCTTCGGGTCGGTCAACGCCTCGAACCGGCGCCGGTCGACCGCGTCGGCGGCGTTGGCGACCAACTCGCGCAGAAAGATCTCCCGCTCCGAGTAAAGCGAGTGTACCACCAGATCGAGCAGGCGTCCGACCTCGGCGCCAAAAGAATGTTGTTCCAAAACAGTGTCGTTCATGGGTATCCTCCGTACGACGCCCATATGCGCTCGCATCCGCGCCGGTTCAATCCGTCGGCGCATCCAAATCGCCGCGCGCCGGTCCAGTATCCGGGAACCTATGTCTATGCAGTCACGAGCGCGGTCCGGACGCCGTTGGTTCTCCTGGACCAGTATCATCACCGGCCCCCAGCCCCAGTGTCATCACCGAACTTGGTCCGGTGACCCACGACTTCCTCGCATAGTCGAACATCAACATGGCCGGTCGCCGCCTGTGCCGACGACGCCGTCGCCTGCCGACATGGTTTGCGTGGCCAACTCAGGCGGCGTCATTCGTCGGAGCGCCTCGGCAACAGCAACGGAATGGCGAATTTGCGCTGCTTCGTTCAAATGGTCGGGGGTGTTGAAGAAATCGTCCCGCGGATAGCGGCTGCGGTTGGGCAGTTCCAGAAAGCACGCTGAGCCGTCGCGATAGACCGCCCTGATCGCCGCGAGGCTCGCGTCGCCGATCGGCGAGTCGGCAAATCCGGTGGGTAGACCGCCAATCACCGTCACATCGTGCGTCCTCGCCCAGCGAAGGAAATCGCTGACCGTGGCCGTACCGTATCCCGCCGTGATCCGATCGGCCGCGGCATGAAACGGGTCGGCGTTTGCCAGCACCGACCGGTTGGCTGCCCCCAGCGCGACGTTGTGGCCGATATGATCGCCCCACGCGTTGGCCGAACCGATGGCCGCATCACGCGGATCGCGAAAACCACCGGCGAGAAGCGTCGTCTCCAGCAGGCTCATCACCGCGGCGCGCAGATCGGACGAGAACAATGCGGCGATCCGCCGGCGCCATGGCATGGCCCACAGAACCGCCCTTTCGTGCCGCAGCATGATCGCGGCATCCGGTCCTAGCTCGGAAGCCGCCCGTGAGCGTGTGTACCTGAGTCTCCTCAAGCGGCAGGTAGACCATGTCGCCCGGATGCAGCAGCGTCTCCCAGCGGGCGAACAGGTAGTCCAGGCCAACGCCGACCGCGACCCCGGCATTGACGCAGGGACGCCCGATGATCGGCTCGATCGTCTCGCAGCGATGGGAATAGGGACCGTTAGACCCGGCCAGGATGACCAGCTTCGGCCCCCGAATTGCGGCGCCGCGGGCCAGATTGGTCTCAATCCGGGCACGCAGCGCGCCTAGCGTCAGTGGCCGGTCGAGCAGGCAACCGAACGCGATGACGTAGAGCATCACCGACGCGACGCAGGCGAGCAGGATCCGGCGCAGCGGCCCCATCGAGGGGATCGCGGCCGAATGTACTTGCTGGCGCGACACCGGCTAGAACTGAAAATACAGGAACGGCGTGACATGCGGCGCGAAGAACAGTGCCTGCACCGTCAGCGCGAAGCTCGCGGTCAGCGCCCAGGGGCGGGCGCGATCGGTCATCCGCTGCACATTCGGCAGCGCCAGAACGATGGTCCAGCCGATCAGCAGACACGCGGAGATCTCGGGAAAGCTCAGTGTGTGCGCATCCCCAAGCCAGGGCATCACCTCCACTGGCTCGGCAATCGCCGCCAGCGGGGGCAGGGCAGACACGATCATCCGCGGCAGTGTGACTCCGTTCAGGCCGGCCATTCCCTTCAACATGGCCATTGTCGCGGCCAGCGACGCGGCGCGGAACGGCACCCAGGCCACCACCACGGCAAGCAGGGTCAGCGCTTGACCGAGCCGTGCCGGCAACGGCGGGAACCGGCCGCGATACTGCGCGTGGATCACCAGGAACACGCCGTGCATGCCGCCCCAGCAAACGAAACTCCAGGCCGCGCCATGCCACAGGCCGGCCAGCAGCATTGTCACCATCAGGTTGACCATCCCGCGAACCTCGCCCACGCGGTTGCCACCTAGGGGGATGTAAAGATAGTCGCGCAGGAAGCCGCTCAGCGTCATGTTCCAGCGACGCCAGAACGCCGCGATGTCCGATGCCTGGTAGGGGCTGTCGAAGTTCAGCGGGAAGCGCACGTTGAGCATGCGCGCCAGCCCGATCGCCATGTCCGAATAGCCGGAGAAGTCGAAGTAGATCTGCAGCGCATACGAAAGGGTGGCATACCAGGCCTCGAAAAAGCTCGGAGCGGCTCCGTGCGAGGCCGCGTTGAAGCCGACGTCGGCGAAGCCGCCGAACAGGTCCGCGAGCACCAGTTTTTTGCCCAGGCCGAGCAGAAATATTGTCAGGCCGTCGGCAAGGTTGGTGGCTTGGGGGCGCGGAAAGTCGGACGCCATCAGTTGCGGGATGATCTCCGCCGGCCGGACGATCGGGCCGGCGATCAGGTGCGGGAAGAAGCTGACGAAGGCAGCGTAAGGCAGCAGGCGCGGCAATGCCTGGCCCGGGCCGGCACGCACTGTCTCCACCAGGAACATGATCTGCTGAAAGGTGAAAAAGCTGATCGCCAGCGGCAGCGTGATGCCAAGGCTGGCCGCATCGGGAGCAACCATGTGCAGCAGGAAGTCGGCATACTTGAACCAGGCGAGCAGCACCAGGTTCAAGCCGATGCCCGCCGCCAGCCATCGGTGCGGTGAGCCGCGGCGCCGCGATACTCGGGCAATGGCATGGTTCGCCAGCACCGAGCCCACCAGCAACGGCAGATAGGCCGGGCGCCACCAGGCATAGAAGAACAGGCTCGCGGCCAGCAGCCAGCACAGCGCCAAGCTCCATCCGCCGTAGCGGCCGGCGAGGAAAAAACCCGTCAGGCAGACCGGCAGAAAACCAAATATGAATGCAGTCGTGTTGAACAGCATGGCGGGATCCCGCCAGTTTAGGTTCGGAGGTCTAATGATTGGTTAATGCCGCGCGGTCGCGTGACCCAACCTTCGCTGTGCGGCGCGAAGCCGACTGTTTCTCTTCCGGCCGTTTGCTGTTAGCTGACGATCGCGATGACCGACGATCCGCCCCCTAATCCCGCGCTGCTGCCCGCCGGCTTGCGCGATTTGCTGCCGCCGGACGCGGAAACCGAGGCCTCGGCCGTCGAGGCGCTCATGGACGTGTTCGCCGCGCATGGCTACCAGCGCGTCAAGCCGCCATTGCTGGAATTCGAGGACAGCCTGCTGGCCGGCTCCGGTGCCGCCGTCGCCGACCAGACGTTTCGCCTGATGGACCCAGACAGCCAGCGCATGATGGGCCTGCGTGCCGATACCACTCCGCAGGTCGCTCGTATCGCCACCACCAGGCTGGCGAGCGCGCCGCGGCCCCTGCGGTTGTCCTATGCCGGGCAATGCCTGAGAGTGCGTGGCAACCAACTTGCGCCTGACCGCCAGTTGGCGCAGGCCGGGATCGAACTGATCGGCCACGACAACCCCGAAGCCGACGCCGAGACGGTGCTGGTCGCAGCCGAGGCGCTGGCCGCGATTGGCCTGACCCGTGTTAGCTTCGACCTCACCTTGCCGATGCTGGTGCCGTCCCTGCTGGACGATTCCGGGGTGGCCGGACCCGATCGCGCCGCGTTGGCGAGGGCCCTCGACCGCAAGGACGCGGCGACCGTCGCGCGGCACGGCGGCGCGCTTGCCCCGGTGCTGACGGAATTGCTGCTCGCCGCGGGTCCCGCCGATCGCGCCCTCACAGCGCTCGCCGCCGCTCGGCTGCCGAATACCGCCGGCACCCTCGCGATCCGCGTCGCACATACGGTCGCCGCCATCCGTCGCCGCGCGCCGCAACTGCGACTGACCATCGATCCAGTCGAATTCCGCGGCTTCCGCTACGAGACCGGTGTCTCGGTGACCGTCTACGCGCCCGGACGCTACGAGGAGCTGGGGCGCGGCGGCCGCTATATCTGCGGTGAGTCCGAACCTGCCACCGGCCTGACCCTTTACCCTGATGCGATCCTGCGGGTCGCGCCCATGCGACAGGCTCGCCCGCGTGTGTTTGTGCCATTCGGTGCCGATCCGGCCATCGTCGCGGCGCTGCGCAACGATGGCTACGCCACGGTTGCCGCCCTCGTCGAGGCGGACCACGATGGCAACGCCGATGCGAATGAGGCCACTCGTCTCGGCTGCTCCCATATCCTGCGCGCCGGGCTGGCCGCGCCGTTACACACCGAGGGCTGAACAAAATGGCCAATGTCGCCGTGATCGGCGCCCAGTGGGGCGACGAGGGCAAGGGTAAGGTCGTCGACTGGCTTGCCAGCCGAGCGGACGTGGTCGTGCGATTTCAGGGTGGCCATAATGCGGGCCATACTCTGGTCGTCGGGAACCAGACCTACAAGCTGTCGCTTCTGCCGTCCGGCCTGGTGCGCGGCAAGCTCTGTGTGATCGGCAATGGCGTCGTGGTTGATCCCGACGCGCTGCTCGCCGAGATCGCCCGGGTGCGTGCTCAGGGGCTCACCGTGTCCCCCGAAACTCTGCGCATTGCCGAGAATGCCGTGCTGATCCTGCCGCTGCACCCCGCACTGGACAAGGCCCGGGAAGAAGCCCGAGGCGAGCAGAAAATCGGCACCACGGGGCGGGGCATCGGCCCGGCGTACGAGGACAAAGTCGCGCGGCGGGCCATCCGAGTCGCCGATCTGGCGGAGCCGGAAACCTTGTCGGCAAAGGTCGACGAGCTGTTGCTGCACTATAATACTCTGCTGCGGGGGCTGGGCGTCGCGCCATTCACCAAGGACGCCTTGTTGAGCGGATTGCTGGCACTCGCGCCGCAAATACTGCCGTACGCCGAACCGGTCTGGGAACGGCTCGATGAACTGCGCCGCTCCGGCAAGCGTATCCTGTTCGAGGGTGCCCAGGCGGTCATGCTGGACGTCGACCACGGCACCTATCCGTTCGTGACGTCTTCCAACACTGTCGCGGCGACCGCTGCGTCTGGCAGCGGAGTCGGACCGGGCGCGGTCGGTTTCGTGCTTGGCATCGCCAAGTCATACGCGACCCGGGTGGGTTCCGGCCCGTTCCCGACCGAACTGCATGATGATATCGGCCAACTCCTCGGCGATCGTGGACGCGAGTTCGGCACGGTGACCGGGCGTCGCCGGCGCTGCGGCTGGTTCGACGCCGCGCTGGTCCGCCAGGCGGTCAAAGTAGGCGGCATTCAGGGCATCGCGCTGACCAAGCTGGATGTCCTGGACGGACTGGCGGAACTGAAGATCTGCACCGGCTATCGCATCAACGGCGCGCATTCGCGACACCTGCCAGCCGCGCCCGGCGCTCAGGCTGCCGCGGTGCCCGAATACGAGGTGATGGAAGGCTGGACCGGATCATCGGCCGGGGCGCGCTCGTGGGCGGATCTGCCGGCGCAGGCGGTCAAATATGTGCGGCGGATCGAGGAACTGGTCGAAGCACCGGTGACCTTGGTGTCAACCAGCCCGGAACGGGACGACACGATCATGGTGAAAGACCCCTTCGAGGGATAAGGGTTAACCTTCGGTCAATCCTTTCGACGCTACGCTGCCGCGGCCCCGACCAAAACGGTTTGCCGAATGGCTGCTGCACCCCCATCGTCCGAGACGCTGATCGCAGGCCGCTATGCGGTCGATCCCGCGCGCCCCGTGCAAGGGGCGGGCGGCGGGGTGCCCGCTTACACCGCGACCGACAGGCAGAGCGGCGGTGCCAGCTTGATCGCCCTGGCGGTCGGACGCCACGCCGGGCCACGACTCGCGGCCCTCGAGGTCCTGGATCGACCAGTCGACAACCTCATGGCGCCGCTCGGCCACGGTATCGGGCCGCGACCCGACAAGGGCCAGGGCTACTATGTCATCTGCGCCGCGCCGCCTGGGCCGGCCTTGTCTGTCGGCCTACAGCCTTGGCCCGAAGCGGCGGTGCTCGAACAGGTTCTGCACCCGGCGGCGATGGTGCTGGCCATGTTGCACGACGCTGGCCTGACGCATCGCGCCATCCGCCCGGACAATGTCTTCGCACCTGCCCGAGGCCAGCAGATCACACTGGGCGCCGCTTGGGCCGCACCGCCCGCAATGCACCAGCCCACGGTTTTTGAGGCGCCATTCAGCGCCATGTGCCATCCCGCCGGACGCGGCGACGGAACCGGCGCCGACGACATCTACGCACTGGGAGTTCTGCTGCTCGTTCTGGCAGCCGGTCAGATTCCGATGGCCAGCCTGGACGACGCAACTGTCATAAGCCGAAAACTCGATCTCGGCAGCTTCGCCGCACTGACGTCCGGCATCGTTGTCCCACCCTTCCTGAGCGACTTGCTCCGCGGCATGCTGGCCGAGGAACCGGAGCACCGTACACAGCCCAAGTTGCTAATGGACCTCGCCCACGCACGCAGCCGACGCATCACCTCGCGTCCGCCACGCCGGAGCCAGCGTCCGCTGATGCTGAACAGTATCGCTGTCTACGATGCACGCGCCCTGGCTTATGCCCTTTCAACCGACGCAAAAACGGCTAGCCGCGCCCTGCGCGATGTCGTCGTGACGCAATGGCTGCGCCGCGGTCTGGGAGATGGCGGCCTCGCCGCGACAATCGAGGAACTGATCCGAGTTCGCCTTGTCGGTAGCAAGCAAGGCGCCGATGCGGACGCGCACCTGGTGATGCAGACCATCATCGCCATCGAGCCCCACATGCCCCTGTGTTGGCGGGATGTGGCGTTCTGGCCTAGTGCCATAGGCACGCTGGTCGCCGAAGGCATTCGAGGCAATGCCAATGTCATGGCGGTGGCGCAGGAGGTCCTCGGACACGACATCCTGTCCACTTGGACCGAACCCGCAGGACGCCCGGCCTGCGAGAACGTGCTGCTGGCGGACCCCGAAGGGCGCCAACTTCGAATGTTTCTCCAGCAGGGCGGGGAAGGCGCCCTGCTCCGCGCTTTCTACTTCCTCAATCCCCTGTTGCCGTGCGGTCTGCCGACGATGAGCGACGTATGGATCATCGACATACCCGACCTGATGCGATTTCTTGAAAAGGCTGCGGCCGCTGGATCACAAGCCGGTCTTGTGGATCTGCATCTCCGAGCGTTTATCGCCGCCCGCGGCGACCGGCAGATCGATTCGGCAGTCAACCTAGTGATCAAAACCAGGGATACCAAAAGCTTTCGGATGCGGCAATTGGCTTTGCTACGTGATCTGCAGCAGCGCTACCACGCCCAACCGATGCCGGCACTGGCCACCTGGATGGCGGCACAGCTTCTGCCGGATCTTCAGGAGTGGCGAAATCAGGCCACGCGAACCGCATTGATCGAGCAGTTGAATGTGCTGGCACGGGAGGGCTTCCTCGGCCGGTTGTTGGCACTGGTTGATGACGACAAGGGACGAGCCGCCGACGCCGCCGGGGTTAAGCAGGCGGTACTTCAGGTGGCAGCGATCGATGCCGAGCTGTCGGCGCTGGCACACTCGGGCGATCGCCGCCGGGCGGTGAGTGAGAGATTTGGGCGGGAGATCGCGGCGGCAATCGGCCTGACGGCGCTGATACTGATGTTGCTCACCGCGGCGTTCGGGATGATCGGCCCGCGATGATCCTCAGCACGACCGGCGCATTTGTGTCGCCCGAGGATAAATCGAAGCCGTCACCTGCCGATGCTCCGAGTCGCGGATTACGGCGGCTGAAACCGAGGTGGGGTCAGTGACGCACTCATGAGCGTGGCACGATGACCATTCAACCGGTGGCCAAGGGCTCGTTGGTGTCCCGCGCCGGCGGAGGATTGGTACTCCTGGCCGTAGGACTCGCATGTGGCGGCGCGATCGCGGTCGCCCCCGACATCGCCGCTGCCGCACTGGTGCTGCAAATCCCCGGCGCGGTGGCATTACTGCTCGACCCCTCGCCAGGGCGAGCTATCGGCAAGACCATGCTACTGTGTCAGGGCGCGGCGAGCGTTCGCCCCGTGGTATCGATCTGGTTTCAGTGCGACCAGATCCGCTCCTGCGTGGCGATGGCAACCCAGCGCAACACTATACTCACCGTCCTGCTGGCTGCAGCCGGCGGCTTCGTCCTTGCCCAGGCCCTGCCTCTGATACTGAAGGTACTGGATGATGCGCGGATCAAAATCAGGGCCGAGCATCTGGCGGCGGACCGTAAGAGGCTTGTCGCGGAATGGGAGCTGGAGGGATAGCCAGAGGCTGGGCGCGAACATCGGTCTTCGTCGCCACGTTGTCGTGGATCAGATCAACAATCGCGCTGGCAACACGCTCGGCTCTGGCCATCTCTATGCCAGCATCCTCGACGGCGTGGCGCGAGTGTAAGCTGGTCGCTCATGCTGCTCGCCGGCGCCGTGATGCCGGTTCCGCGAGTCAAGCTGCCTTATCGGCACCCGAGCCGGGGCGTGCGCGCGTGATGACTGTTTCTGGATAATCCTCTTCGCCTCGGCACGCTTCGCGCTTGCTGCCGCCACGATTGGGGCGGCAATCGCCAGCACGGGCTTTTCGGCGACCGAGTATACAGACGACACGGAGCCAGGCCGCCCCGCCCCGGGCGGCTCTAACGCCGATGTAACGACAGCATATCTCGAATATAAAGCTGCCGCGGGCCGCCGAATCAGAGCGGCAAACTTTGTTCAATCCGGCGCCGCATCCAGCGCGCTACACTTGCGTAAGGTCGACAGCGCCTATCGCGGCTGTCATCCGGGCGAGACCATCACCATGCCCCCGGTGCAACGGCGTTGCGACCTCACCAAGGCGATCGTGCCCCAGGCCGGAGATGAAGCAATCTGCGTCCAAAAATAGCATCGGCATTATCTTCAGGCGCGCATTGCTGCGACGATGCGGCCATGACGGAGAGTGACGAATGGCCCTGCGAGCCTTGCGGGACGCGCTGATCGCAAGGGGCGATCTGGCTGGAAATCGGGAAACTCGACGGCAAGATTGATCAGATCGGCGTCAAGATCGACCAACTTTCCCACAACGCTGCGTCGGCCGCGCGCTGATCGCGACCGAAGATCGGCCGGATGAGTACTCCAAGCCGCACCAAATCCCCATTGATCAGTCCTCCTCCGTCACCGGAGCCGCGCCGAAAGGGACGGTTTACGCGCAGACCAGGATACGGCACGGTCGCGACCACTATCCTTATCCCTGGGAGTGTCCATGAGCGACGATGTCGCCACCATCACGCAGACCCTTGAACGGGTCGCCGAACGCGTGGGCGACCCAGTTTCCCTCGTGTTCCAGCGCTTGTTCAACGAATTGCCCGAGCTTGAGGCCCTGTTCGTCCGCGATCGCGATGGCAGCGTGCGTGGCCAGATGTTCCAGGTGACGATCGAAAGCCTGCTGGATTTCCTCAGTGACCGCTCCTACGGCGCAAACCTGGTCCGGATCGAGCGAGTCAATCATGAGGGCCTCGGCGTCGATCCCGCGCTGTTCGACAGATTCTATCTGACCGTCATGGCCACGTTCAGAGACGTGCTGGGCGCGGACTGGACGCCGGACATGGAAACTGTCTGGACCCGAGCCGTGCGGGAGTTGTCGGGATTTCCCGCATAACCCGGCACGGACACGGTCCCCGCAAGAGCCGGGCCGAACAGACCATCCGACCGGCCGACAATGCGCCGGCATGGCGATAGATTGATTGTAGAAACGACTCCGGGTCCCGCCGCGCGGCAAGCCGGAACAGCCCTCACATCAACCCCGCTGTTCCCGGCGGGCCGCCCGCGCTATACCCCGCCCCATGGCCGCGGCGCGCTCCATGATTCGCATCGCCGTCAACGTCGCCCTCGATGGCGGCCTGGCGGCTGTATCGGTTCCGGTGGCGCGCTGGCTCGCCGATCCGGCCTCGCCCGTGCTGCATCCGCTGTGGGGCATCCCCCTCGGCGCCGTATGTCTGCTGCTCGCCGGCATCCCGTTCCGTCTCTCCCTGCAGTACTGGCGCTTTGCCGCGATCGGAGACCTGCTTACCGTCGCCGCCAGCGCCGCCGCCGGAGCCGCGCTCTTCGCCGTCGCCAGTGCGCTGACCACGACCACCCCAGCTAATCCGGCTTTCGCGGCCATCCACGCCCTTACGCTGCTGCTATTCCTCGGGGCCCCTCGTGTCGGCTACCGCTGGCGCCGTGGCCGACCCAACGCCAGGCCACCCGAAGTCGACGCCGCTTCCATTCTGCTCGTCGGCAGCATCGAGGACGCCGATCTTTTCATCCGCGCCCTGCCGCAGGACCGCCGCCAGGCCTTCCGCGTCGAGGGCTTGCTGGCCTCCAGCGACCGTCAGACCGGACGGCGCATCCAGGGCCATCGCATCCTCGGCTCGCTCGCCGACGCGGGGGTGGTGCTCGACCAGTTGCAGGCCGACGGCCGCCTGCCCGGCACCCTGGTCTTCGTCACGCCGGAACTGGCCGGTGCCCGTCTTGCCCAGGTCGTCACCCAGGCCGACCGCTTCGGCCTACAAGTCCGCCAGGCGCCACGCCCCACCGCGCTGGCCGACCCGACCGACAAGCCTCGCCCGGTCGAACTGCGCCCGGTCGCGATCGAGGATTTGCTGAATCGCCCCCAGGTGCCGCTGGACCGCGACGGCATGGCGCGCCTGATCCAGGGCCGCCGTGTCATCGTCACAGGCGCCGGCGGCACCATCGGCAGCGAACTCGCACGCCAGGTTGCGGCCTTCGGGCCGGGCACGCTCACGCTGCTGGACAACGGCGAGTACGCCCTGTGGCAGATCGACCTGGAACTGGCCGAGACCCACCCCTGGGTGCCGCGCCGCGCGCTGATTGCCGACATCCGCGACGAGGGCCGCATCCGAGCCATCTTCGAGGAGCACCGCCCCGAACTGGTATTCCACGCCGCCGCCCTCAAACACGTCCCGATGGTCGAGGCGAACCCGCTGGAGGGCTTGGCCACGAACGCCGCCGGCACCCGGCACGTCGCCGACGCGGCGCGCTCGGTCGGGGCGCTCGCCATGGTCCTGATCTCCACCGACAAGGCGGTCAATCCGACCAGCGTCATGGGCGCCTCCAAGCGACTGGCCGAGATGTATTGCCAGGCATTGGACATTTCGGCCCATGCCGCGCGCCTGGGCATGCGCTGCATCACGGTGCGCTTCGGCAACGTGCTTGGCAGCACAGGGTCCGTGGTGCCGTTGTTCCAGCGCCAGCTCGCGCGAGGCGGCCCGCTGACCGTCACCCATCCGGACATGCAGCGCTACTTCATGACCGTGCGGGAGGCCGTCGGTCTGGTCCTGCAAGCCAGCGTTCTCGGCGTCGGCGGCGCATCCCTGTCCTCTGGCGAAAACGGCGGCATCTTCGTCCTCGACATGGGCGAGCCAGTCAAAATCGTCCATCTCGCTCGGCAAATGATCCGCCTCGCCGGTTTGCAGCCGGAACAGGACATCGAAATCCGCTTCACCGGTCTGCGTCCGGGCGAAAAGCTGTTTGAGGAACTGTTTCACGGCAAGGAACCACCGATCCCCACCGGCTATCCCGGCCTGTTGATGGCATCGCCACGCACCGCCGACCCGGCCATCGTCGGACGCGCGATCGAGGAAATCGGCAGCGCCTGCCGCGGTGGCCAAGCCAAGCTGGCTCTCACCCTGCTCAGCCGGCTCGTTCCGGAGTTCGAACACAACGCCGACGGCTCCGCCGGAGAAGTCCGCGCCTGACACAGGGTGCGGCGGCCGATGGGTCGCCACGGCAAAGGCTGCGTGGCAGCAAGCGACGGACTGAAGGGGGCACCTTGACGCGGCATCGGCGTGCCCTGTCAAAGCTTCGGTTGCTCAATCATGCCATCGAATAGAGAATTGCGTCCATGTCCGACCTCCCGCGCAAGTCCATCCCGTTTCTCGACCTGAAGGCACAGCAGGCTCGGATCGCGGTCGACCTCCGCCGCCGGCTTGATGTGGTGCTGGAGCATTGTCAGTTCGTCCTCGGCCCCGAAGTGAAAGAACTGGAGACGGCGCTGGCGCGGTTCTGCGGCGCCAAGCACTGCGTCGGCGTCAGTTCCGGCACCGATGCGCTGCAGATTGCCCTGATGGCGGAGAATATCGGCACCGAGGATGCGGTCTTTCTTCCCGCGTTCACTTACACCGCGACCGCCGAGGTGCCGCTGCTGTTGGGGGCGACCCCGGTGTTCGTCGACGTCGATCCGCGCACTTTCCAGATCGATCCGCTGCACCTTGCCCTGAGGATCGACCAGGTCCGTGCCGCTGGAAAGCTCCGCCCGCGCGCCATCATCGGCGTCGACCTGTTCGGGCAGCCGGCGGACTGGCCGGCGCTGACGGACATCGCCCGCCGCCACGACCTGTTCACCCTTGACGATCTCGCGCAAAGCTTCGGGGCGGCGCTGCACGGAACAACCCTGGGCAGCCACGCGGATGCCACCGCGACCAGCTTCTTCCCGTCCAAGCCCCTGGGTGCCTATGGCGACGCCGGTGCGCTGTTCACCGAAAGCGATACGCGCGCCGAGCTGTATCGCAGCCTGCGGACGCACGGCGAGGGCAAGACCCGGTATGAGGTGCTGCGGACGGGCGTGAACGGACGGCTGGACTCCATCCAGGCCGCGATATTGCTGGCTAAGCTGGCGGTATTTCCCGCGGAACTCAAAGCCCGCCAGCAAATCGCCCACACCTACGATCAGCGGCTCGGCAACGCGGTCATAACCCCGGCGCGGGTGCCAGACAGCAGCAGTGCCTGGGCGATCTACGCAATTCTGTTGCCTGACGAGACGGCGCGGGATCGGGTGCAGACCACCCTGCGTAACGACGGGGTGCCGACCGCGATCTACTATCCTCGTCCGCTGCACCTTCAGCCGGCCTACCGCGACCAGCATGACGCAACGTCACTGCCGGTTTCCGAGAACCTGGCGCGGCGCATCATGGCGTTGCCGATCCATCCCGACCTCACCGAGGAGGCGGTTGACCAGATCTGTAACGCCGTTCTCGCGGCAGTCTGAAACCCGTGCGCCTAGAAGAATCCGAGGCAGCTAACTGACTGATTGAAATAACAATCGTCAAGCTTCGGTCATGCTGACGGCGGCTGATCAACCGAACTGCCTCCCGACCTGGTTCGTTGCGATCCGCGTTTCTGATCGAACTCCGAAAACTACCCTCCCCTCCTGTGCTCTTGACTTCAATGGTCGAAAGTCTATTTGGAGAACTTCCAGGGATCAGCCGATCTGAGATCCTTAATCTGGCCTGCGATTTTTTCGCGGGCAAGTCGTGTTTCGTAATCGCGAGGCGCGCATACCACGGCAACTCCCGGGCCCGGCCCGGTCATCCGTACGGAACCAATCCGCCACATGGCAGCATCCGCGACCGCGCGCGCCAACGAGCCCGCGCAAGACCATTTTCAGGGCGACGATTTCGCCTCCCTTCTCGACGAAACACTCGGCAGCGATTCAGGGTTCGACGGCTCCGTCGTAACCGGCAGAGTGCTGCGTCTGACCGACGAATACGCTGTCGTCGATGTCGGGCTGAAATCCGAGGGCCGCGTCGCCCTGAAGGAATTCGGTGCGCCGGGCAGCAAGCCGGACGTCAAGCCCGGGGACTACATCGAACTTTATGTCGAACGCTACGAAGACCGCGACGGATCGATCATCCTGTCGCGCGAAAAAGCTCGTCGCGAGGAAGCCTGGACCAATCTGGAAAAGGCATTCGAAAGCCAGAAGCGCGTTGACGGAACCATCTATGGCCGAGTCAAGGGCGGCTTTACCGTCGACCTTGGCGGTGCGGTGGCATTCCTCCCCGGCAGCCAGGTCGATATCCGGCCCGTCCGTGACGTGGCGCCGTTGATGGGAACCCCGCAGCCATTCCAGATCCTCAAGATGGATCGCGCTCGCGGCAACATCGTGGTTTCGCGTCGCGCCGTGCTCGAGGAGACCCGAGCAGAGCAGCGCAGCGAGCTGATCCAGGGCCTCAAGGAAGGCATGATCCTGGACGGCGTGGTGAAGAATATCACCGATTACGGCGCGTTCGTTGACCTCGGCGGGGTCGATGGCCTGCTGCATGTGACCGACATCGCCTGGCGCCGCATCAATCACCCGTCCGAGGCCCTGACCATTGGCCAGCAGGTCAAGGTCCAGGTGATCCGCTTCAACTCCGACACCCAGCGCATCAGCTTGGGCATGAAGCAGTTGGAAGCCGATCCGTGGGAGGGCGTCGCCGCGAAATATCCGCCCGGCGCAAAATATTCCGGCCGGGTCACCAACATCACCGATTACGGTGCCTTCGTGGAGCTGGAACCCGGTGTCGAGGGACTGGTGCACGTCTCCGAAATGTCCTGGACCAAGAAGAACGTCCATCCTGGCAAGATTGTTTCCACCAGCCAGGAAGTCGACGTCATGGTGCTCGACGTCGACAGCTCCAAGCGGCGCATTTCGCTGGGCCTCAAGCAGGTGCAGCGCAACCCGTGGGAGCAGTTCGTCGACGATCATCCGATCGGGACGGAAGTCGAGGGCGAGATCCGCAACATCACCGAATTCGGCCTGTTCATCGGCCTGTCAGCCGATATCGACGGCATGATTCACATGTCCGACCTGTCCTGGGACGAGACCGGCGAACAGGCGATGGCCGGCTACGAGAAGGGCCAGATGGTCAAGGCCAAGGTCCTCGACGTGGATGTGGAGAAGGAACGCATCAGCCTCGGCATCAAGCAGTTGCGTGACGATCCTGCCGCGACGATCCTGGGCAGCGTCCACAAGGGCGACGTGGTCACCTGCATCGTCAGCGCCGTGCAGGCCAATGGCATCGAGGTTCGTGTCAACGACGTTCTGACCGGCTTCATCCGGCGAGCCGAGCTGGCGCGGGACAAAGGGGATCAGCGGCCCGATCGCTTCGCCGTCGGCGAGAAGGTGGACGCCAAGATCACCGCCGTGGACCGCACGTCCCGCAAGCTGACCTTGACCATCAAGGGTAAGGAAGTCGAGGAGGAGAAGCAGGCTATGGCCGAATTCGGCTCGTCTGACTCCGGCGCCTCGCTGGGCGACATTCTCGGGGCAGCGATCCGTCGCCGCAACCAGTTGGCTCAGGACAGCTAACCACCCGTCGATGTCTCTCGAAACCGACCTTCTATTGGACAGGCGGCGTCTCAAGCGCCGCCTTGTCTTTTGGCGGGCGTTCGCCGTGCTGGCGGTGGTGGCGGCCGTGGTGGTCGCGCTGCGTGGGTCCCGGCTGGCTCCAGGTGGGGCGCACATCGCCCGCGTCACCGTCGATGGGCTGATCACCGAAGATCGTAAACTGGTCGAGGCGATCGACGGAATGGTCGACGACAGCCGGGTCAGGGCGGTGATTCTGTCGATCGACAGCCCCGGGGGCAGCGTCGCTGGGGGCGAGACCTTGCATGACGCCATCGCCCGGGTCGCCGCCGCCAAACCTGTCGTCGCGGTAATGGGCGGTCTTGCCGCTTCGGCTGGCTACATGATCGCGGTGCCGGCGACGCGCATCCTGGCACGTGAGGCGACGCTGACCGGTTCGATTGGAGTCTTGCTAGAAACCGGCGAGGTGTCCGGTCTGCTCGGCAAGCTGGGCGTCAGCGCCGAAGTTATTCGGTCGGGACCTTTGAAGGATGAACCCAGCCTGACGCGACCGCTGTCGCCTGAAGGCAAGGCCGTCCTGCAAGGCCTGGTGGATGATATGTACGAGCAGTTCGTTGGCATGGTCGCCAGCGGCCGCCACATCGATCCCGCCAAGGTGCATGCCATGGCTGACGGTCGCGCCTACACTGGCCGGCAGGCGCTTGCTCTCGGTCTTGTCGATGCCATCGGCGGCGAGAAAGAGGCGAAAGCCTGGCTCGAGGCGGAAAAGGGCGTGCCAGCGACTTTGCCCATCGACGACGTATCATCCAGCAGTCTGACCAGCCGAGCATTCGGCGGGCAGTTGGGCTGGATTGTGCGCGATGTTTGGAAAAGTCTGATTTCACAAAGCGTTATGCTTGACGGAGCTTTGGCTGTCTGGCAACGTCCCCGTGACTGACTCGGGGAAGCGCTTTGACCAAATCGGAGTTGATCGCGGAGTTGGCGACCGCCAACCCCCACTTGCGCGGCCAGGATGTGGAAACCATCGTGGCAACAATCTTTGAGGAAATTACCTACGCACTTGCACGTGGTGAACGGGTGGAACTTCGTGGGTTTGGCGCTTTCACAGTAAAACATCGCGACGCTCGCACCGGACGCAACCCAAGGACGGGTGAATCCGTTGCGGTCGACGAAAAATCGGTTCCCTTTTTCAAGGCCGGCAAAGAACTCCGGCTGAGGGTAAACGCTGGGAAGATTGCCCGCGCCTCCGCCACGGAGCGAAAGCAGGCCTAACAGGTTCTCGCCAAATGCTCTTCGCCATTGTCTCCATGATCGTGTGCCTGCCGTTCGTCCTGTTCGTGCTCTCCAACACGGAGCCGGTGAAGATCGGCATCTGGCCGACCGATTATTCGGTTAATCTGCCTCTTTCGCTGGCAATCCTGGGCAGCATGGCTGTGGCCTTCTTCCTGGGGGCGCTGATCGTTTGGATATCGGAATTGGGCCAGCGACGCCGCGCGCGTCAGGCGGAGCGCAGAGTGCGGCTGCTCGAAGCGAAGATCGAGGAACTGACGGCGCGTCCGCCAGGACCGTCGCTGTCGATGCCCACCCCGCCGATCGCCTGATGACCGAAACCAAGCGCCTGATCGTCGCGCTGGACACGGCTGACGCGCGCAAGGCACGCGCCTGGGCCGATGTGGTCAGTCCGCATGCCGGTCTGCTGAAGCTGGGTCTTGAGTTTTTCCTGGCAAACGGACCGGAGGGGGTGCGGGGCATCTCCGGCGCGCCGATCTTCCTCGATCTGAAGTTGCACGACATTCCGAACACTGTGGCGGGCGGGGTGCGGGCGGTTCTGCCGCTGCACCCAGCCATGCTCACGATCCACGCAGCGGGCGGCGCCGCCATGATCCGCGCCGCTCGGCAAGCCGCTGACACGGCCGGCGCCGCACGCCCGCTTATTCTCGCTGTGACGGTGCTGACCAGTATCGATGAGGCGACACTGGATGCCACGGGCATCTCCACCGCCGCACCCCAGCACGCGCTGCGCCTGGGCCGACTGGCTGTCGAGGCCGGCGCTGACGGCCTCGTCTGCAGTCCCCTCGAGGTGGCGATGCTGCGGCAAGCCTTGGGCCCGACCGTTCGCCTGGTGGTGCCGGGCATTCGCTCGCCTGATGCCGTCGTGGATGATCAGGCGCGGACCATGAGTGCAACCGAGGCCGTCGCGGCCGGTGCGGATTGGATCGTCGTCGGCCGGCCAATCACCGGATCGGATGATCCTGGATGGTCCGCCGCGGGGATCGCCGCCAGCATTCAGTGACCAAGGTAAAGATCTGCGGCATAAGCGACGCCGTCGCGCTCGACACGGCCATTGACGCCGGAGCGGACTGGGTCGGGTTCGTCTTCTTTTCGGGCTCTCCCCGCTGCGTCACGCCCGCCGCCGCGGCAATATTTGCGAATTGCGCCGCCGGTCGCGCCCTCCGCGTTGGCTTGTTCGTTGACCCATCCGACGCCGCGATCGCTGCCACACTCGAAACGGTCCCGCTGGATGCGATCCAGGTTTACGGCCGGGCGAACGACCTTGCCACAATCAGGGCTCGGTTTGGCCTTCCGGTCTGGCGTCCCGTTGGCATCGCCGCCGCATGCGATTTACCCCCCAGCGCGCTGGGGGCGGACACGCTGCTGCTGGAAGCCAAGGCGCCGCCCGAGGCGACACGGCCGGGCGGCAACGCCACAAGCTTCGACTGGGGTTTGCTGAGGCACTGGGACGCGCCGGCACCCTGGATCCTGGCTGGCGGCTTGACACCAGACAATGTCGCGGCTGCGATCAGGGAGACGGGGGCGGAAGCGGTCGACGTATCGTCTGGCGTGGAACGCACAAAGGGAACCAAGGACCCAGACCTGATCCGAGCCTTCCTCCGTGCGGCAAAGAACGCCTGATCGGCCGCTAACCAGACGCGCACCTATCAGTGTCATCCCCGTGCTCGGCACGGGTCAAACCCTCACTCGCGTACTCGCCCGCCCGTTCCCCTCGGCCTTCGCCAACGGCATGCTTCGCAAGGGCAGGCGCATCGCGGCAGGTCATTCATTGGACGAGCTGGTATATTTGCGCCGATATTACCCTTTCGCCCTGATTGCGAACTCTCTTGGTTGAACAACACTCAGGCCGCCGCACTGTGGCTGCCGCCGGCATGGCGGCATTGCCGAGGCAACACATGCAATGCCGGTGCGTTAACGTTTCATAGATTTCAGCACGGAGAAAGCGCGGAGAGCACGGTGCTCACGGAGAAGGTGTTAGGCTTCTTGCGGAATCCTTGACCGATCGGGTTGGCGATCGAGGTGTACCGAAATACCGGCCCCGGACTATTGGAATCCGTATATGAGCTGTGCCTGTGCCGAGAATTGGCAGACGCGGGTATTGCCTTTGCCCGGCAGGTCACAATTCCTGTCCACTATAAGGGCGCGGAAGTCGGCGACGGATTTAAGGCGGGTATCGTCGCCGCCGGCGAGCTTATTCTGGAAATCAAAGCCGTCAGCACCATCCTGCCAATCCGTCAGTTGCAGCTCCGAACGTACCTGCGCATGAGGGGGATCCGCGTCGGTCTGCTGCTGAACTTCAACGTGCCACGTTTGGTGGATGGCCTTCGTCGCTACGTGGTGTAGCTCCCGTCGAAACTGACCACTTCTGCTCCGTGATCACCGTGTTCTCCGCCTTTCCTCCGTGCTGAAAAAACTTGGCCGCGGTTCGAGCCGGCCGGGGGACTGCCCGGCCAAGGCATCTGCATCAACAGCTCTCGCGACAAGAGTTACTTTTTCTTCGCGGCCAGTTCGTTTTTCAACCGCTCGATCTCGGCCTGCAATGCAGCGATTTCCGTACTCTCCTCGGTCGGCGGTGCCGAGGAATCCAATTCCACGCCACGATAGAACGGCGTGAACAAGTTGAAAGCCCGTTCCATCATGGCCATGTTCTGCCGGCCAACTTCCTCGATATTGCCGAACGGGAACAAGCTACCCATCGTTTTCTGCATCGCCGCGCGCATCTGCTCCTGCTGCTGGGCGAAGGATGACATGGCGTGTTCCAGGTATTTCGGCACCAAGCCCTGCATGGAGCCGCCGTACAATCCAATGAGCTGCCGCAGGAAATTGGTCGGCAACAGGTTTTGACCCTTGCCCTCTTCTTCGACAATGATCTGAGTGAGCACGCCACGCGTGATGTCATCACCCGATTTCGCATCATAAACAACGAAATCCCGACCTTGCCGAACCATGTCGGCCAAGTTGTCCAGTGTTATGTAACTGGAACTTTCGGTATTGTACAAACGGCGGTTCGCATACTTCTTGACGACCACCGGGGGCCGTTCACTGGCCTTAGTATGCGACAGGGGCAGAATTTGAGCGGGATCGGCCATATTCTTCCTCACAGCAGCTCACAATCCTAGCGCGTATCTCGCATATGCGAAACCCCCCGAATCGCCATCTACGCGCCCCGTTGATATTTCGCTACCGGTGCGCCGCGCTTATGGTCCGGGCGAGCAGGAGTGTGGATGCGGCATGGTTTGGGATACCGGTTACGGACAGTGCCGAACATTCGGGAGTTGGTTGAGACGTGACCCGCCAAAAGGATCAGACAAAGGATCAGGCGTCGGATCAAGCGTCGGATCAAGCGTCTGCCAGATCCGACCCTGGGGGCGAGGGCGATCAGCCAAGCGGGGGGCGGCAGGCCGCGCCAGATGTGGCGGCGCTGGCGCGGGACTGGGCCACGCTGTGGGAAAGCGAATTGGCGGCGATGGCGGCGGACCGGGAAATCCGCGAAGCCTGGCAGACAACGAGCTCCTTTTGGGCGGCCGCGGCGGTAGCCATACTTCGGACTGTGCCACGCGGGCGAGACCGACATCATCCCCAAGATGACGGGCCGGACCGATGCACCGGGTCCGCTGATGCGCCGCGGCCCACGCCCCCTGCTGTTGCACCTGACCCTCGCGATGCTGAGATCGACCGCCTCTCACGGCAGCTCGCCGCACTGGAACGCCGACTGGCCGAACTCGAGCGTCAACGCCGTCCTTCGGTCGATCCAAAGCGCCGTCAGCAGCGGAAATCATGAGAACGCATTTCCTGCCGAGGTCATCGCCGAAACCCTGCGGCAAGATGCCGCGCTGATTGCGGGCATCGCTGCCTATCGTCGGCATCCCTGGCGCCGCACGCTGATCGATCCGCCAACGATCTGGTCGGAGGGTGGCACGCGGCTTTTGGATTACGGGCAAAACGATCGTGACCTGCCGGTGCTGTTCGTGCCCAGCCTGATCAATCGCGCCTACGTGCTCGATCTGGCGGAAGGCAGCTCGATGCTGCGCTGGCTCGCCATGCAGGGCATACGGCCGCTGCTGCTGGATTGGGGCTGGCCGGGTCAAACCGAACGTCGCTTCAGCCTCACCGATTACGTGGCGGGACGGATGGAGCGCGGCATCGAGGCGGCAGCGCATGCCGCCGGTGCGCCGGTCGTACTTGCAGGATACTGCATGGGCGGCACGCTCGCGGTCGCGGCCGCGCAGCGTCGCCACGATCTGATCCGAGGACTGGCACTACTGGCCGCGCCCTGGGATTTCCACGCCGAAAACCGCGACGATGCCTTGCAAGCGGCGGCGATGCTGCCCCTGCTGGAGCCTGCTTTCGCCTTCACCCAGACTCTCCCGGTCGATCTGTTGCAAACGCTGTTCGCGCTCGGCGATCCCTGGGGCGTTGCCGCCAAGTATCGCAGTTTCGCCAGCCTATCGCAGGATAGCGATCGCGCCAGGATGTTCGTTGCGCTGGAGGACTGGCTCAACGACGGCGTACCATTGGTAGCTCAGGTGGCACGCACCTGTCTCTCGGGATGGTACGGAGACAATGCTCCGGCACGCGGCGAGTGGTGCATTGCCGGCCTGCCGGTCGACCCTGGGGCGATCAAGGTACCGACTTTCGTCGCGGTGCCTGGACGCGACCGCATTGTGCCACCAAATTCGGCTCGTCCGCTCGCTCGACTGATCCCTGGCGCGGTCTTGCACCAACCGGCGGCTGGACATATCGGCATGGCGGCCGGCACGCGCGCGGAGGTTTCGCTGTGGCGACCGCTGCTCGGCTGGCTGCAGGGCATCGCGAAACCGTTCCGAAGGGCCCGATCGGCGGCGCTTCCTCGGCGAGAGCCCCGCCGCAAAGCCGCATCGGCGACGAGCGCTTGACCCGCACGCCGCCGAGGGGTTCGTTCTAGAAAGCAGGAGGGGACACACCATGACCAGCAAGCGACCCGTAGCGATCGTTTTCGATACATTCGGCACCGTCGTCGACTGGCGATCCAGTCTGATCGCCGACCTGACCGCCTATGGCGCCACCCGAGGCGTGACCGCGGACTGGCCCGCGTTGGTGGACGCCTGGCGGGCCGCCTACCATCCGTCGATGGACCGCGTGCGCAAAGGCCAGCAGCCGTGGACCAAGCTGGACGCCCTGCACCGTGCCTCGCTCGATCGGCTGGTCAACGATTTCGCCATCAAGGGCCTGACCGAGGACGATCTTACCCACATCAACCTGGGCTGGCACCGGCTGCGCGCATGGCCTGACGCCGTGCCCGGCCTGACGCGGCTGAAATCGCGCTTCATCATCGGGCCGCTCTCGAACGGCAATGTTTCCCTGCTGCTCAACATGGCGAAATTCGCCGGCATACCTTGGGACATGATCTTCGGATCAGATCTGTTCCAGCACTTCAAACCCGACCCGGAAACCTATCTGGGAGTCGCGAAAATGCTGGATTTGCAGCCGGATCAGGTGATGATGGCGGCCGCTCACAACGGCGACCTCAACAGCGCCCGCTCCTGTGGCTTGCTGACGGCCTTCTTTCCTCGCCCCGGCGAGTATGGCCCGCACCAGAAGCGCGATTATGCGGCCGAACAGGATTGGGACATCGTGGCAACCGACATCCAGGACATGGCAGCCCAACTCGGGGTATGAGCCGATTGCTTTTTGTCACCCGCTTACACACTTGACCGAATGGCGGTAGTCTGCCGCCGGGTCGCGGATCAACCGCACGAGGAGAGCAGGATATGGAGGACATCGTCATCGTCTCGGCGGCGAGGACACCGGTCGGCAGCTTCAACGGAGCACTGAGTACGATCAACGCTCACGACCTCGGCGCCACCGCGCTTCGAGCGGCCATGTCGCGCGCGGGCGTCGAGGCTGGCGATGTCGATGAGCTGATCTACGGTCAGGTATTGGCCGCCGGCAAGGGCATGAACCCGACGCGACAAGCCGCTCGCGCGGCCGGCCTGCCAGATTCCAAGACAGCGTTCGGCATCAACCAGGTCTGTGGGTCCGGGTTGCGTGCGGTCGCCCTCGCCGCGCAGCAGATCCGTACCGGCGAAAGTGCGATCGTCGCCGCTGGGGGTATGGAGAGCATGAGCCTGTCCTCCCACGCGGCGCATCTGCGCAACGGCACCAAAATGGGCGGCGTCGAATTCGTCGATACAATGTTGAAGGACGGATTGTGGGACGCCTTCCACGGTTACCACATGGGCAATACGGCGGAGAACGTCGCCACCAAGTATCAGATCAGTCGCGAACAACAGGACGAATTCGCCCTGGGCTCGCAGCAGAAGGCATCCGCGGCGCAGCAGGCAGGCCGTTTCAAGGACGAAATCACCCCGGTCACGGTAAAGGGTCGCAAGGGTGACATCCAGGTGACCGACGACGAATACATTCGGCACGATTCCACCATCGAAGGCATGGCTCGCCTTCGCCCCGCTTTTTCCAAGGATGGCACGGTCACCGCCGGCAACGCCTCCGGCATCAATGACGGCGCGGCGGCACTGATCCTGATGACCGCGAGTGAAGCCAGCAAACGAGGCCTCACCCCGCTTGCCCGCATCGCCGGGTTCGCCACCGCCGGAGTTGATCCCGCGGTGATGGGCACCGGACCGATCCCATCCAGCCGCAAGGTGCTGGCACGCACTGGGTGGAAACCCGATGACCTGGACCTGATCGAGGCGAACGAGGCGTTCGCGGCGCAAGCTCTGGCGGTGAACAAGGACCTCGGCTGGGACACCGAGAAGGTGAATGTCAACGGTGGCGCCATCGCGATCGGTCATCCGATCGGTGCGTCAGGGGCGCGCATCCTGGTTACGCTGTTGCACGAAATGCAGAAGCGTGACGCCAAGAAGGGCCTCGCCACGCTTTGCATCGGTGGCGGCATGGGCGTTGCCATGGCCCTGGAACGCTGAAGCAAGTGTCATCCTAGTGCTTGGCACGAGGACCCACGTCTTGCGGTCTGTGGGCAGCCGGTTGTGCCGTTAGCTACGATTGCGGCGGGTTGGCCTAAAAGCCAGCCCGTATCGATCAGCCAACCAACTGGGCCGACAGATTCGCGTGAAAATCAACGCCGGCCTCGGTCTTTTGAACGATGCCGGCGCGGATCACATAGTCGCCAAAGCGCTCGCCCTGACTGCGTTCTTTAGCGTAGGACTCGAACAACGGCGACAGCGCCGCCACGATCGCATCGCCATCGACATCGCGACGATGCAGCCTGTTCAGCCGGATCCCTTCGTGGGCGCCGCCGAGGTAAAGGTTGTAGAGGCCCGGCGTCCGCCCGACCAGGCCGATCTCGGAAACATAGGGCCGCGCGCAGCCGTTTGGGCAACCGGTCATCCGGATGGTGATCTCGTCGTCACGCAGGCCGAACCGTTCCAGTTCCACTTCGAGACGCGATACCAGATCGGGCAAATAACGTTCGCTCTCAGCCAGCGCCAGGCCGCAGGTCGGCAGCGCGACGCAGGCCATCGCACTCCGCCGCAGCCCACCGACCGGCGTGTCCAGCCCATAATGAGCCAATAGACTCTCGACCTCGTGCCTGCGGGTCGCGGGAATGTCGGCCAGCACCAGGTTCTGGTTCGGCGTCATGATGAACCGGCCAACGTCCAGCTCGGCGATAGCATGCAGGCCGCTGAGCAAGCGCCGCTGCGGCAGGTCCCTGATACGGCCGTTTTCGACGAACAGGGTGAAGTGCGCGGTCTCGTCCCGCTCGCTCGCCCAGCCCAGCCGGTCACCGGTCGAGACGAATGCAAAGGGTCGAGCCGGAGCGAGATTGACCGCCAGACGTTCATGCAGAACGGCAACGAAATTCTCCAGTCCCATCCTGTCGATAGTATACTTGAGCCGAGCATGCTTGCGGTCGACGCGGTCGCCGTGGTCGCGTTGGACGGTGACGACTTTCTCCGCCACGTCCAGCACGTCCCCTGGCTTGCAGAAGCCAATGACATTGCCGGTGCGAGGATAGGTGTCGGGCTCGCCGTGAGTCATCCCCATGCCGCCACCGACCACCACATTGTAGCCAATGATCTTGCCGCTTTGTTCGATCGCAATGAAACCAAGATCGTGGGCGAAAACGTCGACATCATTGTGCGGCGGCAGCGCCACGGCGATCTTGAACTTGCGTGGCATGTAGGTGCGCCCGTAGATCGGTTCGTCTTCCTCCTCCCCGCCAGCGACCTTCTCCCCCTCCAGCCAGATCTCATGCCAGGCTCGGCTGTGCGGCAGCAGATGCGTGGCGATGTCCTTTGCTAGGCCACTGACGGTCGTATAAAGCGAGCGCCGCCACGGATCGGCCGTCGCGATGACGTTGCGGTTGACGTCACCGCAGGCGGCGATGGTGTCCAGCATTGCGTCGTTCAGCCCCTGCATCAACGGACGCAGGTTGCCCTTGAGGATGCCGTGGTACTGGATCGTCTGACGCGTGGTGAGGCGGATGGTGCCGTTGGCCCGCTCTACCGCAACCCTTTCCGCCGCCAGCCATTGCGCGGGCGTCAGGATGCCGGCCGGCACCCGCATACGCGCCATGAAGCTGAATGCCTTCTCCATCCGCTGCTTGCCGCGTTCGGCGCGCAGGTCGCGGTCGTCCTGCTGATAGATGCCATGAAATTTCGTCAGTTGGGTGTCATCATCCGCCAACGATCCGGTTTCCACACGCCCCAGACCGTCGACGATGGTGCCGCGCAGTAGGTTGCTGCGTTCCTTGATGCCCTCGTTGGGTGACAGCGGCCGTTCGAGTTCCATCGCTCGGGTCCCTAATACACGTCGCGCAGATACCGCCCGTCGCGACGGATCGTGTCCAGCTCCGCCTTCGCCGCGGCCTCATCCTGATGGCCCTGGTCAGCCAGGATCCGCAGCAGCGTCGCGTGCACGTCCTTTGCCATCGCATTGGCGTCACCACAGACGTAAAGCGAGGCGCCGTCTTTGAGCCACGCGTAAAGCTCACGCCGCGCGCCCCACATCGTGTTCTGCACGTAATGCTTTTCCGGCTGATCACGCGAGAATGCAACGTCAAGCCGGGTGAGCAAGCCATCCTTGAGCCAGTCCTGCCATTCAAGCTGGTACAGGAAATCGTGCAGATAGTTGCGATGTCCAAACATCAGCCAGTTGCGGCCGCTGGCGGCTAGGGCCTCACGCTCCTGGAGGAAGCCACGGAACGGAGCCACGCCGGTGCCGGGACCTACCATGATGATCGGCCGGACGGAATCCGCGGGCAGCCGAAAGTGCGGATTGGGCCGCAGGAAGACCCGCAGCTTGTCGCCGTCACCGTGCCTCTGGGTGATATCCACCGACGCGACACCGGCACGGTCCCTCCCATGCGACGCATAGCGCAGCCCGGCCACCAGCAAATGCGCTTCCTCGCCAACCGCGCGGCGGCTGGAGGCGATGGAATAGTATCGCGGCGGTAACGGCCGCAGCAGCGTGGTCAGTTGCTCCGCCGAAAGCTTGCCCGGCGCCGTCTCGATCAGATCAATGATCTGCCGACCCACGGCCCAGCCGTCCGGCGGCGCTGGCGCACCGGTGAGGCGAACGAATTCCTCGACTTGCTTGGCGGTCAGCGTGGTGATGTCCAGCCGGTCGATCAGCGCCCCGCGCAAGCCTGCGTCGCCGGACAGCCCGGCCGCCGCCATCACAGCGTCGGCCAGCGCCGGGTCGTTCGACGGGATCACGCCCAGCGAATCACCCGGCTCATAGGCTATCCCGGACCCTTCCAGCGACAATGCGACGTGGTGCGTATCGGAGGTCGACCGGCTGCCCGACAAGCGTATGTGCTCGGTGATTTCGGCCTCGAACGGTCGCGCGCGCGTCGCCGTGTCGGCACCCGGGCGGGCGAAATCGACATGGATGACCGAGGCACCGGCTTCCTTGCCGCCGGTTTCCGCGTTCAGGCGTTCCAGCGTCTGGTCGATCCAACCAGTCGCGGCGATCTCATAGTCCAGGTCGCACTCGATATGCTCCGCGATTCGGGCGCCGCCGAGGGCCGCCAGGCGTGCGTCGATGCGCCTGCCGATCTCGCAGAACTGCGCGTAGGCGCGGTCTCCGAGGGCGAGGACGGCATACCGGGTCTTCTCGAACCTCGGCGCGTCATCCGCCATCAGGCCCTCGTAGAAATCCATCGCGCGCTGCGGCGGATCACCCTCGCCCCAGGTGCTGGCGACGATCAGCAGGTTCTCGGTCGCGGCGGCCTGGGCAAGCGTGAGATCGGCCATATCTATGACCTTGGGCGAGAATCCCAGCTTGGCCGCGGCTTTGCGTGCCTGGGCTGCCAGCGCCTCGGCATTTCCCGAACTCGGTGCCGAACAGGATGGTCAGTGGCACACGCTTGGCGGGCGGGGCGGATGGAGCGGCCGCCGCCGGGTCATTTGCCGCCTGTAACCCTGCCAGGAAGCCGGAGAGCCAGGCGCGCTGCTCCGCCGTGGTTACCGACATCACCCGATTGAGGGCGGCGATCTGCTCCTCCGCGAACGGCGCGGTGCTGGGCAGCAAGGGGGCGGTCGGCATGGCGTTTCCTTCAGCCTTTTGCTTGGACCTGCTCGGGGAGTTTGTCCCGGGCGATGGTCATGGGGGCGGTCTGCTGCCAGTCCGCGAGCAGCGGGCGCAGCGCGATGACGGGTCCGACGACGATCAAGGTCGCGGCACAAGCGGGGATGCCGGCAACAGCATCGGCGACGGTTTCGAGGGTGGCAATCCGCACGTCCTGATCGGGCTGGGTGGCGTTGCTGATCAGGGCCACCGCGTCGGAGGCGGCTCTCCCAGCCGCGATCAAACGCTCGGCGATCTGGCCCATCCGGCGCTGCGCCATGTAGAACACCAGCACCTCCGATCCACGGGACAGAGCCTGCCAGTCGACATCTGCCAGATCACCGCTGGAATCGTGGCCGGTGGCAAAGGCGACGCTGCGGGCGAGCTGTCGGTGCGTCAGCGGAATGCCGGCCGCCGCGGTGCCGCCAATTCCGGCGCTGATCCCTGGCACAATGCGAAACGCGATGCCGGCGGTGGCGAGCGCGACCGCCTCTTCCCCGCCGCGTCCGAACACCAGCGGATCACCGCCCTTGAGCCTCACCACGCGCAGCCCTTGGCGAGCCAGTTGGACCAGCCGGTTGTTGATGCGAAGCTGCTGGGTGCGCACGCCGCCAGCTCGCTTGCCCGCGAGTTCGTGCCGAGCCTGGGGGGCAAGAGCGAGGATGGTCTCCGGCACCAGGGCGTCGTGCACGACGATGTCCGCGTTGGTGAGGGCGTACGCCGCGTGGAGCGTTAGCAGACCAGGGTCGCCTGGGCCTGCCCCGACCAGCCAGACCGAGCCTGGATCAAATCGAGCAGCGGTCAAACCGGGAAACAGCATTGAAACAGGGGCGCCTTGCAACGGACGACCTATCGTCCGGATTGTTAAGGAGGATGTTTTTCCATGAATCGCAAGGGAGACGGGCAAAATTAGGTATTTCTACTAATATATGTCTATCCGGCGTAAGGAGTTTCTCTGACCTGGGGAGGCAAGAAAAATCCAACCCTTTGTTGCCACGGCCGCGCGGCCCCCGCATGTTGCGCCCCTCCACCCCGACTATAGCGAGACAGCAATGGACGAGGATTTCCGCAAGGCGGCGCTGGACTACCATCGGCTTCCGCGACCCGGGAAACTTGCCATCGAGCCAACCAAGCGCATGGCCACCCAACGCGACCTGGCGCTTGCCTACTCGCCCGGCGTCGCTGCGGCATGCGAGGCAATCAAGGCTGATCCCGACGCCGCGTACGACTATACCGTGCGGGGCAATCTAGTGGCGGTGATCTCCAACGGCACGGCCGTCCTCGGGCTTGGCAACATCGGCGCTTTGGCCGGCAAGCCGGTGATGGAGGGGAAGGCCGTCCTGTTCAAGAAATTCGCCGGTATCGACGTGTTCGATATCGAGGTCGACGCCGCCGACCCGGCCCGGTTCTGCGATGTGGTCGCGGCGCTGGAACCGACCTTCGGCGCGATCAACCTCGAGGACATCAAGGCACCCGAGTGCTTCGCGATCGAGGCCGAACTACGCGCACGCATGCGCATCCCGGTGTTTCACGATGACCAGCATGGCACGGCGATTACAGTGGCCGCGGCGGTCCGCAACGGCCTGCTGCTGCAGAACAAGGCGTTGTCCGATGTCAGACTGGTGACCTCCGGCGCTGGCGCGGCTGCGCTGGCCTGCGTCGATCTGCTGGTGTCCATGGGTCTGCGGCCGGAAAACGTCACCCTGACCGATATCAAGGGGGTGGTGCGGCGCGACCGGCCGGAAATGCTGCCGAACATGGCCCGCTACGCCCGAGACACCAACGCCGCCACGCTGCACGATGCGTTGCCGGGGACCGACATTTTCCTCGGCCTGTCGGCGCCCAAGGTACTGCAGCAGGAGTGGCTGCCGCTGCTCGCCGACAAGCCGCTAATCCTGGCGCTCGCCAACCCAGACCCGGAGATTGATCCGGACATCGTCAGCGCCACCCGGCCCGACGCGATCGTCGCCACCGGCCGCAGCGACTACGCCAATCAGGTCAACAATGTCCTGTGCTTCCCGTTCATCTTCCGCGGCGCGCTGGACGTGCACGCCACCACCATCAACGAGGCCATGAAGATCGCCGCGGTCGAGGCAATCGCCAGGCTAGCGCGGGTCGAAGCCAGCGAAGTGGTGGCCGCTGCCTATGGCGGCGCCGCCCCGGTCTTTGGCCCGGACTACATCATCCCCAAGCCGTTCGACCCGCGTCTGATTCTGGAGGTTGCCCCCGCCGTAGCCCGTGCGGCGACCGAAAGCGGCGTGGCACGCCGGCCGATCGAGGATTTTCAGGCCTATCAGCGTGACCTCGAGCGGTTCGTCTTCCGCTCCGGCTACCTTATGCGTCCGGTGTTCGAGGCGGCATCGCGCGATCCCAGGCGCATCGTCTTCGCCGAGGGTGAGGACGAACGAATCCTCCGCGCCGCGCAGACGCTGGTGGACGACGAGATCGCCATACCGATCCTGCTGGGCCGCCACGGCGTGATAGCCGCCAAGGTCCGGGAGATGGGGTTGCGGCTGAACCTGACATCCGCTGTTCAAGTGCTCGATCCGGCCACCGATCGCGAGACATTCGACAAACTGGTGCCGGGATACCAGCGTCTGGCCGGGCGTCGCGGCACCCCGCCCGAGGCAGCGGCAAGACGGGTCGCGACCCGTCCCTCGGTGGCCGCGGCGATGCTGCTGCACGACGGTCAGGCCGATGCGGCGATCTGCGGCGGCACCGGCGCCTGGTGGCGGCAGATCCAGTATATCTTGCCGATCATTCCGCGCCGGCCCGAGGTCAACCGGATCTATGCGCTGTCCTGTCTGATCCTGCAGACCGGGGTGCTGTTCCTTTGCGACACCCACGTGATTGTTGATCCCTCCGCGGAGCAGATCGCCGAAATGACCCTGCTGGCGGCGGACGCGGTGCGCGGTTTCGGCGTGGTTCCCAAGGCAGCCCTGGTCTCGCATTCCAGCTTCGGCGCCAGCGAAAGCGAGTTTGCCCGTAAGATGCGTCGAGCGCTCGGGATGATCCGGGCGAGGGCGCCGGGGCTGGAGATTGATGGCGAGATGCATGCCGATCAGGCATTGGTGCAGGCGATCCGCGATCGCGCGGTGCCCGACAGTCAACTGAGCGGCAGCGCCAACCTGCTGATCATGCCGACCCTCGACGCCGCGAACATCTCGTTCAACATGCTGAAGGCGGCGGCCGACGGACTGCCCATCGGACCAATCCTGCTGGGAATGTCGAAACCAATTCATGTCGTGGTCCCGAGCGTCACCGCCCGCGGCATCGTCAACCTCAGCGCGCTGGCCGTGGTGGAGGCCCAGACCCGCGGCATCGGGCCGCACGCCGTCGCACCGCTAAAACCGCTCTGACGCATGCTGTGGCTGCTCCTTGGAGCGTTGATATTGTTCGCCTTGCTGGGTGGACTGCGCGCTTTTGAGCGGGCCTCGGTCACCTCTATCAAGGCATTGCTGGCCTGGGTCGCGGCGCTCGGCGGGCTCAGCCTGGCGCTGCTGCTGATCCTGACCGGCCGCGGTGGAATAGCGCTGGGCGCGTTGACCTTGTTCGGCCCGCTGCTCTGGCAGCGCTGGCGGGCCAGTCGCGGTGGCCGGATCGCGGGCGGCGGCGCTGGCCCCCGGGCGCGCCCGTCCACCGGGCCGATGTCGCGCCAGGAGGCGTACGAAGTGCTGGGGCTCCAACCGGGCGCGTCAACCGCGGAGATCCGTGACGCGCACCGGCGTCTGATGCGAGGAGCGCACCCCGATGTGGGCGGCTCGGATTGGCTCGCCGCGAGGGTCAATCAGGCGCGTGATGTCCTGTTGGGGTAACCTCGCGGCGAGTAGCAGCCTGCGGTGGTCGGAAGCCGCTCAAGTCACGCGCTTTTGCGCACTGACCGGGCGCGGCTTTTTGCCCCAAAATACCTCGAAGCCTCAACGAATTCTGACGGTACAAGCCATTCTGATAGCGGTCCCGCCTGATGATGATGCATACTCGCGGCGACCAACGCGGGGCGTCACAATGTCGCCGATCCAACCGCCGCATTTTCGCCTGCCGATCATGGGTTCGTCTGAACCAGCTTGAAAGAACGGAGTTGTCGCTTGATTAAGAAACTGCGCAAGGCCGTGTTTCCCGTCGCTGGCCTGGGAACCCGGTTCCTGCCCGCCACCAAGGCGACCGCCAAGGAAATGCTACCAGTGGTCGACAAGCCGTTGATCCAGTATGCGGTGGAAGAGGCGCGCGCCGCGGGTATCGAGCAGTTCTGCATGATCACCGGGCGGGGCAAGACTGCTATCGTCGAGCATTTCGACATCGCCATCGAACTGGAGCACACGCTTCGGGAACGCAACAAGAAAGAGTTGATCGAACTGCTCCGCAGCACCGACAGTGAGCCCGGGTCGATGGTCACGGTGCGGCAGCAGGTGCCCATGGGCCTGGGCCACGCAATTTGGTGCGCCCGGGCCTTCGTTGGCGACGATCCGTTCGCCATTCTTCTGCCGGACGACCTGGTGCTCGCCGACAAGCCCTGCCTCGCGCAGCTCGCGGACGTCTACTATGAGACCGGCGGCAATGTGGTCGCGGTGACGGAAGTGCCTCGGGAGCACACCAACCGCTACGGTATACTGAAGATCGGGCGCGAGGACGGACGCCTGGTCGAAGTTACCGGCCTGGTGGAAAAGCCTGCGTCAAAGGACGCACCCTCCAACCTTTCCGTCATCGGGCGTTATATCCTGATGCCGGAGGTGATCGGCTACCTTGCGGACATGAAGCGGGGCGCCGGCAACGAGGTACAGTTGACCGACGGCATGGCTCGGCTGATCGGCGAACAACCCTTCCACGGTCTGCGCTACGAAGGCCGTCGCTTTGATTGCGGTGACAAGGTAGGCTTTCTCGAGGCGCAAATCGCATACGCCCTCAAGCGGCCTGACCTGGCGGACGCGGTGCACGCGTTTCTCAAAAATTATCTTTAGGGGACGATCCGACCCATGGCGTACTCCCATCAATTCGATCCGACTGTCCTGCGTGAGTACGACATCCGCGGTGTCGTCGGACGCACCCTGCACCCGGCGGACGCGTTCGCGATCGGGCGCGTGTTCGGCTCGATCGTAGCCCGCGCCGGGGGCACCAAGGTCGCGGTTGGTTATGATGGCCGTCTGACCAGCCCGGAGCTGGAACAGTCGCTGGTTGAGGGGTTGCGCGCCAGCGGGCAGGAGGCGCTGCGGATCGGCTGCGGTCCGACGCCCATGCTTTACTACACTGCCACCAAGCTTGAGACCGACGGCGCCGTCATGGTCACCGGAAGTCACAACCCGCCCGACTACAACGGCTTCAAGATGATGCTCGGCCGCAAGCCTTTCTTCGGCGAGCAGATCCGACAGATCGGCGAACTGGCCGCGGCTGGGGACGTCGTTCCCGAAGCGTCGGGCGGTCAGCAGAGTGTCGACATTGCCGACGACTATCTGGCCCGTCTGTTGTCCGACTGGGATGGCGGCGATCGCATGCTGAAAGTCGTGTGGGACAATGGTAACGGCGCGGCGGGCGACGTGCTGAAAAAGCTCGTTGCCTCGCTTCCCGGCGAGCACGTCGTGCTGAACGGCACCATCGACGGCCGGTTTCCGGCGCACCATCCGGACCCGACGGTGCCCGCGAACCTGCAACAACTGATCGCCGAGGTCCATGCCCGGAAGGCGGATGTCGGCATCGCCTTCGACGGCGACGCTGACCGAATCGGGCTGGTCGATGACACCGGCGAGATACTGTTTGGTGACCAGTTGCTGGTGCTGCTGGCTCGCGACGTCCTGAAGGAGCGGCCCGGCGCGACGATCATCGCCGACGTGAAGGCCAGCCAGGTGCTGTTCGACGAGGTTGCGATCGCTGGCGGCAAGCCGTTGATGTGGAAGACAGGGCACTCGCTGATCAAAGCAAAGATGGCCGAGACCGGTAGTCCCCTGGCAGGCGAAATGTCCGGTCACATCTTCTTCGCCGACCGCTGGTACGGGTTCGATGACGCGCTCTACGCGGCAGTCCGCGTCCTGGGGATTCTCGCTCGGATGGACGGCAAGCTGTCGGCGGTCCGCAAGGCGCTGCCCCAGGTCATCAACACGCCCGAGGTGCGCTTCGATTGTGATGACGCCAGGAAGTTTGCGGTGATCGAGGAAGTCGCCGCTCGCCTGCGTGCCGAGAACGCCAAGGTGTCGGAAATCGACGGCGTCAGGGTGCAGACGACGGACGGCTGGTGGCTGCTGCGCGCGTCGAACACCCAGGCGGTATTGGTCGCCCGCGCGGAGGCAACCACGGAGGCGGGATTGGAGCGTCTGAAGGCCGCCCTGGTGGCGCAACTCAGCGCATCAGGCCTTGCCAAGCCGGACTTTTCCGGCAGCCACGCCGGGCATTGAATTAAAACATTGCGTCGGAGGCGCCCGACCGTCGCATTGGCTCGGCCCGGCAGGCCAGCGCCAGCTTCCGCGCCAGAAATTCAACCAATACCCTGACACGCGCGGGTTGAGGCGACCCCGGAGCGGTCAGCAGGTGCAAGGCGGCCTCGCCCGCGCTCCAGTCGACCAAGATGGCTTCCATGCGGCCATCAGCCACCGCCTCCTCAGCGACAAACGAGGGCAGAGCCGCGATCCCAAGACCGGCGATCACCGCTGGCAGCAAGGCGTCGGCGTTGTTGACATGCAACGGCCCGGACGGGCGGACGGTCACCTCTTCACCTTGGGCATTGCGGAAGCGCCAGACGTTCTCCTGCAGGTAAGCGTAGCCAAAGCAGGCATGACGTACCAGTTCCGCCGGATGCGCCGGGCGGCCGCGGCGAGCCAGATAAGCAGGAGCGGCGACGATCAGCCGTGACACAGATGCGATACGGCGGGCGATCAGGGATGAGTTGCGCAACGCTCCAATCCGCAACACGGCGTCGAACCCGTCAGCGATCAGGTCCACCCGCGCGTCGCTGAGATGCAGGTCGACCGAAATCAATGGGAACTGCGACAGAAATTCAGGCAAAATCGGCGCCACGTGGGCGAGGCCGAATGACATCGGAGCGCCAAGGCGCACTGACCCCTGGGGCGTGACCGATTGCGCCAGCAGGTCGCTCTCGGCCGATTCGGCCTCAGCTACGAGGCGTGCCGCCCGGAGCGCCAGTTGTTGCCCCGCATCCGTCAGCACGAGGCGCCGCGACGTCCGGTTGAAGAGCCGAGCGCCGATACGTTGCTCGAGGCGGGCAAGGGCTTTCGAGACGGTCGGCGGGGACAGCCCCAGGTCGGCGGCGGCCGCCGTAATCGCCCGCATCTCCACGACCTTGGCGAAGATTGCGATTGCCTCGAAGTCGGGTAACCGAGACATAAATTTCCGAAAGGATGTGTTTCAAACCTTTCTATTCATGATGGCGTGCCGTGTCCACATTTTGGGGTGGTTGGTGGCGGGCAGGCGTTTCGGCTCCGTCGCAATACTTTCAGAAGGAAGACGTGAATGCCCAAGGTCCTCGTGTTGTACTACTCGACTTACGGCCATATCGAGACGATGGCCGGCGCCATCGCCGAGGGAGCTCGGGGAGCCGGGGCCGAGGTCGACATCAAACGAGTGCCCGAGCTGGTGCCTCCCGAGGTGGCAAAAGCCGGCTACTACAAGCTGGATCAACCAGCTCAGATCGCGCAGGTGGCCGAGCTGGCCAACTACGACGCCATCATTGTCGGCACCGGCACGAGGTTTGGACGAATGTCGTCGCAGATGGCCAATTTCCTCGACCAAGCCGGTGGGCTTTGGGCGACTGGTGCGCTGAACGGCAAGGTCGGCGCCGCATTCGCTTCCACCGCCACGCAGCATGGCGGCCAGGAGATCACCTTATTCTCCATCATCACCAACCTGCTGCATTTCGGCATGGTCGTGGTGGGGCTCGACTACGGCTACGGCGCCCAGATGACGCTGGAGGAGATCTCAGGCGGATCGCCGTACGGGGCCACGACGATCGCCGGTGCCGACGGTTCACGCCAGCCGTCACAGAACGAACTGGACGGCGCGCGCTACCAGGGCCGCCGCGTCGCAGAGGTAGCGGCCAAACTTCACGGATGAGGTGAAGCCCGGCTAAATCGAGGATCTGGGCCGGCTTCAGGGCACCAGGGTGACCTGAGACCGCTCCCGCTCCCGGCTTACAGCGACGGACCCGCGCGCCGATTCTGGCCCCGATTTCCTAGACCCGAATCGTCGAAAGCCATCTGACCGCGCTTCCGTATCGAGACCGACGCTTATCACGCTAATAAATTTATGTTATGATATATCGTTCTTCAAACGGGAGGACGATCTGATGAAACGCCGACTCTTTGTCATGTTGGTGCTGCTGGGCGTCTGCGCCATGGTCGGGGCGCCCGGGGTCGCAGCCGCGGCCGACAAGATCAAAGTGGTCGCGACATTCAGCGTGATCGGCGATATGGTGACCAACGTTGCCGGCGATCTGATCGATCTGGTCACCATCGTCGGCCCCGACGGCGACTCCGAGGAATATGAACCGACCGCCGCTGATATCCCGAAAATCGCCGGCGCGCGGATTCTGTTCATGAACGGCCTTAACGACGATTTCGAACCCTGGCTGCCGAACCTGATGGCGCAGGCGAAATTCACCGGCGCGAAAGTCATCGTCAGCCGCGGCATCAAGGCGCTCAGCGCCGAAGACGAGCATCCGATGGGCGGTAAACCCAAGGCCGTGGCGCTCGATCAGCATGCCTGGATGATCCCACACAATGGCATCATCTATGTGAAGAACATCACCGACGCTCTGGCCCGCATCGATCCGGCCAATGCCGATACCTATCGGACCCGGGCCGCGTCGTACACCCAGCAACTCCGCGATCTAGACAACTGGGCGCATGCCGAAATGGCTGATGTGCCGACCGCGAAACGCCGCGTGCTTTCGTCGCACGACTCGTTGCAGTATCTCGCCACGACCTTCGGGATCACCATGATCTCAGTCAACGGCTGGACCAACAAGTCGGAACCGTCGGCGGCTGATCTCGCTCGTTTGACCGACCAGATACGGCGCGAGCACGTCAAGGCCCTGTTCCTGGACAGCATCACCGATCCACGGGCAATGGAACGCATCAGCAAGGAGACCGGCGCGGAAATCGGCGGCACCGTCTATGGCGACGCTCTGTCGAAGCCTGACGGCGAGGCGGGGACCTATATCGACATGATCCGGCACGACATCTCGACCCTGAAGGCGGGCATGTTGCTCAACTGAGGCAGGGGAGATCGCGAGCCAGCCGGGGCAATGACTCGAAACCACGATGAAGACCCATGACACAGCAATGACACGCCACGGCGCGGTTGACATGACCAGGGCGAATGCTGCCACAATCGGTTTGTCGAAGGAGGCGAAACCGCGCTGTCGCGCTTGACCCTGCCGTCTTGCTTGATCATCTCTCCCGCTCCCCGCGCCGGATCGGTCCGGCAGGGTAGGGCGGAGCGCGATCGATGACCGGAGGCGAACGCAAGCGTCTGCACGTTATAACCTGGGGCTGCCAGATGAACGTGTATGACAGCGGCCGCATGGCGGACGTGCTGGCGCCGCTGGGCTATGTGTCCACGCCCGTGGCGGACGGCGCCGACATGGTGATCCTGAACACCTGCCACATTCGCGACAAGGCAGCCGAAAAGGTATTCTCCGAGCTCGGACGTCTGCGCCGCCTGAAGGAGGCATCCGGCGGAAGAATGATCCTGGCGGTCGCCGGTTGCGTCGCCCAGGCGGAAGGCGCGGAGGTTCTGGCGCGTGCGCCGTATGTCGACATCGTACTTGGGCCGCAAACGTACCATCGTCTGCCGGAGATGGTCGCCCGCGTCTCCCGCGCGGCGGGATCACAGTCGGTGATCGAGACCGATTTCCCTCCCGAGGACAAGTTCGACCATTTGCCGGACAGCAAGACCCCACAGGGGGTCACCGCGTTCCTGACCGTGCAGGAAGGTTGCGACAAATTCTGCAGCTTCTGTGTTGTCCCTTACACAAGGGGGGCCGAACAGAGCCGTCCCGCGACCGCGATAATCCGCGAGGCTCGTCTCCTGGTGGGCCAGGGCGCGCGGGAAATCACCCTGTTGGGCCAGAACGTGAATGCCTGGCACTGGCAGGGCACCAATGACATCCGCCCCTGGAAGCTCGGCCGATTGCTGCGCTCACTGGCTGAAATCCCGGGGCTGCTGCGGTTGCGTTACGCGACGTCCCACCCCGGCGACATGGACGACGAACTGATCGAGGCGCATCGCGACCTGTCAACCCTCATGCCGTTCCTGCACCTTCCCGTGCAATCCGGCTCCGACCGTATGCTTGCGGCGATGAACCGCAAACACACCGCCGCCGATTACCGCCGCGTCATCGACCGGCTGCGCGCCGCGCGTCCCGATCTGGCGATGTCGTCGGATTTCATCGTCGGACATCCCGGCGAGACCGACGACGACTTCGCGGCGACGATGGCTTTGGTGCGTGATGTTGGCTTCGCTCAGGCATACAGCTTCAAATATTCGCCGCGCCCGGGCACTCCAGCGGCCAGCGCATCGGCCAAGGTTCCCGAGGCTGAGAAGGACCACCGCCTGCAAGCCTTGCAAGCGCTGTTGCGCGAACAGCAAACTCGCTTCGCCAACGCCTGCGTCGGGCTGACGCTGCCGGTATTGTTCACTGGCCCCGGCCGCCACCCTGGTCAGGTGCTCGGACGTTCACCATTTCTCCAGCCGGTCCATCTCTCGGGCAGTAACGATCTGATCGGCAATCAGAAGCTGGTCCGAATCGTCGCTGCCCATCCAAACTCACTTGCGGGAACCCTTGTCCAGGAGAGACTCATCGCTTGACACACCTTGCTGTCCCCTCGCCCCCGGCCACCGCCGCCACATCAGGCGGAAAGGCCATCACCCTCCAGTTCAACGACAACACCCTGCTGCCGCTGCTTCTCGGTGATCATGACCGGCATTTGGTCCGTATCGAGCAAGCCCTCGGGGTTCGCCTCTCCTGCCGGGGCAACCGGGTCGCCATCGCCGGGGACGCAGTGCGGGTCGATATCGTGCAGGGGTTGTTGCAGGGCTTGTGGCGGCGACTGGAACGAGGCGAGAGCGTGGGAAAGCAGGAGATCGAGGCGGCGATCAGGCTCGCCGACGCCGAATGCGATCCTCGGTCGCCGCTGTCCGACGTGCCGGCGATCCGCACCCGGCGTGGCGCGGTGGGTGCTCGCAGTCCAGGTCAGGCCGCTTACATGGAAGCACTGGCAAGTCACGAAATGGTTTTCGGGGTCGGTCCCGCCGGCACCGGCAAGACCTATCTGGCGGTGGCTCAGGCGGTCGCGATGCTGCAGGCAGGCAAGGTCGACCGGATCGTGTTATCCCGGCCGGCGGTCGAAGCGGGTGAGCGGCTGGGCTTCCTGCCCGGCGACATGAAAGAAAAAATCGACCCCTATCTTCGGCCTCTGTATGATGCCCTACATGACATGATGCCAGCCGACCAGGTGATCCGCCGGATGACCAACGGCGAGATCGAGGTCGCGCCCCTGGCTTTCATGCGCGGCCGCACGCTGTCGCATTGCTACGCCATCCTGGACGAGGCTCAGAACACCACCGCGATGCAGATGAAGATGTTCTTGACGCGGATGGGGGAGGGGACGCGGATGGTGATCACTGGCGACCTCAGCCAGGTCGATCTGCCCTCCGGCCTGCGTTCCGGGCTGCGGGATGCATTGGACACGCTTGAGGGCATCCAAGGTATTGGCGTGGTCCGGTTCGGACAGCGGGACGTGGTGCGCCATCCCCTGGTCGCTCGCATCGTCGGTGCCTACGATCAACGCGAAGCCGCCCGCGGCGAGGTTCGGCGGGAGCGGGAGCGTCCATCGTCTCAAGAACGAAAACCCGGCGATGGAACCTCCCAGTAGTCGGCCCCGGGCAGGCGACAAAGATGGCTTTGCCATTGAGATTGTCGTCGCTGAACCAGCCTGGCGGCGGCTGGTTCCGGGGGCCGAAGCGATTGTCAGGCGCGCCGCCCGCGCCGCCCGTATGCACGCAACCGTCGTTCTTGCCGGGGACCGTCTCGTTCGCAGGCTGAATGCGCGCGACCGCGGACAAGACAAGCCGACCAATGTCCTGACCTATGAATGTCCGGCGCCGGAAGTCGTTCTGGCGCTTGGTGTGATCCGCGCCGAGGCCGCCGCGCAGGGGCGCCGCCCGATCCATCACCTGGCGCATCTGGTGGTTCATGCGGCGCTGCATCTGCGGGGACAGGATCATCACCAGCCTGGCGAGGCTCGTCGCATGGAGATGGCGGAATCCCGCATCCTTCGCGGCATCGGCATACCTAATCCCTGGAAGCGGTCGTGAGCGGCAACCGCGCCACCCTGCTGGGTCGGCTGGGCCATCTCCTGGGCCGCAGACAAGCGGAGCACTCGCTGCGCGAATCGATCGCCGAGTTGGTGCAGGAGGCGGCGGATGCCCAGCAGGTCCCGGGCGAGCAACCGGAACTGGACCGTCATGAACGGCTGCTCATTGCCAATGTGCTGCGCCTGCGGGAAACCACCGCCGATGACGTGATGGTCCCGCGAGCCGATATCGTGGCAATGCGGTCCGATGCGACACTTGCGCAAACGATTGAACTGATCCGAAACGACGGCCATTCCCGCCTGCCGGTGTATCGCGAGCAGCTCGACGATGTGATCGGCATGGTTCACATCAAGGATGTGTTCGCCTATGTCGGCCGCCCCGAGGCGTTTTCGCTGGAAGCCATCATGCGCAAGCCGCTGCTTGTCGCACCGCAGATTCCGGTGCTCGATCTCTTGTTACAGATGCGGATGCAGCGGATCCATCTGGCGCTCGTCGTTGACGAATACGGCGGCATCGATGGTCTGGTGACAATCGAGGACCTGGTCGAAACCATCACCGGCGACATCGCGGATGAACACGATGATGTCGAGGCGCCGATGATCACCGAGCGACAGGATGGTGCTTTGGACCTCAATGCCCGCCTGTCGATCGAGGACTTCGAGCACAAGGTCGGTCCGGTTCTGACCCAGGATGAGCGGGACGCCGATATCGAGACGGTCGGTGGCCTGGTGTTCACCTTGGCCGGGCGCGTTCCGACGCGCGGTGAGGTGATCAGTCATCCCTCCGGCCTCGAGTTCCGGGTGCTGGATTCCGATCCTCGCCGCATTCGGCGCCTGCGTGCGCGCCGAGCGGAGTCGGCCGCGGCGGCGTAGGTGATTCGCGAACTCTCCAGAGACTGCCGCTCGGTGGTGGCCAAGCGGCAGCGAGGTTCCCCGATCAGGTGGGAGAAAGGATGTGAATCACCCGGCTGGCGATCAGCTCCTTGGTCTTCGCCGCGTAGGCTGCCATGTGCGGTGAGGCTCCGTGGGCCTTGAGATGGTCCATGGTCTCCCATTTTTCGATCACCAGGAAGGTGTCGGGACCGAATTTGGTCTGCAAGCTGCCGGCACCTTCGGCGTCGATCGCCGGGCCGTATTCAATGCACCCGGCCTCCGCATGCACGGCTGGCACGTTGGCACGGAAAGCCTCCAGTATCGCGTTCCGCTGGCCCGGCTTGGCGGTGATGATGGCGACGACGTGGATCATTATGTCTGCTCCTTGGTTCGGATCGCGCTGAGGCGCGGCATAAATCATGCGCCAAGTCCCGGCGGGCGCGAAGAGCCGGTGCCCGTGGGACGAGGACAGGCCGCCGGGTTCCGTGACTTATCAACATGCACAGATATGAGAGTGTTTCCATGCCCTATGCCCTGACGCGGTTGCTGGCCTCCGCTTTCGTGGCAACTGCCGTAGGTTCGATCCGTCTACCGGCGGCGGACGCTGCCCTACCGTTTGGACTTGCCCCGGTCCGCACAGTTCTGCCCGGGGCCGACCGGGTGAAGGCGGACGGCATCATGGTGGAGCAGGCATGGGCACGCGCCACCCCGGGAAATGCGACGATGGCCGCCGCCTACGTCACGGTGACGGCAGGAGCCCAGCCGGACCGTCTGGTCGGCGTCAGCACACCGGTGGCGGCAACGGCGGACGTGCATCAAAGTCTCTCTGATGCCGGCGTGATGAAGATGCGCCCGGTGCCGGCGCTGGCGATCCCGGCGGGAGCGACCGTGGCCTTCTCACCTGGTGGCTACCACATCATGCTCACTGGCCTGAAAAAGCCATTGGTGGCGGGCGAGAGTTTCCCCCTGACGTTCCGCTTCGAACGCGGGCAGCCGATAACGGTCGAAGTGCGCATCAGGCCCATTGGCCGAGACGCAGCCGATCAAGACCACATGCAAATGAAATGAGGTTACTGATCCGGCGCAACCTCCGCGACGGCCGCGATTGCCGTTCGCAGAACGTCGATTGGCACCAGCACGCCGTCCCGCTCGAAATGCCAGAACGTCCAGCCGTTGCAGCTCGGGGCATTCTGCAGCATGGCTCCAACCTTGTGGATCGAGCCACGAATATCCGCGGCGCTGAGTGACCCATCGGGCCCCACGATTGCGCTGACCCGACGCTGTCGGTCGTACACCGTCGTTCCGGCGGTGATCAGGCCTCGTTCGACCAGGCTGCCGAAGGGAATCCGCGGCACCTCCCGTTTGGTCGCTGACGTGGCGGCGTCTTGCGATGACACTGCACGGGTTTGTCGCAGCCGCCCGAGCGCGGCTTCGACGTAGGCCGGATGGCGCTCGATTGCGATATACCGCCGGCGCAACCGCTTTGCCACGGCGGCCGTGGTGCCGGTGCCGGCGAATGGGTCCAGCACGATATCGTCCTGATTGGTGCTGGCCAGCAGGACACGATGCAGCAGTGCCTCGGGCTTCTGAGTGGGATGCAGCTTCAGCCCATGTTCATTGCGCAACCGCTCTGGCCCGGTGCAGAGCGGAATGAACCAGTCGCTGCGCATCTGAATATCGTCGTTCAGCGACTTCATCGCCTGATAGTTGAAGCGATAGCGCGACCCCTGGCCGCGCGCCGCCCAGATCAGCGTCTCATGCGCGTTGGTGAACCGTCGGCCGCGGAAATTCGGCATCGGATTAGACTTGCGCCAGATCACGTCGTTGAGGATCCAGAAGCCCAGGTCCTGCAGGATGGCGCCGATGCGGAAGATATTATGATAGGCGCCGATCACCCAGAGCGTGCCATCCTTGCGCAGCAGGCGGCGACATTCGGTCAGCCACTCGCGCGTGAAGGCATCGTATGATGCGAAGTCGGTAAAGCGGTCCCACTCCTCATCGACGCCGTCCACCAGGCTGTCATCCGGCCGCCGAAGCTCGCCGCGAAGCTGCAGGTTGTAGGGCGGATCGGCAAAGACGCAGTCGATGGACGCGTCCGGCAGCATCCGCATCATCTGTATGCAGTCGCCCCGCAAGACCTGGTTCAGCGGCAACTCGTGATAGAGGTCCAAGACCGGGTTCCAACCTCACCGACACCATCGCCCAGGACAACGCCTGCCGCCCACCCAGGGATAACGCTCTATCGTGGCGGGGCCGCCGAAGCCGCGTCAACCGCTAACAGTCAGGACACGACCAAGTCCAGCCTGAGCTGTGCCACCGTTCCGAAGGCCTCGCGATGATGCCGGGTTGGTCCGAGCCGCCAAAGCGCCTCCCGATGCTGCGCCGTCGCATATCCCGCGTTCATGTCCCACCCGTAACCAGGGCAACGCATCGCCAGACGGGACATGGCGCGATCCCGCACCACCTTGGCGATAATCGATGCCGCGGCGATCGACAGGCACAGCGCGTCTCCGCCGACGACGCAGCGCACGGCGCAGTCCAGCTTGGGCGGGTAATTCCCGTCCACCAGCGCCAGGTCGGGCACCACCAGCAGCCGGGCTACGGCACGCCGCATCGCCAGCATGGACGCATGGAGGATGTTGAGCCGAAGTATTTCCGCCACCGACGCCGCGCCAATACCGATCTCAGCGCTCGACGCCCGCAAGGCGATGAAGGCCGCCAGCCGCTGCTCCGCCGTCAGTTTTTTCGAGTTGTCCAGCAGTTCCGCCAGTTGCGGAGATATCGCGGCATCCAGAACGACCGCCGCCGCGACGACAGGGCCGGCCAATGGCCCTCGCCCGGCCTCGTCCACGCCCGCGACCCGTCCTCCGGCGGCAAGTTCCATGTCCAGACTGGGCATCTCGCCTAGCTAGCAGGCTCGCCCGAGTTGAGGAAGCAATCGCTTCGCAACCCGCCCGGCCGCTGGTATGAAGCCACCCATGCTCGCTCCTAGCCCTGCCCGGTTCGGCCTCGCTTCGATGACCGGCTTCGCCCGCGCCGAAGGAAACGTCGATGGCATCGCATGGGCGTGGGAAATCCGCAGTGTCAACGGCCGTACCCTGGACTTGCGGTTCAGGCTGCCCGGCGGATGGGACAGCCAGGAGGCCGGATGGCGTGACCTCGCCGCCAGGCTCCTGAAGCGGGGCAACGTCACCGCCAACCTGAGCATCAAGCGCCAGTCTGAAACACGGCTTGAATTGGACCCGTCGGCGCTGGAGCAGGTGCTGGCCATCGTTACCGATCTGCACCGGCGCATCCCTGGCAGCCCGCCACCCTCGGCCGAGGCCCTCCTGTCATTCCCAGGCGTGCTGCGTCAGGCGCAGACCGACCTGCAGGAGGAACGCGGCGTCGCGGGCGCCGATGTGCACGCTGAATTCGTCGCGGCTCTGCACCAGCTTGTAGAGTCGCGTCAGGCCGAGGGCGATCGGCTCGCCGTCGTCCTCAACCGGCTGCTGCACGAGATCGCTGTGATGTGCGACCGGGCGGCCGAGCAGGCGGTGGACCAGCCGGCCGCGCAGCGCGCCCGCATGCTGGAAAATCTCCGGACATTGCTGCGCGAAACGCCGAACCTCCCGGAGGAGCGGGTCGCCCAGGAAGTGGCGCTGCTCGCCAGCCGCTCCGATGTGCGGGAGGAACTGGATCGCCTGTCCAGCCATATCGCCGCCGCGCATGACCTGCTGGGGGAGGCGGTCAATGTCGGCCGCAAGCTCGATTTCCTGATCCAGGAATTCAACCGCGAGGCCAACACCTTGTGCAGTAAATCCGCCTCTGCCCCGCTGACCGCCACCGGTCTGCAGCTCAAGGCCGCGATCGAGCAGTTGCGTGAGCAGGCGCAAAACATCGAATGATCCAGTTGGAGCGCCGCGGGGTGTGCCTCGTCCTGTCGGCCCCGTCCGGAGCCGGCAAGACCGCGATTACCGACGCCCTGCTCGCTAGCGAGCCCAATCTGCACCGCTCGGTCAGCGTGACCACGCGCCAGCCGCGGCCGGACGAGATTGATCACGTCCACTACCATTTCGTCAGCCCGGCCGCCTTCCGCGCGGCCGAACTGGATGGACAACTGCTGGAGTCTGCCCATGTGCTGCAGGGAACTCACGCCTACGGGACACCCCGCGCACCGGCCGAGCGAACGCTAGCCGCCGGCAAGGACATGGTGTTCGATATCGACTGGCAGGGTCACCTGGCATTGCGCGAGAAGTTGCCGGGCGACGTCGTCAGCGTGTTCGTCTTGCCGCCGGACCTGAACGTGCTGCGGCTCCGACTGGTACGCCGAGCAGGAGACGGCGAGGCGGAAGTTGCGCGGCGGATGGGTGTGGCGCGGGACGAGATCAGCCACTGGGCTGAGTTCGACCACGTGGTCATCAATGACAACCTCGACGCCACGATCGAGGCGGTGCGCGCAGTGCTCCACGCCGCTCGGCTGAAAACGCAACGACAGTCCGGTCTCCGCCACTTCATCGAGACCCTTCGGTGAGGGAGTGCGTTCCGCTAGCCAACTACTCTTCAGACCGAGGCGACGATTTCGAGTGAGTCGAGGTGCGCCGGACTTATGCTTCCGACGAGGAGCAGCGCCGTCATGTCGGCAACGGATAGCGGTCGGGCGAAGTGGTAGCCCTGCACGATCCGACATCCCCAGCTTTCCAACAATTCGAGTTGCGCCGTGGTTTCCACTCCCTCGACAACCACTTCCAGACCAAGTTCGCGCGCCAGGCTCAGGGCTGCTCGTACAACGGCGTTGTTCGCCGGTATGACTCCGACGCCAGCGATGAAACTCTGGGCGATCTTGATCCGATCGGCGGGATGCCGGCACAGGTAATCGAGCGACGAGTAGCCGCTGCCGAAATCATCGATTGCGATCCGGTGCCCCTTGGCGCGAAGGCGGTGCATCAGGTCGTTATGTCTGTGCGACGCCGCCATAAGCACGGTCTCGGTCAGTTCCAGTTCGAGACGCTGAGCAGGCAGTCCCACCTCCTCCAAAATCGCCTCGATGTCGCTCTCCAACTTGTGCGGTCGCTTGAACTGGACGGCCGACAAATTCACTGAAGTCGTTTCCGGCGCGATGCCTGCGTCGACCCATTGCTTGATCTGACGGCACGCCTCACGCAGGACCCAGTTCCCGAGCGGAACGATCAGGCCGTTTCTCTCGGCTTCGGGGATGAATTGGCCAGGCCCGATTAAGCCCCGCGTGGGATGCCGCCACCGCACCAGCGCCTCCATTCCGACGATGCGTCCGGTATCGATTTCGACCTGCGCCTGGTAGAGCAAAAAGAACTGATCCAAGGCGATTGCCTGGCGTAGTTCCGTGCCCAAGGCAACCCGGGCACGGACCTCGGCGTCCATTGAGTTGGTAAAGAACCGATAGGTTCCCCGACCATCCGATTTTGCTCGATACAGCGCGACATCGGCGTGAGACAGCATCGTTTCGGCGTCTTGTGAATCGGGACCATGCACCGCCACACCGATGGTCGTGCTCGACCGGATCTCGTTTTCGTTCAGCATGAACGAAACGTTGAATGCATTCACGATCCGATCCGCCACCTCCCCAACGAACAGGGCCACGTCGACCGCTGGCTCGATGTCGACGAGAAGGATGGCAAATTCATCCCCACCGAACCGGGCAACGGTGTCGACAGCACGAACGATCGAGCGGAGACGTTCCGCCACCGCCACAAGCAACAAGTCGCCGACCGGATGACCCAGGGTGTCATTGATATCCTTGAAATGATCAAGATCGAGGTAGAGCACCGCGAAAGGTCGGCTATCACGCTGTGCCCGGACAATGGCGCTCTGAAGTGCCTCGACAAAAACCCCTCGGTTCGTCAGGCCGGTCAAAAGGTCATAGCGGGCCAGGTAAGTGATCTGCTCGAGGCCTTCCTTGCGACCGCTGATGTCACGTGCGGTCGTCAGCATTACGTTCCGGCTACCAAACGTGACCCGCCGGACCGAAAGCTCGGCCCAAAACCGGCGCCCATCCTTGGCTTTGGCGGGCCATTCGAAAACTCGGGGGTCGTATTGAGCCTTCTCGAGCTTCGCTAGGTAATCATCATGTGTGTGGGGGGCGACACCCGTCGAAAGGGCTGCCACGGGAAGGCCGAGCATTTCGTCCCGCGTGTAGCCGAGCATGGCGCAGATCGCCGGATTAGCATCGACGCAGGCGGCCGTGTCGATGTCGTAGACAGCTATGCCCTCCCTGACGGAGGCGAAGATCGTCCGAAAGCGCTCCTCGCTTTCACGGAGATGGGCCTCCGCAAGGCGCGTCTCGCTGATGTCGATGCCAATCGCGAGCAGGTACTGATGTCCTCGGTGCACGACGACCCGACCACTACAGCGGAGAATAAGTGGCCCCCCGCTTTTGTTGGCCACGCCGAATTCGACCTCGGCTGATCCATGGGCGAAAGCGTCGTGTATTGCGTTTTGCACCAGGTCCCGGTCGCCGGGGACCGCGATCGAAACCACATCGAGTCCCTGAAGCTCCGTGGTGGAAAGACCGGTCAGTGTCGCTAGATTGTCGTTGCAGAACGCAATGTCCCCAGCCTGTCCAATCATGGCAAAGTAGCCTGGCAGGCTGTTGATCAACGCGGCCGTGAAGTCCCGTGCTTTTTGCCGTTGGTCCTCGAACAGTGCCGCGATCAGCGCGCATCCGATCAGCAGCAGGGTGACGGTGCCGATCGCCCACGCCATCAGCGACGGGCTGAGGAACGGCTCGTTGGTCGGGATGCCTGCCTCCGGATAGAAGAAAGTGCCGAACATGCCACTGTAGTGGATGCAGACGATTCCAGGGCCCATGAGCAGGGCCGCGACGAAACGGGAGAATAGGCGCCGGTCCTTGGTCAGGCGCGGCACATCACGGATCGCGAACAACGCCGCTGTCGAAAGCCCTACCGCGACCGCTACGGACAGAGCGAAAAGCCATGGGTCGTAGTAAATATGTGCCGGCACGCGCAGCGCCGCCATGCCGATGTAGTGCATCAGTGCGATGCCGGCCCCAAGCACCAACCCTGCCATGGCGAGGCGCAGGCGTCTGTTGATATTTTCCACCACCAGACTGAACGCCGCGCAGCTCGCGAGCATGGACGCGCCAGCCGACAGCAATGTGCCCCCGATATCGTAACCAACTGCGATCGGTATCCGCACCGCGAGAATTGCAATGAAGTGCATCGCCCAGATCCCGAAACCCATCGAGATTCCGGCGGTGGCGAGCCATATTCGGCGGGCGTTCACGGTCGGCGCAACCCGCACTCGTTCGACCAGGTGCAGAGCGGTATAGGCGGCCAACGCCGCGACGGCGTACGACAACGCGACGAGCGTCAAATCGTGGCTGAAGTGAATACAGAGCGCGACGGGTATGTTGTGGGGAAGAAACCAACGATCCAACATACTGTCCCGGCTCCTGGGCAACGGCGGCGGTTATTGGCACCGGGCCAACACGCCTGGTCAGCCGACCCCGGCGTGATCGGGCGCTCGGGTCATCCCAGCCGCCTTTGGAGCCACTGGGCAGACCGCAGCCGGTTTTGTTCTAGAGTAGACTGGAAAGGTTGCCTGAGAGTTAAGACCCCGTTCGGCGCCGGGCCCGCGAGGGGGGCGCCCGCCCGTCTCCTCGCACGGCGATCATCGCGTCAGCCTCACCGCGCCAACGGACGATACTTGATCCGGTGCGGCTCCGTCGCATCGGCGCCCAGCCGTCGCCGCTTGTCTTCCTCGTAAGCCTGGAAATTGCCCTCGAACCATTCCACATGGCTGTCGCCTTCAAACGCCAGGATATGCGTCGCCAACCGGTCGAGGAACCAGCGATCATGGCTGATGATCACCGCGCAGCCGGCGAACTCGGTCAGCGCTTCCTCCAGTGCTCGCAGCGTATCCACGTCCAGATCGTTGGTTGGCTCGTCCAGCAGTAGGACGTTGTGCTCGACCTTCAGCATCTTCGCCAGATGCACGCGGTTGCGCTCGCCGCCAGACAGGATGCCGACTTTCTTTTGCTGATCGGAGCCCTTGAAGTTGAACGCCGCCACATAAGCGCGGGACTGCACCGCGCGCTTGCCCAGGTAGATGACCTCCTCGCCGCCGCTGATTTCCTGCCAGACCGTCTTGTTGGCATCCAGACTGTCACGCGACTGATCGACATAGCCCAGCCTGACCGTGTCGCCGACCCGCAGACTCCCCACATCCGGTTGCTCCTGGCCGGTGATCATGCGGAACAGCGTCGTCTTGCCGGCACCATTCGGCCCGATCACGCCGACGATGCCGCCCGGAGGCAGCTTGAAGTTCAAACCATCGATCAGGACGTTGTTGCCGTAGCCTTTGCGCAGGTCTTCCGCCTCGATTACGATATTGCCCAGGCGCGGCCCCGGCGGGATGACGATCTCAGCCACCCCTGCCACCAGCTCCTGCGATTTCTGCAGCATTTCTTCGTACTTCGCGATACGCGCTCGGCTCTTGGTCTGCCGAGCACGCGGGGAGGCGGCGATCCATTCGGATTCGGCGGCGAGGGCGCGCTGGCGGGCGCTTTCCTCCTTCTCCTCCTGTTGCAGCCGCTTGCGCTTTTGTTGCAGCCACGAGGAATAATTGCCCTCGAACGGATAGCCCCGGCCGCGCTCCAGTTCCAGGATCCAGCCCGTCACGTTGTCGAGGAAGTAGCGATCGTGGGTCACCACCATGACGGTGCCGGCGTAATCGTGCAGCGTGTGCTCCAGCCAGGCGACGCTTTCGGCATCCAGGTGGTTGGTCGGCTCATCCAGCAGCAGCAGGTCGGGCTTTTCCAATAGCAGCTTGCACAGCGCCACGCGCCGCCGCTCGCCGCCCGACAGTGTTGTCACCGAGGCTTCCGCCGGGGGGCAGCGCAACGCGTCCAACGCGATGTCCACCTTGCGGTCCAGTTCCCAGCCGTCCGCGGCGTCGATCTTCTCCTGTAGGTCGCCCTGCTCGACCAGCAGTGCATTCATCGCCTCGTCGCTGATCGGTTCGGCGAACAGCATGGAGATTTCGTTGAAGCGGTTCAGCGCGGCCTTGAGGTCGGCGAACGCTTCCTCGACATTCTCGCCGACCGTTTTGGTTGGGTCCAGCGGCGGTTCCTGCGCCAGGTAGCCAACCGTCGAGCCGGGCGCCGCCCAGGCCTCGCCGCCATACTCGGTCTCGATGCCAGCCATGATCTTCATCAGCGTGGATTTGCCCGCACCGTTCACGCCGAGGACACCGATTTTCACGCCCGGCAGGAACGACAGGGTGATGCCCTTGAACACCTCTCGGCCACCGGGGAAAGCCTTGGTCAAATCCTTCATCACATAGACGTATTGGTAGCTGGCCATGATCCGTCGCTTCTCTGTTCAAACTGGTTCTAGGAAAGGGTGGGCCGGCGCTCAACAGGTATCGGTCGCCCGGTCCGGCGCGGCACCGCCTGGAATTGATCGCGCGACTGAACATAGTGCGGCCGCGCCGGTGTCACACCCCACCGGATGGATCGCCGCGATGGTGTTCGCGCCGCCTGGGCCCGCGGATACCTTATGAAACTCGATCCTCGCCATGACATTCTTTCGCGGGCAGGCTCCTTGCCCTAGGCTCGCTGCCTGCCCCGGAGTCGTTGTGGATGGATGATCTCCAGATGATAGTGCGCGCCGAAACCGCGGCGCCACGGACTGTCAACTTACCCGCCCCTCGCCGCGCACTGCTGGTTCTGGGGATGAGCCGTAGCGGCACGTCGCTGCTGACCCACATCCTGCACACCCTTGGCGCCCGCCTGCCGGCCGATCTGATCGGCGCCACTCACGGCAACCCGCTCGGTCACTGGGAACCGCGGGCGCTCGTCGCAATCAACGACGCCATTCTCCTGAAGCTGAACCGGCGCTGGGACGATCCACGTCCGATTGCCGAAGCCTGGTTCCGCGGCCGCGAGGCGTATGGGTTTCTTCAGCGTATCATGGCCGAGATCACCGCCGGGTTCGGTGACGCGCCGCTGCTGGTTCTCAAGGATCCAAGGGTTTGCCGGTTGCTGCCGCTTTACCTCGAGGCATTCGACGTCCTCGGGATCGAGCCTTTGGTGGTTCTTCAGGTCCGCCCCATGATGGCGGTCGCCCGGTCGCTCGCCGACCGCGATGAATTGGATCCGAGCCAGTCCGAGCTGCTGTGGCTGAGATCCCTGGTCGAGGCGGAATGGCACAGTCGGTGCTGCGCCCGCGTCTGGGTCGGTTTCGAGCACCTGATTGCCGATTGGCGGGAGGCGATTGACCGTATCGGCGCCACCTTGGGCGTGACCTGGCCGATCGACCCTGACGAAGCGACCCACCTGATCGGTCCCGCGCTCAAGCCACGCCTGAACCATGGCAGCCGCGAAATCGCCGGCGTAACGAAGTGTATCGCCCGAATGGGCAGCCACCAGCCACTGTCAGGGCAGGCGTGGGCGGCCGTTGCGCACGGACTGGCCGGGAACGAGCCGGCCGCGCAGGCGGGTTTCGATACGGTGCGCGCGATCCTGGAGGATTTCGACCGGATGTACGAGCCGTTCCTAGCCAGCATCGGACAGCGCCATGAGGCCGCACTTGCCGCGATTCGCTCCTCCACTTCCTGGCGGGTCACCGCGCCGCTGCGGGCGCTGAAAGGGCGCTGGCAAGGGGACGCATCGGGAGGCGACGGCGCTTACTGAACCAGGAACCACGCCGAGGTATTTTGCTCAGGACGATGTCGCCGAGGCATGGTGACCGATACTCTGAAACGCTCGGGTCAGCGCATCTCGATGACAATTTGTCGGCTGACTGATCCAACTTGAGCAAACCTTCGAATACTGGCTGTGACCATTGCAGGTCGCCCTTATTGCGGAGTATTGCACATGAAGCGTCTGAATCAGACACTGGCCGTCGCCGCGGTCGCGGCTTTTGCTGTATCCATCACAGCACAAGCCTTCGCCGAAACGGTTCGTGTCGGTGGCGAAGCGATGTACGCGAATAAGACCATCGTCGGGAATGCCGTCCACTCGAAGGATCACACGACACTTGTCGCGGCAGTCAAAGCCGCGGGCCTGGTCGACACCTTGAACGGCCCCGGTCCATTCACCGTTTTTGCTCCGGTCAATGCCGCGTTTGCCGAGCTTCCCCAGGGCACGGTCGACATGCTGCTGAAGCCGGAGAACAAAGCGACCCTGGCTAAAGTGCTGACGTACCACGTTGTGCCGGGAGCCTATACCACCACCAAGCTACGCTCGATGATCCTGGCGGGCGACGGCCAGGCGAACCTGAAGACGGTGGAAGGCGAGACCCTGACGCTGATGATGAACGGATCAAGCAACATTCTGGTCAAGGATGCCAAGGGCGACATCGCCGACATCACGATCAGTGATGTGACGCAGTCCAACGGCGTCATCCAGGTGATCGACAAGGTGCTGATGCCAGCGGCCTGACGTTCGCTTTCGGCAACGAAGAACGGGGTAAACGACCCGCTTTTCGTTGCCTTTCCGCGCGAACTATATCGAATCAGTCCTCGACGGTGAAACCGACCTTCATCGAGACCTGGAAGTGGCGGACTTCGCCTTCCTCGATCTCGCCCCGCATCTGAGTGACCTCGAACCAGCGCAGGTTGCGGGTCGTCTTCGACGTGCGGGAGATCGCATTCTTGATGGCGTCCGCATGGCTGACCTCGGATGATCCGGCCAGTTCGATGACCCGATATGTATGATTGGGCATGATGCAGCTTCCTTCCAATATTGCGTGCACAGCCCATAACTGGCGCGGCCGAGTTAGGTCGCACTCGCGCCGGCGATTTGTTCGGTCGGTGTTCCCGGTCGAATGCTCATGACCTCACACCGTGGCCTTGAGTCCGGCCTCGGCCCGGGCGGCCGAACGGCCTCTACAAATCGAAGTGAAGTTCGGCGGTTACCCTGAGCGGCGCCTCCCCGGCGTCAGCCAGCCGCCCGCATGATGGCCAGGTCGCAGCCCTCGTCGGCCTGCAGCACCTGTTCGGCGATCAGCCGGTCCCAGCCGCGAGCCGGCTTGGTTGGCGGCTTCCAGGCCGCGCGCCGGCGCTCCAGTTCGCGCGGCGACACCAGCAGATCGAGCGAGCGGTCCTTGACTGACAGCCTGACCCGGTCGCCGGTTTCGATCAGGCCTAACGGGCCTCCCGCGGCGGCCTCCGGGGTAATGTGCAGGACGATGGTGCCGAACGCGGTGCCGGACATCCGGCAGTCGCTCATGCGGACCATGTCCTTCACCCCGGTGCGCGCGAGTTTCGATGGGATCGGCAGGTAGCCGGCTTCCGGCATCCCGGCCGGGGTCAGCGAGCCGGCGTTCTTCAACACCAGAATGTCGTCCGCCGTTACGTCCAGCGCGGGATCGTCGATGCGGCCGGCCAGATCCGCCAGCCCGTCGAACACCATGACGCGGGCTTCCTTCTCGAACAGCGAGGGCGTCGCGGCACTGCGCTTCATGATTGCCCCCCGTGGCGCGAGTGAGCCGAACAGCGAGACGATGCCACCGACCGGTGAGACCGGTTCATCGCGGGCCAGGATGTAGCGGCGGTCGACGAAAGCCGGTTGCATCAGGCGTTCGCCGAGCGGCACCCCGGTCACATCGATGGCGTCGAGGTGGAGCAGGTCACGCAACTCCCACAGCAGGGCCGGCATGCCGCCGGCGGCATGGAAATCCTCCATGTATCCCTCGCCGGTGGGCTTCAGATCGACCAGCACCGGGGTGGTATCGGACAGCTCATTCAACTTCCGCAGGTCGATGCGTTCACCGCGGCGGCCGGCGATGGCGGTCAGATGGATCAGCGCGTTGGTCGAGCCGCCGAGCGACAGCAGCACGCGCAGCGCGTTCTCGATCGAATGCGCGGTGACGATCTGCGAAGGGCGGATCGGGCTCTGGATCAGCCGCATCGCCAGCGCGCCGGCTTCCTCCGCCGCGCGCAGCCGGTCGGCGTGTACCGCCGGGATCGAGCCATGGCCCAGCGGCACCATGCCCAGTGCCTCTGCCAGGCAGGCCATGGTGGACGCGGTGCCCATGACGCCGCAGGTGCCGGCGGTCGTCGCCAGCCGGCCCTCGATCTCGCCGATCCTTTCGCTGCTGACGTTGCCGGCGCGGTAGGCAGCCCAGTAGCGGCGGCAGTCGGTGCAGGCGGACAGGCGTTCGCCCTGGAACGGGGTGGCCAGCATCGGCCCGGTGACTAGCTGCACCGCAGGGATGTCGGCCGAGACCGCGGCCATCAACTGCGCCGGCACGGTCTTGTCGCAGCCGCCGACCAGCACCGCGGCGTCCATTGGCTGCGCCGTCAGCATTGCCTCGGTGTCGAGCGCCGCGAGATTGCGATAGTGCATCGATGTCGGGAACAGCGACGGCTCGCATAGAGATACCGTGGGGAAGGGCATTGGCAGACCACCTGCGGCCAGGACGCCACGCTTCACCGCCTCGATCAGTTCCGGCAGCGTTCGGTGGCAGTTGTTGTACGCCGATCCGGTGTCGACAATGCCGACCACCGGGCGATCCAGCATGGCCTGCGAGTAGCCCATCGACTTGGCGAACGAGCGCCGCAGATAGAGCGCAAAATCCTTGTCGCCGTAATTGGCGGCGTTGCGGGCCAGGCCATGCTCTGGGGGTGTTTGTGCCATGCGGTTGATGCTAGTCCAGTGGCTGGCCGGAAGTCGATACAGCCGCTGTCAGCGTCGTACTCGCGGCCTGTTGGGGAGTCAGGACGGACTGTCCGCCATCGCACGGAGCACCGCTCCGGCACCCAACGGGAAAGTCGTAGGCGGCATCGAGCAGGACCGGAGCGATAAACAGCGCCAGCGTGGTTTGCGGGTCAATGTCGATGCGGATGGTTGGCGCGCCGGGAACGAACCCCACCGCGGCTCCGGCGATTGCCAGCATCGCCGGATATGGCACCGCCACACGGCGGAGCAATCCGCAACAGCACCACTGCCACCAGCAGCAGTAGCAGCAGGCTTTCGAAGAAGGTCATGGCCGGAGGCTAACGGCTATCATTTCCGGGGCAAGGTCGATCGACGGCGAGGGTCGTCGAATAGCTATGTTGGCTTTTTGGGGGAATGGAGCACGGGCAGGGGAGTAACCTTTCAGCATTCCCTCCCTTCGCTGGCGGCTAAGATCGCCCTTGGCAAACAGAGGGCATTTCACAGAGTGTGGGGCGCCAAATCAGACCATCTAGAGAGCGCTGTTGGACTTCACTCGTCGCAGGTTGGGAATTTTCAGAGGCGCTCCGATTGCTCGGCCTCTGCCCATGCTGACGCGCTTTCCGGGCCGAAGCGGGCCCATCGAAGGGCACAAGCCGGCAAACGCTTGTCCATTGGTGTGAAACGCTTCGGCGATATCGCCCGGGTACTCGGGGCATTCTCCGCCTCGTCAGCACAAAGCCGCTTCCGGCATTTGCCAACTGGAGAAGGCTTTCGAGCAACGCGTGCCATGATGCGGCAGAGCCTGCCGGTAGTCTCGGCCCGCCATGTCCCGCAGCAGTTTCGTTTCGATCGACTTGCCCCCCGCACCGCGGCGCATCGTCTCGGTCTCCTCGAGCAGGCCGAGTTGGCAAGACGCGCTTCAGCCTCTGGTTTCAGCCAACGGACCACCGCGCAATAGGTCTGGCTCTTGGCGATCGCACCGGTGCCGAACTGACAAATGCCGGCGTAGTAGGCTCAAACGACTGTAGACCTGCGAGCTATTAGTGCGGCAAGACATCGGGCACGAAGAAGAAGGTCATGCCAAGGACGACATAGACCGCTAAAAGCTGAACACCTTTCAGCCAGTCCGACCGTCCGTCGTTCGCGACCTGGCCAGTTATCAGCACAGACAGCACCACGACAAGGACTAGCCCAGTCGGAAACGCCAGATCCATCGGCGTGGGGCCAAGGACAAGGCTGGAGAGCATCAGTACGGGAGCCACGAAGATCGCTACCTGCACACTCGAGCCGATCGCGATCGAGAGCGACAAGTCCATTCGGTTCTTCATCGCCACGCTGATCGCCGTTGCGTGCTCTGCCGCGTTGCCAAGGATGGCAACGACGAACACGCCGACGAAACTGCTGCTGAGGCCGAGGGTGCGCGCCGCCGGTTGGATTGCGCCCACCAAAATCTCACTCATCCATGCGATGACCACTGTGGCGGCAGCGAGCACAAGCGCAGCGCGACGCACTGACCAAGGGGCCGAATGCGCCGCAGCGTCCTCTGGTGCCGCGGCACCAAGGAATAATACGGAATGTGTCACCAGGGTGTAGGCAAGATACAGTCCATAAACTAGTAGTAGGACGACCGATATCGATATGCTGAGCGGTACTAAACCTGCTACCGCGTTGGCTCCTAGGGCAGCCCGGAATGCTGCAGGCAAGATCAACGTGATCGCCGCCAGCGTCATCATCGTCGCCTGGGCACGCGCGCCTGCCGCATTGAAGCGCTGCTCGCGATGACGCAGTCCGCCCGCGAGCATCGCTGCCCCAAGCACGAGCAATATATTCCCGACGATGGAGCCGATGATCGATGCCTTGACCACATCGTGCAAACCGGCGCGCAGAGCGGAAAGAGCGATGATCAGTTCGGCTGCGTTGCCAAAAGTCGCATTGAGTAGTCCTCCAACGCCCTCACCCATACGCTCGGCAAGATGTTCCGTGGCCCTGCCCATCCAGGCAGCCAGTGGCAGGATCGCAAGGCCCGATGCGATGAAGACCAGGAGATGGTGCTCGGGTGCGAGATGCTCGAGACCGATCGCCGCCGGGGCAAAGAGTATCAGCCAATTGATCATGACCGTCAGTCCTTACCTGAAATGCTGCGCCGGGGTTGCGTGGGTCCGTCAGACACAATAAAGGAATTTGTGACATTGAACTGGCGTTTCTTCCCTCTCGGGCTGTTCGTCGTTGGTCTGAGCGGATGCGGACCGAGCTATTCGCCGGACACCTATGCAAGCAATGCGGTGCAACAGGCCAATAAGGTCGAGCAAGGCGTCGTGATTGGCGTGCGGCAGGTGGGCGTCAGTGCGTCAGGGACCGTAGGAACGGCTGCTGGTGCGGCGGCGGGCGGCATTGCCGGGGCCCAGGCAGGCACCGGCCCGGTGAGCGCGATCACCGCCCTCGGTGGGGCCTTGGTGGGCGGCATCGCTGGATCGGCGGCAGAGCATGTTTCCGCCGACACCGCCGCGTTCGAGTATATCGTGCGCAAGCCCAACGGCGACCTGGTGAGCGTGACGCAGAAGGACAAGGTGCCGCTCGCCCTGGGGCAAAGGGTGTTGGTGATCGCTGGTAACCAGGCGCGGGTGGTGCCGGACTACACGGTGCCTCCGGACGTCTCGGCGACGAAGTTCGCGCCGGAGGCGGGGTCGGACAAGGCTGCGCCGGGCGCAAAGGGCGCCGAGCTGGCGAAGCCTGACCCCACGGATTTGAAGCCAGCGGATGCTCGGCAAGGCACGACCAACATCGAGCCGGGAAATCCGCCGCCCCTGAGTTCCCCGACCAGCCCCGCCACCTCGCCTGGCTTTGGCGATCCGCGGCCTACCGCCCCGGATGGCAAACCGGCTCCGGACGCGAATTCAGCCGCGACCGGAAAATGAGGGAGCCAGGTGCCGCGAAGCCACGGCGCCGTCCAGCGGTTAGATCGGGTCGGGAGGCCCCTTGAGCTCGACGACGTTGCCTTCCGGATCGGAAACATAGATCGAAGGCCCCTGGCCCTCCGCTCCATAGCGTGACGCCACCGGCGCCGGGTCAGTCCCGTGAGCACGCAAATGAGCGATGATCGCCGGGGCATCGAACGGCTCGACCCGGAGGCAGAAATGATCGAGGTTGCGGCCCTCGGTGCCTGGCGCCGCGCCGCCCTTGGACCCCAGCGGACCATCGATCGGCACCAGGTCGATCAGCGCGGCGCCGGCGCGTAGCTGGTACAAGCCGAGGTCTTCCTGTACTTTCTCCACCGGGCAGCCCAGCACGTCCATGTAGAAGTGCATCATCGCGCGCAGGTCGGTCACCCGCAGCACCAGATGGTCAAGTTGCTTGATGGTCAGCATCGTCGGCCACCCCTTCCAATCCGGCGGTTTCAGCCGCACTATATCAGCATGTCCAGACGTTCGGTGGAAGTCACGGCTGAGCTTGTGCTGCGCGCCTACCGCCTGGGTCTGTTCCCGATGGCAGAGGGCCGGGCGGGCGCCAAGCTGTTCTGGCTGGACCCACTGAAGCGCGGTTTATTGCCGTTGGATCACTTCCATCTGCCGCGCCGCCTGCTGCGGACGGTGCTGTCCGATTTCTTCGAGGTCACGGCGGATCGCAATTTCGCCGGCACTATCGCGGGCTGCGCGACGCCTTTGCCCGACCGCACCGATACCTGGATCAACCCTCAGATCGAACGATTGTTCACCGATCTGTTCCGCATGGGCTATGCGCACTCGGTGGAGACCTGGCGGAACGGCACGCTGGTCGGCGGCCTCTACGGCGTGGCGCTGGGTGGGGTTTTCTTCGGCGAGAGCATGTTCAGCTTTGCCCGCGATGCGTCGAAGGTCGCGCTGGTGCACCTGGTGGCACGGTTGCGGCTGGGCGGCTTCCGGATGCTCGATACGCAGTTCGTGACCGCCCATTTATCGCAGTTTGGCGCTGTGGAAATTCCTCGGGATGCCTACAAGAGCTTGCTCGCCGCGGCGGTGGACGAGCCGGCGGTCTGGCTCGTCGATCCTGGCCGAGATGCGCTGGAAGGCGAATTTCGCGGTCTGGCTGGCGGCCGCCAGAATGTCGGAATGCTCGCACGGGTCTGAAGGCGTCTTTCCCGATCGACAAAATTATTCTGGTATTCAAATAACGGTGTTTCCTAGATCGGTTCTTCAAGAGAACAACGATTTCGACGTCGCTGTCAGGATCAGCGCCCAAGGGTTGCTCAAACCGCTTCGTCCAGGTCCTCCCCCCACATCTTTTCCAGTGCGTACATCGTCCGCGCCTCGGGCTTGAACAGATGGATCACGATATCGCCGGCATCGATCAGCACCCAGTCCGAGCCAGTGGCGCCCTCTACCTGAACCCGCTTCTGTCCGGCCTGGTGCAGCTTCTCGCTTAAATGTTGCGCCATCGCGCTGATCTGGCGGTCCGCCAGCCCGGACGCGATCACCATCCGGTCGCAGAACATCGCCTTGCCGGCGAGGTCCATCGTAATGATGTTCTCAGCTTTATCGTCCTCCAGGCTGCCGACGATGACTGCCTGCAGCCGGTCCAGTTCCGACGGTTCGGCTTTCACCTTTCGCACCCTGGGCGTCGCCGCCGCCTTTTTCGGCCCGGCCACGATAGTCTTTTTCCTTGGGCTGCCGGGGACCACGCCTGCCTCGGGCAGCGCCGGCTTCGCGGCTTTCTTACGTGGCACCGGCTTATGCCTGGCCGGCGAGGACGATATCTTGGGCGGCTTGGCTATAACACATTCCCCTCGGCGGCTTGTCGGATGGCGGTCGCGGACACCCTGTTCAGCCGCGCCGGCAGAAACACCCAGCCAGGCGCGACCCCCGGCAGCAAGGCCGCTTCACGTGCCGGCCGGCGCCACGCCCGTAACCGATGCGCCGCCTGTCCGGCAAGCGCCCGATGCGTGTAGTTCGGCCGCGGCAGCACCACGAATGGCAGATGTCGCACGATCTTCCGCCAGCGCCGCCACTCGGGCAGTTGTTGCAGAATGTCTGCGCCCATGATCCAGACAAACCGCACTGACGGAAATCGGCGCATCAGCAGACGCAGCGTGTCCACCGTGTAGCGTGTGTGGAAGGCCGCCTCGATGCCGCTCGCCAGCACCCGCCGCCCGTCAGCGATGCGCCCCGCCGTTGCCAGCCTCGCGCCGAACGGTGCCATGCCGGCATGCGATTTCAATGGATTGCCCGGCGAGACCAGCAGCCAGATCTGATCCAGCCGCAGCTTGCGGCGAGCCAGCAGGGCGATATGCCGATGACCCTCATGAGCCGGATTGAACGATCCGCCCAGCAGCCCGACGCGGATCCGCCGCCGGTCACCAAACCGCGGCAGTGGATCGAAGGCGGTCAGGGACGCACCTGGCCTGTGCCGCTCACGATGTATCGGTAGGTCGTCAACTGCTCCAACCCCACGGGTCCGCGCGCATGGATGCGGCCGGTGGCAATGCCGATCTCCGCGCCAAAGCCGAACTCGCCGCCATCGCAGAACTGCGTGGAGGCGTTCCACAGCGCCACCGCACTGTCCACTCCCCGCAGGAAACGCTCCGCCACGGCGGCGTCGTCGGTGACGATCGCGTCGGTGTGCTCGCTGCCATGCTCGGCGATGTGAGCCAGGGCGCCGTCAACGCCGTCCACCACCGCGACCGACAGCACCGCGTCCAGCCATTCGGTGTCGAAATCCGCGTCGGATGCGGCCGGCAGATCCGGTACGATGAGCCGAGCGGAGGGGTCGGCGCGGAAGCTGCAGCCGAGGGCGTGCAGGTCGGAGACCAACAGAGGCAGCAGGGCCTCGGCGACCGCGCGATCGATCAGCAGCGTCTCGGTCGCGCCGCACACCCCGGTCCGCCGCATCTTGGCATTCGCGACGATCGCACGTGCCATCGCCGGGTCCGCGGCGGCATGCACGAAGGTGTGGTTCAGCCCCTCGGCATGCGCCAGCACCGGCACCCGAGCCTCACGTTGGACGCGTTCCACCAGCGACCTGCCGCCTCGGGGTATGATCAGGTCGAGCAGCCCGGCGCCGGCCAGCATCGCCGTGACAAAGGCCCGGTCGGTATTCGGAGCAACCTGGATGCAGGCTTCGGGCAGCCCCGCGACGGCCAGCCCGTGCCGCAGCGCCAGATTGATCGCTCGGGCACTGTTCGCACTGTCGGAGCCGCCGCGCAGGATCACGGCATTACCCGATTTGAGGCATAACGCCGCGGCATCCGCGCCGACATTCGGCCGGCTTTCGTAAATCATGCCGATCACCCCGATTGGGGTGGCGATCCGCTGGATGCGCAGGCCGTTCGGCCGCGTCCAGTCCGCCAGGGCGCGGTGCAGAGGGTCGGGCAGGGCGGCGACCTCCTCCAGCCCGTGGGCCATCGCCTCGACGCGCGCCTCGGTCAGCGTGAGACGATCGAGGAATGCGGTCGTGCCGCGGAATGCGGCGACATCGGCGGCGTTCCCCGCCAGTATGTCCGGCATCGCGTCGCGCAGCGCGTCCGCCATGGCGGCCAACGCGCCGTCCCGTGTCTGCCGAGTGCTCCGCGCCAGCATGTGCGACGCCGCCCGGGCCGCCGTCGCGGCATGCATCAGGTGGTCGGTGGTGGTGGTCATTTGATCCATGCCGGCAATGTGCCCAGGAAGCGGTCAAGTTTCCAGAGGCCGGCCGACGTTTTCGTTGACCGGGCCATGCCAGTCATGCTGCCCTGTCCACAATCTGCCGCCTTTCCCTTGAGGATTGGCCAAAAACTGGAGGACGACAATGAACGCGCCCGTTCACTACGACCCATCCAATTCCGATAGCGCCAGCCCCGCCTGGACCACGCCGCTGGAGAAATTCGATGTGTCCGACCCCAAGATGTATCAGGACGATAACTGGTATCCGTGGTTCGAGCGGCTGCGGCGGGAGGACCCAGTTCACTACGTGGCGGACAGTCCATACGGACCGTACTGGGCGGTGTCCAGGTACAAGGACATCATGCACTGCGAGGTGCATCACGAGATCTTCTCCAGTGCCAGTGAGCACGGCGGTGTCCAGATCGAGGATCAGCCGAAGGACATGGAGCGGCCGAGCTTCATCCGCATGGACCCACCACGGCATGACGAGCAGCGCAAGGTCGCCAGCCCGATCGTCGCGCCGAACAACCTGGCGAACATGGAGTCGCTGATCCGCGAGCGCACCCGCATGGTGCTGGACGGGCTGCCTCGCAACGAGACATTCGACTGGGTCGAGGAAGTCTCGATCAAGCTGACCACGATGATGCTGACCACCCTTTTCGACTTCCCGTTCGAGGAACGGGCCAAGCTGACTTACTGGTCGGACGTGGCGATCTGCAATGTCAACGACCCGGAGGCCCCGGTCCATTCCGAGGTGGAACGGTTCGAGGAAATCAAGACGATGGCGGAGTACATGGGCCGCCTGTTCATGGAACGGCGTGAGCAGCCGCCGAAATTCGATCTGCTGTCGATGCTGGCGCACGGCGAGGCCACGCGCGATATGCCGCCGCGGGAGTTCATGGGCAACCTGGTGCTGCTGATCGTCGGTGGTAACGATACGACCCGCAATTCTATGAGCGGCGGCTTGATGGCGCTCAATCAGTTCCCCGATGAATACCGCAAGCTGCAGGCCAATCCCGAGCTGGTCGACAGCATGGTGTCGGAGACGATCCGTTACGTTACGCCGGTGATCCATATGCGCCGGACCGCGATCCAGGACACCGAACTCGCGGGCAAGGCGATTCGCACCGGCGACAAGGTGGTGATGTGGTATATCTCCGGAAACCGCGACGAGGAAGCGATCGCCGACCCCAATCGCTTCATCGTCGACCGTGCTCGGCCACGGCAGCATTTGTCGTTTGGCTTCGGCATCCATCGCTGCGTCGGTAATCGCCTGGCGGAACTGCAGTTGAAGATCCTGTGGCAAGAAATTCTGGCACGCTTCCCGACGATCGAAGTGGTGGGCGAGGCCCGGCGCACCTATTCCAATTTCATCCACGGCATCCGTTCGTTGCCGGTTCGCATCCCGGGGTAGGGGGTCACAATGGTGCGGCCGCGAGGCATGAGTATGCACCTCGCGGCCACGGTATGAAGGGCTGCCGCCGATCTACGCGCGGACCGCAATCGGGGTATAGATGGTGTGTTAGCGAAGGTGCGGCGTGCTAAGCATCAGCGGCGTTGGCACAGCGCAAGATCGAAGCCGGCCGGGGATCGACATCACCGTTCCCCACCCTCGTTGTCCGTGTCACCAGCTTGTTTCGTAATGTGGTTACCTCGTTGAGGCTCAGGCTGGCTAAGCCGCTTAGGGTGGCGATGCCGACCGCGCAAAAAGGGCATCGGCTTGCCTGAACCGCATAGCGCGGGCGGCATGAGCAATGACAAGGTCGCATGTCGCTCGGTCGAGAAACCATAAGCCGCGCGCAGAACCATGGAGGACCTCTCATGAAACGCGCCGTCACCGCTTTCGCCGCATCGCTCCTGGCACTTGCTGCCCACGCGACCGCACAGGACATCCCCACCGAGCAGCAGCTTTTTCAAGCCTGCGGGGGTGACGTGGACCGGCTCTGTCCCGGTGTGCCGCCAGGTGAGGGACGCATCAAGGCGTGCATGAAATCGCATATGCCCGAACTATCGGCTGGCTGCTTCGATACGCTGATGGCGGCGATGTCGGTTCTTTACACCGTCAACAGCGACCTCGCGTTCCCACCGGGGGGGTGGGAGCTCTCACCAGCCGGCAAGGAGGAGTTCGCGAGGATCGTCCACAAACTCGGGCCGAGCCAGTCGCGTCCGCTGTATGTTAGTGGCTTCACGGACAGTACGCCGATCGGGCCAGAGCTGCGAGCAAACGGTATTGAATCGAATCTGCAGCTCTCGCAGATGCGCGCGGATAACGTGCGGTCGTTCCTGATCTCGCAGGGCCTGAAGCCGGACCTCGTGCTGTCCAAGGGCTTCGGCGACGCCGATCCGGCTGCCTCCAATAGCACCCCGGAAGGCCGCGCCAAGAACCGCCGCGTGGAACTAAGCCTCCATCCGCTATAATTCGTCGTCGCAAAAGCAGCCGCCGCCTCGGCAGAGGTGGCGGCCGTGGAGCCGACAGCACAGTCGGCCCGCGCAGTGAATACACACCGCTCCAGAGCCGACTTCCAATCGAGCAACGGCCAGGGCCGGAAAGCGCCCCTGTTGGGCGCATCACTCACGGCAGCGAGCCGCTGGCCCTCGGCCTATGGCAGGTCGTAGCCCCGGATGCAGACGATGGTCTTGTCCGCCTGCTCTGGCTTCTGATGAGTGAAGCCGAGATTGGTGGTGCAGATGGTCCCCTTGTACCAGGCAAGGCTCGTGTTATCGTCCAACGGCGCCATCTTTTTGTTGGCGACCAGCGCCCGCTTGCTTCCGTCCGGTGACAATACCCAAAGCTCGCTGCGTATGATTTCCGATAGGTAGATGTTGCCCTTGTCATCGAAAGCGATGCCGTCGAACGCCGAATAGCCGCGTGCCACGACCGTTGCCTTGCCGGCGGTGCCGTCGGGCGAGATCGGCAGCTTCACCAGCATCGGGTCGCCGTCGGTGACGGCATAAATGCTCTTGCCGTCGGGCGCGATCGCAAGGTCATTGACGCCGAGCGGGAAGCCGGAAGAGGGCTGCGGCGGCCAGTTGAGCAGCGGGTCGGCCGACCACAGGTCGACCTTCTTGCCGTCGGGCGAAATCTTCCAGATGCCAGCATAGGTCAGGTCGGTCATGTAAACGTTGCCCTGGTCGTCGATATCGACGTCGTCGGGAAAGCAGAACGGCCAACCGTCTGCCTTGGTGGCAAGCGCCATCACCTTCTTGGTGGCCAACTCGATCTTGTATACGCCCGAGGCGGTCACCTTGGCGTCGCGGCAGGCGGCATGGAACGGATCGCCCAGGTTGCTTGCCTCGTACATCGGCGAATCCTGCTTGTAGGCGACGTACAGGTTGCCTTTGTTATCAAGCTCGACGCCGACGGTGGCGCCAGGGGACATGTTGCTATCCGACGGGATCGTGGCAATCAGCTCCTGTTGGCCATCGGGCCTCACCTTGATGATCTTGCCGGTATGGATCAGCGACGTGTAGTAGTTGCCGTCCTTGTCGACGGTCAGCCCCTCGGGCGTGTCGTCGAACTTGGACAGCACCCAGGCTTTGTACTGGGCCTGCGCCGCGCCCGTCGTGCTCAGCACACCCATGGCCAGGAACAGAGCCAAAGCTCGCATTTTACCCTCCCTTCGGGCACCCTGGCCCGATCGCCGGACCGGGCGTCCCGTGTTCTTAACGATGGCTATTGTGCTCAGGTCTGGCCGGGCGACAAGTGGCAGACATCGGATGACTGAGCGAACATATCGCGAACATATGACAAGGAAGACGATAGGGCGCGAGCGCGCCAGCGCCACAAGGTCATTACGAACCAAGTTAACTTGCTTTGCAAGGACTTCCACCACGAACCACGTAACGCCGTCTCAACGAGAGGAGTGTTCCATGGTCTGGCTTAAACTGACGAATGCGGAGATCGCGGTACTGATCGGCACGCGTATCAATGTCGAGCGCACGGGCGTTGGCATCGTTGTGGGCATGATCGGCGACGACGGCCGTCGCGAGGTGGTGGCGTGAGCCGCGGAGTCGCCGATCCGGAGCGGGTGGCTTCGGGCATCATGGACACCGCACCCAGCGACCAGGGGGCGATGGACACGTTGCTATGCTTGACCAGCGCCCACCGCTTGAATGCCGTCCTGGACACGGCTGGCGTGCTGCGTGACCTGCAAGTGCGGGACGTCAGCATCATCAGTGACCGCCCGACATTGGTGTCTCGGATTATCCGGTTGCGCCTGACATACGATGGTCCGGCAAGTACGTTGCCGGGCAGCCTGATCGTAAAGACCGCGCATCCTGAGCGTGCGTTGACGGTCGGTAGCGAGGAAGTCGCCTTCTACCGAGACGTGGCACCGTCTCTTCCAGCCGGCCTCGTGCCACGCTGTTTCGAGGCCCATCGTGCCGACGCCACTATGCCTTGGCATCTCGTGCTTGAAGACTTGACAGACACTCACGCACTCGCGACGGAATGGCCGCTGCCGCCTTCTGAAGCACAATGCCGGACCATCGTGGGATCGCTGGCCCGTTTCCACGCGGCGTGGTGGGACGACCCTCGGCTAGGCGTCTCGGTTGGAGCATGGCCCGACGATGCGGCCGTGGACCGATTTATTCAGCAGATGGCCCGGTATTTCGACGTTTTCGCAGGGCGCCTTGGCGACGAACTCTCACACGAGCGTCGCGCGTTCTATGAAAGGCTGATCGCGGAGATACCGCGGTTGCAAGAAGAACGGTATCGCGACACCAGGAACATCACGCTCGCGCATGGCGACGCCCATGTTTGGAACTGCTTCCTGCCGCGGAATGGAAGCGATGACGTGCGATGGTTCGATTGGGACGGCTGGCGCATCCGCGCTCCGACCATCGATCTAGCCTACATGATGGCCCTCCACTGGTATCCGGAACGCCGGCGGCGGCTGGAAGGAGCGCTGCTCGACTATTACCATCAAGTCCTGCTGGAGAATGGCGTTCACAGTTACAGCCGTGCCGACATGCGGGAAGACTACCGCCTGTCCGTGCTCTTGCACACGATCACGCCGGTGTTCATGGCGGGACTGAAGCTTCCACCCGTGATCTGGTGGAACAACTTCCAACGCATCATGGCGGCGGTGGACGATTTGGGATGTCGCGAGCTGCTTGGCTGATCCCGGCGTCAGCGGAAACCAGAGGGCTCTCGCGCAAACGAATGTTTACGAAACGCGACAAACTGGAGGACAAATCCCGGGATTTTCTTCTTCAACACCTCTTTGAGAATCGCGTTCGAAGGCAAGCGGCCTTAACGCGCAGGTTTGAACAAATCGTCTGGTGACCCCTTCAAGGAGCCCGGTGGCCGCCGCGTGGAACGGCCACCGGGTCTGTCCGCATAAACCTGATATATGACAAATGATCGCGATCCCGTGAGCGACCGGATATGGCATCGCCCGATCGCTACCGTACTACCTGCTTGCCCACCCATGGCCGCGGACCCGCGCAGGACCCAGGCCTCCGACATCCGCGAGGGTTGGGCGACCGCCCGCGTGCACGAAGGCGCCGGTCACGCTATTGGAGGGACGGAAAGGAACCGTCCATGCCCAGTGCCGCGCCTCCCGCCGCCGCTCTCCTCGACGCCATCCGCGCCATCGTCGGCGACCGTGGCCTGCTGACCGACAGCACCGACACCGCGTCCTACTCAGCCGATTGGCGCCGCCTCTACCAGGGTCGCACCAGCGCGGTGATCCGTCCCGGCACGACGCAGGAACTCGCCGCGGTGGTCAAGTCGTGCGCCGAGACCGGCACCCCCATCGTACCGCAGGGCGGCAACACCTCCATGGTTGGCGGCGCCGTCCCAGCCGAGGACGGATCGGAACTCATCCTCAGCACCGCTCGGCTCAACCGCATCCGCGACCTCGACCCGGTGGACATGACGCTGACGATCGAGGCCGGCGTCACCTTGAAAGCCGCGCAGCTTGCCGCCGCCGAGGCTGGCTGCCTGTTGCCGCTGTCGATCTCATCCGAGGGCACCGCGCAGATCGGCGGTATCCTGGCGGTCAACGCGGGTGGCAACAACACGGTGCGCTATGGCAACGCCCGCGACCTGGTGCTGGGGCTGGAGGTAGTGCTCCCCGACGGCTCGATCTGGAATGGTCTGCGTCGGCTGCGCAAGGACAACACCGGCTACTGCCTGCGACAGTTGTTTGTCGGATCCGAGGGCACGCTCGGCGTCATCACCGCCGCCGTGCTGAAACTCTCGCCGCCGCCGAAGGAAACCGCCGTCGCGCTCTGTGGCGTCGCCTCGCCCGAGGCCGCGTTGACCCTGTTCAGCCGCTTCCAGGCGCACGATGGCGCCTCGATCAACGCCTTCGAACTGATGTCCGGCCTCGGCACGTCATTTGTCCTCAAGCACATTCCCGGCGCCGTGCTGCCGCTGCAAACCGCCGCCCCGTTCTATGTGCTGGTGGAACTCGCCACTCCGCGTCCGGACGCGGGTATCCGGCTGATGCTGGAACAGGTCCTCGAACAGGCGCTGGAAGACGAGGTTGTGCTGGACGCGGTGATCGCCGAGTTGGACGCGCAACGGACCTCGCTGTGGCGGCTGCGGGAAGAACACTCCGAGGGTCAGAAGCGCGAGGGTGCCAGCGTCAAGAACGACGTCTCCGTTCCGGTCTCCAAGGTCCCGGCGTTCATACGTCAGGCGACCGCTGCCTGTGAGGCGCTGATCCCCGGCGTCCGCGTGGTGCCGTTCGGCCACATGGGCGATGGCAATATTCATTTCAATCTCGAACAGCCTGTCGGTTCGGATGCGGCATGGTTCCTCGCGCAGGATCACCCCATCATGGATGCGGTGAACGACATCGTGCGAAAGTTTGACGGCAGCTTCTCGGCTGAGCACGGCATCGGCAAGCTGAAGCCATACATGATGCCGGACTGGCGGGGTGGCGCCGAACTCGCGCTGATGCGTCGGATCAAAGCGGCGATCGACCCAACCGGCATCATGAACCCCGGTAAGCTGCTGCCGTAACGTTTCGCCCGGCCGATACATCGCCGTGCCCTTGCCCGCGCGGTTCGGCGATGACATCGTTCCCGGCCTAGCCGCGCCGTAGGCCCATCCGGGGAACCGTCCGTCATGATCGCTTCGTCACGCCACGTGTTCGGCGCCCTCCTGCTCGTCGTGGCGCTGTCGCTCGCACTTCTCTCGCCTGCCGTCGCTGAGTCTCCCAGTTGGGTCGTCGCCTGGACTGCCTCGGCGCAGGGTCCTTATCCGGTCGGCAATGCCACCGCGCAGCCTGAACTTCGGTTTGCCTTTCCGGATGCGGCCAGGGGTGCCTCGGACCAGTCGTTCCGCCTGATCGTCCGCCCGGACATCTGGGGCAAACAGGTCCGCCTCCGCCTCTCCAACGCCTTCGGCGCCAAACCGGTCACCTTCGATACCGTCCGTGTCGGTCTGCAGCAAAGCGGTGCCGCGATCCTGGCCGGCACCAACCGCTCCGTCACTTTTGGCGAGCGGGACAGCCTCACCATCGCGCCCGGACAATCCGCCGTCAGCGACTCGGTCACCTTGCCTTTCGTCCAAGACCCCGACGACCCGATGCTGGCCGGCCGCCGCCTTGCTGTGTCGTTCCACATCGTCGGCGACAGCGGGCCCATGACCTGGCACGCCAAGGCGCTGACAACGTCCTACATCAGCCCGCCGACAAGTGGCTCGCGGGCGGCGGACGAGTCGGAGCAGGCGTTCCCGTATTCCTCCACCTCCTGGTACTTTCTCGACGCTCTGGACGTCAGCGCTCCAGTGGGCACCAAAGCCATTGTCGCGTTCGGCGATTCCATCACCGATGGCACCGCGTCCACCCTCAACGGCGACGACCGCTGGCCGGACGTCTTCGGCCGCCGCCTGCATGCGCTCTACGGCAACCGATACGTCATCGTGAACGCCGGGATCGGTGGCGGCATGGTTGCCGGACCGCCGGACTACAGTTCCAAACCGTTCGCGGGCGGCCCCTCCGCCGCTGACCGGCTGGAGCGCGACGTGATCGGCCTGCCCGGCGTCAGCGCCGTCATCTGGCTGGAAGGCATCAACGATTTCGGCAACGCCGGCGCCTCTCCCGAACAGGTGGAAACCAGCGTGCGTGCGGTGGTCCAGAGGCTGCGTGCCGCCATCCCGGGCGTGCGCCTGTTCATGGCAACGCTGACCCCCGCGCTGAACAGCACCAACGGCGGCTATGGCGCACCTGCCGTCGAGGCAAAGCGCCAGATCTACAACCAGTTCATCCGAGCCTGCGGCCTGTTCGACGGCGTGATCGACTTCGAAGCGGTAACCGTCGACGCCAGGACCGGTGAACTCAGGGCCGAGTTCCAGCCCAACTCATCCACCGGCGGCCCAGGCGACAAGCTGCACCCGAACCGTGCCGGCTATCAGGCAATGGGTCTGTCGGTGGACCCCAGGACGATCGTCGGCCAGTAGCGACAGGGCGGCGGCCCGGCCGGTCACTTCCCGCGGCACCTTCCCGATACTGGTGAAACCTACGGTCGTCCCCACATCCAGCGAAACCCAAGGGGACCTTTGTGACGCAGGCGTGGCTCAACCGGATCGGCACCGCGGTCCCACCGCACGATATCCACGCTGAGTTCGCGGATTTCGGCCGCGACACCATCGTCGACCCGCACAAGCGGGCCTTGTTTGACCGCATGGCATCGCTCGCCGACATCGAGCATCGCTACGCCATCTTCGAGCCTGGTCCCAAGCCGCGGGATAAGATACTTGACGCCACCGGCTTCTACCGGCGCGGAGCTTTCCCATCCACCGCCGCCCGCATGGAGCTTTATCAGCCGCATGCCCTGCATCTTGCGATGCGGGCCGTCCGCGCATTGGATGCCCGCTCCGACAGCATCACCCACCTGATCGTCGCAAGCTGCACCGGATTTACCGCCCCCGGGCTGGATTTCCAGTTGATGCGCGAGGCGATGCTGCCGGACAGCACCGAGCGTACCATCGTCGGCTTCATGGGCTGCTTCGCCGCCGTCAACGCGCTGAAGCTGGCGGATCACATCGTTCGTGCGAACGCCGATGCCCGGGTGCTCGTCGTCAACCTGGAGTTGTGTAGCCTGCATCTGCAGGAGGATTTTCAGGACATCCCGAAGATGCTCAGTTTCCTGCTGTTCGGCGACGGCGCCTCCGCGGCGCTGATCACTGCCGATCCGCATGGCATCGCCCTCGGCCAGTTTCGCGCCACCGTCATCCCGCGCAGCCAGGAACTCATCACCTGGCATATCCGCGACAGCGGCTTCGAGATGCAGCTTTCCGGCCAGGTCCCCGGCCGCATTCGGCGCTGGCTGCCGGATCACGGCCCGGCGCTGCTGCCAGGAGGCTCAGCGCAAAATTTGCCGCTGTGGGCGGTTCATGCCGGAGGCCGTTCGATTCTGGATGCGGTCCAGCAGGCGCTCATGCTGGATCCCGACCTGCTGCGTTTTTCGCGCGGCGTGTTGCGCGATTTCGGCAACATGTCCTCGAGCACCCTGATGTTCGTGTTGGACCGCATTCTGCGCGATCCCGACGCGCGCGGCGCCGGCGTCGGCATGGCATTTGGCCCCGGCCTCACAGTCGAATCTTTCGCCTTCCACCGGCCGTAACGCCCAGGCCGAGACGGTCCCGCCATGAACCTCGCCCATCGCAGCACGCAGGCCGAGCAGATGGATACGGAGTGCGTGGACTTCGAGGAGTACAGCCGGTGCCTGCGGGACCTGTCGCGGGTCAACATCGTAACATTCACGCATCGCCCGATGCTCCGCTGGCTCGCACGCCATTCCGGCCGCGACGGACGCTTTTCCGTCCTGGACGTTGCCTGCGGTCACGGCGATGCTCTCCGCCACATCCGCCGCCATTATCCCGACGCTCGGCTCGAAGGGATTGACCTCAATCCGTGGGGCACGCGAGCCGCACTGGAGGCCACCGATCCGGCCGACCGCATCGTCTTCCACACTGGCGACGCGTTCGCCTTCGCCCCGCCGCTGCCTTTCGATTTCATCATCAGTTCGCAGTTCACCCACCACCTGACCGACGATCAGGTCGTCGATTTCCTGGGCTGGCTGCAGACCCACGCCGCGAAAGGCTGGTTCATCGGCGACCTGCACCGCCACGTCATCCCCTATTACGGGTTCCCGCTGCTGGCCCAACTCGCCGGCTGGCACCGGATCGTGCGGCAGGACGGTCAGATCTCGATCGCACGCGCCTTCATCCGCGCCGAGTGGGTGGAGCTGTTGCGCCGGGCCGGCATCGCAAACGACGAGGCGACCGTTGCCTGGTACCTGCCGTTCCGCCTGTGCGTCGCGACCCGCTGATTATCGGCGCTGGCCCCGCCGGCACCGCCGCCGCCATCAGCCTCGCCCAAGCAGGTCACCGTCCCGTGCTGATTGAGCGCTCGGTCGGGCCAGCCGACAAGGTATGCGGTGACTTCCTGGGAGAGGACGCGATCGAACGGTTGCACACCCTTGGTGTCGACCCGGCCGGCCTCGGCGCTGCGCCGATCCAACAACTGCGACTGGTGCACCGGGATCGGGTGACGGAGATCGAACTGCCGTTCGTCGCCCTTGGGTTATCGCGGCGGGTGTTGGACGCGGCATTGTTGCGCCGGGCCGAAACATTGGGCACGACCTTGCGGGTGGGCACGACAGTCCGGCGGATCACCCGCCAACGGGACGCTTGGCAGGTCCATACCAGGGATTGCGACGCCCCGGGGAATAGCGACCCGATCGGGTCGGACGATGTGTTTCTGGCAACCGGCAAGCACGATATCCGCGGGCTTGCGCGCCCCGGAGCGGCCCAGGGTTCGCTCGGCATGAAGATGTACTTCCGTCTGGCACCGGTGCAAGCCGCGGCCCTCCTCGGCAGCATCGTGCTGGTGCTGTTCCCGGGCGGCTATGCCGGCCTGCAATGCGTGGAGGCAGGTCGAGCGGTGCTGTGCGTGGCGTTCAGCCCGGCTCGCTTCCGGTCGGCCGGGGGCAACTGGCGCGCCCTGCTCACGGAACTGACCGCCGCCAGTCCTTTCGTCGAACATATTCTTGCCGGGGCCCGGCCGCTACTGCCGCGCCCGCTGGCGGTCGCAGGGGTTCCGTACGGCTTCTTGCACCGCGCGTTCGGCTCGACCCGGACTGGCCTGTTTCGGCTGGGAGATCAGGCTGCGGTCATCCCCTCGCTCACCGGGGACGGCATCGCCATCGCGCTCCATAGCGGCACCCTCGCCGCCAGGACCTGGCTCGCCGGCGAAGGTTCGTTGCAGTATCACCGACGCCTCGGCCGCGACCTGTCAGGTCAGATGCGACTGGCCGGCCTGCTGCATTCGGCCGGAACGATGGGCCCGCTTCAGGGCGCCGCGCTGCTTGGCGCCCAATGGTTCCCGGGCCTGCTGCGGCAGGCGGCGCGGGCCACCCGGTTGCGGCACCCGGGCCACATCGGGGTGATCTAAGCCAGGCTGACCATGAACTCATGCGGCGGTTACAACTGACCGGGTTGCATCCGGCAAAAGCCTGCCGCAGAAAGCCGAATGCGCTCCGGCAGGCTCGTCACCCGATTTGATATCTATATCTTCCGGCAGGTGCTGGTGGCGCTGGTCGCGGCGACCGGCGGTCTGACGGCACTCATCTGGCTGACCCAGTCACTCCGATTCGTCGAGCTGGTTGTTAATCGCGGCTTGTCGCTGCTGGTTTTCCTGCACCTGACGTCCCTGCTGATCCCGAGCTTCGTCGCGGTCATCCTGCCGATCACCACCTACGTCGTGATCCAGTTTGTGTATCAGCGCCTGGCGACCGACAGGGAGCTTACGGTAATGCGAGCGGCGGGCCTGTCGCCATGGGCCCTGGCCCGTCCGGCGCTGACCGTCGCCCTGCTGACCACTGCGCTTGGCTACGCCCTGACGCTGTGGGCGGTGCCTGCGTCGCTGTCCGATTTCAGGCGCTTCCAGTGGGAAATCCGCAACCGCCTCGCCGCCTTCCTGCTGCAGGATGGGGTGTTCACCCCGCTGTCCGACAAGTTGACGGTCTACATCCGGTCCCGCGATCAGGACGGCACGCTGCACGGCATTCTGGTGGACGACGCGCGGGATTCCAGCGCGCACGCCACCATCCTGGCGGTGCGCGGCAGGCTGGTGGATAGCCCGAGCGGTCCCCGGGTCCTGCTGATCGATGGCAGCCGGCAGGAGATCGACCACCAGACCGGGCGGCTGAATATGCTGACTTTCAAACAGAACGAGATCGACCTGGCCGACGCGACCAAGGACGACGTCGCCAGGCCAGCCGATATGTCGGAGGTCCCACTCGCCGCGCTGCTTGATCCACATCCTTATCTGGAACGAGACCGGTCCAAATGGCTGGCCGAGGGGCACAAGCGACTGACCTCGCCAATGACCACATTGTCCTACGCCATGGTCGGGCTGTTGTCTGCTCTTGGCGGTATATTCCGGCGGCACGGCGGTATACTGCGGCCCCTGGTCACGGTCGCCGTCATGGTGCTGTTGCTGGCTCTGGGTCTGGCGTTTGGCGCCCTGGCCGCGCGGGATAACAGCTTGGTCATCCTCATGTGGCTGCACGCGGCGCTGCCAGGGGTGATCTGTGCCGTGCTGCTGCTGGCCCCCACGATGCGTCCGTTCAGCGGCCGGTTGCGACCCAGTGCGGCCTAGCGAAATGACCGCGCACGGCGTGGCGCCATGACCGCGATCGTTACCCTGTCGCTTTACATCGTACGGCAGTTCGCCATTTCCGTCGGCGGCATGCTTCTGGCGCTTTCCGGTTTGGTCGCGATGTTCGATTTCATCGAATTGCTGCGCCGCTCCACCAGCCTGCCCGACGCCACCTTCGGTATCGTTAGTCAGATCGCGGCGCTGCGGCTACCTTACGTGGCGATGCAGATTTTGCCGTTCGCCGTGCTGCTGGGCGGCATCCTTTGTTTCTGGCGCCTCACCCGTTCTTCCGAGCTGATCGTGGCCCGCGCTTCCGGCGTTTCGGCGTGGGAGTTTCTGGCGGCACCAACCTTCTGCGCGCTGATGCTCGGCGTCATTGCCACCGCCTTGGTCAGCCCGGTTTCCTCAGTCATGCTGGCGCGAGCCGAGGCGATGGAGAACTCATACCTACGTAGCGGCGGCGGTCCGTTGGCTCTGAACGGCGGGCAACTCTGGCTGCGCCAGTCAGACCATGCGCTCGCGCCGCAAGGCGTCGCCATCATCCATGCTCATGGTGTCGAGTTGCGCGGCAAGCTGTTAAGCGCGCGGGACGTGACGGTGTTGCGTCTGGACGGCGCTGACCGGTTGATTACCCGGATCGAGGCGGCGCGTGCCACCCTTGGTTCGGGGAACTGGCAGCTCGAGAGCGCGCGAACGGTCCGTCCGGATCAGCTTCCGGAGCCGCCGCAGCAGATGAGCCTGCCCACCGATCTGACGGTGAACCGGGTGCAGGAGAGCTTCGCCTCGCCCGATACCCTGTCTGTCTGGGCCTTGCCCGACTTTATCGCACTGCTCGATCGGTCGGGGTTTTCCTCGATCCGCCACCGGTTGCATTTCCAGGCCTTGCTGGCGCTGCCGCTGCTGGCCGCGACGATGACGCTGGTGTCCGCCGGGTTCTCGATGCGGCCGGCACGCCGCGGCGGTGTAGCGAAAATGATCGGGAGTGGCGTGGCCGCGGGATTCACCCTTTTCGTGGTGTCGAAGGTCGCCGAGGAAATCGGGCAGTCCGGCGCACTGCCGGTGCCCTTGGCGGCTTGGGCACCGACCGCGGCTGGACTTATGCTGGCGGTGGCATTGCTGCTGCACACGGAAGACGGCTGAGATGCGCCTGCTCGTTCGTTCCCGATACGGCCGAGCCTGGCGTTTGGTCGTGGCTGTCGCGGCTCTGGTTGTGGTCAATCTGCTCGCCCTGGTTCGGCCGGCCGACGCCCAGATTGGCAACGTGCTGGCGTCCACCGCAGGGGCGCAGCAACCGCGCACCGACCAGCCGGTGACGTTTTCGTCCGATCAGGTGGAATACGACAAGACCAACGCTATCGTGACCGCCCGCGGCCACGTCGAGGCTTGGCAGAACGGCCATGTCTTGCGAGCCGACCAGGTCACATTCGACCGCAACACCGGCGTGGCGGCCGCGACAGGGAATGTCGTTCTGCTCGAACCCGACGGTGAGGTGCTTTTCGCCGACTATGCCGAAATGTCGAACAACATGAACGACGGTATTCTGAAGGACATGCGCGCGTTGCTGCAGCAAAATGGCCGGCTGGCGGCCAATGGCGCGCGACGCACCGGCGGGCAGATCAACGAGCTGTCAAAGGTCGTCTATTCAACGTGCAACCTGTGCGCCAAGGACCCGACCCGGCCGCCATTGTGGGATATTCGCGCTGCTTCCGCCGTGCAGGACCTGGAGCACAAGAAAATCGAGTATCATGACGCCGAACTGGAGATGTTCGGTGTCCCGGTCGCCTATTTTCCGTATTTCTGGCACGCTGACCCATCGGTCAAACGGGAGTCCGGCATCCTGCCGCCGTTAATCGGCACGTCGTCTGAGTTGGGTTTTTTCTATGGCCAGCCCTACTACTGGGTAATCGACAACCAGTCGGATGCGACGTTCATACCGATGATCACCACCGAGGCGGGACCACAGCTTGATGTGGAATATCGTCGGCGGTTCAACGACGGCACTCTGCTGTTGAACGCGTCGGGCGGGTATCTGGGAGATTCGCTCCAAGGCAGCTTTGCCGGCAAGGGCCAGTTCAGCATCGACGACACCTGGCGCTGGGGGTTCGACGTCAACCGCGCTTCGTCAGCGGACTACGTGCGCGATTTTCACGTGACGCAGGGGCTCAGCGGCGACCCGAACATCCTCAGCAGCCAGTTTTATATCGAAGGTTTCGGGCAAGGTTCCTATGCTCGCCTCGACAGCCGGCTGTATCAGGGCTTGACCGACGTGATTACCGACAGCCAGTTGCCGGTAGTCCTGCCGCGCTTCGAATACAGTTACTTCGGGCTACCCGATTCGCTGGGTGGACGACTTTCGGTGTCCACCCAGGACTTCAATGTGATGCGCACGGACGGCACCAACACGCGGCGAGGCGCCCTGACAATCAATTGGGAAAGGCCGTTCACCGGCAGGCTGGGAGAGCAGTGGAAGCTTGAACTGCATAGCGACGCGACCGCCTACCAGGCATCGCAGTTCGAGAATCAGCCAAATTTCGGGCCGTATTCGAATTTGACCGCAATCCGCGCGCTGCCTCAGGCGGCAGTGGATTTCCGCTGGCCCTTCGCCCGCGACGGCGGCGCCTGGGGCACGCAGTTGCTCGAGCCGATTGCTCAGATTGTGGTTGCGCCGCAGTCCGGTGACAGCCAGATCCGCCGCTACCCCAACGAGGACAGCCTGGACTTCGAATTCACCGACGCGAACCTATTCGGCTTCAATCGCTTTACCGGGGTCGACCGGTTGGACGGCGGCGTGCGGGCGAATGTCGCGATGCACGGCGCGTGGTACTTGGGCGGCACGACCTTCGACGGGCTGATCGGCCAGTCGTACCGCACCAATCAGGACAATCTGTTTCCCGCTGCATCCGGATTGCAAGACGAGGTGTCCGACATAGTTGCGCGCGGCACGTTCACGCCCACTCAATGGCTGGACCTGACCTACCGCACGCGGCTGGACAAGTCATCGCTGGCGACACACGCGGCGGATGCCGTGGCCACCGTCGGAGTGCCGCGGTTCCGCGTCACCGCCGGTTATATTTATACCAACTATAACCCATATTTTTATTACGAGCAGCCGGCGCCCCCGCCCGCCGGTAACTCGTATTACTTTCCGCGCAATGAAATTACCCTGGGTGCCTCGTCGAACTGGGGCTACTATCGGTTCAGTGCAACCGTACGTCGCGACCTGGAGACGAACCAAATGGTCGCGCTCGGCGGCGACGCGATCTATGAGGACGAATGCTTCATCTTTGATCTACGCCTGTTCCGGCGCTATACCAGCATCAATGGCGACAATGGGTCCACATCGATTCTCTTCCTGTTGACGTTCAAAACCATCGGTCAGTTCGGTTACCGCGCGTTATGATATCAGGAGAATCTGAAATGTTGGCCGACATACGCGCATCTGGTTTGGTCGCTCCACGCTGTCGCCGGTTGGGATCCGGTCCGCTGGCTTCGCGCCTGGCCGTGCTTCTGCTGATTCTGGGCGGCGGCTGCCCGACGATGGTCCACGCGGCGGATACGCAGGCCGTGCCAAGTGATCCTAACCAGGCCAGGCCGCCGCGCGCCACGGTAACGCAAAAAGGCAAGGCCGGCGCCGAGTCACCGCTGGCCGACAACACCCGTATCGCCGCTGTGGTGAACGGCGACGTGATTACCAACAACGATATCGACAACCGTGCCCGCTTGTTTGCCATGTCCTCCGGGCTGTCCATGTCGCCGGATGTGCTGGACCGGCTTAAACCGCAAATCCTGCGGCAGTTGATCGACGAGCGTCTGCGTGTGCAGGAAGCGCAGCGACGCAAGATCGTGATCCAGGACGCGCAGATCGCCGATGCAATTCGTGATATCGAGCATCGTAACAATCTGCCGCCGGGCGCGTTGCGGCAGAAATTAGCCGCCGACGGCGTCAGTCAGCGCACCTTGATCGGTCAGATCCGTGCCCAGCTTGGTTGGAGCCAGATGCTGCGGGACCAGATGGCCCAGAAGGTCAGCATCACCGAGGCCGACATTGCCGAGAGGCTCAAGTTGGAATCGCAGCAGATCGGCCAGCCCGAATACCGGCTAGGTGAAATATTCATTCCGGTCGATGACCCCGCGAACGCCGCCGACGCTCAGCGTTTCGCGGAAACCGTCATCAGCCAACTGCACGCCGGGGCGCCGTTCCCCCTGGTCGCCGCTCAGTTCAGTCAGACCCAGACCGCGCTCGAGGGTGGCGAACTCGGCTGGGTGCAGGCCAACCAGCTTGATCCCGAGGTCGCTCGCCTGGTGACATTGATGCCGGTCGGAGCGATCAGCAATCCGGTGAAGGTGCCAGGCGGCTTCGAAGTGATCAACCTGCAAGGCAAGCGCGAAATCGGCCGGGAAATCGGCACGGTTGTAACGATGCGGCAGGATTTTATCCCGTTCACCTCGCCGCTCGATCCGCAGGCGCCGACCGAGCAGCAGCGTCAGGCCCTGGCGAAGGCGCGGCAGGTTAGCAGCACCGTGCATGGCTGCGAGCAGATGGAGCAGGTAGCGCACGCCAACAATGCATCCAATCGGCCGTCTGACCCCGGCGAGGTGCGGATCGAAGGCGTCAATCCTCCGATGTTCCGCCAATTGCTCTCGTCAATCCCGATTGGCAAGGCGACTGAGCCTTTGGTCTCCCGCGACGGGATCGCCGTCATCGTGGTCTGCACGCGAGAGGAAAAGAACACCGCCGAAATCACCGCCAAGGAGATCCAGCGGCAACTGGTGGGCGACCACGTTGAGATGCTGTCTAGACAGATGATGCGGGACCTGCACCGGGAGGCCAGCATCGACATGCGCTCCGGCGGCGTGTGACGCGCAGCTAACCCGGAACGATCTGACCGGAAGGTGGAGCGTCCGGCAGCCGGCGCGGCTTCTGCGTTGCCGCCGTTACGGGAAATCATCGCCCGTTATGGCTTGGCCGCGCGCCATTCGCTGGGCCAGCATTTCCTGCTGGACGGGAATCTGACGGATCGTATCGTGCGGGAGGCCGGCGATCTGAACGGCCGCCACGTCATCGAGGTCGGCCCGGGTCCGGGTGGACTGACTCGCTCACTGCTGACCTCGGGCGCCGCCAGTATCACCGCCATCGAACTGGACCCGCGCGCGGTGGCGGCTCTGAGTGAACTCGTGGCCGGCGCGGCGGGGCGATTGCAGGTGATCGAGGCCGATGCGCTGAACGTCGATGTCTCGGGTCTGACCCCCGAGCCGCGCCAGGTCGTTGCCAACCTGCCCTATAACGTTGCGTCCCCGTTGCTGGTTGCGTGGCTGCGTCGAGCAGCATCGTTCGAGCGTCTGACAGTGATGTTTCAACTGGAGGTGGCGGAGCGGATATGCGCCGAGGCGAACACCGAGGCGTATGGCCGCTTGTCGGTGCTGACCGGCTGGACCTGCAAGGCACGCATCGCGATGCGCATTCCTCCCACCGCATTCACGCCGCCGCCGAAGGTGTGGTCTGCCGTAGTCAGCCTGATACCGCACGCGACGCAGCCGCCAGCCGCCCTGTTTGCCCGCATGGAGGCGCTGACCGCGGCCGCCTTTGGACAGCGGCGTAAGATGCTCCGGCGGTCGCTTCGCTCGCTGGGCGGCGAGGCGCTGCTGGCGCGGGCCGGAATTGCGGCCGAACGTAGGGCGGAGACGCTGTCTGTGGCGGAGTTCGATCGGCTGGCCGGCATCCTCGGGCCGCTGGATCGAGCGGCTGATCCCAACGCCCCGGGTTAGCGTCGTAACAAATGCGCCGCGAACCAGTCGCGCGCCGGCGTGGACGCAGCTTCGAAGTCCCGCACATAGGCGTCGAAATGACCGCCATCGAGGCAGACCAGCCGCTTCGGTTCCAGCGCTTGCTCATACGCGGCGAGCGCTTCGTCCGCTACCGTCAGGTGATCACCGAGGGCCACGACCATGAGCAGCGGCGTCGGGCTGATGAAGCGGATCCAGGCTCCGGGTTCATACGCTGTAAACATCTCCACCGACTGCAAGGTGACCTCGTTGCGCCAGGACGGCGCCCGGGTGCGGCCTGTCTCGGTGAACCACGCCCAGGAGTTGGGCGTGGGTAAGGCGCTGGGAGCAGCAGGATCTTCGGCGACCACCGGAATCATCCCCGGAGTTCCGCCGGCGTAGCGGGTGCGCCGGTCGGCATCCGTCGCTGCCTGGAGCCCGGCAATAAAGTCCGCGCGGATCAGCCGCCGAGCGTTGCGATGCCCGCTGATCAGTGGCACTTGCGCGACGACACATTTCACCCTGCGGTCGGTCGCCCCCACGACCAGCACGTGGCCGCCGCTGTAGCTCGACCCCCAGATACCGATCCGCGCCGGGTCGGTTTCGGGCAGCGTTTCGGCGAAAGTGATGGCGTCGCGGTAATCGCGTACCTGGTGCCACGGGTCGATTTCCTGCCGTGGCTCGCCGTCGCTGGCGCCAAAATTCCGGTTGTCAAACACCAGGGCGCCGATCCCCGCGGCGGCGAACACCTCCGCGAAACGGTCGAGATACATTTCCTTCACCGCCGAGAACCCATGCGCCATGACGACAACCGGCGCCTTGGCTTCCCGCCGGTCTGGAACGTAGTGCCAGCCACGCAGTGTCAGTCCGTCCTGGGTACGAAAAGCAATGTCCTTGCGCATCGGCGTCCTCCCCCGTCTTGTTCGTTTGCGGTGATCCTAGACCATTTCCCGGCCGACTGGAAACGGCGGTATCTGACGGCGTCGGACGTGGTTGCCCAATGCCATGCCGCCGTATAAACCTCGCCTCAAGCAATAATCTGGAGGAATGATCATGGCTAATCGCAGGCGATTCGTGCAGGGCTCGCTCGCCGCAATAGGCGCGACCCTGGCGGCATTCGGCGTCAATCCGGCGCTGGCACAGGAGGCGGCGAAGCTCGCGGGCCGCTCGGACAAGCCGCTGAAGGCGGCTTTCTCCAACGCTGGTCTGCAGGCGACCTGGTGCGCCCAGGGCAAGCAGGCAGCGGAATACTGGGGCAAGCTGTTCAACGTCGACGTGACGTGGTTTGACGGCGAGCTCGCGGCGCAGAAGCAACGCGCGGCGATTGACAACCTGGCCTCGCAGAAATGGGACTTTGTCGCCATCCAGGCGTTCGGCATCGGCACCCTCACCGCCCCGGTGAACAAGCTGATCGAGGCCGGAACGCCGGTTATCGACATGGACACGCTGATCGCGCCGCTCGACAGCATCGAGGTGCACAGCTTTCTTGCCCCCGACAACGAGTTCATGGGCGCGTCGGTGACCCAGGCCCTGGTCGATGCGATCGGCGGTGAAGGCACCATGATCATGACGCAAGGAGCGCTCGGCCACACCGGAGCGCAGGGACGTGCGCGCGGCTTTCAGTCGGTGGTGAAGAAGTTTCCGAAAATCGAAGTGCTGGACACGCAGCCCGGCGACTGGGACGTAACCAAGGTTGCCCGCATCTGGGAGACGCTGCTGACCAAGTATCCCAAGATCAGCGCTGCCTATTTCCACAACGACGACATGGCACTCGCGGCTTATAACGTGATGAAGGCGCACAACCGGACCGAAATAAAAATCGGCGGCTGTGACGCCATGCCGCCGGCACTTGCCGCGGTGAGCGACGGCAGGATGCTGGCGACCGTGCGCAATCCGTCCTGCCGCATCCATGGCGGAGCGATCGTGGCCGGCGTCGCGGCGGTCGTTGCGGGCGAAAAGACCGGCCCGGGCGGCATTCCGAAGAACGTCATCGTCGATGGGCCGGTGGTCACCAAAGCCAACGCCCCCGGAATGATGTGGATGGAGGAGCATTTCCTGATCTGAGCCGAGCGTGAGCGAGGGGGCAGGGCCGCGGCTGCTGGAGCTTTCCGGGATTACTAAGGCCTTCGGCGGCGTGGCGGCGCTGCGGGCGGTCGATTTTTCCCTGTCCGCTGGCGAAATCCATGGGCTGGTCGGCGAGAACGGGGCAGGCAAGTCCACGCTGATGAAAATCATCGCCGGCGTGCACGCCGAGTACCAGGGCACAATGCGGCTCGACGGACGGCCGGTCCACTTCACGTCGCCCCGCGATGCACGGGCGGCGGGCATCGGCATGGTGCACCAGGAACTTTCCGTGGTGCATGATCTCAGCGTGGCGGAAAACGTTCATCTCGGTGCCCAACCGATCAACCGGCTCGGGATGGTCGACTGGCGGGCGATGCGACGGGGCGCCGCCAAACATCTCGCGAGCCTCGGTATAGACGTTGATCCACGCGCCCGCATGGGTGATCTCCCACTCGGCTTGCAACAACTCGTCGAGGTGGCGCGCGTGCTGTTTTCCGGTGCGCGGATCATCATCCTGGACGAGCCGACGTCGGCCCTCGCGCCCCCAGAGGTCGAGCGGCTGTTCGGGGTGTTGCGCAGGATGCGCGACGCGGGCAGGAGCATCGTCTTCATCTCGCATTTTCTCGACGACGTGTTGGCGATCTGTGACCGCGTCACAGTGTTCCGCAACGGCCAGGCGGTGGCGACCGAGGCGTGCGTGCGTGTCGACAAGCGGTGGGTGATCGACCGCATGATTGGCGCTGGACACGAGGAGCTGGAGGAAAGCTACCTGGCCGACATTCCGTTGCACAGTCGGCCCGATGCCAAGGTGGTGCTGACGGTCGACAGGCTGACCCGGGCGGGAGCGTATCGCGACGTGTCGCTGCAGGTGAGGGGTGGCGAGGTGCTGGGGATCTACGGATTCCTGGGGTCAGGGCAACTGGAACTGGCCCGCACGCTGTTCGGGCGATTGCGGGCGGAGCGGGGCAGCGTCACACTCGACGGGCGGACGCTGCGGCTTTCGTCGACGACGCGAGCCAGGCGGGCGGGCATCGCATTCGTGCCGGAAAGCCGGCGGATGATGCTGTTCGGCGCCGAACCGGTCTACAAGAACGTTACGATTTCCATCTTACACCGCATCGATCGCCTTTGGTTGCGTCCCCGGGTGGAACGCGTCACGGCGATGGGCCATGTCGAGCGTCTGCGTATCCGTCCGCCGCATGTGGGACGGGCGCTCGGTACCTTGTCGGGCGGCAACCAGCAGAAGGTCGCGCTGGCCAAATGGCTGACGCATCTGCCGCGCGTGCTGATGCTCAGCGAGCCGACGCGCGGGATGGACGTTGGCGCCAAGGATGATGTGCTGAAGATCGTGCGCGGCCTGCGGGAACAGGGGATCGCGATCGTTGTGGTGTCGACCGAACCCGAGACGGTGCTCGCCCTCGCGGACCGGATCGTGGTGATGAAAAAAGGCAGTGTGGTGCGGGAATTTGCCGACGAACCGGTGAGCAAGGACCGGTTGCTTGAAGTCGCATGAGTGACACTTTGGGTCCCAGCGCACCGGGCGCTGGTTTACTACGCCGGCTGCGCGGGCAATTGCGCAATGTCGCGCCGTTCGCGACCTTGCTGCTGCTGGTCGGGTTCTTCTGGGCCGCCAGCGACTCCTTCGCCACGCTCGGCAACCTCGAGAACATCCTGACGCAGATCTCGGTGACCGGGATCATCGCCGTTGGGCTCACCTTCGTCATCCTGTGCGCCGAGATCGATCTGTCGGTCGCCAGCATCGCCAATGCGACGGGCATCGTCGTGGCATATTTCACGGCGCAGGATGCCAGCGTCTCGATCGCCAACATCCCGTTGCCGGGCTCAGCGGCAATCGTGATCGCGCTGGCGGCTTGCTTCGCACTCGGGGCGGTGAACGCGTTCGGGCTGACTCGCATCGGCATCCCGAGTTTCATCATGACCCTGGCGATGCTGCAGATCGCCGCCGGCATCTGCGCGCTTCTGGTGCGAGGCCAGATCGCCTACGCGGTGCCGCCGCTGATCGTGACCCTGGGCTCCCACTCGCTCGGCCCGGTGCCATGGATCGTGATCGTTACGGCGGTGTTCCTGCTGGTCGGGCACATCGTGCTGAGCTACACGCGATTCGGCCGCTACGTTTACATGACCGGCGGCAATCGCGAGGCGGCCGAATATTCCGGCGTCAATGTCCGGGCCATCCTGTCCGCGGTGATGATCATATCGGCGGTGTGCTCGGGTGTCGCCGGCATGCTGGGCGTGGCCTATTTCGGCAGCGCGCAGCAGAACGAGTTTGACACCTATCTGCTCGACAGCATCTCGGCGGTGGTGGTCGGTGGCACCAGTCTGTTCGGTGGCCAGGGAGGCATCGGCAACACCGTCATCGGCCTGTTCGTACTCGGGGTGCTGAACAACGGCCTCGATCACATCAACATCGACAGCTTCCTGAAGATACTGATCCGCGGGCTGATCCTGCTGGTGGCGCTGGTGATCAATGTCTACGCGCAGCGGATGCGGACCGGGCGGGATGGCTAGATGCCTGTCTCACGGCGGCGCGCCCGAGGACGCGTCATCTCACCCACGTACGTGCCCGAGCGATCGCGGAACACCATGCGGCGGCTTCCGTGGCGCCGGCGGCAGCAGCCGGATAAGACGACTGGGATCGCTGTTTTTTCGGCACGGCTATTGCGCGGCAGTCGCCACTGCCGAGGCTCCTCGTTGCCTTGCGTTCTCGTCAAAAAGCGCGACACCAGCTTGCCAATCCGTGCTACGCTTAATTCCATGAACGTCGCATTGCAGCGCCCGTGGACCACCGCGCAGTTCCTTGCCTGGGAGGAAAGGCAGGAGCTGCGATACGAGTTTGATGGCTTTCAGGCGATCGCTATGGCTGGGGGTACCGCGGCTCATGCGGCGATCCAGCGCAACCTGATATATGCCTTGACCGGAGGTCTCCGTGGCAAGCCGTGTCAGCCGTACGGCAGCGATCTGAAAATCGCGGTGGCCGACCGCCCAATCCGCCACCCCGACGCGTTCGTGGTCTGCACGCCGGTCCCGCCCCGCGCGACGGTTGTCTCGGACCCTGTCGTGATCTTCGAGGTGCTCAGCGAAAGCAGCGCAACAGACGATTTCATGACCAAGAACGCCGAATACCGAGCCACCCAATCGGTCAAGCGATACGTCGTCCTCCAGCAGGCCAAAGCCGCAGCGGTCGTGTTCTCGCGCAAAGGCGACGACTGGGTTTCCGACGTGCTGACCGGTGACGACGCCATCCTCCGCATGCCTGAGATCGACCTCGATATCCCGCTGTCCGAGATCTACACTGGCGTCGAATTCGAGACCGGCGCAGGTGCGGTGCCAGATCAGGGTCAGTTGGTGCAGGGCTCGTAGCAGCGGCGACTGAAGCCTCGCGACGCTCGGCAGCCGCCGGTGGATGTCAGCCTCGGCGTCAAGTGCGCTCCGCTTCCTCGCCCGAGCCAGTGCGCCGTTCAGCGTCCGGTCAGCAAGCGCTCGACAAGCTGCTTCACGGTCGGGATGAAGCCGTTGGAGTAAAACGGGTCGCGGCCGAAGCGGAAGGCGTTGTGGCCGCTGAACATCAGGTTGCGCTCCATCGCCTCCGGCTGGTCGCTCTCGTGCGCGATGCTCTGCAGCGTCTTCTGGATGCAGAAGCTGCGCGGGTCGGCTTTCTTGCCGGTGCTGTGGTCCGGCTCCTCCTGCGCCCAGTTGGAAAAGCGGCACGAACTGAGACATCCCATGCAGGCCGTCTGGTCGGCAAGGATTTCCCGTGCCTTGTCCGGCGTGACGAAGATCAGAGTCGCGTCCGGCGTGCGCAGCGCCTCGGTGAAGCCTTGCTGCTCCCACGCCAGCGCCCGCTCGCGATCGGCGTAGGTCAGAAAGACGATCCGCTTGCGCGGCCCGACCCCGTATTCCGCCGCGTGTTCGCCAATCGCCTCGGTGGTGAACGCCACCTGACGTTCGCTGCGTTCCCGCAGTTCATTGATGAAGCCATTGTTGACCGCGCTGGAGTAGAAGCCGGTCGGGCTGAACCGGTTGAGGAAGACATCGCCCTCCTTCAACGTCAGAAGGCGCTGCTTCCAGGCCTCGCCGATCGGGCTTTCCTTGGTCAGAAGCGGGCGGGTGCCGAACTGGAACGCAATCGGGCCGAGGTCGGGATTGTCGATCCAGTTCTCCCATTCCTCCAGGCACCAGACGCCACCCGCCATGATGATCGGCGTGTCATGCAAATTGAAATCCCGCATCAGCTTGCGCAGCGCCATCACCCGGGGGAACGGATCCTCGGGCTTGGTGGGATCTTCGCCGTTTGACAGGCCGTTATGGCCACCGGCGAGCCAGGGGTCTTCGTAGACGACGCCGCCCAGCAGGTTGGCCGCTTTCGAATAGGCCCGCTTCCACAGCGCGTTGAAGGCCCGGGCGGAGGACACAATTGGATAGTAATGCACGTTGAAACGAGCCGCGATGTCGGACAGCCGATAGGGCATCCCGGCGCCGCAGGTGATGCCGTTGATGATGCCCTTTGCCTGCTCCAGCACCTCGGTGATGATGCGTTCGGCGGCGCCCATTTCCCATAGGATGTTGGCATGGATGCGGCCTTTGCCGCCGGCCAGGTCCCAGGCGCGCCGAGCCTGGGTGAGCGCGCCCTGGATCGCGTAGGCGACCAGTTCTTCATGCCGCTCGCGCCGGGTGCGGCCGTGATAGAGTTGCGGGATCGGCCGACCGTCCTGATCGAAGCTATCGGCATTGACCGCACTGAAGGTGCCAACGCCGCCCGCCAGCGCCCAGTTACCGGCGGATATTCCGTTCGAGATCGCGACGCCTTTGCCGCCTTCCACCAGGGGCAGGACGTCAAACCCGCCCATCCGTATCGCGTTGATCGCTCGCATGGCCGTTTATCCCCCAAAAGGCCTATCCCCTGGTCATCCCGACCCCTCGAAAGTCCGCAGGGAGGTCGCGACCCGCCGACGCCCCGATCCGCCGCGAGCTTTCAATGCGCTGCTCCGTAACGGATGCAAGTATTTTTATTGCCCCCAGGTCTAGCCGAAGCACTTTGATCCGGTCGCCTGGCGTGATGCAACCCGGAAGAACTCACTTCCGGGTCACTCCAACCCTCGGTTCGATCCTGTCGCAGGTTGCCTGTTCAACATGGTTCAACCTGCCCGAGTTCGCCTGATCAGTCACTGATCGCGGGCTGTTGCGCGCCCTCGGCTGGCGCCCCCGGGTCCCGGTCGCGCCGCTCCCCGCGGTCCGGGCGATCACCCCGTTCTGGGCGGTCCCCACGCTCGGGACGTTCACCGCGCGGCGGCCTGGCACCGACCTGCTCGGTGATGTCGGCGCCGGTCGCCTGATCGACCACCCGCATCGACAGCTTCACCTTGCCGCGCTCGTCGAAGCCGATCACCTTTACCTTCACGGCATCGCCATTGTTGACGACGTCGGTGGTCCTGTTTACGCGACCTTGCGCCAGTTCGCTGATATGCACCAGCCCGTCGCGGGACCCCAGGAAGTTCACGAACGCCCCGAAATCCGCGGTCTTGACCACTTTGCCGGTGTAGATCACGCCGATCTCCGGCTCCGCGACGATACCGCGGATCCAGTCGATGGCCCGCTGCGCCTGCTCGACGTCTGTGGCGGCGATCTTGATCGTGCCGTCGTCGTCGATGTCGATCTTGCACTTGGTCTGCTCGACGATCTCGCGAATCACCTTGCCGCCGGTGCCGATAATCTCCCGGATCTTCTCCTTCGGCACGCTGATCATGGTGATGCGCGGCGCGGTCTGCGCCACGTCGCCGCGGGCACCGGTCAGCGCCTTGGCCATCTCGCCCAGGATGTGCAGGCGCCCATCCTTCGCCTGCTCCAGCGCCGTCCGCATGATGTCGAAGGTGATCGAGGTGATCTTGATGTCCATTTGCAGGCTGGTGATCCCGGTCTCGGTGCCGGCCACCTTGAAGTCCATGTCGCCAAGGTGGTCCTCGTCGCCGAGGATGTCGGACAGCACCGCGAAGCCGCGGTCTTCCTTGATCAGCCCCATGGCAATGCCCGCCACCGGACGCTTCAGCGGCACGCCTGCATCCATCAGCGCCAAGGAGGTGCCGCAGACGGTGGCCATCGAGGACGACCCGTTGGACTCGGTGACCTCCGACACCACGCGCATCGTGTAGGGGAACTTGTCTTTCGCCGGCAGCAGCGGGTGAACCGCGCGCCAGGCCAGCTTGCCGTGGCCCACTTCGCGGCGTCCTGGGGAACCCATGCGGCCCGCTTCGCCGACCGAGTATGGGGGGAAGTTGTAATGCAGCATGAAATTTTCGCGGTACTCGCCCATCAGGGCGTCAACCACCTGTTCATCCTGGCCGGTTCCCAGCGTGGCGACGCAGAACGCCTGAGTTTCACCGCGGGTGAACAAGGCTGACCCATGCGCCCGCGGCAGGATGCCGACCTCGGCGATGATCGGACGCACGGTGCGGGTATCGCGGCCATCGATCCGCACGCCGGTATCGAGGATCGCATTGCGGACCACATCGGCTTCCAGATCCTTGAACAGGCCCTTGGCCTTCTCCGGATCCAAACCCTCGGCGGCCAGCGCGGCGGCGGCGGCCTGCTTCGCGTTGGCCACCTTCTCGTGGCGGACCTGCTTGACCTTCTCCTGATACGCTTCGGCAATCAGACCGCGCCCGGCCGCGTCCACCCGAGCCTTCAGCGCGAGTTCCTCCTCCTCGGGCTCGCGCAACGGCCAGGGCTCCTTGGCGGCGTGTTCTGCCAGCTCGATGATCGCCGCAATCACTGGTTGGAACGCCGCGTGCCCGAAGGTCACGGCGCCGAGCATGATTTCCTCGGAGAGTTCCTGGGCTTCGGATTCGACCATCAGAACGCCCTCGGCGGTGCCGGCGAGGACCAGTTCCAGTTCGCTGGTCTGCATCTGATCAGCGGTCGGGTTGAGGATGTACTGGCCGTCCCGGTAACCGACCCGGGCCGCGCCGACGGGACCAAAGAATGGGATGCCGGACAGCGTCAGCGCGGCGGAGCAGCCCACCATCGAGACGATATCGGGATCGTTCTCGTTGTCATAGCTGAGGACCGTCGCGACGATCTGCACCTCGTTGCGGAACCCCTCGGGGAACAGCGGCCGGATCGGCCGGTCGATCAGCCTGCTTTTCAGCACCTCGGCCTCACTTGGCCGGCCCTCGCGCTTGAAGAAGCCACCCGGGATCTTGCCGGCGGCGAAGGCCTTCTCCTGATAATTGACCGTCAGCGGGAAGAAGTCCTGGCCCGGCTTGGCGGTCCTGACGCCAACCGCGGTGCACAGTACGATGGTCTCCCCGTAGGAGATCATCACGGCGCCGTCGGCTTGGCGGGCGATCTTGCCGGTTTCGAGGACGAGCTTACGGCCGCCCCAGTCAAGTTCCTTGCGGAAATAGTTGAACATTCAGTCATCCTTCGGATGCGCGGCACCGGCGGACAACAAGACAGCTTTCTCCGAGGTCCCTGCGTGGCGGGGTGGCGGCGTCTCGGGTAACACGGAGCGCGAGCCGCGTGCCTTTGAGGGGTCGCAGCCGCGGCCATGTGGCCGGAAACGCCGTCGCTTGTCCCGCGCCTTTGCTGGGCGTGCCGGATCGGCGATCTGTATGTCCACCGCCTTGCGCGATGTTGCGGGGGTAATCCTGCCCCGTTCAGGTCGTCGCTTCAGCAGTCGACCCAGTGCAGATAGCGATGAAACGAGCCCATGACTACCGTTATCTGCACTATACGTTGACTAACGCCGCAGTTTCAGGCGTCCAATCAGCGTTTCATAGCGCCGCTGGTCCTTCGCCTTGAGGTAATCGAGCAGCCGGCGACGGCGTCCCACCAGCATCAGCAGGCCGCGGCGCGAATGGAAATCCTTTGCGTGGATCTTCAGATGTTCCGTAAGATTGCCAATCCGCTCGGATAGCAGCGCGACCTGAACTTCCGGGCTGCCGGTGTCGGTGGTGCCCGTCGCGTATTCACCAATGAGCGTCGTTCGACGCTCCGCCGTAATCGACATCAGGGATCTCCTGAACAGGGGTTGGTCGGGGCGCGCGACGGATCAGAGGACCCGTTCGGGCTTCAGCAGGCCGTCTTGCAGCCGGCACAACCCGATCACGCGGCCCCCCGCCATGGCGCGAGCCAGCCCGTTGTCGGGGTCGGCCGCGGCAGGAATCCGACCCATTAACGCAACCAGACTGATCGCCTGGCCGTGTTCCAGATCGGCGGCCTCCTGTTCGGTCAAGGCCAGCGCCGGGATGTCGGCCAGCGCGGTCGCGACCGGAAGCAGCAGGTCCGGGGAAGCGGGCGCGGTATCGTCCGGTTCACGCAGTTTGTCCAGGGGAATCGCGTGATGTTCCAGAAACGGCCCGACGCGCAGGCGGCGCAGCGCAGTGATGTGGCCCACCGTGCCGCAGGCCCGGGCCAGATCGCGCGCCAGGCTGCGCATGTAGACGCCCTTGCCGGAGGCAACCTCGAACACCGCGGTGTCGGCATCGGGCCGCTCGGCCAGCACGAAGCGGTCCACCCGCGCGGGCCTCGGTTCCAGCACCGGTGCGCGACCTTCGCGAGCCATGTCGTAAGCCCGCTCACCGGCCACCTTGATCGCCGAAAAAATCGGCGGGACCTGCATGATTTCGCCGCGGAAAGCGGCCAGGGCAGCCTCGATCGTGGCCGTGTCCGGGCGGCTGTCGCTGGTTTCGGTCACTTCGCCGTCGGCATCGTCGGTATCGCGCGCCTCACCGAAGCGCAGGGTAAAACGGTACAGCTTGGTGCCGTCCATGACGTAGGGCACGGTCTTGGTGGCGGCCCCAAACGCGACCGGCAGCAGACCGGTGGCCAGCGGGTCGAGGGTGCCGCCATGCCCGGCTTTCCGCGCGTCGAATATATGGCGCACACGGTTCACCACGTCGGTGCTGGTCAGCCCCGCCGGCTTGTCGATGATGAGCCACCCGTCGAGCGGGCGGCCGCGCAGCTTGCGGCGAGACATGAATGGGGGCACTCGGACCAAGGGGAGACGGCAAGGGAGGCGGCGGGGTAGGGACTGCGCGTCCCGATGTCAACCGAAATGCCCGGAAGCGAAGTTGGCGGTCAGATCGCCCGGTAGACAGCGTTCTCGAACGCGTCCAGCCCGTCCAGCACCGCCGGGTCGGCAAACGGCAGGATCTGCGTCATCAGCACGCCCGCCACTTTTCGTGCCGGATCGAGCCAGTAATACGTGTTGTACAGTCCCGCCCAGGCCAGGCTGCCGGCGCTGCGGCCGCCCGGTACGTCGCGCGTGTTGATCAGGAAGCTGAGGCCCCATTTCTTCGGCATGCCGGGGAACAGCTCCACGTCGTTCGACAACTGCGGATTGGCGCTTTTCATCGGCTGCACGTTCAGCGCGCCCATGTGGTTCTGACCCATCATGGCGACGGATTTCGGGCCGCAGAATACGCTGGCCGTCCAGCACTCCGCCATGCATCAGGGCCTGCAGGAAGCGCAGGTAATCCGCCGTCGTCGAGAGCAGGCCGCCACCGCCGGGAAAGAACTCCCTTGGCTCTGGCGTCACCGGCGCCTCGCTGGTTGCGAGCGGTTGCAGCGAGCCGTCGGCCTGGCGGGCGTGCACCGCCGGCAAGCGGCCATCCCACTCGGGCCGTTGGATGAAGCTGGTGTCCACCATGCGCAGTGGCGCGAAGATGTGCCGTTGCATGTAGGTCTCGAGATCGAGGCCGCTGACGACCTCCACCATGCGGCCGGCGATGTCAATGTTGATACCGTATTCCCATCGCTCGCCCGGATCGAAGCCAAGCGGCGCGGTCAAGGCGGCGAGCTTGCCGGTGCGTGCCGAAAGCAGTCCGGTCGCCGCCGCGTACCGAGCGAGGTCTGCGTTCCAGATGTCATAGACGAAGCCGGCGGTGTGGGTCAGCAGCCGGCGTAGCGTGATCTCCCCGCGCGGCGCTCGCAGCCGAGGGGTGCCGTCGCTGTCGAAGCCCTCCAGCACTTTTGTCTCGGCCAGGAACGGCAGGATCTCCCGCGCCGGCTGGTCGAGCGACAGCTTCTCCTGCTCGACCATCTGCATCGCCGCGGCGCCGGTGATCGCCTTGGTCATCGAGGCAATGCTGAACACGCAGTCCACGCTCATCGGCCGCGGCTGGTTGACGTCGCGGCGGCCAAATGCGGACTGGAAGATCACGCCGGATTGGTCGGCGGCGGCCGCCACCAACCCCGGGATGGCACCTCCGGCAATCACCTTGGCCAGCACGTCGTCGATCAGCGCGATATTTGGCATGCCCGTGACCCCCCCGCGTCATCATCCCGGCCCCAGGATGGGACTTCGAAGCCGGCGATGGCAAGCGTGGGCAGCATCGGTCGCTCCCACTGACAGCACGCGGTTGTGATCCTATCTACCGATGCATAACCGCATGAAGGCAGAGGTCCCATGGCTGAGGTAAAGAAGGCGCGCGCCGTCGGCTTCAATCACATCGCGCTCGAGGTGGGCGACATCGCCGAAGCGCTGGCGTTTTATGCTCGCATATTTGACTTTGAGCTGCGCGGCCAAGGTGAGGATATGGCCTTCATCGACCTGGGCGATCAGTTTCTCGCCCTGCAGAAGGGACGACGCCAGCCATCAGACGATGGTCGCCATTTTGGCCTCGTGGTTGACGACAAGGACGCCGTCAGACGAGCGCTGACGGAAGCCGGGGTCGAGGTGCTGCCGGGCCCGTTTCTCGATTTCCGCGACCCCTGGGGCAACCGCTTCGAGATCGTCGGTTACGACAATATCCAGTTCTCCAAGGCACCCAACGTCCTGCGCGGCATGGGACTGACCCACCTGGCGAAGAACGCGCGGGCGATCAAGGAGCTTACCGACAAGGGAATGGCACCGAACTAGGTTCGCACATCTGCTTCAGGTCCGGCGGACGGTCTTGCGGGTTGCTGGCGGACGGGCAAAGGTCAGGTCTGGCTCAAGATGCCGGTGTATCCCGCTAGGCGGCACCGGCGCCGGGGAGGACCGCGATGAACACCGCAATCGAGAAAGCGGCGATGCGGAAGGTATATCTGCGTCTGTTGCCGCTGACGATGCTGATGTATTTTCTGTGCTATATCGACCGCATCAACGTCAGTTTCGCGGCGCTGACGATGAACCAGGACATCGGGCTGACGGCGGCTACCTACGGCTTCAGTTCGACAGCCTTCTATGTCGGATATGTGCTGTTCGAGGTGCCCAGCAACCTGGTCATGGACAAGGTTGGCGCACGCTTGTGGCTGGCTCGGATCATGGTGACCTGGGGCATCATCTCGGGGGCCACCGCCGCCGTCGTCGGACCAAACAGCTTCCTGCTGGTTCGCTTCCTCCTCGGCGCTGGCGAGGCCGGGTTGTTTCCCGGCACGATCCTGCTGTTCACCTACTGGTTCCCCGACGCCTATCGTGGCCGGATCATCGGCTTCTTCACCCTGGCCCTGCCCGTTTCGGTTGCTCTCGGCGCCCCCGTCTCGACAGCGATCCTGGGTATGGACGGCGTGCTCGGCGTCAAAGGGTGGCAGTGGATCTACATTCTTGAGGCGATCCCAACAGTCATCGTCGGCGTCCTCGTGCTGGTCGCCATGACCGACAATCCCGCCGCGGCGAAATGGCTGACCGCGCCGGAGCAGGAATGGCTCGCCAGCACGCTTCAAAGCGAGCGGCGGGCGGTCGAGGCCGGCGGCAAGTTCAGCATCCTGCAGGGAATGGCCAACCCCAAGGTCTTGTTGCTGTCGGTCAACTACCTGGGCATCTTGACGGCAAGCCTCGGCCTGCTCCTGTTCATCCCACAAATCATCAAATCGCTCGGCGCCTCGACGATGAATACCGGCTATGCCACCAGCCTCGCCTATGTCTGCGGAGCGGCGTCGATGATCCTGTTCGGCTGGCTGTCCGACCGGCTGGGGGACCGTCGCTGGCTGTTATTCATCACCTGTGCGACGGCGACAGCAGGTCTCATGATCGCCGGGGCGACGATGGGCACGTGGTGGTCGCTGGCGGGAATGTGCCTGGCGACGGTGGGGTTCTATGGCTCCAAGGGACCGTTCTGGGCGATGCCCACTATGATCCTGACCGGCGCGGCGGCGGCGGGCGGCATTGCGTTCATCAATGCATTCGGCAACATCGGCGGCGCGGTGGGACCCGCGGTCGTGGGATGGCTGAAGGACGTCACCGGGAGCTACGCGGGCGGTCTGTATGGCCTGGCGGCGTTCACCGGGGTCAGCGCGATCATCGCGGCGGTTGGGCTGCATATTCCGCGGCGCGTCGGCATCCGGGCGGTGGCACCGGCCGAGTAGCACTGCGGAACGCTCACAGCCAAGTCACCCAGGTAACCACCCCCGCCGCCACGACCAGCGTCACCAGCGCCAGCAGTGGGTTTGTCAGTCGCGGCGCCGCGGCGCCCGGGGGCAGCAGCTTCTTGCCGCTGATCATTGGCCGCACCAGGTCCTGCCGCTTCAGCCACGCATAGGCCGCGATCGCCAGCACATGCACGACAATGGCGCCCTCGATCAGCACGAAGTTCAGCGAATGGATATGGCTGAGCGCATTGCTCTCGTCCTTGCTGACCAGGTGCATCAGCGGCCCCTCGGTATTGCCGTCATCATTGCTGAATAATCCGGTCCCAGCCTGCACCCCGAGCAGCAGCAGCATCAGCACCACCATCCACCCGCCGGCGGCGTTGTGCCCGATCTCCGTGTCTGGTTCGCGCCGGCGGAGATGACGCAGATGGCGTAAGGCGGCCGCCGGGCTGCGAAGGAAACGGCCAAACCGGGCGGTGTCGCTGCCGATGAAGCCCCAGACAATGCGGAACAGCAGCAGGCTCAGGATGGCGCGCCCGATCCACATGTGCAGTTGCATCTGGTCCAGCGCCTGCGACAGCCAGGCCGCGAGGATCAGCAGGACGATCGCCCAGTGGAACAGGCGCACCGGCAGATCCCAAACCTTCAAGGGTCGCATCGACTCTCCTCAACCTCCTGGGATCACGCAACGCAACATGCCGGGTGGTGACCCGGGAGATCGCCCCAAGGAACTCTGTTGCTTCCAGGCGGTGGATACGCTTCTCTGCGGTCCTGAGAGCAAGGTCAGCCTGACTGAAATAGTCTGGCTGATAAAGTTGCTCGCGTAAACAATGAGATAGAGCGCGGTGACTGCTTCTAGTCACCTATAAGGTGCTCTAGGCCAGCCGCTATCGGAGGCAGACGATGCGCGTCAGCGTGTTGCAGATGAATCCCGGCGCGAACAAGTCCGACAATATCGCCCAAGCCCGCCACCTGATCCAGAACGCAGTCGAGCAGGATCGCCCGGATATTGTCAGCCTGCCGGAGGTCTGGTCCTCGCTTGGCGGCGATCGTGCCACGCGCACCACGAACGCCGAGGTGCTCCCAGCGAAGGGATCGAACGAGCCCGGGGGAGAGGCCTATGAATTCCTGCGCGAGGCCGCCCGCGCCGCGCACCTGTATGTGCATGGCGGCTCGATCATCGAGCAGGGGCCGGAGAAGCTGTTCAACACCACTGTCGTGTTCAATCCGGACGGCACCGAGCTTGCCCGGTACCGCAAGATGCACCTGTTCGACATCACCGCTCCCGACGGCACCGGCTATCGTGAGAGCAACAGCTACGGCGCCGGTGAGGAGGTGGTAACCTACCAGGCAAACGGGACCAAGGTCGGCTGTGCGATCTGCTACGATGTGCGCTTTCCCGACCTATTCTGGAAGCTGCGCGAGCAGGGCGCCGAACTGATATTCCTGCCAAGTGCATTCACCCTGGCCACCGGAAAGGACCATTGGGAGGCGTTGATCCGCGGCCGAGCGATCGAGACACAGTGCTGGTTCGCGGCGCCGGCGACCTGGGGCAAGCACCTGGAGGGCAAGGGCGAGCCTCGCTTCACCTACGGCCATTCGTTGGTGGCCAATCCCTGGGGCCACGTCGTGGCTCAGGTCTCCGATGGCGTCGGTTGGACCACCGCGCGGATTGATCACGATCTGACCGCCCGGGTACGCCGCGACATGCCGGTGCTGGAACACCGGAAGCGCATTTGAGCGAGCTTTTCACCGGTCCTCCCATCGCCGAGGACCGTGGGTTCCGGGCCGGTCAGATCGCCTTCGAAGCTGCTCCGACGGCGATTGCCACCGAGGCGCGGGAACGGCTGGTGGCGCGTTACGGCGCCTGTCCGCCGGCCGAGGCCGCGGTGGTGGTCGCGTTGGGTGGCGACGGCTTCATGCTGGAAACCATCCACGAGGCGCTGCAACTGAACGTGCCGGTCTACGGCATGAACCGCGGCTCGGTCGGCTTCCTGATGAATGCTTACAGCGACGAGGACCTGCCGCATCGCCTCTCACGCGCGCAGGCCGCGGAGCTGCATCCATTGCGGATGCGTGCCGTTACCGCGTCGGGCGCGGTACAGGAGGCCCTGGCCTTCAACGAGGTCAGCCTATTGCGCCAGTTGCGGCAGGCTTCGAAGATCCGCATCCTGGTGGACGGTCGTGTGCGGTTGGAGGAGCTTTCGTGCGACGGCGTGCTGATCTCGACCCCGGCCGGATCGACAGCTTACAACCTGTCGGCGCATGGCCCGATCATCCCTCTGACGGCCAATTTGCTGCCGTTGACCCCGATCAGCTCGTTCCGCCCGCGGCGCTGGCGCGGCGCTCTGCTGTCATGCTCCGCCGACGTGGTGTTCGAGGTGCTCGAGGCCGACAAGCGTCCGACCGCCGCCGTGGCGGATTTCACCGAGGTGCGGGACGTCGTCTCGGTCGAGGTCAAGGAGGACCGTTCCGTCAGCGTGACCGTGCTGTTCGACCCGGATCAGGGCCTGTCCGAACGCATCATCGCCGAACAGTTCACGGTGTGAGGAGGCGGGTGGGTTCGCAGGGCAATGGCTGATTCGCTGCCGGGCCTGGAACTCGGCGCTCAATGTCGAGAACGTTGCTCATCTTGTTCAGGTCGCGCTGACGCCGGTGTTCCTGCTGTCGGGCATCGGCTCGTTGCTCAATGTGTTCAACACGCGACTGAGCCGGGTGTCAGACCACCGCGAGCATACGGCCGAACTACTGCGCGGCGACTGCGACGTGGCCACGCAGGCGTTGTTTCATAGGCATCTGCGGCGGCTGCGCCGTCGGACCCTGATGCTGGACGCCTCGGTCGTGCTCAGCGCGATGGGCGGCGCTTCCACTTGTGGGTCCGCTTTGGTGCTGTTTCTGGGCAGCCTGAAGAATACCGCCATCTCCTCCTGGCTGACCGCGCTGCTCGGGCTTGCCCTGGGCTGCACCGCGTGCGCGCTGATGTGCTTCGTTGCCGACAGCGTTCTGGCATGGCACGGCCGCCAGCGGGACGGGCCGTTGCCGCATGTCCGGGGCCGCTAGTATCGCGCTGGGGCGCCTGACCGGCTTGATCGGTCGCCCGTGCCAACGATACTCATTGTTTCCCCAAGGAGTGCCCCGAAATGATCAATCCGCTGCCTACGGCCAAGGCTGAGGAAGTCGGACTTGATGGCGCCGCTCTCGGCCGCCTGTCCACGGCGCTCCAGGACCGCGTCAACGCCGGCCATATTCCCGGCGCCGTCGCGCTGATCGCTCGCCACGGCAAGGTCGCTTTCTTCGAAAGCTTCGGGCGCCTCGACCCGGCGTCCGGGGCGCCGATGGGCCAGGATGCGATCTTCCGGATCTATTCCATGACCAAGACGATCGTCTCCGTGGCCGTGATGATCTTGTGGGAGGAGGGCCGCCTGCTGCTGAGCGACCCGATCGGCCGGTACCTGACCGCGCTCGCTTCGCCAAAGGTCGGGGTCGTGACCGGTGGCACCTATGATCTGGTGGATGCTGAACGCCCGATCACGGTCCAGGACCTGCTGCGCCACACATCCGGCCTGACCTACGAATTCCGGGGCGACACGCCGATCCACAAGGCTTACGCGGAGCAGCGTGTCGCCCAACTCAAGCAGACCAACGCCGACCAGGTCGAGGCGCTGGGACAACTGCCGTTGCTGTATCAGCCGGGCACGAAGTGGGAATACAGCCGCTCGACCGATGTGCTGGGCCGCCTGGTGGAGGTGATTTCCGGCCAGACACTGGGAAGCTTCCTGCAAGACCGTGTCCTGCGGCCGCTGGGCATGACCGATAGTGGTTTCTCGGTTCCGGAGGCCGATCAGGGACGCATCGCCGAACCCTTCGCCAGGGATCCCGAGGGGGGCACCGACGTGACCCTGCTGGACGTGCGGCGCCCTGCTCTCTTCGAATCCGGTGGCGGCGGCTTGGTCGCGACCACGATGGACTACGCCCGCTTCCTCGCCATGCTGATCGGCAACGGCCGACTCGACCGGACCCGGCTGCTCGGCCGCAAGACGATCGAACTGATGACGTCGGATCACCTCGGCGGCATCACCGGTTCGCCCGACCTGCTGCCGCCCGGGCATGGCTTCGGCCTGGGCTTCGCTGTCCGCACAAGCGCGGGTATGGCGCCCTTCCCGGGTTCGGTCGGCAGCTATTATTGGGGTGGCGCGGCCGGAACCACGTTCTGGGTCGACCCGACTGAGAGGCTGTTCGCGGTGCTGATGGTGCAGGCGCCGGCGCAGCGCGAACACTACCGCGTTCTGTTCCGCGATCTGGTCTACGCCGCCGTTACCGACTGACCATTCTGAAGGTGACCCGCAGCCGTCGACGGCGGAGCGCCGGACCACCGGCCGATCGCGGTGCCATTAACCGGTTCCTAACATTAGGCCTCTAGGGTTCCGGGACTCGGACCAAGAGGCACCATGTTTCGGGACATCGGCCGAATCATACAGGGGCACGACGCGGCACTTGCCGGCTTTGCCCTGCTGATCTGTATCCTGGCAACGACTGCGAGTTTGCGGCTTTTGCGCGGCACCGAGACACGCCGGCAAGGACACCGCACAGCCCGGGTCGCCGCCGCGGCGCTGGTGTTCAGTTGCGGCCTCTGGACCGCGCGCTTCGTCGCCACGTCGGCCTTGGTTGCGCGCCTCCCGACGGCGAGCGGCGTCGCACTCGGAGTTTTGTCGCTGCTGGCCCTGGCGGCGCCGGCACAAATTGGGTTCAGCATTCTTGCCGGCAAGCTTGCTTTCCCCCACGGAGGGAAACCACACGATCCTGGCTCCCATCTGCGACCCTGGCAGGAAAATGCCTGGTGGTCGCCGATCGCCATAGGGCTGTTGATCGTTGTCGGCTTTGCCTTGTCGCACATGGTTGGCATGGGGTCGCTGCAACTACCCGCTCTGGCCCGCCACAATCCCGGGTTCGTCGCCGTTTCGCTGGGCATCGGCGCTCTGGCCTCGGTGATGGCGGTCCGCGCCCTGTTTCTGAACCGTGTCACAGCGGCGGTATTGCTGTTCACGCTGGCCGCCGCGGTCTTGCACCTGCTCGCCACGGCTGCCACGACCCTGGAGTCAGCGGGCGAGTCACCGGTTGATTTGCCCGTCCTGTCGACGTGGGTGCAGGCGTTCCTGGTAGGTGGCGGCTGCGCACTGATCCTGGCGCTGTCGCTCCTGACCCTGCGCCGGGACTGGCTCTCCCCGCTCCGGATGGCCGCTGAAGCACCCAGATTCCGCGCCCTGGCTGACGCCACGTTCGAGGGCCTGATCTTCGAGCGCTCGGGACGCATCACGGACGCCAACCGCACGATGTGCCGTATGCTCGGCATTGATTCACAGTCGCTGCTCGGCAGGCCGGTCGCGACGCTGATCAGCGGCGGCGTTTCGATGCATCCGTCCAGCCTGGAGCGCCCGGTGGAGTATGAGCTGATCCAGCAAGACGGGGGCACCCGCCCGGTGGAAGTGCTGTGGCGGATAGGGACCGATCCAGCCGGGCATGTGCTGGCGATCCGCGACATATCCGGCGAGAAGTCGGCGCGGCAGCAGATCCAGCATCTGGCGAATTTTGACGTCCTGACCGGGGTCGGTAATCGCCAGCTTTTGGAACAGACCCTGCTGAAGATCCTGACGCCGCCGGATCGGGTGGCTACCGGCGTCGCCCTCCTGTGCATCGATCTGGATTGCTTCAAGTTACTCAACGACACCTGGGGGCCGCGCGTGGGTGACGCGGTACTGGTTCAGGCGGCCCGTCGGCTCCGCGCGGTCGTAGCGGACACCGATTTGGTCGCGCGTGTCGGCGGCGATGAGTTTGCAGTCATCCACTCGTTGGCAGGCAAGCGTTCAGAACTCGGCGGCGCTGGCGGAGCGGATCGTCGCCGGGCTCGCCGCTCCGTACGACGTGGATGGCCAGGCGATCACGGCCGGCGCAAGCGTTGGCGTGGCACTGTTCCCAGCGGATGGCACGACGACCTTGGCCCTAATGACGAGCGGCGCACTGGCGCTCAACCGGGCCAAACGTGATGGGAGAAACACCTGGCGCTACTGCGAGCCTGGCATGGACTATCTGCTGCGCGAGCGCCGAGCGCTGGAGGGCGATCTGCGCACCGCCCTGGTCGAGGAACAGTTCTTCCTGATGTACCAGCCGTTCTTCCACGCCGACACGCTGAAGATCGCCGGTTACGAGGCGTTGCTGCGATGGAATCACCCGACTCGAGGTCTCATCCCACCGGCCGATTTCATTCCAGCCGCCGAGAGATGCGGCCTGATTGTGCCGCTCGGTCAGTGGCTGTTGCGCACCGCCTGCGTCGAAGCGGCTTCCTGGGATCGACCTCTGCTCGTCGCGGTCAATCTTTCCCCGGCTCAGTTCGGCACGAACATCCCGCCCATGGTCGATGCGGTGTTGCGCGAAACCGGCCTGGCTCCCTCGCTGCTTGAGCTGGAGATCACTGAAGGGGTCCTGATGGGCGACACGCTGAACGCCCTGCAAACGCTGACCGCGCTGAAAGCGCTAGGGGTTACGCTTGCCATGGACGATTTCGGCACCGGCTACTCAAGCCTGAGCTATTTGAGGAAATTCCCCTTTGATAAGCTGAAGATCGACCGCAGCTTCGTGCGTGACCTGGATGACGGGTCAGACGGTAGATCGATCGTTCAGGCGATCATAGCGCTCTCCAGCAGCCTCCGCCTGCAAGTAACGGCGGAGGGTGTTGAAACGGCGCATCAGCTTGCTGTTCTGCGCGCCGCGGGATGTACCTTCGTGCAAGGGTTCCTGCTCGGGCGGCCGATGGACGCCCATCTCATTGGTTCCGCCGACACCTTGCCGCTCACTCCGCCGGTTGACGGGACCGCGATCCGCATTCCGGGAAAGACGCTGATCCCCCTGTTTCACCAGAGCGCACTCGGCACAGGCGCGGCAATGGCGCCCGAATGCCCAGCCAATGTGATCGGCGACCTGGAGCGGCTTCGCGCCGCCAGGTCAGCCTGAAGGGGTGGCCGCCGTCTACCGGAAAGCCTGCCACACTTTCCCTGGTGTCAGCGGCATCTGGATTTGGCTTGCCGCGTCGACATGACCGTCACGCACCAGCGCGTCGGCGACGGCGTTGACCACGGCGGGGGTCGCGCCGATTGTTCCCAGTTCACCGACACCCTTCACACCGAGTGGATTGTTGAGGCAGGGGATCGACTGGTCCAGGACATGCACGAAGTCGCCGATGATGTCGGCGCGCGGCATGAAGTAGTCCATGATGCTGGCGGTCACGACCTGGCCCGAGCCCGCCTCGTACAGCATGTGCTCGCCTAGCGCTTGGCCGATGCCCTGCACCGCGCCGCCGTCGAGCTGACCGCGCACGATCATCGGGTTGACCACCCGGCCAACGTCGTTAACCGATACATAGGACACGATCTCGACCGCGCCGGTCTCCGGATCGACCTCGACCTCGCAGATGTGCGACCCATTGGGCCAGCTTGGCCCGTTCACCGTATGCGTCGCATCAACGAAAATCCGCCGCTCCGGCTGTTTATCGGCCAGTTCGAACAGGCCGACATGACGGTCGGTGCCGGCGATCCGGAACTCGCCTTCGCTGTATTCGATATCGGTGGCAGCCGCCTCCAGCGTGTCCGCGGCCAGCTCGCGGCCGTTCGCCACCGCCATTTCGGACGCGTGGTGGATCGCTGAACCCGCCGTGAACAGCGACCGCGAGCCGGCACTGCCGAAGCCCGAGCCGCGATCGGTATCGCCCTGGACGATGCGGATCTTGTCGATCGGCACGCCGAAGACATCCACGACAAGCTGGGCGAACGACGTGGCGATCCCCTGTCCCATCCCCATCGTCGAGGCGTACACTTCGATCTCGCCATCGCCCGAGACCGCCACGGTAACACGCTCCTCGAAGACATTGCCGCCGGTCCATTCGAGGAACGAGGCGAGACCGCGCCCGCGCAACTTGCCTTGCGTCTTTGATGCCGCCGCGCGGCTGGCGAAATCGTCCCATTTGGCCAGTTTCAACGCCTGCTCAAGGATCACGCCGAACTTGCCGGAATCGTAAACCTGGCCCATTGCATTGGTGTACGGCATCTGCTCCGGCTGGATCAGGTTGCGGCGGCGGATTTCGGCCGGATCGAGACCCAGCTTGAGGGCAGCAACGTCAAACAGGCGCTCGATCAGGTAGATCGCCTCAGGCCGTCCAGCGCCGCGGTAGGCCGAGGTCGGCGCGGTGTTCGTAAGCACCGCATTGAGGTCGAAATCGATCGTCCGGATGTCGTAGATGCTGGTCGACACCCAGGGTCCGATCATCAGTTGGATGATGATGCCGACCGTGCTGGCATAGGCCCCCATGTTGCACAGCGAGTGGACGCGATAGGCCAGCACCTTGCCATTGGCGTCCAGCGCAAGTTCGGCATGGCTCTCGACGTCACGGCCGTGCGTCGCCGCGAGGAACTCCTCGATCCGGGTGGCCGTCCATTTCACCGGGCAGCGCAACAGGCGGGAGGCGTAAGCGGTGACGATTTCCTCGGGATAGAGGCCGGTTTTCATGCCGAACCCGCCGCCGACATCATCCGCGACCACCCGCACCTTTTCGGTCGGGATGCTGAGCAGATCGCACAGCGCGTCGCGCGCGCCGGACGGCATCTGGGTGGACAGCCGCAACGTCAGGCGATCGCTCGCGGTGTCGAAGCTGGCAAGCGCGCTGCGCGGCTCCATCGGTGTCGGTGCCAGCCGCTGATTGACCAGATCGAGCTTCACGACATGCGCGGCCGAGGCAAAGGCGGCATCGGCGGCCGCCGCGTCGCCGTGCTTCATTTGCGCCGCGATGTTGCCGGTGGCCGCCGGCCAGATCAGTGGCGCGCCCTCCGCTGTCGCCTCGGTCAATTCGGTCACGACGGGCAGGTCCGCGTAATCGATCAGGATCGCCTCGAGGGCGTCCTTTGCCTGCTCAGGGGTCTTGGCGACCAGGGCCACGACCGCCTCTCCGACGAAGCGGACGACATCGTGCGCCAACGCCGGACGCAGCGGGGTCGCTCCCGGCGAACCGTCCGGACGCTGAAACATCGGCGCGAGCGGAATCGGCTTCACGCCAGCCTCGACGAGGTCGGCACCGGTCAGGACCGCCAGCACACCGGGCATCTCCCGCGCGGCGGCGACGTCGATCGAGACGATACGAGCGTGCGCCTGTGTCGAGCGCAGAAAGCACAGCGAGGTCTGCTCCAGCAGCGAGACGTCGTCGGTGAAGCGGCCACGGCCGGCCAGCAACGCCACATCCTCGATACGCCGCACCTCGCGGCCGCTGCCAAAGCGCCCGATCGCTGTTTCGTCTGCCATTGCTGCTTGCTCTTTCAGTTCAAAAGCTGTTGGGAAGCTGTGCCCTGGCAGCACGACCCGCCGCCGTCAAGGCGATATGCGCCAAGGTGGTTCGCGGTCAAATCCCCTGCGGGCAAAGCATCCGTGTCCTCTCCGCGTCCTCCGAGACCTTCGCGCTCTCCGTGATTCATCGAACCATCCACCACGCCGAGCCGCGGTCGGGCAGTCTGGACGACGCGATGACATAGGCCAGACGGGCGATGTGCGGCGCCTGACTAGCCTCGTGGGCCAACGCCGTGCCTGCGGAATAGCCCGCGCAAATCACTGAGTTCGCAGAGTGCTCGGAGTTCGCGGAGAAGAGGTTTGCACGAACCGGCGGAGAGCCTTTTTCAGCCAGACTGGAAAAGTTTTCCAGGCCTGCAAAATGAGAATTGCTGGCGCACGGGCGGGGAGCATCACAGAGGAATCTACCAGCGGGGGGATTGGCGTGTGGGCGGAAAGCGCCGAGAAAGCCGCCGCTAAACGCGCTGGCCGCCGTCGATATGGACCTCCGACCCAGAAAGATAGAGCGCCTGTTCCGAACAGAGGAAAAACAGCAGATCCGCCACTTCCTCCGGTTTGCCCAGTCGTCGCATGGGAATTTCGCGCTGGACGATCTCCTCGGTGCCGGGCGACAGGATCGCGGTGTCGATCTCACCCGGGGAGACGGCATTCACCCGAACGCCGTAGCGGCCAAGGTCGTTCGCCATCTCCCGGGTGAGAGCTGCCATCGCCGCCTTGGAGGTTGCATAGGCGGCGCTGGCGAACGGATGCACGCGTGAACCGACGATCGACGTCATGTTGACGATGCTGCCCTTGGACGCGACCAGGAGTTCGCTCAGCCCCTGAGCCAGGGCGATGGCGGAGAAGAAGTTGACATTGAAGATGTGCAGCCAGTCCTTATAGGCCATCTCCAGGCTGGTGATCTTGCCGCCGGACGGATGTTTGGGCGAAACCGCCGCGTTGTTGACCAAGGCGTCCAGCCGGCCGCCGGCGATGTGCCTGATATGCGGCAAGGCAGCCTGCACCTCGTCGATGTCTGACAGGTCCATCTGGATGTGGTTGCGCTCGCCGCCCGGCCATGGACAGCGTGGGTCGAAGGCGTGGCGGGAGATCGTGAGAACGCGCCAACCTTCGCTGCTGAAGCGCTTGACGGTGGCGTGGCCGATGCCGCGGCTGGCGCCAGTCAGCAGCAGAACCTTTTGCGCGTCGGACATGGTGGGGAATCCTTGGCTCTCTGTCGGGGGCTCTGAGTTGGGGCGGCATCGGGCCGGCGAGGCGAACCTGCGCCCACGAACGCCGGACTTGGCCAGCCTTGTCAATCCTGGCAGACCATGGCCCTGTTTCACCATGGGCGTATCCAACCATGACCCGTCACCGCTCCGTTCGTCGCATCTTTACCATCTGGTGATCCTGCATGCTGCATGTTTTCCCGGTCCCGACGCTCGACCACGTGGTGGTGAACGCGCGCGACCGCCTCGACGACGTCGCGGACAAATACCGTCGGCTTGGCTTTACGCTGACGCCCCGCGGATATCACACCCTGGGCTCAGTCAACCACTTGGCGATATTCGGCACGGACTATCTGGAGCTGATCGCGGTCAGGCCAAACGAGTCGGGGCGCCCCGAGCTGCTGTCCTCACCATTCGGGCTGGATGCCCTGGTGTTCGGCTCGGAGGACGCCAGTGCGACGTTTGACGCGCTGCGTCGAGCGGATGTCGCCGTCGAGGCGCCGCGGCAGTTCTCGCGCCCGGTCGAGATTGAGACAGTTGCCGGGGTCGAGCAGCATGATGCGGTGTTTCGCACAGTGCAGTTGCCGCGCGGCGACGTGCCGGCGGGGCGGCTGTATTTCTGCCAGCACCTGACGCGACAACTGGTATGGCGGGACGAATGGCGCCGGCACGCCAACGGCGCGGTCGGCGTGGCGCGAGCGGTGATCGCGGCTGAGGCGCCCGAGGTGCTCGGCGCTTTGTTCATCAGCATGTTCGGCCGACGGGCGGTGCGCGCGACAGATGATGGGTGTTCCCTGATCCTGGGGCTGTCTCGTTTTGATGTAGTAACGCCGGCGGCGTTATGGGAAATGTTCGGCGATGCCGCGCCGGACAGTCGCGGGCGGCGCGACTACATGGCGGCGCTGACCCTGCGGACCTTGTCGCTGGACGCGGCGGAGATGGCGCTGGAGGCAGGCGGCATTCGCGGTGTGGACCGCATCGGAACCAGCGTGCTGGTGCCCGCGAGCGAGGCGTTCGGGGTGACACTGGAATTCAGTGTCTGACGTTGCGTGTGCTTGCGCCGAAGTCGCGCCCGGACCGCTTGCGCAAGGACCGGGCGCTGCTAGTCTGTTGCTGATTATCGACGACCCGGACGACAACGGGCGCAATGACAGCGAGGAAACAAGGCTATGGCCGACGGATTTACGATCGCTAACTTTCGGCATGTGGCGAATGGCCGGCAGGAAGGCCAGTTTGCCGTCGGTGACAAACGCCAGGCATCGAGCTTGGACGACCTTCCGCCCATCTACCGGCAACTGCTGGACGAGCCAGTGACGGTGACGCTCGCGGTGACCGGTCCGGATGGTCGCCCCAGCCTGACGCCAATGTGGTTCGACCACGCCAACGGGGAGATCCTCGTCAACACCGCCGCGCATCGCAACAAGTGCCAGTGGATCAGGGACAATCCTCAGCTTTCGGTGCTGCTGGTGAACCCCAAGAACCCGTATCACTGGATGCAGATCAAGTGCACGGTTCGGCGTGAGTTGCGGGAGTGGGACGAAGGCGGCGAGTATGTAACGAAACAGACTGATCGGATCTGGACAAAGTATACCGGTCAGCCGGGGCCATACGGGCTGCGCGACCCGAAGATCGACGAGAAGCGGGTGTTGTTCTTCTGTGGGATCGATCGCATCGCGACGTTTGGCGTGCCGTAGCGGGCGGGTCGTTCCGGCGCCCAAGGCGGCGCCGGCAACGAACTGCCTCTGATCAGGCTACTTGTTGGCGCCGAGCGAATCCCACCAGGGACAGACGCCGCTCATCCGGTGATAGTTGCCGTCGATAACATACAGCGGCGCCCGTCGCGCCTGCGGTGGAGGCGCCGGCATCGGCGGCGGCGCCTCGTTCGGCGGCGCATCCCCGGCGAGGCCCTCAAACAGACCCTGGTGACCCCAGTAGCTTCCAACGGTCTGCATCTCGACCGGCTGCCACGTCGCATCATCGACGTCGCGTCCGCCCCAGCCGTATTCCACCAGGATTTCCGACGGCGTGCGCATGTAGAATGAGGTCATCAGGTCGTTCGGATGTCGGCCCAGCTTCACCGCTATCTGACCGCTGTCGGCTTGCGCGAGATCGTAACCTTGCCCGACGTCGTCGAAAGCATACAGTTCAATCATCAGATGATGCATGGCCCGCGCGGGGCCTTCCACGATCGCCAGACTGTGGTGCCGCGGATTGACGTGCAGGAAATACGCCTTCACTGGCGCGCGGATGAAGTCGCTGATGCGGAACCCGAGCACGTCCCGATAGAACGCCAGGGTCGCGTCGATATCTGGCACCATCAGCAGGACATGGCCCATGCCGAGCGGGCCGGCCCTGAAGCCAGCGATGTCGCGCCCCGGACGGAACGGGGTGTCGGCGATCTGACCGCCGTGAAAGGCCTCCAGCCGGTTGCCGGCGGGATCAGAGAACGAGATCAGCCCGGCGACGCAACGCTGGTCCGCCATCCCGCCAAACTCGTTGCGCACGGTGACGCCGGCCCGTTCCAGACGGGCAGCGAGAGCATCGAGCGCCGCCGCGTCCTCGACCTCCCAGCCGAAGATACGCTCGCCCTCTGGCAGGGAGCCGTCGACGATCAAGCGCTGCTTGCGGTCGTCCATGCGAAATGCCCGCATGGCGCCGCCGCGATCGACGGCCTGCATTCCGAGCCGGCCGGTCGCGAAACCCGTCCAGTCGTCGAGCTTCGGCGTGCCTAGCCCAAGGTAGCCGAGTGCCTGAATTGTCATGCTGATCCTCCCACGGATGCCCTTTGCCGGGATTTTCCGGACGAACCGCCTGTGCGGCTGTTGCGCCGCAGGTTAGTCACCGATTGGCGCGTCCGCAATGGCGGCGTGGCCGGAGACCTGCGGGCGGCCGCGATCCGTCACTGTTTCTGCCGGTTTTCCAGGTCGCGGAGCAGCAGGCTTGCCTGCTGGTTGCCGGGATCGAGTTGCGTCAGTTCCCGCGCGTGTGAGATAGCGGACGCGAGATCGCCCGCGGTCCGTGCGCCCGCGATAAGCGCGACGAGGACATCCCGGTCAGCGGGGTGCCGCTGGTGAACCCGCTCCAGCAGGGCGAGCGACTGTGCCGGCGCGCCAGTCCCATTCAGCGCGATGGCGTAGACATAGGCGTAGCGGACGGTGTCAGGCGCCAACTCCATCGCGCGGCGCAACAGCGGCAGCGCCTCGGTGTAATTGTGCTGACGGACAAGAAACAAACCAAGCGCGTGAATGACGTCCGCGTTTCGGGGTTCGATCGAAATCGCTTTCCGCAACAACTCCGCCCCCTGAGCATCCATGCCGCGCATCCGATCAAGGTCCGCGAGGTTGGCGAGGGCCGGAACGAAACGCGGATCGAGCCGCAGCGCAAGCTGATATTCCGCCTCCGCATCGGCGGGCCGCGCCTGGCGCGTGTGCAGCAGGCCCAGGTTGAGATGGGCTTCGGGTCGGTCCGCATCCACCTCCTCGGCGGCGACCAGTTCCTCGTAGGCGCCGGCGAAGGCACTGCGCTGATCGGGCGACATCGATTGCTGGGGAATGCCGGACAGCGCGCGAACCGTCTCGGTTCGCACCGCCCGGACGGGATCGTGCAGCAGCGGCAGGGCAGCCTTGATTGCCGCCGGCGATGCGGTGCCAGCCAGCGCGCGTGGCGCGGCGGCTCGAACCAACGGGTCGGGATCGGCAATGGCGGCCGTGATGGCCGATGCCGAAGCCGACGAAGCAAACGGCGACAGCAGTGCCAGGGCCGTCGCCCGCGCAATCGCCGGCTGCTCGCGGTCCCCAATCAACGCGTCGAGCTGCCGCTCGGCGTCGATCGTGCCCAGACGGCCGGCGTGCAGCGCCTCGCCATAGTGAGAACCGGTCTGCCGCCCGTTGGGATACCACTCGGCCACGGCATGCGCGGCCCAGATAGTGGAGCGGTCGTGATGGCACTGGTTGCACGCGTTGGGCGTTCCGATTGAAATCGAGAGATCGGGCCTCGGCACACGAAAGCTGTGATCGCGTCGTTCGTCGACGATCATGTACGTCTTCGTCGTCATGTGGCAGTTGACGCATTGCGCGCCGGCACTGCCTGGTTCGTGATGGCTGTGCGCCGGAACATCGAACTTCGCCGGCATATGACATTGCGCGCACAGTGCGTTGCCCTCGGCGCGCAGTGTCGTGCTGTGTGGCTCGTGGCAGTTGGAACACACAACCCCAGCCCGATACATGCGGCTTTGCAGGAACGAACCGTACTCGTAGACCTCGCCGTCTATCTGGCCATCCGCGTGATAAAGACCGGGTTCCAGCAGCGCCGGAAGATAAGAGTCGAGAAACGAGGCGCCTGGTTTTGGCGGGTCCTCGATCTGCTTGCGGCGAGCATGGCAACCGGCACAGACGTCGATCTGCATTGAAGATTGCTTCTCGGTGCGCTGAGCGATTCCTGTCTCGGGGTTCATTCTCCATCCGGCACGATCCGTCGACCTCAGCGATACCGTCAGCCCCATTTGGTCCGCGCCATACCCCGGCGACTGGCTGGACTTCGCCCAGGCGACATGGGCCGATCCAGGTCCGTGGCACGCCTCGCACGACACGTCGATGTCGGTCCAGGTCGTATCGTAGCTGTTGTTGCCTAGGTCAAAATTCTTTTTGAGGTTTGTCGAATGGCAACTGGCGCACATGTAATTCCAGGTCTGGTCGCGTCCGGTCCAGTGCACCGGCTCACCCGGTGACAGCTTATGGTCCGGATACAGATGAAACCATCGCTGGCCGTCTTGGTCCTTGGGCGCGGCTGTCCCATGCGACGCCGAGCGCCTGGTAGCGGCCGCCGGGGAATGGGATCAGATATTGTTGCAGCGGATAAACCCCGAACGTATAGGCGATTTTGTAATCATGGGACTTGCCGTCGGGCCCCTCGGTTCGCACCATGTAATCTTCGCCAGAGCGGCTGAAGCTGGTTGTCACGCCGTTCTGTGACAGGGCAGCGTCATTGAACGCACCAAGCACCGTGTCCGGGTTGGCGGGCTGCATGGCCTTGGCGTGGTGCGTTGCCGTCCAGAGTGCGGCCTCGGTCTGGTGGCAGCCTGAACATGCCGCGCCCCCAACGAACCGCGCCGGCTGTTCCGCTCGAGCGGACACCAGATAACCTGCCGCCAACAAAACAACGACAGTCACCGCGTGCCAGACCGATGCGCGCCTCCAGCCGCGCTCGGCCTTCGTGATCGCCATTCTCGGCGTTATTCGCGCTGCCGACATGATCTACCTGTCGATATCCGCCAGGGCACCGCGCACCGGTGCGTCGGAAATTCTCATGAACCCCTGGTAGGGACTATTCAGCTCCAGAATGAGAAAAATCGCGCCGGCAACCGACACGCAACCGATCAACAGCGCCACCGTGACGGTCGCGTGGAAGCGGGCAAACAAACCGAACCCGAGAAACAGCATGCATAGCCAAAATACCAGCACGGTCAGAAACGGCCAGGAGATCGACGAACCGGATTGCTCGAACATCAACAGACGCGTTTGCCCGAGGGTCTGACCCAGTTGCATCGCCTGGTTTTTCAGCATGGTCTGCGACTCGGTCTTCGGCGAAAGCCTTTCGAGGCTATCGACAAAGGCGTTCTCCGCGCCTTGTGTCGCTCTCGGATCGAGATCGGCGGTGCGCGAGCCGCCCGGCGACCAGATTTGGTCATGCAGTGCAGCGACGCCTTGCCGCAGCCGCCCTCGGGATTCGTTCGTGTCCTGACCATAGAACGACAGCACTCGGTCAAGCAGCAGAATATCCGCTCCCAGCGAACGCACCTCGTTCTGTTGCGTTTGATAGGAACTGCTTCCGGAAGCGATGAGCAGACTGAGGACCAGGGCAGCAATGGTGGCGATCAGGCCCATGACGAGCTTCACGACTTCCTTCGAGCCAGCGTCCAGGTGATGATCAGGCAGTTTTCGGTGCAGCACCATGCCCAAAAGGGCCGCGCCGAATGAGCAGCCAAAAATAATCGATGCGGTGGCGGTTGAACTCATCCCCGGCGATGACTTGCGCTGGGCCACACTGTCGGGATGCTAGAAGGCGAAATTCACCATGAGCATCGGCCCTTGGATCCAGAGGCGTTGCACAACACCGTTGCTGCCTTGGTCGAAGGAGAGATAGCGGTAAGTCAACGACACGTCTGCCAGTGAGGCATGGTAACCCAGGCCGGAGGAGACCTGCCAGGTCAGGTTCGAGCCTCCCGCGCCGATGTCAAAGTAGTACGGGATGAACAGCCCGGCGTCGCCCACGCGGAGGCGACCGCGGAAGCCTCCGATGCCGTTCCAGATGTCGCCGGAGCCGGATACGCTGCCGACGCCCCCGAACGTGGCGCCATTGCCGCGCGGTCCCGCGATAGTAAATCCAAGGCTATAGTTGACCCTTGCGTTCACGTCGAGAAGGCGGAAGCCAACGATCGCGTCGAAGTTGCCCCAGTCGCCCTGCGCAAGGGTATAACCGCCCGCCAGTGTCCATATGGAGGCATTTAGGTTGAAGCCTTCGCTGGTCTGCACTCCGGCCGTGATTGGAATCGAAGGACGATTGGGAAAGTTGACTGACCTGAATTGGGCGGGCGTGCCCCCGACGTTCAAATAGAGGAAGTCCGTCAGCATCGAGAACCGATCGTATCGCGCATCCGCCGCCCCCATCAATCCAAAGTTCAGATGCGACACCAGGTCGCCGAAACCGATCGACGGGCTGGCGCTTACTGTCCCTCCGAGGTCGGGCGGCAGCTCGAAGCTGTAGCTCGAGTGGATGCTGGCGAACCACAAATACGGCGCGATATTGAAGGTCCAGCCGGGTGCGCCCGCGGATGGCTGGCCCAGGCCCATCGGTTGTTGCGCCCGAGCGCCGGACGTTCCTCCGATCGCGATCATTACGGCTAGAACGACGGTTATAACGATCCGGTTCAACATCGACAATTTCCTCGCCTCAACCTTGTCGGCCATCATGAGCCGACATTCCCACCACCACACCGCGGCCGCGCGCAAAGAGTGACTTGAATTCGGCGGAGTGCCAAGTGATTCGGTGACGATCAAAAACTGGAGGCGACCCGGGCGCGAAGCTGCCGTATCGAGCCGGAATTCCGGATGCACGGCACTGTAATATGTCCCGACAGCCAAATTGACCGGCAGCGTCCAGGCTTATCCGCCGCCGGCCACTTTGCCGTGATGCTGGGTGCTCTCCCGACATATCAACCCGCGCCTGGATTGTAGTTCACGAAGTACTGCGTCAGGAACGCGTTGTAATGCGTGCCGCCGAACCCCGGGTTGCCATTCTCGATCCCGGCTACTCCACCTTGCCCTTCATGGCGTTCAGGCGCGCCTGAATTTCGGCCTTGACTGCCTCGAGGTTGAAGCTGGCCCCGCGCTGCATCGGCGGAAAGTCGATGAACGTCTGGGCATATTCGCCCACCGCTTGCTGCAGGAAGACGAAGCGCCAGAACTCATGCATGTAGAAATCGGGCACATACATGAAACTTCCCGTGTTGCCCTTGGCGAACTGCATCCTTTCGAAAGGGTCAAGCCGAAGGTTCGACAGGATCGGCCAGTCGACGTGGACGGTTCCCCCGGTCCATCCCTCGGGCTGGTCGATGAGCCGGAATTTGAAGTCATCGATACGGACCGCGCCGAGCGTGCCTTCGGCGAAATAGAACACTTCGTGCCGGCTGGATGGCCCCTTGCCGGTCAGCAATGGCACCTGATCATAGCCATCCAGATGTACCTTGTAGGTCGTGCCGTTGAGTTCCTTGCCTTTTAGCAACTCATCCTTGATGTTTGGATTGCCAGCGAGGGCGACCAGCGTCGGAAAGAAATCCAGGCCCGACATAATGCCGTTCTCGATCTTTCCGGCAGCGATGTGGCCCGGCCAACGGATGATCATCGGGACACGCATGCCGCCTTCCATGATCGTTCCCTTGCCCGCAGCGAACGGCGTATTGCCACCGTCGGGCCAAGTGAAATTCTCGGTGCCGTTATCAGTCGTAAACACGACGATCGTATTGTCGTCCATTCCCTCGGCCTTCAGCTTTGCCATCAGGCCGCCAACGACGTCGTCGAGCTGGGCCATTACGCCTTCTTCGAGATACCAGCCGTTCTCCGGGGTAAGTTTCGCCTGATACTTAGGCGAAAGATGCGATATCACGTGTGCTCGAGTGGGGTTGACCCACATGAAAAACGGCTTGCCGTCATTCTTGGCTTTGTCGATGAATTTCACCGAGTAGTCCAGGATGTTCTCGTCAATTGTTTCCATGTTGTATTTAATGCCCGGCATCGGATGCGGAGGCAGCGGCCCTTCGTCCTCGATCCGCTGCTTGCCGACCTTGCCCCAGCGTTGGTCCACTGCCGGATCGTCGGTTTCGGTGGCAAAGGTGTGAAGCAGGTTGCGCGGCCCCACTTTGTCTTTCAACGACGGCGGATAGGAGTGCCAGAAAGGATCTTCCATCGCGTCGAGGTGATAGAGGTAGCCAAAGAATTCATCGAAACCATGCACTGTCGGCAGATACTGGTTCAAATCGCCCAGATGATTCTTGCCGAACTGTCCGGTTTCGTATCCCAACGCCTTCAGGGCGGTGGCAATCGTCGGCGCCTCGTCCGGAATGCCAATCTTCGCCCCAGCCTGACCCACCGTCGTCAGACCGGTGCGGATCGGCAGCTCCCCGGTAATAAAATTCGCGCGTCCCGCAGTGCAGCTCGGCTCGGCATAGTAGTCGGTGAAGCGCATGCCTTCACTCGCGACCTTGTCCAGGTTCGGCGTGGTGGAATACATCAGTCCCTGGTTATAGGCTCCGACATTGGACCAGCCGATATCGTCGCCCATAATGACGATGATGTTTGGCTTCGGCGCTTGAGCCATCACGGCGGTAAAGGGAACCAACGTAAGCACGACGGCGACGGCGCAGACGGCATGTCTTGGCTTCCGCCAGATATCCCTGATCAGCCCCAGCGCAGAGCGAGATCGTAACATTAAAGGTTCCTCCGTACGTTGGCAGCCCGGTTCGCCGAAGGGCTTGTCTCTGTCTCACCCACGACAAAAGCAAACCGCTTCGCCAATTGCCTGTCGTCTCCGCCCTCACCAAAGCGAATCGCTGGGTCGATCGGCGGATCAACCCACACTACGCCAATACTGTCATTCTACAAGAATTTAGCGACTATCGGCCTCGGCGGAGGGAAACAGGTGGGGCAAAACCATATCTGACAGATTGGCGCTGAATTCGTGTCTGGCCTATGCATTTCCGGCAAGCTCGCAGACCCCGCGTGGTGCGCCAAACATCCGATCCCCCTATCAAGTCATGCGGGGCGTCAGGGGACGCTGGGCAAAAAGCGACGACTGGAACGAAGCGGGAATTAGAGTTCATCCACCAATCCTGCAACCAGGGCGCGATGGCTAGGGCGACCTGAGAGTGCCACTCGACTGACCATAAACAGACGCGCGTGCGTCGCTGAATCTTTCATGACCGCCCTGGCGGACATCGCCAGCAAATCAATGCTTTATCGATTTGGACGGACAGGCACGTCGCCATTTATCCGCCGCTCGCCGAATCTGCATAGTCAAGGTCGGACACCCGGTGGACTGAGACCATCGCAACAGAACGAATGCCAAAACGGTAATGTTATGGGGAACGTGATTTGGTCGAGCGGGGTGTTCAAATCCAGGGACCCCGACGAATTCGCCGGCATGATACGGCCGGATGGCTGCGAGATTCTGGTCACGGAACGAGGGTCGTTCGACGCCCGCGGTATGCTGATTGATTTGTGCGGCCTCTACGCACAACGGTGCCGCGAGCGCCTGGGTCGCCTCATCGAGGTCGATATGAGCTGTTCGGGCATGATATTTCTGACCGAGCCAGGGCCAAGCATGTTTTTGAGCGGCGCCGAGATCCGCTATGAAAATGTTGCGCTGTTCAGTTCCGGCAACACTTATGTTTCGCGATTGTCGGGTCCAGCTAGTTGGGGAAGCCTCGCTTTTGCCGACGATGCCTTGGAAATCTCTAGCAGGTCGCACTTTGGTCGCAGCGCAACATGGGTCAATGGTTGCGCGGTGATCACACCGCCGCCAGCAGCATTGACGTACCTGCGTTCGTTGCACGCCGCCGCGGGCGACTTGGCAGAGGCGGTGCCGGGTTGGTCGGTGCGTTCCAGTGCCGAGCGCGGACTTAAGCAGGCGTTGCTCCAGCGTATTGTGGAATGTTCCGGCACCGCGGATGTTCACGCGGACAGCACCGCGAGGCAACATCATCGATTTATCATTCGCAGGTTCCGCGAGATACTGGAAGCGCATTCTCTCGAGCCTCTGCTGATGCCCGACATCAGTCGTGCGATAGGGGTCTCCAGCCGGACCCTGCGCATGGCCTGTCAGCGGCAGTTTGGTGTCAGCCCCACCCAATACCTCCTGCTCCGTCGCATGCGTTTGGCTCGGCGCACATTGCGATTTGCCGACCCTGCGATCACCAGAGTGACCGACGTTGCGACGGATCTCGGTTTCTGGGAGCTTGGTCGATTCGCCGTCAAATATCGACAGATATTCGGCGAAACTCCATCCGCCACGCTACGGGCGGCCGCGGGACTGGCAAGTTCTGGATCAATGCCGTTGGGCTATGCCTTCGCCTCAATCTGATCGAAGCGTTCCCGTTTCTCGGCCGAGTCCCACATGATGCGGGGGTCGAATGTTTCAGCGGCAAATATCGTGAGGACGACGACGGCGCAGAACGCCACAGCGCCGAATCCGGGTTCGATGGTGACTACGCCGCCGAATTGAACGAGGGCACCGAGAAGGGCCTCCATGAAGATATCTATCATCGACCAACGGCCGATCCATTGAATGATGTGGTATAGTCGCGTTCGATCTCGCAGCCACCCTGCATGGCCCGTTTGCACTGATATCAGCAACACACTCAGGCCCACCAGCTTCAGCATCGGCACCGCGATACTGGCGAAAAACACCAGCGCCGCCAACGGATACATGCCCGATTCGAGCAGCTCGCGCACGCCGCCCAGGATCGTGCTGGGCGATCCGGCGCCAAGCTGCATCACGGTGAGTACCGGGTACAGATTAGCGGGTATGTAAAGCACCGCGGCGGCAATGACCAATGCCCAGGTCCAGGCGATGCTTTCCGGTTTGCGGGCGTGCAACTTGGTACCGCAACGAGGGCAGGGGGCGTCCTTTTTGTCAGTTACGACCACCAACGTACAAACTTCGCATCCGACGGCTTGGTCGGGCACTTGCCCCGTACGAAGGACTTCATGCGACAGGTTCCGGGCGCGAACGCTGTCGAGCGTGTCCCATACTGCTTCCCGATCCAGGGCGGCATCGGCCCAGACCAGGGCGACCGTCAGGGCCAGAAGCGCATAAACGCCAGCGTTCAACTCGATCGTGACGAGATCGCCGAGCTTCACGTAGGCAACGAAGACGCCGAGTACGAATACCTCGACCATCGACCAAGTTGAAAGTCGTTCGACCAGCGCGAAGATGCGACGGAGATGCGGCGCCGGCGTCGCTTCGCGGCTTCGGAGCAACACGTAGATGGTGCCGAGTAACTTAGACAGTGGCGCAACAACGGTTACGAACACAACGACGATGGCGAGGCTGGACATACCGCGCTCAACGAGCTCCGTCGGGCCGGAAAAGATCCCCGCGTGGTGCACGATCCCTGATGTGCGCACGGTCATCAGCGTGGTCAGGCACATGACGGTCAACAGGATCAATGCCGCGAGGGCCAGTGCCAGACTGTGCTCGAGCGGATGCTGCCGGGTTCGCCGGAGCGTGGTACCGCAACGATCGCACTGGGCCGTGGTGCCTGGAGCGAGCGCGGGTTCCACCTGAAACAATCCGCAGCCCGGACACTCGCGGAGAACGGCTTCGGTCCGATCCTCGCCGGCGGGGGGAGTCATTTGCGGCCAGGCGGAGTGGCAAGCATTCTGGCGATCCGGTCCGCCACCTCAGCCAGGGCCTTGCTTGTGGCCGCGACCTGTCCTTCGACACCGGCCGAAATCGCCGGCTGCGATATGTGAAAGCTGCGCGTATCGGCGGAGGGCCGGCCTTTGAACGAGACCGAGCATTGCGCGATGAGAATAAGGCTGCCGTCACGGTCGAGATCGAGCCGTTGCACTTCCAGCTCAATGGTAGCCTCGGGCGATCCGGTCACCGCGCCGGTCGACGTGTAGATGGTGCTGCGAGGCAGTCGTTGGGCGAGATCCTCGACCAGCACTCGCCCCAGCATCGCGTCCAGCGGTTCGCCCCACCAAGCATTGACCCGAAGCGCGACGCGGTAATCCACTGACGATTGCACGATCTGACTGCGCTGAAGATACTGCGCGACGCCCACGCCGTGTAGAGCGACTTCCGCGGGAGCGCCAGACAGCTCAGACCCTGGAATCGAGTTGATCGTGTAAAGTTTCGGATCGGCCGACGCGCATGCGGCCGCTGCAAGCGTTGCGCTCAGAGCAACGGCGAGTCGAAGCCGGCGCCAGACTTTCATTGGACTCCCGTATCGGTCCGCCCGCGTAAGAGCGCCTCCGGATGGCGGTTGAGCAAGTCGGCAAGCGCCCGGAACGAACGGACCGCATCGTTGAGCTGCGCCATCAGCCGATCGAGATCCCGATGGAACTGGGTATCGTTGCCGTAAGCGGTGTCAACCGATCGCATCAACTGGCTCGATTGTTTGAGCGTAGTTTGTAGCGAAGTCGCAATGTCGGGAAGCTGCTTCAGGGCGGGGCCCATCTCCGCATTCAAGCCTTTCAAAACCGATTGCGCCTCTGCCATCGTCCCGGCCAGTCCGTTGAGCGCCTGTTGAAGCTGGGGCCCATTGCTGAGCCCACTGATGTTCTTGAGCAGCGTGTCCAGGCCTTGACCAATACTCGCAAATGGGATGGCGTTGACGTTGCGTAGCAGATCCCCGGCTGCGGCCTGGATGCTCGACAATCCGCCCGACTCAGTGGTTGGGAACACAAAGGCCCCGTCCTCCATCGTGATCGTAGCAGGGGGGGCGTTGGGTACTATTTCAAGTGAAACCAGCATCTCACCGGTGAGCAGATTGCCGCTTTGCAGCGTAGCCCGAAGCCCTTTCGATGCCAGCGCCTGGACTGCTTCACCGGTATTCTGGAACACCTTGCGTCCGATCCCGACCACGCGTTCGGGTGCGATCTCCAAGCGCACAGGCGCGACGATGGCGTCGCTCGCGGGATCATAGCTCAACCGAACATCGGTGACCTGTCCGACCTTGAGACCATGCATCACCACTTCGGAACCGGGACCAAGACCGCGCACCGACGAAGAGAAGTAGACCAGCAATGGAATTTTTCGGCTGTAGGAGGCAGCCTTGGCTGCATCCTGATTGACAAACAGCGGAAATTCGTGATTTTCGGCGCTGACTTCGCTGGTAGGTCCAGTTGTCGGCGTTTCGAAGGCGATACCGCCCAGCAGCAGCGCGCGAAGTGATTCCACCTGCATTTCCACACCGGCGCCGCCCAGCTTCACCGATACCCCCGACGCGTTCCAGAAGCGCGTCTCGTCATGGACGTAAGTATCAAACGGTCGTCGGACGAAGGCATGGATGGTTACGCTCTGCGCCATATCGTTGATGTCCCAGCCGAGAACCTGCCCAACCGAGAGACCGCGGTAGAACACCGGTGAGCCGAGGCTCACCGAACCGAGCTGCGTTGTCCTTAGCAGGAACGTTCGGCCTGGTATGTCGCTGTCCAACAACGGCGGCTCTTCACGGCCGACAAACTGGCGCTCGGCCTTTGCGGTTGCATCGCCTGGCAGCAGCCCGATGTAGGCACCGGAAAGCAGGGTGCTGAAGCCCGAGATATTGCCTGCGAACAAGCGCGGCTTCACCACCCAGAATTGTGCCCCCGCTTTTAGGAAAGGTTCAGCTTGCGAGGTCGTTGCTATTGTAACCAACACCCTCCGGCGGTCTTCGGTGAACTCGAGACCTTTAACCGTGCCTAGGCCAATATCCTTGAATTTCAGTTGAGACTGCCCAATTTGCAGACCCTCGGCGTCTTCAAAGGATACAACGATCCGCGGCCCTTCTTTCGAGAGCGTGTCCCAGGCCAACCATGCGCCGATGGCGATCGCGATGATCGGTATTGCCCAGATCACCGGCACGCGCCGGGACCGCCGAACCGCCGCCATTCGTATTCCGGGCTCCGTCGTGCTCATGGCGCTAAAGGCGATGGTCGGCAAACAGGAAGTTGTTGCTCATTGCATTGAGATGACCACGGCATCGCCGCCGAGACTTAGCATCAGACCAGACCGCTTCGCCTTCAGGTGCATGATGACGCCCTTCTCGTTGCGAAGCCACAGATCGCCCGCGCTCGTGTCACCAAAGACAAAGCCGTAACGACCCTGGGCATACGCTCCCGGAAAGTCGGAGACCTTTTTCAGGCCGTAGACTTCGCCCGCGGCGTTGATCGTTGAGGCGCCGATGCCGCCGATCCCCAGGCCACCTACCGCGAACTGATAAGTCGCACCTCGGAAATTCAGCGTCCCGCTACCACCGCCGCCACTGCCGATGAAAGCGGCCTGGACCTGGTTCATTTCCACGGTGCCATCCGGCCTCTGGCCCTCAACGGTCTGCTGACTGATGTTTTGCGAGGAGGAGCATCCCACCAGGGGCACCAGGGCCGCGAGGACCAGTCCGAGTATCGCGTGTCTCGCGCCGAGGGATCGACGCGTCATAGTGGACTTAGAGTGATCGAGCATCATCAGGCACCTCCTCTGGAAATGAGACGGTTGGAGCGAATGCGTTACGCCGCCGGTTCGACCCCGACCAATACGGCTTCAGTGATAATCGCGGTGATGGTGTCGCCGACCTTTATCATCTTCATGGATTGCTGCCCCTCGGCCGTTACCACGTCGACCGACCGAATCGGGCCACCGCCGGGATCGACGAGAGAAACGGTATGCGCCGTTGGGTCGACGCCGACGACAAGTCCGGTCACTACCATCTTGCTGCCGACCGCGCCGGCGGGTTTGTCGCCTGGCGCCGCGCGAGCGCCAGCCACGGTAAGAGAATCGTCCGGCAGCTTCGTCCCCGGTGGGGCGAGTACGTAGGACGACGACGTATAGTAATGGGCGACGACTGTATCGCCGGGATGGACCTGCGGCAGATTTTGGACTTCGTTCCCGACCTTCAGAACCATCGTATTGCCGCCGGATGTCTCAAGCGTAACTGTCCGGGTCGGCAAATCAATCGACTTCACCACCGCGCGGGCCGATACAGTCTCGGTGTGCCCGATGCCCGCCATCTGCGAGGCCTGAGCGAAGGCCTGCGAGGCCAGCCGCGGATGAAGCAATTCAGGAGATGAAACGAGAAAGCCCAGCGCGGCTACCCCGGCCATGCAACCCAGCCTCGATATCATTGCGTCTTCTCCCATGGTCGGCGGACGACTTGTCGGCAAGATACGTGTCGCGGCCGTCATAAGCTTAAATTGATGCGTTGAGAAGGGGTGATAACCAGGCGGATTCAGACGGATTGCGCTACACGACAGCCGATAGCCGCGGGCCGCGGCAGGCCTGTCGCGCGGGAGGCCGATTACAACTCTCCAGTGTCCGACTCCCGCCACGCAGTCGGTGTCACGCCGGCCCATCGTCGGAATGCGCGCGAAAAGGCGCTTGCATCAGCATAGCCTAGCGCCCAGGCGATCGACACGATTGGCGCGGCAACATCTCGCAGCCGCCGCCGCGCGCTTTCGTAACGGCTGTCCTCCAGCATGCGGTGAAAGCTAGTGCCTTCCTTGGCGAGCAGCCGATTGAGCGCGCGCGGCGTCAGCCCTAACTCCGAGGCCGCGACTGGCGCGGACGGCGTGTCGATCCCATCCCACGAGGTCAGGATCGCCCGGAGCTCGGCGACAAGGTCGCGGTGAGTTTTTCGCCCGTCGACGGGCCTGGGCGGAAGACCTCTGGAAGCCGCGTATTCGGGCCCGAGCCAGGCCAGTTCGAATTCCATCGCAGTAACGTCCGCACTGTACGAGACTGGGGCCTGAAGCAGGGCAGCATGGCGCTGCGGATCGGGCGGCGTGCCGTGCATGAAACGAAATTCCAGGGGGTGGAAGCGCGGTCCGCACAAGGCCCGGAGAGCCCCGGCCGCAAATCCCATGGCGCAATCTTCAAGCTGATCACGCGCAACCAGGTTGCGCGGCAGCGCGGTGCAGTTGATGGAGCACGCATTCCCGGCGACACTCAAGGTCAACAGCGAATCCGGAAAACGCGCCGGGCGCGAGATTATCTTTATCAGCGCCGTGCTCACATGGGCGTCGCTTCTTGCTGAGTCCTGGGCCCAGTCGATCGTCCGGGCTCCCGCCCGCAAGCCGATCAATAATCCGAACTCTTGTTGGGCGGTGACGGCCGCGGCTGATTTGAAAACTCGGCCTAGCCAGGCGACAGGAACAGCCGATTCGGGTTCCGCAAGCGACTCGGGACCGAATCCGGCGCGACGGAATGCGGTGCCTGCGGAGATACCTTGTTCTTGCAGCGTCTCCGGGATCAGCGCCGCCGCGCCGATCCGCAGAAGATTGTGGCTTAGCCGCCGAGGATGATGGAGCACATTTGTCGCCCAGTTTCCCGCATCCGCAGGGGCAGAAGGTGCAAAGCAGCCCGTGGTTGCTTCCGATTGAACACCGCAACAGTTACTCGCGCATCAGGCAGGTCGCTATGCGGTTTCGGCATCTCGATTGTTGTATCTCGTTTTGACGGTCACAGCCTTCGTTCGATCGCACGTCGGCAAATTTCCTGCGCGCAGTTCAAGGCGGGCAGATCCTGAGCAACAGGGCAGGAATGCGCACCGACCCCCACGCATTTTCAGTGCACGAGGGCCGCCGTCGCGCATTCAGCGGTTTCGGCGTCTGGAAGAACCGCGACGCCCCCGGGGCTTTAGCTAGACGGGTTCGCCAGGGTCAGATCCACCCGGCGGTTCGCCGCGCGGCCCTTTGCGGTGGCATTCGATGCAACCGGCTGAGCATCGCCGTATCCGTGCGCCTCGACAAGATCCGGCTTCACACCTTGTGAAATCAAATACGCCATCACGCTCTCGGCGCGCTTCTGCGATAGTTCCAGATTTGAGGTAACTCCCTCCCGCTGCAGTGCCGGGCCAATCGGAGCGTTGTCGGTGTAACCGTTAACCAGGATCTTGTTTTGCTGTGTTGGAGCAAGTTTTGCCGCCATCTTGGCGATGATCTCCTTGCCTTGAGGACGCATCTCCCAGCTTCCCGGCGAGAACAACAAATCGCTGTTGACGGTGTATTTGATCGCCCCTTGCAGGCGGCTGACCTGCGTCTTTTCGGCCGCCAACTGTTGCGACAGCGTCGTGTTCTGTTCCTGAAGCTGCTGGTTCTGGGCCTGGAGATCGTCATATTTGCTTTCGGAGACGCATCCCGTCAGGCTCAAGGCCGAAAGCACCGATCCAAGGATAAGCGGGCGTATCATTAGGTTCGTCACGAAGGCACTCCTTACTCTAACAGGATTGAACGCAAGCGAATCGTATCCAACTACTTGGCGCCGCGGCCGCGCGGTTAAGCTGCTGCCATCGTGCCGGACGCCTTATAATGGCCTGCTCGCTCGCGGACCGCTATGCACTTTTGGCCCGGAACCGCGACGGTTGCTGGACCGCTGGATTGGAGCCCGTCGCCCGGCTCCGCCCCCTTGCGCAATTGCCGCCATCCGCGCACTACGGAACCTGCGGGCGGCGGGCATCGCCTACAAGCGAAGCCGCGTGGACGGACAGCTCGGAACATTCGTCCGGACCGTCTCCGCCACGAACCGATCGGGTCACAGCCGCGAGCCCAGTCGTGACGGCCGCGATTTGAGGGTCCACCATGGTCGAAACCAAACAACCGTGGCATCGGCTCAGCCGGAGTATGCGTGACACGCGTTCGACGGCTGGGACCGTCGTCCTGGTTCTCGTGCTGTTTCTGATGATCCCGCCTCACGGCATCCTTTCGGACAATGAGGAGGATTATTTCGCACTCGCCGCGAGATTTACCGACGGCGGCGACTGGCCGCCGACAACCGCTGTGTTCGATGCCTCCCGACACCTCAGTCTGAGCAATCTGACGCTCGGCGCCCTGGTCTCGAGCATCGGTTACAGTCACGCACAGATCATGACGCGGCTACTGACAGTCGCGGGCTACGCGCTGGCACTGACGGCTCTGTTCCGGGTGGTTGGATTGGTGGCGCTGGACGCGGCGCTGGCCGTCATGATCATGGGACTGACCGGCCAGGATATCATTGGCGGGGAGTGGCTGTTCAGTGGCTACGAGGCGAAGGTGGCCTCCTACCTGCTGGTGCTGGCCGCTCTGAAACTCGGTACTGGTTGGCCAACGACTGACCGCCGCGACGATGCTGTTCGCGCTGGCGACTTACGTCCATTTTCTGGTCGGCGGCTTTTGGTTCATGGCCGGCATGGCATTGCGGCTGCTGGACAGGCCAGGGAATGTGAGGCGCGTTGTTTCAGCAACAATGCTTTATGCGCTTCTGACGTTGCCGCTGTTCGGGATAATAGCGTGGTCGCGACTGGCCGACACGCGCGCCAACGCAGCGAGCGACGTGCCATCCCCCGACGTGATCTATTCGATCATTCGCGAACCGCATCACCAGTCGCCCTTCCTGTCCTGGGAGTATTTCCGTGACCGCTGGCTGCCCGGCTACCTGATGGCCGGGTTGATGTTGTTGCTCTGCGTTTGGGTCGCCAGGACTGGGCCAACGCGGCAATTGCGGGTGACCGCGCTGTGGCTGACCGGCCTTCTGGGGTACTTGTTCTTCGTGCTTGGCCCAAAGTTCTTCGACCGGGATGCGGGAGTCCTAGGCAAGTTCTATCTCTTTCGCCCCTCGTCCCTGATTCTGCTGCTCTGGCTGATGCTTGCGCTGGCGCGTGCGACAACGGCTTTCGGCGTCCGGGAATGGCTTCCGCGCGCATGTCTCCTGGCACTGATCGGACCCACCTTCCTGTACATCCAGGGGGACGCGTTGATCCGGCAAGTCGTTGCAAACGAAACTCTTGAGCACTGGAAACAACCCATGGTGGCGGCAGTGAAACGCCTGGTTGCCCCTGGCGACGTCGTGCTGATCGATCCGGAGGTGGAAGCCCAGTGGCTCGACTTTGAGCGCCGCACCGGACGTCCGACGCTGGTGATGTGGAAATTCACTCCCACGAATGATGCCGACCTGATCACATGGTATCGCCGCACGGAGTCACGTCGCCTGCTGTTCGAACAGGGCTGCGGTCCGGGCATCCATGCCGGGAACATTGCCTACCTGCTCACCTCGCCAGCCCGGTCGTCTCGCCTCTCCTCTAGCTGCGGCGCTGAAATCCTGCGCGCCGGCCAGTGGGCCCTGCTACGCCTGCAACCACCGCTCGGCTTTTCTCCCTTGTTCAATCGCTGAAGGTTGGATAAGGAACTCTTCGATCACATCGTCTCAGGCATTCTGGTCCCAGTTGGGATCATCGCTGGGATTTTGCCGTCCCCCTTCGGTCAGCAGGCCCTTGCCCGGGATGTGGTTGATCTCGAGTCTGATGCCGTCAGGATCCTCGAAGACGAAAAAGTAGTAACCATCCGCCCACTCGCGCTCCATTGGCCCACGATCAATGTAGGCGCCCATTTCGCGCAGTTTGAGCGCGGCCTTGTCGACATCGTCACGGGAGCGGGCGCGCAGGCAAAGATGGTGAAGCCCGACACGATTCTGGACGAAACGCTCCTCTTCATGCTCCTCCGCGCAACGTTGTATCCCCAGCGCCGTGCGTCCACCGACGTGATAGACGAAATTGTTCCCATCATAGACTTTTTTCATGCCGAGAAACGGCAGAAGCTGGCAGTAGAATTTGCGCGACGCCTCGAAGTCGGTGACCGTCAGGATGACATGCGCCATGCCGTTGATTTCGATCATCGCATAATCTCCGTGGCGTTCGGGCCGGTACCAAAACGTCAGCGACCGAGGCGCCAGCCAGCCTCAGCCGCGAAGCTCTCGAAAAAGTCGGCGTCATACGCACGCTCGGGCGACTGGCGAACTCGCTCATCGATCAGATGCGCATCGGAGCCAACAAGAATGCGCCAGCGACCGGCCTTGACCCCATCCAGAATAATCGTTGCGGCTTCGGCCGCGCTGGTCGGTGCGTCTTCGATGAACCGCCGAGCTCGCTCGGCGACGATACCTTGAATCTCATCATCCGACGGCCCCGAACCGTCTCTGCCCAACGACGTGAGCCAGGCACGCGCTTGCGCGATCTGAGCCGGGCTCAACACGTCCGAATCGCGGCCAGCCTGAACTTTGAGGGTATTGGCCCGGATCGATGTTCCAATATGACCCGGCATGACGACGGACACGCTGATATGCGGAGCGTTGATCCGCAAATCTGCAATCAGTGCCTCGCTGAAGCCCTTGACGGCAAATTTTGCGGCAGAATAGGACGTATGCGGCACCAGCGGTCCGATCGATGCCCAAAAGCCATTGACGCTGCTGGTGTTGATGATGTGGCCTTCATCGGCGTTCCGCAGCATCGGCAGAAAGGCGCGGGTGTTGAGATAAACGCCACCCCAGCAGATATTGAAGGTTTTTTCCCACTCCTCGCGAGCGTTGGCGATCATGCTGCCGCCTCCGCCAATGCCGGCGTTGTTGAACAACAGATGAATCTTGTCCGTGCCATGCTGCGCCGCAACCGCGTCCCGAAAGCTCAGCACCTGCGCTTCGTCGGAGACATCGGCGACGTGCGTGGTGATCCTCAGGCCCTGCGGCGGACGGGCCTCCTCGCATAGTTTTTTTGTTTCGGCCATGGTTCGGGCGGAGATATCGCACATGGCGACATTGCAGCCCTCGGCGACGAGTTGGCGCACCAGCTCGCGGCCCATACCAGTGCCGCCTCCGGTCACGACCGCTATCCTGCCCGAGAATTCTTTCATGATTGCTGATCCTGCTGGTTCAGGCTTTCATACCTAACCCGCTTGCCCGGCCCCGTCCAGAACCGCCGGAGAGAGCACTCGCCCTCGGTTGCCGCGCTCCAGCCGCGCGCCGCGGTTGGTTTCACTCGACGGTGATACTGCCGACCATACCATCCCAGTCGTGGTCGGCGCAGGTCAGCTTGTACTCGCCCTTGACGCGTGGCAGCAGCACGATCCTGGCGGATTTGCCAGGCTGCACCACGACCTCGGTGCCACCATTGGCGAGCAATCGCTTATCGCGAACGGTCGCCGCACGGAAGAATTCCGGAGCGGTGAACTCGTGCAAATCCTTGCCTCGGTTCTCCAGCCGAAGTTCGTATGCCTTGCCGGCCTGGAAGGTCAGGTGGTCAGGTTGGAAGCTGTCGTCGATCATAACGACCGTGATCGGCTGGGCATTGCTCAACGGGTCGGCGGCATGACCGGGGGTCCCCAGCAGAGCCAGCAAGCCGGCACATAGGACTCGGTCGACAAGCGGATTCGCGGGCATCGGCGTCTCGGTCAGGTTGCGAGCAGATGGATGCTCCAGCGAGGCCGGACACGCAACCGAGGCATACCTTGCCCGCCTACCGAGCGGAACGGGGATCAGGCCGCGCTGGAAAGCGGTTGCGACACCTCCTCCAGCGACTTTCCTGCCGCTTCCACGCCCAACAGCGCTTCGCAGATTGCGGCCCCGATCATCAACGCCGCCGCTCCGGCGTAGCCCCCCGCCACCGCCCATTGATTGCCCGAACCGATCAGAAATCCGAACAGAAACGGCCCGCTGACGCCGCCGATCAGCGTGCCCAGTGCGTAGAACAGGGCGATGGCCATTGCCCGCGTTTCCAACGGGAAGATTTCGCTGGCGGTGAGGTAGGCGGAACTGGCGGCGGCGGAGGCGACAAAGAAGACAGCGATCCAGCAGGCGGTCTGGGTCCAGGCGGTCAGCATGTCCATGCCAAACAGAACGGCCACGACGACAAGCATGACACCAGCCAGTCCATAGGTTCCGGTGATCATCTTCTTGCGCCCGACGGTGTCGAACAGATGGCCCAGCAGCAGCGGTCCGAGAAAATTCCCGATCGCCAGTGGCAAGATATAGACGCCGACCCGCGCTTCCTGGATGTGGTAGAAATTCGTCAGGACCAGTCCGTAAGTGAAGAATACGGCGTTGAACAGGAATGCCTGCGCCACCATCAGGCTCAGCGCCAGGAAGCTGCGGCCGCGGTTTTTTCCCAGCATGGCACCCAGGATCAGGCCGAAACCGAACACCTTGCGGGGACGAACCTTGAGCGTGCCTTTTGCTGGCGGCAGACGCTGACCGACCTGGCGCTCGATCTCGTCGGTGTTTTGTTTCGCCTCCTGCTCGCGCCCGTGAGTGATCTGCCAGCGCGGGCTCTCCGGGACGAAGCGGCGGAGGAACAAGATGAAGCCGCCGAGAACGGCTCCGATGCCGAAGCCTAGGCGCCAGCCGAGGTCGATGCCGACGATTCGCCCGGACAGCAACAGCAAGGAGGCCCCGGCGCCGATTGCCGCGCCTGCCCAGTAGCTGCCGTTGACGATCAGGTCGATCCGGCCACGCAGTCGCGCGGGGATCAGTTCGTCGATCGCGGAATTGATCGCGGCATATTCGCCTCCGATGCCAAGGCCGGTCAGGCAGCGGAAGGCGGCGAAAGTCCAGAAATTCCAGGCGAACGCGCTGCACAGCACACCCAGGATGTAGATGCCGAGGGTGACGTTGAAGATCAGCCGGCGGCCAAACCGGTCGGTGAGCCAGCCGAACACCAGGGCTCCGACGACGGCGCCGGCGACGTAACAGGCCGCGACGCTGCCGATGTCCTGATCGGTCAGGCCGAGGGTCCGTTTGTCTTGCAGGATCGGGCCGATCGACCCGACGATGGTGACTTCCAGCCCATCCAGCACCCAGGTGATGCCGAGCGCCACCACGACCAGCAGATGGAACCGGCTCCAGGGCAGTCGGTCCATTCGCGCCGGGATGTCGGTGGTAATTTCGCCCGCGCTCATGCCCTGCTCCGATCCATATGGCGGAACAGCGCAATGGAGGCGCCCGGGTTGCATGCACGGCCCGGGACGGGCGGTTTACTGTTGCGTTATCGAACTCGGTCTCGGGCAAAAGCGGGATCACCTGTGGGGGTGAAGGTAACCGCCGCTCAGTTCTCCGTGATGGCCAGTTCGAGCCCATGCGAAGCCGTCCGCCGCGCGAGATGGTCGGTGATCCGTTCGGCGAGATAGCCCGCGTCGCGGCCAACGCCCACGAAGCGGCCGGAACCCCAGGTGTAAAGCCAGGGCAGGCCCAGCACGTAGACGCCGGGCATCGAGGTGACGCCGCGCGCCTGGGTGGGATAGCCGGGACCGACCCGGCCGGCTTCCATCTCTGGCTCACGCTCCCGCCCCCTGGACCCGTTCGGCTTTCGTCGGCCACATGCGTGCAGCCAGCGACCCGGGACAAGGTGCGTGGCGCCCTGGAGTTCATGGCCCACGCCTTGGGGGCAACACCGTCGCTGACATCGAGTTTTCTGTGATCGAGCCCACCGCCCATAGGGGCTCGGCGGGATGCGCGACGGCCGCTACATCAAAGGCGAGTCCGGCGCGATCATTGCTATCCGGAGCTAGCTTAGGTCGTAGTGCACACTGACAAAGGCGCCTCGATCGGCGAACGGAATGAGCGTGCGACGATCCGGATGATGCCTGAACCAGAACGGTGTCGTCGTCGCGGGATGATAGTGTGTCACACAGGACAGCCTGCTGGTTTCCTCCGGGAGCGATCGTGGGTGGCTGCGATGCACCAGGTCGGCGGCCCAGAATAGCACATCGCCCTTCCTCGCGATGAAGCGTTCATAGCGTAGGTCACGGTTGCGGCACGCGGTGCCGAGATCGTCGATGTACTGCCCCTGATCGTCGACGCTCGAGTTCATGCGCTTGGTGCCGTCCTTGAACAAGTAATGCGGCAGCCTGTGACTTCGGTCGAAGAACGCCAGTTCGCCGCTGCCCTCGACGACGTCCTCCAATGCGATCCAGCTCGCGGTCATCAGCAGTGGGTCCTCCACGGCCACCACGGAGGTGTCCTGATGCACGCGGTGACCGTTGCTGCGTTGGAACAACAACTGCTGACAGACGACCGGACTGGTCTCGAACACGACGTTCAGAAACCGTGATATTCGCCGGTGCAGACAGACCTCGCGCGCCGAGGCCAGATTGACGTAGAGGTCGAACAGGCTCTCGAACCGGTCGGGCGTTGTGCCGGAAATCTTGCGGCCAGACGAGCCGTTACGATGATCCGTGGTCAGAAACATGCCGGGATGGGTGTGGTGCGCTCGGATATCGGCCACGAACCGATCGATCAGGTCGTGGTCGATGGCGCCGCGCCAAACCAACCAGCCATGGTCGATAAAGTGCGCCAGTTCGTCGCGTTCGGTCTTGCGGATACGCCGCGATTTGTAGAGCACATCCAGCTTGTCCGTTGCGCCGGGGGCGTCAGTCCATAGCGTCTTTAGGCCAAGCCCGTCGCCTGGTGCGGCCCACATGATCGCCTCATGAAATGTGGCGCGGGTATCTAGCGCCACTTCCGCCGCTGGCTGCATCAAGCTGCCGTGTTCTTGTTTTCATACACAAACCTGGTCGCGGCTCGCCAAATAGGTAAAGTCCTGCATCGTAACAACCGGCTAGGCGCGTCGCCGGGTCTTCCTGGGAGCCGCGACGGCGGGCAGCAGGGGGGCCAGAAAGCGCCCGGTATGGCTCTGCGGATTCTCGGCGATATCCTCCGGCGTGCCTTCGGCGACGATGCGGCCGCCGCCATCACCGCCCTCCGGGCCAAGGTCCAGAATCCAGTCAGCGGTCTTGATGACCTCCAGATTGTGCTCGATCACCACCACGGTGTTGCCCTGATCGACCAACGCATGCAGCACCTCGAGCAGCTTTCGCACATCCTCGAAATGCAGGCCGGTGGTGGGTTCGTCCAGTATGTACAACGTCCGGCCGGTGGCCCGTCGCGCAAGCTCCTTGGACAGCTTGATACGCTGCGCCTCGCCCCCGGAAAGGGTCGTCGCCTGCTGGCCGAGCGCAATGTAGCCGAGGCCGACTTGCTGGAGAATTTTCAGCCGGTCGTGGATGCGCATCTGGGCACTGAAATAGGGCACCGCCTCGTCCACCGTCATTGCCAGCACCTCGGCGATGGACTTGTCACGGAATTTTATCTCCAACGTTTCACGGTTGTAGCGTTTTCCCTTGCAGGTATCGCATCGCACATAAACGTCCGGCAGGAAGTGCATCTCGATCTTCAGCAACCCGTCGCCCTGGCAGGCTTCGCAACGGCCGCCCTTCACGTTGAAGCTGAAGCGACCCGGCTTGTAGCCACGCGCCCGGGCCTCCGGCAGTTCGGCGAACCAGTCACGGATCGGCGCGAACAAATCCGTGTAGGTGGCGGGATTCGACCGCGGCGTGCGGCCGATCGGCGACTGGTCGATGTCGATGATCTTGTCGAGTTGGTCCAGCCCCTCGATCCGGTCATGCGGAGCCGGCACCAGCCCCGCGCCCATCAACCGGCGGGCGGCAGCCTTGTAAAGCGTGTCAACGACCAAGGTTGACTTGCCACCGCCCGACACACCGGTGACGCAGGTGAAGGTGCCCAGCGGGAAAGTGGCGCCAATGCTCTTGAGGTTGTGCCCTCGCGCGCCGACGACTTGCAGTACGCGGTCCTCCTGCACTGGGCGGCGCATCGGCGGGATCTCGATCCGGCGCCGCCCGGACAAATAGTCGCCGGTGAGCGACTTGGTGTTGGCGGCAACCTCGTCGGGGGTTCCCTCGGCGACCACCCAGCCGCCGTTGATGCCAGCCGCGGGACCCATGTCGATCAGATGATCGGCGGCGCGGATCGCATCCTCGTCATGTTCCACGACAAGAACGGTGTTGCCCAGGTCGCGCAGCCGCCGCAGGGTGCCCAGCAGCCGTTCGTTGTCACGCTGATGCAGGCCGATCGACGGCTCGTCCAGCACGTAAAGCACCCCGGTCAGGCCGGAGCCAATCTGGCTCGCCAGGCGAATGCGTTGCGACTCGCCGCCCGACAGAGTGGCGGAGCCCCGCGCCAGCGTCAGGTAGTTCAGGCCGACATCGACCAGGAAACGCAGCCGGTCGACGATTTCGCGCAGAATGCGGCCGGCGATTTCCTGTCGTTGCGGGGTCAGTTGTGGCAACACGTCGGCGAACCAGTCGAGCGCGGCGCTGATCGATTGCTCCGATGCCTCGGCGATGTTCTTGCCCGCGACACGGACCGAAAGGGCTTCCGGCTTCAGGCGAGCGCCGTTGCAGACCGCGCAGGGTTTTTCGGCCTGGTAGCGGGACATTTCCTCCCGCACCCAGACACTGTCGGTTTCCTGCCAGCGGCGTTGCAGGTTCTTAAGTACGCCTTCGAATGGTTTGGTGACGGTATAGCTGCGCGTGCCATCCTTGTAAGTGAAGGCGATCGGTTCGTCCGCCGACCCGTGCAGGATCGCGTCGCGGACCGTCGAGGGAAGCTCGCGCCAGGCTGTCTTGGTGGTCTGCTTATAGTGGCGCGCCAGGCTTTGCAGGGTCTGGTCGTAATAAGGCGATTGCGCGCCGGTCCAGGGGGCGATGGCCCCGTCGGACAGGCTGATGCGGTCGTCCGGAACCACGAGGTCGGAGTCGAAAAAGCTCTCGACGCCCAGGCCGTCGCAGGCCGGGCAGGCGCCGTGGGGAGAGTTGAAACTGAACAGCCGTGGCTCGATTTCCTCGATCGTGAAGCCGCTGACCGGGCAGGCGAAGCGCGAGGAGAACACCGTGCGGTCGCCGGTTTCGACGTTTTCGGCGTAGACGACGCCATCCGACATCGCCAGGGCGGTTTCGAAACTGTCGGCCAGGCGCGGCGCGATACCGTCGCGGACGACAACGCGATCCACCACGGCCTCGATCTCGTGCTTGGTTTTGCGGTTGAGCGCGGGGACCTCGCCGATCTCATACAGCGTCCCGTCGACCTTTACGCGGGTAAAGCCGCGCCGCTGCAGTTCGGCCAGTTCCTTGCGGTATTCGCCCTTGCGGTCACGCACCACGGGAGCAAGCAGCAGCAGCCGGGTGCCCTCCGGCATGGTCATGACGCGGTCGACCATTTGCGAGACAGTCTGCGCCTCGATCGGCAGTCCGGTAGCGGGCGAGTAGGGCACGCCGGTGCGTGCCCAGAGCAGCCGCATGTAGTCGTGAATTTCGGTGACGGTGCCGACGGTGGAGCGCGGATTCTTCGAGGTGGTCTTCTGCTCGATCGAGATCGCCGGCGACAGCCCGTCGATGCTGTCGACGTCCGGCTTGCCCATCAGCTCCAGGAACTGACGGGCGTAGGCGGAAAGCGACTCGACATAGCGCCGCTGGCCCTCGGCGTAGATGGTATCGAACGCCAGCGACGACTTACCCGAGCCCGATAGTCCGGTGATGACGGTGAGGGTGTCGCGCGGGATGACCACATCCACGTTCTTCAGGTTGTGCTCGCGTGCGCCGCGCACGTGGATAGAGCCGGCCATGTATGCTGGTGTCTCCGCTGTCGGTCTGCCGTTCGCCGCCGGTCTTTGCGGTGGCTTTTTTGATCGGGAGGGTATATGTTCTATTGATGTTCTCAAAACTTATGGCATTTTTCCAGGGTCGTTGGAAGAATTTTAACCATGTGGCCCGTGGATGGCGGTTGGGCTAGGGTCTCGGTGTCGGGAAAGGATCGGTGGGCATGGCTGGCAGCGTCAACAAGGTAATTCTGGTGGGCAATCTGGGGAAGGACCCGGAGGTGCGGACCACGCAGGATGGCAACAAGATCGTCAACCTGACCCTGGCGACCAGTGAGACGTGGAACGACCGAGCCTCGGGCGAGCGCAAGGAAAAGACAGAGTGGCATCGTGTCGTGATCTTCAATGACCGGACCGCGGACGTAGCGGAGCGCTTCCTGAAAAAGGGCGCGAAAATCTACGTGGAGGGGTCGCTGCAGACCCGCAAGTGGACCGACCAGTCCGGGCAGGAACGCTATACCACCGAGGTGGTGATCGGCCGCTTCAACGGACAGCTCACGATGTTGGACAGCCGCTCGGGCGGCGGTGAGTCCGGTGGCTATGGTGGCAGTGGCTCCGAGTTGGGGGGCGGGTACCCCGCGCGGGATCGGGCGCCAGCCGCCGCGGGCGCGCGTGCAGGCTCGGCGGGCCGGGGCGAGGCGGGCAGTCCCTCATGGGATGCACCGAAAGGCGGCGATCTGGACGACGAAATCCCGTTCTAGCGTGCTGCCCCCGACGTTCGCCGTATCGTGCCGCGGACGTAGGGGGATCGGCAGGGCCGCTAGCAGGCCACTGGAAACGGCCGGTGCCGCGAAACCGATGCTCGGCTGCCACGGCCGACTTCGGAGTAGGGACTTTTCGACACCGTTTTGCAGGCGGATGTTGGCATGACCCAGGACAAGCCGTAAGACTGACGATAACAGCGCATCGACGCGGCGGTGTGCGTTGTCGTCTTCACGCAGGACGTGGCCGCCTCGCTAGTGATCATGGCGCAACATATCGTTGTGACCAGCGTTATCGCGGGCATGTTGTTTGCACGGGTTTCAATTCCGGCCCACCGTTGAAATCCGGCTATCCCAAAGTCAAAAGGGGCAACGCATGTCGATTGCGCAATTCACCGGTCGAAAGTCCCTCGAAGCCATCGCCGCGAGCACCGAAGGACACGGCGAAGGCCTGACAAAGACGCTCGGCCCGTTCTCGCTGGTCGGCCTGGGCATCGGCTGTATCATCGGAGCCGGTATCTTCGTGCTCACCGGCAAGGCGGCCGCGAACTACGCCGGCCCAGCGATCTCCCTGTCCTTCATCCTGTCCGGCATCGCCTGCGCCTTCGTGGGCCTCTGCTACGCCGAGCTGGCGGCCATGATCCCGGCTTCGGGGAGCGCATACACATATGCCTATGCGACCGTTGGCGAGATATTTGCCTGGATCATCGGCTGGGACCTGATACTCGAGTATGGGATGGGCGCCGCAACGGTCGCTGTCGGTTGGTCCGGCTACTTCGTCAGTCTGCTCGGCAGTTTCGGCATCCACATCCCAGCACAATGGGCGGAGGCGACCGGCGAGGCGGTGAAGCTCGCCGATGGCACATCGGCAACCGCCATTGTCAATCTGCCAGCCGTGCTGATCGTGTTGATCCTTACCGGCTTGCTGATGTTCGGCACCAAAGAGTCGACACGCGTGAACAACATCATGGTCGCGTTCAAGCTGTTCGTGGTCGGCGTTGTCATCGTCGTCGGCGCGTTCTATGTCAATCGGGCGAACTGGACGCCTTTCATTCCCGAAAACACCGGCACCTTCGGCAGCTTTGGCTGGAGCGGCATTCTGCGTGGCTCGTCGGTGGTCTTCTTCGCCTATATCGGTTTCGATGCGGTCTCGACCGCTGCTCAGGAGGCGAAGCTGCCGCAACGAGACATGCCGATTGGCATCCTCGGTTCGCTGATCATTTGCACCATCCTTTACGTTCTTATGGCCCTGGTGATGACGGGCACGGTGCCGTACCAAAAACTGGGAGTCGCCGATCCGGTGGCGGTGGCAATCGATGCGACCGGCATCGGGTGGCTGTCCGTTCTGGTGAAATTCGCGGCGCTTGCCGGGCTGACGACGGTGATCTTCGTGCTGCTTTTCGGACAAGCGCGCATCATGTTCTCGATCGCACAGGACCGCCTGCTGCCGCCGTTGTTCAGCAAGGTGCACCCGCGTTTCCGGACGCCGTTTGCCAGTCAGGCGCTGATCGGCGTCGTGGTGGCAGTGATCGCGGCGACCTTCCCGATTGGGCTGCTGGGTGAGATGGTCAGCATCGGGACACTGTTCGCGTTCCTACTGGTATGCGTCGCGGTGATCCATCTCCGTCGCAGTTCGCCAAGGACGAATCGTCCATTCCGCACGCCGGGCGTGCCGTGGCTGCCCACGCTCGGAATTGGATTTTCCCTGCTGTTGATGCTCGGCCTGCCGCTGGACACCTGGTTGCGACTGCTTGGGTGGCTCATCATCGGCCTGGTGATCTATTTCGCCTATGGACACAGGCGCAGCGTGGTGCCGGAGACGCCCGGCGCGTGACGCGCCCTTGAACTGGACCGTCCCGAGGCGCCGATGACAAAGCATGTCGGCGTCTGCCCGGCGACTAATTTACGGTCCGAAGCCTTCCAAAACGATCTTGCCGCGGGCACGTCCGCTCTCGATCAGCGCATGCGCACGCTTCAGGTTCGCGGCGTTGATCGGCCCGAAATTCTCCCCCAGCGTGGTGTGGATCGTTCCGGCATCGACCATGCGGGAGACCTCGTTCAGCAGGTCCCCCTGTGCACCCATATCCGCGGTCTGGAAGGTCGAGCGGGTGAACATCATCTCCCAGTGCACGGACACACACTTGCGCTTGAACGGGCTGATGTCGACCGCCGGCGGATCGTCGATCAGCCCGAAGCGGCCCTGCGGAGCGATCAGTTTCACCACCTCCGCGATGTGCTTTTCGGTGTTGGTGGTGGAGAAAACGAAAGCGGGTTCGCCGATTCCCAGCGCCGTCATTTGATCGGCCAGCGGCCTGGCGTGGTCTATGACATGGTGCGCCCCAAGGTCGCGCACCCAGGCCTGAGTCTCTGGCCGCGAGGCGGTCGCGATCACGGTCAGGCCAGTCAGCCGCCGAGCAAGCTGGATCGTGATTGATCCGACGCCCCCGGCACCGCCGATGATCAGGATCGCAGCCGAGGCGCCCGGCACCGGTTTTCGCACGTCGATACGGTCAAATAATGCTTCCCATGCGGTGATCGCGGTCAACGGTAGGGCCGCCGCCGCCGCCCAGTCGAGCGACTTCGGCTTGCGGCCGACGATACGCTCATCGACCAGGTGAAACTCGGCGTTGGTTCCTGACCGGGTGATGTCGCCGGCGTAGAACACGGCGTCGCCGGGCTTGAACAGGGTTGCCGAGGGACCGGTGGCGACCACAACGCCTGTCGCGTCGTAGCCGAGAACCTTCCATTCCCCGGCTTCGCCCTTCGCCCGACGGCGCACCTTCGTGTCGACCGGGTTCACCGATACGGCCCGCACCTCCACCAGGAGGTCCCGGCCTGCAGGTTCGGGCTTCGGCAACTCGACGTCAACGAGGGCGGCGGGTGCGTCGATGGGGAGCGAGTCCTGATAACCTACGGCACGCATCGGTGATCTCCTGATTGGCTGAGGCAGACATGAAGCTGTCCGGCATTGGCCGCAAGCCGGGACTCGGATGCCTTGAATTGTACCGGCGAGAGTTTCCCGCTACGCCTCGTACGCCAGCCGCAGGCCGGGACCGTCCCAGTCCATTGCGACGAGCTGTCCGGTTCCCGATAGCGTCATGTAGGCGGTGCGGCGATCGGCTCCTCCGAAGCAGATATTGGTACAGAACATATCCGGCATTGGCACCTGCCGCAGCAGACCACCTTCTGGAGCAATCACACTGACCGATCCGTTCACCAGCGTCGCCACGCAGACATTTCCCGCGCCGTCCACGGCCAGGCTGTCGAACCGCTGAAATCCGCCGAGCCCGACCATCAGTCGGCCGCCGTGTGGTGACGGGAAGGGCGCCTTCCCAAGCACGCCCGGTGCCAGCACATCGAACGCCCAAAGCCGCGCGGTCTCGGTTTCGGCGACATAAAGCGTCTTGCCGTCGGGAGACAGGCCGATCCCGTTCGGCGTCAGGATCGGATGCACGATTTCGGTGATGCTCGATCCGTCGGCCAGAGCATAATACACCCCGCCCCAGTCCCGGTCTCGGGCACGCGATTTCCCCAAATCGGTGAAGTAGAAGCCCCCGAAGCCGTCGAACACGATGTCATTTGGACCGAGCAGCTTGTTGGGGCCGCAATGGTCGTACAGAACACTCACCACCCCGGTAGTTGGATCGATCCGTTCAATTCGCCCGCCTCGGTAGTCTGGCGCCGGTCCCGCCGGTCGCAACAGGTTCAGTTCCGTGCGCCACTGAAAGCCGCCATTGTTGCAGAGATAGAAGGCACCGTCGGGTCCGACAGCCAGACCATTCGGGCCGCCCCCGGTTTGGGCGATGATCGAAGTCCTCCCATCCGAAGCGATCCGCGTGATGGTTTGCCGCTCGATCTCCACCAGGACGATGGACCCGTCCTTCATGGCCACGGGGCCTTCCGGAAACCGCAGACCGGTCGCGACGACGCGCATGGTGCTTCCTTGCGATGCTTTCCCGGCAGGATAACCGATTCCCGGCGGCTGCCAATGAACGGGGCCGCGCGGTAAACCTTTTGTTTACCAATGGCGAGCATACCAACGCGGGATGGGGTCAATTCTCTCGTATGCCCGTCTTAACGGAACCAATCCGGACCGCGGGATCCTTTGCACCGCCGCCGTGCTGCTGGCCGTGGCGTTCGCCTGTGGCTTGATCGCGCCGCCGCTGTTCTGGCTCGCCCTGGCCGCCGCCGTTGCCGTGGGCGTCGCTTTCCTGGCCTATCGTCACTCCACCGGCTTTTGTGGGGCTTGGTTGCTGATTGCCGGTACCAGCCTGGAAATGACCACGTTTGATCTGTTCGGGGACGCGATGTTCACCACCACGATCGTGGTGGTGAAGGGCGTGGAGATCGCCCTGGCGGTGCTCTGCGCGCTTCGGTTCGGCGTCCGCCTGGATGCTTTCAACCCAGTCTGGGCGTACCTGGCGATTCTGGGGATTGGCTTCTCGCATGGACTCTATCCGGGCCTGACGCCGGGCGACAGTTTGCGATCCCTGATCGGTTCGGCGGCGCCTTTTGCGTTCTGTTTCTGCCGCGTGCCGCGGTCCTGGGGCGACGCCATCGTTCGCGCGACGAAATGGTGCCCGTTGGTGGCGGTACTGAGCTGCGTTCCGCTCGCCCTGGCCGGTATTCGACCCTTGTTCATCGACAGCGGGGGCGCCCGACTCGCCGGCTTGGGCCATCCTGCGTTTCTCGCCAGCGTCTGCCTGGCGGCAATCTATGCCTGCCTGATCCAACTCTACCGGGAAGGTCGCCGCGGTGATCTGCTGCTTTTGGCCGCCAACTTCACGGTGCTGGTGCTTACGGGGGCGCGCGCTCCACTCGCCTACGCCGTCGCGGTTAGCGCCCTCACCCTGGTTTCGATACGCTCGGCGGTCGTCCTACCGCGCCACCGGCTGCTGCTTGCACTATCGATCGCCGCCGTGATCCCACCGCTGGCGTTTCTGGCTGGCGAACTCGACGAGCTTCGTCTCTTCAACGTTGTCGCCAATGAGACTGTCAACCTGAGTGGACGCGACCTGCTGTGGCCGACGTTCGAGAGTGCGGCAGACGAATCGCCTTGGTTCGGGTGGGGCATCGGTGCAGGCAACGTCGTCGTCCCTGAAAACGGTCCGATCGTCCAGCTCCTGCACACCCGGGCGGCGCACAACGAATACTTGCGTATTGAGGTCGAAGGCGGGCAGGTCGGACGGGCGCTGCTGATCGTGCTGTTCGTGTCATGGGTGATCGTCCATACAAGACGCCTGCGACCGTCCGACCGGCGCATCATGCGGCTGGCGTTCGTCGCCTTCGGCTTCCATGCGCTGACCGACAATCTGCTGATCTCCACCCCGGCCTGTGTGCTCTTTGCGTTCGCCACAGCCGTGTTCACGCGAGATGGCGAGGCGCCAGCTCAACGGGCCTTGCCGGGGCTGCTTCGAGTGGCGTAGGGGACCAGTGCATCAAGCCGGAGAATCCGAGGCCATGTGGCGGCGTTGCGTGGTTTTTCTTTACATCCTGTGCATTATCACGACGCTGTCGGTCGCCATCGGCGCGACGTCGGCTCGAGCCGGTGGCATCGCCTTCGTCGTCAACTCCGGCGACGCATCGATCAGCGTGATCGACATGGCGACGCAAAAGGAGGTGCGCCGCATTCCGGCGTTGCGGGAGCCGCATCACGTTGCGCTCAGCCCGGATGGCGGCAGCCTGCTGGTGGGCGATACCGCCGGCAACCAGATCATGTTCCTCGATCCCAGGACGGGCGAAGTGCGGGCCCACATGCCTGTTGCCGATCCATACCAGTTGGGTTTCAGCCCGGATGGAAAATTCCTCACGGTGAACGGGCTCGCGCGCAACCAGGTGGACGTTTATGACGCGCCCAGCATGAAGCTGCTGAAGCGTTTTGCGGTGGTGGCGACGCCGAGTCACTTGGCGTATTCGCCGGATTCGTCGATGGTGTTCGTGAGTTTGCAGGGCAGCGACAAACTCGCGGCCTTTGATCTGCGGACGCTGACGGAGAAATGGAGTGTGCCGGTCGGCAAGACTCCGGCGGGCGTATTATGGCTGAACGGCCGCGTCCTGGTGGCTGATATGGGCACCGATTATATTGCCCAAGTCGATCCGGAGACCGGTCGTGTGCTGGAGCGGATCGAGACCGGAAAGGGCGCGCACAACCTGTTCCTGTCGCCGGACCGAAAAATCCTCTGGGTCAACAATCGCGCCGGCGGCACGACGGTTTCGCTGGACTCGACCACCCTGGCGCCGATTCGCAGCTACAGTATTCCCGGCGGCCCGGATGACATGGTCTTCGCGCCGGATGGGAAAATCTGGATTACGCGCCGCTGGGCGGAGAAAGTCGCGGTCCTCGACCCCGCAACCGGTCTGTTTCAGACGATCGCGGTCGGACGCTCACCGCACGGGCTGTTTCTCAATCCGGGTGCGCCGTCCCCTACGGTGGTTTCCAGCCGCTGATGGGTGATCCGTTCGATCTTGCCGCGGGTTGGCTGGAGGAACATCTGCTGATTCCGGCGCTCTACCAGTTCGGCTTGATGGACTGGGAGGACGTGTCGTACGGATGGGCGCTGTTCGCCTTGTACGGTGCCGCCCAAGTCGTGATCACTTTCGCGGTTTGCCTGCCACTGGAACGCTGGCGGCCGGTCGAGCGCTGGCCGGACCGTGGCGCCGTCTGGGTGGACGTCGCCTATACCGTGGTATCGCGCGTCGGCATTCTGCCGTTCGTGACCTACGTGCTGTTCTACCGAGCCCAGGTCGCGGTCAGTGGCTGGATGGCCGACCGTGGCCTCGTGCCTCCTACCTTGGAAGGCCTGTTCCCCCCCTTGCTCGGTCAGCAGGTCCTGACCTTCGTGCTGTACGCGATTATCCTGGATTTCGCCGAATACTGGCGCCACCGGTTGTCGCACAGGTTCCGCTGGTGGTGGGCGCTGCACTCCCTGCATCACGCGCAACGGCAGATGACATTCTGGTCCGATGACCGGAACCATTTGCTCGACGACGTCATTTCCTTTGTGTGGTTCGGCGTCATCGCGCTGCTGATCGGTGTGCCGCCGTTGCAGTTCCCGCTGCTGGTGCTGCTGCTGCGCTTTCTCGAGTCGCTGTCGCACGCCAACGTGCGGCTGTCCTTCGGCTGGCTGGGAGAGCGCCTGCTGATCTCGCCACGGTTCCATCGCGCGCACCACGGTGTGCTGGCGGCCGGCCAGCGGAGCTGCAACTATGGCGCGGTGCTGCCATGGTGGGACATGCTGTTCGGAACGGCGGATTTTTCCCGCGACTACGTGCGGACCGGCGATCCGTCGGGCGACGAGACACTGGCGACCGGAACCTGGTTGCAACAGCAATGGGCCGGGGTGCGGCGATTCGGCCGGACGTTCAATCGGCGACGGGTGCGCCACGGGATGTGACACGTCGCACGCTTATTTCCGATCGGACGGGATAAAAATTCTGATACGCTGCGACTTCAGCGCATGGAGTTAGCGGTGAGCGACGCGCCCGACAATCTGATGCTCGTCTACTTGCGAAAGATGGATGAGAAGCTCGATCGGCTGACGACGAGCGTCACGGAGCTTGCCCGTCGGGTGACCTCGCTGGAGACGAAAGTGGCCCTGCTGCACGGCGACTTTGCCGGTCAATCGGAACGCATCGATCGTATCGAACTGCGCCGCCTCGACATCCTGCACGCCTGACCGCCGACCTATTTCCGCGGGCCTCCGCACGTGGCAGCATGGGCACCGGAGGAGCCCGACCATGAACGATATGCCAGCGATGCAGGACGGCCCGAGCCCGGATGGCCCAAGTTTGGACGGCAAAGCCATTGCCGACCTCGCCGAACAGCTCAATCAACTGCTTCGCCTACGGACCTTCCCGATCGGCATGAAGCTGTTCGAGGACGTTGCCGAGATGGAGGCGGTTCCTGGATTGCGCCGGCCCGCCAAGGGTAAAACCTATTCGACGTGCCAGTTGGTCACCCAGTCTCGCATGGCCGGCTTTACACTGGGCATCACGACCGAGAACGTGCCGCCGTTTTCAAGCTGCTCCAGTGTGATCGGGCTGGACGCACCGGGCGAGATCTATACGTCCGGCCGGAAGATGGAAGGCGTCTGGTTCGAGAATCGCGAGGCGGCGGCAGCGCATCAGGCGGGAATGCCCAGGGTGACGCCAGGGACCTATCATGGGCTGGCGATCTCGCCGCTGCGCACCGGCCGGTTGAGCCCGCCAGACGTCTGCCTGTTCTATGGCAACCCCGCTCAGATGATATTGTTCATTAACGGACTGCAATGGCGCAATTACCAGCGGTACGACTTCAGCATCACCGGCGAGAGCGCCTGCGCCGATAGCTGGGGTAATGCGTTGAAAAACCAGAAGGTGAGCCTGTCGATCCCGTGTTACGCCGAGCGTCGTTACGGTGGCGTGGCGGACGACGAAATGCTGATGGCTTGCCCGCCAGCGGATTTGCTGCGTGCGGTAACCGGGTTGCAGGGCCTGTCGAAAGCCGGGCTGCGCTATCCGATCATGCCCTTCGGCCCGCAAGCCGAACCGGGTGAGGGGATGGCCAAGAGCTACGCCGGGAAGCGTTGAAATTAGCTTGGTTCAGCCGCCGTGTGATTGAGGCGGCCCATTGACAGAACGCATTGGCTATCATAATGATAGTATCAGGGTCATATAGAACCAGTGTGAAAGGCCGTCCATGCCCGAAGCAAAAGTCGCGCTGGTGATTGGTGCCGGCGATGCCACGGGTGGCGCCGTCGCTCGCCGTTTCGCTCGAGAGGGCTTCGTCACTTGCATCACCCGCCGGCACGCCGACAAACTTGAGCCTCTGGTCCGGCGCATCGAACAGGACGGCGGCAAGGCCCGCGCCTTCGGCAGCGACGCTCGGCGTGAAGACGAAGTCATCGCATTATTCGAGACCATCGAACGCGAGATTGGCCTGTTGGAGGTCGTCTCCTTCAACGTCGGTGGCAATGTCCGTTTCCCGATCCGCGAGACCACCACGCGAGTCTATACAAAGGTCTGGGAGATGTGCGCGCTCTCGGGCTTTCTGGCGGGCCGTGAGGCAGCGAAGTACATGGTGCCTCGGCGGCGCGGCACCATTCTGTTCACCGGGGCGACCGCCAGCGTGCGCGGCGGGACCGGCTACGCCGCATTCGCCGGCGGCAAACATGCGCTTCGTGCGCTGGCGCAAAGCATGGCTCGGGAGCTCGGCCCCGAGGGCATCCATGTCGCGCATGTCGTTGTCGATGGGGCGATTGACACCGACTTCACCCGGTCGAGAGACCCGGATCAATACGAAACAAGACAGAGATCCGGCGGCATCCTCAATCCGGCCTCGATCGCCGAGAATTACTGGATGCTGCACAACCAGCCGCGCGACGCCTGGACGCACGAGCTCGATCTGCGCCCCTGGACCGAGAAATGGTAGGCTCGATCATCGCGAGGAATCATGCCAGGACCGCTTGACGGCGTAAGGGTCATAGACCTGACCACGGTAATTTCCGGACCGGTCTGCACCATGCTATTGGCTGACCAAGGCGCCGACGTCATCAAGATCGAGCCACCGGGCGGCGATATCGCTCGCCGCACCTCGAGCGACGGCGAATTCAGTCCGATGTTCATTTCATCCAATCGTGGCAAGCGCTCGATCGTGCTCGATCTTAAGCAGCCGCCGGCGTTGGACGCCTTACGCCGGCTGATCGCCAGCGCCGACGTCCTGGTGCAGAATTTCCGTCCCGGTTTGATGCAGCGGCTGGGTATCGACGAACCGGCCATGCGCAAACTCAACCCACGCCTGGTGTATGTTTCGATTTCCGGCGTCGGCGACACTGGTCCATACGTCAAGAAACGAGTCTATGATCCGGTTATCCAGTCGTTGTCCGGATTTGCCGACGTGCAGGCGGATCAGACGACCGGGCGGCCGCAGATGATTCGCACCATCGTCGCAGACAAGACGACGGCCGTGCATGCGGCTCAGGCGGTCTGCGCCGCACTGTTCGCGCGTGAACGGACCGGCGAGGGACAACATATCCGGCTCTCGATGCTTGACACGATGGTCGCTTTTCTGTGGCCCGAGGCAATGACGCAATTCACCATCGTCGGGCGTGAGAACGCCCCCAGCGCGCCGCCCCGACCAGACCTGATCTTCAGGACGCGCGACGGCTACATCACGGTGGGCTCACTCTCCGACCAGGAATGGCGTGGTCTGTGCAATGTTCTCGGCCGGCCCGAGTGGGTCGAGGATCCCCGCTTCAGAACGATATCCGCGCGATCGGCCAACGCGGCTGAGAGACTAAGGCTGGTGGGCGATATCCTGGCAGGTGGAGTGAGTCAGGACTGGCTTGAACGGCTGGATGCGGCGGACGTGCCCTGTGCCCCGGGTACTGCGGCGCGCCGAGGTGATACACAACGAACAGGTGATCAACAACGAACTCATCGAGCTCCTGGAACAACCCGGGTTGGGAACGATCCGGCAACCACGCCCCGCCGCGATGTTCGATCGCACCCCAGCCCACATCGGCGGACCCGCTCCGCGTCTCGGCGGCCACACCGACGCCATCCTGGCCGAGGCCGGCTACTCCAGCAACGAGATCGAGGCACTGAAAGTGTCCGGCGCGGCCAAGGCATCCGCCGGTGGAGGCTGAGCCGCATCATCGTCGGGGCAGAACAAATGCCGGAAGGAGATGACAAGCGAATACTTTGGGGCGTCGGAACCAGTCGGTACTATTCGGCCTCACTGGGCGCTGCATGAACTCGGTCTTCGCTATCAAATTCGCGCCATCCTGCCCCGCAACGGTGACACCCTGACCGCCGAATTCACCGCGCTCAGCGCGCGGCAGAAAATCCCCCTGCTGCAGGACGACGGCCTGATCCTCACCGAAAGCGCTGCGATCATCAGCTATTTGTCGGACGCCTACGGACAGCCGCACAACCGATTGGTGCCGCTCGAACTGCGCCCGCGTGCGCGTTGTCTGGAGTGGTGCTTTTTCGTCATCAGCGAACTCGATGCGACTTCGCTTTACGTGATGCGCCGGCATGGTGATCTGCGGCACATCTACGGCGACGCCCCGCTCGCGAATGCAGCCGCCGAGAGATATTTTCGGGCGCAGATGCGGACCGTGGACCGGGCTTTGGCCGACTCGCCGCACTACATCATGGGCGACGATTTCACCGCGGCCGACATCCTGCTTTCGACGTGCGTCACCTGGGCGATTCGATACGGAATAACCGTGGCCGACAACGTCGTTGCTTACAATCAACGTGTCACGGCGCGAGCGGCCTACGCTCGGGCGCTGGCCAGCAATGTTCCACCCGTGGGGGCGATCAAGGTCTGACCGGCGCGAGGGCGGTGCTGCGGTAGAGCGCAGCGAGGTCGATGACGAAATCAATGCCCGAAAGTTTCAGGATGTCCGACGCGGTAAGAATGTGAAGCTCCTCGGGCCAGCTTGCGTCGGCATTCCGGCGCAACAGTTCGGCGTCGATCCGCGTGCTATGGACGGCGAGGATTTCCTGCACGGTTGGGATCGTGGTGTAGGCCCAGATACGGCACGGGTCTGCGCTTCGTTTCCCGGGGAGAGGATTTTCTATCAGCAGGATCGGATCGGGCACCATCAGCCCAAGCGCTGGCGGGGCGCAGGTCGGGGATACGAAAGTTACAGTTGGCACGGACCCGGGGGACGATGCCGGGCTGGCTGAGCAGCCGGCACTGACTGCCGCTTCTGATCAAGTGATTGCGAAGCAGCGCGCCGATCTCGCCCTGGAGCGCAGCGAGGGTCTCTGACCCCGGGGCCATCGCCACCGGCTCGCCGTCGATCAATTGCCACGACCCAGTCGCAGCGTCAGCAAGATCCCATGACAGGAATTCCGTCACAGTCATACGGGCGGGCGGGTGTTTGCAAAGGGCCACCATGATACCATCCTAGCACCTTCAGCGGCTGATGTCGCTGGCAGAGGGTCATGTCGCGCAGAGATAGTAGCGCCTGCCGGCAGGAACGAAAAGGCGACCCGCCGGCCGGCCCGTTAGGATTAGGACTTGGTCGGGTCCAGGGTTTTGTGCTGGGCGGTCGGCCGCGAACCGGTGGGCTGATCCGTTGCCGGCGCGGCATCTTTTGATTTGCTGGCCGATTTTTTGGCCACTTGGGTCGCGTCATGCTGGGCATGAGTTGTCTTCATGTCCCTGCTGACAGCCGTCTGAGCGGTGGCCGGCGTGTTGCCAGTTTGCATAGCGGGTGAGACCACCTGCGCGTCGGTCTTGCCGCCCGGGACAGTCTGTTGGGCAAAGCCACTGATCGGCAGGGCGGCAAGCCGGTCGCGAACAGTGCGCCTGAAGTCAACGTTATAATACGGTTCATCGTGAGTTCCTTTTCACCGGGGATTTCTTGCTTCCCGGCTGCCAGGAACAATGCATTTTGATTATGACCCGGCGATGCTCCGGCGGCGGAATCATGGCGAACGATGCGGGTTCGTATTAAATCGCCGTCATCTCCTCAACGCCGAGCGAGTGCTCGCCGGCGCGGCAGTCTGTCCTCCGCAGCGAATCCAGCGTGGCCGCTGAGCGGATTTGATGCGCCGGCCGGTCATGGTGACAATAGCATTCGACCAACGGGGACATACTCATGCCATTGACCGGAGTCAGGGTCCTTGACCTGACGCGCGTGCTTTCGGGCCCTTTTTGCACGGCCCTGCTGGGCGACCTGGGCGCCGACGTCATCAAGGTCGAGGCGCCTGACGGCGATTCGATCCGTGGACAGGGCGCGGTCAAGGACGGTCTGTCCTGGTATTTCGCCCAGTTCAACCGCAACAAACGCTCGATCCGCCTGGACCTGCGCAAGCCTCGTGGCGGCGCGATCCTGTCCCGCTTGATCGAGCGGTCCGACGTTCTGGTGGAAAACTTCCGCCCCGGCGTGCTGGATCGCCTGGGTTTCGGCGAGGCCCGCCTGCATGCGCTGCAGCCGGCGCTGGTGACCTGCTCGATCAACGGGTTTGGCAGCACCGGCCCGTACCGGAATCGCCCGGCATTCGATTTCATCGCTCAGGCCATGAGCGGGTTCATGAGCGTCAACGGCCGCCCGGAGGATCCGCCGCTGCGCTCCGGGCTGCCGATCAGCGACCTGATCGCCGGGCTGTATGCCGCACTGGCGATCGCCGCGTCGGTGCCGCGGGCGCGCGCGACCGGGCAGGGACAGCGGGCGGAGGTCAGCCTGACCAATGGCCTGGTCAGCCTGCTCGCCTATATCGCGACGAACTATTTCGCCACCGGCACGGCGCCGGCGCGCAGCGGCAACGACCATCCGATTTCCGCGCCCTATGGGCTGTTTCCGACGCGGGACGGCGAGATCGCCCTGGCACCGGCGGATGATGCGTTCTTCGGCAGGCTGGCGGATGCCCTTGGGGAACCCGGACTGAAGACCGATCCGCTGTATGCGACGCAGGACGCACGGGTCGCCAACCGCGCTCGGATCAACGCGATCGTTGGCGGCAAGCTGGCGACCAACACCAGCACCTTCTGGGTCGCCACGTTGAACGCGGCCGGCGTTCCGTGCGGTCCGGTGCACAGCGTCGAGGCGGTGTTCCAGGACCCTCAAATCCAGGCTCAGCAGATGTTTCTCGACGTCCCCCACCCCGGCCACGGCATCGTCCGCATGCTTGGCTTTCCCATCAAACTGTCGGCTACGCCCTGTGAGGTGCGCCAGCCCGCCCCCGAATTGGGGCAGCACAGCGAGGAAATCCTGGCGGAACTGGGCTATCCCGAGGCTGAGCGGGTCGCGCTGCGCCGGGAGGGGGTGGTCTGACGGCGGCTGGCGAGACCGCATCCACGCTGGATCGCTCGGACCCGGCGGAATAGGCTCGGGGCCAAGCAGCCCAGGAAGCCCCGCGATGAGTTGGTCCGCCGCGCAATACGTTAGCTTCGAGGCCGAGCGGACGCGTCCGGTGCGCGACTTGCTGAACGCGGTGCCAACGGTCGATGTGCGCCACGCAATTGACCTGGGGTGCGGTCCGGGCAACTCCACCGAGGTGCTGGCCGCTCGCTGTCCTGGTGCCGACATCAGCGGGCTGGACAGTTCTTCCGACATGATCGTTGCCGCCCGCCAGCGGTTGCCCACGTTGCGGTTCGAGCTGGGCGGCATCGATACCTGGGACCCAGCCGAACGGTTCGATCTGATCCTGGCGAATGCGTCGCTACAATGGGTGCCGCATCACGAGAGCCTGATGCCGCGGCTGATGAGCAAGGTGGCGCCGGGGGGCAGCTTGGCCGTTCAGGTGCCGGACAATTTGCAGGAGCCGGCGCATGTGCTGATGCGCCAGGTGGCTGATGGCACGCGATGGCGGGAGAAGCTTGCCGGCGCCTCGGGGGCGCGAGCGGAGCGGCAGGGCGCCGAGTGGTATTATCGGCTGCTGCGGCCGCATGCGGCTCGGGTGGATGTATGGCTGACCACCTACCATCATGTGCTGGAAGGCGGCACGGACGCCGTCGTGGAATGGTTCAAGGGCAGCGGCTTGCGGCCTTTCCTGGCGCCACTCGATCTATCCGAAGCCACGGCATACCTCGCTGAGTACCGCGCCGCGTTGGCTGACGCATACAAGCCGCTGCCGGATGGCACGGTGCTGCTGCCGTTCCCCAGGCTGTTCATCATCGCGACGCGCTGACCGGCGGCCGGGAAGCGCGTCAGGCGGCGTCGTCGTGCTGATGACGGTAGTTCATTTTGACGAACCAGGCGTAGTAGTCGGCAAAACTGCGCGGCGGATAGTGCGCCGGGTTGTCCGGGCCACTGCATCCCGGAAGACACTCGATCATCACGTCGGTGTTGGGATCATAGAAGAACGGAATGGCATAGCGATCCGTGCTGGAGCGGTTGATCGCCCGATGCGGGGTCGACCGAAACCGCCGGTTGGTCCACTGGTGCAGGATGTCACCCGTGTTCACGAGGTAGGTCCCCGGCATCGGCGGCACCGCGATCCACTTGCCGGTCACGGTGAGTATCTCCAGCCCCGGCACCTCGGACTGCGGCAGAAAGGTCATGAACCCGCTGTCGGTGTGCGGTGCGATGCCGAACTGATTATCCTCCGCCGCGAGGCTGGGCGGATAGTGTGACAGGCGTAGGTTGATGTGCGCTCCCTCGAAGCGCTCGCGGAAATAGCCGGGTGGCAGCCCCAGCGCGTGATCGTAAAGCGGCAGCATGCCCTGACCCAGCCGCTCCATCCGGTTCCAGTAGGCCAGCACCGTTTCACGGAACCCGGGCAGGTCGTCCGGCCACTGATTCATGCCGCGCCAGGGCTTCCCGGCTATCACATCGGGGTCGTCCGCGGTGCGCTCGCGGCGGATGAACACCGCCTCGTTCAAATCGTGCTTGGTGTTCCGATTGACCGCGGAGCTGCGCATTTTCGCGCCCCCCATCGGCAGGTAGCCGATCTGATGCTTGTTAATGAGCAGTTTTTCTTTTGCCGCCATCGGCAGGGCATGGAACCGCGCAGCCTCGCGGAAGGTCGCATCGATCATCGCCTGCTCGACGCCGTGGTTGCGGATGAAGTAGAAGCCGATGTTCTCGCTCGCCCAACGAAGCTGCTCCGCCAGCGAGTGGTCGGCACCGTACTCGCCGGCCAGATAGGGTCCGAGATCGAGGATCGGGATGGTTTCTTCCGCGGGTGCGATGTTGCCGGGCGACTGCATCGATAGCTCCTTTTTGTGGGCGCAAGCTTCGCGTTATCCGGGTGCCGTCGGCAAGTAGGGATTGGCGGCGCCTTTGTGGGCGCTAAGGGGTTCCAAGGCCCGATTGGGTAGGCCGGCTGGTGCAATTGCCAAACTCGCCCTGGCGTCGGAGCAGCCGTCAGGGGTGCCAACCTAAACGAGAGAGACATATAAGAAAATCTACTGTAGATTGTGTTATGGCACGGTTTATGGCGGCTTCCGCATCCCATTGACCACGTGCTCTAGGAGAGGTCCGTTGAACCAATTCGATCGCGACATGACCCCCACGGTCAACCTCACCCAGTCGAGGGGCACCGGGCCAGTGCGTCACCAGCGGCCCATCTACGTGGACCTGTTGCCGCCCTGCAACGTAGCCTGTCCGGCAGGCGAAAACATCCAGGCCTGGCTTGACCTCGCGCAGGCGGGGAAATTTCAGGCGGCGTGGGAAAGTCTGATCCGGGACAATCCGATGCCGTCGATACACGGGCGGGTCTGCTACCACCCTTGCGAAACCGGCTGCAATCGGCGGGAGCTCGATAGCTCGGTGAGCATCCATGCCGTGGAACGTTTCCTCGGCGATCTGGCCATTGCACGGAACTGGCCGATGCCGGCCGCCAAAGCCGCGTCCGGCAAGCGCGTGCTGGTGGTCGGAGCGGGGCCGAGCGGCCTCTCCGCAGCGTATCATCTCGCTCGGCTGGGACATCAGGTGGAAATCCACGATGCCGCGCCATGGCCGGGCGGCATGCTGCACTTCGGGATCCCCGCCTATCGGCTGCCCCGCGCCGAACTGATGCAGGAGATCAGCCGGATCGAGTCGATGGGCGTGAAATTCGTGCTCAATCATTGCGTTGCCGATGTCCTGGCCGAACAGCAGGCTGGCGGGTTCGACGCGGTATTCATCGCGATTGGCGCACATCTATCCAAGCATGTGGACATTCCTGCCCGTGACGCCCCGAAGGTGCTCGATGCGGTGGCCCTGTTGCACGATGTCGAAGCCGGCACTGCCCCACTGCTCGGCCGGCGCGTGGTGGTCTACGGCGGCGGCAACACGGCGATGGACGCAGCCCGCACCGCACGCCGCCTCGGTGCCGAAGAAGCAATGATCGTCTACCGGCGCGACCGCGCGCATATGCCGGCGCTCGAGTTCGAAGCTGACGAAGCCATCGCGGAAGGCATCAAGATCAAATGGCTGACCTCGATCAAGGCGATCGACGGTGCCGACCTGACCGTGGAGATCATGCGCATCGACGATAAGGGCCGAGCGCAGCCGACCGGCGAATTTGAGACATTGCAGGCCGACGCGGTCGTATTGGCTCTGGGTCAGGACGCTGACAGCGGCTTTCTGAAACAAATCCCGGAGATCGTTCAACAGAGCGATGGGACGGTCGTGGTGAGTGAAAATATGATGACCGGCAGGCCTGGTATTTTCGCTGGCGGGGACATGGTGCCGGCTGTGCGCTCGGTCACCGTGGCGACGGGCCATGGTAAGAAGGCAGCCCATCACATCGATGCGTGGCTGAAAGGAACCCAATACACGCGCGAGGCCAAGCATCCGGTGATCGAGTTTGCCGGCCTCAACCTGCCGATCTACGCCGACGCGGCGCCGTCCACGCAGCGGGAGCTGCCGGCGTCGACGCGTGCTGATGGTTTCGAGGAAGTGGTGGCGGGGCTGAGCGCGGCGGAGGCACTGCACGAGGCCAGACGCTGCTTGTCGTGCGGAAACTGTTTCGAGTGTGACAACTGCTTCGCCGCCTGCCCGGAGGACGCCATCGTCAAACTCGGGCCAGGACAGCGGTACGAGATCAACGACGCCCGGTGCACCGGGTGCGCTGTCTGCGTCGAGCAATGTCCCTGCCATGCCATGGAAATGGTCCCCGAACTCGGTTGAAAGCAGGAACCCACCATGGGCACGAAAACCACAATGGACGGCAATACCGCGGTCGCGCATGTCGCATACCGCGTCAACGAAGTCTGTGCGATCTATCCGATCACCCCCTCGTCGACCATGGCGGAACTCGCGGATCAGTGGTCGGCCGAGGGCGTCACGAATATCTGGGGAAACATTCCGGTTGTGCAGCAGATGCAGAGCGAGGGCGGCGCCGCTGGGGCGGTGCATGGCGCGTTGCAGTCCGGAGCCATGACGACGACCTTCACCTCGTCTCAGGGCTTGATGCTGATGCTGCCGAACATGTTCAAGATTGCCGGCGAACTGACATCTACGGTGTTCCATGTGGCGGCCCGCTCGCTCGCGACGTCGGCGCTGTCGATCTTCGGCGATCATTCCGATGTGATGACGGCGCGTGGTACTGGTTTCGCGCTGCTGTCCGCCGCGAATGTACAGGAGGCACATGACACCGCGCTGCTGGCCGAGGTCGCAACGCTGGAGTCCCGCGTTCCATTCCTGCATTTCTTCGATGGCTTCCGCACTTCGCATGAAATCAACACCGTGGAACTGATTAGCGACGACGATATGCGCGCGATGATCGGCAACGACTTGGTGCGCGCGCACCGCAGCCGCGCACTCAACCCCGAGCATCCATTCATTCGTGGCACGGCGCAAAATCCCGACACGTTCTTTCAGGCGCGTGAGGCGGTGAGCCCTTACTATGCGGCCGTGCCGGGAATCCTGGATGCGGCCATGGCGCGGTTTGCCGTCATTACCGGACGGCATTACCAGTTGTTTGAATATGAGGGTGCGCCTGACGCCGAGCGGGTGGTTATCCTGATGGGTTCCGGTGCCGAAACGGCGCGCGAGACGGTGAAGGCGCTTGTCGCGCACGGGGAAAAAGTCGGGGTGGTGCAGGTACGGCTGTTCCGGCCATTCTCCCCCGAACACCTGTCGAAGGCATTGCCCGCGAGCGTCACCGCCGTGGCGGTTCTGGAGCAGACTAAGGAAACCGGCGCCGCCGGCGAGCCGCTTTATCTCGATGTCGTCGCCAGCCTGGCTCAGAGCTTCGCAAACGGTGGACGGCAGTCGATGCCGAGGATCATCGGCGGACGCTATGGTCTGTCATCGAAAGATTTTACGCCGGCGATGGCCAAGGCGGCGCTGGACGAACTCGGCAAGCAGGATAGTCACGGCAAATTTGTGGCGCGCAACAGTTTCACCATTGGTATCGACGATGATGTCTCGCATAGCAGTCTGACGGTCGATCCGAGATTCTCGATCGAGCAAGACGATACCACTCGCGCGGTATTTTACGGCCTGGGTGCCGACGGCACCGTGGGCGCGAACAAGAACACGGCGAAAATCATCGCGGAGGACGCCGGACGCTACGCCCAGGGTTATTTCGTCTACGATTCGCACAAATCCGGGGCACAGACGATTTCCCACCTGCGTTTTGGCCCCGATCCGATCAAGGCACCTTATCTGATCGCGTCGGCGAGCTTCGTCGCCTGTCACCAGTTCGGCTTTCTGGAACGACACGACATGCTGCGGGTCGCGGCGCCCGGCGCGGTGTTCTTGCTCAACAGCCCGTTTGGCAAAGACGAGACCTGGGACGAACTGCCCCACTCGGTGCAGCAACAGATCATCGACAAGAAACTTCGTGTCCATGTCATCGACGCATCGAAGGTCGCGCGCGATATGGGCCTTGGCACGCGCACCAATACCATTTTGCAGACCTGTTTCTTCGCGCTCTCTGGCGTGCTGCCGCGGGACAGCGCCTTGCGGCACATCAAAGCGGCCATCAAGAAGACCTATAGCCTGAAGGGCGAGGCGGTCGTTGCAAAAAATTTCGCGGCGGTGGATGCGACCCTGGCGCACCTGTTCGAAATGAAAGTGCCAACCAGCGCAAGTAACCCGAGGGACCTGCCGCCAATCGTGCCCAGTGCCGCGCCGGACTTCGTGCAACGCGTCACCGCGATGGTCATGGCCGGGCGCGGCGACGATATACCGGTCAGTCTGATCCCAGCCGATGGCACTTTCCCCTCCGGCACCAGCCTCTACGAAAAGCGCAATATCGCCGAAGCCGTTCCGGTCTGGGAGGCCGATCTGTGCATCCAGTGCGGCCAGTGCAGCTTCGTCTGCCCACATAGCGTGATCCGGGCCAAGTATTACCACGAGGATGGCCTGCTGGATGCGCCAGCGTCCTTCAAGTCGGCTGTGGTCAACGCTCGGGGCTACCCGGAAGCTCGTTTCACTTTGCAGTTCTATGTCGAGGACTGCACCGGATGCGGTCTCTGCGTGGAAGCTTGCCCGGCGATCAGCCCACGTGAGCCGGACGTCAAGGCAATCAACATGGCTGACAAAGAGGGCTTGATCGCGCCCGAACGTGCCAACATCGCGTTTTTCGAGAAGCTGCCGGTGAACGATCGGTCCCGGATCGATTTCGCCAAGGTACGCGGCATCCAGTTCCTTGAACCGCTGTTCGAATTCCCGGGCGCCTGTGCCGGCTGCGGCGAAACGCCTTATCTGAAGTTGCTGTCGCAACTATTCGGCGACCGGGCGCAGATCGCCAACGCAACCGGCTGCTCGTCTATCTATGGTGCGAGTCTCCCCGTGACGCCCTGGACCAAGAACCAGGAGGGCCGGGGGCCAGCCTGGTCGAATTCCCTGTTCGAGGACAATGCCGAGTTCGGGCTTGGGTTTCGACTGGCCGCGGATAAGCACGTCGACCTGGCCCGGGCGCTGTTGACCCGATTGGCACCGGTCGTGGGCGAGGAACTCGCCGCGGACATCCTGAATGCGCCACAGATCCACGAGTTCGAGTTGCGCGCGCTGCGTATCCGCGTGGCGGAACTGAAGACGCGGCTGCTCACCCTCAGCGGCGAGGACGTGAACGATCTCATCTCCGTGGTCGATCATCTGGTTCGGCGCAGCGTCTGGATAGTCGGCGGCGATGGCTGGGCTTACGATATCGGCTATGGCGGCCTCGATCACGTGCTGGCGAGTGGGCGCAACGTCAACATTCTGGTGCTCAACACCGAGCTTTACTCGAATACCGGAGGCCAGGCCTCGAAGGCCACCCCGCTCGGCGCCACCGCGAAATTCGCCGCCGCCGGCAAGCGTATTCCGCGCAAGGACCTGGGCCTGCAGGCAATCGCCTATGGCAACGTTTACGTGGCGCAGGTGGCGATGGGCGCCAACTCGCAGCAGACACTGGATGCATTTCGCGAAGCCGAGGCCTATGACGGGGTGTCGCTCATCATTGCGTATAGTCAGTGCATTGCCCACGGCATCGATATGAGGTTCGGCATGAGGCAGCAGGACCTGGCGGTGGCCTGTGGCTACTGGCCATTGTTTCGTTTCAATCCGACCATGCGGACAGTTGGCCAGGCGCCCTTCCAACTGGACTCTCCGCGGCCGACCATCGCTTTCAAGGACTATGCCTACAACGAAATCCGTTACTCCTCGTTGGCCAGGGCGATGCCTGACGACGCAGCTGCCCTGCTGGTCACCGCGCAGGCGGCTGTGGTCGACAAGTACCGCCAGTACCGAAGATCTCGCCATGCGCGATGGCAGCCGGTTCCAACTCGGAATGACCGCGCAACTCGTGTCATAGGAGGCCAGTATGGATCTGACCACACGCTATATGGGCCTTCTTCTGAAAAACCCCCTGGTGGCCTCCGCCTCACCACTGACCGGAGAACTGGACAGCTTGAGACGGCTCGAGGATGCCGGCGCGGCGGCCGTGGTATTGCCGTCCTTGTTTCAGGAGGAGATCGAGGCCGACGCGGCTCGTCACGATCTTCTGACCAGTGCAAGCGAGGATAGCTGGCCCGAGGCGCAAACAAACTTTCCGCCGGGTGCCGACTATACTCTCGGACCGATGAAGTATCTGGAACTCGTCCGCAAGGCGAGCGCCGCGGCCGAAATTCCGGTGATCGCCAGCTTGAACGGTATCGCCCACGATGGTTGGATTTCCTACGCTCGGCTCATCGAGCAGGCTGGCGCAAATGGCCTCGAACTCAATATCTACTTTATCCCCGCCGATCTCGCGCAATCGGGGCGCGATGTCGAGCGGCGTTATCTCGATATCGTGGGCGCGGTGAGGGCCGCGGTATCGTTGCCCCTCGCGATCAAACTCAGCCCCTATTTCAGTGCCGTCGGCAGTATGGCGCTCGCGCTGCAGGAAGCCGGCGCCGATGCGTTCGTGCTGTTCAACCGCTTCTACCAGCCTGACCTCGATCTGGTGCGGTTGCAGGTGCTGACTGACCTCAAGCTAAGCGACCCTGGCGAAATCCGGCTGCCGCTGCTTTGGCTCGCGGTCCTTTCCGGGCGGATCAAGGCTTCACTCGCCGCCAGCACTGGGGTCATCACCGCCGACGAGGTGGTGAAGTATCTTCTGGTGGGCGCCGACGTCGTGATGACAACGTCGTCCCTGCTCCGGTATGGTGTCGGCCACATGGCGGTCCTGCTGGGCGGCCTGGAAAAGTGGCTTGCCGCGCGAGACTTCACATCGCTGGATGCGGTCAGGGGCATCATGAGTCAGCGCAAATTGCGCGACCCGCAGGCGTTCGAACGCGCCAACTACATCAAGATCCTGCACGGATACCAACCACACTGACGGTTGCCACAAGACCGGTCGCCGGTGACGCGGTGGGTTGACGCGGGCATGGCGGGTCCGGTCTGATCGCCGCGTTTGGACCGGTGGTGATCGAATGCGGGTTGGGATGAAGGCGGCGGTGCTTTTTGTCGCGGGCTCGGTGGCCGCCGCCGCGGCGACAGGCGCCTGCGCCCAGGGCCGGCACGACACCCTGACCATCGGCATCGCGCAATTCCCGTCCAGCCTCCACCCGGACATCGATCCCGAAGTCGTGCGCGCTTATGCAATGGGTTTTGTGATCCGGCCGATCACCGCGTTCGACGCCACCTGGAAAAACACCTGCCTGCTCTGTGCCGACTTGCCGACGCTGGAGAACGGGCTGGCCAAACGGGAGAACCGACCGGACGGCAAGACCGGCCTCGCGGTCACTATCAAACTCAAGCCAGGGCTGACCTGGGGAGACGGTCAGAAGGTCACCGCCCGCGACATTGCTTTCACCTGGAAGCTTGCGAGCGACCCCGCCAGCGGCTTCTCCAACCCGAACCCCTGGAGCCGCGCGATCAGCGTGGATGTGGTGGACGAGCAGACCGCGGTACTGCACCTGGATCACGTGCGGGCGGATTTCAATCAGTGGGACCAGATCCTGCCGGAGCACATCGAGGGTGTCGTTGCCGCCAAGGCGAGCGGACCTGGCGACTATATCAAGGCCACGACCTATAACCGTGCGCCGCTCAATCCGGGTCTATACGATGGTCCCTACATGATGACCGACTACGACAGCGGCACGCAAATCGTGCTCGAACCGAACCTGCATTGGACTGGTTCGAAACCCGGTTTCCGGCGTATCGTGCTGCGCCACATCGAGAATACGGCGGCGCTGCAAGCCAATCTGCTGAGCGGGGATGTGGACATGGTGGCCGGCGAGGGCATCGGCCTGACCATCGATCAAGTGCTGGCCTTGCAGAAACAGCACCCGGATTCCTTTCACTATGAGTTCAAACCGAGCCTGACGTATGAGCATATCGATCTGAAGAGGGAAAACCGGCTGTTGGCCGATGTGCGGGTACGCCGAGCACTGCTGATGGCGATGGACCGTCAGACGATGGTGGACCGGCTGTTTCATGGCACGCAGCCGGTCGCCGCCACCTGGGTCAATCCGCTTAGCCCGAACCATGACGAGGCGATTCCGGTGGTGAAATTTGATCCCGCCGGCGCTCGGGCGCTGCTGCGGGAGGCGGGATGGGCTCCAGGTCCCGACGGTATTTGCCTCAACGCCAGCGGCGACCGGCTGAGCCTCGAATTCAGCACTACCGCTGGCAACCGTCTGCGGGAATTGCAACAGCAGGTGCTGCAGAGTAACCTGAAGAATGCATGCGTCGAGGTGACGATCAAAAACGAACCGGCCCGGACGCTGTTTGGCGAGACTCTGAAGCAGCGCGTCTATACAGGGATGGTGATGTACGCCTGGAGCAGCAATGTGAACGAAACGCCGCTGCGCACGCTTGCCAGCAATCAGATCCCCACCGCCGCGAACAACTGGGGGGGCTCGAACTATCCGGGTTTCAGCGATACGAAAATGGATGCCGACATCGAAGCCGCGGAGAGCGAACTCGAACCGGCGAAGCAACGCGTAATCTGGGCCGATATGCAGCGCATCTATGCCGATCAGTTGCCGGTGCTGCCGCTGTTCTTTCGCTCCGAGGCGCATGTGACGCCGACCTGGCTGCGTGGCTATGCTCCGACGGGACAGGCCGACCCTAGCAGTGACTGGGCGGAAAACTGGCACCCCGGTTGATTCGTTGGGCGATGCTGTGCGCCGGTCTGCTGCTGGCCCGCCCAGCTGCGGCAGGGATCCCGCATCCTGATCTGACCATCGGCGTCTCGTCCTTCCCGTCAACGTTGCATCCCGCGATCGATCCGGACCTGATAAAGTTTTATGTACTCGCGTTCGCGGCACGCCCGGTCACCGCGTTTGACCCGGATGGTCATCTGGTGTGCATGCTTTGCACCGAACTCCCCTCCCTCGCGAACGGCGGCGCTCGGCTCGAGGACCTACCCGGGGGCGGGCAGGGCATGGCGGTGACGTTCCACTTCCAGCCGGGGTTGCAGTGGGGCGACGGCGCCCCGCTGGGGGCGGCGGACCTCGCATTTACGGCGCGCGTCGGTCGCGATCCCAAGAGTGGTTTCAGCAACACCCACACCTGGACAATTATCAGCCGGGTGGACGTGGTCGACTCGCAAACCGCAGTGATGCACTTCACAGAGCTGAACTACCAGTTCGCCCAGCTTGGGGGCCTGCTGCCGGCGCATCTCGAGGCACCGGTATTCGAGCGCGCCGTCAATCCGGGTGATTACATGCAGCAGAGCCAGTACAACCAGACGCCGACCGATCCGGGACTGTTCAACGGGCCATATCTGATCACTGGCTACGATGTCGGCAGTCGCGTTGTGCTGCAACGCAATCCTTACTGGCATGGCATGTGGCCCTCGTTCGACCGTATCGTTATCAAAACGATCAGCAATACCGCGGCGTTGCAGACCAACCTACTTAGTGGCGACGTGGATATGGTGCCGGGGGAGGGTGTCGGCCTGACGCTAGACCAGGTGCTTGCGCTACAGAAACAGTATCCCGAGCGCTTCGCCTACGCTTACAAGCCGAACCTCAGCTATACCCATATCGATCTGCAACTAGACAATCCCGTGCTCGTTGATATCCGGGTGCGGCGCGCCCTGCTGCTGGGCATCGACCGGCAGAGCATGGTGGATAAACTGATGGGCGGCCGGGTTCCGGTGGCGAATAGTTTCATCAACCCACGCGAGGAGATCTACAACTCTGACGTGGCGGTCTACCCGTACGACCCGGTTCGCGCTCGCGCGCTGCTGGCCGAGGCGGGATGGACGCCGGCCGGAGACGGTATCCGCCGGGACGCCGCCGGCCAACGGCTGACGCTGGAATTCAGCACCAGCACCGGCGTTCGTTCCCGCGAACTGCTGCAGCAGGTGATGCAAAGCGAGTGGCGCAGCATCGGGGTCGAAACGGTGATCCGGAACGAGCCGCCGCGCACACTGTTCGGAGAGACGCTAAAGCACCGTAGCTTCAAGGGGCTGGCGATGTTTGCCTGGAGCAGCAGCATCGAAAGTTCGCCGCGGCAAGTGCTCAGCAGCGGCCAGATTCCGACGCCGGCCAATAACTGGGGCGGCGGCAACTACACCGACTTCCGTAACGTTACGATGGACGCTGATATCGATGCGATGGAGAAAGAACTCGACCCCGCGAAGCGTCGTCCGCTATGGGCCGAGATGCAGCGTATCTATGCTGAGCAGTTGCCGGTGTTGCCGTTGTTTTTTGGCTCGGAGGCGCATGTGTGGCCGCGGTGGCTGAAGGGCGTCGTGCCCACCGGCCACAACCAGGTCAGCAGCCTGTGGGCCGAGACGTGGCACGCGGAATGACACGCGTTCTCGACGTGCATAGACTGACAGTGGACTTCCCGGCTGCCTCGGGGGTGCGTCAGGTCGTCGCCGGGGTCGACTTCGCTGTCGCCGCTGGCCGCACTCTGGGGATGGTTGGCGAAAGCGGTTGCGGCAAGACATTGTCGGCGCTGGCGGTCATGGGCTTGGTGCCCAGCCCCGGCCGCGTCGGCGGCTCGGTGCTGCTGGAGGGACGGGAGATGCTGGGGCAGCCGCAATCCGTCTGGCGCAGCGTGCGCGGCGCTCGCGTGGCGATGGTGTTCCAGGAGCCAATGACGGCGTTGAACCCGGTGATGACGGTTGGCCGGCAGATCGCCGAAGTCATGGTGCTGCATCAGGATCTTTCGTGGCGTGAGGCGGGCGCGCAGGCGGTGGACGCACTGGCCGCGGTTGGCATCGCGTCTCCCGGGCAGAGGGTCGCTGCGTATCCGCACCAGTTGTCCGGCGGCATGCGGCAGCGAGTGATGATCGCGATGGCGCTGGCCTGCCGGCCGGCACTGCTGATCGCCGATGAGCCGACCACGGCTCTTGATGTAACGATTCAGGCGCAGATTCTCGACCTGATGCAGTCGTTGCAGGACGAGATCGGCATGGCGATGCAATTCATCAGCCACAACCTGGCGGTGATCAGCGAGATCGCACACGAGATTGTCGTGATGTACGCCGGAAGAGTGGTCGAACGCGCGACTGCGGACGAATTGTTCGGCATTCCGTTGCATCCTTACACGCTGGGGTTGATTGCTACGCTGCCGGACCCCTCACGGCGAAGCACGACACTGCCGGTGATCCCTGGGAATGTGGCAGATATGGACGATGTCACGGGTTGTCGTTTTGCCGACCGTTGTGAGCGGGCCGATGCTGGTTGCCGTCGGACGGAGCCACCTCTGGAGGAGGTCTCGCCGGAACACTGGGTTGCCTGTTTCAAGGTGCGTTCGTGACGACAGCGGAGCAACTGGTCGCGCTCGAGCATATTCGCGTGCAGTTTCCGGTCGGGCAGCGGACCCTGACGGCGGTCGATGATGTGAGCCTGCATGTGAACCCTGGCGAAACCCTGGCGCTGGTCGGCGAGAGCGGCAGCGGCAAGAGCACCCTCGGCAACGTGGTGGCGGGACTTCAACGTCCAACCACGGGCACGATACGGTTTCGCGGGCAACCACTTGACAAGTCCACGCGGCGGTCGGCGCAGCGCGCCATCCAGATCATCTTCCAGGACCCGTTCGGTGCCCTGGACCCACGGATGCCGGTATCGGCGATCATTGCTGAACCGCTACTGATCCAACGTGTCGGCGACCGCCGTGATCGCGTTGCCCGGGCGGCTGATCTGGTTGAGCAGGTCGGCCTGCCGCGCGACGCATTGAACCGCTACCCGCACGAATTCTCCGGCGGCCAGCGCCAGCGTATCGCGATCGCCCGCGCGCTTGCACCGGGGCCTGCATTGATCGTTGCAGACGAGCCGTTGTCGGCACTGGATGTCTCGATCCAGAGCCAAATCCTCAACCTTTTGGGGAATCTGCAACGCGAGCACGGCCTGGCGTATCTTTTCATCAGCCACGATCTTGCGGTGGTCAACCACCTCGCGGACCGGGTTGCCGTGCTTTACCTAGGCCGGGTGGTCGAAGTTGCGCCGCGCCCGGAACTGTTTTCGACGCCGTCCCACCCCTACACGATCGCCCTACTGGAGGCGATGCCGCGTATCGGCCGCCGTCACCGCCGAGCTGTTGCGATTCACGGTGAAATGCCGAGCGCACTGGACCCGCCGTCGGGCTGCGTGTTCCATACGCGTTGTCCGAGGGCGCGGGATATATGCAGTGTTGAAGTGCCACGGCTGGAACTTGCCCCGGGGCGGCCGGCACAGCTTGCTGCGTGCCACTTCAAGGCATGAGCCGCTTCATCTTCGCCCGCTGCGGTCAGGCGGTGCTCGTGTTACTTGTCATGAGCTTCGTGATCTACAGCCTGATCGGCCTGATGCCCGGCGATCCGATCGACGTCATGATTGCATCGAACCCGGGCGCGACGCCTGAGGTCGTTGCCCATCTGCGGGCGATTTACGGTCTGGATCAGCCGATACTGCTGCGCTACGGGCATTGGCTGGCCGCAGCGGCACAGGGTGATTTCGGCTATTCCCGAACGCATTCGCAGCCGGTGATGATCGTGCTGTTGCCGGCCCTGCTGCAGACCTGCAAGCTCATGCTTACCAGTTTCGTCGTCAGCATCTGTCTCGCCTTCGTGCTGGGCGTTTGCGCGTCGCTCAAACCGGGCGGCATCGCGGACAGCGTCATCAGCCTGTTCGCCTTCGCGGGAATTTCGGTGCCGGTGTTCTGGCTGGCGTTGGTGCTCATCCTGGTGGTCGCGGTGAACTGGCATGCGCTGCCCGCCAGCGGCATCAGCACCGTCGGTGACGGCGGCCTGTGGGATCAAATTCGTCACCTGATTTTACCGGTAACCACTCTCGCGCTCGCCAATACGGGTCAGTTCACTCGTTTCGTCCGCGCCGCGATGATCGAGACGTTGCGCATGGATCATGTCCGCACGGCGCGTGCCAAGGGCGCGGGAGAGGGCAGGGTGGTACTGATTCACGCGCTGCGCAACGCCATGATTCCGGTGGTTACCGTAATGGCTCTCAGTTTCGGCGGTCTGTTCAGTGGCGCGCTGATCACCGAGACGATGTTCGCGCAGCCCGGCATGGGCAAGATGATTTACGACGCCATACTCGGCAATGATTTCAATCTCGCCCTCACCGGATTGCTGTTCGCCACGCTGGTGACGCTGTTGAGCAATCTCCTGGCCGACCTTGCCTACGGCTGGCTCGATCCGCGGATCTCGCTGTGAGCGGCGTCACCTCGGCCAACCGAGGCGTATCCCGCGCCGTTTCCCCATGGCGGCTGCGCTGGAGACGATTCCGGCAACACCGAGCCGGCGTGAGCAGCCTCATCGTACTGGGGCTGCTGCTGGTTTTTGTTGCTTCCGCGAACCCGGTGGCACGGCTTCTCGGTGTCGATCCGTACGAAACGGATTTGCTGTCGCAATATTCACCTCCGTCGGCTGCACATCCGCTGGGAACCGACGATGCGGGCCGTGATGAGCTTGTGCGGCTGATGCTGGGCGGGCAGATCTCCCTGCTGGTCGGTGTCTTGTCGACGCTGGCCGGTAGCGTCATCGGCCTCACGCTCGGCGTCGTCTCGGGTTATTTTGGCAAGCGTTTGGACGCGGTGCTGATGCGCTTTACCGACGGCGTCATCGCCCTGCCGCTGCTGCCTCTGTTAATCGTTTTGGGTGCGCTCGATCTGACCAAGCTCGGGTTTTCGGCGGAGTTTGCTCATTCCGGCGCGGCCGGCTTCTGGCGTGTGGTGGTGATCGTGGCCCTGGTCGACTGGACCGGTATCGCACGCCTGAACTCGAGCCGCCACGCTCGCGCTACGGGAGCGCGACTATGTTCGTTCCGCGCGTGCGAGCGGCGGTCGCGCCGGCTACATCATGACCGCCCACATCCTGCCAAACGTTGCGACGCCGTTGATCGTCGCCGTTACGCTGACGATCGGGCGGGTGATCCTGTTCGAAGTCGGTGCTGAGCTTCCTGGGCTTCGGTATCGTTGCGCCAACCCCAAGCTGGGGCAATATGCTGAACAACGCTCAGGAACTGGTGACGACCGCTCCAGCGCTGGCGATTTACCCCGGTTTGCTGATTTTCATTACCGTAATTGCCGTCAACTTTCTGGGCGATGGTTTGCAGCATGCGTTCGATCCGCGCAGCGAACGCTGATGGCGCCAGCTTCGGTTTGCGCGTGGTTGCTGATGAAATGAGGGCGTTGCGATGATCGAAAGTATCAGTGCGATAACGCTGGCCACCCACGACATGGCGCGCGCCGTTGGCTTCTACGCCATGCTCGGGTTTGATCGTATATATGGCGGTGCGGACAGCAGCTTTACCAGTTTTCGTGCCGGAACCAGCTATGTCAATCTGATTGCACAGCCGCCGCAGCGGCACTGGACCTGGTGGGGCCGCGCCATCTTCTACGTGTCGGACGTCGATGCCCTGCACGCGCATGTTGTAGCCAGCGGTTACCGACCGAACACGACGCCACGAGATGCCGAATGGGGCGAGCGATTTTTCCACCTGACCGATCCGGACGGACACGAACTCAGCTTCGCTCGGCCGCTCGAGCGGCCCGGCGGAACGTAAAGGTGTGCCTAGGCCGAACCGCCGGGGCGCCAGACAGCGGACGCATAGGCCGTATCAGGGAAATCAGCGGCAATCGTTCCGGTCATGCGCTGTTCGTGGCTGGCCAGGTCGGCCATGAAAAGGTCTCGACTGATGCGGGCGGTGACCAGTGGAATGTCGCGGCGCATGCTGGGAACATCGCCGATCGGCAGGCCGAAGCTTACGAAGCCGGCCGGGTTGTGGACGTGGATGTCACGCAGGTACGGCGCCTCGCCTGGGATCTTCTCCAGATATTCATGTGCCTCCCCAAGGTAGGGGTGGCTGCCGAGGAACGGGTCTTCCTCATTGGCAGGCGGAACGTATTTGTCACCCCAGAGCAGGATGCGATCGGCGAAGCCGGCGATTTCGGGCCGAGCGGCTGGGTCGACGAAGTAGCCGGTGCCGGCGATGACGAAATCACAACGGAACCTTCCGTCAGCGGCTTCTGCAACGACCTTGTCGCCTTCGATGCGGGCGGTGTGCCATGGGGCCGCGAGATGCAGGTGAAACTGCGGGAAGGCAACGGTGCGCTCGATCGCATCCGTGGTCGGTGTTGAACCGAAACGGCGGAATCGAATCGCCTGGTGCCAGCGCATTGCGTCGGGCAACTGCCGGTAGTTGTCGTAGGCGCCCGGGTAGCCGCGGACTCGCGTGATGGGCACGGACGCGATGTCGGATCGACGGGCAAACAGATGCACCGCGGCCGCGCCATTCTCCAATGCTACGCCGGCGGCGTCGAACGCTGCTGCCGCGGCGCCGACGACCGCTACAGTCTTGCCGCGCAGCGCGGCGAAATTGATGTTGTCCTGGGTGTGTGCAATGACGCTTGGCGGCAGGTCGGCCAGTACTGGGGGAATGTAGGGGCCGCCGTTGCCAATGAAACCAGTGGCGAGCACCACCTTGCGGGTGGTTTCGACGACTGGCCGGCCTTCGACGTCGAGATGCAGCCGAAACATGCCCTCGGCTGGTTCGATGCGAAGCAGACGGGTGCGGTAGCGAATAGGGATCTCCAGGAAACGCCGAAACCAGCTCAGGTATTCGGCCCATTGCAGGCGAGGGATGCGGTCGATGGCAGTATAGGATGCCTCGCCATGCCTGGCTTCGTGCCAAGCCTGAAAGCTGAACGCGGGAATGCCGAGTTCCGGACCGGGCAAATTTTTCGGCGTGCGAAGCAGGTTCATGCGGGCTGCCGTAAGCCAGACGCCAGCATGCGCCTCATCCTCCGCCGCGTCGATGACCGAAACCCGGCCGACTCCGGCGCGGCGCAGCGCGAAAGCGAGTCCGGACCCGGTCTGTCCACCCCCGACAAGCACGACGTTATGGTCGATGCCGGGCCGGTCGGGGACCCAGTTCGGCGGATTGGGGCCGATGAGCCGAAGCGCGGCGGCAGCGGCGGAATCTGGATTCTCAGTCTGGGTCATTCGATACACCTCGACGAATCCGCGCGGGCAGGGGTTCGCCACCGGGACACGCCATTTCGGGACGCGAGAGATTTCGCTCTCCGTAACCTGCTGGACCAAGGGCTCCGATGCAAGGTGCGGGCGCCCCCCGACGGCCAGTGGGATCACCACGCGCGAACGTCCTGCCGAATGCAACAAGTCGCGGGGTCGAACAACGATCTAACGTCCAAGGCACGTAAATTGTGCTTGACTCACGATTGACTCACGCCAAATGGTCATGTGACCTTAGGAGTTAGCAGTCTGGCCCGCTTGCCGAGGGAACGACATGCCGCATGAGAGGAGAAATTCATGAGCGTGACAATCGAGCCGGCCGCAACGGTTCTGGCCCAGCTGAATTATTTGGAGCCAACTGGGGAGCGTCCACGCACCTTCACTTACGAGCCAACCGATGGTGCGCCGCGGACCTCAATCACCCCCGAGTCCCACCGGGTGGCAATCCACGATATCCGCCAAGAAGATCGCTCGTTTTCGCTTGATGGCGAGGGCTTTGCCGTCGTTCCGCACAAGTCGGCGGTCAGCAACTTCGAGGATGAAACCCAAGTCCGCGATGTTTATTACGCGGAGGCCGAACGGTTGCTGAAGGAAATCACGGGCGCCGACCGGGTCTACATTTTCGACCATACGCTGCGCCGCCGCATCCCTGGGCAGGAAGACTATCGCGATGGTCCGCGTCAGCCGGCCACGCGCGTGCACGTGGACCATACCGCCAAATCCGGACCGCAACGAGTGCGTGACCTGCTGCCGGACGACGCGGGAGAACTGCTGCGGGGCCGTGTTCAGGTCGTCAATCTGTGGCGCCCGATCAATCACCCTGTCTCCGACGCCCCGTTGGCGGTGGCCGAGGCTGGTTCGGTTCGCGCCGAGGAACTGGTTCCCTCAGATCTGGTTTACCAGAACCGCGTGGGTGAGACCTACGATGTGCTTTTTAGTCCAGCACATCGTTGGCACTACGTGAAAGAACAGCGGCCAGATGAGGTGCTGCTGCTGAAGTGCTACGACTCTCGCGAAGATGTCGCCCGTTTCGCGCCGCACACGTCGTTCATCGTGCCTGATGCATCTCCCGACACCCCAACCCGCGAGAGCATCGAACTTCGCGCTCTCGTGTTCCACAAGGCGTGATCCAATGGGCTATGCAACGATCCAGGTAACGCCAGTCACCCCGCGTATCGGCGCCGTGGTGTCGAACATCGACCTCACCGCCACGCTCAGCAATCAACATGTCGAGGACCTACACACCGCTCTGGCCGAACATCAGGTGCTGTTCTTCAGGGACCAGAGATTAAGCCTGGATCAACAGAAGACGCTCGGGCGGAAGTTCGGAGAGTTACATATCCATCCGAACACCCCCGGTCCCGAGGGCCACCCGGAGATACTGCCGATCCATACGGACGGGGGCTCCAAGCGAGCCAACGGCGAGAACTGGCACTCCGACGTCTCCTGTGATGTCGAGCCGCCCCTGGGCAGCATCCTTTATCTGCACACGGTTCCACCTTTCGGCGGCGATACGATTTTTGCCAGCCAGTCTGCCGCTTACGATGCCCTGTCGCCAGCTTTCCAGCAATTTCTGGATGGTCTTACCGCGACTCATTCCGGGGAGCGATCGTATCGCCGAACCAACCGTCTGCTGGGTGTCGATGACCGGCACCGGTTATTTCCGCAGGCGGTGCATCCGGTAGTGCGGACTCATCCGGTGACCGGACGCAAGGCATTGTTCGTCAACGAGAACTTTACCACACACATCAACGAATTGTCGTCGGAGGAAAGCAGCGCCGTGCTGAACTTTCTGTACGCTCACAGCACCAAGCCTGCGTTCCAGGTGCGGTTTAGTTGGCAACCTCACTCGGTTGCCTTCTGGGACAATCGCGCCGTGCAGCACATCGCCATGTGGGACTACTTCCCACAAGTTCGTTCCGGCTCTCGCGTCACCATAAAGGGAGATCGTCCGTTCTGAGGCAGTAGGTAACGCTGACCAGGCTGGGTTCCGGCTAGCCGCGACGCACTTTTGGCCGAGGGCGCGGCCGGGCCCTGGTTTGGTCGTAGCATGGAATTTGGCGTACCAGCCTCGCCAGGGATGGACATCCTACTTTTCGTCATGTAGGCTAATTGAATTATCTCTGGACATTCAAAGCGGGAAATATGCTCCTCACGCGTCGAGATCGTGGAATGGTTGCCTTGGCTATCGTTGTGGATGTTGCGTTCCACAGCGGTGGTGAAATCGTGGTGAACGCCGCGGAGCTGGCGGAGCGCACGGGAATGGCGCGCCGCACGCTGGAGCCGCTTTTGCAAGCGTTGTCGCGTGAGCATGTTCTGGACAGCACACGCGGTCCCCACGGCGGCTACCGCCTCGGTCGCCCAGCTCGGCTGATCAAGGCCTCGGAGGTTATAGCGGTCGGTCTGAGCAGTCTGGAGGACGGCGGTCTCGATCTAACTGGCCGGCTGCACGGCGCCGTGATCGAGCCGCTTTGGAGCGAATTCGACGCCTCGCTGCTGGCGCAGGCGGACGCATTGACCATCGAGGACCTGCTCAAACGTGCCGCGAAGGCAGGATTACGAAAGCCCGTCAGTGAACCGTTGAATTTTGTGATTTGACGCGACCTGATGGCTAAACCCCGCGCCAGCGCCAAGACGCTTCATCCGGCAACGCTATTTGCTCCGATCCTACCGCCGCATCGACCGGTCATTCCGCGTGGGCGGATGTTTGCCAGCGTGCTCGATCTGGTTGGCGGCACGCCACTGGTCCGGTTACCAAGGTTGCAGGAAGCCGATAATCTGGTCGCCGACATCGCTCTTAAGTTGGAGTTCTTCAATCCGCTAGGTTCGGTGAAAGACCGAATCGGGCTTGCAATGGTTGAGGCGGCGGAACAGGCAGGCGAGATCGAAGCGGGCAAAACCACGATCGTGGAGCCGACCTCGGGCAACACAGGCATTGCCCTGGCCTTCGTTGCTGCAGCAAAAGGTTACCGGCTCATCGTGGTGATGCCCGAGGGCGCGTCGGTGGAACGGCGCAAGCTGTTGCGGCTGCTGGGTGCTCAGGTCGAATCCACCCCCGCCAAGTTGGGAATGCCCGGCGCGATCGCGCGCGCGGACTCCATCCTTGCGCGCACTCCCGGCGCCTGGATCGCCCGTCAGTTCGACAATCCGGCAAACCCGGCGGCGCACCAGACGACCACGGCCGAGGAAATCTGGGCGGATACGAATGGCCTGATTGATTTCATCGTCGGCGGGGTGGGTACAGGCGGCACGCTGACCGGCATCGCCCGGGGACTGAAACCACGACGGCCGGAGTTGCAAGTCGTTGCGGTTGAGCCGCGGGAGAGTGCCGTGTTGTCCGGCGATAGTCCCGGTCCACACCGCATTCAGGGGATCGGCGCCGGCTTTACACCCGGCGTGCTGGACCGCGCGCTGCTGGACGAAGTCTGCACAGTGTCGGAAGCAGAGTCTTTCGCTGCCGCGCGCCGTTGTGCCGCGGTCGAGGGTTTGCCCATCGGGATCTCCTCAGGTGCTGTTCTGCACGCCGTGATGGAGCTCGCGGGACGTCCCGAAAACACGGGGAAACTGATCGTTGGGATTGCCGCGTCGTTCGCCGAGCGTTATCTGTCTACGCCATTATTTGCCGGTTTGTGACCTCATCCGCGGACCCGATGATGTCGGCATTGTTCCTTTCGTAACGAAGCGATTCGTCCAGGCCGTCACGAGCGATTGTGTTGGGTCGACCGAACAGCCGCACGGATGGGGCCAATTCCATGCTAGATGCGGCTGACACAATTCATGTCGAGTGCGCTAAGGCAGATCTGTCGTGCCATGTTCGACTTGGTTCAGACAGGATGCGCCGTTCGTCCAGATTTGAACAATTGGCGAGCAGACCGGTAGGCGTGATCCAAGGTGGGCCAGATGCTTTGGTCCATGTCGGTGACTTGCCCGTCGATGGCGATGAACCGGACGCCAAGCTCGTGTTCAACCGCGACACCGAGGAACACGCCATCAACCTGGATAGGCTGTGAGTGCCGCATTGCCACGGGCTTCTCCTCGGGCAGTGACGTTGCGTCGAAATCGGGTAATCGTCTGGTATCGGATGTCGCGCAAAGGTCACGACGAATGCGCCAGAAACTCATGACAATATCTCTCGGTGTGAACTCGCGGTAACGCTGTCCGATGTGGTCTTGTCGGATCAGCGACAGCGGCACACGAAAGGCGGGCGGAGCATGGGACAATTGATCAAGCCGGCCTCCATCGAGAAAGAGCGATGATCATGATCATCATACGTTATCAAGACGGGTGTCAAGAATTATTCACGTATTATGGAGGTGGGTAATTTTCAGTTCGATTGACGCAGCCCGGAAGGCGCTACCGCGTTGGCAACGATCTCGCCGAATGGTCCGGCGTTGCGGGCGGGGCCATGGCCGGTCCCGGTGGTGGATTTCAGCGGCAGCAGCGGAAACACAAGTTCGGCGAAGCGGTAGCATTCTTCGAGATGGGGATAGCCGGACAGAATGAAGCGGTCGATGCCGAGCGCCATATATTCTTTCATGCGGGTGGCGACTTGTTCCGGATTGCCCACCAGGGCCGTGCCGGCGCCGCCGCGGACCAGTCCGACGCCCGCCCAAAGGTTGGGGCTGACCTCCAGCCGGTCGCGCCGCCCGTTATGTAGGCGGCTCATGCGTTGCTGACCGACAGAGTCGAAACGAGAAAACGTTCGCTGGGTGAACGCGATCGCTTCGTCGTCGACATGCTGGATCAAAGCTTCCGCCTCTTGCCAGGCCTGCTCGGCGGTTTCTCGCACGACGATGTGCAACCTGATGCCGAACGACAATGTGCGACCGCGCAGGGCTGCCCGTCGCCGAGCCTGGGCGAGCTTGGCGGCGACCTCGGCGGGCGGCTCGCCCCAGGTCAGGTAAACATCGCAGTGTTCGGCAGCTACATCCTGACCTGCGTCCGACGAACCGCCAAAATAGAGTGGCGGATAGGGTTTTTGCACCGGCGGATAGAGCAACCGGCCGCCCTCGACGCGGATATGGTCGCCACGGAAATCCACCGTCTGTCCCTGCATGAGCTGGCGCCAGACGGTCAGGTATTCCCCGGTTGCGGCATAACGTTCACCGTGTTCGAACCACACGCCATCGCCGTGCATCTCCACCGGATCGCCGCCCGCCACCACATTAATCAGAACGCGTCCGTTTGACATCCGGTCCAGGGTAGCCGCCATGCGTGCGGTCATCGAGGGCTCGGACAGTCCCGGGCGCACCGCCACAAGGAAGCGCAGCCGACGGGTCAGCGGCACCATGGCCGAGGCAATCACCCAGGAGTCCTCGCAAGACCGGCCGGTTGGCAGAAGGACGCCAAAATACCCCAGATCGTCCGCTGCCCTCGCGATTTGGCTGAGGTAGCCCAGGGTGACGTGGCGTGCTCCGACCTCCGTCCCCAGATACCGCCCGTCGCCGTGCGTTGGCAGGAACCAAAGAATATCAGCAGCTTCCGCGGCGGGCGGCGTGTCGAGCATGCATGGCGTCCTTGTTCGTCCACCGATAATATACATGCCAGACGATGATGACAATTTGATTTACGAAGACACACAGTGAGACATTTTCCACGGCGAGGCGGAGCCGGCGATTTCAGCGCCGCCGGGGGTCCCTATCCGGATCGCCATATCAATGCGTATATAACGTGTGCGCCCGGCTGACATGCCGTGCGCGAGTCTGAGACCGGGACCTGAACGCCGCGCAACTGCTGGAAGCCGGCGATCGTTTGCAGGTGTTGTAGATGCAGCATGAACAGCAGCACTACATGAATGGAACTCCGTCCGATCCGTTGCAGCCCAAGTTGATCGACGTGATCGACCCTTCGACTGAGGAAGCGGTCAGCCAGATCGCGGTCGGAGGCCCGAACGACGTGGATCGCGCCTTCGCCGCGGCACTCTCGCAGGAAATGGCGCGCCCTTACTACGCGGCGTCGAATGTGCGGCTGAAGGACGGAGCGGGTTTTACCACCGGAGGCGGTTTGGCAGTCTCGCTTTCGCGTATAGGGTTCCAAGCCGCCCCCAGCATCCTACTCGGAGATAACCATGCAATACGTGAAGCTCGGCCGCACGGGCCTGGATGTTTCCCGAATCTGCCTCGGCTGCATGAGCTATGGCATATCGGACCGGGGCAATCACGCCTGGTCACTTGGCGAGGAGGAAGGGCGTCCGTTCATCAAGCGGGCGCTGGAAGGCGGTGTCAATTTCTTCGACACGGCAAACGTTTACTCGCTCGGCACCAGCGAGGAAATTCTGGGCCGCGCACTGAAGGATTTCGCACGCCGCGAGGAAGTGGTGATCGCGACCAAGGTCAATGGACGGATGCGGCCCGGTCCCAACGGCGCCGGTCTCTCACGCCGGGCAATCATGACCGAGATCGACGCCAGCCTGCGTCGTCTTGGAACAGATCATGTCGACCTTTATCAAATTCATCGCTGGGACTATCAGACACCGATCGAGGAGACGCTCGAAGCACTGCACGACATCGTGAAGGCCGGTAAAGCACGCTACGTCGGAGCGTCATCGATGTACGCATGGCAGTTTGCCCAGGCTCTCGCCATCGCCGAGCGTAACGGTTGGACCCGGTTCGTGAGCATGCAGAATTTTGTGAATTTGCTGTATCGGAAAGAGGAGCGGGAAATGCTGCCATTGTGCGCGGCCGAAGGGATCGGCGTGATCCCCTGGAGCCCGCTAGCGCGTGGCCGCCTGACTCGGGACTGGGACGACAAGAGTGCACGGTCCGAGACAGATGAGTTCGGTCGCCGGCTGTATGCGAAATCCGCTGACGCCGACAAGATAGTCGTCGCGCGCCTAACGGAGGTCGCGGCTCGGCGCGGTTTGCCGCGGGCGCAAATCGCGCTCGCCTGGTTGCTGGCCAAGCCGGTCATCACCGCCCCGATCGTCGGAGCGACCAAGCTGCGGCATATCGACGACGCGCTGGCCGCGTTGGAAGTCAAGCTTTCAGCCGAGGAGATCGGTTTGCTGGAGGAGGCATACGTGCCCCACGCCGTCGCGGGTTTCGCATAGACCCGCGCTGGAGAAAGCCGAAACGGGGCGGAGGCGGCGACCGTCCGGAAAATCAATCCGGAACGAAGTTCATCGCAACCCCGTTGATGCAGTAGCGAAGATGCGTGGGCGGCGGCCCATCGTCAAAGACGTGTCCAAGATGGCTGCCGCAGCTCGAACAGTGCACTTCGGTGCGAACCATGCCGTAGGTGCGATCGACCGAGGTCTCGACGGCACCTGCGATCGGATCATTGAAACTTGGCCAACCGGTGCCGCTTTCGAACTTGAGTTTCGCCTCGAACAGCGATTGATCGCAGCCGGCGCAGGAAAACCGGCCGGGTCGCTTCTCCTGCAGCAACGCGCAGCTCCCCGGGGCCTCGGTCCCGTGCTGCCGCATCACCTGATACTGCTCCGGAGTCAAAAGCCGGCGCCATTCGGCATCACTGTGACTGACCCGATAGGTCTTTTCCAACATGGTCGGTTCCCTTTCGCAACGCGATACTGGGCAGGACACACGGTGTCCTATCAGCGGCGGCGCCCGGTTGTCGAGATGTCCCCGATTGCTTGCGGTCTCGCCAACGCCGCAATTATGATGATGGAGGATCGGCTGGGGAGGAATGGCCGGGATGGGACGTTTGACAGGCAAGGTTGCCATCGTTACCGGCGCCGGGTCTCGGGGGGAAGGTGTCGGCAACGGCGCCGCGACCGCCATTTTGTTCGCTCGCGAAGGCGCCCGGGTGGTCCTGGTCAACCGGACCCTGGAGCGGGCCAAGGCGTTGGAAGAGCAAGTCCGTTCCGATGGCGGGGAGGCAACAGCCTTCGCGGCTGATGTCACGCACTCTGAAGAGGCGGAGGCGATGGCCGCCTTCGCTGTCGAACGCTACGGCCGCCTCGATATCCTGCACAACAATGTCGGCATTGGCAGCCCTGGCACGCCCGAGACGGTCGATCTCGCTGCCTGGAACCGGATTTTCGAAATCAACGTGACATCCGCTATGCTGTGCTGCCGGTTCTGCATTCCTCGGATGCGGGCCAGCGGCGGTGGCGCCATCATCAATGTGTCCTCGACCGCCGGGATGGTCGGGCTTTCTGGCACGCCGGGCGCGGTCGCGTATGTGGCCACGAAGGCCGGACTACAGGGTCTGACGCTTTCCGTGGCGGCTGATTACGCGGCGGAAGGGATCCGCTGCAACTGTATCGTCGTCGGGACGGTAGCGACTCCCATGGTCGCGCATCTCGGCGAGGAAGGGCGGGAGCGGCGTCGCAAGTCGGTGCCTTTGCAGACCGAGGGTACCGGCTGGGACGTGGGCTGGGCTGCCGTCTATCTTGCGAGCGACGAGGCGCGCTGGGTCACCGGACTGATGCTGCCGATCGATGGCGGTTTCCTGGCGGTTCGCGTCTGGCCGCGTTGACCACGAGAGTGGGCCACCCCCTCCCGTTGTCAGCGCTGAGGGGCCGCGCGATTAGTTGCAAACCCGCTTGCCATTGACATAGGCGCAGCCTGGTTGGACGGCCTTGGTCGCACTGTTGCCGTACCGGCCGTGAACGCTTGTGCCCGGCGCGACCTGGTTTGCGTGATAGGGTTGAGCGGAATGAACGGCACCTGTGTTCTTGTTATAGGTCGCGGCTCCATTGGGGCCGACGCAGCCGGCCCGGTTTGCGGTTGATCCGCACTCGGCGGCATTTGCTGCCTGTGCGGTCACAAGAAGCAATAGAGCGATGACAACGCGGGACATACATGGGCCTTTTATGTAAAAAATGGCGTTCGCAAATCATCTACCACACATGATGCGTAATCTCAGGCCTTTTCTTACGGGGCCAGGTGCCGCGCCCCTAAGGCCCCGTTTCGTATGCTGCGAGGTCCGGCGGCAGAACGGCCCATTCCGGACGGCCGCGGGTAAAGATTGCGACCTTGGGGTGGAAAGACGAAGGATCGTCCAGCGAGCCAGCGTAGATCGTGAACGTTGCATCCTTGCCGACTTCTCCGCCAAAGACGAGGCTGCTGCAAACGGGGCAGGAGTTGCGCACAGCGTCTTTGCCGTTCGCCGCCTTCGATGTGAATATTCGGGACGGAGGGCCGCTGAACCGCACGGCGCTGCGCGGAAATCCCATGAACGGGATGAATCCCGACCCCGACGCCCTGCGGCAGTCCTCGCAGTAGCAGTGTCCGGCGAATAGTGGCTCGCCGTCAGCTTCATAGCGCAGAGCGCCACACAGACAGCCGCCAGTGTAAGGTTTTCCGCTCTTGGCCATCGCCAGTGTTCCTCACCCCTTCAAAGCCTCGGGATTCGTTACGCGCACTGGCTTGCCATCCAGGAAGCCCACCGCATTCTCGATCATCTGCGGATAAAAACTGTCCCACGTTTCCTTCACGCAATATCCGAGATGCGGGCTGAGCACGGTATTCGGTGCTTTGCGCAACGGGTGCTCCGGCGGCAGAGGCTCACGGTCATACACGTCCAGCGCCGCAACGATGCGCCCGTCGTGCAACGCTTCCAGCATCGCCGCCTCGTCGACGATCGGGCCGCGCGATGTATTGACCAGGATCGCCCCCTGCTTCATCCGCGCGATGTCCGCCTTCCCCACCAGCCCGCGGCTGCGATCAGAGAGCACCATGTGAATGCTGATGGCATCGGCCGTCGCCATCAGCTCATCTTTCGATACCAGGATAGCCCCGACCTCGGCGGCGCGCTCCGCCGTGAGGTTCTGGCTCCAGGCGATAACGTTCATCCGCAGCGCTTTGGCATATGTCGCCATGTAGCCGCCCAGCCGGCCCAGACCGATGACGCCGAGCGTTTTGCCAGCGAGGCCGATGCCGATGGGAACGCCCCTCTGGAAGCCGCCGGCGCGGATCGTGGCATCGCCGATCATCGATCCTCGAGCCGCCGCGAGCAGCAGCCCCAGTGCCAGCTCCGCCGTCGCGGAGTCGGCATATCCGCCCCCTTGGGTGTTGCAGACGACGACGCCGCGAGCCGTGCAGGCCGGCGTGTCCAGCGACAGATTGCGCGCGCCCGTTATCCCTAGCATTCGCAGTTTCGGCAGCCGGTTGATCAACGTGCCCGGCAACGGGGTGCGCTCCCGCATCGACAGCACAATATCGAAATCCGCCAGCTTCGTCGCGGCGTCATCCTGGTCCGCGAATGCGTCGCTGAAGAACACGATTTCCGCACGAGACGTCAGTGGCGTCCAGTCGGCGGCGCCCCGTGCCACGCCCTGCCAGTCATCCAGCACCGCCACCCGGGTCAGCTTGCTCATCGCCATTTCCTCCCGCAATCAATCCACCCACTGGGGCCACGTATTCGGCCCGGAAAACTGACAACCAACCGGCGTTCACGCAAGCGGTTGCCGCGGCGGCGGGATGCGTGTCATCTGACCGCGAAGGGGAGAATTGGCCATGACCACCATTGCCGTCATTGGAGCCGGGCTGATCGGGCGTGCCTGGTGCATCGTCTTTGCGCGCGCGGGCTTTCGCGTGGCGCTGTGGGACCAGTTTCCGCAGCAGACCACGGTGGCGCTTGGTTTCATTGCGGACCGGCTGCCGGAACTCAGCAAGGCCGGGTTGCTTCGGGATCCTCCGGACATCGTCCTGGCGAGGATCGAGCCGAAGCAGTCGCTCTGGGACGCGGTTCGCGACGCGGAGCACATCCAGGAGAACGGACCCGAGCGTGCCGAGGTCAAGCAAACTATTTTCAGCGAGCTGGAGCGCGCCGCGCGGCCTGATGCGGTGATCGCGTCGTCGTCCAGCGGCATCCCCGCCAGCGCCTTCACCGAGCATCTGACGACGCGCGCCCGCTGCCTGATCGCTCATCCGGTGAACCCGCCCTATCTGGTGCCGCTGGTTGAGCTCTGCCCCGCGCCATGGACCGATCCGGACGTCACCGAGCGCACCCGCACGCTGATGGTAAAGGCTGGCCAGGTGCCCGCGACTGTGAAGAAGGAGGTTGACGGCTTCGCTCTCAACCGCCTCCAGGGTGCGCTGCTGGCGGAGGCGTTTCGTCTGCTGGCTGATGACGTGATTAGCCCCGGCGACCTGGACGCCTTGGTCAAGCACGGTTTGGGTTTGCGCTGGAGCTTCATGGGGCCGCTGGAGACGATCGATCTGAACGCGCCCGGCGGCCTGGCCGATTACTGTGACCGATACGGCCCGCTGTATGCCACCATGCAGGAGCAAATGACGCCGCTGACGTGGGACGCGGCACTGGTGGGCAGGCTCCAGGCGGCTCGCCGGGCGGAACTGCCGGCCAACATGCAGCCAGTGCGCCAGGAATGGCGTGACCGGCGGCTGATGGCACTCCTGGCCCATAAGGCTGGCCAACCGGAGTAGAACCCGGCGTCCGAAGGGCGACGAAGCAGCGGCGGCAGGCGATTTTCACCGGCGCTGAAACCGTAACTGCGTTAACCAATCGTTAGTGGGTTCAGTGGCCTAGTTGCGCGACACGCAACTATCAGGCAGGCCCATCATGGCACCTTCGGACGCGCCGCTGCAAAATCCCTGGACCGGGATGCCCCTTCTCGATGTCGTTGCCATGGCGGAGGCCGACGGGTCGGGCGTTGGGTCGCCGTCGGTGATCAAACTGTACTGCGACTGGATCGGCGGCCAGTCGCCGGGTACCCACGGCTTGTATGCGGCGTGGTTCAACCTGGGTACTGAACTCAATCACTCGGGCGCGGTGCCTGACGCCATGCAGGCCTACCACAACGCACTGACGTTGAAGCCCGATCTGCACTCCGCAGCGGTCAATCTGGGGCTCCTGCTCGAGCGTCAGGGCCAGACTGAATCGGCACTGCGCGTGTGGACCAACGCATTGCAGCCGGATGGGGCTCGCATCGCCCTGCTGAACCAGCGCGGCCGCCTGCTGGAACAGACCGGCCGTCTGGCGGAAGCGGCCGAGACGCTGAGGGTCAGCCTGCTGACCCAGTACCGACCAGCCAGATGCGGTGCAGCACTGGCTGCATCTTCGGCAGAAAATGTGTCAGTGGCCGGTGCTGGCGGAGGTAATCCCGGGGCTGACCGGGCACGACCTCATCACCCGCGCTGGCCCACTCGGTGTGCTGGCCCTGTCCGACGACGTCGCGACGCAATCCGCGGCGACCGCTGCCTGGATCAGTCGCAAGACGCACGCGGTGCCAGTTCATATGGCAACGTCCGAAGGCTACCAGCACGGCCGGATCAGGGTCGGTTATCTTTCATCTGACTTCTGCAGCCACGCCATGAGCTACCTGATCGCGGAACTGTTCGAGCGCCACGACCGGGGCCTTTTTGAGGTGTTCGGCTATTGCAGCAGCCCGGAGGACGGCAGTCCGATCCGAGCGCGCGTAATCGCCGCGTTCGATCACTTCGTGCAGGTGCGCGATTTATCCGACGAAGCCGCGGCGAGGCGCATCCGAGACGACGAAATCGACATTCTGATCGACCTCAACGGATTGACCAATGGAGCCCGCTTGCAAATCCTGCGCTGGCGGCCGGCTCCCGTGCAGGCCACCTATCTCGGTTTCATCGGACCCGTCCCGCTACCGGAGCTGGACTACATGCTGTGCGACGATTTTGTCGTTCCGCCCAGCGTGGCGCCAGCCTATCAGCCCATGCCATTGTATGTCGGCGAAATGTATCAGGCGAACGACAGCAAGCGGGCGATCGGCGCCCCCGTATCCCGGCTGGCGGTTGGCCTCCCAGAGGGACGCTTCGTATTCTGCTGCTTTTCGAATCGTTACAAGATCACCGAGGAGGTGTTTGGCGGCTGGATGGAGGTACTGCACCAGACCGGAGATTCGGTCCTGTGGCTGGTCGATGACGATCAGTGGTCGCGGCAAAATCTCCGGCAAAGTGCCCTGGGCGCCGGCATCGACCCCGCACGGCTGATTTTCACCCCCCGCGTCAGCCCTGCCGACTACATGGCTCGCATGGTGCTGGCTGATCTCTTCCTTGATACTTTCCCGTACAACGCCGGAACGATCGCCAGCGACGCGATTCGTATGGGCCTGCCGTTGGTGACCCGGGCCGGCGAAGCGTTCGCCTCCCGTATGGCAGCGCGGCTGTTGCATGCGATCGGAGCCGACGACGGGATCACGGACAGCCATCAGGCCTATGTCTCGAAGGCTGTCGACCTTGCAACGTACGGCGAATACTACGGCCGTTACAAAGGGCATTTCAATGCGGACGCCTGGGCGCGGTCGATCGGCGATATCGCCGGGTTCACCCGTGGGTTCGAAGCGACGCTGCAGCGCGTCTGCCGTCATCCGGCGGCCGTATATGCGGCCTCGGCGTGACGGCCTTGGCCCGATGAAGCCGATCGACGCCTCGGAGCCGCGTCAGGCCCGCTTTGCCTGCGATCCGAGACCGCCGTAAAGGCCGAGCACGCGTTGCATCCAGGTGGCGAGGGGATCGTCGGGGGTTAACAACTCGAAGCGGCTGGCACAGCGTGGCCACATCAGCGTCCCCGCCACGATGTGGTCGGCGTAACTCGGCGCCGCGCCACCCAGCCATTCCTGTCCTCGCAACACCAGACGGATTGGTGTCAGCAGCTCCCGGAAGGCCGGCAGCCGATCCTCGCGGCCAGCTTGAACCGCCTCCAGGGTGGTGCCGAAGCGGGCCTCCCGGCTGGAGCGGAAGTAGGCGCGGTCATCAGGAGCAATGATGTCCGCAATGTCCCGGACGATCAGCCTCGCTATCGCTCCGACCAGGACGCCATCTGTCCAGGCATTGATGAACCGGGCGTGGGCCTTCCCGGTCGGACAGCCGAACAAGGTCGGGCCAGAGTATTGTTCATCGAGATATTCGGCGACCGACCAACTGTCGGAGACAATTCTTTCGTTGTCTCGCAGCACCGGCACTTTACCTTGGCCCGAGAACCCGATCACGCCCTTGTCGCTGAAACGCCACGGCACGGTTTCCACCGGCACACCTTTGTGCGCCAAGGCGAAACGCGTCCGCCAGCAATACGGGCTGAACCGGATGTCAGGGTCGGCAGCCGCCAGATCATACAGAACTATGCTCATGGCGCATTATGGTCCGGCTCGTTTGGGCGCGTCCAGACCCGCGGAGTGCGGTGCAGCACTTGGGACGGCGGTGCGGACGCATCAGGCTTGAGGCGGGGGTCCCGTCGGTGTCACGGGCCCAGTGGGGTGGGTAACGTGTCTGGATCGACCATGTCGCGCGGGCGAAAAGGCGATTACCCTGTCTCGCATGCAAGCCTCGCACCGAGTCGAGACCGACATTGTTCTGCTCGGCGCGGGGCATGCGCACCTGGAAGTACTCCGTCGCTTTGCCCTGCGTCCAGAGGCGGGCGTCCGCCTAACCGTGATCAGCCGTGAGCCAGAGACACCATATTCGGGCATGCTGCCAGGGCTGATCCGGGGTGACTACAGCTTTCGCCAGACCCATGTCGACCTTGCGCCGCTCGCCGCTGCCGCCAGCGCGCGCCTGATCGTCGCGGAGGCGAGCGCGATCGACCTCGAGGCAAACTGCGTTACGATCCCAGGCAGGCCGGCGGTCGAATTCGATCTCCTGTCGGTCAACGTGGGGGGTACGCCGGCTATCCCATCGAGCGCCGGGATCGGGGTGAAGCCAATCGGCCGCTTCCTCGACCGCCTCCATGGCCTGGAGGCAGAGCTTTCTCCGGAAGCACGAATTGCGGTGGTGGGGGGCGGGGACGCCGGAGTCGAACTCACTCTTGCTCTTGCCGTCCGCTTTTCCCGCCGATTTCGTCTCGTGCTCGTTGCCGCCAGCCCCGAACCGTGCGCCTCGGCCCCCTCCCTGGCTCGGCGCGCGGTCCGGCAGTCCCTCGTCGACGCCGGGGTGGAGGTCGTTTGCGGGGTCGCCGCCACCGGTCTGCGAGACGGCAGACTGGCGCTTTCCGACGGCAGCTTTCTCGACGTCGCGGCGGCACTGTGGGCAACGGGGGTCGCGGGACCGGAACTCCTTGTCGCCTCCGGCTTGGCCTGCGACGCGCAAGGATGTGTCCGGGTCGATGCCGGCCTACGCAGCGTCAGCCACCCCCAAGTCTTTGCCGCCGGCGACTGCGCGACGCTTGACGGCGATGCGCGGCCGAAAGCCGGTGTGTGGGCGGTGCGGGCCGGCGCGATACTGGCCGAGAACCTGCGCCGCGTTGCGAGACGGCAACCGCCAAGCCCGTGGCGGCCGCAGCGGAATGCGCTGGTCATGCTGGGCCTGGGAGGTGGCAAGGCGGCGGCTTGGCGCAACGGCATCGCCGTGCAAGGCCACAAAGTGTGGATGCTCAAGGATCAAATCGATCGCCGCTGGATGCGGCGCTACAACGAACTACAGGTCGCAGGGGACGATGCGCCGACGCGAAGCCGTGGCGCCGTCGAATTCGGGACCGACGAATTGTCTGGCGCACTGGCCAGCTCGCGCCAAGGCGGCGTCAGCGACCTGACGATGGCATCTGACCACGCCTCAGTGCTCAAACCTCCGGTCGGCAAGACATTGGTCCAATCGGTTGGCCAATTATCGGCTTGTTTCGACGATCCATTTGCCTTTGGCCAGATCGCGGCGGCGCACGCCTTGTCGGATTTGTATGCGATGGGCGCGATGCCCTGGACAGCGCTCGCCATCGCCTCGGCACGCAGCGCCACGAGAGCCAAAATGGGAACTGAACTGGCGACGATGCTGGCCGGCGCGGCCGAAGTGCTGGACGGCGACGGCTGTGCCCTTCTGGCCGGCCATCACACGGAGGCTGCGGAAACCGCGCTTGGTTTATCGGTCAACGGTCTGGTCGATTTCGGGAAGCTATTGCGAAAGTCCGGGCTGCAGCCTGGCGACCGGCTGATCCTGACCAAGAAGCTTGGCACCGGCCTTATTCTGGCCGGTCACGCACGAGGCCAGACCCGCGTGAAGTGGCTGCTGGCGGCGATCGCGAGCATGCGCTCGACCAATGGCGCCGCGGCCCGTATCGCCATGGGTTATCGTCCCAGCGCGGGCACCAACGTCGCCGGCTTCGGGTTGGCGGGCCACCTGAGCCAGATGCTGCGCGCCTCCCGCGTCAATGCGGTGTTATGGCTTGAAGCGATCCCCGCCCTGCCCGGCGCCCGTGCGCTCGCCGCTCACGGGGTCGAGGCAGCGTCGGCGGCCCATAATCGGCACCTCCTTGCCGGGCTTGCGGCCATCCCAGAGGGCGCTTTGTTGGTCGACCCGCAGATTTCTGGCGGCCTTCTGCTAGGCCTGTCTCCGAACCGCGCTGAAACCTGTCTCAACGCTTTGCTAGAAGCCAAGGTGGAGGCGGCGATCGTTGGCGAGATAGAGCCGGAACAGACCGGTCGCGATCTGATCAGGTTGGAATGATAGGTTTATTTCCCAGCCATTCCCATCTGAGTTTCATGCAGCAAATCGGGACAAAGAACGGCGATGTCCTGCGAGAACCTCGCCAGGACGGGCTGACTGACCCCAAGAGCCTGGACCGATTCCTGGTCCGCTCCGGCGAGCAGATGTTCGTCATGGGGCGCGGCCAAGCCGAGAAAATAACGCTGTAACAGCGGAATACCGAAGCGCATCGGACGCAAGCCTCCGTGGTGACAACGCCGTCGGAAGGACGGCCGTATATACATAGGAGACTTGTGCTGCGACGCAACATGACAAGGCAGGGACGCTGACCCGTTGGCTGGGCATGGCGGAGGCGGACGTGGCGGGGTCGAAGCGGATCGGTGATCGGGTCGCCGCGCCTCGGGTAGAATGTTACGGAGACAATCCGGCGGTGCGATAAAGGTCGGCGACCAGTGCGGTGAACCCGAGGCTGGCCAGTTCAAGCACCTCCGGCGGACGAACGATCGTGGGAGATTCTGGCCAATTGCCGTCACCCCCGCGCCGGAGCAGCTCGACCTCCATGCGCGTGCTGCGTATGGCGAGGATTTCACTTACGCTGGGAATGGTCGTGTAGGTCCAGATGTTCGAACGCGTCTCGCCTTCGTTGCCGGGCGAGATGATTTCGACCAGCAACACCGGTTCCGGCACCATAACGCCCTGCGATGGCGGCGCGCACGTGACCCCTATGTCGGGCACACGAAAATTCTCGTTGGCGCGGATGCGGGGCACAATCCCGGGCGCGATGATGACTCGACACTCGCTGCCCGTGGCGAGGAGGTGATTGCGAAGCAAGCCGGCGAGTTCCGCTTGAATCGCCCCATGCACTTCCCTCGCTGGCGCCATCAGCACCGGTTCGCCATCCACCAGTTGCCAGCGGCGACCGGTGTCATCGTCGGCGTCCCAGTACAGGAACTCATCGACGGTCATACGGGTCGGCGGGCGATCGCGCATTGCTACCATTGCCGCACGGTATCACGCCGGCACGCGGTTCGCCACGACTTGGTTCCCGGCTTTACTGGCGCTACGACAGGTGATCGCCATGAAAAGGGAGCCTCTCATGACCCGCCAGTATCGCATTGCCTCGCTACCGGCAGACGGCATCGGACCCGAAGTTATCAGCGCCGGTCTCGAGGTGCTGGATGCTGTGGCATCACGCGACGGCGGCTTCTCCCTGGTCGTGGACCATTACGGCTGGGGCTCCAACTGGTATCGCAAGCACGGCGAGTTCATGCCAGCGGACGGGCTGGCCTGGTTGCGCACCGCGGACGCGATCTATTTCGGCGCGGTCGGCGATCCAGACATCCCCGATCATATTTCGCTTTGGGGCTTGCGGTTGCAGATCTGCCAAGGGTTCGACCAGTACGCCAACGTTCGCCCGACTCGAATCCTGCCTGGCGTGACCTCGCCGTTGCGCGATGTCGGCGTGGGCGACCTCGACTGGGTCATCGTGCGCGAGAACTCGGAAGGCGAGTATGCCGGGCAGGGTGGGCGCACCCATCGCGGCCTGCCGGAGGAAGTGGCAACCGAGACCGCGATCTTCACCCGCCGCGGCGTCGAGCGAATTATGCGGTTCGCGTTCGACATCGCCCGAGCGCGGCCACGCAAGCATTTGACCGTGGTGACGAAATCCAATGCCCAGCGGCACGGCATGGTGTTCTGGGACGAAATCGCGACGCTGGTGTCGCACGACTACAAGGACGTGACGTGGGACAAGGAGTTGGTCGATGCGATGACCATGCGCATGGTCCGCAAGCCGCGCTCGATCGATACGGTGGTCGCGACCAATCTGCACGCTGACATTCTGTCCGACCTGGCAGCGGCACTGGCTGGTTCGCTGGGCATCGCGCCCACGGCGAATGTCGACCCGGAGCGTCGCAGTCCATCGATGTTCGAGCCGATCCACGGGTCGGCGTTCGACATCACCGGTAAGGGCATCGCCAATCCGGTGGCGAGCTTCTGGACCGCCGCAATGATGCTGGAGCACCTCGGCGAGAAGCCAGCCGCCGACCTGCTGATGCGGGCGGTTGAACAGGTCTGCGGCGCGGGGATTTTGTCGCCCGACCTGGGTGGGACGGCGACTACGAAGGAGGTGACGGCGGCGGTAGTGGAAGCAGTGCGCGGTACGAACCGGTAAGGGCCTGTTGGGGGAAACCGATTCGGTTATTTCTCGGCCGGCGCTAAACAATGGCCGTGGATCAACTCTATCGTAACGAGTTGACCGCGTCCTGGCCGTCTCCGGCCCGTCGCATCGGATCGAACGGCCCCAGCTCCAGCATACCCGGGCGATCCATCACGAGATCGGCAAGCAACCGCCCGGCCAGCGGGCCAATCGTCAGCCCGGCGGCGCCGAGGCCGTTACCGACTGCCAGCCCCTCGACGGGCGAAATCCAGCCGAGCAAGGGGCGGAGATCGGTACAGAGCGGGCGAAATCCAACCCGGGTCTCGATCATCGTCGCGGTCGCGAGGTCGGGCGCGACCGCTAATGCCTCGGACAGCACCTCCGCTTGCCCCGCGGCGGTCACGCGGTAGTCAAAGCCGACCCCCGACTTCGCGGGTAGCGCCAGCGACGATACGACCGTCGTCGAATGGCACAATGTAATGACTTCCGGAGGGCAGAATGACCGGCCAATTCTCAGTCACCGTCCCCTCGAGACGAAGATGCACGATCTGGCCTCGTTGGGGCTGGATCGACGGCAGCCCGACCCCGAGTGGCCGCAGCAACTGGTCGGCCCAGGCACCGGCGGTGACAACGACCCGATCAGCTGGGATCTGGTCCCCGGTTCCGGTCGTCGATTGCGAGTCCTGTGCCTCGTTCGCGCGCCTGCTGAAGACCTCGACACCACTGACGCGACCCCCCTGGACGCAAAGCTCCGCGTGCCCCTGCAGGACCTTCGCTCCATGATGTTGAGCAGCGCGCAGCAGCGCCGCAGCCAGCAGCCGGCCATCGACTCGGGCCCCTCCCGCAAACAGGACCCCGCCGAAATCCGCGCCCAAAGGTGGAAACAGCGCTCGTGCCTCCCCTGGCGTGGCGCGGGTCACACGCCCCATCGCGGGCGCTTCCGCTCGACGTCGCGCTGCGAGTGTCTCGATCCAGTCAAGCTCCCTGGCATCGCGGGAGACCACCATCGCCCCGGCGCGCCGATAGCCGAGCCCGGTTTCCCCGACGTCAGCCAGTTGCGCGATCAGGTCGGCGTAATATTCGCCGCCGGCAGAGTACAGCCGATAGAAGTCCTCGTCCTGTACGCCGGAGACCCACGGGCAGATGATGCCCGCCCCGGCGGCGGTCGCTCGCCCCGCAAAGCCTGCGTCGACCACGACGACCCGCATGCCAGCGCGGGACAAATGATAGGCCACGCTTGCGCCAAGGATGCCGGCACCTACAATAACGATTCGCATGTAATCTCCCTTCGCTGGCATGATCCAGAGCAGGTTCGCGGGTATGATCTCAGCCCTCGAAGCGAGGACACCCCGGATGAACAGCACAGCTTGGCGCGAAGGTCGTGATGTCAAGACTGGCCTGATGACGTTTCTTCGCAAGTTTGCTGGGCGGTCCCCGCTTTGAGCGCTGACGGGGTCGCCGAGCCTTCCAGTCGGGAAATCGGGACTGTATCCTGAGCGGCCCGGCGACCAGACCGGAAAGGGACCCGCCTCAGGCAGCGGCCCAGGAGACGACCATGACAGCCGCCCCGACCTCGCAGGGCATCGAGACAACTCGATCGGCCCTCGATCTGACGATCTGTGACCACGAGCCGATCCACACCCCGGGCATGATCCAGCCGCACGGCGTCTTGTTCGTAGTTTCGCTATCCGGGCTGAACGTTTCGGCGGTCAGCGCGAATGTCTCGAAACACAGTGCCCTCGAGCCGAATGCAATTCTGGGCCGGCCATTGCGTGAAATCGTCGACGCTCCCTCATTTGCCGACATCGCGAACGCCTCCGTTCAGTGCGCCGACGGCACGACCCGCCAGATCCGGGTCAGCCTGAATGGGGCGCACCCGACATCATGGCGAGCCTACGTTCATAACTCTTCCGAACAATTGTTACTGGAGGCGAAGCTGCCGCGGCCACTTGCTGAACTCGAGGCCGCCGACCTGTTCGAACGCTACGAACAGGCAACCCGTCGTCTGCAGGACGCCACAGATACCGTGACGGCCTGCCAGCGCCTCGCCGAGGAAGTGCGCCGCCTGACTTCGTACGACCGGATCAAGGTATACCGCTTTGCCCGCGACTGGAGCGGCGAAGTCATCGCCGAAGCAAAAGTCGATGCCATGCCGTCCTATCTCGGGCTGCATTTTCCAGCGTCCGATATTCCGGGCCAGGCACGTGAACTATACCGACGGTATCCGGAGCGTCACATCCCCGACGTCGGCTACACGCCGGTGCCGCTCATTCAGGTGAGCCCGGATCCGATCGACCTGAGTGCGGCAATGCTGCGCAGCGTCTCTCCCGTCCATATCAAATACTTGCAAAACATGTCGGTCGGCGCCTCGATGTCGGTTTCGATCCTGCGCCAAGGTCGGCTCTGGGGTCTCGTTGCCTGCCACCATCGCACTGCCCATTATGTGGCGCCGGAACTCCGGCGCGCGAGCGTGCTGCTCGCCCATGTGGTTGCTTGCCAACTCGGCCTGCTCGAGGAGACCGAGACTATGCGCCGCGGCGCCGGGGTCAAGTCGATCGAAACGAACCTGCTGCGGGAAACCATGGCGGGTCGAGACTACCGGGAGGCGCTGCCGCATCATGGCAGCGCTTTGCTCGACCTGTTACGGGCCGGCGGTCTCGCGATCCGAAGCGGCGGCAGCACCATCACAATGGGCGATGTTCCGCCCGAGGCGGTGGTTCGCGACCTGCTGGCGTGGCTGTCGCGGCGTGGCCCCGACGCCTTCGAGACCGACCAGCTTTCAACGCACTATCCGCCAGCTTCTGGCCATGCCGAGGCGGCCGGGATGCTCGCCGTTCCCCTTGGGGGTGTGCCGGACAACCAAATGGTATGGTTCCGGCCGGAGATCATCCGGACCGTAACCTGGGGCGGCGATCCCGCCAAATCTGTCGCGGCGTCCAACGAAGCGAGCCGGCTGCACCCTCGCCACTCTTTCGAAGCCTGGGTCGAGCAAGCGCGCGGACGCAGCCTGCCGTGGGAGCAACACGAACGCGCGGCAGCCCAGGGATTGCGTGACGTCGTGGCGGACATCGTCTTGCGGCACTCGCTGGAACTCGAGGCAACCAACCAGCAGTTGGTCCGCGCCAACGAGGAGTTGGAGACGCTGGCATATGTCGCCTCGCACGACCTGCACGACAAGCTGCGTGAGATCGAGACCTTCGGATTGCTGCTGCGACGCGCGTTCAGCAACCGAGTGGCTCCTGGTGCCGATCCGGCACGCTGGTTTGATGGGATCCAGGCCTCGTCCCGTCGCCTGCGTCTGCTGATCGACGACCTTGCTAGATACTCCCGGCTCGGCCGTCACGCCCACCCATTTGGGCCCTACGCCCTCGCTGCCGTGCTTGCGGAGGTGGAGGCTGATCTCGAACTTCAGATCGCCGCTACCGGCGCCAAGATTGATGCCGGACCGCTGCCGGTCGTCATGTGTGATCCAGGTCAGATGCTTCAGGTGCTGCGGAACATGATTTCCAACGCGCTGAACTTCCGTCATCCGGGGCGTCCGCCGATCATCGACATCCGGGCGACGATTCGGCCAGGGCGCGGCAGCGTCGGACTATCCGGGTTGCCAAAGCTGGAACTCAGGATCGCCGACAATGGGATCGGCTTCGACGAACGTCACCGCGAGCGCATCTTCGAACCGTTCCAAAGACTGCACGGCTCGGACAAGTACGAGGGCAGCGGCATTGGGCTGGCGATCTGCCGCAAGGTCATCGACCGGCACGGTGGAACCGTCACTGCGGCCAGCCGACCGGGAGACGGCTCGGTTTTCACGATCATCCTACCGCTGCGACCATTGCCACAGCGTTTTCAAGAGGCCGGTCACGACGCCGCCGGTTCGACCAGTCGTACGTCTTAGCCGGCGTTGCAACTTTCCGTCGTCGCGACGCCGCCTGGCAAAACCTGGCCTGACTGGCGCCGCGCTGAGCCCGGAACTACCCCATCACTTGGACGGCGGAGGGTGTAATCTCGTACAATACCCTGACATCGTTTGGGCCGGACCAGGGGTATTTGTCCTTGCCCAAATATTTCTTTGCGAGGCTGTCGATATGCGCGTCGGCACCTTCCACGGCCTCGTTGGTTACGGTGCCGCGAATCTGGATATACCGATAGGCATTGTCCGGATCGAGGATCGACAGCGCGACCTTGGTTCCCACTGACATGTTTCGTGCCTTCACCCGGCCCTTCGCGGTGTTCACCCGGATGTGACCGTTGGTGTAGTCGAACCAGACCGGCGTGACCTGAGGCGAGCCGTCCGGCTGGATTGTCGCGATGTTGGCAATAGACTTTTTCTCGGTGAGCAGATCCAGGAATGCAGCAGGTATCTCGGCGGCCATCGCAGGTGTTCCTTCGCGGTTGTTGATGCAATGTTCAAAATGGGTGGCAACTGCAGTGGGGCAAGCACCAGGGTACGGTTGTCGAGCGCCTGCCTCGCGGGCTCACCCCAACGCATGTTTCGCGACGCTGGCGAGATATCCTGACGCGGCCGGCAGGATCGAATCGTTGAAATCGTAGTTGGCATTGTGCAGTTCGCGCCCGCCATCGGTCGGACCGTTGCCGATCCACACGAATGCGCCAGGCCGCTGCTCGAGATACCAGGCGAAGTCCTCTCCGGTCATTGCCGGCGCCAGATCGCGGCGGAGGGGCAGGCCGGCGGCACGCACCGCATCCGCCGCCAGATCACGCTCGATGGGTGCGTTCGCGGTCACCGGGTTGCCGCGCGGGATCTGCACCTCGATCGAGACATTGAAGGTGCGGGCGATCCCGTCGGCCATCCGATGGACCGCCCGCTCGACCTCGTCCCGCACATCATCGCGCAGCGTGCGCATCGTCCCGCGCATCACCGCCTGCCCGGGAACCTGGTTCGCGGCCGAACCGGCCTGCATGGTGGCGATCGTCACCACGGCACTGTCCAGCGGGTCGACCGAGCGGGACACGATCGACTGCAGCGCCAGCAGCAGATGGGCGGAGGCGACCATAGGGTCGCGCGTCAAATGCGGCAGTGCCGCGTGGCCGCCGTGGCCCGTGACGGTGAAGAACAGCCGGTTGCCGGCCGCCATGACCGGCCCGTCATGCACGGCGACAGTCCCCGCCGCGAGCCCCGGCCAGTTGTGGTAGCCGAAGATCCGCTCCATGGGGAAGCGGTCGAACAGGCCGTCGGCGATCATGTTTTTGGCGCCACCTCCGCCTTCCTCGGCCGGCTGGAACACCAGTTGTATGGTGCCGGACCAGGTGGTGTCGGCGGCCAGCAGCGCGGCGGCGCCGAGGAGCGAAGTGGTGTGGCCGTCGTGGCCGCAGGCGTGCATCACGCCTTGTGTTGTCGAGGCGTGGGGCACCCCGCTGGTCTCTTGGATCGGCAGCGCGTCCATGTCGGCCCGCAGCCCAACCGAGCGGTTGGATTGCCCGCGGCTGAGCGTCGCCACCACGCCGTGGCCGCCGATTCCGGCGACAAATGGGATCCCGAGTTCGGCCAGCCGAGCCTGGACGAAGGCGGCGGTATTGCGTTCGTGGAGGGTGAGTTCGGGATGCGCGTGCAGATGGCGCCGCCATGCGGTCAGGGTATCGTGCAGGGTAGGGTCCATCGTCACTCCGGTCATGCCGCGCCATCGGGCCTGTGGTTCGGGAGACGGCGAGACGCCAGCCTTGCGCGTCAACTGCCGCTGGCGCAAGAGTTTCGTCCCCTGTGTCATCCTCGGCGAAGGCCGGGGACCCACGATAGCCGCCGTGCCGGCAAAAAAGAGCGACCATGTCCGATCCCGGTTCTATTCCCGGCCGCATGACCTCGGATGAATTCATCGCCTGGGCGATGGAGCAGCCAGAGGGGCAACGCTACGAACTCGCGAACGGCGAGGTCGTCGGGATGTCGCCCGAGCGCCGGGTCCATGCACTGACAAAATTCCGTATCGCTCGCCGGTTGGCCGAGGCTGTCGAGCGGGATGGTCTCGAGTGCGAAGTCTATCCAGACGGCATGGCGGTTGAGATCGACGCGACAACGACCTACGAACCGGATGCGCTGGTTCGATGTGGTGCTGTTCCGCCGGCTGACGCGATCAGGATCAGCGACCCAGTTACTGTCGTGGAGGTGCTATCCCCCTCAACGCGGGCGCATGACTCAGGCGCCAAACTGATCGACTACTTCCGCCTGCCGTCAGTTCATCACTACCTGATCCTCCGCACTGACGACCGCGCCATCATTCACCATGCCCGCAACGCCGATGGAACGATTCTGACTCGGATCGTTCGCGATGGGTCACTGCGCCTTGATCCGCCCGGCTTGACGGTGACTGGCCTGTTCCCAGCAACAGCCTGACCGGACCGCCGCCGGCACTTCCTTGCAACAACCTATCAAGCTGACGATCCATGCAAGGCAAAGGATGGCCGCGTATGAGATTCAGCCCGCATAGCTACCCGTTCACCTGTCGGATGACCTCGGCCCAGCGATCCAGGATCGGCAGGATCACATCATCCTTCGCGGAGTCCAGGCTGGTGGACACCGTGCCAACGTCCAGTTCCTGATAGCGCTTGATCAGTGCCACATCCGGCGCCTGCCCGCCGATGGCGATCTGTAATGTCGCGGGGTCGCGCCCCGCCTCGGCCGCCATCTGACGAAAGCGCGGGATCACCTCGGTCAGCGGAGTCTGCGCGGTCGGCGTCACCTGCGGCATCCAGCCGTCCCCGTAACGCACGGCGCGACGGGCGCTGTACGGAAACGCTCCGCCCACCAGGATCGGCGGATGCGGCTTCTGCACCGGCTTTGGCCAGGTCATCATCGGGTCGAAGTTCACGAACTCCCCGTGGTACTCGGCCTTCGGCTGGGTCCAGATCGCCTTCATCGCCTCGATCCGCTCGCGCGCCAGCTTGTGGCGCGTGGCGAACGCGGTGCCGTGGTTCTCCATCTCGTCCTGGTTCCAGCCGTTGCCGATGCCGAAGACGAAACGGCCGCCGGATACCTGATCGATCGAGGCGACCAGTTTCGCCGTCTGGATCGGGTCCCGCTGGGCGATCAGACAAACCCCGGTGCCGATTTTCAGAGTCTTCGTCGCCGATGCCGCCGCGGTCAGCGTGACGAACGGGTCCATCACGTCGTAGTAACGTTTTGGCAGATCGCCGCCCATCACGAACGGCGTCTTCCGGCTCAGTGGAATGTGCGAATGCTCCGGGGCCCAGACAATATCGAACCCGCGTTCTTCGAGCGCTTGTGCCAGGGCGACCGGGGTCATCGAGTAATCGGTGAAGAACATCGAAGCGCCGAATTTCATTTAACCATCCCCCCGAATACATTCAGACCAGCAGACAACTTCGCGTGCCGGGCGGCAAATCATGCCGGTTCGTGCGAGACCCTGACCAGAAGCTTGCCGAAGTTACGGCCGCCGAGGATGCCAGCGAGCGCGTCAGGCGCGTTCTCCAGCCCGTCGATCACGTCCTCCCGGTAGATCAGGCTGCCGTCAGCGATCAACGGCTCCGCCGTCGCGCGCCATTCGACGATCCGCTCCGGCCGGTCGGACACGATGAAGCCCTGGATCAGCACGCGCTTGCCGACGACGAACCCAAGGTTCGGGCCCGGCGGCATCACCGGCTGGTTATACTGCGACACCATGCCGCACATCGCCACGCGGGCGAACGGGTTGAGCTGGTCGAACACCGCCGCTTGGACCGCGCCGCCGACATTCTCGAAATAGGCGTCGATCCCGTTCGGGCAGGCCGCATGCAGCTCCCGCCGCAGGTCCATCGAGCGATGATCGACGCAATCGTCGAAGCCCAGGCTGTCCTGCACCCACAGGCACTTGTCCGGTCCGCCAGCGATCCCGACGACCCTGGCCCCGGCGCGCTTCGCAAGCTGTCCGGCAACCGAGCCGACCGCACCCGATGCCGCCGACACGACGAAGGTCTCCCCCGCCTTGGGCTTGCAGATCTCCGTCACTCCCGCGTACGCGGTCGCGCCCGGCATGCCTAGCACGCCCAGATAGGTGGACAGCGGAGCCGCGCCTTTGCGAACCTTGGTCAGCCGGTCCCCCGGCGTGACCGAGTGGCTTTCCCAGCCGCGCGAGCCCACCACCAGGTCACCGGCCGCGAAGTCCGGATGCGCCGACGCAATGACCTCGCCGGCGGTCTCGCCGGTCATGACTTCGCCGATCTGGATGGCCACGGCGTAGGTCTGCTCCTCGCGCAGTCGACCGCGCATGTACGGGTCGATCGAGAGCCAGATCGTGCGAGTAAGGACCTCGCCCTCGGCGGGGGCCGGAACGGGATCCTGCCTGATCTCGAAGTCACTGGCTGAAGGTTCATCCTTCGGCCGTCGCTTGAGCAGGACCGACCGGCGTACGCCCGATGCTCCGCTCATCACGCGGCCTCGGCTTTGAGCACCAGCCGGCCGGTCACCTTACCATCCCGCAGCCGCATCAGCGCGTCGTTCGCCTGGCTCTGCGGCACCGTTGTCACCGGCAGCGCCAGCAGCTCGCCGTCCTGTGCCAGCTTCACGAGTTCGCGGAGTTCCTTCGGGTTGCCGACATAGCTGCCCTGCACGGTGAGAGCGCGAATTGCCATGATCGGCAGCGGCAGCATCAGTTCGCCGCCGAACAAGCCGACCTGGATCAGCTTGCCGCCCTTGGCCAAGGCACCAAAAGCGAAACGGGCGGTGGCGGTGCCGTTCACCAGATCGATCACTGCGGGAACCGGGCCGCCAGCGGCCTCGGTGATCCGTTTCGTCACCGAGGCGCCGTCGCCGCTGCCGTCCACGGCCTTATGGGCGCCGGCCTTCAGCGCGGCCTCCCGCTTTTCGGCGCTGACGTCGACGGAAATGATGTTCTGGTGCTTGAGCGCTTTCAGCACGGCGATGGCGTTCAGCCCCAGCCCGCCGGCGCCCACCAGCACGATCGCCTGGGTCGGCTTCAGCGGCATCGCCTTCTTGATCGCCGAATAGACCGTGATGCCGGAGCACGCATAGGTCGCGGCGACCGAGGGATCGAGGCTGCCCAGGTCCACCAGATGCCGCGGATGCGGGGCGACGACGTGCGAGCCGTAACCGCCATTCTGATAGACGCCGAGGCTGCGCGCCGCGACGGTGCACATGTTGTCGTCTTCGCTGAGGCACTGCTCGCATTTGCCGCAGCCGAGCCAGGGGTAGACGATGCGGATGTCGCCGGCTTTGACGCCGCGGGCGTCGGGGCCGAACTTGACCACCCGGCCAATGATCTCGTGACCCATCGCCAACGGCAGCGTCACGCCGCGATCGACCAGCGACATCTTCTGGCCGCCGCCGATGTCGTAGTACCCCTCCCAGATGTGCAGATCGGAGTGGCAGACGCCGCAATGGGTGACTTCGAGGAGCACCTCGGTGCCGGTCGGCTCCGGCGTCGGCAGCTCGATTTCCTTGAGGGGTTGCCCGTTTTCGACCACGGCCCATGCGCGCATCATTGCCTCCTGCTCTTGGCGTTCGCGGCATGGATAGCGCCTGCCGGGCCGTGGTCAAGCGGGCGTCCGATCCGAATGATCTCAGGTGAATTGTTCAAAGAGGAAACTTTGGCGGAGCATCGCCGTCAGGATCGGCGGTCCAGGATATTTTGGCGTCGAGAAAAGCGATGAGCTTCTGCAATGCGGCGACCTTCCGCATGAGCCGACCCCGCTGATCCTCGAGAAAGGCCAGCAATTTGGGGGGCTCATCACGGGTTTGTATTTTGAGCAATGCGCTGATCTCCTCGAGAGATAATCTCAGCGCCTGCCCAATCCGGATGGTCCGCGCCTGCTCCAGATCCGCCGCGGAAAATATCTGGTAAGGGCGCGACCCGCCCTTTCGACCGACCTGCGGGTGCAGCAGCTCTCGTCGGACGTAGAACCGCACCGTATCGACGACAGGCCGCTCTCGCGGGCAAAGCGGAGATCATCCTCACCGCGATTTACCGTTGACTATGGACCATGGTCCACAGTTTGTTGATCCGGTCGGGAGCGATCCCGGCCCGGGCCGCTGGCCGGCCACTCCCATCATGACGCGCAGGCGCGAACCATATGATGGAGAATGAACATGTCTCGCCGCGGACGGCGTGATGGAGTTGCCTTTTGCTCCACCCGGCATGAAAACGCTGCTTCAAGGCCGAGACGTCGTTGCGGCCCATTTTTTTGGGGTGGCCACAAAACTAATCGAGTTCTCAACGATGTCCGACGTTGTCACTCCTGAGACGGGAGATCCTGAAGTCGTCATTGTCGAGTTTGCGGGGTCCGGCAAAGGGCTGACCACGGGTGAACCTTACGACCAGCGCTATATTTCAGTGATTCGGGTGCGCGATGGTTATATCGCGCACTACAAGGACTACTGGAATCCGATCGCCGTTCTCCGCATCATCAAGGGCGCGGAAGTCTTGAAAGCCTTCGCTGTGGACTGACTCCCATCCGTCGTCCATGTCCGCCAAAGCACCCGCGAGTTCTCGCCCCGCTCCCGGAAGCCTCCTTGATCGACAGCCACACCTTCAGGGATCCGAGGACGGAATATCGATTTGTGACCATGGCGAAGGCCTACGCGGCCTCTGCCATTGTGGAGCGCTCGCAGGCCACCGTCGTCCGGTGCATGTCTCGGATTTCCTTGGGGTCGAACGGCCGCGCCCGATGCATCGTCGCGCGGTTGTCCCACATCACCAGGTCCCATTGCCGCCACTCATGCGCATAGACGAACTTCCTGTCGGTGGCGTGCTCGATCAGCTCGCGCAACAGGGCACGCGCCTCCGGCACCGGCCAGCCAACAATCGCGCCGGCATGCGAAGCCAGATACAGCGATTTCCGTCCGGTCGAGGGATGCCGCCGCACCAGCCGTTGCAGCACCGGTTTGAATCGCCGCCGGTCCTCCTCGGTGAAATCATCAAAGCCCAGCATCGAGCGGGAATAAAGCTGGCTGTGCTCGCAAATCAGGTCCTCGCATTCGGCCTTCGTTTCGTCGTCGAGCGCATCGTAGGCGGCACGCATGTCGGCGAATTCGGTGTTGCCGCCAGCCCCGGGAACCAGCCGCGCCGACAACAGTGAATACTTTGCCGGCACCTCCTTGAACGAACTATCCGAGTGCCACAGCCGGTTGCCCAGGCTGAACAAGCGGCGGCGGTTGTCCCGGGCAAGCACCCGGTTGTCATTGCCGAGGTTGGAGATGTCGTTGATGTGCGCCGACGCAATTCGCCTGGCCTTGCCCCAGTCGAGATCGCCGGTGGCTTCTTCCAGCACACCGAAGTTGCGCGAGAAAGCCAGTTGCGTTTCGTCGTTGAAACGCTGGTCGTGGAATACCAGTACACCGTACCGATCGATCCCCGCGCTGATCGCCGAAACCTGATCCGGCGACAGCGGTCGAGTGATATCCAGACCGGACACTTCGGCGGCGAAGAAAGATCGAGCGACGGGATCGATCGGCTTGATCGACAGGGTCACGTCAGAGCCTCCCTCACTGCAACTCGGCCAGCCCCATCGCCTGACCGAAGCGACGTGACGGCTCCAGCGGATCGCCGTACTTGCGGTGCATCGCGGTGTGATACGCCGCCGCCAGCAGCAGCTTGTCGCGATCCGGCTGCCGGTTGGTGGCGTGATCCATCAGGATACACTGCGCGATTTCCTGATTGTGCGGATCGTTCCCCAGCTTGCAGGCGGCCAGTGCGATTCGTTGCACCAGAGGCGCGCGGTCGGACACGTTGTCGCAATAGGCTTGCGTCCAGCCGACGGCCTCCTCGCCGTTCAGCGCACAGATCGCGCTGTCCACACGATCCAGCAGTTGGTCCGCGCTGAGAGCGCCGGCACCCGATGGCACGTGCGACGGCGCCGAATGCACCTCGCCGAGACCCTGCTGATGGTACGCCACGCGGTTGGCGAACATCGCCGCGACATACAGCAGCCTCAGGCGGCGCGGATGATCGAATGTGTCATAGAACCAGCCGAGTGTGTTCTGATACTCGTAGCAGTGATGCGGCATGTTGAACGCCGTCGGATCGCGGGTTTCGAGGATCACCTGCGCCACCGCCAATTGAGTCACGTCCAAAATCCGGCGCGGATCCTTGCCCGCCTTCAACAGCTTTGTCAGCGCCTCCAGCGTTTCGATTTCGCCCTGGCGCAGGATCGCCGTGGTCAGTTCGGCCGCCTCCTCCTGGTTGACCTCTCCCTTGTTGCGCAGCACCGCGAGTTCCGCTTCGCTCACGCCGCTATAGGGCACCGCGTGCAGCGCCTCGCCCTCGATCATCATCTTTATGTAGTTGCAGGCGACTTCGTAGGTGGAATACCAGCGCGGCCCGACGGCGATATCCAGCGCGCCGGCATAGATCACATTGTGCGCGCCGTCCCAGCCCAAGGCGTTGCCCAGCTCAACGGTGGAGCGGGCGCGATAGGCCTTGTGCCCGGTCGTGTAGGAGCGATTGTGCAGCAGGCGGTCCTGCACATCGGCCAGCCCAGCGAAGCACATCTCCGCCAAGACCTCCCGCCGCTCGGCCGGATTCTGCATCAGCCCGAGGAACAAGCGGTACGCATCAATGACCTGACCACGGTGCACCAGGGTCATCCAATTGTTCAGCCGTTCCTTCAATGGACCGGTCTGAACCTCCGGTTCCTGATCTGGCCAGTAGACCACTGGGGCGGGAGGCGCTTCCACATGGCCCATGTTGCCGCGGTGGCGCGAATAATGCCCCGGCGCCTTGTTGATCTTCTGATTCCAGATATCCAGCCCGGTGGGGATGTACCAGATGGTCTGTGCCATCGGCAGCATCGCCAAGCGCTCCGGCAGCATACGGTTCAGATTGAGGGTGGCGCGGGCGCTCAGCAGGCAGTGGTCATTGTTGACGAAGTTCGGATACCCGTCGTCGATCCGCTCGTGATAGGGCACATGCGTGTATGGGGCGTGGATACGCACGCCCTCGGCGATGATCTCGGTCAGCGGCCGGCCGGCGCGGATCAGATCGTAATAGACATCGCTGGCGCCCTGCTGGTCGCGCATCAGGCAGCGGTCCTCCAGCCGGTCGTAGAGGGCCCGGACGCTGCTGTCCTGGTTCGAGCCTGAGCCAACATTTGTGTCGGCGATGTTTGTGTCCATGTCGTTCCCTATGACTACCCGTCGGGTTTGGGCGATCCTACGCTTGACATGGACCCGCCGACAACCATCGTGGCCGCGCGGGGAGGCGAAGGCAGCATGAACGAAGCGAAATCAACGAACATCTGGCCGTTCAGCATCGTCGCCGGAACCGGCCTGCCGGGATATTCCGGTGACGGATCATCGGCGCTCAAGGCCGCGTTGAACACCCCGTTCGACTTGGCATTTTCACCTGATGGCAGCCTAATCTTTTCCGACACGTTCAACCACTGTATTCGCCGCGTCGACGCCGCGACCGGGGTAATTTCCACCATTGCCGGCACCGGCGAGAGAGGCTTTTCCGGCGATGGCGGCCCGGCCATCCGCGCGCAACTGAACGAGCCCTACGGCCTGGTGATTGATCGCGCCGGACGGGTCTTCTTCGCCGACCGCCTGAATCGGCGGGTGCGTGTCATCGATGCCTCGGGCGTCATCACGACGCTGGCGGGCGATGGCTCCGGCTTGTATAGCGGCGACGGCGGTCCAGCGGCGCGGGCCGGCCTGGTGGAACCCAACGGTCTGGCGCTCGATCCTGGCGAATCCCTGCTTTTCATCGCGGATGTGGCCGGTCACCGGGTGCGCGTGGTCGATCTGGCAACCGGGATCATCGAGACGTCCGCGGGGACTGGGGAGGCCGTGCACAATGGCGACGGTGGGCCGGCCTCGCAGGCGGGGGTGTTCGGAGCGCGGGCGGTCGCGTTCGCCCCGGACGGCGCGTTGTATGTGATGGAGCGTCAGGGAAGCTGCATCCGGCGGATCAGGGACGGCATTATCCAGACCGTGGCTGGCACCGGTGAGCGGGGCTATGCCGGTGATGGCGGTGATGTTCGGGTTGCCGTGTTCAACGCGCCGAAGGAGATGGCGGTCGACCCGGACGGCAATATCTATGTCGTGGACACGGAGAATCACGCGATCCGGAGAATAGATGCGCAATCCTGGATCGTGACCACGATCGCCGCCGATTTCGCGCGTCCGCACGGCGCCGCCGTGGCGAGGGACGGTTCCATCTACGTAGGTGACAGCGAGCACCATCAGATCAGGAAGCTTTTTCCGCCGTCAGCCGAGGCGTGAAGGTCATCTGCCCCACGCTTCAAGTGCAAGTTGCTGGTGAACTTGTGGGCGGATTACGCGAACCCGGCGAAAGGCTTTACCCAACCAACACCTCGCGCATAATCGCCACGGCCTCATCGATCTGCCCCACATCCACGTCCAGATGCGTGCACGCTCGGCCGCGAAACCGATCCGATACCGAGACGGTCACGCCATGCGGCCGCAGCCGCGCGGCAAACTCCGCCGCGGTAAGCCCGGTGCCGCTGGTGTCGAAGAATAACAAATTCGTTTCGGGGCGCTCAACCGTGATTCCTGGGATTTGCGCCATACCCCTCGCCAGGGCCGTGGCATTGGCGTGATCATCCGCCAGCCGTTCGACGTTGTGTTGCAGTGCGTAGATACAGGCCGCCGCGTTCATGCCGCCCTGCCGCATCGACCCGCCCAGCCGCTGCTTCCAGCGCCACGCATCGCCGATGAATTCCTCCGAACCCGCCAGGACCGCGCCCAGCGGAGCACCCAGGCCCTTGGTGAAATCCAGCCAAACGGTATCGCAGTGGACCGTGATGTCGCTCGCCGCCACCCCCAGCGCGACCGCGGCATTCATCAGTCGCGCGCCATCCATATGGACCTGCATGCCATGCTCGTGCGCCACATCGGCCACCTCGCGCAGTGCAGTCGTGGACCAGCAGGTGCCGCCGCCCCGGTTGGCGGTCTGCTCGACCTCCACCAGTCGTTGCGGTGGCGAATAGCGGGAAACCGGATGGATCGCCCCGCGCAACGTGTCCGCCGAGAAGATACCACGCTCGCCCGGCAGCCCGCGGATCATTACGCCGCTGATCGCACCTGGGGCACCTGCCTCGCTGGACTGGATGTGCGCGTCCTCGTGCGCCAGCACCTCGTCGCCGCGCCGGCAATGGGTGGCGATCGCGACCTGATTGCACATAGTGCCGGACGGCAGGAACATTGCTGCCGGCTTGCCGAGCGCGGCGGCCGCCCGGTCGCAAAGCTCCCAGACCGTGGGATCGGAGCCGCCCTGCTCGTCGCCCGTCTCGGCCGCCATCATCGCTTCCTTCATCGCCCGGGATGGCCTGGTCTGCGTGTCGGAATAAAGGTTGATGCGGACAGGGACGGAAAAATCGGCCCGCTTCGGTTGGTAGTTCATGCGCAGTGCTCCGTTAGCCTTCCGGGAGCACGTACCAGATGGGGCATTGCCTGCAAAGCGCCGGCGTCGGATGCTGCTCGGTCACCGCCCGGCAACCTGGATAGCGAATGAAATTCTCCAACTTTCTGTTCCCTGACAGCGCGTCCCCCGACCACGACGGGCGTGTAATCGACGAGACGCTGCAAGAAGCCCGCCTGACCGACGAGCTCGGCTACGACACGATATGGCTGGCGGAGCACCACTTCGATGGCATCTGCGCCTATGTCGATCCGGTCAGCTTCGCCGCCGCGCTGGCCACCGCGACCAGCCGCGCCCGCATCGGCTTCGCGGTTGCCCAGATGGCGCTGCACCACCCCGTCCGCCTGGCCGAACAGATCGCGCTGATCGATCATATCAGCAAGGGCCGCCTGATCGTCGGTCTGGGCCGCGGTACCGCCTACAACATTTACGACTTCCAGGGCTACGGCATCGACCACAGGCAGGCGCCGGCTCGTTTCGAAGAAGCCGAAACGATCATGCTAGAGGCCTGGAAGGGCGGCACGCTGGAATACCACGGGACATTCTTTGACCTGAAACTTCCCGGGTTGCGTCCCGCGACCTACACCAAGCCGCATCCCACGGTGATTCGCGCCGCCGCCACCGAGCACGGCATGCTGGACATCGCCCGCCGCGGCAACCCGTTCATGATGAATGTGCAGAGCAACGCCGTCACCGTACAGCGGATGCAGCTGTATCGACAGGCTCTGCATGACATCGGCCTGAACGATACGGAAATTGCTAGCCGAGTCGGGGAATGCTGGGTCTGGCGCAATGTCTTCGTTGCCGAGACCGATGCCGAGGCCGAACGAATCGCCGTGCCCGCCTTCATCAACCAGCTCGAACGTCGAGAGGAGATGCGCAAACGGGTGTTTCGGGAACAGGGGGAGTCGATCCTGCCAATGCCCGCGCCGGGCGCCCCGCCGCCGGACAATCAACTGGTGGACAACGCGCTGGTTTGCGGATCGCCGGCAACCGTGGCCGAGAAGCTTTCAGCGCTTACGGCAACCGGTGTCGGCGGCCTGATCATCCAGTTCCGCCTCGGTCCAATGTCCTACGAGCAGGCTGCCTCCAGCTTGACCTTGTTCCGCGATAAGGTGATCCCGGCGGTCAATGCGGTTTCATTGCGTATGCAACCCGATCCGGCGGCGGGTTGATGGCGGAGACCGGGGGCGCCGAGGCCTTGTACTGGCGGCGCAATCTGCTGGTGTGCGTGTTTGGCTCGTTCACCACCATCGTGGCGATGACGCTGCTGCTGCCGTTCCTGCCGCTTTACGTTGAGCAGCTTGGCGTCACCGATCACGCGGCGATCGTGCAATGGTCCGGCGTCGCCTACGGAGCGTCGTTCCTTACCGCGGCACTGTTCGCGCCGATCTGGGGCCGGCTCGCCGATCTTTACGGGCGCAAGCTGATGCTGATCCGCGCCAGTCTGGGCATGGCGGTGGCGATGTCACTGATCGGCCTGTCCCAGAACGTCTATCAACTTGTCGGACTCCGTCTGCTGGCCGGGCTGCTCGGTGGTTATTCATCCGGCTCGATCGTTCTGGTTGCCACTCAAACGCCGCGGGCGCGGACCGGTTGGGCTCTGGGCATGCTGTCCTCGGGCGTCATGGCCGGCAACCTCACCGGCCCCTTGATCGGCGGTGCGCTGCCTCCGCTGATTGGCATCCGGCAAACCTTCCTCGCGGCGGGAGCGATCATCTTCGTTACATTTCTCGCGACAACATTCCTGATCCGGGAAGAAGCGCGGCCGCCGCGGCGGAGCAATGCCCAGCGAGAGGCAGGCTGGGCTGCCATTCCGGACAAGCGACCCGTGGTCGCCATGCTGGTCACCGGCATGCTGCTGATGCTCGCGAACATGTCGATCGAGCCGATTATCACCGTATACGTCGCCCAGATCGTTCCTGAGCCGTCGAAAGTAACGATCGTCGCAGGACTGGTGATGTCTGCCGCGGCCCTCGGCAGCATCCTGTCGGCCTCCCGCCTCGGCAAGGTCGCCGATCGCGTCGGCCACTGGACTGTTATCGTCGGTTGCCTTCTGGTGTCAGCGGCCCTGCTCGTGCCACAGGCTTTCGTTACGGCGGGATGGCAACTGATCGCGTTGCGTTTCCTGATGGGGCTTTCGCTCGGTGGTCTGCTGCCCTGCGTTGCGACGGTGATCCGCCACAACGTGCCGGACCGGAGCGTCGGCGGTATGCTCGGTTACTCCACCTCATCGCAGTATGTGGGCCAGGTGGTGGGTCCACTGGCGGGCGGGTTTGTCGGTGGACATGTGGGGATGCGAGCGGTCTTCCTCGGGACGTCGGTATTGATGGCGGTCGGCGCCGTATATAGCTGGCTGTCCCGGCCGCGGGGTCACACGGAGTGATCCGGTCGCGGCGTTCACTGAGTGTTCTGGCAGATCACGTTCACCAGCGCTTGCTGTCCGGCGCGCACGGCGGCGGCGGCGCGCTGAAGGGCAGCGGGAAGATCGGCGGGCCGTTCGACCCTTTCGCCATGACCGTCATGCGCTGCAACGATCTTTTCGAAAGCCGGTCCCGGGAGCTCCGCGAGGAGGCGTCCGTCCGCCTCGGCCGCGGCGCCGTGTCGGTACATATCCAGCGTGGCGTGCCGCACGGCGCCATACAGCGCGTTGTTGTAGATGATGGTCAGCACCGGCAGGTTCTGCATTTGCGCCACATAGTGACAGGCTGTCGGATTGGCGAACATGTAGGCACCGTCGCCGAGCAGCGAAACGACAAGACTGCCTGGCGACGCAAACTTGACGCCGAGCGAAGCGGGAAAACCCCATCCGAGGCCGCCGGCGGAACTCACCGCGAACAGACTGCCAGGGGTGTGCAGCGGACAGTGTTCCTGCTGGAACGAATATTCGTTGATGATTTTAGTATCCGAATCTACGATCTCGCGCAGGCAACGATTGAGCCACGGCAAGGTAATTCGCTCCGCCCCCCCAGCGCGCTCGGCCTCGGCCCGCCAGGTCTGGTGCAGCGTTCGCGACCGGTCCCGTAGCCACGCGTCACGCGCCTCGAGGTGCGGCATGGTGCGCGAGGCGAGCGCTGCCTCCAACGCCAGCAGGACCGACGAGCACGTCGCCGTGATGGTCAGGTCTGACGGAAATCCGCGCATCGGCAGGCGACGGTGCAACGGATCCTCGCCGATCTGCACGATGCGGGCGCCGGGTGGCGGTGCCTCTTTCGAGGGCAGCCACGGAACGTCCGCCTCGAGGACGATTACCAGGTCGGCATCCTTTAGCAACGGACCGGGCGCGGAACCCTGATACATTGGATGGTCGGAGGACAGCGCGAAATATCGTGTCTGATACGGGGTGACAGGCAACGCATAGCGCTCCGCCAGCCGCGCCAGAATGACGCTGTCACCCAGGGCCCTGCCCAGCATGCTCGTAACGATCAGCGGCTTTTGCGCCGCCGCGATCCAGTCCGCCAGCGTTTCGATATCGCTTTGCCCGGGCTCCGGTGCCCGCGGCACCGTGCGGCGGGCGTGATGGCTTTCGGCCGCGGTCGTCACGCCTTCCCCCAGCACTTCGCGCGGCAGACTGAGGTAGACCGGGCCTTGGGGTGAGGCGGCGGATAGCTCCATGGCACGGTCGACGGTCGACGCCGCCTGGTCGCCGCGTTTCATTTCGTAGTCCCACTTAACCATTTCCCGCACCATGCCGGCCTGGTCGAACATCTCCTGCGCCCAGTGAATGTGAGCACTGCGAGAACCTTCAGCGCCCTGCTCGGTAAAGGGCGTCCGGCCTGAGGTCAGCAGCATCGGTATTCGTTCCCGGCTTGCATTAATCAGCATATTGATCGCGTTGGCCAGACCAACATTGGTGTGCAGCATTACCGCCTGCGGCTTGCTGGTCACCATGGTGTAGCCATGTGCCATGCCCACGGCGGTGCTTTCGTGCGGCACGACCATCGGCCGTGGCACCGGGCGGTTGCTTTGCGCGGCACGAGAGAAGGCCTCGACGATCGGCGCGAAATCGGTCCCGGGATTGGCGAACAGATGCTCGATCCCGTTGGCGGCGAGCGCTTCCAGGTAGTCTTCGGCGGCGATCCGCGGTGGTTGAGTCATCTAGGATTTCCTGACTTGCTGGCGGCCTGAATTGCTCGCCAGACGCGTTCGGGAGTGGCGGGCATGTCGATCTGCGTCACGCCCAGTGGTGCCAGCGCGTCCAGCACCGCAATGATGATGGTCTGTGGCGCGGCAATCGCTCCGGCCTGCCCCGCACCCTTGACGCCGAGCGGATTGGCCGCGGTCGGCACGCCGGTCAGGGTGATGTCCAGGTCGGGCAGATCCACCGCGCGCGGCAACTGGTAATCCATGAATGATCCGCTCAACATCTGGCCGGAATTCTGGTCATAGACGGTGCGTTCAAGCAGCGCCTGGCCGATGCCCTGAGCAACGCCGCCCTGCACTTGGCCGATGGTCAGAAGCGGATTGATCAGGGCTCCGAAATCATCAACGGCCGTGTAGCGATCCAGCGTGACCAGGCCAGTTTCGGGATCGATCTCCAGCTCCGCGACGTGGCATCCGTTCGGGATGGTAATGACGTCCAGCTTGTTCCAGACGTAAGTGTCCAGGATCGGGTCGGAGCTCGCGGGGTCGCGCGCGGCGCGGGCGACGGACAACAGATCAACCGAGCGGCCCTCCACGGTGAACTTTCCTTCCGCGAACACGATTTGCGCGGGATTGGCCTGCAGCAGTCTGGCTGCGATGGGCTTGCCTTTCGCGATGACGCCCTCGGCGGCATGAAACAGCGCCGCGCCGCCCTGGTGCATCGAGCGCGCCCCGCCGTGCCCATTTCCCTCGGGGATTTCCGCCGTATCAGCCTGAATGTAACGAAACTGGCCCAATGGCAGACCAAGCAGGTCGGCGGCAATTTGCGGGTAGGATGTTTCGTGGCCCTGGCCGTTGCTCTGGGTGCCGATCAGCAGAGCCACTGTGTCGTCGTCGCGAAAGCGGATTTCCGCGCCCTCATTAGGGGCACCGCGCGCGGTCTCCAGAAAGCAGGCGACGCCGAAACCGCGCAGCCTGCCCTGGCTCTCCGTTGCGGCACGCCTGGCAGCGAACCCTGCATGGTCGGCCAGTGCCAGCGCATCATCGATATTGGCGGCGAAACGGCCGCAGTCGACCAGCGTGCCGAGGGCCTTACGGTATGGGAACGAAGCGATCAGGTTGCGCCGCCGTAGTGCGATCGGATCGAATCCGCATTGTCGGGCCGCCTGGTCGATCAGCCGCTCGATCAGGTAGTTCGCTTCGGGCTTGCCGGCACCGCGATAGGCGTCGATCGGCGCGGTGTTGGTGAACGCGGCCCGCACGTTCATGAAGATCGCCGGGATGACGTAGCCGCCGCCCATCGCCGCGGCCGGCGCATTGGTGGAACTGCCGGGGCCGCCGCCCGACATGTAGGCTCCCAGGCCGGCAACTGTCTCGACGTCGAGCGCCAGGAACTTTCCCTGGCCGTCCAGCGCCAGGCGGCCATGCGAGACATTGTCGCGACCCTGCGCCGTCGAAACAAAATCCTCTGCCCTGTCCTCGACCCATTTGACCGGACGGCCGAGGCGGCGAGCGCACCACAACAACATCACCCATTCCGGATACAGACAGTTCTTGATGCCGAATCCGCCGCCCACGTCCGGCGCCGAAACTCTGATGCGATCTCGCGGGCAGCGGAACACGCTGTCGGCAAGCTGGTCGCGGATCGCATTCACGCTGGCAGCGGAGACGAACAGGTCGAATGTTTCGTTCGCCCAGCGTCCGATCGCGGCCCGGGTCTCGATCGGCGCGATCACCAGGCGGTTGTTGACGACTTCAACCTCGACGACATGCGCGGCGCCGGCAAACGCCGCCCGCACCGCGGCCGCATCACCTCGCTGGAAGTGAAACGACTGATTGCCGGTATCCCACAACAACGGCGCACCGGGTTGTAATGCCTCTGTCGCCTCTACCGCGCTTGGCAAGGGTGAATAATCCACCACTACCGCTTCCGCGGCATCCCGCGCCGCCTGCTTTGTTTCGGCCACAACGAATGCGACCGGGTCGCCGACATGGCGCACCCGACCGTTTGCCAGCGCTGGACGAGGCGGTACGATCATCGGTTCGACGGTGGCAACTTCGGTCGCGCATGGCAGCAGGCCCAGGTCAGTAATGTCATTATAGGTGTAGATACCGAGCACGCCGGGCAGCGCCGCCGCTGATGCGCTGTCGATACGGCCTATCGTCGCATGCGCATGAGGCGAGCGCACGATGTGTGCCCATGCCTGACCGGGATCGTTGACATCGTCAACGAACAGGCCGCGTCCGGTCAGAAAACGCACATCCTCCAGCCGCCGGGTCGATTGCCCGATGAAGGCGACCGGGCCGTTCGGCGCCATTCAGAAGCCGAGTTTGTCGGCCAGGCCGTAGCCTTGCGCCAGATTACGCAACGTGTTCCAGGTGGCGTCCTCCACCGGCACGCCGTTCTTCCGTCGATCTTGTTCCCTTCGGAATTCGACCTCGCCCGGATAGAATACCTCGGTAAATCCCTGTGCCGGTGGTGTTGCTTTCAGGTAGTGCGCGAACTCCGTCACCTCCTGCTTGAAGGTGTCGAGTGAGCGGAATGCCGCGACCTTGAACACGGCGATGAAGCAGCCGTCGTTGTGCCGCCCGGTCGGTTCGATGCCAAATCCAAGTCCGGTCAACAGCCCGGACAGGATTTCGACGATAGCCGCGAGGCCGGTGCCTTTGTATCCCTCGGTGCCGCCCAGCGGCAACAGCGCGCCGCCCGACTTCAGCACGCGAGGGTCGGTGGACGGCTTGCCCTCGGCGTCGATCAGCCAGCCGCTGGGCACCTGGTCGCCGCGGGCGGTGGCCACGTTGATTTTGCCGGCGGCGGCGGCGGAGGTCGCCATGTCGAAGACCAGCGGACCCTCCAGGTTGGATGGCACGGCGAAGCAGATCGGGTTGGTTCCCAGCCGTGCCTTGGCGCCCCCATACGGCGCCACATGCTTGGGGCTGCGGCCGGAGTCAGCGGTGATCATCGCGATCATGCCTTCAGCCGCCGCGAGAAGCGGATAGCTGGCGAGGCGACCGATATGACTTTGGCGGAACACGGTGGCGGCGGCAATGTTCTGGGTCTTTGTCTTCTCGATGGTGTGGCGCATCGCGCGGTCGGTCACGGCGTAGCCAAAGCCCCAGTTGCCGTCTATCACCGTCGTTGTCGCGGTCTCCTGCGTGATTACCCATGGCGCCTGCGGAACGATATGGCCCGCTTTGATGCGCTCGATATAGGTCGGGATCAGAATGATGCCGTGGCTGTCGTGCCCGACCAGGTTCGCACCGATGTTGTAACGGGCTACGACCGCCGCCTCGTCCTGCGACGCGCCGGCGGCGACCAGCAGGGCCTTGGCAATCTCCACCAGCTTTTCCGCCGACACGTTGGGCATGGAACTCTCCCGTTTCGTCCTATCGACGAGGCTACCGCAGCCTCTCTCGATTGGCCAGAACGTCGGAATGGGCGTATCTTGCCTGCCGGCAGAGGAGGAGCGCAGCATGGCAAGCAAGTCCAATATATACGCCGGCGTCGCGGGCAATGTTGCCCGAGCCGACCAGAAGGGAGCGGTCGGGGTTTTCACCAGGCCGGCGGCGACCGGGCGGTGGGAACATGTGCTGACCAGCCACGAGACCTACACGGTGAATGTGCATCCGACCGATCCGAACGTGGTATTCGCCGGCACCGCCGACGGCGTTTACCGCAGCACTGACCGAGGCAAGAGTTTCCAGCGCGCCAACTTCCCCGACAAGGGCGTGCAGATTTGGTCATTCCTCGTCGATGCTGAAAACCGCAAGCTGGTCTACGCCGGCGGATCGCCGATCAGTCTTTATCGTAGCGAGGACAGTGGCGAGACGTGGCGGAAACTGTCTGATCCGGGCATGCCGGATCGCGCGGTGATGCCGTTTGCCTGCCGGGTGATGCGGATGGCGCAGCATCCCGCGAAGCTTGGCACCATCTTCGCGGCGCTGGAAGTGAACGGCGTGATGCGCACCGAGGACGGTGGCGAGAGCTGGAAGGATTGCAGTCAGGACCTCATTCGCCTGGCGCAACAGCCGCACCTGAAGAGCAAGATCGTCAGCGATACTTTCAATGAGGGGATGCTGGACGGGCACGCCATCGCCATCAGCCGAGCCGATCCGGACAAAGTGATCGTTGCTGTGCGAATGGGGCTGTTCGAAACCGAGGACGGCGGACAGACCTGGCGGGACATGGAGGTGGGTCGGTTCTCCCCGACAACGTACGGCCGCGACATCAAGGTCTCTCCGCGGGACGGCAACACGCTTTACACCGCACTCAGCGTCGCCGCCGCCAGTAAGGACGGCGCGATCTACCGCAGTACCGACAAGGGCGCGACCTGGAAACGTTTCGACAAGGTGCAGGTCCACGGCACCATCATGTCTGTCGCGCTGCACCAGACCGATGCCGATCAGGTCTACATCGGCGCACGTTATGATGGCGAGGTTTACGGCACTGACGATGGCGGAGCTAGCTGGAACTCGCTGCCGCTGCCCCCGGGGGTGAAGGATATTTATTCGATTGCGGTCGGATAGCGATTGGGTTTCGGACCGCACTCTCAGTCACTGGCAATCCTGGGTGCCCTCGGCTTACACGGGTGGCCGGCGCGTCAGGCCGGCGGGCGGCCACCGTCGCACCGTTTGTTATAAGCAACGATATCGACAGCGTAATTTTGTCCCTCCCACGACCCGTTACCGAGCCGCTGCCAGGTGAAACACAACCGGCCCCCGGGGGCCTCGCCGCCGGTCGGCAGCTCGATAGAGTGCAGCCCCAGGCCGCAGTCGGTGGTTTCTGTGTCGGTGAACGAGGCCCAGTCATCGTCGGTCCAGCGCACGCGCGATGCCTCTGTCAGATCGATACGCAACACCTTGCCGGCCGGTATTTCAGCGGTCATCAAATCCCTGCGCCACACAGCGCAACGTGGCGGAACGCGCTCGTGCTGATAGCGCTGGACGGTCTGCGGCGGCATGTCGAACACCCGCTCCTGCGTCAGCGAACGAATGAGTTTGATGTGCTCCGAGTGCGCCCAGACCAATGGCATCGCCGACCCACTCGGGCCCCCGCGAACCAACTCCCGCTCCGGGATGTCGTCCGCGTCCCACACCTGCTCGGGGAACAATCCGCCGCGGCTGGTCAGGGCCTCCATGGTCGCGAGCAGCCGAGCGGCCTCGGTCATGTTGCCAAGGGCGAGTTCGTAGTGGGCGCGTTCGCCGGTCAGCAGCGGCCACGCTCGGCCGATGCCGGTGCCGTCGAAGGGGCGGCCGTCCGCGTGCTCACCGTAGCCGTCGTTGCTATAACGGTACCAGCAAGGACCGGCTGGCAGTTCGATCCGCAGGGAGGCATCGATCGCTCGCACCGTGCCGAGGATTCGTGGATCGTCGGCAGAGCGCAGTCCGAAGCGGACCAGGGCGAGCGCGTCCGGGCTGATGATTTCGGCAGCCGGGTGGAAAGTGTTTTCGACGTCTCGGTTCTTGATCTCCAACTTGGCAGACAACCCGGATGGCGGCGCGATTCGCACGTAGTAGCCGTCGACGCCTGCGCGTTTCGCCAGCTCGGTGCCGGTCGCGAACGTCCAGCTTTCGATTGCGTCGTTCCAGGCGTCGGCGGTGTCGCGAATGAAACGTCCTTGTTCTGGAAGCGCAAGAAAATCCGCCAGTTCGGCGGCGACAAGCAGAGCGGCAATGGCGACGGCGAGCGTGAAGGGGGAGAAGCCGGCGTCTTCCTCCCAGCGGTCCTGCCCGGTGATCGGACCATGACTTATCACGAACCCAGCCGCTGAACGGACCATGGGCCAGAACGCCGGAAGGTGATCGGCGGTCAGCACACCGTCGCGGCGCGCCAGATCGATCAGCAGGATGGGAAAGGCGCACTCGTCGATCTGGACGCCTCGCCAGTAAGGCACGCCGTCGAGCCAGGTGTTCTGCGGCCAGCGTCCGTCCGGGTCCTGGATCGCCCGCAGATATTCAAGCACACGGTGCGCCTCGTTGCCGGCACCACATGCGATCAGCGCACCGGCCGTTTGCACGAGGTCACGGCACCAGACCAGGTGATAGCCGCCTAGATCGTCGTCGCCCTTGTTAAAGCCCCACGGGATTGAAAGACTGGCGATAAAGGCGCCGGGAAAGCTCGGTGACTCTGTGCGAGCGCAGCACCGCGGTGCTAATGCGATAGGTGTTGCGCCGGTTCGCTGCTATCCGGTCGAAGGGCAGCAACGATTGCTGCCAGGAGCGCCAGGCCTCGACATAGCTCCGGGCAACATTGTCGAACCCTTCCGCCAGACTGAGACGCGCACGCAACGCGGCCTCGGCCGAATAGCGCCCGAAGCCAATCGCCAGCACAATTTCACCGTCGCCAGCCGCGTCGATGTCGAGTTCGCCGGTCAGCGCGACGTTGCCGTCCGTTGCGCGATCGTAGCAGGTGTTGAGGCCGCCGGTGCGGTTGATCTCCGACCAGCCGTCGCTGGCGCCGACAAAGCCGGCCGACCGGGCGCGCCACGGCACCGAGGCGGCCAGCGCAATCGTCGTGCCGTCGCCCTCGGCGAACAGCATCTCCTGGCCCTTATATTCACCAACCCAGCCGGTGTTGTGCGCACCGCCGTTGACGAGATGCGGCGCCAGCAGCGCAAACAGGCGAAGTTTGCCAGTCGAAAGGTTCTGTAATCGGACCGATTGCAGCACGACGTCGCGCTTCGTGTCTGACACGATGCTTTTGACGATCCGATAGCGTCCGTCGATCGCAGTGTTGGTGAGGCGGAAGGCCGGAACGCCATCCTCGAGCGACGCGACCCGATGGTGGCAATCGCGCTTCTCTTCCGAGAAGTAGCCGGCGCCGTCGCTAACGAGCAGACCGAAATCCCGCATGCAGGCCTGGTCGACGCGTGGATAGTAGACCTCGTTCAGGATCCCGTGGCTGATAGTGAACCAGACACGGCTGAGCGCGGAGAGCGCTGTGCCGACGCCGGCCTTGTCGCTGGAGGTCCAGCGCGGTTCGATGCCGGGGTGTCCGGGTGCGTCCTGTATGGTCATCTCCATGATCGAAGTCGCGCTCGACGAATGCGCGGTTGCGCGTCAGTAACCGATCGGACTATCGACGGCGGGTACCCACCTGCCGTCATGCACCACCGCTAGAAATGACGCCGACGAACCGTGGTGCTGGTCAGGGCCGAACGACAGCGGAGGACCACCGAAGATATCGTGATAGTCCTTAATGCTCTCAATGCCCTTGATCAAACTATCGAGAGTCAGGTCGCGCCCGGCTCGTTCCAGCGCCAGCAGGACAACGTGCCCGGTGGTCCAGCCGGTTTCACCGAGGAAATTCGGATCACGCCCTGTCGCCGCCTTGTATCTTTGCGCGAATGCCCGGACCTCGGGGCGAGGATCGTCGGGATAGGCGTAGATGCCCGGCGTCATCGAGTAGAAACCTTCACCCACTCCGCCGGGAGCCGAGGCTACCGACGTATCGTAAGACGCGGACTGCCCCATGAGGTCCACGTTCCAACCGATCTTTTTCACTGTCGACAGGATGATCGTGGTGTCGCGGACGATCGTGCCCAGCAAGATAAGATCGCAGTTGGCGTCATGCAGCTTCGCGATTGGCCCATTGAAATCGGTATCCGTCGGCTTGTGCGCGGTCTCGGCGACGAGTGCCACGTTCATGGCCTTGAGCTGGTCCACCGCGCCCGCCATCACGTCCCGCCCGAAGTCCGAATCCTGGTACATGGCGCAGATCGTCTTTTTGCCTTTCTCGCCGATAAAATACTTTACGCCAGCGCGCATCTGGTCATAGGTACGAGGCAAACTGTCCAAACTTGAGGCGGTTGAATGGCTCATACATCGACCGCGCGGCCGTCAGCGGGAAAATATTCGGAACGTTCTTTTCGAACTGCATCGGCATGACGGCATTGTTCATCGGCGTGCCGCCGTCGACCAGCGTGAAAAAGATGTTGTCCCGGTTGAGCAGCTTGTTCATGCCCTGGACGGCCCGCGGCACCTGATACTGGGTATCTTCGACGATCAGGCGAATCTTCCGGCCATGCACGCCGCCGTTGGCGTTTGCCTCATCGAATGCAAGCCGCACCGCATCTACATTGTTGACTGCCTGGATCGCGGTGACCCCCGACAGGTCGGTGATGGACCCGATGACGATCTCGGTATCCGTGACACCTCGTACCGCGTCCGCCGCCGAGGCGCTTGAAGCGGCGCCCAGAACCACGGCCGCGGCAAGTGCGATGAAGGGCAGGCAGGGTCGGCGCGTAACGGACCATGATCGAGCGAATACTGGCTTGTTGGCGGGCATTTCAATTGCCTCCCCTGGTTCGGCTTTTGTTGCGGCGTGAAAGCAAACTAGCCGGATTTGCCTGTGTAGTCCAACCGTATCGACGGGCTTGGATCGCTGACAGATGCTGGCCGCGTGCTTCTCACGCGTTGGTAATGCCACCGTCGATGGTGATTGTCTGGCCGGTGATATAGGACGCGCCCGCGGAACACAGGAACACGATGACCGAGGCGACCTCCGACGGCTTTCCGAAGCGCTTCAGCGGGATCTCGTCCCGGTAAGCCTCACCGCGCTCGGCGATGATCGGATCGGTCATCCTGGTCTCGATCACCCCGGGCGCCACGGCGTTCACCAGTACGCGTGGCGCCAACTTCCGCGACAGCGCTCGGGCAAGGCCAACAATACCGGCTTTCGCCGCCGCATAAGGCACCCGGTCCGCGCTGCCCCGCCGATACGCGATCGAACTGGCCAGCACGATGCGCGCCGGCTCGCGCTGGTCGAACCGCGTGGAGAACGCCACCGCCATGTCATAAGCGTTGGTCAAATTCGATGCGATGGCCCGGTTCCATACGCCATGGTCGTCGGAGTTCAGAGCGTCGCGTTCGAACAGGCCAGCAAGATGCACCAGCGCATAGACCGGCGCACCAGCACTTTCGATCACGCGCGCACATTCCGCGGGCGTATCCAGTGCTGAGGCGATCGTTGCCAGTCGTACCCGTCCGAGCGCCTGCTGCGCGCGAGCCAGCGCCGCCTCATCGATGTCCGCCATGACGACGTGGCCACCCTGCTCCATGAAAGCGCGACAGGTCTCCGTGCCGATACCGCCCGCGCCGCCGGTCACGACGATGCGCTTGCCAGTGAACCCCGACATTTTACGCCACCAGAGCGGGATAATCCAGCGTCGCCATCACTTGCACCCGCCGCATGTAGCGGGCCTCGTCCGGCATATAGTCGGCGACCGCGTTGTGCACCGTCCCTATGTTGTCCCACATAAGCACGTCACCCGCCGCCCAGCGATGCGCATAAAGGAAATCGGCGCGCTCCTGATGGCGGAACAAATAATCGAGGATCGTGTCGCTCTCGAGCCGATCCATTCCGTCAATCCACATCGTGTAGCCCGGGTTGGCATACAGGACCTTCCGCCCGGTCAGCGGATGGACACGCACCAGAGGCTGCGACACCGGAGGCTTGCGCCGTTTCTGTTCGTCAGTCAGCGCCGCTCGGCGGGAACCCGGGCGCAGACGCATCACCTCCCAGAACTTCTCGAAGTCATGCGTCGCGGTGCGGCCTTCCAGCTTTTGCTTCAGTTCACTGGGGAGTTCGTCATAAGCGGCGTGCATGTTGCGGAACTGCGTCTCACCGATGGATTTTCCGTTGCGCATCGGCACCGCCTGGGCGTGCAGCACATTCGCCAGCGCGATGTCGCGGCTGTAGGACATGTCGGTGTGCCAGCCTTGCCCGGCATCGTTCAGCCCCACCGGCTTGCCGTCCGGGCGAAGCTGGTTCGACAGGATCATGACCTCGGGAAAGTTCGGCTCGTGGAACAGGTTGGCGACATTCACCTCCAGATCGCCGAACCGTTTGGCGAACGCCGCGAAGGCCGCGGTATCGCAGGTCTGATTCGGAAAACACAACACGCCGTGCCGGCCGAGCGCGCGTAGCAGGGTGCGGAAATCGCTGTCGGACAAAGGATCGGCAAGGTCGATGGCTGCGACTTGGGCGCCGAGGGTCTGGCCGCTGGGAATGATATCCATGTTCGTCCTTCCGTTCGTCGTCCGGTCTATTAGGTCGCCGCTGAACCGGCCAGGCGTGTAACCGCGGCCACCACGTCCAAAGGGTTCTCCCGCGAGAGAAAGTGCCCGGCACGTGGGATCAGCTTGCGTTCGAAACGACCGGTGAACAGGCGGTCGCGCGGGATCGATCCGGCCGGCGCGCCGACCCCGTCATCTTCGCCATGCAGAACGATTGTCGGCGCCGTGATAGGTGGCTGACCAGCAAGCCGAGCCTCGAGGTCGTCGTATGTTGGATCGCCAGGGGCGTTGCCGTAACGATGCCGGTACGACTGAATTGTGACATCGACGAAATCCGGATTGTCGAAACTCGGTGCCGTGGCCTGGAATGTTGCGTCATCAAAATTCCAGTTTGGTGACCACAGACGCCAGAGCAATTTCACGATCTCGTTTCGATTCGCGGCCAGTCCGGTGCGGCCTCGCTCCGTATGGAAATACCACTGATACCAGTAACGATATTCCTGCTCCGCCGCGGCAGGTTTCGCGGCTGCCGCGATGTCCTGAATGCCGTAGCCGGTGATCGCCACCAGGCCCTTCACCCGCTCCGGCCACAGGGCCGCCGCCACACACGCCGCGCGTCCGCCCCAGTCATAGCCAACCAGGACCGCGCGCGAGATCGACAACGCATTCATGAAGTCGCGCACGTCGGCTCCAAGCGCCGCCTGCTGGCCGCTGCGAGGCGTTGCCGCATTGAGGAACCGGGTCGGCCCGAAGCCGCGCAGCCACGGCACCAGGACGCGGAAGCCAGCCTGAGCCAGTGGCGGCGCCACGCCGCTCCAGTCGTGCACATCGGACGGCCAGCCATGGAGCAGAATGACCGGTGAGCCGTCGGCGGGGCCGGATTCGAGATAGGCGATCTCCAGGACCGAGGTTCGGACGGTTTTTTGTTCCGCCATGTTCCATGACCTCCTTCGCTTCGCCGCATTCTCAAGCCGGCCGTTCGCCGTCCCGCTAATCCCGCGTCAGGACATTTTGAGCTTACCAGAAAACCGCCATTCGACCCAACCGCGAGCAGCATCGACACTGTCCGCACCGATCGGATCGAGAGGCAAAAATGTTGCCTGTGCGCACGCGACATGCGTGTTGTGGTCGATATACTACAACTTCTCGGGACGCTTTAGAGGCGTCTTGCTATCTGGGCTATCGCCGCCGACCCGAGGTGGTGCTCCGCTGACTGGGCCGCGTGGGATTTCGAGAACATTGACGGCATCAGGCTGGAGGTAAAGCAATCCGCCGCCAGACAAAGTTGGGCGACGGAGGTCAGCCCGCCGAGCAAGTGCTCGTTCAACATTGCCCCGAAAATGGGCTGCTATGACGGGATGGATTGGATTCCTGGGTCGGGTCGTTTCGCGCACATTTACATTTTGGCACACCATCCGATTCCGGACATCAGCGCCGATTATCGCGATCCGCGCCAGTGGCAATTCTACGTCGTCCCGACGGGGGAGTTACCATGCGGCAAGACGCTCTCGCTCGCCCGAATTCTCCGACTCGAGGTTCCCGGCGTCGCCTTCGAGGAACTTGCCGAGCGCGTCTCGACATTCAAGCAAGCCTTGAACTCCCGGCTATTCCTTAGCGCACCAGATTGTTGGTTACCGCGCCGCCGGTTGCGGTGCGGCCGCCATCGACGACGTATTGCGCCCCGGTGATATTGGATGCGAGATCGGATGACAGGAACAGCACGAGGTTGGCGACTTCCTCCGCGGTGCCGTAACGGCCGATCGGGATGTTGGCCTGATAGCGGGTGCCCACGCTGCCGGGATCATCCGGACTCAGCATCGATTCCAGAGAATGGATCATTCGCGTATCGATCGGGCCGGGGCAGACAGCGTTGACGCGCACGCCCGAGCGCGCGACTTCTCCAGCGGCAGTCTTGGTCAGGCCGATCACGGCATGCTTGGAGGCGACGTAGGCCGGCATTCCAGGCGACGCAACCAGCCCGGCGACCGAAGCGGTGTTCACCACGGCGCCATGGCCCTGTTTGAGCATCACTGGCAGGACGTGCCGCAGCCCCAGAAAGACTCCCTTGACGTTGACCGCCATCACCCGGTCAAACATCTCCTCGTCGTATTGATGTGTTAACGCAACCGCCCCCTCGATCCCGGCGTTATTGAAGAAGCAGTCGATCGAGCCGTAGGCATCGAGCGCCAGCTTCACATAGTTCTGCACCTCGGCGGATCGGGTTACGTCGGCGGGGACGAACAGCGCCTCGCCGCCTTTCTGGCGCAGGATGCCGGCGGTGGCCTCGCCGGCCGCTTGATCGCGGTCCACCACCACGACCTTCGCGCCTCGACTGGCGAAGCCGATTGCGGAGGCGCGGCCAATGCCGTTGCCTGCGCCGGTGATCAAGGCGACTTTGCCGTGGAAGTCCATCGTTTCCTCGCTTCTGGTTGGCGTTAGGAACAAGTTAGAGCATCTCGCGAAGAAGTGGAAATTCCCGGCGAAACGGACTTCCGATCTGCACACCGGCGCTGCTCGACCGGTTGCCGTTCGTTCCGGATTCACGCAAGGAAATCACGCACGATGCTCGTGGTTCCGCGATGGAAGCTGCGGCGCACGACGGTATCTTATGCTTTGAAACGGCTTATGTCGCCACCCGCGGTTACGCGTCGTGAAATTCGAGCCGGGCCGCTTCGAGGCAGGCCCAGACTTGGGGGAATAGGGAGCGGGGGGTCTCGACGCGGAAGACCTCGGCGCCGATCCGCCACAACACAACCTCGGCCTTTCCCAGCAATGTCCGCGTGCACGTTCCGGGTGGAAATTTCCGCCTGTCCAGGTCAAGTGCGCAGAACGCGTTCAGGCACCACGCCGCGCGTTCGCCGGAGATTTCCATTGCCTCCGTCCGCTGCGACACATCAATCACGCTCGCCGGGTGGGCGCCGACCGCCTTGATCGCAAGCGCCACCAGTTCGACCGCCGCGCCGGCCGGCGCAAGGATGAGCCATTCATCAGGCCCCAGCCACAGAGCGGCCCGGTCTCGTGCGGTCATTGCGCGGCACGGAACGGTGGGCAGTAGCACCCCGAAAGCCAGCCCGATCGCAGTGGCCGCGGCGGTGCCTGCGCGAATGGCGAGCCGGGTCGCTGGTGCCAGCGCCGCTAGCTGAACCGACAGGGCAGGCCGGGCAACCGGCGGTGAAACATCTGCCTGCGCCAGCAACGGTTCAGCGGCCGGGCGAAGATCAGAGAGTGCCGTCCGCACCCGTTCGCCGCTGCCGTCGTGGAACGTCGGATCGGTGACCGTAACCTCGTGCTCCGTGCATCCAATCGGCACACGCAACCGCCCCCCAACGCGCGAGCGACCGGCAGAGACCAGGGCCAAGGCGAAACCACACCCCAAAGTGGCACTATAGTACGCCGAGGTCACGTGTCCCAGTGAAGGGCCGTCCGAGGCCGCCTCGTCTCCCGGCAATGCCGCGGTGGCCGATGTCGCGCCCGCTGCAATGACCTGCGCACCTTCCTCTAGGACGACGGTTGGATCGACAGGCAGCAGTCCCACCAACTGTTTGCGATCCTGCTGCAGCATTGCGGGCCGCGACAGCGAACGCTTGCCAATGAAATCAACTTTCGACTGGGCGATCGTCCATCCCAGCCTTAGGTCGTCCGGTATCACGGTGCCGTCGGTTTCCTGACCGACGACGATGTAGCCTTTCTCCGCTCGCAGCACGTGCATTGCGTCGGTGCCATACGGTGTCGCACCGCGGAGAAGCAACGTGTCCCAGACTCGCTGGGCCTGATCCGGCGGCAGATTGACCTCGAACCCGATCTCACCAGTGAAACTCACTCGGAACAACCTGATCGGCACGTCACCAATATGACCCTGCCGGACGCTCATGTGAGGCATGGTTGCCAGTTCGATATCCGGAATGAACGGTGCCAGCACAGCGGCGGACCCGGGGCCCTGAACGGCAATGACCGCCCATTGCTCGGTGGTCGATGTCAGCCAGACGCGAAGATCGGGAAACTCGGTCTGCCGGTAGTCTTCCATGTGATGCAGCACCACAGCGGCACCCCCGGTCGTGGTGGTGACGTGAAACTGGTCGGCCGCCAGCCGGGCGACAATGCCGTCGTCACGCACCATGCCGTCCTCGCCCAGCAAAATGGCGTAGCAGCAGCGGCCGGGAACCAGCTTGCGCAAGTCCACGGTATAGATGCGGTTAAGGAACGTTACAGCGTCTGGCCCCACCACCTCGATCTTGCCCAGGGTGCTGGCGTCGAATATGCCGGCGTCGTTGCGGACGGCGAGGCATTCGCGCGCAACCGCGGCGGCAATCGTCTCGCCCTGGTGGGGAAAGCAGCGGGCTCGCCGCCAGGTGCCAAAATCCTCCAGCACCGCGCCCGGCGTCGCGATCGGCGGCAGGCGAACCGGAGTGTACAACGCGCCGCGAAATGCCCCTGCCAGACTGCCAAAGGTCACCGGCGTATAGGGCGGACGGAAGCGGGTCGGGCCAATCGTTTCCATACCCCGGTCGGTCAAGCCAGCGATCGTGGCCAGCGCGTTAAGGTTCGAGGTCTTGCCCTGGTCGGTCGCCATGCCGCTGGTGGTGTAGCGCTTGACATGCTCGATCGAAACGAAACCTTCATCGGCGGCCACCGAGAGGTCACGGGTGGTGACGTCATTCTGGAAGTCGACGAATGCCTTGGGGTGTGGGGCCGCCGGGATGGGCGGCATCGGCGGCGCCACCCGTGGCAGGGCGGCGACAATGAAAGCTCGCAATTCACCACCGCCGGCAGTGATGCCGTCACGCAACGAAGTGGCAAGATCAAATACACCCGCGCAAGCACCGACCGAGCGCGTGGTTCCCGTCCCCTGGTCAGGCAAGAAATTGCCAGACCCAGGATCGAACAACAGGCCGCCTCGCGACTGGGAGTGCAGGTGCACCGACGGCGTGCACCCGCCCGACAGCAGGACCGTATCGCATGGAACGACCATGCCGCCGTTGCTTAACCGGACCGAGCGCACCCGCAGTCGACCTTTGGTTTCGGCGATCATCGTCTCGCGATGCACAGGAACACCGAGGGCACGCACCGCATCCACCGCTTCGCAATCCTGTTCCGGCCTGGGATCGACAATCGCCGCGATGGTAACGCCCGCGGCATGCAGCTCGGCCGCCGCGCGGTAAGCGTTGTCATCGGCCGTCGCCACTACCGCACGCCTTCCGACTTGAACGCCGTATTGGAAAAGATACGTCCGGGCGGCACCGGCCAGCATCACCCCCGGACGGTCGTTGCCAGGAAACACCAATGGGCGCTCGATCGCGCCAGTTGCCAGCACGACCCGGGCGGCCCGGACATGCCACAGTCGTTCGCGTGGCAGGGTGGGCTGAGGCAGGGCAAGATGATCGGTAACCCGCTGCACCAGGCCTATGAGGTTGTTAGGGTACCAGCCGAACGCCGTCGTACGTGCCAGCATCGTTACCGACCCGCGCAACGACGCCACTGCCTCGCTCAGCCAATCCGCAGCCGTCCAGCCGTCGATCATCACCGTTGGTTCGGCCAGCAGGGATCCGCCAAATTCCGCCTGCTCATCACACAAGATCACCCGCTGGCCGGTGCCCGCGGCTCCGATTGCGGTCGCGAGTCCCGCCGGACCGCCGCCAATCACCAGCAGGTCGCAATGAGCATACTGCTGCAAATACCGATCCGCGTCGGGCTCCCCCGGCACTTGTCCGAGCCCGGCGGCGCGCCGGATGGCCGGTTCGTAGATACGACGCCAGAATGATTGCGGCCACATGAACGTCTTGTAGTAGAACCCGGCGGACAGCAGCGGCGAAGCGAGACCGGCGAGTGCCCCAAGATCGAACCGTAACGATGGATACCGGTTCTGGCTGCGCGCGATTAGGCCGTCGTAAAGCTCGATCTGGGTGGCGCGTAGGTTGGGCGTCAACCGCCCCGGGCCACGATCGACGGTGACCAGTGCATTGGGTTCCTCGGCGCCGGCGGACAGGATGCCGCGCGGCCGGTGATACTTGAACGAGCGTCCGACAAAATGCACGCCGTTTGCCAGCAAGGCGGAGGCCAGCGTATCGCCGGCAAAACCATCGTAGTTACGACCGTCGAAGCTGAAGCGAATGACCCGGTCGCGGTCGATGCGGCCGCCGCTGGCGGTGCGAAACGTCTGGGTCATGACGGCCGCCTTCCGCCGGGCCGGTAGGTTACGGTGATGCGATCGGTAATGGTGTCACGCAGGCAGTTGAAGAACCGCCCGCAGCCGTGAATGTGCCGCCATCGTTCCGAATGACCACCTTGCGGGTTTTCTCGCAGATAAAGGTAGGCGGCCCACGAGGCGTCGTCCACTGCCGCTGGATCGACGGGACGGACGATATGCGCTTGCCCGCAGTAACGAAATTCGTTCTCCGGCCGAGCGCCGCACCAAGGGCAGGGGATCAGCAGCATGGGGTCATCGCTGCTTCAGTGCGCCACGGCCGCGGCGGCTGCCTCATCGATCAGGCGGCCGGTGACGAAACGATCGAGCGAGAAGGGCGCGGCGATGGGATGCGGTTCGTCACGCGCGATGGTTGCGGCAAAGATGTCGCCGGAGCCGGGGGTGGCCTTGAAACCGCCAGTGCCCCAGCCGCAGTTGACGAACAGGCCAGGCACCGGAGTCAGGCCGATGATCGGCGAGCGGTCCGGTGTAACGTCGACGATTCCACCCCAGTTGCGCAACATTCGCAACCGCCGAAACGACGGAAACAGTTCGCAGATCGCCGCCAGCGTCTCACACGTGATGTGCAGCCCGCCGGATTGGCTGTAGGACGTGTAGGCATCGGTGCCGCCTCCGATCACCAACTCCCCTTTGTCTGACTGGGAGATATAGGCGTGGACGGTGTTGGACATGACGACACAGGGCAGCACCGGTTTCACCGGCTCGCTGACCAGTGCTTGCAGGGGAAATGATTCCAGCGGCATGCGCACGCCCGCCATCGCCATCAGCACACTGGTGTGGCCGGCGGTCACGATACCGACGCGACCGGCGGCAATCGGGCCCTTCGTGGTCTCGACGCCCATGACGGCGCCGGTCCGGTCGCGGTTAATGCCGGTCACGGCGCAGTTCTGGATGATGTCCACGCCGCGGAGACTGGCGGCTCGCGCATAGGCCCAGGCGACGGCGTCATGCCGAGCGACGCCGCCACGTCGTTGCAACGCGGCGCCCAGGACGGGATAGCGCATTTCGTTTTGGTGCGGCGCGTGGGGCGACTGCCCGTTGCTCGGCAGCGCGATGTTGAGCCGCGGGCAAAAAGCTTTCGCCTGAGCCGGGGTCAGCCACTCGTTATCGATGCCCTGCAACCGGTTGGCGTGGACGTGACGACGGAACACGTGCACGTCGTGATCCGTGTGGGCAAGCATCAGAACACCGCGTGGCGAGAACATCACGTTGTAGTTCAACTCCCGCGCGAGACCCTTCCACAGTCTCAGCGAGTGCTCATAAAGTGCCGCGCTCTCGTCGCGCAGATAGTTGGAGCGGATGATCGTTGTGTTGCGGCCGGTGTTGCCGCCGCCCAGCCAACCTTTGTCGAGCACGGCCACATCGCGGATACCGTGCGTCTCGGCAAGATAATAGGCAGTGGCCAGGCCATGCCCGCCGGCGCCGACGATGATCACGTCATAGGCGGCCTTCGGCTGCGCGTCCCGCCATTGCCGGTCCCACACCCGCCCCGTGCTGTGGCGAAGCAGCGAGAGAAGAGAAAATCCTGATCCGTCCGTCATTGCGTGGCCTTGTTGCCACAGGGACCGGAGGGCGGGAAGTCGTGGAAGTGCGGTTCAGCATCGATCGCCGACGCAACGCCGCGTGTGGCGCTTGGGTAAACCTTCCGATTCCCGTCCGGGGCGGCTATGAATTTGCGGCAATCAGGGATACGACCATGGCGGAATTCGACTACATCATCGTGGGTGCCGGTTCGGCAGGCTGCGTGCTGGCAAACCGACTGACCGAGGATGCTCGCGCGAAGGTGCTGCTGCTGGAGGCTGGGCCGAAGGACAGCTCGATGTGGATCAACATCCCGGCCGGCTTCACCAAGCTGCTTAACGATCCGCGCTACAACTGGAATTTCGAGAGCGAGCCGGAGCCCAATCTCGCCAACCGCCGCATCCCGATCCCGCGCGGGCGTACGCTAGGGGGCTCCAGCGCGATCAACGGCATGCTTTACGTACGCGGCAATCCGCTCGACTACAACACCTGGTCGCAGTTCGGCAATCTCGGCTGGTCCTATGACTCGGTGTTGCCGTATTTCCGTAAAGCGGAACATTTTGAGCCGGGTGGCGATGGCTCCCGCGGGAGAGGCGGGCCGCTGAACGTTGCCCACATGCGCGAGCGGGCGGAATTGTTGGATGCATTCATCGACGCCGCGGTCGATGAAGGTTTCCCGCGCAACAAGGATTACAATAACGGCTACCAGGAGGGTTTCGGCTACTACCAGGTGACACAGAAGAACGGCGAGCGCTGGTCGGCCGCGCGCGGATTTCTCGACCCGGCGCGGCGCCGGCCTAATCTGAAGATCGAGACCGAGGCGCTGGTCGGGAAGGTCATCCTGGAAGGCCGGCGCGCTGTAGGGGTCGCCTACACACAGGCCGGGGTAGCCAAGGAGGCCCGCGCCAGCCGCGAGGTCATTCTTGCTGCTGGCGCGGTGAAATCTCCGCATCTGCTAGAATTGTCCGGCATCGGCCACCCCGAACTGCTCACCTCGCTCGGCATTCCGGTGGTGCACGCGCTGCCAGGCGTCGGCGAGAACTATCGCGACCATTACGCTCCGCGGATGAACTGGCGGGTGAAGCTGCCGGTGACCTTGAACGAACAGACCCGTGGCCTGGCCTTCGCCAGGGAGGTGGTAAAATATTACACCCAGCGGCGCGGCATCCTGACATTCACCGCCGGCCTGGCGTTCGGTTTCGTGAAGACGCGGCCCGAGCTGGAGGAGCCGGACGTGCAGTTTCATTTCGCCCATGCGAGCTATGCCAATGCCCAGACGCGCGTCCTGGACCGCGAGCCGGGCATGACGCTGACGGCGTATCAATGCCGGCCGGAGTCAAAGGGGTCGATCCACGCCCGATCGAACGATCCGGCGGCGGCACCGTCGATTCGCCCGAACTACCTGTCGGATGAAATTGATCGGCGCGTACTGGTGGACGGTATGAAACTGGGCCGTCGCATCATCAACAACCGGGTGCTGGACAGGTACCGCGCCTATGAGATGAACCCTGGCGACAACGTCCAGACCGATGATGAGTGGCTACAATGGGCGCGGGAGAACGGTCAGACCACATACCACGTGATTGGAACGTGCAAGATGGGGCCTGATCCGATGGCGGTGGTCGATGACCGGCTGCGGGTCTATGGCATTGAGGGGCTGCGAGTGGTTGATGCCTCGATCATGCCGACGGTGCCGTCGGGCAACACCAACGCGGCGGTGATGATGATCGCGGAAAAAGGCGCCGACATGATCAAGTCCGCCGGCAGCGAGGAGGTGAGGGCCGCGGCTTAGCGCTGGGGACCTGGGCGCATTAACGTCAGGACTCCAGCAAGCGGCGGAGCAGTTCGACGTCTTCGGCGAAGTTGCCGTCGCGCAGCATCAGTTCGGTCACCCGCGACACGGCGTGCATCACCGTGGTATGATCGCGGTTGCCGAATTTGCGGCCGATTTCCGGCAGGCTGCGGCTAGTGAGTTGTTTCGCCAGAAACATCGCCACTTGGCGCGGCCGAGCCACGGCGCGGGCACGCCGTGCCGATGACATGTCGGTCAGACGTATACTGTAGTGTTCTGCAACTTTCTTCTGAATCTCTTCGATCGTCACGCGGCGGTCATGCGCCTTCAAGATGTCGTGCAAGACCTCATGCGTTGTTTCCAACGTAACCGGACGACCGAACAGATTGGCGTGCGCCACCAGACGGTTCAGCGCTCCCTCCAGCTCGCGGACGTTGGAGGTGATTTTATGCGCCAGGAACTCGAGGACCTTGACCGGCACGGCCACGCCGGCACGCGCCGCTTTCGCCTCGAGGATCGAGATTCGGAGTTCGTAGGTTGTGGTGTGCAGATCGGCAACCATGCCGCAGCCGAGGCGGGTTCGCAACCGATGCTCGAGCCCGCTCAGGTCGGATGGCGACTTGTCGGCCGAGACGACGATCTGTTTCCCGGCCTCTACCAGGTAGTTGAAAGTGTGGAAGAATTCTTCCTGAGTGTTGTCCTTGCCAATCAGGAACTGCAGGTCGTCGATCATCAGCACATCGACATTGCGCAGATGTTCCTTGAATTCCATCGTGGACTGGCTGCGGATGGCGGCGATGAAGCGGTACATGAACTTTTCGGCCGACATGTAGGCGACCGACACGGGAGCGGCGGCGCGGTCGGTCAACTCCCAGGCTATTGCATGCATCAGGTGCGTTTTACCGAGGCCGACACCGCCATACAGGAACAGAGGATTGAACCCTGGGCTGGACGGCAATTCGGCCACGCGGCGGGCGCATGCATAGGCGAATTCGTTCGGCTTGCCGACGACGAAACCTTCGAAGGTAAATCGCGGATCGAGGGCTGCCGCTAGTTCCGGTCGCGGATCGACACGCTCTTCCGCCATGCCGCTGATCCCCACCATGACGGAGTTGGTTGCGGTGAGGCTCGTCATGACGGCCCGATTGGCGCGGTCGCTTCGTTCATCGCCGAGGGCCAACGGCGCCTCCACTATCGCAAGGTCCTTTCGCGCGCTCCGTCTGGGCGGGTCCTGTGTTTGATCCGGTTCAATAGCGGCGGAGCGGGTTTCAGGCACCGGAGCAGGGCTCCGGGCGCCGACGCGCACATCCACCCTGCGAACTGCTGGATTTTCTGCCTGCCACAACATTCTGATCCGGTCGCCATAGCGGCTGGTCACCCAATCCCGGAGGAAGCGGGTCGGCAGCGTAACGGTCACTTCGTCGCCGTCGATCCCGGAGAGTGCCATCTGTTTCAGCCAGGTGCGGTATTCGGCTTCGCCCACTTCGGTCTGGAGGCGTACCCTGACCCGTGCCCACTGTGCGGTAAGATGCGGTCGTTCCACGATCTCCGTCTCTGTCGTGGTCATTCCGTTCCCCCGCCCGCAGTGATCAGCAACAAACAAAGTCTGCCCGGTGGCGCTGTGTGGCCACCGTCCGACTTCTCGCCACCGACACACAAATCCTCACCCCCCCCGGAGAGAGTTTATTTAACTGGGACTAATCTTGTGTTCGGCTGACGAGTATTGAGTATGTCAGACTTTTGGAGGGAGGCAATCGAAAACTGATGCCTGCCATAACCCGACACACGAAAGAAATATGCTTACGCAGGGGTTCACTCGAAATAGAGATTGGTTGAAATAATTGCGCTTGCCTTAGCGTCATACGCGCAATGTCGCGTTGTACTGTCTATACAATGACGTGTCAGGCTATTCGTGCCGCGTATAGCGGTTGTCGGCCCTTTCGGAAAGGGCGACCGGTCGGCCATGTCCCGCCAAACCGGTTTGCCGCCTTTGACCAACGGCCCGCGACCCTTTTTTTCCGATCGGCGGTCCGGTGGCATTCTATTGATTTCGCGCCCGTCGCTCGGCGGTCCAAGCGCTTGCCCCGGCAACCCCGCGCGCATACCAGCGAGCCCTTGGGCTGCTGGTATCAGACACTCGGCAGCGTCTTGATCCGTGCCGACAGGCGAGACAGTTTGCGGGCGATCGTGTTGGCGTGAATCACGCCCTTTCCCGAGGCCCGCTGCATCTCCGGCTGTGCCGCGCGAAGCGCCGCGCCCGCCGCGGATTTGTCGCCGCTGGCGATTGCAGTCTCAACCTTCTTCACGAAGGTCCGCATGCGGGATTTCCGCGCTTGGTTACGCGCCGTCCGAGTAAGCGTCTGGCGGATGCGCTTGCGCGCCGAGGCTGTGTTGGCCATAGGTCCTTCAATTTCACATTATAACGAGGCTGCACAGGGCAAGTGGTGGACCTGCGCCCGAGCAACGGAAGACGCGCCTTCTACGCACGGCGATTAGGGGTGTCAAGGCGGAGACGGACAACCGGGGGATGTTCGATGAGCTCCGACTACCCCCCTTCGGCTCAAAGCACCGGCACACCGCCGCGTTTGGCTTTCTCCTCGGGCTCGACGTGGATGGTGATCATGATGTGTCCCATCTCAGCTTTCAGCGTGTCTTCGATGCGATCACAGATTCTGTGCGCGGCGGCGACCGACATGGTCCCGGGTACCACCAAATGAAATTCCAGGAAGGTGAGCCGGCCAGCGTGCCGGGTCCGGAGGTCGTGCGCCTCAATCGCGCCGGCCGCGCTGTTGGCAACCAGTTCCTTGATGCGGTTTACCACGGCCGGTTCGGGCGCGGCGTCCATCAGGCCGCTGACCGAGCTGGAAATCATCATCATGCCTGACCACAACACATAGATGCCGGTCGCGGCCGCGAGGCATGGGTCCAGCACCAGCAGTCCGGTCGTCACCACCAGCAGAACGCCCGCGGCGATTCCCACCGATGTTACCACATCGGCCAGCAAATGCCGGCCATCGGCCTGTAGGGCGGGCGATCGCAGTTGGCGGCCAACCCGCAGCAGGACCGCCGACCAGACAGCGTTGATCGCCGTGGCCACCGCGTTCAGCGCGAGGCCTTGAAACGGCACATCGAGCATCCTCGGACGCTGCCAACTCTGCCATGCCTCTTCGAAAATCAGCAAGGCAGCGACGACGATCAGTACACCCTCGATCACGGCGGCGAAAAACTCCGCCTTCTCGTGACCGTAGGGATGGTTGGCATCGGCGGGACGGGCGGCGAAGCGAAGCGCGACCCAGGCGACCAGGCTGGCCGCGACGTTGACCGTGGATTCCAGCGCGTCTGAATAAAGCGCCGCGCTGCCGGTGATCCACCAGGCAGCGGTCTTCAGGGCTAGTACCGCGCAACCGGCGGCCAGGCTGCCCAGCGCGAAGCGTTCGCCTTGCATCATATGACTCGGGAGAACATCAGTCCGATCGGTGGCCGTGTGGCTGATCTAGATGCCTGCCAAAACAATGGTGATGACGTGGACAGACGTGATCGCCCACAGTCGGGCCAAAATCGATCAAACGCAACCTTGGTGGGGCAGGCCACGGCACTCTCCAAACAGTTGCGGCCCGATCGAAGCTAAACGGGACGGTTGTCGACCTAAGCAAATTCCCTTGTGCTATTGGCGCTTGCGGCATTTACTTATGGCAGTGCATCAACCTCCGGGCTATCACTGGTTCACCCTGCAAAAGGAGATTTGGAATGCGTCGTCTGCTGAGCGCCGTCACCGCGTTGAGCCTCCTGTCAGCCCAGCCCGTGCTGGCGCAGCCACAATGTAACTCGATGACCGATCAGTCGGCCTTCGAGGTGCAGGCGCTGCGCAGCGAATTGATGGTGCTGGCGACCGGCTGCCACGAGGACAGCCGATATAACGCGTTCATCCGGCGCTATCAGTCGGACCTGCAAGCCAATGAGCGGGCGATCGACGCCTACTTCAAACATCGTTTCGGCTCAAGCGGCCAGACCGAGCACGACCGCTTTGTTACGGAACTGGCGAACGCCATGTCGCGTCAGGGCAGTGACCTCGGCGGCGATTTCTGCCCACGCAACGGCATGATATTCAACGAAGTTCTGGCACTCCCGTCGGCCAACGACCTGCCGAACTACGCCGCCGGCAAGGATCTCGTCCCAGCCTCGGTCACGATCTGCGCCCCGCTGCCCACCGGGCGCCCAAAAGCCCGTACGACCGACGCAAAGAGCGGCGGCAAGGCAGGCCGGCGAACCGTCACGCTCAATTAGCCGCGAGACAGATTGCGGGAGCGGCCCGAGGCGCCGGCAAACTGGCCGCCTCGCGCCGAGGATAATGATGGGTCACTGGCCTGCCACGGCCCGGAGGCTTAGGCCCCCGGCTTCGTGACATCCACCGAGATGCGAATGACCGCATCTCCCGGGATCATCTTCACCGCGAAGTTGTCGGTGCCGCTGTAGCCCCGATCTGGCGTGTAGTCGACGCGGGTCGTATCGCCGACTTCATGTATGACGACGGTGCCGTGGGCGGGGCGCCCCAGAAGCAGGCCGGCATCGAACGGCTTTGCATCGGACTGGTGCAGAGGCAGACCGCACCACCCACCGTTGCCATCGACCTTCATCGTGGTATCGACGGTCTGTCCGTCCGCCGGGGTCACCTTCGCGACTTCGCAGGTCTTCGCCTGGCCAGTGACATCGACGGCATAGACCCGAGCGCCGGACCTGACTGGCTGCTCACCGGAGCATGCCGGCAGCAGCCCACACAAGAGGAGGGTGGCGATACACGCCGCGCGAGACGGTTCCAGCCGGAGGTCGGTCATATCGTCCATGCCCTTGTTCAGATCGAGTCGCGGGCCGAGAGAGCCCGGCAGACACATAGCCTGGGGCGCGGTCAGAACAAAATCGGCAAGGAGGGGGTGGCCTTGCCCGCGCCGCCATGATGGCTCTTATGGACGCGCGGGCTTGCTCGCCGGGCCATGTCACGCTGGCGTGCACCCGGCGACGGATGGAGGATCGGAAAACTGTATTCCCTGGACCCGCCGGTGGAATGACGCCAGGATAGATGCCGATGAACCGGACCGCGTTGAGTTTCCAGGACCTTATCCTCCGCCTGCACAATTTCTGGGCTCGGCAAGACTGCGTCATCCTGCAGCCCTATGATGTCGAGATGGGTGCCGGCACGTTCCACCCGGCGACAACCCTGCGAGCCTTGGGGCCGCGTCCCTGGCGCGCCGCATATGTGCAACCGTGCCGGCGTCCGGCCGACGGGCGGTACGGGGACAACCCGAACCGGCTGCAGCACTACTATCAGTACCAGGTCATCATGAAGCCCAGTCCGCCGGACGCACAGGAGCTGCTGCTCGCCAGCTACCAGGAGATCGGGCTGGACCCGCTGCGGCACGATTTCCGCTTCGTGGAGGATGACTGGGAAAGCCCGACGCTGGGGGCCTGGGGCCTCGGGTGGGAGGTCTGGTGCGACGGGATGGAAGTCGGGCAGTTTACCTATTTTCAGCAGGTAGGCGGCATTCCGGTAACCTACCCGAGTTTTGAGATGACCTACGGTCTGGAACGACTGACGATGTATGTCCAGGATCGGGAGAATGTGTTCGATCTCGATTTCAACGGCGGATCCGGGGACCGGCGCGTCAGCTATGGCGACGTGTTCCTGCGGGCCGAGCGGGAATACAGTGCGCATAATTTCGAGTTTGCGGATACTGGCATGCTGGCGCGCCATTTTTCCGACGCCGAGGGCGAATGCGCCGCCCTGCTGGACCGCGGGCTGGCGCTGCCGGCGTATGACCAGTGCATCAAGGCGAGCCATCTGTTCAACCTGCTGGACGCACGCGGCGTCATCAGCGTGACTGAACGGGCCAGTTACATTGGCAGGGTGCGCACCCTGGCCAAGGGTTGCTGCGAGGCCTGGATCGCCGGGGAAGCGGCATAGCGGGCTCCGGAGGATCGCTCGCTGGCCGGGAAGGACCCGATGACATCCTCGACCGAATTGCCTAAATCTACCGCTGCATGAATGTGTTCTACCTATGACGGGGCAATGGGGGCGGGCCTGGGGTATCTGATATGGGTGCACAGTTGAACATCAAGAGTGACGACGCCCACCGTCTGGCCTCTCGCCTGTCGGAACTGACCGGTGAGAGCCTGACCATGGCGGTGACCGAGGCGCTGCGGGAACGATTGGACCGTGAGCAGCGGCTGCGCGACAAAGCGGCACTGAGAGTTCGGTTGCTGGCAATCGCGGACGAGATCAGCGCCAACATGCCTGACGATGTCACCTCTGATCATGGCTGGCTGTATGACGATCAAACCGGCCTGCCGCGGTGATCGTTGACGCCTCGGCGGTGCTCGCGATCGTGCTGCGGGAGGCTGACCGGGAACGCTACGTGGACGCCATCCTCGCCGCCACGCCGGCCCGCATGTCCGTTGCCAACTGGTTGGAGGCCACCATGGTCGTGGACCGCAAAGGCACCCAAATGGCGATCAGCCGGTTCGAGGATTTTATCCATGATGCACGAATCGAACTGGTGCCGGTATCGGTGTCACAGGCCGGCATGGCGCGCAGCGCGTGGCGGACATTTGGCCGAGGTGGGCACCCGGCCAAGCTGAATTTCGGCGACTGTTTTGCCTACGCGCTGGCCAAGGAGACCCGCGAACCCCTGCTGTTCAAGGGCAACGACTTTGCGCAAACCGACGTCGAGCCGGCTGTGAAGGACTGATCCATGGTGCGGCACTGATTGATGGCGGAACTCTTTGTCGAATTGTTCAGCGAGGAAATCCCCGCCCGGATGCAACGCGGCGCGGCGGCGGAGCTTGAGCGGCTGATTGGCGAGGGCCTGCGCGCTATCAAACCCTCCGTGGTCGAGACCTACTACAGCCCCCGCCGGATCGCGCTTCGCGCCGAGGTCGCCGCTGAAGTTCCCGCTGCCGCCACATCCGAACGCGGCCCGCGCGCGAATGCGCCCGAGCAGGCGTTGGCCGGATTCCTGCGCAAACATGGCGCGGGCCGGGAAGACCTCCGCCAGGAGGGCGACTACTGGGTGCTTGAAAAGCGCGCGAATGCAATGCGCGCCGTTGAGCTGGTCGCCGCCGCCATGCCCGGGCTGTTGCGCCGGTTCCCCTGGCCGAAATCCATGCGCTGGGGCGGGTCGAGCAACTTCGTCTGGGTGCGCCCGCTGCGCCGCATCCTTTGTCTGCTGGATGGCGCCGTGGTGCCGTTCGATTTGCGCGAAGGCGCGGACGACGGACATGGCCTTGCCAGCGCCGACCTGACCGAGGGGCACCGTTTCCATGCCCCCGGCGCCTTTGCGGTCACCGGTGCGGCCAACTGGCAGGACAGCCTGATCGCGCGCCGGGTCCTGGTCGATGTCGGTGATCGTAAACGCGTCATCGCCGATCGCATCGCCGGCCTGGCGGCCGAAAAATCGCTGTCGGTGATCGACGATCCGGGCCTGCTGGACGAGGTCGCTGGACTGGTTGAATGGCCGGTGCCGCATCTCGGCCGTATCGCCGACGAGTACATGGATCTGCCGTCCGAGGTGATGCAGGTCTCGATGCGCGTGAACCAGCGTTACTTCGCGCTCCGCACCCCGGATGGCGGCGCCGCGCCGTGGTTCGCCTTTGTCGCGAATATCCAGGCCGAGGACGACGGAGCGGCAATCATCGCCGGCAATGAACGGGTGCTGCGTGCTCGCTTTGCCGATGCCAGGCATTTCTGGGACCTCGACCGGAAGGTCCGGCTCGAGAGCCGCGTCGCGGCGCTGGACGCGGTGACGTTCCAAGCCAAATTGGGGACGCAGGGCGACCGGGCGCTCCGGCTGGTCCGTCTGGCTGCTGCGATAGCCCCGCTGGTCGGCGGCGATCCTGTCGAGGCAGCGCGGGCCGCGCACCTGGCCAAGGCCGACCTGGTAAGTGGCATGGTCGGCGAGTTCCCCGAGTTGCAGGGCGTCATGGGCCGCTATTATGCGATGCATGACGGGGAGGCACCGCCGGTCGCCGACGCGATCCGCGACCATTACGCGCCACGCGGTCCGGCCGAGACGGCACCGTCCGCGCCGGTCTCGGTCGCCGTTGCGCTGGCCGACAAACTGGACCAGTTGGCCGGGTTTTTCGCCATCGGGGAGAAGCCCAGCGGGTCAGGTGACCCCTATGCGCTGAGGCGCGCCGCCCTTGGTGTGATCCGGATCATTCGGGAAAACGGATTGCGGCTGCACCTGCGTCAGTTGCTTGGCATGGCCGCGGACCGGGCGCCAGGCAATGGGACGGCGACAGCCGAACTGGTCGGTGACTTGTTCGCATTCATTGTGGAACGGCTGCTGATCCAGCTTCGTGCCGACGGCGCCCGGTACGACATCCTGAACGCGGTATTCGGCGCCAAGGGACAAGGGCAGAATCAGGACGGTGATGACCTGGTGGCCCTGTTGGCGCGCGCCGAGGCGGTCTCAGCGCTGCTGACCACCCCGGATGGGGTCAACCTGCTCGCCACCTACCGTCGCGCCGCCAACATTCTTCGCATCGAAGAACGCAAGGGCGGCCCGTTCAGCGGCGCTCCGACACCCGATCTCTACCGCGAGCCAGCGGAATTTGCGCTGGATCAAGCCTTGGCGGCGTGCGGGGGTGTAGGTCACTTGCTGGATGAAGAGGCTTATGGTTCAGCGATGAGCATTGTGGCGGGACTGCGCGCGCCGTTGGATGCGTTCTTCGAAAACGTGACGGTGAATGCATCTGAGCCGGAATTACGCCACAATCGACTACGGCTTCTCGCCCGGGTTCGGTCTATCATGGACCAGATCGCTGATTTCTCCCGTATCGAAGGCTAGATGAGGTCTGCATGACCAAGTGGGTTTACAGGTTTGGCGCCGGCCACAATGAGGGCCGAGCGGATATGCGCAACCTGCTGGGAGGCAAAGGGGCAAATCTGGCCGAGATGGCCTCGATTGGTTTGCCAGTCCCGCCGGGTTTCACGATTTCCGCGGACGTTTGCACGGCGTTCTACGATAATAACCGAACCTATCCGGCGGACTTGAAGCAGCAGGTCGACGACTCGCTCGCCGCGATCGAAAAAGCCGTGGGCTTGAAATTTGGCGACGAGGCGCATCCGCTGCTGGTCTCGGTCCGCTCTGGCGCGCGCGTATCAATGCCGGGAATGATGGACACAGTGCTGAACCTGGGCCTCACCGACCGCACGGTTCAAGGCCTCGCCACGGCGTCGAATGATCCCCGGTTTGCGTGGGATTCTTACCGGCGCTTCATACAGATGTACGGCTCGGTCGTGATGGGGGTGGATCACCATCGCTTCGAGGAGATTATCGAGCACACGAAGCTGGAGGCTGGCGTGATCGAGGACACCGCGCTGACGGCGAATGACTGGCGCGGCGTGGCGGAGGGCTACAAGGAGCTGGTGCTGCAGGAGACCGACAAGCCGTTTCCCCAGGACCCGCAGGAGCAGCTTTGGGGCGCCATCGGCGCCGTCTTTGGCTCATGGATGAACCATCGCGCGATCACCTACCGCCGGTTGCACGATATCCCGGCGGCCTGGGGCACTGCGGTCAACGTGCAGGCCATGGTGTTCGGCAACATGGGCAATGACTGCGCCACCGGCGTCTGTTTCACCCGTGATCCCTCGACCGGGGAGAATATGTTCTACGGCGAGTATCTGGTGAACGCCCAGGGCGAGGACGTGGTCGCCGGGATCCGCACCCCGCAGCCATTGTCGGCGTCAGTTGCTAAGGCAGGCGAAATCCCGCTGGAGCAGGCGATGCCGCAGGCTTACGCGGAACTGATGAAGATCCGCTCGACGCTGGAAAAGCATTACCTGGATATGCAGGACATCGAGTTCACCGTGCAGCAGCACAAGCTTTACATGCTGCAGACGCGCAACGGCAAACGCACCGCCGCAGCGTCATTGCGTATGGCGGTGGAGATGGCGCGCGAAGGTCTGATCGATCAGGCCGAGGCAGTGCGACGGGTCAATCCGTCGTCGCTTGATCAACTGCTGCACCCGATGCTCGACCCGAAAGCCCCCCGCACGTTGCTGGGCAAGGGTTTGCCAGCCAGCCCGGGCGCCGCGTCGGGCGCGGTGGTGTTCGGAGCGGACGAGGCGGAGAGCCGAGCGGCCAAGGGTGAGGCGGTGATTCTGGTTCGCATCGAGACCAGCCCTGAGGATATCCACGGCATGCACGCCGCACGTGGCATCCTGACCACCCGCGGAGGCATGACCAGCCACGCCGCTGTGGTTGCCCGCGGCATGGGCCGTCCCTGTGTCGCCGGCGCCGGCGGCATCAGCGTCGACTACAACAATCAGGTGCTCTCGGCCGGTGGCAAGGAAATCCGCAGTGGCGAGATCATCACCCTCGACGGCGCGACAGGGGAGGTCTTCGTCGGTCCGGTCGCCATGATCGAGCCGGCGATGTCGGGCGATTTCGGTACCTTGATGGAGTGGGCCGACGGCTGCCGGCGAATGGGCGTGCGCGCCAACGCGGAAACGCCAATGGACGCGGAGACCGCGCGCAAGTTCGGCGCCGAGGGCATCGGACTGTGCCGCACCGAGCACATGTTCTTCGACCCCGAGCGCATCCTTGCGGTGCGTCAGATGATCATATCCAACACCGAATCCGCTCGCCGCACCGCGCTGGACCGCTTGCTGCCGTTTCAGCGCGAGGATTTCCGCCAGTTGTTCACCATCATGGCCGGGTTGCCGGTAACGATCCGGTTGCTTGATCCGCCGCTGCACGAATTCCTGCCGCATGCCGACGCGGAAATGCAGGAAGTGGCCGAACTCGCTGGGTACCGATATCGACACTATCCGCCGGCGAGCGGCGGAACTGGCGGAGGCGAACCCGATGCTGGGACATCGCGGCTGCCGTCTGGGTATTTCCTTCCCGGAAATATACGAGATGCAGGCGCGGGCGATTTTCGAGGGTGCGCTCGCGGTGGCCAAGGAGAGTGGCCGAGCGCCGGTGCCGGAGATCATGATCCCGCTGGTCGGCATGAAGCGGGAACTGGAGATCACGCGCGCTCAGGTCGACAAGGTTGCCGCCGAGGTCTTCGCGGAAGCCGGCACGAAGATCGAATACAGCGTCGGGACGATGATCGAGCTGCCCCGCGCGGCCCTGCTTGCGGACAAGATCGCCGAGGTCGCCGATTTCTTCAGTTTCGGCACCAATGACCTGACACAAACCGTGTTCGGCCTGTCTCGCGATGATGCCGGCAAGTTCCTGCCGCAATACGTCGAGGCAGGCATCCTGCCGAAGGATCCGTTCGTATCGATCGACGTGGAGGGTGTCGGCGAGATGGTTCGCATCGCGTCGGCAAAAGGGCGGCAGACCAAGAACGCGTTGAAGCTTGGTATCTGCGGCGAGCACGGCGGCGACCCCGCCTCGATCGCGTTCTGTGAGCAGGTCGGGCTGGACTATGTTTCGTGCAGCCCGTTCCGGGTGCCGGTGGCTCGCCTGGCGGCGGCGCAGGCGGCGCTGGGTGTGGAGGCGGACCGAACGGCTTAGCTTTCCAAGCTGCGCGCGGTTGGTGTCTCTGTTCCCTCTATGTCAGCGGATACTCCACCTCGGCCGTGTAGACCGAGGCCTCCTTCCCGAGCTGGGAGCTGAACAGGGTAAAGTGCTCCACCGCCACCGGTTCGGCTCGGAACAGATTATGTGCCTGGACGTAAGCGACCAGCTTCGCCTCGACCACATTGTCCAGCCGAGCGAGGGAGACATGTGGCAGGAAGCGGCGGCGCTCTGGTTCCAGGCCGATGCGCTGCAGGGCGATCTCGATCTTGTTCTGCAGGTGCTCCAGTTGCGGATTGCGCTCCACCCCCAGCCACAGCGCCGTGCTGCGCCCGCCCTTGGCAAAGGTCCCAAGTCCCGTCAGCGTCAGCGAGAAGGCGCGAGCGCGCAGGCCGGCTAGCGCAAGATCGATCTCTTCCGCCCGGTACCCCGGGGTTTCACCGATGAAGCGTAGTGTCAGATGGTAGTTCTCTGGCGGAACCCAGCGTGCTCCGGGAATACCTGTGCCTGCCAGCGCCGCGACGTGCTGGCGCAGTGTCCAAGGCAAATCGAGGCCAACGAACAATCTCATGGTAGCTCGGCCTCATGCAGACATTTTTACCGGCGGCCCGAAGGCCCTGTTCCGCGAAGCCCCTGTTCGATGACGGCCCCGCCGTCGTGGACACGTCAGAATTTGGGGCCGCCCGCATTAGCCTCCGTCAGAAGTTTTTCCACAAGTGGCAGGATTCGGGCAACGATTCGCCGCACGCCTTCCGGGTTGGGGTGCATGCGATCCGCTTGATTGAGATCCGGGATCGTCGCCACACCCTCGAGGAAGAAGGGCTCATACAGCACGCCGGGGCGCTTTCCGAGGTGGTCGAACACGGCACGGAAGGCCTGCTGGTAATCCGGCCCGAAGTTTGGCGGCGCATACATTCCGGTGAGCAGCACGGGTATATGCTTGGCAGCGAGCGCGTCGAGGATGGCCGTCAGGTTGGCCTCCAAATCCTTCGGATTGACGCCGCGCAGTCCGTCATTGGCACCGAGTTCAACGATCGCCGCGTCGGCTCCATCGCCAAGCGCCCAGTCGAGCCGTGCGCGGCCGCCCGCGCTGGTGTCCCCCGACACGGCGCCGTCCACGATGGTGACTTTGTGGCCGCGGGCTTTCAGCGCCGCCTGAAGCCGGAACTCGAAGCCGTCGGTGTGCGCCAGGCCGTAGCCCGCCGACAGCGAATCCCCCAGCACGAGCAGCCGCGTCGGCGTCCGTTCTTTCGCAAGCTCATCCCCCCGTGCCGGCGAGGCTGGCGAGACGGCAGCTAACAAAAAGATAACACAGGACACGATCCACACCCGATATAGCGTGGCGATGGATTCCATTCCGCTCTCTCCGGTCTCAGCCAATGCCTCAGCGCCGCTCGTGCGGATCAGAAACCTTCGACTGACGGTGCCGTCAGCCGCTGGGCCGGTCAATATACTGCGTGGGGTCGATCTGGAGATCGGTCACGGCGAGGCTGTCGGGCTGATCGGTCCATCCGGATCCGGCAAGACCAGCCTGCTGATGGTGCTGGCGGGGCTGGAAAAAGCTTCGTCGGGGAGCGTCCTGCTGGACGGCCTGGAGATCACCGGTCTCAGCGAGGACGCACTGGCGAAACTGCGGCGCGAGCGGATTGGCATCGTGTTTCAGGCCTTTCACCTGATCCCCACCATGACGGCGCTGGAAAACGTCGCCATCCCGCTGGAACTCGCCGGGGTCCGAGGCGCCGCCGCGCGGGCTGCGAGGGCACTCGATGCCGTCGGCCTGAGCCATCGGCTCACCCATCTTCCCGGCCAGCTCTCCGGTGGCGAGCAGCAGCGGGCTGCACTCGCCCGGGCATTTGCGCCCGAGCCGGCCCTGTTGCTGGCGGATGAGCCAACCGGCAACCTGGATCACGCGACGGGCGAGACGGTAATCGATCTGCTGTTCGCGCTGCGGCAGCGCATCGGCACGACATTGCTGCTGATCACGCATGATCGCGACCTAGCGACGAGGTGCGACCGTCAGGTGCATCTCTCGGACGGACAAGTGGACCAGGCGGTGCCGGCCTGATGCTGGCACTGACCCTGGCGCGTCGCGAGCTGCGCGGTGGCGTGCGCGGGCTGTGGATCGTGGTGCTGTGCCTGGCCCTCGGGGTTGGCGTAATCGCCGCTGTCGGGACACTGCGCGCGGCGGTGGATGCAGGTCTGGCCGCCGATGGCAAGGCGCTGCTCGGCGGCGACCTCGAGATCGAACTCGGGATCGCAGCAATTGCCCGACGCGCTGCGCGACTTGCTGCACGGTCGGGGAGCGACGACGTCCGATGTCGTCCAGATGCGCTCAATGCTGGTGGCGGCCGGAGGGTCGTCCGCGGGCGATCGGCAGCTCATTGAACTCAAGGCGGTGGACCGGAACTGGCCGATGGTCGGGACTGCTGGCGTCTCGCCGCCTCGGGAACTCGCTCAAGCGCTAGGGCTTCAGCCCATCCCGCAACGGCCCGAGACGTCACGGCCGTACGGACTGCTGGCGGAACAGGTCATCCTGGACCGGCTCGGCCTGCATACCGGCGACATGGTGCGGCTGGGGACGGCGTCATTCCGGGTGACCGGCGTGCTGACCCGTGAACCGGACCGGGTGGCGACGGCCTCGATCCTCGGGCCCCGCGTGCTCATCTCCGCTGACGCATTGGGGGCGACCGGTCTGATCTCCCCGGGCTCGATGGTGCGTTATTCGCTGCGCCTCACGGTGCCGGCGCAAACGTCGGTGCCGCAACTGATCCGAGACGTGCGCGCGGCGTTCCCGGATCAGGGGTGGCGCGTTCGCGATCCGAGCGATGCGGCGCCTGGTGTCTCCCGGTTCATCGATCAGATCGCGCTGTTTCTGCTGCTGGTCGGGCTGACATCGCTGCTGGTTGGCGGCATCGGCGTGGCCAATGGCGTGCGCGCGTGGCTGAATGCACGGGCACGCACAATCGCAACGCTGCGTTGCCTGGGCGCGTCGTCTCGACTGGTCTTCACGGTCTGTCTGATCCAGGTGATGGGATTGTCCGCGCTGGGCGTTGTCATCGGGCTGGTTGCTGGCGCCGCCCTGCCACTGCTGTGCGCCCGCTTCCTGGCTGGAATCCTGCCGGTGCCGCCGGTGCTCGGGCTCTACCCCGCTCCTATGCTTTTGGCGGCGGTTTATGGATTGCTGACAGCGTTGTGCTTTGCTCTCTGGCCGCTGGGCCGGGCAGCGCGCATTCCAGGCGCGGCGCTGTTTCGTGATGCGCTGATGCCCGAGGGAACCCGTCCGTCCGCGCAACTCATCGCGGCGAACCTTGCTCTGGCCATCTCCCTGGTCGGGCTGACGGTGGCCACCGCGACGGATCGCAGCTTCGCGTTGTATTTCTGTGTCGCCGCGGCCCTGACCCTAGTGTTGTTCCGTGGCGGTGCGATGCTGGTCGTGCGCCTCGCCCGAATTGCTCCGGCGTTGCCCTGGCCCGCGGCCAGGTTGGGGGTGGGCAATCTGCGGCGGCCTGGCGCCCCGACACCGCAGTTGCTGCTGTCGACCGGGCTGGGCCTTTCCACCTTGGCCGCGGTGGCGCTGATCCAGGGCAACATGCAGCATCAGATTCAGGAGCAGTTGCCGACCAACGCGCCAAGCTTTTATTTCATAGACATCCAGAACGATCAGCTTGGCGAATTCGAGGCTTTGGCCCGTGCCCACGCCGGCGTGCACGAAATTCACGAAGTGCCGTCGATGCGGGCGCGGATCGTGGCGGTCAAGGGGGTGCCGGCCGAGCAGGTGAGGACGACGTCGGAAACCGCCTGGGCGTTGCGCGGTGATCGGGGGCTGACCTATGCCGCGACGCCGCCGGAGGGGACCCGGCTGGTCGCGGGGTCATGGTGGCCGCCTGACTACGATGGCCCGCCAGAGGTGTCCTTTGACGCCGAACTTGCCAAGGGCTGGCAAGTTGGCATCGGCGACGTGATCCGGGTCAATGTGCTCGGCCGCGACATCGACCTGAAAATCGCCAATCTGCGAGACATCGCGTGGCAGTCACTGTCGATTAACTTTTTCATGGTAGCTAGTCCCGGGTTGCTGACACATGCTCCGCACACCCATATCGCGACGGTGAGAGTGGACGATGCCCAGCAGGGTGCTTTGCTTCGAACGGTCAATGACGCGCTGCCGAACGTGACCGGCATCCGGGTGGAGGACGTTCTCAGGGCGATCTCGGCGTTGCTGAAGCAGATTGCCGCGGCGTTGACAGCTACTGGTGTGCTGACACTTGTGGCTGGGACGTTCGTGCTGGTGGGTGCGCTGGCGGCGGGTCAGCGCCAGCGGGTGCGAGAGGCGGTGATCCTGAGAACCCTTGGGGCCACCCGAAATCAGATCCGCACTGCCTGGCTGACCGAATTTGGCTTGCTGGGCTTGGTTGCGGGGGTAATCGCGGCGGTCGTCGGATTGGCGGCGAGCTTTGGGGTGACGAATTACATTATGCACACGGACTGGATTTTTCTGCCCGTTACGCTTATTTCAGTGCTTGCGGGGGCTCTCGTAATCATGCTGCTGTTCGGTTATGCTGGGACCGCTTCCGCGCTCCGGGCTAGGCCGGCGCCACTCTTAAGGAACGAGTAGCGCAAACAGCGTATATCCGTTGGGGTGGTCGCGATTAGCCCTATCGACGGAACTATGTAACGCCTGGTCTATCCTGTTGCCTGCGGACCTCCGGAAGGCGGTCTTCTCGCAGCGGGAATGAATGGGTATAACCAAGACGGGCTCATGCTCGAAAGGAATAGGGAACCATGGCTTATAGTCCGGATTTCCGGGCCTATCCAAGGGCATCCGCCGCTACGACGGCCGCCGTACTCGACGCCGGTCTTCGGGCTTATATGCTGCGGGTCTACAACTGGATGGCGTCCGGCCTGCTGTTGACCGGCGTGGTCGCGTACCTGATCGCGAACACCACTCTGATCAACGCCTTCTATCCGTTGGTGCAGACGCCGTTCGGATTTGCTCACCAGCCGACCGCGCTCGCGATGATCGCGATGTTCGCGCCTCTGGCATTCGTGCTGGTGCTGTCGCTGGGCGTCAACAAGCTGTCCACCTCGGCGGCGCAGGCCCTGTTCTGGGCGTTCTGCGCAGTGATGGGCGCCAGCCTGACGAACATCTTCCTGGTCTACACCAATGAGTCGATTGTTCGGGTATTCTTCATCACCGCGGGCACGTTCGCCGCTACAAGTATCTACGGCTACACGACCAAGGCAGACCTGAGCCGCATGGGCAGCTTTCTGATGATGGGCCTGTTCGGCATCATCATCGCTAGCCTGATCAATATTTTCTTTGCCAGCAGTGCGCTGCAGTTCGCCATCAGCATAATCGGCGTCGTGGTCTTCACCGGCCTGACCGCCTATGACACGCAGCGGATCAAGTCGACCTACGTGCAGCTTGCGTATGCGGAGGGCGCCGACGGCGCAGCCAAGCGAAGCGTTTACGACGCGCTCAGCCTCTATCTTAATTTTATCAACCTGTTTATGATGCTCTTGCAGCTTCTTGGAAACCGCAACAACAACTAGGCGGATCTGGCTGCCGAGCCTCTTTAGAGGGCGGGGGATCATTTCCCCGCCCTTGTTATTTGCGCCGCCTCCACCGATGCGACGGCGGGGCACTCCGCCCGTCAGCCCATGTAGCTGCCGCCGTTGATGTGGTAGATCTGCCCGGTGACGTAGCTCGCATCGTCAGATCCAAGAAACACACCCAGCTTGGCGATCTCCTCGGGCGTGCCCATGCGGCCGAACGGAATGTCCTGCGCCATGAGACGCAGCTCCTCCTCGTTATTGCCATACCGAGGCTGCGCGGTATCCGTCAGGCCGGGCGCGATGGCGTTGACCCGGATGCCGTGTGGCGCGAGGGCCAGAGCCATCGACCTTGTCAGTCCGACCACGCCGCTTTTGGTCGCCGAATAGTGCACACCGAGCACGGCGCCGCTGAGCGACTGCGAAGAAATGTTGATGATCGCTCCCGGCAGCTTCCTTGCAACCATCGCCCGGGCCGCCGCCTGCCCACAGAAGGCGCTGCCCTTCAGGTTGACGTCGATGACGAAATCCCACTCCGATTCCGTCATCTCCAGGAAAGGCACACGAGGGAATACGCCTGCATTATTCACCAGCACGTCGATCCGGTCGTGCCACGCTACCGTTGTGTCGACGATCGCCTGGATATCGCCGAGCCTGCCGAGATCACCGTGGATCAACAGCGCCTCGCGGCCGAGCGCTCGCACCTCCTGGGCCACGGTCTCGGCAGCTTGCTGGTTGTCCAGCCAGTTGATGGCGACGTCCGCGCCCTTGGCGGCGAATGCAACCGCCATCGCACGGCCGATGCCCTGTTGCGCGCCCGTTACGAGCACCACCCTGCTCTTGCTTGCCATCCGCGTCCTCAGCCCGTTGCGTATAGACAAACTGTATGCCGGGCTCGTGGCGGTCGCAAGGGTGCGGGGTACCGTCGCGGCGTCGTCGGTTGCGAAGTCCTACGAATTGAGGTGCCGCAGCGCCCCTTGGTCCTTCAGGCAAACGCGCCTTGCGCTCGGCAGGGAAATCACACCATCACGCTCGAGCTGGGACAGCGTCCGAGACACCGTCTCGATGGTCAGCCCGAGATAGTCAGCGATATCCTGACGCGTCATCGCCAGATCGACCACTTTGCCGCCGCTTCGGCGATCCGCCATCTCCAACAGGAAGTTAGCAAGCTTTTGTGCGGCGCTGCGACGGCCGAGCAGCAACGAATGCTCCTGGGCGCGCTCCAGACACCGCATGGCGTACGAGAACAATTGTCCCGCCACCCGATCGTCCCGGCCGGCGAGCATCTCGAAACCGCGGCGGCGGTAGGGCATCAGCACGCAGTCAGAGACGGCCTCGGCCGAAAGCCGATGTTCGGCACCTGTTTCGAAGCCAAACACGTCGCCCGAGTCGTAGAAGGCGTCGATCTGCCGGCGTCCGTCACTGAGGAATTTACAGGTGCGCACCACGCCGCTGACGACTTTGAAGAAGCAGTTCGCATCGTCGCCTTCGGCATAAATCTCACTGTCCGCGGTGAAATGGCGAACCGGCGCCTCAACTCCGCTCGGCGGGAACGACGGCGCCGCTGAACCCGGGCGCGCAAAGGCCGCCTGTACCCCGGCGAAACCTTGATCGACTGAAAGGGCTAGGGATGCTGACATCGAGGGCTCCTGTCGTAAGGAAGGTCGTGCCCTTGCTGTAGAGGGGGGATGCCAAGTGGAAAATTCGGTTTAGTCCTACGGACATATACTTATGCGACCGGCGTTGGCTCCGACACGCCCATGTCATCACCGGACCCACGCTTCCCCAACGGGGCGGGACCGCACCGCGGGCTACCCCGAGCGAGATTGACGCTGCTGCCGCAGAATCGCCTGGACACTTTCGGCCAGAACATTGTCGAGCAAGGGCTTTTCGAGCACCGAACGAATGCCCGCCGCGGCGGCTCGGGCCTGGAGGCGGGGTGTCAAATGACTGGTCATCATGATCGTGGGGATAGCGACGTGCCGCGCGCGCAACCGCTTAAGCAACTCAAAGCCGTCCATCACAGGCATGATTTCGTCGATGATAACGCAGACCGCGCGCGGCAGCTCGCTTTCCGCCAACAATTCGCGGCCGCTGGCGTAGAGGTGCACGTCGAAGCCATCCAGCCGAAGGGCAAATTGAAGCGCATCACGGACAGCATGGTCGTCGTCGACGATCAACACGGCATACGGTCGATCGGTCATGAAAGCGACTACAGCCTCCCGTGTTTGCCACCGGATTGGCGAGCAGCCGACAGCATGCGCGCGCTCACGGCCGCTGCATTGATCCAGCGCAAACTCGAATGGGTATTCGCTGAAGGATCGCGTCGAGGTCCGCGATCAGCTCATTCACGGCGACCCGCCGGACGCTTCTGACCTGGCAATAAACACCATCCGAAGCAGTTCCGACAGGCTCCCGGCGGCCATTTTGAGCATCAGGTTGGCGCGGTGCACCTCTACGGTGCGGGCGCTGATTTGCAGGTCGTAACCGATGGTCTTGTTGGGGTGTCCGGCCAACAATCCCTTCAGGACCTCCTGCTCGCGCGCCGAGAGTGATGCGAGCCTGGCCTTGATCGACGCGATCTGGTTCTCACGGCCGGCGTCCCGGTCGTGACGATCGACCGCGACCCGGATCGCCGAAAGCAGAACTTCGTCGCTGAATGGTTTCTCGATGAAATCGATCGCGCCCGCCTTCATGGCTTCGACCGCGAGCGGAACATCGCCGTGACCGGTCATGATGATCACCGGATGGGAAACCTGCCGGCTTCTGAGCTGGCGCTGCAGTTCGAGGCCATCCATCCCGGGCATCCGGACATCGGTCACGATACAGCCGGGCTGCAAGGTCGGGATGGCGTCCAGCAGGGCGAATGCCGAGTCGTAGAGCCTCACGGGGAAGCCCGAGGCCGTCAGCATGAACGCCAGTGCCTGGCGCACGCCGTCGTCATCGTCGACCAGATGCACAACCGCATCAGACGCCATCCTGCTGATCCTCATTTCCCAGAGCCTTGAGAGTCAGTCGAAAGATGGAACCGCCGCCCGGATTTGGTTCGACCCAGAGCCGGCCTCCGTGGGCCTCGATGATGGTTCGGGAGATCGATAATCCGACTCCCATCCCGTACGCTTTCGTCGTGATGAACGGCTGAAAAAGCTGATGGGCGATCTCTTCGGCGATACCGGGCCCAGAGTCTGAAACTGCGATTTCCACCGTTTTATCGTTGATCTCGGTGGTGGAGATCGTCAACTCCCGGCGCGGCGTCTCCTGCATCGCCTCGACCGCATTGCGCATCAGGTTCAGAATAACCTGCTGGATCTGTATCTTGTCGACCATCACGTAGGACACCCGCGGATCGAACGCAAAGCTGACCCGGACTCCGGTTTCCTTGATGCCGACAAGGGCCAGCGCGCTCGCCTCCTCGATCAGCTTCACCAGGTCTTCCGGCTGGCGTTCGCTCTCGCCGCGCGCCACGAACTGGCGCAGGCGGCGGATGATCTGCCCTGCTCGCAAAGCCTGGTCGGCGGCCCGCTCGATCGCATCGCGCACCATCACCGATTCCTGGTCCTGCCGGGATTCCAGCACCCGCCGGCAACCGCTCAGATAGCTGGCAACGGCAGTCAGAGGCTGGTTCAGTTCATGCGCCAAAGCCGACGCCATCTCGCCCATGGCGGTGAACCGCGAGATATGGATCAGCTCGGCCTGCAGGTCCTGCAGCCGGCGCTGAGTCTCCTGGCGCTCGGTCAGATCGCGGACAAAGCCGGTGAACGACCGGCGGCGGCCCGACTGCATCTCGCCAACGGAGAGTTCCATGGGGAATGTCGAACCGTCGCGGCGCAGTCCCACGACGACCCGGCCGCGTCCAATGACCCGCCGCTCCCCGGTCGCGAAATAGCGCGCGAGATATCCGTCGTGCTGCTCCCGGTAGGGCGATGGCATGAGCATGCTGACGTTTTTGCCCACGACCTCCGCCTCGGTGTAGCCGAACAGCCGCTCCGCCGCGGCGCTGAAGGACCGCATCATCGCCTGATTGTCGATGACGATCATCGCATCGGGCACAGTGTCCAGCACCGACCGGAGATGGGCCTCCCGCTCCTCCAGGGCCGTCTGCGCCTGTTTTGCCGCGGTGATGTCGCGGGCAATCGTCGAGGCCCCGAACAGGCGGCCAGCGTTGTCCCATACGGGTGAGACGGTCAGCGACACGTCGATGATAGTGTGGTCCTTGCGGCGGCGCTGAGTCTCATACCGCTCGATGCGCTCACCGCTTTTAATTCGGTCCAAAATGCTTGGGACATCGACCGGGTGGTCATCCGGGAGCAGCAACGCGAGCGTCTTGCCGATCACTTCGGCTGCGGTGTAGCCAAACAGCGCCTCGGCGCCGCGGTTCCAGTCGGTGACGGTGCCGTCAAGCGCCTCGCCGACGATCGCCGCGTCGGACGAGGTCACCAGGGCGGCGAGACGGCTGTTCTGCTCGTCGCCTGAGGCTGGGCGGGCAGCGTCGATAAGGATGCCGGTTATATCAATTGGTTGACCGGCCCCAGCCCGGGTCCGGCCGCGGGTTCTGACCCAGGGCACGGCCGCGGCGGGCAGGGCGGTGCGAAAATCGAAATCGTAACGGGTGAGGGCCGATACACTGTAGCGCAGAGCCGCGTCGGTCGCGGCCCGGTCGTCGGGATGGATGAGGTCAAGAAAGCCCTGAAGATCGAGGATGGTGCCAGTGTCGCAGCCGAGCAGCGCGCGGCCTTGTGGGGACAAGGTGAAATCGTTGGTCGCGGGACTCCAGGCGTAGGCACCGATGTCGGCTGCCTGCACCGCCTGCACGATGCCGGGGTCGGACGGCGACGAAGCTTGTGCTGGATCGGCACTGTCGGATTGCGTCACTCGGTTGGCACCGGTCGGATGTGTTGAGGAATGAAGCATATCCCGGCAGGCGGACATTGCCACCCCCGGTCTTGCGGCAGGGACGCGCCACGCATTGTTTCGATGTGTCGCTCATGATTGACGGCCTGTCTGATGGCAGCAGCGCGCGCGCTATCGAGGCTGAGTAGATTCCGAACCTACCGGCGCGGAATTGACACTGATACTGTAACCGCCGCTAAACTTTCCAACCCGGTTACGCCCGACATTGCAACCGGCTTTCGGATGTCGTTCGCCGCGACAGCCGGAGATCGCGATTTCACGGGATCAGCACTGCGAATCTGTGTTCCTGGGCCGGCTCCGACCGTGACCCTGCGGAGGAGGCACACTTAGCGCGGAGTGTCAGGTCGCCCCGCACGAGGATCGAATGCAACACTCTGGCGCGCTCGTCGCGGTTTTCGAAGATCACCGGTCAGCGGAGACGGCAGTCAGGAGTTTGATCTCGGCCGGTCTGGACACCAGGCAACTGAGTGTTGCCGGCAGGGGATTCCGTACCGGCGAGGATCGGCTGGGCTTCTATAACGTTGGTGACCGGATAAAGTTCTGGGGCGTCCGCGGCGAATTCTGGGGCTGCCTCTGGGGTCTCTTCTCTGGTGGTCTGTTCATAACTATTCCGGTCGTAGGTGACATGATCGTGGTGGGATACCTGATCGGCGATATGATTGCCGGCGTCGAGGGTGCTCTCGTGGTCAGCGGCCGGAACGCGCTGGATGAGGCGCTCCATGGCATCCACGTGCCGGCCGCCGATGTGACCCAATACAAAAGGGACGTGAGGGCCGACGGCATTCTGGTGACGGTGCACGGGGAAGCTGATCTGACGCTGCGAGCCAGGATAATTCAGGCGACTCTCAGCCCGTCGCGACTGGAGCTTTACCCTGGCGGCTAGTTCAGGCCCATATTGCTTCCGCCACCTCGGACAGCGCATTCAGTAGTCATCCTCGGTGCAAGCCGGAAGCCTAAAATTCGTGGATCACCCGAGCAAGCGATGACACGGCAGTGTCGGTCAGGGCCCGAGCAGAAGCAGGCCTGTAATCGGGCATGCCGCTTCAGCCCGGCTCCGGTCGTCATTGTTCCGGAGGGGCATCGCCAGGTGCGGGCTTCCGTGCTAACTGACGCGGCGTCTTAAGGCGGCAGGCAACCTGCCGGGAAGCGACCTAGCATGCCCGACCAGCGTCCGCACCATGATCAGACCGACACGACTGGCACTGATCCGGCCCCAGTCCCTGTGGCGCCAGCCTCGATGGCCGCGCCGGCGGCGCCAAAGGATTTCCCGGTGGTGGCAATCGGCGCCTCGGCCGGTGGTCTCGATGCCTGCAGGAAGTTCCTCGAACTCATTGCCAGTAAGTACCGGAATGGCGTTCATTCTGATCCAGCATCTTGATCCGACGCATGAGAGCATGCTGGTCGGGCTGCTCGCCAGCCATACCAAGATGACAGTGCGTCAGGCCACGGATGGGATGCCGATCGAGCCGGATCATCTCTACGTCATTTCGCCCGGGACCTATCTGTCGGTCGGCAATGGCCAGTTGCACGTCTCGCAGCCCCTGGCGCGGCACGGCACCAGGCTGCCGTTTGATTTTCTGCTGCACACCCTGGCGGCTGACCGTGGGGCGTGGGCGGTCGGGATCGTGCTTTCGGGAACCGGATCCGACGGCAGTCTCGGGCTCAAGGCGATCAAGGACCATCATGGCCTGGTGATCGCCCAGGATCCCGACGAAGCCGGCTACGACGGCATGCCGCGCAGCGCGATCGTTGCGGGTGTGGTCGATCTTGTGCTGCCGGTTGAAAACATCCCGACGGCGCTGCGCGACTACGGCCAGCGGGTCGCCGCCGCCGGTAGCCTTCCGCGCGAGGAGACGCAGGACTGGCTGCCCGAGATAATCGATCTGCTGCGCGTCAGGACGGCTTACGATTTTACCCATTACAAACCCGGAACATTGCTGCGAAGAGTGGAACGCAGGATCGGTCTGATCGGGCTCGCACCCGACGACATCGAACGCTACCACGCCATGTTGCTGGACGACCCGAACGAGCTCGATCATCTTGCCAAGGATCTGCTCATCAATGTCACCAGCTTCTTCCGTGATCCGCAGGTGTTTCGCCTGCTGTCCGAGAAGATCGTTCCGGATATGGTGCGCGGCCACTTGCCGGACCGGCCGATCCGAATCTGGATCGCCGGTTGCAGTACCGGGGAGGAGACCTACTCGCTGGCGATACTGTTTCGTGAGGCGATCGCCGCGGCGAAGCTTACGCTCAAGTTGCAAGTCTTTGCCTCGGACGTTGACCCGGACGCGATCACCACGGCACGGGAGGGCCTCTATCCGGAATCGATCGCGGCGGATGTGGGCGTGGACCGGCTGGAACGGTTCTTCTTCCGGGAGGACAGCGGCTACCGCGTCATGCCCGACCTGCGCGCGACGGTCGTGTTCACCGTGCAGGACGTGCTTGCTGACCCGCCTTTCTCGCGCCTTGACATGGTGTCGTGCCGAAACCTGCTGATCTATTTGCGGCCCGAGGCGCAGGCGAGGGTGTTGTCGCTGTTTCACTTCGCGCTCCGGGAAGGCGGTTTTCTCCTGCTGGGCAACTCGGAAACAGTCGGCGCCGCGGACGACCGATTTGAAATCATATCCAAGCCAGAACGACTGTATCGGCACATCGGTCGTGGCCGGACCGGGGAATTCGGCTTCCTGCGGCATCTCGCGGCCAATCTGCGGGTCCCGGAGCGGACCGAACAAGGCACGCCTCGTTCGCGTCAGATCGTGCTGGCGGAACTGTGCCAGCGGCTTGTCCTGGAGACCTATTCTCCCGCGGCCGTGCTGATCAACGGCGTGCATGAATGCCTGTATTCGCTGGGCCCGACTGACCAGTATCTGCGCGTGGCGCCGGGTGTGCCGACACACGACCTGCTCGCCATGGCTCGCCAGGGGATGCGCACGAAGCTCCGTTCCGCGATCCAGCAGGCCAGCCAACGCAAAATTCGCGTAACGATTGCAGGCGGCCGGACCGGCGTCGGCGGTGACCAGCGTTCCTTCAGCATCGCGGTCGAACCGGTCCCGTTCGATGGCGAGGAGTTATTCCTGGTCTGTTTCGTCGATGATCCCGCGGTGCAGCCAAAGCCTGGCCGGCTCACCAAACCGCGTGAGGCAGCTAGGGTCGCCGAGCTGGAGCGTGAACTCGAGGCGACGCGGATCGAGTTGCAGGGCGCGATATACAATCTGGAAATTTCGAGTGAGGGACAAAAGGCCGTCACCGAAGAAGCGTTATCGGTGCAGGAAGAATACCAGTCGACGAATGAAGAGCTGCTGACATCGAAAGAGGAACTGCAATCGCTGAATGAGGAGCTTACCGCTCTCAACAGTCAGTTACAGGAGACCCTGGAGCGGCAGCGGACCACCTCCAACGATCTGCAGAACGTTCTGTTCAGCACCGAGGTGGCAACGCTGTTTCTCGATGCCGACCTCAACATCCGTTTTTTCACGCCGGCCTCCAAGGCACTGTTCAACATCATTCCCAGCGATCTCGGGCGGCCTCTGTCGGACCTCCGCTCGCTGGCTTCCGACAGCGATCTATCGACCGACGCGCGTGCGGTATTAGACTCCGCCACGCCGTGGGAGCGTGAAATCGAGACCAAAAGCGGCGCCTGGTTCAACCGACGGATCCTGCCGTACCGCACCCAGGATAACGGCGTCGAGGGCGTGGTCATCACCTTCACCGATATCACGGAGCGCCGCCGCTCGGCCGACGCGCTGGCCGCGGCGAAACGGCAGGCAGAGCTGGCCAGTGTCGCGAAATCGCGCTTTCTCGCCGCCGCGAGTCACGATCTGCGTCAGCCGTTACAGACGCTCTCGCTGATCCACGGACTGCTGGCCAAGGCGGTGCAGGGCGAACGGGCGCAAATGCTGATGGGACGCCTGGACGCCACCCTGAGCGGCATGACAAGCCTGCTCAACACTTTGCTCGACATCAATCAGATCGATGCCGGAACTATTCAAGTCGAGAGGGGTATTTTCCCAATCAATGATCTGCTGGACCGGCTGCGCGATGAGTTCAACTATCCCGCACAGGCATCCGGCGTCGTTCTGCGGGTCGTCCCGTGCCGACTTTCGATCGAGAGCGATCCGCGCCTGCTGGAGCAGATGCTCCGCAACCTGCTGTCGAACGCGTTGAAATACACCAGGCGCGGCAAGGTGCTGCTGGGCTGTCGTCGCCATGGTACAACGCTGAGCATCGAAGTGTGGGACACCGGAATCGGCATCCCCGACAAGGATCTGCAAGCCATCTTCGAGGAATATCGCCAGCTCGACAATCCAGCGCGGGAGCGCAGCCGCGGGCTTGGGCTCGGGCTCTCCATCGTGCGGCGGCTGGGACAGTTACTGGGTCACTCAGTCGATGTTCGCTCCCGGGTGGGAAAGGGTTCGGTCTTTACCGTGCAGGTCGGGTTGCATCACGGCCCCACGGGGCGGCCGGGTGGCCCCGATCCAACTGGCGGGGATGAAGTAGAACGCGTGCCGGTCAGACAGACCGGAGCCGTGCTGGTGATCGAGGACGATCCCGATGTGCGCGATCTGCTGCAGACCTATTTGATCGGCGAAGGCCACCACGCGATGGCGACGGCCGAAGCCGGCGCGGCGATCGCCCTGGTCTCGACGGACAAAATCGATCCAGACCTGATTCTGGCCGACTACAATCTGCCCGACGGCATGAACGGAGTTCAGGCCACCGAGAGGCTGAGGGAAATACTCAATCGCGCGGTCCCGGCCATCATTCTGACCGGTGATATTTCGACCGAAACATTGCAGGATATGGAGCCGCGCGACTGTGTGGTGCTCAACAAACCGGTCAAGCTGAAGGAATTGACACAGGCCATACAGGACCTGCTGCCGCGGACACGTGCCGCGGCGCGCCGCCGCTCGTCCCATGTCCGCGCCGCCGAAAGCCTGCCACTGCCGCCGGTTGTCTACGTGGTTGACGACGACGATGAGGTGCGCGCGTCGATTCGCGGCACACTCGAGGAGGCTGGGCGGATCGTCGAGGACTACCCGACGAGTGAGGCGTTTCTCGAGGCCTTTAGCCCGGCCCGGGGTGGCTGTCTCGTGGTGGACGCCTACCTGCCCGGTATGGACGGCGTGGAATTGCTGCGCAGGCTGCGCGAGGCGGGGCATCACTTGCCGACGATCGTGGTAACCGGCAGCAGCGATGTGCCCGTCGCGGTTCGGGCGATGCAGGCCGGCGCGGCGGACTTCATCGAGAAGCCGATCGGGGGTGACGAACTGCTCGCCAGCATCGACCGTGCGATCGAGCAGTCTCGGCGCGCCGGCAAGCTGTCCGCATGGCGTGAGAGCGCGGCCGGCCACCTGACGGAGCTGACGCCGCGGCAGCACCAGATTCTGGAACGCGTCCTCGCCGGAAAACCTAATAAGAACATCGCCGTGGAGCTCGGCATTAGCCAGCGCACGGTCGAGAATCACCGTGCCGCGATCATGAAGAAGACCGGCACAAGGTCGCTTCCGGAACTGGCCCGGCTGGCGCTTGCCGCTGGATGGAAGGATGATGTGCCTCCCACCTGAACTGTGTCCGCGACCAGTCCGTCGTCCCGGCTGGGCGGCCATCTTGCATGGAGTTGCATCATGAGCGAACACCTTGCCCTCCGGGCCGGTCGGGTCGCGGTCATAACCGGCGCGGCTGGAGGGATCGGTCTCGCGGCCGCCACCCGGTTCGCCGCCATGGGCCTCAAGGTTTGCCTGGCGGATCTGTCAGCCGAGGCCTTGGAGCGGGCCGCGGACGTGGTCGCGGCGGCCGCGCCCGCTGGACGGTCGGCGGTGCTGACGGTCCCGACCGATGTCAGCCGCCTGGATGCGGTTCAGGCGCTGAAGGATGCCGCCTACAGCCGGTTTGGCGAAGTCGCGGTGTTGATGAACAATGCCGGGACGGCGCCTGGAGGCGGCCCCTGGGAGCACATCGACCGCTGGCGCCGCGTGCTGGAGGTCAATCTCTGGGGCGTCATCAATGGCGTGCAGACGTTCACCCCTGCCATGCTGGAGCAGCGCTCGGCCTGTGCGATCATCAACACCGGATCGAAGCAGGGGATCACATGTCCGCCGGGGGACACCGCCTACAACGTCAGCAAGGCCGGTGTGAAGGTATTGACCGAGGCCTTGGCGCACAGTCTGCGCAACGCCGAGGGCGGCAGGATTTCGGCGCATCTGCTGATCCCGGGCTCGACCTTCACCGGCATGACCAGCCGCGGCCGCACCGAGAAGCCGCCAGGTGCGTGGACGCCGGATCAGGTGGTCGACATGCTGATCTCCGGGATCAACCGGGGCGACTTCTACATTCTGTGCCCGGACAACGACGTCACTCGCGCGGTCGATGAAAAGCGGATTTTGTGGGCTGCCGGAGACATTACCGAGAACCGCCCGGCGCTGTCCCGCTGGCACCCTGACTTCGAGGCCGCCTTCGCCGCGTTCTTACGCGCGTCCGACGAGGCGGACTAAAGACTTTGAAGTCGACTTCCCGATTGACGTGCCCCCATTGGGTTCGCATACGCGCGTGTCTACGTTCAGCAGTTCTTCCAACGGGAGATATCGCTCGCGCGGCGGGCGTGTAGGCTCCTGCTGTCTCGACATCGACCGCCTCGTTCAATATCTGAGCGTGATTTCTAGACATACGAGGGTTCAAGGCGCTCAGCCTGAGGGACAAGGAGACCGATCGCCTCGCGCGGGCGGTGGCGACCCTGACTGGCGAGACGTTGACCGATGCCGTGCGAGTAGCGCTCGCCGAGCGACTTGAACGCGAGAGGCTGCGCCGAGGGGGAAGTGGGCGGTTGGCCGACCAATTGATGGAGATCGGCCGGCATTGCGCCGCCCTGCCGGACCTGGACCCACGCAGCTCGGACGAAATCGTCGGCTACGACGAGAGCGGCATGTGGTGATGGTCGTCGATACCTCAACCATCGCGCCGTCCTCCTGGCCGAGTCGGATGCAGGTCCGATTGCCAAGGTTCTTGGCGAGGCTCCCGCGCCGCTGATCTCGGCCGTGACACGTGGCGAACTCTCGTTCGTCATCGAAGGGCGCAAGGGAGAACCCGGGCGGCAAGACCTGGAGCAGTTGCTCGGAAGCGGAGGCTTCGAGGTCGTCTCCGTGACACCGCACCATGCCGATCTGGCGATCGAGGCGTTCCGGCGGTATGGCAAGGGGCGTCATCCGGCCGGGCTGAGTATCGGCGACGGCTTTTCCTACGCACTCGCTATGGCGGGCGAGCATCCGCTGCTCTTCAAGGGGAGCGATTTTGCCGAGACGGACGTGCGGGTTGCTATGCCCAGCGAGGGAGGCGCTTCGTAAGAGACGAAGCCGAAACCGCGCTGCGGGCTGACCTTACCGGAATCCTGCCCGATAGTCGGTCGGCGCTTGGCGGTTTCCCCGCTGATACCATGGTTTCGACAGGCTCCTCGTCAGCGCAGTTGAGGCTCGACCTCCGAGCGCAGACGCCGGCGCAGCGCGGCTGCTTCGTCGGGCTTCGACACATGGGAGCAGAGTTGGTCGAGAAAATCCTGCGCCGAGGCAGCCTTGGTAGCCGCATCCCGGACGAGCACGCGCGCGATCGGACCGACGAAGAACGTGAGCACCGATTGCGCGGCGGCGGTTGCCTCAACCGGAATCGCGATGCTCGGCGACACCGTCATACTTGGGCGGCCGGTGGGGGCCGGTTCATGCCTACGCGCCGAGGTCGTGGTGGGTTCCACGCGTGCGCCGCCCATCGCGCGCAGGAAGGCGCCGCGGTCCACGGCATTCGGCAGACCGCGCGCCAGGGTGGTGTAAAGTTCCTCGGCGCTGCTGCAATTTTCCGCAGCCCTGGCAACGGCGTTGCGCGCCATGGGTCCCATACTGGCAGCGAGCTGCCGCTCCACCCGCCGCAACAGATCGGGATCCCAAACCCGCCCTTGTGCTGTTCGCCCGATGGAACCGAGTCCTGAAGCCGTGCGGATGGCGGCGGGCGCAACGACCGTGGGCTGGTAAGCATCGGCGACCGATTGCAGTGCCGCGGCAAATGCGTCCGCGGTCTGGAATCGCTGCGAGCGATCCTTCGCTAGCGCCCGTCGCAGCACGGCGGCATAGCCTGGTTCGCCGGCGAGCGGCCGTAGGTCGGCTTCCGCCGGTCCCGTCAGGATCAGAATGGTCTCAGCCATGGTGCGGCCTGCGAAGGGCGGCCGCCCGGCGAGAATTTCGTAAAGGATCGCACCGACGGCGAACAGATCGGCACGCCGGTCCACGTTGTCGTCCGCGACCTGTTCCGGCGCCATGTAGTGCGGGGTGCCAAGCATGGCCCCTGCGAGGGTCAAGGCGGCCTCGTTCAGGCGGGCGATGCCGAAATCGGCGATTTTCGCCTGTCCAGATGGGGTAACGATAATGTTGGCGGGTTTGATGTCGCGATGGATCACGCCCTGTCCGTGTGCGTAGCCAAGTCCCTCGAGCACCTGCAGCAGGACCGGCACGGCTTGAAGTGCCGCGCGCGCCGCCGCGTCGCGGAGGATCTGCTGCAGGCTGCTGCCCTCCACCAGTTCCATGATGATTGAGGGATCACCTTCGTCGGCAACGTAATCATAAACGCCCACGATGGCAGGGTGGCTGCAACGGCCGGCGGCCTGAACCTCCTGGCGGAAACGTTCGAAAAACTCCTGGCGCTGAGCAGGGTCCACGGCATCGGTCCGCACCACCTTGACGGCAACCACGCGGTCTATGAGTGGATCATGCGCCCGATAGACCGAGCCCATCGCGCCGCTGCCGAGCAGCGCGAGGGGGCGGTAGCGGCCGATCGTGGCAGGCAGGGATGCCATCAACGCTCCAACATGCTCATCGCACTGTCCAGACTGCGCCGCATCCGGTTGAAGGACGCCGCCAGGACGGAAATCTCGTCGCGTCCTTTCCGTTGATACTCCGGCACGTCGGCGTCGCCCAGGCTAATCGCGTTGGCGATCCTCGAGACAGTGACGACGGGCCTGATGATCATATAGTGCAACAGCACATTCAGGATCACGGCGATCAGCACAAAGATCGCCAGGAGCATCGCCATGAACATCAGGAATATATGTTGTGCCTGCGCCAGCGGCAGCGCCATGGGCACCGAGACGACCTGCACGCCCACAATTTCGTGAAGTTGCCACCCGAAACCGTTTGCGCTGCCATAGGTCGCAATAAGCGAGGCCGGTGCGCGGGTCGGGGTGCTGTGGCACATCAGGCAGTCGGGACTGTTGATCTGGATCGGGCGCGCAAGGCTGAGCGAGCGTCCGGTTGGCGTATCGCGTTCGCCGATCAGTTCGGTCGTATCCGGCTTGTTACGGAACGTGTTGATGTAGTCGCGTTCCCAGTCGGACGGACGGTTGTTGGGATTGGTCGGGTTCAGGGTCGGCTCGCGGTAGGTGAAATCGGGAAAGTGCTCCTGCACGAACTTGAACGTGGTCTGCGCCACGAACGACGGCACCGAAGCCGCGACGAAGTGCATCGTGTTCTGCGTCGCCGCGAGCGGCACGATCTGATCATTGGTGAACCGGCGCATCCCGTCAGCCTCGCTCATCATGATACGAGCGTCCTGCAACACCTGTTCGCGGGCGTTCTCGACAAAAAGATGCTGCAGCGAGCCTCCCGCGCCGGCAAAACCGACAATGAAGGCTATCAGCAAGGCAACGTTGAATTTGCTTCGCAGTCCCATTTGCGACCTCCGTTTTCCGAACCCTCCCCGGTGACCACATGACTTCTAGCAGTCGGACCGGGGTGAGCGAGTTCGGGTTGCGTAAGGTGCGACTTGTCACGGGGCTGACACTATTTTTCTATGTCGCAAGTCACCTTTTGAATCATTCCCTGGGCAACATCTCGATCCCGGCCATGGAAGCCGGAATGGTCGTACAGAAATGGATCTGGCAGGGATGGATTGGCACGGCTGCTTTGTATCTCGCCCTATCGACGCATTACCTGCTGGGCCTGTGGGCGTTTTACGAGCGGCGGCATTTTGGCTGGACCGCGATCGAGGTCGCGCAGCTTGTGCTCGGGCTTGGTATTCCGTTCCTGCTGATGAACCATTTGTTCGCGACACGCATCTCCCTGGCGGTCTACGGCACCGAGAAGGGTTATGCGCAGGAGCTTTATTCTTTCTGGGTTGGCGCACCACGACTGGGGGTGCTGCAGGTGTCGGTGCTCATCGTTGCGTGGCTGCACGGCTGCATTGGCGTCTACCGGTGGCTGCGTCTGAAACCGATGTTCAGCCGCTGGATGCCCTACCTGTTCTGTGCGTCCGTCATGCTGCCCAGCCTCGCGTTGCTGGGCTTTTTTCAGGGCGGCCGGCAGATGCTGGATCTGGCCCACGATCCGGTTTGGCGGTCGGCGAACCTGAACCCCTGGCAGGTCGGCACGCCGGCGATCAACGCTCGGCTGGTGCTCTGGCGCGATCTGAGCCTTTGCAGTGCCGCGGAACTGCTGGTCCTCGTGCTGCTCGTTCGCACGGTACGGGTCTGGCGGGAAAGACGTGGTTCAGCGATCCGCGTGAGCTACCCGAACGGACGATCCACTCGGGTGCCTCGCGGTTTCAGTGTGCTGGAGGCAAGCCGCAGCGCCCGCATCTCGCACGCCAGCTTATGTGGCGGCCGCGGCCGCTGCTCGACTTGCCGTATCCGGATCATATCGGGCACGGGTCGTATCCCGGTTCCGTCGCCGGGAGAGTTCGCAGTGCTGCAGCGGGTCGGCGCCGGGCCGTTGGTAAGGCTGGCCTGCCAGGTGCGCCCGCGGGGGGATATCAGCGTGGTGCCGCTGCTTCCCGCGAACTGGCCCGTCGCAGCGCTTCGACGGGGGGAGTGGCCGCTACCGGGAGAAGAACGATTTATCGTGGCGATGATGGTGGACATGCGCGATTCGACTCGACTGGCCGCGACACGGCTGCCGTTCGACGCGGTGTTCATGATCGACCGCTTCGTTACGACAATTGGCGCCGCCGTGAGGGCAAGCGGTGGACGCGTCAGCCATTTTCTGGGCGACGGACTGATGATCACCTTTGGCCTGCAATGCGACGCCCGTGAAGCCTGCCGCCAGGCGCTCGGTTCGCTGGTGGCGATGGGGATCGCCGTGGCCAAGCTCAATGAGCTGCTGGTAGCTGAAATCGGCGATGCAATCCGCTTCGGCGTCGGGGCGCATTGTGGCGCGGCGGTGGTCGGCGAGATCGGCTTCGGAGACACGCGCGTGTTCACCACTCTGGGCGATGCGGCAAATGTCGCGGCACGGCTGGAAGGGTTGTGCAAGGACCTGAACTGCGAAGCGGTGATATCGTGTGATATTTTCGTGATGGCCGGCTTGCCGCCGGATGTGTTGCCGCGGCAGGAAACCATGCTGAGGGGACGCAGCGACCCGCTGCTGGTGCATCCGATCAGGCGATTGGACCAGCTTGCCTCGGTCGTCGCCCGCGCCCTGCCGTAGGGTCTGGCAGGCGGTCGAGCCTGGCGATCATCCATCCTCTGTTCAACCGAAGCTTTGACGTCCGGAGAATTCCTGCGCAGAATAAATGAGATGCACACGAGATAAAAAGGGAGGTCCCATGCTTCGACGTTCATTGGCTGTCGCCAGCATCGCTGTTCTATTTGCGGCGACCGCGTCAGCGGCGACCACAAAATTCAGCGCGACACTCACGGCAGCATCGGAAGTGCCGCCCAGCACGTCCACGGGTTCAGGAACGGCAACCGTGTCGCTCGACACAGCGACGCACGAAATCACCTATGATGTGACTTTCTCGGGTTTCGCCAGCGCGGCCGCGGCGGCGCACATCCACGGACCAGCCGAAGCCGGCAAGAATGCGGGTGTGGTGGTGCCGCTGGGCAACAATCCGACCAGCCCGATCCACGGCACTGCCAAGCTCACGCCTGAGCAGGAGCAGCAACTGACCGCCGGCATGCTCTATGTGAACATCCATACCAAGAACAATCCTGGTGGGGCCATTCGTGGTCAGTTAGCAGTGGCAAAATAGCCGACCGGCCCACTGTGCCGGCAACAGTCCGTTGCTCGACAGGCCGCGCGCTAGCTGCGCCGGCCTGCTTAACCGCGTAGTGGACGGACCGAGCGACGACAGGCAAGGCCCGCGCCATCGACCAAGCTCGCGAGGCGGCGCGGGTGTGCCTGGGTGCCGCGGCCAAAGGCACAAACCCCGGGCAGGGCGGACAAAGGCGCGCGCCGAGGCCGAACGGGAACGGGCGCAGACGGCGTTGACCTTTGAGCCGCTTGTGAACGAGTGGGCCGTCCTCCATCTGGTCAGAAGACGCCCTCGCTACCCGGCGGAAGCGGTTCGGGCAATCCGTCATGCATTCGCCAGCCTGATGAAGCAGCCGGCCGCTCGGGTCGAGAAATCTGAAGCGCTTCGGGTTCTTGACCAATTGGTGCGAGAAGCCAAAGCCGTCTCGGCGTGGCGCACAATGTCGCTCGCCCGGCGTTCAGTTGGGCTGAGGAGCGTGGGAGGGTATCCGGCAATACTTTCAAAGGACTACCTATAAATTCGATTCGGCGAGACACGGGAGCGGGCGCTCACTGAGTCCGAACTGTCCGAGGTAGGTGTGGGCGGCGACAGGCGCGATTGGCCTATCCGTTCGGTCCTCTGTTTCGCCCGGCAATTCGTGCGTTGCAACGGCGGCGACAACTTACGGGAATGCGGTGCTCAGAGATTTCGGCAGACCGGACCACAAGAGGATACCGGGAGCCCGCATGAAGAGTGGCGTCCCTGATGTGGTGGGTCTTGCTTCCGCTAGCCGCGAAGTATTGACCGCCGTGCAGCGGTGTTCATCGCGATGGATCATGGTTCGGCCGAAAGCGGCGGCATCCATGGGTGTGCGGCATCATTGCGGTGGGTTCGCCGCCGCCGTGGCGCGCGGCCTAAGGCTGCGACACGACCATGGCTCGGAATACATGTCGGACCACTTCCAGAAGGAAATCAGTTTCCTGGGCAAAAAGCGATCTCGTTAGCCGCGGAGAGCAGCCCGAGGACAGTCCAGCAAACAGCACGAGGCTGGTGTCGCAGGACCGCGATCTGGTCGGCATCGGCACGATCACCAAATCTAGCGCGCTCGCCATCTCGACCGGAAGGAACAACGGCACTCCGTCATCCGCCCGTGCGCATCTGGCGCCGCGCTGGCTTTTAGGTGTCCTGCCCATTTTTTACCGGACCGCGGACAGGCATAAGCGGACGCATACCCACGTCCTATCTCGGCTCCATTTTCCCGATGGTCCGAGGCGACGACACAATCCACTAGCGCCGAAGATGTGGGTCTGTGATCGAGATGCAGCAGTAAGTTAGAAGCGTAACAATCCCCAGTGATCGGCAATGACGAGGGTAGAACAGCTTAGAGGCGTGCGTCCTTCCGGCGCACGCCCTATTTTTGCGTAGTTGGCTCGCTCTGCGCTGTGGGGAATGGGAGAGGGAGTTCTCCGCCGCCCAAAGTCGCCGCCCATATTTCCGATATCGCGTGTAGGTGAATTAGTTTGCCAGTGATCCGCCCAGCGGCTCCCAAAACAGTCAGATTTGCCCGCCATCAGGGCCCGGCTGGTCTCCCTGATGGGATGACGTTCAAAGGTTCAAAGGTATACTACAGCGGTTAGCTCTCGGCGTTGCGCCCGGCACGGGCTGGCGAGCGGCCGAAATCCGTTCGATGGCTCGGGCGGCGGAAACAGCGGGGTTCGAGGCAATCGCCCGGGAGGCCCAGGTCCTCGTCCGGGCTTTAGAGCCTGACCCGAAATCATCCTGCACTTTTATAACCCCGTCTCAGACGCCTTGAGCAGCAGGAAGCCAAGTGCCAGCATGACCCAGGCGCGGGGTAATTCAATCATCGCCTCGAAGTCCTTGGGGAGACGGCGTGCGCGGTTCAGCCAACCCAGTGTGCGTTCGACGGTCCAGCGTTTGGGCAGCACGACGAAGCCTTTGACGGTCCGGTCCGAGCGCTTGACCACGCTGACCTGGATGCGGCTTGCCTCGAAGGCGGCACGTTGGGTTTCGTCACCCGAATAGCCACCATCGCCGAAAGCCAGTTCAATCCAGGGACTTTTCTGGCTCACCGCTTTCATTAACGCCGGCAGGGCGTCACGATCCTGAACGTCCGCCGGGGTCACATGACATTTGATCGGCAGGCCCAGAGTGTCGACCGCAATGTGGCGTTTACGCCCTTTGACCTTTTTTCCGGCATCATAGCCTCGTGGCCCGCCGGCTTCTGTTGTCTTGACCGACTGACTGTCGACGATGGCCACCGTCGGGGCGGCACTTTTGCCTTCTGCCTCACGAGCCGCCATCACCAGAACGGTGACCACCTGTTCCCAGAGCCCGCTGTCACGCCGGGCGTAAAAGCGGTTCTGCACGGTCGTGAAAGGCGGGAAGTCCTTCGGCAAATACCGCCAGGGACAGCCGCATCGGATCATATAAAACAATGCATTAAGTATGCTGCGGGCGTCGGTTGGCTTGCGTCCGAGCGGCTTGGGATCGGGCAGCAGGGGCTGTATCAAGGCGAACTCCTCGTCCGAACTTCTTGGCCCGGGAACATTCACGACGCCGTGGCGTTCGCGATTATCGCAGCGGGTGCGCTGCTATGTTTGGCAGGCTACCTGTTGGCGCGGCATCGCGTGCAGCAGCTGGCGGTTCTTCGACCGGGGAGAGTGACCAGGCCGAAGGGACGGGATTGGTTTTTAGTCGCGGCCATGGTGTCGGCGGCGGCTGGGTGATTGGATGTGTTCAAGCCTAGCTTCTCGTTCATATCGATCCGGGTAGAAGGAGACCCGGGAGGCCTCTCAGCAAAATACGTTCACAAGAAACATTATTTGCAGTTCAGTTGCCGACCAGAAATTCGCGATCGACTGGTACTTGCATGGCCGCGGCAAGATTGTTGGTTTCTGAGGCCATGCCTATGATTGCAAGCAGGTGCATGTGCTGAGCCTCGGTCATACCCTTCTGCTTCGCGGCAGCAGTGTGCGAATGAATGCAGTAGGAACAGCCGTTGGCCGCTGAGACGGCAATATAGATAAGCTCGCGGGTCAACGGATCGATCGCTCCTTCCCCGCCCATGATCGCCTGCACGCTCTCCCAAGTGCGTTTCAAATTAGCCGCATCATTGGCCAGGGCGCGCCAGAAATTGTTGACGAAGTCGGATCCGCGCACACGTCGGATGTCGTCGAATACGGCTTTTACCCCTGGCTCATTCTCCGCCTCGTCATCCGTCCACAACCGAACTGTCGTCATGCTCTACCTCCTAGGCATACTGGCATACTAGGCTCCGGACTCGATTATGCCCACCAGCGCATGATCGATGCCAAGATGACGGTTGCGCGGAAATTTCGGGCGAGTTTGTCGTATCTTGTGGCAACTCGGCGCCAGTCCTTCAGATGTGAGAACGCCCGTTCGATGATGTTCCGCCCCTCATAGGTGTTCTCATCGAACGGATGCAGTCGCTTGCGACTGGGATTTTGCTTGATGACCGGTGTGGTGCCGCGGTCGGCCAGGAACTGGCGGAAAGCATCGCTATCATAGGCGGCATCGCCCAAAAGCGATTTGGCCGGCGGCAACGGCTCCATGAGCGCGGCCGCCGGGCGTATGTCGTGGCGATTTCCACCGGTCAAATCGAACGCAATGATCCGTCCCTCGCCATCGACCACGGCGTGGATCTTGGTCGTCCGACCGCCCCGGCTGCGCCCGATGGCCTGCTCCCGCTCCCCCCTTTTCCGCCGGCCGCGCAGCGGTGTGCCTTCGCCGTGGTGCTGTCGATACACTGAGTGTCCGCGGCGTCGTGCTGCACCAGATCGTCCAGGATGCGTTGCCAGATACCGGCCTTCGCCCAGCGGTTGAACCGGTTGTAGATGGTCGTGTAGGCGCCATACTCCGACGGGCAGTCGCGCCAGCGACAGCCAGTCTTCAACACATGAATGATGCCGCTGATGACCTCGCGGTTCCGACGTGGCTTCACCCCCCGACGATACATTGGTATCGAGGCCTCGATCGAAGCCTATTGCTCGTCGCTCAGCCAGAACAGGTTCGACATCGTCGCGCGCTCCCTCAATGTGGAAGCTTCGAATCGAACCCGGTGCAGTCACGTCAAGCAGAAATTGGGTTCAGAGCCTAGTGCAAGACCTCTCGGCAAGGCTGCCACCTGCCCGGCCCGCGGCACCCCGTCCGTCCGCATCCACAGCCGCTATCGGCGAACACTGACCGATCTACCATCGCAAGGACTGCGAGTGGTGTTGATCGTGTGTGCCCGCCGGTTCCGTTGCGTCCTCGCCGATTGCCCTCAGCGGATTTTCGCCGAGCGACTTGAGACCACAGTGGGCGGCCCATTCGCACGTCGGACGACACGTCTTGATGGGATCGTGGCACTGGGCGGGCGACCGGGACAGAGCTTCGCACGACGTCTGCTCCTGCCCGTGAGCAATGACACGTTGCTGCGCGTTGTCCGCCGCCGAGCGGTGCGGCCACCCAAGGAGCCGTGTGTGGTTGGGGTCGACGACTTTGCCTGGAAGCGCGGTCACCGCTACGGGACGATCATCTGCGACCTGGAACGTCGGTGCATCATCGACATTCTGTCGGACCGGGAAGCCGCGACGACGACGGCGTGGCTGGCCGGGCGACCGTCGATCACCATCATCGCGCGCGACCGCGGCGCCGGATACAAACAAGCGGCCACGGAGGGCCGTCCTGATGCCGTTCAGGTCGCCGACCGGTGGCACCTGATGGAAAACGCCAGTGCTGCCTTCCTCACCGCCGTGCAACGGTCGATGATCACGATCCGCAAGGCCGTCGGTGCAGGCATCGTCGATCCGGCGGCCTTGAGCGCCGCGGAACGCCAGCAGCATGCAGGGTGGCTTCGCCGCGAGGCGGAGACTGCTGAGATCCTGGCGCTTTCGGCTCAGGGCGTGGCAATCAAAGAGATCATGCGGCGAACCGACAAATCACGCGGGCTCGTGCGCCAAGTGGTGCGCGGTGCGCGCAACGACATCTTCCGCAGCCGGATGAGTTCACTCGATCCGTTTCTGGTCCAGCTTGAGACCGCATGGAGCGGCGGCAGCCATAAACGGCGCTGCGCTCTGGCGGGCCATGAAAACCAATGGCTTCAACGGCAGTCTGCGGGTCGTCACCGAGTGGGTAACCAGGAAGCGGAAAGACGAAGGGACCGCCACCCGAGGGAAGCGACCCAGCAAAATGCCATCGGCCCGCCGCATTGCCCGCATGATGACGACGGAGCGTGACACGCTATCGAAGGCCGTCGCCCGAACAATCGCCATGATCGGAGCGGCTGTGCCAAATTTGACGACAGCGCGAGACCTGCTCGACCGCTTCCGCCGCATGATCCAGCACCGCCAAGACAAACGCCTGGACGAATGGCTGGCAGATGCACGGCCGGGTCTGATGGCTTCGTTCGCCGCCGGCATCGCTCAGGATCATGCAGCGGTAAGGGCGGCGCTGACCAAACCATGGTCGAACGGCCAGACCGAAGGTCAGAACACCAAACTGAAACTGGTCAAGCGGCAGATGTATGGTCGCGCCAATCTCGACTTGCTGCAGGCCCGTCTCATCGCGACAGCATGATTGTGGCAGGCTCCAGCACCAAAATTGCGTCAGAGCCCCGTTCCCGTGCCGATTGACATTCCGGCAGCGCAGCTGGGGGAGCATCCGCGCGAAGGTGCGATCGCCATGCTCCCGCATCATCAGCCGCAGCGGATAAACCGCCCTGCCCTTGCAGCAGATCAATTCGAGGCTGCACGCGGGCCAATCCGAAAGCTTCTGCGACAGGCGGAACGGCGGCGGATGCATCCGCGGAGAGTATTATCGAACGAAACAGAAACAAACGAGGCTAATTCCCCGTCGTCCCAGCCCGTGACACCGCGACCTGCATGGCAAGCGCGCCGCGGGAAGGACGCGGCGTCCGCCTATGGCCTGGCTCACGCATGACCGGGATCGCGCGCAGTGCACGCGATCATGTCGGAAGCAGGACTGGCCGGCCCGCACGCCTCGCCCAAAGGGTTGCGGCACGGCTTCGGAGTGGCGACCGTCTCCGCGGGAATTCCGCTGAACCTTGTCCAGAAGTGGCTGGGACATGCTCAGCTCACAACGACGGCGATTTATGCCAATGCCCGTCGGCGAAGGGGAACAGAGTATCGCCGCCAAGATGTGGTGATGCCACCTGCCCGTAGTCGCTAACCATTTCGAGGGATCACGCCAATGTCGCCAAAAAATCCAGCCTTTGCCGTTCTTGCGGCAATCGCCCTTGGGTTCTGCCTCGCAGCTCCTGCTTGCGCGGATGATTGTGCGCCCGTTAAAGCCGCCATGCGGCAGGTGGTGCGTACACCGCATACCATTACAATTCGCAGGATCAAGGATGGGAAACCCGTTACGAGCCAGATGATCCAGACCAAGAACGCGAAATACGTTGAGGTGAAGGGAAAATGGCACACCGTACCGTTCTCGGAAGACGATTTCCGCGAGATGGAGAAGTCCCTGGATGAATCCACCCTCACCTGCACGCGGGTCGGCAGAGATACCGTCAATGGCACAACTGCCACCGTTTATTCGGTTCGTATCAAGAATGACAACTCGGAAAGCGATGCAAAATTGTGGCTAGGAGCTGACGGTCTGCCGCTGAAATCGGAAAGCAACCGTGACGGCGGAGCGGCCTCCTCCGCTTACGATTTTGCCCACGCTGACGCCCCGCCGAATGCTACGCCGATCGGAAGGCAATGAAGCGAGGATAGCAGCGGCACCGCCACCTCGCGGGGGCCGCTGGCAACCAGTTCAGCGCCTCTTCCACCACCGCTAATTTATTGATTTAGCGAGGCGATAACCGGCCGATAACGTCCTTTATCAAACTTACAGGCCGCTTGATTCAGCTTTCCGTGTCGCTAGCAATAAGGTTTAGATGTCTCCTAGGCTGTGGACCACGGCCTGCATCCAAATGGCCACCGCCACGGCGCCCCCATCCGGCACGCCAACCGCGCGAGCGCCGAGGTAACTCGCGCGACCTAGCCGGGGCGACATCTCCGCCGTCCGCTCGGCCCCTGCTTTGGCTGCGGCGGCGGCGCTCGCCCAGGACGGCACGCCGGTGTTCGCCATCAAAGCGTCAAGCGCGGGCTGCAAAGCGTCGACCATCGTGCGATCGCCCGGCTTGGCCCCACCGATTTCACGAACCGCCGCGACACCAAGCCCGAAGGCGTCCCGCCAATCCGCAGCACTGGGAATGTTCTGTCTTTCGAGTCGTCGCGCGGCGCGGAGAAGGGCGATCGCATAGAATGGCCCGGAGCTGCCAGCAATCGCCCGGCGCAACGCATGGCCGAGTGCCGCGAAGAGGACGGAAGGCGTGGCGAATGCTTCCTCGGGCAATGCCCGGATCGCCGCCGCGCCGCGGGCCATGCTGACCCCAAGGTCGCCGTCGCCGGCCTGGGTGTCGAGGTCTGTCAGGCGCGGTTCGGCCTCTTCGAGCGCGGTGGCAACGGCTAATGCTACCTGCTTCAGACGTGGCGCGATCGGTCCCGCGGCAATCGCGGCGGCTGCCGGCTCGGCCCTCGGAACCACAACGCGGGCCATCGCTGGCGGGATGCGTCCGTCGCTGGTCCAGGAGGGCGCCTGTGTCGGGCGGTCCAGCAAGGCGAGACGAACATCGTCGAGTTTTAGCAGCGAGAGCGAGCAGCCTGGCATCTCCAGCGCGGTCAGGTAGTTGCCCGACCAGGCCCGCTCGACCACGAGACCCCGCCTCCGCAAGCTCGCCAGCGCGTGGCCTGCTACGACAGCCAGCTCCATCGGCGGGGTGCCGCCGAGACCATTGACCAGAAGCCCGACCCGATCGCCGGCCAACAGGCCGCGGTCGCCAATGATCGTGTTCAGGATCAGGTCGACCAACTCGTTCGCCTGCCGGATGGTGGAACGGGCGACGCCCTTCTCGCCATGGATGCCCAAACCGAGCTCGATCTCATCCTCGCCCAGGGTAAAGCCCGCCTGGTTCGCTGTAGGCAGTGTGCAGGCGCCAAGACCCACGCCCATGCTGCCCAGATCGGACGCCGCTGCCCGCGAAAGGGCGGCGACTTCCGAAAGCGGCTTGCCGTCCTCGGCCGCCGCACCGGCCACCTTGTGGACAAGCACGGTGCCGGCAATGCCGCGGCGCCGTGCCGGTTCGACCGTGTCACGCAATGCCACGTCGTCGGCCACGACCACGAGCTCGCAGGGGATGCCATCCGCATGGGCGAGTTCGGCGGCGAGCGCGAAATTGAGCCGGTCACCCGTGTAATTCTTCACCACCAGCACGGCGCCGGCCGGCCCGGCGCAGGCAAGGATCGCCGCGTGAATCTGGTCCGCCGATGGCGACGTGAAAACATCGCCCGAAACCGCGGCGGCGAGCATGCCAGGTCCGACATAGCCGGCATGGGCGGGTTCATGCCCACTTCCGCCCCCCGATAGAATGGCGACGGAGCGATCGGCGGGCGCCGGCAAACCGGCGCGCATTAGGACGTTCTCGTCGCCCAGCAGCACCCGCCCGGGTGTCAGGGCAGCGTAGCCTTCCAGCATCTCCCGCACCACGTCGCGGGGATCATTGATCAGCTTTTTCAAGATCTAAATCCTTTATGCTGCGCTCGCGTCAGCGGCGATTCCAAGATAGGCGTTCTTTACCCGCTCGTCGTCCGCTAGCGCCTGCGCAAGGCCTCGGCCACGATCCAGCCAGAACCGAGAACACCTGGTCGACCAGCTTCGGTGCGAGGCCCAGCGAGGGTTCGTCCAGCATCAGAAGGCACGGCCGGCTCACGGGTCGCACTCTTGTGGGACGTGCAGTTCTCGGTGTCGCTGAGCGCGCCATGGAGGCAGTGGGCGGAGCCGCATTCTACCGGACCGCGGGATTGGGGCCGGCTTTCCGCGACATTCAGGGGGTGCGATACCACCGGCTGCAAGAGCGGACGCAGCTTCGTTACAGCGGTGATTTGGCGCTGAGCCGAGAGCCGAAATAGTTTCGATCACTAAGAGCCTGACCAGAAACGATATCGCAATGAACGGCTCTGCGGGAGCCGAATCGCTGATCTGCGCATTTCGCGGTTGATCGGCCCCGACCGCCACGATTCGCTGGCTCTGCAACAAGAAAAGCGAATCGACATGGCCTGGAACGAGACCGATCGGGGAAAATATGCGGTGATCCGTGAGCGCTATGCAAGCGACCTTTCGGACGAGCAGAGCGATTCGGTTCTGGGGCTTATCCCGGTTTTTCGGGTTGCGGCGCGGGCTGATCGCGATTCTGATCCCTCTTGAGAAACGGCCTGGAAGGGAATCGCGGATGGATGCGACGGCAACGCAAACGATCAGCCTTTGGGATGCGCTGGCGTCAGTTCCGGACCATCGGCGTCCGGCAGGCAAGCGGTATCCGTTGGCCATCTGTTGATCGCGCTCGCCGCGATGTTGGCGGGGCGGCGCGACCAACTCGGCATCGTGCGCTGGGGACGGCGGTTGAAGCGCGAAACGCTCACGACGATCGGCATCGACCGCGACCGAGTGCCCGCGCCATCGGTGTGGTGCGAATTGTTCCAGGCGTTGGATGTCGGCGCGCTGGAACGGGCATTCGGTGGTTGGGTCGCTGGTGAAGCAGCGGTATCGGGCCACGTCGCGATCGACGGCAAGCGGCTGCGCGGAAGTGCCACGGCAACGGCCCCCGGCACGCATCTGCTGGCGGCGTTCAGCGCCAGTTTACAAGGTGTGATCGGTCAGTTGCGGGTGGCGCCCGAGACCAACGAAATCACCGCCGCACTGGAATTGCTGAAAAATCTGCCGCTCAAGGGCGTCACCATAACCGGAGATGCGATCTTCACCCAAAGAGCGGTCTGCCAGACGATCATCGACGGCGGCGGGAACTATTTCTTCACCGTGAAGGGCAACCAGCCCGCCCTGAAAGCCGATATCGAACAGGCCTTCCGGCCTTTTTCCCCCTCATCGGTGTGGTCGGCGCCGCCTGACCTCAGGTGTGCCGAGACCATCGGCCGGATCGAAACCCGGCGGATCGAAACCACAGACTCGATCAGCAAGCACCTGGCATCCGACTGGACTGGGGTAGGGCAGGTCTGCCGCATCACACGCGAACGGATCGTGCGGGGCAAGAAAACGATCGAGACGGTGTACGCGATCACCAGTCATACCGCGGAGCAGGCTGGCCCGGCCCAATTGCTGGCGCTGTCGCGAGCACACTGGGGGATCGAAAACAAGCTTCATTACGTGCGCGATGTCACCTGCCGTGAAGACCAAGCACGCGCTCATGCCGGACACTCACCGCAGGTGCTCGCGGCGTTCCGCAACACGGCTCTGACCATCATCCGCCAACTCGGCTATAAAGTGGTTGAGGGTTTCGAGTATTTCGCCGAACACCGCCTGGCCGCGATCGAGGCGATCCGGACGAGAACCATCCAACGTCACGGCGAATTCTGTTTTGATCCACTCCGCAAGATCGATACGCCGCCAGCGGACCACTCCCGCTGTCGCCAGGTCGGGTCCGGCCTCGACCCAGGCTGCGACTTCCTTCTGCTGCTCGGCCGAGAGCAATGCCGGCCGACCAGGGCGCACATTATCCGACAGCCCCTCCAGACCCTCGTCATTGAAACGATGCACCCAGTCGCGCAGCGTCTGCCGGTCCATCCCGCTCAGTTTAGCCGCGGTCGCGCGCGGATAGCCGTCCAGCACCATAGCAATCGCCAGAGCTCGCCGGGAGACTCGCGTGTCATCCGAACGAACCGCCGCCGACCGAAGCTCAGCCGTAAAGTCCGTCCGCGTCACCGCAACTGCCGCCATCCCAGACCTCGCTAATCGAAGTTCAGAGGCTATGGACTCATATCCAAGGCTGGTTGAGAACCCCCGCCGCGTCAGGTCTTCTGGGCGCTGGCTTATATGCGCTTCCCTGCCGCACACTGGGTGAAGTTGCATTCAACCAACCCGATCGAACGGCCCAACGGTGAGATCAAGCGAAGGACCAAACGTGGTGGGGATATTCCCCAACGAAGAGGTGTTTGTTCGCCTCGTGGGCGCGATCTTGCTGGAACAGAACGATGAGCGGTCGACGCCGGTCAAGGTTCCGGCCGCGTAGCAGGTGGCATACCAGAGGAGCGCGTGCAACGGGCAAGATACATGACGCTGGAAAAGATGGAGCCCTTGAGCAATGATCAGATGGTCAGGCTGCCGCTTCGGCCAACTGACGATGCCGGCCGCACTCGCGGGAGACCGTGACGGGGCAGCAGCTCTTACACCACGTCTTTGGGACACGACCCGAAAGTTCAGACACTCGTTACCCGGAGACGTTTGACAGTACCGGAAAGCACTACTCCTGTATAGCCAGTCTGATCGACCGGACGATGATGCCATCGAATACGACCCGCAAGCGCTGACGGCAGCATGCCTCGAACTTGTTCGTCCAGCAGCGGACGCTCACGTGCCGCTCTACCGCCAGAGCGAGATCTATCCCCGTCGGGCATTCCACGCGCTGCGCGCGCGGAATTTCGCCACCCTCGCCCGCGAGGGTCTCTGAACTCGACGGCTCAACCCTGAGATCGGTCGGACAAGCCGCATGGCTCCTTGATCCGGTTGTTGCGGGATCCGCAGGTTTTCGCCGGCGAGAAGATCCATGGTGACGACACCACGCCTCCGGTGTTTGAACCAGGACTCGGGCGGACCAAAACCGGACGGCTTTGGGACAATGTCCGCGACGATCGGCCGTGGCGAAGCCCCAACTGCAGCGACCTGTTTCTAAAACTCCGACCGCGGCGACCGCCCGACCCCGCGTCCGGCGACTTTCACGGGCTTCCTGTATGCTGATGGCTATACCGGGTTCGAAACGCGGTACGATCTTGCCCGCGGCAAGGCAGGCGCGATCGCGGAAGTTGCCTGTTGGGCCGACACCGGACGGAAGTGTTTGACGTTTGGAAGCAAAGAAATCGCGTGTTGCCAAGGAGGTGCTGGATCGGATTGCCGCGATCTATGCGATCGAGGGAAAGGCCCGGTGGCGCGAGCGCCGACAGAACCGCTGAGACGGAGATTATTTCAGAACCAAACCCTGTCCCGTTGGAAGTTCAAGGACGTGATAACCGCGCTTTTCAAAAAATATATCCTCCTGTGCTTTTTGATCCGCATAGTTCTGCCAACCATAATCGTCGAGAACAACGAAAGCGCCGGGAACCACCCGCTCCCACAACTCCTCTAGCGCCGCGATCTCAGGGGAAGCATTATTCATATCAATATGCATGAATGATATTTCGGATGGAGTCCCCTGCTTAAAGCTTTCCGGCACGTAGCCTTTGATGATACGGACGCGTGGTGCGTCCATGAACAACTGCACGACCCCCGGGTAGAGTCCTTCAGCAGCAGCATCCAAGTGTTTATTCTTGTCAATTTCAGGTAACAAGAAAGTATCATACAGCCAATAGTACTTATCAATTTTGTCAAGTCCTAAAGCATCATATATAATTCTAGCAGTCGTTCCTTTGTACGCGCCGCATTCCACGAAATCACCATTCAGCCTCAACCCGTGGCGCGCGGCCCAGACTAGAACAGTCGTTCTCCAAACAATACCGGCAGCGACCGGGTCATCGCTTTTCTTTATGGCGTTCATGAGCGCACTATCGCCCATGAAACTCAGATTTCTTCCGTAGGCGATGAGACTGTCGCTGGCAAATATACCTCCACCTCCCATGGAAGGGAAGGCGGTAATCAGCTTACCCAGTGCGTCTGCAAACCTAGCACTTTTCTCTTTATTATTTGTCTCTGATACCCAAGGAAATGCCTTGATGTAGTTGTTATCCGCCGACACAACCGCATTTTTCCGCGTGGCAGCGAGACGTTCTCCGAGCGACAAGGCGAGGTCCGGCTTGATCCGCAGGGCGTGTTCATAATAGGCAGACGCTGCTCCCCAGTGTCCTGAAGCGGCATATGTGTTCCCAAGGTTCACATACGCTTCCACAGAATCGGGGCTTACAGTCAGGGCCTTTCTAAACAATTCGATCGCCTCGTCATGACGGACAATCAATCCCAGCCCGTTGAGCGATGACAAATCCTCAGGGCTGATTTGGAGTATTTGTCGATATATTTGCTCTGCTTCGGACAAGCGCCCCTCTTGATAAGCCCGAATAGCGATGGCGGATTGTTGTTCTGATGAGGTCAATAGGAATTCGTCTCCGTCCATGAAGGCCGTCCAGTCGATGCTGTTGGCATGATTGTGGTCCCAAGAATACTCTTAGGCCGCCAACTTGTGGCCTCCCCACGTCGCCAATGCGATGGGCAAGGAGCAGGTCGTGGCGGCAGAACCGTGTCAGGGCCTCGTCCATGATGATTTGTTAGGGTAAATTGATCTTGCCGAATCCGACTGTCGAGGCGGAATGCGATCCGATCGATGATCCACCGGCGCCGGTTCTGCTAGATTGATGCCATTCATATCCTCATGGGATTAAATCTCCCCTTGGTTCGAAACAATTGTATCCGACCTATTGCGGTGTAACGCCGAACAGTTAATGAACGGTTAATCTCACCCGATCTGGGCCGACCTGACATTTGGCTCGTCCGCTAAGCACGGATATTCGGAATCGAATGAACGGCGTTGAGGGCGAAAGCTAGGTGACCCGCCCGTCGTCCGGTCCCGCAGCTCGTCACGGCGGATCATTGTTTTCGGCCTGGTCATATGGGCCCGCTGACGATGCATGCGGTCAGTCGGTGAGTGCAAGCAAATTGCCGCGCGTAATTCGTAATGATGATCTATTCGACCTTCTCTTTCGCCTCCCACTGAGGTCTCAACCCTCACAAACCTCCGACCCGGTGATGAGTGTGCCACGGTGCTCTTCTGGGAAACGATCCGACGCTCGCCATCCTGCCATGCTCGGGCGCGAGCTGCGCGAGGCTCTTCTCCTCCCATCCGCAGCGCTCCATGGCTTGGGCTCTGCCAGGTCAGGACGGGACAGTAGGTTCGCCGATCGAACCGGAAAGCTGGATTTGTGGGGTCGCCGCCCGGACGACAGGGCCACGCACCGGATCGAGGGTGACGACGCCAACCGGTGCCCGGTTGCGGGTCGGTTCATCCCATCCATCGTTGCGGGGTTGCGTTGCCGTGCGTCCCGATAGACCGCGTGGCGGGCGACTGAACACGCGAAGGAGGGGGTGAGCGCGCGGCCATCAGCAAAGGGGTGGCGGCTGATATCGGGGATACCCTCAATGAGGGTCGGCTTCTTCCACTTCGCGCATCCCAACAGCCGCAGCCCGCTATCGGCTATGTTCGGCCGCGCGAACTTAAGGCCTGGATGTCTCAGAAGGGTCGGGACCCGGCATTCAAGCTCCCCTGCATGGACTGGACGGCGTCGGCACGGTATCATGCGCGCCTGTCTGAGCGACCCCGGCGGGGGCGCCAAAAGGGAGACCAACGGGATGAACGACACTGCCGTGATGACGCCCCAGTTCGATCGGACGGCCGAAGACCTGGGCAATATTGTCGAGCTGGGCCACGTGAACGTGACGGTGCCGGATCAAAGCAAGGCCACCGCGTTCTACCTGATGGGGCTCGGCCTGACCCGGGACCCGTACCTGATGGCCGGCCTGGAAAACATGTGGGTCAACGTCGGCCGCGGCCAGTTCCATCTGCCCAGCCGCTCCACGCCACAAGTAGTGCGTGGCACCACGGCGCTGCTGATGCCGGACCTGGACGCCTTGCTGAAGCGTCTGCAATACGCCCAGAAGTACCTCGAGGGGACGCAGTTCAGCTTCCGCGAGGCCGGCGACACGGTCGAAACGACCTGCCCCTGGGGCAACCGCATCCGGGTCCACTCGCCCGATCCCAGTCGTTTCGGCGCCATGCGCGTCGGCATGCCCTATGTCGAGTTCGACATTCCCGCCGGCACCGACCTAGGGGCCATCGCCAAGTTCTACACCGACATCATGGGCGGGATCGCCGGCGTCGGCAGTGATGCGCGCGGTCCCTATGCCTGGGCCAACACCTCCGCCGAGAGCAAGGTGATCTACCGAGAGACCAAGGCCGCGCTGCCGGAATATGACGGGCACCACATCCAGATCACGCTCGCCGACTTCTCCGGCCCACACAAGAAGTTACTCGAGCGTGGACTGATCAGCGAGGAAAGCGACCAGCATCAGTATCGTTTCCTCGACATCGTCGACGTCGGCAGCAACAAGCCGTTGTTCCGGATCGAGCACGAAACCCGCAGCATGCGGCACCCGATGTTCAACCGGGTGTTTGTCAACCGCAACCCGGAGATGAACAACCGCAACTTCGTGCCGGGTTATGAGGTGGGGCTGTGGGCGCTGAACCAATAACGAATTCGCCCGTCTAGGATGTGGCCGGCGCAGGCCGGCCAACTTCGCCGCGAGGGAGTAGCCATGTCGATCCCGCGTTATCATGTCCTGGCCTTCAACACCTCGAAGGAGTCAGAGAACAAGATCCATGACGACGCCACCGCTCGGCGCTTCGGCTTCAAGGGTGGTTTCGTTGGGGGGGTAAATGTTTACGCCTACATGTCGCATCAACCGGCGCAGCACTGGGGCCGCGCTTGGCTGGAACGCGGCACCGCCTCGGCTCGCTTTAGCAAGCCGGTCTACGAGGGGGACGTGGCTGAGGTCTCAGCAACTCTCGGCGCGGACGGCATGACACTCGAAGTCCACAGCCTGGGCGAACTCTGCGCCACTGGGCACGCCGCGATGCCAGCCGATCCACCGCCCGCGCCCGCGCTGAGTGATTACAAGGCCGTCGCGCCGAGAGCCGAGCGGGCGGAGGCGGACGAGATGTCGCTGCGTGCCGGGGACTGGCTGGGAATGCGGCCCACAATCATCACCGAGGCGCTGCACGCCCAGGACCTGGCGAACACGCGCGAGACCGATCCGATCTACATCAAGGAGCGCATCCTTCATTCCGTCACCGTTCTGCGCTGCTGCAACTTGGTGTTGAGCCATAACGTGCTCCTGCCGGCGTGGATCCACATGGGCAGCACGGTCAGAAACCTGGGTATCGCGAAGGTCGGCGACACGTTGAACGTGCGGGCCCGGATCACCAGGAATTACGAGCACAAGGGGCACATGTGGGTGGTGCTGGACGCCCTGGTCGTTGCCAATGAAGCGACCTCGGTCATGCAGGCGACTCATACCGCGATCTATCGTCCGCGGCAGGTTGCCGAGGCGGCGTAGGGCCTATACGCCCTCGGGCCGCCGCAGCCCCAGCCGCAGGAAACTGATCACGCAAGCGAACCCCGAGAATACTGCCCCTGTGATGAGCGCCGCTCCTACTCCGGCCGCGATATTGCCATGGGTGAAGCCGAAGATCACTGCAACCACAACGCCTCCGATCGTTTGTCCGGTCAGCCGAGCGGTTGAGATCAGTCCGCCGGCGGCGCCGCTGCGGGAGCGGGGGGCGGCGTCGATCAGCGCCCGGTTGTTCGGCGACTGGAAGAAGCCGAAGCCAAGGCCGCACACCATCATCCGCCAGACCACGTCCGCAAACGGTGGCGCGGGCGGCAGCGACAGCAGCAATAGCAGTCCCGCCGTCAGCACCGCCAGGCCAAGACCGCCCAGCAGCCCCGCCGGATATTTATCGGAAAGTCGGCCGGCCACGGGCGACACGAACACCACGGCGGCGGGCCAAGGGGTGATCAGCAGCCCGATCTGCGACTGCGACATTCCTCCAGCCAGCGAGAAATAGAAGGGCAACGCCAGGTAGGCACTCGTCTGCGCCGCGAACGAACACACCGAAGTAAGCACCGACAGCGCGAACAGCGGCATGCGAAACAGGTCGACCGGCAGCATGGGCGCGACCATCCGCCGCTGCCGTTGCACGAACACGACCGCCACGACCGCGCCAGCCAGCAACTCCGCCGCGACCGAGGCGCTGTCCTGACCTTGGCCGATGCCGTCGAGGCCCACCAGGAGCAGGCCGAACGTTGCCGCGTTCAACAGCGCACTGATCAGGTCGAAGCGATGCGTCGATTTCGGCGTCTCCGGCAACGACCGCAACGCCAGCCATATCGCCGCAAGGCCAAGCGGCACATTGCACCAGAACAGCCAGTGCCACGACGCGACCGACAGAATTGCAGCCGCCAGCGACGGGCTGGCGGCCGAGGAAGTCGCTACCACCAGCGCCGTCGTCGCCATGCCCCGGCCCAACTGTGACCGCGGGAAGATGAACCGGACCAGAGCCGTGTTGACGCTCATGATCCCGGCCGAACCGAACCCCTGCAATACGCGCGCGGCTACCAGCAATGGCAGCGTATCCGACAAGCCGCACGCCAGTGAAGCCACGGTGAACACCGCCAGTCCATACAGGTAAACCCTGCGGTAGCCTGCGATGTCGCCGAGCGCAGACAATGGCAGCAGCGTTACGGTCACCGCCAACTGATAGGCATTGACCACCCATATCGACGCCGACGGCGTCGCGTGCAACTCCCGGGCGATCGTGGGCAGCGCAATGTTGGCGATCGCCGTGCTCAACACCGAGATCGTTATCGCGATCGATACCGTCAGCACCGCCGGCCAGCGTTCCCGCGGCGGCAGCCCATCCGTCTCCCCCACTATCGTCGCTTCGGCGATTCTCATGGCGCCAACTTGACCGAGGCGGCCTTCCCCAACAAGGTGCGCCGCACCATGAGCAGCCCTGTCAGCGAAATCGAAGCCATCGTCCGCCCGGAGTGGATCGACTCCAACGGACACATGAACCTGGCCTATTACGTGCTGATTTTCGACCTCGGCACCGACGCGCTGTACGACACGTTGGACATTGGCAACGCGTATCGGGAGGCGACCGGCAATTCCTGCTTTACCGCCGAGGCCCACACGCTCTACGAACGCGAGGTGCATGTCGGGGACAAGCTAAAGGTGCGAAGCTGGTTGCTCGGCGCTGACCCGAAGCGGCTGCATTATTTCCACGAGATGTTCCACGTCGAGAGCGACGAACGCTCGGCCGCGCAGGAACTGATGGCGTTGCACATCGACATGCGAATACGCCGGGTCGCGCCGTTTCCACCGGAACGATACGCGGCATTGCGACAGGCCGTGGACGATTGCGCTCCGGCGACGCCGCCGAAAGGCGCTGGCCGCAAGATCGCGCTGCCCGGGTCAGGCTGACCCACCCTGGCGTTCGCATGGCCCCTGCAACCTGCAACGCCCGATCCATCCGCCGACCTGACCATAATCATCCCTGCGCTGAACGCCGGCGCGAGACTGCATGCGACGCTGGCGGCGGTGAAAACCGGTGCTAATATTATCGTCGTCGACGGCGGCAGCACGGACGATACGGTTTCAATTGCAACGACATCCGGTGGTCGTGTCCTGACCGCACCACGCGGCAGAGGCAACCAGATCGCGGCGGGCGTCGCCGCGGCGGGCACGCAGTGGCTGCTGGTGCTGCACGCCGATACACAGCCGCAACCCGGCTGGCACGACGCAGTGGCCGCCCACATGGCTCGGGGTCCCGGGCACGCCGGCTATTTCCGCTTTGCGCTCGACAGCCTGGACCCCCGTGCCCGGCGCCTGGAGCGGATCGTCGCTTGGCGCGCCCGGGTGCTCGGCCTGCCATATGGCGACCAGGGTTTGCTGATCCATCGCGACCTGCTGCGGCAGGTAGGGGGCGTCAGGCGGATCCCGCTGATGGAGGACGTCGATCTGATCCGTCGGATCGGGCGTTCTCGGCTCAGGGCCTTGCCGGCCTCCGCGCTGACTTCCGCCGAGCGGTGGGAGCGCGACGGATATCTGCGCCGGTCAGCGCGTAACCTGCTGTGTCTGTCGCTATGGTTCGCCGGCGTGCCGCCGCGGCGGATACTGCGTCTGTATCAGTGAGGGACACCGTCATAGTCTTTGCCCGGGCGCCTCGGCTGGGAATCGTCAAGCGACGGCTGGCCAGGGACATCGGCGACCGCGCCGCGTTGCGATTTCACGTGGCGACCTTGACGGCGTTGCTGCGCGATTTGCTGGCCTGCCGGCGTTTTGACGTGGTTCTGGCAGTGACACCCGACCGGGCGCGGTTCCGGCTGCCGGTGCGGGTGCGACGCATCGGCCAAGGGGAGGGCGACCTGGGGCGGCGGATGAGCCGAGCGCTGGGGCGGTTCGGGCGAGGGCGGGTGGCGCTGATGGGGTGCGACATCCCTGATGCGACAGCCGCGGATCTGTGCCTCGCCTTCCGGCGCCTGGGCAGCACCGATGCTGTGTTCGGCCCCGCTGACGACGGCGGGTACTGGCTGATCGCACTGGGTCCGCGACGGCCCGCCAAGCTGTTCGGCGCATCGCGCTGGTCCACGCGGCACGCCCTGGCCGACACTTTGCAGCAATTCCGGAACCATCGTGTCGGGTTTGTCCGGACGCTGGGCGATGTCGATACGCTGGCGGACTGGTATCGCCATCGCCCGAGCATCCCCGGCCGCAGGGGCAGCGCGCCAGTCTGAATCTGCCGCGGGACGGTGCCCGAGGCGGCGCGGCTCAGCCCGGCGTCGAGTGCGAGGGTGTTCCCGAGACCATGAACCTGTCCGTTCCGGGAACCGCCGAGAGACTGCCAAAGAGGCCTTGCGCCTCGTCCTTGACCCCGGCGGTAAAGTAGATCTGTCCGCTCGAACCACCCTTTCCGTCATTTCCCGGGCTCAGCCCCCAAAGGTCACCGATCGTGATCGCCTTGCCGTCAAGGCCAAGAAGCTTGCCCATGTCTCGATCGTGATGCGCCAGGTCGAACGCGCTGATCGTTCCGTCGCCGAAGTTCCCCACCAGCAGGTCGCCGGCATATTTGCCAAAATCCGTCGGCGCGATTGCCAGGCCCCAGGGCGAGTTCAGTGGGCCGCCCGAGGCGATACGACCGATCAGCTTGCCGTCGAGGTCGAACTCATCGACAAACCCGTTGCCGGCGCCGGCGACGTCATCGTGCTTGAACGCGTCCTGCTTGGCGAAGGTGACGAACAGGTGGTCATCCAGCACCTGGGTATTGAAAGGCGCAAACCCGGCCGGCAGACCACCGTCGGTGAGGCTCATCACCTGCTGCCACTGGTCGTTGAAGACGTCGACCGTGCCGTGACGGAAATTCGCCGCGTAGAGCAGCGTCGTTCCGTCCTCGGTGCCGATCGCGAGGCTTTTGTAAACAGCGCCCGCGCCCTCGTCCGGCGGGACCGTGGAGTCGCCATGTGCCGGGTTGCCGGAGTTGTCGACCTCCAACACCGTCGTGGTGCCGCCGTTCCAGCCCGAGATCGTTCCGTCTTCGGTTGAGAAGATGAACGTCGCCGGCTTGCCGTTCACCAGGAAGTCGGAGCTGGGATCACTGTTGAAGACTGTGCCGGTTGGACTTGCCGGGCCCGTGCCGCCGGTTGGCGGTGCGATCGTGACAACCAGCGGTAGGGCCGTGGTCGTGTCGGTCGTGGGATCGACGCTGTACAGCGTCGACGTGCCGGTATGGTTGTCGGCAATCCAGAAAGGACCCCCCGGAGCAAGTGAAATGCCCCAGGGATTGATCAGGTTGGGATCCTGGATCTGCGCCAAGAGATGTCCTGTCTGGTTGTCGGATACCAGGTTGGCTTGGCTGAACTTTTGCCCGGCGTGGTGAATATGCCTATGGATCAGCGCATCCGAGGACCGTAGGAAGCCCATCGACCGCGGACCCGGATCTCCGCGTCGGCTCGCAAGCAGTTGGTCGGGACTGATTTCTGCCGATGTTTCGTGGTTCATGGCGTTCTCCCTTGTCTCCTTGTTGGCGTCGCCACGCGACTGGGCGCACTTCCCGCGGGGGCCTGCCACAGCTTTGGCCGAACGTGCCCCCAAGGATCGCGGACCACCCCAGAACGTGGACGTCCGCCAGCGTTGATTATTCCGGGTGGCAGGAGTCTTTTCTTCTCGATGGGTCCATCGGGGACATTGATCACCGACCTGCTACTATCGCGACATCCGTTCAGGCTCTGGGCACGGTCAACTGCCGGACAGGCGACACTGGTCAAGCGCGACTGGTCGCGCGGCCCGTTGCGTCGGCAAGTTAGCCGGGACGGACGAAGCGTCCGGATGCGCTTGAGACCAGCCGAACCGGTCGGCGAAGAGGCCGGCAGAAACCGTCGGCAGCAGTAAAAACGAGACGTCAGGCGGCTCGGATCGCCAATTTCAGGCTCGACAGTCCGCGCAGCGTATTGTTGTACCGCCGCTTCGGTTCGTCGGTAATCTCGATCGAGGCAACCTTGTGCGCCAGAGCGCTGAGCACAGCCTCTCCCTCCAGGCGGGCGAGCACCGCGCCGACACAGCCGTGGATGCCCGTGCCGAAGCCGACATGGCCGGCGGAGCGGCGGGTGATGTCGTAGGTGTCGGGTTGGTCCCACCGCCGCTGGTCGCGATTTGCTGCACCCAGGAACATCAGCACCTTGCAGCCTTCGTCGATCGTCTCGCCGCCAATCACGACGACGCGGGTCGTGGTGCGGAAGAAGGTCTGAACCGGGCTTTCGAGGCGTATCGCCTCCTCGAACGCTGCCCGTGCCAGGGACGGGTCGGCGCGAAGGCGTTCGAACTGTTCGGGAAAGCGCGCCAGGCAATACAGCGATGCGCCGAGACCGTTGACCGTCGTGTCGACGCCCGCGGTCAGCAGCGAGCGCACCAGAACTTCGGCTTCCGCTACCGTCACGTCGCCACGGTCGGATGCCGCGTGGATCGCCGCCCCGAAGCCAGTTGTCGACAGCGCATCGCGCCGCGACTGCGCCTGCACCCATTCCAGCACCGGCGCGGCGTCGGTGACCGCTGCCTGAAACCAGGCGTTGCGTGGCCCAAACGAATTGAACACCATATTGCCGTAGGGTAACAGAAAGCGCCGGTTCTCCGGCGGCATTCCGACGGCGTCGGGAAATACGGTCAGGGGATACGCCTCGGCGAGTTCGGGAATGGCGTCGAAGTTGCCCCGTTGCAGCAACGTGTCGATCATCGCCTCGGCGGCAACGATGAAACGTTCCCGCAAGGCGCGCACCGCCCCCGGCGACAGTACCTGGTCCATCAGCTTGCGCGTCCGGTCGTGCATCGGTGGATCAGCCTCGAGCAACAGGCTGGGCAACCGCCACGGCTCCTCCTTCGCAAAATCGGAGAGGCCTACACCGCGAGCTGACGAATAACTCTGCCAGTCCAGCAGAACAGTCCTGACCTCGTCGTATCGCGCGACCGCGTAAATGTTATGGCTGGACAAATGCACCACGGGGCCGGCGTCGCGCATCGCCGCATGGGAAGGGAACGGATCGTCGAAGAACGACTGGCAAAACGGGTCGATGTCGAGCACTGGAATTGTCATGTGTCCGCCTCCTGTTTTGCCTTCCTCCGGCTGCGGGAGGTGATGCGCCACTATGCACTTCCGGGTGCCCGCGCCATAGTCCCGCTACTGGGAGAAGCGAGGGATGTGTCCGGATGCAATTGCCGCCAATCGTGCCGCCGCCGCATGGACAAGCGTGGCCCGAGGCCATGGCCGACGCGGCGGGCATGAACTGGATGTGGCTGGAGGAGGCTGCCCGCTTCGCCGCCGAAAACGAGACGCCGTGGCCCTATGACCTGCGTCTGCATCTGGAAAGCGGCTACTTCGAACCGCCTCCGTTCAACGAGATCATAGGTCCGGTGCGGCCGCGCGGCCCGGCCAACGGATTGGTGCTGCGCCGCGGGCACAAGATCGCCAGTTGGGGCCACACCGATCAGGTGGACTTCACCTTCTCCGCCGCCAAAAGCTATCTGAGTTTGCTGGCAGGCATCGCGGTCATGGACGGACTGATCGCCGACCTCGATGAGCCGGTCGGTCGCACGGTGCACGACGGCGGTTTCGATAGCGCACAGAACCGCGACATCACCTGGCGGCATCTGTTGCAGAACACGTCGGAATGGACCGGGGAGCTGTTCGGCAAGGCCGACCGGATCGATTACAATCGGAACCTTGGGCTGGAAGGCAAGGCGCGCAAGGGCGACGATCGGCCGTTGCGAGTGCCGGGCGGCCACTGGGAATACAATGACGTCCGTGTCAACCGTCTGGGCCTGGCTCTCCTGCGCCGCTTTCGCCGTCCGCTGCCCGACGTGTTCGCGGAACGGATCATGCAGCCGATTGGCGCCTCCACGGAATGGTCATGGCATGGCTACAGCACGTCCAGCGTCGAGATCGACGGCCGGCTAATCGAGAGCGTCTCGGGGGGCACTCACTGGGGCGGCGGCGCGCTGATCCACGCCGAGGATCAGGCGCGTCTCGGTCTGCTGATGCAGCGCTGTGGCGATTGGCAGGGACGGCGCATCTTGCCGGAAAGCTGGATCGCCGAAACGTTACGCCCTTGCACGCTGAACCCCAACTACGGTTTGCTGTGGTGGCTGAACACAGGCCGAGGACGTTACAAAAGTGCTCCGGAGGCGAGTTTCTTTGCGTCGGGTGCCGGCGGCAACCTGACCTGGGTCGCGCCGCGAGAGGAGCTTGTCGCGGTGCTGCGCTGGACCGATCCTACCGCGATGGACACATTCATGCGTCTCATTATGCAGGCAATCGAACAATGAGCAGCTTTGCAACTATCACCGTCGAGCATCCACGCAAGCACACTGTGCTGGTCACGCTGAACCGGCCCGAGGTCGCGAATGCGATGAACACGCAGATGGGGCTGGATCTGTTGGCGGTGTTCGACGGATTTTGCGCCGAGCCGAATCAGCAACGATGCATTGTCATTACTGGGAGTGGAACGAAAGCGTTTTGTGCCGGTGGCGATCTGAAGCAGCGCAACGGCATGACGGATGTGCAATGGCAGGATCAGCACTTGATCTTCGAGCGGATGATCCGCGCCATGATGGCCTGTCCGGTGCCGGTCATCGCCGCGGTGAACGGCGCCGCCTACGCGGGCGGCATGGAGATTTCGCTGTGTGCCGACTTCATCTACGCCGCCGAAAATGCCCGCTTCGCCTTGACCGAGGTGACGCTGGGCATCATGCCCGGGGCTGGAGGGACACAGACCCTGCCGCGTGCTATCGGCGTGCGCCGCGCGAAGGAACTGCTGCTGACCGGAAGGCCGTTCTCGGTGCAAGACGCGCAGGAATGGGGCATGGTCAACCGCATCTGTGCATCGGACAGGTTGTTGGCGGAGGCGCTTGACACCGCCTCGGTGATCGCTGGGAACGCGCCGATTTCCACGCGCCAGATCAAGCAATCGGTGAACATGGGCCTGAATATGGACCTGCCGAGTGGCATGATGTTCGAGATCGAGGCGTATAACCGGATGGTGCCGACGGAGGACCGTCGCGAGGGCATTCGTGCGTTCAACGAAAAGCGCAAGCCGGTGTACCACGGACGTTGAACGGGAAAGGACAGGCGATGCGTCTCAGGGACAAGGTTGCGATCGTTACCGGCGGCGCGCACGGAATGGGCGAGGCCGAGGTTCGGCTGTTCGCCAAGGAAGGCGCCGCGGTCGTCATTGCCGATGTGCTGGAGAAGGAAGGCGAGGCGGTGGCCGCCGAGATCAATGCGGTGCAGGGGCGGGCGCTGTTCATCCGGACCGACGTAACGTCGGAGTCGGACTGGCAGCGATTGATTGCGGAAACCATCGCAACGTTTGGCCGGCTGGACATTCTGGTGAACAACGCCGGCATCAGCGGCAGTGCCGTCGGCGATCATGACGACCTGAACGGTTGGCTGAAGCTGCAGGCCGTGAATTCGACCAGCGTGTTCCTTGGCACCAAGCTGGCCGCCGCGGCAATGGTGCCGAACGGACGAGGCTCGATCGTGAATATTTCTTCCATCATGGGGTTCGTCGGCAGTTCCGAGGGGCACCCCGGCTATGCGGCGTCGAAGGGAGCCGTGCGGCTGTATACCAAGGCGGCGGCTGCAAAGTACGGACCGTCCGGCGTGCGGGTCAACTCGGTGCATCCCGGCTTCATGCCGCCGATGCTGAATGCAACGAATGCCGATATTCGCGAATCCAAGATCGAAGCGACGCCGCTGCGCCGGCTGGGCGAACCGATCGAGGTCGCCTTTGGCGTGCTGTTCCTCGCCTCCGACGAGGCATCGTTCGTGACCGGAACGGAACTGGTTATCGACGGCGGGTATATCGCACAGTAGCTCAGGAGTGTTTGCCCATGGCCCCGGTCCCGAGCGCTCAGGTCCCCGGCGTCTATCACCGGCGCATCGGTGACATTGTCGTCACCGCGCTTTCCGACGGTTACCTGGACGGCACGATGGAGGTGATGCAAAACATTACCCCGGCTGATGCAACGAAGTTGCTGACGGAGAAATTCAGGCCCGGGCGGCGCACGTCGGTGAACTGCTATCTGGTCTATTCAGCCGGTCGGCTCGCGTTGATCGAGACCGGATCTGGCGACTATCTGCTGCCGACGGCGGGCAAGCTGCAGCGGAATCTGCAGGCGGCGGGAGTCGATCCGGCCGATATAGATACAGTTATATTGACGCATGTGCATCCGGATCATTCCGCCGGTCTGACCGACCCGAAGACCGGGCAGAAGTTTTTCCCAAATGCCGAGCTGGTGGTGCATGAGAATGAACCGAGACACTGGCTGGATGATGCGGCGATGAGCCGTGCCGATGAGCGCGCGAGGAAGTTGTTTTTCGAGTGCGCCCGGGAACAGCTTGCGCCCTATCACAACCAGATGCGGACCTTTCCTGGTGCCGCCGAGGTGTTTCCAGGCGTCACGTCGATGCCGCTGCATGGTCACACGCCGGGTCATTCCGGATACATGATTGCCTCCGGGGATAAATCGTTGCTGATCTGGGGGGATATCATTCATGTGCCGGAGGTGCAGGTGCCTCGGCCCGAGGTGACCATGGTGTTCGATACGGACCCGCATCAGGCAGCGGCGACCCGCAAACGCGTGTTCGATATGGTAACGACCGATCGGCAGTTGATCGCCGGGATGCATGCGCATTTCCCTGGGTTCGCACATCTGGTGAAACAGGGCGACGGATATTTGATGTTGCCGGAGCCCTGGGATCAGGCGCTGGACGGATGACGCTTGGGCTGTTGCTGGCATCAACATTGTCCGGGGCGGCTTACACGCTGGCTCCCGGGCCGGCGTTCCTGGCGCTGCTGGGGATCGGTGCCAGCCGTGGCCGCCGCGCCGGGGCGTTGTTCCTGTGCGGGCATTTCGTTGGCGATGTGCTGTGGGCGTCGTTGTCGTTGACAGCCGTGATCGGCGCTCGGGCGATTGGCACGTTGGTTTTCGATCTGCTGGGGCTGGTGTGCGGACTGTATCTCTGCTGGCTTGGAGTCCGCTCGGCCGTCGCTCGCCGGGGCGTGGACGGGGCGCTGACCAGTGAAGCTCGGCGTCCTTTGCTGCGGGGTCTCGCGTTTGGCCTGTCTAACCCGAAGGCCTACCCGGTGGCGGTGGCGATGTTCACCGCGTTGCTCGCGCGTTACGCCAGCGCACTGGACTGGAGCGCGTTCGCCCCGCTGCTGGCGGCGGCGTGCGTGGGGTTCGTCGCGGCGGATGCAGTGCTGGTCTCGGTGATCGGGACGGGGGTGGTGCGGCGGTTCTACCGGCGGCATGCGTTGTGGGTGACCCGCGTGTCCGGGGTGCTGTTCCTGGGGTTTGGGGTGCACGCGCTTGCTACGGCAGGTCCGGGTGTGTGGCGGAGGCTTTAAGACGAGCGCCTACTGAGTGGCACTTATCAGGGCTGGGAGGCTTGTTCCAGCTCAAGTGCACGGTCCTGCGTCATCGCACGAAGGCATTCAGCCGCCTGGATTTCCCGGATGGAGCCTTCCCGCGCACCGTAAAAGCGGCAATTGGCGTCCCGGTACTGGATCCAAAGCCGTTGCGCGATTTTCAGCGGCTCGCGCTGCGCGGCGTCGATCCGCTGTGCCAGACTTTGATAGGCTCTGTTCAACCGTTGATCCCAAATCTTGGTCTTGGCTGCCACGCAATCGACGATCGCCACCGTGTTGGACTGATCCCCGCATGGCCCATAATCCGCACCGAACATCTCGGCGGCGGCAGGCAGAGCAGCGAGCGACATGATTGCCAACACGGTCATCAGCAAGGTGCATTTCATCCAAGGTCCCTTTAACGTCGCCGCCGTGGCCAGGTGATACACCCAACCATGATGGCACGTCGCCGACGACGCTACTGGGATCTGGCGTAGCGGGTCGTCACGTGAGCCTCGTCCGAGCACCCGTTACCTACTTGGCCTTATGTTGCAAACTAAAAGCGAAATCCGACCCCATCCCGCGTTTGCGCGCGAGTTCGATCCACAGCATGGCAAGAGACTCCAGCAGACGGGCGGCACGCAGCCCACCCACGTCGACCGCCTCGAAGCCGGCATCGGACACCAACGCCAGCACGGTCCGCTTGCCGGCGGCGTCCTCGCCCGCGACGAACATGGCCGGCCGGCTGGCATAAGGCCGGGTGTCCGCCATGTTCTCGAAGCCGGTCTGATTGAACGCCTTGAACACGCGCGCCTCGGGGGCAAGGGCGGCGATCTGCTCGACGCCCGAGGTGGTGAAGCCCATCGTCAGGCCGAGTCCGCCCTCTACCATGCCCAGCGGGTTCGTCGCGTCGATCAGGATCTTGCCGGCGCAGCCCGACGCCGCCGCGATCACCTCCGAGGCGGCGGCAAACGGGACGGCGAGGATGATGGCATCGGCCTGTTTGGCGGCCTCCGCGATGCTCTTCTGGTCGGCTTTCCCCGCCTCCGGATTCCGCATGCCGAAGATGATTCGGTGCCCCGCGCGATGCAGTGCCTGAGCTAAAGCCTGCCCGACATTGCCGGAACCGACGATCGCGACCTGCATGCGAAGTGCTCCTGTGTGTTTAGGTTCATTGCAGCCGGGATGTCATGATATGACCGGGATCGAAGTCGCATGATTGAAATCGGTGCATGAAGAACTTCAATGACGCTCAACTTCGCCGGCTCGACGTCACCTTGCTTCTGGTGTTCGACGAAGCGATGGCAACCGGAAAGCTGTCGGCCGCGGCCACCCGGCTCGGCCTGACGCAGTCTGCGATCAGCCATGCCGTCAAGCGGCTGCGCGAGATCTTCGACGATGCGCTGTTCATCCGGACCCCGCGCGGCGTGCAGCCAACTCCGCGGGCGCTCGCCCTGCGCGTCCCGGTGTCGGAGGCCCTGCGGCTGCTCGGCGGCACGGTGGGTCCCGCCAGCTTCGATCCGGCACGCGACGAGCGGGTGTTCCGGATCGCCGCAACTGACTCCGAAACGTCTTTGTTCGCGCCGCTGCTGCTTGATGCGGACCTCGCGTCAGTGTCGCCGCGCTACATCTTCCGCGCACTCATCAGGCGCGACGCAATCGACGCGCTTCAGGCGGGCGATGTCGACCTGCTGCTCGGCTATGCTTTGGACAAAGGACGAGCCTGCGACGCTGTTACCTTGTTCGACGAGGATTATCTGGTGGTGGCGCGACAAGGCCATCCCGCACTGAGCCAGCCGCTCACCCTGACGCGGTATACACAGTTCGGCCACGTGCTCGCCTCACCGGGCGGCTCACTCACTGGCATCGTGGACAAGACGCTAGCCCATGCCGGTGTCTCGCGCCGGGTCGTCATGGCCGTGCCGTACTTTTTCGCGGTGTTGGCGACTGTCGCCCGAACCGATCTGATCGCCACCGTGCCACGGCGCGTGGCACAGTGCCATGCTGAGGATTTCGGGCTGTCCACCACATTGCCGCCGGTGCGGATTCGGTCCTTTCCGGTGCAGATGGTGTGGAGCCGCCGGCTGGGTGCCGAACCAGCGATCGTCTGGCTAAGGGACAGGGTGAGAGCGGCAGGACGGCTCCTGGAGACGCGGCATGATGCAGCGTGCCGCGCCGAATCCACCACCAGATGAGACAGTCGCCACGTGGTTGACTGCCTGACGCCCTCGGCTAAACGTGGGTCGGTATTTGTGACGTAGATCACAGGGCTCGGATGTGGCCTATGACACTATGCTTGGTGTGAACAACAACATAGCGAGCCCGGCGTCAGGTCATTTTCCCGGCAATTAGCGCGCGCCGAGCTGCCCTGTGGAGCGCGTCCGGCCAGGTTCGCAACACATTGTTACGGCAACTGCTCTATATCAAACGCACAAAATCGGAAGGGTTCAAAGGACTTGCCATGCTGATCTGCCAACTTAGCGACCTGCACGTCCGCCCGGTCGGTCTCGCGGCTAACCGGGTCTCTGAAACCAATATGCTGACCGAGCGCGCTTTCCGGCTTGTCGCGGCGTTCAATCCTCAGCCCGAGGTGGTCATGATCACCGGTGATCTGACCGAATGCGGACTGCCCGCCGAGTACGAAAATGTGGCTGCCATGCTGCGTCGCACCTTGCCGATGCCTGTGTATGTTGTCCCGGGCAATCACGACCAGCGGGATAACCTGCGAGCCGCCCTGTCGCATTTGCCGGGCGTTACCAGCCACCCGGATTTCGTTCAATACGTCGTCGAGGATCAGCCCGTCCGTCTGGTGATGCTCGATACGTTGGTGCCGGGTGCGAATCATGGCGAGATGTCGAAGGCGCAGTTGGCATGGCTGGACCGGACACTGAGTGAGCAGTCGTCCAAACCGACAATGATAGGTATGCATCATCCGCCGTTCGCAACCGGGCTGCCTCAAATGGATGCGATCGCACTGCGCGACGCGGAGGCGTTTCGGGCTGTGATCGCGCGCCACCGACAGGTCGAACGGATCGTGTCTGGCCACCACCACCGTCCGATATTCGGTCAATGCGCGCATGCGCTGGCCTCGATATCGCCGTCCGTCGCGCATCAGGTGGAGCTATCGTTCGATCCGACCAGCAGTGGCGCGTTCAATTTCGAACCACCGGCGTTGCAGATGCACGTATGGCAGGAGTTGGTGGGTTTCGCCTCGCATACCGTCTACACGGACAACTACCCTGGGCCGTTTCCTTTTCTGTCCCACGCCAACTGACAATTGTCGGCATGGCGGGGTTAGGACTGTCGCGGAGTGCGTGCGGCGAACAGCCCTACGGCGAACAGCATGGCTGCGCCGAGAAACGCACTATACGGGCCTAACAGCGCACAGGACTGGTGCAGCCATCCGGCAACCTGACGAAGTCCGCCCTGCATCCAAAGCCGGTGACTTGCCGCATCGCGCACCGCCGGATCATCGACGAGTTCAACCGGCAGGAGACCTCGTATCGTCGGCAACGAGGAGAGTTTTGCCAGGCGATCGGGATCCGGATACGGAATGGCCTGAACAGCTTTGCCTTGAAGCGTCGCGATATCTCCGGTGTTCAGAAACAGCCTCAGATTTTCGGTTTCGATGCGGCCGTTCTCGCTCTTTTCGCTGATTTCAGCGGGCAGGCTTGCGAGCGCTGTGAGTCCAAGACTTTCACCCACGATCACCAGCCAGAGCGCGGACAGCATGGGCACCACAAGCGGCCGCAGTCGGGGCGTTGCTCGCAGGTTCGCAATCAGTGCCGCGAAATTTATGATCAGTCCGAGTGACTTTAGGTCGAGATACCGGGAGGCGTAGATGCCGAATGCCCGCGCGTAGGCAAGCGAAGCGTGCTGAGCGAGAACCCACACACCAATCCCGAGACAAAGCCAGACTGCTGTGTTTGACCTGTCCGGGTCGCGAACAGCTCGAATCGCAAGCACGATCAGGGGCGCAAAAACGAAAAACGGCGACATGAACGAGATAGGCAGGGGCCAGCCCGCTGTCTCTCGAAGGGCAGCCAAATACTGAACGATCGAATGCGCCCGCAGCGGTGCGTGCTGTTCAGGCGCTGGCACCGCGTGGATCAGGATCCCGAAAAGGATGAGTTGCAGTGCAACACCAGCGAACTCGTGCACACCACGCCTGCGGCCGGCGGCGATTTGCGTCCCCGCTACCGCGGCGCCGGCAAGGGGCGTGAATGCACCCGACGCCATGCAGAAGAACGATGCCACGGAAAGAACGACTCCGACCCACCACCGCAACGAATTCGCGGCTGCCCCCAATGTGCCGGCGAGAGATAGAACAGAAAACAGCATCAGAAAGTAAAACTGGTTGCCAAAGCCGGCAAGGGTGTTTTCCCATCCGAACGGCACCATCAAGACGAGAGCGCCGAACATCGCGAGGATCATGCCGGACGTGCGATCGACCAAATCCCGCAACAGATACAAAACGACAATCAGGACCCCGGTATGAAGCGCGGCGTTCACATACATCTGCAGGATGACGTCCCACTGTCCGGCGAACTCCAGCAGGCCCATCGCGAGCAGACGGGTCAGCAGCAGGCGATGCTCGCTATGTGGCGAGAACCAGGTCGACACCGGCACGCCACCAGAAAGATATGGATCGTAGAGAAGTGCCGCTTCGGCATCCCACTGGTCCCAGTAGGGTGTGGGACTGCCGAATTTCGTGATCAGCCATAGCTTTGTGCCGAGCACGAGGAGCGTGCACGCTGTTATGGTCAGCCACCAGGCGGCGCGGACGGTCATATAGCTTTTCCCACGCAAAGGCCTTCGCGCCAAAGACTGAGGGTGCGGCTTGCCTTGTTCGGGGAATACCGGCTGCTCGGGTCCGGGTTGGCGCTCTCAGCTTCGATAGGACCCATTGATGTCGATGTAGCCATGCGTCAGGTCGCAGGTCCATACCGTGGCACTGCCGCGGCCGAGACCGATGTCGATCGCGATCTCCACCTCGTGACCCTTCATGTGTGCGACGACCGGGGTTTCGTCATAGCCGGGAACCACCGCTCCCTCGCGTGCCATCCACACCCCGCCGACGCCCACCGACAGCTTGTCCCGGTCCGCTGGCTCGCCCGCCTTGCCCACGGCCATCACGATGCGGCCCCAGTTGGCGTCTTCCCCGGCGATGGCAGTTTTGACGAGTGGGGAATTTGCCACCGTCATCGCGATGCGCTTGGCGGAGCGGGCATTGGCCGCACCGGTCACGTCGATCTTAACCAGTTTCCGAGCGCCCTCACCGTCTCGCGTCACCTGCAGCGCGAGGTCGAGCAGTAAGTCGTTCAGGGCTCGGGCAAAATCCGCCAGCATCCGGTTGCGTGCGGCATTTCCATCTGCCGAGGGAATCCGTGGATGCTTGGCTTGCCCGGTGGCGATCAGCAACACGGTATCAGAGGTGGAGGTATCGCTGTCCACCGTGGTGCAATTAAAGCTGCCATCCACGCCGTTCTTCAGCATGGTTTGCAGTGCGTCCGCCGGAATGCGCGCGTCGGTGAAAACAAAGCACAGCATTGTCGCCATGTCCGGCGCGATCATGCCGCTGCCCTTGGCAATGCCGCTGATCCGCACCTGCGTATCGCCGATCTGGGCCGTCCGGGTCGCTGCCTTCGGGAAAGTATCGGTCGTCATGATACCGCGGGCGGCGGCCTCCCACGCGTCCTCGGAAAGATCGTCGTGCAGCCCCGGCAGCGCGGCGATCAGTTTGTCATGCGGCATGATCTCGCCGATGACGCCGGTGGACGCGACGAAAACCTGCCGCGCCGGGCACGCCGCGAGCTTCGAGGCGGCGGCGGCGGTGGCGGCGCAGGCTTCCCGCCCCGCCTTACCGGTAAAGACGTTCGCATTCCCCGCATTCACCACGACCATTCGCGCTCGGCCGCCCTTCAGCGCGCCACGGCACCAATCGATCGGCGCACCGGGGCACTTGTTCGAGGTGAAGACACCGGCGACCGTGCTGCTGGCAGCAACCTCGATCATCACGACGTCAGTGCGCCCTTGGTAGCGTATGCCAACCTCGGCCGCGGCGAGGCGGACCCCACCCAATGCCGGTAACTCAGGCATCGGCACGGCGAGGGGAGAAGTTGCGATGGCCATGCGTTCCACTCCCGGGCTGATCAACTCTTGCTCTCGAGGACCGAGCTACTTGGCGGGAGGCGGCTCCGCCGTGTCGGTCGCGCGCATCGGCGAGCCGTCCATGTTGAATTTCTCGACTTTCACTCCGGACCGCGCCTGCGCCACTTCTTTCTGCACGGCAGCCTGAACCATCGTCTGACGCAACGCGTCCTTCGCCTCGTCGTAGCTTTGCGGCGCGTCGGTGCGATGCTCGATCACCTGGATCACGTGCCAGCCGAACTGCGTATGCACCGGCACCTGCGTTATCTCGCCGTCCTTCAGCTCGAATGCGGCGGTGGCGAAAGCGGGCACCATATCGGTCTTCTTGAAGAAGCCGAGGTCGCCGCCCTGCTGTGCCGCGCCCGGATCCTTGCTGTATTGCTTCGACAGCGCCGCGAAATCGCCACCCTTCTTCAGTTCGGCGATGACCTTTTTGGCCGTGGCTTCATCGGCCACCAGTATGTGGCGAGCGTGCACCTCGGGTTCGCCGGCCTTGCCTGCTGACTGCTGGTCATAGCGGGCCTTGACCGCCTCATCGGAAACTTGCGGTTTGATGACCTTGTTGAGCAGCGCCGACTGCAGCGCCCGGTCCTGCGCGGCCTGCATCTGGTGCTGCACCGTGGGATCCTTGTCCAGCCCGGTCTTTTGGGCCTCGAGCACCAGGGCGCGGCCGTCGATGAGTTGCTCGAGCATCATCGGATAGAGTTGCTGCGGTGGCATAGACCTTGCTTGCGGCGGCAGCGTCTCGAGCGCTGCGTTCAGATCGCTGGCGTGGATCGGGTCACCGTTGACGGTGGCAAGGACCGGATCGGGCGCGGCGGGATCGGCCTGGGTCTGCGCGGACGCGGTCCCGACGGAAGCGATACCGAGGACGACGAACGCGGCGAGCAGCCGGGCCGGAGCCCCAAACGAGCAGTCCGGTAAGATCTGCATGACGTAACCCCTGTTAGATGAATCAGGCGCCTTATGGACGAAGCTTCGGCGGCTCACAAGGCGACCCGGCGCCGGCGCTGCTGACGGCGCCAGCGCGCGGCGCCGGTCGCAGGGGGCTTGGCCGGACCGTCGCGCCGATTGTTCTCTCGCGGAGCGGTTCGATGCATTGCCGGCGAGCGAGGGGACGGAGCTGCCATGCGAGACGGAACAGGGCCCGCATCGAATGCCCCGATGGATCGCTGGCCGCATCCGAAATGGCACAGGAATGATTCAATTCTCAGTCGCACGGTGGGGTTAACGGTCCGTTCATGTTCCTGCGATATTGAGCCGTCCACCAGCGGGCGTCGGGAGAATGCTTCAGGATATTATAACGCTAAGGACATGATTGCTAAAGCCGCTTCCATTCAAGGTGCAATATGAATTGGTGGTGTCCCCAGATCGCGATTGCATCGCGGGAAACAGCATGCCTCCCGGCGATGAACGGGGCGAAATTGATTCGCCAGCGTCGGACACCGGGATCGAACCGTTCGTGTAGAGGCAATGGTGCCACATCTGGCTCGCGGACGTGTGTTATCAGGAGAAACTACATGAGATCGCTTCTTATGGCCGCAACCACATTGACGATGTTGTGCGGCTCCGCGTTGGCTCAGACATCGACTTCCGGATCAACCAGTGGCGCGAACGTCAACACGACGTCTGGATCGCAGTCCAATTCAGTCTCCAATCCGAGCGTCAACGTTTACGGCAATCCGATCGGCAACGGCGCCTCGTCCAGCAACTCGTCCGCGAATACCAGGAGCAACAGCAACAGCCGCTCCAATGCCAACGCGAGCAGTGGTCAGAGCAGCTCGACCAGTGGTGTCACTATCAACAACACCACGACGTCCGGCACATCCGGCACGTCCAGCGGCGCCAACGCGGCGACCGGAACCACTGCCGCGGGCACGGGCACGAGCGGTTCGACCAACTCCACCAGCACGGTGACCCAGCGGAACACGCCGGAAATCGTCGCCCCATCGATCGTGGGCGGGAATCCCTGCACGGTTGGCGTGTCCGGCGGCGTGGCACTTCCCGGCTTTGGTATCGTCACCGGCGGTAGTTGGGAAGGCAAGGCGTGCGAGCGGCGTCAGTTGGCGGCTCTACTGTACAACATGGGCCATGGTGTTCCAGGTACGAAGGGTGGGACCCTGCAAGACGCGGCGGTGGAAGTGCTTTGTGTTGACGTCGCCGTCAGGGAAGCCATGAAACGCATAGGAGATCCGTGTGTCGCCGATCGAACCATTGCTTCGGCGGAAGCAACTTCTTCCGTCGCGGTCGCGGCGCCGAAAAGCGCGCCATTGAAGAAACCAGCTTCCGTTGCGATGGTGATCCCAAAGACGCGAACGGTCGCGCCGCAGACGACCATCCCCACCGCCGCCACGACCCCGATTAAGCACCCCGATTGGTGCAACACGGCATCGGCGGAACAGCGCAGGGCCAACAAATCTTGCAGTGATTGAAGGGAGTTTCTCGATATGGGGCTGGAGTTGGCTTCATCTCCCCGTATGCGCGCCGGTGAGCACGACGTCAGGGTGCCAACTGGTCCTCGTCGCGGGTCTGCCGGCCTGGTCTGAGGGCGTTCAGCGCCCTCCGAGCAGCGGGCGGGGCTCTGGACAAATCATGTACTTGGACGAAATGACAGGCGCGCTGTTTCGAAGAAAAATTGAGCGGAAAGTCTTCGAATTTTTGAGGGCGATTAACGGATTTTTCATAATGTTGGATTAATCAGCCGGTCCTCGACGCAGGTCCAAGGCGTTGGCAAGAATAATTTAAGTAAAGACATAATGTTACCTGTTCCCGGCTAGCACTATCGGTCCATATTCCATTCTTCCGGCTCATGCGCAGGAGAACAACGGCAACACTAACGGGGAGTTTGCCGTCTCCCGTCCTGCGCAGCAGCGAGGAGACTACAGTATGAAGAAGCTTCTTTTGGCGAGTGTTATCGTGTTGGCTCCGTTTGCAGCGTTTGCTGTGGATGCGAACCGTGGCAACACGACCAGCGGCGCGGTGGCGGGCGACCTCAATTCGACTTCGGCTAATTCTAATGCGGGCGTCGGCAGCAGTGAGGGGACGCACGCAGGCGTTGGCGTTAGTGGCAACGGCGGTGTGGCAACAGGTGCGGTGTCGGGCAATAGCTCCAACGTGAATACGACTGCGGCCGGCCAGGCCGGACCGGGCCACTCCGCCACACAGACCACTGCGTCGCAGACCAACGTTGGCGGCACAGCGGCCGGTGGAGTAGTCACCAACAAGGACGGCAGCCGTCATCAGATGACAACGATGGGTGGCGGGCAGAGTGGATCGTCCGGCTCCGCCGGTGGCGGTCAGAGCAGCACAACGTCTGGCACCTCCGGGGCAAGCGCCAAGGACACCAATGGCTTCGTCGCGGGGACCGTTACCCAGCCGAGTGGCGGTGGCGACCACGGGCACGGCGGCGGACCGAAGTAATCCGGAACAGCGTAAGATCGGGATAGTCAGACCGTCCCGCGGCTCAACGACGGTCCTGGAGCCTCACCTCCAGGACCGCGCGTCCTCAGGAGAAACCGCATGAGATCGCTTGTTGTGACCGCTACCGCATTGACGATGATATGCGGCGCGGCCTTGGCCCAGACTTCAACGTCCGGGTCGACCAGTGGCGCGAACGTCGACACCAGTTCGGGTTCGAATTCCAGCTCCGTTTCCAATCCGAAGGTGAATGTCTACGGCAACCCGATCGGCAACGGCGCCTCGTCCAGCAACTCGTCGGCGAACACGAGAAGCAACAGCAACAGCCGCTCCGGTGCCGCGGCAAGCAGTGGCCAGAGCAGTTCAACCAGCGGCGTCATCATCAACAACACCACCTCGTCCGGCTCGTCCGGCTCGTCCGGCGGCACCGACGCGGCGAGCGGAACCACCGCCGCGGGCACGACGACCAGTCCGACCAATTACACCAGCACCCAGACGCTGCGGAACACGCCGGAAATCGTCGCCCCGTCGATCGTGGGCGGAAACCCGTGCACAGTCGGTATGTCCGGTGGCGTGGCGCTTCCCGGCTTCGGCATCGTCACTGGCGGGAGCTGGGAGGGAAAGGCCTGCGAGCGGCGCCAGTTGGCGGCACTGCTTTACAACATGGGCCATGATATCCCGGGGGCAAAGGGCGGGTCGCTCGAAGACGCGGCGGTCGAGGTGCTGTGCGTCGACGTCGCGGTCAGGGAAGCCATGAGGCGGATAGGACAGCCGTGCGTCGCCGATCGCGGAATGGCGTCAAACGCACCTTCATCCATGGCAACCCCGGCGCCTGTCGCGTACGCGACGCCAAAAAAAGCACCGACGAAAAGCTCGACGCCGATTGCGATGGCGGCTCCGGTTACCCAGCCAGTTGCAACATCGGCCCCAGCCGTGTCCCAGAGGCAAATTCCCGATTGGTGCTACACCGCGACGGCGGAACAGCGCAGAGCCAACAAGTCCTGCGGCGGTTAGACATCGGCGGCGACAGATGAAGGTTGCGCGTGCCAGGATCGAGCAACCTTCATCGTTGCAAAGGAAGCGGACGGCCCGCCAGCGATCGAATTCCGCCGGGCTCATTCGTTTCGAAAAGCGCGTGTGAGGCTAACGTTTCGTGCCTTGCAGTGTGAGCGGATCCCCGGTGTGGCGGGGCGGACGCCAGTCATGATCCGGTGAGCCAGCGTCAGGTGCGGTTGGCGTGAGAGTAATCCGAGCCTCCCTCTTCCGGCTCATGCGCGGGAAAACAACGACATGCTTTCGGCGGGAGTCTGTCATCTTCCTTCCCGCGCAGCAGCGAGGAGATCGAGTATGAGAAAGCTTCTACTGGCGGGCGTAATCGCGCTGGCTCCGTTCGCGGTTCTTGCGCGCGATGGCGGATCCAGCTCTAGCGGGTCGGCGGCTGGTGATGTCAGTACCGGCGAACACAAGGGCAGGTTCGACGGCGGGAAGCCCCAGTGGTCAGGGGAACTATACAGGGTCCACCTCGGGCAATGGCGGCGTATCTGTCGGCGCAGCGTCGAGCAATTCCAGTTCCGTCAATGCCAGCGCGAGCGGTAAGGCCAGTCCCAACGGGTCAAAGACGACTACCTCCGCGCGGCAGACCAATGTCGGCGGCACGACTGCCAGCGGCGTGTCCAACAACGGCCCATTGAGCGGCGGTTCATTCGGCACTGCCAGCGGCAGCCAGAACGGCCAGGTAAGTGGCAACGCCAGCGCGAACGCTTCGGACGGGAAAGTCGGCGGCTTCGCCGCAGGCACCGTCGATCCGAGAAGGGGCGGAAGAAAGCCAGAGTGAAATTTGATGCGGCTTGACAACGGTCCCGGGGGCGTTCGCCTCCACGATCCCGGGGGCGTTTGCCTGCAGGATCGTGCGCCTTCTGGAGAAACCACATGAGATCGCTTCTTGTGACCGCGACCGCAATGATGATGGTATGCGGCGCGGCGTTGGCCCAGACTTCGACTTCCGGATCAACCAGCGACGCGAACGTCAACACGACGTCCGGATCGCAATCCAAATCATTGTCCAATCCGCAGGTCAACGTTTACGGGAATCCGATCGGCAATGGTGCTTCGTCTAGCACCTCGTCGGCAAACAGCAGGAGTAACAGCAACAGCCGCTCCGGCGCCGCGGCGAGCAGCGGCAACAGCAGCTCCACCAGTAGCGTCATCATCAACAACAATTCCTCGTCGAGTGGAAGCGGCGGGTCTTCCGGATCCAGTCCGGCGTCCGCGTCAAGTCCCTCGGGCACAACCTCCTCGAGCACCAATTCCACCTACACGGAGACGCTGCGAAACACCCCGCAAATCATCGCACCATCGATCGTCGGCGGAGACCCCTGCACGGTAGGCGCGACGGGTGGCATCGCGCTTCCAGGCTTTGGTGTGGTCACCGGTCGCAGTTGGGAAGGCAAGCCGTGCGAGAGGCGCATGATGGCAGCGTTGATGTACAACATGGGCCACACGATGCCGGGTGCGAAGGGCGAGATACTGCAAGCGGCGGCGGTCGAGGTGCTGTGTGTCGAGGCCGGCGTCAGGGACGCCCTCAGGCGCATCGGGCAGCCGTGCGTCGTCGATCGAGCACGTGGGTCGGCGACGATTTCGCGCAATGCCTTCGCGGCACCGCCGATCGCGGTCGCGATCGCGGCACCGGTTCCTGGTGAAGGCGCGGCATCGAAGCGGCCCCCCGATTGGTGCGCCACGGCGTCGCCCCAGGAGCGGCGCGCCCATAAGGTCTGCAACGGGTAGCCGGCGCGGGTCTGGGGGGCTTCGTCCCCCCTTTCGATGCTTTCGCGCCACATGCTGGAGCGCCAGCAGCTTGTCCAGCCGGCCGCCGGGGTGGTTTGATCGCGCGGTGCGGCCGCTCTCGGCACGAGGGTTCCGACCAACTCGAAGCCACGGCGGCAATCGTCAATTGTGGCCTTCGCAGGGCTCTGCTTGATCACGTGCCGAGCGGCGCGACGGCCGCCCTATCTCCCCACTGCTACTCGGTCGACGATGGATCGCGGCCGCAGCCGGTCCCGGTCAGGCAGGTCCGAACCGATGGTGACTGTTTCGGATAGGGACCAGCGCGCCCCAGGACACTGAACGAATTTGTCTGTATCCGGGGAGACATGTTGCCGGTTACGCCACCGGCCCACACGCCGGGATTGCCCTCAACCGCGGCGGGCTTTTCGTCGCCGATAGCAGGAGGGCCGCCGCCAAGGATCGTTACCGGATCGGGAACTCCGACGACCGGCAGATCGCCAGCGGCGAATGCCGCGATGGGAGCAAATGCAAACAGGCTGGCCAACACGAGCTTATTCATGATCGGTTTCCTCGCTACTGTACGGGACGGGGCTCGCGTCCGAGGGGTGAACTCACGAGCGAGCGAGGATTCGGTGAACACTTCGGAAATCCGCTCGGATTCGTCAGGTACCGCAGCAAGCTTAACCGCGAGTTAACTGACATTGACGATGGTCCGAGACGCCCTGACTTTCCGTCGGCGAAAGTGGTGATGACGGCTAGCCGGTAGCAGGCTTCGACGTGGTCCCGAGCAACGACAGCAGCCCTTGGAGCAATTGTTTCGGCGTGGGTGGGCAGCCTCGGATAACCAGATCCACGGGCAGCACCGCCGATACGCCGCCAACCACCGCGTAGCTGCCTGCGAAGACCCCGCCATCGGCGCCGCAATCGCCGACCGCGACCACCCATTTCGGGTCCGGCGCCGCCCGCCAGGTGCGCTCCAGCGCCTCCTGCATATTTCTCGTTACTGGCCCGGTCACCATCAGTACATCGGCGTGCCGTGGCGAGGCGACGAATTTCAGCCCATAGCGTTCCAGGTCGTTGAACGCATTGTTCAGCGCGTGGATTTCCAGCTCGCAGCCGTTGCAGGATCCGGCATCGACCTGGCGGATCGAAAGGCTGTGTCCAAGTCGAGCCTGGGCGGTCTGGTCGAGTGTCGTGGCGAGGGCGGTGAGCTCGGGGTCCAGCTCCGGCGGTGGCTCGGTCAACGGCCGCCGCAGGCCTTGCAGGAGGTGTCGGAACATCGTGGCTTACAGCATGCGCTGAAGAATGAGCTTCTGCACGTCCGAGGTGCCCTCGTAGATCTGGCAGACGCGGACGTCGCGATAGATCCGCTCGACCGGATAGTCGGCGAGGAAGCCGTATCCGCCCAGCGTCTGGATCGACGCGGTGCAGATCGCCTCGGCAGCCTCGGAGGCGAACAGCTTGGCCATGCAGGCGGCCTCCAGCGCTGGCCGGCCCTCCGCCTTCAGGCGCGCCGCGTACAGCGTGAGCTGGCGGGCGGCCTCCAGCTTGGTCTTGGCGTCGGCCAGGCGGAACCCGACAGCCTGGAAGTCGATGATGGCGCCGCCGAAGGCCTTGCGGTCGCGCGCGTAGTTGATCGCGTACTCCAGCGCGGCCCGCGCCATGCCGACGCTCTGCGCGGCGATGCCAATGCGGCCGCTTTCCAGCGTGGACAGAGCGATCTTGTAACCCTCACCCTCGGCGCCGATGCGCTGGTCCTCGGAGATATCCATGTCCTCGAAGATGAGCGCGCAGGTGTCGGAGGCCTTCTGGCCCAGCTTCTCCTCGACCCGTGAAACCGAGAACCCGGGATGGCTCTTGTCGATGACAAAGCACGACAGGCCCCGCTTGCCGGCGCCCGGGTCGGTCACCGCGAAAAACACCAGACTGCCAGGGTGGTTGGCATTGCTGATGAACTGCTTGGCGCCGTTGACGATGTAGCGGTCGCCCTTCCGGACCGCGCGGGTCCGCAGGTTGGAGGCATCCGATCCGGCCTGCGGCTCGGTCAGACCGAACGATCCGACATGCTCCCCGGTCGCCAGCTTGCGCAGCCAGCGGTCCTTTTGCGCTTCGTTCCCGTAATTGTTGACGACGATGCAGGTGGGAGAATTGTGCACCGAGACCATCGTCGAAACCGAACCGTCGCCGGCGGCGATTTCCTCCAGCAGCAGCGCATAGGTCACCGCATCGATCTCACTGCCGTCCCATTCCGCCGGCGTGGTCGCACCAAACACACCAAGTGCGCCCAGTTCGGCGATGATTTCGGGTTCGATGCGCTTCTGCTTCTCGCGCTCCGCCGCCAGCGGCGCCAGGCGCTCCTGGGAGAACCGGCGGACCATGTCGATGATCAGGGTATCGCCGTTGGGTGAGATGCTGTCCGGCATGATGCGAACCTCGGGTTGCAGGCGGTTCAGAACGCGCCGTTTACACCCAAAGGGGCCGGCGGGTCCACAATGCCATCGGAGACGGCGCCCGAACGTGAGCCACGTCAATCGTTTGCAATCGTCATCGTTCCGCCGCGAGTCCGACACGCCCGGCGACGGCGCGTACCTGTCGGGGCGCCGCGCGCCAGATCGCGACACTCGATACGACCGTGCACGCGATCGCGGTCCAGAAACCGGCCGCGTAAGTCCCAGTCCAGTCGTAAAGCACCCCGGTCAGCCATGGCCCCGCGGCACCGCCGACAATGGCGGCCAGCATCAGTGTGCCGAAGATCGTTCCGTAGTGCCGTCCCTCGAAAATCTCCGCCGGGATGGCTCCAATGACCGAGGTCAACCCATAGCCAAGCAGCCCCTGCGCACCGATCATTGCATACAGCAGTAGAAATCCCGGATTGTGGGCCAGCAGCAGCAGCGCGATATAGGTCGAGGCAAAACCGAGATTGCCGATCGCCCAGACGAATTCGCGTCCGATCCGGTCCGACAAGTGCCCCAGCGCGATCTGGCCCGGAACGCCGGCTAGGCTGACGGCTCCCAGGGCCCAGGCGGCATCACGCGGCCTGAAACCGACTTCGACGAGATACTTGGTCTGGTGAACCTGCACCGCATACCAGACGAAGAGCGCGCAGAAATAGCCCAGGGCGAGCCACCAGAACCGGGCGGTTCCGAGCGCTCGCCGTAGTGTCCAGTCGACTGCCGCCCAGGCAGGATCGACGATGTTCCTGGCTTCGCCACGTGCCGGTGTCGTGGCTGACCCGTTGGCACCGTCCGGTGCCAGGCCGATATCCTCCGGCCGGCGCCAGGTCAGCAGGTTCAATGGCGCCAACGCCACGAGCACCAGCGCACCCATCACCCAGCACGCCGCGCGCCAGCCGCTTCGTTCGATGATGGCTTGCAGCAGGGGCATTATCAGCATCGAGCCGACGCCAACCCCGGAGAAGGCGATGCTCATGGCCAAACCACGCCTGCGGACGAACCACGCGGACAGCAACAGCGCCTCACCGGTAAAGCCGAGACAGACGCTGCCGGCGCCGACGAGAACGCCGAGGGTGAGGTAAATGTGCCAAGGCGCGGTAGTCAGGGTCGCCAACATCAGGCCGGCCGCCATGGCGAAGACACCCAGTTCCATCACGACGCGCGGTCCCCGGCTGTCCATCGCACGGCCGAGCACGGGGCTGAGCATGGCGGAGATCAGGAAGCCGAACGAGAATGCACCGGCCGTCACCCCGCGCTGCCATCCGAACTCGGTCAGAATGGATGGAAACAGCAATGAAAACGCGGTGCGGGCGTTGACGCCCAGGCCCATCGTGACGAAGGCAACCGCCACGATGATCCAGCCATAAAAAAACGGCAGTCGTTTCGACAATTGGGCGATCATAACCTGATCCACTTCAAAGGGCGTGCGTGTCCGCAGGCAGCCAATCACCGGCGAAGTGGATGATTCCGACCTGCTCTGCGGGCTGACAGCGGCGCCCTACATAGTCCAGCTCATTGTTTGGGCGCATGATTCACACGCTCGAACGTTCCGGTCAGCGGGATCACGCGTTGGTCCGTCTGATAGGGTCGGGCACGATCGAACATCTGGTCAATCAGCGCCAACAACCCGTGCGCCCCCAGTGCCAGGCTGGTTTCGTCAAACCCCGCTCGGCTGGCAACATAGGCGCGGCGGGCTCGCGTGGGATCGCTAGTCACCAGCGCCTTGGGCAACTCGCCGGTGGCCTGACCACCGAGGCGCGTACCCACATAATCGAGACGATTGGTCTGCATGTTGTGTCTTTCATATCAGGACAGAACGAACTGGTAGCCGACCCGGATACGGCACTGCTCTCGACGATCAGGACTTCCATGCCGGTCGCCAGCTCGTCGTTGCCGCCGGACAGCATCGCCCATTCGAAGGTGACCGCGTCGCGCAGCACCCTGGCGTTGGTTGTTGCGCGGAAATGGTTGCCGGCGTCTCGAGGTTTTTCTCATGCTATCTGGCGACCCGGGTCTCGAGGGCTGCGTAGCCGCGGACTTTCCGCGTGGCCACGTAGTGCTCCCCATCGGGCACCCATAAGCCCGCGATTGCCTTACGCCGCCGCTCCGGATCGGTCTCATGCCAAACGGCAACGCACCGATCCACCAGGTCCTGCGCGGCATCCATGGAATGCTCCTCCGGTCATGGTTGGTGTCAGGCAGGCAATCTCCTCCGGCCGTTGGCGCCTGGTCCATGACCTGGGAGGTCAAGATCGCGCAGCGCCGCAGCGGGCGTGGCGTATCGCGGGCGTTCGCCATATGCTGGCGTGATGACTGTGCATCAGCTTCCATTCGGTGTGCTGCTCCGACGCTGGCGACAACGCCGGCGGATGACGCAGATCGACCTGGCCGTCGCGGCCGATAGCTCGACGCGCCACCTGAGCTTTCTGGAAACCGGACGGGCGCATCCCAGCCGGGAGATGGTCATGCGCCTGGCACAGTTCCTTGAGGTGCCGTTGCGCGACCAGAATGCCCTGCTCGTGGCGGCCGGTTTCGCGCCGGCCTTTCAGGAACGGTCGTTGAGCGAACTGACGGCCGCGCATCAAGCGATCGAACAAATCCTGCAGGCGCACAAGCCGTATCCTGCTTTCGCCCTCGACCGGCACTGGAACGTGGTGCTGTCGAACAACGCGCTGCCGCAACTTTACAGCGAGTGTTCGCCGGATCTGCTGGAGCAGCCGGTCAACGCGGTGCGGTTGATGCTGCATCCGAAAGGAATGGCACCCCGGATCGTCAATCTGGCAGAGTGGCGCGAGCACGTTATCGCCCTGCTGCGGCAGCAGGTCGAGGTCAGGGCCGATCCCGCCACTCAGGCGCTGCTGCGGGAAGTCCTGGGCTATCCGACACAAGCGGATGGGCACGCGGTTGCCGACTTCGATGGCCCGCAGCGCTATGCGACCCCGCTGCGGATCACCACGTCCGCTGGCACCGTGGCGTTTCTGAACACCACCACGATCTTCGGCACTCCGACGGATGTCACCTTGTCCGAACTGGCGCTGGAAATGCTGTTTCCGGCCAACCAGGAGACCTTGGCGATCGTCCGGCGGCTGACCGATGAAGGGCTGACGCCTATCCGGCGGCCAACCTCCGAATGGTTGCCTGTGCAGCCGGGGCGGCCCAGTCCGCGACGCCTTCCAGCCGAGCAACCATTTGGCCGGACCGGCCGATGATGACGGTGAGAGGGATCCCGCGGGCGTTGAACGCCCTTAGCGAGTGCGCCTTTGGGGTCGAGCAATACCGGCAGTCCGGTGATGCCGTGCTGCTGATACCATGCCTGGACGGCATCCGCGCCGCCACGATCCGAGGACAGTGGCAGCACCGCTATGTCCTGTGGCGCGAGTGCCTTCGACAGCACCTCGAGCGCGGGCATCTCGGCGACGCAGGGCGCGCACCAGGTAGCCCACAGGTTGATCACCATGGCGCGGCCCTTGAACTCGCCCAGTCGGTGGGAGGCGCCGTCCGGGGTCAGGAACACGCCGTCGGGCGGGGTGACGGGCGGTGACAGCGTCTCCAGCGCCTCCCCCAGTGGCGGCAGGCGTTCGGCGCGCGGTTTGCGGGGCAGGGCGGTGGTCGCTAGGGTGCCGGCAACTCCCGCGAGGGCCATGCCGAGAGCCTTGCGGCGAACTAACACCATACGATTGGGACCCTTTCCGTGACCGATACGCCGGAACCTCTGTCACCCGACCGGCTGCCCGGGGACGCGCCGCCGCGGCAGGCCAGCACCGCCAACGCGCAGTGGGGCGGCCGCTTCGCCGGTGGCCCGTCGCTGATCATGCGGGACATCAACGCCTCCATCGGGTTCGACCACAAGCTGTGGCGCCAGGACATTCGCGGCTCCCTCGCCCATGCGGCGATGCTGGCGCGGATCGGGGTGATCAGCAGCGAAGATGAGCACGCCATCAGCGGCGGTCTAGAGGCGATCGCGCACGAAATCGACAGCGGCCGCTTCGCGTTCGACGTCGCGCTGGAAGACATCCACATGAACATCGAGGCGCGTCTGACCGAGCGCATCGGTGACGCCGGCAAGCGCCTGCACACCGCGCGCAGCCGCAATGACCAGGTGGCGACCGATTTCCGCCTGTGGGTGCGTGACGCGATCGACGGGCTGTCGGCGCAGATCGCCGACACGATGCTGGCGCTGGCGGGCCGAGCGGCGTGAGTATGCGGCGGACCCGATGCCGGGGTTTACGCATCTGCAGACCGCGCAGCCGGTGACGTTCGGCCATCATCTGCTAGCCTACGTGGAGATGCTGGACCGCGACCGCGGCCGCCTGGCCGATTGCCGGCGGCGGCTGAATTTCTGTCCGTTAGGGTCGGCGGCGCTGGCCGGAACATCTTTTCCGATCGACCGGGAGATGACGGCGGCGGCCCTGGACTTCAGCGGGCCGACGGCGAACTCGCTGGACGCAGTGTCGGACCGCGACTTTGCGCTGGAATTCCTGTCGGCGGCGGCGATCAGCGCGATGCACCTGTCCCGGCTGGCCGAGGAAATCATCATCTGGTGCAGCGCGCCCTACCTCTTCATTCGGCTGTCGGATGCGTTCACCACGGGTAGCTCGATCATGCCGCAGAAGCGCAACCCGGACGCGGCGGAACTGGTGCGGGCGAAGACCGGTCGCGTTACCGGCGCGTTAGTCGCGTTGCTGACGGTGATGAAGGGTCTGCCGCTGGCCTACGCCAAGGACATGCAGGAGGACAAGGAGCCCGTGTTCGGCGCGGCCGAGGCCTGGGCGCTGTCGTTGGCCGCGACCGCGGGGATGGTGCGCGATATGACGCCGGACCTGACGCGGATGCGGGAATTTGCTGGCTCCGGCTTCGCCACGGCGACCGACCTGGCGGACTGGCTGGTGCGGGTTCCCAGGCTGCCCTTCCGCGTCGCTCATCACGTGACCGGGCGGCTGGTGGCGATGGCCGAGGCTCGCGGCGTCGATCTGGCCGGTCTGTCCCTGGCGGACATGCAGTCGGTGGAGCCGGGGATCACGGCGGACGTGTTCTCGGTCCTGACGGTCGAAGCGTCGGTGGCGTCGCGGGTCAGCTTTGGCGGGACCGCGCCAGCCAATGTAGCGGCGGAGGCGGCGCGGTGGCTGGCGGCGTTGGTATGAGGTCGGGACTCTGCGCGATCGTGCTGGTTGGTGTTTGCCTGCTGTTGGGAGCGTGCGGCAAGAAGGGGCCGCCTGACCCGCCGGGACCGCCGGACAAGGTCACATTCCCGAAGACCTATCCGACGCACTGAGGCCAAGCCGCGGCGTTTCCATGGATCGTGGCTGCCTCGCGCGCCGGTCCGGGCACTCGGCCGCCCGGCGCACGGCTCGGTATCAGACCCCGCTGCGGTTTTCCCTATCCGGGTTCACTGACACAAGCCCTTCGGCTTCCAGTCAGGGGCTGCCATTCCGGCCGGCATCGAGGTGTCGTGCAGGATGAGCACCAGGGAACGGCGCGTATCCGTGCCGGTCGCGGTCAATTCCATCGGCGGCCCGCCGGGCACGATCAGGGTTTCGCCGCCGCGGGAGAGCAAGCGACCTTCGGGCGTCTCGAGACACGTCTCACCAGTCAAGTTGTACCAGGCTTCCGGACCTGGATGTCTGTGGACGACAGACTTCATTCCAGGCGCGAACTCTGCTTCCATGTACATCGCTGCGTAAGCAATGTCAGCATTGATCGGCAACGGCCCAACCTTGGCGACACGCTCACCGCCGACGGGACGCCATGCCTCATCGGCAATGGTGAATAACCAGACCTGGCCTAACGTTTCGGTCACGGTCCCGCGCGTCCCCTTGGCTGCCTCCGCGGCGGCACGGGTTGGGTAAGTATCCAGATGCCAGAACACTGGTTCCCGCCCGAGCAAGCCGAACGATTGAGTTGCGACGATGTAGCAACCCAAGGTGCGCCCGGCACGTTCGCTCGCCGGGACGCATGTCCCTCCGGTCCCTTCCTCCCGTCCGAGCGCGGAAAACCCGGCGCCCGCCATGACCATGATGGCGATCGTAAAGCCGAGCCACCGGCAGGTGTGGACTCTCGTGGTCGTGCTTGGGCTTTGCATTTTTCTTTCCCCGCGGATTTGACCGAGGTTACCTGGCGTCAGTGTTGTTCGCGCGCTTCGGTAAAGCAAGAGCCGGACCGGAAATGATCCGGGAACAATCGAAACATCGGGCCGCCCGGCACTTTCGCGGCTGAGACCTGGGCGGTCGACATAAAGAACCGCGAACCCGTCTAATACCGTTTCTAGGTAGTTTCATATATGACCTTAAGGTATGCCGATGGGCGGCTGTCCGCACGGGAGGGCTCGGCAGGCGAGCCGATCACGAAGTGATTGACGCTTATGACTATACATTGATGTTGGCAATTTGAGCGCCGTACGCGAGCGTTCTCATCTTGCGCGATCCCTGGCTGGCACACGATCTTGTTACGAAACACTGAATCAGCAAGAATATTTTTTGTTGTTGCCGGATCGGCCACCATGCCATCGTGTCATCGTCGGAGCAGAGGGCTCGAACCGCGGTCCGGTTACGAAGTAGTTAAGCACGCAAAAGATATTTTTCTTGCTGGGGGCTTCGTGGTCTGCCATTAAATTTTCCGACGCCGCGGCGATGCGACGCTCTATCAGCCGCTTCGGTCTGGTACGAAATTACATTGAATCAGCCGTTCAGCAAGTCGTAATCCAATAGAATTATCGACGAATTCAAGTATAAATATTCGATTACTCACGCCGCGGCAACCAACGCAGGAGCTTCCTCATGTCCAAAACGCACCATTCCTTCAATGATCTGGTGGTTACCGACGATACCGGTGCGTCCGCCGTCCCCGCGGTGTCGATCGGCACGACCGGCGCGCTGCAGGATGCGCTCTACCTGAAGGAGCCAGGATGTGCCGCCGCGGTGTCGATCGGCGACATTCACCAAGGACAGTTCGGTGACTGCTTCCTGTTGTCGCCGATGGGCGAGATCGCCCGGCAGAGTGTCATCCAGGGCAACGCCTCGTTTTTCCCCAGCATGATCCATCAAAATGCCAACGGCACCGAGGCCGTGAAGCTGTATCGGTCGGTCGGCAACGGCTTCTCGCCAGTCTACGAGACTGTTAACAACCAATTCTCCCCCATTGGGGTCAACAACGGCGCGACACAGGATGTAGTTGGTACTCAGAAGGAGATCTGGCCGCAGGTGATCGAGAAAGCCTACGCGCAGATGAATGGCGGCGAGGCTTCGATCGCCAATGGGGGCTACCCCTATCTTGCGATGGAAGCGCTGACCGGACAAACGGCCGCCGCTTACTCGCCGGCGGCCCTGACCCTCACGCAGCTCATGTCGTGGGTCAGCAACAGCGACCTGGTTGTGTTCGATACCTCAAACGGGGGCACCATGCTGCCCGGGATGGTCGCCGATCACTGTTACATGTTCGCTGGATGCTCGGGCACCGGAGCAAACACCAAGCTGCTGCTGGTCAACCCGTGGGGCTTCGACAACCCGGCGCCAACCTCGGTCGCCCAGATCGCATCTGGCGCATCCGGCATCGTCGATATCGAAGTTGGACATTTCTCGATGGGCGCCGGGCACGCCGGCCCATGAGGCCTAGCGCCTCCGGGGCCGGGAGGCCGTGGGCCGGATCCAGCATGGACGGGCTTGTCAGTGGCGTCGGCGATCCTGGCGCGGTGTCCCGTCACTCCCTATAACCATCCAATGTGCCCTTCACCGAACCCCTTGTTTTCAGCGCGGACCGCGGCGGCGGCCTGACCATGTGGCAGGTGTCCTGATCCGCATGGTCGACACGCCCACCTACGCTGTGCCGCCGAGCTTCCTCGGCATGTCGCGCACCGACCGGGACGCTGAGTTCGTCGTCGCGGGCGTTCCAATGGATATCGGCACCACCAACCGCGCCGGCACCCGCGATGGTCCGGCGGCAATTCGCCGCGCCAGCCGGATGCTGACCGATGGCGACCACCCTGAGCACTGGGTCGAACCGGCGCGGATGAGCGTGTCCGACATCGGCGATATTGCTCTGGCTCTCGGTGATATCCAGGCGAGCCTGGCGGCGATCCAGTCCCAGGCCGGCGACATCGGTCACCTGATCGCCCTTGGCGGCGAGCACGGCATCACCCTGCCGCTACTTCGTGCCCTGACGCAGCGTCAGGGAAGTTCCGTCGGGCTGGTGCATTTCGATGCCCATGTCGACACCTGGCCGGACAATTTCGGCCAAGCCTATGCGCACGGTTCGCCGTTCTATCACGCGATCAACGAGCACCTCATCGATCCGCATCATATGATCCAGATCGGCATCCGCTCGCCGGTCCAGAAGGAGGTGATGGACTGGACCCTGTCGAAGGGGGTGACAATCCTGTCCGCCCAGGACGTTCATGCCTCGACGCCCGGCGCCGTTGCCGCGCGCATCGCCGAGGTGGTGGGCGAGGCCCCGGCCTACCTGAGCTTCGACATCGATGCGCTCGATCCGGCCTTCGCCCCCGGCACCGGCACGCCCGAAATCGGGGGCCTGACCAGTTGGCAGGCACAGGCGATCCTTCGCCGTCTGGGTGCCGTGCCCTTCCTCGGGATGGACGTGGTGGAGGTTTCGCCCGCCTACGACACGTCGGAGATTACCGCGTTGGCGGCGGCGACCATGGTCTGGGAGTATCTGGCGTTGATGGCCGTGCAAGCCGCGCGTTGAGTGATTGCCGCCGGGGACGGGGCGGTGCCGCAATCCTGGGGGGTCCAGACCTGATGCCGCCAGACCTATGTCGGCTTACTGGCAGGAGCGGATCGAAATGCGCCTGGCGCGTTTGATCCCAGCCGCCATGCGCGCGGCGGTGCTGATAAGCCTGTGCGGCTTGGCCTATCTGACCGGAGTTTACAGCGGCTACCAGGACACCTGGCCAGTGCCGCAACTGAAGATGCTTGTCCGGCCGCATCTCGACCCCGGTATGGTCCATACCGACAAGTTTGGCCGGTTGCTCAGCTACCCAGGCAAACACGACACGCCCTGCCCGCCACAGGATGCCAGAACCGCCGTCCTTCTGGTGGCCGGGCAATCGAACGCGGCGAATTATCAGGGACAGCGTTACCAGAGCACGGATGATCGTGTCGTCAATTTCTCTGAAGGTCGCTGTTATTTCGCCGGTTCACCCTTGCTCGGCGCCGATGGCCGCAGCGGCAAATCATGGACCCTGCTCGGGACCAAACTCATTCGCTCCGGCCTCTATACCAAGGTCATTCTCATTGCCGCGGCCGTCGGCGGGTCCCCTATTCGCCGATGGGCAGACGGAGGTGACCTCAATCACATGCTGATCGAGGTGATCCGCTCGGCCAAGACACGCTACACGATAACCGGGATTCTCTGGCATCAGGGGGCCGCCGATCTGGCCTCGAATACACCCGGGGATACCTATCGGTCGGACCTCAAATCACTGATCGACAGCATTCGTGCCGAGGGTGTCACAGCACCGTTCTATATCTCGCGCTCCAGCCTCCAGTTGACTCCGCGCTGGTCGGAGGACAATCCCATCTCCAGGGCACAAGCCGAACTAGTGGACGGCAAATCCATTCTGGCCGGTCCGAACACGGACCACGACATCACCGCGACCGACCGCTTCGACGGGCTGCATTTCTCGGCCAGCGGCCAGGAGAAGTTCACCGAAGCATGGCTGCGGTTCTTGCGTCCGCGGGAAGCGGCGGCTCCGTGAGGTGCGGTCACGTCGATCCTGCGTCGAGCGCCGCCTGCAGCATCCAGGCCGCGGCTGCCCGATCCACAACCTCGGCTCGCTTGGCGCGGGTCAGGTCCGCTTTGGTGATCAGGAACCGGTTGACCGCGACACTCGACAGCCGCTCGTCCCATAGCGCGGCGGGTAGTCCAGTTGCGTCGGACAGCGCGAAGGTCCAGTCCCGCGCGGCCTGAGCGGCAGGGCCGGCGGTGCCATCCATTGACAGCGGCAGGCCAACCACCAGTCCTCCGGCTCCTTCCTTGCGGGCGATGGCCAGAATTTCCGCGGCATTCATCTTCAGTTTCCCGCGCTTGAGGCTGCCATACGGCGACGCCAGCGTACGGCGCACATCGGACAACGCCAGACCGATGATCCGGCTTCCCGGGTCGACGCCGATTACCCGCGGCTCGCGGGTGGATGGATCGCGAGCCAGCGTCGCCAATAAATCCGCTATGTTGAACAGAGACATGCCCGCCGTTATGGTCCCGCGCCCTCATCCAGCCAAGGTAGCCCTGATAATGGGAAACTCCCGATAATGTCGCTCGATCACGCGACCGTCCGGCGCATCGCCGCTCTGGCCCGCATCCGGCTGGAGGAGAACGAGGTCGAACCGCTGCGCCAGGAGCTGAACGGCATCCTGGGCTGGATCGACCAACTGAATGAGGTGGATATCGCGGGCGTGGCACCGCTAACAGGTGCGGCAGGCATGGCGCTGGCGATGCGCCCCGACGTGGTGACCGATGGCGGCTACCCCGAGCAGATCCTGTCCAACGCCCCGGAGCGGATCGGTGATTTATTCGTCGTGCCGAAAGTCGTCGAATGAGGCTGACCGACCTGACGATCGTCGAGGCCCGCGACGGCCTTGCCGAGAAGCAATTTTCCGCCGTCGAGCTGACCATGGCGCATCTGCATGCGATCGAGGCGCTCAATCCGCGGCTGAACGCCTATATCACCGTCAACCACAGCCAGGCGGTTGACCGGGCTCGGGCCGCCGATGCCGCGTTGGCGGCGGGGCAGGGGCGGGCGCTGACAGGGATTCCGCTGGCGATCAAGGATCTGTTCTGCACCGCCGGCGTGCGGACCACGGCCGGCAGCAAGATCCTGGGGCCGTTCGTGCCGCCATACGAGAGCACCGTGACCGCCAACCTGCTGCGCGACGGCGCGGTGTTTCTTGGCAAGACCAACATGGACGAGTTCGCCATGGGGTCGTCCAACATGACATCCGCCTACGGACCGGTGGAGAACCCTTGGAAGCGCCGTCAGGACGACACCGCCGTCCTGGTGCCGGGTGGCTCGTCTGGCGGTTCCGCTGCCGCCGTTGCTGCGCGCCTGGCCATGGGAGGGACCGGGACCGATACCGGGGGCTCGATCCGTCAGCCGGCCTCGTTCTGCGGACTGGTGGGCGTGAAGCCAACCTATGGACGTTGCTCGCGCTGGGGCGTCGTGGCGTTTGCCTCTTCCTTGGATCACCCCGGACCGTTTGCCCGCACGGTGCGAGATGCGGCAATCCTGCTGGGCTCGATGGCCGGACATGACCCAAAAGATTCGACGAGTGCCGACCGGCCCGTCCCAGACTATGAGGCGGCCTGCAGGCGGGGCGTACGTGGCCTGCGGATCGGGGTGCCGAAGGAGTATCGCTCGGACGGCATGCCGGCGGAAATCGAAGCGCTGTGGCACCAGGGCGTGGAGTGGCTGCGCCAGGCGGGAGCCGAGGTGGTCGATGTCTCACTGCCGCATACCAAATACGGCCTGGCCACTTACTACATCGTGGCCCCGGCGGAGGCATCGTCCAATCTCGCCCGCTACGACGGCGTGCGGTTCGGCCTGCGTCACGACGGTCAGGATCTTCACGATCTCTATGAGCAGACCCGCGCGGAAGGGTTTGGCCCGGAGGTGCGCCGGCGAATCCTGATCGGCACCTATGTTCTGTCATCGGGCTACTACGATGCGTATTATTTGCGGGCGCAGAAGATCCGGTCGCTGATCCTGAAGGATTTTACCGATGTCTTTGCCCAGGTGGACGCTCTGCTGACGCCCACGGCGCCGTCCGCGGCGTTCGCTCAAGGAGAGAAGATGGACGATCCGATCAAGATGTATCTGAACGACTTGTTTACCGTGCCGTCGAATTTGGCGGGCGTTCCGGCGATTTCCGTCCCGGGCGGCCTGGACGCGAACGGGCTGCCGCTGGGCTTGCAGGTCATCGGCAAGCCGTTCGGCGAGGAAACGGTCTTCGCGGTCGCGGCCGAGTTGGAACAGGCCGCAGGCTTCGCGGCGCTGCCGGCGATCCGGGCAGGGGGCTGAACCATGGCCGTCGATCTTGACGCCAAGACCACCCAGGAACTTGAAACCATCGTGGCGAATTGCCAGCGCCTCGGCGGGACTGGCCAACCGATCTGCCTCGACGCGGCAAGAATCCTCGACGCTCACCGGAACGGCGATTACGGCATGGACAAGCCCGTTGCGGCGATCCGCGACTACGACCGGCAGAGCCGCTTCCTGTCCTACAAGGATGTCGCCAATGCCAGCGGCCACGAATGGACCAGCGTATTCCGCCAGATAAGCCCGCACCTGGACGCGGTTTGCATCTGTCACGGCAATGAATGGCCCTTGCCGACAGCCATTGTAGTCGATGAGGGAAATCGGGTGTCGGGCGAAATGATCGCGGCAAACCGCAAGGGTTTTCTAGGCGCTGCCAGGGGCGCCGGGCGGCACGTCGACATCGAACAGACGGAGTTCGTCAAGCGCGAGCAGCAACGTGTTTTCGACTGGTGCAGGGTGGAGCACTGACCATGACCTACGCAATCGAAGGCAGCACTGGCTCCTGGGAAGTGATTGTCGGCCTGGAAGTTCACGCTCAGGTCACCAGCCAGGCGAAACTGTTCAGCGGTGCCTCGACTGAGTTCGGCGCCGAACCGAACAGTCAGGTCAGTTTCGTCGATGCTGCATTCCCCGGCATGCTGCCCGTCATCAATGGAGAATGCGTGGCGCAGGCGGTGCGCACTGGCCTAGGCCTGAACGCGCGCATCAACACGGTCAGCCGTTTCGACCGGAAGAACTACTTTTATGCCGATCTGCCGGCGGGCTATCAGATCAGCCAGTACCGAGCATCCGATCGTCGGCACCGGCGAAGTCGAGGTGGTACTGTCCGACGGCTCGACGAAGTCGATCGGCATCACCCGCCTGCATCTGGAGCAGGACGCCGGCAAGTCGATGCACGATCAGCATCCGACGAAGTCGCTCATCGACCTCAACCGCGCCGGTGTCGCGCTGATGGAAATCGTCTCGGAACCCGACATCCGCAGTCCGGAAGAGGCCGGCGCCTACTTGCGGAAACTACGGTCGATCCTGCGTTACCTTGGCACTTGTGACGGCAACATGGAGGAAGGCTCCATGCGTGCCGACGTCAATGTCTCGGTGCGCAAACACGGTGAACCCTACCGCACTCGCTGCGAGGTGAAGAACGTCAACTCGGTTCGGTTCGTCATGCAGGCGGTCGAGGCCGAGGCGCGCCGGCAGGTCGAGGTGTGGGAGGCGGGGGGCACGGTGATGCAGGAAACCCGGCTGTTCGACAGTGGACGCGGCGTCACTCGCTCGATGCGATCGAAGGAGGACGCCCACGATTACCGTTACTTCCCCGATCCGGACCTGCTGCCGCTGGTGCTCGACGAAGACTGGATCGCGGAGCTGAAAGCCGCCCTGCCGGAATTGCCCGACGCAAAACAGGCGCGCTTCATCCGGTCCTATGGCCTGACCCCGTACGACGCCGGCGTGCTGGTGGCCGAAAAGGCGACCGCAGCTTTCTACGAGGTTGTGGCGACCGGTCGCGATCCCAAGATCGCCGCGAACTGGGTCACTGGCGACTTCTTTGCCGCTCTGAACCGAACTGGCCGCTCGATCGAGGACCCGCCGGTCACCGCCGACGCTCTTGGCGGACTGCTTGACCTCATAGCGGACAAGACAATCAACGGCCGCATCGCAAAGGACGTGTTTGAGGCCATGCTCGAATCAGGCAAGGACGCCGCGACCATCGTGGACGAGCGCGGCCTGCGGCAGGTCACCGACGCTGGCGCGATCGACGCCGCCGTGGATCGCATCCTGGCGGCCAATTCAGACAAGGTGGCGGAATACCGGTCAGGTAAGGACAAGTTGTTCGGTTTCTTCGTCGGCCAGACGATGAAGGCCATGGCCGGCAAGGGAAACCCTGCCCAGATCAACGAAATCCTGAAGCAGCGTCTCACCCTCCGCGAGGCGTAAGCCGCTCGACGAGGAGCCCGGGCGGCTTTGCCTCACTGTCTCCGAACGTCGATGATATCGATCTGGATGGTCGGATCACCGGTGTTCTTCGCGGAGAGGCCGCTGTTGAGATGTCTTCAATGACCCTCCTTCGCTTGCCGCGACCGGCCGCTCCGGTTGCGCAATGTATTTGTAGCGCATCCAGGTTAAAAAAGCGTTACGAGCGTTTTCCGATCAGCTTGACCCGTAGCCCTGATCTCGATCGGCCCTGCCCTAAACTTCCAGATCGTGCTCGATCATCATCAGTAACTCCGGCTTGCGCATCTTCATCGTGCCGAACCACAGGGCGCCAATCATCATGTATGCGGCGAACAGATACGGGATCAGGTTCAACGGCCAGTCCGGCACCGGATAGATGCTCCCAAACATCACGAAGAGCATCAGCAGGACCCCGATCACCGCGCTTGCGACCTGACGCGGCAGCAACGAGCCGCCGCGGCGCAGGTCCACCGGCGCGACCATGCAAACCAGCAGATAGACCAGCAGGAACCCGAACGTGGCAAACGTCCCCGTGTAGCCGAAGGCGTCCAGCGCGCCCAGCGGCAGCATTGCCAGCGTGACGACCAGTGAAAACACGCAGACCAGGGTTACCGCGAAGTGCGGTGTCCGGTGAGTCTCGATGAATCCGACCCATCGACCCGCTGAGGAACTGGTACTTCCCCATCGAGAAGATGAGGCGGGACGCGGCGTTGATGGAGGCCAGCGCGCAGGCGAAGCCGCTGATCAACGCTGAGAAATAGACGATCCCCGCCACCGATCCGATGCCCACATGAGTCGTCAGGTCCGTGAACGGAGCGCCGCTCTTGCCGATGGCCGCAGCGTCATCGTCCATGCCAAGCACCATGAAGTAGGTGACGACGATGAAGAACAAACCGGAGAGGCCGGCGCTGAGCATGATCGCCCGCGGCACCGCCCGGTGTGCGTCGTGCGTCTCCTTCGCGAGCGTCGCGGCCGACTCAAAGCCGACGAAGCTGAATACCGCGAACGCCAGCGCCGCCGTGACGCCGCCGAACGGAAGCTGCGTGATGGTCAACTGCACCGGATCGACGACCGTGCCGCGATGCACCACGACCAAAACGGTGATCAGGACGATAATGGATAGCGAAATGCCCTCGAGGACAAGCGCGAGACGTGACGACAGCTTGATGTCACGGTAGCCGGCATACCAAACGATGCCGAGGAAGGCGGTGACCACAAGCCATCCCGGCGGCGTGAATGACCCGAGGCCGAACGCGTCAAACACATTCTGTAGGAACAGCGTGAATGCGAGCGAGACGGCGACGGCGGTGAACAGATAAGCGGCGATCATCGACCACCCGGAGAGTGCGCCGGCCAGCGGCCCAAAGTTACGCCCGATATACAGGAAGTATGACCCCGATTCAGGGTGACGCCGAGCCAGCGCGCCGATGTTCGCCGACACGAACAGCATGCCGACCGTCGCGACAACATAGGCAAGCCACGAGCCGGTGCCGGCGATGGCCGCGACGACGGAAATATTCAGGGCTGGCGTCAAGGTCGGGGCGATGTTGGCAACCGACTGACCGAGGCTCTCAAATTGCGACAGCGTGCCATTGCGCAATTGCGGCATAGTTGCAAGCGGGGCGTCGGTGGGCTCTCCAGTGGTAGCGCTCATGTAACGGCTCCCGTTGTGATGAGATTACGGTGCGGCGCAGCAGGCGCTGTTCGCCCGTTTGCTGGCCTTGTTCACGTCGGGCGGCAGATCGATACCGGGGTTCTGGTCGAAGAACCCGCTGGGTATCAGCTTGAAGCCCGTGGTTATCACCGGCTGCACCGGGAAATCCTCTGTCCGCGGCAGGTGATGCAGGCCGAACACATGCCAGAGCACGACATCCTCGTTGTCGATGGACCGATCCTGCTTGACGAAATCCGACACCCCGCCGCGCCCGTCCGAGTGGTTCATGAATTCTCCGCCCGGATAGCGCTCTTCCGGATGGTACCGCGTGACCCATAGGTGGTTTTCGGTGAAGCTCGAGCGGCGTCCCGACGGTCCCTCCGGATTAAGGAACGGCGTCACGACGTGTCCGGCCTCCAACCGGTAGCCGACCGGCTTGCCGACGTGATTATGCTTGTTCGTGTTGACGACTTTCCAATACCTCTGGCTCTCAGGCGCTGACCGCCTGCACGCAGCAAGTTCGGTGCCAAGTATCCGCTCGGTCACATAGAACGCGTTGCCATAGGGATTCGCGGAGCCCATCGGCTCGGCCGCCGTGTTGCACTCGACGACACTGTTGGCGCGGCCGTCGACCGCCATGTCCAGTCGCGCACAGAACAGGTGCTGATGGATCTGCCCCTCAACGCCCGGCGCCACCTCCGCGCCGTATTTCGATGGCCCGCCGGGGGGACACGCGACAGTATTGACGATGCCGGTCGCCTTCATTTCGAACTCGATGCCGCCATCCTGCTTGAAGTACCAGTAGCTGCCGTACTCGTAGTTTCCCACGGTGCAGACGCAGGAGATCACCAGCCGGCGCCCACGGCGGATTTCCGTGCGATTAGTGCGGAAATCCCAGTGCTTCCACAGGATCCCGCTGTCCTCCTCATGGATGCAGACCGCGTTCTCGATCGTGTAGACCTCGCCGTTCATCGTGTTCACGTGCGCGTCCAGATAGGCGATCGTGCCCAGGCAGTCGCATCCGAGCTTCAGGGAATTGGCGAGTTTGCCGAGACCGTATTCACCGATGTCGAACACGTTCTTGCGCGCATGCGCCGGGTCGGGGGATCCATAGGGGACGACCATCTCCACGAGGCTCATACGGTGGGCGACCGAGCGGCCGCCGTAGCGGATGTCGTGCAGGGTGATCGCCTCGCGGGCGTTGAATCCGATCACCAGCGACCACTTGTCCCAGGTGATGGCGTGGCCATCGAGGACGAAACTCGCGCCTTCGGACTGCACCACGTCCAGCGGCTTCAGCGGGGTGCGGAAATCCGTCCGGAATTGCGCCTCGTAGTTGACCTCGGCCATCGGGATCGGTTGCGGCCCATAGTCATCGATCCGGTGCACCCGCGCTGCCTTGATATCGACGACGGCGTTCAGCCCGGCGATCGGATGTGCATAGAGATTGTCGTTCTCGCGGGTGCGGAGCCAGCAGAACGTGTGCGCAAGATGCAGGCCCTCTTCGCCGGGCACGCCGAAACTACCCGCCGACCAGGGATCGACGCAGACCAGCGACATGTCGGTGATGCCGCGGCGCTTACAGGCCGCGATGAAATCCGGATGGCCGCGGACTATGTCCTCGATCGCCACGAACTGCTCGAGCTGAATCATCGGCCGAGCGTCGGGGAGGTGCCGCGCGCTGGTGACCTTGCTGTCGTCCAACGAGACGCTCAGGCGCCAAACGCCCGGCATTTCGCTGCGGAAGACGTTGACCCGGGCCTCTCGCGGGACTGGGGTCCCGGCGAAGAGCAACGCCTTGTCCGGCTCCTTGAGTTCGATGGTTTCGAACAGCACGCCACCCGCGAAGTCGGGTGAGGCACGAACGATCGCGACCGCCGCAAGGATCTCCTCGGGCGCCAACGGCGCCAGCGGGTTCGGCGTTGGCGTGCTCCGCGGTCCCGTGTTCGCATTGGCCCAGTGCACCGGCTCGTCCATGATTACCCCCCACTGCCCGTGATTGCCGCATCGCCCGTGCCCAGGTCGGAACCGGGGTGCGGTAGCGCACGGTAGGTAGGAAGTGATCCGAAGGGAATAACCCTTCGCCAATTTTGCTCACATTTTCGGCTTATCTCCAGAATATGAGCAAAATTACGGCAGAATTTGTTGAGATTCTTTGCATATGTTTATAATGCGGGCGGTTTTCATGGTTCTGTCGCAAATTTCACAAGTGGCCGAGATCGGCGAAAGGCTGAGAATTGCTCATGCCGCCAGCGAACAGAACGCCGGGTGCGCGGCGTGAGGGCACCCTTGAAGATAGCCGATACGGTCAGGCGGGCATCGTCCACCGAGAACCTATCGGTTCGTCTCGGCATCGCCACCGGATGTCTTTGTCGGTGAAGCGGCTAAAAATGGGGGACCAGTCCAGACTGGCGGTGAGCAGCACGCCAATCTGGCGGCTCGTCTGCGTTGGCCAATGCCGATTAGATTGTCATCGCCGCCTCGACCCGTCGATGGCATCGCCGGTTCGGGCATCGGGCGCGTCCCACTAATGCAGCGCCACCAAGTATATGTATCACGACACTCGCGGCAACTTGTAGAGGCCGGCGCTGACGCTTAAAGCATCGCCATATCGATTGGAGGAAAAGCCGATGTCCGAGCTGCCACCTCTAGACCAGGCGGTGCTTCCCACGGGGATACGCTCCCGCTTCGTCGCGGGAATCAACGGACTTCGCATGCACATCCTTGAAGCGGGAACGCCGGGTCGCCCCTGCATCCTGTTGCTCCACGGCTTCCCGGAACTCGCCTATTCCTGGCGCAAGATCATGCTTCCGCTGGCCGCGGCGGGCTACCACGTCGTTGCACCGGACCAGCGTGGCTATGGCCGGACCACCGGCTGGAACGCGGACTATGACGGTGATCTGCGCGACTTTCGCATCCTGAATGCCGTGCGCGATGCCATCGGCCTGGTCTTCGCGCTGGGACATCAGTCTGTCGCGGCAGTGGTCGGACATGATTTCGGCTCTCCAGTCGCCGCCTGGTGCGCGCTGCTCCGGCCGGACGTGTTCCGCGCGGTCGCCTTGATGAGCGCCCCATTCGGCGGGCCACCCGCGCTGCCGCTCGACACCGACCGCGCACCCGCGCGCTCCCCGGAGGGACCATCCATCCACGATGCGCTGGCCGCCCTGGATCGGCCACGCAAGCACTACCAGTGGTATTATTCGACTCGCCCGGCCAACGCGGACATGTTGCATTGTTCGCAGGGCGTGCATGCGTTCCTGCGCGCTTACTATCACCACAAAAGCGCCGACTGGGCGCAGAACCGGCCGTACCGCCTCAGCGGCTGGACTGCGACAGAACTGGCGAAGATGCCAACCTACTACATCATGGACCTGGGCGCGGACATGGCGGCAACCGTGGCACCACACATGCCGTCGTCCGCTGACATCGCCCGCTGCACCTGGCTCACCGAGGCAGATATGGCTGTCTACAGCAGCGAATATGAGCGAACCGGATTTCAGGGCGGCCTGCAATGGTATCGCTGCCGGACCGAAGGGATCGAGGCGGCGGATCTGCAGACTTTCTCCGGTCGTACCATCGATGTGCCATCACTGTTTATCGCTGGGCGCAGCGACTGGGGAGTTTATCAGGTCCCAGGCTCGTTCGAGGCAATGAGCGGCACGGCCTGCAAGCGTATGACCGGATGTCACTTGATCGAAGGCGCCGGGCACTGGGTGCAACAGGAACAGGCCGCCCATGTCAACGATCTGCTGCTGGGATTTCTGCGTGTCTCGTCCCCGCCGTGAAGTCCGGCGTCCGCAATGTCACGCCAGGGTCAGGTCCGCGACCATCTGTTTGCCCTTGGTTTCGGGGCCAAGCAGTAGGGCAAGGATAAAGCTGAGCAGGCCGACCCAGGTGCCGATCAGCATCGGAATGGCGAAACCCAGGTGCCAGGTGATCGCGGCGTAGGCGATGATCGGTCCCATCAGGCCGCCGAATATGGCGCCCTGATGATAGCAGAAGCCGCTCGCCGTCGCGCGCACCTCGGTTGGGAAACGCTCCGTCATGTAGCTTGCGTTCTGGCCGTAGATGCCGCCGGCGCCGAAGCATCCCTGCAACGCGAAGAATACAACGATCATGGTGTAGTTATCGGTCAGCAGATACAGCGGCGTGACCGGTATCGCAAGCAGCGCCGGAAGGATCATCGCCCAGCGGCGGCCGATGTGGTCGGCCAGCCATCCCCAGCAGCAGCATGAAACGAAAAACAACAGATTTTGCAGCATGATCGGCAGTGCGACCAAGCCGGGGCTGAGGTGTAGATCGCTTTGCAGATGCGTGGCGAATAGCGTGCCGATCGAGTAGCCAACGATGAAGCTGCTGGCCATCCACCAGCATGCGGTCAGGGTGTTGGCGAGCACGCCCCGCTTGAAAATGGACATCAGCGGCAGGTGGACCTCGCGGCTCTGCAGGCGCTGCAGCCGCCGGTTTTCGACCCAGACCGCCGGCTCGTTGACGAATTTTCTTACGTAGATGATCGCCAGGGCGGGGAGGACGCCGATCCACAGCAGGCCTCGCCAGCCGATCGAGTCGTACAACAGCCCATAGGCCGCCGCCGACAGCAGGCCGCCGAGACCCCACGATCCCTGCATCACGCCGGCCATGAAGCCGCGCGAGCGGATCGGCCAGCTTTCCATCGCAAGCGAGGCGCCGACCGGCCACTCCGCGCCCATGCCGATGCCTAGCAGGGCGCGGAAAAAGAACAGAAATGCGAAGCTGGGGGAGAAGCCGGCGATAAAGTTGCAGGCGGAGAACCACGCGATGGAGATCATTAGCGGCTTCTTGCGTCCGATGCGGTCGGCGACCCATCCCGCGCCGGTCGCGCCAACCAGCCGCAACCACAAAGTGACCGTGAAGACCGCGGTCACAGCGGTCAGCGGGACATCGAACGTCTTCGCGATCGGCAGCATGATGAAGACGAAGATCGTGAAGTCGAAGGCATCCAGGGTCCAGCCCAGCCACGCCGCGATCCAGGCGTGCCACTGTTCGCGCGTGGGCTCTCTCCACCACGCGACACGCAGTCCATCGTGAACCGATGCATCCACGGTTCGATCCTCCCCGACGCAGTCCTTCGCTGGGACTTTCGCCACTCATACATCACAATTGCTGGTTCGCCGTTCACGATTTGCGGCGCCAGCCGGGCCGCTACCGCCACACAGGTCGCCGAGCGGTCTTGTCTGCTCGGCAGTCACGGCGTTTCGCGAAAGCGGGTCAGCCCGAGGTCACCTCGACACGTCGGGCCAGGCCGTTACTCTAGCGTTGCGTGATTTCGAACTCGACGCGACGGTTCTTCGCGTAGGCCGCCTGCGTGTTGCCCGCGTCAATCGGCTGCGTGTCACCGAACCCCGCCGCGACCAGATGACCGGGCGGCAGGCCCTCTGCCTCCAGCGCCTTGACTACGGACATTGCGCGCGCGGCCGACAGGTCCCGGTTCGGGATGCGACCCGGTTGCTTGTCCGCATGGCCACCCACTTGCAGCATCCAGCCGGTGTCAGGCGGAAGCGAGGCGGTGACCGACTTCAACGTCGCGGCGATTTGCTGCAGCGTTTGCTTTCCCGCGGGACTGATGGTGGTGCCCCCGGCCGCGAACAGCGTGTCGCTCTGCACGATCAGCCGGTCGCCCGCCAGCGTTACGCCCGGCTTGCCCGTCAGTGCCTGCGCCGCCTTGCTGTCGAAGTCGTTGCGCAGATTTGGCACCGCCACGGCCTGTACCGCCTGCTCCGCCTGAGCCTGTGCCTCGGATAGCTGCTTCTGCGCCGTCTGTAGATCGGCTGCCGCCTTGTCGCGCGCCGCGGAGCTGTCGGCGATCTGCTTTTGCAGGTCGTCCGCCTGCTTTTGCAGTTCCGCCAGCTTTGCCTGCGCCGCCTGCTGCGCCTGGGTAGCCTGATCCGCCTCCGCTTGCGCGTCGCTGGCCTGCTTGGCCGCCGCGTCCTGCTGCTGCTTCGCCTGGGCGGCAGCCGCGTCCGCAGCCTGCTGTTTGGCCTGATCGTCGGCGACCGTCTGCTCAAGCTGCTTGCGCTGATCATCGAGCTTGGCGACCGCGTCGGTGGTTTCCGCTACCTGCTTCTGATAGTCCGATAGCTGCCCTTGCACCTGCTGCAGTTGCCCCGCCAACGCGACCTGCGACGCCGTCGAGACCGTCAATGTCTGCTTCACCCCGTCGAGCTCGGCCTGCGTGGACTTGAGCTGCTGCTGCGTATTATCGCGCTGCTGCGTGGCTTGATCGAGCTGGTCCTTGGTATCGGCCAGCTTGCCCTGGACATCGGTAACGTCCTGCTGCGCTTGTTTTGCCTGGGCTTCGAGTTCCGCCACCTGCTTGGTGTGGGCATCCACGTTCTGCTGCAACTCGGCCAGGTGCTGAGCCGCGTCGGTTGCCTGGGTCTTGGCCTGATCGGCCGCCTGCTGCGCCGCATCGCGCGCTTTGGCAGCGTCTTCGGCCGCGCTTGTCGCGGTGGCAATCTGCTTTTGCAGCGAATCGAGCTGCTCCTGCGCCGTGTCGCGTTGTTGGATGGTCTGCTCCAGCACGGTGCGCGTGGCGGCAAGCTGCGTCTGCAACTGCGCGCCAGCCGCCAGTGCGGTCTGCAGGCCGCTCTCGGCCTCGCTCTGCGCCGCAAGCAGCTTTTGATGTGCGTCGTCGATCGCCAGGGCGGCGCCGGGCAGTGCCGCCTCAGCCTGTTCCTGGTCCGTGGCGGCCGTGGTCAGTGTGTCGGCGAGCTTGGCAAATTGTGCGTGGTCATCCTGGGCCCGCTGCCGCGCGTGCTCCAGATCGGTCTGCGCCTGGTCACGGCTGGCAGTCGCCGCATCCAGTTCCACCTTGGCCCGGTCGACCTGACCCTGCACATCGGAGCGCTGTTTGTCGGCCGCTTCGAACGCCTGGGTGGCCGCGGCAAGCTGGGTCTGAGCCTCGGTCAGCTTCTGCCGAGCCGCCTCGGCTGCCTGGTCGGCGTCTGTTGCATTGGCGTCAGCTTGGGCGGAGGCCAGCGCCTGCACGGTCTGATCGAGCGTCTGCCCGGCCGAGTCCAGCTTCGCTTGGGCGTCCTGCGCCGCCTGCTGCTTCGCCTTGAAATCCTCGGTAGCCTTGCCCTCCGCGGTCTGTAACTCCGCGACATGTGCCTGCGCTTCCTGCACCGCTTGCTGCGCCGCGTCGCGCGCCGCCGTCGCCTGCTGCAACACCGCTTCCGCCGCGCTCACGTCCTGGCTTGCCTTCACGGCCGCCTGCTGAGCGTCCGTCACCTGGGTGTTGATTTCGTCGAGCGCCGTCTGTGCGGCCGTCACCCGCGCCTCAAGGTCAGCCTGTGCCGGAGCCGAGGTTCCGGTATCTGCAGTTCCAGTGTCTGGGGCAGGGGAGGTTTCAGCGCTGGCCGGCGGAGGCGTTCCGGTGGCTGGCGCGGGCGATGCATCGGCGGAGGGATTGACGTCGACGTCCCCTGGGGGAGGCGGCGTGCCGGCGTTCGGCGCGGCCGATGTTCCGCTGTCCGGGGCCGTGGGTGCCGGTGCCGGTGGAGCGGCCGCCTGCTGCTTTGCCGCATCGAGCGCCGTGGTGGCGTCCGTCTGCCGGAACTGCAGGTCCGCAAGGGTCTGGGTCGCCGATTTCTGCTGGCTTTGCGCCGCTTCCAATTCATGCTGGCGAGCATCGGAGGCTTCAGTCGCACTGGCCAGTTTCTGCTCGGCCGACTGCCGCGTCTGATCCGCCTCCTGCAAATCGGCTTGGACCCGGTCGTGAGACACGCCTGCTTCGGTTACAGCCTTGGCGGCGTTGTCCTGTTGCTGCTGCGCGCTCTGCTTCGCCTGCTCGGCATCGCTTCGCGCCTGCGTCGCCTTCTGCAACGCCGACTGAGTCTCGGCACGGTGCTTGTCGAGGGCCTCCGTCGCCGCCTGCAAGGCCTTATCGTCGGCATCTACCGTCTGCCGGGCGCTGGTCAGCTCGGTCTGCGCCGCGTCCGCCTGCTGCTGCGCCGTCTGCAATTGCTGCTGCAGGCCAGACAATTCGCCATCACGCTGGGTGACCACCGCCACCAGGTTTGCGATCGGGCCAGGTAGCTCGGAGGCGTGTTGCTCGGCGTCCTGGGCCTCCTCCTGTAACCGGGTCCGGTCGGCGGTAGCCTGCGCGATGGTCGCCTTCGCCTGCTCCAGCTTCCGCTGCGCCGCGCTTTGCTGATCTTGTGCGTCGGTCAGAGTTTTCGTCGCAGCCGCAACCAAATCTTTGCCCTGGCTCAGGGTTTGTTCCGCCTGCGCGCCGTCGGCCTGCGCCTGCTTCAGATTGTCCGCCTGCTGTTGCCGCAGCGCCTGGGCCTGTTTCTGGGCGTCGTCCAGTGCCTGCTGGGCCCGCTGTAGCTCAGATTGTGTGCCGTCACGCTGGCCCGTCAGGTCGGCCAGTTGAGTGCGGGTCTGCTCCGTCTGCGCCTGGAGCGCTTTCTGTTGCTGGCCGGTATCCGTGAGATCGTGGGTGGCCTTGTCGAGCGCCGCCTGCTGAGACGAGACCTGCTGGTTGAGGTCGGTCAGCGTCCCTTCCGTTTTGTTGTGTTGCGCCAACTGGTCAGATAGCGACTGCTCTTGCTGCTTGTCGGTAGTGTAGACATATCCGGCGGTACCCCAGCCTAGCAGCGCCACGACCCCTAGCGCGGCGGGAAGGGCTCGGGAGTTCGTTTTCGGGCGCTCGGTATCGGACACGGGGTGTTCCTGTTCTCAATCGCAGTCTTGATCGCGGATGCGTGACCTAGCCCGATCCTCAAACTGCTTGCAAGCGATTGCGCTGGTCGCCGACGAAGCCTGATGGAAGCGTTCTGGAGGGATTGGGCGGTGTTTTGGTCCGCAGTCACAACCGCCGCTGGCGTGCCGGGGTCCGGTATTTTGTGTCTACGATCTGTGCCGCGATGTTGAGCTTTCTCGGGCCTTGGCGTGTGGCCCTCCGGGACCACCGGCACCGCGATTGATGCGGATGCTTCCTACCATGTTTCGCGATTTTATCCCTGGTGGAGGGGGTTGGATTCGAACCAACGTAGGCGCACGCCAGCGGATTTACAGTCCGCCCCCTTTAGCCACTCGGGCACCCCTCCGCGCCGGAAGCCGGGGACTAGAGCCAAACCGCCACCACTGTCAACGCGCGTCTCAACCCTGCTAAGCATCCCCTCATCGTGTCCTTTTCACCGACGAACCTTTCGCCACGCCGCGCCCCGGCGACCCGGCACGCCGCCTGCCGGCGGCCCAGATCAGCCCATTCTGACGGGCGTCCCGCCGCGTGGCACCGAGGCGTCTGGTCGGCATGACCTCGCCCGGAACTCTCGCCCCGGACAGGCCAACGCCGTCCTGGCTGCCTTACTTCCTTGGCTTGTTCATCGCCGTGGGTCCGGCCGCCACGGACATGTATCTGCCCGCTTTCCCGGCCGTCGAGGCGTCCTTTGGCACCGCCTCGGGAACCGCTCAGCTTACTCTCGCCGCCTGGTTCGCCGGGCTGTCGGTCGGCCAGATCACCCAGGGCACCCTGTCGGATCGTTTCGGTCGGCGACTGCCGCTTACCGTCGGGTTCGCCATCTTCGCTGTTTGCACCGTCGGTTGTGCCTTGTCGCCGACTCTGGGCTGGCTGGCAGTGTTTCGTGCATTCGCGGCGTTCGGCGCCTCCGCCGGCATGGTGATTTCCCGGGCCGTCGTGCGCGACCTCGCCGACGGCCAGGCCGCCGCCATCATGATGTCTCGCCTGGTTCTAGTCATGGGAGTGGCGCCGATCCTCGCCCCGACGGTCGGCGGCGCGATCCTGACGTTCGCCCATTGGCGGGTCATATTCTGGCTTCTGGCGGCTTACGGCGCGGTCTGCGTCATCTCCGCCTGGCGGGTGCTACCGGAAACCCTGCCGCCCGAGCGCCGCAGTCGGCTCAGTCCGGGGGGCCAGGCGGCACGCTACCTGGCGATCATACGCGAGCGAACCTTTCTCACCCACGCCATCATGGGCGCCAGCGGCACATTTTGCATGTTCGCCTATCTGGCCGGGTCGTCGCCGGTGTTCATCCAGGGCTTTGGTCTCAGCCCCTCCCGGTTCGCGTTGATCTTTGGCCTGTGTTCCTGTGGTCTGATTGCCGGCTCGCAGCTCAACGCCCGCCTGCTGCCGCGGGTCGGATTGTTCCGGATGCTACGGATCATCTCACGAGTTTCGCTGGGCGGCACCATTCTCCTGGTGGTTGTTGCCTTCAGCGGCCTGCACGTTCTGGCGCTGATCGTCGCACCGCTGATCCTTATCCTGGGCTGCCAGGGCTTCAGCAACGCCAATACCTCGGCCGGAGCGCTGTCACGTCACGCGGCCCACGCAGGCAGCGCCGCGGCGCTCATGGGGATGCTGCAATTCGGGCTCGGCGCCAGCTCCGGGCTACTGGTCGGACTGCTCACCGACGGCACGCCTCGGGGCATGGCTGCTATGATGCTTCTCGGTGCCGGTTGCGCGGTGATTGCCGACCGGTTTCGGCCGCGCTCATAATCTGTCTGTCCCCCGTTCGCGCGAGTCCGCCGTCATGAGCCTCGTCGTTGGTATTCCCGCCTGTGCAAAGCTGGTTAACGAGATGCCGATGCATCAGACGCCAGCGCGGTATGCCGCCGCGGTCCTCGGCGGTGTCGGAGCCCTGCCGGTCATGATCCCTCCCGTGGGCGAAATGCAGCTCGGCCTGCTCGACCATTTGCATGGGCTGCTGGTCCCGGGCAGCCCAAGCAACGTGCACCCGACCCACTACGCCGGGGGTGAAAGCGAGACGCCCGAGTATCACGACATGGAGAGGGACCACACGACGCTGCCGCTGATCCGCGCCGCGGTTGCTCGAGGCCTGCCGGTGCTGGCGATCTGTCGTGGCATCCAGGAATTGAACGTCGCGCTCGGGGGCACGCTTATTCAGCGCGTCCATGAACGCCCGGGACGGCTGGATCATCGCGGCGGTGCCGGCTCGCTGGAGCAGCGCTATGGTCCCAAGCACTGCGTCAGTGTCACCGGCTGGCTGGCCCGTATCGTGGGTGCCGAGCGGCTGCGGGTGAACTCGGTGCATGGCCAGGCGATCGACCGGGTGGCTGAAGGTCTGGTGGTGGAGGCGCTGGCCCCGGACGGGACGATCGAGGCGGTACGGTGGGTGTCGGCTGGGGCCGGACCGGTCGATCCCTGGGTCCTCGGCGTGCAGTGGCATCCCGAGTGGCGCTATGCGGAGAATCCGGACAGCATTGCCATTTTCAGCGCATTCGGCGATGCCTGTAGGGCGTGGCAGCGGGAACGTTCGTTGCCGGCATGTGAGGGCGGCGCCCAGGACGCTCAGCAATCGAGCGCTCAGCGATCGGGCGCTCAACAAAAGGTGGCATAAAATGGACCTCGGACTGGCAGGCAAAACCGTTCTCATCACCGGCGGCTCGAAAGGCATTGGTCAGGCGACGGCGGAGGTGCTGGCGGAGGAAGGGTGCAATCTGATCCTCGTGGCCCGGAACGCGGATCTGCTCGAAACCGCCGCTGCGGGCATCCGAAGCAAGCGCCAGGTCAACGTGCGCACCATCGCCGCTGACCTGTCGAGCGACCTGTCGGTGCGCAAGGTGGCCCTGGAAGCCGGAGACCTCGACATCCTGGTGAACAATGCCGGCGCCATTCCTCCCGGCGACCTGTTGTCGATCGACGACGCAAGGTGGCGCCAGGCGTGGGATCTCAAGGTATTCGGTTACATCTCGTTCTGCCGCCTGATCTACGCCCAGATGAAGGCGCGCCGGGCGGGCGTCATCATCAATGTTATCGGCGCGGCGGGGGAGAAATTTCCTAGTAACTACATTGCCGGTGCCGCCGGCAACGCATCGCTGATGGCGTTCACCCGAGCGCTCGGCAAGGGCGCGCCAGCGGACGGGATGCGGGTGGTGGCAATCAATCCCGGGCCAGTCGAGACCGATCGCCTGGTGATGCTGCGGCGCGCGGAAGCGCAGGAGAAGTTCGGCGATCCTGAGCGCTGGCGGGAGCTGACCACCGGCATGCCGTTCGGCCGTGCCGCAACTCCGCGCGAGATCGGCAACGCGGTGGCGTTTCTCGCCAGTTCGGTGTCGGGCTACACCACGGGCACAGTCCTGACGATCGACGGGGGCGGCTAAAAATCCCTCGGGAGCCGCTGACGTCGATCCAGACCTGAGAACTGGCGCAGTCTGATCGAGCGTTGTTCGGTCAGGGCAGCCACAGGAGGAGAAAGCGCTTCCCTCAGCGTTTGGCGAAATCGACGATTGCCGCGAAACCCGTTTCGGTGCCGATCGCCAGGCGCGTGCCATCGGCATTCCACGCCAGGGTCGAGACCGCGCCATTCCCTGGAGCTGCCACCGGCAGGACGCGGGAAGACGTAATCTCGGCCAGCACGACGAGCCCGTCGGCGAATCCGCCGGCCACTAGCTCCTCTTTCGGATGGCAGGCGACATAATTGCAGATGATGCCGTCACCCCCTGCCAGCTCCAGCGGCGCCTTGCCCATCGGACCGCCGCCGAAGAACGGCCATAGCACCATGGCGTCCGCGCCGCTGCTGGCCATCCATCTGCCGCTGCGCGTGAATGACAGGCTGGTGGTCTTGGCCGGATAGCCGCTCATGCGCATATGCTGGCCATCTGGAAGCTTCCACCCATGCAAAGCGTTTTCCTGCATCGCGGTTACCACGGCCTCGCCTTCCGGGTGGATGACGATGGCCGTATGGCTGCCCTTCCACTCCAGTTGACGGGGCGTGTCGGTCTTCGCGGCGACAAACCAGAGCGAGGCGCCGTTGTAGTGCGAGGTCCCGATCCGTTTTCCTCTCGTGTCGAACACCAGGCCCGTGACGGTGGAGGGGTGGGGTAGTTCCTTCAGCAACCGCCCGGACTGGTCGAACAATCTTACCAGTTTGCCGGCGCTGGCGGCGATCAGGCCCCGCGTCTTGTCGATCGGATGGGTCGCGACATGCTCCACCCACTTGCTGCCGAAACTGGTGATATCGGACACCGTGCCATCGGTGCCGACTCGACGGAGGGCGCCATCGTCGCCACCGGAGACGAAGCCATTGCCCGCAACGTCCGGCGCGAAGGCGAGAACCGCGCCATCGTGTGCTGTCGCACTTGGCCATTCCGACAGATCGGCAAGGTGCGCGATATGCACCGTTCCGTCGCCCAGCGCGAAGCCAGCCGAGCGTCCGTCGGGGGAGAACCGGGCGGCGACGACGAAGGCACCCAGGTCTTTTGATACGCCACGCGTTTCCAGCAGAAAGTGCGTGTCGGTGGCTTGGCTCATGCGGGTATCCCGGACAGGTTCAGTCGACCGCGCAGCTTTCAAAACCGCGGCGCAGTTGCGGGCGGTTCAGATTACGGCCGATGAACACCAGCCGGCTCACGCGGGACTTGCCGTCCTTCCAGGGGCCGATGAAGTCGCCGTCGGCGATCATGTGCACGGCCTGAAAGGCGAAGCGGCGATCCTCATGGGCGTAGTTCAGGATGCCCTTGGTTCGCAACAGGTCCTGGCCCTTGTCCTGCAATAGAACGCCGATCCATGCGTTGAATTTTTCAGGGTCTATCGGGCGTTCGACTTCGAAGCTCATCGACGTGATGTCGTCGTTATGTTCGTGATCGTCGTCGCCATCGAGGAAATCCGGGTGCATGGCCAGGATGCGCTGCAGGTCGAAGGCACCGCGATTGAGGACCTGCTCGATCGGCACCGCGGCGCGCTCGGTGCGATGGATGACGGCGAAGCGGTTGATCGAGCGAATGGTGGCCTCGACCGCCTCCAGTTCCGCGGGCGTCACCAGGTCGGTCTTGTTAAGGACGATAACGTCGGCGAATGCGATCTGATCGGCCGCCTCGTGGCTGTCGGCGAGGCGCGCCGGCAGATGCTTCGCGTCTACCACGGTGACGATCGCGTCCAGGCGGGTCTTGGCCTTCACGGTGTCGTCGACGAAGAAGGTCTGCGCAACCGGGGCGGGATTGGCCAGGCCGGTGGTCTCGATGATGATGCCGTCAAATTTTTCCCGCCGTTTCATCAGGCCGCCGACGATGCGGATCAGGTCGCCTCGCACGGTGCAGCAGATGCAGCCGTTGTTCATCTCGAAGACTTCCTCGTCGGTATCCACGACGAGGTCGTTGTCGACGCCGAGTTCGCCGAATTCGTTGATGACGACGGCGTATTTGCGGCCGTGCTGCTCGGTCAGGATGCGGTTCAGCAGCGTCGTCTTGCCGGCGCCGAGGTAGCCGGTCAACACCGTGACCGGCACCTGAATTGCAGACTGGACGCTGGATGCGCCCTCCGCCGCCACGTTCGTGTCAGCCATATTCAAGATGCTCCAATCGGGCCCTGTCTCCAGGACCTGCCTGTCTGGTTTGGGCTAGCAATATAGGTATCGCGGAAGCGGTCAACCAGCGCCTACCCGCGCGGGTGCTCGGTGGTCCTAACCTATCGCGGCGTCCGAACCGCCATGGCTCCCAGCACCGCTCGGCGCAGGGACGCGAGCTGTTCCGCGACCACGGCGACGTCGAACTGGCGTGCCCTCCGGCGGCCAGCCACGGCCAAAGCGGAACGGCGGGTGTCGTCTTTGGCGAGGCAACGCATCGCGGCGGCGATCTCCTCCGGACGGTCCGGATCGGCGTAGATCGCGGCATCGCCGGCTACCTCGGGCAATCCACCTCGCGGCGAGCAGATCAGGGCGGCGCCGCTCGCCAATGCTTCCAGCGCGACCAGACCGAACGGTTCCGGCCATCGGCTGGGCACCACGACGATGGCGGCCCGCGCCATTGCCTCCAGCACCTCGGGATGATCGCGATAACCCAACATGCGCACGTTGGCGGCTTGAGCCGCGGCGCGGACAGTCTGGACGAAGGCGGTGTCGGGGCTGTCGACCCGGAAGCGGTCGGCGCCGATGATCTGTGCTTCCCAGCCGGGCAGCAGCGGAAGCGCCCGCGCGCAGGCGGCGACGAAGGCGTCTGGGGCCTTGTCGTCGACGACCCGACCAGCGAACAGGATCAGTCTGTCTCGTGGGCCTGGAGGGGGTAATTCCGTCAGGTCGAGGCAGTTTGGCAGCACAACCGGGGCGCGGACCGGATCGCTCACACCCTCCAGTACGCGATGGCGCAGATAGTCGGATGAGGTCATCACCAGGGCGAGGCGGCGCAACATCTCGCTCCGCTGGCCGGCGCTCGTCGCGTCGCGCATCGCCTGCGGGTCGTTGTTCAGGATGACGGTCACCGGGATGCGCGGCAGCCGCGCCGCCAGGGCCAGCGCGATCTCCGGCCGGTTGTGCACTTCGATCAGCGAGGGCTTGAGATCCCTGAGTAGGGTCGCGGCCGCGGCGGCGTAGCGGATGTTGATGTTGCCGATGGTCCACCGGGACGGGCTCACCGGGCGGAATTCGGTGCCCGGGAAAACGGGCCCGTCCTGGCTACCGCCGAGCACGATGGTGTCGAAGCCGGGGGTCTGGACGAGGCGGCGGGCGAGCAGGCCGATCGCCCCGGTGCGGCCGGGGCCGAAACCCTCGCGCGGCGGCAGCACCACGGCGACGAGGGGGGCGGGGAGGGATGTCATCGTCGCCGGCTATACAGGCCGTCACAGTGGCGCGCCACCAAGGCTACGGCGGCCGCGCGCCGTTGGCGGCTATTACTGGCTGATCCCATGGCTATAACAACAGCCTGTTTCGGGGGAACGCTCATGGGTATCGGCCTGGCTGTCGCCACGGTCATCGTCCTGGTGATCCTGGCGCGATCGGTGCGGGTTGCGTCCGAGTGGCAGCGCGCCGTGATTCTGCGACTGGGCCGCTTCCACAAAGTGAAAGGGCCGGGGCTGTATCTGCTGTTCCCGGTGATCGACACCGTGGCGCAGGTGGTCGATCTGCGCATCCAGACGACGATCATCACCGCCGAACAGGCACTGACGCGCGACACTGTCGCGGTGGGGGTGGACGCCATCGTGTTCTGGCAGGTGGAGAACGCCGAGACCGCCGCCATCCGCATCGCCAACTACCGGGAGGCGATCGAACGCGTCGCTCAGACCAGCCTGCGGGAGATGATCGGAGCGACGGAACTGTCCCGCCTGCTGTCGGACCGGCGCGCCGCGGACGAGGAACTACGCAAGACGATCACCGGCAAGACCGGTAACTGGGGCGTCACCGCGCGCAGCGTGGAGATCAAGGACGTGTCGATTCCGCGCGAACTGCAGGACGCCATGAGCATGCAGGCGCAGGCGGAGCGGGAGAAGGACGCGCGCGTGATCCTCGCCTCGGCGGAACGGGAAATCGCGCAACAGGTGGTGGAGGCGGCGAAGCACTATAGCAGCGATCCGAACGCGCTGCGCCTGCGGCAGATGAACCTGCTGTATGAGATGAACAAGGATCGCGGCACGACAGTGCTCGTCCCGACCGATATGGCGAACAGCCTGGGGTCGGTCGTGGCGCTGACCCGGGCGATGCGCGGCGAGGCACAGAGTTCGGAGGGGTCAGGTGAGGGCTAGCACGGGGTCAGCGAAATTGCGGCTGCCGCGCCGGCCCCCGGCGCTTTCGTGCTGGGCCGGCTGAGATGTCGGTACCCGGCCTTCGCCAGGCATGACACCGGGACAACCACGGGGAAGACACTGGGCCAAGAAGGTTTAAAACGTGTCGTCGGAATTGCCGCCGCCGCTGTCCCAGCCGCCACCGCCGGAGTCCCAACTGCCGCCGCTGTCATCTGGCAACGGAGCGTCGCCGCTGGTTGGCTGGTCCCAGGTGCCATTATCGACATAGTCCTGATTGCCACCCGCGCTTCCGCCGTCCACCGCGCCCTGGGTCGGATTCGACCACGGGCTACCCCCCGACGCGCCACCGAACCCACCACCGCCGAAGCCGCCCTCGTGGCCGCCGGAGAACAGGCCCATGAGTGCGTTGCCGGCCACCATGCCACCCGCAACGCCGGCCGCCGTCGTCAGTGCCGAGCCGAGGAATCCGGAGCCCTGGCGCTGAAACATGCCTGGTTGGTAGTTGGGCGCGTACTGTGGCGGCGGTGGCGGCTGGCCATACCCCTGCTGTGGCTGCCCGTAGCCTTGCTGCGGCTGGCCCTGATTCCAGGCCCCGCCTGGGGGCGGCGCCGACTGCTGCCGGTTGCCGCCGAACAATCCGCTGAAGAAGCCACCGCCTGACGATGATCCCGCTCCCTGAGCGGACTGCTGCGCCTGTTGCAATGCCTGCTGGGACTGTTGCAGTTCATATTGCAACCGCTGGATCCGATTCTGCGCCTCGGTCAAAGCGTGTTCCTGCACAAACGCAAGCTGGGTGATGCGGTAGCGCGCTTCCGGGTAGCGGGTCAGAAGTTGCCCGATCAGGGTGTCCGCGTCGCGGTCCACAGGCGGAAGCGCCGGCTGCGTCGCGGGAACCGAGCCCCCAACGGCGCTTGGCGCGCCGCTGACCCTGGCGATGAACTGGCTAATGATGTCGCGTTCTTCGTTCGTCATGCTCGCCCCCTGCGGTGACCCTTCGGGTTTTGAAGACAGCCTCTGGCACGGCGAATGTGGCGCCGATCCGCCTGCGGTTCAATGGCGGCCAATAATCACGAGCAGGCAATTCAACGAGGCGGGGTGGCCGTCGGGCCGAGCTGTCCGAGGCGGCGATTCTCGATCACTGGGCAGCGGTCCATGACGACGACTATCCCTGCCTCACGGGCCTTTTTTGCCGCCAGCTCGTGCACCACCCCGAGCTGCATCCAGACTGTACGGGCGCCAAGCTGAACCACCTGATCCACCAGCGGCCCGACGTGCGCGGAGTTGCGGAAAACGTCGACCATGTCCAGCGGGGCGGCGTCCGCAAGGGTGGCGACGACGACCCGGCCGTGTATGGTCTGGCCGCTGAGGCCCGGATTTACCGGGATCACGTCATAGCCCCGATCCAGCAGGAAGCGCATCACCTCATTCGACGGCCGCCAGGGCTTTGCCGAGGCGCCAACCAGGGCGATCCGCCGCGTGGTGGTGAGGATCGAGCGGATCGTGTCGTCCGAGTTGCCGTCGAACACGCGGGCCTCCTCAGGTCGCCGAGCGCCGCACCGATAGGGGCAGATCAGACGGAGAAATACTTTGCCCGCGGGTTGAGCACAACGATGGCGGATGTCGACTGCTCGGGATGCAACTGGTACTCGTCCGACAGCGAAATCCCGATCCGTTCGGCATTCAGCATGCCCAGGATCGGCACCTGATCCTCGAGCCGCGGACAAGCCGGGTAGCCGAACGAGTAGCGGCTGCCCCGATACCCCTGGCCGAGCATTTTCTCCATGTCCCGGTCGTCCTCCCCGGCGAAACCGAGCTCGGCGCGGATTTGCTTGTGCACGTATTCCGCCATCGCCTCCGCCATCTCCACCGACAGGCCGTGCAAGTACAGATAATCCTGGTAGCGGTTGTCCTCGAACCAGACCCGCGCGGTGTCCGAGGCTTTCTGGCCCACCGTCACCACCTGCAGCGCGATGACATCTCGCTCCGCATCGTCGATATCGCGGAAGAAGTCGGCAATACACTCGCCGTTCTCCTTCGGCTGGCGCGGCAGCGAAAAGCGCGTCACCTCGGTGGTGCCGTCCTGCTCAAAGATCACCAGGTCGTTGCCTTGGCCGGCCGCCTTCCAGTAGCCGTAGGCGGCCTGGGGTTTGAGGATGTCCTGTTCCTCGCACAGCGTCAGCATTCTTCGCATCACCGGCCGCAGTTCCTGTTTCGCCCAGCCGAGGAAATCCTCCAGCGAACGGCCCTGTTTGCGAAAACCCCACTGAAATTGATAAAGGCTGCGCTCGTTGACGAACGGCACGATGGCTTTCGGCGCGGATTCGATCACCCGCGCGCCCCAAAACGGTGGCGTGATAGCCGGCACATCGCGCGTCAGACGGTGCCGCCGAGCCTGGACCGCCAGGACATCGATGGGCTGAAAAGCGCGGGCGTCGGCCTGGCCAAGGGTTCGCGCGGTATTCCGGGCCTTGCCGACGCGCTTTGCCTGGATCGCAGCAAGGTAGTCGTCGAAGCCATTGCCGGTGACCTTGTCCATCAGATGCAGGCCATCGAACGCGTCGCGGGCATAGGCCACCCGGCCCGAAGCATAGGCGGTGACGCAGGCGTCTTCCACGTAGTTGCGGGTCAGTGCCGCACCGCCGAGGAGGACCGGAATCTCGACGCCCTGGCGCGACATTTCCTCCAGGTTCTCGCGCATCACCACGGTGGATTTCACCAGCAGACCCGACATGCCGATGGCGTGGGCGTGGTTGTCGCGCATCGCCACCAGCATGTCGGCAAGCGGCACCTTGATGCCGAGGTTGACCACCCGGTAGCCGTTATTGGTCAGGATGATGTCGACCAGGTTCTTGCCGATGTCGTGGACGTCGCCTTTCACCGTGGCGAGCACGATGGTGCCTTTTTCCTGGCCCTCGACGCGCTCCATCAGCGGTTCGAGGTAAGCAACGGCGCTCTTCATTGTTTCCGCCGACTGCAGCACGAAAGGCAACTGCATCTTGCCGGCGCCGAACAGGTCGCCGACCACCTTCATGCCGTCCAGCAGCACGTTGTTGATGATGTCCAACGGCGCCAGCGTCTTCAGCGCCTCATCAAGGTCGTCGGTCAGTCCCTTGCGGTCACCGTCGACGATGCGGTCCTTCAGGCGGCCCTCGGGCGTTTCGGCGCGTTCCTTCTTCACCGCGTCGACGGCCTTGCGTCCGGCAAACAGTCTCAACAATTCCTGCAGCGGATCGTAGCCCTCGCGCCGGCGATCGAAGATCAGGTCCTCGGCAACCTGTTTCTCTTCTTCAGCAATCAGATGCAGCGGGCGGATCTTGGACACGTGGATGATTGCACCGCTCATGCCAGCCCGGCGAGCATGGTCGAGAAAGACCGAGTTCAGCACCGCGCGAGCCGCCGGGTTTAGCCCGAAGCTCACATTGGACAGGCCGAGGATGATCTGTATGTCGGGGAATTTCTCCCGAATTGCCGCGATGCCTTCCAGCGTCCATTGTGCCAGCTTGCGATCGTCTTCGTTGCCAGTGGCGATAGTGAAGGTCAGCGGGTCGATCAGCAGGTCGGATTGCGCAAGACCATGCCGGTTGCAGGCGAAATCAACCAGCCGGGTGGCGATACGCAGCTTGTCCTCCACCGACTTCGCCATGCCCACCTCGTCGATGGTCAGAGCGATCACCGCGGCGCCGAAGCGTTTCGCCAGCAGCAGCCGGTCGGTCGCGGCTTTCTCGCCGTCCTCGAAATTGATCGAGTTGATGATCGGCTTGCCGCCGTGCAGCTTCAGCGCGGCCTCGATCACCGGCGTTTCCGTGCTGTCGATCACCAGCGGCGAATTCACCGAGGCGGTGAAGCGGCGGATCACCTCGGTCATCTCGGCATTTTCGTCGCGGCCGACGAAGGCGGTGCAGATGTCCAACGCGTGCGAGCCTTCGGCGATCTGCTCGCGCCCCATGGTGACGCAGCCGTCCCAGTCAGCCTTTTCCTGCAACTCGCGCCATTTCTTGGAGCCGTTGGCGTTGCAGCGCTCGCCAATGGCGAACAGCGCATTCTCCTGCCGCAACGGCACCGCCTGGTAGAGGCTGGCGACGCCGGGTACCCAGACCGACTTGCGCGCGACCAGCGGCGGGCGGAATTCGCCTCGCTTTCGCAGCATCGCGTCCAGCGCGGCGATGTGTTCGACTGTGGTGCCGCAGCAGCCGCCGATCAGGTTGACCCCGTCCTCGGCGACGTAGCGCTCCAGCCAGGTGGCGAGGTCGGCGGCGCCGAGGGGATAGTGGGTGTGGCCGTCGACCAGTTCGGGGAGGCCGGCATTGGGCTGCATCGAGATCAGTCCGGGCCAGTTGGCCGCCAGCCATCCCACGTGTTCGGCCATCTCCTGCGGGCCGGTGCCGCAGTTGAGGCCGATCAGCGGCACATCGAGTGCGCTGACCACCGCCGCGGCGGTAGCTATGTCGGGGCCAACCAGCAGCGTTCCGGTGGTTTCCACAGTCACCTGAACGAAGACCGGAATATCCTTGCCGGCTGCCTGGCGCGCGATCTTGGCGCCGTTGACCGCGGCCTTGATCTGCAGTGTGTCCTGGCAGGTCTCAATCAGGATCGCGTCGACCCCGCCGGCGATCAGGCCGCGGCACTGTTCGGCAAGCGCGGCCTCCAGCGGGTCGTAGGCGATGTTGCCCAGGCTGGGCAGCTTGGTTCCCGGACCGACACTGCCGATGACCCAGCGGTGGCGGTCATCGGCGAACGTTTCCGCCGCCTCGCGGGCCAGCTCGCCGGCGATCTTGTTGATTTCGAACGCCCGGTCAGCCAGGTCGAACTCGCCCAACGTAACCGGAGAGGCGCCGAAGGTGTTGGTTTCCACCATGTCGGCGCCGGCGGCGAAGTAACCGCGATGGATCTCCCGCACCATATCGGGGCGCGACAGCACCAGCACGTCGGTGCAGTTCTCGCGGCCCCAGTAGTCCTTCTCGATATCCAGGGTGAGCGCCTGGACCCGGCTGCCCATGCCGCCGTCGCACAGCAGGACGCGATCACGCAGGGCATCGAGCAGATGGGGACGGGTCATGCGGTGGCTTTCAGAGGCTGAGTTCGCGGCTGGGCGCTGCGTCCGGGAGGGCGGCAAGCGTATCGGCGGAGGCTTCGGCGGCAACGCCGGTAACGGGGCGGTTGGCGGACCAGATCCGCACGACGAGGCTTCCGGAAACGGTTATAGGCGGCGACCGATTCAGTCCTGCCGCGGCAAACAATTGATTGACCGCTTCGTCCGAAAATCCCGGCCAGCGATGAGCGAGGCGCCCAATCAAGTCCTGCTGACCATGCTCGGCCAGATCGACCACCACCAACCGGCCGCCGGGGCGCAACACGCGAACCGCCTCGGCGATGACGACCCCCGGGTCCTCGGCGTGGTGCAGAACCATCTGCAATATGACAGTATCGTATGAGGAACTCGCTAACGGAAGCCGATACATGTCGGCCAGGCGAACGGCACAGTGTGCATAGTCCGGGCCCGCCAGCCTGGCGCGCGCCAGCGCCAGCATTGATTTGGAAGCGTCGATACCGAGCGCCTGACGAACGCGCGGAGCCAGCAGCTCAAGCGCCCTGCCGGTGCCGGTGCCGATATCGAGCAGGCAGCCGGCCTCGTCGGGCGGCACCAGCGACAGCAGCGCGGTTTCCACCGCCGCGGCGGGCAACTCGAGCGCCCGCATCTCATCCCAGTCGGCGCCGCGGTTGCGGAAACTCTCCGTGGCGATCCGGGCGCGTTCGGCCAGCACGCGAGCAGCCTGGCGCCGGTCGGCGTCCAGCACCGGATCATGCGGTGGCAGGCGAGCGATCAGTTCACGCGCCAGAGCGCCGTCCTCGCCCGGCGGTAAGGCGAACCAGACATTGGCACCCTCGCGGACCCGGTCCAGCAATCCGCAGTCGCACAGCAGCTTAAGGTGGCGCGACAAGCGCGGCTGCGACTGGCCGAGGATCTCGGTGAAATCCATCACGCAGAACGCGCCGCGCGCGGTGAGGGCAAGCAGGCGAAGGCGGGTCGGTTCAGCGGCGGCACGCAGGCTGGCGAGCAGGTGATCCATGGCGCAAGAGTGACATAAAGATATCCTTATGTCTAGATGGTGTTCTCGCGGCGCTGTCCCCAGGGATGCGCATGGCGGCTTACGTGTAGGGGTTGCGCCGCGCGACCAGCTTCAACGCGTGGACCAGGAGGGCCGTCAGAATCGTTCGGCTGGACCTCCGGTTCCGGCCGGCAGGGTTCGTAGGCGTTCCAGCACTGCCGGAACGCCGTCCAGCACCTCGAACAACCTGCGACAGTCAGACGCGGCGAAACCTTGAGCGATCGCGTGATCGATGGTGGCAACGAGAGGTGCCGCCCAGCCAGCGACGTTGCACAGCAGGATCGGCTTGTCGTGCAGGCCGAGCTGGCGCCAGGTGATGACCTCGAAGGTCTCGTCGAAGGTGCCCAGACCGCCGGGCATCGTCAGGAACGCGTCGGATTCCTCATACAGGCGGAGCTTGCGGGCATGCATGCTGTCGGTGACGACCATTTCGCTGACCGCCTGATGCGCGACCTCGACGCGGGTGAGGAAGTCCGGGATGACGCCCAGCACGGTGCCGCCGGCCTGCAGCACCGCGTCCGCGACGACGCCCATGATGCCGATGCGGCCGCCACCATAGACCAGCCGAATGCCAGCCCGGGCGAGACCTGCGCCCAGGGCGCGACCGGCTTCAGCGTAGGCCGGGCTGGTGCCAACGCGGGAGCCGCAGAACACGGCAAGTGAGTGGATGGCCGGCATGATTATCCTTTTCGACGGTCTTGCGGTCTGTGCGGTCGCCAGCGAAGCTGCCAGCGAGGGCGGTGGGAAATCGGGTGGTGCGAAATCGTTACAAACCGGCTGACCGGATGGCCGAGCAGGGAAGGCTCGTATAGATGAGAAATGGGGTTGCGTGGGGTGTTGCGATCGCGCTGCTGGCTTTTGGCGTGGCCCGGGCCGACGGTCTGGACCCGATTTCGGTAAGACAAACCGGCATGGACCTGGCAGGCGGTGATTTCGCGTTCGTCCGTGCGGTGGTCGCGGCCAAGGGAGATGTCAAGCCGTTGGAGGCGCCCGCCAAGGCGATCTCAAGGTGGGCCGGGCTTATCCCCGTCGTGTTCCCCGTTGGCAGTGATCAGGGCGGAAACACCAAGGCGCTGGCGGAAATCTGGACTGACCGGCCCGGGTTCGAGAAGAACGCCGCGGCCATGGGGGCGGCGGCGGACAGGCTGGCGGTCGCCGCCAAGGCCGGAGATGTGGATGCGGTGGCGGTCGAGGCCAAGGCGCTGGGCGAGCAGTGTGGTGCGTGCCATCGCCACTATCGTGCGAAATAGGCAGCCTGCCTCCCGAGGCTATGATCAGTGATGCTATCGCTTGGCCCCAGCCTGGACCTTGGCCCCAGCCTGGACCTTGGCCCAGGTGTCCCGCAGCCCGACCGTTCGATTGAACACCAGGCGCCCGGGGCTGGTATCCGGGTCGGCGGCGAAATATCCGGTGCGCTCGAACTGCACCGCGTGCCCCACCTCGGCCGACCGCAGCGACGGCTCCACCAGGCAATCAGTCAGAACTTCCAGCGAATTGGGATCAATGTTCGCGAGCGCGTCGCCGTCCGCACCGGGATCGGGCCGGTTGAACAAATGCGAATACAGACGCACCTCCGCCGTCACCGCGTCGGCCGCCGCAACCCAATGCAGCGTGGCCTGGACCTTTCTTCCATCTGGCGAATTGCCGCCGCGGGAAGCCGGGTCGTAGGTGCAGCGAAGTGCCACGACCTGACCGGAGGCGTCCTTTTCGACCTGCTGGCAGGTGACGAAATAGCCGTATCGCAGCCGCACCTCCCGCCCGGGTGACAGACGAAAGAACTTCTTGGGCGGCGTTTCCATGAAGTCGTCGCGCTCGACATAGAGTTCGCGGCCGAACGTGATGGGCCGCGTCCCGGCCGCCGGGTCGTCCGGATGGTTGTGTGCCTCCAGCGTCTCGGTGCTTCCCTCGGGATAATTCTCGATGATCAGCTTCAGCGGCCGCAGCACTGCCATGCGGCGTTCCGCGATCGGGTTCAGCGTGTCGCGAACCGCAGAGTCCAACATTGCGACATCCACCTGGCTGTAGGCACGCGCCACCCCGACGCGGCGGATAAACTCGCGCAATGCCGCCGCTGGCACGCCTCGTCGCCGGATCCCAGCCAAAGTGGGCATCCGCGGGTCGTCCCAGCCGTTGACGTGCTTTTCCTGCACCAATCGGGTCAGATGGCGCTTCGACAGGACGGTGTAGTCGACGTTCAGGCGTGCGAATTCGTACTGATGCGGATGCGAGGGGACGGGAAGGTTGTCGATCAGCCAGTCATACAGTGGCCGATGGTCCTCGAACTCCAGGGTGCAGATCGAGTGGGTGACGCCCTCGATCGCATCCGACTGGCCATGGGCGAAATCGTAGGTTGGGTAGATACACCAGGCGTCGCCGGTGCGCGGGTGGTGGGCGTGCATGATCCGATACAGCACCGGGTCGCGTAGGTTCATGTTGCCTGACGCCATGTCGATCTTGGCGCGCAGGACGCGGGCGCCGTTGGGGAACTCGCCTGCCCGCATGCGACGGAACAGATCGAGATTCTCCTCGACCGAGCGGTAGCGGAACGGGCTGTTCTGTCCCGGCTCGGTGAGGCTGCCACGTTGCGCCCGCATCGCGTCCGAGGCCGTATCGTCCACATAAGCCTTCCCCTGCCGCACCAGATGCTCGGCCCAGGCGTAAAGCTGCTCGAAGTAATCCGAAGCGTAGTGCAGGCACTCGCCCCAGTCGAAGCCCAGCCAGCGGACGTCGCGCTGGATGGCGTCGATGAAGACTTGTTCCTCCCGGGTGGGGTTGGTGTCGTCGAAGCGCAGATGGCAACGGCCGCCGAATTCCTGGGCGATGCCAAAATTCAGGCAGATCGACTTGGCGTGGCCCAGATGCAGAAAGCCGTTTGGCTCCGGGGGAAAACGCGTCACCACGGTCTTGGTCCGCCCGGCATCCACGTCAGCCTGCACGATGTCGCGAATGAAATCGCGGCCAACCTCCGTCGTGGCGGTTCCCCCCGCGGTCAGCGTCTCGGTGTCCACCATGCAACCGGCTCCAGATTTCCGTGCCTACTACACCCAATGGGAGGTACTTGGCGACCGATGCGGTGAAATTGAAGATTATTGATTGTTAACCGAGTCTTGCCGATTGGTATGCGGATCACCCTCTGGTTACTGTCGTTCGGGGTGCGCTGGTTCCGAGCCGCCAAGAACGTCAGTCGCTGCCGCTGTCCTCGTCCGCTTCCCCCGCGAACGGCGCCGGTGTGCCGACCTTCCGCCAGGTGTCATCCGGATCGAACTGGGTCATCCCCTTGGCGATCGCCGGCGTCGTCGGACCGAGGTCTTTCTCGAAGATCTCACCGTCCTGGTTGACGACGAACGTCATCACGCCGGTGCTGTCCCAGCCCGCCGGCCATGCCACGAGCCCGAAATCCGCCGACCATCAGCCCGTTCGCGACATAGTCGTAGGCCCCACCCGTGGCATGCGGACCCTGGGACTTCAGGACATGGAAGTAATATCCATGAAAGGGCTGTGGCTCGGTGTTCTCGCCCGGACGGTAGCCGCCAGCGCGGGCCTCCGCGATCAACGGTCCCAGCGGGCTCGGCGGCTGGCCCTCCTCGGTCGACCAGTAGAGCCCATCTTGCTTGCCCGGACTGCTGAACAGGCGCTGCGCGTAGACATGAACCTTGTGGCCGTCGTGCAGGTCCTGAAAATACTCGTTCTGCGCGTCGACATAGGCGAGCACGACCTGCTGCGTATACAGTTCGTTGGCGCCGATCCGTCGGTCCAGGATCTCAACGCGACCGGCCGCCACGTCGAAGGACCAGCCATTCGGCGCGTGTCTCAGCGGGATCGGGAATGGCCAGTCATCCGCGCCGATCGAAAGCGTTGCCGTATCGCCGTTGACCTCGACCGCGTGCCTGGCCTCATAGGCCGTGATGAATTTCTCGCGCTGTGCCGCGTTGGCAACGCGGTCGCCGGCATCCAAATCCCGCAGGCCGGCTTGCCCGAACAGCAGGCGCAGCTGGGCCACATCGTCGGCACGCACCGCCGCGACCAGCGTGTCGACTGCCGCCTCCGCCGAGTCGAAGTGCCGCGGCGTATCGCCCGCGGGCGCCACTGCGAGCAGTGGCAGCGCGAGCAAAGCGGCGCCAAGCCGAACCCTGAGAGACGGTAAACGCATCATCGGCGTAATCCCCCGGCCGTACCGCCGTGGCCACCGCCACCACCGCGCGCACCGGCCCCACCACCCGTCCGAGCGATCCCACCACGGCTGGCGTGACCCCGTTCGGATTGCGCGCGGGTCGCGGCGCCATTACCGACGCCCTTGAACGCGGGAGCGCCGACCCCGTTGGGCCGCTGAATGTTCGGTGGCTTGCCCGTGCCAGCACCGTTCGGACGTGACGCTGTCGCCAGCTTGCCTTGCGCGTTGCCCGCACCGCCCTCTGCCACCAGTTTGCCTTGCGGATTACTTGCCCCGGCCGGACGCTGGCCGGGTAGCCCCAAGCCGGGCGCACCCGAGGTCCCTCGGCCTCGGTAAGCTTCAAGACTTGCGGCGTTGCCGGCGGAGTTTGGCCGGTATTGCTGCCTGACCTGAGGATTTGAATAGCCGACGCCTCGCCGGTGGTCGGCGTTGTGCTGCCAGGTGCTGGAGCTGATGGACCGGTTGCTGATCCGGTTGGCGTTGACGCTGTTAACATTGATGCTGTTGAAGCGGTTGACGTTGACATTGACGCTGCCGGCGCTCCAGTTCGGCCGTCCCCACCCCCACAGCGCGCCGGTGATCGCAATACCGGCGCCGAAGGCAAGCCCCGTCAGCAGCGCCGATCCGACGTAGTAGCCGGGCGGTGGCGGATAGTAAGCGGGCGGATAGGCCGGATAGGGCCACGCGCCGTAAACCACGGTCGGGTTGTAAGCCGGCACATACACTGTGGATGGCTGCGCTGGCTGGATGATGATCGCGGACGCTTCCTGCGTGACGATCTGCTGCGGGTTGGTTTGCAACGATCCCGCCGCCTGGGCCCTGGCGCGCAGCGCCTGTACCGCGGCTAGCACGGCGGCCTCCTGGGCCAGGAACGCGTCGCCCAGGCGCTGCGTCCAGTCGAGCTGATCGCTCATGGTCTTCAGAACGCTGGGGAACGGCACCAGCGATTTCACGCTCGGGTCCCAGTCCTGCGTATCGAGCGCCCTGATTAGCGCATCGCCGTTGAGGTCCTTGTGCCCTGGTTGCTCGGTCCAGCGGCTCGCCATCACCACCTCCAGCGGATAGGTCGAGGCAGCCAGGACCTGGGTCAGCAGATCATCCGGGTACAGCGCGATGGGCGCCAGGATTTGCTCAAGTTCGGCCTGGGTGTAGGCGGGTGCGGCGGGCTCCGCCTTTGCCGGCGGGGACTGGGCGAGCACGCCCCACGGTGCCACGGGGATCAGCGCCAGCGGCACCGCTAGCAGGCAGGTCCATTTGCTCAAGCCGTCTCTCCCTTGTGCCGACCGGCATATCGCGCTCGGCCGGCGAGCCTATTGATCTGGATCAAAACCGTATCGCGCCGATCACGTCCCGTCGCCTCCCGGCCAACACCAGCTTGCCAACTGAGGGGCGCACCATTCAGCCGGGTGTCCTCCGAGCTGCGGTGGTCGGCTACCCATGCCTTTGTATGTTTAGAGGAATTCGTGGGTGGCCGGCCGCCCAGCCTGCGCCAAGCGAATGCCGCGCCCGCTATGACACTGGCGGCCGCCAGCAACGCCCGCGTGTCTTCGGTCACGGTTGCCCGTAGCCGCCACCGCCTGGGGTTTCGATGACGAAAACGTCCCCCGCCGCGACTTCCGCGCTGTCGGTGCCGGTCAGGACATCGCGCGTGCCATCCGAGCGCTCGACCCATTGCAACCCCGGCGCCCCATCGGCCCCGCCCTCCAGGCCAAACGGGGCTACGTTCCGCCGCGACGCGACGATCACCGCGGTCATCGGCTCCAGGAAGCGGACGCGGCGCACCGAGCCGTCGCCACCGTGCCATTTGCCAGCGCCGCCGGAGCGACGCCGGATGCCGAACAGTTCCAGGCGCACCGGGTAGCGAAGTTCGAGCACCTCGGGGTCGGTCATGCGAGTGTTGGTCATGTGGGTCTGGATCGCGGAGGTGCCATCGAAGCCGGGGCCGGCGCCCGTGCCACCGCAGATCGTTTCATAGTACTGACGCGTGGCATCGCCGAACAGAAAGTTGTTCATTGTCGCCTGCGAGCAGGCGATACAGCCGAGCGCACCGAACAGAGCGTTGCAGGTGGCCTGGGAGACCTCGGTGTTGCCGGCGACGACCGCCGCTCCGGGATTGGGCGACAGGAAGGTGCCCGGGGGAATGATCAGGGTCAGCGGCTTCAGGCAGCCGTCATTGAGCGGGATATCGTCGCCGACCAGACAGCGGAACACATACAACACCGCCGCCCGGGTCACCGCCGGGGGCGAGTTGAAGTTGCCTTCGTCCTGCGCGCCGGTGCCGCTGAAATCGATGGTTGCGGTGCGCGCCTCGCGGTCGACGCTGACGGCAACGGCGAGCCGCCTGCCGTTGTCCATTGTGTAGTCGAAACGGCCGGCGCCCAGGCGGTCGAGAACACGGCGCACCTGCTCCTCGGCATTGTCCATGACGTGGCGCATATACGCGCTGACCGTTGGCCAGCCGAACTGACCGACGACGCGTTGCAATTCCTGCACGCCCTTCTCGTTCGCCGCCACCTGCGCCTTGATGTCGGCGACGTTCACGTCCGGGCTGCGGGCCGGATAGCGGGCGCCGGACAGTAGCGCGCGGAACTCGGTTTCACGGAAATGACCGCCGTCGACGAGGAGAAAATCGTCGATAACGACGCCTTCCTCCTCCAGTGTGCGGGACATCGGCGGGGTGGAGCCCGGGGTGATGCCGCCGATGTCCGCGTGATGGCCCCGGCTGCCGACGAAGAACAGAATATCGCGGCCGTCGCTGTCGAACACCGGGGTAATGACGGTGATGTCCGGAAGATGGGTGCCGCCGTTGAACGGATTGTTCAGCGCCACGACGTCGCCGGGTCTCAATCGGCCACGGCGGCGGTGCAGCACCGTGCGCACGCTCTCGCCCATGGCGCCGAGATGCACCGGGACATGCGGCGCGTTCGCCACCAGGTGGCCGTCGGCGTCGAAGACGGCGCAGGAGAAATCCAGCCGCTCCTTGATGTTCACGCTCATCGAGGTGTTTTGCAGCACCGCGCCGGTCTGTTCCGCCACGTTCATGAACAGGTTGTTGAACAGTTCCAGCAACACCGGATCGGGGCTTCCGGTGTCCGCGGCAACCCGGGTCGGCAGCGCCTCGGTGCGCCGCAGGATCATGTGGTCCAGCGCGGTGACCTCGGCGGTCCAGCCGGGCTCGATCACGGTGGTTGCATTGGCCTCCCGCACCAGCGCCGGCCCGGAGATCCGGTCCCCCGCCAGCAGCGAGGTGCGGTCGAGCACTGGCGTGTCGTGCTGCTGGCCGCCGGTGAAGATGCGCACGCGGTCGATTATCTCCGGGGTGCCGGATTGACGCGCCGGCAGAGTGGCCTCGGCGGCGATTTCCCCCGGCAGGGTGGCCTCGGCCGCCACCGTCTCCACCACCACGGGCCGCTCGGGGGTCGCGAAGCCGAAGCGGGCGCGGTGCGCGGCGTTGAAGTCGGACTGGATCGTTCGCAGATCGCGCAAAGTAACGATCAGGGCGGCCTCGGTGCCGGCGTAACGCAGATGCAGCGATCGGGTGGCTGTGACCGCGGCGGCGTCGGCGCCCTGTTCCGCCAGCGACGCGACCGCATCCGCCGTCAGCCGGTCGGCCAGGGCCTCGAGTTGCGGCATCGTGTCGGCGCCGAGCGGGATCTCGACCGCCTGTTCCTTCATCGCGGTCTGGTCGGCGAGGCCCATGCCATACGCCGATAAAACGCCAGCGTAAGGATGGATGAACACGGTTTCCATGCCCAGCGCGTCGGCGACCAGGCAGGCGTGCTGGCCGCCGGCACCACCGAAGCACTGCAGCGCAAAGCGGCTCACGTCGTGGCCCTTCTGCACCGAGACCTGCTTGATGGCGTTCGCCATGTTGGCCACGGCGATTTGCAGAAAGCCCTCCGCCACCTGCTCGGGGGTGCGCGCCACGCCTGTCGCCGCAGCGATCTCGCTGGCGAAGGCGGCGAACTTCGAGGTGACGACGGCGTCATCCAGCGGCTGATCGCCGTCCGGACCGAAGATGGCCGGGAAATGCCGCGGCTGGATCTTGCCGACGCAGACATTGGCGTCCGTCACCGTAAGGGGTCCACCGCGCCGGTAGGCGGCCGGTCCGGGATCGGCCCCCGCCGAATCGGGCCCGACCCGCATGCGTGCGCCGTCGAAATGCAGGATTGACCCGCCGCCCGCCGCCACCGTGTTGATCGCCATCATCGGCGCTCGCATCCGCACCCCGGCGACCGCGGTCTCGAACGCTCGCTCGAAGCCGCCGTCGTACAGTGCGACGTCGGTCGAGGTGCCGCCCATGTCGAAACCGATGATTCGGTCCAGACCGGCCATCCCGGCCGTCCGCGCGGCGCCGACGATGCCGCCGGCCGGACCGGACAGGATCGCGTCCTTGCCCTGGAAACTCTCCGCCGTGGTCAGCCCGCCGTTGGACTGCATGAAATACACCCGAGTTCCGGGGAGTTCCCCGGCGACCTGGCTGACGTAGCGGCGCAATATCGGCGACAGGTAGGCGTCGACGACGGTGGTGTCGCCGCGCGGCACCAGACGCAACAGCGGGCTAACGGCATGGCTGGCGGAGACCTGGGTGAAACCAACCTCCCGCGCCAGCTCGGCCAGGCGCTGCTCGTGCGCGGGGAATTTCCAGGCGTGCATCAGGACGATCGCGCAGGCGTTGATGCCGGCTGCGTGGGCCTCCGCCATGACGGCGCGGGCTTGATCCTCGTCCAGCGCCTCGATCTCGGCGCCGTCGACGCCGACGCGGCCGCCGACCTCTGCAACCCGCTCATACAGCATCGTGGGCAGGGTGATCGCCAGGTCGAACAGGCGCGGCCGAGCCTGGTTGCCGATGCGGAGGGAGTCGGCGAAACCGCGATTGACGAGCAGCAGGGTGCGGTCGCCCTTGCGCTCCAGCAGCGCGTTGGTGGCGACCGTGGTGCCCATTTTGACCGCCTCGATCCGTCCTTGTGGGATGGAGTCATCGGGCAGCAGGCCCAGGATGGAGCGGATACCGGCGATGGCGGCGTCCTTGTAGCGCTCAGGGTTCTCCGACAGCAGCTTGTGGGTGGACAGATGGCCGTCCGGATGGCGCGCCACGATGTCGGTGAATGTGCCGCCACGATCGATCCAGAACTGCCACATAGGCCAACCTCGTCCAAGTTTCCGCAACGCATCTGGACAGAGTTGGGGACGGCTAAGCAACCCCTGTTCTTCCGCCGAGGCGGCGCGTGGGCTTCTCGACGCCGTGCCGAGGCGCCATAAAGTCACCCAGCCGCAACCTGGCTCGGATGACCGGTACCGGCCGTTAAAGGAGTTTCCATGTCCGCCAGCAGCTTGCCGAACGCGACCCTGACAGCGACCTACGAAGCGATGACGCCGGGCTCCTTGGCGCTCGCGACCAAGGCCCGTGAGTTGATGCCGAGCGGAATTGCTCATGACGCCCGCCATTTCGATCCGTATCCATTATATATTCAACGGGCTCTGGGACCGGTGAAATGGGACGTCGACAACAACAAGTATGTCGACTACTTCGGCGGCCATGGGGCTTTAATTCTGGGGCACAACCATCCGGACGTGATGCGGGCGGTGCATGCGGCGCTGGATCGCGGCACCCATTTCGGCGCCTGTCACGAACTCGAGGTGCGCTGGGCGGAACTGATCACCGAGATGGTGCCGTCAGCGGAACGAGTGCGCTTCACCTCGTCCGGCACCGAGGCGACTCTGATGGCGTTGCGGCTGGCGCGCGCCTTTACCGGGCGATCGAAGCTGGTGCGGTTTCGTGGCCACTTCCACGGCTGGAACGACCACATGACCAGCGGCCACATCAATCATTTCGATGGCACCGCGACCAGCGGCGTGGTGCTCGGCGTCGCCGACAACGTCCTGTTGTGCGATCCGAACGACGTTGATGGCATCACGCGAATCTTCAACGACCACAAGGACATCGCCGCGGTGATCCTGGAGCCGACTGGGGCGAGTTTCGGCAAGATGCCGATCCTGCCGTCCTATCTGTCGCTGCTGCGGGATCTGACGAGCCAGGCCGGCGCGATCTTGATCTTCGACGAGGTGGTCACCGGTTTTCGCGTCTCCCCCGGCGGCATGCAGGCCGCCGTCGGCCTAACGCCGGACATGACGACCCTGGCGAAGATTGTGTCCGGCGGCCTGCCGGGGGGCGCGGTTGTCGGCCGCAAGGACATTCTGGACTGGCTCGACTTCAAGGTCACCAAAGGGGCGGGGCGGGAGAAAATCGCTCATCCGGGCACGTTCAACGCCAATCCGGTCTCGGCCGCGGCCGGCATCGCCACATTGGAAATATTATCCACCACCGACGCCTGCGCGCGGGCGAATGCGTTCGGTGCCGAGGTGCGCGCCAGGATGAACGAGGTGCTGGTCGAGGAGGGGGTGAATTGGGCTGTCCACGGCTCGTATTCGGGGATTCACATCTACACCAACCCGGACGGCGCCGACATCACGCCCGGAGCCTTTGATGCCGCCGCGTTCATTCCGAAGATGATCGAGAAGTCGAGCGGCAAGGATATTACCGGTCAGGTCCGGATGGGACTGCTGGTAAACGGCGTCGATATGAACTCCGGTCCGTCGGGTACGATCTCGGCGATGCACGGGGAAGAGGAAATGGCGATTACGGTCGATGCGTTCCGCGCAACGATCCGGGCGCTGAAGCGGGAAGGGGCGATTACGTAGCGAGCAAACGACGATTTCTGCCTGCCTGTTATCCCGCTTCAGTTTCAGGGAAGTGTCGGATTGGGGTGCCAGGAGATTAGACCGTGCCATCGCTTGGCGAGAGCAACAGCGGCAGCCCGCATCTCGTCGCCGGCATCGAGCAAGAAGAATGCTCGGGGCGAATACGGGCTCGCCCGGAGCGCATCCACTCGATCAAAACCCCGGGCACGCAGACGGTCGGCCCAGCGGCCCAGCTCGGCTGCATGTCCCCCGGATTGGCGCGTGTGATGATGATACACGACCAGCATCCGGCCAGGCTGGCGCAATGCGGTTAGGGCCTCAAGGCTGACGTGCTTGCCCGCGTCCCTCGCGCCGAGACTGAAGCCTTTCGTTTCGAACCCATTGTCCGGGTCCAGAAAGACAAGGTCGCAGTCTTTCAGTAGCGCCTGGCAACGCGCGAACCACGCTCCCCGCAATGCCCGCGTTTCAGCAGAACTGGCACCGGCAGGGATGAGTTCAGAGAAGTAGACCGCGTTGGGCAACAGATTTGCCTCCTCCAGCGCCGCCACCCCGCGACGGCCGGATTTGACCATCTGTCCGAGCGCATCGAAGATCCCCGGATCAAGATGTCGCCATTTGGCGGACGCCCTGAGATAGGAGATGTGGCGACCATCTCCCGCTGGTCCGCTGTCCGGGAAGAGCCACCACGCAACCCCAACGCGCCTCCCGGACGACAACGCGCGCAGAATGGCAAATTTTACATAGTCTCCGATGTCCCCGGCGTATCTATCTTGCATGACCGATCGGCGGCTATCGGATTATTTTCAGGATGTTACGCTCATGAACGGTTTGCCTCAAGCGGCAAAACTTCCATGACCGCCTGCAGAAGCTCACGGTGAACGTCCATCCCGTGCGCGTCGATCGTCGCCATCCGTTGCAGCGAAACGCCGTCGACCGCGGGACCATCGCGCACCATCGCCTCGACAACGGCGCGGTCCAAGGCCGGATCGAGACTGGCCAGCATCGCGCCGGTCCACTCTGGCCGCAGTAACGCCAGCGCGCCCAGCAGCCCGTAGGCGCCCCAGTGCGATACGCCAGCAGCGATCAGATGATCCGCCGGCGTCACACAGCCGATGACATTCCCGAAGGCGATATGTTCCGCGATGAGCGAGCGGGGAATGCCGCCCATGCCGAGCTCGTTGCCACCGTCCCCGATCGCGGTGGTTCGCCAGGGACCGGCGCTGAACAACAGGTCCAGCGGAGCAACATGCGCGCTGATGTCGGTGCCGCGCATGTTCCGGACGCGACCGTCCGCGCCGGGGCCGCAGCGCTCGATGGCAATCACCCAGTCGATGCCATCCTGGTGCCATCGATCAATCATATCATCGGTCGAGCCGCCCGGACTGACGGCATCGATCGGAACCCCGGCAGCGCCCGCCCGATCCAGCGCCGCTCTGCTCGCGGAGCGGCATTCGGTGTCGGTGGCCAGCCGGCAGTGCAGACCGGCCTCGACGAAGGCACGTGCCATCAGCGCCGCACCGGCCGGACCGTCCGTCTCGGCCGCGGGAGGGTCGCCGCCCGGGACAAAAAATCCGGTGATGAAGCCGATCCGCGGTGACGGTATCGCGGCCAGCGCGGACGCCGCGGCCCATAACCCGCCCTCGGTCGCCCGGAACACAGCCTGCATACCGCGTCCGACATCACGGTGGATCAGGGCCTCGATGCGGTCGATCAGCGGGCGATGCCGCGCATCCATGCGGATCGAGACGCGGCGCGCCGAGGCGGCCTAAACCGACAGACTGGTGTTGCGCAGATCGGTGATCAGCATCGCACCGGGCGCGTGGGTGATGCAGAACGCTGGCCGCACCTGCGCGATCACCGCCTGAGGCGTCACCCCACAGGCCCAGAACACCGGCAGTTCATCAGCCTCGATCGGCACCGCCTCGCCATAGTCCGGCTTGTCGATGTTGGCGATCCCGATCATCGACGGCATGCCCAGATGCACCGGAGCGCCGTGCACCGAGGGAAAGCGCGAGGTGATCTGCACTGCCCGGATCGCGTCGGCCGGCTTCATCGGGCGCATCGACACCACCAGCGGTCCGCTGAACACCCCCGCCGGCACGCACGACACGTTGGTCCGGTACATCGGCACGTTCGACCCGCGCGCGATGTGGCGCACCTCGATGCCATTCTCGACCAGCGCTTCCTCGAACGAGAACGAGCAGCCGATGGCGAAGCTGACCAGATCATCGCGCCAAACATCCCGCACGTCAGCGGGTTCCGAAACGAGCTCGCCGTCCCGCCAGACCCGGTAGCGGGGCACGTCCGTGCGGATGTCCAGGTCCCTGCCGAGGGTCGGAAAGCCCGGGTCGCCAGCTTCGGAGACGGCCAGAACCGGACACGGCTTCGGGTTGGCTTGCGCGAACCGCAGGAAGTCGTGCGCCAGCGCCTTGGGCAGGACCACGAGGTTGGCCTGGACGTTCCCGGGCGCGAGGCCGGCGGTCGGACCGGTGAAAACGGCCGTTCTGATCCGCAACCTCTCCCTCTCCCCGGCATTACCGCGGATGTCCGCTAGGGCGTTCATGCTCAGGCCTCCGTCAGTAGCCGCCAAAGGTTAGCAGGATTTGACGGCGACCGTGAACCCGCCGCCGCGCGGATCACCGCGGGGGTTCGGTCAGCATCCGCCTCGCGGCTTGTTGCGCGGCCGCGATGGCGGACCGGCGGTAGTCCCACATCGGGTCAGGTCCAGGCGGCACGATCACCATGGTGGCGTTGGCTTCGAACAGCAGAACGGAACCGTCCGGCGCGAGGGCGAAATCGACCCCGGCGTAGTCCAGACCCAGAGTGGCACGGACGCCGTCCAGCGCCGTTACGGCAGCGGTGCCGAGTACTGCGGGCATGTCGTTCAGGAAGCGGCATTCTTCCTGCCGATGCGCGGCGCTGTCGGCCATCGCGGCGGTGAAATAATGCACTTTCCAATCGTGCGAGATGGCCAGGTGCAGCGGGTAGCAAACGCCGCCGATGAACATCACGCGGTATTTTCGCGCCATGCCGTCCGGCCCGCGCGCGTCGAGGTATTCGATCGCGAGCACTTCGCCACCCGGCAGCGTGGCGGTCGCTTTCGCAAGCTCCTCGCGTGCCTCGACGCGGATGAAGTGCTGGCCGGTGTGGAAGCCGGGCGCTCGCAGCAACAGCGGAAAGCTCAATGCGTCGGCCGCCGCCAGCAACGCCGAGCGCGTTTGCACGATCGTATGCGGTGCGACGACCCCGGGCACGTGGCCGAGGCGGTCCGTATTGGCCACTCGGCCGGTCGCCCGGATTAGCGCGGGTGGATTGATGACGGGTGCCGTGGTGCGCGCGACGATCGCTTCAGCTCGCCGCAAGGCGAAGTCGCACAGGTCCGCGTCGCCAATCGCGTTGACCACCAGTTGATGTGGCGGCAATGACAACGCTGGATCGAAGAAGTCCGCATAAAGCGCCGTCACCGCGAAGCGCCGGTCGTCGATCCATTGCCGTGTCGGGATATTGCCGCCCCGGGCGGCGACCAGCAACAGGACGGGCACGCCAGCGCCGGGGCCTCGATAGCGTTGCGCGCAGACCGCATTCGCCGCGAAGCCTTTGTGCCAGTGAAAATCGGCCGCCGGCTCGTCAAGCTGGGCCAGGACACGGGCCAGGCCCCGATGCGCGTCGGCATACGCGGGATCAATCCTAAGCGCCGCCTCATAGTGGTGCCGCGCCTCGTCAAGTGCGTCCTCCTCGGCCAGCAAGTTGGCAAGGGCGACGCGGCCGACCGGGTCAGTGGGATGGTGGCGCACCGAATGATTGTGGATGGTGCGCGCGGCGGAGCGGTGACCGCTGGCGTAGGCCAGGGCACCGAGTTCGTTCAGCGCGGGCAGACTGGTTGGGTCGGCGCGTAACGCATCGAGGTAAGCCAGCTTTGCGGCTTCGTCCTGGCCGGCCGCGACGTATCCGCGGGCGCGCCGCAATTCGTGTTGGCTGGCAGCGTGAGCGATCACACTTCAGCACCGAACCGCACTGGGTCAAGGCGATTTGGGTGCACTGCTCATGCTGCCTTGCGGGCGCTGGAGAGGCTCGCGAGGGCTCGGTCCACGCGCGCCAGTGTCGCTGGATCGTCGCCGAAGACAATTGAGATCATACCGCGCTCGACACGGATCACGCGGCCTGTCACCGGCCCACCGGCCTCCGGCAGGTCCACCTCCGCAGGCTTGCCGACTTCCTCCACAGCTCCGTCCTGGCGGAGCCCCACGCCACCGCGCGAGAGGTCGCCGATCACGAGTTTCACCGCGGGTTTTCCGGTCAGTCGCAACATTGCGGTGACGCCGTTGCCTGCTATCCTCTCGAACCGCCGCCGGTCCCCGGTGTCGCTCTGCACGGCGTTCAGGAACTGCTCGACCTCAAGGCGGAGTTTTTCTGACGCGGAGCTGACTTCGTTGGAGTCACCGAGGATAGTGCGGCTGGCCTGGCCGGCCTGATCCGCGACCTCCACCACATGTCCCATAGCCTCCGCGGCTTGCGCGGTCGAGCCCGCGACCCCCTGGATACTGGAAGCGATCTCTCGCGTCGTCACGCTTTGTTCTTCGACGGCGGCGGAGATCGCAGTCGAAACGTTGCCCATTCGTCCGATGACCTCGCTAATCTCGTTCATCGCCGCGACGGTTTCCTCGGTCGCGCCACGCACGGTCTCAATCTGCGCACTGATCTCGGCAGTGGCCTTGGCGGTCTGGGCGGCGAGGGCCTTCACTTCTCCGGCGACCACCGCGAAGCCCTTGCCGGCATCACCGGCGCGTGCCGCCTCGATCGTCGCATTCAGCGCCAACAGATTGGTCTGGCCGGCAATGCTGTCGATCAAGCGCACCACATCGCCGATCCGGGCGGTGGAGTCAGCGAGGCCGCGAATGGTGGCCTGGCTTGCCTCGGCGCGTCGCACTGCCTGGCCTGCGACGTCCGAGGCAACGGCGACCTGTCGCGAGATTTCTCCGACACTGGCAGTGAACTGCTCGACGGCGGCGGCCACCGCCGTGAGATCGGCGGAGGACTTTCCGGCGCCCCCGGCGGTATCCGATGCCTCCTGACGCATGGTGGTGGAGGATTCGGTCATGACCTCGGCAGCACGACGCATGTTGCCGGCTGCGGCGCCGAGTGTCGACATGACGCTGGTGACCGATTTGCCGAACGCCTGCGTGTGGCTGTCCATCGCGTCTTGCCGGCGCGATCGGGCGGACCGGGCAGATGCCTGTTCGGTCGCCAGCCGCTCAGCTTCTAACATGTTCGCCTTGAAGACAGTTACGGCGCGGGCCATGTCGCCGATTTCGTCGCGGCCATCCGCCCCCGAGACGACGACGTCATGGTTGCCGGCGGCTAGGGTCGCCATCGTCGCGGTCATGCCGGTAATCGGCTGGGCGATGCCGCGCCCAACGAAGAACGCCATAGCTAGCCCCCCCACAAGCCCGGCACTGGCGACCAGAAGCTGGATCTCCGAGGTGTCATCGCTAAGTCTGTCGGATTGCGCGGCCGCCTCGGCGGTTTCCAGGGCCTGCGATTCCGAGGCTTTGTCGAGGTCGGCCTGGATGGCGGCAATCATTGGATGCTGCTCGGTGTCATAGGCCTCGATCAGGCCGAGCAAGGCGGGTGCCATGACTGAGAAATCCTGGGAGTAGGTGCTTAGCGCCGCCCGGACCTGCCCGATGAAGGGCACCAAGCTCGGACTATTCAGCTTCTCGAAGGCATCTAGCGCGGCGGTCACGGCGGACGCGCTGGCGCGAACGGCGCCAGGCCCCGCTGGATGCTTGGTCGCCTGAAAGCGCCAGTTCGCCACGCGCATCAGCAAGACAGCGCGGTCCACGGCCGCGGCGGCGGCGGTCGTGTCGGAGGATTGCGTCGCCGCGGCGGCTTCGACGAGCCGCGTTGTCGCGCCGGTCAAGGCCTCACCGCCAGTAATCATACGGTCGCGGCTCTCCACCATGGTGTGACCAATGTCGAAGGTTTTGTCAGCCGACTGAGCCTGCCGGTCCAGCCGGTCGAGCACGCTTTGATCTATGTCCTTGCGCGTCGCCGACAGCGATGCGGCTTTGGCGGCCGTGAGTGATTGCCGTACTGCATCCAGTTGCTGATGAAAGGCGGGCTTCAACTCGTCCGCCGGTTCATCGCGGGCATGGAGCAGGATGCGCGCGATGACCTCCTCACTGCGCACCGCGCTGGCGACATATTTGAAGTTGCCCGCCAGTGCGTTCATTCTGACGGCTTGCCGGTCCAGACCATCGATACCCCACGAACCGACAGCCGCGACGACGAGCCCAAGCAGGATCAGGCTTCCGAACCCCACATAGATGCGGGTACGGATCTTCAGGTGGCTGAGCAGCAATTGACTCTCCGCGCAACGGCTGTGCGGCGAGCAAGGCGCTCACCGGCGAGGCGGAAGCTGTTACGCTGGAAGTACTAACAAACGCCTAATTTTCACCAACTCGATGAAGATACGGAATGTACTTGCCACTATTGGGTGTCAGGCGCGGGATTGAGAGCGTTGTCTCCCGCGCCACGACAGTTCCTTCCAACACGGGCCGACGCGTCCGGCACGGAACATCCCTATGCCCGAGCCTCTACCCTGCCCCAGAGCCGCGCCGAGGCAAGGTCAGCACCTTCGCGGCACGCGCGGAATTTCGCCCACACCACGTCCTCGCTCACCCATTCCCATCCAGCGAAGGTGCCGAAGCCGCAATCGCTGCTGGCAATGACACGTTCCCGGTCCCCGACCGCGGCGACCGCCAGCTCGATCCGCTGGGCGACGACCTCGGGGTGTTCGACAAAGTTGCTGGTGCTGTCGATGACCCCTGGTAGCAGCACGAACTCCGGCGGCAGCTTGTTCCGGCGGAGCGCCGAGACCTCATGCTGATGGCGTGGGTTGGCCATCTCGATTGACAGCCCGCCGACTTTCGCCTGGTAGAGCACGGGCAGTAGCGGGTCGAGCGCGATGTCGTGCACGTGTGGCCCTTCCCAGTTTCCCCAGCAGATATGCAGCCGCACCCGGTCACGGGGAATCCCCTCCAGCGCGAGGTTGATCGCTGTCACGTGGGTCTCGACGACGCGCACGTACTCGGCATCGGACAGGTCCTGGAACAGAAACACCCGCTCCATGGCAAGATCGGGCGCATCGATCTGCAACACCAGGCCGCTGTCGACGACCGCGCGATACTCCGCGCGCATCTCGCGCGCGAGCGCGTTCAGGTAGGATTCGTGCGAGTTGTAATGGGCGTTGAGCATCGTGGTGGCGATGATGCCCGGCGAGGGCGAGGTCATGAAGCATTCGGGGAAGGGCGGCTGTTGCGCGGCGGCGTGGCGCTTGGAGCGCTCGATCTCCGTCTTGGTGATGCTGATGTCCTCATACTTCACCGGACCAATTGCCTGCGGGGCACCGAACACCTTGCCGGTGCGCGGAATGCGGGCCTGCAGGCGGGCGGCGAACAGCGGGAACTCGGTAAATTCGGGGGGCGCCGGACGCTTTGACTCGCCGCCGAACCCGGTCATCCGCTGCGGAATATAGGTTTGGAAACCGATCCGCCCCTGCTCCCCGTCGTTGGCGATGTCGACCCCGGCCTGGTGCTGCTTTTGCATCACCAGGGCAACGCGGCGCTCGATCTCCTCGGTCAGAGCGGTGCGGTCGGTTGCCGGGTTGAGTTCATCCTCAATCAGGAGGTCAGTGAGACGTTCACCACGTGGCAGGCTGCCGACATGCGTGATCAGGATGCGGCTGTCGCTCGTTTTCATTTTTTGTTTCCTCCGTTTATTTTTTACGCGATGTGCTGCAACGCCTCGAACTCGGGCGAGTGCTTCGGCGCCCGAATTCAGGGCGCCGACAGACCAGACTATGTGCCGATCCCACCCAGTGCGAGATACTTGATCTCCAGGTAATCCTCGATGCCGTACTTCGATCCCTCGCGCCCAAGGCCGGACGATTTCATGCCGCCGAACGGAGCGACTTCGGTGGAAATGATGCCCTCGTTGATGCCGATAATGCCGTATTCCAGCGCCTCCCCCACGCGGAAGATGCGGCCGACATCGCGCGCGTAGAAGTAAGCCGCGAGGCCGAACTCGGTATCGTTGGCCAGCCGTATCGCTTCTTCCTCGGTCTTGAAGCGGAACAACGGCGCCACGGGTCCAAAGGTCTCCTCGCGAAAGATCAAGGCGTCATGGGGAACGTTCGCCAATACGGTCGGCTCGTAGAAATTGCCGCCCAGCCGGTGCTTCTTGCCGCCGGTCACCACCGAGGCGCCCATCGACAGCGCGTTGGCGACATGCTCCTCGACTTTCTTCACCGCGTCGGCGTTGATAAGCGGACCCTGGCTGACGCCTGCCTCCATGCCATTGCCGACCTTCATCGCCTCGACCGCCGCCTTCAGCTTGGCGGCGAACGCCTCATACACGCCATCCTGCACCAGGATGCGGTTGGCGCAGACGCAGGTCTGACCGGTGTTGCGGAACTTGCTGCCCATGGCGCCGACCACCGCGGCGTCCAGGTCGGCGTCGTCGAACACGATGAAGGGTGCATTGCCGCCCAGTTCCATACTGGTCTTCTTGATCGTCGCCGCGCATTGCGCCAATAGCTTCGCCCCCACCTCGGTCGAGCCGGTGAAGGACAGCTTCCGCACCAGCGGGTTGGAGGTCAGTTCACCGCCCATCGCGCTGGACCCTCCGGTCAGCACGTTGCACACGCCGGCCGGCATTCCCGCGCGCTCCGCCAACACCGCCAGCGCCAGAGCGGAAAACGGCGTCTGGCTCGCGGGCCGGATCACCCCCGTGCAGCCCGCCGCCCAACCGGGCCCAGCCTTGCGGGTGATCATCGCGGCGGGGAAATTCCATGGCGTGATGGCGGCGAACACACCGATCGGCTCCTTCAGCACCAGAATGCGACGGCCCTTGGCGTTCTGCGGAATGGTATCGCCGTAGATGCGCTTCGCCTCCTCGGCGAACCATTCGATGAAGCTGGCGGCGTAGACGATCTCGCCCTTGCTTTCGGACAGCGGCTTGCCCTGTTCGGCGGTCATGATCACCGCCAGATCATCCGCGTTGGCCAGCATCAGGTCGGAGATCTTCCGCAGTATGGCGCTGCGTTCCTTGGCCAGCATCGCGCGCCAGGCAGGATATGCGCGGTTCGCGGCCTCGATGGCTCGCCGGGTTTCAGCAACACCCATGGAGGGGACCTCTCCGACTGCCTCCCCGGTCGCCGGGTTCTTCACGATGATGGTCTGACCGCTGTCGGCCTCGACCCATTTTCCGTCGAGGTAGTTCGCCTGACGGAACAGCGTCGGGTCCTTCAGCGGCAACGGCGATACCGGGTTCAACATTGGCGTGTCCTCCTGTTTCCCTGGGTAGGCGGAAGATAGGGCTTCCGGGCCGACGTGTCAGGGGGCCTGTGGGCCGGCCCGAGGAGCAGAACGACTGCGCTGGTGCTGACTGGCTACAGCCATCCCTCAACGTCGTTCAACCAGTCCGCCACCTCGTTGCCGCCCTGCCAGATCATTGCCAGCGCGACGTATGTCACGATCAGGAGCCCAATCCACGCGATCCAGCGCTGCCGCTCCAGCAGCTTGGCAATCAGGTTGGCGGCGATGCCCATCAGCGCCACCGACAGCAGCAGTCCAATGGCCAGAACCCAGGTGCTGCCTTGCGCGGCCCCCGCCACCGCCAGCACGTTGTCCAGGCTCATGGACAGATCGGCGAGGATGATCTGCAGCATTGCCTGGCGCAGCGTCTTGACGGGGGCAGCGGGTCCGCCGGGCCGATGCGGACGCCGGAGTTCGCGAAACATTCGCCAGCAGACCCATAGCAACAGCACGCCCCCGGCCAGCAACAGCCCGATGATCGCCAGAAGCTGCAGCGCCATGGCCCCCAGCGCGATCCGGATCACCGTCGCGCCGGCAATGCCCAGCAGGATCGCGGGTCGCTTCTGACGCGCCGGAAGACCGGCCACGGCCATGCCGACAACCACCGCATTGTCCCCCGCCAGGGCTACGTCGATCATGATGACCTGGGCGAGCGCGATCAGATCCTCGGTCAGCATGGCGGAATTCATCGGTGGCCGGCTCCTTTGCGTGCTTGCGCGACGGCAAGCAGCGGTTTAGCTGGCCCTGTGACCGGCAACGGACAAGGCAGCGATGGTTCCGCGATACTCCAGACCTGAGATGGCAGCCATTTGGGCGCCCGAGAACCGGTTTCGCATCTGGTTCGAGATCGAGGCTTTGGCGGCTGAAGGTATGGCCCGGATCGGCGCCGTTCCGGAGTCCGCCGCTCGCACGATCCGTGAAAAGGGCGGCCCCAGGCTCGCCGCCATCAGCGCCGCGGACATCGAGCGGATCGACGCGATCGAGCGGGAGACGCGCCACGACGTGATCGCCTTTCTGACCTGGCTCGCGGAGGCGATCGGTCCGGACAGCCGCTTCGTGCATCAGGGCATGACCAGTTCCGATGTGCTGGACACCTGTCTGTCCGTACAACTGACCCAGGCGGCGGACCTGCTGCTAGCCGATCTCGACGCTGTGCTGGCGGCGCTGAAGACCCGCGCGTTCGAGCACAAATATACCCTGACGATCGGCCGCAGCCACGGTATCCACGCCGAGCCCACCACGTTCGGCCTGAAACTGGCGAACCACTACGCCGAGTTCGCCCGCAACCGCGTCCGGCTGGTCGCCGCGCGGGCCGAGATCGCGGTGGCCGCGGTCAGCGGCGCGGTCGGTACATTCGCCCATCTCGAGCCGAGCGTGGAGGAATACGTCGCCAGCAAGCTCGGCCTGCGCGCCGAGGCAGTCTCCACCCAGATCATTCCGCGCGACCGGCACGCCGCGTTCTTCTGCACTCTGGGGATTATCGCCAGCGGCATTGAGCGCCTGGCCACCGAGGTGCGCCATCTGCAACGGTCGGAGGTGCGGGAAGCCGAAGAGTTCTTCCACCCGGGCCAGAAGGGGTCCTCGGCGATGCCGCACAAGCGGAACCCGGTGCTGAGCGAGAACCTCTGCGGCCTGGCCCGGATCGTCCGTTCGGCCGTGGTGCCGGCGCTGGAGAACGTCACGCTGTGGCATGAACGCGATATCAGTCACTCGTCGGTGGAGCGTGCGATTGGCCCCGATGCGACGGTGACGCTTGATTTCGCGCTGATGCGGCTGGCCGGGATGATGGAGAAACTGCTGGTGTATCCGGATCGGATGCTGGCCAACCTGGAGAGCCTGGGCGGCGTGGTGCACTCTGGCGAGGTGCTGCTGGCTCTGACGCGAGCGGGGATCTTGCGCGAGGACGCCTATCGGATCGTGCAGACCAGCGCGATGCAGACCTGGACGCGACTGGGTTCTCCGGAGGGCCGGTCGTTCCGCGCCAACCTGGAGGCAGATCCCGAGGTCGCCGGGCGGGTCAAGCAGGAGGACCTGGACGCGGCGATGGATCCAGCCCTGCACCTCCAGTCGGTGGACCAGATATTTGAGCGCGTCTTCGGCTGACGCATTGCCAACGTCAGCCCACGAGGTTCCGCGTCATTACCCAGCGTCCTCGTGGAAGCGCGATCCTTGGGTCGGCGTCAGGGCCGCTGCATTATTCGAAGATCGCCACCGCTCTGATTGGACTGGCGGTACCCCCGCGGATCTTCAGTGGAAACCCGACGAAGCGAAACCGCCCACGCCCGGCAACCTTGTCCAGGTTGGCCAGGCATTCCATGTGGGTAATTCCACGTTCCGCGCAGGCAATATGTGCCTGGAAGTTCAGCTCACCTTCCGGCGCGGGACTGACAGCCTCAACGCCGAACATGCCAATGCCGTGGTCGGCGAGCCAATGCACCGATTCGAGTGCCAGGCCGGGGAAATCGTGCTCATATTCAGGCTTTCCCAGCAGTCGTTCGTTGGTGCCCAGCCAGATCAGCACGGTGTCTCGCGGCCGGATTTCCTGGCCGGATTTTTCCAGGCTCGCCTGCATTTCCGGCACCGTGACGGCGTGCTTAAGCGGCACGTGGGACAGGTCGAGACAAAACGCTGACGTATAGAAATTGGCGAGCGGCACTTGATCGATGCTCGCCGCGTCCGGCCTCGGATCGAAATGCACCGGCGCGTCCACATGGGTCCCCGCATGGTCACTGAAGGAGATCGATAACGCCTTCGAACTGAATGTTGTCGCGCCCGCGACGACCTTTTCAGAATGATCGGTCCATACTGTCATGATTACAGGGGGATGACTGGGGTGGCGATGTGTGCGGTGAAAGATCTCGCGGCTCAGGTCAACGAATTCCATGATGGCACCTCGATCTTGTTGGCCCGTATCCGGCTTGTCCGCATCACGATGCGTGATTGGCTGCTGTCACCGTGCATGAAATTCGCACTGACCGTCAATCCAGCCCGATAGCGTCCGCCATCCTGTTCCCCTGCTCAGGTCAGCCAGTTTCCGCGAGCGAGGGCCACCGGCCGTGCCATGGTGCGACTGTCTCGATGCGGCGTGCGAGTTCCAGCGCCACCGCATCGTTCCCTAACTGCGTCACGATCTGCATGCCGATGGGTCTGCCATCCGGGTGCGCCGCCACGGGAATGCTGACCCCGGCGTAACCAACGGCGTTCACCCAGCCGCAGAACATCCCCTGAGTCGCCGCACTCCCGGCTCGGCCACCGATTTCGACCGGATGCTCCGTCCCGACGGGCCATGCCGGAGACGGCGTCGTCGGCATGATGAGGGCGTCGAGCTCGCCCCAGCAGGCGGATACGTTCGCGCGAAAGGTCGTGAGCCGGTCGATCGCCTCGACATAGCTGGTGGCCGGCAGTGCCAGGCCGCGCTCGACGGTCGCGGCGATGCTGTCTGTCACTTCTGTCCGCCAGCGGTCGGGAAAGCGCAAGGCGACACGAGCCGCCCCGGCGGCGGTGAGCGTTCCCCAGAGGTCTTGCAGCATGGCAAGGTCAAACGGCGCGTCGCGGGCTTCGATGCTGCAGCCAAGCCGGCCGAGTTGATCCACGCCGGCCTCCACGGCATGTGCGACGGCCGCGTCAGAGCACTGTTCGCCGATCGCGGTGAACCAGCCGACGCGCAACGGCCGCTCCGAAGCCCGTTTCCAGGGCGGCAGCCGCGACGATGCCGGATCACGCGCATCCGGCCCGGCGAGCGCGTCCAGCACCAGTTCCAGATCACCCACGGTGCGGGCAACGGGGCCAATGACCTGAAAGTCCAGCGCCATCGGCGGGAAGCCGAAGCGGCGCGGGATACGGCCGTTGGATGGCCGGAAGCCGACGAGATTGGTGTAGGCGGCTGGCATCCGGATCGACCCGCCGGCATCGGTGCCGAGGGCGTAGGGGACGATCCCGGCCGCGACCGCCGCAACCGAGCCGCCGCTTGATCCACCGGGGGTCAGCGCCGGATCCCAGGGGTTGCGTGTTATCCCAGCCAGACGGCTTTCGGTACGGCCGGAGAGCGCGAACTCGGGTGTCGTGGTCTTGCCGATCACGATGCCACCTGCCGCGCGGAGCCGCTCCACGCAGATATCATCCTGTGGCGGGACATGGTTCCGGAACAACAGGCTGCCCCAGCTCGCCGGCATGTCGCCGACAAATAGATTGTCCTTGACCGCGACGGGGATGCCATCGAGCGGTCCGAGTCGCCGACCGTCGTGCTGTCGCTTCGTGGCTGCCTCGGCGGAGCGCAGCGCACCCTCGGTGTCGACGTGCACGAAAGCGTTCAGGGTCGTATCGAGTCGCGCGATCCGCGCTAGCGACATTCCCACCAGGTCGGTCGGCGTCAGCGCGTTACGGTCCAGCATATCCGACAGACCGGCGATACCTTGTCGCCACACGACGGTGTCATCTTCGCTCATCGAATCTTCCGCTCCTTGGCCATTGCAGTCTCCAGGCCTCATGAGCTCCGGAGCGCGACGATGGTAACGGGCCGTGAGGCCAGCCAGCAAGAAGCGTGGCTTCGGAGCGAGCGCCCAGGAGGTGTCTCTGTTTTCCTCGCGCCCGTCGGCTCCGGCTGGCACTATTCAACCACCAGCGAGGGAGGTCGCAATGAGCGGAGCGAGGGTTGCATTCCGGGGGGTCTTCCCTGTCGTGCCCACGATATTTGGCGCCGACGGCGGGCTCGATCTCGACGGCCAGCGCCGCGCTGTCAATTTCATGATCGATGCCGGCTCCGAGGGGTTGTGCATCCTGGCCAACTTCTCCGAGCAGTTCGCGCTGACGGATGCGGAGCGCGAGCGCGTGATGCACGCGGTGCTCGAGCATGTCGCCGGCCGGGTCCCGATCATCGTCACCACGACGCATTTTGCCTCCCAGGTATGCGCCGAAAGAAGTCGGGCCGCGCAGGCGGCGGGAGCGGCGATGGTGATGGTGATGCCGCCCTACCATGGCGCGACCATCCGCGTGCCGGAAGCTGGCATCGTCGAATTCTTCCGGCAGGTATCCGATGCGATCACCATTCCGATCATGATTCAGGACGCCCCCGTCGCGGGAACGCCGCTATCGGCCGGGCTGCTGGCCCGCATGGCGCGCGAGATCGCGAATGTGTCGTACTTCAAGATCGAGGTGCCGCAAGCAGCGGGTAAATTGCGCGAGCTGATTGCGCAGGGCGGCGACGCGATTGTCGGGCCGTGGGATGGCGAGGAGGCTATCACCCTGATGGCGGATCTGGAAGCGGGCGCGACGGGCGCGATGACGGGCGGCGGCTATCCCGATGGCATCCGTCAGATCACCGACGCCTGGTTCGCGGGACGTCGTATGGAAGCGATTGACGCGTATGCGCGGTGGCTGCCGCTGATCAACTACGAGAATCGCCAGTGTGGTCTGCTAGCCTGCAAGGCGCTGATGCGGGAAGGCGGTGTGATCCGCTCGGATACCGCGCGCCATCCTTTGACGAGTCTGCACCCGGCCACGCGGGCGGGCCTGCTGGAAATCGCGCGCCGGCTGAACCCGGTGGTGCTCCGCTGGGGTAAGTGATCGCGGGCGTATAGACGTCAGGTGTGGCCCTTGAGCCAGATTGCCGCCCTGACGGCGGACCGGATCAGATTTCCGAAGTCTCGTCTGTCTCGAACGACACTGCTGGTTCAGGCGGCGGCGAGGGCTCCTTCCGTGCACGCTTCGCCGGTGCCTTGCGCTTGGCGGCCGCTGCCTTCTTGACTGCCCTGACAGGCGCCTTGGGGGTGACGGCAGCCTTCCGGCCATTGCTCGCGGGGACCTTGGCTGTCTTCCCCTTGGCCTTTGCCTTTGCGGTGGCGACCTTCTCACGGGTGGTCTTCAGCTCATCGCGGATCAGTGCAAGCGCTGCCTTGACCACCTCAGCGCGGTTCTGCTCTGGGATCTCGTCCGCGGCGGCGAAGAACGCCTTGGCCACGATCCTGGTGCCACGCGGCGCGCGGCTTACGCTGGATGCTTTCGCCATATCTTGCAGGTCCCTGTACCTGAAGGAATCGCATTTCGGCTGTTTTGCAATCTTTTTGCAAGAGCAATACTGCAAGGGCGCCGGGTCGGCCCACGGCGAATCCGCTTTCGTAACTACAAAAGTAGTTACGGATTCGATGGCCGACGGCGGCAGGCTCGGCATCATTGGCCGTCTCCACGTCAACTGCGGCCGCGCGGACCGGATGGTCGTGGCGAGTCGTCCTCGGAACGACTGATGCCTTGGTGGCACCCTGGAGAGAGTGCTGGGATTCGGTACCGAATCATTCGTTTCCTGCTTGACGTCGTTGCGGCGCGCACCCTAGCGTTGTCTTGCTCGGATTGTTGCTTCATGGCGACTGACAGGGTGGTGGTATGGCACAGTCGTTTTGCTTTCCCTCCAGACGAACGTTGTCACTGCTGCTGATATTCGGCTTCGCCGTCGGCGCGCACGCCGAGGTTTCCACCGACGCGGTGCGGATTGGCGTGCTCAACGATCAGTCAGGTGTCTACGCCGACTTTGGCGGCCCGGGCGCGGTGGTCGCGGCGCGTATGGCTGTCGAAGATCAGCATGGAGAAGTGCTCGGCAAGCCGATTGAAGTGTTGGTTGGCGACCACCAGAGCAAGCCGGATATCGCTGTCGCCATTGCCAGGAAATGGTTCGACTCCGACAACGTCTCGATGGTGATCGGCTTCGACAATTCGTCGGTCGCCCTCGCGGTCGAGGCGCTCGCCGCGCAGAAGAACCGCATCGCCATTGCGGGGGCGGTCGCGACCACCGATTTCACCGGCAAGGCATGCACGCCAAACGAAGCTGCCTGGGTTTATGACAGCTACGCCCTGACAACGAGTCTGGCGCGCTCGCTGGTGCGGCAGGGACAGGACGCCTGGTTCTTCGTCACGGTTGATTACGCCTTCGGCAATTCGATGCAGGCCGATGCGACCCAGGCCGTGCTGGCAGCCGGCGGCAAAGTGCTCGGCAGCGTCAGGCACCCGCTGAACAATGCCGACTTCAGCTCCTACCTGCTGCAGGCCCAGGCATCCGGGGCGAAAGTGATCGCGCTGGCAAATGCTGGCGGGGATATGATCAACGCCACCAAACAGGCGAACGAATTCGGCTTGAACGGCCACGGTCAGTCGGTCGTCGCACTGCTCGCGTTTCTCACCGACATTCACAGCATTGGGCTGGAAGCGGCGCAGGGACTGCAATTCGTCACGCCGTTCTACTGGGACCGTGACGACGCAAGCCGAGCGTGGTCGAGGCGTTTTTTTGAGCGGCACGGGCGCATGCCGACGATGGGACAGGCCGGCGTTTACTCGGCGGTAAGCCACTACCTGCGTGCAATCTCCGCGGCAGGCACCATCGAGGCTAGCGCCGTGATGGCCAAGATGCGTGAACTCGAGGTGAACGATTTCTTCGCCACGAATGGCCACGTCCGCGCGGATGGCAGGCTGGTGCATGACATGTATTTCGTGCAGGTGAAGACACCTGCCGAGTCAAAAGGACCTTGGGACTACTACAAGGTTCTCGGGACCATTCCGGGCGAAGAGGCGTTTCGTCCGGTTGAGCAAAGCGGCTGCCCGCTGGTCAGGCGGGGTTGATACCAATTTTTTATCCATGCAGTGAAGGGAACACGCAACCATGCCAAATCTGACGATTAACGGCCAGAGCTATTTTGCCGACGCGCCGCCGGACACTCCGCTGCTCTGGGTGATCCGCGAAGATCTGCGACTCACCGGAACGAAATACGGCTGCGGCATGAACGTGTGCGGGTCTTGCACGGTGCACATCGACGGCCGTGCGATACGATCCTGTTCCGTTACAGTCGGCGAGGTCGTGGGCGCGAACATCACGACGATCGAGGGGCTCGATCCGGCCAACGCGCATCCCGTGCAGCAGGCGTGGATCGAATTCCAGGTGCCGCAGTGCGGCTACTGTCAATCCGGCCAGATCATGCAGGCCGCGGCGCTGCTGTCGGCCAATCCAAGTCCAAGCGAGCCACAAATCGTTGATGCCATGAACGGCAATCTCTGTCGCTGCGCCACTTACGCGCGCATCGTCGGTGCAGTGAAGCGTGCCTCCGAGATCATGCAGGAGGGCGCGATCCATGCGTAACAACTCCGCATCTGGCGCCACACGGCGCGACTTTCTCGTGCGCTCGGCGGCCACCGCGGCGGGCGCGTTCCTGAGCGTCGGCCTGCCCGCCCTGCTGCCGGGCGGCCGCGCCGAGGCAGCGAGCAGCGCGGGTGCCCCAGGTTTCACGCCTTCTATCTGGTTCACCCTGACCCCCGACGGCAAGGTCACGATGCACATCGTGAAGGCTGAAATGGGCCAGCACATCGGCACCGCGCTGGCTCAGGTGATCGCCGAGGAACTGGCGGTGCGCTGGCAGGATGTGCATCTCGACACGCCGATGGAGAGCGTCGAGAACTTTGCCATCTATGGCCTGGCCTATACGGTCAACAGCGGTAGCGTCACGACCGAGTTCGACCGTTTGTCGCGTGCTGGCGCGGCCGGGCGAATGGCCCTCGTCGAGGCCGGCGCGAAACTGCTCGGTGCCGCGCCGGGCGGCTGCCACGCCCAGAACAGTCGTGTCATCAACTCCGTATCGGGACGCTCGATCAGTTACGGCGAAATTGTTGGCCGCACCCAAATCGACCGCAAATTTGCCTATCCGGATGACTTCAAGGGCATCAAGCTGAAGCCGCCCGGCAGCTATACGATCGTCGGCCAGTCGGTGCCCGCGCTCGACATTCCGGCCAAGATCAGTGGCCGGGCGAAATACGGCATCGATATGTTTCTGCCGAACATGCTGTACGGCGCGGTGGCGATCCCGCGCACCCGCTATGCGTCCAACGTGCTGAGCATCGATGATACCGAGGCGCGCAAGGTGCCTGGTTTCGTCAAGGCGGTGCGGGTGGATAACGCGCTTGGCAAATGCACCGGCTGGGCCGTTGCGCTGGCGGAAACGTTCCCCGCCGCGATGAAAGCGGCGAAGGCGCTGAAAGTCGAGGTCGATCCCGGGCCGTACGGTAATCTCAGTAGCGACGATATTTTCGCCGAGTTCGCGGCGAATATGCAGAACGCCGATAGCGGTGCGAACTGGGTGCTGGAAGGCAATGTGGACAAGGCGTTGGCCGACGCCGAGCAGGTCGTAGATCTGGAGTACACCACCGATATGGTGTGTCACGCGACCATGGAGCCGCTGAACGCCACGGTGCAGTTCGCCGATGGTGCCTGGCACGTCTATACCGGTACGCAGGGCGCTTCGTTCGCGCGCATGACGCTGACCGGCTATCTCGCGTCGGTGCTCAAGCAGAAGCCCGAGGACATCAAAATCTACGTGCACGAACAACTGGTGGGCGGCGGTTTTGGCGGCAAACAGGATTATGACGAGATCTTGGCTGCGGCCTATTGTGCCAAGGAAGCCGGACGGCCGGTGAAGCTGATCCAAACTCGGGAATCAACTTTCGCCACCAGCTTCCCTCGCACGCCAACCCTGCACCGGCTGAAGGCAGGGCTGAGAGACGGCCAACTGGTTGCGATAAATCACGACATCGCATGCGGCTTCATGGGCGCTCGCTTCGGCGTTGGCAAGAAGTTTCAAAACGGCACCGATTGGCTGCAGCTCAACTCCTGGCCGGACAAGAAGAAAGATGTCGATCAGTGGTCGATCGGTGGCAGCGATCACTGGTACGACGTCGAAAATCACCGCGTGCGTGCTTTCAACAGTGACCGCACCACCTGGGCCGTGCAGGCGAGCGCGCTGCGCACCGTGTCCAACTCGTACAACATGTTCGTGGTCGAATCGTTCATGGATGAGGTGGCGCACGCGCTGAAGCGCGATCCGCTGGAATTCCGGCTCGCCTTGCTCAATGGCAAGGGGGGGAACCGGGGAATTCCCAACACCGGCTATGCGCCCGGCACGCCGTCCGACTATTACATGGACCGGCTGTGGATCTCGTTGCCTTGGCCGAAGGATAACAGTTGGCCGCCGTATAAATCGTCGACCGTCGGCGGAGCGCTCCGGCTTGCCCATTGCCTTCGCGTGGCGGCGGAAAAGGCCGGCTGGGGTTCGAAAAAGCTGCCGCCGAATACCGGCATGGGCATAGCGGTGTCCTCGGCCGAGGAGCGGCAGAGCCCGACCTGGGTGGCGGGTATCGCCGAGGTCACGGTCGATCCGAACAGTGGCGACTACAAGATAAATCGGCTGACGATCGCGATGGACCCGGGACTGGTGGTGAACCCGGGTGGCGCGGCGGCGCAAATTCAGGGCTCGGCACTCTGGGGTGCGAGCCAGGTGCTGGCGGAGCGGCTGACCTTGAGGAACGGTGCGATTCAGCAGAGCAACTTCCATGAATACGCACCGATTCGTCTTGCCGACGTACCGGCTATCGACGTCGAACTGATTCAGTCTGATCGTCATCCGAGCGGCGTTGGTGAACCGGCCTCGACGGTCGTTGCTCCGGCGGTGGCCAACGCGATCTACAACGCGGTGGGCGTACGTGTGCGGCACATGCCGATCACGGCCGAGGCGGTGCGGAGTGGGCTGAGGAAAACCTGATCCTTCACCTCACGCCGCTTGTGTTTGGGCAGGGGGTCGGTTCGGGCGATTAAGCACTTGGCGGATCGTTGCCTGAACCGGCGTTCGGCGGGTCCACGACTTCGCGATGAGCAATCTTCGGCGCGAAGTCCCTGGTGTTGTGCCTCCGAAACCGAGCTGTGCGGCAAGAATACCATTGTTTTGGGTGTCCGCCTTCATCCTTGGTTAATGATTTGCGCCTAACGATAGAGCGAGCAGACACAGCTCCTCCTCGATGAGCGTAAACGGAGAAATCAGGTGTCTATTTCCAGCATCTCCCAATCCAACCTGCTTGCCAGTCAAAGGGCATCCGCCAGCGCATCGGCCGACAGGGTGTCGGACACAGCGACCGCATCGGCCGCCGCCCAAACGGCTGCGAGCGCCAGCGCGAGCCCATCTGGAAGCGCCGCCCTTTTCAAGCAACTGGCGAGCAGTCTCCAGTCGTTACTGTTGCAGCTACAAGGCGGTCAGGGGCCAGGCGCGGCAAGTGGCGCCAATGCCGGCGCGACCAGTTCCAGCGCGGCCAGCCTCAGCACAGCCAGTTCCAGCGCTGCGATCAATGTCAGTGTTGATCCCAATGCGGCTTCCAGTTCCAACTCCGTCACTGGCGCCGGGCAAGCGGAGGCGCAGCACCATCACCACCACCATTCCGGCGACGAGGAAACCGGCGCGCCAAGCCAGATGCAGCAAGACGCGGCTAAGCTGCTGAATGATCTCAATGGCACGACAAAATCCACCAGCGGCGCTGCTTCCGCGACCACCACGGCATCCGCCGCTGACCCTGCCAACGGAATTTCCGCCAGCTATTTCGGCGCTTATCGGGCGTATGCCGCCACCGCCGCACCGGTCCCGGTTCCGACCGACCTCGGCTCGGCTTGAGCGCGGGATTTATTCGCAGGCCCTCGCTAGCGGCGAGGGGTGGTGCTCCATTCCCGCGGCCTGGCTGGAATGGTCACCGACTTCAGCGACCAGAGCTTTGCTACCTTGCGTGGACACGCTCTCGTCCACGCTTTCCCGGCAAGTTCATCGGCCTGAGGTCGCTTCGTAGTGCGAGTCACGGTGATGTTCCAGTGGCGGGCGTCGGCCGACAGGTCAGCAACAGGCTGCTCCGCGGCGGGTGTAGCCGCGGTTGATCAGCGGTGTCACCGTCATTGGCGACTTGCTGCGTCCGAACGGCCGAGGCGATCCGGGCGGCGTGGATGCGCCGATCGTCTGGCTCTACAACGCGGTCAAGCGGCAGGTACTGATGGCCTGCGGACTGCCGGTTTCGGTGCTGAGCACCCGCCAACTGCCCGGACTCGCGGCCGCCCTGATGGCGGAGCGACCGGCCGAGCAAGCTGCCCTGCACTGGGCCGGCGCTTTCGATCTGATATCCGATCGTTCGGTGTTCGATCGTCATGTCGCGCCCCGACTGCGCCGGCAGTTCTGCATCGGCTACGAATTGCCCCCCTATCTCATCGCGGAGTTCGATGCGGCGGCGATCCCCTATATTGATGTGCGAATCCATCCGGTGCGGTTCCTCGATGACCTGCTGTTCGCGGTCCGCGGTCCGGATGCCGGCACGATGCTGGAATTGTTTCGGATGTCAGTGACGGAGAGCGAAGTCATTGCGACCGCTGGGCTGCGCGAGGCGATGTGCCAGATGATCTCGGAATCGAGCTTGCCTGAGGACACAATGCTGGTGCTCGGGCAGCGCCCGATGGATGCGACTCAGATCATCGACGGCCGGTTTTACGACGCGGCGGAACAGGCCGACGAGATTGCCGCTCTGTGCAACTCGCACCGCGCGGTATTGCTGAAGCCACATCCGGAGGAGCGCGAGCATAGCCTGCTGCTCGTCGCCTCCGGCGTTGCCCGTAACGTGATCGGCGTCACCGACGACAATCTGTACCGGCTGCTGTCGCTGCCTCAGGTTACCGCTGTTTTGACCGTCAATTCCAGTGCCGCGCATGAGGCGCCTTACTTCGGCAAGCAGCTTCACGCGCTGGCACCGTTACGTGTGCGTTTCGGCTGGCGCGGCGACATGACTGACCCCGACCAATACGCTTCGCTGGACGATTGCGTGCTGACCCCTGATTTCTGGCGCACCGTCTTGGCACCGCACATGCCGGTCACCCCCGCCGACGGTGTTCGCCTGGCCGCCAAACCGAACCGGCTGCGCATCGCCCTGGACAGTTTCTGGAATTTTCAGGAGATCGATACCGACCGCATACCGGGACGAAAAGCGGCCGGGTAACCGTGGCGGGGGCGCTTGTTGCGATCTGCTTGAGCTCGCGAATAGTCACTTGAATGAACGCCTCGGTTGGCGAGCGGCTGATTCTCCGCCAAACCACCGGCGTCGATGAAGCATCTCCCGCCAGAGCATGATCTTGGGGCCAGGATGGCACTATCGCCCGAGGACAGTCTTCGGCGGGCGACCAACGACTGTACCGGCCACGGCATTCAAGTCGAGGGTCCCCGGCCCCTCGGCCTGCGCCAAAGGCATGCCGCGCCGGGGAGGAACCGTCGGCGGCGGTTGATATCGAGCGTCGGTGCGGTGGCTGTGCAAGCCTAAATGCCAGATCAAACGCTCCAGTTTATGTCCGCCCCCAAGGGAGATGCCCCGAAGGGGGACGATCGCCGGGTGCCGGTGTTGCTTCCGTATCCATTCCCGGGCCCGTTCGACTATCGGGTCCCCGCCGAACTCGACCTGAAGCCGGGCGACGTCGTCATGGTGCCGTTGAACCGGCGGGAGGAGGTGGGCGTGGTCTGGGACACGCCCGCTGGGGACGCCGTTCCCGCCCATCGGCTGAAATCGGTGGTTGCCGTCCTCGACACCCCGCCGATGGGCCTTTCGCTGCGCCGATTCGTCGATTGGATCGCGGCCTATACGCTGAGCCCGCCCGGCGACGTTCTGGCGATGGCGCTGCGGGTCGTCTCGAGCGTCGACCGGCCGGTCATCGCCTACCGGCGCGCGGATCCGTTGCCGCTAAGCCGACTGACCCCGCCGCGGCAGCGTGTCCTGGAGGTGCTCGCGGGCGAGGAGCCATTGTCTTCGGCGGATCTGCTGCGGCGGTCGGGGGTCGGTGCCGCGGTGCCGCGTGCCATGGCGGCCGTCGGTCTCCTGGTCGCTGAGCCCGCGCCATGGCGGTCACCGTTCTTATCGCCCGATCCGGACTATCCCGGACCAGCTCTGTCGGATGAGCAAAGCCAGGCCGCCAGCCTGTTGCGAGCGGCGGTGGATGACCGCCGTTTCTCGGTCACCCTGCTGGACGGCGTCACCGGCTCGGGCAAGACCGAGGTCTACCTGGAGGCCGTGGCTGCCTGCCTGCGTGCCGGCCGTCAGGCCTTGGTGATGCTGCCGGAGATCGCTCTGTCGTCGCAGTGGACCGAGCGTTTTCAGCGCCGCTTCGGCGTCGTTCCCGCCGTGTGGCACTCCGACCTGCCGCCACGCATTCGCAAGATCACCCGCAAGGCGGTGGCGGAGGGTCTGGCGCCAGTGGTCGTCGGGGCCCGGTCCGCGCTGTTTCTGCCATTCCCCGATCTGGGCCTGGTGGTGGTGGATGAGGAGCACGAGGCGGCGTTCAAGCAGCAGGACGGTGTCATCTACAACGCCCGCGACATGGCCGTCGTCCGTGCACGGCTGTCTTCCTGTCCGGCGGTGCTGGTCTCGGCGACGCCCAGCCTGGAGACCGTGGCGAATGTCGAGGCGGGAAGATACCAGCACCTTCGTCTGTCCAGTCGGCATGGTGGTGCGACGTTGCCGAAGATCGTGCTGGTCGATCTCCGGGAGACCCCACCGGACCGAGGACGCTTTCTGGCGCCCCCTTTGGTCGAGGCAATACGGCAGACGCTGACCGGTGGTGAGCAGGCGATGCTGTTCCTCAACCGCCGGGGATACGCGCCGCTCACCCTGTGCCGCTGTTGCGGCCATCGCATGCAGTGCCCCAACTGCACAGCGTGGCTGGTGGAGCACCGCACGCGGCAACTGCTGCTGTGCCATCATTGCGGCCACACCATCCCAATCCCGCCCGAGTGCCCCGCCTGCGCGGCGAAGGACAGCCTGACCCCGGTCGGCCCCGGGATCGAGCGCATCACCGAGGAAGCGGCGGTAATCTTCCCGGATGCGCGGCGCCTGATCATGGCGAGCGACACCATCTCTGGCCCGAATGCCGCGGCGGAGGCGGCGCATGCCATCGAGGAGCGGCGGGTCGACCTGATCATCGGCACTCAGCTCGTCGCCAAGGGGTGGCATTTCCCGCATCTGACATTCGTCGGCGTGGTTGATGCCGATCTGGGCCTGGCGGGGGGTGAATTGCGGGCCTCCGAGCGCACGGTGCAGTTGCTGCATCAGGTCGCTGGGCGGGCCGGCAGGGCGGAGGCGCCGGGGAGGGTCATGCTGCAGACCTTCGTGCCCGATCATCCGGTGATGCAGGCGTTGCTGAACGGTGACCTGGACGCGTTCATGGCGAGTGAGGCGGAGAGCCGCCGGGACGGCGAATGGCCTCCTTATGGCCGGTTGGCGGCGCTCATCGTCAGCGCCGACACCGCGCTGATGGCTGACACCCTGGCACGTGATCTCGGCCAAGCGGCGCCGCGTGGGGAGGGGGTGGCGGTGCTGGGGCCGGCACCGGCTCCGATGGCGCTGCTGCGAGGACGTCACCGGCGGCGACTCTTGCTGAAGGTGAGACGGGACGTCGCGGTGCAGCCAATCTTGCGGAGCTGGCTCGCCTCAGTTCGGGTTCCGCGCGGCGGCACGGTGGACGTCGACGTGGACCCGATCTCCTTCCTGTGAACGATGGATCGACATTCAGGCGGAGCGGGCCCTGGATGCGTTGCGTCGTGCGATCGGGTCTGGCTTAACGGGGTCCTGATCGATCGCGGAGCGCTGCCATGCCCACCAATCCGGCTGACGGACCGATTCTCGGAACGCTCTACGGCAGCGACGCGATGCGGGCGGTGTTCGACGAGACGACGTATTTCCAGCGCATGTTGGACGTCGAGGCGGCGCTGGCCCGCGTACAGGGCCGCCTGGGAATCATTCCCCCCGACGCGGCGGAGGCGATCGTCGCCGCCGCGAAGATGAAAAATCTCGCCACCGACGACCTGGCGGTGAGTGCGCGGAACGTCGGCTACCCGGTGGTCGGGCTGGTCGCGGGACTGTCCAAGGCGGCTGGCAAAGCCGGCGGCTGGACCCACTGGGGTGCCACCACGCAGGACATCATGGACACCGCGACGGTGCTGCAGGTGCGTGATGGGCTGGACCTGATCGAAACCGACCTCCGCGCCATTCTCGCCGCGCTGGTCGCCCGAGCGGACCAGCACCGCAACACCGTCATGGCCGGGCGCACCCATTTGCAGCAGGCGCTCCCGGTGACCTTCGGCCTGAAGTGCGCGATCTGGGCAATGCCGTTCATCGCACACCTGCGGCGCATCGAGCAGCTTCGTGCCCGGGTGCAGATGGTGGAGTTCGCCGGCGCCGCCGGCACTCTGGCCTCACTCGGCACCGACGGCATCGCGGTGATGCAGGGGTTGGCGGCGGAACTCGGGTTGGGCACGCCGCTGGCACCCTGGCACGTCTGCCGCGATGGGCTGGCGGAGGCGGTTGGGTTCCTTGGCCTGGTTTGCGGCAGCCTGGCCAAGATCGCCACCGACATCATCCTGCTGGCGCAGACCGAAATCGGCGAGGTGGCCGAACCCTACGTCGCCGGACGTGGCCAGTCCTCCACCATGCCGCAAAAGCGCAACCCGATCGCCTCGGAATACATCCTGGCCGCGACCCGCACGGTGCAGGGGCTGGTGCCGGTGATGCTCGGCGCAATGGCGCAGGACCACGAGCGGGCCACCGGTCCGTGGCAGGCGGAGGCGCTGGTTCTGCCACAGGCCTTCGTTCTGACGCACGGCGCGCTGCGACATACGCGCGCGATCGCCGAGGGCATGGTGGTGGATGCCGCCCGGATGCGCGCCAACCTTGGGATTACGCACGGACTGATCGTCTCCGAGGCGGTGATGATGGGCCTCGCGCCAGTGCTCGGCCGAACCGAGGCGCATCATGTCGTCAAACATGCCTGCGACGCGGCCCTCGCCGAGGATATCCCGCTCGCCGACGCGCTGACGCGGGATCCGGCGGTTTCGGCTCGGCTGGACCGTGCGGCGGTGGAGCGAATGCTTGACCCGGCAAACTATCTAGGCAGCACGCAGGTGTTCATCGATCGCGTCGTGGCGGCAGCGAAACAGGGTGCCGCGGGCAGCACTAATCCGCCGGCCTGAGCGCCGTGATCAGGGCGGTTGCCTTGGCTTTCACCGTCGCCGGAGAGTCACCCGGCCGGTAAATTGCCGAACCGATGCCGAATCCGGCCGCCCCGGCCGCCTGCCAGTCGAGCAAGTTTGACGCATCGATGCCGCCGACCGGAAACACGCGGGTCCCGGTCGGCAGGACTGCACTCAACGCGCGCAGCATGGCGGGGCTGCCGGCCTCGGCGGGAAACAGCTTCAGCGCATCGGCGCCCGCCGCCAGCATCGCGAAGGCCTCGGCGGGCGTGAAAAAGCCGGGCACCGCCAGCATCCCGTGCTGCTTCGCCGCCCTGGTCACCAGTGGGTCGGCGTGCGGGGTCACGACCAAGCGGCCGCCGGCCGCGGCGACCTCGGTGACCTGAGTCTCAGTCAGCACAGTGCCGGCGCCGATCAACAGCCGGTCGCCAAACTGCTGCGCCAAAGCGGCAATGCTGGCCAGCGGATCGGGGGAATTCAGCGGGATCTCGATGATGGCGACGCCGCACGCTTCGAGCGCGGAGGCGATTGCCAGCGCTTCGTCTGGCTGGACACCACGCAAAATCGCGACCAACCGGCAGCGGCGCAGGTAACCGGTCAGCTCCATGTGGCATGCTCGGCGAGCAAAGCCAGGCCGCGCGCCGCCGCCTCACCGTCATGGCGTTCCGCGTAACCGCCGCAGGCCGCGATCGCCCGGGCATAGAGAGCAGTGAGTTCCGGAGCGCCGATCACCTGCACCACCGCGCCGGCCGCGGTGTGAGGCCCTGAAGCGCGAGCCAAGGCTGAGCGGACCTCATGGCCGATAAGGATGCCGGAGAGGTAGGCTGGAGCCTCTGCCTCCTCCAGCCGATTAGCCAAACCCAACGCCCGGACGCCGAACAGATGATGCAGCAAGCCTCCCGGTTCGGCGGAGCGGGCGAGGCCGGCTTCGAAGGGAGCGCCGTCGGCCGGCCCGTCGCGCATCATGCGGCCCAGGATGGTATGCCCACGCAGGGCCGCGAAGACTTCTCCCGTCATATAGGTAGTGAACCCGACGATCCGGCCAGCCTGCACCCGGACCCATTTGGAGTGGGTTCCAGGCAGGCATGCGATGCCGCCGTTCCGCAACAGCGCCTGAACCCCCAGGACCTGAGTTTCCTCGCCACGCAACACCTCGGCGACGCCCAATTCATCAACGCAAGACAGCCCTGGAACGAGTTTCACCTTGGCCCAGTCGAATCCGATATCGACCAGGGCGTTCGCAAGCGCGGCGGGACCGGCGGGGCAGGGGAGATACGGCGCCTCTTTCCAGCCCTGGCGGCTGCCAATCATGCCAGACAGCAGCACGTGTTCCTCGCCGCCCGCTAGCCAGGGGCCGATCTCGTCGCGCAGGGTGTCGCCGAAGCGCCCGTCGGGCACATTCAGGATGCCGCGCGGTCCGGCTCGCCGGTCGCGGATCGCGCCGTCCTGGGTGACCCGGAACGCGCGGAAACTGGTGGTACCCCAATCGACGCCTATCATGCGTTGTCCCCCCACTCGCAGCCTAGCACAGGTGCACAGCGCCGCGGCGTTTAGATGGCCACTCCCTGAACTTTGCCCGCATGATGTGAGTGCAAAGCTGCCGAAGCAAAACCGCGTGCATGTGCCGATCTGCAACTGGTCCCGGGCCGGCTGGCGGCGACCTGCCGTGCGCAACCTTCTGCCGCTCCGGTTGACCCCGATTGACCGACGCGGCGCGGACCGCGCACATCGCCATCATCAACCAGGCCTGGAGTTCGACTGCAAGATGGTGGAAGCCTTGACCGCTGACACACTCCCCGCGCCGCACGGGTTTTTCACCCGTCGTGGCGGCGTCTCGACCGGCCCGTTCGCCAGCCTGAACTGCAGCCTGTCCGGACAGGACGACCCTGCCGCCGTGCTGGAGAACCGGGCACGCGCCGCTCGCATGTTGCGCACCGACCCATCCTTTCTGGTTGGCCTGACGCAAGTGCACGGAACCGTAGTGGTTACCGTCACCGAGCCCTGGGTACCGGGGGCCGGTCAGCGAGCGGATGCCATGGTCACCGAGCGAGGCGACATCGCGCTGGGGATCGTCACGGCCGACTGCGCACCCGTGTTGTTCATGGATACCGGCCGCAATATCGTCGGCGCCGCGCATGCTGGCTGGCGGGGCGCGGTGCTGGGCGTCCTGGAGGCGACAGTCGCGGCCATGACAGCACTGGGCGCCGCGACCGGCCGCATCGTCGCCGCTATCGGCCCCTGCATCGGGCAAGCATCCTATGAGGTCGGACCGGACCTTCGTGAAATGGTTATCGCCCGGTCTGAAGCTGACTCGGTGTTCTTCGTGCCCGGGCACCGACAAGACCACTGGCAGTTCGATCTCGCGGGATACTGTGCCGCTCGGCTGCGATCCGCCGGCGTGCAACAGGTAAAGGTCACTGGCGCTGATACGTTGATCGACGAGGACCGCTTCTTCAGCCATCGCCGCCGCACCTTGGCTCACCGAGTGGCCTTGGAGAGAGGTTGTTCAGTGGCGGGCGCGGGTCCGATTGGACACCAGATTTCGGTAATCAGACCGGCATGAGCGGGCATCTGGCCAGAGCGACGGAGCGTTGCCGGTTGACGCGGCAGATGATCTTTCGAACGCTGAGCGCCGCCGTTCTGCTCGCCTGCCTCGGGATTGCGGCGTGCGGCGATTTGCCGGAGCCGTTCCTGGGCAATCCTGGCGCTACCGCTCGCAGGCTGGCGCAGCCGGTTACGCCGCTGTTGGCGGTGCCTCCAGGCACCGACACGTTGTTGTCGGACGCCGCCAGCCGAGATCTGGCGGAGCAAATCGCGGCGGCGCTACAGGCCACCGAGGTGCCTGCCCTGGTGCGTCAGCCGCAGAAGACGGACTGGCGAATCGTCACCCAGGCGCGGATCGACGGCACTACGGTAAGGCCGACCTTCACGGTGAAGGATCCGCAAGGCAAGGAACAGGGCAGCGCGGAGGGAGAGCCGGTTCCGCTGCGGACCTGGTCCGAGGCCACGCCCGGAACGCTGCAGAAGATCGCGGCCGAGGCGGGGCCACGCATCGGGGCGGTGCTCACCAGCATCCAGGTGGCACGCAACAAGGCTGATCCGAACAGCCTGTACAACCGCTCTGCCCGGGTTCAGGTCGCAGATGTCACTGGCGCGCCGGGCGACGGCGATCTGTCGCTGACGCAACAGATGCGGGCGCGACTGGCGGTGCTAGGTCCAGTGGTGCTGACCACGAAGACGGGCGCTGATTTCGTCGTGCAAGGGCAGGTCAAGATAGTGCCGATCCCAATGCGGCAGGAACGGGTGGAAATTCAATGGATCGTGAAGACGGGCGCCGGCGACGAGCGGGGCCGGGTGGTGCAGTTGAACGAGATTCCGGCTGGCACTTTGGATCGATACTGGGGTGATGTCGCCGTCGTGGTTGCAACCGAGGCTTCCAACGGGGTTAACGATGTGATCCGTCGGCAGTCGGGACACGATACCGACGGTCATGATCGTGCGGATCAAACTCAGCCGGGACAGCCGGCGCAACGTCCCGCGGGAACCGAGCCCCCGACCAACGACGCGAACCAGAAACGGGCGTCACCTGGATAGTCGCCGGGCCAGCCATCCGATGATTGGCCGGCCCCTCGGTCTGCGCCAAGGCCATGCTGCGCCGGTCATGACACTGAGGGCAGGTCACGACGCTGAGTGCCATCCCGCCGGAGTGACCGATTAGATGGCCCCGCCCACCCACACCACCCGTCCGATCACGTTCACCTTCGCAGCCTCGGTGGCAGGAACCACATCGGGTTGATAGGTCGCATTGTCGCTGATCAGCACCAGGCTCGCATCGTGCTTGCGCTGGACCCGCTTCACCAAACGCTCGTCGTTGATCTCCAGGACATAGATCCCGAAGCTGCGAACCGCCGTTTCGGAGGTGTCGATCAGCATGACGCTGCCATCCCGGATCGTCGGCGTCATCGATTCGCCTACCGCAAGTTCCAGTCGCAGATGCTCCGGTTCGACGCCGCAAACGGACCGCAGCCAGTCCCGACGCAAGGCAAGGTATTCGCTGCCACCTGGCGCCACCGGGGTTTCGCCCCCAGCGGCCGCGGCCTCGGGCCGCTTGGGGAGCAACACGAACTCGGCCCAGCTCAACGGCCCATTCGAGGTACCAGCCGCGGTTTTGCGCCGGTCGCCCGGGACAGCCTCGAATACGGGTTCGGCGCCTTCGCCTTCGGCCAGCCACGCGACGCCTACGCCCGCCACGCGCGCCAGGGCGACGAGCCGCTCGCGACTTGGCTCTGCTTCGCCCTTAAGCCATTTCCGAAAGGCGGACGGCGAGACTTTCATCTCCCGCGCGAGGCGGTCAGCGCTCGGCCAGTGTGCGAGGATGGTGTGGAGACGCTCTACGAACGCAGACTTGTCTGCCCCCGGGCGAACTGCGTCCCGGTCGCTCCAAAACAACTCATCCATTTGTCCCAGGGTCTCTCGACCCGTTCGACGCAATACCATGGCTCGGTCTGCCCCACCCAAGTCGCCCAAATGCCCCAGCAACGAATACGTGACGTCAGGTTAGTAGAAATTGACCGAGGATGCCCGGCTAGCTGGCCGTCTGTCCGCACCCTTCGCGATGTTCAGCGAGCACACGCTCAACGGTGTCGAGCAGGGAAACGAGTGTGAACGGCTTCTGCACAAACGGGCGTGACCGCTCAACGAGCCGGTCAATACGTGAGCTGTCACCCGACATCAGCACGACAGGCACCCCAAGGCGGTCGGCCTCGGGGATGAGCGCGGCATCAAGGCCGCCGGGAAGCGTGCAATCGAGCAGCATCAGCCCGACATCTCCATTCCGGATGTGCCCAAGTGCCTCGGCGGCGGTGCCAACCAACGTTGCGCGATAGGCGTCGTCAAGGGCTGCGGCAATGACCTCCGAAACCAGGAGATCGTCCTCGACCACGAGGATGTGAACCTTTTCCGCCATCATGACTCCGGCTATGCCTCCCTCTTGGCGGCCCGGCGGACACTGGCCACTCCCCGTGCCCGACATGCCGCGGATTCGTTGCGGCAGGATCCAACGACTGGATGCTTGCGCTGCACAATAAGCTCAGTCGCTCGAGGTTCCCGCTCGCAACCATCATATAGTGCGAGCGAAGCGGCCCACAATACGGAGGTCCCGCGCTCGATGACACTTTTCATTCGGCTGTTCGGCTGAAAAGACGCGCTTCATTCGATCAATCGTTCGGAAAAGGGCGCCGGCACGGGGATGCGGCATCAGGCGCGCACCTCCTCGCCTAACGCGGTCTCATAAACACGGACGATGGAGCAGGAATCCGATGCGCCGAGGCCCATGCCACGCGCCATCCGCATCAGGCTCATGACCTGAGGCGCGATCATGCCCGGGACGCCGAGCTCATCGGCCAACTCCAGCGCGAGGCGGAGATCCTTGTGCGCCAGGTCGAGCGCAAACGTTGCCGAGAAGTCACCCGCCAACGTCTTTTTCGCCAGGTTCGCATAACCGGTGGACATGCCACTGGCGTTGCGGATGACCGCATCGAGCTTGGTTAGGTCGATGCCGGAGCGTTTGCCGATCATGGAGGCCTCCGCCGCTGCCGCGGAGTTGCAGAATGCGAGCATGTTGTTGATCAGTTTCGCGGTGGAGCCGAAGCCGATTTCACCGAGATGGATCACCTCGCCGCTGAACGACTTCAGCAACGGGAGCTGCTGTTCAAAAACGGCGGCATCGCCACCGACCATGATCACGATCGTACCGTCCGTGGCACGCGACGTCCCGCCGGAGACCGGTGCCTCGAGCATCGCGATGCCCTTGGCTTTCATGCCGTCGTTCACCCGCTTCGCGGTCGCCGGCGAGTTGGTGGAAAGGTCGACGAACACGGTGCCGGGCTTGGCGTTGCTGGCGATGCCGCCCTCGCCCAAGGCAACCTCCTCGACGATGCGGGGAATTGGCAACGAGGTGATCACCACGTCGCAACGCGCCGCCACGTCGGCGACCGAGGTCCCGCTGGAGGCCCCGAGATCGGTGCATGCCTTCACCGCGCCAGCGTCGAGATCGAACACCACGACCTCATGATTGGTATTGCGGATGATGTTGCGGCACATCGGGCCGCCCATGTTGCCCACGCCGATGAACCCGACTCGCATGCTGTTGTTTCCCTTTTTCGCCCGGACATTCCGGCCTCCTCGCCAGCATGATCCAACCTGGCTTGCGAGTCAGGGGCCAGGGGGCTGCTACGCGGGCTGCCACCCGGGCGGCAAACCAGGCAACGGCGGGCAGGAGCGGGAACGGATGGCGAGGGCCTTGAACAATCGTCCCATGGCGTCCGGTTCGGCGAGCCGGCGGGCAGCGTCGAGCAGCGCCTGAGCCTGAGGCACGGGGCGGTCGCGGGCCAGTCGTTCGGTGCGCTGGAACAGGCCGAGCTGGGCAAGGAACGCGCCTTGTGGAGCAGGGCCCTGAACCGCGCAGCCGCCGGCCCGGGCGACGGCGGCGAGATCGGCAAAATCGACATGCGCGGTCAGGTCGGCGGAGCCTGCCGGGGACAGCGGACTGACCTGCCGCCGGTCGGCGATCGCCTGCAGGCTGTCGCCGGCCGCACTGCGTTCCGGGCCGTAGTCCAGGAATAGCGCCGCGCACGGATGCCGCTGCGCACGGGCCGCCACTGACGCGACAAACTGGCGCGCGGCTTCATTCAGCTCGACCACGTCGCCCTCGGATGCGCCGCGATCCGTGGGCACGTCGCCGGGATCGGCGGGCTGCTCGACCCATGATCCGGCGTCGACGAACCGCTCGGTCCAGCCGCCGCCGCGACGGACGAACTGACGGACCGGCAGCGCGTCGAGAAATTCGTTGGCCAGCAGGATGGTCGCTCCGGGCGGCAGCGTCGCGAACTCGTTATGCCAGCAAGCCGGTTGCAGCCTGATTGCCTGCGCCGCCCGCAGCCGTGGGGATGTCTCGATCAGATGCAGTCGAAGCGCGCGTGCGAACGCGGGCGCCACGCCCCGCACCGCGCGCAGTGCGTCGACCATCAAGGTGCCGCGGCCGGGGCCGGCCTCGACCAGCATCACCGGGTCGGGGCAGCCCAGCAGTTGCCATGTCACCGCCGCCCACAGACCGATGATCTCGCCAAACACCTGGCTGATCTCCGGCGATGTCGTGAAGTCGGCAAACGGATCGCGGGTCGCGTAGTAGATCGCATTGGCTCGCGCCATGAAGCGATCCAACCGCTCCGCCGTCATGCTTCCCGGCGAGCCCGCACGATCAGCCAGAGACCGACGATGAACATCGGCAGCGACAGGATTTGCCCCATGGTCGCGCCGAACGCCAGGAAACCGAGGAACGCATCGGGCTGGCGAAACAGCTCACCGATGATGCGGGCAACCGCGTAGCCGCAAAGGAAGCAACCGGTCAGCAGGCCGAAGCGCCGGCGCAGCTCCTCGTGGCGGGACAGCGCGAGCATGATCAGGAACAGCAGCAGTCCTTCGAGCAGGGCCTGATAGATCTGGCTCGGGTGCCGCGGCAGCGCGTCGGCGCGCGGGAAGATCATCGCCCAGGGCAGCCAGTCCGGAGCGGGGCGGCCCCAGAGTTCGCCATTGATGAAATTGGCCAGCCGCCCGAGCCCCAGCCCCATCGGTGCGACGATCGCGATCCGGTCGGCGAAGCCCAGCAGCGGGATGCCGTTGCGGCGACAGAACACGATGACGGCGACGGCGACCCCAAGCATGCCGCCGTGAAAGCTCATGCCTCCTTCCCAGACGGCCAGGGCCTGCAGCGGATGCGCCAGATAGGTCGCCGGCTGGTAGAACAGCACGTAGCCCAGTCGCCCACCGATCACGACGCCCAGCACCGCCCAGGTCAGGAAATCGTCGACCTGGGTAGTCGTGGCGACGACCGGTGGCAGGCGAACCAGGCCGCGCACCAGGCGCCAGCCGATCAGCAGGCTGACGATGTAGGCGAGCGCGTACCAACGGACCGCGAATGGGCCAATCTGAACGAGGACCGGGTCGAATTGGGGAAACAGCAGGACGGGCAGCATGAACGCCAATCACACGAACGGGTCGGAGGTCGCCAGATGGTCCTGCACGTAGCGCCGGACACCTTCCTCGAGCGGGGTGAACTGGCTCGGGAAACCGGCGGCCCTGAGACGGTGCATCGGAGCCTCGGTGAATGATTGGTATTGCCCGACCAGGCTCTTTGGCATGTCGATGAACTCGATCTTTCGTGGCTTGCCCGCTGCATCGCAGACCGCGTGCGCCAGGTCCAGATAGGTCCGTGCTTGGCCGGTGCCGAGATTGAACAGGCCGCTAACGGCAGGACTGTCCAACAGCCACAGCATGACGCCGACCACGTCGCCCACCCAGATGAAATCCCTTGCCTGCGCGCCATCGGCCAAGCCGGACCGATCTGACCTGAACAGCCGAGCCGGGGCACCGGCCACGATTTCGTCATGCTTGACCTTGACGACGGAGATCATGCGGCCTTTGTGGTATTCGTTCGGACCGTAGACGTTGAAGAATTTTAGTCCAACCCATTGCGGCGGCCGTTCCTTATGGCTCGTCAGCACCTTGGCGACAAGCATGTCGAAGGCATGCTTGGTCCAGCCGTAAAGGTTCAGTGGTCGAAGTTGCTCCAAGGCCGACAGCGTCAATTCGTCCTCGAAGCCGCGGCTTCCGTCACCATAGGTAGCGGCCGAGGATGCGTAGATCAGCCGCGCCTGCCGTGCGGCGCACCATTCCCAGATACGCCGGCTGAACTCCACGTTGGTCGCCCAGGTGATGTCGCCGTCAGAAGCGGTGGTTTCACTTACCGCGCCGAGATGGAAGACCGTCTCCACCGGGGGATGGGCGGCCAGGAAGTCATCCAGGCCATCGGGAGGGAGGATGCGCGTCGGTGGGTGTTTGGCGAGGTTGCGCCACTTACCGTCGCTGCCCAAATGGTCGACTACGACGGTTTCGTGTCCGCGTCTGGCCAGCGCCGCTTGCAGGTTGGAGCCGATGAAGCCGGCCCCGCCGGTTATCAGGATCATGGCGCGGCTGTATACGTGGCATCAGGCGGGTGCGGAAGCCGATTTGGACCAAGGACTTGGCATCCGCCATATTATCCGCGTCGGGCCATCCAGCAGGAGCATCAAGCCATGAGTGACCGGCCAAGATTTTTCGATGATCTCGCCGGTGTCGCCGGCGGCGCGATCTCTGCTCTGGCGGGGCTGCGGGAGGAGGCGGAAGCGATGCTTCGCGCCCGTCTCGATGACTTGATCCAGCGGCTCGATCTGGTACGGCGGGAGGAACTGCAGGCGATCCAGGAACTTGCTTCGAATGCGCGTGCCGGTCAGGAAGCCGCCGAGGCAATTGTCGCCCGGTTGGAGAGTTGTCTCGCGGTGCTAGAGTCGCGGGTGGCCGCGCTCGAAAGTCCGAACCCGGATGTCGTCGCGCCGGAGGGCACGTAGGTGCCGTGTAAAGAGAGAGAGTATGATCACAGTCTGGTTAATTTTTGGCACGAAACATGCGTTGGTGTGTGTGATGAAGGAAAACACATCTAAAGTTTCGAGCGAAATCGCATGATGCCACTTGCAGCGGATGCAAACACATGAATAGGCTTAGCTCCGTGGCCAACTTCGGGCGAGTCCGCATTTCTGGATTCAAAACTCCCCGGGGGTGAAGGCCACGCTCGGCCTTCCTTTTGACGGGAGACCCCGCATGTCAGCATCGCTGACCACGTCCTTTGATCCGGCAGCCAATCCCCTCGATGTCATGGAGCAGATCGTCACCGCGAATGAATGGCATTTCGACCGTCGCAGCGATTACGAGATGGCGGCGGAGGCACCGGGTCACTGGTGCGATTACGGCCTGTTTTTTAACTGGTCGCACGAGATCAGCGTGATGCACTTCACCTGTGCCTTTGATATGAAGGTGCCGGAAAAACAGCGCGGCGCGCTGTATGAGCTGCTGGCGCTGGCGAACGAAAAGCTCTGGCTGGGGCATTTTGGCCTGGAGTCCGAGGATGGCATGCCGGTATTCCGCCACGCGGTATTGTTGCGTGGTGCGCCCGGTGCGTCGGCGGAGAGCCTGGAGGACATGATCGATATCGCGCTGACCGAATGCGAGCGGTTCTACCCGGCATTTCAGTTCGTGCTTTGGGGCGGTAAGTCGCCTGCCGAGGCGCTGGCTGCCGCCATGCTGGACTGCGTGGGCGAAGCATGACGGAGGGCTCCATCCCGCCGATTCTCCTGGTGGGATGCGGGCGTATGGGCAGCGCCATGCTGTCCGGCTGGCGAGAACAGGGGTTGACCGCGTCTTTCGCGGTCGATCCCGCCGCTTCCGCGGCCGAGTTCGCCGGTGGCGACATGACCGTGGTGGCGGACGTCGGCGCGGTACCGGATCAGTTCGTCCCGGCGGCCGTGGTGCTGGCGGTCAAGCCGCAGAACGCCGCTTCCGTCCTGCCGGGGTATGCGCGTTTCGCTGGGCGCAGTGTGTTCCTGTCGATCATGGCGGGACGCACCATCGCCGGTATCAGCGCCTCGCTGGGGGGGCAGGTAGGGTCGGCCGCGATCGTCCGCGCGATGCCGAACACGCCGGCGGCGGTGCGGCAGGGGATCACGGTCGCCTGCGCTGGTCCCGGAGTCGATCAGGCTCAACGCGGATTGTGCGACCGGTTGCTGCAGGCGATCGGCACTGTCGCTTGGGCCGAGCACGAGGCGTTGCTCGACCCGGTGACCGCGGTATCGGGGAGCGGACCGGCCTATGTTTTCCTGTTGGCCGAACTGATGGAGCAGGCGGCGATCGAGCAGGGTATTCCGCCTGAGCTGGCTCGATTGCTGGCACGCCAGACGGTCTCGGGCTCTGGTGCGCTGCTCGCGGCGAGCCCTGAGGCGACGGCCGATCTGCGCCGAGCGGTGACCAGCCCGGGTGGGACGACGGCGGAGGCTTTGTCGGTGCTGATGGCGCCAGACGCATGGCCCGCCTCGGTGTCCCGTGCGATCGCCGCGGCGACCCGGCGGTCCCGCGAACTGGCCGGTTGAGCAAAATTCTCGCGCGTCCTATCTTTTCGACATGAGCGATCTTGAGTTCGACACAGCCCTGGTGAGCGCCGCATTCCGGATCGCGGCGGATCAAGGCTGGCGGCGCGTCAACGTCGCTGCCGCCAGCCGCGCCGCTGGTTTGCCGGTCGCCGAGGCTCGGGCACGGTTTGTCAACCGGGCCTCGATACTGTTGCGCTTTGGCCGGCTTGCCGATCAGGCGGCACTGCTGGACGCGCCGTCCGAGGGACCGGTCCGGGATCGCTTGTTCGATTTGCTAATGCGGCGGTTCGACGCCTTGCAGGCGCATCGGGATGGGGTGAAGGCGGTGCTGAGGGCACTGCCGAGCGACCCTCCCACGGCGCTGCTGCTGTCGTGCGCCACACGCACCAGCATGCGGTGGATGCTGCAAGCGGCGGGTGTCACGGCGACCGGACCGCGCGGCGCGCTGCAGGTGCGGGGTCTCGTGCTCGTCTGGTTGTGGGGTGTTCGGACCTGGGAGCGTGACGAATTGGAAGATCTGTCGGCGACCATGGCGACGGTCGACACGGCCCTGGGACGAGCGGAGCGAGCGGCGTCCTGGCTGTGCGGCGGCAGCCGGTCGGCACCACCGCCGGTAACCCCAGGGGCGGGGGAACTCGATCCATCCGACCCGCCGCCCGCCGGCGACCCGCCATCCTCGCCCGACCCGCTGGGTTGAGGCGTGACCTAACCTATCCCCGCCTCTTTCGGGCGCACCCGCCCATCACACCTCCAGCGTCCCGTGCATCACCGGCACACAACTGCCGGCGACGGTCGCCAGTACGGGACCCTCTCCGGTCTTGCGGGCGGAGGCAATGAGATGGCTGATGCGTCCCACCTCGGCGCCCTGTTCGATATCGTAGTGCAGGTCGACATTCACGCCCGGAGCCAGCGACGTCAGTAGCGCTGCCAGCGCGGCGGCGGCGCTTCCGGTCGCCGGATCCTCGGGGATGCCGGTCAGGGGGGCGAACATGCGGGTCCGCAGGTGCAGGAAATCGTCGCCTCGCCGCGTGTACAGATACAGGTTGAAGTGGTCAGCCAACGCGGGAATTTGTTCGGCGCCGGCCCGGAATGCACTGGGGCTGGGGTGGGCGCGCGCCAGGACATCCAGGGACGCCACCTCGGCGATCACGAACGGTGCGCCGACCGAGGCGACAACCGGATAGTGCACCTCGGTCAGGATGTCGCCCTCGGAGAGACCGGCACAGGACGCGACCAGATCGACCGGCAGGGCAATATCGAGTGACAGCGCGCGAGGCGCCGAGATGCGGGCACCGGAGATCGTTCCCGTGGTGTCGCGCAGGATGTGGACGCGAACCAGCCCGGCAATTTCCTCGAATGTATAGTGTTCGGGCGGATCTCCGGCGATGCGGGCGAGCACATAGCCGGTGCCGACGTTGGGGTGGCCGGCGAAGGGCATTTCCGATTTCGGCGTGAAGATACGCACCCGCGCGTGATTGCGCGGATCCTCGGGCGGCAGAATGAAGGTCGTCTCCGACAGATTGAACTCGGCGGCGATGGCCTGCATCTGCTCGTCGGTCAGGCCACTGGCATCCGGGAATACCGCGAGCGGGTTGCCGGCGAAACGCTTGTCCGTGAAGACATCGACGGTCACGAAGTCGTATTTGGGCATTGCAGAATCTCCTGGTCGGCCTGCGCCATACCGCAACCGTCATTGCCGGGCGAGCCGGCTGCAACACGACGAGCGACCCGCGCCCAGAGTGTGTAGCAGAACAGTGCGTCCGGATCACTGCCGGCGCGCAGGGCAGGCAGGAATCTGGTCGGCAAACGACAAAGAACGTTCTCGCGCTCGGCCGGAGCCGCGAGACGATTGTGTTCGTTTGCCTCGAGGCGCGTCATTTCGGGTTGGGAAGCATCGGCGCGGGCAAGGGCTTGCCTGAGCATGAGGATCGGCCATAGTATGAGGTCTCCATAAAAACGTATGCGTCGCGAGGGGGATTTGGCGTGAAGACAGGGACAACCTGCGGGGCGTTGATGCTCGTGGCTCTGGCGTTGCCTGCTGTCGCCGCCGATAAACTGAAGGTCGCAACCAGCGTTGCGCCGATCACCGACATCGTTCGGCATATTGGCGGCGACGAGATCGAGGTGACCGGTGTGATCCCCGAGGGAAGGGACTCGCACACCTACGAGCCGGCACCCTCGGACGCCAAGATTCTCAGCAACGCCGACGTCATCATCATGAATGGACTGCATCTCGAGACGCCTATTCAAAAGCTCGCGGTGAAGGTGAAGAAGCCTAGGGCGCCGATGTTCGAACTCGGGGAAGCCGCGATCACCCACGACGACTGGCAGTTCGACTTCAGTTTTCCAAAGGAAAAGGGCAATCCGAACCCGCATCTCTGGGTCGACATTGCCTTTGCTGGTCGATACGCGGAGATTACCCGCGACCGGCTTTCCCGGATCGATCCGCCGCACGCACAAACTTATGCGGCCAACGCCACGGCCTATCTTGCGAAGCTGAGCCGGCTGGACAATGCAGCCTTCGCTTGCGTCAGGTCCATTCCGGCCAACAACCGTAAGCTGGTCACCTACCATGACTCCTTCGCCTACTTCGCCCCCCGATATGGCATGCAGGTGATCGCGGCCGTGCAGCCGGCTGACTTTGCCGAGCCGGCGCCCAGGGATGTGGCGGCGATTATCGATCAGTTGAAGCATGAGAAAGTGCCAGCGATTTTTGGGTCCGAGGTTTTCCCCAGCCCGGTGCTCGAGCAAATCGCCAAGGAGGCCGGTGCCAAGTATGTCACCGATCTGCGCGACGACGAGCTGCCGGGCGAACCCGATGCACCGGATCATAGCTATATCGGCATGATGGTGAATAATCTCAACGAGATCGCCAAGGGCCTGGGAGGTGATCCGCACTGCGCCAGCAACGTCGGCAGTTGAGGTGATGCCACCTTTGCTTGCGCTGCAGGGCGTGAGCGCCGGCTATAATGGCATCCCGGTGTTTCGCGGTTTGAGCCTGGGCGTTCAGGCGGGTGCCTTTGCCGCGATTGTCGGACCCACCGGGGCCGGCAAGACCACCTTGCTGAAGGTGATGTTGGGTGCGCTGCCGCCACTGGCGGGGCGTGTTCTGCTGCGGAACGAGACGCTAGGCGGAACGAACCGGGCCCGCGTGGGCTACGTGCCGCAACGCACTGCAACCGATGAATACTTTCCCGTCACGGTGGAGCAGGTCATCCTGATGGGGCTGCGAGGGCGACGGGTGCCCCCTTGGCCGACACCCGAGGAGCGCCGGTGCGCCGCCGCGCTGGCCGACCGGCTGGGCATCTCTGGCGTTCTCCGTCACCACATCTGCGATGTTTCCGGCGGGCAACAGCAACGCGCCTTTCTCGCCCGCGCCTTGGTTTCGGCTCCAACGATCCTGGTCCTCGACGAGCCCACGGCCGGGGTCGACATGCGCACCCAGCAGGAAGTGCTGCGGCTGCTCGATGAGCTGAACCGCGATGGCATCACCATCGTGATGACCACGCATGATCTCAACGCCGTCGCCGTCCACCTGCCCGAGGTGCTTTGTTTCAACCACGGTCTGATCGCGCGAGGATCGCCGGCCTCGGTGTTCACCGACGCGGTTCTCGCCGCGACTTTTGGCGAAGACCTGAGGGCCGTTCACCACGCCGGAAGGCTGCTCGTCGCCCACGTCACGCCATTGCGCGGATGAACGCCACGCTGGACCTTCTGCTCGAGCCGATGCGCTACGAATTTTTCCGCAATGCGCTGCTTGCGGCGGTGATGGTTGGCGTTCTGTCGGGGGTGATGGGCGTCTACATCGTGCTGCGCGGTCTGAGCTACATCGGTCACGGGCTGTCGCATGCGGCCTTCGGTGGCGCGGTCCTGGGCTATGTGCTGCGCATCAATTTCTACGTCGCTGCAACCGCGAGCGCGCTGCTGGCCGCGCTGGTTATCCAGCGCATCAGCGACGGCAAGCGGGTGCGCGGCGACGCCGCCATCGGCATCGTCACCAATGCGGCCTTCGCCATCGGCGTCGCGCTGATCAGCCTCAAGCATCGTTTCGAACGCAGCTTCGAGGCGGCCCTGTTCGGCAATATCCTCGGCGTGACCGACCTCGATCTCGTGGTCATGGCGAGCGTTCTCGTGCTGTGCGTCACTGCGGTCGCGCTGTATTACCGGGACCTGCTGTTCGCCGCGTTCGATGACGAGACGGCAATGACCGCGGGCATCGCCACGAGGCGACTGTGGGCAGGATTCTCGTTTCTTCTGGCACTGGCGATCATCGCCTCGATGAACATCGTTGGGGTGACGATGATCTCCGCCGCCCTGGTGATGCCGGCGGCGACGGCGCGCACGCTCACCGACAGTTTTCACCGCATGGTGCTGCTCTCGCCGGCGATTGGCGCGCTTACCAGCGTGGTCGGCCTGTTCCTGAGCTATCACCTGAACGTGGCGTCTGGGGCAACGATCGTGTTGTTCGGTGCCGTTCTGTTCGGCGCGGCCTGGCTTCTGCGCGGGGTCCAGATGCGTATTACGGCGAGCCATGCGCACGTGCACCGGCACGGCGGCCTGGTGCACGCCCACCCCCACCTGCACGGCGGGGAACACCCGCATGCCCATGGCGGGGGCGCCGGAGAGGGTTAGTCGCGCCCGACATACGATCACCGGGTAGAACCGCCGATAGGGACTCGAAATGAGGGCTCTCGTCTGGAAAGACGTTTGGTGGTAGGGTTTTGCTTCGGTTGAGGGTTTGCTGACTTTTCAAGGGCTCGCAAATCTTAAGTTGTATCGTTCCTCCCTTTGGCTTGTCAGTGCTTTCGCTCGGCGCATCGATCCAATCGTGGAGCTGTCCAGTATGACAGGGAGCATCGCGTCAGACCTGATCGGTAGGTCGCCAGGGGGGCGGAAACTGATCGCCGTCGTATATTCCGACGTGGTCGGATACAGCCGGCTGATTGGGTTGGACGACCTGGGCACGCTCGAACGATTGCGGGCTTTGCGCAGCGCTTTGATAGATCCGGCGATCGACGAGTATGGCGGCAAGATCGTTCAGACCGGAGGCGATTCCTTACTTATCGTGTTCGACAGTATTGACGGCGCGGTGCAATGTGCCGTGAAAGTGCAGCGGCAGGTCCCCGAATATGACGGCGACCAGCCTGCGGATCGGGCCATCCGCTTTCGTGTCGCCATCAATGTTGGCGATGTGATCGCCGAGGGGACCGACTTCCATGGCGAAGCAGTGAACGTCGCGGCGAGGCTGCAAGGCGTGTGTCCACAGGGTGGTGTCTGTGTCACCCGAGCCGTGCGCGATCACGTGCACGACCGTCTCGACCTTGCGTTTGAGTCGCTGGGAATGCTGGATCTGAAGAACATCGCGCGCCCGGTCGAGGCATTCGTGGTGCGGCTTGATACCGGGACGACAGTCTTTTCGCGTGCTCTTCCGGCCGTCATCGCTACCAAGCCACCCTGGCTACTGCGCCAGCGCAACGTTATCGCGGCATCCGCCGTGGGACTCGCGGCTGTCTGTATGGGTATCGCCGTAGTTTTCTGGCTGCACCATGCACCGCCGCCAATTACGTCGCGGTCGGTCGCAGCAGTAACAACCGCGCTCTTGCCGCTGCCCGACAAGCCCTCGATTGCCGTGCTGCCCTTCACCAATATAGGCGGTGACGCCAAGCAGGAGCGCCTGGCAGACGGCATCACCGAAGATCTCATCACCGATCTCTCGCGCTATCACAGCCTCTTCGTCATCGCCCGAAACTCGGTCATGACCTACAAGGGCAAGGCGGTGAGCGTGCAGCAGGTCGGGCGGGAGCTCGGCGTGCGTTTCGTCATGGAGGGCAGCATCCAGACGAACGGCGACCGCGTGCGGGTCACGGCGCAGCTCATCGATGCTACGACTGACACTCACGTATGGTCTGACCGGTATGACCGCCCCCTCAACGACATCTTCGAGGTGCAAAACGAGGTGACGCAGAAGATCGCCGGGACATTGGGCGGTATGACCGGCACTCTGGCAGCGGTGGACGCCGCAAGTATCAGACGCAAGCCCCCCACAAACCTCACCGCCTACGACTACTATGTCGAGGGCCAGGAACTCCATTATAAGCTCACAAAGGATGATGTTGCGAAGGCTGAAGTTCTGCTCAAGAAGGCCATTGAGCTCGACCCGCAGTTCGCACGGGCCTACTATGGCCTCGGACACGTCTACAACACCCAGGCCGCTTGGGGCTTGAGCGATACGGATCCGACTGTATTGTTGGAGAGGGCTAGGGATACGCTGTTGAAGGCCATTGCCCTGGACCCGAACGATGCCCTCCCTTATTCGCTGCTGGGCGTTGTTTATGACTGCCTGAATGACTGGGATCGTGCCGTCGCGATGTTTGACAAGGCGATAGAGCTGAACCCCAACGATCCGGATGTGCTGCATCACGTGGGTGGCCAGTCTACCCCTCGTCGGAAGGGCGACAGAGGGCGCCGAGATGATAGATCGGATGTTTCGCCTCAACCCTCGCTATCCGTCTTTTTACAACGTTGACGTTGATCCGTATTACGTAACTGGCCAATTTCGTCAGGTCATTACCATGGTTCGTAGAACAGTAGGGCTGACGACCGTGTGGGCTCAAGCGGTATTGGTCATGAGCTATGCGCAATTGGGTCGGCAGACCGACGCGGAGGCGGAGAAGGCGACGGCTGAACTGTTGCGGCGCTATCCCGAATTTTCCTTTGAGCGCTTTATGAGTGATTTTGGTGGGATCCCCGACCAGCCGACACTGGCGCTAGTACCTCGACGGCGTGCGCAAGGCCGGCCTGAACGAGTGCGCCACCCAGGCGGAACTGCAGAAATATCCGAAAATGACCCACCTGCCGCTCTGCGACGCCAGGCGTTCGACGAATTAGCCGAGGGGGCTCGAGACCCGCGCCATAAGCGCGCTCGCCGTGTCTCAGCGTGAAACAACGTCACGGCTGACTACAGCATTCCCCGTTCTTCCGACCGCGTCGGCCCAATCCCTACTGAGCCAAGCCCTTGCGGGTGTTTCATATCAAGCCCTTGCGGGTGTTTCATATATTGTGATCTATCAGATGCGGAACCTACGGGGAGCGCCTGAATGGAGCGGATCACGATCACCATCGACGAGGACCTTCTGGACGCTGTCGACCAACTGATGCGGCGGCGCGGCTATTCCAGCCGCTCGGAGGCGGTTCGCGACATGATCCGGGATGCATCCGCGCGGGCCAAGGTCTCCCAAGACAAGAACCCGTGCATCGCGGTCCTGGACTATGTCTATGATCACGAAACCCGTGGCCTGGGGCAGCGCTTGGCTGAAGGGTTCCACGCCCATCACGACCTCACCCGGGCCAGCATGCAGGTTCACCTGGATCACGACAGTTGTCTCGCGGTCTCGGTGCTGCAAGGGACGGCGGCGGCAATCCATGATTTTGCCAACGCAATAACCACGCAGCGGGGGGTTCGCCATTCGAACCTGCACGTGGTACCGGCCGAAGTGTCGAACATCCGGCACGATCACGGCTCGGGCGCAATGACGCATCCGCACGTGCATGTCTGACTGACCGACTGGTTCCGTCGGAATTTGCGCCTGGCGATGGGGCGAGCGGGACCGCGCGATACTCCTCGAAACAATGACCTGGGCCAACGGGCCCAAGGGGGATTGGTCTCCATGCAGCGCCGGCCCAACCGTCTGACCCGGCTCGCGCTGGTCGGCATGCTCCTCGCTTGGCCTTGGACCACCATCGCGGTCGCCCAGACTCCGGTGCCGGCCTCCCCCGTGCCAGGCAAGGCCGAGGAAGCCGCCGAGCCACCCTATGAGGGCGACATCTTCAGCCGAGGCAATTTGCTCGGGGACATCGGAGGCCTTCGGACCTTTCTGGGCCACTACGGCATTACGCTGGGCATGCAGGAGACGAGTGAACTGTTCGGCAACGCGACCGGCGGCGTGAACACCGGCGTCGCCTATAACGGGGCCGCGCTGATGGGCCTGGGCGTTGACACCCAGCAGGCGTTTGGCTTGCCGGGCGGGACGTTCAATATCAGCGCCTGGCAGATCCACGGTCGCAATCTCACGACCGACAATTTGCATGTTATCCAGGCATTGACTGAGGCGGAGGCGATCGCCTCCACCCGCTTGTGGGAACTTTGGTATCAGCAGAGCTTTCTCGATGGACGGCTGGACGTGAAGCTCGGCCAGCAGGCCGTCGATACCGAATTCATAATCACCGAGTATGGCAGCCTGTTCCTGAATTCCGCGATGGGTTGGCCGGCCCTGCCCGGGAACGACCTTTACGCTGGCGGACCCACGTTCCCGCTCTCCTCGCTCGGCGCGCGAATCCGTGCGCGCCCAACCAGCGACTTGACGCTGCTGGCGGGCATTTTTGACGACAATCCGCCCGGCGGACCATTCGATGATGATTCACAGGTCCGCGGCGCGGAACGATCCGGCACCGCGTTCAACCTCAACACCGGGGCGCTGATCATTGCGGAGGTGCAATACACCATCAATCAGCCAGCCGACGGCGGCGCTGGCCAGCCGTCGTCAGGACTGCCAGGCACCTACAAGCTTGGCGGCTGGTTCGATACGGGAACGTTCCAGGACCAGCGGTACGACAACACCGGTGTCCCGCTCGCGAGCCCCCTCAGCAACGGCATTCCCCGGATGCTGCGACATAATGCCAGCCTGTATGGCGTTATTGACCAGATGGTCTGGCGCCCCTCGCCGGACAGTCCGCGATCCATTGGGTTGTTCCTCCGGGCGATGGGGGCGCCTGGAGACCGCAACCTGCTCGATTTCAGCGTCAACGGTGGGGTGATCCTAAAGTCGCCGCTGCCGGGGCGAGAGAACGACGCGGCGGGTGTCGGTTTCGGCATCGCCAAGATCAGTGGTGCCGCGATCGGCTTCGATCAGGACACCGCCTTTTACTCCGGCGCCCCATACCCTATTCGCTCGGCCGAGAGCTTCATCGAGGTCACCTACCAGTGTGCTGTCACCCCATGGTTGCAGGTCCAGCCTGACTTCCAGTATTTCTTTCTGCCGAGCGGCGGGGTACCGAACCCGAATAATCCTGGTAGCCGGATTGGCAACGAAGCTGTGTTCGGCCTGCACACGAATATCGTGTTTTGACCGATGGCTGGTCAGTGCATAGGGGGTTCGAATGGTGACCCACGAACCGCAGAGTTAGTCATGGATCCTCGGCCTTCGCAAAGGATGATACGGGTGTCGTTGGTATCAGCCGACCGGGGGATTTTTAATCCTGACGCGTTCCGAACACAGCGACCTCGTACTGCATGATAGCGCGATCCTGTGTAACCAACGTCAGGCCCTCCACCAAGGCCTGGCTGATCAGCATCCGGTCGAACGGATCATTATGATGCCGAGGCAATCGGGCAACTGCTATACCATGGGCGGGCAGGATCGGCAGAATGCCACACCCCATCGCGTCTATAGTGGCATCGAAACGATCGAGCGGAAAATTCAACCGACCGATCCCTTGTTTGATGACGATTTCCCAGGGCGTGACAGCGCTGACCAGTACCTGGTTCTCGGACGACAAAAGTGCGTCCCGGATGCGCGGTTCAAGCCGAGAAGGCTCCGCCGCGGCCCACAGGAAGATGTGGGTGTCGAGCAGCAGGTTCAGGAGCCAGCACCTTCGAATGCTCGAAGCAGTTCGTCAGGAAGCGGGTCGTCGAAGTTATCCGCGATCCAGACCTGGCCTGCCAGCAAACCCAGCTCACGCGGCTTGGTCCGCTTCGCCAGCGGCACCAGACGTGCCAAAGGGCGCCCAGCCTTGGCGATAACGATCTCCTCGCCGGCCGCCGCGCGTTCGACCAGGGACGACAAATTGGTCTTCGCCTCATAGAGGTTGATGGTGTCCATGTCGAAACTCTTGACCAAGATTGGTCAAGATATAGCCGTCGGCCGACATAAAGCAAGTGGCTATTCCACCGTCACCGACTTCGCCAGATTGCGCGGCTGGTCCACGTCCGTGCCCTTCAGCACCGCGACCTGGTAGGCCAGCATCTGCACCGGGATCGCATACAGGATCGGCGCCACGAACGGGTCCACCGCCGGCAGCACCACGGTCTCGGCGGCGATCCCCTTGAGCCGCGCCGCGCCGGCGGCGTCGCTGAACACGATCACCTGGCCGCCGCGGGCCGCGGCTTCCTGCAGGTTCGACGCGGTCTTCTCGAACAACGGGCCGGACGGAGCGATGGCAATCACCGGCACCGAGGCATCGATCAGCGCGATCGGACCGTGCTTCATCTCACCCGCGGCGTAGCCCTCGGCGTGGATGTAGCTGATCTCCTTCAGCTTCAGCGCACCTTCCAACGCGATCGGATAGCAATTGCCCCGGCCGAGGAACAGCACATCGCGTGCTTGCGCGACCCGGTTCGCGATCGCCTGGATCGCCGCATCGTCCTCCAGCACCTCCGCCGCTCGGCTGGGCACCTCCAGCAGCGCGGCCGTCATCTCGGCCTCCCGCGCCGCATCGATCGCGCCGGTCGCGCGGGCGGCCGCCAGAGCGAGACAGGCCAGCACCGTGAGCTGGGCGGTGAACGCCTTGGTGCTGGCGACGCCGATCTCCGGGCCAGCGACGGTCTCCAGCACCGCATCGCTCTCGCGCGCCATGCTGCTTTCCGCCACGTTCAGGATCGACAGCACATGCTGCCGCTGCCCGCGCATGTAGCGCAGCGCCGCGAGGGTGTCGGCCGTCTCCCCCGATTGCGACACGAGCAGGCCAAGCCCGCCCTTCGGCAACGGCGGCACGCGGTAGCGAAACTCGCTGGCGACGTCGCCGTCGGCCGGGATGCGGGCGATCGCCTCGAACCACCAGCGGCCAACCAGGCTGGCATAAAACGCACTGCCACAGGCGCTCATGGTGATCCGCGGCACCTTGGCGAAATCGATCCCGAGATCGGGGAGCGCCACCGCGCGGCTGCCGGGGTTGATCATCCGATGCAGCGTATCGCCGATCACCGCCGGATGCTCGTGCAGCTCCTTCTCCATAAAATGACGAAAATTGCCTTTGCCGATCGCGGCGCCGGTCATGCGGGTCAGCTTGACTTCCCGTTCAACCATGTTGCCGTCGATGTCAAAGAACCGGGCTCCCCGGCGATCGATCACGGTCCAGTCGCCGTCATGCAAATAGGCGATACGGCGGGTCAGCGGCGCCAGCGCCAGTGCATCCGAGCCCACGAACATCTCGTCGTCGCCAAAACCCACCGCCAAGGGTGCACCGTGCTGAGCGCCGATCATCAGCTCGGAATGGCCGGCGAAGATCATCGCCAGCGCATAGGCGCCCTCCAGCCGGCGCAGCGCGGCACCGGCGGCCTCGATCGGTGGCATGCCGCGCTTCAGGTTCAGGTCGACCAACTGCGCGACCGTCTCGGTATCAGTCTCGGTGCTGAACTCCTGCCCCTCGGCTTCCAGTTCGGCGCGCAGCTCCGCATGGTTTTCGATGATGCCGTTGTGCACCAGCGACACACGGGAGGTGCCGTGCGGATGGGCGTTGCTCTCGGTCGGCGCGCCGTGCGTGGCCCAGCGGGTGTGGCCGATGCCAGTGCAGCCGGCCAGTTCGGTCCGCGCTAGAGAGGCGGTGAGATTGGCCAGCTTACCTTCCGCGCGACGGCGGTCGATGTGGCCGTTCACCAGTGTGGCGATGCCAGCGCTGTCGTAGCCTCGATATTCCAGCCGGCGCAGCGCATCCAGTAGCAGCGGCGCGGCGGGACGAGCGCCGATGACCCCAACAATGCCGCACATCAGTTTTTTCCTCTTCGTGCGGCTGCCCGCAATTCGTTGGCTCGGCCCGGCTTCTGCACCTGGCGTCCACGTGCCAGCGCCAGCGCATTCGGCGCCACGTCCTCGGTGATGACACTGCCGGCGCCGATCACCGCGCCATCGCCGATGGTGATCGGCGCCACCAGGGCGACGTCGGAGCCGACAAAGGCGTGCGCGCCGATGATGGTGCGGTGCTTGTTGGTGCCGTCGTAGTTGCAGGTGATGGTGCCGGCGCCGATATTCGTTCCGGTGCCAACGGTTGCGTCACCGATATAGCTCAGGTGGTTGGCCTTGACCCCATCCGCCAGCGTGGCAGCCTTGATCTCGACGAAATTTCCGACATGGACATTGTTTTCCAGCCTGGCGCCGGGGCGCAGCCGGGCGAACGGGCCGATTACGCAGCCGGAGCCGATATGGGCGCCCTCAATGTGGCTGAAGGCCCGGATCAGCACGTTGGAAGCGACCGAAACGCCAGGCCCGAAGAACACGTTCGGCTCGATGGTGACGTCGGCGGACAGTTGCGTGTCGAAGCTGAGGAACACCGAGGACGGATCGATTATCGTCACGCCGGAATCCAGCGCGGATTGCCGCAGCCAGCCCTGCAACACTGCCTCGGCCCGTGCCAGCTCCGCGCGGGAGTTGATGCCGGCCAGCTCATCCGCGGGGGCCTCTACCGCCGTGACGCATATGCCGTCGGCGCGCGCGAGTGCCACGACATCCGTCAGATAGTATTCGCCCTTGGCATTGTCGTTGCGGACAGCGCTCAGCCACCGCGCCATTTCGGCGGCGGACGCGCACAGCACACCGGCATTGCACAAAGTGACGGCTCGCTCGGTGGGGTTGGCGTCGGCATATTCGACGATCTGCCGCACCAGGTCATCATCGCCGAGGATCACCCGCCCGTAGCGGCCAGGGTCCGGGGTACGAAAGGCCAGCAGGGACAAACCGGGACCGCCATGGGGTTCAGCGGAGTGGTTCAGCAGGTTGCGCAGGGTGGCCGGGCGGATCAACGGATTATCTGCGTACAGGACGGCGACCTGGCCGGTGCCGAACTGTTCGACCGCCTGCAAGGCCGCGTGGGCGGTGCCGAGTGGTTCCTGCTGGACCACGCAACCATGCGGCGCGGCTGCTTGCCGTACCGCATCCATCCCGGGCCCGAGAACCACGACGATGCGGTCGAACACGGTTTCGCAGCTTGCCAGCAGGTGGCGCAATATCGGCCGCCCAGCCAAAGGATGCAGCGTCTTTGGCAGCGTTGATTTCATCCGTGTGCCGAGGCCGGCCGCCAGGATGATGGCGGTTGCGTGCATGCAGTGTCCCTGCTTCGCTGGGGATTGCGGCGTAGCGGTGTCATCGAATGCATGTCAAAGGCTGCCGTTATGATATTGGTTCAATTCACGTGTCGGAGTGCAACATAGTGCCGCGGACCCTGTTGCTGGATCTGGATGGGACGCTGGTCGACACCGTTCCGGACCTGACGGCGGTGTTGAACAGGCTGATGCTGGCGAGGTCGCTGCCGCTGCTCTCGCCGCCTCAGGTGGCCAGCATGATTGGCGACGGCGTGGCGGTGCTGGTGGGCCGAGCGTTCGCCAGGCATGGGCGGACGCCGGATCAGGCCGCAGTGGCTGAATTCTCCGCCGATTACGCTGCCCATGTCGCGGTGGACAGCAAACCCTACCCCGATGTGGCGGCTGTGTTGCAGGCAATGCGGGGTGACGGCTGGGCGCTCGCGGTTTGTACCAACAAACCGGAGAGTGCGGCCCGGGCGTTGCTAGACAGGGTTGGCCTGCTGCCGCTGCTGTGCGCGGTCGGCGGCGGCGACAGTTTCCCGGTTCGCAAGCCTGATCCGGGGCATCTGCTGGCAACGCTCGCACGCGCCGAGGGCACCGCCGATCGGGCGGTGATGCTGGGCGACCATCGCAACGATGTCGTGGCGGCCCAGGCGGCCGGCATTACCAGCATATTCGCCGGCTGGGGATATGGCGGCGTCGGCATGGCGGACGGAAGTGCCGCCGTGGCACGCGATATCGCCGAGGCTGCCGAGGTTGCCAACCGGCTGCTCCCGGAAGGTCGTTGAGGGCAAGGACCGTGACGCTATCCCAACAGCCTCAACTCGTCGTGAGGCGGCATTGGACAGCGGGATTTATTGTTTCATTATAGCGTCTGTTGGCCATCCGTGCCCCGGCCAGAGTTGTGGAGGATACCGGTGTGAGTGCCACTGACCGGGCGTTTGGCGATGCGTCCGCCGAGGCCGCCGGCGATGCCGGATCCGCCTTCAGAGTGGCGGGCGGCGAGATGGGGGCGCTGATTGCGTCGGCCGACTGGGCGTTTGGCGAGCTCGGCCCGCGCGAGACCTGGCCGCGCAGCCTGCTGACGATCCTGCGCATCATGGTCACCTCGCGCTACGCCATGTGGATGGCCTGGGGGAAGCATCTCCGTTTCTTCTACAATGACGCCTATGCCCCGACGCTGGGCGTCAAGCATCCCTGGGCGCTGGGCCGGCCGGCAGATGAAGTGTGGCATGAGATCTGGCAGGACATCGGTCCGCGCGTGGAATTGGTGATACGGACCGGGCGGGCAACCTGGGACGAAGGGCTGCTGCTGTTCCTGGAACGCAGCGGTTACCCGGAGGAGACCTATCACACGTTCTCCTACAGCCCTTTACCGGACGATACCGGGAATATCGCCGGCATGCTGTGCGTGGTGATGGAGGAGACCGAGCGGGTTCTCGGTGAACGCCGTGTGTCGACGCTGCGCGATCTCGGCAGCCAGCTCGCGGCGGTTCGCGCCGAACCCGCTGTGTGTGAAGCGGTCACTCAGGCGCTGTCATCCAATAGCCGGGACTTGCCGTTCAGCATCGTGTATCAGGTGGACGAGGCGGGACGACTGCGCCGCATGGGTGAAACGGGCGGTGTCGGCGAGCTATTGGCGCCGCTGGTGGCGGAGCGACCGGCTGAGCTGCCATGGCCAGTAGCGGATGTTCTGGCTGGACGGGTGAATCGCCTGGTTTACACCGTCGATGATCCCGCGAGCCTGCCTTGCGGAGCCTGGGACAAGCCGCCGCGCCGGGTGGTGGTGGTGCCGATCCCGCGGCAGGGCCAGGGCGAACCGGCGGGTGTTTTTATCGCCGGCCTCAATCCCTACCGGCCATTCGGGGAGGCTTATTCCGGATTTATCGATCTGGTGGCAGCGCAGATTGCATCTGGTCTGGCTGCGGCGAATGTCTATGAGGCCGAGCGGCGGCGGGCCGAGGCGCTGGCGGAGATCGACCGGGCGAAGACGGCGTTCTTTTCCAACGTCAGCCATGAGTTCCGCACTCCGCTGACCTTGATGCTGGGGCCGCTGGAGGAGGAGATCGCCCGCCTTGGCGCGGATCCGGCGAAGGCCAACGGGGCGACCGATGACGCCGCCGTCGCCGTTTCGGACTCGATCGCGCAACTGTCGATGGCGCATCGCAACGGCCTGCGCATGCTGCGGCTGGTCAACACCCTGCTGGATTTCTCCCGCATTGAAGCAGGTCGCGTCGAGGCAAACTTTCAGCCCACCGATCTGGCCGGCTACACGACTGACCTGGTGAGCAACTTCCGTTCCGCATGTAGTCGGGCCGGCTTGCGTCTGGACGTAAGATGTCCGCCACTTGCCAGCCCCGTGTACGTAGACGCCGACATGTGGGAGCGGATCGTTCTCAACCTGGTGTCGAACGCATTCAAATACACCCTGGCAGGCGGCATCACCGTCGCGCTCGGAACGTCAGAGGAGGGCAACGCGGCCGTTCTGAGCGTCGCCGACACGGGAGTGGGCATTCCGGCAGCGGAGTTGCCGCGGATCTTCGACCGGTTTCATCGCATCCAGGGACAGCGGGGCCGCACCCTGGAAGGAAGCGGCATTGGCTTGGCGTTGGTTAATGAACTGGTCCGGTTGCACGGCGGCTCGATCCAGGTGGCGAGCAGCATCGATGTTGGCACCACGATGACGGTCCGGATCCCGTTCGGCAGCGCGCATCTGCCCGATAACCGGGTTTCGGAGGCCTCGGGGCGCCGGGAGCCTGAGCGCGCCGCCGCTGCTGCTTTCGTCGAGGAAGCGTTGCGCTGGCTGCCTGATGCGCGGGAGGCGCCATCGATTGGCGCGCCGATGCTCGAGAGCTCCCGGCTGCTGTCATCGCTGGATGCGGAGGGCAAGCCGCCCGAGGCCGAGCGACGGCGAGTCCTGCTGGCTGACGACAATGCCGACATGCGCGAATACGTAACGAGGCTGTTGCGGTCGGGGTATGAGATCGTGGAGGCCCGCGACGGGCAGGAAGCCCTGCGTCTGGCCCGGATGAACCCGCCGCATCTTATCCTGTCGGACGTGATGATGCCTCGGATGGACGGATTCGGCCTGCTTGCTGAAATCCGTGCCGACGCCGAACTGCGGGATTTACCGGTGATTCTGATATCCGCGCGAGCCGGTGAGGAAGCTCGCCTGGAAGGGCTGGATGCCGGCGCCGATGACTATCTGGTCAAGCCGTTTTCGGCTCGGGAGCTGCTGGCGAGGGTCCGTTCCAATCTGGAGCTGGCAAGATTGCGGCAGGAAGCCCGCGATGTCCTGCGCGAGGCGAACGGGTTGCTGGAACAGCGGGTCGCGACCGAGGTGGCGCGACGGACCGAGGCCGAGGAGTCGCTGCGGCAGTCGCAGAAGATGGAGGCGATCGGTCACCTTACCGGCGGCGTTGCGCACGACTTCAACAACCTGCTGACGGTGATCGGCGGTGGCGTCGAGACGCTGCAGCGGCTGCTGGGGCCACTGCCGCTTGGCGCGGACGAGATCAGGGTCAACCGCGCCTTGACCATGATCGGCCGTGGCGCGGAGCGCGCTGCCACGCTCACGCACCGGCTGCTGGCCTTCGCGCGCCGGCAGACGCTGGACCCGCAGCCGCTGGATGCGAACAGGCTTGTGGCCGCAACTTCGGAGTTGCTGCGCCGCACGCTGGGCGAGGCGATCGCGCTGGAGACGGTCCTCGCCGGTGGGCTGTGGCGGACCTTGGTTGATGCCAACCAGTTGGAGAATGCGCTGCTCAACCTGGCGGTGAATGCGCGGGATGCGATGCCCCAGGGGGGCAGGCTGACGGTGGAAACGGCGAATGCTTACCTCGACGACGCTTATGTAGCTCAGCAGGAGGACGTCGCCCCTGGGCAATACGTCATGATCGCGGTCAGCGACACCGGCACCGGCATGGACCGCGAAACGCTGGACCGTGTTTTCGAGCCGTTCTTTACCACAAAGGATGTCGGGCATGGCACCGGCCTCGGGCTTAGCCAGGTTTATGGTTTCATCAAGCAGTCTCGGGGGCATGTGAAGCTTTACAGCGAGCTGGGGCAGGGGACCGTTGCGAAGCTGTATCTGCCGCGCCTGCTGGCGGAGACGCCCGACGCCGAGACGCCGACATTGCCGCAGGCGGTTCCGGTCGGCGCGGGGGAACTTATCCTGGTGGTGGAGGACGAGGCGGCGGTGCGCGAGCACTCGGTCGAACTCGCTGCGGGAGTTGGGCTACCGGGTGGTGGCCGCAGGCGACGGCCGAGCGGCACTGCGACTGCTGGAGCGGGAGCCAGCGATCCGGATGTTGTTCACCGACGTGGGCTTGCCGGGAGGAATGACCGGCCGCCAGTTGGCGGATGCCGCGAGGATGCTGCGTCCGGATCTCAAGGTGCTCTATACGACTGGGTACGCGCGCAACGCGATCGTGCATGGCGGGGTACTCGACCCTGGCACCCAACTGCTGCCGAAGCCGTTCAGCCATGCGGCGCTGGCGGCGAAGATTCGTGCGGTGCTGGATGGTTGAGGCGGCGGTCGTCTCGCACGCTTTCAAGTCGACGGCTGCATGCCCTCGGTCACCATGGCGCGCAGCTTAGCGTGCAGATGCGGGTTGCCGGCAACGATGTTGCTGGTCTCCCTCGGGTCGCCGTCGCCAACGTCGGTGGCATAGCCGCCGGCCTCGCGGACCAGCAGCATGCCGGCAGCGATGTCCCAGGGCTTGATCCCAAGCTCCCAGTAACCGTCGAAGCGGCCGTGGGCGACCCAGGCGAGGTCCAGCGCGGCGGCGCCGAAGCGGCGGATGCCGGCGACCTGCGGCATCAGAGTCGCCAGGGTGCGGCTGAAGGCACGCTGACGCGGGGCGGACACGGCGCCGAACGGAATGCCGGTGGCGAACACCGCCTCGCTGAGTTCACGCCGGGCGGATACACGCAGCCGGCGTTCGTTGACGAACGCGCCGGTGCCCTTCTCCGCCCAGAACATCTCGTCGGCGGCGGGAGCATAGATCACGCCGGCGTGGACCTCCGACGAGCCGTCGGGCTGGCGGCGTTCCAGGCCGATGCTGATCGCCCAGTGCGGCATGCCGTGCAGGAAATTGGTCGTGCCGTCCAGCGGATCGACCACCCAGCGCCACGCCCAGTTTTCCGAGCCCGAGGCACCGGATTCCTCCATCAGGAAGGCGTATCCGGGGCGGGCCTTGTTCAGCTCTTCCTTCAAGGTCTGTTCGGCGCGGATGTCGGCCTGGGAGACGAAGTCGGAGGGCCCCTTGATGCTGACCTGAAGTTGCTCGACCTCGGCAAAGTCGCGCAACAACCTCTTGGACGCCTTCTGCGCGGCGTTTGCCATGACGGTCAGGTGCGGGGAGAGGCGGAAGGCCATCAGGCCTTGGCGCGCTCCACGTAGCTGCCGTCCTCGGTGCGGACGACGATCCTCTCGCCCGTCTCGACGAACGGCGGCACCGCGGTCTTCACCCCGTTCGCCAGCCTGGCGGGCTTGTACGAGGAGGAGGCGGTCTGGCCCTTGACCACCGGATCGGCCTCGACGACCTCGAGGGTGACGGTGCCCGGCAGGTGGATCGCGACTGGATCGCCCTCGACCAGGTCGACGGTGATCTGCATCTGGTCCTGCAGGAAGGGCGCTGCGTCGCCCATGAGGTCGACCGGGATGTGGGCTTCCTCGAAGGTCTCCGGGTCCATCAGCACCAGGTTGGTCCCGTCGGTGTAGGAGTAGGTGTACTCTTTCTGGTCGGTGGTCAGCCGCTCGACGGTGTCGGCGGTGCGCCAGCGCTCGTTGGTTTTGTTGCCGGATTTGAGGTCGCGCATCTCGACCTGGATGAATGCGCCGCCCTTGCCGGGGGTGATGATCTGCTGCTTCAGCACGGTCCAACGCCGGCCTTCGTGCTCGATCACCTGGCCGGCGCGGATCAGGTTCGCCTGCTGCTTCATAGCTTGGTGGGTCCGAAAGATTACGGGGAGACCGGGCTTCTAGACCCTGGTGGGTCCGGGAGCAAGTTTGCTCCGGACTGGCTGCGGCACGACTGCAATTGCGGCACAAATAACCCGCCTCAGACCTCTGTTGCCGCCTCGCGCGCCCGGTTGCGCATTATTTGGACGGGGTGTCGCCGCCGCGGGCTGAACTGCTCCGGCATTGTGCAAGCGTGGCCACAGCCTGTGGGCCGATAGCGCAACCTGCGCCGCGCGGTCGAGCGAGCATCTCCTCCAGCACGGTTTCGATTCGTTCAGATTTACCGCTCGCGTCGCTTTTGCGTCCAACTGGCCTGGTGGATGCAACGAACCCGAAGCGGATGGAGAGGACCACCCAAAGAAGGGAAGTGCCATGACCGAAGAACAACAGGCCCTTGTCCGGAGCAGCTTCGCCAAGGTCGCTCCGAATGCCGATGCGGTGGCGTTGTCTTTCTACGCTCGTCTGTTCGAGCTTGATCCAAATTTGCGCCCGCTGTTCAAAGGCGACATGCGAGCCCAGGGAAGCAAGCTGATGGCGATGATATCCACCGCCATTGCCCACATCGATCGGCTCGATGTCATCGTTCCCGCGGTGGAAGCCCTGGGCCAGCGTCACAAGCAGTACGGCGTGAAGGAGGCCGATTACGACACCGTTGGCTCGGCGTTGCTTGGGACATTGCGGGAGGGATTGCCTGACGCGTTCGATCGGCCGGCGGAGGATGCCTGGACCGCCGCCTATACGACGCTTGCCGGGGTCATGAAGCAGGCCGCCAGGGATGTCGTTGCCTGATCGAAAGCGGTAAGGAGCGTCTTGGCTGCTGCGATCGAGCGGCTATGCGCAGCATGGATCCCGACTTCGATCCGCGCGCCGGGACGGGCGTTATGCTGACGATGGTCAGCAGGCGATGACGTTGACGAAACCAGCCTGTCCGTAGGCAATGATTTTCCGGTCGCCCGTCACGACGGGTATGCCGCGATCGCGCGCCGTGGCGACGATCAGCCGGTCCATTGGATCGGCATGGAAATCACCCGGCAGATAGGAGGCGTCGATGGCGATCGTGGCGGTGATCGCGGCTTCCTTGATGCCGGGCATCGCCATCAGTCTGGCGAACCAGGTCTTGGCGTCCGGCCAGAATTGTGGCACGGGCTTTCCGCGAGATTTCGGCCGGCTCAGCAGACCCACTTCCCATGCCGATGCTATCGAGACGTAGACGCCGTCAGCGTGCCCGGCAGCCCTGATTGCTTCGACGACGCTGATCGGAATCGGTTCGGCGTTCACCAGCCATATCGCCGCGCATGTATCCAGCAGAAGGCACCTGGGCGCGGCTTTCGGCGTCACCGGTGCAGGATGCCTTGCTCGGCGTCAAACGGTTCGTCGAGCACGGGTTCGGTCAGGTCGAAGCCTTCCGGAATCACGACGGAGCCGCGCATGCAGCCATAGAGATCCGCCGCCCTACGAGCCTCGTTCTGGGGCGGTGTTAGAACGGCGACCGTGCGGCCGCGCTTGGTGATGATCACGCGATCAAGTTCACGCTTGTCGAGGCGATCGAGAATGTTCAGGCATTTCGCCTTGAATTCCGAGGCGCTGATGGTCTGGGTGTCGGGCATGATACGTAATCCAGTGGTCAGATGAACGTGACCAGTCATCTAATATGGTCATCTGGGTTTCGCAAGAGTGGACGCCAGTGACCTCCTATGACGTGATCATCCTGGGCGCCGGGGCCGCGGGCCTGATGTGCGCCCTGACTGCGGGGCAGCGGGGCTGGAGCGTTCTGGTCCTGGAGCACGGCCGCGAAGCAGGCGCCAAAATCCTGATCTCCGGCGGTGGACGCTGTAACTTCACCAACACCGGAACCACGCCGGACCGGTTCCTGTCCGACAATCCGCACTTCTGCCGCTCGGCGCTGAGCCGCTACACACCACAGGATTTCGTCGCGATGGTGCGGCGGCACGGCATCGCACACCACGAGAAAACCCTCGGGCAACTGTTCTGCGACGGATCGGCGCGCGCCATCGTTGCTATGCTGCTGGCGGAATGCGAGGCGGGGGGCGTCGATTTACGGCTGGCGCATCGCGTGACCGACCTGTCGCGCCCGGATCAGTTCCTGGTGGAAACGGATCACGGCTCATTCCGGGCGGACAGCCTCGTGTTGGCGACCGGCGGCCTGTCGATCCCCAAGATGGGGGCTTCCGGGTTCGCTTATGACGCGGCCAGCCGGTTCGGCCTCCGCCTGACGGAACGGCGCCCCGGGCTGGTGCCGCTGATGTTCGCGGACGATCTGCTGGCGCTGATGCGGCCGCTGAGCGGGGTTTCGCTCGAAACCGAGGTGACGCTGGGCCGGCAAAGCTTCCGCGAGGCGATGCTGTTCACTCATCGAGGTCTGTCCGGACCGGCGATCCTGCAGATATCGTCATACTGGCGGGACGGTCCGATCACGCTGAACCTGTTGCCGGGGCAGGACGCGGCGAAGTTTCTGCTGGATCGCAAGAAAACACGACCAAAGGCTGAGCCGCGCGGCGTGCTGGCCGAAGCGTTGCCGCAGCGTCTGGCGCAGGCCCTGGCGGCAATGCTGGGGCTGACCGCTGAACGGATGGCGGACCTGCCGGATCGACTGCTGAACGAAGCGGCGTTGCGGCTGTCGGCCTGGGCGGTGACACCTTCCGGCTCGGAGGGATACGCCAAGGCGGAGGTGACCCGCGGCGGGGTGGACACCCGCGATTTGTCCTCGCGCACGATGCAGGCGAATGCGGTGCCCGGCCTGTTCGTCATTGGTGAGGCTGTCGACGTCACCGGCTGGCTCGGCGGCTACAACTTCCAATGGGCCTGGGCCAGTGGATGGTGCGCTGGCCAGGCCGTTTAGGCGCGGAAAGCTTCGGCCCGTTGATCTGTCTTCGGTGTCCAACGACTTGGGAACTGTTTCGCACCTTCGCGCCGCCACGCACTTCTTTGGCGAGATGCGTCATCGCTACGCGCGTTTGATCTGTGTCAAGGCCGAGACCCGGATGATGTCGGATGATGCCATGGCCTCGCCGCCGGGATCGGGGGAGCGATGACGCCTCGCTGGCGGCCGCATCCAAGGAAGGGGAACGTAATGAAGGTCTTCATGGCCTCGGCGCTTGTCGGTGTTGCTCTACTTGTCGCAAACGTCCCGGCGACGGCATCGGAGGTGTCCGGGCGAAAGGACCCTCAGCCGGCGCTTGTTGCGCAACCCTCCTCGGGGCAGCCGGACACGACCGCCCAACGCGGAATGGAGCAGAGGATGCCACCCGGCGCGATGCAGGGTGGCATGATGGGCCAGAGCGGCTCCATGAAGATGATGGGCGCCGCGGGCCATGATGACATGATGCCGATGATGGGCATGGCGGACATGGCGGACCACGTTGAGGGGCGCATCGCTTTCCTCAAGACGGAACTCAAGATTACCGACGCTCAGACGACGCAGTGGAATGCCTTCGCCGATGCCCTGCGCGCGAACGCGCGGACAATGATGCGGATGCACAGCGAAATAAAGGGCTCGTCCGGGATGTCGGTCAGTGCACTGGATAGGCTCGATCGGATGCAGAAGCACATGTCGGCGAGCCTCGACGCGCTGAAGACGATGGACGCGGCACTTCGGCCGCTGTACGGCGTGCTAAGCGATGAGCAGAAGAAGGCGGCGGATGCGCTGATAGCGCCGATGAAGATGATGTAAGCGCCGCCGGTCAAAGGCGCCGAGCGGGGGCCGTGGCTCGATAGGGCAGGGGGGTTTTCATAGGCCTGTCGGACCCTTGCATCATCTGCCCTGCTTGCAGCGGTGCCGGTCTCGCGGCATGGTTGCGGTAATGCCCGGTCTTTCGCTGCAACAGGCCGTTCGGGTTGTGATCGCTCTCAACCTGGCCTATTTCGGGGTCGAGTTCGCATGCGCGGCGGCTGTCGGCTCCGTATCGCTGTTCGCCGACAGTGTTGATTTCCTCGAGGATGCGTCGATCAATTTGCTGATCGCGTCCGCGTTCGGGTGGTCGTTACGAAGCCGGGCGAGGTTGGGAATGTTGCTGGCGGGCATCCTGTTGCTGCCGGGTCTGGCGACGCTTTGGACGGCCTGGGCGAAAGTCGCCACCCCGGTGGCGCCGATGGCATTGCCGATCACGCTTGCGGGGCTCGGAGCGCTGGCTGTCAACGCGACCTGCGCCGGGATACTGGTTCGCTTCCGTGACCATGCCGGCAGTCTGACGCGGGCGGCATTTCTCTCGGCACGGAATGATACCGTTGCCAACGTTGCCATCATCGCCGTCGGGCTCACCACCGCTTTCATCTGGCGCTCGGCCTGGCCCGATCTGATCGTGGGTCTCGGTATCGCGCTGATGAACGCGGATGCCGCGCGCGAGGTGTGGCAGGCGGCGCGGGCCGAGCATGTTTCGGTAACGGGTCGTTCTGATATCGACTGATTTGATGGCCGCCGCGGCTGGGGCTTCCCCGAGGCAGCTTTTCCGCGCCAGTATCGCCAGACCATTGCGGAGCACGGGCATGGACGGTCTATCGCTGGAATACGCACTCCGAGGTCAGGCGGCGGAAATCCTCGACCGCTGCACCAGTTGCGGTGCCTGCGTGGAGGTGTGCCCGATGCCAGCTCCGGCGGGCATCGATACGTCCGATCCAGGTGGTCTGGCCGCGGGCGTGCTGCGAGTGTTGCGTGGCGGACGCCATGTCGATGCGGAGCGCTGGGCCGCGGTGTGTTCGGGTAGCGGCCACTGCATCCCGGCGTGCCAGCATGGCGTCAACCCACGTCTGATGCTGGCGTTGGCACGGACCGCTAGTTTGGGGCGCGAGAACGGCGGTGACCGGCGCAAGACCGGGTTCACGCGGTTCGGCGCGATGACCGCCGGCGTCAGGGTGTTGTCGCGGCTGCAACTATCGCCCGACCTGCTGGCTCGCTTTCGGCCTGAGGACGTCGCGCCCGAGGAAGCGCCGGAGGTGGTGTTCTACACCGGCTGCAACGTAATGAAGACGCCGCATATCGCGCTGCTCGCGCTCGACATCATGGACGCGATGGGAATTCGGTATCGCGTCATGGGCGGGCCGTCCGCCTGCTGCGGGGTGCTGCAGTTTGGCGCCGGAGACCTGGCTACGTCGGGCCGGATCGCCTACCGCACCATCGACCGGCTCGCGGCGGCGGCACCTCGTGCGCTGTCTTGGTGTCCGACATGCCAGGTGCAACTGGGTGAAATCGCCGCTCCGACGAAGGCCGGCACGCAGCTGGATATGCAACCGTTCGTGCTGTTCCTGGCCGAGCGACTGGGGGTGTTGCGGCCGTTACTGAGAGGCGTGGTGAAGAAACGAGTTGGATTGCATGAGCATCCAGGAAATGCCGGTGTCCCGGAGGCGGCGCAGGCAATCCTGCGGGCCATACCGGGCGTCGATTTCGTCGACCTGGAGCAGCCTCGGGTCGGCTACATGTGCAACAAGCTGACACCGCTGCCGGCGTTCAAGCAGGAGGTGCATCGCAGTCAGTTACAGGCCGCCGCCGATGCCGGCGTAACGACCCTGGCGGGCATCTATCACGCCTGTCACCGCGAATTGTGCAGCCACGAGAGAGACTGGCCGTTCGAGGTGGTTAATTTCCTCGAACTGGTCGGCGAAAGCATGGGGCTGGCTCGCCCCGACCTGTTCAAGCGCCTGAAGATCATGCAGGACGTCGATGCGGTGCTGCAAGATTCCGCGCCGCTGATCGAGGCCAACAGGCTCGACCTCAATGAAGCCCGCGACATCATCTTACGCGATTTGCTGGGCGAACAGCCGCTGCCGCTAAAAGGTGACGCGGCTCCTATCGTCGCCCGGTCGGGACTTCGTTGAACGGCTTGTTCTTGTCCACGCGTATGTCCGCCGGCAATCCGAGTACGCGTTCAGCAATAATGTTACGCAGAATCTCATCCGATCCCCCAGCGATACGACCGCTCGGCGATGACAGCAGCGCTGCCTGAAACATCGCATAGGCCTCGACCAGGTCGTCGTCGAGGACCAGCCCGGCCTCGCCCATAAGGTCCAGTCCGTAGCTGGCGATATCCTGCAGCTTCGAGGCGTTGACCAGTTTGTGAATCGAATTCTCCGGCCCCGGCGTCTCCCCTTTCGACAGCGCCGTCATGGTGCGGAAGCGGGTGAACTTCAGGCCTTGCGACTGCGCGTACCACAACGCAATCCGCTCGCGAACCGCGGCGCTTTGGATCGCCGGTTTGCCATCGATACGAACCGACCGGCTGAGTTCGAGCAGATCGTCGACGCCTGGCCGTTGCTCGTCGCCGACCGCCAGACGCTCGTTCATCAGCGTGGTTAGCGACACTTTCCAGCCTTGTCCGACCGCGCCCAGGCGCTGGCTGTCGGGCACCCGCACGTCGGTGAAAAACACCTCGTTGAAATGACGCGCGCCGGACATCTGGTGGATCGGCCGGATGTCGATGCCGGGGGATTTCATATCGAGGAAAAAGAATGACAGGCCCTCGTGCTTTGGCACGTTCGGATCGGTGCGCACGACGATGATGCCGAAGTTGGACAGATGCGCACCGGAGGTCCAGATCTTCTGGCCGTTGATGACCCAGTCGTCGCCGTCACGCTCGGCCCGCGTGCGCAGTGCCGCCAGGTCGGACCCACCGGCCGGTTCGCTGAACAACTGGCACCAGACCTCCTCGCCACGCAGCGCGGGGCGGACATAGCGGTCGAGCTGCTCCGGCTTGGCGTAGGTCATCATGGTCGGGATGCACATGCCGAGACCGATCTCATACAGGCCGCGCGGCACGGCGAAATCCTCTTCCTCCTGGTTGTAGATCACCTGCAGGATGGGCGAGGCCTCGCGGCCGCCGAAGCGCTTCGGCCAAGTCAGGCCAGCGAAGCCCGCATCGGCCTTTTTCGCCTGCCAGGCCTTGCAGCGCGCGACCGCGTCGGCATCGACGCCGCTCTGTCGCAGCACGGGCCGAGCGCCGGCTTTGGGTTCGGCGTTGGCGGCGAGGAAGGCGCGGGCCTCGGCGCGGAAGACGGCTTCATCGGGCGTATCGTTGAAGTCCATGACGGGATTTCCCTCTCAGGCCGCGTTGCGCGTTTCCAGCAGATCGACGAGACGGTTCTTCCAGAACGGCGCCCCGCCGAGCGTCAGCGCCAGTTGCTTGGACCGGCGGTAGTACAGCTGACAGTCGACTGCCCAGGTGAAGCCGATGCCGCCGTGGGTCTGGATGTTTTCCTTCGACGCCAGATGGAACGCTTCGGTGGCGGAGACCCGCGCCGTGGCTGCGGCCAGCGGCAGGTCGGCGGCGTCGGCTCCCAGCGCCCAAGCGCCATAGTAGGCGTTGGACCGAGCCAATTCGGTGGCGACGTAAACATCGGCGAGCTTGTGCTTGATCGCCTGGAAGGAGCCGATCGGGCGACCGAAAGCGTAACGTTCCTGCGCATATTCACGTGCCATGTTCAGGCAGGCGTCGGCGCCGCCGACCTGTTCGAAGGCGAACAGAACAGCCGCCCGATCAAGCACTCGCTGCACCGCGTCCCAGCCGCCGCCGGGACCTAGCCGCTCGACCGGCAGCGCATCGAACTGCAGGCAGGCATAGTTGCGGGTAGGGTCCAGTGTGCGAAGGTCGCGTTGCGGAACGTCAGCGAGACTGGCGAGGAACATGCCCACCTGGCCCGCCTCATCGCGTGCCACCACGATGGCGATGTCGGCGATCCCACCATCGGCGACCGGCCATTTCGCGCCGCTCAGGCGTCCGGCGATGACGCGCGCCTGGATGGTGGCGGGGTCGGGGTTGCCGGCGCCCTCGGCCAGCGCCAGACAGCCGATGGTCGATCCGTCGGCCAGTTTCGGCAGCCATTCCCGCTTCTGGGCCTCGGACCCCGCCGTCAGGATAGCCTCGCTGGCAAGGTAGGCGGTGGACCCGAATGGCACCGGGGCGACGACCCGGCCGATTTCCTCGGCCAGCACGCACAGGCCCTCATAGCCTAGGCCGGCACCACCGTACTGCTCTGGGATGGCGGCGCCGATCCAGCCCATGGCGGCGATCTCCCGCCACAAGGCGGCGGCGAAAATTTCCTGTTCGTCGAGGGTGCGGCGGACCACGGCGGGCGTGCACTGCTCCGAGAGGAAGCGACGCGCCTGATCACGAAGTTGCTTGAGATCGTCGGAAAAGTCGAAATTCATTGTTTCCCCCTGCCCAGACCTCACCGGATCATGACTGCATCGTTTAGCGCGCAATCCACGCGATTATCAGCAGAGCGGCGGCGTGGGAAGCATCACGTCTGGTTGGTGCCTGGCAGTCCTGCCGGGAACATGTTGGCGGCGAGCAGTCCGCCATCGACATCGAGCGTGGTGCCGGTGATGTAGCGCGCCATGTCGGAGGCCAGGAACAGCGCCGCGTTGCCGATGTCGTCGGTGGTGCCGCGCTGGCGCATCGGCAGCAGGCTCGCGGCGTAGCCCTCGACGCGCTGCGGCGTGTCGTACAACCGAGGCGTCACGATATGCCCTGGCGCGATGGCGTTGACGCGGATGTGGTGGGGTGCCCACTCGACTGCCATGGTCTGCACCAGGCTGATCAGGCCGGCCTTGGCCGCTCCGTAGGCGCCGCGCATCGGACTCGCGCGCTGGCCGTCCACAGAGGCGATGCCGACGATTGCGCCACCTTGGCCGCGCCGGATCAGCGACTGCGCCACCTCCTTGGCCAGCAGAAAGAAGTAACGCAGGTTCAACTGCATCTGCTGGTCCCAGACCGCGCCGGTGGTTTCCAGCAGCGATCCCCAGGTGGCGGCGCCAACGATCGATACCATGACGTCGAGGCCTCCGAGCCTGGCCTCGGCTTCGGCGACGATACGCGCGATCTGGCTGTCATCCAGAACGTCACCGACGATGGTGAAGGCCCGCCGACCGAGGGCTTCGATCTCCTGGCCGACGCGGTCGGCTCGCTCTGCCACCAGGTCGACCACGGCGACATCGCAACCGGCGCGGGCGAGGCAATGGGCGGTGCTTTCCCCCATGCCCTGGCCGCCGCCGATGATCAGGGCTTTCTTGCCGGTCAGTCCGAAAAACGAGCTTTCGTTGGTCATCGAAACGTCTCCACCGAGCACGTGTTGGCTACTTCCCCGCTACGGCACAGGAATGATCCTCCAGCGTTTCGCCTGATCCCCAATCCCCGGCCGCCGGATCGGCATGATCATCCAGAAGAACGAAACCTTTCGTCTTGTCCGCGAAAGTCGCGCCGACCAGGACCAATGTGTGAATTCCCATATCGTTCCGCGCCTGGGGGTCACCGTCCCACAGCACTCGGAACGGATTCAGCCCATCCAGGTTTTCCTGGTTGATCCGGATCGCTTGGTAGTAGTGGCCGGCCAGCAGTTCCGGAAACGGCGCCCAGAAATTGCCGATACGGTCGAGATTCTCCCGCAGCATATCGCGCACGTCGGGGCGGACGCAGTCGATATGGATGTGGAACTGATCCTGGGTGCGGCCAAGCTTCGAGTTGATTGCGAGGGCAAAATCATCGCGCGGCAGTTCGGTATGCAGCCGGGCATCAACGAAAGTGCGCGCGCGCCAGGCGTCATCCCAGTAGTTGGGTGCGCCGGGAGCCAGGATTGCCGGATCCTCGATCCCGCCGATCCGCGCAGTCGGGATCAGCAGGAACTGGGCAACCCCCCGGATATCCTTCAGGACAACGAAACCCTTTTCGACGCCGTGCGACAGATCGACCGATCCGCAGGGCGAAGGATCGTGCGCTGCCTCCTCACGCGGGACGCATTGGTCATGGACGATCTTCCACAGCGCGGAGGGGTCGGCTGCGCGGCCTGCGGCGGGCACGCACGCCATCGCCAGAAGGCAGAGCCAGATAGGCCGAGCGGACATCAGCCGCTGGCCAGCTCGGATCCCGCGAGCAACTCGCACAGCTTGGCCATTTCGGTGTGATCGGCGTTCGATCCGAACTTCGACTGAGCCGAAACGATCATTTCATTCACCAGGGCGGAAATCGGCGCGGCGGTGGCGGTCTCCCGGCCGACCTGCAAGGCGATAGACAAATCCTTCGCCAGCAGCCCCATGGTGAAGCCGGCATCAAAACGGCGCGAAAGCACGAACTGCTTGAACTTCTTCTGCGTCGAGTTGTTCATTCCGGTCGCCGCGTTCAGAACATCCGTCATCACAGCCGGATCGAGGCCGAAACGCTGGCCGATCAGCAGTGCCTCGATGCCGATCAGGAACCCGCCGGTGCTGACCAGATTGTTGAGCGCCTTCATTGCCTGCCCCGAACCGACGGCGCCGGTCCGCAGCACCGAGGTGCCCATCGCCGACAGCACCGGCATCGCGCGGTCGATCGTTGCCTCGTCGCCGCCGACCATGATGGCGAGCTGTCCGGTCCTGGCACGCGGCACGCCGCCGGACACCGGCGCATCGATCAGGGTTCCCCCCAGGGAGGCGACTTTCTCCGCCAGTCGTTGGGTAACCGAGGGCACCCCGGAACTCATTTCGATGATGATGGTGCCCGGCTTCATCCCGGCGAAAAGATTGTCGTCGCCCTCGGCCAGGACGTGCTCGACGATCACGCTGGTCGGCAACATGGTGACGATCATGTCCGACCCGGCAGCGAGCTCGCGCAGGCTGTCAGGCGCGAAACCGCCGACTTGCTGAACGAAGTTGTTGGCGACCTCCCGCCGTGAGTCGTTGATGTTGACTGTGAAGCCGGCCTTCACCAGGCAAGCCGCCATCGGCCAGCCCATGTTGCCGGCGCCGACGAAGCCGACCGCCGCTTGCTCGCTGGCCATGCCGGCTACCTTTTCGCCTCGTCGACTTCCTTGAACACCTCGGTGGCGATCTTGAATGCCTCCAGGCAGGCGGGGATGCCGCAATAGGCGCCGACCTGCATGAGAATTTCCTTGATCTCGTCACGCGATACGCCGTTGGTCAGCGCGGCTTTCAGGTGCAGGCGCAGCTCGGCGCCACGGTTCAAGGCCGACAGCATCGTCAGATTGATCATGCTGCGGGTCTTGCGGTCGATGCCCGGGCGGGTCCAGCACATGCCCCAGGCGATCTCGGTGGTCATCTGCTGGAATGCGGCGTTGAAGTCGTCAGCGCGGGCCAGCGAGGCATCGACATAGTCGCCGCCCAGCACTTCGCGGCGGACGGCGAGTCCCTTCTTGAACAGCTCGCTCTGATATTCAGGGCGGTTCGGAACCTCGACCATGGCGATTTCCTCCTGGCGGTTTGGGTGCCGGGGAACCTAGGCGCCACATGCCGGGCGGGCAAGCGGGGCACGCTGTTGACAGTCACCGTGCGCCCCGTCAAAGCGGCGGCCAAGCCGCTCAATGTTAGGAAACGTCAATGCCGATCCGCCGTAGAACTTTGTTGCAGGGCGCCGCAGCCCTGACAGCCGGTGCAACCCTGTCCGGGCACCGTGCCCGCGCCGCCAGCGGGACAATCCGCATCGGGGTGCTGTCGGACATGTCCGGGCAATACGCCGAAGCTTCGGGTCCCGGCGACTACCTCGCCGCGCAAATGGCAGCCGAGGACTTCATGAAGCTGCACTCGGAGATCAAGGTGGAGGTGATACAGGCCGACATGCTGCTGAAGCCGGATGTCGGCGCGTCGATCGCGCGTGGCTGGTACGACCAGGACGGCGTCGATGCCATCTTCGACATTCCGCAGTCGGCGGTGGCGATCGCGGTCGGCCAGGTGGCGAAAGAGAAGGACAAGGCGGTGATTTTCACCGCCGCCGGCATACCGGACCTGACCGGAAAGTATTGCTCGCCGAACCAGATCCAGTGGACGTACGACCTGTGGAGCAACGCCAACGCCATCACCCGCGGGCTGGTTGAGGCCGGCGGTGACAGTTGGTTCTTCATCAAGCCAGACTACATCTCCGGGCACACCATGACGAAGGATACCGCCGCGATCGTTGAGCAGCTTGGCGGCAAGGTGGTCGGCATGGCGGCGTATCCGTTTCCGGGAACCACCGATTTCTCCGCTTACATTCTGCAGGCGCAGACCAGCAAGGCGAAAGTGCTGTGCCTGGCCAATGCCGGAGACGACACGGCCAACTGCATCAAGCAGGCGCACGAATTCGGCCTGCCGCAGTCCGGCGTCAAGATCGCCGCGCTGGTGCTGCAGGACTACATCGTGCGCTCGGTGGGGCTGGAGATGGCACAGGGGATCATCGGCGCCATGCCGTTCTACTGGGACATGAACGACGACACCCGCGCCTTCGCCGCCCGCTTCACCCCTCGTTACCACAACGCTCGGCCCAATTATTACCATGCCGGGTGCTATTCGGCGGTGTGGCACTATCTGAAGACGGTGGCGGCGATGGGGCCGGATCAGGCGAAGGTCAGCGGCCGAGCGACAATTGCGCAGATGAAGATGATCCCGGTGGCGGATCCGTTGTATGGCAGTGGCATGGTGCGGGCGGACGGCAAGTTCGTCCATGCCAACCGCGTTTGGGAGACGAAGTCTCCGGCTAAGTCGAAGGGCGAATGGGACCAATTCAAGCTGTTGACGACGATACCGCAGGACAAGGCGTTCCAGTCGATGGAAGCGCTGGGCTGCGCTTTCGTGAAAAGCTGACACTGCGGGATGCATCGGCGCTGCTGGCGGCGGGGCTGATCACGCCTGCCGCGGTGGCCGCGACGGAGGCAACCGAGGCTCGTTACGCGGTCGCCATATCACCGGCAATGCGGGCGCTGATTGGGTCGCCGGACGATCCGATCGGACGGCAGTTCATTCCTGATCCGTCCGAACTGCTGACGGCGCCGCATGAAAGCGCCGACCCGATCGGTGACGACGCGCTGTCGCCGGTCAAGGGCGTGGTGCACCGTTATCCCGACCGGGCCTTGCTGAAGCCATTGCTGATCTGTCCGGTGTACTGTCGGTTCTGTTTCCGGCGCGAACATGTCGGTCCTGATGGCGGCGTTATGACCGACGCCGAGCTGCAGGCGGCCTATGGGTGGTTCTCGGCTCATCCCGAGGTGACCGAGATCATTCTGACCGGCGGCGATCCGCTGATGCTGTCGGTTCGGCGGCTGCAGGGGATTATTTCAACGCTTTCGGCGATGCCGCATATCGCAACGATCCGGATCCACTCGCGGGTGCCGACGGCCGATCCGGAGCGGCTGACAGAGGCGCTGGCGGCGGCGATGGAAACCGACCGGTCGCTTTGGCTGGTAGTGCACGCGAACCACGCTCGGGAATTCACCCCGGCGGCCGGAGAGGCGCTGCGGCGGGTGCGGTCGCTGGGCATCCCGTTGCTGGGTCAGTCGGTTTTGTTGCGTAATGTCAACGATAGTGCGGCCGCGCTGGAGACGTTGTTCCGGGCGATGATCGGGCATCGTATCAAACCGTACTATCTGCATCAACTGGACCCTGCGCCCGGGACAGCAAGGTTTCATGTGCCGATCGAGGAGGGCCGGGCGCTGCTAGAGGCGCTGCGGGGGAGGGTGACTGGGCTGGCTTGGCCCACGTATGTGCTGGATATCCCAGGCGGGGCCGGCAAGGTTCCGGTCGGGCCGGACTACCGGATCGATGACCAGACGGTACGGGATATTCGCGGTGCTGAACATCGGATTGGCCGGGCGGCAAGTCACTAAGCTTCCCAAGATCGGGCGCTCGCTGCGAACTTGCCCGATTATGCAAAGAAATTGGCGGGTGGCCGGCCTCCCCGACCCCTGTAACGAGGGGGGACGGGGGAGGCCGCCCTGGCCTTCCTCGCACCACGATCCTTCAGAGCGAGTTCGCCTTGTGCATGAACTGGTTGATCTCATCCAGTGCCGGCAGGACTTTTTCCGCGGCCTCGAACTCGACGTTGAACACGACCCGCTCCACCCCGAGATCGGCATATCGCTTCATCAGATCCAGTTCACGCCGAGGGAACCAGACGGTGATGGCGATCTCCTCCGGCTTGCGGCCGGCCTCGGCGGCCATCTTGCGAAATTCAGGGATGAGGTCTCCGATCTCCTTGTAGCCGCCGCGCGCCGCTTGCGGGATCCAACCGTCGCCGTAACGTATGGCGCGCCGGGCGGAGTATGGAAAGGCACCGCCGACGATCACCGGCGGATGCGGTTTCTGCACCGGCTTCGGCCAGGTCATCATCGGATCGAAGTTGACGAATTCCCCGTGGTATTCTGCCTTCGACTGGGTCCAGATCGCCCGCATGGCCTCGACCCGTTCCCGCGCGGCTTTGTGGCGATCGGCAAACTTGATGCCGTGGTCTTCCAGTTCGTCCTGGTTCCAACTGTTACCGATGCCAAACAGGAAGCGGCCGCCCGATACCTGGTCGATCGAGGCCACCAGCTTCGCGGTCTGAATCGGATCGCGCTGCGCCACCAGGCAGACGCCGGTGCCGACTTTGAGCGTCTTGGTTGCGGCGGCCGCGGCCGTCAGGGTGACGAACGGGTCCATGCAGTCATAGTACTTCTTTGGCAGGTCGCCGCCGCCGGGGAAGGGCGATTTGCGGCTGAGCGGAATGTGGGAATGCTCAGGCGCCCAGAGGGACTCGAAGCCGCGCTGCTCGAGCGCCTGGCCGAGCGCGACGGGCGCCATGGAGTAGTCGGTGAAGAACATGGATACGCCGTATTTCAGCATGTGGGTCTCCTCCTGCGGGACGAACTGGAGCATGTTGCACGCGAAGGGCGAATTGCTCCAGAGCCGCGGTCGTGACAGCCGGTCGGGCGAGCGGATTTCTTCACTGGCTGATCGATCATTGGTCGGTCAGCGCTGTGATGGGCTGCTCACCACACCCCCGGTAACAGGCGGAAGCGCACTTTGGCGGCGTAATCGCGATAGCCTGGCAATCCGTCCATGAGCACGTCCTCCTCGCCGATTGCCCGAGCTGCCATCAGCAGAATGGCTAAAGGAGCGCCCAGGAGGCCCCACAGCGAGCCCAGTAGCAACGGCATCCCGATCAGCAGGAGTATCGCGTAGGCGTACATCGGGTGGCGCACCAGCGCGTAAGGGCCGGTGGAGATGACAGTCTGGCCGCGCTCGTGCTGCACCCGCACCGTGACCGACGCGAAGCTGTTCGCTCGCAGGACGTCGGCCCAGCCGTAAAATGCGCCAACGATGAGCACCGCGCCGATCACCTGGGCCCATAATGGCGCGTGCGACCAGCCGAAGCGGCGCGCATCCAAGGCGATAAAAATCAGCCAGAAGCAGAAGAACAGGAAAATCGCGGCCATCACCATCCGGTCTCGGGGTCTTTGTCCGGGGCTGAACGGCGACTTCATCCGTTCGGCCAAGAGCCCGGGATTGGTCCGCCGCAACCAAATCCCGATCGCCTGACCGCAACCGTTGAAGACGAGCAGGAAGATGCAGGCCTGTGGCCATGCCAGGGTGCCGGCCGGCAGGAACAGCAGCAGGCAGAGGATGCCGTTCACGCCGAGGCTCTGGACGATCTCCCTGAACATCGCGACGAGCGCTCCAGCCAAGTGTCCTTTCGGCGAGGCCGTGAACTGAATGGATTGTCATGAACTCTGGTCCATCAGCCCTGGCCGGGTTCGCGTCGGCACGCTAGGCTTACCGGCTTTCGACGGCAACCAAGGGAATTCTCAGTGCCCGATCCGGCTCACGCCACGCATCGCGCGCCAGAGCGGACCGCGAGCGCGAAGCACACCGCCGTGAAAATCACCGACGTCGCGGCCGCCGCGGGTGTCGCCCCGATGACGGTATCGCGGGTCATCAACACGCCCGACCGGGTCTCGCCGGAAACCACCGCGCGGGTGCAGGCGGCGATCGACCGTCTCGGCTATGTGCCCAACCTGATGGCTGGCGGCCTGTCTTCCCGCAAGTCGCGGCTGGTGGCGGCTATCGTCCCGACCATTGCCCACCCGATGTTCGCCGGGGTCGTGCAGTCGTTCTCCGATCAGATGCGCTCGGCCGGGTATCAGGTCATTCTGTCGATCAGCGGCTATGGAAACGAGGACCACGAGTCGCTGTTCCGAGCGCTGTTGGGCCGCAAACCGGATGCCTTGCTGATCACCGGTTCCGGTTACAGCCCGGGGGCGCTGCAGTTGCTGATCGAGGCGCGTATTCCGGTGGTGGAGATCTGGGACGTGTCCAGCCGGCCCATCGATATGGCCATCGGCTTCGACCACGCGCAGGTGGGCGCCGAGGTAGCCAGCTTTTTCCGCGCCAAGGGCCACGATCGTTTCGCCGTCCTGACCGCTCGTGATTCTCGGGCCCTGACCCGCGCCCGAGGCTTCACCGGCATGGCGGTCAACAGCGGCGGCGCGATCGTGTCGGAACAAGTCACGCCGGCTCCCGGCACGATCGGCGCCGGCCGGGAAGGGCTGCGTGGCCTGTTGTGCGAACTGGATCGTCCTTGCGCGCTGTTCTGCAGCTCGGATCTTCTGGCATTCGGTGTCGTGACCGAGGCGAGGGTCATGGGGATAGCGGTGCCGCACCGGCTTGCGATCTGTGGCTTTGGCAATCTCGAATTAGGTGAGCTGAACGAGCCATCGATCACCACTGTGAATGTCGAGGGCATCCAGACCGGTCAGACCGCGGCCGAGCTTTTGCTGCGCCGGCTGGCGGGCGGGGACCGGCGCGACACCGATCAGATGCAGGTGCCGGTTCGCATTATCGAGCGCGCGTCCACCTGACTGGGCCACCAGGCGGCGCTCGGCCGAATGGCTACCAAAGGTCGGGAAAGCGCTGGCGCGGTTATTGCTGGTTCCTAATGCAGTGGTATCGCATGGCCCCCGAGGAGCGGATGCATGAAAAGACGTAGGTTGTTAGGCCACGCGATGAGTTCGGTGCTGATCGGCGGCGTCGCTCGTCCGTCCATCGGCCGACCCGCGTCGGCGAGCACGCTGAAGTTCGTGCCCTATGCCGACCTGGCGCTGCTGGACCCGCTCGCCAGCGCGTTCGTCACACGCAATCACGTGATGATGGTGTTCGACACATTGTTCGCGCTCGATGCCAACGGCACAGCGCAGTATCAGATGCTGGCCGGTCATACCGTCGACGCCGATCAGAAATTGTGGACGTTGACGTTACGGGACGGGCTGCTGTTTCACGACGGCACCAAGGTGCTGGGCCGCGACGTGGTCGCCAGCGTGCGGCGCTGGGCCGGCAGGGATGCGTTCGGTCAGGCGCTGATGGCAGCGACCGACGAGCTGTCCGCGCCTGATGACAAACAGGTGGTGTTTCGCCTGAACCGGCCATTCCCGTTGCTGCCGCAGGCACTCGCCAAGCCAACCAACCTGACGGCGTCGATCATGCCGGAGCGGCTGGCGACGGCGCAGCCGGGCAAGATGCTGACTGAGATGATCGGCAGCGGGCCGTTTCGATTTTTGGCGGATGAACGCGTCTCCGGCGCGCGCAACGCCTATGCGCGGTTCGAGAAATACGTGCCGCGCGAGGGTGTCGCCAGTTTCTGCGCCGGTCCGCGCATCGCCAATTTCGAGAGAGTGGAGTGGCTGACCACGCCGGACCCGTCGACTCAGGCCGCGGCCCTGCAAGCCGGAGAGGTCGACTGGGTCGAGCAGCCGGTGATGGATCTGGTGCCGTCGCTGAAACAGGACCGCAACCTGAAGGTCGAGGTGGTGGAGACCACGGGTCTGATTGGCGTGCTGCGTTTCAACCAATTGTATCCACCGTTTGATAACCCGGTGATCAGGCGCGCGGCTTTGCGGGCCGTGAACCAGAGGGAGTTCATGACGGCGGTGGCCGGGGAGGCCGCTCCGGGCGTCATCAACGACCACGTTGGCTTCTTCGCGCCAAGCTCGGTCTATGCCTCCGACGCCGGCATGGAGAATTTCAGTTCCAACCCGGACCTGGCGGGTTTGCGCAAGGAGGTTATGGCGGCGGGGTACCGCGGTGAAAAAGTCGTGTTCCTGGCTGCCTCCGACGTGCCGCGCATCACCGCGATCTGCCAGGTTGGCGCCGACGTGCTGAGCAAGATCGGGCTGAACGTCGATTATCAGTCATTGGACTGGGGCACTGTGGTGCAGCGCATCACCCGCAGCCAGCCGATCGCCGAGGGTGGCTGGAGCATCTTCGGCTCGATGTGGGGTGGCTTAGACTGGGACAACCCGGCGGGCGATCTGGCACTGCGAGGCAACGGCAGGAACGCCTGGTTCGGCTGGCCCACCGCGCCCAAGCTGGAGGCGATCAGGGACCAGTGGTTGCACGCCACCGATCTGGCGGCACAAAAGGCGCTGGCCGCCGACATGCAGCGCCAGGCGTTCGAAGATGTCCCCTGCATGCCGCTCGGCCTGTATTACCAGCCGGTGGCGTACCGTGCTGACCTGACCGGCATGATGAAAGGGCTCATCTTGTTCACCGGGGTCAAGCGCGGCTGATAAAGAAGCGAGTGAGAATTGGTCCGGTTACCATGTCTCTGTTTCTGCAGAGAAATTCGTGGGTGACCGGATCAAGTCAGACCAAGTCCGGTCATGACACCGGGGTTCGGCCGCGACACAGGCTCTGGGGCTGGCAGGCACGGGTGATGATGTGCCACATCCGGTCTGAGAACTTCTTGCCCGGAGCCGAGCATGATCAGTGTCGAGGAAGCCCGCGAGCGCATTCTGGTTGCCTTGCGGCCGACCCCAATGGAAGTGGTGGCGCTTGCCAACGCCTGGAACCGGGTGACCGCAGCGCCTGTCGTCGCACGTCTTACGCAGCCACCCGCTGATGTCTCGGCGATGGACGGCTACGCCCTGCGCGCGGCCGACGGGGTGCTGGGCGCCCGACTCACGGTGATTGGCGCGGCGCCCGCCGGTCATCCCTTCGACGGAACGGTAGGCCCCGGGCAGGCGGTGCGGCTGTTCACCGGCAGTGTCGTGCCGGATGGCGCGGATGCCATCCTGTTGCAGGAAGACGCCACGCGTGACGGTGACATTGTAACGATCAACGAGGCGGTGACAGCGGGTCGCCACATTCGTCGAGCCGGCCAGGATTTCGCGGCGGGTGATGTGGTGATCCCAGCGGAGCGGCGGATGACGGCGCGGGATGTCGGACTCGCGGCCGCGGCCAACTATCCTTGGCTGGCGGTGCACCGTCTGCCGCGGGTGGCGATCCTGGCGACCGGCGATGAGATCGCCATGCCGGGGGAGCCGATTCCGCCGGGCGGCATCGTCAGTTCCAACTCGCACGCACTGGCGGCGCTGGTGCGCGCGGCTGGCGGTGAACCGATGGTGCTGCCGGTCGCCCGGGACGAGCGTGATGCCATCGCGGCGGTGGCCGATCAGGTGCTTGGAATGGACATGCTGGTGACGACTGGCGGCGCGTCGGTGGGCGATCATGATCTGGTCATCGAGTCGCTCAAGGCACGCGGTTTGACCTTGGATTTCTGGCAGATCGCGATGCGCCCGGGAAAGCCGCTTCTGTTCGGGAAGCTGGGATCAACTCCGGTGCTGGGGCTGCCTGGCAATCCGGTATCCGCCATGGTGTGCGCGATCCTGTTCCTGCTGCCCGCGCTGTCTCGGCTGCTTGGCCTGCCGGCTGCTGCGCCGCCGGTCACCGCGGCGCTACTGGGCGGGCCTCTCAAGGCGAATGACCGGCGCGCTGACCACCTGCGTGCAACGGTCAGCAGCAGCGGCGGCGGTCAATCGGTGGTCACGCCGTTTGCGGTGCAGGACTCGGCGATGCTACGGCGGCTGGCGCATGCCGATGCGCTTATACTGCGCGCGCCGCACGCGCCGGCACTGGCGGAGGGGGCTCAAGTAGAGGTGATCAGGCTGGATTCGCTCGGATTGTGACGCAGCCGGTTTAAGAAAACGGTCTTAAACGCAGTGGCATTCACATTTGTCCACAGTTTCGCTTGACGACCGGATGGGAACCTACATAGAACATATGCAACGGTTGCCGGTTTGTTCCGACATCGGCGCACCGGACTGAAAAGGGGTTCCGCGATGTTGACTCGTAAGCAATACGAACTGCTGGTGTACATTGACCGGCGCCTGAAGCAGACCGGCATTTCTCCCAGCTTCGAGGAGATGAAAGATGCGCTTGACCTGAAGTCGAAATCCGGCATCCACCGGCTCATTTCTGCGCTGGAAGAGCGCGGCTATATTGGGCGCCGGCACCATCGCGCGCGGGCGCTGGATGTGCTGCGGCTGCCGGACAATATGGTGGTGCGTGAAACGACTGTACATGCGTCAGGTGGCGGCGATTCGGGGCCTGGTTTCTCGCCCAATGTGATACGCGGGGATTTCACTCAGCGTTTGACCGGGGTGCGGACAGCCAGTGATGCCGGAGCGACACAGTTGCCGCTGTATGGCCGGATTGCCGCGGGCCTTCCGATCGAGGCGTTGCGCGACACTGACGCTTTCATCGAGGTGCCGCTGGCGATGCTCGGCAATGGCGAGCACTACGGGCTGGAGGTGGCGGGTGACTCGATGATCGAGGCGGGCATCCTGGACGGTGACACTGTGATCATCCTGAAGGGCGACACCGCGGAGAACGGGCAGATCGTCGTGGCGCTGGTCGATGATAATGAGGTGACTCTGAAGCGGCTGCGCCGGCGGGGCAATTCGATCGCGCTGGAGCCCTGCAACGTGCGTCACGAGACGCGGATTTTTCCAGCGGACCGGGTCAAGGTGCAGGGCAGGATCGTGGCTTTGCTGCGAAAGTATTGAGCTGGGAATTCGGTCGTCGCGACCTGGACCTATTAACCAAGTCGTAGGTCACCGGACCAAGTTCGGTGATGACACCTAAAAATTGTGGCTTGGGGCGATTCTACGTCACTGCGTCCGCCAGTCGTTGCAGATAGTAGGCGGGATCGCCGAACAGGCGCTCGATTACCATGCAACGGCGGAAGTAATGGCCGACGGCGTATTCCTCGGTCATGCCGATGCCGCCATGCATTTGAACGGCGCTCTGCGAAACGTAACGGCCTGCCTGTCCGACGCCGACCTTGGCCATCGCTATGTCATGCGCTCGGGCCACATCGTCTGGATTGTCGACCGACATTGTTGCTAGCATTGCCATGCTGCGGCCTTGCTCCTGTGCCATAAACATGTCCGCGAGTCGGTGCTGCACCACCTGATAGGTTCCGATCGGCTGACCGAACTGAACCCGGGTCTTGCTGTATTCCAGCGTCATCTCGTTCATCGCCTCCATCGCGCCGACGGTCTCGGCCGCGGTGGCGGCGATTCCCGCCTCGATGATTCGCTGAATCACCGGCAGTCCTTTGCCGACGCCGCCGAGCATCTCGGCCTCGGTGACCGTAACGTTGGAAAGCGAAATATCGGCTGCTCGGGTGTCGTCACGACTGATGTAGCCACGCCGCGCCACGCCGGGAGCAGTGGCGTCGACAATGAACAGTGTGATGCCCTCTGGATCATAGCGCTCGCCACCGGTGCGTGCGCTGAGAATGATCTTGTCAGCGGCCTCGCCATGCGCCACCACAGTTTTCGATCCGTCCAGCACCCAGCCTGAACCATTTCCTTTCGCGGTCGTGATCACATCCGTCAGGTCGTAGCGCGCCTGCCGCTCGCCGTGAGCGAACGCCAGTTTCATCTTGCCCTCGGCGATCGCAGGCAGGATCGCGGCCTTCTGGTCGTCTGTCCCGGCGGCTTTCACCGCGGTTCCGGCCAGCACCACGGTCGACAGATACGGCTCCAGCACGAGCGCCCGGCCGAACGCCTGCATCACCAGCATGACTTCCTGCGGGCCGCCCCCAAACCCCCCGTACTCTTCGGCGAATGGCAGCCCGAGCAAGCCGAGCTCGGCGAACTGCGACCAGATCACCGGGGAGTAGCCACCGGGCAGCGCCATATAACCCTTGCGCTGGGCGAAGCTGTAGGTGTCGCCCAGCATGCGGCTGACGCTCTCGACCAGCAGCCGCTGGTCGTCGGATGGTTCGAAGTCCATTACAGCCCCAATACTGCTTTGGTCAGGATATTCTTCTGGATCTCGTTGGTGCCGCCATAGATCGACGCCGCCCGCAGCATGAGGTAGCCGGCGGTCGACGCGCTGCCGGCCTCCAGCAGTTCGTCGGGTTCATTCATCGCCTCCAGTTCCTGCGCCCAGATCGGCGTCGCCTGAGGCCCGGCGACGTCGACCGCCAGTTCCGAGGTCGCCTGCAACAGCTCGGTCCCCTTGACCTTCAGAACCGACGACAGGGGGTCGGGCCGGCCCGCACCTTTTGCCTTGTCGTAAGCTGAAACGACGCGATACTGCGTGATCTCCAGCGCCTTCATGTCGACCTGAAGCTGGGCGATACGCTGGCGGAACGTCGGGTCCTGGATCAGCGGTTTGCCGCCGAGGTTGACCTCGTGCGCCATGGCGACCGCGGCATTGACCCGTTCACGCGATTTGCCAAGGCGGGCGATTCCGGTGCGCTCGTTGCCAAGCAGGAATTTGGCCACGTCCCAGCCCTTGTTCTCGGCGTGCACGCGCATCGCTACTGGGACTTTCACATCGTCGAAGAACACCTCGTTCAGGTGGTGGCCGGCATCGATCGAAATGATCGGCCGCACCGTGATGCCCGGCGTCTTCATGTCCACCAGCAGGAACGAGATGCCTTCCTGCCGCTTGCGCGCATTCGGATCAGTGCGTACGAGAACAAAGCACCAGTCGGCGTTGTGGGCGGTGGAGGTCCAGATCTTCTGCCCATTGACCACGTAATGATCGCCGTCGCGTTTCGCAGCGGTCTTCAGGGAAGCAAGGTCGGATCCGGCACCGGGCTCGGAGAAGCCCTGGCACCACCAGTCGTCCAGGTTGGCGGCGCGCGGCAGGAAGCGCTGCTTCTGTTCCTCGGTGCCGAACTGAAGCAGCACCGGGCCGAGCATCGTGATGTTGAACGACAGCAGCTCGGGGGCGGGGGCCATCAGGTTCTCTTCCAGGAAGATCATCTTCTGGATGGCGGTCCAACCGGGGCCGCCCCATTCCTTCGGCCAGGACATCGCGGCCCAGCCCTTGGCGTTGAGGATGCGCTGCCAGCGCACCGTGTCCTCCTTGCGCGGCGGATGGCCGAGCTTCATGCGGTCGCGGGTGTCGGCGGGGAGGTGTTCAGCGATGAATGTGCGGACTTCCTCGCGGAAGGCGCGTTCTTCCAGGGTGAACTGAAGATCCATGGCTTGGGCTCCTCCTACTTATGGTTAACTCTAGGGAGGCGAGCGGTGCGGCGCAATCCGCGGGAGACCATAAACGATCAGGGCGTTAACCTTCCGTTCAGGCCTGAAGCATTAGGATGAGGCCGCACATACTGGAGCCGTTGATGTCTGGTCTCTGGAGATCGGTCCGCCACCCAAGCCTTGCTCCGCGCCTTCAGCTCATTGTCGCCACTTCACTGGTATGCCTGGTTCTTCTCGGCGCGCTCGCGGTGTACGACCGCTACGATGTGATGCTGGAAGCGCGGGTTGAAAAGCTCCGGGCCGTTACCGACCAGGCGGTCTCGATCGCGGGCGACCTTGAGCGACAGGTGCAGGCGGGCAGCCTCAGCCGCGACCAGGCCCTGCGGCAATTTCGTGATATTGTTCGGCCGATACGTTACAACGGCAGTGCAGGTTACCTGTTTGCCTATGACATGGACGGCAACACACTGGTTCTGGGTCCTACTCCAAAGGTCGAGGGCACCAATCGCCTCGAGGTCGCCGACGCCCACGGGGTATTCTTTGTCCGCACGATGATCCAGACGGCGCGGCAGGGCGGAGGCACTGTAAGTTACTGGTACCCAAAACCCGGCACGACGGTCGCGTTGCCAAAACTGGCCTACGTTACGCCGGTTGCGGCGTGGAACCTGTTTGTCGGTACTGGCTTGTATATAGACGATCTGCGGGACGCGGCGATCTCGGGTATCATCAGATTCGGCACCTTGGTGGGTTTGCTGGTCCTGGTATGCGCGGCCGTTGCCTGGACAGTGTCGCGAAGTATCACGCGACCACTTCGCCGTCTGGGCGGCCGTATGGCATCGCTCGCGGACGGAGACTTGTCGACCGACATTGCCGGAGTTGACCGGTACGACGAGATCGGTGCGATGGCACTGGCGGTGCAGGTGTTCAGGAACAACGGGATTGAAATGGTTCGTCTCAAATCCGCCAACGCCCAGGCTGAAATATTGGCGGCCGAGCAGAAGAAGCGCGCCATGGCTGAGCTCGCGAGTGAGTTTGAGGCGAGCGTGGGAGGCATCGTCAACGCAGTGACGTCGGCCGCCGCCGATATGGAGAGGACGGCGTCATCGATGACCGCGACCACGGACGAGACGTTGCGCCGGACGACGGCGGTCGCCGCTGCCTCGGAACAGGCGTCGGCCAATGTGCAGTCGGTGGCCAGCGCGGCGGAGGAACTGTCCACCTCGGTGGGGGAGATCAGCCGACAGGTTGCCTCCTCCTCGGGGTTCGCCGCCGCGGCGGTCAGCGAGGCAGAGCGCACCGATGCTTTGGTAAATGGCCTGGTTGAAGCGGCGCGGAAGATCGGCGCGGTGACCTCCCTGATCGGGGAAATTGCCGGCCGGACCAACTTGCTGGCGCTGAATGCAACGATCGAGGCGGCGCGGGCAGGTGAAGCCGGCAAGGGCTTCGCGGTGGTGGCATCCGAGGTGAAGAGTCTGGCGACGCAGACCTCCAGGGCGACCAGTGAGATCAGCCAGCAGATCGTGGCGATACAGGATGCCACGAGCGACACTGTCGCTGCTATTCGGTCAATCAGCGCCACGATCGGTCAGATGAGCGCGATCGCCGGTACCATTGCTTCGGCCGTGGAGGAGCAGGGAGCCGCCACCCACGAGATCGCCCGCAATGTGCAGCAAGCTGCCGCCGGCACGACCGAGGTTTCCAGCAACATTGGGGGCGTTGCTCAGGCCGTCGGCGAGACCGGGACGGCGGCGGGTCACATGCTCGGGGCAGCGGGCCAGTTGTCAACGCAGTCGGATGCGCTACGCGGTCAGGTTGAACGTTTCCTTGGAATGGTCAGGGCGGCCTGACGCGCTCGGCCGGGTTGCCGATTTTCGGCGTGACCGGGGCAACGCGGGGCGCGGAGATCAAAATGCGCCGTGGGAAGTCATAAGGCGTTGTTTGTATCGAGCGCGCCTGACGGGCGATCAAGTCGGTGGCTGATGGGCGGCGTCTTCACGGTTGCTTAACCACTTGCGGGTAGCATACCCGCCGTATCCAGCGCCCCATCGGCGGAAACCCGGGCAAGGTCGCGATTGGTCCAGCAGAGCATTGTATGCCGCAACTCCTGATTCCCAAGCCGTCCCGCAGTACTTTACGTATTCTGGGTGATGCGCTGGACTTCATCGACGTTGGCGTCCTATTGCTCGACGGCGACATGAGCGTCTTGTATGTCAATCGGCAATTCGCCGAGATGTTTGCTTTTTCGCCCGCGCTATTGGCGATGGCCCCGACGTTTCGAAGCCTGATCGAGGATGCCGCGGCACGGTCCACGTTCCTGCTGCCCGAAGGCGAGTTGCCTGATTTTGAGGGTATGCCAGACGCGGCCGTGCGCGTGGGGTCTATCGCACCGACGCGGATCAGTCTCGGGGACGGCAGGAGGTTGCTGCTCAACTGTGCGATCTGCCCAAACGGCGGCCGACTGCTGACGTATTCGGATATCTCCCGGGAATTGCAATGTGAGGCTCACGCCGCTGTGGACGGGATGACGGCGGAGATGCGATTCAGCAGCGAGATGTTGGAGCAACAGGCGGCCTCGCTCGCCTCGCTCGCCGAAGAGACCGAAGAAAGCGTTCACAAGTCCGAGGAGGCTCGGCTGGCACTCGAGTTCGAGGTCGGCGAGCGCCGCAAACTCGAGGCTCAACTGCGCATAATGGCAACGACCGATGGACTTACCGGCGCGCTGAACCGCTCCGAGTTTCTGGCCTTGGGGAAATTCGCGGCGGAAAGGCCGCGACAACCTGGCCAAAGTCTGGCGATGCTGATGCTGGACGTTGACCACTTCAAGGCGATCAATGACCGCTATGGCCACGGCGGTGGCGACCATGCGTTGCGGCATCTGGTTGCCACCCTGCGCGAGGAAATTCGGTCAAGCGATTTGCTAGGGCGGCTTGGAGGCGAAGAATTTGCTGTCCTGCTTCCAAGTATTGCGCCCGAGGTGGCCAGCCAGGTTGCCGAGCGACTGAGAAGTCGCGTCGCGGGGACGTCTCTGCCGTACCATGGTCGGTCGATCGAGATGACGGTAAGCATTGGGCTGGCGACCTGGGACAAAAGGGATCGCAGTATCGAGCAGATCATGGCACGAGCCGATGCCGCGCTGTATCGAGCAAAGGCGGCCGGGCGGAACCTTGTGACCGAGGATTTTCCGACGCTTGTGGCCTGAGCGGCGTGGCCTGACGGATCGCCGTTCCGCCAGATGCGGCGACGCAATCGGTCAGACGGCCAGTCGGGAGGCAGCGAACACATAGTAAGGGCGCATCTGCCCCGCAGGTCAGCGAATGCCCCCAGGCCTTTCGCGCTTTCGGCATTCCTGACAAGGGGTGATGCAGATGTTTCGGTGAACCCGGTCGGGTTCGTCGCTGGTCCGGAAACGGCGATATCGTGTTATCCGCGGTCCGGTCATCGGGTTGGCTGTCGCGCCGAGGCGCCTCCGTCGGCCCGGCCGTTACCCTGCCTCAGCATAATGAAGGATTTGGCTCTGTGACGCATGCGACCGCACTCATTGCTATTGTCGCCATAGGGCTCGTTTCCGCCTTCATATGTGGCATGTTGGCGCAAAGGCTCCGACTGCCGCCGCTGGTCGGCTATCTGATCGCGGGCATCGCCATTGGTCCCTTCACACCGGGTTTCGTAGGTGATCCCGAACTGGCGGCGCAACTCGCCGAGATCGGCGTGATCCTCCTGATGTTTGGCGTTGGTCTGCACTTTTCGATCGACGATCTGATCGCGGTGCGGACGATCGCGCTGCCGGGGGCGATCGTGCAGATCGTCGCGGCGACCGCGATGGGCATCGCGCTTGCACTGGCTCTTGGTTGGCACTGGGGCGCTGGTCTTATTTTCGGGCTCGCGTTGTCGGTGGCAAGCACCGTGGTGCTGCTGCGTGCTCTGGAGGGGCAGGGGATTCTGGACAGCGACAAGGGGCGCATCGCTGTCGGTTGGCTTATCGTCGAGGATCTCGCGATGGTGCTGGCCCTGGTGTTGCTGCCCGCCTTGGCGCCTTCGCTCGGTGGCGGCGACGCTGGCAGCCATGATCCGGCGAACCGGACTCTGTGGCTTACGCTCGGACTGACGCTCGCGAAGGTGGCGCTGTTCGCGGCGGTGATGCTGGTTGCCGGGCGCCGGCTGGTGCCGTGGTTGCTGGAGCAGGCCGCCCGCACCGGCTCACGTGAGTTATTCACACTGGCCGTCCTGGCGCTGGCGCTTGGTATTGCCTTTGGTTCCGCTGAGCTGTTTGGTGTTTCGTTCGCCCTCGGCGCTTTTTTCGCCGGCATGGTGCTGGCCGAGTCTGACTTCAGTCATCAGGCCGCAGCCAATTCGTTGCCGTTGCAGGATGCATTCGCCGTTCTGTTCTTCGTTTCGGTCGGCATGCTGTTCGATCCTGGCATCCTAATCCGGGACCCGCTGGCGGTCGCGGCGGCTCTTGGTGTGATCATGCTAGGTAAGTCACTGGTGGCGATCGCGATCGTCCTGGCTTTCAAACATCCGATTGGCACCGCTCTCACCATTGCTGCGAGCCTGGCGCAGATTGGCGAATTCTCGTTCATCCTGGTCAGTCTGGGGCTGTCACTGAATATCCTGCCGACCGAGGGACGTGACCTGATCCTCGGAGGTGCCCTGCTGTCCATTACCCTCAATCCATTCGTCTTTGCGCTTGCCGAAACGGTAACCGGCTTTTTCGCCAGACGGCCGGACCTTGCGGCGCGGTTTCAGCGGCGCGACAGCGTCAGTACCTGAAATTGCAACAGGTTCTCCGCGCCGCGGCCAGCACGCGATCATCGTCGGCTATGGGCGCGTCGGCAGTGTCATTGTCGGAGCGATGAAGCCGTGGGGCTTGCCTTATGTTGTGGTGGACGGGGACCAGCGCAAAATCCAGGAGCTCCGGGGCAACGGTATTGACGCGGTGTTTGGCGACGCCTCGGCTCCGGGCATCCTGCATGCGGCGAATATCGAACGGGCGCGGCTGCTTATCGTTGCCACGCCTGATTCCTACCAGGCGCGCAGACAAATCGACATCGCGCGCGAGGCAAACCCGGCGATTGACATCGTGGTGCGGACCCACAGCGAGAACGAACGCCGCAAACTGAAGGAACTCGGCGTAGGGCTCGTGCTGATGGCGGAGCGTGAACTGGCTTTTGGCATGTTGCAGTATGCCCTGCGCAGTCTGGGGATCCCGGAGGCGGACGTCCAAGCCTTCATTGGTGTCAGCCGCACCGAACACACGGAAGAGCAAGCTGCTCGGCCGGACCTTGAGCAGATAACCCCTGAATTGCGCTTCAGGGGAAAGGATAGCGCCGGCTGAATCATTCCGGCGATATTCGATCGCGTCGCGGCCTAGGTTTTTTCCGCGATTGGACAAAGGCCGACCAAATGTTTCGTTCGGCGTTCGGGTGCGAGGCTCGGATCACTGAGCCGCGAACGGCAACTTCTGGATATTTAATCGTTTGGCGCATAACTCTTATGCGCTAGCAAGGTAGATCAAAAACGACCGATTTTAAAGCGTTCAGCGGCTGGGCTGGGTTGAATAGGGCCTGACCGTAGCAGCCTGGATGGCCTGCTATCCATCAAATTCAGCCGTTTGGTTGGCGCTGCTGCCACACCTCGAGCGATTCAGTGTTTTTTGTGTTTTCTCCACTTGACGGGTGGACGAGCGTCTAGCGAAATGTATCACCGTCGCAAATACGATAAGAACGACGTTTTGTATTTCGGTTGGGCAACTGTCCGGTGGGGCGCTGCCATCGTGTCAGGCGGCTTTGTTCGGAGGTTGCAGGTCGGTCGGTAACAGAAGGATGGTTCGTCTCCAGGCTGACGTTGGGGACAACGACAGGGGCCGATATGCGTTTGTTAGCCGTTCGGATCAACCGATCCGCGCGGATGGTACGTTCATGTATCAACGAAGATCACGCAACAACACTGTGGGAAGTTTGGATGGTGTTCGAAACAGGGGAAATAAATGAATAAGCTGCTTTACCGCATCTACCTGAGCGCGATGGCTCTCGGGTGCCTTCTCTCGGCCTCGGCCAACGCTCAAACGCCCGCACCCGCGGCCGCTGATGCCAATCTCTTCCCTGGCGCCACCGCTCTGGGAGAGACGCTGAAGAAGGACGGAATCTACCCGCTGTTTGACTATACGGAGGTAATTTCTTCGTTGGTTTCTGGTGGTTTACAGACCGGCACGATGCCCGCGGGCGAACTGGCGTTCGGCGTCGGGCTCGATCTGGAGACCATAATGGGGATTCGAGGCGCGTCGTTGCACATTCTGTTCGACGAACGCAACGGCATCGGCGTTGGTGCCATCTCCGGGACGCAAGGTCCGCTGCAGGGCCTGCAAGGTCCGACGCGCTCCACGCGGCTGACGGAGTTCTACTGGGAGCAGACTTTCTCTGATAATAAAGTCGATCTCCAGATAGGCCGGATGAATCCGAATAACAATTTCGCATCGTCTGACGTTTCGTGCCAATTCATCAGCAGCATCATCTGTTCCCAGCCGGGCACATGGTATGACGGAGTCAACAGGAATCAGTCGTTCCCAGTTTCCACCTGGGGCGGCCTGCTCAGCGTAACTCCTGTTGCCAATACGTATGCGCATGTCGGCATCTATGATGATGACCCAAGCCAGGCGAATCCCAATCAGTATGGCTTCAACTGGAACGTCGCGAATTCCGTGGGCGTATTCGTCCCAGTGGAATTTGGCTATCAGACCGACTTCACCACCGCGCTGCTGCCGTCGCACTATGACGTTGGCTTCTACTGGGACGCGGCCAGCTACACTGACGGGACTCAGACCCAGCTTGGCAGCTATCCGGTGCCTGCGGGGATCAATAAACAGGGCCGTACGGCGGAATGGGTGCAGCTCCAGCAGACTGTGTGGCGGCCCGATCCGAAGACCAATCAGAGCCTCACCGTCTACGGTGGCGCAATGATATATAACGGCGGCGCCCCGTACTGGGCCCAGTATTATGCGGGCGTGATGGATCGTGCGCCTTGGGGACCAGCTCGGGCGAACGACACTATTTCTTTTGTTGGCTCTTACTACGCGAACAATCAGAATGAACACCCGAACAAGGCCACTCAGTGGATTTACGAAGTGAACTACGGCCTCGAGGTAATACCGGGCATAACGTTCAAGCCCTTCCTGCAATATGTCGTCGCTCCCAATAACTTTCTCGCGCCTCAGGGCTCAAAGCAGCCAGACAACGCATTGGTTGTCGGCGCCCTGTTTGCGGTCGACCTCAACGATCTGTTTACCTTCCCGCGCTGGGTCGCTCATTGATCTGACGCGACGTGTCTGGGTGGGGCGGCGGAGGTTTCCGTCGCCCCCTTTTTGCGTGGGCAGCCGATCCGGTATCTTTCTGCGTTAGCGCGGGCTCCGGGCCTCGGATGACGGTCGCATCGAATACGGGATATTTCGCGCGGATGGCAGCGCGACAACCGGAGTTCATGAGAATTGGGCAGTTCCGATCAGGACGAGATTGTTGAACTTAGTATGGGACGATTTGAGGCGAAATGACTATTTCGCATCGGAACATAGGAACTCATGCGCGTCAGGATGAAATGTATGGCCTTTCGTATTTATGTATGTAGGACGCGGCTGTGGGTTGCCCGCTACTGCCGATGTTCTGTCCCGCATTGATATACGCGACCGGAAGGAATCCACCGACCCGGCGCGCCCTTTGATCCGAGAAATCCACCGTTACCTTCGGTGGGAGTAACAAAAATAGTGAGACAAGGGGGCCGTAGCCGACCGGCACCGCACAGCGGCGAAAATGAGCGGGGAACCCAGGCCGATGCGTCGTCGGCCGCGTCAGGCCGCCTGGGGCCGGCGCTGAGCGATGAGTTTCCGCGTCAACGGCAACAGATCGCGGCCATAGGCAATGGCATCCTCCAGCGGGTCGAAGCCGCGGATCAGGAACGTCGAGATGCCCAGATCATAATAGTCCAGCAGCGAGTCCGCGACCTGCTCCGGCGTCCCCACCAGCGCCGTGGAACTGCCCTGCGCCCCCAGCAGTCCGGCAATGCCGGTCCACAGGCGCTTGTCCAGTCGTGCGCCCTGCGCCGCCGCCGCGAGCAGACGCTGGGAACCCGAGTTCTCGGGCGGTGCCTTGCGGTGGGTGCCGTTGCGTTCGGCCAGTGCCGTCGCCCGCTGAAGGATGTCGTCCGCACGCGCCCAGGCCTTCGCCTCGGTATCGGCTAGGATTGGCCGCAGCGACAGACTAAACCGAAGTTTCCGCCCGTGCCTGGCGGCTTCCGCCCGGACCCGTCCAACCAGTTCAGCAACCTGGGCGTACGTTTCGCCCCAAAGCGCGTAAACATCGGCATGCTTGCCGGCAACACGGATTGCTGCGTCCGAGGCGCCGCCGAAATACACTGGTATATGCGGATGTTGTGGCGATTTCACCGCGGAGAACGCCTGTTCCACCTGATAGAACGCGCCGTGATGATCGAATGGCGCGGCGCTGGTCCACTCGCGGCGCACGATGTCCAGATATTCGTCGGTGCGTGCGTAACGCTCATCCTTGCCGATGAAACTGCCATCCTGACGCAATTCCTGATCGCTGCCGCCGGTGATCACATGCAGCGCAATGCGGCCGCCGGTCAGCACATCCAAGGTCGCGAACTGCCGAGCGGCGAGGGTGGGGGCGGTGAAACCGGGCCGGTGGGCGATGAGCAGGCTGAGACGCCGGGTGACCGAGGCCGCGTGCCCAGCCACAAGGATGCTCTCCGGCGACGTCGAGTGAAACGCCACAAGCGCGCGGTCGAACCCGCCTTCCTCATGAATGCGCGCGGCCTGCTCGACGTGGGCGGGATCCAGCACCGGCCCCTGCGCCGCGATGATTTCCGACTGTAACCGCGTGCCGATGTAACCGATAAACTCGACGCTCATGACTCAATTCCTGGAGAAAGTGTTGTCTGATCGTGGTGCGTGCCGACGGATCGGTCAACATTCAAGGTGATTAGCACGATATACACGTAATAAAGAGGTGAAACACTATTGACGCCTGCCCGTTCACGTGGAATCTCTTGTGGAGATGAACTACTCGGGTTTTAGCCGCGAGGCGGCATTCGCCATGAACCATGTCGCACCGCGGTCATCCGCGACCGATGGCACAGGATTGCGAGCACTGAGCCACGCCGAGTCCAGGCACCACGTCGCCGGGAGCAGGTTGCTGGTCCAGGACGGCACGCTGATCCCCGATATCGGCATCAGTTTGCCGCGCGCCGCGGGCGGGTTCGCTGTCGGCGGGGCCAACGGTTCTTGCCGGATCACGCGCCTTAGTGACGATCACGCGTCGCGGCTGATACGGGTCAGAGATCAACCAAGCGTTCCGGGCGCGAGGCGCGGTTCAATATCGAGGAGGAGATCGTGATGGCCGACGTGCTTGCCGAGGTTCTGGCCGCGAACGCCCGCTATGCCGCCGACTTCGGCGAGAAGGGCAAGCTGGCGCTGCCGCCGGCGCGGCATTTTGCCATCCTGACATGCATGGATGCGCGACTTGATCCGGCGAAATATGCTGGCCTGGTCGAGGGCGATGCCCACGTGATCCGCAATGCCGGCGGGCGCGCTACCGACGATGCCATTCGCTCGCTGGTGATTTCCTACAAGTTGCTGGGTACGAATGAGTGGTTCGTCATCCACCACACCGACTGCGGCATGCAGTTGTTTGATGATCAGGTCATCGGCAACCTTCTGGAAAGCAGCCTCGAGACCGCGAGCATCGACGCCCAGGGCTGGCACGATCATGGCCATGGACCGGGCTCCCACGAGGGCCGCTATATCAAGTGGCACAGTTTTGCCGATCTGAACGCGAGCGTGGTGCAGGATGTGCAGCGAATTCGGACGCATCCGCTGGTGCCCGGGCACATCCCGATCCACGGCTACGTCTACGACGTCCGCAACGGACGGCTGCTGGACGTGCCAGGCGCCAAGGAGGCCGGGGCCGCAATCGGCTGACCGATCGGGGGGCGGACGGCATGACGCGGCGGATTTCGGGAATGGAGATATGGCCTGCAAGGCTCGACCTTGCCCAGGGAACGCCGTAGCAAAACAAATTGCGACCACGCCGCGGTTTGTCGCTGTTCATCAAAGATCTATCTCGGCTTAGGATCCGAGTCATCGGTGAGTCACGCAGGTAACCAAATTCCTCGTTCCGGCCACTCCGGCGGAAAGAACCCGCTCGTGTTGGGCGGGACAAAATCAACGTCTTCGACGCGCGGTGAAGTGCAGGCCAATTGTAGTAATCGCATATGACTCACCTGCGCTTCCCGGGGGATCGCGAAAGCCCACGCTCGGCTGCCACGCCGGCCTCGTTGAGATAATTCCGATATCGAGACGGACTTATGGACGCGCCTTACCGTGGTTCCTTCGGGTCGGAGTGTGAAGAGCGGTGCGGGACGTCCGGGCGCGGTCGGACAAACGGAGACCCGCTGGTCCGCTTGATACAGCGTCTGGCGTACCAACCAAGCGCTGTCGGGAACACCCGCCGCGAACCGTTGCCCAGCGATTGATTTGGAAGTTCCAAGCTTTATGAAACGATAGGTTCATTTGCTTTTTTTCAGAAGCAGTGATCTAGCTCACAGAAGCAGCGCGGATATTTATCTACATCGTTTCCAGCGATTGGCCGCCCCGGCAATCGTTCGCCTTGGCTTAACCCGACTACTTCGGTACAGCACGCCGGAACATCAGTTCTCGACCAGCAGGGTCGAAACGGCAAGGCAGGCAGATGGGTCTGGATACAAGTAGTTAATGACCTGACGGTTTGACACTTTGTGCTTCAGGCTCGTGATTACTTCACCAACAGGAGGAAATAGAATGCATCGGTTTCTCGGAGCGACGACCGCCTTTTGTTTGATATCTTCACTGGCACTGGCCCAGAGCAAGCCGGATGAGGTGAAGTTCCAACTCGTTCCCAATAAGGCCTTTCTCACCTGCCTGAGCGGCGGCAGCGCGGCGCCGCAGGCATTTGTCGAGGTCAAGCGCGGTGATCTGAACGATACCGGTTTGATTCGCATCAAGGGCTTGAAACCCAATTTGGATTTCGACGTGTTCACAGTGCAGCGTAGTCCGCTGGACAGCGCAGGGGCGCCCGTCAGTGGCTTCAAAGGCTTTGGATTGGCTTGGTATCAGTCTGATCTTCACTCCGACGACAAGGGCAACGCCAAAGTCATCATTAAAACGATTCTGCTCGACCAGATTTTTGGTTTTGATGCTGACGCCGTGCCCACCCCGACGCCCACGACGCCTGCGCCGACCGTCCTGAAACCAACCAATACCTTCCATTTGGGCTTCTGGTTCAACGACGTGAAGGATGCGCAGCCCTGTTCCGACACCCCCCTCAAGCCGACGCCCTTCAACGGAGAGCACAAGGCCGGTCCGCTGGCGATGATTTCCTTGCCCGTCCCGCCAGCGAATCTGGGGCCGCTCTGCACCAGTCCGACCCACGCCACGACACCTGACGACAGCGGCGCGGACCCTGATGATTCCACGCAGCTTGCTTGCGAACCATAAGTCACGGTTAAAAAATTCGCCGCGCGGACCGTCCGACGATGCAGGGTCGAGAGTAGGTTCAGCTTGCTCTATCGTCTCGGCATGATGGCCGGCTCTCGCGGCGAATGCTTCGCCCCTGATCAGGGTTGGGTGACGCGTAGTTTCTGGCATGCACCGGGTTGAGGCGTCTGATCCTGACTAGGTGACCCGGTGCGCGCCTACTGCCCGAATATCGGCGACGAAGCGTTCGATGAGGCGCAAATCCTCGCCGGACTTTCGGTCGGCGTCTCGAAATCGTCATTGTGGCGAATGGTGTGCGGCCGAGAATGGCGGCTATGTCACGGAAGGCGCCAGACCCTGTGGGGCCGCCTACCGTAGCAAACGCCGCATAGGGTATTGCGCCGGGGATGGGGTTCGCACGCGTCCAGCCGCGGACGGCTGGATTGAGTGACCAACCCCAAATCGGCGTGCCGATAATGATGATGTCATAGTCACCAAACTTGAGGGCCGCAGGCTTGGCGGTCCACGCACACTTCGTTATGGCCGCCGAACCGCCGACGGCGAGGAGTATGAACAGATTGCTCGGCACGGGCTTTGCCGCCTCGATCCGCTCGAGCGCGCCGCCAAGTGCAGCGGCGACGGCCTCCGCCGCGGCCTGCGTGTGACCAGAGACGGAGAAGTAGAAAATGGCGGCCCTTAGCGGCTTCGTCGCCATCGATTGATCTCCTCAAATTTCTCCAAATACCCGAGCGAAACAATAGTTGGAATACTTCCAGTTGATGCCACTGCCCATCTTGATCCGAATCAAACCGGGGGTTGTTCAGTGTCACCGCTACCACAATATAATATACTAGGTCGGCAATGCTGGGACTGAACAACACCATGGCTGTTCGGTTGAGCCGTGACATGGGGCCGGCGCATCCCCGAGGTGTGCGTCCACCCTGATGGAGACAGCTTCTGTTAGTGCCGCGGCGGCGGTGTCAGCACGTCATGGCGTCGCCCTTCTGACACTTGGTGCGGCCGGCCTTTGTCGTCGACGGAGGATGGCCCCGAAACGCCTTGCGTTCGGTTGGCGCGGTGGTGACATGCCTGGGTTCATTGGCTACTTGGCGGTCCGGACTGGTTGCGGCCGGTCAGTTGCGTGACCACCGCCGCGCCGCGCTATGCTCAGGAGCGGACGCCCGCCACGACCGATAGTCGGAAAGTTGCGCCAGCATGCTGAAACGCGCCCTGGCGCGGGAAGAGCGATGGCTCGGGCGGTAGGATTCGAACCTACGACCAATCGGTTAACAGCCGATTGCTCTACCGCTGAGCTACGCCCGAACAGGCCTGCGGCTGCGGTCACCGCGAGGGCGCCTATCTAGGGGGCCGCGCCGAACCGGTCAACCGTGGAAACATGGTTTATCCGGTCCGCGCTATTCTGTAAGATGCCGCCGAGTGGTGTGCCCCAGGGCGAGAGTGGCGGAACGGTAGACGCAGTCGAACTCAAAATCGACCGCCGCAAGGCATGGGGGTTCGAATCCCCCCTCTCGCACCACGCCTACTTCGCGACGTCGGCGAACCGCGCGCCCGTCAGTCGCGCCAGATCGTCGGGTGACAAGGCAAAGACGGCGGTGGCGGACCCAGCGGCGGCCCAAATCGTCGGATATCGCGCCAGGTCCTGATCGAGAAATGTGACGGGCGGGGTCGAGTGGCCGACCGGCGGAACGCCGCCGACCGCGAAACCTGTGTGCAGCAGCACGAAGGCGGGGTCGGCGCGGGCGATCTTCTGGCCAAGCAAGGCGGCGACCTTGCGCTCGTCTACCCGGTTGCCCCCGGAGGCGACCACCAGCACTGGCTGGCCATCGTTGGCGCGGAACAGCATTGACTTGGCGATCTGCGCGATGTCGCATCCGATTGCCGCGGCGGCCTCGGCCGAGGTGTGGGTGCTCTGGTCGAATTCCAGGACCCTGTACGCATCGCCCAGGACCACCTGGACCCGAATCGCGCCAGGGCTGCTAGCAGGTCTCACGGGTAGCACCTCTCCCTCAAATGACGTTGTGTCTGACCAAGGTGGTTTGTGGTAGCCCGAACAACCTAACTGCCCGAAGATACAGTGTATGCTTGCCGGTCGTCATCGTCACCCAGTGCGAAGCGTGCTGGCGGCTCGAATTGCTTTGCACCGCGCCCCGCGCCAGCCACCAGGGAAAGGACTCTGGGCGGCGCTTGGGCCAGGGCTGATCACCGGCGCCTCGGACGACGACCCCAGCGGTATCGCCACCTATTCACAGGCGGGGGCGCGGTTCGGCTTCTCGATGTGCTGGGTCATGCTGTTCACCTTCCCGCTGATGGCGGCGATCCAGGAGATCAGCGGCCGCATCGGCCGGGTGACAGGACAAGGGATCGCCGGCAACATCCGCGCTCATTACTCTAAGGTGTTGCTGCGCGTCATCGTCGGGCTGTTGCTGGTCGCCAACATCATCAACCTGGGCGCCGACCTGGGGGCCATGGGCGATGCCCTGACCCTACTGATCGGCGGCTCGCCACATCTCTACGTCGTCGGCTTCGCTATTGGCTGCGCAGCGCTGGAAACGTTCTCACGGTACGAACGATACGTGGTCCTGCTGAAATGGAGTTCCGCGTTCCTGCTCGCCTATGTAGCCACCGCGCTGGTGGTGGACACGCCCTGGGGCCTGGTCGCGCGGAACACCTTCGTCCCCACGTTGCGACTGGACACCGACTATGTCGTTGCCATCGTCGCTGTTCTCGGCACGACCATCACCCCCTACTGTTTCTTCTGGCAGTCGTCGCAGGAAGCCGAGGACGAGCGTATCGATCCGCACGCCAAGCCACTGCGGGACGCGCCGGAGCAGGCGAAGCCGCAGATCGGACGTATCCGGGTGGATACCTATGTTGGGATGGGATATTCCAACCTGATCAGCCTGTTCATCATCATCACGGCGGCCGCGACGCTGAACGCTCACGGGATCACCGATATCCAGACTTCGGCTCAGGCGGCGGAGGCACTGCGGCCGATCGCCGGTCCGCTGACATTCTGGATTTTCTCCGCGGGGATTATTGGTATTGGGCTGCTGGCGATTCCTGTGCTGGCGGGGTCCTGCGCCTATGCGCTGGGGGAGGCGCTGGACTGGCCGACAGGCCTCAATCGCCTGCCGCTGGACGCGCGCGCGTTTTACGGCACCATCATCGTTTCGACGCTGATTGGTATTGTCATCAACTTTATCGGGCTCGATCCGGTGAAAGCACTGTTCTGGGCAGCGGTGATCAACGGTGTCGTCGCGGTGCCGCTGATGGCGGTCATCATGGTGATGGCGATGGCGCCGAAGGTGATGGGACAGTTCACCTTGTCGCGCGGATTGTGCGCGATGGGGTGGTTGTGCACGGCGGTGATGACAGTCGCCGTGGCGATCATGTTCGCGACATGGTAGCTCGTGTCATCGCCGAAGCGATAACCCTCGGGCGGCGGTTTACGCCTGCGAGAACAGTTGCTGCCCGATGAACTCGCCCTCGCGCACGCCGCCGGGGCAGGCGAACAGCCCCCCGCCGGTGTGTGTCGCGAACTGGTTCAGCATGTCGAACTTTGCCATTTTCTCGAATAACCTGATGAAGCCGGTTCGCGGATCGGCCTGATAGGCCATGAACAGCAACCCGGCGTCGTACTCCATTCCCTGCCGCCACGGCGGCCACCGTTCGGCGGTGAAGTTGACCCCGTCATTATAGGAGTAGCCCCGACGCAGCATCTCGGCGGTGCCATTGGCCGCGGCGTTGGCGAGACGCACATGAGCATTCTCGGGAATGACCGGATTCTCGTCGGCGTCATTGCGGTCGAGGCGCAAAGGCTCGAATTCGAGCTTCAGGCCGAGCGGGGCGCCGGAGTATTTGTGCCGCCCCATGGTTTGCTCCTGGAACGACAGCGGAATGCGATCCCAGTGCTCGAGGGCGATGCGGATGCGGCGAACCACCAGATAGCTGCCGGCGCGCATCCAGGCTGGCCCGTCGTCGCCGACCCAGACCACTTGCTCGATCTGTTCCGGCGACTGCGTGCCGTCCTTGAACCCCATCAGGTTGCGCGGTGTTCCGCCATCGGCCGGCTTCGACTGAAAGCCGGTCTGCGCCCACCGAAGCGTGGCCGTTTCGTATGCGAGGCGCGCCAACTGCCGGACGGCGTGAAAGGCCACCTGGGGGTCGTCGGCGCAGGCCTGGACAGATAGATCGCCGCCGGTTTTCTCCGGCACCAACTGGTCACCGTTGAAACGGGGCATGTCCACCAGGGCGTCGGGTCGCAAGGCCGCAAGTCCGAAACGATCTTTTCCGTCCTTCTCGAACAGTCCGGCGCCGAAGCCGAATGTCAGCGTCAGCCGCGACGGTGCTGCTCCGAGTGCCTCGGCGGAATCCGCGGCAGGTGCTTCGGCATCCTGGGTCAGCGGTTCAGCGGTATTTCCGGCGGTCAGTCTGGCGGCGGCCTGGGTCCAGGTTCGTAACAGCGTCTCGACATCTGCGCGCTTGTCGGTGGTCAGGTCGAAGGCGGCGAAATAGCAGTGCGTTTGTGCCGGCGTTACGATGCCGCCTTGATGCACGCCCCAGAAACTATCCTCGGCGGCAACTGGCTTCAGGTCAGCCGAGGCAGGGCGGGAGATCAGGCCCGCGCCGGCGGCGGCGATCAGGCCCGCGGCGGTGCCGAGCAGTCCGCGGCGGGACGCAAACGACGAGGTATCAGCCGGTTTATTCATCTCGTCTCCATGTTCGCCCAACCCCGCAACGCCTTGCCGAACGTCAGAAGCGCATATAGTGGGCCCAAAGGGCGCGGCGGGTTCCCGAGCCCAAGGTCCGGCTTGTGATGCGAATGACTCTCATTAACTGATTGCGACCGTGCTGGCAAGGTGCGCGCTGTGTTTTGGTTGGTATGACGCCGCCGCTGGATCTGGATAAGGGCCGTTTTGCCTTGGCGGATCTCTAAGGTCGCAGCAGGCGACGGGCGATGCCGATGATGCGGTGGGCCTCGGACCAAAGCTCGTACGGCCCGAGTGCATCCAGCGGAGCCCACACCGCGGCGGTCACGTCGGACCCTGCCAGCGGCTCCCCCGCCTGCCAAAGCGCGGCGAAGTCCAGGATTGTGTAGTGGAACCGCACCCGCCCGTCGAGGTCGCGCCGGATCGTGTCGACGTGAGCGCAGAAATGCAGCGGACCGACCAGCAGCCCGCATTCCTCGTGCAGTTCCCGCCGCGCTGCCTCCTCACAGGTCTCGCCGACCTCCTGGGCGCCGCCGGGCAAGGTCCAGCTTCCCAGATTAGGCGGTTTGCCGCGCTGGCAGAGCAGCACCTGATCGCTCACCGGATTACCCTGGGTATCAGGTTTGATGACGACAATCCCGATGCCGACGATGGGCCGAGCGGGATACTCCCGATCGGTCATTTGGTGCCACCTTCGGGTGCCGTGTCGGCCGGCGCGGTCGGTTCCGGCAGCGGCGCGCTTGCCGCCGGTCCCATGCGTCCAGGGGCCACTGGCATCACTTGCGGCGCCGGGTTTGGCGGCTCCGCCGCTTTCAGATCGTCCAGCGTCGGAACCAGCGATTTTTCCTTCCATGACCCGATCTGATACGTCCACCCCGCCAGTCGCCCCCCCAGCCGCTCGGCCTCCGCCTTCACCTTGTCGTCGGTTTTCGAGATGGCGAAGCGTGTCCAGACGTCGTTGTCGGCGTGCAGCGTCGTGACGTTGACCACCAGCCCGTCGTTGGTGGTGAACACCGCGTGGCCGGCTTCGCTGCCGGGCGCGTCGGCGTCGGCGCGAACCGCCTGGAAAGTCAACTGCTCCAGGGCGCGGCCGACCTCATCCACCTTGTAGTCCTCGAGCTTCGGATGCTCCGCCGGCTGGGTCAGCCCGAACTTCCCGTCGACCTGCCCGAATGCCAGCGGCGGAGCGGCCTCGCCGGCGCCGACCCGGGTCGCGGTCACCGAGGCGATGCGCTCGTGCGAGATGTTCAGTATGTTCCGGTCCAGCCACTGCGATGCGTCGGCGTCAACCTGAAGGGTGCCCTCGGCCAGCCAGGACTGGTTTTCATCGGGACGGCGCACATAGATTTCGTCCGGCACGTTGGCCTGACTGCGCACGCGGCGATGCCCGACGATCAGCGCGACGAGCGGCTTGCCACCCGCGTCCATGATCCGCAGCAGATCGGCGGATGACCCCTTGGTCTTCGGATCGTCCACTCCCAGCCGGGCGAATTCCGCGGGGTCGCTGGTGCGCGGTTCAGCCAGCCGCAACTCCGTCAGGCCGGTCAGCAGGCTCCGGAGCTTGGTCTCCTGGATGGGGTAGTCATGCATCGAGGCAACGCCCCAACCGCCGTCGGGCCGCTTCTCGATCACCGTCACATTGTCCTGGTGCGTAATCTCCACCTTTGCGGCGTCGTGCAGTTGCGGCGCGAGACCCGGAAACATCAGCCCCCCCGCCGTGATGGTCGTGCGTCCGGGCGGTGTGGTGGCGGTGCCGAGGAACCAGCCGCCGACCAGCGCGATCACGCCGAGTACGACGAGTATTGCGACAGCACGCGCCCTCATTGGCGGACCCTCGCACGCCGCCGTCGTTGCAAGATCCCCATGCCGACCGCGAGGAGAGTCAACAGCGCCGGCACCAGAACGATGGTGAAGACGCGCAGGCCCGTCTCGAGATGCGAGATGTCGCGATTCAGCTCCAGTTGCACGGCCCGCAGTTTCTGCCGTGTTTCGATGATGTCCTGCCGAGCGGCGTCGATGGCGACGCGCTGCTCGGGGGTGATCACGGCATCGGCCTTGGCGTTCTCACCCTCGCCACCGCCGGGCGCCGCACCGCCGGAGCGGAGGGTGCGAAGCTGCTTCTCCACGTCGTCGAGGTGCTTTTGCAACGTCTGCTGGGTCTGGCGAAACTGTGCCTCCGCGTCGCTCTGCATCCGTGAGACGAGGGTAAACGGGCGGTTGGTTTGCCCGCGGGACCGCAGTCCGATCAAGGCGTCACTGCCGGCCAGGGTGCCGATCAGATTGGCGACAAAGGGCCCGTTGTCGGAGAAGGGCGTGGCTGTCGGCTGGCCGAAGAAATCCGCGACGCGCACCCAGTAGCGGTCGGCCAGGATGTCGGAGTCAGCGACCACGACCAGGTTGGCGGGTGCGTCAGTCTGGGCCTTGTGCTCGGGGAAGTTGTCCGGGCGCTTTTGATCGCCGGTCAGCGGCGGTGGGCCGGAGAAGGCGGATTTCAGCACGCCGTGCACGCGGGCGGCGATGACCCTTGGGCCGCCTTCGGGCTTGAACCCCGCCAGCAGCTTGGCCGGGTCGGGCATCTTCACGTCGTCAACCGGCAGCACTTCGCTGCGGTCGCTGCTGCTCAGCAACGGGGTAAACTCAATTGTCGCGTCGGGCGCCTTGGCAAGCGAACCCGACGACGCCACGGTGACCTGTTGCAGATCCGCGGTGGCGGGATCGTCATGGTTCAGTCCGGCTCGGATATTGAACCAGGCGACGTAGTTCACGGCCTGCACCCGGTCGCCGCCGCCCGACCGAACCCGCCAGGCGCCGGTCAGGTCGCCGACGATTTTGGTCGGGTCGAACTGGATGCCCCAGGCGTCAAACAGCGGCTTCAGGTCGGAGTGGGTATCGAGCTGCGGCATTCCGTTCGGCGAGGGCGTGGAGGCGAGAGTCTCGCTCCAGGGATCGACCATCGCCATGAGCTTGCCGCCGTGCATGACGAACTGGTCGACGGCGTAAAGCGTCGCGGGCGACAGGTTCTGTGCCTCCGCCACCAGCAGGACCTGAATGTCGGGGTCGATCACCTGCGCGTTGGTCGCGACGGTCTTCACGGTGTTGGTCTGCCGCAGCAGGACCGAGGACGCGTAAGGCTGGCCGCCAGGCCCCTGTCCCTGGTTCATCATCATGCTGCGGGGGTCGCCGTCCAGAGGCAGCGAGGACATGACGCCGATGACCGGCCGTTTCGGATTGGACAGCTCGTAGACGAGCTTGGTCAGGTCGTACTCGAGAAAGCGCTCACGGTCGGCCTGGAAGAACGGAATGGTGCGCTCGTCGTCTTCCAGATTGGTGCCGGCGAGACCGAAGTAGATCTGTGTGCTGCCTTGATCCAGCGGCAGGCCCTGCAGGCCGTAGGCCATGGCGCGGTCCTCGGTGTCGCTGAAAGGTTCGGGATCATAGAACTCCAGCCTGATCTTCCCGTCGGACCGAGCGGCGTAGTCGGTCAGCATCTCCCGAACATGGTCGGCATAGCTGCCGTAGGCCGGCACAGTGCTGCCAAGCTGGCGGGAGTAGAACAGCCGTAGGGTAATAGGCTCCTTCAATCCGGCCAGGATCTGCCGGGTGCCGGGCGACAGGGTGTAGAGGTGGCTTTGGGTCAGGTCGAGTTGCACGTTCGCCAGGCGGGCGTCGGCGAACATGTTGATGCCGATGGCGATCGCGGCGGCGGCGATGACGCCGATGATGGAGAATGACAAGCGTCGCATGGGTCAGTCCGCCTTCCGCTGATCGACCAGGACGGTATTGAGGAACAACCAGAAGCCGATGAAGGTCGCGAAGTAGATCAGGTCGCGCAGCGCGATGGTGCCGCGGGTGAAATCGGTGAACCGGTCGACGATGGCGAGGCGCCGGGTGAAGGCACCGAGCGCGGGGACATTCCGCGCCAGAAAGTCGTTGACGATCGGGTTGGAGGCAACGGCGAAGACGAAGCATATCGCGACCGCCAGGACGAAGGCGATGACCTGGTTGCGGGTGGCGGCGGACATGGCCGCGCCGACCGAAAGAAACGCGCCGGCGATAAGCAGGCATCCGACATAGCCCGAGGCGATCACGCCGTTGTCCGGCTGGCCCAGGATGTTGACCGCGATGACGAAGGGAAACGTCAGCATCAGCGCGATGGCGCAAAAGGCCCAGGCGGCGAGAAATTTTCCTAGCACTGCCTGACCCTGGGTGACGGGCAGCGTCAACAGCAGCTCGATGGTGCCGAGACGGCGTTCCTCGGCCCAGAGGCGCATGGTGATGGCCGGGATCAGCAGCAGGAAGACCCAGGGGACGAAACTGAAGAACGGGTTGAGGTCGGCCAGGCCACGGTCGAAGAACTGGCCCAGGTTGAAGGTCAGCGCGCCCTGCAGGATCAGGAAGATGACGATGAAGACGGTGGCGACGGGGGTGGCGAAATAGCCCCTCAGCTCGCGTCCGGCGATGATGAAGACGTTGGATAGCGCCATGTCAGGATTCCGCAACGTGGGTCGGGGCGGGGTGACTATGCTGGCCTAGGCGTGGGCCCGCTGCCTTAGTGCGGGCGGGGGGTCGCCACCTCGGGCCCGGGTCGCGCGTCTCATAGCCGGCGAAGCATGCCCCTGGCGCAGGCCGAGTGGCCGGCCACCCACGACTGTACCTTTGGCGGAATTCGAAGACGTGGGTGGCCGGCCTACGCCGGCCGTGACACTCAGCGAGGGTGCAGAAAAGCATCAGGCGGCCTCGGGCAGGGTCAGGGCGCGGAAGACGTCCTCCAATTTTCCCGATGGATGCCTTCCCTCCAGTTCCTTTGGCGTGCCGTCCGCGACGATCGTGCCACGCGCGATGACGATGGCACGGGAACACACCGCATCGACCTCCTCCAGGATGTGGGTGGAGATGACGATGGCCTTTTGCGGCGCCATGCGTTCGATCAAACCGCGCACCTCATGCTTCTGGTTCGGGTCAAGGCCGTCTGTGGGCTCGTCCAGCACCAGGACCGGCGGGTCGTGCAGCAGTGCCTGAGCCAGGCCGACCCGGCGCTTGAAGCCTTTCGAGAGGGTCTCCACCGTCTGCAGACGGACGCCCCGCAAGGTCGTCAGGTTGAGGGCGTACTCGATCCGGTCGGTCAGGTCGGAGCCGGTGTAGCCCCTGATCCGGGCGCAGAAGCGGAGATAACCTTCAACTGACATCTCGGGGTAGGTTGGCGCGCCCTCTGGCAGAAAGCCCAGCACACGCCTAGCCGCGACGCCGTCGGTCTGGACGTCGTGGCCCTGGATGCGCGCGGTGCCGGAGGTTGGGATCATGAACCCGGCCAGCATTCGCATGGTGGTCGATTTGCCCGCGCCGTTGGGGCCGAGGAAGCCAAGCACCTCACCCCGCCGCACCTGGAACGAGACGTCGTCGACGGCGGTGAAGCCGCCGAACCGCTTGGTCAGATTCGCGATTTCAATCAGGGTCGGTTCGACCGGAGCCGATCGGTCCGATGCGACCGCAGCGCTGTTCGCCACCTTCACGTTCCCCTCTGTCCCAGTTGGCGGGCGGACATACCTCAATTTTCCGCTAATGCAACTGCGTACGGGCGTTGTGACGAGGGATTAACGCAGCGGAAAGAAACCTTGCCTAAAAGCGTTCCCCGTCGAGTAGAAACCCTCTAGCGAATGTTTGCCGAGCAATTTCATCGGCCTGAGGTCGCTTCGCGCGTTGAGGCAGGCAGATATTGCTTTCTAGTCGAACAGGGAGTTGACCGCGTCCTGGGCCAGATCTGGATCAGCCGCGGATGCTGCTTCGTTGCCTACGCCGCGACTGATGAACGGGGCGTCGACCACGACCTTTTCGGCCTCTGGTGGACCCATGTCATTGGGCGTCAAACCGGTCAGCATGGTTTCGACCTGCTGAAGGTGCTGGATGGCGCGCCGGATGCGCTGCCCGGTGACATCCTGGAACGAGCAGGCCTCGAAGATGGCTGCGACCTTATCGTTCATGGCCGCCACTGACACGGCGTCGGTTGTGCCTTCGCGCAGCCAGTCGCCGATCGCTTCGGCCGCCTCCATGATGCGGTTCGCGGCCTCCTCCGTCGCCTGTACGACGGCCTCCAGCTCAAATCCGCTGTTACGGGTCGCCGCTGTCGGCGCCGCCAATACGCCGCTGATCTGTTCGCGGATGCCGGCGAGCTGGTCGGTCAGGTGGCTCTCGCTGAAATCCATCAACTGAGTGGTCGCATGAACTTCCGCGCTCAGTTCGGCGATGCGCCGGTCGACGAAGGTTCGCAGTCCACCGACCTCCTCACGGATCAAAGCGCAAACCGCCTCTTGGATCTGGTCTGCCTGGTTTGCCACCGAGCGCCTCTGGTCTGGAAGATCGCATCAGAGCAAATGCGAGTTAACATCCGGTGAATCCAATTACAGCGGACCCCGCGATGGTTACCCGAGAGTGACAGGTCGAACTGCGGGCACACGCAAAAGGGTCTACGATCGGCTGCGATTTGGGGTAGAGCACGGGCATTCATCCCGAGGGGCTCATGACCCAGATTTCTGTCCTGTCCAATCCTGACCTCCAGGCCCTGCGCGAGCGGATCAAAAGCGCGTACGACGCCTTCCGGGCGCGACGGCTCAAACTCGACATGACGCGTGGGAAACCGTCACCGGAGCAGCTCGACCTGGCCAGCGCACTGCTGACGCTGCCGGGCAACCGCGACTATTACACTGCCGCCGGGGAGGACGCCCGCAACTACGGCGCCCTGCAAGGGATCATGGAGGCACGCGCGCTGTTTGCTCCGATGCTGGGTGTGCCGCCCGAACAGGTATGCGTTGCCGACAATGCGAGCCTAGCCGTGATGCATGACTGTGTCGTCTGGTCGTTGCTGAAGGGCGTGCCGGGATCGACCGAACCCTGGGGCAAGGGGCCGATTGCCTTCATTTGCCCGGTCCCCGGCTATGATCGGCATTTCGCGATCTGCGACGAATTTGGCATCAAGATGCTTCCGGTGCCGATGACGGGTCACGGCCCGGACATGGACGCGGTCGAGGCGCTGGCGGCCGATCCGTCGGTAAAGGGCATGTGGTGCGTGCCGAAATACTCGAACCCCAGCGGCGAGGTGTATTCCGACGAGACCGTCCGCCGTCTTGCGGCAATGCGGACCGGCGCGCCGGATTTCCGGCTGTTCTGGGACAACGCTTACGCGGTGCATCACCTGACCGAACGCCGTCACCCCATCGCCAACGTCCTTGATGCCTGCGAAAAGGCCGGACACCCCGACCGGGCGTTCATCTTTGCCTCGACTTCGAAGATCACCCTGGCAGGCGCCGGGCTGGCTTTTTTCGCTGCTTCCCCGGCCAACGTCGCCTGGTATCTGGCGCGCGCGTTCAAGCGCACGATTGGCGGGGACAAGCTCAACCAGCTTCGCCACGTGCGGTTCCTGAAGGACGAGGCGGGGTTGATGCGTCACATGGATGGCCACCGAGCGTTGCTGGCGCCGAAGTTTGACGCGGTGATCGCGGCTTTGGAGGGACGCTTGGGCGGCACCGGGGCGGCGCGCTGGATCCGGCCGGAGGGCGGCTATTTCATCAGCCTCGATGCCACGCCGGGTACGGCCAAGCAGGTCGTCGCGCTGGCGAAGGATGCCGGGTTGGCGCTGACGGCGGCGGGGGCCACCTGGCCACACGGGGATGATCCGAACGACAGCAATTTGCGGCTCGCGCCGACATTTCCGTCGCTCGCGGATGTCACGTCCGCGTCTGAGGGCATCGCGCTGTGCGTTCTGCTGGCGGCGATCGAGAAGGTGTGCGCGGACCGGGCCGACCCCGGTCCTCGCGGTTAGCGTCAGAAAATGAACCAGAAACGGTCGGCTTCCAAACCAAGCATCGCGCGTCCCGCCGTGCTGTAGACGCTATTGGATTTCGTGGCGTGCTGCATCAGCACGTGCACGTCGCGGAAATGCCGCTCGAACGGCTGGCCGAGCCGTATCGAGGATGTGCCAACTACATCGTCGACGAAACGGACCGCCTCAGCGCAGGCTTCAGCGGCAAAACACGCGGCAAGTGTGAGGCGAACCTTGGCATCGGCGGACAACAGCGCGTTGGTCCGCTCGAGTTCGTCATGCGCCGCCGCGATCGAGGCGTGCAAGGTATCGCGCGATGCATTCACCCGCGACTGAGCTTTTCCCAACGAGTAGTGGGTGAGTTGCTGATCGCGAAGGGCAACAGTGTTGTAGGCTGCTGTTTTGGTCTGGCACAGCAGCACCGCCTGTTCGACCGCGGCGGCTGCGATGCCGATCGAAACGACTGTTTCGCCGAGGAACAGGGTCCAGGGCCAGAGCCGGTAGAGGGACCCCTCGAAACCGGGCGCCGGATTGGTGAGCGGCCTCACCGGGGTCGTCAGCCGGTCGGGGACGAACAGATCGCTTGCGGCGATGTCGGCTGATCCGGAGCCACGCATCCCGACGGTATGCCAGGTATCGAGGATGGTGGCGGCGGAGCGCGGAAAGAACGCGAGCATCGGGCTTGGCTGACCGATCGCGGGATCAACTTTGGGTTGGCCATTTTCCATCTCGATTGCAGGCATCTGCAGCCAGCGTGCGTTCTGGCATCCGCTCGCGAACGGCACCTGTCCGGTGATCCTCCAGCCTCCCTCGGCGCGGACGGCGGCAGCAGGCGGATTGAACGCCGAAGCCACAGTCGGGACACCGTCGCGGAAGAGTTCGTCCACCCCCTCGGCCGACAACCAGGCGGCGAGGCAGCCAAACCCCTGGTTCATATGCAGGACCCACCCGGTGGCGGCGTCGATGCGCGCAACGGCCTCGATGACCTGAGCGTAGGCGACCGGGTGCAGTTGGTGGCCGCCGCGCGCCTTGGGTGCCAGCATGCCGAACAGCCCGGCGCGGTACAGCCCGTCGTAGACGGCGGCGGAGAGCTGACGATTGGCCTCGGCTTGCGGGGCATGTTCGGCGATCACCGGGCGAAGTCGTTCGACTGCGGCGAGTAATTCTTCGGTATTCATCTGGGCGGGTCCCCCGTTTATTATTGTGCGTTGCGAAAGCGGGCCGATCCTGAACGAGCATCCTGTCCAAGGTCCGCGGCGACCGCGATCCGGTTGACTATCGCCAGCATCCGGTTGTGCCGCAACCCGCCATGATCTTGGGCGCGGCGGCTTGCCGGCCCCTCAAGACAGGGGGCAGGGAACCCTATATATTCGCTCCAACCGAAAGGGAGACACGGGCAAATGGACGCTATGCAGGAAACGGCCACCTTGGGCGGCGGGTGCTTCTGGTGCCTCGAGGCGGTGTTCAAGGACCTTCGCGGGGTCACATCGGTTATGTCGGGATACGCTGGCGGCCACCTGGCGAACCCCAGCTACAAGGCGGTCTGCGGCGGACGCACGGGGCACGCGGAGGTCGTGCAGGTCAAGTTCGACCCCAGCCAGCTGACGTATGCGGACCTATTGCGGGTGTTCTTTTCGATCCATGATCCGACGACGGTCGACCGCCAGGGGAACGATGTCGGGTCGCAGTATCGCTCGATCATCCTGACGCACTCCGAGGCGCAGCGGGAGACGGCCGAGGCGGTGATGCGGGAAATCACCGAAGCCAAGATCTGGCCAGCGAAACTGGTGACACAGACCGAGCCGTTGAGCGCGTTCTACGCGGCGGAGGAGGAGCATCACGATTACTTTGCGCGCAACCCCTGGGCCGGCTATTGCCAGGTTGTCGTGGCGCCGAAGGTGGTAAAGTTCCGCAAGCAATTCGCCGACCGCCTGAAGCGGCAAGCAGCGGAATAGCGAACGAAACAGCCGCGCCGGGGAGACGTCAATGGACCTCAACTTCACCCAGGAAGAACTCGCCTTCCGCGCCGAGGCTCGGCAGTTCTTCCGCACCGAGATTCCGCAAGCGATCCGCACCAAGACAGCGGAAGGGGAGGGGCTAACCCGCGAGGATATGATCACCTCCCAGCGGATCCTCAACGCGCGTGGCTGGGCGACGGTGAACTGGCCGGCGGAGTGGGGTGGCAAGGACTGGTCGCCGATCCAGGTCTATCTGTATCAGGACGAGATGCAGCAGGCCGACGTGCCGGCGCCGATCCCGTTCAACGTCAGCATGGTCGGTCCGGTGATCGCGCAGTTTGGCAACCAGGAGATCAAGCAGCGTTTCCTGCCGGCGACGGCGAACGCTGACATCTTCTGGTGCCAGGGCTTTTCCGAGCCCGGATCGGGGTCCGATCTGGCTTCGTTGCGCACCAAGGCCGTGCGGAAGGGGGACAAGTATATTGTCAATGGCCAGAAGACCTGGACGACGCTGGCGCAATATGCGGACTGGATCTTTTGTCTCGTTCGTACCGATCCGACGGCGAAACAGCAGGAAGGGATTTCGTTTCTGCTGATCGACATGAAGACCCCGGGGATCACGGTCCGCCCGATCGTTACGATCGACGGCGGGCGCGAGGTGAACGAGGTGTTTTTCGACGAGGTGGAGGTTCCGGCCGAGAACCTGGTTGGCCAGGAGAACAAAGGCTGGGACTACGCAAAATTCCTGCTAGGCAATGAGCGGACCGGTATCGCCAGGGTCGGCGCCTCGAAGGCGAAGATCGCGCGCATCAGGGAACTCGCCGGGCTCGAGTTTGCCGGTGAGCGGCCGCTGATCGAAAGCCCGCGCTTCCTGGAAAAGCTTGCCGCCGTCGAGGTCGAACTGAAGGCACTGGAGATGACCCAGCTTCGTGTCGTTTCAGACGAACGCAAGTTGACGAAAGGCCGGCAGAATCCGGCATCGTCGATCCTGAAACTCAAGGGCTCGGTCATCCAGCAGCAATTGACCGAGCTGGTGATGGAGGTCGCGGGGCCGTACATGATGCCGTATCAGCGGGAGTTCGACGGCCGCAACGAGCCTGTCATGGGTCCGGACTTTGCGACCGAGGCGGCGCCGATGTATTTCAATTATCGCAAGGTCTCGATCTACGGCGGATCGAACGAGATTCAGCGGAACATCATCGCCAAGGCCATCCTGGGGCTTTAACGACGCGTCAGGCGTGGTAGCTGCGCGCGGCATGGAGAGACTCCAATGGATTTCGACCTGACGGAAGAGCAACGCCTGCTGAAGGACAGCGTGGACCGGCTGGTCGCTGATCAGTACGGGTTTGAGCAGCGCAAGAAGTACGCGCTCGAGCCGCCCGGATACAGCGCAGCAATGTGGGACCAGCTTACGGAATTGGGCATGCTGGGCCTGCCGTTCGAGGAGACGCTGGGTGGTTTTGGCGGCGGCCCTGTGGAGACGGCCATTGTCATGGAGGCGTTCGGGCGTGGGCTGGTGCTGGAGCCGTTCTTCGCCACCGTTATTCTGGGCGGCGGGCTGTTGCGTCGGGCGGCGCCGGCTGCCGTCCTTGGCGCATTGGGACCCCGCGTCGCCGCGGGCAAGCTGAAGCTGGCGTTTGGCCATGTCGAGCGGCACTCCCGGTATGATCTGGCCGACGTCAGCACGACCGCGCGCAAGGATGGCGGCGGCTTCATCCTGGACGGTGCCAAGAGCGTGGTCATTCATGGCGACAGCGCCGACCGCATCTTTGTCACCGCGCGCTTCGCCGGGGAGCGGCGGGCGAGGGACGGCATCGGCCTGTTTCTGATTGATCCAGCGACCCCCGGTGTCAGCCGCCGCGGCTACCCGACTCAGGATGGCCAGCGCGCGGCCGAACTGTCGATTACGAATGCGCGGGTCACCATCGACGACCTGATGAATGACAACGCCCTGCCGCTGATCGAGCAGGTGGTGGACGAGGCCATCGCGGCGCTCTGTGCCGAAGCGGTCGGTGCGATGCAGGCGATGCACGAGCTGACATTGGAATACCTGAAGACACGGAAGCAGTTCGGCCGGCCGATCGGGTCGTTTCAGGTGTTACAGCACCGCTCGGTGGATATGCTGGTGGCGGTGGAGCAGGCGCGCAGCATGGCGTTGTTCGCTTCAGTGATGGCCGGGGAGGAGAATCCGATCGAGCGGCGTCGGGCGATTTCCGCGGCCAAGGTGCAGATCGGGCGCTCGGGCAGGCATGTCGGGCAGGAGGCGATTCAACTGCATGGCGGCATCGGCATGACAGCCGAATATGCGGTCGGTCATTACTTCAAGCGCGTCACCGTGATCGAACAGTTGTTCGGCGATGCCGACACGCATCTGAGCTATCTGGCACAGCGCGGCGGGTTGTTTGGCAAGGCGGCGTGAGTTGGTGCCAAACTCCGTTCTGCTCGACCTGGACGGGACGCTGTCGGACAGTCGCCCCGGCATCGAGGCATGCTTTCGGCATATGCTGGCCGAGCTGGGGCATGATCCGGCGGTGGCGGGGGACATTACTTGGGCGGTGGGACCGCCGATCGCCGTCTCGATCCGTGGACTGCTGGAGAAATACGGCGACGACCGTGTCGAGCGGGGGATTGCGGTTTACCGCGATCGCTACACGACGCTTGGTATCTACGAGTGTAGCGTCTATCCTGGCATCGCCGAAATGCTTGTTGCGCTGACGGATGCCGGATGCGCACTGTGTGTTGCGACGTCAAAACGGCGAGACTTTGCCGACCGGGTGGTCGATTACCTCAATCTTCGGAGTTACCTGCCGAAGGTGTACGGCGCGATTCCTGGCGGCGGCCTGGACGAAAAGAAGGATTTGCTTGCGGAAATTCTGCGGGTCGAGGGGTATGATCCCGCCACCACCACCATGGTTGGCGACCGCTTGCACGACATCCATGCGGCGCAGGCCAATAGGCTGCGGTCGATCGGCGTGCTGTGGGGTTATGGCACGCAGACGGAACTGCAGGCGGCCGGTGCAGACCTGCTGGCCGCGACGCCAGGCGAGGTCTGCCGGCTGGTGTAGTTGCCACTTGGCGGGCGTTGGCGGAAGATCGGCTGGTATCCTAAACAACGACAATGGAGAATTGAAATGGAAACGAACGACAAGCGCGGCGCGGTTTCGCGCCGAACTGGGTTGGCGGTCGGGCTGGCGGCAGCCGGTGGTGTACTGCTCGCCTCGAGGGGGCGTGCCGCGGATGCGAAAGGCGGCGTCAAGGTGACCGCACTGTATAACGCACCGAAGGATCCGGCGGCATTCGAGGCCTATTATGCCGGCACGCACATGCCGATGGTCTATGCGGTCAAGGGCCTGGCGCGCGTCGAGCTTGCCAAGCCGCTGCCGGGACCGGGTGGCAAGGCTCCGGCATTCTATCGAATCACCGAGATCTGGTTCGACAGCTTGGCGTCGCTGCAAGAGATCACGTCGCGGCCGGAGTGGAAGAAGATCGTGGAAGACGTTCCGAATTTTGCCAGCGGCGGCGCAACGGTTTTGATATCCGAGATCGACTGAGGGTCTGGCGGGGACCCTAGGGGTCCCCGGCTGACTGCATCAAGTGGCCTCGCGACGTTGATTTCATTACTGTAAATAACCGAAAATGGTTACGGGCTGAGCCGCATTCCGGACTCTGCAGTGAGTAAAATCCTCCTGTTTGGGCGAAACGAAGAGCCTTTGCTGCCCAGAGCTTTTTTGTCTTATGCTAAAACACTGACAGCGGAAAATCCGCGGCCAATCAAGACGGGAGGCGCAAATGATCAGACGGTCAATCATACCGCAGCATTGCATGGCGAAGTCTGCTCTATCGACGACTTCGGTGCTGCTGCTCGCAACTGGCTTATCGGCACGGATTTGCTCAGGCACTTCCGAAGGCCTCTCCAGAAGCTGTCGGGATGTCGTCGGAGCGCCTGAACCGCCTCACCGACACGTTCCAGCGGGACGTTGACGCAGGCGAGATCCCGGGGGCGGTGGTGGTGGTCGCGCGCAACGGCAAGATTGCCTACGAGAAAGCGTTTGGCTACCAAAACCGCGAAGAGAAGGTGTCGATGAAGCCCGACGCGATCTTCCGCATCGCGTCGATGTCGAAGCCGATCACGTCCGTAGCCGTCATGATGCTGGTGGAGGAGGGCAAGATCGATCTCGCCGCTCCGGTGTCACAGTATCTTCCCGAATTCAACGATCTGCGGGTCGGCACGGAGCGGGCGCCGGTCATACATCCGATGACTGTGCAAGACCTGCTTCGTCACACTTCGGGCTTGGCATATTTGTTCGATATCCAAGATCCGTTGATCAGGCAGGCCTATCAAGACGCTAAGCTTGGCGATTTCGACCAGTCTCTTGCCGACATGGTAACCAAGTTTGCCAAGCTTCCGCTTGTTCACCAACCTGGAACGGCATTTGAATACAGCATGTCGGTGGATGTGCTGGGGCGCGTTGTCGAAGTGGCGTCCGGGACGTCATTCGACCAGTTCGTGCAAGAGCGGATCGCGAAACCGCTCAATCTCACTGCAACAGGGTTCTCGGTCAGCCAATCCCAGGCGAGCAGCATTGCGGAACCGCAGATAGAGCCGGCGACGGGGAAAAGGCCCGCCATGGTTGTCGACAATCTTACGACGAAGCCGAAATGGTTCTCGGGGGGTGGCGGGATGGTGTCGTCGGCCGAGGATTATGTGCGGTTTTGCCAAATGCTGCTTAACGGTGGTGAACTCGACGGCATACGGTTGCTGTCGCCCAAGACAGTCGAACTTATGACCTCCGATCATCTGCCGCCGGGCGTCACTTACAATCCTGGCTACGTCGCGGCGGTGCAGGATATCGCACCCACGCCTGAAATGGGCGAAGGATTTGGATTGGGGTTCCTGGTTCGCAAGGACGTCGGGCATAATCCGCTACCCGGATCGGTTGGGGATTTTTCCTGGACGGGTGCTCACGGAACCTATTTCTGGGTCGATCCCAAGGAAAAGTTGGTAGCGACCCTGATGGTCCAGAACCCGTTCGATGATAAGGGATGGGCCAAGAGCAGCCACTATCGCCGTGAAGTGCGCAATCTCGTCTATCAGGCGGTGACGGTCTCGACCGAGGCTTCCAACGCTGGCTTTCCGACCCAGTAAAGCCCGCGGCGGGTGGCCGCGCCCGCGATGGTGAACCTCCCGTCGCGGCCTCGGCAACGTCGCGGCCACTAGCGGAACAGCACGGCCACCTTGGCCAGGGTAATCCAGATACCCCACGCGATTGGAATCCCTACCGCGCCCCAGGCCAGGGCGGCGACCGCGCCGAGACGCCTCCCCTCCGGTCTCGCCTTCGCCTCGCGGCCGGAAGCGGCCATCGCGACCTGCGCCGCCGCGACCTGTTGTTCCGACATGAACCAGCGATGCGGCACCGGTCGCACCAACAGGTTCGCCACCAGGCCGATCACCAGCAATCCCGCCAGCAGATAAAGCGTTACGTCATACACCGAGGATCGCGGCACCCCGGCGGAGATCGCCGCCTCCCGCATGTAGCTGACCAGCACCGGACCGATTATCCCGGCGGTGGACCAGGCGGTCAGCAGCCGGCCGTGTATCGCGCCCACGAATTGCGTGCCGAACAGGTCGGCCAGATACGCCGGCACGGTGGCGAATCCGCCGCCATACATCGACAGGATGACGCAGAAAAACACGACGAACAGGACCTTGTCGCCGGCGTGCGCCGCCCAAGGGGCCAGTGCGTAAAGCGCCATGCCCAGGATGAAAAATATGACATAGGTCGGCTTGCGGCCGATGTGGTCGGACAGCGAGGCCCAGAAGAACCGCCCGCCGATGTTGAACAGGGACAACAGCCCGGCGAATCCCGCGGCGATCGCCGCTACCGCCTGATGCTGCGTGTCGCTCAGGGCGGTGAACGACACGTCCGGCTGACCCACCAGCGAACCGCCGAAAATCTCCTGCAGCATCGGGGACGCCATGCTGAGCACGCCGATCCCGGCCGATACGTTCATGCACAGCACCACCCAGACGCACCAGAAAGCAGCGGTCTTGTGGACATCTCGCAGATGCACCTGGCCGTGCGTGAACAGCGCCTTGGTATTCGGCGCGGGCGGCGTCCAACCGGCGGGCTGCCAGCCGCCCGGGGGCACCCGGTAGCCGAACGCGCCGCACATCATGAACACGAAGTAAACCAGTCCCAGGACAACGAATGTCTGCCAGACGCCCGCCGACCCCGGCCCGGTGGCCGCTTCGATGGTGCGGAAATGCGCCATCAGAATTTGCGCCAGTGGGGCGCCGATCATCGCCCCGCCACCGAATCCCATGATCGCCATGCCCGTGGCCATGCCGCGCCGATCAGGGAACCACTTTATCAGCGTCGATACCGGGGAAATATAACCCAGACCGAGGCCGATGCCGCCCAGCACACCGGTGCCGAGCCAGAGAATCCACAGTTGGTGGAGTGTGATGCCAAGGGCGCCGAGGAGCAGGCCACCGGACCAGCATACCGCCGCGACGACGCCGGCTTTGCGTGGCCCCGCTCGCTCGACCCAGCCGCCCCAGATCGCGGCGGCGACGCCCAGAACGAATATGAATAGGGTGAAGATCCAGTTCAGGTCAGAGACCAGCCAGTCGCAACTGGTGGTGAACAGCGCATTTAGGATGCCTGATCCAGACGGGCAGGCGAGCGGCTTACCCCCGCCGACCACCCGCGACAACGGCAGCCAGAAGACGCTGAACCCGTAAGCCATACCGATACACAGATGGATGGCCAGGGCGGCGGGAGGCACCAGCCAGCGATTGTATGAGTCGGCGGCAACGATACGATCTCGATCCAATAGCCCCGATACGGTCCCTCGCCCGATGGACTGGGTTGTTGTGGAATTCATTTCGTCCCCCCGCGCTCAGTGTTTCTTGTTGTTATAGCCAGGCAAAAGTCGGGGTTTACGTACGATCTTCGAGCCGCTTGACCGCCTCCCGCACCAGCGGATCGAGATCACCACGCCCCTCATCCAGTTGCGCAATGATCGCTCGGCGCATCCTCGGATCCCAGAACCTGAGCAGATGATCGGTGATCGATGCAACAGCCGATTCGGGTTTCTGCGTCGCGAAAAAACGGCCGATCTGGTTCGCCATATGCGCCAGCTTGTCAGGCGACATGTTGCACCGCTCGTAGGTTGACGCGATCGGCACGGGTGAACACCTCGAACCCGTCGTCTCGGGCGACTCCGATCAGGGTGATGCCGGCCGCAGCCGCGACATCGATGGCGAGCGAGGTCGGCGCCGAGATCGCCACGACCACCGGGGCGCCGAGTGTCGCCGCCTTTTGTATCATTTCGACCGAGACCCGGCTGGACAGCAGCAATAGCCCCTCCGATGCCGTCAGGCCGGCGCGGGCCAAGGCGCCGGAAAGCTTGTCGAGGGCGTTGTGGCGGCCAATGTCCTCCCGCAGCACCAGCAAACCGGCATCGGGTGTCCAGAAAGCAGCGGCGTGCACCGCGTGGGTGGCGGCATTGAGCGTCTGCGCCGGAGGCATGGCTCTCATGGCGGTCTGGATCATGGCGGGGGTGAAACGTTGCCCGGCGGGCGCCGCCTGGGCCGGCCGGATTGCCGCCGCCAGGCTGTCCAGTCCGCACAGACCACACCCGCTCGGCCCCGCCAGCCTGCGCTGCCGCTGGGTAAGCGCCTCCAGTTGGTTCGTATCGAGATCCATGCGGCACTCGATGCCATCCGGCACGGTGACGATTTCCAGCGTCTGGACGTCGCCAGGCCGCCGAATGATGCCCTCCGACAGGCTGAAGCCGATGGCGAAATCCTCCAGATCGGCAGGCGTCGCCAGCATCACCGCGTGAGTCGCGCGGTTGTAGGTCAGCGCGATCGGGACCTCTCGCGGAACCGTTCGGCTCCCGGCCGCCGGGGCGTTGCCCCGCCAGACGGTCCGCGGAACGGAGATCAGCGGGTCAGGCATCGGCGTGCGGGCCCGTGTGACGGCGCCTACTCGACACATGCCTGCCCTCGCGAAGGCGAGGAGCCAGCACCGTGTCGTGCCATGGCCCCCATGTCATGGCCGGCACAGCCCGGCCACCCACGACTTCGGCGGGCTCATGCACTGAGTCATCGTAACAAGTCCGGTGATGACACCGGGGCGAGGCTAGGTGGCGACACAGGTGCAGAGCGTCGGCAATGACTGGGGCCTCACTCGGCCGCCGCTGCCGCCTCGATTCGGCGGCTCTTGGCGGACAAGGCCCGATAGGCCACCTGCCAGTCGGACGGTCCGTTCGAAGGCGAAATCTGCACCGCGGTCACCTTGTACTCCGGACAATTCGTCGCCCAGTCCGAGTAGTCGGTCGTCACCACGTTCGCCTGCGTCCATGGATGGTGGAATGTCGTGTAGACCACCCCCGGCGACAGCCGGTCGGTCACCTGCGCGCGCAGCGTCGTCTCCCCGGCACGACTGCGCAGGCGGACCCAGTCGCCGTCTCTCACCCCGCGCTCCTCGGCGTCGTGCGGATGGATTTCCAGCAGATCCTCGGGATGCCAGACGGTGTTCGCCGTTCGCCGGGTCTGCGCGCCTACATTGTAATGCGACAGGATGCGACCGGTCGTCAGCAGCAGCGGAAAGCGTGGCCCGACCTTCTCATCCGTGGCGATGTATTCGGTGATGACGAAATTGCCGCGGCCGCGGACAAATGCGCCGATATGCATGATCGGGGTGCCATCCGGGGCCGCATCATTGCAAGGCCACTGGACCGAGCCCTGGTCCAGCCGGTTGTAAGTCACGCCGGCAAAGGTGGGGGTCGTGCGGGCGATCTCCGCCATGATCTCCGAGGGATGAGCGTAGTTCATCCGGTAGCCCATGGCGTTCGAGATCGCCTGGGTCACCTCCCAGTCCGCCATGCCGCCGCGCGGCGCCATTACCTTGCGGACCCGGTTGATCCGCCGTTCGGCATTGATGAAGGTGCCGTCCTTTTCGAGGAATGTGGCACCCGGCAGGAAGACGTGGGCATAATTCGCCGTTTCGTTCAGAAACAGGTCGTGAACGACCACACATTCCATCGCCGACAGCCCGGCGGTGACATGCTTGGTGTCTGGGTCCGACTGGGCGATGTCTTCACCCTGGATATACAGTCCCAGGAAGCTGCCTTCGACCGCCGCATCCAGCATGTTGGGAATGCGCAGCCCGGGTTCGGGTTCAATCGGCACACCCCACTCGGCTTCGTAGATCGCCCGCACACCGGGGTCGCTGACGTGGCGATAACCGGGCAACTCGTGTGGGAAGCTGCCCATGTCGCAGCTTCCCTGCACGTTGTTCTGGCCACGCAGCGGGTTCACGCCGACGCCGCGGCGGCCGATATTGCCGGTCGCCATGGCGAGGTTGGCGATTGCCATCACCGCTGTGCTGCCCTGGCTGTGCTCGGTCACGCCCAGCCCGTAGTAGATTGCACCGTTGCCGCCGGTGGCGAACAGCCGAGCGGCGCCGCGTACTAGATCGGCGGCCACCCCGGTGACGCTTTCGGTGGCTTCCGGGCTGTGCCGTGGCTCCGCCACGAATGCCGCCCAGTCCGCGAACGCCTCGGTATCGCAGCGTTCCTCGATGAAGCTCCGTGCAACCAGGCCCTCGGTCACGATGACATGCGCCAGGGCGGTCAGAACCGCGACGTTGGTGCCCGGTCGCAACGGCAGGTGATACGCGGCTTCGACATGCGGCGTCCGCACCAGGTCGATCCGCCTCGGGTCGATGACGATCAGCTTGGCACCCGCCCGCAGCCGCCGCTTCATCCGCGAGGCGAACACCGGATGCCCGTCGGTCGGATTTGCACCGATCACCACGATCACGTCGGACTGCTCGACACTGTCGAAATCCTGCGTCCCGGCCGAGGTGCCAAAGGTCTTGCCAAGCCCGTAGCCGGTCGGCGAGTGGCACACCCGGGCGCAGGTGTCGGTGTTATTGTTGCCGAACGCGGTGCGCGTAAGCTTCTGCACCAGGTAGGCTTCCTCGTCGGTGCAACGGGAAGACGTGATGACGCCCACCGCATCCTTGCCATGCTGCGCCTGGATGCGGCGGAACTCCGAGGCGACACGATCGATCGCCACTTCCCACGTCACCTCACGCCACGGATCGGACGTCTTCTCACGGATCATCGGCTTCAGAATGCGGTCCGGGTGGCTGGCATAGCCGTAGGCAAAGCGTCCTTTCACGCAGGAGTGGCCGTGATTCGCCTTGCCGTCCTTCCACGGCACCATGCGCACCACCTGGTCGCCGCGCATCTCCGCCTTGAAGTTGCAGCCGACGCCGCAGTAGGCGCAGGTGGTGATGACCGAGTGCTCCGGCTGGCCCATCTCGAACACCGACTTTTCCATCAGCGTCGCGGTCGGGCAGGCCTGCACGCAGGCGCCGCAGGAGACGCACTCGCTGGTCATGAACGGCTCATCCATGCCGGCGGCGACCTTGGACTCGAAGCCGCGCCCCTGGATGGTGAGGGCAAATGTTCCCTGGACCTCCTCGCAGGCGCGGACGCAGCGCGAGCAGACGATGCATTTCGATGGGTCGAACTGGAAGTAGGGATTGGAGGCATCCACCGCGGCGGACAGGTGGTTCTCACCCTCATAGCCGTAGCGCACCTGACGCAGTCCGACCTCGCCAGCCGCATCCTGCAACTCGCAGTTGCCGTTGGCGGAGCAGGTGAGGCAGTCGAGCGGATGGTCGGAGATGTAAAGTTCCATCACCCCGAGACGCAGCTTGCGCAGTTTGTCGCTGACGGTGCGCACCTGCATCCCGGGCGCGACAGGGGTGGTGCAGGACGCAGGGGTGCCCGGGCGGCCGTCGATCTCCACCAGGCAGAGGCGACAACTGCCGAAACTGTTCAGTGTGTCGGTGGCGCAAAGCCGCGGCACCTTGATGCCGGCTTCGGTGGACGCCCGCATGATCGACGTGCCCGCCGGAACCGTCACCGTGTTGCCGTCGATCGTCAGCGTCACCATCGCGGGGGCTGTGGTATCGCGGGTAACGGCGGGCGTGCCGTAGTCGATCTCCTGCACCAGCGGCATCAGGGACTCCTTCTATGCGGCGGCCTCGGGGTGGTCCCGCCGGAAATCTTCGGGAAAGTAGTTCATCGCGCTGAGCACCGGGTACGGGATGAAGCCACCGAGCGCGCACAATGAACCGAACTTCAGCGTGTGGCAAAGGTCGCGCAGCAGTTCCAGGTTGGCATCGACAGCGTGGCCGGCGATGATCTTGTCCACCGTCTCCACGCCGCGCACCGACCCGATCCGGCACGGGGTGCATTTGCCGCACGATTCGACGCCGCAGAACTCCATAGCGAAGCGCGCCTGCCGCAACATGTCGACCGTGTCGTCGAACACCACGACACCGCCGTGCCCGATAAGACCGTCGCGTGCCGCGAACGCCTCGTAGTCGAACGGCGTATCGAACAGCGAAGGCGGAAAATAGGCACCCAGTGGGCCGCCTACCTGCACCGCGCGGACCGGGCGCCCCGACAGGGTGCCGCCGCCGATTTCGTTCACCAGTTCACCCAGGGTGACGCCGAAGCCGACCTCGAACAGGCCGCCGTAGCGGATGTTTCCCGCCAACTGGATTGGCATGGTGCCGCGGGAGCGTCCCATGCCGATCGCCTGATATGCTGCCGCGCCGTCGCGCAGGATCGCCGGCACGGTGGCCAGCGTCACCAGGTTGTTGACCACCGTGGGGCAGCCGAACAGGCCCTTGTGCGCCGGCAGCGGGGGTTTGGCGCGCACCTGCCCGCGGCGGCCCTCCAGGCTTTCCAGCAGGGAGGTCTCCTCACCGCACACATAGGCGCCGGCGCCCACCCGCTGCTCGATGTCGAAATCGGCGGCCAGGATGCCGGCCTGACGGGCAATCGCCAAAGCGCGGTCGAAGGTAGCGATGGCGTGTGGGTATTCCGATCGGGTGTAGACGAAGCCCTTGGAGGCACCCACCGCGAAGCCGGCGATGGCCATGCCCTCGATCACGCTGAACGGGTCGCCCTCCATCAGCATGCGGTCGGCGTAGGTGCCTGAGTCGCCCTCATCGGCATTGCAGACAATGTATTTCTGTTGATGGCCTTCCGAGGCCCATCCGGTGTCATCCCCGTGCTCGGCACGGGGACCCACGACTTTTTGTGGCTGGACCAGCAAAGTCGTGGGTCTCCGGCCTTCGCCAGGGATGACACTGGGGGGCGCCTCGGCGGTGGTCTTCCACTTGATGCCTGTGGGAAATCCGGCGCCGCCGCGGCCGCGCAGACCCGAGGCCAGTACCGTTTCGATCGTCGCCGACGGTCCGATCGCGCGCGCCTTCTCCAGCCCCGCCAACCCGCCATGGGCGCGATAGTCCTCCAGCGACAGCGGGTCGACGACACCGCAGCGGGCGAATGTCACCCGCGTCTGCCGCGCCAGGAACGGGATCGTTTCCGGTGCGCCCAATCGCAATCTGTCCGCCGTCCCGTTCAGCAGCCCGTCCGCAATCAATGCAGGGATGTCGCTGGCGCCGACCGGGCCGTACGCGATGCGACCGGCCGGCGTTTCAATCTCGATCATCGGCTCCAGCCAGAACAGGCCGCGCGAGCCGGTCCGCACCACCTCGATCTGTGCTCCCGTGGACACCTGTCCCAGCAGCGCGGCGGCGACCTGGTCCGCCCCGAGCGCCTTCGCAACCGCGTCCGCCGGAACAAAGATACGGGTCACCTCAGGCTATCCAACATCTGGTCCATCCGTGCCGGGTTCAACCGGACAAGTGGCTCGCCGTCCAGCAGCGCGGCGGGACCCGTGGCGCAGAAACCGAGGCAGAATACTGGCTCCAGCGTTACCGCGCCATCCGCCGAGGTGCCGTGCCAGTTGACGTCGAGAGACGACCGCGCCCGGTCCGCCACCGCATCACCACCGACCGCCTGGCATGCCTCCGCTCGGCAGACCCGCAGCACATGACGGCCGGGCGGTGCGCGCCGGAATTCGTGATAGAATGACACGACCCCGTGCACCTCAGCCCGGCTAAGGTTCAGCGCCTTGGCGATCAGCGGCTCGACTTCCAGTGGTATATAGCCGAAAATAGCCTGCACCCGGTGCAGGATAGGCAGCCCCGCGCCGTCCAGGCCTGCCAGTTCACCGATGGCGGCGAGCGCCCGAACCTCATTCCACGGCTCGTAAGCGGCCAACCTTCCCTCCCGACTATGCACAGACCGTATAGCATACGGTATCTCGACCCGGAGCCCCGGAACCACAAGCCCGACCGATGCAGAAACTAACGGCGTGGGGCGATGGCAAACGACCATCGCATCGGTGGCCTGCCAGCTTCCCGGGCGACCTGGCTTCAGTGGTGGCGAAGTGTCGGCTCGCCAACCGCGTCTTGACGCTGCGCCGCACCGTCCGGATGCGCCAGCAGCAACCATGCCTGCCGCAGTCGCAAGATGCCGCCCCGGGTTTGACCTTGATCGCACATGCGTTGGCCATCAGCCGAAAGCCTGGTCACCTCGGGAGGGGCTGGGGCAGGGGAGATGTGCAGCCGATCGTTCAGCCGAGCCAGCAGCCGCTCACAGTATTCGGGCGTGTCGCTGGTGACCTCGAGCGGCGTCGATTGAGCGGCGCCGGGCGTGCTGGACCCTAGCGCCACGACGCAGAGGCTTACTACCAAACCAGCGGACCCGAATAAGCGTGCGGCGGAGGCGGATACCATGACGCCGTCTAATGCCATGCCCGACCTCTCCTCGTCCTGTTTCGCGGGTGACAAGCCCGTTAATTCCCATCGACATCCAGGTCCGCGGAAGTTACCGCGGGGAGGCTCATCGCGCGGTAAGCCGCGGGGAAGGGTATCGCGCGCTACGACGTGGCGAAGTGTCAGCCAGGCGCGATCGGCTCCCCGGAAGCTCGTCGCAGCTATCACGTTGACGCGATTTCCGGGTCGGTGCGCGGCCCGTCCTCCGGCAGCGGCAGGGAAATGACAGCGCGCAGGCCAGGACCATTGTCCTCAAGTCGCAACGTGCCCCCGTGCAGTCGCGCTACAGCCGACACCAGGGAAAGACCTAACCCTGAACCCGGGGTGCTGCGTGCGGTCTCGCCGCGATAGAAGCGGTCCGTGGCCTTGCCACGCTCCTCCTCCGGGATGCCGGGCCCCTGATCGCTGACCGAAATGATCACCGCGTAGCCCGACGAGGCGGCAATGGTCACCCGGCCCCCCTCGGGAGAAAACTTCAGCGCGTTGTCCACAAGGTTGGCGATCCCCTGCTGGATCAAGGCCCGGTCGCCGTAAGCGGCGACGTGCGGCGGCGTTTCAACCTGCAGGGAGATGCCGCGCTCCTCGGCGACGGCCTCATAAAGGTCGGCGACCTGGGCCAGTAGTGGCACCACGTCGAGCCGAGCAAAGGAGGAGCGGCGTGATCCGGCTTCGATTTGCGCGATGCGGAGCAGGGCCTGGAACACCGCGACGATGCCATCGAGGTCAGCCGTTGCCCGCTCAATCGCGGCCCGCAGATCATCCGGCGTCACGGCGTGTAACACAGCGTCCTCCAGGCGAGCCCGGGCGCGGGTGATTGGCGTGCGCAGGTCGTGAGCGATGGAGTCGGAAACCTCTCGAACGCCATCCATAAGCCGGACGATACGGTCCAGCATATCGTTGATCACCTCGGCGATCTGGTCAAATTCGTCGCCGCGCCCGGTCAGCTTCACGCGCTGGGCGAAATCACCACCGGCGATCGCCGAGGCGGTGGCCGAGATATTGGCCAAGGTGCGGCGGAACAGGTTCCGCACGACCAGAGCGCCCACGGTCGCCATCAGTCCGACCACGATCACCGCCCATAACAGCGCGTCGGTCAGCAGCTCCCGTAGCTGCGCGCGCACCTTAACGTCTCGGCCGATGAGCAAATGAAAACCGCCCCGCAGGTCGTAGGACCGCACATGCGCCAATGACTGCATACCAGCACGCTGGACCGGCAGCTCGTATGCCACTCCAACCTCGGTCACGGTTGCCGGCCAACGCTCCAAATTCCCGGCAATTCGCTGCATCTTGGCGTTGGCGAGGAAATAGATCGTATCGTCGTCGACATTCTGCGCCAGCCGGTCCTCGATAGTGACGATCAGTGCGGCGAGGCCGCCGTCCGACCAGCGATCCGCAAGGTTCTGAGCGTCGGCGTGGATTGCGGATTCGGTCTCTCGGTCGAGCAGTCCAGCGGTCGCCCACCAGAGAAACACCGCGAGAGCCACGGCACTGGCGGCGAGGAGCAGAGCGTAGACCAGCCCGAAGCGGAAACCCGCCGATTTGAACAGGCCGCGGTCAATCATTTTGCTGCCCATCGTTCCGGGCCCGCCGTCTCGGCCCCGATGGCGCGGCCGATGCGACAACGCCTGATGACGGCTCCGGCATTCGGCGAACTAGGCTTCTGCCCGCAGCATATAGCCCGCGTTGCGGACCGTGTGGATCAGCGAGGTTGGGAAAGGCTTGTCGACCTTCTGACGCAGCCGGGAGACGTGAACGTCAATCACATTGGTCTGCGGGTCGAAATGATAGTCCCACACGCCCTCCAGCAGCATGGTGCGCGTCACCACCTGGCCGGCGTGGCGCATAAGGTATTCGAGCAGGCGAAATTCCCGCGGCTGCAGGTCGATCTTCTGGCCGGCCCGCTTGACCTGTCGCGACAGCAGATCGAGTTCCAGGTCCTCGACCTCCAGCTTGGTGACCGGACCCTCGCCCTTGCCACGCCGGTTGAGCGCTTCAACCCGAGCCAGCAGTTCGGCGAAGGCAAAAGGCTTGGTCAGATAGTCGTCACTGCCCGCCTTCAGCCCCTTCACGCGGTCGTCCACGTCCGCCATGGCCGACAGTATCAGCACCGGAACAGTGTTCTTCTGACTGCGCAAGGTTTCCAGGATCTTCAGGCCATCGATACCACCCGGCAGCATGCGGTCGAGGATGACCGCGTCAAAGGTCTCACTGGCGGCCATGAACAGCCCGTCCCGGCCATTGTCGGAGTGCTCCACCACATGGCCGGCTTCGCGCAGCCCGCGCACCACGAAGCCGGCCACGTCCTTGTCGTCCTCGACCACCAGAATGCGCATCGATGTTCCTCTCAGCCTGCTTGTTCGGTCGGACGGCGGCCGACGTTCACGGGAATTTCCATCTCCCGCCCCTGCCGACGGACGGTAATTGTTATGCTGTTGCCGGGAGGCACTATGGCGACGGCGCGGATCAAGCCTCGGGAGCTTTCGATGTGCTCGCCGTTGATCGCGACCACCAGATCGCCCGAACGCATGCCTGCCCTGGCGGCGGGTCCGGTGCGATCCAGGTTGGCGATCAGGACCCCGTCGTCGCGGTCCTCGACCGAGACTCCCAGCCAGCCGCGCTCGATGGTGCCCTTGGTGAGAAGCTGGGTGACAATCCGGGTCACCGTCTCGCTCGGGATGGCGAACCCGATACCCACCGATGCGCCGGTCGGCGAAACGATCACCGAACTGACACCGATCACCTGTCCGTCCATATTGAACACCGGACCACCCGAATTGCCTGGGTTGATGGGCGCATCGAGCTGCAGGAAATTATCGAACGGGCCGGAGCCGAGGTCACGGCCTTCCGCCGAAATGATGCCGACGGTCACTGACCCGCCGAGGCCAAACGGATTACCGGCGGCCAGCACCCAGTCGCCGACCTCGACCTTGCGCGAGTCGCCCCAGGTCACCGCCGGAAGCGGTTCGGCACCTTGCACCTTGATCACCGCGACGTCGGTCAGCTCGTCATGACCGAGCACCTGGGCCGGAAGCTGGCGGCCATCGGTGAGCGAGACGACGATCTTGTCGGCGTGCCCGACCACATGGTTGTTGGTGACGATGATGCCGGACGGATCAACGATGAAGCCCGATCCGGCTCCCGCCACCTGCTCCCGCCGACTGCTGAACCGGCGGCGGAACTCGCGCCCAAGTGGTGTGTCACGCAGCTCTGGCGGCAGTTGGCTGAGCATGTCGCCGCCGCTCACGGTCTCGGTGACCGCGATGTTGACCACCGCGGGCAGTACCTTTTTCACCAGCGGCGACAGACTTTCGGGCGTGGAGCGGGCCGTGGCGACGTGCGGGGTGCAGGCGGTCGCCAGTAGTGCCAGGCCAAGCGCAAGTCCGCGCCATACCTGGCGCATCGAGCGATCGGTGAATGGTCGCGGACAAAGCACGAAATGGACAAAATTGCCTGGCATAAAATGTTCGAGCTCCGGTCGTGCTGTTCGCGCCGCTTGGAGATGGCGCGGGAGTTGCGTTGTAGCAAGAATCGCATGAGTTAGTTTTCGCTTCATCGAGCCGCAATGATACCGCCATTTTCTGGCCAGTCGTGTTTGGGATAGCGCCCTCGCATATCGCGGCGAGCATCTGCCCATGCCCCGGCCCAGAATCCCTCCAGGTCGGCCGTGACCGCGATCGGCCGTCCCGCCGGGGACAGCAGCGCAAGCCGCAGCGGAACGCGACCGCCGGCGAGGCGCGGTGTCGCGGCCAGCCCGTAAAACGCCTGAGCCTTGGCGGCAGCCAGCGGCGGCGTCGCGGCGTAATCGATCGGCGCTTGGCCGCCGGGCAGGGTCAAATGGGTCGGTAGCTCTCGATCCAGGCGCTTGGTTTGCTCCCAGGCCAGACGCTCGCGGAGGATCGCTTGCAGATCAAGCCGCTGCAGGTCGGATAGTCGACCAATATTCGCCAGATACGGGGGGAGCCAATCCTGGATCGAGGCGATCAGCGCCACATCCGTCAGGTCCGGCCAGTCGCCATCGGGCTCGATCGCCTGCATTAGCGACACCCTCGCCTGCAGTTGCCGCGTGGCATCGGTCCACGGCAGCGGCCGCAATTGCTCGGCCGCCACCGCATTGGCGAGAATTTCCGCGACCTTCGCCGGATCGATGGGTTCGGTCCGGTCGGACAGGATCAGGCTGCCTAGTCGCCGCCTGCGGCGCGCCAGGACGGTCCCGCTGACCGGATCGAATGACGCTTCCAGTTGCTCCGTTACGCGTAGGGTCAGGCTGGGAGGCAGCGCATCCGGGTCGAGGATGGCGGCCAGCTTGATGCGCGACGCAGCCTTCAGTTCCAGCGCCGCGACCACCAGCAGGCCGGCGTTGGCGAGAGGGTCGGTGAGCGGCAGGCGAGCGCTTCCACCGCCCGACAAGCGGAAGGACCCGGGTTCGCCGCGGCGCTGGGCGATGCGGTCGGGAAAAGCGGCGGCCAGAAGCGTGGCTGGGTTCCCGCCGTCTGACGTGCGGCTGTCGGTGGCATCGGCGGCCACCCGCATCCGGCGCCGATACTGCGCGGCGGCCCGTCTGATCCGCGACAGCGCGCCCCGATCCGCTGTGACGGCGCCTGGGTCGTCGCCGGCGATGGCGTTCAGCCGGCTGGTGATGTCGGCGGGTGCATCCGGCGATCGGAGCGGATCACGTTCTTCCAGCAATGCGGCGAGATCGGCGGCGAGCGTGGCCTGCCTCGGGGTGGTTGCCGCGAGCATCATCGCGGCCAGGCGAGGATGGGCCCCGATTCGCGCCATCTCCTTCCCCGCCGGGGTGATACGATCCCGGCTGTCGAGCGCGCCCAGTTCCCGCAGCAGCGCGGCACCCGCGGTCAGCGCACCGGCCGGGGGCCGGTCCTGGAACGCGAGGTCACCCGGCGCCGTGCCCCAGGCAGCGCAGTCCAGCACCAGCGACGATAATTCGGCTTCCAGGATTTCCGGCCGGTCATGCGGCGGCAGTCCTCGATGCAAGGTCGCCGACCACACGCGGATGGCCACTCCCGGCGCCTCCCGCCCCGCCCGGCCGGCTCGCTGGTCCGCCGCGGCGCGGGAGATCCGCACGGTGGTTAGACGGGTCAGGCCGGTGGAGGGATCGAGCCTCGGCGTGCGTCGCCAGCCACTATCCACCACGATGCGCACCCCGGGAACCGTCAGCGAGGTCTCGGCGATCGAGGTCGCCAGGACCACCCTGCGACCCTCGGCCGGGCGGAGCGCGCGATCCTGCTCGTCTGGCGGCAGATCGCCGTGCAGCGGCAGCACCAGCGCCCCACAGGCGCCGAGTGCCGCCTGGGTACGGCGGATTTCCGCCATTCCGGGCAGGAAGGCGAGGATGTCACCGTGGTATTGCTCCAGGGCGGCACTGATCGCCCGCGCAACCGCGTCCGGCAGGTCACGCGGGGAGGCGATATCGCGTGCGAGATGCTCGACGGTGACGGGGAACATCCGGCCGGCGCTTTCCACCACCTGGGCGTTCATCAGGCCGGACAGACGCGCGCCGTCGGCCGTTGCGGACATCGCCAGCAGCCGAAGCTCGGGCCGCAGCACGCGTTGCAGATCAAGGCACAGCGCCAGCGCCAGGTCGGATTCGAGCGAGCGTTCGTGGATCTCGTCCAGGATGACCGCGGCGACCCCTTCGAGCCCGGGATCGGCCTGCAGCCGGCGCAGCAGCAGGCCCTCGGTGATGACCTCGATCCGCGTCGAGGGTGAGCCGGCGCCGTCGATCCGGGTGCGGTAGCCGATTGTCTGGCCGACTGGCTGGCCGAGCAGGAAGGCCATGCGGGCGGCGGCGGCTCGGGTGGCGAGTTGGCGCGGCTCGAGGATCACGATCCGGTCGTCGCCGCGCCACGGGGCGTGGAGCAGTTCGAGCGGCACGACTGTCGTCTTGCCGGCGCCGGGCGGAGCCACGAGCACGACATTGCGGCCGGCGTTGAGCTCGGCTTGCAGTGCGGGGATGGCGTCCGAGATGGGAAGTTGAAGGTTGGGCACGGTGGGCTTTGTTATATCACGAATACCTCGCGACCTATGAGGCAGAGGGGGGAGCTAGAGGGCGTCACCTCATGATTGCGGCGGGGGCGCGCGCCAAGGGCGCAAGTGTTGTCACGCGTGATACCAGCGGCTTTGAGGAGTGCGGCGTTCCGCTCGTCAATCCGTGGCGGATACCTGATAGAGCGGGCCGAGCCGGAGTCCCCCGGTCACTCCCTTGTTGATTTCCTCCGGCGGCGATGTTATCATTTTGATATCAAGAGACTGGTATGAAAAGCCTTATCGTTCGCGGCGTTGACGACGAGTTGGTTGCACTGCTGAAGCAGCGTGCGGCCGCTCATGGACGTTCGGCCGAGGCCGAGCATCGGGAAATCCTTCGCCTTGTTCTTACCGGTGGATCGCGGGAGATGCCATTCGGCGTGCTACTGGGAAAGATCAGCGTGACGCCGGGCTTCGATCAGACGCCGGACGAGATCATTGACGCGATGGAAAGCGCCAAGGTGTGAGGTTGTTGCTCGATACCCACGCTCTTTTGTGGGTGTTGGCAAACCCTGACCGTCTAAGGCCTGAGACGCACCTGGCTCTTGCCGAGGCCGGCAACGCGGTGTTCGTCAGTGTGGTTTCCCTGTGGGAGATCGTGGTCAAGCACCGGATCGGAAAACTGGAGGCCGACATTGCCGCGATCATCGCGCAAATGTCGCCCGCCAGCAAAATGCAGTGGCTGAGCATTTCGCCGCGCCACCTGCAGGCTTTGAATGAGCTGCCATTTCGGCAACAGCATCGCGACCCGTTCGATCACCTGATTATCTCACAGGCGATATCCGAAGACATGACGCTGGTGACGCAAGACCAAAATGCACGTCTGTATCCGGTGGAGACTATGTCGCCGTGAGCTTATCGATCCGCGGTGATTATTCGCCACCCAGAACATAGAGCTGATAAGCGTGGTGCCAATCCGCCGCGATCGAGCGCCGCGCCGCGTCTAGCGGCAGGCTGCCGTTGCAGACCATGCGGCTCAGCACAGCCTCCAACTCGTCCTTCATTTCGGCGGTCCAACCATCATCGGCGATCAGCGGTTCGGGCCAATAGTTCCGCATGTCCAGTGGAGCGCCACCCAAGGCCAGCGGCACCAGATGATCGCCCTCGTAGTTGGATAGCCGCCGGCCGCGAAGCCTGTATCTGGCCATCGCAGCCTGCTTCATCTCGTGACTGCGTTGCTTGTCCGGTCGCACCGTCTGGGTCCAGCCACGAACGCAGATTGTGGAATGCATTGTTTCGTTGGTTACGGCCGGATTGAGGGCGCCAGGGGTCAACCTGTGGTCGGGCAGGCTGCTCTGCGCCATCGCTGGAAACGATGCCAGCAGCATGAGGCAAGCGAGTCCTTTCACCGATAGGGATAACCCGGCGGATATGGATATGCATATGGCGACGGCGCATAACCCGGCGGATATGGATATGGCGGCGGCGCATACGCAGGCGGAGGTGGCGGGTAGTAGACAGGCGGGGGCGCATAGTAGACGGGAGGCGGAGCATAGTAATAGGGGGCGGCCAACGCCCCGCCGAGCGCTAGGGCGCCGAGCCCGATGCCAACACCACAACCCCAGCCGCAACCGCCGCCTCGCCAGCCATACCACCCGCCGCGATACCCGCCGCCCCGATACCAGCCCCCCCGACCGGCCCAGCCACCACCACCATGCCAGGCACCTCCGCCGCCGTGCCAGGCACCGCCACCACCCTGCCAGGCACCCCCGCCACCATGCCAGCCGCCGCCACCACCCTGCCAGGCACCTCCGCCACCATGCCAGCCGCCGCCTCCCCCGCGGTGCCCGTCCGCGAATGCCGGCGAGGCTGTCAGCAATGCGGCCACCGATGCGGCGATCAGCGTCCTGGTCATCGTGATCATCCTTCCTGGTTCTGGATCAAATGGCGGTCAAGCTTGTGTCCTCATGATGGCGGAGTAACGCAGGGGTCCCCATTCACCGGCTTCCCCTTGCGATGCCACGCATGATGAACAGACGCACCGTTCTCGATCAAGGAGCTTTCATCTATTTCTCACCGTGTGACAGCATAGCTCCGTGAGCAAAACCCGGCGGACGCGATGGCACCCGACAAGGTAAAGTAGCTGTCGAATCCGGCCGGCGGATGGCGCGATATTGCCGCCAGAACAGCCTGGGCCATGAGTTTCCGCTGTCTATCGCCATGGATTTGTTCGCGTCGCGGCCTGCACGACCCGAACCGCACTGGCCGACCCGGCGACCAGCGCGCCGATCCCGCGGATGGCTGAGGAGTTCGGCCGGCAGGCGGTGCAGTGGCGGTATTCCCGGAGCTCGGATTGTCGGGCTGCGTCATCGGCGGCGATCCAGACTTTGCTTGCCGGAATCGGCGGATCTTATGCCGCTGCTGCTTGAGGGAGCGCCGCCGCATCTCGGTTCGCTCTACAACTGTGCCATCGCCATCCATCGCGGCGTGATCCTCGGCGTCGTGCCGAAGATCCACGCGGGCGGCGGCCGCGCGGTGGCGAGCCTGCGCGGTCGGTCGCTACCGTGCCAGCCTGCGTTCAGCAGGTCGAGCAGAACCAGAGTGGTTTGCAGGCGCCGGGCGGCGCGACCCAGTAGGGCGTCACGGCCGGCTGCCAGAACCGCTGGCAGGCCGGAGAGGGCGGCCCGGCGCTGCTCGTCGTCGGCAGGCCGCTCCGGCGGCAAAGAAGATCTGCCGCGTGGGTGTTGACCGGAACATCACGGCGGCCCGGTCCGCGCCGCATTCGGACGTCTTTCAGGCCGCTCTGGCGGCGACCCTCGACGCCTCGCCGACCGCCACTTCGTCGTCGAGCTGAGCTCTAAAGTCGGCGATGCCAAACATTTTGTATTGCTTCATGTCACGATCCAGAAACTCGTACATGTCGCCGGTCACATTGCGATTACTGAAGAACACGATCGCTTCCTGGTCACCGGCTCCTTCAGTGTGCGGCTCGCCGTTCGCTGCCCCCTGAACGTAGCTGCCGCACGGACGGATCTCCTTGAGCTCACCATTCGGCCGGTGGAAGCGAACTTCTCCCTGCAGGACAAGGGTAATGTAGGGGAGATGGTGTCTGTGGAGCATGGCCTGTGCTCCAGCCAGTCGAGCGTGCGCCCGGTTATGTTGCGATCATCGAATTGAGCGAGCTGCATGTTTCTTTCTCTTTTTTCCTTTACTTTCTTCCCGGTCGTATTCATAAATCGTTTAAGAAACGACATCTGGCGCCCTGTTGTGTCCGCCGTCGCCGGGCACAACAAGATGGATCGTCACGTGTTCGGTTCATCCAAACTGCGAAGCTTGCCGGGTTCCAGATCCATCTCGAGATTGTTGACGAGGTGGACGTCGTCGGCGCCGGTTTCGACGCCGGGATACGTTTCGAACAGACGCTGCCCGAGGATATGGTCGGTGTGCGCATCGGGTCCTCCCATCGCTGGGTGGTGGTTGGCGCGCCGACCTATTTTGCGCGGCGTGCGGTTCCCGACAGGCCTTTCGACCTCGCGCACCATGATTGCATCCGCCAGCGATTCCCCAGCGGGCGGGTGCTCAAATGAAATTCGAGAAAGACGGCGCGAAAGTCGAGATGGACGTGAAGGGGCGGATCACGCTTGGAGACCAGAGTCTGATCGTTCAGGCGGCGCAGGATGGGGTCGGGCCGGCATTCGTGTTGGAGGATTTCGTTAAGAGCCTGATCATGGAGGGCCGCCTTGCACCGGCGCTGAGTGACTGGTGTCCAAGCTTCCCGGGATTCTTTCTGTATTACCCGCGGCAAGACGCATGTCTTCGGCGCTGCGCGCCTTCATCGACTTGGCGCGCACTTATGACCACTCGCCTGGAGACTGATGGTCGCCCGTCTCCGCTGCTGAGGGAGTCCATGGCGGGGTTGGAGCTTTGGCGGCGGCAATGAGCCAGCTCCCGGCACGGTGGGGCGCCCGGTGGTGCAATCCGCTTCGCCACGTCATACTGTCGCCCTAGCATAGCCCGGGCCCGCCATGAGTTTCCGCTCTCTCTATCGCCACGGATTTGTTCGCGTCGCGGCCTGCACGACCCGAACCGCACTGGCCGACCCGGCGACCAACGCGCGATCGATCCTGCGGATGGCTGAGGACTGCGACCGGCAGGCGGTGGTCTTGGCCGTATTCCCCGAGCTCGGTCTGTCGGGCTACGCCATCAGCGATCTGCTGCAGCAGACAACTCTGCTCGACGCGGTGGAGACGGCGATCGAGACCCTGACCGTCGGGTCGGTGGACCTGTTGCCGCTGCTGCTGGTGGGGGCGCCGCTGCGGCATCTCGGTGCGCTCTACAACTGTGCCATCGCCGTCCATCGCGGCGTGATCCTCGGCGTCGTCCCGAAGATCCACCTGCCGAATTACCGCGAATTCTACGAACCGCGGCACTTCGTCAGTGGCGATGGGACCGACGGTGGCTCGATCACCATCGGCGACCAGACCGTCCCGTTTGGTCCCGACCTGCTGTTCGAGGCCTCCGACCTGCGTGGCTTCGTCGTGCACGCCGAAATCTGCGAGGACGTCTGGGTGCCGAACCCGCCCAGCGGCGAGGCGGCGGTCGCGGGCGCCACGGTGCTGACCAACCTATCGGCGAGCAACATCACCATCGGCAAGGCGGAGACCAGGCGGCTGCTGTGCCGCTCACAGTCCGCCCGCTGTCTGTCCGCCTACCTCTACGCCGCGGCGGGAGCGGGTGAGTTCGACCACGGACCTGGCCTGGGACGGCCAGGCATCGGTGTTCGAGAACGGCAACACTTTGGCCGAGACCGAACGGTTCCCGGTGGCCGATCAGGCGGCGATCGCCGATATCGATCTCGACATGCTGGCACAGGAGCGCTTGCAGATGGGGTCGTTCGATACCAACCGCCGCCGTCATCTTCGCTCGTATCGTCGCATCGGTTTTGCACTCGCTCCGCCGCGCGACACCGATGTCGGTTTCCGCCGGCGTATCGAGCGGTTCCCCTTCGTTCCGGCCGATGTCACGCGACTGGAGCAGGATTGTTACGAGGCTTACAATATCCAGGTCTCCGGCCTGGCGCAGCGAATGCGTGCGACGGGACTGAGACGAGTTGTCATTGGCATTTCGGGTGGCCTGGATTCGACGCAGGCATTGCTGGTGTGTGCTCAGGCCTTCGATCTGCTGGAGCTGCCGCGCTCGGGTATTCTGGCCTATACGATGCCGGGCTTTGCTACCTCCGACCACACTAAATCCAATGCCTGGCGGCTGATGCAATCGCTAGGGGCGACGCCGCACGAGCTCGATATCAAGCCGGCGGCGGAACAGATGCTCGCCGACCTGGGGCATCCCTACGCGACAGGCAAATCAGTTTACGACGTCACCTTCGAGAACGTCCAGGCCGGCCTGCGCACCGACTATCTGTTCCGGCTGGCGAACCACCACGGTGGCATCGTGATCGGCACCGGCGACCTGTCGGAGCTCGCGCTCGGCTGGTGCACCTATGGCGTGGGTGATCAGATGGCGCACTACAACGTCAACGCCGGCGTGCCGAAAACCCTGATCCAGCATCTGATCCGTTGGATCATCGGCACCAGACGTTTCGCTCCTGACGTGCTGCAAACACTGGACGCGATCCTCGCCACCGAGATTTCGCCCGAACTGGTGCCGGTCGGGGAAGGCGAGACACCGCAAAGCACCGAGGCGAAAATCGGTCCATACGCACTGCAGGATTTCACCCTGTTCCATATTCTGCGCTATGGCTTCGTGCCGTCGAAGATCGCCTTCATGGCGCTGCATGCGTGGGAGGATCCGGCGCGTGGCGACTGGCCGCCGCATTTCGGCGAGGACCGGCGTGTGGGCTACGACCTGAAGCAGATCAGACACTGGATGACGGTGTTCCTGACACGGTTCTTCGCCTTCAGCCAGTTCAAGCGAAGCGCGATGCCGAACGGGCCGAAGGTCTCGGCCGGAGGGTCACTCTCGCCGCGGGGCGATTGGCGGGCGCCGTCCGACGGCAATGCCGCCGCCTGGCTTGCCGAGCTCGAGCGGAACGTTCCGCTTCAGTGAGACGAGCTTGATCCGTGCGGCACTACCTGCTCTTGCTGTTCGCCGGTTTGCTCGGCGGGACGATGAACGCGGTTGCCGGAGGCGGCTCCTTCGTAACCTTTCCCGTGCTGGTCTCCATCGGGCTGCCGCCGATCGCCGCCAATGCCACCAGCACGGTTGCACTGTTTCCCGGGACGGTTGCCAGCACGCTCGCTTATCGCGCGGACCTTCGAGGTGTTGCGGGCATCAGTCTGAGAGTGCTGGTGCCGATCAGCCTGGCGGGTGGACTGGTGGGCGCGGTCCTGCTGCTGGTGACGCCCGGTGGCGCGTTCGATCTGGTGATACCGTGGCTACTGCTGCTTGCGACGCTCGCGTTTGCCGGCGGACCACGCCTGGGCGAATTGCTCCAGCGCTACGTGCGCATCGGGCGCCGCTCGTTTCTGTTGATCCAGTTTATTCTTTCGATTTATGGCGGCTATTTCGGCGGCGCGATTGGATTAATGATGATGGCGGTCTGGACCTTGCTGGATTTGGCCGACCTGAAAGCCTTGGCTGGCGCTCGGACATTGTTGGTCAGCGCCGCGAATGGCATGGCCGTGCTGGTGTTCATCGTTGCCGGCGCGGTGTGGTGGCGGGAGATGCTGACGACAATGCTGGCCGTCGTCGCCGGCGGTTTTTACGCCGCCCGTTTCGCTCGATTGCTGCCGGCGTCGGTGCTGCGCGTGTTCGTCGTGTTGCTGAGCGCCACGGTTACAGCCGGGTTCTTTCTGCGCAAGTATTGAGTGGACGCCCCGCCCCCGCGCTCTGAGGAGCATCGAGAGCGCCGGGGGGCTGCCTCAGGGCTTTGGCGATCAGCCGGTAAGCCGGCCGCCAAAGCTCTCACTCAGAGCGCGGCGAGGACCGCCTCGGCCTTGCTGACCTCGAACCCGCCAGGGGCTTCTACGCCCAGATGGGTGACCTTGCCGTCTTCGGCGACCAAGGCGTAACGCTGGCTGCGCCAGCCCATGCCGCGTGCATTGAGATCGAGTTCCAGTCCAATCGCCTTGGCGAACGCCGCTGCCCCGTCTGCCAGCATGGTCACCTTTTCACCGGTGCCCTGATCCTTTCCCCAGGCGTCCATGACAAAGACGTCGTTCACCGCGATGCAGGCGATGGTATCGACCCCCTTGGCCTTGAATGCGTCAGCGTTCGTCACGAACCCTGGCAAATGCTTGATACTGCACGTCGGGGTAAAGGCCCCTGGCACCGCGAACAAGACCACCTTCTTGCCCTTGAAAATCTCGTCCGTGGAGATTTCCTTCGGGCCGTCCGCCGTTGCGACCATCAATTTCATGGACGGAATCGTATCGCCGACCTTGATCGTCATAGAGTTGTTGCTCCCGCGAGGGTTTCAAACATACCTGCCGTGGCATGACAGACCCGGACTCCTAGCCTTCCTGCCGAAGGAAGTCACCCCACCCCAGTCTGCCTGCTGGCAAACGTTTGAGGGAGCCTTCGCCAAGAAAGATTTGCATGACAAGCGGCAACTCCGCGTCATGATGCGGCGCGCAACTGGCTAGATGAAGCGGAAGGAACCACCCCCAATGACACTGAGCGGAAAAGTAGCGCTGGTCACCGGGTCGACGAGTGGCATCGGGCTGGGCATCGCCCGCGCTCTGGCTGAGGCCGGAGCGGCTGTCATGCTGAACGGCTTCGGTGACCCGCGGGAAATTGAGACGCTCCGGGCCGGTCTGGAGGCCAGTTGCAAGGTCAAGGTGGGCTATCATGGTGCTGATATCGGCAAAGCCGAGCAGATCGTGGCGATGGTGGCGGAGACCGCGCGGAAGCTCGGGCCCGTGGACATTCTGGTCAATAATGCCGGTATCCAGTTCACCGCCAACATAGAAGAATTCCCCGACGAGCGTTGGGATCAGATCATCGCAATCAATTTGTCAGGGGTGTTTCACGGCACGAAGGCGGCGATTCCCGGGATGAAGGCGAAAGGCTGGGGGCGGATCATCAATATAGCCTCGGCGCACGGGCTGGTCGCGAGCCCGCAGAAGGTGGCTTATGTGGCGGCCAAGCATGGTGTGGTCGGCATGACCAAAGTGGCGGCGATCGAACTGGCCAACTCCGGCATCACCGCCAACGCGATCTGTCCAGGCTGGGTGCTGACGCCACTGGTCGAAAAGCAGTTGCGGGACCGCGCGGCGCGGGAGGGGACAACGGTCGAAGCGGAGACCCAGGCCCTGGTATCGGAAAAGCAGCCGATGGCGCAGTTCTCGACCCCGGAACAGATCGGTGCGCTGGCAGTCTTTTTGTGCTCGGAAGCGGCAAGAACCATCACCGGCACATCGCTGTCGGTCGACGGCGGGTGGACCGCGCAGTGACGGCGGCCGAGGGCAAGCAGTGGGCCTGACAGATCCGGGCGGATGTTGGCGGAGTCGTCATGCAGAGCCGTGAAGCTGCCCGATTTGCCGCGATGATGACCAGGTCGGCTGACCTGAAGCGCCGCATCGGGATTGAACTCGCCGAGACCGTCGTGGGCGTGGTGGACGCCTGCGAAACCAGCCTGCGAGGCGGGGGAAAGCTGATGTTCTGCGGCAACGGCGGGTCGGCGGCGGATAGCCAGCATCTGGCCACCGAAATGCTCATCCGGTTGCGCGGCAGCCACGAGCGCCCGTCGATCCCCGCACTGGCGTTGACGCTCG
>CAVWVL010000011.1:0-1077500 GCA_963758415.1 uncultured Alphaproteobacteria bacterium | reverse complement strand
AGCGGTCGTGCACGCAAGTGCGAGGCCGTGACGGCGTACCTTTTGTATAATGGGTCAGCGAGTTTCTGTTCGCGGCGAGCTTAAGCCGATAGGCGAAGGCGCAGCGAAAGCGAGTTTGAACAGGGCGTTCAGTCGCGGGCAGAAGACCCGAAACCGAGTGATCTAGCCATGGCCAGGCTGAAGGTGGGGTAACACCCACTGGAGGGCCGAACCCACGCCTGTTGAAAAAGTCGGGGATGAGCTGTGGCTAGGGGTGAAAGGCCAATCAAACTCGGAAATAGCTGGTTCTCCGCGAAATCTATTGAGGTAGATCGTCATGTGTTTACCCTCGGGGGTAGAGCACTGGATGGGCTAGGGGGGCCCAAAGACTTACCAAACCTAACCAAACTCCGAATACCGAGACGTATAGCGTGGCAGACAGACGGCGGGTGCTAAGGTCCGTCGTCGAGAGGGAAACAGCCCAGACCACCAGCTAAGGTCCCCAAATCGTGGCTAAGTGGGAAAGGATGTGGGAATTCCAAAACAACCAGGAGGTTGGCTTAGAAGCAGCCATCCTTTAAAGAAAGCGTAATAGCTCACTGGTCTAATAAGAAATCCCGCGCCGAAGATGTAACGGGGCTCAAGCCACGTACCGAAGCTGTGGGAACAGTTGTCAGTTGTCAGTCGCCAGTTGTCAGACAGGAAGCAAGTGATGGCCGGGGATGCATGGAAGCTTAAGGTCTTTCAGCGTGCTTATCGGTTGTCGCTGGCGCTTCATCGGGCCAGCCTTGGCTGGCCGAAGGTGGAGCAATATGGCGGTGTCGCCGATCAATTGCGGCGATCCTCGAAATCGGTCTGCGCCCTTCTGGTCGAGGGGGCCGGCCGTCAGCCTGGCTCGGATGCCGAGTTCCGCCGCTATCTATCGATGGCGATCGGTTCGGCCGACGAAGCGAGGCTGTGGTGCGACTATGCCGCCGATCTGGATTACGTGCCACGCGAGCAGTGCGTCGCCTGGCAGGACGAACTCTCCCAGATCGCCCGGATGTTGCACGGCCTGCGAGGCAACCTGTCTGAGAACTGACGACTGACAACTGACAACTGTTCGGTAGCGGAGCGTTCCGTAAGCCTGTGAAGCCATACCTGTGAGGGGTGGTGGAGGTATCGGAAGTGCGAATGCTGACATGAGTAGCGACAAACAGAGTGAGAAACTCTGTCGCCGAAAGTCCAAGGGTTCCTGCGCAAGGTTAATCCGCGCAGGGTGAGCCGGCCCCTAAGGCGAGGGCGAAAGCCGTAGTCGATGGGAACGGGGTTAATATTCCCCGGCCTGCTGGAAGTGACGAATGACGGACGTTGTGCGGGCTTATCGGATTGCCCGTGCCGCCAAGTTGTTCCGGGAAATAGCTCCAGCGTATAGACCGTACCCGAAACCGACACAGGTGGACTGGTAGAGCATACCAAGGCGCTTGAGAGAACGATGCTGAAGGAACTAGGCAAATTGCTCGCGTAACTTCGGGATAAGCGAGACCCATCGTTGGGCAACCATCGGTGGGTGGCACAGAGCAGGGGGTAGCGACTGTTTAGTAAAAACACAGGGCTGTGCGAAGTCGAGAGACGACGTATACGGTCTGACGCCTGCCCGGTGCCGGAAGGTTAAGAGGAGGTGTGCAAGCACTGAATTGAAGCCCCGGTAAACGGCGGCCGTAACTATAACGGTCCTAAGGTAGCGAAATTCCTTGTCGGGTAAGTTCCGACCTGCACGAATGGCGTAACGACTTCCCCACTGTCTCCAGCATCGGCTCAGCGAAATTGAATTCCCCGTGAAGATGCGGGGTACCCGCGGTCAGACGGAAAGACCCTATGAACCTTTACTGCAGCTTTGCAGTGGCATTAGGAGAGGGCTGTGTAGGATAGGTGGGAGGCTTTGAAGCCTGGGCGCTAGCCTGGGTGGAGCCAACCTTGAAATACCACCCTGACCTCTTCTGATGTCTAACCGCGACCGGTCAGCCCGGTCCGGGACCCTGCATGGTGGGCAGTTTGACTGGGGCGGTCGCCTCCTAAAGTGTAACGGAGGCGCGCGATGGTGGGCTCAGGCCGGTCGGACATCGGCTGCTGAGTGCAATGGCACAAGCCCGCCTGACTGCGAGAGTGACAGCTCGAGCAGAGACGAAAGTCGGCCATAGTGATCCGGTGGTCCCGCGTGGAAGGGCCATCGCTCAACGGATAAAAGGTACTCTAGGGATAACAGGCTGATCTCCCCCAAGAGTCCACATCGACGGGGAGGTTTGGCACCTCGATGTCGGCTCATCACATCCTGGGGCTGGAGCAGGTCCCAAGGGTTCGGCTGTTCGCCGATTAAAGTGGTACGTGAGCTGGGTTTAGAACGTCGTGAGACAGTTCGGTCCCTATCTGCCGTGGGTGAAGGAGACTTGAGAGGCGCTGTCCCTAGTACGAGAGGACCGGGATGGACATACCTCTGGTGCACCGGTTGTCACGCCAGTGGCACCGCCGGGTAGCTATGTATGGACGGGATAACCGCTGAAAGCATCTAAGCGGGAAACCCTCCTCAAAACCAGGTCTCCCAGGGGTCATCCCCTACAGGGCCGTGATAGACCATCACGTCGATAGGCCAGATGTATACACGCGGTAACGCGCTCAGCTAACTGGTCCTAATCGCCCGAGCGACTCGATATCAGTCGTCAGTTTGCAGGCGCCAGTTGTCAGAAACGGCATCAGGCGGCTGGGAACGACACACCATGCATGGAAATCATCCTCAGAAACAGTGATCAGTCTCCAGTCATCAATTGTCAGATCGACCGGGATTGACCATCGTGCACAACAGCAGCCAGAACCTCTCCATCCAGTGTCCGGACACTGATCACTGGGATGGATTGGACGACCTGGTGGCCATGGCGGGGAGCCCCCACCCGATCCCATCCCGAACTCGGCCGTGAAAACCCCCAGCGCCCATGGTACTGTGTCTCAAGGCACGGGAGAGTAGGTCGCCGCCAGGTCTTCCAATCCATCCCAACCACCGGCTCGGGCCAACCAATGAAAACTGATGACTGAACACCGACAACTGGCGCGGGGTGGAGCAGCCCGGTAGCTCGTCAGGCTCATAACCTGAAGGTCACAGGTTCAAATCCTGTCCCCGCAACCAAATTCCAGAACCAGATCACCATCCGCGCCAAAACCCACCGCGGCCTTGCGGGGGCGCCCCGCGGTGGCGTCACGTCATCGATCTGGCTGGTGCGCCCGGTAGGACTCGAACCTACAACCGAGCGGTTATGAGCCGCCAGCTCTAACCAATTGAGCTACAGGCGCGCACCGAGGCACAATGCCCGCCGCACCGATGGCGCGTCAACCGCAGTGGCCCAAATCCTACGCGAACCCTCGCCTCGGCCTTGTCTTGACAAAACGTGTCACATCAGCCGGTTATCTATCCACGTCGCACCACCGATTGGATGGATCGCGGGGCCTGCCTTATCGGGATCGGTCCGCCTACATCAGCGCGTGCTGGCGACCGGACTAGGAGGGGTGCACATGCCGACGATCATCCCCGTTGCCACCTTCGATTGCGTCGTCTTCGGAGCCACCGGAGACCTGACCCTACGGAAGCTCCTCCCGGCGCTGTATCACCGGTTTCGCGACCACCAAATACCGCCTGAATCCAGGGTAATCGGTGTCGCCCGCTCCCGGTTGTCCGACGACGATTTTCGTAGCCGAGCAGCAAAGGCGTTGGAAAAGCATGTCGAAGCCGCCGATCTCGACGCGGCCGCAATCGAGCATTTCCTCTCCCGTCTCTACTACGTAGCGATCGACGCGACAGCCGAGGATGCCGATTGGGACCGCCTGACGCAGATCCTCGATCCCGATCGAATCCGCGTTTTCTATCTTGCAACGTCGCCCGATCTCTACGGTCAGATCTGCGAGGCGTTGGGGTCCGCATCGCTGGTGACGAACCTCTCACGTATAGTGCTGGAGAAGCCGATCGGTCATGACCTGGATTCCGCCAGGACGGTCATCGAGCAGGTCGGCAAGGTGTTCTCGGAAGCTCAGACTTTCCGCATCGACCACTTCCTTGGCAAGGAAACGGTGCAGAACCTGATGGCGCTGCGCTTCGCCAACACCATCTTCGAGCGCCTGTGGTCGGCCGATGTGATCGACCACGTGCAGATCACGGTGGCTGAGACCGTGGGACTAGAGGGCCGCGGCGGATATTTCGACAAGTCTGGCGCGTTGCGCGACATGCTGCAGAACCATATGCTGCAGCTCCTGTGCCTGATCGCGATGGACCCGCCGGTGTCGCTGGATGCCGATCGGGTGCGCGACGAGAAACTCAAGGTCCTTCGGGCATTGCGGCCGATGGCGCAGCATGAGGTCGCCGCGCTGACCGTCCGCGGCCAGTATACCCATGGCGCGATCGACGGCCAGCCGGTGCCTGGCTATCTCGCCGATCTCGGTGCGGACCAACCCTCTGGCACCGAGACATTCGTTGCGCTGAAGGCCGAGGTGTGCACGTGGCGGTGGGCGAATGTGCCGTTCTATCTGCGCACCGGAAAGCGTTTGCCGCGAAAGGTCTCGGAAATCGTCATCCAGTTCCGCGCGCTGCCGTTCTCCATTTTTCCCTCGGATGCCGCCGACTGGCAGCCGAATAGCTTGATCATCCGACTGCAGCCCGAAGAGGGAATGCGCATCGGGATGATGACCAAGGATCCTGGCCCGGGCCCTCTGCGGCTGTCCCAGACCGGGTTGGACATCCGCTTCGAGAAGACCTTCGGGATGCGTTTCCCGGACGCATACGAACGGCTGCTGATGGATGCGGTGCGTGGCAATCCGACGCTGTTCATGCGGCGTGACGAAGTGGAGGCCGCCTGGACCTGGGTCGAACCGATACTGGAAGCCTGGGCGAGCCGTCCGGACCAGCCGCGGCCGTACGCAGCCGGAAGCTGGGGGCCAACCGCGGCGATCGCCCTGATTGAACGCGACGGCCGCACCTGGCACGAGGACACTGCGTAGCTTCCGCAGCCACGAACGGTCCGCGTCGTCTCGGAGCGCTCAAGCCTCCAGGCGATGAATTCCCGGCTCTCTGACCTGATAGCGGTGGATGATGCGCAAGTCCGGGTCGCGGCCGAGGCCCGGACCGTCCGGCACCGCGATCCTGCCGTCAGTCGCCTCGACCAGTTCGTGATAAGGGCTGGCTTCGAGATCGACGAACAGCCGTTCGAACGGCGCGTCCGGGGCGAGGGCCGCGTTGATGTGCAGCGACGCCAGGTGGCCAGCTCCGAAATAGGCGTTGTGCGGCACCAGTCGCACGCTGAACGCTTTCGCCAGAGCCGCGACTTCCAGCATTGCCGATGGGCCGCCAATCTTGATGACACTGGGCTGAGCAATGTCCTGCGCCTCGGCCTCGAACGCGGTGCGAAAATCGTGCAGTCCGGCCGCGTTCTCGCCGGCGGCGATGGGGATACCGCCCTCCAGCCGCACCCGGGACAGGCCCGAGTGATCGCCGGGCGGCCAGACCGGCTCCTCGAGCCACGTTAGGTCAAGCGGTTCCAGTTGTCGTGCCATGTCGAGGGCCTGCCAGACGGTCCACGGGCAGTTCACGTCGACCATCAGTTTTGCCGCATCGCCCAGGGCGGTCCGTGCGGCGGTGATTTCCGGCAGGGTGATCTCGTGCAGTTTGACGTCGCGGTAGCCGAGCGCGGCGGCACGTTCGCAGGCGGCGGCGACCTGGGTTGCCTCGCCGTAACGCAGCAGGCTGGCATAGCAGGTGAGGCTCGTGGCGGGGGTGCCACCGAGGAGGCGCCACAGCGGCTGGTTGGCGACTTTGCCGGCGATGTCCCACAGCGCGATGTCAAGCGCGGACAGCGCGAAGAGATGCACGCCGTTGCGGCCGAAATAGTGGAAATCCCTGGCCAGCTTTTGGCGCAGACCGGCGATGTCCCGGGCGTCCTGGCCGAGGATTGCGGGGGCGAGCTGGGTGTCTAGCACCGCCATGACAGAGGCCGCGATGCCATGCCCGAAGGCCTCGCCCCAGCCGTCGACCCCCGAATCGGTCATGACACGCAGCCAGATGGTGTTCATGCTTTGCCAGTTGAGGCCGCCCATCGCGACCGGCTTGGCGCCCATATCGAACGGGGTTTGGGTCCAGTAGGTCTCAACACCGGTGATCTTCATGGCGGGGTCCTCTTTCGCGTTCTGGTCCGAGTCTGCCCCGGCTCGTCGCGAAGCACCAGTCCGTGAAGATTTGAGACCTTGACAGGGGGCGCTCGCTTGACCGCGGCGGTCCATCCGCACAGTGTGCGCCGCAACTGAAGCGCCGGGAGGAATTTGCCATGGCCGCCCATAGTCCCAACCAAGACAAACGCCTGCGGTCCCGCCGCTGGTTCGACGAACCCGGCGACCCAGCGATGACCGCGCTCTATCTCGAACGCTATATGAACTACGGCATCACCCCCGAGGAGCTGCGCGGCGGCAAGCCGATCATCGGCATCGCGCAGACCGGCTCCGATCTGTCGCCTTGCAACCGCCACCACATCGAGCTGGCCAGCCGCGTGCGCGACGGCATCCGCGACGCGGGCGGTGTGCCGCTGGAATTTCCGATGCACCCGATCCAGGAGACCGGCAAGCGCCCGACCGCGGCGCTGGACCGCAACCTCGCCTATCTCAGCCTGGTGGAAATCCTGCACGGCTATCCGCTGGATGGCGTCGTGCTGACGACCGGCTGCGACAAGACCACGCCCGCCTGCCTGATGGGCGCGGCCACCGTGAACATCCCCGCCATCGTGCTGTCCGGCGGGCCGATGCTGGACGGCTGGTGGAAGGGGCGTCTGTCCGGGTCCGGCACCATCGTGTGGGAGGGCCGCAAACTATTTGCCGAAGGCAAAATCGGCTACGACGAGTTCATGGACATGGTGTCGTCCTCCGCCCCTTCGGTCGGGCACTGCAACACCATGGGCACGGCGACCTCGATGAATTCGCTGGCCGAGGCGCTTGGTATGTCACTGCCGGGCTGCGCCGCGATCCCCGCGCCCTACCGCGAGCGCGGCTGGATGGCGTTCGAAACCGGCAAGCGCATTGTCGGCATGGTGAAGGAGAACCTTCGCCCGTCCGACATCATGACACGGCAGGCGTTCGAGAATGCGGTGGTCGCGGCGGCCGCCCTGGGCGCCTCCTCCAACTGCCCGATCCACATGGTTGCCATCGCGCGCCACATGGGCGTCGAGCACAGCCTCGACGACTGGCAGCGTCTCGGCCCCGAAATCCCGCTGCTGGTCGACCTGCAGCCGGCGGGCCGGTTCCTCGGCGAAAAATTCCACCGCGCCGGCGGTGTGCCGGCGGTGATGAAAGAACTGCTGGCGGCCGGCAAGCTGCACGGCGGGGTCCGCACCGTCACCGGCCGGACGCTGGCCGAGGACCTCGCCGAGGTCGCTGACGGCGATCGCGAGGTGATCCGCTCCTATGGCGCGCCGCTGCTGCCGGCGGCGGGCTACGTCGTGATGTCGGGCAACCTGTTCGACAGCGCGGTGATGAAGATCAGCGTCATCGACAAGGAGTTCCGCGCTCGCTTCCTGTCCAACCCGGATCGCCCGAACGTGTTCGAGGGCAAGGCCATCGTGTTCGAGGGACCCGAGGACTACCATCACCGCATCGAGGATCCCGATCTGGGCGTCGAGGACCAGTCCGTGCTGATCATCCGCAACTGCGGCCCGGTCGGCTATCCCGGCAGCGCCGAGGTGGTGAACATGCAGCCGCCGGCTTCGCTGCTGAGGCGCGGTATCAATACGCTGCCGACGATGGGGGATGGGCGGCAGTCGGGGACCTCGGGGTCACCTTCGATCCTGAACGTTTCGCCCGAGGCGGCGGTGGGCGGCGGTCTGGCGCTGCTGCAGACCGGAGACCGGATCAGGATCGATCTCAATCGCCGGAAGGTGGACGTTCTGCTGCCGGAAGGGGCACTGGAGGCGCGCCGCGCCGCCTGGACCCCGCCCAAGCTGGTCAGCATGACTCCGTGGGAGGAGATCTATCGCTCGATGGTCGGTCAGTTGGGCACCGGTGCCTGCCTGGAGCCGGCGACTCTTTTTCTCAATGTGATCGAAACGATCGGCGAGTCGCGTAACAACCACTGAGGTGGCATTCAGGTTAGCGGCTGGAAAATGCCGAAATCGCTAAGCATGGGCGCAGCTCCAGAAAAGTAGCTTGGAGGCCACGCGTTGTCAGTCGCCGTGACGAAGATCCGTCGCCGTTCCGCATTGGCGCTTGGCGTGGCAGCCATTGCGGGCAATAGCAGGGGACCTCCCGCCCTTGGCGCCGGGGACAGCCGCATGTTGCGATTTGTGCCCGGACTTAACCCCTCTTCGCTTGATTCACTCTGGGCGCAATCGGTAGGCACCCGAGAGGCGGCCTTCTTGATCTTCGACACACTGTACGGGCTGGACGCTTCGCTGACGGCGCAGCCGCAAATGGTCGAGGGGCACGAGCTATCTGAGAACAAGTTGACTTGGCGCTTCAGCTTACGCGAGGGATTGCGGTTCCACAACGGCGAGCCGGTGCGCGCGCGGGATGCGGTCGCGTCGATCGGACGCTGGTCGCAGCGCGCACCGCTGGCGTCAGCATGAGGAAGCAGTTGGACGAGATGCGGGCGATCGACGATCGGCGGTTCGAAGTCCAACTGAAGAAGCCATTTCCCCACCTGCTCTATGGCCTCGGCCGCGCCGCCGACTGTGGCGTCAGGCCGGAGCGCGTGGCCGGCCACATCGACGCCTTCACCGATGCCAAGGACTACACCGGCAGCGGACCCTACATTTTCCTGCCGGACGAGTGGGTGCCCGGTGCATACCTCGCATTCGGGCGAAACGAGCACTACGCGCCAAGGCAGGAGAATCCATCGCTTTGGGCCGGGGGCAAGGTCGCGAACTTCGACCGGATCGAGTGGACGATCATGCCCGATGCCGTCACAGCCACCGGCGCGGTCACGAGGGGCGAGGTGGACTGGTTGGACAGAGCGTTGCCCGACCTGGTGTCACAGCTTCGACAGACGTCCGGAGTGACGGTTGAGCAGCTCAACCCGTTTGGCTGGTGGGGCGTGCTGCAGTTCCAACACCAGGTCGCCCCCGCTCGACAATCTGGCGTTGCGGCGGGCGCTGTTTCCCGCCGTGAACCAGACCGACTACGTGGGTGCGGTGGTGGGCGATCGGGCCGACCTGATGCGTACCGGTGTGGGTCTGTTCAACGCCGAGTCGCCCTTGCAGAGTAAAGCGGGGATCGAAGTGTTGACCGGACCGCGTGATCTCGATTTGGCGCGGAAACTCGTGAAGGCCAGCGGCTACACTGGCGCGCCGATCGTACAGATGGCGGCAACAGACAGCCCCGGGCTGAGCGCATTGAATCTCGTCGCACAGGCGATGATGACGGAGATCGGACTGAACGTGGTCTTTCAGGCCATGGATTTTGGTACGTTGCTTAGCCGGGTCAATAAAGGCGGCCAAGCCGGGTCTGACAATTGGAACTGCTTTTGTGCTGCTTGGCCTGGGCCTGCAGTTCTTGATCCGGGCAGCCACCTGCCGCTCTTTGGCTTGGTGCCGGATCGGGATCCAAAGATGCTAGCATTGCGCGACGCCTGGTTAGACGCTCAGGACCTTGTGTCGCAGAAGATCATCGCCGATCAGATGCAGTTACGCGCGTTCGAGGATCCACCGTTCGTGCCGCTCGGCGAGTGGTTTAACCTGTCGGCGTATCGCACGGGACTGTCGGGTTTCGTCCATTCGGACGCGGCGCTGTTCTGGAACGTCCGACGGGCCTGAGTGTGGCGTACGGTTGGCGGCGATCGGAGCTTAAGCTCCATCGTCATGTCACTGCGCCGATACAATGACGTGCTGGTTTAACGCCTGTTCCATCAACAGCACCGAATGGATCGCCTGGCGGCCCGACAGGTCACTGATCTGATGCCGGCATGACGTGCCGTCGGCGACGATGAAATCATGCGCCGCCGCCGCACGGAGCGCGGGCAGCAGGCCGGCCTCCGCCATCTGCCGAGAGATCGCCTCGGTTTCCTCCTGGTAGCCAAAACTGCCTGCCATGCCGCAGCACGATGAGGCAATCGGCTGCACCGACATTCCCGGAATGGAACGCAGCATCCACAGCGCGGCCGGAAAGGCGTCGAACGCCTTCTGGTGGCAATGCCCGTGCACATGAGCCGTTCCGGGCAACGCCCGCAGCGCTAGATCAGGCTTTTCCCGGCTCAGAAATTCACTGATAAGCATCGCTTGGTCTGCGAAACGACCACTTTCCGGACCCGGCAGCAGGGAACGATACTCATCGCGTAACGTCATCAGGCAGGAGGGCTCCAGCCCGATGACGGGGATGTCCTCCGTCATTTCGCGCATGGTTCGGTGCGCCTCGTCCCTTGCCCTGTCGATCATGCCGGCGGCCAGCCACGTTCGACCGCAGCACAGCGGTCGTCCCTTCGGTGAAGGAATGATAGCCTGATAGCCCGCCGCCGCCAGCACCTTCAGAGCCGCGCGCAGGTTTTCCGGTTCAAAGTAACGATTGAACGTATCCGCCAACAGATAGACTTTCCCGCGTGACGAAGCCGGCGCGGCTGCCAACGCCTCTCGATTGCGAAACGGATCGGATCGCCATCTGGGCAGACGGCGAGCCGAAGAGAATCCTAGGCCGCGCTCGGTCAGCCAGCGCAACGGGGGAAAGTGGTTCCGCAAATTCGCCAGTGACGGCAATCGCGAAACAAACGGCGCATACCGCGGCAACTCGGCGATCAGCGTGTCCCGCCACCGCATTCCGTATCGCTCGGTACGGGCGGCGGTCACCTCGATCTTCATCTTGGCCATATCGACGCCGGTCGGGCATTCACGCTTGCAAGCCTTACAGGATACGCACAGCGCCATCGTATCGGCCATGTCATCCGACGTCATCGCATCCGCGCCCAACTGCCCGGTCAACGCCAATCGTAACGTGTTGGCGCGTCCGCGGGTCAGGTGGGTCTCGTCGCGCGTTACGCGGTAGCTCGGACACATGACGCCGGTGTCGAAGCCGCGGCAGGTGCCGTTGTTGTTACACATCTCGACCGCGCCGAGCATGCCGCCGAGCGGGCCGGGATGGTCCGACCAGTCGAGTTTGGGTTTGAAATCCGCGACCGGTGCGTAGCCGGGTCCGTAACGAAACAGCGTGCGGTCATCCATCCTCGGCGCCTGCGTGATCCGGTTGGGATTGAGCAGGCCGATCGGGTCGAACGCGTCCTTCACCGTCTCGAAGGCGCGAACGATGCGGGAGCCAAACATCTGCTGGTGGAACTCGCTGCGCACCAGTCCGTCGCCGTGCTCGCCGCTGTGGGACCCTTTGTACTCGCGGACGAGCGAAAACGCTTCCTCGGCGATCGAGCGCATGGTCGTTACGTCAGCCGGGTCCTTCATGTTCAGCACCGGACGGACGTGCAGGCAGCCCACCGATGCGTGCGCATACCATGTGCCCTTGGTACCGTGGCGCTCGAAGACGCTGTTGAGGCGCTCGGTGTAGTCGGCGAGATCGTCGAGATCGACGGCACAGTCCTCGATGAAGGAGACCGGTTTTCCATCGCCCTTCATCGACATCATGATGTTCAGTCCGGCCTCTCGCACCGCCGCGATATCCGATTGGAACGCCGGGTCGACGGCGCGCACGATTCCTGGATGTCCGAGGTCGCGCATCAGGGTTTCCAGTTCGGCCAGCTTCGCCAGCAAGGGCGCGTCCTCGTGGCCATGGAATTCCACGATCAGCAGGCTGTCCGGCTCGCCGATCAACATCTGATCGATCGTCGTTCGGAAGATCGGGATCCCGCGCCCGAGGTCGATCATGGTGCGGTCGACGAGTTCGACCGCCTCAGGGTCCAGCTCGACGATGTGCCGGGATGCCTCCATCGCGGCGCGGAAGGTCGAGAACTGGCAAATGCCAAGCATTTTGCGTGGTTTAATGGGGTGCAGGGTCAGCTCGATCGCGGCGGAGAAGGCGAGCGTTCCCTCGGAGCCGACCAGCAGCCGCGCCAGATTGTCGCGGCCAGACGCGCGCGCGGCAGGCGTCAACGCTTCGAGATTATAGCCGCCGACCCGGCGGAGCTGCCGCGGGAAGCGCGCCGCGATTTCCTCCGCCTCGGAGGCCCCCAGCACACGCAGGCGCTGGATCAACTCGGCCACGCTGGCGGGAATGCGCTCTCCAAGGTTATCCGGAATGATGCCGAAACGATGCTGCGATCCGTCCGACAGTATCGCATCGATCGCCCGCACGTTGTCGGCCATCAGCCCGTAACGGATGGACTTCGAGCCGCACGAGTTGTTCCCGGCCATTCCCCCCAGGGTGCAGCGCGCATGCGTGGACGGATCGACCGGAAAGAATAGTTTATCGGCACGTAGGGCCGCGTTCAGGTGGCCAAGGACCAGGCCCGGCTCGACCAAGGCAGTCCCGGCTTGCGGATCGACGTGCAGGATGCGGCGCAGATGCTTCGAGCAGTCGATGACCAGGGCGTGGTTCACCGTCTGTCCGCACTGGCTGGTACCGCCGCCCCGCGCCAGCACCGGCACCCCTTCATCTCGCGCGATCGACATCGCGGCGACGACGTCGTCAATCGACTCCGGCACGATCACGCCGATCGGCTCGACCTGATAGATCGAGGCGTCGGTCGAATAGCGTCCCCGGCTGGCGCGATCGAACAGCACCTGGCCCTTGATATTGCGCGACAGACGCATCGCGAAAGCCGCGTTAGCCGGCATGATCTGTTCGGAGAAGGAGGTATTCATGGCAACGACCACCGTGGCACGTGTTGCGGTGCGGGAAATTTCATCTGTGGCACGGCATCGTGCAGCGCACCATTGGCAAATCGCACGCGCCGCCGCAAGCTGGGGCGAGATTGAGCGGAGAGAGATGATGGCAGGATCCCATCCCGGGTCACGCGTCGCGGGCCGGCATTTCCTGCAGATTCCTGGCCCGACCAACGTGCCGGATCGCGTGCTGCGGGCGATCGACAATCCCACGATGGACCATCGAGGTCCGGAATTCGGTGAACTCGGACTAGAAATACTGGCCAATCTGCGGGCGATCTTTCAGACCAACGGACCGGTCATCATTTATCCGGCCTCTGGGACCGGTGCCTGGGAAGCTGCCCTTACCAACACCTTGTCACCCGGCGACACTGTGCTGATGTGCCGCACCGGCTGGTTCGCCAGCCTTTGGAAGGAGATGGCGGAGCGGCTGCAACTCAATCCCATGTTCCTGGAAACAGATTGGCGGCGCGGTGCGGATGTCGCGGCTCTGGGACAGACACTGGCGGCGGATACCGCGCACCGGATTAAAGCGGTCTGCGTCGTTCACAACGAAACCTCCACCGGCTGCACGTCCCGTGTCGATGAGGTGCGTTCGGCCATCGACGCGGCCCGGCATCCGGCATTGCTGCTGGTGGACACCATTTCGTCCCTGGCCTCGATCGATTACCGGCATGACGATTGGGGGGTGGACGTAACGATCGCCGGTTCGCAGAAGGGGCTGATGCTGCCACCGGGCCTCTCCTTCAACGCCGTCAGCCCGAAAGCCCTCGCCGCCACCGAAACCGCTCGGCTGCCGCGCAGTTACTGGGACTGGCGCCCGATGCTGGAGGCGAACAAAACCGGTTACTTTCCTTACACACCCGGCACGAACTTGCTGTATGGCTTGCACGCGGCGGTACAGATGCTGCTGGACGAAGGACTGCCCAATGTGTTCGCTCGCCACGATCGCCATGCCGAGGCGACAAGGCGGGCCGTCCGCGCCTGGGGGCTGGAACTGCAATGCGCCGAACCCCGACACTATTCTTCGTCGCTGACAGCGGTGCGGGTACCCGAGGGGCATAGCGCCGACGCGCTGCGGGCCGCTATCCTGTCACGCTATAACATGAGCCTGGGAAATGGCCTCGGCATCTTGAAAGATCGGGTGTTTCGTATCGGCCACCTCGGCGATTTCGGCGATTTGCAATTGATCGGCACGTTGGGTGGGGTGGAGATGGGACTGCGTGTCGCCGGGGTGCCACACAAGTCCGGCGGTGTGCAGGTGGCGGTCGATTATCTCTCGGGGAATGCGTGACCCCATCATTGTGTCACCGTAATGGGGCGAGGTAGCAGATGCCTTATGCAACGACTGATGACGCCGTCCGGCTTTACTACGAGGAATGCGGCTCCGGCACCGCGGTGATTTTTGTGCATGAGTTCGCGGGCGACCATCGGGCCTGGGAGACTCAGATGCGGCACTTTGGCCAGCGTTACCGGGCCATCACCTACGCGGCGCGAGGCTATCCGCCGTCGGACGTGCCGGAGCAAGTGGCGAGATACTCGCAGGCCCGTGCCGCGGACGACATCGCGGCGGTGCTCGATCATCTCGGTATTGCAAAGGCCCATGTCGTCGGCCTGTCGATGGGCGGCTTCGCGACCCTGCACTTTGGTTTCCGGCATCCTGAGCGCGCGCTTTCGCTCTGCGTCGCGGGCTGTGGCTACGGCGCCGAAAAGGGCCAGCGGGACAAATTTCACGCCGAGGTCGATGCTGTCGCTGCGTTCCTGGACGAGCAAGGGATCGAGGCCTTCGCGGCAAAGTATGCCTATGGGCCGACCCGGGTGCAGTTCGAGAACAAGGACCCGCGCGGCTTTGTGGAGTTCAGGCGACAACTGGCGGAGCACTCCGCCGTCGGTGCCCGTAACACCCAACTCGGGGTGCAGCGCGAGCGGCCGTCGTTGTATGACTTGGTGGATCAGATGCGGGCGCTGACGGTGCCGACACTGGTTTTGACTGGGGACGAGGACTGGCCATGTCTGCGGCCGGCGCTGCTGATGAAACAGGCGATCCCCACGGCGGCGCTTTCGGTGATGCCGAACTGCGGGCACACCATCAATCTCGAGGATCCCGACCAGTTCAACCGGCTGGTCGGCGAGTTTATCGTCCAGGTCGACAGTGGCCGGTGGCCGGTTCGCGATCCTCGGGCGATGGTGGCCTCGATCACCGGGATGAAATGATCCTGCCGTTCCCGGCTTGGAGCGTGACCGCCTCGTGATTCGACCGGCGTAAGACGCGCCGGTAGGTTTGCATCGATGCTGCCGCGCCCTTTGCCACACGCTGTTCTTGTCATCTGCCTCGGTCTGCTAGTCGGCTGCGAATCCGTCCTGACCGCCTCCACCGCGGATGTTTCAGGTATAGCAGGCGCCGGGATCGCCGGAGCCGTGACAAAAAGTCCGGCGGCGGCGGCGGGCATCGGCCTGGGTGTCGCGGCGGCGGCGAACGCCGGGCTGCAGTCCGTCGAGCGGGATGTGCATCGCGTCGAGCAGGATCGCATAGCCGCTGTTGCCGGTGTGCTGGAACCCGGCGCAATCGGACACTGGAGCGTATCTCACAGCATCCCGATTGAGGCAGACGAGCACGGCGATCTGGTGGTGACACGTCTCGTTGGGTCGGATGATTTTTCCTGCAAGGAGATCATTTTCTCTGTCGACACCGTGGTTAAGAAAGTGCCTCACCGCGCTTTCTATTCTGCGGCGGTCTGCCGGGACGGGCAGGTCTGGAAGTGGGCGTCGGCCGAGCCAGCGACCGCCAGGTGGGGTTTTTTGCAGTGAGTTTCGGGTGTGCGGCATCCTTGCTCGCACTTGTTTTGCTCGGGGGATGCAAGGCGGTGCCAGAGATCGCTGGCGTGGTCGCTGGTGGAGCCACTGGGGCCGCCTCGGCTAATCCTGCCGTTGGGTTCGCGGTGGGGGTGGCGACCGATGCGGCTGCCACGGCTGGGCTGAACTATCTTGGCCGAAGGTGGCAGGGCGCCGAACAAGACGCCATCGCCGCGGTCGCCGGGAACCTCCAACTCGGCGCTGAAGCGGACTGGAAGATCGAGCACACGATTCCGATCGACAATGAGCATGGCAGGCTGCGGGTGACCCGCACGATCGACTCACCACTGGCCGCCTGTAGGGAGGTCGTGTTCTCGGTCGACGAGGGCAGCCGGGCGGCGCAACGTCGCGCCTGGTATGTCACCGAGATCTGCAAATCGGCCGGTGGCTGGAAATGGGCGGCGGCGGAACCAGCGGTGGAGCGCTGGGGTCTTCTGCAGTAGGCCACGCCGCGGAGGTCATGGTTGAACGGTCCGACTTCGGCCAGCAGACTACTGGCCGTAATCACTTAATCGATCTCTATGAGAGCTGTGACAGCCGCCACAAATCGCGTTGCCGCTGCAATGGAAGTCGCCGCTTGATCTGGCGTGAGGTGCGAGCCGGCGCCGGTTTCGTAATCGGCCATCGCCTTCAGATTGTAGGCGCGGCTGAGGAACCCTCGTAGCTCGGAGTCAAAATGCGGATCATCTTTGACCAGGCGGGCAAGCAGGTTTGCACACCGCTATGAGTTTTAGCGTTGCGTCCCATCCTCTCGAACAGCAGGGCTTGTGCAGCGTGAAATCCCGCAAGGTAAGATGCTCGGCCAGCATGATCGAGCATAGAAACAGAAAGCGCGGTTGTGCTTCGTCCAGCAGCTCACGCGCCTTGCGCAAAAAAGCTTCTGTCTCCGGCTTCACAGCGCAACCCCGTCAAGCCGGATTTCGTGCATGAGGGGAGTGCGGTCGTCAGCATGGCGGCGGAGACTGAGCGAGGAGTGATTGCGCATTGGTCGCAATCTCGTTAGGTTCCGGGGTGGCGCGGGTGTAGCTCAATGGTAGAGTCCCAGCCTTCCAAGCTGGCTACGCGGGTTCGATTCCCGCCACCCGCTCCAGGCGCCTCACTGGCCGCATTTGTGGATTTGACACCCAGCCCCAAGCCGCCGCATCCTGCCGTTGTACCCAGGGGTGCCCCGCCAGAGGGGCTGAGATATCGTTCGGACCGGGTTAACCGGCGGTGCGATGACCCTTGAACCTGATCCGGGTCATGCCGGCGGAGGAACGGGGCTGCGCGATATGACCCTGCTTCCCTCGTCGTCGACTCGCCGACGATGTTGAGGAGAGGTCCATGACCGTCCAGTCGAAGCCTGCCGCCCGTCCGAGCTCGGTGACCACCGGCCCTATCGCCGGATCCCACAAGATCTACAGCAGCCCGGAAGGCCGGCCGGATATCCTGGTGCCGTTCCGGGAGATCACGCTGGACCCAAGCGCGCGGGAAGAGCCTTATCGCGCCTACGATTGCTCCGGCGTTTACACCGATCCCGCTGTGACGGTCGATCTGGAGGCCGGGCTGCCCCCGGTGCGCCGTGAATGGATCGCGCGGCGGGGCTTCGATCGCGTTGCGGCTCGCCCGGTCAAGCCGGAAGACAACGGCAACATCGGCGCCGACAAGCTGGTGCCCGAATGTCCGGCGGACCATCCGGTGTATGGCGGCAAGCCCGGCCAACTGGTCACGCAATATGAATTCGCGCGTGCGGGCATCATCACCGAGGAGATGATCTACGTCGCTCATCGCGAGAACATGGGCCGCGCGGCGATGATACCGGGCGCCGAGGAACGCGTCGCGGACGGCGAAAGCTTTGGCGCGGAAATTCCAGCCTTCATCACCCCGGAATTCGTTCGCAGCGAGATCGCCCGGGGTCGCGCGATCATTCCGGCCAACATCAACCACCCGGAACTCGAGCCGGTCATCATCGGCCGTAACTTCCTGGTCAAGATCAACGCCAATATCGGCAACTCCGCGGTCACGTCCGGCGTCGCCGAAGAGGTTGAGAAGCTGGTGTGGGCGATCCGCTGGGGCGGCGACACCGTGATGGATCTCTCGACCGGCCGAAACATCCACAATATTCGCGGCTGGATCATGCGCAACGCGCCAGTGCCGATCGGCACCGTGCCGATCTATCAGGCGCTGGAGAAGGTCGACGGCGACCCCACCAAGCTGGACTGGGAGGTGTTCAAGGACACCCTGATCGAGCAGGCGGAGCAGGGGGTCGACTACTTCACCATCCACGCCGGCGTGCGGCTGCGGTATGTCCCGCTGACGGCGAAGCGGGTGACCGGGATCGTGTCACGTGGCGGCTCGATCATGGCGAAGTGGTGCTTGTCGAAGCACAAGGAATCGTTCCTGTATGAACGCTTCGACGAAATCTGCGACATCATGCGCAAGTACGACGTGTCGTTTTCGTTGGGCGACGGATTGCGCCCGGGGTCGAACGCCGATGCCAATGACGCGGCGCAGTTCGGCGAACTGGAAACGCTGGGTGAGCTGACCAAGGTTGCCTGGAACAAGGGTTGTCAGGTGATGATCGAGGGGCCCGGCCATGTGCCGATGCACAAGATCAAGATCAATATGGACAAGCAGCTTCGCGAATGCGGCGAGGCTCCATTCTACACGCTCGGCCCGCTGACAACCGACATCGCCCCGGGATACGACCATATTACCAGTGCAATTGGCGCCGCAATGATCGGCTGGTACGGCACGGCGATGCTGTGCTACGTGACGCCGAAGGAGCATTTGGGGCTGCCCAACCGGGATGACGTGAAGACCGGGGTGATTACCTATCGCATCGCGGCCCATGCGGCCGACCTGGCGAAAGGGCATCCGGCAGCCAAGCTCCGGGACGATGCCGTCAGCCGAGCGAGGTTTGAGTTCAGGTGGGAGGATCAGTTCAACCTGTCGCTGGACCCTGATACGGCGCGCTCGTTCCACGACGAAACCTTGCCGAAGGAGGCGCACAAGGTGGCGCATTTCTGCTCCATGTGCGGGCCGAAATTCTGCTCGATGAAGATCACGCAGGATTTGCGCGTGGAGGCTGAGCGGATGGCCGGGATGGAATTGAAGAGCCAGGAATTTGCCGAAGCTGGCAAGGAAATCTATCTGCCGCGGCAAGCGGCGGAGTAGGCGCTCAACCCGCGCGCAGCCCGTGTCGCCGGTGGCGGCCGGGTGTCCGTCAGGAGACATCGGGCGTGATGACGGATCCATCGGCCGCTCTTGAGGCTATCGGGCAACTCCCGGACGCCGAGATCGATATCGGGGAGGCGGCGCTGCAGCTCGCCCGGGTGGACGCTCCGGAGGCGGATGCGCTCGCTGCCCGTCGCCATCTCTCGGACCTGGCCAAAGGCGCAGTCGCGGTGGCAGCGACGATGACGGACGGCCGTTTGAGTGCCCGGGCCGAGGCTCTCGCTAACCTGCTGGCTCGTGAGCACGGCTATGCGGGCGATGTGGACACCTACGACAATCCGGCCAACGCAAATCTTATCCGGGTGATCGAACGCAGGCGAGGCTTGCCGGTCGCGCTTGGGGTGATCTGGATGCATGCCGCGCGGGCGGCCGGATGGGCCACGCATGGGGTTGATTTCCCGGCCCACTTCCTGATTTCGCTGGAGGGCGGCAAGTCGCAGGTGGTGGTGGATGTGTTCAATCGTGGTGTCGTGCTGACGGCTCGCGACTTGCGGCACTTGCTGAAGCGGGTGGAGGGAAGCGACGCGGAGCTGCGGCCGGGATTGCTGCAGCCGATGAACACGCGGCGGGTTCTGCTGCGTCTGCAGAACAACATTTTGACGCGACGCCTGGATGCCGGAGACATCGAGGGCGGCTTGCGGTGCACCGAGGACATGCTGCGCTTCGCACCCGATCAGGCTGAGCTGTGGCGGCAGTTTGGCGGCCTGAACCAGAAGCTGGATCGGATTGTCGCCGCGCGGGCGGCCTATCAGCGATTTCTCGAGCTGGTACCCGAGGGGGCCAGCGCCAACGCGGTCCGGGCGCAGTTGGAAATCCTGAAGTCGATGCTCAGTTAGGGCTTGCGGCTGCCGCTCCCGTCGCGTAAGGGCCCCGCGCCCATCGAAGGATTATCTGGTGGATGCGGATTCTGTTCCACCACCGCATTGTTTCGCGCGACGGTCAAGCCGTCCATGTTGAAGAACTGATCGCCGCACTCCAGCACCAGGGGCATGAAACGCTCTTGGTTGGTCCTGCCAGCTTTCTGGAAACCCAGTTTGGCGGCTCCAACCCAGTTGTGGACCGCATCAAGCGATGGGTCCCTGGCGCGATCTTCGAGATGTTGGAAATTGCCTACAATGTAGGGGCCTTCGCGCGCTTATGGAGGGCCATTCGCACTCACCGGCCCGATGTCATCTATGAGCGCTTCAGTCTGTTCCTCTTTGCTGGCGCCTGGGTGCGCTCCTGGTCTGCGGTGCCGTTGCTGTTAGAGGTAAATTCACCGCTTTTCGAGGAACGTGCGAAGCATGACCAGTTGCGCTTGCGCCGGCTGGGGCGTCGGGCTCAGCGGTGGCTGTGGAACCGGGCCGACCACGTCCTGCCGGTCACCGGGGTGCTGGCCCGCATTGTCGCTGATCATGGCGTGCCGAACCAGCGCATCACAGTCATCCCGAACGGTATCAATCCCGAGCACTTTGCGGCCATGCCCGACACCATGGCAGCCAAATCGGCCCTTGGACTGCCACCCCGCCTCGTGCTGGGCTTCACCGGCTTCATCCGTGGCTGGAATGCCGTCCATCGCCTGGTAGACTTCGTGGCGCTGCACCAGGCGCGGTTCGATTTGCATATCCTCGTCGTGGGCGATGGTCCGGCCCGCGAAGCCTTGGAGGAACATGCCCGTGCGAGGGGGGTAGCTGATCGACTGACCATCGCCGGCATCGTCGCGCGGGAAGACGTCGCTCGCCATGTCGCGGCGTTCGACATTGCGGTTCTGCCGGGCCTGACGCCATATTCCTCCCCCTTGAAGCTGTTTGAATATTTGCAGCTAGGTCGCGCGATCGTCGCTCCTGACACCGACAACGTCCGTGAGATTCTGACCGACGCACACGACGCTCTGCTTTTCGATGCCACTGCAGCATGTTCAATGCAAGCAGCTCTGGTGCGCCTGTGTAGCGATGCGGAACTCCGCCTGCGGCTCGGGAGTTTCGCCAGGCAAACCATCGCGGTGAAGTCACTGACCTGGAATCGGAACGCGGAACGTGTCGTGGCGGTCGCAAAAGCCGCCATCACGCGCGCTTCGGGCCGCCGCGATCCAGATGAATGAACCACCCGCGCAGGAGTTCGCACACCGCAAGTTCGGTCCCATCCGTCTATCAGGAGGCGGGAACGGGACACCCTTCTAGCGCTACGATCGGTCCTGGCGGAGTGTTCGGCGGGGTGGGCAACGGCTCACCGGGCACGCCTGGAGGCAGGCCCGGGGACGGAATGGGATTCTCCACCGGGCCACCTGGGGCTTGGTCAGGCGCGGGGGCCGGCGGCGGCAGGTCCGGCGGTTCGACCGGGGGCAGCGGCATGTGCATTCTCCTGAGTATCCACCCGGAACGCGTCGCGCCGGCTCGGGATGCATCCACGTGTCCAGGGCAGCGCCGGTTGGTATCTTCGGTTGCCTGCACCAAGTTATGGGCGACCACAACGCGGCCATCAGGAGCCCAGAATGTCAAACGGCACGCCTGCGCGCGATTTCCTCGAGCCCCGACTGACGACGCTGGTCGACGAAGCGGTTGCACGCGGCTTCGCTCGGCAGGTCGCTGTCGCGGTACTGATCGACCTGATCACCGCGCCGGAGTTCAATACCGCCGCCCCGGACGTAAAAGCCGATTCCGTTTCGCACCCCGACTATGGGCGCTCAGCGAACGACCCACCCCTGATCGGTGGGGTTGCGGTAGGTGGTCCACCGGCTATCGGGCACCAGGACGAGGCCGATTTCGTAAGGCCGCTGCGCTGGGACAGATAACGGCGGTTGCGTACCCGCTGGCTACCGCGCCAGGGCGACGCGTGGGCACGGCTCCATTTGGAAATCGACGCGCCGGTCGACCAAATCCGTGGCGTCGTCGCGCCCCGTGCCCACTATCGACTCCCGCGATCCGGCCCCCGCCACGGTGATCTGACCGCGCAGACGAGGTTCGATCGCGACCAGATCGGCTCGAATGCGTGTCGCGCGGGCCAATGACAGGCGATCGTTCGATTCGGGCGATCCGGACGGGCTGGCGTGGCCGATCAGGTGCAAACACGTGCCTCGATCAACGGTCTTTTGCGCGATCACGCGAAGCCAATCCGCGTAAGGCGCGCTGACCGCGGGATCGGGCCAGAAGGCGGTCGAATTCGGCCGGAACAGAAACTTCACCGACAAGCGCCCATGCGCAACCTGGTAATCCACCAGTTCCGTGAAGGCCTGGGTCGCCGATTGCCGGTCGCCCAAAGCCCAGTTCGTTAGATACAGGCCGTCGTATACACGCAGTTGGTGGCCGCCGTCGGGTAGATTAGCCGCCTCGCGGTAAAGCTCTCGCGCCGGCGTGTACTCGCCTTCGCCGTAGGCGGTGTTGGCGTTGGTAATCAGTGCCTCGGCTTGCAGATTGTGCAGATAGGCCGGATCAATCGGGTCACCTGGCTGAGCTTGCAACGTGCGCAGATAGGCGACGACACTCTCGTCCGGCAGCCAGACGGGGCTGTCCCGGAAGAACTGGGTCGGCGTGGCATCGATATCCTCTGGCCGCACCCAAACGGCATCGGTCGACGCAATCTTGCCAGTGCCGAGATCGGCAAGCATCCCGTAGACGCGATAGGCGCCGGGACGCCCGGTCACCGGTTCGACGGACCCCGGGCCTGCGACGGGTGCGATGGCTCCCAGCAGGACCACCGGTTTGCGCGCAAGGTTTTCTGGCGTGAACGGCAGCAATTCCAGTTGCGGGAAGTGCTGCGGCGCAAGCGTCTGCAGTTCCTGCTGCATCAGCTTGGTGGTGGCGACCTGGCTACCGGTGGTGACATCGATCCAGGGATCGACGACAACCAGATAGCGACCTGACGGCGGCGGCGGCGGCAACACCGCATGCGTCACCAAGGCGGTCGCGAGCACAGGCACGCCTTCTTGCAGCGACTGCAGTGCCGGCGCGGGAACGGTCGAGGAACCTTGCCGCGACGAGACTTGCGGACCACAACCAGCGAGCGTCGAGGCAAGCAACGCCACCACGAGGCCACCGCGGGCATTGCGGCAGGCTTCAGCCACGCGGGCGGCAACCGCGGCGTAAGTAGCTGCGCTCTGCATCGGTTGGTTCCTCTCCTAGCCCAAACTTCAGCTGGATCGCGCGGCACTGCGGATCCACCGAGCTTGTTGTTGTTGAGTTTGTTGGGGTTGGCGAGGCGAGGCGAGGCGCCACCAGAGCCGGCGACGCCCCGGGCGAAGGCTGTGCACGCGCGCCCGGTCCCGGTTTGACCGGAGTGCTGGCCATGGACGATCCGACATCGCCGCCGGTCAGCCTCGCGACCTGCAAACGATCGGGCGCACGCGAGGCCTTCGCGGTCGAACCTGGCGCCACAATGCTAGCCGTCAGGTCCATCGGTGGAAGGGTTCTTGACCCGGCCGGCGCGGGGATCGCCGCCGCGGGTTCTGGGCTGACCGCCGTTCGGGCGGGCGCATCGCCGTTCCAAGGGCTAGTCAGACGGGCACGATCGCCGGGCGCTGGGGTGGCCGCATTGGCCAGGTCATGGCTCCCCGTCGCGCTCGCCGCCCCGGGGTCAGATCGAGCCGGCGGGCTTGGTGCCGTGGCGCCATCGGAAGGATTTTCCATGAGGCTGGCAAAAACATCCGCCACCGCGCCGAACCGGCTTGCCTCGCCGTTGCGACCCGCGGCCCTCGCCATGCGAGCGCGCTCAATCAAACGTGAGGGCGTTGCCAGTATCAACTTCGCATCGGCAGGCGGCGCGTTCGGCATCGATAACAGGATGTCCGCGATCGTGTCGGACTCGTCGAGCGTCGCCTGATCTGTTTCCGCGATCTTTTGTTCCAGCTTGGTCAGCAGCGATGTGACCGACCCCGGCCGTTGAGGGCGCGCCTCCGCGCCAGACGCCTCGATAATGGGTGCGCTGGCGGCCTCGGGTGGCTCCGCCTCCGCCGGGTTGTCCTTGGTCGCGACGACTGGTGGTGCTGGCCTTGCCGGTTGCGGTTTTTGCTGTGCGCCCGCGTCGTACTGCGTGTTGCCGGGAATGAGGCCCTGGAGAACATCCGCCAGCATGACGAAGCGACCGGCCTCATTGTCGCGCCCGGCGGCCTTCGCCTCGCGGGCCCGGTCCGCGAAATGCGCCGGGATTGCCGACACCAATTCAGCCTCGGACCGCGTTGCATTTGGCAACCGCAGCAGAATGTCCGCTATCAGGTCGGACTCATCGATGGTGGTCCGAGGGGCGTCGGTAAGCTGTTGCTCGAGCTCCGACAGGAGCGCGGAGAGCGGCATGGCTGGGCGCGGTCGGCCGACGGCGGGTTTCGGCGGCAGGCCAAGGTTATCGGTCATAGCGGCCGCGGGCACACCCGCCGGTTCGAGAAATTCGCCAGCCGGCGCGACTTTCGAGACACCTGTGCCTGGCGGCGACCTCAGCGGATCAACCGGATCGTTCGGGGTCCGTCCGTTAAGAAGGTTCGCAAAAGCATCCGCCAGCGTGGCAAACCGAGCGGCCTCCTCGCCGCGCCCCGCGGCCTCCGCCTCGAGCGCGCGCTGCCTGAAATGCGCCGGCGTCGACCACGCCAGTTTTGCCTCCGAGGGCGGCGCTTCCGGCAACGATAACAGGATGTCCGCGATCATATCGGATTCGTCGAGGGTCGCCTCGCGAGCCTGCGTAACGTGTTGTTCCAATTTCTCCAGCAGTTCGGCAATCGATCGAGCGCGCGTAGCGGCCGAAGTGTCGCTGCTTTCGGTGACGGGCGGCGCTGGGAAGTCGCTTGTATTGTTCGCTGCCCTGCTGTCGAGAATACCTCGGAGGATATCCGACATGGCGGCAAAGCGCGCGGCTTCATCGGAGTGTCCGTTGGCGGCCGCCTCGCTCGAACGTTGAGCGAGATGCGCGGGCGTTGCAGCCAGCAGCCTTGCCTCGGAAGGTGATGCGCCCGGCACCAGAAGCAGCAGGTCCGCGATCGTTTCGGCAGGGTTATCGTTCGATTGGACGGCGCGATCATCCGCCGCGATCTGCAGTTCCAGCTTAACGAGCAGCGTGGAAATCGAAGCGGCCGCCCGTGGTCCGGTGTTTACCTGCCCATTCAGCCCGCTGTTGCGGACTTCGGCGGCCGTCGCGTTGTGGGGTGCGGCGAACGACAGGCAAGCAATCAGGCTGACAGGATAGACCAATCCCGGCAGCACTGTTCGCCAGTTTCTAGTCATATTCTGCAGCATAAGTTCGGGGATTCGCATGTCAAGTTGGCACAAAGTGCAGACGCCAGCGCCAACTAATCCGAGTTGAACTTCAACGAAATGCAATCGACGGTAGTCGCAACGCCGGGTTTCAGGACCTCTGCCGAGATGTGCAGGTCGGGGTGCAACCGATGCTACTCGGCGTGCAACGTCAGACGCAACCAATCCTTACTGATCAGACAGGTAACCGAAATCAGCAAGCCAGCGCGTTTGGAGGACGGAATTTGCCGCCGCGAGCTACAGTTTTCGGCGCAGCCGCTTGGCATTGCCCCGAGCCCGCCAGATGAACGGGGTCAGCACGGCTTTACTTCCCTTGCGCGCCACGAGAGCCCGCGTGGAGGCCTGCATCGCCGCGGCCTTTTCCGTCACCATCTTGCGATATTCGGCCGGAGAACAAGTTCCCTGGGCCATCATCATAGTGCGGTGAAATATCGTCTCCCAGGATGCCATGGACAATTGTGCAACCATGAGCGGGAGGGGAGACAAACGGCGGGTTCGCTTTCTCATGGGCGAGATATTGCTGGCTAAGGTACTGCCGCAAGGGGTCATCGCGCTTCCGTGCGGAACGATTCGATCAGGGCACCAGAACGGCTGCCCCTTCGAACCGGCCGTCCCGCAGATCGGCGAGCGCCTGGTTGGCCTGGTCGAGCGGATAGCGGGTGATCCGGGTGACAATGCCGATCCGAGGCGCGAGACGCAGGAAATCAACGCCGTCCTGCCGGGTCAGATTAGCAACCGAAAACAGTTGCCGCTCTTCCCAGAGCAGCCGGTAGGGGAAAGCCGGTATGTCGCTCATGTGGATACCCGCGCAAACCACGCGGCCGCCCTTGCGGACGGCTTGCAACGCCAGTGGAACGAGATTGCCCACTGTCGCGAATATGATCGCGGCGTCGAGCGGCTCGGGCGGCATCGCGTCGGAGCCGCCCGCCCACGTCGCGCCGAGACTGCGTGCGAACGCCTGGCTGGCAACGTCGCCGGGCCGGGTGAACGCGAACACCGATCGCCCTTGCCATCGCGCCACTTGTGCAACGATATGAGCCGCCGCGCCGAAGCCGTACAGGCCAAGTCGTTTCGCTTCGCCGGCGATGACGAGTGAGCGCCAGCCAATCAGCCCGGCGCAGAGCAACGGTGCGAGCGCGGCATCGTCGCCGTCCTCCCCGAGGGGAAAGGTGAATCGCGCGTCGGCGATGGTGGAGGTCGCGAAGCCTCCGTCTCGGGTATATCCGGTGAATAATGGTTGGTCGCACAGGTTTTCGCGGCCGTCGCTGCAATAGGGGCAGACGCCGCAGGTGTGGCCGAGCCAGGGGATGCCGACACGCTGGCCTATTTGAAGATCGGCGACGCTGGGTCCAATCGCGTCGATGCGGCCGACGATCTCGTGGCCCGGAATGATCGGCAGCTTTGGATTGGGCAGGTCCCCGTCCACCACGTGCAGATCGGTCCGGCAGACCCCGCAGGCGGTGACCCGGATGCGAATCTCGTTCGGTCCGGGCTGGCGGTCCGGAAGTTCGGTCGGTTGCAACGCGTTCCGGGTTGATTTCAGCATCATCGCGTGCATGGCGTTCTCCGGGTCGCGCCCGCGCGGCGGTCAGCGCAATATCGGCTTGGCTCAAATCGCAAAGCGACTTCAGGCTGATGAACTTGCTCGGCAAACATAAGCTAGCTTGACCATTCTACCCAACGTGAAAGTTGTCTAGTGTGACACCAGTGAGCAGCGGTTCGCGCGCAGCAGAAGATCACGCGTTACACCGCCGAGCGCCCATTCACGCACGCGGCTGTGTCCATAGGCACCGGCCACAACCAGATCGGCAGCCAGGTCTCGAGCGATTTTGTCCAGATCGCTGGCGTCGTCGTCATTGGAAGCGAAGGTGAGTTGCTCCGCGACCACGCCGTGCGCTTTTAGCCAGGCAAGCACATCGGCGAGACGATTGTCGGCCGCGGCCCGGTCCTTATCCGCTGCCACTTCGACGACCGTCACTCGGGCCGCCACTTGCAGCACAGGCAATGCATCGCTGATCGCTCGGCGGGTTTCTCCGGTATCCTTCCAGCCGACGACAACGCGGTTGAACAGAAGCTTGCTGCCTGCATCAGGGACGACGAGGACGGGTCGGCCAATTTGCATGACAAGGTGACCTATGTCGGTGTGCCGTGACCGATCGAAAAACGAAGTGGCCCGATCCACGCACGTGATCATCAGGTCCGCGCTGCGCGCCTCCCGTGCCAGATAGTCCGCCAGCGGATCAAATGTCACCGTCGAACGCCACTCCAGCCGGGTGACCCTGGACGCAAGCGCGTCGTGGAACTCCTGTTCGGCGGCGCGGATTTCAGATTCCAATTCCTCGCGGTCCTGCTCGATGATTTCCCCAGGTACGTAACCGTCGCCTTGAACGATCCGCATTGGTTGACACGCGGCGATACCGATCACACCGGCATGGAACCGGTCCGCCAGGTCGCCGGCGATGTCCAGAAGATCGGCGTTGCGACGTCCGAGCTCCAAATGTGCCATCACTGTCGCGTATGTCATGGTCCACCTCGCAAACTGATTTCAGAAGTCAGACATAAAATCGGCACTGCCGCCTTGATCTGCATCAACCGCCCGAGGAGGCGCGCCCCGCGCTCGGCGGAGGTTTCCAGCGACTCGATCGCGGTCCTGCCGTCCTTACAGACGTATCACGACGCGTCCGTCGACCCGGCCCTCCTTGAGTTCGGCAAACACCCGGTTGATGTCCTCAAGGCGTCGCAAATGGATATGCGCCTTCACCTTTCCCTCGGCGGCGAACTGAATCGCCTCCGCCAGGTCCTGGCGCGTCCCGACGATCGATCCGCGCAAGGTGATCCGTTTCAAAACCACATCGAAAATGGGTGTGGCAAAGTCACCTGGCGGAAGGCCCACGAGGCTGATGGTGTCCTTGCGGCGCACCAGTTGCAGAGCCTGGGCAAATGCCGGCGGTGCGACCGCGGTGACCAGTACGCCGTGCGCGCCGCCGCCGGTTTGGCGCAATACCTGGGCGACGGCATCCGGAGCCCGGGCATTGACGGTGACTTCGGCGCCAAGTTTGCCGAGCCAGCGTCAGTTTTTCATCGGCGAGGTCGAGGGCCGCGACATGCAGGCCCATTGCCTTGGCGTATTGGATTGCGATGTGGCCCAGACCGCCGATGCCGGAAATCGCGATCCATTCACCGGGGCGGGTCTCGGTCTCCTTGATCCCCTTGTAGGTCGTGACACCTGCGCACAGGATCGGCGCCATCTCGGAGAAGTCCACATTGGCGGGCAACCGCCCGACATAGTCCGCCGATCCGATGGCGTATTCGGCGAATGTCCCGTTGACGTTGTAACCACTATTATGCTGACTTTCACAAAGAGTTTCCCAACCGGTTATACATGGTTCGCAGCAGCCGCATGCGTCGTGCAGCCAGGCTATACCGACTGGGTCGCCTTCCTTCAGTCGTGTCACACCAGCGCCCACGGCCGCGACGATGCCCGCGCCTTCATGTCCGGGAATGAAGGGAGTCACCGGCGTGACCGGCCAATCCCCATCGACGGCATGCAGGTCGGTATGACAGACGCCGGTCGCAATGATCTTGACCAGGACCTCATCTCGGCCGGGGGAAGGCACGGGAACATCCTCGATCGTCAAAGGCCTCCCGAAAGCGCGTACCACCGCCGCTTGCATCATCTTCGCCATCAATGGCCTCCATTATCGCGATATCGCGGCGTGTAGCCGCTGCTGTATCGCGCCGTCGGATATGCGTCGGGTCAGTCGGAGACCGTAACTTTCGCCTTTGTGGACCGTGCCGTCGACGTTACCTCCAACCCCGGCGTGGCGTTCTCAACGGGCTGGACATCCGCCGCTGTGTCTGGCGTGGCGGCCGCGGGGGCCGGCGCTTTGGCATCCCCGGCCGCCGCCTCAACGACAAAGGCGGAACCCTCGGCGAAGGTCCGATGAAACTCGTCCGCGATCTTCCTTGCAGCGCCGGCGGCCTCCTGGGAGCGACGCCGAAAGATCTCGATCTCCGCCTGAACCAACGCGCCGGGTGAGCGCGCTTCGGCGAGCCGATCGAAGTCCTCCAGGTTACCTCGCATCCATCCCTGGGTCGCTTCGAGCTGATGCATGGCCACGCTCATCAGTCCCTGCATCCAACGCTCATAATGGCCCGTGAGTCGCATGAAATTCGCTGGGTGCAGCAGCGGATTTTCCGACCAGCGTTCGATGGAGCCTGTTGGAGTCAGATTTGTCGACATTGTTCTTCCCCTGGGGTTCATTCCCCGTTGACAGTCCGCCGCAGCATCACCGTTGCGAGAGGCTGGTCATTGATGCGGGTCAAATCGATCAATAAAACGCCGCTGGACGGCACAGGTCGCTCTCCGGTCAAACTCGGGCGGAATGCGAGAGAGTAGCTGACCTGGATCAAGGCGCCCGCGTGCCGTTCGCCTATTGTCATCCCTGAAGGGAGACAGCCCCGATGGCTAGACCACCGCATCCGAGTTTTGGGCACCGCGCATGAGGCGCTTCGCGATTGCCTTGAGTGTCGTCGTAGCGCTGGCGGGCCTTGGCTGGCTGGTTGCGCAGCGGCTTGCCGCGGCGCCGCCGGAAGGCACGCTTTACGGCAATGTCGAGATCCGGCAGGTCGATCTCGCTTTCAACAGCGAGGGCACGGTCACGGTCCTGAACAAGCGCGAGGGTGACGCTGTCAGGACCGGAGAGGTCATCGCCTCGCTCGACGACGCAACGTACCGCAGCGCCTTGGCACTCGCGCAGGCTCGCCGGGATGCCTCCCAGGCGCAGCTCGACAAGCTCGTGCATGGCACCCGGAAAGAAGACATCGACCAGGCGCGGGCAAATCTGGCCGCGGCCCAGGCGGTCGTTCCGGACGCCGAGGCCACCTTCATCCGGCAACAGATTCTGGTGTCGACTCACGCGACGCCGGTGCAACTGCTCGACGATGCGCGACGCGTGCTGGATACCGCGCGAGCCCAGGTGACGCTGGCCCAGGCGGTGCTCGCCGAGGCGGTGAACGGACCGCGCACAGAAGATATCGACGCCGCGCGAGCCCAGCTCCAGGCGTCCGAGGCGACGTTGGAGCTGGCGCGCACGCAGCTTGCACGCTCTGTGCTGAAGGCGCCGTCCGACGGGATCGTCATGACGCGGGTGATCGAGCCGGGCACCGTCGTGCTGCCCAGTTCGGCGGTCTATTCCATGGCCATCACCGGAGAGGTCTGGGTGCGCGCTTTCGTTCCCGAGCCGCTTCTGGCGAGAGCGGCACCGGACATCGAGGTCCGTATATTCACCGATGGGCGTCCGGACCGACCCTACCGCGGCCGCATTGGCTATGTATCGCCGGCTGCCGAGTTCACGCCGAAGACAGTGGAAACGCCTGAACTGCGGACTCAGTTAGTCTACCGCATCCGGGTCCGCGTGACCGATCCTGACGGCGGCATCCGCCAGGGTCAGCCGGTCACGATCCGACTGCCCGACGTGCCGCGCCCGTGACTGAATCAGGCATCGCCGATCCACTGGTGCGCATCGTGGGGCTCCGGCATGGTTTCGCCGGGCGTCCGGCCCTGCGCGGCATCTCCGCGGACATCGTCCCCGGCATCATCACCGGGCTGATAGGTCCCGATGCCGCCGGCAAGACCACTCTGCTGCGGCTGATTGCCGGGCTGTTGCGGCCCGGGGAAGGGCGGATCGTCGTGCTCGGGCACGACATGGCGAAAGAGGCCGCGCAGGCGCATGCGTCGATTGGCTACATGCCGCAGCGCTTCGGGCTGTACGAGGATCTGACCGTGGCGGAGAATCTCGATCTTTTCGCCGATCTGCACGGGATTTCGGCGTCGGAGCGCGTTGAACGTGCCGCGCGGCTGCTGCATTTCACCGGCCTGGCCCGGTTCAGTGCGCGGCTCGCGGGCAAGCTTTCCGGCGGCATGAAGCAAAAGCTCGGCTTGGCCTGCGCGTTGCTGGCCCGGCCGAGACTGCTGTTGCTGGACGAGCCGTCGGTGGGCGTCGACCCCGCGTCGCGGCGAGAGCTATGGAGCATTGTCTCGACGCTTCTGGACGAGGGGCGTGGCGACGGCATGGGCGTCGTGTGGGCCACGGCCTATCTTGACGAGGCCGCACGCTGTGGGCGAGTGCTGCTGCTGCATGAGGGCGAGCTGCTGGCGGACGTGCCGCCCGCTGATTTCATAGCGCCGATGCAGGGCAGGGTATTTCGGTTGACCGTGCCAAGCGGCGCGCGACGGATGGCCGCCGGGACGGCCGCGAAAGACCCCCGGATTCTGGACGCCGTGGTCGAGGGCGACGACGTTCGCCTGGTGCTGCACGAGGGAGCATCGCCGCCCGATCCCATAGCGCTGGGCGGCCTGACCCTGACGCCTCGGGCACCGCGTTTCGAGGACGGGTTCGTTGCGCGGCTGGCGGATCGCGTCAGTCCGACGCCATCGAGTCCGGCGCCATCGACTATTCCGGCCGCCGAGCCATTGCCGGTCCGGCGCGTATCGGCCGAGGACGTCGCGCGGCCCGTGATCGAGGTGAGCGATCTGGTGCGCCGGTTCGGTGACTTCATCGCCGTGGATCGTGTCAGTTTCCAGGTTGCCCGTGGCGAAATCTTCGGTCTGCTGGGCCCGAACGGCGCCGGCAAGTCGACAACGTTTCGTATGCTTTGCGGTCTGCTGCGTCCAAGCGGCGGCAGTGCGCGGGTCGCTGGCCAAGACCTGGTCCATGCCCCGGCCGCCGTGCGCGCTCGCCTTGGCTATATGGCGCAGCGGTTCTCGCTTTATGCCGAGTTGTCGGTGTTGGAGAATCTACGTTTCTTTGCAAGGGTTTATGGGCTCGGACGAGCGGGCAGGGCGACGGCGATCGCTGGGGCATTGGAACGGATGGAACTGCGGGAAGTGGCCCACGATCTGGCGGGCGAACTGCCTCTCGGGGTCAAGCAACGGCTCGCGCTGGCGGCGGCGCTGCTGCACCAACCCGATATCCTGTTCCTGGATGAGCCGACCTCTGGCGTCGATCCAGTGACGCGGCGGGCGTTCTGGGCGCGTATCGGTGCATTGGCGGACAGTGGCGTATCGATCCTGGTGACGAGTCATTTCATGGATGAGGCTGAGTACTGCGACCGACTTGGGATCATCAGCGATGGACGGCTGATCGCGACAGGGACGCCCGCGGGTCTCCGCGCGCGCGTGCAAAGCCCATCATTGCCCGAGCCGACGCTGGAGGACGCGTTTATCGCGCTGGTTCAGAGTGCCCGCCAGGGGGATGCAGACCAAGGGGATGCAGGCCAGCGGGATGCCGCGGCGTGACCGTGGCGATACGCATGCATGGCCTGGTGCTCAAGGAGGTGAAGCAGATCGTTCGCGACCCCTCGGCGATCCTGATCGCCTTTCTGATGCCGGTTGTGCTGCTGCTGGTGAACGGCTTTGGCATCAACTTCGACGCCAACCACATGAAGGTGGCGGTCGTCATCGCGGCGCCCGAGGAAACCGTGCGGGGAATGCTGCAGGCCCTGGCTGCGTCACCGTATCTCGACCCGATTCAGCTTCACGACACGCGAGCGGCCGAGGCAGCGGTCGTGCGCGGCAAAGTGCGCGGGATGCTGGTGGTGCGCGAAGATTTCAGCCAGCGCCTCGCGCGCTCGGCGCACTGGCCGGCGACGGCCCAGCTCGCGGTCAATGCAACCGACCCGAATACCGCGCGCATCCTGGAAGGCTACGTCTCCGGCGCGCTTGCGACCTGGCTGGGGGGCCAGGTAACGGAGCGGCGGCTCACCACGACCGGCGACATCGATCTGCGGTATCGTTACTGGTTCAATGCGGAATTACGCTCGGCCGATGCGATCGTCCCGGGGATCATCGCGATGGTGATGACCATGACGGGAACTTTGCTGACGGCTCTGATCGTGGCACGTGAGTGGGAGCGTGGCACGATGGAGAGCATGCTGGCTTCGCCGGCCGGCATGGCGGAGCTGATTGCCGCCAAGCTGGGATGCTATTTCATCCTGGGCTTGGCGAGCATGGTGATGGCCGTGCTGATGGCGATCGGTTTGTTCGGCTTGCCCTTTCGTGGCGGTCTTCTGGCGCTCGCGGCGGCCTCATCACTGTTCCTGATGTTTGCCCTCGGGCTCGGGCTTTTCATCTCCACACTGGCACGTAACCAGTTTGTCGCGGCGCAAGTCGCGTTCCTGGCGACGATGCTGCCGGCGATGATGCTGTCGGGCATGCTGTTCGATATTGCCTCGATGCCACATTGGCTGCGGATCGTGACCTACGCGGTGCCGGCCCGCTACCTCGTTTCGATTTTGCAGACTTTGTTTCTCGCGGGCGACGTCTGGGCGGTCATTCTGCCCAATTTGATGGGCCTCGGGGTGGCCGCGGCAGTGGCCGTCGGCGCCACGTTGCTGGTCACGCGGCGCCGGCTCGACTGAGATGCCGCAACGTATCCTGGCACTGCTGATCAAGGAGCTGGCCGGTCTGTGGAAGGATCGCAAGACACGGTTCGTCATTCTGATCCCGCCTTTGTTGCAGGTGATAGTCTTTGCTTACGCGGCGACTTATGACGTCAAGGACGTGCCGCTTGGCATTTGGAATGAGGACGCGGGAGCCCAAAGTGCCGAGCTCGTCCGGCGGTTCGCCGGTTCCCCTGCGTTTCGGTTTACCGCGACGCTAGAGAGCCCGGGTCAGGTCGCGGCTGCGATCGAACTCGAAGCGCGTTGCCGCGGTATTGCATGTGTCACAGACGTTCTCCGCTGACTGCCTCGCCGGCCGGCAGGCGAAGCTGCAGTTTCTGATCGATGGAAGACGTTCCAATACCGCCCTGCTGGTTCAGGGATACGCCTCGGTCATCGTTGCGGCTTATGCCGCCGATCTGGCTCCTGGTCATCCGCCTCCGCTAACACTGGTGACGCGTGATTGGTTCAATGCCAATCTCGAAAGTCAGTGGTTCATCCTGCCTGGCCTCGTCGCCGTGTTGTCGATGATGATGGCGATGCTGGTCAGCGCGTTGTCACTCGCCCGCGAACGGGAATTGGGAACGTTCGAGCAGCTTCTGGTGACGCCGCTTCGCCCGGCGGAGATCCTGTTCGGCAAGGCGCTGCCCGGCGTCGTGGTCGGCTGGATCGACGCGAACATCGTGATCGCCGCTGCGTTGCTGTGGTTTCGGGTGCCGTTTCTTGGCAGCGTCACGTTGTTGCAGGCGGTACTGGTGGTCTACCTGCTGGCTGGGGTCGCCATCGGTCTGGTGATTTCCTCGATCGCTCAGACACAGCAGCAGGCGATGCTTGGAGTGTTCGTGATTGCGTCGCCGATGGTGGTGTTGTCCGGATATGCCGCGCCGGTCGATAACATGCCAGCCATCGTCGAACTGCTGGGCCGAGCGGACCCGATTCGCTGGATGCTTGTTATCACCCGCGGGTTGTTTCTGGAGCAACTTCCGCCGCTGCTGGTGCTGCAGCGTTGCTGGCCGCTGGTTCTGATCGGCGTTGTTGCGTTTGGCGTGGCATGGTCCGCCGTGCGCAGGGTCGTGAGCTGAGTCTGGCCCAAGCGCGGCGACGCCCGCGGGCCGTAATGCGGCCGGGAAGTCGTTTGACCTGGATCAATGACGTCGATGAAAGGCTGACGCATGGAATGGAGATGGTCGGAGGGAATTTGCCGTGCCCATAACCGCTGTTGAGATTATGACCTCACCGCCTGTCGTCGTCGGTCCTACTTCGAGCGTGGCCGAGATAGCCGGCCTGCTCAGCACCAGGCACATCAGCGCCGTTCCGGTTTGCAATCCGGACGGCAAGATTGTTGGGATTGTCAGCGAGGGTGATATCCTGAGACCCTTCCTTGCATCCGCGGTGGCGCGCCGGAAATGGTGGCGGGATTCGCTCGTCGCGGGAGAAGATCTTTCACAGAATCTCCTCGACTATATGCGGGTTGATACGCGTACCGCGGCCGACGTGATGGTTCATCATGTCATCACCGCTGAGGAGGAGACGACGTTGCCGGAGCTCGCCGAGTTGATGATCGGGCATGGTGTGAAGCGGCTGCCGGTCGTGCGCGATGGGCGGCTGGTTGGAATTGTTAGCCGAGCCGACGTGGTCACCGCGATTGCGCGTACGCCTGAGATGCTGGTGTGATACGCGCCCCGGCGGTTGCAGCATCCAACCGGACGGGACGAATGGTCTGATTCGCCATAACGATGTCTCACCGCTGACCGAGCCCGCGGGTCTAGATGCGGCGACGGCTCCCAATTTTTGGTGGATTTCACATGGCGAACAGAAGCTTATCCGAAATCGTCAGGCGTCAGAACCCCGCGATCCTATCCGACACTGAAACCGTTCAGGGTAGCTTGCCGCGTCATGCGCGACAGGAAGATAGGCGCAATCCTGGTAACCGGGAAGGACGGTCACCTGGCAGGCTTGTTCACCGGCCGCGACGCGGTCGGCCGAGTGCTGCCTGAAGCGCTCGATCCGGCGACGACGGCGCTGGCGTCGGTGATGACGGCTCGGCCTGATACGCTCAGCCCGCCCGCACGAGCGATCCACGCATTGCGAATGATGCAGGACGGCGGATACCGTCACCTGCCGATCGTGGAAGGCGCACGCGTCGGGATCGTTTTCTTATGGGGATTTCAGCGGTCTCGAGCGCGCGAGGCTGGTTGAGGAAACCGGCTTCTGGGAAATCATGTAATTCCGCTCAGGTAATCAAAGCCCGCCGGCGCCGCGAAGTCGGCCGAGGCGGTGGCCAATCGTTGCATCAGCGCGGGTATTTCCGCGGCAGTGATCGGTTTGCTGAAAAGATATCCCTGCAGGTGGGTGCAATTGGCCATGGCAAGTTGTTCCGCCTGCTCATCGGTCTCAACGCCCTCGGCTGTGATGGTCATGCCGAAAGTCTCCCCGAGACCGACGATGGCATGAACGATGGCCATGGCGTTCCTGTCCCGCGGCAGGTCCTGAACGAAACTACGGTCAATCTTGACCTTGTCGAATGGAAAGCTGCGCAAATAGCTCAACGACGAGTAGCCGGTGCCAAAGTCGTCCATCGATATCTTCACGCCGAGCGCCTTGATCTCGTTCAGGATCGCCAGGATGGCGCTGCTGTCGTGCAGCAGAACGGATTCGGTGATTTCCAGTTCCAGCCTGTGGGCGGACAGGCCGCTATCGGCAAGCGCCGCGCGGACATAGCTGACAAGGTTCTTGTCCTTGAACTGGGACGGCGAGAGGTTGACGGCGATATTGATGTTGTCGGGCCAGGTTGCCGCGACCGTGCAGGCCTTGCGCAGGACCCATTGTCCGATGGCGCCGATCAGGCCGGAGGACTCCGCCACTGGAACAAACGCGTCGGGAAAGACCAGACCCTGTTGCGGATGTTGCCAGCGGATGAGCGCCTCGAAGCTGGTCAAGCGACGCGAATGAGCATCGACCAGCGCCTGAAAGTGCAGCTCGAACTCCTGCTCGGCGATAGCGCGACAAAGGCCGGCCTCGGTTTCGCGCCGCAACTGCAATGCCGTATTCATCACCTCCTCATAGAAGAACGCGTTGCCGCGGCCGCTGCTCTTGGCCCCGTACAGTGCCGTATCGGCCTTCTTCAGAAGCTGCTCAACCATGGAACCGTCAGCCGGGGAGAGTGCTATGCCAATACTGGTGCCGACGTTGATCTGGTTGCCATCGATAGCGAAACTTGATCCGATCACCTCGATGATCCGGGTGGCGAGGGCATAGATCTCGGGTGGATCACTCAGGTCCAGCAGAATAATGGCGAACTCGTCGCCACCGAGGCGGGCAACGGTGTCGCCCTCGCGTACACAGGCCTTCAATCGTTCCGCGACCTCTCTGAGTAACGCGTCGCCGACCGGATGACCGAGCGTGTCATTCACGAGCTTGAACCGGTCGAGATCGAGGCAGAGCACGGCGAACTGGACGCCGCGGTCGATCTGGGCCAGAGCCTGTTCCATTCGATCATGGAACAGCACGCGGTTCGGCAATCGGGTTAGCGGGTCGTGATGGGCGAGGAAGGCGATCTGCGAGACGTTGGCCTGGAATACGGCGAGGGACCGCACGATGGAGCTGAGTTCATCGCCGCGCGCCAAAGCGCCGATATCCACGATCTCATTGCCCAGCGCGACTCTCTCGGTCGCCGTCGCGATCTGCTTGACCGAACGCACCGTTGACCTGGTCAGCAACCCGGCGGTGCCGAACAACAGCAGCGCTCCGGCGATCGATGCGGTGACCAACGCAGCTCGTATGCTGTCGGCGAGATGCGCGGACATCGCAGCGCTGGTATTCGCGTCCTTGACGGCGCCGTCGGCGATTTGGTTGATCAGGTCAAGAACTCTTGCCGCGTTCTTGTCGAAGGGCCGAAAAAACTCGACGGCACTGGCGAAGTCGATCTCCAGCATGGAACCGAAGACGTCGATCGCATCCCGATACACCCGCAGGTCGGAGGTCACTCCCAGGATCGCATGATGCTCGCCTGCCATACTGACATCGCGAGCCTCGTCGTCCAGTTGATCGGCCAGGGCGGTGGTCGCCTCCACTAACCTTGTGATCCTGTCGGTCACGTTCAGATTGGCCGCATGACTCGCTTGCAGCGTCGTGAGCCGATATAGTGCGCTGTTGATCTCCTGCAGCCTGACGGCACTGCCCGACAGCCGCATGGCGACTGAAAGATTGTGGTGGACCACGGCGTCGATCAGCGCTGCCTGGTGGTTCGCCGCGAGGATGCCGTGCAGTCCCATTCCGATGAGCAGCGCCATGGCCATGGCAGGGCAGAACGCCATCTTGAGCGCGAACGACCAGTTCGACAATCGAAATAAACGTCGTGACCAGCGGCGCAACACCGGCTTTACCTACCGTTGCAGACATCGGGTGTAAGGAGATTCTGGCACCCGGACCGCACCGAAGGGGAGGCGCGGCGCCGCCGGCACACCCGGACCTTCCGGAGGGCGCCTTACGCATGTTGACCGCGGCATCGCCCAAGTCCTTGGGTGATTTCCTGATAATTATGAGCGGACGAGATTAAGGAAGCGTTTAGCGACCGAAAGCACACTCCGGCATGACCATCGGCACTATCGGGATCGGTGGTTTCAGACCGTGCATTTAAGTCGGACCAGATTTTTGTGACGGACCGTTAACGTCGGTTTAGGGCCGGCTGGGTTAGATATGGGCGGTAACACCGACCAACGAGGCTACCCGGTGCCTCCCTCCCATCAACGCCGCCTCCTACAATTTCGGTCCCGCAGGCGCGCGTGCCCGTCGCTGATGACGCTCGCCGCTCGGCCTCGGGCCCAGCCGATGAAACTGCTGGCGGCGATCCTTGCCGGGGTGGTTGCGTTTGCGACGGTCGGCGCGGCCTCACAGGACGCCAAGGCCGAGTTCACCGCCAAGGATGGACAGGTCCTGGGACGGACCCTGGGATTCGTCGGCGACGGTGTGACCGGTTTGGTGGAGGTTGGCATCGTGGTGGCGACCGGCGACGCCGCATCGCAGCGTGACGCGGCGGCCATGCGTTCTGTCATCGGCGATGACCTGCCGGCAGGCCGGGTCCGTCTGCGGGTCCGCGTGGTTCCCATCGATCAGCTTGCCGCGGTGACCGGCGTCGCCGCGCTTTACGTCACCTCGGGTTTGGTCGGCAGCATGGAAACGATTTCCGGAGCGGCGCAGCGGCTGCATGTCCCAACGATTTCCGCCGATCTGGTCTGCGTCCAGTCAGGCGGCTGCATCGTCGGCTTCGCCACCGAGCCGACGGTGCGGATCCTGATCGACAAGGCCGCCGCCGAACGCGCGGGCGTCCGCTTCATGCAGGCGTTCCGCATGCTGGTGCGGGAGAAATAGGATGTCGCCGGTTTCCGGATGCCCGGGCGATGTGTCGGGGCCGAGCCGCCGGCGGCACGGGTCTGTGTGGGGCATCCTCGCGGCGGCTCTGGTCTGCTTGTTGTACCCGTCTTCCGGATCCGCCCAGACAGCAGACTACGCAGGCTTCGAGGAACTGCTCGGTGAGCCGGTGACGACCTCGGCCACGGGCAAGCCGCAGCGCGTGTCCGAGGCGCCGGTGAACATGGAGATCATCACCGCTGACGACATCCGCCGCTCCGGTGCCGACAACATTCCGGATATCCTGCAGTTCGTGGCCGGGCTGGACGTGCGCCGGTACGGCTTTGCCGCCGCGGACGTCAGCGTGCGCGGCTACAACGAGACCAGCAACCCGCGGCTGCTGGTGTTGCTCAACGGCCAGCAGGTTTACCTCGACGATGTCGGCCGAACGCAATGGTACACGCTGCCGGTCGAGCTCGATGAGATACGGCAGATAGAGATCATCAGGGGTCCCAACACTGCGCTGTTTGGCTTCAATGCCGCCTCGGGCGTGATCAATATCATCACATACGACCCGTTGCGGGAGAGCATCAACACCGCCACCGCCCGGGTGGGCACTCAGGGTTACACCTCGCTCTCGGCGATTGGGACTGGACGAATTGCCGATGTCGGCGGCGTGCGCGTGGCCGCGGACGGTTTTCGTGCTCAGGAGTATGCCGCCACCGGCGTGGCGCCCGGTGATATGGCTTATCGCGCCTCGCCCCAACGCAACGCATTCAGCTTCGATGCCCGTGCGCAGGCGGCGCCGAACGTTCTGTTGTTCGCCTCGGGTGCGATCGTGCAAACGCGCATCTGGGAGGCGACTTCGTCCCCATACTACGAAACAGATTACCAGCGCACCAACTGGGCGCGCCTTGGCCTCAGCGCGGACACTAGATTCGGTCTGCTCGGGTTCAGCGTCTACAGAAATGAATTACTTGCAGTCTACAATGGCGCTACCGAGTGGCAGAACGTCAACGACGCCGTCGTCGTTGTGCAGGCCAATGACCTGGTGAAGCTCAATCCATACCATACGATTCGAATAAGTCTCGATTACCGCGACAATTCCGCGACGTCGGTGGCATCGTTGGCCGGCAGGGTGGGATATCAGGTGTACTCGTCCAGCGCGATGTGGGACTGGCAGATCAAGCCCAGCCTGTCGCTGACCAACGCGGTCCGCTACGATCATTTCGTTCTGAACCAACAGGGCGCCCTGGTCGCGGATGTCGGCTTTCCGTCGTCGGCCTATAATGGGCGGACGATCGACCAACCGAGCTTCAACTCAGGTCTGGTGTGGAGGCCGACCGAGCCCGATACATTCCGCCTCCTGATGGCGCGAGGTTTGCAGCTCCCCAGTATCCTTGACCTTGGCTTGCAGGATCGTCAGCCGCCTGGTGCTGACTATCCGGGCTACCTGTTCCTCGGCCAGCCTAGTATCAATGCCGCGACCATCGACAATGTGGAACTGGATTGGGACCGCGCTCTGCCGGCGATGCACTCGACGCTGCGCATAGCTGTCTTCGCCCAGCAAACGGACAATATCATCACCAATCCATACGAGGTCACGCCCAGCGGCGATGGTGTGATGCTGGGCGGGTTCGAGGAGCAGCGTGCCACCGCCGCGAACGTGGGGTCCAGCACGGCGCTCGGCAGTGAGATCGGGCTGAGCGGACACTCACCCTCGGGCCTGCGCTGGAAGGCCAGCTATTCATTTATTTCGGTAACCGACCATTTGTCGATCAACCAGTACCGGCATCTTCAGCCCGCAGAATTACCAGCAGGGCACGCCGACGGATGTCGTGGTGCTGGGCGGAGGCTACAGCCACGGGCGCTGGGAGTTCGACCTGGAAAGCCGCTGGCAATCATGGTTCATCGACTATCGCCCGGATTTCGGCACCGGCACGCTGCAGCCGGTGAAGGTCGCAAACTACGTCACGGCGAACGCCCGTGCCGGCTACCGGGTGACCGATAACATCACGGCTGCGCTGTCCGCCCAGCAGTTCAATGTGTCGCAACTGCTGGTCTCGGCTGGACCACCGATCGAGCGGCGGGTTTTCCTCAGCCTGACGGTTCATCTCTGAGGAGCGTTCCGGCCAAATGACCCGTGTGACAGGGTCGCGGCTGCATCAGCTTCGCCAATCATCGGTTGTTCAAAATCTCTCGTGTCCGCGAACCGTCGCCGGTGTTTCCGGGTTGGTTTGATAGCCAGGACGGGGATAGGTGATGCAGCCGCGAGAGTTTGAGGTCGCCCGTGTAGACCAACTGGCGGGCGATGGGATGCTTCAGGTGGATGTCGATGGGACGGGGGTGCTGCTGATCCGGGAGGGCGGGGCCATCCATGCCGTGGCCGCCACCTGCCCCCATGCCGGCGCGCCCCTGGCGGAGGGGATCCTGCATGGGAACCGGCTGATATGCCCGTGGCATAAAGCAACTTTCTGTGTGCGGACCGGGGCGGTCATCGAGCCCCCTGCAGTCGATCCTCTCGAACGGTACGATGCGCGGATCGAGGGCGGGCGGATTCTGGTCTCGCCTCGCACGGACCGTGGCGGAAATGAAAAATCGGCTGACGGGCGATGCGTCGTCATCGTCGGCGGCGGCGGCGCGGGAGCCGTGGCGGCGCAAACGCTGCGCGAGGCTGGGTTTGGCGGCCGCATCGTCATGCTCGATCGAGAGAACCGGGTGCCGTACGATCGCACGATCCTGAGCAAGTATGCCCTCTCCGGCGAATCGGGCGCCGAAAAGTCGCCGCTCCAGACGCAGTCGTTTTACCGGGAGCACGGCATCGAGCGGCGGACCGCGGAGGTTACTCAGGTGGATACCTCGAAGCGGCAGGTGGTCAGCGCGGAGGGTTTGGCATTTCGTTACAACTCCCTGCTGCTGGCAACCGGGAGCACGCCGGTGCGGCCTGGCCTTCCGGGTGCTGATCTCGGAAATGTATTCGTGCTTCGCAGCCGAAGTGATGCCGATGCCATCCTGGCTCAGGCGGAACGTAGTGAGCGCGCCGTGGTGCTGGGAACGAGCTTCATCGGCATGGAAGTCGCCGCCAGTCTTCGGGAACGAGGTCTGGAAGTCACGGTCGTCGGCGCGGAGAGCACGCCATTCGAAACGAAACTGGGACTGCGGGTTGGCGGTGCGTTGATGACACTACACCAGAGGCGGGGCGTGGCATTTCGGCTCGGACGCAAGATCGTTGGGTTGCATGGGGATCGCGACGTTCGCGGTGTGGTGCTGGACGGTGAAGAAGTGCTGGCAGCGGATCTCGTCGTGATCGGCTTCGGGGTGCGGCCGGCGACTCACAACCTCGATGGCGTCGCGTTGAACGATGACGGCAGCATCTCGGTGGACGGCTATCTTCGTGTGACTGACGGCGTGTACGCGGCGGGTGACATCGCTCGGTTTCCGTCACGAGGCGACGGAGAGCCGATCCGCGTCGAGCATTGGCGCGTCGCCCAGCAGCACGGCCGGACAGCAGCGCTGAACATGCTGGGGCGGGCCCTTCGATACGAGGCCGTTCCAGTGTTCTGGACGATCCAGTACCTGAAACGCCTCGACTACATTGGCCACGCGACCGAATGGGATGATGTGATTGCCTACGGCGACCTCACGAAGCCGGAATTCTTGGCTTATTACATGAAGGACGGCTTCGTCGCCGCCGCGGCTGGGCTGGATCGGGACAGGGATACCGCGGCCCTGATCGAACTTCTGACCATGCGTCGGCAGTGGACGCCGTCCGAGCTGGGCAGCAATCCGGCCGATGTGCTTGCCGCCATCGCGATCAATCCGTAGCCCCGACCTGCGCTAGGTGTCGCTGACGCGAGCGATGAGGATGCGGTTCTGAACCGTCATTGTGTGACCCTCTTATGTTCCCCTGAAATGACGCGGCGGCTCGTCGCCGTTGCCGTGTCGCGGAGGAACCCGCGGTCAACCTGGCCGATGTGGTGGATGCCGCTCTACCGCCCCGGCGTTGATCGCGATTGCCGTTGCGCAAAGGGCCAGAAGCAAGAGCGCGAGGCGCAACCCAACCGCATCGGCGAGAAAGCCGATTGCGGGTGGTCCGAGCAGGAAGGCGCTGTAACCCAAGGTGCTGGCCATGGCGATACCGGCGCCGGGGGCGACGCCTGGCGTGCTCCCAGCGGCGGTGAACAGCAATGGCACGATATTCGCCTGCCCGAAGCCCATTAGGGTGAGGCAAATGGTTACTACGACCGGGTCTGGGATAGCGCAGGCCAGCGCTATTCCAGCAGCAGCGAGGCCCGCGCCGCCGGCCAGGACACGGGCGGCTCCGAAGCGGCGGGTGAAGGCATCGCCGGCGAAGCGGGTTGCGGCCATACTCAGCGAAAAACCCGCTAAGCCGGCGGAGGCTAGGCCGAGTGAGGCGCCGCCGACTTCGTGCATGTACACTGCAGACCAGTCGAAGACGGCGCCTTCGATCAAGAAGGCGGACAGGCACAGCAGGCCGATGCCCAATATGGCGCGTCGCGGCCATGCGAGGCCCGGCCCGTCGGGCGGCTTCCCTACGACGGCGAGCCAGGGAGCGGCGATCACCATGGTAGCTACATTGAGCAAAGCCGCGCTGGAAAGCACGCCTTGGAAAGATACCGATGCCTCCGTCAGCGTCCCGCCCACGATGGCTCCGGTGAGGCCGCCGATACTGAACCAACCATGGATGCCGGACATGATAGGGCCGCCCCAGGCGCGCTGAATTGCGGTCGCCTGGGTGTTCATGGCGACGTCGAGGCCGCCGATGGCAGCGCCGGTAAGGAGCGTCGCGGCGAGCAACCAGGCATAGGTCCAGGCGGCCCCGAGCAGGGCGAGCGAGGCAGCGGCGGCGATGAGGGTGACAATCACCACGCGCACGCCGCCTAACCGGGCGGTCATCGCTCCGGTCAGAGGCATTGTGATGATCGCGCCGATCGCAAAACTCAGCACGATCACGGCGAGGCCAGAGTCGGTCAGCGAGAAGGCCACCTTGACCCGGGGGATCTGGGAAGCCCAGACGCCCATGTCCAACCCGCTGGCGCAGAACACGAGCCCGATCGCCCGCCGCGCCGAGACGGGGTGAAGTGCCGCTGTGGACAGGATCAGTGAGTGTCGGTGTGGTAGGTCTTCCCGACGATAATCCAGCCTTCGCTCAATTTTGCCAGGGTCAGATAGTCGGTGAAATAGCGGGGCGGGATGGCGCAGTGAACTTTCGCGAAGGCGGTCGCGGGGCCGGAACGGTCTATCGTGACCACCCAGTCGTGGCGGGGCAGATCGCGGCTTTTCGGAGAAGCGCGACCCTGTACGAGCTCAAACCAGGCTGGTCGGGTCATCACTGCGAGCGTGCCATCGGCGCCGGCGGTCCGCAGATCAGCCGTCGGGTGGAAGGCCGCGCTCAATTTTTCCACACTTCCCTCATACATGCCGTCGAAGTAGGTCTGCAGGACAGTTTGAATGGCAGCCAGATCGTCGGTCATTGATGCTCCTCCCGAACGGTCGGCTAGTGTGGCGCAGTCAGCCCGGTCGGCGCAATGGTGAATGCCGTGTCAGAGGAACGGTTGAGCTGGATACACCCGCCGCGAACGAATGCCCGCTTTTGGTCGGCGCGGGATTGACGGAAGCGGGGGCCGAGGATTAGGGTCGTATTCCTATAGGCAGCCTTGAACGCTGCCCAAGTAAAAATTAAAGAAATGGGAGAGACATCATGCCACTACGGCGCCCCGAAGAATTTACCCATCACGAAGCGCAATTGGACGGCATCAAGATCCACTACGTGCGCGAAGGGCGCGGTCCGCCGCTCGTGCTGATGCACGGTTGGCCCGGGTTCTGGTGGGATTGGTACAAGTGCATCGGAGCCCTGGCCGAGGACTTCGACGTGATTGCGCCCGACATGCGCGGCTACGGCGATTCAGAGAAGCCAGACTTGGGCGATCTCTCCAAATACCATCTGAACGTGGTGACCGATGACCACGCCAAGTTGCTGCGGCACCTCGGCATCAAACAGGCTTACATGGTAGGGCACGACTATTCGGCCTTGATCATGCACAAGTTCGTTCGTTGCTATCGCGAGATGACGATAAAAGGACTTACTATCGACCCGATCGTTCCGGGGTTTGAGGAACGCTACCTGTCAGTCGGCCACTTTCCCGAATCCTGGTACTCGCAGTTCCACCAGCTCGATATGGCGGTGGAAGTCGTGAGCTCGAGCCGAGCGGCGACGCGGGCGTACTTCAAGCACTTCCTCTCTCACTGGTCATATAACAAGAATCTGATCACGGACGAGGAGATGGAGATCTACACTGACAACTTCGTCAAGCCGGGCAATGTCCAGGGTGGTTTCAATTTCTACCGGGCAAACCTGTCGCTCACGAGCGCGCCCTGGACAGAGCTGGACCGGACGATCTCGAACGTACCTATGACTTTCCTTGCCGGGATGGGTGATCCCGTCGTGCGGTCGATCTGGACGGATCAGGTGACCAATTGGTACAATAACTACGCGATCGAGTACGTGCCGGATGGCGGGCACTTTCTGATGATGGAGAAGCCCGAGATTGTGGTCGATCGCATCCGCCGAATGAAGGGATAGAAATCCGTTGCGCAATCGATACCCAGTCGACCGCCAGTGCCGCCCGGGCTATCTGACGCCGTCTACCACCCACAGTGGATCGCCTTGTACCGGAATGATTGCCTGCCCGGCGGCCGTCACGAATCCGGCGGCCCGCATGTAGGCCTCGACCAGACGTTGTTGCTGATTGCCTGAAAGCGACAGCCAGATCGCAACCGCCTTGGTCGGGAAGCAGCGGTTGGAAAACGAAACGACAAAGCGGGCGCCGGGGCGCAGCACGCGGGCAATTTCGCGGAAGACCTCCACAGGGCGCTGCAGGTATTGCACCGACACGCACAAACAGGCGCCATCGAACGACGCATCCTCAAGCGGCAGCAGCGGATCAGCGTTCAGATCCTGCAGGAACCATCGGGAGAGAAGCGGGTTCGCGGCCAACTCGGCGGCGTTCATGCCGTGGCCAGTGACCGACGCATAGGTGACGTCAGCCGGCAGATGGCTGACCCAACTGCTCATCAGGTCCAGGAGTGCACCGCCGGGCGGCAGGAGCGTTCGATACACTTGTGTCACGGCTGCGATTGCCGCGTCGTCGATGTGCGTGACGAAGCGGGGCTGGTCATAGAAGGCCTCGTCCGGGGATGGGTCCGCTTTATCGAACGCAGCTGAAGGCAGTTCCGGCAACTGTTCCATGCGGTGGATTCAGGTCTTGATGCGGGAGCGGAGCGAGGTGGCGCGCCTCACGACGGATCGGGCGCGCTCCACCACCGGCACGTCGATCATCGCGCCTTCGAACTGAACCGCCCCCAGCCCGGCGGCATAGGCGGCGTCGTAAGCCGCGATCATCCGCTCGGCGCGTTCCACCTCGGCTGGATCGGGAGAAAACTCCTCGTTCAGCACCGACACCTGCAGCGGATGCACGGCGCTGGCGCAGACGAAGCCCAGCCGGCGGGACCGGCGGACGATGGCGCGGAAAGCCTCCTGGTCGCGGAAGTCGGCGATCGAACCGATGAACCCCATCGGCATGATGCCGGCTGCCCGGGCGGCGAAGATCGTCTGCTGCTTGGGGTAGAACAGGCCCTCGGGTTCCGACTGCATGCCGACATCGGCGGCGAAATCCTCCGAGCCCAGACTGAGGCCCACGACCCTTGGATGCGACTTGGCGATCTGCTCGATACGAAAGAAGCCGTTCGCGTTCTCCACCAGAGCAATGAACTTCAGCCGCCCCGGAGGCAGCCCTCGTTCGCCCTCGAGCTCGGCGACGATGTCCGCCACCGCGTGCACATGTTCGGGGCTGTCGACCTTGGTCAGCATCAGCGCCGCCACGCCCGGGATAACCGCCGCCTCCAGGTCGCGCACCAGCAGCCGCCAGGGGCGGTTGACCCGCACTACCACGTCGGCGCCGTTGCGCGACACCTGAGGGATGGCGCCGGCAATCGAGGGTGCGTGCGTGTTCCTTTTGCGACGGTGCGACGGCGTCCTCCAGGTCCAGTATGATGGCGTCGGCGCCGCGGTCGGCACCGGTGCGGACGAATTTTTCCGCGGTGACCGGAACGAACATCAGGGACCGCCAGACCGGTAGATCGTCGCGCATTCTTATATGTTCCTTGCTGGCGGGTCTGACCGGGTCATGCGCCGGCAATCACGCCGTCCGCCGCGAGCGCGGCCAGGCGAGCGCCGTCGTAGCCAATCGATTCCAACACCGATCTGGTGTGCTGGCCGAGCGTCGGGGCGGGGGTCCGGAGTTTGCCGGGAGTGTCCGACAGACGCGGGATCACGTTGTGCATCAGCACCGAACCGGCCTCCTCGTCCGGCGCCTCGACCAGGATGCCACGCGCCTGCACATGCGGGTCGTCGAGCAACTGGTCGATCTCGTAGATCGGCGTGGCGGTAACCTCGGCCGCTTCGAACACCGCCATGTTCTCCGCCAGCGTGCGTTCGGCGATCCAGGCGGCGACGATCCCGTCGCAGGCGTCGATGTTGCGCACCCGGTCGGTGTTGGTGCGGAACCTCGGGTCGTCGATCATGTCGGCGCGGCCGATGGCGCGGAACAGCCGCTCGGCCATCGCCTGGATCGAGGCGGAGATCGCGATGAACCGGCCGTCGCTGGTGGCGTAGACGTTGCGCGGCGAGGTGGTCAGCGATCGGCTGCCGGTGCGCGGCGGCTTCTCCCCGGATACACGATAGATCGCCGCGTCCGGACCCAGCACGGAGATCATCGGATCGAGCAAAGGCAGGTCGATCATCTGGCCCTTGCCGCCGCGCTCGACAACGCGCAGAGCGACCATCACCGCGTAGGCGCCATACAGACCAGACACCATGTCGGCCATCGCCAGCGGCGGCAGCACCGGCGGCCGGTCGGCATAGCCGTTCTTGGAGGCGAAACCGGACATTGCCTCGACCAGCGTGCCGAAGCCCGGCCGGTCGCGGTAGGGTCCGTCCTGGCCGAAGCCGGTGATGCGCACGATGATCAGGCTGGGGTTGCGGGCGTGCAGGATGTCGGGGCCGAGGCCCATCTGCTCCAGCGTGCCGGGGCGGTAGTTCTCGATCAGGACGTGGCTGGTCGCCAGCAGGTCGAGCAAGGCGTCGCGGCCGGCCTGGGGACGCAGGTTGATGGCCAGGCTCTTCTTGTTGCGGGCGTAGACTTTCCAGTGCAGCGACAGGCCTTTGACGCGCCAGGCGCGCAGCGGGTCGCCGACCTTGGGATCCTCGACCTTGATGACCTCGGCGCCCTGGTCGGCGAGTTGCAGGCTGACCATGTTGCCGGCGACCAGGCGGGACATGTCGACGACGCGGATGCCGTCGAGCGCCGCCGGGGCTGTTGGGTCGAACTCGATACGTGGGATCATGGAGCGCTCTCTTGGGGCGGCCATTTTTCGGTGAGACGGGCGAGGTTCGCAAGGGGATGGCGCCGGTGACAGTGTTCAGTGCGAACCGCCGGTTAAAACACTCTCGTCTGTGTCAGCATTTGTTGTGCGACTTTCGGCTCGATCAGCCCCGGGCACGGGACGTGTTCAGCGTCACGGCGGCGCGAATGAGAGCCTTCAATGCCGCCTCGTCAATCGTTTCGTCCTCGTGGAAGTCGATGGCGCGCCTGGTGTTGCCGTCGAGGCTGGAATTGAACAGGCCTGAGGGGTCGTCGAGTGCGGCTCCTTTGGCGAACGTCATCTTAACGACGCCTTTGTAGGTCTCGCCGGTGCAGATCATTCCCTCGTGATACCAAACGGGAACCCCGCGCCATTTCCACTCTTCAACGACCTCGGGGTCGGCTTGCCTGATCAAAGCGCGGAGCTGGGAGAGCATCTTGCCGCGCCAGTCGCCGAGCTGACTGATCCTGTCGTCTATCATCTCGGACGGAGATCGTGCTGGCTGAGATAGGCTCTTGCTCATGATGTTCCTGGCTCCCGGCCTGTTGGTTGCAGTTCAGTCCATTCTCGCCAATACCTGCTCCAGGTTTGCAACGAACCGCGGCCAGCCGGCCTGGGCGCCATGGTAGTAGCGCGGCTGATCCGGCCGGAAGCCTGACTGCTCCATGCGCAGGTGGGTGCCCGTGCTTGTCTGGGTGAGCGTCCAGGTGACGACACTCTTGAGATCATGGTCACCCCAGGTGTAGGCCAGTGTCTTTGTCGGCTCGACCGCTACCACCTGACAGCCGACCGAGCCCCACTCCGCGCTAAGATCGAAACGGTGGCCCACGACAGGCTGGAAATCGTTCTTCATCAGCCATTCCTCGATCAGATGTGGTTGGGTGAGCGCGCGCCAAATCTTTTCCGGTGGATAAGGGAACTCCCGTTCGACAACGACGGAGCGCGTTTCGGCTGATTGTTCGTTCATTGATCCATCCTTTTCAGCAGGTCTTCGAGGGCGTCGAACCGGCTCTGCCAGAAACCAGCCATCTGGCTTGTCCAGTCGATCAGCGGCGCCAAGGCGTGGAGCTGCGCGCTGTAATGCGTCAGGCGACCTTCGTGGCGGTCGAGCACCAGCCCGGCCTGCTTCAGGACGCCAAGATGTTTTGAGACGGCCGGTTGCGAGACGCCGGCCTGAGCCGTCAGCACCCCGACCGTCTGTTCCCCCTCACGGCACAGCCGCTCGAAGATGGCTCGCCGGGTCGGATCGCCGAGCGTTTTGAAGAGCATGTCGTGGACGGGCGTCATCGGACACATAACTCTCTGGCTATTTGTCGTATCAATAACCACCGAGTTATACGTGAGTCAACCGCGGATTTCGAGCGTGTGATCACCGTCACGCAAATCCGGTTGAGACTGGAAATTTTTTGATCGCTGGCGTCCATTGATGCGATAGGGTTTTCGAGACAGTGACCGATCTCGCTTTCGCCCGCGCGCTCCATGTAATTGCCGTCGTTCTGTGGATCGGCGGCGTCGGCATGGTGACGACTGTCCTGCTGCCCGCGATCCGGCGATCCTATCCCGCTTTGCAACGCCTGGCCGCCTTCCACACGCTGGAAGCACGCTTTGCGCGGCAGGCCCGAGTCACGACGGCCGTGGCTGGCCTCAGCGGCCTCTACATGGCGTGGCGCCTCGACCTCTGGGACCGGTTCCAGTCAGCCAGCTTCTGGTGGATGCACACCATGGTGCTGACGTGGCTGATATTCACCGCGATGCTTTTCGTCGTCGAGCCATTGTTCCTCGAGACGGCCCTGACGCGCCGTGCCGCATCGGCTCCCGAATTGACCTACCGCCTCGTCGAATGGTTGCACCGCCTCCTGCTCAGCCTCAGCCTTCTGACAGTGGCTGGGGCTGTCGCAGGCAGTGCCGGCATCAACCTGTTCAACTGGTGACCGGCACACGCTGTTGACCACGGACCCCGGCCGTCCGATGTCATACGCGTCCGGCTAACGGAGGAACGAGATATGCAGCGAACCATTCCGCGGGTCAGCCAGATCCTGGAGACATCACTGTATGTGGACGATCTGGACCGCTCGCGCCGCTTCTACGAGCGCCTGTTCGGCTTCACGGCATTCTTCCAGGACGGGCGGATGTGCGCCTTGGAGGTTCCCGGCGAGCAGGTGCTGCTGCTGTTTCGGCACGGCATGACGGATGAGCCCGCACCCGGCCCTGGTGACGGCATCATCCCCCCGCATCATGGACGCGGCGCGTTGCATGTCGCATTTGCGATCCCCTACGGTGAACTGGCCGCGTGGCAGGACCATCTGTCTCGCCAGGACGTTGCAACCGAAAGCACCTTGCGCTGGCCGCATGGCGGGACCAGCCTTTATTTCCGCGACCCCGACGGCCATTCGCTAGAAGTCGCGACCCCGGGACTGTGGCCCAATCGCTGACATAACTGCCAGCATCGACCGGGCAGCCCTCACACCTCCTGCCGCAGCCGGCTGGGCAACAGCTCCCCGCTTCGTTCCAGCACCGGATAGGCCGCAGCCGCCACCAGATGCGTGTTGACGCTCTTCAGGTCCCGCAAGGCATCTAGATGCAGCGCGCTGGTCTCGGCCGTGTCGATCCGTCCGGCCCGCAGGCGCTCGAAATGCGCCTCCGTCGCGGTCGCATCCATATTACGGAAAACCTCCTTCTCGGCTGCCAGCAGCCGCGCGGCACGGTCGTCGCCGGTCATGAACAGTGAGGCAGTTGCGCGCAGATTGGCGACCAGCCGATCGATCATCGCCAGCAGTTCGACCTCGCCGGCGTCCGAGAACGCCAGGCCGCGTTTGATCCGCTTCGACGCCAGCCCAAGCAGGTTGCGATCGATGATGTCGCCGGCGTGCTCCATATTCGTGGCGAAGGCGAGGATTTCGCGGACCCGGCGATGGTCCGCCTCGCCCAGTGCCTCCGGATCGAGCGCCGTGAGATAGCCCTTGATGGCCCGGTTGAGCTTGTCGAGCGTGTCGTCCAGGCGCCGAGTCTCTCCGATGATCCGGCGGTCGCCCTTGGCGAAGGCGTCGCGCAGCCCCAGCAGCATGGCTTCCAGCACGTCGGCTAGCCGCAGCGCCTCCCGCGCCGCACCGCCGATCGCCACCACCGGGGTCTCCGTCGCGGCGGCATCGAGGTACATCGGCCGGCTGGGGTCCGCCACATCGATCCGCTCCGGCATCAAGCGGCGCAGCAACCGGGCGTACGGCCCCAGCAGCGGCAGGAAGATCAGCGCCAGCACAACGTTGAAGGCGGTATGGAAATCGGCCACCGCGCGGGCGTTCTGCGGCTCGATGGCGACGGTCCACGTGCCCAGTCGCGGCAGCAGCGGCAGGACCACGGCGACCCCGAGGATGCGGTTGATCATATTGCCGACCGGCAGTCGCCGGGCCGCCGCGTCACCACCGGTCGCCCCCTCCAGCACCGGGTTGATAGCGGTCCCCAGGTTGGCGCCGAGCACCAGCGCGAAGGCTGCATCTGGCGGCACCGTGCCTTTGGCCGCGAAAGACATCACCACCAGCACCACGGCGACGCTGGAATGCGCCGCCCAGGTCAGTCCGGCCGCGAGTATCACGTCCAGGATGGGTTGCGTCGAGATCGCGCCGAGCAGCATCCGCAGGCTGGGAGCGTCCTCATAGGGGGTCAGCAGCTCGACGAACTGATTCAGCGCCATCAGCAACAGGCCGAGCCCGATCAGCACCCGGCCGAAATCGCGCGTGCCGGTGGTGGCGCGCTGGAACATCAGCACCCCGATCAGGATCAGCGCTGGGGCGACCTCGGCCACGTCGAACGACAGCACCTGCACGATCAGCGTGGTGCCCACATTCGCGCCAAGCATCACGGCGAGCGCGGGCATCAGCCCGACCAGACCGTCGGCGGCGAAACCGGTCACCATCAGGCCGGTCGCGGTGCTGCTCTGCAGGATGGCGGTCACGCCGATGCCGGCCAGGAGCGCCCGGAAGCGATCCCGGAGCGCGTGCCCAAGAAAACCGCGAAGCTTGGCGCCGAATGCCCGCTGCACGCCGGTCTGTACCATACGGATGCCCCACAGCAGTAGGGCCACCGAGCCGGCCAGTTTCACCAGGGTGAGCGGAAAATCCATCGTCGCTCCTTTGCTGCCGCACCTTCCCCCGCCCGAATGTGCTCCATGGGGCGCGCCGGACGGCTCAGCTCAGTAATGTTGCTACGCTCGACAGCTTTACTCTGGCAATCCCGCCTGACACAGCGCGGCTGCCGGTATTTCCATGCGTTCCGGGGTCGTCACGGGGTGAAAATATCGTCCAATGTGCCGCCACACCGGTCGGCCCAGATCTGTAGCGGCCAGCGGGCGTCGGCACCGTCATTAAGGTGCAACCCGACCCGTCTCATCCTGGCGTGCAGAGCGATTTATCCCGTTGCGGTTCACCTGACCGATATCTATGGAGTGCCACCAGAGGCCAACTAAATGGCCCGGTTCGTGCATCCTTGATGAGTGATTCCGCGGGAGCCCCCATGTTGATAAACCGACGCGAAACCCTGAAGACCGCCTTGCTGGCCACCGGCGCCACCCTGGCAGCGCCAGCGATCTTGCGCCACGCCGCCCTCGGCGCCGACCCAATCACCGTGGTCGGAATCCACGACGCCTCGGGCGGCCTCGACATTTACGGCGCGCCGATGATCGCCTGCCTGAACTTCGCCGTCGCGGAGGCCAACGCGTCTGGCGGTCTGCTCGGCCGGGAAATCAAGCTCATCAACTACGACCCGCAGTCCAACATTCAGCTCTACACACAGTTTGCCACCCAGGCGGCGACCAAGGATAAGGCAGCCGTGGTCCATGCCGGCATCACCTCCGCCTCCCGAGAAGCGATCCGGCCCATCCTCCACCGTTTCAACACGCTGTATTTCTACAACACCCAATACGAGGGCGGCGTCTGCGACCGCAACATCTTCTGCACGGGCTCCACCCCGGCGCAAAACGTGCAGAAACTGGTGCCCTATGCCCTGCAAAAATGGGGCAAGAAGGTCTACGTGATCGCGGCTGACTACAACTATGGCCAGATCACCAGCAAATGGATCACCAAATACACCCGCGAAGGCGGCGGCGAAGTACTGTCGGTTGACTTCTTCCCCCTCGACGTCACCGGCTTCGGCCCGGTCATCAGCAAGATCCAGGCCGCCAAGCCCGACGTGGTCATCTCCGCGCTGGTTGGCGGCGCGCACGTCTCATTCTATCGGCAATGGGCCGCATCAGGGACCAAGTCGCAAATCGCCCTCGCCTCGACGACATTTGGCGGCGGCAACGAGACCCTGCTGCTGTCGCCCGCCGAGGGAGACGGCATCGTCTCGGCCTTCAGCTATTTCCAGGAAGTCGATAATCCCGAGAACAAGGCGTTCCTGAGCAAGTTCCACGCTTCGCTGGGTGATAAGGCGCCATATCTGGGCGCCGAGTTGGCCATGCGAACCTATATCGGCTTCAACTTGTGGGCCGAGGGCGTGAAACGCGCCAAATCGATCGACCGCATGAAGGTGATCGAGGCACTGGAAAGCGGCATCTCGATGGACACCCCGGCCGGGAAGACCGTGCTCGACGCCAAGACGCATCATACCACGGTCGACGTGTTCCTTGCCGAGGCGTCCAATCATGGTTTCAAGCTGCTTGAGACATTTCCGCAGCAGCCGCCGCTCGACACCGCATCGGTTTGCGACCTGAAAGCGCACCCCGACGAAAACAAGCAGTACGTCGTCGACGTCAAGATCTAGGCGGAAAGCCTTGGACTACGCGGTGGTGGTTGGGCTGCAAATCGCCAGCGGTGTTGCGACCTTGATCATCGTCAGCCTCGGTCTTGCCGTGGTGTTCGGCATGATGCGCGTCATCAACCTGGCCCACGGCGAGTTCCTGATGCTTGGCGGCTACGCGGCGGTGCTCGCCTACGGTCACGGCCTCAATCTCTGGCTGTCGATCCTGGTGGTGCCGCCTCTGTTGGTGGGCATCGTCGGCGCCGTCGTCGAACGGCTGCTGATCCGCGGCCTTTACGGGCGGATGATCGATACCATGCTGGCGACCTGGGGTTTGTCCCTGGCGTTGATCGGCACCGTGACCATGCTGTTCGGCAACAGCGTCAGCGGTTTTTCCGCCCCGCTCGGCAATTTCGCGGTGGGACGTTTCCATGTCGCCACCTACGACATGTTCCTTGTCCTGGCCGCCGCCGTCCTGTCGACCGGCGTCTGGGCGGTGCTCCGCTTCACTGGCGTCGGCCTGATCGCCCGCGGCACCATGCAGAACCCCAGCATGGCCGCGGCGCTCGGCGTCGCGCCCGAACGTGTCTACGCCGCGACCTTCACCGTTGGCGCCGCGTTGTCGGGGCTCGCCGGCGGCTTGATCGCGCCGCTGTCCGGCGTCGTGCCCACCATGGGCGCTGCCTATATCGCCAAGGCATTCATCACCGTCATCACCGGCGGCGCCGCCATGCTGGCCGGCACGCTATCGGCGTCGCTGCTGCTGGGCAGCGTATGGACAATCGTCACCTTCCTGACCACGCCGGTGTTCGGTGAGGTGGCCCTGCTGATCGTCGCCGTTGTGCTCCTGCGTCTGCTGCCGCGCGGCATCACCGGCCGCTTCCTGCGGCGGGCGATGTGAGGCGAACCGGGCTCGAGATCGCCGCCGCCGTCGTGCTGGCCGCGCTCGCGGCCTGGCTGCTGCCGGACGCGCTGGAACTGTTCGCCCTGATCAACGCCACGGTGTTCGTGAGCCTGAGCGTGCTAGCACTCAGCCTCGGCCTGGTATGGGGCTTTGGCGGCATCCTGTGCTTTGGTCAGACCAGTTTCTTCGGCCTTGGCGCCTATGCCTATGCCGTGGCGGCGATCAATTTCGGCGACACCACCTGGGCGGTGCCCCTGGCGCTGGCCATACCAACGTTGGCCGCGGCGGCACTCGGCTACCTGATGTTCTTCGGCCGTATCAGCGACGTCTATATGGGCGTCATTACCCTGACGGTGACGCTGATCCTGTTCGCCTTCACCAACTCGACCGCCGGCGACCAGTGGACCATCGGCAGCGCGGCACTGGGCGGCTTCAACGGCATGCCCGGCACCCCGCCGCTCAACCTGCCGCTGCAACCGGATGCCCCACTGACGCCGCAACAGGTGTTCGCCGTCGCCGTGATCTGCCTGGCGGCATGTTACGCGGTGGCGAAACTACTGCTGCTGAGCCGCTTCGGCCGCGTCGCGGTGGCCATCCGCGAGAACGAACTCCGTGCCGAACTGTTCGGCTACGACGTGCGCCTGCACAAGCTGGGGCTATTCGCACTCGGGGGCGCAATGGCCGGGCTGGCCGGCATCCTGTTCGCCAATTGTGTGTTCGTCAGCCCGACCATGTTTTCCCTGTCCTATGCCGGGCAGGTCATCATCTGGGTTCTCGTCGGTGGCCTCGGCACCCTGGTCGGCCCGGTGATCGGCTGCATCCTGGTGCAGGCACTGACCACCTACGCCGGCACCCTGTCGGCGCTCGACCCCAATCTCGTCCTCGGCATCGTGCTGATGGTGACGGTCCTGGGCGTGCCGAGGGGCCTGCTGCCCACTGTCGGCGGCTGGCTGGCGCGCCTGCGGAGCCGCCGAACATGAGCGCGCTGCTGGCAACGGATGAGCTGACCATGCGCTTTGGCGGCGTGCTGGCGGTCGACCGGGTGACGCTATCGGTCAACGAGGGCGAGCTGCGCTGTCTGATCGGCCCCAACGGCGCCGGCAAGAGCACGTTCTTCAAGTGTCTCAGCGGCCAGTTGCGGCCAACGTCCGGGCGAATCTTCTGGCGCGGCACCGACGTGACCGCGCTCGACAGCTACGCCGTCGCGCGTCTGGGCATCGGTATCAAGACCCAGGTGCCCTCGCTGTTCGACGGCCTCGACGTGCGTGAGAGTGTCGTTCTGGGGCTGCGCCGCCGCCATGGTGAGCGCTTTGCCCGGCGGCAGGCCGACGCCACGCTGGAGCGGCTTGGAATAGCCGCGTTGGCGGACCGGACCGTCGGTCTGCTGGCGCACGGTCAGCGGCAACTGGTGGAACTTGCCATGGTGGTGGCGCCGGAGCCGGACCTGATCATCCTGGACGAGCCCACCGCCGGCATGAGCGCCGAGGAGACGCTCGCCGCCGTCGAGGTGATCCGCACACTGAACCGCAGTCACGCCATCGTCGTGGTCGAGCACGATATGCGGTTCATTCGCGCCATCGCCTCGACCGTAACCGTGTTCCATCAGGGCCGCGTGCTGATCGAGGACACTGCCGACACGGTGTTTGCCGATCCACGTGTGCACGACGTCTACCTGGGCCGAGCGGCATGATTGCCATCGAGAACCTCGTCACCGGCTATGGCCGCATCGGCGTGCTGAACGGGGTCAGCCTCGCGGTCGCCCCAGGTGAGTGTGTCGGCATCCTCGGGCACAACGGAACCGGCAAATCGACCTTGCTGAAGGCAATCGCCGGCTTGCTGCCGACATGGTCGGGCCGCATCGTGCTGGACGGCAAGCCGGTCGAACGCCTCGCCGCGCATTTGCGCGCCCGTGCCGGCATAGGCAGCGTGCCACAGGGGCGGCAGATCTTCCCCGGCCTGTCGGTGCGCGAGAACCTGCATTTCGCGGCGCTGGCCAAGGGGCTCGACAAATCGCGTGCCGAGGCCGAGGCGCTGGCGGAGTTCCCCGAACTTGTGCCTTTGCTTGACCGCCCGGGAGGCGCGCTGTCCGGCGGCGAGCAGCAGTTGCTGGCTCTGGCGCGTGCCTTGTGCGGCGCACCGCGCCTGCTGCTGCTGGACGAGCCGACCGAGGGGATTCAGCCCTCGATCGTGCAGGCGCTGATCGAGCGGATCAGCGCTCTGCGACGGCAACGCGGCCTGACCGTGTTGCTGGTGGAACAAAATCTCGACTTTCTGCGTGGCCTGGCCGACCGCGTGCTGATGATCCACCGCGGCCGCATCGGCCGAGAACTATCGCACGAAGGCGTGCTCGATCCCCTGCTCGACCAGGAGTTCATCGGCGCTTAGTGGCTCACCGTGCCCGATTCCTGTCATCACCCGCGTTCCCGCGTCGTCCCCGTGTCATCCCCAGCGTTCCCGTGTCATCCCAGCGAAGCATGCCCTTGGCGCAGGCCGAGGGGCTGGGACGACCTACGACGTGGCTTGCTAAGCTAGCGCGGCCTGGCCGCCACCCGAACCAGCGTGCCGGCAACATCGAATAGATCCATCAGGCGCGCGACATAATGGTCGTGCATGACAAATCCAGGAGCAGTCGGGTCAAGCATCTGTTGCTCCAGAGCGTCCAGCATTCGCTTCAGGCGCCGCTGATGCAGACCGAGCTTGCGCTGTATCGGGTCTGTCACCACGCCAGAGAACGCCGCCGCCAGTGTGGACGCCGCCAACAGCCCGCCGGTCAGCGCTGTGACCAGTACCGCCGAGGGTGCCACCCGGAACAAGCTGTACCAGACAGAACCCAGCGCCCCGCCCATCGGCAATGACATCACCGCCGCCCGCTTTCCGATCGCGGCCGCGAGGGTGGGGGCCAGCGACAGCGCCCCCGGAGTGAACCTGCCCAGTGCGAGGGCACCGGTGCCGAGGCTGAACAAGGCGGTGGTGATCTCGGAGGCGGCGACCCGAGTGCGGGTATATTCGGCCATCGCGGCGGTCAGCCGCTGCCGCAGGGCAGGGTCGTCACCACTCGCCCCGATCGCCTGCAGCGCCGGGGTCATCGCCGCCGCAACCCTGGGGTCGGACAGGATCGTTTCGGCCAGCGCGTCGCGCCGGGTCACGCGGCCACCTTCCTCGAACGGCAGCTCCAGCAGATCGGCGTGCAGCCGCCATGCGAGCTCGCGTCCGACCGCCGTATGCACCACCAGTTGCTTGGACCCGAGCTGTGCCGCGACGTCGGGTGCCCCCGCCTTTCCCGCGACGCGGGCGGCCAGCAGCAGGCCCGCTTGAGGGGCGGCCATCGCCAGATTGAAGGGCACGCGGGCGATATCCCAGCCAACTGCCGCGCGATGCAGGCGCAACGATCCCCGCAGGGAGAAATTCCGGTCGACGAATGCGGGGATTTTGGCTCGGCGATCCGCGAAATAGCGCCGCGCCCCGTCATTTACGATGGTCTGCGCCAGGTCCTCGTCGGTCCCAGCGTCGTGTCGCAACGCCAGCATCGTGTCCATGTCGGCTCCTTGCTGCCAATGCTGGCATGTGCCCTCCGTCGGGGAAAACAAATGTTCATCGCCACCGCCAAGGACAAGCCCTTGACGCCGCCCCGCCAGACAGCGCTCCCGGTGGCATCCCCTGCTTGGTACGGAATTTCCCGTGTTTGCTGCGGGGCCGGCACAACGCCAGCCCGCCGCGTCAACTGCTGCCGATCAGTATCCCCACGGCAAACACCAGTGCCCCGCCAAAGGCGACCTGAACGGTGGCGGACAGCGGCGGAGTGTCCATATAGCGCCAGCGAACCCAGGAAATCGCCCCGAGTTCCAGGACGACGACGAACATCGCCACGGCTGTCGCGATCCAGAACGAGGGGATGAGGAACGGCAGGGTATGACCGATGCCGCCGGCTGTCGTCATCAATCCGCATATCGCGCCACGGATCAGCGGCGCGCCGCGGCCGGTCAGGCTGCCATTGTCCGACAGCGCCTCGGCGAACCCCATGGAAATGCCCGCCCCGATCGACGCCGCCAGTCCCACCACGAAGGCTTGCCAGGTGTTGCCCGAGGCGAACGCCGCGGCGAACACCGGCGCAAGGGTGGAAACCGAGCCGTCCATCAGTCCGGCCAGGCCGGGCTGGATGACGCGCAGCACGAACGACTGCCGCTCATGCGCGTCCTCGGCGCGTCGCACATTGGTCGGCAGGTTTTCCTCGACCAACTGATCGGCGCGGTGTTCGTGCTCTACTTCGGCGTCTGCCAGGTCGCCCAGCAATTTCCTGATCGACACGTCCTCGCTGCGCGCCGCCGCCCGGCGATAAAAGCCCTGGGTCTCGGTCTCCATGCTCTCCGCCAGGTGGCGGACCGCGCTCAGGTTCATCGGATACATCTGCCAGACTGGCTTGTGCTGGATGAATCCGCGCACGTCCTGGCGGCGGATCAGCGGGATGTGTTCGCCGAACTTGTTTCGATATACTTCCAGAAGCCGATGGCGGTGCTCGCCTTCCTCGGCCGCCATCAGCGAGAATACCTTCGAGCTACCGGGATATTCCGATCGCAAGCCTTCGGCGATGTCCAGGTAGATGCGGCCGTCCTCTTCTTCGTTGGCAATCGCCAGGGCGAGGATTTCGCGTTCTGTCAAATCTGAGAAGTTGCGCATGGCGCGGAATGTGAAGGGGACGGCGATCGCGTCAAGTAAAAAGCGCAATGATGCTGGAAGTTGAAACTAAGACGCGTTTTCACCGCGGCGCCACTCCCACAACGATCGAGAAATGCCTCGTTCCGCTCGGCATTTTTCTTCTTCACGCATGGGGCATGACCGAAACGAGCCGTGACCGTCGGCTCTCTGCTGGCTTTGAGGCTGACTCGAAATCAATTGGCCGGAGGAGGCGCCGGACAGGGCCGAGCTTCTATTGTCCTGGTATCAATTCCGGCCTGGCTGCAACTTCAAGAAGGTGCTGCTGAAGAACGGTCTCCGCCGTTTCGTCCGAACCTCGTCGCCGCGAACTCAGTGGACTCGGCGATCTCGGTGATTGCGCGGACCGTTCAGCAGGCACGAACGGGGCCGGTCCAACCAGGCAAGGCAGGCGCCGCGCATTACCGTCGCGAAGGTCCCGCCGCCACCCACCCCCGTCTCGGTTTCAAGCGCTGTGCGCCCGCCGAACGATCACCGCGACTGGACCGCCGCCATCGGGGCCTTGGTGCTCGGCGCCGCCGGACACGAACAAATCGGTCCGCCCGATCACTCCCGCCAGCACGCCGCCCACCAGCGCGCGCGCATGCCGGGTCGCGTTGATGTCGCTGTCGTCCAGCATGATGTGCCTGGCACCCCTGACGCGGCCAGATGATCCGGGGTCGGCCTTCGTCAGCACGGCGAGCAGCGCATCCCGCGCCGCGTGATTCAACTGGCATCCACCGGCCGGCCCGAGCCCAGCGTCGGCCAGCGCGCCGACCACGGCGGGAAGGTCGATCGCGTCCCGCATCACCCGGTGCGCGATGATCGCATCGCTCGTCCAGCGGTCGCTGTTGCCGAGAACGACGACCTCGTTACGCATCAGTTCGATGCCGGCACTGGTGCTGGCCCGGCCGGACCAAAGATCAAGCCGCCGGCACACCGCTTCATCGCTCAATTCCTCTCGGGGAACCTCCCCCAGTGCCAACGCGACACCAAGCGCCGAGGCACCCCGCGAGTATCCCATCGAGGCATAATGGTCCTCCGTCACCACTGACTGCCCTCGCGCGACCGCCGCCAGCGCACGATCCGCGGTCAGCAGCGGACACTTTATCTGCACATAGTGGACGTCCTCCGGATCGGCGACGCCGGCCTGCGCCATGGCGGTGGCGACCGCTTCCGCGGTGGCTTCGATCTGGGCCGTGCGGCCGATTTCCTCCGGCTGGAAATCGCGGGTGTGGGCCGTCCCGATTGCGAGGCTCCGCACCGGCTTCGCGTTCGGCGCGGCATCGCTGGCAGCGAAAACCAGCAGATGCGGTGATAACCCGCCCTCAGTACCGCCCGACATTACCAGGGCAACGCGATCCCCAACCTCGGATGGCGCGCATCCGAGCAACGGCGCCAGACCATTCTGCAACGCCGTGACGGCATACGCCCGCGTAAAGTCGTTGACGCAGCCGTTGCCCTCGGTCTTGCCGAAGATCGCGCGAATTTCCGCCGCCACGACCGCCCCTGTGGCGATCAGGTTCAGCACGCCGGTGATATCGGCGGGATGCGCGGTCGGCACGCGAAACACGAGACACCGTCGCGAGCGAACCTTGTTCGGGTGTTCAACTGCGTCCAAGAGTGCGCACTCGCTCTTCAGTCACAGCGCGACAGGCTAACCACCGGGATCGGCAGGTCATAGAGGGGGTGGTGGTCCGAAGCTCAGTTTGCCGCTGTCGCGGCATTGCAGTTTCGGCTAAGAGCTTGACGGCCCATCAGATTCCGTTGATCAGTATCGAATCGGGTCAGGCGCTCATAATCGCTAACTCGGCACGGGATGGAATTGTAACAGGAGGCTCGGCAGGCAAATGAGTGCATCCGTAACGCCGTCGAGTGTGGTGTCACCCTCCGTTCGCCCAATGACCCGAGACGAGATGAAGGTCATCCTCGCCTCGTCCCTCGGCACTGTTTTCGAGTGGTACGATTTCTATCTCTACGGATCGCTCGCGGTCATCATCGGCGCCAAGTTCTTCGGCCAGTTCGATGAGAACACCCGCAACATCTTTGCCCTGCTGGCGTTCGCCGCCGGCTTTCTCGTGCGTCCCTTCGGCGCTCTGGTATTCGGCCGTCTCGGCGACCTGGTCGGCCGCAAATACACCTTCCTGGTGACGATCCTGATCATGGGCGCTTCGACCTTCATCGTCGGACTGCTCCCGACCTCGGACAGCATCGGGCTCAGCGCGGCGGTGATCCTGATCGCACTGCGGATGCTGCAAGGCCTCGCATTGGGCGGCGAGTACGGCGGTGCCGCGACCTATGTCGCCGAACACGCGCCGCAGGGACGTCGAGGTTTCTACACCAGTTGGATTCAGACCACCGCGACACTTGGCCTGTTCCTGTCGCTGCTGGTTATCCTGCTGACGCAATCGCTCATGACCCCCGACGACTTTCGCGCCTGGGGCTGGCGCGTGCCGTTTCTGGTCTCGGTCCTGCTGCTCGCTGTTTCGGTCTGGATCCGCATGCAGCTCAGCGAGAGCCCCGCTTTCCTGAAGATGAAAGCTGAGGGTACCCATTCCAAGGCGCCCCTGACCGAGGCCTTCGGCCAGTGGCAGAATGCGAAATGGGCCATCCTCGCGCTGTTTGGCCTGGTCGCGGGTCAGGCCGTCGTCTGGTACTCGGGCCAGTTTTACGCGCTGTTCTTCCTGACGTCGGTTTTGAAGGTGGATTCCTTCAGCAGCAACATGCTGGTCGCCTGGTCGCTGGCGCTCGGCACGGGTGGATTCGTTCTGTTCGGCTGGTTGTCGGATAAAATCGGACGCAAGCCGATCATCCTGGGCGGCTGCATCATCGCCGCGCTGACCTTTTTTCCGGTGTTTCGCTACCTGGCGGAGATCGCCAACCCAGCGTTGTCGAGCGCCCATGAGACAGTGCACGTGGTGGTCGTAGCCGACCCCGCAGACTGTTCCTTCCAGTTCAATCCGGTCGGCACCGCCAAGTTTACCAACAGTTGCGATGTGGCCAAGGGCGCCCTGTCGCGCGCGTCAGTGGTCTACTCGCAGGAACCCGCGCCGCCGGGAACCCCGGCGACCGTGCGTATCGGTGACAAGACGCTCGACGCTGGCGCTCCCACCTTCGCCAAGGATCTGGCGGGCACGCTCACCGCGCTGGGCTATCCCGCCGCCGCGAACCCGTCGGTGGTGAAACTGGCGCATCCCTGGGACGTTTTCCGATCGCAACCATTCACCATCGTGATGATCCTGACGTTCCTGATGATTTTGGTCACCATGGTTTACGGCCCGATGGCCGCCGCTCTGGTCGAATTGTTCCCGACCCGAATCCGTTACACCTCGATGTCGCTACCATATCACATCGGTAACGGTTGGTTCGGCGGACTGCTGCCGGCCACGGTGTTCGCGATGAACGCTCAAACTGGCAGCATCTACTATGGGCTCTGGTATCCGGTCGTCATCGCCGCCGCGACCGCGGTGATCGGGCTGCTGTTCATTCCGGAAACCAAGCGTCGCGATATCTTCGTCGGCGACTCGTCGGTTCATCCCGGCGATCGCATCCTCGAATTCGATCCGAACGCCGCCGACTACTGAACCGGCCGACCCCGACCCAACGGCCGCCCGGGCCGCCGGCATCGCGCTTCCCGCCGAATTCGCTATCCTTTGCCCCGAGCGGGGCATAGAGCGAAGATCATGGCGACAATGCAGGCAAAATCAGTCCGGCGGCGCGAGGACTACCGGTTCCTCACCGGCCGGGGGAATTACGCGGCGGATGCCGCCCCAGCCGGCCTGGCGACGGCGATCTTCGTAAGGTCGCCCTATGCCCATGCCAGGATCGAACGGATCGATCGAACCGCCGCCCGCACCATGCCCGGTGTGCTCGGGGTCTATGTCGGCGCCGATCTGACCGATGTTGCACCGATCCCCGGTGGGATAGGATTTCCGCGCCCCGACGGCAGCCCCGCGCCAAAGACTGACCGCCCGTTGCTGGCGCCTGACCGGGTGCGATTTGTCGGCGAGCCCGTGGCGATGGTCGTCGCCGAAACGCTCGCCGCCGCGCTAGAGGCAGCCGAGTTGATCATTGTCGACTACCGTGCCCTGCCCGTTGTCACCGACCCTGGCGCCGCGTTGACCGAGGGTGCGCCTGCGGTTTGGGACGATGTGCCCGACAATGTTGGCTTCCTGTGGACGCGTGGCGACTCGGAAGGCACCGAGGCGGCGCTCGCGGCATCCGCGCATGTCACGACACTCGACTTCATCGTCTCCCGTGTCACCGCCAATACCATGGAACCCCGAGGCGCCTGGGCCTGTGTCGCAACCGACGGACGCATCGAAATCCACGCCGCGCATCAGTCGCCGTTCGCGCTGCGAAACAGCATGGCCAGCGGCATTTTCAACATTCCGCCGACCGATATCCGGGTCCTGCCGGGGGACGTCGGAGGCTCCTTCGGAATGAAGGCCGGCGTCCATCAGGAGCCCGTCCTGGTCGCATGGGCCGCTCGTCGTCTCGGCCGCCCGGTACGCTGGATCGCCGACCGCACCGAGGGCTTCCTGACCGACGAACAGGCCCGCGAAATGCGCGTCAAAGCTTCGCTGGGCCTGGATGCCGACGGCAAATTCACCGCATTGAAATTACGCTGGGACGTCAATCTCGGCGCTTACGTCTCTGGCCGCTCCGGCTGGGGTGTTGGCAACATCGGCGGCATCGCCGGGGTCTACATCACACCGTTCATTGCCGCGCAGGTTTGCGGGGTCCTCACCAACACCGTGCCCACGGCCGCCTATCGCGGCGCCGGCCGCCCGGAAGCGACCTACGCGATCGAGCGGCTGATCGACGTTGCCGCGCGGGAAGTCGGGATCACCCCCTTCGAACTGCGCCGCCGCAATCTGATCCCGCCGGAGGCGATGCCGTACAAGACCGCGCTGACCTTCACCTACGACTGCGGCGAATTCGAGGAAAATATGCGGGAAGCGGCCGAACTGGCCGATTTCAACTCGTTCGAGGAGCGTCGGGCCGAGGCTGCCGGACGCGGCATGCTGCGCGGCATCGGGCTCTGCAACTGCATCGAGGTTGCCGGCGGACCTTTCCTCCGTCCAGCCAGGGACACTGCCACCCTGCGTCTGGCCGAGGACGGCACGCTGATCCTGCGGTCGGGTTCGATGTCGGTGGGGCAGGGGCTCGAGACAGCGTTCTCACAGCTTGTGGCGGAGCGCTTTGGGGTCGCGTTGGAGCAGGTGCGGTATGAGGGCGGCGATACCGACCTGTTGCCCAGCGGCAAAGGCAACGGCGGCTCGGGTGCGCTGTGCATCGGCGGGTCCGCGGTTACGCTGGCGGTGGAGAAGGTGATCGAGAAGGCCACCCGTATCGCGGCGGAACTGCTGGAAGCCGCCGTGGTGGATTTAGAACTGGCCGAAGGGAAGTTCACCATCGCCGGCACCGACCGCTCGGTCGACCTAGCGACGGTGGCGCGAGCGGCGCACGATCCAGGGCGTGTTCCGCCCGGCGAGGAAGCCGGACTGGTCGAGTTGGGCGAATTCACCCCGACCGCCGTCACCTTCCCCAATGGCACGCATATCTGCGAGGTCGAAATCGATCCGGAGACCGGCGTGACCGAGATTTCGCGCTACACCGCGATCGAGGAACTCGGACGGGTGCTGAACCCGATGCTCGTTGCCGGCCAGATCCACGGCGGAGTGGTGCAAGGCGTTGGCCAAGCACTGGGAGAGGTCATCGTGCATGACCCCGAATCCGGGCAGATGCTGACGGCATCTTTCATGGATTACCAAATGCCCCGTGCGGCGGATTTCCCGGATTTCCGCGTGGCGACGCGCGAGGTGCCAACGGCGGTGAATCCCCTCGGCGCTAAAGGGGTCGGGGAAGCCGGGACAGTGGGCGCCCTGGGTGCGGCCATGAATGCAATCAACGATGCGCTGGCCCCCCTGGGCATCCGGCACTTCGATATGCCAGCAACGCCGGCGCGGGTATGGGCAGCGATGCAGGCAACGAAGGCGTAGCGCCCGGGTGAATTTCTGGGCAGGCAAAGTGATGATCGCGGGACTCCGCATCTTGCACTATTAATATCGCTTAAACTCCACGAGCCGGCCGCGTCCGGGGCACGGATCGATGCCAACCGTCCAGAGAGAGCGCAACCTATGAGCGACACAGCAACATTTGCCGGGACTGCATCGCTGAAGACCGAGCACTTCGATGTCCTGATCGTCGGCGCCGGAATCTCCGGAGTTGGCGCGGCCTATCACCTGACAAAACAGTGCCCGGAAAAGAGCTTCGTCGTGCTCGAGACGCAGGCCAGCTTCGGTGGAACGTGGCTCACCCATCGTTATCCCGGCATCCGCTCCGACAGCGATCTGCACACCTTCGGCTACCGCTTCAAGCCATGGACCACCGCGCCGATCGCGACCGCGGCCGAAATCCTCAGCTACATGGGCGAAGTCATCGACGAGAACGGCCTCGCGCCACATATCCGTTATCAGCACAAAATTGCCTCGGCAAGCTGGTCGAGCCAGGACGCGCTGTGGACGCTGGAGGCGACCCGGACCGACACCGGTGAGGCGGTTCGTTTCACCACGAACTTCCTGTGGATGTGCCAGGGCTACTACCGGCACTCGAAGGGCTACACGCCAAAATGGGACGGGATGGATGCCTTCAAGGGCCAGATCATTCATCCGCAAACCTGGCCGGAGGACCTGGACTACGCCGGCAAGAATGTCGTGGTTATCGGCTCGGGTGCCACCGCCGCGACGCTGATACCGGCGATGGCGGCCGATTGTGCCCACATCACGATGCTGCAACGCTCACCGACCTATTTCCGGGCAGGCCGCAATGCGATCCCGCTCGCCGAGGAGCTGCGTGCACTCGGCATCGACGAGACATGGATCCACGAAATCGTCCGCAGAAAGATACTATATGAGCAAGACGTGTTCACGCGCCGTTCCTTCACCGAGCCCGAAGCCGTAAAACAGGAACTGCTCGGCGTCGTGCGGGCGCAACTTGGCTCCGCCTACGATGTCGAAACGCACTTCACGCCGACCTATCGGCCGTGGCGGCAGCGCATCGCCTTCATTCCGGACGGCGACCTGTTCCAGGGGATCGGCAGCGGCAAAGCCTCGGTGGTCACTGACGAAATCGAACGCTTCACCGAGACCGGCATCCTGCTCAAATCGGGCAAGTCTCTCGAAGCCGACATCATCATCACCGCCACCGGCTTCAACCTCAATGTCCTGGGCGATATCGAATTCGCGATCGACGACAAGCCGCTGGTGTTCTCGGACACCGTCACCTATCGCGGCATGATGTTCACCGGCGTGCCAAACATGGCGTGGGTGTTCGGTTACTTCCGGGCCAGTTGGACCCTGCGCGCTGACCTGGTCGCGGATTTCGTCTGCCGGCTGCTGAACCACATGAGCGCAAAGGGTGCCCGGATGGTCACGCCAACCCTCCGATCCGAGGACAAGGACATGCCGCTGCTGCCGTGGATCGATCCGGAGAACTTCAATCCCGGCTATATCATGCGCGGGATGCATCTGCTGCCGAAACGAGGCGACAGGCCCGAATGGCAACACACCCAGGACTACTGGACCGAGAAGGACGAGTGGCCGGCTATCGATCTGGACGGTGAAGTATTCGTCTACCGCTGATACCAACGGCGGAGCGCGGGGCGGCGTCGGACGTCATCGGCGTTGGCCGCCAGCGCTTCTATTGCCGTCAAGTATCGACATTGCGTCACCCTGCTCGCACCTCCGCGATTGCCTCTAGCTGCGCCGCGTCACCCCAAGGGCACACCAGCAATACGTCGTCCAAGCCGAGATCTTCGAGTCGTCTCAGCCGGTCCCGCGCCTCCTGCTTGGAGCAGAGCAGCGAGATTTTCGGCACATGGCTGATGGGCAGGCCGACCGGAGTTTGACGCAGATCGGTGAACACGTTCGCCAGTACCGCCCGCGTTCCACCAGTGTCGCGGTACATTTTCACCCCGATCGCCAGATCCTCCCAGGAAGTCTGGATGCCGGACGCGATCCACCCTTGCAGGTCCTTGGCCGCCAGGTTGATCCATCGGGCGCTGCGCCACGCCCCAAGCAGGACCGGAGGACCGCCTTCGGTGCCGGGCCAGACCGACAGCGCCGGTCCATACACCGCCTCGCCGCGCCAGACCCGGCGCATGACCTCCAGGTAGGCCGGCAGGGTCTTGAACCGGGCGTCGAAGTCGGCCTGCACAGCCGCAAAGTCGTCACGGGTCGATCCGCAGCCAACGCCGAATCGGAACCGTCCCTGGCTGAGCAGGTTCAAGGTTTGGACCCGATGGGCATGTTCGACCGGGTGGCGCAACGGCACCTGGACGACACAGGTGCCCAGCTCGATGCGTGATGTCTGGCCGGCGATAACCCCCAGCATGACCAGCGGGTCGAGCGTTGGCTTGCCGCGGGCGAATGCGTCGGTCAGCCAGAGTCCGTGGAAACCCAGCCGCTCCACCTCGCGGGCGATCGCCCCAATCTGTTCCACAACGGGAGCGACACCTGGGACTGGCTCTGCCGAGGCCGGTGCGACGGGCATGGTAACGATACCGACGCGCATGTAGAACTCCTGTAGAACGGGCGCTAGATACATATTGCTACTTCGGGAGGAACCAGGCGGTCTTTATGTCCCGGAAAAGCGCGGCGGGCGCTTCTCGCGGAAGGCTGTCACGCCTTCCGCATAGTCCTGGGTCATCGCGGCGCGGATTTGCAGCTTCGCCTCGAGATCAAGCTGTTCGTTGTAGCGGTTATCCAGGCTCTGCCAATACATCTGTCGGATGAGGCCGAGCGATTTGGGGCCGGCGGCGAGGCTTTTGGCAAGGGCGAGGGTGTTGGCCATCAGCGCGGCATCGTCCTCAACTCGATTGATCATGCCCCATTGCAGCGCGGTTTCGGCTGGCAGCCGTTCCGCGAGCAACGACAGTTCCATCGCGCGCGCCATGCCGATCAGGCGAGGCAGAACCCAGGATGATCCGCAATCCGGCACCAGGCCGATGCGGGCGAAAGCCTGCAGGAAGCTGGCGGATCGAGCGGCGATCTTGATGTCGCCGGATAGTGCCAGGCTCATGCCGGCGCCGGCGGCGATGCCGTTGATGGCAGTAATGAGAGGAAACGCCAGGCCGCGCAGGCGCAGGAAGGTAGGATTGTACCAGGCTTCGAGGTCACTCTTGACTTCGCCGGCGGCCTCCGCGGCACGATCGCGCGACGGCCGGTCGGGATCGTTCAGATTGGCACCGGAACAGAAGGCGCGACCGGTGCCGGTGATGACCAGGCACCGTGGCGGCCTGGAGTTGATCAGGTCCAGCGCGTCCTGCATATCCTCTCTTAGCTTGAGCCCGAACGCGTTCAGTACGTCGGGATCGTTCAGTGTGATGACCGCGACATCGCCGGTCGTTTCAAGCAGGATTTTGCCGTGCCGCATTGCGTCATGCGTCATTGTGTTTCTCCGCCGGGCGTGCTGTCGCCGCTGATCCGGACGGTAGCATCAAGCTCGGCGCGAGTCAGGGTGCGGGTTTGGCGGACGCTTTATCGGTGGTTGTCCGATTTGACCGGAGCGTCAGGACAGCGGGCGGCCGGCGACTTTGCCCCACGCTTTATAGACTTTGCCTGAGCCTGGTCGTTGTTGTCATGATCTACGGCCGCCGCCGCCGAGTCGGGCCGTCGAATCGGCGGGCGTTAGGTAGCCGGAGCCGAGGGCCGCCCTGTCTCGCCGCTGTCAGTAGATGCGGAGATCGGCGCCGTTTGCCGACGCCGGTCATTACGTGCGCGCCACCGAGGTGCAGAAGCCCGACGAATGCACAACCCCAGGTTCCGAGCTGGTCGCAAATCTCGAAAGCCAAGCACTGAGCGTCACTATTCGTCGGTTACGCGAAGTTCGCCACCGACGCCGCCACCCCCAGAGAGTTGTCGGAACCTTTCAGCCTCGCGCGCCGCGCTTGGCAACCATCTTCCGTGCAGGTTTCTTTGGCGGCGTGGTCCGGCTGCGGCCAAGCCCCATCTTCTTGGCCAGCGTGGAGCGAGTCTCCGCATAGTTGGGAGCAACCATCGGATAGTTGGATGGCAGGCCCCACTTCGCCCGATACTGATCAACCGTCATATTGTGTTCGGTCATCAGGTGCCGTTTCAGCATCGTCATCTGTTTGCCGTCCTCGAGACAGACGATATAATCGGCAAACACCGACTTGGTCACCGGGACCGCTGGCTTGGGCGCGCCAACAGGCCCCACAGCCTCACCCACAGTGGAAAGGGTCTTGTAGACTTCCCGGATCAGCGCCGGCAGATCTTCGACGGGAACCGGATTTTTCGTCACATGCGCGCTCACAATCTGCGCCGTGAGACCCAACACATCTTCACTCATATATTTCTTTCCTGCATCTCGGCAGTCCCAATATAATACGTCGTAGCAATAGCGCCATAGTCAATTTGCACAAATTTATGTAAATATGCGAGCGATCATTGCCGCGAAATTCGTCCCGCTCACCGCATCTCAGAGTCCTCCATGGCAACGAATCGGCTCCAAGAGAGACAGTGCCAATTCAAATCCGACCCGGAACCGCTCGGAACGTCGCACTTGTAACCGGTGTCAACGTCAGCACCAAAACTGCCTCGCCAACGAAATTGTGAGCACAGACTTGCATCTTTGATCGTCACCACATGGCGGACCACGCACGACAGTCGCGCCTCCGCCTCGTCACACATCGCCACCCACTAATGTATGCAATGCCCCGTGACATCCAGAATAGGCGTCGGACCACCCGCAACTGGCCTCGCAATCAGGCGCCTGGATTAACTTGCTGATAGATAAAAATCGCGAGTCGAAAAACGCGAAGACCTGCGTCTGCAAGCTCGAAAGAAGGGGCGACTCCATTCCGCTTTGCGCCCTGAGGTGGATGAGCCTCTATCGGCGCCCCGGGTAAAGCCATCTGTACAACCTGCCAACGCCGCCAAGACTCAGTGTACCATAGCGTGTCTGAATTCCAGGCAAGACCAAACGTTGCGGGATGTGTTCCGAATCGAGCTCCCCCGCCAAAGCCGATCCATCCAGTGTGCCCTATCCCATCTGGGCAACCATTATCCCGCCTGCATCCCGTATTAGCCGCCGAATTCAACACCCCAATACACCACGGAAAGCATGGCGCCCCGGTACCCCGGGCCGAGCAAGTATTCGTACGGGCTGCGCACAAGGGTGGTTGCATCCGGCTCTTGTCGCGTTGCACAATATCGTCGCAGTCGATACCGGCCGCGGTGTCCGACGGTGTTGCATTTCAGGTCAAACCCTTGCCAAGCCCGTCGGCCTGCCAGCGGGGAATCGAGTCGGCGGCAGAATGACAGCAACGCCTTGGCGATGCTCGACCTGCAGGCCTCTGCGCTCGGAAAGGACCCGCGTTCGGTCCGGTCCGACCCGGGAGACTATGGGTTTGGGCCGGAACACGCCCGCGGGCGCGGCGGTCGTTACCCGCTGCTCTCCGCTTTCGCCGAGCCGCCCGGGCGAATTTGCGCCGAGACACGCGGGCTGTCCCCCGTCCGGTCGGCCGTGCCGATGCCCGACGACGGGCCGGGCCTGCCGGGCAACGCCGATCGGGCGGCCTGGGTCCGAGTATCAATGAAGCCCTCGCGGCCCTTGCCCATCGTTGCCGCCGCGCACCCCGGGTACGATTCGGTCACCGGCCTGTCCGGTGCGCCCGCTCAACCCGGGAAGACCAGGTAGCCGCCTGTGAACCGGCGTATCCTTCGGCGGTTAGCCAAGGTGTAAGGCGCCATTTTGGCCGCCCGCGCGCCTCGCATGGAATTCGCACTTGCAAAACCCGTCACTCTGACGCATTTCCCGCTTTATATAACCGGCCGAGTGTTCGGCCGGCGCTGCGGGTGGGCGCGCGGAGGGGGAACCCTCGGACCCAGTGATGGGTCACGCGCCCTTTCTGATATGCCCGCTTGCCCGCTAAAGGAGGTTCGCCGTGTCTACCATGCCGCTCGATCGAATCAGAAACATTGGGATCACCGCGCATATCGACGCCGGGAAGACCACCACGACCGAGCGAATCCTCTACTACACGGGCGTGTCGCACAAGATCGGCGAGGTCCATGACGGCAACACCACGACCGACTACATGGATCAGGAGCGGGAAAGGGGGATCACCATCACCTCCGCGGCGGTGACGTGCGAGTGGAAGGACAACCGCATCAACATCATCGACACGCCGGGCCATATCGACTTCAACATCGAGGTGAACCGCAGCCTGCGCGTGCTGGATGGCGCCGTCTTCATCATCGAGGGCGTGGCTGGCGTGCAGCCGCAGTCGGAAACCAACTGGCGGCTGGCGGACCGTTACAAAGTGCCGCGCATCATCTTCATCAACAAGCTGGACCGCACCGGTGCCGACTTCTTTCGCGCCTTCGCCACACTGAAGGAAAAGCTGGACATCATCGCACTGCCGCTGCAACTCCCGGTAGGCACCGAAGACCACTTCCTCGGAGTCGTCGACCTGGTCGAGATGAAGGCAATCATCTGGGAAGGCGGCGAGCTCGGCGCCAAGTATCATTACGAAGACATCCCCGCCGACATGGCCGAACTGGCGGCGGAGCATCGCCAGACCCTGCTGGATACAGCGCTGTCGGTCGATGAGCAAGCGATGGAGGAATATTTCGACAAGGGCGACGTTGCGATCGAGACGCTGAAGCGCTGCATCAAGCGCGGCACGATCGACGGCACCTTCCGCCCGGTGCTGTGTGGCACAGCGTTCAAGAACAAGGGCGTGCAGCCGTTGCTCGACGCCGTCATCGACTATCTGCCGTCGCCCATCGACGTGCCCGGTATCGCGATCGCGCTGGAGGAAGGTGAGGAAGACGGCGACAACCCCAACCGTCGCCGCATTCCGGCCGACCCGAAAGCGCCGTTCGCCGGCCTCGCGTTCAAGATCATCAATGACAAGTACGGCACGCTGACTTTCGTTCGGGTCTACGCCGGCACCCTCAAGTCTGGTGACACGGTGCAGAACACCACCAAGGGCCATCGCGAACGCATTGGCCGCATGTTCCAGATGCATGCCGACAAGCGGGCGGAGATTAAGGAAGTCGAGGCCGGTGACATCGCGGCCTTCGTCGGATTGAAGGACACCGGCACCGGTGACACCCTGGCATCATCCGACGACCCCGTCGTGCTGGAGCGGATGGCCTTCCCGGTGCCGGTGATCGACATCTCCGTCGAGCCGCGTACCAAGGAAGCCGTCGAAAAGATGACCCTCGGCCTGCAGAAGCTGGCGGGTGAAGATCCGTCACTGCGGTTGCGCACCGACCAGGAAACCGGCCAGACCATCCTGTCCGGCATGGGCGAACTGCATCTGGAGATCATCATTGACCGGCTGCGCCGCGAATACGGCGTGGACTGCAACATCGGCGCGCCGCAGGTGGCATACCGCGAAACCATCTCGCGGTCGTACACCGAAACCTATACGCATAAGAAACAGACTGGCGGATCGGGTCAGTACGCGGAAGTCAAAATCGTCTTCGAGCCGATGGAACGCAACGCCGGGATTGTATTCGAGAACAAGGTGGTTGGCGGCGCGGTGCCACGCGAATACATCCCCGCGGTCGAGAAGGGCATCCGAGTGCAGGCCGATACCGGTGTTCTGGCCGGATTCCCGACCGTGGACTTCAAGTACACGCTGGTGGACGGCAAGTATCACGACGTCGACTCTTCGGCGCTGGCCTTCGAAATCGCCGCCAAGGCCGCCTTTCGCGAGGGCATGAAGAGCGCCGGGCCGATCATCCTCGAGCCGATCATGGACGTCGAGGTCACCACGCCGCAGGATCACGTGGGCGACGTCGTGGGCGACCTCAACCGCCGCCGCGGCATGATCCAGAACCAGGAAAGCTCCGGGTCGACCGTGATCGTGCGGGCGCATGTGCCGCTGAAGGAGATGTTCGGCTATATCTCTCACCTGCGCAGCATGACCAAGGGGCGCGCGTCGTTCACCATGCAGTTCCACCATTACGACCCAGTGCCACGGAATATCGCCGACGAGATCATGGCCAAGAGCGCCTGACCCCAGGCGTCGTGATCCCGGCTGCACGCGTCTCCAGTGTCATCCCCGGCGCAGGCCGGGGATCGCGCATGCAGCTCCACCATTGCGACCCAGTGCCGCGCAGCATCGCCGACCAGATCATGGCCAAGAGTGCCTGACCCCAGGCGTCGTCGTCCCGGCTGCACGCATCTCCAGTGTCATCCCCGGCGCAGGCCGAGGATGCACGACTTATTTTGGTGTGCAGGCATGGTCATGGGCCAGCGGAACCGGCTTGGCCCTGCGAAACCCCTGCGCAGGCGGGGGTCGTAAAAAACAGTCACGCCCGGACCCTGCCGTCACTGGCTTGTGATGTGTTGTGCCATCATCTAGCCGAACTAACGTCGTATCTGACTCGCTCTACTGACATGCCGTCAAGTCACAGGCCTTTGATTACTGTGGACTGCCTTGATGTCTGACAGAGGGAGACTCTTATGCGTCGTCCATACTTTGCTTGGTGTTACCCAGGTGCCATCGTGGCTCTGGCAATCGCCGGTGCGGCAACGGTTGCGTCCGCCCAGACCTCCACCATCATCGTCGCGCCCACCGCGCCACCTCCGCCGCGCGTCGAAGCGATGCCCCCACCGCCTCCCCAGGCCCAGGTGATGACATGGCAGACCGGTCACTGGGCCTGGAACGGCACCGCCTGGGCATGGGTGGACGGGCAGTATGTGCAGCGTCCGCAACCAACGGCGCAGTGGGAGCCCGGCCACTGGGCGCAGGGAACCGGCGGCGGCTACGTCTGGGTGGACGGTCGCTGGCGCAGCTAGCGGCGGGTCACCTGCTCACGGTGCCAGCCAGACCGGCTGCTTGATCTTGGCCAGGAACGCGACGTGGGCCGCCAGCTCCGCCTCGGTCGGTTCGATTAGTCGAGGCGTGCGCGGCCCGGTGTGCTGATAGACCGCGACCGGCCCGCGGGCATCGTGAGCCGCCAGTGACAACCCACGCTGGCGGCCGCCCGTCAGCTCAACATAAACCTCCGCCAGCAGACGGCAGTCGAGCAGCGCGTTGTGTGTTGTCCGGGCCGACAGGTCGATGGCAAAGCGGCGGCACAGCGCGTCGAGACTGGTCGGCATGCCCGGAAAGCGGACCTTCGCCAGGGCCATGGTATCGATCATTCGCTCGCGCGCGAGGGGCGGCAGGCCCGCTCGCCCAAACTCCATGTCCAGGAAGCCGAAGTCGAAGGCGGCATTGTGCGCGATCAGCTTGTCGTTACCGAAAAACTCCAGCAATTCCGGGGCGATCGCCGCGAACAAGGGCTTGCCGGCCAGATCGGCGGCGGTCATGCCGTGCACGCGAATCGCCTCCGCGGGTATGTCGCGAAGCGGATCGACCAAGGCATGGAAATGCCGCCCGGTTGGCAGGTCATTGATCAGTTCCAGCGCCGCGACCTCGATCAGCCGGTCGCCGTTCAGCGGGTCCAGGCCGGTGGTTTCGGTATCGAACAATACCGACCGGATCACGCCCGCAGTCCGCTGATGAAGCGGCGGAGGACCCGCAGCGTGTGATAGCGCGACAACCCCGTGCGGACCACCAGATCGGCGCGCCGGCGCTTCTCGCGGTCAGGCATCTGCCGAGCGATCACCGCCAGAATGTCGGCCGTGTTCATGCGGCGGCGGCGGCGTACGCGATGGATCTGGACCGAGGGCGGAGCAGTTACGACGACCACAGTATCCACACGCTTCTCGCCTTTGGTCTCGAACAGCAACGGGATATCCAGCACCACCGCCCGCGCTCCGGCGCGCCGGGCCCGGCCGACAAAGGCACGTTCCTCGGCCTCAACCATCGGATGCAAAATGCCCTCCAGCCGGGACAGCGCGCCACGGTCGTTCAGTACGGCCTCGCGCAGCGCCGCACGGTCGACCGCGCCCTGGCACACCGTTCCGGGAAACGCCTCTCCGATCGCCCTTACGGCGCGACCGCTCTTGGCCTGCATGCGGTGCACCGCAGCATCGGCGTCGAACACCGGTATATGGGCGCGTCTGAACGCCGCCGCGGCGGTGGACTTGCCCATACCCATGCCACCGGTCAGGCCGACAACTCTCATACCGTCAGGAGATCGGCCGCGACGAAGCGACGCAGGGCTTCGTCCACCTCGGGCTGCACGCCAAACCAGGCGGCAAAGCCAGGTACCGCCTGGTGCAGCAGCATACCGAGCCCTTCGACGCATACCAGGCCACGCCCGCGCGCGGCGGCTAGAAGCGGCGTTTCGATCGGAACGTAGACGATGTCCGCGACCGCCAGGCCGGCAGCGCCGCGAGCAAGGTCGATGACCAGAGGCGGCTGCCCGGTCATGCCGAGCGAGGTGGTGTTGACCAGCAATGCCTGGTCGGCCAGGGCGGCGTCACGATCGTCCCAGCCGATGACGTGCAACCCCGGCAAGTCCCCAGCCAGCCGCTCCGCCCGGCCGCGGGTGCGGTTGGCCACGACAACCGGGATGCCCTGTTCCAACAGCACCGCGGCGATGGCACGAGCCGAGCCGCCGGCACCAAGGATCAGTGCCGGGCCGGCCGCGGGGTCAACTCCGTTCGCCAGCAGGTTGGCCAGGAAGCCCCAGCCGTCGGTGTTGCTGCCGCTGATCCGGCCCTCATCGAAAATCAGGGTGTTGACCGCACCGGCACGCCGAGCCGAGTCGTCGACGATGTCGCAGATTCCAAAGGCGGCGACTTTGTGCGGAATGGTGACGTTGACACCGGCAAACCCGGACAGCATGAGGCCCCGCACGGCGACTTGGAAATTGTCCGGATGGATGGGCAGCGGCAAATACGCGCCATCGACCCCGTAACGCTCCAGCCAGAAGCCATGCAGACGGGGCGACCGGGAGTGACTGACAGGCCACCCGGTAATGCCCGCGAGTCGCGCTTTGCCCGAAAGAACGTTCATCCCGGGAACATTCCCCGCAACTCGGGGAATATCAACCGCCGAATCTTTCAGCCCAGGAATTTCTCCGTCCAGCTCTTGTAGTCGCCCTCGCGGGTAACCCTCGCCATCAGCTCGGAGGACGCGACACCCTGTAGCGCCGCCGGCTTGGTGCCGTCGCGCAGCGCCTTCAGAGTGTCATAGGTCGCTTTCACCGCGGCGGAGAACGGCTGGTGGCCCTGCAACGCGATCCGCACGCCACGGCTGGCCAGGTAGTCCTTGTCCTGAAGGTCGCTCGAAATGCCGCCTAGCATCAGCGGAATTTTGACCGCCTCGGCGATCGCATCGAGATCAGCGCGAGTCAGGCCGCCGGCTATGAACAGCGCGTCCACGCCTTCCTTTTCGTAGGCTTTCAGACGCTTGATGCCATCGGCCAGGCCATTGATCGACGGGGCGCTGGTGCGCCCGATGACCGCCAGGGCTTTATCCTCCCGCGCGGCAAGGGCGGCCCGCATCTTGCCGATACCTTCCTCGATCGAAATGACGGTCGGCTTGGTCTCGCCGAATGCGCGGGGCAGGGAGGTGTCCTCGATCATCAAACCGGCGACCCCGGCGGATTCCAGCTCTTGCACCGTGCGCATGACGTTCAGCGCGTTGCCGTAGCCGTGATCGGCGTCCACCATCAGCGGTAGCTTGCCGGCTCGGTTGATGCGGTAGGCCTGGGCGGCGAATTCCGTGAGCGTCAGGACGATCAGGTCGGGCGCGCCGAGCACGGTGAAGGAGGCGATGGAACCCGCGAACATGCCGACCTCGAAGCCAAGTTCCTCGGCGATGCGGGCGGAGATGGCGTCATGCACGGACCCCGGGTGGACGCAGGCGCTTCCGGCCAGCACGGCACGGTAACGTTCGCGGCGATCTGTGCAGTGCATGGCGTTCCCCCGGTCTGTCCGGCAGCATGGTACGAGCGTTGCGGACAGCAGGAAAGGGAGACAAGAGCGGTGGTCGAAATGGAACATCATCACGCCGATCTTGGCGACGTGCGGCTGCATTACGTGACGGCGGGAACTGGATTTCCAGTCGTCCTGCTGCATGGGTGGCCGCAGAGCTGGTATGAGTGGCGGCACATCATTCCGGGCCTGGCCGACAAATTCCGGGTGATCGCGCCCGACCTTCGAGGCCTCGGCGATTCCTCGCGGCCGGCCGATGGCTACGACAAGAAGACCGTGGGCAACGATATCTGGCGCCTGTTGAACGAGGCTTTGGGGATCGGAGAATTCTATCTGGTGGGTCACGACTGGGGCGGACCGACGGCTTATGCGGTCGCCGCGGCCCACCCATCGGCAGTGCGGAAACTGGTGATCCTGGATGTGGCGATCCCGGGCGATGGCAGCCAGAATATTAGTCAAGGTGGCCGCCGTTGGCATCACGCCTTGCATCAGACGCTCGACCTGCCCGAAGCCCTGATCACCGGCCGGGAAGACATCTACCTCGGCTGGTTCTACCGCACCTACGGCGCTCGGCCCGACGCGATCGGCGCTGACGACATCGCGGAATACTTGCGTGTGTATCGCCAGCCGGGCGCGTTGCGGGCAGGATTCTCCTACTACCGTGCCATCCCACGCGACATCGCCGACAATGCCGAGGCGGCGGCGCGATCAAAACTGCCGATGCCGGTGCTTGCCCTGGGCGGCGACCGCTCCTGGGGGCGGGGCCAGGAGGTCGGCGAGTCGCTGCGGCGCATGGCGGTGGATGTGCAAAGCGGAGTGATCGAGAATTGCGGCCACTGGGTGCCAGAGGAGCAGCCAGCCGAACTGCTGCGCCGGCTGCTGGCATTCTTTGGCTGAGGAGGCGAAACGCGGAATGTTGATCGTCCTCGGCGGTCTGCCGGGCGTCGGCAAATCCACCATCGCCGCCATGTTGGCCTGCCGAACTCGGGGCGACGTATCTTCGCATCGACACCATCGAGCAGGCGCTGCTTGCCTGCGCCACGCTGCCGGACGGCGTGGTCGCCGAGGGGTACGCGGTCGCCTACCGCATCGCCGAGGATAGCCTTCGAACCGGCGCCACCGTGATCGCGGATTCGGTCAATCCCCGCCGGTAACGCGGGACGCCTGGCTGGCGGTCGCGAACCGGGCGGCCGCGCAGGTGCTGGAAGTCGAGATCGTCTGCTCGGATGTGCGGGAACATCGCCGGCGAGTTGAAACACGGCCCAGCGACGTGCCCGGCCTGCGGCTGCCAACCTGGGAAGAGGTTCAAGCGCGCGAATATCGGGCGTGGGATCGGCCTCGGCTTGTGGTGGATACGGCAGGGCAGAGCGCCGAGGCGGCGTCGGCGGAGGTGCTCGCCGTGCTGCCGCGGCCGAAATCTATAGACTAGATAGTCGGATTATGGCATCATGGCTAGCTGTTAGAGCTAGATGGTGAGACATGCCTACGGTAAATCTGTTCGAGGCCAAGAACCGGCTGAGCGCGCTGATCGACAGGGTCGAGGAAGGTGAAGAAGTGACGATCACCCGGCGGGGCAGGGCGGTTGCTCGCATCATGCCGGTGGCGACGGACGGCGCCAAGGCGAAGCAGGCGGTGGCGAAACTCGATGCTCTTCGGCGAAACATCGCCGCTAGGGGGCAGAGCTTCCCCTGGACCGAATTGAAAGCCTACCGGGATGAAGGCCGACGATAATGCATTGCGTGCTCGACAGTTCATCGGCTCTCGCCTGGGTGCTGCCGGGCGAGTCGAGCACCGCCAGTGTCACGCTACTTGCCGACATTGCCGATCAGGGAGCTGCCACGACCGGCATTTGGCCATTGGAAATCGCCAACGTGCTATTGATGGCTGAACGGCGCAGCCGGATCACGCTGGCGGAGCGGCTGCACGCGCTTTCACTTCTAGCCGAATTGCCCATCCAGGTTGATGCGCGCACCGCGGTGCTGGCCAGGGGGCTCACGTCGGAACTGGCCGCATTGCGCGGGCTGACGCTTTATGACGCGAGCTACCTGGAACTGGCGTTGCGGCTGGGATTGCCGCTTGCGTCGCTGGACACTGATTTGCGGCGGGCGGCCTCGCATTCCGGGGTGGCGGTGATCGGTTGAAAGTATCGCTCCTGTCGGCGACCCGTTATCGCCGGCGTCTGGACCCGAGGTCGTTACCTGTTCGCCCGTGCATGCGCCGCTGCGAGGCGCCTCACTGCTTGACCGTGAGGACTGGCGTGGACCCCGGCCGGCGCGAAGTCAGAACCACGTTCACCGTGCCGGTCGTTGCATTTGTGACCATTTCTACAGGACTTGTTGATGCAGCAGCCCCGCGACCTCCTGCAGCGGCACCACAAAATCCGCCCCGGCGATAATTCGAGTATCCGTCGCGGACACCAGCTTGATGCTCATGTAGACTTTGTCATAACTGATCGCATAAGTGCCGGTCACGATGGCGGCGACATTCGACGGCGGCATGAGCGCGCGGCGGTTCCGTGAGAGCAGGAACTCGCCTTCGCCGTGGCGGAAGCTGACCTCGTTGCGGAGGCGAATCTCCGACGCCGTCCTTCCGTCCTGAGCCAGGCGAGTCCGAATCATTTCCGATACAATGTTGCCCAGCGCAGTGGTCACCTCGACATTCTGGGTGTCGGAGACCGAGGCCACGATGAGCCGCGTATCCGCCGTAACCTCGGGTGCAGCCGCAACAATTAGATCAACCGCCCGGTAGGTCAAAGTCGCAAGGTCGCCTCTGATGTAAGGCGATGCGCCTTTTGTGACCGAACTGGTCGCTGGCAGTTGAGGGTCATTCACACACCCGGCAACCACAAGTCCCGCGGACAACAATATCGCCGACCATTGCAGGGAATTATTCATGGCACGGATTCGCTGCCTCATGGGTCATATCGGATTGGACGAGCGCGGAGAGGCTCGACGTTGCTCCATGACGCGATGGGAGCGAGGCTCGTCGCCTTGGCGTAAAGCAGAAGGTCAGGCGCCCGGACGTAGACTGGTTCCTGCAGCTTCATCACCACACGATCATCCGTGACAATCGTCGCCTCCCAGACTGCCTCGGCATTCATCGTCGGCGTGATGGCGATGATCCCATCGGCCATAACGCCCAGGCCGAGCGATGTCGCGGCCGCGGCGTCGGCGGCGACCCACGTCGACATTGGCACTGAAGCTCCGATGACGATTGCTGGAATAGTTGCAATCGCAGCCACGGTGCCGAGAAGTCCCGGCGGCTTGTCCCGCGGCCCCCATCTAACAAAATTCACATCAAGATTAACCACAGTGGCGCCTCGTGGTGCGCGGGCGACGTTCCCGCCCCGCCTGAGGATGTAGACCGTCAGTTCGTTTGCCACCTCGGCGATGAACGCGGAGTCCGGAGCCTGCACCCGGACGAATACGGGCTTGGGTGGCGATGTGTCGTTTGACTCAGGTTGCGCGTGAGCGGCCAAAAGGCCGCGTGAGACCATGCCCGCGCCGATCTTGTGGGCTACGTCATTCCAATCTCGGACGGTGTTTTCGCTGGCTTGAAAGTCCGGGGTTTTCAGCGTCACCGCCGGTTGATTGCATCCTGCCAAGAGGCAGCCAACCGTCGCCAGGCAGAGAATGGTCAGGCGCGGCATCCTAACACCTCGGCAGCACTCGTTAACAAATAGAATTGTATCGTCTAAGGCGACCTGTGGTCAACAAAAACCTGTCATACGCCCGTATTTACTCGGCCGGCATCCGGCACAGCAAGTATCACGACAATGCCGACTCGGCTTTTACCTTGGTCGCTTTCAGCGAGGGTTCACGCTGGGGAAACAGGGTTGTCTCCCGTTCCCAATCAAGGAAAGTTGGCTACGCGCTACTCGCTGGCAGGGCACGGGCGTGATCCAGAGACGGCAGTCGCTCAAGAGAAATCCTGCGGCTGGCGCTTGCGGACAAGCTGCGACAGAGCGACAGCGAGCACCAGTGCGCCACCGTAGAACAGGTTCTGCACAAATGTCTGGATGCCGAGCATACTCAGCCCGGTGATGCCGATGACGAGAAAATAGACCGCGATCAGCGTGCCCCAGGCATTGAACCGCCCCGGCGTAATGCTGGTGGCGCCCAGGAATGCGGCGGCAAATGCCGGCAGTAGCAGCGTGGTGCCCGAGTTGGGGTCCGCTGCGCCGATGGTGCCGGCATACATGATCCCGGTGGCGGAACTAATAAGGGCAGACGCGAGCAGGCAGTAGAACCGCATATGATCGACGCGGATGCCCGAGAGCCGCGACACCTCCCGCGACCGACCGACGAACAACAGCCGCCGTCCCGCCGTGGTGTACCCAAGGAAGTACCAGATCGCAACACAAAGCAGCAGCGCGTAGTAGAAGGCGAGCGGGATGCCAAACAGACGGTTTACCACCACCCATTGAACAAGCCTCATGTCGATGCCGCCGATGGTGTTGGAATCAGATATCCACAGCACCACGCCGCTGATGAACGTGCCGGTGCCTAGCGTTACGATAAGAGAAGGAATGCGGAAGTACAGGATGAAGCCGGCATTCACCACGCCGACGACGACGCCCGAAAGCAGTGCCACGGCGATCGCGCCGCTCAACGACCAGCCGAGCTGCGCGTTCAGCACGGCAATGATCATCGACGACAGCGTCAAGTTGCTGGCGATCGACAAATCGAAGTCGCCAGCCGTCAGCGGGATGATCAGCGCAAGACTGAGCACTACCAACACCGCCTGGGAACCCAGCATGCTGGAGATATTGTTCCAGGACAGAAACACGCCGGGCACCAGCACGCCGAACAGCGCGGCGAGCGCGACGGTTGCGGCAAGCAGCGCGAAAGCTTCCGCGAGCCTCGCGAGGTTGAGGCGGGGCGCTGCCATCGGCGGGCGCGGCGCCGGCGTCTCGGCCGGTTCAGCGGCCTGGGTCATGCGGGCAAGGTCTCCGTTTCACCGATGAAGCCGGTTGCGCCCACGCTACGCAGGCAGTGCTCGGCGATCTTGTCCTTGCTGATGGCAGCACCTTCCAACACAGTGACGACGCGTCCGCGCGCGAACACCAACACCCGGTCGCAGATCTGCGCGAGCTGTTCGTAGTCGGTGCTGGCGACGATCACCGCGGTGCCGCTGGCGGCGGCGTGATCGATGGCGGAGAACAGTTGCTGCCGCGCACCGACATCGACGCCCTGGGTTGGCTCATCCAGCATCAGCAGCAGCGGCGAGGTCTGCAGCCATTTCGCCATCAGCACCTTCTGCGCATTGCCGCCGCTAAGCGACGCCAGCATCACCTCGGGCCGATTGGGCCGCACGTCGTAGTTGCGACCAAGTTCCGCGGCGCGCCCGTCCATGGCCGCCCAGTCAAGGCCGAACCAACGACGGAACTCGGCGAACACGGGCAGCAGCAGGTTCTCTGTGATCGAAAGGTTGCCCGCGCCCGCGGCACCCAGCCGATCCGAGGGCAGCAGTGCGAGGTTTGCCCGCATCGCTGTCGGCGGCGACATCTGCCTCAGGTCGAACCGGCGTCCCCCCGCATCGAGTTGACCGCCGGTCGCGCGACTGGCGCCATAGAGAAGATAGGGTAGCTCATCGAACCCGGATCCGATCAGCCCGGTCAGCCCGAGGATCTCGCCGCGCCGAACGTCCACCGCGACGTCGCGCACGATCTCGCCGCTGACGTTCCGTGCAGAGACGGTCACAGGGACATGCGCCAAGTCACGGGTCTGGGTCTTATAGCGGCTGACACGCCGGCCGATGATCAGTTCGACGAACTGGTCGGCGGAGGCTTCGCGCGAGACCACCGTGCCGGCAACGACACCGTCGCGCAGCACAGTGGCCCGATCGGTGATCTCGCGAATTTCGTCGATATCATGCGAGACGAATATGACCGCGGCGCCCTCCTTGACGATATTGCGCACCAGCGCGAACAACTGGTCCACGCCGACTTTCGGCAGGAAGGGAGTCGGCTCGTCCAGAACCAGCACTCCGTTGCCACGGCGCGACTGGGTGCGGATTTCCTCGAACGCGCGCACGATGGCGATCAGCGCACGCGTCACCTGCGGCAGGTCACCGATACGCGCGGTCGGATCGATATCGAGATTGAAGCGGCCGAATGTCTGGCGCGCCCGCGCTGCCTCGCGCCGCCAGTCGATGCGCCACCGTGTCGTCGTCGCGATGTCGCCGATCAGCAGATTTTCCAGCACCGTCAACGATGGCACGAGGCCGAGATGCTGATGCACGAAGACAAGTCCAAGGCCCCGCGCCGCGGCCGGCGGGATCGGCAGATCGACGCCCTCGCCGTGCATCAGCAGTTCCGCGCCTGGTTCCGGTTCGTGGAAGCCGGCAAGGATTTTTATCAGCGTTGACTTGCCGGACCCGTTCTGGCCGAGCAACCCGTGCACCTCGCCGGGCATGACCTCGAGCGCTACATCGTTCAGCACCAGCGAGGAGCCGAAACGCTTGGACAGCCGACGGATTTCGATCGCGGGAGCTTGCCCGGGGTAGCCGCGTGTCGTCTGTCCGGTCATTCCAGGCCCCAGAGCTTGGCAAAGCCGCCAATATGCTTGTCGCCGTAGCCCTGGTCGAAGTTGGCCGGGATGCCAGCGTCCTTGGCGTTGTTCACATCGAAGATGTAAAGCGGAACATTGAGTTTGTCGCCCGAGGGCAGGCCGCAGAAGTTCCGCATGTAACCGTCCAGGGTCGCGCGGGCGATCCAGCCGAGGCTTTCGCCCACGTCCATTTCAACTTCGCCCTTGCGCACCAGATCGATGACAAACGGGGTGCCGTTGAAGCTAGCGATCTTCACGTCGCCACGATGGCCGGTGATGGTCAACGCCGGCAGAACGAACTGCGCCATGCTGTCGTACAGTGGAACGATGTAGTTGATGGTCGGATCGGCGATCATCGCAGCCTGCGATGTGGTCTGGATCTTGGTCGACCACTCGGCGATGGTGACTCCGGCATAGCGATGCTTGCATCCCGGGCCGCAGACCGTGTCAAGCGTGTCGACAAGCGCCTTGGTATAAGGCTTGCTCGGCAGCACGTCGTCCGTGCCGATGATCAGCACGTTGGCGTGCCCGCCGGTCTTCAAAGTGATCCAGTTGCCGATGATCTCGCCCACTTCGTGGAACGGCAGTTTGAGTGTGACAGCCACGCCCGGGTCAGCGGGCTGGGTGGTATCTTCGTAGTGAGAAGCGAACACCTTGAGACCGGCGGCATTTGCCGCGGCAACCTGAGGTGCGAGCGAGCCCGGGATCATACCCGCCTGCAGGTCGATGGCATCGAACTTGTTGTTGATGGCGAATTCCATGCCCTGCACCCACTGGGTCGGCCGGCCCTGGTTCTTCCATTGCTGAAAGACGATACCCACCTCCTTCGAAACCGCTTCCATCGAACTTTCGATACCGTCAACGAATGGAATCGCGCTTGAGACCGGCACTGACAGCAACCGCTTGCCGACGACGCAGTCCTTGACCTTGAACGCCGGGCCTGGCGGGATGAATTCTGGTGTTTTGGAGTGCGCCTCGACGACCGCCTTGGCGTGCTCCAGGTCCGGTGTCGCGGCCAGTGCCGGCATGGCGGCGAACGCAGCGGCAAGGGCTAAAACGACTTTTCCATGATTAAAGGCGAGCCCCAAGGCTGACTTGCGAACGTGCATTTTCTTCCGATTCCCTCAAAACCGCGCAACGGCCCCAGGCCGCGGCGTCGGCATCCAAGCTCGGATGGTCAGGGAAGGCATAATCCGTGCCATTTAATACGATCGTCCAGAGTAGCATTCAGTGCAGTGGTTGTCAGCAAGCGGCGCGGAGCGTTTGACCGAAGGCCGAAACACCGGGGCCGAGTATCCTTGGAATAGCAACGTTCGGCGCTGAAAGCATCGGCTGCTCATAGTTTGGGCGCTTGGTGGCACGAGGCCAGACGCCAGCCACAGATTCGCACGAGGATCGCGTCCACAGGCGGGGATGGAATGGCACGGCCGCTGCATTCAACGCGCTTGTCGCCGGCCGGCGTCGAGCGGCATTTTGTTGCGTGCCAGCGTAAGGGACACAGTCAGTGGGAAATTTCCACCTGCCGGTAACTGAGCAAACAGTCCACTGGGGCTATTTCAGCAAAACGGTCGCGCCGGCGCTCACACTCCGGTCGGGGGATCGCGCGACGATCGAGACGCTGACGCATCACGCCGCGGATGACTACGAACGGATGATCAGGGGTGATGCGGCCGCCGAGCGCATCTACCACTGGACGGAGACGGAGAAAACCATCGGTCGCCGGGGCGCCGGCGCCATGAGCGCCGTGGGCGGCGGCGAGGGCCTGGGGGTGCATCTGTTGACCGGACCGGTCGCGGTCGAGGGCGCCGAACCGGGCGACGTGCTGGAAGTGCGGATCCTGGATGTGACGCCGCGACCCAGTTCCAACCCGCTGTATCTGGGACGCACGTTCGGCTCCAACGCGGCGGCGTCATGGGGTTACCACTATAACGACCTGATCGAGGAGCCGAAGCCGCGCGAGGTCGTTACAATATTCGAACTTGACAGTTCGGGTGAGCCGTTCGCCAAGGCAGTCTACAACTACATCTGGACGCCACAGACCGATCCGCACGGCATCGTCCATGCGCGTATCGATTATCCCGGCGTTGTGGTGGATCACGCCAAGGTTCGGCGCCGCGAGGGCATCCTCGCCGACATCCAGGTGCCGGCGCGGCTACATTTCGGCACCATGGGACTGGCGCCGGCCGAGGCGGACTTCGTCAGCTCGATTCCGCCCGGCCACACCGGCGGCAATATCGATGACTGGCGGATCGGCAAGGGTAACAGAATGTACTATCCTGTGGCGGTGCCGGGCGCGTTCTTTTCGGTGGGCGATCCGCATGCCGCGCAGGGCGACAGCGAACTCGCAGGCACCGCCATCGAGACATCGCTGACTGGTGTCTTCGAGTTCGTGCTGCATAAGCAACGCGACCTTGGCGGCACGATCCTGGAGGGATTGGAGCACCCGATGCTGGAGACGCCGGATCAATGGTCGGTCTACGGCTTTACCTTTGCCAACTACCTTGCTGAACTGGGGCCGACCGCGCAGACTGACGTGGCCAATCATGCCAGCATCGACCGCGCCATGCGTGACGCCTTCCGGAAGATGCGACGGTTCCTGATGACGGTGCACAAGCTCAGCGAGGATGAGGCGATTGCGTTGATGTCGGTCGCCGCCGATTTCGGCATCACGCAGGTGGTGGATGCCAACTGGGGGGTGCACGGCACCATCGGCAAGAAGCTGTTCGCGGCTCGGCGGATCGGAAAATCCTGAGAGAGGAAACACAAGCATGAGCGACCATGAGATTTTCGAGGCGCCCGATTTTGTCCTCCAGAAGGGCAGTGCACTGCCAGTGGCCCGGTTGGCCTACAAGACCCTCGGCACACTTTCGCCAGCCCGCGACAATGTGGTGCTGATCCCGTCCTGGTATTCCGGCACCCACCGTGAGGCGGAACTCTGCATGGTTGGTCCGGACCGTGCGATCAATCCGGAAAAGCACTTTGTTGTGCTGACCAATCTGTTATCGGGAGGCGTGTCGTCGTCGCCCAGCAATACACCGGCTCCGTTCGAGGCCACGCGCTTTCCGCGAGTGACCTTGTACGACAACGTCCGTCTGCAACATTTGTTGCTGACGAAACGACTTGGCATCGAGCATGTGAAGCTGGTGGCCGGCTGGTCGATGGGTGGCTGTCAGTCGTTTCAGTGGGGCGCGCAATACCCCGACTTCATGGACGCCATCGCCCCACTATGCTGCTCAGCTCGAACCGCTGATTTCAACAAGGTATTTCTGCTTTCGTTACGGCGAGCGATGATGCTCGATCCGGCCTTCGAGGAAGGCTTCTACAGGCGCGCGCCGCTGGCCGGCCTGAAGGCGTTCGCTGCCATCTATGCCGGATGGGGCTTCTCCGAGCCGTTCTACCGTTCCGGTGGATACCGCCAGTTCGGTGTTTCGAGCTGCGAGGAGTTTGTCGCCAGCTTTTGGGAAGGCGCATTTATCCATCATGACGCGAACGATCTTCTGACGCTGCTGCAGACGTGGTACGACGGCGACATTTCGGATAACGAAGCGTACGGCGGCGATTTTTCTGCCGCCCTTGGCGCCATCAAGGCTCGTGCCGTCATTATGCCAGGTCAGTACGATACTTATTTCCCGCCCGCGGACAACGAAAACGAGGCCAGCGGGATGCCAAATGCGGTGTGCCGCACGATCCCGTCGATCTGGGGTCATATGACGCTGTGGAACCCGGAGGACAGGCCGTTCATCGACGCGGGCCTGCGTCTCGCGCTGGGGGATTAAAGCAGGGCTCCCCGTCCGCGTCATGTAGCCACTACACCGGCCCAGAGCGACAAACGCGTCCACATCTCGGCCTGAACCGCATCTGATCCCATTGCCGGGAAACACCCGCTATGAAGTGGTGCACGGCACCATGACGACCAACGTTATCGTTTTTCAGGGTGATATTAACCTTTCCGAAACATTTTAGTTATAGAGGCCGCCCTATGCCGCCGCAACAATAGGGCGCGCGACGGAAATATACACGACGGCATATAACAGTGTTTTGTACAAAAAACGACGGCGGTGCGTGCCGTGATCGTTCCAGAGGAGTGGTGATGAAACACGCTTATTCTTGCGGCCTCGCAGTCGGATGCGTCGTAATCGCGTCGACCATGATCGGCACCGCGCCGGTACAGGCGCAGACATGGACGGTGGACAGTTGGGACCCACCGTTCAATTACGACAATCCGCCGAAGTCAGTGGAATACGTGCCGCTCGAAAAAGCTTCCAAGAAATGGCATCTTTGTGTCTCGTTCCCCCATTTGAAGGATCCATACTGGATGGCGACGGATTATGGGGTCGTGGACCAGGCGAAGAAACTGGGCGTGGCGATCACGCTCGTCGAGGCGGGTGGCTATCCCAACCTCACGCAGCAGATCGAGCAGATCAAGGATTGCGTGGCCGCCGGAGCCGATGCCCTCCTGGTCGGCACAGTGTCCTTTGACAAATTGACGCCGACGGTGGTCGAACTCAGCAAGAAAGTGCCGGTGTTCGGAACGGTCAACAACATTCAGGATGACGGCATCACGGCCAAAGTGGGCGTTGACTGGCGCGAGATGGGAGCAGCCGCGGGCCGGTATCTCGCAAAGCTGCATCCCAAGGGCAGCAAGCCGGTGAGGGTCGCCTGGCTGCCTGGGCCGGAGACCGCTGGCTGGGTCAAGTTCACCGACGAGGGCTTCAAGAAGGCGATTGCTGATTCGGCGGTGATCATCAGCACCACCAAGTACGGGGATACCGGTGAGGAGGTCCAGCTCAAGCTGGTGGAGGACGTCCTGGAGGAAACCCCCGACGTCGACTACATCGTTGGCAACGCGCTGGCGATCGAGGCGGCGATCCCTGTCGTTGCCAGGCGGAAGCTGGAAGACAAGGTGAAGCTCGTCGCCGACTATTTCACGCCTGGCATCTACCGCGGCATCAAGCGGGGCAAGATCTTCGGCGCGCCAACCGACGGAGCCGCACTGCAAGGTCGCCTCTCGGTAGATCAGGCCGTGCGCTTCCTCGAGAAGAAGGACGTCGTTCGCCACGTCGGCCCCAGGATCCTCGTTGTCGATCAGAGCAACGTCAACAGCTTCCCGGTCGATGCTTCGCTGGCGCCGACGACATTCCAGGCTACTTTCAAGGTTGAGTGACTGAGCCCAACGATGATGCGGCCGCGCCGTACGCCGGTGTGGCCGTATTGGGCGAGCACCTGCCGCACAAGCCGCGTGTCCCCGAATCGTCGGAGTGTTCCGTATGGCTGCCCGCTTTTCCATGAGCCTTGCCAAGAAGATGATGCTGGCTTTCGGCAGCATCGCCGCTCTGTCGGTGGCGGCTGCCGGGATCGGTGTCCACGGCTTCGATAATACGCGCGCCGCACAGGATATCGTCGCCAACAAGGGATTGCCGGTGATGTTGGCGGCGCAACAGCTCGCCAGTCTCACCACCAGCATCCTCGCGGTCCCTCCTGTGCTGCGGCGCGCGCCAACCGAGGAGGCGCGCCAGGCCGTCGTGCTGTCGCTGCGCCAGCGCGCCGACGCGGTCAAGCTGGGACTGGACGAGTTGCAGCAGCGCGGCTTCGACAGCGCCCTTGTCGCTCATCTGCGCGAAGCGACTGGCGGGGTCATCGACGGCATCGGTCAACTCGACAACGGCGTCGCCGCGCTGATCGCGGTCACCAAGGCGGTCGATGACGGCAGCCGCGCCACGCTCAAAGCACTCAGCGACATTTCCGAGCTGACGCTTACGCTGTCCGCCAACGCCAACATGAACATCAAGAACGCGCTCTCGAGCCTGTATGACCTGATCGACAAGCCTGATGAGGTCACCGACACTCTAGACAGCCTGCTGCAGAACAACCTGCCACTTGCCGAGCGCATGGCGATAATGCGGACCAGCAGCCTGGTGCTCAATGGCATTGTCGGCAGCCTTGTCCGGGAATCGTCGGTCGAGGCGGTCGATCAGCTTCGCAAGCAGTTCGACAAGGCTCACAAGGATCTGAGCCGCGCCATTGACAACATAGACGACCCCGGGCGCCGGGCGCTGGCGCTCAAGTATCTTGTCGAGGTTTCCCAAAACACTGTCGCGACCAATGCCGACAACCTGTTTGCAAGGGTTCGCCGCATAATCCAATTGCGCGACGATCTGGATAGCAGCACGGTGCGGATCACCGAAGCTTCGAAACAAGTGTTCGGTCTGCTAGACCAGGTAGCCGCGGAATCCCGGTCGACCATAGACGACGCCGTTGCCGGCGCCGGCCGAGTCGTCTCGTTCGGCCGGTTGATGCTGCTGGGGCTTGCCGGGACTTCGCTCGTTGTGGCTGGTCTGATCATGTGGCTCTTTGTCCGCCGCAATCTGCTGCGCCGTCTGTCCCGGCTTGAGAGGTTGATGCTCCGGCTGGCGGACGGCGACCTCGGCGTCGAAATCGAGGACCGGGCGGCGGACGAACTCGGGAAAATGGCTAAGGCGGTTGAGGTGTTCAAGCAACACGCCATCGAGCGCGGGAGGTTGGAATCAGAACGCAGGTTGCAGGAAGAACGGGCGGCAAACGAGAAACATGCCGCGCTGATCGACATGGCAACGACTATCGAGAAGGAGACAGGCGTCGCGCTGGAGGCCGTCGGTGCGCATACCGCAACCATGGCGGCGACGGCGGAAGAAATGAGTGCATCCGCCGCTCGGACCGGGCAGCACGCGCTGGGCGCGGCAAGCACCGCGGCGCAGGCGCTGGCGACCACCCAGACGGTAGCGAGTGCGGCCGAACAGCTTGCCGCCTCGATCCGAGAAATCGGCGGCCAGGTCAGCCAGTCCACCGCTGTGGTTGGACGCGCGGTCCACGCCGGTACCGAGGCACGAACCACAATGGTAGCGCTGAACGTTCAAGTCGAGCAGATTAGTACCGTTATCGACATGATAGGTGAGATCGCCGCGAAGACGAACCTGCTGGCCTTGAATGCCACGATCGAGGCTGCCCGCGCCGGTGATGCCGGCAAGGGATTTGCCGTCGTAGCCAGCGAGGTGAAGCAGCTCGCCACACAGACGGCTCGCTCCACCGAGGAGATCACCCGTCACATAGGCGAAATGCGTGTCGCGACGAATGCATCAGTCGCGACAGTGGGACATATTGAACAAACGATCGGCGAGGTGAACGCCATCGCAGGCGCAATCGCGGCGGCGGTGGAGGAACAGGGCGCGGCGACAGCGGAGATTGCCCGCAATGTCAGCGAGATCGCGGCCGCCGCCCATGAGATGACACGACGTATCAGCGAAGTATCCTCCGAGTCACAACAGACTGGCCAACGCAGTGCACAAGTTCGGGACCACACCGTCGCTTTGGACACGATGGTTGGCGAGTTGAAGCACGTAGTGGTTCGAATAGTACGGTCCTCGACCGAGGAGGTGGATCGCCGGCGCGGAGCGCGTTAAAGCGATCACCATGCCTTGCCGCATCACGGTTGCCGGCGGAGGCAGCCACCAGGCTCGGACATCTGAAATCTCCACGGGGCGGTGCCACGATCACCGATGGCCCGGCACTGTCGATCGGGAGCCGCGGCACGCTGAACGTTGATCGGCTGGAGATGCCGCTGCCGTTTGTCGTGCGCGCCTGCGACGAGAAGGGGTGGTATTTAGTCTAACCCGGGCGTCGCTGGGTCCGACGCCCGCGGACACCCACAGAACCAGCAGGTGATACAGGACGTCGGTGCTTTCCGCGATGCCGCAACTCGCCTGCGGAAGCCAAAGAAGGGGCGCTAAGCACGTCACGCCGGCGCTCCGCCGGTTTGTTACACTGACGGATCGCAGCGGGTCGTTACTTGGACCGCTTCTGGCTCGCGAAGTAGGCGGCGGCGGGCTGGATCGCCATGACAAGCCCGGTTGGCTCCTGATCCGGCCCAAATGGTCCCGGGACCTTGTTGCTGACGGCTGGCAGAGTCTTGAGATATGCAGCGATCGCCGCGGCATCGGTTTTGGTCAATGCGGCACCCTCCGTCAGATAGGGCATGGCGGGTGACAGTATTCGACCGTCCGGGCGCTCGCCTTTGGTGATGGCCATGATAATCTGCGCCTCTGTCCAATTCCCAAGGCCCGTTGCCTTGTCGGGGGTCAGGTTGGACGGGAAAAAAACTCCGGCAGGAGTGCCGAAACCGACATCCGACCCGCCGAGGAAACGGGTGTTGTCGATGTGCCCCAGGAAATTTCCAGGAGTGTGGCAGTCGGTGCAACCCATGATATGCACAAGGTAGTTGCCGCGTTCCACTTGCGTATCGGCCGCGTACGCGGTGCCTGCGAGTGCCGAGATGAGCACACCCGCCAGCAGCTTGGCTTGCATGAAGATTTCCCCAACATCATTCGTTACATATGCCTGATAACGATCCTCCCATGCTTTTGCAAACAGGACTTTTCCCAGCGATAGCTGCGGCCCCAAAAGCCCGTCGTGCCGCCGATGGCCGTGCCAATGAAACGTCCGGGGACGTCGCGAACTGATCTCTTACCGCATCGGACTCACCCGAACGCGAACCTGTTCGTGCGGACTGTCCGGGATCATCTCACCCGGGAATCATCCGCCCCAGCGGCCGGCCGGCGAAAAGATGCACGTGGAAATGCGCCACCTCCTGGCCACTGTGCTCCCCCATGTTCGCCAGCAGCCGATAGCCCGGCGCTTCAAGCCCCAGGTCCTTGGCGATCTTGCCGACGGCGCGGATGAACCCGACTATTTCCTCGGCGCCGGCGGTCGCGCTGAAGTCGGCGAATGAGCAGTACCGTCCTTTCGGAATGACCAGGATATGGGTCGGCGCCTGGGGATTTATGTCGTGAAACGCCAGCGCGAACTGATCCTCGTAGACTTTCCGCGATGGTATTTCGCCGCGCAAGATGCGGGCGAAAATGTTTTGCTCGTCATAGGGCGGCAGGCCGCTGATCGCCATCGGGCAACTCCCTCGCAACCGTGGTCGCGCGGTTGTACGACGAGACGCGGCGGTGGAACAGACGCGGACTGGGTCACGCGTCGCTCAAGGGATCTTGGTCGTTCGCATCCGGCGCGGGATCGACACGGGCTTCGCGCGAGCAGCCTTCTCGGCGATGCCACTGATGCCTTCGCGCCGCACCAGTTCAGCCCAGACGTCGCCGGGTCCCACTCCCGCGGACACCCACAGAACCAGCAAGTGATACAGGACGTCGGCACTTTCCGCGATCAACCCGTCGCGGTTGCCGGCGACGGCCTCGATAAGACATTCGACCGCCTCCTCGCCGAATTTCTGCGCCACCTTGGGTGCCCCCCGGGAGAGAAGCCGAGCGGAGTGGCTGATGGCGGGGTCGGCGGCGCGGCGGCTTTCGACGACAGAAAACAGCCGATCGAGCACCGTCGCGTCTGGGCCGGAGGGTGCGGGAGTCGGGGTTGAGCGTGCCTTTTTTGGCTTCCGCGGGCGCGTCGCGGACTTCTTCTTTGTCGATTTGGCCATCGTCAGGCCGCCTGACGGGGAAGCCGCACCGGCAGTCCTGCCTCGGCCAGCGCGCGCTTGACCTGAGCAATGGTGAAGGTGCCGAAATGGAACACGCTGGCGGCGAGCAGACCAGTGGCGCCGGCCCGCGCGCCCTCGACAAAATGCTCCAGCGTCCCGACACCCCCTGAGGCGATGACCGGAACCCGCACCGCGGCGCACGCCGCGCGCAGCAGGCCAAGGTCAAAACCCTGTCCGGTGCCATCCCGATCCATGCTGGTGAGCAGGATTTCACCGGCCCCGAGGGCTACCACCTGCTGGCACCAGGCGATTGCATCGATCCCGGTTGGGCGACGCCCGCCGTGGGTGAACACCTGCCACGTCCCGTCGGCGGTCTGTTTGGCATCGACAGCCACGACTACGCACTGGCTGCCAAACTTGGTGGCTGCTTCCCGCACCAGATCGGGCCGAGCGACCGCGGCGGAGTTGATGCTGCACTTGTCGGTGCCGGCCAACAACAGACGCCGCATGTCCTCGATCGAGCGGATCCCTCCGCCTACGGTCAACGGCAGGAAAACCCGCGCGGCAGTACGCGAGACAACGTCAAGGATCGTGTCACGGTTCTCGTGGCTGGCTGTGATGTCGAGAAAGGTCAGTTCGTCCGCACCGGCGGCATCGTATACCGCCGCCTGCTCGACGGGATCGCCGGCATCGCGCAACGAAACGAAATTGACGCCTTTCACGACGCGGCCGTCCTTGACGTCCAGGCAGGGGATGACGCGCAGTTTCAGCATGGCTGGCTTTAGTAAGCACCAGAAGCAGGGATGCAAGAAAATTTCCCGGCGAGCTGTTTATCCAGCGGCTGGCATGCGGATGAGTTTCCCGATCGTCCAGCCCTAGGTCGCGAACAGGGCCAGCCCCTGTCCGGCGTCGACCCTGCCATCATAGAGGGCGCGTCCGACGATCACGCCGCCGATTCGGGTGCCTTGTGCCGCGTGTTTCAGAGCCCTCAGGTCGTCCAGCGACCCGACGCCACCAGACGCTACGACAGGTGTGGTCAACCGACGCGCCAATGCGACTGTCTGCTCAAGGTTCAGCCCGGTGAGCATCCCGTCGCGGCCGATATCAGTGTAGATGATGGCGGACACGCCAGCGTCCTCGAAGCGCAGGCCGAGGTCCGCGGCGGGCATCGTGGAGCTTTCCGCCCAGCCCTCGGTGGCGACGAAGCCATCCCGCGCATCGATGCCAACCGCGATCCTGCCGGGAAATGCCTTGCAGGCTTCGATCACCAAGGGCGGGTCCTTCGCCGCCGCGCTTCCCAAGATCACGCGACGTATGCCGGACTCCAGCCAGGAGGAGATCCCGTTCATGTCCCGAATGCCACCGCCCAGTTGCACGGGAATGGTCACTCGACCGAGGATGGCCCGCACGGCGGCGGCATTTACCGGCTTGCCGGCAAAGGCGCCGTTCAGGTCTACGACGTGCAGCCAGGTGAAACCGGCATCCTGCCAGACTTTCGCTTGCTCGCCGGGGTCGGAGGAGTAGATGGTCGCCTGCGCCATATCGCCGCGCCGCAAGCGGACGCATTGACCATCCTTCAGATCGATGGCGGGGTAGATCGTCAGCCCGGTCCCCTGCTTCTTCCGCTTCGCCGGCCCGGCGGCATCCGCGATCATGCTCACTGGCTGCCCGCGGCTCGGCGCGGCCGCAATCGCTTATAGTAGAAAAAACCGTGGATCGACTTGCCGCGCACCAGCGCGTATTCCGGATGCTCGCCCCAGCGGACATAGCCCAGTGATTCGTATAGCCGGATTGCCGGTCCCTGGGTCTCGCGGACATCCAGATTGAGCACATGATAGCCGAGTTCCCGCGCGTGATCCTCGACCCCCTCGGTCAGCATGCGGGCCAACCCATGCCCTCGGGCGTAAGGTGCAATATAGGAATGCATCAGGTTTGCCGCGAACGCCTGGGCCTCGTTGTTGCGCGGAGGCCGAACGAGGATCGCGGACCCGACGATTTCGCCGTTCAGGCGCCCCACGAACAGGTCCCGCTCGGGCACCAACAAGACGCCGCGAAAGTAAGTTTCCAACGCCCGTCGGCCAGGCGGGTTGACCCAGCCAAATCCGCCGCCGTCGATGATCGCGGCATCGGTTGCCTCGCACAGCGCATGAAGATCGCTATCGGTGAACTGCTCGAGATGCTCGACGAAGAGATCGGGTTCGCCGCCGATGGTGGCTGATCCAGACATTGGTCAGGCGGACCAACGCAGGAAGTTGGAAAGTATCTGAATGCCGACGGCCTGGCTTTTTTCGACATGGAACTGAGTGCCTGCCCGATTGCCATGCGCAACAATGGCCGGAACGGTCCCGCCATAGTCGGTGGTGGCGATCGTCTCGTCCGGCGCGCCTCGGGCCAGTGCGTAGCTGTGCACGAAATACACGTGATCGCCTGGCGCCACGCCGCTCAGCAGGGGGTGCGCTCCCGGCACGAAATCGAGCCCGTTCCAACCCATCTGAGGCAAACGCAGACCTAATGCCGGCAGTTCCTCCACGTCCCCCTTGATCCAGCCGAAGCCAGGGGTAACCGTATGTTCCAGCCCCCGCTCCGCCATCAGTTGCATGCCAACGCAGATGCCAAGAAATGGCGTGCCGGCGGACGTTGCGGTCTCGATCGCCTGGCGCATGCCCGACACGGCGGCAAGACCCGCGGCGCAGTCGGCGAACGCCCCTTGGCCGGGCAGCACGATCCGATCCGCCGCGGCAACCAAGTCCGGGTCGGCGGTCACACAGACCGTTGCGTCTATGCCAGCGCGCTCCGCCGCCACCGCCAGGGCACGGGAGGCGGAGGCGAGATTGCCGCTGCCGTAGTCGACCACCGCGACCTTCACCGTGCGACCTCGCGCATGAAGCGGCCAGCGAGGTCGGGGCGATACGTCAGCAAGCGCTGCAAAGCCTCCTCCGCGCCGCGTGCCGCTATCACGTGGATCATCAGGTACCCGCGGTGCTCCATCGACCAGCATTGCAGATCGCGGCCAACCAAGCCGAGAAGCACGGCCAGCGCGATCGCGAGGATGAGGCCAAGCGGCGTGTGCAGCAGGAATCCGATCAGGATGAAGGCCGCGAAGGCGATTGCAGCCGCGCTCCAGGCGCGATGCGCCGCCAGCCAGAACGGTCCGAAAATCAGCGCGCCCCAGGAAAAACCCTCCCGCACCAGCACTGGTTCGGCGTTCGCCTTCAAATGGGCACTGTACAGCCTCACAGCGCGCCCTTGGTCGAGGGAATGGCATCGCCGATCCGGGGATCCGGTTCCACAGCCATGCGGAGGGCTCGGGCAACCGCCTTGAAACAGGCCTCGGCGACGTGATGCGCGTTGTGACCCGCTCGTCGCGTCACGTGGAGGGTCAGCAATGCGTTGAAGGCAAGTGCGCGGAAAAATTCCTCGAACAGTTCGGTGTCCATTTCGCCGATCTTTGGCCGCTGGAAGTCGACGTTCCAGGATAGGAATGGTCGGCCGGAAAGATCGATCGCAACTTCCGCGAGTGCCTCGTCCATCGGGATCAGAGCCTGTCCGAACCGACGGATGCCGCGTTTGTCCGCCAACGCCGCGGCAACGGCGCTGCCGAGGACGATGCCGACATCCTCGGTGGTATGATGGAAGTCGATATGCAGGTCGCCGGTAGCGCGGACTGTCAGATCGAACAGGGCGTGTCGGGCCAGCGCGGTCAGCATGTGGTCGAGGAAGCCGATGCCAGTCGCAATCTCGGCCCGTCCCGTCCCATCGAGGTTCAGCGTGACGCTGATGTCGGTTTCCGAGGTCGTTCGGGTGAGTGCGGCGGTGCGGCCCATGTTATGGCTCCACTACCGCGCCGGCGCCGAACGGTCCAGTGGAAGTGAGAGACGTGCTGCGTCGGCGTCCTGCCACCACCGACAACCGGGCATCATCGACAGCGAAACCGGGTTAGAGACCCGGGACCCGCGGGGTTGCAGGGCAGGCTTTGGGTCACAGAGGCGTGACGACCTTACGGTCAGCAGTGGTCACGCCGACCGGCGCTGCCGTCTGCTCGCCCCCAACGATTCGACAATCAGTGCCGCGACGCCGCAAACGATCGCCGCGTCAGCGACATTGAAGACATACCAGGAGAAATCGCCCCACGGGGTAACGATATGCGCGTGGATGAAATCGACCACGGCACCGAAGCGGAGCCGGTCCATCACATTCCCTACCGCGCCCCCGGCGATCGCTCCAATCGAGACAGCGGTCAAAGCGCTCTCCGCTCGCAGCAGCCACACGCACAGGGCCGCGACCACGAGGAGCGCGATCGCCGCCAGAACGATGTGCCCCCAGGATCCGAGGCCGTTGAGCAGGCCGAACGTGACCCCCGGATTCCGCACCCAGGTCAGGTTCAGCACGGGCAGCAGCACAACCGGCGGCCGCCCTGGCAAATCAAGCACGTTGATCACCCACCATTTGCTGGCTTGATCGGCGACCAACACGACCACAGCGGCGAGCAGACCGAGCGGCCAAAGGGGTGATCTGGTCATGCCTCTGGCCGGCACACCAACCCTGACTCCACCGCGTCCGTGCAGCGAAGGCACAAGGACGGGCGCGCCGGGCTGGTCCCAACTTCCACCAGGACTCGCCAGCAACGGGCGCATTTCTCGCCGGGCGCGGGCGTGACCCTCGCTAGGGGTTCGCCCGTGTCCGGCACGATTCTGACGCAGGAGACGATCGCGATCTCGGCCCATTCGGCGGCATCCAACAATGTTTCTTGCGCAACATTCAGCGGCAGTTCGACCGCGGCCTGGAGAGAGGAACCGATAGCGTTGGACTTTCGCGATTCCTCGATCGGTACCGTGATACGGCGACGGATGGCGCGGATGGCTTCCCAGCGTGCCGCCAGGGCTTCGTCCCGCCATGCCGCCGGCAGCGAGGGAAACAGTTGCAGATGCACGCTGGTGTCGTCGCCGAATCGTGCACCCCAGGCTTCCTCGGCGGTGAAGCAAAGCACCGGAGCAAGCCAGGTGCACAGGCAACGATGCAGATGGTCGAGCACGGTGCGCGCGGCTCGACGACGCAGACTGTCGGGACGGTCGCAGTATATCGCGTCCTTGCGGATGTCGAAGTAAAACGCCGAAAGATCAACGTTGCAGAAATTGTGCAGTTCCGGATAGACGCCGGCCCAGTCGTAGGACTCGACAGCGGCACGGATTTTCGTGTCGATCTCGGTAAGCTGATGCAACACAAACCGTTCCAGCTCCGGCATCTCCGCGACCGGCACGACCTCAGTCTCCGAGAAGCCGTCGAGACACCCCAGAATCCAGCGCAGCGTGTTACGCAACCGACGATACAATTCGGACTGCTGCTTGAGGATATCCGGACCGATACGCAGATCCTCGGTGGTGTCCGACATCATCACCCAGAGGCGGAGTATGTCGATACCGTATTGTTTCGCGACATTTTCCGGAGCAACGACATTGCCCACGGACTTCGACATCTTGTAGCCTTGCTCGTCCATGACGAAGCCGTCGGTCATCACCGCCTTGAACGGCGCCAGCCCGCGCGTGCCGACGGCCTCCAGCAACGAGGACTGGAACCAGCCGCGATGCTGGTCCGACCCCTCGAGATACAGGTCAGCCGGCCAGGGCAGCCCGCGTCGCTCCAGCACGAAAGCGTGGGTGCAGCCGGATTCGAACCAGACGTCGACGATGTCTTTCACCTGCTCGTATGCGTCTGGATCGTAGTCAGGCCCCAGGAAGCGGGACGGCGGCGAGGCATACCAGGCATCGGCGCCTTCCACCTCGAACGCCTCGGTGATGCGGGCAACCACGGCGGGATCACAGAGCGCCTGGCCTGACTTTTTATCGACGAACACCGGAATCGGCACGCCCCAGGCCCGTTGCCGGCTGATGCACCAATCCGGACGATTGGCAACCATCGAGCCGATGCGGTTGCGCGCCTGATCGGGAACGAAATGGGTCGTGTCGATCGCCGCGAGGGCGCTTTCCCGGATGCGTTCGGGCCCGTCCAGACGGATGAACCATTGCGGCGTCGCGCGAAAGATCAGGGGCGCCTTGGATCGCCAGGAGTGCGGGTAGGAGTGTCGGATCGAGCCCCGCGCCACCAGGGTGCCGGCTGTCACCAGCGCGTCGGCCACCGGATCGCCGGCTTTGTAGACGTGCATGCCCGCAAACAACGGCACCCATGCGTTGAAGGTCCCGTCATCGCCGACCGTCTCCGGCACATCCAGCCCGTTGGCCCGACCGAGAACGAAATCGTCGTCGCCGTGTCCCGGAGCGATGTGAACGAAGCCGGTGCCGGCCTCGGTCGTTACGAAGTCACCGAGAAGCAGGGGCGTGTCCTGTTCGTAGCCATGGCCGCGCAACGGATGCGCCATGATGGTGCCGGCGAGGTCGGCACCCTTCATCACGTGCAGGACAGTGTGGGCCAGGATGCCGCTGTCGTTCATCACCGACGGCAGCAGGGCCTCCGCCACGACGATCTTTTCTCCGACACGCGCCAGCGAGCCTTCGGCAACCGCATCGATCCGCACCACCGCGTAATCAAACGTCGGTCCAGCGGCGACCGCGCGATTGCCAGGAATTGTCCAGGGCGTGGTCGTCCAGATCACCACCGAGGCGTCGTTCAGCGCCGGGACGGACGCCTTGATCACCGGGAAGCGGACCCAAATCGTCGTCGAGGTGTGGTCGTGATACTCGATCTCGGCTTCAGCCAGTGCCGTCTTCTCGACCGGCGACCACATCACCGGGCGCAGGCCGCGATACAGGGAACCGTTCAGGAGGAACCGGCAGATCTCGGCCGCGATCGCCGCCTCTGACGCCGCGTCCATGGTCGCATAGCGGTTGCGGAAGTCGCCCTCCACGCCGAGCCGGCGGAATTCCTGGGCCTGAACGTTGAGCCAATGTTCGGCGTAGGCGCGGCACTCGGCGCGAAAATCCAGGATCGGAACAGAATCCTTGTCCTTCTTCCTGGCGCGGTACTGCTCTTCGATCTTCCACTCGATCGGCAGGCCGTGGCAGTCCCAGCCGGGGATATAGTTGGCGTCGTAACCGGCCATCTGGCGGGTGCGGTTGATGGTGTCCTTGTGGATCTTGTTGAGCGCGGTGCCCAGGTGGATGTGTCCGTTCGCGTAAGGCGGACCGTCATGCAGGATGAAAAGCGGGCGACCGACCGAGGCGGCGCGCAGCTTGCCCCACAGGTCGATGGCATCCCAGCGCGCCAGGATCTGTGGCTCCTTCCGGGGCAGATCGCCCCGCATCGGGAAGCTGGTCCGCGGCAGAAAGACGGTGTCGCGGTAGTCAGGGAGCTGGTCTGAAAGGGCGTCGTTCATACTGGTTCCAAAGGCAAGAGGCAGCAGCCAAGGCGCTGCCTAACGGCTGTATATGGCCCGGACAGCAGGTCGTATCCAGGGCGGCATGGCTATACACGGACGCGGCCGACAGGACCATGCCGGATTGAAACGTCCCGGAGACCGTGGGCCGGCGCCACCGAATCGCTCGAGCCGACGCTGAGCAGCGGGTTATTTTCGCAGCAGCAGGCGGAATTGGCCTTAGCCGTCGTGAGAGGCGGGTGCTTCGCGCGTACCCTTTTGGATATCAGTACCCGGAGGGGGTGTTATGATATGAGTTTGAGTGGGTGAGAACCGTCTCGGTGAGGATTTGCCACGTGGTGCCGCGGAGCACGTCGGTCGTTGTCCAGGAACCCCATAGATGCACGGGACCAGCCGGCCCCGGATGTGTGCCCGACCAACTCCCAGCCCTCAGCATCATGTCGCCCTCGATCGCAACGACATGTTCGAGCCTTGAAGGGCCCGGACTGAACTGCTCGTACGCCTGTGCGTAGGCTTGCTCGATAGATGCCCGCCCGGAAAGCAGGCCATCGGAATGGATGACGGCTGCGTCTTCGGCATATAAAGCGGATATTGCTCGAGCGTTACGTTCCATGTGCGCCTGGTTGAAATATTCAATAATGCCTCCTCCCGCGCGAGTTGCCGCAGCATCCCAACGCTGGCCGGCATTCGGCTGGTGGTTCGCGAGCCGGGGCTTCGCAGCAAGGCGATAGCCGACGCCGGGAACGGTGACGATCAATCGAGGCTGCTTCGGGTCGGTCTCTATCTTTCGGCGCAGACGGCCGACATAGACATCGATCGTGCGATCGAACGCTTCAGCCTCGCGGCCGGCGATGGCGTCTAACAGGGTGGTGCGGCTCATCACCCGCCCCGGGCTGCGCGCGAGTGTAAGAAGCAGATCAAATTCCCGCCGCCGCAACTCGACGTTGCGACCGTAAGGATCGATCAGGATGCGGCCGTCCAAGTCGAGCGCGAAGCCACCGCAGTCGAGATAACGGTAGGTCTCTGGCGCGCATTGCATGCCAGTCTTCCCTGGCATCCAATTAGAGTTTCGATCACCCATGCTGCGCTCCTCAGTCTTACCGTCGGTCGCGGAGGCTTTGGTCGCTAGAACGATTGCGGTTGCCCATGTCAACCGCGGATCGGAGTATTTTGCCAAGTTTTATCGACTGGCGCATTGCGTGACAACTCCATGTTACATGCCGCGGTTAAGATCATGGCGGTCGCAGGGGTCAGGACCAGCACTGGCCCGCGTCCGAAAGGACGTGGCACCGCAATATACTATACAAGGGAGACATCGATGTTACGTTCACTCACTATTGTCCCGATCGTGGCGATCGGACTGTCAATGCCGGCGATGGCACAGCACCTCTCCGACCGGGATGCGTGGCAGGCCGGCGAAAGCGTGGTCCAGGCGTTCAACAGGGCGAGCCAAGCGAAGGATGCCGTTGGGCTGGCCGCGCTCTATTCCGAGGACGTCATCTACGTCACGCCTGACGGGCCGATATACGGTCGAGCCGCAGTTCAGGAGCAATATGCAGCCGACTTCAAAAGCTTTACCCTGGAGCCCTCCAAGCTCGATCGAGTAGCAATGATTGGGGACACGGTGAGAGTGCGGAACGGAAGTTGGTCGGGGGTATTTCAAGGCCCAGACGGGCCGGTGCATCTGAAGGGCTACTGGTCGACAACCGACGTACGCGAGGGCGGTACATGGAAAATCCGCATGGAGACGAGCAATACGATCATGCCACCGCCACCAGAAGCGGGAAAGTAGCGGTTTGATCAGGCCGGCGGGACGTTGCGGGAAACGTTCCGCCGGCAGGGTGCCACTGGTCGCTGGGCCTCAGGCCGAGGTGCCGGAGATGATGTCGCCGAACAGGTCCCAGGTCTTGCCAGTCCAGCGCATGAGCTGCAGTTGCCGGATCGGGTGGTAGTTGGTCGGACTGGTGTTGATCCTGATGCCCGGCAGCAGCACTGGATTTTCGACGTCGCGCAGGTTGGTCGCCTGCTTGAGTAGGTTCTCGCGCGACAGGTCCTCGCCGCAATTCCTCAGCACTGTCCGCATGGTGTGGGTCAAGCCGAAAGCCGTGACGTTCCCAGCATCCTTCATATCGCCCTCGGGATAATACTTGGCCATGAAGGTTCGCCATTCCTTCATTCCGGTATCGTTTTCCCAGCGCGGGTCCGTCGGATCCTTGCCATACGCTGAACTTATGATGCCGATGCCGTTTTCCGGCCCGGCCGGGATCATTACGGCAGCGACCGAAACCGCGACTCCGGTGAGTATATGCAGCGGCTTCCACTGCATGCCCGCTACCTTACGGATCGACTGGGCAGCAAATTTCGGCGTGGCGACCGTCATCAGCACGTCAATCCCGGCTGCCTGCAAACTCACCAACTGACTGTCGATCGTCGCGTCGGAAGTCTCGTACGAAACGGTGATGACCTGGTGTTCATAACGATCCTTGAGAACGTCTCGCACACCACGCAGGTAGTCTTTTCCGAAATCATCGTTCTGGTACAGTATGCCGATCTTGGCGTCAGGAAGCTGCGCCAGGATATACTTGGCGTAAACCTGAGATTCCGTGACGTAGCTTGGCTGCCAGCCGATGGTCCACGGATGCTCCTGATAGTCGCCCCATTTGTCCGCGCCCGTGGCAACGAACAGATGTGGCGTCTTCTTCTGGTTCAGGTAACGAACGATCGCCGAGTTGGTCGGCGTTCCTAGCTGAGCGAAGGTCGCGGCGACCTTGTCTTCCTCGATCAGCCGGCGGGTCTGTTCGACGGTTTTGGGAGGGCTGTAAGCATCGTCGTATGAAATGAAATTGACTTTGCGGCCGCCGAAGCCGCCGTCATCGTTGGCCATCCGGAATACCGCCGCGATTGCCTTGCCGATCGTCCCGTAGGCCGAGGCCGGACCGCTGTAGGGCATCGTGTTGCCGATACGGATTTCGGTCGCGGTGACGCCCGGCAGGTCATCGGCGCGAAGGATCGCGGGCGCGGCTGGAACGAACCCGGCCGCCGTGGCCGCCGTGAGCAATGAGCGCCTGTTCAGCATTTTCTTGTTCCTCCCCGGATATCAGCTCTGCGCTGCGAGCATATCTGCGCACCATATCGCCATCCCGCGCGCCGCGCCACGAAATCATTCGGCGCGCCGGCGAAAATCCGCGCGAACCGGGCCGGCCCGCTTCCCATCGGCACCGGAACTCTGTTTGTCGTGCAATTTCATCACCCTGAGGTTGCTTCGCCATAAGCAGTCGGGCTGATATTGCGCTTGCCGAGCAATCAAAACGAGCCGCCCCCTTGGCGCGCCTCTGCCGGCATCACCATCCTAAGGGGCGCGGGCCAACGGGGGCGGGTTCGGCGTCGCTTGCTCCGGACCGCCGAGCCGACCGCCGGCCTTTGACTGCTATTGGAGGATTTTTTGACCAGCATCCGGGATTTCGACATCGCTGTCATTGGCGCTGGCATGGCCGGCGCCTCCGCGGCAGCCAACCTGGCAGCCGACAACCGTGTGGCGTTGCTCGAGGCCGAAGATGTCGCCGGCTATCACACCACCGGGCGGTCCGCGGCGATCTGGATCCAGAACTATGGGCCGCCCGATGTGCGCCTCCTCACTCGCCTGTCGCGCTCCTTTTACACTAGTCCGCCGCTGGGATTTGCCGACAGCAGCCTGATCCGCCAACGGCCGGTGCTGACAGTGGCAACCGCCGAGCAGCTTCCGGCGCTGGAAAGCGCGATCGCCGGCGGCGTCGGTGTTCGGCACATCGATGTGCGGGACGCCGAGGCCATGGTTCCGGCGCTGCGGCGCGGCTACCTGGGCGGCGCGGGGCTGGAGGAAGACGCCTTCGACATGGATGTCGCGGCGATCCATCAGGGCTTTCTTCGCTTGCTGCGCGCGCGCGACGGCGTGATCGCTCTGCGCCACCGGGTGGGAAGGATCGAGCGGCGGGATGGCATGTGGGAGATCGAAACGGCGTCCGGGGAAGTGTTCCGGGCAGCGGTGGTGGTCAACGCCGCCGGCGCCTGGGGCGATGAGGTCGGCCGCATCGCCGGCGCTGTCCCGCTTGGCCTTGAGCCCCGCCGCCGGACTGCGGCGATCGTCGATCCGTCGCCTTTCGACGTTTCCGACTGGCCGATGATCGTTGACGTCGATGAGGCTTGGTACGCCCGGCCCGAGGCCCGCACCCGGTTGATGGTCTCGCCGGCCGATGCAACGCCGACTTATGCCCATGACGTGCAGCCCGAGGAGTTCGATATCGCCGTCGGCATCGACCGGATGCAGCAGGCGCTCGATATCCCGGTGGGACGGGTCGAGCATAGCTGGGCCGGGCTGCGCACGTTTACTCCGGATGGCAGCCTGGCATTCGGTTGGGATCCCCGTGTGGAGGGGTTTTTCTGGTGCGTCGGCCAGGGTGGTTACGGTATCCAGACGGCCCCCGCGGCCGGGCGTTTCGTTGCCGATCTGGTGATGCGGCGCGATCCCGGGGAAGCGGCGGCGTTGCTTTCTGTCGTCGATCCCGGGCGTTTCAACGAGGTGGTCTAGTAGATTGCTTCGACATACAGCACGGTTATTTCGGATAGCAGGGTCAAACATAACTCTGTGAGATTGATCGCTTTTTGAACTATCCGATTGTCGAGTGCAGGTCCCACGGATGGGCGAACGTATCCGTATTGTTCCTTAATGCGGCTGCCGAATCGCGCATGTCGCGGCCTCGACAACAGCCGTCCTTGGACGCGGTGTCTTCGGCTTTGTATTTATCGGGCCGGAACTCAGGTCGGTTCTGGCTGGGCGATAGTTTCCAATACGCTCGCTCGCACACCGCTTCCGAGTAGCGGCGCCCTGACACCGCCGGATCGCACGCCACGTGGCAAGGTGGGATGATCATCTCATGGCGCGGTATATGAAGGATCATAGTGCTTGCCGGCGTACAGGCGTCGCCTTGGAGTTTTCTGAAGCGGCCGCTTCTGGTATTCGCTGCATTGGGCGTTACACTCGGCAAATGGTCCCTACGCAAGTCAGCGGGACTGGCGCCCGAGCGGGCGATACGTCAAGTTGGCGGAATGATGCCGGAGCTTGGTTCCTATTCGCGTCACAGGTTCCCGCCGAAGACATCCGCCCATTGGCGTCGGAAGTTCGGCGCCTACTTTGCCCGGCGGTTGCGCCGGCGACTTCCCTCCGGGAGACACGCGGCAACTTCAATGAGGTGTTTGTCCGGCTTAGGGAAGTGCCGCGCTCTTATTAGCGAACCGTCCACCAGCGTGGGGTTGTGTCGGAACCCCCGAGACAATGACGTTTCGAGAGGTGACCGGATTGTGTCGCCGGCAATCGAAACCGAACGAGAGGAAACAAAATGTATTTCTACTTGATCGCATCGGTTGCGGCACTCGGTGGTTTGCTGTTTGGTTACGATACCGGCGTCATCTCTGGCGCGCTGCTGTTCATTCGGCAGGTTATGGAACTCTCCCCCACCATGCAGGGTCTGGTCGTTGCGATTGCATTGGCGGGTGCCGCCGCCGGCGCGGCCGTTGCCGGATACATCTCCGACCGGGCCGGACGTCGCCCGGTCATCCTAGGGGCTGGCCTGCTGTTCGTCGCCGGAGCAGTGTTTTCGGCTATCGCCCAAGATGTCACCACCCTGATGATCGGCCGCCTGGTCGTCGGTGTGGCGATCGGCGTTGCGTCGATGCTGACACCCCTCTATCTGGCCGAGATCTCACCCGCGCGCGACCGTGGCGCGATCGTGTCGCTGAACCAGCTCTGCATCACCGGCGGGATCCTCGTGTCCTATCTGGTCGGCTTCGCGCTTGCCAGCGGAACAAACGGATGGCGCTGGATGCTGGCACTCGGCGCGCTGCCGGGCCTGGTTCTGTCCGGCGGTATGCTGGTGCTGCCGGAAAGTCCGCGCTGGCTGGCGGGTCATGGGCGATCGTCTGAAGCCGAGGCGGTGCTGCGCCAGTTGCGCGGTACGACCGACGTGTCGGACGAGCTCAACAGCCTGCGAACTGATATCTTGCGTGAAGGCCGCCTTCCCTCGGGCGCCGCGGAGCTGCTGAGTCCGCGCCTGCGCCGTCCGCTCATTATTGGCATCGGCCTGGCGATGTTCCAGCAGATCACCGGCATCAACACGGTGATCTACTTCGCCCCCACCATCTTCCAGTCCGCGGGCCTGTCATCCGCGGCAACCTCGATCCTCGCCACCGCCGGCGTCGGGGCCGTCAATGTTATCATGACGCTCGTTTCAATTCGTCTGATTGACCGGCTCGGTCGGCGCCAATTGCTGTACTGGAGCGTTGGCGGCATGGCGCTCACATTGTTCGTGCTGAGTGCCGCTTTTCATGCCGGCGCGTCCGGCCAGCTCGCTTGGATCGCGGTCGCCTCCGTCGCTGCGTTCGTTGGTTTCTTCGCCATCGGGCTGGGTCCGGTATTCTGGCTGCTGATCGCCGAGATCTTTCCGCTGAATATGCGGGGCCGAGCAATGAGCCTCGCAGCCGTGGCAAACTGGGGATTCAATCTGGTTGTCTCGGCAACATTCCTCAACATCGTCGGCGCCGTTGGTAGCGCCGGCGCCTTCCTGCTCTACGCCGTGCTGAGTGTGTTGGGGATAATATTTATTGCTATGATGGTGCCCGAAACAAAAGGCCGCACGCTGGAGCAGATCGAGGCGTCGCTGGCTATGAGCCATGCCCCAGTCCCGTCGGGCGGGGCCAGCGCGTCATGAGACGGGCGATCGCTCTGCTGCTGGTCGCTCTCGCCGCGACCTTCCCCGCGGCGGCCCAAACGACGCAAGACGATTCCCGAACCAGACCCGCCGCACCGTTGGTGATGTCACCGTTAGCATCGGAAACGCCGGCCTGGGTCGCACCAGAGGTCGAACATCTGCTCGGCGACCCCGGTGGCATCCGAAGCGACCTCGAGAACCGCGGCGTTTACCTGCGCCTTAATGCCATCACCGAGTTCGCCGGCAATGTCAGCGGCGGGCTGCAGCAAGGAGCGACCGCGGCAAACCAGGTTGCGTTCAGCGCCGACGTTGACTGGCAGCGCCTGGCTGGGGTGACCGGGCTGTCCACCCATCTGATTGTCGTCAACCGCTCCGGCGCCAATACCAGCCATCTGTTCGGCGACAACGTGAGCCCCGTGCAGGAGATTTTTGGCGCCGGCGGAAACGTGGCCGTGCACCTCGTTTCGGCGTCTGCCGAAGAGTTGTTACTGGGCGGCCGGTTGAATCTCGCGGCTGGTTGGATGAACGTCGAGAATGACTTCGCCAGCTCGCCGCTATACTGCAACTACATGAATAACGCCCTGTGCGGCGATCCGAAGGCACTCCCTGGCGGCGATATCGGCCATAGCGCGTTCCCCGATGCGGTGTGGGCGGCCCGGATCCGAGGCCGTCCCACGGCGAACACTTACATTACACTCGGCGTCTACGAGGTGAACCAGGACCTCTATGGCAATGCCGATAGCAGCGGGTTCGAGTTCGGCGTGCCGCGCGACAGCGGCGTCTATGTCCCGATCCAGGTCGGATACGAACCGAAGATTGGCGGCGCGGCGCTGCTCGGTCATTACGTGGTCGGCTTCGGCTACGACTCCTCGCCCTTCAAGAGTTTTTCCAGTGCGTTGCCGGCCAGTGCCGGGATTCCCGCAACGACCCGCTACGGCAACACCCAGGTCTGGGGGCTGGCCGACCAAATGTTGGTACGCAACGGCAGCGGCGACGAGGACGGTGTCATCGTGCTCGCCGGCTTCGTCGCCAACAACGCGAACAATTCACCCTACGCGCAGCAATACTACGCCGGTCTGCTGGACCGCGCCTTCTGGCGGGCTCGGCCTGAAGACAGCATCGCCTTCCTGTTCAGCTACTTCGCCATGAGTGGCCCACTGGGGGAGACACAGGCTCAGGAGCTGGAGTTGGGCCTTCCCATCAGCAACGCCGCCACCGGCGTTCAGACCAACGAAATGATTCTTGAAGCCAGCTACGATATCCATGTGTATCGCGGTGTCGATTTCCGCCCCGACTTCCAGTACGTCATCCGTCCGAATGCCCAGTCGACTATTCACAATGCGGCCGTTCTCGGCTTCAGGGCCAGCGTGGAGTTTTGAATGACCCGATCGGCGCACCGCGGCATGTTCGTCGCGGGGGCGCGACTGTCGTCGGGAGCTACGCGGAGGATGCTGTTCACAGTGGTCCTTCCGCTCGGTGCCTGCCTCCGGCGACATGCGGTGGAAGCCGGTCGAGCACGAGACCCTGCCCGCTACACGCTCTGTCGAAGATCGCACTTCCGCCGCTATCCCGCCGGAAACGCCGCTTCCATCGCCCTCCGGTAGCGGCAGTCCTCGTCCCCTTGATCCCCGCCGCCGGACCGCGGCGATCGTCGATCCCTCGCCATTCGCCGTTTCCGGCTGGCCGATGATCGTTGATGAACACGCGCCCTAATTTCTTGAGTCAGTATCGAAGTCGCCCGCCGAGCGTGGCACCGTCTTGCCGTCCGCTCACGGATCCAGAAAAGAACGATTTCCAGCTCGTCTTATCCCTCTTGCCCATGTCCAAGTTCGCTCCGCTTGCGCTGGTCGTGCACTCTCGGCGCGCTTGACTAATCCAATGTGACAGGTTCCCTAATCATATCGACATCAGCGAATGATGCGAGGCGACAAAAAGCTGGGAGAACGCTATGATCCGTATCAGCGGCAGCGCCGCGGCGCTGTTGTTGTAATGCCAGCGTTCACCGTGGAGGTCAGCGCGATAGCAAGCGCCATGGTGTGTTGTTGTCAGTGTGATCTCGAAAAGGAAGTTGCCGTGGCACCTCGATTAAGTCTCCGCGGAACTTGATAGTAAAAAAAGTCAAGCTGCTCTCAGTCCACCTGACACGTGGGAGGTTCATCTTGAGTCACATTTATTAGTAAAGGGCAACGATGATCTTCGATATACTTCAGTGAAGCGGATTGGATCACCACACTGGGAATAAAGGCACCATCGGTGCCCCCAGATCTGCATCTGACTACGGTCGTCTGGTTGAAGTTTAGATAGTAGAAGGGCATGATCAAGATAGGAGACGTCACTCTCAATGCGACCTCGTTATGGTCTACTGACTGCGCCCAAGCGGCATCGTTAAGAGAGTGTCGCTCGTTGTCCCAAGCGGACGCCCGCGGGAGGTTTGAATGCCCAAGTTCAAAATCGAGGTGGAGCAAATGATGATTGCCTCTATTACTGTGGAGGCGGATGACATGGGCGCAGCACTTGAACTTGCGGCCGCACAGGATCCAAAATCGATACAGTGGTCCGTTATCCCCGGGGGGAGGGTGGACACCAGGATTACCGATGTCGACACTGGCGAATGGGATGTCGTATCAGATTGTAATCCCTGCGAGCCGTAACCCACGTTGACGGTCATAGCGGCTGCTGTTGAAGACGACTATGCCCGAAACGTCTCCGCCAGACAGCAAAGACGCTCACGCCCGTCAATTTTGGGATGACTGCAGAACGAACAACCGGCCTCTATGCTCACTATGAGAAATGCACGCTAGATCATACCTGTCCTGCTATCCCGCCGGAAACGCCGCTTCCATTGCCCTCCGGTAGCGGTAGGCCTCGTCCGTCGTGTCGACTCGGACATCGTCCCAGGTCACCGGCTGCCCCGCCGGCACGTCGCGCAGCAGAGGCACCCGGTTCGCCAAGCCGATCGGCAGGCCGCCGACGCGCAGACTGTCCTCCGCCGTCATCAGCTTGCCCCAGACGCAGGCACCGCCCTCGCCATCCAGCATTTCGCCTGCCCGCAGGTCGCGCTTGGCCGTCGACACCACATCGCCGCGGAAGCCGGAAGGCGCGCCGGTCGGCTCACCGCGCAATGCGGCCGACAGGATCGAAACGTTCAGCTCAAGCCCGATCAGATGAAACGGACGATACAGCGCGGACACCCGGCCCGTCGGGTCGGTGACCACGCCGTACTCCTGGAAACAGCGCGCGGCATAATCGTTGGGCGCCTCGAACACCACGAACACGCCCCAGCGCAGATCGTTCTTCACCTGGCTGCCGTCACGGTGGACGCTGGAGATCACCTCCACCTGCCCGGTATGGTGCAGCACGCCTGCGTTGCCGGGGCGCAACATCTCGGCCATTTCATGAGCGCCGCAGGGGGGAAACGCGAGCCCGTCCGGCGGCGGTGTCAGCCCCGAGGCGTTGGCCACGGCAGCCATCTCGATCCCAGACTTGGTGCCGTCAAGAAATGAGTTGAACATCTGCGGATTCATTCCGCCAGCTTTTGCCTGCTCGGCTGTCAGCCCATAGAATCCCCAGACCGTGTCGGGCGTCGAGGCGTGGTACTCCGGCATGTACTTGGTGCCCTTGCCGGCGGCGATAATCGGGAAGCCGCACGCCCGTGCCCAGTCCACCAGTTCGCAGATCAGCGCCGGCTGATCGCCGTAAGCCAGGCTGTAGACCACGCCCGCTGCCTCGGCGTCACGCGCCAGCAGCGGTCCGGCCAGCACATCGGCCTCCACGTTCACCATCACGATGTGCTTGCCGTGGTGGATCGCATGCCTCGCATGGGCGATCCCGGCGGCGGCGTGACCGGTGGCCTCGACCACCACTTCGACCTCGGGCAACGCAATCATCCCGGTCGCGTCATCGAGAAAGCGGGTGGCGGCGATCCGCTCCTCGGTCCAGCCGACACCACGGCAAGCGGCGCGGGCGCGATCGGGTGACAGGTCCGCGATCGCCGCCACCTCCAGCCCCGGCGTGCTCGGCACCTGGGAGAGAAACATCGAGCCGAATTTGCCCGCGCCGATCAGACCGACCCGCACCGGGCGCCCGGCGGCGGCACGCTTCTGCAACAAGCGATACAGGTTCATCGGGTCCTCCGATACGCGCGTTGAGCGAGGCGTGTGGTCGGCGTCCCGCTGATGGCGCCTTGTATAGGCTCGACGCGCCCGGGCGTGAACCGGCCGGCATCTTACCGGCTGAGAAGCGCCACCGCCGCGTCGCTCACCTGCTTCAGCTCAGCCTTCGGCGTGCCGGCGCGGGCACGCAACGTGAGGCTGTGCATCGTCGCGGCGGCGATCTGCGCGCGGCCCCGTGCCTCCTCGGGTTCAAAGCCCGCGGCGACAAACTGCCGGGTCAGCGACTCATCCGCCGCCGCCAACAGCATGGCAAGCTGGGAACTGGCCGCTGCGTCGTCGCCGGCAAGTTCGGCGAGCGCGCAGGTGACCAAGCAGCCCGTCGGGTGACCGTCTCTCGATGCAGCGCTAATCACCGCCGCGAAGAACGCAGTAAGCCGTTCGCGCAAACCGCCCGCGCCATCGAGCGCTGTCAGCAGCCCGGCGGCGATGGTATTGGCGTAACGTCCGACTGCCGCGTTGAACAGCCCACGCTTATCTCCAAAGGCCGCGACCAGGCTCGGCGCGCTGATGTCCATGGCCTTGGTGAGATCGCGGAAGGAGGCGCCATCATATCCCTGTGCCCAGAAGATCGGGATGGCGCGGTCGAGGGCCGCATCGAGGCTGAAGCCTCGCGGGCGGCCGGGTGGGCGTTTCTCCAAATTTTTCATACCAACTGATATAGAACCCCTTGAACAAACATTCCAGGGTTCCTTCTATAGTGACTGCTACCGAATTGGCTGACTCATCCGATCGCCGGGGACAGCAATTCGATCTGGCCCGGTGTCCTCCACGAAAGGTTCAAGGTATCCCATGAACGTCTTCTCCCCCCGCCGTTTCCTCGCTCTTGCTCTTACCGGGGGCACGTTGCTCGCGGCAGGTCCCGTGCTGGCACAGGAACTACAGGAAGGGCAGTCGGCGGTAACGCGACTTGCCCCGAATGCGTCCGCGGTGACGTACTTCGTCGACCGTCCGGACGGTTACCATCTGTTTGTTACGGTCAAGGCCGACCATGACGCTACCGCCGATGCGCTGCATCAACCGCCGGCGCTGCGGTTTACCAGTCGGATTGTTCCCGGGCAGACCATCGATCTCTCGGTTCCCGGCGCGTCGGATACGGTGATGGAAATAACCCGGCGGGCTGATCGAGTCGCTGTTGTAACCAAGCAGTCGGTTGCCCTTACGAACTGACTCGTGTCCGAAACCGGCATTGGCTTTGCCTAGCCGCGTCATCAAAGACCTAGCCCGGGCGACCCACGAATTGCGGCTTTCCTGACCGCGAGACGTGGGTCGTGGGTCTCCGGTGGCCTCTGCCGATCTCCCTTCGTCGCACTCATCTGTCGCACTCATCTAGTGTGCGGCTGGTAGAATTGTGACTGTCGCTGTCCGACCGGAGACCAGCCGCACCGACGCGGGCACCGGGTCGAGACGCACGCGCACGGGGATGCGCTGCGCCAGGCGGACCCAGGTGAAGGTCGGGTTGATGTTCGGCAACAGGTCTCGGCCGACGCTGCGTTGACGGTCGAAGACGCCGCCGGCGATGCCCAGCACTTCTCCAGTCAACACGCTTGATGCGCCCATAAGCTGGATCGTTGCGCGGTCGCCGGGGTGGATGCGCGGCAGTTTGGTCTCCTCGAAATAACCGTCGATATAGAAGGAATCCGTGTCCACCAGCGCGGCGATGGCAACCGACGCCGCCACGTAATCGCCGGGGCGAAGATAGAAATCGGTCAAAATGCCGTTCACCGACGCGTGCACTTGAGTTCGATCGAGGTTGAGTTGCGCGACGTCCTGTGCCGCCTGCGCCTGCTGATATTCGGCGGCGGTTTCGATCGCCCGCGCCGAGGCTTGCTGCTGTTGCTGACGTGATGCCTCCAAATCGGTCAGAGCCAGCACGCGCTTGGCCTCGCGGTCGGCCTCCTCAAAGGTCGCCCGCTTGCGCTCGGCATCCGCCGTGGCTTCGCGCAGTGCCAGGGTGAAACGCGTCGGATCGACGCGGAACAGCACGTCGCCCTTGCGTACCGCCTGGGTGTCATGGACGAACACCTCGACGACCGGCCCGGACACGTCGGCCGCCACGCCGACCACGTCAGCCCGGAGGATGCCGTCGCGGGTCCACGGTTCCTCCATGTAATAGACCCAGATGCGCCAGCCGATGAAGACCGCGGCCGCCACCAGCAGAACACTGACAGCGACGCGGCGCAGCGCCGGCAGTTCGTCCCTCATGTCGCGAGCAGGCCGCGCAGATTTGGCACGATCGCGCCGAGCCCGAAGACGATGCCGCCGAGTACCAGGACGAATAGCGCAAGATTGACCATCGGCCGGTGCCAGACGAAGCGGTAGAAGCCGATCCGGTTTAGTACGTGGAACAGCAGCAGCGTGACCGGCCAGGCAATGACGCCGGCGAGCACGAGCGGCGGCAGATAGATGCCGAACAGGTCGAACTCACCGCGCATGGATGGCCTCCGCTGTCTCCGGCAGCGCCGTCGTGCCAAACAGGGATCGTTGCATGCCGGCCAGCAGGAGCCAAGCCGACTGGGCCTCGGCGGCGGGCATCGCGGCGGCCGCGGCGGCCATTGCCCTCGCCCCGGGTTCGCGAATACCGTCGGGTCGCAGCCTGGCGTTGCGACGACGGCCGCCGAAGTACTGGGCGATCGCCAGTAGCATCTGGTCTACCGCGCGCCGCGTCGGCGGCGACAGGCCGGCCTCGATATCCCGCAGGCGCAGGATATTCAGGCCGAGGCGCAACTCCCCCAGCAGCGCCTCGGTGGTGAGGTCGGACTTTTGATCCGACACGTCGAGTTGTGGCGCCAGGACGGTGAAGCGATCGAGCGCACGCAGCGCGTAGGCAGCCTGGTCGGGGCGCCAGCGCCTTGACGCGATCGCGGCAATGTCGGACCAGCCGGTCCGCAGTAGGTGGTGTGTCGTCCAGGCGGTGCCCGGGGCCAGGGTGATCCGGGCAAGAACGGCGGTCGCCGCTAGTCCCGCCAGGGTGCCGAGCGAGGCATCGAGCATACTCGCAAATCGGGCATCGTATTCTGGTTGCAGGCTCAGCATCAGGGTGGTCATCGCGGTTAGCATCAGGCCGGTGCCACTGGTGATCGGGATGAAGGCGCCCGCCGGCACCAGGAACAGGCCGAGGACTATGATCAGGACTGGGAAGTCCTGCACGGCCGGCAGCACGGCGAACTGATAGAGGATGGCCACCAGGACCGCCACCGCGGTGATTGCCAGGACGCGCGTGTATTGGGCCGAGGTTTCCGCGGCGGCGCTGGCGAAGGTGCCGGCGACCAATGTCATCAACGCGGCGCTTGCGCCCTGTTCCCAGGCGGTTGCGGTCCAGAATCCAACGACCAGCAGGAATGCGACGGCAACGGGCAGCAGCACGAGCAGCGCGCGCAGCGGGTCGCGATACGGGATCGCCAGTCGTTCGACCTGGGCTGCGCGACGCAACTGATCGGGCAGGGGGGTGCCGTCGGCGACCGCGCGTTGTAACGCCGAGCAGTCCTGGAAGCCGAGCATCAGGTGCCGCAGCATCAGGCCCAGGCTACGATCCAGTGTGGCAAAAGCACCGCCAGGCTCATCGCGCAGATTGTCAATCACACGTAACGTTTCCGCGGAGCGTGGCGACGAGGCGGCCGGCAGGTCCCGCACCCAGTCGCTCAACGAGGAGACGGCCCGACGCATCGAAGCGGTCGCGGCGGGTCCGTCGCGCAATACCGGAGCCCAGTCGTGGGCGCTGAACATGAGTTTGATCAGCAGGAGCATCCGGGTGTGCAACAGACGAACCACGCGCGGACTGGGTCGGTTCGGCACGATGTCGTAAGCGACGTGACTGGACAGCGCGTCGAGTTGGGCGGCATCGGCGGCGAGGGCACCCAGTTGCCGATGCTGGTCTGTCGAGGCGTCCGAACCGCGCAGGGCATTCAGCGTGTAGTCTTGCGCTGCTTCCAGCCACGCACCGACGCGGGCGTTGAGCACGGCCCCGGCCGAGTGCGGGAAGCAGACGCTGTCCACCACCGTGGCGCAGGCGATGCCGAGCAGAATCTCCTCGGCGCGGGTTATCGAGGTGTCAAATCCCGCCAGCGGGTCGAGTGCGTCCGGCAGACCAATGACGGCCGCCGTCAATCCCGCCATCGAGTAGACATAGCCGCGCGGCATCTGATCGATCATCGCGAGAAACACGCCGAGCATCGCGACGAACCCGACGCACGGAAACAAAGCGCCCGGCAGATCCGCCAGCAGCGCCATCAGCAGCAGCGCGATCGCCGCCCCCGCGACAGTCCCGACCATGCGGTAAAGAGCCTTGGACCTGACCGCGCCGGAGATCGGCTGCATCAACATGTAGACGGTGAAAATCGCCCATACCGGCTTCGAAAGATTGCAGGCGCAGGCGATCCAGAATGCCAGCATCGCCGCGGCGAAGGCCTTCAACGAGAACAGCAAATCGCGTGCCCCCGGCCATGTCATCGTGTCTGGATCATCCCTCTGGCGCACCCCCCTTGGCTCGATTGCCGCGCAGCGTAACGGACCGGGTCCATCGGGTCGACCGGCGCGAGCAATTTGCGCCTGACTGTTGTCGGGCCCCTATCACCGAAGATTTCGAGCGGTGAGTCAGGATCATGGGCCATTGCCATGGCCCGACTCCAGACGGCGGATACCCGGCGCGGCGTCCTTACCTGCCGATTGCGGGAGATAAAGGGCCAGGACCGTCGCGCCGCTTGTTGCGCCCCTCCATACCCCGTGCTAGACGCGCCGCGCCGGTTCGGCCGGCCGCTCTCGACCTATGCCCGAACCCCGTGGTTCGGCTCAACATATGGGAATGCCCGTGGCGTCCGAGGCTACAACCATCGCATCCGGCGGCGGCGGACTGACCGACCGCTATGCCGCCGCGCTCTATGCCCATGCCGACGAACATCACGCACTCGATACGGTCATCTCCGAAATGGAAAGTCTCGGCCGGCTGATCGACGCCAGCGCCGATTTCCGCCGGCTGATCGAATTGCCCCTGATCGACGTGAAGACCGCGACCGCCGCGGCGCAAGCGGTGCTGCTGCAAGAAGGCTTCGGCAAGGACGTTCGCGACTTCGTCGGGGTCATTTCGGTCAATCGCCGATTGCGGTCGCTGCGCGCCATCGTCGGTGCCTTCGCGACGCTGGTGGCGGAGCGACGGGGCATTATTACGGCTCATGTGGCTTCCGCGCACCCGCTGAATGACGTACAGCGACAACAGCTTCGGGCCCGCCTGATCGAGGCGGGATACGGCAACGTCAACATTGACGAACGTGTCGAGCCCGACCTGCTTGGCGGCCTGGTCGTCCGCATCGGTGCCAGACTTTACGACACCAGTTTGAAATCCCGGCTGCAACGACTGCAGTACGCCATGAAGGGAGCCGCGTAGATGGAGATCCGCCCAGCAGAGATCTCGGAGATCCTGAAGAAGCAGATCGCCGCGTTCGATACCGAAGCCAATGTCGCCGAGACCGGTCAGGTCCTGTCGGTCGGTGACGGCATCGCGCGGGTGTTTGGCCTGCAGAACGTCATGGCCGGCGAGATGGTCGAGTTCCCCACCGCCGGCCTGCGCGGCATGGCGCTGAACCTCGAAACCGACAACGTCGGCGTCGTCATCTTCGGCGATGACAAGGAAATTCGCGAGGGCGACACTGTCTCCCGCACCGGCTCCATCGTGGAAGTGCCCACGGGCCTCGGCCTGCTCGGCCGCGTGGTCGACGGGCTGGGCAATCCGATCGATGGCAAGGGTCCGATCCACGACGCCAAAATGAGCCGGGTCGAGGTCAAGGCGCCCGGCATCATTCCCCGCAAGTCGGTGCATGAGCCGATGCAGACCGGCCTGAAGGCGATCGACGCTCTGATCCCGGTGGGGCGCGGCCAGCGGGAACTGATCATCGGCGACCGGCAGACCGGCAAGACCGCGGTGATCATCGACACGATCATCAATCAGAAGGCTGCTCACGCCGGCACCGAAGCGAGCAAGAAGCTGTTCTGCATCTATGTCGCGATTGGCCAGAAGCGGTCCACCGTGGCGCAGCTTGTCCGCACGCTGGAAGAGAATGGCGCGATGGAATACACCATCGTCGTCGCCGCCACGGCATCGGATCCTGCCCCTATGCAGTTTCTGGCGCCGTACACCGGCTGCACGATGGGCGAGTTCTTTCGCGACAGCGGGCAGCATGCGGTGATCTTCTACGACGATCTGTCCAAGCAGGCCGTCGCCTATCGTCAGATGTCGCTGCTGCTGCGGCGTCCGCCGGGACGCGAAGCTTACCCGGGCGACGTGTTCTATCTGCACTCGCGGCTGCTGGAACGCGCGGCGAAGATGAACGACGAACTTGGCGCCGGCTCATTGACCGCGCTGCCGGTGATCGAGACCCAGGCCGGCGACGTCTCAGCCTATATCCCGACAAACGTGATTTCGATTACCGACGGGCAGATCTTCCTGGAGACGGAGCTGTTCTTCCGCGGCATCCGCCCGGCGGTGAATGTTGGCCTGTCGGTGTCCCGCGTCGGGTCCGCGGCGCAGGTCAAGGCGATGAAGCAGGTCGCCGGCCGCATCAAGCTTGAACTGGCGCAGTATCGGGAAATGGCGGCGTTTGCTCAGTTCTCGTCCGACCTCGATGCCTCGACGCAGCAACTGCTGGCCCGCGGCTCGCGGCTGACGGAGCTGCTGAAGCAGCCACAGTACCGGCCGCTGCCGATTGAGGAGCAGGTGGCCGCGATCTTCACCGGCGTGCGCGGCTACCTCGACAAGATCGATGTCGGTCGCGTCGGCCCATTCGAGACGCAGTTCATCGCCGAGCTGAAGTCGCGCGAGCCGGGGATACTGGACGCGATCCGCACTGATCTGGAGATCAAGCCGGACATCGAGAAGCGACTGACCACCTTCCTCGATAACTTCGCCAAATCCTTCAGCTAAGGGTCACGCCCTGCCATGCCCAGCCTGAAGGCGCTTCGAACCCGCATCAACAGCGTGAAGTCGACGCAGAAAATCACGTCCGCGATGAAGATGGTCGCGGCCTCCAAGCTGCGCCGAGCGCAACAGCAGGCTGAGGCCGCTCGGCCTTATGCTGAGCGGATGGACCGGATGCTGCGGGCGCTGGCGGTGTCGGTCGCGGGATCCCCGACCGCCCCGCAATTGCTGGTGGGGACCGGGCAGGACAAGGTGCAACTGCTGATTCCGGTCACCGCGGACCGGGGCCTGGCCGGTGCGTTCAACAGCAATGTCGGACGCGCCACGCGCCTTCTGGCCCGCCGTCTGGAGTTCGAGGGCAAGACGGTGAAGATCCTCGCCGTCGGCCGTAAGGGGCGGGACTACCTGCGGCGTGAACTGTCCAGCCGGATCGTCGACGACATCAGCTATGCCGGCCGCCGGCGGATCGAGTTTGCCGATGCGCAGGAGATCGGCACACGCGTTACCGCGATGCTGGCGGCTGGCGAAATCGATGTGGCGACGGTGATCTACAACCGCTTTCAGTCTGTGATCGTTCAGGTCGTGACCGAACAGCAGATCATTCCCGCGCCTCCGCCTCCCGAGGACGAAATCGACACTGGCGGCGCGATCTATGAGTTCGAACCGGACGAGGAAACCATACTCGCCAAGCTGTTGCCACAAGCGCTGTCGATCCAGATCTATCGCTCGCTGCTGGAGAGTTCGGCCGGTGAGCATGGGGCGCGGATGACCGCGATGGACAACGCGACCCGCAACGCCGGTGACATGATCAAGCGCTTGAGCCAGAATTATAACCGGGCGCGGCAGGCGAACATCACCAGGGAACTGATCGAGATCATCTCCGGCGCGGAGGCGCTGTAACGCGTCACGCATCGGTCCCGAATACGGCCGAATTTCAGAAGGAAGCTATCATGGCCAGCAATATCGTCGGACGCGTGACCCAGGTGCTCGGGGCCGTAGTGGACGTGCAGTTCGACGGCGAGCTGCCGTTCATCCAGAATGCGCTGACCACCAAGATCGAGAATCGGATTCTGGTGCTGGAAGTGGCCCAGGAGCTGGGTGAGCGCACCGTGCGCTGCATCGCCATGGACAGCACGGACGGGCTGGTGCGCAGTCAGGAAGTGGTGGATACCGGCGGGCCGATCTCCGTGCCGGTTGGCCCCGAGACGTTGGGGCGGATTCTGAATGTTATCGGCGAGCCGATCGACGAACGCGGCCCGGTGAATGCCAAGCAGCGCTACCCGATCCACCGTGCGGCTCCGTCCTTCGAGGAGCAGGCAACCTCAAGCGAGATTCTGGTCACCGGCATCAAGGTGGTTGACCTGCTGGCCCCGTATCTGAAGGGCGGCAAGGTTGGCCTGTTTGGCGGCGCCGGTGTCGGAAAGACCGTCATCATCCAGGAGCTGATCAACAACATCGCCAAGGCGCACGGCGGCGTGTCGGTGTTCGCGGGAGTTGGTGAGCGCACGCGCGAGGGCAACGATCTGTATCACGAGATGATCGACGCCGGGGTGATCAAGCTGGGCGAGAACGGTTCCACCGAAGGCTCCAAGGTGGCGCTGATGTATGGCCAGATGAACGAGCCGCCGGGCGCGCGGGCTCGCGTCGGGCTGTCCGGCCTGTCGCTGGCGGAATATTTCCGCGACGAGGAAGGCCAGGACGTGCTGTTCTTCGTCGACAACATCTTCCGGTTCACGCAGGCGGGCGCGGAAGTGTCGGCGCTGCTGGGCCGTATTCCGTCGGCGGTGGGTTATCAGCCGACGCTGGCCACCGACATGGGCGCGCTGCAGGAGCGGATCACCTCCACCAACAAGGGTTCGATCACCTCGGTGCAGGCGATCTACGTGCCGGCCGATGACCTCACCGACCCGGCGCCCGCCACGTCGTTCGCCCACCTTGACGCGACCACCGTGCTCAACCGCCAGATCGCCGAACTGGGCATCTACCCGGCGGTGGATCCGCTGGACTCGACGTCGCGCTCGCTCGATCCGCGCATCGTCGGCGAGGAGCACTACAACGTGGCGCGTGAGACGCAGCGTATCCTGCAGACCTACAAGTCACTGCAGGACATCATCGCCATTCTCGGCATGGATGAGCTGTCCGAGGAGGACAAGCTGATCGTGGCGCGGGCGCGCAAGATCCAGCGTTTTCTGTCGCAGCCGTTCCACGTGGCGGAAGTGTTCACCGGTTTTCCGGGGAAATTCGTGGCGGTGGCCGACACGGTGCGCAGCTTCAAGGCGATCTGCGCTGGCGAATACGATCATCTGCCGGAAGCGGCCTTCTACATGGTCGGCACCATCGAGGAGGCTGTCGCAAAGGCCGAATCGATGAAGGCGAAGGCCTGAGAAGGAAAATTCGATGTCGGTTGCGCTGGAGATCGTCAGCCCGGAGAGGCTGTTGATGTCGCGTCCGGTGGACATGGTGGTGATCCCTGCCTCGGAAGGCGATATGGGCGTGTTGGAGGGTCATACGCCGATGATCGTCATGCTGCGGGGCGGCGTGATCGATCTGTACGAGGGTGACCGTGTCACCGACCGCCTGTTCGTGGATGGCGGCTTTGCCGAGGTGACGCCGGAACGCTGCACGGTGCTTGCGGACCATGTGATGCCGCTGTCCGAGGTCAACCGTACCGATGCCGAACAACGCCTGGCGGAGGCTGAAGCGGCATACGAGGCCGCGGACAAGAGCGATGTGGCAATCGAGGATGCGGCGCTCGATCGGCTTCAGTCGGCGCGCGCCAGGGTGGAAGCGGCGACCGGCACAGCTTGAAGCGCTGTGGCCGATTGGCGACAGGTTGACGACTGACCGACCTGAGAAGCGGCTGTTTGGGATGATGCGGCTTCCATTCGGTTTTTCGTCGCATCCCGGGTGATGTATGGTCTCAAGCGCCGCGACGTGTTGCCGCGTCTCTTGAGCGAGCATGACTCCTGATGAAGCATTGGCGGATAGAAGACGTTGCCTGGGATCGGTTCGAGCGCGGCGCGGTGGATGCGCAACTCGTGCCGCTGGTCAAGGCGGCAGCGATGGTCGAGCGCAATGGGACCGACTATGCGCTGTATCTGGGAAGCGTCTTCAGCGACGACCCCGACTTCCGGCAGGCGGCCGACCACTGGGCGCTTGAGGAGGTGCAGCACGGCGACGCGTTGGCCGCGTGGGCCTCGATGGCGGATCCGGACTGGGACTACGCCGCCGCATTCGCACGGTACCGTAGCGGCTACATGATCAAAACCGACGCCGAGGTGTCGCGTCGGGGGTCTCGCACCGGCGAACTGATCGCGCGTTGCATGGTGGAAACTGGCACCTCCAGCTACTACACGGCCCTCGCGGAAGCGACGAACGAGCCGGTGCTGAAGCAGATCTGCAAGCTGATCGCGGCCGATGAATACCGTCACTTCAAACTATTCTACGATCACATGCGGCGGTATCTCAGCCGCGAGAACCTGTCGATGATCAGACGGCTGCGTATCGCGCTCGGCCGGATCGGCGAGTCGGAAGACGATGAGCTGGCCTTCGCGTATCATTGTGGCAACGAACCGGAGTCGATTGCCTATCAGCATAAGCGCTGTATTTCGGCCTATATGGGGCAGGCGATGGGTTTCTATCGGTATCGCCATATCGAGCGCGGCACGGCGATGCTTCTGAAGACGGTGGGTCTGCCGCCCCGGGGCAATCTTTCGTCGGTGGCAACAAATCTGGCGTGGCGCTTGCTGCAATGGCGGAAGCATCGCTTCGAACGGCAGCAGACCGGTGGCGGCGGTGTGACCTTCGCGCGCGTCGAAGCAGGTGCGGCCTGACCGAATCCGGGACCAGGGGATCCGTTGGTGGCAGGCGTTACGATCCGGGGTCTTGCACCGATGTCAGGAAGGCGAGGATCTTCCGAAATTCCTCATCCGAAATAATACCACTCCAGTTGGGCATTCCCTTGCTGACGCGGCCATGAGTGACTGTGTTCATGAACATCTTGGGGAAGTCGTCGCCGTAGCGCTCTCGTAACATTCGCAGGTTTCGCCGTTGCTCGCCTTGAACGGCATCGGGCCCGTGACAGTGGGCACAAATGGTATTGAACAGTTTGCGGCCGGCGGCGACGTCCTCGGGATTGAGCGAAGCGGCGGTCGCCTCGGGCTTCTCTAAAGGCGGGGGGGGATTCGATGCATCCGGGCGAGCCTCACCTGCCGCGTCCTTGCCCGGGGGCGCCCCCTCGCCGTTCGCGGCCGCGTGCAAGGCCGGTGAAGCAGGAAAACCATACTTGACAGCGAGGGCTTGGGTCGAGGCGGCGAGCCCGGCCAAGGCGCTGTTGACCGCGTCGCGCAGTTCCGGCTGATCATGCCGAAAGGCGATGCTGGCGGCCCAGGCAACGGGACCGTTGGCAACGGGTACGACGCGGTAAGCGTCTTGCATGGCACTGAGGTTGAGCCACCCCGCCGACGCGCCCCAGATGAATGCGGCATCGGCTTTTCCTTCGGCGAGGTCGCGCATCGCCTCCTCCGGGGAGAGCACGGTAACCATTTGCACGTCACTCTCGCTCGCGAGCAGATTCTGCGGTGGCGTGGAAAATTGCACGGCCACCCGCTTGCCGTGCAGGCTTTCGACATCGTTGATCCTAAGGGCGGCCGGCGCGACGAGCGCGTAGCCGAGCTGGATGATTGGCTGCGAGAAGATCAGCCGCGGTCCCATGAAAGCAGCATCGTCCGGAACGCCGACAAAGCCGTCGCACTGCCCAGCAAGCAACTTCATCCGGATCTGTCGCTTGGTGTAGAAAGTCGGCACCCAGACGGGTTGGAACGGCCGGCCCAGCGCCTTGGCGATGTCGTTACCAAGCTCGATGTAGAAACCTGGTGTTGTGACACTGGCACTGCTGAACGGCAGGTCGTCCGGGTCGGCGCAGAGGCGCAAAGGTGCTGCCTGTTCCGCCGCTCCGGACAGGACCGAACGCAGGCCAAGGATAGTGGTCGAGACCAGGATGCAGGCGGTGGTCAGCCCTGGCCACCGCCTGCGACCGGACGCAGGTCGAATCACTTACAGCGAGAAGACGAAGAGTGTGCCGCCTTCGGGTGTGGCTGCAATTATCTTCTTGCCAGTCTCGCCCATGTAAGCGGGAGGCGACTCGGCGCGTCCAACGAGGATCGCGACATACTGCTTGCCGTCCACCGCGAAGCTCATTGGCCCGGCGCCGACGCCGCTGCCGACATTCATCTGCCACAGGGGTTTGCCGGTCTTGGCGTCGAGCGCGTGGAACCAGCCGTTGATGTCACCGAAAAACACCAGATTGCCGGCGGTGGTCATCGTCCCGCCGTTCCACGGCAGCGGCAAATTCATCGTCCATGCCGGCGTCTGTGTCGCGGGATCAAGAGCCAGCAACTGGCCCAAATGGTCGCCGTGCCCTGGATTGACCGAGGAGTCGTTGCCGATATAGAAGGTGCCGCGGCGGTATTCGACCTCGGTCGCCTGCATGTCCTGGCACATATTATTCGTGGTCAGGTAAACTAGGCCGGTCTGCGGGTTAAACGACATCGGTTGCCAATTCTTGCCGCCCATCCAGCTTGGGCAGATATCGGTGACCTTGGTGTCCGAGTGTGGACGTTTGGCTGGATCCTCGATCGGCCGTTGATTGGCCACGTCGTAGCCGGTGGCCCAGTTCACTGGAACGAATGGCTTTGCCGAGATCAGCTTGCCGGTCTCCCGGTTGACGACAAAGAAGAAACCGTTGCGGTCGGCCTTCATCATGACCGGCGTCTTCTGGCCATCGATGGTGATGTCGGCCAGGACGTTTTCGTTCACGCCGTCATAGTCCCAGGCCTCGGCCGGCGTCTGCTGGATCGCCCACTTTATCTTGCCGGTATCACCATCCATCGCGATCGTGCTGGACGTGTAAAGATTGCTCAGCTTGCCGTAATCTTCGACGTGCCGGTGCTGCGCACCGCGGCGTTCCAGGGCCCCGGATTGCTGGTGCCGTAGATCACCGTGTTGGTCTTGGCGTCATAGGTGCCAACCTGCCAGGCCGCGCCGCCGCCGTGCTGCCAGCTATCGCCCTTCCAGGTTTCGTTGCCAGGCTCCTCGGTGCCGGGAATAGTCCAGGTCTTCCAGACCTGCTTGCCGGTCTGCAGATCAAACGCCTGGAGCGCGCCCCGCACGCCGTATTCACCACCGGCGAAGCCGCTGACAACGAAATTCTTCGCGACGACCGGTGGCGAGGTGATCGCGGAACCCTGTTTGTAGTCGACGACCTGAGTCTTCCAAAGTTCCTTGCCGGTCTTGGCATCGAGCGCGATCAGGCGTCCATCGAGTGTTCCGAACACGATCTTGCCGTCCGCGTAGGTGACTCCACGGCTGTCGAGGTCGCAGCAAACGAACGGCTCGACGTCCTCGGCGATGACTGGCTGATACTGCCAGCGGATCACCCCGGTTCGGGCGTCGAGCGCATAGACGCTGCGTGGCCCGGACGAGCTTGGGACATAGAGTGTGTCGCCGATGACGATCGGGGTCGCTTCATTTGAGCGCAACGCACCCAACTGGAAGGCGTACGCAAGCTTCAACTGCCCGACGTTCTGATCAGTGATTTGTTTGAGTGGGCTGAACCGGGTGTTTTCGGGCGTTCGGCCATATGTCGGCCAATTACTGTCGCTCTGCAGCGCCTGATCGAGGGTTTCGTCGGCAAAGGCGGGTATGGAAGCGAGTAAGCTGGCCGCGACCGCGGCGCTGGTAACGCACTTGAACAACGTCGGATACGGCGCCTTCATGACGTTTCCTTTCCTGGTTCATCCCTTGGCTACGGCCGGCTGATTTCAGTTCGCGGACCTGACCGAAGGCAGTTTGGAGAGCGTAGGACGATTAGTCCATACCGCAACGTTCGATCCGGCCAATTTTCGGCGCCCCCCGATAGTTATGCTTTGGCGCTGGGCCGCTGGTTCACGGCTTCGTACCAGCGTTTCAGGCGCCGGCAGGATTCCGGGATCTTGATCTCGGACCAGCCGGCGAAATCGACCGCCGCCAGGGTCGTTGCGTCTGCGACGGTGAAACGCTCACCGGCGACGAATGTGTTGGCTTCCAGTTGTTGGTCGAATTTGGTGAAGAAGCGGTTCAGTCTGGCGCGACCGCGATCTCGTAGTTCGGCAATCGCCGGGATCGAATCCGCCGCGCCGGGCAGGCCACGCTTGGCGAACTGGGGATGCGTGTTACGGAACAGCTCGGAGGCAGGAAGCATGCCTTCCTCATTCGCCCGCTTTTCCCACATGTCGACGATCGCCCGATCCTTGGCATCGATGCCCATCAGCGGAGGTTCGGGGTGGGTTTCCTCGAAATAGCGCGCGATCGCCATGGCTTCACCGATCTGGGTACCGTCGTCCAGTTCAAGCATCGGCACCATCGCGTGGGGGTATTTTTGCTTGAACCATGGTGCCAGCGTCAGGTCTTCCTGTCCGACCTCGACGAGTTCGACCTGGATTCCCTTTTCGGCCAGGAAGATGTGCAGACGGCGCGGATTGGGCGCGATGTGCCAGTCATAGATCTTCATGTTCCTCTCCGTTCCTCACAGCGGCCCGGGTTGTGATGATCCCGGGTCCATCGTTCTCGAGCAAGGGCTGACGATACGACCTCAGAACGAGTTGGTGGGCATGCTATTCGACCGAGTCAGTCACCTCTCAATGCCGCGGGGCCGACATCGGTTTGCACGTTCGGCGGCCTCGGCGGAACGAAACTCAGCCCGGCACTCGCCGCAAGGGGCTCGATCGCGTCGTGCGCTTGCAGGTCGGCCAGCACCGCGTCGACCTGCTCGATCAGCGCCTTGTTCGATACCAGTCCGACAAATCCCATATTGAACCCGACCGAGTGCATGTAGCCGGTTGGCGCAAGTCCGTCGGAGCCATGCAAAAGGCGCCAAGCGTCGAAAGCTCGCAAATTCACGAATGCAGCATCGATGGCGCCGCTCTGTAATCCTTCAAACAGGTCAGGCGTGTCACGCAGATGCGCGACGTGATCTGCCAGGCTGCCACCGCCATAGTACATCGAAATGGCGTCCGGCAGCGTCGCGGTTTGCACGCCGATCTTCAGGCCATCGAGATCGGTCAGCTTCCGAACATGACGGTCGGCGACGCGTGCCGCGAGCACGACCGTGAGCACATCAAATCGATACGGCCGGGTCGCCATCAGTTCACCGAGCTTGACCCATTTTCGCCGATCGTCCGGCGCCGCTCCCTGGAACGGCGGCAGCTTCGCCGTGGGAGAACGGGCTGGCTCGAGCATGCCGGCAACGAGCGGAAATTCCGCCATGAGCTGGCATCGGCCATACGACATTATGGCGTTGGCCTGCTTGGGGAGACTGGCGTCGGGGTCATCTCGGCTGACGAACCACTGGATCCGAAGCTCGCGTCCCAGTCGCTGCGCGATGACCCGCGACAGAGCAAGAGCGAAGCCGCTGGGCTCGTTGCCGGCACGCACCGACAACGGCGGATCATTGGTCTGCAGGCAGACTGTCAATGATGCAGAGTCTGAGTCGGTTGTTTGTGACCACGCAGGTGCCAGGGACACTGCCAGAAAGACGGCGAGGAGGAATGCGCCGGGGGACTTCACTGTGGCGCCACTCCGCCGGTGCGGACGTAAGCCCATACGTCCTCGATCTCATCCGGATGGAGCACATCCTTCCACGGCGGCATGGCCCTTTTTCCGTTCCGGACCGAGTTGAAGAAACGAGCCCGATCCTCACGGGGAAACTTGCGGAGATCAAATGAGATTGTTCCGGGATTGACCATATGTGGCCCGTGACAATGCGAGCAGATGCTGTCGAAAACCTGAGCTCCCCGGGCAAACTGTTCCGCGGAAGGCGGCGGCTCCGGATCCGGTGCTGATTGCGCGCCCGCTGAGAAAGCGCCGAGCACTACTCCCGCGAAGACGCAGGCGGCGAACTTCATTCCATTCTCCGATTTAACCGAAGCGGTGGAGGCGCCCCGTGATCGAAGCGCCTCCACAACAACCCGGTTACTGTTGCGCCAGTGCGAACACCCACAGCGAACCGCCGGCCGGAACCGAGGCGAGGCGTTCGTCGCCAGAGAACAGGTCATAGACGCCGCCGATGCCGCTGGAGACAGCGACGTACTGCACGCCGTCCTGCTGCCAGGTGACCGGCTGGCCTTCAATGCCGGATCCGGTCTTGAACTGCCACAGCTTGGTGCCGTTATCGGCGTCGAACGCCTCAAGTTCGCCAGTCAGCTTGCCGGAGAACACCACGCCGCCAGCGGTCGACAGGATCCCCGAGAAGCGGGGGATGTCGGTTAACGCCTCCCACTTCGCTTTGCCGGTCATCGGATCGATCGCCTTGAGACCGCCTCGCGCTCCGTCTGGCCAGATCCAACTGATGTCGGCACCCCAGTAGGTCAGCCCGGCACGGAACTGCGCATCAACAGGCTTGTAATGCATGCCGAAGTTCAATGTGTTGGCATAGATCAGGCCGGTGCCGGGATTGAACGACACCGGGCTCCAGTTCTTGCCGCCCATCGCGCCGGGCCACACGTCGACTTCCTTGCCTTCGCGCACCTTGTCGGTGATTTCGGTCGGGATTGGCCGTCCGCTCTCATCGATGCCCTTCGCCCAGGTCTGCTTGGTGATGTACTGATTGGCGGCGATCAGCTTGCCGTTGGTGCGGTCGAGCACATACATGAAACCGTTGCGGTTCACGTCCATCAACGCCTTGGTCGGCTTGCCGCCAATCGTCAGGTCGGCGAGCACCATCTCGGCGACGCTGTCATAGTCATAGGGATCGTTCGGGGTGAACTGGAAATGCCACTTCATCTGGCCGGTCTTGGGATCGAGTGCCAGCACCGAGCAGCTATACAGGTTATCGCCCGGATGCTGGGTGGGGTTCCACGATCCGGCATTGCCGGTGCCCCAGTAGACGGTGTGCAGGTCAGGATCGAACGAGCCGGTGATCCAGGTCGAGCCGCCGCCGTGCAGGTAGGTGTCGCCCGGCCAGCTCTTGCCGTTGGGATCTTCCGGGCCGGCGATGGTGTAGGTCCGCCACAGATGCTTGCCGTCGTTGGGATCCCAGCCGTCGATGAAGCCGCGGATGCCATATTCGGCGCCCGAGATGCCGGTGATCACCACCCCGTCCGCGACCAGTGGGGCCACCGTCTGGGAATAACCGTCCTTGAAGTCGATGACGTGCGACCGCCACAGCTCCTTGCCGGTCTTCTGGTCCAGAGCAATCACGTTGGCGTCGAGCGTGGTGCGGAAGATCTTGCCCTCATACAGCGCCAGACCCCGGCTGATGATGCCGCAGCAGACGATGCGGGGCACTTCCTCGGGATACTCGACCTTGGTCTTCCAGAGCTGCTGGCCGGTCTTCACGTCCAGCGCCATGGTCGCTGAATTGGTGGTGACGTAGAGCACGCCGTTGTAAATCAGCGGCTGCGATTCCTCGCTCTTGTTGTCGTCGTAGCTGTAGTTCCACACCGGAACCAGGTGCTTGACGGTCTGACGGTTGATCTGTGTCAGCGGGCTGAACCGTTGCAGATTGTAGCCCATCCCGTAATTGAGGACGTTCGAGGTGTCCTGCTGTGCCCCCTTGGTCAGGTCACTGGCCGTCTGGGCATGCCCGGCAAACGGAACAAGCGCGGCAACCGCAGCCGCTAGCATAAGCTTTCGCATTTCTCTCCCCTGTCTTAAGGTACCATTGTCTGGACGTTGTCGAAGTTAGGACGGTAGACCACTCTCGCGGCTGCCTATCAGCCGGCGGTGCAATGACCCTTTCATTTTTGTTTCGTTGCCGGCCGTGGCGGATGGCTGGCTGGGCGAAGGTGCCGTTCGACACTTTGAAGAGGCTAGCAGAAATAGTCCAGACTGGCCCGCGGCAATTCGAACAATTGTCGATGAATCGGATTGAAGGTGACCAATGCCGGAGACGCCGTAGATCGGGGCGCCTCCGGGCCGCATGGTTACTGCTGCGCCAGCGCGAACACCCACAGCGAGCCGCCGGCCGGAACGGCGTTCAGCCGCTCGTCGCCGGAGAACAGCTCATAGCCTCCGCCGATCCCGCTGGAGACGGCAACGTACTGCACGCCGTCCTGCTGCCAGGTGACCGGCTGGCCCTCAATGCCGGACCCGGTCTTGAACTGCCACAGCTTGTTGCCGTTATCGGCGTCAAATGCCTCAAGTTCGCCGGTCAGCTTGCCGGAGAACACCACCCCGCCCGCGGTTGACAGGATCCCCGAGAAGCGGGGGATATCGGTTAACGCTTCCCACTTCGCCTTGCCGGTCATCGGGTCGATCGCCTTGAGACCGCCTCGCGCTCCGTCTGGCCAGATCCAACTGACCTCGGCGCCCCAGTAGGTCAGGCCCGCTCGGGTACTGAGCATCAACCGGCTTGTAATGCATGCCGAAGTTCAATGTGTTGGCATAGATCAGGCCGGTGCCGGGATTGAATGAGACAGGACTCCAGTTCTTGCCGCCAAACGCAGCAGGCCACACATCGACTTCCTTGCCTTCGCGCACCTTGTCGGTGATTTCGGTCGGGATCGGCCGTCCGCTCTCATCGATGCCCTTCGCCCAGGTCTGCTTGGTGATGTACTGATTGGCGGCGATCAGCTTGCCGTCGGTGCGGTCGAGCACATACATGAAACCGTTGCGGTTCACGTCCATCAACGCCTTGATCGGTTTGCCGCCGATCGTCAGGTCGGCGAGCACCATCTCGGCGACGCTGTCATAGTCATACGGATCGTTCGGGGTGAACTGGAAATGCCACTTCAGTTTTCCAGTCTTTGGATCGAGCGCCAATACCGAGCAGGTATACAGGTTGTCGCCCGGATGCTGGGTGGGGTTCCACGATCCGGCATTGCCGGTGCCCCAGTAGACGGTGTGCAGGTCAGGATCGAACGAGCCGGTGATCCAGGTCGAGCCGCCGCCGTGCAGGTAGGTGTCGCCCGGCCAGCTCTTGCCGTTGGGATCTTCCGGGCCGGCGATGGTGTAGGTCCGCCACAGATGCTTGCCGTCGTTGGGATCCCAGCCGTCGATGAAGCCGCGGATGCCATATTCGGCGCCCGAGATGCCGGTGATCACCACCCCGTCCGCGACCAGTGGGGCCACCGTCTGGGAATAACCGTCCTTGAAGTCGATGACGTGCGACCGCCACAGCTCCTTGCCGGTCTTCTGGTCCAGAGCAATCACGTTGGCGTCGAGCGTGGTGCGGAAGATCTTGCCCTCATACAGCGCCAGACCCCGGCTGATGATGCCGCAGCAGACGATGCGGGGCACTTCCTCGGGATACTCGACCTTGGTCTTCCAGAGCTGCTGGCCGGTCTTCACGTCCAGCGCCATGGTCGCTGAATTGGTGGTGACGTAGAGCACGCCGTTGTAAATCAGCGGCTGCGATTCCTCGCTCTTGTTGTCGTCGTAGCTGTAGTTCCACACCGGAACCAGGTGCTTGACGGTCTGACGGTTGATCTGTGTCAGCGGGCTGAACCGTTGCAGATTGTAGCCCATCCCGTAATTGAGGACGTTCGAGGTGTCTTGTTGCGCCCCCTTGGTGAGGTCACTGGCCGTCTGGGCATGCCCGGCAAACGGAACAAGCGCGGCAACCGCAGCCGCTAGCATAAGGTTTCGCATTTCTCTCCCCTGTCTCAGGTGCCATTGTCTGGCATTTCAGACCGTCTCGCAGCCGACATCACCGGCCGCACGACACCTTAGAGGGAAGATCCGGGATTGTCACATCGGTCACCGGCTTCGGCGGCTCGGGCGCGACAAATCAACGTCGGCCCGAGCGCCGGCGGTGTCGGCTCGATTTATGCCGACGCCACCGCCTTGTACAAGCCATTCTCAAACTCTGCGAAGAGCTTCAGCACTGGCGCGTCGGCGAACGGCAGGAGCTGCGTCATGATCGTTCCGGTGACGCGCTTGTTCGGATCGACCCAGAAATAGGTGTTGAACAGACCCGCCCAAGCGAGGCTACCGGCGCTACGTCCGGCCGGTCCGGGCTCGGTGTTGATATCGAACGACAGCCCCCATTTCTGCACCATGCCAGGGAACAGATTGGCATCGTTGGAACTCGCTGGATCGATCGTCTTCAATGTCTCGACATTCAGATCGCCGATGTGATTCTGCCGCATCATTGCGACCGTCTCGGGCTTCAGCACACGGGCACCGTTGAACGTGCCGTCGTGCAGCAGCATCTGCAGGAATGCCATATAGTTCCGCGCCGTGCTGAACAGGGCCCCGCCGCCCATGAAGAACTCCGGCCGCTGCGGCATCTCCAACGCCATCGGTTTGAGCGAACCGTCGCCTTCACGGCTGTACATCTGCGCCACCCGCGCTTTTTGCGACGCGCTGATGAGAAAGCCCGTGTCTGTCATACCAAGCGGGCAAAGATATTTTCGCGGAAATAAATTTCCAGGGACTGGTCACTGACGGCTTCGACTGCCTTGCCAACCCAATCCATATTGATGCCGTATTCCCAGCGGTCGCCCGGATCAAACACGATCGGTGCGTTGAACGAACCGTTCTTGCACTCTCCGATGAAGGGCGTTCCGGTCACTTTTTCATACCGCTTCATCGGCTCCGACCAAATGCTGTAGGTAAAGCAGTGTGGGTCAGCAGATGCCGGAGCGTGATGGCACGTTTCGCGGGGCGAAGTCTTGGCGCGCCGTTGGCGTCGAAGCCTTCCAGCACTTTAGGTGATTCGAGTTGCGGCAGTAACTTCCCCATCGGCTGATCGAGTTGCAGCTTTCCTTGCTCGACCAGTTGCATGCACGCTGTCGCCGTGACGGCTTTTGTCATCGACGCGATCCAGAACACGCTGTCCGCCGTGATGGAGGGCCCGAAGGCTCCCTCGTAGACAATCCCTTTGTCAGTCGCTCCTATCGCGACGATGCCCGGGACTGTTTTGGCATCGACGGCCTGACGCAGCGCCTGATCGACCTGCCCAAGCGAAGAACTCAGGGCCGGGTCTGACTCGGCAGCCTCGGTGCGAAATCCTGCCATCCCAGCGATAGAGGAGCCCGCAGCCAGCGCTGTCGCTGTCCTGAGGACGTCACGGCGACTGTGATATTGATTTGCCATTGGTTTCCTACCCCTGCTGCTTTCTTGCACAACGGTCTCAATATTGAGGTCACCAAAGTCCGCGGCAGTCAAGTGGGCGGATATCGACCGGTTGGCGGCGATCAAGGTTTGGGCAGGATGGTTGATCCTGCATTATCCGCTTAAGAGTTGGCGCCGGCGAACCGGATGTGTTGAGGCTATTTCGATGGCTTGGCGCGCTCAGCATTCTTGCTGTTTCGAACTGAACCGACGACGTTCTTGCCCCTGATCCTCATTTTCTGTTCGATCACTTCACGTTCCGGCGGGGATCCACGCGTCGATCGCAATGGCCACATCCTTGTGTCCATTGACGGCTGCCACATCCGCCGCGGTCTTGCCGTCGTTGTCTCTCAGGGTCCTTGTCGGCACCCTGCCGCAAGACCACCCGGTAAGGCGCGTGGCGACGAGCCAGAGTAGATCCCGATCAGGTGAAATCACCTGACCGGGTCAAGATGCTCGCTAGGGAGGCGTCAGCACCGAAACACTAGCTGACGACGGCGATCCGTTCGCGCCGAAGCTGCACCGTCAACTCATCCAAGGACTTGGAGACGCGGGTCAGCATGTCATCCACTTCGTCTTTCGAAATGATCAGCGGCGGACTGAAGCACAAGCTGTCATTCGCCACCGCTCGGCCGATCACCCCATTGTCCTCCAGCAGCTTGGTGAGCCGACCACCCACTTTCGCCTTTGGATCGAAGTTGGTGTGGCTTGCCTTATCAGCGACCAACTCGACCGCGGCGATCAGCCCCGTGCCGCGCACCTCGCCAACCAGTTCGTGGTCGGCGAACCGCCGGCGGAGTTCCTTCTGCATGTGCGATCCGACCGAGACGACATGGTGGCCGATCTCCATCTCGTCGTATATCTTCAAGGTCTCGATCGCGACGGCGGCAGGCACCGGATGACCCGAGTAAGTGAAGCCGTGGCCAAAGGTGCCGATAACATGGCTCTCCTGAGCCAGGGCCTGGAACACCGGCTCGTTCACCATGACCGCGCTGATCGGCAGATAGGATGCCGACAACGCCTTGGCGCAGACCAGGATATCCGGCTGGATATCGAACGTCTGGCATCCCCAGTAGCTGCCCGTGCGCCAGAAGCCGCAAATCACCTCGTCGGCGACCATCAACACGTCGTATTTGCGCAACACAGCCTGAATTTTCGGGAAGTAGCCACGTGGGGGAACGATCACGCCACCGGCGCCGAGGATCGGCTCCGCCCACATCGCCGCAACCGTATCGGGACCCTCGGCCAGGATCAGTTTTTCCAGTTCGTCGGCGCAACGCGTGGCGAAATCGTCCTCGGACTCGCCGGGCAGCGCGCCGTGGTAGAAGTGCGGCGTCAGGGTGTGGAAGAATCCCGGCAGCGGCACGTCGAAGCTGCGGTGATTGGCGGGCAGTCCGGTCAGCGAGGCTGAGCCGATGGTGATGCCGTGGTAGCCCTTGAGCCGGCCGATGATTTTCTTTTTCTTCGGCCGCCCCAGCGCATTGTTGAGATACCAGACCATCTTGATGGCGGAATCATTGGCCTCGGACCCGGAGTTGGCGAAGAACACCTTGCTCATCGGCACGGGCGCGCGGGCGATCAGCATCTCCGCCAGATCGATCATCGGCTCGTGCGATTTCGCGGTGAACGCGTGGTAGAAGGGCAGCTTCCGCATCTGGTTGGCCGCCGCCTGCACCAGACGTTCGTTGTCAAAACCTAAGGAAGCACACCACAGGCCGGCGACGCTTTCGATATAGTCGCGGCCAGCATCATCCCAGACCCGGACACCTTTGCCGCGGGAGATCACGACCGGACCGATCTCCTGATGGGTTTGCAGGTCGGTATACGGGTGCAGAACCGTGGCGACGTCACGTGCGGCGGCGGAATTGGCGCCGAAAGGCGGGGGCGGGGCCATTGCAACTCCTAGTTTGGCTGTAGCCATGGGGGCTTGGCTGTGGGGCCGATGGACATAGTGTAAACCTATATGTGGATGGATGAAACCGGAGCTTACGGCGGTACTGATTGTCCATTGGACCAATGCAGGGCAGCCGAGGGCAAAATGGCCGACACCCGAAGGGTGAAGGCGACCGCGATCACCGGACGATGTGGCGCCGCTGGCACTTGCCGGTTCGTCTCTCTCGCCTACCATCCCGGCTCAACAGAGGGATCAGATCATGTGGGAACCGAGCCAGCGCTACCCTGACCCGTCCGTGCAGGTGCTGGAGCCCAGCTTCAACGCCTATCGCCTGCCGCTCGCATCGGTGGAGCGTCTCGCCACAAGCTGCCGCTGGTCCGAGGGCCCGGTCTGGTTCGGCGACGGCCGCTACCTTCTTTGGAGCGACATCCCCAACGATCGCATCCTGAAGTGGGAGGAGGAGACAGGCGCCGTCAGCGTGTTCCGTAAGACCTCCTGGAACGCCAACGGCAATACCCGCGACCGGCAGGGACGGCTGGTCACTTGCGAACATCGCGGCCGGCGCGTCACCCGAACCGAATATGACGGCTCGATCACCGTGCTGATGGGCAGCCATCAAGGCAGACGCCTGAACTCTCCGAACGACGTGGTGGTGAAATCCGACGGCTCGATCTGGTTCACCGATCCGGTGTTCGGCATCAGCGGTTACTATGAGGGCGAGAAGGCCGACGCGGAACTGCCAGCCAGCGTTTGGCGTATCGACGGCCGGACGGGTGAGGCAACGATGATGGCGGACGATATCGAAGGGCCGAATGGGCTCGCCTTCTCGCCAGACGAGCGCGTGCTGTACGTCGTTGCCTCACGCGCGGCGCCAAACCGCTTGATCCGAGCCTTTGATGTGGTGGACGGAGGCCGCAAACTGGCGAGGAACCGCGTCTTTATCGACGCCGAGGCCGGAACGCCGGACGGATTTCGCGTCGACGTCGACGGCAATCTGTGGTGCGGCTGGGGCATGGGGGATGAAGCGTTGGATGGCGTGCGTGTGTTTGACCGGAACGCGACGCCGATCGGTCACATCGCGTTGCCCGAGCGTTGTGCCAATGTGTGCTTCGGCGGACGCTTCCGTAACCGGCTGTTCATGGCAGCCAGCCACGGTCTCTACTCGCTTTACGTCAATACCCAGGGTGCGCCAGGCGGGTGACGCGCCGCGGGTCGGGTTAACGCGGCCGCGCCGCGAGGGTGCGATGCAACACCCAACCGAGCGCGCCGCATGCCAGCAGGCCGGCGCCCCACAACAGGAACGAATGCCAGTCGCCGGTTTTGAGGCTGGTGAGAGACAAACCAGCCATCTGGGCCGGATAGATGTGCAGTGGCGCCCAAACGAAAGCCGATGCGACGTTGGCCACCACAAATCGCCGTTGTGCCATGCCGGTCATCCCAGCCACGAGCGGAACCGTCGATCGCAGGACGGGAACGAAGCGGCACGCTGCCACGCTGTATGTTCCATACCGGTCGAAAAAGCGTACCGCGTTCGCCATCAGGTAAGGCCGGCGCGTGAATGGCCATACGTCGAGCAGTCGCGTGCTGAAGCGGCGCCCGATCCAGAATGACAGATAGTCGCCGAGCACGGCGCCGATGATCGAGAGGACGAGGAAGGGCAACATGGACTGGCCGGCGATAGCGGCCGCGCCGGTCACCGCCATGAGGATCGGCGTACCTGGGACCAGGATTCCGAGTACCGCCACTGCCTCGATGATCGCGGCCGCGAATACCACCCCGAGGGCGTAGCCGGGATACCAGGCCACCAGATCCGAGGCGGCATCGATCCATGACCACATGAGGCTGACGGAACTCTCCCTTGCTTGCGCCCACTGGCGCGTGTCATGACCGCTGGTACGATCACCACTAGCCGGCGCGAGCCGGAATATGGTCACCTCTTGGGCAGCGGCAACAGAATTTACGACGAAAGGCTGATGGTGACGACGCTATAATACCAACGGCCCTTGTCGTTGACCCGTGGCCGGTTCAACCGCCGTCGGTATCTTATTGATTTCGCGCGCAGCCGCCACACCAACCCTGCGCGCATACCAGTCAGCCCCTGGGCTGCTAGTATAACATCAGGATTTCCTGCCTGGCTGCAACGCAATGACGAAATCTTCGTAATGTTGGTGTGTCAGGACGATGCCGCCTCAGCGTGCGCATGTGGCGTCGGCACTCTCCGGGCGCAGCGAATTAGCGAAAAAGTTGCCATCGACGCGGCGGTCTCGCCATGTCATTTATGGGCGCTGGAAAACATCGCCGGAGATTGCGGATTTGCTTGCCTTGCCAGGACATTAACAGAATCATAGATACTTTCTTGGCTTCGGACTATCTTCAGGTCGTGGTGACTTGTTGCTCGGGGTCACATGGAGAACATCCGTGAGCGCCGACCGCTCGGATTCCGGCCATTGCCCCGCGGCCGGCCCTGGCCCGGACGATCGGGACCATAATCAGGAGTTACCACGCATGCGCTATCGCACTGCGATGCTTGCCACCGCCTTGGCCGTGATGCCGTTCGTGATGCTCGCCGTCGCACCCGGGGCGGCCTTGGCGCAGCCGATCGAGGGCCTCTATATTGGAGCTGGTGCCGGGCTGCACGCGCCTCAGGATCCGTACGCGACTCCGTTTACCACTGGTTTCGGCACCGGGCGGGTGACCCTCGACGAAGGTTTTGGATTCAACTCCAACCTCGCCGTCGGCTATGGGATCGGCAACGGGTTCCGCTTCGAGATCGAGGGCGATTTCATGCGCAGCGACCTCCGGCAGATCAGCGGCACGCCATTCCCGACCGTGTCAAGTGGTGGCTCTGTCCGCACCTTTGGCGCGATGGGTAACGCGATTTTCGACATGGATATCGGCAACAGATATATTTTTCCGTACCTGGGAGTCGGAGCTGGATATCAGTGGACCGCATTGAACAACGTCAGCGCGGCGCAGGTCGGTGGTCCATTTGCCTTCACGGCCAGTTCGCAGCAAACCGGCACCTTTGCCATGCAGGCCATCGTCGGCGCGTCATTCCCAATCCCGAACATGCCGGGGCTGTCGGTGACGCTGGACTATCGGTTCATGGACATCCTGGGTGGTGAGAAGTTCGACGGTACGGAGGTCGTCACCGCTGGTGGTCCGGCGGTAAGCTCGGGCCTAAAGCTCCACAACCAGTTCAACAACGACGTGGTGCTCGGCGTCCGATATGCCTTCAACGTCCCGCCGCCGCCGGCCCCGCTCGGACCTGCTCCCGTCGCGGCTCCGGCGCCAGCGCCCGCGCGTTCCTATATGGTGTTCTTCGACTGGGACAAGGCCAACCTGACAGATCGCGCTCGCGCCATCATCAAGGAGGCCGCCGACAACTCCTCCCGCGTTCAGTACACGCGCATCGACGTCAACGGCTACACGGATACCTCGGGGACTCCGACTTACAACCAGCACCTTTCGGTACGGCGAGCCCAGGCGGTTGCCGGCGAACTGGTGCGCGACGGCGTGTCGCGCGACTCGATCGACATCAAGGGCTTCGGCGATACCAATCTTTTGGTCGCCACAGGCCCCGGCGTGCGCGAACCGCAGAACCGGCGTGTCGAGATCATCATTCACTGACCACACTCGACCACCGGCGCTCGCCCAAGGAGACTGCTCAAGCGGCCGCGCAAGGCGATTTACGCAGCATGTGTCCTACCGGTCACTCCGTTCCGGTATTGGCTGCCTTCGGGCGTCCTGCTCCGCTTGCTGATGCGCCTGAACGGCGCCGTCATAGTCGCCGTCGGCGGCTCGCTTCTGCGCCTCTAACTCGGCCCAGCGGGCTTCCTGGCTCCCGGGGGTATTTCGCGGCAAGTCAGCGGTTTCGGGCTGGCCGAACGACGCGTGGCAGATCGTCAGCAACACAATCAGTGTGAGCGGCAAACGCATGGCATGCCTCATCGCGAGGTGACAATTCACCCTCAAACGTGCTGAGCCGGCTCAGGTTGCGGGTTTGTCCTGACGCCCCGACCGACAGCCTGGGCGCCGCGGACAGTGGCGGGCTAAGGATCAATCCGCGCTGTGGCCGATCCGGACACGACCTCCTTGCCATCCTGGTTAGTGGTGGACAGTGTCAGGTCAGCGAAATGCTGGCCGCCTTCCTGCCGTAGCGCCGCCACAGTGGCTTTGCTGTCGAGTGTGTCGCCTGGCCACACCTGATTGGTGAACCGCACACCGAACTTCGTTAGCCGACCGTCGCCGACATAGTTGGTCAGCATTTTGCCGGTCAGGCCCATTGTGAGCATGCCGTGGGCGAAGACGCTCGGGTAGCCAGCGACCTTAGTGGTGTAGACCTCGTCCGTGTGCAGCGGGTTGTAGTCGCCGGATGCGCCGGCATACTGCACGATCTGGGTGCGCGAGAGGTTCTCGACCACGCGTTCGCTGTGGGTGTCGCCGACTTTCAGCGCGGATGCCTTCAGTGCCATTTTTGTGACTCCCCCTTAGCCCTGGTCCACCGGACGCTCGGTCGTTACGCCTACGCCGCGCGCGGTGATCACGAGTTCTCCATTCTGGTCCCGGTACTCAGTGACGCGCTCACGGAAAGTCAGCTTGCCGGCCCGCTTGCTCTCCCGCTCCCACTCCCGCCCTGGCTTGGTCTCCGCCGTCAGCACGTCGCCCGGGCGCAGGTGGCGGTGGTATTCATAGTGCTGTTCGGCATGCAGGCCACCGGAGGAGGAAGGCCTGCCCTCGACGCCGCTGGGTGTTTTGCCAGACCCAAACCATTTCTGTCCGGGCTGCGGACGCAGATAATAGTCGGGGTCGAACTGAGCCACGGCCTGGGCAAAACTGGGCGGGGCGATGATACCGCCGGCCTCGGTGTCTTTCGCCTTGGCGGCGTCATGATACACAGGGTTGGTGTCGCCGACAGCGCGCGCAAACATCATGATGTGAGTCGCTTCGACGGGGAATGTGATTTTGGTCAACGGCTTCCTCCGGGTGGGGTTATGGATTCAGGCTAGCGGGCTGGACGAAAGAACAAACGGGTTGACCGGTCAATGAGGCGCCCAATGCGCCGTGCCGGGGTCCGAGCGGCGCTCGAGGCGGCCGCCATCCCGACCTTCACCGGGCCTCGCATCGCCGCCGAGGCAGCCGACCGCATTCGGTTCGTTCGGGCGCCAGGTTGGATGCCGCGGCGGCGGCGCGCCTACGTCATTGGCGACATTCACGGCTGCCTCGACCGTCTGAGGGCGTTGCATGGGATGATAGCGGACGACCTGGCGGCCCGTGCGACCGGTTCGGCGGTGTTGATTCACCTTGGCGACTATATTGATCAGGGACCGGACAGTGCCGGGGTGATCGCATTGCTTGTGGCGGGTCCTCCGGTTGCTGGTTTGACGCAGGTCGATCTGCTTGGTGATCACGAGCGTATGTTGCTGGAGGCCCTTGCCGGAGATCGCGCGACGGCGACTGACTGGCTGTGGGCAGGAGGGAAAGCCGCGCTGGCGAGCTGGGGTCTCGACGCGGAGCTGCCGCGGGAGGCGTGGCCAGGATCGCTGCCGGCCGAACATGTCGCGTGGCTGCGCGGACTTTTGCTGACGCATCAGGAGGGCGGTTATCTTTTCGTTCATGCCGGGATTAGGCCGGGCGTTCCGCTGGCGGCCCAAGCGAAGGAGGATTTGCTGACGATTCGTCAACCGTTCTTGTCCACCGAACGCGATTTTGGTGTGGTGGTGGTGCATGGGCACGCCAGCGCTTCGTCGGTGTCCATTAACCCGAACCGCATAGGCCTCGACACTGGTGCGGGCATGGGCGGCAGGTTGACTTGCGCGGTGCTGGAAGACGATCTGATCGGTTTGATGGCGGTATGATCACCTCGCTTCGTGCAACTCCGGCACCGCGAACCAGACCCAGAGCAAATTGATCGCCAGCAATACGGTGGTCACTACAAGCACCCAGCGTATGCCGAACCCCGCAGCCACCGTGCCGCCGGTCAGCGGGCCGAGCGAGTTGCCCATGAAGGTGGCTGATGCGGTCAGGCCGTAAATGGTTCCGCGGTGTTCACGCGACACGCTGCGCCCGACCATTGCGTTCGCGGTTGGCAGGATGCCGCCGATGAACAGACCGACCGCAAATCTCTCGGCGACGAAAACCCAATAATTGCCAACGAATATCTGCGGCGCGGTGGTCAGCGTTGCGCCGAGAAGGCAGATCAGCAGGACCCTTCGATAGCCGATCACGTCGCTGCGTTTGCCCAGGAAAGGTGAGGAAATCAGATCAGCCAGCCCGGTGACCGAGAAGGCGATGCCCGACAAGGTGGCGATCTCGGGCGGCGAGCCGACCAGTTCTTGCACGAAAAGTGTTACCACCGGCTGCACTGTCCGTACGCTGAACTGTGCCATGAGAAGAACAAAGAACAGTGCCAGCAGTCCGGTTGATCCGATCAGCAGGCGCAGACCCGAAAACAGCGATCTGGCCGCGCCGACCGTTTTTGGTGGGGTGAAGTTCTCGCGGACGATTGCCCACACCAGTGCCAGGGTGAGCAGCGTAACGCCGCCGGCACAAAAGAACGGCACGCGATAACTGCCGGTGAGGTCGGCTATGATGCCGCCAATTACGGGGCCGATCAGCGATCCGACCAACTGTCCGGTCGCCAGCCAACCGAGCGCATAGCCGAGCCGGCGCTCGGGCGCCTGACTGGCAACCAGGGCGATTGCCGCGGTCGAGAATCCCGCGAAGGCGCCCATGACGGCTCGGGCACCGAAAAACCACCATACGTCTGTCGCCAACCCCATCAAGGCGGTGAAAATGCCTATTGCAAGGCTGGATCGCAGCAACGCCAGCTTGCGGCCATGCTTGTCCGCCACACGTCCCCAGATCGGCGATGCGAATGCCGCCACGAACGAAGTCGAGCCGTTGATGACCCCGGCCCAGATGTCCACTCCCTCGATGCTGGTGACACCGAGCTGTGGCAGCATCAGAGGGATAATCGGACTGAGAAAGCTCATGGCGGCCGTCATTACGAACTGGATGCCGACCATGGCCCACAATGTGCGCTGCCAACCGGTGTCCTCGGTACTGATTTCGGAGATCGGTGGCCTGGCAACAGCGATCTTACTGTCTTCGATGTCGGTCATTCGGCGGCATGCTATCGGATCGACGGCGGATGAAAAGCCGGACTTGCAGCCTTATCGATTGACACGTGATATCGTGTTTGTGACAGTCAGTTTCCAAATATGGGGGTCGGTCATGCCGCCGCGCCGAGATCATCGCAGGATCGGGCTGCTGCTACCGTCGTCCAACACCACTCAAGAGCCCGAGTTTACCCGTATTTTGCCGGAGGGTCTGACACTGCATGCCGCTCGGCTGCCACCAAGGATCGCTGACGCTAACGGGGCGGATCGTCACATTGAGGCCGTCGAGACCGAAAGCCGCAAGTTGGCGGATGCGGATGTCGACGCGATCGTTCTGGCGACGCTGGACCCGTGTCACGGCGGCGCAATTGCCCGCGGCCGGGACCTGATCGACCGGATCGAGGCGGCTTCGGGACGCCGAGCGACGACGGCCTCGACGGCGCTGATCCAGGCGCTGACTGTTCTGGGGATACAGCGTCTGGCTATCGCCGCCCCATGGGGGGACGCGCTCGATGCGGCGGTTGTGGCATTCATAGAAGACAGTGGGCTACGGGTTGTCGCACGGCGCGCGATGGGCCTTGCCTCGGAACTGGAGATTGGTCTTTTACCGGAACGGACCGCCTTCGATCTGGGCCTGGCCGTTGACCATCCGGATGCACAGTCGATCCTGCTCGCCGGTGACAATTGGTCAACACTTGGCGTGGTCGACCGGCTGGAGGCGGCGACAGATAAGCCGGTCCTTACAACGAACCAGGTCAGCCTGTGGGCGGCGCTTGGCCTGGCCGAATATCATTCCCCGGTGTTCGGCTGGGGACGCCTGTTAAGGAATTACATGACGTAACCCATCCTTGTCGCGGACAACGGCGAGGTTGGCGGAGGGCAGGCGTTCAGCTTGCCCAGGCATCGGGGCTGTTTCGAGCAGTGGCAATGAGGACCCAGGATGGTCTTGGCCGGGTGGGGATTGAGGGTGGTCGCAACATGAAGATCGTTATTCCCGACGACTACCAGAATATCGTCGACCGTCTGGCATGTTTCGCCAAGTTGGAGGGTCACGAGGTGACCCGCTTCCGCGAGCCCGCGACCAATTTGGACCAACTGGTTGAGCGGTTGGGCGAGGCTGAGGTGATCGTCGCGATCCGCGAACGGGTGGAATTCTCCCGGGTGCTGATCGAGCGGTTGCCCCGGTTGCGACTGATAGCGCTGGTCGGGCGTGCCGCGACAACGATCGACTACGCCGCCTGTATCGACCATGGCGTGTTGGTTTGCACCGGCGCGAGCAACGCGCCAGCGTCGCCGGCGGAACTGACCGTGGCGCTGATCGTCGCGGCTCGCCGGAACATAGCGTTGGAGGCGGAGCGCCTGCGGCGCGGTGACTGGCCGTGCACGTTGTCGCATCGCCTCAGCGGCAGCACACTTGGGATATTCGGCTTGGGTGCAATCGGATCGCTGGTGGCGCGGGCCGGGTCAGGCCTGGGTATGCACGTTCTGGTCTGGGGCCGGCAGACATCAGCGGCCAAAGCTCGAGCCCTGGGCTACGATTTTTCGGCCAGCCAAGCCGATTTGTTCGAGCGGTCCGACGTTGTTTCGCTCCACGTCCGGCTGCGCCCGGACACGGCGGGGATCGTCGGGCCCGAGGATCTTGCACGCATGCGACCCACCGCGCTGCTGGTCAACACCTCCCGCGCCGAGCTCATTCAGCCGGGCGCACTGCTGGCCGCCTTGCGAAGTGGGCGGCCGGGATACGCCGCGGTCGACGTCTACGAACAGGAACCAGTGACAGGCGGCAACCATCCGTTCCTGTCGATGCCGAACGTGTTGTGTACCCCCCACCTGGGCTGGGCCGAATGGGACAATTTCGAACTGTATTTCGGCGAAGCCTTTGAACAGATCGTTGCCTATGGGCGAGGAGAGCTGCTGCGTCTGGCCTCGCCGCTGATGCAGCCGCGATAGCATGATGGCCGATCAGATCGAAACGGCGGCGTTGAGAAAGAACGCGTGGCGACTAATGCCGTTGCTGACGGCAGGCTTCATGCTGAATGTGCTTGACCGCACCAACATCGGTTTTGCTTCACTCCAAATGAACCAGGAGATCGGCCTGACCTCGGCTCAGTTCGGATTCGGCGCCGGCTTGCTGATGCTTGCCTACTGCATTTTCGCAATCCCCAGCAACCTGGCGTTGTACCGGTTCGGTATCAGGCGCTGGCTGGGATTTGTCATGATCGTTTCTGGATTGATCACTGTCTGTTGCACGATGATTTCGGGGCCGTCAAGTTTCTATGCCTTGCGGCTCTGTCTCGGGGTGGCGGACGCCGGGTCCATTCCTGGCGTGGCGTTCATTATGCTATTGTGGTTTCCCGCCGATTATCGTGCTCGCATGATGGCGATTTTTCTGCTTGCCATCCCGGCCTCCAATGTCATCGGAGCGCCCTTGTCCGGCGCGCTGCTGGAATGGGACCGGTTCGCCGGCGTGTCAGGCTGGCAGTGGGTTTTCATCGTCGAGGGCCTGCCGTCGGTGCTGCTGGGTCTGTTGGCTCTTCGTGTCGCGGCCGATCGACCGGCCGAGGCTGGCTGGCTCACCATCGAGGAACGTATCGTCGTCGAGGACCGTCTCGCTTCAGAATTGAGATACCGGGAAATCACCCATTTCTGGGCTGCCTTGACAGACACGCGGGTGCTGGCCCTGGCGCTGATTGGCTTTGCCTCGACCGCCGGTTCGTTCGGCATTTTCGTATGGCTGCCGCTGATCCTCAAGGCGAAGTTCGAGTCGAACCTTACTGTCGGCGTGGTCACCGGGGCGCTCTACGTCGAGGCATCGGTAGGCATGCTGATCTGGGCGAACGTTTCGGACCGGAGTGGACGCGATGTGGATCACTTGATCATTGCCTGCGGCGTGGCTGCGGTGGGACTGCTGCTGTCGGCCGTGTTCTCCGCGTTTTGGCCGTCCTTGTTCTGGTTGAGCGTGGCGCTGACCGGAATCGCCGCTGGCCGCGCGATCTTGTGGGCGATCCCGTCGCGTTTTTTGACGGGCATCGCGGCGGCGGGCGCGATGGCGTTCATTTACTCCGTAAGTATGCTGGGTGGCTTTGTTGGACCGGCGGTGATGGGATGGTTGAAAGACTCTAACGGGGCATTCTCAGTTAGCCTGACGGCGATGGCCGGCTTCCTGCTTTTGTCAGCCCTGTTGTCGTTCGCCATGGCTTGGCGGCTGCCGCAGCCGTAGGTTTATTGATGACGGGACTGGCCCCTGATCCTGATGCTTTACTTGCAAGCGCAGGGATGGCCAGCCCGCGCATCGTCCGACCGCGGGGAGCGTTGGGCCGTCAATCCGCCGCCTGGCCCAGGGTAACGGCCTCATACGGGAACCGTTTCACCTTTGCCATGTTCAGCCCCTCGATCCGCAACAGCCTGGTATCGCCCTTGCGTTCGGGCGAGTGCAGGACTCCGACGTCATAGAGGTAGGCATCGCCTGGCTTCATTACATAGTCCCGGACATGCGCGGCCTTACCCGGAGCGCCGTCGGTCGGACGGGCCAGACATTCCCAGTCCGTCATGATGGTTTCGCCGGCGGCCTGTCCGTATATCGCCCAGGACGGGCCGTGATCGTGCGGCTTGCTGCTTTTCGGCCCGCTGTAGCCGTGCGCTAGGATGGCGAATCCAAGTTCCGGATCTTCGTAGATGACCTGCCGCTCGGGTGTGCCCTCGGGAATGTAGGTGGCGACGAACTGACCGTCGGCGAGCGCCTGCTCGACCAGCTTGCGGACCCGTTCGCGACCGCCGGTGCCGGGGTCTGCCGTCAACGCGGCTCGGCAGTCAGCGGCGAATTTTTCCAAGGTGATGGCCATCACTCTACCTCCGGTCGAAATCGTTCCCTATCGACGATACGGGTAGCAACTGGTCCGGTCCAGGGTAATGCGGAAATGATTGCCCAGCGCCGCGATTGCCGAGCTGTAGTGTGGATAGGGATCGGCGTTGCCGGGGCCGACGATGATGCAGCCCCCGCCGCCTTTGCCCTTCGGCGGCAGCATGGCGGTGACCAGAGGCTTGCCGTCCTCGTTCCGCAGCGTCAGGAACAACGGCATCGATCGCCTGATGTGCGCTTCCTTGTTGATGTCCTGCTCGATAAAAACGGTCGATGTCGGGTGAAAGGCCTCGGCCGCGCGTTCGCGCTCACGCCGATAGTGCTTCTCGACGGCGTGCCGCATTTCGAGCGATTCGGCCACAGCTTCGCCTTCGGTAACGAGGCGGAACCAGGTCAAATTGTCCGGTGCATCGCAGACATATTCCATGCGCGTTTCTCACCCCTTAGGCTTGGGTTGGTCCCAGGCTTGGACTGGTCTGAAACCGCAGCATAGAATGGAATACGTCCGAGGGCAAACCTTCGGCGGATGACAATGACGGGACCGGGGGACAGATGGAGCCGAGTGGCGAGACGTTCGATTATGTCGTGGTGGGCAGCGGGGCGGCTGGGTCGGTGCTCTGCAAGCGGCTTACGGAGGATCCCGGTGTCACCGTTTGCGTGCTGGAATGCGGGCCGCCGGACCGCCATCCGTATATCCACATCCCGGCCGGCTTCATCAAGATGTTGTTCAACCCGAGCTACACCTGGCAGTTCCAGACCGAGGCGGGGCAGGGGATAAACGGCCGCAGCATCCCGACCACGCAGGGGCGCACCCTGGGCGGTTCGAGCTCGATCAACGGCATGGTCTACAACCGCGGCCAGCGCGAGGATTTCGATCACTGGGCGCAACGCGGCAACCGCGGCTGGGGCTATGTCGATATCCTGCCCTACTTCAAGCGCGGAGAGCGGCGCATCGGGGTTGCCGACGACCGCATTCATGGCCGTGACGGCAGTCTGCCGGTCACCGACAACGACTGGATGCATCCGGTCAACGAGGCGTTCATCAGCGGTGCCGGGGAACTCGGCATTCCCCGTTGCGAGGACTACAACAGCGGCGACGCGCAGGCCGGCGTTGGATATTTCCAGCGGTTGATCGATCGCGGCTACCGGCATTCAGCGGCGCGGGTGTTCCTGCATCCCGCCCGGGCCTCGGGACGACTGGAGGTGCGGACGGATGCTCGCGCCGCCCAGATCATGTTCGAGGGCACCAAGGCGACCGGCGTGCGCTACGTGGATGACCGAGACCGCACCGTGCGGCACGAGGTGTTCGCACGCAAGGAGGTGATCGTTTCGAGCGGCACCGTGAACACGGCAAAGCTGTTGCAGATGTCAGGTGTTGGGCCGGCGTGGCTGTCGCGCGAACTCGGCGTGCCCGTGGTGGCCGACCTTCCGGTGGGGGAGAATTTCCGTGACCACTACTCGACCCGCGTCGTCGCCCGGGTGAAGAACATCCGTACCATGAACGAGATGTCGCACGGCTTTGGTCTCGCGGGGCAGATCGCGCGCTGGATCATGGGCAAACCTAGCATCCTGGCGCTGGCGCCTTCGGTCGTGCACTGGTTCTGGCGGACCGAGGACACCATGCAGCAGCCGAATCTGCAGGGCGTGTTCAGCCCGGCGAGCTACAAGCAGGGGTTTGTCGGCCTGCTGGACGACTATCCGGGAATGACCTGCGGCGTCTGGCAGCACCGGCCGGAAAGTATCGGTTACGTGCGTGCGCGTTCGACCGATCCGTTCCAGGATCCGATCATCCAGCCCAACTACCTGATGGATCCGATCGACCAGGGCATCCTGGTCAAGGGCATGCACCTGGCTCGGAAGCTGCTGCACACCGAGGCGCTGGCGCCGTTCTTCGATCGGGACCAATTGCCGGGGCCAGGGGTCCACAGTGACGACGAGTGGTTACATTACGCGCGCCAGTATGGTTCGACGGCGTATCATCTGATCGGCACCGCGCGCATGGGGCCGGCGACCGACCAGACGTCCGTGGTCGACGATCAGTTGCGAATCCACGGGCTGTACGGGATCCGGGTGGTCGATGCATCGATCATGCCGAACATGCCGTCGGCCAACACCTACAGCTCCACCATGATGATCGCCGAGAAGGCGTCCGACATGATCCGCGGCCTGCCTCCGCTGGCGCCAGTCGAGGGGATTGCGGCGTAGCTCTATTCGCCCGACAATCCCCCGGCAAGCGAAGGAGCACTGCGTGGCCGGGTTCAAAAGTACGGAAAAATACATCGCCACGCGCGACCTGGAAGTGGCGGTGAATGCCGCTGTCACGCTGGAGCGACCCCTGCTGGTGAAAGGCGAGCCCGGGACTGGCAAGACGGTCCTCGCCCATGAGGTCGCCGGCGCGCTCGGGCGGCCGCTGATCGAGTGGCATATCAAGTCGACCACCAAGGCGCAGCAGGGGCTTTACGAGTACGACGCGGTGTCCCGGCTGCGCGACGGGCAGTTGGGTGACCCGCGGGTGCATGACATCGGCAACTACATCGTGCGCGGCAAACTGTGGGACGCGTTCGAGGCAGACGAGCAGGTGGTCGTGCTGATCGACGAGGTGGACAAGGCGGATATCGAATTTCCCAACGACCTGCTGCTTGAACTCGACCGGATGCAGTTCTTCGTTTACGAAACGCGCAAGACGATTGTCGCCAGGCACCGGCCGGTGGTGATCATCACTTCGAACAATGAAAAGGAGCTGCCGGACGCGTTCCTGCGCCGGTGCTTTTTCCACTATATTCGCTTTCCCGACCGACCGACGATGGAGCGGATCGTGCAGGCGCATTATCCCGACATTCGTAAGGACCTGGCACGGGAGGCGATGAATGTCTTCTTCCAGGTGCGCGAGGTCCCCGGTTTGAAGAAGAAGCCGGCAACGTCCGAATTGTTGGACTGGCTGAAGCTGCTGATGGTGGAAGACCTGCCGGTGGAGGCATTGCGCAGCAACGAAAAGCAGTTGATCATTCCGCCGCTGTACGGCGCGTTGCTGAAGAACGAGCAGGACGTTCATCTGTTCGAGCGTCTGGCCTTCCTGGCTCGCCGGGGGGGCTGATGTTTTCGCACCTGGTGCTCGGGCTGCGGTCCGCCGGACTGCCGGCCTCGATCACCGAATATCTCACGCTGATGGCGGCGATGAAGGCGGGGATCGCCGAGTACAGCATAGAGGATTTTTATTTCCTCGCCCGCGCGACGCTGGTCAAGGACGAGCGGCATTTGGACAAGTTCGACCGCGTCTTCGCGCAATGCTTCAGGGGACTGGAGCCGCCGGAGGGGGTTGCCGTCGAGAACCTGCCTGAGGAATGGCTGCGAAAACTCGCCGAAAAGCTGCTCACGCCGGAAGAAATGGAGAAGATCCAGGCGCTCGGCGGTTTCGATGCGTTGATGCAGCGATTGAAGGAACTGCTGGCGGAACAGAAGGGCCGGCACCAGGGGGGCTCGAAATGGATCGGCACCGCCGGGACCTCGCCGTTTGGCGCGTATGGCTACAACCCTGAAGGCGTCAGGATCGGACAGGAGGAATTGCGTCACCGGCGGGCGGTAAAGGTGTGGGACAGGCGTGACTACAAGGATCTGGACGACACCGTGGAGCTTGGCACGCGCGGTATGAAACTGGCACTGCGCCGGTTGCGCCGCTTCGCCAGGCAGGGGGCGGCGACGGAGCTGGATCTTCCCGACACCATCCGGTCGACCGCCAACAACGCCGGCAGCCTGGACCTCAAGATGGTGCCGGAGCGGCATAATACAGTGAAGGTACTGCTGTTCCTGGACGTTGGCGGGTCGATGGACGACCATGTCAAACTGACCGAGGAGCTGTTCTCGGCCGCGCGGACCGAATTCAAGCATCTGGAATATTATTACTTCCACAATTTTCCTTACGAGAAGGTATGGAAGAACAACCGCCGGCGGTTCGAGGAGGTGATCCCGACCTGGCAGGTGCTGCGTACTTATGGGGTGGACTACAAGCTGATCATCGTCGGCGACGCCGCGATGAGCCCGTACGAGATCACCATGCAGGGTGGCTCGGTCGAGCACTACAATGAGGAAGCGGGAACGGTTTGGCTGGAGCGGCTGTCGTCGCACTACCGGCGGTCCGCCTGGCTCAATCCGACCCCGAAACAGAGCTGGGGGCATGTGCGTTCGATCAATATGGTCAATGACCTGATGGCGGGCCGCATGTATCCGCTGACGGTCAGCGGCATCGACGACATGACGCGGGAGTTGAGCCGGTAGCGCGGGAGCCTCGGGGAGGCGCGTCGCTAGTGGCCGCCCGCGTCGCTTGCCAACCTGGCCGGCGGGCATAGTATCTCCGTCATTCGCGGAGGAAGACGCCAATGATAACCAAATTCGACAGCCTCTATGCTGGCCATATCGACCTCGAGAACATCGGCTACGCTGGCACGCCGATCAATGACCGACGCTTCGACAATGCCCATCTTTCCACCGCCCTCGGCAAGGCCCAGTCGATGGCCCAGCTCATGGACAGGCTGGGCTTTTCCACCTTCTGGATGGCGGAACATCATTTTCAGCGTGAGGGGACCGAATGCATTCCCAACGTGCTGCTCATGGCGCTGCATCTGACGCACGTCACGCGGAACATGAAGATCGGCTGCGGCTTCAACATCACGCCGATGTGGCATCCGCTGCGCCTCGCCGAGGATTACGCGATGGCCGATATCCTGTCGAATGGCCGCGTGGTGTTCGGGGTCGGCCGCGGCTACCATACGCGCGAGGTCGAAACGTTTGGCTCGCCGCTGATCGACCAGGAAGCCAATCGCGAACTGTTCGAGGAGCAGGTCGATATCATCTTCAAAGCATTCAACAGCGAATCATTTGCCCACAAGGGCAAGCATTATACCCTACCGCCGGAGGTACCGTATCGCGGCTATACGCTAAAGGACCTTACTTTGGTGCCTCGTCCTCACCGCCTGCCGGTGGAGTGCTGGCAGCCGATCCAAGGGGGGTCTGAGCGCGCGCTGGGGTTCATGGCGAAACACGGCATCCAGGGCATGGTCGGCGGCGGTTCGGCCGAGGGCGGTGCGATGCACAGCGTGGTGCTGAAATGGCAGCAGGCGCACGCCGTGATCGGCAAGCAGATCGACCTGGGCGAGCGGCTGTGCTTCGGCTTTCATTTCTATATTGGCGACAGCAAGGAACAGTGCATCCGTGACGCCGCCAAGTATTACGAAGAGAATATGAAGATGTTCGGGGAACTGCGGCTGAACCGCGCGATGACCGATGAGCAGATCGAGATCATGCGTGATCCCGTCCGCGCACCCTCCGCGAAACTGCCGCGGATCGAGGACGCGGTGAACGCCGGCGGCTTCCTGACTGGCTCTCCTGACGAAATCATCGGGCATCTGAAGGCGCTGGAAAAGGCCTATCCGGCGCTGGATCGCATCTCGGTCAGTCTGTCGGTGGGCGTTCCCGAGGCGCTGGCCCTGGAGCAACTGGAACGTTTCGCCAAGGAAGTGATGCCGGCGTTCAAGGGTGCCAGGGTCGAGGTGAAGCAGCCGGCGGTGGCGAAATGAGGTGTCGAATAGGCGGCGCGTTCTGGGCGGAGGCGTCCGGTGTTGCGTGTGGCATCGTAAGACTTGGGTGGCCGTGCCAAGCGAAGCGGCCATGACACTGAGGGCTGGGTGGGGCCGCGTCGGCCGTGACACTGAGTGATGGGTGGGGTCGTGACACGGCGTATCGAATGGAGGAGGCGACATCGCTGAGAGTGTATCTTGCCGGCCCGATGGTCTTTGAGCCTGATCCGGCGGCCACCTTCGAGCGGATGAAGTCGTTGTGTCACGAGCAGGGTCTGGTCGGCGTGGCCCCGCTCGACAACCAGATCGGGCTGGAGCAGTTGCCTCCGGGCAAGAAGCTGCTGGAACGAATCGTTCGTGCGGATATCGAGCTGATGGAGCGGCTCGAGGCGGCGGTGTTCTGCCTCGACGGGTTCCGCCGCGGACCGGAAATGGATGCCGGCACCGCCTTCGAGATCGGCTACATGAAGGCGCTGGGAAAGCCGATTGCCGGCTGGACCCGCGACCCGCGCACCTACCCGGTCAAGGTGGCGGATTTTCTTCGCGATACTTTTGGCGCGGAACTGGTGACAACCACGGCCGGCCGCGTCGGCGGCACCTCGGGATTGTTGCGAGACCCGGACGGAATCCTCGTGCACTCCGAGGGCTGCGTTCAGAACGCCATGGTTCATGTCGGGATCGAGCTGGCCGGCGGCGTCATCGTCGCCGATGCCGATTGGGAAACTGCATTCCGCGGCGCGGTTGCCTCGGTCGCGCGCCAGCTCGGGCGACCCGGCGAGACGTAGTCTCGTGGTCCGGGACCCAAGGCGACGACGGCTGCTGGCGAATGCTACCGTACGAAACGGTAGTCGAACGCCGTGCCGGCCGCCTCGACCAGTCCCACCGTGGGGCTGGGAAAATGGATCGGCAGCACGAACGTTCCGGTGCCGGCGATATCGCCCAGGAAGCGCCGCCGCGATACCGCCGCCTCCTTGGCATCCCAGTCGAAGATCGTCGACCAGTCCGGCTCCCGGCATTGCAGCGCGTGGTGCATCATGTCGCCCGTCACCACCGCCCGCTGGCCGCCGGACTTGATGTTCACGCAGCAATGACAGGGCGAGTGCCCCGGCGTCGGCGTCAGCCACACGGTGTCGTCCAATGTGTAGTCGTCATCGACCAGCAACGCCTGTCCGGCGGCGACGATTGGCTCGCAGTTGAAGCGCCAGACATCACCGGGTGGCTGCGCCCCCTGCTTCGTCGCCTCCTCCCACGCGGCGTATTCGCGTTTGTGAAACACGTATTTCGCGCGCGGGAAGGTGGGCACCCAGCGCCCGTCACGCAGCACCGTGTTCCAGCCGCAATGATCGATATGCAGATGCGTGCAGAATACGTAGTCGATCGTGTCGAACGACAGCTCCGCCGCTTTGAACTCATCGAGCCAGCGCTGTTTGGGAAAGTCCATCGGCGCCGGGTAGCCCTTGTTCTCGCCGGTGCAGGTGTCCACCAGGATGGTGTGGTGCGGCGTGCGAACCACGAATGTCTGATAGGTGATGTACATCATGCCCGAGGCCGGATCGAACACCACGGGATCGAGCGTCTCCAGATGCCGGGCTCCGACCGCCGGGTCGTACGCCGGAAACATGTCGGCGGGCTTGCGCCACGGACCGTCGCGCTCGATGATGCTGGTGATTGTTACATCGCCGATCTTAAGCTGTTGCATGGATTGCTCCGTCAAAGCGCCAGGCGATAGAAACGCGCGGCGGTAGCGCTGAACAGGTCGGTCTTCTCCGCGGCACTGGCGCCCTTTGCCAGCAGCTTGCAGGCATTCCAGAACGCCTGATAGCCGTAAGAACCCTTGTCGACCGGGAAATTGCTTTCGAACATGCAGCGCGACGCGCCGAACGCGTCGATGCAGGTGTCGACATAGGGTTTCCACGCCGCGGCGAGTGCTTCCGACGACGGCGGATCGGCCTTGGTGTGAAAATCGAAGCCGTTGATGCGCATCGCCATCCCGCCGAGTTTCACCACAACATTCGGACAAGCTGCCAGAGCGCGGATCGACTTCGACCACTCGGCAAAAATCTCCTGCCGCCGCCCCTCATAGGCGCCGATTGCCAGCGGTCCGCCGAGATGGTTCAGGCAGATCATGGTGCCGGGAAACGCTTGCGCCAGCGCTGTCAGGTCACCGATCTGAGGATGATACAGCCACGCATCGAACGACAGATTGAGCGGCGCCAGACAAGCGAAGCCTTTGCGGAATGTTTCATCGCACATCAGCCGGGGCGGCGGCGCGTAGGCAGGGTTCATCAGGCTCGGGTCGGGGTCGTAGGCGGTGATATGGCGGATGCCGCGGAAGCGGTCGCCACCCGCGCGGATATGGGCCTCCAGCACGTCGCGGGCGCGCTCGCCCAGGCGCAGGTCGGCGTGCCCGACGATGCCGGCACAGATTTTCGCTGGTCCGTAGCCGCCCGAGGCGCTCATCGCGGCGACGCCGTTGACAAATTCGGTTTCACCGACCGGACGGAACGCTTCGGGCCCGCTCGCACGGTGCATCGAGCGACACTGCAAAAACACCGTGGCGATGATGTTGTGGCCGCTGTTCATATCCGCCAGCAGATCATCCAGCATGTAGACCCAGTCGGGCCGCTCCCACAGGTGATGGTGTGGATCGATGATCGGCAGGTCGGGCTCGAGGATCGCCTCGGTCCGTCGCGACAGCCAGTCGTTGCGAACCGGCAGATAGGGAGTTGGGGCGGGCTGTGTCGTCGTGCTCAAGGTGTTTCGCTCCTGGTTTGGCCCATATTCCGCCGGGCAGCGCCGGCTGCCAAGTGAGGCGCGTCGGCGCTTCAGTCCAGCCGAACCGTCGCCAGTGTTTCCAGGCTGACGGGCTTCGCAGGGAAACGCGTGCGCATCGGCTCGACCGAGGAGACTGGAACGCCACGTGCCGCCGCCAGCACCTCGATCGCGACCGGCCCGCAAATGCGACTTTGGCACGGCCCCATGCCGCAGCGTGTGTAGGCCTTGAGTTGGTTCAATCCGCGGCAGCCGTCGCGCACCGCCTGACGAATGTCGCCGGCAGAGACTTCCTCGCAGCGGCATACCGTAGTGTCGTCCGCCAAAATCAGGGGCCGGGGCGCGAACAGGACGTCCAGCATCGAACGCGCCGCGAGATGCCGGGCACATTGGGCGCGCAACGGGGCAGCAGCGGCATCGCGCGCGGCGATGTCCAGCCGGCCGAGCGCATGAGCCGCGCCCAGTGCCGCTATTTGGCCTGAAAGCTGTGCCGCCGCGGCGCCGCCGATGCCGGCCGCATCGCCCGCCACCAGTGTGCGCTGCACCGACGTTTGTCCCCACGGATCGGTGACAGGGTACCAGCAGTGTTGTGCCTCGGACCAGGCGTGCTGACACCCGAGCGCCCGGGTGATCTGGAGGGATGGAATGACGCCGTCGTGCAGCAGCAGAAGATCGGCTGTCTCGCGTCTCCAACGGCCCCGATGACGGAACACCAGCTCGCGCAACACCCCTTGTCCTTCGGTGCGCAGGTGTGACGCACTGAGCCAGGGCACGCCCGCTTGCGTGATGGAACATCGCCAGGCCAGGCCGCGGCGAAGTTCTGGAAGCGCATCGAAAGAGCAGTGGCCCAGAGCGCGGATCGGGGCGAAGCCGTCCGACAGGTCCAGGATACCGGCGATCTCGCCGCCGGCCGCCAGGGCCTGCACCGCATAGAGGAGGAGCAGTGGCCCCTGTCCCGCGAGCCAGGTGCGCCCGGACGGAATCAGGCCGCCGGTCTTCAAAGCAATTTGCGCCGCGCCAACGGTCATCACGCCGGGCAAGGTCCAGCCGGGGATCGGCAATGGGCGCTCGATCGTGCCGGTCGCCAGCAATATCCGCCGGGGGGTGAGTTGTATGTGCCTGCTCCGCTTCATTCCAGAACACGCTGCTGTCCGGGTCGATCGCCCAGACCGAGGCATTCCACCGCGCGTCCACCTTGCTGGCGCGGAACCGGCGGATCAGGTTCAGCGCCTTTACGTCGTCGGGATCGGCGGTGCCTCGAGTCTCGATGGCTTGCCAGACCCGACCACCCGGGGCCGCATTCTCATCCAGCAGCATCACCGACAGGCCGCAGGCGGCAGCCTCGACCGCGGCGGCGATTCCGGCCGGTCCACCGCCCACAACCAGCAGGTCGACCGGGCCGGTGCTCACCCGGCGAACGTCACCAGCCTGCCCGACGGCGCGCCGAGGACCTCGTCGTCGCGCATGACGATCTGGCCGCGGATGATGGTCGCCGCCGGCCAACCCGTGACCTGCATGCCGGCGAACGGTGTCCAGCCACAGGGCGAGACGATCCAGGACTCCTCGATCCGCCGCCGGCGCTTCAGATCGACGAGGGTGAAGTCCGCATCGTATCCGGCCGCCAGCCGCCCCTTACCGATGGCGCCGTAAACCCTGGCTGGTCCGGCGCACAACAAGTCCACCATCCGCGCCAGCGACAGTCGGCCAGCGTTGACGTGATCCAGCATGATCGGCACCAGGGTCTGCACGCCAGTCAGCCCGGCGGCACACTCGGGCCAGGGCAGCAACTTGCTGTCCCGCGCGTGGGGCGCGTGGTCCGAGCCGATGGTGTCCACCGTGCCGTCATTCACCGCGCGCCAAGCCGCGTCCAGGTGCTCGGGGCCGCGGATCGGCGGGTTCATCACGCCAAACCCTTCCAGCCGCTCGTAGCAGTCCGGCGCCACCTGGGTCAGGTGATTGACCAGCACCTCACAGGTCGCGATGTCGCGAAAATCCTTGAGGTAGTCGAACTCCTGCGCGGTCGAGACGTGCAGGATGTGTGCTGGCCGCCTGGTCTTCCGTGCCAGCGCCATCAGCCGCCTGGTGCCGAGGAAAGCACACTCCTCATCGCGCCAGACCATGTGATTTATGTAAGGGTCGCCTGACTTGAACAGCGGTTTGCGTTCTTGCAGCCGGTATTCGTCCTCGCTGTGGAATGCGATTCGGCGACGCCCGGAGCGCATCGCCATTTCCAGGTGCTCATCGTCTTCGATCAGGAGGCTGCCAGTGGAACTGCCGGCGAATATCTTCACGCCGCAGACGCCGCGGCTGAGTTCGAGGGCCGCCAGTTCCCGGATGTTGGTTTTCGTGCCGCCAACGTAAAGACCCATGTCGCACCAGGCGGCTTCCTCGGCGTACGCCTGCTTCCAAGCCAGGCGTTCGGAGTTGATGATCGGCGGGCTGGTATTCGGCATGTCGAACACCGCGGTCAGGCCGCCCAGCACCGCCGCCTTGGTGCCGCTGGGGATGGTTTCCACCGACTTATCGCCGGGATCGCGCAGATGCACGTGAGGATCGATCAGACCGGGCAGGACATGCAAGCCGGAAGCGTCGAGCGTTTTGTCGGCGGTCGCCTCGGAGCCGACACCGAGTGCGACAATCCTGCCGCCGCGGACACCGACGTCGATGTCTTCGGCACCCCATGCCAGCACGCAGGTGCCATTGTGTACCAGCAGGTCATAGTGGGCTGCCATCGGTTGGTCCTTTCGCTGCCGCGCCATCTCCATCTTATCACCCGATGACGCGAGGGGGCACCCTCGATGATCACCCTCTGCCCGCGGCGCGGTTGCTAGGGAAGGCGTTTCATGGCCAAATCGTTCTATTGGAAAACATCTCCACCGGGAGACGATCGTGAGCGAGCATTCGGGCCCCGACGACCGGCTTCTGAGCCTGGCGGAACGCGAGATGGTGGAGCAAACGAAAGAGTCAGCACTCGAGGGGCTGTCGAAGGAGGCGCTGCAGGCCCTGGCCAAGCGGTTGCGTTCAGCCCGCGACCGGGCACGGCGGATTGGCCGCCAGCAGAAGCGTGAGATCCGTGGCAAAGCCGACCCAAAAGGTGCCACGCCCGCGCGCGACAATGCCGGAACCGAGGCGAAGGCGCAGATTTTGGTCGATGCGCTGAAGCGGGTGACCGACGCGGTCCGCAAGCTGAATGCGCCGACGCAGGCTGAGCTGATGCGAAAAGCGGCGGCGATGAAACGTTCGGCGCCGGCTCCGCGGCATCCGGGTTCGGGCCACACGGCATCCAAGGGCATGCAATCGAAGCCCAGCGGTCGCCCAACGGTGAAGTCCGACCCCCGCGAGGTTGGCCGTGTGTCGCAGGCGGGCAAAATCGCCCAGGCCAAGCGCGATCGTTAGAGATCAGGCGTTCGGCACCGCCACCGCCGGTGGATCGAGGCCGAGCGATCGGGCGGTTTCACAGATCGCCGCCCAGGTTTCGCGCTGAAGCGGCACCCCGTCGCGGAGCCGTTGGTGCCGCATCCGTGACTCCGGCTCGCCGGGAATCAACACCTCGCCGCCTGCCTCGGCCGGACGCGAAGCCTTGACGTAATTTGCATACTCCCTCGCGGCGACAGCAAACCCATCGGTGCCAAAGCTGCCAGGCGAGAGGTAGATCGAGAGCATGCCGTTGGCGATGCGGCCCCGCTTGCCGCCGGGGATCGGGCCGGATGTGCCACCACCGGTGAAACAGCCCGCCAGCATCTCGCACATGAACGCTAACCCGGAGCCCTTGTGCTCGCCGAACGCCCGCAAGGCACCGGCGCCTTGGGCGGAATCCCGCGTGTGGGTGCCTTCGATGGGTCCATATAACGTGCGGGGGTCGGACGATAATTCGCCGGTCGGTTCGATCAGAGAACCTGGAGGTACCGGCTTGCCGCCATTGGATGCCACCAGCACCTTGCCTTCGGCGACCAGGGACGTGGCGAAATCCAGGATGATCGGGCCCTCGCGGGTCGGCACCCCGATACAGATCGGGTTGGTGGAGAACCGCCGATCGACCCCGCCGTACGGTGCGACCAGCTCGCCCGCCTGAACGTTGACGAAGTGGATGGAAACCAGGCCCGCCTCGGCGGCTCGCTCGCCCCAATCCCCGACGCGCCCGATATGGCCGGAGTTGCGCAGGCCGATCGCGGACATACCGGCGGCGCGCGCCTTGGCGATGCCGAAATCCACCGCGAGCGGGCCGATCGTCTGGCCGAACCCATAGTTGCCGTCGAGCACCGCCTGGGTCGGCGTTTCGTGCACCACCGTGAGGGTCTGGCCGGCCCGCACCTTTCCCTCACGCAACCATAGTATGTAACGCGGCGTGCGGATCACGCCGTGACTGTCATGGCCGGTGAGGTTGGCGGACAGTAGATGGTGCGCGATCCGCTCTCCCTCCTGCTTTTCGCAGCCCGCCGCGTGGAATATGTCGGCGACGAAGCCGCGCAGAAGGTCCACGGGCACGGTGGTGGTCTGATAGGCCATTGGGCGAGTTCCTGTTTCGCTGGTCTGTCGGTGTTATCGCCCAGTCGGATCGAGCGGCAAGAAGGGCGTGAGCACGGGTGGGGTCGCCATCGCGGGGTTGTCGTCAGACCACAGCCCCGGTGCCAGGCTCCATCAAGTGCATCTGGTTCAGGTCCGCGGTCAACGGCAGCATCTCGCCCGGCTCGGCATGGGTAGCAGGATCGACCCTGGCGCAGACGGGAGCGGTCCCAACGAAGAAATGAACCATCGTCTCCATGCCCATGGGTTCGACCACGTCAACCGGGAGATCGATCCGAGTCCAGCCGGGCTTGCCCTGTTCATGGTATTCGAACAGATGCTCGGGACGCAGGCCCAGCACCATTTCCTGCCCCTTGAACTTGGCGTAGCGGTCAGCGCGGGCGGCGGGCACCGGCAGCACAATGTCATCACTCACCTTGATCGCCAGGGTGCCGTTCGCCCCGTCCTGAATGATGCACGGCAGGAAATTCATTGCCGGGGAGCCGATGAAGCCGGCGACGAAGCGCGTCGTGGGGTGGTGGTAGAGTTCATGCGGCGTGCCGACCTGCTCGATGATGCCGCCGTTCATCACCACGACGCGGTCGGCCAGGGTCATCGCCTCGATCTGATCGTGGGTGACATAGACCGTCGTGGTACGGACGGTCTGGTGCACCTTCTTGATCTCGGTCCGCATCTGCACGCGCAGTTTCGCGTCGAGGTTCGACAGCGGCTCATCGAACAGGAAGACCTTCGGATTGCGCACGATGGCGCGCCCCATGGCGACCCGCTGACGCTGGCCACCGGACAGGGCACGCGGCTTGCGTTCCAGCAGCGGGGCGATGTCCAGGATGCGCGCGGCCTCATCGACCCGGCGCTTGATCTCATCCTTGGGGAATTTACGCAGCTTCAGTCCGAACGCCATGTTGTCGAAGACGCTCATGTGCGGGTAGAGCGCGTAGTTCTGAAACACCATCGCGATGTCGCGGTCGCGCGGCGGGATGTCGTTGACCACATCGCCGCCGATCCAGATTTCACCGCCGGTGATCTCCTCCAATCCGGCGATCATGCGCAATGTGGTTGACTTGCCGCATCCGGAGGGGCCGACCAGCACGACGAACTCGTGGTCGGCGATGTCCAGGTCAATGCCCTTAACCGCTTGTACGCCACCATCGTATTCCTTGACGACCTTGCGGCAAGAGACTTCTGCCATGGTTGCTTCGCTTCCTTCATTGTGGTCGAGGTCAGCCGACGATCAACCCTTGGTGGCGCCGGCGGTGAGTCCCGCGACGTAGTAGTCCATCAGGAACGCGTAGATCACGATGGGCGGCAGCGATGCCAGCAGGCAGGCGGCCATGATCTTGCCCCACTGAAAGACATCGCCGCGGATCAGGTCGGAGATGATCCCAACCGTGAGAACCATCTGGTTCGACGTGTAGAGGTACGCCAGCGGATACAGAAATGCGCCCCAGGACACGGTGAAGGCGAAGATGGTCGCCGCGATGATCCCTGGCATCGCGACGGGAATGAAGATCTTCCACAGTATTTGCAGGTAGCTGGCACCGTCGATCAGTGCCGCCTCGTCCAGTTCCTTCGGAATGGAACTGAAATAGCCGATCATGATCCAGGTGCAGAAGGGCACCGCCAGGGTCGGATACAGCAGCACCAGGCACCAGACGTTATTGATCAGGCCGATCATGCCGACGATCTGGAACAGCGGGATGAACAGCAGTGACGGCGGGACCAGGTAGGTCAGGAAGACGCTGGTCGACAGCGCGTGGCTGCCCCAGAATCCCATCCGGGCCAGACTGAAAGCCGCCATGACCGAAATGACCATCGATACGATAACGGTCAGGATCGTGACGATGACGGAGTTCAGGTAGTAGGTCTGGAAGTTCGGGTAAGTGATCAGGTACCAGAAATTCTCCAACGTGGGGTGATGCACGAGCCAGGGGCTGCCGGTCTGCGCGGAGATTTCCGCCGACGATTTCAGACTGGTCATCAGGGTGTAGAACGGCGGCACCAGGAACATGACCACGAACACGGACAGTGCCGCGTAGCTGCCCCACAGCGCCCAGAGCCGCTGCCGGTGCAGGCTGGTCTTGCGAACCGCGGCGACCTGGCGGCCGCGATCGACCGTTGTGACGCTCATGCCGCGATGTCCTTGGTCCGCTGGGTAACGCCGCGCAACACGAAGAAGGCCGCGAAGGCAAGGATCGGGAACATGAACAGGCTGTCGGCCGCGCCGAGCGGGATGTCACCGGACTGGATGCCGACCTGGAAAGCGTAGGTGGCGAAGACATGGGTCATGTCCTGCGGGCCTCCCCCGGTCAGGATGCGGACGATGTCGAAATCCGCGAAGGTCACGATCAGGCTGAACAGCACGGTAATCGCGATGATGTTGCGCATCATTGGCAGCGTCACGAAGAACAGCTTTTGTACCGCGCCGGCGCCGTCGATGGAGGCTGCCTCATAAAGCTGTTCCGGCACCGACTTGAGGGCGGCCAGATACATGATCATGAAGAACGGTGTGCCGTACCAGATATTGACCACGATGGTGCAGAAACGGGCGGTCCAGCCGACGCCGAGCCAGGGGACGTTTGCGAAACCGAACTGATTCAAGATCCAGTTGAATGCCGAGTAGGAGGGATCGAACATCCACCACCATGTCAGGGTGGACAGCGCCAGCGGGATCACCCACGGCACCAAAAGCAGGCCGCGCCAGATCTTCTGGTTCGTGCCCGGAATATTATGCATCAGATGGGCAAGTATGAACCCGAGTATTGCCTTCATCACCACCGCCGTGATGGCGAACAGGCAGCTCTGGAAGATCACCAACTGAAAAGTGTGTCGTTTCAGCAGAAAGGCGAAATTGCCCAGACCGACGAAGGTGGTCATTTTCTTGTTCAGCATGCTGAGGTAGATCGCGTAGATCGCCGGGTACACCACCAGCCCGGCTACCAGCAGAATCAGCGGCAGGCACAAGAGAAATGCGGTGGTCGAGCGTCGCTGGGCGAATCTTTTCATGGCCGACTTGCCGGCGGTTCGGCGAACCGGAGTCACTACGCCGAGCGGTATGCTGGTTCCGTCTGCCACTCGTTTACCTCCCTGTGTCTGCCCCTCCCGGCGAGGACCGGTCGTTGCCGGTCCGTCCGATCAGTTCAGCGGGTGAAGCCTTCCAACTCGTCCCGGCCGATTCGTCGGGTCAGTCGGTGCGAGCCCACGCACTCGCGGCAACAGCTTGAAAGCATGGCGAAAAGTTAATTTCCAGAGTCAGTTACAGGCTAACCTCAGTAGCCGCGCAACGCAACGTCACGGAAGCTTAGCGCACGAAACCCTCTAGCTCACCCTGCGTCCAGTCGATCACCTGCGGGATCGTCTGGCCGTCCCTCAGGCGCGCCAGCATCTGGTTGTGGATGGCCCGGTTGTAGATCTGAACGGCCACGTCGGGCGACGCTTCGGACGCTGTCAGACTCGGCTTCTGGTCGTGCCAGGGCCGGATCGGATAATTGTAGACGGTGCCGAGCGGCGGCTCGACCTGCTCCCAGATCTTGAAATCGACCATATTTGCGTAGGGGGGTATGTCGAAGCCGGAGGTGACGTTGGAGCGTTCCTCCACCTGAGGCCGCTGCATCAGGTACTCGATCAGCTCCTTCGCCGCGCTCTTGTTGGTGCTGAAGTTGTGGACGCCCCAGAAGAAACTGAGGGTGGGCAAGAAGCGCCCTTTCGGCCCGCGTGGCGCCGGGAAGGTCCAGCAGTCCGCCGCGACCTGGGGTGCATCGCGCTTGGCCACGGCCCAGGCGGAGGGTGGATTGAAGATCAGTGCGGATTTCCCCGAAATGAGCGCCCGGTTGTTCGACGCATCGTCGTAGCTGACCGCTTCATCGGGATAGAACTTGACTAGCCGTTGGGCGAACTCCAGCACTTGCCGTATGGCATCGGACTTGAGCTGGATGGTTCCCTCGGTGTCGATCAGCGTGGCGCCAAACGACTTGAACAGTGCTCCATGCAGGTCGGTGGCGTCGGAGTTGGTGCTGCCGCCCATACCCAGTCCAAACGTAAGGCCATCTTTCTTCGCCGCCTCGGCATATTTGGCGAAGGCGTCCCAGGTCCATTCATCCTGCAGCGGCGTCCTGCCGGGGTGCGCCGAATACATGGCCTGCAGGTCCAGGCCGTGTTGCTTGAACCAACTGATCCGCGCGCAGGGCGGTTTCGTCTGGGTTCCGCTACTGGTCGGCACCGCCACCCAGCTATTATTGACTTTCGCCAGATAGGAGCAGGTCGCGGTCGCTTCGCCATTGGCGGCGATCAGCCGCCCCATGACGTCGTCGATCGGCTCGAACGAGTTGGCGAAGTTGTGCACGTCCCAGTTGAAGCACGTGAGCACGTCATGGCCAGTCCTTGCCTGCGCCTCCGCCGCTCCGGTGAGGGTCAACTTGTTGCCATTGCCGGTGATGAAGTCAGCCTGCACCTCCACCTTGCTGCGCTCGGCCCAGGCGTCGACCTGCTTCTGCATGATCGCGTTGCCGCCGGGAACCCAGTGATCCCAGAAGCCGATGCTGACTTTGCCGGCGGCCCCGGCGGTGCGGATATGAACCAAGGGCAGCGCGGTCACAGCGGCGCCGAGTTGCAGCGCGGAGCGGCGAGAAATCCGGGTCGAGCGGATCATTGGTTGCTTGTCTCCCTGTTTGCCGAAGCGTTTTTCCAGCCTGACCGGTTGGTCCGGCGGCGGTTACGATCCGCTTTCCCGCAACGAAGGCGCAACCCGAGGGACGCGGCGTCGGGTTCCTGGCTGCCCTGTTCCGGTTAGCGCACGAAGCCCTCCAGTTCATCCTGTGACCAGTCCAGCACCTGCTTGATGGACTGGCCGCCCTGCAGCTTCGCCAGCATCGTCGGCAGGGTGCCGCGGTTAAAAATCTGGACCGCGATCTCCGGGGGAGCGGGAGCGGCGGCGATGCAGGTCTGCTGATGATGCGAGGGACGAACCGGGTAGTGGTAGATGGTGCCTTTGGGTGGCTCGACGTTGTCCCAGATCGTGAAGTCGGTCATGCTGGCGAAGGGTGGGACGTCGAAGCCGAGGACAGCTTCGCAGCGGGCTTCGACGTTTTCCCGCTGTGACAGGAATTCGATCAGCTCCTTCGCCGCCGTCTTGTTGCGGCTGAAATTCCAGATCCCCCACGAGAACGCGTTGATCGGCAGGAACCTGCCCTTGGGTCCCTTTGGCGCGGCGAACGTCCAGCAATCCGCGGCGATGTTCGGGGCGTCACGCCGAGCCACTGCCCAGGCTGAGGGAGGGTTCCAGATCAGCGCGCTTTTGCCGGAGATCAGCGCCCGGTTGTTGGAGGCATCGTCGAAGCTGACCGCATCGTCTGGCAGATATTTCACCAACTGCTGGGCATATTCGAGCGCCTGCCGGACCGCGTCGGAACGGACTGTCAGTGTCCCGTCGCGGGAGACCAATTCGGCGCCGAAAGCAGCGAACAGGGCGCCCGCGGTATCCACTAAATCGGCGGTCGTTCCGAGCCCGATCGCGAAGGTCATTTTCGCTTTTTTACATGCCTCGGCTGCTTTCAGCATCGTGTCGTAGGTCCAGTTGTCCGCCTCCGCGGTGGCGGGTGCCGACGCTGGATACATCGCCGTGATGTCTAAACCCGCGACCTCCTTCAGTACCGAGATGCGACCGCAGGGCCCCTTGTTCTGATTGCCCGAGCTGGCGGGCACCGCGAGCCAGTGACCATTCGCGGTGAACAGATATTTGCTGCTGTCCGCGACGGGGCCGTATTTCTCGGTCAGCCGTTTCATTACATCATCGATCGGCTCGATCTGCTCGGCATGATTCTGCACCTCCCAGCCGGGGAACTGCTGAATGTCATGCCCCACCTTGGCTTGCGCCTCGGCGGCGATCGTCATCAGGTTCTTGGTGCCAACCGAGGTAATGAAATCGGCCTGCACATCGACTTGATGAGCGGCCCCGAAAGCGGCGCATTGCTTCGCCATGATGGCGTTGCCCTGCGGCACCCAATGGTCCCAGAAGCCGACCGATACTTTGCCCGCGGCGCGTCCCGTGCGGATATGAACGAGGGGAAGGGCAGTCGATGCCGCCGCCAGTTTCAGCGCGCGCCGCCGGGATACCGCTGCCGATTTCGCGATCACTTGACCTCCTGCGATATCCGGGGTGTTCCGGACTGTTCTTGCGGCCTCTGCTCGGCGCGCAAGGAGAGCGTAGTGCACAGTTTCAGGACGTGGCAATGGGCGTGGGTGACCGGGCCAACCCTCACTCTCGCTCGCCCGGTCATGACACGGAGGTAGATGACGCGTCATTCATTGGACGAGCTGCGTATAAGTTTGAATTTGTGGTGGTCCGGGCTCGACCTGACAGTCACCAAGCATGATACAGAACAAGCGCAACTATTGCGACGATGTAGGACACCGTGGTCGCGATGCGGACCGGCCGTGCCCAGCTTCGCAACAGTGGCGACGCTATAATCAACGCCAACGCCGCTCCCGATAACGCGCGAGCGGCCTGCATTTCGGTGCCGCTGACTGGATCGAGAAGCATCGGCGTGCCAGAGGTGCGGGGAAGGCTACTCTTGCGGATATCGCCACGGCTTCTCGGGCTGCGCCGCTGTCTCATCGATGGTCCATTGCGGCAGCGACAACCCTTCCGCCACATCGGCGAAGACCATCCGCACCCGGGTGCCTATGCCGACGGAGCGAACCGCATCGGGTGGCGCCAGTTCTCCTTGCGACGTGGCGAGGTTGCCGACGACCCGCAAAGCCTCGAACTCGGATGGCTTGCCATTCTGGGTATCCAGGTCGACCAGCAGTACCATGTACGGCGTCTTGGCCTTGAATGCCGGCTGGATGGCATGGTGCACCTCGCCGTAGGAGTGGACCGCGCCCTTGCCCGGTACCGCGGTCCATGTCGCCTTCGGACTGGAGCACCACGGGCACCCGGTGGTCGGCGGGTAACGCAGCAGCCCGCAGTCGTCGCATTTCTGCAAATGGAAGTCGTGCTGGGCACAATACTTGAAGTAAGTCAGATTTTCATGGTCAAGGTCCTCGATGGTCAAGGACATGTCCAGATAATTGCCTTGGATCGTCATGCCGATTGCTCCTCCCGGCTGCCTGATCAACCTCGCCGCATCACCATCGCGGATGTCGTCATCGGGTTAGCCCAGCCGAGGTTGGCGGTGACCTCGATGTCCTTGACCTGGCGGCAGCCGCCCTCGCGGTAGTCGTAGGTATGTCGGCGCTTGCCGTCCGGTCCCACCGGGCACGAATCATCGACGTCATGCCGAAGTTGCCTGACATTTTCGATGACCATGTTCATGCCGTGTGTATAGCCTTCGCACAAATGCCCGCCCGAGGTGTTATTGGGACGCTTTCCGCCCAGGCGCGTTATCCCGGAGGAGACATACTCGCCGCCTTCACCTTTCTTGCAGAATCCGTAGTCCTCCAGTTGCAGCATCGAGGTGAAGGTGAACGCGTCGTAGGCACCGGTTGCGTCGACGTCCTCCGGTCCGACCCCCGCGTTTGGCCACAGGATGTCCTTGGCGTAGTAGCCGCCGACCCGCGCGATCGGACCAGCCTGATAGTGCATGTCCATGCGGGGCTTGCTGCAGCGGCCGACGATGCCGCGGATCAGCGCCGGCGTGTGGCGCAGGTCGCGCGCCCGTTCCGCGCTGGTGACGATGATGGCGGTGGCGTTATCCGTCTCGACGCAGCAGTCAAGCAGATGCAGCGGCTTGCAGATGATCCGGCTGTTGAGCACGTCATCCACCGTGTAGCGCTTTTTGTAATAGGCTTTCGGATTGTTCGAGGCGTGCTCGGAATGCACCACCTTTACCATCGCCACTTGTTCCGGTTTCGTGCCATACTCGTACATATGCCGCATGAAGGTGGGGCTGAACATCTGGCCGGCGCTTTGCCAGCCATAGGCGCGGTTGTGCAGCATATCACCGCTCACCGGTGCGGCGGAGCGGGCGCCGGTGCCGCCAATCCGCACCTGGGAATATCCATTCATCGCCCGAAACACGGCGACGCAGCGGCAAAGTCCGGCCTCGATGACGCCAATCGCGATACCGAGCAGCGCCTCGGTGGAGGACCCGCCGCCGATGCAGTCCATGTAGAAATTCAGCCGCGCGCCGATGTCGCCGGCGATGAAAGTGGCCGAGGTGCTGTCGTTCCCGGAGTAAGACAGCATCCCGTCGACATCGGACGGCCGCAGGCCAGCGTCGGCGATCGCATTGCGCATCGCCCAGGAACCGAGGGCGCGCGTGGTTTTGTCGGAACCGCGGGTATAGGTTGTCTCGCCAACCCCGACGATTGCGTACTTATCTCTCAGATATGCCGGCGTACTGACATCCGTATCCGCTGGCAGCGGCATGGCACGTTCCCTTTTCCTCGTTGACCGAAGCTTCCGGAAGGCTGATCCTTGACCCGGTTGTCGTCAATCCGGCCGATTTCGGCTCCCCACGGACCACGGAAGGGGCTAGTTTTGCGCAGCATATCCGCGGACCGAACTCAATAATGACCCGATACGACTTTATCGTCATTGGCAGCGGCCCTGCCGGGCGCCGCGCCGCAATTCAGGCCGCCAAACTTGGCCGCTCGGTCCTGGTGGTCGAAAAGGGCCGCAGGGTGGGCGGCGTGTCAGTCCATACCGGAACGATTCCGTCCAAGACGTTACGCGAAACGGTGCTCAATCTGACCGGCTGGCGGGAACGCGGCTTTTACGGCCGAGCCTATCGCGTCAAGAAGGACATCGAGGCGCGGGACCTGATGGCCAGGCTGCATATGACCCTGGATCACGAAGTCGATGTCCTGGAGCATCAATTCGCCCGCAACGGCGTGCATACAATGTTCGGCACAGGCCGCTTTACCGCGCCGCATACCATTGAGGTGACACTCAACAACGGCGATGTCCGGCTGGCCGAGGGCGACAAGGTGATGATCGCGGTTGGCACGCGGCCCTATCGGCCGCCCGACGTGCCCTTCAATGGCAGCAGCATCCTGGACAGCGACGAAATCCTCGAGGTGCCGCGCCTGCCTCGCAGCCTGACCGTGGTGGGTGGCGGCGTGATCGGGGTGGAATACGCCACGATCTTCAGCGCGCTGGACGTCAATGTCGCCCTGGTCGAATCCAGGCCCAGCTTTCTGGAGTTCATCGACCACGAGTTGATCGAGGATTTCACCCATCAGCTCCGCGACAGGGGTATGGCCATACGGTTTGGCTCGAAGGTCGCGCGTATCGAGTTCGAGCATGAGTGGCCGGTGACCATCCTGGACAATGGCCGCCGTATCCGGTCCGAGATGTTGCTGTATGCCGCCGGTCGGGTGGGGGCGACGGACAGCCTCAATCTGGCGTCATGCGGCTTGTCGCCGGATGATCGTGGCCGGCTGAAGGTCGATCCGGCGACGTTCCAGACCGAGGTGGCGCATATCTACGCCGCGGGAGATGCGATCGGCTTCCCTAGCCTGGCTTCGACATCAATGGAGCAGGGACGCATCGCCGCGTGCCATGCCTTCAATGTCGCTATGCCGCCGGCGCCGGATTATTTCCCGTATGGCATCTATTCGGTGCCGGAAATCTCAACCGTGGGAATGAGCGAGGAAGAAGTGCGCCGGCGCGGGATCCCTTATGAATGCGGGATCGCTCGCTTCCGGGAGACATCACGCGGGCACATCATGGGTCTGAGCAACGGCATGATGAAGATGATCTTCTCCATCAAGACGCGACGTCTGCTTGGGGTCCACATCGTCGGCGAGGGGGCGACCGAACTGGTGCATATCGGTCAAGCCGTGCTGAACCTTCACGGCACGCTGGATTATTTCATTGAGAACACCTTCAATTATCCGACGCTGGCTGAAGCCTACAAGATCGCCGCGCTGGATGCGTGGAACCGCATGACCCAGGTATAGACGAGAGTGATGGCATCCGGATGCTAGCGCCTTCGGGAGTCTTTCGGGCTGAAGGCATCCTCGTCTGGCATTGGCAGCATGGCGGTACTTTCGAGCGACGGCAGGCCGGCGGCCGGATACAGACCTTCGGCCTCTACCGCTGTCGCCAGGAGGTCCGGGCGATAGACCGAAGCGGCCAGCGCAGCCAGATCCGTCTGGTCGGTCAACCAGCCCCATCTGCGCATCTGGGCCAAGAACCACATCGCGTGAGCGCGGGCTGGAAACCATGCCTCACGGGTATGGAAGCGTATCAGTTCCGCTCCGCTGCCGCCCGGCAAGGACGCTCGACTTGCCTCCTCTGCCAAGGACAAGCCGTCGGGATCGGCTAACAGAGCCGCGATCGCTGGCGCGTTGTCCGGTTCGTCGCAACTGATCTGCGCCCGCAGTATCGCGCCGAGCAGGCGGTGGAGCAGGTCGGGATTTGCCCGGGCCCACGAGGCTGAGACGGCCAGGCACTTCTCCGGATGGAATGGCCATATTACCGACGTGCCGACCAGGATGCGGCCAGCGCCTTGACGCTCCGCGATATCGCCCCACGGTGCACCCGCGCAGAAGCCGGTGATACGACCCGCGGCGAGAGCCGGGACGACGTCTTCAGGCGAAACCACGATCGTTTCGATATCCTTGTCCGGATCGGCGCCCCCTGAGGCCAGCCAGTATCGCAGCAGCAGGTTGTGGGTCGAAAACGCGTGGACCACGGCGAAGCGTGGCCGGGTTGGTTGCGCCCGCAGCCACTCCAATAACCGCAGCCTGGCAGGCTGGTTACCTGTCGCAAGATCGTCCGCGGCGGTATGGCCGAGCACGATGGCGTTTCCGCCTTGGCTGAGTGACAGGGGCACGACAAGGTTTGCCTTGGGCCCACGCAGGCCGGCACAAGCCGCCAGAGCGAGAGGCGGCATCATCACGGCGGCATCGACCGTGCCGTAGGTAAGCTTGTCGGCGATGGCGGACCAGGACGGCTCGACACTGATCTCGACCTCGATGCCCTGGTTGCGGAACATGCCCTCCCGCTGCGCGACCAGGATCGGCGCGCTGTCCACGAGGCGCAACAACCCGACGCGGATCGGCCTCGTCATCGCGCACATCCTTTCTTTACCCGCAAGGGTTTGCCTGAGACGTCTGAGATGAGGCTGCCCGGCTCTCGAGTGGGCCCTGCCCGGAATCGGCTGCCGTCAGTCGGGCACGCTTCATCACGGCTGCCGTTGCATCAATGATCGACAGCGGATTTGCGAGGACATGGCGCCGTCGGTCGGAGGTCTGCGTGGAACATCTGATGGCGACGCCGGCTGCCTTGGCCGCCCGCGGCCGGAGCATTGTCATGCTTCCGCCGGCGCGGGTAGGCGCAGGTCGTCATCAACCCGGGGATTTTCAAACATGGATGGCACACATTGTAACATGACACGCAAGGGCTGTGCCGCGCGCTACAATACGACCGACACGAAATCCAACCACGCTATATATCTATTAGAATCAATCAATAACAGAGATATATCGATCAATTAGATTAAGAATAGCCTCCAAGTGTGGCCAATGGCGGCGATCATCGCCGACCTTGCCGCTGGTCTAGTGCTTCGACCTGCTTTGTAACTAGACATACAGAAGTCAAAAAACGCGCAAACGCACGCATGGTGAAGGCGGGCCGATCCCTCGCCCGTCTCGCTTTGGATTGCCGCCCGGCCGGCGCGGCGGTAGCTTGCCGCCGACATCAAGGAGGCAGGTCCATGGTCCTGAAACTCGGTTACAAGGCATCCGCCGAGCAGTTCGCGCCGAAGCGGCTTCTCGAGTTCTCCGTCGTGGCGGAGCAGGAAGGTTTTGATTCGGTTTTCGTCAGCGACCACTTCCAGCCCTGGAAGCACACCGACGGCCATGCCCCCTCGGCCCTGGCCTGGCTCGGCGCACTCGGTGCCAGCACGCAGCGCATCGTCATGGGCACCAGCGTTCTCACCCCCACCTTCCGCTATCATCCCTCCGTTGTCGCACAAGTATTCGGCACTTTGGGGTCGCTGTTTCCCGGGCGGGTGATTCTAGGGGTCGGGACCGGTGAAGGGCTGAACGAGGTGCCCTCCACCGGCATGAAATGGCCAGAGATGAAGGAGCGTTTCGCCCGGTTGCGAGAGGCGATCACTTTGATCCGCAAGCTGTGGGCGGAGGATCACGTCACCTTCGACGGTGAGTATTATCAGACGCTGAACGCGACCATTTACGACAAGCCCGGCTTGCCCTTGCCCATCTACGTCGCCGGCGCCGGCCCGATGATCGCAAAATACGCCGGCCGCTCGGCTGATGGCTTCATCTGCACCAGCGGCAAGAAATGGGAACTCTACACCGAAACGCTGCTGCCGAACGTGGCCGAGGGCATCGCGCTGTCCAGTAAGCCCAAGCCGGACTACGACAGAATGATAGAAATGAAGGTGTCGTTCGACACCGATAAGCAAAAGGCGCTGGAGGACACGCGGCACTGGGCGGCCTTGGCGCTCACGCCGGAAGAGAAGACGACGGTGCACGACCCGAAGGAAATGGAGCGTCTGGCGGATGCGCTGCCGATCGATCGTGCGGCCAGCCGATGGATCGTGTCCTCCGACCCAGACGAGCATATCGAACGTTTGCAGCCGTATATCGAGCTGGGCTTCGATCACCTGGTGTTCCACGCTCCCGGGCCAGAGCAAGCGCGCTTTCTGAGGCTCTACGGAGAGCTGGTGCTGCCGAAACTGCGCAAACGCTTCGGATAACATGACCGCACGTCTGGAATTGTTCGCCGTCGCTGGTCTGCCGATGGTGCGGGCCGGCGACGACCTGCCGGCGCTCGTGGCCGCCGGCCTCGATGGCGCCGGGCAGCGGTTGCAAGACCGCGACGTCGTGGTGCTGGCGCAGAAGATCGTCTCCAAGGCCGAAGGCCGGACCGTCGACCTCGCAACCGTGACGCCGTCGGATCGGGCCGTCGCGCTGGCCCGGGAAGTCGGCAAGGATCCCCGGATCGTCGAGGTCGTTCTCTCGGAATCCGTGAAGGTGGTTCGCAGCCGGCCAAACCTGATGATCATGCAGCACAGGCTTGGTTTCGTGATGGCCAACGCCGGTGTTGATCAGTCCAACATCGCGGCGGCCGACGGCCGTCAACGCGCCTTGCTCCTGCCGTTGGATGCCGACCGGTCGGCGGAGGCGATCCGTCTACGGCTGGCGGAGCGTTATCGGGTCAACGTCGCGGTGGTCATCAGCGACAGTTTCGGTCGTCCCTGGCGCCGCGGCACGGTTGGGGTGGCGATCGGATCCGCCGGTCTGCCGTCGTTGATCGATCTGCGTGGCCAGCCGGACCTTTTTGGGCGAACGCTGGAAGTGAGCATCATCGGTTTCGCCGATGAGATTGCCGCCGCCGCCTCGTTGCTGCAGGGTCAGGCGGCGGAAGCGCAGCCGGTCGTGGTCTTGCGTGGCCTGACATGGCAGGCTCCGAATATGCCGGTGGCGGACGTGGTGCGCCCGCCGGAGGAGGATCTTTTCCAGTGATCATCGCCCCATGATTATTGCCCTATCCGGCGGGGTGGGGGGCGCCAAGCTTGCACTCGGCCTGTCCCGCATCATGCCAGCGCAGGATCTGCTGGTCGTCGTCAACACCGGGGACGATTTCGAGCATTTGGGGATGTCGATCTCGCCCGATATCGACACCGTCGCTTACACGCTGGCTGGCCTGGCGAACCGTGAACTCGGCTGGGGACGTCACGACGAAACCTGGTCGTTCATGGAAACCATGGAGGCACTGGGCGGGGAGACGTGGTTTCGCCTGGGTGACCGAGACATGGCCTTGCACGTCGAGCGCACGCGCCGGCTGAAACGCGGCGAAAGCCTGTCATCGGTGACCGCGGATTTGTGTCGGCGGATGGGCGTCGGTCCTCGGGTGCTGCCAATGACCGATGATCCGGTGCGCACGCGGCTGCTGACTGATCAGGGCTGGCTGGATTTCCAGGACTATTTCGTGCACCGGCGCTGCGAGCCGGTGGTCAGCGAACTGCAGTTCCAGGGCGCCGGCGCGGCGAGGGCGCATCCGGATTTTCTGGCGGGGCTGGCCGACCCGTCGCTGGAAGCCGTGGTCATTTGTCCCTCGAATCCATTTATCAGCGTGGAACCGATCCTCGCCATTCCTGGCGTGCGAGCCGCGATGATCGCATGCAAGGCGCCGATCATCGCGGTGTCGCCGATCATTGCCGGGCGCGCGGTCAAGGGGCCGACGGCAAAGATGATGACGGAACTTGGTCTGGACCCGACCGCCGGGACGGTTGCCCAGCGCTATAATGATTTGCTGGACGGTTACGTGATCGATAATGCCGATATGTCGGAGGTGGTTTCTATCGATGCGCGGGTGACGCTGGCCCAGACCCTGATGACGACGATCGAAGATCGTGAGGCGCTGGCGCGGATCGTGATGGATGCGGCGGCGGTGCTGCGAAGGCGCGAACTTCGTGGCCTGAGGCACCGCGCGCGCCGATGACGGATGTCTGGGCGGCCGTTCCGGTGAAGGCGTTCACCGGAGCGAAACAGCGCACAGCATCCGTTCTGTCCGCCGCCCAGAGGGAAGTCTTGGCCGCGACGATGCTGCAGGACGTTCTGGCGGCCTTGGCTGGCTCGGCCCGGCTGGCGGGCATCCTGGTGAACACGGTCGACCCGGTCGCCGCCGATTTGGCTCGACGCTACGGAGCCCGCGTCGTCAGCGAGGGGGCGTTGGACGGGCACACCGGTGCGGTGGTGGGGATGGCCAGAGTCCTGGCGGCGGAAGGGAAGGGGGGATTGCTGACGGTGCCCGGCGATATCCCTCGGGTGACAGCGGCGGAGATCGATGCGGTGGTTGCCTCGTGTCGAGCCGCGCCGTCATTCACCATTGTGCCGGCGCATGACGAGCTTGGTTCGAATGCGGTGTTGTGCGCGCCGCCGTTTGCTGTGCCGTTGCGCTTCGGGGACGACAGCTATTTTCCGCATCTGATCGCCGCGCGGCGGCAGGGGATCGAGCCTGTCATCGTCCGGCTGCCTGGGATCGGGCTGGACATGGATCACCCGACTGACCTGCGGGCGTTCATCGCGGCGCGACCGCGCGTGCCGACGCGGACGCTGGCGCTGCTGGAGGGATTCGGGCTGTAGGTGGGGTGGCCGGGAGTGCGGAACAGCGGAAGCATTGATGAGGTACTCGATTGCTGCAAAAGGTGCCGCTCGTCTGACCCACCCAGAAAGCGGACGCAGGGAATTTCTACGTCCGAGGTCGCCCATCGCCGGGCTTCAAGCCCAGGTAGTGTACCGCGAGTTCTCCAGGAGGGGGTAAAGGCAAAATCGGGACGTCCAGGTCAGTCTCGCGTTCGCGCCATTCCTGCTGCTTGACGTCGAATAAGGCGACCGCGTCTGCTCCCGGCGAGTGGCCGTCCGAGAACACCTCGGGAAGCCAGCCCCTCTCAGCGAGGCCGACCAAGCGTTGGAACCACCCCACGTATACATAGTCCCACCCCTTCCCAGCAGCCCCCAATTCCGGCTTCGCTTCCAGAAGGTGGACTGCAATTCCCCGGGCGTCTTCTTTGGCTACGTTGACCAATCCAAAGAATTCACCGTTGTCGACCTGGCCAGTGGTAAACTCAGCGCGAAGGCGATCGTCCTCCAGTCGCGCCAGGATCGTGGGGTCGGAGTGGGAATGAGCCAATATTGCGCCGTGGTTCCTATGGAAGTGGGTCACCGGTGCGATCCACAATCGCCAGTGCATGCCGCTCGGACTCGGCAATGCCATGCATCGCAGGCGCTGATAGCCCGCCTTATGGAGCTCGCTCAGCGTGCCAAGCGCCCTAAGGCATCCGCGACAGGCCTTATCACGGTGCCGTTCTCGGACGACCCGCGGCCGGAACTCCGCCATCAACCCATTCTTTCCGGGGTTGCGGCCACGCTCAGGATCTCAGCGTGACGGATGAGCTTCAGCTCCAGTAGCGCGAGATATTTCGCCATCTCAGCCCTTTTTGGCTATGTTTCGCTTCCAGTTTGGAAACGTGGGCGTCACTTTGACAGTCCGCACGTGCCTGACCCCAAGCACCGTTGCGACCGCTAGCGCAACCATCGCCGCCGCGCCCATGAGGAAAGCTCCAACAACAATCTTTACGATGAACAGCACAGGCAATGCCATGCCGATGTGCATACTCATGTCAGCTTTCCTTGGCTACGTGTTAGAATTGAAATGAAACATGTCGATGATGGCGCGATAGCAGCTCTCGACCGCGACGACCCCGCAGACCTTGCCCTTCTGCGACCCAACCGCGTCGCTGTCGGCTCGCAAGCGGCTCCGCAGCAGCCCAATAAGGGTGATCACGTTTTGCTCGCTCAGCATACGTTCACCCGGCGTAGACACACTTGAAAGCGATCATCTGGACTCAGTCAGTAAAGTGCGTTTGGTTCGACGAATGCGAATAAAGCAAAAACTTTAATGAAATGTTAAAAAGTCGAATCCATTGCTGCCGTGCACTCCGGTCACGGCAGGCGACCTGTCGTCGCCAGCCACGTGCGTCATGCTACCAGTCCTCCGCGTCAAACGCCGGACGGGATGGTGTTGAGCAGGTGGCTCGAACTCACGTGGTCAGCTCGTGGCCCCTGGCAGGACACGCGATCCACGGATCAAGCCATAGGGCGGCCCTGAACGTCGGCAGCGGTGATCGGGACATTTGATCAGCAGATTAGTGTATCGACAGCAACGTGCCATTTACGGTCCTTCGTCGCCTTCGCACTCGTCTCCAGCCTCGGTGGCCTCGACCAACCGGCTGGTGTTCTCCCACTGGACCAGGCCATCGATGCCGAGCCAGCACCTGCTTGGCAAGCGCGGGCGGGTTGGAACTGGCCGAATTCTGGCAGACCGCATCAGACACTCCAACCGCTTTTAGTAGTTCTATCATTCTTTTACCACAACATATTGGAGTCCAAAGGGCGTCTACTCGGCGGCCATCACCTTGCGCGGCGGGGTCTGCACGACGGGTGCCAGTTCTGGTGCGTTGAACGCCACCACGCGGCGTTCGTTCGACACCGGCCGATACAGCGTGTCGCGCTGCACCGGGACCCGGGCGAGCGAGCCGATGAGCTGCTCCATCGCCTCGGGAGCAAACTCCTGCCCGTGCTGGGTGCCGGCGGCGCGCGATATGCTCTCGTTCATCAGCGTGCCGCCCAGGTCGTTGGCGCCGGCATTCAGGCACATCGCCGCGCCCTCTGGCCCCATCTTCACCCATGACGTCTGGATGTTGGTGATCAGCGGATGCAGCACCAGCCGCGACACCGCATGCATCAGAATCGCCTCGCGCAACGTTGGCCCCTTGCGGGCCAGGCCCCGAAGATACATTGGCGCTTCCATGTGCACGAACGGCAGCGGAACGAACTCGGTGAAGCCGCCGGTTTCGGCCTGCAGGTCGCGCAGCACCAGCAGGTGCCGCGCCCAGTTCAACGGCCCCTCGACATGTCCATACATGATGGTGGACGTGGTGCGCAACCCGAGCGCGTGAGCGGCGCGCGCGACGTCGATCCACTGGCCAGTGTTGATCTTGTCGGGGCAGATGATGGCGCGGATTTCGTCATCCAGTATTTCGGCCGCGGTGCCCGGAAGCGTGCCCAGACCGGCGTCCTTCAGCCGCGTCAGGAACTCGGTCAGCGACAGTCCCAGCGTCGCGGCGCCCTGGGTGACCTCGAGCGGCGAGAAAGCATGAATGTGCATTCCCGGAATCGCCGCCTTGATCGCCTTGCAGATCCCAACATAGGTTTCGCCGGTGTAGTCGGGATGAATGCCGCCTTGCAGACAGACCTCGGTGGCGCCGCGATCCCACGCCTCCTGTGACCGCCGGACGATTTCCGACATTTCGAGATCGTACGGAGTGCCGCGCAGCGCCTCGTGCGTCTTGCCTTTGGAGAACGCACAGAACTTGCAACGATAATAGCAGATATTGGTGTAGTTGATGTTTCGGTTGACGACGTAACGAATGACCTCGCCACTAACGCTTCGGCGCAATTCATCAGCCACGGTGATCACTCGTTCGTAGTCGGCGTCCCGTGCCCCGAACAGCCGGATGATCTCGGGTTCATCGAGGCGCTGCCCGGCGGTGGCTCGCCCGAGTATCCGTTCCAGATCGGGATCGACCTTGTTGAGCAGCACTGACCGGGGTTTTGGCGCGAACGTCAGCCCCGGCGCCCAGTCATCGTCGCGTGCCCAGCCATCGGCGTCGGCGCTCTGGCGGACGCGGGGTGCGACCTTGGTGTGTAGCCAGCGATCCGGATCGGCGACCCAGGCCGGATAGACCGGCAGCCGGGGGACCAGGATCTTGTCCATCTCCGCCGTCCGCCGAGCGAGGGCGTCGAGTTCGGGCCAGGGCGCTTCGGGGTTGACGTGGTCGGGGGTGACCGGCGACACCCCGCCCCAGTCATCGATGCCAGCGCCGATCAGTTTCTGGTAGACCCCTGGTGAGAGATTGGGCGGCGCCTGGACATGGACGTCGCTGGGAAGGATCAGCCGAGCGGCGGCGATGGTCCATAGCAGGTCGTCGAGGTCGGGCTCGTCCGCGTTCGCCAGCTTGGTGTCTGGTTTGGCGCGGAAGTTCTGCACGATCACTTCCTGGATGTGGCCATACTGGACATGCAGATCACGGATCGCGGCAAGGGCGTCGAGGCGCTCGGCCCTGGTCTCGCCGATCCCGATCAGGATGCCGGTGGTGAACGGCACCGCCAGTTCGCCGGCCAGACGCAGTGTCTCCAACCGGACCGCCGGCAGCTTGTCGGGGGATCCGTAGTGAACACCACCCGGTGCGCACAGCCGCTCGCTGGTCGATTCCAGCATGATCCCCTGGCTGGCCGATACCTCGCGCAGAGCGGCGATCTCCTCGCGCGTCATCACGCCGGGGTTCACATGCGGCAGCAGGCTGGTCTCCTTCAGCACCAGCGCGCACATCGCACGCAAATAGCTGATGGTGGTTTCGTGGCCGAGTTCCGCCAGGGCTTCGCGTGCCGCGCGGTAGCGTAGTTCCGGCTTGTCCCCCAGGGTGAACAGAGCTTCGGTGCAGCCCGCGGCCTCGCCGGCGCGGGCGATGGCCAGCACCTCGTCGGCCGACAGATAAGCGGCGTGGCCGGCGCGCGGCCGCTCGGCGAAGGTGCAGTAGTGGCACACGTCGCGGCACAGCTTGGTCAGCGGAATAAACACTTTTCGTGAGTACGAGATGGTCCGCCCGAAGGTAGTGTCGCGCTGCCGAGCGGCTTGAGCCATCAGGTCAGGGAGCGGGGCGGATGCCAGCCAGGTCGTATCGATTGTCATGATTGCCTACCAGGTCCCCGGCAAATTGCTGCTGCACGTCCAAGGTCTGCTCGGTGGTCGGCTGCCCGGGTAGACGAACCGACTCCTGAACGCGGGCATCGCGAAACGCCGACGTGTCACGCAGCATAGCATGCACATCGCCGGTGAACATCCACCGCGTGTCGTCCAGGTCTGCCACCGGCCATCCGTTATGGGCAGCCCGTTGCCTCTTTGCCCGCCATCGTGTGCTATCGGTTCCCATCAAGCGATCCATCCAGGAGGAACCCATGCAGATCGGTTGCAGTGCCCCCACCAGCGGTCCGCTCATAGGCCCCGACAGCCTGCTCCGCATCGCCACCGAGGCCGAGACGCTTGGCTACGACTACGTCACGGTCAGCGACCATGTGATGATCCCGACCAGCATCGCGTCGCGCTATCCCTACTCTGATTCCGGTGAATTTCCGTCGGGGGCCGCGGCGCCCAGGCTGGAGCAACTGACCGCCGCCACCTTTATCGCCGCCGCGACGTCGAAACTGCGGATTGTGACCTCGGTGATGGTGGTGCCGCACCGGCCCGCCGTGCTGACCGCCAAGATACTGGCGACGCTGGATTATCTGTCGAAGGGCCGCCTTACGCTGGGGATCGGCGCCGGCTGGTGCGAGGAGGAATTCGTCGCGATCGGCGCCCCGCCGTTCGCCGAACGTGGCGCGGTGACCGACGAGTGGATGATGGTCTGTAAGGAGCTGTGGACCGCGGACGAACCGAAGTTCGCGGGCAAGTATGTCCAGTTCAAGGACGTGCTGTTTCCGCCCAAGCCGGTGCAGGCGCCAATCCCGATCTGGGTCGGCGGAGAAAGCGGACCTGCCATGCGTCGCACCGCCAAGTATGGCGATGCCTGGTATCCGATCGGAACCAACCCGCAGTTCCCGATGGACACCTTAACGCGCTTCAAGGCTGGCGTGGCGAAGCTGCGCGGCATGACAGAGAAGGCTGGGCGCGATCCGGCCGCGGTGGGCTTGGCCTATCGCGTCTCCTCCAACCCCGAGGCGCAGCCCAAGGGAACGGTTGATGGAGAGCGAAAACTGTTCACCGGCGGTGCGGCCGATTACGTCGGCGACATCAAGGCTCTGCGGGATGCTGGCGTGACCGCGTTCGACTTCGGGCTGTTTGGTCCCGACCTGCCCGCCACGCTGTCCAATCTGCGCCGCTTCCGGGACGATGTCGTGGGCAAGGTCCGCTAGGAGCGCACACCATGCAGCTTGGCATCACCGTCGATATGTCCGGGCCCCACCCGAAGCTCGATCTCGAGCGTATCCTTGAGGCGGAGCGGCTGGGCTTCACCCAGGCATGGGTCGGCGAAGCCTACAGCACCGATGCGGTCTCCCCGGTCGCCTGGATCCTCGCCCGAACCACGCGGCTCAAGGCCGGGACCGGCATCATGCAGATGTCGGCCCGGACGCCGGCCTGCGCCGCGATGACGGTGCTGGCCCTGCAGGCGCTGTCCGGCAACCGGTTCCTGTGCGGTGTCGGCCCATCCGGTCCGCAGGTGGTGGAGGGGTGGCACGGTCTGCCCTTCGGCAAGCCGATGCAGCGCACCAAGGAATATATCGCGATCATCAAGCAGGTCCTGGCGCGGGAGAAGCCGCTGGAGTTCCACGGCGAGCTTTACGACATCCCGTACGCTGGACCTGACGCCTCGGGCCTGGGCAAGCCGCTGCGCAGCATCGCCCACGGCAATCCGGATGTGCCCTTCTACACCGCCTCGATCACCCCGGCCGGTCTGCGAACAGCGGGGGAGGTCGCCGACGGAACGCTGCCCATTTTCTATTCGCCGGAGCAGCCCGACATCGTCACCGCACCCATCCTGGCCGGACGCAAGAAGGCGGGCCGAGGCACGACCATGGCCGGCTTCGACGTCGCCCCCTACGTCCGCGCCAAGCTCGGCCCCGACGTTCAGGCATGCCGCGACGCCATTCGGCCAGGGCTCGCGCTGTATATCGGCGGGATGGGCGCGCGATCGAAGAACTACTACAACGATGTCGCGGTGAAGCTTGGCTTTGAGGGCGAGGCGAAGGCCATCCAGGATCTGTTCCTCGATGGCAAGAAGACCGAGGCCGCCGCGGCGGTTCCCGACAGGCTGGTGGATGAGATTTCCCTGTGTGGCCCAGCCGAACGGATCAGGGATCGGCTCGCGGCCTGGAAAGATGCGGCGAAGGCCGGGCATATCGGCACCATGGTGCTGACCGGCGCCTCGGTGGAGGTGATGCGCATCGTCGCCGAAACGGTGTTGTGACGAGGGTGGTGCGGTCGGTGCGGCCGGATGAAACCAGCGGCTTGACGATCCGCGCCGTCGACGCCACGTTTGCCTGAAGGCAGCGTAAGCCTGCGAACGGACAGCGTGTGTTAGGGGGCGGCCATATGCGACGCGGAGTTTTCGCCCCGGTCGGCATGGTCCTCGGCCTCGCGATCTCGTCGGCAAGCGCTGAAACCTTCAAGTGCCCGTATACCGGCGGCGACATCGTGTTCGCGCAGGAAGCGAACATCGATACCCTCGACCAGATGACATCGCCGACGATCTCGACACGCAACATCGCGATGAATACTTACGAATCGCTGATGACCCGGGACGAGAACAATCACCCGATCCTGGAACTGGCCGAGGCGATGATCGAGTCGCCCGATCATATGACGTATACTTTCAAATTGCGGCAGGGCATTCATTTCCACAACGGCAAGCTCATGACATCGGCCGATGTGGTCGCGTCGTTCGATCGTTACGCCAAGGTGGGAAATCAGCGCGGCACTCTGAACAATGTCGGCTACTGGGATGCGCCCGACGCCGGCACGTTCATTCTTCATATGAAAACAAGGCAGCCTACGTTCCTGGAAGCGTTGTCCTCGTTCAGCAGCCCGATCGTTATCATCCCGGCCGAGTACCGTGACGTCCCCGCGTTGCAACTGACTCAGCCGATTGGTACGGGACCGTTTCAGCTTGCCGCGTCCGCCGGCGACGGCGCGGTGAAACTGAAGCGGTTCGATGGCTATCGGCCAAACACCAGCTTTCGCGACCGCACCGGTCTCGGCGGCTTCAAGCTGGCCTGCATCGAACTCGGTGACCTTCAAAATCGTCAGCGACCCGGGAGACAGGGTCGCCGGATTGAGCACGGGAGAATTTCAAGCGGTTGAGGACGTGCCTGCCGACGCGATAGCGGACCTCAAGCAGGACAGGAGCATCATCGTTCTGCCACTGCGGAACTGGTGGATACAGATAGCCATCCCGAACGTAACGAACCCGCCAACGGATAATGTGCTGGTTCGCCAGGCGATCCAGGGCGCGCTGGACATGGACGAGATCATGGCTGCCGCTTCCGGGGGCAAGTATGATCTCAACGTCGGCTTTCAGTTTCCCGGGCAGGCGGACTACACGGACGCAGGCAAGGAGACGTACAACCTGCGTAATCCCGAACTGGCGAAGAAATACCTTTCAGATGCTGGCTATCAAGGTGAGCCGGTCGTGCTGGTCACCGATATGGATTATCCGTCGATGTATAACGCGGCGCTGGTGGTGCAACAGGAACTTCAGGCCGTCGGTGTGAACGCGCAGATGAAGGTGGTGGACTGGCCGACGTCGGTCCAGATGACGCAGAACACGACCGAGGGATGGAATCTCTATTTTACCGGATGGGGAACGCAGCCGTCCCTCGGCGCCCTTGCCGCGATGCAAGTTTTTGTTGAGCCGAACGCCGTCTACAAGCCGAAGGACGGGCAGGATGATCCGGACGTCCTGGCGGCATGGCGCGACCTGACCACGCTTGTGACGCCGGAGCAGCGACAGGAGGCTTACGCGCGGATGCAGAAGCTTGTCCTGGAGCGAGTTTATGCGCTGCCGTTTGGCTCATTCACGAAGCACCAGGCGATCCGTTCGAATGTCAACGGCTTCGTGCCGTTCCGCATCCCGCGTTTCGCAAACGTCTGGCTCAGCCATTGATTGTCGGGTCAAGGGTTGTCCGCCGGTGAACCATCTGGCGGCTGGCTCGTTCAGGAGTTCCTGCAATCAGGAGCTTGACATGAAGCAGCCACATACCGAGCAGACGGTCGAACACAGCGACACCCAGCAGAACACCGGCAACCACAAGAAGCCTGATGCTCCTGACGCGCACGGCGCTGACCGTTTCGGGGGCACCCGTGCCGGCAAGGAGAATGTCGAGAAGAAATCCGAGAACCCGAGCCGCTAGGGTTTGGAGAGGCGCCTGGCGACACGGCTCGATGTGACAGCATCGCCCGGTCGATGTATCATTGGCGCATCCAGGAGGAACGCCAATGATCATCGAGGTACGGACCTACCAGCTTGCGCCTGGCAGCGTTGCCGAGGTCGAGAAACGCTTCGGCGAGGGCCTTCCCGCGCGGGAGAAGTTTTCCAAACTGGCGGCGTTCTGGCACACCGAAGTCGGCCCGCTCAACGAGATCACCCATGTCTGGGCCTATGACGGTTTCGAGCAGCGCGCGGCGGTTCGGAAGGCGGCTCAGGAGGGTGGTGCCTGGCCGCCGCCGATCCGCGAATTCATCGTCTCGATGAGCAGCGAAATATTCGCTCCTGCGCCGTTCTCACCTGCGTTGGAGCCTCGCCAGGTCGGGCCGTTGTTCGAAATCCGGTCCTACACGATGGCCGCCGGGGCGATACCCGGCATGATCGAGCGCTGGGCTCCAAAGATCGGCGAGCGGGTCAAGTTGTCGCCGCTGGTCGGTGCGTGGTACTCGGAGTTCGGAACGCTCAACAAATGGGTTCATATCTGGGCCTACAAGGACGCCAATGAGCGGCAGAAAATCAGGGCCGAGGCGATTGCGCGCGGCATCTGGCCACCGGGCGGCGGCCCCGCCGGTGCGATGCTGAAACAAGAGAACAAGCTGATCCTGCCAGCATCTTTCTCGCCGTTGCGGTAGTAACGGGAGCCAGCAATGAGGGTCGGAACGGCACTGAGCATCCTTGCGCAACCGGGACGTCCCGATGCCGCGCTGTTCAACGAACACATGGCGCTGGGCGATCTCGCGGAACCGCTCGGCTTTGATTCACTGTTTGCACTGGAGCACCACTTCACCGGCTACTCGATGTCGCCGTCACCATTGCAACTGCTGAGCTACTACGCCGGTCGCACGCGGCGGATCACCCTGGGGACCTGCGTCATCGTATTGCCCTGGCACGATCCGATCCGCGTGGCCGAGGAGATCGCGCTGCTCGACGTCATCAGCGGCGGACGCACCCTGATGGGCTTCGGCCGCGGCGCCGCCAGTGTCGAGTACGAGGGGTTTCGCATCCCGATGGAGGAGGCCCGGCCGCGCTTCGTCGAAGCCGCGCAACTCATCATCAAGGCACTTGCCGACGAAGTGTTCGACTGGGAGGGGGAATTCTTCAAGATCCCGCGAATGTCGATACGGCCGCGACCGATATCTCATCCCGAGCGGCGCTTCTGCGCGTCCTCGGTCAGCCCCGAGTCCGCCGAAATCATGGCCAAGCTGGGTTTCGGCTTATTGATCGTGATGCAGAATGAATGGGCGAAGGCCGCCGAGGACGTCCATCGGTACCGGGACATGGTCCGCGGAGTCGGGCACACGCCACGCGCGCCGATCATCCTGACCAATGTCGCCTGTGCGCCGACGCGCGAGGAAGCGCGGGAATGGGGTTTGCGGTATCTCAGCGAGAAATGGGACTCCATCGACGCGCATTATCATTTCTCGGATGGACATCTGGCCGGGGTGAAGGGCTACGAGTTTTACGGCAAGCTGGCGAAGACCTATACCCGGATGAAGGATGCCAGCTACCGGGCGAAGGCCACGGATTTCTACCTCAGCATTCAGATCATCGGCACGCCCGAGGACTGCATCCAGCAGATAGCGGAACTTCGCCGGCTGACCGGAATGGACCACCTGGTCACGGAATTTTCGTTTGGCAGCATGCCGCATCACCTCGCGGAACTGAACATGCGGCTGTTCGCCGACAAGGTCATGCCGGTGCTACAGCGCGACGCGGCCTTCCAGGGAAATATCGATCCGATTGAGGAACGAGGCCAAGCCGGCGACGAGCGGTTGTTCGCGCCGGCCTAACTCGCCGAAATTTACCGCGGCAGCCTGGTGCTGGTTTTCTCAGGCGACTTCCGCGAGCTTCCTTGCTTCGATCGTGCGTCGTGCCGCTTCTCGCCGAGCGTCGAATTTGGCGAGGCGGCGGTGCGGGTTGGGATGGACCTCGTTCTCGGGCTCGCCGGGCCGTTTTTGCGAGCCGGCCCAGCCGTGCGCCGCAACGTCAAAAATGATGCCGGACAAGTCCGTGTGCTTTACCTCGTAGCCATCCGGGTTGTTCGGATCGCCCATGATCCAGGTGGCGCCCGCCGCACGCGCCTGCTTCCCGGCCGCGACCACGTCATCGACCCAGAACCCGATGTGATGCAGACCGACGAAATCCTTGCCGGTGCCCTGTGACGCCTCGTCCGACTTGAAATGCAGGATCGCCAGGTTGACCACGCCATCGGTGAGGAAGACACCCTCGGCAAGATCGCCGTCGATTTCCGACACTTCCTCCAGGCCGAGCGATTCCTTGTAGAACTCAGCCGTTTCCCAGGGGTCGGTAACGCTCAATGCGACGTGGCGCAGGCGACCCTTGCTCTTTGCGGTCATGGTTTGGCTCCCTGAAAGCTGACGCAGGCAAGTCTGATCCCGACTTGTCGCCAAGCGCAAGTCGTTGAGCAGACTGCACGGGTCCCCAGGGGTCGAGCAGCCCGCCAAGTAAGGAAAGACGTGGGTCACCGGGCCAAGCCAGGCCAAGCCCGGTCATGGCACAATATTTGGCACGCTAATCGGACCTACGCCTGCTTGCGCTCGATCAGGCTGCGGCGGATGGCGCGGCCTCGTTCCACCTTGTCCTCGATATACGCGGTATCGCCCCAGCGGACGGCACGGGCCATCGCCTGTGCGTCCTCCATGAAGCGCTGCAACATTTCCAACAACGCCTCCCGGTTGTTGAGGAAAATATCGCGCCACATCACCGGGTCCGACGCTGCGATCCGGGTGAAATCGCGGAAGCCGGAGGCAGCGAAGTTCACCACCTCCTGGCGGCTTTCATCCGCCAGGTCATCCGCGGTGCCGCAGATCGTAAATGCAATCAAATGCGGTAAATGCGAAACGATCGCCAGCACGCGATCGTGATGGCTCGGCTCCATCCGCTCGATCAGCGAGCCGCAACGGCGCCAGAGCTCCGCCACCTTCTCGATCGCGGCTTCGTCAGTGCCGGGCACCGGTGTCAAAAGCGTCCAGCGCCCCTGAAACAGCTCGACGAAGCCTGAGTCGGGGCCCGAATATTCGGTGCCGGCAATCGGGTGGGCCGGGACAAAATGCACCCCGGCCGGCACCAGTGGCCCGACATCGCGGATCACCGACTGCTTGGTTGACCCGACATCGGTCAACACGGCCCCAGGGGCGAGATGCGGGGCGATCCGGGTCGCCAGATCGGCAAATGCCCCCACCGGGGCGCACAGCATCACGCAGTCAGCACCAACCACGGCCTCGGCGGGATCAAGCTCGACGCGGTCGGCGATCCCCAGTTCAATCACTCGGTCGAGCGTCTTCTGGGTGCGGGCATTCACCACGATCTCGGCTGCGAGGTCACCGCGTTGGCGGGCGATGCGCGCCACAGACGAGCCGATCAATCCGACCCCGAGCAGCGCGATGCGTCGAAACAGCGGGTCAGCCATGCGAACGATGGGCAAAATCCGCGAAGGCGTCGGTCACCATGGCCACCTCGTCCGCAGCCCCCACAGTTATTCGCAGGCAGTGCGGCAAGCCGTAGCCCGCCACTTTTCGCACGATGATGCCGCGAGCGCGCAGGAAGGAATCCGCGGCGTCCGCCCTGGCGATTTCGCCAAAGTCCGCCAGCACGAAATTGCCCTCGCTCGGCCACACCTTGATCCCCGCGGCTTCGATCCCCTCCGCCAGTTTTGGCCGGTAATGCGCATTGTGCTCGCGCCCTCGCTCGACCCATCCGGGTTCGTCCAGGGCGGCTATCGCGGCGGCCTGACCGGCGGCAGACACGTTGAACGGCCCGCGCACCCGGTTCAGCACGTCCGCGACCGCCGGCGGCGCATAGCACCAGCCGATCCGCATGCCGCCTAGACCATAGATCTTGGAGAACGTCCGGGTCATTACGGTGTTGCCGGAGGTGTCCACCAGCGTCGCGCCAGGGTCGTAATCGGGCCGGGTAACATATTCAGCATAGGCCGAATCGATCACCAGCAGCACTTCGGGGGGCAGGGCGTTGCGTAACCGGGCGACCTCGTCGGCGGGCAGCATCGAGCCAGTAGGGTTGTTGGGATTGGCCAGGAACAGCAGCCGGGTGGAGGGCGACACCGCGGCCAGCATTGCATCGATGTCCGCGGTCAGGTTTCGCTCGGGCACCTTGATGACGCGGCTGCCCGCATAGACGCCGGCGATTTCATAGATCGAGAAGCCGTGCGCGGACATGATGATGTCGCGACCCGGGCCGCCATAGGACAGGCAGAGCTGATAGATCAGGTCATCGGAACCGGCGCCACAGACGATGCGGTCGGGATTGAGGTCCCAGCGCCGGCCGAGTGCTGATCGGAGCTGGCTGGCGCCGCCGTCGGGATAGCGGTGGCCTTCGTTTGCCATCGCCGCGATCGCGGCGCGGGCGGACGGTGGAACCCCGAGCGCGCCCTCGTTCGATGACAATTTGATGGTGCGGTTGGCACCCGGGACCGCGGATTCGCCCCCGACATAGGGATGGATCGTGAGGATTTCCGGGCGAGGTGAGGCCAAGGTCATTTATCGGGGTTCCCCGAACGGCACGGCATAGCTGCCGACGACGGCTGGCGCGCGGATATGGGTTCCAAGCTTGCCCAACCGGGGGTCGTCATCGGCAAGGAAGCCATTCACCTCGGCGAGCGCCAGGATCGTCGTCGATCCCGGCTCGTGCGCCAACAGCAGCATGTCGAAGGCGAGGCCCGCCGCGGCGAGTTCTTCCGACAGGTGTACGCGGCTGATATCACTGCCGCACGCGAATCCGACGAAGGAGCGATCGTCGGCGCTGGCGTCCGGTGGCGCGGTGGCAACGACCACGGCCTGGATCGAGGGAGTGCCAGGCGGCCGGTTTCCCCAGAATGGCAGTCGGCCGATGATATGCAGCCGTGGCTGGCGACGCAGCATCGCGACCCACCAGGTGTCAGTCTCCGAGGGAAACGGCAACACCGCGACCGACGCGGTGCTGGTGTCCAGGTCGTCCAACGCCTGAGCGGCGGTGGCGCATTGACGGAGCGGAGTGAGGGCGCCGAAATGCTCGCGTGCGAGCTGTGTGAGCATCGCGCCTGGGTCAGCATCGCAGACGGTCATGGAGAACCCGCCCTGCATGCCCGTAGTGCCGGCGAGCAACTCTCGCCAGATGCGGAAAAGCGATGCCGGCGGCAGAGAGCCACGATGGCGTGCGACGAGGCGGCGGACGATCGAAGCTTCCCGGCCAGGGCGAAAGGCCGCTGGTTTGCCGGTACGCGCGACCTGCTCGACAATCTTCGCGCGCTCGATCAGCAGATCCTGCAGCGCGTCGTCGATGCGATCCAGTTCAGAGCGCAGCGCAGCCAGAGTGCGGTCCGGGGTGCCGTCCAAGCTGGCATTAGGCGCGTGGCGGTTCTCACGCCAACCATCGCGCGGCGGCGGGTCGTCCGTCGTGGAGGCCAACGGAGCACCATCAACTGTCGAGGCGGGATTGGACATTGTTCTTCCGTCGCGGGGACGCAGACTTAGCGGATGCGCATGGCTCTGCAAACCCATACCAGGTGACTGGCCGGAATAGCGCCGCGTTTGATTCGTGCGGGACGGTGCGAAGAGGCCAGATCCGTCGTGGCCGGTTGCCGCCCGCGACGGCAGGCACTATGGAGGCGCCGTCATGGACCAGCCGGTCACGAGCGCGGAGTTTGCCCACACCCACGTCACATTCGATGATGGGCTCGCGCTGGAGTGTGGCACCACCCTGCCGAGCCACACAGTCGCGTTCCGCACCTATGGACGGTTGAACGCCGCCCGCAGCAACGCAATCCTGATCTGCCATGCGCTCACGCTAGACCAGTACGTGGCGGAGGCGCATCCCATTACTGGCAAGCCTGGCTGGTGGGACGCGGTTGTCGGTCCTGGCTTGCCGATAGACACCGAGAGCTTCTTCATCATTTGCCCGAACGTCCTCGGCGGATGCATGGGAAGTACTGGCCCGCTGAGCAAGCGTGAGCGGGAGGACGGAACGGCCGAAGAGCCATGGGGCACCGATTTCCCTCCCGTTACCATAGGCGACATGGTGCGTGCCCAGAAGCGACTGGTCGAGCACCTCGGGATTGATCGTCTGTTCGCGGTCGTCGGCGGATCGATGGGAGGGATGCAGGTGCTGCAATGGGCGGCGCTGTATCCTGACGCCGTCTTCGCCGCCTTGCCGATCGCCACAGCCTCCTATCACTCGGCGCAGAACATTGCCTTCCACGAAGTCGGGCGGCAGGCGATTTTTGCCGATCCAGATTGGCAGAACGGCCGCTACTGGCGGAATGGTCGGATACCCGCGCGTGGGTTGGCGGTGGCCCGGATGTGCGCGCATATCACCTATCTGTCGGAAGAAGCGCTGACTCGTAAATTCGGCCGCCGCTTGCAGAATGCGCCGAAGGACAGCACGGAGGCGATCAAGCTGTTCGGCGAGATGTTCGAGGTCGAAAGCTACCTCCGCCACCAGGGCAGCACGTTCGTGCAGCGCTTTGATGCCAACAGCTACCTGACCATCACCCGTGCCATGGACTACTTCGATGTCGCGGCTGACTGCGGGGGCGATCTGGCCGAGGCATTCCGGGGTACTCGGACACGCTTTCTGCTGGCCTCGTTCTCCTCGGACTGGCTGTTTCCGACAAGCGCCAGCCGGTCGATCGCGCGCGCCCTGAACCGAGCCGGCGCCAACGTCTCGTTCGTGGAATTTCCGACCGATAAGGGGCATGACGCCTTCCTGCTCGACGAACCCGATTTCCATCGCACCCTGGCCGGTTTTCTGCGTGGCTGCGCGGTGCACGCCGGCTTGCGGATTGCATGAAACGGCCGGCATGACCACGCTGGACCCGGTCCGCTTCATCAACAAGAACATGCGTGTCGATCTGGCCCTGATAGCAGGGATGATCGAGCCCGGGTCGCGCGTGCTGGACATCGGTTGCGGCGATGGAACGCTGATCGACCATCTGTTTCAGACCAAGGGCTGCGACGCCCGGGGCATCGAGATCGACATGGCCGAAGTGACCCGCGCGGTCGCCCATGGTTTGCCGGTTATGCATGGTGATGCCGATATCGACCTGGCGCACTACCCGGACGGCGCATTCGACTATGTGGTGCTGTCCCGTGCCCTGCAGGCAGTCGAGCGGCCGCGCGAAGTGCTTGGCCAGATGCTGCGGATCGGCACGCGGGCCGTGGTGAGTTTTCCCAATTTCGGCCATTGGCTGGTACGCTGGCAACTTCTGGCGAGCGGCCGGATGCCGATGACATCGACCTGGGACAGGGCCTGGTACGAGACACCCAATATCCACCCCTGTACGATCCGGGATTTCTTCGTTCTCAGCGAGCAGGAAGGCTACATCGTGGAGCAGTGGCTAGCGGCCGACGAGGGTGGCCGGCGCGTGCCCTGGCGGCGCTTCCTGCGCATGGCGAACCTGTTTGGAGAGCAGGGCGTCTTCCTGCTGCGCAGGAGATAGGCGGGCGGGAATGGTGCTGCCCGGAACGCCGTCCTTGAGGGCGCCTCCCGGTCGGCCACGCCTTTCCCGGGCGAACAACGCCGTGAACCCCGGAAGAGTCGAGCCTCGAAATCCGTCGGCCCCTGGCAGTGGGCCGGGCGGCGTCAGGTCTCGGCTGCCACGGTCTGGACGGCTGAAATCCGGGCGTCAGCGCTCTCGTCGCGCGCAGTTCCGGCGGATCCGCACAGCGGTCATCATCTCGCTGCTGATCCACATGGTCATTGGTGCCTTGTTGCTGGTGACCATTCGCCGCGAAAGCGAGTCGGAGCTGCTGCCACCCCCGGCGGCGGTGTCGATGGTGTTCGAAAGCGGCCAACGCGACGTTCCGACGTTGCCGGAGCCACAGCCGAACACCCTGGCTTCACCGACGCCTGAGGCAAAGACGGCGCCGCCTGCTCCGGAGGAGCCGCCGCTGCCCGTGCCACCACCGCCACTGCCACCACTGCCACTGCCAGCGCCGCCACCGCCACCGCCGCCGGCTCAGCAGCCCGAGACGCCGCAACAGCCGGCCGCTCAGCCGCCGCCGCCGGCTGTCGAGCCGCCGCCACAGGCCGTCGTCCCCATACCCATTCCTCCGCCGGCCGCGACGCCATCACCGAAGCCGGCTGTGAAGCCAGCTCCCACACCGGTTAAACCTGCTCCGGAGCCGCGGCCTCCCAGTCCAGCCAACAAGTCTTCTGATTTCCCGGCGCCGATGAACTTCAGCCTCGGCGCTCCGCCGCGGCAATTTCATCCGCAATCTGTGCCGCACCCACCCGGGACGATCGATCTGTCGCTTGGGCCAGCGAAGCAGGGCGCCACCAACATTGCCCCGCATGCCGACATCGATGGTGACAACGCCGGGCCTGACTGGCGGAACGCGCTCAGCCGCTGGGTCGCGCAACATGCCTATTACCCCGAACAGGCTCGCCGGGACCGCCAGGATGGCGATGTGAAGGTGCATGTGGTGGCGAATCCGGACGGCCGGGTGACCAGTGTCGAGCTGATCGGCAAGTCGGGCTCGATCTGGCTTGACCTGGCGCTGCAGTCGCTGTTTCGCGACGCCCACATACCGCCGCTGCCCTCTGGCATGACCAAGCCGATCGAGTTCAACTTCACGATGCACTATATCCTGCGGTACCAATGATCGGACTGGTCGGATCAATTGTCTCGGGCGAGTTTGGTCAGGCCGCTTCGGCGAGAACCAGACGCCGCCGGGGCACCGCCCTGACCGGCAGGGCGGCATAGACATCCTTTACCGCCTCGGTGAGCGTTACCCCTGCGAGCCCTGGTACAAAGCTGCGGCCGGCGCGCTCGAATAGCGGAGCACCGCGCAGCAGGACGCGCATCCGCAATGGCGGCATCCATAAGGCCGCGTCCCGACGCTCCACGCGGAACAGGCAGGCAGCAAGCAGCCGACTGAGCTGACCCGTCGAGTAGGGCAATCCGTGACCGAACGGCGTGCTGTCCCAGTAGGCCCACATGCCACTTCGATTCGGCGCCACAATCAGCAGGCGGCCGTCGTCCTTCAGCACCCGCCACACTTCCCGCAGCAGTCGGGGCGCGTTTTCGGCGGTTTCAAGTCCATGCAGCAGCAGGATGCGGTCGAAGGTGAGATCGGCGAAAGGCAGCGCCTCTTCCTCGGCGGTGCATGACAGGTTCGAGGCGCCGGCTGGCCAGCGCGCGGCGCCGAGCTGGGCTGGCGTCAGGGCGATACAGCGGCGCGCGTGATCGCGCCACAGACGCAGGTAGGGGACCGAGTAGCCGATCCCAAGCACGGACAGGCCGCGCAATTCCGGCCAGATGGCCGAGAGACGTTCTCGGAGGACGCGGGCGGTTACGGCGCCTCGGGCCGAGCCATAGAACTCCGCGGCCAGATGTGCATCCGCTGTCATGACTGGACCCTATAGCACGGTCGGCGGTTTTCGACCGAATGAACCAGTGCTAGAGTTGGCGTCATGACAGTCACAGCATCCCCAGTCCCCATCCTGAAGGACAATTACGCCTGGTTGTTGCGCGACAGCGACACCGGCGCAACCGCGATCGTCGATCCCGCTGATGCCCAGCCAATCATCGAAGCGATTGAAATCGCTGGCGGGCGGCTCGATCTGATCCTGCTGACGCATCACCACTCCGACCATATAGCGGGTGTTGATGAGGTTAAGGCCCGGTTCGGCTGCCCCGTCGTTGGCGCGTCCGCCGACAGGCACCGGCTGCCCAAACTCGATCAAGCGGTCGCCGAGGGCGATACGGTTAAACTGGGTGGCGCTGTTGCTCAGGTAATTGAAACCCCGGGCCATACCCGCGGGCAGATAAATTTCTTCTTTCCGGACGGCGATATCCTGTTGTCGGGCGATACGCTGTTCAGTCTGGGGTGCGGAAGGCTGTCCGAGGGGACACCTGAGGAAATGTACAGCAGCCTGCGCAAGCTGGCCGCTTTGCCCGGCGACACCAAGGTATGCTGCGGACACGAGTACACCGAAAGCAATGCCCGATTCGCCCTGGCGGTCGATCCCGACAACACCGAGCTGCATACATTTGTCGCGAAAGTCGAACAGCTTCGCGCCGCCGGGCAGCCGAGTGTTCCTTCGGTTTTGTCGGATGAACTGAAGGCCAATCCATTCCTGCTGGCGCCGGACGCTGCAAGCTTCGCATCGCTGCGTGCCAAAAAGGACCGATTCTAAAGGGAATCACCGGGCGTCGGTCAGTACTCGAACTGGTAGGTCAGTCCTATGCTGGCGGCGTCCGCGCTGCTGGTGCTTCCTGTCGCCGAGGTCGTTCCCGAGCCAGCCGTAGTCTCCAATTTCAAGCCTTTTGCCAAGTCGATCTGCACGGTTGCCTGCGTACCGCTGCCGGAGGCGGCTTGTTTCGCACCGAGGTACACTCCTTTGGCAAGGTAGCGGCCAGCTTCGAGCGTAGGACTGCCGGTAGTGCTGCTGCCGACAGTTAACCGGTCAAGGCCAAACGTGGTCCGCAGCTTCTCCAGCGGGTCGCCAATCCCGGAAGTGGCGCCCGACAGAGACGCCAGGGCCGCGGCGATTTGGGCGAGCTGTAGCGGACTTAGCTTCGAGGTGCTCGTGTTGAACAGGAGTTGAGACAGGATCTCGTCCTGCGGCAGGTCTGGCACGCTCGAAAGCGTGATCTTCGGATCCCGTGCGCTTCCACTGATGGTCAGTGTCGCCGTGACCGTGGCCGTGGTGGACGTGGCGACGAAATGCAGCGACGGATTTGCAATCCCGGCGCCGCTGAAGCTGATCGTGCCCTCAGTGAAATTCAGTGTGGTGCCGATCACGCTTAGCGTGCCTCGGCGCAGGTGCAGCCCGCCATCAGGCAGCGGCTTGGCCAGGGTCCCTCGGATGTGGATTGTGCCGCCAAGTTCGGCGTCCAGACCACGGCCGCGGATGAAGACCTGTCCGGGCGCATCGAGCGTGAGATCGAGCGCGATGGTCGAATTCGAAGCCTCCGCAGGGGGTGGCGGTGGCGGAGTGTCCGGATAGCGCACCGGCAGCACTGCGACGCTGGTTGGCAGGCTGTCGGGGACGCGAATATCGGCCCGTCGCACGTGAAGGGTGCCGCCTGCCGACAAATTGCCCTTGATCTCGCCCTGAAGCGTGAGGTTGGCGTCGACCAGGGCGGTCAGCAAGTCGCTCGCCACTGGCCGGGCATTTTCGGCCGTCAGGTGCAGATCGACCGGCATCGCCCCGGCGAGGCTGATGGTGCCGCCGCCGCCTAGCGTTCCTGGACCCGCCTTGCCACTCAGGCGCGACAGCCGAATGGTTTCCCCCGACGCCTCGAGCGTCGCAGCCAGGTTGGAGAGATGCGCACCAATGGTATAATCCGCCACGTCGCCATTAGTGAGAACCATCGTTCCATTGGCCTTCGGAGCCTTCATGGTGCCAGTAATACCGGCGTTGAGGTTCAAAAGGCCTTGCACGCGCCGCCCCTGCGCGGCGAGCAGCGGATCGAGCATGGCGAGATTCACCCGCCCCTCCGCCTTTAAATCGAGTGCTCCATCCTGCGACAATGGCGCCATGCCGGTGAGCGTCACATGTGACTGGCCCGCCGTCAGCGTGGCGTCCACCTGGCCGCGCGTGCCGAGCAAATTAACGCTCATTGTCAGGTTCGCGGGCGGCAGACCCTGGCCGTCGCCTTGGCGCAAGTGCACGCCATTGGCGGAGAGTTTGAGTTTGCCTTCTGGAGCGACGCTTGTGCCGGTTACACGAGCCTCGGCCGCGATGACGCCGTCGGCGGCGAGCGACGGGTCGACGATCGCCGCGATATCGGCCGGAAGATTGCGCAGCGTCGCGGTCAAATCCAGCTTGCTTCCGGCCTCGCCAGATATCGACAGCTCGGCTTGCTGAAGTCCCAGGCGCAACCGATCCACCGAGACGCCATCGGTGAACGCGAGTTTTGCAGGTGCGAGCAGCGTTATGGTCTGCTGCTTCCAGCCGGCCTTCAGATTTGTCAGCGCCAGGGTGCGATCGGTGATATTCGCGTTTCCCGAGGCGGTTAACCTGCCTGCGTCACCGAACAGCGCTGGAGCGTCCGCGGCAACCGCCAGCGCGAGGGCGTCCCTGGAGCCCTTGGCCGTGATGCGCGCGGAAATGGCTTTCACCTGTCCGGCAGAAATCCCATCCACGCTGAGGCTTCCGTCTATGTTGGCGTCCGCGGCGGGATCGGTGATGGTTACGCTGAGGTCAGCCTTGCCGAGCGATGCCGTGTTGGCGATCGCTACGTCGCGGACGGTGGCTGAAAGACGGGCTTGCCGGTCGTCCGAGTCTAGCGTGACCGCGGCTTGGCCCGAGATCGGCTGACCAAGCAGCGGCTCCAGATCCGCCAGACGGCCCAGATCGATGCGAAGCGTTCCCTCCGGCACGACGGCCCCGGAGGCGAGGTGAACAGCCCCTTGTGCCTGAAGCGATTTCCAGGTTGCGTGGTTGATGGTGGCATGAATGGTTCCGTCCGTGCGGTCCGCCGCCAGGTCAAGCGAGACCGGCGCCTCCAGCAGCGAGCCGGCCACGGTCATCGTGGCATGTGGCTCATCCGGCAGGCCATTTGCGTTGACGTGCGCCTGGACGTGGCCCGAGGAATATCCCTTTGCCGCCAGGTCCGTGTCGATGTCCGCCTCAGCCGCCAGATTGTTGGTCTTTCCGGAGATGTGACCCGTTGCGGAGACAGTGCCGGAGAAACCTGGCTGCACCGCCGCAAGGTCCATCAGTTTGACCGCCCAGTCGAGCTTGACCGTCTGGTCGATGAGGCCGCCCTGAGCCGACAGGTTCAACGCTTTGCCGTCGACTTCGAGCCGCGACAGCGTCAGGTCCTGGCCATGCAACGACCCCGCAAGATCCACGCGCGCGTCTGGCCCGATCAGCGCTGGCAGCGGCGCCATTCCGCCGGTGATTGCCACGGTACCCGCCACGGTGCCGGTGGTGGTATCGCCATGCATCGCAGCTTGAAGATCAAGCGCGGCATGGCCCTGGAGGTCGGTTCCGCCGACAGCCGCCAGCGGCGCTAAATCGGCAAGCACAATGTGCGCCTGGCCCTGCCGCTCGCCAGCGGTCTGCACCGACCCATCGAGAGACAGGAGAGGATGATGGACAGCGAACCTGACCGGCCGATCTGGCGCGTCAAGTCGCGAGGACGCATCGATCAGGACGGGGTCCGCGGCTAGCAGGTCCGGCTTCGGCCCCGGCAAGTGAAGGTCGGAGACCTTTGCCTGCAAGGCGATCTGACCCGCGTTGCCGCTGACGTCGGCGGTCAGCAAACCGAGCCGTGCGCCGCCGGCGCTGAGCGTGCGAACGAGTAGCGTGCCGGTCGCATCAGGCTTGGCGAACGGCCCGTGGACAGTCGCATCCACTTGCAGCAGATCCCACGAGATTCCGGGCGCCGGGGTCATCGCCGGCGCCTCGGCCTTGACGGCCATGTCGGCTGCCTCATGCACGAGATCGACGGTACCGGAAGCCGAGGCTTTCAGCGGACCGGCGGACAGGTTCGCCGTCGTGAGGAGCGCGTCCTGGGGTCCGTTGACCGATGCCTGGAGATTGATCTCTCCAAGGTCCGGGAGCGCGGCTATGGTTGCGATCAGGCCGTTGGCCGCTTCATCCACCTTCACCGTCGCCTCAACGTGCTCGGCCGCAACCGTGCCATCGACTGTATAGCGGCCGTGAATTCCCAGCCGTTGAGCGTCCAGATGCACGGTCCCTTGGGTCAGGGTTTCCAGCTCACCTGAACCTTCCAGGATCAAGGTGGCGCCGCTGCCCGCGACCGCTGGGGCGACCGCAATCTGGTCAACATGCAGACGCCGGAGATCGACCCGCACCGGCAGGCTGAACGTGCCGCCGTTGCCACTGGTCGAGGCGCTCGATTCAGGCAGCCGGCTGACTTGGATACGCGTAGCGCTGAGTTGGTCTATCCTCGCGGTGCGCCGCAGCAGCTTCAGGGGAGACCAATCCAACGCCAGGCCGCTGATCGTGACATAGGGGCCTTTGGCATCCGACACCTCGATCTCCCCGGCTTTCAGAGCGTCGGGGAAGCGTCCGGCCAGGCCCCTGATAACCACCATGCCGCCAGTCAGCTTGGCTGTTTCGGTCTCAATAAAGCGGCGGCCTGGATCGGTATTGGCGAATACGACGCCGATGGCGATCGCCAACAACGGGAGGCCGATCAACGCAGCGATGATGCCCGAGGCCCATTTCGCAATCCGGCGCGTCAAAAGGCCTGCCCTATGCCGATGTATACCTCCAGCGAGTCGCCACCGGGCAACCTGTTCAGCGGCACCGCGACATCGAGCCGGATCGGCCCAATTGGCGTATAGTAACGAACACCCGCCCCGGCTCCGGCATGCCAGCCGCCGGAGGAGAACGGGGTTCCGTCCGAACTGACCTGGCCCACGTCGAGGAAAGTGGCGAAGCCGTAGTTGGCGAGGATGCGCTGGCGGAATTCCACCGTTCCGGTCGAGATCGCCGTGCCGCCCTGTGGTGTCCGGTCGGGGAATTGCGGGCCCAGGGTTTGGTAGCGGTATCCGCGCACGGTGGCACTGCCGCCGGCATAGAAGCGCTGGTCGGGGGGAAGGCCAAAGACGCCAACGCCCGACGCCTCCCCGACCAGGCCGCGTAGGGCGAGGACGCTGCGGCCGTCGTTGAGCAGGTCGAGATAGGTCGAGCCGGCAAGCTGCATGATAAGAAACGTTGAACCCGGCGAGCCGAGGGACTGTGTCGGTGTGACGCTAAGGGCAGCGCGAATCCCGGTCGTTGGATCGAGCGGGCTGGTCGTGTTGTCGAACCGCAAAGTCGCCGGAATCGCGACCAGATTGTAGTGGTTGGTCTCGCCCTCCTGGATGATGGACTCCTGTTCGCCCGACAGACCAAGGCTGACGGTCCAATGCGGCGACAATTTGCGGTTGAGGGCAATTTTCTCGATCAGCGCCGTCTGGTCATAGGCCTGCAGGCTTTGCTTTATGGCGTTCAGGTCCAGTTCCAGGGTTTGGTCGCGCGCCAGGAAGTCGGGCTTGAGAAACTGCGCTCCGGCCTGGTAGCCAGGCTTGGTGAGGGCATTTCCTCCGGTTTGCACCGCGGCTGTCAGGTTCAACTGTTCGGCGTTTCCGAACAGGTTCCGATCGTGCCACCCGGCGTTGAGGTTGATGCCCAGATCGGTGGAGTAAGCGACGCCGAGGTCAACCGCGTGCAGCGGCCGCTCGGTCAGATCGAACCTGATGGGCAATTGCCCGTCCGGGTCCAGTGCGTCCGCGGGTTCGGCACGCACGACCGAGAAGACACCGATCGAGGCGAGGTCCTGGCGGGCGGCTTCAATTGCCGTGGGGCTGTATAGTTCGCCCTGATGCAACGTCAGGCGCTGCCGGACAAAGGACTCATTCATATGCTTCAAACCGCTGAAGCTGATCGGACCAATATCGGCTTTCGGACCTGTTTCGGGCTTGAAGTCGAGGTCGAGCTTGTTCTCGTTCATCCGCAGCGTGGCAATCGGCACTGGGACTTTTGCTAGCGGATATCCATCGGCGCGCAACGCGTCCCGCAGGCGATCCTGCGCGGCAAGCACTTTCGCCGCCATGGCCGGCTGGCCTGGCTCGATGCCAAGCTGGCCGGGGACGTTCGGCGGGACCTGGGCCGAAATCACGATCTGACCGAGCTCAAAGCGTGGGCCCAGATCGAAGTTGGCGACGATCGGAACCGGCGGATTGGCTGGCGCCTGGTCGAGTATCGTGGGCAGCCCGGGATCATCCAGATCATGCCCGTCCACGGTGACAGCGGTCTTGGACTTGTAGTAGCCGAAGCTGTGCAGGGCGGTCTCAAATCTTTGCCGATCCTGCCGGGCGCGTTCCGCCAACGCGAAACCTCCGACGGGGGCCGACTCACGCAATCCGATGAGGCTGGAGCTATCGTGCAGGGCGATGTCCAGCGCGCTATCGCTGGTAGGCTTCAGGGTAACCTCATAGGGCTGAGGATCGGCCGCCCGCAGGCTGGAGGAGCCGGAAGCAGCAAGGAAGCCGAGAAGCGAAAGGGCACTCCACCGCGCGAGGATTCGAGGCGGTATTCGAACGCGGTGCATACTGGTGATGGTGCCCCAAATCTGAAGTCCGTGGTGGTGGCGGAACCTCGGTTGCGCCACTCGTCATTTGTTTTCAGTGGCCTGCTGATCCCCCGTCCGCCGCGCAATATGGCGAACTTCGGGGGCAGGACACTAGCGTCGCGTTTCCGAAGTACTCAGCCTATGGCTATTGCCCCGGAAACGCGACACTAGCCCTTTGTTTTCAGCGGCCTGCTGATCTCCTCGGTTCGCGGCGAGCGCCGCGAACTTCAGAGGCAGGACACTAGCGTGATAACGGTAAGAACAACTTCGTCGACCGGTCACGGTTGCGCCATTGTTCCATCGAGCCGGTAGTTGTATCCAAGCCGGCATGACATCGTCATCCGACTCCGGGCGGCCGCTGTAGCATGAGCCGGCACAGTGGCGCCGGGCCGATCGGTGGCGCGAGCCATCTTGAGCGGCGCCCCGGACTGCTCCCCAAGCCCGAGCGTACCCCCGGCTTCTTCCTGGAACTGCCAAAGGGGCGAGAAGGCTGGCTGGTTGCCCGTCGGTTCCGCGTTGCCCGGCGTGCGTTTGCCGTGCTTGTCTGGACCTTGCCGTCGATGCTCGTCCAGGCCGTCTGTCTGCTGCTGCCTGGCCGGCTGAAAGTCGCATTTCCGCGGCGGTACTGGGCGGTGTTCGCGCGCGTGATCGGTATCAAGGTCCGCGTTATCGGTGAGATTGCATCGGATCCGGCCGGCCGGAGAGTGGTATTTGTGTCCAACCATTCCTCCTGGATCGACATCCCGGTTCTAGGGGGCGTCCTGGACGGCTGCTTCGTCTCGAAAGACGATGTCGCGGGCTGGCCAGTGATCAGCACGATTGCTCGTCTCGGCCGCACGGTGTTTGTATCGCGCAGCCGGACGTCGACGGCGCGCGAACGCGACATCATGCGTGCCAAACTCTCTCGGGGCGACAATCTCATCCTGTTTCCGGAAGGGACCAGCTCCGACGGTTCAAGAGTATTGCCGTTTCGGACGTCGTTCTTCGCTCTGGCGGAAACCAGGGCGGGAGAGAATCCGGTCGATCTACCGCTGATCCAACCGGTTTCGGTGGTGTACGACAGATTGGGAGGGCTTCCGGCTGGCCGAGCGAGCCGGCCGGTTTTCGCTTGGTATGGGGATATGGACATTGCGTCGCATTTCTGGCGCCTGACCCAGCACATTGGGCTACGCGCCACGGTGTTGCTGCACGCGCCAATGGATCCGGCCCGGTTCGCGGACCGCAAGGCGCTGTCGCTGGCAGTTTGGCAGGTCGTGGCCGATGGAGCGGCGACGCTCAGGCAGAATCGTCCGGCGCGCCCATTGCATGTGCTGGCGAATTCCGAACCTGCCAGGGCCGCGAGCCAGCCGGTCTTCGCTTAGGGAGCGAAATGTCCCGAGCGGCTAAACCGGTCTGATCAGGCGATGCTGCTTTCTTCCAGCGGACAACTTGACGGCTCCCTGGCGGAGCAGCGACGTTGTGATCACGGCAGCCTCGTCGGTGAGCACCGCATCATTCACCTTGGCGCCACCGCCCCGGATCAGCCGGCGCGCATCACCATTACTGGCGGCAAGTCCGGCGAGGGCAAACAGCCGGAAGGCGGGAATACCAGCCTCCAGGTCGTTGGCGGGCAGCTCCACACTTGGGAGAGAGGCGGCGGCCTCGCCCTCCTCGAACGCGAGGCGAGCGGTTTCTCCAGCCAGGGTGGCCTGCTCCACGCCATGCGCTAGCGTCGTTGCTTCGGTCGCGAGGACCTTTTTGGCCTCGTTGATCTCGGCGCCGCCGAGGGCTTCCAGGCGGCGGATCTCATCCAGTGAGACGTCGGTAAACAGTCGCAGGAAGCGCCCCACATCGGCATCCTCGGTGTTGCGCCAGAACTGCCAATATTCGTACGGCGACACTCGATCCTGTGTCAGCCAGACCGCACCCTGCGCCGTCTTGCCCATCTTGGCGCCGGAGGCAGTCGCGATCAGTGGCGTTGTCAGCCCGAAAACGCTTCGGGCGTCGGTGCGTCTGGTCAGTTCCAAACCCGCGACGATATTGCCCCACTGGTCGGAGCCGCCGATTTGCAGGATGACGTCGAGCCTTCGGGAGAGCTCCCGAAAGTCATAGCTCTGCAGAATCATGTAGTTGAATTCCAGAAAGGTGAGCGGCTGCTCCCTTTCGAGACGCAATTTCACCGAATCGAAGCCAAGCATGCGGTTGACGGTGAAGTGGGTGCCGATGTCGCGGAGCAGCGAGATGTAGCCCAGGCCATCCAGCCAGTCGGCGTTGTTGGCGAACATCGCGTCGGCGGGTCCGTGGCCGAAGCGAAGGAATGGCGCGAAGCAGCGGCGGATGCCGGCCATGTTCGCGGCGATCGTGTCGTCCGACAGCATCTGCCTGGATTCGTCTTTCCCTGACGGATCGCCGATCCGGGTTGTTCCACCCCCCAGCAGGACGATCGGCCTGTGGCCATGCTTCTGCAGCAGCCTCAGGATCATGATTTGCACCAGGCTGCCGACGTGCAGGCTGTCCGCGGTGCAGTCGAAGCCGATATAAGCAGAGATCGATTTGGCGGCCATCGCCGCACGCAGGGACGCGGCGTCAGTGCACTGGAAGACGAAACCTCGCGCGGTGGCTTCGTCGAAGAAACTGTTGGTGGACATGATGACTGACCCGTGGTTTGCGGAACGCGGGTTATCACACAGCGTAGCGAGGGAAAATGCCGCGAACGATAGGCCTGATGAGCGGTACGTCGCTGGATGGGGTCGATGCGGCCTGGCTCGAAACGGACGGCCACACCATCAGCGCGTTCGGACCATCGGTCACTTTACCTTACGACGATGCCCTGAGGCGCGACCTGCGCGACCTCCTGGAGCTTGCTCCGACGCTAGCGGGAGACGACGAGCGCGTCGGCGGCATCGCTGAGCGGCTGACGAACTACCATGTGCGAGCGGTGGAGGCGATCGGGCGTCCGGCCGATCTTGTCGGATTTCATGGCCAGACCATCCTGCACCAGCCACAACTGCGGCGCACCTGGCAGATCGGCGATGCAACCCTGCTGGCTCGGCGAACCGGATTGCCGGTCGCTTTTGACTTCCGGTCGGCCGACGTGGCGCGTGGGGGCCAAGGGGCACCGCTGGCTCCGGTCTACCACGCCGCCCTGGCGCAACAACTGCCCAAGCCATTGGCCGTGCTCAATATCGGCGGGGTCGCCAACGTGACCTGGATCGGCGCTGATGGATCCCTTCTCGCTTTTGATACAGGCCCTGGAAATGGACCGCTGGACGACTGGACCACGCGGCACTGCGCCAAGCCATTCGACGACGATGGCTTACTAGCGCGGTCAGGGCAATCTGATCCGGTTGTGCTGGCCCGGTTGTTGGCCCACCCGTATTTCGATCAACCATCGCCAAAGTCGCTTGACCGCCTCGATTTCGCCGCCGCGCTGGCTATCAGCGGGCTGGATAATCTTTCGCCAGCGGATGGCGCGGCCACCCTCGCCAGTTTCACCGTCGCGTCGATCGTGCGTGCTCGTCTGCCGGAGCGGCCGAAACGCTGGCTCGTGTGCGGCGGCGGTCGGCGCAATCCCGTGCTTATGGACGGATTGCGGCGTTATCTCGATGCCGCGGTCGATCCGGTCGAGGTGATGGGGTGGGATGGTGACGGGCTTGAAGCGCAATGCTTCGGCTTCCTAGCGGCCCGTGTGGTGGCGGGGCTGCCGCTGAGTTTTCCTGGTACGACGGGGGTGCCGCATCCGCTTCGAGGGGGTCGCATCACGGACCCGGCGGGATAGCGGCATATGCAACGCGGACGGGGCGAACGAAGCCGCCTCCGTCTGCCGCATTGTCAGGAGCGTCTAGTCGGCGGCCAGGGCCAGTTGCTTTCTGGCGATCGCCTTGCCGCAATAATCCTCGATTGAATCCGCGACGGTGTCCGCGTGGCTGGCGAAGACATGGTCCGCGCCACTGAACACGCGATAGTCTACGTGGACGCCCTTCTGGGTATTGAGTTTGTCTACCAGCTTTCGCACCGCCGGCTCCGGGACGAGTTCATCGGTGTCGCCGTGCAGCATCAAGCCGCCACAAGGACAAGGTGCCAGGAAACCAAAGTCGTAGTGATTGGCGGGCGGAGCAACGCTGACCCAACCAGAGATTTCCGGCCGGCGCATCAGCAGTTGCATGCCGATGAAGGCGCCGAACGAATAGCCAGCGATCCAGAGGCCGCCATGCCCTGGATTGACGGCCTGCATCCAGTCCAGGGCAGCCGCGGCGTCGCCAATCTCGCCAATGCCGCCGTCATAGCGTCCCTGGCTGCGGCCGATGCCGCGGAAGTTGAAGCGCATCACCGAGCAGCCAAGCTTCTGGAAGGCTTGGTACATCGAGTAAGTGATACGGTTGTTCATAGTCCCGCCATGTAATGGATGCGGGTGCAGGATAAGGGCGACGGGTGCCCCGGAATCCTTTGAATGATGATAACGACCTTCGAGCCGACCGTCCGGACCGGCAAACATGACCTCGGGCATCTAACCTGTTTCCTGTCCCACCGACAGCGGTTGCCTAAAAGCCACCGTGACTTCTGGCACCTTGCTGTACCTGCCTTATAAATCCGCGGGCAGAGCCACCCCTGACCCAATAACCCAATATAATGGGAACGCAATCCCCTGATTACAGTTCCATTTCACCGGATTCCCACCTTCAATCGTTAACCCTCGGAGACGGGAAATTAAGATTGGTCACAGACCATCTCCCGGGGCTCTGGCTCGCTCCTTCTGTTGTCGTCGCCTTTCCAACTCACCTCGGGCTAGCCGTGTCACCGAGCCGGAATTTGACTGCGGCCGAACCCTTATAGGACAGGTCGAGCGATCTTTCATAATGGAAATGTCGCATGGCATTCATCTTCCTGCACGGGACAATCAAACATACAAAGAGCGAGCCTGATGCCGGTTTCGTCTTCAAGAGTAATGTCGTGCTACCCTGACGTGCATAGAGTTATCTTCGGCCAACTATCGCATGTAGTGCGGTGGCGTCGTCTATACCTAGCCTGGACCTCTCTCTAGTCATCTCCCTCGATCGCCACCGCGCAATACTGGTATGGCGGAAACGCGGACCGAGCGGCGGTGATCCTGGCGGTCGGCGCCGGGGAAAGGCTACTTCTAAAGTTAACGAACCGATCAGCGTCAGGGACGGACTCATGCACTACCTGGATGGCAACGCTACACAGCCTCTGCGCATGCAGGCGAAGGCTGCCATATCCGAGGCGCTCGAGCTGACCGGCAATCCGTCCTCGACGCATCGGCCGGGCCGGGAGGCGCGGCGGCTCCTCGAGAATGCGCGGGAGACACTGGCGGACCTGTTTGGCGGCCCGCCGGGGGGACTGATCTTCACCTCCGGTGGCACGGAGGCGGACGCCCTCGCGATCCACGCATTGTCGCCCAACAGGCGGCTAGTCGTGAGTGCGATCGAGCATCATGCCGTGCACGCCGCGGCAGCCGATGCCAGCATTATTCCGGTGAATGCCGATGGCGTTGCCGATCTCGATGCGCTGGCGCGGCTGCTGGCCGATGGGAAGCCTGCGCTGGTTTGCCTCATGCTAGCGAATAACGAAACCGGAGTGATCCAGCCGGTTGCCCGGGCCGCCGATATCTGCCGACGTCATGGTGCTCTGCTGCACGTTGACGCGGTTCAGGCCGCCGGACGAATGCCGGTCAGCCTGGCAGCCTCCGGGGCGCACAGTCTCGCCATTTCCTCCCATAAGCTCGGCGGTGCTGCCGGCGTCGGCGCTTTGCTGCTGGCCGAGGACGCACCCTTCGCGGCACCGCTGATCGCCGGAGGAGGTCAGGAGCGCGGCCGGCGTGGCGGCACACCGTCGGTTGCCCTCGCCGCCGGTTTTGCCGCCGCCGCCGCCGCCGCAATGACCGACGATCTGAATCTTCTCGCCGAACTGCGGGACCTGGCGGAAGCCGGGGCGGTGACGCTCGGAGCGGTGGTGTGCGGAGATCGGGATCGCCGTTTGCCGAACACCACCTGCCTGGCTCTTCCGGGTGTGCCAGCCGTCGCGCAGGTGATCGGTCTTGACTTGGAGCAGGTGGCGGTCAGCGCCGGGGCCGCGTGCAGCTCGGGAAAGGTCGCCACCAGCCATGTCCTGTCCGCGATGGGCCTGGAATCGTTCGCTGGCTGCGCCATACGGGTCTCGTTACCGTGGAACGCAACGCGGGCCGATATCGATGGCTTCGTCGCCGCTTACGCACGCACGGCTGATCGGCTGACGCGGGCTCTGGTTCCGCGGGCGGCGTAGTCCTACCTCAACGTCATGACCGAAGCACCTCCCACCCCCAATCGGCCCGTCTACCTCGACAACCAGGCGACGACACGCTGCGATCCCCGCGTGCTGCGGGTGATGTTGCCCTATTTCGCGGACGACTACGGCAATCCGCACAGCGCTGAACATGTCATGGGGCGGCGGGCGGAGCAGGCCGTTGAGGAGGCGCGGGCGAGTGTCGCGGCACTGGTCGGCGCCGACGAGAAGGAAATCGTCTTCACCTCGGGCGCGACCGAGGCGAACAACATCGCCATCAAGGGTGCGGCCCGCTTCGCGGCCCGGATGGGCAATAAGCGGCGGCGCATCGTCACCGTGGCGACGGAACACAAATGCGTCCTGGAAGCTGTTGCCGACCTGGAAGCCGAGGGTTTCGAGGCGGTGTTTCTTCCGGTGCGACACGACGGTATGCTCGATCCGGATGAGCTGCGGCGGGCGCTGGAGACGCCGACTCTGCTGGTTAGCGTCATGGCGGTGAACAATGAAACGGGTGTCATCCAGGACATCCCCGGGTTGGCGGCGCTAGCCAAGCAGGAAGGCGCCCTGTTTCACAGTGACCTGGCGCAGGCCGTTGGCAAAATGCCGGTTGACCTGACCGGCTGGCAGGTCGATCTGGGGTCGATCAGCGGACACAAGCTGTATGGGCCCAAGGGCGTTGGCGCGCTGTTCGTTCGGCGTCGCCCACGCGTGCGCCTGGCGCCGCTGTTTTCTGGCGGCGGCCAGGAACGAGGGCTGCGATCGGGAACATTGCCCACGCCGTTGATCGCGGGTCTTGGCGAGGCATGTCGCCTCGCGAGTGCCGAGATGGCGGAGGAAGCAAGGCGTGTCGGCGCCTTGCGTGCCAGGCTGTTGGATGACCTGCGCGCCGCGATCCCGGACTTGCAGGTCAATGGCACCATGCAGTCGCGCGTCGCCGGCAATCTCAACCTGACGTTTCCGGGCGTCGCCGCGGCCGAGCTGATGGGCGGGGCACCGGATTTGTGTGTGTCGACTGGTTCGGCATGTTCGTCCGCCGAGATTGAACCATCCTATGTCCTGCGCGCGCTAGGGTTGTCGGATGAGGCAGCGTCTCGCACCTTGCGTATCGGCATTGGACGCTTTACCTCGGCCGCCGATATCGAATACGCCGCCAGCGCGCTCGCCGCGGCTCACGCCAATGGAATGGCGGCGCATCATGACCCGTAAAAATCTGCCCGAGGCCTGACCGGATGCCGAAGATGACCTTTATCGAGCGCGACGGCACCCGTCGCGAGGTTGACGCCCCGGTCGGCTTCTCGGTGCTCGAAATCGCCCACAAGCATGGTGTGGACATCGAGGGAGCCTGCGAGGGCTCGCTGGCGTGTTCGACCTGCCATGTCATTGTCGATGTTGGTTGGTTCAGGAAGCTCGCTGAACCCACCGAGGATGAGGAGGATATGCTCGACCTGGCGTTCGGTCTGACCCAGACGTCCCGCCTCGGCTGTCAGATCGTGATGACGGAGGCGCTGGACGGACTTGTGGTCAAACTGCCGGCCGCGACGCGCAACGCGATGAGCTGACGGTGCGGATCGTCGTCGCGATGTCGGGCGGCGTGGACAGCAGCGTGGTCGCGGGCCTGCTGCACGAGGCCGGGCACGAGGTCGTCGGCGTTACACTGCAGCTCTATAATCATGCCGATGTTGCGCTGGCTTCGCGCGCCGGCCGCAAGGCGACCTGCTGCGCCGGACGGGATCTCCATGACGCCCGCCGGGTCGCTGACCGGCTGGGCATTTCTCACTATGTCATCGACGCCGAGGATCGTTTCACACAGGCAGTGATTGCGCCGTTCGCCGACAGCTTCGCCAACGGCGAGACTCCGGTGCCCTGTATAAGCTGCAACCAGACGGTGAAGTTCGCCGATCTCTCGGCTCTGGCGGAGGGTCTGGGAGCGGAACGACTGGCGACGGGTCATTACGTGCGTCGGGTCGACGGTCCAGACGGCGCGGAACTACACCGTGCCTCGGACGCGGCGCGGGACCAGAGCTGGTTCCTGTTCGCCACGACGAGGCGGCAACTCGGCATGTGCCTGTTTCCACTCGGCGACATGGCGAACAAAAGCGCTGTCCGGGATGTCGCGCGGCGGCTCGACCTCGGGGTGGCGGAAAAACCTGACAGCCAGGACATATGCTTCGTGCCGTCAGGGAGCTACGCGGACATCGTTGGCCGTCTGCGGCCAGACGCGTTGGCGCCCGGCGATATCGTCACGGCGGATGGCCGTGCGGTGGGGCGCCACGACGGCATTGCCCGCTATACCGTGGGACAGGGCAAGCGCCTGGGTAACGCGGCGGTCGTCGATGGTCGTCGGCAGGTCGTCATTGCCACGGACCCCGGGTTGCGGCGCATCGTCGTAGGCGATCGCGGCGAGGGCACCCGTTCTGTGCCGCTCCGCGACGTGAATTGGCTCATCGATCCGCCGCCGGCCGAGCTTCGCTGCACGGTCAAGCTGCGGGCGCGGGATGAACCACGCGCTGCCATGGTGCGTATTTCATCCGCGGGCGCAACGGTGGAACTGGACGCGGCGACACTGCCCGCGCCTGGGCAGGCCTGCGTCTTTTACCACGGTGATCGCGTCCTGGGCGGCGGTTTCATTCGCCGCTGCTGATATCGACTTCGGCCGCTGCGATGCTTGACTGGATCGGCTGACACGGCGCACATGTGGCCTCGCCAGACGGCTGGACGGCCGCTGCCGGCGGTGATGCGTTGGCAGAGGAAAGTCCGGGCTCCACGGGAACACGGTGCCGGCTAACCGCCGGCGGGGGCGACCCCAGGGAAAGTGCCACAGAAAACAAACCGCCCGCGCAAGATCGGCAAGCGTGAGCGGGCCGGTCCCGCGGGCAAGGGCGAAACGGCGCGGCAAGAGCGCACCGCGCCCCTGGTAACAGGGGCGGCATGGTAAACCCCACCGGGTGCAAGACCGAATAGGGGCGGCTGTTATCGTCCAGGGCTGTTTGGCCCGCGACAGTTGACAGGGATGTTCTCGTCCCGCCGCCCGGGTTGGTCGCAGGAGGCGCATCGCGAGATGCGTCCCAGAGGAATGGCCGTCCAACCTCGCAAGAGGCGGACAGAACCCGGCTTACAGGCCGTCTGGCAGTTTCCCGGCATTTTGTTGCTGACTCGGAGCGTTTCCGTCTCTGAGTGGGAGCGCACTAACCCGTATTATCGAGCTATTCCATCAGCTTGAGGTCGCTGCGTGATTCGAGGCGGGCTGCGAGTACTGTAATGTAGCGGTGGGGTCGCGCGGGAACCACCCACAGATTTGTCCACAAGAACGAAACGCGAATAGTTGCATCCGCGAGAATACGCTTGGGGTGAATTGGGGAGGCGCGGTTAAGTCGTTGAGGAGGCCATGAATTTCGCGAGTGCCACGGTGAAACTCTTTGACGCCCATGTATTCCCATGATATCCCAGGCTCACCCACGGTGGACCATTCATCCACCGTCGAGTCCGACCCGATACGGCTGAACGCGCATGCAGTGGCATTCCGTCGTCGATGCGGCTGCGTCCCCTGACCAAGCGGGGAAACACCAGGCAGGAAAGGAAGGTGGGTCCGTATGGCCCAGTTCATCGGCACTCACCAGAACAAGCTGGACGCCAAGGGGCGTGTGTCGATCCCGGCGCAGTTCCGCTCGGTGCTTAAGCTGATGAGCCACGCCGGTGCGGCCGCGCCCGTTGCTCCGCTGGTGCTGCGTCCCTCGCATCAGCATCCGTGCATCGAGGGCTGGACCGAGAAGGGGTTCGAGGCGCTCAGCGCGCCCCTGGACGGCTACGAACAGTTCAGTCCTGAGCACGATGATTTTGTCATGGCCTTGTTCGGTGACGCTTGCCCGATGGAGACCGACAAGGAGGGGCGGATCGTGTTGCCGGCCCCGTTGGCGGCGCATGCCGGGCTGTCCGAGAACGTCGTTTTCATCGGTACCAACAAGACGTTTCAGATCTGGGAACCTGCCGCCGGGGCCAGGCGCCTCGCCGAGGCACGGGAAAAGGTGCGGACCGCGCAACTGACATTGCGGGCGGCTTCGGCATGAGTGGCCACGTTCCGGTCATGCTGGATGCGGTCATTGCGAACCTCGGCCCGCGTGACGGCGGCCGCTATCTTGACGGTACCTTCGGCGGCGGCGGCTACGCCACGGCAATTCTTGAATTGGCCCGTTGCACGTTGTGGGCGATCGACCGTGATCCGGAGGCGATACAGCGGGGCGCCGCCGTTGCCGCGCGCTTCCCGGGACGCCTGCATCTGTTGCATGGCCAGTTCGGCGATATGGTGGCGCTGCTCGACGCGGTCGGCATCGCGGCCCTGGACGGGGTGGTGCTCGATCTGGGACTGTCCTCTTACCAGATCGACGACCCGGCGCGTGGCTTCTCCTTCCGCTCGGACGGGCCGCTCGACATGCGCATGGGAAAGCATGGGACAAGCGCCGCCGATCTGGTGAACACGTTGTCCGAATCGGCCTTGGCGGACGTTTTGTTCGAATTCGGCGAGGAACGTGCCTCACGCCGGATATCGCGCGCGATCGTAACGGCCCGGCTGGAGGCGCCAATCGAGACGACCGGCCGGCTGGCGACGATTATTCGTTCAGTCGTGCCGCCGGACAGGAGCGGCATCGACCCTGCTACCAGGAGCTTCCAGGCGCTGCGCATCAAGGTCAACGACGAATTGGGTCAGATCGAGCAGGCCTTGGGCCAGTCGGTTCGGCTGCTGTCGCCCGGCGGCAGATTGGTGGTTGTTGCATTCCATAGTCTGGAGGACCGCATCGTGAAGCGCTTCATGACAGACGTCTCAGGGCGCTCGGCGGCACCATCACGCCATGACCCGCGCGGACTGTTGTCGCGTGAGCGTCCGGGTTTCAGCCTTCTGACCCCGCGCGCGCTGCGTCCGTCCGCCGAGGAAACGCAACGAAATCCCCGTTCCCGCAGTGCTAGGTTGCGGGCCCTGGAGCGCATCGCGGCCCCGATCCAGCAAGGCAGCACGCCATGATCAGACCACTGACGATCGCCACCTTCCTGACGGCCTGCGCTTCTGGGCTGTACCTGTATCAATCGAAGCATGAGGCGCAGGTGCTGGACCGCACAATCGAGAAGGCGCTGCACGACACCGCGGCTTACCGGGAGCAGAGCCGCTTGTTGGCCGCCGAGTGGACGATGCTGAACGATCCGGAGAGCCTGCGCCGGTTCTCCGACACCTACCTTGCGTTGAAGACAATCGCGCCGTCGCAGTTCACCAGCCTCACCGACCTCGACGGCCGCCTGCCCGCGGTGCCGGTGGCTGCACCGAAGGGTGACGAGGATGCGGAGCCAGGCGAACCGGTCGCCGCCGCGCCCGAGGCGGTTCCGCTGTCGCCGGGAACTGCCGAGAATGCGCCCACGCTCGCTGAAAACGATGATCCGGGTCGGGTTCCGGCGCGGGCAGTCGCCCCTGCGGCCGTCGCCTCGGTTGCCGCCGCGGCGCGCCCGGCGGAGCGGAAGATCGTGGCATCGCGGTCGTTGGCGGCTGGCGCGGCGACTATTCCCGTCGCCTCGGATGCTGCCCCGGCTGCGCGGGCCGTCGCCAGTTCGGAACCCCGGCCAGTGGATCAGCATCCGGCTGAGGCGCGTGTGGCCGATCGACGTGTGGCGCAACCCGCCGAGACGCATGTGAGCGATCCCAGGGCGGCCGAGACCCGTGCTCCAGTGGCAGGCGCACAGCCGCGCCCGATGATCGTCGCCGCCGCTTCACGCCCGGCTCCCGCGGTGACCCCTGCGTTGCCCGCTTCCGCATCGGTCCCGGCGGCGATCCCGGCTCCTGTTCCAGCCGCCCGCGGTGGGTCGCTGCTCGGTATGGCGCGTGGATCCGTGGCGTCGCCGCTGCCACGTCCGATGCCAGTCAGCGCTACGCAATGGTCCAACGCCAACTGATACCAACTCGATGACCGACCCGACCGATCCTGTTCCGCCGCAAGACCCATCGCCAGCGCGCCCTGGCCGGTTCGGCCGTCCGATGCCACGCGTCGGTGCCAGCCGTTGGGACGCCGTGCCGCGCATGGAGCATGTGCGCGTCACTGCCCCCGATCTGGCCAAGCGTGTCGCCATGGAACGAACCCGCTCGCGGCTGGTGATCGCGGCTGGTGGCTTTTCCGTACTGTTCGCCGCAGTGCTGGCCAAGCTCGCGTTGGCCACGATCGTCACGCCACTGGCGCCGCATCGGCTGGAGCGACCTGTTGCCGATATCGTCGCCAGCGTTCCCCGTGGTCCGATCGAAGCGACGCTTCCGGGTCAACGCGCGACGATCACGGATCGCAACGGCCAGCCGATGGCGATATCGCTCAATACCGTGTCGCTGTTCGCTGATCCTCGACAGATAGCCGATCCGGACGACGTGGCGCGGAAACTGAAGCAGGTGCTGCCGCGACTCGACATGGCCGAGACAGTCGATCGCTTGAAACGCGACAAGAAGTTTATCTATCTGGCCCGCGAGATCACCCCGCGGGAGGAGCAACAGGTCAACAACCTGGGCATTCCGGGCGTCGATTTTCAACCGACGCAACACCGGCAGTATCCCTTGGGCCGCACCGCCGCTCAGGTGCTGGGCGGCGTCGATGTCGACCAGAGCGGCTTTGCCGGCGTCGAGAAGTATTTCGATGCCCAGTTGCGCACCAATCCCGAACCGCTGCGCCTGTCGATCGACCTGCAGGTCCAGGCGGCCGTGCGCGAGGAACTCCTGGCCGCGATGCAGAATTTCGAGGCGATCGGCGGCTGCGGCATCGTCATGGATGTACGGACCGGCGAGTTGCTGGCGATGGTCAGCCTGCCGGACTACGATGCCAACTCGGTTCGCACCGCCCCGGGTGACGATCGCTTCAATCGCGCGGTCGAAGGACGCTATGAGCCGGGCTCGACGTTCAAGTTGCAAACCGCGTCGATGGCGTTGGACGGCGGAATCGTCCACATCTGGGACGAGTTCGATGCGTCCCGCAATATTTCCATCGGCCGCTTCACGATCTCCGATTTCGAGGGTAAGCACCGCTGGCTCTATCTGCCCGAGGTCCTGGCCTACTCCTCCAACCTTGGCGCGGCGCATATCGCCCAGGCCGTCGGCGCGGAACGGCAACAGGCGTGGCTACGGAACATGGGCATGTTCGACCGGATTCCGGTCGAACTGCCCGAGGCCAATCGCCCGATCATTCAGCCGGCCGCCAACTGGAAAGAAATCGTCACCATGACCGTGGGCTTCGGCCATGGAATCTCGGTCACGCCGTTGCACATCGTTCGCGGCACCGCGGCCATCGCCAATGGCGGTCTCCTGGTCCGGCCTACCATCGTGGCTTCGGAGCAGGGCCAGGAGCCGGAGGCCGTTCGGGTCATGCAGCCTGCCACATCGGATGTGATGCGCCGGCTGATGCGCCTGGTGGTCACCGACGGGTTTGGCAAATCAGCGGAGGTGCCCGGCTATTATCCGGGCGGCAAGACCGGCACAGCGGAAAAGGTTGCCGCGCATGGCGGTTATCGCAAGCACGCCAACGTCGCGGCGTTCATGAGCGTATTCCCGATGAACGCGCCACGCTATGCGGTCTACATGATGCTGGATGAACCGCACGGGAACAAAAAGACATACGGGTATGCGACCGCCGGCTGGGTGGTCGCGCCGGCCGCCGGTAAGGTGATTGCCCGCATCGGGCCAATGCTCGGGATGCTGCCAGACCTGCAGGACATGCCGGCGATCAACCAGGCACTGGCAATTCCGTTGCAGCCAGCGCGGCCCCCTGGAACAGCCGCGCGTGGCCCGGTCGTCGCCAACGCCGGGATGGGAGCCGCCACGCGACCGGCAGCCAGCGCGAGCCAGCCCGGGCAGAACCACACCGGGCAGGGCCTGCCGCCGGGGGACGGGTCAGCCCACCTCCAGCCAGCCCGGAACGAACCTAACTTGACCGTAACCCCGACCATGCTGCCACCTGCGGTTACGCGGCCAGCACCGGATATCAGGCGGGACACGCGCTGGCAGCCCTATCGCACGACCGCACCGGTAACGGCCGTCTCGGCGGCGGCGTCCCTTGTTGATCGCTGACATCATGCGCAACATTCAGGAGACATTCGGCGACAGCCACGGGCGAGGCCCGACGCCGGTTGACCAGATGGTGGCGCGGCTTGACATCGCGGGGATCACCGCCGACAGCCGGCATGTTGCTCCGGGCGATCTGTTCGCGGCCCTTCCTGGCGCGCGCCTCGACGGCCGTGGCTTCATCGCGGACGCGGTGGCGCGCGGCGCGGCGGCCATTCTCGCCCCGCCCGACACGCCGTGGCCCGCCGGTGTGCCGCCGCGGCCAATGATCTTCGATCCCGAACCCCGGCGATGTCTGGCCCAGATCGCGGCGCTGCTGGCCGGGCCGCAGCCGGAGACTGTGGTCGCGGTAACCGGCACCAACGGCAAGACCAGCACGGTCGAGTTCATGCGGCGGCTTTGGACGTTGCCGCCGCTCGAACCAAAGTTCTCTCGCGGCGCGGCCAGTCTCGGCACGCTGGGGCTGATTGCGCCAGGGTTCGACCCTGGCCCGGGCCTGACCACCCCCGACCCGGTCAGCCTGGCGGAAACGCTGGCCGGACTCGCCCGCCATGGCATTCAGCGTGTCGCGTTGGAAGCGTCCTCGCATGGGCTGGATCAGTTCCGGCTGGATGGGGTGCGCCTCGCGGCCGGCGGGTTCACCAATCTCACGCGCGACCATCTCGATTACCACGGCACTCCGGAGGCTTATCGGCGAGCGAAGCTGCGTTTGTTCGAGACGCTGCTGCCAGTGGGGGCACCGGTTGTCGCCCATTCAGAGCTGGAGCCGGTCACACTCGACGCGCTGCGGGAGATCGCCGGTCGGCGACGTCTCGCTTTATCGACAGTTGGTGAGCGCGGCAGCCGGTTCCGTCTGCTTCGATCCTCGCCTCTTCCCGACGGACAGGAACTGACCCTGACCGCGGGCGGACGCGAACGCCACGTGGTGCTGAACCTGCCCGGGCGCTTCCAGGCGGACAATGTGCTGATGGCGGCGGCGCTGACCGAAGCGCTGGGTCTGTCCGGCGTCCTCGACCGTCTGCCGTTGCTGTCGGGCGTGCGAGGACGCATGGAGCTGGTCGCCCGTCTGCCCGACGCCGCTGCCTATGTCGATTATGCGCACACGCCCGATGCACTCGAACGGCTGCTGGTGGCTTTGCGCCCCCATGCCGATGGCCGTTTGCATGTCGTGTTCGGAGCGGGCGGCGACCGGGATCGGGGGAAGCGTCCGCTGATGGGGCAGGCCGCCGCGCGGCATGCGGATGTTGTGATCGTGACCGACGACAATCCGCGCGGCGAGGACCCAGCCGAGATTCGCGCCGCCATTCTTGCCGCGTGCCCCGGGGCGATGGAGATCGGCGACCGGGCGCGGGCGATCGAGGCGGCGCTGAACGGTCTGGGCCGCGGCGACGTCCTGGTGATCGCCGGCAAGGGTCACGAGCTGGGTCAGATCGTCGGAGCAACGATCCTGCCGTTCGACGATGCCGCTGTCGTTCGCGGCCTCGTGGCGAGCCGGGAGGCAAATACTTGACCCGGCCGCTGTGGCAATCGCGAGAGCTCTGCGCGGCGACGGATGGCACGTTGTCGGTCCCGTTCGACGCCACCGGGGTGTCGATCGATACACGCACCCTGTCCCGCGGCGATCTCTTCGTTGCGTTGGTCGGCGAAGGCCGTGATGGACATTCCTTCGTTGCCGAGGCGCTGGCGAAGGGTGCCGCGGGAGCCATGGTACACGCCGCGGCCTCGCCAGATGTCCCTTTGCTGCGTGTCGACGATACGCTGACCGGCCTGGCTCGCCTGGGCGGTTTCGCCCGCGCCCGGTTCGGCGAAGCCAATCCGACCGCCAGGTTGGTCGCCGTCACCGGCAGCGTCGGCAAGACCACGACCAAGGAGATGTTGCGCGGGGCCCTGGGCGCGTTCGGCGTCACCCATGCGTCGGTCGCATCGTACAACAATCACTGGGGCCTGCCGCTGACTCTGGCTCGAATTCCTCATGGCGCAAGCTTCTGCGTGGCCGAGATCGGCATGAACCACGCGGGTGAGATTGCGCCGCTTGCCCGGCTGGCGCGTCCGCATGTCGCGGTGATCACGACGATCGCCAAGGCTCATGTCGGCCATCTCGGCAGCATCGACGAGATCGCCGATGAAAAGGCCAGTATCATGTGTGGCCTGACGAATCGACGGGATCGCGGTGCTTCCCGCGGATTCGCCGCGGTTCGAGCGCCTGCTCGCCGCTGCCGGACACGTCAGTGTCATGACCTTCGGCTCTGCCCCGACCGCCGCTGTCCGGCTGTTGCACGCCGATGGGGATGCCGGTGGCTCGCTCATCCATGTCGCCGTCGCGGGCCACACATTGTCGCTGCGGCTTGAACGCGCCCGGCCGGCACATGGCCATGAACGCGGTCGCTTGCCTCGCCGTCGTCGCGGCGCTTGGCCTGGATCCGACAGAGGCCATCGGCCCCGTGGAGGCGTTCGAGCCATTGGCGGGCCGCGGCGCCCGCCGCGATCTGGCGGTTGGCCGAGGCACCGCGTTGCTGCTGGATGAAAGCTACAACGGCAACACCGCCTCGATGCGCGCGGCGCTCGATGTGCTGCGGCTGCAGCCGGCGAAACGGCGCATCGCGGTGCTGGGCGACATGCTGGAGCTTGGCGGGGAAGCGCGCGCCGAGCACGCCGGTCTGGCCGAGACGGTGACAGGTTCGGTCGATTGCCTGTTCACCTGCGGCCCACTGATGCGGGATTTGTTCGACGACGTTCCGCTTCGCCTGCGTGGCGCACACGCCGTTGATTCGCGCGCCCTGGCGCCGATCGTCGCGGCCAGTATCGCCGAGGGCGACGCGATCCTGGTCAAGGGCAGTCTGGGCAGCCGGATGAAGTGTGTGGTCGAGGCAATCGAGGCCAGTGCGTCGCGGTCCTCGGTCGCTACGGTGGGAGCTGGCTGATGCTCTACGACCTTTTCCGGCCGCTGGCGGACCAGTTCATCCTGTTCAACCTGTTCCGCTACATCACGTTCCGAGCGGGTGCCGCATGCCTGACGGCCTTGGTCGTCAGTTTCCTGCTGGGTCCGGTTGTTATCCGGCAGTTGAAAGTCGATGCAGCGAAACGGTCAGCCGATCCGGCTCGATGGGCCGGCCCGGCATCTGATCGAGAAGAAAGGCACCCCGACGATGGGCGGCCTGCTGATCCTCGGCGCGCTGACTATTTCCACCTTGCTCTGGGTCGACCTGCGCAACGGTTACATCTGGGCGGTGCTGTTCGTAACATTGGGGTACGGCGCGCTGGGTTTCTGTGACGACTACCTGAAGGTCACCAAGCGCAACGTCCGCGGCGTCCCGGGGCGGACCAAATTGGTGGTTCAGGCGGTGGTTGGCCTGATCGCGGCGGTCTGGATCACCACCCTCGCGCGCGGGCCGCTGGGCACCGCGCTGACGATCCCGATCTTCAAGGAAGTCGCGATCCAGTTGGGCTTCTTGTTTCCGGTATTCGGGATGCTGGTGATGATGGGCGCGTCCAACGCGGTCAACCTGACCGACGGCCTCGATGGCCTGGCCATCGTTCCGGTCATGATCGCCGCCAGCGTTTTCACCCTGATCGCGTATCTGGTCGGCAACCGTATCTTCGCTGACTATCTGCAACTCAATCCCGTGGTGGGCGCTGGCGAGCTTGCCGTGTTCTGTTCCGCCCTGGTTGGCGCGGGTCTGGGGTTCCTCTGGTTCAACGCGCCGCCCGCGGCGGTCTTCATGGGCGATATCGGCAGCCTCGCGATCGGCGGCGCGCTCGGCGCCGTCTCGGTGGCCATAAAGCACGAGATCGTGCTGATGATCGTCGGCGGTCTGTTCGTCGTCGAAACGCGTTTCGGTCATCATCCAGGTGTTCTGGTTCAAGCGAACCGGGCAGCGTGTGTTCCTAATGGCGCCGTTGCATCATCATTTCGAGAAGAAGGGGTGGGCCGAGCCGACGATCGTCATTCGGTTTTGGATCATTTCGATGATTCTGGCGCTGGTCGGTCTGGCGACCCTGAAGATCCGATGAGTAGGTTCCCGCCTTCCGTCTTCAGCGGCAAGCGCTTCGCCGTGGTGGGGCTGGGCAAGAACGGCTTGCCCGCGGCTCAGGGTCTGGCCGCGATGGGGGCTGGAATCGTTGCCTGGGACGACAGCCCGGCCGCTCGCGCCGCCGTGCCTGGGGATGTCGCGAACCTGGAACTGCGTGATCTCGCTACAGGGCCATTCGATTTTGACGCCTTGGTCCTTTCGCCCGGCATTCCGCATCGGTTGCCGAGGCCGCATCCTGCCGCGGCGCGAGCGATCAGTGCCGGGATACCTGTATTGTCCGACACCGATTTGCTGTTCCAGGCGGTCCGGGCGTCGGGCTCGCGGGCGCGGTTCGCCGGCATTACCGGCACCAACGGAAAGTCCACCACCACGGCGCTGCTGGCGCACATCCTGGAGACTGCGGGAATCCCCGTCGCGGCGGGCGCGAATCTGGGCCCTGCGGCCCTGTCGCTGCCACTGCTGCCACATCATGGAGTGTACGTGCTCGAAATGTCCTCCTATATGTTGGAGCGACTCGCGACCCTGCGGTTTGATGCCGCCTGTATGCTCAACCTCAGCGCGGATCATATCGATCGTCACGGCGACATGGCTGGATACGCCTTGGCGAAGCGCGCGATTTTCGATCGTCAGATTGCATCGGACCTTGCGGTGATCGGCGTTGACGATCCTGGGTCCCGGGAGATGGCGGACTGGCTGGAGACTCGGCCCGCCAAAGTGGTGACGGTGTCCGGCACGCAGCCGCCGTTCCCGCTGGGCCCCGCGTTGCCCGGGGTGCACAACGCACAGAATGCGGCGGCGGCGACGGCCATGGCGCGGTTTCTGGGTGCCTCGGATGATGCGATCTCGTCGGCGCTGATCAGCTATCCCGGCTTGCCGCATCGCCAGCAGCGGATCGTCACCGTTGATGGTGTCACCTTCGTCAACGACAGCAAGGCCACCAACGCCGATGCCGCCGCGCGCGCGCTGGTTTGTTACGATCGCCTGATGTGGATCGCGGGTGGCATGGCGAAGGAAGGTGGGATCGAACCGCTGGTGCCGCTGTTTCCCCGAATCGCCCGGGCATTCCTGATTGGGCGTGACGCGCCGGATTTCGCGGCCACATTGCTGCGCTACCGGGTTCCGTTCGACATCGTGGGAAGCCTCGAAAACGCGGTGCCCGCCGCGTATGCCGCGGCGCTGGCGGCCGAGGCGCCGATTGTCCTGTTGTCGCCAGCCTGCGCGAGCTGGGACCAGTTCACCGGCTATGATCAGCGAGGGGACCGGTTCGCCGCCCTGGCCCGCGCTCTGCCGACAGGCGCGTTGTTGACCAATAGCCCGGTCGAGGGGCGCGCATGACGACGGCCACGTCCCGTGTTGACAATTCCTTGCTGGGCCGCTGGTGGTGGAGCGTCGACCGATGGACGCTCGGCGCGATCGGCATGCTCATCGGTTTCGGATACGTCATGATGCTGGCTGCCAGCCCGGCGGTGGCTGAGCGTATAGGGACGCCGCGCGACATCTTCATCTTGAAGCAGGTCGCGTTCCTGGCGCTGGCCGGGGTGGTGGTCGTCCTGGTGTCCTTGCTGTCGCCTCGTTCGGTCAAGCGGCTGGCAATCGTCGGCTGCTTGCTCGCGTTGGCGCTCACCGCCGCCACCATGTTCATCGGGGTGGAGATCAAGGGCGCCCGACGTTGGATCTCCCTGCCGGGCATGACCGTGCAGCCAAGCGAATTTCTCAAGCCATGCTTCGCCGTGGTCGCGGCCTGGCTGATCAGCGAAGCACGAAGGTCACCGCGTTTCCCCGGCCGGTTGTTGGCGTTCGGCATTTTCGTCCTCGTGCTTCTGCTGCTCAAGTCGCAGCCTGATATCGGCATGCTCGCGGTTGTGACGGTCGTTTTCCTGGCGCAACTTTACGTTGATGGCCTGCCGCTGTTGCTGGTTGGTGTGGCCTTGGGGATGATCGGAGGCGGGTCGGTCGTCGCCTTTACGATGTTCCCGCATGTGCGCAGCCGTGTGACCCGCTTCTGGGACGGCACCGGCGACAACTATCAGGTGACGACCGCGCTTGAAGCGTTCGGCAATGGTGGGCTGCTCGGCCGCGGTCCCGGCGAGGGACACGTCAAGGACATACTGCCGGACGCTCACGCCGACTTTGTCTTCGCCGTCGCCGGCGAGGAGTTCGGCATGCTGATTTGCGTCGTAATCCTCACGGTGTTCGCCTTCATCGTGATGCGTGGCCTGCTGCGGCTGCTGCGCGAGCAGGATCCCTTCATCGTGTTGTCCTGCACCGGACTGGTCACCGGCTTTGGGCTGCAGGCTTTCGTCAACATGGCCTCGACACTGAAACTGATCCCAACCAAAGGCATGACCCTGCCATTCATTTCCTACGGTGGATCCTCGGTGATCGCGGTGGCGCTCGGCATGGGAATGCTGCTTGCCCTGACGCGCCGGCGCGGTCGGGAGGAACCACGATGAGAGGGCCCGCGGTCCAGTCGATCGTCATCGCGGCGGGCGGGACGGGCGGTCATTTCTTCCCCGCCGAGGCGCTCGCCGCCGAATTGGTAACGCGCGGTCACCGGGTGGCGCTGATGACCGACGGCCGATCCGGCAACCTGACCAGCGGGATATTCGCCGGACGCGAACAGCATGTTTTGAGCGGAGCGGGAATTGCCGGCCGTGGTGCGCTGCGTGGCGCGAAGGCTGTCGCCGCGCTTGGCGTGGGGGTGGTTCAGGCTCGCGGCATTCTGGCCCGCATCAAGCCAGTAAGTGTCGTCGGGTTCGGTGGCTATCCTTCCGTCGCGCCCGTGCTGGCGTCGCGGCTGATGCGGCGTCGGCCCAGCGTGATCCTGCACGAGCAGAATGCCGTGCTGGGACGCGCCAACCGGTTCCTTGCCTCAAGCGTGGATGTGTTGGCGCTGAGTTTCGCCACGACCGAAAATGTGCCCGGCACTGTGCCCACCGCGATCACCGGCAATCCAATTCGACCGGAGATCGGTGCGCTGGCTCAGATGAAATATGTGCCGCCCGGGGACAGGGTCAGATTGCTGGTATTGGGCGGATCGCTGGGGGCGCGGGTGTTCAGTGACGTTGTGCCGGCCGCGCTGAAGTCTCTGCCGCAAGAATTGCGCGGTCGTGTCGCGGTCGTCCAGCAATGCCGGGCGGAAGATTTGCCGAGAGTGCAACAGGCATATGCGGGTTCCGGCATTTCGGCCGAGCTTTCTCCGTTCTTTCCCGATGTTGCGGAACGCCTGGCGGCGGCGCATCTGGTGATCGCGCGTGCCGGAGCGTCGACCCTTGCGGAACTGGCGGTGGCCGGTCGTCCCGCGATCCTGGTGCCTTTGCCTGGCGCCATCGATGATCATCAGTCGGCCAACGCCCGCGCGCTGGCGGTGGCAGGCGGTGCCTGGGTCATACCACAAGGGCAGTTCGATTCTGTGTCGCTTACGGAACGGCTGATCGGATTGTTTGCCGACCCAGCCGTACTGACGGCCGCGGCGGCCGGTGCGCGGAGCCAAGGCCGTGCCGATGCCGCCCAACTTCTGGCTGACACGGTCGAGAGCCATCTGTACCAGGACACCGTGCATCTGGGAGCTGGCACATGAGGGCGCTGCCACTTTCCATTGGAACAATTCACTTCGTCGGGATCGGCGGCATCGGCATGTCGGGAATCGCTGAGGTCCTGCACACCCTGGGATACATTGTGCAGGGCAGTGACATCGCCGAATCCACCAACGTCCAGCGCCTGCGCGAAGCCGGAATCCCGGTCGCGATCGGCCACGACGCAACCAACCTTGGCTCGGCGCAGGTCGTGGTCGTCTCGACCGCGGTGAAGCGAGACAATCCCGAGGTCGCCGCTGCGCGCGCGCGCCTCATTCCGGTGGTTCGGCGGGCGGAGATGCTGGCCGAGCTGATGCGACTGAAGTGGTCGGTCGCTGTTGGCGGCACGCACGGCAAGACGACGACCACCAGTCTGATCGCTTGCGTGCTCGAAGCCGCCCATCTCGATCCCACGGTGATCAACGGCGGTATCATCAACGCCTACGGGACGAACACACGACTGGGCAGCGGTGACTGGATGGTCGTCGAAGCCGATGAGAGCGACGGATCGTTCCTTCGGCTGCCGGCGATCATAGCCGTGGTAACCAATATGGATCCGGAACATCTGGATCACTGGGGCACCGCCGAAGCGATGGTCGCCGGATATGATCAGTTCGTTGCGAATATTCCGTTCTATGGCTTCGCGGTGCTTTGCATCGACCATCCCGCGGTGCAGCAGATGATTCCGCGCCTGTCTGATCATCGCATCATCACCTACGGCTTTTCGCCACAGGCGGATGTCCGGGCGGAGCGGGTGGTTCCCGACAAACTTGGCTCGTCGTTCGAGGTCGTCATCACTGACCGCGCACGCAACCGCTCGCGCCGCACCGCCCCGTTCCGCTTGCCGATGCTGGGCGCGCATAATGTGCAGAATGCGCTCGCGGCGATCGCTGTTGGCATCGAAATGGAAATCGACGACAGCACGTTGCGCAGCGCCTTCCTTGGCTTCAAGGGGGTCAAGCGGCGCTTTACCAAGACCGGCGAGGCCGGCGGCATCATCGTGATCGATGACTATGGGCATCATCCGGTGGAGATCTCGGCGGTGCTGAAGGCGGCTCGCCAGGCCGGCGCGCGAGACGTCGTCGCGGTGGTGCAGCCACATCGCTTCTCGCGGCTGAGTTCGCTGTTCAACGAGTTCTGCACGTGCATGAACGACGCCGGCACGGTGATTGTGGCGGATGTCTACGCCGCCGGGGAACAGCCGATCCCGGGGGTCACTCGCGATGCGCTGGTCGAAGGTCTGCGGGCCCGGGGCCACCGCAGTGTCGTTGCGCTGCCGAACCCGGGGCGGCTGGCGGAAATGGTGCACGCGATCGCCCGTCCTGGCGACTATGTCGTGTGTCTTGGCGCCGGATCGATCACGCAATGGGCGGCCGCGCTTCCGGGCGACATTGCCGCGTTGCAAGCCGGGGGCTTGAAGCGAGCCGCGGGAGGCGCGGTGTGATGATCGCCGAACACGTTCCCGGGTTTATCGAATCGCTGCCGAAACTTCGCGGCCGGGTGCAGGCCAATGTCTCGCTGGCACCATTCACATGGTTCCGCGCGGGGGGGGCCGCCGAAGCCCTGGTGCGTCCCGCCGACGTGGACGATCTGGCCCAATTTCTGCGTGATCTGCCATACGACGTCCCGGTGCATGTGATTGGCGCCTGCTCCAATCTGATCGTGCGCGACGGCGGATTGCCCGGCGTGACCATTCGGCTGGCGCGTGGATTCTCGACGATTAGCCCTGAGGCTGACGGGATCGTTGCCGGTGCGGCTGCGTTGGACGTGACGGTCGCGGAACATGCCGCGGCGGCGCGCCTGACTGGCCTGGAGTTCCTTTCCGGCATTCCGGGTTCGATCGGTGGCGCGGTCGCGATGAATGCCGGCGCGTATGGCGGGGAATTGTCGACGGTCCTTGACTGGGTGGAGATCGTGACCCGCGGCGGCGAGGTGCGTCGTCTCGGTGCCGCGCAGGTGGTGTTCGCCTACCGGCACGCCGCGCTGCCGTCCGGCGCCGTGGTGACGCGGGTCCGCTTGCATGGGATGCCGGGATCATCGGGACTGATCGCCGGCCGCATGGCTGAAATCAAGGCCGCGCGCGAGGCGTCTCAACCGGTGCGGTCACGCACCGGCGGGTCAACATTCCGCAATCCGGACGGAATGAAAGCATGGGAGTTGATCGATACGGCCGGATGTCGCGGCCTTACCCGCGGTGGCGCGGTGGTTTCGGAAAAGCATTGCAATTTCCTGATCAACACTGGAACCGCGACGGCGGCCGATATCGAGGGACTGGCTGAGGAAGTCCGCCGTCGTGTGTTTGCTGCCACTGGCGTCACCTTGGACTGGGAAATTCGTCGCATCGGCGTGCCGGCGGGCAAGCCGGAGATCGTTACGTGACCCGGGTCGCCGTGCTGTATGGCGGCATCTCCGCGGAGCGCGAGGTAAGCCGTTCATCTGGCCTGCAGGTGATCGCGGCACTGCGGGAGTCTGGTTTCGACGTCGACCCGATCGATGTCGGTGCCGACCTGTCCGCGGTGATCGCGGCACTGACGCCGAAGCCTGACGTCGTGTTCAATGCCCTGCACGGACGCTTCGGCGAGGATGGCGCCATTCAAGGCGTGCTCGACTGGCTGGGCATTCCCTATACGCACTCGGGTGTTCGGGCTTCCGCGCTGGCAATGGACAAGGAGGCCGCCAAGGCGCTTTTCACCTTCGCCGGGCTGCCGGTCGCCCGTGGCCGCACCGTGCCGATCGCGGATCTGGAGGAATTCGATCCGCTGCCGCTGCCTTATGTCGTCAAACCGGTCAACGAAGGATCGTCGGTCGGGGTCGAGATCGTTCGCAATGGCGACAACCGGCGCGCCGAGATCGCGCGCGGCTGGCGCTTTGGCCCATACGCGCTGGTCGAGGAGTACGTTCCGGGTCGCGAACTGACCGTGGGTGTCATGGGCAGCCGAGCGCTGGCGGTCACCGAAATCCTCGCGGTCGCCAACGATTTTTATGACTACGAGTCGAAGTACGCCGACCAGGGTTCGCGCCATATCATTCCGGCGGCGGTGCATCCGAAAACCTATGCACAGGCCATGGAAGTGGCGGTCGCGGCGCACCAGGCGCTGGGCTGTCGCGGCGCCTCGCGCTGCGATTTTCGCTACGATGACACGGGCGGGGAGCCCGGGCGTCTGGTGCTGCTGGAAATCAACACGCAACCCGGCCTGACGCCAACATCGTTGCTGCCGGAACAGGCGGCGCATCTAGGCATCAGTTTCGCGCAATTGTGTGGCTGGATGGTGGAGAACGCGACGTGCCGCGCGTGAGGCACACGCCGCGCAATTCGGTGCATGACCGGCCGCCCGGCTGGCGTCTGCTGCTGCGCCGGCAACGTGGTCTGATCAAGCCTCTGGTCCGGTTGGCGATCGGATCGCTTGGTGTCGTTGTGCTTATCGTCATCGGCCGCTCCCTCCTGTCACGGGGCGAGTCGGGCAACACGGTGGCCACGTTGCGAGAGCGTATCGGAGGCGCGACGGCTGCGTCCGGTCTACGGGTGGCGCACGTCGAGATCGACGGCCGTGCCAACACACCCGAACCGCTGTTGCGCGCGGCGATCGGTGTCAGCTCTGGAGACCCCATCCTGGGCGTCTCGTTGGAGCAGGCCCGCGCGCGGATCGAAACGTTATCATGGGTGGAGCACGCGACCGTGGAGCGCCGCCTGCCCGACACCCTGGTGGTTTCGTTGCAGGAGAGACGGCCCTTTGCCATCTGGCAGAACCAGGGGAAGTATCTGCTGGTCGACCGTTCGGGCCAGGTCGTGGCCGACCAGGACGTCGCGCAGTTTCGCCACCTGCCGCTGATCGTGGGGCGAGGCGCGCCCGCGGCGGCCGCGACGTTGCTGGATGCTCTGAGCGATCGCCCGGCGCTGGCCGAAAAGGTCCTCGCCAGCGTCCGGGTTGGTGAACGGCGTTGGAACCTGCGCACGAGCAGCGGCAGCGACATTATGCTGCCGGAGGGACATGAGGCCGCCGCGATAGATCGGCTGATGCAACTCGAGCAAGATCATTCCGTGCTCGACCGGCCGCTCGCGGCGATCGATCTGCGACTGCCGGACCGTTTGGTTTTGCGTCCGAAACCTGGTTCGAGCGACCTCGACGTCACGCCGCCGCTGCCTCCCGCCGCTACGCATCCCATCGCGTCACCTCCGCCCACGGTTCCCGTGGTCGCGAAGAAACCCACTTAGGAGCGCGAGCGATGGCCGACAATCCACGTCGTGTTCTGCCGCCCTCCGACACCGGTCCACCGGACATCGAAACGCATCGGCATCATCGCGCCGGACCGTTCGGCGTGGTTGACATTGGCTCCACGAAAATCGCCTGTCTGATAGGACGGACGGAACCTGACGGCACGCTTCGTGTGCTGGGCTTTGGCTGGCAGAAGGGCAGGGGTCTGAACTGCGGCGACATTACTGATCTGGAGGCTGCCGAGAAGGCGATCCGCGCTTGTGTTGGCCAGGCCGAGGACATGGCGGATACGCGCCTGCGCGCCGTTACCGTCAACCTGACCTGCGGCCAGCCGGAGTCGCGGCTGTTCAATGTGCAATGGCCGGTGGGTGGCCGTGCCATCAGCGAGCACGATATCCGAGGCGTCGTGGCCGAGGGCGCGGCGCGTGCGGAGGTGGACGGGCGCGAGGCGATCCATGTGCTGCCGCTGAATTTCGCCGTCGACGCCACCGACCACGTGGTTGATCCGCGTGGTCTGTTCTGCACCACTCTCAATGCGCGCCTGCATGTCGTTGACGCGGCCTCGACTGCGTTGCGCACCCTGGCGGCGTGCATCGGACGTTGCGATCTGGATATAGAAAACCTGGTGTCGGCGCCGTTGGTTTCGGGGTTGTCGACTCTGGCCCCGGAAGAGCGGGACCTCGGTGCGACGATCATCGACATGGGCGGAGGCACCACCAGCATGGCGGTGTTTGCCGACAATCAGATTATGCACACGGCTCAGTTAGCGATCGGCGGTCTGCACGTTACGCGGGATCTGGCCATCGGGCTGTCGACGACCCTGATCCATGCGGAACGATTGAAGACACTGTATGGCAACGTCGAGGCCAGTCCGGACGATGATCGAGAACTGCTGCCGGTCCCACTGGTGGGTGAGGAGGATCATCAGCTTGCCAAGGTGCCGCGCAGCATGGTGGTGAATATCATCCGCCCCCGGCTTGAAGAAACGTTCGAGTATATCAAGGACCGGCTGGATAGCTCTGGTTTGGCGAGGGCCGCCGGAAATCGTGTGGTTCTGACTGGGGGCGCGTGTCAGCTACCGGGCGTCCGTGAAATGGCGGCGCGTATGCTCAGCCGGCAAGTGCGTCTTGGGCGTCCCGCTGCTCTGCGTGGTCTACCGGAGCTTGCCTCCGGTCCCGCGTTTTCGACTGCTGCCGGCCTGCTGTCCTGGGCGGCCGGAGATGGCCGAGCGTTCCAGGACATCAACCTCGAAGGTGAGGTGCCAGTCGGACTGTTCCGACGTCTGGTAAATTTTCTGAAGGAACGTGTCTGATTCGTCGCGAATCGGCGCCGTCGTAGTAATACCTGCTCTCATAGCCATCCCGCAAACGGGGGGAGATCGAAATGACATTGAACCTGATGATCCCACAAACGACGCACACGGATTTTTCGCCTCGGATCACCGTGATCGGGGTTGGCGGCGGCGGAACGAACGCCGTCGACAACATGATTGCCGCGAACCTGCAGGGCGTAGAATTCGTGGTGGCAAATACCGACGCCCAACAGCTTATGCACAGCCGGGCCGATCGCCGTATCCAACTCGGTCCCCACATTACCCAGGGACTTGGAGCGGGCGCCAAGCCGGAGATCGGCAAGGCCGCGGCGGAAGAAGCGGCCGACGAATTGTACCGGCATCTGGATGGCGCCCATATGGTGTTTATTACCGCCGGGATGGGTGGCGGCACTGGCACCGGAGCCGCGCCAGTGATTGCCCGTATGGCGCGGGAGCGTAACATACTTACGGTCGGCGTCGTCACCAAGCCGTTCGGCTTCGAAGGTGTGCGACGCGCCCGTTCGGCCGATCAGGGGATCGACGAGCTGCAACAATATGTCGACACGCTGATTGTGATTCCCAATCAGAACCTGTTCCGTATGGCCAATGAACGCACCACCTGGCGTGACGCCTTCAAGATGGCCGATCAGGTGCTTTACATGGGCGTTCGCGGCGTAACGGACCTGATGATGGTGCATGGTCTGGTCAATCTGGACTTCGCTGATATCCGGACGGTCATGGCCGAGATGGGCAAGGCCATGATGGGCACGGGAGAAGCTGAAGGTGAGAACCGCGCGATCGTCGCGGCCGAGGCTGCGATCAACAATCCGCTGCTGGAAGATACCAGCATGTCTGGCGCGCGAGGCCTGTTGATCAACATCACCGGCGGCGAGGATCTCACTCTGTTCGAGGTCGATCAGGCCGCCAACCGAATCCGTGCGGAGGTTGATGAAGAGGCCAACGTGATCTTCGGTTCGGCGGTAGACGAAACCCTCACCGGGCGAATTCGGGTATCAGTTGTCGCGACCGGCATAGATTCTCGGAAACCCGCCGAGCAGTCGCGTCCCAAACTCGTTGCCGTTGGCGGTGGATCGGGGCCGGCTCCGCAACCGATCCATGTGCGGAACGGTGCTCCAGGTTCGTCTTCGGCGACCGGGCCGATCGCTGCACCTTCCGCGGGCCAGTTGCGGCAGCTCTCACCGCATCTTGACGCGGCTGAAAATGCGGGCGTGATGAGTGAGGCGCAGTTAGCCGCCGCCGTCGGGGCGCCGCGGCCGGGCCAGTCACGCCAGCCTCAGGCGTACCCACAAATGCCGCCGCTTCCGGGCGGTCCCTCTGGTGGACGTTCGGGTTTGTTCGCGAACCAGCAGCGGTCTGTTTCCGTCGCGATGCCGACAGGTTTCAATCAAGACGAGCAGGAGCCGGTCGGTCGACAGAGCCTGTTCAACACTGTGACGGGAGCGTTCCGTCGACGCGTGGCGCCGCAATATTCGGGGGCGGAGCAGCCACAGCAGCAACGTCGGGAGCCAGCGCTGGAATATGCGCAATCCGAGGTGCCTCGGATCGCGGTTCGCCAGGCGTCCGCGGCTGATGAAGCCGGTCTCGAGATTCCGGCATTCTTGCGCCGTCAGTCTTCGTGAAAGGAAGGGCTCCGGTGTGGTGGAGCCGGCATCGCGCCGGTTCTTCCGCATCGGCGTCCGTTCCGGAATCTCGTCAGGCAGGGACGCCGTGTCCGGGTGCGGGATGAACCCAGACCTCGGCCACTGAACCTCGAAGACTAATCGAACCGTTGGATACGGCACCAAGTTTTTCGGCCACTCGGCGGGATCGTTGATTTTCCGCCGCTATAAAGCTGACCAGTCGGCCCCAGCCGAATTCGTTGAACGCCCAGGTTCGCGCGCAACGGGCTGCCTCGGTTGCTAAGCCTCGCCCCCAAAATGGCGAGGCTAGCGTCCACGCCAATTCGGGTTCGGGCCAGTCAGCAGGGTGCAGCAGGCCAACGCGTCCGGCGAGGTTGCCGCCCACCTCCATCGCGAACAAGCCGTAGCCGCGCAACGCCCATTGCCCGAGGATGGCTTCCATCTGGGTCCAGGTTTGTGACCGACTCAAAATCGTGCCGCCGAGCCACTGGCGTCCCTGCGGATCGGCGTTCATTTCGGCAAGGTCACTCCAGTCGCTGGCGACAAAGCCACGCAAAGTGAGACGTTCCGTCGTCAGGGTCGGGATCGACATGGCGGCCTTTGCTGGCGGTAGTTGCGTTGTGAAGAGCCTGATCGCCCGTCTAGATCCAGCGAAGCAAGCAAGCAGCGCCGACTTCAGATCACAAATATGTGATGGGCGAGGTGTGTCGCGGCCTGCATCAAGGGCGCTTTTCGCGAGCAAGTCATTGCGCGGGCAACGCTGCCTGGGCGTGACCTGATCGTCCGATGATGCATTGAAATGTCGATGCTCCAGCTACTATTACGCGAAAAACTGAACAACTGTTCAACTTTTATGTTCGTGGATTGGCAATTGCGGTCCGAAATGAAAAGACAGATCGACACTGGCGGATCGTAGCGGAGTCGGATCGGATAGTGGCATCGCCGTTGTTGGTCGCGGTCGACGGCGTCCTCGGCCGAAGGTAAGTTATTGGAAAAGTTTGCATTACCCGAGATTGCTCACTGTGGCCTCGATCAGCCTCATCGTTAAATGGGCTGAATATACGAGCTTTCGCGCTCCGCGTGTTTAGCATTGCTGGCCTAGGCTGGGCGGCGCGATATGGATTTGCGGGGGATGCGCGGCCTGCGACGTGGCAGAGTGTTCGGTGATCGTTCCGAAACGGCTTCGGTTCCGAAGCATCCAGCGCCTGGCTGATTTTGCCCTCAGTTCGGTGTGGCCTCAACGCAACGGTGTGACCCGATCGAGCGACCGCCTCTCGCCAACCGGAGTCTGGCTCGCTATGGTTCTCATAGCGGAAAGGCGGGAATGGAATTGTTGAGCATTCGTCCCGTTTCGCCCGGCAGTAATGAACTAAGGAGAGAATGAATGAAATTCCGCAGTGCACTGGCCGCTGGCACGGTGTTAGCGCTGCCGCTAGCGGCGACGGCACAACCGGTTAACGGCCTCTATATCGGCGGTGGAGCCGGCATTAACCTCATGCAGGACGAGGGCCTGCAGATTACCAATTCCACCTCCGGGTTCTCCGGCGGCGGCTGGCTTGGCACCCGGGCGGGACCGGCATTCGAGATGTCGCTTGGCTACGGTCTGGGCAACGGCCTCCGGGCGGAAATCGAGGGCGACTACAAGTACAATAACTTCGTCAATCCCAACAGCAACTCCGGCAATTCGATCGGTGGGTCGGAACAAAAGTACGGCGGCATGTTCAACGTGCTGTACGATTTTGTCGGCATGGTTCCCTACGTCCAACCCTACGTCGGCGCAGGCGTGGGGTATATGTGGGCGCAAGAGCGCAGCATTTCGTTCGTTACGCCGAGCGGCCCGGATGCGCTTTCCAGCACCTCGTCCCAGGGTAGTTTCGCGTATCAAGCGATCCTTGGCGCCTCGGTTCCGATCGTCGGCGTGCCTGGTCTCGCGGTGACCGCCGACTACCGTTTCATGGGCCTGACTGGCAGTCGCAACTATAGTGGCACGCTCGCGGCGGCCGACGGTTCGACGGCACCCGCGAATTTCAAGCTGAACAACAACTTCAACCATACCTTTATGGTCGGCTTCCGGTATAATTTTGGCCAGGAAGGTCCGCCACCCGCTCCGGTTCCCGCGGCGGTGCCCGCGTCCCCTGTATCCCGTTCCTATCTGGTGTTCTTTGACTGGGACAAGTCTGTCCTGACTGACCGCGCTCGCCAGATCGTCTCGGAAGCGGCGGCGAATTCCACCAAGGTGCAGTACACCCGGATTGAGGTGAACGGCTACACCGATACGTCGGGCACGCCAAAGTACAACCAGGGTTTGTCGGTCAGGCGCGCGCAGTCTGTCGCCGCCGAACTGGTCAAGGACGGCGTTCCCAAGGATGCGATATCGATCCAAGGGTTTGGCGAGACGCACCTTCTGGTGCCGACGGGACCCGGCGTGCGTGAGCCGCAGAACCGGCGTGTTGAAATCATCATCAAGTAAGCCAGTGACGTTTTATGTTGGACGGAATTGGGGCGCTGACCGGCGCCCCTTTTCATGTTTGGACCACCGTGAGCGATAGTGAGTTCCGCCCCTCGATCAGTCACGAGCGCACACCGCTGGCAAGTGCCGGGATGATGCTGTCCGCCCCATATGCCGACGACTTCTCCTGCTCGGATGCGCCGCGACATGCCTTGAACGGGGCGTTCATCCTCGACTTGCTTCGAGATCGACCGTGGCATGATCCCGCCGGTTGGGCGATAAGCCACTATATCAAGTATCCAGCTCTCACTAGGTTGTTTGATCCGCCGTTTTTCTACCTGCTCGAATTTGGCTTTTACGCTTTGTTCGGCGTAACGAATGCGGCGGCACAACGCGCCGAAACTCTCTTCATATTTCTGTTGGGATATGCCGCCTTCGCATTTGCGCGTCAGTTCGTGCCCTGGGTGGGTGCGCTCGGTGTGAGCCTGATGACGATTGGTACGCCCGAGATAGCCTACTGGGACCGACAAGTGATGCTGGACATTCCTGCGTTCGCTCTCGGTTTGATCAGTGCGATTTGGTGTGTGCCTACCTCCGTGCAGAAAAGGTCGTCGCTCTCTGGCTTTGTGCCGCGTTTCTGGTCGCCGCGATCTACACCAAATTTAACATTGCCTTTCTGTTGATGCCATTCGCTTTGGCTGCCTTCGTGGCGAAGGGCTGGCCGATTTTCCTGGATCGCCACATCGTCATTGTGTCGGTGACCGGCTGCGTAATGTCCGTGCCGGCAATATTCATGATGTACCGCTTTGGCTCGGCCAATCTAGGTTCCGTCAGTGGCCGTCCTGGCGATCTGGCCTGGAACACCTGGGACGCATGGTTATTCTACGTGACCGCGATGCCGAACCAGTGTGGATATGTAACGGTGTTCCTGGCAACCATTGGTGTGCCGCTTGCCGCCAGTGGAAGGCTAAAGATTAGCATTGACCGCTGGATGTGGTGGCTGCTGATCTCATGGTTTGTCAGCGGCTACGTATTGCTTTCTGCAATCGGCTTGCGTAACCCTCGGCATGATTTGGTGATTCTATTCCCCGTTATTCTGCTGGCCGGACTGACCGTGTTCACATTGATCGGCCGAGCGTCGCTGGCCAGGCAACCATCATGGCGCTGCGCTGCGCGACCTATGGCTACAGCCTGTTCTGGTATCCGCCTGCTGTGATCCCGGCTACCGGCAATTAGCCCAGTATGTCGTGGATCATGCGCCGCTGGGCGGCTTGGTTTTGTTTTCCGGCTATCGCGACGGCAATTTTGTTTTCGATATGAGAGAGCATCCCGAACGTCGAGATTTGACCTTGCTGCGGGCGGATAAACTGCTGTTGAGGATCGCCGTTGAGCGCATCCGTGGCGTCGAGCAGGTTGACCTGGACGAAGAGGGCATCAAATCCCTGTTGCGGGCGCAAGGCGTAGCGATGGTCGTTGCGTAGGAAAGCTTTTGGCCGGACCTGCGGCAGATGGCCCGGTTGAGCAACGTTTTGCGAAGCGACGAATTTCGTCAGATCGCGAGCATGCCGATCACCGGAGATCTTGGACTAAACGATGGCAGAGATTCGGCCGGGTCTGAGCGCGTCAACGTCTATGTCCCAACCTACCCTGTTCAGAAACCGCAGGGGAAGATCGTCATAGGCCTGCCGATAATCGGCCAGGAGATTGTAGGCAGGGTCGGCGACACCCCGTCTCGGTAGTGTGCGGTGCGAGGCGCGGGACAGTGGAGCTGCAAATCGCTTTTAGCCGAACACCCGTCTGCCTCGTTTCCAGGTGCCCAGGACCTACGCCCTCCAAAGGCCGTCCATCGAAGGGGCTGTTCTGCGCCTTGCCGGGAAGTTTTCCAGCTTCCACCTTCCATATGCGATCTGGTTCGAACAAGCATAGATCCGCCACCGAACCTTTCGCGATTCTCCCAGCGTCGACGCCGAGCAGGGCGGCGGGTCGCGAGGTTAGCAGTTCGATCGCGGCCGACATGGGCAGGGAGCCGTTGTGTACCTGAACCAAGGTCACCGCGAGCAACGTTGCCAATCCGGAGCCTCCAGCGGAGGCAAGTGCGAACGGCAACCTCTTGTCATCGACGTCCCTGGGTTGGTGGTCGGACGCTATCGCATCAATCGTGCCGTCGGCCAGCGCGGCGGCCACGGCACGCCGGTCCTGGTCCTTGCGCAAGGGCGGCGACAGCTTTGAATAAGTCCGGAAATCACCGATGGCCGTCTCGTTCAAGTCGAAATACGGCGGGGCGGTATCGCAAGTAACGCTCAGCCCCATTTCTTTTGCGTGACGGATCAGCACCAGGGCTTCCGCTGTCGAGACGTGGGCGAAATGTACTTCTCCACCGGTCAGCTCAGAGAGCCTGATATCTCGCGCGACCATGATCGCCTCGGCGGCAGCCGGGATACCTGGCAGGCCAAGCCGGGTCGCGCGTTCTCCTTCAGTGGCTGAACCGCCTGCCGCCAGCGATGGCTCCTCTGGGTGCTGGATGATGCGACCGCCAAATCCATGCGCATAAGCCAGGGCAATGCGCATCAGCCGGGCGGGACCGATCGCGCGTGATCCATCCGTGAAGGCGACCGCGCCAGCCTCGTTGAGCAGCCCAAGCTCCGCCAGTTCCTCGCCACGACAGCCACGCGTCACGGCGCCGTAGGGCAGGATCGTCAGGCTGCCAGTCGCCTCTCCTTTCGCCCGCAGAAGTTGCACGAGGGCGGGATCGTCGATCGCCGGATTGGTATCGGGCAGGGCGGCCAGAGTGGTGATCCCCCCTGCCGACGCCGCGATGGTGGCGGATGCGATCGTTTCGCGATATTCAAATCCGGGCTCGCCCAGCGAAACCCGCATGTCGACCAAACCCGGGCAAAGAATCGCGTTTTCTCCGTGGACGACGGCGGCACCGTCGGGACGACCCAGGGACTGCCCGAAATCCGCGATCAGCCCGCCGCGAACCAACAGATCGCCGACGATATCGATGCCGGCACTTATGATACGCGCGCCGATAAAGATCGTATCGGGGAGCATCGGCTCTTAGGTTTCGTTCCGAACGTGTCCGCGTGACAGCGTGTCCAACACCGCCATCCGAACGGCAACGCCCATCTCAACTTGCTCGCGAATGACGCTGCGAAGCGGGTCGTCGGCGACCTCGCTATCGATTTCGACGCCGCGATTTATCGGGCCCGGATGCATGACCAGCGCATCGGGCTTCGCGTAGGCCAGCTTTTCGCGATCGAGCCCGAAAAATCGAAAGTACTCTCGGGTGCTGGGAACCTGCCCGTGCGTCATCCGCTCCCGCTGCAGGCGGAGCATCATCACGACGTCCACGCCGGAAAGACCTGCGGCCATGTCGGCGAACACCGTCACCCCCAGTTCGGCGACTTCAGCGGGGATCAAGGTCGGGGGGCCAATTACGCGAACCTGGCTGCCCATCGTCGTCAGCAGATGAATGTTCGAACGGGCGACGCGGGAATGGGCGATATCGCCACAAATCGCTACCGTCAGACCGGCGATCCGCCCTTTATGGCGCTTGATCGTCAGTGCATCGAGCAACGCCTGCGTCGGGTGCTCGTGGGTGCCGTCGCCGGCGTTGATCACGGCGGCGTCCACGATCTGTGCCAGCAGGTGGGGCGCGCCGGACTGGTCATGGCGCACCACGAGCAAATCACAGTGCATCGCGTTCAGCGTCGTGGCTGTGTCGATCAGCGTCTCGCCCTTGTTCACCGAAGACGTGGAGACCGACATATTGATGACGTCAGCTCCCAGCCGCTTGCCGGCGAGCTCGAAGCTGGTTCGCGTGCGGGTGCTGTCCTCAAAGAACAGATTGATCAGAGTGCGTCCGCGCAGCAAATCCCGTTGGGTCTTGCCAGAGCGGTTGAGAAGCACGTAGCTCTCCGCGAGGTCGATCAGCTGGCTTATAGCAGGCGGCTGCAGCCCCTCGATCGCCAGTAGATGCTTCTGCCGATGATACACGCCACTTGGTTGCAATAACCCGCGCGGCGCGTCAACTGGGTTTCGGAAACTATCCGATCCCGCGGTAACCAGTTGCGGGCACGGACTCAGCCTGGCTGTGGAGCAGGCGCCGCACCCCCGGGTGTTGCGGGCGCCGCTGGCCGTCCTGCCGTCGGCACCGAGGCTCGCCGCGACTCCGGAGCCGGTTCGTCGACGACTTTGCGGATCACTGGCTCGCCACGCAGCACGGTGCGGATCTCATCGCCGGATAGCGTCTCGTGCTCCAACAGGCCGCGCGCCAGCCGATGCAGTTCCTCGACGTTCTCGGTCAAGAGCCGCCGAGCCTTGTTGTATGCCCGGTCGATGATGTCCTTGATCTCGCCGTCGATTTCCCGCGCGGTTGCTTCCGACACATTCTTGTTCTGCGTGACGGAATGACCGAGGAACACTTCCTGGCTGTTATCGCCGTATGCGATCATACCAAGCTTGTCGGACATGCCCCACTCGGTGATCATCCGCCGCGCCTGGTCGGTTGCCATCTTGATGTCCCCGGCGGCGCCGTTGGAGACCTTGTCCGGTCCGAAGATGATCTCCTCGGCCGCGCGCCCTCCCATCGCCATGGTCAGTTCCGAGAGCAGCTTGGATTTGGATTTTGAATAGCGGTCACCCTCCGGCAAGCTCATGACCAGCCCGAGAGCGCGGCCGCGCGGGATGATCGTCGCCTTGTGAACCGGATCGCATTCCGGTTCGTGCATGGCACACAGCGCGTGCCCGGATTCATGGTAGGCGGTCATCCGCTTCTCGGCCTCGGACATCACCAGCGACCGCCGCTCGGCGCCCATCATGACCTTGTCCTTGGCCGCCTCGAATTCCGCCATTGCGACCACCCGCTTGCCGAGGCGGGCCGCTAGAAGCGCGCCCTCGTTCACCAGGTTTGCAAGGTCGGCGCCCGAAAACCCGGGCGTGCCGCGAGCGATCACCTTCGGGTCGACGTCGGATGCCAGGGGCACCTTTCGCATATGCACGCGCAAGATCTTCTCGCGCCCGTTCACGTCCGGGTTGGGCACCACGACCTGCCGATCGAAGCGGCCGGGACGCAGCAGCGCCGGGTCCAGCACGTCGGGCCGGTTGGTTGCCGCGATCAGGATGACGCCTTCGTTGGACTCGAAGCCGTCCATCTCGACCAACATCTGGTTCAGCGTCTGCTCGCGCTCATCGTTGCCGCCACCCAGACCGGCACCGCGATGGCGTCCGACCGCATCGATCTCATCGATGAAGATGATGCATGGCGCGTTCTTCTTGCCTTGCTCAAACATGTCGCGCACCCGCGACGCACCGACGCCGACGAACATCTCCACGAAGTCGGAACCGGAGATGGTGAAGAAAGGCACGTTCGCCTCGCCTGCGATGGCACGCGCGAGCAGCGTCTTTCCGGTGCCCGGGGGACCGACCAACAGGACGCCCTTGGGGATCTTGCCGCCGAGCCGCTGGAATTTCTGTGGGTCCTTGAGGAACTCGACGATTTCCTGCAGTTCGCTCTTGGCTTCGTCGATGCCCGCGACATCCTCGAACGTCACCCGCCCCTGCTTTTCCGTCAGCATGCGCGCCCGGCTCTTGCCGAAGCCCATCGCCCGGCCGCCACCCGACTGCATCTGGCGCATGAAAAAGACCCAGACGCCGATCAAAAGCAGCATTGGGAACCAGGACAGCAGATAGTGCAGCAGCGGATTGACGTCGCTGTCTTCCGGCTTGGCTATCACCCGCACGCTTTTATCGGTCAGCGTCTTCACCAGGGCCGGGTCGTCGGGCGTGTAGGTCTGAAAGGTCCTGCCATCGTTGAGCTGGCCGGAGACCGTGCGTCCCTGGATGACCACATCGCGAACCCGTCCGGAGTTAACCTCCGAAATGAAATCCGAATAGGCGATCTGGGTGGAGTTGGTGTGGCTGACGCCCGGCTGGAACAGGTTGAAAAGCACCACGAGCAGCAGGGCGATAATCACCCACAGCGCGAGGTTGCGGCCAAAATTGCTCATATGTTTTTGCTCACGTTCTCAGTCCGTATAGGGGCGTGTCAGGCTCTCGTCCACTACGCTCATCCAGCATGACCCTGGTAACATGGTGTGTAAAATCGCAACCTTCATCCCCGTCGGTCCAGCATGACTGATAATCCTAAAAACAATCATCACCCGACCGAAGGGGCCGCGGAACAGACTGGCTGGGTTAGGCAGTAAAAAAGCATGGCCCAGCCAAGGGCTTGCGCGGAGTGAACAGGGTCAGCGTCCTGGCAAAAATAGTATCGGTACTATAGCCCAGATGGGGCACCGCTACCAGCCGTTCACCCTGCCTGATGGTCGGCAGGGTCCGAAGAACGGCTGACGGCAACGGCGACTGGCGTCTAAAGCGGGCCGCATCCGACCCGAGCTTACCAACAACGGTCCCCGGCTGAGGGGTAAAGTCGGCGACCAGACGGAAGCGCCCGTCCCAAACTACGCCGGGAGCGGCGGTGACGGGCGGCGCAATTGCTGCTTCCTCACGTACCAGCAACAGGCCATTGCCGGTGCGACCGGCTGGCAACAGGCGCACACCGGCGATTGTCGCTGGGACCGGCTGAGCGGCCAAATCAGCTATCTGTGCCAGACCAGGGCCATACGGCGCGCTGGCGATCGTTTGAATAAGGGCGGCAAGTGCCTCGACGCTGATCCGACCGGGCGACAACAGTGCAAACCCTTCAGGGCGAACGATCACCCGGGCCGCCAGTTCCCGGGCGGTCGCGGCCTCGTCCACCGCCCGGCGGCCGCCCATGCTGGTCGTTGCCTTGGCCAGACTAGCCATGCTTTCGTCGGATAGATGGGCCGTCGACCAAAGCCGAAGCCTGGTCCTGAGGGCTTTCATGTCGTGGTTCGACGGGTCGTCGACCCAATCAATGCCGTGGGCCACCAGCAGCCGACGCAACGCCAGTGGGTCAAACAGCAGCATCGGCCTGAGCAGACGAACCTGCGGGAATTCGGTCAAGGCCGGCATTGCCGCGAGGCCACGGGTCCGGCTGCGCCCCAACAGCCTCATCAACACGGTTTCGATCTGATCCAGGCGATGATGGCCAACCAACAGATGCACGGTTCCGGCTGATCGGCAGGCGTCTGACAGCGCCTGGTAGCGCACTATCCGCGCACGTTCCGCCAATGCCGATCCGCGCCGCAGGGTCATTATGGTCAGCAGAGTGGCGGCGATACCCAGCTTGCCGAGCCGGCCGACAGTGGTACGGGCCTCCTGTTCCGACTCTGGCCTCAGTCCGTGATCGACAACCAGTGCATGGATGCTCCCGCGCTGCTGGCGGACCCAGTTTCGTGCCAGGAGAGCGAGCGCCATGCTGTCGGCGCCACCGGACACCGCTACCGTCAATGCGGGCTTGGTCTCGAACGGGCCCAAGCAGCCCATAGCGCGTGCAAACGGGGCGTCGAGCGAAGAATTGGTGCCCGGGGTCAGACTAATGGCAGGCTGCTTTCTGTCCTGTTGCAGCCGCGCTGTCCCGGATATCCGGACGCAACTGTGGAAATTCGGTCCGCAAACGCGACAGTGTGTCACAGGCGGCCTTTTTTTCATTGATCGCAGCCAGGGAACTGGCGAGCCCGGCCAGGGCGTCCTGAGCATGCGATCCTTTGCGTGACCGATTGTAGGAGTCATCAAATGCGATGGCGGCCTGAGCGTACTGCCGCTCGCCGGTGAGGGCCTGGGCGAGCAAAAGTTGCGCGTCGTAGGCTCGGGGCGATGTGCGGTTCGCCAGCACTTCCCGCGCGGCGGCCTCCGCCGACTGGTAGTCGTGCCGGGCCAGTGCCGCGTTGCCGTCCTGCAGCGCGACCTCGGGCGTGCGAGGCCCCGAGCGAACCGGTGGCGGGGCGGTTCCCGGGGACGTCGGAGCTTCGCCACTTGGTGAACTGACGGGCGGCCTGCCCGGGGCGACCAGCGAGGTGCCCGCCACGCTCCCGGGCGGAGTTGCCATCCGAGCACCGCCCTGGGGGTTAATCTGGAAGGCCAGGTCATCGATCCGCTTGCTCAAATCGCCGCCCATGCGCCGAAGCTCATTCTGCGTTTCGTCCACCTGACCCCGGAGCTGGCGCATCTGATCCTCCAGAGTGTCCACCCGGGTCAAAAGCTGCGTCACGATATCGCCGTTGCCGTACTGGGGAGGAGGCGGGCTGTAGTTTGGCTGGCGCGCGGTGCCGGCGCGAGAGGTTTGATCCTCCAGGAGCTTTAGTTCCTGGCGGAGTTGGTAAATCTCGTTCCGCAGCGCGATGCCCTCACGACTGTCGACCTGGGCACGCGCCGAGAGTTTGATTCCGGTCACTGTGAGCAGCAGGATCGCCAACAGGGCTAGTCGAACGAAGGGCCGCATGGGAACTTCCTCGAGCGAGAATGAATAGGCCACGTTGTTCTGGCTCCTTAGGCGGGCTTGAGGATTCCCTGACCTGCGGCGGCGGCATGTTGGGGTAGTTCGGGCTGTTCGCTTTGATCTTACCGGGTCCGATCACTCACGACCGCGGGAGATGCCGTGCGATGAAGGGAGGAAGGTTGAACGCCGCGGCGTGGATTTCCGGCGTCCAATATTCCGTCGTGCCGAGGATGCCGGCTTGATCCGCACGCGACCGGATACGGTCAACGGGGATACTCGCCAGCGAGGCGTCCTTGGCAGCCCAGCCGAGGGTCATGAAACCGCCCACGTAGGTCGGAACCGCCGCGACATAGGCAGTCACATGAGGAAAGAAGCGACGCCTCCGCGCGCTGGTGTCGCGGAGTTCGTCGGCTTGCATGAATGGAACGCCGCATTGATTAACCACCAAGCCCCGAGGGGTCAGAATGCGAGCGCAGTTCTGATAGAAAGTATCGGTAAAAAGAACCTCGCCAACACCGATGGGATCTGTCGAATCGACGATGATGACGTCAAACGCCGCATCCGGCGCCCGCTGCACGTAGTCGATCCCGTCGCCGATGATCACATCGGCACGCGGATCGTCCCAGGCGTCTCCGGCGATTCCAGCCAAGAATTCCCTCGACAGCCGAATCACCTCACCGTCGATCTCAACCATTACGGCGCGCTTTACGGTGCGGTGCAGGAGTGTCCGCCTTAGCACACCGCCGTCGCCGGCGCCGATGATCAGAACCTTCTCGGCGGCGCCGTGAGCCAGCAACGGCACGTGAGTGATCATCTCCTGGTAAACGAATTCGTCGCCTTCGGTGATCTGGATAACACCGTCGAGCACCATGACGCGGCCGTGCGTTTCGCTATCGAAGATTACGATATCCTGGAATTCGCTTTGAACGCGCGCCAATTCCTGTCTGACCCGGAATCGTTGCCCCCAGCCGGGATAGAGCGTCTCGTTCAACCAGCAATCGGTTGCCATCAATGCCTCCCGCCACCCCGCAAGGACGTTGACGACCCGAGCCTTCGCCCGGGCCGCCTGCCATAAGTCACCCGCTCCGACGCTCAGGCAACCAAGCCGCGCCGCTGCTCGTCCAGGTTGACCGACTCAGGATGGAAAGCAGCCTTCAGGGCGGGAAGGCCGAGGTATGGATCGCAGGTACCGCACATGAAGATGTCTAAGGCGGCGAAATTTCGCTCTGGCCAAGTGTGGATCGAAATGTGGCTCTCCGCCAGTACCGAGGACGCCACTGACCCCGCCATTCGGCGAGAAGTGGTGGAAATGCCCGTGCAGGATCGTCGCGCCGGCAGCCTGCGCCGCTTCCCGCAACGCGTGATCGATATGCTCCGGATCGCAGAGGTTTGAGGCACCCCAAAGGTCTACCAGCAGATGCATGCCGGCAAACTTCTGCCCGTCCTTTTCAACGAAATAGTCTTTTTGGATTTCGGTGCCCTCGACCTCCGAGAGTGTCCGCTCAGAGTCGGACGTTATCTGGTTGCTGCTCGGAAGTTCCGAGACCATCCCCAGTGGGCTGAGTGCGTTCATCGCGTACCCCTTCCTACCAGTAGACGGCCTGTTGGATCGTACGCGCGAAAACACCCACGATCCCCTGGGGCCAAGGCCGCGAAACATGCTCACTGGGTCGTGCTCGCGCAAGCCCCTTTGTCAGAAAATCGGAAGAAAAATTGGGCCGGTGCGGGCCCGGGGGGTCAGGGCGGTGGCGGTGCGCCGTCCAGCGCTTTCAGGGCGGCCGGCAGCGCTTCCGCCAGATTCGCTTCCTGCCTGGCCCGCTGGAGATCGTCGGTTCCGCGCACAGGTTCGGCGGTGAGCAACTGGAACATGTCCGCGAACGCTCCCGGGCTGATCCTGCCGGCGTATTTCGAACGCAGAGCCTTGAGGCCTGTGTCGTCCGCCGCCCGAGCTGCGGCAGTCGACAGCCGCAGCAATGATCGGGCCTGGCTATCACTCAGATTGCCAGTTTCCGGCAGCGCGGTTACCGCATAATCCGCCCACGCCCGCTCGGCCCCCGGCCAATCCTGGGCCTGTTCCAGGATCTTGGCGCGAGCCTCGTTGGTGGCCGGCGTTGCAAGCGCGGCCAGCACCGTCACCGCGCCGGCTGTGTCCCCACGATGCGCCATGACGTCGGCACGGAGCAGGGTACGCTTCTCGATCAAATCAGATGGCAGACCTTTGTCATCCGACAAGTCGAGAGCCGCGATGGCACCGGCATCATCCTTTTCTCGCGATTCGAGCGCCGCGAGGGTGGTGCTGAAACGAGCCTTGCCGGCCACCGAGGCGGCGGACTTCATCAGCTTCTGCAAAACCGGCCTGGCGCGATCCGGCAGGTCCAGTGTCAGAAGACGGTCGGCCAGCCGTTCTTCCAGCCCGGGATCGCCGTTGTCAGCCGGCATGAGGTCGGCATTTTCATCGATCGCCGAAACGACGTCGATTGGGGTCATCTGATCCATGCCTGGCCCGGCGATCATCTTGGCGAAACCGTCTTTCAGTCGCTCATGCAAAGCGGCGGATTGTTCGGGAAAGTCGAGTTCGGTCTGCCGAAGCATGGACAGCGAGGCCCGCCACGAGCCCGCTTGGGCGTGCAGTTCGGCACTTCGTTCCCGCAGGGCCACCTCTCGCTGATCACCACGCCATGCGTAAGCGAGCTTATCCAGCGCCTCCGCGGCCTGTCCCGGCTCGAGCTTGTGCGTCGATAGCCGCACCTCGACGGCGCGCGCGGAGGCGCGTGCTCGATCGAAACGATCATGTCCATTCGCCAAAGCGTCCAGCAACCCGACGGCTTGGTCGGTATCGCCCTCCGCTTGTCGTTGCAACGCGCGAGCGTAGTCCAGATTGCTGTCGTTCTTGTGCTCCGCCAGCAGCAACGCAGCCGGCGCCAGTTCTCCGCCCAGAATCATCGTCTCGATCATTAACGGAACGATTTGATCGCGGATTGGCTTTGGGTAGAGCAGGGCCAGCGGCGCAGTCGTTGCGAAGGAAGCGGCGGCGCTGGGTGATCCCTCATCTTGCATGGCTTGGCGCACCGCCCGCCACAATGCGATGTCGTCGGTCCCGGTCAATCGCGGATCGGTGATCCCATCGGCGTCTTGTAGGCGGCCGGCGAGCAATGCCGCGATCGCGCTCAACCCTTTCACATCGGGTGAGGCAGCCTGCTTCGGATCCTGCTCCGCCGCAACGCCGAGCAGGCTCTGGGCCTCGGCTGCGAAGCCGAGAGCGATCATGCTTTCGGCGACTGCTCGTCGCTTCGGACCCTTCGCTTGTGGGGGTGCCAATGCTGCATCGGTCATCTGCTTCGACATCATCCGCATCAATGTCTCGGGAGGCATGGTTGAAAACTCGAACCGCCTCGTCAGGTGCGCGGCCTCGGTCAGTGCCTGGGTGGCATCGGTCCGCGGTGAGGCGGCCAAACCGCCGGTGCCGCCCGTCAGACTGAAGCCTGCCTGCACGACCCTGAGATCGATCGCGTCGGACAGCGGTTCAACAACGATCCCGAGACCTGTCTGCCGCAATACGAATTCGGTCGTGTAATGGCTCGTGACGACGCCTTGCCCCGGATGACGCTGCGTTCCAACGAGCAATGTCGCTCCGGTGTCGGGGTCGGCCATAGTTAGCACATCGCCCGGCTGCTCGGCCCCAAAAATCAGGCCGCCATCCGCGAATGTCGCAACGATGGGCTGGGTTTTTGGAACCGCGGTCAATCCCGCGATCCGCCAGCCTTGAGGCGTCTGCGACAGGGCAATTGAAATCCCGCTTCGCACGGGAAGTTTCAGCAGCGTGCCGCCCGGCAGGAGTTGCACACTCGCTTCGCCAAAAACCGGGTCGAGGTGCAGCGCAGCCATGTCGACGGGGCGCCGTTCATCGAAGACGACAAAGGCCCCGCCACGGCTCTGGAATGTCGCGGCGCCCGTGGAAGCGCTGAACGGCACGACGAAAGCTGAGCCTTCGAGACCTTTCGGCAACCGCGCGTGGCGCGCCAGCAAGGCGACTGGGCCGGAAGTCTCGGGTGACACGTCCCGCCCGGCCGAGGCTTGCACAGGTATTGCTGGGGCGCCCTGATCCGAACCGCCGGAGACCGGGCCGGGCTGAGGTGGAGACTGCCATGTCGTCGTAGCCGGCTGAATGCCGGGGCTGGCAGGCAATGTCGCGGAGGGCGAACCGGGGCCTGCCGCCGGCTCGGAAGCCGCTTCCATGGGCGGAGATTTCAGTTCCTGGCTGGCTCGTCCCCCAAGTTCCGGCGACCTGGTCATGGTTGTGAACGTGACGGGCCGTGGCGGTTGACTGGCCTTTCTCGACGGCGCCGAACGCGGTGGGACACCCGCCGCGGGCGCGGTCGCGGCAGGCGGATCCAGGATGTCAAAGACCACCTGATTGGCGATGATCGCAGGGTGAACCCGGGCGCCTGGCAAGACCGTGAAATCGGCGGTGGCACCGTTGGTATTGAGCGTCAGTACATTCCGTGGTGGCGCTGGGGGCCGCTCAAGGCTGATAGGGCCGGCGAAATGCACCACGACGCGATCACCGATCTGATCCAGTTTGAAGGTTTTCGCACCGCCGATATTGACAGTAATTCTTCCGAAACCGGGATGGTCGGCCGAACCGACCCGGGTCACGTCCGGGCCGGCCGCGAGGGATATCTGTGCTAACCCGACGAGAATCGCCAGGGCCGCGCCGATCAGCGATGCTGGTGCCGGCACGGAACGCATCATTCGAAACTGGCCATCAGCTTGTCGATGTCGGACTGATCCATGGCGTGCGCCGGGAGTTGCGGACCGTTGAGGAGATGGGCGTCCTGTTCTCCCTCTCCGGCAGAAGATTTTCTGGCGGCTGTCACGCCGGGACCAAAGGTTTGAATAATATGAGCGACTTTTCCTTCGATTGTCTTGAGGGTGGCGACAATTTTGGTGATGCGCTGGCCAGTGATGTCCTGGAAACTGCAAGCTTCATAAATGCGGGTTGTCGCGTCCTGGAGCTTGCCGGCCGCTTCGCCCGCGACTGTAGCCGCGACCTCATCCAGCGTTTCACAGCTTTCCAGGATCGCATTCGTAGCCTGGGCGGTATGACCAACTATGGCGTCCAGTTCGTCGGTGGCGAATGGAATATCGTGCCCAGTAATGTCATCGACACGCAACGCGGCGATTTCAGTTTTGGCTGTTGCGATGGTTCGCGCAAGCTCTTCGACCTCTTGCAGCAAGGATGCTTCCTTTGCCGTGAGTTCGTCGCTCATTGTTGTCAACACAGCACGTACTACCTCCGAGATCATTCCAGGTTCCAGATCAGGCTGACGGTCCCTGATAGATCGAAGCCACTTCTTCAAGGCCTCGGCGCCATGCTCCATCGTTTTGGATGCTTCAAGCATGACCGAGAACTTTCTCTATTTTCCCCTTGAGCGTTTCGGCATTAAACGGTTTTACGATGTAGTTGGAAACACCCGCTGCCTTCGCCGCTATGACGTTTTCTGTCTTGCTCTCGGCGGTTATCATGATGAACGGCGTGGCTTTCAGTCGGTTGTCGGCGCGGACCTCCTGCAGCAACTGCAGACCGGTCATCGGCGCCATATTCCAGTCGCTGATGACCAAACCGAAGTTGCCGCCTCGCAGTTTCGACAATGCTTCGGCGCCGTCCGACGCTTCCTCCACATTGTTGAACTCAATCTGCTTCAGCAGGTTGCGGATGATCCGCAGCATAGTCTTGTAGTCGTCCACGATGAGAACGTTCATGGATTTGTCGATCGCCATCCTAACTCTCCTGTGTCAGCAACAGTCACCCGCCGATCGGACCGGGTTTTTGACCCGGGTCCGACGCGGATGACGAAGCGTCGTGGCCGGTTCGCATCTGGGCCAATTCCGACGTGACGTCGCGCGCTTTTTCCGGCGCCATCACCTCCATGACGGCGGCTGCCTTGGCGGCCTTCATGCGATCTATCAACGGCAACAAAACGGGCATCGGCAGATCATTTAAGATCGCCGCCGCCTCTTTCGGTTTCATCGCTTCGTAAAGCTTGACCATGGCCAGCCACCCGGCGTCTTGCTTTTGTTTCTGAGAGACAGACAAACCCTCGAGCTTTTGTTGCAGCGCCTGCAATTCGGTGATCCGCGTGGTGAGTTTTTGTTCAGCGGCGGTCAGCAAGGATTCCCGGGCAACGACCGAGTTCTCTCGTGCGTCGATCCCTGTCCGGCGCTGCCTCAGCTCCTGAAGCAAGACCCGCTCGCTTTCGCTGACCGGCGGCGGTCCGGCGTTCGCGGTGGGTTGTTCCGACGCGGCGGGGGGGGTGCCGGTTGAAGGGGCCGGGGCCGGGCTGGCATGGGTCGCGTCAGCCTTTGGCGGATCGGCTGGCGGTGAGGAAAGAGGCGGTGATCGTATTGGTGATGGTTTGGCGCCCTCCTTGTCCGTGCCGGCCGCGTTGGCCGACGCGACCATTCCACTTTCTTGCGAGCGCCGCCCGTCCGTCATGGCCGCCTGCACCAGCACGCCGCATTTCACCATCAGGAGTATTGCCATGACGGCGATTGTCACCGGCAACAGACGCGGGGCCGGAAGCTTCATCATCATCGAACCATTCGAAGTGCCTGCAGCAGGCCGCTCTCCGCCTGGCTGCGATTCGCGGGAACGCGGTTGGTGGCCAGATGAGGGATCGTCGCGGGCACGGCGGCCTCTGTCGGGTCGCTTGCCAGCGGGCGGGCTGCCCTCACGAGTGTGTCCATTCGGTCCGCCAGCCTGTCACCCCGCTCAGTCAGGTATGACAGATCGTCCTTGAGTGAGACGGACGCGGCGATCTGCCGTTCCAGTTGGCGGCCGGTCCCGTCCGCGGCGGAACGCAACCTCTCGACGCCATTTTCAGCCTGGCGCGTGCTGGCGTTGAACCCCGCGACGAGTGACTCCAGTTCGCCACGGTCGCGTTTGAGAACGCCCAACGCACGCTCGAGCCGTAGTGCCTGGAACAATGTCGCCAGCAAAAGCACGACCAGGACGAGTTCGAGGATCCATTCCATGGTGGGCATAGTGCCGAGCAAAAAGTTAAAAAAACGTGACGAGGTTAGGAGCGATCAGTCTGCTGGCCGCCGCGTGCGATCGCGTTCTCGATCTTAACGGCGACATTGTTGTTTTTTTGTCCGATACGGCCTTCAAACATCGCCACCGAGCCGCAACGGACCTGTACCGACGCGCCCTGGGCGGTGTTCAGCATCATGCGATCGCCTGGCCGCAGGGCGATCACGTCGGACAATCGCATTGTATGCTCATCCAGTACGATCGAGAGTTCCACCTCGGTCGTCCACAGTTGTTCCGCGAGATGAGTTTCCCAGATTAAATCGCGGCCGAACTTCTCGCCCATGAACTGTTGCAGCAGCAATTCGCGGACCGGCTCGAGTGTGGCGTAGGGCAGCAGCAGCTCCAGGCGGCCGCCGCGGTCTTCCATGTCGATCCGGAGCCGCGCGAGAATCGCTGCGTTGGAAAGTCGGCTGATTGTGGCGAAACGGGGATTCACTTCGAGTTGCTCGAAACGAAACGTTACCGGACACAGTGGGTCGAAACTGGTTGACAGGTCAGCGAGCACGACGTGGATCAGTCGTTCCACGAGAGTGCGTTCGATGGTGGTATAAGGGCGTCCCTCAATCCGCATCGCGGCGGTGCCACGGCGGCCCCCGAGCAGAACGTCCACGATCGAGTAGATCATCGCCGAGTCGATGACCATTAGTCCCTGATTGTCCCATTCCTCGGCCTTGAAGACAGCAAGCATCGCCGGCAACGGAATTGAGTTGAGATAATCTCCGAATCGCAGGGAGATAATGTTGTCGATGCCAACTTCAACGTTATCGGAGGTGAAGTTGCGCAGGCTGGTCGACATGATACGGACCAGGCGATCGAACACGATCTCGAGCATCGGCAGGCGCTCGTAAGAGATCAGGCCGGAGCTGATGATCTTCTGCATGCCGGTGCGCGCTTCGCCCGAGGCGGGGCCCGCGTCGAAACCCAGCAGGTTGTCGATTTCGGCTTGGTTCAGTTCTCGAGCGGGAAGGCCCGATTCCGCTTCGGGCGCTGGTTCTGTCTCCGCGCCCCAGGCGGCGGCAAGTTCTTCCTCGGTCTGCTCAGGTTTGTCGCTCATTGCACCAGCATCTGAGTAAACAGGATATCGGTGACCTTTGCTGGCGCGACGGCGGCGTTCGCGCGGGTCAGCAACTCCTCGCGCAGCCGGTAGGTCCCGGCTGAACCTCGCAGCTCCTCCGGCCGCATTTCGCGCAGGTAGGTCTGGAAAATATCCTGCAGTCTCGGCATGGCCGCTTTCACCTTTTCCGCATCTTCGGCCGTCGGCACTTCCACGCGGGCCGCCAGTTTGATATAGCTGGGCTTATGCGCGCCGTTCAGGTTCGCGATCATTTCCGGAATATCGATAAAACTTGGCAGAACCGGCTTTGCCGCTTCAGCGGCGAGATCTTCATGCTTGTCCATACCCAGCAAATGCGGCAGGACACCGCTGAACCACAGCCCCGCGCCAATCAGAATCAATAGAACAGGGACGGCAATCAGGATAAGCTTTAGTTTCCCCATGCCGCTTTTTTTGCTTGGCTGTTCGGCCGCCGGGTCGGCCTTGGGCTTGGGAGGAGCGGAACTCATAATTGAGAAACTGGCAGACAATTGTTAAGGAAAAGTTATTAAGTCCTAACTCGGTGGTAAGCGGCCGATTCTGCCGATGGGTAATTGCTGCCGAGGATTTTCGCGTCGGATGGCGCGGGCGATTACTGACGATATTTGGTCTTCGCGGGCTTTACTGGGGTTTTTGAAGTGGCGCGGAACTTGCGTAGGAGGATTTCGGCATTGAGATTCACGGACAACTCATGGACATCACCACATCGCTCGCCGCTTCGCGTCTCATGGCACAGCAACGTGCCATGGATGTGACGGCAAATAACATTGCCAATGCGGACACCCCGGGATATCGGACCGAGCGCGTGCAGTTCAGTGACTGGATCGATCATCAGCACGGGACGACGGCGCCTCCCGGGGGAGCTTCGATCACTTACACTCAAGATCGTGCGACGTGGCGAGAGCAACAACCGGGCACTCTGACCCATACCGCGAACACCTTCGATCTCGCGCTGACCGGCGCGGGTTATTTCACTGTCAGTACCAAGGCCGGTCCTCGATTGACCCGTGACGGGCGATTTGGCCCGACGCCGGATGGCACGCTGGCCGACAGCAGCGGCAACGCGGTGCTGGATACCGCGGGCAAACCGATCAAGCTCGCTTCAGGAGACACCCAGTTCACAATCGCCAGCGACGGTTCAATTTCCTCTGAAAGCGGACAGATTGGGAAGATCGGCGTTGTTCAGCCAGCCGATCCAATGAAGCTCAGGGCTGAGGGCGCGACAAATTTCGCCTCCGACGCTCCTACGCAAGCAGTTGCCGTGCCGGGGATTGTGCAAGGCGCGATCGAGCAATCGAGCGTCCAACCGGTCATGGAAGTGACGCGCATGATGAACGATGTCCGGCAATTCCAGTTCGTGACTCAGTTGCTTCAGGCGGAGAGCGACCGGCAGCAGAATGCGATAGAAAAGCTACTTCCTCAGGGATCGTGACAAGCGGACAGCAGGCTCGCGGGCGGCCGGGATCAAGGCGCGGTCCGGCGGCGGCACACACGCCACAGGAGATTTAGGTATATGCGCTCGCTTGATATTGCCGGCACCGGGATGCAGGCCCAACAGACAAATGTCGAGGTCATATCGAACAATATGGCTAATATGACCACGACGGGCTTTAAGCGCCGGCGCGCCGAGTTTCAGGATCTGATATATCAGGACCTGCGTCGGGTCGGGTCAAATAGCTCCGATAGTGGAACAATTGTGCCGTCGGGCGCGCAGGTCGGTCTCGGCGTCAGGACGGCGGCGATCTATCCCATCAACGAACAGGGGAATCTGCAGCAGACCTCGAACACACTTGATCTGGCAATTCAGGGAAACGGCTATTTTCAGGTGACACTTCCGAGTGGCGAAACGGCCTACACCCGTGACGGCACATTCGGTCTGGGGGCTGACGGCACTATCGTGACCGCGGACGGTTACACGGTTCAGCCGGGACTCCAGATCCCTCCGGCCGCTACCGCGGTAACCGTGAATACCTCCGGTCAGGTACAAGTGACACTTGCGGGGACGACTGCTCCGCAGACGATTGGACAACTTCAACTTTCTGTCTTCCCGAATGCGGCCGGGCTCGACTCCCAGGGAAGCAACCTGGCCTTGCAAACCGCGGCGTCCGGCGCTCCGGTGACCGGCAATCCCAACAGCACCGGGTTCGGTTCCACGATGCAGGGTTTCATCGAGACGTCGAACGTCAATGTCGTGTCCGAGATTACAAATCTAATAACCGCTCAACGCGCTTATGAGATGAACAGCAAAGTCATTTCGTCCAGCGATGAAATGATGTCCACTTTAACCAACTTGCGGTGACGACGTGCGCCTTCTAACCATCCTTGCAGGCCTGCTGATTGCCTGGCACGCCGACGCGGCGGCGCTACGGATCATGACGACGCTGCACGGACCCGATGTTTTCTTGTCGGACCTGTTTGACGATGCCGGTCAGAACGCTGGAACTCTTCTTGGGCCGGGTCCCGCACCCGGCGGCCGAATAATTGTAGAGGCGGCGCAGCTCAACGCGATCGCTCGCCAGTTTGGCGTCGCATGGCGCTCGGTGTCTCGTGCGGACCGCGCCGTCCTGGAATGGCCCGGCCGCCCGTTGCGACGCGAAGACGTTATGGAAGCGGTGCGAACCGCCATCAGTGCCGCCGGAGCTCCCGGCGATTTCGATATTGACATGCTGGATTTTTCGCCGCTGCTGGTGCCGTTCGAGGCGATCACCGTGCCGACCGTTTCTCAACTCGACTACGATATCAACACAGGCCGCTTTACGGCGATGCTGTCGGTGACCGGCGAAGGAATGAACCCGATCAACGCTCGGATCAGCGGTCGAGCCGAGGAGATGGTGCAGGCGCCGGTGGCGGCGACCCGGCTACTTCCGGAAACCGTACTGCGTGCCGATGACGTCCAGATGGCTCGTGTTCGGGTAGGGCAGATACGTGCCGAGATCGCCAGATCAGCCGACCAGATCATCGGGATGGAACTACGGCGGCCGGTTCCCGCCGGGCAGCCGCTTCGGCTTGCGGACCTGACGCGGCCCGCGTTGGTCCAGCGTGGTTCCACGGTGCAGATGCAGCTCAGTTCCGCCGGTCTTTCGGTCACCGGGCAGGCGGTGGCAATCGACGGCGGTGCCCAGGGCGATCAAATTCGGGTACAGAACATAAATTCTCATGCCTTGCTCATGGCGGAGGTCATCGGTCCCGGTCAGGTAAGGGTGATGCCAGGTGCTCCGCCGGCACTTCCCAGCGCCAGTGTGCGCTACAACCGTAACATCGGTGCACAGTGATCGTGCGTGTCGCTCCTGGCCTGCTGCTCGCGTGCCTGCTCCTGAATGGCTGTGGCACGCTAGGTCGGTTGTCCGAGGTGGGGCGCGATCCGGCCATGACGCCGACCTCGGATCCAACGAAGGATCCGACTTGGCGACCGATCTCCATGCCGATGCCAGCCGGGCAACCTTCGCCCAATGAGGCGAACGCGCTGTGGCGGTCTGGATCCCGCGCATTCTTCAAGGACCAGCGGGCGGCGCAGGTGGGTGACATCGTGACCGTCCTGGTCAGCATGAAAGACACCGCCAACCTGAAGAACGTTACGTCGTCAGACCGGACCAGCACCGAGTTGGCCGGCATGCCGAATTTCTTTGGCCTCGAAGCGCTACTGCCCAAGGTGATCACGCCATCAACCTTGGTGTCGCTCAGCAGTGCCAACAACAACACGGGCACCGGGCAAATTCAGCGCAATGAAGCGGTGACATTGCGGCTTGCCGGCATCGTCACGCAGGTGCTTCCCAACGGCAACCTCGTGATCGCCGCTCGGCAGGAGTTTCTGGTGAATAGCGAATTGCGCGAGCTGCGAGTAACTGGGGTCATCCGACCACAAGATATTGCGTCCGACAATACAGTGCTGCACGACAGGATGGCGGAGGCTCGAATCGCTTATGGCAGCAAGGGGCAGCTTACCGACTTGCAGCGCGCGAGATGGGGTCAGCAAATGATGGATGTTCTCCTGCCCTTCTAATCGTCCGCTGCCCCGACAGTCCCGACTGACATCTACGAGCGAATGCCCCGAATACTGGTTGTAGCACGCCTCGATCTTGAAGTGCGGAAGGCGATAACTTGCGGCTGATTGACGATAGCGGCCAGGTCATGGAGGCGCGCCGCCCCTCGCTGACGCAAGCCCGGGGCGGCACGTTCTACATTTTATCGATTCCTGATGATAACAAGCGTGAATTTCATGACTGCGGATGTCTTTTTTTCATCGATACACGGACAACTTGGCCCCGAATCTCGCCGCCAGGATTCGCTGCCGTATGTATGTTCACATAAACTTTACCCGCGTGTAGTTCCTTTGCTTGATCCTCGCTCAATGTGAGCTTGCCGGTCACCGGGCTGGTGAGAGTTTTGTCGCCGATCGGCGAAAGCACGCCCGCGTTTTGTCCGCGTGGCGCGGGTCCGTGGAAATGCGCGGCCGTTGCTGGCCCGGTCAGACCGTCGAACGTCAGCGTGTAAGTCAAATCCTTGGTCGCCGAATCGTAAGTGGCGTCCAGCTTGCCGGACCCTTTACTGTCGGTCTTCGGAACCTCCTTGGCACCGCTGAGATGCGCGGTGTAGCTGATCGTCGCCGCGGACGCCGTCGACACCAAGCCAGCCGCGAACGCGGTTACCAGAAGAGCTCTTCGAAACATTGTTATCCCCCGAGTGGAAAGTGGCACCCTGGCGACCGGCCAGGACGGCAACGGCTTGTGAATAGCAGCCACTCCGGCCACGATACCCCACGAAATGAAGGGATGAAACCATGCCGCCGCCGACTGGGCCGGAGGTCGATACAATTCCGCGTGCCCTGCCGGCGCGTGTGCCTATACGCGGACAGTATGTCTCGCTGGAGCCACTTCACCGGCGCCATGCCGACGAACTTTGGCGCGCCGCTCAGGGTGCCGACGAAAGCTGGACCTATCTGGGCACCGGCCCGTTTGCCTCCGCCGAGATGATGGCGCGTACCGTGGCGGACCTGGCCGCTGCGCATGAACCGATGTTCTGGGCGGTTCGGCCGATCACCACCGGCGTCGCTTCAGGTTGGCTCGCGCTCGCCGACATCCAGCCGAGGAACGCCGCGATCGAGCTGGGCAGTATCTGGTTCAGTCCTGTGATGCAACGGACACGTGCCGCCACCGAGGCCATCTTCCTGATGCTGAAACTGACGGCCGACGATTTGGGCTATCGCCGGTTGGTCTGGAAGTGCAATGCCTTGAACGCTCCGTCAAAGCGTGCGGCGGAGCGGCTTGGCTTCAGCTACGAGGGGCGTCACCGGATGCACATGATCGTTAAAGGCCGGCAGCGGGACACCGACTGGTACAGCATCGTCGGTGACGAATGGCCATGTTGCCGCGACGCCCTGCTGGCCTGGCTGGATCCAGCCAATTTCTCCTCCGACGGCACGGCGCTGCATGGCCTGGTCGAGTTGAGAACGCGCCTCGGATGACTGGCTCCAGCCTGCTGCCCTGGCGCCGGCCGAAACTGAGCATCATCGTGCTGCACGGCGTGATCGCTGCTCGGCCTGGGATGCTGAACGCCGACACAGCGCGCCCGCTGATCGAGAAAGCTTTCGCTGCCAGCGGCCGCAACCCCGTCATCCTCGATATCGAGAGTCCGGGCGGCTCTCCGGTGCAATCTGACCTGATTGCCAGGATGATCCGGACACATGCGGACCGGGCGGGTGTGCGCGTTCACGCGGTGATCCGCGAGGTGGGCGCTTCGGGAGGCTACTGGCTGGCCTGCGCGGCTGATGAGATTCACGCCAACCGGATGAGCATTGTCGGTTCCATCGGAGTCGTCGGTGGCGGCTTCGGCTTCCCTGACCTCATGGGCCGCCTTGGCGTTCAACGTCGCCTTTACACGGCAGGCCGCAACAAGGCCCGCCTCGACCCCTTCAGCCCGGAAAAACCCGAGGATGTGGCTTTCGTCAAGGACCTTATGGGTGCGCTCCACGCACGCTTCAAGGACTGGGTGCGCTCCAGGCGAGGCCCACGTCTGCGCGCGGACGAGGACACAATTTTCGACGGAGGTTTCTTCCTCGGCGAGCAAGCCATGGCGCTGGGCTTGATCGACGGCTTCGAGACGGTTGACGATCTGGTCCGCGAGCTTGGCGGTGATCGCGCCCGCCCGCGCCGGTTTGCACCAAGGCGGCAGAGCTTGCTGTCGCGGCTGCCCAGATTCGGCATCGATGCCCTGCTCGACGCCCTCGAAGACCGAGCATGGCGGACCAATCTGAGATAGACACTGGGCGATACAATCGGGAGGAAGAAGACATGCGCGCCGCCGTATTCCGCCAAGGCAAGATCGTCGTGGACACGTTGCCTGATCCCGAACCCGTCGAAGGTCAGGTTCTGGTTCGGACGCGCGCCTGCGGGATCTGCGGGTCCGATCTGCACGCCGCCAAGCACATTCATCAGTTTGTCAATCTGGCGAAACGGGCGGGCAATCGTTGGTCCATGGACGCCGACCGCGACGTGGTTTTCGGGCACGAATTTTGCTGCGAAGTGGTCGAGTATGGTCCGGGTACCGTTGCCCGTCTGCCGCCTGGGACGCTGGTTTGCTCGATGCCCATGACGCTTGTCGGCGAGACTGTGCAGGGCATTGGTTATTCCAACGACACCGCCGGCGGCTTCGCACAACTCATGCCGCTGGCGGACAAACTACTGCTGCCTGTGCCGAACGGTCTGCCGGCCGAGAAAGCTGCCTTGACCGAGCCGATTGCGGTCGGCTGGCATGCTGTGCAGAACGCACGTCTCGCGCCAGATGATTTGCCACTGGTAGTCGGTTGCGGCCCGGTCGGGCTGGCAGTGATCGCCGGCCTGGCGATCCGCAACATCCATCCCATCATCGCGGTCGACTTCTCCGCCGCTCGTCGCGCGTTGGCCTTGAAGATGGGCGCCGATATCGTCATTGATCCAGCCGTGGGCTCCCCATACGACGCGTGGCGCCAAGCCGCGACACCCGACGGCTACGACGGAAGCCGTTACGCGCAACTCTTTGGGCTGGGACCGAAGTTGCGTCCCGCGGTGATCTTCGAATGCGTCGGGGTTCCGGGCGTCATCCAGCAGATCATGGAGGGGGCGCCGCCATCGGCGCGGGTCGTCGTGGTTGGCGTATGCATGGAGACTGACAGGTTCGAGCCGTTCTTCGGCATCGTCAAGCAGCTCAACGTGCAGTTCGTGCTGGGCTATACGGCGCAGGAATTCGCCGAGAGCCTGCACCACATCGCCGAGGGAAACGTCGACGTCGCACCGCTGGTGACCGGGACTGTTGGTCTTGACGGGGTGAGCGGCGCATTTGACGAACTGGCGAATCCGGAGCGCCATGCCAAGATAATCGTCGATCCCTGGGCGTAGGGAAGCGTTTGGCGGCCGATTTGGGATGATGTCAGCGGGATCAGTAGAGGCTGGCCGCGCAATGTCCCCCCCGCGGCGCCAGCAGGATCGAACAGACGACCTGCAATCCGTCGTCCTGGAAGCAAGGACCGAAGTCACCCTCCGCCGAACCGAGGACGGCCGTGTCATAGCCAGTGCTTCGTGAAACGACGGCGATAATTGCTTCCGCCGCACGTCGCTGGCGCAGCGGGTCGGCGGCGAAAAAGCGCGCGATCATTTGTTGCGTGAAGATGTGGAAGATGCGCTGCGTGCCGAGATAAGGTGAGTTCAGCACATCGTGTTCGGCGAGGATCACAGGCGGCAGACCGGGCGGCGGGCAGACGCGTTTGTAGCTGTCCACGTAGGACGCCAGAAAACGTTGCAGCGGCGTCTCCGGTTGGCGGAGGTCCACCGCGCGCGACATCGTCAGGATCTCGCGTTTGCATATCCAGCTCAGGTTGGCGAAGGTTCCTGGAACGAGGTCGGAGCCGACGCACCAGCATCCGAGGCCGACGGCGACGATTCGGCCTGCCCATGAGGGGCCGGCAGCCAGCACCAAAGTCTCCGCCGATTTTCTGTTCATCAGAAGCAGGACCGGAAAGCCGAACGATATTGGCAGGAAGTGGCGCCCTTCCGAGAAGAAGGCGAGCCATGCGATATAGCCGAACAGGAACGTCGCGACAGAAGCGAGCATGACGGTCCGGCGCGAATGGTCGATCCAGCCACTCAGCAAGGCGACCGGCACAAACGCGAGGGCGAACAGTGGAGCGCGCGACGCGGGCAGCACGTGAAAGCCGCCGGTGTCGCTATCGTGGTACGACGTTGGACACAGCGTGCCAAGAAGCCAGATATTGCAGGCCGACAGGACTGCATTGTTCATGATACCGCCGCGGACTTTGGTGTCGTATCGGGTCTCTCCCGGCGCCAGTATCTGGTTCGGACCCGGCGGATCGGTGACGGCCGCGAGCGTCTCATTCAGTCCGAGCAGCCGGCCCGAGAATGCGACGTTGCGATCAAGTTGCGGCAGGATAACGATGGCACCCGCCAGCGCGGCAACCGTCAACCGCCGGCGCGACATCCAGAATCGCCGGTATCCAAACAGGTGGTACAGAACCACCAGAGGGGCGATGAACAGGGCATTGATCTTTATCGCGACGGCAATGGCGAGAAAAGCCGGCCATGCGGGACATCGGATCAGCGATGCGACCAGAAACAACAGCAGCAGCGGCTCCTGGTACGAGGTCCCCTGACCGATGCCGGCCTCGGACAAAACGAACGCCGAGATGCCAGCGAATGCCAGCACAGCCCGTCCGGCGGACGTCTCGCCTCGCTCGACCGGGAAGGCAAGCGGCGAGATGCCCAGCAGCAACACGAAGCTGACCGTCGATATCAGCGCCGGAACGTAATCGCGCGTGATGGCAACCAGGAGAGCATTGAGTATCTCCTGCAGGTTCGTGCCGACCATGAAACCATCGATGATCGCCATGTCGCCGGTGCGCCATTCCGCGATCTGATAGGGCAGCGTCGTTTTGTACATATAGCTGTCGTAGGCGACGTCGGGCAGTTTCGCCCGGAGGACCGGAAACAGCAGGAGTGCCAAGGGCAGATAGCGCGACAGGTCGGGAACGACCCGGCTATCGGCAGCCACCTCGGCGCGAAGAGAAGCGATGATCGGGATTGAGACTGCCGCCGCAAAGATGGCGGCGAGCCCGATCAGCCAATCCCGGGCGACCACGCCGCGCATTGTCAGCGGCAGTTGCCCGAAAGCAGCCAGGAAGCCAAGCGCCGATACCACGAACAGGGCGTTGATCGATGGGAGATTGGGTCGTGCCCATCGCCATCCAATGCGGGTGTAGCTGAGAACCGCGGGGACCGCCGCCAACAGCACGAGCAGGATCGCGGTCCGAGGATGTGGTTCGAACACCTGGAACAGGGCGACGGCCAGCAAGGGCAGCACAGTGATCTGGGACAGGCGATACGGCCTCGCCCAGGCCGGTGACGCCGACCCTGCCAGGTAGAGCCCGGTTTGTCCGAGGCATATCAACGCGAGCACCGTGGTTCCTGGAAATGCCTCGACCCGTCCGCACCAGAAAGTGGACGAAGCCATCACTTGGAAATATCCGCCCGCGGCGATTACAGCGGATAAGCCGATCAGCGCCCATGAGACCGTTTTTGTCACCTCGGTATGACCCCGAAATAGAACTCGAACGCAGTTGGTTCTGTAAACGCACAAGGCACTACGGCACCCGGGGGCGACGCTTTACTTTACCGGTGCAGCGACCATCGGTGCGCTGATAAGCGTTTTGATTCGCGCGGGGCAGACCTGCCAGGCCCGATCGGGCGGGGCGGGGCGACGGTAAACCAGAGACCCTTCGGCTTCCTCGGCTACACGCAAATCTGATCACGATCGCGGCGGGGCGGCCTCGCGCTGGCCCGTCACAGGAGGCGCGACACGCAAATGGCGAAGCTGCTGGAAATCACTGAGGGACCTCCGGCACCGGGGAGCATCGCCGAACGGGCCAATGGCAGATCGCTGGCTGCCCAAGCCCTGGTCCGGCGAACCAGCGGCTGAACCGGGATGGCCACGAACCCTTGGCAGGCTGGGCGCGTAACATGCCGCTCGGATCCGTCTAACTTGCCCGAGGGAAGCCCCCATTCGGGCCTGCTAGGCATTGGCCACGGCCTGATGTAACCACGGCTCACGCGGCCCGGCGACGAACGTGCCGCCGAATCGTCCGGTGCTTTCGGCGCTGACATCCTCTAATCTGCCTCTGCGACTCGGCCGGAGCCCATCGGATGAATATGTTACAAGCGCTCGTGATCGCGATCCTGCAGGGCGCGACCGAGTTGTTCCCCGTGAGCAGCCTCGGCCACGCCGTGGTGCTGCCCGCCTTGCTGCGCTGGGGCATCGATCAGCGATCGCCGGACTTCCTGCCGTTCCTGGTCATGCTGCACCTCGGGACGGCGGCCGCGCTGCTGGGTTATTTTTGGCGGGACTGGTGGACGCTCATCACGGGCGTCCTCGGTATCGGGTCGGGCCCTCAGGTGAGCGAGAGCCGCAGGGTTTTTCTGCTCGTGGTCATTGCCACCATCCCCGCGGTTGTCGTCGGTTTCATCCTCGAAAAGCTGGTCCGTGGTCTGTTCGGGTCGCCGGTTGTCGCGGCCTTGTTTCTGATCGTGAACGGCGCGCTGCTGCTGTTCGGCGAGCGGCTGCGTGGACGCGGCAGCCAGCATCGCACGCTGTCCAGCCTGACGACACTCGACGCGTTTCTGATCGGCTGCTGGCAATGCGCCGCCCTGATCCCCGGCATCTCGCGCTCGGGCGCTACCATTGTTGGCGGCCTGCTGCGTGGCATCAATCATGAAGACGCCGCGCATTTCTCTTTTCTGATCGCCACGCCGATCATCCTGGGCGCCACCGTGCTGGAGGTGCCGAAGCTGATGCATGAGAGTGTGGGACCGGGCGTGCTGTCGATGTCGGTCATCGCCGCGGTGGTCGCCGGGATCACCGCGTTCCTCAGCACGGCCTTCCTGATGCGCTATTTTCGCCAGAACGATAACCTGGCGCTCAACCCTTTTGCCTACTACTGCATCGCGGCAGGCGCGGTCAGCCTGGTGGTACTTCTGCTTCTCTAATACCAGCAGCCCAAAGGGCTGATGGTATACGCGCAGGGTTGGTGTGGCGGCTGCGCGCGAAATCAATAAGATACCAGCCGCCCGTCCGCCGATCAGAGAGTCAATCTTTCGGGCGGCCGGTATAAGTCGCCGGCACGGGCCAGCCGACGCTATCTCACCGGCCCGGCCGCCGGGGCCGAGGCGCCTTTGCGGTGACGATCGTGGCTTTGCCGGCGGGACGCACTCGCTCCGCCGCGACGGTCGTTACCTCCTGGGCGGAGGTATTGGCCAATTCCGGCAGGTTGCGGCGGGATTTTTCGAAGTCTTCCCAGGGATCGGCCCGCAGCGTGGCCAGCCGTTCCGGTACCGTTCGGATGGTAAAGGTCGCAAGGTCCAGGTCTGCCTTCACCTCGTTCCACGCCAACGGCGTCGCCACGCCAGCGCCAGGCCGAGCGCGGGGGGAAAAGGAGGCGACGGCGGTGGAACCGAGGCCGTTGCGGAGCCAATCGATCAGGATGCGGCCATGACGGTCGGTCTTCTTCACGGTTGAAAGGTATTTGGCCGGATCGGCCTCGCTCATCGCCTCGGCAAAGGTCTTGCAGAAATTGCGCACCGGGTCCCAGGGCTTGTCGGGAACGAGCGGCACCACCAGGTGCAGCCCCTTGCCGCCACTGGTCCGGCAAAACGCGGCCAGCCCCAGCGCCTCCAGCTTCTGGCGCAGGTCGCGCGCCGCGGCGACGATATCCGGAACACCAACCCCGTCTCCAGGATCGAGGTCAAAGACAAGTTGATCCGGATGCAGGGGATCTGCCTCGGTGGCTCCCCAGACATGCAGTTCGAGGGCTGACATCTGCGCCATTGCCACGAGGCCCTGAAGACCGTCGATCACCAGATACGGCGCTTCGTCGGCCACACCCTCTCGGACGCCGGCCGGCATTGACCCATGCGCATGCTTTTGGAAGAAGTGCTGACCCTCCACCCCCTCGGGACACCGCACGACAGCCAGCGGACGTTTTGCCAGTCCGGGAAGTGCCTGATCGGCCACAAGCTGCCAGTAGCGCACGAGGTCACGCTTGGTGATTCCCGCGTCGCCGTCGCCGCCATCGGGCCACACCACGCGGTCGCCATGTGTCAGTGTGATCTCCTCGAACGTCTCAGCCCGTGCCTTCGGTGCCCGGGCAGTGATGATGGCACTGCCGGTGCGGGCCGCGGCACTCCGCATCGGCGTGTGTCTTGGCGGCACGGCGATCACCGGCTTCCTCCGCGCCAAATCGCCGCTCGGCTGCCGCGGGTCGGCCCGCCGACGTGGCGCGTCCGGATCGGCTGTCTCGCGCACAACTTCGCTGGCCGCCTTGTCCTCGCGCAGTCCCAGATAGACACCGTGGCGCACCCGGCCGGCCCCCGACCAGGTTGAGAAGGAGGTTTCGACAACCAATTCCGGCTGCACCCAGTGGATGGTCGTTTCCAGGTCGTCGCCGGCGACCAGCAAGCCTCGCGGCGGCGTCGCGGCCAATTTGCCCAAGCTGTCTCGGAGCATGGCGAGCACTTCGTCGGAGAAGCCGGTGCCGACGGCTCCGGCATAGTTCAGGCCGCCGCTCGGGTCGTAATACCCCAGGTGAAGCGATCCCAACCCCTGCCGGCTGCCGCCCGGCTCGGTCCACCCGATGACGACGAACTCCTCGCGGCCTTGGCATTTAACCTTCAGCCAGCCGTGCCCACGGCCGGATTTGTAGGGTGCATCAGCCTGCTTGCAGATGATTCCCTCCAGGTGCATCCGACAGGCTGCCTGCCGCATCCGCACCGCATCGCCCTCGTGATGGTCGCTGTAGCGCAGCATTCCTCGCCAGTCGCCGAGGCTATGAAGAAGCTGCTTGCGATCGCGCAAGATGCAGGGCCGCAAGTCCCAACCATCAAGATACAGCAGGTCGAACAGATAGAAAAAAAGCTTCTCGTCGCGACCGTCCGACAGGATTGACTGCAACGTCGGAAAATTCGACGCGCCCGCCTGGTCCAGCGCCACCAGCTCTCCGTCCACTATCGCGGAGGCGACGTCGAGCCGCCTGACGGCAGCGGCTATGGCGGGTAGCCGATCGGTCCAGTCGTGCCCGTTGCGGGTGATCAGCTTTACGTCCCCGTCCCGCACCAAGGCCAGCAAGCGGTAGCCATCGAACTTTATCTCGGTCAACCAGCCGTCCGACTCGGGCGGAGCATCCGCGACCGCGGCGAGTTGAGGTTCCTGCCGCCGCCACAATGCCCGTCGCACCGCCCCAGGGGCAGGCGGCTCGTTCCGCTCGGCGCGCATCTTCGCAACAGGCTTGGGTGGCGGAACTGCGGCCTCCACCGTCTCGGCATCACCGCCTTCCTGTTGGAACTCGTCATGTCCCTTGATCAGCAGCCAATTGTCCTGTCGGCCGCGCTGATCCGGCTTCGGACGCAATCGGACGATGGTGAATTTTCCATTAAGGCGCTTGCCATGAAGGATAAACTTGATCTCGCCGTCCCGCAGACCCTCGTCCGGATCGATCAGTGGCTCCCAGGTGCCGCGGTCCCAGGTCTCGACCGTTCCGGCGCCATACTGACCGTCAGGAATGGTCCCCTGGAAGTCGGCGTAATCCAGCGGATGATCCTCGACATGCGCGGCGATCCGCTTGTCCTTCGGGTCGAGCGACGGGCCTTTGCGAACCGCCCAGCTCCAAAGGACGCCGTTGTGTTCGAGACGAAAATCCCAGTGCAGGCCGGCCCGGTGGGCGCGGTGCTTTTGCACGACAAACATCGGCGCGTGGGCCTTCGCGGTAGCCGAGTCCGCCGGGCCGTCGGTCGGCGGCGGTTCGGCGGTCGCGGCGAAATCGCGCTTGTCGCGGTAGGTCTGGATGGTGGTGTCTCGTCGCGACGTGGCCGTGCGAGCCATGCGGGCGCCCCTTGACCCGGGTGGATGATTGACCGGAACGGCGAGCGATCGTCGCGGTTTCGCGATGCATAGCACAGATCGTGCCCCGTTTCGATCGCCGCGAGACCTATTGGGCAATTGCGCCTTGTCGGATGTGTCGCTAGGTTGCCCAAATCATGGGCAATTGTCGTTCACACATCACACCCGCCGCGCTCGGATCGATCGATCTCGGCCAGGGCGTTCGTATCGACACTCCTGTTATCCTCGCCCCGATGTCCGGCGTCACTGACTTGCCTTTTCGCCGGACCGCGAAGCAACTCGGCGCGGGCATGGTTGTATCGGAGATGATCGCCTCCTGGGCCATGATCCGCGAGAATCGCAAGACCCTTGATATGGCGGAAATTGACGGCAACGGTGGCGTGTCAGCCGTCCAGCTCGCCGGCTGCGATCCGGCGGCAATGGCCGAGGCGGCTCGTTTGGCGGTCGATCGGGGCGCGCACCTGGTCGATATCAACTTCGGCTGTCCGGTGAAGAAGGTTGCAGTCGGGCAGGCGGCCGGTTCGGCCCTGATGCGCGATGAGGCGGCGGCCGGCGCGATCCTGGAGGCAACCGTCAAAGCGGTATCGGTTCCCGTTACGCTGAAGATGCGGATGGGTTGGGATCATGGCAGCCTGAACGCCCCGAAACTTGCACAGGTCGCGGAACGGTCGGGCATCCGGATGGTCACCGTCCATGGCCGCACCCGCCAGCAATTCTACACCGGCTCGGCCGACTGGAAATTTATTCGGCAGGTGAAACAGGCGGTTGGCATCCCGGTCATCGTCAACGGCGATATCCTGACCGAGAGGGACGCGGCCTCGGCGCTTACGCTTTCCGGCGCGGATGGCGTCATGATCGGCCGCGGCTGTTACGGCCGGCCCTGGTTTCCCGCCCAGGTCGCCCATTTTCTGCGGACCGGCGAGCGTCTGCCGGAGCCGTCGCTGGCTTGTCAGAAGGCTATTCTACTGGCTCATTATGAGATGATGCTCACCCGGTTCGGCACCGGGCCAGGCGTCCGCCTCGCGCGGAAACACCTATCCTGGTATTCCCGCGGGCTTCCGGGATCGGCCGAGTTCCGTGCCGGGGTGAACCGTCTCGATGAACCCGCCGCCGTGCTGCTGCTAATCGATGGTTTCTACGATCCACTGATCGCCCGTGGCGCGGTGCGAAAATCGGAGGTCCCCGACGAGCGGGGCGACGGGCCCGCTCGATTGGCCGAGAACGCCGCTCTGGACACAACGATGGATCGAGCGGCGTGAGCACGGTTGTCGCCCGTGCGTCGCGCCTGCTGGCCGGCCGCAATCGGAGCGCCGATGCGACCGCCATCCTTGGCGCGCTGCCAGTTCCGGTCATGCTGCTCGATCAGGAAAACCGCTTCCGCCACGTCAATCAGGCGGCGGAACAGTTTCTTGGGATTTCCGCGGCTGGACTGGCTCCGCTGCGGCTGAACGATCTATTGCCGGCGGACAATCCGGTTTTCCTGCTGATCGAGCAGGTGCGCCGCAATGAATCGACCATCGTCGACCACGACCTGAACCTCGAAAGCCCGCGCCTGCACAAACGCGGCGTGACGGTGCAAGGTTCGCCGCTGCCGGAGGAGCCTGGCGTGGTGGTGCTGGTCATGCAGGACGCCTCGGCTGTCCGCGCGCTGGATCGTCAGCTCGCGTTTCGAAGTGCGGCCCGCAGCGTCAGCGGCATGGCTGCGATCCTGGCCCATGAAGTGAAAAACCCCCTGTCAGGCATTCGCGGCGCCGCCCAGCTTCTGGAGGCCAGCGTGGCGCCGGCCGACCGGGAGCTGGCCGAACTAATCCGGGATGAAGCCGATCGCATCCGCGCCTTGGTGGATCGGATGGAGGCGTTCGGCGAGAAACCGATCGCGCGCACCGCGGTCAACATCCATCGCGTGCTCGAACATGTGCGGAAACTCGCCCAGTCGGGCTTTGCCGCGCATATCAATTTTCAGGAACATTATGATCCGTCGTTGCCACCGGTGTGGGCCAACCGCGACCAGCTTGTTCAAGTGGTTCTGAACCTGATCAAGAATGCGGCGGAAGCGGTCACGGTGGAAGGTGTCGGCCGTCCGGAGATCATCCTGGCCACCGGTTTCCAGCATGGCATGCGTATTGCGATCCCCGGTACTTCCGCGCGGCTTGACCTGCCGCTGTTCGTGGCGGTTCGTGACAACGGGCCTGGTATTCCGGAAGACATCAGGCCGCACTTGTTCGAACCATTCGTTAGCTCGAAGTTGTCGGGCAGCGGCCTCGGCCTCTCGCTGGTTGCCAAGATTGTCGGCGACCATGGCGGCCTGATTGAAGTCGACAGCCGCCCGGGGCGCACCGAATTCCGCCTGCACCTTCCGGTCGTGACCGAGAAAGACGCCGACGCATGACACTCCCAACGGTATTAGTCGCCGATGACGATCGCTCTATCCGCACCGTTCTGACCCAGGCCCTGGGTCGATCTGGCTACCAGGTCCGGAGCACTGGCAACGCCGCGACGCTCTGGCGATGGGTGGAGGACGGCGAGGGCGACCTGGTCATCACCGACGTGGTGATGCCGGATGAAAACGGCCTCGATCTAATCCCGCGCATCAAACGCATTCGGCCGGAGTTGCGTATCGTGGTCATGAGCGCGCAGTCGACGCTGATCACCGCGGTGAAGGCCACCCAGCGGGGGGCGTTCGAGTATCTTCCCAAGCCATTCGACCTGCGGGAGCTGTTGTCGGTTGTGGGACGGGCGCTGGCGGCGCCGACCGAGCCGCCGATGATCATCAGCGAGCCGCGCGACACCGATGAGCGTTTGCCGCTGATCGGACGCAGCCCCGCGATGCAGGAAATCTACCGCACCATCGCCCGCCTCACGACGGCGGATCTGACCGTTATGATCAACGGCGAGTCAGGCACCGGCAAGGAACTGGTGGCTCGCGCGCTACACGATTACGGCAAGCGCAGGGCCGGCTCGTTCGTCGCGATCAACATGGCCGCCATTCCGCGCGAGCTGATCGAGAGCGAACTGTTCGGCCACGAGCGCGGGGCTTTCACTGGTGCCACAAACCGGTCGCAGGGACGCTTCGAGCAGGCCAACGGCGGCACTTTGTTCCTGGACGAGATTGGCGACATGCCACCGGAGGCACAGACCCGTCTGTTGCGTGTGCTGCAGGAAGGCGAATTCACCAGCGTCGGCGGCCGCCAGCCGATCAAGGCCAATGTCCGGATTATCGCCGCGACCCATCGCGACCTGCGCACTTCGATACGCCAGGGGCTGTTCCGTGAGGATTTGTTCTATCGCCTGAACGTGGTGCCGATTCGCCTGCCGCCCTTGCGCGAGCGTGCCGAGGATATTCCGCTGCTGGCCCGTCATTTCCTGGACCGCGCGCGGGAGGACGGACTGCCGTCCAAGAGTCTGGATCAGGGCGCCGTGGACCGGCTGAAGCAGCATGGCTGGCCGGGCAATGTCCGGGAGCTGGAGAATCTCATGCGGCGGCTGGCGGCGCTATGTCCCGACGAGGTGATCGGTGGCGAGGTGATCGCGGCGGAACTCACGGATCCCTCTCCGGCGGCCGCGCCCGGCCTGGTGTCTCAGACCGGCAACGGACCGGACACTCTGTCGAGTGCGGTGGAGCGCCATATCAAGGAATTCCTGGTGATGCACAACGACGGCATCGGCGTGACCGATGTCTACGACAAGATCATCGCCGAGGTGGAAAGGCCGCTGATCCGCCTGACACTGGCCGCCACGCGCGGCAATCAGATTAAGGCGGCGTCGATGCTCGGGTTGAACCGCAACACCCTGCGCAAAAAGATCCGAGACCTGGAAATACCGGTGGTACGGGGCCTGATGTAGATGGCTTCGCGTTGGTTCCCCTGGTTTCGGCTCAAGGGGCGGACGACATGGCAGGACAGGACGACATGAACGTCTCGCCGGGGCGGGACACGCTGCGACGAACCGAGCCGCCCGACATCATTTCCGAGCCGCGGCTGTCGCGGGCGGGCCAGTTGGGCGACGTGCTGCTGGGCAAGGGTGTCACGCTGGCCCTGACCACGGCGGCGCTGATGGTGGGACTGGCCACATTCATCATCCTGGCGCGCGGCTCACCTCTCGGATGGAAGCCAGGCGTTGGCGTGGGCCTGGTTCTGGCGAACCTCTCGGGTACTGTTGCTGCTCGGAGCGGTGCTCGCCGGCCGGCTGACCCGCGTCTGGGTGGAACGGCGCCGCGGTTCCGCCGGGTCCCGCCTGCATGTCCGGTTGGTTTTCCTGTTCAGCGGCGTCGCCGTGGCGCCGACCATCGTCGTGGCCTGCTTCGCCGTCGCGTTCTTCCATTTCGGCATCCAGTCCTGGTTCAACGACCCGGTGCGGACCTCGCTATCGGAGTCGCTGCAGGTATCGCGGGGCTACCTGGACGAGCATCGCAACAATATCCGCGCCGTCGCGCTGGAAATGGCCAATGACCTGGCACGCGCCGGACGGTTCCTCTACGCCGACCCGACGGTGTTCGCCGAGATGCTGGACACCCAGACCACGCTTCGTGGTCTGACCGAGGCGGTGATCTACGAACCGACGACGGGGCAGGTGCTGGCCGCCGCGGGTATCTTTGTTGGCATGGGGGTGGAGGCACCGCCGCAATCGGCCACCGAGCAGGCGTTGCGCGGCGATGTGGCGGTGCTGAACGGTGGCGATGGAACGCGGGTAAGGGCGGTGGTGCGTCTGGAATCAACGCCGCCGCTGATGCTGATGATCGGCCGGCCGATCGACCCGGCGATCCTTGGATACATGCAGCAGACCGAGCAGGCGGTCTCGGAATATCAGCGGCTGGATGAGAACCGGTCGTGGCTGCAAATTGCGTTCGCGTGGATTTTCGCCATCGTGGCTCTGTTGGTCCTGCTCGCGGCTGGGCTGATTGGATTGATCATGGCCAACCAGATCGCCCGTCCGATCGGCACCCTGATCAACGCCGCGGAGCGGGTTCGCAGCGGCGATCTGAGCGTTCGCGTGCGGGAAGCAGCCACCGGAGATGAGGTCGCGGGCCTGTCACGCGCATTCAACCGCATGACCGGCCAGTTGGCGGCGCAGCGGACCGAGCTGATGGAAGCCTACGGCCAGATCGATGAGCGAAGGCGTTTCACTGAAACTGTCCTTGCGGGCGTCTCGGCCGGAGTGATCGGGCTCGATGCTCAGGCCAGGATCGAGCTGCCCAATCGAACGGCGGACGAGTTGCTGGGTCTCGATCTGCTGGCGGCGATCGGCCACCGCCTGGCCGAGATCGTGCCCGAGTTCGCGGGTCTGATCGAGGACGTGGCGGCCGCGCCGGAAAAGCCGCGCACGGCGGAAATCCAGATTGGCACGCCCAACCGGCGGCGCACCCTGCTGGTGCGGATCGGCGCCGAATTGTCCGGCGGGCGCCCGGATGGGTTTGTCGTAACCTTCGATGACATCACCGAGCTGCAATCGGCCCAGCGTAAGGCTGCGTGGGCGGATGTCGCCCGCCGCATCGCGCATGAGATCAAGAATCCCCTGACGCCGATCCAGTTGTCGGCGGAGCGCCTGAAACGCCGTTTCGCCAAGGAGATCTTGTCGGACCCCGAGACGTTCGCGCAGTGCGCCGACACGATTATTCGCCATGTCGGCGATATTGGCAGGATGGTCGACGAATTTTCGGCGTTCGCGCGTATGCCGCATCCGGTGATCAAGCCGGAAGACCTGAGCCGGGTCATACGCGAGGCCTTCGTGCTGCAAAAGACGGCGCGCCCTGGCATCGGGTGGACCCTGGACATTCCGGAGCAGGGGCCTTTGGTGCCGTGCGACCGGCGCATGATACGCCAGGCACTCACCAACCTGTTGCAGAACGCCGCCGACGCGGTGGCGATGCGCGAAGATGGGGGACGGGATGGCGCCGGCCACATCGCTGTAACGCTGCGAGACGAACCGGACGGAGTGCGGATTTCCGTGATGGACGACGGGATTGGCCTGCCTCCAGACCGCTCGCGTCTGACGGAACCGTATGTAACTCATAAACCAAAGGGAACCGGGTTGGGATTGGCCATCGTGAAAAAGATCATGGAAGACCACAGCGGCAAGCTGATGCTGGACGATCGGCAGGATGGCCCGGGCGCTGTTGCCAGCTTGTTTCTGCCGCTCACTCCGGAGGTTTCGCCGAGTGGTGCCACGAAAGCCCCGGAGGGCGATGCGGCGATGACAGGAGAGCGGACGCAGGTGTCGCATGGCGCATGAGATCCTGATCGTCGACGACGAACCTGATATCCGGATGCTGATCGACGGGATCCTCCAGGACGAGGGTTACGAAACGCGCGGCGCCGGTGACGGTGAGACGGCCATTGGGTCGTTTCGGGCCCGCAGACCGTCGTTGGTCGTGCTGGATGTGTGGCTTCAGGGGTCACGCATGGACGGGTTGGCGATCCTGGAGACGATGCGGAACGAGGAACCGCATGTCCCGGTGGTGATGATTTCCGGACATGGCACGATCGAGATGGCGGTCGCCGCGATCCACCACGGCGCGTACGATTTCATCGAGAAACCATTCCAGTCCGACAGGCTGCTGCTGGTGATCCGGCGCGCGCTGGAGGCCGCGGCGCTGGCACGCGAGAACGCGGAACTGCGGCTGCGTGCCGGGCCGGAGGTAACCCTGACCGGCAACTCGGCGGTGATCGCCCAGCTTCGATCGCAGATCGAGCGGGTGGCGCCGACCGGCTCCCGGGTGTTGATTTCCGGTCCCGCGGGATCGGGCAAGGAGGTCGTGGCCCGCATGATCCACGCTCGATCGCGTCGCTCCTCCGGGCCGTTCGTGGTGATGAATTGTGCGACACTCAACCCGGCGCGTTTCGAGGAGGAACTGTTCGGGCTGGAAGCCGGAAGCGATTCGACGGCCCATCCGAGACGGGCCGGTGTGCTGGAACGCGCCCACACCGGCACCTTGCTGCTGGACGAAGTGTCCGACATGCCACTGGAGACTCAGGGCAAAATCGTCCGGGCGTTGCAGGACCAGACGTTCGAACGCCTTGGCGGCTCGTCGCGCGTCAAGGTGGACGTGCGGGTGCTGTCGACTACCAATCGTGACCTGCAGGCGGAGATTGCGGCCGGGCGATTCCGCGAGGATCTGTATTACCGCCTGGCCGTTGTGCCGGTGAAGGTGCCGGCCCTGCGGGAGCGGCGGGAGGACGTGCCGAGCCTGGCGCTGTCGTTTATCGCTCGGTCGGCGGAGAGTTCGGGAATACCGCCCCGGCCACTATCAGCGGACACGCTGGCGGCACTGCAGGCCTATGATTGGCCGGGTAACGTAAGGCAGTTGAGGAACCTGACCGACTGGCTGTTGATCATGGCACCCGGCCACGCCGGCGACACGATCCGTGCCGACATGCTGCCGCCGGAGATCGGGTCCCGGGCGCCGGCGCTGCTGAATATCGACCCGACGGCCGACATCATGTCGCTGCCGCTACGAGAGGCCAGGGATCTGTTCGAGACCCAGTATCTGCATGCGCAACTGCTGCGCTTTGGCGGCAACATTTCGCGGACGGCTCAGTTTGTCGGCATGGAGCGTTCGGCGCTGCACCGTAAGCTGAAGCAACTGGGGGTGAATTCAGAGGAGAAGGTAGGCAGCTAGTCCCACGCGGATCTGGCGCGAATCACGGCGCGGTTAGCTCATCCGTCCCGACCAGGCCGCGGGCGAAGTCGTGCGCATCGAACGGACGCAGGTCACCAGCTTGCTCGCCGACGCCCACCGCGTGAACCGGCAGCCCGAAGGTCTCGGCCAGGGCAACCACGATCCCGCCGCGGGCGCTGCCGTCCAGTTTGGTGACCACCAGGCCGGTCACCTCCACCATTTCCTTGAATACCCGCACCTGCTGGATCGCGTTCTGCCCGGTGGTCGCATCGAGGACCAGCAGCACGGAATGCGGCGCCGTCTCGTCCTGTTTGCGCAAGACGCGAATGATCTTGCGCAGTTCGTCCATCAACGCGGCTTTGTTGTGCAACCGCCCGGCGGTATCGATCAGCAGGACGTCCGCGCGGTCGGCCTTCGCCTTGGTCAAGGCGTCGAATGCCAGACCGGCCGAGTCGGCATTGCGCCCGCCGGCGACCACCGGTGTGCCAGTGCGCTCCCCCCAGATCTGCAACTGCTCCACCGCCGCGGCGCGGAACGTATCGCCGGCTACCATCACGGCGCGCTTGCCCTGCTCGCGATAGCCCTGCGCGAGCTTGCCGATGGTGGTGGTTTTGCCGGTGCCGTTGACGCCCACCACCAGCACGATATGTGGTTTGCGGGCCGGATCGAGCTCGAGCGGCTTTGCCACCGGTTCGAGGATGGCGGCGATTTCTTCGGAAAGTGCCTGCTTGATCTCCTCGTCGGTCACCTCCTTGCCGAAACGGCTGCGGCGGAAGGCGGCGATCACCCGGTGCGCGACGGCGGTGCCCAGGTCGGCGGAGATCAGCAGTTCCTCCAGTTCCGCGAGCGCCTCATCGTCAAGACGGCGCTTGCGGAATACCGCGGTGATCCCTTCGGAAATTTTCTGCGTGCTGCGCGAAAGTCCTTGTTTCAGGCGCGAAAAGAAACCCCCGAGCGCCATCAGCTTGCCTCCGCCATCAGGCCGGCTCCGCCAATAACGAGCCGGCCGCCATTCCAGTCACCCTGGCCCTCACCAATGTTCCCGGTTTCGTCGAGCGGGTCAGCCGCACAGGCGCGAAATGTTCGCTGTGGCCCGACTGAACCGCTTCCGCCAGAACCGATACCGTGCGTCCCATGTGACTGGCCAGGAACCGGTCGGCGCTATCCTCTCCGGTCTGCCGCAGGCGGGCGGCCCGTGCTCGCCGTACCGATATGGGCACCGCCGGCATCCGGGCAGCCGCCGTGCCAGGGCGCTCGCTGTAGGGAAACACGTGGAGGTAGGGCATTTCCATTTCCTGCACGAAATGGAGTGTTTCCTCGAACAGTGTCGTCGTTTCGGTTGGAAATCCAGCGATAAGGTCAGCACCAATCGCGATACCCGGCCGTAGGGACCGGGCTCGGCTGATCACCGAGATTGCCTCGGCGCGACCGTGACGCCGCCGCATCCGTTTCAGGATCAAATCGCTGCCAGCCTGCAGGGAGAGATGCAGGTGAGGCATCAGGCGCGGTTCCTCGGCAATCAGGCGCCACAGATCGTCGTCGATCGCTGCCGGATCGATCGAGGACAAGCGTAACCGCGACAGCTCCGGGATCAAAGCGAGCAGACGGCGAATCATCTGCCCGAGGCTTGGCGCGCCCGGCAGATCAGGGCCGTAGGAGGCGATATCGACGCCCGTCAGCACGATCTCCTGATAGCCGCTGGCGACGAGCGCGCGGACCTGCTCGACCACCGCGCCGATTGGCACCGATCGGTTTGGGCCGCGGCCGAATGGAATGACGCAGAACGTGCAGCGATGGTCACACCCTTGCTGCACCTGCACGAAGGCCCGCGCGCGTCCGGCGAATTCGGTCACCAGGTGCGCCGAGGTCTGTCGCGCCGCCATGATGTCGGATACCGCGGATCCCGCGCCGGGTTGCCAATTTTCTGGCTTCAGCTTGTCGTCGTTGCCGAGCACGCGATGGACGTTGGGGAGGTTTGCCCAGCGGTCCGGGTCGATCTGCGCGGCGCAGCCGGTAACGACGATGCGGACGTCCGGACGTTCACGAGCGACGCGGCGGATCGCCTGGCGGGCCTGACGTTCCGCCTCGGCTGTCACCGCGCAGGTGTTGACGATCACCGTGGGTGCCTGCGCGGCGTCCTGGTGTCGGGCGGAAAGGTTGCGCATCACCTCGCTTTCATAGCTATTGAGGCGGCAGCCGAAGGTGAGGATTTCTGTCGTCATGCCGGTAACGCCGCAAGGTCGATCTGGCCGGCAAAGGTGGTCGTGACCGGCCCGGACATCAACACATGGCCGTCGTCGCGCCACTCGATCTCCAAGGTGCCGCCGTCGAGGATAACGCACGCACGGCGGGTGGTGAGGCGGCGGCGATGGGCGTTGACCAAGGCCGCGCAGGCGCCTGAGCCACAGGCCAAGGTCAAACCCGCACCCCGCTCCCAGACCCGCAGTCTGATTTTGGCGGCGTCCAGTATCTGGGCGAAACCAATATTGGCGCGTTGCGGGAACAGTTTGTCGTGCTCCAGTGCCGGACCGATTTGTCGGATCGGAATGACATCCAGATCGTCGACAAAGAAGGTGGCGTGCGGATTGCCCATACTGACGGCTGCTGGTTCGGCGACAGTGTCGGCCGACAGGTCGAGTTTGATGGTGTCCATCGGGCGCGCCAGGGGAATGTCGCTCCAGTCGAGCCGGGCAGGTCCCATGTCGACCTGAACTTGCCTATCGGGACGGAGCAAAGCGAGCCGGTCGCCCGAAATCGTCCGAATAGTGACCGAAGTTTTTCCCGACTCGCGGATCAGGAGCTCGGCGACACATCGCGTGGCGTTGCCGCATGCTTCCGCCTCCGAACCATCGGGGTTGCGAATGCGCATGAACGCGTCCGCCCCCGCGCCGGCGGTCTGAACGACGACGACCTGGTCGCAGCCGATTCCGGTGTGCCGATCGGCGATGGCGGCTGCCCGCGCCGCGCTCAGGTCTAGGGGCCGCGTCCGCTCGTCCAGGATGACGAAGTCGTTGCCACAGCCGTGCATCTTGAGAAAGCCGGTGCTCATACCCGGGATATAGAGAAGCAGTGCGGCTTACGCCATGCGTGGCGCGAGCATTCAGACCGGAGGTCAGCTTACGGGCGCGAGCCTCGGCACACGCAGCGGTTCGTAGGCCGGCGCATAGGCAACAGCGGTGGCCGCCGGCTCCCGGATCATGTAACCGCGCCCCCAAATTGTCCCGATCATGTTGTCGGCGCCGGCGAGCGCGAGCTTTTTGCGCAGCTTGCAGACGAAGACGTCGATGATCTTCACCTCCGGCTCGTCCAGGCCGCCATACAGGTGATTTAAGAACGCTTCCTTGGTCAGGACCATGCCCTTGCGCAACACCAGCAGTTCCAGGATCGAATACTCCTTGCCGGTCAACCGCACATCCTTGCCATTGACCGTGACTTCACGGCTGTCGAGGTTCAGTTCGAGCGAACCAAGGCGAACGGCGGGTTGGCTGAAACCCTTGCTGCGACGGACGATCGCCTGCATGCGGGCGAGCAGTTCCGCCTTGTCGAACGGTTTGGTGATGAAATCATCCGCCCCGAGGCTCAGGGCCTTGACCCGGGCTTGGGGCAACGTCAGTCCGGAGAGAATGATGACGGGGGTGTCGTTGCGGGAGATGCGCATACGCCGCACGACCTCGAATCCTTCGATATCGGGCAGGGCGAGATCCAGCAGCACGATGTCGTATTCGTAGTGTCGCAAAAGCTCGAGCGCTTCCTCGCCGCTGTCGGTCTGGTCGACGATCGCGCCGGTGGCTTTCAGCATCAGAGTGATGCCGCGCGCGCCAATCAGGTCATCTTCAACCAGCAATACGCGCATTCATTCCTCCTTAACTTGGCGGAGTTAGGACTACCACTATAGCGTGTTTTAAGCCATCGAATTGTCAACGAAATGGTGTATATTTTTAGCATACACGACTGTGTAGCCTTGTTTTGAGCACGGACAAGCACATAAGGACCGTATTTTGGATGTTGATGTCTTAATGAGAAAGTACAGTCTCGACGAACGACTTGGCGCTTCGATCGCAATGCTTCGCCGAATATCCCCCGCCTACGTGAGCGGTTCCGTCGTCAACCTTTACGGACTTCTGGTTGAGGTCGACGGCCTCAGTAATCTCGTCACGATCGGGGATCGGCTCAATCTCCATGCTCGCGATAACAAGGTGATTCCGGCCGAGGTGATCGGATTTCGCAACCGGCTGGCGCAGCTCATGGCATTCGCGCCGCTGGATGGGCTTGGTCCCGGGGCAAAAGCCGAGCTGCTGACCAGACATCACGGTATGATCGACGTGTCGTCCTCCTGGCTTGGCCGGATAATTGATCCGCTCTGCGCGCCGCTCGACAATGATGGCCCGTTGCTGGGCGGCCTGATCCCTCAGTCAACGCGCCGCTCGCCGCCCGACGCAACTCTGCGCGCTCGCGTTGGGCCGCGGATCGATCTGGGAGTGCGGGCGCTGAATTGCTTCGCCACGTGCCGTCAGGGCCAGCGTCTTGGGTTGTTCTCGGGTTCCGGCGTCGGCAAATCCACGCTGCTGGCAATGCTGACCCGTGGCACCGCGTGCGATATCGTCGTCCTCGCCCTGGTGGGGGAGCGCGGGCGGGAGGTTCGCGAGTTTCTGGAGGACGATTTGGGACCCGATGGCTTGGCACGATCGGTTGTCGTGGTCGCCACGTCGGATGCCCCACCGTTGATGCGCCGGCAATGCGCCTATACCGCGATGACGGTCGCCGAGCATTTTCGCGACCAGGGGAAGTCTGTCCTGTTGCTGATGGACAGTGTGACCCGGTTTTGCCTCGCGCTGAGGGAGATCGGGCTGTCGACCGGCGAGCCGCCCGCGACGCGCGGCTATCCTCCCAGCGTATTTGCTGAACTGCCGCGGCTGCTGGAGCGCGCGGGCCCGGGGCTGCAGCAACCCGATGGCTCCGCGGGCCAGATTACCGGCCTGTTTACCGTGCTGATCGAGGGAGACGACCACAACGAACCGGTCGCCGATGCGGTACGGGGTATCCTCGACGGCCATATCGTGATGGATCGCAAGATCGCTGAAGGCGGACGCTACCCGGCGATCGACGTTCTGCGGTCCCTGTCGCGATTGGCTGCAAGCTGCCTCGACGCCAGCCAAACCGCGCTGGTCCGGCGGGCGCGGGCGATTTTATCGGTGCATGGCGAAATGGTGGACATGGTGCGGCTCGGGGCCTATCGGAGCGGCACGGATCAGGGGGTGGACGAAGCATTGATGCTGACGCCCGCGATCGAGGCCGTGCTGCGACAGGAACGGGACGAAACCACGGGCTTCGACGAGTTGTTCCGGCGCCTTCAGCAGGCGATGGGAGGATAGAGTGGGTCGGGACAAGATGGATGTCCTGCTCACCATTCGGAAGCGGGCGATCGACCAGTCGCGCCAGGTCCTCGCCGGATACCTGAAGAGTGAAGCTGATGCCCGGGAGGCGATCCGCGCGATCGATCTATCAATACCTCGGGAGCGGGAGCTTGCCGATCGTTTTCCCGAGCGAGCCGACGGCATGGCGATCTTTGGTGCCTGGTTGGAGCGTGTCCGGGTCCAACGGCGTGCCGCGGTGATGGGACTGACTGCCGCGGAGCAGCGGACGGCTGTGGCTCGCGCGGAACTGGCCGAGGCGCGATCGGCGGCGCGGGCCGTGGAGCGCACCATCGAGGACCGTAAGGCCGTCGCACAGGCCGAGGCTGAGAAGCGCGATCAACACGTGATGGATGATATCACCAGGGGACGCCGCGGGATGCTAGGGCCGCTCGACGACGCAGGTTGACGAGAGGCTGTGCGTTGAGCGAGTTGCGCGGGGCGTCCCCGGGGGTACACCTATTGGACAGGGTCAGTAATACAAACGGGGGTGGCAAGACGAGACGGGCGTATTCGCGGAATGCGCAGCCGGAAACTAAGAGTTCTCAACGCGTTGACAGCCGAGGCACCTTTGGTATGGTCGCCGTTTAGCGATAATAGATGATATCACAACAAATTGCCATCAGGCGAGCGCGATTTCACGAAGGTGGTGTATTACATTGGGGAGTATGGATATGATCATGCCTCACTTCCCGATGGCCTCGGCGCAAAGCGCAGCCTACACCGTTCTCGTCGTCGAGGACGACATCATGGTACGAATGCCAATTGCCGAGTATCTTCGCGACTGCGGTTACACCGTGCTGGAAGCCGGCGATGCCGCCGAGGCTATCGCGACGATGCGTGCGGCGGAGCGGGTGAACGTTGTGTTCAGCGATATCCGGATGCCTGGCCCCATGGATGGATTCGGCTTGGCCCGGTGGCTGCAAAACAACCATCCGGACATACCGATTCTGCTAACATCGGGATACAACAGCAGCCGCAGCCTATCGATCGACGTAGCCCGGGGCGTCAAGCTAATTGAAAAACCCTATTCGCAGGCTCACGTCGCGAGACGTATCCAGGATCTTCTCGAACAATAACCGGCTCGTTCGTGGCTTGGCCTCGCTGGTTGCGTCGGCGGGGATGGCCGATTTGGCATATCAGATCGGTCGCCATCTTTTGGCCACTTGGCTGAGGCTTGACGATGTGGCAACCACGCGTTGCGCGTCCTAGTTGAGCTATTGTGTCCCCTCCGGCCGGCATCGATCAGACCGAATATTCATGAACCAGTCGCAACTCCGGACCTGGCACCCGGCGGTAACCGGCAGGCGCCTGGCGTCCGCGATCAGCCTGCTGCTGCTGGGGCTCGTCGTCGTGGTGGTGCTTTTCGTCACAATCCGCTCGCCAATGAAGGACGATGTTGCCTGGCTGCTGTATGTCGCCCGGCGTTGGATGGCCGGACGGGAACTGTACGTCGATGTGGTCGAGGTCAATCCTCCGCTGATTGTGTGGATCTCCGCTATCCCGATCGGCCTATCCGGCTGGCTCAACGTCGACACCCAATCGGTTGCCATACCGATGTTCCTTACGGCGGTACTCGCCTGTGCCTGGTGGAGTGCCAGTCTGCTTCGCGCCAATGGCGGCTTATTCGCCAATCGGCTGCCGGTGTTTGCCCTGATCGGGTCGGTCTTTCTGATTGTCCCCGCAGTCGATTTGGGCCAGCGGGAACATTTGTTGGCGGCCGCGTTCCTGCCCTACCTGGTGATATTCGCGCGACGTCTGGACGGGTACCGTGCGCCTGTCGTGTCGTTGGTCGTAGCCGGGGTCCTGGCTGGCCTTGGGTGTGCACTGAAGCCACGGTATGGCGCGGTGTTCGCCGTCCTGGAGTGCCTCGCGCTGACCCGGGGACTGCGGCCGTGGCGGGTCATGCCGATCGCGGCATGTCTCACATTGGTGGGCTATGCCTGTCTCGTGGCGATCTTGTGTCCGGCTTACCTGCGGCGGGCGGTTCCGCTGGCCTTGGCCTTATACGGAGCAACGGATGCTCCGTTCCTGTCGTTGCTGTCCGACACCGTCATGCTGATCTCCGGGCAGCTAATCGCCATTTCCCTGTTGCGGCTGCGGCGGCGGGACATGGCGGAATACAGCCTGATGCTGACCCTCGTGGCCTTCGCGGCCACCAGCACCGCCATTTGCTTCGTTGATGGCAAGAACTGGTATTACCATCAACTGCCAGCGACAATGATCACCATACTCGGCCTCGTGCTGTGGTGCGCGTCGGAAGTCAGTCGACAACGCCGATTGGTGCGGCTGCCGTTGATGATCGCGACCGCCGTAGTCCTTGTGTTCTGCTCGAGTTCGCTCCGGCGCTTCGAACCGGGGGTTGAGCAGGCGGTCGAGCCCCAGAATACCGCGCAAACCCGGGTCGAGGAGATCATCCGAACCGAACATGCCCGGACCTATGTCGCATTCTCGGAATGGATCGCGCTGGGTTTCCCGGTGGTCAACGAGACGGGCGTCGCCTGGGCGTCTCGCTTTGATTCGATGTGGGCGTTGAAGGGCGAGGTCTGGCGCGCCCGGTTCGATCCAGCAGTGGCGAAGGAATGGCCCATCGCGCGGTGGGTCGCGCATGACTTCATCGCCGGATGTCCCGATATCGCGGTTGTCGATACGCGGGAGAGCACCAACTACATCAAAATTCTTGCGGCCGCGGACTCTGCGTTTGCCCGGGCATGGTCTCGTTATCGCCTGATCGCGGCCTTCGATGGTCTGACGGTGTATCGCCGTGGCAAGGCCAGCTGTCTGGATGTCTGGGTGGCGGCCGAGGCGAAGTCTGAACCGGACTTGCGGTAGCCGGACTGTCCGACTGTTCCGGCCAATCTGGCCGCGATGCTGAGACGAAGCTGCCCGGCGAAGCCCGCGAGGGCGGGTCGTTCTTCCACCTTCGGGCGGTATGTGACAGATAAAGCTCAACGCAGCGAAAATGCCAGGGAACGACATCCCAAGGAGGCGCCATGTCCAGCCCAGTCGCCGATGTAAAATTCCTCTCCGGGGTCAAGATCGTCGATTTCACTCAGTTCGAAGCCGGACCATCCTGTACCGAGGCCCTCGCCTGGCTCGGCGCCGACGTCGTGAAGATCGAGAACCCCAAGATGGGAGACCCGGGCCGGCGTCTGCGTCCCGGCCAGCCCGACAATGATCCGTATTATTTCCACGCCTTCAACGCCAACAAACGGTCAATGACGGTCAACCTGAAGTCGCCGTCAGGGTTGTCCCTGGTCAAGGACATGCTGCGTCGGGCCGATGTTTGTATCGAGAATTTCGCTCCCGGTGCGATCGAGCGGCTGGGTCTTGGCTACGATGTGGTCAAGGAGCTCAATCCCGCGATCATCTATGCTCAGGTAAAGGGTTTCGGCGAGGGCAGCCCCTATGAGAAAAACCTTGCCTTCGACATGATCGCGCAAGCCTGCGGCGGCACTTTCAGTGTCACCGGCGACCCGGATGGCCCGCCGACACGGCCGGGGATATCGATCGGTGACACCGGCACCGGGATGCTGATGGCGATCACCATCCTGGGCGCGCTGTTCAAGCGGCGGGAGACCGGGCTGGGCCATCGCCTTCAAGTGGCGATGCAGGATGCGATGTTGCACTACATGCGTATCAACTTCGCCACTCAGGGGCGTACCGGCAAAGCGGCGGGGCGGGGCGGCAGCAAGGTGGCGGGTATCACCAACGCGCCGATGGGACTGTATCCGTGCGCTCCGGGTGGTCCGAACGACTACGTCTATATCATGACCAGCCGAGCCAATCCGGATCACTGGGATCGGCTGTTGAAGCTGCTTGGTCGAGAGGACCTGATCGGCGACATCCGGTATGCGACACCGCAGGATCGGGTCAGCCGCGAGGCGGAGGTGGACGAGATCATTGCCGCCTGGACCCGTCGGCACACCAAGCACGAGGCAATGCGCACTGTGGGGGACGCTGGAATCCCCGCGGGTGCCGTGCTCGACACGATGGAGTTGCAGAACGACCAGACGTTCGAGGATCGCGGCATCATGCAGGTGATGCGCCATCCAGTGCATCATGCGTTCAAGGTGCCTGGTTGGCCGGTGCGGATCGACGGCAAGCCTCCGGCATTGACGCCGTCTCCGGTGCTGGGGCAGCACACCGACGAGGTGCTGGGTGAGTGGCTTGGGTTGAATGCTCAGGCAGTAGCGGCGCTGCGGGGCGAGGGGGCGCTGTAGCGTTTCGGCTGCCTGTTGGCGGGGTGGGGTGGTATACCGATCCTCGCAGGAGGATCGGATGTCGCTACGCCTGACGCGCGAGGAGTTTCACCGCTGGGCCGAGGGACAGCGTGGCCGCTATGAGCGCGTCGCTGGCGAGCCGGTGGCCATGTCACCGGAGCGCGCGCAGCACGTCCGGATCAAAAGCCGCGTATGGGCCGTGCTCGATCGTGCGGTGCGCGAGGCGGGTCTGGACTGTGAGGCGCTGGCAGACGGCATCACGGTCGAGGTGGACGTCGACACGGATTATGAACCCGACGCCCTGGTGAATTGTGGCCCTAGGGTGCATCCTGATGCCACTGCGGCAACCAACCCGGTGATCGTGGTCGAGGTGCTGTCGCCGTCGACGCAGTCGGTCGACAGCGGCGAGAAGTTGGCCGACTACTTTCGTGTGCCGTCGATCCAGCACTACCTCATCATTCGCGCGCGAAGGCAGGAAATCATTCACCACTGGCGGGCCGGGGACCAGATCGTTTCAAAGGCGGTGAATATTGGTTCGATCCGGCTCGATCCGCCGGGGATCGTGATCGATGTTGCGGAGGTTTACGGCGTGGCGGAGCGGTAGAACGTTTTGTTCGCGCCGCGCGTTACCCCGGTGCTCAGTCGGCGAAAACGGAGCCTTGGCCGTGTTTCGGCGGCGGCTTGATCTGCTCGATATCGATTTGCGATATCATGACGACCCGAGACAATGCGGGGACGCCGCCGGGCGTGCCCTCGGGAGCAAGATCTCTGCACGCTGCCTCCGTTGGCTCCGGCATAGGCCAGACGATCAAACGCCCGCCCATGTTGACTATCAGGCAACCGTCGACATTCTGGCCAAGCATTGGCTTCATCAGGACAACCACTGGAATTCCGCCACCAATACCTAGAAGATAGAGCGATCTTTTGCCGCAATAGCTAGGTAGAAACACACCGATCAGCGCTACTGCCAGTGATACCCCGACCAGGTACTGTTTGAACGTAGTGCCTACTGCCAGGAAACAGTATACAACAAATGCGGCGGCTCCGACCGCCAACCTGGCGACAAAAATGTTTGGAAAAAGCGCCTCCGCAAAGCCCATTATCGTTACCGCCCAAATGAGACACCAAAGACTTCTCTTAATCGAGCCCCAAAATACCCCATGTGCAGCTTCGTCTTTGAAGCTTATCTTTGTTTCTATCTGTGCACTTATCGGGTGATGGCCGAGCCACAGCACGCTTATTCCGGCGCCAGTGATTGGCGCAGCGATATGGCACAAAGCAAGCAAAGGCGTGATCTCGGTGGCGAGGGCCGCAGATCGTTACGGCAATGACCGCCAATGGCCCGGCGTGGAATAAAATATAGTAACTCGCAATTATCATCAGTCTCCGCAACTTCGGTAGATCGGGATCGAGCGGACGTAACCCAGCAATCCGGCGATCTCGCGGTGAAACGGCGCAGACCAGAGCCGGGGAGTAAAGGGTAGCGACCAGAAAGATAGCAACGAAACCATATGCTGCGGCGATGACCAGAAACGCAACTGTGGCCGATATGTCGGTTATTGGCAGCGGAGCGCCGACGCTGCGCAGATACGCGACCACGATGAACAATCCCGAAGATGTCCCCACGATCGCGGACACTTTTGCTCCGTCCAAAGCCAACGAAGTCCAAAACCGAATCTCGTCTTTGTTCTCTACGAAGCGCGAACGTATGGCTCCCAGTTCTGACCAGTCCATGTTTCTCCCCGCCATCGGCGCGTGCGGCCACCGTGGCATCACCGGCCATCGACGGGAAGCGGCAGATCCTCAAAACTCCGATGCTGCCCGGAGCCGCTCCTCCAGCACGTCGCGCGTGTCCTTCAGCAGCTTGTTCAAGGTGAGGGGGCATTTCGCCGGCCATGCTCGAGGCGACGCCCCATCGTATTTGATCGCGTTGAGCTGCCCGAGCGCCTTGCCGTACAGGGATGCCTGGTCGATCCTGCGTCGCATCGAAGGCGCGAAGCGCTGTGCCGCGTCGGCCCGATACGAACCGATTTCGCCGCGCCAATGATCGACCGCCGCGTTGTCCGGCCAGCCTTGGACTTTCAGCAGATGTGTGAGCATCTGACGCAGATAGCTGCGAACCGCGTTGAATTCGGACAATCCCACGTCCGTGATCTCCTCAACGACGTGGTCCCAGTCGACGCCGTTGACCTTTTCCCCGCGGGCGAGGCGGCGCAGCAGATCCGCCTGATGCTGCGACCAGGTCAGAATGTCACGTTCATAGAGATCGTCCGGCATAGGTCCAAGATTACGCCAATCCTGGACGGCCTGCCACTGGCACGACCCCGCGCACGGCTTGCCCCCAGGGCGCGATGGTGGTTGCCTGGGCGAACCCGCACGGGAGTGACCTCGCCCATGACCGATCTGTCCACCTTCCGCGCTGAGACACGCGCCTGGCTGGAAGCGAACTGTCCGCCCGCGATGCGCACCTGGATGCCGGAGGATGAGCAGGTTCCCGGTGGCAAGAAGGCTGTCTACAAGCGTCCCGAACAAAAACAATGGCTTGATCGGATGGCGGCCAAAGGCTGGACCGCCCCGACCTGGCCGACACAGTACGGGGGCGGGGGTCTGTGCTCCGATGAAGCCCTGGTGCTCGAAGAGGAGATGCAGGACCTCGGGTGCCGTGCGCCACTGACCGGAATGGGCCTCTCCATGCTCGGCCCTGTCCTGCTGGAATACGGCACCGAGGAACAGCGTCAGTTCCATCTTCCCGCGATCATCCGCGGCGAAATCCGCTGGTGCCAGGGCTACAGCGAACCCGAGGCGGGGTCGGACCTCGCCAGTCTGCGCACCCGTGCCGTTCTGCAGGGCGAACATTTCCTGGTCAACGGTCACAAGATCTGGACTTCGAACGCGCACCGGGCGGACTGGATTTTTTGTCTCGTACGCACCGACCCGACCGCTAGGAAGCATGACGGCATCAGCTTCCTTCTGATCGACATGGCCGATCCTGGCGTGCGTCCGCGGCCGATTCGCCTGATCAGCGGTGCCTCGGTGTTCTGTGAAACCTTCATCGAGAATGTTCGTGTCCCGGCGGCGAACCTGGTGGGCGAACTCAACAAAGGCTGGACCATCGCCAAGCGGCTGCTGGAACACGAGCGCAAAGGCATCGGGTCCATCGGCGCTCGGCAGGCGGCTAAATTCGAAATCCCGGTCGAAACGGTGGCAAAACGCTATGCCGGCGAGGCCGATGGCCGGATCGCCGATCCGATCCTGCGCGATCGTGTCGCGGCGTTTGCGATGGATGCGCACGCGTTCCAGTTGACTCGCCGCCGAGCGGCGGAGGAGGCGGAGGCGGGGGCTGCGCCGGGGCCGCTCTCGGCTATGTTCAAGTATCAGGCTACGGAATTGAACAAGCGCCGGTACGAGATGTTGCTCGAAGCGGAAGGCTTCCAGGGGCTGGGCTGGGAGGGTGAAGGATTCACCGCCGACGAATTACGTTTCACCCGCGAATGGTTACGCGCAAAGGCCAATACGATCGAGGGCGGAACCTCCGAGGTCCAGCTCAACATTATCGCCAAGCGCGTGCTTGGCTTGCCGGATTAGGCCGATGTCGTTGGTTCTCTCATCCGAAGCTCAGATGGTGCGCGAGACCGCGCTCGACTTCTTCCGCGAACGCAGTCCGATCACCGCGCTGCGCAAATTGCGTGACGATAACGATCCGGTGGGTTTCTCTCGCCCGCTATGGCAGGAGATGGCGGACCTTGGCTGGACCGGATTCCTGGTCGCGGAGGACTATGGCGGGTCGGCGTTCGGCATCACTGGTCTGGCGCAGGTAATGGAGGCATCCGGCCGTACCTTGGCTGCATCGCCGCTGCTGTCCACCGCCCTGCTTGGCGCAACTCTGCTGTCATCGGCGGGATCGGCGGAGCAGAAGGCGAAGTATCTGCCGGCGCTGGTTGCGGGCGAGCATCTGTTCGCCCTCGCGCTGGAGGAGGGCACGCGCCACGCGCCGACGCGGATCGGACTGACAGCTGAACGAGACGGTGCTGGCTACAGACTGACCGGGCAGAAGACTTTTGTCCTCGACGGGCACGTAGCGGATACGCTGATCGTTGCGGCGCGAACGTCGGGCGGGGTCACACTGTTTCTGGTGCCGGCCGATGCCGCAGGCGTGACTCGCACTCGGCTGGTCATGGTCGACAGCCGGAACGCGGCCAAAGTGACGCTGGATCGGGTCTTGGTCGGTGCAGATGCCGTGCTGGGGCCGCTCGACGCCGGTGCTGACCTGCTCGATGCGGCCCTGGATCGAGCCCGCGCTGGCCTCGCCGCCGAGATGCTCGGCAGTGCGAACGAGGCATTTGAACGCACGGTGCAGTATCTGAAAGACCGCAAGCAGTTTGGAGTCCCCATCGGCAGTTTCCAGGCGCTGAAGCATCGAGCGGCACAAATGTTCTGCGAGATCGAAATGAGCCGCTCCGCCATGTTGGCGACGGTGTCCGCCTTGGATCAGGGGGGCAATGACGCGGCGGCGCTTGCCAGCCTGGCCAAGGCCAAGGCCAACGACACATTCTTTCTGTGTGGAAACGAAAGCGTCCAGATGCACGGCGGCATCGGCATGACCGATGAGCATGAGATCGGCTTCTTCACCAAGCGCGCACGGGTGGCCATGGCAACTTTCGGCGACAGCGCGTTTTGCCGCGCCCGCTATGCTCAGCTCATGGGATACTGATACCGCCGGGCCGAAACATTCACTCGATGCCAACGGCGATGTCGTGGAACAGCTTGGCTGGCAGCCCGCCGCCCTGCACATCGCGCATCGGTTCGTTGTCGTCATTGCCAAGCCAAATGCCGATCATCTGGCCGTTGATGCAGCCGATGAACCAGGCGTCGCGAAAATCCTGCGTCGTCCCGGTCTTGCCTGCCACCAGGCGCCCCGGCACCGAGGCTTGCCGCCCAGTGCCGCGTGCCACCACTGTCGCCAGCATCTGTGCCATCATCGCTGCCTTCGACGGTTCAATGACCGGCTGGGGCTGATGCGGCACTTGCTCGAGCGGGTGTGCGACCACGCGTTCGCCGCCGTTGAAGAAGGCCGCGTAGGCGGTGGTCAGCTCCAGCAACCCCACCTCGCCGGTGCCCAATGCCAGCGAGGCGTCAGCGGGGAAACGGTCGGTGAGGCCAAGTTTGCGGGCAGTGGCGGCCACTGCGGCGGGACCGCCGGCACGGAGCAGCAAACGGACCGCGACGGTGTTAATCGACTGCGCCAACGCCTCTTCCAGCGTGATCTCACCCAGGTAGCGACGCTCGAAGTTGGCCGGGGTCCAGGAACCGATGCGGACCGGCGCGTCCAGCACGGTGTCATCTGGCTGCATACCGCGCTCCAGTGCCGCGAGCCAGACGAAGGGTTTGAAGGCGGACCCGGGCTGCCGGCGGGCCAGAACGGCCCGGTTGAACGGGCTTTCGCGGTAGTTGCGTCCGCCGATCATGGCGCGCACGGCACCGGAGGCGGCATCGACGATCACGACCGCGCCCTGGCTCACTTTGGCGGCCGCGCCGGGCCCGTCCAGCGTCGCCGCAAGCCGCGCTTCCGCGACCGACTGCAAGCGGCCGTCGAGCGTTGTGCGCAGAACGGCGTCCGCATCCGGTGCCAGCAAGGGCTGCGCCTGCTCCGCCGTCCAATCGGCGAACCACCCCGGCGCGACCGGATTCGCTCGGAACGAGAGTTGGCCCGCGGCTGCCTGCGCCCGATCCTCGGTAATCACGCCGGCGGCGACCATCGCGGCCAATACCTCCTTGGTCCGAGCGATCGCCGCGGCGGGGTTCACACGTGGATTGAAGCGTGACGGCGCGCGCGGCAGGCCGGCGAGCATGGCAGCCTGCGCCAGGTTCACGCGACGGGCGGAAATGCCGAAATACACCTTGGCCGCGGCGTCAAAGCCCCAGGCTCCGGCGCCGAGATAGACGCGGTTCAGGTAAATCTCGAGGATCTCCCGCTTGCTGAAACGATGCTCGAGCCAGAGCGTCAGTAGAAGCTCCTGGACCTTGCGCCGCATGGTGCGCGCGTTGGTCAGGAACAGCGTTTTGGCGACCTGTTGTGTCAGGGTGGAGCCGCCCTGCACGACGCGGCCGGCGGCCAGGTTAAACCAGGCTGCGCGCAGCAGACCGACGGGATCGATGCCAGGATGGTGCCAGAAACGGTGGTCCTCCACCGCGACCACCGCCGCGGGCAATTGCGGCGGAAAGTCCTTGAGGTGCAGCTTTTCTCCGACCAGGTCGCCAAACGTCGCGAAGCCACGCCCGGATCGGTCCTGCAACGTCAGGCTGGGACGGCGGGTGGCGTCCAGAGCCGATTCGGGGCGGGGCAGGTCGCGGGCGAACCACAAGACCACCACGACTCCGACCAGCATGGCCCAGATCGAGCCGATGAAACCCCAGCGGAGCAGCCAAAGCAGTATTTTGCGCAGCCTCGGTCGCCGGGGCGATTCGGCCGGAGGCTCCGGGACGAATCGGGCTGTCGGCGATGCGGCCCGCGGCCTGGGTGTCCTCGGAAGAATCGTAACGGGCCGAACCATTCTGCACTCGATGCGGGGACCAAGCGTGTAGCAGATCGGGAGACGTGAGGGCAGAATCGGCTGCTTGTCGTGGCTCGTGGGGTTCCGCAGAGTCACAGCGGCAATGCGTCAGGAGGGTCGGATGAAGGGCTTGTTTTTGGATGCGGTCGACGATCTCGCGGCGGTCTTCCACCGGGTGGTGCGGGCATCCGACCCTCCGGTGACGGTGGAGGAACGCGGCGAGATCAGGCCGGACGAACTCCCTGGCCTGACCGCTGGTTACGATTTCATCCTCGATGACCACACGCAATTGCCGACCGCCGCGATGCGCGCCTGCAAGAGCCTGAAACATATTATTTTTCTCGGGACCGGGGCGCGCAGCTACATGCATCCCGAGGAGCTCGCCGACATCGGCATCACGGTGCACATCATCAAGGGCTATGGCGATACCGCGGTGGCCGAGCACAGCATCGCGCTGATGTGGGCGGCGGCGCGGGGGCTTGCTCGAATGGACGGCGGCGTGCGGGCGGGGAACTGGTTCCGCACCGAGGGCATGGAACTGACTGGCAAGACGCTGGGGCTGATCGGCTTCGGCGGAATAGCGGCGGAGGTGGCTCGGATCGCCGCTGGGTCCGGCATGCGGGTGCTGGCGTGGAACCGCTCACCGAAGACGGCGCCTGGCGTTACGTTCGTGGACCTGGATACGCTGCTGGCGGAGAGCCAGGTGGTCTCGGTGCACCTGCTGCTGAACGATGCGACACGAGGCTTTCTGAGCGCTGAGCGGCTGGCCAAGCTGCGGCCTGGCTCGATTCTGGTGAACACAGCGCGTGCGGCGGTGGTGGATGAGGCGGCGATGATCGAGGCGCTGCGCTCGGGCCATCTGCGGCATGCGGCATTGGACGTGTTCAATACCGAGCCGCTGCCGGCCGGCCATGTGTTGACGACGTTGCCGAACGTGACGTTGTCCGCGCACAGCGCGTTCCGCACGCCGGAGGCCAGCGACAAGCTGATCCGGATGGCGTTGGATATTGCTTGCGGGTTGCGCAACGGCGGATAGGTCTGGCCGGTAGGGGAGGGTGGCGATAAAAGCGTGCTCGGTGCCCGCCTGGCGGAATGGTAGACGCAGCGGACTTAAAATCCGCAGTTGGAAACGACGTGCCGGTTCGAGTCCGGCGGTGGGCATATGATATTGGCCGTGGACAGTTTGGTCGCGACAAGCGGTGCTACTGGCGCGGCGGCGGCTCGACCGTAAAGGGCGAATCGCCTTCGGATATGCTGTTGTCGGCAGTCGCCTTGACTATCCAGTGCAGGTCGTAGGCGCCGGGGGGCAGTGTCCGGGAGCGTGCGAACAGGACGTTCGGGGCACTATCCAGCCGCACGGGAAGGGTCTCCAGGACGCGGCCGTCCTGCATGATCACCACCCGCGAAAACGCATGATCGACAGGGCCGCCAAAGCGCACGATATAGCCCGAGGTAATTCCGCTCGTCGTCACCGAGACAGTGGGGGTTGTCCCACCCGGGCCTTGGCCAGGGGGCGCCGCGGCGACGATCAACAGCGGCACCAGAATGGTCACTACGATCCCCGGGCCACGAGAAACGGTAAACATGGACGTTCTCTCCGATTACTGTCTTCGCAAGCAGGTCACCTTACAGCAATTGGCGACGCTGTGTGACCGCCGGTTGGCATTGCGCGCGCAACGTCAAGGCTTGACCCACGGGTTCGGTGCGACGCGAATATCACGTGCCGGGTAAGGTTCGCGACGAGGGAAAAACGCATGAAGGTGCTGATCGTGGGCGGCGGCATCGGTGGACTCGCGGCGGCGCTGTCGTTGCACGCGGCCGGCATCCACTGCACGGTGTTCGAGCAAATGCGGGAGCCGCGAGAGCTTGGCGTCGGGATCAACACGTTGCCGCATGCGATCAAGGAACTCGCCGCGCTGGGTCTGTTGCCGGCGCTGGACCGGGCCGGGATCCGGACGCGAGAACTGATCTACGCCAACCGCTTCGGCCAAATCGTGTGGCGGGAGTTGCGAGGCCTCGATGCCGGCCTCGACACGCCGCAGTTCTCCATCCATCGCGGCAAGCTGCATACCGTGCTGCTGGATGCGGTCCGCGAACGACTAGGTGCCGATGCGCTGCAAATCGGCTGCCGCCTAGTTTCCTTTACCGAGCGCGACGAACGGATGCACGCCTGGTTCGAGCGGCGCGACGGTGCCGAAACGTTTGTCGCCGACGGGGATGTGCTGGTCGGGGCGGACGGCATTCATTCCGCCGCGCGGGCCGTGCTGTATCCAAGCGAGGGCACCCCGGTCTGGAACGGCACCATGCTGTGGCGTGGCGCGGCCGACTGGCCGGTGCACGCGGATGGCCGCACGATGGTGATTGCTGGCGGGATGGCGGCAAAGTTCGTGTTCTATCCGATCCATTTCGATCCGCGAGCGCCGGCGCGGCGGCTGACCAACTGGGCGGTGATGGCGCGCCTCACCGACACACCCGGCGCACCGCCACGGCGTGAGGATTGGAATCGCGCCGGCCAGTGGGACGATCTGGAGCCTTTCGTGCGCGATCGCTTCCAGCTCGATTTCGTCAATCCCCTGGCGCTGATTCGCGCGTCCGGCACTTTCTATGAGTATCCGCTGTGCGACCGTGACCCGTTGCCTCGCTGGTCGTTCGGCCGAGCAACTCTGCTGGGCGATGCGGCGCATCCAATGTATCCCGTGGGCTCTAACGGTGCCAGTCAAGCTGTGCTGGACGCCCGGGCGCTGGCGCGGCATCTGGCGAGCGGCGCGCCGGTGCCGCGGGCGTTGGCGGCTTATGACGCCGAGCGGAGGCCGGTGACGACCGAGATCGTTCTGAACAACCGCAAGGGCGGGCCGGAGCGGGTGATCGATATGCTTGAGGAACGGGCGCCGGAAGGCTTCCGTGACGTCGACGACATTGCGCCTTTCGCCGAACGGGAAGCCATTGTGCGGGGCTACGCCGCGATGGCGGGGTTCGCCCGCGAGCAGGTCAATCGTGCGCGGTGACTGCCTCAGGCTGGTGGGGGCAGGAAATTCACCTCGTGCAGAGCGGCGAGGCGAACTATCTCGGCCGGATCGGGCATGTTATCGATTGCCTTGAACAGGTCCCACAGCAGACGGGTGGGTGACACCCAGAACAGGCAGGTGATATTCACCTCGCCATGATTGAACAGACCGTGCGGAAGGCCGCTGGGCAGGCGGACCAAATCGCCGGCGGCCGCGGCTCCGGCTTGTCCGTCGAGCAGCAGATCGAATTTGCCTTCGAACACATAGATGAATTCGTCCTGGGCGAGATGCACGTGGGGCGGAACGAAGGTCCCTGGGGGCAGCACCGCATGCCAGGAAAAGCTACTATCTGTCACATGCAATGGTTTGTAGGTCTGACCGAGGATGTTCCAGACAATGCCATCCACGGTATTGCCATGTTGTGTGACACCGGCGGTCATCGCGGGAATGGTGAGCATCAGGGGGCTCCTGGTGGAGTTGGACGGAATATTGCTTCGAGTTGCCCGATATTCGCGCACTTCATGTTCGAGCGTCGGGCGGACTGAACGGATCGGCCATACGGTGGAATTGTTGCACCTAGTGCAGCGCCACGACACCACAAACCGCCTATCGCCGGCAAGGTGTCAAAACGGGCGTGGCGCCGGCCGCGGCACCGAGCCTGTTTGGAATCCCGACGGAGGTCTTCGGACGGCATGAGGGGGTGGCCGCGGCACAGCGGGGCTCGCATGCGCGGGCGTCTGAACCGAACCGTACTGATCGGGCTTGCTTCGGTGCTCTCGTTGTACGGCTGCTCAACGGGGGACCGAACGCGAGCCAAGGTAACGCCATCGGACGACAGAATCCTTTATGTGATCGAGCGCGGCTGGCACACCGATATCGGACTGCCGGTCGAGGAGATTACGGGGCCGCTGACGGCGCTTGAGCGACCCTTCCCCGGGGTGCGCTACCTGACCTTCGGGTTTGGTGAGCGGCAATTCCTGGTGACGCGCGAAGTGTCGTTGGTTACGATGCTGTCCGCACTTTTGCCCAGTCGCAGCGCGCTTCTGATGACAGCGCTAAGAACTGCGCCGGAGGAAGCGTTCGGTGCGCGGGATGTCGTCACGCTGCATGTTTCACAGGCCGGTCTGCGAGACATCGAGGCCCGGATCTGGGACGAACTCGAGCACTCACCCGCCGGCGATCCGATATGGCTTGCCGACGGGCCGTATCCCGGCAGCGTGTTCTACGCCGCTCGGGACACGTATGATGGATTTTATACTTGCAATACCTGGACCGCCGCGGTGCTCCGGTCTGGCGGTCTGCCCATGGCGACAACCGGAATCCTGTTTGCCGGCCAGGTCATGGGGATGGCGCGATGGATCGCTCGCACGACGGCGGTCACTGCGCCGCAGGCGGCGTCACGATCGTCGTGTTGTGTGCTGGGGGCGGCGGATCACTGCTGCTGAATGAGAGACAGCCGCTCAATCCGAGCGGCAGCAACAGGACTAAAAGAGCGAAACGCATACGAGACTACCTCCAGAAGCAGTGATAACAGCGGAACGTTTATCACCGATCGTGCTCGTTTTGTGGCGTTGTTTGTTCACGTATTCTGGGGAATCGTGGTGGGGAGGACAATTTTTCGTATCGGACGCGACGACGGTGTGCGAACCGCCGACGCTGCAATCATGGTGGCCCGTGCGCAGCGCGATCGTTTAGCCTGGTTCGATCGGCATTCTCGCGATGCTCAGCCAAGCGACGGGGGCGCCAGCCGCCTCGGCCGCTTTCGCCGGGGGAAGCTGACTGTCCCAGTCGGCGGCGATGAAGCGCCTGCCGGTGACCCCGGTGGCCGCGTCCGACACCAGCCAGAGCAGCGGTGGTAACATGATTTCGGGTCGCAGCATCCTGGAGCGGTCGCCGCCATCCTCGCCGACCAGCGGCGTGTCTGTCACCCCGCCCGGGACCAGAACATTGGCGGTGATGGCGGTTCCCTTCAGGTCGGCCGCGAGCACTGCCATGGAGGCTTCCGCCGCAGCCTTGCTGCAGCCGTAGAGCAGGTAGCCCTCGCGTACCATGGTGCCAAGGCTGGTCGTCACTGTGATGATGCGACCCTGATTGGCCTTCAGCATGTGAGGCAGCACCGCGCGGGTCAGCATGATCGGCGCGGTCGCATTGACCGCGAGGAACATACTCCATTGCTCCGGGGTGACCTCCCAGAAGCGAATGGGATTTCGCCGCGTGTTCGCGCGGATGCCCGATTGTCCCACGCCGGCGTTGTTGAGCAGGATATCGATCCGTCCGAACGCGTCCATGGTTGTCGAGACGATTGCGTCGAAGGCGTCGGGCCGGGCTAGGTCAGCGGGCAACGTTTTGATTTTGCCGGGTCCGGCGGCGGCCCCCGGGAGGGTCTTCAAGGCCGCTGCATTGCGGTCCACGGCGACCACGTCGATCCCGGCTCCGGCCAGTGCCAACGCCATGACACGACCCATTCCGCTGGCGGCGCCCGTGACAATGGCCGCCTTTTGTTGCGCTGGCATTGACGGTTCCCCCGAGTTATCATCTTGCCGGCTTCGTCAATTCGAGACGATACCACCCGGTCAAGGCTGACGTCCAGCCGCGCGCAAGTCGTGCCGAAGCATTTTTGTTGATAAGTAACGGTAGTCGTTACTATATGACCATAATCCATTAGTATAGAGTAACTTTATTGAGGACGTCAGATCAGGGCGCGCCCAGCACCAGACAGACATTCTGCCCGCCGAAGCCGAACGAATTCGAAATAGCATGGCGCACGTCCGCTCTGCGCGCCACGTTCGGCACGCAATCCAATGGCAGCGCAGGGTCGGGTGTTTCGTAATTGATCGTCGGCGGCAACACCCCCTCGCGGATCGACAGGACGGTGAATATCGCCTCGACCGCGCCGGCCGCCGTCAGGCTGTGACCGATCATCGATTTGTTCGAGGAGATCGGGATTGTCGCGGCCCGCTCGCCGAACACGGCGGAGACGCCAACCCACTCCATCTTGTCGTTCTCCGGCGTTCCGGTGCCATGCGCATTGATGTAGCCGATCGCATCGGGCGTCAGCCCCGCGTCGGCCAAAGCGTTGCGCATGCAGGCGATGATCGGCTTGCCGTCGGGCGAGGACCGGGTGCGGTGGAAGCCATCCGCGACCTCGCCGCAGCCTTGCACCACCGCCAGAACCTCGGCGCCCCTGGCACGGGCATTCGCCAGGCTCTCAAGCACGAGCGCGCCTGCCCCTTCGGCCATCACGAACCCCTCGCGATCCTTGCTGAATGGACGCGAGGCCGACGCCGGGGGATCATTTCTGGTCGAGAGCGCCGACAGCAGCGAGAACCGGATGAGGCTTTCGGGATTGACCGACGCATCCGTGCCGACCACCAGCGCGGCTTCGGTTTCGCCTCGGCGGATTGCCTCCACGCCAAGCTGGATGGCTGTGCCCCCTGAGGCGCAGGCGGTCGAGGTGGCGATTGGCGATCCCTTGGTGCCGAACCGTTCGGAGAGATTTTCGCCGACCGAGCCGAACATGAAGCGGCGATAGACGGGTTCGAACGAACCGCCGCCCGCGACGTTCAGCAAATCCCTGTAGGTCACAGTCTCGCCGGCGCCGTATTGCTGCGCGGCATGGGCGGCCACCGCGCGGCGCTGGGTCCATTCCATTTCCACCGGCGGCAAGGCCAGGAACAGCGGGCCAGGAAAATCCCCGAGCCGGCCAATGGCGGCCTGCTCTATCGCTTCCTCGATGACCAGTTCGGCCAGACGTTCGGAAAGGGCAGGGGCCGACATCTCCGGCACTGGGACGAAATCGACGGTGCCAGCAATCGTGGTTCGCAGCCCGGTGGTCGAAAAGCGCGAAATCCGCCGGACACCTGAAATTCCCCGCGTCAGCGCACCCCAGTTATCGGACCTGCCCTGGCCAAGGGACGTGATGATCCCCATGCCGGTGACGACGATGATCGGACGGCCGAGATGATCCGTGTCCTGTGTCATGCCTGTATCGCTCTATCCTTCGTTCGGCGGCGAGAGATCGCGGCCAGCAGGGAGATCGGCTGGGTCCTTTGCGCCAGATCGACCGGGCCGAGCTGCATCAGGCAGCGACCACCAACGCGAGCGCCTCGCCACGCCAATGGCCCCAGCCGGTCACCAGCGCTTGCCGCAACGGCCCCGGCATCACATTTTCCGCTGGCTCCAGCGGGGGGAAAAGAATGCCGCGATTGACCGCCATGGCCGCGAGCGCCAAGCTGGCTGGAAACGACGGCTCCAACCCGTGTCCGATCGCTGTGGCGGTTGCACGCACCGGCAGCCCCAGCTCGGCGAGGAAAGCCTGCTCTTCCCTGGTCGGCGCGGCGGTGCCGGATGCGCCGGAAAATACAGCAGTACTGGCCGCGTCGTATTGCCCGGCCATGGCCGTGAGTTGCGCCCGGGCGTTGATGGTCGCCTGACCTGGCTCCCTCCGGCAACGGCCGGTCTGGATTGCCGCGATATGGGCGATCGCCTTGGCCCCGCGACGCTCGGCGTGAGCGCGGCTTTCGATCACCAGAAAACATCCGACCGAGCCCACCACCAGGCCGCCACCCGTGGCCTGCCGGGACCATACGCCGGCGAACGGCGCGCGGCTCAGCACACCTCCCATTTCGCATTGCAGGAGAACGTCGGCGCGTTGAGCATTGTAGGACCCGCCCACGAGAACTAGGTCGCCCTGGTTGGCCGCGATGCGGGCGCAGGCGATGCGAACGGCGTCGGCTCCGCTGGCTTCTTCCCCCATGAACGTGCGCGACGACCCGGTGACCCCATGGACGATGGATATGTTGCCGGCCAGCAGATTGGAGAGCTGAGCCAGGAACAGCGTCGGCCGCAGATCGCCTTGCAGGTGCTCGTTGAGATAGGCGCCGGGGTCTGCGGCCTTTGGCAGTCCGGAGAGGATGGCTTCGTCCACCGCGTAGTCGCGCTCACCGCCGCCGGCCGCGACAATCATATCCATCTGGGCGAGCAGTTCCGCATTGCCCTTGATGCCGGCGGCGTCGAGCGCCAGGCCCGCGGCAAACGTGCCGATTCGCTGCCACGGCTCCATCTGGCGCTGATCACCACGCTTGGGTATCTGCTTGTCGAGTTCAAGCGGCGCCATTGGATGCACCATGAAGGGTGCAAAGCTGTCCACGTCCACGACCGGCTGGAACCCGGCGGGGTTGTTCAATGCCTCCCAGTGGGCCGCCACCCCGGTACCGAGGCACGACACCAGGCCGATACCGGTGATCAGAGCATTCCGGTCGGCGGCCTCATTCGGCATGGAAAAACTGCTCCGGCACGCCGATGCGACGAGCGTTCTCGAGCATTGCTGTCCTCAGGTTGTCGTTTGGAAACGGCACCAGCCCGTATCTGATCTCGGCCTCCGCCACCTTCTTGTCGCCGGTGCCTAGGGTTGCGTCGTTGGTTGGCGCCGCATTGCGGCTGCTGATCGAGCCCTTCACCACTGCGTAGCCTGAACCATCGTGAAGCAACTCCGCCTCCGCCGCCAGCAGCGCACCCGGAACCACGAACGATCGCATCTTGGCCTTCTCGACCTGGATCAGCAACGGCATCCGGTTGAACCGCAGTGTCGCCAGGATCAGCCAGCCGCCGGTTTGCGCCATTATTTCAATCATCAGCACGCCCGGCAGAATCGGGTGGCCGGGAAAATGTCCCTCGAAGACCGGCGAAATCTCAGGCACCTGGCAAGTGGCCGCGATCCGGCGGGCCGTGACGTCCAGGCTGACGATACGATCGACCATCTGGAAGTATTCCAGGCGCATCAGGTCACCATGTCGGACTTCATCGGGCGCACGTTAGGGATGAACGCGATACGAGTTGAAGCGAAGCGAGAGGCGCACGGAGTGTGTCAGGCGGGTTTCGCCGCCACGAGTTGGTCGATTGCGGCGCAAAGATTCTTCAGGACAAAATATTCGTCGGTGGAAACCTTGCCTTCGTTGACTTCCTGCGTCCATTGCTCGAGTGGCATCTTGATTCCAAAGGCTTTGTCGATGGCGAACGCGACATCGAGGAAGTCGAGGCTGTCAATACCCAAGTCGTTGATAGCATGGCTTTCAGGGGTGATCTTGCTGCGTTCAATATCACAGGTGTCGGAGATGATCCCCGCCACGGTTTCGTAGGTCGATGCCATGCGCCAGCCCCTGAGGAAGTGCGGGGGCACTAACATTGTCACATCGGGGGTGCAAGCGCCGGGGGGTGCTAGCGCCGGGATGCACGCGCCGGCGCCCGCTTCTGGCGGGACGGGTCACCTGCGATCAGGCGTGCTTCACCGCCGACGCTTTGACCGCACGCCTGCTTGGCGGCCGAGTCTCGCGGCGGAGTGGCGTTGGCGGGGCGCGCTGGGTTACGCCGCTGAGCGCTGCGCCACCTTCATTAACAGCTTGCGGGCAACGCCCGCGGCCATCACGTCCGGTGGAGCGATCTGAAGGTAGATCTTACTCAGCAGGGCAGCCCTGGAGAACTGGCGCCCAGTCACCGCCAGCCTGATGCGGTACGGCAGGCCCCAACTCATCCCCAACCGTAGATCGCGCGCGAGTGTCGGGCTGGCGATTTGTGCCAGTGCCCGTCGAAACCGATCAGCGCGCCGGAAGTCGACGGCGCCATTGCTGAACACGTCGAACAGCCGGTGCAGGATCCCTGACTGGGCTGTCGTGAGGTGCTCGATCGCTGCCTTGTTGGCCAGCGAGACAGCCGCTTCCAGGTCTTCCGCGGCGAGTTCCCACAAGCCGCGCCGACCCATCAGCGTGCATCGTTCAAGCAAGGCCGACAGCCTGTCCTGCGCGATCAGGGGCAGCACGGACGGGCGATAGGGCAAGAATTCCTCCAGGGCGCAATTCTCACGCTGCCGCGTCAGGATGCGCTGGTCGAAGCGCTTCCAGGCGCTGTCGACATCGGCGGCCTGCACGGCGAAAGAGGCTGTACCCCGGAGTTCCTGGTGCTGGCGCTGGAAGAAGACCGGCCCGGGCACCTCGACGCCGCGACAATGACGGGCGAGGCGCAGCATCATCTCGAAATCCTGCGACCTCAGCATGCCTTCGTCGAACGGACCGACGGCATCGTAGCAGTGGCGGCGAACGAGAAGGCCCGGCTGGTGAATAAAGCACCGCCCCATCAGGGCGACGAACAATTCCTCGGACGGGACCGACGGAAATTCCCGGTCAATCAGCGTTCTGGTCCCGTCGTCGGCGACCGTGAACAACTTGTATGAGCCATAGGAAAACCCGCATTCGGGTGCGTTTCGCAACCCGTCCGACAGATGCTGGAGCGCTGCGGGATCGGCGATATCGTCGTCGTCGAAAATCCAGACGAGCTCGCTGTCGACATGACTGAGAGCCAGATTCAGGGCGGAGGATTTGCCGCCGTTCTGCTTTCGCAGGTAGTCGACGCGCGAGCCGAAGGTCGCTACCGCCGCCGCCGTCTGGTCGGTGGAGCCGTCGTCCACGACCAGGATGCGCTCTGGCGACACCGTCTGATCCAGCAGACTGGCGATGGCTTCCTTCAGGAAAGTGGCCCGATTGAAAGTTGGAACGATGACGGTTACGGGGGCTCGCGTCGCGGCGTTGATCATGATTGCCTGTCCCCAGGAGAGCGCGTTCGGAAAATTCTCGGCTGCATCGCAGTCACGACGGGTGAGCCCGCTGAAAGCGACCGCCGATCATGCCGATTGTTTGGCTGATGGTGCCGCGGCCGAGCGGAAGCGCCGCAACGACCAAGAGGGATGCCGCGAAGGAGGCGACCAGCGACACGCCGAGCACAAGCGCTGGGTCGGACGGCAACAGGGCGCGCGCGCATGCCACGGCCGCTAGCGAGGCGAGAACGCCGAGGAAGTGCGGCAGCCCGACGCGAATGACCGCGGAAGACAGTATCGGCCCGCGCCGGGTTACGTACCACCACAAGATCGGCGTCCGGATGTATTCGCCCACCGTATACGCCACGGCGACGCCGATGGGACCATAGGGCAGTCCCACGAGGAAACTGATGATGCATGTTACCGAGGCGCAAACCCCCCAGAGCATATATTCGCGCGTTCGATTCTGGCTCATGAACAGCCAGCCGGTCGGATTGTTCAGTATTTGAACGAAACTCGCCAGACCGAGGACGGCGAACAAGGGTGATGCGCCGCTCCATTGCTTGCCCAACAGAGTGGGGATCAGCAGATCGGCGGTGCCGACCATGAAGGCAATGCCTGGCAGTGTCAGCAGCATCATTTGTGCCAGAACGCGCAGGAAAGCGCCGCGGTAACGGATCGGATCATCAACGAGCTGCGACAGCACTGGGAGCATAATCTTGGAGACCGGACCGTTAATCTGCTGCAGCGGCAGCAGCAGGAGCTTGTATGCCCTGTCGTAAAGACCGAGCGGAGCCTCGCCCCACACGCGGCCGATCAGCACGTTATCGAGATTGCGCGAGAAGAAGTTGGCCAGGTTGAAGCCGGTAACGTTGGCGCCGAAGCGCAATGCGGTGCTTACACCTGAGCCGCGGCGAGGCCGCGATGGCCGCCAGCCACTGGCGGTCCAGTAGCCGATGACGGGGATGAGCGCTCCGACCAGGGAACCGGCGTACAGCGCCCAGAAGCTGTGATAGAGCAATGCGAAGGCAAGTGAGGCGACGAGGCTGCCGACGACGGCCGCCACGTCGATAATGGCGAGCACGCCGAACTGCATGCGTCGGTTGAGCAAGGCGTAATGCAAGGCGCCGGCGCCGCCGAGGGCGATGTTGATACCCATGGCGGCGGTTAGCATGCCGACGCGTGGTTCGCCGTAAAACGCGCTTACCACGGGCGACAGCGCGGCGAGTGCCAGGGCCAGGGCGATACTCATGCCAAGGCTGACGAAAAACAGTGCGCTGATTTCCGCCTGGGTCAATGTCGGTTTTTGCACGACGGCCTGGGTCAGCCCCAAATCCTGAAACATCGCGGCGAATGCGACGACGGGCGCGGCCATCGCCAGCACGCCGAATTCCGAGGGCGTCAGCAGTCGGGACAGTGCGACCGCGGAGACAAACTGGATGATCAGTCTGGCGCCCTGAGACAATCCTGTCTTGACGACACCTGACGTTGCCCGGCGGCGCAAACCGCCCTCAGGCGGATCAAGCGAGTAAGCGTCCGCCAGGGTCAGCGGCCCCGTTGCGGGCGGCGACGGCCAACGCGGTGTTGGTCAGGGGTATGCGCCGGCGCGGCGCCTGACCCATGGCGAACTCGGAAGCCACACGACCGGCGGTTCATGGTTCGTTGGTTCATCGAGCTTTGATCGTGGATGATTGCAATCTCAATTGACTCCAGGCAATCGCCGGGGCAGCTAGGAATTCGGGTTCGGATGACGACCGATTTGCCATGTCGTCAAAGCTAGCACGTCGGCCCGTATTCGTGACACTGGATCGATTCGGAGTTCCGCCGTTTAAATGTATCTTCGTTGCTCAGATCAACCGCTCCCCACCAGCAAACAGGTTGAAGGCGCGGATATCGTCGTGATCGTTCTCCTGATTACAAGAGTGTCATTCTGATGAGACTGGGTATCGTCGCACCGGAGTTCCCCCCGCTGGCGGGTGGCATGCAGGAACACGCGCGCCGCCTGGTGGAATGTCTAGCCTCCGATCACGAGCTACAGGTATTCACCAGTTCGGCGCAAGCAAGAGACGCGGTGCCGGCGAACGTGGCTGTGACGACGGCCATGCAATGGCGCGACGCCCCCGACCAGCGGCTGCTGGCGAATGCCGCGGTGGACGCATGGCTGCTGCTCAACGCCGGCATCAGCCCTTATATCAGCCGCTTGCGTCAGCCGGCATTTGTTTATGTGCACGGCAATGATTTCGTCTATCCGTGGTATCCCTTGGCCACGCTGCCGATTTGCCTGATCCGACGAATTATTCCTAACTCACAACGAGATGCCATGCTGACCAGGTGGCGCAGGCGTCAGGTCCGGCACGGATTGCGGGCTGCCCGGATGGTCATCGCCAACAGCGATTTCACCCGCGATCTGTGCATCAATCAATATGGCCTCAGTCCAGAGCGAACCGCAACCGTCGCTCCGGGTATTGGCGAGGACTTTTTTCAGGTGGTGGATCCGCTGCCGGAGACCCCGCTGCGCATCGTGACCATCTCGCGCCTGTCCGCGATCGCCCGCCGCAAGAATATCGACGGTGTGCTCGAGGCAATCGCGCTGCTGCGCGGGGAGATGGATATCGTATACACGATTGTAGGAGACGGCGACGACCGCGAGCGGCTCGAGGCCCGTGCCGCTGAGCTTGGCGTAACTGGCCAAGTAGCGTTTGTCGGGCGCCTCACGACAGAAGCGTTGCGGCAAGTCCTGGCGAGCAACCACCTGTTCGTGATGGCCGTTTACCAATCGGAACGGGACGTCGAAGGTTTCGGCATGGCTTACGCCGAGGCCGCCGCATCCGGCCTGCCGTCGCTAGGGACCATGGTGGGAGGCATTCCGGAGGCCGTGCAGGACGGGGTAACCGGCCTGTTGCTGCAGGAACTCCTCGCCGGCGTCGATCGCGGAGGGGCTGCGTAATTTCCAACGGGTCCGCGATACATTTGATCCGGCCGCCATTCGCGCATTCGCCCGCGGCGTTACGGCACCCAGATGCAGCGAGATGATCGCGGGGCTGATTGCTCGCGCCATTCGCCCGCCCGGATCGGAGGGGTTTGCACCGCATGGGAGCCCCGGTTTGGCGGTATCCTAGCCGCGGCTTCGGAATTTTCCAGAATGGCCGCGGCCGATGCCGACGATCACGGCCATCAGCCTGCCTCGGTCGGGTGCGATGGGCGACGAGTGGAGGATCGCGATCCACCCGCCGCCGCGGCGCTACTGCACCGACGAGTAAGGTGTCGGCCCGAGAATGAAATTCTTCACGTTTGCCACGATCGGACCGTTCGCCTCGGTCTGCGCGCGCGCGCTCAGCCAGTCGGGGTCGGCCCCGAAGGCGTCCCACTTCTTCTCGCGTTCAGCCAGCGATTCCCAGGCCAGCAGGTAGTACAGAGTTCTGGTTTGACTCACCGATTACGGTGGTCCAGAAACCGGCCTGCTTGATGCCATGTTTCTCCCACAGCTTCAGGGTGATGGTGGAGAAGCGTTTGTTCAGGTCCGGCAGACGGCCGGGCACGCATTCGTAGATTCGCAGTTCGTAAAGCATGTTTGGGTCCCTCCCCCAAGTGGGCAGCGGCCGTAGTGGGCAGCAGCCGCAGTTTGCTGCGAGAGCCGGACACCGGCAAGTGACCCGGGGCGGTTTCGGGTGCCGGCGATCTAGGCAGCCGGTGGTCCCGCGGTCCGCGACCCGAGCGGACCTGCCCCGCAAAGAGACGCGGTGGCATGCTGTTGCCCCGGCAACGCTCCTTCGATAGTTTCCGCCGCTTTCTCGCCGCCCCCGTTCCGTTTGGAATCCGTCATGTCGCTCACCGCCGAACGTCTCGACCGCATCCAGCCGAGCCTGACCATTGCGATTTCCACTGTCGCGCGACGCATGATCGCCGAGGGGAAGAACGTGATCAGCCTGTCGCAGGGCGAGCCGGATTTCGATACCCCGCGCAACGTTAAGGATGCGGCGATCCGCGCACTGGAGGCGGGCCAGACCAAATACACCGACGTCTCCGGAACGCCCGAGTTGCGCAAGGCGGTGGCTGGCAAATTCGCGCGCGACAGCGGCATCGACTACAAGCCGGAGGAGATCATCATCTCGACCGGCGCAAAGCAGGTGCTGTTCAATGCCATGCTGGCGACGCTGAACCCTGGCGATGAAGTGATCATCCCCAGCCCCTGCTGGGTCAGCTATCCCGACATCGTCACCCTGGCGGATGGCAAGCCAGTGCTGGTGCCGTGCGGCCAGAACAATGGGTTCAAGCTGCGGGCGGAGGACCTGGAGGCGGCGATCACGCCGAAGACCCGCTGGTTCATGCTCAATAATCCCTGCAATCCGACCGGGGCGGCGTACAGCGCGGCGGAGCTGAAGCCGATCTGCGACGTGCTGATGCGGCATCCCCAGGTCTGGGTGCTGACCGACGACATCTACGACAAGCTGGCCTATGGCGGGTTCAAGCCGGGAACGATCGTCGCCGTCGAGCCACGGTTGAAGGAGCGGACGCTGACGGTGCACGGGGTCTCCAAGTCCTACGCCATGACCGGCTGGCGTATCGGCTTTGCCGGCGGCCCGGTTGCCCTGATCAAAGCCATGGACAAGCTGCAGAGCCAATCGACGTCCAACGCAAACTCCATCGCGCAGGCGGCGGCGGTGGAGGCGCTCAACGGTCAGCAGGAAACCGTGGAGGCAATGCGCGTCGTGTTCGAGCAGCGCCGCGACCTGGTGGTGGAGATGCTCAATCAGGTGCCGGGCATCAACTGCGGCCGGCCCGACGGCGCATTCTATGTGTATCCCTCGATCCGTGGCTGTATCGGCAAGACCAGCGCGGCCGGCAAGCTGATCAAGGATGACGAGGCTTTCGCGCTCGCCCTGCTGGCCGAGGAGGGCGTCGCGACAGTGCATGGTGCCGCCTTCTGCTACCCGGGCTACATCCGCATCAGTTACGCCAACGCGACCGAAGACCTGCGCGAGGCCTGCGTCCGCATCCAGCGCTTCTGCCTGGGCCTGCGGTGATGCCGGGTTTCTCGCAACGTCTTGGCCGGGTGCAGCTCGCCGCAAGCGTGCAGATGACCATCAAGGCCCGCGAGCTGAGGGCGGCCGGCAAGCCGGTCATCACCCTGACCACGGGCGAGCCGAATTTCGACAGCCCGCCGCATGCGATCGAGGCGGCTCACCGGGCGGCATTGGCGGGCGATACGAAGTATCCGCCGCAGGACGGCACCAGAACGCTGAAGGAGGCGATCCAGCGCAAGTTCAAGCGGGATTCGGGACTGGATTACGCGCTGGACGAAATTGCCGTCTCAAATGGCGGCAAGCAGTGCATTTTCAATGCGATAATGGCTACTGTTAACTCTGGAGATGAGGTCATCATCCCGGTTCCGGCATGGGTCGCCTATTCGCAGACCACCGAATTGTGCGAGGGCGTGCCCGTCCTCGTCAGTTGCTCACAGAACAACGGATTTAAGCCGCGCGCCGAGGATATCGAAGCTGCCATAACACCGCGCACTAAGTGGCTGATTCTAAATAATCCAAACAATCCGACGGGCGCTTGTTGCTCGGCTGGGGAGATCGCTGATATCGCCGCGGTGATGCGGAGGCATCCGGATGTCTGGGTGATGTCCGACGACATGTACGAGCATCTGCTGTTTGACGACTTCGGACACGCAACCTTCGCACAAGTCGCGCCGGATCTGAAGGATCGCACACTGACGCTCTCGGGGGTGTCCAAGACGTATGCGATGACGGGTTGGCGCGTCGGCTTTGCTGGCGGTCCGAAGGCATTGATCAGGGCCATGACCGTCATGCAGGGGCAGGCCACGGCAGGGATCTCGACCGTTGGGCAGGCCGCCGCGACGGCTGCCCTGGATGGGCCGCAGGACGGCGTGGATGTGCAGATCGAGGCCTATAAGCGCCGGCGCGACCTGGCGGTGGAGATGCTGAACCGGGCGAAGGGCATCACGTGCCACAAGCCCGAGGGTGCATTCTATGTTTTCCCTAACGTCGCCGGATGCCTTGGCAAAACGACTGCAGCGGGCCGCGTGCTGGGCACGGACGAGGATGTCTGCCTGGCACTGCTGGAAGAAAACTACGTCGCCACCGTGCACGGTGCCGCTTATCACATGAGCCCCTATCTGCGGATCAGCACCGCAACGGCGGATGACGACCTGTTGGAGGGCCTCAAGCGGATCCAGATTTTCTGCGAGGGCCTGCGGTAACCGTCGGACGATGACGGGCGGCGGGTCCGGCAAAGCCTGGAACATCCGCCCGGGCGTCGACACTGACGGGCCGGCGCTGATCGCCCTGATCTGGGCGTGCTGGTCGCGACATCCCGGCATCCGTATGGATGTGGAACGGGAGATGCCGGAACTGCATGCGCTGGCGTCCTACTACCGCGGCGCTTTATGGGTCGCGGAGCTGGATCGCGAGGTCGTCGGTATGATCGCGGTACGTCCGCTCGATGCCGGCACCTGGGAAATCTGCCGTCTCTACGTTGCACCACCACTGCACGGCTCGGCGCTCGGCCATGCGCTGCTCGATGTCGCGGAGGGTTATGCGACGGGGCAGGGTGCGGTTCGTCTGGCGCTTTGGAGCGACACGAGGTTCGAACGCGCCCACCAATTCTATGAAAAGCGCTCCTACGTGCGGCATGGCCCGATCCGGGTGCTGCGTGACATCTCGGATTCTCTTGAGTTCGGCTATGCCAAGCCGGTGAACGGCTTTGAGGTTCTGGACGTGGCCGCTGCCGCCTCGGCCGCACGGCGTCTCGCGGACATCCTGGTGGACTGCGTTGACAGTGGTGCCGCGGTTTCCTTCCTGCCGCCGCTCGATCCCGGTAAGGCGCGGGCGTTCTGGCGCCGGGTCAGCACCGAGGTCGGTGCCGGGACGCGCCTGCTGCTGGTGGGATGGCGAAACGGCACGTTGGTCGCGGGCGGAACGCTCGACTTCGCGACGCCCGAAAATCAGCCGCATCGCGCCGAGGTTCAAAAGATCATTGTATGTCCCTCGGCCCGGCGTGCTGGCATGGCCCGGACGCTGCTGCGGGAACTGGAAGCTCGAGCGGTCGTGGCTGGGCGGTGGTTGCTGACCCTCGATACGCGCGCCGGAGATGCCGGGGAAGCGCTTTACCGCGCCGAGGGGTGGCACGAGACTGGCCGAATCCCGTGCCACGCGGTTGGCCCGGGAGGCCGGCTGCACACGACCGTGTTCTTCTGGAAGCGAATCTCGCCTGATAACGGGTGAGCCGAGCGGCGGATTACCGGGGCCGGTTGGCTTCGCGTCGCAGCTAGGTGAAGTCAGCGATCAGCGGAAAATCGAGTGCGGGCGAGCCAGATTAACCCTGGCGCCGGCCATCTGCCAACCGGTTGTCGTCTGCTCACCCTCAATCAGACCGTCCCGCAGCGACGCGCCGGCGGCACCGAGAGCCTCGGACAACTGCGCCGCGGCAGCCATGACTTGCGGCAGCAGCGCCCGCGGACGCGGCGGCCGCATCCGCATGGATGGCGCGCTGATATGCAGCACCGCGATGACCGCGCCGACGGCGTCGCGAACCGGGGCGGCAATTCCAACGGCGCCAGCCACCACCTCATCGGCGGTGATCAGGTAGCCGCGTGTGCGGATCCGTTGCAGGTCGGCCGCGATCCAGGTCGAGTCAATCCGCGTCGCCGGCGTGTATCGGTTCAACCGCTGGGCGAGCAACTGCGTCTGCACGGCCTCGGGTGCGAAGGCCAGCAGAATGCGGCCGCAGCCGGCGTGGAGAGGCCCGCGCTTGCCCACCTCGGAATACATCCGGATGGTCGGGTCGGTTTGGTAGATGGCAACCGTCTCGGTCTCCATGCCTTCGCGGACACGAAGATAAACGTTCTCCCCGGTCGCCTTGCCGAGCGCCGAGAGGAACGGCATGGCTGTGGCGGCGAGTGCGCCCTGCTCGGAGGCGGCGCGGCCCAGCACGCTCCAGCGCGCGCCCAAACGCCAAAGCCCGCGCGCTTCATCCTGGATCGCGAAACCACGCGATTGCAGCGTCCGCAGCAACCGGAATGCTGCTGTCCGCGTACAGCCAGCGGCTTCAGCCAGGGCAGCAAGCGAGGCGGGACCGAGGCGTGCCAAGGCTTCGAGCAAGTCGAGCGAGCGGTCCACCGCGGCGATATTGTAGTCCTTGGGGCTGTGCTCGGTGAATGGACCCGGGGAGGTCGTATTAGCCCTGGGCTTGGGTCGGGGCGTCGCCCCGTGGCTGCTCTTGGTTGTTCCCACAACTTGGGTTGTCCCCATTATCCGGCCCCTTTCTGGTTAAAGCGACCAGCCGGTGGACATCCGAATGATGCCTCAACCCCAACCGCCCAACACCCGAGTTACTTGTCAGTAGAGTTGCACCCCAAGCGTCTCTCGTCAAAGCCCTGAGTGCATGGGAGCTATGCACTTGTGGCGGGAAATGATTAAATTCAAAGCAATCCTTAGCATGATGAACCGGCGGCTGGTAGAAGTTGTGTCGGGGTAAGAACCGGCACAGCCACCGTGCTTTCTGAGCGGTGCGCATTCGCCGATGCCTTGGTTGCTTGTCGTCCCCCAGCGCCTGCGCTAAAGCGCCCCGTTCGTGGCGCGCGCCCCGAGACTAGTGCTGGCGACCCCGATGCGGGCGTGGTGAAATTGGTAGACACGCCAGATTTAGGTTCTGGTGGCGAAAGCCTTGGGGGTTCAAGTCCCTTCGCCCGCACCATCACGGTCCGGCTGCCTACGAACCGGGACTTTAGTTAGGATAGACGGACAATGCAGGTTACCGAGACGCTCTCCGACGGGCTTAGGCGCGGCTTCACCGTGGTGCTCCCCGCCGCGGAACTGGATACGCGTCGCACCGAGCGGCTGACCACGCTGGGAAAGACCCTGCGGCTGCCAGGATTTCGCCCTGGCAAAGTGCCGCTGCCGATCGTCAGGCAGCGCTACGGCACCGCGGTTTCCGCCGAGGTTCTCGATGAGTCGGTCTCAGAGGCAACGCAGAAAGTGCTGAGTGAGCGGGGGCTGCGGCCCGCGCGACAACCGAAGGTTGACCTGGTGACCGAAAACCCGGCGGCGTTCCAGAGCGACATCGAATTCAAGGTCGAAATGGAGGTCATGCCGGAGATCGTGCTGCCAGATTTCAGCGCCATCTCGCTGACACGGATCAAGGCGGAGGTGACGCCCGAGCTGGTGGAAGAGACGATGCAGCGGATCGCCCGAAACCGCCGCACGCTGGAGCCCATCGCGGCGGAGGAGCTGCAGGGGCGTCCGGAGGGAGATGGCGCGGCCAGCGGTGATGTGCTGACAATCGACTTCCTGGGCAAAGTCGACGACGTTGCGTTTGAGGGCGGCGCCGGCACCGACGTCCCGGTCGATATTGGCGGCGACGGGTTCATCCCGGGATTTGCCGAGCAACTGGTGGGCGCCAGGCCCGGCGAGACCCGCGTGATCGAGGTCACGTTTCCCGCGGACTACGGAAAAGCCGAGCTGGCCGGCAAGCTCGCGACTTTCGAGATCACGGTCAAACAGCTCAACCGGCAGATCATCCCGGCCCTGGATGACGAACTGGCGAAGCAGTTGGGTGCCGAAAGCCTGACGGGCATTCGCGAGGTGGTGACGAGCCGCCAGCAGCAAGAATACGATCAGATGTCCCGCGTACGCCTGAAGAAGGAGTTGCTTGACGCGCTGACGGTGACTGCCAGCTTCCAGGTGCCGCCGTCGATGGTGGAAGATGAGTTCAGGCAAATCTGGTCACAGCTTGAGCAGGCTCGGAAGGCAGGCACCGAGGATGCCGAGGATAAGGGCAAGGATGACGAGACCCTGACCGCGGAATATCGCCCGATTGCCGAACGTCGGGTTCGCCTTGGATTGCTGCTGGCCGAAATCGCACGGCTCAATTCCATCACGGTGACCGATCAGGAACTGAATCGCGCCATCTATGCCCGGGCGATGCAGTTTCCGGGGCAGGAGGCGCAGATGCTCGAGCTGTATCAAAAGTACCCGCAGCTTGGTAACAGCGTTCGGGGCCCATTGATGGAAGACAAAGTCGTCGATTTCGTGCTTGAGCTTGCAAACGTTTCGGATCGGGTCGTGGCGCCAGAGGAACTGGCAAAGGAACTGGACAGCACCGCCAGCACGGTGGCAGCCTGATCGCCAGGGGCTTTCCCTTGGGTATTGGCCCTTGGGGCATTGGCCGTTCGGCCGGGGTGGCTGGATTTCCGGTTCCGCGCGCTTATTTATGAGCGGCTTCTTAGTTCGACCTTTGTCAAGTTAGGTGATCCCCATGGCGGACCGCGACCCTGTCGAGATTTATGGCAATTCCCTGGTGCCGATGGTGGTCGAACAGACCGCTCGGGGAGAACGTGCGTACGACATTTTTTCCCGCCTGTTGAAGGAGCGGATCATCTTCCTGACCGGCGCGGTCTATGACCAGGTCAGCGCGCTGCTGTGTGCCCAGCTCCTGTTTCTCGAGTCGGAGAACCCGAACAAGGATATCTCCTTCTACATCAACAGCCCTGGGGGCGTGGTGTCGGCTGGTTTGGCGATATACGACACCATGCAGTATATCCGCAGCCCGGTCAGCACGGTTTGCATTGGCCAGGCTGCTTCGATGGGGAGCCTGCTGCTGACCGCTGGCGCCAAGGGCAAGCGTTACGCCCTGCCGAACGCCCGCGTCATGGTGCACCAACCCTCTGGTGGTGCTCAGGGCCAGGCGACTGACATCGAGATTCAGGCGCGCGAGATTCTCACGCTGAGGAAGCGGCTGAACGAAATCTACGTTCGCCACACCGGCCAGCCGATCGAGGCGATCGAGCGCAAGCTCGAGCGCGAACTCGTATCTGTCGGCCGAGGAGGCCCGAGACTTCGGGTTGGTGGACGAAGTGGTGGAAAGCCGTCCCCTTTCAGGCGGAGACGAGCCCGGAAAATCGTGACCTCATAGGTCCGCCGATCGGTCCCAAGCGGCCGTCAGGCGGCCCGGAACCGTTTGCGCCGCAAATGATTCTGGTCTCCGACGTACGGTACGCCGTATCATCCCCAAAGAGTTGAGGGATCGATCTTCCGCGGTTCTTGTCCCGGCCGCGTATAGGGAGTTATGGTTCCCCATTGTGCCCCTGTTTCCGGGGGAGGAGTGCGCATGAGCAAATCCGGCAATTCGAAGAACACACTCTATTGCTCGTTCTGCGGCAAGTCGCAGCACGAGGTCCGCAAGCTCATCGCCGGTCCGACGGTCTTCATCTGTGACGAATGCGTTGAGCTCTGCATGGATATCATCCGGGAGGAGCACAAGACCCATCTGGTGAAGTCCCGCGACGGGGTGCCGACTCCGCGGGAGATCTGCAAGGTGCTGGACGACTACGTGATCGGGCAAGATCACGCCAAGCGCGTCCTCTCGGTGGCTGTGCACAACCACTACAAGCGGCTGGCGCACGGGCAGAAGAACAACGACATCGAGATCGCGAAGTCCAACATCCTGTTGGTCGGGCCGACCGGCTCGGGCAAGACGCTGCTGGCTCAGACCCTGGCCCGCATCCTGGACGTGCCGTTCACGATGGCGGACGCAACGACACTGACCGAGGCCGGCTATGTCGGCGAGGACGTCGAGAACATCATCCTCAAGCTGCTGCAATCGGCCGATTACAATGTGGAGCGGGCGCAGCGCGGCATCGTCTATATCGACGAGGTCGACAAGATTTCGCGCAAGTCCGACAATCCGTCGATCACGCGGGATGTTTCCGGCGAGGGCGTGCAGCAGGCGCTGCTGAAGATCATGGAGGGCACGGTTGCCTCGGTGCCCCCGCAGGGCGGCCGCAAGCACCCGCAGCAGGAATTCCTCCAGGTCGACACCACGAACATCCTGTTCATCTGTGGCGGCGCCTTCTCGGGGATCGAGCGGATCATCGGGGCTCGGGGCAAGGGATCGGGCATCGGCTACGGCGCCGAGGTGCGCTCGCCGGACGAACGCCGGATGGGTGCGATTCTGCGTGAGGTCGAGCCCGAGGATTTGCTGAAGTTCGGCCTGATCCCGGAGTTCATCGGCCGTCTGCCCGTGGTGGCGACGCTCGAGGATCTGGACGAGGGCGCGCTGATGGAGATTCTCACCAAGCCGAAGAATGCCCTGGTGAAGCAGTATGGCCGGCTGTTCGAGATGGAAGGTGTGAAGCTGTCGTTCACCGACGACGCGCTGAAATCGGTGGCGACGCGCGCTATTGCCCGGAAGACCGGGGCGCGGGGGCTGCGCTCGATCATGGAACAGATCTTGCTATCGACCATGTTCGATCTGCCCGGTCTCGACGGCGTCGAGGAAGTGGTGATCAACCGCGAAGTGGCGGAATCGCGCTCCAATCCGCTGTATCTCTACGGCAAGGAGCGGGCGGAGAGCAGCGCCTGACGCATGCGCGCGTCACCAGTAGGAATCGCGGTGGCATGAGCACGAATTTCAAGGGCTTGCGGCATCCCGTTTGGCGGCTATATCCGATCGAACGGGTTGTGACAGACCCATGAAAGCGCCGTCCGTGCCGCTTTTGGGCGGAAGACGCTGACTGTCCCTTAGGAGGTCATTTATGACGGAACATGATCGGGCCACGCCGGAAGAAGGTGCTGGCGCTGACAAGAGCGGCTCGGAAAAGATCCGGCCGCAAGGACAAGGCGACGTGCTGGCAGTGTTGCCGCTGCGCGACATCGTCGTATTTCCCCACATGATCGTCCCGCTTTTCGTCGGCCGGGAAAAGTCGGTCCGCGCGCTGGAAGCGGTGATGAAGGACGATAAGCAGATACTGCTGGTGGCGCAGAAGAACGCCTCGCAGGACGACCCGTCCGCCGAGGACATCTTCCGTGTCGGCACTGTCTCAACGATTCTGCAGTTGCTGAAGCTGCCTGACGGCACCGTCAAGGTGCTGGTGGAGGGTGGCCGCAGGGCAAAGATCAGCAGTTTCAAGGAGACCGAGTCATTCTTTGAGGCCACGATCGAACCGATGCCCGATCAGGGCGGCGACAAAAAGGACCTCGAGGCTCTGGGCCGGACGGTGGTCTCGCAGTTCGAACAGTACATAAAGCTGAACAAGAAGATCGCGCCCGAGGTCCTGGTCTCACTGAACCAGATCGAGGAGCCGTCGAAGCTTGCCGATACGGTCGCCAGCCACCTGAACCTCAAGATTCCTGAGAAACAGGATCTGCTCGAGATCGCGCGCATCAGCGAGCGCCTGGAGCGGGTGTTCGGCCACATGGAGTCCGAGATTGGGGTCCTGCAGGTGGAGAAGCGCATCCGCAACCGCGTGAAGCGGCAGATGGAGAAGACGCAGCGGGAATACTACCTGAACGAGCAGCTCAAGGCGATCCAGAAGGAACTGGGCGAAGGCGAGGACGGCAAGGACGAAAATGCCGAACTCGAGACCCGGATCAAGAAGACGAAGCTGTCGAAGGAAGCGCGGGAGAAGGCGGTCGCGGAGCTGAAGAAGCTGCGCACCATGAGCCCGATGAGCGCCGAAGCGACGGTGGTGCGCAACTACCTGGACTGGATGTTGTCGATTCCGTGGAAGAAGCGCAGCAAGGTCAATAACGACGTGGTTGCCGCCGAGAAGATTCTGGAAGCCGACCACTACGGTCTCGAGAAGGTCAAGGAGCGGATCATTGAATACCTGGCGGTGCAGGCGCGCAGCCCCAAGGTACGCGGGCCGATCCTGTGCCTCGTCGGGCCACCCGGTGTCGGCAAGACCTCGCTCGGCAAATCCATAGCCAAGGCGACCGGGCGCAATTTCGTGCGGATGTCGCTGGGCGGCGTGCGTGATGAGGCTGAGGTGCGGGGCCACCGGCGGACCTATATCGGCTCGATGCCGGGCAAGGTCATCCAGGGGATGAAGAAGGCCAAGACGTCCAACCCCCTGTTCCTGCTGGACGAGGTGGACAAGCTGGGCCAGGACTGGCGCGGTGATCCGTCCTCGGCACTGCTGGAGGTGCTTGATCCGGAGCAGAACTCGACGTTCGCCGACCACTACCTGGAGGTGGACTACGATCTGTCCGACGTGATGTTCGTCACCACCGCCAACAGTCTGCGCATGCCGCAGCCGCTGCTCGACCGGATGGAGCTCATCCGCATCCCCGGCTACACCGAGGATGAAAAGGTCGAGATCGCCAAGCGGCATCTGTTCACCAAGCAGTCCGAGGCGCATGGCCTGAAGAAAGAGGAGTGGAGCCTTTCGGAGGACGCGCTGCGTGACCTGATCCGCTACTACACGCGTGAGGCTGGCGTGCGGAACCTGGAGCGGGAGATAGCCAATCTCGCACGCAAGGCGGTGAAGGAGATCGTCACCAAGAAGACCGCGAAGGTTTCGATCACCCGCAAGAACCTGGAAAAGTATGCGGGCGTGAAGAAGCATCGGTACGGTGAGACTGAAGCCGAGGACATGGTTGGTGTTGTGACCGGCCTGGCCTGGACCGAGGTCGGCGGTGAAATCCTGACGATCGAATTGGTGATGCTGCCGGGCAAGGGCAACGTCAAACAGACCGGCAAGCTGGGCGATGTGATGCAGGAGAGTGTGTCGGCGGCGCTCAGCTATGTGCGCAGCCGCTCGATCAAGTTCGGCATCAAGCCGACGCTGTTCGAGAAACGCGACATTCACGTGCATGTGCCTGAGGGGGCGACGCCAAAGGACGGCCCGTCCGCGGGTGTTGCGATGGCGACCTCGATTGTGTCGATTCTGACCGGCATACCGGTGCGACGCGACGTGGCGATGACCGGGGAAATCACGCTGCGTGGCAGGATCCTGCCGATCGGCGGCCTGAAGGAGAAGCTGCTGGCGGCGTTGCGTGCCGGCATCACCACGGTGTTCATTCCGAAGGACAATGAGAAGGACCTCGCGGAAATCCCTGATAATGTGAAGAAATTGCTGAAGCTGGTTCCGGTCGCTGATGTCGATGAGGTCATTGCCCAGGCGCTGGCCCGTCGTCCGGTGGCGATCGAATGGGAGGAGCCGGCCGATCCGCCGGTGCCACCGGCTGTCGCCCAGCAAGCACCGGCGTCACTGCCGCACTAGTTACGGGTCATCATCGGTCTGTCTGACGGACCTTGATGGCGTCTGACTTTTTCCAATGGCTCACCGGAATCTCCCGGTGGGCCATTTTGCTGGGAAATCCTGAAAGCCAGCATTGACGCGGCAGAAAGCGCGCCAGTAGTGTCCGGCCGCTTCAACGGGACTCGCGCCCTGGCTTCGATTCGTGATCATGGACATGAGAGGAAACGCAGTGAATAAGATGGACCTCATCGCAGCGGTGGCCGACGGGACCGATTTGTCGCGGATCAAGGCCGGTGAAGTAGTGGATGCCGTTTTCGAAGCGATCACCGATGCGTTGAAGAAAAAGGAAGAGGTCCGGCTGGTGGGCTTTGGCACCTTCGCGGCTGCGATCCGGAAGGCCAGCACGGGCCGCAATCCGCGCACTGGTGAAGAGATGGAGATCCCCGAGTTCGACCACTGTGCGCTTCAAGCCCGGAAAGGGGTTGAAGGACTCGGTCAGCACGGCTTAACCGAGGGGCACCTCCAGGCGCCGGGCGTTTGGCGCCGTCTCCTTTGCGGATGGCCGGTTAGCGGCGATTGGGTTAATCTGGGCGTAACCTGTCGGGCGGTTAGCTCAGCGGTAGAGCGTCTCGTTTACACCGAGAGGGCCGGCGGTTCGAATCCGTCACCGCCCACCAACTTTCCGCCCTGATCTTCTTGGCCCCGACATTCCAACCCTTAAAAGCGATGGCGGAGCGCTTCGGTCTTGCCGCTTGACGTCATCTTCGGTGGGGCCTAAACGCTGCGCCCTGCCGCTGCGGGTGTAGCTCAGTTGGTTAGAGCGCCGGCCTGTCACGCCGGAGGTCGCGGGTTCGAGCCCCGTCACTCGCGCCAGCGGCGGTTCAATTGTTCCCGGCGACCGCAACGGAACTTTCGATCTCTCCCCTATGGCGGTGGGAGATGGATCGGTCTAAAGTCCGAACGTGTTGCACTGCGGGATTGGGGGCGCCGGCGCGCGATGCGCCGGTTGGTTTCTTGCCGCGGATGGGGCAACAAGACCTGGTGCGGAACCGTCATGCAGCCTGTTCTTTTCGGATATCTGCCGATCATCGTGTTCCTCGTGATCGCTGGTGCCATCGCGCTTGCCATGGTGGGCGGCTCGATGCTGGTTGCGCACCAGAAGCCCTACGCCGAGAAACTGTCGGCCTATGAATGCGGCTTCGAACCATTCGATGACGCGCGCCGCCGCTTCGATGTGCGCTACTACCTGGTGGCGATCCTTTTCATCATATTCGACCTGGAAGTGGCTTTCCTGTTCCCCTGGGCTGTGGCGCTCAAGGGGATCGGCGCGTTCGGCTTCTGGTCGATGATTGCGTTTCTCGGCGTACTGACCGTGGGCTTCATATACGAGTGGTGCAAAGGCGCGCTTGAATGGGAGTAGCGGCATGAGCGATGCAACCATGGTGGCCTGGAACCGTGATCATCTTCCGGCTGGCCCGGAGCAGGATGCGGTCATCAAGGGCATCACCGGCGAGATCGCCGACAAGGGTTTCCTGGTTGCCAACCTCGACCGGGTGGTGAACTGGGCGCGCACCGGCAGCCTGTGGCCGATGACGTTCGGCCTGGCGTGCTGCGCGGTTGAGATGATCCACGCCTACATGCCGCGGTATGATTTGGATCGGCTGGGGATCATCCCGCGTGCGTCCCCGCGGCAGAGCGACGTGATGATCGTCGCCGGCACTCTGACCAACAAAATGGCGCCCGCGTTGCGCAAGGTCTATGACCAGATGCCTGAGCCGCGCTGGGTCATCAGCATGGGAAGCTGCGCCAACGGCGGCGGCTATTACCACTATTCCTACTCGGTGGTGCGCGGCTGTGACCGCGTCGTGCCGGTGGACATCTACGTGCCGGGCTGCCCGCCGACGGCCGAGGCGCTGGTGTACGGGATCATGCAGTTGCAGAAGAAGATCCGGCGGACCGGGACGATCCTGCGTGGCTGAGGCACAGGCGGCAACCGCCGACGCACCGCCGCCGGCGCCCCCATCGGCGCTTGAACTGCTGGGCAGGGCGGTGGCGACCGTGCCGGGCATTACCTCGCAGCAGGTGGAGGGCGATGAACTGGTTGCCCACGCCGAGCGGGGGGCGTTGCTGGAGGTGATGCTGGCGTTGCGGGACGATGCGCGGTTCGCGTTCGAGCAGGTGATGGACCTCTGCGGCGTCGACTGGCCGGATCGCTCGGAGCGGTTCGATGTGGTGTACAATTTGCTGTCGGTGTCGTTGAATCAGCGGGTGCGGGTGATCGTCACCACCGACGCCGACACGCCGGTGCCCTCGGTCCACACCGTCTGGCCGGTGGCCACCTGGTGGGAACGCGAGGCATGGGACCTGTTCGGCATCGTCTTCTCCGGACAGCCGGACCTGCGACGGATCCTGACCGACTATGGTTTTGAAGGCCACCCGTTGCGCAAGGATTTTCCGCTCACCGGCTATGTCGAGGTGCGTTACGACGAGGACCGCAAGCAGGTGATCTACGAGCCGGTGAAGCTGACGCAGGATTTTCGCAGTTTCGACTTCCTGTCGCCCTGGGAAGCGATGACGACTTTGCCCGGCGACGAGAAGGTCTTCACCGAGCGCGCTGAACAGGCGAAAGGCTGACGCCCTATGAGCGAGACCGTGGTCACCGACGTCACTCCGTCGGGCAAGTTCGTCGAGATCGACAGCCACTCGATCAATTTCGGTCCGCAGCATCCGGCGGCGCATGGCGTGCTGCGGCTGATCCTGGAACTGGATGGCGAGGTCGTCGAACGGGCCGATCCGCATATCGGCCTGTTGCATCGCGGCACCGAAAAGCTGATCGAGTACAAGACCTACATGCAGGCGGTGCCGTATTTCGACCGGCTGGATTACGTGTCGCCGATGTGCGAGGAGCATGCCTTCGCGCTGGCGGTCGAGAAGCTGCTGGGTATCACCGTGCCGGATCGCGGGCAGTGGATCCGGGTGCTGTTCGCCGAGATCACCCGGGTGCTCAACCATCTGCTCAACGTGACGACGTTCGCGCTCGATGTCGGCGCCATCACGCCCAGCCTGTGGGGCTTCGAGGAACGCGAAAAGCTGATGGAGTTCCACGAGGCCGCTTCGGGCGCTCGGCTGCACGCGAACTACTTCCGTCCTGGTGGCGTATCGAAGGACCTGCCGGCTGGTCTGACCGATAAGATCGCCGCCTGGGCCGCGACCTTTCCGAAGTTCGTCGACGACCTGGAGCAATTGCTGACCAATAACCGCATCTGGAAGCAGCGCACGGTGGATATTGGCGTCGTGCCGGCGGAGATGGCGCTGGCATGGGGGTTCAGCGGACCGCCGCTGCGGGCTTCCGGCGTGCCGTGGGATCTGCGCCGGTCGCAGCCGTATGACAAATATGCCGAGGTCGAGTTCCAGATCCCGGTCGGCCGCAACGGCGACTGTTACGACCGCTATCTGGTGCGCCTCGCCGAGTTGCGGGAAAGCGTGAAGATCATCGAGCAGGCGTTGAAAAAGATGCCGCTCGGTCCGATGAAAGTGCAGGACCGCAAGTTCTCGCCGCCGACGCGTCATGAGATGAAGCGGTCGATGGAGGCGCTGATCCACCACTTCAAGCTGTATACCGAAGGCTATCATGTGCCGGCCGGCGCGACCTACACCACGGTTGAAAGCCCGAAGGGCGAGTTCGGGGTCTATCTGGTGGCGGACGGCACCAACCGGCCGTATCGTTGCAAGATCCGGTCGACCGGATTTGCCTTCCTGCAGGCCACCGATGTGATGGTCAGGCGCCACATGCTGGCCGATGTCAGTGCGATCGTCGGATCGCTGGATGTCGTGTTCGGCGAGATCGACAGGTAGACCATGGCGGCAACCGACGGAGCGGGCTTCGAACAGCCGGCCAACTTTGCTTTCGACGCCGAGAGCGAGGCCGAGATCGCCAGGATCGTGACGAAATATCCTCCGGGCAAGCAGGCCAGCGCGGTGCTCCCGGCGCTGTATGTCGCTCAGCGGCAGATGAAGCGGCAGACCGGGTCCGCCTGGATCCCGATCAAGGCCATGGATGCCGTTGGCGCTCGGCTCGGCATGCCGCCGATCCGCGTCTATGAGGTCGCGACCTTCTACTTCATGTTCAACACCAAGCCGATCGGCACCTACCTGTTGCAGGTCTGCACCACCACGCCGTGCTGGCTGCGCGGATCGGATGAGGTGACCGCCGCCTGCCGCGAGGCGACCGGCATCAAGGGATGGGGTGAGACCAGCGACGATGGTGTGTTCACGATGACCGAGGTCGAATGCCTCGGCGCCTGCGTCAACGCACCGATCCTGCAAGTGGACGACGATTTCTATGAGGACATGGACGCCGGGAAGGTGACCTCACTGCTGGCGGCGCTGCGCCGGGGCGAACGACCGCCGCCAGGGTCGATGGCCGGTCGCCAGACCTCGGCGCCCGAGGGTGGTCCGACGACGTTGACCAGCTTGCAATTCGCGCCGGAGGGTTAGGATGCTGGAGGACAAGGACCGCATCTTCACCAACCTTTACGGCCAGTTCGATCCGCTGCTGAAGGGCGCGCGGGCCCGCGGCGACTGGGACAACACTGCGGCGATCCTGGCTCGCGGGCGGGATGGCATCATACAGGAGATGAAGGATTCCGGCCTGCGCGGCCGTGGCGGCGCCGGCTTCCCGACCGGCCTGAAATGGTCGTTCATGCCGAAGCAATCGGATCGGCCGTGCTATCTGATCGTGAACGCCGACGAGTCCGAGCCGGGCACCTGCAAGGACCGCGACATCATCCGGCATGATCCGCACAAGCTGGTGGAGGGGTGCCTGGTCGCCGGCTTCGCCATGGGTGCGTGCGCCGCCTACATCTATATCCGCGGTGAATTCTACAACGAGGCTCTGGTGCTGCAGGCGGCGATCGACGAAGCCTACGAGGCCGGGCTGATCGGCAAGAACGCCTGCGGCTCGGGCTACGACTACGACGTATTCCTGCATCGCGGCGCCGGCGCCTATATCTGCGGCGAGGAGACCGGACTGCTCGAAAGTCTGGAGGGCAAAAAGGGGATGCCGCGGATGAAGCCGCCGTTCCCCGCGGCAGTCGGACTGTACGGCTGTCCCTCCACGGTCAATAATGTGGAGAGCATCGCGGTGGCGCCGACCATCCTGCGCCGGGGCGCGGTGTGGTTCACCGGCATGGGGCGGCAGAACAATACCGGGCAAAAAGTTTTCTGCATCTCCGGCCACGTCAACAAGCCATGCAATGTCGAGGAAGAACTCGGCATCCCGCTGCGGGAGCTGATCGACAAGTATGCTGGCGGCGTGCGCGGCGGCTGGGACAATCTGCTGGCGGTGATCCCGGGGGGCGCCTCGGTGCCGCTGATCCCGAAATCGGTCTGCGACGATGTGCTGATGGATTTCGACAGTCTGCGAACGGCACGCAGCGGGCTGGGCACGGCGGCGGTGATCGTGATGGACAAGTCCACCGACGTGATCAAGGCGATCGCGCGGCTGTCGAAATTCTACATGCACGAGAGCTGCGGTCAGTGCACGCCTTGCCGCGAAGGCACCGGCTGGATGTGGCGGGTGATGATGCGGATGGTGGAGGGCCGCGCGGACCCCTCCGAGATCGACACGCTGGAGCAGGTGACCCGGCAGGTCGAAGGCCACACGATCTGCGCCCTTGGCGATGCGGCGGCGTGGCCGATCCAGGGGCTGATCCGGCATTTCCGGCCGTTGATGGAGGAACGCATGGCGGCCTACAAGTCGCGCGGATCGACTCGGCCCGTGCCGTTGGCGGCGGAGTAAGCATGGTCGACATGATCGCCAAGTCTGAACCGATCGCGGCGAACGACAGCGACCTGAGCGGGTCGACCTTCACCCGCTGCTTGCTTAAAGACGTCGTGTTCGAGGACGTCGCGATGTCATCGGCGACGTTTCAGAATATCAATCTTTCGGACGCGGCGATCCGCGAGATGAACCTGTCGCGCGCCAGTTTCACCGCCGGCATGCTGCCGGGAACGCGGTTCACCGACGTGAACCTGTCGGGTGCGATCTTCGACAACGTCAACCTGTCAGGCGCGACCGTTCGTGATGCCAACCTCAGCGGCTTGCAGATCAGCGGCTGTACGCTCGACCGCATGCGGGTCGACGGCATCCTGGTGACCGATCTCCTCGCCGCCTACCGGAAGACTGTGTGATGGCCAAAGTCACCATCGACGGCATCGAGGTCGAGGTCCCCAACGGGTCGACCATCCTGCAGGCCGCGGAACATGCGGGCATCGAAATTCCCGCGCTTTTGCTATCACGAGCGGCTGTCGATCGCCGGCAACTGCCGCATGTGCCTGGTGGAGGTCGAGAAGGCGCCGCCGAAGCCGATCGCGTCCTGCGGCTATCCCGTCGCCGAGGGCATGGTGGTGCACACCGACAGCAAGATGGTGCGCAACGCCCGCCGCGGCGTGATGGAATTCCTGCTGATCAACCACCCGCTGGATTGCCCGATCTGCGACCAGGGCGGCGAGTGCGACCTGCAGGACCAGGCCATGGGCTATGGCATGGATCACTCCCGCTACGCCGAGAACAAGCGCGCGGTGCCGGACAAGAACCTTGGGCCGCTGGTGAAGACGTCGATGAACCGCTGCATCCACTGCACGCGCTGCATCCGCTTCATCACCGAAGTGGCTGGTGTGCCCGACCTCGGCGCCACCGCCCGCGGCGAGCACATGGAAGTCGGCACCTACGTCGAAAAGGCGCTGGGTTCGGAACTCTCCGGCAACATCATCGATCTGTGCCCGGTCGGCGCGCTGACCTCGAAGCCCTATGCATTCGTGGCCCGCTCCTGGGAACTGGCCAAGGTCGACAGCGTCGATGTGCTCGATGCCGTCGGCGCGAATATCCGCATCGATGCGCGGGGCACCGAGGTGCTGCGCATCCTGCCCCGCGTCAATGAGGACGTGAACGAGGAGTGGCTGGGCGACAAGGCGCGCTTCGCCCTCGACGGGCTGAAACGGCGGCGGCTGGACCGGCCCTGGGTGCGAGAGAGCGGCAAGTTGCGGGCGGCCACCTGGCCGGAGGCGTTTGACGCCATCGCGGCCAAGCTCAAGCCGTTGCCTGGTGATCGCATCGGCGCCATCGCCGGCGATCTGTGCGATGCCGAGAGCATGCTGGCGCTGAAGGATCTGTTCGCCGCGCTGGGGTCCGCCAACCTGGACTGCCGGCAGGACGGCGCCAAGCTGGATGCCGGCCGACGGGATTTCTACTGCTTCAACACCTCGATCGCGGGCATCGAGGAGGCGGATGCGATTCTTATCGTGGGGTCGAATCCGCGCAGCGAAGCGCCGGTGCTGAATGCGCGCATCCGCAAGGCGTGGCTGGCGAAACCGCTGCCGATTGGCTTTATCGGCGGCGAGGCGGGCGGCGGCGATCCCGACCTTACGTACGGGGTTCATGTGCTTGGGTCCACGCCGTCGGTGCTGAGTGCGTTGCACGACGGCTCGCATGATTTCGCCAAGGTGCTGGCTGATGCCAAGAGGCCGATGATCATCGTCGGCCAGGGCGCACTGGCCCGTCCGGACGGTAGCGCCGTGCTGGCAGCGGCATGGCGACTGGCGGCGCAGGTCGGCGCGCTGACCGCGGACTGGCATGGTTTCAACGTGCTGCAGACGGCGGCGGCGCGGGTTGGTGCGCTGGACCTTGGATTCCTTCCCGGGCCAAATGGCAAAACCACCGAGGGGATGCTGTCCGGCGGCGTCGATTTCCTCTGGCTGCTTGGCGCCGACGGCATTGATCCGACGCTCATCGGACCGGATTGCTTCGTGGTCTATCAGGGTCACCATGGCGACGCCGGCGCGCAGCGGGCTGACGTGATCCTGCCGGGCGCCGCGTACACCGAGAAATCCGGCACCTACGTCAACACCGAGGGGCGCGTGCAGCGCGGCTTCATGGCGGTCTACCCGCCGGGGGATGCGCGCGAGGACTGGAAAATCGTCCGGGCCTTCAGCACGGTTATCGGCAAGACGCTGCCTTACGATACGATCGAAACCTTGCGGACGCGGCTGGAGCAGGTCAATCCGGTATTTGCCCGCGTCGGTTATCTGCCTCGTTTCGGTTGCTCCGATCAAACCGGTCCGGTTGGCGATCCGGCGGTGCTCAGTGATGCGCCTTTGCTGTCCTCGGTGGCAAATTATTACGTTACGGATCCGATCAGCCGAGCGAGCCCGACGATGGCGGCGTGCGTTGAGGCGCAGGCGGGTGCGGGGCGGCCGGTGCCGGCCTTGGCGGCGGAGTAGGCACGATGCGCGACTTCTTCCTGAACACGAATGTTGGCATTGTCATCCTGACATTTCTGGAAGCCCTGGCTCTAATCGTTCCGCTGCTGATCGGCGTCGCGTATCTGACCTACGCGGAACGAAAAGTCCTGGCGGCGATGCAGTTACGCAAGGGGCCCAATGTGGTCGGGCCGTTCGGGCTGTGGCAGCCGTTCGCCGACGCGCTCAAGATGCTGATGAAGGAAACCATCATCCCGTCGGGATCGAATCGTTTTCTTTTCCTGCTCGCACCGATGCTGACCTTCGTGCTGGCCATGCTGGCCTGGGCGGTCATTCCGGTTAACGACGGATGGGCCGTAGCCGATATCAACGTGGGTATTCTCTACCTGTTCGCGATCTCATCGCTGGGCGTTTACGGAATTATCATAGCCGGCTGGGCGTCCAACTCGAAATACGCATTTCTCGGCGGATTACGCTCGGCCGCGCAGATGGTCAGCTACGAAGTTTCGATGGGATTTGTTCTCGTCTCGGTGCTGCTTTGCGTTGGCAGCCTGAACCTGACGGACGTCGTTCGGGCGCAGCATACGGTCTGGTTCTGTGTTCCGCTGTTTCCGATGTTTATCGTGTTTTTCATTTCGGCACTGGCGGAAACCAACCGCTCGCCGTTCGACCTGCCCGAAGGTGAGTCGGAGATCGTGGCGGGCTTCTTTGTCGAATACTCGGCGATGAGTTTCGGCCTGTTCTTCCTTGGCGAATACGCCAACATGATCCTGATGAGCGCGATGACCACGATCCTGTTCCTGGGCGGATGGCTGGCGCCGTTCAACATCGCTCCGTTCACATGGCTACCGGGGGTGTTCTGGTTCATCCTGAAGGTTTGTGTTTGTCTGTTCATGTTCTTGTGGGTGCGCGCGACGCTGCCTCGCTACCGTTATGATCAACTGATGCGGTTGGGTTGGAAGGTGTTTCTGCCACTGTCCCTGGCGTGGTTGGTGATCACCGCCGGCGTGCTGATGGCATTCGGTTGGCTCCCTAATCAGTCGTCAGTGGTCAGTCGTCAGTTGTCAGAGCAGCACGCCGAGGTGCAGCCGTCGATGCCGGCATTCCCGCCGGACGCGAAGGAGTTCGTTTAGATGGCATTGCTGGACCGCACCGCGCGCAGCTTGCTGCTTGGCGAACTGGTTGCAGGGCTCGGGTTGACATTGCGGTACTTCTTCAGCCGCAAGGCGACGATCAATTATCCTTACGAGAAGGGACCGATCAGTCCACGCTTCAAGGGCGAACACGCGCTGCGTCGGTACCCGAACGGCGAGGAGCGCTGCATCGCCTGCAAGCTGTGCGAGGCGATCTGCCCGGCGCAGGCGATCACCATCGAGGCTGAACCGCGTGCGGACGGCTCTCGCCGGACCACGCGCTACGACATCGACATGACGAAGTGTATCTACTGCGGTCTGTGCGAGGAGGCCTGCCCGGTGGACGCCATCGTCGAAGGGCCGAACTTCGAATTCGCCACCGAGACGCGCGAGGAGCTGATGTACAACAAGGACAAGCTGCTTGCGAACGGCGACCGTTGGGAGCCGGAACTGGCGCGACGCCTGGAACTGGACGCGCCCTATCGATGATCATCACGTTTTTCTTTTACCTGTTCGCGGTGGTCCTGCTGGCCTCCGCCGCGATGGTGGTCAGTTCGCGCAATCCAGTGCACTCCGTGCTGTTTCTGATATTGGCCTTCTTCAACGCCGCCGCCTTGTTTCTGATCGCCGGGGCAGAGTTCCTGGCGATGATCCTCGTCATCGTCTATGTCGGCGCCGTCGCGGTGCTGTTCCTGTTCGTCGTGATGATGCTGGACGTCGATTTCGAAGAGCTTCGTAACGGCTTCCAGCGCTATTTGCCGGTGGGGGCGACGGTCGGCGCGGTGCTGTTCATCGAGCTGGCGACCGTGCTGGGAGGCTGGCAGCTCGCCCCGGGGTCGGTTCAGTTGCGCATGTCGCCGGCGCCAGCCGGTATCAGCAACACCCAGGCGCTCGGCCAGGTGCTTTATACCGACTACATTTTCCTGTTCCAGACCGCGGGACTGATTCTGCTGGTCGCGATGATCGGCGCCATCGTGCTGACGTTGCGCGACCGTAAGACTTCACGCCACCAGGTGATTCGCGACCAGACCCAGCGGACCGTGGCAGAGACGATGGAGATGCTCACGGTCTCACTGGGTGTCGGCACGACGCAGGCCGGTGGCTTCCTGCGTCCGAAAGTTGCCGAACCGGAGCCGGTGGAGGAGCACGCGGCGGAGGGGGAGCATGGGCATGGGCACTGATTTCTGGCGGGCTTTTTTGCTCGCTGGGTCGAGGTGCGGTGACGCACGCCGGCCGCGCACGACTTTAGGGGCTGCGAGTGGTCAAGTCGTGGGTCCCCGGCCTGCGCCGGGGATGACACGGGTGGCGGGGATGACGCCCAGGGCGTGGATGACAAGGGGGGCGATGGAGTCGCTCGCGGAGTGCTACCCATGATGACCGTCGGCATTGGGCACTATCTGGTGGTGTCGGCCATCCTGCTCGTGCTGGGCATCTTCGGCATCTTCCTCAACCGTAAGAATGTCATCATCATCCTGATGTCGATCGAGTTGATCCTGCTGGCGGTCAACCTGAACCTGGTGGCGTTTTCGGCGCTGCACAATGATCTGGCGGGGCAGGTGCTGGCGATGCTGGTGCTGACCGTGGCCGCGGCCGAATCGGCGATCGGACTGGCAATCGTTGTCATCTATTTCCGCAATCGCGGGTCGATCCAGGTTGAAGACGTCAACCTGATGAAGGGCTGAGAAGCAGTGGTCAGGGGTCAGGGGTCAGTGGTCAGGCCGTGGCCAGCGGTTCTGGGGGTTCGCTTATGATTTACGCGCTTGCGGTGTTTGCGCCGCTTGCCGGGGCACTCGTTGCCGGGTTGCCGGGGCGAGCGATCGGCGACCGCGCGGCGATGGGCGCGTCGATCCTCGGCATGGTGATTGCCGCGATCTGCGGTCCGCTGGCGTTCTTCGAGCTGGTCGGAGGTGGTGCAAGTCCGGGTGTGCTCGACCTTGGCACCTGGATCGAGGCGGGCCGCTTCCACGTCTCTTGGGCGTTGCGCTACGACACGCTGTCGGCGGCGATGGTCGCGATGGTGTCGTTCGTGTCGATGCTGATCCATGTCTATTCGATCGGCTACATGGGTCATGAGACCCGGCCGCGCTATCGTTTCTTCGCCTACCTGTCGCTGTTCACCTTCGCCATGCTGATGCTGGTCACCGCGGACAACCTGGTGCAGCTCTTCTTTGGCTGGGAAGGCGTCGGCCTGTGCTCGTATCTGCTGATCGGCTACTGGTATGACCGGCCGGCCGCCTGTGCCGCCGCGATCAAGGCGTTCATCGTCAACCGCGTCGCCGATCTGCCGTTCGCGGTCGGCCTCGCGCTGATCTTCTTCAAGTTCGGTTCGCTCGACTTTCCGGTGATCTTCCTGGCCGTCGCGCAGCACGCAGCGGACACCTATTCGCTGTTCGGCGAAAGCTTCTCGGCGATCGAGGTTATCGGGTTCCTGCTGTTCATCGGCGCCATGGGCAAGTCGGCGCAGCTCGGTCTGCATGTCTGGCTGCCCGACGCGATGGAGGGCCCGACGCCGGTCTCGGCGCTGATCCATGCGGCGACCATGGTCACCGCGGGCGTCTTCCTGATGGCGCGGATGTCGCCGCTCATGGAATTCGCCCCGGCGGCTCTGGCGTTCGTGACCTTTATCGGTGCCTCGACTGCGCTGTTCGCCGCGACGATCGGCTGCGCACAATACGACATCAAACGGGTGATCGCTTATTCCACCTGTTCTCAGCTTGGCTACATGTTCGCGGCCGCCGGCGTCGGCGCTTTTCAGGTCTCGATCTTTCATCTGATCACGCACGCGTTCTTCAAGGCGCTGCTGTTCCTGTCAGCCGGCTCGGTCATCCACGCCATGTCGGATGAGCAGGACATGCGGAAAATGGGCGGACTTGCGAGGCTCATTCCGGTCACCTGCACGGTGATGTGGATCGGCAACCTGGCCTTGGCCGGCATCCCGCCACTGGCGGGCTCCTATTCGAAGGATGCCATCATCTCGGCGACCTACGCGGCCGGCACCGGGATCGGATACTATGCCTTCATCTGCACGGTGCTGGCGGCGTTTCTGACCGCCTTCTACTCCTGGCGGCTGCTGTTCATGACCTTCCACGGCACCTCGCGCGCCGATCATCATACGCTGGGACACGTCCACGAAAGCCCGGCGGTAATGCTTGGTCCGCTGATTGTGCTGTCGATCGGGGCGATCGGCGCCGGCTGGGCGCTGGACAACTGGTTCATCGGCGCCGACTGGGAGCATTTCTGGAACGGCAGCATCTTCAATGGTCCGGACAATCATGTGCTCGAGGAGCTGGAACAGGTGCCTCGCTGGGTGGAACTGGCGCCACTGGTGTTCGCCCTGGCTGGCATCGCACTGGCCTATGTCATGTATATCGCCAATCCGCTGCTGCCGGTCCGTCTGGCGCAAAGCTTTGGCGGCATCCACCGTTTCCTGTTGAACAAGTGGTATTTCGACGAGCTTTACGACGCCATCTTCGTCCGCCCCGCCATTCGCCTCGCGCGGCTGCTGTGGCAGGTCGGTGACGCGACGCTGATCGACGGGGTGCCGAACGGGCTTGCCGAACTGACCAGCGACAGCTCGCGGCAGGCGGTCAGGATCCAGACCGGATCACTTGCGGTCTATGCCTTCGTCATGCTGATCGGCGTCGTCGTGCTGGTCGGTATCTTCATGCTGAGCCGGTGACCAGATGACCGCTGTATCCAATGCCGCCGGCTTCCCGATCCTGTCGCTGATTACATGGCTGCCGATGGTCGGCTGCCTGGTGATCATGATGGTGCGTGGCGATGAGGCGACGGTGGCGTCCAATGCCCGCTGGACGGCGCTGTGGACGAGCCTGCTCGTACTGGTGCTTTCGTTCGTGCTGTGGGTTCGCTTCGACCAGTCTGAGCCCGGCTTCCAGTTCAACGAGAGCGTCGAATGGCTGCCCGACTACAAGGTTGGCTACCGGATGGGCGTCGACGGAATATCCGTCCTGTTCGTGCTGCTGTCGACCGTGCTGATCCCGATCTGCATCTTGTCCGCCTGGGAGGCCATCAAGGTTCGGGTCAGGGAATTCATGGTGAGCTTCCTGATCCTGGAAACCATGCTGGTCGGTCTGTTCTGCGCCACCGACTTTGTGCTGTTTTACGTGTTTTTCGAGGGCGTGCTGATCCCGATGTATTTGCTCATCGGTATCTGGGGCGGCCCGCGCCGGGTTTATGCCGCGGTGAAGTTCTTCCTTTTCACCCTGACCGGCTCGGTGCTGATGCTGCTGGCGTTGATCGCCATGTGGCTGCAGGCGGGCAGCACCGATATCGTCACGCTGACCCATACCGCCTTTTCGCCGGCAATGCAGACTTGGCTCTTCCTGGCCCTTTTCGCCTCCTTCGCGGTGAAAGTGCCGATGTGGCCGGTGCATACCTGGCTGCCGGACGCGCATGTCGAGGCTCCCACCGCCGGTTCGGTGATCCTGGCAGGCGTGCTGCTGAAAATGGGCGCGTACGGGTTCCTGCGCTTCTCGGTTCCGATGTTGCCGGATGCATCGGCGAGTTTCGCGCCGTTCATTTACTCCCTGTCGGTGGTGGCGGTGATCTACACCTCGCTGGTCGCACTCGCGCAGGAGGACATGAAGAAGCTGATCGCCTATTCCTCGGTTGCCCATATGGGTGTCGTGACGATCGGCATCTTCACCGTCAACGTCCAAGGCGTTTCCGGTGCGCTGTTTCAGATGCTGTCGCACGGCATCGTCTCCAGCGCGCTGTTCCTGGTCGTGGGAGTCGTCTACGATCGCATGCACACGCGTGAGATCGCGCGCTATGGCGGCCTGGGCGACCGGATGCCGGGTTACGCGCTGGTGTTCATGGCGTTCACCATGGCCACGATGGGGCTGCCCGGAACCTCGGGTTTTGTCGGCGAGTTCCTCGTCATCCTCGGCTCCCTGCAGGTCAATTTCTGGCTCGCGCTGCTCGGCGGGATGGGGATGATCCTGGGCGCCGCCTACTCGCTTTACCTGTATCGCCGGATCATCTTCGGCCGCATCACCCGCGACGACCTGCGCAACATCCTCGATCTGAGCCCGCGGGAATGGGCGGTATTCACACCGTTGATTATCCTCACGTTGTGGATGGGCATCGTGCCGTCCAGTTTCACCAGTTTCTTCGACGCGACCGTGGGAGCGATGGTGCAGCAACATGCCGCGGCGCTCGCGGCGACGACCAAGCTTGCCGGGATCATGCACTGATGAGCGCTGGGATGAACTGGACGCTGGCGCTGCCGGAGATCGTCCTGGCCGTCGTCGGCATGGCGACCCTGGTGTTCGGCGTTCTGCGCAAGCACCATGATACGACGCTGTTATGCACCATGTTCACCATCGGCGGCTTCCTGATCGCCGGCCTGCTGGTGCTGACGCGAACCGCAGGCTTCGGCTTCAACGGGCAGTACGTCGCCGATCCGTTCAGCGCCTTCAATCAGGTACTGATCTTGTCGGGCGCCGCGCTGTCATTGATCCTCGCGCTGGACTGGAACCGCTCGCAGGGTATCGCACGCTTCGAGTTCCCGGTGCTGATGCTGTTTTGCACCATCGGCATGATGATCATGGCGTCGGCCGCGAACCTGATGACGCTTTACCTGGGGTTGGAGCTGCAGTCCCTCGTCCTTTATGTCCTGGCGTCGTTCGCCCGCGACGATGTGCGGTCCTCGGAAGCCGGTTTGAAATATTTCGTGCTCAGTGGTCTCTCGTCGGGGCTTTTGTTGTATGGCATTTCGCTGGTGTATGGCTTCTCAGGCACCATGGATTTTGCCGCCCTGCATTCGCTGCTGTCGCAGCCGGATAGCGCATCGGCCGGTCTGGTGGTTGGCATCGTGTTTGTGCTGGTCGGGCTCGCCTTCAAGGTCTCCGCGGTGCCGTTCCACATGTGGACGCCCGACGTGTACGAGGGCGCTCCGACACCGGTCACCGTGTTCTTCTCCACCGCGCCGAAAGTGGCGGCAATGGCCGTGCTGTTGCGGGTGATGGGGATGTCTTTCGGCTCCCTGGTGGGGGCGTGGCAGTTACTGATCGTGATCGTATCGATCGCCTCGATGGTGCTGGGCGCGCTGGCGGCGATCGGGCAGACCAATGTCAAGCGGCTGATGGCGTACTCCTCGATCGGGCACATGGGCTACGCGCTGATTGGCCTGGCGGTGGGTACGGCCGCTGGGGCGCGCGGCACGCTGGTCTATATGGCGATCTATGTTTTCATGACGGCCGGCACGTTCGGGTGCATTCTGGCGATGCGGCGACGTGGGCGAGCGGTGGAGCAGATTTCGGATCTGGCGGGGCTGGCGACGAACGATCCGGCGCTGGCGCTGGCCTTGGCGGTGTTTATGTTCAGCCTTGCCGGCATCCCGCTGATGTCGGGCTTCTTCGCCAAGCTTTATATATTCCTCGCGGCCGTGCAGGGCGGGCTGTGGGCTTTGTCAGTCATCGGCGTGCTGACCAGCGTGGTGGGCGCCTACTACTATATCCGGATCGTCAAGGTGATGTATTTCGACGCCCCGGCGGAACGCTTTGATCCGCGACCGGCCTCGCTTTCGTTCGTGGTCGCGGCGACCGGATTGTTTACTGCTTTTTTCTTTCTGTTTCCGGCCCCTGTCGTCTCCGCGGCGCAGGCGGCGGCGGGTCTGCTGTTTCGCTAAGACGCTGAGTCAAAGCACCAGGCGAGCGCCTACCAGGGTCAGCACCGCCGCCAGCACGGCTCGCAGTATCCTTTCTGGCATCCGCGCGGCAACGTGACTGCCCAGCACGATACCGGGGAGCGAGCCGCAGAGCAGGGAGGCCAGCATGGGCCAGTTCACCGAGCCCAGCCACCAATGGCCAAACCCGGCGATCAATGTCAGCGGCACGGCGTGGGCGATGTCAGAGCCGACGATCAGGGCCATCGGCGCTCGCGGATATAGCAGCAGCAGCACGGTGACACCGAGCGCGCCGGCGCCGACGGAGGATATAGTCACGAGAACGCCGAGCGTCGCGCCAAGGATGATGGTCAGTCCCGTGGTTCGCCCAGGTGCGATGTCCTCCAGCCACGGCCCCGCGAACCTTAGGAAGCGGCCGCGGAGCACCAGGGAAGCCGCGGTCAGCAGAAGCATGACACCGAGGATTGTGGCGATCACGCCGTCCCCATTTTGCGTGAGGCGCGTTTGCGACATTACCAGTAACGTTAGCAAGGTAGCCGGGGTGCTGCCGCTTGCCAGGCGAAGGACGACTCGCCAGTCGATGGTGCGGTTCAGTCCGTGCACCAGTGTGCCGAGGGTTTTCGTAGCCGCGGCGTAGAGCAGGTCGGTGCCGACGGCGGTGGCTGGATGGACGCCGAACACTAGTACGAGCAACGGTGTCATCAGCGAACCGCCCCCGACGCCGGTCTGGCCAACGAGGAACCCGACTATAAAGCCGGATAGGATGTAGAGCGGGTTGATAGCGGCGAGCATGGGGCGGAGTTTGGAAGCGTGCGGCGGGGGTAGCAAGCAGGCTCTCGGGACCAGCGGGTCAGACCAACCGGTGTTGACTCAGACGCACCCGTGTCGTTGCCGGACCTGCTCCGGTGACCCACGACCCTCGGGTCGAGCCCAAGGGCATGCTTCGCCGAGGATGACACCGGTGCGCCGTCCGAGTATACTACGTCAAAGTAACGAAATGCCTCCGCGAGAGAGGGCCCGAGGCAGCCGGCGAGCAGCTTTGACATCCGTAAGGGATGCGGAGAGAAACGGTGGCTTTCGGAAGGGAAACACCATGTCGGGCTCGGCTCCCGCGCTACCAGCGATTTCCGTGATTGGCTTCATCGGCCTTGGCGTGATGGGAGAGCCGATGTGCGGTCATCTCGCACGCCGCTGTGGCCTTCCGGTGTTGGCGCACGACGTGCGGAGCGAGCCGTTGCGGCGCCTGGCTGAGCATGAAGTCCGAGCGGCCTCCATCGAGGAAATCGCCGCTGCGTGCGACGTCATCTTTCTTTCGCTGCCCGACGGGCGCGCGGTCGATGCCGTGGTGCGGCAACTCGAACCGCATCTGCGTAACGATTTGGCCGGGAAAGCGACTCAGTGCATCGTCGACACCAGCACTTCCTCGGTCGAGCTCACGCGGCAGATCGGTGCCCGGCTGACGCGGAAAGGGGTTCTGTTTGCCGACGCTCCGGTGGCTCGGACCCGCGACGCGGCGGCGCGAGGCGAACTCAGCATCATGGTCGGTGCGACTGCCGAGACCTTCGCTCATATTCATTCGATCCTGCGGACCATGGGGACGGATGTCACGCATTGCGGTCCGGTCGGCTGCGGGCAGGTGGTGAAGATTCTGAATAATATGCTCGTCTTTCAGCATTGCGGCGCGCTGGCCGAGGCGATCGCGCTGGGGCGGCGCAACGGCGTGCCGGCGGAGGTGCTGCTGCCGACGATGTCGATGGGTTCCGGTGACAGCTTTGTCCTTCGCAACCATGGCCTGAAGGCGATGCTGCCTGAGGTTTTCCCCGAGCGGGCGTTCTCGACACGCTATGCGATAAAGGACCTGTCGTACGCGCTGGAGATGGCCGAGGCGTCCGGTCTGGACATGGCTGGAGCAAAATTGACGATGGCGCGTCTGAAGCAGGCGGACGAGGCCGGCTATAGCGACAAATATCATCCGGTGGTGCTCAAGGTCATCGATCCGCAATGAACCGTTCGGTGATTGGCGGCGACGCAGCGGCGACGTATCGTCGGCCCAGATCGGCCCTGGGAGAAAATTATGTCCGACCCTTATCCGCTGTCCTCCGGCGAACTGGCCTCCCCCGGCCTCGCGGCGAGGCCCCTCGACCATCTTGACCGGCTGATCAAGTCGCATCTCGACGAAGGCCGCTATCCCGGCGCGCAGATCGCCCTCGCTCGGCATGGCAAGCTCGCGCTGTTCCGGACCTATGGCAACGCGCGTACCGAGGGCAGCACGATTCCCGCGACCAACGACACGCTGTTCCTGCTGTTCAGCCAGACCAAGGTGCTGACCTCCGCCGCCGTCTGGACTTTGGTGGAGGAAGGCAAGCTGTCGTTCATGGACCGGGTGGCCGATCACCTGCCGGAGTTCGCCGCACGCGGCAAGGGCGACGTCACACTGGAACAGGTGATGACCCACCAGGGTGGCTTCCCGAACGGCGACGTCAGTCAGGCGACGTGGACCGACCACGCCCGCATGCGCGCCGAGGTCTGCGACTTCTCGCTGGAATGGACCCCGGGCACTCGCCTGCACTACCACGGCCGCGCCGCACACCTGGTGCAGGCGATGGTGATCGAGGCGGTCACCGGCGAGGATTTCCGCGACGTCATCCGCACACGGGTGATCGAGCCGCTCGGCCTCGGCCGGGATATCTTTGTCGGCGTGCCGGAGGACCAGCAGGTGCGGTGCGCCGACACCTACGGGCCGGAGGCGCGCGACAACTCGGCGGCGTTCCGCTCTGCTGGTTTGCCGAGCGGCGGGGGGTATGCGACGGCGCGGGGGATGGCGGCATTTTATCAGATGTTGGGGCATGCCGGGCGTCTGGGTTCGGTGCGGCTGTTCTCGCCGCGCCTGATCGCCTACGTCGCGCGCAATCATACGGGGGAATCTCCTGATCTGGCGATGACCGGCATTCCGATGCACCGCGGTCTCGGCCCGCATGTGCGCGGTGAAAGTGACCGGATTCGGGGGCTTGGGACGATTGGCGCGCCGGTCACGTTCGGGCACGGCGGGGTGGGATCGTCCTACTCCTGGGCCGATCCCAGCAGCGGGGTTTCCTTCACGTACCTGACCAATTACGTCTCCCCGGACCCCTGGCATTCGATGCGCCTGGATCGGGTGGCGAACCTGGTGCATGCGGCGATCGACTGAGTCATATCAACCCGTGGATGGCGCATCGCCTAGCAGGCGAACCGCGGCCAAGTTTGTTCAGCACGGAGAAAGTGCGAGAACACAGTGATTACGGAGCAGAAGCGGTCGGCTCCGACGGAAGCTACACCACGTAGCGACGGAGGCCATCCACCAGGCGTGGCACGTTGAAGTTCAGCAGCAAACCGACGTGGATACCGCTCATGCGCAGATACGTTCGGAGCTGAACCTCATGGATTGGCAGGATGGTGCTAACGGCTTCGATTTCCAGGACAAGCTTGCTCGCGACAACGATATCCGCCTTGAAGCCGTCGCCGACTTCCGCGCCCTTATAGTGATCGCGAATTGTGACCTGCCGGGCGGAGGTAATGCCTGCGTCTGCCAATTCTCGGCACAGGCACAGCTCATATACGGATTCCAACAGTCCGGAGCCGGTATTTCGGTACACCTCGATCGCCAACCCGATCACCCGCTCGGTCAAGGATTCCGCAAGAAGGATAACGCCTTCTCCGTGAACACCGTGCTCTCCGCACTTTCTCCATGCTGAAAATCCATGAAACGTTGACCCACCGGCTTTGCATGTATGACCCTCGGCCACGCCGCCATGCCGGCGGCAGCCACAGTGCGGCGGCTGGGTGTTGTTCAACCAACAGAGTTCGCAATCAGAGCCATCTGGTATGATTTGCCGATACAGCGTTGACGATGAACGGAGGGACGGATGCTTGATCATGTAACGATCGGGGTGAGCGATTTCGTTCGGTCGAGAGCGTTCTATGACAAGACCTTGGCTGCCATCGGGATCAATCGCCTGCATGGCGACGACTCCGCGTTCGCCGGATACGGCTCCGACCAGAAGCCGTTCTTTTGGATCGGCCTCAAAACGGGCGTGATCACTGGGGTACACATCGCCTTCGCGGTGCCCGACCGTGCCTTGGTGGACCGGTTTCACGCGGCCGGGCTTGGGGCTGGGGGACGCGACAATGGCAAGCCAGGGCTGCGGCTTCACTATCATCCGAACTACTATGGGGCGTTTGTACTCGATCCCGATGGACATAACATCGAAGCGGTTTGCCACCGCGCTGCCTGAGCCGCGCGCGGTCTGATCTCGCTCCTGGCGTTCTCGGTCCTCTCCGGGCGTTGGGTTACATTACAAAGATTTACACCGGTTCGCTCACCGTGTATGAGAGCCGGCATCAGGAACGTATTGCGTCGAACCCTTGCCCATGAGTTGGTGCGCCGGTTACCAACGCCAGGCTTTGCCGCGGATCCGCCGGTGGGTCTGGATGGCCGCTTGCATGGCGCTGCTGTGCGGCCTCACGGCCTGCGGCGGCCGGCCTTCGCATCATGCGAGCACCCGGTACAAGCCATCGCGCTATTATCCGCCGCCTGGTCCCGCCGCCGATCCATGGGGACCGTACATCCGCGAGGCATCCCGGCGCTTCGGCGTTCCCGAGCCATGGATTCGCCGGGTGATGCGGCAGGAATCGGGCGGGCAGGAGGATGTGATCTCCTGGGCGGGCGCCATGGGGCTGATGCAGGTCATGCCAGACACCTACGAGGCATTGCGCGGCCGCTATAACCTCGGGGCTGACCCGTTCGACCCGCATAACAACATCCTCGCCGGGACGGCCTACCTCCGCGAGATGTATGACCGCTTCGGTTCCCCGGGATTCCTCGCCGCTTACAATGCCGGTCCCAATCGCCTCGATCTCTATCTGAGCAACGGCACGCCGCTGCCTGAGGAGACGGTGAGTTATGTAGCCGCTATCGCGCCGTTGCTGGGCCCTGGCACGCCAATGTCCGGCCCACTGGCTGTCTATGGTGGCAGAGGCGGCCCCGCGCCCCAGTTTGCCTCCCGTCGAACCGTGGGCGGTTGTGATACCGACGCCGCGTTTGATCCCGCGAATCCGTGCCAACCGGTGCGTCAGCCGGCGATCCAGCCCGCCGTCTATCTCACCGCCTCTCCCAGTACCTCCCCTAATGGGACGGGGTGTGATGCCGACGCGGCATACGATCCGACCAGGCCTTGCGCGCCGGGGCGCGCCGCGACGGGCGCAAGCCTCGCTTTGGCGGCGCCTCCGGCTCCCGTTCGCTTGGCGCCCGCGGATTGCGATCCCGATGGGGCATACGATCCCGCGCGCCCGTGCGGTCCGCCACCTGTGGCGGCGCGGGTTCAAGCCTCGCCGCTGCTGGCTCCCGCCCCGCGGCCGCCGGTGGTTGAGGCGACAAGATCGGACACCGGTCTGCTGGGGAATTATCCGGCTGGCGAACGCCGCCCCTTGCAGGAAATCGGCGTCCAACGGGGCGCCTTTATCGCGCCCGCGCCGGCGCTCGCACCTGCGTCCGCGCCGGGCGCCTGGGGCATTCAGGTCGGTGCCTTTGCCAGCCTTGCAACCGCCCAGGCCGCGGCCGAGAGTGCCCGGACAGCGGTGCCTGACCTGTTGCGAACCGCCACGACTGAACTGCCCGCGACCACACCGTTCGGCGGCAAGATCGCCTTCCGCGCTCGCCTCGTTGGCTTGTCGCCAGGTGCCGCGACCAGCGCTTGCTCTCGGTTAAGCGGCCAGGGCCTGCCCTGCATGACTGTTCCGCCGAGAGATACATACTGAATCTGTCGCGGCGATTTGCACGATAGCTGATCGGCATGATAATTCCCGGCATGGTTATTCTGAATTCAGAACAAGACGGCGCTGACGCCGCGGCTGGCGCTTCGCCGAGCGGGCCAGAGGTTTTGGCGGGCTCGGGCAGGACCGGATCTGCCCTGGGGGAAGCCGCCAGGACGATGCGTGGATGGCTGCGTGGGGCGACTGGAGGCGGCGACGGTTCGGGTTTGCCGATTTCGTCGCGGGGGGCGAACGGGATCGAGGTGCGGAACGTGCAGGTGCGCCACGGTCAGTTCGTGGCGCTGGAGGGTGTGAGCGGCCGTTTCGCGTCCGGCAGCCTGACCGCGGTGGTGGGACCGAACGGCGCTGGCAAGAGTACGTTGCTGAACGTGCTCTCCGGCCTAACGCGGCCCAATCGCGGCGCCGTCATCTGCCCGGCGCGCGGCCGCAAGCGGATGGCCTATCTGCAACAGCAGACCGAGCTCGATCGTGACTTTCCGGTCACCGTGGCGGAACTTGTGGCGCTGGGACTGTGGCGCGGATTTGGAGCGTACCGCGCTCCGTCGCGGATGGTGGCGGATCGGGTCGCCGAGGCCGTTAGTGCCGTAGGGCTGCTGGAATCGATCCACAAGCGCATCGGCGAGCTGTCGGTTGGTCAGATGCGGCGGGCTTTCTTCGCGCGCCTGCTGTTGCTGGACGCCGAGGTGATGCTGCTCGATGAGCCTTTCGCCGCCGTCGATACCCGTACCGTGGAAACCTTGCTGACGCTGATGGCACGCTGGCACGACGAGGGCCGCACCATCGTCGCCGTGATGCACGAATTCGCGCAGGTGAGGGCGCATTTCCCCTCGACACTGCTGCTGGCGCGCACTCCGGTCGCGTGGGGCGACACCGGCGTCGTGCTCACCGAGGAAAATCTGGCGAAGGCGCTGTCAGTCGCATGACCTTATCGTTGTATCCGCTGCTGATCGGCCCGTTCGAGAGTTTCAGCTTCATGCGCATCGCGCTGGTGGCGTGCCTTGCGCTGGCGCTGGCGAACGGGCCGCTCGGGGTGTTTCTATTGCTGCGGCGGATGGCGCTCGATGGGGACGTTCTGTCGCATGCGGTCATGCCAGGGGCGGCGCTGGGCTTTGTCTATTCACTGCATTCATTGACCGCGCTCAGCCTGGGTGGCCTTGCGAGTGGCGCTGTGGTGGCTGGTCTGACGGGACTGCTGGGGCGCGGCGGGGCGGCCAGGCATGATGCCGGGCTGGTGGCGTTCTATCTGGTAACGCTTGCGCTGGGGGTGACGCTGGTGGCGTTTTTCGGCAGCAACGTCGACACCGTAAGGGTGCTGTTCGGCACCGTGCTGGCCATCAACGTTACCGCATTGCTACAAATTGCAACGGTGAGCAGCCTGACTATGCTGCTGCTGGCGATGTTCTATCGCCCGATGGCGGTCGATGCTTTCGATCCGGTGTTTCTGCGCCTGGTCGGCGGGCATGGCATGCGCGGCCTGTTCATCGCATTGGTGCTGTTCAATTTAGTCGTCAGTTTTCAGGCCTTTGGCACGCTGCTGGCGATCGGGCCGATGTTGCTGCCGGCCGCGGCGGCGCGCTGCTGGACCAACAAGCCTGGCCTGATGATGGCCATCGCCTCGACGGTCGGAATGGTGTCCTCGTACGCCGGGTTACTGCTTTCGTATCATCGCAATCTGCCATCGGGACCGGCCATCGTCATGGCGGCGGGGGCTTTGTATGGTATGTCGCTGCTGGTAACCGCAACATCGAGCTTCATTCAAACAAGAAGCCGGGGAAACGATCGATGAGATGGCATTTGCGTAATTTACTGACGCTGCTTGCGGTCGGCGCCGTGCTGACGCTGCCCGGGGTGGCGGGCGCCGCCGAGAAGATGAAGGTCGTCGCGACGTTCAGCGTGATCGGCGATATGGTGACCAACGTCGCCGGCGATCTGGTCGATCTGATTACACTGATCGGCCCGGACGGAGACATCGAGGTATATGAGCCGACCCCCGCCGACATTCCGAAACTGGCCGGCGCGCGGGTTCTGTTCATGAACGGTCTGAATGACGAATTCGAGCCCTGGCTGCCGAACCTGATGGCGCAGGCGAAGTTTGCCGGCACGAAGGTTATTGTCACCCGAGGCGTCAAGGCCCTCAGCGCCGAAGACGAGCATCCGATGGGCGGTAAACCCAAGGCCGTGGTGCTCGATCAGCACGCCTGGATGAATCCGCGCAACGGCATCATCTACGTCAAGAACATCACCGATGCGCTGGCTCGCATTGATCCGGCCAACGCCGACACTTACCGCACCCGGGCGGCGTCCTACACGCAGCAACTGAAGGATCTGGATAACTGGGCGCATGCCGAAATGAATGCCGTCCCCGCCGCCAAACGGCGCGTGCTGGCGTCGCACGACTCGTTGCAGTATCTCGCGACCGCGTTTGGGATCACGATGATCTCGGTCAACGGCTGGACCAACAAATCGGAGCCGTCGGCGGCTGATCTGGCTCGTTTGACCGACCAGATCCGGCGCGAGCATGTGAAGGCCCTGTTTCTGGACAGCATCACCGACCCTCGGGCCATGGAACGCATCAGCAAGGAGACCGGCGCGGCGATCGGCGGCACGTTGTACGGCGACGCCCTCTCGAAGCCCGACGGCGAGGCTGGAACCTATATCGACATGATCCGGCACGACATCTCCACCCTCAAGGCGGGCATGCTGGCGAACTGAAGGGCCCGGAGGGTGGAGTTGACGGACCCGATCGTGACAAGGCCCGGCATCGGCGGGTTGCTGTTGCGCGGCTCGCTGGCTCGGCTGCAGATGGCGGTCGCAGCCTCGCTGGCGCTGTGGGCCTGCGTGCTGTGGGCCTCGCTGTCGCATCCGGTGCCGCCGAAGCCGGACGAGGCGCCGCCGCCGTCTCCCCCGGCGCTGCACCGGGTGATCGGTTCCGGTCAGCCCACACCTATTGGAGGCATTTTCGACCGCTTTGACGTGGCGTCGCAGCCGGTCGTCGCTCCGGTCAACGCTCGCGGCGAAGTCGCCTTCTATGCCACCATTCTGCGCAACAAGGCGACCGAGGGGATTTTTCTTTCCAGCGGCGGGCGCATCACCAAGATAGCCGCGGTTGGTGATGGCGTGCCCGGCGGTGGCATTCTGACCCAGTTTGCCAGGCATCCAATGCCGTGCCTGAACGATTCCGGCACCGTCGTGTTTGGCGCCGCCGTCAGCCTGGCGCAGGCTGAAGAGGGCATCTTCATGGTCAAGGACGGTGCGCTGAAGGCCATTGCGGTGGTGGGCGGGGATGCCCCCGGGGTGGTCGGCGGCACCTTCGCGGAATTCGACACGCCGACGCTGAACAACCGTGATGAGGTCGCGTTCGTTGCAACTGTGAGACACGGGCGCGACACCTTCCAAGTGCTGTATCTTTACACCTATGCCAATGGCCGGCTGCGGAAACTGCTGGCGGAGGGTGATCCCTACCTGGGCGGCGGTTTTTTCGAGCAGTTCGGACTGCCGGCGATCAACAACCGGGGCGTGATCGCGCTTGCGGTGACCTTGGACCATGGGCCGGTGCTTGGGGGCATTTTCGTTACCGGGACCCGGGACCTGAAGATGCTGATCGGCGCTGGTGCGTTGGCGCCGGACGGTCGCATGGTGCTTCGGTTCTCCGAGCGGCTGGCGATCGATGATAATGATGACATCGCATTTGGCGCGCATCTTGGTGCTGGCACGAAGCGAAGCGAGGCGGTGATGAAGGTCAACACCTCCGGCCTGACGCTGATCGCCGCCGCCGGCGATGCGGCGCCGGATGGCGGCAAGTTTGCCGGTTTCGGCGAATGGCCAAGTATGGGCCCGGTCGGACGTATCGCCTTTGTCGCGGCGCTGGACGACGGGCCGGGTCCGATCGGCATCTTTACCTGGCAGGCCGGTACGATCAGCCAACTCGTGCTGTCAGGGGAAAAGCTTCCGGATGGCGGGATGTTGCCGCCGTTCGCGATCAATCCGGTGACGTCGGCGGGGACCAATGGGGCGGTCTCGTTTGCTACCATGGGCGATCCCACGGGCAGCCGGATATATTATTATGGTCCGCCGCAGCGGTAGGGCGGACGGGACGTCCCGGGTCGCCCCCTGGGTCGCGCTGGTCTCGAATTGACAACGTCAAGGCCTGGGTTTAGCTTAGTAGTGTCTTGGAAACGCTTGTTTTCGGAGAACAGAATGGGGCTTAGGCCCCGACGAGATAGTCTTTCACTAGGGGGAAACGAATGAAACTAATGAAACTCGCGGCTCAGGCCGCGGTTGGTGCGATCGTGGCCATCGGGGCGTCCGGGGGCGCATTCGCACAGGCAAGCGACTGCAAGACACTTGTCCAGCCATCGCAGTTCGGACCTGATGATCAGACCGGCGCGAGCAATCGCGTTACCCCGGCAGTCACCAAGGCCGCGGCCGCGGAAATCAAGACCGGCGAAGTCGTTCCGATGGCGAATGTTCTGGTCGACGGCATTCCGCTGTTCGGCACACGCTTCTCGAAGGACATTCTCACCGCGACTGGCCTTGCCGCTGGTGCCGCGCAGGGCAAAAACGAAGCGACCTACATGGAAGACACCTGGCTCAGTCAGAGCCACGTCGGCACCCATTTCGACGGCCTGGGCCATATCGGTGTCAAGGACTGCTACTACAATCAGACGCCAATGGGTAAGTACGTCACCCAGAACGGCCTGAAAAAGCTCGGCCTTGAAAATGTAAAGACCTTCGCGACCCGCGGCGTGATCATCGATCTGGTCCGCGTGTTCAAGGAAGCTGGCAAGCTCAAGAAGAACCCCAACTGCAAGGGCGACTGCCTTGATGGTGGCACGCTGATCACCGCTGCCGATCTTCAGGCCGGGCTCAAGATGTACAATGTCACGCTGCGGGAAGGTGACGCAGTCTTCCTCAACACTGGCTATGAGGATCTGTTCCTGCAATATCCCGCGATGAACACGGTCTACAACGCGTCCGAGCCCGGCATCGGGATGGAGGCCGCGCAGTGGCTGGCCGACCAGAAGGTGGTTCTGGTCGGAGCTGACACGTTCGCGGTTGAGGTGTGGCCGTCCGAGAATCCTGCTCTGGCGATCCCGGTGCACGTTTTCCTGATCCCAAACAACGGTATCCACATCATTGAGAATGTGCGTACCGACCTGATCGCGGCGGCGGCGCAGAAGGATGGTCGCGCGACCTTCTTCCTGAGCATGACCGTGCCGAAGGCGGTTGGTTTCACGGGCAACTTCGTCAACATCGAGGCGATCCGCTGAACCCTCGCACAACCTCGCTGGTGCCGGCGTCCCCACTCGGGCGCCGGCGTCTGCTCACCGGGCTCGCGGGCGCGGCTTTCATTCCGGTCACGGTGCGCGCCGCGACCGCGCCGTATCGTATCGCTTTCGCCAACATCAACGACACGCAGGGTGTCAAGATCGAGGGGCTGGGGTTCACCGGCTTCGACGTTCGCCGCAGCATCGAGCTGGCGGCGCGGACCTTGCCCGTTGACATCATCTACTACGACAATGCCGGCGACGAGGAGACAGCGCTCTCCAATGCCACTGACGCGATCAGCCAAAAAGTCGATCTGCTGATCGAGTACAACGCGGAAGTCAGGGCAAATCCCGAAATCGCTCGCAGGGCGGCCGCGGCGGGCATTCCGGTCCTCGCCATCAACTATCCCGTGGGCAACGCGCCGCTGTATGGTGCCGATAATCTGGCGGCCGGCCGCATCGCCGGACACGCGCTCGGTGCGTTCTCCAAACAAAGCTGGCCGGACGAGACGCCGGTCGCGGCGATCCTCGGCGACATCGGTGACCCGAGCGACGCGGTAGCGCTGCGCATCAAGGGCATCACCGAAGGTCTGCATGCGGAACTGCCCGACGTCGAGCCGGCCATGCTGGACAGCGGCGGACAGCCGCAGCGCGGTGACGACCTGCTGACGAAATACCTGCGCCAGCAATCGAGGCGAAAGGTGTTGGTCGCGACGCTCGATGATGCTACCGCGCTATGGGCTAGAACCGCGGTGGAAGTATCGCTTCGAATCAATGATTGTGTCATCGTCAGCCAAGGACTTGATCGCAGCGTCCATGGCGGGGCGCACGAGAAGAAAGAGATCGATCCAACCAACCGCGCCAGCGTGGTGCTTGGTTCTGTCGCGTATTATATGGACCGGTACGGCTACGACGTGCTGCCGCTGGCATTGCGCATGCTGAAAGGTGAGACCGTCCCGCCGCATTCGTTCACCCAGCATGTGCTCGTTACTGGGGCGAACGTATTCCACGAATACCCGCCGATCGATATGAACTGAGGACCTGTCTGGGAATAAGCGCTGTAAGTCAGGCGCGGTCGCCCCTACGCGTCATCCCCGGCGAAGCATGCCCCCCGCCTTCGCAGGGACAAGCCTTGGCGCAGGCTAAGGGGCCAGGGCCGCCCCCCGCGTTCCCCGCCTGCGCTGCTGCCGGGAGAGGTTCTGTTCATCCGTTGAAACACTGGCATAACCGATTTTCATGACTGGGCAGCGCGCCGCAACTTGACGACGACTGGGCTGACGCGTCCCGGAGCGCCGCCAGATCGCCACTGCGAATGACGTGCCAGACGGTTTCGGGATCGACGCCGTCATATTCGTGCCGCAGCACGTTGCCGATGCTGCGGATGTCCGCCCATGGCTGGCCAGGCACAAGGCTGTTCGCTTCATCCCCCAGCTTCCGCGCCGCCTCGCTTATAATCAGCAGGGCGTGCAGCGACGCAAACAGGGTTTGTTCGCTTGCCGCGAAGGCGGTGAGATCCATGCCCGCGGTGAAGCGCTCGATGCGGGCGATATTATCGAGAATGTTCTCAAGGCGAAGCAGCGGCTTTTCAGAAGGCACGCGCGCCCTCTCTCTCGATGGCGCGCCGCAGCCGGTCCTTTTGCACCGGCTCGGCGACGACATCGACCGGGCCCCCGAGAATGTCTTCCAGCCGGTGCCTCAGCGCATCGAGCAGACCGAAATACGCGAAGCCGCCCCGCGACGGATCGTCGCTAAGCCTCAGAACCACGTCCACATCGGAACCGGGCCGCTCATCGCCCCGTGCGACTGAGCCGAACACGGCCAAGCTGACAACCCCGGCGGCTCTCAGCTCCGATTCGTGGGCGCGCAGTGTGGCGATGACGTCGTCCCGTTTCATGGGACGTATTTTAGCACAACCAAATCCGGCGAAACGAGCCTTTTTGAATTCAATATCTTAGCGTTCCGGCGAAAGCGCCGGAGAGGATTCCCTTCGCGCGGCGTTCGGTGATGCCGGTCGTCGCGGAGTTGGTCGTCAGCTTCCCCACCCGCAGCGTTCAAGTGCGGCGATCATATGGGTCGGCGGCTGGGCGGTCGCGCGAACCGGCGGATCCAGCGGCAGTTCGATGGACCGAGCCAACAGATGCAGGCTGCCGTCCGCTCCGCCGTAACGTCCATCGCCAAGGACCGGTGCGCCCAAGGTGAGGCAGTGCGCCCGGACCTGATGGGTTCGCCCGGTTCTCGGCCGCAGTTCCAGCCATGTTAACCCCGTCTTCCGGCCGAGCACGCGCCAATCGGTGGCGGCGGGTTGTGCACTGGCGGGGTCGGCGATCATCCGCCACCCGGAGCGGTCGGTTTGCCGCCGGAGCGGCACGTCGACAACGCCGTGGTCTCCGCTGATCTCACCCGCGACGACAGCCCAGTATAGTTTCCGTGCCGTTCCCGAGGCGAAACACGCCTGGGCCGCCAGCAGCGCCGCATGTCGCAGGGCGATCACCAGACAGCCGGAGGTGTCGGCGTCGAGCCGGTGCGCCAGCCACGGCCCATCCTTGCGACGGGACAGCAACGGAAACCAGTCCTCGACGCTGCGCCCTGCTGATGGCCCGGCGTGAACTGCCAGCCCGGGCGGCTTGTCGAGCACCACGAAGCGTGGGTCGCGGAACAGTTCGACCGGACCGGTTGGAGGCGGCGTCATTGGGCACGGAATACGCAAGCCGGGGTGACCGGCGCAAGCCGCGCCGACCCGCGTGTCTCGGGCAGCGGTCGGTCGCGCTGGGGCAGAATTGCCGCGGTCCGGAACAGGCGGCTACAACCGGTCCTGGCAAACCCGATAGCCGACAACGATCGAGAAAACGTCATGAAGATCGCCCGCATCGAGACCTTCCTGTTCGATCCAGGTACGGCGAAGAACCTGCTGTTCTGCCGCGTCGAAACCGCCGGGGGCCTGCATGGCTGGGGCGAGGCCTACGTCACTCCGGGCAAGGAGCCCGTCATCGAGCACCTGTTGCGCGAACTGGCGAAATACATGATCGGCCGTGACGCCTTCAGCATCCGCCACACGGCGCAGGTGGTGTTCGAGGATTTCGCCATGCGCCGCACCTCGCTCGACCTGATGTCAGCCTGGAGCGCGATTGAGATCGCCCTTTGGGACATCCTCGCCAAGCACGCCAACCTACCGCTTTACACCCTGCTCGGCGGCGCGTCCCGGGAACGCGTGAAGGTGTACGCCAACGGCTGGTCCAGCGGTGGCGAGAGCATCGAAAAGAACATCGAGCGCGCGCTGACGGTCAAGGAGATGGGCTATACCGCGCTGAAGTGGGACCCGTTCCCCGGTCCCTGGCGCAGCCTCATCCATCGCGAGGACGAGGACCATGTCGTCCGCTACGTCCGCCTGATGCGGGAGGCGCTGGGCCCCGATTTCACGCTGCTGGTCGAGGTGCACCGCCGGCTCGCTCCGATGCATGCCATCCGGATCGGCCGGCGTATCGCGGAGTATGACATAGGCTGGTACGAGGAACCGTGTCTGTGCGACAATATCGAACTTGTCGCCGAGGTAAGGCGCGCGCTGCCGATGCCGATCGTGACCGGGGAGGCGATCTACTCGAAGGAGGGCTTCGCCGCCGCCCTGGCCGCCCGCGCGGCGGATATCATCAACCCGGATGTCTGCAACTGCGGCGGTATCCTGGCGATGCTGGACATCGCAGCGATGGCGCAGCCACACGCGGTTGCCGTCGCCCCGCACAACTACAATTCCACCCTGGTCGGGCTCGCGGCGACGGTGCAGCTTTCGGCGATGATCCCCAATTTCTGGATCGCCGAGTGCTTTGTTAACCTGAAGCCCGCATGTGATGAGATCGCGGTGACGCCGCTGGTGGTGCACGAGAGCTTCGTCGATCTGCCCACCACGCCGGGCATCGGTATCGACCTGGACATGGCGAAGCTGCGAGCGAGGCCGTACCGCGACATGGGCTCGCGAATGGGCAAGGGGCTGCGCTCATACACTGAAGAGTTTCCACGCAAGCATTACGCTGTCGAGGCAACGCGAACCGGATACTGAGTGACCTGCCCGCCAAAATGTCGGAAATGCCAAATCCGTGTCATGACCGTGCCCCCGGTCTTCGCAGGGACAAACCTGGCCGGCGATCCATGTCTTTGTTTATACAGAACAATTCGTGGATGACGGGCCAAGCCAGGTCATGACACGGGGGGGCTTGGCTCAATGGACCGAGCTTGGACATGCGGAACCCCGCGAAGGGGGAGCCTACATGCCGTCGGCTAACCGCGGTAGTCGGGCTTGCCATCCTCGATCAGCCGCAAGGCGGCGTCCCACACCATCGCATAATGGCCGTCATCCTCGTGCTGGCGGAACTGCTCCGCTGTGTGGGCGCACACCTCGGGCGGCGGCAGAATGACTTCGCGACCGCCGGAGAGCGCATCGACCTGGGCGGCACACGCGCGTTCCAGCATGTAGGTGTTGAGGAACGCCTCGGAGATAGACCCGCCGCCTACCAGCAGCCCGTGGTTGCGCAGGATCATCGCCTTGTGCTCGCGGCCGAGGTCAGCGACCAGCCGCTCCCGCTCATCCAGATCAAGCGCAATGCCTTCGTAGCCGTGATACGCAAGACGGCCGTAGAATTTCATTGCGTGCTGCGAGAGCGGCAGCAGACCGTCTTTCTGCGCCGACACGGCGATGCCGGCCGACGTATGAGTGTGCACGACGCACATCAGGTCCTCGCGCGCCATGTGGATGGCCGAGTGGATGGTGAAGCCGGCGGCGTTGACCCGGCGGCTGCTGAGGTCACCCTGTTCGACGACATTGCCATCCAGATCGATCTTCACCAGATCGGAGGCGCGCATCTCGTGGAAGTTCACGCCATACTTGTTGATCAGGAAATGATGCTCGGGTCCAGGCAAGCGTGCGCTGATATGGGTGTAGACAAAATCGGACCACCGATGATGGGCGATCAGGCGATAAAGAGCGGCGAGGTCGCAGCGGACCTGCCACTCGGCATCGGATACGCCCGCGATCGTGGCAGGTGAAGTGGCAACGTTCATGATGGCGGCGTCCTAATCAATGACAGGTTCAGCGTTTGTCGTCGGGCGCCGGCCGTCAAGTCTGACCCGGCCGATGCGCCAGGGTCGAGATCTTAGCATTGGCGTGGTTTGAAGCGCCAGCGCAGGCGGCGATCGGCAATAGATCGCCGGCCTTGTCGATCTCCCGGATCAAAGTTGTCGCCGGTTGAACGCATATTGAAACTGGATGCGCCATCTGTCATATATCTGACGACACGTGACAGAGACCGCCATGACTGTTCTGACCGAAGCCAAACCTCAACCCCACCGCGAGCTTGAACTTCAGCGCGTGGCGGCGCTGCTTGGCGGTAAGGGGGTCCTCCGCCATCTGCTCAAGGGCCCGTTGGATACTCACGAGATGCTCCTGCAAGGCTTGCCGGGGCAGGCGCTGACACATCTCATCTCCAGCTTCGTTGTGCTGCACAAGACGGCATCCCTGGAAAAGGCGGTCGGGATCAGCTTGCGGACCTTTCAGCGCCGCAAGGACACGCCTGAGAAGCGGCTCAGCCCGGAGCAAAGTGGTCGCACCTGGAAGTTTGCTGAAATTCTGGCCCGGGCGACCACACTTCTGGGCTCGCAGGAGGAGGCCGAGCAGTGGCTGGAGCGTCGTGCTGTTGGTCTGGACCAGAGGCGGCCGATTGATCTGCTGGCGACCCCGGCAGGGGTGCAACTCGTGGAGGAGTTTCTGGGGCGCCTCGAGTACGGCGTCTACGCTTGACGCCACTGCCGGCGCTGCTGGGGGGCACCGAGCTGGTTGCGTGGCGGCTGGATCAGGCGCGGTTCGGTGCGACCTGGGACAGTGGCGAAGGCGCCTACCTTGTGGGAGGCCGCTGGAACAGCCGTGGCCTGCGCGCGGTGTACTGCTCGATCGATCCGGCGACAGCTATCCTGGAGGTCGCGGTCCACACCGGATTCAAGGCGCTCGACACCGTGCCGCATGTGCTGACGGCTCTGACGGTGACCAATACCGGGCGCGTGCACGTCGTGGACCCGGCCGAGGTGCCCAACCCAAACTGGCTGCGGCCGGGTATTCCGGGCGCGGGACAGCAAGTGTTTGGCGACGGACTGCTGGCGCGGCACGCGTTCGTGGTGATCCCGAGCGTCATCTCGACCCATAGCTGGAACCTGATCTTCGTCGGCGCAACGGCATCTGGCGCCTATGCTCTGCGGTCGCAGGAACGGTTCGCGCTCGACACCCGGCTACATCCTCCGGCGTCACCGTGACGGTGGACCGGAGGGGCCGTGGACCGCACCTTGTTTCCCCATCCCGGATCGGGTCTGATCCGCCCGCGTCAAGGGAGGAGCCAGCATGGCCGAAATCAGGACTACCCACCTCATGACCGTGAAGCTCGCCGTCAGCGGCCTGCAGCCAATCGGCGCGACCCCTTCCGGCAACCGGCGTGTTGGCCTGGTGGCCGGAGGCAGCTTCGAGGGGGCGAAACTGCGTGGCACCGTGTTGCCGGGGGGCGCCGACTGGATCATCGGCCGGCCCGACGGCGCCACCACGCTGGACGTCCGCCTGGTGCTGGAAACCGATGACAAGGCCATGATCGGAATGACCTATCGCGGCATGCGCCACGGGCCCGCGGCGGTGATGGAAAGGGTCAACAGCGGGCAGCCGGTCGATGCCTCGGAATATTATTTCCGCACCGCGATCAACTTCGAGACCGCGGCGCCGAAGTACGACTGGCTGAACCGCATCATCGCCATCGGCACCGGCAATCGTCCGCCTGAAGGCCCCGTCTACGAAATATTCGAGGTGCTCTAGTCATGGCGAAAATCGGCTTCATCGGGCTCGGCAACATGGGCGGGCCGATGGCCGCCAACCTGGTCAAGGCGGGCCACGAGGTCATCGGCTACGACCTCAATAACGCGTCTCTCGTAACGCTTTCGGACAACGGGGGCCATGTCGCGACGAGCGCGGCCGAAGCGGCACATGGTGCCGACGTGGTGATCACCATGCTACCGGCCGGCGAACATGTGCGGGAGGTCTTCCTCAACCAGGGCGGCCTGATCGAGGTGACGCAGAAGGCCAGTCCGCTGCTGATCGACTGCTCGACCATCGACGTGGACAGCGCCCGGATTGTCGCCGCCTCCGCCGAAGAGGTTGGCCTGGCGATGCTGGATGCTCCGGTGTCCGGCGGCACGATCGGTGCGCTGAACGCCACGCTGACATTCATGGTCGGCGGCTCGGATGCCGCGTTTGCGCGGGGCAAGCCGATCCTTGAGGCGATGGGCAAGAACATCTTCCACGCCGGCGGGCCAGGTGCCGGGCAGGCGGTGAAGATCTGCAACAACATGATGCTGGCGATCAACATGGTGGGCGTTTCCGAGGGCTTTATTCTGGCCCAGAAGCTGGGGCTGGACTGGGCCAAGCTGCATGCAATCTGCTCCACGGCGACCGCCAACTCCTGGGCGCTGTCGAGCTATTGTCCGGCCCCCGGAACGGTCACCACGGCTCCGTCGAGCCGCGATTACGCTCCGGGCTTCATGACTGCGCTGATGGTCAAGGACGTGAAACTGTCGCAGGCAGCGGCGGAAGCGACCGGGGCTCCGACACCGCTGGCCGCGAAAGCGCTTGCTTTCTACCAGCAGGTAGTCGAGGCCGGGGACGGCGCCAAGGATTTCTCGGTCGTGTTCCGCTGGTTGGCGGGGCAGTCGCGAGGCTAACGCCATTGCCGGCTGATAGCGCCAGGGGGCAGGGGATAGACAGTGACTGACCAGGCATTCAAGGCGGCGCGTGATTTCCTGCTGCGGAACCGCACCGACTACACCACCGCCTACCGGGATTTCCGCTGGCCGGAGCTCGAGCGGTTCAACTGGGCACTCGACTGGTTCGATGCCGAACTGGCTCGCGGGGAGACTGCGCACCAGCCTGCGCTGATTATCACGGGTGACGGCGCCGCGAGGCTGACTTTCGCCGAACTGTCGGAGCGGTCGAACCGGGTGGCCAATGGGCTGCGCGCACTGGGTGTCAAGCGCGGCGACCGCATCCTGCTGATGCTGGGCAATGTGGTTCCGTTGTGGGAAGTCATGCTGGCGGCGATGAAACTGGGCGCCGTGGTGATCCCGGCGACGACCTTGCTGACCGCCAGTGACCTGACCGACCGGTTCGAGCGCGGGCGGGCCAGGCACGTCGTCGCGGCCAGCACCGAGGCGGGCAAGTTCGACGGCTTCGATTCGGGACTGAACCTGATTGCGGTCGGCGATCCGATGCCCAACTGGACGCGCTACGACACGTTGCTTGGGGCATCGGCTGAATTTCAGCCGGACGGCGAAACCCTGGCCGACGATCCGATGCTGCTGTATTTCACCTCCGGCACAACCGCGAAGCCGAAGCTGGTGCTGCACTCTCACCGCACCTATCCGGCGGGGCATCTGTCGACGATGTACGTGTTGGGCCTGTTGCCGGGTGACATCCATATGAACATTTCGTCCCCCGGCTGGGCCAAGCATGCCTATAGCTGCTTCTTCGCGCCGTGGAACGCCGGGGCGGCGGTATTCATCAACAACACCGGCCGGTTCAATGCCCGGGCGCTGCTGGACGCCATCGTGGGCAACAAGGTCACCACGCTGTGCGCCCCGCCAACGGTGTGGCGGATGCTGATCCAGGAGGACCTGAAATCCGCCCAGCACAGCCTGCGGGAGGTGCTGGGTGCCGGAGAGCCGCTCAATCCAGAGGTGATCGATCAGGTTCGCGCGGCCTGGGGCCTGACCATCCGCGACTTCTACGGCCAGACCGAGACCAGCGCCCAGATCGGCAATCCACCGGGCGAACTGGTGAAATCCGGTTCGATGGGGCGGGCCTTGCCCGGGTTCCGCATCCGTTTGCTGGATGAGGAAGACCAGGATGCGACGGAGGGCGAGGTGTCAATCGCGCTCGACCCACCGCCCGCGGGTCTCATGCTCGGCTACCAGCAGGACAATGGTTCGATCGCCGGGCTGACGGGGATCGCATACCGGACCGGCGACGTTGCTTCGATCGATGCGGACGGATATCTGACTTACGTTGGCCGAGCGGATGATGTGTTCAAGGCGTCGGATTACCGGATCAGTCCGTTCGAGTTGGAGAGCGTGCTGATCGAACATCCGGCGGTGGCTGAGGCGGCCGTGGTGCCAGCGCCCGACCCGATGCGGCTGGCGGTGCCGAAGGCCTATCTGGCGCTGGTGGCGGGTGGCACTCCCGACCGCGCCACCGCGCTGTCCATTTTCCAGCACCTGCGCGCCCGGCTGTCGCCGTTCAAGCGGGTGCGCCGGCTGGAGTTCTACGAGCTGCCAAAGACGATCTCGGGCAAGATCCGCCGGGTGGAATTGCGGCGCGAGGAAGCTGCCCGCGCCGCCGCCGGGACACGCGGGACGGCCGAGTTCCGCGAGGAGGATTTTTCCGAACTATCCGGTCGGTAGGCCGACGGGCTGCGCACGTCGAGGCGCCCTCGCCAGTGGCGGGGCTTGGTCGCCCGGTCATGACACGGAGTGGGGGCCGGCCCCTCGGCTTGTGCCAAGGGTATGCTGCGACAGCCAATGACACGGAGGGGACCTAGAACCCCTGGGCGCTGGCACTGCCGATCGCGGCCTGGATCAACTGGATGCATGTGGCGCGGTCACGGGCGGCCAACGCCTGAAGTGCCTGAGAGATCTGCACGACGGTGGGGTTGTCGCTCGGGTTGTTGGTCTGGCCTAGCGGCACGGATCGGTCCAGCATGCGGGTCTGCGCCATCTCCAGAGATTGTTGGGCCTCGGCGGTGCGGCCCGCGGCCAACGCCCCCTGGGCGGCCTTCAGATAGTCCGAGGCACGTTGTTCCTCTCCCCCCGGCGGCAAAGGCAGGGGCGGGGACACGAGGCTGGCGTTTGGAGGGACGCGGTTTGGCGTCTGGGCGCTCGCGGCGGCTAGCGTCGCGACAAGCAACGGAACAGACAGAATAAACCGGTGCATTGAACCAATCTCCCGCATGGAAGGCCACGCCAACAAATGGTTATGTACTCGACCTTACGAAGGCGTCAGGGATCGAGTAACGGGAGAATGACAATGGTCACCGCCAGCGGCGATGGAACCAAAGCCACTGGCCCGGTTGCTCGCGGATCCATCCCTCGATAATCGAAGTGATCATTTGCGTGGCCTCGGCCACATCGATTTTGCCACTGGCATCTCTCGGCAATTCGAACGGGCCTTCGCCCTCGATCCGGAAACGATGGCCCGGCAGGCGAATCACCCGCACCCCAACGACAGGACAGTCGAACTGGCGGGCGAGGCGGGCGATGGACGGGTTCGCCTTGCAGCGTCGTCCGAAGAAGGTGACATCGACGCCGCGGGAGAAATGCTGATCCACCAGCATGCCGAGGTGCTCGCCGGCTTGCAGTGCCGCCGCCATCTCCAGCGCCGCCTGGGCTCGGGTACGGATCAGCCGGCCCATGAGCGGCGCGCGGATATGAGCAATCTCCTTGGCGACCGCCTTGTTGTTCGGCATGCGGTAGACGACCGCGGAGGCCATGCCATGGGCGGGGGCTGCGATCGCCGGAAGCTCCCAGTTGCCCAGATGGGCGGCGAAGCATAACGCGGGTTTGCCGTCGTCGCGTATCATCTCGAATAGCGGCCGGTTGTCGGAGAGGATGCGCCCGGTATTCGGATGGTTAGGGTCGTAGTCCCAGATCCGCCCCATGTGAACGTACTCGCCGGCGACGCGGCCCAGATTGTCCCAGGCCTGCCGCAAGGTGGTCTCGATCCATGCGGCGTCCTTGTCGGGAAACGCGGCGCGCACATTGGCCTGGCCGATACGATGCGCCGGCAGCAGGGGACCCAACCGCCGGGCGATAGCGCCGCCAAGATCGGACGCGCGACTGGGGTTGGTCCGCCCCAGCAGCCAGATCAACCACTTGACCAGGCGCCCGACGATCCGATCGCCGTACCGCGACAGGGTTCGTCGGATCCGCCAGGTGCGTCCCACCGGGTTACAGTTCGACCAGGAGCTTGCCGAACACATCGCGGCTTTCCAGCCGATCCAGGCCGGCGCGGAAGTCCGACAGCGGGTAGACAGTATCGATCACCGGCCGCACGCCGGACGCGATACGCTCCAAGCCTCGGGCGAGCGCCGAAAGCGGAGCGCCAAAGGAGCCGATGATGCGGTATTGCTGCTGGAATAACTGCATCAGATTGAGGCTGGCGGTGGGCCCCGAGGTTGCCCCGCAGGTGACCAGCCGGCCGCCCCGCTTCATCGACAGGAGCGACCCTGCCCAGGTGTCGGCGCCGGTGTGCTCGAACACCACGTCCACGCCTTTCTTGCCGGTCAGCTTGCGCACCACACCCTCAAACCGGTCGTCCCGGTAGTTGATGACGTGGTCGGCACCGAGGGCACGGGCCTTGGCAGCTTTCTCCTCGGAGCCGACCGTGGTGATGACGGTACAACCGATCGACTTGGCAATACGAATGGCAATGCTGCCGATCCCGGAGCCGCCCGCGTGGACCAGGATCCACTCTCCTGGCTCGAGCCGCGCGTTGTCGAACAGCATGTGTTCGACAGTACCGTAAGCAACGGCCACGCACGCCGCGTCGCGCAGCTCGACCTGATCGGGAATTTTGACCAACAGTCGGGCGGGATGATTGGTCAGGTCCTGGGCGAAGCCGTCGATATGAAAGCCGCGGATACCACCGACATTCTCGCACAGGTTGTCGCGCCCACGCCGACAGGGGGCACAGTGGCCGCAGACCAAGGCGCCATACGGCACGACGCGGTCGCCCGGCCTGAAGCTGGTGACCGCGTCTCCGACAGAGACGACCTCGCAGGCTGACTCGGCGGCGACGGTCAGTGGGTAGAGGCGTTTTGCGAAGGCCATTCCGCGGAAGCCCCAGAGGTCGATGTGGTTCAGGCCGACGACGCGGACTCGAAGCTGGACCTCGTCCGCCGCCGGTGGCCCCGGGGGATCGATCTCCAGCAGTTCGGCGCGGCGGTCGGCAAGCAGCCTGAGGGCGCGGATCATCGCCATTGGACAGGGGTTCCGGGACGGTTCATGGGTGCCCAGTTAGCAGGGTTCGGCGGAAGGGCAATCCCTGGTGCGGCGATCGCGGCTTGCGGCCCCAGTGATGAGAGCAGGCGGCCGAAGAGTGACGGACGGTCACCATTAACCGGTTCTTCAGGCGAAGTGTCCAAAACGAAAAAGCCGGCCAGGAACACCCCCGACCGGCTCACTCGAGGAGGCTGTGATGCGACAACATCGCGACCTCTTGCCCTGGATAGTGGTGAAGATTGGCGTTAAAGTCAAGATGACCATCGTCCGTAGGTAGGAGGGTGGCTGGCCGATCAAAGGTCAGCCACTTCCTTGAGGACCGCCGGCCGGGCGGCTTTTTTCGCCGGAGTTGACCACGGGAAGCGGTCATCGGGTCATCGAGGTCGCGACCTGGCCGATGCCGGAAAAGACTGTCTCGATCCGATCGCCGGGCAGGATTGGAAACTGGCGGGTGAATGATCCGGTCATCACGATCTCCCCGGCTTTCAAGGTCCGCCCATACTGCTCCAACTTGCGTGAAAGCCACACGATCGAGTTCAGCGGATCGCCCAGCACGGCCTCGCCCAGGCCGGTTGCCACCGGCTTCCCGTTGATCGAGACGCTTGCTTCGATAGTCGCCAATTCGGCGGGCAGAGCAACCGGCGCGCCAAGAATGACCGTCTTCTGCTGGGCGTTGTCAGCCAGCGCGAGGGCGATCTGCTCGGTGAACGGCCCACGTGTCTCGATGATTTCCAGTGACGGATAGACCACATCGATTGCCCGCCGTGCCGTCTCGAGATCAATCACGCCGGTGACATCGCGACCCAGGCGCATACACAACTCATTCTCGAAGCCCGGACTGATAAGGTCGCCGGGGGCGAACACATGGCCGGATGGCCGGCTGTCAAGGACGCACCCGAACACCGGCTCGTGGAAGCCGAACTGCTGCTGGATGGCCACCGCAGTCAGCCCGACTTTCCAGCCGATCTGCCGCTCGCCTGCCGCGCACCGTCGCCCGACCAGGCCGAGCTGCACGCGGTACGCCTGGTCCAGGTCGAGCTTGCCGAACCAGGCGGGCGGAAAGTGAATCCCCTCGCGCTGGGCCTGCCAGAACGCATCGATCATGCTTTCGTCGTCGGTGTTCATCCGATTTCCTCCCGTTGAACGCGTGGCTTGTCAGTCGCCTCCGCGACCCTTAGCGTACTGGCCTGCGTCGAACACTAGTCTCGGGGGATATGGTCGCCGTGAAAATCCTGGTTGTCCAAGGCGCCGGCATGAATATGCGCGGCAAGGTGCAGACCGAGATCTTCGGCACCATGACCATGGAGGAGTACGATAGGCATATACTCGCCTATGCGACGGAGCTCGATGTCGACGTCGAAATCTTCCACTCGAACATCGAAGGCGAGGTCATCAACCGGCTGTATGCGGCGAACGACCAGGGGGTCGACGGCGCGCTGGTCAACCCCGCCGGCTATTCGCGTGGCTATCCAGCGCTGACCGCGGCGATCAGCCAAGTGACGTTCCCGGTGATCGAGGTGCATATCTCCAATCCGGTGCGGCGGGGGCCGGTTTCCGACACGGCGCAGGTGAGCCTCGGGATGGTGACGGGATTCGGGGTGTTCGGCTACTACCTTGCGCTGCGCGGGCTGCGTGATACGCGCAAGAGCGCTTAAGGCCGGCGGTCAGGTCAGCCGGAGCGTCACCGGCGGCAGCGGCGGGAACGCGACAGTGACGGTCGCCGGCCCGGTTAACCAGATGGGCGGGGTGACGCTGCCCAGCATGATGACCTGCCCTGCCTTCAGGCCGCCAAACGCCGCGGTGACCGGCGATCCCGCGAGCCAGGCCAGTCCATTCAGCGGATGGCCGAGCAGGTCGGTGGTGACGCCAGTGTCTTGTGTGCCGTCGCTCAGGGTGATCGATCCTCGCAGCGCGCCGATGTCCAGCGTCCGCCAGTCTACCTGGCCCTGATCGCCGATGACGGCGGCGGCATGGTACATCTGATCGGCCAATAGTGTGGGCGTGCCGAGTTGCTTCAGGTCGCCATAGCGGTTCTCAACGATCTCGATGCCCGCGACGAAATCACCCACCGCGGCCAGCGCCTGTTCGGCGGAGCATGGAGCGGGCGGCAGGTCGCACGCCAGACGCACCGCCACCTCGCATTCGACCCCAGGCCGGATGTAGTCCGCGAAGCGCAGATCGGCGTGCCCCGGGTAAACGTTCTTTCCCTCCATGAAGCCGGCGACCGGCATATCGACGCCGAGATAGACCTGCATGCGGCGGCCGGTGGCACCGATCTTGAAGCCGAACGGCGGCAGGGCGTTGGCGATGCTGGCCAGTGCGTGCTGGATGGCGGCGCCCTGGGCTTCGTTAAGCGGCGCGATCTCGGCGGGCAGCGGCGTCAGCAGCACGCGCTGCCGCCGGACCTGTCGGAGAGCCGCCGCGGCGGGAGCAGGATCGAACGGCATCAGCGGCGAGCCAACTCGTAGAGGGCGACCGAGGCGGCGGCGGAGACATTCAGGCTTTCGACCGCGCCCTGGACGGCAAGGCCGGCGATTTCGTCGCAGGTTTCCCGGGTGAGCCGCCGCAGCCCCTCGCCCTCGGCACCCAATACCAGGGCAACGCGCCGATCCGCGAAGGCCGGTCCGGACAGCGCCGGTCCCGCCGCATCGAGGCCGATGCACCAGAAATTCGCGGCCTTCAGCGCGATAAGCGTGCGGGCGATATTGACCGCTCGGAGCAGCGGCATCTTTTCCAGCGCGCCAGAGGCGGCCTTGGCGAGACCTCCGGTTTCCTCGGGCGCGTTGCGGTCCTGAGTGATCACCGCCGCGGCGCCGAACGCAGCGGCGGAGCGCAGGATCGCGCCAACGTTGCGTGGGTCGGTAACCTGATCCAGCACGACGATGACGCCGGGCTTTTCGAGCACCGACTGCAGGCTGGGTGGCGCCAGCGGGTCGGCCAGCAGCGCCGCTCCCTGATGCACCAGATCGCGACCAAGCAGGTGGTCGAGACGGGCTCGGTCGACCCGCTCAGGGGATACGGCCCAGGGAGGCGGCAGGTTCTTCGCGATAGTCGCCTCGGCCTCTTCCGTCAGGAGCAGGCGACGCAGGCGACGTGACGGATTGGCCAGTGCGGCGGCGACGGCGTGGTGGCCGTACAGCCATACGGTGCCTTTGGGAGAATTGGGCGTGTGGCGCGCGGCATCGTGCTCGCGCGGCCGGTTCGAATGGCCTCCGTGGCGCGGCTTGAAGTCCTTGGGCTTTGTCTCGTCCTGGGGATGGCCTTGATCGGACCTGCCATGCGGAGCGGTGGCATCCCGCGCCGGCGCCTCTCGACCAGGACGCGACTGGAAGCCGCCCTGCGGCCGCGGCTTGTGTTGCTCGCGTGATCCGTTTTCGCCCGGCCGGCTGCTGTCGTGACCGCCGCCATGGGACGGGCGGGCATCGAACCGCGGACCAGAGCCGCCCGGACCGAATTTCCGTGTAGTCGCGCCGCCGCCAGGCCCTCGGTAGGGACCGCGGTCGGACGGTGGTCGAGGCGGGCCGCCGGGACGGTTACCGTGGGGAGGTTTCATCACCGTCGGTATAACCCGGCCCCGTGTCCCTGCACAGCCGCGACTGCGTGGCCGATGCACGCGGAGGATCGGGTCAGGCGAACCAGGCACGCGTGACGCCGTGGCCCCAGCGTATCGCGGGCTGCTCGATCTGTCTGTGCAACCAGGTCGCAATCAGGATCGGCAGCAGAATTGCGCTGGGGAGCCATAGCGCGGTGAAAAACGCGGCGTCACCATCCGCAAGGCGGCCAAGGCCGTTCGCGATGAGCTTGTGGATCGGCTCGTTGACCAGGTAGACGCAATAGGAGATGGCGCCGAGATATTGCATAAGCCGTCCGCGCAACAGCCGCGAGAGCTGCCGCAGGCCCGTCCAGTCAGGGTGCAGTTGAGCCGTCAGGCAAAGGGTCCAAACCAGCGGCGGCAGCATGCTGCCGAGCGAGCCGCGGGTGGCACAGATTGCCAGGGTGGCGACGAGCGTCGCGCAATAGGTCCGCAGCGCACCGGGGCGTCCCTGGACAAGTGCCAGGCTTGTCACTCCCAGGGCGAAGAAATGCGCCTTATTCGCCAGGAAAGCTCGGCTGAAGTGCCAGGCGTCCGGCGTTAGCCAATGCCAGGCGACGCCCAGAACGGCCAGTAACATCAACTGGTTTCGCAGCCTGTCTGGCCCGGCGAAGCCGATCAGCAGGAACACATAGAATTGCCATTCGGTCGACAGGCTCCAGGCGGAGCCAAGAAAGCCAACCCAGAGGTTGGGCAGCGCGCCGTCCGGAACCATGCCGTGGGTCATTGTCAGATGCGCTACCAGTTGGATCGGCCAGTCGGGGGGCCAGGCCGCGTCGGAGCAAATCGTCCTCGCGGCATTGTCCGGTCCGATCCAGGGCATGTACTCGAAGCCGCATGAAGTCCCCTGGATCCAGACCGCGAATGCGAACACCGGCAGGAACACCGGGAAGATGCGCGCTGCCCGTGCCGTCAGGAATGGCGCGGCCTGGCCGCCGGCACGGTACAGGGATTGAGTGATCACCAGGCCGCTGAGGATGAAGAACACTTCCACGGTTGCATTGCCGTGCGAGACCAGATTTTGGAGCCACGCGGGCACCGCACCGAACGGGGCCATGTGACCGAGCAGCACGTAGGCGGCGAGGGCGCCCCGCAAACCATCCAGGCATTCGAGCCGCTTCATGGCCGCGAGGATACTGACAATCGGTTAACAAGGTGCGAAGCCTTGCAATTGGATGGCTTACCCGCTATGTTCTTGCGAAATCACTCTCCGGGTTTTTCGGGGGTGGCTTTCGCGGAGCTTGCCTTCGCGGGCCGCCTTTTTTTGTTTTTGGACGTTTGTTTTTGGACGGTGGCTCTGCTTTGGACGGCTCTGCTTTGGACGGAAACGAACCCACTCATACCTCTCTGGAAGCCAAGCTGGCCGCCGTCATAGCGCCTCGACTCGAGGCGATGGGGTTTGAGCTGGTGCGGGTGGCGGTGCTGGGACGCGACCGGCCGACTGTTCAGATAATGGCTGACCGGGCTGACGGTTCGCAAATTTCAGTTGATGATTGTGAGCAGATCAGTCACGACGTTGGCGCCGCGATCGACGTGGACGATCCGCTCCCCGCCGCGTGGACACTGGAAGTAAGTTCGGCGGGCATCGACCGCCCGCTGACAAGAGCAAAGGACTGGAACCGGTTTGCCGGTCATCAGGCGCGCGTGGACACGTTCCTGGCTCAAAACGGTCGCAGGCGTTTTTCCGGAGTGGTTCTGGGCGCTGACGAGTTGACCGCCCGGTTGCGGCTGGACGACGGTTCCGAGGCGTCATTTCGGCTCGCTGACGTTCGGCGGGCCAAACTGGTCTTGACTGACGCTTTGATTGCAGCCACGGCAACGCCGCCGCGCGCCAACTGAGCTGAACTCCGCCGTAAAGACCCAATCATCGAGGTCGCCATGGATACCGCTATTGCACGCCCTGAACTTCTGCTGGTCGCCGATGCCGTCGCCCGGGAGAAAAACATCGACCGCGAGGAAGTGCTCGAGGCGATGGAGCAGGCCATTCAGAAAGCTGGCCGCGCCAAGTACGGGCACGAAAAGGATATCCGCGCCACGATCGACCGGAAAAGCGGGGATGTGAGGCTTTCGCGCTGGACCGAAATCGTCGAGGCGGTCGAGAACGAAGAAACCCAGATGGGCAAGGTCGACGCCGCGAAGCTGTTCCCCGACAAGAAGATCGGTGAATTCGTGGTCGATCCGCTGCCGCCGATCGATTTCGGCCGCATCGCCGCGCAGACCGCCAAGCAGGTGATTGTCCAGCGGGTGCGCGAGTATGAGCGCAAGCGGCAATATGACGAATTCAAGGACCGCGTCGGCGAGATCATCAACGGCGTCGTCAAGCGCACCGAGTACGGCAACCTGATGGTGGAACTTGGCCGCGCCGAGGCACTGCTGCGGCGCGACGAACTGATCGCACGCGAGAGTTTTCGCAACGGTGACCGGGTGCGTGCCTATATCTATGATGTGCGAGAGGAACCGCGCGGTCCGCAGATTTTTCTGTCCCGCACCCATCCCGGGTTTTTAGCAAAACTGTTCGCGCAGGAGGTGCCGGAAATCTACGACGGCATTATCGAGATCAAGGCGGTGTCGCGCGATCCGGGCAGCCGGGCGAAGATGGCGGTGATCAGCCGGGATTCCTCGATTGATCCAGTGGGTGCATGCGTGGGTATGCGTGGTTCGCGCGTGCAGGCGGTGGTGCAGGAGCTGCAGGGCGAAAAGATCGACATCATTCCCTGGAGCAGTCAGGCCGCCACGTTTGTTGTCAATGCGCTCGCCCCGGCCGAAGTCACCAAGGTGGTGCTGGACGAGGAAGCCGGCCGGGTCGAGGTCGTGGTGCCGGATGAGCAGCTCTCGCTGGCAATAGGACGGCGCGGGCAGAACGTGCGGCTGGCCTCGCAGCTTACTCGCTGGGACATTGACATCCTGACAGAAGCGGAAGAGAGCGAGCGGCGTCAGGATGAGTTCCGTCGCCGCTCCGGCCTGTTCGTTGAAGCGTTGGACGTGGACGACATGATCGCCGGGTTGCTGGTCACCGAGGGCTTCACGACCGTGGAGGAACTGGCGTACACCCCGGTCGAGGAGGTTGCGGCGATCGAGGGCTTCGACGACAGCGTCGCCGAGGAACTGGTTCGCCGAGCCGAGGGCTTCCTGGCGCAGCGCGATAACGACCTGAACGACCGGCGGGTTGAGTTGGGCGTCGGCGACGATGTCGCTGGCATCGAGGCACTGACGCCGGCGATGCTCGTTGCCCTGGGTGAAAAGGGGGTAAAGACCCTGGACGACCTGGGCGACCTGGCGTCCGACGAACTGATCGAGATCATCGGCGCGGACAAAATGGACGAGACAACCGCGAATGATGTGATCATGACCGCGCGTGCCCACTGGTTTGATGGCGGCGCGGTGGAGCCGGTTGCGGCGGAGGAGGCGAGCAACGAGTAATATAGAATTTACCCTGGCAGGGGCGCCGATGAACGTCGACGATGGTCAGGTTGCTGAGGCAGTGGAATCAGCCGACGTCGTTGCTGATCGGCTGGACCAGAGCGCCGAGGAGCGGGGTGCCGAGGACGGGGGCGCCGAGGACCGGGATGCGGAGACAGGTCCGCTTCGACAGTGCGTCGTGACACGTCAGCGGCTGCCGAAGGAGCGGATGATTTGCTTCGTCGTAAGTCCGGACCGCCAACTGGTGCCGGACTTATCGGCACGGTTGCCCGGGCGGGGAATTTGGTTGAGCGCCTCGGGTGATGTGATACAATTGCAGCGCGGTCAGGACGACAGAGAACGAAAAGAAAAGCTCGGCGATGGACTTGCGGATCGCCGCCTTATCCGCGCATTTTCCCGGGCTGCACGCGGTCCCGTTTCGGTTCCCTCTGATCTCTCGGCCGTTCTTCAGGCGGCTCTGGAACGGCGGATAGCTGACCTTCTGGGTCTGACCCGACGCGCGGGACAGGCGGTGGCTGGTTTCGAAAAGGCGCGCGAATACCTGCGGACCACTCCCTCTCGACTGGTCCTGCAGGCGTCAGATGGCAGCTTGGCCGAACGGGACCGGTTCTTATCCGGTGCCGCCCCGGACACGATGGTTTTTGATCCCCTGACGGGGCAGGTCATGGGACGGATTTTTGGTCGGGACCACGTCGTGCACGTCGCGGTCGCGCCTGGTAAACTGGCGCAATCGCTCGCGGTGGACGCGGGGAGACTGGCCGGGTTGAGAAACAGGTCCGAAAGGGCCATGGGGTCCGAAAGGACCACGCGACGGGAAACCGTCGCGGTGAACAAAGTAGCGGGTGCCAACGGATAAAGCATGAGCGAAAGCAACGATCAGGACGGCGCCAAGGGGCGGCTCTCCTTACGTCCGGCAGGACGGTTGGAATTGGGGCGGACCGTTGATGCCGGGTCCGTCCGACAGAGCTTCAGCCACGGTCGATCGAAAGTCGTCCAGGTGGAGGTGCGCAAGAAGCGCGCGCCGCTGCCGACCACTCCCTCGGCCGCCGCGGGCGCGCCATCACCGACCCCGGTGGGTGGCACGCCAGCACCGCGGGCTCCGGTCCCTGGCACTCGGCCAGCGCCCGGTGCCGGTCGGGCGCTGACCGCGACAGAGCAGGCGGCGCGGCAACGCGCACTGGTGGAACAACAGCGTGACGCCGCGAAGCGCGATGCTGAGCGCCGCGAACAGGAAAAGATCTCGATCCTGTCCGCCGCCGAGGAGAATCGCCGCCGCGAAGAGGAAGCCCGTCGCGCCGCCGAGGAAGAAGCTCGGCAGCAGGCTGAGCAAGCCAGGGCGGACGCGGAAGCCAGACGCGCGGAGGAGGCGGATGCGGTTGCCCAAGGCCGGCCTGTTCGATCGGCCGAGCCGTCGCCAGATGTCCTCGGCACGTCTGAGGACGGCGCGTCGGCGGAGCAATCGCAATCCGCTGTCGCTCCGGACGCGCAGGTCGGCACGGATACGCCAAGACAGGCAGCCGCCGAGGCACCGGGTGGGCGTCAGGCACGCGCGCCGCAGCCCAGTACGCCGGGGACACCGCCGCCGGCGGTAACCGAAACGTTGCGGCTGCGAACGGGGGCGGCGCGCGCTGAGGACGACGACGAATTGCGTCCCGTCCGGCGTCCTGGAGCCGGCGGCCTGCCGGCCCGCAAACCGCCGATCGTGGCGCCGAACAAGGGCACCGGCGATCGTCGCAGGACCGGGCGCATCGACGTCCAGGCGGCGATCGAGGGCGAGGATGAGAAGGTCCGCTCGCTGGCCTCGGTCCGTCGTCAGCGGGAACGGGAGCGGCGCCAGGCGGAACTCGACCGCTTGCGCTCGGATCAGGTCAAGGTGGTGCGCGACGTTATCTTGCCGGAGCAGATCACCGTGCAGGAGCTGGCGAACCGCATGGCGGCGCGCGGGCCCGAGGTCATCAAGGCATTGATGAAACTGGGGATCATGGCGACCATCACGCAGACGCTGGATGCTGACACGGCGGAACTGGTGGTGCAGGAGTTCGGCCACCGTGCACGGCGGGTGTCCGAGTTCGATGTCGAGATTGGCCTGGAAGGGCTGGCCGATATCGACACCGATCTGATCGTGCGTCCGCCGGTGGTCACGATCATGGGCCACGTCGACCATGGCAAGACATCGCTGCTCGACGCGCTTCGTTCGACCGACGTGGCGGCCGGCGAGGCTGGCGGCATTACCCAGCATATCGGCGCCTACCAGGTCAATCTATCCGCGGGTGACCGGATTACCTTCATCGACACGCCAGGCCACGAAGCGTTCACGGCGATGCGTGCCCGTGGCGCGTCGGTCACCGACATCGTCGTTCTGGTGGTGGCAGCCGACGACGGTGTCATGCCGCAGACGATCGAGGCGATCCGTCACGCCAAGGCGGCGAACGCGCCGCTGATCGTTGCCATCAACAAGATGGACAAGCCGGATGCCAATCCCGCCCGCGTGCGGCAGGAATTGCTGAGCTACGACGTGGTCGTCGAGGAGATGGGAGGCGAAACGCAGGACGTGCCGGTTTCGGCGCTGAAGCGGACCGGCCTCGACAGGCTCGAGGAAGCGATTTTGCTGCAGGCGGAAATCCTCGACCTGAGGTCCAATCCGAACCGCGCGGCTGAAGGGTCGGTGATCGAGAGCCGGCTCGATCGTGGTCGCGGTCCGGTCGGCACCATGCTGGTGCAGCGGGGCACGTTGCGGCAAGGCGATATCGTGGTGGCCGGTTCCGAATGGGGCCGGGTGCGGGCGATGTTGGACGACAAAGGGCGGCCGATGTCCGAGGCTGGACCGTCGACGCCGGTGGAATTGCTGGGGCTGAGCGGCGCTCCGTCCGCGGGCGAGCCGTTCGTAGTGGTCGAGAACGAGGGTCGGGCGCGAGAAATAACGGAATTCCGTGAGCGTCGGCAGCGCGACAAGGCGGCTGGCGCGGCGGTTGGGGCGCGCGGCACGTTGGATCAGATGCTCGCTCGCATCCAGGCCGGGGAGCAGAAGGAAGTTGCCGTCCTGATCAAGGCCGACGTGCAGGGCAGCGCCGAAGCCATTCAGGCCACGGTGCTGAAGCTGGCGCACGAGGAGGTCAAGGTCCGCGTGCTGTTGGCAGGCGTCGGGCAGATCACTGAGAGCGACATCCAGCTTGCCAAGGCGTCCGGCGCGGTGATCGTCGCGTTCAATGTGCGTGCGACGTCTCAGGCGCGTGAACTGGCGCAGCGCGAAAGCGTCGATATCCGCTATTTCTCGATCATTTACGAGGTGTCGGACGACATCGAGAAACTGGTCCGCGGCAAGGTTGCGCCGAAAGCGCGGGAAAAGTTCCTGGGCTATGCCGAGGTCCGGAAGGTGTTCAACATCACCAAGACTGGCAAGGTCGCGGGCTGCATGATCACCGAGGGCCTGGTGAAGCGCGGCTCCGGCGTGCGGGTGCTGCGCGACAACGTGGTGATCCACACCGGAGAGCTCTCGCAGCTCAAGCGCTTCAAGGACGATGTCCGCGAGGTGGCGCGTGGCTACGAATGCGGACTGTCCTTTGCCAACTTCCACGATCTGCAGGAAGGCGACGTGGTCGAGTGCTTTGAGACGGAGATGGTCGCGGCTTGAAGAAACCGGCCAGGGCAGGTCCAAGCCAACGGCAATTGCGGGTGGCGGAGGAAATCCGTCACGTGCTCGCCGGGGTGTTCGCTCGCCACGAGTTCCGTGACCCGGAACTTGCGAACGCCGAGGTGACCGTGACAGAGGTCCGGATTACCCCCGACCTCAAGAACGCAATTGTGTTTATTGCCAGGCTGGGACGTCCCGACGTGGAGGCGTTGCTGCCGGCGCTGAAACGTGCGACGCATTATCTGCGGGGGATAGTGGCGCACAAGCTGCGGCTCAGGTTCGCGACGGATCTGACTTTCCAGCCCGATACCGCGTTAGACTACGCGATGAAGATTGAAGAATTGATGCATCGGCCTGAAGTTGCGCGGGATCTGGATGCCCCTGCTGCTGTCGACCCGAATTAGCCGGGCGGTTGGATAACGGCGGCCCGATCTTGCAAATGAGTTGACGGCGGGGGGTTGGGGGAGTAAATCTAGCCAGTCTGGATGGGAGGACTTTTGGTGCAGGACTGGCAGTTGCAGGAAGCCAAGAACCGCTTCAGCGAAGTGGTGAAGCGTGCCCGGGAGGAAGGTCCGCAAACCGTGACGGTGCATGGCCAGCGCGCCGCTGTCGTGGTTTCCGCTCTCGAATTCGATGCCCTGATCAAGCCGCGAATGTCGTTCGTTGACTTCCTGCTAAGCGACGCGCCGGACACCGAAGCTTGGCCGGACGACGTGGTGGACGCGATCAATGATCGCGGCAAGGACACCGGCCGCGATATCGCCTTCTGATGTATCTGCTGGACACCTGCGTGGTGTCGGAGGCACGCCGGCGCACGCCTCAGGCCGTCGATTGGTTGCGCGGATCGCAGTCCGACACCTTGTTTCTGAGCGTCATCACGATTGGCGAGATCATGAAAGGCGTGATGATGAAGGCTCGCACGGACCCGCCGCGCGCCGCCGGGCTGCTGCGCTGGCTCGATGAGCTGCGGTTCGTGTATTCGGGTCGCATCTTGCCGATCGACGACGCCGTGGCGACTGGATGGGGCAGGCTGATGGCGCAACGGACCCGACCGATGGCGGATGCGCTGATCGCTGCCACGGCGCGCGTGCACAACAAGGTGGTGGTCACCCGCAACGTCGTTGACTTCGTCGATACCGGCGTGGATTTGCTTGACCCGTGGGCCGTCGCGAAATGACCGACTGGTGCCGCGCTTCCGCCATGGAACTGGCCGCGGCTTATGCCCGGCGTCAGATTTCGCCGGTCGACGTGCTCGAGTTCCTGTCTGGACCGGCTGGATAGGATCAATCCGAAGCTGAACGCGGTGATCGCGGAGGATCGGGCGGAGGCAAGGCGCGCCGCGGCCGGGAGCGCCGCACGGTGGAGCGCAGGCCGGCAGCTCGGGTCGCTCGATGGCGTGCCTTTCACCGTCAAGGACAACATTGTCACCGCCGGATTGCCGACGACCTGGGGAAGCCCTTTGTTTCGCGACTACCGGTCGATGGTGGACGAGCTTCCGGTCGCACGGATGAAAAAAGCGGGCGCGGTTCTGCTCGGGAAGACCAACGTGCCGGAACTGGCCTCGCAAGGATACACCGACAATGCGCTGTTCGGCCCGACCGGTAATCCATGGAACGCGGCGCTCACCCCGGGTGGGTCATCGGGAGGCGCTGTTGCCGCGGTCGCGTCCGGCATCGGCCCGGTCGCGCTAGGGACCGACGGAGGCGGGTCGATCAGGCGCCCAGCTTCCCATACTGGAGTGGTCGGGCTGAAGCCGACCCCGGGCCGGATACCGCGCTGTGACGGGCTGCCTGCGATCTTGCTGGATTTTGAAGTGATTGGTCCGATAGCTCGTAGCGTGGCCGATCTTATCACGGTGACACGGGCGTTGTCGGCTCCAGACCCACGCGATCCGGTGTCTCGGTATCTGCCGGCCTTTGCCCTTCCCGATGAAGTGAAGCAACGGCGCATCCTTTTCGTGCCGCGCTTCGGCAGTCATCCCGTCGATCCGGAGATTGCGGCGAGCGTCGCAGGGGCGGCCCGGGTGTTGGCCTCGCTCGGGCATGAGGTCCGTGAGGGAGAAGCACCATTCGACGTGGAGGTGGTGGCGGCAACTCAGGCGGCAATCGGCCAGTCTGGACTGGCGTGGTTGGTTCGGCGTCACGGCAACGCGGCACTCGGAACGCCCGCGGTGGACGCATTGGCCAAGGAGGGTACGGCCATGAGGGCGACAGCGCTGTTCGAGGCCCTGGACGCAACGGCGAGGTTACGCCGCCTGATGACGGTGTTCTTCGAGACCACCGACCTCATTCTGACCCCTGCGGCAGCGGCCCTGCCATGGCCGAAGACGCAAAGTCATCCTGCGATCATTGACGGCCAGGCAGTTGGGCCGAGGGGTCACGCGGTGTTCACCGCATTTGCCAACATCGCGGGGCTACCAAGCCTGGCGCTGCCGGGTGCGGCGTCGGGCAGTGGGCTGCCCATAGGCTTCCAGCTCGTGGGCGCGGCTGGGACGGATGCGGGGCTGCTTGCGCTTGGTGCGAGCTATGAGCAGGCGTTGCCTTGGGCGGATCGCTGGCCTCCGGACCCGGCCTGACGGTCAGGAAACCACCCCGGGCCGCTGGCTCATTCGGGCTTCCCGTGCCGCGGAGAGTATGGAGCGGCGATCCCACAGCGAGCGGTACCAGGCGATTCTAGGTGCCACCTGATACGCCATCATGCGCTTATGCAGGACGTATTCCCGGGCAGCGCCGCCGAGCTTGCGGGCGAGCTCCGGATCCGAGACCAGGCGCAGCAACTGGTCACGCAGCTCCAGCGAGTCGCGGAACAGCAGGCCGGTCCGGTTATGCTCGAGGCTGTCGCCATAAACGACGGTACTCGCCAAGGGTGCGACGCGACGGGATCCGGCCTCGATGAATTTGAGATCAGACTTCGCTCGATTGAAGGGCGTGTCGGACAGCGGCATCAACGAGATTTCGCAGTTGCCGAGGAGGTGCAGGTAGGTGTCGTAGTCGCAAGTCGGCGTGAAGGTCTTATGCGGCGACTCGAGCGCCTGGAAAAACTGCCGGTCGTGCACGACCTGAAACTCAAGGCGCATGCCGGCTTCGGAAGCCACGGCGTTGATCGCCGGCATCAGGGGCTGCCAGTCCTGTTCCCGGTTGAGAGCGCCGAAGAAAAGAGTGATCCGGCGTGGATCGGCAAAATTGCATGGGGCGGGCAGCGACGAGACCGCATTCGGAAACACCGCGATTTCCGGGTTGTAAGTGCGTAGGATTTCAGCCAGAGCGGGGGTGCTGGTCTGGATCGCGTGCACGCCCAGGAAGGACATTTCGCCCCCGAACTGCATCATTCGGAAGAAGTCGGGGTGATCGTCGAACTCGGTGACGACGAGATAGCCGGCGGCGATCAGGTGGCGTACCAGGTCTGTCCCGCTGGACCCGGTGAGAGCAGGCCGGTGCAATATGTAGATGCGCGCCAACCCGTCGGATGGGGTCGCGGCGCTGATCTTGTCGGTCACATCGACGCTGATCGCCGGATCGGTAGCGATCGCCTGTAACGGATGCACGACACGGACGTGAGACACGCCGCCCACCGGCGCAAGCATGTTGCCCGAGATAAGCATCCGGGGCCGTTTCTGCTTCCGGACCCTCCACACCAGATGGGTCGGCGCTGCGCCGCGTGTGCCGACGCCGGGGTCAGTCCCAAGGCCAGGCAATGGGGCGACGGCGTCGGCAAAAGACGCAACGGGGGGCAGGTCGGTGGCGGTCTCATAACGCATGGCGTCACAAAGCATTAGACCAGTGTCGAGCAGCGCCCGCCGCATCGCCTCGAGGGCGAACCGGGTTGGTTCGTCGCCTGGCGCGGTTTCGGCGCTGTCGCTCGGCAGGCGGTCCTCCGGGCGGCCATATTCCGCATCCGGAACCCTGATCAGCATCATGCCGTCGGGACTGAGCGCCGAGATGTGCCGCCGGATCAGTGCCCAGGGGTCGCGCATCCGCTCGAGGATGCCATCGTAGATGATACAGTCGATGCCGCCCGCGACCTCGAACTCCACTTCAAGGTCGATTGCCGCAAATTCGTCCATTTGGCGGCATGAGGTATTGATCCCCAGTAGCCTGGCGGTCGGGTTCATCAGCCGATATGCCGCGGTCAGCGCGCTGGAGCCACAGCCAACGTGGACGATGCTCCGAGCGGACAGCGGAATGCGGCGGAGCATCTCAGGGTCTGGCGAAGGGGGTTGCATCGTCCGGTGGTGATGCTCCGCGGGCAGTCGGCCACGGATGGCTGTCAGCCGGCCGAAGGTGGTGGTAATCGGAATCGTCAGTCCGGCGCAACTATGATCGAAGGGTCGTGGTTTGCTGCTGCCCTCAAGCCGGAGACGGAAACCCGCCATGTCGCTGCCGACACGACACTCGGCCGCCGGCGACGCGACCCGAGAGCTTCAGATCGGAGAAGTTTGCCGCTGCTCGGTTCCCGCGGAATGCGGTCGCGCGGCGACCTTGGCGGCAGGCTCTCCGTCGGCCGAGCGGGTTCGATGCCAGCCGAAAGCTGCCTTAACGAAGCCGTGGGCATAAGCCCGCCGCCAGCGTGCGGCCAGCAAGACCGTGGAGTGGCCCGGCACGAATGCCAACGGCGCAAATATCGCGGCCACCAGGATGCGACGCGGCAATTCACGCCACACCGCTTGCGGCTGATGCAGCAGCCGTCGTGTCAGGACCGTCGAGGCGCCCTGCCAGTAGAGCCGGTTCAGCAGCCAGCCAGGCTCCAGGCGGCCGGCCTGGATCTGATGATGAACGACGATACGGGAGTCATAACGCACCGAGTAGCCAAGATCTTGTAGCGTCCAGGCGAGTTGAACGTCCTCGTCCGAGAGCAGGTTTTCGCCACATCGTCCGACGGTGCTGCCGAAGCCGCCAACCGCGAGCAGTGACAGCACGTGAACGACCATGTTGGCCCCGTAGGGCTCCAACCCTTTTGGCAATGCCAGACTGCGGTATTCGCCCTCGCCCTGATGTTCGATGATCGACAGCACGCCGCGGAGCGAGACCGGCCACCACGGCGGTAACGGTGCTTCCCATTTGGGCAGGATCCGGCCGCCGATCAGCGCTGGCAGACGGCCGGGGTGTGCGAGTGCGTCCAGGATAGCGGCGATCCAGCCAGGAGCGGGCACCGCATCGTCATCGATATAAGCAACGAACGGAGTACGCGCACCCCACGCACCGGCATTGCGGGCCACGCTCAGGCCCGGTCGATTGACACGGATCAGACGAGCCTCATGCAGCGTGGCCAGAGCGGTTATTTCTTCCGCGCATTCGGCTCGCGACGCGCTGTCGACCACAATAACGGCATACCGGTTCCGGCCTACGCTCTGCCGGCGCAGCCCTTCGAGGCAGTCGCGGACATAGCGCGGTCGGTCTCTGGTGCAAATGCAGACTGTGAGGTCCATGACCGACTAGACTACCGACAATTGGTTTCCGGGCGATTAACGCTGGATGAATTGCGGCCACCGGCATCAGCTCCTAACTTGCGCGGCAGACCGCCAAAGGAAAGATCATGCCCGGACCGCTGGACCTCTATCGCATCGTCGACCTCACCTCGATGATCTCGGGGCCGCTGGCGACGATGATCCTGGCTGACCAGGGCGCCGACGTGATCAAGATTGAGAACCCGGACGGCGGCGATCACACGCGGGCCGCGAATAATCGCCGGGCGGGGTTCTCGGCGTCGTTCCTCAACAACAACCGGAACAAGAGGTCGGTGGCGCTGGATCTCAAGAACCCCGACGCATTACAGGCGCTGCTGCGGCTGGTCGCGACGGCGGACGTGCTGGTGCAGAATTTCCGGCCGGGCGTCGCCGAGCGGATGGGGCTGGGGGAAGCGGCGGTGAGGGCGGTCGCACCGCGGATCGTTTATGTCTCGATCAGTGGTTTTGGCGAATCCGGGCCGTATGCTCAGAAGCCGGTCTACGATCCGCTGATCCAGGCGGTCTCCGGACTGGCGACGATTCAGGCCGGCTCGGACACTGAACGGCCGCGTCTGGTGCGGACCATCGTGCCGGACAAGCTAACGGCGGTCAGCGCTGCGCAGGCGATCACCGCGGCGTTGCTGGCGCGGGAGCGGACGGGGCAGGGACAGCATGTCCGGTTGTCGATGCTGGATGCGGTGGTCGCCTTTCTGTGGGCCTCCGACATGGGTAGCCAGACCTTTGTGGACGAGGCGATCCCGCAGCAGGAAGCCGCCAGCTTCATCGACCTGATCTACGAGACCGCCACCGGACCGATCAGCGCCGCGGTGCAGACCAACCGCGAGTGGATTGCGCTGACCCGGACACTGGACAAGCCGGAATGGCTCGATGACCCGCGGTTCAAGACTCCCGCCCTACGGCAGCGCCATATCAACGAACGGCTGAGCATGACCCAGGACGTGCTGCGCACTGGTTCGGCGGAGGAGTGGCTCGACAAGCTGACGCGGGAGGGCGTGCCGTGCGCACCGGTGCATACGCGGACCGCCATGCTGTCCGATCCGCAGGTGGTGGCCAACGGCATTGTGGTGGAAGCGGACCATCCGCGGGCCGGGCGGCTGCGGCAGGCGCGACCAGCCGCGCGGTTCTCCGCCACGCCTGCGTCGATCCGGTGGGGTGGTCCCGCGCTGGGTGAGCATACCGCGGCCGTGCTGGGCGAACTCGGCTATGACGCGGCGGAGATCGAGGCACTTATGTCCCGGGAACGGGTCGCATGATCGATCTTTACTACTGGCCGACGCCGAACGGCTGGAAGGTGTCCATCATGCTGGAGGAGACCGCGCTGCCGTATACACTGAGGCCGGTGGACATCGGCGCCGGCGACCAGTTCAAACCGGAGTTCCTGGCGATCAGCCCGAACGCGCGCATGCCGGCGATCGTCGACCACGACACCCCGGATGGCCCGTTGCCGGTTTTCGAGTCGGGCGCCATCCTGCTGCATCTGGCGGAAAAATCGGGGCAGTTCATGCCGATGTCTCGCGTTGGGCGGAAGCAATGCGAGGAGTGGCTTTTCTGGCAGGTGGGCAATCTGGGTCCGATGGCAGGACAACTCAGTCATTTCGTGAACTACGCAAAGAGCGTCGAGGAGACCGATCACAGCTACGCCCACAAGCGCTACGCCGGTGAATACAACCGTTGTCTGGGCGTGCTCGAACGACGGCTCGAGGGACGCGCGTTCATTCTCGACGAGTATTCGATTGCCGATATGATCTCGTGGCCGTGGGTGCTGATCGCGAAGCCACTCGGTCAGGATCTGGCTGAGTTTCCTAACGTCTCCCGGTGGCGTGATGCCGTAAAGGCGCGGCCCGCGGTGCAACGCGGCGTTGATCTGGGCAAGGATCTGCGGCGGTCCGGGCAGCATACCGAGGAGGCCCGGAAGATACTGTTCGGTCAGACGGCTCGCTCATTCGAGAGCTGAGCCGAAGCGGACGAAACAGCCATCCTCAGCCCCCTCCACCGCCGAACGCCGCCCGCCGAGCGGCGGTCGCCAGTTGGTCGGCGCGCTCGTTCATGTGGTTGCCGTCGTGCCCTCGCACCCAGCGCCAGTCCACCCGATGGACCTTGGCCGCGGCGAGGATGCGCTGCCACAGGTCGATATTCTTCACCGGATCCCCGGTTGCGTTGCGCCACCCTTTGCGTGCCCAGCCGGCGCTCCACCGGGTGATGCCGTTCCGCACATACTGGCTGTCGGTGTGGATCACCACATGACAGGGGCGCTTCAGTGTCTCGAGCGCTACCGCGGCCGCGGTCAGCTCCATGCGGTTGTTCGTGGTTGCGGCCTCAGCTCCGGAAAGCTCCTTGACCACGTCGCGAAAGGTCATGATCGCGGCCCATCCTCCCGGTCCGGGATTCGGCCGACATCCGCCGTCGGTCCATATTTCCACCACCTGGGACGGATCGGGCGGCAACGAGACGACGATATCGCCGGACGCGACCGGGTCGCCCGGATCGAGAAAATCGTCAGAGGCCATAGGCACGCCCGTCCTTGGCGGAGAGATGAAAGCGCAGGCGACGCAGATACTCCAAAGGATCCTTGCGGGTCACCAGCGCTCCGGGAGGCTGGTTCAGCCAATCGAACAGCCGGGTCAGCAGGAAGCGGATCGCGGCGCCCTGGCACAAGACCGGCAAGGCAGCTTGTTCCGCGGCGGAGAGCGGACGCACCGCCTGGTAGGCCGCGAGCAACGCACGTCCCTTGGTGACATTGAAGGAAAAATCCGCCTCGAAGCACCAGGCGTTGAGGCAGACCGCCACGTCGTAAGCGAGCACATCCGTGGCGGCGAAGTAGAAGTCGATGATTCCCGACACCTGGTTGTTCAGAAAAAAGACATTGTCGGGAAACAGGTCGGCGTGGATGTGTCCCTCCGGCAAACCTGGTGGCCAGGTGTCGAGAATTGTCCGAAGCGACAGTTCAAGCTCACCCGCCAAACCCGGCTGCACCTCGTTTGCCCGCGCTCGGCTGCGGTCGAGGAGAGGCATCCAGCCCGGTGGCCCGAGCGCGTTGGTCCTGTGGGGTTGGTAGTCAGCCCCTGCGCGATGCAGCGTGGCCAAGGCACTCCCCAACGGTCCGCAATGCTCGACACGAACGCGGCGCGGCCAAACGCCGGGCAGAAATGTCGTGATAGCGGCATGTCGTCCCGCCAAATGGCGCAGCGCGACGCCATCCCGGCCATGCACCGGCTGCGGGCAGACCAACCCATGCAGTGCCAGATGCTCCATCAGGCCGAGGAACCAGGGCAGTTCGGTGGGATCGACGCGTTTCTCGTACAGCGTCAGGATGAAGTCGCCGGCGCTTGTCCGCAGCGAATAGTTCGAGTTCTCAACACCCTCGGCGATGCCGCGGAACGCCACCACGGTGCCGATGTCATAGTCGCAAAGAAATGTCGTGAGGGCGTCGTCGGTGACCTCGGTATAGACCGCCATCAGCTCACCGCGGCCGGACAGGCGGTGCAAGGCATCAACAACCAGCCGGTTACCCGCAATAGACGACCAATCCCATCGCGCGCCGTGCTTCCATCAATGGGTCCAGTTCTCGATCCGACCGTAGCGGAAATTGTCGGCATAGGCCTTCGGCTTCACGCGCCGGGTCTGCGGCAGCTCGACCGCATAGTCCAGGCTTTCGCGGGTTGCATACGCGATGGCTTCTTCACGGTTCTCGAAGGTCAGTTTCACCTGGGTCTGAGTGTCGCCACCGCCGCTCCATCCCATCAGCGCATCCGCATGCCGAGCGGTGGTGGGGAGGAACTCGAGGACCCAGTGGTGTGTGTTGGCCCAGCCGGACTGCATGGCGGTTTTTGGCGGCTGGAAGATACGGGCCCGCATCGCTCTGTCTCCGTCATTGACGCCCTGGCACACATGGTCGGGGCGGCGGGATTTGAACCCACGACCTCCTGTACCCAAAACAGGCGCGCTGACCAGGCTGCGCCACGCCCCGACTGAAGCACTCCGGGCAGAAGCGTCCCGGAACCGCGGGAACCTATGAGCGGCGCCACCAGGATGCAAGCGTTACGCCGAAGCCTCGGACGGCACCAGAGGATTTCGCCTCGAAGTGGCAGTTTCCGCTATGGCGCGTTGCCGAAGATGCGCTGGCGGACGCTGTCGCCGACGCGGATGTTGAGCTTTTGGGTGGTGCCGGCGGCGACTTCCAAGGTTGCCCGCACGGCGCCATGGCTGTCGATCACCGCCAGACTTTGCGGCACCGTGTTCTCGGCAATCGAGCGAATCGTGCCATCGGCATTGATGAACACCATGTCCAGCGGCGCCACGGTGTTTCGCATCCACATCTGCGAAGCCCGCGGATAGCCCCAGTCGAACAGCATGCCCGCATTGGGCGCCACGCTGGCGCGGAACATTTCTCCGACCGTTTGCTGCGCGGGGGTCAGCGCCATCTCGACCTCAAACGGGTGCGATACGCCGTCATGCGTGACGATTGTCAGTTTCTCCTTCGGCAGCTCGGGCTGCGGTCCGGTCGGGTCGGGCGATTGCGCCGGCGCGGCGGGCATCATCGCCAGGGTTGTCGGCAAGGCGGTGAGCAACGTCAGCAGAAGACGGCGGTTGATGGCGGGCGGTTTCATGCGGACAGGCTCTCCTTGGTCAGTTGCAGCACCGCATCCCGGACCGGTCCGTCACGTGGCCGATCGCGCAGCGTGGTGAACCAGTGGTCTGGCGGGTTGCGTCCGGCGGCACGGTCGAAGCGCAGAGCGCGCAGTCCCGACTCGGCCTGGGGCGGCAGGCGCTCGGGGATTGGGAAATGATTGAGGGCGCCCCAGATCAGCGCCCAGCAGCGGCCCACGGTCCAGGGGTTGTAGCCGCCGCCCAGCACGACCAGCCCAGGCGCGAGGGGCATCACCGCGCGGACCACTGACAGATATGCGTTGTTGGAGAGCGACAGTTTCGCGAGCGGATCTTCCTCGAGCGCGTCCGCCCCCGCCTGCAGCATGATCGCCTGGGGTTGGCGCGCGACGATCAGCGGCAACACGGCGTGCTGCACGACCCAGGCAAATTCGCTGTCGTTGCAACCGGCTGGCAGCGGGAAATTGCGCGCGGCACCTCCGGCCTGGTCGTTGGCCGCGCCGGTAAATGGCCAGCGCGCGGCTTCATGCAGACTGATGGTCAATACGCGCGGATCGTCGTGGAAGGCGTCCTGCACGCCGTCGCCGTGGTGGGCGTCGATATCGAGATACACGATGCTGTCGAGGCCGTGGTCGAGCCAGGTCAGCAGCCCGAGCACGGGGTCGTTCAAGAAGCAGAATCCGGACGCCCGGTCGGGCCGACCGTGATGGGTGCCGCCGCCGGGGCAGTGGACGATGCCGCCGGACGCGGTCAGACGTGCCGCCAGCATCACGCCGCCAGCGGAGATTGCGGGACGACGATAGACATCCCGGTAAACCGGATTGCCCTCGGCACCGATGCGGAAGCGGGCGCGGACCTCATCGCTGACGGCCTGTTCGCTTTCCGCCTGGCGAAGCGCGGCGATATAGGCAGGATCGTGAAACCGAATCAGTTCCGCGTCGGTCGCCATTGGTGCGTCGCGGTAGAAGTGGTCTGGCAACCAGCCGAGCGCTCGGCAGAGGTCGGTGCAAACCGAGACGCGGGGGACGGCGAGGGGGTGCTTCGGGCCATAGCTCGATTTGCGGTAGATCTCGCTGCCGACATAAAGCGGCCGGTCCAGGGGCATGACCCCTCCTTAACGGCAATCCGGGGTCAAGGAAGCGCCTCGGTCACCCCCGTTGCGGCATCGCCTGCGGGATGATGGTGGTGACGATCGAGGCGTCCAGGGCCTCGTACTCATGATAGCCGATGGTCGCATAAAGTTCGGCCCGGGTCTGCATATGGTCGACCATGTTCTGGGTGCCGCCGTCGCGACGGATCGCCGCATACAGCCTGGCGGTGGCCTTGTTGGCGACGCGCAGGCTGCTGACCGGCCAGATCACCATCTTGTAGCCCATGGCCTCGAATTCGTCGGCGGTGAAGAACGGGGTGCGGCCGAACTCGGTCATGTTGGCGAGCAGCGGTATGCCGGGCAGGCGTGCTGCGACCTCCTTGAACATGTCGGCGGTGGTCAGCGCTTCGGGAAAGATCGCGTCGGCGCCGGCGTCCATGAACAGCTTGGCGCGGCCGACCGAACCGTCGAGGCCCTCGGTGGCGGCGGCGTCGGTGCGGGCGATGATGAACAGATGGCGGCGGGCTTTGCGGGCGGCGGCGATCTTGGCCGCCATGTCGTGCGGATCGGCCAGCTTCTTGTCGTTCAGGTGGCCGCATTTCTTGGGCAGCAACTGGTCCTCGATATGCACCGCGCCGGCGCCCGCATCCTCGAAGCTGCGGACCATGTGCATGACGTTGAGCGCCTCGCCGTAGCCGGTGTCGCCATCCACCAGCAGCGGCAGACCAGTGACACGGGCGATCTGGCGAATGAAGAAACATACCTCATCGACGGTGATCATTCCGAGGTCGGGAATGCCCATCGAGGCGGTCATCGCGGCACCGGACAGGTATAATCCGTCGAAGCCCGCTGCTTTGGCCTGGAGGCCGGCCTGACCGTTATGCGCGCCGGGCAGTTGCAGGATGCCCGGGCGGGCGAGCAGGGCGCGGAAGCGATCTCCGGCGGGTGCCGCGGGCAGGTCGTCTGCGACGAGGTAGGTCATGGCTTGGCTCCTTTGGCGCTTCGGATAGCGCAAAGGGGGGGAGAAGAACAGGTCGGGGATGCGCTATGATGCTACGGCGATGCGGATCCGACAATGTGAGTGACAGGACAACCGCGATGAATGAGAAACCATCCTGGCGGGACCAGAACCGGGCGATGTGGGACCGGAAGGCGCCGTTGCATCTGGCTTCGCCGCTCTACGATGTGGCCGGCTTCAAGGCGGGCCGACGGACCCTGAAACCGCACGAGATCGCCGACCTTGGCGATGTAACCGGAAAAGAGCTGATCCACCTCCAGTGCCACTTCGGGATGGACACCCTGTCCTGGGCTCGGCTTGGAGCGCGTGTGACGGGCCTGGATTTCTCCGAGCCTGCGATTCGCGCCGCCGCCGAACTCGCGCTCGAAATCGGGGTCGACGCGTGCTTTGTGCTGTCGGACGTGTATGCGGCGCCCGATGCGGTCAAAGATCGCACGTTCGATATCGTCTATACGGGTGTTGGTGCGCTCTGCTGGCTGCCGGACATGCGGGGATGGGCGAGGGTGGTGCACGATCTGCTGCGGCCGGGCGGTCAGTTGTATCTGTTTGAATTCCATCCGGTGAAGTGGATGATCGAGGGCGGTGCCCCAGCAGAGGTCGTAATCCGCGACAATTACTTTACGGCGGCTGAAGGATATACCGAGGCAGGCGGCGTGGACTATGCAGACACATCGATCCCGTCCGCCAGCACTCCGACCGTGCAATGGAATCACCCACTGGGCGAGGTCGTTACGGCTCTGTGTGAGGCAGGGTTGAGAATCGATTCGCTTCGGGAGCTGGATCGCGATGTGCTGCGCCAGTGGGATGTGATGGTGCGGGCGGAAGACGGGCTTTACCGGATGCCGGCGGGCCATCCGTCCGTCCCGTTAATGTATGTGCTTCGCGCGCACCGGGAGTAAGTCGATACCAGCGGCGGGCTTTCGCGACGGTTTGGTCAGCTCCGGCGGGTCCACCACGCCGAGGATCAGGTCGGTGCCGATCACCAGGGCCGGAGTCCCTTGGATTCCCAGCGAGTGTGCCAGCTTGAGGTTCTGGTCAATCCGGGGCTGAATCGACGGGCGCTGCATTTCATGCGCAAGGCGCGGCCTGTCGAAACCAAGCGCGTTAGCGGTGGTCTCGATCTGCTGCCTGCATGGCGCCCCAAAGTTGGCAGCGACGCACTGCAATTATGGCGTTTCCAGAACGGCCTTTTGGCACGGCTGTTACGACCAAACCGGGACGCTCCCGTTAAGGTCTGATTAACCTCCCTGCCCTATAGGTTCTCGCGGCACTTGGGTTGCGGACGCCCAAACCCTCGAAATTTTCGAACCATGAAAACTCAAAGGCCCAGGCTAATCCGATTCAAGCTTCCCACCAGGATCGCAAGCCTTTGCCGGCCTTCGCTAATGGCCTGCAAGCCGTCATTTTCCGTGCCTGACGATACCCCACCCGCGATGAATTCCCGAATTCTCCCTGCATTTCGAGGATCCCGCCGTGCTCCGATTTAAGTCCGTCAAGACCAGGATCGCAACGCTATCGGGATTATGTCTCCTGGGCGCCGCTGTAATCCTCGTTGGCTGGAATTTGTTCCTGGGCCACCAGACCGGGACCTTCGTGCAGGAGAAGACCGAAGCGGCGCTCAACCAGGACGCCGAGGTCTATCTGGGGGCCGTTGCCGCCGAGCAGGCGCGCAATATCCGCCTCGAACTTCGCACGGCGCTGGACGCGGCCCGCGATTTCGCCACGACTTTTGCCATCCTGGCCGGGCCGGACTCCGCGCTGCCCGCGGCGGAGCGGCGGGCGACCTTCAATCGGCTGCTTGAAACCACGCTGCGGCGCGACACTTCGCTGAACGGCACATACTCTGCCTGGGAGCCGAACGCGGTCGACGGGCAGGACGAGGCCAATCGTAACCGCCGGGAGACCGGCACGGACGCGACGGGCCGCTTCCTCTCCTACTGGACCCGCGATCAGTCGGGTCATATCGCGGTGCAGCCGCTGGTCGAATACGATAGCCGGGAACTGCATCAAAACGGCCTGGTGAAAGGCGGTTGGTATCTCGACCCGCAAGCAACCGGACACGAGAGCGTGCTCGGCCCGCTGCCCTATATCGTGCAAGGCAGGAGCGTCTTCCTAGCGACGCTGTCGGTGCCGATCGTGATCGACGGCAAGTTCCGCGGCGTGGGAGGGGCCGACTTCAACCTCGATTTCGTGCAAAAACTGAGTGAAGAGGTCAGTAAACAGATTTTCGGCGGCCGCAACACGGTCACCATCATCAGCAATCTTGGACTGGTGATCGGCAGCTCCGCCCATGCCGAACTGATCGGCAAGTCTTACAAGCCATTGAGCCACAACTGGGACGCGGATCTGCGCACCGTGCGGGAAGGTGAGAGCACGACGCACCTCGATCCAGCCAGCAACCAGTTCCGGGCTTTCTCGAAGATCGAGATCGGGCACACCGGCGTGCCATGGAGCGTGCTGGTCGAAGTCCCGCGCGACGTCGCACTGGCCGAAGCCATCTCTCTTGGCAGAGATTTGTCCGCCCGCAACGACAGCGCCGCGCTCTGGCAGATCGGCGTGGGCATCGTGGTGGTGGCGCTTGGGGTCTCCGCGATGTGGCTGATGGCCGGCGGTATCGTTCGCCCGGTGCGGGCCTGCCTGGGGCTGGCCGAGGGCATCGCCCAGGGGCGGCTTGACGGGACCTTGTCGATGCGGCGCGACGATGAGATCGGCGTTTTGATCGGCCATCTAAACACGATGGTAACGCGCCTGCGCGAGGTGGTGACAGAGGCGCAGGCCGCGGCGGACAATGTCTCCTCCGGCAGCCAGGAGCTTTCCGGGAGTTCCGAGGAGCTGTCGCAAGGTGCCACGCAACAGGCGTCAGCGGCGGAGCAGGCATCCGCATCGATGGAGCAGATGGCCGCCAACATCAAGCAGAGCGCCGACAACGCTGCGCAGACCGAGAAGATCGCCCGCCAGTCGTCGATCGATGCCCAAGCAAGCGGCGAAGCCGTCGGCCGAGCCGTGCTGGCGATGCGGACCATCGCCGAGAAGATCTCCATCGTGCAGGAGATCGCGCGACAGACCGATCTGCTGGCGCTGAACGCGGCGGTTGAGGCGGCCAGGGCGGGCGAGCACGGCAAGGGTTTCGCGGTGGTGGCCTCGGAAGTCCGCAAGCTGGCCGAACGCAGCCAGACCGCGGCGACGGAGATCGGCACGGTATCCACCCAGACGATGAAGGCGGCGCAGGAAGCCAGCGAAATGCTGGGCCGGCTGGTGCCGGACATCAAGAAGACGGCGGAACTGGTTACAGAGATCAGTGCCGCCTGCCGCGAGCAGGATGTCGGGGCGGACCAGATCAACCAGGCGATTCAGCAGTTGGACAAAGTGACGCAGCAGAACGCGAGTGCATCCGAGGAGATGTCGGCGACGTCGGAAGAGTTGGCCGCGCAGGCCGAACAACTGCAGTCCAGCATCGCTTATTTTCAGATCGAGACGAAGGCCCCTCCGGCAGTGGTCCCGCAACGGGTGGCCGCCCCTCCGCGTCGTTCCGCCCAAGCAGCCGCCACCGCAAGACCGGCGAAGCCCACTCTGCCGCCGTCACGCGACTGGCAAGCAAAGAGCAGGACGAACGGCGTTGCCCTCAACCTCACCAGCGGTGGCGCCGATCCACATGACGCCGAATTCGAGCGGATGTGAGGGGAACGGTTGACGGCACCGAAAGCACGCCCGAAGACGTCATACAGGAATTTCGCGTTGTTGGCGCTCTGGTTGGCGAGCCACAATGTAAGAATGGCATTGCCACGTACTGGGTACCGTTGCTGAATGAGCCTAACGTGCTGGCCGAGAAGCAAGGCCGGGCGATGCGGGAGCAGCGCACGAATTGCCGCGGCGGGCGCGGGTCAGAACGTAAGACGTGACCGCGCGCGACCAGGAGGAGCAGGACTTAAGGATCGAAAAATTGGTTGTGGAAGTGGAAAAGCTACGCGCCGATATCCGCCACGAAACACGACGGGTGATGTGGCAAGGCGTCGCCGCAATCGGCGCGGCGTTCGCTGGCGGCGCCGCGGTCCTGGGTCTGTTGCTGCATCTGACAGGCAAATTGTGACCTCCGACGAAAGCGTGACGCTTGGAAGGCTGTGCCCGTCGTGAACCTGCAAGCCTGTTAGCCGATCGTCGCGCCCGGAAATTCCTTTCAGCCCCTCGGCCATGGTTCACCCCCGCATCCGCCGGGCCATACGCAACTGGATGACGACCGACGCAGGCGTGGATGAGGATTGAGTGAGCAGTCCTTGTTCGGCACGTCCGGCGGCCCTATTGCTCTCGCCATGATCGCGCGCTGCTATTTTCCCCTGGTTTTTTCGCTGATGTGCACGCTTCCCGCGGCGGCGGCCCCGGCCCAGAAGTCGACGGCCGCCAAGCATCCGGCCTCGCCCGGTCCCAAGTCGATCGGCACGTTCGATGATTGGACCGCCGCGACGGTTCAGGAGGCTGGCCAGACGGCGTGTTATGCTTTCACCCCTGCGCAGAGTTCCGCCCCGCCGTTGCCAGGCAGGGGCAGGGTCATCCTGACCGTGACCGAGCGTGGATCGGGTCGCGATGCCGCGGCGATCGAGGCCGGTTTCTCCTATGCCCCAAATGCCGCCGTCACCGTCCAGGTGGACCAGACAGGACTGGAATTCTACACCGCCCAGCGCGCCGCTTTCGCTCGTGACGGCAAGGCCGCGGTGGCGGCGTTTGCAAAGGGTAGCCGCGCGATCGCGCGGTCACCTGGTCCCAAGGATATCGCGGTCACCGACACCTTCAGTTTGAAGGGTTTCGGCGCTGCGTATGCGGCGATCGTCAAGGCATGTCCGGCAAAATGAGTGATGTCACCGATCTGACGGCCGCGGATCGTGAGCGAATCCTGGCGAAGTCCGCTCTGTTCGATCCGCCGCCCCTGGTGTTGCCGGACGGCCGCCGCGACCTTGTAGGCATGTCCCGCGACGAGCTTGCCGCGGAAATGGCCGCCATCGGCGAGGCATCTTTTCGGGTCAAGCAGTTGTGGCACTGGATCTATCACCAAGGCGTCACCGACTTCGCCCGCATGTCCTCGATCGCTCGGCCTTTGCAACAAAAACTCGCCGAGCGGTTCGTGGTCGGCCGGCCACACGCCACCGAGGTGCGGACCAGCGTCGACGATACCCGCAAGTTTCTGTTCCGCTTTCGAGATGGTCAGGAGGTGGAGACGGTCTACATCCCCGACCCGCAGGAAGACCGAGGCGCGGTTTGCATTTCGTCGCAGGTCGGCTGCACCCTGTCGTGCCGGTTTTGTCATACGGGCACGCAAACCCTGGTGCGGAACCTCGGCGCACCGGAGATCATCGGACAGTTCATGGCGGCGCGTGACTTGTACGGCGAGTGGCCGTCGCCAAAGGGCGAGACGCCGCGGCTGCTGTCGACCATCGTGCTGATGGGCATGGGAGAGCCGTTGTTCAACTATGCCAACGTCGCCAAGGCGATGACGATCGCCATGGATGGCGAGGGCATCGGGCTGTCGCGGCGGCGGATCACCTTGTCCACCTCCGGCGTGGTGCCGATGATGGATCGGGCCGGGGCGGAACTGGGCGTGAATCTCGCGGTCTCGCTGCATGCCGTGACCGACGACCTTCGGGACGAACTGGTGCCGCTCAACCGGCGCTACCCGATCCGAGAGTTGATGGCCGCCTGCCGTCGCTATCCCGGTGCCTCGAACGCGCGCCGGATCACCTTCGAATACATCATGCTGAAAGGCGTGAACGATTCCGAAGCGGAGGCGCGAGAGCTGGTGCGACTGATCGCCGGCATGCCGGCCAAGGTGAACCTCATTCCGTTCAATCCCTGGCCGGGGTCGAAGTATGAGCCGAGCGGCAAGGTGGCGCTGGAGAAATTTGCCGGGATCGTGAATGCGGCGGGCTTTGCCTCACCCGTCAGGACACCTCGGGGGCAGGACATTCTGGCGGCGTGCGGGCAGTTGCGCACCGAGAGCCGCCGGCGCCGCGCGGGCGCCTAGCCGCCTGGATCCCTCTGTATCGAGAAGGTCACACCGGGTCCCAGCCGAACACGTCGCCAGACCGGTCGAGTGGCATGAACCCAGCCTTCATTGCTGGCATCGCATGGTCGGCGATGGTCTCCGGCGTCCAGCCCTCGGCGCGGTGCACGATGCGGATCGGACGCGGGGAACTGAACAGGATCATCTCGTTCATCCGGCAGCCAAACACCTGTCCGGAAACGTCCTTCGCCGCGTCGGATGACAGATACACCGCCATCGGCGCGTTCTTGTCTGGCGTCATCTGCTGTATCTTGGCGACGCGGGCCTGCTGCTCCGGAGTCGTCGCGGGGATCGAACTGGTCATGCGGCTCCAGGCGAATGGGGCGATGCAGTTGGACCGCACATTGTAGCGCTGCATGTCCAGTGCGATGGACTTCGACAGCGCCGCGATGCCGAGCTTGGCCGCGGAGTAATTGGCCTGGCCGAAATTGCCGATCAGGCCCGAGGTGCTGCTCATGTGAACGAAGGTGCCGCTTTCCTGCTTGCGATAGTGTTCGGCCGCCGCCCGCGACACGAAGAACGATCCGTTCAGGTGCACGGCGATGACCGACAGCCAGTCGTCCTCGGTCATCTTGTGGAAGATCACGTCACGCAGGATGCCGGCGTTGTTCACCACCGCATCGATGCGGCCAAAGTGATCCAGCGCCGCCTGGACGATCTTTTGCGCCGATCCCCACGCCGCGACCGATTCCGTGCAAATCTCCGCCACGCCACCTTTCTGCGCGATCAGTTGCTTGGTCTGTTCCGCCGGACTGGCAGACCCGCCTTCGCCGCTCAGGGAGGCACCGATATCCGCCACGATGACCTTGGCGCCCGCGGCCGCCATCATGATCGCGATTTCCCGGCCGATGCCGCCACCGGCGCCGGTGACCACCGCGACCTTACCCTCCATCATTCCTGGCATTTCTGTCCTCCTGGCTGCGAAGCTGGCGAAGCTAGGCGCGTCGGGAAGAATTGTGAACCAGGGCATCGTGCTTGCTCGACCCAGCGCTTGCCCGGCCGGCTTCGCGAGCTGTCGCAGGCGGATGCGCCGTCTCGGCTGTGCCGGCCCGCCTAAAACCACCTCGCGCACCCCTTGACGCCCTTGCCCAGGTACGCCATTTGCCGTCAATCAGGACTGAGATGGTCCTATTATCTATTCATCAGCAACGGCTAGAACGCGAGGGCTCGTACGTCATGCTCCGGCTGTCGAAACTGACGGATTATGCCGTTGTGGTGCTCGTTCGCCTGTCCGCGTTGGATGGCGTTCAGACCTCTCCGGGGATCGCCACCGCCACCGGCATTCCGGAACCCACCGTGGCCAAGGTGCTGAAGACCCTGGCCGCGGGTGACCTCGTATCGTCGCAACGCGGCGCCCGGGGCGGCTATCGGTTGAACCGCAATCTCGCCGACATACCGATCGCCGACGTCATCGCCGCCGTCGACGGGCCGATCGCGCTGACCGCTTGCGTCGAGGGCTCGAACACCGGCTGCGAGTCCCAGGGTCTGTGCCCGATGCGCGGCCGCTGGGATCCGGTGAACGACGCCATCCATCGCGCGTTATCCACCATTACGCTGGCCGATATGCAGGTTTCCGTGTTGCCCGCCTTCCGCCTGCCGGGTCAGGCCACCCAGGCCGCGCCCCGCGCTGCCGCCGAATAGGATTTTCCATGACAGCCGTTACGGAAACCCTCGACACCGTCCAGTCCGTCACCCAGTCCGGCTACAAATGGGGCTTCGAGACCACGATCGAGATGGATCTCGCGCCCAAGGGGTTGAACGAGGACATCATCCGCCTGATCTCGGCCCGCAAGCAGGAGCCGGAGTGGATGCTGCAATGGCGTCTGAAGGCCTATGCAGCGTGGCTAAAGATGGAGGAACCGCACTGGGCGCGCGTTGACCATCCGCCGATCGACTACCAGGACCTGCATTACTATGCGGCGCCGAAAAAGAAGGACGGGCCGAAAAGCCTCGATGAGGTCGATCCCGAACTGCTGCGCATGTACGAGAAGCTGGGCATTCCTCTGAAGGAGCGCGCCATTCTGGCTGGCATCGATCCCGACACGGTGCAGAGCACGCAGGTCGCTGTCGATGCGGTGTTCGACAGCGTTTCCGTTGCAACGACGTTCCAGGAGACGCTGCGCAAGGCCGGGGTGATCTTTTGTCCGATCAGCGAGGCCGTGCGCGAACATCCTGATCTGGTCAGGCAGTATCTCGGCACGGTGGTGCCGGTAGCGGACAACTTCTTCGCCGCGCTGAACAGCGCCGTGTTCACCGACGGCAGCTTCTGCTTCATCCCGAAGGGCGTGCGCTGCCCGATGGAACTCTCGACCTATTTCCGCATCAATGCGCGCAACACCGGACAGTTCGAGCGCACCTTGATCATTGCCGAGGCCGGCAGTCACGTCAGCTATCTGGAAGGCTGCACCGCGCCGCAACGGGATGAGAACCAACTGCACGCCGCGGTGGTCGAACTTGTGGCGTTTGATGACGCCCAGATAAAATACTCCACGGTGCAGAACTGGTATCCGGGCGACGCCAACGGCAAAGGCGGCATCTACAACTTCGTCACCAAGCGTGGCGCCTGCCGCGGCGCGCGATCCAAGATCTCCTGGACCCAGGTCGAGACCGGTTCGGCGATCACCTGGAAATATCCGTCCTGCGTGCTGCATGGCGAAGACAGTGTCGGAGAATTCTATTCCGTGGCGGTGACCAACAACCACCAGCAGGCCGATACCGGAACGAAGATGATCCACATCGGCAGCGGCTCCCGCAGCACGATCATTTCCAAGGGCATCAGCGCCGGCAAGTCGAACAACACCTATCGCGGGCTGGTGCGGATGCTGCCGAGCGCCGGGAATGCGCGAAATTTTACGCAGTGCGACAGTCTGCTGATCGGTGATCAGTCCGGCGCGCACACGGTGCCTTATATTGAAAGCCGCAATCCGACGGCGAAGGTGGAACACGAGGCGACGACTTCGAAGATCGCCGATGACCAGTTGTTCTATTGCCGCCAGCGCGGGCTGTCGGAGGAAGACGCCGTCGGCCTGATCGTCAACGGCTTCTGCAAGGATGTGTTGAAGGAACTGCCGATGGAGTTCGCCGTCGAGGCGCAGAAGCTCCTGGCGGTTTCCCTCGAAGGATCAGTGGGATAATTCAGATGCCGGATTTTCGTGGACTCGACATTCAAGGTCTGGCTGCGGCCATCAACGACAAACCGATCCTGAACGGCATCGACCTGAAGCTGCCCCAGGGCGAGGTGCACGCTCTCATGGGTCCCAACGGGTCGGGCAAGTCCACCTTGGGTTACGTGCTGTCGGGGCGCGACGATTTCGCGGTCACCGCCGGCTCGGTCACCTTCAACGGCGTGGACCTGCTGGACATGAAGCCGGAACAGCGTGCCGCCGCCGGCATCTTCCTGGCGTTTCAGGCGCCGATCGAATTGCCGGGCGTGAACAACGCCAACTTCCTCCGCACCGCGCTGAATGCGATCCGTCGCGCGCACGGGGAAAGCGAACTGGACGCGGTGCAGTTCCTGAAGCTGGCGCGGGCCGAGACCAAGCGGCTGGCGATGCCCGACGACATGCTGAAGCGCAACGTCAACGTCGGCTTCTCCGGCGGCGAGAAGAAGCGCAACGAAGTGCTGCAGATGGCCATCCTGCGTCCGAAGCTGGCGATCCTGGATGAGACCGACAGCGGGCTGGATATCGACGCGCTGAAAATCGTTGCCGATGGCGTGAACGCGCTGCGCGGGCCCGACTTCTCGGCGCTGGTCATTACACATCATCAGCGGCTGCTGGATTATTTGATACCGAACCGGGTGCATGTCCTGGCCGGCGGGCGGATCGTCCGCAGCGGCGGCCCGGAACTGGCCAAGGAACTGGAGAAAAGCGGCTATGCCGGCTTGATCGCGGAGGCGGCATGAGCGCGGCTTCGGCCCCGACGACCGGGGCGGCTGGCTTCCTGGCGCGGTATGACGCCCTGGTTGGAAAGCTGCCCGGCGACTCGTCGCTGCGTGCCGCCGCCGCGGCTGCGTTTCGAACCGCTGGCCTGCCCGGGGGCACCCAGCAGCGCCGCATCGAGGCATGGAAATACACCAGCCTGCGCCCAGTGGCCGAGGCAAGGTTTCAGTCCCGGAGCGCACCGCGGCACGAGGCCGAGACGATTCTGGCCGGGCTCCCGCTGCTGGACGCGCCGCGCCTGGTATTTGTCGACGGCGCGTTCCGCGATGACCTCTCGGTGGTCCCGGGCGCCGGCTTCGCGCGGTTCTCCGAACAGCCGGATTTCGGCACACTGAGCTGGCCGGACCGCGAGCCGATGGTGGCGCTGAACACCATGCTGACCGAGGACGGCGCCGCCCTGCACGTGGCCGCGGGACAGGATGGCGGCGTGGTGCAACTGGTCAGCATCGCATCCAGCAACGCTGATTTTCATCCGCGCCACAGTGTTTGTCTCGACCGCGGCGCGCGCATGACGCTGCTGGAAGTTTCGACCGGGCAGGGCACCTATCTGCTCAACACCGTTGCGGAAATTCATGTCGCCGAGGGCGCCAGCCTGACCCATATCCGGCTGCAGGACGAGGCCGCCGGTGCGTTCCATGTCTCCACCACCTATGCGGATGTCGAGGCGGGCGGCACCTATGACAGCTTCACTTTGAACCTTGGCGCGCAACTGTCACGCACCGAAGTGCACGCGAACCTGACCGGCACCGGAGCGATCGCGCATCTCAACGCGGCACAGCTTCTGGCCGGCTCACAGCATGGCGACTTCACCACAGTCGTCAGCCACACCGCGCCTGGCTGCACGTCTCGCCAGACCGTGAAGAACGTGCTGGCTGGCCGGTCGCGCGGGGTGTTTCAGGGCAAGATCGAGGTCGCGCGGCATGCCCAGAAGACCGATGGCTACCAGATGAATCAGGCGTTGCTGCTGTCGCCGGACGCCGAGATCGATGCCAAGCCGGAGCTGGAGATTTTCGCCGACGACGTAAAGTGCAGCCACGGCTCGACGGTTGGTGAACTGGACGCCGAGCAGATGTTCTATCTGCGGAGCCGGGGTATCTCCGACGCCGAGGCAAGATCGATCCTGGTGCGCGCCTTCCTGGCCGAGGCACTGGATGCGGTTACTGATGATACCATCCGCGGCGGTCTTGAAACCGCGGTCGAGGCATGGTGGGCGAGGCAGCTTGCATGAACGTTATGACCAACCCCGCGGCGCTTGACGTCGAACGCATCCGGCAGGACTTCCCGATCCTGGCTCAGACGATCCGCGGCAAGAAGCTGGTGTTCCTGGACAGCGCCGCCTCGGCGCAGAAGCCGCGCGTCGTGATCGATGCCATGTCGCACGCGATGGAGACCCAATACGCCAACGTCCATCGTGGTCTGCACTGGATGAGCGAGCGCACCACGGAAGCCTATGAAGCGACCCGTGACGCGGTGGCCGGACTGATGCATGCCAACGACCGCTCGGAGATTGTTTTCGTTCGCAACAGTACCGAGGCGATCAATCTGCTGGCGCACAGCTACGGCCGAGGTGTGATGAAGCCTGGGCAGGCGGTGCTGATCTCCGGCATGGAGCATCATTCCAACATCGTGCCGTGGCAGTTGCTGCGCGACAGTCACGGCATCGAACTGCGGGTGGCCCCGGTCACCGACGCCGGTGAACTCGACATGGCCGCTTTCGAGGCGCTGCTGCAGGACGGCAAGGTCGGTCTCGTGGCAATCACCCACATGTCCAACGTGCTCGGCACCGTCACGCCGGCGGAACGGATTGTCCGCATCGCGCATGCACACGGTGCCAAGGTGATGTTTGACGGCTCCCAGGCGATCGTGCATCGCAAAGTCGATGTCCGGGCGCTGGATTGCGACTTCTACGTCTGGACCGGCCACAAGCTGTATGGCCCGACGGGCATTGGAGTGCTGTGGGGCAGGCGTGAGCTGCTCGAGCGGATGCCGCCCTTCCTCGGCGGCGGCGACATGATTTCATCGGTGACTTACGAGCAGTCCACCTGGGCCGCGGTGCCGCACAAGTTCGAAGCCGGCACGCCGGCGATCCTGGAAGGCATCGGCCTGAAGGCGGCGATCGATTACGTGCAGGCGATCGGCTACGACGCCATGGCGGAACACGAGGCCTCGCTGACCGAGCACGCGCTTTCCCGGCTCGCCGCGATCCCCGGTCTGACCACACTGGGCCGAGCGCAGGACCGCGGCGGAGTGGTGTCCTTCACCGTGGACGGCGCCCATGCGCATGACGTGGCGACGCTGCTGGACCGCCAGGGCATCGCCGTCCGCGCCGGCCACCACTGCGCCGAACCGCTGATGCGCCGCTTCAACCTCGACAGCACCGCCCGGGCCAGTTTCGGCATCTATACGACGCATGCCGAAATCGATGCGCTGGCCGACGGACTGCTGCGCGTGCGGGAGTTTTTTGCGTGAGTGCGACGGATAGTTTCGACGACCTGAGGGATCTTTACCAGGAAGTGATCCTCGATCACGGCCGCAAACCCAGGCACGCGCTGCGGCTGGAGACATACGACGCGACCGCCAAGGGCGACAACCCGATGTGCGGCGACCGGGTGCAGGTCTGGGTGAAGTTCGCCGACGACGCGATCGGCCAGGTCGGTTTCGAGGCGCGTGGCTGCGCGATTAGCGTCGCCTCCGCCGATTTGATGGCCGAGATCGTCCAGGGCCGCGACAAGGCCGATACCAGGGCGCTGTTCGAGGCGTTCCGTAACCTGGTCCGCACCGGCGCCTGTCCTCACTGCCCGCCGGAATTGGCCGAACCGCTGGAGCGGCTGGCGCCGTTGGCAGGCGTCCATGAATATCCGTCCCGAGTGAAATGCGCGACGCTGCCGTGGCATGCGCTGATCGCCGCCCTGGACGGCACCAAGGAGGCGAGCAGTGAATGAAATAACGCCGACCCGCACTGCCTGGACGCCGGACGGCGAGATTCCCGTCGCCGACCGCGCTCCCTCCGCCGATGCTTCGGACACCGCTGGCTCGGTGGCGGGTGCGGCGACGGAACCGCGGCCGTCCGAGGACGCCCTGATCGAGGCGATCGCCACCGTCTACGATCCGGAGATACCGGTGAACATCTACGAACTCGGGCTGATCTACACGGTAGAGATCAGCGACGACGGCGCGGTGCAGGTGGAAATGACGCTGACCGCGCCGGCTTGCCCCAGTGCCCAGGAACTACCGGAGCAGGTCCAGCAGGCGGTCCTGGCGGTGCCGGGGGTGACGTCCTGCCATGTCGAAACCGTTTGGGATCCGCCCTGGGACCCCAGCCGGATGACCGAGGAAGCCCGCCTGCAGTTGAATATGTTCTGATTGATCGCGACATAGGGTTGCACCATGAGCACAACAACGACCGCGCCCCGCAAAACTCGCGCCTTGCCTCCGCTGATGACACTGACCGGTGCCGCCGCCGAGCGGCTGCGCGGCCTCTATGCCAAGGGCGAAGCGGGCAAGCTGCTGCGGATCGGCGTGAAGACCAAGGGCTGCTCCGGAATGTCGTATGACATGTCCTGGACCGATGCGCCCGCGCCGACCGACGAGGTTGTGACGGACAACGGTTTGACCGTGCTGGTGGACCGCAAGGCCTCGCTGTTCCTGATCGGCACAGTGATGGACTACGAGACAAAAGCGCTGACCGCGGGCTTCACGTTCACCAACCCCAACGAGAAGGGCCGTTGCGGCTGCGGCGAAAGCTTCCACGTGTGAAGTGAACCGCTAATCGCAAGCAACACCGCTTGTTGAAGCAACGGTAGCCACGTTTTCGGGTTCTCCTCCCTATCTGTGTTTGGCGCGTCGCCAAAAACCCGGGAGGTTTGGATGAACAGTGTTATCTATATCGTTGGTCTCGTGGTCGTTGTCATAGCGGTGCTGAGCTTCTTCGGCCTGCGTTGAGCACGAAAGGGCCGTGATGGCGGATCATCTCCGTCATCACGGCCTGTAATTTCGGTCGCCGGCCAGCTTCGGGCTGTATTACCCGCGATCAGCGTAGTGATAATCCGGCATCGCGGTCAACGCGTCCTTGGTCATTCCTGGCATCACGACCCGGTTGTCGCCGCTGCTCTTGGTATTGCCGAACTGCAGCTTGTCGAACGGCACCTCGACCATCTTGCTGCCGATACCCAGGAAGCCGCCCACCGAGATCACGGCGTTCAGCGTCTTGTCGTTGCCAATCACCAGATCGTCGACGCTTCCGATCTTCTGATCCTGATCATCATAGACCGACGACCCAACGATTTTGCTGCTTCGCATCCCGCCACTGTCCGTCATCACGGTGTTGCGCGCAGACGGCGAATCCAGTCCGCGGTCGGTGGTTTTGCTCGCTGGGTCATGGGTCGCCGGGGCATCAAGCGCGGCAGCCGAGTGGTTCTTGGCAGCCGGTGCCGGCGTCTGTGCCATCAACGGCAACGCGACCGATGCCAGCAGCAGCGACGCTGTGGTAAGTTTCAACATTGAGACTTCTCCTCCAGACCGATTTGCCCGGCGACGTGCAAACCGCCACGGGCAATTGCCTAAACGAGAATCCTCACCGGCGGGTTCGGCGATTTCATCGCCTCACAGAAACGTTCGCGTGAGCGCTAGATTACCCCCGCGCCGCGCAACCGGTCCAGTTCGTCATCGCTCAGCCCGAGGCGGCCCTGATAGATCTCCTTGTTGTGCGCACCGAGTTCCCTGCCCAGCCAGTTCACCTTGCCCGGCGTGTCGCTGAGCCGAGGGACCAGGTTCGGCACCGCGAGTTCCCCCGCGCGCGCGTCCTGCATATGCAGAATGTTGCCCCGCGCCGCATACTGCGGATCGTCGAAGATCTCGTCGATCGCGTAAACCGGGCCACACGGCACCTGTGAGCGCTCGCAAAGTTGCATCAGATCTGATCGATCCATCGTCGCTGTCCACGCGGCAACGGACTCATCGACCGTGGTCCTGTCACGCTCCCGGGCGGCCAGCGTCCCCCAACGATCCTCGTCCGCGAGTTCCGCTCGGCCCATGGCCTCGGCAAGACGGGCAAAGATCTTGTCGTTGGTGCAGGCGATGGCGATCCAGCGTCCGTCACGCGTGGGATAGTGGCTGTGTGGCACGACGTTCACCGTTCCCGGTCCCATGCGCTGGCGCACGTAGCCGCTGTAGGCGAAGGCGGGGGCGAGTTCGTCCAGGATGCGGAAGATCGGTTCATATAGGCCGATATCCACCACCTGGCCACGCCCGGTTTTCTCCCGCGCCTGCAATGCCAGCAACGTGCCCAGTGCTCCGTACAGTCCAGCCATATAGTCGGGGATCGTTGCCGATCCGGGCGTTACCGGCGCGCGGTCCGGATAGCCGGCCAGGAACGAGAGGCCGCCGAACGCGTTGCCGATCCGTCCGAATCCGGGACGATCCTTGTACGGGCCGGTCTGCCCGTAGCCGGAGATGCGCACCATGATCAGCCGCGGATTGACCGCGCGCAACACATCGTAGCCGAGCCCCCATTTCTCCAAGGTTCCAGGCTGGAAATTCTCCACAAGCACATCGGTGTTCACCACCAGTCGCTTGAGCAGAGCCGCCCCGTCCGGCTTGCGCAGATCGAGTGTAATGCACCGCTTGTTGCGCGATTCCGACAGCCAGGGCAGCGAATCACCACATTCCGTCATGGTGCCGAAGCGGCGGGTGGCGTCGCCGGTTCCGGGCAATTCGACCTTGATAACATCTGCACCGAATTCGCCAAGCTGAGTGGCGCAGAACGGTCCAGCCAGGAAGGTCGCAATGTCCAGAACCCGGCAGCCCTCCAGAGCTTGCACATCGAGCATCACACACCTCCCCCTGGTTCAGATTGCGCAACGATACGGCGGGCGCGTTGCACGATCGGGTAGTCGATGAACTGGCCGTCAAGCTGGATCGAGGCGAGCCCGTCCGCCTCGGCCTTTTCAAACGCAGAGATGACTCGTCTTGCCTGTGCGACGGTGGCCGCGTCGGGCGTGAAGGCAGCGTTGGCGCCGGCGACCTGATCCGGATGGATGCACATCTTGCCCTGGAATCCCAGTGCCGCCGCCTGTTTCGCCGACGCGACAAACCCGTCCGCGTCGCGCAGGTCGGCCCAGACCGTGTCCAGCGGAGGCTCGAGTCCGGCCGCACGGGAGGCCAGCACACAGGCGGCGCGATGCGGCAGCAACTCGGTTTCGTTGCGGGTCCACGTCATGCCCATATCGAGGGTGAAATCGCCGGCGCCGAAAGCAAGCCGTCTGGTGCGCGCGCCGGCGCCGCAGATAGCGTGCAGGTTGCTCATGCCAAGAGCGGTCTCGATGATCGGGATCAGGTCGATCGCGCCGGGTCGCAGGCCGCGCTCGCGTTCGAGGTTGCCGATCACCCAGTCGGCCGCGAGCAGTTGGTGCGCGTGCTCCACCTTCGGCAGGATGATCCCGTCCAGGCCGGAGCGGACCACGGCGACAATGTCGGCGAAACACCATTCGGTGGACAGCGCGTTGACCCGCACGTAGAGCCGGCCCGACCGAGGTTTGCCGAACATTTCGGTCACGACAGCGCGGGTCGTCGGCTTTTCGGCGATGGCGACAGCGTCTTCCAGATCCAGGATGACGCCGTCGGCGGGCAGGGTGAGGGCTTTCTCGACCCGGCGGGCGTGATTGCCTGGGGCAAACAGCAGGCTGCGCAGCGCGCTCATTGTGCCGCCCTCCGCCGCTGGTGCCAGTCGACGGCACGCGGCACAGGCAGTCCGAGATTCTCCCGCAGCGTGGTGCCGCGATACTCCTTCTGAAACAAACCACGACGTTGCAGTTCCGGCACCAGCAGTCGCGTCACGTCCTCGTACGCGCCCGGCATGTGAGTCGCGGCCAGAACGAATCCGTCGCAGGCGGGGGCGGTGAACCATTCCTCCATCTGATCGGCAACCGACCCCGGCGTGCCGCAGAACACCTTGTGCTCGGCTATGGTGCCGCGGCCCGACACTTCGACGAAGTCGCGCACGGTGGGGTTCTTCTTGCCGGAGAACTTGACCACGCGCTCGCGAAAGCCGTGCCAGGAGAAGCCCTCGAGTTCGTCGTCGCTGAATGGCTCATCATAGCCCTTGGCACCAAAGTCATAGTTGAGCACTTCGGAGATCAGCACCAGGGCATCAACCGGTTTCGCCGACTGCTCGATGACGGCGCGCTTGGCCTGGGCCGCTTCCTCCGATTCCGCGACGATGACGTAACAAGCCGGTGCGACCTGTATAAGAGCCGGGTCGCGGCCGGCGGCGGCGATCGCGTTCTTGAAGGCGGCGTATTGCTGCTTGCCCGCTTCCAGATTGTGGTAGATCACGAATACCAGTTCCGCCCATTGCGCAGCGAAGGACTGGCCGCGCCCCGACTGGCCGGCCTGGATCAGCACCGGATGCCCCTGAGGCGACCGCGGCACGCTGAACGGACCGCGCGAGCGAAAATACTTTCCGACATGATCCAGCCGGTGCACCTTCGCCGGATCGGCAAATCTATTGTCCGTTGCATCAAGGATGAGAGAATCATCCTCCCAGGTGTTCCAGTGGCCCATCACCACCTCCATGAACTCATCAGCACGATCGTACCTTGCATCATGCTCCATGTGCTCGGCATAGCCGAAATTCAGCGCCTCGGCACTGTTCAGTGACGTAACGATATTCCAGGCGACACGGCCCTTCAGCATCAGGTCCATGGTGGCGAAAACCCGCGCGACATGGTACGGCTCGTAATAGGTCGTCGAATATGTCGTGCCAAGGCCGAGCTTCGAGGTCGCCATGCCCATCGCCATCAGGATCGTGGACGGGTCCATCTTCACTGCCCGCACGCCAGCGCCCACCGCCTCGGCATGGTTGCCGGTGTAAAGGTCAGGCAACGCCAGCCGGTCATCGAAGAAAGCAAGCTGGATCTTGCCATCCTCCAGGGTGCGGGCAATGCGCTGGTAATACTCGGGCGTCATGAAATCCAGCATCGTCGAGGGATGGCGCCAGGACCCTGGCAGATTTGAGCAGTTCTGCGCTTGCAGGAACGCGACCAAGGTCATCATGCGGTTCATCGGTTCGCTTTCAGATCGGAAGATCGACATCCAGCAGCGGCGCGTGCTGCTGGCAGCCATAGACGTCGGTGTCGCCGAAGTCGCCGGCCGGGACCAGCCGAGGCAGCGTCGCCTTGAAGGCAAACGCGGCATCGTATGGGGTGAACAGCACGTGCTGCTCCGGCACGTTATAGAGCCGAGCGAACAGTGCCGCGCTGAGGATGCCAGTGGCCTGCACCCGGTGAAAGGTCTCGGCACTGTCGAACACGACGTCGATGGTCAGCTCGAACGGGCCGGCGTTCTTGCTCTTGCAGACGCTCGCAACATCCCTGATCAACGCCATGTCACAGCATCTCGTACTGGATAGGAAACGGTTCCGTCGGGTCGTCCAGTTCGGCGACGTGGTAGACGCTGAACCGGTAGACCGGACCCGTTTCGATGTCGGACGGGGAAAACGGAAAGGCCATGTTGCCCTCCCGGCACAAACGTCCGGGGAAGTCGGTGTGCAGCATGTTGGTGCGAGCCATGCCCAACACGGCGCTGGCCATCTCCTGGCTTTGTTGCGATACCGCTTCGAGAACGAAACCGAGTTCATGCGGCGTCGCGTCGCGGAATGGCTCGCGTGAGGCCATCACACCGTCCCGACCGTAAACACGAATGCCAAGCTGGTAGCTGTCAGCGGTGGCGCCGAACGCGGCGGCTTTGGTTGCCACCTCCTGACGCACGCTGGCGATAAAATTGTCGAGACGGCCGATCAGCAGCGGATCCCGCGTGCCGCAGACACAGATCGACCGATACCCGGCCAGCTCCACGCCCTCCAGCTTTACTGTGTATTTCGCCGCCGGGCTCCACTGCATGCCGAAAATTCGCACCGCGCGATCGCTGACGGCCTCGAAACGACACTCGGAGGTGTCGAGCATCCCACCCGGCTCGATGTGATGGACCGGACTGCTGTTTTCGTGCAACGAGTGATTGGCGATCGACAGCGGCGTGCAGCGCCGGGCCGGATTGGTTGGCTCGCATTCGACATGATCCTCCCGGACGGTGACGAACAGACTGTCATGGCCTTTCGGGATCGACGGCGTGGCGCCGCACTCCAGCATCTTGCCGGCATACCAGGCCGGGGCAGGGGGCAGTTGCGCGCGCGTGGCCGCCGCAGCCCACGACGCAGGGTCACTGGCTCGCCCAGCCAGCACCACCTGTGCGCCGGAGTCCAGCGCCTCGATGAACGGTTCCGGTCCCATCATGGCGACGATGCGGGCAGACCTGTCGATGACCTCGTCGGTCAGTGGCGGCTGATGCGCCAGCGGCCTGACGCGCCCCGCCGCGACCCGCCGCTTCACCGACGCCTTGTCCTGCTCCGCCTGGATCGTCGCCAGCTTGAAATGCAGGCCGTCCTCGCGCGCGATCTCCCGCGCCATCGCCGCCGCCAGCTCCAGATGCGGTGCCCCGCCGGCCCCGCCGCAGGTGCCGATCACCAGAGGAATGTTAGCGCCGATCGCGGCGTGCAGCATCAGCCGGAGATCACGCCGGATGGCGATCGGGGAACAGAACGGCTTGCCCGAACCGAGGTAATGCGGCCCGGGATCGACGCTGCCGCCATCGACGCCGATGACATGCGGCTCACGGTCCATCCCCGCCCGAAGCGACGCCTCCGGAAAGCCGTAGCCCAGGATCGCGCTGGTGGACAGCAGCCGGATTTCCTTGCTCATCCGCGGCTCGCGCAGGCTGAGTGGACCATGTGTCGCATCCTCCTGTGTAGGGAATGCACCGCCAAAGCAGGTCCGGCAAGCGCACCGGGCCGTCGACCCCGGATGCCCGCAATGCGGCTACCCGGTTTTGGCCTATGCGCGAGCCGCTTGCTTCAGTAAAATCGCGCCATGAAGACACGCAAGAACGACACGTTCAACGATCGGCTGACGACCGCGGCGGAGGCCCGCAACGCGATGCTAGAGCGGTACCGCTCGAGGCCGGGACCCGACGATCCCGCCGTCCAGGAGCGGCAGGCAGCCCAGGCCGCGATCCAGGCCGCGCGCGAAATCCGCATGCAGGAGCGCAAGGCCGCCCGGGAGGCTGAGGCAGCGAGACAGGCCGCTGCCCAGGCCGCGCTACTCGCCGCGGAGAAAGCCAAGGCGGCTGAGGAGGCTGCGCAGAAGGCGGCCGGCTCATCACGTTCCGCCGCCCTGGCAGCCCAGCAGAAAGCCGCGCGCGACGCCCGCTACGCTGCTCGTACCGCCCGCCGCCGTTAGTAGCAGTCGGCGGCCGGCTTAGGATTTCGGACCGCCCATTCCGGCGAAGGTCATCCGGTCCTTGTTCTCGCGCATCAGCATGGTGAAGCCGGGAATGGTGTCGAGCCCGAGAGCCAGCGGCAGACCCGTCTCGGGATCGGGCTGGATTTTTGCGTAGCTCTGCCCGGAGACCTTTTCCCACTTTCCGGCCGGCTTCTTGATCTCGAGGTTCACCACGGTCGCCTTGAACACCATCCGGACAATCGCCTCCTTCGGCGAGGAAGGCTTGGTCAGGCTCGGGCAGCCAGCGATCACCTGCCAGCCGTTCTTCAGCGCCCAACCGGTCAACTCATCCTTGTCCATGCGCGTTCCAGTGAGGGTAGGGGTTCGAAAAAAGAACAAACTAGGAATATCGGCTGGCATCCTCTATACCTCAACCTGCCATGCCCCCGCCACGCTACACCGAGCTTCAGGTCACCACGAATTTCTCCTTCCTGCGCGGTGCCTCGCATGTCGAGGAACTGGTCGCCCGCGCCGCCGTGCTGGGCCTGCCCGCTCTGGGCATCACCGATCGCAACTCCCTGGCTGGCATTGTGCGGGCACACCAGCGCGTGCGCGAGGTCGGCATCGCCCTGATCGTTGGTTGCCGGCTGGACCTGACCGATGGGCCGTCCGTGCTGGTCTATCCCACCAGCCGAGCGGCGTATGGCCGGCTGACGAGGCTGCTGACGCTGGGGAAACAGCGTGCCGGCAAAGCGAGATGCGAGCTCTACTGGCCGGACCTTGCCGCCGCGGCGGAGGGCCTGATCGGCATCCTTTGCAGCGATCCGACCACCGCCAACATTGCTCGCCTGAAGGCCGATTTCGACGATCGTGCCTATGTGGCGCTGACGCTCATGTTCCGCCCGAACGACGCGGTGCGGCTGCAAACCATCACCGATACCGCGCGTGCCCTGGGCGTGCCCACCGTCGCCACCAACGATGTGCTGTATCATGCCCCCGGCCGTCGCATCCTGCAGGATGTGCTGACCTGCATCCGCGAGGGTTGCACCATCGACGATCTTGGCTACCGCCGCGAACGCTCGGTGGTTCGGCATCTGCAGTCACCCGACGACATGGCCCGTCTGTTCCACCGCCATCCCGAGGCCATCGCCCGCACGTTGGAAATCGCGGAGCGCTGCCGGTTCAGCCTGGACGAACTGCGCTACCAGTACCCGCACGAGGTGAGCATTCCCGGCCTCACCGCCCAGCAGACGCTGGAAAAATTCACCTGGGACGGCGCCGCCGGGCGTTACCCCGAGGGCATCCCGGCCCGCGTTACGCAGCAGTTACAGCATGAGCTGGGGTTGATCGGTACGCTGGACTACGCACCGTATTTCCTGACCGTGGAGAGCATCGTCCGGTTCGCCCGCTCGCGCGGCATCCTCTGCCAGGGCCGCGGTTCGGCCGCCAATTCAGCGGTCTGCTACGTGCTGGGCATCACCTCGATCGATCCCACCCGGACCGGCCTGCTGTTCGAACGTTTCGTCAGTGCCGAACGCCGCGAACCGCCCGACATCGATGTCGATTTCGAGCACGAGCGGCGCGAGGAAGTCATCCAGTGGGTCTACGACACTTACGGCCGCCACCGTGCCGCGCTGTGCGCCACCATCATCCGCTATCGCGGCCGTGGCGCGGTGCGCGATGTCGGCAAGGCGATGGGCCTGCCCGAGGACATGACCGGCGCACTGGCCTCCCAGGTCTGGAGCTGGAGCGAGGAGGGCGTCGCCGAGGAACATGTCGCGGCGCTGAATTTCAACCTGGCTGACCGCCGGCTGCGGCTGACGCTGGACCTGGCGCGGGCGTTGATCGGCTTTCCCCGGCATATGTCGCAGCATCCCGGCGGTTTCGTATTGACCGAAGACCGGCTGGACGACCTGGTGCCGATCGAGCCCGCCAGCATGATCAACCGCCAGGTGATCGAGTGGGACAAGGACGACATCGACGCGCTGCGGTTCATGAAGGTGGATGTGCTGGGTCTGGGCATGCTGGGCTGCATGCGGCGGGCATTCGATCTGCTGGCGGAACACAAGCGCTTGCGCCTCGATCTGGCAACGATTCCGGCGGAGGATCCTGCCACCTACGAAATGATCCGGCACGCCGACACTCTGGGCACCTTCCAGATCGAATCACGGGCACAGATGTCGATGTTGCCCCGGCTGAAGCCTCGGACGTTCTACGATATCGTTATTCAGGTGGCGATCGTCCGGCCGGGCCCGATCCAGGGCGACATGGTGCATCCGTATCTGCGCCGGCGCGAAGGGCTGGAGAAGGTGGAGTATCCCACTCCCGAGTTGCGCCAGGTGCTGGAAAAAACCTTGGGGGTGCCGCTGTTCCAGGAGCAGGCGATGCAGGTGGCGATCGTCTGCGCCGGCTTCACTCCGTCCGAGGCCGATGCTCTGCGACGCAGCATGGCGACCTTCAAATTCACCGGCGGGGTGTCGCACTTCAAGCAAAAGCTGATAGCGGGTATGGTCGAACGTAACTACACCGCGGAATTCGCCGAGAAGACGTTTTCCCAGATCGAGGGATTCGGCAGTTACGGCTTTCCGGAAAGCCATGCGGCGAGTTTCGCACTGATCGCCTATGCCTCGTCCTGGCTGAAATGCCACCATCCGGACGTGTTCTGCTGTGCCCTGCTGAACGCCCAGCCGATGGGCTTCTACGCCACCGCGCAGATCGTCCGCGATGCGCGGCTGCATGGGGTCGAGGTGCGCCCGGTCTCGGTGAACGAGTCGGACTGGGATTGCACGCTGGAGCCCGTGGAGGACGGAGTGTGCGTCGGGGCCATCCCCGGCTCCTGCACCAGTGTCATCCTCGGCGGAGGCCGAGGACCCACGACTTCCGATGTTGGAACCAGCATAATCCCGGGTCAGCAGGCAGAACCTAACTCGCGCATCTTCGCTGTGCGTCTGGGACTGCGTATGGTGAAGGGTCTGCCCAACACCCACGCCAACGAAATGATCGCGCGGCGTGGCGCCGGCTACCGTTCGATCGAGGATCTATGGCGCCGGGTGCATATGCCGGTCGCCGTGCTGGAACGGCTGGCGGAGGCGGATGCGTTCGGCGCCATCGACCTCGACCGGCGGCGCGCCTTATGGACCATCCGAGGCCTCTCCGACACCAGGTTGCCGCTGTTCGACAGGATGCCGACGGAGCCCGATCCGGAGCCCGCGGTGGCGCTGGCGCCGATGACCGCCGGGCGGCACGTGGTCGAGGATTACCACAGTACCGGCCTCAGTCTTCGCCGCCACCCGGTCAGCTTCCTGCGGCAGGACCTACAGGCGCGCCGCATCGTCCGCTGCGCCGATCTCGCAACGATCCGCGACGGAAAGCGGCTGGAGGTCGCCGGCATCATTCTGGTGCGCCAACGGCCCGGCAGTGCCCGCGGCGTGCTGTTCGTTACGATCGAGGATGAGACCGGCCACGCCAACCTGATTCTTTGGCCCTCGGTGTTCGAAGCACAGCGGCGGCTGGTGCTGTCCGCCAGCATGCTAGCCTGTCGCGGCAAGTTGCAGCGCGAGGGCGAGGTCATCCATGTGATCGCCGAGCATCTGACCGACCTGTCTGATTTGCTGCGTAGCGTCGGGCAGCGCGATGAAGATTTCCCCTTGCCGCATGGGCGCGGAGATGAGGCTCGGCGTGACAGCGTGCCGGACCCGCGAGAGACAAAGCGGGCCGGCACACCCTCCGCCCGCGATATTTACGTGCGCGACCTTCGGCTTGGCCACGGTATTCCGCGCGGCGACGCCCTGGCGACCGCAACCGCGGGCACCAAGGGGACAGCGAAGGGGATCAAGGTACCGATACGGGATTTCCGTTAGTTAGAAGGAATGATCTGTGGGGGGAATAGGGTCTGGGCGGTGACCGGCGGAAGCACCCGGCCGATACGGCGCATCATCCGCCTCCCCAGTCCGGCAGCGATCCGCCACCACGAGCGGCTTCGCGTCGCCGGCATCATCTCCTGGTATGCCAGCGTTCGACCGCGAATCAGAGTGGGTGCGTCAGATATGGCGCCGCCGGCGTGCCACGCAGCCGCGCCGCGTCCCGGGCGGGCGGGGAGCCGAACAACCGGTTGTATTCCCGACTGAACTGCGAAGGACTTTCATAACCGACCGCAAAGCCGACCCTGCAGGCATCGGTGCGCCGCGCCAGCAACAGGCGCCGAGCCTCCTGCAGCCTGATCTGCTTCTGGAACTGCAGGGGGCTCATGTTTGTGATGGATTTGAAATGACGATGCAGAGATGATGGACTCATGCCGGCGACCCTGGCCAGTGTCTCGATGCGCAACGGCTCGGCATAGTTCCCCCTGATCCAGCCAATCGCTCGGCTGATCTTCGACAGACGGCTGTCGGCGAGCGCGATTTGGCGCAACATCCGGCCCTGCTCGCCCTGTAGCAGACGATAGACGATCTCACATTCCGCCAAAGGCGCCAGCATGGCGATGTCACCCGGCCGGTCGAGCAACCGGAGCAATCGTGCAACCGGATCGAACAGGTCGGCTTCCATCGGGCTGATCGCCAGCCCGGCGGCCGGCTCGCCGGTGTCCACGCAACCAGGGGTCTCGATCAGCATGGCGGCGAGCATGACCGGATCGAGTGTGAGACTGAGCGCCAGATAGGGAGCCCGCGGGCTGGCTTCACAGATTTCCCCGCTCATCGGCAAAGCAACCGAAGCAATGAGGTATTTCGCGGCGTCGTATTCGAACAGCTTATCTGCGACCATCACCCGTTTGCGACCCTGGACGATGATGCAGAGCATCGGTTCGTAGACGCCCCGAGTGGGCGTGCTGGTGGTGTCGGACCGTACCAGAGCCAGGCGCGGGATCGGCGTCTGGACGCGCCCACCGCCACAATGGCGGCTGATCAGCCGCCGCAGATCATCAAGCTGTTCCATTCGTGCTCCCACGCTCATGCAGCATGGAATCGGCAATGTGAGAGGATTGTGCAAGAGCCGGGTGGCATCCGACTAACGTCTCGCCGGCCCGGACGCCATCTCCTGGACGCAATGGGCTGCAGGAGAGCTACATGACCAAGACATGGTTCGTCACCGGGGCGGCACGCGGCATCGGCGCCGCGATTGTACGGGCGGTGCTCGCCGCGGGTGACCGGGTCGTCGCCACCGGGCGCGATCCGGCAAAGCTCGTGCGGACCTTCGCCGCCGCGCCTGAGCAGTTTTTGGCCGTGGCCCTCGATGTGACGGATGAGGCGCAGGCGGTTGCGGCGGCGGAGGCCGCGATCGGACGGTTCGGTGGCATCGATGTGCTCGTCAACAATGCCGGTTACGGCCAGTTCGGCGCGTTCGAGGAGAACGAACCCGAGGACGCCCAGCGTGTGTTCGCGACGAATGTCTTCGGCGTGTTCAATGTCACCCGGTCGGTATTGCCGGTGCTGCGGCGGCAGCGAGCCGGTCACATTTTCAACATCTCGTCGGTCGGCGGCATGCGCGGCAGCGCGGGAGCATCGCTGTATTCGGCGACCAAGTTTGCCCTGGAAGGCTTTTCGGAATCCCTGGCCCTCGAGGTTGCCCCGTTTGGCATCTCGGTCACCATCGTTGAGCCGGGTTTCTTCCGTACCGACTTCCTTGACGGCAGTTCGGTCCGCTACGGACGGCTCGTGGTCCGGGATTACGCCGAGGCGTCCGCGCAGCGTCGGGCGGGGTTTGACGAACGCAGCCATCAACAGGCCGGCGACCCGGCGAAGCTGGGCGCGGTGATGGTCGATCTGGCATCGCGCGAAAAGCCGCCGCTGCGGTTTGCCGCGGGATCCGACGCGGTGGAAATCATTGCGGCGAAGATCGAGCGGCTCGGGGCCGAACTCGAGACATGGCGTCCATTGTCAATCGCCACCGACCTGGAAGTTTGAAAGCACCGGCCTGTTCCGACCCATGACGGGGCCAGAGGCGATCCGCCCGGTGAGTTCCGTTCGGCCATCACGGTGCGGAATGCCTCTGTTGGCCGAGCCATGCCGGCGCCGCCTTGTCCGCGCCCGACGGGAGCGGTGCACCCGGATCGCAGATCCAGGCCAGGATGTCGGCGATCGGCAGCGCCCGATCCTTGTCCCGCAGTAACAAATGATACCCGTTCGGATAGAACGCCAGCACCGTTTCGCCGCCCGCGACCCGCGGCAGAGCCCGCCATGTCGCCGCTGTGGCACCCGCCGGCACCAGTTCGTCATGCCCGCCGTAGAGAAATAGCGCCGGCGCACGGAAACGCCCGGCCGCGGCCTGCGCGTCATCCATCAGATCCACCAGCCCCTTGATGGCGTCCACCCGGGTGGCGTGGATCGTCAGCGGGTCCGTCGAAAGCCGCACCAGTGCCTGCCGGTTGTCGCTCGCGGTCACCTTGACGATGCCGCGGCCGGTCAGCGTCAGGCCCGGCACCGTATGGTCGGCCAGCCACAGCGACGCCCGCATCAGGAAATTCATATTGGACCGCCCCCATACCGCGGGAGCGATCAGCACATAGCCGTCCACTGGCGGTGGGTTCGGTTCCGTGGCCATCACCATCAGCGCCGCGGCGCCCATGCTCTCGGCCATCAGGATCAGCCTGGTATGTGGAAACCGAGCCCGTAGCAGCCGAGCCATGACCCGGGCATCGCCGCTGAGGCCTTTGGTGCCCGGCCACAGGCCGCGCGTTGCGGTGGCGCCGAAACCGCGCAGGTCCGGGGAGAAGACCGCGATCCCGGCGTCAGCGAACGCAGGCGCCGGATACTCCCAGGCGTCTCGGCTGTCGTTCATGCCATGCAGCGCCAGGACCACCGCGCGTGGCCTTCCGACCGGCAGCCATTCCCGGTACGGCAGTTCCGTCCCGTCGGGCATCACGAACGCGGCGGCGGTTTCCGTGGGCATCTCCACCGCGGGACCGGGCGGCGCCATCTCCGCGACGCAGCCTGCCAACAGCATCGTGGCCAGCAACACGCACTTTAGGCGAGGGATCACAGCACCATGGTTGAAAGCGTCCGCCGCATCGCTATCATCACGCCGCTTCCCCGACCAGACAGAGGATGATGATGCCGGATGGCACCGCCCAAACCACTCCCCCCGCAACCCAAGGCCCCGTGGTGACACCGACCGAGATCATCCATGTCGACACCCGCACGGTCGCCTGCGACGGGGGTGACGGCGCGCTCGGCCATCCCAGGGTGTTCATTCGCATCCCGGATGAGCAAGTGATGTGCCCGTATTGCTCTCGCCTTTACATCCTGAACCCGGGAGCGGACCACGACAACGGTCACTGATAACCCAGCGGACCTCCCAGGGGACATCACGGCTTTCGACGCGGACGAGAGCCCGCCGCCCTCGGCCGCACGATCGGACGCTCTGCGCCTGATCCTGATCGACGGATCGGGCTTCATTTTCCGCGCCTTCCATGCCCTGCCGCCGATGACCAATCCGAACGGGACGCCGGTCAACGCGGTGTTCGGCTTCACCAACATGCTCGCCAAGTTACTGAAGGAGCACGTCGGCACACACATAGCGGTTATTTTCGACGCCGGCCGCGCGACGTTCCGTAACCGCCTTTACGACGACTACAAGGCGCACCGGCCGCCGCCGCCGGATGAGCTCATCCCGCAATTCGCCCTGGTGCGCGAGGCGACCGAAGCCTTCGGCGTGCCGGCGATCGAACTGCCTGACTGGGAGGCCGACGACCTCATCGCCGCCTATGCGCAAACCGCGACCGGCGTCGGCGGCCAGGTGACAATCGTCTCCTCCGACAAGGATCTGATGCAGCTCATCCGCCCCGGCGTCGAGATGCTGGATCCGATCAAGCAAAAACCGATCGGTCCGCAGGAGGTGATGGAGAAATTCGGCGTCACGCCCGACAAGATGATCGACGTGCAGGCGCTGATCGGCGATGCCACCGACAATGTCCCAGGCGTGCCTGGTATCGGCCCCAAGGGCGCGGCCCAGCTCATCAACGAATACGGTGACCTCGACACGGTGCTGGCGGCGGCGCCCGCCATGAAGCCGTCGAAGCGACGCGACATGCTGATCGAGCATGCGGACAAGGCGCGCATCTCCCGCGAGCTGGTGCGGCTGCGCCTGGATACTCCTTTGCCGCTGCCGGTCGAGGCACTTACCCAGCGCGACGCCGACAAGGCGGTTCTGTCCGCCTGGCTGCTGAAGCAGGGCTTCCGCAGTGTCGCCGCGCGTCTCGGGCTCGGGGCCGACGCGGGACGCAGACCGGCCGACCCGACGAGTTCCGCGCAACCGGCCCAGTCGCCTGCGACGCGGGCGGAAGCGGGGCTGGCCGCGGCGCCGCACACCGACGCCGGCTTTGGGCCATACGAGAGTGTCACCACCGTCGAAGCTCTGCGCCTTTGGGTCGACGAAGCGACCGCTGCCGGCCGTGTTGCCGTGAATGTGGCGACCGACGGGCTGGACCCGATGCGGGCGCGCCTGATCGGGCTTTCATTCGCTACCGCCGCCGGTCGGGCGTGTTATGCGCCGCTGGCTCATGAAATTCTCGGTGAGCAGGTCATGACGCAGGCGGCGGTCGAGGTGTTGGGGCCGATGCTGACCGATACGTCGGTCCTAAAAATTTTTCACGACGCCAAGTTCGCCATGATCGTCCTGTCCCGGGCCGGCTTTCCAATGCCTGCGGCGGTCGACGACACGATGCTAATCTCCTACGCCCAGGAGGCCGGCCTTCACGCCCATGGGGTCGACGAACTGGCACGGCTTCACCTCGGACATACACCCGTCAGCCACGACGAAATCACCGGTTCCGGCCGCAATCGGTTGCCGATCGCCCAGGTGGCGATCGAACGCGCCACCGCCCATGTCGCCGAGGCGGCCGACATCGCGCTGCGGCTGTGGGAGACCTTGCGTCCGCGGCTGCGGCTCAACGGTGGCCTCGCCCTGTACGAGCAGATCGAGCGTCGTCTGTCGCCGATCCTGCTGGACATGGAGCGTGCCGGCGTCAAGGTCGACGCTGACGATCTGCGCCGCATGTCGGTGGACTTCGAGGCGCGCATGGCGGTCATGGAGCAGGATTGCCACCGTCTCGCGGGCCATCCGTTCAACGTCGGCAGTCCCAAGCAACTCGGAGAAGTGCTGTTCGATGAGCAGAACCTGCCGGGCGGCAAGCGGATGAAGACCGGTGCGTGGGGCACCGATTCCTCGGTGCTGCAAACTCTGGCCGACCAGGGACTTGAGCTGCCAACGCGCATCCTGGAATGGCGGCAGTTGCAGAAGCTGAAATCGACCTATGCCGACTCGCTGGTCAACGACATCAATGCCGAGACAGGCAGGGTGCATACGTGTTTCGCCATGGCGGTCGCTTCCACCGGGCGCCTGTCCTCGAACGATCCCAACCTGCAGAATATCCCGATCCGCACCGAGGAAGGCAGCCGGATCCGCCACGCTTTCATCGCCGAACCGGGCCATGTGCTGGTCAGCGCCGACTACTCGCAGATCGAACTGCGCCTGCTCGCTCACGTTGCCGACCTGCAGGTGCTAAAAGACAGCTTCGCCAATGGCGAGGATATCCACGCGCGCACCGCCAGTGAGGTGTTCGGCGTGCCGATGGCCGGCATGGATCCGATGACCCGGCGGCGCGCCAAGGCGATCAATTTCGGCATCATCTACGGCATCTCCGGCTTCGGCCTCGCCCGTCAGCTCGGCATTACCCCGGGGGAGGCTAGGGGGTACATCGACCGTTACTTCGAGCGCTATCCGGGTATCCGGACTTACATGGAACGCACCAAGCAGGAAGCACGCGACAAGGGATATGTGCTGTCTCCGTTTGGCCGACGCTGCTGGGTGCCGGGGATCGCGGACAAGAACGGCCCGCGACGCGCGTATGCGGAACGCCAGGCGATCAACGCACCGCTCCAGGGCGGCGCGGCGGACGTCATCAAGCGCGCCATGGTGAAACTGCCTGCCGTGCTGCGCGAGAACGGCCTGCGGTCGCGGTTGCTGCTGCAAGTTCATGACGAGCTGCTGTTCGAGGCGCCCGAGAGCGAGGCCGAAGCGCTGTCAGCGGTTGCCAGGCAGGTGATGGAGACAGCGGCGACTCTCTCGGTGCCGCTCGTGGTGGAAACCGGGGTCGGCCGGACCTGGGCCGAGGCGCATTAGCTCGCGCGCGGGCTGGGCGCGGCCAGCTTATGGGCAGGCCGGGTTTGCCGATCGGCAGCGTTCCTCGAAGGCCGCCGAGATGAAGTCCGGGCGCTTGTAAAGGCCCTTCATCCAACTTGCGACCATGCAAAGCTCATCCAGCTTCACCACCTCGTCCAACGTCCCGCTCGGGAATTCAAGGTGAAAACTCTCGCTGATGGTGGCCATGACAGCTTCCACCTGCTCGATCATCAATCCGCAATCGGTCTCCAATACCGCGGAACGCACCAGGATCGTTTCATCGACCTCATATTCATCCCGGATCAACTTTACGATCCACCGGAACATATTCATCCAGTTCTTCACGTCATCGATAGGGCGTGACATAGCACAAGCCTCACGCGTCTTGCCGGCTGGAACATAGGTCGTTTGGAGTTAATAATAAATTACCTTATCTGAGAAATCGGCAATATCGACCAAGATAGCCTCGGAATTTCGGGGCTTTTCCTGATCGCATACTGCCGCGTTCCTTCTTCCAACTGCGAACGGTGACATTCGCAACTTCGGCCGTCGCCGCCACGTCCAGGACGCCCCTTGGCGGCAACGACACCGCGGGGCTTTCCCCCGACCCCGACCCGAGCGACATTGGACAACATGACGAAGCCACCCATCGTCCGTTCCAATCGGGTCTCTCGTGAGACTCGCCTCACCGCGGTCATCGTCGCCAGCGCGCTGTTCATGCAGAACCTCGATTTCGACCGTCATCGCCACCGCCCTGCCTACCATGGCGCGGGCGTTCGGCTACGACCCGGTCAGGATGAACGTCGCGTTGACGTCCTATCTGCTCAGTCTGACGGTGTTCATCCCGGCGAGCGGCTGGGTGGCGGACCGGTTTGGCACCCGCAACGTGTTCCGAGCGGCGATCATCGTCTTCACCATCGGCTCGATTCTCTGCGGCCTGTCCAACGGCATCGTGGAACTGGTCGCCTCGCGCGTCCTGCAAGGTCTTGGCGGAGCGATGATGGTGCCGGTCGGGCGGCTGTTGCTGCTGCGCACCGCTGCTAAGTCCGAACTGGTGGCGGCGATGGCCTGGCTGACAATGCCAGCCTTGCTGGGCCCGGTGGTCGGGCCGCCGGTCGGAGGCTTCATCGTCACCTATTTCAACTGGCGATGGACGTTTTTCATCAACATCCCGGTTGGCCTCCTCGGTCTCCTGGCAGTCACGCTGTTCATCAAGGATTTTCGCGAGCCAACGCGCGGCGGCTTTGACCTGCGGGGGCTTCTGCTGATCGGTTCGGCGCTGGGCGGTGTCATGTGCGGACTGGAAACCGCCGGCCGAGGCTTGGTGTCGCCCGAACTGACCGCGGCTGCCATTGCCACCGGCGTAGCCTTCGCCTTCCTTTACTACCTGCACGCTCGGCGGCACATAGCCCCGCTGCTGGACTTCTCATTGATGAAACTGCCCAGCTTTGGATTGTCCTTCAGCGCGATGATGCTGTTCCGCACCGGTATCGGCGCGATCCCGTTCCTGCTGCCAATGATGTTGCAAGTCGGCTTCGGAAAGGCGGCGGCGGAGAGCGGATTGATCACCTTCGCCAGTTCCGCCGGCGCCCTGGTGATGAAACCGGGCGCCCAATACGCCCTGCGCTGGTTCGGCTTCCGCGATACGCTGATCTGGAACGGGGTCCTGTCCGCCATCATGCTGATGCTGTGCGCGGCGTTTCGCCCCACCTGGCCGGCGGCGGCGATCTATCTGGTATTGCTGATCGGCGGGTTCCTGAGATCGCTGCAGTTCACCGCCTACAATACTCTGGCCTATGGGGATGTCCCGCGAGCCCAGATGAGCGCGGCGACCAGCCTTTACACCGCCGGGCAGCAGCTTGCCGCGACAATCGGCGTCTCGGTTGGAGCGTTGGCATTGGAGGTGGCGCGCACGATGTCCGGCCATGCAGCACCCGAGACGCCGGATTTCAGCATTGCTTTCCTGGTGGTAGGTCTGATGACGCTGGCCGCCGCGCCGATCGCGGTGCTGATGCCGTCGAGTGCCGGGGATGAACTGACCGGTCGCCGCGCCGTCGCGTCGCCCCCGCTGCCTGCGTCTCCGGCAGCGACACCCGTCCCGCGCGCCGGGGAGTAGCCGCCAAGAGACCGCTTCCCGCGCGGTGAGCAAGTGGCCGCGATACTACCGTGCGATTCCTGTTGCTTGCGAAAACTGACCCGGGACGGCGTTCCCTACCAATGCCGGTGCCAGCCCCAGCCCGGCCCCCACCCGCCGCCGATCACCACCGCTGGTCCATACCCATAATACGCCGGGCCATAACCATATCCATAGCCGTACCCGTATCCATAGCCAGGCGGGTAGCCATAGTACGGGGCGGGATAGGCTGCATATCCACCCGGCGAGGCTTGGATGGTATTGCCCTTCGAATACATGCACTGCGTGTAGGTGGTGTCATATCGGGACTGCACCGCGGCCCCCGAAGCCTGGGCATTGCCGGCGCCGATCGCGCTGCCGGCGAATAAGCCCGTGGCGCCGCCGATAGCCGCTCCGGCACCCACCGCGCCGCCCACCGATCCAAGCGCCGCGCCAATCCCGGCACCCAACGCCGTGCCAAGCACGGCACTCCCGACCGCGCTGTTGTTGGCTGCCTGGGAAGCGCTGGTCCCACCGGTCTGCTGCCGCGCAAAGCCACGGCAGACCGCGTCATCCTGCTGGAAGGCCTCGAAGCTTTTGCCTTGCGCGGGCAAAGCCATCACGCTGGGACCAGCGGGCGGACCAACGGCGCAGGCGCCGACTGCTAGGACAGAGGCGACGACGGTGGCCCTGGTGGCGCGGTCCATGGTGTGGTTCCCGGGTATGAGCGACGCGAAGATGGGTCGTGACGACGATCTTATTTAGTCGGCCCGTTCAACTCCAGCACGTAACATAGTGTGAACATCCCCACACACGTGTTCACTCGAAAGCGACTCTATTTGACCCACGATCTGAATAGGGCCAAGTCGATGTTCCCGCCGCTGGCGATCAGCGCCACGCGCTTGCCCCGCATCGTGGCGCGTTCCCGCATGAGCGCGGCCAGCGGTGCCGCCCCGGCGCCCTCGATAAGGTTGTGGGTGTCGGTCCAGTAAGCACCGATCGCCGAAGCGATTTCGTCGTCCGACACCGTGACGATCCGTTCCGCGCCCGCCATGATGATCCGAAGTGCCTCGGCGTCCGGCTGCCGCACCGCGATGCCATCGGCACGGGTGTCGGCGTGCTCCGAGGCAATCAGCCGGCCGGCTTCGAAGGAACGGGCGTAGCAGTCGGCGCCATTGCTTTGCACGCCAATGATCCCGATACGAAGGCCCAGCAGGTCGCGGGCCAGGATCGTGCCACAGATGCCGGAACCCAAGCCGATCGGGACGTACACCGCGTCCAGGTCGGCGACTGCATCGAACAATTCCAGAGCGTAGGTCGCGACCCCAGCGACCAGTTCTGGCGTGAACGAGGGCACGAACAGCAGCCCATCGGCCGCCGCGCGTCGGCTGGCCTCTTCGCGCGCCGCCTCGAAATCAGCGCCGTGCTCGATAAGGGTCGCACCATAGGCAACCATCGCGGCGTTTTTCTCGACGCTGTTGCCACGCGGGACGACGATGCTCACGTCGAAACCGTAGCACCGGCCGGCGAAAGCGAGGGACTGTCCGTGGTTGCCGCGAGTGGCTGAGATCAGCCCGCGAACGTCCGCGTTCCGACGGCCCAGCCGATCCGCGTAGACAAGCCCGCCACGCACCTTGAAGGCGCCAGTCGGGAGATGATTTTCATGCTTGACCCAGACCTCTGCCCCGGTGCGTTTGGCCAGCAACGGCCACGCGACCTGCGGTGAGGGCATCAGGTGTTTTCGGATAATCCGGGCCGCGTCTTGAAGCTCGGTCAGCCCTGCCATGCATGACCTTTGTGGCGCCCGAGGCACCATACTCGCTCGGGAAGGTTCGAGCGGCTGGTCAGGCTAGCTTGAGATTGGTCGCGGCGGCCTTGCCCCGCTCCATGGCAACTTCGTAGCTCACTTTCTGGCCGTCGTTGAGGCCTTTGAGCCCCGCGGCCTGCACGGCGGTGATGTGTACGAAGACGTCCTTGCCGCCATCCTGAGGCATGATGAAGCCGTAACCCTTGGTCGCGTTGAACCATTTAACCGTCCCTACGGCCATGGCTTTCTCTCCCCCAGGTAGCCGGCCGGTCACCACGGCGACCGGCCGCCCGATAACCTCCGCCGATCGTGCTAGACCGGCTTCAGATTGGTCGCGGAGGCCTTTCCTCTCTCCATCGCGACGTCGAAGGACACTTTTTGTCCTTCGTCCAAGCCGCGAAGTCCGGCTGCCTGAACCGCGGTGATGTGCACGAAAACATCCTTACCGCCATCCTGCGGCATGATGAACCCATATCCCTTGGTGGTGTTAAACCACTTGACTGTACCGGTAGCCATCTGCGTCTTCTCCGTCCTGGCCGCGTACAAAAGCGCACGGGGCTTAGACAACCGGGTCTTTGGACATCCTGAGGCACCCGAGTACGGAAGCGCAGCAAGGCACGCCAAATACGATTGCACACCATAATTGACACACAATTTGTGATGACTGTCAATCACGCTGCCGCCAGCGAACAACAGTCTTTATTGACGACGTCGTGACGGCCTAGAAATTGTGTTGCCGCCGGGTCGCCCAATCCACGTCTTCATGCGGCCGGAATGGCCCTATCTCCAGGTGCGACATCAGCAGCAGTGCCAGACGTTTGACCCCGGGAGCGGCGCGGACCGACCGGACAAGCCATGCCCGACCTGCCCCCAAATGCCCGCCGCGGATCAAATCGCGTCCCGTCACCCAGGCGTTTTCCGCCATCGCCCTTCGCCGCAGCCGGCTCAGCCGGCCAGCGCCGAACCGGGCGACGATGGCGGGATTGCCGTACACCGCCGCCATGCTGGGGGCAAAACGCGCCGCATCGGCGGCCATCCGACGGCAAACGCCACAGGCTCGCTCGCGGACGAAAAGCAGTGGTTTCCGGGTGTGGGTCGAGACGAACTCGCCCTGCAGAGCCAGGCGCGTCCAGTATTCCCAGTCCTCGCCATACGACAACGCGGTATCGAAACCGCCGGCCCGCTCGATCGCTCGGCGCCGGATCAACAGGTGACCGCCGTTCGCAAACAGATTGCGAACCAGCAGACGTGGCAGCAAGGAGCCGCAGGGAGGCGGCGCGGCGGGTCGCACGGCGCCTCCCGGGCTGACCCGGGCAAAGCCCGAGGCCGCGGCGACGGCTCGGGGGCAGTCAGCCAACCGCTGCGACAGAACCGTCAAGGCATCCGGTGCGAGCCAGTCATCCGCATCGAGGAACAGGATCGCCTCCCCGGTGACCGCCGCAAGTCCGGCATTCCGCGCGGTTGAGACGCCACGATGCGCCTGCCGTATCAAGCGAATGCGCGGATCGGCAAACGAGGCCGCCAGGGCGGAAGTGGCATCGGTGGAGCCGTCATCGACCACCACCAACGACCAGTCAGGGGACGTCTGCGACAACACGGAACGCATCGCGTCGGCAAGCCACGGAGCGACGTTGTAGGCAGGGATAACGACACCGATGTGCATGCGAGCCCTCTTCGCGAAGGCTCATTCTCTTACCCCATCGGGGTTAAACCGCGATTAATACCAACTCGTCCCAAATGAATGACCAGCCGAAATACCATATCCGTGTCACGACTGCGCCAACGAGCATGCGGGCGCAGATTTGCCCGGTTACCCGCGGCCTTGAGAAAATTGTGGGTGACCGGGCCAACCCTCCCGCCGCGGGGCGCGGCGGGTCATAGAATGCGCGGCCTAGGCTTGCGCGTTCAGTGGGACGCCTTGCTCTTTCAGCAGCGTCTCCAGTTCGCCGGACTGGAACATCTCGGTCACGATGTCGCAGCCGCCCACGAACTCGCCCTTGACATAAAGCTGCGGCACCGTCGGCCACTGCGAGAACTGCTTGACACCTTCGCGCAGGTCCATGTCTTCCAGCACATTGGCGGACTGGAACGGTACGCCCATATGGTTCAGGATCTGGATTACCCGCGCGGAAAAACCGCATTGCGGGAACATCGGCGTGCCCTTCATGTAGAGCATGACGTCGTTCTGTGTAATGTCACCCTGGATACGATCTGCGATGCTGTCGGCCATGCTGTAAGACTCCTTCTAGTCACATTATTCCGGAACCGAGGTCTGCAATGCAAGGGCATGCAGCTCTCCGCCCATACGCCCGCGCAGCGCCGCGTAGACGATCTGGTGCTGCCTGACCCGCGTGATGCCTCGAAACTGCTCGCTTACCACTGTTGCGGCATAGTGGTCGCCATCGCCGGCGAGGTCTTCCACGGTTACCCGCGCATCTGGCAGCGCCGCCTTGATCAAGGCCTCGATTTCGTTCGCCGCCATCGCCATCCGCTGCAAATCCTTTGAATACTACCGTCGTCCACTCGGGGTCGTTCACTCGGGAAACGCGGGTCGTTTGTGCTCAGGGCCCGATATCCCCCATCAGGGACGGGAAGAAACGCTCGTGCCCCGCGCGCAGTGCGGCAATGGATATTGTGCCGCCATCTGGCAGAGTCAAATCCTGGCCGCCTGAAGTTCCGAGGCGAACCGCATGGATCCCCGCAGTCTCGGCGATCCTGGCAAACACCACATGGTCGGGTACCGCTACGATGTAGCGAGCCTGATCCTCGCCAAACCAGAAGGCATGGCCTGGGATGTCCCGAGGGTGGGTCGACAGGCGGGCTCCAATGCCGCTCGCCATCGCCATTTCCGCGACCGCGACCAGGATGCCGCCATCCGAAACATCGTGGCAGGCGCGGATGGTGTGGTTAAGGATATTGCTGCGGACGAAGTCGCCGTTGTTACGTTCCGCCACCAGGTCGACCGGCGGTGGCGCGCCATCCTCGCGCCCCGCGATCTCGCGCAGCCACAGGGACTGGCCGAGCCAGCCCTGGGTGACGCCGATTACGACGATATCGAGCCAGGGGGGCAGCGCCAGGCCGACCGCCAGTGCGGCGTCGTCCAGCACGCCCAGGCCGCCGATGGCGGGCGTCGGCAGAATGGCGTGACCCTCGGTCTCGTTGTACAAACTGACATTGCCGGAGACGACGGGAAAATCCAACGCCTCGCATGCGGCGGCCATGCCGCGGATGCAGGCGGCGAACTGGCCCATGATTTCCGGTCGTTCGGGATTGCCGAAATTCATGTTGTCGGTGATCGCCAAAGGCCGAGCGCCGACGGCGGTGAGGTTGCGCCAGGCTTCGGCCACCGCCTGGGCGCCGCCGGTTTCCGGGTCGGCGGCACAGTATCGCGGCGTGCAGTCGATGGTCAGGGCCAGGGCACGCGGCAGCCCGTCCAGTTTCACCACGGCGGCATCCGCGGCACCCGGCCGCTTCACCGTCTGGCCGCCGACAGTGCTGTCATACTGGTCCCAGACCCAGGCACGGGAACACAAATCCGGACAGGCCACCAGCTTTTCCAGCGCGCGTGTCAGGCCGTAGCGGTCCTCGATGCGGGCGGGGTTGAGTTTTTCCCGTTTTGGCGTGTCAACGGTGGGGCGGGTATAGAGCGGCGCCTGATCATTGAGCGGCGCCAACGGAATTTCGGCCTCGACACGCCCGTGATGCCGCACGGTGATTTGTCCGGAATTCGTCAGCTTGCCGATAACGGCGAAATCCAGGTCCCACTTCGCGAAGATGTCGCGGGCGAGCTGCTCGCGGTCTGGCCGAAGCACCATCAGCATGCGCTCCTGGCTCTCGGACAGCATGAACTCGTAGGCGGTCATCCCGGTCTCGCGCGCCGGCACCAGATCGAGGTCCAGTTCGATCCCGACGCCGCCCTTGGCCGCCATTTCGACCGCACTGCTGGTCAGCCCGGCCGCACCCATGTCCTGGATGGCGATAATGGCGTCGGTGGCCATCAGCTCGAGGCATGCCTCGATCAGTAGTTTTTCGGTGAACGGATCGCCAACCTGCACGGTCGGACGCTTGTCTTCCGAGTCGGCGGCAAACTCGGCGGAGGCCATGGTGGCCCCATGAATACCGTCGCGGCCTGTCTTCGACCCGACGTAGACCACGGGGTTGCCAACGCCGGCGGCGGCGGACAGGAAAATGCGGTCGCGATGGGCGATGCCCACGGTCATCGCGTTGACCAGGGGATTGCCGTCATAGGAGGAGTGGAAATTGATCTCGCCGCCGACCGTCGGCACGCCGACGCAATTGCCATAGCCACCAATCCCGCGCACCACTCCATCGATGATCCGCCGGGTGCGCGGATCGCTCGGCCGGCCGAAGCGCAGCGCGTTCAGATTGGCGACCGGGCGGGCACCCATCGTGAACACATCGCGCAAAATGCCGCCAACGCCGGTCGCCGCCCCCTGGTACGGCTCGATGAAGCTCGGGTGGTTGTGGCTCTCCATCTTGAACACAGCGGCCAGGCCATCGCCGATATCGACCACACCGGCGTTCTCCCCAGGCCCGTGGATCACCCAGGGCGCCTTGGTCGGCAGTTGCCGCAGCCACACGCGGGAGGATTTGTAACTGCAATGCTCCGACCACATGACGCTGAAGATGCCGAGTTCGGTCAGGCTCGGTGTCCGGCCCATTATGGCCAGCACACGGCCATACTCGTCCGCGCTGAGACCGAAGCCGCGGGCGAGGGTCTCGTCGACAACTGTGTTCATGTTCGCCTGCATTGTGCGCTACCGTCTACGCGGCGGCGAGCGCATCGAACAGCGGTTTTCCATCGAGGCCGCCCATCAGCGGGTCGACCAGATCTTCCGGGTGCGGCATGAGACCGAGAACACGCAGATTGGGACTGACGATGCCGGCGATCGACCGGGCGCTGCCGTTGGGGTTCGCCTGCGGCGTGACGTTGCCGGCCTGGTCGGCATAGCGGAAGACCACGAGGTTCTCGGCCTCCAGTTGGTCGAGGGTCGTGTCGTCGGCGAAGTAGTTGCCGTCGCCATGCGCCAGTACCCGAGCGGAATGTCTGTCCCGGCCGGTAATGGCTGGAAAATTTGGTGTCGGTGCGCTCGACCCGCAGGTGGCAGTCCATCGCCAGGAAACGCAGGCCGGCGTTGCGCAGCAGGGCGCCGGGCAGGATGCCGGCCTCGGTCAGGATCTGGAAGCCGTTGCACACCCCCAGGATATAGCCGCCGCGTGCCGCGTGATCGTGCACCGCGCGCATGACGGGGGAACGCGCGGCCATGGCGCCACAACGCAAATAGTCTCCGAAGCTGAACCCGCCGGGGATGACCACCAGGTCGACGCCGGCGAGGTCGGTCTCCTTGTGCCAGATCATCCGCGGCTTGCGGCCGAACGATTTCTCCAGCGCGATCGCCATGTCGCGCTCCCGGTTGATGCCGGGGAAGAGGATGATGCCAGGGGTCATGGGGTCGGTGGGGACATAATGTTCGAATTACCTAGGTCGCAGGCTCGTCAGGAAACCAGGGGCCCAGCACCTGCTCCTCGGTGAACGCCAGGCGCTCGATCGCCACGACCGGCTCCTCGCCGTAAATCACCAGCGTCGCCGCGACAAGCTGCTGCGCTTCCGGTGTTTCGTCGGCGATCATCGCCGCAGCCTCCCGCCGCAGGCTGGGGCTGCCCTTCAATGTTCTGTGGATGCCACCCCGCGCGTGTAGCACCGAGGCTTTCCAGCCGTTCCGTGGCTCAGCAGCCGGGGAGGCTTGAAGCTTGATCAGGTGTTCCAGCACGGTTGCGATATGGCTGCGCAACGCCGAGCGTTCCGAATTGCCCACACTTTCGATCTCCTCGGCAATGTTCGGCCAGTCCAGGGCGCTGTCGTTGACCAGCTCTCCGGCGGCGCGGCGGCGCAGCAGACCGGCCTGTTCCACCGACCACGCCAGGACATCGGCCCCGTAGTCGCTCATCGCGTCGTTACCCCTCCACCGCCACCTGGAAACTCTCGATCACCGTGTTCGCCAGCAGCTTGCGTGCCATCTCCTCAGCCGCGGCCCGGGCCTTCGCCGGGTCCGTCTCGGCCAGCTCCAGCTCGATCACCTTCCCGGCGCGCACGTCGGACACGCCCGAGAACCCCAAAGTCCCGAGCGCATGCGCGATCGCCTTGCCCTGCGGGTCCAGCACGCCCTGCTTCATCATCACCGTCACGATAGCCTTCACTGCATCAGCTCCGGGCCCTTGAGGTCGCGCATCCCGGCCTCGGGCAGTATGCCGAGGCGGCGGGCAACTTCCTGATATCCCTCCTCGACCTTGCCCAGATCGCGGCGGAAACGATCCTTGTCCATCTTCTCGTTGGTCTTGCTGTCCCACAGGCGGCAATTATCCGGGCTGATTTCGTCGGCGAGGATGATGCGCATTTCCTCGTTCTCCCACAGCCGGCCGAATTCGAGCTTGAAGTCGACCAGGGTGATGCCGACACCCAGCAGCAGGCCGGACAGGAAATCGTTGATCCGCAGGGTCAGCGCGACGATGTCGTCCAGATCGGCGGTGTTCGCCCAGCCGAAGCAGGTGATGTGTTCCTCGGACACGATCGGGTCGTTCAGGGCATCGTTCTTATAGTAGTATTCGATGATGGAGCGGGGCAGGCGGGTCCCCTCGACGATCCCAAGGCGCGTGGCCAGGCTGCCGGCGGCGACGTTGCGTACCACCACCTCGAGCGGGATGATTTCCACCTCCCGGATCAGTTGCTCCCGCATGTTCAGCCGGCGGACGAAATGCGTCGGCACGCCAATATCTTGCAGCCGCACCATCAGGTACTCGCTGATGCGGTTGTTCAGCACGCCCTTGCCGGTGATAATGCCCTTCTTCGCGCCGTTGCCGGCGGTTGCGTCGTCCTTGAAATACTGCACCAGGGTCCCCGGCTCGGGACCCTCGAACAGGATTTTTGCTTTGCCCTCATAGAGCTGTCGGCGGCGGGCCATCGCGGAATCCCTTTGGTGGTCACCGCATCGGGCGGCGCGGCGGGTATAGCAGCCGTCACCCCGAGGCAAAAGGCCGATCGGTTCAGGGCAAGGAAGTCAGCCGGTCAGGGCGGTGGGACCGGCAGGAATTCGGCGGCGTGCGGCGGGCCGGCGGCAAACAGCCAGACCGGGGTGCCCTGCCTCGGAATTGCCACGAACGACGAGGACACGGTCCCAAAGCCACCCCGAGGCACGACGTTGATCTGCTCGCCGGTGTGACCGGCGCGGTCCGACAAGATCCAACGCCACCCGCTCCAGTCGTCCGGGCCGTCCGGCGGGGCTGCCCTGAGGGCGGGCAAATGGCGGGCGACGCGAGGGCTCTCAAGGTCGTTGGGGTCATAGGCGGTCACCATGGAAACGCCCTCGGGCAAGGTTTGCACGGATGGGTGCCCTTGCCCGAGCCCTCGTACCAGGATTGCGCCGGCGGGATCGGCCAGCACCATGTTGAAGTCGCGCCATTCTCCGGCATCCAGGTCGGCGATCGCGGCCGCCGCTTGCCGTGCTGTCGGATGCGCCAAAGCGAGCAACGGTAGTTCCCCCCGGCTGCGTTTGCCGAGCACCGGACCGAGGGTGCCGGCGCGGTTCAGGATGGCGGCTACGAGGCCATGCCGGTTCAAGCCCATCCAGGTGCCACCCGCGGTGCGGTCTCGGCCGGCTACCACGTCCGGCTGAGTGGGCCAGTAGGCAGCGGGCGAATCCCAGGCTCGGCTCAGCCGCTCATCCCGGTTAGCCGCCAGAAGCACGGGGTAGGGGTGGTCGAGACGGACCAGGACGACGACGGTGCACACTGCGGTGCAACATGCCTCGTGCCCGCGCCGCTGACCATCCCTCGCTGCGCGGCGTTTCGCTTCGCAGACACGGCCCACTGCTGGTCAGTTTCTAGCGTGATGTCCCCGTGAGCTTCGCGGCATCCAATCCGGCCGGCTGGTGGCCGCGACCGATCACTCGGCCGCCTTGGTCAGATCCGTCGTTCTGGTCCGCGTGCGAAGCGTCACGAACTCCTCCGCCGCGGTCGGATGGATGCCAATGGTGCGGTCAAAGTCCGCCTTCGTGGCGCCCATCGCCACGGCAATCGCGATGCCCTGGATGATTTCCGGCGCATCCTCACCGATCATATGCGCGCCGAGCACTCGCTGCGACCCATGGTCGACGACCAGCTTCATTACCGTCTTACGAGTTCCGGCCGGACAGATTGTGGCGCATCGGGGTAAAGCGGGTGAGGTAGATGTCAACCGGCCCCAGCGTCGACGCCTGCTCCTCGGACAATCCCACCGTTGCGATCGGCGGCGTGGTGAAAACCGCCGACGGCACGTTCCACATGGAAATGGTCCGGGCATTGCCGCCGAACAGGGTGTCCGCCAGGGCATGACCCTCGGCGGTGGCAACCGGGGTCAGGTTCACGCGGTCCGTGACATCGCCGATAGCGTAGATATGCGGCTGGGTCGTCCGCAACTGCTCGTCGATGCGGACGGCGCCCTTTGCATTGAGCGCCACGCCGGCGGCTTCCAGACCGAGTCCGGCAATGTTGGGGTGTCGCCCGGTGGCGAAGAAGACCAGGTCGGCGCTGATGGTTTCGCTGTCGCCGAACGTCAGGACACGGCGATCCCCGTCTGCTTCGAGCCGGTGGGGCAAACTGTTCGGGTGCAATATAATACCTTCAGACCGTAACGCCTCCGCCATCGCCTCACGCAGATCGTGGTCGAAGCCGCGCAGCGGCAGCGGTTGCCGGTAGACGACATGCACCTCGGCGCCCAGTGCACGAAAGATCCCGGCGAATTCCAGCGCGATATAGCCGCTGCCGACCATCACGACCCGCTGCGGCATGCTCTTGAGGTAAAACGCGTCATCCGAGATGATCCCGAGTTCGGCACCGGGAATGTCGGGGCGCTCGGGATGCCCGCCGGTCGCGATGACGATGTTTTTCGCGCTAAACCGATCGCCGCCGACTTCCACGGTGTGCGGATCAACGAGGACGGCGCGGCCGTCAAAGATCGTCGCGCCGGCGCCGGTCAGCAGCTTGCGGTAGACGCCCTCCAACCGGGTGATCTCGCGGTCCTTGGCGGCGATCAGCTTGGTCCAGTCGTGCAGGCCCTTTTGGATCGACCAACCGAAGCCGGCCGCGTCGTCCGCCCAGGCGCCATACTCACCGGCCTGAACCAGGAGTTTCTTCGGAACACAGCCTATGTTGACGCAGGTTCCGCCCCAGAAGCGCTCCTCGGCGACGCCCACCCTGGCGCCGTGTCCGGCGGATATCCGTGCGCAGCGAACCCCGGCCGAACCGCCGCCGATGACGAACAGGTCGAAATCCATACGCAAAACCCCCAAACACGGGTAAAACACCACTGTGTGGCTCATGCCGTAAGCACGCAAGCCCTTCACGCGGGACATGGCTGGGAAGCACCCTAAAAGGAGCGATGTTGGGGCGGAGGTCGGAGTCTTGAAGAGCCTGAGGCCGCCCCGATGCTCTCCGGGCGGGTCGGAAGGCCCCAGCGGGACGGCGATCCCGCCGCTGGCTTCCAAGCTCGCACATGACCAAGTGTTCGTGCTTTGCTCTGGTACTCCCGGACATGGTAACGTCGCGAAATGGGATACTGGGGCAAACTCATTGGCGGCGCGGCTGGTTTTTTCGTGGCGGGGCCGTACGGCGCGGTCATCGGCGCCGCTTTAGGTCACGCGGCCGACTCCGGCTCGATCCAGCATATGCACCTGCCGTTTGGTCAGGAGATGCCGTTCACGCCGGCTCGGGTTGCCGGAATGTTCGGCCGCAAGGACGAAGTTTTCGCCATAACCGTCACGGTTCTTGCGGCGAAGCTCTGCAAGGCGGATGGCGCCATCAAGCGTGCGGAAATCGACGCCTTCAAGCGGAATTTCCGGATTCCGCCGGAGTCCGCGCGCAACATCGGCCGGTTGTTTGATCAGGCCCGCGACAGCGCCGACCCGTTCGAGCCATACGCCGCTCAACTGGGAGAAACCTTCAGCGATAACCGCGGCGCTCTGGAAGAAGTGCTGCGGGCGCTGTTTGTCATCGCCCGCGCCGACGGGCCTCTGAATCTCCGGGAGCAGGACTATCTGCGCGGTGTGCACCGCGGGCTTGGGCTGGATGAGACTGCCTGGACCCGTGCATTTGACGCCGCGTCTCGCCCGCCGGCCGCCGGGGACGGCGATCCATACCAGGAACTTGGCCTGTCCCGTTCCGCCAGCGGCGAGGAACTGCGCGCGACCTGGAAGCGCCTGATGCGCGAGAATCATCCCGATACGCTCGCGGCGCGTGGCGTCCCCCAGGATTTCGTGGCGAGAGCCAGCGACAAGGTGGCGCGGATCAACGCTGCCTGGGACCGCATCAAGCGTGAGCGCGGACTGTGAATCACCGTTCCGTCCCCCCCTGGCAACGCGAGTTCGCTCCGCCGCCGGGCGCTTCCACCCGCCCCGCCCTGCCAGTCACCGACCTGCCCAGCCCGAACCACGACGCTCGGCCCCACGGCGTACCGGTCGACATGCTGATCCTGCATTACACGGGCATGAAATCCGCCAAGGATGCGACCGATCGGTTGCGTGACCCCTCGGCGCAGGTCTCGTCGCACTACGTCGTGGATGAGGATGGGGGGATCGTGCGACTGGTGCCGGAGACACGGCGCGCCTGGCACGCGGGTGTTTCTCACTGGCGTGGACATGCCGCACTGAACGGGCGGTCCATCGGCATCGAGATCGTCAATCCCGGGCACGAATGGGGCTATCGCGATTTCCCGGTGCTGCAGGTTGCCGCCTTGTGCGATCTATGCCTGACGATCATGGCGAGGCACCCGATTCCGGCCCGCAACGTTGTTGGCCATAGCGACGTGGCACCCGACCGCAAGGAGGATCCAGGGGAGCGGTTTGACTGGCAGGCGCTGGCGGAAAATGGCGTCGGTCTGTGGCCCTCGGGCGTTGCCGATTTGGGCACCAAAGGCGTCGTTCGCGACGCGGTCAGCCTGCGGCCGGTGCGCGCGGCCCTGGCGGAGATCGGTTATAGGGTCGACGCGCAAGGTTGTCTCGATCCCGCGCTGTCCGCCACGCTGCGAGCCTTCCAGCGGCACTGGCGTCCAGAGGCGATTACCGGTCAGGCAGACGACGGCACGCTGGGGCGGCTGCTCGGGGTCGTGAGGCAGGTGCGCGGAGGAGGTTGAAGTGCGGCGGGTGCGCGGAGGTTGACGTGCATTGGATGGCCTAGTATGTCCGCCGCCTTCCGGCTGGACGGCGGCGTAGCTCAGCGGTAGAGCAGGGGAATCATAATCCCTTGGTCGGTGGTTCAAATCCGCCCGCCGCTACCATCGTATAGGGGGCCGGCGCGGCTCTGAAAGCCCGATGGGAGCTTCAGCGAGTGCTCGACGTCCGTGACGCGGATTACTGCATATAATAGCGTCGCTGCTGACAGAGGTTGTGGCAAGCATCACCATCCGGAACCTGGACGAATCCCTGAAATCGCGCCTACGTGTTCAGGCGACGGTTCACGGTCGCTCGATGGCGGGCGAGGCACGCGACATTTCGCGCTCGTCGCTCAGTCAGAAGCCGCATCAGTCGCAGCACCTTGGCTCGGCGATTAACGCCCTGTTTAAATCCTTCGGGGATTTTGACTTGCCGGAGGTGCCGCGCGAGGCGATGCGCAGGCCACCGACTTTCGGCGAGTGATCCTCCTCGAGACCAACGTCGTCTCCTAGGCGACGAAATCGGCCCCGAGCGGCGGTCACGGCCTGGATCTGCTCGAAGCGACCCCTGTCAACCGCGGCCGACTTTGGGTCGAGGCGATCGCCGCGGTGACAATGCTGGAGCGGAACATTCCGGATTTGCGGATTGGTTCCGTAACCATAACTAAAGACCGTGTCAGCTTGCAAGCAACTCCCGTAAGGTCGCGTCGAGCGTCTTGATATCCTCGGGGCTGGTCCCCGGGCCGCCGGCAAAATGGCCCCAAACGGTATCGACCACTCGAAGCTCCGCATTGGGCATGTGCTCGACCTCGAAAGCATTGTCCTCGGGCGGAAAGTACAGATCCGTCTTGGCAGGCATGACGATTGCCTTCGCCTTGATTGCCGCCAGTGCCTTGGGGTAATCGCCTTTGAACAACTCATTGTTGCTGATGTCGCCGTTCTGCCAGGTCCAAAGCATCGTCAGCAGGTTATTGGCATCCCTGGGCAGAAAGATGCCCTCCCAGAAACCAACAAGGAAATCCTCGAGCGAGGCATATCCCATCGCCTTCAAATCGAGTTCCTGACGGTAGAAGGCCTGCGAGAAGCCCCACCCGGCGTAGACGCGTGCCATGGCGCGCAGCCCCTTTACTGGCGGCGTATCGTACCAGCCGTCCAGGAATGCGGCGTCGGCGGTCAGCGCTGCCTTGACGCCCTCCAGAAAGACGAAATTGTGACGCGAGCACTTGGCCGATCCTTCGAACGGCAGAATGCGCCTTACCATGTCGGGGTACATCGCACCCCAGTGGTAGGTCTGCAGCGCGCCCATTGACCAGCCCGTCACCAGTTGTATCGTGTCGATGCCAAACTTGTCATGCACCAGTCGATATTGCTGTCTTACGTTGTCGTAAGCGGTGATCTTGGGGAATCGAGCGCGGTCGAACGGCGCCGGTGTGTTGCTGGGTGAGCTCGAGAGTCCGTTGCCGATCATGTTCGGCACGACAATGAAATATTTCCGCGGATCGAGAGCCAGTGTCTCACCGATCAGCCATTCGTTCTCGTAATGCTGTCCCGAGTACCAGGTTGGATAGACGATGACGTTATCCTTAGCCGCGTTCAGCGTTCCGTAAGTCTTGTACGCCAGCTTGGCGCCTCGAAGCGTCTGCTTGCACTGCAGCACCACGTCGCCGAGCTCGAAGATTTCATAGTCAACCATGGTTTTGTCCTTCCGAATGCTGCTTGGAATCGTGGGTCAGTCGATGCACGTCGCCGATCTCCCACCGCGCCGTCACCTGCTCTCCGACTGCGATCGGAGAGCGGAAGTAGATACCCTCCTCGACATAGGCGACAAATTCGTTGCCACCTAGCGACGCGGCGCCTTCGAGTGTGACCTTGACGAAGGTTCCCTGATACTCGATGGCGCGGACCCTGGCCGAGACCGCGTTGACTGGAAGGGGTTCGTCGACCGGTGTCCGTGCCAGACGCACATGGTCGCGGCGAACGGCGAAGTACAGGGTTTGGCCGACCAGCGCCGATGGTACGCCCATTTGCAGCGCAAATCGCTCACCACGTTCTCCGATCAACGTGCCGACGTCGCCGGCGATCGTTTCCAACTTTCCGACCAGAACGTTCTGACCGCCCATGAACCGCGCGACATAGGCGCTGTCCGGTTCGGCATAAATTTCCCGTGCGGTGGCCGCCTGGACGATACGCCCTTGCGCCATCACCACCACATGATCGGCGACCGCAACGGCCTCGAGTTGCGTGTGGGTGACGTGAACAAATGTGATGCCCAGCCGCTGCTGCATTTCCTTCAGCTCCGCCCGCATCTGGAGGCGGAGGAACTCGTCGAGCGCCGACAGTGGCTCATCCAGCAGCAGCACGCGAGGCCGGGTGATGATGGCACGAGCGAGCGCCACACGTTGCTGCTGCCCTCCCGACAACTGTCCGGGCAGGCGGGCGGCGAGTGCGGTCAACTGCACCTGGTCGATGACCTGGTCGGCTTCACGGTAACGGTCGCGTTTCGAAACACCTCGCACACGCAGGCTGAAGGCGACATTGTCGCGGACCGATAGGTGAGGGAACAGCGCGTAGTTCTGGAACATCATCGCCGTTCCGCGCACCCGCGGCGGTTGGCCAACGACGTCGACGCCATCGATGAGGATTTCACCCTCGGTCGGGTTCTCGTGCCCGGCTATCATCCGGAGCATCGTTGTCTTGCCGCAGCCGCTGGGACCGAGCAGGCAGCAGTAGCTGCCGCCCGCTATCGCCAAATTTACCCCATCCACGGCGAGCGCGCCATTCGGATATCGTTTCACAAGCCCGGCCAATTCCACGGCGCCGACATTGCCGGCTTTTTCGGCGTGGATCATTTCGGTGACGTTGTCCATCCTTGGTCCTGCCGCCATCAGGGTTTGGTCACGGAACCCAACCGCCGTCGCTGGATCAGCGCGATGGAACCGAGCGAGATGCCGATAACAGCAAACGACAGGGCGGTGGTCAGGGTCCCGAGCGCATAGATGGAAGGCGAGGTAACGTTCTGCGTCATGCTCCAGATCTCAATTGGTACCGTGTTGTTGGAGCCGACGGTTTGCAAGGTCCGTGCGAACTCGTCATAGGACAGGGTGAAGCCGAACAGCGCGACGGCGATGATACCCGGCAGCAAGATGGGTATCACGACAAGGCGAATCGTTTGCAACGGGTGCGCGCCGAGGTCGCGCGCTGCCTCCTCATAGGACCGCCCAAATCGGCCGAACACCGCAAACATGATGAGCAGCCCGAACGGTAGGGTCCACGACAGTTGTGCGCCGAGCGCCGAGGTGTACCAGTCGGTCTCCCAGCCGAATAGTTGGAACATCAGCCCGATGCCGATGCTGAGCACGTAGCCCGGTGCAACCAGACTGGCGATGACCAGATAGAATAACGGGCCGCTGCCAAGAAATCGTGTGCGAAACGACATGCCGGCGGCAAAGGAGATGACAACCGTCAGGACCATCACCAGCAGGGCCAACGGCACGGAACGCGAAATGGCGCCCATCAGATCACCGGTATCGCCCTGCCCGAGCAATTGTTCGAACCAGTGCAGGCCGACGCCCCGCATGGGAAAGCCAAGCCCACCCTGCGGCCCTTGGAATGACAAAATGTATATACAAAACATGGGACCGTACAGGAACAGCACGTAAAGTGTGAAGATGGCGGCGAGCAGATAGAAGGTCCAAGGACGCCCTCCATTGGCTGACATCACCGCCATGTCAGCGATCACCCACCAGTTCGCGCCGCACATCCACCATTCGTATGATTGCCGCGACGACGAGGCTCAGCACGATCAGCAGTATGACAGCACTGGCGGCCGCGTGTGGAAACAACAAAGTCGAGATGTCATCGACCATGGCCGATACGACTGAAGCATCGCCGCCGCCGCTCATGATCTTGACGACGTAGAAGTCGCCCATCACCAGGGTGATCACGAAGACCGACCCAAGCACGATGCCGCTTTTCGTCAGTGGTAGCACAACCAGGATCATCGTCTTCAGCCGTCCGGCGCCGGCATCGAGCGCGGCCTCGAACAATGCGGGATCAATCCGGCCCATTGCATTGAAGATTGGAACGATCATGAAGATGGTAAACAGATGTACATACGAAACAACAACCGAGAAATCAGAATAGAGCAGAAACTGCAACGGCTGATCGATCGCGCCGGTGACCATCAGCGCCTGATTGATGACGCCTTGTTTGCCAAGCAGCGGCAGCCAGGAAATCATCCGAATTATGTTGGAGGTCCAGAACGGTACGGTGCAGACCAGGAATAACCCAATGGCCACCAGCTTGCTGCGGACATGGAACACCAAGAAGTAGGCGACGCAGAATCCGACAACCAAGGTGCAGGCCCAGGTCAGGGCCGCCAGCTTGATCATCGTCAGGTAGAGCGACAGCGTCAGGCTGGAGGTCAGGACGCTTTGATAATTCTCTAGCGTGAAAGCGGGTATAACGGCAAAATTGTCGTAGCGGAAGAAGCTGACCGTCACCACCGCCAGCAAGGGTGCCACCACGAAGAACAGCAATATCACCGCCAGCGGAAGCGCCAGCCACATGGACGAAACCACCCTGGGCTGAACGCCTCGCCGTATCGCCGGCATGCTCCGTCTCACCACCGCTAAGTTCAGGCTGACTTGAACTCGTTCCAGCGTTGGATCATGTACTGATTTTCGTCCATTACGGTATTCCAGCAGGAGATATTGGTAAAGCGCTCGATGAATGACCCGCCGTCGCGGACGGACCCAGGCTTGGCGATGCCTGCACCGTAAGGATCCTTGATCTCCTCGGCAGCAGGCTTTCCCAGATACCAGTAACCGTATTCGTTCGGCGTCATGAATTTTTCGGCCGTTGACGGAACCGGACTGTAGTAACCGTGCCGGGCAACGAACGCGCCCTGCCAGCCAGTGTAGTACCAGTTGAGATATTCGTAGGCAGCACCGAGCTTTTTGCCGCTCAGATGGCGCATCAGCCCCATCCCGTTGCACCAGCCGCGATAGCCCTCCTTGCCGTCCGGTCGCTGATTGACCGGCGCGTAAGTGCAGGGAATTCCCTTGGCAAGAACCGCCGTCACCGCCGGCGACCACATCGACTGGATCTCGACCTCACCCGCCGCCATCAGTTCGACCGATTGCTCGAAGGTGGTCCAGGTGGCGCGGAACTGCCCCTGCTTCTTCAGTGCGATCAGCGCGTTGATCGTTTTGTCGATCTCCTCGCGCGTCATGTTCCCCTTGTTCTTGTAGGTGATGTCGCCACGCGATTCGAAGGCCAGCGCCGCGTCCATGATGCCAATGTTGGGGACGTCAAGGATGGCCGCCTTGCCCTTGAACGTGGGCGAGATCAGTTCCTTCCATTGCGTCACCGCATGATTGATCAAGTCGGGACGATAGCCGATCGAGTCTGCGTTGTACACCTGCGGCAGAAAGCTCGCGTAGTCATGCGTGCCCTCGACGATCACGGTCGAGTCCTTGGTCTCCAGATACATCGCCTCATAGGGGGAAATCCCCTGGCGGGAGACTTTCTTACCCTCATATTCGCCCTTGGTGAAGATCGGCAGCATATCGTTGAAGCGGGCGATTTTCTTCACCTCGATGCCTTGAAGGATGCCGCGAGGGACCGCGACTTTTGCCTGCCATCCCTCGAGATCGGGAATGTCCACGCTGTTGGGCTGGGTAATGAAGCGCGTGATGGCGGTGGACGTGTCAAGATTCTGCATTGCGATCTTGAAGCCCAGGTCTTTCGATGCCTGATCACCGATCGCCTGGACGACGGCATACGACACGCCGATGTGGCGCAGCGTGATGTCCTTGATGTCCTGTGCCCAAATCGTCGGGAAGCCGGTAATCGCCTCAGACCCGGCGGCGACGCCGGCAATCGCGGACGCAGCCTTGAGGACATTTCGGCGAGTGATACTTGACGCGCCGGTGCTGGGAATTTTCATTACGTTGCTCCACCTGTATTTAGCCACGCCAAGTTAGGGTCGCAGACCCTCGAGTACGACACATCGCCAGCGGGCCCGAGCTTCACGCGGGGCCGGTGGTGACGAGACTATTGCGTACGCGAACGCTGCTTTGATTACTCGTGCTTTCTCAGTGACTTATCATCCACGGTCGTTGACTCGGAAAGCTTTTTGCAGCGACCGCGTCGGCGTTCAGTCGCTTGCGGCCAGACCCCGAGCAGCAGCCGCAGCCCGCCGGGTGTCGTTTTGCACGCGTCGGTGCGTTCGCGCTGCGCTCATTGACGTCGCCCGCCCGGCGTCGAGCGGAGTCCAGCCCGGAGAGAGCGGGCGCAGTGAGCATCGCGCGCGCCGCCATCCCGCCACATTGTTCGCAAGGCTGGGGCTGCTGGAATTCCGCCATTGGCCGCAGTGCGGTAAACGGCCCGCACTCCGAACAGACATAGTCGTATATCGGCACCGCGGCCCCCTTCAGAGATCCGGCGCCAGCGGCATCGCCACACCGCTCTTCACCCCGCCGCTCGGTCCCGAGGCACCTGGATTGATGTCGAAATCAAAAATCTCTGTTGGCAGCCAGAGTGTGGCGCACGAATTTGGAATATCGACCACGCCGCTGATATGTCCCTGAACCGGCGCCGTGCCCAGTATGGAATAAGCTTGGGCGCCAGAATAACCAAACTTTTTCAAGTACTCGATCGCGTTCAGGCAGGCCTGCCGGTACGCAACGTTGACATCGAGGTAGTATTGCTCTCCCGCTTCATCGACCGAGATGCCCTCGAAGATCAGATAGTCGCTGTACGACGGTTTGATCACACTGGGCTTGAAAATCGGGTTCTTGATGCCGTATTTCGCCATGCCGCCCTTAATCAGTTCCACCTTCAGATGGATCCAGCCCGGCATCTCGATCGCACCGCAGAACGTGATCTCACCGTCGCCCTGGCTAAAGTGCAGATCGCCCATGGAAAGTCCCGCACCAGGGACGTAGACCGGGAAGAACACGCGAGCGCCGCGGGACAGATCCTTGATGTCGCAATTGCCACCGTGCTCGCGCGGCGGCACGGTGCGCGCACCGGTTGCGGCGGCGGCCGCCTTTGCCTCACCCTTGAGGCGACCCATATGAGCGGTCGGCGCGAAAGGTGCGTTGGCAAGCGGCGGCACGCGTGTGGGATTGGTCGCGATCAGACCGGTTTCGCGACGGTTCCATGTCTCCAGCAGCTTCGGATCGGGCAGGCAACCAATCAGTCCAGGATGGATGAGGCCGGCGAAGCTCACGCCGGGGACGTGGCGCGAACTGGTGAACATGCCGTGGAAGTCCCAGATCGATTTCTGCGCCGTCGGAAAATGATCGGTCAGAAATCCGCCGCCGTTTTTCTTCGAGAAGAAGCCGTTGAACCCCCAGGCATTGTGCGGAAACGCACCGATATCGAGAAAATCCACCACCAGGAGATCGCCCGGTTCGGCACCCTCCACGCCGACCGGACCGCTGAGGAAATGAACTATGCTGAGGTCGATATCGCGCACATCGGCCGCGGACTCATCATTCTTGATGAATCCTCCGGTCCAGTCATAACATTCGATGATGAAATCCTGGCCGGGCTTGACCGTGGCGACCATGGGGATGTCCGGATGCCAACGATTGTGGATCATATCGTTGTCGTAAGCGGATTGTGCCAGATCAACCTTGATGAGGGTATCCGTCATTATTGTCCCCTTGCTTGTTTCGATAGTCTTATCGACTGAATAATCAGTAGCGCGCGTATTTCCTGGTCAAGGCGCGACAGAGCACCCCTCAGCCTTTTTGGGCAACGTAACACGCGAAAGCGGCGCAATGACACGCTGCCTCCGGCGATCTCGTCCAGCGACTGATGTCCGCTCGGGTTATGAAAGTCCGGGCAGGCGTGGTGCAGCCGGGCGCCAACCAGCGCGCGTCGTGGCGATCACCGGGACCTGGCAATCTTACGTCACTTGAGGCTCGCCACGTCAGCACCTCCCTCTCCAGCGTCAGCCAGCAACCCACCGAGCGGAGGGCGCACAAGGCATACTTGCGCGCAACCGACGAGTTCCGCATCCGAAGCAAAACACTGCAAACCCCGTACCAGTTGGCGCTTCGGCGTCCCAGGACGGGCCGGTCCGACCGCACACACTTATTTGCGCACCGTCCGGCGAAATCGGAAGCAGATGCCTCACGGTTGATCACCCCACACCGCCAGAGAGCGTGAGCATGGCGGCGGTTCGCCGGCACCCGTTCCACAGCGGCGTTCCATCGCGGTTGTGCTTTGGATATAACCCGAGGTGCTGTCTTCCTTGCTCCGCCCGCGCCTTGCTCTCGCTTCCATGTGGGCGCTTCCATGTGGGCACTTCCATGCGGGCGATTGTCGGGCCACCGCCGCGATCCGACCCCGTCAGCCCGAGTCCGTCCAACGTCAGAGGCTTCGCCCATGAACTTGCTTTCCAACTCAGCCCAGGCGCCCGAACCCTTCTCCGTCTCCGCGACGGTTTCGTTACAGGAACGGCGCTACCGTACGCTGAAAAACGGCGACACCTTCGGCGTCTTCGACCACGGCGGTGATATTCTCTCGGTGCTGGGGGGCGCCGATGGTCTGTATCACCAGGACACCAGACACCTGTCACGATTGGATCTCGCCCTCAATGGCATGCGGCCCCTGTTGCTGAGTTCCGCGCTGGGGACGGACAACGTCATGCTCACCTCCGACCTTTCCAACGCCCTGACAACAGACCTCGGCGCCACCACGCTGGAGCAAGGGGTCATCCACGTGCAGCGCTCGCTGTTCCTGGGAAACGGCACTTGCCATGGGCGCGTTGCCGTCCGCAATTTCCGCGGTGTTGGCGGCCGCGTGCGGCTCGAGATGCGCTTCGAGGCGGATTTCGCTGATCTGTTCGAAGTGCGTGGCATGCTTCGCGAGCACCGCGGGGAGCGGCAGCCAGCGGTTGTCGCCAACGACACCGTTTCGCTGTCCTATCGTGGGCTGGACAGACTGCTTCGCATCACGCGCATAACGTTTGAACCCCCGCCCGCGAGGCTGACAGCGACTGGCGCGGTGTTCGACCTCGAACTGGGACCGCACGGGCAGGTTGCGATTTTCCTTCAGGTAGTCTGCGCCTCCGACACCGCCTCGACACTACGGCCGCGCGCCGCCTTTCTGGCCGCCTATGTCCACACCAAACGCGGCCTCCGTGCCCTGAAGTCCCACGCGGCGGTGATCTCCTCCGGCAATGAGGAGTTCGACGAGACACTGCGTCGCTCGGCTGATGATCTGCGCATGCTGGTCACCGAGAAGCCGACCGGCCCCTATCCTTATGCCGGCATCCCCTGGTTCAGCACGGCTTTCGGCCGGGACGCGCTGATCACCGCACTGCTGACACTCGCGCTCGATCCGGCACTGGCCTGCGGTGTGCTCCGCTATCTGGCGCAGGAGCAGGCCACCGAATTCGATCCCGCCTCCGAGGCAGAACCCGGCAAGATCCTGCATGAGATGCGAGGCGGTGAGATGGCGGCGCTGCGCGAAGTGCCTTTCCGCCGCTACTATGGCAGCGTTGACGCGACGCCGCTGTTTGTCATGCTTGCCGGCGCCTATTTGGACCGAACCGGTGATCTCGCCACGCTAAAAGCGCTCTGGCCGCAGATCGATCTGGCCCTTGGTTGGATGGATCGCCGGGCCGACGCAGACGGCTTCGTCAGCTATGAACGCAGCACCGAGGACGGCCTGGCCAACCAGGGCTGGAAGGACAGTTACGACGCCATTTCGCACGCCGATGGCACCTTGGCACGCGGCGCGATCGCGCTGTGTGAGGTGCAGGGGTATGTCTTTGCAGCCCGCCACGCCGCGGCAGCCATCGCTCGGCGGCTTGGGCTTGACCTGCGGGCGGCCACGCTGGTGGAAAAGGCCGAGCATCTGAGACAGGCATTCGAAGCAAAGTTCTGGTGCGAGCGGCTTGGCACGTACGCTCTTGCGCTGGATGGCGAGGGTAGGCCGTGCGAGGTCCGCTCCTCCAATGCCGGGCAGTTGCTGATGACAGCGATCGCGGCTCCGGACCGGGCCCGCCGAGTCGCGGAGGGATTGATGCATTCACGGTTTTTCTCCGGCTGGGGCATCCGCACACTGGCCGCCGATGAAGCGCGCTATAATCCGATGTCGTATCACAACGGTTCGGTTTGGCCGCACGACAATGGCCTGATCGCGCTCGGGATGGCCCGGTCGGGCTTCCGAGCGGAGGCGCTGCGGTTGTTCGAGGGCATCTCCACCGCGTCCGGCGCCATGGATCTGCGCCGGCTGCCGGAGTTGTTCTGCGGCTTCCACCGCCGTCCGAACCAGGGGCCGACCTCCTACCCGGTGGCGTGCAGCCCGCAGGCCTGGGCCGCCGCCACAATTCCGGCCATGGTTCAGGCCTGTCTTGGCCTCAGCTTCGACCCGAAGACTCGCGCCGTGCGCTTTGACCAACCCGACTTGCCCGCGTTCATCGACAGTCTGACCATTCGTAACCTTTCAGTGGGCGGGGCAACGGTAAGCGTGCTGATCAGCCGCACGCCAGGCGAGGTGTCGGTAAGCGTGCTGGAGCGCGAGGGCGACATTCGGGTGGTAACGACGGCCTGACGGCGCTATTGGCCGTGGGTCGCCTCGCGGCCGAGCAGCGCGCGCTTGCGGTCGACGCCCCAGGCGTAGCCAGAGAGTGCGCCGTCGTTTCTTATCACGCGGTGACATGGAATAGCGACCGCCAGCTTATTTGCCGCGCACGCGCTGGCGACTGCCCGGATTGCCTTTGGCGCGCCGATGCGGCGTGCGATCTCCGCATAGGAGGCCGTTTCACCAACTGGTATCGCCTGCAACGCTTGCCAAACCCGCTGTTGAAACGCTGTGCCACGCACGTCGAGCGGCAGATCGAGGCCGAGCCTCGGTGCTTCGATAAAGCCGATTACACGTGCCACCAGGGCTTCGTATTCCCGATCGGCTCCGACCAAATGGGCTTTGGGGAAGCGATCCTGAAGATTACGAACCAGCGCCTCGGGATCATTGCCAAGCAGGATCGACGCGACACCCTTCCTGCTGGACGCGACCAGAATCGCCCCGAGCGTTGATTCGCCGACGGCGAAACGAATTTCCTCGTTTGCTCCTCCGGAACGATATTGCGTTGGCGTCATCCCCAACATGTTGGTGGATTTCTCGTAGAAGCGTCCGCTCGAATTGAAGCCTGCGTCGTAGATCGCCTCGGTGACGCTGTTACAGTCTTCTAGGCCTTGCCGTACTTTGTTGGCACGGTGCGCCGCGGCATAATCCTTTGGCGTCAAGCCGGTGATGGCCTTGAAGATTCGATGGAAGTAACTGGCGCTGCGTCCGACGGACCGCGCGAGGTCGTGCAGGGAGGGTTCCTCCTCACTTTGCTCGATCAGCCGGCATGCGCGCGCGACTATCGCGGTGTTTCCGGCCTCGGCCGATATTTCGTCCGGGTGGCATCGCTTGCATGGCCGGAACCCGGTCGCTTTCGCGGCATCGAGTGAGCAATGGAATTGGACGTTCTTCGGATTTGCGGTTCGCGACGGGCAGGAGGGCCGGCAATAAACGCCGGTGGTCGCAACCGAATACCAAAAAGTCCCGTCACTTGCCCGGTCACGCGCGATCATGCGCGCCCAGCGCGGGTCATTCTCGACGGCGCTCGGCGTCGTCTCACATGGTTTTTCGAGTGTTGTCGTAGTCATGTGGTGGGTTCCATTGGCTGAGTTGAAGCCTATCATGCCGGCAGCGTAGGTGGCACGCACTCCGGGTCTTGCTTTCGAATCCGGCTGCGCTTTGCGGTCTGAGCGACGCTGCGGAGGCCCGCACAAAGTGCGAGCCTCTCTCTCGATTTCGGGTCAGGGTTGAACCGTGGATCAAGCAGCCTTCATAAGGCCTAGCTGGGAGAGCGCGGTAACCCCGTCGTCAAGGCCAACCTCCTGGAGGATCTTGCCGTTCTGAACACGCAGGACCGTCGTGCCGGTGAAATGCATCCTGCGTCCCGTCGCCGCGGGCAGTGATCCCATCAGAAAGTCGCCAAAGGCCGGCCCGGTATGCGTGCCGCCACCTTCCCACTGTCCGACGACATAGTCGTCTTCGGCAATCAGATCCGCAGTGCCCCAAAATCTCAGATCAGGAAAGGCTTTGCGGAAGCCTGTCATGAAGTCCTTGATGTCGTCACGGCCGCGGCGTGGCTCGTGGAGCGAGTATTTGAGCAGCATATCCGGCGCGGCGATCTCGTCGACCACGGACAGGTCGCATGTCTCACCCCAGAACTCGGTGAACCAGCGGCTGACGATTGCCTTGTTCTCTGACTCTTTGCTCATGTCGATCTACCTTTCGTTGCATGGATCATTGCTGTGGACCGATGATCCGGGCACAGGGGTAGCTCCGTCAGGGCAACGGCAAACTCCGGTTCTTGTCCCAGTATCGAATCCTCCCCGGCCGCGGGGGACCGAGCGAAGCCCGTGCGCTGAAAAAACGACATTTCGATACGGTCTCGGCGGGTTGGCTCGCCGCTGCGCGTGCATGGCGGTCACGCTCGGAGCCACGGGGGTGCCGGGCAGGCTGATTTTTGAATTGTTGCTGGAACATTCCTGGTTTGGCTCAAAGCGGTAACGGCGGAGACCTGTTATCAAACTGCAACATCGTCTTTCAGAAGATCGGTCTCCCTGTCGCACTCAAATTCCTTCTCCGCGAACTCTGGGCACTCGGTGAACTCCGTGGAGTGCGCGGTCTGTCCGTCCAGCTGGGCAGGCGACGGCCCGGGGTGGTGGATGGTTCCATAAATCACGGAGCGACTGTCTGTCCGGTCAAGTCCTTTCTGCGGCAAAGATCGTTGATGCTGCCCTTTTTCCCGTCTCGCCCGAGCGAAACGGTGGGCAGTACCCGCGTCAAGGCCGCTGCGCGCCGCGATGCGGTGGCCTTCGGCCATCCCTGACCCGGCCCCTGCCCACTGTTGTGGGAGGGTGCGGGCCGGGACGAAGAAACGGCGTCGGCAGCCGAACCAAGAAACGATATAGTATCATTACGATATTGCATCTTCTGATCTGCCGTCGCACTCATGCCGCTTGCGCCTCTGCCAACACCTGACGCGCATCACGCGCCTTGGCGTTCAGCCGGACCAGCAGCTTGGGTGCCAGCGCGATCCGGATCACCTTGTGCGGCCTGCCTTTTGCTTTCAGCGTCTCATAGAACGACTTGAAGTCGGGATCGTACCGGCGAACCACCTGAGCAACCATAATAGAGGATTCTCCGCACACTCTCGCGTCCGCCGCGTACCAGGCGGCGGCCGATCTTCTGGCCGCTGTCGCGCGCAATCGGTGCCACCCCGTTTAGTTTGGCCACGGCTTTACCCGACAGCGTGCCGATCTCCGCCAGATCAGCAAGCAAACGCGCGACCGTGCGGCCCGCGACCCCCTTGATCTCGCGGAACGCCGCGTTCAATCTGGCCCAAAGCGGGTCGGCATCAATCAGGGCGACGATTGCGGTCTCCAGCGCGCGCATCTGTTGCGCGATCGTTTGCAGCGCCGCGGTGAAGCTATCCCGCACGTCCGGTTCGGTGACCAGCGGGCGCTGGTTCTTTTGCGTGACCTGCAGATCCGTCAGCTGCCGCAGCCGGACCACCAGCGCGGTCAGCCGGGTCTGGGTCGCGGACGCCGGCGGCGAGGCCTGGATCCGCTTGGTTTCGGCGTACCACACGATTACCTTGCAATCGATACTATCGGTCTTCTCCAGTATGCCCATCGCTTCGGCGAAGCGGCGCACCGAGCGGGGGTTGACGATAGCAACGCGGATTTTGGCCGCCCACAGCAGGCCAAAAGGCAGGCGTTCGTAGCCGCCGGTGGCCTCCATCACCACCAGATCGACGTGGTTGCGTTGGCAGATCGTCGTCAGGTCGGCGATGCCGGCTGATCCCAAAGCTCCGTGGCGGTTGTTGCCTGGACACAGAACGGGCGTCAGTTGCCGCGCGCCGGGTCCGATGGCCGTCGGGCCCGGCGCAGCTCCGTCTGCAGCGTGCCGCGGAACTGGGGTCAATATACAAGGACGCGGAGGTCTCGGAGGACGCGGAGAAGCGGCGGATGGTTTGGCCGCGGGGGATCGACCGGTCGGGTGGCTGGTTTGGCAAATTAAGGTCTAGGATTTCCTGTGTCATGAGGTGGCGTTGCAACGCACCGGTGTTTCAGCGGCAGGTCGAACCACTGATCCACGGTGGGGTTGGGCTGCCCCGTCTCTTGGCTCGGCTGGCGCCCGGCGCTATCCCGAGCCACTTCCGGTCGGGTGTGGGCGGGCCTCGAAACCTTCGGCCTCAGCCCCGGTACGAGGCCAAGGCTTGACCTTGCCACCCGCGAATATCATGTTTCGGCCGAATTAACCGAATCAAGAGGCCTGATGTCAAAAGAGGACATGATCGAATTCAGCGGCACGGTGATGGAGCTGTTGCCCAACGCCATGTTCCGCGTGAAACTCGATAACGAACACTCCATTCTCGCGCACACCAGCGGCAAGATGCGCAAGAACCGGATCCGCGTGCTGGCGGGGGACCGGGTGAACGTCGAGATGACACCCTATGATCTCAGCAAGGGCCGCATCACCTTCCGGTTCAAATAACCGCGCGGCCGGCGGGTGACACCGTCGCCGGCAGACCCCGGTCCTCGAAATTCCGATCGCCCGGCCAAGTCCGAGGCTATGTCAACCTCAGCAGCCACCGCCATGGCGACCCCAGTTTCCCCGTTGGATATGGCCGCCGAGGCGACGACCCACCTATCTCCGGCCCTGTTGATCCTGGCCTCATCGAGCCCGCGCCGGCTGGCTTTGCTCGACCAGATTGGCATCACACCCGACCGGATCGTATCCCCGGACATCGACGAAACCCCGGCACGTGACGAAACCCCGCGCCGGTACGCGTGCCGGATGGCCCGTGCGAAAGCCGGCGCCGTGCAGTGCCCGGGAAACTTCGTGCTAGCGGCCGACACCGTGGTCTCGGTTGGCCGCCGCATCCTGCCCAAAGCCGAAACCCGCGAACAGCTCGACTTCTGTCTCCGGCTGCTGTCGGGCCGTCGCCACCATGTGACGACCAGTGTCGTCCTCACCGCCCCCGGCGGACACTCGGCGGAGCGCGTGGCGGAGAGCATCGTCACCTTCAACCGACTGACGGAAGACCAGATCCAGCGGTATGTCGACACCGAGGAAGGTGTCGGCAAGGCTGGCGGCTACGCGATCAACGGCCGAGCGGCGGGGTTTATTCGATTCGTGTCGGGCAGCTATTCTGGTGTAGTGGGGCTGCCGCTGTTCGAAACGACACAACTGTTGCGCGGCCTCGGCTATCCCATGCCGTGAGCGTCACGATCCAGGCCATCTCCAGTCCGGGCGAAGTTCAGGTCGCCGCGGTGCGCGACGGGGCATTGCTCGATTATTCGCTTTGGCGGCCTGGCACGCCGGACGGCGTCGGCGATCTGTATCGCGGCAGGGTGGTTAGCGTCGTGCCGGCGATGGCGGGCGCTTTTGTCGCCCTGACCGATGCCGAGGGCTTCCTGCCTGACAGCGAAGGCGCCAAGGCCGTGACCACCGGGACCATCCTGGGCGTTCGCGTCAGCCGAGCCGCGCAAGGCAGCAAAGGCCCGCGGCTGACCGCAAAGCTAACGCCCACGGAAACAGCGGCGGTCGGCGATGGCCCCCCCGCTTTGCTGCGCCGGGGGCTGGACCCGGTGTCGCGTCTGGCGTCCCGTTATCCCGAAGCCGCCATAAAGATCGACCACCCCGCCCTGGTGACCACACTATTTGCCCAACCGACCGGCTTTCCGAGCAGCCGGGTTGAGGTGTGCCACGCTGGCTTTGACGATGATATTGCGGACGCGATCGATGGCCTGTCGCGGCCCACCGTCCTGCTGCCATCGGGGTCCAGCCTCTCGATCTGGCCTACCCCGGCGCTGGTGGCGATCGACGTCGATGCAGGTTCCGCGGTTGCGGCCGCCGGCGGCAGCCGGATGTTGCACGAGGCGTTGAACCGCGCGCTGCTGCCGGCACTGGCGGCACAGATCAGGCTGCGGAACCTGTCGGGGGCGATCGTCGTGGACCTAGCTGGCTTGCCCGCGCGCAAGCGAGTGCAACTGGCTCCCGACCTGGCGCGCGCCTTGTCCGACGACCCGCTGCGGCCGAAGTTCCTGGGCTTTACCGCGCTTGGCCTGGCTGAGATCTGTACGCGCCCGCATTCATCCGCCATTGCATGAACAGCAGTCTGGCCCGCTCGCCGGCGGTCTCGCCGCTCTGCGCGCGGCACTGGCCGCTTACGGGCTGAACCCGCGCGACCTTCCCGTGATACGCGCAGCGCCCGATGTTGTCTCCGCGCTGCGCGCCGACCCGGTTGCCCTGCCGGACCTTGTCCGGCGCGCCGGACGCGACATTATACTGCGTTCGGACCCGTTGTTGCCGCCGAGCGGCTGGGCGCTGGAGCAAGACCATGGCTGAACCTCAAACGCGATGCCCCATCTGCGGCCGGCGATCCTCGGACAGGTACCGGCCCTTCTGCACGCCACGCTGCCAAGAGGTCGATCTCGGCCGCTGGCTGGCCGGCACCTACCGCGTTCCCGGACCGCCAGCGGAGTTGGACGATGACCCGCCGCCCTCGCCGGAAGCGGCTTGATCACCGCCGGGGCATGGGTTATGCACCCGCCCTCGGCTGCATCCCCGAAAGCTCAGCCGCGATGCCCAGGTAGCTCAGTTGGTAGAGCATGCGACTGAAAATCGCAGTGTCGGTGGTTCGATTCCGCCCCTGGGCACCATTCCTTTCCCACGATTTTATGCGCGTTGCCAGGATTAGGCCCGCAGGCGTGGCTCATAGCCGCCGCTGACGTGGTGTTCAAAGCCAAGTGATGCCCGCGCGAAATTACGCAAAGAGGGAGGTCCTCATGCCTTCAGGCGGCGTTGATCGGGGACAGCGCGACCATTATAGCTGGATTTCTAGTGTGCGCAGGTCGTCCGTCGGAGGCCGGACCGCGCGGGCTGGAGGCAGAAAGTGCTCGCGGATAGAGCCCTCGGCGCGTTGACCGCGCTCCCCGCTGATTTCGCAGGACCGATCGATGCAATCACCGCCACTTGACCCGCCGGTCGCCGACGCAGCCCCAACGAGCCGAGTGCTCACTGGTTACGACGAGCAGCATCTCATCACCTATCTCCGGCTTCTCGATGCGGAGTCGGAAGGAGCGGATTGGCGCGACATTGCGCGGATCGTTCTGCATATCGATGCTTCGCGCGAACCTGAGCGTGCCCAGGGAATTTGGGCCTCACACTTGGCCCGCGCGCGATGGATGACAGAGAATGGTTATCGGCATCTGTTGCGTGGCGGAGCGCCCAGCTGGGCGGGTGCCGTCTAGCTGAGATAGTGCAGTCGGCATACCCCGTAGCCGTATCCATCAAAAGTTCAAGGGCCGGCCTGTCGGGTTGTTTAGTGGGTGGTGGGAACGGTGAACAACGCGGTGCCGTTCGACAACAGTGTAGTGGTACCATTGCCGTAATGCTGACCATTGACGTCGATGCCGTCTACGTAAAGGTTACGGTCGGTTGTTTTCGTTCCGCCCCAGCCATCGTTGACAAATGCGACGCCGAGGTTATGCGTCCCAGCTCCGAAATTTCCGTTGAACAAAAAATCCTGTGATGCACCGGCGCTATGTTGCGCTACCACTGCCTGCGGTGTGGTGATCTGCTTACCATCGATCGAAAGCGTGAATTGGGCATCTCCCTGCCAGGCATCCTCCGACAGATGCACAGTCAGCAAATCAGCCGGCGCGCTTGCAGTCGGCGTCGCAGTGCCCACCGCAAACGTGTCGGTTCCGTTCGAACGCAGCGCCGCCGTGGTTCCGGCGTACGAGGTCCGGTCGTAGGCTATGGAATCAATATACAGATTGCGGTCCATCGCCGAGGCTCCGCCCCAGGCATCGTTGAGGAATTGAATCTGCACTGAGTGTTGGTTCTGACCCCAGTTCCCCGTGAGCGAGAAGACATTCGAGTCCCCAGTCGCATGCAAGGCTGACGCAGTCTCGGTGCCGCCAACCTGCTGGCCATCGACTTTTACAACGAATTGTGCATCACCCTGCCACGCATCTTCCGACATGCGGAGAGTCAGCGTGTCCTGGGTAACCACTTGCCTCGGTTCGACCTGTAGGATCAGCGGGTGGTCGGTGAGGCCCAGCGTCACGCCACTGACATTCGAAAGTGTCTGGATAGCCGTGGCGCTTAGCAGCGGGTCGAATACCCGGACGGTACCGTGTGTGCTGTCCAGGGAAACCGTTATATTCGTGACGGGCGCGGCTATTTCCTTGCCACTGGACTGGTTCCATATCGGTGGTTCATTCCAGATGACGATGTCAGTGGCTCCGTTTGACTGCTGGAGCTCCAGACTATGACCGGTCGCCGGCAAGCCGGTGACCGAGTAGTTCAACGCCGTGGGCGTGAATGACGTTGCGTTAGCCGCGGTATCAGCCAGGATGGTCGTCAAATTATGGATCGAGGTTGCCGCCGCCTTCGGCTGATTGGCCGGATCGAAAAGACCGTAGCCGTCGTCCCCTTGAGGCGAGCCTGGCTTATACGCGTCCATGAGCTGGTAAAGATCGGTTTGTGCAATACCGTTCTGTGCATCGTCCATCAGCAGGTCGAGTGTGTAACGAGCTTGCACATTGGCGTCCACGGCGCCTCCGGTTCCACCGTTGGTGCTGTAGCCGGTTTCTGTGTAGACAGCCGGTCCGTTCGGTGGGTTTTCGTTGCCTAACGCCTGCGCCCGGTTGACCCATTGCAGCGGCGCCTGCCCGTGATTCGGATACGGGTGCTGGGTATCGAAGTCGGCGAGCCCGGACGTCGTTTGCGGATTTGGACCGACAGCAATACTACCTGCATTGTAGCCGGTGAAGTAGTCGACAGCCACATGGTTCAGCGCAGGGTTGGAATGGACCGCTGAATAGAGATCCTTCTGAAAATTTACCGCGCCCTGAAGGCCGCCAACACCATTGTAGGTGAATGCAAAATTGTTGATTTCATTCGGCCCTTCCACGGCAATGACGCTGCCCGGGACGGTCGTGTTCAGGGTCGCGATGAGTGCGAGTGGCGCCGCTAGATTGGCTGTAGTGCTGGCCCCGACGAAGCAGGTGAACTTCACACCCTCCTGGGCCAGCTTGATGTAGCTTGAAAGTGGCGCGGAGCCGTTCGCTCCGTTGCTGATCGCGTCTCGCACCTGCGAAACGCCGAGATACGCCAAGTCACTGTCGATGTTGGCAATATTGGCGTATCCCCCGTCAGTATAGGGAATGTGCGTATTGACCCCCAGTGTATTGATGAAATCGGCGGTCCGCATGGGAATTTGTGACATTGTAACATACAAATAACAATTAATATTCCGAAAAAAATTCGTATTTTGACTCAAATAAAGCGACTTGAAACCGGTGGTCTCGCCAAAAAAAATCTGCCTGGCGACCGATTGCCTTCGCGGTCTCCGAGCGATCAGGCCAGGTCTTCCAGGCAGAAGCCATGTACCTTTGCAGGTCCTACTCCCTGTGCTAGACAAGTTATCCGATAACGCGCGAAGGCAATGATTTCTTTGCAAGCTACTGGGTAGAATTGCTGAAAGTATTTCACCAAGTATCCGCGTGGCCCGCGGCCATGCAACCGCGGTTCGAGCGGATCAGGTTGCTAGTGTCCCGGATTGGCCGGCGGTTGAGCGAAAGGCTCATGTCCCACGTTTGCGGGCCGTGGTTTTCCTCGCGGCGGCCCGCGCCGCGTGTTCACCATATTTCATCCCCTCCCGCTTCAGGCCGTCGGGGTCGAGAAAGAACACCGCATAGTAATCGTCGTAGTATTCACTCGCCGGATCCACGATGGTGGCGCCAAGCTCGTCGCGAAGGAACGTCTGCAGGTCGTCCACGTCGGCGCGGCTGCGGAGCTGGAATGCGTAATGATGAAATCCGATATCGCCAGTTCGGTAACCCCGCTCTCGAGCTCCAGGGTCTGCCCCGGCGATCCAGAAGCGCGTCTGGCCATTGGTCCATCCGATCGTGTCCGGATATTCGTCAGAAATCTCAAAGCCGAGAAAAGCGAACAGGCGGCCGTAGAATAGCTTCGATCTCTCGTAGTCGCTGACCCGAACTGACAGGTGATCGATTCCGACGACGCGAACCATGCTGATCTCCGTTCCAGGGAGGCGGGGTAGGGGGCCCAGGAGGGGCGACCCCTGGGGTTGACCCCCGGGGGTTCTCCCCACCGGCCCCAGGAGGGGGGCTCCCGCTGGGCCGACTGTCCGGCGCGATTGTCTAGGCGACCCGGTCGTCGCCCTGCGCACCCGGGTCGATCCAGCCAATGTGCCCGTCCGCCCGCCGGTATACCACGTTCAGCACGCCACTCGCGCTGTTGCGGAACATCATGACCGGCTGGTCGGCCAGATCCATCCGCAGCACCGCCTCGCCAACCGACAGAGTGGTGATCTCCATCTGCGTTTCGGCGATCACCGTGGCATAGGCCTCCGACATGGTGCGGCCATCGGCCTCGGCGACATCCGCCCCGGTCCCCTCCTCCTGCAAGATGAACTGCCGCGCGGCTTCGGGACGCTCGCGCTGTGTCAGGTCGCGGGCGTGATCATTCACCCGCCGTCGGTACCGGCGCAGCCGCTTGGCGATGTGCTCCGCCGCGTCATCGAACGCGGCGTTGGCGTCGGCGGCCTCACCCTCGCCGCGCAACAGCAATCCACGTCCCGCATGCACATTGATATCACACGTGAAAAAGCTCCGCGCTCGGCTGAACGTGACATGAGCCTCCAGCGCATGGTCGAAATATTTGCCCGCGATCGCTTCCAACTGGGTGGAGACCCTGGTCTGCAACGCGTCCGACAACTCGACTTGCTTGCCGGATACCGTGATTTGCATGCTGTTCTCCCAACCGGTTCACGCGGCCCGCCAGGACATCTCTCAATCGCTGTCCCTGTCTGACCAACGCGGGCCGATGACAGTTGGCCATGCTCCGGCCGGTGGTGTCCACTGCGTACATACACGTAGCGGTGTCGCGTGCTCACGCGGGAACCGCCTTTTCCCGACGCCGCTGAACCGAGTTCGGAATCCGCAGCGCATCGCGATACTTGGCAACAGTGCGACGGGCGATATCAACGCCTTCCCGCCGCAAGATGTTAACGATCGCATCGTCCGAGAGGATCTCGGCGGCCGCCTCCTGATCGATCATGCCACGAATTCGATGGCGCACTGCCTCGGCGCTGTGCGCATCACCGCCATTCGTTCCTTGAATGGCTGTCGTGAAGAAATACTTCAGTTCGAAGGTCCCGCGCGGGGTGGCGATGTACTTGTTCGCGGTCACCCGGCTGACGGTGCTCTCGTGCAGTTCGACTGCGTCGGCGATGTCGCGCAGGATCAGCGGGCGGAGGAATGCAACGCCCCGGCGGAGGAACGCGTCCTGCTGACGAACGATCTCCGCCGACACCTTCAGGATGGTCTGGGCTCGCTGCTGCAGCGACCGCACCAGCCAGTTCGCATTGGCCAGCCGCTCGGTCAGGAACACCCGTTCATCCTTGCGGGCGAGGGGGGCGATTTTGGCATAGAACCGTTCGTTCACGAGCACCCGGGGCATTGTCTCGGGGTTCAGCTCGATCACCCAACCGCCATCCGGCGATTGATGCATCAGCAAATCCGGCACCACCAGCGGCGCCGGTTCCACGTCATAGGTGGCCCCCGGCTTCGGATCGAGGGCGCGGATTTCGGCGATCATTTCCGTCAGGTCTTCGGCGTCAACCCCGCAGATCGCCATCAAGCGACGGTTGTCACGGCGCGCCAGCAGCTCCAAATTGTCCAACAGCGCCTGCATCGCCGGATCGAGCCGGTTGCGTTCCGCGAGCTGGGCAGCCAGGCACTCCTTCAATTCACGTGCGAACAGCCCGACCGGATCGAACCGCATCATGCGCGCACGCACCGCCTCGACACGGTCCAGCGGAACCTGCATCGCCGCGGCGATCGCCGCCGGTTCGGCGGTAAGCCTGCCGGCGGGGCTGAGCAGGGCGATCAGGTAGGCCCCGATCATGCGGTCCGCCGGATCGCTGATGCTGAGCCGGAGTTGCTCCCCCAGATAGTCTCGCAGTGGCGGCGCGCGATCGGCGAAATCATCGATGCCTCGATCGTCGCCTTCAAAATTATGGCTGCCGCCGCCGCCCTCGATGCGCCCCGACAAGGGCGCGCCATCAGCCACGCTCCCCCGGTCATAGGTTTCGGCATGTTCACTATCGAGCGGTGAAGCGGCTTCGGCGGGCAAGGTCTCTGACTGAGCCGCGTCAGCCGAATCCCTCGGCGCGGCGCGCGGCTCGATCTGATCCAGCGCCGCCCGTTCCCCTGGTGGCAGATCGGTGGTCTCGTCCCGCTCCAGCAAAGGGTTTCGCTCGAGCTCCTCGTCGACGAACGAGGCGACCTCAATGTTGTTGAATTGCAGTAGTTTGATCGCCTGACGCAACTGCGGCGTCATGACCAATGTCTGGCTCTGGCGTAGGTCGAGACGGGGGGCGATCGCCATGTCCACGCGCTTATCGACGGGCGGAAGTCCGGTCAATCGTTTTTGGTCGCTGCGGCAAATTTAGAATGCAAAAAGCATGCTACTGCGCGCGGCCACGCCGGAAGGGCGCCGCCCGGCCCGTCACCGCCAGGTCAAATTTATTCGATTACAGGCTGAATTTCTCGCCCAAATAAACCCGGCGCACATCCTCGTGCGCGACCACCTCGCTGGGCACCCCCTCCATCAGCACCGCGCCATCGTGCATGATGTAAGCGCGGTCGATGATATCGAGCGTCTCCCGCACATTGTGGTCGGTGATCAGCACGCCGATGCCGCGATCCTTCAGATGCTTCACCAAATCGCGGATTTCGCCGACCGCGATGGGGTCGATGCCGGCCAGCGGCTCGTCCAGCAGAATGTAGGAGGGTTGGGTGGCCAGCGCCCGGGCAATCTCGACCCGCCGCCGCTCGCCTCCCGAAAGCGCCAGTGCCGGGGTGCGGCGGAGATGGCTGATGCCAAATTCAGCCAGCAGTTCATCCAGCATCATGTCGCGCGTGGCGGCGTCCGGCTCCACGACCTCCAGCGCCGCCATGATGTTCTGCTCGACGTTCAGACCGCGGAAAACGCTTGCCTCCTGCGGCAGATAGCCGATCCCGAGGCGAGCGCGGCGATACATCGGCAAGCGGGTGATGTCCGCCCCGTCCAGGCTGATCGACCCGGTGTCCGGCTTCACCAGGCCAACGATCATGTAGAAGGTGGTTGTCTTGCCGGCGCCGTTCGGCCCGAGCAGCCCGACAGCCTCGCCCCGGTGCAACGTCACCGAGACGTTCCGAACCACCGGCCGCCCTTTGTAAGTCTTCCCCACCGCCGTCGCTGACAAGCCGCCGCCACCGCGCACGACTTTCAGCTCTGGTGTTGGGCGCGCCTCACGAATTGCGTTCATGGCTTCTGCCCTGGTGTCGCGCCGGCTGGTGAACCGGGGCTCGGATGCCCAGGGGTTCCCGTGGATTTGCCATTCGTCGGGGTGGCAGTCGGGTCCTGGGTCAGCGATTTGCTGGTCTCGTCGTTCGGCAGCACCAGACCGTGCACACGGCCTGCATTCGTGGCGAGCAGCTTGGCGATGCCGGTTTTCATGTTCACGTCGGCTTCGGCCCCGTTCAGTTGGTTCTGGCCTCGGGTAATCTGGACGTTTCCGCCAACGCGCGCCATGCCGGTGTCCGGGACATAGACCGCGCGGTCGCCCGTCACCGTCTCCGTGGCGGTGCGAACCGACACGTGCCCGAATGCCTCCACGCGCTGCAGTTTGCCGGAAGACGCCAGTGGATCATCCGTGGGTTTCGCACCCGGCCCAGCTGCGGCCGGCGTCGCGGTGGCTGCCGTTCCGGCTGCCCCCCGGGTTGACATCGCGGCGGGCGTCGGCCCTCCGGGCGGGGCACCTTCCTCGGTGTAAGCGACCAGCGTATCGGCGGCGACCCGCTTGGCGTCGTTGGTGACGACAATGGCGTCGCCCCGCGCCACGGCCATGCGTTTGCGTGGCCAGTATTCCAGATCGTCGCGCGCCGTGATCACATCGTTCGGCGTCGTCAACTTCAGATTGCGCCCGGTCATCACCAGCACCGCCTGATCCAGGTCGTATGTCGCCCGATCCCCCTGCGCCACGTCGGTTTGAGTATAGATCCGCACACGACCCTCGGCCTGAAGTCGGTAGATTTCGTTTCCCTCGCTCGACGTGTCGGCCGCGAGGCCGCTGGGAGGCGGGGGTGGCTGGGGATCGGTGCCGTTTCCCTTTTTGCGGTACCATGCGGTCAGCCGGTCTGCGGTAACCGTTACGGCGCCGCGTATGGCGCGGGCATCGCCGCGGGCGATGACCTGCTGATCAGCCTGGCGCCATTCGATCCCTTCCTTGGCCGAGATGTCGATCGGGCCGCCGTGGGTCAGATCAAGCTGCTGGGCGCTGGCAACGCCCCCGCCCAGAATGAGCGCAAGCGCGGCGGCAAGCCGAAGCCTGGACCTCCCGGCGGGGGAGGGTGATGTCAATGACCCGCCCCGTTCAGCACGACATGCGCCGGTCCGGTGAAATCGATCGAGGTTCCCTTATCCATCAGGGCGAAACCCTGCGCATCGAGCACGCCGAACGGCCCCTCGACATGCACCGGATCGGAGCCCGCGGCAGCGCCGGCCTTCAGATCGATCGACGCTGCTTTCGTGGTCATCGTCGTGCCGTCATCACGATACAGGGTTACATCCTGCATCAGATCGAGCTGGTTCAGATGCTGCATATAGGTACCTTGTTTGGCGGCGAGCATCATCCAGGTGCCATTCTCCAGCGTGATATCGCCCTTCGGCATGGTCAGCGCCACCCGTTCGGCGTCAATCTGCCGAGCGGTTGCGGCGGTCATGGTGTAGGGTCGGCCTTTCTCGTCGACGCCGTTGTAGCGGGCTTCGATCAGACTGCCCCCCTCGACCTCACCCGCGATACGGGCCAGCGCCAGGCGTGCGTTCGCGGTGGCGCGATCAAGTTCCGGCCACAAGGCAATCGACGCCAGCAAACCGGTCGCAGCGAGCGGCAGCAGCCACTTCGTCACGGTGATCAAGAACCGCCTGCGGGCAATGCCTCGCGGCGTCGGCAGGTCGCGGGCGCGACCGGGTCCCGAGGGTGTCAGATACCCACCGGTCCGATGCTCGCCGATAACGGCGGCCGCATCCATTCGAGAGTCCATGGGACTCATGCCAGCCCAGCCCGCAGCAGGTCATGTACATGCAGGATTCCGATGGGGCGACCTGCCGTGTCGACGACGAACAGCGTGGTAACCGGGCGGTCGTGGGCGTTCATGAGGTGAAGCGCTTCGCCGGCGAGCGCGTCCGGGCCAATTGTCCGCGGCGACGCGGTCATGATCTCGTCGACCTGCCGGGCCAGCAGATCCGGACCCATCGCCCGCCGCAGATCGCCGTCGGTGATGATGCCCACCAGCGTGCCGTCCTGTCCGGCCACCCCCAGGCAGCCGAATCGTTTCTCGGTCATCAGTACCAGCGCGGCGGCCATCTTCATCCCGGGTGGCGCCAGTGGCATCGCCGCCCCGCCATGCATCAGCTCCCGAACGCGACGGAGCCGGGCACCCAGCCGGCCGCCAGGATGGATCTGGCGGAAATCGGCAGCGGTGAACCCCCGGCGGGTCAGCAGGGCGACCGCGATGGCGTCGCCCAGGGCGATCTGCATCGTGGTCGACGTGGTCGGCGCCAAACCCATCGGACAAGCCTCGGTCGCTTTGGGCAGGATCAGCGCGACATCGGCGGCGCGGGCCAGGGTCGACTCGGGCTTCGCCGTGATCGCCACCAGCGGCAACCTGAAGCGGCGGGCATGCGAAACCAGATCGGCCAGTTCGGCCGTTTCGCCGGAGTTGGACAGCGCCAGCACCGCGTCGCCGGCGACGATCATACCGAGGTCTCCGTGTGACGCCTCGGCCGGGTGCACGAACAACGCCGGCGTACCCAAGGAGGCGAGCGTCGCGGCGATCTTGCGGGCGACATGGCCCGACTTGCCCATTCCGGACACCACGAGCCGCCCGGTCATGGATACCAGATGATCGATCGCCCGACTGAAGTTGTGGTCAAGGCTGGCCGCTAGCGACAGCAGGCCGGCTGCCTCGATGTTCAGCACATTCCGAGCCGCCTGAAGATCGGAGGCGGTGGTCGGGTGAGGCTCGGGTTGGGCGAATTGATTACTCAAGATGATTTCGATTTCCGTGCTGCGAGCGGAACTCTATGGGCCCGTGCTGGCTCCGAGGTCAACCGCGTGACCTTAACGAAGTCTTATTCAGCCCGGACATTGCCGGATGGTAAATGTCACAGATGATGAAAGCATTAACCGCGGCCTGACGAAGCAATATCCAGCTTTTGAGCCGGTCTGTGGTCCGGCTCGGGCAACGGTCAGGCACCGAGGAGTGCGCCAGCCTTGCCACGGTGCCGGCCGCGTCCGGCGGGAACACACATGCCCCCGCCGAATCGCGATTTTGCCCTATAACCCTGCCTGCGTAACGAATTTGCTGTTCAGATAGGCCTCGATCGCCTCCGAACCGCCTTCCGATCCATAGCCGGAGTCCCGCACCCCACCAAAGGGAACCTCAGGCAAGGCCAAGCCCTGGTGGTTGATCGACATCATCCCCGCCTCGACGGCGGACGCGATGGCATTGGCGGTCTTCGCCGATCGCGTATAGGCGTAGGAGGCGAGGCCATACGGCAGCCGGTTTGCCTCGGCCACCACATCGTCAAAGCCGCGGAACGGGGAGATGATCGCCAGCGGCCCGAATGGCTCCTCGTTCATCACCCGCGCCTCCAACGGCACGTCGGTCAGCACGGTCGGTTCGAAGAAATTGCCTTTGTTGCCGATGCGGTTGCCGCCGGTTCGGACGGTGGCGCCCTTCTGCGCGGCGTCGCCGATCAGTGTCTCCATCGCGGTGATCCGGCGCGCATTTGCCAATGGCCCCATGACCGTGCCGGCTTCCAGCCCATCGCCAACCTTCACCGCCTTGGCGTGGCTGACAAATCCTGAAACGAACTGATCGTACACCTTCTCCTGAACCAGCATACGAGTTGGCGACACGCATACCTGCCCGGCATTGCGGTATTTGGCTCCGGCCAGCAGGCGACTGGCCGCATCGATGTCCGCGTCGTCAAATACGATCGCAGGCGCATGGCCACCGAGTTCCATCGTCACCCGCTTCATGTGCAACCCGGCGAGGGCCGCCAGTTGCTTGCCGATCGCGGTTGACCCGGTGAACGACATCTTGCGGATGACCGGGTGCGGGATGAGATATTCCGAAATCTCCGACGGCACGCCGTAGACCAGATTGACCACCCCCGCCGGCACGCCGGCATCAGCAAAGGCGCGAATCAGCTCGGCCGGAGACGCGGGGGTCTCTTCCGGCGCCTTGACGATGATGGAGCATCCGGCGGCCAGCGCGGCGGACAGTTTCCGAACCACCTGGTTGACTGGAAAATTCCACGGCGTGAAGGCGGCGACCGGGCCAACCGGCTCCTTGATCACAAGCTGATAAACGCCCTCGGCACGCGCCGGGATGACTCGGCCATAGGCGCGGCGCGCCTCCTCGGCGAACCAGTCGATCACGTCGGCGCCCGCCATGACCTCGCCCTTCGCTTCCGCCAACGGCTTGCCCTGCTCCTGGGTCATGAACGCGGCGATCGCGTCCGCCCGGCTGCGCAGGATGTCGGCGGCTTTGCGCATGAGCTTCGAGCGGTCGAATGCGGATACCTTCTTCCATTGCCGGAAACCCCGGTCGGCGGCGTCCAGTGCGTGATCGAGGTCCGCGCGGTCCGCGTGCGCCACGGCACCGATCTTCTCCCCCGATGCTGGATTGACCACCGGGATGGTGCGGCCGGAGGTGGCCTTGGTCCAGGCGCCATCGATGAAAAGCAAAACATCCGTGTACATTCTTTGTGTCCCTCGTTCGCGGACTGCGTCGATATCCCGGCAGATGGCCCTAACCCGGTGGACCGTCAACCGGCACGGGCCGGTGCCGGTTGGCGGAGTTACCTGGAAGCCGTCGCGTCGACGCCGCCGAGTGCCTCGGCCACCAGGGTCGCGGCGTGCTGCCCGCTGAGCCACGCGCCTGCTAACGTGCCGGCGAAGCCGACGTGACAGCCTTCCCCAGCGAACATCAGGTGGCCGTCCGCGACCGGCTCGGCCAGCATATCGCGCGCCATCGCGGCGCCAGGCGTGGCATAGCAGTAGGCACCGCGGACCCACGGGTCGCTGTCCCACCGCGTCACCAGGTTTGCCCCGTTGGCGAACAATCGGTCGACCCGGCCGCCGAACATCTGCCGAAGGTAGCCGAGCGCGAAGTCCACGGTTGCGGCTTTGCCCTGGCGAGCGAGCTCCCAGGCCGGGGAGCCGCCGATCCAGCCCTGCACATAGTCGCGCCCAAAGGGCCAGCACTGGAAAGGCATCAATACCCCGCCGGTCGGCGGCAGGATCCGGTCGACCGAGGCATGCCGCGGCAGATCCAGGCGGTCCGCTCCCGTGGCGCGGAGAGCAACCTTCATTGCCAGGCCCATCGGCAAGGCGTTGACTGCGTCGGTCACCCGGGCCGGCAGTGGCGGATCGAAGCGCAGCGTCCCGGAGGCCAGCACGCCGGTTGATACGGTGACGATGCAGGCGCCCCCGGTCATGCGTCCCCGGTCGGTTTCCACGCTGACCTGGCCGCCGGGTCCGCCCCATCGCACCAGCCGCGCCGGAGTTTCCAGCCGGATATCGATGCCGTCAGTCAGCCGGCGCCTTACGAACGCTCCGATACCGCCGTCCGGCACCAGATTGCCGCCCGACAAGCCGTTCCGCCGCCAGTCGAGGGTGCTGAACGCGTCCGCATCCGCGGCACAGATCACCGGCCCCTCCCAGGCCTCGATGGTGGCTGCCCAGGGATCACCGGCCAGCCGCCTCGTCACCTCCGACAGAGCAACGTCTCCCTCGGATGCGAGGACACTGTCCGCGGTGGCTTCATAACGCGGCCACGCGTTCGCATACTCCGTGAGCTCGGCGGACGTCGCGTCTCGGTTGCCAATGAAGGTGCGCTCTCGCCGTAACTCGTCGGAGCGCAGCAGGGGATCGCCTGCGGCGCGCGCTGCCACGACAAGCGGATTGTGCTCCGCGTCATGGAACCAGACCGCCCCCATGTCGAACCAGACGCCGCCGAGTTCGGGCGGATAATGGGTCCAGGCGCGACCGCCAACCCGAGCGGACGCCTCCAGGACCACCGCCGAACGGCCGCGGGCACGCAATGCGGCAGCGGCGCCGAGGCCAGCCACACCGGCACCGACAATAATCACGTCCAGGTCGCGAGTGTCGGTCACCTGTTGTCTCCTGGTGTCCGGATCACGCGACGATTCGCGCCACCTGGTCCGATGATTGAAGCACAAGCCCGTCATAATCCTTTACCAGGGTTTCGGTGATTGCGCCGGGTGTGTAGCGATGCGGACCGACCTCCCGGACGGCGGTGATTTCGGCTGCCGTTCCCGCGATGAACGCCTCGGTTGCCCGCATAAGCTCATCTGGTCCGATGTGGCGCTCGATGACCTTCATCTGGTTACGGGCGGCCAGACTGATCACCGTGCGACGCGTGATGCCATCGAGAAATCCTTCGGGAGTCGGCGTATGCAGATCGCCGTCCATCACGAAGAAGATATTGGCCCCCGTCGTCTCCGCGACCAGCCCCCGCCAGTCCAGCATCAAGGCATCCGCGTAGCCTTCCTGCTCCGCCCTGACCTTGGCCATTGAACCGATCATGTATAGACCGGACGCCTTGGCTTCGGTCGGCGCGGTTTCCGGCGACGGGCGCCGCCATTCAGCCTGGCCGACCCGAATACCCTGCATCCTCTCGGCGCCGAAGTAGCTTGGCCAAGGCCACGCCGCGACCGACAGATGCACCGAGGTTCCCGACGCGGATACCGCAAGCTGCTCGGAACCCCGCCACGCGATCGGCCGTACGTAACCATCCGTCAGGCCATTGGCCCGCAGTACCGTGTTGCAGGCGGCGTCAATTGCCTCGGCGCTGAATGGGATCTCGAAGCCGAGGATGCGGCCGGAGTTGATCAGTCGATCGGTGTGATCGCGCAGCCGGAAGATGTTGCCCGCATAGGCCCGTTCTCCCTCGAAGACAGCGCTGGCATAGTGCAAACCATGCGATAAGACATGCAGCCGGGCGTCTCGCTAGGGGACCAGGGAGCCGTCCAGCCAAATCCAGCCGTCACGGTCGTCAAAAGGATCAATCGTCATGGTTGCCTACTCCGCAATTTTCTTTCGTTTGGGTCATGGCAATTAGAGTGACAGAGAATTTATGTCAATATTACTGACCTATTTTGCTCATCGCATGATGGTATGTCAGCCATGCGGACCAACGTAGCATCTGGCAAAGCGAAATCGCGTCCCGCCAGGCACGACCGCTTCGTCGCACCGCCGAAACTCCCTCCGGAAACCCCACAGCCGGATCTTGGCGAGGCCGAGATGCGGCTGGCGCAGGATCTGCTGTTTTTCGCCTATCGCGATTTCACCAATGTCGCCGACAAAGCGCTGGACGATCTCGGGCTCGGCCGGGCACATCACCGGGCCTTGCATTTCATCGGCCGCAACCCTGGCCTTACGGTCTCCGCGCTACTGGCGATCTTGCGCATCACCAAGCAGTCGCTGGCCCGGGTGCTCAACCTGTTGGTGGATCAGGGCTATGTCAGCCAGGCGACAGGGTTCGAGGACCGTCGGATGCGCTTGCTCATGCTCACGGAGAAGGGTCAGGCTCTGGAACGCCAGTTGTTCGAGAGCCAGCGCAAACTTCTGAGCGAGGCGTACCGGCAGGCAGGCCCCCAGGCGGTGGATGGCTTCCGCACCGTGATGCGCGCAATGATGGCAAGCGGCGCCCGTGCCTACATCGATGGCACCGGTTTGGCCGAAGAGGCGTAGATCGCGGGACGATGGAACTGGAGGGTACACGTCCGATGGGGGCTTGCGGATGTCCGCGTCAGGACCGCTAGTGGAGGATTACCACATCCTGGTCGTCGAGGATGACGCGCGCCTGCGCGAGCGGCTTGCCCGCTATTTGTCGGGCGAGGGCTTTCGTGTCACCACCGCGAGCGATGCCGCCGACGCACGGTCCGCGTTGCGCGCGATTGACCCCGACCTGATGGTGCTGGACGTCATGATGCCGGGCGAGAGCGGCCTCGACCTGACCCAGTCGCTGCGTCAGGAGCGGCGCCGTCAGGAGCAGGCGCGGGAGGGAAACAGCCGGCGGCCACGTGGTTCGGACCTGCCGGTCTTGCTCCTGACAGCGCGTGCCGCGCCTGAAGATCGCATCGCCGGATTTGAGGCCGGCGCGGATGACTACCTCGGCAAACCGTTCGAACCGCGAGAACTGGTGCTCCGCATTCGCGCGCTGCTGCGGCGTGCTCCGCCCGCGCCTGAACCAGAGCGGCCTCTGCTGCCGATACGGATCGGCCTCGCGGAGTTCGACGTCGACCGGGGCGAATTGCGCGACGCCAACGGCCCGATACGTTTGACCGGCGGGGAAGCGGCGCTGCTCACCGCCCTGGCGAGCAAGCCGAACGAGGTGCTGTCGCGTGAGGAGATCGCCGCGGCCCTGAACATGGACGACTTCGGCGAACGAGCGGTGGACGTGCAGGTCGTCCGGCTGCGGCGTAAGATCGAAGCCGATCCACGCGAGCCGCGCTTCCTCCATACGGTACGAGGCCGGGGCTATATCCTAAAGCCTGGAGCCTGAGATGCGCGCGCGCATCCGCGTACCGTTCGGACCTTCGCTGGGCGTTTGGGTGAAGCGCTTCCTGCCGCGTTCGCTGTTGGGGCGAACTCTCCTGATCATGCTGGTTCCACTGGTCTTGGTGCAGGTGGTGGCGTTGCAGATCTTCTACGGGAGCCACCTCGATGTCGTTTCCCGCCGGCTGTCGAGCGGTATCGCGGGGGAAATCGCTTTCACCATTGATCTGATGCGGCGCTTTGATACCCCCGCGGATCGCGAGTGGGCACTCCAGATGGCCCGCGATCAGTTCCTGCTCGGTATGAAACTGGAGCCGGGCGCGGTGCTTGAGCGGCACAGGCGGAAAAATATATTGGGCCCTGCCGACGACGATCTGGCGGCGGCGCTGACCGAGAAATTCCAGGTGCCGTTTACCATGGACTGGACCTCCGACCCGCGCTCGGTGATGATCCGGTTGCAGCTTCCGGACGGGGTGCTGGACGTGGAAGCGCCCCGCAAGCGCTTGGCCACAGGCACGATTTTCCTCTTCGTGGGCTGGCTGGTTGGCACCGCGCTGCTGCTGTTCACCATCGCTGCCCTGTTCATGCGCAATCAGGTGCGGGCGATCCATCGCCTGGCCCGCGCAGCCGAGGCATTCGGCATGGGCCGAGATGTGCCGCCGATCCGCCCCGAGGGTGCGTCCGAGGTGCGTCAGGCCGCCGCGGCCTTCAACCGCATGCAGGAACGCATCCGCCGCTTCCTGGCCCAGCGGACCGAGATGCTGGCCGGCGTGTCGCACGATTTGCGCACCCCGCTTACCCGCCTGCGCCTGACGCTGGCCATGTTGCCGCGATCCGAGGAGCTGATCCAGGACGTGACCGAGATGACCGCCGACGTCGAGGAGATGGAGCGGATGGTCGGAGGCTATCTTGCGTTCGCGAGAGGCGAGGGGACCGAACAGGCACAGCAGGTCAACCTGGCGGACGTGCTCGAGGACGTGGCGGCTGGTGCCCGGCGGGCCGGCGCCAATCTCTGTCTCGATGTGCCGGCTGATTTGACACTGAAGCTACGGGCCAACGCGGTGCGGCGCGCCATCACCAATCTGGTGGACAACGCCCGCCGCCACGCCGTGCACGTCGCACTGGCGGCTGTGGCGCAGGGACGCTCGGTCCTGGTGATCGTCGATGACGACGGACCAGGCATCCCGGCGGATCGGCGGGAAAGTGTGTTCCGGCCGTTCGAAAGCGGATCGACCGGGGGAACTGGTCTGGGGCTGACGATCGCCCGCGACATTGTTCGCGCGCATGGCGGCGAAATCGTGCTGGAGGAGAGCCCGCTCGGCGGTCTGCGGGCGCGTATCCGGTTGCCGGTGTAGCTGACGGCTAGCCCCGCTGCGGCTCGGGGATCATCGGTCGACGGCCGCCACCTGGCTGGTAGCGGCTGAGATAGGCCGCGACGATCAGTTCCACCGGCGTCGGCACGATACCGAGTTCAGCCAGCCCAGGTACTCCGGGCGCTGTGACGTTATCCCGCGCGAGCATCAGGAGCTGATCCGGGGTCAGCGGTTTATTCGGGAGATATTGCATGATTTCGGCCTGGAGTTCGCGCGATGCCCATCGGGATATCCACCAGCCGACGCTTGCGGCGGGTCTGCGTCAGGACGAACTCCAGTATCTCGCGGAAGGTCCAGACACGCGGCCCGCCGAGCTCGTAGAGCTGACCGTGGGTGGCGGGATTTGTGAGGCAGGTGGTGATGGCGTCGGCGACGTCGCGGACATAGACCGGCTGCATCCGTGTGCCGCCCGAGATCACCGGCATGAACGGCAACTGCCGGGCCATCTGTGCGAAGCGGTTGAAGAACTGGTCCTCCGGGCCGAAGACGAGCGACGGGCGGACGATGGTGGCCGCGGGAAATGCAGCGCGAACGGCGGCCTCGGCGGCGCCTTTGGTGGCGGCGTAGTGGCTGCGGCTGGCCGGGTCGGCACCGATGGCGGAGACGTGCACCAGGCTGTCCACACCGCATGCGGCGGACTGGGCCGCGATGCATTCAGCCCCCTCGACGTGCACCGCCTGGAATGAACCGCCGCGGCCCTCGGCCAGTACGCCGACCAGATTGACAACGACGTCGGCACGTTCGACGGCACGGTGGACCGTTGGCTCGCGCGTCACCGAGGCGTACAGCGGCACGATCTGCCCGACGGCACCCATCGGCTTGAGAAACAGCGCGGCCTCCGGATCGCGCACCGCGACACGCACCACGTAGCCGCGATGGGCCAGGCGCTTGACCACGTAGCGGCCGATGAATCCGGAGCCGCCAAACACCGTCGCTACTTTACGTGTCGCCATCGCATTTCGCCTCCTGCCGCCTTCGCCTGATAGGCCGCATGCGGCTCAGTCTCAAGCGCCCGCGACTGCGGCTGCGAAATAAGTCTCCTCGTCGGCCGCCAGAGCCCTCGCGGGCACAAGGTGGCGGCTGTCGTTTCCTATGTCGCATGAGCGAACGGACGGTTGACGCCGGAGCGGGCGGGGGCTACATCGCGCGCCCTACCGATGCCGGCTTTTGGCCGGCCTCGGTGTCCCCATCGATGCCCAGGTGGCGGAATTGGTAGACGCGCAGGTTTCAGGTACCTGTGGCCGCAAGGTCGTGGAAGTTCGAGTCTTCTCCTGGGCACCAAACCAATGAGCATCACTCAGTTCATGCCAAACGGCACCATTCACTTGTACCGGAACGACCTGCCGGACAACGTCGGTACTGGGGCCGGTGGTTGCCGTGGACACCGAGACGATGGGGCTCAATCCGCATCGTGACCGGTTGTGCCTCGTGCAGTTGTCGAGCGGCGACGGGCATGCCCACCTGGTGCAACTCGTGCCGTCCCGGTTTGGCGGCAACGGCTACGATTGCCCCAATCTCAAGCGGCTGCTGACCGATCAGGCGGTTATAAAACTGATGCATTTCGCCCGCTTCGACGTGGCCGTGCTGCAGCACAGCCTGGCGATCGCGGTCAGCCCCGTGCGGTGCACAAAGATCGCGGCGAAGCTGGTTCGCACCTTCACCGACCGCTTCGGTCTGAAAGATCTGTGCCGCGACCTGCTTGGTATTGAACTGTCCAAACAGCAGCAGAGTTCTGACTGGGCCGCCGGCGAACTGACATCCGAGCAGCTCGCCTACGCTGCCTCCGATGTACTCTATTTGCATGCGTTGTGGGCGAAATTGGAGGCTCTGTTGATCCGGGAGAATTGGCTGGATCTGGCGGAAGCCTGCTTTGCGTTCCTGCCGGCGCGCGGACGGCTGGATCTTCTAGGCTACGAGCAGCCCGACATATTTGCCCACTAGGCGACGCCGGGGGCTAGATCGCCGCCCATTTTCGCCAGCGCCCTTGTTCGGCATGGGATCGGCGCCATCTGGCGATAGCCCGAGACAAAACAAGAACCAAGCCCCATGCCTGAGACCACCCTCGATAAACCGGTCGACCCGTTATTCTACGACCGAGCGGCCATCTTTCACGAATCCGGCCCGTTGCCTCCGGTTTTTATGGATGAGGCCGTCCGCTCGCTGCTGCGCGCCTGCCCGCTCGATCCAACCGAACCCGAGCGATGGGTGTATCGCCGGATGGAAAGTGCCCTCAACAGCCTGGCGGCCCTGCATCCCCGCGACGAAGTCGAAGTAATGGTCGGCGTGCAGGCCATCGCGGCCTATCACGCCGCCAATGCGTGCTGGCGCATCGGCATGAACCTGCGGCTTCCGAACGGCGACAGCACACGCCATTTCTCGGCGGCGGCGACAGCGGCTCGGACCTTCGAGACCATGCTGCGCGCACTGGAACGGCGTCAGGCCAAGCCGCTGGCCGTTCCGGCGGGACGCCCGGCACCGCGTGTCTGGCCCGATCATGATTGCGCCGCGACCATTCAGGTACCTGGGAGACGCGTTGCCGCCAGGGTGAGGACGTGGCGGTGCCCAATCGTCTCCCCCCGCCGAAGGAGACAGTGGCATGGACGCCCCGGGCACTGGCGATCGCGCGGCAAATGCGGCAGGGCGATAATCTGCAAATGGCAAATGAAGGGCTCGATATTGCCGGCACCGAGGGCATTCTGCCAGGCGGAGGCATGGTCGTGCCGGAGGATCCAACGCCACAACAGGTGGCCTACATGGTTCGGCGCACGGAGTTGATGTATCGCCGGGAGTGGCAGGACAATGTGCGCAAGGGGATTAAGCGGTATCCCAGGATCAGGCCGCTGCGGGTGGGCGATCTGGTTCCATAGCGGCGGCAATTGAGTGTGCTGCCTGCATTCAACGCGCGGCCTCAGTCATCCGCACCAGCTCCCGCCGCACGTCAGCGGGCTCCCGCACCGGTGCCGACCATGCGAAACGCACCACCCGCTCTCCCTGTGCCAGATCGAAGCCGTCAATATCGACCGTCACCATCCGCCAGTCGCCGGGTTGCCCAGCGATCGCCGCCATGTCGCCCGGGTGGTCCCGATTGCAGTGCTCGATGATCCTGGCCTCCGCCGCCGCAATCGCCGCGACGGCATTGGCGTCGGGGAGCAGCGCCTCCTTCGACAGTCGCGCCGCCCGTCCGAACCCGCCGACGAACAGCGCCGCGACAGGCACAACCCGCCACAGCGCGAAATCGCTGAAGTCGGCATACAAAGCAGCATACGGATGCACCGCCAGATACCGCGTCCTCAGTTCCGGCATCTCCACCTGCTCGGCCAGTCCGGTCACCGTCAGCCGCGGCGCCGTCTGCGGGTTTGCGCTCTCTGCCGCCCCCGCCACGAGGATCGAGCAGCGGGGATCCGCGGCCAGGTGCCTGGTATGTCCGGAAAGGCCGGACAGGAGCAGCAGTATGGTCAGGTCGGGGGCGCACGCGGGTGTCACGAGCGAGGCAAAGGGCTGGCCCTTTGCACTGGTGGCCAAAGTTCCCACGCGCGCCGAGCGCAGCAGGCACCTGGCCTCGCGGGCAGTCGCTTCGTCGGGCTGCGCCATGATTATTTCACTCCTTCTACGCAATACGCCGCATTCGTCGGCTATAATCTATCGCCGTGACGGCTCCGCTCCTGGAACAGCCGCGCCGGTGGTAGCGTTACTCCGACAGACCGGCAGGCGAACGGACCCGCAAGGAACCAAAATGAAGCAGACCATTGCCTTGGTGGACGATGACCGCAATATCCTGACCAGTGTCTCCATGACCCTGGAGCAGGAAGGCTTCCAGGTCCGCACCTACACCGACGGGGAAAGCGCGCTTCAGGGCCTGACCGCCCGGCCAGTCGACCTCGCGGTGCTCGACATCAAGATGCCGCGCATGGACGGCATGGAGCTGTTGCAGCGGCTGCGTCAGCGCAGCTCGATGCCGGTGATCTTCCTGACTTCCAAGGATGAGGAAGTGGATGAACTCATGGGCCTGCGCCTGGGTGCCGACGATTACATCACCAAACCTTTCAGCCAGCGCCTGCTGATCGAACGCATTCGCGCCCTGCTGCGACGGAACGAGGCGGGCAAGGCGGAGGGCTCCGGAACCGCCCCCGGCGGCGTCATGATCCGCGGCGGTCTGGTGCTGGACGAGACCAAGCACCAGTGCACATGGAATGGTCAGGACATCCAGTTGACGGTTACCGAATTTCTGCTGGTCAAGGCGCTCGCGGCACGACCCGGCATGGTAAAGAGTCGCGACCAGTTGATCGACGCGGCCTATGGCGAAAACATTTACGTCGATGACCGGACCATCGACAGCCACGTGAAGCGGATCCGCAAGAAATTCCGCACCGGCGACGAGGAGTTCACTCACATCGAGACGCTCTACGGCATCGGCTACCGCTACAAGGAGCAATAGTTGCCCGACGGCGGCCTCCTTTCGGGTCTGACCCGGGCGAGTTCGCTGCCCCGGCGTTTTCGCCAGCGTTGGGTGTCGCCGCTGCTGCGACGGATTCTTCTCGTCAACGCCCTGCCTCTTGCCCTGCTGGTGGTCGCCCTGATGTATCTGGACCAGTATCAGAACGGGTTGCTGGAAGCGCAGGTCGGCGCGCTGCGGGAGCAGGCTCGTGTCTTCGCCGGTGCCTTGGGTGAAAGCGCCGTGCGCACGGTCGATCCTGACAACCCCAAACTGGTCCCCGAAATCGCACGTTCGCTGCTCCGCCGGCTGACAGAACCGACCCCGGACGCCCAGGCCCGGCTTTACGCTCCGGACGGAACCATCCTGGCTGATTCGCGCCTCCGCCCGGGCCCCGGGGGTACCGTTACGACGGAACCGCTGCCGCCCGCCGTGGATCATGGACCGATCCTGGCGATGATCGGCTGGGTTTACGACCGCATCCTGTCGCTGCTGCCGCACCGCGCGCCGCTGACCTCGATCGATCTTGCTCCCTCCGCCGGAGGTCCGGACTGGCAGCCCAACGTGAAGGAAGAACTGAGGCTGAACAGTTCCGGGGACAGCAATCAGACGCCGCCTTACATTCGTCGCACGCGTGACAACCATCTGCTGGTCACCGTCGCCGTGCCGGTCGAGCGCGACAAGCACACTGTCGGCATCGTCTCCTTGACCCGCGAGGCGCGCGAGGTCGACGAGAGCCTGTTCACGATCCGGATGTCGATCCTGGCGCTGTTCGGCATGGCATTGCTGCTGACCGTCCTGTTGTCGTGGTATTTGTCGCTGACCATTGCCCGTCCGATTCTGCGCCTGGCGGAAGCCACCGCCGATATGCGGGAAGGACACGGTCGAGCCGGAAGCGTGCCGCCGTCGCTGCTGATCCGCCGCGATGAGGTCGGCGTCCTGGCTTCCGCGCTGGCGGACAGTGCCGCCGCATTGTGGGAGCGGATGGATGCGATCGAGCGCTTCGCCGCCGACGTTGCACATGAAATCAAGAATCCGTTGTCCTCGATCCGCAGTGCCATTGAAACGATGCGGCGGATCGACGATCCGGGCCGGCAGCGTCAGTTGCTGACCATCATCGCGCAGGACGTCGTCCGGCTGGACCGGCTGATCAGCGATGTCAGCGACGCGTCCCGGCTGGATACCGAATTGTCGCGCGTCACCGCGCAGCCGGTCGATGTGGTGCCGATCCTGCGTACCCTGCAGGAACTCGACGAAGCGACCCGCGAGGCTGACGACGACCCCAGGTTGGAGGTGGTGGCGCCGCCGAACGGACTGGCCGTATGGGCGGTGGAGGACCGGCTGGTCCAGGTCCTGCGCAATCTGATCGGCAACGCACGGTCCTTCAGCCCGCCGCATGGTCGGATCACCGTGCGGGTGCGTGAGGCCGGCGGCATGGCCGAGCTGTGCGTCGAAGATGACGGGCCGGGAATTCCCGATGCCAATCTGGAACACATCTTCGACCGGTTCTACTCCGAGCGTCCAAAGGGCGAGAATTTCGGCGAGCACTCTGGCCTTGGTCTATCGATCAGCCGCCAGATCGTCGAGGCACTGCGGGGGCAGATTTCCGCGGAAAACCGCCGGGACAGCGCCGGCCGGGTGCGTGGCGCGCGGTTCATTGTCCGCCTGCCGATGGTTTAGCACGCATTTGTCAGCCAAATTTCGCGTCAGGCCGATCCCTGCCGGCGCCGACCATATTTCCACGAAAACAATTGTTTAACCGTTTATCGCCGAATTCGGTCGCGATTACGGCCGCTTACGGCAGTAGCACGGCACCAATTTATCGTGCACACTAATCACCTGGGCTAAAATCGTGTTTTAATGTTTTGTTAGTCTTTAACCCATGGGAGGCACCCATGCCGTTTGATGGACTCGCTTACCTCACGACACAACCAAAGCCTTCGATCTGGACACGACTGTCGCATTTCGTGCTGGGCATTCCCCCGGTCGCGAAATCGGTTCCGGCGCACATGTTCCAGCCGCTTCCGGCCACGCATCCGGACGGTGTAACCATACAGGTATTGACGATCGGCCGAGCGCTCATCGAGGACCGTAAGGACTGGGTTCAGCGCCGCTATGAAACTCGTGACGGCCGCCGCTGTGCCGTAGGCGCCCTGCGCGGGGCCGCTCGGATGCTGTCACTGCACGGACCTCAGACGGCGGCAAACACGATCCTGCTGTCGGTGGCGATGAGCCGCGGGTTCAACGACATTGAAAGCATGAATGACAACTCGACGCATCGTCAGGTGATTTCGGCCTTCGACGAGGCGATCAGCCGAGCGACGTTGCAGTCCAACGGATTATGATACCAGCAGCCTGAAAGGCTGACTGGTACGCTAGAGGAATGAGATACCGACGGCCGTTGACCCGGCCACGGGTCAACATGGTGTAGCTTGAGTTCGCGTCGGACTGTGGGTTGATGGCGGCAGCGCGTCGGCAGGCCTTACCGGGTCGGCCGATCCCGCCGGAATCAGCCGCCGGCGCTCTCGCGAACCGGCCGCCAGGTGCGGCCATCACGGGCGAGCAGCGCATCCGCCTCGGCGGGCCCATCACTGCCCGACGCGTAATTGGGAAAGTTGCCGGGCTTGGTCTTCGCCCACTCGTCCAGCACCGGCTGCACGACCCGCCACGTTTCCTCGACCATGTCAGCGCGATTGAACAGGGTCTGATCTCCGATCATGACATCATAGATCAGTGTTTCGTAGCCGATGTTCGGCTCGCGCGGAAACCAGTCCGCGTATCGGAAGGCCATCTGAACCGCCGCGAGGTCAACCACCGGGCCCGGCCGCTTCACTTCGAATTGCAGGGCAATGCCTTCTTCGGGCTGGATGCGCAACAGCAGCCAGTTCGGCGGCAGCGCGGCGACGTCGGTATCCTCGAACGGTGCGAACGGCGCCGGTTTGAAACGAATGGCGATCTCCGAGACGCGGCGTGACATATGCTTTCCGGTGCGCAGGTAGAATGGCACGCCCGCCCAGCGCCAGTTGTCGATCGCAAGGCGCATGGCAACGTAGGTCTCCGTCGCCGAATCAGGCGCCACATCTTTTTCGTCCCGGTAGGCGACAGCAACGCCGGAAGAGCCGGGAGTCTCGCTGGTATCACTCGGTTCAGCCGCGCCATACTGGCCGCGCACCGCATCGCGGGGGTCCATCGTATGCATGGCGGAAAACACATCCGTCTTGCGGCTGCGCACCGCATTCGCATCGAACCCGGCGGGGGGTTCCATCGCCACCATGGCCAGAAGCTGGAAGACGTGGTTGGGCACCATGTCACGCAGCGCGCCGGTCTTTTCGTAGAACCGGCCGCGGGTTTCCACCCCGACCGTCTCGGCCACCGTGATCTGCACGTGGTCGATGCGATCGCGGTTCCACAGTGGCTCGAACATGCCGTTGGCGAAGCGCAGCGCCATGATGTTCTGCACCGTCTCCTTGCCGAGGAAATGGTCGATGCGGAAAATCTGGTCTTCCCGCGCACTGCGCAGGATGGTTCGGTTCAGCTCGCGCGCCGACGCTTCGTCATGACCAAACGGCTTTTCTATCACCACGCGACGCCAGCGTGCGGATTTACCGTCCGCATCGGGTTTTTCATCGAACAATCCAGCGCGGCCAAGCTGCGTGACGACCGGACCGAAGAAGCGATCGCCGACCGCCAGATAGAACAGGCAGTTTCCACCAGTGCCGGCGGCTGTCTCGGTGCTGTCGAGATGGGCCTTGAGCCGGTCGAACAGGCCCCCGTCATTCAGGTCACCGCGGATATATGACAGGTTTTGTGTCAGCCGGGTCCAGGTGGCCTCATCGACGTGGTCGATCCGGCTCTCGCTGGCCGCCTTGCCGACGAAGCTTTCCATCATCGCATGCAGGCTGTCACGCCATTGGTCAGCGGTCAGATCGGCCATGTCCACGCCAACCAGGGCGAAATGCTCCGGCAACAGTTCGGTGGAGGCCAGATTATACAGCGCGGGCACCAACAGGCGCTTCGTGAGATCGCCTCCGGCGCCAAAGATGACCATGGTGCACGGTCCCGGGCGTTTGGATGACCGTCTGGGCGGCGCGCTGAGAATCTGGCCGTTGCGGTGCGGCGCGGATCCGCTCGCCCCGGACGAGGCTGGTGGGGCTGAGTGAGAGCCTGGCGGGGTAGCCGGGTTGCCGTTGGTCATGCTGGACAATGCGGTTGATCCGTTCGCTGTTGACGTCACGATTATGCCTGGTGCCTACGGCTGGGGCCTGAACCACGCTGGCTTGCGCTTCTCGCTGAATGCCGCGGTGCCTTCGTGGCCCTCGGCCGAATGCCGTTGGATCCAGCCCTCATGCGACAGCATCGCCATCCGCCGTTCGTCCAGCAGCAGCCCGTTGGCGCCCAGGAAACTGCGCTTGGTCGTGGCGATCGCCGCCGGGCCGCCCAGGAAGATCGTGTCGATCACCGCGGCCAGCTTTGCCTCGACGGCATCTTCGGCGACGATCTGGTGGATCAGCCCGATCCGTTCCGCCTCCCGCGCGTCGAACCGCTCCCCGGTCAGCGCGTAGCGGCGGGTGTGACGCAAGCCGATCGCGTTGACCATGTGCGTGGAGATCGGCGTCGGAGCGACTCCGACGCGGATTTCCGTGATCCCGAACAGCGAATCCGGTGTCGCGAAGGCAACATCGACGCAGCAGACGATGCCGACACCGCCGCCGAAACAGGCGCCGTGCACCAGGGCGATGGTCGGTTTGGGAAACTCGTTGAGCAACTGCATTGCCCGGGTCGTCGCGAGAGACGCCTGAAAGTTCTCGGCCGGCGGGTAAGCGGCGACCTGGCGCAGCCAGGTTATATCGGCGCCCGCCTGGAAGTGCTTGCCGGCGCCCCGAATGATCAGGCAGCGCACCGACGGATCGTTTCCGAGGTCGCGCAGAGCGCTGATCAGCGCCTCCAGCATTTCGGCGTTATAAGCATTGCCGACCGCCGGCCGGTTGAGCGTGGCCGTGGCCACACCGCGCGGGTCTGTCGTCAGCAGTACCGACTGGTTCAGTCACTATGCCTCCGCACGAACCTGGGTCCGATTGCGCCTCGGAGATTGCCGGAGTAGCCGCGGAAGGCAAGTGGCCGCCTGCACACGATCGTATCGGATCGGAACCGGTCATCCGCCCCGCCGCTCCCGACTGCGACGTGCCCCGACCCCGTCCCGCGTCCTCAGCCGAGAGCATCCGGCGTTCCGGCGAGCCCAGTCGGGTCAGTATTGCCGCCGCACACCAAAATCCCGACCCGGGCGCCCACTGGTGGACGCCAGCGTCCGGAAAGCAGCGCTGCAATGGCGGTGGCGCCGCCCGGTTCGGCGATCAACCGAAACCGATCCCACAACAGCCGACGAGCGGCGATGATCGCGTCGTCCGTCACCAGTACCGCCTCGGTCACGTAGCGCGCGGCGATCGGAAACATCAGCTCGCCAACCTGGCGCGCACCCAGACTGTCAGCGGCAATGCCCCCGACCGCGGCCTCTACCGGATGACCGGCGCACAGTGCGTCATGCAGGCCGGGACAGCTTTGCGGCTCCACACTGACGACCGAAACGCTGCCAGCGTACCAGGCCGCGACGCCACCGATCAGCCCTCCGCCGCCGGCGGCAACCAGAACATGTGTCAGTTCCGGAACCTCTTGCTCGAATTCACGACCAGTGGTTCCCTGTCCGGCCAGTACGTCGGCGTGATCGTAAGCATGAACTTCCAAGGCGCCCGTCTTGGCCTGCCGCGCGCGCGATGCCTCGAGCGCCTCGGCGTAGGTCTCCCCGCCCTGAACAACGCGAGCGCCATAACTGGCGATGCGTGCCACCTTCGCCGCCGGCGTCGTCGCCGGGACGAAGATCTCGGCGGCCCGGTTCAGCATCCGGGCTGCGTACGCGACCGCGGCGCCGTGATTGCCTCCGGAAGCCGCGATAACGCCCGCCGTCGGGATATCGGCCGACAGCAGCCGGTTGAACGCGCCGCGTGGCTTGAAGCTTCCGGCATGCTGCAGCAACTCGAGCTTCAGGACGACCGGCAGGTTTTGCTGATCCCGCAGGCCAAGCTCGCGCCCGGTCACGCACAGTACCCGGTGTGCGACGTACCCAGCGCGAAATGCGCGTGGCGGCGGCCGCAATCGCGCTTCGATCGGTCATGGGTCACCCTTGCTGCCCCGTGATCAGGCTGGCATGCGCCGCGTTGGCGGACAAGCTGCTTCCCTTTCCCTCGCAATACGATCAAACTGGGTCCCTATGACCAGCCATCGGCGCATCCACGGCAGTTGCGCGTCAAGGAACGGTGACGCGGTGCTGGTGGTTGGCCCGCCGGGATCGGGCAAATCCGACCTCATTTTGCGCCTGCTTGCGCGGGGTTTCGACCTTGTCGCTGACGACCAGGTTTGCCTGCGCGACGGCGTCGTCTCCTGTCCGCCCGAGCTCGCCGGCCTGCTCGAGGCCCGGGGGCTCGGCATTGTGCGTCTGCCGTTCCGCCAGCAGGCCAGTCTGGCGTTGATTGTTGATCTCGGAACGCCGTCCGATCGAATGCCCATCCCACTGACGCACCCAGATTTTGACCGGCCCGTGGTCCGTATCGACGCCGTCGCCGCCTCCGCGCCGGACAGGGTCGTGCTTGCGCTGGATTGCGCGTTGGGGATCGTCAGGCAAGTCGCCGGCGCTTTCGCCGCATGAGCGGGCAGATACCGCAGGCGCCCCTAGCATCCGCGCCGGTAACGCAAGGTGTCCCGACGGGTGAGGACGCTGACCCCCCAGCGTCGGACAAGACAAACCCCAATATCGCCCCTCGGCCGTTGCCGGTGGTGATCGTCTCGGGCCTGTCCGGTGGTGGCAAGGCATCGATCCTGCGCGCGCTGGAGGATGTCGGATACGAAGCGGTGGACAATCCGCCGCTGCCGATGCTCGAGGACATGGTCTCGCGCGGTGTCGGCAAGCGGGCGGTCGGTCTGGCGGTCGGTATCGACGCCCGCACCCGCGGTTTCGACGCGGCTTCGGTGCTCCAGGCGCTCGGCCGCATGCGGGCGAATGCCACGCTGCAAGTCGATCTGGTCTATGCCTGGGCCGACCGGGCGACGCTGCTACGCCGCTTCACCGAAACGCGCCGCAGACATCCCGTGATGCCGCAAGGGCTGGTCTCGGAAGGGATCGCCGCCGAACAAGTGCTGACGGCGGAGTTGCGGGAGCATGCCGACCTTGTGGTCGATACCTCCGGCCTGCCTGTCGCCGCGCTGCGCAGACTGGTCGAGCAGCGCTTCGGCCCCGGCGCGGATAACGAACGCAGCCGCATGGTGGTCTCGCTGATCTCGTTCGCCTACCCGCGCGGCCTGCCGCCGGAAGCAGATCTGGTATTCGACGCACGCTTTTTGCGAAACCCGCACTACGACACCATGTTACGCAGCAGGACCGGACTGGACCCCGCGGTCGCCGCATACATCGAGAGCGACCCTGACTTCGCGAAATATTTTGCCTGTATCGCCGAGCTGGCTGGGCTTGTCTTGCCGCGTTTTGTCCAAGAGGGTAAAAAATATGCAACGATCACGATTGGGTGTACAGGGGGACGGCACAGATCCGTGTACCTGATTGAAAAGCTGGCAAGGCACCTGAACTTTCGCGGTTCGGCCGCAAAAGGCAAAGTGGAAGCGGGAGCCCAGTGGCGGCTGCATGTAACCCACCGTGAACTCGCGCGGGAGGGTGTGCAGAGTGGTTTTCTTGCGGAGCGACCGGTTGCGCACCACACGGAAACAGACATAGACAAAGTTGCGGAAACGTTAACGGTTCATCCGCAGGAGGCCTGAGGGCAGTACCGATGATGACACCTGATGATCGTGGGCTACTCGGTCCGGATGTGCTCCGGGACGCTTCGGTTCGCACATGATCGGAATGGTCCTGGTGACGCACGGGCGGCTCGCGGAAGAACTGCGGTCTGCGATGGAGCATGTTGTCGGCTCCCAGCGTAATGTCGACACTGTCTGTGTCGGCCCCGAAGACGACATTGACAGCCGCCGCGCCGAGATCGAGGCTTGTATCGGCAGATGCGACACCGGAGACGGCGTGGTGCTGCTGACCGACATGTTCGGGGGCACGCCGTGCAATCTCGCCATCTCGATGATGGAGCGCAAAGGCGTCGAGGTGATCGCAGGCGTTAATTTGCCGATGCTGGTGAAGCTGGCGAAGGTGCGGTCCAAGCAGCCCTTGGCCGACGCGGTGAATTGCGCCGAGGAAGCTGGCCGCAAGTATATCGCCGCCGCCTCGCACGTGCTGCATGGCTGCAAGGTGAATGGCTCCGGCGGATCCTGCCAGTGAACGACGGGGTTGCCCGCACTGGAGAGGAGATCCAAGCGGGGAACTCGCGGACCGAATTAGCGGCGGCGGAACCAGAGGCAATACCGGCGCCCGTTCTCTCCCGCACCCTTTGCATCTGCAATAAGCGCGGCCTGCACGCCCGGGCCGCCGCCCGCTTTGTGACCATGGCGGAGCGATTCGGCGCCTCGGTCGATGTGCTACGGGACGGTCAGACCGTGTCCGCCCGGTCGATCATGGGGCTGATGATGCTTGGCGCGGGCCGCGGCGCCGAAATCGAGTTGCGGGCCGAAGGCTGGGATGCCAAGGAAGCGCTGGATGCGCTGGCAGCCTTGGTCGAGGCCGGCTTCGATGAACAGGATTGATCCCCCTCCACCGCAACATAAGCGACTGGCACGACCCGCCATCGCTGCATGCGACGCGCGGCCCGAACGGCGCTTCCCCGGCATTCCGATTTCCGCAGGCATTGCGATAGGTCCCGTCTTCGGCACCACCGAGCCGGAAGCCAAGATCACCCACCACAAAATTTCCGCCACCGACATCGCCGCCGAGGGCGCTCGGCTTGAGGCCGCCATCGCCCAGTCCCGAAAACAACTCGCCAAGTTGCGGGCGCGGCTGGCTGTGTTGCCGCAGGAGAGCCAGTCGGAAATCACCCCCCTGATCGACGTCTACATTCATATGCTGGGTCCCTCGCGTCTGATACGCGGCGTGCGGCGGCGCATCGAGGAAACACTGTTCTCGGCCGAAAGTGCGGTAACCACCGAAGCGGAGGAGATCGCCGAAGCGATCATGGGCCAGGCCGACCCAGACCTCTCGACCGAGGATCTGGCAGGTTTGCGGCGGCGGGCGGATGAGATCAGGGAGATCGCCCGTCGGCTGGTGCGCAATCTCACCCGTTCGCCGTTTCGCAGCTTTGCCGGCCTGCCAGAGGGCGCCATTCTCGTCAGCGAAGCGCTCCGCCCGGCCGATGCGGCGTTGCTTGACCCCTCCCGGCTGGCCGGCGTCGCCACCGAGGAGGGCGGTGCGGACGGCCACACGGCGGTGATGTTGCGTGCCCTCGGGGTGCCCGCCGGTACTGGGCGCCGCCGGCCTGGCGCACGCGATCCAGCCAGGCGATATCGCCGTGGTGGATGGCATCTCCGGCGTGGTGACGCTCAATCCGGCGTCGGCCACGACGGTGGCCGCGCGGCGTGCGGTGACCGCGTTCGCGCGGGAGCGGCAGAAATATGCGCGGCTGCGGCGCTTGCCGGCGAAAACCCAGGACGGCGAGCCGGTCGAACTGCAGGCCAATCTGGAGCTGCCGATCGAACTGCCCCTGATCGTGCGGTCCGGCGCGGTGGGCATTGGTCTGCTGCGCACGGAGTTCCTGTTTATGAACCGTGAGACCATTCCGGACGAGGATACTCAGACCGAGACATATCGAAGTATCGTCGAAGCGATGCACGGTGATCTTGTCAGTATTCGTGTACTGGACTGGGGCGGCGAGAAGGAGATCGAGGCGCTGACGCTGGCCGGCATCGTGCCGGAGGTCGCGGACACCAATCCGGCGCTGGGCCTGCGCGGTATCAGGCTGCTGCTGCGACGGCCGGAACTGCTGGAAACCCAGTTCGCGGCCATTCTGCGTGCGTCCGCGGCCGGTCCGGTGCGGGTGATCCTGCCGATGGTGACGAACGTCGCGGAAGTTCGCTCCGCGCGCGAGATCTATGAACGTGTGGCCCGCAAACTGCGTCGCCGAGGCGAGCGAATTGCCGAGAAGCTGCCGCCACTGGGTATCATGATTGAGACCCCCGGGGCCGCGCTGTCCGCCGACGCCCTGGCACTGGAAGCTGATTTCTTCGCCATCGGCACCAACGATCTGACTGCTTATACGCTGGCGGTGGATCGGTCCGAGGCGGACGTGGCGGACCTATATGATCCGATGCATCCGGCGGTGTTGCGCCTAATTCAGTTTGCCACCGAGGCGGCGTTACGGATGCGCATGCCGGTATCGGTGTGTGGTGAACTGGCCGCGGCGCCTCGCATGACGCCGCTGCTGCTGGGTCTTGGCGTGCGGTCACTGAGCATGAACGCTTCCGCCGTGCCCCGGGTGAAGCAGGTGGTCCGCTCGGTCCAGATCGATGCGTGCGTACGGTTCGCCCGCCGGTTGATGGAGCAGGGTGACCCGGAACGCATCAAGGCAATGGTGGACAGCTTCAAGGGGGTAGGGGAGGCGTCGGGCTGACGTTTGCTCTCGTCGCCGCTTTGTCCCGTAGGTTCATTACTTCTTAGATGATACCGACAGACGAATTGAGACTTGCGTAGCCAAATCAACGGATGCGCCGAGCAACATCATGCCAAGCTCTGGTTAGCCGAAAATTGGCATGTAGCCATTGCTGTGCGACGGGCGGGGGCTACAACTAGCGGAAGGGAGGCCTGTAGTGGCGCCGCAACTGGCTCCGGCCGCCCCTGGGTCGTAGCGAGGACGGCGAGGACCATCCGGCCGGCGACGCATCCGACCTAGGCCTCCTCGCAACTCGAAGCAGGGTTCTTCGGAAGCCCGGGCTCCCGAGCGGCAAGCGCGAGACTGGGCAGCCTGCGTCATGCCGCCTTGGCCATCCCCCGCAGCACGTACTGCAAAATCCCGCCGTGCTGATAATACGCGACTTCGTCTACCGTATCGATCCGGCAGATCACCGGCACCGTGTCTATCGTCCCGTTGACCCGATGGATGACCAGCGACAGTTCCATCCGCGGCGTAATCGTATCGAGGCCGGTGATGTCGATCATTTCATCACCAGTGATACCCAGCGACTTGCGATCCGTGCCCGCCTTGAACACCAGCGGCAACACGCCCATGCCGACGAGGTTGGAACGGTGGATGCGCTCGAAACTTTCCACGATCACCGCCTTCACGCCCAGCAGCATCGTCCCCTTCGCCGCCCAGTCGCGTGATGACCCGGTGCCGTATTCCTTGCCGCCGAAGATCACCAACGGCACGCCTTCCGCCTTGTAGCGCATCGCCGCGTCGTAGATCGGCATCACCTCTCCGGACGGCACATGCTTCGTCATGCCGCCTTCGACATTCGTCAGCATTTCGTTCTTGATGCGGATGTTGGCGAACGTGCCGCGCATCATGATCTCGTGGTTGCCGCGGCGCGCGCCGTAGCTGTTGAAATCCTTCTGCAGCACCTGCCGCTCCAGCAGATAATCGCCTGCGGGGGAACTCTTGCGGATTGAGCCGGCCGGGCTGATGTGGTCGGTGGTGATGCTGTCACCAAGCTCCGCCAGAATTCGCGCGCCCGTGACGTCGCCGACCGGCTTCGGATCCATGGTGATGCCCTCGAAGTATGGCGGGTTCTTTACATAGGTGGAACCATCGGACCAGCGGTAGGTGGCGTTGTCGCCCTCCACCGCGATCGCCTGCCACTGCTTCGGCCCCTTGAACACCTCACCGTAGCGCCGCAGGAACTGCTCGCGCGACAGGCTGGCGGCGACCACGTCGGCGATTTCCTTGTTGGTCGGCCAGACGTCGCGTAGATACACCGGCTTGCCGTCACTGCCGATGCCGAGCGGGGCGGTGGTGATATCCTCGGTCACCTTGCCCAGCAGTGCGTAGGCTACAACCAGCGGCGGAGACGCCAGATAGTTTGCCCGCACGTTGGCATGCACGCGGCCCTCGAAGTTGCGGTTGCCGGAGATCACCGCGGCGCCAACCAGTTTGTTGTCCTCGATGGCGTCCACGATCGCGTCATCCAGCGGGCCGGAGTTGCCGATGCAGGTGGTGCAGCCGTAGCCGACCGTTTCGAATCCGAGCGCATCGAGGTCGGCGGTCAGGCCGGATTTGTCGAGATACTCGGTGACCACCTGCGATCCCGGCGCCAGCGACGTCTTGACCCACGGCTTCGGCTTCAGGCCTCGGGCGTTCGCCTTGCGCGCGACCAGGCCGGCGGCAACCAGCACCGACGGGTTCGAGGTATTGGTGCACGAGGTGATCGCCGCGATCACGACGTCACCATGGGTCAGTTCGTAGTTCTTGCCCTCGACCTTGACCGACTTGCCTGCGTCACCAGCCGGCACGCCGAGGCTTTTCGTCAGTTCCGCCTTGAATTCGGCTGAGGCGTCCTTCAGCAGCACCCGATCCTGCGGCCGCTTCGGCCCCGCAAGGCTCGGCTGAACGGTGCCAAGGTCCAGCTCCAGCGTATCGGTGAAGACCGGATCGGGCAGCCCTGGCTCGCGGAACATGCCCTGCGCCTTCAGATACGCCTCGACCAGGGCGATGCGGTGCGTGTCACGCCCGCTCAGGCGCAGATAATCCAGTGCGATCTTATCGACCGGGAAGAAGCCGCAGGTCGCACCGTATTCCGGCGCCATGTTGCCGATGGTGGCGCGGTCCGGCAGGCCCAGTTCATCCAGGCCCGGACCGAAGAACTCGACGAATTTGCCGACCACGCCCTTGCGCCGGAGCATCTGCGTCACGGTCAGCACCAGGTCGGTCGCGGTGGCGCCTTCGGGCAGCTTGCCGGTGAGGCGGAAACCGATCACGTCGGGGATCAGCATGGCGATGGGCTGGCCGAGCATGGCGGCTTCGGCCTCGATGCCGCCGACGCCCCAGCCGAGGATGCCCAGGCCGTTCACCATGGTGGTGTGGCTGTCGGTGCCGTACAGCGTGTCGGGGTAGGCGTAGGTCGTGCCGCCGTTGGTCGAGGTCCAGACACACTGGCCCAGGTACTCCAGGTTCACCTGATGACAGATACCGGTGCCCGGCGGTACGACCCGGAAGTTGGCGAAGGCGTCCTGACCCCACCGAAGGAACTGGTAACGCTCGCCGTTGCGCTCGAACTCGATGTCGACGTTGCGCGTCAGCGCGTCGGCGCGGGCAGACACATCGACCATCACGGAATGATCGATCACCAGATCGACCGGGATCAGCGGGTTCACCTTCTGCGGGTCGCCGCCCAGCCGGGTGATGCCGTCGCGCATCGCCGCCAGGTCGACCACGCCGGGGACACCCGTAAAGTCCTGCATGAGGATGCGCGCCGGCTTGAACGGCACCTCCTTCGAGGAGCTGGCCTTCTCCAGCCAGCCGACGACCGCCTTCGCGTCATCGACTTTGTAGCTACGCCCGTCCTCGAAGCGCAGCACGTTTTCCAGCAGTACCTTCAGGCTGACCGGCAGGCGGGAGATATCGCCCAGCGTCTTCGCCGCTTCCGGCAGGGAGAAATACGCATACTCCTTGCCCTCCACCGCCAACGTGCCGCGCGTCTTCAAGGTGTCCTGCCCGACTGCCGTCATGCGTCGCTCGCCCCGGTTGACGGGACGCCTTCCGTTTAGCCGCGAGGGGTGGAGTGCTCGCCGCGAATGAAATACTTTCCGTGCTCCGGCTTTAACCACACCGGCCGGTGATCGTCCACCGGCTCTTGACACGAGGGCAGTCGATGTTGACCGCGGAAGGTCTGGCGGTTTTCCGCGGCGAGAGGCTGATTTTCCGCGACCTCTCATTCGTTGTTCCGGCTTCCGGCGCGATGGTGCTTGCAGGCGCCAACGGAACGGGAAAGTCGACGCTATTGCGGACCTTGGCGGGTCTGATGCGGCCGGTGGCAGGCCGCGTACTGTGGGGGAACGCGGACGCTTTGTCCGACCTGGCGGAACATGGCCGCAGGGTCGCCTATGTCGGCCATCTCGATGCTGTAAAGCCAGGATTGACCGTCGCCGAAAACCTGCGCTTCGCCGCCCGGGTCGCGGGTAAGCCGGTGGCGGCGGCGCTGGAGGCGGTGGAACTGGGTCAGCTCGCGGAACTGCCCGCGCGGATGCTGTCGGCCGGGCAGAAACGCCGCCTCGCGCTGTCGCGGCTGGTGCTGTCGAACGCCCCGTTGTGGCTGCTGGACGAACCCACGCTGGGGTTGGATACCGTGTCGATCGAGGGCTTCGGCACGCTGCTCGCCGCGCATCGCGCCAGTGGAGGCATTGTCGTGGCGGCCACGCATGTGCCTCTGCCGTTGCCCGATACGATCACGTTCCGGCTGGGCTGATGCGGGCATTCCTGGCTGTCCTGTCGCGCGACCTGCGGCTGTCGGTCCGCCACGGCGCTGACACCATGGCAGCGCTGCTGTTTTTCGTGGTGACAGCCTCGCTGTTTCCGCTGGCGATCGGGCCGGCGCCGGACACCTTGGCGCGCATCGCTCCCGGCATTGTCTGGGTGTGCGCCCTGCTCGCGGCGCTGCTTCCGCTCGACCGGTTGTTCGGCGCCGATCAGGAGGACGGGTCGCTCGATCTGCTGCTGCTGTCCGGTCTGCCGGCGTCGGCGATCGCCGGGGCCAAGGCGCTCTCGCACTGGGTGTCGACCGGTTTGCCCCTGCTGCTGGCCGCCGCCCCGGTGGCGCTCATGCTCCGCATGCCAGACCACGCCATCCCAATCCTGTTGCTCGGCCTGCTCCTCGGCTGCCCGCTGCTTTCCCTGTTCGGCACCATGGGAGCCGCCATCGTTCTCGGAGCCAGGCGCGGCGGCGTGTTGCTGCCGCTGCTGATCCTGCCGCTGGTCACGCCTGTGCTGATCTTCGGTGTAGGCGCCGCCGACGCGGTCGCTGTCGGCCTGTCGCCTCGGCCGCATCTGCTGCTGCTGGCGGCGATGCTTGCCGCGGCGGTCCCGCTGTGTCCGATTGCCGCCGGTGCCGGGTTGCGAGCCGCCGCGGAGTAGGGGCGGCTATTTGCCGATGCAGAACTGCGAGAAAACCGTATCCAGGATGTCCTCGACCCCGACGTGGCCGGTGATGCGACCGATTTCACGCACTGCCAGCCGCAGGTCCTCGCCGCGCAGTTCGGGCAGATCAGCCCACTCCGCCGCGTCCAAATGCGCTGCGGCGGACTGCAACGCGGCCCGGTGGCGGGCGCGTGTCAACGGCGGCGGCCCCTGTGTCTCGGTCAACGCCCGAGCAGCCTGCCCGAGGCGTCTGCGCAACACATCCATACCCGCACCTGTCTTGACACTGACCGGCAGCGCGCCCTCCGGACCGGTCAATCCCAGGTCAACTTTGTTCGCGATCAACAGCTGGTTGGGCCTCGCCGTTTGTTGCTGTGCCGAACCCGCCTCCACGACGGTGATCACCAGGTCCGCGTCTTGTGCCCTCGCCAGTGCCCGGCGAACGCCCTCCGCCTCGACCCAGTCGGAGGTCTCGCGCAGGCCGGCTGTATCGACCAGCGTGACCGGCACGCCACCGAGGGCCACGCGAGTCTCCACTGCATCGCGCGTGGTTCCGGGCAGCGGCGAGACAATCGCCACGTCGCGCTCAGCCAAGGCATTTATTAGCGACGACTTCCCCACGTTGGGCGCGCCGGTGATGGCGAAGAACAGGCCCTCGCGCAGTTTTTCCCCGCGGCCGGCATCGTCCAGATGGGCGCGGATGTCCGCCCGTACGTGGCGCAGCTTGGCTAGAAGCTCCTGTTCGACGTCGGGCGGCAAATCTTCATCGGGGAAGTCGATCAGCGCTTCCTGGTAGGCCAGGATGCCGCGCAGATGGTCCGCCCAGTCGCGGTACAGCGCGCCAAGGCCACCCTCCATCTGGCGCAGGGCCTGCCGGCGCTGACTCTCCGTCTCCGCGGCGATCAGGTCATGGACGGCTTCCGCCTCCACCAGGTCCATGCGGCCGTTGAGGAATGCCCGACGCGTGAACTCCCCTGGTTCGGCGGGGCGCAAGCCGGCGGCGGTGAGAGCCTCCGCCACGCCCTCGATCACCGCCCTCCCACCGTGCAGATGAAGTTCCGCCGAGTCTTCCCCGGTGTAGCTGCCCGGTCCAGGCAGCCACAGCACCAGCCCATGGTCCAGGGTCACGCCCGTCTTGCCACGCAGCCGGCGGAGCGAGGCGTGACGGGGCGCGGGTGGCGCGCCTCCACACAGTGCGGTGACCGCGGCCCGCGCGTCGGGCCCGCTGAGGCGCATCACCGCGATGGCCGCACGCGTGGAGCCCGAGGCGAGGGCGAAGATGGTGTCTGAGAACATTGCCGAAGCCCGAAAATGCGTAGGTCCGTCGGCGACCGGCCGAGCGGTCGTGGTTACTCAGGTCGGTGTTTGGGTGCAATGCTGGCGGCAAATCGTCTTGACCTTGGAGCCAACTCACGGATGCAGCGAGCAGCCTTTCGTCGCGCGGTCGACCGTCTTTTTGGGTCCACGCAGTGCCAGCCCCACGAGATCTGGCGCGTCCGCCGGTTCAGCGCGGAATGCGGCCCGGTTGGCGGCGTCGTGCCCAGTGGAGAACATCGCCCGGACATAGACGGCGGGGGTCAGTGCTTGCTCGATCCCGATGCGCCAGGCGCGGAGGAGTCCGTCTGGCTGGGCTGCAAACACCAGCATGGGCTGGCCGAGGAGGCGGGCGTAGGGGCGGCCGGCGGCGTCCTCATAGGGTTCCCCGAGCGCTTCGGGCGCCGCGGCGGCGATGCCCGTGGCTAGAAAGGCTGTCACGTTCAGCTTCTGCCAGACGGCAAGGTCCTCCAGCACGAGGATCGCCACTTTCGTATCGAATACCATTGCAGCGGCTACTCCCGCGATCGCTTAATTGTCCAGTTGCACCGCCGGCAATCCGTCCGCGACCGCCAATATCCCCCCTGTCACCGCGCGGATCTCGTCGACGCTGAGGCCTGGGGCGATCTCCCGCAGCAGGAACCCCGAGCCGGTCGGCTCGAACAGCCCATAATTCGTCGCCACCAGCGTCACCACGCCCTTCGCGGTGATCGGAAGGTCGCACGCCTCCACCAGCCGTGGAGCGCCGTTACGGGTGACGTGCTCCAAAATGATGAACACCCGTTTGGCACAGGCAGCGAGATCCATGGCGCCACCGATCCCGCCACCTTTTTGCCCCTTCAGCTTCCAGTTGGCGAAGTCGCCGGTCATCGAGACCTGATAGGCCCCCATCACCGTCGCATCGATGTGCCCGCCGCGGATGACGCCAAAGCTGTCGGCGTGGTGCACCACCGCGGCGCCGGGCTTGAGGGTCACGTTCTGGCCGCCGGCATTGACCAGGTTCAGATCCTCCTCGCCTGGCGCGGCTACCGGACCGTACCCGATCACCCCGTTCTCGGAATGATAAGTGATATCGCGGTCGCCGATATCGGTGTTGGAGCACATCGTCGGAATGCCGACGCCAAGATTGACGATCCAGCCGTCCTGGAACTCTCGCGCCACCCGATCGGCCATTTGCTGGCGGGTGAGGCCCTTGGTCTCGCTCATCGGCTTCGCTCCTGCCGTCTGGTCGGCCACAATCCCTCGGGTTCCGGGGGTACCTGCACCAGTCGGTGCACGTAGATGCCGGCGGTGTGCACATCGTCCGGATCAATGCCGCCGACCGGCACGACGTCGCCGTCGATCTCCGCGATCGTGCAGCGGGCCGCGGTCGCCATCACCGGACAGAAATTCCGCTGCGACCGGTGGTAGCGCAAATTGCCGGCGGCATCCGCCGTGGCCGCGCGAATGAAGGCGTAGTCCAGCTTCAGTGCGTATTCCAGCAGGTACTCGCGCCCGTCGATGACCCGTGTTTCGCGGCCGGCGGCGAGTTCGGTGCCGACCGCGGCCGGAGTGTAGAACGCCGGAATGCCGGCCCCGGCGGCGCGCAGCCGTTCCGCCAGGGTGCCCTGCGGCACCAGTTCGGCGTCGACCTCGCCCGAACTCGTAATACTTGGTGAACGGCAGCACGTCGGTGGGCCGAGTGGCGGCGGTGAAGGCGCAGATGACCTTCGCCACCTGGCCATTCTCGACCAGCATGCCGATATCGGGCATCCGAGGCTGCTGCGCCCCGCCGGTGGTGTTGGCGACCAAGGTCAACCGCTTGGCGCCCTGCTCCATCAGCGCCTTGATCAGGTTGAACGGGGTGCCCGGCATCGCGAAGCCGCCAAAACCGATCGTGCTGCCGTCGGGAATGTCCGCTACCGCGTCGCGAAAACTGCCGCGCAGCTTGGTCTTTTGGGTCATCGCGTGCCGCCCTCCCTGTGGGATCGATGAAGGTGCAGGCCCGGGGTCATGTCAAGGCAAGCAGGATCAGGAGGCTCTCCGCCGGATCAGCCAGTGGGCGATCCATCCCGCCAGCGCCGCCAACGGCAGCCAAGGCAACGCAAGTGCGACACAGGAGATCAACTGGCCGACTGAGAAAATGACATCGTGCGCAAAGCGGTCGGCGGCCGCTCGGATCGGCGAGAGATCGAACGGCCCCGCCTGCTGGATCAGCCCGTTATAAGCGACATCCACCTTGACCGTGTCGGTGAGGGTCCGCAGATAGTCGCGCTGCGCGGTCTCGCTCTCGATCGTTCCTTGCACGTCCGCGAGTTGTTTCTCCACCGACACCAGGTCGCCGACGCTGCCGCCGGCCTGCTTCAGCAGCTCCAACAGCCGGTCCCGCAGCGCCATTTGCGCCGCCAGCCGTTTGTCGATGTCGAGCATCGGTGCCGTTTCGTCGACCGCGGTCTCGGCGTGGCTGATCAGCCTGGCGGGCGGCGCCGTGACGGCCTCGGCAAAGGCCTGATACCGGTCCGGGGCGATCCGCACCGAGATCGACCCCTGGACCGCGCCATCGGGCATTCGGTCGAGGCGGCTGTTCAGCACCGTGCAGCCGGCGGCAAGGCAGTCGGTCAAATTCTTCTGCTGGGTCGCCTCGACCGCGCTGTTGGGCAGTTCCACGGCGAATTCGTGGGAGAATGCGATGCGCCGGTCCGCAGCCCCGGGCGGTGCCGCCATCGCCATTGCCCGCATCGCGCCGCGCAGCCCCGGCGGCGGTGAGGCGTCCGGCTTGCAGCCTACCAAGACCAGCACGGCGGCGACCACGACGATCAAATGCATTATTCTGTGGCGCAAGGTGAAGGCTCACTTTCGATTCGGTACGAGCTGTTGCGGAAGGTCCATGTCCGGGGTCGCTGTCCCGCATGTCCGTCACCCGCTCCCGACCATGCCATGCTTATCGCTGGCCGGCGACATCCGCGCTGGCCCGTTGCCCCTGCCGTCGTGATACCCCATCATCCAAGCCAGATGTTCCGCGGGGCGTGCCTTTGACCGACCCTTTCACTTTTGGCCTGCGGCGGATCGGCAGTCTGCAGACCCCGTGGCGCACGATTGCTGAATGCCCCCGCAACGGCCGCCAGCCCGACCCGGCGCCGCTGTGTCTGGCCCGCGTCGACCCACCTTATCAGGAGGGGCTTCGCAGTCTGGACGGCTTCAGTCACCTGATCCTGCTGTACTGGCTGGGGCAGGATGACAGGCCGCCGCAGTTGCTGTTCACGCCGCCGTTCGATACCGAGCCACGTGGCATCTTCGCCACCCGCGGCCCTCGTCGGCCCAATCCGATCGGCCTGTCCGTGGTTGCGTTCGAGGGGGTCGAGTCGCCAGGCTGTCTGAAGGTCCGCTACCTTGACTGTCTCGACGGCACCGTGCTGCTCGACATCAAGCCCTACCTGGCCACCACCGACAGCGAGCCGGATGCCGCGATGGGCTGGCTGGATCGGCATGCGACGCGCCGGCCGGAGGCGGGTGGGTAGAGTATTCATCCCCCACGAGGCCGGGATCGTATCGAAATCGGTTGTTGCGAACTCAAGAGAAAAGACACCGGGTTTGGGAATCGAAGAATTAACCATGCGGTCAAGTCCCGAGGATGGCGGCGAGCGATTCGACCTAGTGTACCTCGTGGTCAGCGGCACGACGACGGCTTCACGCTGCCCCGAGCTGCTGCGCGGCCTGGTCGGTCTGGGCTTCGCCTCCGTCATCGCGCTACCGACACCGAACGCCTCGCGCGTGATCGCCTTGCGCGACCTCGCGGATGTAGAGGGGGTCCGGGTCATCGAATCTTACTTCGATGCAGCCATCCGTCCCCGGCCGCCGCGCGGGGTGGTGTTATTCGCGCCCTGCAGCTTCAATTCGCTCAACAAGCTTGCCCATGGCGTCGCGGACAACCTCGCGCTTTCCGTAACAGCCGAGGCGATCGGCAGAGGCACACCGGTGATCGTCGGTTTGTCCCTCAACCAGGCGCTGCTTGACCATCCTCAGGCGCAGGCGTCGATCAGGACTCTGTCCGGCTGGCAGGTGAGCGTCGTGCCGCCGGTCGACGCAGGCGACGGACCAAGGCTGGCGCCAACCGCGGATTTGCTCGACGGCGTTCGGCGGTATGTCTCGGTTCAGGGGACGCGCCGTCGGTAAGCCGGCCAGCCTGAAATAAACGCCCGATAGTTTCTGTTGCATATGAAATCACTTGTCCGCGGGGCGGTTCCATGCAACCTTTAGATGAGGTGGGCGCGCGAACTGCACCTAAGGCGGGGAAAATCTTTCATGGCAGTCAGTCCCACGGCCACATCGAACCGGACGAGCCGGCGTCTGGCCCTGAAATTATGTTTGCTAAGCATCGGGTTGCTCCTTGCCGTGATTCTGGCCGGCGGGGATCCAGCCCGCGCCGACGAGAAGCGCAACGACTGGCCCTCGACATCGCCTCGGCTGTTTAAGATTTGCAAGGACCAGACCTACGCACTGTGCGCGGTCGCCGATTGCACCGTGTTCAACGGGGTCTCCTACTGCAAGTGCGACGTCATGTCCGGCGACAGCATCAGCCTGCCGTTCAATTTCGATGACGATCAGGACATCTGCTCGGTAAATGCCGAGGGTAAGAACAACGGATACATGGCGAGCACATACAGTCTGCCGCAATCGGTCGTCGCGCCGGAAGGCGACCAGGCGCTTTACAATTGTCCGGCCGCGACCTCGACCGGCGCCTATGCTCAGTGCGACGGCGGCCTGTGTTTCACCAGCACCGAAGGACAGTCGTTTCCAGGCTTCGACCAGCCACTGAAAAAAGGCGAGCTGATCTGTTCCTGTCCGATCACCGTTGCCGACCCGGAGACGGCGAAGACAGGGTATCAGATAGCCGGCCCCTACCCGTGCGAGGCAGCGTATTTCCAGAACTGCGGCAGCGAGACCGCGAACACCAGCACGGGCGCGATGATCCATGTCGGTTCGCCGACCGGCGCGGGCCGGCTATTAACGCGCAGGCTTTACGGCCAGGTGCCGCCGCTGCACGAATGCCGCCCCTGACCGGAAAGTCCCGTCCATTCGCCAGACCGCGGCCAGCAGCGTAAGCGCCGACAGGCGCTGATCACCGGTCTGCCGCTGTCACCGCCTGTTCCTGTTGTTCCAACGCCATGGCACGCTTCGGCTGCCCAATAGCCGCGGCAAGCAGATCGCGGACCGCCTCCGGGTCGGACGCGATCAACGTGAGATAAGCGCGCGCCGTGTGGTCGGGCTTCGTCCTGCCCTGCTCCCAGTTTTTCACGGTGTCTTCGTCCAGCGCATAGTTGAGCGCAAACTTCGCCTGACTAAGCCCCGTTTGCTCCCGGACAGCCTTCACGTCGATCGTGTCCGAGACATCGAACACAGCGGCCTTAATGCCGAAAGCAGCCATCTCGGACGTCAGGCGATCGATATCCTCCACCATGGGCACCTCGGCGACGAGCGCCACCCCCGGCTCAACCTGCACCAGGCGGGTCATCAGGCGGTGCGCCTGGGGCATCGTCATGCGCCTCTTTGCCAGGGCGACGGCCGCCATGGGTGTGTTCGGGTTCTCGACGGCCCTGGCGAAAGAGAGCCTCACGGGTGAACCGGATTGGACGTGGGCGATGGCCCTGACCTGCACCCGAGGTCCGAGTCGCTCCATGAACGATAATCTCATCGTAGTCCTCCAAGGTGTCCATGACGCCTGAAACCAAACTCCGCAACCGCGCGTAGCCGAACTGGCGAGGTCCGACATTCTCGCCGTGTATGTGAAAGTTGCGCAAAACTAGACATTTGCCCACCTCTTCCGTTTCGGCCATGACCTTCACCTCACCGTCAGGCGTGATGATCCCTACCGTGACGATCGGGTGATCGGTCATGTCGTCGTCGAGCAAGATTGTGATATCGTCCTTGGTCCACATATCTACGCTAACAGCGTATGATTGCAAGCCGCTTTGGCAATATCGCCTGCGCAATTGCATTGAATTTCAGCAGGCTTGCCGTATCCCGCAAGCCTCTGTGCGGCGACAGCGGAACCTTGGCGCCCATCCTGCGCAGGCCAGAAATCCCCGTTCATTCGCCCGACCGCGCCCAGCCGCCACCACCCGCCTTCGGGGGTCGAAACTCCGTCCGTCATGCGGCGCGGCGCGGCAGGAAGCTGTGGCCGCCATCGGGGCTGGTGACCAGGCCACCGACACGTACCAGTGCCGCCAGCACGGCCTCGACCTGCGGCAGCACCCGCCGGCCCGGGCGGAACCGCATTGCCAAGGCGGTGGCGGTGGCTGGTTCGACGAACGCGTTGAGCACCGACAGCACCGAGGCGGTCTGCTCCAGTTCGCTCGCCGGGAAGCCGGGCTTTCCGGTGGCAACCCAGGCTTGCTCCCGGCTGTGCAACGACCCGCCGGTCAGGGCGAGTTTTTCCCAGGTGCCGCCAAAGCGTGGGATCTGGTAGTCCGGGCGGAGCCAGCGGATTTGCCCGGCGGCTTCCTCCCGCACGCGTTCCTGGCTGAGAGCGACCAGGCGGATGAGGATCTCGTCGTCGGAGAGGTCGGCGGGCCAGCCGTAGGCGTCGGCCACGGCGATATCGAGTTCGTCGTGGTATTCCTTCAGGATCAGCACCAGGCCGTCGTCGAAGATGCGGCGGTCGTCGGGAGCCAGTGCGTCGGGCGCAGTGCCGGCGCGAAGCTTTTCGAGCACGTTGTACAGGCTCGTGAGCGTGAGGTGCGGGTGCTCGGCCAGCACGCGCTTGCGATGCGCGTCGAGGTCCTCGGCGATGGCACGGATGCGTTGTTTCTGGGCGTCGTCAGCGGCGGGAAAGGGGAACGGGTCGAAGCAGCGGGATTTGGTGTAAACTGGGCGATCTTCCAATGTTCCACCCGTTTTTAGCGCCCACGTGGTGTGGAGTTTCGCGCTCAAAATGCCCAGGACGAAGCCATCATCAGACGCGATCGCGAGGAGCCTGTTGTCGGGAAGAATAGAAGCATCCAAAACTGGAAAATACGATACTTTGCCGTCTCAACTGTCACGATATACCTGGCGAGGCATTTAAGCACAGGCCTAAACTCGCTGCGTGGTTCACCAAACACCCACCAGTTGTCCTTGTAAACCGCGCGGTGATTTCAATCTCTACCGATGTATTCACGATCCCCGTTTGAATTGACGGAAACCTTCTCCTTAACTTCGGTTTTGATGTGCTGATACACTTCGGGGAACCGCGTCCGAACTTCGCCGACGTCGAGGCCGAAAAGATCGATCACCATCACCCCGCGAGGCCGGGATGTTAAGTCGCGTCCGTTACGATATTCACGGATGTACTTCTCGAGACATGGACGCCTTCCAAGTCCGAGGTGTTCCGCGACTTGCGGCGTTACGATGAATCCGCCGCCGTGAAGGGCCATGCCACGAGACGACAGACCCTCATTCGCGAGCAGCGGGGCGCATCGCGACACGTCGGCCCCAACCGTGAGGTCGGAATTGATCGTGCCGGCGACTTCGGAAAACTCGATCAACGGCGCATCCGTATCCAGCCCAGTTTCGCGCACGACCTCCCGCAAGACGCCTTCCCGCGTGCCGGGCGCGGCAACGGTCATCGCGATCCGCACGGCCGCCGCATCGCGGGTCGCCTTGGTCCAGGGATGGTCCGGAATCGCCATAACCAGCGAAATCGGTGCCTTGGCAAGAATGTGCCGCTCCATCACGCGGCGCTGAAACACCTGGCTGATCGAATTCGTCGTCACGAATCCGAACCGGCGCAGCACCGTGCCCTTTCCGGTCAGCAGCCCGGCCCCGTGATCCCACCAATACATCACGAAATCCGCTGACTCGTTCATCGCCGGGTGTGCCGCCCAGAGCGCCTCAGCGCGTTCGTCTCCCAGGCGCGCGCGAACATCCTTGCCGCCAATAAACGGCGGATTGCCGACGATGAACTCCGCTTCCGGCCAGTCCGGCTGCCGGGGGTTCGAGTAGACATCCACCTCGACCACCGAGCCGTCCGCCCCGCGCCGCGTAATCGGCATCCCATGCGCATCGCGGGCAAGCTCCACGTCCGCTTTCAACACTGCGTCGAACCGGCCCTGGATGTTGTGGAACGCGCGCAGGATCGGCTCCCCCGGCATCCCGTCCTGCGTCCGGAAATGCCACTGCAAATAGCCGATCCAGAGCACCAGCTCGGCGATCGCGGCGGCGCGGGGATTGAGTTCCAGCCCGAGAAACTGGTGCGGGTCCACCGAGTGGCCTTGCAGCCCGGTCAGCGCTTCCTGCCCACCCAGCGAGGCCAGCGTCTCCAGCACCTCGCCCTCAAGCCGCTTGACCAGCTCCAACGCGACATACAGAAAATTCCCCGTGCCACAGGCCGGGTCCAGGACGCGGGTCAGACACAGCTTATCGTGGAACGCGCGCACCGTTGCCACGGCTTCTCGGGTGCGCCTCGCCTCGCGCTGTCGCTCCGCTGTGGACAGCACCTGCTCCCAGTCGCCGCGCAACGGCTCGATCACGGTCGCGACGACCAGGCGCTCCACGTAGGCACGCGGTGTGTAATGGGCGCCGAGCCGGCGGCGTTCGGTCTTGTCGAGGGCCTGTTCCAGCAGGGTGCCGAAGATCGAGGGATCGACTTCCTTCCAGTCAAACGAGGCGGCGGAACGCAGCTCGCCGATCTCCTCGCGGGCCAGCGGCAAAACCGTGCGCGTGCGAAAGAACTCGCCGTTGAAACGACGCACCTTGGCTTCGAGCGCGTAGGCGAAGTCGCCCTTGTCCATCGCCTCCCATAACTGGCCGACCATATGCACGAAGCGTGACGGATCCGCCTCGCAGCGCCGCAGCAGATCGCGAAAACTGTGTTCCGGCAGCAGCTCGATGCCCGGCGAGCAGGCGAACATGGTGAACAGGCAGCGCATGAGGAACATCGCCACCTCCTCCGCGTCGTGCCCCTGCTGCTCCAGCGCCTTCGACACCGCGGCCAGCCGCTCGGCGATCGCGCGGGTGACGCGGGCGGTCTCTCGCGCCGGGTCCAGATGCATCGGGTCGGTCCAGATGCGCGCCAGCCGCTCGCGGATTTCCGGACGGCGCAGATCCTCCAGGTAGATGCGGAAGGACTGGCGGTCGGGAAACTGCGCGTAGTTCTTCCCCTGGCCGGAGAAATCGGCATAGGTCTCGATCACATGGCCGACGTCGCAGACCAGGATGAAAGGCGGCCAGCCATGGTCGACCGGCAACGCTCGCGCATACCCCTCGGCCTGACGACGAGCGTTGAGCATCAGCACGTCCCAGGTCCGGCTGGCATCGCGCACGCCTCGTCTCGGCACATCGAGGCCGGGCAGGAGTGGGATCTCAATGTGCTTCACGCCGCCGGTCTGGCGCGATTGCTTGGCTTCCAGGACGAAGCACCCGCGCTTGTAAAGGTCGATGCGGCCAAGCCCGTGCGTGCCGTCGGCGGCGGACCGCCTGACCGAACGCTCGAAGACGTAGTCGTTTTCCTCGGTGGAGGCCGTCGCCGGCGCCGGGCGATCGACGCCGAGCACGTCGCAGAGTTCGGACAGGAACAGGGCGTAGTTGGCGCGCTCCTGACCTCCCTCCCGGCCTTGCCAGCGGGCAATGAAGGCCTCGGGCGGAGCGGGATGACCAGTGATAAAGTTGAGCGAAATGACCACAACACAACCATAGGGTGTGGTCAGGCGGGGGCATAGGTGATTCGCCGAGCGGGCAACGGTCTACGGAGGCGGAACCACGACCATGCTGCTGCTCACTTTTGGCTGCGCTGACCTCTGGCTGTCAGGGGCCGCGCGATCGTGCCAAACTATTCGGATGACCATGTCCGACCAAGTTCAGCCCGAGACTGCCCCGCTGGTCCCGCCCGCGCTGCTCGACCCTGTCGTCGCCTACTTCAACCCAGGTTCCGCCGCCCGGGGCGAGTCCGGGCCTGATAGTGATATCGACCTGCTGGTCATCGTGGATGACGACACCCCGGCCGAGACGGTCACGCTCAAGGCCGGATACGAATTGCGCGGATCGTATCACCAGCCGGCGGACGTGATCCCAGCGCGCGAACGGATCTTTCGGCGTAACGCACAGATCCCTGGAACTCTGTCCAGAGTCGCGGTGTTGGATGGAATCGTCGTGTATGAGCGACGCTGATCGTCTGGCTCGTTGGCCACGAGTCCAAGTCGGGATCAGTCACGCCGCGGATGACGTGCTGGCGGCATTGGCGGGCCATGAGAACCGAGGGCAGGAATATGCCGGCTGAACCGACCTCCCGCGAACCGCGGCAGCAGCAACACGCCATCCCGGCATCCGATAACCGCATCGACACCTGGCTGGCGCAGTGCCCGAACCCGGCGCAAGACCCGCGGCCCGGCATGCGGCAGGCCGGCTTGCTGGACGCGGTGCCCGACTATGCCGCCCTCGCCCGCACCAAGGCCGCCCTGGTCCAGCGCACCGGTCTGCTCGGCGTCGGCAGCGTCTGGAGTGGCCCCCAGCTCGTGTTCCGCCATTTTGTTCGAAGCTTCGGCACCGAGGCGCAACGGGCCGATTGGCGCGGCCGAGCACTGGGGGTGGCCATATCCGAACCCAAGGTCGGCGCGCATCCCAAGCTGCTGACCACCCGCGCCGATCCCGCCGGGGACGGATTTCGCATCACCGGGCAGAAGGCCTGGGTCAGCAACGGCCCGTCGGCCGACGCGATCATTGTCTTCGCCATCACCTCGGAGGAGATGGGCCGCAAGCGCTACAGCGCCTTTCTGGTGCCGCGCGACACCCCCGGCCTCGGCATCAGCGAAATGCCAGGATTCCACACCCTGCGTCCGTCCCGTCACTGCCTGTTGACGCTGGACTGCGTGGTCCCTGTCACTGCGGTCCTTGGGCCGATGGGCACGGCCTATGAGCGGATGGCGATGCCATTCCGTGACGTCGAGGATGCCGTCGGGACCTTCGGCATCCTCGGAGCGTTCCGCCACGCGATCGGCCTGCTCGCCGGAGCAACCCCACCCGACCCTGCCGTCGCGGCTGAAATTGGAGCGATCGTGGCACTGATCGCCGTGTTCGACGCCGCGGCTGCATCCGTCGTCGCCGCGCTGGACGACGGCCGCCTCCGCGACGGTGACGCAACCCTCGTCGGACTCCGCCTGCTCGCGACGGACATCACCGCTCGGCTGCGCGCGCAAATCGAGGCCCCGGAGTTGCCATCGCACAAACCGCTCGCAGCGCTGATCGCCGATCTGGATGCCACCCTGTCGATCGCCCGCGGCCCCCGTCTCGCCAGGCAGGCGCGGCTCGGCGAGACAACACTCCGCGCCGGAACACAACCGCGATGACCGGGGCCCCCGAAATCATCCGCTGTAGCTGGGCCACTGGGGCCGACGCCCGGATGCAGGCGTATCACGACACCGAGTGGGGCGTGCCGCAGCACGACGACCGCGCCTTGTTCGAACTGCTGACGCTGGAGGGCGCTCAGGCCGGGCTTTCCTGGCGCACCGTCCTGGTTCGCCGGGACGCCTACCGCGAGGCCTATCATGGCTTCGACATCGACCGCGTCGCCGCCATGACGGACGCTGAACTGGAGCGGCTGCTGGCCGACTCGGGGCTGATCCGCAACCGGCTGAAAATCTTCTCGGTCCGCGACAATGCGCTGGCGGCCCGCGCGATGATCGAGCAACACGGCAGCCTGGATCGCTATCTGTGGTCCTTCGTCGACCACCAGCCAATCCGCAACACCTGGAGCGAACTCGGACAGGTGCCAGCTACGACCCCCCTCTCGGACGCCATGAGCAAGGCGCTGCGCAAAGTCGGCTTCCGTTTCGTGGGTTCCACCATATGCTATGCGTTCATGCAGGCGACCGGCATGGTGGACGATCACCTGACCCGCTGCTTCCGCCACACCAGGGAGTAACCAGGATGCGGAACACCGAGGCAATCTGGCGCCTGGTCGACGCCCACCAAGATGATTTTATCGCCCTCTCCGACCGGGTCTGGGACATCCCGGAACTGTGCTATGCCGAGTTTCGTTCCTGCGCTGAACATACCTCGATGTTGCAGGCCAAGGGCTTCCGCGTCACCCGCGATGTGTCGGGCATTCCCACCGCCGTGATGGGCGAGGCCGGGGCAGGCGGTCCGGTGATCGCCATCCTCGGCGAATATGACGCGCTGCCGGGCCTGTCGCAGGAGGCCGGCGTTGCACGGCAGCAGCCGCTGCCAGGGCCCGGCTTCGGACACGGCTGCGGCCACAATCTGCTGGGCGCCGCCTCGATGCTCGCCGCCACCGCTGTCAAAGACTACCTGGAGGCCAACGGCACACCGGGAACAGTCCGCTATTACGGCTGCCCGGCTGAGGAAGGTGGCGCCGCTAAGGCGTTCATGGCTCGCGCCGGGACGTTCAGCGACGTCGATGTGGCGATCTCCTGGCATCCCGCATCGTTTTCCGGCGTCAACCTGGCTGCGTCGCTGGCCAACACCCGTATCGATTTTTCGTTCCATGGCCGAGCGTCGCATGCGGCGGCGGCACCGCATCTGGGACGCAGCGCGCTGGATGCGGTCGAACTGATGAGCGTCGGCGTGAACTATATGCGCGAGCACATGCCGTCTGATGCGCGGGTGCACGCGGCGATCCTGGATGCCGGCGGCCTCGCGCCGAACGTGGTACAGGCGTTCGCCAAGGTGCGCTATCTGGTTCGCGCGAAGACCCTGCCAGAACTCAGCCGGCTGATCGAGCGGGTCCGCAAGGTCGCGGACGGCGCGGCGCTGATGACCGAGACCCGTGTCACCTCGCAAATGATCAGCGCGGTGTCCAATCTGCTGGCCAATACGCCATTGGAGCAGGCGATGCAGGACAACCTCGACCGCATCGGACCGCCGCCGTTCGACGACGCCGACCGCGCCGCGGCACGGGAGTTCCAAGGGACACTGCCCCGGGAGGACATCGAAACCGTCTACCGGCGCCTCGGCATTGCAGCACATTCCGACACGCCGCTGTGCGATCGGATCATTCCGCTGGACGCGAGACCCACCGGGGCGAATGGCTCGACCGACATGGGCGACGTGAGCTGGGTGGTGCCGACGGTTCAGGCACGCGGCGCGACCTACGCGATCGGCACGCCCGGACACTCATGGCAGTTGACGGCGCAAGGAAAACTGCCGGCGGCGCACAAGGGGCTGGTGCACGTGGCCAAGGTCATGGCCGGCACCGCGCTGGACGTGATCCATGATCCGGCGTTGCTGGCGCGGGCCAAGGCGGATCACCAGGCGCGGATCGGCAAGACCCCTTATGAGTGCCCGCTGCCCGCCGACCTCGACCCGCCGATCAGGATGTCCGCGTGATGGACATCAAACTGTGCCGCATGCTCGGCATTGAATTCCCCCTGGTCGCGTTCAGCCACTGTCGCGACGTGGTGGCGGCGGTCAGTCAGTCCGGCGGCTTCGGCGTGCTCGGGGCGGCTGGGTACACGCCGGAGCAGCTCGGGACCGAACTCGCCTGGATTGACGCCCATGTCGGCGGCAAGCCTTACGGCGTCGATCTGCTGATCCCGGAGAACCTGGCGGTGCGAACCGAGGCGGGAGCCACCCTGGGCGACCTGGCCGGGCGCATTCCCGACCAGCACCGCAGCTTCGTGCACGATCTGCTCCGTCGCCACCATGTTGATCCGACCAGGGGCACGCATAACCGGGAGGATCTGGACCGCCCGCCGCCGTATCAGTTCGAGACCGGCGAGAAGCTGATGGACGTCGCCTTCCGTCATCCAATCCGCCTGATCGCCAATGCGCTCGGCGTGCCGCCGGCCTCGATGCTGCAACGCGCCAGGGCGGCCGGTATCCCCTGCGCCGCGCTGGTCGGTGCGCGGGAGCACGCCGTGCGCCAGGTCGCCGCAGGGGTGGACATCATCGTCGCCCAGGGGACCGAGGCGGGTGGTCATTGCGGCGAGGTTTCCACCATGGTGTTGGTGCCGGAGGTGCTGCGCGCGGTGCAAGGCAAGGCCCCGGTGCTTGCCGCCGGCGGCATCATGACCGGTCGGCAGATGGTCGGCTGCATGGCGATGGGTGCGGCGGGTGTCTGGACCGGCTCGGTCTGGCTCGCCACCACGGAGGCCGAGACCTCCCCGGTGTTCCGCGAAAAGATGGTGGCGGCGCGATCCCGTGACACGGTCCGCTCGCGCGGCCGCACCGGCAAGCCGGCGAGACAGTTGCGCTCCGCCTGGACCGATGCGTGGGAGGGTCCGGACAGTCCCGGCCCGTTGCCGATGCCGCTGCAGGGCATTCTCAGCGAGCCGGCGATGGCGCGGGTGAACCGGGCGGCGGAGGCTGGCAGCGAACCGGCGCGGGCTTTGGTCAGCTATTTCGTGGGCCAGGGTGTCGGACTGGTGAACGGCATCCCGAGTTGCCGTCAGGTGGTGGCCTCATTCATGACCGAGTTCGCCGAGGCGCTGGACGACATGCAGCGCCTGTACGCAGCACTTTGAGCAGGGGAGAAGCGACATGGCCAAACGGTTGAGCGACGCCGAACGATCGCAGTTGGGAACGACGCTGCCGCACTGGACCCCCGCCCTCGACAAGGACGCGATCCGGCGGGAATTCAAGTTCGCCGATTTCAGCGCGGCCTGGGGCTTTATGACCCGCGTGGCCCTGCTGGCGGAAAAATTTGACCACCACCCGGACTGGTCGAATGTCTGGAACACCGTGCGGATCGAACTGACCACGCATGACGCCGGCGGCTTGTCCGAGAACGACGTCAAGCTGGCGAAGGCGATCGACGCGCTGCTGGGTTGACCGGACGCCGCTGAGACTATGGATGGCATCGGCTTTCCCGAACGCACTCTGCTCATTCGGCGGGCTGTTGCCAGGCTTTGCCTACGGCTCGGGTGGGCGCCGTTGCACGAGGTCCGGCTGGCGAACGGGCGGCGGGCGGACGTTCTGGCGCTGCAGCCCGGTGGAGGGTTCGTCTGCATCGAGGTGAAGTCGGGCCTTCGAGATTACCTTGCGGACGGGAAGTGGACTGAATACCAGCCGTTCTGCGACCAGTTCTTCTTCGCGGTCGACTGCGACTTTCCGCGGGGCATCCTGCCGCCCGAGACTGGATTGATCGTTTGCGCCGACCGGCATGCCGACGTCCTGCGCGAGCCCCTGTGCGTCAGGCTGCCACCGGCGCGGCGTAAAGCGATGCTGGAACGTTTCGCCTGGCTGGCTGCCGGACGGCTCGCGGCGATGGAGGATCCGATGGGTGTCTCGGATCTGACAATGGCCTTGAGCGAGGACTGAGCAGTTCGAGACGATACGCCGGCCGCTCACTGCAGTTCGATGATCATCGCGTGATCGCTGAGTGACAGCGGAACAGCGCTGACGTTGGCGAGTGTCCGCACGGGTGTCGTTCCAACTGTGACATCGTAGATCCGTATCGAAGGAAATTTCTTGCTGAACTTGACGGTCACGTCGTTCGATCCGGTAACTCGCTCGCCCCAGACCACCAACTCGAAAGTGCCGTTGCTCTTCTGCAGCAGCAGATCATGCACGGTGTCTGGCGCATCCGCGATCGCGTAGCTCAGTTGTCTCGGGGTAGCAACGGAAGTTTTGTCAGCCAGGATGGACGTGAGGTTGTGGATGAAGGTCGCGGAGGGTTTGGGCATGGCGTCATCACGGTAAAGTCCCTGGTGTCCGGCGCCCCCTTCATTGTCTCGCAGTTCATAGATAAAGGTATATCTCCACCCTCGCTTGAACTGCGCCAAATAAGTATTGACCAGTATTGTTCCCTGTACCCTTTCTCCGCCAGGGTTTTCGACGGAGTCCCAACCGGTTTCGGTCGTCACCCTTGGCAAGGTTTGCAACTGTCCGTTGGGGTAGCCGCGAAATCCTTTTTTCCAAGTCTTGCCGTATTCCCCGTAAAGGCCATCCCACCGACCATTCAGAACCGGATCGGCCGCCTTCCACGCCTGATTATCCTCATACGTGCCACCGTTGCCGATCACGTAGTTATGCGGGTTGGCATAGTCGGCGTATTGCGTTCCTTCCGGGAACAACGTGTCCGCGTTTTTCAGGAATCGTCAAAAACTGCAAGCCCACATTCTCGGTTTCGGCGCCGCCCTCGGATACGTGAAACACTGGGTATCGGTACAAGGAAGGATCCGATTTTACGGTGATGTAGATATCCTTCTGGAGCTGAGCCACCGGAGCCCAGCTTCCATCCGAGCCTCCCCGCTGGCCGTTGTAGGTTATGGGAAAATTATTCGGCTCGTTCGGTCCCTCGATCGACAGCAGAGCGTCGGCGGCGGCCAAGGTTTTCGCGGCGGCGATAAGTCCGATGACATCAGCCCCAATGACATCGACCTGGATGCCCGCCTTTTCATGCAGCATCAGGTCTCCGGAAAGGTTGCGGCCTCCATCGCGAATGTTCTGGATCCCGGTGTATTGCAGCATCGCGAGGTAGGGGACCGGATTGTATCCCTGGTCAATATGGGTATTGACGCCCAGCGAGCTGAGAAAAGTGGCACTGCTGACAGCGTTAACCGCGGTAGGTTTGGGATCGCGTTTCGCCGCCTGATTCGCCGGGCCCTCGTCCGCCCCATTTGCCGAACCCACCCGGAGAACCCCCAGCGAACACACGGCAAGAAGCAGCAAAACAAGGTGGCCAGAACGAACCAGCCGACGGCGACGAATATTTTTCATATAATTCAACGGCTGCTCACTGATCTATGCCACTAACGTCCGACGATGGCTTATTCATTTTAATGTCGGTGCCGGGGATTTCCGAGTCAGCCGAATTGCTAGACCGAACGCACTTGACCCGCTTGGCCGTAATCCGCGGTCCTACGGCGAACCGAAGCGGAGTCTTAGAGGCGGCCCTGTCAAAACCGCGAAATCCTTGCGACGCGGTAACGGCGCCAAGCGACCCGCTCCGGCGCCGATCTATACCGTCTCTTGTTGACGGCATCCCGGCCGAGCGATGGGGCGCGGCGGTGAAGCCCCTTCAGTTGACACGCCTCACCGTCGCGGCCGGGTGGTTTGCCGGCAACCGCGCTCGGCCTGCACCGAACAGTTTCTCCCGCAACGTTCCTGGCTCGTAGTCGTGCTTGAACAGTCCCCGAGACTGCAGCTCCGGCACCACGAGATCCGCCATGTCGGCAAAGCTTCCCGGGGTCAGCGCATAAGCCAGATTGAATCCATCGACTCCGGTTTCCTCCGCCCAGGCCCCGAGTTCCTCCGCCACCTCGGCGGCCGATCCAATCACCACCGGGCCGCGCCCGCCGATCGCGGCGTGCCGGGCAATTTCGCGCACCGTCCATTGCCGCTCCGGATCGGCGGTGGTGAACACCTCCAGCGCCGAGCTCATGGCGTCCGCCCGATCGGTGAAGCGCACGACGTCATCCGGCGGCAGGGTCGAAAAATCCACGCCGGTCCAGCCCGACATCAGAGCCAGCGCGCCCTCCTCGGACACGTAACCCAGATAGTCCTGGTACTTGTCCCGAGCCGCCTTCGACGTGGTGTCGGTAATCACCGTCATCATCGTGAAGATGACCAGGTCGGCCGGATCCCGACCCATGGCGGCGGTCCGCCGGCGCAAGTCGGCCACGATGTTGCCGATGATCTTCTTCGACGGCCCGTTGATGAACACGCATTCGGCGTGGCGGGCGGCGAAATCGCGGCCTCGGTTCGATGCCCCGGCCTGAAACAGCACCGGCGTGCGCTGAGGCGAAGGCTCGCACAAATGGATCGCGTCGACTTTGAAATGCGGTCCCTCGTGGACGATCCGATGGATCTTGTCGGGGTCGGCGAAACGGCGGCCCTGCCGGTCGCGCAGCACGGCACCGTCTTCCCAGCTCGCCTCCCACAGTTTGTAGACCGCCTGCATGTAGTCCTCGGCCACCCCGTAGCGGTCATCGTGCGCGAGCTGACGGGACATCCCCATGCCGCGGGCGGCGCTTTCCAGGTAACCGGTGACGATGTTCCAGCCGACGCGGCCGTTGGTCAGGTGATCCAGGGTGCTCATCCGCCGAGCGAACGGGTAGGGGAGTTCGTAGGACAGGGCGCAGGTGATGCCGAAGCCCAGGTGCTGTGTGACCAGCGCCATGGCGGGGACCACCATCAGGGGGTCATTGACCGGCACCTGAACAGCGTGCTCGAGCGCGGTGCGGGGCGAGCCCTGGTAGACGTCGTAGATGCCCAGCACGTCGGCGAGGAACAGCGCGTCGAATTTCCCCCGCTCCAGCGTGCGCGCGAGATCGGTCCAGTATTCGAGAGTATTATAGCTGTCAGCGCGGTCGTCGGGGTGAGTCCACAGCCCGGGTGACTGATGCCCGACACAGTTCATGTCGAAGGCGTTGAGGCGGATCTGCTTTGGCATTGGCTCGATCTCGGTGTGCGGGCACAGCGTAGCCCAGGTGGCTTTCAGAACGCCAATCCTCGCCGGCCGGTCGGCCTCGGCACTAGCAGAAATGCACGGCCAGCCAGACAGTTGGTTCGTTTGCCGCTGTCCTGGTCACCCGATGAAGACGGTGGGCCGGGATCAACACATAATCGCCAGGACGGAGATCATGCTCGCCATCGCCGTCGACCCACAAACCTGCCGAACCACGAAGTAAAAGGACCCACTCGTCATGGTCCTGGTCATAGGGTTGCGTGGGCGCGGTGAAGTGGCCGTGTGAGACGATCCGTTCGATACGAGCGCTCGGGCGCGCGACAAGCTGAATGAACTCCTCGTCCGCCGAGTTTACGGGAACATCCGCGAATAGATTTTTCAACACGCGCCTCGCGGCAGATTGCACCAAATTACGCCTTTGCCGTTCATGGTATCAAGCTGTCGGGGCAGGGTGCCAAAGAACAAGGAACCGCCATGAGCGAGCTGTACGACCGTGACTTCTACGCCTGGACCACCGAGTAGGCGGGCTTGCTGCGTGCCGGCAATCTGTCGGGTGCCGATATCGCACACATCGCCGAGGAAATCGAAAGCATGGGGCGCAGCGAGAAGCGCGAGTTGGTGAGCCGGCTGACCATTCTCCTGCAACTTCTGCTGCAATGGCGGTTCCAGCCGGATCGCCGCGGCGCGTCGTGGCCGCTTTCGATCGCCAATGCACGCGACCAGCTTGCCGAGCACCTCAGCGATAACCCAAGTCTTAAAGCGAAGCTGCCCGACGCGATGGTTTCCGCATACCGTTACGCGCGCCGCCACGCCGCGATCGAGACCGGCTTGCCGGAAGACACCTTCCCGATCGACTGCCCCTGGACGTTCGAACAGGCGATGCAGGAAGCAGCTTGAAGGGGCGTCGGGTCCAGCCAGAACCGCAGGGCAGGCTGGCCTCGCTTCAGTGAAGTCCAGTGATTGGCGCCCGCACGGGAAACTGCATCGCAACGACCTCCAGACCGTCCTGGCCCGCGACCGCTTGAAACGGAGCATCTTCCGGGCCGACAAAGGCGCAGGACATCCGGGGCAGCGTGTCGCCGTCGTGGATGAGGCTGCCGCTCGTCACCACCCAGTATTGCCCGCGACCCGTTGCTGGATCAGGCCCGACCACGCTTTCTCCCGACCCCAGGGAATAGCGCCAGGCGGCCATGCCATCCGGCTCGGGACCCAGCAGCGTCTCTACCGCGGCAGTGGGCGGTGCCAGCGGACCGGCTACGGCCTCGCGATGGTGACGGCCGGGAATGGAACGAAGCGCGATCCGGTTCTCCGCCTTCGCCATGAAGCGGGCACCAGGGTCGAAGCCATTGCGCAAGGTGAAATACCACACGCCCTCGTCCTGGCTGGCGCGGATCGGGCCGTAGGCAGTGTGGGCGCCACTGAAATGCACCGTGAGCGGGCGCACTTCGTGCAGCCCCATCGTCGCGTGGCCACGCACGACAAGCTGGAACTGGTCCTGCTGATGGTAGTGCGCGCTGGCGGTGCTGCCGGGATCCTGCTCGACCAGGAATGCCATCGGGAACAGCGCCGAGGCATCTGGATCGGGTGTGCCTGGAGCCATGTTGTAGCGCGTGGTTCCCAGATAAAGCGTATGCCAGAAGGTGACCCCATCGGGGGCGGAACCTCGCCGGCGGTTTGCTCGCGCTGTGTCCGCCGATGCCGTCATCGTCATCGCGTTCCTCTCCTCGTCATGTTCGCCGCCACAATCGGAAGCGCCCCGGTACCGCGTCGCCACCTCATGGCCGCGTGCACGCCGCGCACTGACCCTCCGCCTCGATCGTCGCTCGGCCGACGGTAAAGCCCAGGCGTTTGGCGGCCCCCTCCAGCGCATGCGCCAGTTCATGGTCCTCGAGTTCCGCGACCCGGCCGCAGGACCGGCAGATCAGGAACTGCGCGGCGTGGTCGTGATCCTCCTCGGCGACGCAGCCGACGAACGCCGAAAGCCGCTCCAGTTTATGGACCAGCCCGTGCTCCAGCAGGAATTCCAGCGCGCGATACACAGTCGGGGGCGCCGCGCCGTGGCGGGTGCTGCGAAGCTGGTGGAGCAGGTCATAGGCCCCGGTCGGTGCGTCGCGGTCGAGGATCAGGCCGAGCACCTGGCGGCGCAGGTCGGTGAGACGGGCGCCACGGGCTTCGCAGATCGTGGCGGCGCGGTCGAGCAAAGTCTCGGTGCGGGGGGAGAACCCCATGCGGCACTCCTTGGCGGCGGGCACGCCTCAGCACTAAATATCATCGATGAACCAAATTACCATGCAGGCCGACAAAGTCCTGGCCGAGATCAGCTTCGATGCCAATGGTCTCGTCCCCGCCATCGCGCAGCAGCACGACACCGGCGAGGTGCTGATGCTGGCCTGGATGAACGCCGAGGCGGTGCGCGAGACGCTGGCCACCGGCCAGGTGTGCTACTTCAGCCGGTCGCGGGGCAGGCTTTGGCGGAAGGGCGAGTCCTCGGGGCAAACCCAGCATTTGCGGGAACTGCGGGTCGACTGCGACGGCGACACCTTGCTGCTGTTGGTGCACCAGGAGGGCGTCGCCTGCCACACCGGACGGCGCAACTGCTTCTTCCGGGCGGCAGGCGAGGGTGGACTGCGGGAAATCGCCGCGCCGCTGGTGTCGCCCGAGGCGTTGTACGGGCATTCACATGGCTGACATGTCGCAAGGAAATCAGCGATGATCGAGTCCGCTCCAATCAAGCAAGGTCCGTCTGCTGGCGCGGCTGCGGCGGGCGATCCTGATGCCGACAACTCGACCGGCGACCTGTTGCGGGAAACGGCACGCCGCGTATTCCGGGATCATTGCGACACGGCCGTGTTGCGGTTCGCGGACCAGGGCGTCTGGCCTGCGGCGCTGTGGGCAGCGGTGGAGGATGCCGGCCTGCATCGGGCCCTAGTGCCGGAACACGCCGGCGGCTTCGGTGTGTCGGTGACCGACGCCTTTTCGCTGCTTCGTGTGGCCGGAGAATACGCACTGCCACTGCCGTTGGCGGAGACAATGCTGGCGAGTTGGCTGCTTGCGAAGGCAGGCCTGCCGATCCCCGAGGGCCCGCTGACGGTCGCGCCAGTGCGCGACGATGAGGCGGTCTCCCTGCTGGCCGAGGGTGACGCGTGGCAGGTAAGCGGCAGCCTCACCCGGGTGCCGTGGGCACGCAACGCGGCGGCGATGGCGCTGCTGGCGCAGCGTGACGGATTGTGGCGGGTGGTTCTGATCGGCGGCGCGGCGTGGTCTTCGGCGCCCGGAGAGAATGTCGCGCGGGAGCCTCGGGATACCGTGGAACTGGACGGCATCGCTTTGGCCTCCGCCCGGAGTGATGTGACCTTGCCAATGTTGCGCGCGGTGGGTGCGGCGATGCGGACGCAGCAGATCGCCGGCGCACTGACCCGGCTGACCGAGATGACGACGGAATATGCCCTGGATCGCGTGCAGTTTGGCCGGCCGATCGGTAAGTTTCAGGCGGTGCAGCAGAACCTCGCGATGCTCGCTGGGCAGACCGCCGCCGCCGTGGCCGCGGCTGACCTCGCGGCGGAGGCGGTGGCTGACGGGGTTCGGCTGCTGCCGATCGCCGCCGGCAAGGCACGCGCTGGAGAGGCGGCCGGCATCGGCGCGGCCATCGCGCATCAGGTGCATGGCGCGATCGGCTTCACGTTCGAACACGATCTACATTTTCTGACGCGTCGCCTGTGGTCCTGGCGCGACGAGTTCGGCAAGGACGCCGAGTGGAACCGCCTGCTTGGCCGGCATATGGCGACGGCCGGGGCCGATCGCCTGTGGCAGGAAATCACCGCGGCCTGAGTGCTTACGGCCAACCCTGTCCCGTCGGCGCGGTCAGGCCGCGGCTTGATCGAAGGGTTCGTCAGGCACCGCGTAATCCTGCAGTTTCGCAATATCGTGCAGGGTGACGCGCGCGCCGTGCGTCTCGACGCCGAAACCGCGCAAGGCGGCGAAGGCACGCGACAAATTCTCCTGACGGCAGCCGAGACGCGCGGCCAGCAGCCGTTTGTCGAAGGGCAGTCTCAGCGCGGTGGCGTTCGCCACCTTCTCAGTGGAAAGCGACAACAGATAGCAGCCCAGTCGCTGCGCGGTGGTGCGCAGTTTCAGGTCGCAGACCTGGCGCACCAGGCCGCGAAACGACTGCGCCTGCGCCCGCATCAAGGCGGTGACGAGCGACGGCTCCTGCTCGACCAGCGCGAGCAAACCCTCGGCTTCTATCGACAGCAGTCGGCAAGCATTGATAGAGCGGACGTTCAGCAATCGTGGAAGCCGCGCCAGAACGTTTGCCAGCCCGACGATGCCGCCGCCGTGGATGACCTCCACCACGGCGGAAGCGCCGTTGGCCGCGGTGGAGGATGATACCAGTTGACCCTCCAACACGACGAAGATCTCGTCCGCGGGCTCGCCCTGACGACAAACCTCGGTTCCTTCGGACACGAACATGATTTCACTGATGGCGGCCAACCGCTCCTGCACCGCGGGCGCGAGGTCGCGCAGCAACGGCGTGGCGCGCAGTGCCTGGATGGCCGGCAGGCTCTCCACCTGAGCCGAAGAAAAGGGAGCGGACACTCTGGCTGCATTGGGCATCGGGCCGTCCAGTCTGGGTAAATCGTTGAAACCGCGAACGCGTTGGTCTTAGCGGATGAATTTGACCAGAATCAAGCCACTACGCGGCAAGACATTCACTTTCATCACTCTTGATACAATTTGTTAATGCAAAAGTAGGAGAAATCGTAATGCACGCAATGGTCTGTGAGCGGTTCGGCGGGCCCGAGACACTGGCGTTGCATAGCGTTCCGGATCCGCCGCCGCCGGGGCCCGGAGAAATTCAGCTCCGAATTGGCGCTCGCGGCGTCCAGTACGTGGATGTGCTCATGCTGGCAGGCAAGTATCAGTTCCGGCCGGAGCCGCCGTTCATTCCCGGTGGGGAAGCCGCCGGCCATGTCGTCGCGCTGGGTCCAGATGTTTCCGGCTTCGAGGTCGGCGACGCGGTGATGAGCCGCCACACCCTGGGCGCATGGGCCGAGCTGGGGAACGCGAAGGCGACGCTGTGCGACAAGGTGCCGGCGGGGATGAGCCTCGCGCAGGCGGGTGTATTTCGTGGTGCCTATACGACCGCCTACCATGCGCTGTTGCAGCGCGGGCGACTGGGCGAAGGCGAATGGGTGCTGATCCATGGCGCCGCGGGCGGCATCGGCATTGCCGCCATCCAGGTGGCGAAGTTATTCGGTGCCCGCGTCATCGCGACCGCCGGATCGGAGACCAAGCGTGCCGCTTGCTTGCAGGAAGGCGCTGACCATGCCATCGACTACCGGTCCGGTTTTGTCGAAGTGGTAAAGCAACTAACGGCTGGGCGAGGCGTCGACATCATCTATGATCCGATCGGCGACAAGGTGGCCGAGGAGTCGCTGCGTTGTCTCGCCTGGGGCGGCCGGCTGCTGATCCTCGGCTTCCTCGGCGGCGGCCCAACCAATATCCGGAGCAACTATCTTCTCATCAAGGGCATCGACGCCATCGGCGTGCGGATCGGCGGCCTGAATGAGCAAGACCCGGATCTGGCGCTCGCCAACATGAAGGCACTTCTCACTCTGGCCGAGGCAGGCAAGCTGCGGCCGCGCATCTCCCACACGTTCCGTCTGGATCAGGCGCGGGAAGCGCTGCAGGCGGTGATCGATCGCGAGGTGATCGGCAAGGCGGTGCTGTTGGGCTAGTGTCCGATCGCAGAGAAGCACGAGTCGCAACGCGATCGAGTTTCATCGTGTGAATTGGCTACCTCAAGCCAAAAGAGACGTATCTTGCTTCACTGAGTGGCAGCGTGATTGCCAATAAATTGATCCAGATCTTCTCCCCAGCTCTACAGCCGGCCGGAAACCGGACTATCTGGATCACTCGGCGCCCGACACGAGCAGAGGGGGCGCGAGAGGGAGGTTGCAATGAACACCGATCCAGGACCGAATCCGGTCCCCGCGCCTCTCGTCGCCGGCGAGCGCACCGGACTGGAACCGGCGAGTCCGCTGTACACCGCCTCCGTCGAAACCCGGCGGGAACACGACCTGCTGGGTGAAATGGATGTTCCCGAATCCGCCTACTGGGGCATCCACAGTCAGCGCGCCGTGGCGAATTTCCCCATCACCGGCGTGCCCGTCGGCCATTTTCCCAACCTCGTTCGCGCCCTCGCTCTGGTCAAGCTGGCGGCCGCCCGAGCCAACCGGCGGCTAGGACATCTGGCGCCGGCCAAAGCCGCGGCGATCGAGCGCGCCTGCCAACTGATCGCTGACGAGGGTCGTTTTCACGATCAGTTCGTCGTCGACGCGATCCAGGGTGGCGCCGGCACCTCGACCAACATGAATGCGAACGAGGTGATCGCCAACGTCGCGTTGGAGATCATGGGGCAGCCACGAGGAAACTACGCCGCGCTGCACCCCAATGACGACGTCAACATGGCGCAGTCCACCAACGATGCGTATCCGACGGCGATGCGCCTGGCGATCATCTTCGCCACTGTTCCGCTGGTGCAGGCGCTCGACGACCTGGCCTTCGCATTCAAGACGAAATCGGTTGAGTTTGCTGACGTATTGAAAATGGGGCGCACGCAACTGCAGGACGCCGTTCCGATGACCGTCGGCCAGGAATTCGACGCCTTCCACGTCACCCTCAAGGAAGACGTCGCTCGGCTTGGCGAAATCAGTGGCCTGTTCCGGGAAATAAGTCTGGGTGCCACAGCGATCGGCACCGGCATCAACGCCGATCCGCGCTATGCCAGCCTCGCCGTCGAAGAGCTGGCGCGAGCGGCGCGCGTGCCGCTGGTGCCAGCCGCCAACCTGATCGAGGCGACATCGGATATGGGCGCGTTCGTGCTGTTCTCCGGGTTGCTGAAGCGGGTCGCGGTGAAGTTGTCGAAACTGTGCAACGATCTGCGTCTGCTCTCCAGCGGGCCGCGCACCGGGATCGGCGAGATCCGGCTGCCGGCGGTCCAGGCCGGGTCGTCGATCATGCCAGGCAAGGTGAACCCGGTCATTCCGGAGGTGGTCAATCAGGTTGCCTTTCTGGTGATCGGCCACGACCTGACGGTGACGATGTGCGCCGAGGGTGGTCAGCTTCAGCTCAACCCGTTCGAACCGACGATCGGCTACTGCGTGCTGAACTCGTTGCGCATGCTGACGGCCGCGGTGGAAACGTTGCGGACCCGGTGCGTCGAGGGCATCGAGGTGGACCGGGAACGTTGCGAAAGCCTCGTCCGCGGCAGCATCGGCCTGGTGACGGCCCTGGTCCCGGCGCTGGGCTACGAGGCGTCGTCACGGGTCGCACGACGCGCCTTGGCCGAGAAGCGATCGGTGGCCGAGATCGTTTTGGATGAGGGACTTCTCACCGAGCTGCAGCTCACGGAACTGCTGCAACTCGAGGCGATGACACGGCCGTCCCGCGCCAAGGTCGTGGTGGCGCGTAAATGACCTGGGTGAGGGGGCCGCGCCTCCAGGTTGCCCCCTTGTCCCGCGCGGCCTAACGTTCCCCGGGTTCAGACCGGAGGAACACGAACCATGGCGCAACCCGGACGCGCATTGCCGCAGCCGACACCCGAGACGCAGCATTTCTGGGACGGCACAAAAGCGAACGAATTGCTGCTGCAGCGGTGCGACGACTGCGCCAAGGTGTACTTCCCGCCGCGGCCGTTCTGTCCAGTCTGCGCCTCGCGCAAGGTGTCCGTCACCAAGGCCAGCGGTCGGGCTACTCTGTACAGCTACGTGATCCATCATCGGCCGGTGCCCGGATTTACGCCGCCCTACGCGATCGCGGTGGTGGAGTTGGCGGAGGGGCCGCGCATGATGACCAACATCGTCGACTGCGCGCAGACTCCCGAGGCACTGGTGCTCGATATGCCGGTGGAGGTGGTGTTCCAGTCGCAGGACGAGACCATCACGCTGCCTTTGTTCCGTCCGGCGAAAGGTTGATCCGATGCCGCACAATACAGTCGCCGTCGTCGGCGCCGCTGAAACGACCAAGCTGGGGGTCATTCCGGATCTGTCGCAAATCGGCCTGCACGCCGACGCGGCGATCAACGCGATGGCCGACTGCGGCCTGAAGCCGAAGGATATCGACGGCATCGCCACGGCAAACGAAACGCCGGTGCAACTGGCGCACTATCTGGGCATCACGCCGACCTGGATCGACGGCACATCGGTTGGCGGCTGCAGCTTCATGATCCATGTCCGCCACGCCGCGGCGGCGATCGAATTGGGGCTGGCGAAGACCATCCTCATCACCCACGGCGAAAGCGGCAAGTCGCGCATTGGCAACCCGCCGCGTTCGGTGCCGCCCTCGTCGCTAGCCGGACAGTTCGAGCAGCCGTTCGGACCGATGGGGCCGCCGTCGATGTTCACCATTCCGGTGCTGCGCTATATGAAGACATATGGCGTGACGGTCGAGCAGATTGCTCAGGTTTGCGTCGTGCAACGGGAATGGGCAGCGAAGAACCCGCGGGCAACGTTCCGCAATCCGATCACCACTGACGACGTGCTGAACAGCCGGATGATTGCCTATCCGTTCCGGTTGCTGATGTGCTGTCTGGTGACCGACGGCGGCGGCGCGCTTATTCTGACGTCGGCAGAGCGGGCGAAGGATTTCCCGACCAGGCCGGTGTATATACTGGGGACCGGCGAAAGCGCGGAAACGCCGATGGTCAGCCAGATGGAGGATTTCACCTCGTCGCGCGCGTTCCGTGTGGCGGGCCCGACCGCCTTCAAGGAGGCCGGTATCGCGCACAAGGATGTCGATCATCTCATGATCTATGACGCCTTCGCGCATCTGCCGCTGTACGGGCTGGAGGATCTCGGCTTCCTGCCCAGGGGCGAGGCGGCCGCCTTCATCGCCGGACGCAACACCGCGCCGGGCGGATCGTTGCCTTTGAACACCAACGGCGGCGGCCTGTCGTATATGCACTCGGGGATGTATGGCATGTACGCGCTGCAGGAAAGCGTGCGACAGATGCGCGGTGTCGCACCGGCGCAGATTCCCGGCGCCAGGATTTCAGTCTGTCACGGTGTTGGCGGCATGTTCGCAGCTTCCGGAACGATCATCTTCAGCAACCAGGCGCCGTGATGGCGGGGGGAATTCGGGTATGACCGACAGCCTGTTCACCGGCCTGAAAGTCATTGACTGCGCAAGCTGGATCGCCGGCCCTGCGGCGGCGACCATGTTGTCGGATTTCGGCGCCGATGTGATCAAGATCGAGCCCCCGGGCGCCGGTGATCCGTGGCGGGCGTCCTCTCCCATTCCGGGGAAGCAGGTCGACTATTACTGGCAGCTTTCGTCGCGCAACAAGCGCAGCCTGGCGCTGGACCTGAAGCATCCGGATGGCCAGGCGGTGCTGCATCGCCTGACCGCGTCCGCGGATGTTTTCATCACCAATTATCCGTTGCCGGTGCGGGACCGGCTGCGGATGGCGGCCGCGGACCTGACGCCGCTCAACCCGAGGCTGATCTACGCCTCTTTCACCGCCTATGGCGAGGCCGGAGAAGAAGCCGCGAAGACTGGTTTCGACTCGACGGCTTACTGGGCACGCAGCGGTCTGATGGACATGGTGCGCGCCGACGCCGAGACCGTGCCGTCGCGTTCGATGCCCGGCATGGGTGATTTCCCAAGTGCGACGGGGGTCTACGCCGCGATCCTTTCGGCACTGTACCGGCGTGAGAAGACCGGGCTGGGCGGCGTGGTGCGGTCATCGCTGTTGCAGAGCGGGCTTTGGGCAAACGCCTGCGCCGTGCAGACGCGGCTGTTCGGTGAACACGTGCCGCTGCGCCCGCGCCGCCAGGACGCTCCGAACGCACTGGCGAATCACTATCAGTCGCGCGACGGTCGTTGGTTCATCATGGCGATGTTTAACGAGCAGAGACAGTTGCCGGCGTTACTTTCGGCGATCGGCCGCGAGGAGCTCACCAACGATCCCCGCTTCGCCACGACCGAAGCGCGCAAGCAGCATTCCCGGGAACTGGTGATGATCCTCGATGCGGTTTTCGCCACACGTGATCTGGCCGACTGGCGTGCCATCCTCGACTCGGTAGGCCTCACCTTCGGCATCGTCGCGACGGTGGATGAGGCGCTGGACGACCCGCAGATGCGCCACGCCGGTGCGCTGGTGCCGTTCGGTGATGGCAATGGTCTGACGGTGATGACGCCGTTCCATATTGACGGCGTCGAAAAGGTGCCGGCAAACCGCGCGCCTTCTGTCGGCCAGCATAACGAAGCCGTGCTGAGGGATGCCGGCTATGGCGCCGATGACATCGAGCGGCTGCGCGGACTCGGCGTCATTGCGTAGGCGCAATGCCTCCGTAAGGGCAGGCTCGGCCTGCGCCGAGGATGACACTACGGGGATGCTGTCAGTGTCCGACCGTACCAGCGACCGGACTCGGTTTGGCGCGTCGCTTCATGCGTTCCTCGATACGCTGAAGCACGACAAAGAACGACGGCACGAACAATACCGCGAGACACGTTGAAGCCAGCATCCCGGTCAGCACGCTGATGCCCAGGGAAACGCGTGCCGCAGCACCCGCGCCGCTGGCGGTGACCAGCGGCACCACGCCGAGAATGAACGCCAGGGACGTCATGACGATCGGGCGGAATCGTGTCTGCGCCGCACTGATCGCGGCCTGGACAATTGGCATCTGCTCCAGCAAGCGGCGCTCGCGCGCCACTTCCACGATCAGGATCGCGTTCTTCGCCGCCAGGGCGATTAGCAGCACTAGCCCGATCTGGGTGTAGAGATTATTGGCCAGCCCGAGAGCGCCGAGTGTGATTGCCGGCCCGGCCAGCGCCATCGGGACCGCGAGGATCACCGCGAGCGGGGCAATCCAGCTCTCATACTGCGCCGCCAGGCAGAGATAGACCAGCAACATACCGAGGCCGAACACGGCATAGATCTGGCCGCCCACCGACTTCTCCTGATAGGACAGCGCCGTCCATTCATAATCGGCGCCACGCGGCAGCGCCTTTGCCCCGATCTGCTGCATTAGAGACATTGCCTCACCGGAACTGAACCCGGGCGCTGGCGCGCCGATGATCGTTGCGGATGGATACAAGTTGTAGAGCGTAATCAGTGCTGGTCCGGTGGTCGGGCGAATTTCCGCCAGGGTGCCGAGCGGAACCATCTTGCCGTCCTGGGTGCGGACCTTGAGGTTGGCTATGTCGTCGGGAAGCAGTCGGAACTTAGCGTCCGCCTGCGCGTAGACCTGAAATGTCCGGCCAAATTTGTTGAACTGGTTGACGTAGGTCGACCCGACATAGGAGGACAGCGTGTCGAAGACATCGCCAACCGGAACATGCAGGCTTTCCGCCTTGACGCGATCGACCACGACCTCGATCTGTGGCACGTCGGCGCGAAATGTGTTGATCAGATGCTGCAATGCGCTCTGGCTGGCGGCGTCCGAAACGACCGCGCGGGTGATCGTCTCGAGCTTGGAGAAATCGACGCTGCCATCGCGCAATTCGATCATCATGTTAAAACCGCTGGCGTTGCCGATGCCCTGAATGGGCGGCGGTATCACCACGAAGCCGTTGGCGTCGGGCAGTGCGTCCAGGGCACCCTGAAGATGTCCGTAGATGGAGCGTAGATCCTCCCCGGGCGTCTTCCCGCGCACGCCCCAGTCCTTCAGTATCACGTAGACCGCGCCGGCCGAGGCGAGCGACGCGCTGTTGTCGAGCACCGAGATGCCCGAGATTTCGATGACCTGATCCACGCCGGGGGTGGCACGCGCGATCTTCGTGGCTTCGTCCAAAGCACTCTGGGTGCGTTCCAGCGAGGCACCATCTGGCAATTGCACACCGATGATGACATAGCCCTGGTCCTCGATCGGAATAAAAGCGGTGGGCAGCCGGGCAACGCCCCATATCGAGATGCCCGCCACAACCAGCGCCAGCAGCGACATCAGGACGCTGTGCCCCGCCATGCGTCCGATCAGCGCGGCATAGCCATGCTCCAGCGGCGCGTAGGCGCGGTTGAAGGCGCGCGACAGAACGTTACGCTGCTCCGGCGGAACCGGCGGACGCAGCCACAGGGCGCACTGGGTCGGTTTCAAAGTCGCCGCGTTGATCGCGCTGATCAGTGCCGTGGCCGCGATGACCATGGCGAACTGCGCGTACATCTTTCCCGTCAGCCCCGGCAGGAAGGCCGCGGGCACGAACACCGACATCAGCACGAGGGTGATGCCGATAATGGGCCCGAACAACTCGTTCATCGCCTGAATCGTTGCGTCATGCCCCGACAGGCCGCGCTCCATATGATGCGCCGCGCCCTCGACCACGACGATGGCGTCGTCGACCACGATGCCGATCGCAAGAATGACCGCGAACAGGGTGGACAGGTTGATGGTGTAGCCGAGTGCCGCCATCGCCGCGAAGGCGCCGATGATGGTGACGGGGACGGTCGTCGCCGGCACCAGTGTGGCTCGCCAGTCCTGCAGGAAGACCAGGATCACCACCAGGACCAGGATACCGGCCTCGACAAGTGTTTTGTACACTTCGTGGATCGAGGCGTTGACGAAACCCGTGGTGTCGAACGGTATTCCCCACGTGAGCCCTTGCGGAAACGCCTTGGCGAGTTCCGTCATCTTGGCGCGTACGCTGGCAGCCACCGCCAGCGCGTTGGCATCGGGAAACTGGAAGATCGCCATGCCGGCCGCCGGTTGGCCATTCAGACGGAACGACTGCGAATAGGTTTGCGCGCCAAGTTCCACCCTCGCAACGTCCTTGACCCGGGTGATGCTCGCGGGGTTCCCAGCGGCCTCCCCGCCATTTTGCACCTTGACGATGATGTTGCCGAAAGCCGTTGCGTCGGCGAGGCGTCCCTCGACATTCACGGTGTACTGGAAAGCCTGTCCTGACGGGGCGGGCGGCGCGCCCACCTGGCCCGCGGTTACCTGCTGGCTCTGCTCCTTGATGGCCTGAATGACGTCCCCGGCGCCCAGTCCGCGTGCCTGCAGTTTCTCCGGATCGAGCCAGACGCGCATCGAGTACTGGCCGACGCCGAAAACGTTGACGTTGCCCACACCTGGAAGCCGGGACAACTCATTGACCAGATTGATCGTGGCGTAGTTGCTCAGGTAAAGACTGTCGAAGCGGCCATCGGGCGCGGTCAGCGAAACGATCTGCAGGATGGCGGTGGATTTCTGCTGCACCACGACGCCCTGGGCCTGCACCGACTGCGGCAGCGAAGCCGTCGCGCTGGCCACCCGGTTCTGCACCAGCACCTGTGCGAAGTTCAGGTCGGTGCCGATATCGAACGTAACGGTCAGTGTATAGGTGCCGTCGCTCGCGCTGGTGGACTGCATGTACAGCATGTGCTGCACGCCGTTCACCTGCTGCTCGATCGGCAGCGCCACGGTGTTCATCACTGTCTCGGCGCTGGCGCCGGGGTAGCGCGTGGTGACCTGCACCGTCGGCGGCACGACGTTCGGATACTGCGCCACCGGCAGGCCAAACAGCGCGACCGCGCCCAGCAACACGAAGACGATCGCCAGCACATTGGCGAGCACCGGCCGGTCGATGAAGAACTTTGAGATCATCGCGGTGCCGCCGTCACGATTTGCCGGTGGCGGACGCCGCCGCCTGGATGGAACCCTGCTGGGGCGCGACCTTGTCGCCGACGACCGCGCGCTGCAATCCGGAAATGATCACTCGCTCGTCTGGCTGGAGCCCGGTCACTATCACCCGCAGGCTGCCGACCCGGGCGCCGGTCGTGACGGTGCGTTGCTGAACCACGTCGTCCTTGTCCACGACCAGCAGGTAACGGCCGGACTGATCCGCGCTCAGTGCGGTATCGGGCACCAGCAAGGCCTCGGCCGCCTGCGCCAGCAGCGGTACCCGCACTCGCGCGAAGAAACCGGGCAACAATGCCCGGTCCGCGTTGGCAAGCACACCGCGCACCATCAATGTGCCGGTGGAGGTATCGATCGACGGCGCGGCATAGTCCAGCTTGCCGCTGTGCGGGTATCCGGTCTCCGTCATCAGGCCGATCTCGACCGTGACCTTGCTGAGATCGGCCTCGTTGACACCGGCTTTGCGCAGGCCGGCGCGGACGCGCAACACGTCTTGCTCACTGATGTTGAACGAGATGTAGATCGGGTCGAACTGCACCACGCTGGCCAGTTTGGTGGGAGCGCTTACGCCGACCAGGCCGCCAGCGGAGACCTGGTGCGCGGTCATGACGCCATCGAACGGCGCGGTCACTTGGGTGTAGCCGAGGTTGATGGCGGCCAGCGTCACCGCCGCCTGCTGATTGATCACGTTCGCGCGGTCGGTATCGCGCTGGGCCAGGGCCTGTTCCACGACCGACTGGGATGCGAAGTCACTGCGCCCGAGTGAGGACTGGCGCTTGTATTCGTCCTCGGACTGCTGCGCCTGCGCCTGCGCCGAGGTCAGTTGCGACTGCGCCTGTTGCAGCTTCGCCTGGTACGGCGCCGGCTCGATGACGAACAGGGTGTCGCCGCGATGCACCGCGGCGCCGTCCGCGACGCGGATATCCTGGAGAAAACCCTCGACGCGGGCCTCGAGGTCGACCTGATTGTAGGCGACGGTGTTGCCGGTCGCCTCCAGGTAAGGCGTCACCGGCTGACGTAGCGGCTGCGCCACCGCGACGCGGGGCGGCGGCGGAGCGACGTAGGCGTTTTCGCGCTTGCAACCCGACAGTGCCGTGATCAGCAGCAGGGCCAGCACGGCATGGCACCAATCCACCCGGACGGCGCCTTCGGTCATCGGCTGCCACGCGCTTCGGCGAGTGCGCTCCTGCACGGTGGTGAAAGCCGTGGTTCATTCTCGGCCAGGCAAGCCATCGCTCGGCCGCCGCCCAGCCCCACACCGTGGCAGTAGGCGCGGAAGTCGCCGCCGCACGCGTGGCGCATCATGGCGGCCTGCTGCCGCGGAGACATCGCGGGCGGCGGTGCACCGGGTGGCGCCCCGGGGGACGTGCCGTTGGCCGGAGGCGCATGCGACGCGCCGCCGCTCACCGCCGCCAGTGCCGTCTGGCAGGGCGGCGACAGACTGGACTGATGCTGCTCCAGGCACTGCAACGCGGCGCTGCCGCCGGGCGGCACGCTCGAGCAGTGGGACTGGTAATCGGACCGACAGGACTGCTTGATGGCGGCGGCCTGCGCCTGGGTCGGCTGCTGCGCGAACGCGGTTCCGGCGAAAAGGCACGCCAGGAAGCCGAGCAGAAACATCGGCCAGGTCAGTCGCCGGGGTAATGCCAAGCGCCGCTGAAACTGGCCCACTGCTGTTGGAGTGTCGTCACCGGACCCCCGCCTTCCCCCGCCTTCCCCCGCCTTCGCAGCGGTTCCGCAGGGGTTCCGCGGGGCCAAGCTTGGCCGGTGACCCACGACTCTTCCTCCACAACACTGCAAGTCGTGGGTCCCCGGCCTCCGCCGGGGATGACACTGAAGACGCGGTCGTTGCATTAGCTTCATGGTCCGTTGGCACAGCGTCATGGATTCCTCCGTGATCTGATCTGACGGTCTCATTCGCGCCGGAAACGTCCGCCGCCGCCAAAGCGCGCGCCGCCCGCGCCCCAGCCGCCGAAGCGGCCGCCGCCGCCAAATCGTCCCTCATCGCCGGCGGAGCGAGCCTGACGGTCCTGCTCCAGTTGCTGGTACGATGAGCTGTCCATCGCTGGGCGTGATGCTCGCCCGGATTCGCCGGTGGTCCGCTGCTGCGCCCGAGGCTGCTGGCTGGTGGACTGAGAGTGGGTGGACTGCGTGCTGGCGGATTGCGTGGCGGAAGACTTGCTGGCTTGCGTGCCGCTGGATGGCGGATTCACCGGCTGCCAGCCGCCGTTGCTCCATTTTGACCATCCGTCCGAGGTGTGCTGATACGCGTTGCCGTCGTGGCCAGCGTAGACGTCGCCATTCTGCGTCTTCACCGCGCCCCCGCTGTTGCCGTTGACGCCGCGGTAGCCGGCGCCTTCCGCCCCGGTGGAGGAACTGAAGCCGCCCGCGGAACCTTGGGCATTGCTGCCGCTCTGGGTGTGCACTGTCTGGTTGGGACCGGTCAGCGTGCTGGAGCCCCAGCGTGAGTAAGCGTTCCAGTTCTGGTTGGTCGAGCCGGAGACGCCGGTATGCGGATTGTACCAGCTCCCTTGCGCCGAACCGCCGCTGGTATTCCACGAGGCGGTGCCGCGGGCATAGCCGCCGGTGCTGGGGTTGTAATACGAGACACCCGAGACGCCGCCGTTCGGACCGTAGATCGACCCGCCGCGTCCATAGGCGCCGGTGGTTGGATTGTAGTAGCTGCCGCCCGTCGCGACGCCACCGTACCGGCCATAGACGGTGCCCCCCTGGACCCACGCTCCGGTCGTGGTGTTGTAGGCGACGGGGCCGATATATGAATACGGATACGGATAGTAGATCGGCACCGGCCCGGGGATGACCACCGGCGGATAGTAGTAGCCAGTGCCATAGACCACGACGCCGGCGGTGACGAAGCCCATCATATACCCCGAGGTGTAGCCATAGGTCACCGCGGCGGGCGTCGCGCCATACACCTTCACATACGTAACATTGTACAGCGGGCTGGTCGGCGGGATCGTGTAGATCACCGGTGGCACGCTCGTCGCCAGGACCCAGGGGCCGGTTGGAGACGGTCCGACGAACCAGGCACCCTGATAGCAGACGTAGAATTTGCCGCCGGCGCCGATCACTTCGAACGGCGTGTTGACCGCGTAAGTCATGCTCGTGCCGGGGATCGGCTTGAACTGGGGCTGGCCGGCATAGGTCACGGTGAGCTTCGCCGACGCTTGGTTCAGCGTTGCCTGCCGCGGCACCTGTGCCTGCAGCACCGCAAGCTGCGCCTGGGCGGTGCCAGGGACGGAGGGGAGAATATCGGCATGCGGGCCGTCTGAAGGGATCAGCGCGAAGTCCGGCGGCAGCTTGTCACTGGCGAAGCTCCACGCCTCGTCAAGGCCGTGCGCGGAAAACCAGCGGCCCGAGGCCAGCAGGTAGAACAGGCCGCTCGCCGGGTCGAAATACAGTACGCTGTTGGTATTCCTGACGACCTGCAGGCCGGTTCCTGGCACCGGTTCGAATTGCGGCGCGCCCGAGGTGACGATGATCTCCGCCGGTTTGGTGCTGACGAAGATCACCTGCACCACGCCCGGACCGCTGGGGGGTGGCGGAATCGCCTTGCGGGCGGCGGCAAAATTGGCGTCCACAGGAAGCGCCGAGAACGCCGGTGGCAGCCTGGTAACTTGTCTGTACGGACCGCTGTAGGCAGGCGCGGCCAGCCACAATCCGTTGTTCAGCAGGTACCAGTTGTTGCCGTCGGTGAAGATTTCCCAGTTGGTATTGACCGCATAGGACAGGCCGGTCTTGCCGACCGGAGCCAGTACCGGCTCACCGTCGAACACCACCAGCGACGCCGGTTTGGTGCTGTAAAAGATTGCCGGCGGGTCGTTGTTGACCGCGGGGCGCTCCGGCGTTGTCTGTTGGCGGAGACTGAGAAGAACCGACTGCAGGGGAACCGGCCTGAGCGGCCTGTCTGGCAGCACCTGCCTGATCCGCGCCTCGATCCGTGCCGCCCGGTCGGTATTCAGCGTCGGAAAATGCGATGTGATCAGTTGCGGATTCGATAGAAACACCTGCCCGGTCGCGGCATCGGTTTGGGTAGAGAACGAAATCTCGGTGGTGCCGAGCACCGGTGCCGCGTCGCCGGGGAGTGTGATGGCCATCGCCTCGCGCGTCGTCAGCGTCTCATGGTTCGGCCAGTCGATCGCCTGCGGCTGATACACCACGACGGTGGCGCCGCCGACCGTCAGAGTGTGCGGCCACGCGGGGGCGGCCGCTGGCGTCTGGGCAGCGGAGGGGAGTGCGAGCCCGAACGATATAAACACAGTAAACCAAACAACGACGCCCGGGAGAACCCAGTGGCTCCGCATGATATACCCCCGGGAACGCGCTTCGGCAGCGGTCAACGTTAGGCCGCTCTCCGCGCGGATTGCAAGCCGAGTCCTGTAAGCTTCACATCCGGGGCGGTCCGCCAGGGGCCAATTCCACGGCTAGTCGCGGCGCGCTTCCACATGCAGGGTGACGAGCCGGGCCAGCAATATGGCGAGATACAGTTGGCCCAGCACGGCCTCGAGATTGGTGAGGCTGCGAGCGATGGGGTGCACCGGCAGGATGTCGCCAAATCCGGTCGAGGTCAGTGTGGTAAAGCTGAAATACAGCATGCCGCTCACCGCCGCCGCCTCTGACTGGCCGGCGGGGACATTGGCGAATGCAGCCGGGTCGAGTTCGGAGATCAGCCGGTATACCGAGGTGAATATCACCGCGACGTTCAGATAGAGGATGATGGCGCCCTCGATCCGGTGGTGCGTGACCCGCCCTGGCGCGAATACTGCCTGCCCGATGACCAGTGAGATCGCCGACAGCGCGGTGATTGCCGCGATGTGCCCCAACCAGATGGATTCGGTCGAAGGATGATGGATCCGGAATACGGCTCCGCCGATGGCAAGAGATGCGGCCAGCAAGGCGAGAAGTCGTCCGCCAACGCCGGGCGAAATCAGCACGATCACAAATGCCAGTGATACCACCAGCATGCCCCCGCCCAGTAGCGGGAACTGAAAGCCCATTCCGGCTAGCGGTGCCGCGACAAACAGGGTTAAGCCCTCCAGCACCAGAAGGGCTGTCAAGGCGTAATCACTGACGGCCGCGCTGCCGGTAAACGTCCGGAACGGAAACGAGCGGCCATCGTGTTCGCCCATCGCACTCATAAGCGAGGAGGGGCGGCCGATGCTGCTATCCAGCCCTGTTGCATAAAATACTGCCCCAGATTGTAAGCGATTCGGTTGCCGAGATGCTGGCCTTCCCCGGCTACGCCCTGTCTTTCGCCGTGCACGCCCAGGGCGCCGGACACTGCCGCGGGTGCCACGCTCTCGCTGGCCGCGGCCGAGGCCGCGCCGACACCCATGCCAGGCTTGTGACCGCTGTTCGCCTCGGCATCGTATGTCTGTAACAGCAGCGGCTGAGCATCGCCTCGGCTGTCAGTACACCTGGACGCTTGCTTCCACCGAGCTTTTGCCCGCGCCGAACCCGATTGCCAGACGCCGAGCCCGGTTGCCTTCGTCGATTTTGAGGATCTCGCCCTGCACCACGAGATCGCTCGGCTGCCCTCGTGTCCCGAGTGCGGCGCGTTCGGCCGCAAAGCCCATTTTGCGGATACCATCCAGCAGCGACCCGGCGATCGCGTCCTGGACTTCCCGCGCCGGCGTTCCTGCGGACGCGCCACCCTCCAGCGTTCGCATCAGGCGCGGTCCAATGCCTGAGTCGAGGTGTACCGCCTGAGGGTTCACCGTGAAATCCGTCACCAGCACTCGGCCGGGGCGCGGTATCGCGCCAGCACTATTGGCGGGTACGGAGCCGCCGGTTTGCGTCACGTTGGTGCCGCAGGCGGCAAGAAACACAACCAGCAGCAGGGCAGGGGCGCCCTGTCGTATTTCGATCCATGTCGAGTGCGATTTCACCGGACCTCCTCCGAAATATGTTTTGCATCCCCAAACAGCCGAACCATAGGCGTAACGGCCTGTAGGGGAAAAGCGCCGCTAGTCAGGCTTCGGTCGCCGCCATGTGGCATCCCTGGCGAAGCAATCCCGAGGCTAGGCGGGGCCGTCAGCACCTCGGGGTTGATTTATGCAGGGCCAGTGCACCACGATGCAGGCGCGATCAGAATGGGGTCGCCGTTCCCGTAGCGGATCGACCCTGCGGCGGACCGTTTGTCGGAAGCATGGAGACCGGGATGCCCGAGATCGGTTTGTTTGAGGCTATTTACACCGCGCGCGCCATGCGGCGGCTGAAACCTGATCCGGTACCGGAAGAACTGATCACACGCGTGCTGGACGCCGCGATCCGGGCGCCTTCCGGCGGCAATGCGCAGAACTGGGGCTTTGTCGTGGTTCGCGATGCGGCCAGGCGTCAGGAACTCGGCAGGATATACCGGAAAGCCTCCGATGAGGTCAGCGCCATCTATGCGGCGAGGGGCCGGCCGGCGCATCTGAGCCAGGCCCAGTACCGATCGACTGATGTCGGCGGGCGCATATCTCTGGGATCATCTCGGTGACGCGCCCGTGGTGCTCGTGCCTTGCCTGGCGAGGCGGGAGATGCCGCCGCGAAATACTCTGCCCGCGGAGATTCAGGCGCGCTACGCCGAACATCTTGCGTACCAGGAACAGGTGCGCGGCGCCAGCATCTATCCGGCGATACAGAACATCATTCTCGCCTGTCGAGGTTTCGGATTGGGCACTCTCATCACCACCAATCACGTGCTGTACGAAGCTGAGGTGAGGGCGTTGCTCGGGCTCCCCGAAGATGTTTTCACCTTCGCCCTGATGCCGATCGGCTTTCCGCTCGGAAACTATGGCCCGGTGGCACGCAGGCCTGTCGCGGATGTCGTGTTCGCGGATGTGTGGGGGAGACCCTGGCCGTAAATAAGGTCGTTAGCAACGAAACCGATAAGCTCCGCAGCACCGACACCGAGGCAGGTGGCGCGTCGGACGGCCGGCCTGGTGCCTGCCGCGACCGGTTCCTGGACGGTCCCGACCGCGAACGCTAGAAGTCTAACCATCAGCCCAATGGGGGAAACCATGCCCGCGGCATTCCCGGTAACAGAGCATGTGGCAAAATCGGCGAGGCACACCACTTTCTACCTCGCCTGTGGTGCGGAAGATGCCCCGGCCATCGTCTTCATCCACGGCTGGCCGGAATTGTCGATCAGTTGGCGCCACCAGCTTCCGGTTTTCGCCGCGCTCGGCTTTCGCGCCATTGCGCCCGACATGCGCGGCTACGGACGTTCCAGCGTCTATCCTCGCCACGAGGATTACGCGCTCGAGCAAAGCGTCCTCGACATGATCGAACTGCTCGACGCCTTGGGCCGCGAGCGCGCCGTCTGGGTCGGCCACGACTGGGGCAGCCCTGTCGTCTGGAGCATGGCCAGCCATCACCCGGAGCGGTGCTTTGCCGTTGCCAACCTTTGTGTTCCCTATATTTCGCGGGGTTTCGCCCCAGCCAACTTCATCCCGCTGGTGGATCGATCGGTCTATCCGGAGGCGGAATTCCCCGCCGGCCAATGGGAATACATGTTCTTCTACGAGGAGAATTTCGCCGCCGCCTGCGCTGGTTTCGACGCCAACGTGCTGAACTCGGCAAAGGCGATCTTCAGGGCTGGATCAGCGTCCGGCAAGGGACAGCCCTCGCGAACCGCCCACGTGCGTCGCAACGGCGGGTGGTTCGGCGCCGCTGGACAAGCACCGGATGTGCCGATGGACAGCCTCGTGCTGACCGAGGAGGACCTGCACAAATACGTCTCGGCGCTGCAGCGCAACGGCTTCTTTGGCCCAGACTCCTGGTACATGAATCACGCGCGCAACATCGCCTTCGCCGGTCAGGCGCGGAACGGCGGCAGGCTGACGCTGCCAGTGATCTTCCTGCACGGGGAGTACGATTACACCTGCCAGACAGTGACGTCCCGTCTGGCTGAACCTATGCGGCAGGACTGCGCCGATCTCACCGAGGTCGTCGTTCAGTCAGGACACTGGATGGCCCAGGAGAAACCGGCATCGGTGAACGCTGCGCTGGCAAAATGGCTGGCAAAACGGGTGCCGGGGGCGTGGCCTGATCCCGGCTAAACGCCCCTGGCCCGATCCGAGCCAACCATGTGCCCAGCCCAGGACGGTGGGGCTTAGAAGAACGCCATCGTGCGGACCTCGATACTTTCCCGCCGAGCGGCATTCGGAGGGGTGGTGGGATCCTCGAAGGCACTGTGGCCGACGAAGCGCGCGCGGCCGTCAGTCTTGAAGTCATAAGTCTTCAGCAGCAACGCCTGATCCGCCCGCATGTGCGGAAAATACACCCAGCGGTGCGACGGCGAGTGGCGCATGACGTAAATCTCGCCGGTGCGCTCACGGTATTTCAGCTCCATGCGCAGCATGTCGCCGTCCGACTGGCTGGTGGCGTCGCACATTGCCAGCGGCAGTTCCTCGACCACGTCGTACAGCGACTTCCAGACGTTGTAGAACGCAACGCGCCGTTGCAGTAGTGTCTCGGCCTCGTCAGGGAGCAGGTCGCGCACCCGTTGCGGGCCGGACGCGACAGTGTAGTCGCTGTGCACCAGCAGCACCGCCGGCCGGTTCACCGTGGTCTGTTGCTTGAGGTCGGCGGGCAGCCGCTGACGCAGGGTATGGTCGAAGATCACCACCCGGTTCGCGCCAGTGTTGCGCTTCACGAAATCGATCACCTGCGGATAGAAAAGCTGGGTCACCGCCGCCGCATCGTCGAAGCGTGAGAACTCCGCCGGGAACGGCTTCAGTTCGAAGCCTTCACGGTCGACATCGAACTGATCCACGCGCGGCCACCCGCTGACGATTGACATCTCATGCGGATCGGTGCCCGGCGGGTTGGGCGTCACCGGCTCGTCTGGCTCGTAGAAGTAGTAGTCTGGCGGGATGCCATTATCGACCGTGTAGTTGACCGAGGCTCTTACCGCTTCCTGCACCACAGCTTCGTTTTGCATCATCGTCCTCCTGTCAGGCGACCTTTCGCTCGCGGGTAAAACCTTCGCCGACGAACGAGCGCTCCCAGCACGGCAGTTTCTCGACATCCTCGACGAGCCAGCGGCGCAGGTTGGGATGTGGGTCGAGCGGCAGCTTCTGGTAGGGGTGAAGGTGCGGTGGGGCGGCCAGAGCGATGTCCGCGATGGTCGCATCGGGGCCGGCGATCCAGCGGCTCTTTGCCAGCCGAGCGTCCAGTATGCCAGCCAGCTTGTGGAAGTTCGCGTCTTCCGCTTCCACTGCGGCAAAGTCGGTCTCGGCCTGCAGCAGGGGTTTGACGCAATGCTCCACGAGATAGACGTAGCAACTGGAGAACCAGTGGGCGGCCTCCCACAGCATCCAGCGATTGATGTCGGCGCGGACCCGCAGGCCCGTCGGGTAGCAGGTGGTGTTGCCGATCTTGTCGGCGGCGTACTGCAGGATGGCGTTGGACTCCCAAAGGATGAAATCGTCATCCACCAGGGTCGGCAGCGCGGCGTTCGGATTGATTGCCATATATTCGGCGGAGCGATGCTCGCCTTTGAGATAATCGACATGCACCAGTTCGTACTGGGCGCCGATCAGGTCGAGCCCGGCGACGACCTTGCGGCAATTCACGGTGATCGGGTCGGCGTACAGTTTCATTGTCAACACAGCCTCCATGTCGTTGCTTGACGAGGCCCGCCTCGGCGCCCGTCCGGGGGCCGATTGTTTCGGCCTCCATCCGCTCGTGTAGACGAGACGATGTTGCCGCCGCAAGTGACACGCCGGGGCAGACGTGGGCGCCTGTAACGATGCCGGCCGTAGCGGGACGAATGCTGTGTCAAGGGTGACTGGCCAAATGACCGAGGCGCCGTTGTCGCAAGCATTTTCAACGAGATATCGCACAACGGGGTGGTCTTCATGGCCTGGATCGAGACCCGGTTTTCGGCTAAACACTTCAGGCTGCGGCGCATCAGGTCAGTCACCGGCCGCCAAACGACAGAGCAGGTTCCCATGAACAGACGGCCCCATCTACTTCTCGCGATCCTCGTTGTCCTGCCTCTTGCGACGGCGTCCTTGGGGGCCGCCGACGCGGCCGCGCCGCCATCGGATCCGATCGCCGAGGTGGTCGCCAGGGTCAGGCCGTCCGTGGTCCGGATCGTCTCGGTAAAGCCGCCGAAACAGGAGGAGCAGGCGTCGTCGCAGATTGCGAAAGCCTCCACGCCCGACCTGACGAACACCGCGATTGGCTCCGGCTTCGTGATCAATCCGTCAGGTTTTATCGCCACCAACAAGCATGTCATCGAGGACTCGGTTGCGGTCTACGTCGCGACCGCCGATGGCGTCCGCTACACCGCGAAGGTCGTGGGCGCGACGGCCAGGGCGGACATTGCGCTGCTGAAGATCGATACGGGCGAACACCAGTTGCCCTCGGTCCCGTGGGGCGACAGCGACAAGCTGCTGGTCGGCGACACTGTCATCGCGATCGGCAGTCCGTTCGGTTTCGACAGCAGTGTCAGCGCCGGTGTGGTCAGCGCCGTCAACCGTGACATCATGGAAAGCCCGTTCGACGACTACATTCAGACCGATGCCGCGATCAATCACGGCAACTCCGGCGGCCCGTTGTTCAACGTAAGGGGTGAGGTGGTTGGCATGAACAGCGTGCTGATCGCGCCGGGAACCGGATCGGTTGGGCTGGGCTTTGCCATTCCGTCGAACGATCTGCATTTCGTGTTCGATCGCCTGATGGCGACCGGAGACGTCAAGGCGGGCATGCTGCCGATCCGCACCCAGCAAGTCACCTGGATGATCCAGCAGGCGATCGGCACGCCGGGACGGGAGGGCGCCCTGGTGTCCTCGCTCGAGGGCGAGGGCGACAAGATGATGAACGGCCAGATCAAGCCCGGCGACGTCATCCTCGCCTATAACGGGCAGAAGGTGAGGGATCCCCGCGACCTCGCGCGCAAGGTGGCCTGGGCTCCGGTCGGCAGCGATGCAGCACTGCTGATCAGCCGCGGCGGTGCGCAGCAGACCGTGCACGTGAAGGTTCAGGGGTGGCCCGAGGGCAAGCCGGCCGTGACCCGTCCTCCCGCGGTGCAGCAGCACCTCGGTCTGCAACTCACCTCCGAGCAGCGCGATGGGGGCCGTTCGGTCGTGACGGTCGCGTCAGTCGATCCCATGGGAACGGCCGCTGACAGTGGCGTGCAGAAAGGCGACGTCATCCTGCAGGTGCAGCAGACACCTGTCTCCGATCCCGATCAGGCGCTGCGCCTGCTGCAGGGACACCTTAGTGCGCAACACGCCTACGCGACTGTCCTGGTGGAGCGGGACAAGGAGCGCACCTGGTATCCCATTGCCATGCCGGAGTGAAATTGACCGGTCCGCGACCCATGGCGCTGGGACCTGCCGTCGGCGCCGTGGTGACCTGATCCGGCCCAGCCTCTTTCCCATCCCGGGATAAGCGCTCAATCTCCCGCATTACGCGGTTTCGGCGGAGGGTGCTGGCCGCACCTGGCTCGCCGGCCAATACTGACGCGTCGAACGGGAGGAAATCATGGGCAAAATCGACGGCGCCACGCTGATGGCGCGCAGCCTGAAGCAGCAGGGCGTGGACTACATGTTCGGGATCGTTGGGTTCCCCGTCGGTCCTATCGCCGCCGCCGCGCAGCAGGCTGGAATCACCTATATCGGCATGCGAAACGAGCAATCCGCCTCGTACGCCGCCCAGGCCGCGGGTTACCTGACCGGACGCCCGGGTGCCGCGCTGGTCGTCTCCGGTCCTGGCGTGGTGCATGGCCTCGCGGGACTGGCGAACGCGCAGCAGAATTGCTGGCCGATGATCCTGATCGGCGGCGCCTCAGCGACTTACCAGAACGGCATGGGCGCCTTCCAGGAGGAGCGCCAGGTGCAGATCGCCTCGCCGTTCTGCAAATTCGCGCACGCCATCGAGCACGTGCACCGCATCCCGTTCTACGTCGAAATGGCGGTGCGGCAGTCGATCTACGGCCGGCCCGGCGCCAGCTATCTCGACATGCCGGACGACATCATCCTGGGCGAGGTCGACGAGGACAAGGTGCACCAGGCCGCCACGATCGGCGAACCTCCCCGTATGCAGGCGACGTCCGAGGACATCGACAAGGCCCTGAACGTCCTGGAATCGGCCGAAAAGCCATTGGTGATCGTCGGCAAGGGCATGGCCTGGTCACGCGCCGAGGACGACGTCCGCGCATTTATCGAGCGCACCCGGGTCCCCTTCCTCGCCTCGCCTATGGGCAAGGGCGTGATGGATGACACCCACCCGCTGTCGGTTGGCGCCGCCCGCTCCCACGCCCTCCAGGAAGCCGACGTCATTTTCCTCCTCGGCGCTCGGCTGAACTGGATCATGCATTTCGGGTTGCCGCCGCGCTTCAACAAGAACGTCCGTATCGTCCAGTTGGACATCTCCCCGGAGGCGATCGGCAACAACGTGCCGGCCGAGGTGGCGCTGGTCGGTGACGGCCGCGCCGTGATGGGTCAGCTCAACAAGGCGCTGGAGAGCCGCCAGTGGTTCTACCCCAAGGATAAGCCGTGGCATGCGTCGATCGCCGAAAAGTCGGCGGCAAACGCGAAGCAGATCCAGCCGATGATCGACGACAACTCCACGCCGACGAATTACTACCGCGCCCTGAAGGACATCAGCGCCTGGACGCCACGCAATGCGGTGATAATCGGCGAAGGCGCCAACACCATGGATATCGGCCGCACCCAGCTACCCAACGCCGCGGCGCGGCTGCGGCTCGACGCCGGCAGCTATGGCACCATGGGCATCGGGATGGGCTTCGCCATTGCCGCCGCGGTGGTGCATCCGGACCGCCCGATCATCTCGGTGTCCGGCGATTCCGCGATCGGCTTCTCCGGCATGGAGATCGAGACCGCGTGCCGCTACCAGTTGCCGATAAAGATCGTGGTGCTGAACAACGGCGGCATCGGCGGCGGCATCGCCGAAATGCCCGAGGATCCGAAGCAAATGCCGCCGCGCGTGCTGACCATCGGCGCGCGCTACGACAAGATGATGGAGGCGTTCGGCGGCCGCGGCTGGTATGTCGAGGACCCGAAGGATCTGCGCGGCGCGCTGGATGCGGCGATGGCGTTTCCGGGTCCAGCGTTGGTCAACGTGAAACTGCACCATGCCGCCGGACGCAAGCCACAGCAGTTCGGCTGGCACACGACGTAGGGTGCGTGGCGGTATCGCCTTGGGGCTCATCTCGTCGCAAAAAACGGAGGTTAGAGGGTCGTACCCGGCAAAGAATCGGCATGGGCGGCGCTCTGGTGTCTCGAATCTGAAGTTCGCGGCGGCGGGCGAACTTCAGTTCGGTCCATTAGTCCTTTTGATTCCAGTGGCCTGCTCATCCGGTGCATCCGCCACGCCATGCCGGGAACTTCGAGGCTGGACACGCCCGGCCAACCGCATTTCATCGCCGGGCGCATGAATTTAATGCTGCGATAGAGCGTTATCATTTGGTAAACCAAGGGCCACCTTCCGCCTACCGAAGCGGGATATCCCGCTGGACTGTAGAAGGAGGCATCCAATGAAAAGCGTAATCCTTGCTGCGGTCATGACTTTTGGTGTGCTGGCCGCCCAGGTGGCACAGGCGGTTCCGACCGCCCTGCCGCAGCCGGCGGACCGCACTCAACCGGCTGATTTTGGCCCCAGCGGATCAGAAACAGAAGGCGGTTGGGGCTAATTCCGGCTGGTCCGATGACCGGCTGCCCGCACCGTCGGCGGGTCCTTGGGCGTGACCGGCTCTAATGTGCCTGGATCAGAAGATATGGGTTGGTCGTGTCTTGGCCTCCGTATCCCATGCTCAGCCTTCCATTGCTAAGGTCGGCGGTGGTGTAGCCGGTCATGGTCAGCGTCGCGTTTGGGTGGCCGGGATCCTGCATCAGCATTGTCAATCCAGTATATCCGCTGGCGCCGAGATTATTCCACCATGAATACATCTGGCTTGGGGTCATCCCGTAAAGCGTGATGGCGTCGCCGGCGTGAAAATCCGTGTTGGTGTCCCACACGTCCACGGCGCTGCGAACGTCCATGAACATTGTGTTGCTACCGGCGCCGCCGGTGATGAAGTTTGACCCGCCCCCGGCGGAGATCACGTTCTGGCCGCCGGCTTTGCTGGTGTCGACCGCGTCATTCCCCGCACCCGTCACGATGAATGCATTCGGGACCGAGGACGCGATGTTGAGGCTGTCCTGCGTGATCGCGACGTATTCGCTGGTCAGGTAGGTGACCGGGCCCGTGTAGGCTTGGCCGGCGGCTTGAGTGGTCACCCCGGTGATCGTGTCGGTGACCGTGAAATTGCCAGTAGGCGCGGGCGCCGCTGTGGCAAGTTCGGTGCTGGTGTCCGTCGAAGCAACCGCTGGGGGCTGGGATCCATTGATCGACAGGCCGATCGAACCTGCCGCCAGAGCTTCCGCGTTGGTCAGATCGGAGCCGGCCAGCACACCACTGTAGGCCTGGAACTCGCCGACATAATGTGGCGGCACGCCATTCTCCGCCCCTGCGCTCGGGCTTGAAGCGGGCGGCAAACCGCCGCCTATCATAAAATCGTCGGCGGTGAATGGGAGCGTTGAGGTGATCTTCGTGGCAGCGACCTGATGTCCATCGAGGCGATAGGTGAGGACGTCTCCGGCCTTGATCATGGTCATGACGTGCCAGCCCGCCGAGATCGTGTTCTGAGCGACCGCCCCGGCTTGGTGGCTATCGAATATTTCCGCGCCGGCAACGTTGGAGAATCCGTTGTATCGGAGCTGGGCGTATTGCAGTTGCGGTGCCAGCGAGCCCCAGATCGGGCCGGCCGCGTAAGTGTAATTCTTGTCGATGTCCAGGGCGATGATGGTGGTGAAGGAACCGGCGGTGCTTAGGTTGGTGCTGTTCGCTAGATTGACCAGGGCTCGGCCGGCCGAGCCGTTGACGCCGCCGGCGCTGAGCCAGTTGGTCGAGGGATCATAGTCGGCGGCGCTGATCTTTGTTGGGTGGAATTCCAGCACCCGTCTGATGCCATCGGCTCCCGAATGGTCGTCGATGAAGATGCCGTTGCCGCCGCTCGCCACCATCGCAACAAGGGTTTGGTCCGGATCGAGCGAGTTCTTCACCCGATGCACAGTGCCGTCGGGTGCGTTCGCTACGTCGGCGGGATCGTTCGCGTCGAATTCCCATACCGCGGTCGCGCCCGGCGACGTCGCTAGCTGTCTGGGTGTCCAGGTCATGACCGGGAGCGGTCCGGCCGCGCCAACGAAAAAGCCGGTTCCGTGGTTGCGTATTCGTCTCGTATCGCGTTCGACAAACCAGGCGAAAGCTGCTGTGCCATCCTCGCACGCGCGCGCTGAGCCGCTGGGGTGCTCGATTTGTCCAAGTCGGACACGAGGTGAATGAGAGGCATTTTCATATCATCCCTTTCTAATACGCGGCGGAAACCATTGGCAATCCAAGAATTCGATTGAGTTGTCTGGGTTTGTTGTAAGCCAGCCCAACAGCGGCTCACTATGAGGTGGACCACAGCGCTGTGGCCTTTGTCGCACGTGCGGCGAGATTGGGGGTTCTTCAAGCCTCGCTGCACCGCTGGTCGAGGCGGGGCCATGCTGATCAGGTGCCGGCCGGTATCACGTGCTTCGATCCTCGCCCTCTGGAACGCGACCGCGCCCTGAAGCAGGTCCCCGCGGAGGGCGGTTAGCCAAACGCTAGTCCCGAATGAAAGCGTCCTCGTCGATCGGTTCGGGACGTGCCAATCCATCGGGGTCCTCGGGCACTGTGAACTCGGCGAAGTCGGGAGGATTGATCGTCACGTGCTTGCCCTGCCTGATCGCAACCTCCTTTCGGTCACCAAACGTCTCGACGGTTGGATATCTTCGCGCATACATTCCACGTTCAAACCAGCCGCATTTTCGACTCCAAAGCGTCCCTGTCGCGAACTCGACTCGATAGGATCCGTTGGGAAAATCGGTGATGGCGGCTTGAGACCTTCCGGCGACAAATATGGCAATGATTGCGACACCGTCGAGATCCCGAAACTTCACGACCACCTCGTCGTCGCCAGTGTTGGTTACCGCGACGCGGTTCGGTCCGGATCGAAATCTTGTTAGCACCGCACCGTTACGCAGAGGGTCAGCAGCCGGATCGTGGCACAATCGCAGTCTTGCCGCTGTTCCATCACCCATGGCCAGGGCGTCGGCTGCCAGGATCGCGGACGTCCCGTTGGGCAAGAGAGTTGTCAGGAAATTCGGATTGCTGGTTGGTCCGAGAACGGCAACCGTCGTGTATTGCGGCAAATAGCCGCTGTTCACGTACTGGCCATCACGAGAGACCCAAATCGTCGCCGACCGGCTGACGACGTGACGAATATCCGGATCGGCGGATGCTTGCGGCGGCTCGGAAGACAATGGATGAGATGGTGTGCGGGACTCAGGGATCGCTGCGATGGGAGACCGACTTAGACCGAACAACAGGGCGATGGCGGCGACAACCATCAATGGCAGGGCATGGAGATAGGGGCCGGGATGCCGGCACGGCGCCCAATCGTTCCTGCTTGGTCCGGCAGCCAGCTCGCCAAGCGACCGCCGGAGCCCCGTAAGCGTTTCGGAGGCCTTGCCATCCGCGAACCAAGTCGCCTGCTTCAGGCAAGATGCCGCCAGGGCCTTGTGCTTGATGCTCAGAAAATACCGAGCCTGCCTGATAAGCAAGCGAGCGTTCTCATCACGTGGCTTCTCACCGATCCAGCAATTGTGCCATAGCGCGACGGGTGTCCGGATCATCCCAGCGACGCTCCACCAGCCGATCAGCGACGAGATGGCGGACCAACGAAGCGACTGGCTTGCCGCGCACCGCGGGCAATAAATCCCCTGCGGCCGATCGATACGGCAACGCAGGATGGCGCTGCTGACCCGGTGGAAAATGCAATATCTCGGCTGTGCCGGTATCATGGCGCAGACGCAACAACGCGCTGCTTCGGGAGCGTCGTTTGCATCCGCGGGCTGCTCCGCGTCGTAACGGACGCGGAGGCCTTCATCACGCAGCGTGTCGTAAGCTTCCTTGATCCGATGGAAAGCGCGAGCGTCCTGGCTTCCTGACTTGTCGGGGTGATATGCCTTGGCCCATTCGCGATAGGCGTGCGAAATCTGCGCCTGGGTTGCGTTTGGGGCTAGCCCGAGCGCGCGGTAGTGACCTCGTGGATCGTCGTCAGCAGCCACCCATCAGCCTCGGTTTTGGGTCTGTTCAGCATCAATCTCATTACAGCTAAATTCCGAGTGCGATGTCACGTTATTTCCGCCGATGCGGCTGGGCCGTCTAGGCGGGTGGCACCGCGATCCGGCTCAGCGTTGCACGCGCCTCATCGGGGATTGGGACCGGCCGCTGCGTGCCCCGCGCAACGAACACGTGAACGAAATGGCCCTCGGCCGCCGCCACGTCATCGTCGTTGCGAAACACGCCGACCTCATAGCGAACCGAGCTGCGGCCGATCTTGGCGACGCGGATACCCACCAGCACCCGGTCGGGGAACGCCAGCGAGCTGTGGTACCTGCATGTGACCTCGGCTACCACGCAGTGCGTCGGCCCTTCCAGCAGGCCAACCACCCTTTCCGTCATCTCGAAGTAGGTGACAGCCGTGTCGAAATACGAGAAATAATTCACGTTGTTGATGTGCTGAAACACGTCATTGTCCATCCATCGTGTGGTGATTGGATGGAACCAGCGATAGTCGGCTCGTTTTCCGGGTGGCAGGCGGCTCATCGGCGACGGTATCCTCTCTCAAGCTCCGTTTGACCCTCTGAAAGCATCTGGAGAAACGTCGGGCAAGAACTCAATCGCAAGGCGGCAACCGATCTCGCGGTGGACGCGGAAGACCCAGCCGGGCACCGGTCCGGTGACCAGGGCGACGCGGGGCGTGCGGCTGATACAAACTGATCGGGTCCGATCGACTCTTTCCCGCCTGGAGCGCCAAGCATCCCGTGGACACAGCGGCCAACTGGGGTTAAGCGCCCGCCGCCATGTCCATCGCCAGAGGTGGCCTGTGCGACGTAGGTATCGGTGCTCGATGGAGGATCGCCTGAGGAAAGTTCCAACGAGAAACAAACCGATGGCCTGGTTTCTGATCGGCCTCGTCGGTTTGGCTGTCGCGTCACGATCCGGGGCGGCCTTCGCCCATGCGATCCTCGAGGACAGCACCCCGGTTGCCGGTGCCTCTGTCCCCGCTGGACCGCTTGATCTGTGGTTTCGCTATAACAGCCGGATCGACCGCGCTCGTTCGCGGCTGATGGTGGTCCGTCCGGATCGTAGCCGCGGCACCGTTCCGATCGTGCCGGACCCAGCGCCCGACACCATCCGTTGCCATCTCGACGTCACCCCCGGCGTCTACGTGATCCGCTGGCAGGTCCTGGCCGTGGACGGACATATAACCCGCGGCGAGGTTCCGTTCGGCGTGAAGGGACAGTGAGCAGTGGAGTTGCTGGTCGACCTGTTCAGCTACCTCTCGATCATCCTGCACGGTCTGACCATCCTGTCACAGTCCCTGGCGCTGGGCGGGGTGCTGTTTCTGATTACGCTGGGCCGTCCTCTGGCGCCTCGGCTGGGAGCAGGTGCCCGAGGCGAGGGCAGGGCGATCGCCGTCGGCACGGCACGAATAGCCGGTTACGCGGCGATTGGTCTGGTGCTGTCCGAGGTTGCGACTGTCGTCCTGCAGACCGCTGTCCTGATCGCGACAGTCGACCTGGGCGTGAGCGAGGCGCTGACCGCCAATTTCGCCATCGCAGGCCTGCTCAAGGCGGTTGCCGCCGCTGTACTTGCCGCGCTGCTGCTGGGCTATCGGGAGCGCACGCCAACTCTGCCGCTCTTGTTGCTTGTCCTGCTGGAACTCGCAGCGGCCACTGCGTCGACGCACGCCGCCGCCAGATTGGATGGCCGGGCAGGGCTGCTTTTGGTCGAGGGACTGCACCAATTTGGCGCCGCGATCTGGATCGGCGGCATTCCCTGCTTCCTGCTCGCGCTCTCCCGGATCGACGATGCGGCCGGCTGGCGGTTGGTGGGTGCGCGCTTTTCGCGCATGTCGATGGCCGGCGTCGTTTCTATCCTGGTCAGCGGGATCCTCATGAGTGTGCTCTACATCGGCGACTGGGCCGGCGTATACGGCACCGCCTTCGGCGTCATGGTCGGTGCCAAGATCGCCATGTTCACGATGTTGCTGGGCCTTGGCGGCATGAACTTTCTGCTGGTCGAGCGGTTGCGAGCCAATCCGGCGACCTCCGTCAACCGGCTGCGACGCTTCGCCGAGGTGGAGCTGGGCATCGGCATCGCCATCTTCTTCGCCGCCGCCTCCCTGACCTCGGTGCCCCCGGCGGTCGATCTTACGCGGGACCGGGTGACCTGGCCGGAGATCGTTGAGCGCAACACACCCGAAATGCCACGGTTCAGCAGCCCCGATCACGACAGCCTCGCGCTGCCGGCTTTGCAGGCCAAGCTCGACGCGGAGGCTGCGAAGCGGATGGACTCGCCACAGGTGGCGTTCGTGCCCGGGGCAGGGGAGTTGCCGCCGCGCAACGCCAGTGACATCGCCTGGTCCGAATACAATCACCACTGGGCGGGGCTGTTTGTGGCCGGGGTCGGGCTGCTGGCCCTCTGCAACCGCGCCGGACTACGCTGGGCGCGCCATTGGCCGCTGCTGTTCCTTGGGCTGGCGGCATTTCTGTTCGTCCGTTCCGATCCGGAGACCTGGCCGCTGGGGCAGATCGGCTTTCTCGAGAGTTTTCGTGATGTCGAAGTCTTGCAGCATCGCGCCTTCGTCCTGTTGCTGGTCGTGTTCGCGCTGTTCGAATGGCGGGTCAGGGCCACCAACTGGGACAATCGCCGCGCCGCGCTGGTTTTTCCGCTGCTCTGCGCCGCCGGAGGCACCCTGCTGCTGACCCACAGCCATGCGATCGCCAACATCAAGGAGCAGTTGCTGATTGAGTTGACCCATACCCCGCTGGCCCTTGCCGGCATCGCCGCTGGCTCCGCCCGCTGGCTGGAGATCAGGCTGGCCCGGCGCGAGAACCCGATCGCCTGGCAGGCCGCAGGCTGGATCTGGCCCGCCTGCATTCTGTTCAGCGGCCTGCTGCTGCTGGGATACCGCGAAGCGTAGGCACGCGGCGCGGTCCTCGGGCGTGAGGCCTAGTATCGCGCAGCAGTGAAGCGCGATACGCCGCTTGTGGTCCGAAGTAGCCGATTCACGCGACGAAGCGCGGTCGCGTCGCGACTCACGCTGCTCTGCAATCGGACACTAGACCGAAGCTTTCAGCAGATCGGTGATCGCCCATTCCAGTTGACGCAGGGTATTGCAGACCGTCACCAGATTGCAGAACGGCGCATAGCGGTACATATCCGAATCCCCCGTACCCCAGGCGGAACGATATTCCGGGTTCAGCCAGATGATCCGCTTCGATCGTTGCGAGATATGGCCAATGATATCCGTTCGTGGATCAGTACGGTTGCCGCGGGCGTCGCCGAGCACGATGACGGTTGTTTTGTTTGAGACGAAACGGAGCCAGCCGTCCTCGAAATCAGCGAACGAATTGCCATAGTTCGATGATCCATAGCCGACCAAGGACATGATCCTGGTGATGGCTTCTTCAACCGGTTGTTTCTCGAGGATGTCGGAAACTTCGATGAGCGAGCCTGAGAACGCGAACGAACGGATGTCCGACAGCGCCTCGTTCAGCGCGTAGAGAAACATCAGCAGAAACTGTGCCATCGCGGCGACCGAGCCGGATACATCGCAAAGCACCATCACCCGGGGTTTTTCGATGCGCTTCTGCTTCCACACCGTAACGAATGGCACGCCTCCCCAGCCGACGTTCCGCCGCAGTGTCCGCCGCGTATCCAGTTGCCCGCGCAGGTGCCGCCGTCGCGTCTTGGCGTATCGCGCGGCGAGCTTCTTCGCCATCTGCCGCACCAATATCCGCATGCGGTCCAGATCGCGTCGCTCCAGATTCGAGAGCCGCGTGGACTTGAGCAGTTCCTCGCGGAATTTTTCGGTGTCGCCCCTGGCGAACAGGATCAGGTTGCGTTCCACGAAGTCGCGTACCGCATCGCGCAGCGCCTCGATCTTGCCATCCAGGAACTGGGCGCGGCCGAGCCCCTCGGGCGTGCCTGACTGGCGCATTGCTTCCATGCCGCGTTCCAGCGCGCGCAGGCCCATCCGGTCCAGGATACGGCGGGCGTAAAGATTCTTCTGAGTGAAAAAGCGGATATTTTCGATCCCGGCTTCGCGCGCCGCCTGCTCCATCGCCGTCGCCAAGGCAGCGCGGTCGTCATCCGCCAGCAATTGCCCGAGGGACTGGCCACCCTGGCCGCCCATGCCTTCGCCGCCCGTACCATCGCTGCCCGGGCTGCTCCCCGGACTGGACAACGGATCGTCGCTGGGCGCGCCGTCGCTGTCGTCCGCAGCCGCCTCCTTGCCAGCGAATTCGTCACGTTTGAAGTAAAGCTCGAAGGCTTCGTCGTACAATGCCTTTTCGTCAGGAGTTCTTGGCCAGGATCAGTCCCAGCGTGTCTTTCAGCATGGTGCGATCGGAGAACCCCACCAGGTCAACGGCGCGGGCGGCGTCGATCCCCTCGGCGGCGGACACTCGCAGCCCGGCGCCGCGCGCCACCTGCAGAAACCGCCGTAGCGGTTCCGTCGCCGGCGCGGCGGGGGTCGGCGTTCCTGCCGCTACGGTCGTCACTACGCCATGATTCCGGCTGCCTGCCGCGCCTTGTGAGTCAGTCCGGCCAGTTGCTTGCCCGCCGCCTCGATATCAGCCTCAAACTTCAGCAGCACGTTCAGGGTGTCGCGCACCAGATCGACCTCCAGCACGGACGCGTGCAGCAGCAGCAGCACCTTCGCCCAGTCAATCGTTTCGCTAACCGAGGGAACCTTCTTCAGATCCAACGTGCGCAATTGTTGCACGAAGCTGACAAGCTGACGCAGCAAACTTGCGTCGATCCCCGGTACGCGGGATGCAATGATCTTCGCCTCCAGCCTGTCATCGGGAAAGCCGATATGCAGATGCAGGCAGCGTCGTTTCAAGGCATCGCCGAGATCGCGGGTGCTGTTCGACGTCAGCAGCACGATCGGCGCCACCATCGCTTCGACAGTGCCGATCTCGGGGATTGTCACCTGGTAGTCGGACAGGATTTCCAGCAGGAATGCCTCGAACTCCTGATCGGACTTATCGACCTCGTCGATCAGCAGCACCGCTCCGCCCGGTTGTTGCAGCGCGCGGAGCAATGGGCGCGGCTCGAGGAACTGATGCGAATAGAAGATGTCGCCGAAATCGTGCAGTTTGTTCAAAGCCTCGGTCAGGCCATCGGCGTCGCCGATCACGGAGCTGATCTTGTCTTTCAGAATTTGCGTGTAGAGTAGCTGCTTGCCGTATTTCCACTCGTACAGCGCCTTGGACTCGTCCAGACCCTCGTAGCACTGCATGCGGATCAGCGGCAGCTTCAGCCACGACGCCACTGATTTGGCCAGCTCCGTCTTGCCGACGCCGGCCGGTCCTTCCACAAGAATCGGCTTTTGCAGGTGCCGAGCCAGGTAAATCGCAGTGGAAATCTGACGGTTGGCGATATATCCGGCCTCGCTCAGGCCCAGTTCGACGGCGTCGATTGATCGCAGGGGGGGCGATCGCAGGGCGGGCCCACCCCGCGGCGGCGCGTCATTCACATCCGGCTCCAGCTACTGTTCAGTAGACCGAGTCGCATCCGCGCCGGTGAATGTCAAACGTTTCGCCGCCCCGTGACCCGGGCGGGCGACACCCCGCAACTCACAACACGATCACCCCCCCGAGCAACCCCTTAGCCACCGCCTCCGCTCGGCTTGTCGCATCCAGTTTGGCGAACAGTGCCTCCAGGTGAAACTTCACGGTGTGGACCGAAATGCCCAACGACCGCGCCACCGACTTGTTGCTGAAGCCCTGACCGACCAGGGCCAGGATTTCGCGCTCCCTTGGGGTCAGCAGCGGCGGGGCATCGTCGCTGACCGGAGCGAAGCCTCGTTCCACCACCGTGCCGCTAGCCACACCCGGCGACCGAACCAGCAGTCCAGCCGCCACCGCCCGCAATGCCAGATCGAGCTGGTCCGCCGTCGCATCCGCCGCAAGCATCCCCGCAGGCGTGCCAGCAACGGTTGGGCCGGCCGCCAGCGCGACCACGGGGGCCTCCGCCTCATGCGGCACCGGCCGTTCGCCGCGGCCGACATCGCACAACTCCACATCCGGTGTTTCGTCCGTTACTGAATGACCAGCGGCGTGAAGCATCGCGACCAAACCCTGCCGGCGAACCAGATCGGTCGCGTGCACCCGGACGCGCAGCCGGTCTGAACGATCCAGGCGCCCGTCCGTGCCCGTGCCGCCGGTGGCGCTCATGCGGCGGGGCGTGCCGCGATGGTCACGCTGATCGTCTGCACCGCACCTGCGCGCAGCACACGCAGACTGGCCGCCTGGCCGATGCGTTCAGGCCCCATCAAGGCGGTGAGGGCGCGGGGCCGGCTGAGCGGGACGCCGTCGATGTCCAGGACGATGTCGCCGGGCAAGATACCGGCTGCCTCGGCCGGAGCGGAGGCTGCCAGGCTGACCACCATCAATCCGGCTTCCCGTCCAGTGGACTGACGGAACCCGTCTGGGATCATGACCGGCTGCAGACCAATACCCACCCAGCCGCGCGCGATCCGCCCGTCGGCGAGCAGCGGATCGATGACCCTCGACAGGGTTGCCGATGGGATGACAATGGTCCGCCGCCGCGGGCCGGAAGTGGACATCCCCAGCAGACCACCTTCTGGTGACAGGACCAGCCCACCCTCGTCCGCGCCCAGCCGCGTGTCCAGGCGGATCAGGGCATCGATGCGACCCCCGGCCAGGCTGTGCCAAGCGTCACCAACACTGTGCACTATTCCGAACCGCCCGGTTGGCCCGCCCGTCGAGTCGGCACCGATCACGAGCGCCAACGATCCCACCCGCGGCGTTGCCGCCGGTGGCGGAAGCGTTGCGCCTTCCAATGGGGTTTCCAACCTCAGCACGGCCACATTCGTGCCGGGGTCCCGGCCTGCCAGCGTCGCTTCAATTCGCTGCCCACCACGTATCACGCTCAGCGAGGGATCGTCGGCGAGGGTTTGCTCGGACGCGAGGACCACATCCGGCCGCCATAGTATGCCGCTGAAGCGCCGCCGACCGGTGTGAATGGCAACGACGGATGGCGCGGCCAGACCGATCCGATCGGCCAGGCTGGTTGAAATTTGTTCAAGTATATCCATCGATTTCGCCTCCTGGGGTTACCACAGACTGCGCGCGCCGGTGTTGCAGGTGCATCGGTCGGATGGCCGGGACCCGGCCCCGCCGGATGGCCGGGTGCCGTTTCGCGGCTCAATTCCCCATCTGATGCGCAAAAGGAACACTTCCATGCCACTAGATGCCATGAACCAGGAGCTTGATCCCTATTCATCACAGGTCGTTCATGCGTTCGACCGGGTCGGGCCGGCGGTCGTCCATGTCGTAGCGTTCGACAAGAGCGGCCGGCCGGCCGGACAAGGATCGGGCGTGATCTTTACCCCGGACGGTTACCTTCTCACCAACAGCCATGTGGTCGCCAACGCCACCCGCCTCAGCGCCAGTCTAACCGACGGTCAAAGCCTGGAGGCCGCACTGGTGGGCGATGATCCGGCAACCGACACGGCGGTGTTGCGCCTGTCGGGCAACGGATTGCCGCACGCGGAACTGGGGGCCTCGGCATCGCTGCGGGTAGGTCAACTCGTGGTCGCCATCGGCAACCCGCTCGGTTTCACCTGCACCGTCACCGCAGGCATCGTCAGCGCGCTCGGCCGCACTTTGCGCACCCGGTCCGGTGGCCTGATCGATAGCGTGATCCAGACCGACGCACCGCTCAATCCGGGCAATTCGGGCGGACCATTGGTCTCCGGGTCGGGTCGGGTCATCGGCATCAACACGGCCATGATCGCTCCGGCGCAAGGCATCTGCTTCGCCATCGGTATCGACACGGCGATCTGGGTGGCGACGCGGCTGATGCGTGATGGACGGGTGCGACGGTCCCGGTTGGGCCTGTCGGCGCAGACCGTTCCGATCAGCACCCGGGTTCGGCGCTTCCATGGCCTGCAACAGGCCAGCGGAGCGATGGTTGCGGACCTGGCACCGGAGGGGCCGGGCAAGCTGGCCGGGTTGGAGAAAGGCGATGTCCTGGTGTCGTTCGATGGCTTGCCGGTGACCGGGGTCGATGACTTGCATCGCGCCTTGACCGCCGAGCGCGCGGGCGTCGAGGTGAGGCTGGGGCTGCTTCGCCGCACGGAGTTGTTGACGATCCCGGTGACGCCACGCGAAATCTGAGCCTTCCGCCAGCCGGCGTCCCGTCCGGCCACCGGCATTGGCGCCCCTCAGGCTCCGTCGTTGTGACCCAAAGTGAACCCGGAACGTGCCCGCGGCGCGGCGTGGGCGTCGCCGAACCGGCCAACGGTGCCCATGGCCATATTGAACCCAGCTCGCGGTTCGGCCCTTCATGCTGGGGACGACCTTTCCGGCACCGGCCGCCTGACCGTTGACACTCAAGCAGGCGAGCGATCATGTGCGCATGTCATGCCGGTCACGATGATTCCAGGGATCTCACCTGACAGCCGAGGGTTCATGCGCGCGCCGCGAGCAACCGACAGCACTCAAAATACCGCCTCGGCAGTGGTCTCATAGAAATGCTCCTGGTGGTCGATGCTGGTAATACCAATATCGTGTTTGCCGTGCATGACGGGTCTGGCTGGCGTGGCTCCTGGCGGATCCGTACCGACGCTCAGCGCACCTCGGACGAATATGCTGTCTGGCTGAATTCGCTCCTCACCATGGCCGGTTTGAAACGCGACCAGGTGAATGCCGCCGTCATCGGCACCGTCGTGCCAGCTGCGCTGTATCATCTGCGCCGGCTGATCCGGGAATGGTTCAGCGTCGAACCGCTGATCGCCCGCGCCTCGCTCGACTGGGGCTTCGAAATCAAGGTCGACAATCCGAATGAGGTCGGTGCCGACCGGCTGCTGAACGCGCTCGCCAGCCATCGGAAGTTCGGTGGTCCGCTGATCGTGGTGGATTTTGGCACCGCTACCACGTTCGACGTGGTAGACGAGACCGGAGCCTACCAGGGCGGGGTGATCTGCCCGGGGATCAACTTGTCAATCGAAGCGCTGCACCAGGCCGCCGCGCGACTGCCGAGAATTGGCATCGGACGCCCGCAGGCGGTGATTGGCCGGTCCACGGTCCCCGCGATGCAGTCAGGTATCTACTGGGGCTATATCGGCCTCATCGAAGGACTCCTGACCCGCATCAAAGCCGAGTTTGGCGGCCCGATGAAGGTTGTCGCCACTGGTGGCCTGGCCCCTTTGTTCACCGAGGGGACGCTGATGATCGAGCATATCGAGCCCGACCTGACCCTGGATGGTCTACGGCTGTTGGCGGAACGCAACCCCGCGCCCACATTGCCTAGGGAAAAGACACGACTGATCGAAAACGAGTAACGGAACCAAAACTTTTATGGATGTTGAAAATTGCGACCTGGCCTTCCTGCCGCTTGGCGGGACGGGCGAAATCGGCATGAATTTGAACCTCTACCGCTATGGGCAGCCCGGCAAGGAACGGTGGCTCGCGGTGGATTGCGGCATCGGCTTTGGCGGCAGCGAGCATCCCGAAGTGGATGTGATGATGGCTGACCCGGGGTTCATCGCCGAGCGCCGGGACAAGTTGGTGGGGCTGGTCATCACGCACGCGCATGAGGATCATATCGGTGCCGTCGCCTGGTTGTGGCCGAAGCTGAAATGTCCCGTCTATGCCACCCCGTTCGCCGCGACCGTGCTGCGGCGCAAGCTGGGTGAGGTCGGTCTGACCGGCCAGGTCCGTGTGCACATCATCCCGCCGGGCGGCACGATCGACCTGCCACCGTTCGCATTGCGCTTCATCCGCATGGCGCATTCAATCCCTGAGGCGCAGGCACTGGTGATCGACACGCCGTCGGGCACGGTTTTGCACACCGGTGACTGGAAGCTCGATCCCACGCCGCTGATCGGGCCGCCGTCGGACGAAGCGGCGCTGACTGAACTCGGCAACAAAGGCGTATTGGCGATGGTGTGTGACTCGACCAACGCTATGGTCGAGGGCCACTCGGGCAGCGAGCAGGACGTTCGCCGCAGCCTTTCCGCGCTGATCCGGGACCTGTCCGGCCGCGTCGCGGTAACCTGCTTCGCCAGCAATGTCGCCCGGATGGAATCGATCGCGCTGGCGGCCCGGGACGCCGGCCGCAGCGTGGCGCTGGTGGGCAGATCGCTGCGCAACATGGATGCCACGGCGCGAGAGTGCGGTTATCTGAAATCGCTGCCGCCTTTTCTGACGGAAGACGACATCGATGATGTGCCAGACGACAACCTGCTGATCCTTGTCACAGGCAGCCAGGGTGAGCAGCGCAGCGCGCTGGCCCGCATTGCCCGGGATGACCATCCGTTCGTGTCTCTCGGCGAGGGCGATACGGTCATCTTCTCCTCCCGCGTGATCCCCGGGAATGAGCGCGCGATCGGGACAGTGCAGGACAACCTGGTCCGCCGCGGCGTCCGGCTCATGACCGACCATGACCATCTGACCCACGTCTCCGGGCACCCCGCGCGGGACGAACTGCGTCGGTTATATCGTCTCGTGAAGCCGCGCTACGCGGTGCCAGTGCATGGCGAGTGGCGGCACCTTTCGGCGCATGCCGCGCTTGCGCGCGAGGCGGGAGCCACGCCGTTCCTGCTCGAGGATGGTGATATCCTCAGCCTCGCCCCGGGTGGTCCGGCGATCGTCGACAGTGCTCCGGTCGGCAGGCTTGTGCTGGATGGCTCCCGGCTGGTGCCGATGACCGGTGAAGTCATGTCGGCGCGCCGTCGCATGCTGTTCAACGGCCTGATCGTAGCCAGTCTCGCGGTCGACCAGCAGGGCAATCTGCTGGGCCGGCCGAGGATCAGCGCGCCCGGCTTGCTAGACCCCGAGGATGCAGAGACCGATCGGGTCGCCAGGGAATTTAGCGAAATCCTGCGTGACCTCCCCGCCAGCCTCAGGCGAGACGATGCAGGTCTGGGCGAGGCGGCGCGCGCTGCCCTGCGCCGGGCACTGGGCCGTCGTCTGGGCAAGCGACCAATGGTCGACGTGCACCTGATCAGGGTGTGATCTCCATTGAACTGGTTCACCGGGATCATGGTCTTCGTCGTCATTTGGTGGACGGCGCTGTTCGCGGTGCTACCGATCGGTACGCGGCCGGTACAAAGCGCGGACAAGGCCAGTGGATGGCGCGGCGCGCCCGAGCGACCGCGCCTGATGCGCGTTGTGATCGTTACCACGATAGTCGCAAGCGTTCTTTGGACCGGCACCTACATGCTGATCCGAAGCGATTACATCAGTTTCCGGCACGGCGTGTTCGCCGTGCCGGATCGTTGATTTAAGACGTTTTTTTCGCCACTGCCCGTCTCGGACAAGGAGTACAAGCGTCCCCACCAACAAGACGGCTGGCGTTTCCTCCCCAAACCTGACCCACCTACTAACCGGTAAATGGCCCGGGACTAGTTAACGAAACTCCAGTGAGAAGTCACGGGTTTTTGTTGCCTCTTCCGAGGATAACGTCGAGTTTATTGCGTGCAACCGTTGTGCGGCGCAGCAAAATTTTAATCCGGCGGGTATTTTCTTCTAATGCCGCAATGCAACATTTCCTGCGACTTCATATACTTTGCTGATCCGTCACCAATCTCACACCTTCTGGCGGGGTCGCCAGTGGCAGCGTCCGCCCAAACGCGTTACCAACGGGCGAAACCCCCGCTGATGGAATTCTGGTTCGATGCGTCTCTCCCACGGCTTCATTCCGACGACCAAGGAAACCCCCGCCGAGGCGCAGATCGCGTCGCATCGCCTGATGCTGCGGGCCGGCCTGGTGCGACAGACCTCCGCCGGCATTTATGCCTGGCTGCCCCTGGGCCTGCTCGCGCTGCGCAACGTCGAGCGTATCGTGCGGCAGGAGCAGGACAGGGCAGGGGCCCAGGAAATCCTTATGCCGACGATCCAGCCGGCGGAATTGTGGCGGGAGAGCGGGCGCTACGAAGACTACGGCAAGGAGATGCTGCGCATCCGCGACCGCCACGACCGTGACATGCTGTATGGCCCGACCAATGAGGAAATGGTCACCGACCTGTTCCTGCGCCAGGCGACCCGTAGCTACCGCGCGCTGCCGCAAATCCTGTACCACATCCAGTGGAAGTTTCGCGATGAGGTTCGCCCGCGCTTCGGAGTGATGCGTGGCCGGGAGTTCCTGATGAAGGACGCCTATTCCTTCGACCTCGACCATTCCGCCGCCGTCATCAGCTATCGCAAGATGATGCTGGCCTACATGCGCACCTTCCAGCGCATGGGTTTGAAGGCGATCCCGATGGAGGCCGACACCGGCCCTATTGGCGGCGACCTGAGCCACGAATTCATTATTCTGGCGCCCACCGGAGAGAGTCAGGTCTACTACGACGCGGCGTTCGAGGAGATTGACTATCTGGCCGCCGGTGCCGGAGGCTTCAGCCACGATCAACCCGATGATCTGGGGCGGTTCTTCCAGGCGATGACCACCAACTACGCGGCGACCGACGAGAAGCACGACACCGCCCGCTGGGACAAGGTGGCCGCGGAGCGCCGGCGGGAGGGCAGGGGGATCGAGGTCGGCCACATCTTCTACTTCGGCACCAAATACACCAAGGCCATGGGTGCCACCGTCGCCGGCCCGGACGGCAAGCCAGTGTATCCGGAAATGGGCAGCTACGGCATCGGCATCTCCCGCCTGGTCGGCGCGGTCATTGAGGCTAGCCACGACGATGCCGGGATCATCTGGCCCGATGCCATCGCGCCGTTCAAGGCGGTCATTCTGAACCTGAAAAGGGGCGATGCGGCTTGCGACGCGCTGTGTGAGCAGCTCTATGCGGCCCTTTCCGGCGTCGTCCTGTATGACGATCGCGACGACCGGGCCGGGGTGAAGTTCGCCGACGCGGATCTGATGGGCCACCCCTGGCAACTTGTCGTCGGCCCTCGCGGCGCCGCCTCGGGCAAGGTGGAGCTGAAACGCCGGTCGGGCGGCGAGCGGGTGGAGCTGACGCCTGACGAGGCGCTGGCCCGGATCGGCTGACGCTTCACCAATGTTCGGTCCATTCGAGCGCATGGTCGCCGGCCGCTACCTGCGCGCCCGCAAAGGCGAGCGATTCGTCTCCATCATCGCCATTTTCTCGTTGGTTGGCATCGCGCTCGGGGTGGCGACCTTGATCGTGGTGACCTCGGTCATGAGCGGCTTCCAGGTCGAACTGGTGTCGCGCATCCTGGGCGTGAACGGGCATGTCACGATCGAGGCTTATGCCGGCGAGAAGCTCAGCGGTTACCCGGCACTGGTGACGCGTATCCGCGGCATCTCCGGGGTTGCCTCGGCCATCCCGGTGCTCGACGGACAGGCCCTGTTGAGCACCACAGGCGGCGGCGCGCGCGGCGGCCTGGTCCGCGGCATCAGCAAGGACGATTTGCTCGAACTGCACCCGATCGCGGATCACATCGTCGCCGGGACGCTCGCCGATTTCACCGGCGATGATGCGATCGCGGTTGGCGTCGGACTGGCGAATTCCTACCGGCTGCGGATCGGTGACGATCTGACGGTGATCTCGCCCGAGGGCGCGGCGACTGCTTTCGGCACCATCCCGAGGGTGCGCGCTTATAAGGTGGCGGCGATCTTCGATGCCGGTCTGAATGACTACAACAGCAGCGTCGTTTTCCTGCCTTTGCCGGCCGCGCAGGTGTTCTTTCAGAAGCCCAACGCGGTGACCGGCATCGAAATCCGGCTGATTGATCCCGATCAGATCAACAGCGTGGCGCGTCCGCTGGCGGCGCTGGTCGAAGGTCTTCCCGTGCAAATCCGCGACTGGCGACATGCCAATGACACCATCATCGGCGTCCTCCAGGTGCAAAAAGACACCATGTTCATCGTGCTCGGCATGATCGTGCTGGTCGCGGCGTTCAACGTTGTTTCCTCGTTGATCATGCTGGTAAAGGACAAGCGCGCCGACATCGCGGTGCTGCGCACCCTCGGCGCCGGCAGTTTTTCCGTCATGCGGATCTTTCTGATGTGCGGCGCCTTCGTCGGGGTCAGCGGCACCATCATCGGCACCATCGTGGGCGTGGTGTTCTGCCGCAACATCGCAGCAGTGCAGCACTTCGTGGAGCGAATAACCGGTGGCCGGGTTTTCGACGCCTCGGTGTTCATGCTGAGCGAACTCCCGAGCACGATCGACTGGGGCGATGTGGGGCGGGTCGTGGCGCTGGGTCTGGTCCTGTCGCTGCTTGCGACGCTGTATCCGAGCTGGCGCGCGGCCCGCACCGATCCGGTCGAAGCGCTGCGTCATGAGTGACCGTCGTCGCGGGCCGGCCGCCGACCCGGTTCCCCGCGCCACGTCACCGGCCGCACCCCCGTTGGCGTTGCGGGATGTTCAGCGGGTCTACCGCGGCGACGCCGGGGAGCTTGCGGTCTTGCGCGGCGTCGATCTGGAAGTGCACGCCGGGGAGATCGTCGCCCTGGTGGCTCCCTCCGGCGCTGGCAAGTCCACCTTGCTTCATGTCGCTGGCCTGCTGGATCGTCCCGACGGCGGTTCGGTGCTGATCGAGGGTCGCGACGCCGGCGGTCTGCCCGACGCGGCTCGAACAGCAGTGCGCCGTGATACCATTGGCTTTGTTTACCAGTTCCATCACCTGCTGGCCGAGTTCACCGCACTGGAGAACGTCGTCCTGCCGCGGATGATCGCCGGGAGCTCGCGCTGGACCGCCGAGGATCGCGCCCGGTCGCTGTTGGCCATGTTCGGCCTAGGCGCGCGGCTCGGCCATCTTCCGGGCAAGCTGTCCGGTGGCGAGCAGCAGAGGGTCGCGATTGCCCGAGCACTGGCGAATGAGCCGAAATTACTGCTCGCGGATGAGCCGACGGGAAATCTTGATGTGGCGACGGCGGAGACGGTGTTTGCCGAGTTGCTGGCGATCGTGCGCGAGCACGGGGTCGCCGCGCTGATCGCGACCCACAATCCGGACCTTGCCGCCCGGATGGACCGGACGGTGACGCTGCGGGATGGGCGACTAAGCTAGACCTTTGCGCATCGGGTCGCCGGATAATGCCCGTGTCATGACCGGGCGAGCGAGCCATGCCCTTGGGCCCTCGTCCCGAGGCACGCGAGTGAAAGTTGGCCCGGTTTCACCCACCACTTGCTATATATATTAAACAAAGACCAACTGCCGGATTTAGGATTACGAGCTCATATGAGTGACACCTTGCCGCCAGAGCTGCGTAACCTGTTGACGCAAATCGATGGCCGCCTCGGCCGGATCGAAACCGATATTTCTGAGCTAAGGGGGATGCGGCGGGACACTGAGGGCCTGCGCGTCGACGTCGCGACCATCAACGGTCGGCTGGCCGGAATGCCGACGACCTTACAGACCGTCGGCATCACATGGAGCGTTTTGATCGGCCTGCCCACGATCGCGGCCCTGGCTGCGTTCGCGCTCAAAACGATGGGATATTTGCCATAATGTAGCGGATGGCCAGCGGTGCGCTTGGTTGGCGGCGAGACTGTCCGCGGTGGCAAAACCGGCTCGCCCGAACGCTACCTCGTCGCTGAAATCATGTAATTGACGGATAGGTCCCGACCGATGCGCCACCGCCCGCTCAGCGGATCGGCGAGCAGTCCGGCCGTCTGTCCAACCCGCAGTCCTGCCGCCCGCATCAGGCTGGCCAGTTCGACCGGCGTGATGAATGCCTTCCACTCGTGCGTCCCGACCGGCAACATTCGCAACACATACTCAGCGCCGAGTTTCGCGACCACCCAGGATTTCCTGGTGCGGTTCAACGTCGAAATCACCAGCAGGCCACCCGGTTCGAGCAACCCTGCCAGAACCCGGACAAAAGCCGCCGGGTCGGGAACGTGCTCGATCACCTCCAGAGCGGTGATCACCGGAAAACTCTGCCCCTCGGCGAGCAAATCCTCCGCCAGGGCGGTGCGGTAGGATAGCCTTGGATGGCGGTCGCCGGCGTGCGCCCTTGCCGCGGCGATCGCTTCGCCGGCCGCGTCAATCCCCAGCACCTCGTGCCCGAGCCGAGCGAAGGCCTCGGCTGCCAAACCGCCGCCGCAACCGATGTCCAATATCCGGGTCGTGCGGCCGAAGGCTTGGCCGATCAAGCCCGCGATCCAGCCGATCCGCGTCGGGTTCATCTGGTGCAGCGGCGCCATTGGTCCGCGGGGATCCCACCACCGCGACGCGAGTTGGTCGAATTTGGCAATTTCTTCCGCCGAGACCGTGTCGCCGCCCGTCGTCGCTCCGGGGCCCCTGCTCATGGCTGTTGCTCCTCCAGACGAGCGACCCTATGTGTGCGGCCCCACCTCTGTTTGGCGACCGATCACGTCCATGGCCCGCATCGTGATGAAATTCGGCGGCACGTCCGTCGCCGACCTCGACCGTATCCGCAACGTCGCCCAACGGGTAAAGCGGGAGGTCGATCATGGCAACCAGGTCGCCGTCGTCGTCTCGGCCATGGCCGGGGTAACCAACCAACTGGTTAAATGGTGCACCGAACTGTCGATGCTGCACGACGCGCGCGAATATGATGCCGTGGTCGCCACTGGCGAGCAGGTGACGTCCGGCCTGCTCGCCATCGCGCTGCAGGATATCGGGGTTGACGCAAGATCATGGCAAGGTTGGCAGGTCCCTGTGCACACCGATACGGCACACGGCAAGGCCCGCATCCAGGGTGTCGAAGGCGACGACCTGGTACGCCGGATGCTGGCCGGGCAGGTCGCCGTCGTCGCCGGTTTTCAGGGGTTGGCGGCCGATCATCGCATCACGACCCTCGGACGCGGCGGTTCAGATACCTCGGCGGTGGCGCTGGCGGCCGCGCTGAAAGCAGACCGCTGCGACATTTATACCGATGTCGACGGGATTTACACGACCGACCCCCGTATGGTGCCGAAGGCGCGCAAGCTGGCGAGCATCGCTTACGAGGAAATGCTGGAACTGGCCTCGGTGGGGGCCAAGGTGTTGCAGACACGCAGCGTCGAATTGGCGATGAACGAGGGGGTGCGGGTGCGGGTGCTGTCGAGTTTCGGCGACGGTCTGGCCGCGGAGGACGACGGAACCCTGGTCGTGGATGAGGACGAAATCGTGGAAAAAGAGAATGTCTCCGGGATCGCCTATTCCCGCGACGAGGCAAAGATCACCGTTCGCGGGGTGCCTGACCGACCAGGCATCGCCGCCTCCATCTTCGGCGCGCTGTCGGAGCAGAACGTCAACGTCGACATGATCGTGCAGAATATCTCCGCCGACGGCACGACGGACATGACCTTCACGGTGGGCAAGGCGGACCTGGCACGTGCCCGTGCCGCGCTCGCCGGTCTGCGCGATCACATCCAGTATGGCGAGCTGCTGGAAGATCCCGACGTGGCCAAGATCAGCGTCGTCGGCGTCGGCATGCGCAGCCACGCCGGAGTTGCCAGCACCATGTTCAGCGCTCTGGCCGACAAGGCCATCAACATCCAGGTGATATCCACCAGCGAAATCAAGGTCAGCGTATTGATCGCCGCCGAGTACACCGAACTCGCGGTCCGGGCGCTGCACACGGCGTATGGTCTAGATGCAAGCTGACCTGCCGGCTTCGGACGTGATAGCGCCGCCGGCCGAGGTGACACTGGCGGACGCTGTGTCGCCGGAGAATGCCTTGTCCCAAACCCCGACCCAGGCGGATGCTTTGGACACGTCCCCGGCGCGCGGCGAGCTTGCACGGCTGTGGCGGCGAGGGACGGAGTTTCTCGGCTGCCGGGTTGCGATCATGGGCGGAGCCATGAGCTGGGTCAGTGAGAAAAATCTGGTCGCGGCGATCTCCAACGCGGGCGGATTTGGCGTCATCGCTTGCGGCGCCATGTCCCCTGACATGCTGGCCGAACAAATCGCTGGAACGCACGAACTGACCGACAAGCCGTTTGGCGTCAATCTGATCACGATGCATCCACAGCTTGAAGACCTGATCCGGGTGACTCTTGAAGGCAAAGTTGGGCACATCGTGCTGGCTGGAGGCATTCCCTCCGGCGTCTCGGTGCGCGCGGTCAAGGACGGTGGCGCCAAGCTGATCGCGTTCGCGCCCGCGCTTTCGCTCGCCAAGCGGCTGATCCGCTCCGGCGCGGACGCCATCGTTATCGAAGGTTCCGAGGCTGGCGGCCACATCGGTCCGGTTTCGCTGACCGTGCTGGCGCAGGAAATCCTGCCGCACATGCTCGCGGTGCCTGTCTTCGTGGCCGGTGGGCTCGGCCGCGGCGAGGCGATCCTGTCGTACCTCGAAATGGGAGCCTCCGGGGTTCAGATCGGCACCCGCTTCGCCGCGGCGGTGGAATCGATCGCTCACGCCAACTTCAAGAAGGCTTTCATCCGGGCCAGTGCACGCGACGCGATGCCGTCCGTCGAGCTCGACCCGCGTCTGCCGGTGATCCCGGTGCGCGGCTTGCTGAACCAGGGAACCAAGCGGTTTCTGGAGCATCAGGCGGAAACGCGGGACAAGTTCATCGCCGGCGAGTTGACCAAGGATGCCGCGCAACTGGCTATCGAGCGCTTCTGGGCCGGAGCGCTGCGGCGCGCCGTGATCGACGGCGACGTCGAAACCGGCTCGGTCATGGCGGGTCAGTCGGTCGGCATGGTCACGGCGGAGACGCCGGTGGCTGAGATCATCCAGGAGCTCGTCGACCAGGCGGTCAATGCTCTCGCCGCGCGCGCCTTTGCCCGGGAGAGGGCCTGAGGCCGTGGGCGCATCGCCCTGACTCAGCGGACGCGCGTCGGCGAAATCGCGGTCGGTGCTGATGGTTCACGCCGAGGAGCAGGTCGGCCCGATGTTGAGAGGGGGTCGGGGACAATGCAGGTGCTGGGGCTGATGGGCACGAGTCAGCGCTCATGACGGGTTCTAGACGCCTGCTCTCCAGGCTGCGTGATCTGCGGGCCCATGACGCGGCGCCTCTCTCGGCGCTGGTGCGTCTCGTCGGCTCGGAACTCGTAAGTGAGGTGTGTTCGGTCTATGTGCAGCGCCCCGGTGATATTCTTGAACTTGCCGCGACCGAAGGTCTGAACCCCGACGCCGTCGGCAGCACCCGGCTGCGGGTTGGCGAAGGGATCGTGGGCCTTTGCGCGGCAACCGGAACGGTCATGAATCTGGCTGATGCGCAGAATCACCCGGCCTTTGCGTATCGGCCGGAAACCGGGGAGGAACCCTTTGCCTCCATGCTCGCCGTGCCGGTCCGACGGTCCGGTCGGATCCTGGGGATCCTGGTCGTGCAGAACCGCACACCTCGGCACTTCAACGATGACGAGGTCGATGATCTGCAGACAGTCGCGATGCTGGTGGCGGAGATGTTGCCGATGAGCGGCGCCACCGATGGCAGGCCGGAAGGCATCGGCGGAACGGTCCGCAGATCTTTCTCCGGAACCGCGCTGATGGCCGGCTTGGCGGTCGGTCCGGTGGTGCTGCTGCGATCCGCGCGATCGGCCGTCAAGCTGTTGGCCGATGATCCGGACGCGGAGCAAGCGCGCCTGGACGCGGCGGTGGCTCGTATGCAGCGCGGTTTGGACGATCTGTTCGCCGATGTTCCGCACAACGGCCGTGCGGCTGACATCCACGCGTCGCGGGAAGTATTGGAGGCTTACCGTCTGGTCGCGGCGGACGCCGGGTGGCTGCGGCGCGTCAGCGACGTCATCCGCAACGGCATGACCGCCGAAGCAGCGGTTCAGCGTGTCGCCGCCGAGCTGCACGACCGCATGCGGCGCATCAGTGACGCGTATTTGCGCGAGCGTCTCGCGGACATGGAAGATCTCGCCAACCGGGTGTTGGCTGCCCTGAGCGGTGAGGTCTCCGTCCTGCCGATCGAAGCGGGTGCAATTCTTCTCGCTCGCCGGCTCGGCCCGGCTGAGTTGCTCGACTGGCATGCGCGCGGCATAGCAGGCGTCGCGATCGAGGAAGCCAGTCCGGCCGGCCATGCCGCAATCCTGGCCCGCGCCTTGGGTATTCCCGCCATCGGCAATCTACGCGGCATGCTCGATAGCGCCGAACCCGGCGACGACGCGGTCATCGACGCGGATGAGGGACGCTTCATCCTGCGTCCGGAGCAGGAGGTCATGCGGGCCTACACCAAGGCTCGCGAAGCGCGGAGCGCAAAGTTCGCCGATCTGGCGGCGCTTCGCCACCGTCCGGCGATCACCGCGGACGGGGTCCGTCTGCAACTGATGCTGAATATCGGGCTGAGCCTCGAATTGCCTCAGATGGAGCGAACCGGCGCCGATGGCATCGGCCTGTTCCGTACCGAGATCGCCATGCTCGCTCGCGGCTCGATCGCCGATGTCGCGGAGCAGGCGGCGCTGTATTCCGGGGTGCTGGATGCGGCCAACGGCAAGCCGGTGCTGTTTCGGACGCTCGATCTCGGGGCCGACAAGCTGCTGCCCGGAACTGTCGCCGAGGAAGAGAATCCGGCAATGGGCTGGCGCTCGTTGCGCGTCGGCCTGGATCGGCCCGCGCTGCTGCGGCGTCAGTTGCGTGCGCTGCTGCTGGCGGCGGGTGGCCGTGACTTGTCTGTCATGTTCCCGATGGTGGCGACGGTCGCGGAATTCCGTGCCGCCAAGGCGCTGATGATGGCGGAGGCGAGGCGGGTCCGCCCGACGCCCGGCTGCCTGCGGATCGGCACCATGGTGGAAGTCCCCGCGCTGCTGTTCCAGTTGCCCGATCTTCTGCACGAGGTGGATTTCGTTTCGATCGGTTCAAACGATCTTTTGCAGTTTCTTTTCGCCGCCGATCGCGGCACGCCGGCACTGTATGATCGTTACGATTTTCTCTCGCCACCGGTGCTCGACGTGCTGGAGCATTTGATGATCGCGGCCAACGCGGCGGCGGTGCCCGTCTCGGTCTGCGGAGAAGCTGCCTCGAAGCCGCTCGAGGCGCTGGTTCTGGCAGCGCTCGGTGTGACGTCCCTGTCGATGCCGGCAAGCACGGTCCTGCCAATGAAGGCGATGTTGGCGCAGGTCGATCTGGCGGCTTTTCGTCCGGTGCTCGCGGCGATACGCCGAAGCCGGGAAAGCGGGTTACGTGAGCCGATTACAACCTGGGCGAGAGAGCGGGGTTTATTGACTTGAACTTGCAGTTGATTGGTGGCAAGAAGACCAGACCGGACAGAACCTGAGGCCGGCTTACATTAATATTTAATTCCGCGGCCGTGACATGAGAAGTATTGCCCGCGCCCCTGGAACCGACGCCCGCTCGAGCCGAATTTCCCAGCGGTGTGGAGGACCATGGCGCATCGGTCGCGGACGCTTCCAGCAATTCGTCCGGCATCCATTGGGGCGCCGTCGCGGAATTCCAACCCGCCAAATGAATGACGTGTCACCCAGCCACGGTCTCATGACCGATCTCGGCCCGGTCACCCGCTATTTTCTCTGCATGAACGAAGACATGGGTAACCAGGCCAGGATTGGTCATGACACTGACATGGAATTTCGACGGGTCATTCATCGGACGAGTTGGTATAAGTCTCTGAATACGGGGATATGACCGCTTTCGCCGATCCATTACGGACTGAGATTCCGGCGGCGGTGCGGGCCGGCGCTGATCTGAGCGCCGCGCGGGCGCGCCTGGGACGACCGCTGACTGCGATCGCCACGGACCTGCGCATCCGCCAGTCTTACCTGGAAGCCCTCGAGGACGGCCGGGTTTCCGCACTGCCGGGTAATGCCTACGTCCTGGCGTATGTCCGTTCATATTCCAACGCGCTTGGCCTCGATGCGGACGAGATGGTCCGGCGCTTCAAGGCGGAAGCTGGAGATGTAGGTCGGCGGACTAAACTGACCTTTCCCGTGCCAATGCCTGACCGCGAATTGCCGGCGAGCGCCATCGTGCTGCTGGGGCTGGTCCTGTCGATCGGAGCCTATGCCGGGTGGTACCGCCTGTCCGCCGAGGGTAACCTTCCGCCCGAGGCAGTTGCCCAGGTTCCCGAGCGTCTGGCCCCGCTGGCCGAACAGGCGCTGCCCCCAACCCTTTCGGCGGGCGGGACTTCCGTCGCTGCCAACTCTGCTCCGTTGAACCGTGTCGTCGCGGCCGACGCTCGAACCGATCCGCTTCGCCAGACCGTGCCCGAGAAGCCCGCGGCACAGGTGGTGATGATCTCGCCAACGTCCGCCGCCGCCGCGGCAATTCCAAGCCCGCTCCCGGATGAGGTCCTGGCACCGGAAGCGGGGGCGGCGGTGAGCGAGAGTCGGATCGTGCTGCGTGCCAATGCCGACGCTTGGATACAGGTCAAGGAGCGCAACGGAACAATCCTGTTGAACCGGACGATGAAGGGTGGCGAGGTCTGGGCGGTTCCGCTCCGTGCAAACCTGCTGCTGACTACGGGCAATGCCGGGGGAACCGAAATCCTGCTGGATGGCGCCGCGACGCCCAGCCTCGGCTCCTCCGGAACGGTAAGGCGCGACCTGCCGTTGGATCCCGAACTGATCAAGGATGGCAAATTGGCCGCCTCGCTGGCGCCTCAGCTAGCGTCGTCGCGACCTCGGCAGTAGCGGATCGCTCCGGCAAGCACCATAATGCCGGTCACGACTGGCCTGACCTCGAATCGCCCAATCACCGGCCGGGGCAACATCGCGTGCGCCCCGACGGAAAGGAGACTGCATGAGTTATCGCCCTTACCAGGAGATCATCCGGCGCAAATCCCGCCGGGTCTATGTCGGCCCTGTGCCGGTCGGGGACGGCGCGCCGATCACGGTGCAGACGATGACCAACACGCTCACGACCGACGTCGCGGCAACCGTGGCGCAGGTCAAACGGGCCGAAGCCGCCGGTGTGGACATCGTCCGCGTCTCCTGTCCTGATCGGGAAAGCGCACTGGCGCTGAAGGATATCGTTGCCCAGGTGAGCGTGCCAATCGTCGCCGACATCCATTTCCATTACAAGCGCGCGCTGGAAGCCGCGGACAGTGGTGCCGCCTGCCTGCGCATCAATCCGGGAAACATCGGCAGCGACGAGCGGGTGAAGGAAGTGGTGAAGGCTGCCCGCGACCATGGCTGTTCCATGCGGATCGGCGTCAACGCCGGTTCGCTCGAACGGCACCTGCTGGAGAAATATGGCGAACCGAACCCGGAAGCCCTGGTCGAGAGCGCGCTATATCACGCCAACATACTGCAACAGCACGATTTTCATGACTTCAAGATCAGTGTGAAGGCGTCCGACGTCTTTCTCGCGGTCGCCGCCTATCAGCAACTGGCGGAAGTTTGTGATCACCCGTTGCATATCGGCATCACCGAGGCGGGTGGGCGGCGGATGGGTACGGTCAAATCTTCGATCGGGCTGGGTTCGCTGCTCTGGGCCGGCATCGGCGACACCCTCCGCGTGTCCCTGTCGGATGAGCCGGAGGAGGAGGTTCGCGTCGGCTGGGACATGCTCAAGACGCTGGGTATCCGTCACCGCGGGGTGAAGGTGATCTCCTGCCCGTCCTGCGCGCGCCAGGGTTACAATGTCATCGAGACAGTGCGCACCCTGGAGGACCGGCTCGGCCATATCGAGACGCCGATCACTCTTTCGATCATCGGCTGCGTCGTGAACGGTCCGGGGGAGGCGCTGATGACCGACCTGGGAGTCACCGGTGGCGGCAACGGCCGGCACATGATCTACCGTGCCGGCAAAACCGACCACACGATCGAAACCGAGGCCATGGTCGAGCACATCGTGGAACTGGTCGAAGCCAAGGCTGCCTCGCTGAAGGCGGAACAGGAACGGGCGAAGATAGCGGCGGAGTAACGGCGGCGGTTGAGACCGTCTTCTATCGTCGAGCGCGAAAGGAGCTGCGGGCCATGCCGGCGGCCGAGCGAGGCTGCGTGTTACAGCGGCTTCGGTCCTATGCCTCCGATGCGGACAATCCCCATCTTGCGGTGCCCACCTTGGCGGGGGACGACGCGGTTTCGAGACTTCGCGTCGGCGACTGGCGTATTTTGTTCGATCGAACAGACGATAATATCCAGGTCATCACTGTGCGTCCTCGGCGCGAAGTCATATCGGTGAGCCCGGACTCGGTTGGTCCGGACGCCCGAGGTGGCGGAGCGGCGGAACCAAAGGCGGCAGGATCGGAAGACGCGTTTGATGCAGCGCTGGCTGATCTGGCGCGCGCTGAGCAGATGAACCAGGAAACCGTGCCGCTCGCGATCGTGCAGCGCCTTGCGGACGGCGAGGTTCCGGTGGCCGTGTGGCGCGAGTATCGCGATCAGTCGCGGGAGCAACTGGCCGAGGCCGCGGATGTTCCGCTGGAACTCCTGGCGGCCATCGAAGCCGGCAAGGAGGACGTTTCGCTGCGGCTCATGCATGCGGTAGCGTGCGCGTTGCGTGTTGATTTGGATGATCTTGTTCCCTGGTCCGTCGACGGGGATCATGTCACCGAGGTGGCGCCGTCTCCCTGAGTGTCGAATATGAAGGGGATCATGCTTCCCGGAGATTGTATGTGGCTCGCCTCGACATAGGGCCGTTGGTTAATGCCACCGATCGCCTGCGAGAAGGTCTCGCCCGGCATCTGCGCGAACCAGCGGACGAGCAGCTTCGCGACGGACTGATCTTTCGGTTCAAGTTCACCTACGAGCTCGCGCATCGCGTCCTGCGGCGCTTCCTTCGCGACAACTCGGCCACGCCGGATGACATCGACCGCCTGCCTCTTCAGGATCTGATTCGGACGGCGAACCAGCAAGGTCTGCTGCTTGGCGATTGGCCGGCATGACGTCGGTTCCGGGAGATGCGTGCCAGGACCAGCCGCGCTTACGCCGCCGACTTCGCCCGGGTCGTAGCGGAAAGCATTCCGGACTTTCTGGCGGAGTCGGAATACCTGCGCGACCAGTTGCGAAAGCGGCAAGAGTGACGCAGGCGATCGATCTGTCTCAAGCCGGAGTGGCGATCGTCAGGACGATCCTGCGGACCCACTTGCCGCCGAACGCTCGGGCCTGGGTATTTGGTTCCCGGGCGACAACGACCGCGCGCCGCTATTCCGACCTCGACCTTGCCCTCGAGGTGGAAACTCCGCTCGGTGCGATCGCCGAGGCACTGTCGGAGTCGGACCTGCCCTACAAGGCGGACGTGATTGATCTCAGGTCCGCCGATCCTGGATTTCGGACGATCATTGAAGCCGAGATGATCGAGCTGCCGTTGTAAGCGCCTGTGGGGAAATAACCGAATCGGTTGGCGTGGCGCACCGGCTCCATCTGTGTCATGGTTCGCGAAGGCGGACCATCCACGGCTTGCGGTGCTGGTCTTGGCAAAGTCGTGGATCCTCGGCCTTCGCCGAGGGTGACACGTCGCGGCGACCGTGCTGAGTCGTAGCGCATATTCCCCTGCATGCCCAAGTCAATCTTGCATCCGACGGCTGCGCGAGTAGCTTGCCGTTCCTTTTCGCCTGTATGTAGCCACGCACCATCACCAAGGACCAACAGTGACCGACCTCCAGCCCGTCCGTGGCACCCGCGACCTGATCGGCGAGGACCAGCGCCGTTTCCAACATGTCGTGGATACCGCTCGCCGCGTGGCCGCCACCTACGGCTTTGACGAATGGATCACGCCAATCTTCGAGGACACGCGTGTTTTCTCTCGCACCCTCGGCGAAACCTCGGACGTGGTGATGAAGGAGATGTACACCTTCGATGACCGCGGCGGCGATTCCATCACCCTCCGCCCTGAAGGGACTGCGGGTGTATGCCGGGCGCTGGTGAGCAATGGTTTGACGCAGTCGTTGCCACAGAAGGTGTTCTATGCCGGGCCGATGTTCCGGTATGAACGGCCGCAAAAGGGCCGCTACCGGCAATTTCACCAGATCGGCACGGAGCTGATCGGCCCGGCCGAACCGCTGGCCGACGCCGAGGTCATTGCTTGCGGCTGGACGATACTGGAGGCCCTGGGTGTTGCTAAGGATACCGTGCTGGAGCTGAACACGCTCGGTGACAAGGACAGCCGCCAGGCCTACCGGGATGCACTCGTCGCCTATTTCACCGATCACGGGGCCGCGCTTTCTGCAGACAGTCTGGACCGGCTCAGCCGCAACCCGATGCGTATTCTGGACAGCAAGGACGAGGCCGATCGGCGCCTGATCGCCGAGGCGCCGACGATCGGGCCCTACCTCACGCAGCAGGCGGCGGATTTCTACGCGAAGCTGCAGGCGCACCTGACCCGGCTCCGCGTGCCGTTCCGGGAGAATCCGCGCATTGTTCGCGGCCTGGACTACTATGGCCACACGGCGTTCGAGTTCGTGACCGCCAAACTCGGCGCCCAGGGCACGGTCATGGCTGGGGGCCGTTACGACGGTCTGGTCGCGGAGATGGGCGGTCCTCCCACGCCCGCCGTTGGTTGGGCCGCGGGGATTGAACGCCTGGCTATGCTGATTGACGTCGCGCCGCCGCCTCCTGCTGTTGTCGCGGTCGTGCCGATTGGCGATATGGCCGAGGCGGCTGCGGTGGAGGTTTTGCAGTCGCTGCGGGGCAACGGGATCCGCGCGGAAATGGCCTACCGCGGCAATCTGAGGCGCCGGATGGAGCGGGCCAACCGCATCGGTGCCCGCGCCGCCGTGATCATTGGTGAGGACGATATCGTCAACGGCGTCGCCCAAGTGAAAGACTTGGTCACGGGCGCGCAGGAGGCGGTGCCGCTGGCCCATATTCCCTCTCGCCTGAAATGACTGGGCGCCTGAAATGACTTTGGCGCTGAAACTGGACCGCATCGCCGCCCGCGCGGACGAACTGCGAGCCATGCTCTCCGAGGGCGTATCCGGCGAAGCGTATGTCAGAGCGTCGAAGGAACTGTCCGACATCGAGCCCGTGGTGGCCCGCATCGGCGATCTGCGGGCCGCCGAGCGTGCCCGGGACGAGGCCGAGGCGTTGCTGGGCGACCCGGAGATGAAGGAACTGGCCGAAGCTGAGCTGTACGCTCTCAAAGACCAGATCCCTGTGCTGGAACATGAGATCCGTCTGGCCTTGCTGCCTCGGGATGAGGCGGATGCGCGATCCGCCATCCTGGAAATCCGTCCAGCGGCTGGTGGCGACGAAGCTGGCTTGTTCGCGGCCGAGCTGTTTGCGATGTATCAGAAATACGCCGAAGGTCACGGCTGGCGGTTCGAAATCCTCGAATACGGGGACACTGGGCTGGGCGCGATCAAGGAGGCGAGCGCCGAAATCACCGGCCGCAACGTCTTTGCCCGGCTGAAATACGAATCCGGAGTGCACCGGGTGCAGCGCGTGCCCGCCACCGAAAGCCAGGGGCGTATTCACACCTCGACCGTCACAGTCGCGGTGTTGCCCGAAGCCGAGGAAGTCGATGTTCAGATCGACGAGGGCGATCTGCGCATCGACATCTATCGCGCGTCCGGCGCCGGCGGCCAGCATGTCAACAAGACCGACAGCGCGGTGCGGATCACGCACATCCCCACCGGTATCGTGGTGGCGATGCAGGAAGAGAGAAGCCAGCATAAGAACCGCGCCAAGGCGATGAAGATCCTGCGCGCCCGCATGTACGAGCAGCAGCGGGCCAGCCTGCACGCCACGCGCGCTGCCGACCGCAAATCCCAGGTCGGCACCGGCGACCGTAGTGAACGCATCCGCACATACAACTTTCCGCAGGGGCGGGTGTCCGATCACCGTATCAACCTGACCCTCTATAAGATTGACCGCGTGATGCAGGGCGACCTGGACGAGTTCATCGACGCGCTGACCGCCGAGGACCAGGCCGCACGCCTGGCCGCGGAGGAATGAGTTTTTTCGACGCGAATCGCTGCCGGATCATGCCGCCGCCGTGCTGACCGCAAGTGACGGGGTGTCCACCGTCCGGTTCGGGGCCTGATGTTGCATGGTCTCGGTCGCACAAGCCCTCCACGCCGCCGCCGCTCGGTTGCAGCCTATCGCCGATAACCCACGGCTTGAGGCGCGGCTTTTGCTCTCCCATGCCTTGGGCGTCGCACCAGCCGACCTCATCCGTGATCCAGGTAAGGCGGTCGATACCAGCGCCTTGGAACATCTGTTGGGCCGCCGGGAGGCCAGGGAGCCAATTGCCCTGATTCTGGGACGACGGGAATTCTGGAGCCTGGACTTCCTTGTCTCAGGTGCGACGCTGATCCCGCGCCCCGAGTCGGAGACCGTGATCGAGGCCGCCCTGGCGGTATTCGCGGCGCGGCCGCCACCCGTCCGAATCCTCGATCTGGGCACGGGAACCGGCTGTCTGCTGCTTGCGCTGCTGCACGAGTTTCCCGGCGCATTCGGTGTCGGAGTGGACATCAGCGCTGATGCGGCCCGATTGGCCCAATGCAATGCCAAGCGGCTTGGACTGGCAGATCGGTCGGCATTTGCCTGCACTGATTGGACCAATGGCTTGTGCGGGGAATTTGATCTTATCGTCTCCAATCCGCCCTATGTCGCTACGTCCGAGATCAGTCGCCTGATGCCCGAGGTCGCGGTGTATGAGCCACTCGGGGCATTGGATGGAGGTCTTGACGGCTACGACGCTTACCGGCTGATCCTGCCGAGGGTGGGGGAGAGGCTCAAAGCGGGTGGCGCGGTGGTTTTGGAAGTAGGCGCCGAGCAGTCACGGGTGGTGTCGGATTTGGCGCGCGAACATGGGTTTGCGGCTGCGTCACGATCCGATCTGGCCGGCATTGAACGCGCGATCGTGCTGGTTCGGCGGCCTTGATGAAAAAAGTGTTTGGCACGTTGCGAGTGGACGGGTTACAATAGGTTAGGTGGTAAGGGATGCCGCACGGCGGCTGTCTCCGGTCGTGAAGGCCTGGAAAGCCAGGTTCTTTGCACGCCATCTTCAAGGCCGATGGATCGTGGTTGACCAAGGGGTTCCTCGCGGGAGGCGTGCGTATCGCGCGTGACTGCCCCACTGGTCTGCCTACAACGGGAAAGCACGACGGCAACAGAATGAATATGAAACGTATGCGTGGCCGCAACCATCGCTCAGGCGGTGGCGGCGGAGGAAATGGCGGTGGCGGCGTGCGCCACCATCCGGGTGGCGGAGTTCCGCTCAATCGCAACCACGTCTTCGATAGCAACGGCCCGGAGGTCCGCATTCGCGGCACGGCACAACAGCTTTTCGAGAAATACCTGCAACTCGGGCGCGATGCCACCAGCAGCGGAGACCGGGTGACGGCAGAGGGCTTTTTTCAGCACGCGGAGCACTATTTCCGCATACTCAACGCGATGAATCAGGCCGCCCAACAGGGCCAGCCGAGTGGCCAGGGGCAGAACCAAAGCGGTAATCGACGAAACTATCAGCAGGGTGACGGTTACCAGGGTAATGACGACGGACAGGGTGGGGGTTCGGACGCTGAGGACCCCGAGCAGCGCGCGCCGGGCCTGGGGGACCAGCCGGAAGCGCGCGAGATCCCGATTGCCGCCGCTCCGCCGGAGGCTTAGGGGAGCGGCCTGGGGACACCTTATACCGCGATAGACCGTGTCGTGACCGGATCCGTGCTTCCGCAGAGCCAAGTGGTCCGGTGAGCTATGTCTCTGTTTACATAGAAAAATTCGTGGGTGACCGGGCCAACCCTCACTCGCGTGCTCGCCCCCGGTCATGACACGCGTGTGCAATTCGAATGGTCATTCACCGGTGACTTGGACTTCCTTCCATGGACTCACCGATTCAAAGGCGGTGACGCGGCGCATTGGAGCAATCGGCTCCCCCGACTACCTTGGCCTGCCGGTTTGTCGTGGGCCGCCCACGCCACCGGCCTGCAAGGCGTTTCTCAGTCTTTCGGCGGGGGCACCGGTGATCAGTCCGAGGCGGATGAAGAGGTCAATCAACACCAGGTTCACGTTGAACTTGAACTCCTCAGTGTCCCGCACTGTCTCGGCCACACGCTCGATCGGCCAGAGCTCGAACCCCTCCACCTCGCCGTCAGCGGCGATCGGGACGAAATCCGGCGGCAACATAAGGTCATAGCAGTACACGCAGTCGCGGCGCAGTCCCTCGGCTCGGTCCATGGCGTACTGAAATCTTCCAACCTCTGTCGCCTCGGCGGCGAGAGCTGGCGGGATCGAGGCCTCCTCGCCAGCCTCCTTGATCAAGGTCTGACGTGCCCCCAGGCCGGCCGGGACGCCGCCGGCAACGATATGGTCCAGCTTTCCTGGGTCGAGTTGTTTGTCCTTGGCGCGGCGGGCAATCCACACATGCAGGCCGTCCGGCCAATTCACCAGCCCGTTGACATGAACCCCGATCGCCTGGATGCCGAACGACGGAATGGCGCCGCGGTCAATCCGCGCCAGCGAGGGCCCTTCCGGACTGGCCCGAACGTCGAACTCCTCCCCGCGCCAGCGAAACAACCCCTGGTCGGCCAACACACTGGCTAGCGCCGGCAGCGCCTTCGGGACCTTCAAGGTGACACCGTCGCTCCCGCGATCGATCGCCGAGGCCCTGTCCAACGCGTTCACAATCACCGGCGTCACCCAGCCGACCTGATCCGAGCCGATGCGGAACGGAAGGCGCTCGCCCGGAAGTCGCGCGTTATTGCACGCGCTGATGTGGCGGTCGAAGCCCGCCTCGAGCATGTGGTGAGCCAAAATCCTGCCTTCCAAACGCAGTGCGCCTGTACCGTCGGCCGCACGCTTGCCTTTCAAACACGTCGGCATCATGCCACATGCGGGACATGAGACGAAGCCACGCAACTCTTTCGGAGACGACAACGCCCGTCGATCCGGTGCAACGCTCCGGTATGCGGACGATCATTTCGCTGCTTCCCTACCTCTGGCCCACCGGCAACACGGGTGCGCGGATCAGAGTGGCGACCGCGATCGTGTTCATGCTGCTGGCGAAGGTGGCCGCGGTTTATGTGCCTATCATCTATGCCCGTATCGTTGATGCGCTGGCGCTGAAGGACCACGCCACGACCGCTCTGGCGGTGCCTGTCGCACTGATCCTCGCGTATGCTGCGATACGCATTGGCAGCGCCGGCTTCGGCGAACTGCGCGACGCGTTGTTCGCCTCGGTCCAGCAGAGGGCGGTGCGCCTGCTGGCTCTGCGGACCTTCCGGCACCTCCATTCCGTCAGCCTGCGGTTTCATATGGACCGGCAGACCGGCGGCATGTCCCGCGTCATCGACCGTGGCGTGACTGGAATGCAATCGGTGCTGCGGCTGGCGGTATTCAATATCGTGCCGACGGCTTTGGAACTGGTGATGGTTACCGCGATCATCTGGTACATGTTCGACTGGCGATATGCTGTCATCACCTGCTTGGCGGTCATCTGCTACGTCGCTTTCACCGCTTTCTTCGCCGGTCGCCGCGGCCGCTACCGCCGGACCATGAACGACACGGATAACGACGCCTCCACCAAGGCCCTCGACAGCCTGCTGAATTACGAGACCGTGAAGTATTTCGGCAACGAAACGCACGAGGCGGCACGCTATGATCACGCCTTGGCGCGCTACGAACGGGCGGCGGTTCGGGTGCAGGTCTCGCTCAACATGCTGAATCTGGGGCAGGCGGCGATTATCGCCGTATGCCTTACCCTGATCATGTTGCTGGCTGCCAGCGGGATGCGCGACGGCAGCATGACCATTGGCAAATTCGTTCTGGTGAATACCTATTTGATCCAGCTTTATCAGCCGCTGAACTTCCTCGGCGTCGTCTACATGACGATCAAGCAGGGGCTGGTGGATATGGAGCAGATGTTCGCTCTGCTCCGGATCGAGCAGGAGGTATCCGACCGGCCCGGCGCGCGTGCCCTGGTGGCGCGGCTGTCACAAGGATCGGCGGGCGAGGTGCGCTTCGAGGACGTCTGGTTCGGCTACAAGCCCGACCGCACCATCCTGAAGGGCCTCGATCTGACGATACCGGCGGGGCACAAATTGGCGATTGTCGGTCCGACCGGCGCCGGAAAATCGACCATCAGCCGGCTGATGTTCCGCTTCTATGACGTGACCGGCGGCCGCATTCTGATCGATGGACAGAATGTCCGGGACGTTACCCAGGATAGCCTGCGGGCGGCCATCGGCGTCGTGCCGCAGGATACCGTGCTGTTCAACGACACCATCCGCTATAACATCGGTTATGGGCGCCCAGGCGCTTCACAGGCCGAAATCGAACACGCCGCCCAGCTAGCGCAGATTCATCATTTCGTGCTCGGCCTTCCCCAAGGCTATGATACGCGGGTCGGCGAACGCGGCCTGAAACTGTCCGGCGGTGAGAAGCAGCGGGTGGCGATCGCTCGGACCATTCTCAAGGATCCGCGCATCCTGATACTGGATGAGGCGACCAGTGCACTGGATAGCCGAACCGAACAGGACATTCAGGCCGCATTGCGCGCGGTTTCGGATCACAGGACGACCCTGGTGATAGCCCACCGGCTTTCGACGGTCACTGACGCGGATGAGATCGTGGTCCTGAATGACGGACAGATCGCTGAACGCGGCCGGCATCTCTCACTTTTGGCCTTGGGCGGCTTGTATGCCCGCATGTGGGCGCTGCAGGCGACCGAGCGGGATCCGGTCGAACGGGATGCAGCGCCCGAACCGGCGCATGCCAACTGAAGGAATTTGCATATGCCAGCCGAGCCAGCCGATTTGCCTCCGGGCGACCTGGGCCATGCGGGCGTCGTGGTCGACAAGGCCATCGAACATATGATGGGGCAGAAAATCGGGTCGCTGGAAATCGCGTCCGCATTGCTGGGGGGGGCGATGGCGTTGCTGTCGCGCGGGATGCCGGACGACGCCATTATCAACATCCTCAATAACGCGATCGCCAGCGTGCGGTCAGGTGAATTGCGCCCGCGACCTTAAGGTGCGGCGACGGCCGGCGGTCGGAGGCAAACGCGGACGGCAGGGCCGATTGCATCTGTGTTTCTTGACGCCACCCGCCGCAGCGGCCATAACCCGCGCCTTCCGATCTGGACCGAGGAAATAAGTGCGATGTCTCGTCGCTGTGAAATTACCGGCAAGGGCGTTTTGAGCGGCAATAATGTCAGCCATGCCAACAACAAGACCCGCCGCCGCTTCTTGCCTAACCTGCAGGTGACATCGCTGTTGTCGGACATACTGGGACATCCAGTGCGGCTTCGGCTGTCGACGCGCGGCATTCGGACGGTGGAGCATAACGGCGGTATCGATGCGTTCCTGTTGAGCACGCCGAACACCAAGCTGACGCGAGAGGGCCTCGTGTTGAAGCGTCAGATCGAGCGGGCCAAGGTCAAGCGCGGCTCTTCCGCGGCCGCCTGACGGGAAGGCCGCTCCGCGCTCCACAGGAAACGCGCGGTAATGACCTCGCGGGTGGAACCGGCCAGTATCGTCTGACAACAGTCGTGCGGCAGGCGCGGGTCTGGTGCGTTATCAGAATTATTATTCCCCTGATCCTCTCGGGGAATTTGTCGCCCTGGAGGGGTGGGGAAAAGAGCGTTCCTCGCACGGACGTGATTCTCGGAATTGTTCGGTCAGGCTATTCTGTTGCTGTTGCAGGAGACGCCGTGGACGCGAATCATTTCAGGAGTCGGGCCGCTCGGGCGAGGGAAATGGCGAAATCGGGGGATGATCCCCGGCTGGCCGAAATGCTGCTTGAAGTGGCTCGCGACCTGGACGCCGAGGCGGAAGCCATTGACGCCGAAAGAGTCGGAGAGAGCCCGGACGATGCCGCCATGTCGTGCCGGAAGCTGTTTGGCTCGTTGCTGTGGCCGACAGAACACGGCAGCAGCGTAGCGCCGGCCCAGGTCGTCACTCTCTCCCTCGACGGCGCGAAATTGCGCACCGGGATCGTGTGCGAGGAAGGAGGCGCGGTGGTCCTCGACCTGCCGGAGCAAGGGCTTCGCCTGTCGGGTTGCATCATCCGCGTCGTCGGCCTTGAGGCGAGCATGGTGTTCACGCCTGCATCAATGCAAAATCCTGCGCTTGCGCGCTACCTGCGGCGCCAGTGTCCTGCCAAAGCGGCTGAAGTCGTCGCCGCGAACTGATGGACCGCTCGCTGCGTCGGCTGGATCAGGGCCAGTAGCCGAGTATGCGAACCAGTGATTTCGTCACTGCCGAAAACAGCCTTGGCTCGAAAAACGAGCCGGCGGCGCGCTTGCCAGCTTCCGACCGGGTGGGATAGGGCACGATCAAGGCGGCCAGCGCCGACAGCGGCGTCCGGCGCTCAATGGCCAGGCTCCATAGACTGATCATCTCGCCGGCGTTGGGCGCCAATATCCCGACACCCAGCAGGCGGCCGCGGCTGACAACGAGTTTGACCAGTCCTGTCGTATCGCCCTCGGCCGCGGCGCGATCGTTCTCCGTCAGCGGCCAGCGCAGCACCTGGACCGCGTGACCTGCCGCCCGCGCCTCGGCTTCGGTCTGGCCGGTCTGAGCCAGCTCGGGATCGGTATACGTGACACGGGGAAGCGCCGCGTAGTCGATCCGGGCGGGCAGCCTGAACAGCGCCCGGCGGATGACGATACCGGCGTGGTAGGAGCCGACATGGGTAAATGCGCGCGGCCCAAGGCCTGTCGGGTCGGCGATATCGCCGACTGCGAATACCCGCCGGTTGGTGATGCTGCGCAGTCCTCGGTCGGTCGCAACCCCGGCGGGACCGGCCTGGATTTTGCCCGCCGCAAGGTCGAGTGGCGCCAGGTCGGGCGTGCGACCGGTTGCCACCAGTAAATGCGATCCGCTGATCTGGCTGCCGTCCTTCAGGGTCAGCAGCGGGCCTTCTCCCACGCTCACCACTTCGGCGCCTTCCCGCACGGTAACGCCACGAGCCGTCAGAGCCTTTCGCAGACCGGCCGCGAGTTCGCGGTCTTCCCTGGCGGCGATCTGACCGCGCTCGAGGACGGTGACCTGAACGCCCAACCCGGCGAACGCATCGGCCATTTCCAGACCGATCGGGCCGGCGCCCAGAATCAACAGGTGGTCTGGTCGTTCTTGCAGGTCGAACAGGGTTTCATTGGTCCAATAGGGGATTTGGTCCAGTCCTTGGATGTCGGGTATCGCCGGTCGGCTGCCAGCGGCGATGACGAGCCGCCGAGCGGTCAGGGTCCTGTCGGCGACCGACAGCGTGCTGAGGTCCAGGAAGCGGGCTTCGCCGAACAGCACGACGGCGCCCAGGGCGCGAAACCGCTCCGCCGAGTTGGCCGGGGCAAGATTCGCGATAACCGAGTGGACGTAGGCTCTCAGGCGGTCCCATTCGATTGTGGGGTCGGTTGCCTTGATGCCGAAGCGTGCCGCTTGACGCACCGCGCGAGCGGCGCGCGACGCAGCCAACAGCGCCTTGCTCGGAACACATCCGGTATTGAGGCAATCGCCGCCCATCCGGTCCCGTTCGATCAAGGCGACCGAGACGCCGAGCCGGGCCGCGCCGGATGCGATCGACAAACCGGCAGCCCCGGCTCCGATTACCGCGAGGTCGAAGTCGAACCGGCCGCGCGTCATGTCGCCGGGGAGTTTCGCCCGGTCACGACTGATACCAGCAGCCCAAAGGGCTGACTGGCATGAGCGCAGGGTTGGCGTGGCGTTGGCGCGCGAAATCAATAACATACCAGCCGGCCGCCCGCCGATCAGGAGTTGATCTTTCGGGCGGCTGGGTACGGGACCGCACGACCACGCGCCGCGAGCGGTTCCGACATCGAAAGCCGGCGATGCGGATGATGTTCAGACATGAGACACCGGGCGGCGTCGGAACAGCGTGGGGAGCAGGCAGAGCAAGCCGAGGCCGAGCAGCGGCAGCAAAATCCGTGGCGCGAGGAGCACGGATGGGTCGGGGGTACGGCCCGCCGCCAGCACATCGCCGATGCCGGACCCGACCGAACTCCAGACCAGCGTCGCCGGGATGATGCCCATCGCGGTCGCCGGGACGAATGCTCTCAACCGCATGCCGCAAAGCGATGCCGCCAGGTTGACCGCCCAGAAGGGGAATAGCGGAATCAGCCGCAGCGCCAGCAGATAGAGGAAGCCATCCCGACTCAGACGCTCGCGCGCGGCCTCGACGATCCGCCAGTCGCGGCGGAGCAGCAGATCGCCAAGCATGGAACGCGCCGCCAGCAGCAGAAGCGAGGCACCGACCGTCGCGCCCGTGACGGACAGGATGCAGCCATTCACGGTCCCGAACAGCAGCCCGCCGGCGATCGTCAGCATGGAGGCCTGCGGCAGCGACAGCCCCGCGACCATGACGTAGCCCAGCAGGAACAGGGCGGCCGCGCCAACCGGATACATCGCGACCACCTGCTTCAGGGCAACTTGGTTACGCGCCAAACTATCCCAGCCCACATGATACCCCAGGGCGAACGCCAGAGCGGACGCGGCAACCGGAACCAGCAGCAGGAAGGGAACGAATTGGCGAAAGCGGTGCATCACCGGACATTGCGGCGGCGAGGGGCGTCTGTCGCGCGGAAAAGCGTCGCAAAGCAATGTAGCTGCTGGTGATTGCTTGTCCGGTCGCCCGTCGCACCGATATGCTTAAGCATGAACCAGACGCACCATCTCCAAGGCCTCCATACAAACGTCCTGATCATCGGTGCCGGTCCTGCCGGTTACACCGCCGCGATCTACGCCGCGCGGGCCAATCTTTCGCCCATCCTGGTCGCTGGTCTGCAGCCCGGCGGTCAGTTGATGATCACAACGGACGTTGAGAACTACCCCGGGTTTGCCGACGTCATCCAGGGCCCGTGGCTGATGGAGCAGATGGAGGCGCAAGCGACCCACGTCGGCACGCGCATCATCCATGACCTGATCACCGAGGTGGATTTCTCGCGTCGGCCGTTCGTGTGCCGCAGCGATTCCGGCGAGACCTACACCGCCTCCGCCATCATCATCGCCACCGGTGCCCAAGCCCGCTGGCTCGGCCTCGAGTTGGAGCAGACCTTGCAAGGCCGCGGCGTTTCGGCCTGCGCCACGTGCGACGGATTTTTCTATCGCGGCAAGACCGTGGCGGTGGTGGGAGGCGGCAACACCGCCGTCGAGGAGGCGTTGTATCTGACCCACCATGCCGAGCGCGTGATCCTGATCCATCGCCGCGACAAGCTGCGGGCAGAGAAGATTTTGCAGGACAGATTGTTCGCCCATCCCAAGATCGAGGTGATCTGGAACAGCACGGTCGAGGAAATCGTCGGCGGCGGCACGCCTGAGGCGGTTGTCGGTGCGCGGCTGCACGATTTGCGCTCCGATACCAGGCGGCTGGTGCCGGTGGACGGCGTGTTCATTGCCATCGGTCACTCGCCGACGACGCAGATCTTCGCCGGCCACGTCGAGATGGATGCCGAGGGCTATATCCGGACCACGCCTGGCAGCACTCGGACATCGGTCCCCGGGGTGTTCGCGGCCGGCGATGTGCAGGACAAAGTGTTCCGTCAGGCGGTGACCGCCGCTGGTACTGGTTGCATGGCAGCCCTGGAGGCCGAGAAATTCCTCGCGGAGCACCCGGTGGCGGCGGTTTTTGCCACGGAACAGGTAAAATAGGCACGTTTGCAGCAAATTCCGTCCCATGACTCGTGCAAGTGTGGTTAGGCTTGATACATTGCACATGACCATTGTGCTTCGATGATTCGCAGGGACGGGAACGGCCCCGCCCGCAGGGAGAGGCTTCGTGATGGACTGGGACAAGCTGCGCGTTTTCCACGCGGTGGCTGAGGCAGGCAGCTTCACTCACGCCGGCGACACCCTGAGCCTTAGCCAATCCGCCGTATCACGCCAGATTTCGGCACTGGAGGAAGCGCTCCAGGTCCCGCTGTTCCATCGCCACGCCCGCGGGTTGATCCTGACGGAGCAGGGCGAATCACTGAACCGGACGGTGCGTGAGGTGTTCGCTAAACTGGCCATCACTGAGGCTTTGCTGACCGAAAGCAAGGAAAAGCCGGCCGGCCGCCTGAAGGTGACGACCACCGTCGGCTTTGGTTCATCGTGGCTTGCGCCACGGCTCTATGGCTTTCTGGAAGCTTATCCGGATGTGTCGGTGTCGTTGCTGCTGGATGACGCGGAACTCGACCTGGCGATGCGGGAGGCCGATGTTGCGATCCGCATGCATCCTCCGAAGCAGCCCGACCTGGTGCAGCGCCATTTGATGACGTTGCAGTGGCAGATCTGCGCTTCGCCGGAATATCTGAAGAAGCACGGGGTGCCGCAACGCGCCGAGGACCTCGACGCGCACCGGCTGATCCTGTTCGGGCCGCACCATCCTCCGGTGCAGGAGGTCAACTGGCTGGCGGACGCGGGGCGGCGGCCGGGAAATCCACGTCGTGCGCTGCTCGAGGTCAACTCGATCCACGCCGAACTGCTGGCGATCCGCTCAGGGCTGGGGATTGGCGCTCTGCCGGATTACGTCGTCTCCGAGAATCCGGACCTGGTGCACGTGTTGACCGAGATGAAGGGGCCGAAGGTGGACGTGTTCTTCGTCTACCCGGAGGAGCTGCGCAATTCCAAGCGTGTAGCGGTGTTCCGGGACTTCCTTCTGGCTCGCCTGGCGGAGATGCACTGACCAGCCATTCAAGCGCCGCAAGGTTGCGGAGTATGTCATGCGCTAGCCGCATGGCGGCTGCCGGGTTTTTGAGGATGCTTCCTTCGCAACCGCAGTATTACAAAGGCCATACCGGTTACGGTGGCGTGCCACCAGAGTTCCAACGCCCGTCGTTGGAAAGGGGTCAATTGTTTGATCCCTGCGTCTCCCAGACGTGAAGCCTCCCTGTAAACTGGCCCCGCTTCCTCAATGAGTGAGCGGGGTTTTCTTTGAGTGGATGATCGCGTCGAGGCGTCGCCGAACCGGACGAGAGATGCGTTATGTCGCTCGTCCGCCGGTCGCGTTGAACTACATTTTCACGTCGCTGATTTGGATCACCGGCTGGATGTTGGTGTAGTTCGGAATGTCCTTCATGATCTCGTCCGCGTGTTGCCCGAATGCTTTCTGGAATTCGGCGGCTGAGTCGAAATAAAGATGGCCCATCGCGACGTAGGTCGCCGGCGCGCCGGGAGCACCTCCGCCCACCCCTTGCTCGACAGCAACGCTCTTGCAGGCCGCGCCGAGCTTGTCCTTGACCATCGGGATGTGGCTTTTGCAGTAGTAGTCCATATCGAACTTCGCGCTGTCGCTGGCCGGATAGAAAACGCTTACTTTGATCATCTGATGTTACCCCCCGTGATTTCGCCGCGGGCTTCGCCCCGTGCGGCCGACCCTCGAACGATAGCCGAAAATGTCCGGCGCGCCTATATCGGCCTGGAGGGGCGCGGTGCCTCAGACGCCGCAGTCACACGTCTCCGCCGCGTCGCTGACGGCCCGCAGCAACGTCAGGAACGCTCGGTTCAGCGGCGTCGCGATGTTGTGCCGCTCGCCAGCCGAAACGATGGCACCGGTCAGGGCATCGACTTCGAGGGAGCGGCCGGCGAGACAATCGAAGTACATCGAGGTCCCGGCCTCGGCTGGATAAGTGAGCAGGGTCGCCATCGTCTGGACGGCCTCGTCATCGGCCAGATGTGCACCGTCGGCGCGTGCGACCGTCACCGCTTCATCGAGCACCGCGAGACACAGCGTTCGCATGTCCGGTCGTCGCAGCACCGTCTGCCGCTGACGGGTCAGCGCCGTGATCGGGTTCACCACGACGTTGATCAGCAGCTTGCGCCACATCAGCGTGGTGAAATCGGCCGCCAGGGAAACCCGCAGCGGGGTGCCGTCGAGAAGGTCGGCAAACGCCCGACCCGCCGCGTCATCCGGAACGGCAAGGTCATGCTCGATGACGTGACGCAGGCGAACGCGATCCGCGGCGAGCCGCTCGCCGTTGTAGTAGACGATGGCCGGCACGACTGGCGCGCCCCCGATAAACGGCGCGACGCGGTCGGCGTGGCGAATGCCGTTTTGCAGGACGGCGACCCGGGTGGTCGGCCCGCGGAGGCGCTGTAGCCACGTGGCCGTGGACGCCGTGTGGTGCGCCTTGGTGCACAGCAAGACCCAGTCGACCGGTGGGGCAGCAAGCGGATCCGTCAGAGTTCGCAGCGGCACGTCGACGTCTCCCTCCGGCCGTTCGACGGTGAGATGATCGAGCTTTTGCCGGACGCACGCGATGACATCATGCCGGTCAGCGTGCCGCAGGCATCCGGCCGCGACGCCCCCAATACCGCCGAGACCGACCACCGCGATGGTGAGCCGCTTCGGTCCGGAGGTCGTGGCGAGATGCGATTCGGACGACGTGATGTTCTCTGTCAAGCTGTGCTCCGTCGGTTTGATCGGGCTGTCATCCGCCCACGGCTATCCGCTTCGCGAGCCAAAGACAGCCGAGATCGCCGATCGATAGCTTGGGCCAAACCTGTCGATCACGCAACGACGGGACTGGGCAATTCCCCGGCGCTGAATGGAGTGCTGTCGAAACGATTCTCGCGCCGGCGGCACGCGGACTCGACGGCCCGCTCGGCGATCGCGGGTGTGCCGGATGGCCATAACACCGAGCATCAACCGATACGTTTCGATATTGCAATGCAAACCGACGTGTGTATGGACATGCGGCATCGCCCGCCGTGATCACGGATGTTGGATGATCGGCAGCAACACGTGGATCACTACCAGTAGCAGCAGAAGCACAACCGCGACCCGGATCAAGCCGCCGAACAGCCGCAGCGCGGCGAGAAGAAGCACGACCGCTATCGCGATCAGCAGGACCGTTTGAATCGTCGGCGGCAAGCCGAGCAGCGCGAATTGCGCGCGCAGCCATAGCTCGACGGCGACGATGCCGGCGAGGATCAGGCTGCCGAGTTGGAGGAGTAACTGCAGCAGTGCATCGACAGCACGCGTGAAGGTTTGCACGGTATTCTCTCCAGGGAGAGGGAGGGCTAGCAGGTTTTGTTCCCATCCGCGACGCGTTCGAAGGTGGCGTCGCGACAGAGCCAATCGACGCAAGACGCGGTCGGCGCTACACCGGCTCGACCAGATCGGAGGAACCGCAATGACCGGCATCAATATGAACTTTGCCTCGCCCCGGCTGTTGCTGGTGGCAGCGGGCGCGGTCAGACAGATCGCCGATGTCCTGGCGAAATTCGGGTTGTCGCGGCCGTTGGTCGTCACCGATCCGTTCATGGTGAGCTCCGGCCATGTGCGCCATTGCCTCGATCCACTGACCGCCGCCGGCCTGGCGGTGTCGATCTTCAGCGATACCGTGCCGGACCCCACGGATACGGTCGTCGCGGCGGGTGTGGCGGAGCTGAGCAAGGCCGAGTTCGACTGCCTGATCGGCTTCGGCGGCGGGTCCCCCATCGACACCGCCAAGGCCATGGCGATCCTGGCCGCCGGCGCCGGGGAGGGCAGGACCGCTATGCGCGATTACAAGGTGCCGTTCGCCGCCGACCGGGGCGCGCTGCCGGTCATCGCCATTCCCACAACGGCCGGCACCGGCAGTGAGTGCACCCGCTTCACGGTGATCACCGACACCGAGCGGGATGAGAAGATGCTGATCTCCGGCCTGGGTGCGCTGCCGTTGGCGGCACTGGTCGATTACGAGCTGACCTATTCGGTGCCGCCTCGCACCACCGCCGACACCGGGGTGGACAGCCTCACACATGCCCTGGAGGCGTTTGTCTCGAAGCGCGCGAACCCGGTATCCGACGCGCTGGCACTGTCGGCGATGGCGCTGATCGGCGCCAACATACGCACGGCGTATGCCGAACCGCGCAACGCGGCCGCGCGGGAGGCGATGATGCTGGGTGCCACCGAGGCGGGTCTGGCGTTCTCCAACAGTTCGGTGGCGCTGGTGCACGGCATGTCGCGGCCGATCGGAGCGCATTTCCATGTCCCGCATGGGTTGTCGAATGCGATGCTGCTGCCGGCGATCACTCGGTTTTCGGTGCCGGGCGCGGAGGCGCGATATGCCGAGGCGTCGCGGCGGATCGGATTCGCCGGGTCGGCGGACGGCGATGCCATGGCGGCGGCAAAGCTCGTCACGGGTCTGGAGACGCTGAACCAGGAGCTTGCGGTGCCAACCCCGTCGGCCTTTGGTATCGATGAGGCGGCCTGGAGCGGCAAGATGGCGCTGATGGCCGAGCAGGCGCTGGCGTCCGGGAGCCCGGGGAATAACCCGCGCGTGCCGACAGCGGAACAGATCATTGGGCTGTACCGCGAAGTCTGGTCCGGGGCGACGGCGAACAGATAGCACTGAACCAAGGCAGCCTGACGGGAGGAAGCAATGGGCAGCAGCGACACAATAACAGATCACCAGGCGCTGACCGAACTGAACCGCGATTACGTGGCGTCGGTGCAGCGTGGCGACGTGTCACGCTTCCAGGAGCTGCTCGCGGAGGATTTCCTGTGTTCGAACCCCGATGGATCCCTGGTCGACAGAGCGCGGTTCCTGGAGCAGACGGCGCGGCCGGTGACCATCAGCGGCCTGGTTGCCGAAGACGTCAACATCCGGCTGTTTGGCCACATCGCGATCATTCACGCCCGCACAAGCTACCGGACCGAAGCCGGCGAGCAGCGTCACGGGCGCTATACCGATGTCTGGGAACGGCGTGGCGGACAATGGAAGGCGGTGTCCGCGCACGTCACACGCTAGATCGGCAAAGGCCTCAGGAAACTCGTCTCACTCTGACTTGCCCCCGTGTGCCTGCAACAGATCGAGCATGTCGGTCGCATGCTCTTCCTCGACGGTGAGAATGCCCTCCAGCATGATCCGGGTCGCCGGATCATCGTCGCCAAAATAGCGGATCAGTTCCCGATAATGGTCAACGGCGATCCGCTCGGCGACCAGGTTTTCCCGGATCATGTCGACCAGATTCTCACCCTCGGCGTACTGAGACGAGGACCGGGTCGCCAACCCCTCCGGATTGAAGTTTGGCGTTCCACCGAGCTGGTCGATCCGCTCGGCGACGGCCATCATATGCTGCTGCTCTTCCTTGGCGTGCTGCGCGAACTCCTTCTTGATCGCCTCGCTGGACAGGCCGGTCGCGGTGACAGCGTGCATCGTATAACGCAGCACACAAACGATTTCGGTCGCCAGTACCGTCTGTAATATTTCAATGGTGCGCTTAACGTCGCCACCATAGGTGGTCGTAACGACGCCCTCGGACAGGTTCTTGCGGGCCCGCTCTCGCAATGTCGTCACGTCGGTGAGAAACGGTTTGGCAGCCGCGCTGCTGGTGCCGGAGGCATGACTCACAGTGATCTCCTTTTGCGTCATAGGGCGGAACGATCAGGTAGTGCGGCGCGGTGGCGGTTGCCAGGGACAAGCTGCGCCGCGCGCGGTCTCGTGTTCAACGCGGTCCAGAGTCTGTATCGCGATGCGGACTGGCGGCCGCGGCTTGACATCCCGAGCATCCCGTTCCCAGGCTCGCCGCAGTCACTAATCGCGAGGAATGCCAATGAAGTCGCTCTCGGCTGATGCCGTCCGCCAGTACCGCGACGCAGGCTACTATGCGCCGGTGCGTGCCCTGTCGACCGCCGAGGCAGCGGCGACGCGGGATCGCCTGGAAGCCTACGAGCAGCGCTCCGATGGCCTGAAGGGCCCGCTGCGGCACAAGACGCACCTGTTGTTCACCTGGCTCAACGACCTGATCCGCCACCCGGGGATTCTCGATCCGGTCGAGGACCTGATCGGCCCGAACATCCTGTGCTGGGGCACCAGCTTTTTCATCAAGGATGCCCGCGACCCCAGCTTTGTCTCCTGGCACCAGGACAGCACCTACTGGGGGCTGGAGCCGCCGGATATCGTGACCGCCTGGATCGCCATCTCGGAAAGCACGCTGGACAACGGTGCCATGCGGGTGATCCCCGGAAGCCATCTGGGCGATCAGATGCCGCACCGGGACACCTTCGCCCGCGACAATCTGCTCAGCCGGGGCCAGGAGGTGGCGGTGGATGTCGATGGCTCGGACGCCGTGGACCTCGAACTGCGGCCAGGCGAGATGTCACTGCATCACGTGCGACTGATCCATGGCAGCGAGGCGAACCCGTCCGCCCGCCGCCGCATCGGTTTCGCCATCCGCTATCTGCCGACCCACGTCCGCCAGACCGTCGGAGAACGCGACTTCGCGACCCTGGTGCGCGGCGTCGACACCTACGGACATTTTGAGCCGGAGCAGCGGCCGGACGCCGACATGTCGGAGGCAGCGCGGACTTTCCACGCCCGCGTCACCGGCGCCACCGACCAGGTGCTGATGCGTGACGCGCGGCCGGTGATGTAGGAACGCCGGCAATGTGTGGGCACGGCGAATGAAACTGTTCGGCACGGTGCGCTGGGCCGTCGTGGGCCTGTTGTTCCTCGGCGGCATGATCAACTATCTCGACCGCGCGGCGTTGTCGGTCGCCGCGCCGTTCCTGACCAAGGAACTGAACCTGTCGCCGGCGCAACTCGGGGTGGTGTTCAGCGTTTTCTTCTTCGGGTACGCCGCGTTCTGTTTCATCGGCGGCTATTTCTCCGATCGGCTCGGCGCCAAGAACGTGTTCGCCGCCGCGGCGGTCGTCTGGTCGCTGTTCTGCGGGCTGACCGCCTTGGTGTTCAGCTTCACCTCGCTGCTGGTGGTGCGGGTGATTTTCGGCATGGGCGAGGGGCCCTATGGATCGGCCACCAACAAGCTGGTCAGCAACTGGTTCCCGCGCCGCCAGCAGGCCACCGCGGTTGGCTGGGCCAACGCCGGCACACCGCTCGGCGGCGCCCTGGCCGGCCCCATCGTTGGCTTCATCGCACTCTCCTGGGGGTGGCGCGTTTCGTTCGTGATCATAGCCGCGATCGGCTTCTGCTGGGCGGTGGTCTGGATGCTGGCCGTCACCGAACGGCCGGAGCAGAACAAACACGTCAGCGCCGCCGAACGGGCCGAGATCGCCGAGGGCCAGGATGTCCCGAGAAGCGGGCCGCCGTTGCCGCTCGCGACGCTGCTCACCCGCCCGGCGATCCTGGCCACTGCTTTCGCCTTCTTTGGCTACGCCTACATTTTGTATTTCTTCCTGTCCTGGTTCCCCACGTATCTGACCAACGCGCGACACCTCAGCTTGCAGAGCATGAGCTTCGTCAGCACGATCCCGTGGCTGCTGGGCTTCGTCGGGCTGGCGGGCGGCGGCGCTGTCTCCGACGCCCTGTTTCGCTTCACCGGCAACGCGGTGCTGGCTCGCAAGCTCGTGCTGGTGGTCGGATTGCTGGTCGCCGCCATCTGCGTCGCGCTGGCGGGCAGCGTGGCGACGGTTCAGGCCGCGGTGACGCTGATGGCGGTTTCGGTGTTCTTCATGTACCTGACCGGTAACAGCTACTGGGCGATCATTCTGGATACCGTGGAAAAAGACCGGGTCGGTGGGGTTGGCGGCTTTGTGCACCTTATCGCCAATACCGCGGGCATCGTGGCGCCGTCGGTGACCGGCTTCATGGTGCAGGCAACCGGCGGCAGCTACGCCGGCGCGTTCGGTCTCGCTGGCGGGATCGCTGTGCTGGGCGCCTTGTCGGTGATTGCTTTCGTCCGCGCGCCGACGAATGCGAGCGCGCTGAGCCGGGCCGCCAACCAAGTTTAGCAGGCCCGCCACCCGATTACGGGTACCTGGGTCAAACCTCGGTCAGATCATCCAGCCTTACGGTGCCTAACTGGCTGCTGAAGCTAAGCGTCTGGGCACCGCTTTGTTGCTGCGAGAAACCGCCTATCCGGTGCTCGCCGGTGTCATATATTTTGACTTGGCCATTGCGCATCACCGCCAAGCGTCGCTTGTCGGGAAAACAGGCATACCGCATGTCGTTCTGAGCGCCGGTCGCCGACGCGCCGCCAAGCTCGCCCGGCCACCAATTCGATCCGCTGGATGAACCTTGCGACGAGAGGCCGGCGGCAGGCGAAGCACCCACGACCTGGGCCAGGTCGTTGCACAATGCGTTAACCCGAGCCTTCAGCGACTGGTTGAACATGTCGCCGATCATGATCATGCCGCCCGCCGACCATTGACCCATACCGCCGAGTTCCTGGTGGCTGAACTGCGCCATGCGGCTGCCGCCATGTCGCAAGGCCTCCGCCACGACACGCGTCGCCTCGGCTCCGAAGCCGTGCCGCCTGCCAATGTCCTCGATTTCCTCAGCCATGAAAGCTCCTTCGTTGCTATGCGATAGGTGGTCCGTCCGTCCGCTCCGGGAAGGTATTGCCCCTGAACCCTGGCCGCTATGTGGTCCGTCCTCCCGCTCCCGGAAGGTATTGTTCCTGACCTACTGACCGCTGACCACGGCTCTTGGCGCCCGTTGCAACGGGTTCCTCTTTCTGCGATGACTGGAATGCTGACCGGCGCCCCAACGCACGTTGCTTGACTGACAATTGTGCACACAGGCCGGGCTATCCGTGCTGGATCACACTTCCGCGACGAAAACCTTTGGCGCGGTGGGACGTTTATGCAACCCTGAACCGCCACTCGTAAGGAATATCATCGTGCTGATCCGTGCCGGCTATGACATCACGTACGAGTGCCCCCAGCCGACGCCGATGCTGCTTTGTCTCAGTGTCCATCCGTCACGTATGGGCGATGTCGTCGAACCGGACACGATCAGATTCGATCCACCGATCAATGTCAGCGAATACCACGACAGCTTCGGCAATCTGTGCCACCGCATTGTCGCGCCGACCGGCAGGTTGCGCATATCAACCAGTATCCTCGTGCGCGATCCCGGCACCCCGGATGCTTACAGTCCAAACGCCGAGCAGCACCCGGTTCAGGACCTGCCCGACGACGCATTGGTGTTCCTGCTCGGCAGCCGCTATTGCGAGACCGATCGCCTGAGCCAACTCGCATGGTCGCTGTTCGGTAACGCCCCAACCGGCTGGGGACGGGTTCAGGCAATCTGCGATTACGTGCACAACCGGATCGAATTCGGCTACCACCACGCGGACGCCACACGCAGCGCCGCCTCGGGCAACGTCGAGCAACGCGGGGTCTGCCGCGACTTCGCGCACCTCGCCGTGACGCTGTGCCGCTGCATGAACATTCCTGCTCGTTACTGCACCGGATACCTGGGCGATATTGGCGTGCCGGTGGCCGACTCGCCGATGGATTTCAGCGCCTGGTTCGAGGTTCACCTCGGTGGCCGTTGGCACACCTTCGACGCTCGGCATAATTTCCCGCGTATCGGGCGCATTCTGATGGCCCGCGGCCGCGACGCCACCGACGTGGCGCTGTCGACGATCTTTGGGCCGAGCACCCTGGTTGGGTTCGACATTGTGACCGATGAGGTGGTGTAGGGCGCCCGGGGCCGACAACGATCCGAGCCTGTCTGGAACGGGGCGGCAATAAAACCTGGCTATTCGGAACAGCAACCAGCACAACCCTCTCCATACCGAGCCGACGAGTTGTATAGTTTCGCCTGAATGACAGCAGACCTCACCGACTGAAGCGACAGGCTTGAAACCTCCTCATCCTCCCGAATCGCAGCCGCGTTGGCAGCTTCGCCGCACCGGAAATCACGATGTCGTGGTCTGTTCGGGAGACTGGGTGGCGGTGTCCGGGCTGGTGCCGGAATTTCCACCAGACGGCTTGGCTGGTGTCGCCCCCGGTGAGACCCTGTCGTTCGATATCGGCGGCGTCGGCCGCTGGGATACCGGGCTGATCGCCTTTCTCTGGGAAGCCAGGCGGGCCGCGATCAGCGCCGGCGTGGAGATCGACAGCGCCACGCTGCCAGCCTCCGCGCGCAAGCTGCTGGGGCTGCTGCCCGACCAAATCGCCGCACCCGCGCAGGCCACCGGCCGTCGTGCCGGGCTGCTGAGGTGGATCGGCGGCAGCACCATTGGCCTGCTGACCGAACTGGGGATTCTCAGCACGTTGCTCGTCAGGACCGGGCAGGGCGGTATTCGTGCATTGACCGGCCGCGCCCGCATGCGGGCAGTGGACTTGCTCGGGAACATCCGTGCCGCCGGCCCTGCCGCCCTCATCATCGTCAGCGTGGTCAACTTCCTGATTGGCGCCATCCTGGCCTTCGTCGGCGCCGTGCAGTTGCGGAAATTCGCCGCCGACATCTACGTGGCGAATCTGGTCGGCCTCGCCTTGGTGCGTGAGATGGCCGCCGTGATGACCGCGATCGTCATGGCTGGGCGCACCGGAGGCGCCTATGCCGCCCGCATCGCCACGATGCAGGGCAACGAGGAGATCGACGCCCTGACGGTGATCGGCATTCCGGTCGCCGACTACGTCCTGCTGCCGTCGATACTTGCGCTGGTTTTCACCATGCCGTTGCTTTATCTGTACGGTTGCCTGGTCGGGATGTTGGGTGGTTTCGTTGTTTCTATCTCCATGCTGAACATCACCGGCGCCGGCTACCTGCATCAGACCCTCGACGCGGTTCCGTTCAATCAGTTCGAGTTCGGCTTTGTCAAAAGCATCGCGTTCGCCATTTTGATCGGGGTCACCAGTTGTCGCATCGGGCTTAAGGCCGGGCGCAGCGCCGCCGATGTCGGCGTGGCGGCGACTCGGGCGGTGGTCACCGGCATTGTTGGCGTCATCGCGCTGGATGCGATGCTGGCCGTCATCGCCGACGTGGCCGGCATCTAGACGTGGCAGGCGTGACCGCGTGAGTGATCCACGCCTTGGCGGTTCGGGCGAGGCCGCGTTGCTAGCGCTGCGCGATGTGACGCTCGCCTTCGGATCCAAGGTGATCCAGCACGACCTCAGCTTTGACGTGGGCCGGGGCAGTATTTTCGCGGTGATGGGCGGCAGCGGCTGCGGCAAGAGCACCGTGCTGAAGTCGATGATCGGTCTGTTACGTCCCCGCGCCGGCAAAATCCTTGTCGAAAATGAGGATTACTGGGGCGGCACCGAGGCCCGTCGCACCGAGATCGGCCGACGCTTTGGCGTTCTGTTCCAAAGTTCGGCGCTCTGGAGTGCTCTGACGGTGGGCGAGAACGTGGCCCTGCCAATGCAGATGTTCACCCGGCTGAAACCCGCCGCCATCAACCGGATGGTGCGGCTGAAACTGAGTCTGGTCGGGATGGAGCACGCGATCGACCAGTTGCCCTCCGAACTGAGCGGCGGCATGCGTAAGCGGGCTGGTCTGGCGCGGGCGCTGGCGCTCGATCCCGACGTGCTATTTTTTGACGAGCCGTCCGCCGGGCTCGACCCGATCACCTCCAGTCGCCTCGATGACCTGATTCTCAATCTGCGGGATGGTCTCGGTGCCACCATCGTTATCGTGAGCCACGAACTGCCGAGCCTGTTCGCGATTGCCGACGACGGGGTATTTCTCGACGCCGAGACCAGAAGGCCGATTGCCCATGGGTCTCCGTCCGAGTTGCGCGACCATTGCGCGGACCCGCAAGTTGCGGCGTTCATGCGGCGGGAGCGACCGGAGGCCCCCGCCGCGCAAAAGGATCTTTCCCACATGGCCGCCGCTGTAGCCCGATGATCGACACAAAAAGACGATGAGGGGTAACGCACAGACAGTTGTGGGGGCCTTTGTGCTGGGCGGTGTCGTGCTCGCGCTCAGTGCCATCATCCTGTTTGGCAAGTTCAATTTGTTCAATCCGCCGATACGGGCCGCGGTCGTGTTCGAGGATTCGATTGCCGGCCTTGCCGTCGGCGCTCCGGTCACTTTTCGCGGCGTGCGCGTGGGCGCGGTGGAGAGTATCGCGATCCGCTTCGATCCCAAGTCTCACACCGCCTTCATCCCGGTGATCGTACGGATCGAGCCCGACAGCGCCCAGGTCACCCGCGAAACCGGCCAAAATTCCGTCAATCTTTCCGCCTTGATAACGCGCGGGTTGCGGGCGGAACTGAACATTCAGAGTTTTGTCACCGGCCAGTCGGCGATCAACCTGGATTTCGATCCCTCGGCGCCGGCGGTGGTGCATCCCGAGCTTACCAGTCTGCCGGAAATCCCCACGCGCCAGTCCACCATTCAACGCGCCAAGGAGCAACTGAGCCAGCTTCCGCTGCGGGAGCTTTCGGATAATACCAATGCCACCCTGCAAAGTCTGCGTGGGCTGTCGGAGAAGCTGGATGCGGATCTGCCGCCGCTGGTCGAGAGCTTGAGGGCCACCTCGGACAGGTCGGCGCAGTTGGTGGAAACGGCGACACAGACCCTGCGGTCGCTGCAGGGCAAGCTGGATGCCACTTTGGCCAATATCAGTCAGTTGGCTGTTTCGGGCGACCGGCAGCTCAATGACCGCGGGGCGGAGCTGCACACCTTGCTGACCGACGCCAGCCAGACGATCGAGCAAGCCCATGAAATTCTTGGCGATGTGAGGAGCGTGACCTCGAGTCGGGCTACCACGCGGTCGAATGTGGAATCCACGCTGCGGGACCTGTCCGCCGCGGCGGCCTCGTTGCGCGGCTTCGCCAATGACGTCGAGCACAATCCGCAGCTTTTGCTGACGGGACGCCGGCAATGAGTGCGGCGATGCGATGCGCTTTGGTGGCGTGTGCGCTGGTTCTGACTGTCGCGGGCTGCGGCGCGCCGCCGCTCACGCTTTACACGCTGGCTGCGCCAGCGCCCGCCTCGAACCCGGCAGCGCCAAGGCCGCCGCTTGGCCGCAAGCCAACGGTGATCGAGGTCGTGCGGGTCACCGTTCCGGACGAGATCGATACCGAGGACATCCTGGTTCGCAACGGCAGCACGCTGCGCCGAAGTGAGCGTGGACGCTGGGCCAGCCGGTTGTCGCTGGGCATCACCGACAGGCTGACCGCGCGATTGGCTGCAAGCAGGCCGGACGCGCTGGTGACCGATCGGCTGCAGGGTGAGACGGCCTCATATCGGGTTCTCATCAATATCAGCCGGCTGGATGTCACCTCGGGCGGCGTTGCGACGCTGGAGGCGGACTGGCTAATCGCGCCGCACGATCCGGCGATCCCGACCCGTCGCAACCGGGCCCGGTTCAGTGCGACCGGTCCGGTCACGACCGACCAGCAGGTCGTGGCGTTGGAGGAGAAGTTGCTGGATCAGTTGGCTGGAGCGATCGACATCTCCGGGCTGAGATAGATCCTTCGGCGGTGGACGGAATGGCTCAACGAGGAGGGTCCAGCGCCGCGCGCAGACGGTTGAGTTTTTCCAGCGCCTTCATGGATGCCGCCGGATCGGACACCGCAAGACCCAGGACGATCGCTTCCAACGCGGCCAGGGTCGGACTGTGCAAGGCGGCATGGCGGGCTTTGCCGCGTGGCACTGGCACCACCACGCCAGCGAGTCTGCCGAGCTCCGTGCCTGCTGACTGGGTGATAAGCACCGACGGCAAACCAAGCCGAGCGGCCTCGCCCAGGGTGGTGGTGGCCTCTCGGTATGGCGTCCCGTAGGCCATCATCAGCAGTCCGTCGCCGCTGCCAATGTCGAGCAACTGGTCCGCGAGGGCTTGGCCTCGTCTGTCGAGGAGTTTGGTTTGCCGCCCGTTTCTGGTGAGGATCGCGGCGGCATAATGAGCGATCGCCGCCGTCGGACCCACGCCGAACACAAATATGCGTTGTACTGGATAAAGTGCCTGGACCGCCTGACGCAGTGTCTGGGTTTTGGTCAGGAGATCGCCGAGTGACGCCTGGATCGTGGTCAGGACCAGGGCGATCGCGGCGGAGACGTCCTCTCCGCTCGCCGCTATGGTGCGGCGCAGATTGTCGGCCGGAGTCTGGGCGTTTTGTAGGTCATGCGCCAGTTCCTGACGCAACGCGGTCAATCCGGCAAAGCCGAGGGCCCGGGCGGTACGGGTCACCGTCGCGTCCGACGTGCCAGCGGTCGCGGCAATCTTCGCGGCCGAAGATGCAAGCGCCGCCGCCGGGTTTTCCAAGATGACTCCGGCCACCCTTCGTTCGGCGCCAGAAAGGGAGGCATGTGCCTCCCTGAGCCTCCGGGTCAGCGTGTCGGATTGCGGTTCATACATTGGTGATCCTCGGTATGCGCGTTGAATTTGCGACACGATGTTATAGGATGTCGAAGATACGACATTATTGCAGCGACGAGACCCGCCAATGGACTGGGAGGCTTTTTTTTCGCTGCTTTTCGCCTCAGGGGCGGAGTGGGTCGAGGGCGTAGCGATCATTCTTTCGGCCAGCCTGACCATTGGACGGGGTGCGTCCCTTGGCGCGGCAGCGGCTGCTTTTGTCACGCTCGCCCTCGTCATGTTGGCGACGGGTGGGGTGGTCAGCCTGGGGCTGCGCGTCTGGATTCTGCAACTGTTGACCGGTGTCGTTCTGCTGCGCCTCGGTGTGCTCCGGCTGACCAGAGCCATCGCCCGTCAGGCGGGGGTGAAAGGGCCACCGACCCTGCAGAAGACCAGGCCTGATTTATACGGGGCCGAGCGTCTCGACAGATGGCTGACGGTGTTCGGCGCGGCTCTGCTGGAGGGCCTGGAAGTGTGTTTGATGGTTGTCGGGTTCAGTTTGCAGGCTGGGGCCTGGCTGTCCAATGCGCTGGCCGCGCTGGCGGCATTGGTGGTGGTCAGCCTGGCGGGTGCGCGTGGCCATGCCTTACTCAAGCGGGTGCCGGAATTTGCCGTCAAGTGCGTTCTGGGAGCCGTGATCCTCTCGTTCGGCAGCTTTTGGACCCTGGAAGCGCTGGCCGGCGAAGTCTGGCCGCTGGGTAACTGGAGCCTGCTGGTGTTGGCTGCCTTCTACTGTTGCGGCGCGCAAGGGTTGGTGCGGCTGACAGGGCACAATCAACCATCGGGCGCTGAGACTTGAGAGCGATTTTGCATGCGCTGCGCCGAGAGGTTCTCAGTTTTGCCTGCATCGCCGCGGCGGTCGCGGTTACCGCCGCGTTGACGGTTTCCGGACATGCGGATTGGGCGGTCTTCGCCTTGCCGGTCATGGGGCTTTGCGTGGTGGGATGGCTGGTGCATCACTGATCGTCGGGAGTTTGGCGGCCTTGGCGAAAAAAGCAACGGCGACAAACCTCGCGCTACCTTAAGGCAGCGACAGGGAGGGAAACATGCTTGCCATCGTCAACACGCCGAACCGCTCAGCGCCTGTCGAGTTGCGCGAGGTCCCGGAGCCGCAGCAGGGGCACGGCGAAGCGCTCGTGGAGGTGCGTGCGTTTTCGTTGAATCGCGGCGAATTACGTTCGTTTCGCAACAACGAGGAGGGCTGGGTACCCGGACAGGACGTCGCCGGCATCGTGCTTCGGCAGGCAGCCAATGGCGAAGGCCCGGCGGCCGGGGTCAGGGTGGTTGCGCTGACCGACGAGTTTGGCTGGGCGCAGCGTGTGGCGGTGCCCGCGCATCGCATGGCGGTGTTGCCGGACCCGGTCAGCTTTGTCGCCGCCGCGACATTGCCGGTGGCCGGACTGACCGCGCTCCGCACCCTGCGGCTCGGCGGCGCCTTGATCGGGCGATCGGTGCTCATCACCGGCGCTGCCGGCGGCGTGGGAACGCTGGCGGTGCAAATCGCTGCCAGCTCCGGCGCGCTGGTGACCGCCGTGGTGGGAGCGCCGGAGCGTGGAGCCGGCCTGCGGGAACTCGGCGCGACGCACATCGTGCATCACATCGACGATGCGCAAGGTCGCTTTGCACTCATTCTCGAATCAGGCGGCGGTGCCTCGCTCGCGAAGGCGATCCAACTGGTCGAGGCGAAGGGCACCATCGTGGTTTACGGCAACTCATCCGGGACGCCCACGTCCATTGATTTTGCCGAGTTTCACGGCGCGCAGAACGCCCGTTTGCAGAGCTTCTTTTATTTCACCTCGGAGCCTGAGGAACGATTCGCGCCCGATCTGTCGCTGCTGGTGTCGCTGGTCGCCGATGGGTCGTTGCAGCCACGTGTAGGAGTGGAGCGGTCCTGGCGTGAGATCGCCCAGGTTGCCGAGGCGTTGCGTGACAGACGTGTGGCGGGCAAGGCCGTGCTGCTGGTCGACGGCGGATCGTAATCCCGGACATACCGGGGGGTGCGGGTATTCGTGTTCCTGCCCGGCGCGGGGAGGGCATCTCGCGGGTGTGCGCTGCGTCGAACTACCCCTCGCCACGGGCATGGAATCGGCCTATCAAGCGGCATCCAATCGTGCGTGACCCGGCCCGTCGCCGGACCGGCATGAACAACGAACCGAGCCAGATTTGAGCGATATTCCCGACCCGCCTGTGGACCCGACCGGACCATACGGCGATATGCAGCCGGTCAACTTGGAACAGGAGATGCGCCGCTCCTACCTCGATTACGCCATGAGCGTGATCGTTTCGCGTGCGCTGCCGGACGCCCGTGACGGGTTGAAGCCGGTGCATCGCCGCATTCTGTACGGCATGCACGAGGCCGGCTACACGCCGGACCGGCCATACCGCAAATCGGCCCGCGTGGTCGGCGATGTCATGGGTAAGTATCACCCGCACGGCGATGCCTCGATCTACGACGCCATGGTGCGCATGGCGCAGAGCTTTTCCATGCGGCTGCCGCTGATCGATGGGCAGGGCAATTTCGGCTCGGTCGACGGCGACAATCCGGCGGCGATGCGGTATACGGAAGTGCGGCTGGCCAAGGCGGCGGCGTTGCTGCTGGAAGACATTGACCGCGACACCGTCAACTTCCAGCCGAACTACGATGAGTCGGAGAAAGAACCGCTCGTCCTGCCGGCGAAATTCCCCAACCTGCTGATCAACGGCGCCAACGGCATTGCCGTGGGCATGGCGACCAACATCCCGCCGCACAATCCCAGCGAAATTATCGATGCCACCCTGGCGCTGATCGCCGACCCCGAGACGTCGCTGGACGAGCTGATGAAGATCGTTCCGGGGCCGGATTTCCCCACCGGCGGCATCATCATCGGCCGCTCGGGCATCCGCACCGCGTTCGAGACCGGGCGGGAAAGCATCACCATCCGCGCGCGCACCGAGTTCGAGGAGATTCGCAAGGACCGCCAGGCGATCATCGTCACCGAGATACCTTACCAGGTGAACAAAAAGACCCTGATCGAGAAGATCGCCGAACTGGTCCGCGGCAAAGTGATCGAGGGCATCGGCGAAATGCGCGACGAGAGCGATCGCTCCGGTATGCGCATCGTGATGGAGCTGAAGCGCGACGCCACCCCGGAAGTGGTGCTGAACCAGTTGTTCCGCTTCACTCAGTTGCAAACCAGCTTCGGCATCAACGTGCTGGCGCTGGACGACGGGCAGCCGAAGCAGATGGGGCTGCGCGAGGCGCTGATGTGCTTCATCCGGTTCCGCGAGGACGTGATCCTGCGGCGGTCCCGGTTCGAGCTGGGCAAGGCCCGTGACAGGGCGCACAACCTGGTGGGTCTAGCAATTGCTGTCGCCAACATCGACGACGTGATCCGGCTGATCCGCGCCAGCCCCGACGCGGCGGCGGCCCGGCTGGCGTTGATGGACCGCGACTGGCCGGCCCAGGATATCGGCGCGCTGCTGGCGCTGATCGATGAACCAGGCAACGTCATCGCCGCCGACGGCACGGTGCGGCTGACCGAGGAGCAGGCTCGGGGCATCCTGGAACTGCGGCTGCAGCGGCTGACCGGGCTGGAACGGGAAAAGATCCAGGCTGAGATGACCGAGGTGGCGGGGAAAATCCGCGAGCTGTTGGACATCCTGGGCTCGCGTATCCGCCGCATGGAGGTGATGACCGAGGAGCTGACCGCCGCGCGCAAGGAGATCGCCTCACCGCGGATGACCGATATCGTCGAGGCGCTGGCTGATCAGGACGATGAGAGTTCTGATCGAGCCGGGCCAGATGGTGGTGACCATCACCCGTGACGGCTTCATCAAGCGCACGACGCTGGAAACTTACCGGGCGCAGAACCGTGGCGGCCGCGGGCGTTCTGGGGCATCCACGCGCGGCGACGACATCGTCACCCGCAGCTTCAACGGGCATACGCATCAGTGGGTGCTGTTTTTCTCGTCGGGTGGCAAGGCGTTCCGGGAAAAGGTCTGGAAGTTGCCGGAGGCTGGCCCAACGGCGAAGGGGCGGGCGCTGGTCAACATGCTGCCGGAGCTCGGGTCCGACACCATCACTACGGTGCTGCCGCTGCCGCAGGATGAGACGTTGTGGGAGAACCTGCACCTGGTCTTTGCCACCGCCTCGGGCAACGTCCGGCGCAACCGGCTGTCGGATTTCCGCAATGTCCGCGCGTCCGGCCTGATCGCGATGAAGCTGGACGAGGGCGACCGGCTGATCGGCGTGGCGACCTGCCGCGAGGGTGACGACGCGCTGCTGGCGACGCGGAAGGGCCGCTGCATCCGCTTCCAGTTGTCCGACGACACGGTGCGCGTGTTCGCCGGCCGCGACAGCTCCGGCGTGCGCGGCATCCGGTTGCAGGCTGGCGATGAAGTCATCAACCTGTCGGTGCTGCGTCACGTCGAAGCCAGCATGGCGGAACGAGCGGCCTATGTGCGCGCCGCCAACGCCAAGCGCCGCGGCAATGGCGAGGACGAGGCGGATGTGCCGTCGGCCGCGGAACCGGCTGGCTTGGAGTTGGATGAGCCGGTCGCCGAGGAAAATCTTTCGCCGGAGCGCTTCGCGGAGCTGGAGGCGGCGGAGGAGATGCTGCTGGCGGTGACCGATATCGGCTTCGGCAAGCGCTCCTCGGCTTATGAATATCGCGTGACCGGGCGTGGCGGCCAGGGTATTGCCAACATCACGTTGTCGGCACGCAACGGCCGTGCGGTGGCGGCGACGTTCCCAGTGCGCCAGGGGGACGACGTGATGATGGTCACCGACGCCGGCCGACTGATCCGCGTGCCTGCCGACCAGGTCCGCATCACCGGCCGGCAGGCGATGGGCGTCACCTTGTTCCGCGTCGTGGCCGGCGAGCATGTGACCAGCGTCTTCCCCGTGCTGGAGGAGGAGACGGACGATAACGGCGCCGATGCGGGTGTCGCCGAAGCTGGTCCCGACGCTGGCGACATCGACGACCCGCCCGACCCAGCCGCGTCCGACGACGCCCCGAATTCTCCCCCGCCCGAGGAAGGAAGCGATGGCTAAGCAGGCTGCCAATGGTTCGGCCCGCATCGGGCTTTACCCGGGGACTTTCGATCCCGTCACCAACGGCCATCTCGATGTTATCGGCCGAGCGGCGCGGCTACTCGACAAGCTGGTGGTGGGAGTGGCTGTCAACACTGGCAAGGGGCCGTTGTTCTCACTCGAAGAGCGGGTCGAGCTGGTGCGGGCGGAGATAGAAACGATCGCAAAACGCAACGGTATGGTGATCGAAGTGGTCCCGTTCGACACCTTGCTGGTGCAGTTTGCCCGCAAGGTCGGAGCGTCTATGATCGTGCGCGGACTTCGCGCGGTATCCGACTTCGACAACGAGTTTCAGATGGCCGGTATGAATTATCGCATGGCTCCAGACCTTGAGACGGTGTTTCTGATGGCGAGCGAACGCCACCAGTTCATTGCCTCGCGGCTGGTGAAGGAAGTTGCGATGCTGGGCGGTGATATCTCGTCTTTCGTTCCGCCCTTTACGCTTGAACGGGTGATCAAGCGCATCCGAGGCTGAACCATCGGCTTTCCCCCGTTTCACTCAGGAGGGCGTATGCGCCGCCGTACCATGATCTGCGATTGCATCGCGCTGACATCTGCCGCTTTCGTCCTTTTCCGCGGGGCTCGAGCGCAGAGTCAGGATTCCGACGACCTGGAGAACACCCTCTACATGGATTTGAAGCAGGGGCGGGTGGTGATCGCGCTGCTGCCCGACGTCGCGCCGAAGCACGTCGAGCGCATCAAGAAACTGGCGCGTCAGGGATTCTACGACGGGACGCCGTTTCATCGCGTCATCGAGGGGTTCATGGCGCAGGGCGGCGATCCCACGGGCACCGGAACCGGAGGCAGTCCACTGCCCAATCTGCCGCCGGAGTTCAGCCAGCGGCACTTCCTGCGCGGCGTGTGCGGGATGGCGCGGGCCGCCTCCGAGGACAGTGCCAACAGCCAGTTCTTCATTATGTTTGCCCCGGCTCCGTCGCTGGACGGCAAGTACACGATCTGGGGCCGTGTCGTCCGCGGGATGGAATTCGTCGATCAGATCAAACGTGGCGGGCCGAACGGCCTGGTGGCGGGTGAACCCGACCGAATTATCCACCTGCGCGTCGCCGCGGATGTGAAATAACCCATTAAGGAGATGATGGTCATGAGCGACACGAAGCCGACCCCTGACCCCGAAAATACGCTTTACCTCGATCTGAAGCAGGGCCGGGTGGTGATCGAACTGCTGCCGGACATAGCGCCGATGCATGTGACGCAGATCAAGACGCTGGTGCGGAGGGGATTTTATGATGGCACGCCGTTTCACCGCGTGATCGAAGGCTTCATGGCACAGGGCGGTGACCCCACCGGCACCGGCACCGGCGGCAGCGACCTGGACAACATCCGCGCCGAGTTCAGCGACAAGGCAAAGTTCCAGCGCGGAACGTGCGGCATGGCCCGCTCCCAAAGCCCCCACAGCGCCAATAGCCAGTTCTTCATTACCTTCGAGCCGGCTTCGCATCTGAACGGGCAGTACACGATCTGGGGCCAGGTGGTCGAGGGGATGGAACTGGTCGACCAGATCAAGCGCGGCAGCGGTGGTGGCGGGACCGTGTCCGATCCCGACAAGATAGAGAAGATGTCGATCGCCGCCGACGCGACGTAGTTAGCGCGGGGCCGGAGGGCGGCTTGACCCACGGCCCGGCTTGGCGTTCAAAGCGCTCGGCGGAGCCCGTAGCTCAGTTGGTAGAGCACGAGACTTTTAATCTTGGGGCCGTGGGTTCGAATCCCACCGGGCTCACCAAGTATCGAACTGTGAGAACCCAAACGTCCAATGGCGACACGCCCAGGGATGCGTCGCCGCCACGATCCGCCAGTTCAGCGCCGCGCTTGGGCTGATCGACCAGTGAGCCAGGAGCAGCGTAGTTTTGTAAACGTTGGAAACTACTTGCTCAGAACCTGCGTGCCTTCCGCCCGCACGCCCCTAAGCCGCTTTGGGTCGAGGCCAAGCGCGGTCAGAATCCTCGGTGCGATCTGGGTGGTGGAGGTGAGTGTTTCGACGATTTGCGCGCTAATATTCGGCGCGGACGACAATAAGAGCACGTTGCGATCGTCGTCCGAGAAACCTCCGTGTTCCGCCAGCTTGGTGCCGCTGGGACAGATCACGCCGTGGTCGGTCACCGCGAGGAAATCAGGCACCCGGCTATTGTCGAACGGATCCCCATGCAGCGGCGTCAGCAAGGTTCGGTCCAGCAGCTCCTGGATATGCAGCGTGCGGGCATTCGCCAGCAGGTAAGCCCTGGCGACTTAATAGTTGGCCTTTCGCAGATCGGGCCGTAGCCAGATCAATCCCTCATCGTCACAAATCTCGAAGGCTGCGTACCAAAACCCGGTGGCGCGCATTTCTGTTCCCCCATTTTAGGTGCCGAGTGTTTAAATATGGAGAAAGTCAGCCTGATGACTCGTGTTTGAACAAAGCATTGCAGTCGTCAGGGCGATTGGTGCGTAACGTGCATGGTGCGGACCCGTTATGGTGGAAAAGGGGCCGCCGATTGTCGCCTCGGGCGGCGAGCAGGCCGAGGCGAAGGTGGTGACCGCTGATCGCGGCAAGCCGAAACGTTACGCCAGCGTCGTTCGGCAAAATCGATGCGGCCGCGTAGATGCCGGAGATCGCCGCCATCCTGGCTTCGCCCTCGGAGCAAAGGGTTTCCAGACTTGACCTAGACTGGCGGGCCGCGACAACCAGCGTGCCGTATGCAACGTATCTGGTGCGTCGGCCACGGCTGCTCGGCACCGTATCGAGGGCGAACCGATCCAACGCCAGAAGGCTGCCATCGAAGCCATGCAGCGCCAGCTCCGAGCTGTAATGGCGAAATGGTCCGTTCGCGCCGTCTGGATCGTGCACCACGAACCCATCGGTAACGACCGCGATGGCGCTCTCCGGCAATTGCACGCGGATACGTTGCGTCAGACTGGACCCAGGAAATAATATCCGCAACTCCGGCGTATATTCGATCGAGCCGTTTTGCTCGAGGTCCAGCAGGATGTCGTCTGTCGAGGACGTCCCGGCACGCGCTCGATACACCGACGTCGCACCTTGGGTCATGATATGTGCGGCGGCATTGGGGCCGACATGGATCCGCTGAGACAGCCGGTCATCTCCGTGGATGGCGCCACTCACGGTCTGCAGGATCAGCGTCAGCGTGTCCCTTGCGCCGGTATCCAATCGAAAGCCACGCGATATCGTGTAGGGCCAACGAAACATCCGCCGATCGAGCCAGGTGCCGCGCACGATATGATGACGAAACGACAGATCAAGTTGCGGCGCCAGATCGGTCGGAGCGCGGAAACCGTTCATTGCCGAAACAGGACTTCCCGCTCGAGATGCCGCACGACGGCGTCGATCCCTTCACCTGTTCGGCAATTGGTCGTCAGCACAGGGCGGCCGCCGCGCACGGCCTGCGCCTCGGTCAGCATGCGGTCGAGATTGACGCCCACGAAGGGGGCAAGGTCGACCTTGTTGATCACCAGCAGATCGGATCGGATGACGCCAGGACCGCGTTTGCGCGGGATGTCGTCGCCACCTGCAACATCGATGACAAACATCCAGAAATCGGTCAGATCGCGCGAGAAGGTGGACGCGAGATTGTCGCCGCCGCTTTCCAGCAGGATGAGCTCCACGCCTGGAAAGCGCCGCTCCAGATCCTCCGCGGCTTCAATGTTGAGCGTCGGGTCCTCGCGGATCACGGTATGAGGGCACGCCCCCGCTTCCACCGCCGACACTCTCGCCGGATCGATCAGTCCCGAACGACGTATCCGTTCAGCGTCCTCGGCCGTAACAAGATCGTTGGTAATGACAGCCAGGTCGATACCACGTTGCATGAGTGCCGGGATCAGGCGTTCTACGAGCGCTGTCTTGCCGGAGCCGACCGGTCCGCCGATACCGACACGCGCCGCCGCCTGCCGGTCCGGGTCGCTGGACATGCCTCTCATCGCAGCATGTAGCGGCGCGAAAGCGGCACCCGGGACGGCGGATCGCACATCAGCAGGCGGCCGTCGGCACGCACCTCGAAGGTCTGCGGGTCGACCTCGATGTGCGGCATCGCGGTGTTGCGGATCATGTGCGACTTGCGCAGTGCCCGCACGCTCTTGATCTGCAACATCGGCTTCACCAGGCCCAGTTTGTCCCGAACGCCAGCCTGGATCGCCAGCTTCGAGGCGAAGACCACGCCTACGTGCTGCGGGGCGGAGCCGAGCGCACCCCACATTTTGCGCTGCACGACCGGCTGCGACAGCGGCATGCTGCCGTTGCCATCCCCCATCGCCGCCCACACTACGAAGCCGCTTTTCATCACCATCCACGGCTTGATGCCGAACGACGCGCGCGGCCACAGAACGAGATCGGCGAGCTTCCCCGGGGCGATCGAACCGACGTAGTCGTCGATGCCGACCGCGATCGCGGGATTGATTGTCAGTTTGGCAACGTAACGCTTGATCCGCTCATTGTCCGCCCTTCCCGTGGTCTCCTCGGGCAGGCGGCCGACTCGATCCTTCATGATACTGGCAAGCTGCCAGCATTTGGCAACGTTCTCGGCCAGCCGTCCCATGCCCTGGGTGTCGGTGCCGAAGATTGAGATCGCGCCCATGTCGTGCAGGAAATCCTCGGCAGCCATTGACTGGGCGCGGATCCGGGCCTCGGCGAACGCAACGTCTTCGGGGGCGTTGTAGTTCAACTGGTGGCAGAGCATCGTCATCGGCACGCCTTCCTCCAACCCGTAAGCGGTGTACGGGTTGGTCGGGTTGGTCGAGGACGGAATGACATTGTCGAAGGCGTTGACCTTCAGCAGGTCGGGCGCGTGACCGCCGCCGGCGCCCTCGACATGGTACATATGAATCGTGCGATCGCCGATCGTCGCAAGCGTGTCCTCGCAGTAACCGAATTCGTTGATCGAATCGGTGTGCAGATGCACCGCGAAGTCGTTGCGATCGGCGGCGATCAGAGAACCGTCGATGACGGCCGGCGAGGCACCGAAGTCCTCGTGCACCTTCACCGCCATCGCGCCCGCCGCAACGGATTCCTCGACCGCTGCCGGATCCGAGCCGCCCTTACCGAACAGCGCGAAATTCAACGGTGAGTATTCGGTGCCCCGCAGGAAATGCCCGAAGATCGTGGTACTACCGCTGCCGACTTCGAACACCGGTCCGGGGCTACCGCCCACCAGAGTTGTCGTGCCGCCGGCCAGTGCATGCTCGGACTGTTCCGGAGACTGGATGTGCGCATGGCACTCGATGGTGCCGGCGGTAACGATAAACGCGGCGCCGGAGATGCCGGTCGTGGTGTGGCCGACGATCAGATCTGGGTGGACGCCCGGCATGACGTCCGGATTGCCCGCCTTGCCGACGCCGACGATGCGTCCGTCACGGATACCGATGTCGGCCTTTACGATGCCAAGTTGCGCATCGATGATGGTCGCATTCTGAATGACGACGTCCAGTGCCTTGTCTGAGTAGCGCATGCGGGCGTTGATGCCCTCACTGTCGCGTAACGTCTTGCCGGCGCCGACCGTCAGTTCGTGACCCGGAACGGTATAGTCGTGTTCGATTTCGGCGAGCAGGCTGGTATCGCCCAGCCGGACCAGGTCACCCGTGGTGGGACCATAAAGTTCGGCGTAAGCCCGACGGCTGATGGCCACCATGATTATGCTCCGCGATATCCGTCGGTCTGTGCCCGTGCCAGCGCTGCATCACGGGCACCGGGGATGTCCAGCGCGCCGTTCACCAGTCCTGCCTGGCCCACCACCACGCGCAAGCCCTGGATCGGCACCAGGCGGACGAGTTTTGGTATGCCCGGTTCGAACCGCACACCGCCGCCGGCGGGCACATCCAGCTTGCGGCCCCATGCCGCGGCACGGTCGAATCGCAGAGCGCGGTTGGCCTCGAAGAAATGCGCGTGGCTGCGCACCTGAATGTCGCGATCCCCGGTGTTGATCGTTTCCAGTTCGACCCCGTCGGCATCGGCGAACAGTTCCAGATCGCCGTCCGGCGTAATGATTTCACCTGGCACGATGGCGTCTTCGTCCGCCAGCGGCGCGGTGTCCTCGCCTGGCCTGATCGGGTCGAAGATCGCGATAAGCTTGGTGCCCTCAGCGAATCCGGCCTCGATGCAGATCAGCGGGATCATCTCCATCACGCCTGGCATCACGTCGTCCGTGCTCAGCAGCCGTCCGGCAAGGTCGCGGATGTCTTCATAGGGCTGATCGCGCCGTGCCGCTGTCAACACTTCGTCGCAGATCAGCGCAACTGCTTCCGGCCGGCTCAACTTGATACCGAGCGAGCGGTAGCGCCGGGCAAGTTCCGCGGCGGAAAAGATTGTCAGGCGGTCCAGTTCCGTGGGCGTAAGGTTCATGGCCTACCTCAATTGGTTCGGCTGCGGGGGCGACCGGTCACGTGGCGAACATCCGCATGTCACGCCGCGCATGCCGGATCACCGCGATATCCACCAATGGTGTGAAGCTCGAATGCTCGGCCGGGGCTGGCTGTCTCAGCAGGCTGGCGAGGATTTCGCGCAGCGGGGCCGCCATGCCGAGCGCTTCGACATGGCCGATGAGGCCGAGCCGCACCGCGGCACTGGTGAGGCTGGATATCACCGCCCAGCCGCTCAACAACTCGGCCGATGCCAGCGGCAAACCCGCTGCCCTGAACACGATGCCTTGCACGACGGCGAGATGTCCCAGGCAAGGGTGGGCGGCAATGGCGGAGCGATACTTTGGCACGCGCGGCAGACCCAGGCGGGCGCACACGCCAAGCAAGGCGCGACCGGCGCGGCGCGATCCGGTGCGCATCGGCTCGGAAATCGTTGCAGCTTCGGCCAGGCGGTCGATATTCATTGCGGTGTCAACATCTGGCGCCGTGTGAGCGCGGCCGAGCAGGACGCGGTCCATGCTGTTCCATCGCATGGTGAGTTGCTGTTGGATGATCTCGGCCACGTCCGCGCCGTCTTCGATCAGCCCATCCGCCGCGAGACCTTCCAGCCCCCAGGAGAATGCGAAACCGCCTGCCGGGAACGCACTGTCACCGAACTGCAGCATCAACAGCAGCGCGGCAGGGTCGTCAGTCAACGACTTCGTCCACCAGGTGGGCGGAGAACAACGCACGCAGCCTCTCGCGATAATCTTCGAGCGGCCCATCCAGCAAAACCGTGAGCACATCGCCTTCGAAGCGCACCCGCCAGTGCAAGTTGCCGGCGTGCCATCCGAGTTGCATCGCGGCGGTTGCATCACGCGCCTTCAGCCGCCACATCCTGGGCGCGCCGACGCGTAAAACAATTGCCCGCGCCGCATCGATCAGCAGCACCGCGCCGTCGGACAGGTCTTCGGCATGATCGACGCTGACCGCGCAATCTGTGCCCTTGTCCGTGGTCAGTCGCAGGCGCCGCCGGCCAACGTCGGCCTCCGCCATGAACAAAAGTTCAATCGCGCCGGCATGCTCCAGCGCGTGGAGGCGGGAATGCAGATGCGAATCCGCCGAGTGCCCGACAACGCCATGCAGCCGTAGCATCGAAGCTCGAGTCCTAGGGCTGCACGACGATCGGGGTCATGTCCTGGAACCAGCTTTGCGCCTGCACAAAGCCATGCAGTTTCGGTGACAGCGCACGCGGGTTGAGATCGTGCACGATGAAAACCTCGTAGGCGTCGGCCACGAGCCTCTCGTGCATCTTGCCGATCAGGGCGTTGCGTTTGGCCACGTCGAACTCGGCCAACGACGCGTCGCCAAGCTTGTCCGCCTCGGGATCGGAGAAATAGCCCCAGTTGAGCCCATTCGGCGGCCAGTAGCGGGTCATGCCGTTCTTCATGATGCCCTGTTCCGGCTCGATCGACGACAAGCTGAAATTGATAGCGTCTAACTGCGGATTTTTGTTGGCGCCGCTGAAGTAGACGTCGATCAGCGAGTTCCAGTCCATCGACACCAGCTTCACCTTGAAGCCCACCGCCTCGAGTTGTTCCTTCACCAGCTCGTTCATCGGCAGCGGCTGCATCTGGCCCGAACCGGAGGTGGAGATTCCGACCGTGAAAGAGCAGGGCAGGCATCCGGCCTCCTTCAACAGCGCCTTGGCCTTGTCGGGATTGAACTCGTATTTCATCGGATTGCCGTAATAGGCTTGCGATTCGATGAACTTGCCGTAGCCGGGTGTCGCCACTCCTTGCAGCATGTCAACCATCTCGTCGCGGTTGATGGCATAGTTCGCGGCCTGCCGCACCCGAACATCCTTGAACGGAGGCCGGTCGACGCGAAGCTGATAGTCCCAGTTGTGCGGATACGGCACCAGAATGATCTGCATGCCGGAGCTTTTCAGTTTCGGGATGGAATCGGGCGAGGGCGCTTCGACGAAATCCACCTGGCCGGACAGCAACGCGGCGGTTCGGGTTATGGCCTCCGGCATAGGCAGCAGGACCATGCGGTCTTGTTTCGGAATCCGCTTGGCGTCCCAGTAGTTCGGGTTCTTGACGACCTCTAGTCGTTCATGCGGGACAAGCTTGTCGAACTTGTACGGCCCGGTGCCGACCGGTGCCTTGGCGTACTCGGCGTAATCATTGTTCACCTTGGTCACGGCGCAGCTCGAGATCTGGTAGTATACCGCGATCTCGTACGGCAATCAGCGAGTCGATGATCGTCGTCGTCAGCGCAACGGTATAGTCGTCGACCTTTTCGAATTTTGCGACGTTGAGCAGCGTCCAGCCCTGGCCGGCGTGGTGCCGCGGGTTGTACTGCGGCGCGGTTGAGTCGTTAACTCGCCGGAAGTTCCACACCGCGGAGTCGGCATTCCAATCGCATCCGTCATGAAATTTCACGCCCTTGCGCAGATGGAAAATCCAGCGCTTGGGGTCCTTCTCATCGACCGCCCAGCTTTCCGCCAGACCGGGCCGAATATCGGCGGCGACATCCGACCGTGACAGGTCCCACTCGACCATCGAGTCATACAGCGAAAAGCCGACGAAACGATAACCCTCGTAGCCCTGGTCCGGCGCCCCCGTCCAGTCGGGAATGTCACCCGCCGTCATCGCGACGCGCAGCACGGACTCCGCGCAGGCGACCCGAGTTCCTGTCAGCGGTCCCGCCAAGGCGAGCACGGCCGCCGAGAGGGTGAAAAAGCGGATGGATGATCGCATGTGAGAGCAATCCCTGTTTGCTTGTCGCCACACGCGGACCGAGCGCGGCGCCAGGCGAGACGCAAGCGGGATGCCAAGTCTGGCCGAACCCAGTACCGACCGGATTTCGAGGCCACTAACGATGCCGGCAGTCAGATCGGCGGACGCAGCGACCGTGCGAATGCCTGCTGCACGGACGATCGCCCAAAATTGGTGCCGGTCTGACGGCGGCTGAAAGCGAGCCGCTTAGAACGGCGTCAGCCAACTGCAAGCTTCGGGGACCGACGATGCTTGGTCGCGCACTCATAGGCATAGGCGCAGGCAAGTAAATCCGCCTCGCTCCACATGCGGCCCACGAAAATCAATCCGAATGGCGCGCCTGAGGCATAGTAGCCCGCGGGCACCGTGACCCCTGGCAAGCCAGCTATGTTGATTTCACTGACCGTTGTCTCCTGAATCGCCTCCGCGCCACGCAGCGGCGGCAGCGGGTCGCGCATCTGCGGGAATACCAGGGCGTCCAGACGCTCCTTTGCAAAGACAGCGTCGAATATCTCCAGATAGGCTTCCCTCGCGGCGATGAACTCCGACAGGTCGGGTGGACGCGACGGGTCGGCAAGGCAGGCGGCGAACTGGGGCAGCATGGACATGAAGCTCAAGACGCCGGAGGGACCGAAAGGGTCCTGGCTCGCCGTGGCGGCGGCGAATTCGGCGAAGCTGCGCAGCGCCGCGTCCGGTCCCAACCGCTCCAGGTATTTCTGCATGTCGAACGGCACGGACTCGAGCCCGCGTGCATCGAATTTCATGTGGGGTGGCGTCGGCTTGCGCAGCTCCGCGAACCCGGAGCCGATGAAGGGATCATCCACCAGGACGGCGCCCAGCGCCCGCAGTTCACCTTTTGCCCGGTCGTACTCGCGGGCGGTTTCGTCGGACAGGGCCTGATCGCGCCAACCGTGTCCGTACAGCCCGATCCGCTTGCCTTGCAGCGCGTCCGGGCGAAGCCGCGACGCGTAACCGCCCTTCGGCCTATGCCCGACACCGGCAACGGTTTTCGGATCCTCCGCGGTGTATCCGGCGAGGACATCGAGCGTCAGCGCGGCGTCGCGCACGCAACGAGCGATCGGGCCGACCACATCGCGATTACTGGACAGCGGCGTAACTCCGATATTCGGCACCAGCGCGAAGCTTGGCTTGATGCCCACCAGCGCCTGTGCCGAAGCGGGGTTCTGGATTGACCCACCCGTTTCTTCCGCCAGGCCCAGCACCGCCATGCTGGCGGCGACCGCGGTCGCGGTGCCAGCGCTGCTGCCGCCAGGCAGAAACTCGCGCCCTGCCGCGTTGTAAGTGGGCCCGGCCCAGCTATCGTTGGCGTGACTGCCGCTGGCGCTGAGCACGGGAACGTTCGTCTTGCCCAGGATAACGGTGCCAGCGGCGCGCATCCTGGCTACCACCGGCGAGTCGGTGGCCGGCATCAGATCCACTCCGCCCGCTTTGCCGTGCAGGAGGGACCAGCCGGCCGTGGTCGGAAAGCCAACCATGTCCATAGGATCCTTCACCACGACCGGCACGCCGGCCAGGGGTCCGAGAGGTTCTCCCGCGGCCCGCCGGCGGTCGATCTCTCTTGCGTCGGCCAAGGCATCCGGATTCAGGAAGATGATGGCGTTGTATAGAGGATTGTATTTGGCGATGCGGTCGAGGAACGCCTGCGTCAATGCCTCCGCCGTCACGGTTCCGCTGGCAAAGGCCGCTTGCACCTGATCCACGGTCAACTCGACAAGCTCGATCGTTGCGGGGGCGCCGGTTGCAATGCTCATTGTAAGGACTCCGTTGCTAAAGCAGGAATAGAGCGCGACGTTGCCGGACAAGCTGTCGGAAGCGCTGACCAGATCGACATGCGTGGCATCGCACCTGTGCCAATCTTCTGATTTCCTCCCAGGTGGCCGAGCAGGGGCGGCTGAGCGAGGGAGGTAACGTTTTGCAGTGGAATCATGTCGCCAATCGTCTCAATCCCGCGCATTGCGAAACCGTCATCGGGATGCTGAACACAAAGCTCGGCTTTGTCGAGCTTTGGCGCGAGGAACGAGCCATCTGGATGCGGCAGGCCGGGGTTAACGTCGAACCGGGCGACGGCGCATTCCGGGTGTGGTGGTGATCGGTTGACCGGCGCCGGTGATTGTCCGCCCTGGCGCTGAGAATTATCGTTCCTGAATCGGCACCCAAATCTCCACCCCGCCGGTCCCGGTCAGCGGGTCGAACGATTCGCCGTAGCGTTCGAAGTTCGGGCCGTCGGCGACCTGATAGCCAGATGCGGGAAGCCAATGGTTCCATATCGCGCCAATCGTGCCACGGATGGCTGCGATGTGGTCGGCGTGGGTGAAGGCGAGGTATCGCTGGCCGGGAATCCGCACCCGACTCAGTTCAGCGGGCAGGGCCGAAAAATCGCTGACCTCGACCCCCGCTATATAGTCGAAGTTGCCGGCCTCGTCGCCGTTGCAGCAGATACCGAAAGCAGTCCTGCCGATCTGCCCGGGGATGCCGCCGGGATACGCATTGAAACGCTGCCACAATGTTGGGATCATCGCACTGGTCTCCCACGTGCAGCGTTCCCCGATGCCGGCGATCAGCAGCGGCTTGGCGTTCTCCACCCGAGGTGGCGGCAGATTAGCGGTTGGTGTCTCGTCCATTCTGATCGGCTCCATCAGCGGGAGGTTTGCAACGGTGCGCTGGGCTCGGACGCCTTCGGGGGTCAATCCGAACCTTTCCCGAAAGGCCCGGGTGAATGCCTCGTGAGAACCGTATCCCGCGTCGAGAGCCACCATCAGGATATCCGGCGCGCCCTCAGCCAGCGTCCGGGCGGCTTCGCTCAGACGACGACCCCGCACGTACCGCATCACGGAATGGCCCGTCGAGCTGCCAAAGGCCCGTACCATGTGGTAGCGGGACGCGCCCGCGATCTCGGCGATCTGCTCAAGCGTCAGATCGCCGGTCAGATGAGTTTCGATGAACCAGACGGCTCGGCCGACAGGGTTCATGACCGGCTCTCGAAGAGGCATGCGTCCAGCATACCCGTTCCACTCCAGCGCATTTGATCGCCGTTGCTCGCCCGATAGATTATTGGCGGAGCTCAGCCGGCCGGTTTCAGGTTGAATGGGTAATACGCGGGGAACTCACCCACGGCCGTCATATCCACTTCCACCAGGCTTACCCCGCTTACCGCCAGCGCGCTGGCGACCGTATCACCAAACGTAGTGGCATGCTCGCAGCGGAAATAGGGAATATCCGACAGAGCGGCCAGCTTCGAAATGTCGGGACTCTGCAGATCGGCATAGAAACGACGGCCCTGCGCGGTCGCGTCCTGGATACGCTTGATCACGCCGTAGCCGCGGTCGTTCATCACGATCACGACCAGGTCCAGCTTGTCCTGGACCGCGGTCCAAAGCTCCCCGACGTTCAGGAAGAAGCCGCCATCGCCTGTCATGACAACCGTCTTGCGACCGCCCGACGCCGCGGCGGCGCCAATGCCGAGCGAGAGACCTTGGCCGATGCCGGCGCCGACGGGATAGACGTTCTGGTGCGGATGATAGAGCGGAAAGATGCGGTTGCCCCAGGTGGTGTTGTTCTGCGTCACATCGCGGACCCAGATCGCATCCCTCGGCATCACATTGCGGAGCTGTTCGCTGAAGCTGCCGTAAGCCCCCAGCGTGCCGATGAACTCCTTTTGCGCCGCCCGCTTGAGCGCGGCAAATTCATCCTCATAGCCTTGGGCGACGGTCAGTTTGCCCTCGATCCGGCTGAGCAGGCCTTGCAGTGTGGCTTGAGCGTCACCGCAGACAAAATAGCGGCTAGGGTAGGTGCGGCCGTTGGCGCCGGGATCGCAGTCGATCTGGAGCAGGTTCTCCGGCAGCTTCAGCGCGAAGTCGCCGGTCTCGTGCCCGCGCAGGCGGCACCCAACGACCAGGCACAAGTCGAGCGTCTGGTAAAAGTCGGTAACCAGCTTCTGGCCGTTGCCGGTCAGGGCACCGAGATTGCGCGGATGGTCCTCCGGCACGATGCCGCGTCCGTTGAAGCTGGAAACCATGCCGAAGCCCATCTCGAGCAACTGGGCGGCTGGGCCGCCGGCGTTCTTGGCCCCGTTGCCGAGCCATAGCATCGGGCGCTTCGCGGCGATGATGCGTGCCGCTAACTCGTCCAGTTCGGCGTCCGTGGGGGTGCGGGGCGCAGGCAGCGGCAGAACAAAATTGTCCAGCACGGCCGGCCGTTCGATTTTCTGCCGCTGCAGGTCGATCGGCACCTCGACGCTGACCGGACCCATCGGCGCCCTGAGTGCATCCACGGCGGCTCGGGTCAGTACGCCGATCGCGTTCTGCGCCGAACGGACGCGGTAGGCGGCCTTCGACACCGAAGCGAGCATGCCGAGCTGATCGAACGGATCATGCACGGTGCCAAGCTCACGATCGACGTGGCGAGTCGAAGTCTGGCCGGTGATGTGCAGCACCGGGGAACCGGCAAACCGGGCCTCGATCAACCCGCCCACCGCGTTGGCGGCGCCAGGGCCGGTAGAGGAGAAAATCACACCCAGACCGTTGGCAACACGCGCGTATCCGTCGGCCATGTGGGCGCCGCCCAGTTCGCCGCGGGCCATTATGAAACGAATGGTGTTTCGCCGGCCAATTGCATCCAGCATCGGAATATTGTGTACCGAGGCAATGCCAAACACGGTGGTGACCCCGCACGCGGACAGAAACTCGGCCACGAGATCGCCGACCGTGTAGTCGCTGGCCATGTTGGTGCTCCCCTGACGTCAGGTCAGGCTGGAGCAGGCGCCTGGGTCAGTCAACGGCGACTCGGAACGTGCCGGCGGCAGGGAGGTCGCCATGTTGCCGACTGCTAGCTCATCTGTCGCCAGTGAAGAAATTTCCGGGCCCGTTACCGGTCCGGGCATAAGGTCCGCCGTGCTGATAGTCGGTGGCGACCCTGGTTACCGGGCGGTCGCTGGCGATCACTGCATGCGGAGGCGAATGACGCTTGCTCAGAAAGGGTCTCGACGGGATCCGGGTCGGCGCGTGATCGGTTGGTGCATCAACGATGTCGTCGGTCACCGTCACGGGGGGCGGGGCAGGCAACAAGTCTGGCAGCGGAGACGGTTGATTATCCAGAACGAGTTGCAGCCCCGGCGCCGCCGTGGCGACCGGCACCACGTCCGGCTTTGTGTCGGAGCCGAAATGGGGTGATCCCAAAGCTACCAGGAGTGCGCCGCACGGGCCGATCGTGACGACAACAACCGCGAGCAGCAACCCGACTCGGTTTCGCCGGCCGGGACTTGCCGCGACCTCCTCAACAGCCTCCACGCCGCGGACCTGCACCAGGTGCTCCTCGGCGGCGGGCGCGGCCAGGTCGTCGTCGAGGTCAGGCTCTCCGACGAGCCGTATCGGAGGGAGCGGGTTGTCACCGCGGGTCGCGACGGCGTCTTCAGCCAGGTTCAATGTCGTGCTCATGAGCAATCGACTCCGCCCAAACCTTTGCCATCGGCGTAGCCACCGATCGAATCGCCAATGCTGCTTTGGCATTTACTTCCGATCGGCGATGGAAAGGCGAATTCACGGAATATTGCGTGCAGTGACACTTAAGGGTCCCCCTGTTTGACATGTCATCGTCCGCGATCATTCGTCCGCGGCGACCCAAGGTCTTCCCTCCCAGTCCAGGCACTCGGTTGTTTCGCCGCGTACGCTGAACGCATTCTAAACGCTCGGCTTGGAGTTGTCTCTCGTTATCGACTGGCCCAGGTGTCGTTGAGTGAATACGCGCATGCTCAGCGGAATTAATCCGTCGCGACTCGCCTGACGCAGGCATTCTACTCGATGGGCGGGTAAGCCGGCGCGTAACCAGGCTGACGGGTGTAATCCGGCGACATAGGTGGTCCCGACATCGACTCGAAGAAATGGTCCATTTGTCGAATCGGAAACATTTGATTAACGGGTGCGCCAGGATCCGATGTGCAGCCGCACAGAGAGAGGGCACCGAAGATTGCGACAAGCACCCGACGTCCCGACATTGCCAGCTCTTATCTTGTGAGGCATCGCCTAAACGGTGGTCGGGCCGAATGGTTTGATGGTTCGCGCCGGGCGTCGGCGATCGACATCCCACTCACGCCATCGTGTTTCGGCCCAGCGCTGGAGTCGCGCTCAGCGCAAACCCTGTCCTGTGCCTGGCACGCACGAAAGCCGCAGTGTCCGCCATACAAATGTCGCAATGAAGCCAGCCTCGAGTGGCCGGCCGCATGGCGACAAACTTGATTTGATCGCGCCTCAGACCACGCCGAAATTGATCAGATTGCGCACCGGTGCACCGGTCTTCAGCTTGGCGAAGCCCTCGTTGATCTGATCCAGTTTAACCTGGCCGGATATCAGGTGATCGAGTTTCAGCCTGCCCTGACGCCACAGCTCGAGCAGCCGCGGCATGTCCACCCGAAAGCGGTTTCCGCCCATGCTGGTCCCTTGGATCTTCCTGTCGCGCAAGAAGTCGGCGCCATGCAGCTCGATCTTGGTGCCGAATGGAATCATGCCGATAATCGTCGCGACGCCGCCGGGCCGGAGCATGGCAAACGACTGTTCCGCGGTGATCTTCAATCCGATCGCCTCGAACGAGTAAGGCACGCCCTTGCCATCCGTCAGATCCTTCACGGCGGCCACCGGATCGACGTTGGAGGCATTGATGGTATGGGTCGCGCCCATCTCCTTGGCTTTTTCCAGTTTCGATGAATTCGTATCGATTGCGATGATCCGTTCGGCGCCGGCGATCGCTGCTCCGTTCACCGCCGAAAGGCCGATGCCGCCACACCCGATCACCGCCACCGTGCTGCCCGGTTCAACCTTCGCCGCGTTGAACACCGCCCCGACACCCGTCATGACACCGCAGCCAACCAGGGCGGCACGATCGAGCGGGATTTCCTTGTTGATTTTCACCACGGCATGCTCGTGGACCAGCATCTGTTCGGCGAATACCGAGAGGTTGAACGCCTGATGCAGCACCTGGCCCTTCCATTTCAGCCGCCGCGCGACGCCGGGAAGCAGTTTGACCTCGGTGTTGTCGCAGAGATTGGTGTGCCCCGTGGTGCATTGTTCGCACTCGCCACAGAACACCGACAGGCAGGTGATGACGTGATCACCCGGCTTGACGTAGGTCACGTCCTCTCCGACCGCCTCCACCACCGCGGCGCCCTCGTGTCCGAGCACCGCGGGAGTGGGGTAGGGGTATAAGCCCTCCATGAAATGCAGATCCGAGTGACACAGGCCGGCATACGCGGTGCGCAGCAGCACCTCGCGCCGCTTGGGCTTCTCGATTTCCACTTCCTCGATCGTCAGAGCCTCGTGGGGCGCGTGGAAGACCGCGGCTTTCATGGTTGGTTCCCTCCGGTTATCAGCGAGATTCCCACCCTAACCGCGCGGCGCCCTCACGCCAATGCCTCGGCGTTGGCACAGCCGCCTGATTTCAAACGAGGCTTCGAAGCAGATCACATCTTGCCGCTGCCGGCCGGCATGGTGTGCATGTCCGACTCTGGCGCCATCCCGGTATTGCCGCCGTTGCCGGAACCACTGAACGGCTGACCTTGCTGTGCCGCCTGGTAACTCTGCTCGTTGAGCTTATCGACCATCGCGTCCTGCGAACGGTCGCCCTTTGAGGAATGCATCGCGCCCATGTGATGATGCCCCGCCATCTTATGCGCGGGCTGGGCGGCCGGCGCCGCGTCGCCTGTGGAGCTTTGAGCAAGAACCGGCCCAGCGGCCAGCATTGCGACAGTGCACGCAACTTGCAACAAACGCATATTCGCCATGGTTTTCTCCTTGGGTTTCAGCCGAACGTCTCGCTATGCGCTGCTCGCGCTCTGTTGATATGGGCTCGCTGTCCGCTTGTTCCGTTCACATCCGGTTGCGTTCAAGTGAATTCTACGCCCAGATCGGCGGATGGTTTTTTGGTTCACCGGATAGCGTTTTGATTGCAGCCAATTTACCGCACCACCAGCCCGCTGTCGAGACGTACGCTCTCAACGTCTGGTCGGCGACACGCTTGTGCCACCCGAGCCTCGTCCACATGCCCGTGGTATCCGGATGGAACGCGCCCCTCATTCGTGCCCTCGGCAATTGCCTCAGCCGGGGATTCTAACCACGCATCGGTGAGTGTCCGGCAGAGTGCGGCCACCTCGGCCGCCGGACGCGGCCGACTGAACAGGTAGCCTTGCGCCTCACCGCATTTTGCCGCGCGTAAATGTTGTAACTGCTCCTCGGTCTCCACGCCTTCGGCCAGCACAATCATCCCGAGAGAAGCACAGAGATCGATCACCGCGGCTACGATCGCCTCGCAATCGCCACCTTTGCCAAGGCCTTCGATGAAGGAACGATCGATCTTGACCTTGCTGAACGGAAAGCGCCGCAGGTAATTGAGCGAGGAATAGCCAGTGCCGAAGTCGTCCATTGCTATGCCGACGCCGAGATCACGAAGTTTGCCCAGCGTGATCAAAATCGAGTCGGCTTCTTCAAGCAGGACGGTTTCAGTGACCTCGAGTTCCAGACGCTCCGGTTGCAGTCCTGATGCCGCCAGCGCCGAGGCAACGTCCTCGACCAGGGTGCGGCTGACAAACTGCGTTGCCGAAACATTGACGGAGACCTTCGTATCGGCGGGCCAGGTCACCGCATCGGAACAGGCTCGGCGCAGCGCCCATTCTCCTAAGGGCACAAGCAGGCCAATCTCTTCCGCGAGCGGGATGAAATCCGCTGGGGAGATCATCCCGTTGTGCGGATGAAACCAACGCATCAACGCCTCGAAGCCAATCACTGAGCCGCTCTGGAGGTTTATCAGCGGCTGATAGAACAGCTCGAACTCTCCCGCGATAAGCGCCTTGCGAAGATCAATCTCCAGCGTTCGCCGCGCCTGCATCCTCGCGTTCATTGCCGGGGTATAGAAACAATAGCGGCCGCGTCCCTCCGCCTTGGCCCGGTAAAGTGCCATATCCGCATTCTTCAGGAGCTGATCCGGATTGTCGCCATCGGCTGGCACCAGGGCGATGCCCACGCTGGTTCCCACCATCGCCTGCTGGCCGCCGATTTCATATGGCTCGGCGATTGCTTCGATCAGCCTCGTGGCGAGGCTCAGCGCATCCCGCGGCTGCTCTATGCTCGCCTGCACAATGGCGAATTCGTCGCCGCCGAGACGCGCCACCGTATCGGTTTTTCGCGTGTTTGCGAGCAGCCTGAGCGTCACGTCCCGCAGCAGCGCGTCCCCGGCTGGATGGCCTAGCGTATCGTTCACCGCCTTGAAGCGATCAAGATCGAGATAAAGCACCGCGCACGGTTCGCCTCTGTCGCTTCGAGCCAGCGCTTCGGTCAGTTTGTCGCGAAACAAGGTGCGATTCGGCAGCCCTGTCAGGGCATCATGGCTCGCCATATGGGCGATCTTGTCCGCGGCAAGCCGCTGCTCGGTGATGTCGTCAAAGGTGATGAGCCAGTCGTGGTTCTCCACGGGAACGAAGTTCGTTGCAATGGAGCGTCCGTCGCTGAGATGGCGGACGTTGGCGTAACGCACGCCCGCCGCTTTCACCTTTTTGATGTCGATCCGCATCGAAGCCAGATCGGACGCCGAGAGTTTGGAATACCCGCCAGCCTGCCCCAGTAGCGCGTCCAGGGTTGCCCCGGCGGTGAGCCCGCTAGCGGGCATGCCAAACATTTCCGCGTGCTTGCCGTTGCCAATCACCAGCCTGTCGCTCGAATCGAACAAACATAGTGCCTGTGAGGTGTTGTTCAGCGCTGCCACGAAGCGCGCATTCTGGAGAGCGAGTTCCCGCTCCGTCCGCTCGCGTTCCCCGGCAACGGCCAATTCGGCCTCCGCGCCCAGCCTCGATACCTCGGCCTTGGCGGTGGCGGCGCGCGCCTCCCCGAGCATCCGCTGAGCGCGCGACTGCCGCAACATGAGCAGGCCAATGCCCATCACCAACGACTCCAGGAGGACGGCCGATCCGACCAGATAGATGGTCTGATTACGCCACTGGGTCAGGATCGACGGAATTGTTGCCGAAACCACGATCAGTACGGGATAGTGTCCGAGGCGGTGCGCCGCGACAAGTCTGTCGACCCCGTCAAACGGACTGATCTGCCTGACCAAGAGACTTGCAGCAGTTTTATCCAGGCCGCGGAACGGGTCGGCCGCCCGATAGACGCGTCCCGGGACCACGCCGACATGTGGGTATCGGGTCAGCAGAGGACCGTCCTGGAGGAACAGCGCGATGGAACTGTCGGGCGACGGAGCCACCGCGCGATACAGTTCCTCGAACATATGCAACGACAGCCCCGCCTGGACAACGCCCAGAAGTTGTCCGTCCGGAGCCGAGAACTTCTGAACTATGTAAAGCGTCCAACCGCCCGCGCCCGATTGCACCGGCGCGGCAATGAAGATGTTTCGTTCGGGATCTGCTTTCAGTGCCTCATGAAGGTCGCCGTCAGCAATGCCCGCGGGAGGCACTGGCGCGGACGCTGCCTGGGAGGCGCTGACCAAGTTTCCAGCGGCATCATTGATCAGAATCGCATCGAGTTGCGGTAGCGCGCGCGCTCGCGACGCCAATTCCTCTTGCGCGGCACTGCCCGACATTCGCTGCCGAAATGCCTCGGGTGTGCGCACGCGATCGTCGCGCAACCGATCCAGAATGTCGGTTTGGACCAGCTCCACGGCTTCAAATGCGCGTTCAGCCTGGTTCGCCAGCACCAGGGCGAGGTTTTGCTGTTCGCGACCGGCCTGTACGAAGGCGTTGTGGCGAAGGTGGACGATCAGCAGCCCGGTTGCCAGCGCGATCACGGCGCCGAGCACGATCTTGCCCGCTATGATGAGGGCATTCGGACCGATTGCGGGGCGCCGTACCCCTGACGAACGCGAAACAATTCGCCTGAGTATCTCGATCAGTCGGGTTCCCGCGAAAGAGGGAGACGCGGCTCCGCCAGGGTTATCCGCAGGCTCGCGTCGCGTCGTGCGCATCTCGGCTCGCCACATGCTTTGAGCAGCCAGTGTCGCGCATCGAACTGAAGATCCCGTTAAGGCAGCGGCATCGGCGCACTGCTTGCGTCCCTCGCGATAGGCGTCTATGTAACCACCATGGCCGAGTTAATGTCCGCCTCGCGATTTTGGTACTGCTGGTATGCACCGGCGGCCTAGGATCGTGCGCACGTAGCAAGACCCAAAGCCGCCCCATCCAGGCGGCTTTCGTTTTCTGCTCTCCCCGTGCGAAATTCCGCTGACGATGGTGCCGCCCTCCGGTCCGGATCAAGGAGGTTCCCCAATGCACCCCAAGCGTACTGAGTTCTCGAGCTTCGATTTCGACGTGATCACGGGCCCGGTTGAGCCGCGGCCCGCCGCCGAACCGCCGCGTCACCGCGTGCTCGATCGGGAGGCACCTGGCAAGGCGCCCGACCCAAGGCCTGCGTCGCCGCCCGACCCGGGCAAGCCGGCGAGCTGATTCGGGGCTGAGCTAGCGTCCACTCACGCGGGGCGGTGCCAAGTTCCTGTCATCGCAGCGTCGGCGACTCATCCACGAATGACCAGTGTAACGGCAGCGCGGATCGGCGACGCAAACCATTCGTGATGCGGAAACGCCAGCTACGCTCGGCTCCTTCGATCTGGAGGCCGGCACTGTTGCTCCAGTCGATTTCCGCAGTTCCTTGCAGGTGAAGCAGGTCACCCTGGTCGAAGTCAATGAACAGCAGGGCAGACCGGGCCTCGCCAAGGATATTGCCGAGCGTGTTGAAGTAACGGTTGCCGCGGAGGTCCGGTATGCACAGCGTGTCGCTATCGATCCGCACGAAGCCGGGACGCCCGCCACGGTGTGAGATGTCGACGCCACCGCGTCCGTCACTCCCCGGCCGCGAGCGGCTGGCAACGAAAAAGGTATCCGCTGTTCGGATCAAGTCGATTGCCGTGACATCGAGGTTCGGCAGGATTTCAACCGGCTGCGCAATCCGTTCCACCGCATCGACCGAGCGACGCTGGATATATTGCGCACAGTTTCCGAAGCTCTGTGAGACTTCGACCGTCATGCTCCCGGCGTCGCGCGCCAGCAAACGGCCGTTGGCGCGAGCGCGCCGCCGCGTGGCCAGATCGATGCCGAGCAGCCCGATCTCGTTGCCGGGAACGAGGTTTGCCAGCACAGGATCGAATGCGTCAGGCGACATGTCGAGGCACAGAGTCGTTGGGCCCGGTGAGCGAATAAAGCCGGGACGACCGGCCAGCATCGTCGCCACAGGCCAGCCCGCGTGGTCGGGTGCCGCGACGGCGAGGTACCGCAACGAAGTGAAGAAGCTCCGGTGCTGCTGGGACATAAATGCACGAATGGCCCAACCGCCCGGTCCGCCACCCGCAAGTTGCTGCGCGGCAAGCTCATCTGGATGAAACGGTAACGCGTCCATCGACACCTCCCTCTTGAATGTCGCGGGTCGCATGTGATCATTGCCGCACCGAATGAGAATATACGGCACTGGAAAGTCAGACTTCCGGCCAGAGGAATAATAAAGTGGACCGCCTAGACGAACTCGCGCTCCTGGTAGCCATCATCGACGGGGGAAGCATGGTGTCGGCGGCGCGCCGGATGCGTCGCTCGCCTCCGGCCATCACGCGTGCACTCGCGGCGCTGGAGGATCGCATCGGCGTGCCGCTGGTGGCGCGGACGACCCGTCGGCTCGCGCCGACCGAGGAGGGGCTTCGGATCGGAGAACGTGCCCGTGCATTGCTGAGCGAGTACGAGGCGTTGACCAGCAGCGACGCCGCCGTGCCTGTTCAAGGACTGCTGCGGATAACCGCGCCCGTGCAGTTCGGGCGTCTGCACGTGGCGCCCCTGGTCACCAGCTTTCTCGATGCCTATCCGGCGACCCGCGTCGAACTCGTGCTCAACGATCGCGATCTCGATCTGATCGAGGAGGGGCTCGATCTGGCGGTTCGCATCGGCGACCTCCACAACTCGACGCTGCTGGTGCGGCGGGTGGGCGAAGTGCGGCGCGTTCTCGTCGCCAGTCCGGGCTATCTGGCGGCGCGCGGCATCCCGCGAACGCTGGCTGATCTGGCCGGCCACGACACGATCTTCGGCATGACACGGTCAGGTGTGCTGGAATGGCGGTTCGGAGCGTCCGGCCGCGGCTCGGTGATCCGCCTCTCGCCACGCCTTCTGGTGAACGAAGTCGAGGCCCAGTTGCTCGCGGCCAGGGCCGGGCGGGGTATCGCGCGGTTGCTATCGTATCAGGTCGCCGGTGATCTGGAGGCAGGGTCACTGATCCGCTTGCTCCCGGCCTCGGAACCGCCGCCGCTGCCGGTTCAGCTCATTTCCGGCGGCGGCCAGATCGCGCCAAAAATCCGCGCCTTCCTCGATCACGCCTGGCAGGGGCTCAGGACCTTGGCGGTGATCAAGGCCGCACGGTAGCTCACTCGGTCCGACGCGCCGAAGAGGATTACGCGCCGGTTGCCGAGGCGGGGAAATTGAGCTACCCGGTAGTAACCTTGACCCTCGGGTCCGTAGCTTATTCCGCCCAGCCGGCGAGAACCTGAACTGGAAACCGTAGCATGAAGCTGATGTGGTTTCATCTGATGCCGTACACCGAGCTGCCGGAGGACTTCAAGGAGAAGCATCCGTCGGTGTGGGTGGACATCCACTCCTCGCTGTTCGATCCGAAGCGCGCGCATCTGATGTACAACGATTTCATGGACGAGCTTGAGTATGCTGCCGACTGCGGCTACGACGCGATCTGCGTCAACGAGCATCACTCCAATGGCTATGGCCTGATGCCGTCGCCCAACCTGATCGCCTCATCGCTGGCGCGTCGCACGACCAATGCAACGATCTGCGTCATGGGCAATTCGCTCGCTCTGTACAATCCGCCGACGCGGGTGGCGGAAGAATTCTCCATGATCGACGTGATTTCCGGCGGCCGGCTGATTGCCGGTTTCCCGGTCGGCACGCCGATGGACGACTGCTTCGCCTACGGCCAGAACCCGAGCCAGTTGCGCGACCGCTACCTGGAAGCGCATGACCTGGTGATGAAGGCGTGGCAGGAGACCGAAACGTTTGCCTTCAACGGCCGCTACAACCAGCAGCGCTACGTCAACATCTGGCCACGGCCGATTCAGAAGCCGCATCCGCCGGTGTGGATCCCTGGCGGCGGGTCGATCGAGACCTGGCAGTGGTGCGCCGAGATGGACTACGTCTACTGCTACCTGTCGTATTATGGCCACAAGGTCGGCAAGGCCACGATGGATGGGTTCTGGGCCGAAATGGACCGACTGGGCAAGGATCGCAATCCGTACCGTGCCGGCTTCGCGCAAACCGTCGCGGTCGCCGAGAGCCGGGATCAGGCGCTGGAAATGTATCATGACGCGGCGGAGTATTTTTTCGGCCGCTGCCTGCATATCGATCCGCGCTTTGCCGCACCGCCCGGCTACACCACCGAGGCAACCATGCGCTTCGGCCTCACCAGCCAGGTCAGCGCCGCCGCCGCCCGCTCCATTGCTCGGCCTACCGAAATGAAGGACCTGGTCGACGCCGGTTACATCGTCATCGGCACGCCCAGCCAGGTGACCGAGCAAATCGTCGAACTGGCGGAGAACCTCAATGTCGGCAACCTGATGCTGCTGATGCAGTTCGGCAACATGAACAAGGACCTGACCCGCTACAACACCAAGCTGTTCGCGGAAAAGGTCATGCCGACGTTGAAGAAATTCTACGCCGACTGGGAGCATCGCTGGTGGCCCAAGCCGATGGACTCGGCCCTGCGCGCCAACATTCCCGCCTATACCCCGGAGATCCGCGCCGCCGAGTAGGCAGCCTTATCGTCCGTCGGGGCATGGTCTAGGATGCACGGCATGACCAGCGTGCTGATGCATCCCCCTATGCCGCCGCGACCCGATGCGCCGTTGGGACTGCGGGCCTTCCTGCTAGCGGCGCGTACCAACGCCCTGACGATCTGGCCGCGTGAGGCCTACGCGCAGGATAGCTATGAGCGCTCATTCCTGGGGCGCAAGAATGTCCTGCTGAACGATCCCGAGGCGATCCATCATGTGCTGGTCGCCAACCCCGTCAACTACCGTCGCACCCCGGCGACCATCCGCATACTTCGCCCGATCATCGGCAAGGGACTGCTGCTCAGCGAGGGCGAGGACTGGAAGCTACAGCGCCGCACCATTGCGCCGGCGCTGGCACCAAGGGTCATGCCGATGCTGGCCGAGCACGTCGTGTCGGCAACCGACGGGGCCCTCAACCGTCTGGCGGCGCAGGCAGGGGCTGGCAGCGGGCCGTCCGGTGTATCGGTGGATCTGCTGGCGACGATGCAGAGCCTCGCGCTGGACATCGCGGGGCGGTCCATGTTCTCGCTCGAGGCGTCACAATACGGCGCGGCGATGCGCCAGCTGCTGATCGAGTTTGGTGAACGCTACGCGCAGCCGCATCTCCTCGACATGGTCCTGCCGCCACAAATACCCAACCTGCGCGACATTGGCCGAGCACTGTTCAAGCGCCGCTGGATGCGACTGATCGAGACCATGATCGCGGCGCGCTTGCGTGCACCCGTCCCGAAAATCCCGCGTGACTTGTTCGACCTCCTGCGGTCGGCTCGCGATCCGGACAGCGGCGCCGGGTTCTCCGCCGAGCAACTGCGGGATCAGGTGTCGACGCTGATTCTGGCAGGCCACGAGACCACGGCGATAACGTTGTTCTGGGCGATCCTGATGCTGGCCCAGGCTCCCGAGGTGCAGGAGCAGGTGGCGGCGGAGGCCACCGCTCAGACGATCGAACCGACAACCGCTCATGCCGCGATGGCTGGACTGGTCTATACCAGGGCAGTGGTGAATGAGGCGTTGCGGCTTTACCCGCCGGTGTTCACGCTCGTGCGGCAGGCGATCGGCGCCGACCGGGCGGGGAATGTGGATTTGGCGGCCGGCAGTCTGGTGATGATCGCGCCCTGGGTGCTGCACCGTCACGAGGCGCTGTGGCGGGAGCCCGACGCGTTCGACCCGTCGCGCTTCATGCCGGATGCGGTGACGCCGTCGCGCTTCGCATTCATGCCGTTCGGCGCGGGTCCACGTATCTGCGTGGGCGCCCAGTTCGCGCTGACCGAGGCGGCTTTGGTGCTCGCATCGCTGATCAGCCGGTTCCGCGTCGTCCGCGAAGACACGCGGCCGGTGCTTCCGGTCGGTATTGTCACCACGCAGCCGGACCATCCGGCGCTGATCAGGCTGATCGCCAGAAGCGAGACCGCGATCAGGGATGGCGGGTCGCGCCTGGCTGACACAGTCAACCAATCCTACCGTCAAACCACGATGGAGACCGTTACGAGATCGGTCTAATGCGCGCCCCGATCCGTCGATACGAATGTGCGCGCGGCGAGGGCACGCTTGGCATCGGCATCTGGCCGTACCGTGCATCGCAACTGGCTATATGTTGCGCAGGCGAATAACTCTGCTGACGAGTTGTCTGCGCAATCTGTGGTGGCATATTTATCTTGAATACGCGTCCTGGCTGCTGCATGTGTAGGACGACGAGGTCGACAAAATGCTGACCGAGGCTCTGCCCATGATCGCCCGGCAAGACCACGGCCAAACGGGTTACCTGCCACCGACTCGGAATGGCTTTTGCCGCAATTCGCAAGGGCAATGTCTATAGCTTTGACTCGAGTGACTTCTTCCCGCGCTGCCTTTTGATGTGAAGGCGCTGTGAAGCTCAGGCAGGCCGTCGATGATCAGGCGACGGATCGGTTGCCAATCCGGACAACGTTACGCGAGCGACAGTATTTTCCCCGCAAGCTATTCGAGCACATTAGGCGCCCTTGAGCGGCGTTCGATCTAGAGGGAGTGAACCATGCAGCAGCAATCGAAGATGTCGACAGCGAAGACGGCGGAACGGGCCGGTGGACTGTTTATTGGCACGACTGCCCTCGCTCTGATCGCAGGGCTGCTGACCGCCGGTGCCGCATGTGCAGAGTCTGCGTCGCAGAGTTCGGACGCACAGGTCCACCTCGGCAATAATGGCACCGACGTCTCAATCACCAACGGCGCCGTCACCATCGACGGCGAGGCGGTGCCGCCTGACGCCGAGGTTTACGTCAGCCGCAGAGGCAATCATTACCGGATCGATCGCAATGGCGGATCGGTGATGGTGCATCCGGACTAGGACGGGCGATCCCCCGGCACCCAAAACCGGCCGCTGTGCGCCGGAATGCCAACAAAGGTTCATCATGAAGTGTCTCTTGTTCTGTTCCGCCCTCATTTTGGCCGCTGGTTCGGCGCAGGCGCAAAATCCGCAACCAACATCGCCGGAGAGTCCGACCGTGCTGATGGCGCCGCAGAATTCATCGTCCCCACCGCCGGAAAGGATTGTGCCGGCGACAAGTATAGACCCAGGCATGACGGTCAATTCGCCAGGTGGGACCGGGGATCGTGCGGCGGTTATACCGCCACCGGGCTCCCCCGGAGGGGATAGGTCTGTCGTCCCGAAATAGCCCTAGGATTTGCCGTGCCATGCCGGGGACGGTTCGGGTCCCCGCTCGGCGGATGCTGAAAGCGCCAGGCCAAATGTCACGACTGCAGCGAGCGCTCGTTGTTGCTGCTCAATTTTGCCGACACCGCGTCGGCTCGGGGCTGCGGCGAAGCTTCGGCGGTGATGCCGAAATGGACCATGTAGGGCCGGAACTTCGCCCTCTCCCGCTGCTCATCGAGACCATGATCATCGAAATTATAGCGGTGCTCGCCATACCCACCGTTGGGCGCGGCCGCCACATACCGCTCGATCGCCGCCGCGGTTTCTGGTGACAGTGCCATGCCGAAGTGCCGGTAGACCGTGTCGACGGTTGTCACCGGGTCGCTGATCAGATCCATGTGGTGGACGTGGCAGACCGGTTCGGGGAAGCCGGCATCGTCGCCAACCGCCATCATCCGGCGAGTCCCGTCCAGCCATCGCCGGCTTTCCTCCGGCCCCAGGGTCCGCGGGTCGAGCCGGCGGGTGAACGGCCGACGCAAGACCTCGGTGAGGCGGGCCTGCGACAGCAGCACCTTCACCGGGTCCCGGTGCACGAACACCAGCCGAGCGTCGGGGTACACCGCGTGGATGGCCTGCAAGGCGAATAGATGCTCCGGGCATTTCAGCACCCAGCGGCGGGTCACGCCGTCCTGATGCTGCAAATACTGCAGAAACTGCTTGTGGAAACGATACGCTGGCAGATTGCGCACGACATCCGCGTCCAGCCAGGCCCGGTAAGACGGAATGTGATAGTTGGTATCGAACCGCAGGCTGCGAAACACATGCGCGGTGATCTCGCTGCACTCCTGGGGCGATGTCGCCTGCAGGGGATGCAGTGCCCGGAACGCCGGCGCCAGCCATTCGAACGCCCTCAACTGGCGGCTGACCCGCGCAATGCGTTGCTCCCTGGTGCCGGCCGCCGGCGATGGATAGATCGTTTCCCAGACCTGCGGCGCACGGTTGTCCGGATCGGTCATCATGAGCCGATGCAGGAAAGTGGTTCCGCTGCGTGGCAGGCCGGCGATGAAGATCGGTTGGCGAATCGGTTCAGAGCCGATTTCCGGGGTGCGAACCTGGGCATCATGCAATAGAAGCACGTTCGACAAGAAGCGAACGATATCCCATCGCGTGGCGCTGCGGCCGATCAGGCCAAGAGCCGAATTCGGCAGAGCACGAGTCCAGCAGACGGGTGAGTGGGCCGATCAGCGACGTATCGCCGAATTCGGTCAGGCCCGTCCGCCGGCGAGCCTCTCGGATCAGTCGGTCAGGATCGAGCGGTGTATCCAGCAAGCCCAGCAGCTCGGCCACTTTGTCTGACAGGCTTAAAGCCCTGGACCTGATCGACAAAATTCAGCCTCCCACTCGGCATTCGGCACGATGCTCTGATCGCCGCTGACAGGTAAGATACACGAAGAATCGTGCGCGTCACAATCATGCTATCGCCGGCATGCCATCCCGGGCATGTTACCCCGGCGGGCGACCGGGCGTGACTTCGAACGAGGAGCGCCCATGTGTGCAAATGATCGTGGATGCTGGTCCGGCGCTGTTCCGTTGGGCCGGTAGCCGGGGGAATATCGGGGATTCTGTCTATGGAGACACTGTTCGGTCGCCGCGACTTGCTCGCCTTGACCGCTGCACTCGTCGCGGTCGCCGCTGCTCCAGCGCGGGGCCAGGATTCCCAGGGGGTAGTGGCTCCTGTCCAAAAGCTTGTCGACGGCTTGCTCCGGATCATGAAAGAGGGGAACTCGACGCGATTCGCCCATCGCTTCGATATGATCGCGCCGATCGTCGATTCGTCCTTCGACCTCGAGACGATCCTTCGCGAGGCGGTTGGCCCGACCTGGAGCACGCTGCCGCCGGATCAGCAGCAAATGCTGTTCCAGGCGTTCCGGCGTTACACCGTGGCGTCCTACGTTAACAACTTCGATAGCTACGGCGGCCAGCACTTCGAGGTGCAGCCGACGCCACGGCCGGTGGGGAACGGCGAGATGGTCGTGAAGACCGAGATCGTCTCGGTTTCGGGAACGCGGCATGAGCTCGACTACGTCATGCGTCAGGGCAGCGGCGGGGGGTGGCACGCGGTGGATGTGCTGGCCGACGGATCGGTCAGTCAGGTCGCGGTGGAACGCTCCGATTTCCGCCGGCTGTTGAACCGTGGTGGCGCTCAGGCGCTGGCGGACAGCCTGTCCAGAAAGTCGGCCGACCTGTCGGATGGGTCTGGCTGACGTTGGTCCCGCGCTATTTCGTCGCAGCCGGCGGAATGGTGATCACCGTCCCCGGCGGAAACATCGGCTGCTGCTGCGGTGCACGGGCGATCGTGTAGCCGAGGACACCGTCAAGCGCTCCGATAGTCACCGCCAGGGCACCCACCACCGCGGCAAATTCCCTCGGGGTTTCCCAAAATGCTGTCGGTCGGCGAGCTTCCTGGCGGATTCCTTTGGGCAGGTCGGCTGCCATGACCTTTTCCTCGAGTTCGCGTCGTTCATTTGGGGTCAGCGGCATGACCGATCCTAGCGGCTAGCGCCGGACGCGTAATGCGATCGTCTGAAAAACGCCCACGCCAATGGCCGAAACTAGGCCAGAGGCACCCTTGGGCGACGCGTTCAGCGTGGAATGTAGGCGACGCTTGCATTCCGACATTGCGAGGGCGGCTGGCAGCCCCTGTTTGCGGGCACGGTCAATCGGCGACAGCTCCCCAGGCAGACCAAAATGGGTCTTCTGCCTGACTTCCCGACGATTCGCCACAGCCGCCCGCTGAACAGCGATGACCGGCTCGTCCAGACGACGCCCCAGTTCACCATGACGTTCTCGTCCAGCGAGGACACCCGAGCGCTCTCGGTGGCATGCGTGATCAGAGCCGCCAGGTCCGCGATCAACTCGCCTTTCAGGATTACGACCGGATCATCCGAGAACGCTTTCCCAAGATTTGGCGGTGTCGTGCCGCGATTTCGACAGCCTGACCATCGGAGCATCCAGTTGTCGGCGGATGCTGGTCAGGAAGTCCACGGCCGCTGTAGCAAGCCGACGTCGCGCGCCGGTCTGGAGCACGGCATCGATTTTCCCGCAGTATGCTGACAAGGCTCGTTTCGTCGGCGTTGCCTTGCGTACTGCCATCACGTCCCCGGAAGCAGCTTTAGTCCACAGCTCCTGGTCCGGAGACTGACCGCTATCCTCACGATTCGCCAAGTTGTTGCGGGAATTGGCCCGAATTTATCCACAGATCTGTACCCCGATAGATGATCCGGCCGCCACGGGTTACCGCGGCCCTGCATCGCCATTGCCGAACTGATGAGGCCTCAAGCCCCGTCTGCGGCCCGCCTGAATGCGGTTCCACCACCTGTCATGCGTCGCCAAGGTCTCACCCGCGGCGCGGGAGCCAGTTGTGCACCCCGTCAACCACGTCCGCGGTTGCGGACAGGGTCCGCCGGCATGTAGTAGGGTGCCGTTAGGCTTCAGGAACGCAGCATGAACGATCTGTTCGGATCACAGCACGGGAAGACCCCGAAAAAGCGCCCCGTCCCGCCTACCGCCGGGGCCGCGGCGAAGCCGGCGGCCAAACCGAACGGTGACGCGACCGATCAGCGCGGCATGCCGGCGCGAGACGACTCGGACTACTCGGCCAAGGATATCGAGGTGCTGGAGGGTCTGGAGCCGGTCCGTAAGCGACCAGGCATGTATATCGGCGGCACCGATGAGGCGGCGCTGCATCATCTCGCGGCGGAAATCCTGGACAACGCCATGGATGAGGCGGTGGCGGGTCATGCCAGTTTCATCGAGGTCACCCTGGAGCAGAACAACTGGCTGACGGTGCGCGACAATGGCCGCGGCATCCCGGTCGATCCGCACCCCAAGTTCAAGAATCTGAGCGCCTTGGAAGTCATTCTCACGACCCTGCATTCGGGCGGAAAGTTTGGCGGCAAGGCCTATGCGACCTCGGGCGGCCTGCACGGTGTCGGCAGCTCGGTGGTGAACGCCCTGTCCGAGGCTATGGAGGTGGAGGTTGCCCGCGACCGCATTCTGTGGAAGCAGAGCTACGCCAAGGGCAAGCCGCTGACCAAGCTGATCAACGCGGGTCCGGTGCAGAACCGCCGCGGCAGCAGCATCCGGTTCAAGCCGGACACCGAAATTTTCGGCACCGTGGCGTTCGTGCCGGGGCGGCTGTATCGGCTGTGCCGGTCCAAGGCCTATCTGTTCCGCGGCGTCGAGATTTGCTGGAATTGCGCGCCGGCGCTTTTGACGGGCGGCAAGGACGAAACGCCGGCGGAAGCGGTGCTGCATTTTCCCGGCGGTCTGCGGGACAGTCTGGAGGCCGATATCGGCGCAGCTCCGCGGGTGTTGCCGCAGATCTGGGCCGGCGAGGCCAACCTGCCCGGAGAAGCGGCCGGCAAGGTTGAATGGGCCGTCGCCTGGCTGGAGGAGGGCGACGGTTTCCTCCATTCCTACTGCAACACGGTGCCGACGCCAGCCGGGGGGACCCACGAAGCCGGCTTCCGGGCGGCGCTGATAAAAGGCCTGCGCGCCTGGGGCGAACAGCGCGGCAACAGGCGGGCGGCGCAGATCACGGCGGACGACGTGCTCGATCCGGTGGCGTCGAAGCTGTCGCTGTTCCTGCGTGACCCTCAGTTTCAGGGCCAGACCAAGGAAAAGCTGACCAGTAACGAAGCCGCGCGCCTGACCGAGACCGGGCTGCGCGACCGGTTCGATCATTTCCTCGCCGGCGATCCAGGGTCCGCCGACAACCTGCTCGCCTTCGTGATCGAACGCGCGGAGGAGCGCATCCGCCGCAAGGAGAGCAAGGACACCGCGCGGAAGTCGCCGACGCGCCGGCTGCGGCTACCCGGCAAGCTCACCGACTGCACGCGGGAGAACGCGGCTGAGACGGAGATCTTCCTGGTGGAGGGCGACTTGGCCGGTGGTTCGGCGAAGCAGGCGCGCAACCGGGAAACCCAGGCGGTGCTGCCGCTGCGGGGCAAAATCCTGAACGTCGCCAGCGCGTCGGCTGACAAGTTGCGGCAGAACCAGGAGCTGAAGGACCTGATCGAGGCCCTGGGCTGCGGCGTCGGCGACCGCTTCGACCGCGCCAAGCTGCGCTACGGCCGGGTTATCATCATGACCGATGCCGATGTCGACGGCGCGCATATCGCGTCGCTGCTGATGACGTTCTTCTACCGTGAGCTGCCGGAGCTGGTTCGGCATGGGCACATCTATCTGGCTCAGCCGCCGCTCTACCGGCTGACCCAGGGCGCCAAGTCGGTCTACGCGATGAACGACGATGACCGCGAACAGAAAACGAAACGCGAGTTCAAGAGCGGCGCCAAGGTGGAGGTGAGTCGGTTCAAGGGCCTGGGCGAAATGCCCCCCGCCCAACTGAAGGAGACCACCATGGACCCGGCGAAGCGGACGCTGCTGAAGGTCGTTGCCTTGCCGGAAGAACGCGCCATGACCAACGATCTGGTGGAAAGCCTGATGGGCCGGCGGCCGGAGCTACGCTTCGCGTTCATCCAGGAACACGCAAGAACCGTCGAGGAGGTGGACGTCTGACGGCGCTCTTCCCGCGCGTCGGGCTGCTTCGGGTGCCTCCTCCGCGGCGCTTGAGGTGGTTTAACAAAATTGCCATTTGATATCATTGAGTTTCTGGCAGGGGATTATGGCCAAGGTCGAGGAAGGGGTAGCAGCCGAACGCAGCGCCCGGCGGGCGGCATTCATCCGTGCCGCCGAGGAGCGTGGCTTGCTGGGTTCGAAGGACCGCCAGTTGGGAGGGCGGTTCTCCGACGCCCTGTCGACGAAGCCAAGCGGGTCAGCGGTATCAGCGAGAGCACCGACCTGCTGACATACGCTTTGATCAAGGTCGCGCTGGAGGACGATCTCGGCGAGCGGTTGCTGGCGCGAAAGGGCAGGATTCCGAGGCGGACATTGTTTGCGGATTGATCTTGCGCGTTCGTTGCGCCGCATCAGACCCGAACGGTTCAGCGTCCCACTGCGGCGCCGCGACGACGCCGATCTGGATTTCGTGGATGCTGCCGGCTCGCTGGGACCGCCGATCCTGCTCAACACCTGCGTCTATATCGATGGCCTGGAAGGAACCCTGCCGCCCGGGGTGGAATCCCTCTTGCGGCAGCGTACCTTGATGCACCTGTCGGTGGTCCTCGGCGAGCTGTCGCACAATTCGGCCGGCTCAATCCGGGGCACCCGAACACGCGGGAGCACCTCGACGAGCTCGCTGGAGTGATCGGAGATATCCCGCGGCATCGCCTCGACGCAGCGGTCCGCGCCGCCGTCCTGCTGGAGGCGGGCATCCTCTCCGGGCTGATCTTTCGGCTTGGCGGTTTCCAGCCTGGTCGGGAGGTCGCAGCGCTGAATGACGCCACCATCTATCTGCTCGCACTGGAGCACGGATACACAGTGCTGACCCGCGACATCCGTGACTTCGACTTCATGAACCAAATCGTGCCGCCGGGCCGGGTGCTGTTCTATCGGACCACCTGATCGGGACGCGTCACGCCGCTCGCCCTGAACGGCCTGGCTGCCAGCTTCCGTCCGGCGGCCGCGGACGTGCATTTGCCGGCACTGAGCAGGTTGGGTATTCCTGCGCTATGATCGAAGCACTTGTGATTTGCACAGGCGGCGAGGGACACGATCAATGTTGAGCCAATGTTGAGCCCTGAGCGAAACGACTTGATCACCCTTTCCCGGCCAGGCACCCCGCTCGGCGCCCTGTTGCGGCGCTACTGGCAGCCGGCGGCCCTGGTCGATCAGTTGCCCGCGGACCGGCCTTTGACCCGGGTGCGGCTGCTGGGTGAAGACTTCGTTCTGCTGCGCGACGAACGCGGGCGCTACGGCCTGCTGGACAAGCATTGCGCGCATCGTGGTGCCGACCTTGGCTTCGGCCGGATCGAGCATGGCGGTTTGCGCTGCCCGTTTCACGGCTGGTTATACGACGCCACTGGCGCCTGTCTGGAACAGCCGGCGGAGCCCGCCGACAGCACCTTTTGCGCGAAGGTGCGCCAGCCAGCCTATCCCTGCGTCGAGCGCAACGGCATCGTCTTCGCGTACCTGGGACCGGGTCAGCCGCCAGCCTTCCCGGACTTCGACTGTTTCCGTGCGCCCGATGTCTATACCTTTGCCTTCAGGGGACTGATCGCCTGCAACTGGCTGCAGGCGCTCGAGGTTGGCATCGACCCGGCCCATGCCAGTTTCCTGCACCGCTTTTTTCATGACGAGGACCCGGCGGACAGCTACGGCAGGCCGTTCCGCGACTCGACCCTCGGCCGGGACATGCCAATGACCCGGATCCTGCGCGAGTTCCCGCGTCCGGCGATCGAGGTCGAGGATACCGAATACGGTTTGCGCATCGCCTCGTTGCGCCGGTTATCCGACAGCGAGATGCATATCCGCATCACCAATCTGGTGTTCCCTCAGGCTATCGTCATCCCAATGAGCAAGACGATGACGATCACCCAGTGGCATGTGCCGGTCGACGACACCCACTGCTACTGGTATGCGATCTTCACCGGCTTCGATGCGCCTGTCGACAAGGCGCAAATGCGGACGCAGCGGCTCGAGCTCTACGAGCTGCCGGACTATACCCCGCGCAGGAACCGCTTGAACGATTACGGCTTCGACCCGTTCGAGCAACGCGACAGCACCTATACCGGCATGGGTGCCGACATCAACGTGCACGACCAGTGGGCGGTCGAGTCCATGGGCGCGATCCAGGACCGCACCAGGGAACATCTGGGCCAGACCGACAAGGCGATCATCCGCTATCGCCGGATGTTGCTGCGTGCGATCGACGATGTCGCCGCCGGGCTGGTGGCTCCGCTGCTTGGCAGTGCGGACGACGCGCGCCGGATCACTGGCCCCGCCTCGATCGATGCCATTGGACCGGTCGACGGATGGCAGGCGTTTTGGCGGGAACAGGATCGGCGGCGGCGTGAGATGGCCGCGTGGCCGGCTTCACTCGGGATCGCAGCGGCCCAGACCACTTGATGGCGAGTTTCGTCGCCCGCCACGATCTTTGGTCGCCCGAACAACACATGGCGGCGGACCGGGTGGCGGCGACAGCGGCCGAACGAGGCATAGAGGTCGTTCGTTTCGCCTTCGCCGACGCTCATGGCGTGCTGCGCGGCAAGACGCTGGTGCGCGACGAGGCCCTGCGCGTCTTGCACAACGGTGTGCGCGCCACCACCACCATGTTGTTGAAGGATCTGGCCGGCCGCACAGTGTTCCCGGTCTATGCCGCGGGCGGCGGCTTCGACCTGCCGGCGCTGCAAGGCGCCGCCGACATGGTTCTGGTGCCCGATCCGACCACCTTCCGGGTGCTGCCCTGGGCGCCGCATACCGGCTGGGTCCTGTGCGACATCTTGTTTCAGAACGGCACGCCGCTGCCGCTGTCGACGCGGCGGGTGTTGCGTTGCTGCCTCGCGCGGCTGGCTGAACGCGGGCTGGAATTCATCGTCGGACTGGAGGTCGAATGCCATATCTTCCGGTTGGATGACGCGCGTCCGCCCAGTGGCGGCCGGCAGTTCGCGGACCCGCCGGCAGCCTCACCGCTCAACGCCGGCTACCAGTATTTGACCGAGCTGCGCTACGACGAGATCGACCCACTGATGGAGCTTCTGCGCACCAACCTGCAGGCGCTGGACATGCCGCTGCGGTCGCTGGAGATCGAGTTCGGGCCAAGCCAGATTGAGCTGACGTTTGGGCCGACCCCGGGTCTTCACGCGGCCGACCTGATGATGCTGTTCCGATCGGCCGTCAAACAGGTCTGCCGCCGCCAGGGTTATCACGCCACCTTCATGTGCCGGCCGAAACTGCCCGAGGTGGTGTCCAGCGGATGGCATTTGCATCAGTCGTTGCGCCGCGTGGCGGACGGCACCAATGCCTTCGTCTCCAACGACCCGGAGGAGCTGCTATCGCGGACCGGGCGATGCTTGCTGGGCGGATTGCTGGCCCATGCGCCCGCCGCGACCGCCTTCTGCACGCCGACGATCAATGGCTACAAGCGCTACCGGCCTTTTTCCAACGCACCGGAGCGCATCGGTTGGGCACAGGATAATCGCGGCGTCATGGTACGTGTGCTTGGCGGGCCAGACGATCCGGCGACGCGGCTGGAGAATCGCGTCGGTGAGCCGGCGGCAAACCCGTATCTTTATATCGCCTCGCAGATTGTCTCGGGTCTGGATGGTATCGACCGCGGAATTGACCCTGGGCCGTCTGCCGACACGCCATACCACTCCGACGCGCCGCCGCTGCCGCGCAGTCTGATCGAGGCGCTCGCGGCATTGCGCGAGGATACGTGCTTTCGGGAGCAGTTCGGCGAATTCTTCATCGACTATTTCAGTCGCCTGAAAGAGGCCGAGATCAGCCGCTTTCTCTCCGAGGTCACGGACTGGGAGCATCGCGAGTACTTTGCTTTGCTGTAATAAGACATCCTTGCGTGAGGAGCCTGGTCATGAAACGCCGCCTCAGCCTGCAACTGGTCGCTTTCGCTCTTCTTCCGCTCGCCATCACCCTGGCCGGACATTCCGCCTTCGGCGATATCCCCGGCAACGTCATTCGTATCGGTGTGCTGACCGATATGACCGGCCCCTTCGCCGATCAGGTCGGTGCTGGCTCGGTCGCCGCCGCGCGCATGGCGGCCGAGGATTTCGCCACGGAGAGCAACGGACTGCACGTGGAGGTCCTGGTCGCCGATCACCAGAACAAGCCCGATATCGGCGTCTCCATCGCTCGGCGGTGGGTCGATCATGACGGTGTCGATGCGATCGTCGACCTGCCGAATTCCGCCGTCGCGCTCGGCGTGGTCGGTGTCATGAAGGAGAGGCACCGCGTGGCGCTGGCATCTAGCTCCATGAGTTCGGCGATCACCGGCAAAGCCTGTGCGCCGACCACGGTGCAATGGGTCAGTGACACCTGGGCACAGGGCGCCAGCACGGTCAGCGCAATGCGCAAAGCCGGCGGCAACAACTGGTATTTTATTACCGTTGACTATGCGCTCGGTCATGCGCTGGAGAGCGACGCGACGGCGGCCCTGCTCGCGGAGCCTGGCGGCAAGGTCCTCGGCTCCAGCCGCCTGCCGCTTGGAACCACCGACTTCGGCTCGCCCCTGTTGGCGGCGCAAACCTCGGGCGCCAACGTTCTGGCCTTGGCGAATACCGGCGCCGACGCGATCAACGCCGTAAAGCAGGCTGCGGAATTCGGGCTGACCAACAGCGGCGTGAAGCTGGCGGCCCTATTCATGATGCTGTCCGACATCGACTCGCTGGGCCTGCCCGCCGCCCGGGGCTTGCTGTTGACCGAGGCATTCTACTGGGACCTCAACGACCAGACACGCGCCTGGAGCAAACGCTTCGCCGAACGCATGAACGGACGGATGCCAACGGAGAACCACGCCGGGGTTTACTCGGCGACACTGGCCTATCTGCGAGCCGCGCGAGACGCCGGGACCATCGTCGGTGAACAGGCGGTCGAGGCGATGCGCAAGGCGCCGATCAATGATCCGCTGTTTGGCACGGTCACGATCCGGCCCGATGGCCGCGCCGTGCACGATATGTATCTGTTTCAGGTAAAGGCACCGGCGGAGAGCAAAAACCGCTGGGACTTCTACTCGCTGCGACAGACGATCCCGGGCGATGTCGCTTTCCGCGCGCTGGGTGCTGGCGGCTGCCGTATGGACACGGCGCCGTAATCCGAAATCCTAGCGGGAGCGCGTGTGGCAGACCCCGACGGTGCTGAGGCTCGACCGCGTCTCCAGTCTCATCCCCCAGCAGAGCAATGCCACACAACGGCCTTCGATTGTGTCGGTGGCGGCTGTCCGCCTCAAGTAAGGCGCTTCGCGCACCCGCAAGCGGGCTATGGGATTTGACCCGGACAGCCGCCACCGACAGGGCGCTGCAAATGGCGTTAAGGTTATTTGGGTGCCATCGGGAAAATCGAGAGGGTCTGTGGCAGCGGCGATTGGGATTACGCTCGGATTTCCACCGAGACGTCCATCCCCAGATAATCCCCCGGCTTGCCGATGAAGCTGCCCTTCAGCGGCACCGCCTGGCTTGGGTCCCGGGTCACCGCCACGCGGATCTGGTTGCGATCGCTGATCAGCCCGTTGGTCGGGTCGAACGGCACCCAGCCGGCGCCCGGCAGGTAGATCTGCGCCCACGCGTGGGTGGCGCCGCCGCCGATCACCGCTTTCGGCTCGCCGCCAATCCTGCTGTCGTCGTAGAGATAGCCGGACACGAAACGAGCCGCGAAGCCCAGGCTGCGTGCCCCCTCCATCATCAGCAGAGCGTAGTCGCGGCAGGTGCCAGCCTTGGTGCCGAGCGTCGTGACCGGGTTCTGCGTGCCCATCTCGTCGCGCGGGTTGTAGGTGAATTCCTGCTGAATCGCCCTGGTCATCGCCGACAGGATGCCAATCGTGTCATGCTTCGGCGTTGCCTCGACGAAACGGCGCGCCCAGCGATCGACATGATGCTCCGGGTCGGGATAGTGCCGCTCCGCCGTGCGGCCGATATCAGGAACCTCCGAGGCGTCGTAGCTGAACGGATGTTGCCGAGCGTATTCCTCGATCTCGACGCTGCTTGCGGGAAGCGGGAAGTGCTCGGCACGGAATACTGACTGGACGTAAAGTTCGGCCGCTGGCTTGTCGAACCTGGCGATGGCGATGGAGTTGCCAAACACGTCGTGGATCCAGCGGATCGTCGCGGCGGGGCGCACCACCAGCGAGGTTCCCAGCAGCCGAAGGTCATGACTGTCACGCGGCCGCATCATCATCCGGTGCTCGCCGAACCTGACCGGGCTGGCGTAGCGATAGGTCGTCCGGTGGTCCACGGTCAGTATCGGCATCTTGCAGTCCTTCGCGGTCGATCGCCGGGCGCTAACGTGGCCGCGCGGTCCCGGTTGCCGAGCCGGCATATGCTGCCAGTTCGGACGACACTCAGGCCGAGGCGTCAGGAAGGGTGGCCGGGTTCGTCGGATTCTCTAGCACGGCGAATCCATTTCGCTGATTGGTTCCAGGTCGACGCTCACCGACAGCGAGTGATTGCCGCCGCCCAGGATCACCCCCCGCACCGGGCTGACATCGATATAGTCACGGCCCCAGCCCAGCAGCACGTGCTCATCCCTGACCACGATGCCGTTGGTGGGATCGAGTTCGATCCAGCCATGCTCCGGCCCCAGCCAGCAGCCGATCCAGGCATGCGACTGGTCGGACCCCTGACGCCGCGGCTGACCGGGTGGCGGCCTGGTGCGGATATAGCCCGAGGTATAGCGGGCCGGCAGTCCAAGCCCGCGCAAGGCGCTGATCATGACGTGGGAGAAGTCCTGGCAAACGCCCTCCCGTCGCTGCATCACCTGCGACACCGGGGTGGAGATGGTGGTCACCCCGGAGCGGAAGCGGAATTCCGTGTAGATGCGGTCGTTCAGTTCGATCAAAGCCTCGAGGACAGGGCGGCCGTTCGTAAAGGACTGGCTTGCGAATGCCCGCGTCTCCGCGTTGACCGGCGCCAGCGCGCTGCTGAACTGGAACTCGCTGGGCTGCCAGCCCTCAGGTCCGCTGACCGCTTCGACCACCTGTTCCCAGGGCGGCGTATCGGCCGGCAGTGGCGGGGCGGGATACCTGACCTCGACCACCAACTCGGCGCTGACAACAAAATCGGCGTGCGGCCGATCGAGGAACAGCCAGGTTACCAGATTGCCGAAGGAGTCCATTCCGTCGCGCCGGCGGGCAGGGGCCGGCTCGCTCGTGATCTGCTGCGAGATGATGCTCTGCCAGGGGCGGGGACGCGGACGAAGATGCACCATGTGGGCGGCGAGTTCGACTGGGCTGCCGTAACCGTAGCGGGAGATATGCCGGACTCTGTAACGCATGGGGCATGTTTAGCCGGGGCAGCCGCGATTGTCTCCGCGCAATCCCGTTCGGCGAGGCCACAAGGCGGCTGAATCCGGCCCAGGCGACCGTCGCCAAGCGGCTTGGCCACTCGCTCCAAGCGTCAGGCACCGGCGCGATCAGGCCTTGGCTGGCGCGCCGGTCAGCCATACGCCTGCCGCCGTCAGCATGGCTTCCACGCCGGTGCGTAGCGTGGGGTGGATCGCGGGCGCGAAATTCGGCGCGTGATTTCCCGGCAATGTGTCCACGGTGCCCGCTTGCTCCGCGGCGGTGAAAATGGCCTCGTCAACCCCGCCGACAAACCACATCACGCTCGGCACACCGAAGGCCGTGCCGAAAATTCCGAAGTCTTCACTTGCGGCCGCGGGTTCGATCTGCTGCACGCGGCCGGTGCCGAACCGCTGCTCGAAAGCCCGCACCACGTCGCTGGTCGCGTCGTCGTCGTTAATGGTCACAGGGTATTCGCTCAGCACCGAGAAGTCCGGCGGCCTCGGGGCGCCTGACGCGGTCGCCTCCGCCTCGAGAATGCGTCGAACCGCGGCCAGGACCCGCTGACGGACATGATCCTTGAAGGTGCGGATATTCAGCCGCAGCAGCGCCTGATCCGGGATGACGTTCTCGGTCATGCCGGCGCGCAACGTGCCGACCGTCACAACCGCCGGGTCTGTCATCGCCACCTCCCGCGAGACCACGCCCTGCAGGCGCATCACCGCCGAAGCCGCCATGACGACGGGGTCGATGCTCTTCTGCGGCGCGGAGCCATGGGCACCCCGGCCGAACAGCGTCACCTCCCAACTGTCGGCGGCAGCCATAACGGTGCCGCGGCGCCAGCCAATCGTGCCGGCCGGCGCCGGGACAACATGCTGCGCCAATGTAACATCCGGCTTGGGGAAGCGCTTGGCCATCCCGTCTTCGATCATGGCGCGGGCGCCCTGGGCGGTCTCCTCGCCCGGCTGGAACACCGCCATTACCGTGCCGCTCCAGGCGTGCCTGTCCTCGGCCAGGACGCACGTTGCTCCCATCAGCCACGCAACGTGCATGTCGTGCCCGCAGGCATGTGCAATGCCAGTGGCTTGTCCGAAGCGGTCGGTGCCGGTGGCATGGCTGGCATAGGCGAGGCCGGTGACTTTCCTGGATCGGCAGCGCATCCATGTCGGCGCGCAGCAATACGGTCGGTCCGTCGCCGTTGCGCAGCAGGCCGACCACGCCGGTGCCACCAACGCCGGTGGTGACCTCATATCCGTGCCGCCGCAGCCACTCGGCGGCGATCCCGGCGGTTCGGCTTTCCTGCATCGACAGCTCGGGGTTGGCGTGAATGTCCTTGTAAACCGCTTCCAGTTCGGTCAGCAGGGCGTCCGAGGGCCCGAATGAAAAACTGACCCCCTGGCCTCCCGCGGCCGCGTTCTCATCCATGACGATCTGTCCCTGACGGCCTACTTGTGGGCGGCTACGGACGCGACGACCGCGTCACATCTGAGCGGAAAGCGCTCGGGGTGTGTCAGCCTCAGGAGCTGCCCGGCGAGACGCAGTGCCAGATCAGCCGGCAGGGCATCGGGGTGCTCGAGCAGAGCCAGAAGCTGCAACACCTGGCCTTGGCACGCTGATACCGGGTCGCCCCCTGGCGTGGAGCAAAGTGTGCACACATGATCCTCCGAATACGGGCTGCCTGTATCGACCAGGGTTCGTGCCGCTCGCAACAACCGAGGTTCGCCGGCCCCGGCGGACCCAGCTAGAGCCCGGCTTTCTTCAGATAGGCTTGCATCGTATCGATCACGTAGTCCGCTGCCTGTTTTTGCGTCGCGTGGGCACCCACCCAGCTAAGCACCGACCGCATCCAGGAGCCGGAAAGCTCCAGTTCGAAGATGGCACGAAAGCGCTTCTCGATGCCGTCACGGTAGCTTTCCGGGTCCAGCTTGCCGGTGGGCCAGGGGGCCAGCGTCTGGTCGGTCGCCGCCTCGTCGAGCAGTGGGATGATCGGCAGCATTCCGACGCCCGCCGCGCCGCGAAACCGGGTCTTTTCCTCCGCGCTCCAGTTCGTGAACACGGGATTGTTCTCGGCCAGGGTGAAGAACTGGCGCAGAAACAACTGGCAGTTCTGGCGTCCCAGCAAATAGTCGAAGCACATGAAGTCCGGGCAGGCGAAGCCGATGAAGGCACCCAGCCCGCCGCTGGCGATAGCCTCTTCCCCGGTCAGTTTGCCGCGGTTAGGGGTCAGCATAAAGCGGCTGAAAACTTTGGTGTCGGCGGCCATGAGCAAGTCGGCGGTGTCGTATCTGGTCTGCTGCGTCAAGGTCGTCGCCACCGCGCCGAGCTCGGCCGGGAAGGTCGTCGTGCCCTCGGGGCCGAGCGGAGAGCGCCCGGCGAATGGGTCGATCAGCCAGACCGCCCGATTGGCCTTGCCCGGGTCACGCGGATTGCGGTTCAGCAGACCGGCGAGTGCGGTTCTCGCGAGCTGGACCGGCTCGTTGTCGGTTGCGCCCCCGTCCACCGCGAGAAACCGCCAGTCATCCGGCACCTCGGTGCCGCCGTTCGGGATCATCGCATCCCAGTCCGGCCAACTGAGAAGGTAACTGGCGGTCCCGTCGGGGCCGGGCGGGTAGGCGACGGCACGCCAGCGGTAGTGCTCGGTTGGCCGGGTTAACGCGCGCGCGGGGAAGCCGATCGGAAATGCCGCCGTGGCGCGGGCGAATTCGCTGAAGTGCTCCCAGGTCGTAGCCTGGGGCAGGGACGCGCCGGCGAAATCCAGCACTTGTTCGTCTGGTCTTGGCTCGCCGAGCGTCTGCCCGGGGTAGAGCAGGGCAAAACGGACAAAGTCGGCATGATCAACGTAACCTTGGCTCAGCTTATCGCCAAAATTGGTCTTGTATGGCACTCCGCGCAGGCTGGTCAGCGTGAGGATGATCCGCAGTGGCTCGGCGACCCAGTCCCGCGCCTTGGGTTGCCCGTTGGCAAAGGCGATGATCGCGGCGGCGCCGTCATCGATCGGCTTGCCGTTCAGCAGCGACGTGAGTTCCTTGCCGATGTCGCTGGTATCCAGGAAACGGTCCAGCCGCAGAGTGTTGACCCAGATGTCGTAGAATGGGTTGCCGGTTCCATTCGCTCCAATCGGGGTGGCGCCCGTGACGTGGGGATAGTCAAAGGCCAGGGCGCGCGCGGCGATCGCTGCATTGACGCCGCCTCCCGACGTGCCGGCGATCAGCTTGAGGCGCACCTTGTGTTTGGGCGCGCGGCCTTGCAGTTGGGCCTTCGACAGGCAGTCCATCGCCTCGATCAGAAAGTCCACGGCGCCGGCGGTGTAAGCACCGGCGGAGACTGTTCCGCCCAGCACCAGGGCAAACTCGAATATCCCCGGCTCGAGGTCGGGCACGTCGAGAAACCACTTCTGGATCTGAGCCGCGTCCGGCGGAGTCCTGTCGATTGGCACGATCTTCCCTCCCTTGTTTTGGTTCGGGTCGCAGCTTGCCGGTATTGGGCAGCCACCACCACATGCGAGCCGCCATATGGATAAGGATGTGATGGCGGCGGTGGTTCGTGACCGGCCGCCTGACGCCCACCGCTGCACCGGCCTTCGCGAGGCGCTCGCGGAGGATCTGCTGCCTTGGCCGACTCCGGTCTGAATCCCGCCAGACGCGAACTCGAAATCACCGAAACGGTCATGCTCGATGACGCAAACGCAAAAAGGGTGATCCTCCATGAACCTTGGCTCAGCCTTTGGAATGAAATGTAAAGGCCGCATGGTTTTTGTTCTGCGTAGTTGACGTTTTTTTAATTCTTACATGCGAGGTTCCTTCGGCAAGGAGCCTCGGTTTATGTCCATATTCGCTGCGACAACCCTGGCGCCGCCTGCGCCTCATGCAACGGCTATCCAACTGCCGGGGCTGCCCGCTGACGCGAGTCGGGGACTGAAACCGCTCAGTGGTCTTACCGCGCCATCGCCACTGATGATGCCCGCCGCCGATGGCGCGATACGCGATCCTGTCAGCATCTCTTCGCCGCCGATGCCCATCCGGGACGTGCCGCGTGGGCGGTTCTCCGGTCGGTTCTGGCTATGGGCGCTGGGCGTCACATTAGTCGAGGTGCTGATCGGCCTGTCCTTGAAACTGGCGCTTGGTTGACCTCCGTTCCATATCCGCTGTGCCTACCTTTGCCTACACCAGGAAGGCTGCCTCCGGTTGGTCGGGCGCCCGGTGCCAGACATGGCCGTTGGACGGTAGCCGAGCAAACGGACAAACCCGCCGCTCTCCAGCGCCCTCATTACGATGAACCATCATCGGGACAGCGCGGTACCCTCTCGCCAACGAAAATGCGGCATGGAGAATGAAATGCTAGGAACGGCTGATACCGGTTTCCTCAGGTCGGTGACTGCGCCGGCGCGATTGTCGCGCGCTCTGGTGGTGCCGTTTCATATCTTGATGCTCGCCATCGAGGCAGGGTGGGTCCTGGAAAGCGGCACTTTGGTCCAGGCTTGGCATTCACTCGGGCCGGCGGTCGGAGTGCCGGCTGCAATGGCCGCCGTTTATTTAGGGGCGGCGCTACTGACCTGGGCGTCGGTTGAGCTACCACGCAGGCAAGCGCGAACCAGCGCCTTCCGGACCTTGGGGGCGATCTTCCTCATAAGCACCGTGCTGTCGGCACCGTCGTCGCTGAGTGCTTTGCCGTCTGCTCTTCTTTGGTTCGGACTGGCTCTGGGCGGGATCGAGGGGTTCCGGCATGCGGCAGCGCACTTGGCAGATCGGCTGCCGGTTCTCACGACGCCGCCACGGCCAGTCGCCTTTATCGGCAACAGCGAGTCCGCGGCAAGAATGCTGCGACAACTCGAGATCGATCCGCATCGCCGCTCCCTGCCGATCGGCTTCTTCGACGACCGCAACGCCCGCCCCGGGCCGCTCGATGGGCTGCTGCCCTGCCTCGGCCAAATCGACGATCTGGTCAGCTATCTGAGCGAACACGAGTTGCACGACGTCTACATGGCGCTCCCGTGGTCGGCCGGTGAGCGCATTTCGGTCCTGATACACCGGTTGCGCTTCCTGCCGCTCACCGTACGCCTGATCCCCGACCAAATCCCCCCAGCGCTCCGCGGGCACGATGCCGAGCAACTTGACGGTGTCGTATTGCCTACTTTGATGCTGCCCCCGTTCTCATTCGTAGGCGCAACGGTGAAACGGAGCTGCGATCTCATCATCTCCGGTCTGCTTCTCGTTCCGCTGGCAGTGCTGTTCACTCTTGTGGCGATCATCATCAAACTCGATAGCCGGGGACCAGTGTTCTTCCGGCAGGCTCGCTCGGGCCAGTATGGTCGCAGCTTCAACATCTTCAAATTCCGCAGCCTGCACGTGGCCCAGGCGGATAACGGGGCCGAGACCCTGGTATCCCAAGGTGACGACCGGGTTACAAGGATCGGGCGATATCTGCGGAAATATTCAATCGACGAATTGCCACAGATCCTGAATGTTGTTGTCGGCGACATGTCGCTGGTGGGCCCCCGTCCACACGCCCCGCGCGCCAAAGCGGACGGCCGCATCTATGCTGACGTTATGCCCGACTACATGCTGCGCTATCGCGTCAAGCCTGGCATGACCGGCTGGGCACAGGTGAACGGCTGGCGCGGGAACACCGATACCGAAGAAAAGCTGCGTAAACGTGTCGAGTTTGACTTCGCTTATATCCGCTCGTGGTCGGTGATGCGAGACCTTGAAATACTGCTCCGAACCATTCCGTCGGTCGTCGCACCACCGCCAGGTAACATCTAGCCTAATCTCCCGAGCAATCCTGCTGCCTTCATGAACGGATCCGGGTGTTTGTGCTTCGGCGCCCTCAAAGTGGCCAAGACATTGAATTCTGGTTCATTTGATCGTCCCGGTTAATTCGCGTGTAGTCTCGCCCTGTATACTGCCTGGGTCCGATTTGTGGCACCCACCTTGCGCATGATGTTGCGAACATGGACCTTTACGGTGCTCTCGCTCATGCTTAGCTCGTGCGCGATGATCTTGTTCGCTTTTCCCTGCTGCAGGAGCGAAAGAACCTCCGTCTGCCGTGAGGTTAACAAGTTCTGCCGTGGTGCCTGTGGCAGCCTCGGTATGTCCTGCTGAGCGGCCATGAGCAGATCCAGCGGCGCGAAGGTACCGCCCGCCTTTACGAAACGCAATGCCGCGACGGTGACCGCGATACCCGTGGTTTTCGTAGGGATGAAACCGTGTGCACCGCTTTTCAACGCACTGCGAAGTGTCCCGGGCTGCTCCGCTTCCTCGGCGTCGGAGAGCAATACCAGGGGGATGTTCGGGAACGCCTGGCAGATCGTCGACACATTTCGCGTCGCAGCCGATTCTGATGCATCCTCGGCATGAGGATAGTAGACAATGAGGTCGATACCGTTCATGTCGTTACCGATGCAATCCTCGACGGATGCAAACGGCAGCATGGTCAGCCGGGGGTTGATGCACTCGATGGCCTTCATCAGGCACTCCCGGCTGAACACGTAGCAATCGATCAACCCAACAGTCATGACGTCGGTTCCTGCTACCGCGAGCCGCATCGCCCGCGAGCTGAAATCGACGCCAATATTCGCTGGTGACTGGGGGATCAGAACTCCCCGCGTTGTCCGGCGGGTTAAGCATCTGATCAAAAGGGGGCGCCAGGACGACCGTATCATTTTCGGCGGACACAACTGTGTGCTCCTCTTTGAGACCGAAGAGGTCTCTGCGTCGTTGGGAACTGGGTAGCGTCTTTAGGGGGGCGCATTTCCTTTCGGTTCTTGAACTTCTCAAAAACGCCCATTGTGTCGAAGCTTTTGAAGCTCATCGGGCAGAATTCGCAACTGCGCGTTCAGACTAGGACTTTCTAGCAACGACGATTTAGATGTACTACAAAAGAGTTTATAATATATGAAACTGTGTGTGCATGCGTATGTCCGAAGAAATATCATGGCAGTGTTCCCGGCGGCAAGGCACTGAAGAATGCGGCCACGGGCTTGGACGGTCGACTTTACGTGGACGACATGACCATCGTCTTCCATACCGTAACATGGTGGGATCCAGGGGGTTTCGACGGCTCTCGTGCGGTGGTGGCGGCTGATACGGCGGCCTGCGCGCCGGTTGCCCACGGGTGCCTCAACCGGTAGCGCCTGCTGCCGCCCTAGGCAGCACCCCGCAAGATCGGGCTTTCGACGCCCAGGCTGCGCGCAACCGGCAGCAGGGTGAAATACCGTCGTGAGACCCGTTCCGCTACCGCGCCAGTCGCCTGGGACAGCGCTCGCAGCCGAGGCGGCAGACGCGCCGTGGCGGCCATCTGGTCCGGCGAGCGCAACACCTCCCGCACGATGTCCTGTGCCTCGAGCAGCAGCGGGTCCATCGCGGTCACCAGGGTGTCGCCGTCCTCCACAATCTCCCGCAGCAGGTCGCGCACGGCGGCGAGCTGGAACGCCAGGCCGCGCGGATTGCCCTCGTCCGCCAGGATCAGGTCCAGCGCCGGCGCCGGCTGCAGCACCGACAGGTAGCGGCCGCGATAGGTGATGACGGAGTCCCGCAGTTCCAGCGCCAGCCGCAGCCCGGCCTCCACCCGCCCCGGCTGGGTTACCGCACCCGGCTGGTCCAGCACCTCGGCCAGTTCGGTGGCGATGGCCTGAGCCCGTTCCGTCCGCCGGCCAAAATCCAGGAACAGCCGGCCGCCGCCGCGCACCATGTTCTCGGCCGCCAGTCCGGCGACCGTCGCGGCGAACTCCAGGATCTCGGTGGTCAGGTGCGAGGCATGCTCGAGCGCCCTGGTTTCCGAATCCGCTGGCAATTTCCGCATCGTCTCACCGAGCTCCCGCAGCGACCGGGTGAGGACGGTGTACATCTCGCCAGTCAGGCGGTCGCGGAGGTAATCCACCTGACGCGCGACATGCGTCAGGACCCTGCGCATGCGGCCGTTGTGGCGAAAGGCGCGCATCACGGTGGACGCCAGCATACCGACGCCCAGGACAGATTTTTCCTCCGGGTCGACCATGCCGGCATTGCTCAGGCTGGCCATCAGCACCTGCATGTCGGCGATTTCCCGAGCGCTCGGCGACGGCCGGAGAATGCGGCCGATCATCGCACGCTGCAGCCGGGCGCCTTCCTCCAGCCGCTCCAGATAGCGGCCCAGCCAGTAGAAATTATCCGCCACCCGGGACGGCAGGTCGCCGGAGGTACGACGGATCGCCAGGGTTGGCGTCAGCAGGCCCAGCGCCCCCTGTGTCGCGCTGCGTTCCTCCGCCAGCACCCAGACGTCCTTGGACAGCGCGTTGCGCGGCAGCCGTCCGGCCAGCCCATCCTCCTCCGACAAGGCGCGGGCAAGGCCGCCGGGAAAGGCCCGCCAGCGGGTCCCGTCGAACGCCAGAAACATCCGCAGCGCGACCGGTTTGGCTTCCAGTCCGTGCGGTCCCGAGCAGGGTGCGAGCGATGGATGCGGTGCGATCGAGGCGGCATACTCGGCTGGTTTCGCGGCCATGCGGGCAGCCAGGTCGGCCCGCTCTTGTGACGACAGCATCATCGGCACGACCGGTGCGGCGTCGCCGTTGGTCGCCGGGCGTATCACCCAGCCTTCGAGATCGCGCAGCACGGTGCGCACCACGGCGCCCTCGCCGAGCCACAGGGTGGCCTGGCTGGCCAGTTGCAGCTCCTCGTCGAGCAACGTTCGCGCCAGTTTCGGCAGGAACGCCGCGAGCGCGGGCGCCTCGGTCAGTCCCGAACCGGGGTCATTGACCATCCGGACCGAGCCCGCCCGAATTGCCTCCAGCAGACCCGGCACACCGCTTCCCGCCGCCAGTTCCAGTGAATCGACAAGGTTGCCCGCCTTACGCCGAAACAGCACGCCGATCCGTTGCAAGCCGCGCAGCGTCTTCAGGAACACCTGGCCGTTGCGCAGCGTCAGATCGCCGCTCTCGACCAGATTGATCGACAGCTCGCGCGACAGCAGCACATGCTCGAACCACATCGGGTCGTCGTGACCGGCGCTCAACAGCGCGACACCGGCGTCGTCATCCGGGGACAGCGCCTGCAATGCCTCGCCGGTGATTTCCAGGAAGGGACGCAGTTGCAGGATCTTCTGGCTGAGGAACAGCTCGGGGACGACGCGTCCCAGGATGCGCCGGTTCTCCAGTGCGTAAGCCAGGCCCTGGCCCTGACCGGTGCGGTCGGACAGCACACGCCAGGCGCCGTCGGGCCCGCGCAGCAGGTCAGCCGCGTAGAACGCCAGATAGCGGTCGCGCCGGGGGCCTTCCACGGTACGGCACGGGCGCAGGAAGGCCGCGTTGCCGTATACCAGCTCGGGCGGGATCAGTCCTTCGGCCAGCAAGGTCTGCGGACCGTACAGATCCGCCAGGATCAGCTCCATCAGCCGGGCACGCTGCGACAACCCGGCTTCGAGCGCGGCGAATTCCGCCGCCGCCAGGGGCAGGGGGATGGGGTCGCAATGCCAGTTCACCGCCCGCTCGCCCGGCAGGATGGCGGTGATGCCTTCTTCCTCGAAGGTTTGGTCCAGCAGGCGGGCGCGCTGCGCCAGTGTTTCGTGGCCCAGGCTGAATACGCTGGAGAGCAGCGATCGCCAGTGCGGCTTGGCGTGGCCGGCCCCGTCCGCCATTTCATCGAGCGGGCTGCCGTCGCTGCCGAGGTCGACACTCAAGGGCAGGCGATCCACGAGGGTGGGCGACCCCAAGGGCGGGCGACCCAAGGTGCCGCGACGCCCTGTCTGGATTGGCTGATCAGGGCGGCCAAACCCCTGCAGGCACGCACGGTCACTTCCTCTTCACGGAATCCAGACATGTAGCCTGCCACGGCACTCAAAGCCTTGTCCAGCCGCAACGGCCGCATTTTGTCTGCCTACCTGACTCCGCCGGCCGCGCTTCATGCGCCAGGGCGTGGTCAGGCAGCCACCTCCAATTCGTCACTGATAACTGGCGGTTCCGCGCGAGGCTGTTCCGGGCGAGGCTGTTCCGGCGCCGAATCTCGCGACCCAGCCGGGCGGTCGCCGATCAATCGCCGGTACAGCGCCTCATATTCCTCCGCCGCACCGGACCAGCCAAACGAGCGGGCCATCGCCGCCCGGCGCATCTCGGCCAGTAGATCGTTGTCCCCGTAGGTGTCAAAGGCCCGGTGACATGCCGACATCAGCCCGTCGGATGACAGGTTGGAGAACAGGAACCCGGTGGTTCCGTCATCGATCGTGTCCGCGAGGCCGCCGGTGGCATGGGCTATCGGCAGGGCGCCGTACCGCTGCGCCTGCATCTGCGTCAGGCCGCATGGTTCGAAGCGTGACGGCATCAGGGTGAAATCGCTGCCCGCCACGATCCGGCGGGCCATCCGCTCGTTGAAACCGATCAACACCCCGATATCGTCGCGATGGCGGCGGGAGGTGCGGCTGAGCATATGCTCGATCTCGGGATCGCCGAGGCCGAGGATGGCGATCTGGCCGCCGTTCTCGACGATCTCGTTGGCCGCCTCGGCCACCAGGTCCAGGCCTTTCTGGTGCACCAGGCGCGAAACGATGCCGAACAGCGGTCCTTCCGAGGGCCGCAGGCACAGGCCGGTGCGAACGTCCTCGGCATTATCCTGCTTGCCGTGGAGATCGTCGGGGTCGAAATGATGCGCCAGATGCGGGTCGCTGCCGGGATCCCAGCTCTCGTCGATCCCGTTCACGATGCCCGACAACCGTCCCTGCGACGCCCGGTGCTGCATCAGGCCATGCAGGCCGGCCCCCTGGTTCTCGGTGGTGATCTCTTTCGCGTACGTCGGGCTGACTGTGGTCACATGGCTGGCATAAAAACCGCCCGCCTTAAGAAACGACACGCGGCCGTGAAACTCGACCCCGTTGACATCGAAGGCTGCGTCCGGAATGCCGAGCCGATGCCGTTGAGCGGCGTCGAAGTTGCCCTGGTAGGCGATGTTGTGGATCGTCAGCACGGTGGGGATGCGCGTGCCGTCCCAGTGCATGTAGGCTGGCGTCAGTCCGCCCGGCCAGTCGTTGACATGCACGATGTCCGGGGTCCAGCCCAGCCCGCCGCGTCCGGCGGCGATGTCGGCCGCGGCGAGCGACAGCCGAGCGAAACGCAGATGGTTGTCCTCCCAGTCGCCGCCTTCCGGGGTGCAATAGGGCGTTCCCCGGCGATCGAACAGCGACGGCGCCGCGACCAGGTAAAGCACCACACCATCGGGCAGCAGCGCTTGTCCCACGCGGGCACCCGGGATTGCGGCGCGCCCGGGCAGGTGACCGGTCCAGTCGATGACCGGGAGCTTTGCGATCACTTCCTGGTAAGCCGGCATGACAATGCGGATGTCGATGCCTCTTTGCCGCAGCGCCAGCGGCAGTCCGGCCGAGACCTCTCCAAGGCCGCCGGCTTTCGCCAGGCCGGCGATTTCACTTGTGACGAAGAGAACCTTCACGGCTGCCACCAGGACCCCTCGACCTCGCACGCGATTTGCTTACGCGACGCAATTCTGCTCGTGGTGCGAGGTTCTCGGAGAAGGGTCCTGATCCCTGAACACCGTTAGCGTTATAAATTTTGATGGCTGGCTTGATACCGGCAACGCAACTAAACGTTATCAACGTGCCTGCGATAGCACTCACCGCAACAAGAATGCCCGAACTTGGCGAAAACCTCGTGATATAGTCAGGTTTTATCCCGAATGAGTTACCCTATCGTATTCGGCGCCAGTCACGTTGATGTGATTTTTGACCGCTCCGGCGAGCGTCCAGGCAGCGTCTTATCCAGACGAAAGGTCTACACGCCTGTGGCGCGGAAATCGGCCGAACCCAGTATCAAGGTTCGGCCATCCTGGGCCGGGTCGCTCTCATGCCTGGCGGCATAATGACTGTATCACCCAACTCAGCGTTCGAAGTGAGCTAACATCCTGGTCACCGGGTCACGGCACCGCCGACCGCACCGACGCCGCCGCCGATGAGCGCACCGGTCGCCGGCTTCCCGCCGGTCAGTGCGGAAACACCGGCCCCAGCACCTGCGCCGAGGAGGCCGCCGGTAACCGCCCGGGTGCCAGTGGTCTCGCCGCACGCCGCCAATCCCAGCAAAGCCCCAAGCAGCAGCGTGAATGTCGTTGTCCGCATCGTGATCCTCCACTTGTATCGATATACACGGCGTTCCATGCATAACCGCCCATGTCCGCCCCGGGTTTCACCAAAACAAGACGGAAAAGCGACAATTGCGGGGCAGTCGATTAAGCCTCTACCCGAGCAAGCTCTTGTGAACCGCATCCGTCAGGTCTAAGCCCGTCAGCCCCCGCCGCGCTGCTTCGTTACGCCATAGCCATGAAGGTGCTGTGAATGTTCACCCGGCTGCTTGGTCTTATGTCAGCCGACATGGCCATCGATCTCGGCACCGCGAATACCCTTGTGTATGTCAAGGGCAGGGGCATCGTGCTGGCGGAACCCAGCGTCGTCGCAATCGCCGACGTCCGTGGCAAGAAACAAGTTGTTGCGGTCGGCGAAGAAGCCAAACAGATGCTCGGCCGCACGCCCGGATACATCACCGCCAGTCGTCCGCTTCGCGATGGCGTGATCGCTGATTTCGAGCTGGCGGAGGAGATGATCAAGCATTTCATCCGCAAGGTGCACAACCGGCGTGCGTTCGCCTCGCCGATGATCGTGATCTGCGTTCCCTCCGGCTCCACCGCGGTCGAGCGTCGGGCGATCCAGGAGAGCGCCGAAAGCGCCGGTGCCCGCCGGGTGCATCTGATCGAGGAACCGATGGCGGCGGCGATTGGCGCCGGCCTGCCGGTGACCGAGCCGTCCGGATCGCTGGTGGTCGATATCGGCGGCGGCACGACGGAGGTCGCTGTAATCTCGCTGGGCGGCATCGTCTTTGCCCGCAGCGTCCGCGTCGGGGGCGACAAGATGGACGAGGCGATCATTGGGTATATCCGCCGTCGTCACAATCTGCTGATCGGCGAATCATCGGCGGAGCGCATCAAGATCGAGCTCGGCGCCGCCGGAACCGTGGAGGATTGCGATGAGGGCCCGTACCGCGAAGTGCGCGGCCGCGACCTGATGAACGGCGTGCCGCGGGAAGTACTGGTGAGCCAGCGGGAGATCGCCGACAGCCTGGCCGAACCGGTTACCGCCATCGTCGAAGCCGTCAAGGTCGCGCTGGAAAATACCCCGCCCGAATTGGCGGCTGATATCGTCGACCGCGGCATCGTGCTGACCGGCGGCGGCGCACTGCTTTACCGGCTGGATCAAGTGTTGCGCGACGCGACGGGACTGTCGGTGGCGATCGCGGAAAATCCTCTGCAATGTGTCGCCTTGGGCACAGGCCGGGCGCTCGAGGAAAGAAAGCGTTTGAGTAATGTACTGACAACCATGTATTGAGGCGCCTGTCCTGCCCTTGAAGTTTCAACGCGCCACGCAGCGCGCGCGCTGCGCCTGGGCAGGCCATCAACCTCACGCTGGAAGGGTGGCAGCTCCTGTAGTAATGCAAGTGTAGTCACCCGAGACTGACTGGCCGGACAGCGCTGTCTGAAGGTGCCAATGATCCGCCTATCGATTGAAGCGCAGCAGGCTTTGGCACGGCTCACCTTGCCGGTCCTTATTCTTGCGTCGTTTGCGTTGATGCTGCTGGGCAAGGCGGACGCGCTGCTGGCGGAGCGGGCGCGCATGGTTTTGGCGGATAGTCTCGCGCCAATCTACAGTGTGCTGGCAGGCCCGATCGAGCGAATTCACCTCGCCGCCACCGACGTTGCCGGGCTGTGGAATATGCGCGAGGAGAATATCCGCCTGCGCGATGAAAATGAGCGGCTGCGGCGCTGGCAGTCGATCGCGTTGGCCCTCGATGCCGAAAACCAGCGGTTGAAGGCAAGCTTGCGCTGGATTCCCGACCCGGATGCCTCGTTCATGACCGCGCGGGTCGTTGCTGACGCTGGCGGGATCTATGCCAAGGCCGTGCTGTTATCGATCGGCCCGAACCACAGCATACACCGAGGCGAAATCGCCGTTGATGAGCGTGGACTGGTTGGCCGGGTCACTGAAGTTGGTGCCCGGACGGCGCGGGTGCTGCTGATTACCGATCTGAACAGCCGCATCCCGGTCATCCTGGAAACCTCCCGCGCCCACGCCATTCTGATCGGCACCAATGGGGCCCGCCCGCGGCTGCTGTACCTGGCCCGAGGGCGTGGTGCCGGGCGAAGCCGAGCGGATTGTCACCAGCGCGGAGGCGAATGCGTTCCCGGCGAATATTCCGATTGGCACGGTGCATTACTCTCCCAGCGGTGCGCCCGAGGTGGAGCCCGCGGCGCTGCTGCAGAAACTCGAGGTGGTGCGGATCTTCGACTACGGACTGAACGGCGTCACCGCGCCCGAGACCCCGGCACCGCCGCCGCCATCGGCGTTGCATCTAACCCCGGGGCGCCACTGATGCCGCCGGTCGATCGCAGCCCTGGCGTCCGCCCCCGGATAACCCGCGGCCACCGGCTCGACATGGTCGCGAGGGTCAGTTTTCCCGCGGGCGTAACGGTCGCGATGATGCTGCTGATAGAAGCGCCGCTGCTGATCAGCGGGCAGGCCGCGATGCTGCCGGCGATCGCGGTTGGGGCGGTTTGGTTCTGGTCCCTGACGCAGCCGAATTACCTGCCGCCGCCGGTGGTGTTTCTGCTCGGCGTCCTGCTGGACCTGCTCGGCTACCTGCCGCCCGGCGTTGGCGTATTGACCCTGCTTTGCGTCCACGCCGTCGCGCTGGCGTTCCGCCGCTTTCTCGACCAGCGCTGCTTCGTCTGGATCTGGTTCGTCTTTGCCCTGGTCGCGTGCGGCGCCTCGCTGCTGGTGTGGCTGCTGGTCATGCTGCTGACGCCCCGGCTTTTCTCGCCCGCGCCGGCGATTTTTCAGGCCGCCGTGAGCATTGCCATCTATCCGTTGCTGGCCGTGCCGCTCGCGGCGGCGCGACGCTCCATTCTGAACGCGGGGCCTGCCTAGGGTGGCGCGGGAAGTGCACCGCACAGGCGTTTTCACCCGGCGCGCGCTGCTGTTGATGGGCGGGCAGGTCGCGATCCTGGGCACGCTCGCGGGCCGCCTATACCAGGTGCAGGTGCGCGAGGCGGCGCGATACGAAACGCTCAGCAATGAGAACCGCGTCAGTGCCCGCATGATCGCGCCGCCGCGTGGCCGTGTGCTGGATCGTTTCGGGACTGTAGTGGCAGGCAGCAGCACCAGCTGGCGGGCCGTGCTGATCGCCGAAACGGCGAACAACGTGGCGGCTACGCTCGACGCCTTCTCCGCGATCATACCGCTGAGCGAGTCAGAACGGATCCGGATCGATCGTGAGGTGCACCGGCGGCGGAAATTCATTCCTGTCATGGTGCGGGATTTCCTGACCTGGGATGAGATGGCCCGGATCGAGGTGAATGCACCCGACCTCCCGGGCATCGTGGTCGACGCCGGCACCACCCGCCATTACCCCCTCGGCGAGCAGCTTGCCCACATTGTCGGTTATGTCGCGCCGCCGAACGATCAGGACGTGGCCGACGATCCGTTGATGGCACTGCCCGGGTTGCGCATCGGCCGTGCGGGCATGGAGAGATCGCACGATCTTGGGCTGCGTGGCCGAGCCGGGGCGGTGCAGTTGGAGGTGAATGCGGTTGGTCGGGTGATCAGGGAACTCGACCGTCAGGAGGGCATCCAGGGGCAGGAGGTCGGACTTGCCCTCGATGCGGGTCTGCAACAGTCGGTGCTGCGGATACTGGGCAATGAAAGCGCCAGCGCGGTGGTGCTCGACTGCGGCAACGGTGAAATCCTGGCAATGGTCGCCAATCCCTCGTTTGACCCGATGCTGTTCAACTCCGGCGTTTCTCAGGCGCAATGGCTGGAGTGGACCAACGACCGCCGTACGCCGCTGATCAACAAGGCCATCTCCGGGCTGTATGCGCCCGGGTCGACATTCAAGATGGCGGTCGCGCTGGCGGGCCTGGAATCAGGTGCGATCAGCCCCGCCGACCGGTTCGGCTGTCCCGGTTATCTCGACGTGGGCAACGCGCGGTTTCATTGCTGGCGCAAGGGCGGGCATGGCGTGCTCGATCTGCAGGGCGGCATCAAGAACAGTTGCGACGTGTATTTTTATGAGGTGGCGCGACGCACTGGCATCGACCCGATCGCGGCGATGGCGAACCGTCTGGGGCTGGGCGTGGCGCTGGAACTTGATCTGCCTGGCCAGCGGACCGGACTGATCCCGACGCGGGCCTGGCGCGTCGGCCATGGTCATGCGTGGAACCTGGGCGACACGATCGTCAGCGGCATCGGCCAGGGGTTCATCCAGGTCACACCATTGCAGCTCGCTGTTTACGTGTCGCGCATCGCCAGCGGGCGGTCGGTGCAGCCGCACCTGACGCGCAAACTGGCCGGCGTGATGCAGCCCGGCGCGCAGCCTGCCGACTGGCCGCCGCTCGGGGTCGCCCAGAAACTGCTGCACCGGGTCCGCCAAGGCATGTGGGCGGTCGTCAACGAGCCAGGCGGCACCGCTCCCCTGGCCAGGCTGGCAGACCCGAACGTGCAACTGGCCGGCAAGACCGGTTCTGCCCAGGTGCGGCGGGTGTCGCGGGAACTGCGGGAGAGCGGCAAGTTCGACAGCCAGAAATTGCCCTGGGAGTACCGTCCGCACGCTTTGTTCGTGGCCTATGCGCCGTTCGACGCTCCGCGCTACGCGTTGTCGGTCGTGGTGGAACATGGCAACGCAGGTGCCGCGGCCGCCGCCCCGATCGCACGCCAGATCATGACCGAGGTCTTGCGCCGCGACCCAGCCAACCGGACGGTCGCGCCGCCCGCCCGGGTTCCCCAGTTGCGCGCGTGATGGAGCGTCGTCTCTGGCGGGAACCGGCCTTCGACCTGATGGGCAAGGTTCTGCGAATCAACTGGCCCTACGTCCTGCTGCTCTTAGCCTTGGCCGGCGTCGGCTATACCGCGTTGTACAGCGCCGGCGGCGGCTCGCCCGAGCCATTCGCGGCGCGTCACGCCATGCGCTTCGCGTTCGGCCTGGTGATCATGGTGGGGGTCGCGATGGTGGACATTCGCTTCATCGCTCGACTCGCCTGGCCCGCCTGGGTGGGCGGCGTGGTGCTGCTGGTGCTGGTGCTGCGCATGGGCCACGTAGGCAAGGGGGCGCAGCGGTGGCTCGATCTGGGCGGCCTGCAGATGCAGCCGTCCGAGATGATGAAGCTGGCCCTGGTGCTGGCTCTGGCGTCGTGGTTCCACCGCGCCTCCTGGGAGCGCATGGGCAACCCGCTGTTCCTGGTGCCGCCGCTGGCGGCGGTGCTAATCCCGGTCGGCCTTATTCTAAAGGAGCCAAACCTGGGCACCGCCGCGATCACCGCATTGCTGGGCGCGGCGATGTTCTTTGCCGCGGGGGTGCGGTGGTGGAAGTTCCTGCTGGTGATGGTGCCGGTCCCGCTGGTGGCGAAATTCGCCTATGCCCACCTGCACGACTACCAGCGCGCCCGGATCGACACTTTCCTCAGCCCCGAGAGCGATCCGCTCGGCGCCGGTTATAACATTATCCAGTCAAAGATCGCGCTGGGCTCGGGCGGGATGTGGGGCAAGGGTTTTCTGCAAGGCACCCAGGGTCATCTGGATTTTCTGCCGGAGAAGCAGACGGATTTCATCTTCACCACGATCGGTGAGGAATTCGGGCTGGTCGGCGGCCTGGCCGTGATGGGTCTGTTGTGCCTGATCATCGTGGGCGGCATGCTGATCGCAATCCGCTGCCGCAATCAGTTCGGCCGGCTGGTGGCGCTGGGGATCTCTTGTAATTTTTCTCTCTATGTCTTCGTCAACATCGCCATGGTGATGGGTGTGATCCCGGTCGGCGGCGTGCCGCTGCCGCTGGTCTCCCATGGCGGTTCGGCCATGCTGACGGTGATGGTCGGGTTTGGCGTGCTGATGTCGGTCTACGTGCATCGCGACGTGGAGTTCGCGATGCGCGATGTTCTGTAGAAGGCTCGTATGCACGACGCGATGCGGCTGGCCTACCGCTTGACCCGCTATGACGTGGGCGGCATGACCTTCCGGGTCGGCAAGCGTTCGGCGGGCATCGACCGTCTGCTGGCGTCAAATGGCCACCGGGCCGCGACCTTCGTCACGGCGTTCAACCCATTCTCGCGCCGGATGCCGGCCGGCTGGAATCGTCGCATGCAGGCGCGCCTGGCTTTGGCCAGCCGTGGGTCGCGGCCACTGGAAGGGACGGGATGCTGGCACGGCTGGTGTGAGGCCCACTATCTGCTGTTCGGCGACCCCAGGCCGGTGATCCGCCTGGCTCGGCGCTTCCGGCAAAACGCCGTGGTCGTCGTCCGGCTACGGCAGGCCGCGCGTCTGGTCTGGGTTGGCCGATGCCGCGCTATCCCCATCGGCTCAGTCCCGCAGCCCGCGCCCGGCGCACAACGAACACGGTCCACGCCGCCTGCGGCACCAGGGTCGCGAGTGGGACCAGTGGCTTGTAAGCGGACGGAGCGGCGAGAAAGGCGAAGCAGCAGAGGCCGCCATAGACGGCAAAACCCCAGTGGATGAGGGTGACCGCCGTGGCCGGCACGCCGGAGCGTTGCGCGATCTGATACAGATGTCCGCGGTGCGCTTGCGTCACCAATTCTCCGTCGAGGGTCCGGCGAACCAAGGTGAACGCCACGTCGAACAGGACGCCGGAAAGCAGCATTGGCACCAGCAGCGAGGACAGTTCCACGCCCTCGAACCGGCTGGCGACCACGGCGAGCACCGCCAGCATGAAGCCGCAGAACTGGCTGCCGACATCGCCTAGGAAGATGCGGGCGCGGGGGAAGTTGAATGGCAGGAATCCCGCCAGGCCCGAGGCCAGCAGGCCGGCGGCGGCATAACCGAACCAGGCGTTATGGCGTTCGGCTATGAACCCCAGGAACAGACACGCAATCAGTGCCACGCCACCGGCCAGGCCATTCAGCCCGTCGATGAAATTGACCGCGTTGGTGGTGAACAGAATCCACGCCACGGTCGCCGGCACGCCGATCCAGGCGAAGGGCAGCACTGCCCCGAGGTAGGGCAGGTTGAAGCTCTGCACGTATAACCCGCTGCTGACGGCGACCAGCGCCGCCACGAATTGCGCGGCAAGCTTGACCGTGAAGGGCCAGTCGAACAGGTCGTCGAGGAAGGCCACGATCGCGATCGCCACCGACGCCTCGATCACGCCGAGGAAATAGGGATCGGCCAGGCGCGCGAAAGCGGCAAACCGGTACAGCACGGCGATGCCAACCAGGAACGTGACCACGACGCCGACGCCGCCTCCTTTCGGGGTTGGGTTGGCATGTGCCTTACGCTCCCCTGGCGCGTCCATGACCCGAGCCAGGATCATCGCCCGCACGATGGCGGCTGACAGCAGCGTCAGCAGCAAGGCAAACCCCAGGTGGCGGAGCAGGGCGGCTAGCGTCATGTGCAGGTTCCGTGGGCCAAGGCGCGGCTTCTCATACCGACAGCCAAATGGGCTGACTGGTCGCGCGCGGAGTTGGGGGCCAGCGAGCGCGCCAAAACAATGGATACCAACGGGCCGGTAGCCGCAAGCCAGGCCAGGGGAGCCGTTGGGGAGCCGTTCGGCTGCGTCAGGGCCATCCCGCCCATCGCGAGGGCCAGGGTTGGGCGCGCGGAACCGCCCGCTGGAGCCGCTGAGGGGCCGAGTTCGAATGCCTGCATCATCGGTCTGGTCGTCGCGGGGCGGTGGTTTGGTTCCACTCGACGTTCAGGCATGCGTCTCCTCGTCGGAGCCTCTGCCGCCGCCGCGGCGCCCTGGGTTGCATCGAGTGCTGATCTGATTTACCTGCCGGTAGCGGTTGCTAATCGATCGTCGGCAAAGCCGGGAAGTGAACGTCGGCACTGCCGAAAGCTGTGTTTCGCCGTCCACCTCAATCTGGAGAACGTCAGTGGATCGCATGGAATTCGAAGCAGATCTTCGGCGCGAGTCCTACCGCATCGTCAACACCAGCCTGAAGCCGAACCTGGTCGCGCCGAATCACTGCCATGACTTCGACGCGAAAGCGCTCGTCCTGGGCGGCGAAATCACCATCACCCGCGACAATAGTCCGGTCACCTTTGGGGCTGGACAATGTTTCGAGGTTCCCGCCGGCTGTATGCATGCTGAACAGGTGGGTCCGGAGGGTGTCGCTTTGATGTCGGGTCGGCGTCGCAACGGCGGGCCTGTCACGCGTGAGGCGTTCGAAAGCGATCTGCGCCGCGAGGGGTTCGAGGTCGTGCATGGCGGTCAGCCGGCCGGCTTCACCGAGGAGCCGCACGCGCACGACTTTGACGCGCGGATCATGGTGCTGGGCGGCGAGACCACCGTTATCCGCGACAACCAGGCCGAGACCTTTCGAGCCGGCGATAGTTGTGAAATACCGGCCGGGTGTCAGCACGCGACGAAGGTGGGGCCGGAAGGTGTCGCCTATCTCGTCGGCAAGGCGTATCGCCGGGCGCCCGTTAGCTGAACGTCGATCTGCCGATATCCCGGCAGCGGCCGGTTTTCGGGTTCCGTTTTGGAATGGCACTGACTTCATAGGGAGGATGTTGATGTCCGTCGACGTCAAATATCGTACGACCGCCACTGCCCTTGGCGGCCGTGATGGCGAAGCCCGCACCAAGGACGGCAGCTTCGCCGTCAAACTGTCGACACCCAAGGAGCTGGGCGGCGCGGGGGGCGACGGCGCCAATCCCGAGCAGCTATTCGCGGCTGGTTATTCGGCGTGCTTTATCGGCGCGCTCAAGGTGGCCGGCCAGCAGCTCAAGCTTAAGGTTCCCGCCGACGCGAGGGTGACGGCGACCGTTGGCATTGGCCCGCGTTCCGAAGGGGGGTTCGGCATCACCGCCGATTTGAGCGTGGAACTGCCGGGTGTCGACCGAACGACCGCGACGAAACTGGTCGAGACCGCGCACCAGATCTGCCCTTATTCGAACGCGACGCGCGGCAACATCGATGTCGGCCTGACGGTCGTCTAGCGGCGGGGATCACCCAACCGGGTTCGGCCGCTTAGCGTTTGGGCAGCATCCGCTCCAGCACATCGTCTCGCAGCACGAAATGGTGGAACATCGCCGCCAGGATATGGCCGGCCACCAGGGTGACGATGACCCACCCCACCAGGTCATGCGCCTGGCCGATCAGATGGTGCCCGGCTTTCGAGAAAGGCGGAAATGGTGGAGCGATCGGCCAGCCGAAGAAGCTCATGGCCTCGTTGCCCGACCAGCGCACCACAAAGCCGAGCGCCGCTTGCACTGCCAGGAGCACGTATAGCAGGCGGTGCAGCGACTTCGCCGCGATCTCGGCCCAGCCTCGGGTAGCATCGGGAAGCGAATGTCCCGGCACCAGGCGCCACGCGATGCGCAAGATCAGCACCAGCGTCAGCAGAATGCCGAACGACATGTGCGCGACGATTAGCAGGTGCCGGGTGGGGCGCGGCGTGAATTCCCACAACTCGGCCAGCCCGAATTGGATCAGCACCAGGAGAGCAGTCAGCCAGTGCAGCGCCATGGCGAACGAGTCGTAGCGCGTCCGACCTTTCGGAGTGTTCGCGGACGGCTCAGTTCTCAATTTTTGCATGCCGGGGTCATTGCTGCCGCCGTGTGATGATCCATAAAGTGATGTCCCAGGCGTTGTGAAGAGCGACCAGCAGCAGCAATCCCATCGACACCGCAAGCGCCGCCGTACCGAATTCAGATCGAAGACCCAGAGCGATGCCGGAGCACGCCACCAGCAGGTAGCCCAGGACGGGCAGCGCCACGTACCACACCCGGTCCTCCGTATCGATCGCCGTGATCAGCCCTTCGCGAAGCGTGTCGCGCCAGGCCAGGGCGGAATGGGTCAGCCCGAATATCCCACAGCCAACGATCAGTGCGCCGAACGCTGCCCAGTTCCGCACCGGTGCCAGCACGATCAGGGACGCGGCCAGGATGCTGCTGAAATTGACCACACTCGCCGACAGAAACACACGCAGCGCCGCGCGCCGGCTGCTGGCGAATACACTCGCCCCGACGGTCGCGGCGACGAACTGCAAGCCAATCAATGTAGCCGAAGCTGTGCCGAGCAGGGTGTAGAATTCGTGCCAGGGACCGAGGGTATTTGCTAGCGGCGGCATGACGTCGTCCATTCCGAGCGGCTTTCTCCTGCAACCTCCCGATCACTCCTCGGCCCAGCCTTTGAGCCCATTCCGCGGGCCAAGCCAACTTGCCATCTGGCCGAACCAGTTACACCAGAACGAAGATTATTGCCGGCGGCGCGACGGCCGGCGACAATAGGGCCGGCATGATCCAGGTAAGCAAGACACTGAGCATCGACGACAGCGCGCTGCGGGAGACGTTTATTCGCGCCTCCGGTCCCGGCGGCCAGAACGTCAACAAAGTGGAGACCGCGGTGCAGTTGCGGCTGAACCTGGATCGCGCCGGGCTGCCTCCCGCCGTGCGCGTCCGGCTGGAAAAGCTCGCCGGCAGACGGGTGACACTGGACGGCGATCTGTTGATTACGTCCCAGCAGCACCGCACCCAGGAGCGCAACCGGGCGGAGGCGATGGCGGCGCTGATCAGGCTGATCCAGCTTGCGGCGATTGCCCCGGTGCGCCGGGTCGCGACCAAGCCGAGTTTTGGGTCGCGGCTGCGTCGACTCGACGAAAAGTCGCATCGGGCGAAGATCAAACGCGGCCGGGGCCGGGGCGCCGAGGGCGACTGACGTCTTCGTGTCATGCAGGGATCAAGTCGGCGATCTCGCCTTGGAAGCGTTCGGTGGGGCACCCCGTGGGGATGGCTGGGCAGGGTGGGGCACTCGTATCGCGGGTGCGTCCGATGGAATTTCGCGTTGACAAGTGGCGCTGGGCAGGGTCCCTAGCAGCAATGCATGACCGCCGAGCAGAACGGTGGCGGAGACTGGGCTGGATCAGGGTGGAACAAATCGCCCGCTGAGTGACGTAACAGCAGAACAATGCTGATCGTTTGTGTGACGCGAAGTGCTGGAACATTCGATCTGGATCGAAAAAGCACCGGCTCTTCACGGCCCTTTAAACTTTGATCTTTAACTGGCGAGGTACCATGGGAAGATCTTTTGCACTCGGCTGTATCACAGCCTCTGTACTGTTCGCATGTTCGCAGGGAGTGGCCTGGGCACGCGGCCCGTCCGGGACGCATTCCGCGATCGAACCGCCAGGGGCGGACAACTCGGACGCCTGGCTCGGGGAGACCGGCACCGCGTCGTTTTATGGCGTCAAGGAGGACGGGCGCCTATCAGCCAGCGGTGTGCGCTTCGATAAGCGGAAGCTAACCGCCGCGCACCCGTGGCTGCCATTCGGGACCCTGGTCCGAGTCACCTTGGGGGCCACGGGCCGGTCCATCGTCGTCACCGTCACCGACCGGCTGTATTCCCGCCACCGTATCGTCGACCTCTCGGTGGCCGCGGCGCGCGAGCTGGGCCTCATCAGCCGCGGCATCGCCCAGGTCACGCTGGCCCCAGCCTGATTGCTGACCCTGTGAAGGCGACGTCAGGCCAGCTCCCGAAGAACGTGCATCCCGTCCGGACATAGTCTATGTCGGCCGGCGGAAGGCGCCGAACGGAGGCGTCAACGGGAGGCGCATGACATGTTCGAGGATTGTCGCGGGCTGGCCCTTACCACGAGCTCCGAGCAGGCTGCCGCCGCCTATGACCATGCGGTGGATGGGTATCTCGGCTATCGGTCGGATCTGGCCTCCAGGATGGAGGCGGTGCTGTCGATCGATCCGGACTTCGGCATGGCCCATTGCCTGAAGGGCTATATGCTGATGATGTCGTTCCGCGCCGACGCTGTGCCAGCGGCAAGGGCGGCCTCGGCGGATGTATGGCGCACTGCCCTCGGCGCGACCGGGCGCGAGCGTGATCATGCGGCGGCGCTGGATGCCTGGGCGGGTGGCGACGCCGAACAGGCGGTCGCGGCCTGGAACCAGATCCTGCGGGATCATCCGCTCGACCTCGTGGCCTTCAAACTTGCCCATTTCGTCAATTTTTGGCTTGGCCGCCCGCAGGCGATGCTCACCTCGGTGCTCAACGTCCAGCCCCGATGGAGTCCGGCTCTGCCGGGCTATACCGCCGTCCTGGGCTGCCGTTGCTTCGCGCATGAGGAAATGGGCTACTACCTTGAGGCGGAGCACGCCGGACGCGAGGCGATCCGCCGCGATCCCACCGACCTCTGGGCGGCGCATGGCGTCGCGCATGTGCTGGAGATGACCGGCAGGCGCGGCGAAGGCATCGCCTGGATAGACAGCCTGCGGCCCGGCTGGGAGGGAGCGAACAATCTCAAGCACCATCTGTGGTGGCATCAGGCGCTGTTCCATTTGGAGCATGGCGACATGGCCGATGTGCTGGAGCTGTACGATGGCGGGTTTCGCAACCTCGCCTCGCCGCTGACCGAGGGAGCGCCCGATCTCTACATCGATGTGCAGAACGCCGCCTCGATGCTGTTCCGGCTGGGGCGGCTCGGCGTCGATGTCGGCGACCGCTGGGTTGAGCTGGCTGACAAGGCCGAGGTGCGCATCGGCGATTGTCTGTCCGCGTTCACCCTGCCGCACTGGATGATGGCGCTGACGGCGGCCGGGCGCGATGCCGCGGCCTCGTCGATGCTGGCCGGGATGCGTGAATTTGCCGAGGGGGAGGGGCCGCTGCCGCGTCTGGTGCAGGAGATCGCGTTGCCGGTCACCGAGGCGGTGCTGGCGAACGGGCAGGGCCGTCACCTGGACGCGGTGGCTCTGATGCGCCCGGTCCTGGGCGAGATGTACCGGATGGGCGGCAGTCACGCTCAGCAGGACGTGCTGGAGCAGGTCTTTCTCGATTCCGCCCTGAAAGCGCAGGCGGGCGATGATGTGCGGATGCTACTGGAGCGGGCCGCCGGAAGGCATCCCGTCCCGCCCGCTCGTCGTCGGGGCTATGCCATGGCCAGTGGAGCGTGGGACTAAAAGCCGATGCTCGGCTGACGCCAACCAAGCAGACCGGCCTTGACGCCGGCGACCGGGAGAGAATGATGGACGTTGGAATTCAGATGATCTTTTCGACCTACGGCTGGTCGGGCATGAGCGACCGCCAGGCCTGGGAGGAAGAGATCCGCCTGGCGCGGCTTGCCGATGAACTGGGGTTCGACGTCATCTGGTCGGTGGAACATCATTTCTTTGACTATTCGTTCTGCCCCGACAACACACAACTGCTGTCATATCTGGCGCCACTGTGCACGCACGCCGATCTGGGGACGGCGGCGATAATTCTTCCCTGGAACGATCCGCTTCGTGTCGCGGAAAAAGTCCTGGTGCTCGATCTGTTGAGCAACGGCCGCCTGCGTCTCGGGCTCGGTCGCGGCCTGGCGCGGCGGGAATTCGCGGCGTTCCGCGGAACGATGGATAACTCGCGGGAGCGCTTCGATGAATCCTCGAAGATGATCCTCGAGGCGTTGCGCACCGGCTTCATCGAGGGCCACGGCAAATTCTATCCGCAGCCCAGGATCGAGCTGCGGCCGCGGCCGGAAAAAAGCTTCGAGGGACGCACTTACGCGGTTGCCTCCAGTGATGACTCGATCGAGGCGGCGGCCCGGCTCAAAGCGCGAATGGTGATGTTCGCCGACCGGCCGTGGCCGCAACGAATTCCGTCAATTCAGCGCTACCGGGAGCTGTTCACCCAGTATCACGGTATCGCCGCGCCGCCGCCGCTCACCGCGGATCAGTGCGTCTGCGCCGCGACGTCGGATGAGGCGATCGAACTCGGCGACCGCCACATGGCCAGCTTTGTCGATAGCAACCTGGAACATTACGAGTTGATGAGCACTCACTTCGCCACGGCGAAAGGCTATGACGCCTACGCGAAGAAATCCGAAATCGCGCGTTCGGCCGGCCGCGACGGTCTGGTGAATGCGCTGCTGCAGGTGGCGGTCCGGGGGACGCCGGACCAGGTGCTCAAGGCGTACGAGGCGCGACGGGAGCTGCTGGGCGATTTCGAGCTGTCAAGTTCGTTCCGGTTCGGCGGTATTCCGCTGGCGAAGGCGGAAGCGTCGATGCGGCTGTTCGCCAAGGAGGTGCTACCGGTGCTGAAAAGCTGGAAGCCGTCGGAGACTGTGGCGGAGAATACGGTCACGCACGCCGCCGAGTGATTTGAGTGACGGCCCGTTAGATGGGGTATGGGGCCGGCTGGAGTGGTAGACTGCCGCCCACTAGGTGGCGGTGTCGTGTGGGAGCGACCCGGCCGATGCTAACCCTGGCGGATAGCTGATCGTCCCGTTCCTTTCGAGAAAGCGGCTTATGCACGTCGGGTCGTTCGTTCCTCATGTACTTCCAGCATGGCGACCGGCGCAACAGGCTCGGTGAGCGTTCAGGGAGATGGCATTGTAGGCAGCGCTTGGCGCCTGTGGTTTCAACGTAATTTCCCGTCTGCGTCAGGTCCCGTCCTAAATCCCCGATCAATTGCAGGCCTGTACCTCTTGGTCGTCCTCCTCCTACCAATTTTGGCGCCCCAAAAGGCCGCAGCAGTAGAAGTGCTTTGGTGGCAATTAGGAGCTGCCGGGTTGCTTTGGTGGGAGGCTAATGCGTCACCGGAGCGGATCAGTGTGGTCACCCTTGAGATCAAAAGGCCCCCGGCGAAGCCGCACACTATGCTCGAACATATTGTGTCGCTCTTCGCGCGCGGCGGCTCATGGCTTATTTGGATAGTGGCCTACCTCCTTGTCGCCGCGGAACTGCTCCTTGTTAAAGAGAACTCGCGGGCTCTAATCATCGCCGAGGTAGAATGGGTGATTCTTTTTGCAATGCTGACGGTTGGCATTTGGGCTGGCGGGAATTATTTGGAAAGACAATGGTGGGGGCTGCGTAAAAGGGTTACGTCGTCGCCCGAGAATCAAGAACTGCTAACCAGGCGCTTCCTGCGGACGATTGCGTTCGCTCTCTTTTTTGGTTCAACCGTTCTCCAGCTTTATCCCACACTGCTCAGCGTAGGAACGTCCGTCCTTGCAAGCGAGACCAACAAGGCGGAGCAGCCTGGGGGTTTTTAGACTGACGTTTGGGAACGACAATTCGCTGGTCCCGGATGGTTGTCTCCAGGCTGGTCGCAATGAGGTGCCCTTTTTTTGGTAAGGGAAGAGCCCCTTTTCGAAGTCTCGCGACCCTGATCAGCCGGACGTTGACCGACAAACGCGGTGTAGATGACCGTAACTGATCCCGGTCTAACCTTTTACTTCAAGTTCGGCGGGGCACCAGCATCCGCGGTGCCCCCCCACCGTTGCTTCTCCACTTACTCAGCCGCAGCACGCTGCTTCGGGATATCCGTCGAGTATCTCAGATGCACCGGCGCATTCGCCTCCCACGGATCCTTCAGTCCTAGCTCGGCGCCATAGGCCTTGACCGCCGGCATCACCTCGCCGCACAGCAACTGGATGCAGCGGCGGCGGTCTTCCTTGCTGACGGTACCATCGTTCCCCCAGATGCCCATGATGCCGGGACGAGTCTCCCGGACCAGATACTTGAGCCGCTCGATCACCTGATCCGGCGTGCCGGCAATGATCATCGTATCGGCGACCTGCTCCTCGAACGTCGGGTTGCCACGGGGATTCTTGGCACGCCCGACGGCGAACTCGACGAAGCCGCGGCGGCCGGACGGTGAGAAATAGCCCGCCGGGTTAGCCCACACCGGGTTGGCCAGTCCGGTGAACTCGCCTTGCATCCACATGAACTGACGCGCGTTCTGCAACGCCTTTTCCTCGGTGTCCTGGACGTGCACGCGGATCAGATAGCCGAAATTTTCCGGTCCGGCCTTGTAACCAACGTCGGCGGCTGCCTTGTCGTAGGTCTCATGGATCGTCTTGGTCGCCTCGATCGAGGTGTTCAGCGCGATGTACGGATAGCGCTGCTGCGCCGTCCAGATCACCGTCTCCTTCGACAGCACGCCAGGTATCCACACGCGTGGATACGGCTGTTGCAGCGGCAGCGCCCACGGGTTCACCACACGCTGCTGGTAGTGGGTTCCTTCCCAACGAAACGGCCCATGCTGGGTCCAGGTCTTCTGGATCAGATCGTGCGCCTCGATGAAACGCTCGCGGTTGAAGGCGGGGTTGACACCATTCGCCAACTGCTCCTGGCCGCCGCCGCGCACGAAGCCCGACACCAGACGACCTTTCGAGATCATATCGATCATCGCCAGCTCTTCCGCGAGCTGAACAGGATTCTCAGTCAGCGGCAGCGGATTGCCCAAGATGACGATCTTCACCCGGTTGGTGATCGCTGCGAGGATCGCGGCAAACATGTTGGTCCGCGCCTGCATGCAGAACGGTGCATTATGGTGCTCGTTCAGCATGATGCCGTCGGCGCCACATTCCTCGGCCAGAACGTATTCTTCCATGTATTCGTTGTAGAGCCGGCTGCCCTCGACAGGGCTATAATAGCTGTTGGAGAAAGTCAGCGCCGTGGCGCCATAGTCCAGGCCAGCCTGGGCGTCGTAGGCGGCCATCGGCTGTTCGGTGAAATACATCAGATGCATGATCAGGCCTCCTTTACTTCGGCGGGTCAGTGACGGGATATGAAATCGGCGGTCAGCTTGGCCACCACGTCCGGTTTCTCCATTTCAGCGAAATGACCGCAGGCCGGAATGGTCGTGAGCGTCGCGTCGTGGAACGCGCGGGCATAGGCGTGTCCGGCGCTGACCGGAACGATCTGGTCGTCGTCGCCCCAGATGAGCAATGCAGGGGTGCGGACGCCGCCCAGCAAATGCGGCAAGGTCTGACTGTACATGTAAGGTTTCCAGGCGGTCCGGAAGCACATCTCCCGCGCGATGTCCCACGCCTCGAGCTGGTCGGTGGACACATCGCCGTAGACGCGGGCGAACGCGGCCTCGTCATGGAACCCAGACTTCGGATAAACGATATACGAAACGATCGCCTGATCGGCGATGTCGCCCTCGGGCGGCTTGATGCCCATCGCGCCAACCAGCACCAGCCGGTGATACGCGGTCGGCGACTGACTGGCCATCTCCGCCGCGATCCAGCCGCCGAACCCAAGGCCCACCAGGGACGCGCCGGGCAGGCCAAGTTCCGCCAGTAGCCAACTGTAAATTGCGGCGATGTCGCGGGGATGACGCAGCCACTGCGGCCGCTCCGACTTGCCCCAGCCCGGATGATGCGGAATGATCACGTCAAACCGTTCCGCAAGCGTGTCATAGAACGGCAGGCGATCGGGCGTGCCGATGTCGTGATGCAGCACCAGCACCGGGGCGCCACTGCCGGCGCGCGCGAGATGCAGCTTGCCCCCAGCTATGTCTTTGACCGTATCGGTCCAGGCGACGCTCATGCGTGGTTCCCTCTCGGACATTTTTTCCATGCCGAGGATACTCACCAGTAGTCGCGCTTGTCCAATCCGCGGCGATGGGAGCTGGGGACCGGTTCGGAAAAACCATGTCCCGAGCAACGACAGCCGCGTCGCTACACGATCTCGGCTGGGCGTTGCCGGCACAGATCGGCTTCCGCCTCGGTCTCGATCTGGATCGTGGTGTGTCCGATGCCGAACCGATCGCGCAGCGCCCCGGCCAACTCGTGCATGTTCCGTTCGGTCAGCGGCGTTGAGCAGACAAGATGTGCCGTCAGCGCGGTTTCGGTGGTGCTGAGCCCCCAAATATGCAGATCGTGCACCTCGAACACGCCAGGTAACGCGCCGAGCCATGCGTCCACTTCGGCGTGGTTGAGGCGGGACGGTACCGCATCCATGGACAGGTCGAGCGATTCGCGCAGCACGTCCCAGGCGGCGGCGGTGATGATGACCATCACCAGCAGGCTGGCCGCGGGATCAAGCCAGCTCCATCCGGTCAGCCGGATCGCCAGCGCGGCGGCGACCACGGCGAGCGACACCAGCGCGTCGCCGGCCAGATGGACGAACTGGGCGCGGATGTTCAGGTCACTCTTGCGGTCGCGCAGGAACAGCAATGCGCTGCCGCCGTTGACCACGATGCCAGCGGCGGCGACGATCATGACGATGCCCGTCGCCACCGGCTCGGGGTCGAGCAGGCGACGGATCGCTTCGTAGCCGATGGCACCTACGCCGATCAGCAGTACCGCCGCGTTGATCAGAGCCGCGAGGATGGAACTGCGTCCCCAGCCGTAGGTGCGCCGAGCGGTCGGTGGGCGCTTGGTGAGCCATGCCGCGCCCCAGGCCAGGAGAAGGGCCAGCACATCGCCCAGGTTGTGCGCCGCGTCGGCGATCAGCGCGACCGAGTTGGCCAGCACACCATAGCCGGCCTCGATGATGACAAAGGCCAGGTTGACCGCGGCACCGATCGCGAACGCCCGGCCCGCGCCGGTTGGTGGCACGCCGTGATGGTGGGAGTGACCATGGTCATGGCCGTGCGAGTGGTCGTGTTCGTGCGTTGCCATGGGCGGCATAATGCCACGCCGCCGACCCGAATGAAATTCGCGCTTTTCCCGGCCCAATTCGCCGAAGGAAAATTCAGCCGCGGCCGATCCAGGGCATCTTGGTGGCCATGATGCTGACGAACTGCACGTTGGATTCCAGCGGCAGGTTGGCCATGAAGGCGACCTGCTGGCCGACGTGGTTCACGTCCATCCGCGGCTCCACCGCCATCTGCCCGTATGGCTGCATCTGGCCGTTGGTCGACCGCGCGGTCATTGGCGTCTCGGCATTGCCGATATCGATCTGGCTGCAACAGATATCGAACTGCCGCCCATCGAGTGCAATCGACTTCGTCAGCCCGGTCACCGCGTGCTTCGTCGAGGTGTAGGCGACCGAGCCCGGACGCGGATTGTGCGCCGAGATGGAACCGTTGTTGATGATACGGCCGCCTTGCGGATGCTGGTCGCGCATCATCCGGAACGCTGCATTTGCGCACAGAAACATTGCGTCCAGGTTAATGGCGCAGACGTGCCGCCACATTTCGAAGGTGAAGTCGCCGAAATTGGTGGCGGGCGCGTTGCCGCCGGCATTGTTGAACAGCGTGTCCAGCCGGCCGAAGGTCGCTTTTGCCTTGGCGAACAGCGTCGCCACCTGCTCCGGATCGGTGACGTCGGTCGGGACCACGAGCGACTTGCCGCTCTTGACGAGAGAGGCGGTCTCCTCCAGCGCGTCCTTGCGCCGCCCCGCCAGTGCGACCGACCAGCCGTCCGCCAGCAACGCCAGAGCCGATGCCCGCCCGATTCCGCTGCCCGCCCCGGTTATGACGGCGACCCGATCTGCCATTGGAGGTTCCTCCCGATGATGAAAACGATGCGCCATTGTGGACCGAGGTTGTCCGCTCGGGAAGATGGTGAGAGGCTGCGCGCAAAGGAAACGGCCCGGGGGAAAGGTCAATGTCACGGTTTGCCGCGGTGGGTCTGGACCATCGGCATGTGTATGACCTGACCGCGGGACTGCTCGCCGCTGGCGCCACCTGTGTGGGTCATGATCCCGAAACCACCGACCCGCGGGTGCTGGCTGGATTTCGCAAGCGCTTTCCGCATGTGCCGGCGGTGGCGCGAGACCGGCTGCTCGACGACCCATCGGTCGATTTCATCGTGCTGTGCGCGGTGCCTCGCGATCGAGCGGCACTTGCGATCGAGGCGATGCGTCGGGGCAAGGATGTGATGGTGGACAAGCCCGGGATCACGACGCCGGAGCAGCTTGCCGCGGTCGAGGCTACGGTCCGGGAAACCGGCCGGATCTGGTCGATTTGTCTGGGGCGGCTGACCTCGCCCGCGGTGCAGGCGGCGCTGGGCGTTGCCCGGTCCGGCGAACTCGGCCGGCTGGTGCATCTCACCAGCCTGGCGCCGCACCGGCTGAACCGGGCGCTGCGTCCGTCCTGGTTCTTCGAACGTGCCGCGTATGGCGGGATCATCAACGATATCGGCGTGCATTCGGTCGATTACTTTCTGGCCTTCGCGGCCGCGGCGGATGCCACCATCACCGCCAGCACGATCGGCAGCTTCGGCACCGAGCCCCCTGGCTTCGAGGACTTCGCCGAGATCAGCCTGTCCAGCGATCACATGCTGGGGACATTGCGACTCGACTGGTTCACCCCGGACGGCCTCCCTGACTGGGGCGACGGCCGGCTGTTTCTCGTCGGCACCGAGGGCACGCTGGAACTGCGCAAGAACCTCGACATGAAGGGCCGGCCGGGCGGCGATCACATGTTCGTTTCGAACCGCACGCGCACCCGGTATCAGGACTGCGGCACGCTGCCGGTGAGCTACTATCGGGATTTTCTTGCTGATGTGAGGGACCGGTCGGATGCCGTGATGGAGCAGGGGCAGGTCTTCGCCGTATGTCGGCTGGCATTGCGCTGCCAGGCAACGGCGGTACGATTTGTTCCTGATCGGCGGTGACGGGAGTAAGGTCCCTAGGCTAACTCCTGACGACGATCTCGGTCAGCCCGACCGCCAGTGCCCGCCGCAGGTCTTCGGGTGAAAGCGCCACACAGCCCTCGGTCGGAGCGTAATCCGGACGCGCGATGTGGAGGAATATCGCCGACCCGAGGCCCGGCCGAACGGGGCGATCATTCCAGCCCAGCACACCGATGATATCGTAGAGCGCATCGTCGCGCCACAGCACCTCGGCGCTGGCGTCCAGCGGCAGGTGGACCTGCAGATTGTAGTCGGAATGAGCCGGGTCGTCACACCAGCCATCCGTCGGCACCAGCGGCTGCACCGGCACGACGCTGACCGGCGGCTCGATCCGATCCGGGCGGAACAGTACGCGCCGCAGGGGCAGGACGCCGAGCGGGGTGGCGCCGTCGCCCTCGCGCTTGTCTGGGCGCAGACCGCCGCGTCCCGAGGCTGCCCGGAACGTTTCGCCGCCAACAGCCAAATTGCCGGGGGTCAGGATGGCACGCACTGTGATTGATCTCCTTCCTGTCGCCGCCGCCTTTTCGATCGAGCGCGGCCATTTGCATTGTCGTCAGCCGGTTCTACCCTGACCGGGTGCACTGGAGGCAAATCATGGCTCGCGTTCCCTATCTCGAAAAATCCGATCTCGCGCCCGAGGACCAGGAGCTGCTGAACCGTCCGATCTCGCTGGCCAAGGCGCTGGTGAACTCGCCCAAGGCGGCGCGCGCTTTCTTTGGACTGGGCAGCTATATTCGTTACGGCAGCAAGCTCGACCCGCGGCTGCGTGAACTAGCGATCCTGCAGGTCGGCTGGCTTGCCCGTTCTCCCTACGAATGGTCCCACCACGTCAAGCTCGGCCTCGACTTTGGCGTCACCGACGCAGACATTCAAGCACTGATCGACGATACCGCCGGCAAGCCGACGTCGCTCGACGCGTTGTCGAGGACCGTATTGCGGGCCGCGCGGGAGATGACCGCCGATGGCGTCATTACCGATGCAACGTTCGCCGAGCTTCAGGGTACGCTTGGAAATGAAATGGTTGTGGACCTGACGCTGACGATAGGTTTCTACAATGCCGTGGTTCGTGTGCTGGCCACACTGCGGATCGATGTCGAGCCTGACTACATGCCATATCTGCAAAGATATCCGTTGCCGACATGATTACTTATTTCGTTAAAGAAACATACTAAGGGCCAAGGGTGATGATTGCCGGGGTCCTCCGCTTCCCCAGCCCCCTTGCCATGGCAGCCCTTAGACTCGATAGTGAACGTTGGTCCGCCAACAGTTTGGGCAGCGAATTCGATGCTGGATAGCGATGACATGGCGCTTTGGTATGCGCTCAATCGGCTCACGACAAACTACTGGTTCGAAGTGGATTTCAACGGCGGCACCAGTGCGCACGAGTTTTATCTCGCGGACGCCCTGTTCGTCGTTGGCGACAATCGGTTCGAGGGACAGGACAAGATCCGCGCGTTCTACACCAAGCGCCAGCAGCGCGGTCCCATCACCGGGCGTCATGTCGTCACCAATCTGCAGGTCACGTCGACCCACGAGCACCGGGCCAGCCTCGTCGGTGTGCTCACCCTGTATTACGCCAAGGGACGGCCGCCGCATCACGGCCCACATCCGCCGGCACTGGTCGCCGACATCGCGGCGGACTGCGTGCGCGGCGGAGACGAGCGGTGGCGCTACCGATCCCACGTGCTGTCACCGCTGTTTATCGGCAATGCGATGCCGATTTCGCTGTCGGTGGACTCGGGCCGCATTTGACGCTTCGACGCGATTACGGTGGGGCGCTCCGCCTTAAGCTCGCCGGCTTTGCCGTTTTCGCGCGGGCGGCTGGCTGTCCGCCGGCGCCGAGCGTGCTTTCGCGGAGGCTGGCTTGCCGGAGGACGCCTTGCCACGCGAAGGCTTTGACGTTCGGTCGGACTTGTCCCCCAAGCTGGCCTTGAGTGCCGCCATCAGATCGACCACGTTGCCGCGGTCCGGAACATCATGTTCTTCCGGCGAAATGCCTTCGCCCTTCAGCTTCGCTTCGATGACGTTCCGCAGCCTGGCTTCGTAGCGATCCTCGGCATCTTCTGGCTGGAATTTCCCCTTCTGCCGGTCGATCAACTGAGTTCGCGAGCTCCAGCATGGACGGATCGGGCCGAATGCTTGCGACATCCTCATACAGAGGCTTCGCGTCCCACAGCTCGGACGGTTGCAGCAGAGTGTGGCAGACCATCCCGGCGCCCGACGGGATGATCGCGACCGGGTGCTCGCGGCGGGCGATGACGACGCGCGACAGGGCGGCGGTGCGTGAGTTGCGGATGGCGTCGCGCAGCACCGCGAACACATCCTGCCCCGCGTCACCGTCTGGTGCCAGATAATAGGACGTGTCGAAGAATATCGGCTCGATCGAGGCGGTATCGACGAATTTGGTGATGGTCAGGACCGAGGAACTTTCGATGCGTGCCTGCTCGAAATCCGCGTCATCGAGCAGGACATAGCGGTCCTTTTCGAATTCGTAGCCCTTTTCCAGGTCGCCGCGCGAGACTTCCTCGTCGCTCTCCGCGTCCAGCGAGGCCATGCGGATGCGATGACCGGTCTTCGGGTTGATCAGATGGAAATGCAGGCCGCCACTGCCGCGGACCACACTGTGCAAGGCGACGGGACACGACACCAACGCCAGTCGGAGGTGTCCGCGCCAAATGGGCCTGGATGACATACAGCGACCTCGGGTGATGCCAGGGTGCAACGCTTTCACGCGCCGCGGGTTGCCAGCGGTCGGGTCGGACCCACTTTCCTGGGCACTTTACGTTCCTGAAACTCTTCCTACTATCCGGTCGCGAAACTCATGATGCACGAGACCAGATGCCAAAGGAAAATCGATGACGGAAAGATGTTTGCGTCGTCGCGAGCTAACGGCGCTTCCGAAGCGTTGATAATTGGCCGGAGGATACGAATGGACGACGCCGGACTTTCCCACGGGGGACTTTCCCACAGGCCTGCAAGCCTCGTTGACCTGGCACGTCGATACCGAGATGCGCGGCGGCACACCGAAGACCTGGTCAGTTCGCTCACCGACGAGGATCAATGTATCCAATCGATGCCCGACGCCAGCCCCGCGAAGTGGCACCGCGCCCATACAACCTGGTTCTTCGAACAGTTCGTCCTGGTGCGGTTCGTTGCCGGCTATCGGCTGTTCGACCCGATATTTTCCTTCCTGTTCAACTCGGACTATGACGCGGTAGGCGCCCGGCATCCGAGGCCCTATCGGGGGTTGCTGACCCGGCCCTCATCCGGACTTGTCACCGAATACCGTCGCCATGTCGATGCGGCGCTGACCGATGCTCTTGCCACGCTGCCGCCGCAGGCGCTGCCGGTGGTTGAACTGGGCCTGCACCACGAGCAGCAGCACCAGGAGTTGCTGGTGACGGATATGGTGCACGCGTTTTCGGCCAGCCCGCTTTATCCGCCAATGACCCCGGGCTGGAGCGAACCGCCGGGCTCGCGGCAGGAAACGCGGTTCGTCGCCTGTCCCGGCGGTCTGCACCAGATCGGTCAGGAGGCCGAAGCCTTTTGCTTCGACAATGAGACGCCTCCGCATGAGGTCTACCTACGGGAGTATGCGCTGGCCTCCCGATTGGTGCGGAACGAGGACTGGCAATCCTTCATTGCGGACAAGGGCTATCACACGGCTTCGCTGTGGATGTCCGATGGCTGGGCGACGGTCCAGGCAGCGGGCTGGGAGTCGCCGCTCTACTGGCATGAACAGGACGGTGAGTGGTTCCAGTTCGGTCCAGGTGGTTTGCTGCCGATTGAACCCGATGCGCCGGTTCGCCATATCAGTTGGTATGAGGCCGATGCCTTCGCACGTTGGGTCGAAGCGCGTTTGCCGACCGAGGCAGAGTGGGAGGCGGCTGGTTCCATGTCTGGGATCGACGAACGCACCGGGCATGTCTGGCAATGGACCGACAGCGCCTACCGCCCCTATCCAGGATTTCGTCCGGCGCCCGGCGCGATCGGCGAATACAACGGCAAGTTCATGATCAACCAAATGGTATTGCGCGGCGGCTCGCTGGCGACCCCCGCCGGTCATACGCGCACCACCTACCGAAATTTTTTCCATCCCGATAAACGCTGGCAGTTCACCGGCCTTCGTCTGGCACGGGATCTCTAAACAACAACTGGAGCAGCGAGCGCGTCAGTGGCCGGAACGATCTTGGTTCGGCCGCGGCGCTTTTGCCGGAGGAAACCGTGCCGAACGAGTCAGGATCTCTCCCGCCCAAGGGGCTGAGCGATGTTGCGGAAGCCGCTTTGGCGGGATTGACGGCGTCGCCGAAGACGCTTCCGCCGAAGCTGTTCTATGACGAGGAAGGCTGCCGGCTGTTCTACGAAATCACTCGGCTGCCGGAATATTACCTCACCAGGACAGAAAAGTATCTGCTCGGCGATCTGGCGCAAAACCTGGTGCCGGAGGAAGTAACCACTGCCGCTCTCGTGGAATTCGGCGGCAGTGATGAAGAAAAGGCGCGATACCTGCTGGATCTGCGGAACCCGGCGGGTCAGCCTATATTTCAGACCTACGTGTCGATCGATGTCGCCGCGCCGGCGCTGTCGCTGATGCAGTCGCGACTGCGGATTTCATATCCGCACCTGCGGGTGGTTCCAATCGTCGCGGACTTCATGCAGCCGCTGCGACTGCCCGATTTGGGCCGACGCCGGTTTGGCTTCTTTCCTGGCTCAACCATCGGCAACCTTGATCCCGATGCGGCGTCTCGCTTTCTTCGCGGCGCGCATGCATCACTCGGCTCCGGCTCGTGGTTTCTGCTTGGGGCAGACCTGCGCAAGGATCCCGCGATTCTGCTTCCGGCATATAATGATTCCGCCGGCGTTACGGCCGCGTTCAACCTCAATCTTCTGCGGCGGCTCAATCGCGAGGCAGCAGCCGATTTCGATCTGGCATCGTTCCGGCACCAGGCGATCTGGAACGATGCCGAGAGTCGTATCGAGATGTATCTGTTTTCCCTCCGGGACCAGAGTGTCAGCTTGGCCGGGCATCGGATCAATTTCCAGCGGGACGAACCAATCCATACCGAAAACAGCTACAAACATCGGCCGGAGACACTGATCGGCCTGGCGCGCGATGCCGGTTGGATCAGTGAGCGGATCTGGACCGATCCAGCGGAACTGTTCGGAATGTTTCTATTCCGCCGCGGCTAAAATGCTCCGACTTCGCGCCAGCCGGAGAGGGACCGGTTCGGGCTGCCATGAGAGCGCAGACAGGTTTGAAACCGCAAAACACGCAGATGCACGCAAAATGAAATTAAGATCTACGTCGCTCGGCCACGGGACATGTTCGACGATGCCTAGCCCGGACTGCCTTTTTGCGCGCGCGTCTGCGTGCATTTGCGATTTGCTGAATTTCCTTCGATCGCGGGGCGGCCGGGGGCGTTGACGAAATTCGCCGGGGTTGGGGTTTGCAGGGGCGAGCCCGACCAGGCTTGGGGCGGGGGGCGGCTCGCCCCTCGGCCCGCGCCAAGGGGCATGCCGCACTCCGCCCTCGAGCAACGCTCCTCGGATCAGGCTGCCAGCCGCTCGGGCTGGGCGAGCTTCGGATGGTTGCCCAGTTTTCCTGTGTTGTCGCCCATCAGAAACGCTCTCAGTTGCAGCCTGGCGCGATGCACCCTGCTCTTTAACGTGCCGATCGCGCAGCCAGTCATCTGGGCAGCATCCTCGTAGGATTTTTCCTGCAACACGATCATGTACAATGCCTCGCGTTGGTCCTGTGGCAGTCGGCCAAGCGCCCAGCCGAGCTCACGCAGGGCGGCGCGGTCCTCATGAGTGGCGGCGACTTGTATTTCCGGCATGCTCTCCATGTCGGTGAACTCGCGCCGGCTGCGCACGCTGCTGATGAAATGGTTGATCATGATACGATGTACCCACGCGGAGAAATTTGTCCCCGGGGTGAAGCCATCCTTCGCAACCAGCGCCTTGGTCGCGACGTCCTGGGTCAGATCGTCGGCGGCCGCGCGGTTTCTGGTCAATGCGAGCGCCCAAATGCGCATCTTCGGCATGTAGGAAATGAGTTGGTCGTGAAATTCCTGCGGCATGGGCAAAGCCTCCTGAATCATTCGTCTTGGCTACCCGATTTACCTGTGTAGCGGTCCGCAACGATGCAACCCGTCTGACGGGACGGTGATCCGGAGCGGTGCAACCTCACCTCTTTGTTGATCCGCACAAAGCGTTTGCGTAAGACTTTGCGCGTCGGTGGCATCACGCCGATATGAACATGATGCTGACTCTGTTCGTGGACTTGCGCTGTTCCTGCGATTTAACTCTGTTGCTCAACCACTGCCTCGCAAGGAAGATCTATTGCGTCTTGCCATTTCCGCCGTTGCCGTCGTCGTGGGACTTGTGCTCGCGTGCGTCATATTCGGGCAGCCCGCGCTTTACGTCAGCGAGGCTCGGCAGCAGTGGAATTCGCTGTTCGCCGGCCGGCCGGCCGCTTCCGCTGATGCCGCCTTGTCAGTCCCGCCCGCGGCTGAGGTTCAACAACAGGTGACCGCGCTCAGGGACGAGCTTGCAGCCCACCAGGCCGCGAGCGATCAGGACCATCAACAATTGGCCGCCTTGCAACAGCAGGTCTCCGCCAGTCAGGCCGCGGCCGAGCAGGCGCGCCAGCAGCTAGCCGCATTGCAACAGCAGCTTGCAGCCAGTCAGGCAGCCACCGATCAGGCGCGCCAGCAGCTTGTTGCAGCGCAGCAACTCCCGCTTCCACCCGAACGCCGCGATGTGCCGAAGCCGCCGGTCCCGCCGTTGGCGCCAAAACCCAAAGCGGAGACCGCCGCCGCACGCCTGGAGCCAGACGATATGTCGTCGGTGCTGGCACGGTTGCGCCAGCGGCCCTATGGCGCGGCCCAGCCAGACAATGCGGCGCAGCAGGGCGATGCTCGACCGGTGGCCGAAGGGCCTAGACCGCCCTCGCTTGCGCGCCAACGCCTGGAGCGGGCTCGAACCGCGCTGCTGGACGGCCGTATCGACGATGCACGCCGGCTGCTGCAGGAGGTTCAGGTGCAACTCGTGTTTCGCCCGGTGGGCCCGGGGGCCGACGACGCACCCCCTGCCGGCCAGGGTGCCGCCGCCGTCGCTCGCGCACTCGGGTCGCTCGGCGGCGATCCGGCTCAGAGCCAGCAACTGATCGAGCGGGCCATCGAGGAGGTGGCCGGGGCGAGCCCGCCGGGGATCGAAAACGCGTCAGGTCCGCTAACCGGAGGCTACGCGCCCGCCTATCCGTCGCGCTATACCGACCGACCGTGATGCCGCCTGGTCGGCGTTTTGTGTGATGGCGGTGCGTGCGTTATGCAGTAACGTAGTCGTGGGTCCCCGCGCCAAGCACGGGGATGACACTGGGGTGTGGGTTCCCGTGCCAGGTACCGTTGTTCATTTGGCGTGCTGATATACTCACGCCAGGGCTAGCAGCACGACCCCGGCGCAGATCAGGCCAATCGCGCTCATTTGCACCCCACCTAACGGCTCGGCGAAGCCGTAGTGTCCGATCAGCGCGGCGGCGACATAGGACACGGCCGTGCAGGGCAGGGCGACCGACATCGCGATCCGCCGCAGTGCGACGATGTAGAGCAACGCCGCGCCGCCGTACAGAAAAAGCCCTGCCAGGGTGCGCGGATCGGCCAGTTGGCTGAGGAAATCCGGTGCTCCGGCGCCGGCCTTCAGCAAGGTCTGGCCGCCCATGCTGGTCACGATCGCGGCTGCCAGGACGGCCCAGTAGGCGCTCATGCCCCGTCCGCCGGGCCGCCGCGCTCCAGGCTGCGAACCGTGCCCTGCGGTTTGCCGTTGGCCGACAGAAAGGTGCGCCCGACATACTCGCCGAGAACACCCAGGATCATCGACTGCACCCCGGACACCAGCAGCAGCGCCACCATGATCGACGCCCAGCCGGACGGCGTGTCGTGCATGAACAATGCCTCGGAGATGGTCGCCACCGCGCCGATGCCACCGGCGATCGACAGCGCCAGTCCGGCATAGGTCGCCAGCCGCAGCGGGGCCAGGGAAAAGCTGGTGGCCAGGTTCAGCCACAGCCGCACCAGCCGGGTCAGGTTGTAGTTGGAGCGGCCCTCGATGCGCGGCAAATGGCGCACTTCGATGCTGTCGATGCGCTGGGTGACCTGCATGATCAACCCATCGACATAAGGATAAGGACCGCGGTAGCGGGTGACCGCTCGGACCACCAGCGCCGACATGCAGCGGAATGACGACAGATAGAGGCCCTTGGGCTTGTCCAGCAGACGGTCCGCCACGGCGTTGGCAAAGCGGCTGCCAAGGTTCCGCCATCCCTGGTGATGCTTCACGGCAAAGCGCGTGTAGACCACGTCCCAGCCGCCGGAACGGGCATGGTCATACAATCGCACCACCTCCTCGGGAGGATTTTGCAGGTCGTCGTCCATGGTGATGACAAACTCACCGCGGGCATGGCGCAGGCCGGTCATGACGGCGTTATGCTCGCCGTAGTTGCGTGCGTGCTCGACATACAGCAGGGGAACCCGCGCGATGGGCAGCAACGAGCGGCAAACTTCGCCCGAGTTGTCGGGACTGCCGTCATTCACCAGCACGATCTCCAGCCCGCCCGCCGGCTGCAGGTCCGACAGCGCATCCACCAGCCGGGCGACGGTGCTGGCGCCGCGATAGACCGGAACGACGATCGACAGTCCTACCCGGCTCGCGGCATAGGACGTTGCGCGGCTTTCCGCGATGGCAACTGCGTGGTTCATGGCTTCTCCGAAACGGCCAGCACCGACCCGCCGGCAGGCAAGCCAAAGGGCAGCCGCCGCTCGAATTCCGTCATGCCATGCAGTCCGGCATCGAGCCAAGGCGGAAACCGGGCAACATCCGACGCGGAATCGCCTCGGGTCAGAAGCTTTCGCTGCACGACCATCAGCGGCAGCAGCAGAGTGTTCCAGTACCGGGCCCGAACATGGATGAATCCGGCGCGGCGCAGCATTGCGGCAGTGGCTGACGCGGTCTGCCGCCGGACATTGTGCACCCGGTGATCATGCGCCGCCAGCAGCCACTGATACGCGGGCATGTTTAGCACGAGCCGGCCGCCGGGCCGCAACACGCGCCGCAACTCCCGCAGCGCCGTGTCGGGGTCCACCGCGCCATGGCACAGCACGTCGGCGCAGACCGCGGCATCGAAGCTGGAGTTGCGGAGAGGCAGCGCGTTGACACTGCCGCAGAGCACGTGGGCCGCGGATTTTTCTTCGGCGCGTTTTGCGGCGGGCGCACTCCATTCCACTCCGACACACTCCAGGTCGGGCCGTTGAATGTGCAGCAGTTGGAGAAACCGGCCCGTGCCGCAGCCGGCATCCAGCACGCGCGGCGTTTTGGGCGCGTCCGGCACGTCACCGGTCGCATCCGTCCCGTCAGCCCGGACAGCCGTTACGCCCGCCAGCGAGTCGAGGAGCCGAGCATGCAGGGCGCGGTACCACCACATGTCGTCCTCTGCCGCGTCCATCCGCGTGTATTCCGCGGGCTGCATGGCTCAGCCGGGGGTCACTCCGAGCACCCCTCCTCCCGCAGCAGGGAAGTCACTGCGTCGTGTGGCACGTCGGCGCTGGTAAACGCCTGTCCGATCCCGTGTGTCAGCACGAAGTTCAGCGCGCCGTCCCGCACCTTTTTGTCGCGACGCATGTGGCCGATCAGAGTCGCGGCCGAGAAACGCCGGTTCAGCATCGACAGCTCCGCCGGCAGCCCGATGGCGGACACGTGCGCGATCACACGCTCCGCGTCCGCGAATCGGCAAAAGCCGAGCCGAGCGGAGAGTTTGAAGGCGAGTCCGAGGCCGACGGCGACACCTTCGCCGTGCAGCATACCGCCGTCGTAGCCGTATTCCGCTTCCAGCGCATGGCCGAAGGTGTGGCCCAGGTTCAGCAGCGCGCGGCCGTCGTTGGGCTTTTCCTCGTGCTCATCGTCGCCCACGACAGCGGCCTTGAAGGCACAGGCCCGCTTGATCGCCTCGGCCTGGGCGTCGCGGTCACCGGACACCACGGCCTGGCCATTGCGCTCGCACCAGGCGAAAAAGGCCGCGTCACCAATCAGACCCGCTTTGACGATTTCGGCATATCCGGCTTGCAGTTCCCGCAACGGCAGCGTGCGCAACGTGCCAGTGTCGGCCAGCACCATCTTCGGTTGGTGGAAAGCGCCCACCAGGTTCTTGCCACGCCCGGTGTTGACCCCGGTCTTGCCGCCGACCGACGAATCAACCTGCGACAGCAGGGTGGTGGGGATCTGAACGAATGGCAGTCCGCGCAGTGTGGTGGCGGCCGCGAAGCCGGCCAGGTCACCGACCACGCCGCCGCCCAGCGCGATGATCGCGGTGCGCCGCTCGACCCGGGCCTCCAGGAGCTGATCGACAACATCCACGTAGGTGTCGAGGTTCTTTGATGCCTCGCCGCCCGCGACGACGATGGAGCTTGCCGTTATCGCCGTCTGCGCCAGTCCGTCGAGCAACGCCGGCAGGTGAATATCAGCTACCGTCCGGTCGGTGATGATGACGGCCCGCTTCTGCGGCAGTCTGGGCGCCAGCAGTGCGCCGGCCCGGGCCAGCAGGTTGTCGCCAATGACCACGTCGTAGCTCGTGCTGGGCAGCACCACATGCAGCCGGGCCGCCGGTTTCCAGTCCAGCAGGGCATTGACCACCTGGCCGGTGGTGTGGTCCGGCGGCTCGTCGCCGCAATCGACCGTGATGTCGGCCTCGGCGTAAATCGGGTAGCGGCGGACCATCAGTTCGCGCAGCGTGTCCTCCCGGTTGCCTCCGGCCAGCAGCGGCCGGTTGTTGCGCCCGGCGACCCGCCGCAGGAGTGTCGGCAGGGTGCAGCGCAGCCAGATGGACACCGCCTCGGACCGGGTGATCTCCCGCGTCTGTGGGTCCATAAAGGCACCGCCGCCGAACGCGAGCACAAGCGGATCGCCCGCCAGCAAGCGCCGGATCACGCGCCGCTCGCCATCGCGGAACGCGGCCTCCCCGTAACGCTCGAACAGCTCGGGGATGGTGCAGCCAGCGGCCAGTTCGATCTCCTGATCGGCGTCGTGGAAGGGCAGGCCGAGACGCGCCGCGAGCCGGCGGCCGATCGAGGTCTTGCCGGCTCCCATCAGCCCGACCAACACAATGCTTCGGCCGGCGATCTGGTCGGGAAGGGGTATCGTCTCGCGGAGGGCGGTGGTTCGTGTCATGATGGCGGACGCTTAGCACATCGGCGAGACGATTGCTCCCGGCTGCAAGCGTTCCAGGGGCTGCGGTATCGACGTCGGCGGTGGCGGCTTTCATCGAATCCCGATACCTGACAGTTTCGCGCCGCTGCTCTTGCGACACACCGAGTTCGCGGCGGTGGGCGACCCGCGATTTGGTCGGGAGCGCTCAATTCGTGCTCGCGACAGGTTACCCGGCTGCGATACCATACGGGCAGGAGACTTGATGATCCGCATTTTCCTGGCTGTCGTCGCGGCGGGCCTGCTGATCCTGATGGCCGGGCTGCTCATGCTCGGCGCGTTTCCTCCCAGTCCTCAGCCGCATCCGGTCGAAAAGGTCGTGCCGAACGACAAATTCTCCACGCACTGAGCAATGAACCCGAGCATCGACAGCTTCCTTGAGATGCTGACGGTCGAGCGCGGCGCGGCGCGCAACACGATCTCGTCCTACACGCTCGATCTGGCCGACTTCGAGACGTTTGCCGCAGGGCGTGGGCAGGCCCTGGTGGCGGCCGATGCCGCGACCTGCCATGCCTACATGGCCTCGCTGCACAGCCGTGGCCTGTCTGCTCGCACCGCGGCGCGCCGCCTGTCCGCATTGCGGCAGTTCCACATGTTCCTGCTACGGGAGGCGATCCGCCCGGACGATCCGACCACCCATCTCGACACGCCACGGCAGCCGCAAACGCTGCCGAAACTGCTGGCCGAGACCGAGGTCCTGGCCCTGCTCGATGCCACCTTGCGGAAGCCGGGCCGGCCCGGCGCGCTTGCCCGGGCGGCGCTGGAAATCCTGTATGCCAGCGGGATGCGCGTGTCGGAGCTATTGTCGTTGCCGCGGGCCGGACTGTCCCGCGACGTTCAGGCGATGATCATCAAGGGGAAGGGCGGCAAGGAGCGCATGGTGCCGCTTTCGGCCCCTGCAAAGCTGGCGGTGGAGGCCTTGCTGGCAGCGACCGACGTCGACAGCCGGTGGCTATTCCCGGGGCGTGACCCGAAGCGGCCGCTGACCCGGCAGGCGTTCTTCCTGTTGTTGAAGCAGGTGGCGCTAGAGGCGGGCCTGGATTCCGCCCGGGTGTCGCCGCATGTTCTGCGGCACTCGTTCGCGTCGCACATGCTGGCGCGGGGTGCCGATCTGCGCAGCCTGCAGATGCTGCTGGGCCACGCTGATATCTCAACCGTGCAGGTCTATACCCACGTGCAGACGGAACGGCTGCGCCAGGTGGTCGAGGACCATCATCCGCTGTCAACCACTCGGAGCGGGGCGGCCAATCGTCGGGCCTGACCGGTCGCCCTGGTGTGCCGTCCGCGAAGGTCGCCGCATTGTGTGGTGGGCGTTGGCTCTCACACTGCGTGTCATCACCGGATTCTTGCCATCGCAGGCCAAGCTTGATCGGGTGACCGGCGAAATTGGCTTTCCGCACCGCAAATCGTGGGTCCCCGCGCCAAGCATCGCCAAGCACGGGGATGATACTCTAACCGCCGGAGATGACCGCCGGGGATGACACTGGTGGAGGCACCAAGGGCTACTTGTTTCGCCAGTGCGGTTTGCGTTTCTCGGCGAACGCCTTCGGGCCCTCGATATAGTCCTGGCTGTCGATGTTTTCCTGTTGCGCCGGATACACCGTGCGCATCGCCCGCTCCAGGCTCGGCTCGTCGAGGCCCAGATAGCTCGCCTGCTTTGTCGCTCGCACCGCCTTCGGTGAGCATTCAAGGATCATCGCCGCCCAGCGCTTCGCCGCGGCCAGCGCCTGCCCGTCCGGCACGACCTCGGTGACGAAGCCGAGTTCGAAACCCTCCCGCGCGGGAACACGCCGACCGGTCAGCATCATCCCCATCGCCTGCTTGATCGGGATCGAGCGAGGTAGCCGATGCACCCCGCCGCCGCCGGCGATCAGCCCGACCCTCGGTTCGGGCAGTGCAAACACCGCGCCCTCGGCAGCAATGATGATGTCGCACGCCAGGGCGGTCTCGAAACCGCCGCCCATCGCGACGCCGTTCACCGCGGCGATCATCGGCTTGAACAGGTCGAAGCGATGGCACAGGCCGGCAAAGCCTCGCGGACCGTTGGGCCGGCGTTTGCCCGCCGCCTGCACCTTGAGATCGTTGCCGGCGGAGAACGCCCGCTCGCCGGCCCCGGTGACGATGCCCACCCACAGATCGTCACGAGCCGCGAAATCGTCCCACACCGCTGCAAGCTCGTCGTTGGCATCGGCATGCAGCGCGTTGAGCACCTCCGGCCGGTTGAGCGTAACGACGCGCACCGGACCCGCATCCTCGACGATGCAATACCGGTGGGTCATCAGGTGATCACCTCGTTTCGCCTCAGGTCCGCGATGTGCGCGGTGTCCAGTCGCAGCCACTCCGACAGCACCTGCTCGCCATGCTGGCCAAGTAACGGTGCGGGCTTTACCGCTGGAGCCTGTCCGCCGAAACGCACCGGCCAGCCGCTCATGACATAATCGCCGATTTCCGGGTGCGCCATCGTCTGGCGAATGCCGCGCTGGACGAATGTCGGGTCGTTTGCCAGCTCCATGGTGTCGAGCACGGCGCCGGCGGGGATGGTTGCGCTGCCGACCAGCTCCATGGCGGTGTTCTTGTCGTGCTGAATGGTCCAGGCGGCGACGATCCCGTCGACCTCGGCGCGATGTTCGGTGCGTGCCGCCGGGGTGGCGTAGCGCTGGTCGCCGATCAGGTCCTCGCGGCCCATCACCTTCAGCAGACGCGTCCAGTGCTCGGGGTTGGCGGCGCTGGTGTAGATGTAGACGAAGTCGTTGGGACCGCCGCCCTTGCACGGATAGACACCGATCGGCGGGTTGCCGCCGCCGACCGTCCTGGACCCAGCGCGCGGTGCCGGCTTCCCGGTCCGCTCGGTGTAGGTGAAGGCGTTGCGGATGTAGTGCAGGACCGCATCCTGCATGGCGACCTGGAGATGGTCCCCCTGGCCGGTGCGCAGACGCCGCACGTAGGCACCCAGGATCGACGCCGCCATCAGCATTCCGGTCCCGGTGTCGCCGATGGTCGCCCCGGGCTTGCAGGGAGGACCGCCTTCCTCACCCGTTATGGACATCAGGCCGCCGCACGCCTGGGCGATCATGTCGAAGGCGAGATTGCGTTCGTAAGGGCTGCCGGTGCCGAAGCCCTTGACCTGGCAGTAGATGATCGCGGGGTTGACCGTCTTGATCACGTCATAGCCCAGGCCGAGCCGCTCGATCGCGCCGGGGGCGAAATTCTCGATCATCACGTCGGCGGTGCGCGCCAGGTCCTTCACCAGCTCACGGCCGCGCGCGTGCTTGAGATTGATCGCGATGGACCGTTTGTTGGCGTTGTACTGGAGAAAGTAGAACGAATCCTTGTCGGTCTTGCCGGCAACCGAACGGCCGGGATCGCCGTCCCGGGGGTTCTCGACCTTGACCACATCGGCGCCCATCCACGCCAGGGCCTCGGTGCAGGATGGGCCAGCCTCGAACTGCGTGAGATCAAGGATCTTCAGTCCCGCCAGACAGTTCTCTCCGCTCATGGCTCGCCGTTCCCTCGTTTCTTTCCAGGGAACGCTAGCTCCGTACTGCCACCCAGTCGATACCCGGGGGCGCCCGGGGGCGCTCCGATGGCGCAAAGACTCTTGCCATATTGCGCGAGCCCGGCCAGCCTTGTGTCATGGTGGAACCGGTCAGCCTCAGCACCTATCGCGACGACCAGCTCTGGGCTGTCGTCGCTTCGATTGGGCGGACGTCACGGGTGGCCGAGGTGTTTTCCAGCCGCCTGGCGGCCCTCGCGGACCGTGCCTGGCGGGAGCAGCAAGTGAGCGCCTACGCCAATTTTCTCAGAAGCTCCCGCCAGCCTACGCCGCTATATACGGTTAAGCCGATCCGGCGGGCCGACCTGCCTCGATCGTGGCGACCGCTCCCGGCGTTAGGGTTCCTGCAGGGCAAGCTGATGTGAGATCGCCCGTTCGCCCGGAGGTGAGGCCCGCCGCGGATTATGTGGGGAACCAGTCGCCGAGTATCTGGTCCTCGGTGAATGAGAGGCTGTCGATCGGGACGCGTGGGGTTTCGCCAAACAAAGAGAGCGCCTGAGCAACGCGCCGCCTCGCGCGTGGCCTGCTCTCGACGATCAAATCACTGACGGCAGGGCGCAGGCTTGGGCTGTCTTGCAGCACGATCTGGACCTCATCACGCGCGCGATTGACGCTGTCCATCCAGCCGTTGCGTGGTTCGGTGGCGGGCGAAGCGGCAAGCTTCAAAAGGTGCTCGATGATGACGACGAGATGGCTGCGCAGCGCCGCGCGTTCGGAACGGCCCACTGTTTCGACCTCGTCAATGACGTTGGGCCAGTCGATTGCCGCGTTCACCTGCTCACCGGCGGCGAGCCGGCGCAGCAGCGCAGCCTGCTCGGTCGACCAGCGAAAGACATCGGTTTCGTAGCTGCTGGTCACGGGGGCGCCCCATCGCAGTAGGTTTAAGCTGCGTAGTCGGGGGAAATACCCGCCCTGCGAGCGCGCTGCAATTGTCGAGTTCTGCCGCGGTGATGGATTGAACACGGAGGGGTGTAGCCTTCGCGAGTTCGACACCCCCGCCGAGTTTGGTGCGGTGACCCATGTCTTTGCTTAACGCTCTTGTGGCGAAAGCTGTAGGTGCGACTGCCTGGGCTTGGCACCCCCGGCCACGGCAGGTGCGAACCGCGGCCAAGTTTTTTCAGCACGGAGGAAAGGCGGAGAACACGGTGCTCACGGAGCAGAAGCGGTCGGTTTCGACGGAAGCTACACCACGTAGCGACGAAGGCCATCCAGTCGTCGCCGACTTCCGCGCCCGTATGGAGGATCGGAATTGTGACCTGCCGGGCGGGATGATTCCGCAAGAAGCATAGCGCTTTCTCCGCGAGCACCGCGCTCTCCGCACTTTCTCCGTGCTGAAAGTCTATGAAACGTTGACGCACCGGCATTGCATGTGTGGCTTAGGCAACGTGCCATGCCGGCGGCAACCACAGTGCGGCGGCGGCCTGCGCCGGCCCCTCGACCCTTGGCCTGTGCCAAGGGCATGTTTCGCGAGGCTGGTCCCTGCGGACGGGGCAGGCCCAGCACGGGGCGCCATGACACGGGCGGCCCTGACTTGGAAGTTTATTACTCCTGCAGCGCGAGAGACGTCTTTCCCCGGTCGCCAATCAGGCGATCCACGAGCTCCTCGAGCTGATAGAGATTGCCGAAATGAATGCTCAGCTCACCGCCGCCCTTACGGTTGGTGGTGATGCTCACCCGCGACCCGAGGACATCGCTCACGCGGCGCTCCATCTCCGCGACATCCAGCTTTTCTGGAGCCGGCGGTCGTGCGACGACTCCCCTGGCGGCGATCTTCTTCGCGACCAGCATCTCGGTCTGCCGAACCGACATGCCTTGGCTCAGAATCTGATCGATCAAGGCCTCGGGATTGGGATAATTCACCAGCGCCCTGGCATGTCCCGACGACAGACTGCCCGACCGCACTTCCTGCTGAATCGGATCCGGCAGGCGCAGCAGCCGGACGGTGTTGCCGATATGGGCCCGGGATTTGCTGACGGCATGACCGAGGGCCTCATGGGTCAGACCGAAGTCCTGCAGCAGCCGCTGATACCCTTCGGCTTCCTCGATGGCATTGAGATCCTGGCGCTGCAGATTCTCGACCAGCGCCACTACGGCGGCATCGCTGTCATCCGCCTCGCGCAGGATCGAGGGAATCTCGGTCAGACCTGCCAGCAGCGCGGCGCGAAAACGACGCTCGCCGGCGACGATCTGGTAACGATCCGGTGCTGTCGGATGCGGGCGGATCAGGATCGGCTGCAAAAGACCCTGGGCACGTATCGATTCGGACAGATTCTCCAATTCATCGCTGGCGAAGTCGGTTCTAGGCTGGAACGGATTGGGATCGATCTGATCCACCGGGATCGCGTTGATGGCAACCCCTCGTTCGATGTTATGCCCCGGCCCGGTGTCACCCAGGAGCACGGCCAGGCCGCGTCCCAGCCGTGGCGGTGACTTGCCGCTAGCCATGCGCCACGATCGCTGCCGTTGTCACGACTTTCTCCTTTTTCATGACCTCCGCCGCCAGCGCGGCATAGGCAATCGCGCCGACCGACTTGGCATCATACAACAGAACCGGCTTGCCGTGGCTCGGCGCTTCCGACAGCCGGATGTTCCGAGGGATCGTCACGTCGAAGACCCAGTCCCCGAAATGATTGCGCGCGTCCTTTTCGACCAGGCCCGACAGGCTGTTCCGCTTGTCGAACATGGTCAGCAGGATACCGGAAAGCCGCAGCAGCGGATTGAATCTGCGACGCACCGCGTCGATCGTGTGCATCAGGCTGCTGATCCCCTCGAGCGCGTAGAACTCGCATTGCAGCGGAACGATCACGCCCGACGCGGCCACCAATGCGTTCAGTGTCAGAAGTCCCAGACCAGGCGGGCAGTCCAGCAGGATCACCCGGAACCTGCCGAAGATCGGCGCTTCCGACAGTGCGGACTTCAGCCGGAATTCCCGGCGCTGCATCGTGACCAGCTCGACCTCCGATCCCGCGAGGTCGATATCGGAGGCGACCACCGAGAGATTGGGCACCGGGGTCGGTCTGATCGTCTCGCCGTCGGAGCAGCCATCCATCAGCAATTGGTAGGTGCCGCCGAATCGCTGGCTGCGCTCGATGCCCACACCGGTCGAGGCATTTCCCTGGGGATCCATGTCGACCAGCAACACCGGCACGCCCGCCACCGCCAGGGACGTGGCGAGGTTGACTGCCGTCGTGGTCTTTCCAACGCCTCCCTTTTGATTAGCGATAGCCAGGACGAGTGGTCTTGTGATGGTGGCCCCCGGATCAAACACACGAGTCGCCAGAGAGCGGGCCTGGCAAAACCAGTCTAATAGCCAATCCGGCGGAGATTCGGAACGGGGCTCGGCGCATCTTTCGCGCCCGCCAATCACTTCGCCGCGCTGACGATGACCCCGGCTTCGAGCAGCCGTTCGATGTCTGGCGCCGAGAGGCCGGCCGCGGTCAGCACCTCAATCGTGTGCTCGCCCATCCGAGGCGACTGCATCCTGATCCCTGGCCGTTCGCGACTGGGGCCAAACTCGAGCGGCAACGCCGGCAGTTTCGCTGGCTTGCCTTCGGTGCCGCCGATGCGGGAGATGATCACGTCCAGCAAGCCGCCAGTTGCCAGCAAATGCTGGTCGGTGAAAAGGTCGCCCGGCTGACCAACCGGCGCCCAGGACACCTGCGCCTGCTGGCACCGCGCCTCGACCTCGGCCTGTGGCAGCCTGATCAGAACGTCTTGCAGCGCCGGGATCAGCCACGTGCGTTCCTGCAGCCGCATCAGGTTGGTGCCCAGCCGGGGATCGGCGGCGAGTTCCCGCAGATCGAACGCCTCGACGAAGCGGGTCCATTGCTGGTCCGACGTGACGCCGATGAAGAGTTGCCCATCCGCCGCCGTCTGGAACACCTCATAGATCGCCCAGGCGCCGCGGCGGGCTGGCATCGGCCGAGCGTCGAGGCCGGTGGCGATCATGCCGGCCATGTGGGTGCTCATGAGAAAGGCGGCGCTTTCGAACAGGGCGCTGCTGACCCGCTGTCCGTTGCCGGTGATATCGCGCTCCCGCAGGGCGGCCTGTGCCGCGATGACGCCGAACGCGGCCCCCAGGATGTCGATGACCGAGGCGCCCGCACGCAGGGGACGGCCGGGCGGTCCGGTCATGAACGCGAGACCGGTCTGGAACTGCACCACCTCGTCCAGCGCCGGCCGGTGCTCATAGGGGCCGGCCAGATAGCCCTTGAGTGCCAGATAGATCAGCCGGGGGTTGAGCGGCGCCAGTTGCTCGTAGCCGCAGCCGAGACGCTCCATCGTTCCGGGGCCGTAGTTCTCCAGCACGACATCGGCGGTGGGGATCAGCGCGTGCACCACCGCCTGGCCGTCGGGTCGCTTCAGATCAACCGCGAGGCTGCGTTTGTTGCGGCTGAAGGCGGCGAAGAAGCCGGCGGCGAAACCGCCCAAGCCGCGGGTGTGATCGCCGTTCGGTGCCGGCTCGATCTTGATCACGTCGGCACCGAGTTCGGCGAACAGCAGGCCCGCGGTTGGTCCCATGACGGTGTGGCTGAACTCCAGCACGCGCAGGCCCCGCAGCGGCGCGGCGGACATCAGGCGGTCCCCTGAAGGTTCGATCGGCGGCGGTCCATTCAGCTATCCGGGAAGAACTGGTTGCCTGGCCGGGGCAGGCCCAGATTTTCCCGCAGGGTGCGACCCTCGTACTCGGTGCGGAACAGGCCGCGCCGCTGCAGTTCCGGGACCACCAGATTGACGAAATCATCCAGCCCGCCGGGGACGTAGGGAAACATCACGTTGAAGCCGTCGCAGGCGTCGGTGAACAGCCATTCCTCCATCTGGTCGGCGATCGTCGAGGGCGTGCCGATCATCGAAAGGCCGCCATAGCCGCCGGCGATTTGCGCCAACTGCCGCACCGTCAGGTTATCCCGGCGAGCACGGTCGATCACCCGCTGACGGCCGCTCTTGCTTTGGTTGGTCTCTGGAATATCCGGCAGAGGCGCATCGAGGTCGAACTCAGACGCGTCAACGCCCAGCGCGATCGAGAGCGACGCCATGCCGCTGTCCGGATGGACCAGGCTGTCCAGCAGTTCGCGCTTGCGTTTTGCTTCCGCGGCCGTGTCGCCCACCACGACCAGCGCCCCGGGCAGGATCTTCAGATGATCCGGGTTGCGGCCGAGCGGTTGCATGCGGGCCTTTACGTCGGCGTAGAAGGACCTCGCCTCGGGCAGGGGGCCGCCGGCGGCGAACACCATCTCCGCGGTTTCGGCGGCAATCTGACGGCCGTCTTCCGACGCCCCGGCCTGGACGATCACCGGCCATCCCTGGACCGGGCGGGCAATGTTCAGCGGGCCGCGAACCGAGTAGTGCGGACCTTTGTGATCCAGCACATGCAGCTTCGCGGGATCGAAGAAGATGCCATTCTCGACGTCGCGGATGAAAGCGTCGTCGGCCCAACTGTCCCACAGGCCGGTCACCACATCGTAGAACTCGCGCGCTCGGCGGTAGCGTTCGGCATGTTCGACGTGCTCTTCGAGACCGAAGTTCCGTGCCGCGTCCGGATTGGAGGTCGTCACCAGGTTCCAGCCCGCGCGGCCGTTGCTGATGTGGTCCAGCGAGGCGAACTTGCGGGCGATGTGGTACGGATCGTTGAACGTCGTTGACGCGGTGGCGATCAGTCCGATGCGCTCGGTCACGACTGCCAGGGCTGGCAGCAGGGTCATCGGATCGAACGATGTGTTGGTCGCGCTGCGTTTCAGGGCGGCCATCGGCATGTTCAGAAGTGCGAGGTGGTCGGCCATGAAGAAGGCGTCGAACTTGCCGCGCTCGAGGGTGCGGGCGAAATCCGCGAGATGGCGGAAGTTGAAGTTGGCGTCGGGCCAGGCGCCGGGATAGCGCCACCACGCGGTGTGGATACCCACCGGGCGCATGAACGCCCCCAACCGCAACTGTCGCTTTTCCGCCATCCGTGTAGCTCCTTAGGTATCAAGGGCCTGTGGCGCTGCCGTAGCCTCTGCCCCAGCACGCCGCCAAAGTGTCATCCACGGCGCAGCCTGCCCGTGGCGTAGGCCGAAGGGCCGGGAACCCACGACTTGGCAGTCCCGCTGGACTTAAATTACCACGCAACACTCTCTGCCCAAAGTGTTGGCCGCTACATCCGCCTGACGCGGGTCATGACCTCCTGGGCGAAACGCCGCATCTCGGCTTCGAAGGGCTGGAACTGTAGCATGAACAGCTCGATCCCCATCGCATTGAACTGCCCGATGCGCTCCGCGACCGTATCATAGCTGCCGACGAGGCCAGCCGCGGTGCCACCATTGCTGCCCACACTGGGGGTTTTGGACATGGTCCGCGCCATCACCGAATACGGGTCCGTGTTCGCACGCTGCACTCGGCGGATCGGCGCGTCCTTGGCGGCGAGCTCGGACAGATGGGCCAGCGCGGCCTGCGCCTCGTCCTCGGTTTCCCGGGCGATGACAAACGCGGAAAGCCCGAAACCCAGCGGTTTGCCGGCGCGAGGGCGTGCGGAGACATCCGCGATCAGTGCCCGAACGTCCGCTGGGGGCTGGCCGTTGATGAACCAGACATCGCCCCAGTCCGCGACCAGCGCCCTGGCCGGCTGCGACTCGCCTCCGACATAGATGCGCGGCCTGGCACGGTAGGGGTCGGCCGGGCGCAGCGTATAGTCCTCGACATTGAAGTACTCGCCACGGAACCGCACGGTCTCGCCCCGCATCAGCGGCTCGACCACCGAGATCCACTCGCGGCCATAGGCGTACCGCTCATCGTGAGGGGCGAAGCCGATGCCAGCCTTTTCCAGCTCCGGCATGTTCCAGGCGTTCACCAGGTTGATGGCAAAGCGGCCACGGCTGATGTGCTCGATCTGCAACGCCATCTTGGCCAGCACGACGGGATGGTAGAGATAGGGCTTGATCGCGGTGATGATTTCGATGCGACTGGTCAGCGCCGCGAGCGCGGCCGACGACGTCCAAGCTTCGAGCTGATCGAGCGGCGCATGATGCGGATTGATCGTGTGCTGCGCCACCAGCGTGCTGTCATACCCGAGCCGCTCGGCTTCCAGGATCAGCGCCTTGTTACGTTCCCACGATGCGTCATACGGCTCATCCGGGTCCTGCATGGCTCCCCGGCTGCCATGCACCAGCGCCCAGATGCCGAAACGAATTTGCGTCATGCTGTCTGGTTCCATGACCGATGCTTCGACATGGTGTAGCCGCCGTGATCCGGCACGTCGAGCAACCCATCTGGCCGAAAGCATCCCCGGCGAGTACCTGCTGTCGTTGGGATCACCGTGGCTGCTGGCAACGCGACACTGGAGAAGTACGATGGAGCATGACCTGGCCGTGCTCGCGCGGCTGATCGACGCCGCCGATCGGATCGTTCTGTTCACCGGGGCCGGCATCAGCACCGAGTCCGGCATTCCGGACTTCCGCAGCCCGGGCGGCGTCTGGACCAAGCAAAAGCCGATCGATTTTTCCGAGTTCATGCGCTCGGACGAAGCGCGGCGGGAAACCTGGAGGCGGCGCTTCGAGATGGAGCCGATATTCCGTCAGGCCGCACCGAACCGAGGCCACCGCGCGGTGGCGGAACTGATCAGGTCGGGTCGGGCAAGCTCGGTGATCACGCAAAACATTGATGGCCTGCACCAGGATTCCGGCATTCCCGACGACAAGGTGATCGAGCTGCACGGCAACACCACCTATGCGCACTGCCTCGACTGCGGCACCCGCTACGAGATCGAAGCCCTGCGTGTTGATTTCGAGCAGGACCGGATCGTGCCGCACTGTGCGTGCGGCGGCTGGGTGAAATCGGCGACGATCTCCTTCGGGCAGTCGATGCCGGTGAACGAGATGCGGCGGGCTGAGAGGGAGACGTTGCTGGCGGATTTGTTCGTGGCGATCGGGTCGTCGCTGGTGGTTTATCCGGCCGCGGGCTTCCCGGAGCTGGCGAAACGCAACGGCGCGAAACTGGTCATTCTTAATTTGCAGCCGACGGGTCTGGATGAGATCGCCGATCTGGTGCTGAACCGGCCGATTGGGGACACTTTGGGCACCGTGCTTGAGGTGATTTGAATCGCTTGCGAGGGATAATCAAACAGAAACGCGCTCGGCGATGCAGCACAGTCGTGGCTCCCCGTGCCAAGCTTGTCCCTGCGGAGGCGGGGGCACGGGGAAGACACTGGGGGGCAGTGGCGCGTCCTCGTGCCCTCCGTGCGAGGCGGGGGCACGGGGACGACACGACAGACGACCGGCCAGAGCGTCGCGGCCGGTTTCTGCAAGTTCGCGTTGATCCGCTCCGGTCAATACGATTTCGGCAGCCCCAGCACCCGCTCGGCTAGGTAGCTGAGGATCAGTTCGCGGCTGACCGGGGCGATGCGCGGCAACATGCTTTCGCGGAACAGCCGCTCCACATGATACTCCTGGGCATATCCCATGCCGCCATGCGTCATCACCGCCTGTTCAGCCGCGTGATAGCCGGCCTCCGCCGCAAGATATTTCGCCGCGTTGGCCTCGGCGCCGCATTCCTGCCCGGTGTCGTAAAGCCAGGCTGCCTTCAGGGTCAGCAGGTTGGCCGCTTCGAGTTCCGCCCAGTTCTTCGCAAGTGGATGCTGGATGCCCTGGTTCTGGCCGATCGGGCGGCCGAACACCACCCGATCGCGGGCGTACCGCGCCGCCTTGTCGAGTGCCGCTCGGCCGATGCCGATCGCTTCTGCGGCGACCAGAACCCGTTCCGGATTCAGTCCGTGCAGCAGGGCGCGGAACCCTTCGCCTTCCTCGCCGATGCGATCCTCGACCGGGCACCGGCATGTCCTCGAAGAACACCATGTTCGAATCGACCGCATGGCGCCCCAGCTTGTGGATCAGGCGAACTTCGGCGTGCCGGCGGTCGAGGTCGGTATAGAACAGCGTCAAACCCTGAGACTTGCGCTTGACCTTGTCGAGCGGCGTGGTGCGCGCCAGCAGCAGGATCTTGTTGGCGACCTGCGCCGTCGAGGTCCAGATCTTGGTGCCGTTGATCCGGTAGTGGTCGCCATGCAGGTCGGCGCGCGTGGTGATTTCCGTCGTGTTGAGGCCGGCGTTCGGCTCGGTCACGCCGAAGCAGGATTTGTCCCTGCCGGCGATCAGGGGCGGCAGCATCCGTGCCTTTTGCGCGTCCGTGCCATGGACGACCACCGGGTTCAGGCCGAAGATGTTGATGTGGATGGCACTGGCGCCGCTCATCGCGGCCCCGGATTCCGCGACGGCCTGCAACATCACGGCGGCTTCGGTGATGCCTAGGCCAGCGCCGCCGTAGGCCTCCGGCATGGCAATGCCCAGCCAGTTGCCGGCGGCCATGGCATCGAAGAAGGCGGTGGGGAAGGTCGCAGTGTTGTCGCGTTCCAGCCAGTAGGTGTCGTCGAACTGGGCGCACAGGCGCAGCACCTCGTCACGGATCTGGCGCTGCACGTCGGTCAATGCGAAATCCATGGTACCGCCCTCTGATAGGCTGCTTCTTGCTCAGCCCCGATATAACTGCGTATCAAGATAACTGCGTATCAAGCCTGGGCCAACGCGGCCGACCATGGCGAGGCGGCGTCGCTGATGCCTTGCCGCGACCCGTCCGGATGCTGAACGATCACATTGGGGCAGGCGAAGTTGATCGGCATCACGCCGTGTTCCACGATTTCGGTCGCGCCGTCCGTGGCCAGTGCATCGAGCACCTCGGGGGGCAGGCGGCGATCGGCGGAAACCTGATCCGGATCAGAAACGTCGACGCGGGGATAGTGCGCCGCGGTCTCCAGGCTCATGCCGAAGTCAGCAATGAAAGTCATTACTTGGACGACCGAAGCCAGGATGCGCCGCCCTCCCGATGCTCCGGCCGCCAGCCACGGTCGATCGCCTTCACTAACAATAATCGGCGACATATTGGTCAGCGGCCGCTTGCCGCCGGCAATCGAGTTCGGCTGGTTCGATCTCGGATCGAACCACATGACGCCGTTGTTCATCAGAATGCCGGACCGGGGCAGCACGACCCGGCTGCCCATGGAGGATAACAGCGTCGTCGTCATCGCCACCATGGTGCCTTCCTGATCGCATACCGTCAGGTGAGTGGTGCAGGTCTCGGCCGCCAGCGCGTCCGCGTCCCCGAGTCCCGCAAGCCTTTCGGCATAGGCCGTCTTCATCGCGCGGGCGAACGCCATGTACCACGCCGCATCCGGTTCGGCGCCATACGATACGGAGCGCATCTGTTCGAGCACCCTGACCATTGTGGGTGCCGCGGTCAGGCCGCCGGCGGTTTGCACCGTGCGGCCGCGCCATTCGACCTCCTGTGCCGGCAGGATCCGCGCCTGGCAGTGCCGAAGGTCCTCGGCCGAGAGCACGCCGCCGAGCTGCCTGACGTCGGCGAGAATGGCCGCCGCTATGTCGCCCTCGTACTGATCACGCAGCCCGGCCCGAGCCAGGTGTTCCAGTGTGTCCAGCAGAGCCCCAAGACGGAAAAAGCCGGGCGTTCCCTGATACGGAGCGACCGGCGGCAGACCGTCGGGAAGATAGATGCGGGCACTCTCGGCATAACGCCGCAGCACCGAGGCGGACGTGGCGACCTTCAGAGTGGTGTACCAGTCCTGTGGCAGGCCACGCCTGGCCAAAGCGATGGCCGGGGCGATGACCTCGGCGAGCGGAAGCCGTCCCCAGGTGGCGTGCATGTGCGCATAGCCGGCGGTCGAGGACGGAATGGCGAATGACAGGGGGCCGTGGATGTTGGTGTCGTTCTCCACTTCAGGCCAGGCAAACAGGTCCTGCTTTGTCCGGCCGGTCAGCTTGAACAGCGCCGGGTTCAGGCCCCTCGGTGCGACGGGTCCGAAGTCGACGACCTTGGCACCAGGCTGACCAGCGCGGTGCACCAGAGCGAACCCGATCCCGCCCAGTCCCGAGTTCCACGGTTCGACGGCGGCCAGGGCAAGCGCGGTGGCCACGGCGGCATCCACGGCATTGCCTCCGGCGTCCAGGATCGCCACGCCGGCCTCGGCCGCGCTCCTGACCTGGGAGACGACAATCCCGCGCCGGCCGCTGGCGGACGGTTTCGATAAAAGCCAGTTCTGTGTGAAATGCGGCGACGGAGTGAAGTTCATCGATGCTTCTCGCGCTCGTGGCGGTAGAAGCGGTGACGATACGCGATTACCGCGGAACTTCGAAACCCCGGCTGACCCGGAGCAGCCCTGCCGGGGCGTCGATTGATTTCGCGTTCGGCCCCCTCACTCGCGTGAAGCCGGCTGACCGCGCACGTGACCTTGACCCGCTTCGCGGTCCATGCGCTCGCCCCGCCAACCCCGCGCATACCAGTCAGCCCCTCGGGCTGCTGGTATCAGCCACCTTACTGGAACGGCAGATACCGGACACTGAACAGGAACATGTTCTCGTTGGTGGAAGGGGACAGTGTGGTGCCCTTCGGTCCGACACCCTGGAACGTGTTGCGATCGACATACTCATACTGGGCGCCGATCTGCATTGTCCCATAGTTCGATTGGATGACGCGCCACCAGGCGCCGATGGTGCCTTCGACGATCGCCGAGGTGACAGCGGCGCACGAACCCAGTTCGGCGGTGCAGCCGGACAGATTGGTGTTTGGATTGCCGTAGCCAAACGTGCCGCCGAAAGTCTTGTTGCCCACGCCCTCGGCACCGCCATAGGCGTAAATGTCGACGGCTGGGATCGGGTGGCCGACGAAGCCGCCCATCACCGAGTAGTTGGACAGCGCTTCGATGTTGCCGGTCGGAGAGAAGACCGCGTCGGGCAACTGTGACGTGCCGTAGCGGCCGACGCCCTTGCCGATGAGTCCGCTGACCTGGAAGTCCAGCAGCTTAGGCAGCACAGGCAGTATCATGCCGCCGCCGATGCCCTCGCCGGTGGTTTGGTGTCCCACGCCGGTTCCGGTCGAGGCGAAGGACACGCGGCCGTCCAGGAACCGCAGCAGCCCATACAGCTCGTAGTGGCCCCAACCCGGGTCCGCCGCGACCTTGGCGATAATATCCGGGGCGTAGTTGTCGCTGTACGCCTGGATGGAATTGACATTCGCTCCGCCGCACTGAGTGTATTCGAGGGTGCCGCCGCCGATGCCGGTCGAAGCCGGGGCGCCCGTAAGGCAGTTGTTCCCGGCGGCACTGCCGAACAGTGTCTGTGGCTCTTCAAGCGAAAATCCGGCCCATATCTTCCGGTCGGCAAAGTCCTTGGTCACCCGGAGCGTGGCCTGACGCTCCCAGTTGAAGCCCACGACGTATTGTGCGTCGATGGTCAGCGGAACGTTCTCCTGCCGCGGCACCAGACCGACGCGATACATCGTCGCCAGGCTCCAGGTCTGTCCGGCGAGGACATGCAGGCCGAGGCTGTTGTTGTCGTAGTTCCCCCAGAACTGGCGCAGTCTCAGGGTGTAACTGTTGCTCTGGTTCGAGTTCGACGAGGAGCCGGCGCTCAGGAAGTCGGTTTCCAGATAGCTGGTCAGCTTCTGCACGTCGTCCAGTTGCCCTTCGGCCATCAGCGAGAAACGGCTCTGCTGTGCCGTTTCACGATATTCGGGCATGTGGTAGTTTGGACTGTTCGGCAGCGGGATGCTGTTGAAGCTGGTGTCGATGCTCGACGCCATATTGCGTGATCGATAGATGCCCTCAAGCGCCGAGAACCCGCCCAGGGTGACCGTTAGCCCGCCGACCTTGAATGCGCCCTTGGGCAGCGGTGGCCCGGGTGGGGGCGCGGGAGTCTCGACGACCTGGACCGGCGGCGGCGGTGGAGCGGCGATAGCTCGCGCCGCCTGAGCGGACGCCTCCGCTGCCTGATCCTGCGCCGCCTTGGCTTGGTGCTGTGCCGCCTTCAGGGCGCGGTCACGTGCTGCCAGGTCCGCCTTGACCTGCCCAAGTTGGCTCTGCAGTTCCTTGATCTGTTTCTCTATCGCCTGGATCTGAGCGTCCGACTGAGCGGCCGCGGGGTGTGTCAGGATCATCCCGCCCAGGGCGGTAGCACCCAAGAGAGCGTATCTTAAAGGCCTCAGTTGTCTCATCTATTCCTCAGACGGGGGACTCGGGTGCCGCTGTGACAGGCGCGAAACTAGGGCGGCACAGTCACCCGGTCGGCGGCGGTTCGATGACATTCCGACGACGTTTCTGTTACATTGGCTGCCCCGGTACGGCCTGGCGTTCGGCGAGGCGTTTCTCGAATCGAGGTCGACGCATGCTGTGAGCTATTGGCTAAGGCGAAGGTGGGTCAGGAGCTGCGCTGCATGCTCGGGCGGGATGGTTGGAGCAACTTCACTTCCACAATGGCGCCTTCCTGGACGATGATATCGGCCCGATAAGCCCCGGGGCATCCGGCCAACCTTGATCGCCAAACCAATCCCGGCCGGTCAAATTCCCCGCGGCCAAGCCATCCGTTTTCTCCGCATCCTCTGAGACCTTCGCGCCCTCCGCCATGCATGGAACCGCACATCACGCCGAGCCGTTGTCTGAAAGTCTGGACAATGCGGTGACGGAGTCCGGAGGGGCGATGTGCGGCGCCTGCGTGATCCGAGCGGCGCCCGACTGTGCCTGTTGGACAGCTCGCGCAATCACGGAGTTCGCGGAGGTCCCGGAGTTCGCGGAGAAGAGGTGTGGTCGAAACGGCGGAAACCGTTTTTCAGGGGGAGGTTGTTGAAATACAATCAACGGGCGACGCGCGACCGATTGGACCGGACGGGAAATGACCCGAGCGGACGATGGCTGGTCGATGCTACATGATTTGACGGCGTGAAGCTCCGGCCGAATGCATTTCGAGGCACGTTCCAAGGAGAGCTAGGCTACCCGGGCGGCGCCTGCTAACGATAACCCCTGAGCGCTCAGGTCTCTCACCGATGTGGCTAGCCCGCACTTCCTCACTGATCTCGCCGCTGGCGCGAGGGCTTTCGCAGCTCGATGATCCGGTCTTCCTGGGTGTCGTGGCGCGAAGCGTCGCGATCTCCATAGCCTGCTTCGCGGCACTGCATGTCCTGGCCATCTGGATGGTGCACCGCTTGCTGGGTCTGCACGGCCTGTTCGCCTGGGCCATCGACATCCTCGGCTCGGTCGGTGCCTCGCTCCTTGCGCTATGGCTGTTCCTGCCGGTGGCCGCGGTCATCGGGACGTTCTATTTCGACCGCATCGCGCTTGCCGTCGAGCGCCGCTTCTATCCCGGCTTGCCGCCGCCTCGAGGAGCACCCGCCGTCGAACAGATCTGGGACGGGATTGCGGTTGGCCTGCGCGTGCTGGGGCTGAACGTGCTCGCCCTGGTGCTTGCATTGCTGGTGCCGGGCATTGGTCTGTTCCTGGGCTGGATGATCGCTGGATTCGCCATTGGGCGCGGCCTTTTCGTCGCCGTCGCGATGCGGCGGATGCCTCGGGCGGTGGCCGAGTCGCTCTATCGGGCGAGACGCGGCGTCGTGCTGGTGCAGGGTGCGATGCTCGCTCTGGCGGCTTACGTTCCGATCCTGAACCTGCTCATTCCGGTGATCGGCACAGCGGCGATGGTTCACATCCTGGACGAGGCGCTTTCCTCCGCCGAAGCCATCGCTGAGCAACGCCGCTGGATGTTTGGGGAGTTCACCGACACACATCGGCGTGGGTGACGGGTGGGCAACTCCGCCTGAGCGTTGTTGCCGCACGTTTGGTATGCTAGGCGGGATTCGTGTTTTCCAACCAGGTGGAATACCCTTGTTCAAGCGCCGAAAGCCCGACGAGCCTGCTCCCTCCGCGTTGGATATCACGCTGCCGGCTGGCCTTCCGGAGGGGCCGGATGCCGCCGAGGTCGAAGCAGATCCGGCGTTTTGCCAGTCCCGCCAGGACGTTGCTCCGTTTTCTTCGGACAGCGGATTAGGCGTTCCGCCTTTCCGTCCTGCTCCGTGCAAGGAAGTGCCACATATGTCCAGACCGCCGTTCTCTCCGGTGACGAACACGCCCGCCTCGACACCGCTCGCACCCGCGCGGCCAGGCATTACGATGAGTCGCCCTCCGGTGCGTGATCCGGCGGACCGCCGGACGCTGGTCGTCGGGCGGGGCATCAGCGTGCAGGGAACCGTTCAGGACGCCGAGCGTCTGGTGGTTGAGGGGACTGTCGAGTCGACGATGATCCATGCGACCGAGCTCGAGATCGCGCCGGGCGGCATATTCAAGGGCGAGATCGAGGTCGAGGACGTGGAGATCGCTGGGACCATCGACGGAACGTTGACGGCCCGCGGCAGCCTGACTGTTCGCAGCAGCGGACGGGTGCTGGGGACGGCCCGGTGCCGTCGTCTTCAGGTCGAGGACGGGGGACAGATCACCGGGCGCATCGAGATGATTTCGGATGGCCCACCGACGGATATTCCGCCGCGGCAGAGCGCCGAACCCGTTGCCAGCAGCTTGTCGAGCGAGGTGCGGCCTTGAGGGTGCTTTGGCGAAGCTGGCTCTCGACGAGGCGTTTAGCCCGCTTGGATGGATATGATCCCCGCGGGCGTCCAATGGGCCATCCATGAATGCAGTTGTCTCGGTTCTCGAGCCATTCGTTCCGGTGGCTCAAGCTATTTATGCTCTCGTAGCTACCTGCTCACTTTCGGTGGGTTTGATAACCTGATGGAAGTCGAACGCCACGGGCGAAGAGGAACAGAGCATCGCCGCTCGGACGTGGTGACGTTCGACAATACCAGCCTTGAGCTTCCGCTTCAGATCACATAGCGCAGCTTCCGCCGCACGGACGGCGCGGCCAGGGCCGGACGCGTCCGCCATCATCCGCCGCGACAGCCGCAAGGAGTATGGCGAGGACCGGTTTCAGGCGCTGATCGATGGTTTTGACGGCAAGCCTTACGTTGTTGTGTTCACCATGCCGGGCGAAACCCTTTGGGTCATCAGCTTTCGCCGTGCTCGTGAGAGAGAAAGAGGCCGTTATGTCGAAAAAGCCTGATCCGTTCATGATCGACGAGGAAAACCCGGAATGGACGCCAGAGGCGACCACCGAGGCGAAGCCGTTCGGCGACATCTTCCCGGCGCAGCTCGAAAGCTGGAAGCGCGGGCGCGGCAGGCCACGGGCCGAAGCGCCAAAGATGACGATCAACTTCCGGCTGGCGGCAGACGTGGTCGAGCGCGTCAGGAACAGCGGGCCGGGCTACAATGCCCGCGTCGAGAGAATCCTGCGCGATGCTCTGGAGCAGGGGAAGCTTTAGCGTCCTGGATACCCAGATGAGCGCTCCGGAGGCACCGAAAGAACGGCCCCCACAGCCCCGTTGCTATAGAAAGAAGATCATTCTGTCTATTAAGTACAGTAAGCAACTACCCAATTGTACACGATTCTCGCTGAGTCATTTCAATTTACGGTGCAATGATTCTCAGTGGCTCGTTGCTATAGCTCTGTAGACATACTTCCCTCATATCGGCGTTCTTTTTTCAATTGTGCGACGCGGAAAAGCCGACAGGGAATGGGATGTCACCTTGGACACGAAGGGTGGTGAGGTGACGCGTCATCCACATGGCGGACGGGGGTCATTGCATAATCGCTTGGTAAGCCGCCAGGCAGGCCATGTCGACGATCTGGCTTGACGATGCGTCCATGGATACGATTTGCACCGGCCTTTCCATGCCGATCAGCAACGGCCCGATCGTTGTGCCGCCGCCGAGGTGATGCGCCAGCCGAGCGGTGATGATGGCCGAGTGCAGGCCCGGCACGACCAGCACATTCGCGTCCGCGGTCAAGCGGCAGAACGGGTACAGCGCGCGAATCGAAGGCTCCAGCGCGACGTCCGGGCTCATTTCTCCGTCGTATTCGAAATCCACGTTGCGCTGGTCCAGGATGCGGACCGCGTCGCGGATCGGCACCGCGCGCTCATGCGGCGGATCACCGAACGTCGAGTGAGACAGCAGGGCGACTCGCGGTTCGTGTCCGAGATGCCTGGCCGCCGCCGCCGCGCCCATTACGATGTCCGCCAGCTCGGCGGCGTCGGGGCGGAAGTGCACGAGCGTGTCGGCCAGGAAGATCGTCTTGCCCCGCATTCCGACCAGCAGGGTCAAGCCGAACGGTATCGACCGAGCGGCGGGGCCGATGGCATGGCGGACGTCGCTGAGGCAGACAGAGGCTGACCGGGTCAGGCCGGTGACCATGGCGTCGGCGTCGCCGGTCGCGACCATGCAGGCGGCGAACACGTTCCTGTCCTGATTGACCATGCGCTGTACATCGCGCTGCAAATGGCCGCTTCGTTGCAGACGGGCATAGAGAAAATCCACGTATTTGCGATTGTTGCTCGACAGCCGGGCATTGTGGATTTCGATTCCCTCGGTTTCGCCTTGGCCAAGCCCGGCGAGGGTTGCCTTCACCCGGTCCTCGCGGCCGATCAGGACCGGCTGACCGTAGCCTGCATTGCGGAACGCCACGGCGGCGCGCACGACTTTCTCCTCCTCGCCCTCGGCGAAGACGACGCGCCGGGGATTGTCCCGTACCATGTCCATGGTGGCGTCCAGGGCATCAGCGGTTGGATCGAGGCGGCCTGACAAGGTGCGGCCGTAGCGGCGCAGGTCCGCGATCGGCTTGCGGGCGACGCCCGAATCGATCGCCGCTTTCGCCACCGCCGGGGGAATGCGCGAGATCAGCCGCGGGTCGAAAGCGTTGGGAATGATATAATCCGGGCCGAAGTGGAGGCGACGGCCGGCGGACGCGGAGTGCACCTCGTCCGGCACGTCCTCGCGCGCCAGGGTGGCCAAGGCTTCCGCCGCAGCGATCTTCATGGCGTCGTTGATCGTGCTGGCCCTTACGTCCAGCGCGCCGCGGAATATGTACGGGAAACCGAGAACGTTGTTGACCTGGTTGGGATAATCGCTGCGCCCGGTGGCAATGATGGCATGCGGACTGACGGCGCGGGCCTCCTCCGGGGTGATCTCGGGATCGGGATTGGCCATGGCGAAGATGATCGGCTTGTCGGCCATGGCGGCGACCATCGCCTGAGTCAGCGCGCCCTTCACCGACAGGCCGAAGAACACATCGGTGCCGTCCATGGCCTCGGTCAGCGTGCGCGCCCGGGTATTGGCGGCGTGCGCCGATTTCCACTGGTTCATGCCTTCGGTGCGGCCCTGGTAGACCACCCCCTTGGTGTCACAGAGGATCACGTGATCGGGCCGCACGCCCATCGCCTTAAGCAGCTCCACGCAGGCGATGGCCGCGGCACCAGCACCGTTCACCACCAGCTTCGTTTCGCGCAAGTGCCGGCCGGTGAGATGACATGCGTTGATCAATCCGGCCGCGGCGACGATCGCGGTGCCATGCTGGTCGTCGTGAAAGACCGGAATATCCATCAGTTCGCGCAGCCGCTGCTCGATCACGAAGCACTCGGGCGCCTTGATGTCTTCAAGGTTGATGCCGCCGAAGCCGGGACCAAGGAAGCGCACCGCGTTAACGAATTCATCGACATCCTCGGTGCCGATCTCGAGGTCGATGCCGTCGACATCGGCGAAGCGCTTGAACAGCGCCACCTTGCCCTCCATGACCGGCTTCGAGGCGACGGCGCCAAGGTTGCCGAGACCCAGCACGGCGGTGCCGTTGGATATCACCGCGACCATGTTGCCCTTGGTGGTGTAGTCGTAAGCGAGCGAGGGGTCGCGGGCGATGTGCAGGCACGGTTCAGCGACACCGGGCGAGTAGGCGAGCGACAAGTCGCGGGCGGTGGTGATCGGCTTGCTGATCCGGGTCTCCAGCTTGCCGGGCCGGCCGCTGGCATGCATCGCCAGCGCTTCCTCCGCTGAGATGCGCGCAGTTCGTGTGTCGCCGGCGATATCAGCCATAGCGAGCCTCCCCCAATTTTTACCAGCTTTCCTGAACGATGCTCATCATGGCCGCGCCGGCGCCGCGACGGAAGGGGCGTCCCGTTCTGGCATGGCGAGCGGAGGCGATTCTGTGGCAGAAGACCCACCATGGATAATCGCTTTGACGTGATCGTGGTCGGAGGTGGCCATGCGGGGTGCGAAGCCGCCGCCGCCGCCGCTCGCATGGGTGCGCGCACGCTGCTGCTGACGCATGCGCTGCGTACGATCGGTGAGATGTCGTGCAACCCCTCGATCGGCGGCATCGGCAAGGGCCATCTGGTGCGGGAGATCGACGCGCTGGACGGCATCATGGGCCGCGCCGCGGATGCCGCCGGGATCCACTTCAAGCTGCTGAACCGCAGCAAGGGGCCGGCGGTGCGTGGCCCTCGGGCGCAGGCGGACCGGTCGCTTTACCGCCGAGCGGTGCGGGAACTGCTGGATGCGACGCCGGGAGTGACGCTGCGGGCCGGCGCTGTCGAGGACCTCGAGATCGGCCAGGATGGCAGGCTTGCGGCGGTCATTTGCGCCGACGGGACGCGGATCGGCTGCGGCGCCGCGGTGCTGACCGCCGGCACCTTCCTGCGCGGGGTGATCCATATCGGCGACCAGCAGACCAAGGCTGGACGAGCGGGGGAGGCGCCGTCGGTCGGGCTGGCTCTCACCCTTGCCCGACTCGGGCTGCCGCTGGGCCGCCTGAAGACCGGGACGCCGCCACGGCTGGATCGGCGGAGCATCGCCTGGAACGGCCTTCGCGCCGATCCGGGGGATGACAAGCCGCAGCCGTTCAGCACCCTGACAACGCGCCTGCTGAACCGGCAGATCGACTGCCGCGTGACCGGGACGACGCCGGCGACGCATGAGGTGATCCGCGCCAACATCCACCGCTCCGCCGTCTATTCCGGACAGATTGGCGGCGTCGGACCGCGGTATTGTCCCTCGATCGAGGACAAGGTGGTCCGCTTCGCGTCGAGGGAGAGGCACAACATCTTTCTGGAGCCCGAGGGGCTGGACGACAACACGGTCTACCCGAACGGCATTTCCACCAGCCTGCCCGAGGACGTCCAGCAGGCCATCCTGAAGACCATTCCCGGCCTCGAGAACGCCCGTATCATCCGGCCCGGCTATGCCGTCGAATACGATTACGTCGATCCGCGAGCCCTGACACGCTCGCTCGAACTGCGTGCGGTTCCGGGACTGTTTCTGGCCGGCCAGATCAACGGTACCACCGGCTACGAGGAAGCCGCCGCGCAAGGTCTTTTCGCCGGCCTCAATGCCGCTCGGCGCGCGGGCGGCGCGGAGGCCGTGGTGATCGGCCGCACCGAGGCTTATATCGGCGTGCTGGTTGACGACCTGACCACCCAGGGCGTTACTGAGCCGTATCGAATGTTCACCTCGCGCGCCGAGTTCAGACTGAGCCTGCGGGCCGACAACGCCGATCTCCGCCTGACCGGCAAAGGAATCGCGTGGGGCTGCGTCGGATCGCGCCGCGCCGGTATGTTCCAGGTGCATCAGGCAGCGTTGAACCAGGCTATCGAACGCGCCCGCCAGGACAGTCTACCGTCAGCGATGATCGCTCGGCTGGGGATTCGCCCCGCCTCGGATGGGCGACGGCAGACCGTCATGGAACTTGCCGGCAACGAGGCGATCGACTGGGCGGCGTTGTGCGGCGCGTTCCCATGGCTGGCGCAGCTCTCGCCTCGCGTGTCGGAACAGCTCCGCACCGATGCCCGATACGCCGGGTATCTGCATCGGCAACAAGCCGAGCTGCATGTGAGCCGGCGGGAGGATGCTGTCGCGCTGGAGGGTATCCGGTTCGAGCAGATCGGCGGCCTCTCCAATGAACTCCGCGACAAGCTGAATGCCGCACAGCCCGCCTCGCTCGGCGCCGCGTCCCGCATTCAGGGCATGACGCCAGCCGCCCTGGCCTCGATCGCGGTGCACACGCGTAAGCGTGCGGAAGCGTGACAGGCCGGTGAATGCCGATCCCGGCAGACCGGCGGCGGTGCCGTCAGCCTCGGGCGCGACACCGGCCATGGCGCAGTGGTTCGCGGCGAAGGCGGATCACCCCGACGCTCTGCTGTTTTTCCGCATGGGCGATTTTTACGAGCTGTTCTTCGCCGATGCCGAGGCCGCGGCGGCCGCGCTCGACATCGTTCTCAGCCATCGGGGGGAACACGCTGGCGTGCCGATCCCGATGTGCGGCGTCCCGCACCATGCCGCGGAAGTCTACCTCGCTCGCCTGATCCGCCGCGGCTTCCGCATCGCCGTCGTCGAGCAGATGGAGGATCCCAAGAGCCGCTCGGGAAAGCTGCCGATCAAGCGCGAAGTGGTCAGGGTGATCACACCCGGCACCATCACCGAGGATGCCCTGCTCGAGGCCGGACGGCCGAACCTACTGCTGACGCTGGCGTGGGACGCAGGAGCGCTTGGCGCCGCATGGGTCGATGTCTCGACCGGATTGTTCGAAACCAGCGCCGTCGCGGCGGCCGAACTGGCGTCGCTGCTGGGGCGCCTGGAACCAGTGGAGGTGTTGGCGCCGGACGGGCTCGACCTCGGCGATTGGGCGGAGTTTCGATCGCCGCCGCCCGTGCCCTCCCCACCTCTGATCGCGCGCCGTCGTCTGGCGGAGGCGTTCGGCGCGGCCAGCCTGGACGCCTTCGGCGCTTTCGGGGACGGCGAGGCGGTGGCTGCCGCGATGGCACTGGACTACATCCGCACCACGCAGTCCGGCTCGCTGCCGAGGCTCGCGCGTCCCGAGCCTCGGGGTCAGTCGGGCCTGCTGGCGATGGACGCGGCGACCCGGGCCAATCTCGAAATCCAGCGATCCCGCGACGGCGGCACGCGGTATACTCTGCTGACGGCGGTTCACCGGACGGTCACCGCAGCCGGCTCCCGCATGCTGGGTAACTGGCTGTCCGCGCCGCTGACGGACGGGGAGGCCATCGCGGCGCGTCAGGACGCGTGGTCGTGGTGTGTGGCTAACCCCGAGGTGACCAATCGGCTGCGTGCCACGCTGAAGACCGCTCCCGATCTGACGCGCGCCCTGGGACGGCTGTCGCTTAACCGTGGGGGACCGAGGGACCTCGCGGCGATCCGGGATGGCTTGAGCGCCGCCACGGCCGCGGCCGATCTTCTGCAGGGACCGCTGCCAGTCGCGTTGTCCGATGTCCGTACGGCGATTCCATCCGGACTGGCGATCGGCGCCGAGCTTGCGCGTGCGCTCGCGGAACAGACACCGGCTCGCCTGGATGATGGCGGCGTGATCCGGCCTGGTTTCGACGGTGAGCTGGATGCGCACCGGACGCTGCGGGACGACAGCCGGCGGGTCCTGGCGACCATGCAACTCGACTTCGCGCAGCGTTATGGGGTCGCCAGCCTGAAGATCAGGCACCACGCGCAACTGGGCTATGTGATCGAAGCTCCCGCGGCGTCGGTCGAAAAGCTGCGGGGCTTCCCGGAACTGACGTTGCGTCAGGGGATGGCGAATGGCGCGCGTTTCACCGTTCCCGATCTTTCCGATCTCGACCAGCGCATCCGGGAGGCGGGGGAAAACGCCGCGGCGCGGGAGCGGGCGGTGTTCGGCCACCTGGTGCGGCAAGTACTGGAGCATTCCGAAGCGCTGGCCGCATGTGCTGACGCGCTGGCGTTTCTGGATGTGGCACAGTCGGCGGCGAAGCTGGCGGAGGGCGGGACGTGGGTGCGGCCGTCGATAACCGAGACGGACGATTTCCTGGTCAGGGCCGGGCGGCATCCGGTGGTGGAGAACGCGCTGGCCGGTCATGGCGCCTTTGTCCCCAATCACTGCGACCTGTCGCCCGAGCACCGGGTCATGCTGCTGACCGGCCCGAACATGGCGGGAAAATCGACGTTTCTCAGGCAGAACGCGTTGTTCGTGGTGCTGGCGCAATCCGGCCTGCCGGTGCCCGCGGAATCCGCGGTGCTGGGCATCGTCGACCGCCTGTTCAGCCGGGTCGGAGCGGCGGACGATCTGGCTCGCGGGCGGTCGACGTTCATGGTCGAAATGACCGAGACGGCCGCGATCCTGCATCAGGCCGGGCCGCGATCCCTGGTCGTCGTCGACGAAATCGGCCGCGGCACCTCGACGCTCGACGGGCTGGCGATCGCCTGGGCAGTCTTGGAGGCGCTGCATTCGGCGACCCGCTGCCGCACCATCTTCGCCACGCATTTCCATGAACTTGCCGAGCTGGCGGATCGGCTGCCGCGGCTGCAACCGCACACGATGCGGGTGAAGGAATGGAAGGGCAGCGTGGTTTTCCTGCACGAAGTCGCGCCGGGGGCGGCCCGTCGTTCCTGGGGTGTGCATGTCGCCGAGCTGGCGGGCGTGCCGTCGTCCGTGGTGCGGCGGGCCGCGGCGTTGATGGCCGCAATGGAAAAGCGGGGCGGCCCGCTTGGCGCAACGGCATCCATTCAGGCACTGCCACTGTTCGCGGCGGCGGCCGAACCGGACGATCCGCCGGGCGACGATGCGATTCGCGAGGGCGTGGCGCCAGGCGTGGCGGACACGGATGCGCTGTATCTCGCATTGAGAGACATCAATCCGGACGCAATGTCGCCGAAACAAGCTTTGGATGCACTATATCACCTAAAGACCCTGGCGCATGCTTGCGCGCCCGAACCCACCTAGTACCGATTGACCTGATGTTAACCCCAATCCCATTGCCGCGCGCCCCCGCAGCGGCGGCGACCTTGTTGTCCGATGCGCTCGCCGGTTTGGCCCGGGAGAGTGGGCAAATCCCGCGCGATGCCGCGGTTGGGGCATTCCGGCGGCACCTCGCTCGCATCCAGTCCTACGTCCAGCACGCCTTTGAGCATGAGCAGATCACCGGGCTGCAGGCCGCTCGGCTGCTGGGAGCGCTGATCGATGGCGTGGTCTCGGCGCTGTTCGACCACGCCCGCAATCATGCCGACCTCGGCCACGCCGACCGTTTGAGCATGGCGGCGACCGGCGGGTATGGCCGCGGTGTGCTGGCGCCGTTCAGCGATATCGATCTGCTGTTTCTGACCGAGACCGAACCGTCGCCGGAGACGCTGCGCATCGTCGAATACATGCTTTATTTCCTGTGGGACCTCGGGCTGAAGGTCGGCCATGCCACCCGGTCGATCGACGATTGCCTGGTCGAGGGCGCCAAGGACACGACGATCCGGACGGCGTTGCTGGATGCTCGGTACCTGACCGGCGACACGCCGTTGTTCGCGGAATTCCACCGGCGCTTCCGCACCGCCTGCAAGGAAGCCGGGGCGGCGGAATACATCGCCGCGAAGCAGGCCGAACGCGCGGTGCGGCACCGGCGCTATGGCGACAGCCCGTTCGTCGTCGAGCCGAACGTCAAGGAAGGCCGCGGCGGCCTGCGCGACATTCAGACGCTGTACTGGATCGCGCGCTATGTGTTCGACACCCAGACGATGGGCGAACTCGCCGATCTCGGCGGCATCCTGACGCAGCTGGAAGCCACGCACGGCAGGCGGGCGTGGGAATTCCTCTGGACCGTGCGGTTTCACCTGCATTACGTGGCCGGGCGCGCCGAGGAGCGGCTGACCTTCGACCTGCAGCCGGTGGTCGGCGCACGCATGGGCTATACCCGGCACGGCCGGCAGGACGGCGTCGAGCGCTTCATGCGCCACTACTTCCTCACCGCGCGCGAAATCGCTCGGCTGACCCGCATTCTGGAACCGGCGATCCTGCGCTCCGCCCTGGGGCCTCCGGCGATCGAGGCGGAAACCGACGCTGCCCTGATCGCCGGCGGGTTCGTGCTCGCCGAGGGCAAGCTGCTGCCGATCAGCGGCCGGGATTTCGATGCCGAGCCGATCCAGATGCTGCGCATTCTGCAGGTTGCGCGGGATCGTGATCTGGAACTGCATCCGCTGGCGCTGCGGTCGTTCATTCAGAACGAACGGCGGGCGATTTCGTTACGTGGGGACAAGAAGGCGGCGGGGATCTTTCATGGATCTGCTGTGCGGCAAGGAGCCGGACCAGCATCAGCCCGGGCGGTCACAATCCAGACGGCGCGCACTGGCTCGGCATACTGAATGAGACCGGTTTCTTCGGCCGGTACATGCCGGACTGGGCGCGTATCGTCGGACAGATGCAGTTCGACACCTACCATATTTTCACCGTCGATGAGCACACCATCGAGGCGGTTAGTGTATTGAACACGCTGGAACGCGGCGAACTGGAGGAAGTCGCGCCCGTCGCTTCGGAACTGGTTGAACATGTCCAGTCCCGCCGCTCGCTTTACGTGGCCATGCTGTTGCACGACATCGCGAAGGGACGCGGCGGCGATCATTCCGAACTCGGTGCGGAGGTCGCGTTGCATGTTGGACCGGCGCTGAACCTCACGGACGAGGAGACCGAGACGGTATCCTGGCTGGTGCTGCATCACCTGCTGCTCAGCGCCACGGCGTTCAAGCGGGATATCGACGACCCCAAAACGATCCTCGATCTGGCCGACACCATCCAGTCTCCCGAACGCTTGCGCCTGCTGCTGATCCTGACCGTGGCGGACATGCGGGCTGTGTCGAGCAAGGTCTGGAACGGCTGGAAAGCGACGCTGCTGCGCGAGCTTTACTCTCGCGTCGCCGAGGTGCTGGCAGGCGGTCTGGCCACCACCGAACGCGACGTCCGCGTTGCGCGGGCGAAACAAGATGTTGCTGAACTGCTTGCTGACTGGACGGAGGAGGAGAGGCAGCACTTCACATCGGTTGGTTACGCCGGATACTGGCTTTCATTTGATCCCGAAACGCATGCACGGCACGCCCGGCTCATTCGTGAGGCGGAACATCGGCAATCGCCGCTGACGGTTGACACGCAACCGCTGCCAGCCCGCGCGGTCACCGAGGTCACCGTCTATTGCGCCGATCATGCAGGCCTGTTCAGCAAAATCTCCGGTGCGCTGGCCGTCGCGGGCGCATCGATCGTCGACGCCCGTATTCACACCATGACGAACGGCATGGCACTGGATACGTTCTGGGTCCAGGACACCGCCGGCGGAACCTTCGACGCGCCACACCGGCTTGCGCGGCTTTCAGTGCTGATCGAGCAGGCACTGTCGGGGCGACTGCGGCTGGACACCGAAATCCGACGCGTATCGAAAATACTGCTTGGGCGCCGGATGCAGGCGATCCATGCGCCGCCGCGTGTGGTGATCGATAACCGGGCTTCCAACACGCACACGGTGCTCGAGGTCAACGGCCGCGACCGTCCCGGCTTGCTGCATGATGTCACCGCGGCGATCAGTGATCAGGGGCTGCAGATCGCGTCGGCGCACGTGACGACGTACGGCGTGCGCGCGGTCGATGTGTTCTATGTGAAGGACGTCTTTGGTCTGAAGATCGAGAACGAGCGCAAGCTGACGCAACTCAAGGAAGCTTTGTTGCATGCGCTGGTGAACAATGACGAAGCGGCTGCTTCCAAGGTGGCGGTGTTCCCGAAACGGAAGAAGAAGCAGGCCGCGGCTGGTTAAAGGCGATTTGCTTCCGGTTGTAAGCGCCGGGCGTTATGCAGCCGAGCATTCTGGGACATCGGAGAGTGCACCAGCGTCATGCTCGGCGGTTGCTGGACCTGCCCGTGCGGAACTCTTGCGAACCCGCGCAGCGGCCGGGGGTCGCACCGCTTTGGAAATAAATTTCCGTAGCTTTCTCTCGGATGGATTTTCTGTCTCTCCCTGAGCACCCTTTGGCTATTACCTGACAAGACGTGCGTGGCCGGCCATGACACAGGGCTAGCCAGGCCGCCAAGCGCATTTCCTTCTCTCTCCTGCGAATGCTTGACAAACGCCTGGGGTCCGCATCTTTCTCCGGCCTATTCGCTAAATGCCGAGGAAACCAGACGGCCAGCCAACGCAGATCGGTAAGGTTTGGGATGCGTTGCGCCTGGGCACAATGAGAAAGATAGTCCGATGACGATGAGGCCTGACCCGACGTTCTATCCGTCGCCGAAACTTGCGATGGAAGCTCCACCGGAGGATTTCGCCTACACGCTGCTGCTCAGCCCGGACTTCTCGAAGCCCGACGCACTGGCAGTGATCGACGTGAAGCCGGGCTCACCCACTTACAGCCAGATCGTTCACACCGTGACGATGCCTTATAAGGGCGACGAGTTCCACCATTTCGGCTGGAATGCGTGCTCGTCCTCGCTGTCGCCGATGTCCGGCCATGCCTTCATCGAGCGTCGCTACCTGATCATTCCGGGCATCCGCTCCTCTCGCATCTATGTGGTGGATACGAAACCACATCCGACCCAGGCGAAGATCCACAAGATCATCGAGCCGGAGGAGATATTCAGCAAGACCGGCTACTCACGCCCGCATACGATCCATTGCGGCCCGGGAGGCATCTACGTCAGCACCCTGGGCGGCGGCGGCAAGGATGGCACCGACGGACCTCCCGGGGTCTTCATCATGGACTGCGAGACGTTTGAAATCCTTGGCCAGTGGGAGATCGACCGCGGCCCTCAGAAGTTGCACTATGATTTCTGGTGGAACCTGCCGCGCGACTACATGGTGACCAGCGAGTGGGCGCTGCCGCCGCAGTTCGAGAATGGGATCGTTCCGGCGGACCTGCTGTCGAACAAGTATGGCCATCACATTCATTTCTGGGACCTTCGCGCCCGGCGCAACGTGCAGACGATTGATCTCGGTGCCAACCACCAGATGGCGCTGGAGGTGCGGCCGGCACATGACCCGGTGCGCGAATACGGGTTCCTGGGTGTGGTGGTCGACACCACGAACCTTGAAGGCTCGATCTGGACCTGGTGGCGGGAGGGCGGCAAGTTCCATATCGAGAAGACGGCGACGATCCCGCCGGAGCCAGCGCAAAAGGATCAACTGCCGCCGCTGCTGCAGGGATTCGGCGCGGTGCCACCTCTGGTGACAGACATCGACCTGTCGATGGATGACAAGTTCCTCTACGTCGCGTGCTGGGGCACCGGCGAGATGCGCCAGTACGACGTGACAGAGCCGCGGAAGCCGAAGCTGACGGGATCGGTGCACGCTGGCGGCATCGTTCGCAAGACGCCACACCCGAACGGCAAGGTGTTCGCCGGCGGCCCGCAAATGGTCGAGATCAGCCGGGACGGTAAGCGGGTGTACTGGACCAACTCGCTGTATTCCACCTGGGACAATCAGTTCTATCCCGGCGGAGTACCCGGGGGTCGAGGTCATGGCGAACGCCAACCCGAGCGGCGGGCTGGAACTGGCAAAGGACTACTGGGTGAGCTTCCCCGACGGCTACCGGGCGCATCAGATACGGCTCGAAGGCGGCGACTGCTCGACGGATTCATTCTGCTATCCATCGGCCTGAAGCGGGGTGGGGGCCTGAGCGGAGGCGTGGCCTGAACGGAGGCGCAACCGGCTGGGCACCCGCCGGGCTCTGGCTGGCGGTCATCGTGAGCGGCCTGTATCACGGCGTGAACCCAGGGATGGGCTGGCCGCTCGCGGTTTCGGCGGGGCTGATGGAAAAAAGCAGCCGCGCGCTGGTGGCGGCACTTTGGCCGCTGACGATTGGCCATCTGCTGGCGACGCTGTCGGTGATCCTGCCTTTCTCCTTGCTGGTCACGCTGGTGTACTGGCGGCCGCAGATCCAGATCGGCGCCAGCCTGCTGGTCATCGGATTCGGTGTGTTCCGGCTTATCTATCGGCGCCATCCACGGGCGCTGGCTCGGATCAGACCCACGCAACTCGGGCTGTGGTCGTTTGCCGTCGCGATCGCGCACGGCGCCGGACTGATGCTTGTGCCGATCTATCTTGGGCTTTGTCGTAGGGACGATCTGGACCTCGGCCACCAGGCGGCGAGCGCGCTCGTCGGAGCCGACGTGGGAATGGCTGTGCTGGTCTCGGTCTGCCATTCGGTCGCGATGCTCGCGGCGGGGGGCATATCGGCGTGGCTGGTCTACCGCTACCTGGGCCTGAAGTTTCTGTCGCGCGGCTGGTTCAATCTGGATGCGACCTGGGCCGCGAGCCTGGTCCTTGTCGGGGCGCTATCGCTGGCGTTTTGCCTTACGGGCTAGTACCAGGCCGCGCCCTGGTTTCAGATCCGGTTGCCGGCAATGGCGTAGATACACAACACCCCTTCGATGGTGCCCTCCAGACGAGTTCCCTGCACACGTCCGGACAGGGATCCATCATTGACCCGGCCAGAGAACGAACCGTCCGTTGCCATCGTGGCCTGAAACACCGGGGTCGGATTGCCGGAAATGTCCGGGTGAGGCACCGCGTAGCTGAGCTTCCCATTCGATATTGTAACGACCGGCTGGCCTGGTGTTTTGCACCACGCGGTTTCCGTGCCTGTGCCGGCTGTGGCGGTGAGGGCAATCGTGGTCTGATACTGGCCGTCAAAGGTCGTTACCGGCGGGGCAGGGGGGGCATCCGGACGCAGTGTCCCCATCGAGCCGGCACAGCCCGCGGTCACGACCAACAATATCAGCGGATATATCCGGCCCTTTTGGCGGACCATTTTCCGGACCCTGGGGAGGACGGCGGTTTCGCATCCCGACCTACGCATTTGGGCTTCACTCCTTCGGAATCCACGTGGATGGTTTTGGCATCCCTGGCCGAGCAGGGTAAAGTCCATATCATCTACGACGGCGGCCGAGTGAGACCCAATGGTGCGGAGCGTGCGCCTGGCGGGCCGAAAGCCGGCCTCGGATCGGGCTCGACTCGGAAAGGTGAAGATATGTTCGACGTCGACGAGGGACGGCGCGACGATGAACTGCCATGACCGAGGGACCGAGCCATGCCCCCGCCTGCCCCCGCCTGCGCAGCGGTTTCGCAGGGACAAAGCCCTGGGCCGTCGTCCGACAGGGTGCGATGGAGCGTTAGCCAGATTACCTATTTATTTGTTTATAAAGAAAATTCTTGGATAACCCGACCAAGTCCGGTCCCTCGCCCCTCGGCCTGCGCCAAGGGGAGGCGTGGCACTGGGGTCAGCCAGGCCGGCGAATGCCTCAGTGCCTTGCGCAGCCGCTGCCGTGATGTCCTGATCGGATGACGGTCACTCGGCGAGCACTGATCCATCGGGTCGGACGTGCAGGTGGCGTGGCCGCGGCCTATCGCACCATGGCGGCCATGGGATGGCTGACCGTCCCGGCGGCCTACGCGGGGGCGCCGGTATTGCCGCCAGGGTCTGGCTCCGGCCGACGGGTCGTCATCATCGGCGCCGGGATCGCTGGTATGGTCGCGGCACTGGAACTGGGGCGGGTTGGCTACGATTGCATTATACTGGAAGCACGCGCTCGGGCGGGAGGGCGCAACTGGAGCCTGCGGGCCGGTGACGTGGTGGCCGAAACCTCGAGCGAGCAGACAGTTGGCTGGGAAGCCGAGCCGCATTTGTACTTCAATCCTGGCCCGGCGCGGCTGCCGTTCCACCACCAGGGTATCCTCGGGTACTGCCGGGAGCTCGGCGTGCCGCTCGAGGTCATGTGCAATGATAACCGCGGCGCGCTGATGCAGGACGACAACGCGTTCGAGGGGCGTCCACAGCACAGCGCGGCGGTGATCAACGACAGCCGCGGTTACGTTGCGGAGCTCGCGGCCAAGGCGGTCGATCATGGGCTGATGGATGGTCCGGTGTCCGACGAGGATCGCGAGCGGCTGCACGGGTTTCTGCGCGCGTTCGGAGCGCTGGACCGGGACATGGTGTACCGGGGCTCGGGGCGTTCTGGCTATGCCGAGCCTCCGGGCGGCGGGCTCGCGGCAGGGAAGATCGCGCCGCCGCTGGATTTGCGCCGGCTTGTGCAAGCAGACTTTTGGCAGGGGCCGAGCGAATTTGGCGAATTCTATACGATGGCCGCGACGATGATGCAGCCGGTGGGCGGGATGGGCCGCGTTGGCGAAGCCTTCGGGCGGCGGCTGGGCGATGTCATCACCTACAACGCCGAAGTAACCCAGTTGCGGCGACAGGGCGAAGGCGCTCGGGTGGTGTGGCGGGACACGCGCGGCAACCTCAGCGCCGTCGAGGCGGACTACGTCCTGTGCACCATCCCCTGCGTTGTACTGAAGCGTCTCGATACGGATTTCTCCCCGGCAGTCCGGGCGGCTTTGGCCGCCGTCGACTACGTTCCGGCTGGAAAGATCGCATTCCAGGCGGCGCGACGGTTCTGGGAACTCGACTCTCAGATCTACGGCGGCATCTCCTGGACCAGCCGTGACATCACCCAGATCTGGTATCCTTCCGCCGGCCTGCATCAGGCTCGCGGCATTCTCGTCGGTGGGTATATCTGGTCGGAAGACCTCGGACGGGCCTTTGCCGCGAAGGCGCCATCGCAACGAGTCGCCGATGCCCTCGCCGACGGAGAGCATCTGCATGCTGATTACGGCAAGTCGCTGGGCCATGGCGTCAGCGTCGCGTGGCCAAATGTGCCGTTCAGTGAAGGCGCCTGGGCGGAGTGGTCTCGGGAGGCTCGCAAGGACGCTTACCCCGTGCTGCTGGAGGGCGACGGGCCGTTCCTGTTCGCCGGCGAACATATGAGCCAAATCAACGGATGGCAGGAAGGCGCGGTGAGATCGGCGCATTACGCGGTGACGCGGATCGCGGAACGGATCAGCGGCCGGCCAGTCTCTTCGTCCGGTGCTCCGAACTAAGAGCCTGAATCGCGGGGACGCCGGCGGGCGAGGGCTATACACACTCTTTACACACAAATTGGAATGGCCTATGTTGTGCCGTGAACAGTCGAGATGTCATCCGGGTTCTGAAACATGGGGGCTGGAAGCATGTCGGGACCTCTGGCGATCATTGGCAGTTCAAGCACGACAGCATACCGGGGCGGGTGACGGTGCCGCATCCGAAGCGGGACCTGCCTGTTGGCACGCTCCGGAGTATTGAGAAGCAGGCAAGGATGAAGCTGAGATGACGACTTATATCGCGTTGCTTCGCAAAGAAGCCGCCAGCGACTTCGGCGTGGACTTTCCAGACTTTCCGGGATGTGTGACGGCTGGCAAGACGTTGGACGAAGCTCGTCGTATGGCCGTCGAGGCGCTGGAGCTGCACATCCGCGGGATGATCGAGGACAATGACCCCGTCCCGGAACCGTCCTCACTCGACGTGGTGATGGAGGATCTTGCCAACCGGGATGGCGTCGCTGTTCTGGTGGAGGTTGCCACGAAGCCGGCCCGTTCGGTGCGGGTGAACGTCATGCTACCCGAGGATCTGCTGATGCAAATCGATCGGGCGACGCACAACCGGTCGAGATGGCTGGCGGAGGCTGCGAAGGCCAAACTGCTCGAGACTGCTTAGTGGCGAGGCCTACGGCGTGCGCGACGCGGTATAGGCGACGATCGCAACCATCTCTTCCTCGGTGAGTTTGGCGACGACCGGTTGCATCAGCGCGATCCACGTTCCCGCCCGGGCGCCATGCTGGATATCGTAGAGCTGACGAAACAGGTAGCTCGGCGACCGTCCCGCGATCGCGGGCACCGGGCCGAGCCCTCTCAGATCCGCGCCGTGACAGATGCCACACGGAACTGTCTTGCCGGAGTCGCCCGTGGTCACCAGGGATTCGCCCCGCTGGAGGCTGCCGGGAGGGGCGTAGGCGACAAAGCCGGAGCGCGAATCACGCAGTTCCGTGCGCGGCACATCTTCCGGCATCTCGATCACACGGTTGCCGATCGGCTCGGATTCACCGCTTTTGTCCGGCACCAGCATGAAGCCGAGGACGCGGGTTTTCGGCACCGTCGCGGCCTCGGTCACCCTGATCCAGGGGCGAGGCTTCAGAGCCGCGAAATAGGCGGCGGCGGTTTTCAGATCGGCATCGGCAACACCATTCGCGGTGCTGATCATCAAGGTGGGCGGCAGGCTCGCGATCGAACTCTTGCGCGAGCCGTTCCGAAAATTCAGTACCTGATGGACGATATACTCGGCTGGCAGGCCGGCGAGACTGGCATTTTCGGGCCGGCCGAGTCCGTTCGGCAGGTGACAGAAGGCGCAGGCGAACGCGCCGGGTTTGCTGCCGTGCGCCACCGGGTCGGGCATCGGCGGATGGTCGTCGGGATACCAGTCCGGCGCGTTGAACAGGTCACGCAGTTGCGTCAGGGTAAATTCGGCCGAACTGTCGGGGACGTGCAGACGCGCGCCGTCGTCTGGGGTGGGCTGCAGGCCGGGTGGGTTAACCGCGTAGGCCCAGGCGGGCGGTTCGGCGCTGTTCCCTGCCGCGCCGGTCGCCAGCAACGCCGCGCAGGTCAGCGCCGCGACTATGGTTTTCATCGCATTCCACCCCATTCATGCCGATTTCGGTAAATCCCCAATAGCTGCATAGTGCGTCCCGCCGCTTTTCCTACGCAATAGCCGGCGTGCGTTTCGCTCGGGTATCGTCGGCGGCAGGCGACGCTGTCAGCGCGACATGTTCGCGACTCGGTTTGACAGCCTGGAGCACGGCCTCTTAAGATTTCAGATGCCATGGATGGGGCCGGTGCAGCTCGGCATAGTTGTGCGACTGATCCCGACCGCAACCACTCTTGGCCCAGGATTTGACCGCACGCGGAATCGAGGGGAACTGAACATGTCTGATACTACCGCAGCTCCGAGCGACGTTGCCGCCCCGATCCCGGTGGGTGAAATCCTGCCCTGGGCGATCTTCGCGGCGCTGGCGCTGCTCGCGATCTATTTCGTCGGGGCGGAAGAGGGCGCCACGTCACTCATTCCCGGCATGTATCTGCATGAGTTCGTGCATGACGGGCGCCACCTGCTCGGGTTCCCCTGTCACTGACCTGGACCTCGCATGGTCAGAACGCTGCTGATCCGAGGCATGCTGGCCGGCGTCCTCGCAGGGCTGCTGGTTTTCTGCTTCGGCAAGATTTTCGGCGAGCCGCAAGTGGATCGCGCGATTGGGTTTGAGAGCGCGTTGGAGGAGGCGAGGGCGAAGGCGGACGTTGCCAGGGGTCTCCATCCGATGGAAGAGCCCGAACTCGTAAGCCGCAAGGTTCAAGCCAGCATCGGGTTGTTTACGGGTGTGGTGGTTTACTCGACCGCGTTTGGCGGATTGTTCGCGCTGGTCTTCGCGGTTGCCGATCGGCGCGTGGTCAATCTCGGTCCCCGCGGCGTCTCTGCGTTACTGGCGGCGATAGGGTTCGTCGCGGTATTTGCAGTGCCGAGCCTGAAATATCCCGCGAGCCCGCCGTCGGTCGGCGTGGCTGAGACGATCGGTCAGCGCACCGCGTTGTATTTTGTGATGGTGGGGATCTCGGTGGCCGCGATGGTGGCCGCGGCTGTGCTGTATAAGCGTCTTGCGGGTCGCCGTGGAGGATGGACGGCGGCGCTGGTCTCGGTCGCGTTCTATTTTATCGTCGTGACGGCGGTGGCAAGCCTCCTGCCCGACCTGAGTGAAGTTCCGGACGAGTTCCCCGCTGTGGTTCTATGGCAGTTCAGGGTTGCATCGTTCGGCATGCAACTGGTCATGTGGGCTGCGATCGGGCTGCTGTTCGGCGCCCTGACGGAGCGTGCCATCGCGGGCCACGACGGTCCGCGGATCGCACATGCCCGGCGTTGGCTTCGGATTTGAAACGCCCGATGCGGCGGTGACCTATTGCGCCACGCCGAGCCGTCGACGCCAAGGTGGGACGCTTTGCCTGCTCGGACTGGCGCGGTCCGTGGTGGTTCGCGGAGGACGCGGGGAGAAGGTTTGGACGAAACGGCGGAGACCGTGGTTCAGAAAGATGGTGCTGAAATTTAAGCTCCGGCTGCCGCCGCACCCGTTTTGCGCCGAACCGGACATGGTACCTGGGACAACCGAAAGGTCGGCTCGTCCGGCGCTCCGGGCAAATACGTCTCGAGTTAGGCCCTTAGCCTCGCTTCTGTCGCAACGACTGGGGCTGCCATTGATGGCTGTCGCGCCAGTTCGTCTGGTGCCGCAGGTCATTGGCGAAATCGTTTCGTGCGTAATGAACCGCCCAGGCGATCATGCCGTCGGCGGCGTCCGGCCCGACCGTGGGGTGAGAGTCGAATGATCGCCGGAGCTTCTGTACGGTTTTGAGACAGCTCTGTCGGGCCTCTTCAGCCTCGATTGTCATGCCGTCGTGCTCGCAGGCGAGAACCTTCCAGAATGCAGCTCTTACTTCCGCATAGAGCTTCGACTGAAGATCGATTACCTCGGCCGAGACGGGCTGCAGGTCAGGAGGCTGTTCATGCCACTTTTCCGCCTTCACGTCGCTACCTCCCATTTTCCAGTCCTCCTTCCCCGTCATAGCGTATTCGATCGATAGCCGCATCCCATTTCGGAACATTTCCCATTTAGTTGCTTACGAAACAACATATTGGGTTTGATGGACGCTGTCCAAATTCGGCCTGCCGTCGACGTTGACCTTATCATAACTCGAGCATCTGGCTAAAGATCAGAGCCACCCGCCGCAGGGATCAGAGGCAGTCAACAAACATAACGTTGGGAATGTTACCTAGTTTCCGGCTCGGAGTGACCAGCTATTGCAGGCGGCCTCCGACCAACTTCCTCCCGGCATCGGCCACCCTTCGCGGCCGCCGCGAGCCAGGGTAGCGAGCAACGCGGAGGCGGCGACGGAACGGTATCAATTGCATAGATACGAAACGCCGGAAGCTGTGCTATGTCCTGCGCGGCCTCGGGCATGAGCGGCTTTCCTCGGTCAGGGGTCACAGGCACAGCCAGGTGCGCAACTAGCGCCTGGCTGCGCCAACCCCACCCCGCCGCGGGACAGGACGGTCCTGCCCGACCGGGCGGAGAGCCCCGCCGGTGTGTTTCCTTGGGCAAGCCATGCCCACTTTCTTAACGGCGCCTTCACCTCCGCGGTGTAGACTCCCTGAATGCCGCCGGAGTGGGTCAGCGGCACTCTTAACCTCCAGACATGGAGAAACAGCGGTGCGGAATTTCATCGAGCGGCACTGGCTGGCGATCACGGAGGTCTTGCTCGCGGCAACGGGGGCATCGGCGGTCGCCCATTACCTGGAGGGGATGTTTATGAACAACGCCTACGATCACCCCTCCACCGCGCCAGTGTTTTTTGGCGTGGTTGTATTGCTATCGGCCGGGATGATCTGGAGATCGAAGCAAGAAGCTCCGCGTGGTGCTGAGATCCCGCTTCGTCGCCCGCCACCTTAGTATCGCGCATCAAAGAAGCGCGATACGTCGCTCATGGTTCGAAGTAGCCGATTCACGCGGCAAAGCGCGGTCGCGTCGCGACTCACGCTTCTCTGCGATCGGATACTAGCCCGGCCGCTTTCGGGCGGCACGTCTGGCGCGTCCAGGATGGCGCAAATACCGCGGCCAGGCTCTGCGTCCGCGCAACGGTGAAGGCGGCCGAGCGAAAGGTTTGGCGGCACGATGATCGGACGGCTGGGCGTCCGGCGAGCGGTTGGCGACGACGACGGCCTTGCGGCGCGCGGCGTTCGATGCTATATTGTATCAATAACCAATGAAACTACCAAAAAATGCCCTGATATCAATCAGATGGAGTTACTGCCCGAATTATGAGCATTTTCGGGAGCTAATTGAATTGGTTAAACAAAAGTAAAGGAATTCGGCGTTTCCCACAGTGTTATCAACAGATCCTGGGGAAAAGTCACGGTAAAGAAACATATTGTCATAAATGACCTCGGGTCCAAGTGCATCCACCTTGGTTACTGGCCGGACATAGTGTTCGGAGACGAGACGTGTCCTGCACCTCCCAGCTCACATGGTCGAACTCGGTGGTTTCTCGATCGGTGTGCCGCTTGGCGGCTAGGCCTCAACAGTGATCCGATAGGCGGCGGTGCGGCTTTCGCCTGGCGGGATCAGCATCAGCCCCGGCTTGAGCATGAACTCGCCGGCGAATGCGGACGGGCTTGCCATGCCCGACCATGGCTCGATACACAGGAAATCCCCGCCGGCTCGCGACCATAGACCGAGTTGGGTAAATCCCTCCCAGGCGATAGTGATTGCGGGACCATCGGCGGCGGCGAACCGTACCGACTGGCTGGCTGGCTGCTCGAAGATCAACGCGTCGTCCTTGAACAGTCCCTCCGCCAATGCGAGACGCCGATCGATGACCGGCGACGGCCTGTCTGGCTCCGTCAGCAGTCCATCGGCGACACCGCGGATCGGCGCGGTCTCCTGTTTATCGAAGGTGAGCGTGTAGGCTTCTTTCGCCAGACCGGGCTGCAGCGGCCAGCGGAACGCCGGATGCGCGCCGATCGAGGCAGGAAGCACCGCGTCGCCAGTATTCGTGACCCTGAAGGTGATACTGAGCGTCTGGTCCGCGACGGAGTAACGGATCTCCAAGCGGAACGGGAAAGGATACATCGTCCTGGTCTGTACATCGTCGTGCAGTACGAGGAGGCATCCGGCGGGAGAACGCTCAAGCCAGGAGAAGCGGCGATCCCGTGCGAAGCCGTGCTGCGTCAGTCGGTAGCCGCGGCCCTGGTGCACCAACGTATCGTCTCGCAGGCGGCCAACGATGGGAAACAGCACGGGGGCGTGACGAGGCCAAATCGCGGCTCCCGACCACAAATAGTCCGTTCCCGCCTGGTCCCGGAGCGAGCAAAGCTCCGCGCCGTCCGCCCTGACGCAGGCAGCAATGCCGGCAGTCGAGAAGGTATGCTCGTCGTCAGCGGCCATGCTGTATGCCTCCCGCAGAACTTCCACGCCAGATGCGACACCACCCAGGCGAGCCTGGCGGCGGAGAGGTCACAATACACCGTTCGACGCGGCGAGTTGAGATGGTTTGGAGTTCGGATGCGGCCAGCATGCCCCAGCCGTTGCGGCGCACGGTTGCCTCTAACTGAGACGTTCCCTGTCTGTCTCACCGTTGATTGGCCGCGGCCGCCCGTCCTCATCGACGACGACGAAGGTGAACTCGGCCTGTGTGACCTTGACGCGCTGCCCACACCCGCGTCGGAGCACCCAAACTTCCACATCCAAGGCGATCGATGTTCGTCCAATCCGCTTCACGTCGGTATAGAAGCAGACGGTATCGCCGACCTTGATGGGTTGCATGAAGACCATGTTGGAGACAGCGACCGTAACGGTCTGGCCCTCCGCCAGCCGTGTCGTCGTCATGCCCGCGGCCGCATCCATTGCGGCCATGATCCAGCCGCCAAATATGTTCCCGGATGGGTTGGTGTCCGCGGGCATTGCCAGATGCCGCGCGGCGAGCTCACCACGCGGCGCGACGGCTGCGATTGTCTCATCGCCATTCTGTTGTGCCATTGCTGTGTGCATGACCCGGTTCTCCAGTGAAATGAGCACGTGCTGTCTTGTCATGCGCGCCGAACGGGTTTGGATCAGCCTATCCCCGACCGCCTGGCGAATCTGGACAAGGGCAATCGGCGAAGCGCGGTGGTGCACCGGTCCGCCACCCTGGCCTGCGGCGGTTGCAACGGCGCCGATCCCGAGAGCCGACGCCAAAATGCCCGTCCGTTGCCGACCACTTGGCCGGGTTACTTCAGTCCCGCCGATAGGTGCCGTTGATGATCGCGTGCAGGTCAGAGCGACCGAGGCCAAGGTCCCATAGCTCTCTGTCGCTGAAAGTTTGCAGCACCTGAAATTCCCGCGCTCGCTTGCGACGAGCCAGCCAGGAGGTGCCAAGTCGCACCAGGATTGCCAGTAGCCGGGAAGGCCACTCATTTACGGTGGGCACGGTCTGCTGACCATCAAAGATCAGCGGCGAGTTTTCGGATAGGTTCATTTCTACGATCCTTCGAGTAAGCTGGACTTAGCCGCGAAGGACGTTCCTCTCATGGTGCGATGCAACATAGTGGATCGGGGCGAGGTAATGTCAATGCTGTTGTCAATACAAGGCGACGAAGTTGCGGATGCGTGCTGGAAATCCGGTGGAGGCATTCGTTAAGAGAAACTGCGAGGTGCCGCATCTGACACTGCCGCGAGCTGACGGTGGCCATTGCGTCGGAGCATTTGAGCTTCGTCCGAAATTTTCACGGTTTATTGTTACGGAAATGCCACATCAGGCCGAAGCCAACTGCTTGAAGGACGCTCCAACCCGCTTCTTCAGTAACGATGTGCGGCTGCCGCCAGAACGGGCCGCACACAACTGTGCGTCAGGCCGTAAGCGGGGCCTTCAAGGCAACAAGCCTGCGCGGGGGACCATTGTTGACGGGCCTGCGCAGTCAGGATGGTTTCGCCTGAAGCATCTGGCTACATTTGATGTGTCCTTCAAATCCGGAAAAAACTCCGGTCGCGGGTGGAAGGACGTCCTCCTGGGTAAATTCCAGACCTCCATATAGGCCGCCCATGCTGCGTTGCAACATGAATATTCCGGGCGTCCGTCTCCGGACGCAACGTTGCCGGTCATCCGCCCTGAGAACGCACCGCCTGGATCGTGGCGGGCGGCGCGTCAGCCGGTCCGGTGATGCTAACCTCGGGCTTGTCAGACTCCATCTCGCCGAATTGCGTGCAGAACGCGACTTCGGCGGCGTCGCGGCCGACGCCTATGCGCACGATACCCATCGGATCGGCCATGCGCGTGGGATCGAACATATACCATCCGAAACCGGCCGGCCCGCGGAGGAAGGCCTCGAAGACGCCATGGAAGTCCGGCGGTTCGAGCCGCCATGCATAGGCGCTCACGTATCGCGCCGGCACACCAAGCGCGCGGCACAGGGCGATGCCGAGATGTGCAAAGTCGCGGCATACGCCTGCCCGTTGCGAAACCGTGTCATAGGCCGAGGTCAGGGCGTCCGATGAGCCGCTGACATAATCGACGTTGTCGTGGATCCAGTTGCATATGTCGACGACGCGCTGATAACCCGGCTGGATCTGTCCAAAGGTGCGATGGGCGAACCGGTCGAGCCGGTCGGACTGGCAATATCGGCTGGGATAGAGATGCGTCAGGACGGTCAGCGGAATCTCGCCCGGGGGAACCTCGAACACGGTGTCGGGATTTTCGGTCGGATGGCTGAGGCGCGCCGTCGCCTGACAGGTGAGTTTGAACGCGCCCGGCGGTGCGATGAGCCGGAAGTATCGGTTGCCGCTTTCTGGCATCGTCCAATCCTCGGTCGACAGCGCTGGTTCGATGCGCAGAGTTTCGGAGGTGATCGTCTGGCCGATGAAGCGTTGCGCCTGCACGTTGAAAACGAACGGTGTGTTTCGCCGCACGCGGTAACCCAGTTTGGCCCGCACCGTAAATTCCATCGATCGTCCTTTCCGAGATGAGCCCGCCTGAGCCGCCGACGCCTGTCGTTCCGAGGCGTTGGTTTGAGGCGGTTGCAAAAATCAATCAATGGGGATGGCCGGATCAGCACGCTACTGTGAGGTTCGCTGCCCCGCATGCCTCCGCTCGGCGGCCACGAGGATACGGCTCGCAATCCGTGTATGGGCAGGCGTGGGCGACCGCTAAACCTCGGTTTTTGTTTCGTAGCGGCACTCAAACTGGCAGACTTCACCATGTCAGCCTCTCGAAGCGTGAAGGAACCGGTGACCCGGCGCCTGGCTTCACGGCACGTGCGTCGGACATCCTGCCGCAGGAGAAGGAATGACATATGGTTGAACATATAGTGGCAATATTCGAGAGTAACGCGAGCGCGGCTGGCGCTGCCCAAAGTCTCGCTGATCTGGGCATTCCGGCATCCGCCGTTCGCCAATACGCCGGCGGTGAGATGGCGAGTTCGCGGGTCGATCATGCCGCGGCTCCAGCGACCCATAGCTCCGGCGGCGGCTTCTGGTCCTGGCTGTTCGGCGAGGAATCGGTGACCGCGACAACGGCTTCCGATTACGGTGACGATATCGATGCGTACGATCGCCGAGCGAAGGCTGGCAACTTCGTTCTGAGTGTAACTGTCGACGACGACACTAAGATCCACCAGGTGATCACAATCCTTGAGGCTCATGATCCCATCGATATCGATGAGCACACCGAGGGCGATCCCTCGACCGGTGTCGCCACGGCGGTTTCCACCGGCGCTTCAGGTGCCGCGAGGACTTTCTCAAGCGGTAACGTTGCGAAGGTTGGCGCGTTCGGAAGCACGACGCCAAGCGGGCGCGTGGATGGGGTGAATGGCTCGGAAGAAGTCATTCCGCTTTCCGAGGAGAAGCTGGAGGTCGGCAAACGCACCGTTGACCGCGGCGCGACGCGCATCCGCCGCTATGTGGTGGAGAAGCCGGCCGAGGAAAACGTTACCCTCCGCGGGGAACGCGTGACCGTTGAGAGGCGGACGCCGATCGAGGCCGTGACTCCTGGTGCGGGCACATTCGAGGAGCGCACGGTTGAGGTCCGTGAAACGACCGAAGAGCCAGTGGTTGCGAAGACCGCACGGGTGGTCGAGGAAGTGGTGGTAGGCCGTGAGGCGACCGAGCGGACCGAGACCGTGAAGGACAAAGTGCGGCGTGAGGAAGTCGAGATTTCCGGTGACGGCAAGGCGGGCGGTGTAGGCCCGTAACGGCTTGGGGGCAGCACGCACGCTGCCCCCAATGGTGCTGGGAAATCGATAAAACACTGCCGCGGGTGAAGCCTCGGGCACGATTGCCCCGACGCGATGTTAAGATCGCATCGGGGCATTCGTCATAGGTGCCGATCACCGAGGGGTTCGCCCACGCATCGGCTATTGCGAATGTTGGTGATCGAGGTTCGCACCCCTCGAGTCCGCCGTATCAGAACAGACCGCGTACCGGTCAAGTTGTTACACGCTGACCCGGCGGTTGCTGACGAACCCGATAATGACCCTGAAAAATGCGCGGGACTCTGAAGCATTTCACACCGTCGAAGACTGCCTGCTCGGCTGGCTACGCGGAGGCCCGCTTCGCGTATGGCGTTAGTGCCCCGGTGACTTTCTCCGGCGCGTGACGCGCATCACGGACATCAGCGCCCATTTTTGGCAAGGTAAACCGGCGACCCATAAGCACCCCGCTGCGCAACGCGCCATGGCGTTTGGGGTGAGACAGGACGACCGGCATGACATTCATAGTGGCAATCTGTGGGCTACTACTGGCGTTGTTCATCAGCACCCTATTGGAAGGAGGTATCGGGCATGGCGAGGACGATCCACCAGGGGAGTAAGCCTGAACGTGACCCCGAGCCACGGGGGCGCGCCTCTGGCATGTGATGTTGCTCCGGCACGCTAGCTCGGAACGGACTGCGAGCTTAACAACTATGTGTGCGTCGAGCCGAGCGGGGGACAGGAAACACGGAGCGTGGTTATGAGCTTTCTTGTAGCAGGCGGCTTGGTGCTTTCGACATTCCTCGTGGACATCGTTCTCGATGACATCGTCGGTGCCAAGTGGTTTTCTGTAAAAAGCGCGGTTTGGCGGCGAATGAAAGTCCGCGGTCAATCAAGCTAACGATTGCGAACTGGATAGTCCTGTCGTTATTTCGTTTATTCATCGGATTCGGCAACGCTGGATCGATCGCCGTCGATATTCCGCTGCTGCAGGAATATGTATCCGCGAACAAGCGCGGCTGTCGGCGGGCTTAGCACCGCCCTGCTGCCGGTGGGCAAATGTGCTGGGAGCCTGACGCGGCCTGTTTCTCGCTTGCCGTGATCGTCAGTTCGTCGATCTACGTTTCACCGTAAGTGACGATCGACGCGGTCCTCCCGGCATTCCTGTTCTTATCCTTCTGGTAGCACAGGCCGCGCTTGGGTTCATGCTGCTGGGAATTGAAATGAAAGTCTGGTCGTTCGAACGAATCGGCCGAGCGCGATGCGCCGTCTTGATACCGAACGATATGGCCCCGTCAGGGTGGCGGGACACGCGGCCGAACAAGTTTTATCTGCGCTGCCGGCTCCAGGGTGATCAGACCCTTCCGCGCCAATTCCAGCAGCTCGTCTCTTTCTGTCGGATCTTGAATACTATTTATATATTCAAGAATGGTCTGAGTGTCAGTGATACGTGCGCCATCTTCAACGAATCTCCGGTAGGGAGATGCGTCTTCGTACCGCACGGTTCTAGGAGGGCCGTTGTCAACGCTCCACTTCACAATCATCACACACTCAAGGACTGGCACGAAACCCTCCTCGGCCCAGCGTCAATTTTCCATGCGTCTTGAAATCAAAATATGCTGGCGGGAATTTCGATGCAAGTAAAATCCTTGACTAGGATGTTTGGTCACCAATCCCGTAATTGCGCAGCCTGCGCTTGGACCAGCCGATTTTGGACGATAGACGTTCGCTACCCAAGCGTAACGCATCACGGGCCATGCCCCATGATTGCCTCACTTTTCCCTCCTCGAATTGTACCGGGGTGAACCTGCATCCTGCCGTGACGTAGATCACAGTTCGGCCGTGCTGGTATGGTTTTGCCACAAGCGATGCGGAGGAGGCGTTTAACCGAGTTGCCCTGGTCCAGCTTGGTCTCGCATCAGTCGATACCGTCAGTCTGGTAGCGGAAGGGGTGCAAATCGAACCGGCTCACCTTCGGGCACACGACGCGGCAGTTCCCGCCGGTGGCTGCGTATACGGAACGAACGTACTCCAGTCCTGACGCCTCCAGCCTCGTCACCTCAAAGAAAGCATTTCGCGGTTGATCACGCCGTTGATGAATGCTTTGTCCTCGACAACCGCGAAATGCTTGCCCTCGCGGATGAAAAGCTGCATCTGACTGTTGGTGAAGCGGCCCCACCCAAGTGCGTGGCGTCTTGAGACATAGGGATCACCCTTTGCCGCGAAGCATGTGATCGGGATCTCCCAGGGGGCCTCCGGGCTGAACACGAAGTTGCCCGCCATCGCGAATTCGGCGCGGATCACCGGCAGCATCAGATCGCGCAGGGCTGTCTCTGACAGCATCTCTTTACTGGTCGCGATCTCGAAGTGGCGGATGATTTCGGTGAAAACGTCGTCGGGCTGCAGATGCGGCGGCAGGCTGATACGAAAATCGGCAAGGCGCAGCAGATCCTGCGTCAGACGTTTCTCAAACGGACCAATGTCGCTGAGCCGGTCGGGCGGCCGAGCGCCGGAGACGAATAGATGGGTCGGTTGCGGACCGTCGGTGCGGATCAGGCGGCGAACGGTCTCATAGGCAGTCAGGCCGCCCAGGCAATGGCCGAAAAAGGCGAACGGCTTGTCGAGCATGTCAGATAATTCCGGCATCAGTCCGTCCACGAAGGCGGTGATGTCGGAGACCGGTGCTTCGCGGATCCTGGCGAGGCGGCCGGGAGGCTCGACGGCGACGACCTCGATCGAGGGGTCGAGCGTCTCCGCCCAACCGCGAAAAACGGCCGATCCGCCCCCGGCGAACGGAAAACAGAACAGGCGGCAGCGCGGCATGGCGCGAGGCCCCACCACGACCAGCCAGCGCGCGGCGGTCGGTGCGATCTCCGGCATCTGGGTAAAGCGGGACGCATCCGGGACGGCTTGTCGCGGCCCCGGACCGTCGCGGGACAGCCTTGGCACGATCGTTTCGGCAAGCCGTACTACACTTGGGCCCTCGATCATTGTCTCGGCCGCGATCCGAACATCAAGCGCGGCTTCCAGTCGGTTGAGCAAGGTGATGGACATCAGGGAGTCCAGTCCGTATTCGCGCAACGGTCGGTCGGGATCGATCGCCTCTGCCATCGCCATCGTGCTCATGGCCTGCTGGCCGATAAACCCGATGAGGAGATCGCGGCACTCCGGGATACTTGCGGCCGAGCGCAAGCGGGCGCGGAACGTTGCGATGTCGGTTTCCGCCCGGGCGGAGCGGCTATCCCCGGACCGCGTGAGCGTGCGGTAAAGCGGCGGCACCGAGGCGAATTGCTGGACGAACACTGGCCATTGCGTCAGCGTTATGGCGGCATGCGTGAACGGGCCGCCGACCAGTTTATCGAGCGCCTGCCAGCCGGTTTCCGAAGAAATATACGTGGTGCCGCGAGCCCGCCAGATTGCCTGCCCCTTGTCCCCCGAGGCAGTGGCGATCCCCGCGTCCGCCCATGGCCCCCAAGCCAGGGACAGTGCCGCGAGGCCGCTGCGTCGCCGATGCGCGGCCAGGGCATCGAGCAGGCTGTTGGCCGCCGCGTAGTTCGCCTGTCCCGCCGACCCCATCACACCGAGAATGGAGGAGAACAGAACGAAATGATCCAGCGGCAGGTCGATCGTGGCGGCGTGCAGGTTCCATCCGCCGGTCAATTTGGGTGCCAGCACACGCTGGAGCCGCGGCCAGTCCATCTGGCTGAGCACCCCATCGTCCAGCAGACCGGCGCAGTGGAACACACCCTTCAGCGGATGCGGTCCGTCGCGCAGCCGGTCGATCAGCGCGCGCACCTGTCGGGCATCGGCCATATCCGCCTGAGCCACCTCCACCTCGGCGCCGAGCGCTGTCAGCTCCGACCGCGCTGGCTCGGCGGCTGGATCAGTTTCCCCGCGGCGGCTGACCAGCACGAGATGGCGCACCCCCCGCTGGGTAATCATCCAGCGAGCGACCGACATCCCAAGGGCGCCGAGGCCGCCCGAGATGAGGTAGCTCGCGGCCGGATCGAACGGGGTAAGACCGCTCGATGGCGGGGCCGCGCGCACCAGCCGCAGTGCGAAACGATGGGCAGACCGCAACGCCATCTGATCCTCGCCGTCGCCGCCGCACAGCTCGCGCAGCAGCAGCGCGGCGTCGGCTTCGGGCAGTCCGGCGGGATCGAGATCGATCAGGCCGCCCCAGTGCGACGGATGTTCGAGCCCGATGGTGCGACCAAAGCCCCATAGTCCGGCGCCCGCAACCTCGGTCGGCGGACCCTCGGTGCCAACATCCTGCGCGTTGCGCGAGACCAGCCAAAGGCGCGGCCCGAAATCGGTCCGCGTGCGCTCCGCGATGGCCGCTTGCAGCAGGGTCAGGGCAGAGCCGAGGAGAAGCTTCTGGGTTGCTTCCGGTTGGCTGGCGGCCGGGTCGGTCAGCTTCAGATCGAGCGACCACAGATGCACGATGCCGCGCAACGGCGGACGGGACTCCCCCGTGAGCGAGTCGATCGCCGCCTTGATCGGCAGGTCGAACTCCCCCGCGTGACACAACGAGGCCGAGTTGAAACCCGGCCCCGGGTCATCGAGGTGGATCATTTTGCAGGTTTCGCCCCGTGCGGCGAGTTGGCTCGCGAGTGCCTTGCCAACCCCGCCGCGATCGGCCAGAATCAGCCAGGCGCCGTGTTCGCCGGAGGGCGCGGGTTCGGGCAGGTCCAGGCAGAAGTCCCATTGTGCGGCGTAAAGCCAGTCGAGTGGAGCGGCCGGGGCGCGGGGGCTGAGCGCCGCCGCCGGAAGCGGCCGTACCGTCAGCCCCTCGATGGCGGCCGCCCATCGCCCGTCGTCATGGTATATTGCCAGATCGAGGACGAAGCCCCCATCAGCAACCGCCGCCGCTCGGCGCACCGCATGGCACCACACCGGCCCTGACAGCCCCGGGCTGCTGCTGAAGCGTTCGACGCTGACAGGAAGCAGCGCCGGCCCCGGACGCTGTTGGGTCTGGAGGATCTCCTGGGCGTCGTCGGCAAGCATGGGATAAATATGCAGGCAGCTATCCAGTAGCGCCGGATGCTCACCGTCGCCGGCGATGACATGACCTGGCAGCATGACGCGGGTCAGTGCCTCCCGGTCGCCGTGCCAAAGCTCGGTGATACCGCGAAACGCTGGACCATAGTCCAGTCCGATCCGGCACAGTGCATAGTAATATTGTTCAACCGAAACGTCCTGCCGGCAACGCGCGACTATGGGTGACAGCGCCAGTGGTTCCGGCACCGACTGGCTGCTGCGGCGGACCAGGCCCATCATGTGGGTGCGCCAGACGGCATCGCCGGGTGTGCCAGCAACACGGGACTCGGCAGTCGCGGCGTCCACCGGCGTCAGGATCGTCTGCACGACGAATTCGCCCGGCTCAGGCAGGACGATCGCCTCGCCGTAATGCGTGTTGTCGACCGTTACGGCGACCGTGTTGAAATGACGCCGCGCGGCGTCCTGCAGGATCACCAGCCCGACCGTCGTGGGCAGCACCGGCATGCTGTAGATTCGGTGATCGTTCAGCCAATCCAGCCGGTCGAGGTCCAGAGTCGTTTCGAACTGCGCGTCGGGCATCGCGGAGCGCAGCCGCAAGCCAGCCGCGCCGGCACCGTCCACGGTGGGCCGACTATCGGGGGGCCGATTGTCGGTAGCTCCAAGCCAGAACCTGCGGCGTTCGAACGGATAGGTTGGCAGCGAGATCCGCCGGCGCTCCCGCCCGCTGTGCCAGGATCGCCAATCGACCGCGTAGCCGCGCTCGTAGAGGCGTGCCAGCGTCGCGGCCAGGCCAGCCGCCTCGCCGCGCCCGCGCACCAGTGAGGCAAGCCAGGTCCGGCCGTCGGTGCCGATGCACTCCCGGCCCAGGGCGAGCAAGGTGCCGCCGGGACCGATCTCGACAAAGTCGGTGGCGCCGTCCTCGGCAAGGCAGCGCATTCCGTCACTAAACCGGATCGATCCAAGGGCGTGGCGCACCCAATAATCCGCGTCGGGGGCCTGGCCCATCATGCCGCCGGTGACGGTCGAAACGAACGCTCGAGCCGGGGTGCGACCCGTTGCTGCCCCTGCCGCTGTCGCCAGCATGTCGGCGACCGGGTGGATCAGCGGTGAATGGAAGGCATGCGAGACGTTCAAACGCTGGCAGCGCACGCCGTCGGCGCTCAGGCGGTCGGTCAAGGCGCTGACCGCATCCAGGGTTCCAGATACGACTGTGCTGCTGGGGCCATTCATTCCGGCGATGGCCACCACGCCGGGGATGTCCGCGATGGCGCCGCTGACACGATCGGCTTCGAGAAAAATCGCCGCCATCGCTCCGGTGGGCGGCAGTGCCTGCATCAGCCGCCCCCGTTCGGCGACGAGGGCGAGAGTGGCGTCCTGGTCGAGAGCGCCAGCGCAACACGCGGCGGCGAACTCCCCTATACTATGGCCGATAACGACATCGGGCTCGATGCCCCACGAGCGCCAGAGTTCGGTCAGCGCGACTTGCAGCACGAACAGCGCGGGTTGGGTCCAGGCCGTCTGGTTTATCCGCGGTCCGGCGTCACCGCGGCCGAACATAACGTCCTGTAAGGGCGGGTCGGTGTCCAATGCCTTCGCGCAACGGTCCACCACGTCCCGAAACACCATTTGGTCGTCATACAGTTCCGCCCCCATCCCGGCGTACTGCGACCCCTGTCCCGAGAACAGGAACGCGAGGCGCCGCGTGGTCGGAGCGGGGTCGGGTGGCCTCGCCGCGAGCAGTGCCTGCTGGGCGTCCGCCAGCGATCCGACCGCCGCGGCAAAGCGTCGCGCGTGATGCCAGCGTCCGACGTTGAGCGTGTAGCAGGCATCCGCCAGCGCGCTTTCATCGAGTGTGTCATCGAACGCGGCGCGATGGCGGATCAAGGACGCCGCCAACGCCTGATCGTCGCGGGCCGACAGAGTAAGCACCTGGAGCTGCCGAGGAGGCGCGGTTGGCGCCACGACCGGCGGCTGCTCCAGTATCGCGAAAGCGTTGGTGCCGCCGAGCCCGAGCGAATTGACCGCGGCGCGCCTCGGGCCTGTGGTATCGGGCCAGTTCCGGTCGATCGTGTTGACGAAAAACGGTGATTCCGCGAACGCGATCTTCGGATTGGGGGTATCAAAATTCAAGCTGGGCGGGATTTGCCCGTGCCGCAGGATGAGCGCCGTCTTGATGAGGGCGGCCACACCGGCGGTTTGCTCGAGATGCCCGATATTTGTTTTCACCGAGCCGATCGCGCAGTAGCCGCGCTGCCGTGTCGCGCGGCCAAAGGCGCGGCTGAGTGCCTCGATCTCCAGTGGGTCCCCGACCAGCGTGCCGGTGCCGTGACACTCCACATAGCCGATGTCGTCGGGCGAAACGCCGGCCATGGCCATCGCCTCAACCATCGCGCGCGCTTGCCCAGCCACGCTGGAAGCGGTGAAGCTGACCTTGTCGGCGCCATCATTGTTGACCGCGGTGCCCCTGATCACGGCATGGATCGTGTTGCCGTCGGCGATCGCGGCGCCGACCTCCTTGAGCAGGACCGCGCCAACCCCGCTGCCGAAAACAGTGCCCTGCGCCGCCGCGTCAAACGCTCGGCAATGGCCGTCCGGCGACTGGATTCCGCCCTTGACGCTGCGGTATCCGACCCGATGCGGCACGCGCACGGTGGCACTGCCGGCCAGGGCCATGTCGCACTCGCCCGACAGGATCGACTGACAGGCCAGATGCACCGCGACCATCGAGGTCGAGCACGCCGTCTGCACGTTGATGCTCGGTCCGGTAAGGCCGAGCTTGTAGGAGATGCGGGTGCTGGGAAAGTCCTTGTCGTTGCCGAGATGCGCGAGGCCGCCGGTGTCACCGGGCAAGTCGGCTGCCACGCGAAGGCGATCCAGCAGATAGCTGGTCACCACGCCGCCGGATCCGACGTAGACGCCGACCGGGCCACTGGCGGCCTCGTAGGGGACTTCGCCGGCATCCTCGAAGGCTTCCCAGGCGACCTCGAGCAGCAGCCGCTGCTGCGGGTCCATGATCGCGGCTTCACGCGGGGAATACTCAAAGAAGCGGGCGTCGAAACAATCGTATTCCGGCAGCAGCGGGCTTGCCTTCACGTAGTTTGGGTCGGCGAGAAGTTCGGGCGGCACGCCGGCGGCGATAAGCTCCGCATCGGAAAGTGTGGTGATCGATTCCGTGCCGGCGCGGAGGTTGCGCCAGAAGGCGTGGTGATCAGACGCGCCAGGGAAGCGGCAGGCCATCCCGATGATGGCCACGCCTTCCGAGGCAGGTCTTGGGCTCACCGATCCACCCGGCGCGCTTTGCGTTTTTGCGCCCGCTGTTCGGCGACTTTGAGACCGGGATCCTCGGGCGGCTTTTCGCCATCGAAAGCCAGTCGATATGCCGCGACAAGGTCACCGACGCAGCGAATGCTGGTGACCGGCACGAGGCTGGCGAAGGGATCGACGCCCAGCGCAACTTCCAGATCGACGACGAGCTGGGCCAGATCGAGTGAACTGAGACCGAGGCCGGTATTGAGCCGCGTACTGGCATCGAAGCTTTGCGGCGGATGGCCGCGCTCGGCCAGCAGATCGCGGATCGAGGCATGCACTGCGTCCGTAATCCGCTGCGTCGTCGGTGGCGTCAGCATGTCATTCCGCCATCGACAACCAGGGTCTGACCGGTAATGTGGGAGGCTTGGCCGGAGGCGAGGAACTGCACGGCGCTGACCACGTCCTGGATATCAGCCAGGCGCCCCAACGGTGTGCGCCGCGTGATGCGCGCCTTCTCGGCGTCCTGCATATGTCCCACCATGTCGCTATCGAAATATCCGGGTGCCACCGCGTTGACGCGGATCTGTCGCGGGCCAAGCTCGCGGGCGAGGCTGCGGGTGAAGGCTTCCAAAGCGCCCTTGGTCGCGCTGTAGACAGACACGCCCGCGTGGCCGCGTATCGCGTTGACCGACGAAATATTGATGATGCAGCCGGAACCTTGCCGCAGCATCACGCGCGAGCAGGCCTGGGACAACATCAGCGCGGAGGTCAGGTTGACGTCGACCGCGGAGGCGATGTCGGTCGCGCGCATCACCGGCAGCACGCCCTCGACGGCGATGCCGGCGTTGTTCACGAGCAGATCGATGCGGCCAAAATTCGCCACGGTGGCACCGACGAAGGCGCGCAAGCCGTCATGATCCCGGCCGTCGACATTCTGCCAGAAGAAATCGCCGCGACGTTCGCGATTCCGTTGCGTTTCTGATACGAATTCGCTCTCGGACCGGCTGAAGCTGGCGACGCGGTAGCCGCTGCCAAGGCAGGCCGATACCAGAGCGGCGCCCAAACCGCGACTGCCGCCGCTGATCAACGCGACCGGGGCGTCCTGGGGGGCCTGGCGGTCATGGAGCGAAGTTTCGGCCGCGACCCCGGCGGCGGCGCGCCGGCTCATGCAGGCGTGGGAGCGCGGCGCTTCTTGAAGCGCGCGGTGTGCTGCGGATCGGTCACGATCTCGATGAACATCGGCACCTTGAAACGTTCGAGCCGCGATTGGCAGAAGGTCTGGACGCGGCGGCGAAAAGCGGCGGGATCTTCAGGCTGTGCCAGCGAAAAGCGCGCCGCGACCACCGCGCCGGTCAGCGGATTGGATCGTCCGCTGACCGTAACGTCCTGCACATTGTCCATTTGCAGCAGCACATTCTCGACCTCGGTCGGATAGACCTTTTCGCCGCCAACGTTGATCAATTCGGAGGCGCGGCCGAGGATGCGGACATAGTCGCCATCGACCTCGACCAGGTCCTGCGTGTTGAACCAGCCGTCGGCGTCGAATGGAGAGTCCGCGTTCAGGTAGCCCAGCATCGCGGCGGCGGAGCGCAGCCACAGCCGGTTGTCGACGATCTTGTGCTCGAAGCCAGCCGCGCCGAGGCGCAGCCAGAGCGAACCGGAATCGCGCGACTGGGTCGGCAGGATGCCGAGTTCGGTCAGCCCGTAGGTCTGCTTCAACCTGACCCAGGGGAGGGCATCGCGCAGGGCCGCGAGGGTGCTCGCCGGCATCGGCTCGGTGCCGTAGGTGATGGTTTTCAGCGAGCCGAGGTGATGGCGCGAGGTGGCGCCGGATATCAGCAGCATCTTGAGAAAAGTCGGTGTTGTCGGCAGCAGTTCCACGCGATGTGCGTCAATCGCCGCGCAAACGGTGTCGGCGCCGCGGTCGCCAGGGACGACAATGGTGCCGCCATGGCAGAGCACATGGAACAGCGTGTTGATGCCGCCGATATGGTCGATGGTCAGGAACACCAGTGTGCGCGCCGCGATCCGATCACCGCGAAACTTTGCGAGCAGCTTGTCCATATCGAGTACCGAGGCCTTGCTCTCGCCCGTCGAGCCAGAGCTGAACAGCACGAGACCCGGTGCGCGGCGTGCGATCAGTTCGCGTAGCAGCGGATGGGCTGGGGGCTGGCCGTGACGATCGATACGCCAGGTGGCCTCGATGAAATCCGCCCTCCATTCCACCTCGGCGATGCCGAGCATGGCCTGGTGCGCCGATCGGGGCGCCGAGGCGATCGGTACGACGATGCAACGGTTGAGGATGGCTGCCACCAGCATCGCACAAACGTTCGGCGTGCAATCACCGAAGATTGCAAGTGTGCTTCCGGGATGCACGGCATGATCAGACAGCTCGTGACGCCTGTCATCGATGGCGTCGCACAGCCTGTCATAGCTCCAGCGTTCGCCGTGCCAGATGATCGCGGTGCGGTCGCCCCATTGTCGCAACCGTTCAATCAGCCAGGGATCGGCGCCGGTTATGGATACGGCCACGGGATCGGTGACCCGCAGTATCAGGCAGCCGGGGATGAGCGGCTGCGCCCGGGTCCGGCATCCGCTACCATGGATCTGCTGGCCGCGCCGGGTTTGGCGGAGACTTGCGCGCGGCGTCCATCGCCTGGACCACCTGCACGGCATGAAGCACCTGGGCTGCCTGGGTCTGATCCATACCCTGTAGCGCCTGTCTCAGCTTTTCGAGGTCAACCGCGCCAGGGAGGGGAGGGCCGTAGGGACCGCCCGCAAAAAAGTTGACTCCGCCGGGTCCGAGCATTTCGGTGGCCTTGCGTGCCTCCGCCGCCACGCGCGCCGCTTCGCTCGCCATGTGGGATATGGACTGCATCATGCTGTACCAGAAATCCGCACGGGACATGAAGAACTGACGCGTCGCCTCGAACGCCGCGGCGGGGTTGGACATTTGAGGGCTGTAGGGGGACGGCCCCGGGGGGGGCCAATAGGGTGGTGCGCCGGCATAAGGCGGGGCATATGGCGAGGGTCCGAAAGCAAACGGCGCCCCGTAAAACGGAAACGGCTGCGACCAAAAGCCCTGACCGGGGCCGCTGTTCGATAGGGGGTCGGGCGGAGACGCTGGGCCCGGTTGCTCCGTCTGCATACTTATCTCCTAGGCGAACCGAAGGCGTTGTCAAGTGGTCAGGGGTTCGTGGTCAGGCGCTAGTTCAGCAGCACCTGATTCTCGGGCTGTTGCATGAAATTCCACCCAACCTTGTATCCGAACCGAAACAGGGTCTCCAGATTTGACTTGGTCCAGCTAAGTGAATGCGCCCGCTGCTCTTCTGGAACGATCAGCCGCATCTGAAACAGATCGACTTGGGGCGGAACGGGCGGAGCCGTTGCCGGATCTGGTGCCGTGACATCGGTTCCCGTGGCGTCCCACGGGTCCAGCTTGATGTCGATACCGGTCTTAACCCAATATTCGAACATCGCCAGCTCACGTGCGGCCAATGCAACCAGCGGTATGATTATCGATGTGGAATAAGCCTCCCATAGGGTGCGAGGCCGGTTGATCAGCCCGTTTCTGAGAACGTCCAACACGATGAATTTGTCGTAACCCTCTTCCGCCAGGCCTTTCAGGCCCAGCGCCTGGGAGGCGGCGCCCTCGAAGTAATGTTTTCCATCAATGTTGAAGGGCGGGTAGATGAACGGGAACGACAGTCCGGCGCGAAAGTGACGCACGTCAATCTTATCCTTCTCGAACACGACCAGTTGCTGATCCTCGATGCAGTATGCGTTCAGATGGCAGTGGATGGGACTTGTTTTAAGTGCGTCAAAGTCGACGACATTCTGGATGAACGGCGCATGCGCGCTCAGTCCGCCACTGAAATAGTTGGGCATACCGGGCGTCATCATCGCGGCGACGAGCTGCAGCCAGTCGCTGAACAGCTTCTGGGCGTCGGACATCCCGTACTGATTGAGCCACCGATGCATCCCCGGCAGTCTGGCGAACCAGTACCTGAAGGCATCGGCGCGCATTCCGGGCTTCTGGAAAATCTTGTAATTTACGGGAAACATTGAATAGATCAGGTCTGAAACACCGAAGTTGACGGTGTTCAGCAGCGCCTGCTCCGGTGTCATCCCCTTGGGCGCGAGATAGAGCAGTCCGACGACCGAACCACCGCCCGCCATCGACACAGTGTCGGGTTTGACGCCCGCGTGATGGAGTGCCAACAAGGCGCCGGACATCAGGGTGAAGTTCGGAGCGCCACCGCCAAGCACAAGTGCTGTCTTACCCATGTTTCGATACTTCCATCGTGTCAGAAACGTCGTAAGGGTCGTGGCCGATCTGATGCAGGATCGCGGCGGCGCGACGCAGGTCGAGCGCCTGTGCACTGTCTCCGAAACGAGAGGCGATTGGCCTCAGAAGGTCGGCCGCTGCCTTGGACTGCCCTTGCCTGTGCCATAGCTCCGCAAGATCGCACGCGATGCATAGCTCCCACCAGCGGGAGTTCTTGGCCTTCGCCGCTGCCAATGCTTGCCGCAACAGCGACTCCGATGCGGCTTCGTCGCCGGTGCGCCCGACGATCGCGGCCTTGATGCGCAGAACCTCGGGGACCGCCCAGATTTCTCCGGTCTCGCTGGCCACCGCAAGTGCTTCATCAATGGTCTGCAGCGCCGCCGTGCCGCGGTTGCCCTCGGAGTGAATGTTGGCCTCCAGAGCCAGGAACAGCGATAGCCACAAGCGCGCGCCCGTCTTGCGCCAGCTCACGATGCCGGCCCGCAGTGTCTCGACGCCGGCTTCCTCTTGCCCCTGGCTGACGGCTGCCCAGCCGTCCAGGATGCGACCACCCGCGCTCCAGAACGAAAAGCCCAGCTCGTCACAGATCGATATTACTTCGGAGGCGTAGCCGCGGGTTTCGTGCGGCGAGTGTTGAAAGACATCGAGCATGCCTTGAACGTGGCAAATCGCGTAGGCCAGCGTGAATGGGTGCTCCGAGGCGCGAGCCTCGCGGATGGCCTGGGCAGCGGCTTCGCGAGCTGGTCCCAGGTGGCCTAGATGCCACAACACCCAAGTGAGGTAGCAGAGAGCCGTGACACCGACGTCCTGGCCAAACTCATAGCGTAGCCGAGCGTGGTTCGCCGGGTCGTACAGTTGTCGCGCGTTCTCCAGGTGCATCTTTGCGATGTCGAATTCACCCATGGCGGCAAGGGTCGTGCCGAGCAGGCGATGGGCGACGCAGAGTATGCCGGGGTCGCCGTGACGTTCCGCCTCGTACAAGAACTCCGAGGCGCTTTCGCGCTGCATGGTCACGTCGCTGCCGACGTAATAGCTGGCCCAGATTCCGTACAACACGGAGAATTTCTGCTTCGGATCGGTCTGCTCATTGATGTGGGTGCGCGCTTGCAGGAGGACCTCCTTCCTCGCGGGCGCGGCGTATCCCTGAGCGGCCATCATTGCCTGTGCCAGCGTCACCTCCAGCGTCAAGGCCCTCGCCGCACGCGCGGGGCCTTCCGACAAGCCCTTCAAGAGCTCCAGCGCCTGGCGCAACTGTCCGATGGCCTCGGCGTTCGCCGAGCGCTCGATGGCGCGGCGCCCGGCTCGGATCATGCAGTCGATGCCCGGTTCTATCTGTCCGGATTGCGCAAGGTGTCGCGCCAGTACTTCCGGCTGCGTCTCGGTCACATCAGGAAAGCTCGCCTCCAGCACGCTTGCGATGCGCGCATGCAGGGTTTGCCGTGTGCTGCGCAGCAGGCTTTCATAGGCCGCATCCTGCACCAGGGCGTGTTTGAAGATGTAGGTCGAGTTCCGGCGGCGCACCTCGGCCGAAGATCAGTTCCGCCGCGGTGAGTTGCGCGAGCGCCTCCTTCAACCGCATGTCGGGGAGCTCAGCCACCGCGGCGATGAGGCGATAGGAGAATTCGCGGCCGAGCGCGGCGCCGATTTGGGCGATTTCCCTGACCGGGGCCAGCCGGTCGAGCCGCGCCATCAGCGAATCTTGCAGCGTCATAGGGATCGTCAGCGCCTGCAGCGGCATCAGCGGCACGAACCTGTCGTTGTCCTCCTGCAACAGTCCAGTCTCGATGACCGCCCTGGTCAGCTCCTCCACGAACAGCGGAATACCATCAGTCTTGCTCAGGATCTGGTCGTAGACGTCGCGTGGCAGCGCCTTGCCGCGTGTGATGTGCGCCAGCATCGCCGCGGTATCATCGCGTCTGAGACGATTCAGGGTCAGCATGGTGACATGCGGCTGATCGAGCCAGAGGGGATAGAACTCCGGCCGGAAGGTCGCCAGCAGCATGCACGACATACCGTGCATTGCCTCGATGCAGCGGTTGACCAATTCCAGTGTGGACGGATCGATCCAGTGGATGTCCTCGAACAGGACCAGCGTCGGCGCTGCCTGGCTGACCCCGCGCAAAAACGAGAGGATCGCGGTGATGGTGCGGTCTTTCTGGCGCTGCGGTGTCAGGTGAAGGTCGGGATAGCGGGAGCCGAATGGAATCGAGAGCAGAGCCGCGAAGAGTGGCATATCCGAAAGCGCTGCAACGTCTGGCCGCATCAAGGCTTCCAGCTTGTCGAGCTTGACGTTGGCGGGATCGCCTGCCTCCAGCCCGGCGGCGCGTTCGATCTGGGCGATGACGGGGTAGAATGGGCTATTGGTATGGTGAGGCGAGCACTGGTAGCGTATCACGCGATGCGGCTGGTCGGCGATTGTCTGGCTGAACGCCGAGGTGACCCGAGATTTGCCGATGCCTGCCTCGCCGCACAACAAGGCGATCTGCCCGGAGCCTGATCGAGCGAGCCCCCATAGTTCGGAAAGCTTTTGCAGCTCCGCGGTGCGGCCGACGAAACTTGTGAGGTGGTTGACCCGTCTCGCCTCGAAGCGCGTTTCGACCTTGCGCTCGGCGACCACCTGCCAGACTGACACGGGTGTCGGCAAACCGGTGATATCGCGAAGGCCCAGATCTTTACAGACGAAGAGCTCTCCCAGCAGCCGGCGGGTCGAACCCGCGATGATCAGGGCATTCGGTTCGGCGAGGTTTTGCAGCCGTGCCGCCAGGTTTGGCGTTTCTCCAAAAACCTGCTGGTGACCCGGTCCGCTTCCAGCGCCCTCTCCGATCACCACGATGCCAGTGGCGACGGCGAGCCGTACCAGCGGCTTGTCCCCGGAGGCGAGGCGCATTTCCTCGATCCGCGCGACAATGGCCAACCCTGCCCGCACCGCGCGTTCGGCGTCATCCTCGTGCGCCTGGGGATAGCCGAAGTAAGCCATGACGCCGTCGCCATGGTACTGGCCAATGATTCCGCCCCTTGGTAGTATTTCGGTCTTGCAGGCGTCCTGAATGGTGCGGATTGCCAGCTCATAATCTTCCGGATCAAGCTTCGCCGACAGCGAGGTTGACCCCACGACGTCGCAAAACATCACAGACAACTGGCGCCGCAGGGCGTGCGGTTCATGAACGGCCGGATGAGTCGACCCTAATGTGCCAAGTGGTGCCCGCAATGTGCCAAGTGGTGCCCGCGGTGTTTTATCCCCCATCGCTGCGATTGCTCGCAAGGCCCGCTTGCGGTCGCCCAGAGACAGCCCCAGGTGCTCGAGATCGGCTTCCTTAAGGTCGGGCAGCACGTCAATATCCAGACCGTTCGCCTCAAAGGCGGCAGCGTGTTGCTCCAGTCCGACCTGTTTCAACCAATCCACAATCATTGCGGTCTGCCACTACTCGTTAGAGGTCAGGCGGGCGTTTATTAGCGCGTCGAATGGATCGACCGAATAACATGGGCACGGCGAAATCGGCAAACCGGCCACTGCCGCAGACCGGGCCGACAGGGTTTCCGATCCGGAAGCGCTGGTGAAGGGAGGATAACTTTGAAACGGGACGGCGCTCTGAAATGTTTCATACCATGGTCGGCGCCCGATGTCTTCAGAGGGGGTGGCCGATTTGGCCGCGCTTTGCCGATCGGGCAGCGCGTGAGACATGAAATCAGTTGCCGTTGCCGTTGCCGCCGAGGTGGCTTTCGGTCGCCGACTGGCTAAGGGCCTGCAGGGAATAACCGGTGCAAGTGTGGCACGGTCGCCTCAAGACGGATGGGGCTGTGCGCCAAACCAACCGATTCGGTATTCGCAGCGGGCCTTAAAGATCGAGGCGGCGCAGCGCCCGGACGAATTCGCCCGTTAGCGGGCGGGCTTCGGCGGTGGGGGCGTCGATCGGCATCGACCGCGTGAGCTCGAGGCGTTTCTTCTCGATGTCGAACTCATCCAGCCAGGCATCGAACAGCCTTCCCGCCTCGGCGGCGGTCACGTCCGGGCTGCGGCGCATCTGCTGGTAAGCGGCGAGAAGGCCGGCCTTGGCGCGCTTTACGCCGTCCTCGCCGTCGAAGACGGAGGCGATGGCATCGACCTTCTGAGGGTGGAACGGCAACAGCTTCTCGTCGCCGCGATCATCCAGCCCGGTAATGCTCCACAGCACGAAATCCGAGTCATGGTAGGGCCGGTCGTCGATCATTTCGAGCCGGGATTCGCGCACCTGCAATTGTTCCAGGGACGGCACCGGGGGCACCAACAAGGCGGTGAATTGCGCGGTCAGTGGATCGAGCGGGGAGGTGGCGACGACAATCCGCTGGCCGGCGAGGTATTCGCTGCCTGGCAGGCCAAGCAGCGCCTCGACGCCGTCGAGCAAGGCGCCGGCGAACCGCAGTGCGACCGCCATCTCGCCAGGGGCGCCGAGCGAGGAGGCGAGCTTGTCGACGATGTTCAGCATGCCGCGGGCGTGGTCGGAGCGCTGGATTCGGTAGAAGGCCAGCGAGATATCGATATCGCCGCCGCGGTAGGGATGCGGGCCGGTGACCAACAGGTTACGCAGGACGACGCCATGGCGCGCCTGATCCGCTGGGTTTTGCCGTGCGATCAGGTTGGGGCCAATTGCCACCGGGGTGGCGACGCGTTCGTTGCCGTGGTTGAACGCAACCGTCATGACGACGAGCGGGTCGTAGAGCGCCCACCATTGGCGGTTCTCGGCCAGGTGCATCTGGTTGACGCGGACCGTGAAATACATCGCGTCACGGCGGATCGTTGTGCCGGCCGATCCTGGCGGGATGCATCGCGCGGTCGGGATGCTGGTCACCTCGGGGAGCGGAACTGTGCCGCGGCGCCAGTCGAGCCAGGAACGAACAATAGGGTCGAACAGCGACGGCATGGTCAGTTCCTCGCAGCGTGTTGGTCCGGGCACGGCTGCCGGAATGGTTCGGCGATCTGAAACAGCTCGCCCTGCGCGGCATCGAAGGCGCCCAGCCCGTCGGCCAGGATGATCCGGCAGGCGGTCTGACGCAGCACTGTGATGTTGGCGCCGCCGCGCGGTGCGCCGTCCGTGCGTTCCGGGGGATCGATCCAGTCGCGCCACGCTGTGTCCAGGTTCCAGATGCGGATGGTGGCAGGCGTGTTGAACTGGCGCTGCTGGGTGAGCAGCAGGTAGCCACCGTCCCTGGAGAACTGAAGTTTCAGGCCGCTGCGATCCTCGCCGCTCGGTAGCTCGCCGCCAAGCAGCAGGGCGGCGCGATCGGGCGCCTCGTCGCTGCTTTCGACGACCCACACGCCCTTGGTGCCGAGCCCTGCGGCGCGCCAGTGTTGGGCGATGCGGACGACGGCGAGGGGAGGATAGGCGAACGGGAGGCTCGCCTGTCCGAGGCGCCAGGTCTCGCCGTCCTGCGCCGCGGCCTCCCGCGGGGAGTTGCCGGCGCTTATTGCTATCCGCAGCGGGGTCGCGGGCGTGGTCAGCGCGAGGACGACGAGTTCCCGGCCATCCGCTTTGTAGGCCAGCGCGTCCGCGTTGGCGGCAAAGGCGAGCGTCGTGTCGAGACGGTCGAACAGCCCATTCAACCGGGGGACAGTATCGATCGGGAATTGCGTCGACGTGCTATTTCGCGGGTCGTCGTAAATCAGCACCAGACCGGGTGTCCCGCCCAGGAGTGGGGCGAGCGAGCCGGAGCGTTGGGGCTGTCCGGACGATTCGGAGTATACCGGCATCGGGCGGAATCCCATCGGTGCCCGCGGCGCATCGACCTCGGAGATCTTATCGACTGCCGCTTTGACCTTTTCCGCCAGCCAGCCATCAGGCTTGCGCAAATCGTCGGCGTCCAGGCGAAGCAAGGAGCGCGGCGCGGATGCGCCTGGCGACTTCCAAGCGATCTGCAGCCGACCGCCGATGAATTCGACGCGCGCAGGGCCCTGCGAGCCGCGCAACGGCGGCAATCCGAGCGAACGGATTTCCGCCGGACCATCATTTGGCCAGAACTGCACGTTACCGTTGATATAGGCCGCCGGCCCCAGCCCTGTAACGAATCCGACGGAGGGCCAGAAGCCGAAGCCCTGCAACGCGGTGGTCGGACGCAGTGCGTACTGGTGGGGTGCGGGGTCGCGCCGCTCCTCCACCCCATTCGGCAGGTCGATGACGGAGACAGTATCGCCAAGCAAGGCTGCCAGCCGCGAACCGTCGGGATCGAGCCCGGCCGCCCGATACTCGCCGGCAAACCATGGGGCGCGGGGCAGGAAGTGGCGCAACGCCGTCTCGGTCTCGGCATGAATCGCGGTGGGGTTGGCAAACAGATTTCCGATCCAACCGCGTGGTTGCTCGGTGATTTGCAGGTTGGCGAGCAGCAGCAACAGGCTGAGCCGATAGTTGCCAGTGGGCGATCTCTCGGCATAGGCGTTCTTGAGCGAGATATTGTCGGCTTCGGCCTGGGCCAACGCGAGTGACCGACTGGCGACCATGGTGACGCCGACCGCGACCACGAGAGCGCACGCGATTGCGCAACCGGCGACGACAAGGCGGCGCACGATTCGCTCGCGCGCCCGGGCATCGACCGCGCCGCCATGCACGTCGTGCCAGCGAGCCAGCACGACGGCGAGAATGTCGTGCTTCAGGCCGTACGAGAGCGGCGCATCGCATGGTTCGGCGCGGAGCAGCGGCGCATCCCCTTTGGTGAGAGCGGCGAGGCGGGCGGGGATGTCGCCGGCGATGCCAAACTGGCTAGCCCTGCGCGCGAGTTCGGCGGGCGACTCGGAGAGTGACACGACGGTGCCGCCGCCCTGTCGGCTGACCAGGGAGTGCAACAGTGTCTGCCATTTCTCCACCTCGGCCGGGCGCGTTGCCCCAGCGACGGCAATGCCCGCCCTGATGTAACGCATAATCATCCTCCGCGCGCCGCCGGACTTGCGGTACAGCGCGTGGGTGATTTCGCCGTGTCCTTCCGGAAGCTGCTGGTAAAGACTGGCGCAGATCACTTGCAGGGCGGGCGTCACGGAGGCCGGGAACTCGGCCAGCAGGTCATCGACGATGCGGCGCTTGAGGCTCACGTGCGTGGTGATGTCGCGGGACTCGGGATCGGCATCCTGGAAGGTGAACCCGTAGACCGCCGAGCCGTCGGTGCGCCGCGCGGCCGTCGGCGCGTCGATAATGCGGACGAGCGTATCGGGATCACGAAGGGAGCGCAGGAGGAATTGCTGTATGCCGCCCTTGGCGGGACGTTCGGCAAGGCGGTCGTCGCTGATGCGCAACTCGTCTCGGAAGCGGCCGTAATATTCGGTGCGCAATGTGACCACCAGGCGGAGGTCGATGTTGCGGATGTAGACGTCCTCCATGAAACGGAAGAAGGCTGCGGCCTGACTCTCGGCAAGTCCGTCGGCGCTGCGCGTCAGCACCTCCTCGGCCTGGTCGAGCACGAGAATGAGGCGGCCCGGCAGATCGGCGCAGATTTCGGCGAGCGCCTGTATCAGGGCCGAGCCGAGGTGGCGGCGGTCGCCGGGGAGGGCGGCCTGCAGTGCGCCGGTGAGGCGGCGGCGGGTTTCCTCGCCGATGTGGAGCGGATCGTCGGCGCCGTCAGGGTCAGCCGCGGGAGCCTCGTCGCTGACGAACACGGCGGAGTTGCGCAGCGCGGCGATCAGCGCGTCGGCGATCGCGGGCAGCGGGTCGCTCGATGCGCGGATGACGCCGGATTGTCCGGCCAGGAAGAAACAGGAGCGCTGGCGCGTCTGCTTGAGCGCCGGAATCAGGCCCGCGCGCAGGAACGAGGACTTTCCCGACCCGCTGGAGCCGTGCAGCAACAGGATCTTGAGACCGAATCCGACCAGGAGCTGGGCGCATTCCTGGGCCTCGCGGTCGCGCTCGCGGAACAGCGGGGCATGCCTCTCATGGTAATAATCGAGGCCGCGATAGGGTCTGCGAGGCCACTGCTTCCGTTGCGCCTGGATGTGCATTGGCGGCGTCCTTTTCTACTGCGCAAGGGCGCCGTTGAGGCGGAAGTCGCGGTCGGCGTAGCACGAGTAGAACAGGTTCAACGGTAAGATGTCCGGGTCGTCGGACGCCTGCAACGCGTCAAATGCCTGGCCGAGGGTGCGGTTGGCGTAGCACATGTCCCACATCAGGCGGGTGCCGCACCGCAGCGCGTGTGTGTTGAGGATTTCCGCCTCGGTGCCAATCAGGCCGGAGAAACCGGGCCGGGCGATCGCCGAAAGCAGCGAGCTACCTTCGCCGCCGGCAGCCGAGGTGCAGCAATTCAGGATCAGGACGGTGCCCGGGCCAGTCTCGCAGCGGCTGAAGCGGCGCGAGAAAACCGAGGAATCGAGGCCAAGATCCTCGATTTCCAAGCGGTCGCCGTCGGAATGGGCGAGCACGAAGACAACATTGCCGTTGCGGCCGCCGGCGGTCCACGCGTCTTCAGCGCTGTTCCAGTCATAATGCTCGTTCATGGGAAGCGAGAGGAGCTGTTTGAGCTTGACCCGGTCGCGTTCGGGCAGTTGCTCAGCGGCGCCGGTGTATTCCTTGCGGTGCAGGGCGTAGAGGGCCTTGAAGCCCGTGGGCTCCACAAGCAATTCCTCGGGCAGGCAGCCGCCGCCCTGGACGCGAACGTGGATGGGGAAACGGGACAGCCAGAACTGCGCGAAATGGGCTCGGCTGGGCGGGCCCTGGACACGATCAGGCCGGCCTTCGAACACGAAGCCGAACGGCGGGGTCACGTCCTCGTCGGTGCATTCGACCGCGAGCACGGTATCGGTGAGCGCGGCGATGCGGTGCCCCAGCGCGCGGCCGGCCTCGGTATCTGGCAGCAGTGTGCCGCGCAGGCTGTCTCCGGCGCCCTGCAACTCCGGTCATGATGCGATGGTAGTCTGCCCAGCCAGGGTCACATTTCCCGCTGAGGGTGGGGTCGCGCAGGACGTAGGCATTGAGTTTGTTAAGGGCGGAGCGGACGTCGCGGCTGCGCCGGCGCAAAGGTTCGGCTTTGAGGGTGAGGAAGGTCTTGCCGTAGCGTTCGGCACGATACTCGCTGACCTTGACGTCATCCCCGTTGGACGCGAACTGAAGTCGCAGTTCCGGCATGATGGCCTCCCTGGCCGTTCTTAGGCGCAGGCTACAGGAGGACGAGCCTGGAATGGCGTGACGGGGCTCACAGATGATCCGGCAATCCCCCGATCGCGGTCTATTCGGCCGAGAAACGGTGGTCAGGCGCGCTTTTCCCGTCTGGGCAGCGATCGGACGCGCCGCATTGGTCATGTTGCTGGCGAGGGGAGGCCGCTTAGGGCCGCTGCGAAATAACCGAATCGGTTGGTGTGGCGCACCGCCCCGTGCGCGTCATGGTCCGCGAAGGCGAGGGGTCCGCGAAGCATGTTTCCGCGCAGGCGTTGCGCAGGCGCGGGGCGACCACCCACGATTTGCAGTTTGGCCTTTTTTTGGCAAAGTCGTGGGTCTCCCCGCGTTCGCAGGGCTAGGCCCTCGGCCTGCGCCAAGGATGACAGGATGAGGCTACCGCGCCTCACTTCCAGCGCGGGTCAATCAAATTCAGTTTGTGAACGCTCTGCGGGAATGTCGGCTTTGTTGCGCAATTCGCGGCATTGGATCGATTTAGCACTCTGATCGGGGTGATGGTCGCTTCCTCGTCGATCCCAAGGGCGATTACCCTGTTCAATCGGATGACAGAATCGTGATTGTCTTCCTGCGGTTCCTGATAAGTAAAAGAAAGTTGTTGCCTTATTCCAGAAAGTATAACAGCAGCATGTTTGCTGCAACTTTTGCCGTGGCATGATAAACCGATACTGTAACGATCATGCACCGAATGTGGCTGTCTTTCGATGGTACGGTTCCCCGCATTGCCGAAGGTAGGACCCGTCACTGGCCGGAGGCGGTATCTCCCTGGCGGGCAGTTCAAGGAGAGAATTGGCCTCAATCCGAGGTCGCATGCCGTGAGACCAGTGGGATCGGGCGGATGTGGAAGCGTTCATTTTCTCGCTGGTGCCGGTCAGGCCGCGCGGATACCTCTACAATCTCAGTCGCTGTCATGGGCGTTCGGCCGGGTTCTGGATTGCCACGGACCGTGCTCGGTTTGCGTTGCAACCGGGAGCCTGGCGCGTCATAATCGCGTTTCGGTAAGAGTTGAGACACCCATGGCTTCAGCTAGTTTCGTTTATTTCGTAATGGCGCACCAGCGTCCGGAGCAGCTTCGGTTGCTGGTAGACGCTATCCAAGACCCACGAGACCTGATCTTTATTCATGTGGATATCAAGTCACTTCTCGGCCTTCAGTCGCGTCGAAATGGCACCTGGTCGATGGCGCGGCGCCTGGCAAAGCAGTATAGAAACGTTCGCTTGCTATTTCCGAGATCCGCGAATTGGGGCGGATGGACGCTTTCGAAGTTGTTACTTGATACAATCGACTTGGCGCTCAAGTCATCGAATGACTGGACCCACTTCATCAATCTTAGCGGCCAGTGCTATCCAATCAAGCCGCTTGAGGAGATCAGGGACTCCCTTGCGGCCGCCGGCGACCAGGTCTTTGTGGAGCTTCGACATCTCTCGACCTTGCCGAGTGACGACTGGCATCTGCGTTGGCATCCCATGATCGAACTGCCGCATAAGGCGTACAAATTGAAGGGCCCGCGAACTCCACCTACTGACTTCGCACTGGAATACAAGGGATCACAATGGTGTATGTTGCCGCGTAGCTTCTGTGAATGGCAACGCGAAGCCGCGATCAGCAAGACCATTCGACGCTATTTGAGCGGGCTGCTGCTTTCCGATGAGATGATCATTCAGGCACTTGTCCAGAACAGCCCTTGGCGGGACCGCACGGCTTCACACTACGGGAGAGAAATAGTATTTCCACCCAAGGGTCATCCGCTCTGGCCCGGGCCGACGACCCTGACGATGGAGGATTGGCCGCTCCTGATGTCGAGCGCTGGCTTTTTCGCCCGCAAGTTCGATCAAACGGTGGATGCGGAGATAGTTCCGAAACTATCGCAAACTTTCGGTTTGCGAATGTCGGCGGACGCCGCCACCGGATCGATCGTCCGGGGTGACTGACTTCGGTTCGAGAGCTAGGATACTGCCCAGGATCACCAGCGTCACGCTCGCCTGAACGCCCAGAACCCTGGTCAGCATTGATATGCGTCCGTCTATACTGAACAGCCGAGCCTCAACGCCAGCTAGACGGCTGTCCGTGTTCGCAAAGCGGGCCTCGAAGCTCGCCAATTCTTCCGCCGCCGCCGTGGCCTTTCCATGACTCGCGCCGGCTTCCTTCAATGCGTCCAGCAGGGCCCTCAGTTGTAGCGCCATTTGTTAGCGTCCCCGCGCAGCGGGAAGGCCATACCTCCGCCCGTGGCATCCTTATACACCATGGCCCATAGGGTGGGACAGGGCCAACGACACGCTGATACCAGTTCTCGCCAATGGTCCAGCGACGTCGGGCGTTGTTCCCGTAGTCAATCAGCCCGGTTGCGGACCCCTGCGGGCTGATTCGGCGGCCCAGTCCCCCCGGTCGTGATGTATCGCGTGTATGGTCGCCGCGACCGTGGCCTCGAGTTCGTCGGCCAGCACGGGTGCCTCGGGGGTGCCGCGCTTGACCGCCCACTCGAACCGACGACCCAGGTTATCCAGGCGCGCGAAACCGAACATGCCAGCACTGCCCGCCAGCCCATGCGCCACCTCGGCAAGCTCATGTCCGGTTAGTGTCAGATCGTCCGTTCCGCGCAGTCCCCGCAACAAAATCTCGCCCCGTTCCGAGATCGACTTGAGGTAAGCCTCCACCGCTTCTGGAGCCAGGAACACGGCGGTGCTCTCGAATGCGATCGGGTCACGGATCGGCCACTCCGACCCGCTCAGCGGATTGGTGACAGGATCGGGATCGGCCGTCTTGGTCCGAATGTTTCCCAACGCCTCGCCATTCGTGTGCCCAGTTCCCGAGGCGCGCAGCACGGCGGCCACCAGCGTCTCCTGATTGAACGGCTTGGACACGTGGTCGACCATCCCCGCCTTGTAGCAATTCGCCACCTGTTCGGTGAACGCGTCCGCGGTCAGGGCCACCACCGGCACCCGCCCACGTTTGCCCTCAAGCGCCCGGATGCGGTGCGTGGCCTCCAGCCCGTCCATCTCCGGCATGCGCACATCCATCAGCACGACATCGAAATCCGACCCTGCCGCCGCCGCGACTGCCTCGGCCCCGCTGCCGACGCAGGTGACCGCATGGCCAGCGGCGCGCAGGAAACTGTCCGCGATGTCACGGTTCATCAGGACGTCATCGGCGACCAGCACATGCAGCGTGCGCACCGGCGGCGGCGGCCGCCGGTCGAGCCAACGCCGGACAGTCCCGACAAGCACCTCCCGGTCGAACGGCTTGGCCAGGAAATCGTCCATCCCAGCGGCCTTGCACGCCGCGATCTGCGTCGGCATGGCATGCGCGGTCAGCGCCAGAATGGGGATCGACCTGGCGCCGTCCAGCGCCCGCAGCGCCTGCGCGGTTTCCAGCCCGCCCATCGAGGGCATGGCGACGTCCATCAGGATCAGATCGAACTGACCGTTGTTCAGCGCGTTGATGGCGGCGATGCCGTCCCCGGCGATGGTCACATCGTGCCCGTCTGCCTCCAGGATTTCCTTGATCACCATCTGATTCATCGGCAGGTCTTCCGCCACCAGGATGCGGCCGCTGCGGGAGTTTCCGGGCGTGGTCTCCACCGTCTCCGGGATCGCCGGCGCGGCGACCTCGACCAACGGCAGTTCGAACCAGCAGACGCTGCCTCCTTCCGCCGGACGTGCCACGCCGATCGTGCCACCCATCGCCTCGACCAGCCGTTTGCTGATCGCCAGGTTCATGCCGGTGCCGTCCGAGGGGCGATCGAACGAATAGCGGCCGCGGCTGAAGGGCCGAAACAAATTCTCCTGCTGATCCGACGGAATACCCGTCCCGGTATCGATCACCTCGAAGCGGATATTGTCGGACCCGGTTGCCGATGTTGTCACCGCTACACGGACACCGCCGTGCAGGGTGGACTTCAGCCCGTCGATCACCAGACTGAGCAGCACCTGCGTCAGGCGCGACCCGTCGGCGTTCACCCATACGGGCACGTTGGGGCCAATATCGGACCTGAGATACAGGGCGCCGGAATCCGCCTGCCGCCGGGCGGCCGAGCGGACGGTGTTGATGATCGTCTGGAGATTGACTGGGCCGGAGACCAGTTGGAGCTGGCCGGCGCCGAGGGCGGAAATATCCAGCAGATCATTAATTATAAGCAATAACGACGAAGATGCCTGTTTCAGGTTGCGCACCTTGGAGGACTGATCCTCGGTCAGCGGCGTGTCGAGCAGCAGGTCGGCATAGCCCAGGATACTTGTCATCCCGCTGCGTATGTCGTGGCTCACCTGGCCCAGATATAACGATGCTTCCTCGGCGTCCTGTTTCGCCGTGGCGGTCTCGGCTTCGACCGTCCGCGTCAGGTCGATCTGCTGCTGCAGCGCCAGTTCGGGGTCGGAAGGATTGCGCAACGAATAGGCCAGCCGGTCGGCCAGGGTCTTGAGCTGCTGCACCATCCGTTCCCGCTCGGTGATGCCGCGCAAATTGATGGTGGTCCCGCCGGTGTCGCCGAACGGCACCGTGGGCGTGGCTTGCGCCGCTGTCTCGCTGGACCGCTCAAGCAATTTGTTGTTCGACAGGTTGGAGGTATCACTCATCTTGCACCCGTGTTGAATAAGATTCGGTACCGACCCGCGGTTTTGAAAAGTCGGCCGTCGCAAAGCGGTTAAACCGCAAAAGGCTTTAAGAAAGAGTTAAGCGAGTGGCGAATTAACAAATCCACCGGACGGCCAGAGTCCGGCTATGTAACCGACCGGCGATGGGGCGGCCGGCAATATCCTGCTTCCACATGCCAGCACGAGCGACAGCCGCTCCGGGTGCCGTTAGAGCCGTCGATGCCGGCAAGACTATTCCTGTCCTCAGCGCGTGATGTCATTGCGTCGGATCCCGGGTCAAGTAAAAGCCCCGTGGGTGAGGACGCATGGTACCCTCGAGTTCGCACACACCGTCGCTCCACGATCTTTCTATTATCATAAAGTAATGTAGTGCGGCATGTAATGGACTGGTTCCGGCATGGTCACGCACCGAATCAATGGCGGCTAGTTTACTTTCTTTTAAGTATTATATGCGGTATCCGGCAGTTGCGCATCAACGGCGCGCGCTGACGTGCCGGCCGCGGTGAACGGAAGGGATTGCAATCCATGGCAGCGCCCAAAGCCAGCCCATCCCGCATCTCGACTGGCGTGGAAGGCCTGGACGACATCCTTGGCGGTGGCCTCGAGCCGAACCGGCTCTATCTCATCGAGGGTGAGCCGGGCACCGGAAAGAGCACATTGGGACTGCAATTCCTCCTGGAGGGCGTCAGGCTCGGCGAACGCGCGCTCTATGTGACGCTGTCCGAGACGACCGCCGAGGTGAAGGACGTCGCTGCCTCGCACGGCTGGACCCTCGACGGCGTGGACGTGTTCGATCTGGCTGCGGCGGAGTCGACCCTCAACCCGAAGGAGGCGTCTGTTCTGCTGCATTCTTGGGAAGTGGAGCTGGGCGAGACGGTCAAGCTGATCACCGACGAGGTCGAGCGCACCGGCGCGACGCGCGTGATGTTCGACAGTCTGTCCGAACTCAGGTTGCTCGCCGAGGACGCGCTGCGGTTCCGGCGTCAGGTCCTGGCGCTGAAGCAGTTCTTCGCCGGGCGGCGGGTGACGGTGCTGTTCCTCGACGACCTGACGGACGCTGTCGGCGGCCGTATCCTGCAGTTATACAGCCTGTGCCAGGGCGTGATCTCGCTGCAGCGCACCGCCCCTGACTTCGGCTCGACCAGGCGACGACTGGAAATCGCCAAGATGCGCGCCGCCCCTTACCGCGAAGGCTGGCACGACTATGTCATCGCCCGCGGCGGGCTTCAGGTGTTTCCGCGGCTGATCGCGTCGGAACATCACACTCCGTTTGCCGGCGAGTGCGTCAAGAGTGGACTGGCCGAGCTGGACGCGATGCTGCACGGCGGCCCGTTGCGGGGCACGTGCACGTTGCTGACCGGCGCTGCCGGCACTGGCAAATCGACACTTGCCCTGCAGTACATTCATGCCGCGGCGGAACGCGGTGAGCATTGCGCGATCTACGAGTTCGACGAGCGCGCTGGCACCCTGCTTACCCGCATGGCCAAGCTTGGCCTGGATCTGGCGCCTCACGTCGAGGCCGGCCGCGTCGTTCTGCGGCAGATCGACCTGGCCGAGGTCTCGCCCGGCGAGTTTGACTATTTGCTGCGCCGCGACGTGGAACAAAATCATACGCGGGTCGTGCTAATAGACAGTCTCAGCGGCTATCTCATGGCGATGGCGCAGGAAAAGCAACTGATCCTGAAGCTGCACGAACTGTTGTCCTACCTGAATCAGACCGGTGTGCTGACACTGATGGTCAGCTCCGAGAATGGGGTAACGGGCGCGCGAACCGGCGCCGTCAACGTCAGTCACCTCGCCGACACAATCGTTTTGCTGAGTTTCTTCGAGGCTGCCGGACATGTCCGAAAGGGCCTCTCGATCGTCAAGAACCGCGGCGGCGGCCATGAGGATGCGATTCGAGAACTGCAGATCAGTCCCGCCGGCGTGCGCATCGGCGAAGTCCTGACTACGTTCCAGGGTGTGCTGTCGGGCAATCCGATCTACACCGGCCCGGCCCGGACGCTTATGAAGGCCGAGCCGGTATCGTGACCGACAGGGCGGCCGATAGCCCGCTGCTGGTCCTGATGCCGCTGGCGCGCGGCGCGGAGGAGGCCGTCTCGCTGCTGGGACGGGAAGGCATCCTGTGCCGCATCTGCCCCGGGTTCGATGCTCTGTGCGCCGCGCTCGACGACAGCACCGGAGCCGTCCTGGTCGCCGATGATGCACTGGCGGCGGTTGATCTCAGTGCTCTGACACGCCGCCTCACTGCACAACCCGCGTGGTCGGACCTGCCGTTCATCGTTCTGACACGAATCGGTCCGACATTCCGTCGGGCACTCGCTGAACTGCATTTGCCCGAGGTGCTGGGGAACGCGGTATTCCTCGAACGCCCCCTTACCGCGCTCGGCCTTACCGGTGCAGTGCGGTCCGCGCTGCGGGCAAGACTGCGGCAATGGCAGCTCCGGGACCACCTGGCCGCCGAGGTCGCCTCGGCCGCGCTGCGCAAGAGCGAAGCCCGGTTCCGTAGCATGGCTGACAGCGTGCCCGCTCTGATACGCATGTCGGACGTGTCCGGTCAGGTAATTTTTGCCAACCGGTATCACGAGCATGTGTTTGGCCGTCCGGCTGACGTTATCGTCCGGGACGGTTGGATGACCCTCGTGCTGGCGGAAGATCGGGAGCGGTACAGTACGTTGTTCCAAACCGCCTTCAATGCGCGGGCTACCTTTACCACCGAGGCCCGGGTGCGCGACAAATCAGGCCGCATTCTCTGGATATACTGGGAGGGGGTGCCCCGGCTGGAGGAGGGCGGTCAGTTCCAGGGCTACACCACCTGCGGCGTGGATATGACCGAGGCCAGGGCGGCGGCCGACGAGCTGAAGCGCCTGACACAGGAACTGACAGTGGCGCGCGATGCGGCGGACCACGCGAACCAGGCCAAGTCGCGGTTTCTGGCCGGGATGAGCCACGAACTGCGCACGCCCTTGAGTGGCATCCTGGGCTACGCGCAACTGCTGCAGATGGAAGGCGGCTTGAACCCGACGCAGGCCGCGCGCGTGGACGCCATGATGGGGGCCGGAAAGCACCTGTTGCACATGATCGCCAGTGTGCTCGACCTGGCCAAGATCGAGGCGGAGCACGAAGAGCTGCAGATGGTCGAGGTTGACGTTCAGGAGCTAGCTACGACGTGCCTCGATCTGATCCGCCCCGCGGCCGGCGCCAAAAATCTGCAACTCCGTTTCGTCGTCGATCCAGACATGCGCCAGAAAATCGCAACCGACGCAACGCGGCTGCGGCAGGTGCTGCTCAACCTGCTTGGCAACGCGGTGAAGTTCACCGTGCGTGGCGCGATCGAGCTGCGGCTGCGCGCGGTCTCCGACAACGCCGCGCTCCGCTTCGAGGTCGCTGACACCGGCCCGGGCGTTCCGTCCGATCAGCGGCCAAAACTCTTTCAGGAATTCGAGCGGCTTGACGCGGCCGGCACCAGTGCGATCGAGGGCGCCGGACTCGGTCTGTCTCTCTCGGCACGACTTGCGGCCTTGATGGGCTGGCACATCGGTCACGACGAGAACCCTGGCGGCGGCAGCGTGTTCTGGCTGGAGCTGCCGCTGAACGCGGCCGGACCCGGCGTTCCGGTGGAGGCGCCCGAGGCGGATGTTCCGGACGCCACGCCTGCGGCGGCGGAGGCAACACCCGCCCTGCATGTGCTGGTGGTCGATGACGTGGCGATGAACCGGGACATCGCCGCGTCGTTTCTGCGTGCGGCTGGCCAGGTCGTCGACTCTGTCGAGGGCGGCGCGGAAGCGGTCGCGGCAGCGGCGGCAACCGATTTTGACGTCGTGCTGATGGATGTACGGATGCCGGTGGTCGACGGCCTCGAGGCAACCCGCCGCATCCGAGCGCTCGGCGGCTCGCGTGGGCGGGTGCCAATCGTGGCGCTGACCGCTCAGGCCTTTACCGAGCAGGTGACGGAATGCCGTGAGGCCGGTATGGACGACCATCTGGTGAAGCCCTTCACCCCGGCCACGCTGCTGGCTGCCACGCTGCACGCCGCCGAGGCTGGCCGCAGCAATGGCGCGAGACCTGCCGCTTTGATCAGGCCGCCGATCAAACCTCCGAGCGCAAGGTCAATGACCAGCGCGAACGCCGGTCCGTAGGAGGCGAAGCGGTCCGTGCAATCGATTGCCTGGCCCTGGGCGCGAATTCCGCTCGCGCCTCGGCCGCGAATTCTTTGGTGCCGAACGGGGGACCGGGACAGCCGTCGCGACATGCCGTATGACGCCCCACGGGGGCGGGTTGGGTCTGGCGGTACTTCGTTATGATAGGCTCACGGTCGGACAAATCGCGAGAACCACCGTCGGCGTCACGCTTCTATGCATGGGCACGCTTGTCCCCGAGCGACTGCCTGAACCACGGGTTCGAGCTCGGCGCCCCATGAACACCATCCATAACGCCCGGATCACGCTACTGGCGACCCTGCTGAACACGATGGCCGGGTCCAGCTTCACAGTGGGAGTTGCCGCACCGATCGCGGCGGCAATCTTTTACAATTCTGCTGGGGTACGCTTCAGCAACGTAGCAGGTGGCGTCGCTGTCTGGCTGATTATCGCGATCGTGCTACACTTACTGGCGCACCGCGTGCTTGGAGAGCTTCGTCAATGACAGATCTTCAACTATTCGCTTTCTACATTCTGCCGATCATCGTCGGGATCATCGGATGCGCCGCAGCTTACCTGGGCATCCGCTTTATCCCGTGAACCTTGAAGCCGATAGGCTGGAGCTCACGCCGGTTCTGTCGTTCGCCCCTTCGGCCTATGTTTGGCCCGGACCGTCGAGCACGCGCCACCACGAGAAATCTGGCCACCCGCCGGCCCAGTGAAGCCTCTGCGATAGGTCTCGGCACAGCCTCGGTAGAGGCCGCGTGGCACTTCGCTTCGAACTCGATCCAGCCGGTTTCGGCGACTTTCCCGTAAGATCGGGCCGCTGAGCGGAGCAGACGTTATTGCGCGATCGGCTTAATCCCGATATGGCGTCCAGCGTTCCATGATGACGGAGGCACCGGATGAGCAGGATCGGCATCGCTATTTCGGGCGGCCCCAACCCGACCGAAATCATCGATCTCGTCGTCCTGGCTGAGAGCCTCGGCTACGAGTTCGGCCTGGATCGCCGAGGGCCATGGCGGCGACCAGTTCGCACTGCTGGCGGCATGCGCCACCCGCACCTCACGCATCCTGCTCGGCACCAGCATCAGCAGTGTCTTCGTCCGCACCGCGCCCACCATCGCGATGGCCGCCTCCACGGTCGCGGAACTTTCCGGCGGACGGTTCATCCTCGGCCTTGGATCGAGCCACAAGGTTCAAGTCGAACCCGAGCACGGTGTCGCATACGGCAAGCCGCTGACGCGCACCCGCGAAACGGTCTGGATCGTTCGCGAACTGATCCGCGAGGGCCGAGTCCGCTTCGAAGGCGAGACGATCCGCATCGAGAACTTCGATCTGTGGTACGCGCCACGGCACCGGAACGTTCCGGTTTACTTATCGGCCGTGTTCGCCAAGGGGATTGCGCTCTGCGGTGAAATCGCCGACGGTATCATTCTGGTTTCAAACACATTGAGCGCATCCGCGTCGGTGCGGGCGCAACTGACCGCGGCGGCGCGGGCGGCCGGGCGGGACCCGGCGAGGATCGAAGTGACGTCGCTGTTGCCGACCTCGATCGCCGACAGCCGCGAGGCGGCACTCGCCACGCTGCGGCCGGGCGTCGCTTTCTACAGCGGCTTTTTCCCACGTTACAATCGGATGATGGCCGAACAGGGCTTCCCGGGTGAGGCCGCCGCCATCGCCGAGGCTTGGCGGCGCGGCGACCGCGAAACAGCCGAACGTGCGGTGAGCGACGAGCAAATCGATGCGACCGCCGTCGCGGGGACGGCGGAGCAGTGCCGCGCCCGAATCGAGGCGTACCGACAGTCCTGCATCGACGTGCCGATCATCAGTCCGTTCGCTCGCGGCCCAGGCGCTAAATCCATCTTCGAGACCGCGATCCGCGCCTGCGCTCCCACATCATGAGAGCCCGGACGGCGGAAGGCATCCCTTACGGGCTGTCAGGCGGTTCACCCCACTCGATCGCGCAGGCCGGACCTGCTGCCCGCTGCCGTAATAGTTACCGAAGACGTCCCAGACGCCGAGCGGCGTGAGTCGCCCTCCGGCGGTGAGGATGATCCGTTCAAGCTGGTCGGCGTCAGTGTGGAGAGAACATAGGCCGGATGGATCCGCCGCAGCCGATCCCGCAACGGAACCGTTCCCAGGCTGCTGTTGACGGCACGCATCCCGGTGCTGATCGCCACCGTATCGGCCATATTTCCCAACAGCATCACATTCGCGGTGCTTCCTTCGCGCTGGCGAACGATCTTGTCCACATCAGCGGACATTTGCACCAGCGAGTATCTCGGCTGGACCAGATAGCGGGCGATGCGTCCAGACCCGTCGAGTGAAACGCCCAGGACGAGCAGCGGCGGCACCATGGCGAGCCATCGCATAGCGGGCAGCTCGCGAAACCATTTCGAGAGACCAACGGCGGCGACAGCGCCAAGCCCAGCGAATGGCACGATCAGGGGAACAAAATAGCGGGGTGGTCCGTAATGAACCGTTGTCAGAAGGAAAAAATATGCCACGCCATAGGCGATCAATATGCGCACCGTCATTGTCTCACGGAAACGCAACGACAGGATTGCCGCCCCGGCGATAAGCAACAGGCTGGCCGCCAGAAACCCCTTTCCGAGCACCAACATACCTCTGAGCTGCTCGATCACGTTGGAGTACCAGCCATGCAAGCTGGTGATTTTTCGGGCGCCAAGGTTAATTTCGTTGAAGTAAACATAATCAGCATAAAAGAAGTGGCGGATGACAAGCAGCCAGCCACCGACCATGATCGCTGGTATCACGAGACAAACAAATCCGAGGATCCAGCGCTCTTGGCGGTCCCTCCCGTGCCGCCAGGCCATGTATGCGATCAGGGGTATTGCAAATGCCATGGTGCCCTTGACCAGCACCGCCGCTCCGGCGACGGCGGCTGAAAGCATCAGCCGGTACAATCGCCTCTTACGGTGTGCCGGTTGAGCCAGCACCAGGCTGACGGCGACGAATGCCATGCCCAGAGGTTCCATGATTGCCAGGCGGCTGTAGGCAAATCCGATGTAGTGAGATGACAGGATCAGTCCCGTCAGCACCCCGGCGAGGCCCCCCGCGTCCCGACCAACCATGAACCCGGTCAGGATTATGACCACGCCGAAAGCCACGACGCCGGTCGTCCGGGCGGCAGCGAGGTTCAGTCCAAATATGCCGAACGCCGCGCGCTGCAGCAGTTGGCCGACCGGCAAGTCGATCGCCGGGTTGAAATCACCGGCCACGTACCACGCGCCACCTGTTACATCCCGGACGGCAGCATTCGCATACCACCCCTCATCGGTATACAACTCGCCCGAGTGGGTGATTCCGACTGGAAAATCCGCTTCCAGATGAATGCAACGGACAATGACGAGAATAACTGACAGCACCAACATGAAGCTTGTCAGCCAGACCCATGCTCGTTCATTCGTGGGCCGGTCCTTGCACCCGGGCGGGCCGCCAAAGCAGAACCAAGAGTTGATCATACGCTTCACCTTGCTGGCGCGCGGTCCGTCGGGCGCACGAAAGGCCGGACCAGGTCAGCGATCGTCCGTTCCGTTCCGTCGGTCGCCAGATATCCTGAAGAAAACGGCAAGCCTGCCCCAACGGTAAAACAACGCGCCGGTAAAGTCTTCCATGGCGATAGCACGCATCGGCCGGGTCGACGCCAAAGCCTTCCTAGTCGGTCGCCGGATTGTCCGTGCCTCGGCTGAACGCACTCTCGTTCCCGGGTGCACAAACACTGCCGCTGTCCGGCGGCGGGCTTTCGTTCAGCACACGCAGCACGCGACAAAATATCCGCGCCGGGACATCGTGAGAGTTGGATGCGTTCAGCAGCACCACGAAGGTTTCGTTTCGTTCGATCTGATGCAGCACGGCGGCCTCAAAACCCGCACCCGACCCGGTGTGGCCCCACCAGCCCGCGATCTGCCCCATGCCGACCCCGTAAGCGTCGTAGACGGGACTGGTGGGATCACCGGACGTCGCGTGTGCCTCGAAGCGTTGTCGTTGCAAATCTGGCGGCAACAGCGATCCCTCGGTCAACGCACGACCCCATCCCGCCAGGTCCTGCAAGGTCGACGCCATCGCGCCGGCAAATCCGAGAGCCGAGAAGCTGACCGCGATCTCCTTCGGCTGCCCGTCCGGGGTCTCACCCTGATAGCCTTGCACCGCGGGGCGAGGCATCTTGATCCCGCCGAGATATACGGTGGAGTGGAGATCAAGCGGCAGAAGTATCTCCTGCCGCAGCAGGTCCTCGAATTTCTCGCCGGTCAGCCGCTCGATCATCTTTCCCAGGACCAAAGTATTGGTATTTGAATATTGGTATTGCTCTCCCGGTTGAAAATTGATTGGCGAATGAGACCGATCGTCGAACGCGAACGCCAGCAACTCGTCTGTCGTCCAGGCGCGCGCCGGGTCCGCCACAAATGCCTCACCGAAAGCGGGATCACTGCTGTAGTCATAAAGGCCGCTCGTCATGTTCGCGAGTTCGCGCAGGGTGATCGCCTCGCCGTTCGGAATTCCCGGCAGATGTTTGGCGATCACATCGTCCAGGCCGACCGCCCCGTTGCTGCCGGCAACGAGTTGCAGCAGGAGCGTGACGGTGAACGATTTGGTGATGCTGCGAATGGCGAAGTGGTCCCGGCGTTTTACCGGCCGCTCGGACGCCACGTCCGCCAGCCCGACGGTCGCCACCCAGTGGCCGCTCGGGGTCCAAACACCGATCGCGGCGCCCGGAATGTCGAATTCCTGCAGCGTCGCCTTGACCGCCGCTTCAAGCAGCGGACCCTCATTCAGCGTTTCACCCGCCACCGATGCGCCCGAAATGGTCGACGCCAACGCGGCCGTGGCACAAAACTTGAACAGTCGCATCAGATTCTGTTTCCTCGGCTTTCCCGCGAATTTAATCGGACCACAGATGGCCTGGGGCGTCACCGTAGGGCGCGGCAAAACCCAAGCCTGTCATCGCGCCGGATATTACCAATGAAACGAGTTGCTTGACAGGGCCATTACGCCGCGAAGCCCGGGCCATCACCGCGTGGCGTTTTTGGCGCCAGACATCAAGGCCCAGCCATTGAGTTCTTCCGGGCCGCGGCCAGCGAACAGAATGAGCAGGGTCAGAACCGCCGCGAGAATCACCGAAGCGGCCGCCGTCCCTAGATCGAGGCCGCCCTCCGCGTGTGTTCTCGTCAGCGTGTCCGCGACTATCATGCCCAGCGACCGTGTCAGCACGAACGCAATCCAAAATAGCCGCGTCCGGGCCAGTTTGGTAAAGCAGTAAGCCAGCACCACAAGGGTCACGGCGCCACAGAGAACCAGTCCGCTGGCGGCGTATCCGAGTCCGACGTCGCTGACCAGGAAATCTCCGAAGTTGGTGCCGAAGGCGCTCAGGAAGAGGAAAGTGGTCCAATAGAATATCTGGATTCTGGGTGAGATGTTTTGGTCCGCTGAGGCCGGACCCACGGCGAAGCGACCGATGCTCGGCGCCACCATGAGCAGCAGCAGTGAGCCTCCGGACCCGATGCAACTGTACAGAAAGTCGGACATGGTGGTGCCCGCCGTCGTGGAGCACAGGACCAGGCTCCAGGACAGCATCTCAGCCGACCGCCGAAGGATGATCTGCGTCGCAAGCAGCCCTGAAAATATCGCCAATAATATGAATGTGCTGGGACCAAAGCCGAGCCGCAAGGTGGTTGACAGAAAGTCGCCGGCGGTGACGCCGAGCGACATGGCGAGCACCCGCATGACCCAGAGCGGCAAGGTGGCAGGGCTCAAAAGCCTCGAATCCAGCGGCGACCGCAGCGAGCCGAACCATGCCAGCACAGCGGAGGTGAACTTCCGCCCGCTTCTGCGCGCGAACTCATGGGTCGGACGCTCGACAAACCGCCAGGTGAGATAGGCCGTCACCAGAACGAGCGGCAGGAAAACCATGCTGGCGCCGAATTCTGGCTGACCAGTCGTCGGTGTTTACGTGATTGCGGTCGATCGCCAGGACCAGGCAACCGAGTAAAAAGATATGCACCAGATAGATTGAGAACGAGATATTGCCGAGGAAGACGACAACGGGATTACCGAACAGGCGCTCCGCGGTCCAGGACGGCAGCGCGCATGCCATGATCAGCATCATGAACGCGAACGGCGCGACCACCTGTGCCACCGGAACCGCCAGGGCCAGCAGCAGGAGGGACGCACCGAGTGCCAGGCACTTCTCGCCAACCTCGCCCAGGCTGCGGGTCTCGGCTGATGCAGGCTTCCACGCCTCGGCCGGTAACGCCTTCCACGCCAGCGCGCCGGCGGTGAACTCGAACAGACATCGGACGATCCCCCCGGGCCCGATGTGGTCAAGAACTCTCCGAACCCCTGGCGAACACGAACACCGCGAGCGCGCCCAGCGAGACAAGCGCCAGACCGAACGCCAGCCTGCGGTCACGCAGCAGGCCGATCACGAAAGTGAGAAAGGGAAACAACGCGTAGGCTGCCCATTCCGCGCTCAGCGACCACGTAGGGTGGTTCCAGGCCAGGGCGGTTTTTGAGCTCCAGTTCTGGACCAATGCAGCCGAGGCGACCAGCGCGTTCAGCGTAAACGGCCCCGGGCCCCACCAGTTTTCTGGAACCGATTTGACCAGAAGAACGAAGATCGCGAGACAGACCCAGTGCAAAGGATAGATCCGCCAGACTCGAGCAAAAAAGAATTCGATCACAGCCGAGTGAAAATTGGCCTTGAATCGCTCACTGTATGCAAGATTCAGGTACCGAATCCGGAGAGAATGAAGAATAAATCAACGCCCAGGTAACCGTCGCGTATGATGGGAACTTGTGCTCGGTCCGGGCCGCCAATCAAAGGGCCGAGGAACGAATAAGCGTGGAAGAACACCACCCAGATCGCCGCGACACCCCGGATCCCTGTCAGTGACACCAACTGTCTGCGCATCCCTAACTCCGATTTCGCTCCGGTTGGTTAGCCGCGGCGCACCCAGCAACACCATCGTGTTCGAGATAGTCGATTCCCCTCTGGCTGCAAAGCGCGTTCCTTGCACTTCACGAAGCGTTGGTATTGCGCACTTCTTCCAGCATGCCAAACCAACCTTGAGGGCAAAATACACGGCGGCCGTTACCTTGGATGACTTGGACAGCCATGTTCCACTGATTTGACAGGACAGAAGTCGCGGGTCGCATGGCTCGGTCAACAAACGCGCAATACCAATAGTGTGACAGGTGTACGTCATTTCCTCGGTGGCGCGTCGCCCGCGATCGCGCCGCATTCGCAATAAGAATCCGCAGGCCTTGTGCCGTAGGTCACACCCACGACCGACGGCAGGATGTATTGATCGGGAAGAATAAACCCAGGCAGCCCGCTCGTCGGGATAGCGAGGCCACGATGCAGGATTTTGGTTCGGTGACGGTGGAGGAACATGTCCACGGCGATACACTGTGGGTCGCAGTCCGCGCTCGCGGCGCCGACTGGTCCTGGCTCACCCCCGACGACGCACTGCGGTTGGCACGGCATTGGCTAGTGACCTACGGCAGCAACGTGTCGCACTCCGGCGTCCAGCCCATTTTGGCAGCGCAATAAGCACATCACGGGGTCGTGGGGTGGAATAGCGGCATCAAAGACCCGCCGGTCGCTGTCGGTGTAACTCCAGGATTTCCATGTCGCGGGTTGCGATGGAGCGGGGCCGGCATCTATGTTCGCGCGGCACGGGTTGCGCGCCGAGCACGGGTGTGGGCGCGGGGATCGCGGCGACAGGAGGAAACAGGATGACCCAGGCGAGCAAGCTGCGCGCCGCGCTGCGCGAACCCGGCATGGTGACTGCCCCGGGAGCGTACGACGGGCTGACCGCGATGCTGGTGGCTCAGGCGGGCTTTCCCGCGGTCTACATGACGGGGGCTGGCACGTCGGTTGCGCACGGTTATCCGGATTTCGGACTGCTGACGGCGACCGAGATGGTGGCTAACGCCGCCCGCATGGTGCGCGCCGTCGATGTCCCGGTGATTGCCGATGCTGACACCGGCTACGGCAACGAACTGAACGTGGTCCGGACCGTGCGCGACTATGAACAGGCCGGTGTCGCCGGCATCCATATCGAAGACCAGGTCTCGCCCAAGCGCTGTGGTCATCTCGACGACAAGGAAATCGTTCCGCGCGAGGACTGGATCGCCAAGATCCGCGCCGCCGCGGACGCTCGGCGTGATCCCGACTTCCTGATCATTGCCCGCACCGACAGCCGAGCGGTGAGCGGCTTCGAGGAGGCGGTGGGCCGGGCCAATGAGGCGCTGAAAAATGGCGCCGACATGGCGTTCGTGGAAGCTCCGCAGACGCTGGAGGAGATCACCGCCGTGCCTCGGCTGGTGCAGGGGCCGTGTCTGCTGAACGTAGTGTGGGGCGGCAAGACGCCGATGCTCGACCTGCGGCAAGCGGCGGCGATGGGGTTCAAGCTGGCAATCGTTCCCGGAATGTTGCTGAAGGCGACGGTCGCGGCCTGCGACGAGGCACTCGCCGGACTGAAATCCACCCATGTGCATCCGGAGCCGCGAGGGGCCATGACCGTGCGCGACGCGTTCAATCGTGTGGGCGCCCGGGAATGGGAGGTTTTCCGCACCCGGTTCCGCGATGGTGGCGTGCGGAAAGCGGCGGAGTAGGTCTTCGGACAAGAGCTTGCCGCGCATCGCGCCTTGCGGGTAGTTGCGTGAATGGCCTAAGTCTGTCACGCGGGCCAGATCAACTCAGGGAAGGAAGACGTCGCATGACCTTACATCGGCTGTTCAGGGCGCTTGTCGCAACCGCGGCGCTAGGCGGATGGCTGGCCATCGGCACTCAGGTATTCGCTGCCGACACGCCACCGCAGCACATTCGCGGCACGCTCGAATCCGTTGACGGGCACATGCTGTCGGTGAAGACCGCGCGCGGCACCGACGCGATCAAACTGGCCGACGACGCCAAGGTGTTCACGGTCAGCACGGCGGACATCAGCGCCGTCAAGGACGGCAAGTTCGTCGGCGTCACCTCGGTGGAAAAGGATGGCAAGCGCGTCGCCGTGGAGGTGCACGTGTTCGACGATACACTGCGTGGACTGGGCGAGGGCCATTATCCGTGGGATTTGGGCAACGGGCCAAACATGATGACCAACGCGAACATTGCCAAGGTGGAGTTGGTTGGCGGCGATCGCGTGCTGAAGCTGGACTACAAGGGCGGCACTCAGGATATCGCGGTTCCCGCTGATGCCGCCATTGTCGAATTCACCGTCGGCACGCCCGACCAGTTGAAGCCGAACAGCAAGGTGTTCGTGATTGCCAGGAAAGTGGAGGACGGCAGTTTCGTTGCGCCGGCGATCGTGATCGGCAAGGACGGCATCAAGCCGCCGATGTGACGGCGGCGATTTAAGAAGGACCGCGGCTGTGGGAAGTCATGTGGACGAGGCGCGTGGCGGCGTTCTTCCGACCCCCTTGCCGCGGCGGCGTCTGATCTACCGGCACTCGGTGGTGGTGCGGGTGACGCACTGGATCAATGTCGTCTGCCTCGTTGTCCTGCTGATGAGCGGACTGCAAATCTTCAATGCACATCCGGCACTCTACTGGGGGAACCTGTCGGACTTTGACCACCCGATCCTCGAACTGACGTCGGAGCAGCCGCCGAACGGGTCGCCGAAGGGCATCACCACGGTGTTCGGTCACCGCATTGAAACGACCGGGGTGCTTGGACTGTCGAAGGATACGCTGGGCAGTCCCTGGGCGCGTGGCTTCCCGTCCTGGGCCACGCTGCCCAGCGACCAGTCGCTGGCGGAAGGGCGGCTGTGGCACTTCTTCTTTGCCTGGATCTTTGTTGTTAATGGCGCGGTCTATATCCTGGCCGGTCTCGCCAGCGGGCATTTCCGCAGGGATCTGGTGCCATCGCGGAACGAACTGGGACGGATTGGACGGACGGCGTGGGATCATCTGCTGTTTCGCTTTCCCAAGGGCGAGGAAGCGCGCCGCTATAACGTTCTGCAGATACTGGCTTATCTTGTGGTGATCGTGGCTTTCCTGCCGGTGATCGTGTTGGCGGGACTGACGATGTCGCCGCGGATGGACGCCGCGTTCCCGATATTGCTGACGATCTTCGATGGACGTCAGTCGGCGCGAACGGTTCATTTCATTCTCGCCTGGGCATTGGTTGCGTTCGTGCTGGTGCATGTGTTCATGGTGCTGATCTCGGGGGTCTGGAACAATCTGCGATCGATGCTGACTGGTAACTACGCCATCGAGGATGCAAAACATGAAGCCGAGTGACGGGTCCGGTATCGATCGCAGAAAGCTCGTCGCGGGTGCGTCTGGCGCGTTGGGGACCGCGCTCCTGGGCGGCTGCGAGCCGATATCGGACAATCCCACGGTGCAGCAGGTGCTCGGCAGCGCGTCCCGGCTGACCCGCGTCGTGCAGCGCCTGATCGGCGGCGCGCACCCGCTGGCTCCCGAATACACCGAGGCCGATCTGTCGCCGCACTTCAAGAGCAACGGCACGTCCGATCCTGATGACGACGACTACCAGCAACTCGCGGCGAACGGGTTTGCGGACTGGCGGCTGCAGGTTGACGGTCTGGTGCGGCAACCTCTGAAACTATCCCTTGACGAATTGCGGGCGATGCCGTCGCGCACCCAGATCACGCGGCATGACTGTGTCGAGGGCTGGAGCTGCATCGGCAAGTGGAAGGGCGTGCCTCTGATCGAGGTCTTGCAACGAGTTCGAGCCGCAGCCGTCCGCGCGCTATGCGGTGTTCCACTGTGCGGATCCGATGGAGAGCGGCAATCCAAACACAAAATACTACGAGAGTATTGATCTGGGTGAGGCGTCGCATCCGCAGACTATTCTTGCTTATGAGATGAACGACAAGGTGCTGCCCGTTGCCCACGGCGCGCCGATCCGGCTTCGCGTCGAGCGTCAGCTTGGCTACAAGATGGCAAAGTACGTGATGCGTATCGAACTGACCGATGGCTACGCCCATATCGGCGCGGGTAAAGGCGGCTACTGGGAGGATCAGGGCTACGCCTGGTACGCCGGAATTTAGCGTGCGTTACTGAATGACTGGCTTTTTCCATTTGGGAGGGGTGGTCAATGGCGGATTCGATTGGTCGGCATGCCGTGGTGGTTGGCGCCGGCATCGGCGGCCTGACAGCGGCCAGGGCGCTGTCGGATCACTTCGATAGGGTTACGATACTGGATCGCGACTCGCTGCCCGCTGGAGCGGAGCCGCGCCCCGGCACGCCTCAGTCGCGGCATCCTCATGCTTTGCTCGCCGGCGGCCAGGAGGCGCTGGCGGAATTGTTCCCTGATTTCACGGGAGACATCGAGCGAGCCGGTGCGGTGAGGGTGCGAAACGGTCTGGATATCTGGTGGGAGCGACCCGGCTTCGACCCTTTCCCGGTGCGTGACCTGGGCTATGACGGGTTCTGCATGTCACGGCCATTGCTGGAGTTCGTCGTTCGGCGCCGTGTCGAGCGGCAAGACAATATCGTTCTGCTGCCGCATTGCCGGGTTTCGGAGCTTGTTGCGAGTTCCGATCAAGCGGCGGTCACGGGCGTCCGGTATAAGGACGCTGAAGGGCGCACGTCCGAGCTTGCCTCGGATCTTGTTGTCGACGCTTCCGGGCGCGGCACCTTGACCCTCGCGTTGCTCGCGGGCATCGGCGCCGCGGAACCCGAGGAGACCGACATCGGTATCGACATTGGATATTCCACGGCGATTTTCCAGATACCTGAAGAGCCACGACTGCCGTGGAAGGGCATCGTGCACGCGCCGCTGCCTCCGGACGACAGTCGTGGCGCAATCGTGCTCCCGATCGAAGACGAGCGCTGGATGGTTGCCCTGAGCGGCGTGCATGGTGATGCTCCCCCCGCGGACATTGAAGGATACCTGGAGTTCGCCAGGGGATTTAGGACTTCGACAGTCTACGACGCCCTCAAGAACGCGAGGCTCCTGGGCGAGATCGTTCGCTTCAAGTTCGTCGGCAGCGTAAGGCGCCACTTCGAGAAGATGCAACGGTTTCCTCGGGGATTGCTGCCGGTCGCTGATGCGATCTGCCGTTTCAACCCGGCCTTTGGCCAAGGCATGAGCGTCGCGGCCCAGGAGGCACAACTGCTGAACGGTCTGCTGAATGAACGACGCGGCCTGCCCGATCCGCTCGATGGACTGGCGCAGGTGTTTTTCACGAACATCCAGGGTTTGCTGGATGCGCCTTGGAGAGTGGCCGAGAACGATTTCATATTTCCGCAAACACGAGGCCAGCGTCCGGCGGATTTCGAGGCACGAATCCAATATGGGATCGCGCTGACGCGACTGGGGGCGGAGGACCCCGCGGTGCACAGGCTGTTTACCGAGGTCAGCAGTTTGCTGAAGCCACCGAGCGTGCTGCGCGAACCGAAGCTGTCTGAACGGGTCATGCAATTGATGAATTCCGCCGGTTGATCATTACGGGTTCAGTGGACTGAGGACCTCCAGCTTGTCGCGCGCGGGCAGGTCAGCGGCGGACCAGCCACCGCCGGCCGCCTCGATCAACGCCACGCTTGCCACCAACCGGCTTTGCTGCACGGCCAACGCGGATTGCTGGTCGGACAGCAGCAACGTTTGCTCGGTAACCACGCTGGTATAGGGGACCGTTCCGGCAAGGTAAGCATTCATCGTCGCCCGCACTGCTTTTGCGGTCGAATCCACGGCGGTGGCCTCGGCCTTGGCCTGCAGTTCCAGAATGCGCAGGTTCGACAGGGCATCCTCCACCTGCTGAAACGCTGTCAGCACGGTCTGGCGATAGTTCGCCACGGATGAGTTGTATGTCGCACGCGCGGCCGCCACGGACGCGGTTCGCAGGCCACCCTCGAACAGGGTCTCGCTGCCCGACGCAGCCAGCGACCATAGCTGGTTGCTGCTGTTGAATAACTGTGACAGCGGGCTGCCGGCGAACTCACCCAGTGTCGACAGCGAAATATCGGGATAGAATGCGGCGACCTGAACGCCGATCAGAGCGTTCTGCTGCTGCATCGTTCGTTCGGCGGCGGCGATGTCGGGACGACGCTCCAGCAACGATGACGGCAGCCCTGGCGGCAAAATCGGAACGGCCGCGGCGAGTTTGCCGGGTGCAAGGGTCAGTTCAGCCGGGGGGCGGCCGGTCAACACGGCGATTGCGTGCTCGAACTGCTGGCGTTGCACGCCGACAGCGATCAACTGGGCCTGGGTCGATTGCAGCAGAGCCAGCGCGGTGACGTAGTCGATGCTCGACGATGTTCCGGCGTGGTACTGATTTTCCGTTATGTGCAGAGCACGCGTATACGCGGCAACGGTGTCGGTCAGTAGTTGTGCGAGACCGTCCTCGGCCCGCAGATCGAAGTAATCAGTGGCGAGCGTCGCCTGCGCGGATAACTTTGCGTTTGCGAGGTCGGCGGCGCTGACTTGGGCGCCAGCGACGTTACTCTCGACCTCGCGGCGGATGCGGCCCCAAACGTCCAGGTCCCACGTGACGCTGCCGGTGACGTTGTACTCCGTCCTGGGGCCGCTGCCGAACGAGGAGTTCCCGCTGCTGGAAAGGCTCGATGAACTGAAGCTGGAGGAACTGTTGCCGCCGCTACCGCTTCGGGTGACGCCGGCACTGACGCCGACAACAGGAAACAGACCGGCGCGCGCCTCGGCTACCAAAGCGACGGCATTGCGGTATTGCGCCTCGAACGACTTCACCGTCTGGTTCGACACCTCGACCATACGCTCCAAGCGGTCGAGTTCCGGGTCATGATAGACCGACCACCAGGCACCCTTGTCCATCGCGTCGTTCGGTTGGCTAGGCTTCCAGCCGTTGAGTTCCTTGAATACCGCTGGCACCGGTGCGTCTGGACGTTTGTAGTCCGGTCCGACCATACAGCCGCTGAGTACCAGGCATACGGCACCGACCCTGAGGAAAGGGATCACTCAGCAGCCTCCGGCGTCGCCATGCCGGGAAAGGCACGATGCCATTGTCGTTTCGCCGCCAGCCGGAACCGGTCCAGATACAGATACACCACCGGCGTGGTGTAAAGCGTGAGTAACTGGCTCACCATCAGGCCGCCGACAATGGAGATACCAAGCGGCCGGCGCATCTCGCCGCCGTCGCCGAAGCTAAGGGCGAGGGGAAGCGCGCCGAACATCGCAGCAGTGGTGGTCATCATGATCGGGCGGAAACGCATCAGGCAAGCCTCGAAGATCGCGTCCTTCGGATCCATATTCCGCGAACGTTCGGCTTCCAGTGCAAAATCGATCATCATGATAGCGTTCTTCTTGACGATGCCGATCAGCAGGATCACGCCGATCAACGCGATGATGCTGAATTCAGTGTTGAACAGCAGCAGCGCGAGGACCGCGCCAACGCCGGCCGACGGCAATGTGGACAGGATCGTGATCGGATGGATGTAACTCTCATACAGGACGCCGAGCACGATGTAGACGGTGATCAGGGCGGCGGCGATGAGGATCGGCTCGTTGTCCAGGGACTGCTGAAACATCTGCGCCGTACCCTGAAATGACCCATGAATACTGCTGGGCATGCCGATCCGCCGCATTGCCTGGTTTATCGTCGCGGTGGCGTCACTGAGGGATTTTCCTGGCGCGAGATTGAAGGAGATCGTGCTGGCCACAAACGATCCCTGATGATTGACGCCCAGCGCGGTGGTGCCTGGCCCGTAGGTGGCGAAGGTCGAGAGCGGCACCATCGTTTCCTTACTGGTACTGACCGCGGCGCCCGACGACGCGCTGCCTCGGCCGGTATTGGCCAGTGAATTGGTTGCCGCATTGCGCGCCGAGTTGGCGGCGATCGAGGCTGCCGTCGTCGTGTTGGTGGTCGTGCTGGTGGATTTGGTCGAGGCCGATACGGTGCCGATCACCGCGTTGGTGGTCTGTGTACCGGACGCTGTTCCGCCGGCGGTGCTGACGTAGATGTCTTTCAGGGTCTCGGGATTCTGCCAGTAGCGTGGTGCCACTTCCATGATGACGTGATACTGGTTCTGGGCGCTGTAGATGGTGGACACCTGGCGCTGCCCAAACGCGTCATACAGCGTGTTGTCGATTTCGGCGGCGTTGATGCCCATCCGGCTGGCGCTGGCACGATCGATCGTTATATCGGTTTCCAGACCTTTCTGTTGCTGGTCGGAATTGACGTCGCGCAGGACGGGATCATGCTCCAGCGCGGTAACCAGTTTCGGTGTCCATTCGTAAAGGTCCGGACTGCTGTCGCTTTGCAAGGTGAACTGGAAAGCCGCATTGCTCTGCCGGCCGCCGACACGGATGTCCTGTGCCGCCTGGAGAAAAAGCCGAGCGCCGGGGACGGCTGCGAGTTTGCGGCGAAGGCCGGTCATGACGGCGTCGATGTTGGTGCGTTCTGCCAACGGTTTCAGCGACACGTAAAGCGATCCGGTGTTGGTCTGGGCGGCCGATCCGCCGCTGCCCTGTCCGGTGAAGCCGACGGCGCTCTGGACCGCCGGGTCGTGGCCGACGATATCAGCGAACTGGGTCAGTTTTTGCTGCATTGCCTGGAACGAGACGCTCTGGTCGGCCTGCACCGCACCAACCATCAGGCCAGTGTCCTGCTGCGGAAAAAACCCTTTTGGAATGAGAATGAACAGCTCGACGTTCGATACCACCGTGACCAACAGCACGAGCATAATCAGCGCCGGGTGACGGAGCGACCACGCCAGGGTTCGCCCGTATACTGCCTGCGCCCGCTGCAGCAAGGTGCGCCGCTGGGGTCCCTCCCGCTTGACTCCGGGCCGGAGAAACAGTGCGCACAGCATCGGGGTGGTGGTCAGCGAGATCGCCAGCGACATCAGGATTGCCAACGACAGGGTGACGGCAAATTCCCGGAACAGGCGGCCGACGATGCCGCCCATCAGCAGGATCGGCAGGAACACGGCGATGAGCGAGAGACTGATGGAAACGACGGTGAAGCCGACCTCCTTGGCGCCGAGCAAGGCCGCCTGCGTGCGCGGCATGCCTTGCTCGACATGGCGGGAGATATTTTCCAGCACGACGATCGCGTCGTCGACGACAAAGCCGGTCGCGACGGTCAGGGCCATGAGCGAGAGGTTGTCCAGGCTGTAGCCCAGCAGATACATCGCGCCGAACGTGCCGATGATCGAGACAGGCACGGCAACCGCCGGGATCAGCGTGGCCCGCGCGCTGCGCAGGAACAGGAACACCACCAGGGTGACCAGCCCGACGGCGATCAGCAAAGTCATTTCGGTATCGTGGAGGCTGGCGCGGATCGTGATGGTGCGGTCGATGGCGATGTTGAGGTCCATGTCGCGCGGCATGGCCGCCATCAGTTGCGGGATCGCGGCTTTCACACCATCGACGGTGGTGATGATATTGGCGCCCGGCTGGCGAAACAGCACGACGATCACCCCCGGCTTGCCGTCCGACAATCCGGCGTTGCGCAGGTTCTCCACGGAATCCTGCACCTCGGCCATGTCGGACAGACGGACCGCGTTACCGTTACGGTAAGCGATCACCAGCGGCGTGTAGTCCGCGGCGTGCGAGGCCTGATCATTGGTGTAGAGTTGATAGTGCAGCGCATCGGTTTCGATGGCGCCCTTGGGACTGTTGGCGTTGGCGGAGGCGAGTGCCGCGCGCACGTCCTCGAGCCCGATGCCGTACTTGAACAGCGCGGTTGGATTGAGCTCGACCCGTACGGCGGGCAGCGCGGCGCCGCCGATGATAACCTGGCCAATGCCCTGCATCTGCGACAATTTCTGTGACAGAACGTTGGTAGCGGCGTCGTACATCTGGCCGCGGGTCAGCGTCTTTGATGTCAGTGCCAGAATGAGCACCGGCGAGTTGGCGGGGTTGACCTTGCGATAGGTCGGGTTGCTGCGCAGGCTGGTCGGCAGATCGGCGCGCGCCGCATTGATCGCCGCCTGGACGTCACGCGCGGCGCCGTTGATATCGCGGTTCAAGCCGAACTGCAGCACGATGCGGACCTGCCCGACCGAACTGGTCGAGGTCATTTCGGCGACGTCGGCGATCTGACCGAGATGGCGCTCCAGCGGGCTGGCGACACTGGTGGCGACGGTCTCGGGACTGGCGCCCGGCAACAACGCCTGCACCGAGATGGTGGGAAAGTCGACCTGCGGCAGCGGCGAGACCGGCAGCTTGAAGAAGGCGAAGATGCCGGCCAGCGCGAGGCCAATGGTCAGCAGCGTCGTGGCGACGGGACGGGCGATGAAAGGAGCCGAGATATTCATGGCGCCGCCGCGTCACCCGCCAGTTTGGGATCCGGTTGCTTGCCGGACAGACGTTGGGCGAGGCGATCGAACATCAGGTAGATGACGGGTGTGGTGAACAGAGTCAGGACCTGGGAGACCAGCAATCCGCCGACGATCGCGACGCCCAGCGGACGACGCAGCTCCGATCCGGTGCCGTTGCCCAGCATCAGCGGCAGGGCACCCAGCAGCGCCGCCATCGTGGTCATCATGATCGGGCGGAAGCGGAGCAGGCAGGCCTGATGGATTGCCTCGCGGGGTGACTTGCCTTCCTCGCGCTCCGCGTCGAGCGCGAAGTCGATCATCATGATGGCGTTTTTCTTGACGATGCCGATCAGCAGGATGATGCCGATGATGGCGATCACATCGATGTCGTCGCCGGCCACCCACAGCGCCACCAAGGCGCCGGCACCGGCCGAGGGCAGCGTGGACAGGATCGTAACAGGATGGATGAAACTTTCGTAAAGCACGCCCAGCACGATGTAGACTGTAACGATCGCGGCCAGCACCAGCATCAGTTCGTTCGACAGCGATGCCTCCAAGGCGGCCGCGGCACCTTGGAAGGCGGTAACGAAACTTTCCGGCAATCCGATTTTTGCCTCCGCCTGGCGGATCGCGGTGACCGCCGCGCCGAGCGAGTAGCCGGGGGCGGTATCGAATGAAATGGTCGTTGCCGGAAACTGCGCGAGATGGCTGATCTGCAACGGTCCGGGCTTCTGCTCCACGTGCACGATGGCGCTGAGCGGCACTTGTCCCGTGGTGGAAGCAGAGGATGGCAGATAGATCGCGTCCAGCGCGGCGAGCGAGGTGGCCAGGCCGGGATCCGCCTCCATGATGACGCGGTACTGGTTGGACTGCGTGAAGATGGTGGAGATGATGCGCTGTCCGAACAAATCGTACAGGGCGTTGTCCACGGTGGCGGGCGTGATGCCGAAGCGCGCGGCGGATGCGCGGTCGATCACGATGTTAGCGGTAAGGCCCTGTTGCTGAAGATCGCTGGCGACGTTCACCATGCTGGGCGACCGGGCCAACTCGGTCAGCAGCTTCGGTATCCACTCGTTGAAGCCGGCGAGGCTGGGGTTCTGCAATACGAACTGATACTGCGTGCGGCTAATGGCGGCATCGACCGACAGGTCCTGCACCGGCTGCAGATACAGCGAGACACCCTGGATGTCGGCGGTCTCCTGGTTGATTCGCCGAGCGATCTGGGTGGCATTGAGGGTTCTGCTGTCCTTTGGCTTCAGGTTGATCAGGAAGCGGCCGCTGTTCAGCGTCATGTTGCTGCCGTCGACGCCGATGAACGAACTCAGGCTGGCAACATCAGGATCCTTCAAAATCGCCGCCGCCAGCGCCTGCTGGTGCTCGGCCATCGCGCCATACGACGTGGTCTGTCCGGCGACCGAGATGCCCTGGATCACGCCGGTATCCTGCACCGGAAAAAAGCCCTTTGGCACGACGATGTAGAGCACGACTGTGAGTGCCAGCGTCAGTACCGCCACCAGTAGCGTCAGCGGCTGATGCTCGAGCACAACTTTCAGCGCGCGGTCGTAACGGCCGATCACCCAGTCAAATCCCTGCTCGGCCTTGAGGTCCCACTTGCTCCGGGCGGCTTCGGGACGATGGCGCAACAGCCTGGCGCACATCATCGGCACCAGGGTCAGCGAGACGATGGCGGAGATGATGATCGTTACCGATAGCGTGATGGCGAATTCGTGGAACAGGCGTCCGACCACGTCGCCCATGAACAGTAACGGGATCAGGACGGCGATCAGCGAAACGGTAAGCGAAATGATGGTGAAGCCGATCTGCCCGCTGCCCTTGAGGGCGGCCTGCATGGGGGTCTCGCCGGCTTCGATATAACGCGAAACGTTTTCGATCATGACGATCGCGTCGTCCACGACGAATCCGGTGGAGATCGTCAGCGCCATCAACGACAGATTGTCGAGACTGAACCCCAGCAGGTACATCACCGCCAGGGTGCCGACCAGCGACAGCGGCACCGACAGGCTGGGGATGATCGTTGCAGGAACGTTGCGCAGGAACAGGAAGATCACCAGGACCACAAGCGCGACGGAAAGCCCGAGCTCGAATTCCACGTCGGCGACCGAGGCGCGGATGGTCACGGTCCGGTCGGTCAGCACCGCCATATCGACCGCGGCGGGCAAGGTGGCCTGCAACTGCGGCAGCAGCGCCTTGATGTTGTTGACCACCTGGATGACGTTGGCGCCGGGCTGGCGTCGCACGTTCAGGATCACCGCCGACGTGGTATTCGCCCAGGCGCCCAGCTTGTTGTTCTCGGCGCCGTTGATGACGTTGGCGACGTCTTTCAGGTGAACTGGTGATCCGTTGCGGTAGGCGATCACCAGGTTCAGATAGTCCTCGGGGTTGGTGATCTGGTCGTTGGCGTTGATCGTGGTGGCTTGCGCCGGGCCGTCGAAATTGCCCTTCGGCGTGTTGACGTTGGCGTTGCCGAGCGTGGTGCGAAGATCGTCTATGTTCAGACCGTAGGCGGCGAGGGCGCGCGGGTTGATCTGCACACGAACGGCGGGCCGCTGACCGCCGCTGATGCTGACCAGCCCGACGCCTGGCTGCTGCGAAATCTTCTGTGCCAGCCGGGTGTCCGCCATGTCCTCGACCTGCGTCAGCGGCAGGGTTTTCGAGGTCAATGCCAGGGTCATGATCGGCGCGTCCGCCGGATTGACCTTGGCGTAGATTGGGGGCGCCGGCAGATCGGTGGGCAGAAGGTTGCCAGCCGCGTTGATCGCCGCCTGCACCTCCTGTTCGGCCACGTCCAGGCTGACATCGAGGGTGAACTGCAGGGTGATCATCGACGCCCCGGCCGAGCTGGTCGAGAACATCTGGTTCAGGCTCGGCATCTGGCCGAACTGCACCTCGAGCGGCGAGGTGACGGCGGAGGTCATCACCTCGGGACTGGCGCCCGGGTAGAAGGTCTGCACCTGGATGGTGGGGTAATCGACCTCGGGCAGGGCGGAGACTGGCAGGAACCGATAGGCGACGATGCCGACCAGCATGATCGCGGCCATCAGCAGCGTGGTCGCCACCGGGCGCAGGATAAAGGGATGCGACGGGTTCATGACGCTGTCCGCCGGTCAGGGCTGATCACTGCGGCTGGTGGCGGTGATGCTCGCCGCCTGGCCGGGTCGGCTCCATTGGTGCAGTTGGGGACTGTCCAGTTGGAGTTTGTCCAGCCGGGGCTTGTCCAGCCGGGGCTTGTCCGGTTGGAGCTTGTGCCCGGGCACCCTGGGAGGCTGGAACCATGACCGTGGCGCCGTCGCGCAACCGGTCGGTGCCGTCGGTCACGACCCGTTCGCCGGGTTGCAGCCCGGACAGGACGGCCTCGAAATTGCCGTCGACGGGGCCGACCTTGATCGGACGGACGGAAACCGTGTTGTCGGCGTTGATCACGTAGACGAAGGTGCCGGGTTCGCCACGCTGCACCGCGGGCACCGGGACGCGAACGGCGTCGGTCATCGTGTTGACCAGCAGGCGCGCATTAACGAACTGATTGGGATAGAGCATCTCGTCGGGGTTGGCGAAGATAGCGCGCAGTTTCAGCGTGCCGGTGGTGGTGTCGATCACATTGTCCAAGGTGCCGAGCTGTCCGGTCGCCAGCAGCCGGGTGTTGGCGCGGTCGTAGGCTTCGACGGTCAGGGTGGCGCCTGAGCGCACGCGTTGGATGATATCGGGAAGGTTGTCCTCGGGCACAGCGAACAACACGGAGATCGGCTGCATCTGGGTGATCACCACCAAGCCGCTGGTGGCGGAGGTCTGCACGTAGTTGCCCTGGTCGACCTGGCGCAGCCCGACCTGGCCGTCGATTGGCGAGACGATGTGGCAGTAGGCCAGGTTCAGCTTCGCGTTGTCGACGGTGCCCTGGTCAGTCTGCACCGTCCCGGTGTACTGCTGCACGAGGTATTTCTGGTCCTCGACCTGCTGCTGCGCGATCGAGTCCTGTCGTCCGAGCGTCACGAAGCGCTTCATGTCGGCCTGCGCCATTGCCAGCAGCCCCTGATCGTGGGCGAGCGTGCCTTGCGCCTGCTCCAGGGCTGCCTGGTAGGGCCGAGGGTCGATCTGCGCCAGGAAGTCACCCTTCTTGACCACCTGACCCTCGCGAAATCCGATCTCCTGCAACTGGCCGTTGATCTGTGTCTGCACGGTGACGGTGTCGAGCGAGGTCACAGTGCCCAGTTCATTGAGCATGATGCGGACGTCGCCCTTGTCGATAGTCGCCGAGCCGACCGGCTGCGGCGGCGCGGTGGCAGGGCGTCCAGTGCTGGCTTGCCGCCCAGCCGCGGTCGTCGCGGGGGCTTCCGCGGCGCGATGTGACCACCAGTACCAGGCGCCGCCGAGACCGGCGACGACGACAACGAGCGTGAGCAGCAAGCGGCCCCTGCGTTGGCGGGTCCTGCTGGGCGCCACCCGGGGCGGCTCGGCTCGGCTGGTCCTTTCGGCGGGGTCGGTTTCGATCCGCGGCGGGTCGACGTTCTCGTCCATGCAGCATGATATCCTTCGTCCGCAACCGCGGGCAAACCACGGGCGGCGTTCAATACGCACTGCCGATAAGGCATCGGCGCGGCTGGCAACAAGTTATTCTCCGTAAATGTTACGGACAGTTCCGCTTCGTTACCCGAGGGACATGCCGGCGTGCGGCGCTCTGTTCAATCGCCGCGTCAGCGGGCAGAACAGCGGCGATGTCCAGTGCCCACCCGACCCAGGTTGCCCCGCCCGCGCACACACCTGGCCGCCGTGCCTGGCTGCTGCTGGCGGCCGCGTTCGCCACGTTCTCGATCGGCGCGGGCTTCATGCACGCCTACACCGTGTTCCTGGTGACGTTCATCGAGGTGTTTGGGTGGTCACGGGCCGATGTGTCGGTGGCCTACGCGGTGGCTCAGTTCGTCAATGGCGCGAGCTCACCGATTGTCGGAATGCTGGTCGATCGGATGGGTGCGCGCCGGCTGATCCTGGCCGGAGGTTGCGTGCTGACCGTGGGGCTGCTGGTCAGCTCACAGGTCAACGCCCTGTGGCAGGTCGTCGTGGTATATGGCGTGGTGATGACGATGGGCGCCAACTGCCTCGGGCTGGTGGTGTTCGTTCCGTTGCTGTCACGGAATTTCGTGCGCAACCGGGGTATGGCGGTGTCCGTGGTGCAGTCGGCCAACGGGTTCGCACGCGCCTTCTCGGCGCCGCTGACCACGCTGATGATTTCGGGCCTGGGCTGGCGCGGTGCGTATCTCGGGCAGGGCGTATTCCTGGCGGCGGTGATCATCCCGCTGGCGGCGCTGTTCCGGGGGGAGGGGCGGCCCCAGAGCAGACAGCTCACGGAGGCGGACAAGGCGGGGCAGAGGGTGCGGGCAGAGGCGGGGTGGACGCTGCGCCAGGCGATGCGGACGCCGCATTTCTGGCTGCTCGGGCTGGTCTACATGTTCACTGGACTGGGCAGCTTCCTGGTCGCACTGCATCAGCTCGCGTTCGCCGTGGATATCGGTTTCAACAAGCTCTACGCCGCCGAGGTGCTGGGTCTGGGGGCGTTCCTGTCGCTGCCGGGGGTGATCGTTACCGGCACTCTCTCGGATTACGTCGGACGGGAGCTGTCGGCGGTGGTGACGTACGGCACGTCGATCTTCGGGGTGATTTGTGCGTTGCTGATCACCAGCCCGGACCAGCATCTGTTGCTGTGGCTGCATTCCTGCTTCTTCGGGCTGACCTGGGGGGCGCGGGGGCCGGCTATCACCGCCAAGACCGCCGATTTGTTTCCCGGCCCCAATCTGGGGACGATCCTGGGCATGATCACGATCGGCACCGGGGTGGGTGCCGCGGCCGGATCATGGATGGCCGGCTTCGTGTTCGACACCACGGGCAGCTACCGTGTGGCGTTCTGGCTGTCGATTTTCTTTTATGTTTGCGGCAGCGTCGCGTTCTGGTCGCTGCGCCGGCCGCCGGCGATCCGCGTGTAGTGGTAGCAGGAGGTAATGCGCATGCTTTTCCTGGTCATCAGCGAACCTCGTCCCGAGCCGCCATCGAGCGTCACGGCGGCACGTCAGCGCTATTGGACCTGGATCGAGCCGCTGATCGCCGCCGGAGAGGTCCGCTCGGTGCACGCCAAGGTGGGGCGCGGCGCGGTGGTTTTGTTCGATGTGGCGTCGAACGAGGCGCTGCATGCCCATCTGAATGCGTGGGCCGACATCATCCCCGCCCGCTTCGACGTGCACGCGCTGATTGATCCGGCGAATGCGCGGAGGTTCCTGGACAGCCAGGGCGGCGCGGCGGCGGACTGAGCCGTGGCTACCGAGCTTGTGGTGGTGGCCGGGTTCATCGTCGCCTACCGGCTGTTCGACGTTGCTCATGCGATCGATCTGGGCCGAGCGGAGGAGGTTTGGGCGCGGAAGGGGCGGAGTGGGAGTAGCCGGGGCAGGCTGAACATGACGCCCGCCAAGGCCGTCGCGTTCGGGGTGCCGCCGGTCGCCCTCGGGCTCGATCCGGTAACGCTGGACCTCGGGGATGTGGCGGTGCAGGCGGCGGCGACAGCTCGGCTGTATGATTTCGGGGTGGTCAGCCTGGCGTTGCGCGTGCCGGCCGCCGGGCTTGCGTGGTCGGCGTTTACGTCCCGATTGAATGCTGTCGACAGCAGCATCGGGCTGGAGACGTCCAATCCGCTGTGGGGGAAGCTGCTGGAACGGGTGCGACGAGGGGTCGACGACGCGCTGGTGCGTCCTACCCCGTCGACGCTCGAGGAGGACTATCTCATTGGCGTGGCGAACGAGTTCAGCGAAGACCTGACAGCGGAGGCGTTGGGGGGGCGCATCGACCTTGTGCCGTTGCTATCGGGTGAGGAACGGCCGCTGTCCGAACCGGCGCGGCGGGATCTGTTGCAGCACTGTTATTCCTACTACACCGATGACCTTGTGGCGCTGAGCTGGGACCGCGCGTTCATCTACGAACCTCGGGGTGATTCCGATGTGATCGATATTCTGGAAGTTGCCAACGCGCAGCTTCTGGAGATGCGGTACTACGACGAGTTGCTGGATGCCGAGTTGCCGAGGATGTACGATCTGGTGGAGGCGGCGCGGCGGCGGTGGCCGCTGCCGGGCGCTCGGCGCTTCGCCGACCTCGCGCGCAAGCTGTATACGATGGTTGCCGAGGTGACGGAGCTGACCGAGAAGGTCGATAACGCACTGCAGGTGACCGAGGATGTTTACCTGGCGCGGATCTACTCGGCGGCGCTGGAGTTGTTCCGGGTGCCGACGGTGAGCGCGGCAGTTGACCGCAAGCTGTCGATCATTCGTGACACGTATACCGCGCTGTATGACGAAGCCTCGGGCAGTCGGTCGGAGCTGCTGGAGATTTTCGTTCTGGTGCTGATCGCGGTGGAGATCGTTCTGGCGGTGGTTCGGTAGGGCGGACGGGGTGGCCACGGCGGAGACTGCCACACCCGCTATGCAACGAATGACACGGGGAAGAATGAAGGCGCTGAGCAGCGAATTTTCACTCGGCCGGGAACGCCTTATATCAGACGTGGGTCCCCCCCGCCTCCGCGGGGCAGGCCCGGCCTGCGCCGAGGATGACACTTTGGGAGGTACGCCCGAGGTCGACACTGGGGGGTACGCGGGGGATGATACAGGCGCTGTCCGATGGTCGGTCTCAGGCCTTGCTCAAGCGCAGCCGGCGCATTTCCAGGTATTGCCATAGCAACAGGATCGGCACCCCGACGGCGATGTCGCGGGCGCGGCGGATGAGTGAAACCGCCAGGGACAACTCCGGCTGAATGCCGAAGATCGCCCCCAGGCCGGCATAGCCCAACTCCTGGACGCCGGCATTCACGGGCACCAGGAAAGCGAGCGCCGCGACGGCACTCAGCAGCGCCTCGATCGCCAGGGCGTCGGTGAAATCGATCGGCACACCCAGAGCCCGGTAGGCGATCCAGCCGGCGACGCCGGTGCAGATCCAGCCGAGGAGGTGGACGGTGAAGCTTAGGGCGAGCTTGACGGTGTGGCCGTAGATCAGTCCGAGTTCCGCCTGCACCACCTCGACGCGCTCACGGGCGTCGGAGAACCACCTTCCGGCGATGCGCCGGCCAATGCGGGCGAACAGCGGCGCGGCACCACGCTGCACCCAGACAAAGGCAAGGCAGGCCGGGATGGCGAGGGCGAGGCCGACCTCGAGGGTCACCGCCAGCCGGGAGGGCGGGGCGTGAGCCAGCAGGATGACCAGGCCGGTGCAGGCGAAGGCGATCTGCGCCAGGAACTCGGAGGTGACGTCGACGACGGTGGAGGCGGTCGCGGTCTGCCACTCCATGCCGTGCAAGGTTACCGCGCGGGCGCCGAATACGAAGCCTCCGACCTGGGAAAACGGCAGGCAGTTCGACGAGGCGTCGCGCACCATGCGGCCCCAGATCAGCACCCACGGCCGGCGCATGCTGCGTGCCGGGGTGATCATTTCCCAGGCCAAGCCGAGTATGGCGAACAGCACGAACTGCCAGGCGACGATCAGGCCGAACCTTGGCCAGCCGACTCGGCTGACGGCGGTAACGACGTTGCCGATGCCGAAATAGGACACCAAGGCCAACGCGGCGAGCACGCCGAGCAATGCGAGAACATAGGAAAATCGCTTCATCATGGCGGCTTCTGCCTGCCTGGCGCTCCTGGGGCAAGCCTTGCGCGCAAACGTGAGGGCGGTTGGGCCGCCCGGTTCCACCGCGGGGGCGGATCGGCTATGGACGCCCTGATTGGCAGCCACGCCGCGATGCCTGGTAAACACAACCGTGGCGATACAAAGGACGCGCGACATGACGACATTGGTCACCGGCGCGACCGGCTTCGTCGGTTCCGCCGTGGCGCGCGTGCTGGCGGCGCGAGGTCACTCGCTGCGTCTGCTGAGCCGGCCAAACAGCGACCGCCGCAATCTTGCGGGGCTGGAGGCGGAGGTAGTGACCGGCGATCTGACGGACCCGGCATCGCTGGCGCGGGCGGCCGCTGGCTGTCGCTTCGTCGTGCATGTGGCCGCTGACTACCGTATCTGGGTGCCTGATCCGGACGCGATGTCGCGGGCCAACGTGGATGGTGCCGTCGCCATGGTGCGCGCGGCGGCGCAGGCCGGGGCGGAGCGGATCGTGCATTGCAGCTCGGTGGCGGCGCTGGGACAGATCGGCGACGGGACCTCGGCCGATGAGGAAACCCCTACGGACGAGGCGGATTTTGTCGGCATCTACAAGCGATCGAAGTACCTCGCGGAGCGGGCGGTGCTGGAACTGGCGGCGTCGGAGTCGCTGCCGGTGGTGGTAGTCAATCCCGCCGCGCCGGTTGGTCCGCGCGATATCAAACCGACGCCGACCGGCAAGATGATCCTGGACGCGGCGGCGGGGCGGGTGCCGGCCTACATCGACACCGGGCTAAACATCGTACATGTCGACGACGTCGCGGAAGGGCATGCGCTGGCGCTGGAAAAGGGCCGGATCGGCGAGCGGTATGTGCTGGGCGGCGAGAACATGCTGCTTAAGGATGTCCTGACGCTGGTGGCCTCGGTCGTGCATCGTCGGCCGCCGTTCGTGCAGTTGCCGGAGGCGGTGGTCTGGCCGGCGGCGTTCCTGATGGAAAAGCTCGCCGGGATCACTGGAATCGCGCCGATCATGACCCGGGACCACCTGAAGATGGCGCGCAAGAAGATGTTCTACTCATCCGAGAAGGCGACGCGGGAGCTTGGATATCAGCCGCGCCCGGTTCGCCTCGCGGTGGAGGACGCCGTCGCGTGGTTCCGCGCCAACGGCATGCTGAAGACTCCAGGTGTGTCACATAAATGACTGTTCTTGCGGCTTTTTCTCTGGTGGTCTGGCTGTATCTTTGGTTCGGCCACGGCGGCTTCTGGCAGTCCGGCCCGGTGCTGCCGGCGGTGCGTGCGGGGGGGATGGCCGCCGCCCTCGGGCCCGGCGCTCCGTCAGTGGCGATCGTCGTGCCGGCACGCGACGAGGCGCCCGTCATTACCGAAACCCTGCGCTCGCTTCTGGCGCAGGATTACGCTGGTATGTTGCGTGTAATCCTTGTCGATGACGGCAGTAGCGACGGCACCGGCCGGATCGCTCGCGAGCTGGCCGACCCCCGCCTTACAGTGGTGACCGGTGCGCCGCGCCCCGCTGGCTGGAGCGGCAAACTCTGGGCGGTGCAACAGGGCATCGCCGAAGCCGACAAGGTGGACCTGCTGTTGTTGACCGACGCCGACATCTTGCACGAGGCTGGTCATTTGAGCGATCTGGTTGGGCAGGCGGAGCGGCTCGATTTGGATCTCACCTCTGAAATGGTACGACTGGCGTGTGATAGCTGGGCGGAACGCGCGCTGGTGCCGGCTTTCGTTTTCTTCTTTCAACTGCTGTATCCGTTCGCGTGGGTGAATGATCCGCTGCGGGCCACCGCGGCGGCGGCTGGCGGAACGATTCTGCTGCGGCGGCAGGCGCTGCGGCGGATCGGCGGGGTGGAAAGCGTCCGCGATGCGCTGATCGACGACGTTGCGTTGGCCGCCATGGTCAAGAAGGGGGGACGGATCTGGTTGGGTCATGCCGCACTGGCTCGTTCGGTGCGCGCCTATCCCGACGTGGGCGACATCTGGCGGATGGTAACGCGCACCGCGTATGTGCAGTTGCGCTACTCGCCGCTGCTGCTGCTGGCGACGATTCTGGCGATGCTGCTGACGTGGATCGTGCCGCCGGTGGCCACGCTTGTCGGACACGGCATGGGTTTCTGGTTTGGCCTAATCGCCTGGATCGTGATGACGATGTCCTATCTGCCGACGCTTGGCCGCTTCGGGCGGTCGCCTGTCTGGGCCCTGTTCCTGCCGCTGATCGCCGGGTTCTATATGGCGGCGACGATCGGCGCCGCAGTGAACCACTACCGTGGGCGAGGGGTCGCCTGGAAGGGCCGCGCTTATCAGGAGGGTGCATGAACGACCTCGGAGCGACAGTTGCCGTGGATGTCGAGTCATCGCCCGGCACGGACGTGGAATCATGGTCCGGCAAGGATCGCGGCGACGAGAATTTTCCCGTCGGTTCCAGGCTGATCCGGCCGAGGCATCGCGAGCCGATGCATTGCTACTATTCGTTCGCCCGCAACGCGGACGACATCGCTGACCGGTCCGACCTGTCCCCCGATGATAAGGTGTCCAGGCTCGACATCATGGAGGACGTGCTGCTCGGCCGTCGCGACAGCGGGTCCCGAAGTGCGCTGGCGTTGCGGGCGAGCCTGGCCGCGACCGGCGTGACCCCCGTGCACGCCACGGAGCTGCTGATTGCGTTCCGCCGCGATGCGACCAAGCTGCGTTACGCCACGCTCGAGGAGCTCGACGAGTATTGCCGCTATTCAGCGGTGCCGGTCGGTCGCTATGTGCTCGATCTGCACGGCGAGAGCCGGGCGTGCTATCCGCCGTCGGACGCGCTGTGCACTTCGTTGCAGATATTAAACCATCTGCAGGATTGCGGCAAGGATCTGGCCGAGATTGACCGCTGCTACCTGCCGCGGGCGTTGCTGGATGAATTTGGCGCTTCGGTTGACGATCTGCGGCGGCCTGGGGAAACGCCGGGGCTGCGACGCGTGTTTCTTGCGCTGCTGGATCGAACGCGGGCACTGAACCAGGCCGCGGTGCAACTTCCAAGGAACGTTCGGGATCGCCGGCTCAGGCTCGAGACGGCGGTTATACAGGGCCTGGCGGCGCGGCTGGAAAAGAGACTTCGCAACAATGATCCGCTCGCCGGGCGGGTCAAACTCAGGAAGATCGATGCGGTGCTGAGTGTCGCGGCGGCGGTGGCTGGACTATGACGGCGACGCCGCCACACGCCGCGCCGCTTGGGGCAGACCCGGCTGATCTGGCGGCGGTGGAGGCGATCGTTCGCGGCGCCGGCACGTCTTTCTACCACGGCATGCGGGTGCTTCCGCCCGATCGGCGGCACGCGATGTATGCGATTTATGCGTTCTGCCGGATTGTCGATGACATCGCGGACGAGGCGGGAGCGCTGCCCGACAAGCTGCGCGCGCTCGATGGCTGGCGAGAGCGGATCGCGGGACTGTACGCTGGGCGCTCCGAGGATGCGGTCACGCGGGTGCTTGTCGCGGCGGTCGCCCGCTTCCAGCTTCGCGCCGAAGACTTCATCGCGGTTATCGACGGCATGCAGATGGACGCCGAGAGCGTCATCGTGGCGCCGCCGATGGAGGTGCTCGATCTTTATTGTGACCGAGTCGCTTCGGCGGTCGGGAGGCTTTCGGTCAGGGCGTTCGGCGATGCCTCACCGGCAGCGGATCGCGTTGCCTTCGCGCTCGGCCGAGCGTTGCAGTTGACAAACATCCTGCGCGACATACAGGAGGATGCTGAACGGGGTCGGCTGTATTTGCCGCTGGAATATCTGCAGTCCGCCGGTGTGCCGTTGAACGCCACGGCGGCGCTGACCTCGCCCGGACTTTCCGCGGTTTGTGAGCGTCTGGCTGACGTGGCTCACAGTTATTTCCGTGACGCCTGGCATGCCATGGACCATTGTGACCGGGTGGCGATGAAACCGGCGCGTCTGATGGGAGCGACGTACGACTCGATTCTGTCCGAGTTGGAAAAGCGCGGGTGGAAAAGGCTTGACGAACGAGTCGGGCTGCCGAAATGGCGAAAGCTGTGGCTGGCGTTCCGCTACGGGTTGTTTTGAGCTTCCAATCGCACCGTGACGGGTGATTTTTCTTGATTGAAAGTCGCTTCGGACGCACACTGATGTCAGTCGATTCGGGTATGTTTTTGCCCCGGCTATTAACCCGATTTGTGCCCTCTTTTACCGGAGCATACGCTTGTGAATACTTCGTGCAAACGCCTGATCGCGGCGCTGGCGTTGGTCCTGCCGGCTGCGGCGTTGGTTTCGTCACCGGTTCTGGCTGCCAGTCAAGGGAAGACGAAAACTCATCACAGCTCTGTCCACAAGGCGAGCGGCCACAAGTCGTCCTCGCACAAGAAGACCCCGTCGACCAGCAGCTAATTTATCGGGATTTCCTCTCCTGCCCGCCTCCGCGAGGCAGGGGATCCCGTTGGGAGTTGCGCTGAATACCACCGGCCGCCGTAAGAACCTGGCTGGGAGCGCTGTCGGGACGTCCTCAAGACCGCAAGTTCTTTGGAAGAGGATTTTGCCGACATCGTCCTCGCGGCACTTCTCCAGGCAAAACCTCAATTTTACGCGAATGGTCCCGACGTGCCACGGGTGGAGGCCGGCCGGGCCCTGAGCGGATCAGCCCACTTCGTGAGTGTGGGCCTCCACTTTGGGGCTCCGCCGGCAGAGTCTAGTTCCAATTCGGCTACGGTGACTTCACCTGAGCCAGGAATGTCTCGAGACGCCCGTTGAATTTGTCAGGATATTCGCGAAACATCATATGATTGCCCAGCAAAAAAGTCTCGGAATGCGGTGCATTCTTGGCCAGCCACGCCTTTGCGGCATTTCCATTGTGCTCACTGACGAAGTTGAGCACCGGGATCTTGCCATCGATCTTCCTCGCTTCGTCGGTATAGTCGGCAAAGGTGATGTCAGCCTGTAGAACGACTGCAACATAGTCTGGAGTCATTGATACTTGATCAACCACCCAGCCTACCTCGCTAGGAGTCATCTTGCGTTGCATCATAGAGGCCGCGAACCCACTGACGACTTCACGTCGACCGCCAATGAGGGCGTTAAACCACTCTATGAGATCTTTGGTCTCCCCGTAGTCGTAGTCAGCCCAGTCACCTTTCGCCGCTGCGATTTCTCTCGGGGTTTCATCAATGCAGGCAAATGAACTGATGTTATCGGTACCATAGGTCCTGAAGTAGGAATACACGTCGTGGCAACCGGCTGACCAGCCGACGAGATTCACGTCCTTCAGCTTCAGCGCCTCCATAAAGGCACGCAGATCCTTGCCGTGCTGCAGATAGGTATTGCCTTCGAGGGTCTTGGTGGAGCGTCCCTGGCTTCGGGGGTCAAACGCAAGCACGTGGTATTTCTGGGAGAAGTGCGCGGTTTGATAGGGCACGAAAAACTGGCTAGTGCCGGTCCATCCAGTGACGAAAATCAGTGGTTTGCCGGTGCCAGCCTCTTCATAATATAGTTCCAGCTCCGGACTGACGCGAACGTACTTGCCTAGCTCGAACTCCGCCGCGTGGAGCGGTCCTCCGGCCGCCGCGCCCAAAACCATGGCGGTGCAGATGGACAACAATGTGCGTGATGACATTTCTGGGTCCCCCTTGATTTTTGATAGTTAGTGAAGCCGGGATCTGGCCTAGCCCTAAAGGACCTGGCCAAGCAAGTCGGATTCCAAAACTAATTTTGCCCAGCGCCGTCATCCTCGCCTCCAGGACGTTTTGGCCTGGGACGAGATCGATCGGGAAAATACGCGGTTATGAAAGAGCGCTATGCACGTTCCCGGCGGGAGCCTGTCCTCCGGGCAGGCTGTCAGCGTGGTCCGTGGGCCGGGGATGACACTGGAGAATTTGCTTCCAACAATGTCCTGAGGCCCGCGAGGATTCGGGATGGGGCAGGGGGGCATCCACTTACCGTCAGGTCAATCGGAACGCATTGTCCAGCGCCGCCAAGGATGGCGTAACTGCCTTTGAAAACCCCACCATCGATGGCGCAGTCTCCCACCGAAACGACCCATTTGGGATCGGGTGTCGCATCCCATGCCAGCGCGAGAGCGGTTCGCAGGTTTCGTGTCAGCGGTCCGGTCACCAGCAGCACGTCGGCATGACGCGGACTGTCGACGAAGCATAAGCCGAAACGTTCCAGGTCGTACAAGACGTTGCTCAGCGCGCGTATCTCGAGTTCGCAGCCGCCGCAGCTTCCTGTATTGACGTGACGTATCGCGAGGCAGCGTCCCAGGCGAGCCTGCGCCGCCGCGTCCAGTCGGGCTTTCAACAACTCGATCGTATCCGGGTCGGGCGGACTGACGGTCTCGGCGTGGGAGCCGCTGGTAAAGATCGTCCGCAGCGTGCCAAACGGTTTGATCATTGCGGCTCCAGCATTACAGGTCCACGGCCGAGGCCGGCAGCGCCAACGATGTGCGAATCAGATCGGCGTCGGTGGCCGCGTTGTTCCGTAGTATGTGCTCGGCCAGCGGCCATAGCACCCAGCCCGGATCGCGTGGGAAGAATCCGGCAATCTGGCCGTGATCGAGGCGCAGCCAATGCCAGACATCGCCGCGAATGGATTCGACGCAGGCGATGCCCTCGCCACTGATCGGTGGCAGAGTGACGGTCAGCGGCCCGGGCGGTAACCCATCAAGCGCGGCACCGATCAGGTGCAGGCTGTGCTCGATCTCGCTGATACGCTGATGCTGCCGAGCCGCGGCGTCGCCGTCATGCCGCGACGCGTGATACCGGGTTGGGCTGCTGGTCGCGCTGGCCAGCGCCCTTGCATCGAACGGCCGACCCGAAGCGCGTCCAACGACCCCGCCCACACCAAGGGCGGTCACCAGCGTCCTATCGGCCCGACCGATGCCGGCGAGCCGCGCTGTCAGAGCAGTCCCGTCATGGAGCCGGCGGATCACTGGAAGCTGTGTGGAGATATCGCCTAGCGCTCGCAGGATGATCTCGGGACCGCCGTCGGCGATGTCGCTCGCGACACCACCGGGGGTGACGCAATCCATCATGAGCCGATGCCCGAAAACGGTGGCCGACGCACGCAACAACAGTTCCCGAAGGAATCCGCAAATCGTGTGCACGGGCAACACGCTGACCAGGCGGCCGGTCTCGGCCAGGTTGTCCAGATGACCGGCAACGCGCTCAATCTCCAGCACGGCGGTTCGGAGAGCGACGGCTCGGGGAGGGGCGCTGACGCCGAGGGCAGTCTCGATGGCGGCGGCAAAGGCGGTGGAATGCGCAACGGTTGCGTCGGCCGAGAGGCGGGCGGCGAAGCGGGCGGCGGTCCGGGGTGCCTTGCCGCGAACCAGTGCCAGATTGCCCTTGTGGGCGTAACCCAGTCGCGCTTCGGCGGCGACGATGGCCGAACCGTCGAGCGTCAGGCGAAGATGGGCGGGCTCGTCGATGCGCGCCCAGATCGGGCCGAGCGGCAGGAGCATCGGCGGATCGGCGACGGTTGGCGGCAAGTCCGGGGGGATATGCGGCGGTCGAGGGGGGCCGGGGCGCACCGCCATCGGGCTGGACTGGGGCCAGTCGCCGTGGTCCAGCCAGGGCCTCGGGTCCAGCCCGGCGACTGCGGCATGACCCCAGAGGTCGTGTATCATGCGCTCAAACCAGGCTGCGTGCGGGCGCAGCGTTGAAAGGGCCGGATAGGCGCCGGATTCGACACTGGATCCCAACCCGGATCCCAACCGGGATTCCACGGGTGTGGACACCGGAATCGCGGTCAGGGCGGCCTCGTCGAGGAACAGCGCGTGGACCTGCTGGGTGTCGGCCCAGACGCCAACCAGGACCAAAGGCGACGCCGCCATCGCGACCCAGTCATCTGGCGCAAGAACGATTCGCGTCCAGGGGAGGCATGGCGCCGTAGCGATCGCGGTGACGGTCATGCCGTCGCGCGGCGCGTGGCCGGTTGCGTGCGGACCCGTCGCTTGCGGATCGGTCATGGCGGCCCCGCGGTCACGGCGCGCAGCCACTCGATCATGCCGTGCGGCGCGAAGAAGCCGAAGACCAATGCCAGCACGAGCGGCAGCAGGCTGGCGGCACGTGGCGCGGTCCAGCTTGCCGAAAGCGGCGCCGCGGCACGCGATCGATCCCGGGGTGGGAAACCGGCGGTGATCACGACGCAAAGCGACAGTCCGACCGGCAGCAGAAGCCATGGCGCGTGGCTGCCGAGGGCCAGGAGGACAAGGGCCAGCCCTAGAAACACGCCGATTGGTGCCCCGGCGGGCGCTCCCATTCGCGTAGCGCAGCGGGTCAGGATCAGCAGAATCAGTGTGACGAGCGCGGCGAAACGTCCGTCCGGCAGTTCGAGACCAAGTGCGACAGCGGCGATACTGGTCTGTGCCAGGTGGATCAGCGTCAGGCGACGCTGTTCGGCGCGGGTGTCTAGGATCAGAAGCAGGGCACACATGAGCGGCGCAGCCACCGCGACGGCGGTCAGAATGGCTGGGGTGACGGGCGGCAGGTGCGTTTGCAGCATCAGCCGAAATACAAGGAGCACGACGATCACGGCGAGCTCCGGCACGACGGCGGCGATCACGGCGTATCCGAGCAACAGGCAGGTGTATGGCACCGCGGCCGGGGCGACCGGCATCGTCAGCAGACCGAAAATGACCAGGCCGGCGGCGCAGAAGGCCAGCATGGCCTCGCCCCGGCGGCGACGGAAGGTCGGAAACAGTGCCGCGGACGTCGCTCCCATCACCGCGAGCGAGGCGGGGATCGGGTCTGTCGCAGCGATCGCGACCAGCATGAACGCGAGTTTGGTCGGTGCCGCGAGACGTTGGGTCAGGCCTTGGGAGATGCGATGGCGCGCGGCCCACGCCTCGGCGATCCCCCACAGCGCGGTCAGCGGCGCGAAGACGGCGCCCAGTGGGTCAAGTGGAAGCGCCAGGGTCGCGAGGAACATGGCGAACGCTATCGCCAGTTGAACCCAGCCGAGCCAGCTTCGTAGCCCTACCGGGATGACCGGACGGAGCCTGGCGGCGGTTCCCCATGCCAGGCCGGCGGCGAACGGCAGCGGCAAGACGAAACAGGCCAGGGCGGGCAGGGGGGCGTGGGCCACGGCGCTGGCGGCAAGAGCCACTCCGTTCTGGAGTGAGACCACGGCAATCAGTTGCATCAATGCATGGTCTCGTGTGGCCGCCAGCAGCAGCGACAGGAGGACGACCGCGAGCGGCAGAGCCATCGGTCCGCACGCCTGGCACAGTACGGCCAAGGCCGCTCCCAGGACGATCCCAAGCCGGGCGCCGCCGGTTGGAGGCTCGGGCGGTTCGGCGCCCCAGCGAACGGCAACGCCTGAGACAGGGCCAAGGCGTTGGCGGCGAAGAAACCAGGACGCGCCGACCAGGTCGATCGCTGCCGTGGCCGCGGCGATCAACGGCTGGTGCTGCGCCAGGGCGGCGACGGCGACGGCAAGGGACTGGATCGCGAGGATGAGCGAAGCCGCGGCCACCTGGCGCGTGCCGAGGAGACCGAAGCACATCACCAGCGCGATGCCAGCACTTCCCTGGGCCAGCGCCGTCACGATGTGGTCGCGCCAGCAAGCACCACGATGGTGGCGAGAAGAGCCAATAAGGCCGCGGCGCCGGCCAGACTGGGCGTTTCCCGCCGGCTTGCGCTGCCGAGCAAGGTTCGGACGGAGGCGAGGCAGAGTACGGCGACGAGCAGCTTGGCGGCCCAGCACAGCAGTCCGATGCCCCAGTCTGCCGGGCCGTCGCCGGGACCAGCCATGCCGACCGGCAGGAACAGGGCGCCGATCAGGTCAATCCACACCACACGGCGGAGCCAGACGGTGAAACGCGCCAGCGCGAGATCGATGCCGCTGTAGTCCAGTTGCAGGCCGCGGGATGTATCGAGGATATCGGCGAAGGTGAGGGCGAGCAGGGCGGTCAATGCCAGCGCGGAGGCGGCTGCCGGGAGCAACATGCCCTCGCGTTGCTGGCCGATGATGAGTTCCAGGTTGAAGCTGCCGCCCATCAGCGCCAGGCAAAACACGAACAGCAGCAACGCGGGTTCGGCCATGACGGCGAGCGCGGTGGCCTGCTGCGCCGCGAGTCCTGACGATGCCGACCCGGTGTCGAGTGCGCCGAGGGTGGTGACAACCCGCGCCAGGCTGAGCAGCGAGGCGACGACCACCGCGTCCGCCAGGGGCGCCAGAGCGGTTCCCAAGGTGAACGACGGCACCATCGCCGCGGCGCAGATCGTGGTGCTCAGGGCGAGCGCTGGGGCGAGCGAGAGTGCGCGTGAGGCGCTCTCCGGGATGACGGCGGTCTTGCGGGACAGCCGGATCAGGTGATGCCAGGGAAGCAGGATGGATGGTCCCACGTGGCCCGCGAGACGAGCTTCGAGCCAAGCCATGGCCCCGGCTGTCATCGGAGCGGCCAGCAAAACCAGGGCCAGATGAACGATCTCGGTGAACACGGGCGCGATGTGGCTCATCCGGATGTCCCGCCGCCGGACAACGAAAGCACGAGCAGCAGCCCGGTCAGGGCAAGCAGAAGCGCCCACAGGCCCAGCGTGGGCGATGGCAGCGTGCGCGATGCAAGACCGGCGGTCGAGCACAGGTGCCGGAGGCGGGCAGTCAGGCGGGCGACGGAGGCAGGCTCGATCGCGGGCTGTGGGGGCAGAAATCCGCCGCCGGCTGACTGGCTTTGGGGATCGCCGAACGGCATGTCGGGGGCGGCCGCGAGCCCGTTATTCCAGACCTCGACGAGTTGGGTTTCGCCACGAACCCGGTTCGCCACAAACGCGACTGCGCACGTGGCCAGCGCCAGCAAGGCGGCGACCCAGAGCGGGGCGTACCCCGGTGACGCGGCGTAGGCGGACAGGGTGGCCCATCCGGCGTGTCCCTCCAGGCCGGTGCCGGCCACAAAGCGAATCAAGCGGCCGGTGAGTGCCTTGAGCACCGGCCCCGGGAAAATGCCGAGCAGGAGTGAGATGCCGGTCAGGGCGAGCAGAAGCTGGCGCGGCGCGGGTGCCACATCGCGCGCCGCCGATCCGCGCACGCTGCGTGGCCGGCCGAGGATTGCGATGCCGACCAAGCGCACCGAGGCCGCCGCGGCGAGAGCCGAGGACAGGGCCAGCGCGGCCACGGTCAGCGCGAGCGGAAGCTGGCAAGCGAGGCCCCCGGTGCGCGGGGCGGCGAGGACCGACTGGAACAGCATCCAGATCGCGGCGAAGCCGACACCCGGCGGCAGCGCGGCGAGTGCCAGCAGGGCCGACGCCAGGGCAGCCGAGGCTATCGGCATCGAGTGGATCAGTCCGCCCAGTCGGGTCAAACGCCAGGAACCAGCCTCCCGGCCGAGCGCGTTGGCCGCCAGGGTTGCGAGCGTTCCGGCCACTCCGCTGGCGATCGTCAGCAGCAGGGTTGCCGCCAGCCCGAAAGACGCGGCGTCGGGTAGGTCGGATGCTCGCGCGATCAGGGTCAGGGAGAGACCGGTCATCGCCAGCCCGGCTTGGCGTCGGTTGAGACAGGCGACTGCCTGGTCGAGGTCGGGATGCCGCGCGGCCTGCCATCCGTGGACGACCGCCGTGGCGACGCCAAGCGCAAGCAGCGCAAAGCCCCACCAGGCCTGGCTCGCTGTTCCCGGCAGGTCGATCACGAGGCGAAGCAGCAGGTAGGTCTGGGCCGGCGAGACCGCACCGGCGGCCAACGCGTCGGATGCCCAGGTGCGTCGGGACACGTCCCGTCGAAGCAACGCCATAGCCGCCACCACAGCCAGCGCCGCAGCCGTCGTCGCTCGGCCTGGATCGACGATGGTGTCTCGGATGCCGTCGAAATGCGGCGGGAACCCGGATGGGGTGAGCAGGCACACCGAGATCAGCAGCAGGAGCGGCGGCAGGAAGGTCGTTGTTGCGGGCGGCCGTGGTGGAGGGGCTGACGCCGGCGACGCGGTGACAGGCGGCAGGTGCTCCGGCTGCAAACCGCTGGCGCCGGCCAATGCCGCGCCGATGGCAAGCGTGACGGCGTCAGCCGCGAGCACGACTGTGGCGAGACCCGCCAGGCAGAGCGCGATACCTCGGAGCTCACGCTTCGCGCCGGTCTCGGGGCGGTTGATCCAGGATGGGCTCGACCGCGGTTGAGTGACTGCCCACCAAGTGGCGACGGACGTGCCGCTGAGGAAGATGATGAACAGAAACAGCGCGGACATAGGGTCCAGGACCAGGGACAACGATAGTCCGGGTGGTCCGATCGGAAGCCGCAGTCCGGGTCCGGGGGCGTGCCACAGCAGCGCCGGCAGGCAGAACAGCGCTCCCGCGCCGGCCAAGCCCGGTGCGGTAAAGCCGGCCACGGCACGCGGCAGGAAGCCGCAGAGGGCGGCGAGCAACAGCAGGGCGGCGGCGTCGGCGGCCACGAGCAGGAGGATTGGATCAGTCACCGGCGGCAGACTACCACCCTGGGGTGGAGTCGAACCGCGCCCCGGTGACAGGTTTCGGGGTGGGGGCTTGTTCGGTTATCGCGGCGGAGGCTGCTAAGGCCTGGGACCCGCGATTTTAGCTGAACGGCGCTGCAAGACGTGGGTGGCCGGCCTGCGCCGACCATGACACGTTAGCAAGGGCAGGCATGACACTTCGGCACCGGCCGAGGCACCGTAGCGTCGGCCATGACACTTATGGAACCTGCGATGACACAAAGGGGTCACCCGAGCCGCGTCATCACGCCGGCGACGAGTTCGATCTGGCGGGCGATGTGCCGCATGGCGTCGGTTTCGAGCGCGGTTGGCCGGGGCGGCAGGTCGGAGCGCCCCGAGGCAAGCCGGTTCACGGCATCATGCATCCAGTCTCGCCAGGCTCGGAGGGCGTCCCGTGGCACGTCCGCGACGAGGGTCGGGTCATGCTGCAGAGCGACCAGGCGACCGGCGAAGCGACGCAATGAGGCGTCGACAACCATTGCTGCCTCCAGCCGGTCGCGCTTGTCGTCGCCGGGCTGCAGCAAGGCTCGAGCTGATAAGCGCCTCCAGGGCGTTGCAGGCAATTCCAGCATCGCGGCGGGTGGCTGGCCTGAGATCCGGCGCCTCGCCAAGCAACACGGCGTACTCGGCGTCGGCGTATCGCCCGTGCGCGGCGATTGCGTTCTTAACCTCGGTCTCGACCAAATCCGGCTCCCAGCTTGGCCAGAGCAGGAAATTCGCCGCCGACAGCGATGAGGCCGCCGGTTGTCGTGAGGACCGCGCGTGCGAACGCGATCCGCCACTCGCTGGTTTCCGGGCGTGCCGGTTTCCACCAACAGAACGGCCAGCGGCGTCAGCGCCATCGTGAACAGCCCGAAACTGACCGAACGGATAGCCAGAGCGGCGGCCGAGAGCGGAAACATGGCGGCGGCGATCGACAGCGGGGTGTCGCAGATCAGGCCGACGAGCAGCAGCGATCACGCCCGCCCGCGGCGGTGCCGACGATGCGCTCGACGGCGCGGGTATAGGTCAGCGAAAAATACGGCTGCATGGTCGCAACCACGGTGATCGTCAGCCAGTGATCGTAAGGGCTGAACCACGCCATCGTGAACGCAAGGGGACCCGCCGCGGTGACAGCGATGCGCAGGGCGTGGCGCAGGGCAGGGGACTGCCAGTTCAGATTGGCACGCAACGGCGCGGCGATTCGTTGGCGCAGAGCGGGAGGGGCCGGCCGGCGGCATCGAACTCGGGACTGAAATTCGCTGGCACCGTCGTCGTGTGGGCGATCCTCAGGCGCTCGGTCACCGGCGTGAGCAGTCTTCGTAGCGAGCTGTCGGAGGTCAATTTGCCGGCGTCGGCGGCGATCGCATCGATGGCGCGCTCGATGCGGCGATGGGCGTCCGGGTCATCGGTGATGACGACGCGTCCCAGGATCAGCAGCAGCGGCCGCAGACGGCGCAGTATGGGGACCGCCGCCGCGCGCTGGGCGGCCGTGCCGCGTTCCAGCAGATCGCCGAGCGCGATGAGGGAGCCGAAGATCTGGTCGGCGGTTTCCAGTCGGATCAGGCACTGCGCCGCCCGATTGCTCGAGGCGCCTCGGGAACGCAGCGTATCGAGCACCACCGTGCGCGCGGTCTCGATCGCCTCGCGCACCGCTCGGCGGTGGGTGCGGGCGTGGGCTTCCCAATCGGTGTCGCTGATGGCCGGGGTTCGCGCCAGGACGTAGAGATCGCGAACCAGCTCAGATGACTGGCGGAAGGTTTCGGCGAGGGCGCGGCGGGCGGGCAGATACGGGATAGATGCGCCAGATCACCATGGTCAGCAGGGTTGCCCAGAGACGCGCCGCCGATGAAGGCCACGGCCAGCCAGGCAGCCTCGGAGAAGTCGGGTATGGCGCGGTCCAGCGAAAGGATCTGCACCACGGCGAGGAGGCCGCCGAGCTGTTGCGGCGCCTGGCCGTAGATGCGGGCGAAGGAGGCGCAGAACAGGCCGCCGACGCCGATCGGCCACGGCGGCTGCCGGACCCAGGCCTCGCAGCAAGCCGAAGGCCGCGACAGTGGCGGCGCCGATCAGGGTGAAGCTGAGCAGCACCGGGACGCGGCGGCGGATCGGGCCCCCGGGGTCGCAGATACAGGTCAGCAATGCCGCCAGGGCGGCCTCGCGCAGGGGAGCGAAGTCGATGAGTTCACTGGCCGCGATGATGACGGCGACGGAGAGGGCGGCGCGGACGCCCTCGGCGACACTGATCGCACGTGGATTGACGTCGAACGGCAGGCGCCTTCTCAGGTCGAGCACGGCAGTCGGTATTGGCATCAGCAGGTTATGGCCGCCGGTCCCGAAAGAAGTCTACGCAGCAACTCGGCGGCTTCGGCCTCGTGGACCCCACCGATGACCTCGGGGCGATGGTGGCAGGACGCGGCCTGGAAGACGCGGGCACCATGGTCGACGCCACCGCCCTTTGGATCATAGGCGCCGAAGATCAGGCGGCGGATGCGGAACAGGCTGATCGCGTGGGCGCACATCGGACATGGCTCGAGGGTGACGATCAGGTCGCAGTCCGGCAGGCGAGGCTGGCCGCGGAGGGCGGCGGCGGCGCGCATGGCGAGGATTTCGGCGTGGGCGGAGGGGTCGTTGGTGTGCTTCGATGCGGTTGCCGGCGTGGGCGAGGATGGTGCCGTTGGGGGCGCGGACCACGGCACCGACGGGGATTTCGCCGCTGGCGGCGGCGGCGCGGGCGGTGGCGAGGGCCAGCAGCATCGGGTCGGAAGGGGGCGTCATGGGGGCAGGATAGTTGATTGCCTGGGCTGCGTCGTGACTGTATAGCGTGCGGCGGGTGTGGCGAGCCGGCGTAGCTCAGGGGTAGAGCAACTGATTCGTAATCAGTAGGTCCACAGTTCAATTCTGTGCGCCGGCACCATATATATCAATAGTTTACAGGCGGGTACGAGACCATCGTTAGGCGGAATGTTGTTTTGCGGACCCCTTGCGGACCTCCCGCGATGGTCTGGAAAATAGTTGAACCGGCTGGAACAGAGTTGGGCCGAGGCGATGGATACCACAGGTCAGCGACGATCCGGCAGCGATCGAAAGCCTGCGTCGACCTTTCCTTCAAATGCCAACACCAAGGCCCCAAACAGGTCATTCTTGATCTGGATGCCCACCGAGACAGCAACCAGGAAGCCGCTTCTTTCACGACTATGGAGCCTGCCTTTTGGTGGGTGGAGCTTCGGACCCGTAGGATTGCGGTCTTTTCCGGTCGCATCTTCTGCGGCCGAGATGCTGGCGGCCAAAGTGCGCTGCTCGAACATCAATGCCGCGGTAGGCGCGCTAGAGGAGATCGTTCGAAATCGTGGCGCAGATCCGTCGCCGCCGGTCGAGGATACGCACCTCTGCTGCGCGGTGGTTTCGGCTTTACCCATGAGCCCCTGATGGCATGGTGCGAGGTGAACCGCGTGGAGGAACGTGCTCCGCCTGGACCGCAGCGACCGCTTGGAGAAGGCAATCGTTGCCCAGCTGATCACCGCGAGACAGTGCGGTCGCTGCTTCAAGGATTTCAGCCCATAGAAAGCGGGCACCGGCGGGAACACAATGGCGCCGTTCTCCGTCGCCGCGGCCATGGAACGAATGTGGCCGGCATGTAGCGGCGCCTCCCGGAACAGCAACACGAGCCGGCGTCGTTCCTTCAGGCACGCATCGGCTGCGCGGGTCAGCAGACCGTCGGTCGTGCCGTGCGCGATCGCGGACAGGCTGTTGACCGAGCAGGGCGCCACGACCATGCCCATCGTCCGGAACGACCCCGAGGCGATGGTCGCGCCAATTCCGCCGCGTCCGGGTAGACGTGATCGGCCAGAGCGCGAAGCTCGCGGGATGTAAGGTCCGTCTCGTAGGCAAGGGTGCGCTCGCCTACCTTGGTGATGACGAGATGCGTCTCGACGCCGAGCTCGTGCAGCACCTCGAGTAGCCGGATGCCATAAGTGATCCCGGTCGCGCCGCTGATGCCTACGATCATGCGCTGACGCCCGGTTGGTTGGGTGAAATCGATCTTACTCTCCGCTCCTGGGGGCGCGGCCACTGGCGGCCGCATTCCGGGGCGGGATGTGGCCGCAAGGCGTGTCCGGTGTCACCACAACTGAAGAGGCGCATCGAAATGCAGGCGTCTACCGGCCGATGCAATCAGTCAGCGAGAGAGCAGGACCATGCCGGAGCTCGTTGCGCAGCATGGGGTTGTGCTCGCACCGCGTTCGGTGTGCGGCCTTTCCTGCACCGCAACTGGATGCGCCGTTAAAGCGGCCGCCCAGCCACCTATGAGGCCCACAAGGGACCCGTGCCGTGCCGTTGATCGATCTCATATCGAGGCCCTGCGCAACCTCGAAGACATCCGGGAAATCTGCGCCCCGTTGATCACCCGTCCGGCTTGGGGTTCCGGTCGCAGCGGAACCGAACTGCGTGCACTCTGCAGCCATATCGTATCCGTTACGACAAGCAACGACAGCTGGTCGAAGGCCAACCGCCGATGGCTTACGATTTAAATCGACCTGGTCCGTTTTCCGGGGGCGCGCCGGCCATAGGTGATCAGGCAAACAGAAACGTCACGTTTGTGCGCATGTTTGTGTAGCCATCAGCGAAGCGCCCCTGCGCCGTGCGATGCAGCAGCCGCGCGTCAAACACCACCATTCGGTTGCAGCGATACGCAATTCGCACCGGCGCCGTGCCGGACGCGGCCGCGAAGCGGCGGAGCGCATCTCGCTCGACGTTCATGCGTCGAAAGTCCCAGTCGCGCGGCAGGACGAGTGGGACGATCTCGAGGCCACCGCCCTCGGGATCGAGGTTGGCGGTGTCGGGCGTGACCCATAGATTGAGGCTGACGGCACCGACATCCGCGTGCAGCTCGGTGCCCCCCATGCCCTGCTGGTATTTGTAAGCCCAGAGCTGGGCGAGCCGTTTCTGGCCAAGTGTGCGTGGCAGCAGGGCGCGGACTTCTTCGGTGATCTGTGCCATGAGGCCGCACGCGAGGCCCTCCTCGAAATAGGCGCCGAGATGGCCGCCATGGTCTTTCACCTCGAACCAGATCGGTACTCTCTGTCAGCAGACGCTGGAGCGATTCGAGCGCGGCCGGAGTAAGGGCCGAATTGACCACGGCAAATCCTGTCGGGGAACTGACGCAGGTCGCGTCAACGGAAGTGAATACTCCGGCATTCAGTGCAGGGGCGGCGAGGCGTGGAGCTGGCGCGATATGGATCGCTCGGTTGTACGCGTATTCGGTGAGCGCGAGGTCCGCATCCGACAGTTCGACGATAGAGACGTCGTCCGGCAGCGTCGCATAGCGGGCAAGCAGCGTCTCCAGCCCGGCGATCACGGGATCGATCTCGCTCCCGACCCGGCCGAGATGGCGCAGATAGCGAAGCTGCGCGCTGTCGTGCCGGAGCTTCACGCGGTTGGTTCGACGCATGGCGGCGGCCTCGGTCGGGTCTACCAAGCCGGCCGCGTGTCTGCCCATGGCCCAGCCACGTCGCAACTGTAGCGCACGGGACGCTGATTCGCCGGCCGCTTCGAGTTGGCCGAGATGTTTCAGGGCCAGGCTCAGGCCGGTGTGCGCCGCGGCAAAGTCGGGACGCTTCGCGATCGCCAGACGGAAACTGGCGCAGGCGTTCGCCGCGTCCCCGCGGCTCAGATCGAGATTGCCTAACGTGACAAGGAATTGCGGCGCCGCGTCCGGTGAGCTGCACGCGGTGCGGTAAAGCGCCCGCGCCGTCTCCAACTCTCCTGCTTCTTGTGCCAGCACGCCGCGGAAATAACTGGCCCAGCCATGGCAGGGATCGGCGGCGAGAACCTGGTCATAGAGCCGCCCCGCTTCGCTCAGCGCGCCGGCCCGGTGCGCCGCCACCGCACGGGCGAGCAACGCCCGCAAGTCACCCGGCGAACCAACGGCTCGGCCCGGCATCACGCCTCGTCCGGCGCCGTGACCGGCTCGGTCGCACGCAGGCAGGCGGCGAAGTGCTGCGAACCGAGATCGACCATCGGCGGCTGCCCCTTGCGGCAGGCGTCCATCCGAACCGGACAGCGGCTGACGAACGGGCACTCAGGTCGCGGATTGAGTGCGCTCGGTATTTCCCCCCGCACCGGATTGGGTGGCAGGCGTGTATGCGGGTCAGGCGACAGCACCGCCGACATCAGAGCACGCGTATACGGATGTCGGGGCCTCGACATGATCTCGGAGGTCGGCGCGATCTCCACGATATGGCCGAGATACATCACCGCGACGCGGCGGCTGATTCGCTCCACCGCCATCAGATCGTGCGAGATGAACAGATACGCGGCACCGAGTTCCGCTTGCAGCTCAGCGAGCAGCGACAGGATTTCCGAGCGAACTGCCGGATCGAGCGTTGAGGTCGGTTCATCAAGCACGACCAGCGCCGGGCGGGTGATCAAGGCGCGCGCGATGCCGACCCGCTGTTGTTCGCTGGCGGTGAGTTCGACCGGATAGCGGTCCAGATGATGCCGAGCGAGATGCACGCGCTCCAGCATGTCCTGTACGGCACGCCGGCGTGACACGGCGGATAAGCCACCCTGCAGCACCAGCGGTTCCTCGATGGTCTGGCGCACGGTGCGGCGTGGATTCAGCGAGGCAAGCGGATCCTGGAAGACGATTTGCAGCCGAGGCCGCAGCGAGCGCAACTGTTTGCTCGAGGCGGCCGTCAGATCAGTTCCTTCGAAATGGATCTGGCCCTCGGTGGGCTCAATAAGCCGGAGCAGGCAGCGGCCGACGGTCGTCTTGCCCGAGCCACTTTCGCCCACAAGGCCCAGGGTTTCGCCGCGACCGATCCGGAAGCTGATCCCGTTGATCGCGCCGATATAGTCGCTCGCGCTGATGTAGAAGTGCTTCACCAGTCCGTCGACCTCGACCAGCGGCTGGGTCACGGCGTCGCCTCCGCCAGCGCGGTCGGCACATTTTGGAGCCGGGCGGCCGCCACCAGCGCACGCGTTGCCGGATGCAACGGCGCGACCAGCACTTGCTCCACTGGCCCAGTCTCGACGATGCGCCCCTCATGCAGCACGGCAACGCGGCGACAATATTGCGCAACGATGCCAAGATCGCGGGTGGCCAGGATCTGGGCCGCTCCGGTCTCCTCGCAAAGCCCTATCATCAGGTCGAGCACTTGACGCTGCACCGTCACGTCGAGGCCCGATGTCGGTTCGTCGGCGACGATCAACACCGGGCGATGGATCAGCGAGATGGCGATACACACGCGCTGTGCCATGCCGCCGCTCAGTTCATGCGGGTAGGCATGCAGACGCCGCTCGGGATCGGTGAGGCCGATGCTGCCGAGCATGGCGGCCGCGCGTTGCCGTGCGACGTGGTGCGAACAGGACGAGTGGGCGCGGATATGGGCCACCATCAGGTCGCCGATCCGCACCAGCGGGTTCAGTTGCACCTTGGCGTTCGCCAGCAGCGGCACGATGTCTCGGCCGCGAATTTCCCGCAGCGCCCGCGCGTCAAGCATTGTCAGATCCTTGCCGCGAAACACGATTCGGCCCTCGGCGCGGCGCAGATTGTCGCCAAGCAGGCCCATGATGCTGCGCACCAGCACGGATTTGCCGGCCCCGGGGGGACCGACCACGCCCAGGATCTCGCCCGGTCCGATGTGCAGGTCGATGCCATCGAGCACCGGCCGTCGCTCGCCCCGCGCCGGCAGGACGACCAACCCGGAAACCGACAGCACCTCATCCGGCGGGACGCGTGTCTCGATGGGGTTGGCCTCGATGGCGCGCGGCTGCTGGCGGGCTAGCGCGGTCGGGGCGGCGGAGGAGGGCGCCGGGGAATGTCCGGGCTCCAGGAAGCGTCCCATGATCTCGCCCATCATGGCGAAGGTGAAGACGATGAAGCCGAGCATGAGCCCGGGAAACATCACCACCCACCATTGGCCGAGGATCATAAACTTGGCGCCGCTCGCGATCATCGAGCCGAGTTCCGGGGTCGGCGGACTGACGCCGGCGCCGACGAAGCTGAGGCCGGCGGTGAGCAGAATCGCGAAACCGACCGTCACCGACACCTGGACCAGCACATTGGGCCATGCGTTCGGCAGCAAATGTCGAAAACAGACGCCGAGATCGGAATTGCCGATCGCTCGCGCGGCCTCGGCGAACGGCCGCTCGCGCAGCGACAGCACCTCGGAGCGCACCAGGCGCAGGAACACGGGGAAATTCACGAATGCGACCGCGAACAGCACGTTCATCGGCCCTGTGCCGCGGACAGCGACCAGCACCATCGCGAGGATGAACACCGGGAACGCTTGCAAGATATCGAGGAAACGCAGTCCGATTTCCGACGCCCAGTGCAGCCAGCGCCGGCTGCTGCCCTCGAAATACCCCGCGAACACGCCCAGGCCGGCGCCGATGGCAACGGACAGTGCCGTTGCGACAAGGGCGATGGTGACGTCCGTGCGAGGCGCGGCGAGCAGGCGCGAGAAGACGTCGATGCCGTTCTCGTCGGTGCCGAACAGATGTTTCGCGCCTGGCGGCGCCAGCCGCTGCGACGGGTCGGCGATCACGGTCGACAACGGCGCCAGCATCGGGCCGAAGGCGGCGAGGCACAGAATGACCACGAACGCCCCGACGATAATCCGCTGGAACGTGCTCAGCCCGGCCCAGACCTGGCGCGCACGGCCCAACCGGGGCGCAGCCTCCCGGGCGTCGAGCGACGGTTGGGGAGTGATCGCCCTGCTCACCGGCCTCGGGTCGCTTCGCGTGCGCGCACCCGGGGATCGATCATGAAGTAGACGAGATCGACGATCAGGTAGACCAGCATGGTAAAGACGGCGGCGACCAGCACGAACGCCTGCACCGGAGCATAATCCGCCGTGGTGATGGACTGCACGGCGTACTGGCCAAGCCCATTGAGGTTGAACACGGTTTCGATCAGCACCGCGCCGCCCAGCAGGAATCCGGCCACCACGCCGGTCATCACCACCGCCGGCGGGGCTGCGTTGCGCATTGCCCAGAGCAGCACCGTCCGGCGTGGCAGGCCGAGGCCGGTGGCGTAGGTGGTGTAGTCGGCACGCATGGCGCTCTCCGTACTAGACTGCACCATCTTGAAGATCGGCCCGCCATAGACGAAGGCAAGCGTGATCGCCGGCAGCACCAGGTGCGCGAGCGCCGCCTTGAACGTCTCCCAGTCGCCTGCGATCAGCGCATCGACGGTGTAGAATCCGGTTACCCGATCCGGTGCGATGTCCAGTATGCCGACCCTGCCTTCCGGACCCGGCGCCCAGCCGAGCAGGCTGAAGAAGACGAAGATCAACACTAGTCCGAGCCAGAAGTCGGGCAACGCGCCGGCGAGCAGTCCATAGCCGAAGCTGGCGCGCCGCAGCCAGCGCGCGAGTGGGCCGCCGCTCGGGTTCGCCGATGCCAGCGCGATCGGCACCATGATCAGAAAGACGATGAGCATGCCGGCGGTGATCAGCTCCAGGGTCGCGGGCAGCCGGACGAGCAAATCCTGCGCCACCTGGCTGGAGTTCACCCAGGAACGGCCGAAATCGCCGTGCCAGATGCGCTCGACATAGGCAATGTACTGATCCGGCAGCGGCCGGTCCAAACGGAGCCGCGCCCGCAGCAGGTCCACGCCCGCCTGCGGCGCGAGCGGCCCGAGTTCGAGCCGAGCCGGATCGCCCGGCAGCATGCGGACGAGTACGAAGGTGATGACGGAAATGACCAGAAGCTGCGGGATCAGCAACAGCAGACGGCGGGCGATATAGATCAGGGTCGCCATGTCCGACCTTCAGGCACGTGCCGCCGCCAGCTCGCGGCGCCGCGCGAGGGTAGCCGCGACGTCGACCGCCAGCGACTCGTCTTCGATCTCGCCCGTGAGTGACTACGCCATAGATGTCCGCCGCAGCCGCACGGCTCACCCATCCGTCCCGCACATCCTCCAGCACACGCGCCGTGTCACGTTCCAGCGGATCGCCATATCCGCCGCCCCCATTGTCGACCCCGATGACGAACTCGCCCGGTTCGAGCGTGATCTGACAGACATTGGGCATCTGTTCGCGCCGTCCGTCGCGGTGCAGCTTGTAGGTGCGGGCCGCGGCGCCCCCTTGGCCACCACGTACGCCGCGGGGCGGGTTGTGCTGTCCGTCCGACGGCACGACGACGGTCATGCGGTTCACTTTCGTGCCGTACATCACCTCGCTGCCCGGTGCACCGCGAAATCGGCCGGCCCCGCCGGAATTTGTCACCAGTCGCTGATAGCGGATGTCGAGAGGATGCTTGATCTCGTCCAGCTCGATGCTGTCGCGATAGATCAGTCCACTGGTGCACGGCAGCAGGTAGGTGACCCAGCCATCGGCGCTCGGCGTGCCCGGCCCGCCATTGGTGCCCAGGAACAGTTGGTTGATGTAAGGGGCGTCGCCGCGCCGCCAGTCACGCCCCGAGACGACGCCGTTGGGCGCGCCGATCGCGTTGCCGCCTTCGGCCAGGCCAAATCCGTCGCCGAACTCGGCAAACGCCGATTGTGTGACGTTGATCAGCCGGTCAGCCAGATTCGTCGTAGCCATCGAACAGGAGTGCGGGAAGCGCGGGATGCCGACGACGCAGTTCTCCCGCAGCTTGATGTCGATGCGGCGGATGCTGCCGGAATTCTTCGGAATGTCCCATTCAACACAGTTGAACACGCCCGTCAGCGTGTTGTTGACGGCGCAGACCTCGGATTGGTTCAGGCCGCAGTCGAGACAGTCTGGGTTGTCCCGAAGATCCACTTCGATGCGCCCGTGCGCCGGATCGGTGGTGACGGTAACCTTGATCGGGATGCCGTCCGGCACCGCCGGTATCGGATCGTGGGCGGTGTGGTTCACCACCTGGCCCGCCGGCAGCGACTCGATCGCGCGCGCCATGCGCCGTTCGGAGTAGTCGAGCCACTCCTCGACGAAACGGCGGACCACGTCCACGCCATAGGCGGCGACGAACTCCTTCAGTCGCCGCTCGCCGGTGCGTGCCGCGCCAATGCCGGCCAGGTAGTCGCCATACCACTGGTCGGGGATCCGGATACGCGCCCGGCACATCCGGATGACGTCCGCAACATCCTGGTAGTTCTCCTGCACCTTGACGCAGGGGAAAACGATCGACCCCTCCTCGTACACGTCGCGCGCATTGGCATGATACGTCGTCGGAATGGAGTTACCGACATCCGCCTGGTGGGCCTTGGCGCTCGCCGTGAACAGATGGACGCCGTCGCAGAATACCGGCACCAGGATGGTGTGATCGGCGGCGTGGGTGTTGCCGAGGTAAACGTCGTTGTGCAGGAAGGCATCGCCCTCACGCGGGGTGTGGAAGCGTGCCATCGCCTCGGCCTGAATGTGCGCGCCGAAGATATGCACCGGCAGCCCTTCGGCGACCGAGAGCAGCCGGTTGTCGGCCGTCACGATGGCGTTGGAAAAGTCGCGCGCCTGGTTGATGACGGCGGAGCGCCCGGCACGGAGCAGCGTGTTCGACATCTCGCGCACGATGCCGTCGAGGCGGTTGGCCATCACAGCGAGCTGTACCGGGTCGATCGGCCCGGCGGCGAGGCTCGGCGCCCGCGGCAGCTCAGCCGCAAACGGCTCCAGCAGATAGCTCCCCGATCCGCCAACGCGTGCCCGCATACCCGGATAGAGGACGAGCGTCGTGGTCGGTTCCTCGACGATCGCCGGTCCGTCGATCTCGGCACCCGGGGCGAGCTGGTCGCCAAAGTAGACCGACGCGTCGGTTCGCCCCGTCTCGGCAAAGTAGACGCTGCGATGGCCGTGCGGCAGGGTCGGCCGATAGGCTGGGACTGCCGCGGTTTTGGGCCGAGGTGTCTCGATATGGCCGCTGAAACGGGCCTTCCAGTTCAGGCATTCCACCGCCTGGCCCGGTTGCTTCACCGCGAACACACGTTCGTGGACCGCGTGAAACGCCTCGACCATGGCCGCGACATCCTCGGGCCCACGGAACCGGCCGGAGGTCAACGGCACCTCCAGTTCCCATACCTGGTAGAGGTACCGCGCCTCTACCGACCAGGTGATCGTTACGTCCGCCACACCGCGTTCGTGCACTTTGCGGGCGAAGGTTTCGATGCCGGCGTCGATTTCAGCGAGTGTGGCGTTGACGCGGGCGAGGTCGAAATCGTCCGTGCGGGTGACGCAGCTTCCGGTCTGCTCGAAGGCGATGTCGGAATATTGTGCCCCGCAGGCACTGAGCGCCGCCGCGGTGCGTGGTAACAGCACCGTCTTGCAGCCCAGCTTGGCGGCGATCTGCATGATACCGAGCCCGGACGAGCCGCCGCCCGCGACGATGGTGCAATCCCTCGGATCGTAGCCCTGGTTGACGGTGATCTCCTGGATCGCCTTGACCATGTGCTCGTTGGCGATCGCCAGGATGCCGGCCGCCGCGGCCTCCATCGATTGCCCGAGCTGCCCGGCGATCTGACGCAGGGCAAGTTCCGCCGCGGGCAGATCGAGCTGCATCCTGCCGCCGAGAAAAAAGCCAGGATCGAGGTAGCCGAGCACCGCGGCCGCGTCGGTTACGGTGGCCGCGGTGCCGCCGCGCCCGTAGCAGGCTGGACCGGGCACGGCTCCGGCACTGTTTGGGCCGACGCGCAGCATGCCGCCGCTATCGATCCAGGCAATGGAACCGCCGCCGGCGCCGATCGAGCGTACGTCGACGGACGACATGCCAAGACAGTCGCCGGTGAACTGCCCGCCGATCCACGATTTGCGGGTGTAGGTGAGCGCACCCCGGCGGGTCAGCGACACGTCGAAGGTGGTGCCCCCCGCGTCGGTGACGATCACGAGATCGCCGATACCTTCCGCCGCGGCATAGACGTTGCCCGCCACCGGCGCCATCGCCGGGCCAGATTTGGTCATATAGATCGGACGCTCGATCACGTCGGCCATGTGCATCACGCCGCCGACCGACGTACTGACCAGGATCTCGCCGGGAAACCCAGCGGCGCGCAGATCCTCCTCGAGCCCACGCAGGTGGCGGCGCATCACCGGAGCGAGCGACGCGTCGATGGCGGTCGCGGAGGCGCGGCGGTACTCGCGCAGGATCGGGTTGAGCCGGTGGGAGAGCGTGACCGGCAGGTCCGGCAGCCGCTCTGACAACAGCTCGCCCACGCGCCGCTCGTGCAGGCCGTTGGCCACGGACCAAAGCAGGCACACTGCCACGGATTCGAATCCCCGCGCCGCGATCTGGTCGATGATGGCATGCACCGCGATCTCGTCGAGCGGCCGATCGATCGTCCCCTCGGAGGTTATCCGTTCCGGTACCTCGAACGTGTATCGGCGCGGGATGTAGGGCTTCGGATAGTCGAAATCCCATTTGTGCGGATCAAAACGGCCGCCTTCCTTCAGCACCAGGATTTCGGGGAAGCCCTCGGTGACCAGCAGCGCAGTCTTTGCCACCTTGCGCTCGACGATCGCATTGGTGGCTCGCGTGGTCCCGTAGGTGAACAGGGTCGCCTCGGCGAGCACCTGTTGCCTGGACAGCCCCATGGATCGCGCCGCGTCGTCGATCGCCGCGGCCAATCCGGCGAAGGCCCGTTCCGGGGTGGTCAGCGCCTTGCCGATATGCAGCCGCCCGTCGGCGTCGGCGATCGCCACGTCGGTAAAAGTGCCGCCGGTGTCGACCGAAATACGAAAGCTCATGCGCCGCCTGCCCCGATCTGCGTCAATTTACGGATCGCATGAGCGATCGACCTCCTAGTATCGCGCATCAGTGAAGCGCGATACGTCGCTTATGGTTCGAAGTAGGCTGCCCGGCGCTTACGGCAGCTTCATCTCGCTGACCTTGTAGTACTGGGTCGTGAACCACTTCCAGCCTTCGAGATGGTCGCTCATCGCATTCACGTAGAACGGCTCCGCGATCCAGCCGAGTGTTGCCGAATCATGGATACGCTCCTCCGCCGGTTTGTGCGCCGCGTTGCGCTCGGCCGTGTCTACGATCGAGGCGCCTTCCTGCAGGATACGGTCGACTTCAGGGTCATGATAGTTCTGGTAGTTCACCGCGTTGCCAGTGAGGTAAAGCAGCCGCAACGAATAGTTGGGATCGGGCTGGATCGGGAAGTCGATCCACAGTGCGAAATCCGCCTTCTTTGATTGCACCAGGTCCGAATGTGCCGCGACCGGCAGTTTGCGCAGATCGACCGCAATGTTCAGTTGGGCGAGGGTGGACTTCATCAGGATGCCGATATTCTCCTGCACCGGGTCGCCCGCACTGTAGGAGAGCGTGATCGGGAAGCCAGCACCCGCGCCGGCTTCCTGCATCAGTTGTTTCGACTTGGCGATATCCGTCTTGTAATTCGAAAATTCCACATAGCCGGGATAGACGCTCGGCATCACGCCTTCCCATTTCACCGCCAGGCCGCGATAGATATCGGCCACGATCTGTTCGCGCGGGATGGCATAATCGATCGCCTGTCGCACCTTTTCATTATCGAACGGCGGCTTGCTGTTGTTCATGACGAGATAGATGGACTGATTCCCGCGGACTGCCGCCACGCGCACGCCTGATGTTGTCGCGAGGCCAACCGCTTCGTCTGGCGACAGGCCCTCGACCAGATCCACCTTACCCTGCTGGAGCAACGCCACGCGGTTCGCCGATTCCGGCACGACCTGGTAGATGATGCGCTTGATTGGCGGCACGCCCTGCCAATAGTTCGGGTTCGCCTCCATCACCACCCGGCGCCCAGCCTCCCAGCTCTTGATCTGGTAAGGGCCGAAGCCGGCCACCGCGTTGGCTGCCCAGTTGCTTGCCCACGGATCATCGGCGGTGGCGTGTTTTTTCGCTTCCGTGCTGTCGTACCAGTACCAGTAAAGGTTGGTCAGTATCTTGCAGATCAGCGGCATCGGCTTATCGGAGACGATGCGCACCGTGTGGTCGTCCACCTTCTGCCACTGCTTTGGATCATCCACATTGGCCGCGTTCTGCAAGAACGAGCCGATCGCCTTCATCGTATGGGCGCGCTCCACGCGCCACAGCACGTCGTCGGCGGTGAATTCGTTGCCGAACGCCGACTTTACGCCCTTCCGCAGGTGATAGACGGCATTCTTGCCGTCGCTGCTCAACTCGCAGTTCTCGATGATGCCGGGCACCATCTTCTGCTCGCGGAATTCCGGATAGGTAAAGCCGGGAACCTTCGTCGGGTCGGCGCCGGAAGCACCGCCGTAGGGATATTTGCCGGGGGCCCATTCCGCGCCGAGATCGAATAGCTGAGCACCGAGCGACCACGTCTGCGGGCTGGCCTGCCGGTCAAGATCCACGCCGGAGGGTGTCCCCGGGATGGCAATGACAATCGTGTCCTTGGCAAAGGCGGAGGGCGCGGTCAGCAGGCACACTCCCATCGCTGCAAGCAACGACAACCGCATCATCCCATGTCCTTTCGCTTTCATGAAGCAGGGTCAAGCCTGGCTGTCTATCAGTCAACCGGGCAAAATGCCTTACGCCCAACCTTTGAGATGGGGCGCGTAGAAGTTCACCCGCATGTCCACGAACTGGAACATCCAGCGTCCATCCTGACGAACGTAGCTCTCGTCGGTACTCGCAGAGCAACCAGCGTGCCTCCGAGCCACTATCAGCCGCCACGGTGCAGGGCATGAACAGGCGCCATTTGCCGGTCGCGGACCTGTCGTCCAGCACCTCGATCATTGGGTTCATGACCAAATGCGCGGCGAACCGGATCTGTCCACGCGTGCGGTCGAGAAACGCCTTGATCGCGTCGCGTCCAACATGCCGACCGAACTCCGGACCGCCATCCCAATACCCGTCCGGCACGAACAGCCCGGCAATCCCCTCGGCATCGTAGTTTGCATCGGCGAACGAGCAATATCGCGCCTTCATCCGCATGATCTCGTCGATCGCCTCGAGCCGCGCCAGCCGTTCCTCTACGCTTGCCATCGCTATCCCCGCAGACAGTGTTGTTACCGATTTGGCGCCGCGGTGCCCAGCATGCATCGGAACGCGATCGGCGTGAAGTAGCAAATGTGCGGCAACATGCAGCAACCCCAACCACAGCTCTACGGCCCGATCCGTCGATTAGTTCTGCAGACGGGCCGGCTCTTCTTGGATCGTCCCGTCTGGACCAAGCTGATGTTTGCCGAGTCTTTGCCAAGTATTAGCGGCAGCGTGGACGACAAATGGATCTGGAAATCGGCGTCGACGACTTCGGCACGGTCGTCATCGGCGGCAGCAAGGGCGATCGGGGAGGCCATGGTGCCGTCGCGCCGATTACCGGACCAGGTCACTCGGTTCTCGGCCTGATCGCCTCGATCGCCGCCATACGGTGTGATGCGGCGGACCTGACCCACCCCAGGCCAGTCGGATGCCAGATGTTGGCTGATCGAGGCTGTGGTTTCGATTTGCCGGGTTTCGATCGGCCGTGACTCTTATCGATGGTCTCGGCACGCCTGAGGTCAGGCGGCCTGACCACACCGCCGAGGGGGGAAAAAGCCGGAAGGCCTGTCGATATCAGCTTTCAGGGCTGCCTCGCCCAACGACCCAACCACCGAATGCCCGTTCCAGCGCGCCGGCAAATCGTTGCTGACCGGAGCCGCGGTTCACTTCGCCGTAGAGGCGTTCGAACGGATTGGTACTCCGGCGCGAGGCCGAGGAGCACGAAGAGTGGTGCCGGGGCATCTATGCTGGGCTGCCTGCCTATGCGCAGTGGCAAGCACAGGACCAGCTCGACGTAGCATCAGACCTTGGCCTGGAGAACGACCTAGCGTGAGCGCCCGTATCAGCACGAGAGGACCGAGGGGGCGGGCGGTGTGCGGGGGAGCCAGCCGACCAGCGCGCCCGGGGCCTACGCTTCGGTGGTGAGCTCCCCATCACTCAGGGGCGGCACAGGAACCGCCATGACTGACCAGGAGAGGACCGCGCGGACGCGGCGAGCGATGAAGCTGGCGCTGACGACGTGCTGCGCCTGACGGAGCTGTGCGACGACATTGCGCCTGGTGGCGCCGCTGTGACGGCAGTGCGGTGGCGGCGGATGCGAGGTTGGGTGTTGGCCGCTTTGCCAGTGTAACCGAGCCCACGCTGTCGTTGCATCCGCGGGGGTATCGGCCAGCCGTTCAGGACGTTGTCATGTCCATAATGATGGTTCAGTGCGCTTACGCCGAGTTTGTACTCCGAGGGGAGCCGTGTTCGCCGCTGCTAGCCCCCGGGCAGGCGGAGCGGCAGTGCCCGGCGGGTGGAGTGCGTTCAGTCTGTCGGCGCACCCTCCGGTATATGGGAATAAATGGGGCTTGATGCCCCCTAAAGGTAATATCTTTGACACAACGCGACTTGTCCCTTGATGCACTTTGGACTGAACCAAACGTAACGGGCGATGAAATTCGTCCACACACTGGGATCACTGGCTGCAAGCATCCTCCTCGCCGGGTGTGCCGTATCAGCACCGCAGGATGGTCCCTCGGTTCTGACCTTTCCCGGCAAGGACAAAAGCGCCGCCGACTTTCGGCAGGATCAGGCGATTTGCCAGCAGCACGCGATCTCGCACACTGGTTATGGCCTCCCGCCGGAAACCGCCGCTCGGCAGTCGGACAGCAGTCCAGGCGGCAGTGCGGTGGCGGCCCCCAGCGCAGCCGCCGGCGCGCCAACCGGCGAAGTTTCCTCTACCGCCGGGGCCGAAATTCCGGATGAAGTCGGCTTTGCGCAGTGCATGGCCGCGCGCGGCAACACAGTGGTGCCTACATATGATGAACAATCGGAATACGCCTTTCGGGGTAACTTCGGTTACGGAAGCAACTACCTCTATGCTTACCCCTTTTATGGTGCCGCCTTAGTAGGCGGGTTTGGCCATTCTGGCTTCAACCAGGGGCATCATCATCACGGGGGCGCCTACCACGGCGGGGGCCATCACGGTGGCTGGGGCGGCCACGGAGGCGGCCACGGTGGCTGGGGCGGCCACGGAGGCGGCCACGGTGGCTGGGGCGGCCACCGCGGCGGCCACGGCGGCGGGGGTCACGGCGGCGGACACGGGGGTGGGGGTCACGGCGGAGGCGGACATTGACCTATAGCGTTGAAGATGTTTGCGTCTGACAGTCTGTGCGTACGGCTGCAAGCACCAGGCACCCGCCGCAAGGGACTGCGCGGCCTCCCGGCGTGAGTTCCGGCCTCCTGTAACGAGGTCCGGCATGCCGCGTTTATCGCCGTCCATCTTCCGTGCGCACTCTTGCGCTCGCCTAGCCACGCGCCAGTGTGCACGGCAATTACTAAAGCGCTAATCACACCCCATACGGAGAAAGCGCACCGTTGCCGCGCGGTTCGGTTCCCACCAAGACTCCATGGGAGGTTCCGTCGTTCGCCGCGGTCGCCGACGGGATGCTGATGTCCAGCATCGCCGCTGACGATCGGCGCTGCCGCTCAAATCACGCGCTAGATCGATCAGTTTCGGATTGGTGTCGGACTGCACAGCCATCACCGAGTATAGCGCGACTCTCGATGGCCATACGACGCCGTCCCCGACCGTCGCCTTTGTTTCTTGCCCCTCCACCATGATGTCCACAATTGACGCCAGCGGCGCCATATCGCCGAGCAGTGCCTGGCTTGACGGCCAGGGGTCAACGGCGGTGATTTGACAATGGTGCTTCATGACCCCAAGCAGAAACAGGAGCCTCGTGGCGTAACGAATCTGGGCCTGGTAGTTGCGGTAGACGTGCGAGGGCGTCCTTCTCCGCTACTCCCGGCAAAGATCGATATTAGGGTAAATGAACACGCGCTCTCATGGGACGAATGCGTTGTCGAGCGTGATAAGCGCGTCGGTCGCATCGCGATAGTCCAACTGACTGCCCGCGTTCGTTGGTAGGACAATCGCGAATAGATCTTTCAGTCCCCGGGGCATTGATCGGGATCGCGACACTGATGGCATAGTTCTAATCCCCTGGGACCTGCGGATGGATGCAGCTCCGGAACGGATAGTCGGAATGGCGCGCCCGTGGCGAGTTGCTGGGCGCCTTTGAGAACGATGCCGCCGTCACGTTCGGCGATCACGCCGGCACGCAACGTTGCGTCTGACGGGAGATGGGACGGGCTTGCCACGGTCTATCTGGGGTGGCACGAGCGTATAAGAGATGTAAAGATGGTTGTCGCGTGCATATTCGTAGAACGCAATGAGATTGCCGGCGTAACACTGACCAGCCGTTGCGAACACGCTGGGGTTGGCCGCAAATCCCGAGAAAACCCTGCGACATAGTCGGGCGTCCGGCCCATCAGGCCAAAGGTGTGCTCGGTCCAGCGCTGGATCATTCTCCGCCGAGGGGGAAGATCGTCGGGTCGTTGCGGATATGATAACACCAGAGCACAGGCTTGCCTGTCTTGGGGAAAGGGTAAGTCATCACATCACGGTTCGCTGGATCGGCGGCGATGTCCCAGAGACCGGCTATCGAACGGGCTGCTCCCCTGAAGGCCGGGTGAGACGTGACATCCCGTCATAAATGACCTGGCGCCCGTCATTTCTGATGTTGGCGAGATATCGCTCACCGGTGCGCAGACTGCGTGATCTTCGTGCTGGAAAGGCACTGAACCCATAACAGGGTCTCCTTGCAGCGCGCGGTCCCCGGATAATCTGTTGCTGGTGCAACTGTGTACTCCCCGCGCAGCCCATGCAACGGTGATCGCAGCTTGATCGGTACGGCTGGCCGCTCGACCCGGGAATGGCCCAGTCCAGGTCAACATGCCAGCGACGGCGGGGTGCGATCGAGCCAGACTGACCTGCACGCCCAACTACCCAGTTGCATGCAGCCGCCGAGCCGAACTCCTTCCTGACCGTTCCGCCCTTTGGGTCACGGCCAATGATCTCAAGAACCAATCGCACGCATCATGACGTCTGTAAGGTGGGTTGTCATCATGTCCGTCATGGAAGTAATCGTGGTTCGGGGTTGTGCCGCGTATATCGCTGTATGAAGGTATCGCGCGGACAATCTCGGATTTAGCAACGAATTCCCATTTTTCGACGTTGCGTGGGGCGATGGGGGAGAACCTCCAAAGCGGGTCATAAGATTGTTCATCGACCCGGTAATCGCGGGGTTCCCAGGCCGCGTCGCGGTTATGTCTTGGTCAGTGACAAAATTGGACGATGGTGCTCACGGCGCCGATCGCGACTATCGGCATTGTGCCCAGGTCGTTGCGGATCACCAACAGCAGCCGGATCTTTGCCTTGATCACCCACCACAACTGTCGATTTGCAGCTTGCCCCGGGGCACGGTGTCATTGCGCTGGTCAAATCGTCCTGCGTGCTGCTGGCTCACCTGGACGACGCGACGCGCTTTTCGGTACAGAATCGGCTGGAGGGTATCGTGCTCGGACGCGTGGATGGCGGCGTCAACACCAGAGATCGAAATTGATAGCGGCGTGGGGAGCTGCCTCGTTGGTACGAAGCCGGCTGGTCGCGCATGTGGCCTTGAGCCGCTTCGTGGTCCAAGCGGTCGCCACGGCAAACTCCTGGACGCGATGCCGGCCGGCCCACGCAATGGATGCATGATTTTGAATGATTATCAGATTATAATAAGTAAACGCCCACACGACCGGGCTCACTGGGATGGAATGGACCGTTATATACTTTGATTATATAGCGGTATTTTCTAACAGAAGAAATATTGTCTTGAACGTCTCCTGGGGTTTATGCCAAGACGCGGCATCGGTGAACTCGATCAGCGTGTTCGCCGGTACTGGTCTGTCGGCCTCGGCGGAAGCCGCGGACAGGATTGAAACAGAAAGGGATCATCCCATGGCCAACACGACAGCGGACCTCGAAGCGCTGCTGATGGAGCGCTCGCTGACCGATAAGCAGCTTCTGGCGGCGGCGGAGTCAGCGCCTGACTTCCGGATTTTGCCGGACGCGACGGTGCTCAAGATCGGCGGGCAGAGCGTGATCGATCGTGGCCGCGCCGCCGTCTATCCGCTGGTGGACGAGATCGTCGCCGCGCGCAAGACCCACAAGATGCTGATCGGCACCGGCGCCGGCACCCGCGCCCGCCACCTTTACTCGATCGCCGCTCGGCTCAACCTGCCGGCGGGCGTGCTGTCGCAGCTTGGGGCCTCGGTCGCCAACCAGAACGCCGTCATGCTGGGCACGCTGCTGGCGAAATACGGCATCTCCGCGGTCGAGGGCGCCGGGCTTTCCGCCGTGCCACTCTACCTCGAAGAGGTGAACGCCGTCGTCTTCAGCGGCATGCCGCCGTATGGGCTCTGGATGCGCCCTGCCGTGGAGGGTGTGATCCCGCCCTACCGCACCGACGCCGGATGCTTCCTGATCGCGGAGCAGTTCGGCTGCAAGGCGATGATCTTTGTGAAGGACGAGGACGGGCTGTTTACAGCGAACCCGAAGACCGCGAAAGACGCCGTGCTGATCCCGAGGATCACGGTCGACGAGATGAAGGCGAAGGGTCTGCACGACTCGATCCTGGAGTTCCCGATGCTCGACCTGCTGCAGTCGGCCCGCCATGTCCGGGAGGTGCAGGTCGTGAACGGTCTGATCCCGGGCAACCTTACGCGCGCGCTGAATGGCGAGCACGTCGGCACCATCATCACCGCGCGCTAAGGGGCGATCGCCATGACCGAAACCACCAGCACCATCAAGCATCTTGGCTCCGCGCTGGCGCGCCAGACGCTGCTTGACAGCGACCTCACCCGTCCCGTCGCCGGCCATCGGCCGATCCGCATCCTGCCCTGGTTGCAGGTGGTGAAGATCGGCGGCCGCCTGATGGATCGCGGGCCCGAGGCGATCCTGCCGATCGCGGATGAGCTGCGAAAGCTGCTGCCGGAGCATCGCATGCTGATCCTGACCGGTGCCGGTATCCGCGCGCGGCACTTGCTGAGTGTCGGCCTCGACCTTGGGCTGCCGTCCGGGTCGCTCGCCCCGCTGGCCGCGAGCGAAGCCGGGCAGAACGGCCACATCCTCGCCGCACTGCTGGCGCCCGAGGGGATTTCCTATATCGAGCACCCGACCATCGCGAACCAGCTCGCGATCCACCTCTCGGCGGCGCGCGCGGTGGTGGGCAGCGCCTATCCGCCGTATCACCATCACGAATTCCCGAACTCGCGCATCCCGCAGCACCGGGCCGACACGGGCGCGTTCCTGCTGGCCGACGCACTTGGCGCGGCGGGCCTGACGATCGTGGAGGACGTGGACGGGGTATGCACCGTCGACCCGAACGGCCCCGGCGGCGAACAGGCACGGTTGCTGGGGCAAACCAGCGTCGCGGAGCTGGCGAAGTTGCAGGGCTCGCTGCCGTTCGACCTCGCGCTCCTGGAGGTCATGGCCACTGCCCGCCACATCGAGCACGTGCAGGTGGTGAACGGTCTCGTTCCGGGCCGACTGACCGCGGCGCTGCGGGGCGAGCATGTCGGGACGATCATCCATACCGGCGCGCGCCCGGCCTGAGTGCGTCCCCGGGCGGGTCAATCCGACCCGGGGCGGCCCCGTTTAGTGGGTAGACCTGCAACCGGCATCCTGGGGTCGCTGAGGGGCTAGCGCCTGCCCAGCTCCTCTTCGAGCCTGCCGACGCGCTGGCTCGGCGTCAGGTTCTCCTGCAGTCCGTAGAGCACGTGGGCGCGCGTCGTATCGGTGTCCGTGCGTATGGCGGTCAGCCTGTCCAGGATGTCGTCAAGCTTGTCGTTGAGCTGCGTCCGAAGCCTCGCCTGCTCGGTCTCAAGCAGCGCCACGCCGGACTCAAGTTTAACCACGCTGGACTCAAGTCTAACCACGCTGGACTCAAGTTTGCCCACACCTGGCTCAAGCCGCGCCACGGCGGACTTAAGTTTAGTCACGCTGAACTCAAGCTTCGCCTGACCGGCTTCAAGCCGTGCCAGAGCGGCCAGTATCGGGTTATCGCTCATGGCTCACATCATAGCAGCTAGGGGGTGGTTCGGGGAGGCATGATCTGCGAGGGTGCCCCCCCCTTTGTCGATATAGCACGCGGAGCTTGGGCGCGTTGGCGTTGCGCTCCGCTGCCTCCCAGAACTATTGCGGCGACCCGGCGGTGTCATGGAAACGCGCCGTGGCCTCGCACCGATCAATCTGGCGATCCACCTCGGTCACTCCGTCGATCAGAAGGGTCACGTTAGCCGTGGCGCAAGCCGTTCCTTTCGCGGAGGACCTCGGTCTTGATGATCCACGCGCCTGATCGCCGCGGCCTCCACGGGTACTCGTCAGATTTTGCGAGGAGGTGATGGGCCAAACGGCAAATGGCTGCTGAGATCGTAACTCCGGCGGCTTTGGCGACCTCGGGACGCGGATTTAGAGCGAGGCGACGGGCACCGCTTCGGCAGCGGCGTCAGTCGGCTCGCCGATGGTCGGGCTGAGGCGTCCGATATGGTGGTCACGGTAGTCGCCGCATTCGACCCACTGCTCCACCTCCTCTCGGAGTGCGTGATGCGCGACACCGACGGGTGACGGCGCGGGCTTTACGTGTCCGACAACCCCACCGCCGACGGGCATCTTGCCGGCGGTGCATTACGCAGCCGGAGCGCGGATTCCGCTGTGCTGCTCAGTGTGCGGGGAAAGGCGTCAAGCTCGCACCGCATTCCCGTTGTGGATCAATTGTTGTCGATCGCGGTTCGGCGTCGGGTGTACTTCTGATCTGCCAACCCACTGAAATAAGCCGATTCTCGAGATCGACACCTTGCTTAGGCGGTTGCAAGAAAGTCCGATCGACGCCTGAAATTCAACCATATAGTGTTTACATTAATTAATTACCCGCATTAGTTATCAGAGACAGCTTCAGTTTCCCGTCGTTTCGGCGCGGGCATCGTAGGCCCACACCGTAACCCTACCAGGGGGTAAGAAATCCGGATGAGCACACGTTGGTGGCCTACCCCCAAGGCCGGGGCTTCGTGCCTTCTGTTTGTTTTTCTAACGTTTTGGGTCAGTGCAGCAAACGCCGCCTCGCTGACGCAGAAAGATGTGCAGATCATGGCGAAGGCGATCGGGTTCCTGGAACCGCCGCCGACCGGGCAGGCAATCGTGGCGATCGCGTACGATCCAGCCGATCCGAGCTCGAAACAAGACGCCGACGCGATCGCCGGTTATTTCGGTGGCGGTCTGAAAGCCGGCGCCGCGGTCCTGAAGCCTAAAGTCACTGAGGTCGGGCAGTTGTCCGCCGGCGGCTTCGTCGCCGTGGTCGCCGCCAGCGGCGTGAAGATCGCTCAGGTTTCCAGCGCGACCCACGCCCTGCACGTGGCGTGTATCACCGCCGACGCCGCCGCGGTCCAAGCCGGCGCCTGCGTGATGTCGGTGAAGTCCGACCCGAAGATCGAGATCCTGATCAGCAAATCGGCGGCGGCCAGCAGCGGCGTCGGCTTCGGTTCGGCCTTCCTGCTGATGGCGCACGAAATCTAACCCAAACCAACAGGATCTATTATGAGCCGCATTCCTGCTGCCTGCGGGTTACTGTTTGGCGGAGTTTCGGCATTCGCGATGACCGCGGTCACCCGCAACGCCGCGGCCCAGTCCGTCAACTACGGCGCGCTCGAGGAACTTTATGGTGAGCCGGTCACCACCTCGGTCACCGGCAAGCCCCAGAAGGCCAGCGACGCGCCGGCGGACCTGACGATCATCACCCAGGACGACATCCGCCGCTCCGGCGCGAACAACATCCCCGACATCCTGCAATTCGTCCCCGGCCTCGATGTGCGGCGCTACGGTTCGGTTGACGCCGACGTGGCGGTGCAGGGCTACAACCAGCCCTCGAACCCGAGGCTACTGGTGCTGGTGAACGGAAGGCAGGTCTACTTTGACTACTTCGGCCTTGTATCCTGGCAAAACATCCCTGTTCAGTTGGAGGAAATCCGCCAGATCGAGGTAGTGAAGGGGCCAAACTCCGCGCTGTTCGGATTCAACGCAGCCAGTGGCGTAATCAACATCATCACCTACGATCCGCTGTTTGATCAGGTGAATTCGGCCACGGCGCGCTTCGGCTCGCAGGCCTTGTTGCAGGGGTCCGCTGTGACGACGGTGCATCTTGGCGACGCCGTCGGCGTCCGTATGTCGGTCGGTGGTCTGGAGCAGAACGAATATAAGCCGGCCGTCGCGATACCGGTGCGTAATCCGGCACTCGGAGCCATCAACATCGACAGCAAGGCGCAGGTGGCACCGGGGGTTCAGATCACCCTTGAGGGAAGTGTGACCAACACCCAGAACGAAAATTTCACCCCCACCGCCACCCAAGTGTTCGAAACATACAATACCAATTCGTTCAAGGCTGGCGTGATGGCCGACACCGCCTGGGGGACTGTCGCCATCGACGCCTATCGCAATTGGTTGGGCTACAATAACGCGGGCGGCCTGAAGGTCACCAACACGGTTTACGTTTTCCAGGCCAGCGACACGCTGAAGCTGAACGAGGCAAATACAATTCGCGCCAGCCTTGAATATCGCAACAATGCCGCGACGTCCGCGATAGTGGGCGGCACGATCGGGTACGCGGTCTATTCGGCCGCCGGCATGTGGGACTGGCAGATGACACCGAAGCTGTCCTTCACCAATTCGCTGCGCATCGACTACCTGACGCTCCGCCAATCCGCCATACTGGTTCCGGGGTCCGGCTTCACGGCGTCTGATTACAACGACGAGACCCTCGCACAGCCCAGCTTCAATTCCGGCCTGGTTTACAAACTGACCGACCAGGACACGGTTCGTCTGACGGCTGCCCGTGGCTTGCAGGTGCCGAGCCTGTTCGACTATGGCTTTCAGATCAGTCTAGCGCCGCCGGCGCCGTTGGGCATCGTGGGGAGCCCCACGTTGCAGCCAACGGAGGTGTGGAACTTGGAACTGGGCTATGACCGACTCGTTTCCGCGATCGAGTCTACGGTCAGCACCTCGGTGTTCGTGCAGCGCAACGATAACATTCTGACGTTGGCAGGGAGCACGCCGCTGCGCCCGCTGTCGGGGGGCGGGTTTGGCTCCCTCAGCCAGAATTCCGGTTACAGTGACGCCGTTGGCGGCGAACTCGGTATCAAAGGTAAGTCCCCGTCTGGCTTCCGCTGGAATGCAAGCTACACGTTCACGGTGATCAGCGACCACCTCGACATCAACCAACCGGTGGTCACCTCGCCACAGAATTATCAGGACGGCACGCCGCTCAGTTCAGTGGTGCTCGGCGGCGGATATACCTGGGAAAAACTGGAGATCGACGCGCAAGGCCGATGGCAGTCCCGCTACACCGACTATAACTCCAGCGGCGGTGTCCTGACACCGGTTTATGTCGCCAACTATCTGACCGTGCTCGCCCGCGTCGGCTACAACCTGACCGAACACGTCACTTTGGCGCTGACTGGCCAGCAGTTTAACGTTTCGCGCCTCGTACGGTCCGCCGGGCCGCCGGTCGAACGCAGTGCCATCGGCAGTGTGAACGTGCATTTCTGACCGGCTTGGTCGGTGGCCGCCCCGACGCTGTGACGCGCCGGATCGTATCTGCCGTCTCTGTCCACCCCGAGCCTCGGGGGCGCCCGAAACGCGTTAACGTCACTTTAAGTATTCGACGATAAATTCGTTCCATGCGATGGCCCTCAACACGCGCGTGCGCGACAACATACCGATCGGCCGTCTCCCGTCTGCCAGCCGGCGGCCTGGGTGATCGCCCCCGGGCCAATGATCGCCGCCGGCTGATGATCGCGGCTGGCGCAACTGGAGCCAGCGCCGGCTCGCTGGCCCAAACAGACGTCCAGTTCGTGGAGAAGGCCTTCCGTTTCCCGGAACCCGCGCCCACCGGACCGCTAGAGCCAGAGCAACGTCAGCCCTGGGAGACGGGCTGGCCCATAAAGTTGCTCGCCCCAACAATGGGCTGGAGTGCACTGACCGTTTACAGTCAGTCTGAAAGCACCTCAACGGTCGCGAGCGCCCGCCACTCCTCGCCCAATTCTGATCCACCTGCTCGGCGCCCCCGACACGCCGCCGATACGCTGCCGCCACACGGGGACTGAAGGAATGTTGCGCCGCGCTCTCAAAGTCCGCGACTGGCCGTTCATCGTAAAGCTGATCGCGGGCCCCTTGGTCGGCCTCGCCGCCCTCGGCTTTCTCGCCTGGCTCGGAGTCAGCCGTATCGGCGAACAATCCCGCACCGTCGACACCCTGATCCACGATCAGCAGGCCAGCACCAGGCTCGACGACGCCACCAAGGGTTTGCAGGCGATCAATGGTGGCATGTTCCGCTTGCTGGCCCTGCAAGCAGCCCAAACCCCTGGCCTGGATGCCGCCGCCGAGATGGACCGACTTGGTGGAATGGTCGATACCGTGAAGCAGACGCTGGCGAGTTACCGTGACAACGACGCAACGGCTGCCCAGCGACCGGAAGTCGACAGCCTGATCGCGGACGTGGACAAATACAAAGGCGCCATCGCCTGGGTCACCCAGATGCTGGACGTTGATTTCGGCTCCGCTGTGTCGTTCCTGAAGCCGTTCGAGGCCACGTTCGTTGAAATGAGCAACCGGCTTGCCGGCATGGAAAACGCGCTCAACCTCGCCGGTCGGGACGATGCCCAGGCCGCTGCTCTTTCGGCCAAAGCGACCCGGCAGACGTTCCAACTGGCCACCGCCGCCGCTTTCGCGCTGGTGGTTCTGATCACGCTGATGATCGGACCCGCCACCGCAAGCTCCATCCGCCACATCGCCTCCATCACCCTCGCACTGGCCAACGGCGACACCAACGTCGACACCGCCGCGCTGCAGCGGCGCGACGAACTTGGCGCCATCGTGGCCTCGCTGCGCGTCTTCCGCGACGGTCTGCTGCGCGTCCGCACCTTGCAAGCCGAACAGGAGCTGGAACGCGAACAGGCTGAAACGGTGAAACGCCAGGCCATGGTCAGCATGGCGGAAACGATCGAAGTCGAAACCGCGAAGGCGATCGAGAAAGTCAGTGAGCGCACCACCGCGATGGCGGGCATCGCCGATGGCATGCGCGGCTCTGCCTCTCGCACGGGCGCATCGGCCCAAAGCGCCGCCCAGGCGGCGTCGCAGGCCCAGGTCAACGTTCAGACCGTGGCCGGGGCCACCGAACAACTCGCCGCTTCCAGCCGCGAAATCGGCTCCCAGGTGGATCAGTCCACCCGCATCGTCGGCCGTGCCGTGCAGGCGGGCAACGACACCCGCGCTACGATCGAAACGTTGAACGAGCGTGTTCTGCGTATCGGTGTCGTTACGGACATCATCGGTGAGATCGCCTCCAAGACCAACCTTCTAGCGCTCAACGCCACGATCGAGGCCGCACGTGCTGGGGACGCTGGCAAGGGCTTCGCCGTCGTCGCCAGTGAGGTCAAGGCCCTGGCCACCCAGACCGCCCGATCCACCCAGGAGATCAACCGTCACATCGGGGAGGTGCGCGCCGCGACTGAGGCCTCGGTCGCGGCCGTCTCCCGGATCGAGCAGACCATCACCGAAATGAACGCCATCGCAAGCTCGATCGCGGCCGCCGTGGACCAGCAGGGTACCGCCACGGCCGAGATCGCCCGCAGCGTGGCCCACACCGCCAGCGCGGCCGATGAGATGGCGGTGCGCATTGCCGAAGTGTCGGCGGAAGCCAGGACGACCGGGGTCCAGGCCACCGAGGTGCATGAATTGACCGCGATCCTCGCCGGCGCCGTGGTGGACCTCAAGAGCGCCGTCATCCGCACGGTCCGCACCTCCTCCGCGGAGGTCAATCGCCGTCAGGATCTCCGTATCGAGGTCGATATGACCTGTCGCGTCAGCACCGGTGGGCAAGCCGCCCAGCCCGGCCGCCTCGGCGACATTTCCAAAGGCGGCGCCTGCATCCGCGACACCATCGCCATGAGCCCGGGGCAGCAGGGGACCGCTGAACTGAGTGGCCTGAGCCGCCCATTGCCGTTCCGCGTGGTCGCCACCGACCGTAGCGGCCTGCACGTTCGCTTCAACCTGGAGGCGGGGACAACGGCGGAACTTGAAGCGTTCATCGCCCGATTGGGCAGCCACCAGCAGGCCGCATAGCGGGTTTACCTCACAGAGTGTGCGGAGAATTCCGCGCGACATGGCGGAGACCGTTCTTCCGCGGTCTTGAAGTTCAATCACAGGCTTACGCCGCGACCCGGCTTACGCTTCAACGTCAGTCGAAGCGGAGGGTCGCCTCGCGCCAAAGCTGCCAGCGGCGGCGCAATTCGCCTTGGCGCAAGCCGTTGCTCTCGGGAAGGACCTCGGTGTGGATGATCCTGTCAGCGCGGAAATGCCGGAAGTCGTGACGTAGCTCGCACCATGCGATCAGCAAGCGGCTCGTCTCGGCATAGCCAAGGATCACCGGCCATACCGTTCGGTCAGTTTCCTCACCGGCCTCGGACCGGTAGCGCAGCCGCAGTTTGACGCCATTGCGGATCGCTGCCCGGAGGATTGCCGTATCGACAGCGTCCTCCCGCTCCGGGATCGCGGACCTGGTGCCTACGCCGGGCTCGAGGATGAGGGGGCGCAGGCGTTCGGGAACGACAGCGGCGATCTTCGCGATCACATCACGAGCCGCACGGGAGAGAACCTTGTCGGATCGGCCTGCCGCCCACTGAGCCCCGAGCACGACCGCCTCGATTTCATCGGGTGTCAGCATCAGGGGCGGCATGTCATAGCCCGAGGCGAGCAGGTAACCCAAGCCTGCCTCGCCCTCGATCGGAACTCGCTGGCCCATCAGATCGGCGATGTCGCGGTATACCGTGCGCTTGGATACTTCGAGCTCCTCCGCCAAGGCGGCCGCTGTTACCGGCCGGGTGGATCGCCGGAGGATCTGGATGATCTGGAACAATCGGTCGGCCCGACGCATGGCATCCGCCCCCCATCCGCCCTCCGGGGCATGCTAACTCCTGCTGCCAGCATGCTGTCAGCAGGGCTGTGCGACAACCGCTTTCGCCGGGCCGCGGCTTTCCCGGGGCCAGATCGGAAAGGAGATGCCATGAAGTTCGCCTCCACACGCCTGATCGCCGCCGACATCAGGACCCTTGTCGGCTTTTACGAGAAGGTGACGGGCCACGCGGCGGAATGGCTGGCGCCGGTGTTTGCCGAGATCGTAACGCCAGTGGCGACGCTTGCCATCGGGAGCGCCGAGACGGTGGCGTTGTTCAAGGCGGGAAGCGCTGAGCCCGCGGCAAATCGCACCGCTGTCATAGAGTTCCAGGTCGATGACGTGGAAGCCGAGTTCGCAAGGCTGAAAGATGAGGTGGAAGTCGTGCACGAGCCAAAGATGATGCCCTGGGGCAATCGCGCGGCTCAGTTCCGCGACCCCGAAGGAACACTCGTCAGTCTGTATACGCCCGTCACGGAGGTCGCCAAGCAACGATTCGGGTCGCGGTAGGCCGCGGCGGCCACGTTCCCGGCTGTCAATCAAGCCCCGGATGCTCTAACCCAAAAGCCATGGCGAACGCGGATTCGGAGAAGGCAGCCGCTCGGTCATGGCTGCGGCGAGAGCAACGGGTGGGCGGCCGAGCGGGGCGGCCTGTTGTGGGTTTGCACGTGGCGGGATCGGTGGTGGGGGTTGGCCTGGCGGTGGCCGCGGCCTCGGCGCTGAGCGCGGCCTTTGCCGGCACCTCGGCCACGCTGTCGCTGATCGCCTTCGCCGGGTTGTCCGTTTTGCGCGCTGTGCTGTTGTACGCCGTTGAGCAAACCGCCTTCGCGGCAGGAGCAGCGGCGCGGCGCAGGCTGCGCAGTGACGCACTCTCGCGACTGCTCCATGCGGGGCCGGCTATGCTGCGCGGCCATCATTCCGGCGACCTGGCGGCCATCGTCGTCGACCGGATCGAGGCGCTGGACGGCCTGTTCTCCCGGTATGTCCCCGCCGCCAGCTTTGCCGTGGCGGGACCGGTGATCGTGCTGCTGGTGGTGCTGTGGGTCGACTGGTGGGCGGCCGCGGTGCTGTTGGTCTGCGGCCTGATGGTGCCGCTGGCGATGGCGGTCGCGGGCATTGGCGCGGCGGCGGCATCGCGCAATCAGTTCCTGGCCCTTGGACGGCTGCAGGCGCGGTTCCTCGACCGGGTGCGCGGCATCGCCACGATCGTGCTGTATGGCCGGACGACGGACGAAGCCCGCGACCTGGCGCGCGCGGCGGACGAACTGCGGGTGCGGACGATGCGCATCCTGAGGGTCGCGTTCCTGTCGTCCGTGGCGCTCGACCTGGCGGCGGCGCTGGCGATGGTGGTGCTGGCGATCCACTATTTCCAGGCGCTGCGCCAGGGTGGCGATGTGCTGCGGCCGGCGCTGATCGTGCTGCTGCTGACGCCGGAATTCTTCGCGCCGCTGCGGATGTTTTCGGCCGCGTATCAGGACCGTCTGCATGCGACGGGCGCGGCGGAGGCGCTGCTCGACCTGCCGCCGCTGCCCGAGCCGGTCCCGGCGCGGGAAATCAGGACGGTCACCGCGCAAGGCGTCACCGTGGGTTTCGATCGGGTGAGCCTGACCTGGGACAGCGCCCGCGGTCCGGCGCTGGACGCGCTGTCGTTTCGCGTCGCGGCGGGAGAAACGCTGGTGCTGGCGGGTCCGTCCGGCGCCGGGAAATCGACGGTGATCGAAATCCTGCTGGGCTTCGTCCGGCCCGACAGCGGCCGGGTGACGATCAATGGCGCGGACATCACCGATCTGGTGCCGCAAGCGCTGTCCCGGTTGACTGCCTGGATCGGGCAGCGGCCGGTCCTGTTTGCCGGTTCGATTCGCGACAACATCCGGTTCGCCCGGCCCGAGGCGACCGAGGACGAGGTCACCGAAGCCGCCCGTGCGGCGCGGATGGAGCAGTTCACCACGACACTGCCGGCCGGGCTCGATACTCGGATCGGCGAGGGCGGCTACGGCCTGTCGGGCGGCCAGGCGCAACGCGTCGCGGTGGCGCGCGCCTACCTGAAGAACGCGCCGCTGCTGCTGCTGGATGAACCGACCGCTCACCTCGATCCGGCGACCGAGCAGGAGGTGTTCGACAGCCTTCGGCGCCTGGCGGTGGGTCGCACGGTCATCCTCGCCAGCCATTCCTCCGCGGCGCACGCTTTCGCTGGGCGGCGGCTGGATCTGCGGGCGGGCCGTGTCGTCTCCGCCCGGGGAGCGGCCTGAGGTGCCGGCATCTGGGATCGGACCGGGCGTGGAGGAGCAGTATGAAAGCCATGGCGTGAGCGGTCCGCTGCTGCGGATTCTGCTGCTGTGGCATCGGCAGGCGGCCTGGTTGCTGGCGGGACTGGCTATTTCACTTGCCGCACTGGTTGCGGGGGTGGGGCTGATGGCGGTCTCCGGCGCGACGATCGGCGCCGCGCTGCTGACCGGTGCGCTTGCGGCGCCGCTGCTGCTGCGTTGGTTCGGTGTGGCGCGGGTGGTGCTGCGCTATGCCGAGCGGCTGGTGACGCATGGCGCCACGTTCCGCGCGCTGGCTGATATGCGGGTGTGGTTCTTCGAACGTCTGGCACGCACCGCCGCCGGCGGGCTCGGGTTCCGCCACGCCGGCGACATGCTGGCTCGGCTGGTCGGCGACATAGAGGCGCTGGACGGGCTGTATCTCCGTATCCTGCTGCCGCTGGCCGGCGGCCTGGTGCTGCTGCCGACCCTGGTGCTGTTCATCGGTCACCGCGCGCCGGCGCTGGCGCTGGAGGTCGGAGCGCTGTTCGCCGTCGCGGCCTTCGTCCTGCCGTGGCTCGCCGCCCGTGCCTCCAGTCGTGCCGGTGGCGCCATGGCCAGTGCGGCAGGTGATCTGCGGGTCGCGGCGCTTGACGCCCTGGCCGGACTGCGGGAGGTGCGCGCGTTTGCCGCCGAGGGCCGAATGCTGGCCACGGTGCAGGCGCGGGAGGCGACGATGCTGGCGGCGCAGCGGGGGCTGACCTCACAAACGGCACTGGCCGGCGCCGCGGCTTTTCTGTGCACCCAGGCCGCGGTGCTGGCCGTGTTGCTCGCCGCCGGGACCAGGCCGGCCGGTGCCATCGCGACGGCTTTCCTGGTGCTGGCGGCGTTCGAGGCAGTCGGGGGTCTACCCCGCGCCGGTGCGCTGGCGGGCCATGCCTCGGCCGCGGCGGTGCGGGTGCTGGATGCCGCCGATGCGCCCGTGCCGGTGCCTGACCCGGCTGATCCGGTGCCGATGCCAGACGCCAACGGGCTGCGTTTCGAGGCGGTGCAGTTTCGCTGGCAGCCCGACCGGCCGCCGGTGTTCGACGGGCTGACGCTGGAGGTGCCGGAGGGTGCACGCGTCGCCCTGCTGGGCCCCTCTGGCGTTGGGAAGTCCACCCTGGCGGCGCTGGCCCTGAAGGTGGTGGCGCCCCGGTCGGGTCACGTGCTGCTGGGCGGGGTGGATATCGCCCTGTTGCCGGCGGCGGCGGTGCGGTCGCGGATCGGCTGGCTGGGTCAGGCGACGCACCTTTTCGACGACACCATCCGGGCCAATCTTCTGCTGGCTCGCCCGGACGCGGAGGAGGCAGCGTTGTGGGCGGCGCTGGACGCGGCGCGCATCGGCGATACGGTGCGTGGCCTGCCGGAGCAGTTGGATAGCTGGGCGGGGGAAGGCGGGACTCGGTTCTCGGGCGGGCAGGGGCGGCGGCTGGCCCTGGCACGGGCGCTGCTGTCGGAGGCGCCGATTCTGATCCTGGACGAGCCGTGCGCCGGGCTGGACGCCGAGACCGAGCGGGCGTTCCTGGAGACGCTGAACGAAACGGCGGGGGGGCGCAGCGTTATTCTGATCACCCATCGGCTGACCGGGGTGGAGCAACTCGATCGGATCTTCCGGCTGTCCGGCGGCAAGGCGATTGCAGCGGCGGGGTAGGGCAGGCCGGGCGGTCCGGGTGGGACCATGTGCCCTTGGAGTTTTGATCGGAGATTAGCCGCGTCTGTTATATGGTTGATTATAGCGGAAGATGGGGATTTTCCCCCGCCTTCGGCAAGGCGCTTGTCCCTGCCGAGGCGAGCGAAGGCGGGGGCATTCCCGTGGTTAGGATGGCATCCTGGCGAACTGGGCCCGTTGGCCGCCGGCGCCGACCCATGGCTGAGCGCTGCTGCAAAACAGCTCCATGGTCGGTTTGTAGTCGGTGGGGTCGTCCAGCGTGCCCGCCAGGAAGATTGTCACGCCGGGAAACGCATCTGCCTCGGCGAGTATGCCCGAGCCGCAGTTGGGGCAAAACAGCCGGCGCACCGCCTGGCCGGAGTCGCTGACCTCGTTATAGGTCTTGAGTTCTCCCGTCAGGCTGACCGAGGCGGTCGGGAATCCGATCGTCGTCTCGAACGCGGACCCGGTGAAGCGCTGGCAGTTGCGGCAGTGGCAGAGGCCGCTGAACGCTGGCTCGCCGGTCGCGGTGTAGCGGACGCGTCCGCACAGGCAGCCGCCGGTCGTGGTGTCCCCAGTCGTGTTGTCCCCAGTCGTGGTGTCCATTGTCGTTCTCCCTTGAGATTTCTTGTTGGTTGCAGCCCGGCCACAATGGACTTTTCGGCCGTCTTTTTCAAGCAGTTGGACGTTGAGTTGCCGGCCGGTCTTAAACAAGCTTGCCAGCATGTTTCCATATGAATATGTAAGGACTGAAGGGAGACACCATGTCTATTATCTGGACTATCATTATTGGGGCCGTTGCAGGGTTTATCGCCCGCCTTATCTCATCACTGCCGAACGAGCCACAGGGCTTCATCATGACCGCCCTGCTCGGCATCGCGGGTGGTCTCGTTGCAACCTTTCTCGGCCGCGCCATGCATTGGTATGGACCGGGCGAAGGCGCCGGGCTGATCGCCTCGGTGATTGGTTCGCTGATCGTATTGGTCGTGTGGCATTTCATATCGCGCAATCGCACCAGCGGGATCTAGCCGCCGCGCTCCACCCGGATCCGGGCGCGCCGGTATAGCGAGTGGCTCGGTGCGGCCGTTCTGTCAGGATTGCTTGCTGGGTCGCTCGGCGGCTTCGTTGCGCTTGAGGTGCCAGCCTCGTCGCCACTGCTCATAACGGATCGTGCCGCGGGGATATGGGTTCTTGGCAAGGTTCTGACCAGCTTCAGCGGCGAGGCGGCCCTCGATCTCTTGTTCCTGGCTTTGATCCGCGTTCATACGCCAGCCGCGCCGCCACTCCTCGTAACGGATGGTGCCGCGCGGATATGGATTTTTTGCGATACTGAGACCGGCCGCGGCGGCGAGGCGTCCCTCGTCCTCCTCCCGATCGGGCGCGCAAAATGTCGTCCCAGCCATCCCAGCCCTCCGGTTCCTGGCGTTCGTGCTAACCTGGCGATGTTCCGCCGATCAGGCAAACGTACGCGCGAGATGAGCCTCAACGAGCGGGCAAACTGCTTGCGTTAACAGGAGAAGTCAACGCAGCCAGGCCTGCGTCCGTCGCATATTGTTGTTGTTAAGTAATTAAATGAAGCGATCTGAATGCGGAAACCGAGGGTTCGTCGACACCGTCGCGCGGTGTGATCCAGTTCGCATCCAGAGTTCAAAGCAGCCGGTATAATTCGCCGTCAGTCATGGACCGCGAGGAGAACAAAATGCCGCGTTTGCTCAAGAGTTGGGTCTCGATGTCACAGCGATCCGAGCCGGAGTGGGGGTGCCGAGCGCATTGTGACGCTGAGGATGTTGTGGCGGGAAACGGGCGGAAGTGGATCGTGTCGGGCGTTGCGCTGACACTGACTGGGTTGCTCACCGGCCTGCCGGTTGTTGCGACGGCGCAAACATCCACTCTGCCAGGTGAGTTCGCGTTCATCACGAAGAAGGGTTACTACCTGACTGCCATCGATGGCGGCGGACGTCACACCGATCCGACGATCATTACCGGTGCCACGGTGGCGGGTCCATGGGAAAAATTCAAGATCATCGTGAATGCGGCGCAGCAATTCGACAAAAGCTTTCAGACGATGACTGGCAACTATGTCACCGCGGTCAATGGCGGGGGGATGACGTCCGACGCCCTGCACACCGACGCGACGCAGGTCCGCGCGTGGGAGCAGTTCCGGATGAATGATCTCAGCGAGGCGGGCTTCGCGCCCACCTACTATGACCTCTATACGATCGGTGGCAAGGTCGTTACGGCGGTCGGCGACGGTGGACAATACCAGAACGCGATCCACACCGACGGCGCAAAGGTCGGGACCTGGGAGGAATTCAGACCGGTAAAGTGTGGCGACCTGGGTTCGGGCCTCGACTATTACATTGTTCCGTCAAACGGCTCGGTGATCAGCGCCGGGGGCGGCGGTAACCTCGTGAGTGGTGCGGTCAATCTCGGGGCGTCAGCCGGCGAGCCGGATAATTTCCAGTGGTCGAGGTTCAAGTTGATGCGCCAGCCGGACGGCAGTTACGGGCTGCAAACCTCGAACGGCGCCAACTTTGTCACCGCGCTAGGCGGGGGTGGGCAGGTGCAGGTGTATGAACATTGCGACCCCGGCTTTCCGGGGGCATGCATCGACGGGGTCAGCGACATATTTCATACCGACGCGACGCAGGTTCGCGGATGGGAGGAATTTCGCTTTGTCGATATCGGCAACTGCAAGTACACTATACAGACCAGCAGCGGATTTTACTTTGGGTTGTATCAAACGTCACACGGAATGATGTTTACGACGCGGCGCAGTGTCATTTCGGATAACGAGAAATTTCAGTTGGTGATGTCCAGCCTGGGTTCGCCACCGATATTGCACTAAGCTGAACCACGGTCAGTCAAGCCGCCATCCCGGGGTCTGAGCCGCCCCGGGATGGCCAGAACGGGATAGTGCTCACCCCGTCAAGGCCGCTTCGCGTTGCGATGGCCCGCGGCCAGGCTTGACGGGGCCGCGCCCGGTTCCGGTCGAAGCTGTGGCCGGGACGAGGAAACGGTCCTCAGCCGAACCAGCAAACCGCCTGATGATGTCTGGTGTCGGCATGCCCTGGCCAGTGCCTCGGTCCGCCGCGATCGAAGGCCCTGGTCGCGAAGGTGCGCGCCGCCGCGGTAATCAGCGACCCGATTGGAATCCCGTCACACTTGTAACTCCCGCCGTTCGATCGCCGGTGCCACGTTGGCTCAACACCAACAACGAGCGATCGGCGGCGACAGTGTCGCGCCTCGGCAGGGAACGCCCGGGAGCTCGTCCAATTCGGAGGTTGCAACGATTATGACTCTGCCATCTGAGAACGACCGCGACGAGGGACAGCCCGTCATGCGCACGCCGCCAATCGTTTCGCCACAAGCATGGGAGACCGCGCGACAGCACCTGTTGGTGAAGGAGAAGGCGCAGATGCGAGCGCATGACGCGCTGGCCGCCGAACGTCGGCGGATGCCATGGTTGGCTGTCGAGCAAGCGTACAGGTTCGAGGGGCCGACGGGCGCGGCGAGCCTGCTCGATCTGTTCGAGGGCCGGCGTCAACTGATCATCTACCGCGCCTTCTTCGAACCCGGGGTATTTGGCTGGCCGGAGCATGCGTGCCGCGGCTGCTCGCTTGGGGCCGATCAGGTCGCCCACCTCGCGCATCTGAACGCCCGCGACACAACACTGGCGTACGCCTCGCGGGCTCCCCAGGCGGACATCGCGCGCCTGAAGGCACGGATGGGCTGGGAGATGCCGTGGTATACCATCACCGACAGCTTCGACGCCGATTTCGGCGTGGATGAATGGCACGGCCACAATGTGTTTTTCCGCGACGGCGAGCGCGTGTTCCGCACCTACTTCATCAACAGCCGCGGCGACGAGGCGATGGGAAGCACCTGGAGCTACCTCGACGCCACGCCGCTCGGCCGCCAGGAGCTGTGGGAGGACTCGCCGGATGGCTACCCTCGGAGCGCGCCGTATAAATGGTGGAACTGGCACGACAACTACGCCGCCGAGGCCTCGCCTGACCCGAAATGGGTCGAGGTGTCCGACGTGGGCGAGGCTGCCTTCCGTGACCTCCAGGCAGGCGCGAGGTCATGACCGGGGCGTGTGGCACCGACTCGACCGATGGTGTGAGCCACGGTGGGGAGGGCACGGTGATGACGCCGAGCATGGAGAAATGTCTGGGTCTCGCGGCTGCGCCGATGTTCGCAATCATGGCGCTGGTGACGAGCGTGCTTGGCGGGGGCCCGATGGATTTGCTCTGCTCAGGCGGGCAGGGGGGTGCGCTGAGCGGCATGGCGCCGATGTACCTGGCTGATGAGCGCCTTGCACGTGGCGCCGTGGCTGAAGCTGGAGTTCGGGCGGCGAAGTGCTGCCTTGCGATCCCGCCACATTGGCCACGCCGGCCGTTCGGGGGGCTGTTGGGCCGGGTGGCGGGGTGGATAGTTGCATATGGAATCACGGGGGGTGCGGGGGTCTCGGAGGACGCGGAGAGGCGGCGGATGGTTGACCGCGAGGGATCTGACTATCAGTTACGATTGAGCGAACTGTCGGATCTGTCCGACCTCGGACGACCGCACTTACCGAGGAGATGCGTGAATGTTCCAGCTAAATCCCGCAAAGCAACGAACTCACGCTCGCCTCCGAATGAGCAACGCTATTGACCCGGGCGCCCCACGTCGCGTCGGAGGCTACTTTCCGTGGCCCGCCAGGTAGGAAGCGGGCCACGGTCAAACGGGTTATCAGGCGAACATTTCCGGGCGCACTTCGTCGACTTCGATCACCACGTCGGCGGGAAGATTGGCGCGTCGTGCAGCGGCGCGGATCGCTTCCGCGTTCGGCGCCTCATAGAGACAATATGTTTTCCGCTTATCGGGGCTCAGGAACGAGAACAGCCATTTGACGCCCTCGTCGTCGTTGACCTGAACGATCTGGTCGGCACGCTCTTTCGTGACGTTGAGTTGTTCCGCATAGTTTCGCTCGATCAGGAAGCGCGGCATTGAATTCTCCTTACTTGGTCGCGGCGCTGTTCGTGGAACGCGGTGCCGGAAACGGAAGAAGGTCATTTATCTACGGCCTGGGTATCGCGCCTGCAACCGTCCGCGAATCTTGCCTTGGAGCGAGGCCATACCGAACCGCTCGGCGGTGGCGCCGGCTTCGGCCAGCAGCGATTCCGACCTGTCGCGATCCCCGGCCCGGCCGCGAGCCGCCAGCATCAGGGCGAATTCGTGCTTGGTGTGGGCGAGCCAGGGCCACGCCCGCAAACGCCCGTCGGTAACTAGTGCTGCTTCGAAATGATGCTCCGCCGCGGTCAGATTGCCTGTCACGCTGGCCAGCATGCCCAGATAGCGCGAGACTGCCCCACAGCAAATCGTTGCCGACGGAACCACGATGGTCAGGTCCTGGTAGGGCAGCAGCAGCTTGTACAGTTGCTCGGCACGATCGACGTCCGCGAGGCGGGTGCATACTTCCGCCAGATAGCAGAGCGTGATGTTGCGTTTGGCATCGAGCGGGAAATCGAAGCCGTCGGTTGCCATTTCCTCGAACGTATTGCGGGCTGCCTGTTCGAAGCCGAGGTCGATCGCGATCAACGCGAGGCCAGGCCGCCAGGCCGCCGCACCCGGGTTCTCGGCGATGAATCTTCGGACCAGCGGAGCGACCTCGGCCAGGCGCCCCTGCTCGCGGCGGATGGTGAACATCTGCACGCCGTAGATTCCCGTTGCGATCTCGGTTCGAACGTCATGCGCGACATTGAGCGCCTGCTCCGCGAGGCGCTCGGCCTCGGCGAAGTCACCATGCAGAATTGCCTGCATCGCCCTGCCACTGGTCATCAAGTATTGGTTCTGACCGCCGATAAGCTGTGTCTCGCGCAGGAGATTTTCGAATTGCGCAAGCTGGTCCTCGAACCGGGGAAGGTCGCCCATTTCGAGGAAAGCCGGCATTGATGCGCTGAACAGGAACGGAAGCAAATCGGGATCACCGAGTTGTTTTGCGATCTGCCACACTTCCTCGAGCCGCTGTCGACGTGCCGCGAACTGGCGTGCCGGCAGGGGCAAAAACGCGGTGATGAGTTCCTCGAGGATCAGCGCGTAGAAAAGAGCCAGGGGGTCTCCCAGTCGTCGTGCCAGGGATTTGCCCTGGCTGATGAGCGCGGTCGCCTGCTCACGTGCGCCGGATCGAAGGAATGCGTAGCCGAGCCGGGTCAGCAAGCGGCTTCGCTCGGCGGATTCGGTATTGCCGAGAGCGGCGAGGGCTTCCTGTAGTAACGCCACCGATTCGAACCACTCGCCCGAGTAAGCCTCGGCCAGCTCGGCACCCAAAGCGGCCCGCGCCAGGTCGGCGGGCGACCCCTCAGTCCGCGCCAGATCGAAAGCTTCCTTGAAGGTTTGCAACGATTGCTGCAGGTGTCTGTTACGGCAACGGATCTCGCCGAGCAACAGCAGCAGGTTCAGTATCTGGCGGGAGCGGCGCGGGCTTTCCGGCAGTGCCCGTGCCAGCTCGAGACCGCGCTCGAAATGGGCGATCGGCTCCAGATAGGCCGCTCGGGCGAGCGCTCGTTCTCCCGCTGTGATCCAATAGGGAATCGCCTTCTCGGGTTCGGCCGCCGCCGCGTAGTGCCGGGCCACCAGCTCGGGTTGGTTTTCGGCGACGTCGATGAAGCGGCTTTCGATCGCGCGCGCGATTTCGGCGTGGTAGTGCCGCTGCCGGCTCAGTAGCAGCGACTGATAGGCGGCATCCTGGATGAGCGCATGTCGGAATGAATACCTGTCGCTTTGCGCCGAGCCGGCGGGCAGGGCGATTTGCGAAGTAACCAGTTGCGAGAGGGCGGGGGTCAGTGCTTGCCTCGGCTTGCCGACCACGGCGCAAAGCAGGTCGACGCCGAACTCGCGGCCGATGACCGCGGCGATCTGAGCGATCTGTTTGACGTCGCCGCCCAGGCGATCGAGCCGAGCCAGCAGGGACGCCTGGAGGGTTGCCGGAACAGTGGTTTCGCCGGCTGGTTTGCCCGAATCCAGGACCGAGCGGGTCAGCTCCTCGATGAAAAGCGGCACACCGTCGGCACGCCGCAAAATATGCGCAATCGTCTCCTCGGACAGCGTGGTCGCCGTGGCACCGCGCGCGACATCGGCACTCTGCCCGCGGTCGAGGCGGTTGAGCGTCAGCGCAGTGACCTCGGGGTGGTGCATCCAGTCGCACTGGAATTGCGGACGATGTGTGATCACGATCAGCACGCGGGTATTGCCGATGCGCGCCAGTGCGCGGGTGATCAGTTCCTGGGTTGCCGGGTCGCTCCAGTGCGCATCTTCCAGGATGATCAGCACTGGATTGCGGTCGGCGGGTCCCAGCAGCAGATCGGCCAAGGCATCGATCGCGCGCGCCTCGCGCTGTTCCGGGTTCAATACGATGGCGGCATGCGGCTGCATCAGATCGTCGGCGGCGCGGGGGCCACCGGCGGAAAGCCCGAACAGAGGCGCCAGCGCGGTGAGGGCGTCGGCCGCATGGTTGGTGGTTCGCTGGAGCAGGGCCTCCAGCTTGCGCAACCGCGTATCGGGTGCGTCGCCTGGTCGGAAATCGGCGGCGAATTCCAGATGGCGCAGGATCGGATAAAGCGTGCTGGTGGTGCCGAACGGCGAACACTGCAGCCGCATTCGCGTGTGCGGGACGCCGGCCAGTTGCGTGCATAGCATCTGCACGAGGCGCGATTTGCCAATCCCCGCCTCGCCCGAGAGCAGGATCACCTGCCCCTCGCCCAGGGCGGCGCGCTCGAACCGTTCCTGTAGCCGCGCCATTTCCTGTTCACGGCCGATGAACGGTGTGAGCCAGCCTTCGCGGGCCTCGAAGCGGCTCTCGAGCATTCCCTCTGCCTGGACTTGCCATGCCGGCACTGGCGCCGGCAGGCCTCTGAGTTCGACGGTGCCGAGGTCGCGGCACTGGAACAGGCCGCCGATCTGACGCCTTGTCGCTGAGTCGATCACCACCTGATCCGGCCCGGCGAGGTCTTGGAGGCGTGCCGCGATATTCGGTGTTTCGCCGATCGCAGTTTGCTGGCGCGCGTCACCGGAGCCGATCAACTCGCCGATGACCACCAATCCGGTGGCGATGCCGACCCGAACATGGAGTGATTCGCCGCATACGGGTGCGGCGCTGACTGCCTCGGCAACGGCAAGTCCGGCACGCACGGCACGTTCGGCGTCGGTTTCACGGGCTTCCGGCCAGCCGAAGTAGATCAGCACGCCGTCGCCGACGTAGCGCGCGATGAAGCCGTCGAACTGGCGGATGGTGGTGGCGACGGAGGTCAGGTAGGAGCGGATGAGTTCCTGCAGGTCCTCGGGATCGAGCCGAGCGGAGAGTGCGGTGGAGCCGATGAGGTCGCAGAACATCACGCTGAGCGGGCGGCGCTCGGCGAAGGCGCTGGCAGTCGGGCTGACGGGCAGGGGAACGGGATCAGCGGCCGGTGCGGGGTCGGAGCGCAGAGCGGCGATGGCCACCAGCATCCGGCGCCGGTCGCCGATGGTGGCGACGCCGAGTTCCTCGAGATCGTCGGCGGTGAGGTCGCGCAACACGTCGGGGCCGACGTCATTCGCGTGGAATGCGGCTTCGTAGCGCTCCAGGCCCAGGTTTCGTAACCAACTTGCGACGTCCACCGACGTGGTCCTCCGGTGCGGTCACGGTTCGGGCGGACGATTGCCCCGACGGGGCTGAAATGTCCAGGGAACGGAGGATCGTTGAGGGCGGCTACAGGCCAGGCGGCGCGAGGTCGTCCAGCAGCGCCTTGGCCTCAAGCAAGTCCTTGGTATCGAAACCTTCAGTGAACCAGTCGTAAACCGGGGCGAGCAACTCGTACGCTTCCTGGCGCTTGCCCTGGCTCTGCCACAGGCGTGCCAGGCTGGTCGATGTGCGTAGCTCCCAGGATTTCGCCTGTTGGCGACGCGCCCAGTCGAGCGAGGCGAGAAAGTTCCGCTCGGCGCCTTCAAGGTCGCCCTTGAGCGAGAGCATCCAGCCCTTGAGCCGCAGGATCTCGGCGTTGTAAAGCCGTTCCTCCCATTCGGGATGTTCGACTTGGACGATTTGCTCGTCGAGCAGCATCAGCGCGTTGTCGAGGTTGCCGCCCAGCGCCATGCCTTCGGCCAAATGCGCCTTTACGGTCGTGTTGCGGGCCTTGCCGCCGCTCGCCTCCCAAAACGCGATAGCGGCCTTGAGCGGGATAATTCCTTCGGAAGGTTTGCCGCCCTGGATGAGTGCCCGGCCATACGAAATGGGTGCCAACAGCGCCCAGAGCACGGGCAGGCTGTTCTCCCGTCCCAGCCGCTCACATTCTTCGGCACGCTTGCGCAGGGCCTCAGGCTCACAGCGGTGATCGTACGTATGCACCCCTTGACTCAGCGCAACTCCGAGGTCGAGAGGGTGACCGCGCCGACGAGCACGCGCGTCTTTTTCATCGTTCAGCCGCAATGCCCGGTCAGGGTAGCCGAGCATCCAGGTGCAGACCGAGCCGTGGATACAGGAGAGAGTTTTAGGATCGTGGTTGAGGATGTCTGCAAGATGACGATGCGTCTCTTCGTCGTAGAGCTCCAGCACCTTGTCGAAGTGCTGCAGAGCCTTGGTGAACTCACCCGCCCAATAGAGGCCGTTGCAGCCAAGTGTGTGTCCCACGATCAGCATGTCGGCAGAGCGAGTGGCCTGCGCGATATCGAGCATCTCATCCACCCGCCTCAAAGACTCCGCTATGCGCCCCTGGTTGAGTACGCAGCCCGCTAGGTGGGCGAGGATAGGCAGTAGCGCGTCGTGCCGCTCGAGCGACTTCGCCAGGCCAAGGGCAGGATGCAGGCTGGTCCAGATTTCCTGGGCGCCCCAGCCCTTGAGCGCTCCCCACGCGGTGCCAAGGCAGCTGCGAAGCTCCAATTCGCTGACGTCACGTTGGGACGACTGAGGCAGAGTGAAGACAAGTTCGAGCCCCTGATTGAAATGAGCGATAGCCTCGGCCATGGCCACGCGTTTGCGGGCCAACTCACCAGCGGCCTGCCAGAGCGGAATTGCGGCCTCGGCAAGGCCCGCGGCGGTAAGGTGATGCGCCAGCACCTCGGGTTCGGTGGTTTTCATTTCCGGGAAGCTCTGCACGATCACCCGCGCGATGCTGGCATGCAGCGCCTGTTTGCGGCTCTTGAGCAGCGAGTTGTACGCCGCATCCTGCACCAAGGCGTGCTTGAAGGTGTAAGTGGCATCCGGTGGTGTGCCGCGGCGGAAGGCCAGTCCGGACGCGGTCAAACCAGCAAGTGAATCATCGAGTTGCGTTCGCGGCATCGGGGCGACCGCTTCGATCAACTCGTAGCTGAACTCGCGGCCAATCGCCGCTCCGATCTGGGCGATCTCCTTCACCGGCATGAAGCGATCCAGCCGCGCCATCAGCGAGTCCCGCAGCGTCGCCGGAATGGTGACGGCGCGAGCAGAGCCGGCGTACTCGTAATGATCGCCTGCCTCAGTCAGCTCGCCTGATTCGAGAATCGCCCTGGTCAGCTCTTCCACGAACAGCGGCACGCCGTCGGTCCGGGTCAGGATCTGCTCGAGCAATACCCCTGGTAGAGCCTTGCCGCCCGTGAGCGTCGAGACCATCGCAGCACTTTGCATCCGGGTCAGCTTGGATAGGTTGAGTGCACCGACATGTCCTTGTTGCGACCAGCGCGACTGAAACTCCGGCCGATGGGTGAGTACGATCAGCAGCGGAACGGTTTTGACGCGATCGGTCAGCAGATCCAACACCTCTAGCGTGGTGGGATCGGCCCAGTGCGCATCCTCGAACAACATCACGCTGGGTTGCTGGCGAGCGGCCGCCTCGGTGATGTCGACCAAAGCGCGCAGCGTCTCGTTCTTGAACTTCTGCGGCGTCATCGGCAGCGCCCCGTAGCGTTGCTCACACGGAATGGACAGGATCGAGGCAACGAACCGGACGTCAGCCCATGGTCGGCGGTATCGCGTGACCATCAGCGCCTCCAGCTTGTCGAGCCTGGAGTCTGTCGTTTCGTCTTGGGAAAACTTCAGCGCCCGTTCGAAGTTGTCGATGATCGGCCAGAAGGCGCTGTTGATGTAGTACGGCGAGCACTGGAAGCGCAGTGCCTGCACGCCTTCGGCTTCGAGCCGCTCGCGCAACGCGCTGAGGATGCGGCTCTTGCCAATTCCCGGCTCGCCCGACAGCAGCACGACCTGTCCCTCGCCGTCGATCGCCTGCGACCACCGGCTCAGGAGCAGGTCCAGTTCCTCTCCCCGGCCCACCATCGGTGTCAGAGCACTACCGCGACCGGCATCGAAACGGCTTTCCGTTAGCAAGGCACGCTCCACCCGCCAGACGTGAACCGGTTCGACGATCCCTTTCAGGTCATGTTCGCCCAGATTGGTGAGCTCAAACGCGTTGCCGATCAGTTGGCGGGTCGAGGCTGCGATGACGATTTGGTCCGCGGCGGCCAGGCCTTGCAAACGCGCGGCCAGATTGGGCGTGCTGCCGACAGCCAGCCTGGACTCGCCCCCGACACCGGCCTGCTCGCCGATGACGACGGGACCGGTGGCGATGCCAACGCGGACCGACAAATTCTCGGTGGTCGATGCCTGTTTAACCGTAAGAACGATCTCCAACGCCGCTCGCACGGCGCGTTCGGCGTCGTCCTCATGCGCGGTGGGCCAGCCGAAATATGTCAAGATGCCATCACCGACGTAGCGGGCGACAAAGCCGTCGTAGCGCGCGATCACATCACCGCAATGGATCCGATACGCATGCAGTAAGCTCCGCAGCTCTTCGGGGTCGAGCTGTTCACTCAGCGCGGTCGAACCCACCAGATCGCAGAACATCACCGTGAGCTGGCGGCGTTCGCCGGCAGAGGTCGGCTGCTGATGATCGTCGGTCGACCTGACCGGGTGTGGAGACGCAGCCTCAGACCGCAGTTTGGCGATCGCCTCCAGCAGACGGTGGCGGTGGCCGAGCGAGGTGATGCCTAGTTCCTTCAGGTCATCGGCAGTCAGACTTGGCAACAGCCCGGCGTCGACGTCATTCTCGCGAAATGTCGCCTCGTAGCGCTCCAGGCCCAGGCCCCGCAACAAACTTGCGACATCCACCGCCGTTTCCTCCGGTTCGGTGACGGCGGACAATCGCTCAGGTGGGCCGATCTTGTCCAGGAACAAAGGGTCGGTGATCATGCCCGTTGGGCGCCGGTACACCGGCTGCTCGGGCTGGTTGATGACGGAGGAAACGCAATGAATGAAACTCGTAGCGGCTTGGGACGTCGGCCGCGGCCGGCGCATCTCACGCTCTGTATCTTGCTGCCCGCCTTGCTCTCGGCCTGCGCATCGCAGACGCTATTCCAGTCAAATTTCGACCCAACGCCGCTCGGCCAGCCGCCGGCGCATGTGCAACAGGTGGGAACCGCGAATGTGGACGGTCCGGCGGGGAGCGTCGTCGTGGTCGCATCGCCCGTGCAGACAGGGGGTCGATGGGTTCAGGTGGCGCGTCCGAACGACCCCTCGACCATCGTTGCGTTCCAGGGGAACTTGTCACAATTCGCCGGTGACGGCAGCTACACGTTCGATGCAACGCTTTTCGTGCCGACCGGGCAGGCGGTCGCGAGCGTGCAGTTCGAGCAGTTTGGCCAGCCGGTGTCGAACAGCTTCAACGGCTTCTTGCACATCGACTTCCTGCGGGACGGAACGCTGCGCATCGACGACCGGTCTGAAACCAGCTTCGGCACATTTCCACATGACCAGCCGTTCATTGTGCAAGTTACATTGAACATCAACGCGGCCCCGACGGCGCACATCGTCCTGGCGGGTGCCGGCGCGTCCGGGCAGGCAGACTATACGATCCAGGGACCATTCATAACGGCAGCGCGACAATTCGGCGCGGTCCGCCTGTGGATGGGCACGCCCTGGACCGGGCCCTTCGATGCCACGAACATTGTTGTCACGAAGGCGCGATAGGCATCGCGCAATTACCTGGCCGTGCGCCCGGATGGAGCCCGGGCAGTCGCGGATGCCGTGCTACTGAGTTGCCACCGGCACCGACTGTCTGTCGGTAATCGCCTGATAGACAAGCTGCTTGATCTCACGCCGGTAATACTGCCGGCTCGGCCCCGGCGCCTGGGTCATCATGATCCCGACGAGTTCCTCCCTGGGATCGATCCAGAAATAAGTGCCGGCATAACCGCCCCACATGTACTCGCCCTGCGATCCCGGAACGGCGGCGATACCTGGCTCCTGTCGGATGGCGAAACCGAGGCCGAAGGTGTAGCCCTGCGTGCCGATGAGCGCTTCGCCGGGCTGCACGGTGCGCGCCACCTGGGGACCGAGTTGATCCGAGGTCATCAGGGCAACCGTGGTGCGGCTCAGGATTTGCGCGTCGTCGAGCCATCCGCCGTTCAACATCATCTGTGCGAAGCGGAGATAGTCGACGGCGGTCGAAACGCCGCCGCCGCCGCCAGAATCACTGGCCGTTGGCGCGGAGACGTCGTGCAGCGTGATCGGCGTGCCGGTCGCCGGGTCGGTTGGGAGCGGACGAGCGAACCGATCCATGCTCGGCTTTGGCACATAGAAGCCGGTGTCGGCCATCTTGAGCGGCTTGAGCAGACGCTCATCGAGGAATTCGGCGAGACGCTGGCCCGAGACTTTCTCGATGACGCGCCCCAGCACGTCGGTCGAGATGCCGTATTCCCACGTGGTGCCGGGTTGATGAGCCAGGGGTGCCCTGGCAAGTCGCGCGATCTGCTCCGCTGCCGTCAGGTCCCGCAAATCGTAAGTTCCGTCGCCCGGCTTGAAGATGACCTCCTTGATATAGGCTTCCCTGACCTGGGCCTGCGAGGTGAACTCGCCATAGACGAGTCCCGAGGTATGACGCAGCAGGTCCTGCACCGTCATGGGCCGATCGGGCGGAACCAGCGCGTAGGTGAGTTTTCCAGATGTCGCATCGAGCTTCGGGACGCTGACCTGAAGGCTGGCGAATTCTGGCAGGAACTTTGCGACAGGGTCGGTGAGCTGAAGGCGGCCTTCCTCGACCAGGATCATCGCGGCGACGGACACGAGTGGTTTCGTCATGGAATAGATCTCGAAGACGGCGTCCTTCGGCATCGGCGCTCCGGCGGCCTTGTCGCGGAAGCCGAAGCTTTCGAAATACGCCACGCGGCCCTTGCGCGCGACAACCACCACGGCGCCGGGCAGTTTGCCTTGCTCAACCTCGCGATTGAAGACCTGGCCGATCCTTTGCAGGCGTTCGGCCGAGAGTCCCACCTCCTCGGGTTTTGCCATCGCCACGGATTGAGCCCACGTGGGCAAGGTCGCGACGAGGCAGATGATGCATGCGAAAGAACCGAGGGCACGCCGCAATTGGACCCCGGGGCGCGGCTGTCTGGAAGCCGTGAGGGAGAGAAGGCGTATGGCGGTTTGCTGGGGCACCGCCGCCCGGACGTGTGACATGGCTTGTTTCTCCCTGGTGCTTTCCATCCGCCGATGGTTTCACGGCCAAACTCGCGATGTCCACCGCCGTTTTCCGGTTCGGCGACGTCGAAGTGAGATGTATCGCCTGGCTGGAGCCGATGTGTCCAGGAACCGAGACCGGCCTCCCGAGGTCAATGCCTGTTCGTGATGTGAAACGCTTCAGAGATTGCGGCTCGATGTTCGGTGCACTCTCGGCTGGTCAGCACAAAGCCACTTTCCGCCGCTGCCAACTGGAGAAGTCCTATGCTCCGTTTTGCATTTGCCGCATTTGCCCTGGTCGTGGTTCTGGCGGTGACGCATCCGAGCCTGGCCGATTCGCTGCCAGCCGCGGCATCTGATAGCGTCCAGGCCGTCGCCGCGGAACAGCCGGCCCCGTCGGCAGCCGCGTGGTCGCCGTCATCAGACGCGGCAGCGCCGGTCGGTTTTGGCTGGGGCTAAGGGCTGTCCGCTGGCGGTGCTGACGCACGGATTCCGCAGAATAGCCGATACGACAGGGCAAAAGAGATGCCGTGGAGATGAACCAAGGGGCCAAAACCGCGCCCGCCGCGGCGCGCAATCGTGAGCCGATCCTGCGGGTGCTGCTCGACATCCTGCCTCGGTCGGCGCTGGTGCTGGAGATTGCCAGCGGCACCGGCGAGCATGCCGTGTGGTTCAGCCGAGCGCTGCCCGGGGTGACGTGGCAGCCGACCGACCGGGACCCAGAGGCACTGGAGAGCATCGCCGCCTGGCGCGAGATGTCGGGGCTGCCCAATCTGTTGCCTCCGCTGCCGCTCGATGCCGCCGCGGAGGCTTGGCCGGTCACCCGGGCGAACGCCGTCATCGCCATCAACATGGTCCATATCGCGCCCTGGAGCGCCGCCGAGGGGCTGATCGCGGGCGCCGCGCGCGTTCTGGGGTGCGGCCTGGACCCTGGCGGACTGCTTTTCCTCTATGGGCCGTTCCGCGAGGGCGGCGTGCATACCGGCGCGGGTAACGCTGCGTTCGACGCCGATCTTCGGGCGCAAAACCCGTCCTGGGGCATACGCGACCTCGACGACCTCACCGCACTCGCCCGCCGGCACGGGTTCGAGGCGCCAGAACGGATTGCGATGCCGGCGAACAATTTGAGCGTGGTGTTCCGCCGGCGTTAAACCGTGCATACCTTGAAGCTGAGGTATCGGATAGCGGCTCAGTGTCATCCTACGCAAAGCATGCCGCGCGCGCCTCCACAGGGACGAGCCTTAGCGCAAGCCAGAGGCGGAAAAATTCGTGGGTCACCGGACCAAGTCTGACCAAGTCCGGTGATGACACGGGGTGCGTCATATCCACCCGGGGTGGGTGGGTCAAAACTTTCACAACCACGGTCGTTGGCATTATGGCGACGGGCGCGGCCGCGGGAAAAATTGGTTCTCGGGCCGCGGCAAACCGAGATGCTCGCGCAGGGTGGTGCCGGCATATTCGCGGCGGAACAGGCCTCGGCGTTGCAGTTCGGGGATGACGAGCGCGACAAAATCATCGAGGCCGGCCGGCACGGTCGGGAACATGATGTTGAACCCGTCGCAGGCGCCGGTCTCCAGCCAGGACTGCATCATGTCGGCAATCTCGGCGGCGGCCCCGACCATCTCGAGCCCGCCGAAGCCACCGACGTACTGGGCAAGCTGACGGACGGTCAGTTTATCTCGGCGGGCCAGCGCCACGAGGGTGTCGCGCCCGCTCTGGCTCTGGTTTGACGGCGGGATTTCGGGCAGCGGCGCGTCGAGGTCGAAGCGCGAGGCGTCGATGCCAAGACGGATTGACAGGTTGGGCACCCCGCTCTCGGGATGCACGAGGCTGTCGAGCAGGGCTTTCTTTTCCCTCGCCTCCTCGCTGGTGCGCCCGGTGATCACCAGCGCGCCGGGCAGGATTTTGATGTGGTGGGCCGAGCGGCCGGCGGTGAGGGCGCGAGTCTTTACATCGGTGTAGAAGGCGCGGGCTTCCTCGATGGTTCGGCTGCTGCCGAAGACGAGTTCGGCGGTTTCCGCGGCGAATTGCCGGCCGGCCTCGGATGCGCCGGCCTGCACGATGACCGGCCAGCCCTAGATCGGACGCGCGATGTTCAACGGGCCACGCACCGACAGATGCGGACCCTTGTGGTCGAGGACGTGCATCTTCTCCGGGTCGAAGAAGATGCCGGTGGCCTGGTCGTGCAGCCACGCATCGTCCGCCCAACTGTCCCAAAGGCCGGTCACCACGGACTGGAACTCGCGCGCCCGCCGGTAGCGCTCGTCGTGCTCCACGTGCTCGGCTAGCCCGAAATTGAGCGCCGCGTCGGGATTGGCGGTGGTGACGACATTCCAGCCGGCGCGGCCGTTGCTGATGTGGTCGAGCGAGGCGAACCTGCGGGCGATGTGGTATGGTTCATCGAAAGTAGTTGAGGCGGTTGCGATCAGTCCAATCCGCTCGGTTGCCATCGCCAGGGCCGACAAAAGGGTCAGGGGCTCGAACGAGGTGACCGTCGCACTGCGCCGCAATGACTGCATCGGCATGTTCAGCACGGCCAGATGGTCCGCCATGAAGAAGGCGTCGAACTTCGCCCGCTCCAGCGTCTGGATGAACCGCACGAGGTGCTTCAGGTTGAAGTTGGCGTCCGGATAGGCACCTGGATAACGCCACCAGGCGGTATGGATGGCGACTGGACGCATGACGGCGCCGAGATGAAGCTGCTTGGTCACGCTGAGCGCTCAAGCCTCACGCGGGCGCTGCTGGTCGAAAACGATCGGGATCAGCGCAGGTTGAAGACCTCGATCGCTGTCTTGCCGAGGATTTTCTGGGCGTTCTCGACAGTTGTGGCGTCGAACACCGCCTGAATGGCGCTGCGTGTGTAGCCGAAGGTCGATTCCTGGTGCGGATAGTCGGACGACCACATCACCCGGTCCGGGCCGATGCGATGCAGCAGTTCGAGCCCCGCCGGATCGGTCATGAACGTCGCATAGCAATGGTTGAACCAGTACCAGCTCGGCGGGTGCGCCAGTTTGGGGGTCATCACCGTCGGAAACGAATTGTAGATCATGTCGGCGTCGTGCAGCATCGAGGCGACCCAGCTTATGCCGCCCTCGACGAACACGACCTTCAGTTTCGGGAAGCGGTCGAAGACGCCGCCGAAGGTCAGCGGCCCCCAGATCTGGCGGAAGCCCTGCATCTGCACCAGCACGGCCGATCCGGCGGCGCCGGGCGCGCTGCTCGGGAAGTTCTCGCCGATATGGAAGCACAACGGGATGCCGGACGCGGCGACGGCCTCCCACAGCGGGTCCAGTTTCGCGTCGTTGTAGTAGATCGGGTCGCCATTGACATCGTCACCCGGCTTGATCGGGATCATCAGGCAATGGGCGCCTAGTTCCTGGCACCGCTGAACCGAGGCGGCGGCCTGGGCGGGATCCCAGTAGTTCGGCACCATGGTGGGATACAGGCGGCCTTTGCCCAAAGCGCACATCTCGGCGATGTGCTCGTTGTAGGCGGAGAATGTCTCCGCGCGGTTCATCATCTTGCCGAGGATGAACAGGCTGAACAGGCGCTGCGGAAAGATCAGCTCCTTCTCGACGCCCTCGACGTCGAGATCGGCGAGGCGGGCGTCTATGTCGGTGAGGCCGGTATTGCACTCCATGGCGGTGCAGAGGGCCGCGGCGTCGAATTCACGTCCGGGCCGCTTGCCGATCTCGTGGCCGGCGACGGTGATGTGATAGCCGCCGTCGCGGAATTCCATGCGGGGGGCCTGATCCTTCAGATGCTCGGGAAAGCGGTCGATCCAGCAGTCGGTCTCGAGCATGTGGCTGTCGGCGGAGACGATGATCGTGCCGTCCGGCCAGGGGCGGGTCGCGGCCTGCGCCGTGCGGGCGGGCGACAGCGGGATACCCACCATTTCGGGAATTTCGAGAACATAGCTGTCCACTGGCCGCACTCCGTTTGCCGGGAACGAGCCGGCACATGATGGCATGATGTGACGCTACTGGCCAGTAGGCGGGCTGTGGTCAGTGGTCAGTGGTCAGTGGTCAGTGGTCAGTGGTCAGTGGTGCCAAGCCTGGAAATGCCTGGGCCAGCGGTGTCGCTAGTTTGGCAGCAACAGGTCGCGGGCCTCGTTGAGCTGTTTGGCGAAAAAGGTGCTGCCCCCCCGGTCGGGATGAACCTGCTGCATCAAGCGAAGATAGGCGGCACGAATATCGGCGGGCGTTGCGTCCTCCTTCAGGTCGAACACTTCGAGCGCGGCGCCGCGGGTCATGTGGCCGGTCACGTGGCTGCCATCGTCGTCGCTGCTACCGCCGGTGTGCTGCCGCCGCGTGTTGCCGTGCATCTCGGCCAGCGCTCGCCTCTGATTATCGGGAGCGTTCTTGTTGTCTCCGTGCTCGATCGCCTTCTGAAACCACTCGACGGCGATTTCGTAGCTCTGCGGGACGCCCTGGCCGAGCATGTGCAGCAGCCCGATCTGGTTCATCGCGTTAGGGTCGCCGCCATTCGCGGACAGCGCGAACCACTGCAATGCGGTGGCGAAATCACCGACATCCTTAGCCTTGAGCGCCCGATCGAACGCGAGTGCACTCGCCCGCATGCGGGTGCCCCCCCGTTTGAAGAAATACCTGATCCACCATACGACACTGCACAGCAGCGCCGCGTAGACAGCGAACGTGGCTTCGGTAGGAGCGTCCGCCGAAATGATGGCCGCGGCAAAGACGGCGGCGGCCGTCAGTATAATGGGGTTTCGCAGTCCTCGTCTGGTTCTGGATGCCATTCCTGTCTCGCGCGGCCGAGTGCTGAGGCGGCCCTCGGCGGCTCACTCAAATACCGCTCAACGCCCGGAACCTGCCTCTGTTTCGGGCTTTCCGCAACCCGTCAAAGATAGTCACAATTTCCGAGTCGCGATGCTGAGCGAGGGGGCGACTTTGATGATTATGCGGGCGGAGCGGCACGCAGGGGATGCAATGGTTGTTCGCTGGCGGCACGGAAGCATACAATTCCGCGGCCGATAACCCATCCCGATTCGCGGCCGGGAGGTCTCGGTCGCCGGCAGGCGTGGTTCCCAGTTTGGAGTGACACCATGAGCGCCCACAGACGCCACGGTAATGATGACGCGGTGCCCCCCGCGTGAGCCTCACGCAACTCGGATTGCAGCTTCCGCGGGTCGAGGCCCCATCCGCGCCGCTGCCTGATCCCGCGCCGCGCCGACGGCCCCAGACGCGCGCGATCCATGTGTCAGGCTTTGAGCGGCGAGGACGCGACTTCTACGCGACGCCGTCCTGGGTAACCGAGGCCTTGTTGCGTCATGTGCAACTGCGCGGGCCGATCTGGGAGCCGTGCTGCGGCGATGGTGCGATGTCTAACGTGTTGTCGGCTGGGGGACATCAGGTCGTCTCCAGCGACATAGCGGACCGCGGATTTGGCACCTCGGGCGTGGATTTCATGAAGTGCCGAGAGGTGGCGGCGGGGTGTCGTGCCATCGTGACGAACCCGCCCTATGGCGACAGTGGCTCGCATGCCGCGCAATCGCGGTCCCCCTCGGCGATGCTGGGTTTTCTGCGCCATGCGCTGATGCTGACGGCGTCGGTGCAGGGTCAGCTTGCCTTGCTGGTGCGCTTGCAGTGGATCGCCGGGCAGCGCGCCTCCGAAATGATGTATGCTGCCCCGTTCGCGGCGGTCGTGGTCCTGACCCAGCGCATCCAGTGGTTCGATAGGGGAGAGGACACAAAAAGGGCGCAGCATCACCATGCCTGGGTGGTGTTCGATCACGCCCACCCCGCAGGGAAACCGCCGGCGCTGATCTGCGCCTGAGCGGCGGCTTCCCGGGTCCAAGGGCATGCTTCGCCGTGATGGCACGGGTAAGGGTAGTGCGCCAAGCCAGCCGGTTCGCCTATTCCCCTAAAAGCCCTAAGCCGCTGCTGCCTCCTCGATCGGGTCCATGCGTTGCTTGCGCAGCAGATCGAGGTAGGGACCAGGCCGAGCGGCCAGTTCCGCAGGGGAGCCGTCATCGACGATGCGGCCTTTGTCCATGACGATGATCCGATCGAAGCTTTGCAGCGTGGACAGCCGGTGGGCGATGGCGATCACGGTGCGCCCCGCCATGAGCCGGTCGAGGGCATGTTGGATCGCCTGCTCTGATTCCGTGTCCAGGGCACTGGTGGCCTCGTCCAGGAGCAATATCGGCGCATCCTTCAGCAGGGCCCGCGCGATCGCCAGCCGTTGTCGCTGGCCACCGGAGAGTTTCACCCCACGGTCCCCGACCATGGTCGCGAACCCGTCCGGCAGGGCCTCGATAAAATCGCGGCAGTGCGCCACCTCGGCCGCGCGCAGCACGTCCTGCTCGGTCGCATCCGGACGGGCGTAGCGGAGGTTCTCCATGATCGTACGGTGGAACAGCGCGATGTCCTGGGGCACGATTGCCATGGCGTCACGCAGACTTTCCAGCGTCACATCGCGGATATCGTGACCGTCAATGGAGATGGTGCCGCCGCCGAGCTCGTAGAAGCGCTGCAGCAGGGCGAGCACGGTGGATTTTCCGGCGCCGGAATAGCCGACCAGGCCGACGCGTTCGCCAGGTGCGATCGCCAGGTTGAAGTCGCGCAGCACCGCGGGACGTCCGGGGTAGCCGAAGTGGAGGTGCTCGAACCGCACCTCACCGCGACCCGCGGGCAGTGGTTGCGCGTCCGGCGCGTCGGCGAGTTCGTGCGGTGTCAGCAGGGCGCCGATGGCCTCGTGCAGCCGAGCGATGTGCTGGGTGAGGTCGACGAGGGCGACGGCGAGGTCGCGGGTGCCATGCAGGATGCCGAACGCGAGGGCGGTTATCAGCACGAGATCGCCGACGCTCGCCTGCCCGTGCTGCCACAGCAGAATGCCCCAGGCGACGACGCCGGCGGTGAGCATCGCGGTCAGCGCGGCGTGCAACAGGCGTATATGCTCAAGATAATACAGACTGTGGCGACGCGATTTCATCTCGGTTTCCATCGCACCGCCGATGCGCCGCTGCTCGCGCAACGTGGCGCCGAATGCCCGCACCACATGGAAGTTGCCGATGACATCGACCAGCTCGCCATCGACGGCGGCGGCCTTGCCGGCATAGTCGAGATGCCTGCCGGAACCACGGCGGGCGAGGGCGAAGACCAGTGCGCCGAGGCATGCCGCGAGGGCCGTCAGGGTGGCCGCCAGGGTCAGGTTCACCGAGCCGATGAGGATGATCGACAGCACGACGGAAACTGACGGCGGCAACACGTTGCAGGAGCTGGTGTTTTCCACGGTAAACGCCGCGTTGGCGGTGGCGGTGATGCGGCTGGCGAGGCCGCCGGGCAGGCGTTCGGCGAAATAGCTCGGGGAATGGCCGGAGAGATGGCGGAACAGATCGCGTCTGATGTCGCCGGTCACCGCGACGAAGGTGCGGTGTGCCGAGTAGCCAGCCACCCGCCACGAGAGGTTGTCGACGGCGACGAGGCCGCACAGCAGGGCGAAGGCACCCCAGACCCGACCGGAAGCCGCCTCGGGACCGTTGGAGACGATATCGATCAGATGCTTCATGCCGTACTGGGTGAAGACCGCGCACGTCACCGCGAGCAGCATTGAAAACAGCACAAGAAGATGTCCGCTGGGATGGCGGCGGACGTAGCTGAGCAGAAAGGCCAGCGGCCGGCCGCGCAGCGCCGGAAGATCCCGCTGACGCTCGGTGAATGACTTATTGTCAGGTGCCGTCTTGGGATGCCTGGTCGAGCCCCGTCCCGTCGGGGCATCGGTTTGCCGCGGTATCGACAAGGTTGCGGGCTCGCACGGGACGGGCTTGAGATCGACTTGGTGAGGCATTGGTTCCAGCTTTGGCATGGTCGGTTTGGTCCTAGTGTCGCTGAGCTGACTTCGCCGTGGCTGCCGAACCTCGGTTCGCGCCACTGGCTCAGTTGTTTTCAGTGGCCTGACGATCCTCTTTGTCCGTCCACAATGTGGCGAATTTCGGGGCGGGGACACTGGCGTTTCAGTGGCCTGTTGCCGATCCCCTGCGTCCGTCGCGTGAGGCGGCGAACTTCGGGGGCAGGGCACTGCATTTTAGTGGCCTGCCGATCCCCTGCGTCCGCCGCGCGAGGCGGCGGACTTCCGGGGGCAGGACACTGTATTTTAGTGGCCTGCCGATCCCCTGCGTCCGCCGCGCGAGGCGGCGGACTTCCGGGGGCAGGACACTGTATTTTAGTGGCCTGCCGATCCCCTGCGTCCGTCGCGCGAGGCGGCGGACTTCCGGGGGCAGGACACTGCATTTTAGTGGCCTGCCGATCCCCTGCGTCCGCCGCGCGAGGCGGCGGACTTCCGGGGGCAGGACACTGTATTTTAGTGGCCTGCCCGATCCCCTGCGTCGGCCGCGTGGGGCGGCGAACTTCGGGGGCAGGACACTGGCGCCGGCGGCGCGGTGAGAAATCGGTGCCGAGAGGCAAAAACTCGCAGCTTCGTCCATAACACGCCGACATTTCGCCACATTCAAAAATTATAACTGTCAATCAGTAGACGCAACGGGTTTGTGAGGTCAAGGGATGATTACACGGCGGCATCACAGAAACGAAAACATCTTCAATAACTAAATCTGCAGTAAATCACGAGGCAAATTCTCTATGCGTATCGCTCAGATATCGCCTTTGTTCGAGGCGGTTCCGCCCAAGCTATACGGCGGCACCGAGCGTGTGGTCTCCTGGCTGACCGAGGAACTGGTCGCGATGGGCCATGACGTGACGCTGTTCGCCAGCGGAGACTCAGTTACCTCGGCGACACTCGCACCGATGCGCGATCAGGCCCTGCGGCTCGATCCGAGTGTGCGGGACTGGATCGCCATCTACTATCGCACGGTGGAACAGATCTACCGCCGTAAGGACGAGTTCGATGTGCTGCACTTTCACCTCGACTATTTCCCGCTGTCGTTGTTCAGCCGGCAAAAGGTGCCGTTCCTGACCACGTTGCACGGCCGGCTCGATCTGCCCGAGTACGTGGATGCCTACCGCACCTTCGCGGCGACCCCGTTTGTTTCGATTTCGGACAGCCAGCGCCGGCCGATCCCGCATCTGAACTGGATTCAGACGGTGCTTCACGGCATGCCGGCGGGCCTGCTGACGCCGCAGCCGGTGAAGCAGGAATACGCCGCCTTCCTCGGTCGCATCTCACCCGAGAAGGGGGTTGACCGGGCGATACGCATCGCCGGACGGGCCGGCCTGAAGCTGAAGATCGCCGCCAAGGTCGACAACGCCGACAAGAATTATTACGACACGGTGATCAAGCCGCTGATCCTTGACAACCCGGACGTGGAATTCATCGGCGAGATCAACGATGTTCAGAAGCCCGCGTTTCTGTCCGGCGCGCATGCGCTGATCTTTCCGATCGACTGGCCCGAGCCGTTCGGCCTGGTGATGATCGAGGCGATGGCCTGCGGCACGCCGGTCATTGCCTTCAACCGCGGCTCGGTGCCCGAGGTTATCGACGATGGGGTGACGGGGTTCATCGTCGACGGCATCGACGCGGCCGTGGACGCGGTGAAGCAGGTCCATACGCTGGACCGCGCCCGGGTGCGCGCGACCTTCGACCGCCGCTTCACCGCTCGCCGGATGGCGGAGGATTATGTCGACGTCTACGAGAGCCTGGCCGAACCAATGCCGCTGTTGCGTGCAGTGACCGCCTGACAGAATTGGTCGACGGGTCTACCTTAACCTCGAGCGGGCAACCGCTCGGGGGTTTTGGCGGTGGTGGGTGTGACCAGCGACAGGTTGGGACTGTATGGCCTGAACTTCTTCACCGCCGCGGTGCAGACCGGGTTCGGACCTTTCGTCGCGGTCTGGCTTGCCCAGCAGGGTTGGGATTTCGGCGAAATCGGGCTGGCACTCAGCATTGGCACGGTCGCCGGGCTCGTCTGCCAATTGCCCGGCGGGATGCTGGTGGACCATGTCCACATCAAACGCAACGTCACCGCCGGCGCGCTGCTGGCACTTGGCCTCAGCGCACTGCTGCTGTCCCTGCATCCCTCGCGGCCTGGGGTCTGGTCGGCCGAGGTCGGCCATGCCTTGGCGAGCTGCGTGATGACGCCGGCGATCGCCGCGCTGACTCTATCGCTCTGCGGGCATGACGCTTTCAGCGAACGGCTGGGGTTGAATGCCCTGTTCGCATCGCTGGGTTCGGCCGCCTCGGCGGCGCTGCTGGGTGTCGTGGCGTCCATTGCGTCCGAGCGATCGGTGTTCTTGCTGACGGCCGCCTTCGTTGCGCCGGCCCTGGCTGCCCTGCTGCTTATTCACCCGTCGGACTGTCTGGTACCCGAAGGGGAGCACCCTGCGCTGCAGCACCCGAGCCGGCGGGAGCATCCAGATTGGCACCTTTTCGCCGAACCGGCGTTGCATGTCTTCGCCGTATCCGTGGTCTTGTTCCAGTTGGCCAATGCCGCTCTGCTGCCGCTGGCCTTGACCGGCTTGGCCCAACGCGGTGACGCACCCGGCTACCTGGTGTCCGCAACCATTGTGGTGCCGCAGTTGCTTGTCGCGGCATTGTCGCCGTGGGCCGGTCGGCTGGCCCAGCGGATCGGCCGGCGCCCGGTGCTGCTGGTCGGCTTTGGCTCGGTAGCGGTGCGCGCCCTGCTGTTCGCGACATTGCCCGGGGCGTTGTCGCTGACCGTCATCCAGACGCTGGACGGGCTTGGGGGCACCGTCCTTGGCCTGATGATTCCGCTGATCGCCGCCGATCTGACGCAGCGCACCGGATATCTGAACCTGGCGATCGGAGCGCTCGGTCTCGCGTCGGGGTTGGGTGCGACGTTTAGCACGACCATCGGCGGATGGATCGCCGACAGTATCAGTCCAACGGCGGCGTTCCTGGTGCTGGCGGTCGTCGGGGCAGCCGCGACCGTGCTGCTTTGGGTGGCGATGCCCGAAACGCGCCCCGTCCGGGTTCGGGACGGCGCGCAGGAGACGCAACCCGCTTGAGTTGGGGGAGTGCGTGGGCCGGCGGTCATTCCGCATGGCAAGGCATTTTCGGCATCTCGGCAAGATGTTGCGTTCCGGACTCAAAACAGCCGCGGACCAAATCCGGGGGGGAGAGCCGGGGATAACGCGGGAGCGGGGCGGCGGCATCAGGCGGGGCGATACGAAAGAAACCACTGGATTGTGGGGGCGGGCTTCGGGATAGTGTTGTGGCACTGATGCGGCGGACATGCTCGCATTGCCAACGATACGATGACGGCCGCCGTCCGATGCGGCCGCGCAGGGAGGTTCGTTATGACCAAATCGCGCCGGATGACGCGTCGCGGCGCCCTGAAGCTGGGGGCCGGGGCGGCCGCGTTGCCGCTGGTGCATATCCGCTCGGCGGGCGCCGCGGGCAAGCTGTCGATCGCGTTCTGGGATCATTGGGTGCCGAAAGGCAACGAAATCCTGCGCAAGCAGATCGATGCCTGGGCGGAAAAGAACAAAGTGGACGTTACACTCGACTTCATCACGTCGAACGGGTTCAAGCTGACCCTGACGGCGGCGGCCGAGGCGCAGTCAGGCACTGGCCACGACGCGCTGCAGTTTGGCCAGAACCAATACGATCTGTTTACGTATTCGGACAAGCTCGAGCCGGTCGACGACGCGATCAAGGCAATCACCGACGAGTGGGGGCCGTTCCTGCCGACCTTCGAGTATCTGGGCAAGGTCGATGGTCACTGGCGAGGTATTCCGACATCGACCTTTACCGGGTCCCGGCCCTGCCTCGGACGGATCAGTCTGTTGAAGCAGATTGCCGGTATCGATGTGCAGGCGATGTATCCGGCTCGGCAGGTCGGATCGGGTCCGGCGGCTCCGGAATGGACCTATGAGGCGTTCATCAGGGCAGGCGAGGCGTGCAAGAAGGCTGGGTACCCGTTCGGCCTGGGCGTGGGTAACACCGGGGATTCGGTTGGCAATGCCTCGGTGTGGTTCGCCGCATACGGCGCCGACGTGGTGAATGCCAAGGGCGACATCGTGATCGAGTTGGACAAGGTGCGGGAGTTCCTCGAGTGGGGGCAGAGGCTGGTCAAAATTCTGCCGCCCGACGCGTTGAGCTATGACGACGCCACCGACAACCGGGTCATGATCGCGGGCCAGACAGCGCTGATCTTCGACCCGCCGTCACCATACGCGGTCGCAAAACGGGACAAGATGACGGTGTTCGAGGACATGTGGGCGTTTCCCTGTCCCGCCGGACCCGCGGGCCGGTTCATTCCGCATGGCCATGCATTTTCCGGTATCTGGAAATTCGCCAGGAACAAGACGGCGGCGAAGGAGCTGAACGTCTATCTTTCGCAACGACCCCGGTTCGAGGAACGTTGCCGAACCGTCGAGGGGTTCGATCTCGCGGTGCTGACCAGCATGTCGGATTCGACGGTTTGGGATGAGGTGGCGCCGCCGCCCGGCGTGTTCTCGAACTATCCGATCCGGCCGTGGCACGGCAGCAAGCCGCTGGTCGCCGGCTGGCCCGCGCCGCCGGCCATCGCGGCGCAGATGGTGAGCCGAGCGACGATGCCGAATATGCTGGCGAAGCTGTATACCGGGCAGTCGGTCCGGGACACGATCGACTGGGCCGCGGAGGAACTTGAGGGTTTCAACCGGTAGGAATCCGCCTCTGGCGCTTTGACATCCAAGGCGCTCGGACGCTTTGCTTGGGTTGGAACCGAATACCGCCGAGGAAAACCGACCGATGCGTCCAATGGAGGGAATGCGCGTGATCGCGCTGGAGCACGCCGTGGCGGCGCCGCTGTGTACCCGGCACCTGGCCGATCTCGGCGCGGACGTGATCAAGATCGAGCGTCCGGGCAGCGGTGACTTCGCCCGCGCCTACGACACCTACGTCAATGGCATCTGCAGCCACTTCGTCTGGCTCAACCGCGGCAAACGCAGCGTCACCATGGACGTGAAGCACCCGGAAGCGCGCGCGGCGCTGGATCGGTTGATCTCCGGGGCCGACGTGCTGATCCAGAACCTCGCTCCCGGCGCCGCCGCGAGGCTTGGCCTGAGCTATGAAGCGCTGAGGGCCGCCAATCCGAAACTGGTGGTCTGTGACATCTCGGGCTACGGCGAGAGCGGACCTTTCGTGCGGAAGAAGGCCTACGATCTGCTGATCCAGGCCGAGTCCGGACTGATCAGCGTCACCGGGTCGCCGAATGAGCCGTCGCGTGTCGGGATCTCGATCGCGGATATCGCCACGGGGATGTATGCGCTGACCGGCATCCTGGGTGCGCTGTTGCGCCGCGGCCGGACCGGGGAGGGCGCCAATGTCAAGGTGGCGATGCTCGATGCGCTGGGTGAGTGGATGACGTATCCAATGTTACGACAGGCTTACGCCGGTTCGCCGCCGCCGCGGGTTCCGACCAGCCACCCCGCTATCGCACCCTATGGGTCGCACCGCACCAAGGACGGCCAGGTGATCTTCGGCCTGCAGAACGAGCGGGAATGGGCCATTTTCTGTCAGCGGGTGCTCGGCCAGCCAGACGTGCGGATCGACCCGCGTTTTGCCAGCCAGCACGCACGATGTGAAAACCGCGAGGTCCTGACGGCGCTGATCGAGGATTGCTTCGCCACGATGACCACGGCGGAGGTGGTGGAGCTGCTGGACGCCGCCGGCATCGCCAATGGGCGGCTGAACGACCCCGGGGATGTCTGGGACCACGTGCAGTTCGCGGCGCGGGACAAGTGGCGGCAGGTCAATACCGAAGCGGGGCCGGTGCGGGCGTTGCTGCCGCCGTTCGAATTCACCGGCCAGGAGGCGGTGATGGGCGATGTCCCCTCGGTCGGGCAGCACACCGATGAAGTCCTGGCGGAGATCGGCTTCTCCGGGGAGCGCGTCGCAGCGATGCGGGCGAGTGGAGCGTTGTGAGCGATTTCGACCCCGCCCGGCACCGCATGGTGCCCGAGCAGAGATGGTTCGAGGATTTTCGCCTCGGCGAGCGGTTCGTGCTGCCCAGCCGGACCATGACGGAGGCGGTGTTCCTGGCGTTCCAGGCGGCCAGCGGCGACAATCACCCGATCCACTACGATGTCGAGTTCTGCAGGGCGCGCGGCATGCCCGGGCTGCTCGCGCACGGCCTGCAGACGCTGGCTCAGACCGCGCCTGGCGCCGGACTGTTCCCGTTCATGACCGAGCACTCGTTGGTCGGGTTCATCGAACAGAACAGCCGATTTCTGAAGCCGGTGTTCGCCGGCGACACGGTTTACCCGGCACTGGTGATCGATGAGTTGACCGAGAACCGCACCACGGGCGTGGTCGGGTTCGCGAGTACGATCCACAACCAGCGGCGCGAGCTGGTGCTGGACGGGCGACAACGCTACCTGCTGCGCAAGCGCCCGACCGTCTGACCGCTGGAAATGACTTGGGAGTGGACTGCTTAACTGCGGCCGGGAAGACCATGGCCGTATGGACAGTCACGCAACCAGACCGGTGCACCAGACTTTGGGAAGCTCCGGTCGTCGTCTGAGGGTGGTCGGGATGATGGAAACTCTATTGCGGCCGGCTGAGAGCCGTCACGTCGGAACATTGGATCACGGCGAGATGAGTCCCGCTGAACGCCTTCAGCGTCTGGCCGATGCGTTCGAGTTTGAACCGGAGTGGGCCGAGCAGTATGTTGCCGAGGCAGTGGCTGCCGAACAGCATCGGCCGGCGACACGGGCGGCGGTCAGCGAGGCGAGCCCGGTCATCCCCAAAAGGAGCTTCCCCGGGCGGCGCAAGATAGCTCTGTCGCTGGCCGTCCTGGTGGCCGTGACAGGTGTCGTTGGCGCGGTCCGGCTCACGCTGATCCCGAGTGATGGTCATCCAGCGATTTCCCTTGCCACTGCAATCGAAACGAAACTGCTTGAGAAAACGCCGTTGCGGCAGCCGTCCGGGCTGACCCGCCCCGCTGAGTTGGCGGAAACGAAGCCGAACGATGCCGCGCCGGCGCCGAACCATCCGGTGGCCGCGGCCGAGTCGCATCCAGCGGTCGTCGCGGCGGCGCCTTCAGCACCGCGGCTGCTGCTTGACACCCCGCGCGGGTCACGCCCGACCTATGTCACCGGCGAAACTCTGGTGCTTGCGGTGCAGCCGATAGACGATGCCTACGTCTACTGCTTCTATCAGGACTCGAGTGGGAATGTGGCGCGTATCTTCCCCAATCGCTTTCAGTCTGGCCCGTTCGTAGCCGGCAATCAGCGGCTTGAAATCCCGTCCGACGGAGAGGACTCGTTTGTCATCAGGTTTGATCCTCCTGGCGGAAAAGAAACGATATCGTGCATCGCCGCCGGCGCTGACGTGTGGCAGAAGCTGCCCGACAATCTCAAGGCGGCTGATCTCTCGCCGCTGGCGGTGAGCGACCTCGATGAGATGGCTACTCGGTTCAGGGAGGTCGCCGGCGTCCCGATGCGTGAGGTGAGGATGCTGGTGAACGTGATACGCTGACGCAATGCGGCTTCGGGTGGCCGGCGAGTTTGGTGGCTCGCCGGCCTTCGACAGGGGGCCCAAGGTCAGCCGGTGAACTCCATGGTATAGAGCCCGGCGTTAAGGTCAGTGCTGTAGATGATGCCGTTCTTGTCGACGAACACGTCAACGGACTGCATCACGCGCGGACGATCGGGGCGCGGGTCCACCATCTTGGCGGGCGGCGGAGGAACCAGGGCGCCGACCTCGATCGGGTGGTACTGGTCTCGGATATTGAAGACGCGCACGCCGGCGTTCTGGTAGGTGGCGAAGATCAGATCCGAACTGACGAAGGTGCCCGGTCGGTTCTCGTGAATGTTGTGCGGTCCGAAATGTCCGCCGATCGTTTTGTAATCGGCGTCGGCAGGGGTCGGGAAGCTCGAGATGCTGATTGGGTTGTCGGCTTGCCGGTTGTCGAAGACCCAGATCAGCTTGAGCCCGTCCTCCTGGTTATCGAGCACCGCCTCATCGACGACGACCAGAAGATCACGGTCCGGCAACGGCAATGCGTTATGAGTGCCGCCGCCGTACGGGGGCGCCCACACTTTGTGGGTGATCAGCTTCGGCGCCGAGCGGTCCGAGACATCGACCACGGCGAGGCAGCCGTCGCGCCAGGAGCAGTAAGCGGTGTCACTATGCACAATGGGATGGTGCAGACCGTAACGACCCTTGGCCAGGGGCCAGTGTGGGGTCTCACCGGCCGCGAGGTTCATGCCGGGAAGCCAGAATTTGCCCGCGAGTTGTGGCTTGGTCGGGTCGGCCATGTCGATGGTTATCAGGATGTAGTCGCTGAAGCCATCGAGCAACGCTGAAGCATAGGCCCAGCGGCCGCCGACGTACCACAGTCGGTGCAGCCCGTCGCCTTTCACCGGCATGAAGCCGATCTGACGCGGCGTGTCGGGCTTCGAGATGTCGAACACCGCAAGACCCGCCGAGAAGCTCCGGCCGTCGGATTTGTTTGCCGATTCCTTGAATTTCGCTGTGTCTGGCTTGTAGTATTCGTGCTCGTCGGCGAACGTTGTCTGGGCGAACAGGTCCTTGCCGTGGATCACCAGCAACAGGTCGTCGTGCGCCTGGAGGTGAATGTTCCAGGTATTCGGCGGCGCGGCTATGTAGTTGACCGGCTTGGGATTGGCTGGGTCGCGGACATCGATGACACTGAAGCCCTTGGAGAAGGCGTGGCCGATATACGCATAACCCCGGTAGACCATAATCTGTATGCCATCGCAACGGCCACCTTGATCGGTGTGACCGATGAGGCGCATGTTCTTGGCATAGGCGGGGGGCGGCAGGTCAGTGGAGTTCTCGGCGACCCGGTGCACGCTTCGACCTGCGTTTGGCAGCGTCTGTTTGGCCTGAGCAGCGGCCGCCGAGGCCTGGTGCGCGACGCCCAGGGTTGCGGTCATTACGGCGGCTGCGGTGGCCTTTAGGGTGTCCCGGCGATTTCGGCCCTGTTGGGTCATGGTGTTTCCTCCGTTTATTAGTACAGTCGACGTTCTTGCGTCGCCGGTCGCGGCTTGTTTCGCTATGAGCGTCGGCCGGGGACCAGTCGATCGTCGCGCGCGGGTCAGTCCACACCCGCCCCGCATCTGTGTCAATGAGCAACAACCGGGGTGATGTCGCCGACGGCCGACGATGGCAGCCGTCGTGAGAAACGTTTGTCGTGCTAGTCGCTCGATTTACGCAATCCAATGACGTTGAAGACACGGATCGGGCGGCGCAGGCCTTTGAGCGGAAGATCACCTACCTCCGCCGTTTCAATACGAGAACCGAGAGCTGTTCTGACTTTACTGTCTATAAGGATCTGACCGTCCGCGGCCTCGCCGCAAAGACGTGACGCCAGGTTCGTTACTGTACCGATGGCGCTATACTGGGAGCGGTTCTCAAAGCCGATGAGGCCGAGTGTGGCGTAGCCCTGGGAAACTCCGATCCCGAAACCAATATCGTAACCATGGGTTTGCCACCGCTCCATGAGAGCGCTGACAGCGCTCCGCATCTCGATAGACATTTGAACAGCCAGAAGGCACGGGGCGGGGCAGGGGATCGGATCATTGAAGACCACCATCACACCGTCACCGATGATATGGATCAGCGTGCCCTGGAAATCATTGATCAACCTGCCCAGCGTGGCATGATACTCCGCCAGCATGTTGATTTGTTCTTCTGGCTCGGCGACTTCGGAGAATGCGGTGAAATTGCGTAGATCGCAGAAAGCGACAACGACATCGCGACGGTGGCTGTGCAGGATTTCGTTGCCCGAAGTTAGAACGAGTTCGGCGATCTGCGGCGGCAGGAAGCGCTTCAGTGAATCGAGGCGCCCGAGGGCCGCGAGCTGTTCCGCGACGCGGTGCTCGAGCGTCTGGTTCCATTGTGCCAGTTGCGCCGCCTGTGTGCGCACCTCGTCATGCAGCGCTTTCATGCGCAGCATGGCGCGCACCCGTGCCAAAAGGGTGCTGGTGTCGAATGGTTTGGTCAAGTATTCGTCCGCGCCGGCGTCAAGTCCGGCCACGACCTCCTTTTTGTCGCTTTGCGCGGTCAACATGACCACGGGAATGAACGGCAGCGAGGTGTCGGCCTTCAGGCGCTGGATCGTTTCTATACCATTGAGACGCGGCATCATCACGTCGAGCAGAATAAGGTCGGGCAGATGCGCACTGATCTGATCAAGCGCCTCGAGGCCGTCAGCGGCGGCGATCACGTCGTAGCCCTGGCTCTCGAGACGCAGGCGGACGATCTCGACATTGTCGGGCGCATCGTCGACGACCAGAATGAGCGGGCGCTCTCGGATGACCTGCTCCGTTCCGAGGATTATTGAAGGATCCCGCGGACTGTAGCAAGTAACTGCCGCGGACTGAAGGGCTTGGCTACATAGCGGTCGCATCCGGCGGCGCGTGCCTTGGTTTCGTCGCCGCTCAAGGCATAGGAGGTCACGGCTATGATAGGGATTGCGCACGTCGCGGGATTTGCCTTGATTTGCCGTGTCGCCTCGTAGCCATCAATCACGGGAAGCTGGATGTCCATCAGGATGAGGTCGGGCCGGTGCTCGACGGCGGCGGCGACACCAGCCCGGCCGTCGGTCGCCTCGATGAGCTCGTATCCCGCGCTGGTCAGCAGATCGCGCATTATCTGGCGATTGTCCAGTGTATCCTCGACGATCAGGATGCGGCGCTTCACGTAACGTCCTCCACGGTGTGCGGGCGTACCGGAAGGGTCACATGGAATATTGAGCCGTGCCCGACTTCCGATTCGACCCAGATGCGTCCGCCATGTAGCTCCGCGATTTTTTTCGAGATCGCCAGGCCGAGGCCGGTGCCGCCCTTGGTCCGTGTCGACGACGTATCGAGTTGGTGGAATTCATCGAAAATGCGCTGCCGTTCCTCGGCCGGAATTCCCGGACCGGTGTCGGATACGGACAGATCGAAACAGTCATCCGCCACCGATGCCCGCACCACGACTTCGCCGATTTCGGTGAACTTGAGTGCATTACCAACGAGATTGAGCAGCACCTGGGTAATGCGCCGTTCATCACCCTGCCCGGCTGGCAGGGTCTCCGCCACGATGGCCCGCAGCGCCAGCTTCTTTTCGTCAGCCAGGGCCCCGGTCGCGGTCACGACCGTCGCGATCACCTGCTGCATCGAGTAGGCCGAGACGGAGAGGGACAACTGTCCCGCCTCAATCTTGGAGAGATCGAGAACATCGTTGATCAGGCCGAGCAGATGGCGGCCGTTGCTTTGAATTCGTTGTAGAACCTCTCGGATCCTCGGGGGCACCTCGCCGTAGATGTTGTCCTCGATAAGTTCGGCGTAGCCCAGGATCGCGTTTAACGGGGTCCGGAGTTCGTGACTGGTATTGGCGAGGAACTCGGACTTGTGGCGGTTCGCTGTTTCGAGTTGCTGGTAGACCAGTCCTAGTTCTTCGCACATCCGGTTGACGTTCGCCGCGAGTGATCCGAGCTCGTCGCGATTGGCGACCTGAATGCGCTCGGAAAAATTGCCACCGGCGAGGCGCCGTAGCCGTTCCTCGATCTCGGTGACGGGTCCGACCAACGACCACGAAATGGCATAGCCGAGAACGAGCGCGAGTGCGACGCTGCCGAGCATGAGGGCGATGACCATTGCTTGGGACGTGGCGGAGGATTGCTGACTCGCCGCGATTCCGGCTACCATGTCGGCCTCGGCGCGGTTGACCAGTTGGTTCATCAGGCGCTCAAGACGGTCTGCCAGCGGGCCGGCCTGCGCCAATTGCATCTCGCGCGCCTCGGCCGCGTGTCCGGCGCGGATCAGGTCAACGACGTGTGTGACGACAGCGACGAACCGGTCGTAGACCTGGCGGACCTGGCCGAGCAGCTCGGCCTCGTCCTTGGCGATGAACTGGAGTTGTTCGACGTCGTAGCCGAACCGTAATGGCTGGCGCAGCGCGGCGGATACCGCCCGGTCGTTCGACGACAAGAGCGCCGAGGACACATCGTACAACTGCTCAGTGGTATCCTGCTGTACCTGGCGGTACGCGGCTATCTTGCGATGCAGTCGGATTAGTTCCCCGGTTTGATGGTCGGCTTCGGACAGGACCCGAAGTTCGGCGACTCCCAGTACCGATCAGGAGCGCAACCATCGCCAGGAATGCCAGTAGCAGCTTGGTCCGCACGCGTACGGGCGCACGCGCAACGAAACCGACCACCAGGCCGCGCAGGGACGCGAATACAGCGGTGACCCGTCGGAGCATTGCGAAGCCGGACGCAAAGCCGCGCGGGCCGGAGGTTACCGATGGCGTATACCTTCGCTTTCGTGGGGGTAACAATAACAGGCGAACCGGGGGGGTCATAGGTTACTGGCCGGATCCGGTTGTTCCACAAGTCTCAGAAGATCGTGGCGGAGTTCGTCCGGATCGAAGCGCACACCGAGATACTGTATACGCAACATGCCACGCGGATCGATCAACGAGGTCAGGTTGGTATGGTCCAGCTCGCGGTCCGACGATTTTGCCGCGAACACGCCGTAACGATTCTCGATGTCTTGGATTGCCACCGGCGCCCCGGTGAGGAATTTCCAGCCGGACGGATTGGCGCCGAAGGTGCGCGCATAGCGTTGCAGCACGTCTGGGGTGTCATGCTCCGGATCGACTGTGATCGATAGAAACACGATTTTCGACACGAAATCACTCCCGAGATCGTTCTGTACGCCTACCATCCTCGCCGTCAAAATTGGGCACGTAGCGGAACAAGAGGCAAAGATGAAATTTACCGCGACGGCCTTGCCGCGAAACTGGCTCAGCGAAACCTTGGCCCCATCCTCCGCGCGGAGCACGAAATCCGGCGCCGGACCGATCACTGGCAGTCCGGAGTGGTCCTCAACAATCGGGGGCGCCCCCGGCGCCGATCCCGTCAAGACTGCTGCCAGCAGGATCGACGCCGTTCTCACTGGTCACACTTTCAGTTCGCGCTTGAGTTGGTTGAGAAAATGCCAGTCTGTGTGTTCGGCAATGAGCTCGTTGGGGCTGGACCTGATCATGCCCGCTTCGCGCATCCGTAGCGCGTAGAAGCGCAAGCTATCCTCCGGGTCGTATTCCCGCCAGACGTCATAGCGGATCTCGCTCAGGGCCTGCAGCGCATAGTCATAGCGCGTTGCATTCCCGCTATCGACCAGCAATTGCGCCATCCGCGCGGGCTGAGAGGCGCATAAATCAACGCCTTTCAGTATGGCCCGCAAGACGCGTCTGGTCGTGACCGGGTAAGCGCGCGCGAACTCAGCCCTGGTGGCGAGCATGCAGCAATAGTACCTGTGACCATGGACGGTCCGCTATACTACTGACGATCACGTGGCCGATATTGCGGGCACGCACTTCCTGCAAGTAGGGCGGGGCGGCAACAAACGCATCGACCTTGCCCTCGACGAAGAGCTCGATCGGGTCACCCGAGACCCTGTGGATGTCCTTGGTGGGATCGATCCCGACCAGTCCCACGAGAATCCTCAACAGCCACTCGTCCTCAACATTGTCGTCGGATATTCCGACAGTCCTGCCTTTAAGGTCCGCCAGGGATCGGATGTCGTTCCTGCCAAACAGCTCAAAGCATCCGAGATGCAGGCCAGCCAGGACGGTGATCGGTAGCCCGGCTTCCATTCCCTCGATAAGCGATGACGCAAACGACCTGGCAAAATCCACTGCATCGCGCGCAATCATTTCGGCTACCAACTCCGTTCCGACGGGATCGACATAGCGGATATCCGTAAAACCCTCGGCACGCAGCAAGTGCCCGACAACCTGCGGTGCAATACAGGTCACAGGATCTTTCTCAAATCGGATCGTGGTGATTTCCGGTGGGGGTTCGTCGGCAAAGGATTTTCCCGGGCCGCGGAGCCCGGCGACACCAAAGCCGCCGAGGCCAGCGACCCCAGCCCATGCAGTGCTGGTCACGAAGCGGCGTCTGCTCTGAATGATTGCCATCGGTAGCCTCCCTTCACTGTCCGGGAACAGGCTTCAGACCTTCATCTCGCGCTTGAGTTCGTTGAGAAAGCGCCAGTCGGTGTGCTCGGCGATGAGTCTCTGCGGGCTGGACTTGATCAGACCCACTTCATGCATTCTGAGTGTATAAAACCGGAGGCTATCCTCTGGGTCATAGTCGCGCCAAACGTCGTAGCGGATCTCGTTCAGCGCCTGCAGCGCATAGTCATAGCGCGTTGCGTACCCGCTATCGACCAGCAATTGTGCCATCTGCGCGGGCTGGGAGGCGCATAAATCGGCGCCTTTCAGGATGGCCCGCAAGACGCGTTTGGTCGCGATCGGGTAGTTGCGCGCGAACTCGGCCCTGGTGGCGAGCATGCAGCAATAGTGCTGTGACCACGGCTTGTCCGCTATACTACTGACGATCACATGGCCGATATTGCGGGCCCGCACTTCCTGCAGATCTGGCGGGCCCGCAAGGAAGGCATCGACCTTGCCCTCGAAGAAACGCTCAATCGGGCTGCCCGAGACCATATGGATGTCCTTGGTGGGATCCAGCCCGACCAATCCGACGATCACCCTGACCAGCAACTCGTCCTCAATATTGTCGTCGGATACCCCGACAGTCCTGCCTTTAAGGTCCGCCAGGGCTCGGATGTCGTTCCTGCCGAACAGCTCAAAGCATCCGAGATGCAGGCCGGCCAAGACGGTGATCGGTAGCCCGGCTTCCATTCCCGCGATAAACGATGCAGCGAATGTCCTGCCAAAATCCACCGCGTCGCGCGCAATCATTTCGCCTGTCCACTCCGACCCGGCATCGACATAGCGGATATCCGTAAAACCCTCTGCACGTAGCAAATACTCGGCAACCTGCGGTGCAATGCAGGTCGCAAGATCCTTCTCAAAGCGGATCGTCCTGATTTCGGGCGGAAGCTCCTCGGCAAACGATTTTCCCTGGCCGCCGAGCCCGGCAACACCAGCCCCTCCGAGGCCAGCGGCCGCAGCCCATGCGGCGCTGGTCACGAAGCCGCGTCGATTCTGAGTGATTGCCATCGGTAGCTCCTTCGACCTTCGGGGGGTCGGTTCACGCTTTCAGTTCACGCTTGAGTTCATTGAGGAAGCGCCAATCCGTGTGCTCGGCGATCAGCGTCTGCGGGCTCGACCGAATCAGGCCCACTTCGTGCAGCCGCAGGGCGTGGAAACGCAGCGTGTCCTCCGGGTCGGCTTCCCGCCAGAAGTTGTATGGCAGACGCTGCATCACGTTGAGCCCAATCTGGAAGCGCGGCTCGTACAGCTTGTCCGAGAGGAAGCGCGCCGCGCCTTGGGGATCGGCGGCGCAGATGTCGGTGGCCTTGAGGATCGCGCGCAGCACGTGCTTGGTCGCGATCGGGTTGCGCTGCGCGAAGTCTCGGTTGGCGGCGACCATGCAGCAGAAGTATTGCGACCAGGGCCGGTCCTGGGCGGTGTCGACGATGACGTGCCCGACCTGCTTCAGGCGTAACTCCTCGGGCTGCTGCGCGAAGCCGAGAAAGGCGTCGGCCTTTCCCGCGACGAACAAGTCCATGGCGTCGCTTACCTTCTCGCCAGCGATCCACGTCACCTCATGCCGCGGGTTGATGCCTATGTACGCCAGCATGCTCGAGACCATGACCTGGTCGCCACCTCCAACATACTGGATGGCCACCGTCTTACCTTTGAGGTCGCGGATTGCACGCATCTCCTCGCGCCCGAACAGCTCGTAGCAGCCGGCGTGCACGCCAGCCAGCAGGACGATTGGTTTGCCGGCGTCCAGATGCGGCATCAAGCCGGGCGCGTCCCACATGGCGATGTCGCCGCGTCCGTCGGCGAGCGCGTAGGGGCCGTTTCGCGTTCCCAGGGGCAGGTACTGAACGTCGGTGAATCCGTCAAGCCGCAGAAACTGCTCGGCGATGTACTGCGGGGCGGTGCAGATGGACGGCGCATGGACCAGGCGGATCGTTGTTGTCTCGAGAGGGGGCGGGGTGGCGGTCATGGCACGATGCGCCCCGAGACAACCGGCCGCTCCGATCGTGGCGGCGCCTCTCAGAAAATTTCGCCGGCTGGGCTGGAGCATGGGTGATTGGTACATTTCAATGTCTCCTATCCACATGGGCCTATTTGAGTGCGCCGGCGTATCACTTCGCCGCGTTGCGCGGCGAACTTAGGTCCTGCAGGAATTCGCGTATCGCCTCGCCCATGACCCATGTCGCGTGGGGATCGGCGTTGCAGCAAATCAAGTGACCGGCAATCGAATCGATGGCTACCGCTCGCGCATTTGGGATTGCCTTGACCTGGGTCTCGATGTGGCGCGGCAAGTAAAACTGGTCGCGGGGGTTGTAGATGAACAACGTCTTCGCCTTGATCGAGGCCAGCGCGGCGTTCAAGTCGCCATTGAAGCCCGGAGTGTCGCCGACCCAGTCCGGTGCCATCTCGAGGTAGTAGAGGTCGCGTGCGTCCTGAACGTCAAGGTAATAGTCGCCCCAGGTGTTGCGCCATTTCGTGTAGGCCTCGGGCGTGTCCACGTACTGGTTCCACCATTCCTGCGTATAGAAATACGGGATATATTGGGAGAGCGCGTTAGATGCGCAGTGCTCGGGATTCTTGTCGTAGTTGCCGCCGTCCCAGCCCTCGCACGACTCTATGATTGAGATCATCAGCGGCCCGAAGAAATATCCCTGGGTCCCCCACACCGCCCCCCCGACGACCGGAAAGATGCCGTCCATGAAGTCGGGATAGCTCACGGCGAACTGGACGCTATGGTCAGCGCCAGACGAGATCCCGGTGACAGCAAGCAGATGGGGAATGCCCAGCGTTTCAGTTATTAGCCTGTACTGCGATTTGACTACATCGCGCCAGTTGTAGGACCGGAAACTTCATCTTGAGCCCGCTGTTGGTGGGGCTGCTCGAATGCTCGAAGCGAGTCTGCGTTGCGCCTAGCGCATCCGGGCAGATGATGAAGTACTTGTCAGTGTCGAGTGGTCGGCCGGGCCCGATCATGTGATCGAACTGGTGATGGTTCAAAGCGAAGCCGTGCTGGAACAAGATGGCGTTGTCCTTGGCGGCGTTCAGTTTGCCGTGAGTGACAAAGGACATCTTCAGATCCTCGAGGACACCGCCACCTTCCAGCTTGAATTGCCCGAGATGCGCGATCTGGTGCGGCGCCTGATCCGGCCAGTGGGCAAACGCAGCCGGGGCATCCGCCAGCACGAAGGCGATAAATACGCTACAAACTCCCAGCATGGTCTTCATCGCAGTTCCCCCTTGTGCAGCATCGCGCTCGGAAAGCTCAGGCCTTCATCTCGCGCTTCAGTTCGTTCAGGAAGCGCCAGTCCGTGTGCTCAGCGATGACCGTCTGCGGAATGGATTTGGTGAAGCCGGCCTCATTCATCCGCAACGTGTACCAACGCACCGTGTCTTCCGGGTCATACTCGCGCCAGGACCTGTACTGTAATTCGTTCAGTGCTTGGATCGCGTAGTCGGCTCGTGGCGTATAGCCTCGATCGACCAACAATTGCGCCACTCGCTCGGGTTCGGTGGCACATAGTTCGGCGCCTTTCACCATGGCGCGCAATATTCGCTTGGTCGCGACGGGATACTTGCGGATAAATTCCGTGCGGCCTGTCACCATGCAACAGAAGTATTGCGACCCGGGGCGGTCGATTACGCTGTTCACAAGAGAATGGCCAATGCCGCGAGCGCGGAGTTCCTGCGTCCTGGGCGGCGAGGCCAGGAACGCATCGATCTTCCGGTCGATAAAAAAATTCATAAGCTTTGCTGATGGATCCCTGACCCAATGGATATCGCTGTCTGGGTTGAGGCCGACGTAGCTCGCCATGATGCTCACCAGGTGTCTCGGTGTCTCATGGGCAGGCGCTACGCCGACAGTCCGGCCTTTCAGGTCGGCAACGTCGCGAATCTGGTCGTGCGCGAACAGTTCGAAGCAGCCGATGTGCACGCCGCCAACAACCGTCACCGGTGCTCCGCTGTCCAACTCCTCGATCAACGACGGTGCGAACTCGAGGGTCCAATCAATTTCGTTACGCGCTAATTTCTGGGTCGGCGATCCGGTGTCCGAATCGTCAAAACGGATGTCGATAAAGCCTTCTGCGTGCAGCAACTCCCGCGCCACGAACTGGGGTGCAAGGCAGATGATCGGTCCTGAGTCCATCCGGATCATCGATACTTCCGGCGGCGGCTCGGCCGCGAACGATTTTCCGCTGCCACCACCGATTACCGCCTGCAATGCGCCAAAACCCGCGGCGCCCGCGATCGCTGCGCTGCTCACGAATCGGCGTCTGCTTTGTTTGATGGTCATCCGAAGCCTCCCTTCTTCTGGTCGTGCCGGTTAGACCTTGATGCTGTTACTTTAGCGTGTCCGTAGTTGGCGGCAGCCAATTGCCGGTAGCGACCGCCGGCCGCGGCAAAACCGAGTTCCCCTGAGATATTTGGCAGCAGATGAACAATACTTCCGCGCAATCGAGATTCTCGCGGAATGCCGCCTCGTATCGGTCAGGTCCCACGCACTCGTAGCCACTATGCGACGTCCGTCGCCGGTCCGTCCGAGTTGACGAAACATGACTCTGCCAGCCGTGGATTGTCCAGGACAACGTTGGCGATCGAAGAAAGATGGTTCTGGAGGATATTCCCTCGCGGAAGCACTGGCGGCCGGCATGACCGCGAGCCCTTACATGCCGCGGATGCCGCGCGATATCACTGAAGTATTTCACACCATGCGACGTGAGCCTGATCAGCCGCCGTGGCGTCTCCTTGGGGTCGCTTGGCGCGTGGGCTTGCGGGATGCTTCGATGGCGCACAGGATTCCGGCCGCTGTTCGTGACAACTCCCAATGCAGAAGCAGGAATAGAGTCCAATGGCCCTCACAGGAAGCTGCCACTGCAAGGCGACGCAATTCGAGGTCAGCGAGGCGCCGGCGAGCGTCACCCGTTGCACCTGCTCATTCTGCTCGAAGCGGGGAGCCTTGCACGCCTATTACACGCCGGACCAGTTCAAGCTGACGACGGCGCGCGACCGGGTCTCGACCTATCAGTGGCGCTCGTTCACCGTCCAGCACCATCACTGCGCGATTTGCGGCTGCGCCACCTATTCGGAAAGCCCCGACTTCTCGTCTGGCGCTCCCGACTTCGACAATCCGAAAATCGGTGTGAACGCGCGGTTGTTTGACCAGTTCGATCTCGGTCAGGTCGAGGTCGTGGTCATCGACGGCAAGAATTTATGGTGAGACGCTCACCGCAGCAGGCCGCGCCGAGCCAGGTTGCGCATCAGTGCGCCGGTGCCGAACACCCAGGGCTCGCATCGGTCGGTTGGCATCATCCGGTTCACCAGCCGTCCCAACCGAGGCGCCGCGATCGTTACGATGTCTCCGGATTTGTGCGTAAACCCCTGGCCGGGCGCGTCACGGTCCTGCACGGGAGCGAACATGGTTCCGAGGAACAGCACCGCGCCATCCGGGAAACGGTGATGCTGGTTCAGCATCTGGGCCACCAGGTCCGCCGGATCGCGGCTGATGCGCGCGATCGAGGATGAGCCCTCCAGGACAAATCCCTCCGGCCCCTCGACCCGCAGTGTCACGGTGGTGGAGCGGACATCGTCGAGGCCGAATCCGGCGTCGAACAGGCGCAGGAATGGCCCGATGGCGCAGGACGCGTTGTTGTCCTTTGCCTTGCCCAGCAGCAGGGCCGAGCGTCCCTCGACATCGCGGAGGTTGACGTCGTTGCCCAGGGTGGCGCCGACGATACGGCCCGCGGAGGACACCGCCAGCACCACCTCGGGTTCGGGATTGTTCCAGGACGAGTTCGGATGCAGGCCGGCATCCATATGAGTGCCCACGGCTGCCATGGGCTGCGACTTGGTGAAGATTTCCGCGTCGGGGCCGATACCGACCTCGAGGTACTGGCTCCAGGCGCCCTGCTTGATGAGCACGTCCTTCAGGTGCATGGCTTCGGGCGAGCCGGGTTTCAGCTTGGCGAGGTCGTCCCCGACCAGATTGTTGACCTCGTGGCGGATGGCGGCGGCGGCATTGAGGTCGCCACGGGCGCGTTCCTCGATGACTCGTTCCAGCATCGAGACGGCGAAGGTGACCCCGGCGGCCTTGATCGCCTGCAGATCGATCGGGGTGAGAAGCCAGGGCCGAGTTGCGTCGCGTTGGTCGGGCGGCGTGTTGGCGAGCAGCGCGTCGACTGAACCGATCGGAACGCCGGCGGTGCTGCGCAGGTCGGCCGCCGGATCGGCCGCCTCGCACAGATCGCGCATAGTCGGAAATGACGCCGAAATGTCGAAAACCGCACCGTCGCGGATCGCCACGACCGATGGGCCGTCGAACTCGGGCCGCCAGACCCGCCCCGCCAGCGCCGCGCCCGCCGCATCGTTCGGCAACACCGAGCGGGTGAGGGAAGGGGGCTGGTTCATGGACGTCTCCTGATTTTCGGACATTCCTCGGGGCGCGTCCGCGCCTTCAGCCTAGCCGAGTCCCGCCCTCCGCGAAACCTACCCTTGCTCGGCTTCGGCGGCGGCGGCGTCGATCGCGCCGGCGATTGCCGCAACCCGATCCGCGGTGAGAGAACCGCCGGCCAGACGCAGCCTCAGGGCTGTCTTGAGGTTTTCCAGCGCACGCACGATCTGCGGCGGCGGCAGGACATTGCGTTCGCGCGCGATGGCGTCGATGCGGGCCTGGATCGCATCGACCGAGGCCTGGTTGGCTTGCAGGTAAGCCACGCCCTCGGTTGTGGCGCGGTAGAGCTTCTTGCCGCCGTCGACGGTCACGTCCGCGTAGCCTTGCTCCTCGAGCAAGGTCAGCGTCGGGTAGATCACGCCGGGGCTGGGGCTGTAGCCGCCGCCCATCCGCTCCTCCAGCGCCTTGATCAGGTCATAGCCGTGTGCCGGCTTGTCGACGATCATGCGCAGCAGGATGAAGCGGAGGTCGCCGTAGTCGAACAGCCGGCGGCGGCCGCCATGGCGGTGCGGGCCGTGGCCGTGGCGCTCGCCGCTCTCCAGTGGGTCGCGGGCGAACCGGCGGTCCGGGCCCTCATTGCGGGGGCATGCGTCGTGCCGATGTCCGCGCCGGCTGGGGTGGTGATGATGCATTCTGTGTTTAGGCTCCGATATAGGCCGACCCGGAATGGGCCGGCAGGCACGACATAGTTGCGATATATCTTGATGTCAAGATATAACTTGATATGTCGCGTTGCCGGGGCGGGTTTCCTGGCGGGCGCCGAGGCGGTAGCATGTGGCGACCTGAGGAAAGGGACGACGAGATGAAGAGCTGGTTCGGCGGCCACGACACGGTGGAGACATTTCCGGTGCAGCTCAGTGACGAGGAGTGGCGCGGCAAGCTCGACCCGGCGCAGTACAATGTGTTGCGCCGGCATGCGACGGAGCGGGCGGGCACCAGCAAGCTGAACGACGAGAAGCGGCCGGGCAGTTTCGTCTGCGCCGGTTGCGGCAAGGCGCTGTTTGCATCGGAGACCAAATTCGAGAGCGGCACCGGATGGCCAAGCTTTTATCGGCCGCTGGAGGGTGCTGTAGGGACGACGGAGGATCGCAGCTTGTTCATGGCGCGGACGGAAGTGCATTGCGCGGATTGCGGCGGTCATCTGGGGCACGTGTTTCCGGATGGTCCGCGGCCGACGGGCCAGCGATACTGCATGAACGGCGTGTCGATGGCGTTCAGGCCGGCTTAGGACCATCCACCCCACCGGTCGAGAAATAACCGAATTGGTTGGCTTCGCGCACTGCCCCCACATGCCCTTGGTCGCGACGGGAAGCGGCCCGGTGATCCCGCTCGGTTTGGTTATTTTCGACTGCGACGGCGTGTTGATCGACAGCGAGGCGCTGGGCAACCGGGTCGTGTCCCAGGTGCTGCGCGAGGCTGGCTGGGCGATCTCGGCCGAGGAATGCCAGCGCCGGTTCCTGGGACTGACCTATGCCGATACCCAAGCCGAGGCGGAGGCGCGGCTCGGGCGCCCGCTGGGCTCCGGATGGATCGGCCGCCTGGTCGAGCGGGTGACCGCGGTGATGGCGGTCGAAGCTATCCCGATCCCCGGCGCTCGCCAGGCATTGGAGGCAACCACCGTGCTGGGGGTGCCCTGGCGGATTGCTTCCAACTCCTCGCGTTCCGAAATGGCGGCGAAATTTGCCCGCGCCGGTCTGGGCGATCTTGTCGAGGGCCGCGTCCATAGCGCTCACGACCTGATGGCCGAGGGCCTGCCGGGCAAGCCGGCACCGCATCTGTTCCTGCGCGCCGCCGCGGCTGAAGGCGTGTCGCCCGAGGGGTGCCTGGTGGTCGAGGACTCGCTCGCCGGGGTGCGCGCGGCGATCGCTGCCGGAATGCGTTGTCTCGGACTGAGTGGTGAGGGCGATGGCGCGGATCTGCGGCAGGCCGGCGCGTTGCCGCTGCCCTCGATGTTCGCGCTGCCCGGCGTGCTTCGGCGCCTGGTGGGGGCCGCGGCATGACCATCGCCGCGCTGAGTGCCGTCTATGGGTGGACCAAGGCGTTCCATGTGATTTCGATGATCGCCTGGATGGCGGGAAATCTGTATCTGCCGCGGCTTTATGTGTATCATTGCGACACCGTTCCGGGCAGCGCGGAGAGCGAACGTTTCAAGGTCATGGAATACCGCCTGATGCGGCAGATCATGACCCCGGCGATGATCGCCACGTGGTGCTTCGGCATCCTGCTGGTGCTGACTCCAGGGGCGGTCGACTGGACGGCCGGCTGGTGGCACGTCAAACTGGCGTGCGTCATTCTGCTGTCCGGCTTCCACGGCGCGGCATCGCGCTGGCGCAAGGATTTTCTGCGGGACGCCAACCGGCACCCGCAACGGTTCTTCCGTATTGCCAACGAAATTCCCACTGTGCTGATGGTCATTATCGTCGTCATGGTCATCGTCAAGCCCTGAGGCCAGTCCTTCCAGCAATCCAGTCGCCTTCCAGCAGGAGAGTCCGCCATGCCGCCCCGCATCGTCGACGTGCGAGAGGTCACCAAGCCGATCAGCTCGCCGATCCGCAATGCCTATATCGATTTCAGCAAGATGACCTCCAGTCTGGTTGCCGTCGTTACGAACGTGCGGCGCGACGGCAAGGCGGTGATTGGCTATGGTTTCAATTCCAACGGCCGCTATGGCCAGGGCGGCCTGATCCGGGAGCGTTTCGCGCCGCGCATCCTGGAGGCGGATGCTGGTTCGTTGCTGGACGAGACGCGGGAAAATTTCGATCCGGACCGGGTGTGGGCGACGATGATGCGCAACGAAAAGCCGGGCGGGCATGGTGACCGCTCGGTCGCGGTGGGCACCATCGACATGGCGGTGTGGGACGCGGTGGCGAAGATTGCCGGCAAGCCGCTGTTCCGCCTGCTGGCGGAGCGGCACGGACTGACCGCCGATCCCAATATCTTCGTCTACGCGGCGGGTGGTTATTACTACCCCGGAAAGGACGACAGCGCCCTTTGTGCCGAGATGCGGAGTTACCTGGAGCGCGGATACCGGGTGGTCAAGATGAAGATCGGCGGTGAATCGATCGCCGAGGACCGCCGCCGGATCGAGGTCGTGCTGCGGGAGATCGGCGCACATGCGCGCCTCGCGGTCGACGCCAATGGTCGTTTCGATTTGCAGACTGCCATCGACTACGCGCGGATGCTGCGCGAGTACGACCTGTTCTGGTATGAGGAGGCCGGCGATCCGCTGGACTATCAGTTGCAGGCTGCCCTGGCCGAATTCTATCCTGGGCCGATGGCGACCGGGGAGAATCTGTTCAGCCACCAGGACGCGCGCAACCTGATCCGCCACGGCGGGATGCGTCCCGACCGCGACTGGCTGCAGTTCGACTGCGCTTTGTCGTATGGTCTGTGCGAGTATCAGCGGACGCTGGCGATGCTGAAGGCCCATGGCTGGTCGTGGAAGCGTTGTATTCCGCATGGCGGTCACCAGATGTCGCTGAACATCGCGGCGGGACTCGGCCTTGGCGGCAACGAGAGCTATCCGGACGTGTTCCAGCCCTATGGCGGCTTCCCGGACGGCACGCAGGTGCGCGATGGCATCGTGACGCTGCCCGATCTTCCCGGGATCGGCTTCGAGGCAAAGTCCGATCTATACGGTATCATGCGCGAACTGGCGGTTTGAGGCAGCGTCGAGCGTCGCTGGCCCGGCCGGCTTGGCACCCGATCGGCTCGGCGCTACACCATTGGCGAAGCGCGCAAAAGGACGTCCCGCATGATCAACAAGATCGTCCAGACGATGGCGGAAACCATGGCAGGCATCAAGGACGGCTCGATCGTCCTGCTGGGCGGCTTCGGCGCGGTGGGACAGCCCAATGCGCTGATCGACGGACTGATCGAGCAAGGCGCCACCGATCTGACAATCGCCTGCAACAATGCCGGCGTTGGTCACACCGGCCTGGCTCGGCTGATGGAACTGGGACGCGTGCGCAAGATCATCTGCTCGTTCCCGCGCAGCTCCGATCCGGTGGTGTTCGAGACGCTGTATCGAGCCGGGAAGATCGAGCTGGAGATCGTTCCGCAGGGCACTTTGGCTGAGCGGATGCGGGCGGCGGGCGCGGGCGTGCCGGCGTTCTTCACGGCGACCGGCGTCGGCACCAAGATGGCGGTCGGCAAGGAGCATCGCGAAATCGATGGCCGGAGTTATATTCTGGAGCAGGCTTTGCGTGGCGATGTCGGTCTGGTGGAGGCGTGGGAGGCCGATCGCTGGGGCAACCTGACCTACAAGCAGGCTGGGCGGAACTTCAATCCGATCGTTGCCATGGGTGCTGAACTGACCCTGGTGCAGACCCAGCACCTGCGTGAGCTGGGCGAGATCGACCCCGACCACGTCGTCACCCCTGGTATCTTCGTGGACCGTGTCCTGCACGTGCCCTACGGTGATCCATCCGGCTTCTGATCCAGGAGAACCCGTCCATGTCCGCAACCGTAACCAACGCGTTGAAGCCGTTTACCCGCCAGCAGATGGCGCAGCGCGCCGCGGCCGACATTCCCGAGGGCTGGTATGTCAACCTCGGCATTGGCATGCCCACGGCGATCGCTGATTTCGTTCCGGTCGACCGCGAAGTCATCTTCCACTCCGAAAACGGTGTGCTCGGCATCGGTCCGGCGCCGGAGAAGGACAGGATCGAACCCTGGCTGATCAACGCCGGCAAGCAATACGTGACGCTGCGCTCCGGCGGCAGCTACTGCCACCACGCCGACAGCTTTGCGATGATCCGAGGCGGCCATCTGGACCTTTGCGTGCTTGGAGCATTCCAGGTGGCGGAGAACGGCGACATCGCCAACTGGGCGACCAGCGAGAACGACACCGCGCCGGCGGTCGGCGGCGCGATGGATCTGGCGGCCGGCGCCAAACGGCTGTGGGTGCTGACGGAGCACACGACGAAGGACGGCAGCGCCAAACTGGTGACGAAGTGCTCGTATCCGCTGACCGCGCCGGCCTGCGTCACGCGCGTCTATACCAACCTGGCGACGATCGACATCACCGACCGAGGTTTTGTCGTGCTGGACATGGCGCCTGGGCTTAACTTCGAGGACTTGCAGGCACGCACTGATGCGAAGCTGCATCTGGCCACCTGACGACGGGTGGGACGGAGCCGATCCCGGCGGCTCAAAGGGGCTCGATCCGTTGCCGCGAGAGGGTCCGCGGCGACAGCCGAGCGAGCAGCGCCTCGGGGGTGGCTTGCTGCACGGGATGCAGCCAGTTCGGTGCGACGTCGATTAGCGGCAGCAAGACGAAAGCACGTTGATGCGCCCGGGGGTGGGGCAGGATCGGGTCGGGTGCCGAACGGATCATGCCGTCGATGGCAATGATATCGAGATCAAGCGTGCGTGCGGCGTTTGCCTCGCCGCGCTGGCGTCCACAGATTGTTTCAATCGACGAAAGGTCCGCGAGGAGCGCCCGGGGATCGACCGGCGCGCCTGGCGCGGCCAGCAGCGCCGCCACTGCATTGACATAATCTGGCTGGTCGGAAGGGGGGACGGGCGCCGTCAGGTACCATTTCGACAGGCCATGCAGGCGAATACCGGGCAGCATGTCCAGCAGCGTTACCGCGTGGCGACACGTTTCGATTGGCGCCAAGCCATTCCGACCGGGCAAATTCGCGCCGATGGCGATCAGGATCAATGCACCCGAATGTCCTTGCACCGTTGCGACTTTCACAAAATCCGCTGATAGTTATAGTGGTCCCGCACCGAAAATCTGATGTTTTGCCGCCTCGCTTGGCTTATCACCATTTGTCCGCCTCCATTCAACGTGTCCAGTAAGGTTTGAACGATGCCTTTTCTACCGAACGAACGGGTCGCGCTTTTCATTGATGGAGCCAACCTCTATTCCGCCTCACGGAATCTCGGCTTCGACGTGGACTACCGCAACCTATTAGAGTATTTTAAAAGAAAAACTCGCGTAATTCGCGCATATTATTACTCCGCAGTGCTGGAAACCGAGGAGTACTCGCCGCTCAAACCGCTGACCGACTGGCTGGCGTACAACGGCTATGCGCTGGTGACCAAGCCCGCGAAGGAATTTACGGACGCGGCCGGGCGGCGGCGGGTCAAGGGCAATATGGACATCGAGATTGCCGTTGACATGCTGGAGTTGGCGGACAAGGTTGATCACGTAGTGTTGTTCAGCGGCGATTCCGACTTCCGGCGCCTGGTCGAGGCGGTGCAGCGCAAGGGGGTGCGGGTGTCGGTGGTGTCCTCGGTGCGCACCAGCCCGCCGATGGTGGCGGACGAGCTGCGGCGACAGGCCGACCATTTTCTGGAGCTGGCGGAAATCGCGCAAGAATTCACGCGGCGTCAGACCGAACCACGGACGCGTGGCACGGCCGTCCGCGGCACCCCGGCCGACCCTTACGTTGATCCGCACGAAGTCGCGTGAGCCGGCTGGTTCCGGGCGCATCGCCGGCCGGATCGGCGGCGGCGGACGCGTGTCCTCCGATTGACTGTCCGCTTTGTGCCCGCCTGGTCGCGTATCGGCGCGCCAATCAGACGGCCAATCCGATCTGGCACAATGGCGCGGTTCCCAGCTTCGGCCCGGTGGACGCCCGTCTGCTGATCGTTGGCCTGGCGCCAGGGGTGAGGGGTGCCAACCGCACCGGGCGCCCGTTCACTGGCGATTTTGCCGGCGTCCTGCTGTATCAGACGCTGCTGAAGTTTGGTCTGGCCGAGGGCCGTTACGGCGCCGATCCGGCGGACGGGCTGACGCTGAACGGCTGCCGCGTGACCAATGCCGTGCGCTGCGTGCCGCCGGGCAATCTGCCGACACCGGCTGAAATTACCGCCTGCAATGCTTTCCTGAGCAACGAGCTGGCGTCGATGCCCCGGCTTTGCGGGGTGCTGGCGCTGGGCGGTGTCTCGCACAAGGCTGTTCTGCGGGCGCGCGGATTGCGGGCGAGCCATACGGCATTTCAGCACGGGGTGATCCATAGTTTGCCGGACGGGCTGCTGCTTGCGGACAGCTACCATGTCTCCCGGCTGAATACCAACACGGGCCGCCTCACCACGGCGATGTTCGAGGCTGTGGTTGCGGCGATGCTGCGGCGGATGGACGCGGTCTGATATGGTTCTTTAAAGTAACGATACTGCACGTTGGAAAGACGTGGGTGGCCGCACCAGTCATGACACGGGGCGTGGATGGCGGGGCCCACGCTGGCCCCTCGCCTTCGCAGGCATGACACGGGGGGTGGAAACTGATCCATCCGTCGCGGCGCGGCGTAAGAAGGATCGTGGATGCAACATACCTTCGCTCCGAGCCGGGCTCGGAGCCGGCCGAACACCGACGCGGCCGCAAGAGGGGCGCGACCGGTGAGGGGCGAATTGCCTGGGGCGGCCGGGCCTGGGGGGTGGTGCTTCCTTTTGGCGGGGTTATATCCGCCGAAGGGATGACGCAACGAACGCTGACCGATGGCGAGAACCATGCCGCTCTGATCGACGCCATCGCGCAGCGGCGGGACCGCGCCGCGTTCGGCGAGCTGTTCCGCTATTTCGCGCCGCGCATAAAGGGTTGGATGCTGCGCGCCGGCGCCAGTCCTGACGCGGCGGAGGAGATGGCGCAGGAAGCCATGCTGGTGGTCTGGCGGAAGGCTGCGTTGTTCGATGCCAGCCGAGCCGGCGCCACGACCTGGATCTTCACCATCGCGCGCAACCTGCGGATCGACTTCATGCGGCGGGAACGCCACCCGAGTGCGTTGCTGCCTGATCCGGCTGAGGAGATGGAGCTTGCGGCGCCGCCAGACCACGCACTGGACTGCGCCGAGCGCGATGCCCGCGTTCGGTTGGCGCTGAGCCAACTTCCGCCGGAACAGGCGTTGGTGATCCGGAAGGCGTTCTTCGAGGACAAGCCGCATCCGGTTATCGAAAAGGAGCTTGGTATTCCCCTGGGGACGGTCAAATCGAGGCTCCGCCTGGCCGTGGCTCGATTGCGGGCTGTCCTTGAGGAGCCGAATTGATCACCTGGCATCCCAGCGAGGCGAGTTTGCTGAGCTACGCGACGGGCGCGATGCCGGAGGCGCTGGCGCTGGTCCTCGCGACTCATCTGAGGCAGTGCTCGGACTGTCAGCGCACGATGGCGGCCATCGAGGCGGTGGGTGGCGCTTTGCTGGACGAATTGCCGCCGGAACCACTGGCAGCGAGTGCGCTGGACGCGGAGGCAATGGATCGGCTGCTCGATCGCGCGTATGAGCCGCCGGCGGTGCCGCCGGTTTTGCATACCGGGCTGCCGGCGCCGCTCGACCGTGTGCCGATGGGGCGCTGGTGGCCGATCGGGATCGGCCTCCGGTTTCGGCCGTTGCAGGTTGGCGGTGCGGCCTGGGGCGGGTTGATCCTGGGGAAGCCCGGGCAGGCGTTGCCACGGCATGGCCATCACGGGCTGGAGCTTACCTGCGTACTGCGCGGCGCGTTCGCTGATGCGGGCCGGGTGTTTGCCGCTGGTGATCTGTCGGAACCGGAGGAGGATCACGATCATCCGCCGGTTGTCGTCAGCGCTGAACCGTGCTTGTGCGTGATCGCCAGTGAAGGCATACGGCTGCGCGGACTGTTCGGCATGGCGCAGCGACTGGCGAGGCTATGAGACACAGATGCGCGGCTTGCCTCCGGCGGTGATCGTGCTGAGCTTGCTGTCTGGCTGTTCGCCGGGCTCGGTTCTGAATGCGTTGTCTCCCAGGGCGGGGATCACCGAGGTGCGTGATATTCCGTACGCCGACGGTGAGCGTCACTCGCTCGATGTTTATTCACCGACCCGCGACATCCCCAGGGACGTCACCGATTTGCCGGTGGCTGAGGGGGCCGCGCGTGCAAAGGGTGCGCCGGTCGTCGTGTTCATTTACGGCGGCGGATGGAAAGACGGTAACAAGGCAACCTACCGCTTCGTAGGGGCCGCCCTGGCGGCCCGCGGATACCTGACGGTTGTGCCAGATTACAGGGTGTTTCCGGCGGTGCGCTTTCCCTCATTCATCCAGGACGTGGCCGCGGCCGTCGCCTGGACGCGGGGGAATATCTCGCGCTACGGCGGCGACCCGCATCGTATCTTTCTGATAGGACATTCGGCCGGGGCGCATATCGCGGCGATGCTGACACTGGACCGGCAATGGCTGGCCGCGGTCGGGCTCGATCCCGACAGCGACATTGCCGGCATGGTTGGCTTGGCAGGACCGTATGATTTCCTGCCATTGCATGATCCTCAGCTCGAGGAAATCTTTGCTCCAGCGGGAGACCTGCGCCTTACGCAGCCGATCAGTTTTGCCCGCGGCAATGCGCCGGCGATGTTTCTCGCCTCTGGCACAGGTGACACGACGGTCCTGCCGCGCAACACCGAGCATCTTGCCGCGGCGGTCCGCCGCGATGGCGGCCGGGTTGAGGAGAGGCTTTATCGCGGGATCGGCCACGCGCTGATACTTGGGTGCCTGGCATGGCCGCTGCGTTGGATTGCGCCGGTTTGGCCGGAGGTGACCGGGTTCCTGGACCGGCAAACAAGGCTGCGGGCAGCGGCTGACGCTGGTGCCTCCGGGTGGGTGCCGCAACCGCGGGTGCTTGCTTCGGAGAGACTGGCTTCAGAGGGTCTGGTGCGGCCGTAATACTTGCCGGGATCGGACGTTACGGGGGCGAGGGCGGACGGGTGGCGACATAGAGCCACTCCATCGGGAGCAGGCCGAACCGGACTTCCTCGGCTGGGGTCACGCGGAATGTTTCGACGGTGAATCCGGCCGCCGCGAGACGGTTGGTGAAATCCAGGCCATAGAAGCGGCGATGATCCGGGGCGTTGAAATGCGCCTGCCTTCGGACCGGATCGGCGATGGCGGGATCTTCATAGGTGGCGACGCGGGTGGCATTTATCGGCACCGTCAGCAACGCGACGCCGCCGGGCCGCAAGACCCGGAACAACTCCCCAATGGCTTGGCGGTCGTCATCGATGTGCTCCAGAACGTGGTTGGCGATGACCATGTCATAGGCGGTGTCGGGCAGCGTGAGGTGGCGGATGTCGATACGGTGGGTCACGCCGGGCTGGTGCAGGTCGGCCGTCTCGTAGCCTGGGTTCGTTCGCAGCAGGCGGCGGAGCGCCTTTTCCGGTGCGAAATGCAAAATACGCTTCCCGGCGAACTCGTTCCGACCGTTCCTTGTTGCCCACAGCCACAGCAGCCTGTGGCGTTCGCGACTGCCGCAGCTTGCGCAACGGGCATCCCAGCGCGGCGGATGTCCGACGCTGACCATGGTGCCGTGATGGCCGCAGATCGGGCAAAGCCGTGGCAGTCTGCCACCGTCGAACTGATGGCGGTCCCGGAGCCATGCCGAAACGAGCCGGCGCTTTATCGTCCATTGCGATAATCCGGCGGGTCGCTGATCCATCTCGCTCCACGGAGCCATTTCGCCGCCGCCGCTGTTGCTTGCGGTCGCTCGGGCTGCCACCGCTGAAACTGCTTGTCCCCAACTGCGCGGGGAGATGCTGCGATATGCGCCCCGGGCGAGGTGTGTCAACGAGCGTCAGTGAGTGAACAGGGTTGTCCCGGGTGCGTGAAATTCGGTTGCGTCAGGCGGCATTTTGCTGTAAGAACAAAACAGGAAAATAGATCTGGCCATGTGGTTGTGACTTGCCGGCCGCCGGGTCGCGCCGCGGCGGGGTTTACCGTCGGTTTGACAAGGATCCTGTCGTCGCCATGCCGCATCCAGACCTCACCGTGCCGCGGGCGACATGTTCTCCGGGTGATCCCTCGCAGGGGCTGATTGAATGCCTGGCGGACTATCTCGCGCCGCTTTTCGTCGCGGTCACCGGCGACCTGGCGGCCGCGCGGTTGATGGCCATCCGCGCCATGATCTCCTACCGGCCTGGGATGAAGGCGGATTTCATCGCGGTTGCGCGGAGCATCGCGTTGTCGATGTCCGCGCTCGCGGCGTTGAGCCGAGCGGCGACGGAGGATATGCCGGCGGCGCTGCGACTGCGGTATTTTGGTGTGGCGAACGCACTCGGCCGGAGCGCGGAGCAGGGTGAGCGAACGATGGAGCGCCGCCGGCGTCAGGGCACTGACGTTGCTCGACCGGGGGCGGGGGCGGTAGCGGACGAAATTCCCGAGGCGCCGGTTGATGACCGTGGAGCATGCGAGCCTGGAGCTGACGATCGGGGGATTCTGGGGCTGGGGGAAGAAGAACTCGCGGCTGGAGAGGCGGCGATCGAGGCGGCGGTCGCGGAGGCGATGCTGGAATATACCAGCAGGCGGGTGACTGCCGCGCCGCCGGCTGGCGCGGACGCTGGTTCCGATACGACCGCGGGGTCCCGGACGGCATCACCCGAGGGCGGTGGTGTTGGAGGTGCGAAGACCGAGTTGGCGGCGATGATATCGGCGAGTCAGCGCCTTGGCGCGATGCGGGAGCTTGAACGGGGGTTTGAGCGGAACCTCGGCGGCCAGCAGGAACTGGGGCAGGCGCCGGGCGGCGGTGCGCGCGTTCGGTTACCCTATGGCCACGAAACGGCGGCGGTGCGTCCCGAGGTTCCGATATAGCGACGACCACACAATGTCCACCTTAGCTGGAGATGCTTTGGCTCATTTTTGCGAGCGATTTCATTGGCCTGAGGTTCCTTCGTGCTTCGAGTCAGGCTTGTGACCAACGGCCCTTGCGCAGGACTGCAAGACCTGGGTCCCCTGCCTCCGCAGGGGATGACACTGAAGATGCAGCCGGGGATGACGTCGGGAGGCGCGGGGATGACACTGGAGACGCAGTTGGGGACACACTGGAGACGCGGGCATAACACTGAGGATGCAGTTGGGGATGACGCTGGGGACGCGGGGATGATGTTGAAGACGCGGTCGGTGCACCTAGGGGCGGGTTGCCTGAGTCAGTCCTGGGAGAATTCGCCTGACTTGCCGCCAGCCTTGTGGGTCACACGCAATCCGTCGATTCGCATCGACCGATCGACCGATTTGCACATGTCATAGACGGTCAGCGCCGCCACGCTCGCCGCCGTCAGCGCCTCCATCTCCACGCCGGTCTGGCCGGTGGTGCGCACCGTGGCGGTGATGTCGACCGCGCTCGTTGCGGGATCGGCGACCAGATCGACGGTCACCGCCGAGATCGGCAAAGGATGGCAGAGCGGGATCAGATCGGCAGTTCGCTTGGCGGCCATGATCCCCGCCAGCCTGGCCACGCCGAGAACGTCACCCTTCTTCGCGGTGCCCGCCTGGATCATCGCCAGGGTCGTCGCCTGCATGACCACACGTGACCGCGCCGTGGCCTCGCGCACGGTGACGGGTTTGCCGGAAACATCGACCATCGCGGCATGACCGGCCGGGTCGAAATGGGTGAAAGCGCCGGTCACGGCAGCCTGGACATTGACGGGGGGAACTGCGACGGGGGGAACAGCGACGCGGGCGGGCGCCGGTTCAAGATGGCGCCCGCCGGCTGTCGCCCAGCAACGTCCGGACCGCCTCGGTTATGTCAGTCTGCCGCATCAGACTTTCGCCTACGAGGTAGCCCTGAGGGCCCACCGCCGACAGCCGCCGCAGATCGGCGGTGTCGCGGATGCCGCTTTCGGCGATGAGGAAGCGATCGGGGGGGACGAGCGGCCCCAGCGTGACGGTTGTCGTAAGATCGGTCTCCAAGGTCTTGAGACTACGGTTGTTTATCCCGATCATGCATGTCTCAAGCAGCAGGGCGCGATCCAGTTCGTCGTGATCGTGCACCTCGACCAGAACGTCCAGGTCCAGGCTGATGGCGATCTGCTCGAACTCGCGCGCCTGAGCATCCGTGAGCGCGGCCATAATCAACAGAATACAATCCGCCCCCATCGCTCGGCTTTCGTAAACCTGCCAGGCATCGATGATGAAGTCCTTGCGCAGGACCGGCAGGGAAACGGCCGCCCGCGCGGCTTTCAGATGGGCGGGCTCACCGAGGAAGTGGCGCCGCTCGGTCAGCACCGAAAGGCAGGCGGCGCCTCCGGCCTGGTACGCCTTGGCGATGCCGACCGGGTCAAAATCACGCCGGATCAGACCGCTGGAGGGCGAGGCCTTCTTGATCTCGGTAATCAGGGCATAGTGTCCGGCGGAGGCGGCTTGCTTGAGCGCATAGGCGAAACCACGTGTCGGACCGGCGCGGGACGTAATCTCATGGCGCAGAACATCGATCCCGCGTTTGGCCTTTTCGGTCGCCACCTCCTCGCGTTTGTCGGCGCAGATTTGACCGAGAACGTCAGGGATCGAGCGGATATCGTCTGGCATCAACGTTTCCTCGACATGAGCGTTGGCTGGGACATCATGGTTCTCCGCCGGCTGGACAGACGCGCCGCAAGGTTTGCAACGCATGGAGCGCGGCGCCGGATGCGAGCGAGCGTTCGGCCAGGGCAACCCCGTCGCGCAGGTCGCCGGCTCGGTCAGCCACGATCAGCGCGGCGGCGGCGTTGAACAAAACGGTGTCGCGATAGGCGCCCGTCTCGCCTTCCAGCAGGGCAAGCAGCGCCGCGGCGTTGAATGCGGCGTCGCCGCCGCGAATGGCCTCGATCGGCGCCCGACGCAAGCCCGCCTGTTCGGGCTCCAGCAGGAAGCCGCGGATCGCGCCATTATGCAGTGCGGTCACGTGGTTCTGTCCCGCGACGGTCAACTCATCGAGGCCCATGCCATGGACGATCCATGCGCTTTGATGGCCCAGCGCGGCAAGGGTTTCCGCCATCGGCCGCGTCCAGTCGGGGGAAAACACGCCGGTCAACTGCCGCCGCACCCGGGCGGGATTGGCCAACGGGCCCAGCAGGTTGAAGATGGTGCGCGTGCCAAGCTCGACCCTGGGACCGGCGGCGTGGCGCATCGAGGGGTGGTGCCGAGGGGCGAACAGGAAGACGCAGCCGGCCTCGGCCAGGATCATCGGCAGCCGCTCGATCGGCATGTCGAGGTTGATGCCGAGCTGGGTGAGCACGTCGGCGCCGCCGGTGCGGGAGGACAGGGCGCGGTTGCCGTGTTTTGCCACCGGGACGCCGCAGCCGGCGACCACGAACGTGACCGCGGAGGAAATGTTCAGGGTCCCGGCGCCATCGCCGCCAGTGCCGCAGACGTCGATGGCGCCGTCGGGTGCCTCGATCGCGGTCATCCTGGCGCGCATGGCCCGGACGGCGCCGGTGATTTCCTGCACCGTCTCGCCGCGAATCCGCATCGCCATCAGCAGGGCGCCGATCTGGGCGGGTGTCGCCTCGCCGGACATGATCACATCGAACGCGGCCTCGGAGGCGTCAGGCGACAGAGTCTCGCCGGCGGCAAGTCGAGCGATGGCCGGCTTCAGGTTGGCGGACACGCCTCAGGCGGCGCGGTCGAGAGGAGGGCGGGCAGATGGGGGGCCATCCGCCGGGGTATTCTTGCCGCGGGCGATTGCCAGGAAATTGGCCAGGATTTCGTGGCCGTGCTGGCTGGCGATGCTCTCCGGGTGGAACTGCACACCGTAGATCGGCAAGGTTCGGTGGCGCATCGCCATGATCAGCCCGTCGTCGGTCCGCGCGGTGGGGACCAGCGTTTCCGGAAGTGTGGCCCGCTCGACGATCAGGCTGTGGTAGCGGGTGGCGGAAAATGGTGAGGGCAGGCCGTCCAGGATATCGGTGCCCAGGTGCGAGATTGCGCTGACCTTGCCGTGTACCGGCTGCGGCGCACGGATGACGCGGCCGCCGAAGGCTTGGCCGATGGCCTGATGACCCAGGCAGACGCCCAGCAAAGGGACGTGACCGGCGGCGGCGGTGATCAGGTCAAGGCAGATGCCGGCTTCGGTTGGCGTGCAGGGGCCGGGGGACAGCACGATCGCCTCGGGCTGCATGCCCAGGGCCTGCTCAACGGTGAGCTTGTCGTTGCGCCAAACCTCGCAGTGCGCTCCAACATCGCCCAGGAAGTGGTAGAGATTAAAGGTAAAACTGTCGTAATTGTCGATGAGCAGGATCATGGCCCGGTATCTTTGTTACCCTCAGCTTGCATTCAGGTTATCTTTGGTCCCCTGGCATACGCGGGTCAATCACGGAACAAGGGGATGTGTCCCCGTCCGTACAGCGCGGTTGGCGAACCGACAGTGAGTGAGGTGGATATGGCGGACGGCGAAATCCCGATGACCGGAAAGGTCCGGGACAAGTTGATCGAACGCAAGCAGGACTGGGCCCGGGAAGGCCGTCTGCTGACCGGCACCACGGCCGATCCGGAGCTAGACCGGCTGCCGCCCGGCCAGAGGCTAGTGCAGGACTGGCCTGTGCTCGATCTGGGAGCGCAACCGAAATTGACCGAACAGCGGTTCCGGCTTGATGTCGATGGCGCAGTGGAGAACCGACTCAGCATGCGGTGGGACGAGTTCATGGCGCTGCCGCGGTCGGAATACGTCTCCGACATGCACTGCGTGACGCAGTGGTCGCGTTATGACAATCATTGGGGAGGCGTATCGGCCCGGGCGCTGCTGGCCATCGTTCGTCCAGCGCCCGAGGCGAAGCATGTGATATTTCATGGGTATGATGGTTACACCAGCAACATCCGGCTCGAGCAGTTCGATCAGCCGGACGTATTTCTGGTCGACCGATGGGAGGGCAAGCCGATCAGCCGCGAGCACGGCGGCCCGGTACGGATGCTGGTGCCTCGGCTTTATCTGTGGAAGTCAGCCAAGTGGCTTCGCCGAATTCAGTTTACCATCAGCGATCATCCGGGTTTCTGGGAAGTGAGGGGGTATCATAACAACGGCGACCCGTGGGAGGAGCAGCGGTATGGATAGGGCAGACCTCTGACTATGTTTGCAGATACAGGTGTATGGGCAACGGGCTACGCGGTCGTTCCGTTACGTTTGTTACACCACGAACTGCACCAGGGTCGCCCAGACGGCCAGCAATCCAAACGCCATTCCGGTGGCGGTGATATAGGGACGCATCGCACTTTCCTTTATCTCTGTCTCGTTAGAGCCCAGGATGCGGGTTCGGCGCTGGCCGCGCTGTGACCTGGAAGACAGGTCCATCGATTTTTATACCGCCGCGCCGATGTGGAGGGGCGTTGCGCGGGGACCGGGTTCCGATGGGACGGTTTGCGGCTGGCGCCAGTGGTTTCGAGCACATTTTGGCCGTCGATTGTGAACAGGGTCACTGTCGTCGGCTGGGTTGCCAACTACCGTGAGGCTCCTCCCCCCACCTTTTGCCCCGGCCCGCGGCGTCGCGACCGGGGCGTCTTTTTTGCGGCCGCCTGTCGCGTCGCGCTGGGACGAGGCCGAGGGCGAGGGCGATGGGATGTCGGACCTGCCAGATGTGCATAGACCCCGGCGATACGATCGAATACGGGCCGTGCCGTCAGAGCTCACGACCCGTGCGTCGGGCCGCCCCCTTGCTACTGGTTATACTTGAAACAAACGAACTGCAGTCAAGGACGCACACGCGGTCACTGCACCGGAGGAACCACAATGTCTCGCACAGCATCGGCGTATCACGCGGGGGCAAGCTGCACCGCCCGCCAGGCGCGATGACGGCAGCCGAGTATCCGCCGATGCAGGCTCCGGCGAGATTCAATCTCGCGGCGGTCAAGGCCCACGAAGAGCAGTGGGCGAACGTTCCGGCAGCGCGTGTGCCATCGAAGCCGCACTCGCTGACGTCGTTGTCGATCCGCCGGCGATCGCGGAGCAAAAGGAAATGACCATGCTATCAACTGACTTGAATGAGCCGAATCGCCGCCGCTTCCTCGGTGCGCTCGCCGCACTATCTGTTCTGCCCGCGGTGCTTGGCGATTCCGCCGCGCGAGCCCAGACAGCGCCGCTTGCATCCTGGAACGACGGGCCAGCGAAGCAGTCCATTCTGGATTTTGTTCGTGTTACCACCGACCCCGCGAGCAAGCGTTTCGTATCAGTCAAGGACCGGATCGCAACGTTCGACCAGGATGGCACGCTATGGGTTGAGCAGCCAGTTTATGCGCAAGCAATGTTCGCGCTCGATCGCATCCGGGCCATGGCACCGGATCATCCTGAGTGGAGAACGATCGCTCCGTTTGATGCGATATTATCCGGCAACATGGAGGCGCTGGGCAAGTTCGCCGAGAAGGACTGGCTGGAAATTGTCGCTGTCACTCACGCCGGGATGAGCAACGAGTCATTTCTGGAACTGGTTGCGAACTGGATCGAAACTGCCAGGGATCAGCGATTCAAGCGGCTGCGGACCGAACTTGTCTATCAGCCGATGCTCGAGGTGATGCAATATCTGCGTGCCAACGGCTACAAGACCTATATCGTTACGGGAGGCGGGCAAGAATTTGTCAGGGCCTATTCTGAGCGCGTCTACGGCATCCCGCCCGAGCAGGTGGTGGGATCGAGCATTGTGACCAAGTATGAGATGAAAGGGAACAAGCCTGAGCTAATGCGCCTGCCAAAGGTTTTCTTCATCGATGATGGTGATGGCAAGGCGGTCGGCATCAACATGTTTATAGGCAAGCGTCCCTACGCTGCCTTTGGCAATTCCGACGGGGACCGCGAGATGCTGGAGTGGACGGGCGCCGGAGACGGAGCGCGGCTGAAGATGCTGGTTCACCACGATGACCCGGTACGCGAATATGGCTACGGTCCTGCTGGTGGCCTTCCAGATTCGAAAGTCGGCACATTTTCCGACGCCTTGTTGACCGAGGCAAATTCGCTCGGCTGGACGGTGGTCAGCATGAGGAACGACTGGAAGCGGGTATTTCCGTTCGACCCGTAGTGCATGTGGATATCCGAACCGCTTAGGGGCACGCGGAGTTGGTGAGGCAGGGCACCGGTCGACGTGTCGGGGCCCGTGCGCTACTCCGCGCATGCGCGATCGGTGCCACATGCGTCGGTTTGGCGCCCACGTCATGGAGCGCCCGTGCATTGGCGCAAGTGATAACGGAAGAAACCAATACGGACTATGAAAGAGAATCTGATAATCCGGTGACCCACTTCTATACGCTACCTCTGAGGTACAAAACATCATTCGAAGATGGCTTCTATAGTGCGACGACGACGAGCTTACAGGTCAGTAACGCGGTCCTGCCTGTCCCGCTAAACCATGACTGGTTTCTGATCACCCGAACCAAGGGCGCTTTTGACTTCCAGGCACCGAAGAAACGAGGCGATAGCTGGGAAGACGGGCTCGACAATGTTGAAACGACGCTGTTCCTTTCTCCAGCCCGAGGCAGCGGCTTTTTTTGGGGAGCCGGGCCGGTCATCTTCCTGCCGACAGCGACCAACAGTACAACTGGTGTGAACAAGTGGGGTTCCGGGCCGTCCGTAGCAGCAGTATGGGAGGGCAGTGTCCCTTGGACGATCGCGTTCGTCGCAAATAATGTCTGGAGCTTTGGCGGACCTCCTCATGGCGGTGACCGGTCCAACAGCCTGCTGCTTAATCCGATAGTATCCTTTCGGTTTGGTGACGGTTGGTCGCTGGGCACCTCCCCGAACATCACGTCAGACTGGGCGTCGAACAATGACAAACGCTGGACCGTGCCGGTCGGGGGCGGCATCGGAAAGGCATTCAAAATCGCAAACCAGCCGATGTCACTCAAGTTCGAATCTTACTACAATGTCGTGCGGCCGGGAGACCATGGCTCCGTCTGGGCTGCTCAACTCACGCTATCGCTTTTGTTTCCAAGGTAGATCATTGGCCCCAACACTCCGCCCGCGGACCACGGACGCGCGCTTGACGCCAGCATGTGCCGCTTCCAGGCTGCATCCAAATCACCAGGAGGACAGCGTCAATGCCGATTGAACGGATGCTCACCGAGGCTGAACCGGTTGCCGATCTCATTGGCCGCGTGTTGCACGAGGCTGGCATCGAATACGTGTTCGGCATCTCAGGAGGCCATACAGGCCGAATCATCACGGGCCTGCGCAAGTACCAGAACTCGGTGCGCATGGTAACGGTGCGCGAAGAGTCGTTAGCCGGAGTGATGGCCGAGGTTTACGGTCGGCTCACTCGGCGCCCAGGCGTACTGATAGGGCAGGGGCCATGGGTGTTAGGCAATGGGTTGATCGGCACGATGGAAGCCTATCTGTCGTCGTCGCCCATGCTGCTACTCACCGATTTCTCCGACGCAACACTGTTTCATTTGCACGCACCCTATCAACAGGCGACCGGCGACTACGGCAGTTGGGATGCTCGGCGTGCCTTCGGCGGCGTAACGAAGCAGGTGATGCAGGCACACACCCCCGTCGCGGCGGTGCAGGCAACCCAGCTCGCGATCAAGCACGCAACCGCCGGCCAGCCCGGTCCGGTAACCGTTCTGTTCTCGATGGACAGCCTCGCCGGCGAGATCGAGCCGGACAGTCGACCCACGCTTTATCACACCCGTCACTATCTCCCGCCCGCACCGCCCGCGGCGGACGCCGAACGGGTGGCCGCCGCCGTAAAGGCCTTGCTGGTAGCAAAACGATCTGTCGTCATCGCCGGTAACGGCGTGCGCATCGCTCAGGCCTACGACGCGCTCGCCGAACTTTCAGAGGCCGTCGGCCTGCCAGTCGTGACCACCGCTGCCGGCAAGGGCGTCTTCCCCGAAACACACCCCCTCGCGCTGGGCGTTTTTGGCACCTTCGGCACCGCGGCCGCGAATGCCGCGGTCAGTGCGGCGGACCTGGTGCTCGCCATTGGCACAAAGCTGGGTCCCTCCGACACCGCCTGGGAGAATCGCGACCTGCTCGACCCCACGAGGCAGACTTTTGTTCAGATCGATGTCGAGCCGAAGAATGCCTCGTGGAATTTTCCAGCCGAGCATGTTCTGGTGGGAGATGCGACCGGCGTGTTGCGGCAGATGAGCTTGGCTGCTGGCCGAGACTCCGGCGGCCGCCGCGCCGAGGCGGAGGCGTGGGTCGCGGGTCTGCGTCGCGCCAACGGCTATTTCGATGCGCCCACGTATCACGCCGACGACGCGCCGCTGCTGCCTCAGCGAGTGATTGGCGAGTTGATGCGCACCTTGCCGCCCGAGGCAATAGTGACCTGTGACGCTGGCGAAAATCGCATCCTGATGACGCATTTCTACCAAACGAAACAAGCGGGGGGCTTCCTGCAGGCAGCCGGCTCCGGCCCAATGGGGTTCGCCATACCAGCCGCGCTCGGCGCCAAGCTGGTTCACCCCGACCGTCCCGCGGTGGCAGTATGCGGCGATGGCGGCTTCGCTATGACCATGAACGGACTGATGACCGCGCTCGAGCAGGATATCCCGATCATCGTCGTCGTATTCAACAACAACGCGCTAGGCTGGGTGTACCACGGCTCGGGCCCGTTCGCCGCGGAATTCAAGGATTTCGATCACGGCGCGATCGCACGTTCGATGGGTTGCGAAGGCGTACGTGTGACAGAACCGCATGCGCTGAGGCCGGCTCTCGAAGCGGCGCTGAAATCGCGCGTCCCGACAGTGATAGATGTGCGCACCTCAATGGATGTATCATTTGCCGATATAACTTCGCCTCTCGCGACCGCCGCGTCGCCGAGACGAAAGTAGCGGCAGACCCTGACAGTGTTATCGTATCAATCCGCCATCGATAGGGATAATCGTTCCGGTGACATAATCCGACAGGTCTGTCGTCAGAAACTCCACGAACTCGAGCGCAATCCTCGACCGTACCAAGGCGACGCAAAGCAACGTTCGCTGCCGGATCGCGATTGGCCCCAGCGCTTCCGGGAACCACGACCTGCATGATGCGTCCGGTCGCGATTGTCCCTGGTGCGATACAATTCGCGGTGATTCCATGCGGACCGAGATCCTGCGCAAGATAGCGCGTGTAATGTGCGATCGCCGCCTTGGCCGCACCGTAATGAGCGTAACCGCCGTCAGCCGAAGGACCGATCCCAGCGACCGAGGAAACCGTAACAATCTTGCCGTAACGCTGTTGCTTCATTATCGGAGCAACAGCGTTGCAACAGTATATCGTGCCGTGCAAATTCATCCGCAGGACAAGGTCGAGCAATTCGGAATCGAGTGTGCTTGCTTTGGTATCGATTGGCCGACCTCTTCCGCCGCCGGCGTTGGCGACGAGGATGTCGACGCGGCCCCACTTCTGGACGACTTGCGTGACCATCGCGTCCACCGCGGCGCGGTCAGCCACGTCCAGTTCGACCCCGAACGCAGCGCCTCCGACCGCCTCGATCTCCGCGACAGTACTCTCGCCCGTCATATCCCGGCGCTCGGCTTCAAATTCCTCGAAGGACTTCAAACTGAGGTCGCAGACCGCGATCTTCGCCCCCAGGGAGGCCAACCGGCGCGCGTAGGCACGCCCCAATCCACGACCGCCGCCCGTGACGATCGCAACTTTGCCGTCCAGTTTTCTCATATTGGCAATCCCCTCGCACTTGTCCCTGTCGGACAGAGGAGGCTAGCCTTAACGGGCCATTTGTCCACGCACATCTCGCATCGCGAGGGAGGGAAGAGGCAGCCCGCCTCAGGTTACCACCAGTTCCGACACCATATCGGTTCCTTTGGTCTCCGGGCTGAGCAGCAGTGCGACAATGAAACTACTCGCGCCCATCACCGTCCCGACCATCATTGGTATGGCCAGCCCAAGCTGCCAGGAGGTCGCGAAATAAGCCAGCACCGGCGCGCAAAATCCGCCCCAGATAGCGCCCTGATGATAGCAGAAGGCGGTCGCGGTTGCGCGGACCTCGGTTGGAAACCGTTCGTTCAAATAGGCGGGGACCTGGCCGAACATACCACCGCTGCCGGCAGCGCCTTGCAGGACGAAGGCCGTGACGATAACGGCGAAACTGTTGCTGAACAGGTAGAATGGCGCAAGCGGGATCGCGAACAGTGCTGGTGTGATCATGGCCCATCGCCGGCCGAAACGATCCGACATCCAGCCCCAGGAAGTACTGGCGAGAAAGGCCAGCAAATTGGCCAGGGCGATCGGAGTCGCGATCAGCGCCGGGCTGAGTTTGAGATCGGTCTGCATATGCGAGGCAAACAATGAGTTGATTGAGTAATAAGTAATGAAAGCCGACGACATGAACCAGCAGGCGGTCAGAGTATTGCCGATCATGTCCCGCCGGAAGATGGCAAACAGCGGCGTCTTGACTTCGCGGTTCGCGGCACGCTGCAGCCGGCGGTTTTCCAGCCAGACCGGCGGTTCCTTCACGAAGTGCCGGATGTAGATGATCGACAGGGCAGGCAGGATTCCGAGCCACAGCAAGCCGCGCCAGCCGATCGAGTTATACAGCAGGCCATAGACGATGCTGGACAGCACGAAGCCGAGATTGCCCGATGCCTGGAGGATGCCGCTCATCAATCCTCGTGAGCGCTGTGGCCAGTTTTCCATGACCAGCGCGGCACCGACCGGCCATTCGGCGCCCATGCCAATGCCGAGCAGCGCGCGGAACAACAGCAGAAACCAGAGGGTTGGGGAAAAGCCGGCGATGAAATTCGCCAGCGAGTACCAGGCAATCGAGATCATCAGCGGGGTTTTGCGACCGATCCGATCGGCGAGCCAGCCGGCGATGACAGCTCCGACCAACCGCATCCACAAGGTGATGGTGAGGATGAAAGCCACCGCCGCCAGCGGCACTTTGAATTCCTCGGCGATGGGGACCATGATCAATAGAAACACAGTAAAATCGAAGGCGTCCAAAGTCCAGCCTAACCAGGCAGCCCACCACGCATACCACTGGTCCTTGGTGGGTTCTTTCCACCACGGAATGATCGTTGCACGCGCGGCGGCTGTATCCATGGCTTCCCCCTGCTTGCTTCCGCTCCTTGTACGGAGCTGTGCGCCCATGGTAGGGCAGCTATGCGAGCAGTTGTCCACTCATTTTTGCGATGGTCCGCGAATTTCTTTTGCCCAACGTGATGTTACTTGATCGACGGCCAGACTCGACCGCGAAAGCCTTGGCTTGCGGCTGGACTTCAGGGTTATCGCCGCGCGGGTTACAGTGAAGAATCGGCGGCTAACACCACGTGCCGTGTGCGAACACCAGACGCGCGACGGTTGTACCAACGATACGCAAAAACCAGTATCACGCCTGTCGCAAATTGCCTACTCCCGGCGCAAGGGCTACCGTGTCCCACCCGCCGGGCGGAACCGTCCAACGGGTCAATGACGAGTATCAACCAAGGTACGCCCACGGGAGGACATATAATGAAAATGCGCTGCGACAGCTCCGCGACGACGAATAAAGTGCCAGCCGCCCGGCTCCGATACGCCTGGGCAGTCGGCACGATGCTTGGATTGTTGCTTGCCGGAGGCGCCCGCGCGGAGGACCCCGGTTTCCCGGCGCCGACTGGCGATCCCAGCGTGCTGCCCTCGACGGCGAAGCTTGATCGCGTGTTTGGCGGTGCCTGCGCGCTCACCGAAGGCGTCGCGACCAGCCCTGACGGCATGGTGTATTTCAGTGACATCACCTTCACCAGCCTTTGCAAGGATCCGTCAGGCAAATACGCGCAGGCCGGTAATATCTGGAAGTATGATCCCAAGACCAAGCAGGCGACTATCTTCCGGTCGCCGAGCGGTATGTCGAACGGCATGAAATTCGATGCGGAGGGCAATCTGGTCGTTGCCGAAGGCGCGGATTTCGGCGGCCGACGGCTGACCAAAACCGACATGAAAACCGGCAGGAGCTATATCCTGAGCGGCCTCTACAATGGCCAGCCGTACAATGCGCTGAACGACCTTACGATCGATGAGAAAGGCCGCATCTACTTTACCGATCCGCGGTATCTCGGCTGGGAGCCGATGAACCAGCCGCTGCAGGCGGTGTACCGTCTGGACCCGGACGGCAAGGTGACGCGGCTGATCACCGACGCGGGCAAGCCGAACGGCGTGCAGGTCTCGCCCGATCAGAAGACGCTGTACGTGCTGGCCCATGACAACGGGGCGCATGATTTCCTGCAGAAGGGCGAGGTGGCGCAGAAGGGAGTGATGGCTTGTCTTGCGTATGATCTCTCGCCCGACGGCACGGTCAGCAACCGCCGGGTTGTCGTCGACTGGCTCCCGAACGACGGCGGTGACGGCATGACCGTCGATGTCGATGGCAACATTTACGTCGCGGTGCGCAGTGAGGCGGCGCCCGGGCTCTACGTCTATTCGCCACAAGGCAAGCAGCTTGCCTACGTTTCGACCGGCAAGGAGCTACCGACCAACGTCGCCTTCGGCTACGGCAACGACGCCAATCTGCTTTATCTCACCTCTGGCAAGAGCCTTTATACCATTTCACTGGCGAAGAAGGGCTGGCACCTCTCTGGCTCACACTAAGCCAAGCGGCGCCGGCGCGGAGGCGGGGGGTGGATCGCGCGCCATCGCCTCCGTGTCCGGTCTTGCTGCATGGCGTGATTTCGCGAACAAGACAGAGCGGTTGGCCGGCATTGCACGATCGGCTAGGCTGCCCCATATGACAGGCTGCCGCGTCCGTGGCGGGCCAGCCATCAAGGCATGAGGAAGTATCACGATGACCGAAGCGAAGCTCGCGCCCAACCTGCCGCAATGGATGAAGGATCATACCGAACGTTATCTATCCAGCGGCGGCACCGACGGCCACATGTACACCCTCGCTCGGCCTGGCGCGCCGGAGATAACCGTCCCGTCGTTGCTGTTGACCACGACTGGACGCAAGTCGGGGCAGAGTTACTTGTTCCCGCTGTTCTATGGGCGCACCGGTGACAGCTATTTCGTGATTGCATCGAAGGGCGGCGCGCCGGAACACCCCGGCTGGTACCGTAACATCCTTGGCGATCCGGAGGTCACCATTCAGGTGGGAACAGAAAAGATGCCGGCAAAGGCGCGGACCGCGACGGGGGAGGAACGCGCGCGGTTGTGGAAGCAGGCCGTTGAGTTTTTTCCGCCGTACGCCGACTATCAGGTTAAGTCGGGGGCACGTGAAATCCCCGTGGTCGTGCTGGACCCCGTGCGCTAGGGATTAAACGGTCACAAGCCGGCCTTCGTATTAGTAACGAAACACAATGGTCCTGCCGGGAGTGCCAGCCCGCACCCCTGGCGGCGACCTGCAGCCCTACCGCTACGTGGCGGCCAGCATCATCCTGGACGCCTTCTCGCCGATCATGATCGACGGCGCGTTGGTATTTCCCGACGTCAGCGTCGGCATGATGGAGGCATCCGCGACCCGCAGCCCCTCCATGCCATGCACCCGAAGCTGTTCGTCCACCACCGCCATCGGATCCGATCCCATCTTGCACGTGCCAACAGGATGATACGTGGTCTCGGCGTTCCTCCTGATCCAGTCGAGCAATTCGTCGTCGGCATCGACATTCACCCCGGGCGCGATCTCGTCGGTGGCGATCCCCTGCATGGCAGGTGCGGTCATGATACGCCGCGTCGTGCGCATCGCCGCCAGCGTCACCTCACGGTCGAGCTGTGCGCTGAGGAAATTGAAACGGATCGCCGGCGGACGGTTCGGCGCCTTCGAGGAGACATGGATACTGCCGGTGCTTTCCGAGCGCAGGATGTTCATGATCGCGGTCACACCCGAAGTCTTCGCCAGCTTGAAATTGGCGTCGGACAGAAACGGGATCCAGGAGATCGCGGCGTCCGGCGCGTCAAGACCGGGGCGCGTCCGAATATACGCGCGGATCGGCGCCGCCGGCAGGCCGATCAGACCCTTTTTGCTAAGCCCATATTTGATCGCCTGCCAGACGAGCCCAAGGCCGCGCCCCTTGTCGTTGTAGGTAATGCCAAGCGCCGGGGGCACCAGCCATTTCATCCTGGGCGAGTAATGGTCTCGCAGGTTCTCCCCGACACCTTTGAGCGCGTGGCGGACCTCGATCCCAAGGCTATGCAGCAGGTCCGGCTGGCCGATACCGGACAGTTCCAGAAGCTGTGGCGAATTGATTGATCCGGCGCTGACAACGACCTCCCGCGTTGCACGGGCTTCGAGTTGCTGCCCATTGATGCTGTATCGGACACCAACACAGCGCTTGCCTTCGATCAGCAGGCACTCGGTAAGCGCATTGGCCTGGATCGTCAGGTTAGGACGCCCACGTGCCGGGTCGAGGTAGCAGAAGGCGGTGCTCATGCGACGGCCATTGCGGATCGTCGCCTGGGTCATACCGATCCCGTCCTGCGCCGCGCCGTTGTAGTCCTTGGTATACTTGATGCCGACTTCACCCGCCGCCTTGATCAGCGCGTCGTACAGGGGGCCGCTCTCGTTGCTTTCGGTCACCTTCAGCGGCCCGGCGCGGCCACGGAATTCGTCGTCAGCGTCGCCCTGATAGTTTTCCATGTCGCGGAAGATTGGCAGCACCTCGCGGTAACTCCAGCCGCGGTTGCCAAGTTGCGCCCACGTATCGTAGTCCTGCGACTGGCCGCGGACGAAGACCATTCCGTTAATGGACGACGACCCGCCCAGCAGCTTGCCGCGCGGGACGGGCAAGCGGCGCTGTCCGTTGCCCTCGTCAGGCTCCGAGGAATACAGCCAATTGGCGGCGGGATTTTCAATCAGCTTGGCAAAGCCAACGGGAATTCGCGACCAGGGATGGCTTTCCCGCCCCGCTTCCAGCACCAGCACCTGGAACTTGGGATCAGAACTCAGCCGGTTGGCGAGCACGGCTCCGGCCGACCCAGCGCCGACCACGATATAGTCAAAGGCATGATTTTCCATGCGGTTCCCCCCGACCGGCCATCCGCCGAACCCATCGGCACGCAGCGTGCTCGCCAGCTATCTCGTTCTTATCACGCCCAGAGTAACGTGTTCATCGCCGCGGCGAAGTTTCGCTCGACACAACCAGCGATCAGGCAACGCAAGTCCCCCGCACCAGGCCTCCCGGCAGCGCGCCCGTGGCCTCACCGTTACGGTAGGTGACCTGACCCGCCTTCACCGTGGCCACATAACCCCGCGCCTTCTGCATCAGCCGCCGCCCGCCAGCGGGCAGATCCACCACCATATTCGGCCGCTCCAGCGTCAGATTCGCGAAGTCGATCACATTGATGTCCGCCTTCATACCAGGTGCCAGCACGCCGCGGTCGCTCAGTCCGGCAAACCGCGCCGGCTCCCTCGTCTGGCGCCGTACCAGATCATGCAACGGCATCCGTCCGTCCTCGCGGTCCCGCCCCCAGTAGCTGAACAGAAACGTGGGAAACGACGCATCCGAAATGAACGCCACATGCGCGCCGCCGTCGCTCAGACCCGGAATGACATGCTGGCGCGAATACATTGTCCTGACCGCCTCCAGGTCGTAATCGGCATAATTCACCAGGCACGTGAAGATGAAGCCCTTTCCGTCATCGTCGACCAGCATATCGTAAGCCACCTCCTGTGGCGTACGGCCCGTGCGCGCCGCGATCGCGGCAATCGAGTCCTCCCGCGACGGCGTGTAATTCAGCGGATCGCTGAAATGAAACATCCTTTCGAACCCGATGCGACCCAGCAGCGACCACGTGTTGAACTCCCACGGGTCGTCAGCCAGAATCCGAGCGCGCATCGCCGGATCGCGCATCGCCGCCACCCGTTGCTCCAGCGGTTTGTCGGCGATCGATCGATAGGTCCGGGTGCCCGCGAACGGGTTCTGGCTGCCCGACAGCCCCAGCAGCGCGCCGATCGGCCGCGGCGGGGCGACACAGCGCAGCGGCAGGCCATCCGTCACCGCCTTGGTGGACAACTCCAGCAGGTCCATCCATCCAGTGGTGTGGTCGTGACGCTGCGTCAACGAGAACACCAACGGCCGCCCGCTTGCTTCCATGATACGCCGGACCATCGCGAACTCAGTCGCCGGATCGGGCGTGTTCCAGTCCGAGGTCATTTCGATGAAGCCGCCACCGGCATCCTTCATCCCCATGGCGATGCCCATCAGCTCGTTTTCCGCCGCCCGCAGCGTCGGCGTATGCTCGCCCGCCAGCGTCTTGTGCGCCAGCGTGCGCGATGTCGAGAAGCCGAACGCCCCGGCGCGGACCGCCTCGGCCGTGATCTCCCGCATGCGCGCGATGTCCTCCTGGTTGGCGTCCTCCAGGTTGAGCGCGCGGTCGCCCATCACGTAGACGCGCATCGGCGCGTGCGGCAGCAGGGCGCAGAAGTCGATGTCGTGCTTGCGGCGTTCCAGCGCCGTCAGATATTCCGAAAAACTTTCCCAGCTCCAGTCGAGACCTTCGTTCAGGCAAGGGCCGGGCAAGTCCTCGACCCCTTCCATCAGCGCAACGACCGCGTCCTGCGTGTTCTTCCGCACCGGCGCGAAGCCGACGCCACAGTTGCCCATCACCACGGTCGTCACACCGTGCCAGGACGACGGCGCCAGATGCGAATCCCAGATTGCCTGGCCATCGTAATGAGTGTGGATGTCGACGAACCCGGGCGTCACCGACAGGCCGGCGGCATTGATTTCTTCCTTGCCGTTTCCCGAAACGGCGCCGACCGCCTCGATCTTGCCGTCCCTGACCGCGACGTCACCCACGAAGGGCGTGCCGCCGTTGCCGTCCATGATCGTGCCGCCGCGAATGACGATGTCGTATGCGCTACCCATGAATGTCTTCCTCAACTATTGTCGCGACTACGAGAACGCTCAGCCCGCACGTGCGCCGCGTATCAGCCGGCCGGGCAGGGACCCGGTGGCAACGCCCTCGCGCGACACCACCTGACCCGACAGAACCGTCGCCACGTACCCGTCGGCGCTTTGCATCAGCCGGCGCCCGCCCGCCGGCAGGTCGTAGACCACCTGAGGCACATGCAGGCGCAGGCGGCCGTGATCGATCACATTGATATCCGCCTTCTTTCCCGGCGCGATCTGGCCGCGGTCCCGCAACCCCAACGCCTGGGCGTTGTCCCAGGTCAGGCGTCGCACCATCCACTCCAGCGGGAATCGACCCGACGACCTGTCACGCGTCCAGTGCGTCAGCCCATAGGTCATCGCCGACGCATCGCACAGGATGGAGACGTGAGCGCCACCATCGCCGAGCCCGATGAGGGTGTTTGGGTGGGCCATCATCTCGCGGACGGTTTCCAGCGTGCCGTGAGCGTAGTTGCTGAGCGGGCGGTACAGTATCGTCCGCCCGTCATTCTCCAGCATCTTGTCGTATGCCAGCCCAGCGGGATCAACTCCCAGCCGCCGCGCTTCAGCACCGATGCTCAGTTCGGGCGCAGGCTCGTAGTCGGGCGGGTCCCCCAGCGGGAAAATCCGGTCCCACCGCCGCAGACGGTTCGCCAGCATCGGGTCGCCCGCCGCTTCACCGAGCAGCCGCGCCCGCAGCGTCGCATCGCGCAGCGCCGCCACCCGGGCGGGGAACGGCAGATGCGCGATCGTCTCCCAGCTCGGGCAATTGACGAACGGGTTCTGCGAAATCTCGAAGCCCAGCATGATACCGGTCGGCCGCGTCAGCACCATGCCGGTCATCGCCAGTCCAGCGGCGTTGGCATCGGCGATCATCCCGAGCAGACGGCGCCATTCCCCAGGCTTCGAATCCCGCTCCAGCACGGTCGTCGTCATCGGCCGCCCGGACAGCGCCACGAGGCGGCGCAGCATCGCGAACTCCGCCTCGATCGCGTCATCGAAGTCCGAGATCACCTGCAGCCATCCGGCGCCAACCTGACCGATCGCCTGGGCGATAGTCGCCAGTTCGTCCTCCGCTGCATCCAGGGTAGGGGTCGGCTGCCCATCCACCGTCTTGTGGTTGAGCGTGCGCGACGTGGAAAAGCCCAATGCGCCCGCCCTGATCCCCTCCGCCGCCAGCCGAGCCATCGCCGCCCGATCGGCTTCGGAAGCCGGCTCGCGCGCCGCGCCCCGCTCACCCATGACGAACACGCGCAACGCCGCGTGTGGGACCTGAGTCGCGACGTCCAGATCGAACCGGCGCGCCTCCAGCCGGTCGAGGTATTCCGGAAAACTCTGCCAGTTCCACGGCAAGCCTTCGGTCAATACTGGCTCGGGGATGTCCTCCACCCCTTCCATCAGGCGGACCAGCATGTCGCGCTGTTCCGGCTTGCAGGGCGCGAAACCGACGCCGCAGTTGCCGATCAGAGCGGTGGTGACGCCGTTGCAGGAACTTGGTGTGATATGGTTCGCCCACAGCACCTGTGCGTCGTAGTGGGTGTGCGGATCGACGAAGCCCGGCGTGACCAGCAGCCCGCGCGCATCGATCTCCTCGGCCCCACGCCCGGCGATGCGGCCGACCTCGACGATGCGCCCGCCGGAAATCCCGACATCAGCCTCGAACGGCGCCGCGCCGGTGCCGTCCACCACCACACCGCCGCGAATGACCAGGCTCAGAGCGTCCGTCATGGATATTGTTCCTCCACAGCATACCGGAGAGTAGGGGCAGCCGGAGAAGCGAGCAAGGATTGCTCGGTTGCGACAACTTACACCCCCGGAACTTACGACGCTCGGCTTGGCCCAACCAGCGTCGCACCGCCGTCCACGCCCAGTATCTGGCCAGTAATAAACCGCGCCTGCTCCGACAGCAGAAAGCGGACAGCGGCGCCAATGTCCCAGCCGGTCCCCTCACGCCCGAGCACTGACGCCTTGCGACGGGTCTCCCGCGCCTGTTCCGTCATGCCCCGGCCGTAGACCATCGGCGTGTACACCGGTCCGGGAAAGACACAATTGACTCGGATGCCTTGCGGGCCGTGGTCGACCGCCATCGCCTTGGTCAGCGCGATGACCGCACCCTTGGAAACACTGTAGGCGGTGAGGCCACGCGGACGCAGCGCCGAAATGGAGGAGATGTTGACAATCGCTCCGCCCCCGGCGGTTCGGATCATCGCCGGAATGGCGTGCTTGCAGGCCAGGAACATGGAATCCACGTTGACCCGCATCACGCGCGCCCAGTTCTCCTCGGTCTCTTCGACCACCGAGGCGTTGCTGCCAATCCCGACATTGTTGTCGAGGCAATCCAGCCGGCCCCAACGGGACACGGCATCCTCGACCATCGCCGCGCACTGGGAGGCCTCGGTCACGTCGTACGAAACGGCCGCCGCGGTGCCACCCTCCTGGGCGATCATCGCCACCGTGCGTTCCCCGAGCGTCAGGTCGCGATCAACCACCAGCACCCTGGCCCCCGCCCGCGCCAGCAACACCGCCGCCGCTCGGCCGTTGCCGATGCCGTCGCCGGCCGACCCGCCGCCGGTCACGATCGCCACCTTTCCCAACAGGCCCCATTCCTCGTTCGGCATCATCGCGCGCTCCCCTGTGGTTCAGCCGCTGCTGTTGTGCATGAGACTCAAGAAATCGTCGAACCTCGGCGTCGCAGGCGGCAAATTCGTTACTTGAGAGACCGACCGCAACGGCGGCCGCCACCGGCGCCGGACTTGAACACCACGACCCCCCGTCCTAGCGTCGCTGACCGGCACTGTCGCCGACCGGTTCCCCCGGCGAACCAGCGACAGTGACAAAAAAACAGGGGAGGGACGTCGTGCTGACGATAGATGCCCAGGTTCACGCCTACGAACGCAACCACCCGGGCCGCCCCTGGGCTGGCTTCCTGCAAGGCCCGGCCGAGGTCACCGGCGACGACATGGTTGCCGCGATGGACGCGGTCGGCGTCGACGGCGCCCTGCTGGTCTCGCCATTTTCCCTATACCGCTATGACGCGAGTTACGCCCTTACCGTCCACGCGGCGCATCCCGGCCGTTTCGGCTTGATCAAGCCCGTCGACCCCACCGATCCCGGCGTCGCCGACACCATCGCCGACTGGGCGGCGACACCGGGCACCGTCGCTATCCGCGTCATGATGCGGGACAGCGTCTCGACCGACCCCGCCGATCCCGGCCTCAACCGCGTCCTGACCGCCGCCGCGCGACATTCCCTGCCGGTCAATCTGCTGTGCTGGGGACGCCTGGAGCAGGCAGGGCTGCTCGCGGCGCGAAATCCCGACACCAGCCTGGTGATCGACCACCTCGGCCTGCAACAGCCGTTCACACCGCCGCCTCCCGCGGCTCCCTTCGCCGATCTGCCGAAGGTGCTGGCCTTGGCCGCGCACCCCAACATCACGGTGAAGATTAGCGGCGCCTGTACGCTGTCGCACGACCCGTTCCCCTACAACGACCTTTGGGATCCTCTGGGCCGCATCTTCGATGCCTTCGGCCTGGATCGCTGCATGTGGGGCACCGACTGGACCCGGGCGGTCGAGCTGCTGACCTACCAGCAGGGGGTCGAGGCATTTCGAGTCACAAAGCGCCTGTCCGACAGCGACCGGGTCGCTCTCATGGCAGAGACGCTGCGGCGGGTCTATGACTGGTCGCCGTCAAAGGCCTGACCAGACGCCGGCCCCGCCGCCAGCCTCACCCATGACGCGGCCTCATCCACGCCGCACTCTGCCCACCATTTCCCGGTAGCGCCGGTCGCGCGCTGACCGGTTGACCGCCAGCACAGCCCAGATCGCGGCGGGGATCCAGCCGATCAGCGTCAACTGGAGCCCCAGGCAGAACGCCGCCTGAAACAGCCGTCCGTCGAGCAGCAGGGCGAGAAAAGGCATCAGTATCGCGATGATGATCACAGCGCCGACCTACCTTCATTGATGTTGCTGGCTAATCGCCCGGGCGCATGGCCCGCCTGGTGCACACCATAACTTCCCGCGTCGCCAGACCGACTCCATTGCGCGCGGAGTCTGCCACCGGTTTGCCGCCGCGTCACGGACAGATCGGCCAACCCTTTCGATCGGGCACTGGTGACCTGATCTGTCGGCTCAGCTATTGTGCCCGGCCATCTTCGCTCCCAGTATAAGCGAAAACTTCAGGAACAAGCGCATGAGTGATCTCGTGGTAATTGCCTTCCCATCCGAGGAAAAGGCGGAAGCAGTACGGACCAAAGTGCTGGAATTGCAGAAAACCTACTTGATCGAACTCGAGGATGCCGTGGTCGCGGTCAAGCATGCCGACGGCAAGGTGAAGCTGAACCAGATGGTCAGCACCACCGCCGCCGGCGCCGCGTCGGGCAGCTTCTGGGGTCTGCTGATCGGCGTGCTGTTCATGGTGCCGATCGTCGGCGTGGCACTGGGTGCCGCGTCTGGCGCGCTCGCCGGGGCGCTGACCGATGTCGGGATCAACGACGCCTTCATGAAGGATCTCTCCCAGGCGCTGCAACCAGGCAACGCCGCGCTTTTCCTGTTGATCCGCAAGATGACGGCGGACAAAGTACTGGAAGATCTGAAAGGTGTCGGAGGCACCGTCCTGCGCACGTCGCTGGATCACACCAAGGAGGATGCCCTGCGTGACGCCCTGGCCAGCCACGTCGCGGCAACCGCTGCATGATCGACTTCATGTGCCGGCCAGAACATCGATCCCGCGCTCTAGCCGAGCACGTCCTGTTCTTTGTTCGAAACGCCCGCGGAGATGATCGCTCCCTTGGCAGATAGATGTAGGTCCTCTCATGAAAAACTCACCTTTGGGCAGACGTCGGATTTTCATCATCGCGGCGGCGGCGGTCGTGCCGTTCGTGTTGCCGCGCCGGGCACATGCCGACAATGTCCTCGCGCCGGTGCATCAACTGGTCGACGGCTTGCTGAAGGCGATGAAGGCCGGCCGTAACACGCCATACGCTCAGCGCTTCAACATGCTGGCGCCCGTCATCGATCAGACCTTCGACCTCACCTCGGTCCTGAAAGACTCAGTGGGTTCAGCGACCTGGGCCGCGCTGTCCCCGGATCAGCAGGCAATGCTGCTCGAGGCGTTCCGTCGTTACACCGTGGCGTCCTATCTCAACAGTTTCGACGAGTACAACGGCCAGCGCTTTCTGGTGAATCCTGAGACCCGGACGGTCGGCGATGATCAGATCGTTCGCACCCAGATCATTCCGCCGTCGGGCGACGGCCACAAGCTGGATTATGTCATGCGGGACGGACCGCCGGGCTGGCGCGTGGTCGATGTCCTGGCCGACGGAGCCGTCAGCCGCGTCGCCGTGCAGCGGTCCGATTTCCGCCAGGTGATCAGGCACGGCGGGGCGCCGGCGCTGGCCCAGAGCCTGGAAACTAAGTCAGCCAACCTCTCCGGCTAGTTTTCGACCCTGCGAAATCGGTCCGGGGCAGCCTGGACCGAAGCCGGGCCCCGAGCCCGCTGACTCAGTCCGCCGCAGCCGCGTCTGTGTCCGGCCAGCCGTCCTCCGAGTTCCGGCAAAGGGATCGCGTCGAGCAAACCTCGCGTGTATGGATCGCGCGGGACCCGCCTTCGCAAAAGCAGCCCCGCCCCAGGCTTATCCCTGCGTCGCCGGCACGGGGGATATTATCCGAGCCCTCTGTTGGTGCGTCAGCGTTCACGGCCTGAACAATCGACCCGCTCACCACACGCCCGGGATCAGCCGGAACCTGACCCGCTTCGCATACTCGTCATACCCTGACAGCTCGCGTCGCAGCAGCCGCTCCTCGCCCACCGCCCTCGGCGCGATCCCGAGCAGCAGCAACGGAACCGCCACGACCCCCCACCACGAGCCAAGCAGCAGCGGTATGCCGAGGAACACAAGCATCCCACCCGCATACATCGGGTGGCGAACAATGCGGTACGGCCCATCGGTGATCACCCGATGCGCACGAGCGGTCTGCACCCGCACCTGGGGGGCCGCGAAAGTGTTGAAGCGGAACGTCTGCCAGACCACAAGCATCCCCAGCGCGATCAGAACCGCCCCCAGCGCCTGCGTCCAGAGGGGCATCCGGGACCAGCCGAGGCGCCGCGCGTCCATCGCGATTAGCACCGTCCAGCCGAGGAAGACCAACGCAATGGCGGGCATGAAGAGGCGGTCCCAGGGAACCTGGTCGCGCCCGATCGGTCCGGAAAGCCGCGTCGCCAAAAGCGCCGGATCGTGCCGCAGCAGCCAAAAGCTCACCGCGAAACTGCATACCCCCAGCTCGGCCAAAAGCGCCCACCCCTGGGGCCAGCGCCAATCGCCCGCCGCAACGAACAGCACTCCGCCCATCCCGGCGAGCCAGAGCGTCGTCTGAACCACGATGCGGGTGATCATGGGGTTCGGTTCCGCCATTGCTCTTACTTACCCCCGCCACACCCGCGCGCGCGCCGCCGAAAGTCAGTGCCGCACGAGGCCAGCGGCAACCTATGCCCGCAACGCCGCCCGCGCATCATCCCACAGCCGCCGCACAACCTCCGCCGCTGGCTCCGCCCGAGCCAGCCCCGCGGACTGCCCGGCCCATACCTGCATCCGGTGCGGATCGCCGCTCGCCTGGCCAGCCGAGCGCATTGCCGCGGTAAGGGCGCGCTGCACGGGGTAGGGGGCAGGTGCCGGAGCCGCAGCCGCCGTGGCGGCACGCACATAATCGGTGGCGATGCTGCGGCCGGCGCGTCCGCTGAACGTCCGACTTACCATCGTCTCCTCGGGCGACGTCCGGCCCAGCGCGTCCGCCCATGCGGGATGGATGGCGGCCTCTGGACTGCGCAGGAAGCCGGTACCGATCTGCGCCGCGCTGGCGCCCAGCAGCAACGCGGCCGCGACACCCCGGCCATCACCGATGCCTCCGGCGGCCACAACAGGCACACTCACCGCATCCGCCACCGCCGGCAACAACGCAAACAGCCCCACCTGTCGCCGCTCGGCTTCGGCCGCATCGAAACAGCCGCGATGGCCGCCTGCCTCCGCCCCTTGAGCGACCACCACGTCGGCGCCCGCGGCCTCCGCCGCCCGTGCTTCCGCCACCGTGGTAACCGTGGCAAACCAGGCTATGCCCCGCTGCTTCATCCGCGCCACGAAGGCCGCCGGATAAAGTCCCATGATCGACGAGACGATCGGTGGTCCCGCCTCCAGGATAGCATCGCACTGGGCCGCGAAGTCCGCTAACGCGGCGTCGCCCGCCTCGGCCGGAACCGGCGGTCCCCATCCCCCGAGGAATTCGCGCACGCGAGCTTCATGTGCCGCGTCGCGGTGCGGCGCTGGGTCAGGAATCCAGAGATTGATCTGGAAGCCGCCATTGGTGCTGGCCCGCACCTCGTCGGCCCAGGCGCGGATTTCGCCAGGCTGCATCAACAACGCGCCGCACGCACCTAATCCGCCGGCGCTGGCAACGGCGACCGACAGGGACGGCGGGCAGGCGCCTGCCATCGGCGCCAGCAGGATCGGGACGCGCAGTCCGAAGCGCTGGCAGAAGGCATCGGTTCGGTTCAATGTCGTTCTCCTCGGTCGGCTCTCCATGCGTCGGATGTGTGCCGCGACAGTCAACCCCACAAGCGAGACTTTACGATGGCCGCTATCTGTTTTCGTTATGCTTGACGCCAGCCACGTACGGTCGAACATCGGCCGCTCGAGCTCGGGATATTGTTACGTATACATAACAGAACTGCCGCGCGAAAAGCCGAAGCACTTTTCGTCAAGTTCGAAATATGATCTGCAAGGGTCAGACATCTGAACCTCTACATCGCTGAACGCGCCGTCGTTGTGAGGGAGCCACCGCATGCCCAATAGCTCGATTATTGCATCGGTTGAGGCCGCCGAGCCTCGGCGAGGTGCCAGTATCCTGCTCGAGATCCTGCGCAGCGAGGGCGTCAAATTCATCTTCGGCAATCCCGGCACGACTGAGTTGCCGTTGATGGATGCCCTGATTGAAACCCCAGATATCCGCTACATCCTGGCCCTCCAGGAAGCCAGCGCCGTCGCGATGGCCGACGGCTACGCCCAGGCGGCCCGCCGCCCAGGATTCCTCAATCTCCATACCGCGGGCGGACTGGGACATGGCATGGGCAACCTGCTGAACGCCAGCGTCTCGCAGACGCCGCTGGTCGTCACCGCGGGACAACAAAACTCTCGCCACACCATAACCGATCCGCTGCTGCTCGGCGACCTGGTCCAGATCGCTCGGCCCGCGGTGAAATGGGCGCAGGAAGTGGCGCACGCCGATCAGCTTCCCGTGCTGATCCGGCGCGCCTTTCACGATGCCAACGCCGCACCGGCCGGTCCGGTTTTTCTGTCGCTGCCGATGGATGTGATGGAGGAAATGAGCACGGTCGGGATCACCGAGCGGTCCGTCATCGACCGGCGCCCGATAGCCGGCTCGTTGGATGCGCTCGCGGATCATCTGGCGGCGATCCCGCCAGGGCGCCTTGCCATCATCGCCGGAGATGAAATCCATGCCAGTGACGCGGCCGCCGAGGTGGTCTCCCTGGCCGAGATGTTGGCAGCGCCCGTCTACGGTTCGTCATGGCCGTCACGTATTCCGTTCCCGACCGCGCATCCGCTCTGGGCCGGCAACATGCCGACACAAGCAACGGAAATCGCTGATCGGCTCAGCAACTACGACGCCATCTTCGCCCTCGGCGGCAAGTCCCTGATCACCATTCTCTACACCGAAGGCCCCGCCGTGCCGCCAGGCTGCGCGGTGTTCCAGATGTCGGCCGATGTGCGCGATCTCGGGCGCACCTACATGACCCCGCTATCCGTGGTGGGTGATGTCCAGGCGTCGCTACGCGCAATGAAACCATTTCTGGCGGCAGCCACGGCCGCCAAAAGCGACGCTTACGCCGCGCTGCTGCGCAAGGCGGAGTCCGACCAGCAAGCGCGGCGGCGAGAGCTGACCAGCCTTGCCGACAGGCAGATGCAAGCGCCAGTCATTGCGCCCATGGTCGCGGCCCAGCAGGCAGTCCGCGCCATCGGTCCCGACATACCCATCGTCGACGAGGCGATCGCAACCTCGCTGCACGTGCGGGGCTTTCTGCACAGCGCGTCGCCCCGGCAGTATTCTTTTCTGCGCGGCGGCGCGCTTGGCTGGGGGATGCCGGCGGCGGTCGGCTGCTCACTCGGTCTCGACCGCGGCCCTGTCGTCTGCCTGGTTGGAGACGGGGCGGCACTTTACTCGCCACAGGCGCTCTGGACCGCCGCGCACGAGGCACTGCCGGTTACCTTCGTGGTAATGAATAACCGCGAATACAATGTGCTCAAGGCTTTCATGAAGGCTCAGACCGGTTACGCATCGGCGCGGCGCAATCGTTTCGTCGCCATGGAGGTTGACCGGCCCGCGATCGACTTCCTGGCACTCGCGCAATCAATGGGCGTGCCGGCTCGCACAATCGACCGAGCCAGCGATATCGCGCCCGCGATCGAAGCCGGCATCGCATCCGGTCAGGTGAACCTGATCGAGATCATTATCAGTGCGGTTTGATCCACCATGGCTTGTCCACGGACCCTGCACGGCCGGGTTCCGCCTGCCTGCGTCATGTCGCTACATACACGTAACGGACACGATTCGACTGGCGGTCGCTGTCAATTTACCTGCCTACGCCGGAAAGCTGCTTGCCCAGATCCGGTGCCGCCGGGTAACGTGCGGACCCTAAGCAGCGGGGACGACCGAAAATGGCATCACAGCATCTCTGGTTCGGAGGCGACGGCAACTTCGGACGCGCCAGGAATTGGTCACCCAACGGCGTTCCCAGATCAGGGGACACTGCAATCATCACCGCAGGCACGGTTCACGCCCGTAACGGATCCCTACAAGGCGTCGACATAAACATTGGCGCCGAGCAACCCGTTCATGACCCGGTCCTGGCACTCCGGAACGAGACGCTCGGTAACGTGCAGGTCGTTACGACGGAGCTCCATCCCGAAAGCGATCCCGACGCGATCCGCTACGCCGATATCACCGTCGCAGGCCGGGTCACCGCCGCGGGGACCATCTCGGTCGGAGAGACCAGTGTTATCGGCAGCGGCGTACCAGGAAATCTGGACATCCGACTCGCCCGAGGCGCGACACTGCATGTCACCGGCGGCCTCAACGCTGCGGCTATCAGTGTGATCACGATTATCGGGCAGCCGCGCAGCACTCTGGTCAACGACGGTCAGTTCAGCCTGGGTGGTGCCAGCCTGGATGTCGAGGTTCCTGTTTCCGGTAACGGAACATTCGTGGTCGACAGAGGCAAGTTCGCCGAGGGTTCACTGACCTTCGACCGTGCCGTGTCCGCGGGCGAGCACATAACCGTGGGCACCGCCATGCTCAATCTTGTCCACCCCATGACCTTTCTTGGCTCGATCAGCGAGACTCCGCCCGGCGAGGTCGTGCTCGACGTTGCATCGACTTCCTCAAGTTACGCCAACGGAATCCTGACCGTTCTCGATAACCACAAGACCGTCGCCAAACTTCATATCACCAGCTTCGAGGACATGGGCTTCAATGTTGCCAGTCAGGATGGCCAGACCCTCATCACCACACCCGGACCAATCGGCGCCTCGAACCTGAACCACTCCCCGGCGATCGTCGCGCTCCAGTCCGATCACCAGACAGTCCTTCATCCTTAGTGCCTTCGCGTGGGCGGCCGTTGACGGTTCCTGCGCTCAAGTAACTTCGGCTTCGCGGCCATCGCCAACGGGACCACCGGCGAATGACCGCGGTCGCAATCCTTCGGCGGCCTCAATGACCGCCCGATCATCATGGGTTCTTGCATCACGCGAGGCCGTTTGGATGAGCCGTGCGAGTATCTCCTCCAGGCGATCGGTCGTGTAAATCTCCCCATTTACCGTCAAGAGCCCGGCTTCCGACCGTGTGGTGACGATACGGAGATGGGGAGTGGCTTTGTAACGCTGACTTTCGACAACGACCGTCAAGTCAACGCGGATAATTTCATCAGCGGTGAAAAGGAGTTCTCGTTTCGCATCCACGTATGCAAACCGCCGTCCTGGCACGTCGACCGCGACGCCAACGTCATCTTCAATGAAGACCGTACTTTTGCTGAACGCTGGCCCTAACAGCCTTCGCAGTCCAGCTCGTCGTTTGTCGAAACTCATCCAGTAGTATATCGCCCATGGCACTCCGACCAAAAGGACCACGGCAATCACGCCGCACCCGATCCAAAACTGGGGATCGAACGGCAGGTTCTTGAAAGCTTGCGTCATCTGCTGGCTTATTTGATATCTTCCCCCGTAATCCCACACGTTGCGCATGTCCACATCTTTCGTGCCGCTGGTCGCCTTGCGTCCTCACGGTTACATTGCACAACGGCATGAACATGTGCTGTGGCCAGGCTCACTCTCTTGCAGCTCGGCGCTCGTTACGACGGGCGTCCCCCCAGGACCCAGGAACCCCCCAAGCCCCCCGGGCAGCCGTTACGTTACGCTCGGCGTTCGCGGAACAGCCCTAGTTTCTCCTGGGCCACCCGGTCGGAATAGCCAAACAGCACAAGTTCGCTGTCGGCCTGCAGCACAACTTCGCGCCACGATGGCACCACCAGCACGTCGCGCTGCTCCAGCGGGATCTCCTCGCCTTCGATCACCGCCATGCCCCGGCCTTCGACAACAACGAACACCGTGCCGTCCGTCGAGGCACGCGGCCGGGTGGTGACTCCCGCCGGCACCAGCCGCACATGCGCCGAGATCGTCGGCATCACCGCGCCGCCGTCCGCCGGATTGGTGAATTCCAGTGCGTAGCCGAAATGCGGGTCCGGCGCCTCGGCCCTGGCCAGGGCATGCAGCGATTCGCGCCACTCGGCGTACGGATAATGGAACAGGGGTTGGTGACGCGGACGCCGATCCGTGACGGTGCCCCGCATCGGCCGCATGTTCCGCCCGTAGCGTAACGACGTATCGCCCGTGCCGACCGTTTGCGGATGCGCCTCGGCCGGCAGGCGTTCAGCGAAACTGGCATCGAAATGCAGCACCGTCGGCACGTCCAGGCCGTCCAGCCAGATCATTGCATCGGCGGACGAGTTGCCATGGTCGTGCCACTGCCAGCCCGGCGTCAGCACCAGATCGAACGCGTGCATCACCGCTTTCTCACCATCCACCGCGGTGAATGCGCCGTCACCCTCCATCACGAAACGCAGCGCGCATTGCGAGTGCCGATGGCAGGGCGCCACCTCACCCGGCAGGATAAGCTGCAAGCCCGCATACAGGCTGGACGTTACGCATGAGGTACCTGGCAGCCCCGGATTTTCCATGATCAGCACTCGGCGCTCCGCCTGCGCCGCGGTGATCAGATCACCGGCGCGCAGCAAATAGTCGCGGGCGTCGGCGTAGGTCCAGCGATGCACCCGCGCCGCCGACTGCGGGTGCGGCGTCACCAGGGCGCCAAGCACCTCCCACAGTGGATAGAGACTGCGCGGCCGCATCTGCGCATACAACGCCTGGAGCTGGGCAGCGGCATCATTACTCAGAGCCACGGACATGCTTCGATCCTCGATATCACCACCACGACCCGTATCACGCCGGATAGATCAGACTGTTCGGTATCATTTCCGAATCAAAGACAACGATCCGTTCCCGCAACCGAAGCCCGCCGCCATCCCGCACCAGAAGGTCATGGCAAACCGCCGACAGCACGATCTCGCTTTGTTTGTCGATCAGTGTCTGCACCACCAGCAGATTGTGCCGTACCCGCACGCCGCTGTCGTCGCCAGAGACAATGCGCAACGGACCCGGGAAGCGCCGGTAGTACCGAGGCGCGTACATCTGCGTCCGCGTCAGTCCCATCACCCGGTCGACCAGCATGCCACGGCTTTCCGCCTGCATGGTGCAGAGGGTATAGCCGGCCTCGTAATTCTCGCGGGGGATCACCCGGTACAGACAGTCCTCGGTAAACAACGCAGGCCATTCCTGCAGCCGAACGTCGTCGAGCACCGTATAGTATTCGTCGAAGAAATCACGCACCGCGTCGCGGCCGATGTCAGCCCGGGCGATGGAGTCGGTCCCGCCGCCGGCGATCGCATTCATAGTCCCATCGCCTCGCGCCAGTAACGATACATGCCGCGGATTCCGACCTCGGTGGCCATATGGTCGGCGCTCTCGATCTCGCGGCCACCCATGATCACCAGTGCGTCGTCGTCCGGCGAATGAGCGAACCCCTGCTGGTTCATCTCGATGATTTCGCCGTCATCGGCCGAAACGAAACCCGCCGGTCCGAACAGATTGGCCTGCCGCACCCGCCGCAGCCGCATCTCAGGCGTGTCGTCGGCGTAACCCCAGTGTGTCCAGTGGAAGTCGAAGCCGTCCGGCCCGGTCGGCACGATCTGACGCGTGGTCAGGGAATTGCTCTGTTGCTGCAGTACCACGCTCGGGAACACCGTGATCATGCCGACGGTGTCCTCGCCGGGAAATTCCGCCACCGCCTCGATGACACGTGGATCAGCCAGCCTGATATCGTTCTTGAAATTCCGTAGGTCCGCGGTGACGTCGTTGCTTTCCTGTTTGCCCCGGCGGCTGCGCAGAATGCCATGCCGCCCGGTCGGATCGATCTCGGTGGCTGACTTCTGATCCGCTCTGAACAGGCCGAAGGTCACGAAGAACACGTGCAGCAGCGAGGCGTGATATGGGTCCTTGATGTTCTCCTGCATCAGCTTCCAGTTACCCGGTATATGCTGCCGGTTGTAGCCCAGGACAGCCAGTTTCCGTCCGTCGTAAACTCGCGTGTAGTGCTGCCAGAAGCGCTCACCGAGGTATTCGCGGAAGGGTGGCGTGTCAGCCGAGAAAGTCGCCCACACCACGCCATTGACGACCTCGACCCGTAACTTGCGCAGACCGTGCTGGGCTGGGTCGAAATCGTCGGGCATGCCGCCTTGGCCCCGCACGCCGCGACGGAACGGCGCACCCTGCAGGTCGCCGCGCAGACTGTAGTTCCACTGGTGGTACGGGCAGAGCAGGTCCTTCACATGCCCATGGCGAGCCTGGCAGAATTTTACCCCGCGGTGGGCGCAGCGATTTTCCACCACGCTGACCTCGTCGGGGCTGCTGCGGACGACAATGACCGGGCGTTCGCCGAGGGTCGTGGTCCGGAAGTCGCCCACCGAGGGAATTTCCGCTTCCAGCGCGCAATACAGCCAGTTTGGGCCATACCAGATCCGCTCCAGCTCCGCGGCATAGATTTCCGGATCCGAGTATACCCAGTACGGTATCCGGCCGGTGGCATCATCCGGCCAAACGCGGCTCCATACGCGGCTGATATTGTTCATGGCGCCTCTCCCGAACCGGCTCCCAGCGCGACAGTCTGGCTGTCCGGCTGGTATCTTATTGACCTCCTGTCTCGCGTGCTCGCTCGCCACACCAACCCTGCAAGGCGCTCGACCCTGATCCAACGCACAAGAAAGCGCCGCAGGATCGGGGCGAGCTGTTTGTCGAGCTTGGACAGATCGATCTCGCGCGGTCCGAGCGTAGCGAACATGAAGCAGCTCTGCCAGAGGATTGCGAAGCGGCAGAAGACCTCAAGTCGGATATCGAGCACGCAACGAAGGGGAAATGAGCGGCGTCGCGCGATGAATGGCAGCGGGCGCGACGACAGGACCATGACGCCGGGTGACGACCTCCGTTATACTGCTCCCCATGCCCGCCCCCCAGCCACGCGCCAACCCCCTCCTGCTCGGCCATGAACAGGCCGAGGCAACCATGCTCGACGCGCTGCGCACCGGACGCATGCATCACGCCTGGCTGATCACTGGTCCCGAGGGTGTCGGCAAGGCCACACTGGCGTACCGCTTTGCCCGGCGTCTGCTGGCCGGTCTGCCGACCGCGGACTCACTGGCGCTGGACCCCTCCGACCCGGTCTTCCGCCGCGTTGCCGCTGCCTCCCACGCCGATCTGCTGACCGTGGAGCGCGCCTACGACGAGAAGCGCAAGCGCATGAAGACGCAGATCGCAGTCGACGACGTGCGCAAGATCAACGCGTTCATGTCGCTGACCCCGGCCGAGGGCGGCTGGCGGGTCGTGCTGGTCGATGGCGCGGAGGAGCTCAACCAGAACTCCGCCAATGCGCTGCTGAAGGTGCTCGAGGAACCACCGCCTCGGGCCATCCTGCTGCTGGTCTGTTCGGCCGCCGGTCGCCTGCTGCCGACCATCCGCAGCCGCTGCCGGCGCCTGCGCCTGTCGCCGCTGCCGGACGACGCGATGGCGAGGCTGGTCGGGGACTATCTGCCGGGGCTCGGACCAGACCAGCGTGGCCGGCTGGTGGCGCTCGCCGAGGGCTCCCCCGGACGAGCCGTCATGCTGGCGGAGGAGGAGGGGCTTGCCGTTGCCGCCATGGTGGACAAATTGTTGGCCGACATGCCTCACATCCCGGTTTCACGCGGCTATGAGATCGCCGATGCGCTTGGCCGTGGCGAGACCGGCTTTTCGACGTTCATGGACCTGATACGCACGGGGCTGGCCGCCGCGGTGCGGGAGACGGTGCGGGGCAGGGCCGATCCCGAGCAACAACGGCTGATCGCGCTCCGATCGCTTGATGCCTGGGGTGAGCTGTGGCAGGGGCTGACGAGGCTGCAGGACGAGACCGAACGCTTCGCCCTGGACAAGCGCCAGGCGATCGTTGCCGGGATCAGCATGTTGGCCGGGGCCAGATAAAGAAAGTCATGAAAACAAAGTATTACATCACAACTCCGATCTATTATGTCAACGGAGCGCCGCATATCGGGCACGCCTACACCTCGGTCGCGGCCGATGTGATGGCGCGCTTCAAGCGCCTCGATGGCTTCGACGTGCTGTTTCTGACCGGCACCGACGAGCACGGACAGAAGGTGGAGCAGGCAGCGGCCGCGGCAGGCGTCGACCCGCAGACCTTCACCGACCAAATTTCAGCCGATTTCAAGGACATGGCTCGTGTCATGGGCGTGTCGTACGATGACTACATCCGCACCACGGAGGAGCGGCACAAAGTCTCCTGCGCCGAGCTGTGGCGGCGGATAGCGGCGTCGGGCGACATCTACCTGGGTCACTACGAAGGCTGGTATGCGGTTAGAGATGAAGCATTTTATGACGAAGATGAACTAACGAAGCGGCCGGATGGTTCGCTGGTCGCGCCAAGCGGTGCGCCAGTCGAATGGGTGAGGGAGCCGTCCTACTTCTTCCGCCTGTCGGCATGGCAGGATCGTCTGCTCGCATATTACGAGCAACATCCGGAATTTATCGCGCCAAACTCACGCCGCAATGAAGTCGTAAGCTTCGTGCGCGGCGGTCTGCGCGATCTGTCGATCAGCCGGACCACGTTCAGTTGGGGCATCCCCGTGCCGGACGCGCCGGGCCACGTCATGTATGTCTGGCTGGATGCGCTGAACAACTACGTCACCGCCTGCGGCTTCCCTGATGAGACGGCGCCGCGCTGGCGGTACTGGCCGGCCGATGTCCATTTCGTCGGCAAGGACATCATCCGGTTTCACGCGGTGTACTGGCCGGCGTTCCTGATGGCCGCCGGGCTGCCGGTGCCCGAAAGAATATCCTCCAACGGCTGGTGGGTGGTGGACGGGGAGAAAATGTCCAAGTCCCTGGGCAATGTCATCGAGCCTCGCAAGCTCGCGGCAACCTACGGGCTGGACCAGATCCGCTACTTCCTGCTGCGCGAGAAGCCATTCGGCGCCGACGGGTCGATGAGCCACGCCGCCATCGTCAGCCGTATCAACGTCGAACTGGCGAACGATCTGGGCAACCTGGCGCAGCGCACCTTGACCCTCATCGCCCGCAACTGCGGCGGTGTGCTGCCGCCACGCGGTGGGCCGTCGACCGAGGACGACAGCACGCTGCTGGCGGGCGCCAATGCGCTGCCCGACCTGGTGCGGGTCAACATGGACCGGCAAACCTTTCACGAGGGGCTGGAGGAAATCTGGAAGGTCATCCGCGCCGCCAACGGCTATATCGACCGCCAGGCGCCGTGGGCACTGAACAAGACGGACAAGGTTCGCATGGGGGCGGTGCTGCGGGTCCTCGCCGATACGCTGCGCGTCGTGGCAACCCTGCTGCAGCCCGTGATGCCGGAGAGCATGGCTCAAATGCTGGACCAGCTCGGCGTGCCCCCCGACGCGCGTCACTTCGCCGATCTGGATCACCCGCTGGCCGACGGCGTTTTACTGCCGCCACCGCAGGGCGTGTTTCCGCGCTATGTAGAGCCGGCCGCCTGATGCTGGTCGATTCACACTGCCACCTCGATTACTACACCGCCCAGGAACTGCCGGATGTGCTGTCTCGGGCCGCCGCCGCTGGCGTGACCGAGATGGTGACGATCGGCACGTCGCTGGTGCAATCCGAGCGTCTGCCGCCGCTGACCGAGACGTTCGCGAATCTGTGGTGCACCATCGGGGTGCATCCGCACCATGCCGCCGAGGCGCCGATCCCGACCCCGGAAACACTGGCCGCCATGACCCGGCATCCCGGGGTCATTGGCATCGGTGAATCCGGCCTGGACTATTTCTACGACAAGGCGCCGCGCGACGTTCAGGCGGAGAATTTCCGCGTCCATATCCGGGCGGCGCGCCTCGCCGGGGTGCCGTTGGTGATCCATGCCCGCGACGCCGACGACGATATCGCGGCGATCCTGCGTCAGGAGCGGGATCGGGCAGGGGGGTTCGATTTCCTTCTGCACTGTTTCAGCTCCACGCGCCGGCTGGCCGAGGCCGGGCTGGAGATGGGCGGCTATGTCAGCCTCTCCGGCATCCTGACCTTCCCCCGCTCAGCCGAGCTGCGGGAGATTGCGCGGGACGTGCCGGCGGACCGGCTGCTGGTAGAGACCGATGCCCCCTACCTCGCCCCCGTGCCGTTCCGCGGCAAGCGCAACGAGCCCGCCTGGGTCGCGCATACTGCCAAGGTTCTGGCCGAGGTTCGTGGCCTGACGCCGGATGCACTGGCCGAGCAGACGACGGCGAATTTCCGGCGGCTGTTTGGCAAGGCCAGGGCAGTTCGGCCGGCTGCGTCCGGCATCCCTGCATGAAGGTGACGCTGCTGGGGACCGGTGGTTCGGCAGGGGTGCCGATGATTGGCGGCCTGGATGGCAGCGGAGACTGGGGAGAGTGCGATCCGGCGGAACCTCGCAACCGGCGCAGCAGGTCGTCGATCGTAATCGAGGGCGAGGATCACCAACGACTTCTGGTCGATACCTCGCCTGAAATGCGAACTCAGTTGGTGGATTGCCGGATACCCGGGGTCGACGCGATCCTGTTCACGCACGCGCATGCGGATCATGTCACCGGCATCGACGACGTGCGGATCCTGAACCGGATCGCCAACCGTCCGCTGCCGGCCTTCGCCACGCGGCAAACGCTGGCCGAGATCACACATCGTTTCAGCTACGCGTTCAGGCCGTGGGAACCGCCGGCGTTCTACCGCCCAACGCTCGTGGCGCGCCCGACCGAGGCTGGCGACACCATCGATGCCGCCGGGTTGCGTGTGCATGTGTTCGAACAGAACCATGGGCGGGTCGAGACGCTTGGGCTGCGGGTTGGCTCGTTTGGCTATTCCACCGACGTCAAGACGCTGGACGATGCGGCGTTCGCGGCGCTGCGTGGGGTCGACACCTGGGTGGTGGGTTGTTTCCTGCGTCAGGGTCCGCACTGGACCCACGCCGATCTGGGCGAGGTTCTGGTGTGGGTCGACCGGCTGAGACCGCGGCGCACGGTGTTGACGCATATGGGCACGGACATGGACTGGGGCTGGCTTCGGGCTCATCTGCCGGCGGAGATCGAGGCTGGGTATGACGGGATGGTGCTGATGGTTTAGGCGGACCTCTGCGGCGGCTGCGGTGTGATTTAACATAATATTCATTATGCGGTCTTGGTTTGTAATAATCGGGGAGAAAAAGTGTCTTTTCAAACCGGGGCCGACATGGTTGGTCGGCTTCGCTTCGGTTATTGACGACCTCCTGAAGCCCGCCTGATAAGAATACGCGGCGCGGCTGAGCGACCACCCGGTGTTGCGTGTCGCCTGATGCGCTTTCTCGTCGACGCACAACTGCCGCCGGCGCTCGCCCGGTGGCTTGCGGCGAACGGGCATGAAGCTGAGCATGTCGCCGACAAGGCGATGCAGGCCGCCTCCGACGCCACGATCTGGGACTATGCGTTGCGAGAAAGTGCCGCGATCGTCACCAAGGACGAGGACTTCGCGCAGCGCAAGGGTGCTGACGGACGGCGGGCCGGCGGTGGTGTGGATCAGGTTACCGAACACGCGGCGCCGGGATCTGCTCGCGTGGTTTGAGAGTGTGCTTCCGGATACCGTATCGGCGCTGGAACGCGGCGAAACGCTGATCGAAGTCGTATAGCACCGCAGACGTATTCCGCCCCTTGCCTAGGCGAACGCATCGCCGAAAACGGCGTCGACGCGGAACCCGGCGGCAGGTTTGGCCGCTCTATTGGCAGATCAGGCGCGCGCCGTCCCTCGCGGGTTGACTTGCCAATGCCCTACTCGGGCATCACGTCCCCCTGGTTCTTGGGAAATTGTGCGACCGTCTCCAGGCTCAAGTTGAACGTGGCAGCCACCATCTCGGGCGGCGAGTGTGCCAACCAGTCGGCAAACGACACCTCTTCGTACCGGGCCGAGCGAAACACCGCGAGGAACACGAGGTCGGAATTGCCCGTGTTCTGCACGTAATGACCCAGGCCCTTTTTCACGTAGCCGATATCGCCGGGATGAAAGTTTGCCGTATTCGCGGACGGACCGGCATCAAACACCGTCATCCGGGCTGTACCCTTCATGTAGTATTGCCATTCGTCGGCATTCGGATGCCAGTGCATGGTACGCAGGCCGCCGGGCTTTACTGTCACCAGGCCAGCAGCGACAGTGGTCGATACCTTGAAGTTGGAGCTATCTGCAATCTGCACAAACCCGTTCGGGCTCTCCGCATGCTTCGGCGCGTCGTAGAGCGAGAAGGTAAACGGATATTCCGGGACACCGGCCTTGCTTGCCATCGCCTTTTGTACTTCCGCCAGTGGCGGCGGTTCCTTACCTTGGAAAATCCACCGGTTCTGCAGAGGGATATTCTTGAAGGCATCTGCCGGCACGCCGAAGTTCATGGCCAGCACTTCCGGCGGTGTATGCGCCATCCAGTCCGTGGCCGGCAGCGTATTGAATTCCGAGGAGTGGCCATTGTCGAACGCGAGCACGAACTCAGCCCCGTCAGGCCCCAGGCCCTGTAGCGAATGCGGCAGTCCCGCGGGGAAGTACCATAGGTCGCCCTCCTTCACATCGGCGACATAAGGACGTCCCCGAGCATCCAGCACGGTAACCCGGCAGTTGCCATACGTCATGATCGCCCATTCGGCCTGCTGGTGCCAGTGCAGTTCGCGGGTGCCCCCGGCGCTCAGACGCATGTTGACGCCGGAGATTTCGCTGGAGATAGCGAAATCCGACTGCGTCACCTGCCGTCCCCAACCGCCGTCCTGAATGCGGCGCGGGGCAAGGTTGAAGGACGCCCAGAACACCGGCATGCTACCGACATCGGTCGGCGGTGGATTGAGGAAAGCGGGCATCGATCCGGCCAAATTCTGGTCATGCGGTCCCGGAATGGCCAGTGTGCTGGGATTTGTAACATTCACCGCACCCTGCGGCGGCGTATCCGGATCACCGAACGACGCCGCCCGCGCTACCGCTGCGCTCATCGCCGCTCCAGTGGCCGCCGTCGCAGCAAGAACGCCACGTCTCGAAACTCGGTTCATACTGTTCCTTCCAAATCGCCCTATCCGCGCCGGTTCATTGCATAGAGTTATCGGGCACGTCGCCGACTAATGCTATGAGAGAGGTTGCTCGCGAGGCGGCGCCTTCCCTTGCAGCGCGCATCACTTCCGTCCAGCGAGTATGGGAATCAAACAATGAATGAGCTAACTAGCTCAGTGGATCGGCCGAAGCGGTCCACCAACCTGACGCTGACGACCAAGCTTGTTCGAGAGGCCCGCCTGCTCGGCATCAACCTAAGTTCCGCCGCTGAGGATGGCATCGAGCGCGCCGTGGCCAAGGCCCGCGACCAAAAATGGGTTGAGCGCAACAGGGGTGCGATGGCGAGCTATGATGCCTTCGTCGAACGGGAGGGATTGTTGCTTGACGACCTGCGAACGTTTTGACCGACAAACCCACACGCCTTGAAGTATAGCGATTGCGAGAACGGCAAGCGGCTTGTCCTAAACAATCCGACTTGCTGAGGCCCCCAGCTTCGCCGACTTGTCCCCGGCGTCAAGCTTGGTCATCAAGGCTCTGGATCGATTACTGACAACGTCCTGAAGCGCGCATCTTCCGCGGCGGGCCACCTCACTTGATGTTCCTCGGGCTCTATTCGATATAGCTCGACGTCATTGCTCCCGAAGCGGCGCCTACGCTCACCCGTTGGGCAACGGCGCCCAGTCGCCGGCAGCGGCCGAGCGGGACAGCCAGGAGCGAACGCCGGTGGTGTCGCGGAACACCGCGTCGACACGGAACCCGGCACCCCCTATCTCACGCGCCGCGCGCATACCGTCCTCGTCCGTCACGTCGTCGCCGATGAACACCGGCAGCCGGCCGGCGAAAGGTGGCCGTGCCATCAGCGCCTCGACCGCTCGGCCCTTGTCGGTGCCAAACGGCCGCACCTCCCACAGCATGTGCGCCGGCAGCAACTGGAACCCACTGGAACTGCCGGTCAGGGCACGCAGCACCGCATGAAACAGCGGCCCAGCCTCCGGGGCGAGACGGTAATGCAATGCGAAACCGCGCGCCTTGGTCTCCAGCAACGCCCCGGGAAACGCGGCGACCAGAGCCTCGGCCGCTTCCAGCCAAACGGCTGGGGGCGACGGCAGGTTTGGCCGCTCGACCGGCTGATCGGGAGCGTGACGAATGGCTCCGCCATGCTCGCCTGCCACGGCCCCGGGTGCCGGGCCGAGCAGACGGTCGACCGTTTCGATTGGGCGTCCGGTGACGACGGCGAGCGCGCCGCCCAACTGGTTGCGCAACGATACCAGGGCATCGGTCAACCCCGGAGCCACCACGACCGCGTCGGGTGTTGGTGCCAGGTCGATCAGGGTGCCGTCCATGTCCAGCATCAGGGCGGAGCGGCCGAACGGAGGCAGGGCGTCGGTGCGCATCAGCCGCAACCGGCGACGCGAAGGTCGTAAATCGGGTTCTGCATCATCGAGACGGACGGTTCATTCGCCAGCATCCAGCCGCTGAAGCCAGGCGCGTCGGCGTGGCTGTCGGTGACGTTCAGATACGCCGCGGCATCGGCAGGCTGGTCCGGTGGCCGAACCAGGCAGGCCTTCACTTCGATGGTGAGCGAGCCGAAATTCGCCGGCTGGCCGACCTTTAGCGTCAACGCCGTCGCCTGAGCGCTGACTTTGTCCAGTGCCTGGATCCTGGCACTCGCCCCCACCACCCACCGGTTGGCCCATTGCGGCTGCGCCGGGCTCGGCGGCTGGGCCGGCTGGTCAAGCTGACCCGTTGGTGGACCGGCGGGCATTATCTGGGCGTCGGTTCCTCCAAGGATCTGATCGTTCTCCGGCGTTTGCAGAATGGCCCTGGACGGATCGGCCCCCTGCCACGACCCCTGGCCCGCCCCCTGCCCCATCGCCTGCCCCGGTGTCTGGATCGTCGGCAGACCCGGCGCCTGCACCGGGGCTCGGCTTGGCGGTACCTGTGCGGGCGACGTCACCGCCGGCGGCTGGCCCGGTCCGGTCAGCGGCGCCAACTGCATCTCCTGGATCGGCGGCCGTTGCGCCATCGCCTCCGCGCCCAGCAGCAGCATGGCAACAAGGAAAACGCCGGTCCTGGTCATTCCCGCACGCCGGCGCGCTTTGGCGACTCGAGGCCCGCGACGACGTCCGCCAGAACCTGCCGTATCGCCTGCTCCTCCACGCCCATCAGGATCGCGTCCTCGAAGGCGTCACGCAGTACCTGCACCACCTCGGCATAGTTCTCCGTCAGCATCTTGAGCTTCTCGCGGCAGCCTACGGCATTGCCGTCCAAGCCCGGCCAGGCGGTCGGGGCCGCGGGGATCATTTTGCCCCATCGGACGCGGCGGCTGGCGACTGGCCGGTGGTGCCGCCCTGCTGGGCCGCCTTCGACGAATTCAGACTGGTGACACTGAAGATGAACTTGCCCAAGAGTTCCTCCAGGCTGACCGAGGACTGCGTGATGGTGATCGCCTGCCCCGGCTTCAGGTCGGTTTCGTCCCCGCCTGGCGACAGCGAGATATACTTGCCGCCTAGCAGGCTTTCGCTGGTGATCGCGGCGCCAGTGTCCTTGGGCAGCCGGATGTCGTCGCGAACCGTCAGTGAGACGATCGCCACGAAGGCTTTCGGATCGATCTGCTCATCCGTCACGGTGCCGACCTTGACGCCGGCGATCTTCACGTCGGCGCCCACCGCCAGTCCGTCGATATGGTCGAACCGCGCAATCAGACCGTAACCGGAGCCCGACGTGCGTCCGGAATGGGCCATGGCGTAAGCCAGGAAGGCAATGGCAACGAGCAGCACGCATGCTCCCGTCACCGTTTCGGCAACGCCGTGGCGGCCCATGTCGCGCTAGCCTGGCGTCCAGGGCTCGTAGTCGTCCGCGGCCGGAGCGCGGTTGCCGCCCTCGTAGTCGTGGCCGGGTGGCCGGTAAGCCAGAGGCGTTCCGGTCGCGTTCGGCAAATGCGGCTTCTGCCAGGGTCGTCGGTGCGTCTCGATGATGGGCGCGTCAGTGGTATAATGGAGCCAGGCATGCCATTCCGGCGGCACGCTGCTGGCCTCGGGCAAGCCGGCGTACATCACCCAGCGCCGGTTCCGCAGGGCGCCGGGACGGGGCCGCTTCTCCTCATAGTAGATGTTCCCGGAATCATCGGAGCCAAGCTGGCGGCCGTTGAATTTGGTGAATAGCCATGTGCCGATATCCATGCGGGACATATACGCACGCGTCCCGGTTTGGTCCACCCACGTCACTACATCGCGACAGCAGGCTCGCGCCGTTGCGCCAGCGTGGCGGATACTGAGTTATCCCCAACATTTTGGGCCCATGATCCCCTAAAGCCACAAAATACGCTGTTCCGGCACGCCTGAACCGCCTAGCGTTCGAATCATGAAGAGCCAACGGATAACGCCTCACCGGGTCTGGCATGGGGTGAGGATGCGCCGGACCGAGGTCTCGGCCGATCCCGACACATCACTGCGCATGGTGACCCTGCCGGCGGCGTGGGACCAGCAAGCCGCCGCAGCGTTGGCTGGGTTGGCGCCGGGGCGCGGGCCAGTCGCGCTGACCGTCGCGGCGCAGGCCTGGATCGATCCGATCGCCCTCGCCGCGCGGGAAGCCGGGCTCGACGACCTGAAGCTGGCCGACCGGCTGCACCGGCTGTTGCTGCTGCGCCGAGGCGCCCCCGGCACGGCAGTGTGGCAGCTCGAGGCCGCTGACGGCCCCGGCTTCATGCTGAACCTGCCGGCTTTCCTGGACAACGAGGGGCAGCTTGATCTGGCCGCCTTCGCGGAAGCGGTCGAGACCGCTGTCCTGGCGCTGAGTTTCGCCGCGCCGGAAGCGCGCGACATCGATGTCGGCATGGCCGATTTGTCCGGACTGCTGGCCGCGCTAGGGATCGACTACGGGTCGGATACCGCGCGGAGCGTCGGCGGCGGTCTGGCCTGCGTCCTGCGCGGCCGAGCGGATGCTGCTTCTGGGCTGGTGGGGCGGGTTCTCGGGGTGACAACGCGTAAAGCGCCCGCGGAGTGGTCCCCACCGGCTGGGACGAGCGCTGTCCATGGTCTGGGTGAAGCCGCCCGGGCCGCTCGCGAGGCCGCCGCCGGCGTCCAGGGGATGCGCCATCGAGCAACCACGGCGATCGATCATCCCGGCTTGGCCGAAGCGCTGCTCGGCATTGAGAGCGGCGGCATCGCGCCGGCGTTCTCGCCGGTCAGCCACACCGGGGGTTTGACGCGCGCGGCGCGGTCGTGGCTTGCGGTCAGCGGCATTACCGCCGAGGAGGCACTCGCGCACCAGATTGCCGGCGGCAGCCCGATACCGGTCCACAGCACCGCGGCGCACGCGGCGATGCACGACGCGGTCGCCCCATTTCTGCACGCCATGCCGCCGCGTCCGGTGCCGATGCCGGTGCCGGCGGGCCGCGCGCGGCGGCGGGAACTGCCGGGGCGGCGCGCTGGCTACACGCAGAAGGCGGCGGTCGCCGGCCATAAGCTGTTCGTCCGCACGGGCGAATATGAGGACGGTTCGCTCGGGGAGATCGTCATCGCCCTGCACAAGGAGGGCGCCGCCTTCCGCGGACTGATGGACAATTTCGCGCATGCGGTCAGCCTGGGCTTGCAGCACGGGGTGCCGCTGGAGCGCTTCGTGGAGGCGTTCACCTTCACCCGTTTCGGTCCCGCCGGGGTGGTCGAAGGCGACCCGGCGGTGCATGCCGCGACCTCCCTGCTCGACTACGCCTTCCGCCACCTTGCGGCCAACTACCTGGGACGGCACGACATTCCGGAAGCCGAGATCGAGGAAAGCGCCGATACCGTCGGTCAGGGCGCACGCGACCAGTCGCCGCTGCTGCCGCTCGATCTGCCTGCCGACGCCTCCCCACGCGCTCGGCGGCGGACGCTGCGGGTCGTTACGCGATAACACTGGCGATTCTCACAAGCCGCGGGCCGATTTAAGTATGAAGATGGGATAAAGTTCCGGTAGGAATTAGTTGATGCCTCGAAAGCGCCGCTCCCGGCGAGGCGATGTATCGACGGAGGCCAGGCATGCATGCGCCGACAGTCTTTTCTCTAGCGTTCCTAATCGCCTCGGCGCCGATGGCGCGGGCATGCACGACGCTGCTGATCACCGCGGCGGACGGCGCCGTGGTCAGCGGCAGGACGATGGAGTTCGGCTTCGATGTGCAGTCCGAAGTCATGGTCGTGCCCGCCGGCACGGCGATGACCGGATCTCTTCCGGACGGCACCAAGGGTATCAGCTATTCGACCAAGTACGGCGTGGTCGGCGCCAACGCGATGGGCTTCGGCGTGATTGTCGATGGCATCAACGAACAAGGGCTGTTCGTGAGCGACCTGTACTTTCCTGGCTATGCCAGTTACGCGAGCGCAACTTCCGCGAACCGCTCCCGCGCCATGGCCTCCTACGAACTTGGCAACTGGCTGCTGGGCAATTTCGCCACGGTTGACGAAGTGCGCGCTCATCTCGCGGATATCGTGCTGGTCGACACCAGCGTGGAGGCCCTGGGCGGCCCGCCGCCCCTGCACTTCATCGTGCGGGACCGGTCCGGCAAGTCGCTGGTGATTGAGCCGGTCGACGGTCAGTTGAAGGTCTATGACGACCCGGTGGGCGTCTTGACCAACTCGCCGTCGTTCGACTGGCACTTGACCAACCTGCGCAACTACATCGGCCTGACGCCGCAAAACGCGGCGCCGATCGTGCTCGGTGGCAATTTCGCGCTGCCGCAGTTCGGCCAAGGGAGCGGCATGGTGGGCCTTCCCGGCGACGCCTCGCCCCCTGCCCGCTTTGTCCGAGCAGTCGCCTACTCGCAGACGGCGCTGCCGGTGAAAACGGCACCCGAGGCCGTGCTGCAGGTATTTCACATCATGAATAATTTCGACATTCCGCTCGGGTCGGTCAGGGACAAGAGCGGCGGTGTGCTACATGTCGATTATACGGTCTGGACCAGCGTCGCCGACCTTCAGAACGATCGTTGGTATTTTCGCACCTACAACGATCAGGCCATTCGGCAGGTCGACCTGCACAAGGCATTGGCCGCTGCCGGCGGCGGCGTACGATTCATTCCGATGAATTTCAAGCAGGACATCATCGACGTGTCCACGGCGTTCAAGTAGCGGCGGAAAGTCTCGTCACCAACTCGTAGCGCCGCTCCGCCACGGAATTGCCCGGCGGAAACGCCTACATCTCCTTTGAGACGAACCATCCGGACAGTCAAGGCAGTTGTCGGTCTGTGGCATGATATTTGCTTGAAGAGCAAGAATTTGCTTGGACATGCGCATCATCCCGATGCCGCGACGCCCGAAGGAGTCCCCGATGTCGTCGAACAGCCAGAACGTCCCGACTATGGCCATCCCCGGGGCAGATCCACGGCTTTTCAACCCGGACCTTGCCCCGACCGCGCCAGAGGGACGGACCTGGGGCGTGTTCAGCTTGCTGGCGATGTGGATGTCCGACGTCCATTCAGTTGGCGGCTACACCTTTGCCGCGAGCCTGTTCTTTCTGGGGCTGACGGGATGGCAGGTGCTGATCTCAATGCTCATCGGCATCATGGCGGTCTACTTCCTGATGAATCTGATCGGGCGTCCATCGTTGCGTTACGGCATCCCGTATCCCGTGGTCGCGCGCATCGCGTTCGGCGTGATGGGCGCCAATCTCGCGGCGGTGGTGCGTGGCGTGGTCGGTATCGTTTGGTACGGTGTGCAGACCTACTTTGCCTCCAAGGCGGTGCAGGTCCTGATCGTCACATTGGCGCCGACGACGGCCGAGCTGACGCATAACAGCATTATGGGTCTGTCGACGCTCGCCTGGTTCAGTTTCCTGTTCATGTGGATCTTTCAGCTCGCCATTTTCCTGAGTGGCATGGAGCGGATTCGCCGTTTCATCGACTTCTGCGGCCCGGTTGTCTATGTGGTGATGTTCGCGCTGGCGATCTGGATGCTGTCGCAAACCGGGTTTTCCAGCCTGTCGCTGCAACTTAGCCCGCCCGCCGCCTCGGCCACCGCCACGATCGGCGTGATGGCGAACGCGGCGATGCTGATTGTGGCTTACTTTGCGGCACTGCTGCTGAATTTCGGAGATTTCGCCCGGTTCGGCAAGGATGAGGCTGCCATGAAGACCGGAAACTTCCTTGGCCTGCCGGTCAATTTCCTGGTGTTCTCGATCATTACGGTGATCGTCACCGCCGGGACGTTGAAAGTATTCGGCCAGGCGATCATGGATCCGGTGCTGATTGTCGAACGCATCGGCAATCCGATCGTTGTGGTGGTCGGGTCAGTCACCTTTATCGTCGCCACGATGGGCATCAATATCGTTGCCAACTTCGTCTCGCCTGCCTACGACATTGCCAACCTTTACCCGGAGCGCATCAATTTCAGGCTGGGTGGCCTGATCACGTCGATACTGTCGGTGCTCGTCTGCCCCTGGCTGTTCGTTGCCAGTCCGCATGCGATCACGCTTTTCGTAAGCATATTCGGCTCGGTGCTGGGTCCGTTGTTCGGCGTCATCATCGCCGACTACTATCTTGTCAAGCGCCAGGTAATCGATGTGGAGGCGTTGTATACGCTTTCGCCGGATGGGGCATTTCATTACGTCGGCGGCTGGAACCGCAACGCGATCGTTGCCCTGGGGGCGGCCGCGGCGATTTCCATCGGACTCGCGCTGTTGGGTGCCTATGGCGCGATGTTCAATGTCGGGGACTGGGGTTGGTTGATCGGCGCCGGCGCCGGCGCGCTGTTCTACCGTGCGCTCGCGGGCCAGCCGAGCGCGGTGATGGCGCTTCGGGGAGGGTAACGCGCGAAGGTCGCGGGCGGTACGGTGTCTGCGGCCGATCGTCCGGTGCTGAAGCCAAATCTGTCGTTTAGTCCACCCCAACTCGCCAGGCAGGTACGATCAGATCGGAGCGTTCCTCGATCAGCGGCACAACATGCATGGTTGGATCCGGCACATCGAGGTGAGGCCTAAGCCTGCCAATCGCTAACAAATTTTGATGCAGATGCCATGGCCGGGCAGCCCCCGGCCACGGCAGGTGCGGACCGCGGCCAAGTTTTTTCAGCACAGAGAAAGTGCGGAGAACACGGTGATCACGGAGCAGAATTGGCAGGATGGTGCTGACGACTTTGATTTCCAGGATAGAGGATCCGAATTGTCACCTGCCGGGCAATGGGCATGCCTGCGTCTCACTATTCCCGGCACAGGCACAGCTCGATCCCAACAGTCCGGGGCCGGTATTTCGGTGTACCTCGATCCGATCGGTCAATGATTCCCTGAGAAGCATAACGCTTTCTCCGTGAGCACCGTGCTCTCCGCACTTTCTCCGTGCTGAAAAGTCTATGAAATGTTAACGCACCGGCATTGCATGTGTTGCCTAGGCAATGCCGCCATGCCAGCGGCGGCCACAGTGCGGCGGCCTGAGTGTTGCTGTACCTCGTGCCGCGTGCCCGCGCCCTCACGCCCGGGATTGCCATGAACACCTATGATTGCCCTGTGCCAGAATCGGTGACACCCTGTATCCGGGTATCCAACCGACATCGGGACCAACGCAACCTTAGGCATCAGGCTTCACTTTCCCGAAGCCGTTGGAAACGCGCTGCTACCCACAGGAGCACAGATGACGCTGCCACCGAGACGACCCGCGTGACAAAGCGCAGGATCGCGTGCCGCACAGCCAGCAGCCTCCGCGCGTCCGGGTTCACCCCTTGGCGATGACCCGTTCGCCGATCGGACGCCGAATGCTGCTAGGTTCTGCCCTGGCCGCCCCATACATCCGCGTCGCGCGCGCCGGTCCGGTCCTTATGCGCGTGTCGGTCGACACCCCGCCCGACCATGGCCGCACTTTGTCGATGGCGGATTTCCTGAGTAAACTTCAAGCCGCATCGCAAGGCGCGATCTCACCCCGGCTATTCCACAGCGGCCAGCTTTTGGCGGACCGCGATGTCATCAAGGCGCTGAGCCTCGGCCAGATCGAGATGGCGGCGCCGGCCACCTGGCTGGTCGCCGCCTACGTTCCCGACGCGGACCTCTTGCAGCTTCCAGTGTTCTATGGCCGGCCGATCGAGGTCACGCATCGTGCGATCGATGGCGTCCCGGGAGACCTGGTGAACCAGCAGATCAGAAACAGGCTGCGCGTGACCATTCCCGGCCGCTGGATGGACCTCGGCTTCTTCAACTGGTACAGCGCGCGCAAGCCATTGAATACGCTCGCCGATCTCAAGGGACTGAGGATCCACAACGCCGGCGGCTTCGCACCGCCCTGGCGCGCCCAGTTTTTCGGCGGTGTCCCGAACGTCACCGCTTCGCCCGACGTGCCCCTCGCCTTGTCGCTGGAGGTCTTCGATGCCCTGCAAAGCACCAACGAAAGCTGTGCCAGCGCGAGGCTGTGGGATGCCGGTCTTCACTTCGGCCTGATCGATCACCAGAACATGGGCGACTACATCCCGATGATCAGCGAGGCCTTCTGGTCCAGCCTGACCCCGGCGCTGCGAACCTTGATCACAGATCTGTGGGCCGCCAATATCGCTATCTACCGGGCCAATCTGGCGGCGGTTCAGGACCGCGCGGAGACCGCGCTGCGCGCTCACAATGTGAAACTGGTCAGCCCCGACCTCGAGGAGCTCGCGGAACAGCGCGACAGGATGTTGCTGGATCAGGATGCAGTCGCGCGCGAAATGAAAATCTCCCAGGCTGTCCTGGACCGCGTCATGGATGTCGCCGCCGCATCCAACTGATCCTTTCCGCTGAACCGGAATCTCCAGCCAGGCTCTTGTGGCGATGATATCCGGATAGGCCATGAAAAACTTGCATGGATCGCGCCGATCCACCCCAGACGCCGGCGCGGCAGCCCGAAGCATCCCCGGCGTCTTGCAAATTGCCCGATAAATGTCGAGGCTTCACCGCGAGTGCAATGCGGCGATCGAATGAACCGTTGGGGGGACGTTGTGGACGGGATCGAACAGAGAACAATGCGAAAGGTGATCCGGCGCCTGATACCGCTGTCGATCGCATGCTATTTCGTCAACTACCTGGATCGCGTGAACCTGAGCTTCGCCGCGCTGCAGATGAACCAGGACCTGAAGTTCAGCTCAACGGTTTACGGCCTCGGCGCCGGTGTCTTCTTCATCGCCTATTTCCTGCTCGAGACCCCCTCGAACCTCATCCTGGTCCGCATGGGCGCGCGCCGCTGGATCGCCCGCATCATGTTCACCTGGGGATTGCTCTCCGGTGGCATGGCATTCGTGCAAGGTGAAACCAGTTTCTACATCGTCCGCTTCCTCCTCGGCGCGGCCGAAGCCGGCTTTTTCCCCGGCATGCTGTTCTATCTCTCGATGTTCTTCCCGGCCGCTTACCGCGGACGCATGGTCAGCACCTTCATGGTGGCGACAGCATTCTCGGCGGTATTCGGGGCGCCCCTGTCCGGCACCCTCCTCTATCTCGACGGCTTCGCTGGATTCCGAGGTTGGCAATGGATCTTTATCCTCGAGGCGATCCCCGCGCTGGTGCTGTCAGTAATCATTCTGGTCTTTTTGCGCGACTCGCCCGCGCAAGCCGAGTGGCTGGCTGACGATGAGCGCGAATGGCTGGTCAGACGGCAGGCCGCGGAACGGCGCCAGCGCGAGGCGGTCCACGACCTCTCGGTCATTCAGGTGCTGCTCAATCCACGCGTACTCACGCTTGGCCTAGGTGGTTTCGGCATCGCTTACTCGACCTACGGTATCGTGTATTTTCTGCCGCAGATCATCAAGGCCTTCGGGTTGACCAACATGCAGACCGGGTTCGTCAGCGCAATTCCGTTCCTGGTGGCCGCCTGCGGCATGATGTGGTACGGCCGGCGTTCCGACCGGCTGATGGAGCGGCGCAGTCATTGCGTGATCGCTTTCCTGATCGCCGCCGTCGGACTGGTCGCGACGGCGCTTCTGCCAACACCTTCACTGCGGCTGGTCGCCCTCTGTGTCGCGGCGTTCGGCGCCTGGTCGACATTGCCCGTGTTCTGGGCAATGCCCACATCGTTCCTGTCCGGCGCTGCCGCCGCGGCTGGCGTGGCCTATATCAACTCGATCGCCAATATCGCCGGCTTCATCGGTCCCTTCGTGATGGGATGGATCAAGGATGCCACAGGCAGCTTCGACGGCGGCCTGCTGGTGATCGCCTGCGTCTGCATCGGATCGGCAATCGCAGTTCTTTGCATCTCACACGATACTGCGCTCGAACGCACGCCGCAGGATGATCTTACATCGGAACGACTGGACCAGCCCGCGGACGTTGTTTCATGACGTCCTGATTAAACGCCACCGGCAATCGGAGGGATACCCAATGGACAATGCTCGCGACCCTCTCCTCGACTTTGCGCCGGACTACGACTTGCCGGTCCCTTACATGCAACGCACCCGCGACTATTACGCCGCTATCGGCTACACCACGCCATATCGCTGGGCGCACTACGTCACCGCCCCGTTCGCTGCCCTGACCAAGTCGCTCAGCCAGTGCAAGGTCGCCCTGATCACCACCGCCGCGCCCTATCAACCGGACAAGGGCGACCAGGGACCCGGCGCCGCATATAACGGCCGGGCCAAGTTTTATGCAGTGTATTCCGGTGACACCGCGCAGGATCACGACCTGCGCATCTCGCACATCGCCTACGACCGGGTGCACACGACAGCGACGGACTGCGGCACCTGGTTCCCGTTGCCCGCGCTCCGCCGAGCGGCCGCGGCGGGACGGATTGGGGCGGTGGCGGCGCGGTTCCATGGCGCCCCGACCAATCGCAGCCATCGCGTAACCATCGAGACCGACGCGCCCGAGATCCTCGCCCGCGTGCGCGAAGATGCCGCCGATGTCGCGGTGATCGTCCCGAACTGCCCGGTCTGCCACCAGACAAGTGCGCTGGTCGCCCGCCATCTGGAAACCAATCTCGTTCCGACCGTTATCATGGGCTGCGCCCGCGACATCGTCGAACACGCCGCGGCCCCGCGCTTCCTGTTCAGTGACTTTCCCCTTGGCAACAGCGCCGGCAAGCCGCACGACGTTGCGTCCCAGGACCAGACCCTCGGGCTGGCGCTGGACCTCCTGGAATCCGCGACAGGCCCGCAAACGACAATGCAGTCGCCACTGCGCTGGACCCCCGATGCAAGCTGGAAGCTTGATTATCTCAACGTGGCACGGATCGGTCAGGACGAACTGAAGCGCCTGCGCGAGGAGTTCGACCGTCAGAAGGAACTCGCAAGGTCGAATCGCGCGGTCCAGACGGCATGATCCGAAGTGTCTAACTGACGGCCCCCAACCCGCGCGGACCCGCTTGGGGCGCTGCTTGAGGCGCAGGCCGAGGGGCGAGAGAGGGCGAAGGGATCCACAACACGCGGTCGGCCATCAGTGTCATCCTCGGCGAAGGCCGAGGACCCACGTCTTGCCGTGCGGGAAGCCGAAAATCATCCCTGGTACTCTTCCCCCAACCTCCCCGCTGGAATAAGCCTTGGCGCAGGCCGAGGGACGAACGGTGGAGGGAAGTCAAAGGAGTCCCTGACCCAAAAATATGTAGTTTCATATGTGCCGATATGATATGCGCCACATCCAGAGGTATTAATCAGGATCATATCATTTGCAACCTGACCATATCATGGGTGGCTATCAGGAAGCCGCGAATTTCGCCGGCAACGGACTGAGCGAGACCCAGCCTCGGATGCAACTGGCGCCACACGCCGCACACGCCTCGCCGACGCTCGGCGGCAAACGCACCGACACCATGTCCTTCGCCGTGCTGGTGGGAATAATTCAAGCCGCGGACTTGGTTTTGCTGTGCGTCGCGGGAATTGTCTCGATCGCCCTGGTCGCCTGGTATGATGACGACTATCCCGGCGCGTTGGCAGCACTGGCCATCGCCGCGGCGGCAGTCGTAACAAATTTCGGCCTCAAGCGAGGCGGCGCCTATACCCGAACCGCGTTACTTTCAGGCTCCACCCAGGTCCGACTGCTCATCAAGCCGCTTCTGATCGGTACGCTCTGCCTGGTCGCACTGCTGTTCGCGTCGCAGCAGGATGCCCCCCTCCCCCGCATCTGGCCGCTCGCCTGGGCCACAACCACCGCCGTGCTTTTCGTCGCCAGCCGCATTCCGCTGGCACCGCTGATGCGCCACTGGACCGCCACCGGACGACTGGCCCGCAAACTGGCCATCGTCGGTCTAAGTGATTTCAGCCGAGAATTCATTGAACGCCTTCGCGAGGAACCCAATGCATACCGCATCCTGGGAATCTACGACGATCGCCTGTCCCGCGTCCCCGACAGCCAGGCGAACATCCAGGTCCTGGGAACCGTCGCCGACCTCGTAGTGCGCTCGCGAGAGGAGAAAATAGACGTCATCGTCATCGCGCTGCCACTCAGCGCCGTCGAGCGCATCAAGGCGATCATGGATCAGCTCAGCAGCACCGTGGCCGACATCGTGCTGACCACCGACCTCGCCGGACTGCATTTCTCGCGCCAGCAATTCGAAGGCATCGGCCGCAATCCGGTGGTCTCAGTGCGGGATGCCCCGCTCAAGGACTGGAGGGCGCTGGAAAAGCGATGTCTCGACATTACTATAGGTATCGCCGCGCTGCTGCTGTTGTCACCGCTTCTGCTCGTAACGGCTTTACTTATAAAATTGGACTCTCCCGGCCCCGTGCTGTTCCGGCAGCCACGCATGGGCTTCAACAATCGGATGTTTATCTGCTACAAATTTCGCTCGATGCACCACGGGGCAGCGGACCTACTCGCCGACCAGCAGACCACGCGCGCCGATCCACGAGTCACCCGCGTCGGCAAGGTGATACGCAAGCTGTCGATCGACGAGCTGCCGCAGATCTATAATGTGCTGATGGGAACTATGTCATTGGTGGGCCCACGGCCACACGCGCCGAACACCAAGGCAGCGGACCGGCTGTTCACCGAGGTGGTGCAGCAATACGCCGTGCGCCACAGGGTCAAACCGGGGATTACCGGCTGGGCACAGGTCAACGGCTGGCGAGGCGAAACCGCAACGGTGGACCAGATCGAGCAACGGGTTGCATGCGATCTATTCTATATCGAGCACTGGTCAGTCCGTTTCGATCTAAAGATAATGCTGATGACTTTGTTACGGGAAATAACCAGTCGCAACGCTTTTTGACGGCCACGACAGGCGGCGTTTGTTATCCATCGGCCCTCCATGTTTCGTCGCTCCCTCCTGACCGCCCCGCCCTGTCTCCTGCTCGGCTCCGCCGCTCATCGATCCGCAAGCGGACTGAACGCGCGAGCGGCGGCGAAAGGCATCTTCTACGGATGTGCCGTGTCCACGCCGGCGCTCACCGGCGATCCGCTGTTGATGGCACAAATCGCCTCCGAGGCCGGTATCGTGGTAGCGGAATATGCCTTCAAGTGGGCCGCTCTGCATCCGGACCCGGATCGATACGACTGGACCCAGCCGGACGCCCTCATGTCCTTTGCCGCTGCCAACAATCTGCGCGTCCGCGGTCACACGCTGGTCTGGCACGAAAGCAATCCCGACTGGCTCGCCGCTGCGTTGACCGATCGGACAACCGCTGAGCAGAATTCTGCGCCAGCATATCGGCGCCGTCGCCGGACGGTATCGCGGCAGGATAGTGCACTGGGACGTGGTCAATGAACCCCTGCGCCCGGAGGATGGACAGAGATTCGGTCTGCGCCGGCATCCATGGATGGCAACCCTCGGACCTGCCTATCTCGACATCGCATTCGATGCCTGCCAGCAGACCGATCCGGCAGCGTTGCGAGTAATCAACGAGTTCGGTCTGGACTACGCCGTCCCGTGGCAGCAACAGCGGCGCGACTCCCTCCTCAGTCTGCTCGCCGACCTCATCGCGCGAAAGGTACCCGTCAACGCGCTCGGCATTCAGGCGCATCTCGATGCGTCGGAAACCAACTTCGATCCCGTTGTGCTCTCTCGCTTCCTGGATGACGTGGATAGCCTGGGCCTCAAGGTCATTGTTACGGAACTGGATGTCCGGGACGACAAACTACCCGGTGCGATCGGTCCACGTGATGCAGCGGTAGCCGCTCAAGCCGGCGCATTCCTGCGCACTGTGTTGCCGCATAAGGCCGTGTTGGGTCTGATGACGTGGGGCCTGTCCGACAAAGCCACCTGGCTGAACCAGACCTTTCCCCGCGCTGATGGATTGCCGCAGAGGCCGCTTCCGCTGGATGCCGCCCTCGCCCGGAAGCCGATGTGGCAATCCATCGCGCAGACACTCGAACTCGTTGCCCGAGCGTGCATAATGTTGTTTCATTCGTGACCGCGATCAGACGTGACGATAGATGAAGTCGGGCAAGTAGAAGCGACGCTTGTTGAAAATGATACCGCCGATTCGCCCGCCCGCATCGAGGATGCCGTCGCGCAGGTTCCGCACCACATTTGCGCGAGTCCTGTCAGCTTGCACGACCAGCAAGGTCGCGTCGAGGTCAGGGGCGAGCATGATGCCGTCGTGCGACTGATCGGAAGAGGGACTGTCGATGACCACTAGATCAAAATCGGTTCGCAGCGCCGGAAGCAGATCAATCCACACCGACGGACCGCCGCCCCAGATGCCCCGGGTCTCGCTCACATGTAGATTCCCCAGCTCCAGTCGATGTATGACGACATCGCGTGGACCCGGCAACAGTTGCCGCGCATCATCAGCGCCGGTGTTAATCCCGGCTCGCAGCGCCTTGACCTGACCATCGCCCGGGGCGACGAGATCAAGCAGCAGCACGCGCGAATTCCCGCTTCGTGCGGCCGCAAGGCAAAGATCTCGTGCCAGTGACGACGTCCCTTCCCCGACGCCGGAAGCGAGCAACTGAACGACTGTGCCGGCGCCGCGTCGGTTACGAAGCATGTACACCAGTCGGTCGCCGTCTTCCGTACCGAGGAAATGTGGCAGCGCCGCCGTTGCGATCGATAATTCCCTCGATCGAACCGCCGAGGCACCATCAGCAGTCTTCTCCCCGATTTCGGGGACAGCCGCCAGCACCGGTAATTCCAGGCCAGCGGCGACATCGTGCGTGCTGATAAATGTCTTCTTGACCGCGTTGCATGTTGTCAACGCGGCAATCGCGGCGATCAATCCCACCAGTCCACCGCCAGCAATCAGGATCACGCGCAGGCTGTGACCTATCGCCGGCCGCTCCGGCGGTTGGATTACCCGAATGTTTGCAGCACGGTTCCGTTCGGCGGTATCCGCGATCTGCGCTTCCTCATTGTTGCGAACGAAAACACGATAGGTTTCGTCGAGCAGATCCCGATTTCGTTGCAGGTCGCGGTATTGTCGCGCCGACTCTGTCAGCTCCTTGATCCGCGCATCGGTCGCCGCTCTCCCCTGGTCGAGCTCGACCAATTTGGCTTGCAGGCCTTGCAGTTGTGCCTGAAGGGCAACCTCTTGACTTTGGACATCCTGATAGACCGGATTGAGACCTTCGCGTACGATAGCCCCCTCGCGGGCCGGTTCGCGGGCAATATCCGCGCGGGCCGAAGCGATCTGGCGATCAAGAGCCTCCAGCGCCGGGAAGCCCTCCTGGTACCGAGACGCCAGCTCGCGGCGCTTTGTCTCCAGGCGCATCAGGTTATCGGTCAACAGCAACGATGTCTGCGATCGATTGCTCTCATCATATGACTGGATCTTCGGCGGCAACTGTCCAAGCTTCTTTCTGACCGAAGCGAGCCTGGCGTTGGTCTCGGCAACCGCCTGTGCCGCCTCGTTCCGAGCCTGGCTCTCGCGCGACTGCTGCTGCAGTAGAAGATTGAGCTGTTGCTCCGGGTTGGAGATCTTGTGCTGATCCGCGAAGCTGGAGAGCGCATCCTCAGCGGCATGGACCCGGTCCAAAAACCCGCTCTGTTCAACCTGGGCCGAGGCAGTCGGAGCATGCTGAAAGATCGCGATCCGGCGCTTGAAGTAATTATCGATCAAACTGCGCAACACGGCAGCCGCGACATCTGGATCGTAGCTTCGGAAACTAAGCTCCAGGACATTGGATTGCGCGATGCTGGTCACGGTAAGGTCGTTGGCCATACGCGAGGCGGCGCGACTGAGCGCCCGAGCGTCTCCGACCGGCGTGCCAGGATACACCCGATCTAGCCCCACGGCGGACAATGTCTCGATCGCCAGCGTCATGCTTTGCAACACCTGGAGTTCACCCAGCATGATCTGGTTACGATCAAGCGCCACGTTCGCGTTCGCTTGACCCGTGGCGGGCCGATAGAAATACTCGCTGCCGTAAAGGACGAGAAGCCGGGCCTGAGCGGTGAAGACGGGCTTGGTAAAGGCGGCGGCGCCGATACCGATGACCAGAGGCACCAGGAACGCCAACAGCATGGCACGCTTGTGATAAAATGCGACGATCAACAGATCACGCAATGCATACCTGGGAAGCACGACCGGCGGGCGCATCAAGCCAAGAGTTGGATTAGCGCTCGGGATTACCTCTACATTCATCTAGGGCGCCTTAAATCAGCTTGGCCGACAACCGTCAGACGTTCTAATGATTACTGGCACCCTGTGTCGACGAAATATTCGCCTTTTTGCGCGATCGCGGACTGTTGCATGTGTTATCATCCTGGGGACGCCAAGGAACGACGCTCAGATGAACTTCGCACTGTCCAGTCGAAACCCGGACAGGTGCATGAGCAGCACCGTTACCGCGAGCGCTGCGAGAAGCTCGATCGTGTGCTGTACAGGTCTGTTGGATGATGACGCGGCGCCACGGCAAACCCACGCGGCCGAGACGCAGCCCACCGCGAAGCCAACCGCAACGTCGGCCGGCGTGTGCGCCTGGAGAATCACGCGTGTTACGGCCACTCCGATCAGAGTGAATATGCTGAATGCAGCCGCCACCAAGGAAATCCGCGATCGCCGCAAACGCAGCAGCAAGACCGCCATGCCGCCATAGACCAGCGTGGTCATAGCCATATGGCCGCTCGGGGCGCCCGTCGACAATTCGAACGGGGTGCCGGCAAAACCACCGCCTGTCCAGCGTGAAGCTACCTTTAGACCGCTGATCGCAACAAAAGTCGCCACGAACGCAAACAGAAAGCGCAACGCGGTGGCGGTATCCCACCGCCGGAGCAGCCAAAACCAGCAGACGATGGCTGCTGGTCCAACGACCGCCAAATTACCGAGGTCGGTCAGCGCGACGTCAAAAGCCATCGTATCGGGCAGCATGTCAGAATCGGACCCTTTGAAACAATCCCGGACGTTCAGCGCGGTGGCCATGGCCTGCGTCACGCAATCAGGCGCCCGTATAGCCATTTAGCAACATATGCAATCCTTGATTTTCCATGCGGTTGGACACCCCGACATCATCCCGTCTGCATCCCCGACATTATTTCCTGTACATATGAAATAGTTATTGAAAGTGACGCTTTCTATGAGCGATAGAAGCGGTCGTTGGGTGCGCGCGCACTCGAGCACGATGCCGGCAGGATTCCCGGTTTGAGGTGGCCTAGGCCCTATGAGCGCTGCATCAGAGCCCCGCATCAGAGCGCTTATCATAGCGGACTCCTGCAACCCCGAGTGGGAGAGCATACCGCTGGTGGGATGGTCCCATGCGAACGCGCTGCGCGCAGTTGCCGACGTCCACATCGCTACAAGAAGCTGGAACGCCGCCGCCCTCATCCGCGCCGGCCTTGTGACGGACCGAGACTTCACAGTCCTGAACACCGAAGCTCTGTTCAATCCGATGGAGCGCCTGGTGCGGCGAATCAGTGGGCCCAACAAAGGATGGGCAATGCTGACCGCGCTGTCCATACCATCTTATCTGTGGCTCGAACATCTGCTCTGGCAACGACTGGGCTCGAGAATACGTGCGGGAGATTTCGACCTGGTGCACCGACTGACACCGCTCAGCCCCGCGGTGCCGAGCTTGATCGCCGGGCGCTGCCGGCGCGCTGGTGTCCGCTTCGTTCTGGGCCCCCTGAATGGCGGCCTGCCCTGGCCGGCCAGCTTTCCCGGGCTGCGCCGCCAAGAAGGAGAGTGGCTCTCGCAGTTCCGCGAGGCGTACCGCCTGCTCCCAGGCTATAACGCAACACGACGTTATGCCAGCGCAATCATGGTGGGAGGCGCCAGCGCCTTGAACGATCTGCCAGGACGATATCAGGCCAAGGCCATCTACGTCCCAGAAAACGGTATCGACCTTTCCCGTTTTCCCACTCCCCCAGACCGCTCGGTCAACCTCCATGACAACCGCCCGTTGCGTGCCGTGTTTCTCGGTCGCCTGGTCCCCTACAAAGGCGCCGACATGCTGATCGAAGCGGCCGCGCCGATTATTGCCGATGGCCGACTGACGCTGGAGGTTATCGGTTTTGGGCCGGAGCGCGAGGCGCTGGAGGAACTCGTGAGAAATCTGGGACTGGCTGATCGGATCGTATTCAGTGGGAAGATTTCACATCATGACGTCGCTGAACGGTTCAGCCACGCGGATATCCTGACTTTTCCAAGCGTACACGAGTTCGGGGGCGCCGTCGTGCTCGAGGCAATGGCGATGGGAGTTGTTCCGATCGTGGTTGATTACGGAGGGCCATCCGAACTCGTAACACCCGCAAGCGGATTGGTGATTCCGATGGGCACCCGCGAGCAGATCGTCGCGAACCTCCGTGAGATCCTGAACCAACTGGTCCAATCACCGGACCGCCTGGCGCCGCTGTCGACGCAAGCTGTCAGACGCGCGCGCGAATTGTTTTCCTGGTCCGCCAAGGCTCGCCAAACTCTGGAGGTGTACCGCTGGGTTCTTGGTCGACGTGCCACGAAACCAGATCTTGGTCTTCCGTTCGCGGACCTGGCAACCTAGGCAGGCCTGGCTCGATGCGCCTTCTGATATCCCTCCTAGAGCAGGGCATGGGTTCGATAATAACGTTCGGTATCAATCTTTGGCTCATTCGCAATGGCAATACCAGTTCTTACGGGGTTTACGTCTTCTGGCTATCGGTCGCCTGGGTCTTGTCCACAGCGCAATTCACGCTCACAGTTGTTCATCTCTCATCCTTGCCGAGCGGTCGTGAGAGGTTGCATGAGAGGCGTGAACCCGAGCGTATATTGCTGTCTGTCACTCTGGCCATCCTGCTCCTCGCGGCCTGTTGTGTCCTCGCTGCAAATTGGATACTCATAGACAACGGCAGCAACCTGGCCGATTGGGCGGCTGCCTTATTCATTCCCGCTTTCCTGCTCTATCAGTTTGTTCGCGCCTTTGCGTTCTCACGCGGCCGGGTGAGCCTCGCTGCGTGTCTCACTGGTGCCGTAATGGTCTCCTCGGCCGAAGCACTCGCCTATGACTTTGCAGCGGGTAATCGTCCGGACGCGACGCGCGTGTTGCTGATCGTCGGCCTGGCGTACGGTGTCTGCTCCGCCTTGGCGCTCGCGATACTTGATCCAACGATCCGGCCAATCATACGAACATCCGGACCTGGCTACACCCGCTATCTGCGTGGCACCGGCTGGATGATGCTCGGCGCTGCCTCCAACGAAATCACCAGCCGGCTATATAGTTTCATTGTCGTTGGATGGTTCGGCAGCGAGGCCCTGGCACGGCTTTCCGCGGTTCAGGTGGTCGTCCGCCCGGCGTGGTTACTCTCCTCGGCCTGGACGTCGATCGGTTTTCCAGCCATGGCCACGCACCGGGTCGAAGCTGATCGACGACGCTTCATCGAGACGATGCTTCGTGGTGCTGTGTCGACCGCCGTGGGAAGCGCCGCCTGGAGTGGCGCTGTCATCATCGCGTGGCCTTGGGTGTCGCGAGTGCTGTACCGCGGCGGGTATGTGGATATTGGCGATCTGGCGTGGCTCTGGGGTGGCAACGTTATTCTTGGCAGCATCGCGGTTGCCTTGAACACGGCGATGCTGGTGCTTGGCGACTTTCGCCGGTTGGCGGCGATCGATCTGATCGGGGCGGCTCTCTCCACCGCCAGCATTCTATGTCTACTGAACCATTTCGACTACACCACAAGCATCATCGGTACGATGACGGGTCAGGCTATACAGATCGTGCTGATGGCGGCACTTCTTTGCCGGCGGTTTGGCTCCAAGCTTCCCTTTGTCCAAGCGGTCGCATCGTGACCGGTCGGCATTCTTATCAGACAGCCACAGCCGATCATGAGCTTATCGCAACATCGCTCATCGCCAGCGTCGTGATCTGCACATATAATCGCCCAGCAATGTTCGAGGTCGCCCTGCTCTCCTGTCTACATAACGGGACAAGGCGCGCCCTGCCGTTCGAAATCATCGTTGCCGACAATAGCATCTCCGGCCACGCGCGGATGATCGTCGATCGATTGCCGCCAAGCGAAACCAAAGTTCGAGTCGTTACCGTATCCCCGCCCAACATATCTCTGGCTCGTAATGCCGGCATCAAAGCCGCGACGGCGCCGCTCGTCGCGTTTATGGATGACGATCTCGAACTAGAGGCGGGGTGGCTCGACGCCCTGGTCAACGTCCTCACGTCGAGCGCGGCGGATGTTGCCGTCGGTCCAGTGCGACCGAATTTCGCCGCCGCGGGACCACCCGATTGGGACCCAACCGGCGCCCGCTTCACGCGTGTACTTCCAATCCGCACCGGCGACCAAATCGCAGCCAGCGGTCCCGCCAAGCCGGCGGACTTTGCCCTAAGTACTGCAAGTTCACTGTGGCGATCTGCAACCTGCTTCACTGACGATGATCCGTTCGATGCCAATTTTGGCGCATGCGGTGGCGAAGATTTCGATCTGTTTCTGCGTCTTGAACGACGAGGCTGCCGTTTCGTGTGGTGTGCCGAGGCCGGCGTGCGCGAAACAGTGCCGCCCGGTCGCAGGGAACTGAGCTATCAACGGCTTCGCGCCTATAGCGGTGCGCAGGTCTACAGTGCGGCCATAGTCAAGAACTCAACCTCTCGTTTGACAATGATGCTCAATATTACATTGCGAGGCCTGGCCCAGGCGATCACCTTCGGCCCGACTTCTATGATCATGGCAATCGGCGGCAGCTTGGGCAGTTCGAAGATGCGTCGGCAGGGCATACGGATGGCTTTCCTGGCCGCAAGTGGATGGGGTAAGCTGACCTGGTGGCGGCGCGTCAGCCTGTACCACGCCGAAAAACCGACTGGGTGAACCCGACTCATGGACGGATCAGAATAGTACCGGGATCCGTCGGGCAGTAACAGGAGCGTGCTCAAAATGCCGGTCGGCGACAAGGCCAACCTGGGTCATTCCGACAGAGTAGCAGAAATCGATCTTCTGGGTATTCCGTTCGCGACGCTGGATCTGCCCGCCGTTGTTCAGATACTGGCCACACGGGCCGCCTCTGCTCGCTTCGCGTTCGTCGCGACACCCAACGCCCAGCACCTTGTATTGTTACGGCGCGGCGTGGACGGTTTCGCATTCGGACTGTCTCGCGCCTGGTTCCTCACCTGCGACAGCCAAGTACTCCGCCGGCTTGGCCGGCATTTGTTCGGCATGACATTACCATTGGTTACCGGCAGCGACCTTACGGTACATCTGCTGCGCCAAGTGATCGACCCTGACGAACCGGTGACGATTATCGGCGGCAACGAAGACGTCCGCCGTAAGTTGGCGGAAAAATATGGATTACACCAGATTGCATTATACAGCCCGCCGCTTGGTTTCAGCACGGACGCAGACCTGCTCGCACGCTGCATTAATTTCATCAGAGACAATCCGGCACGCTTTGTCTTCCTGGCCTGCGGCGCTCCGCAGTCCGAGGTTCTTGCTGCTCATATCGTTGAGGCAAACTGCGCCACCGGAACCGGATTGTGCGTGGGCGCATCGCTGCTGTTCGCAACCGGCCAACTGAAACGGGCGCCACTGTGGTTGCAAAGACTAGGCCTGGAGTGGCTATTCAGGCTGATACAGGAACCACGTCGTCTTGCTCATAGATTCTGGCACGCGCAGTTGCCGGTGCTAGGCATCGCTGCCAGGGCATGGTTCTCGTCTCGCAACAGCGATGTGAATGCCAGTGTCCTGGAACGGCCGTCATAGCCCAGGGATAACGCCGTTTGCAGCGCCATCCGGAGGGTATGCGTCAGCGCCACCATTCGAATATTGTTTGATCTGAAACTACGAGTATGGCAAATGGGACGTGCGTTCGCACACGACCCGCAGAGATACGATGGTGGAACCTCCTTACAGCGCGATGACACCGGGCACCGAAGCAGTCAGCATCGTTGTGCCCTGCTACGACCGCATCGCTCTGCTCGAGAGGACGTTGCGTGCTTGTTTCCTGCAACATTTGCCCAACGGCAAAGGCTGGGAGATTCTGGTCTGCGACAACCATCCGGATCAACTTGCCAGACCGCTCGTCGATCGATTGCAGCAAATTGCACCGGTCCCGCTGCGCTATTTGCCGGCACCGGCTCGCAATATCGCACGGGCCCGTAATGTCGGTGTCAATGCAGCAGTTGGACGCTACATCGCGTTCGTCGATGACGATGAGGCCCCGGACCCGAATTGGCTCGAAAGTTATTTCGACTGCCTGGAGAGGACCGGCGCCGATGCCGCTTTTGGACCAAAGTTTCCCGAATTTGCCACCGGGGGACCGCCGGAGTGGGATCCTACTGCAAGCCATTATACCACCGACTTCCAAGTTCCCGCCGATACGAGGATAGGTCGCGTTGGGCGGAGCGGCCGCGTGCTCGGGGCCGGAAATTCGTTCATGCGGGTATCCACATGTCTGAGCACATCCCAGCCGTTCGACGAAAAACTTGGAGCGGCTGACGGGGAAGATACGCTGCTTTACTTTCGGCTGCTGAAGGAGGGCCGTCGTTTCGTCTGGTGCCCGACCGCTATCGTGCGTGAGGTTATGCCGGAAAGCCGGTTGACCTACGCGTACATGTGGAAGCGTTTGAAGCAGGGCTCCAAGACGTCTGCTCGTTGCAGAATGAGCGTAGCCAAACACAAGGTCCCCACCCATTCCTTGCTGATGGCAGTTGGACTCACGCAGGTGGTGGTCCACGGCATCCTCTTCTGCGCGACCGGCGAATTCCTGACCCGCCACCGGGTCCACCATCGGCTCGGCATTGCCCGTGGTCTCGGAAAGCTGACTTACCGGAGCGGCGGAGTTAGTTTCATTGATGAGAAGCCGATCATGGCATCCCCCGCCGGCTGATGATCAACGATGCCAACTCCATAGACTCGGGCACCGTGCTCGACTGCGAAATCTGCATCGTTGGAGCGGGTGCGGCTGGAATCACCATCGCGCTGCAGTTCCTTCATTCCAACCTTCGTGTGATTCTGCTTGAGTTCTGGTTCGACCACGTCGGATCCGGCGACGCAACAATTATACTCAGCCGAAATCGCCGATAGCCGCTTGCATTCGCCGGGAGACCGATACCGCGCACGACGTTTTGGTGGCAGTACCGACGATCTGGGGTGGACGTTGCGTGCCCTTTGATCCGCTCGATTTTACGCATCGCCCGTGGATTACCGAGGACTGCTGGCCGATCGAGTATTCCGACGTCCTCCGCTATTACCCCGATGCGAACAATTTGTGCGAGGCAGGAGAATTTGTCTACGACGCGGCCCGAGCGTCGCCAGGCGGCATGCGGCCGGTCATCCGCGGCTTTGATCCAGACCATTTCTCAGCCGATAGGATAGAACGGTTCAGTTGCCCGACCGATTTTGGCGTCCGTTATCAGCATCGTTTGACAGCGAGCACGAGCGTACAGGTGCTGCTGAATGCCAATTGCACCAGCCTGCATACTGGTCCTGACGGTATGGCAGTGGAACGACTGACCGTCCGCACCCTTGCGGGGGTCGCCTTCCTCGTGCATGCGAAGCAGGTCATTCTCGCCGCGGGTGGTCTGGAGATCCCGCGCCTTCTGCTTGCCTCTGGGCAAGGCAACGGATTGGGCAACGATTCCGGTCAGGTTGGGCGCAACTACATGTGCCACATCGCGGGCACCGTCGGCACGCTTCGTCTGGACGTGCCACGGGAGGACGTTTGGCATAATTACGAAGTGGCGGATGACGGAACATATTGCCGGCGCAGGCTCGCGCTGAAATGGGAGGCGCAACAGAATTTGGGTCTGGCAAGCGCCGTCCTTCGGCTGCATTTTCCACCGATCCCCGATCCCGCGCATCGGACGGGCGCCCTATCGGCACTGTACTTGGCGAAACGATTGATCCCCTACGAATATGCCAAGCGGCTGACCAGCGCTGATACCGCCTCGATCGGAACCTGGCTGAGGCATGTGGTCAACGTCGCGGCGGATGCCCCCTGCACGGTTGCCTTCCTGCTGCACTGGTTACGCAAGCGGACTTTCGCCATACGTAAGTTTCCTTCGGTTGTGGTTCGCCCGCGCGCCAATCGGTTCACCCTGGACTACCATGCCGAACAACAACCAAACTGCGAGAGCAGAGTTACGTTGGGGCAGCAGATGGACCAACTGGGTCTGCCAAAGCTCCGCATCGACTGGCGCTACAGTGCCCTCGATGTCCGTACAGCGGGCGAAACACTTCGGTTGTTAAACGAAGATTTGGCCAAGTGGGGGCACGGTCAACTCTATTACGACCAAGACCGGATCGAGGAACAAATAACCCGTGATGGCGCCTACGGCGGCCATCATATCGGTACAGCGAGGATGGGCCATCATCCAGCGACGAGTGTCGTCGACCGAAACTGCCGCGTTCATGGCATTCGCAACCTATATATTGCCGGTAGTGCAGTGTTCCCGACATCCAGTCAAGCAAACCCGACCTTGACGATTGTAGCACTGGCCCTGCGATTGGCAGACCATATCCGCCGCATCACGGACGACAAGATCGAGAGCCGCCGGGTGCTTCTCGGCGTTACTTCCCCCGCCAAGGCACTGGATCTTCAGTCGTGACCGACCGGATCATACGGGGACTAAAGCGAAGGCACCATGAGCTAATTTCGGTCAGAACGGTCACAAACCGCCGGTGGGATTCGGCCCAAGTCAAACAGCGAGATTTGTCACCGCGCGTCCGATTTGGAGCTCCAGGATTTGAACCAACTGGCGGAGCGCGTGATTGCCTCATCGGGAGCAGTGCGGACGAAGCCAAGGCCAGCGTCCGCCTTGCGATGATCAAGCTGAATGTCCTGCCGCCACAGCGGCAGCAACGATCTCGGCACCGGATCGAATGGCAGTCGCCCTACGCCAGCGTAAGCGGCGGCAATCGCTGCGACCTTAAGGGGCGCTGCGAGCAGGGCCTCGGTTTTGAGCCAGCGCGGCGAAATACGACGCACCGGCGTGGCACCTATGGCTCGGGCAAACGCAACGAAATAGCTGTTCCACGGCTTAGGATTGGGATCGCTGATGTTGAAGACCTCCCCCGCAATGCCAGGTTTGCGAAGCGCGGTGATCACCGCGTCTGCGACGTCATCAATATATGTCAAGTTGCACAGCCCATCCCCCGATGCACCCAGATCTCCAATCCGGAAGCTCCGCAGCAGGCGTCCGATAAGTATTGTCCATTGTTCGCTCTCGGGCCCATGGATGCAGCCGGGCCGAAGAATGACGCCGTCACCCCCGGAATCGATGTACTTTCGCATCAGCTTCTCGGACGCCACTTTTGCACTGGCATACCAGCCCGCGCTGGAATCGAGCCTCTGTGTCTCGTCGATCAAGCCTGTCGCAGGTCCGTAGACCGACATGCTGCTGAGATGCACTATACGGCGCAGTCCCACCGCCCCGGCTTCCTGGCACAGATTATAGGTTGCGACCTCCATTGTCCTGGCGTCACCCGCCACGCAGTTTACGGCATAGAGGCATCCACGAAGCGCGGCCGCCATCGAGTCCGGGTCGGTCGCATCGCACTGGCGCCACTCGACTTCAGACATATCATTACGACTCCGTCTGCGAGCCGCCGAGATCGGACGAAAGTCCTGCGTCGCCTTCAAATACTGGACAACCCGTCGCCCGACAAAGCCCTGAGCTCCGATAACAGCAACCGGCAGCGCGTCGCGGCTCATAGACAACATAGATCTCCTTCTCTGGATGGGCCGCTGCGGCGGGTCAGATGCGTCGGGCACGCCGCGCGACGGACGCACCAGCAGCGTCCTCTTACATCTATATATACGCGTATGGATCGGACGATATGCGTATTGCCATAGTCGGCTGCGGCTTTGTTGCCGACAACTACATCGCAATGCTCGCGCAACATCCCGAAATGATGCTGGTGGGGGTGTTTGACCGCGATCCGGAACGGTTGGCGGTTTTCACCCGGTTTCATCGTCTGCGTCCTTACGAATCTCTTGCCTCGCTGCTCACCGACCAGCGAGTGCAGATGGTCGTCAACCTTACCAATCCCTCAAGCCACTTCGAAGTCACGATGGCCGCCTTAAGGGCGAACCGGCATGTCTATTCGGAGAAACCTCTCGCCATGTCAATGACGGAGGCAATGAAACTAACTGACATGGCCCGGAGCATGGGATTGGGGTTGGCGGCGGCCCCTTGCAATCATCTCAGTGACGCCATCCAAACCCTACAACAACACCTAAAATCCGGCCGGCTCGGCCGCGTTATACTTGCGCAGGCCGAGATGGATGATGGTATGGTTGGTAAGCTCAACTACCAGGAATGGCGTAGTCGTTCCGGTGCACCCTGGCCTGCTCGCGATGAGTTTGAAGTTGGTTGCACCATGGAGCATGCGGGCTATCAGATCACGCCTCTGGTGACGCTGTTCGGTGCGGTGCGTCGGGTTACAAGTTTCAATGCGTGCTTGTTTCCCGACAAAGGCGAAGATGTTGGCGTGCGGATCAACACCCCCGACCTCTCGGTTGGAATGCTCGAGTTCGACGGCGGAGTTGTGGCTCGGCTGAGCAATAGCATCCTCGCCCCGACAAACCGTTCGCTCCGCGTAATAGGGCTTGATGGGGTGGCGACTATCACCGACGTCTGGGAGTACCATGCCCCGGTGCGCATCAGCCCGACCGGCGCAAGCTTCAGCCCTCGTCTGATGCGGTTGCTCGAAAAGCGGCTGTCACGGTTTGTCCCCGGCCTGCTGATCGGTCGCGCCGCGAAACCAGTTGCCGGCTACAAGGTCAGTAAGACCGCCGGAGGTCATCAGATGGACTTCGCCCGCGGAATCGCCCAACTGGCGGCGCAAATTGAACGCGGCGCGCCGATCCTGGTCGGTCCAGACCTCGCGCTCCATGTCACCGAGGTGACCCTCGCCTTGCAGGCGCCGCAATCGCAGGGTGGGACAATCACCATGCAGACCAGTCTCCCATGAGCCTGGCCGGCAACCCGTCCGTGCCACGCTGGGACGAGTCCGGCAGCGCCTCATTGCAGCACCGGTTCACCAGACCCACAGCCGCGCCCGATGCATGGGTGCAGCCCCTCGCCGTAACCGTTCTGGTGCTGACCCTGACCTATGTGGTGTTCGGCGTTCTCAGCGATGACACGACCGATACGAGTAAGACTGACCATGTCAATCCGCTGAACAGTTGGGTCTGGCTGGGTTTGTTGATCCTGGCGACCCCAGGTACTAAAGCAGCGATGGCGCGCGGTGTTGGCCCTTCTGCAAGGCAGTTGGTTGCTGATGGTACTGTTTGCCTACTTCGCCCTGAGCGTGAGTTGGGCTCTCGACCCGGTAGCATCCTTGCGTCGGCTGCTGTTCACAGGCGTGCAGATCGCGCTCTTTGCGATCTTGTTGACGGGGATACGACGTGCGCCGGTCGTTCACGTCGTCATCGCCACGGTCTGCTCCTGCGCGGCACTGGTTGATCTTCTTTCTTGGATTATTGCACCTGGTTACACCATGACCAGCGAGGGCTTCGCAGGTCTGCAGGGTCAAAAGAATCAGGCCGGTCTGCTGATGATGTACGGCTGCCTTGCGGCCGTTCCGTGCATATTCCTAGTGCGGCGCTGGGCGTGCAAAATCACACTTTCGTTGGCAACCATAGTGATGGCGGGACTTCTGGTTGCCACCCGATCGACGACCAGTGAGTCGGTGGTGATCAGCGCCGCCATCGTGATGCCAGTCCTGGTCTTGATCGACAAGTTGCCGCGGCGCCTGATTCTGGCCATCGCGAGTATCGGAATCCTCGGCGTTGCCGCTGCCTTGCTAGCCTATCTCGCATGGTGCGGAACCAACGACGTCGATCCGATGCTGCCGCTGCGAGGCGCCACGTTCACCGCCCGGACCGACATCTGGTCATTTGTCATTGACGAGATCAAGAAGCGTCCTTTATTTGGCGCGGGATACAGTTCGTTCTGGAGTATCGATCCGGCGGTGCAGCCAAGCCTGAAGTCGGATCAGTGGTTTGGGGTGTATGCGATCATCAACGAGGCGCATGACGGATATCTGGACATGTTGGCCACCACTGGTGTGTTTGGATTGGCTGGCGCACTGACCGTGCTTTTCCGCGCTATAATCCTGGCAGCGCGGGCGGTCAACCAAACGCCGAACGCGGCGCAGTCCTGGGACGAAGGTCGACTGAGCCGCCCGACAGCCATTTTCTATCTTGCCCTGCTTCTGGGGCTGGTTGTGCATAATTTCACCGAATCCAATCTCTTCTCCAACAACGCCCTCCTGGCTGTCGCCCTTCTCTTGACCGTGCTCGACCTCGAGAAGTGGCGCATCACTGCCGCACACAAAAGCGACTAGCAGTTGCGTATCTCAAACAGCTATCGTGAATTGGCCGACCCGTCGGAAGAAATCCTCAACGGCGTTCGTCACAATTGGTTCGAGCCGAGGACATGGACTTGTCCCGCACTTCCGCCCGCCGCAATCGCTTTGGTGTTCATCTTCGTGCTCATTGGCTGCTCCCCAGTGCCGCCCCTGCCGCCCGCGCCGTCGGAGCCGGTACCGATCTCGTACGTTACGAGTCTTCCGCCGTATCACATTCAGGTCGGCGACGTGCTGGAGATCCGCCTGCTCCTGAACCCCGAACTGAACGAGGAAGTTTCCGTCCGCCCAGATGGTCACATTTCGACAACGATCGCCGCTGACGCCGCCGCGTATGGCCTGACACCGGTGCAACTGGCGGATGCCCTGCAAAACGTCTATGCCCGTGATCTTCGCAATCCACACCTGACAGTGATGGTGAAATCATTTTCGCCGACGCGCATCTATGTCGGTGGCGAGGTCAATACGCCGGGCGAGTTCATCACCGTCGGCCCGACTCTGACTCTTTCGCAGGCAATAGCCCGCGCCGGCGGCACCAAGCTCAGCAGTGACGACAGGGCGATCTTCATCATTCGCCGCGGGCCGGATGACAAACCCGAGTTGTTGTCAACGCACTGGCGAGCACTGCGGACTGGAAACGATGCCTCCGCCGATGTCCGGCTGGCTCCCTATGATGTGGTTTATGTGCCAAAGCTGGGCGTCGCGGAGGTATACTCCTGGTTCAATCAGTACATTCAGCAATTTGTAAATCCTAGCTTCGGTTTTTCCTATCTACTGAATCCGACCAACACCGGCACTGTGATTACCAATACGTCGGGACATTGATGCTGATGCGTCATCATGCCTGCTCGCCCGCTGGTTGCCGGTATGCGAAGCCGACCTACTGCCCATTGACCGAGGAATACGGATCGGGGACATGCATCGCTCCAGCCTGACCTTTATCCACACGGCTGCACGCCCCATTCTGCCGCTCGGCCTCCCTTACACAAGCGTCCCGATCGGCAAAGGCGCAGTTGGACGTTCGGGCGGATGTCACGACGCAATATGGTCCCACGCCTGGCTTCAACCGAAGCTCCGAGGCGTTCGGGGAACATTCGGCGCCTTGCCGTTTCGCCTCCTGTTCGCATTGATACGCATCGTAATACATGCACTGTGGCGTCAGCACTTGATTTCGTATACAGAATGGAGCCGCGTAGGCCAGGTGACCGGCACTGATCCCCAAAATTGCCATCAAACCAGCCCGATATTCAAAATGCCGAGGACGCGTCGCCATCAGGGATCTCTCCAGCATCTGCACATTGATCAATATCCTGACAGGTCAAACAGTCGATCTGCTCAGGCTGACGACGACGCCGGGACCTTCAACGCCGGCCGGGGCACAGGAGGTGTTCCACGACAACTCTCTTGCATCTGATATGAAATCCTAGGGAAGATTTGCTTCGATGGAAAGGGAGATTATGGAGCGAAAGCCCTCTGGGTCGCTCCCCCGATTGCGTGCGTTGCGCTGGTTGACCCAGGCGACCGATCATGAGTCCGAGGAAATCAGGACACTTCTAACCTCGACCTTCCTGCAGCGCACCGCCGCTCTCGTTCTGGCGACCGCCAACGTGATGGTTCTGGCATTGATCACCGACATTCGGACCGGCGCAACCTGGCCCCTGGTCTGGCTGGCGACGGACAGCGTCCTCCTCGGGGTAAGACTGTTGCTGATCCGCGCTTGCCAAAAGGCCAGACCGGTCGGAGCCGCGGGCCCGATGGACGCGATGATGATTTCCAGTCTCCTTTGGAGTTTCATCATGGGATTGGGCTGTGCCGCCTGCGCGGTCACAGGCGACATCCTGCTCATTGCGCTGGCGGCGATCCATGTGACAGGCATCAGCGCCGGCATCTCCGCGCGAAACGCCGCCGTGCCACGCTTCGCGACGACGCAGATTCTGCTTTGCGGCCTACCCTTTACCATTGCGGCAGCAACTCTTTCCTCCAACAGTCTTTGGATACTCGCGATTGAGACACCGGTTTTCATGGCCGGCATGTGCGCTGTGTTGCGACGGCAATATCGCGACACGGTTGGTCTGATCCGAGCCGAGCGGGAGAATACGTTTCTGGCGTTCCATGATTCACTGACGGGATTGCCGAATCGCGTGCAGTTTCACGAGCAACTTCTGTGCGTATTGAATGAGACCCCGTCGCCTCCGCTCAAGCGCCGGCGAACCGCCGTGCTGTATCTCGATTTGGACGGCTTCAAGGCGATCAACGATCTCTATGGCCATGCAACGGGTGACGCCTTGTTGCGCGAAGTTTCACAACGGCTCGGATCGGCGGCAGTACAAAGGGGTTTCGCGGGTCGCATAGGCGGCGACGAATTCGCGGTGTTCCTGACCGATGTCACCGAGGAGGAATGCTGCCGGTTCGCGACCGACCTGATCGCGCGCATTTCGGCGCCCTGCACCGTCGGCGCGCCGGAGCCGATCACCATCGGTGCGAGTATTGGTATCGCGCTGGCGCCGCAACATGGCAATACCCCCGATGCCTTGCTGGCCTTCGCCGATCGGGGTCTCTATGCCGCCAAACGACTGGGAAAGGGCATCTATCGAATTTTCGACGCGAGCCTCGCCGCGACCGAACCGGTCGGTCTGAGTAGCGAGCTGAGGCGCGCGATCCGCAACGGAATTGAGGAGTTCGTGCTGCACTACCAACCGATCGTCAATCTCGCCACGGGCGAAACCGTCGGGCGCGAGGCGCTGCTCCGCTGGCAGCATCCGTTACGAGGTCTGGTCCCCCCCGTCGATTTCATTTCCCTTGTCGAAGCAAGCGAACGGATGGTTCCCCTGGGCGAGTGGGTGATCCGGCGGGCCTGTCGTGACGCCGCGAACTGGCCTGACCGCGCACGCGTCACAGTCAATGTTTCTCCGAAACAATTGGGCGGCCGCGGCCTGCCGCAGGCGATTGCCTCGGCGCTCGCCGATGCCGGGTTGTCGGGCGAGCGGCTCGAAATTGAAGTCACCGAGACCATCTCTCTCGATGCGGCCGGCATGATGCTGGGTGACCTCCATCTCATTCGTGATCTGGGGGTGAGCGTTGCACTTGATGATGTTGGCGTGGCGTATTCATCTCTCTCCCTGTTGCAACTGTTTCCATTCGACCGCATCAAGATCGATCGTTGCTTCGTCCACGACGTCGGTCGTCGTCCGAATAATGCCTCCATCCTCAACGCCCTCGCGCGGCTCGGCCGCGAGCTGGGAGTGCAGGTGACCGCCGAGGGAATTGAGACACCCGAGGAGCTGGCTGCCGTTCGAGCCAGCGGCTGCACCCACGGCCAGGGTTTCCTCCTGGGGCAGCCTGTGGCGGATCCAAAGTTCGACGAAACGACAATCCGGCCGGGCACAATCTCCTCGACTATGTCTATGTCCGAACAGGAAGCGCCGCGCCGAGCCCAGTCGAGATCATAATTCAGGTCATAAACGTATCGACTAAGGAACAACAATCCGTCGTACAAGCCCCCAGTCCCGCGTCGAGGCGACAGCGCCCACCCAATCGACTAATAGGAGGTGCACAACCACGAGCAAACTGAGGCATCGCACATGGAGCTCTCCTATCGTTGGGTGATCGTCGCGGCGGGGGCGCTCATGACCTGCGTCGGCATCGGGGCGATGTTCTCGCTGGCGGTTTACCTCCAGCCAATGGCAGCCGACACCGGCTGGTCCCGCACCGGGGTATCCAGCGCCATGACCCTCGATTTCCTGACCATGGGTGTCGCCGGCTTCGGCTGGGGCGCGGTCAGCGACCGCCTTGGCACCCGCGTCGTCGTGCTGACCGGCGCGGTGCTGCTCGGCCTCGGGCTGACGTTCGCAAGCCAGGCCACCTCGCTGATCGAATTCCAGCTCGTCTACGGCATTGTCGTGGGCGTGGCCGTCGGCGCCTTCTACGCCCCGATGACCGCGGCCGCCACGCTGTGGTTCAAGACCAACCGCAGTCTTGCCGTCTCACTGGTGTCGGCCGGAATGGGCGTGGCGCCCATGACCGTCGCGCCGTTCGCCCGCTGGCTGATCTCGGCCTACGACTGGCGCACCGCGATGATGACCGTCGGCATCGCCGCCTGGGTCCTGCTGATTCCGGCCGCGTTGCTGGTACGGCGCCCCCCCGTGGCACCCAGCGGCATGGCGAGCCCCGGCACCGCGACCGGACCTGAGGCCACCGACATGTCCGTGACGGAAGCGTTCCGTTCGCCGCAATTCGTGGTCCTCGCGCTGACCTTCTTCTGCTGCTGCGCCGCTCACTCCGGGCCGATCTTTCACATGGTGAGCTACGCCATCGCCTGCGGCGTCCCCGCGATGGCCGCCGTCAGCACTTATGGCATCGCCGGCCTGTCCGGGCTGGGTGGCCGCCTGCTTCTGGGCGTGCTGGCCGACCGCCTCGGCGTCAAGCCGGTACTGATCGCCGGCCTCGCGGTGCAGGCGCTGGCGATCGGAACCTATCTCTTCGTCAACCAGCTCGGCCAGCTCTACGCGTTGTCCGCGATCTTCGGCGTTGCCTATGGCGGCGTGATGCCCCTCTACGCGGTACTGGCGCGTGAGTATTTCGGCCAGCGAATCATGGGAACCGTGTTCGGCGCAGTCATCATGGCATCGAGCATCGGCATGGCATTCGGCCCGCTGGCTGGCGGCTGGGTGTTCGACACGTTCAACGCGTACACCTGGCTGTATATCGGCTCGTTCAGCGTAGCACTGGGCGCGATGGCGGTTGCGCTCGCATTTCCGAAACTGCCGTCGCAATCACCCGGCCGGCTCCAGCCGGTGTGAATGCGATCCGGAACATCTTTCAGCAGTCATTGGCACCGAATGCGAGCCGGGCTTTGAGGCGCGGCGTGACCCAGTCGAGGAAGGCACGGAGTTTTAGCGGGACTGGCTTGCGCGGCGAATAGACAATGTGGATCGGCAAAGGTTCCGGCTCGAAGGCCTCCAGGACCAACTCCAGCGTTCCCGCACGCCTCGCCGCGTCCATCTTGTACGACATGACTCGCGTCAATCCGGCGCCGGCGATGGCAGCGATTACAGCAGCCTCCGACGTATTCACACACAGTCTCGACTGGATAGGGACAAGCTGGCCCTTGCGGAATCTCCACGCGTTCGGCGAAGCGACAGGATTGATCGCTATGCAGTCGTGATCGCTGATCTGATCAGGCGTTTGCGGATGTCCCCTCGCCGCCAGATAGGCGGGACTTGCGCACACCACGAGTCGGATCGATCCGATCCGCGTCGCTATCATGCTGCTTTCGGAAAGACTGCCGATTCGGATGGCTACGTCGATACTCTCCTCGACCGTATCGACGACGCGGTCCGTGAGTAAAAGTCGCAAGCCTATTTCGGGGAAAGCCTCCAGGAACTCGACGGCTAGGGGAAGCAGATGCGTGTGCCCGAGGCCCCAGGGTGTTGTAACAACGAGATCTCCCTTGGGGATTCTATACTCGCCGGATACTTGCCGTTCGGCGTCGTCCACCTGTTCCATAATCCGCCTGCAAGCCTCGACATAGTCCCGGCCAGCATCGGTCAGCGTCATCCTCCGCGATGATCTTTGAAACAGCTCGGCTTTTAGACGTGCTTCCAAATCGGCAACATTCCGACTGACGGTCGCAACTGGCGTTCCGAGTCGGCGGGATGCGGCAGAAAAGCTGCCCGTCTCGGTGACAGCGATGATCACCGACATCGCCTCGAGGCGATCCATTGGGCCCCCAGCTTTCGGAACAATGAGAAGATGCTTCTCATTCATACAGGAGGCGTCCCAATACGGCAATCGGCTATGTCCGAAGGCACTAGAAGCTTCCGCGCCGACCGCTTTGCGATCGCGCCATCCTGCCCGAGAACTCGACCCCGGCGTTCGGCTGGGCAACGAAAGCAATAGATCCATGACAAACGATGCCGTATCGATTCGCGGCTAACCGTTAGGGAAGATCACGGGAATGATCCGCAACAGGGTTATTACGCTCGCAGCCGCCATCGTGCTCCTGACCTGCGCCAGCGATGCGGGACTTGCGACCGCGCGTGCGCAAACGTCATCGCCAACGACGGACATTGTGACGCACTACCGCACCGCCACCGTTGACGGAACCAGCTTGTTCTATCGCGAAGCTGGCCCGGCGGATGGCCCGGTCGTGGTTCTGTTGCACGGCTTTCCCACGTCGTCGCATATGTTCCGAAACCTGATCCCAGCGCTGGCGGACCGCTATCATGTGATTGCACCGGACTATCCGGGTTTCGGCCAGAGCGCCGCGCCCGACCATACCCAGTTCGTTTACAGTTTTGCGCACTACGCCACCCTGGTGGACGCGCTGCTGCAGCATCTTGGGGCTACGCGCTACGCCATGTATGTGATGGATTACGGCGCACCCGTCGGTTACCGCCTGGCACTACTGCACCCCGAGCGGGTCACCGCATTGATCGTGCAGAATGGCAACGCTTACGCCGAGGGGCTCGAAGCGTTCTGGGATCCTATCAAGGCATACTGGGCGGACGGGTCGGAGACACATCGACGGGCCCTCGACTTCCTGGTGGCCCCGGAGACCACGAAATTCCAATACACCGACGGTGTGAGTGATGTGTCACGCATCAGTCCCGACAACTGGGTGCATGACCAAGCCCTTCTGGATCGGCCCGGCAACCGAGACATACAGCTCGATCTCTTCCGCGACTACGGTACGAACGTGCCGCTGTATCCGGAATTCCAGGCGTTCTTTCGCAAGTATCAGCCGCCCACGCTGATCGTGTGGGGCAAGAACGACAAAATCTTTCCGGCGGCCGGGGCTGGCCCCTACCTCCGCGACCTCCCCAAAGCCAAGCTGCACCTGCTGGACACGGGACATTTTGCTCTCGAAGACAAGCTCGATGTTATGGCACCGATGATCCGCCAGTTCCTCGACCGCTCCATCGGTTCAAAGTGACCGAGCGCCGCCCCAGCAATGAAACCGCATCCCGTCTTCTTGCAGCCTCGACAGTGGCGCTATTCCCGGACATCACGGTTGCGGCTCACGCACGAGACGCGATCCCCTCCCACCCTCGGGAAACGTTCGCGGTGACGCGGTGACTTTGCAGAGCAGGCCGGTTGCTTGCACCGAACCACGGGGAACACAATGAGTACAGTCACGACAAGCGACGGTGTAGAGATTTACTACAAGGATTGGGGCAAGGGTCAGCCCGTCGTCTTCAGCCATGGGTGGCCACTCTCGGCCGATGACTGGGACGCACAGATGCTGTTCTTCCTTGGCAAGGGCTATCGCGTCATCGCCCATGACCGCCGCGGGCACGGGCGCTCGACGCAGGTCGGTCACGGTCACGACATGGATCACTACGCGGACGACCTTGCCGCGGTCACGGCGCATCTTGATCTAAAAGACGCCATCCATGTCGGCCATTCGACCGGCGGCGGCGAAGTGGTCCACTATCTCGCGCGCCACGGCGAAAGCCGCGTTGCGAAAGCCGCCATCATCAGCGCGGTGCCACCATTGATGGTAAAGACGGCAACCAATCCAGGGGGATTGCCCAAGGACGTCTTCGACGGCTTCCAGGCGCAACTCGCCGCCAACCGCTCGGAGTTCTACCGCGCGATCGCCGCCGGTCCGTTCTACAACTACGATCGGCCAGGCGCGAACGCATCCGAGCCCATCATCCAGAACTGGTGGCGTCAGGGCATGATGGGCGGTGCCAAGGCCCATTACGACGGCATCGTCGCGTTCTCGCAGACCGATTTCACCGCCGATCTCGAGAAGATCAATGTGCCGGTGCTGGTGATGCACAGCGAAGACGATCAGATCGTTCCGTACGCGGACGCCGGACCATTGTCAGCCAAGCTGCTGAAGCGGGGCACGCTGAAGACCTACAAGGGCTTCCCGCACGGCATGCCGACGACCCAGGCCGAGATCATCAACGCCGATCTTCTGGCCTTCATCGAGAGCTGAACGATTAAACGAAACAGAGCGGAGCGCGGTGTCATGGAAAATTCAACGGAAAGATTGCTGTCCCGACGCCGCCTCTGCCTTTGCTGTATCGGCGCTGGGGCCGGCGCCGCGGCGGGAGGATGGCTCACGCCACATGAGGTGTTTGCGGAGGCACGTGGCATCGTCAGCCTGATCAAGGACAGCGCCGCTGTGTCGCCGATCGTCACGCATAAGCTCCGCGACAATATCAGCGTGCTGGAGGGATCTGGCGGCGCGGTCGCCGTGCTGTCGGGCCCTGACGGCAAGATGTTGATCGACGCAGGCATCTCCGTCTCGCGCCCGCAATTGATGAGGTCACTGACAGAGCTCGGCCCCGATCCAATCACCCACCTCGTTAATACACACTGGCACTTCGACCATACCAGCGGCAACACCTGGCTCAATGCGGCGGGCGCGAAGATCATCGCGCAGGAGAACACACGCAAATATCTGTCCCAGGTCCAGCGCGTGGACGATTGGGACTACAACTTCCTCGCTCTGCCGACAGGGGGCATTCCCAGCGAGGTGTTCGCGGAACAGCATACACTCAAGCTGAACGGACTTACGGTATCGCTGAAACGTTACGCCCCGGCGCATACCGACAGTGACATCTCCGTGACGTTTGTTGAAGCGAACGTTGTCCACGTGGCTGACACGTTCTGGAACGGCGTCTATCCGTTTATTGACTATTCGACCGGCGGCAGCATCGACGGGATGATCGCGGCATCCGACGCCAATCTCGCGGCGGTATCTGATGATACCATTATCATCGCTGGCCATGGTAAAGCCGTTGGCACAAAAGCCGAGCTGCGGGAGTTTCGGGACATGCTTCTCGCGGTCCGTGAGAAGGTGGGCACGCTCAAACAGCAGGGGCGTTCGCGTGATGAGGTTGTTGCGACCAAACCGACGGCGGCCTTCGATGCCAAGTTCGGCAACTTTGTGATTGATCCTGCCTTTTTCACGAGACTGGTTTACCAGGGCGCCTGAGCAGGAAGGTCGTTTCGATACCAGAGTATCAATGCCGCGATACTCTTGGCCGACGGTGTGGCAGGCCGAGCGGCCATCGGGTCGTTACGGATAACGCCCGATGTCCGCCTTCTCAGGCCGCTGTCTCTTCCTGTCGCGACAGGCTAGAAAAACACGAACGCCCGCACCACCACGTTCTTGCGGCACGGGGCGTCAATCGGCACCGTCGGGTCGATACACGCAGTATGGAAAGAATAGCGCGACACGGACCCGTCGGTCACCGAGTTGTAGCATTTGAGCATTGAGACCTCGGTGGGCGTCTGCCGGGGAAACCAGTACCACTCGTGATCGGGACGGTAGGTGAACCGGGTGGTCTCGCCGACGCGGTCGTCGTAGATCCGGTAATTGGTGATGTACGCCTGGTCGGCGAACGAGGGCCAGGCGCAGAGCACGAAGGGAAACTGCTCGACTGTCTCCATCGGCTTGGCGAGGTTGATCGACACGAACCGCCGCGACATCTTCTCGTCGGCCTCTGCCTCCGTGTAGTGCTGCTCGCGCCCGAAGTTCCGCAGGTTCTTCGTCAGCAGCTCGCGGCAGCGCACGCGGCCGCTGTTGTCGTTCAGGTCGTTGTGTACGATGGTGGCATACCGGGCGTTCACACCCGGGTTCTTGTTGTCCTGGTCTTCGGTGCGGTCACCCGCGTAGTCCTTGTCGAAGACGTCGTGATTGTAGACCAGGGCATCGGTCGCGCCCGGAAAGAATTCCAGCAGCAGCTTCTCAATCTCGGGGTAGAACACGCGCTCCACCTCCGCCGCGTCGTAAAAGTTCGCACACTTGGACTCGAGGTGAGCCAGCGAGACGCCGAGCCGGTCCATGCATTCGGGGCTGTCGGGCGAGAGGCCGGGGTAATACTCGCCGATGCGCCGAGCGTCGCGCATCACCTGAGGGAACCAAAGGTCCCGCCGCCGGTTGTCGTCCTCGTTCTTGCGCAGGATCGCCGCCGTTTCGGCGCGCGCCGGGTCACGCCAGACGGCGTTCGACGAGACGACGGAGTAGGTCGGCCGCTCGTACACGGTGTAGGGCATTGGCAGCGCCAAGCCGCCCTCGGGGGCCTTGATGGCATTGTTCCTGCGGATGTAGTCCAGGCACTCGTCGTATTTCCGGAACCCATAGCCCCATTTTGTCTCGATCGGGGCCCCCGGCGGCGCCTTGTCGATCATATCTGTAACGCGCTGGCCCTCGCCCTCGGCGATCAGGCGCAACGCGTCCTCGAGCGCCGCGGCGGTTCCGGCGTCGCCCTCCCGGTCGAACGACATATAAGACAGGCCGCCGTTCGCGGCGATGGGCGGCGGCTGCCCCGCCGTGCGCTGCAGCGGCGGCACATAGGCAGACGAAGCTCTCTCCGCGTCTGCCACGTTCCTGTCGGCGACATCGAGCTGGCTCATGGTAATCCTCCGTTATCCTGGCCGCACCGTGGCACACCGAGCCTGCGTTTGCCAGAGCATGGGTTTCGCGGGCACGTGGAGATGCCGCGTCTCGGCCGCGCAACGGCACCGGAAACAAGTTCGCGGAACACCTGCGCGACCCGCACAAAGGGTAAAAAAGTCAGTCGCTTGCTATCGAAATCCGCCGTGTTACCCAACACAGTGGTGGCGACTATTGCTTCACGGTGAAGGACACTCAGCCGGCATTGCAGGCCGACATCGCACTGGACCTCGGGTCCGCTTCCACCCCAGCGACGTGGTCGCCGCCGCCTGACTTCGGGTGGCACGTCATCGACGCGAGAACCGAATGACCCCGTCCCAGCCCCCCCCCAGGACCGCCCGCCGCTTGACAGGTCCGGTGCCGCCTGCGACAGTTTGTGCAAGTAAAAATACGGGAACCGCCCGAAATCCCTTTCGGCGATCCCGTTTCGGTGGACGCCAACGCGTCCGCGCAGAGGGGGGAAACAAAATGGGCAGTTACTTGAGCGAGCGAGAGCTTAGCGAACTTTCACCAGCGGAAACCGCGGCGTTTCCGTCGCCGGTGCCGACACAGATGGTGTCCAACGGCGAATTCAATCCGCTCCCGCAGAGCGCGGATCAGCGCAAGGTCGAAGGCCGGCTCAAGGCCTTTGCCGACGAGAACGGCCGCCGGCTCGGCCTAGACCGCCGCCAGTTCCTGCGCTCCACCTGCGGCATGGCGGCCGCCTTCGTCGCCATGAACGAAGTCTTCGGACCCATGTTCAAGATCGATCCGGCGGAGGCCAAGGAGCCAGACGCAGCCAGCGCCCGCGCGTCCTCGTTGTCCGGCCAGTTCATCTTCGACGATCAGACCCATTTCGTGCGTGACGACTACAGCTTCGAAGGCCTCACCGGTCTGGCCGCTTACGCCGCCGCCAACTGGAACCCGGACATGAAGAAGGAGCCCGTCGGGATGGGGCTCGAACGTTACAAGTTCGAGAACTACCTGAAGGAGATCTTCTTCGACAGCGACACCAAAATCGCTCTGCTGAGCGGCGCGCCGTTCGATGATCCGACGAAATGGTTCCTCTCCAACGACCAGATCAAGGCGGCGGCCGAGACCGTGAACGCGCTCGCCGGCGGCAGGCGGCTGCTGTTCCATTCGCTGTTCACGCCACTGCAGCCCGGCTGGATGGACGAGGTCGACCGGGTCATCGAAGTGGTGCGTCCGACCAGTTGGAAGGGCTATACGATCGGCGATCCGCTGTCGCCCCAGACGACGAAATTTCCGTTCCGGCTGGACGACGAAAAGCTGATGTACCCGTTCTACGAAAAGGCGGTCAAGGCGGGCATCACCAACATCTGCATCCATAAAGGTTTGTTGCCGAAGGACTATGAAACCTCGATCCCCGGTGGCGCCTGGAAATACGCCACGGTGGACGACGTGCCGAAGGCAGCGAAGGACTGGCCGCAGATCAACTTCATCATGTACCATGGCGCGCTGCGAGCCTTCCAGGAGAACCCGGTCGATGACCTCGCCGAGTTCGAACGCAGCGGCAATATCAAATGGTGCTCGGACCTCGCGGCAATTCCCGGCAAGTACGGAGTCAGCAACGTATACGCCGACGTCGGCACTAGCTTTGCCGTTTCCGCAGTCACCAACCCGAGATTCTGCGCCGCCATGATGGGCACGCTGATCAAGGGCCTGGGACACGATCATATCTTCTGGGGAACCGACTCGGTCTGGTACGGCTCGCCGCAATGGCAGATCGAGGCGTTCCGGCGCCTGGAGATCCCCGAGGACATGCAGAAGAAGCACGGCTTCGCGCCTCTCGGTGCGGCCGAGGGTCCGGTGAAGGGGGCAATCCTCGGCTACAACGGCGCGCGCCACTATCACCTGGACCTGCACGCCGCCGCCAACGATTTGCCGCGCGACGGCATCGCAACGAGAAAGGCGGCTTACCTCGAGAACGGCGGCTCACGCAGCAACACCGCTTACGGCTACGTGGTGAAGGCCGGCTGAACAACGGAACCTGTATGGGCGAGCGTCATGCTCGCCCATCGCACCCCAGCGTCATCGAACCGGACAGCAGTGTGCTTGGTCCGGGGAACCACGGCTTTGCCACACAGCGCCGCGACTCGCGGCCCCCTCGCCTTCGCAGGGCCCGGCCTCCGCCGAGGAAGTCGGCGTCAGGCGCCACTGGATTTAAGCCACCAGCCCACCGGCATTTCACACACCGTCGATGCTTTCCGCGGTTAGCATCACCCTGCTCATTACGGTCGCATGAGAGAAATGCGGAAACCTCCCCCTGCCTCTACGGCATCTTGAGCGCGGCGAGCGCATTTCCGCGCAACCCGTTGCAACCTGCGCTGCTTATCATCTCGGTTCGCTGCTGGATCAGGACGGATCGAGCCGGGGCGATCAGGGGCATCAAGCTGAATGAGCACGCAAGGTCGCATCGAAGAACTCAAGGGCCAACTCGACGGCCTCGTCCGGCGAGCCGAGCCGTTGGCCGCGGCTCCGAGGCGGGGGTTCGCGGCCGCCGATGAGGGCCGTGGCCGGGAAGCTGAACACCCCGGCAAAATCCCAGCCGCCGGCTGGACCGACGTGGCCTGGCGGGCCTGGCAGGAGATTTCCGACGCCAATCTCTTTCTCGTCGCCGGCGGCGTCACCTACACACTACTCCTCGCACTGTTTCCCGGGCTGGCGGCGCTGGTTTCGATTTACGGCCTGGTGCTCAATCCCGCGCAAGTCGAGGCGCAGGTCGGAGCGCTCTCCGGCGTGCTGCCCGACCAGTCGCGCCAGTTGCTGGCCGACGAGTTGCACTCGCTCGTCACCGCCTCCAGCGGAACACTCGGTGTCAGTGCCGGAATCGCCTTGCTGCTGGCTCTCTGGAGCGCCTCTCGCGGCATGAGCGGGCTCATAACGGCCTTGAACATCGCCTACGAGCAAAAGGAAAAGAGAGGCTTTTTCAAGTTGAACGCACTGGCCATCGGCCTGACTCTCGGTCTGGTGGTCGGCGGCTTGATCGTGATTGCCCTGCTGGCCGTGCTGCCCGCCGCGATCCAGCTCATCGGGCTGGATGGCACGACGAAGTGGCTGCTTTTGGGCTTGGAGTGGCCGCTGCTGATCGCGGTCGTCCTGTCGGGACTGGCCATCGTCTACCGGTATGCCCCGGATCGCGATGAACCCCGGTGGCGGTGGGTGTCCCCAGGAGCCATTTCGGCTACAATCCTGTGGCTGGTAGGCTCGATCGCCTTCACGGTCTACGTCGCCAATTTCAACAGCTACGACAAAACCTACGGCTCCCTCGGCGGCGTCATCGTTCTGCTCACCTGGCTGTACCTGTCGTCCTTCATTGTCCTGCTGGGTGCCGCGATCAATGCCCAGGCCGAGAAGCAAACCCGAAAAGACTCGACCGTCGGCCAGCCAGCCCCGCTGGGACAGCGTAACGCGAAGGCGGCGGACGTAGTCGGGCCGTCGCGGCGCTAACATGGAGGCAAGTTCGATGATCACCGATGATACCGTCGCGCGGCTTGATCAGCAGTTGACCCGGCAAGGCCTCGGCCCCCTCGAGGCAATCTCCGACCAGACGGTCGCCGCCCTTGTCTCCTGGATCCGGGTGATCGCAACTGGCCTGAGCCAGGCCGCGCGCGACAGACCCCTGACAGCCCTCCTGATTGCCCTGGAAGTGGGCTACGCCATCGGACGCTCCGGCCGCGGGGTCCGCTCGGCGCCAGGCCACTTGCACCCCGGTGTCATCCAGGCGGGGTTCTGGCGGCCCTGGAGGCGCGGCGCAACTCGACCGCCTCTAGCTGGCCGCCTCACACACCAACGCATGGCCGAAACCTAGGCTCGCCTGCCACTCTAGATCGGCGACACTGGAAGGTCGCACTTTCCCGACCCTTTCGGATAGAATGGCGCCAACATGGCAGTCCCCGATCGCGTCGATACGCCACCACCCCGCTCCCTCCTTGCGCTTCGCGGCGTGTTCTGGTCAGCGATCAACATCATTGTCCCGACGCTCGGGAGCCTGTCGGTCTTCGTAGTGACGTCCCGTATGCTGACGCCGGCCGATTTCGGCATCGTCGCGGTCGCTGGCACACTCGCCGCCGCCGCCTCGGCACTGGTGCCCGTTGGCTTCGGCGACGCGATCGTGCAACGCCTGGACAAAAACCCCGCTTTCCTCGACAGCGTGTTCTGGCTCTGCGTGCTGACCGGGGCGGCGCTGTATGCGATCCTCGTCCTGCTGTCGAGCGAAGCCGCGCGTTTCTACGGCACACCGATCGTCGCGATGATCGTCCCGGTGCTGGGCCTCCGCGTGATCGCCGACGCGGCGGGCGTCGTTCCGCTCGCGCTGGTCACAAAGGCCTTGTCGTTCCACCTGATCGCGCTGCGCACCCTGATCACCACATTGGTCTCAGCAACAGTATCGATCGGCTTGATTCTGCTGGGCTTTGGGCTTTGGGCGCTGGTCGCCTCGATCCTCGCCAACTCGGTCGTCGCGACCGTCGCCATGTTCTGGAGCACGCGCTGGACGCCGAAGCTGCGCTTCAACCCAAAGGATATCGCCGCTCTCGCCGGATATGGCGCCTACGCATCCGGCACGCGCGTCGTGACGTTCATCGGCACCCAGGCGGACCAGGCCGTCGTCGGCTTCGTGCTTGGAACCTTGCAGCTAGGTTTCTACAATTTTGCCCGCCGCACCTACTCGCTGGCGAGCGACGTGACCAGCGGCGCCATGAGCACGGTGGCGCACCCCTTGTTCGCCGGCATCCAGGACGACCGCGGCCGAGTCCAGCGCGGCTTCGTCTCGGCCACTTTCTTGTCCAGCGTCATCGCCTTTCCGATCTTCGTGGGACTCGCCTGCGTCGCAGATCGCGCCATACCACTCGTCTGCGGCCCGCAATGGTTCGGAGCAGTGCTTCCTCTGCGGATCATGTGCGCGCTTGGCATGCTCACCTGCATTGGCTCCTTGCAGGCCGGCCTCATCACCAGCCTGGGCCGCGCGAACTGGTGGTTTTACTATCAGCTCGTGAGCAGTTTGCTGAATGTTCCGATCATTCTGCTGTTTGCACGCGACGGCACGACGGTTTTGCTGCTGGTGCTCGTCGCCAAGGCCTATCTGTTTTGGCCGGTGACGGTTGCGATGACGCTTCGTCTGCTCTCCATGCGCCCGCGCGAATACCTCGTGCAATTCATTCCGCCGCTGCTTTCCGCCCTCGTGATGGGCAGCGTCATATCCGGCGGACGCTGGATCCTGCCCGAGATGCCGGTGCCGCTGGCGCTTGCGGTCGATGTGGCCCTGGGCGCGGCAGCTTACGCACTCGTTCTGGTCGCCCTGGCGCGCCGGCGGGTGTTCGATCTCGTGCTGATGCTGCACGGAATGAGGTCGGGCCGGCGCCGCATCAATGCCCCGGTGGACACCGGCGCGGTCGGATAATGTACCTAGCGTCGCGCGATACGAGTGCGCGGGCAGCCCGGACACCCGGCACGGAGGCGCACGATCGCGCGGGAAGCCTCTTCCAAACCGAACGGCTCCACAGTCCACCGCAAGTGTTTGAAGATCAACGTTGACGCCCCGGGCGTGCAACGGCATCTGTGGTCGCCATGCGAGTTGCAGCCATCCTGGTCGCCGCCGGCTCCGGCAGCCGCTTCGGCGCGGACACCCCGAAGCAGTTTTCGATGGTGGCCGGCAAGCCGGTCATCCGTCACGCCGCCGAGGCGTTGGCGGCTCATGTGTCACTGCTGCAGCCTGTCGGCGATGCCGGCCCGGTCGACGCCGCCTTGAGCGGGCTGGCCCAGTGCCTCCCGGCCGTTCCCGGTGGTGCGACCCGGCAAGACAGTGTCCGCGCCGGGCTCGAGGCGCTGCGTCCGCATCAGCCCGACTTGGTCCTGGTGCACGACGCGGCGCGGCCGTTCATTCCCGCGGGGACCATCCCTGCCCTGCTCGCCGCCCTGGCGGAGGCGCCGGGTGCCATACCGGGGGCACCGGTGGCCGACACGTTGAAGCGGGTGGAGCGCGGGATCATCACCGGCACGGTTCCCCGTACGGGGCTGTTTCGCGCCCAGACCCCCCAGGCGTTCCGCTTCGCTGCCCTGCTCGCGGCGCACGACGCCGGTTTGTCCGGAGCCACCGACGATGCCTCATTGCTCGAGGCCACCGGGCAGACGGTCGAAGTGGTTCCCGGTTCCGACGACAACATCAAGCTGACCTACCCCGAGGACCTCATCCGGCTGGAGCGCATCATGGCAGTCGCCTCGAACCCGTTGCCGGCGGAGGCTTTGTTCACCCGCGTTGGCACCGGCTTCGACGTGCACCGGCTGCGGCCGGGCCGCCCGTTGGTGCTTTGCGGCGTCCAGATACCGCACGAAATGGGGTTGCTCGGTCACTCGGACGCCGATGTCGGCATCCACGCGTTGTGTGACGCGATCTACGGCGCCCTGGCCGAGGGCGATATTGGCCGGCACTTCCCCCCCAGCGAGGCCTCCTGGAAGGACGCCGACAGCGCGCGCTTCCTGACCCATGCGGCCGGCCGGATTGCCGCGCGAGGCGGTCGGTTGATCAACGCCGACGTGACGCTGATCTGTGAGCGGCCCAGGATCACGCCGCACGCGCCGGCCATGACGTCCCGTCTGGCTGCTTTGCTTGGTGTCGACGCCAACCGCATCTCGGTCAAGGCAACCACCACCGAGACGCTCGGCTTTACCGGCCGCGGCGAGGGCATCGCCGCCCAGGCGGCGGTATCCGTGCTGGTACCGGAATGACCCCTCAATTGCCGGGAGACTCTGCCGCCATGCGAACCAGTCGAATTTTTTTCGCCGTGCTGGCCGTCAGTGTGCTCTCGGGCTGCGTCGGCCTGCCCGCGAACAATCCCTATCCGCCGGTGCCCGAGCTGGTGGCCGAGCCGATGCCCAAACCGCCGGTGACTTCGGAACCGTTGATTTGGCAACCGGGACATTGGGACTGGAACGGCAGCGGCTACATCTGGGCGCACGGCCAGTATGTCCCAGCGCAAGGGCATGGCAACCTCTGGGTTCCCGGCTGGTGGTCCCGGACACCCGGCGGATGGACGTGGCAGCCAGCACATTGGGTGTCCTGACCACAGACATCCGAAGCCCGTCATCCCGTCGCGGCCCCGTGTCATCCTCGGCGGAGGCCGTGCCTGCCCCTGCGGAGGCGGCGAGACCCACGTCTGAAATCCGCACCCCGAAGTCGTGGCTTCCCCAAGCAATCCTCGCTGGGAATAGCGCAACAGGTCAGCGCCAACAGCCGCTGGTATGAGACCCACATGTCAGAGTTTCACTTCCCCCGTGGAGGCCACAATCCAGGGGAAAGGTCACCTCAATCGAGACCACTCTTGGTAGAGCGCGATGAGTGCCCTCCTCCGGCCAGTGGTTTAGTCCGGGATCACCGGGTGCACCAAATCACCCGGTTTCGCCCCGCCCCGTCACAAATCGAGTTGTATCGGCAACGAGAAACCCCAAAACGAAACTCAGTTCGCCGAGAAGCAGCGGGATGCACACATCCACCCCAGCTCATTCGCCAGGACTGAAACCCGCGGACGCATTGCAGGCTGCGACGGAAATATCAAGTCAACCTGTCGTATCACATGATTTTATACCGTTGGCTATGCGGGCCACGTTGTGCGAATGCGAACATCTTGCGTCAGGAGATCGGTCCCGTTGCCGAATAGTCACAGATTCTAACGCAAGTTTGTCAGTGACGGAAAAAAGCGGGAACGACGCTGTTACAACGATGGGCAACGCGTTACGCTCGGAGATGTTTCCGCGTCGCAAGGGTACTGCGGAAACGCAACATCCTTGCAGATTGGCGTCCGTGATATGGTCCATTTCTCGTCGAGCTGGATAGCGACAGGTCTTCGCTCCAGCGCATACTACTGCGTGCGCACCGATCCAGTCGCCAGACCGAAACTAGTCAACGTATACGGATGCCTGCTCGCGACGATCCTTGCTGCCCTTGTCTCACTTCCTCCGCTTGGCGCATCCGCCAACTGCGTATCCGCGGGGACGACGACGACCTGCAGCGGTACCGTCACCGGACCCATTCCAGTAACACCCGGAAACACCATCATAAACAACGGAACGATCGATGGCGGCTTAGGTCCTGCCATAACGTTCCCCGGGGCGACCCTCGCCAGCCCGGTCAGCACGGTCGTCAATAACGGCACGCTGAACAGTACCTCCATATTCGGGGTGCTGGACAGCGCAACTGCAGGCCCAATCAACTTCACCAACGGACCCGACGCCGTCGTCAATGGCAGCGTTCTCCTCTCGCCCGTGAACGACAATGTGACTCTGTTTCCCGGATCAGTGGTAACCGGCATTCCCAACCCCCTGGTCGGCGTACTCGACGGCAGGAGCGGGACTAACACGGTTTTCCTGAACACCCCTGCGTCCACCACCACGACCGCGGACGGCGGCTTTAACGACTTCGGTTTCCTGACCAAGACCGGCGCCGGAACCTGGATTTTGTCCGGCAGCCTGGCCAACACGCCGCACGGATCGATCGCGGCGTCGATCCAAAGCGGTTCACTAGTCCTGACCGGGAACAACCAAGGCTTCAGCGGCTCGATGCTGGTAGAACCAGGGGGTACCCTGCAGCTTGGCAACGGGGGAGCCACAGGCAGTCTCACTGGCAGCGTCACCGACAACGGCATACTGGCCTTCGACCGCAACAACTTGGTTACGTTTTCCGGCCTGATCTCCGGAATTGGCAGTCTGAGCCAGATCGGCTCGGGGACCACCATCCTGACCGCGAACAACACCTACTCCGGAGGCACCACCATCAGCGCAGGCACCCTGCAGCTCGGCAATGGCGGAACCACCGGCAGCATCGTCGGCAACGTCGTCGATAACGCCACGCTGGCCTTCGATCACAGCAACGCGGTGACGTTCCCTGGCGTGATCGCCGGCTCGGGAGAGCTCAGCCAGATCGGTTCTGGAACCACCATCCTGACCGGAGACAACACTTACACCGGCGGCACCACTATCACCACCGGCACCCTCCAACTTGGCAATGGCGGCACCTCGGGCAGTATCGTCGGTAACATCACCGATAATGGCACACTGGCTGTCGATCGCAGCAACGTCGTGACTCTGCCGGGGGTGATTTTCGGGTCCGGACGGCTCAACCAGATCGGCACCGGAACCACCGTCCTGACCGGAGACAACGTCTATGTCGGCGGCACCACTATCAGCGCCGGCACGCTGCAGCTCGGCAACGGCGGCGACACCGGCAGTATCGTCGGTAACGTCACGGACAACGGCACCCTCGCCTTCGACCACAGTGACGTTGTGACGTTTCCCGGCACCATCTCCGGCACAGGGGCGCTCAGTCAGATCGGCACCGGAACCACCGTGTTGACCGCGAACGAAACCTACACCGGTGGCACCACCATAACCGCTGGCACACTCCAGCTCGGCAACGGCGGTTTCACCGGCGGTATCCTCGGCAACGTTACCGACAACGGCACGCTTGCTTTCGGCCGCGGCGACACGGTGACGTTTCCCGGCGTGATCTCCGGAACCGGCGGAGTCAGCCAGATCGGCCCTGGAACGACAATCCTGACATCGAATAACACCTATACGGGCGGCACGACGATCGAAGCCGGCACCCTGCAGCTTGGCAATGGCGGCACTACCGGCGGTATCGTCGGCAACGTCACCGACAACGCCACGCTGGCCATCGATCGCAGCAACGTGGTTACGTTTCCCGGCGTGATCTCCGGAACCGGCGAGCTCAATCAGATTGGCTCCGGAACCACCATCCTGACCGGAGACAACACTTACACCGGTGGCACCACCATCAGCGCCGGCACCCTGCAGCTCGGCAACGGCGGCACCTCAGGCAGTATCGTGGGCAATGTTACCGATAACACCACGCTGGCTGTCGACCGCAGCGACACAGTGACGCTGCCGGGCGTGATCTTCGGGCCCGGGCGGCTCAACCAGATCGGCTCCGGAACCACCGTGCTGACCGGAGACAACCTCTATGTCGGCGGCACCACCATTAGCGCCGGCACGCTGCAACTCGGCAACGGCGGCGATACCGGCAGTATCGTCGGCAACGTCACTGACAATGGCACACTGGCCTTCGACCGCAGTGACGTTGTGACGTTTCCCGGCACCATCTCCGGCACCGGGGCACTCAGTCAGATCGGCACCGGAACCACCATCCTGACCGCGGATAACACCTACACCGGCGGCACCACCATCTCCGCCGGCACCCTCCAGCTCGGCAACGGCGGTTTCACCGGCGGCATCTTGGGCAACGTCACCGACAACGGCACCCTCGCCTTCGCCCGCGGCGACGTGGTGACATTCCCCGGCGTGATCTCCGGAATTGGCGCGGTCACCCAGATCGGCCCCGGAACAACCATCCTAACCGCCGACAACACCTACAGCGGCGGCACCACCGTCAGCCTCGGAACGCTCGCCGTCGGCGACCCCACGCACCCCGGCGCGGCCCTGTCAGGCGGCGGCCCAATCCAGGTATCCCCCGACGGCTTTCTCGGCGGCTACGGCAGCGTTACAGGTAACGTCACCAACAATGGCACCATCGCGATCGCCAACGCCTTGCCGGTCTTTGCCGGAGGCCCAGCCGGAACCTTCGCCATCAACGGCAATCTGGTGAACGGCGGCCTGGTCAACCTTGCCTCCACTTCGTCGGTCGGCAACGTGCTCGCGGTGCGCGGCAACTACAGCGGCAACGGCGGCACCCTCGCGGTGAACACCGTGTTGAACGCTGGCGGTCCGTTGTCGAACCAGACCACCGACCGGCTGTTGATCAGCGGCAATGCCACCGGGGTCACCACCATTCAGGTCAAGCCGCTCGGGGCCGGCGCGTTGACTAACACCAACGGCGTTGGCCCCGCCAAAAGCCAGGGCATCTCCATCGTCCAGGTGGGCGGCACATCGGCCGCCGGAGCGTTTCAACTGGCGAACGGTTATGTCGCCAGCAGCTCCGGCATCGCCTACAAGCTGTTTCAGTTCGGCCCCGAATCATCCTTCGGCGCGGCCGACCCCGCCCAGCTTCTGGTCGGCGGATCGAATAGCTGGGACTATCGCCTGGAAAGCAGCTTCGTCACCAACGGCCCTTCGACCCGGCTCGAAGTGGCGCCGCAGGTCGCGTCCTATGTGACGATACCCACGGCACTGTTCAACGTCGGCTTCCAGAACCTCGATGAGTTGCATCGCCGCCTCGGCGAAATTCACGACGATCAGCTAGAGGGGCGGACCCAGCAGGATGAAGTGTTCGTCCGCGCCTTCGGTCAGACGTTCAACTATACCTCCAACAGAAGCTTCACCGACTTCGGCTACAACTCGCAACAGGACTACGCGGCCGTACAGTTCGGCGATAACTGGATCGCCTCGGACGCCCAACCCGGCACACTCAGACTAGGACTGTTCGGCACCATCGGCCGTCTCTGGTTCCAGCCCAGCTCGGCCGATGGCCCGAGCAGCGGCGTGTTCAATGAGGAAACCTTGTCCGGCACCGTGACCTGGCAAGCCAGAAACGGCTGGTACGTCGACGGCATCATCTCCGGCGGCATGTTCGACGGCACGGTCTCGACCACCGCGCGCGGCCAGGTGGTCGGCATGAACGGCACCACCATCGCAACCTCGATCGAGACTGGCTACCCAATCCCGATCGCCGACAAGATCGCCCTCGAACCCGAGGTGCAGGGGGTGTTTCAGCATCTCAACTTCCCCCAGCGCACCGACACCGACGGCATCGGCGTCGATCTTGGCAACCCAAACCAAGGCGTCCTCCGCGCCGGTGTACGCCTCCTGGACCACGTGACAACCAAGGACGGGACGTTGGTCACGCCTTATCTGAAGGCCAACTTCCTCCAAGGCGTGGGCGGCGGCAATTCGGTACAGCTCAGCAATGTAAGCTTTCCGGTCGGCGATTTCGGCAGCGCCATCCAGATCGGTGGCGGCGTCAATGGCACCCTGACGCGGAATCTGTCACTCTACGGCGACGTTGCGTGGCAGAACCAAATCGGCAATGGCGGCTTCCGCGGCTGGGCCTTCAACGGCGGCCTCCGCTATGCGTTCGGTGGGGCTCCAGTCGTGCTTCCCGCCGTGCCCGTCCCGCCAACCATAGCGCGCACCTACCTGATCTTCTTCTATTGGGACAAGGCCGACCTCACCGAGCGCGCGCGCCAGATCGTTGCCGAAGCCGCCGCCAACTCGCACAAGGTGCAACTGACGCGGATCGAGGTTGACGGCTATGCCGATACCTCCGGGACGCATCGCTACAACCAGCGTCTGTCGATACGGCGGGCCAAGGCCGTCGCCGACGAGCTGGAGCGTGACGGCGTGCCACGCGAATCGATCGACATGCACGGCTACGGTGATACGCATCTGCTCGTGCCGACCGGCCCGGGCGTGCGCAATGCCCAGAACCGACGCGTCGAGATCATCTTTCGTTAACCGGAACGTTCGCCTCCAAACGTCGCGCCCGGGTCGCTGGCCTCAGTCCAGCAGCCATGGCGCGGCGGCGGCCTGAGCGATCTGGCGCACCTGATTGAGCAGACCGGCGCCGACCGGAATGCCGTCCCGCATCCGCGCCTCGGCGTATTTCCATTGTGGATCGCCAGCGACCATGACGGGCCGAGCAGGATCGATCGGGGTGGTGGCACGGAGGTCGCCGAGGAACTGCGCGACGTCGCCCTGGAAGTCGTCCGACGGCCGCATGATGCCCGGGTCAATCGCCATGAAGAAATGCCCGATATCCATCCCCTGCGGCTTCTTCGTGTGCATCGGGTCGGTGACCAGCGTCGCCCCCGACAGACACGACGCCAGAATATTCACCATCGCCGCCAGTCCGTAGCCCTTGTAGCTGGAGTTCTCCGGCGACCCGCCCAGCGAGGTCAGAAAGCCGCCCTTCTGCTTCGCCACCAACGGGTCGTTGCTGGGGTTGCCCTCGGCGTCGAGCACCCAGCCATCCGGCGTCGGCAGCCCCTCGTTGGCCTTGTTGCGGATCCGCCCAGCGGCAACCGTCGTGGTCGCCATGTCCAGCAGGAACGGCACGCCATCCGCGCTCGGCGCGGCAAACGACCACGGATCGGTGCCCAGCCTGGCCTGCTTGCCGAAGGTCGGCGCCACCTGGATGCCGGAGGCCGAGGTGCAGGACATGCCGATCAGCCCCTGCCGCGCCGCCATCAGGCTGTAATACCCCGCTGCGCCGAAATGCGCCGAGTTGCGCACCGTCGTGATCGCCATGCCGACAGCGCGCGCCTTGGTGATGGCCACCAACATGGCGAAATGCGCCGGCACGTGACCCAGGCCGCCGCCGCCGTCCACCAGTGCGGAAACCGGGGTCTCGCGGATGATCTCGGGCCGAGCGTCCAGCTTCGCTCGCCCCGACCGACGCAGTCCGTCATAGCCCGGGATCATCGACATGCCGTGGCTGTCCACGCCGTGCAGGTCAGCCCACGACAAAATATCCGCCGTGGTCTCGGCGTTGTCCTCTGGCATGCCCCACGCCAGCAGAATGGCCCGCAACTGCGCGCGGTGGGTTTCATACGATGCGGGCATGGCCTGTCCTCCGGTTGCCGGTCCGCTGCCGATGGCGGCTCGGCGGCCGCCAAGCCTTGCGCGTCGGCGGTGTTCCGGCAAGGGTGACGCGCGACAACGGGCAAGACCGAGGAGACGGATATGGCATCCGGCACTGAGACGGAAGACGAGGCAGCCAGCCAGGCGTTGTTACAAGCTCGTTTCGGCATCGATCTGCCGGAGACGCGGGTGCCCGACGCCATCGCCGGCTTGCTCGACCGGCGCGTGACCCGACGCTATACCGAACAGGACGTTCCGGATTCGCTGCTGGACGCATTGCTGGCGGCGGCCCAGTCGGCACCCGCGAAATCCGATCTGCAGCAGTTTTCCGTCATCGTCATGCGGGACCGCGCGAGGATCAAGCGGATCGCCGACTGGATCGGCACCATGGACTGGATCGCCACCGCACCGGTCTTCCTGGTGTGGTGCGGCGACATGCGGCGCGGTCAGCTTCTGTGCGCGATGCACGACATGCCGCATGCGAACAACAATCTCGATACCTTCCTCAACACGGCGGTCGACTGCACCCTGGCGATGGGCCAGTTCATGGCCGCCGCCGACGCAATCGGCCTCGGCACCTGCCCCATCAGCTATGTCCGTAGCCATATCGAGCGCGTGTCGCCTTTGCTCGGGCTGCCCGCCGGCGTCTATCCGGTCGCCGGCCTCAGCGTCGGCTGGCCGGTGTTCCGCCGCCCGGTGTCGATGCGGCTGCCGCCATCCGTGGTGGTGCACCGGGAGCGCTACCAGGACGAACATCTGCCCGAGGCAATCGCCGCCTATGATGAACGGCGGCGTGCGCGCGACCCGGTTGCCGCCGCCGGCCTCAAGAACAACGACGTCTATCCGCCCCGCGACGGTGTCGGCTGGAGCGAGAATGTGGCGCGACAGCTTTCGGTGCCGGAACGGTTCGGTTTCGCCGCGTATCTAAAGACCCGGGGATTCGATCTTGCCTGAGGACCATCTCCACCACGCTCCCTTGGTTGACCAGGGCGAACCCGCCCGTCCGCGGGTGGTCCGCGCCAAACACGCCGCCAGCCTGATCGTCGTGCGTCTGCAACCTGGCGCTTCGCCGGCGGCTGAGCCTCACATGCTGATGGGCATGCGTGGCGCCAGGCATCGCTTCATGCCGAACCGTCTGGTGTTTCCCGGCGGGCGCGTTGATCGCGTTGACCTGAGCGCGCCGTCCGGCACGAAGCTGTCCGCCCCGACCGAAAGGTTATTACGCAAACACACCAATGCCCGGCTGGCGCATGGTCTTGCGCACGCGGCGGCGCGGGAACTTCTGGAAGAGACCGGCCTGTCGCTGGGCACGCCGCCGAAGCTGGACCGGCTGCACTACCTGGCGCGCGCGGTGACGCCGCCCGACAGCCCGATTCGATTCAACGCCCGGTTTTTCACGGTGTTTGCCGAGCATGTCACCGGCACGCTGGGCGGTGACGGCGAACTGGACGGGCTGCGCTTCTACGCCATGTCCGAGGCTCTGGAACTGGATCTGGCGCTGCCTACCCGCCGCGTGCTGGAGCGTCTGCAAATCTGGCTCGCCATGACCGAAGCCGAGCGCGACGCGCAGACGCACACGCCGGTGCTGCTTCGCGACCGCGGTTGGCGCATGGAATAGCCGCCGTGCGCACGCCCAAGCTTGTCATTATATGACAGAGCTCGAACTTGGTCCCGGACTTGCTTGATCCCATGCCCGGCATCCAAGACATTGAAGGCGCAGTTCATGACCGACCTGCATTTCCTGACCATTGCACAGGCATCAGCCTTGATCCGCGCCAGGAAACTATCTCCCGTGGAATTGACCCGGGCCTTCCTCGAGCGGGTGAAACTATTGGACGCCAGTCTGAACAGTCACCTGCTGCTACTTGAAGAACCGGCGATGCAAGCTGCCAAAGTCGCGGAGTCGGAGATCGCCGCCGGCAATTGGAGAGGTCCGCTGCACGGCATCCCGATCGGGCTCAAGGACATCTACAACACCGCGGGCATCCGCACGACCGGTCATTCCGCGCTGTTCAAGGACCATGTTCCCACCGAGGACGCGTTCACCGTCAGTCTGTTGAAGCAGGCCGGTGCCGTCATAACCAGCAAGCTGGCGACATGGGAATTCGCCATCGGCGGAACATCGTTCGACCTCCCCTGGCCGCCGGCACGCAATCCATGGGACACCAGCCTCGATCCATCCGGTTCCTCGTCCGGCTCCGCGGTGGCGGTCGCCGCCGGCTTGTGCATGGGGGCGATGGGCAGCGACACCGGAGGCTCGATCCGCGGTCCGGCTGCCTGGTGCGGCATCGCGGGACACAAGCCAACTTACGGATTGGTCAGCCGGCGCGGCCTGCTCCCACTGTCGTTCTCGTTGGATCATGCCGGCCCGATGTGCTGGACCAGCGAGGACTGCGCGCTGATGTTGCAGGTGCTGGCTCGCCATGATCCCCAGGACAGCGCCAGTGCATCCGTCGCGGTGCCGGATTTCACGGTCGGCCTGGGACAGTCCCTGAGCGGGCTGCGGATCGGTGTGCCGCGACATTTCTTCGAAGTTGACCTCGTGACTGATCCAGAAACGATCGTCGCCCTGGCTGCGAGCGTCGCGGCGCTGCGTGACCTCGGCGCCATCGTCGGCGATGTGAAGCTGGCGCCGTTCGGAACTTATTCCGACGTCGGCAGCCTGATCGCGCGCAGCGAATCATACGCCGTGCATCAGCACTGGCTGCGCACCACGCCGGAGCTCTATGGCGCGTTTGGCCGTCACCGCTTGATGTCCGGTGCGTTCATCGCGGCCGCCGACTACGTCAACGCGCAACGGGTGCGTGCCCGGTTGATCGCCGAGTTGGCCGACGTGATGCAGTCCGTCGATTTGCTGATCTTTCCCACCGCGCGTTGCCCGGCGAGACCCATCGGCGAGGATTCCATGGCGTCAGGCTTCCAGCCCTTCTTCAACCGCGCCTTCAATGTCACCGGCGGTCCGGCGCTTTCGATCTGCAACGGCTTCAGCGAGAGCGGCCTGCCGTTGTCCTTGCAGATCGCCGGCCGCCCGTTCGAGGATGCGCTGGTTTTGCGCGTCGGCCACGCTCTTGAGCGGACCCTGGCGACGCGAAGCCGGCGGCCCCGGTGTTAACACCAACATCACCGCTCGCGGCACAAGGACGCGGCAAAGGGAGGCTCCCACATGGCATCTGACTCTGATCCAGCCACAATCGACCAGGAAACATTTGGCGGCATGATCGACCGCGCCGGCCTCGTCCTGACCGACGCGCAGAAATCCGTCCTGTTCCAGGCCTACCCGATGTTCCGGGCGATGGTCGCGCGGGCAACCGCCCCGCTGCCGCGCGAAGCGGAACCGTCCGTCATCTTCGTGCCCGAGGTGACCTGATGCGCCCCTTTCTCACCATCGCCGAAGCCAGCGCGCTGATCGCCGCAAGGAAGCTGTCGCCGGTCGAACTCGCTCGAATGTGCCTGGACCGGATCAGGCAACTCGATCCCTCCTTGCACAGTTTCCTGCGGCTGACCGAGGAACGCGCCATGGCGGACGCCGTGGCCGCCGAACAGCGCATGATGGCGGGTGCGCTGAAGGGAAAACTCGACGGCATCCCGATCGGTCACAAGGACATCTACAACACGGCGGGCATCCCGACGACGGCCCATTCCAGGCTGCTGCGGGACAATGTCCCCGCCGAGGACGCGACCGTCGTGCGCAAATGGGCCGAGGCGGGCACCATCATGATGGGCAAGCTCGCGACGCATGAGTTCGCCATTGGCGGTCCTTCGTTCGACCTGCCCTGGCCACCGGCGCGCAACCCCTGGAACCCTGAACACTTCACCGCCGGCTCGTCATCTGGCACCGGAGCAGCCGTCGCCGCCGGCCTGATCCTGGGTGGCACCGGATCGGACACCGGAGGCTCCATTCGCGGTCCCGCCGCCCTCTGCGGCATCGCCGGCATCAAACCGACCTATGGCCTGTCGAGCCGGGCGGGCGTCCTGCCGCTGTCGTTCACCCTGGATCACACCGGGCCAATGGCCTGGACCGTGCAGGACTGCGCATTGCTGCTGCAGGGCATGGCCGGGCACGATCCCGCCGACCCCGCGAGCGCCAATCGCCCCACGGCCAACTTCACCGCCGATCTGGACAGCGGCGTGAAAGGACTTCGCGTCGGCGTCATCCGCCACTTCCACGAGGTCGACAACCCGGTCAGCTCGGCCACTCGCAAGGGCATCGACGACGCCCTCGATGTGTTCAGAAAATCCGGCGCGGAAATCCGCGACGTCACGCTGTCACCGATGATGGACTACAACGCCCCCGGCTGGCTGATCCTGACCCTGGAGGCGTATTGCGTCCACGAACCCTGGTTGAAGTCACGCTTCAACGACTACGGCGAACTGCTGCGCGATCGCCTCGCGTTCGGCGCCCTGCTCAGTGCGTCGGATTACTTCCAGGCGGTTCGCCGCCGCCGGGTATTGTGTCTGGAAATCACGCGGGCGATGGCCGACCTCGACATTCTGATCACTGCTTCCGCCCCGGCCGAGGCACCGAAAATCACCGAGGTGCCGAAATGGGGCATGCTGGAGAAGCCAACCTTCACCATGCCGTTCAATATCACCGGTCTGCCGGCCTTGAGCGTCTGCATCGGCTATGGCGAGGGTGGTCTGCCGGTCAGCATGCAGATCGTCGGGAAACCCTTCCAGGAAGCCACCGTTTTCCGTGCCGGCCATGCCTACGAGACCGCCACGGCCTGGCGTTCCACCCGCCCGCCGATGTCGGTTGACGCGGCCGCCTGACACAGCGGGCGCCTGACAGAAACCGCGAGCAGCCCGCGTCCCGCCACGACATTCCGCTTGACCGCGTTGAGCGGGCGCGTCGCGTCGGGACCCACCGCCGAGATTACGAATCATTGCCGCTTTCCCGCGGCGAGCGTCCGCGTTTATCATGCGCGTCTTTGTTTCGGCCGCCGCCCAAATGACAGGAGACTGCGATGACCGAGATCGTGTTCGAGGCACGGGTCCGGGCCACGGGTCTGCAACCAAGGCGCGAGGACCTGCAAGAGCTGAAGCTGTTGGTGGAGGACATGGACCGCGCCGCCGCCCTTGTCCGCGCGCCCCAATCCTACGCCGAGGAGCCATCGAGTTCCTTGCACCTGAAGCCTGCCCGGGGTGTGCCCTCCCACTGACCTCTCACCCAGCAGCGCCGGCTGATGCGTCTCCCGTGTCATCCTTGGCGAAGGCCGAGGATCCACGACTGGCAGTGTTGTGAAGACAAAGCATGCTCTTGGGTGAGCGAGGGACGGTTGAACCGAGGGTCGTGAGATCCCGGACCAAGTATGTCTCTGCGAAGGCGGAGGCAAGGCTCAGTCGTTGCGACCCAGGATCGCCTGGCAGGCGGCCGGAGGGCTTGGCGGATGAAACGGCACCAACGGTTGTTTCTGAACCACATCGAGTTGATCGAACCACCATTGCAACGTCGCATCGCAGCCGTCTCCCGCGGGAGGCGGCGCGGCCTGAATGCAGTCGGCCTGACCCGCCGGGCAGCGAAAATGAATATGCATGTGCGCCGCGTGGCCGTACCAAGGCCGGATCAACCGCAACCAGTCCCGATTTTCCGTCACCTCCCGGCAAAGCTGCTGCTTGATCGCCGGATTGACCAGAATCCGGTCCACATCGGGCAGCGCCGCGGCAAGGCGCAGCAGTTCCACGACGTCCGGCGTCCAGATGCTTGTATCGACGCCACGTCCATCGGGTCGTACCAGGCTGGTCAGCTCGACAGTCTCGCGCCGCGAAGCGTCCAACGCGATCCTGGGGCGCATGTCCAATCCCACATCGGCGTCGAGGCCGATCTGGTGGCTGACATGGCCGCCGGGCAGCGGGCCTCCGCGGGGGCGTGAGATGTCCTCGATCAGCAGGTCGGGCAGTCCGGCGGCTTGCGCCCTCTGACCCAACTCCTCGAGATGGTCGATGGTGCCAGGAGCACCCCAGAAGGCGCTGCGGCTTATGTGAATGGTCTGAAAGCCCGGCCCCTCGGGCGGCAACCTCAGCGCGCCGGCGAGGCAGCCGCCGTTCGCCGAACCACCGATGATATGCAGCGGGCCAGGCGCCGGACCCGTCCGAGTGGGCGTGGGACCGTTACCCAGGGCGATCGCGGGCAGCAGCGTCAGCACGGACATCGCAGCGACGACCCCGCGGGTCAAAACGCGCCGTCGCTCGCCTACACGAATGCCCGCCAGGTCGCCTATTCCCTCGCCGTCCCGATTCTCCACTACGCGAACCTAGCATCGCCGGCCGTTCGTCGCGACGCTTATCCAGCCGTATCCCGGTCGGCCGACAACGCGATCTCTCTTTGCGGTTCAATTTCGGCGAGCCGGCGCGTCAATTCTCGTGTAACGTTGGTGTAAGCAGTACCTGCCGAGAACGAGCCGGAACGGAGGTTTCACGCTATCGGCGGCGGCGATCAGGGCGGCGACCGTGCGCGTCGCATCGCCTTTGATTTCGAAATTGCGTTCACCGACCGCGCGCCGTACGGCACCAGCCGGCGTTCCTTCGTAGGCGACCATCGCGGGCGCCTTGACAAGGCCACCTCCAAAATTCGTCGCCGTTGGGCCGGGTTCGGCGATCATGAAGTCAATTCCGAACGACGCAACCTCCTGAGCCACGGATTCAACAAAGCCTTCGATGCCCCATTTGGTCGCGTGGTAAAGGCTGAAGCCGGGGTAAGCCATCTGGCCGCCCTCGGATGAAACCTGGACGATCCGGCCACCGCCTTGCCGGCGCAGGTGGGGCAATACAGCCCGGATAAGCTGAATCGGGCCGGCGAGATTGGTGGCGATCTGATGATCGATCTGCGCGTCCGTCAGTTCCTCGGCTGCTCCGACCAAGCCATAGGCCGCATTGCTGACAACGACATCGATCCGGCCAAGGCGCCGGAACGCCTGGTCGACTGTCGCCCGAATGCTGTCCGTATCCATGAGATCGAGCCGCATGACGCTGAGGCTATCTCGATGCTTCCGCTGCAGATCAGCCAGTGCGTCGTCACGCCGCACCGTCGCCACGACGCGGTCGCCGCGATGCAAAAGTCGCTCCGTCATCGTCCGACCAAGGCCGGATGACGTCCCAGTGATAAACCAAGTCTTGCTCATGTGATTGTCCTCAATGCTGTCACTCACAATGTGGGGCGGCCTGATTAGTGATATAAGCGGGCCAACATTGGACACGCCCGTGAGAGGATTTCACCAATGGCCAGACCGTCCCTTAATGAGTTCGCCAACTTCGCTGCCGTTGCCGAGCATCGGAGCTTCCGCAAAGCGGCCGATGCGGTGGGCGTCTCGCGGTCGGCCTTGAGCCATGCCCTGCTAGGACTGGAGCAAAACCTCGGCGTTCGGCTGCTCAACCGGACAACGCGAAGCGTTTCTCTTACCGAGGCTGGCGCGCACCTGCTCGCAGGCATCAGGCCCGTGCTACAGGACCTGGACACTGCTCTCGATGAGCTTGCCAAGGCGCGTGGCGCGCCGGCGGGAACACTGCGCATCAACGCGAACAAAAGCGCGGTGCGGCTGCTGCTGCGAGAGGTCGTTCCCCGATTCCTCTCGCAATATCCGAATGTGGAACTTGATCTTGTGTCCGATGGGTGGCTGGTCGATATCGTTTCGACAGGGTTCGATGCTGGTGTGCGCCTCGCCGAGGACGTGCCTCGGGATATGACCGCCGTGCGGTTCGGCGGCGACGTCCGCTTTGTCACGGTGGCATCTCCAGCCTACCTGTCACACCACACAGCTCCCGCCACGCCAGACGATCTCCGCTTGCACCGCTGCATTCGCCATCGGCTACCGAGCGGAAAACGTTACCGCTGGGAGTTCAGCAAACATGGCGAGGAAATGATCGTCGATGTGCCGGGCGCGCTGACCCTCGACGACAATGACCTCATGGCGGGGGCGGCGGCGAATGGATTGGGCATTGCCTATGTGCCCGAAAGTGTGGCGCAAAATTGGCTGCAATCCGGACGGCTTGTACCTGGTACTGGCGGATTGGTGCCCTCCTGTACCGGGCCTCACGCTTTACTATCCCGGTAATCGCCACATGCCCTCCGCATTGCGAGCGTTCATCGACGTGGTGAAGGAGGCCAACCGCGACTCGGGACGTGCTTCCCTCTGAAGCCTTCAGGCTGGCGCATGCTTCGTGCCGATCTGGCCAAGCGCAGCCATGGCGTCCTGCGGCAGTTCGAGTTCGGCGGCCGCGAGGTTTTCCCGCAGATGCCCGACGGACGACGTGCCCGGGATCAGCAAAATATTGGGCGAACGGCGCAGCAGCCAGGCGAGCGCGACCTGCATCGGCGTGGCACCGAGACGTGCGGCGACATCGCTCAGCGCGGTCGATTGCAGCGGCGTGAAGCCGCCGAGCGGGAAGAAGGGCACATAGGCGGTTCTCGCGGCGGCCAGTTCATCGATCAATGCGTCGTCGTCCCGCTGCGCAAGATTGTACTGGTTCTGCACGCAGACGATGTTCGCGATGCCACGCCCCTCGGCGATCTGCCTGGCCGTCACATTGCTGAGCCCGATATCGCGGACCAACCCCTGTCGCCGCAGCTCGGCAAGCGCGGTCAGCGGTGCCTCGATCGAACCCTCGGCGGGGCCGTGCACGTCGAACATGATCCGCAGATTGACCACGTCGAGCACGTCGACGCCCAGATTGCGCAGGTTGTCGTGCACCGCGCGCGTCAGGTCCTCGGCCGAGAAAGCCGGGTTCCACGAGCCGTCCTCGCCGCGCCGTGCACCGATCTTGGTGACGATCACCAGATCGTCCGGATAGGGGTGGAGCGCCTCGCGGATGAGCTGATTGGTGATGTGCGGCCCGTAGAAATCGCTCGTGTCGATGTGGTTCACCCCCGCCGCCACCGCTTCGCGCAGCACTGCCAGCGCGCTGGGGCGATCCTTCGGCGGCCCGAACACGCCCGGTCCCGCAAGCTGCATCGCGCCATACCCCATGCGCTTCAGGGTGCGCTCGCCCAGCGTGAACGTCCCGGCTTTGCTGCTATCCGCCATGCCATGTCTCCTTCGATCGATCATGCATGTAGACAGCCTCGGCTTGCGCGATAATAGGTCTCAATCGGCACAGGGTGTTCGGAGTAGCGAACAATGGCAGCGGACCTCAGTGACCTGACCGCATTCGTGGTAGTTGCCCGAGCGGGCGGCTTCCGCGACGGCGCTCGAAAAAGCGGCGGCAGCGCCTCCAGCCTGAGCGAAGCTGTCCGGCGGCTTGAAGTCCGGCTGGGTGTCCGGCTACTCAACCGCACCACGCGCAGTGTCGCACTGACCGAGGCAGGCGCGCGCCTGCTTGATCGGCTCGGTCCTGCGTTGGGCGAAATCGAGGCGGCGCTGGATGTGGTGAACCGCTTCCGCGACCGACCGGCCGGCACACTCCGCCTGAACGTGCCGGTCAGCGCCGCTCGGCTCGTGTTGCCGGCCATCGTACCGCCCTTTCTCGCCGCGTATCCCGACATCCATCTGGAGGTGATCGCCGAGGACAGCTTTGTTGACGTCTTGGCGGCGGGCTGTGACGCGGGCATCCGATACGACGAGCGGCTCGAGCAGGATATGATCGCCGTGCCGATCGGCCCCCGGAAACAGTTCTTCGCCACCGCGGCCGCGCCCGATTATCTCCATCGGCACGGACGGCCCCACCATCCTCGCGATTTGCTGGATCACTCGTGCCTGCGCGGCCAGTTCGCAAGCGGGGCAATGACGGCATGGGAGTTCGAACGAAACGGGGAGTACGTGCGTGTAGAACCCAGCGGCCCGCTCATCGTTCGCGTAGGCGCCGCGACTGACCTTGCGGTTGATGCGGCGCTTGCCGGAACCGGCATCATTCACTTGTTCGAGGACTGGCTCCGGCCGCATCTCGACAGCGGAGCGTTGGAGCCTGTCCTGAAACCTTGGTGGCAACCGTTCTCAGGGCCGTTTCTTTACTATCCAGGACGGCGCCTGCTTCCTGCACCACTCCGTGCCTTCGTTGATTTCATTTCCAGGCCCTCATAGAAATCCGCGCGGTTTGTTCAGCAAGCCAACCGCGGATCGACCACCAGGACTTCAAGCGGCTAACACGGCCTTGACCGGCCTCCGCGGCGAGAACGGCATCATCGGGCCATACCCGAAGCGCATCACAAGGTCGGGCCTGCGGCTGGGCAAGCCAACCAGGCTCGCAAGCCGCGGCCGCAAGGCGGCGACTTCGACGGGCTGGTTGATGAAGGCGTGTTTGAGGCCGAGTGCCGTCGCCTGCAACGCGAAACGCTGGCTGGCGCGTCCGGCGCGCACCCAGTGCTCTTGGTCATCGCGCTCCGGCACTACGACGGCAATTCCCGCCGACGAGCGTAGTTGTCTGGCATATTTGTCGTTTTCCGCCCCGACCCCGCGTCTCCGGCAGATCGATGCCGAAACGAGCTTGTAACAACGCCTCCTGGCGAGGGTTGAACCGCAACCAGATGATGATCATCGGGATCGACAACCGGCGTTCGCCGCGAGAAATCCGGGAGGATCGCGATACGGCCTTCATCGACGTGAAAACGCCAGGGCTGGGTGTTGTGGCCATTCGCGGCCACCGTCGCATACCGAACCAGGTCCCTGAGCTCAGGATGATCCGGGAGCACCGCCCGCGACACGGCGACAGCTTCGTTGTAGTCGGTCATCGACCCCATGCGCGCGAGACCGAGCGCCGTCACGCCGGCGGCGCCAACCGCCACCACGCCCCCTCCAATCAGTATTTGCCGCCTGTTCATCGCATTCGCGGCCACGGCCTAGTGCCGAAACGATACCCGGTCTTGCCGGCAAATCGCTTCAATCGCCGCCCGCGCGGTCATCAGTCCGCTCGGCAGACCGCCGCCGGGCTGCACCCGCTGGCCGACCATCGCGAAGCGCTTGAGCCCCGGCAGTGTCCGCGGCAGCGCGCCGAAGCCGGTTTCGGGCGTCATCAGCCAGCCCTCCATGCTCCCCTTCCAGTTACCAGTGTAACGAACCAGCGTTGAGGGGCTCGAAATGTCGATGACCTCGATGTCATCTCGGATGCCAGGCAACCGGCGTCCCGCACGACGATCACGACGTCGGTGACGCGGTGCTTTGCCGCCTCGTAGCGCTGCGTGCAAATCAGGTGCTATCGATCGAGCTGTCGTGGCGGTCGGATGGATTCCGCCGATTATTCCGAGTTTGCGAGCCAACATTGCAACGTCACGCACATAGCCTCGCGGCAAGGCGAAACGCTTGCATTGATCTCGGTCAAGCGTGCGTGTCCTGTGAGTTCTCAGGCTTATCGCAACACCTCGCAAGGATTTCGCCCCGCCCAGTGTTAGCGAATTGTTAATGAGTGCCGGTGTAGTTGAACGGCCGCTGCCTCCCGCCAGCAGGCGAAATCGTCGGGGAGCCACCAAAGGGCCGACGATCACGGATGCTCGACACCCCAGCCGATTTATCGGGAGCGGCGCAAGACCCAAACCGGGGGCCGCGGCAGGGCCTCGAGGATACGGACCGAGGCAATGGCCGCACCAGCATACCGGTGTTTCTGGCCGCCCTTCGGCAGCGCCGGTTGACCTTGATCGCGACCGTGATCTTGCTGCCGCTCTGCGCTTACATCGTCCTGCTGCGGATCACGCCGCTCTACACCGCGACCGGATCGCTGCTCTATGAGCCAAGTGAATACACGCTGCGGGAAATGCAGAGTATCCAGCACGTCGGTCCGATCACCGAAGCAACCATGGCGAGCCAGGCCGAATTGTTGCAGAGCCAGCATATCGCCCAGAGAGTCGCCCAACGGGGCAATTTGTTCAGCAACCCGGAGTTCAACGACGCGCTTCGGCCACCGTCCCTCCCGCGTCGGCTGCTCCGGGCCCTGTCCCGTCTGTTGGGAATGGACGACGAGGACGTGCCCGAGGAACCAGTCTACGGGCCGGTTCAGGATCACGCCATCGATCAGGCAATTGTGGCCGTACAGTCAAGGTTGCATGCCAGTCCGGTCCGCCTCTCCCACGTCATCGAGGTCACTTTTACCGCCCAGGATCCTTTGGTCGCGGCCGCCGCGGTAAACAACGCGATGGACGTCTACATCAAGGACCAGTACGCGGCGAAGCATCTGATGGTGGATCATGCAAACGAAGTTCTGAAAAAGCAGGCCGCCGAGTTGCGGCGTGAGGTCCGCCGCGCCGAGGAAAAAATCTCCGCTTACCGTGAGGAACACGCACTAAACCACGGCATGCACGCCAGCACCGACAGTGAGCAGATCACCCATCTCACCGAGAATCTCGTCAAGGCCCGTGGCGAGCTCGCCGATGCCGATGCTCGCCTCGACGCGGCGCGTGGCCGGGTTGGTGCCGCCGCGGAGGCAGCGGTATCGCCCTCGGTCGCCCGCCTGCGCGCGCTGCAGAACACGTTGGCCGCGCAAATCCAGTCGCAGCAGGCGAGCCTCGGTCCCTCCCACCCGGAAGCCCAGGCCCTGAGCCGGCAATTCGCGGCAGGCCAGCGCGCCCTCGCCATCGAGATCTTCGGCGCGGTGGCGGCAATCGAGGCCGAACAGCACGCCGCCGCCGACCGCGTCGCGACGCTGGATCACGATTTGCGCGAAGCCGAGAAAGCCGCCGACCAATCGGCTCGGGCGCAAATCCCGCTGGATGCGATGTCGCGCGATCTGGACGCGGCGCACGGGCAACTGCAGGCGGTCCTGGAGCGGATGCAGCAGACCGCGCAGCAAGCGGCGATCGAAACCTCCGCGGCGCACGAGATCTCGCTGTCGATCGCGCCGGAACAACCGACTTCACCACGCGTCGTCCAGACCATGGTCGCGACCGGGGCCGGCGCGGTGTTTCTCGGTCTGTTGCTGGTGTATCTGCTGCATTTGGCGGACGGCACCTTGCACAGCGGCGACGGACTGCGGTTGGTGACTGGCCTGCCATGCTTCGCACTGATACCCGAGATCGGCAAACGCGCGCTCGGTCATCTGCGGGTCGACGACTATGTCGCGCGGCGGCCGCTGACCGCCTTCGCCGAACAGGTTCGTGCCCTGCGCGCCGGAATTTGGCTCAACGACGAACATCCCCGCATCATCGCGGTGACCGCCGCTCGGCCGTCCGAAGGCAAATCCGTGGTGACCATCGCGCTGGCCCGCTCCGCCCAGTTGAGCGGCAACCGAGTGCTGACGATCGAGTGCGACCTGCGCCAGCCCTCCTTCGCGCGCCGCTTCAGCGGCAGCATGGCTCCAGGTTTGGCGGAGATATTGCGCGGCGACGCCGAGTGGCGCGAAACCGTGCAGCAGGACCCGATCACCAGCATGGCCTTCATCGCCGCCGGCAAACCAGGCGGCGATCTGCTGGGACTGTTCCTGTCAGATGCGATGGATGCACTGCTGAACCGGGTGCGCCAAGCCTACGATCTGGTGCTGCTGGACGCCCCGCCGGTCCAGGCCATGACCGAGGCGCGGGTGATCGCCGCCGCCGCCGACGCTACCCTGGTCTGCGTCCGCTGGGGGTCAACGCCTCGGAACACCTTGCTGACCGCACTCGAGATGCTTCGCGACGCCCGCGCCAAGGTCATCGGCACCGTGCTGACCCGGGTCGACGCTCCCGCGCATCTTCGTTCCGGATATGCCGACGCTGAGGTATATCATCGTCGATACAAGACCTATTACCGAAGGTAGCGGAACGGATGCGAAATTTCCTGGTAACCGGCGGCGCCGGCTATGTCGGCAGTCACCTCGTGGCCGCCCTGCTCGATCAGGGCGGGCGGGTCACCGTGATGGATGATCTATCCACCGGCCATCAGCAAGCCGTGCCGCCCGAGGCGGGCTTTATCCACGCCAGCCTCGCGGATGCAGCGATGGTGGATCAGATCGTCGGACGCGGCTATCAGGGGCCCGGCCATGACGGCGGCGGCGCCTGGGATGCGGTGTTCCATTTCGCCGCACTGTCCCAGGTGGGCGAAAGCATGCGCATGCCAATGCGTTACCTGCTGGAAAACGTCGCCAACGGCATCCGGCTGATCGACGCCTGCGTGCGCCACGACGTCGAACGCTTTGTCCTGTCATCCACCGCCGCCCTGTTCAACGTGCACGATGATGCGCCGATCACCGAAACCGCGCCCATCGATCCGCAATCGGCATACGGCGACAGCAAATGGATGATCGAGCGGGCACTGCACTGGGCCGGACAGGTGCACGGGCTCCGCTATGCCTGCCTGCGCTATTTCAATGCCGCCGGCGCCGATCCGGCAGGACGCTTCGGCGAGGATCACCGTCCGGAATCGCATCTGGTCCCCTTGGTGATCGATGCCGTGCTGGGCCGCCGTCCGCCCCTCGATGTGTTCGGAGACGACTATCCGACCCCCGACGGAACCTGCATCCGCGACTATGTGCATGTGTCCGATCTGGCCGCCGCGCACATTCTCGCGGTGCGCCAACTCGACCAGGGGTCGATCACCTGGAACCTCGGCAACGGCGCGGGCCATTCGGTCCGGCAGGTGATCGCCGCGGTGGAAAGGGTCTCGGGGCTGACCGTCCCGTATCGGCTCGCCGCGCGCCGGCCGGGGGATGCCGCCGTCTTGGTGGCGTCCTCCGAGCGTGCCAAACTTGCCGGCTGGAGACCGGTGCACGACGATCTGGATGACATCGTCCGCACCGCGTTCGCCTGGCGGCAGGCTCATCCCGATGGCTATGGGAGCTGACCGCGGCAATCCATTTGCGATAACCCTGGCTGCTTCGCTGCTGCTTTGGCCCGCGGTCTGGAACGGCTACCCGATCGTCTTCGCCGACACCGGCACCTATCTGAGGCAGGCAATCCATCACTACGCCGGCTGGGACCGGCCGGTCTTCTACAGCGTGTTCATGTTGCCTCTGCACGCAACCGTCACGGTCTGGCCCGTGGTGGCCGTGCAGGCCCTGATCACCGCCTACGTCCTTCACCTGGTGTGCCGGATCCTGCTGCCGGCGCTTCCAAACGTCATCTTCGTCGCCGGCGTCGTGCTGCTCTCACTGCTCACCTGGCTGCCATGGCTGGTCAGCGAGCTGATGCCCGACCTGTTCACGCCGCTGCTCGTGTTGCTGCTGGTGGTGCTGGCCTGGTCGCCCGAGCGCTTGGGCCATGGCGAGCCGGCACTGCTCCTTGCACTGACCGCGTTCATGATCGCCACCCAGCAGTCCAGCCTGCCGCTTGCCGGTGGTCTGCTCGTCGCCCTGATCCTTGTCGCCTGGTGGCGCGATACGCTCTCGCCTGATCACGCGGCGGTCCCCGCGCCCCGATTGCACCGGCGATTTCTGCTGATTGCGCTGCCTCTGGCACTGGCCGTCATTGCCCTGTGCAGCGTCAATCTGGCCGCGCACCAACGTTTCGCCATTTCGCCGTTCGGCAATGTTTTCCTGCTCGCGCGGGTGATCTACGACGGTCCGGGCATGGCCGAGCTGCGACGCGACTGCGGGTCGAAGGATTGGCGGCTGTGCCGGTATCTCGACCACTTCCCGGCGGATTCGGACGGCTTTCTCTGGAACGCGGACAGCCCGCTCTACCTCGCCGGCGGCCCGAAACTGGTCTCCCGGGATGCCGACGCGATCATCGGCGCCGCATTTCGGCTCGATCCCGCTGGGACCCTCCAAGCGGCCATCAACAACAGCCTGGAGCAGTTGCGCCGCTTCAGCAGCGGCGATGGTCTGCAGTCATGGCCGGCCCAGGTCACTCCGTGGATCGAGCAAGACTTCCCCCCACCCGAGGCCGCCGCCTACCACGCCGCTCGGCAGCAGCGCGGCCTGCTGCGGGTGCCTGCCGCTCTGGCCGAGACTCACCGGGTAACGGCGTGGATCGGGGTCATTGCCTGCGCCCTGCTGCTTCCAGTCGCCGTCCGGCGCAGGGCACCCTGCCTCGGCTTCCTCGTCGCCGTCCTGCTGGCGTTGCCAATCAGCGCGGTGATCACCGGCTCTCTATCCAGCCCGCACGACCGCTATCAAAGCCGCATCATGTGGCTGCCACCATTTGTCGCCGTGCTGTCAGCCGCCTCGCTCCGCCCTCGGCCCTGGCGGCGGAAGCGCCAGCCCATCGCCCCCAAAGTGTCATCCCCGGCGCAGGCCGCGGACCCACGACTTTGCTTCCACTGCACTGCTTGTCGTGGTTCCCCAGCCCCTCGGCCCGGGCGGCATCAACGCTGCCCTGGGGCATTACCTACCCTCGTCGAGCCAAGGCCCCCGCTTCCGGCATGAAGCGCGACGCCCTCTGGTCCGGCATCGAAGCCATGTCGTCGGCCGTCCTGTCGATCCTGGCGTCGTTCACCATTGCGCGCATCATTGGCCCGTCCGAACTGGGTATCGGGGCCGCCGCGACGGCGGTACATGTCGTGCTGTGGGTCTTCGTCAACGCCCTGTTTGCCGACGCACTGGTGCAGCGAACGGCGGTAAACGACCGTGCCCTGTCCAGCGCCTTCTGGGCATCCACCGCGGTCGGCTGCGTGGCGCTCATCCTCCAGGCCGGCTCTGGATGGGGCCTGGCGCGCGCGTTGGACGATCACCGCCTGGTGTCGATGGCGCTGGTCCTCGCCCTGCCGTTTCCCCTGGTCGGCGCGGCCGGCGTGGTCCAGGGCCTGTTGACCCGCGAGCGCGCCTACCGAAGCCTGGCACTTCGCACCCTGATCGGCCAGGGGCTCGGCTCCGCCACCGGCATCGCCGTCGCCTTCGCGGGAGCAGGCGGCTGGGCGTTGGTCTGCCAGCAGGCCGTCACCTCCCTGGTCGGCGCCATGGCACTGTTGATCGGTCGTGGCTGGCGGCCGTCGTGGTGCTTCGACAAAGCCACCGTAAAGTCGCTTCTGACCCTGGGCGTGCCGCTCACTGCCTCGACTTTGGTGCTGATCGCACGCTACCGCCTGTTCGCCATCCTGATCGGTGGTTCGGCGGGCGCGGCGGTGCTGGGCCAGGTGCATATCGCGTTCCGCCTGGTCGACACCGTCCGAGACCTGACCTTCACCGCGCTCTGGCGCCTGATGCTGCCGGCGCTCTCCGAGCATCAGCATGACCGTGCGGCCATGCTGACCGAGGTCGATCGTTGGCTGCGCCGGTCCGCCTGCGTGATCGTTCCGTTGTGCCTGGCCCTCCCGGTCATGCTAACCCAGGTCGTCGAGGTGATCATGGGGCCGAAATGGGCAGCGGCCGGTCAGGCGGCGATACCTCTGGTTGGGCTGATGGCGCTCTCCGCGCTGATGTTTCCGTCCGCGGTGGCCCTGGTCGCGGTTGGACAGGCGAGGCTCACTCTCTACGGCAATATAGCCTCGATGCTGCTGGGATGTCTGGGCGTCGTCCTGTTCCGCCCCGCCGATCCCCGCCATGCCGTAATGGTCTGGTGCGTCAGCCAACTCGTTGTCTGCCCCTACGCCATGTGGGTGAACGCCCGAGCCCTCGGCGTCAACCTGCTGCGCCCGCTCAGCGGCGGCTATTGGCCCCGCCCAGCCACCTGACCGCCGGACCCCGGATTAGCAACCGAGGCTCACGGCCCAAACTGACGACGGTGCTAATGCACCGGCAGCAGCATCATCTGGTTGCGGAAAGCGAACTCCATGACCTCGCGCAAATCCTTGGTCTGAACCAGCGGAATGCCATCCGCGCCGAAGATGACGAAATGCGATGAATGGCCGAGCGTGGTACCTTGCCGGACATAGCCCAGGTCCGGAACACCGAGTTGGCAAAACTCGTCCATCGACATGAGCTGCAGGCAGCTCTGCGGCACATCGACAACATCGATCTGTTGCTCGTACGTCGTTGCCGGCGCCGGCTGCGTGGTCTGAATGATCCTGTTAGACATGACGTTTTACGCCCGCACAAAAATGAACTGGCAATTTCTTTGCCAGGTCAACACTTTACGCAACTCAGCTTAAGCAACCTCTAATGCGGGCCGGAAATTTTCACCAGCCACGCGATGCGACGCCTGGGCGCTTGCCCGCCGACGCTTTCCTGACGCCAGCGGAATCAAGCCGATACGTGCGTGGGAACCCCTGCCCCACTTGATCGCCACCAGGAACGCGAGGGCCACGGTCAAAGCGGGAGCGTAACCAAGCCGGATCGGACAGCCGCGGCCGCTGCCAGATCGAAAGCGACTGCTACCGTAATGATCGTGATCGGCGGAGCGGGCTCGTCGAACGCGGCGTTTCGCTGATCACTGGCCCCGCCACGAGACAGCAACGAAACCAGAAACAGGCGTCATCCGATCGTGGGCGAAAGTGGCAATCGCGAGCAGGGTCGGTCCTGCTATCAGACCGAGCCGGCCACGTAAGCGGTCAGGCTCTCGACAGCGGCGTCCTGCTCCATGATACGAGCCTTGACGACGTCGCCGATGCTGATCAGCCCCACCAGAGTATCCCGCTCCACCACCGGCAGGTGCCGGAAACGCCCCGCCGTCATGATCCGCATCGCCTCGGCGACGGTGGTGTCGGGATAAGCCATCTGCACCGCCCGGGTCATAAGCTGGCCCGCGGTCATCTCCAGAGTGCGGCTGCCGTTGGCGGCCAGGCAACGCACGATGTCCCGCTCGCTCACAATGCCCAGCATCTGATCCGCCTGATCCATCACCAGGACCGCGCCAATCCGCCGGTCGGACAGCAACTGGGCGACATCGGCAACCCGCGCCGTCGGATCGACGGTCGAAACCTGGTAGCCCTTGTGCTTCAGGATCATCGAGACGGTTGTCATTGTTTGCCTCCCTGCTCCAGGCGGAATGGGCGATCCAGCGGTCAAGCTTAAGCAGATAACACGCTCATCTGACCGTCATTCGGAGAACATCCGGATGACTGGATTGCGCCCATGCACCCTAACGAAGGGGCAGCATGCGCCCATCATTTGCCACGATGCAAATTGTAGCAGTGCACCGCAGCAATCCTAGAAAAGTGCGCTGCCCGCCATCAGCCCGGCCACCAGAAGCACCACGAATATAATGATAGCGATAAAGAACAGCACCCGGGCGATGCTGGCCGAGGCGGCCGCAATGCCGCCAAAGCCGAAAATCGCCGCGACAATCGACACCACAAGAAAAAACAGAGCGAGACGCAGCATGACGGTTTCCACTCCCGGATCATTATGACAGGCACTACAAAATGACGTGCCGCCCTTCGTTACGCATTATCACAGGTCGTTGATCGCTGATCACTCCGCCGCCACCAGACGCGGAACGGCGGGTGCCAACTGGGTCTGCACCAGCTCCGCGAAGCGACCATCCTGGGCCAGCAGTTCGTCGAAACTGCCCTTTTCGACAATCCGGCCGTTGTCAAACACCAGTATTTCATCCGCGTCACGAACAGTTGACAACCGATGGGCAATGATAAACGTCGTGCGCCCAGCCATCAGCGTCTTCAACGCTCTGCTCACCCGTGCCTCGGTCGCCGCGTCGAGCGCACTGGTGGCTTCGTCCAGGATCAGGATCGGCGGGTTCTTCAGCAGCGCCCGGGCAATCGCGAGACGCTGGCGCTGGCCGCCCGACAGCGTTGTCCCACGCTCACCGATCATCGTCTCGTAACCGTGCGGCTGGCGGATGATGAACTCATGGGCATCAGCCATGCGGCATGCCTGCTCAATCTCCGCGTCGCTCGCATCCTCGTGACCGACGATCAGATTGTCCCGGATCGAGCGGTTGAACAGCAGGCTCTCCTGAAACACGACGCCAATGTTGGAGCGCAAACTCTCCAGCGTAACATCGCGAAGATCCTGGCCGTCGATGGAGATATGGCCTTCCGACGGATCCCATAGCCGCTGCAGCATCGCCATCGCCGTCGACTTGCCAGCGCCGGTGTGGCCGACCAGGGCAACACAGCTTCCGGGCTTCGCCGTGAATGACATGTGGCTCAGCACCGGGCCGCCGCCGCTCGGGTAAGCGAACGACACATCATCGAAACGGACCTCGCCCCGCGGCGCCCACAGCGCATGGGCACCCTCTTTCTCCGGCACGCTGCTGCGCGCATCGAGGACGTTGAAGAAATCCTCCAGCGCCGGCAGTTTGAAGAACAGCGACGAAATGAACGACGCGGCGGTTTCCAGCCGTCCGATCAACAGCATCGCGAAGCCCATGAAGCTGACGATCTCGCCCACGCTCGCCATGCCGTTCACGTGCAGCCAGGTGCCGATAACCACGATCGTGATGACCGTCAGGGTGCTGGAGGCGCGCGTCAGGACGTTGACCAACGCCCACCAGTTCAGCACTGGGAACTGATGCCGGATCACCTGCTGCGCGATGTCGCCGAACCGCTGGCTCTCGGCTGACAAACGAGTGAAGGACTGCACCACCATCACGTTGCTGAGGGCGTCCTGCGCCGTGCCGGCAAGCGAGGAGTTAAGACCCTCCACCCGGCGCTGCGCGGTTTCGGTCTTCTTCACCACGATCCCGGTGATCGTCAGGAAGATAAGCACCAGCGCGATCAGCACCAGGCCGAGACGCCAGTTCAGGAACATCGTCATCGGCAGCAGCACGAACGCCGACAATATGGTCGAGAGCTGGTCGCGGAAGAACACCAGCCAGGTGCCGAACAGCCCATCGGTGCCTGTCAGCATCGACTTGATCAGCCGGCCGGAATGGGTGTCACCATGGAACGACAGCGGCAGCGCGAGAACGTGTCGGAAATAGCGGCCCATGCTTTTGATGCGGTGCCGGTGCGCCATTCGTTCCGTCAGCAGCGAAACCGCGATGTTGCCCAGAATCCCGCCAACGCCGATGACCGCCCAGACGCCGAGCAGTTGGGCGGCCTGGTGCCACAGGTCGCTGGACGCCAGATGGTCGGATTGCGAAAGCAGGTTGACCACCCGGCCAAACAGCACCGGATCGAGAAACTGCAAGCCGGCGACTATCAGGTTGGCCCCGGCCAGAAAGCCCGCGACCCGGATGTCACGTCCCAGCAGGCCCAGCACTCGCCCATAAACACGAAAGAACCGCATCTGTTCATCCCCGCCGGAGACGTAGCTGTCTCCACTGAGGCTCGGAGATAAACGCCAGATGTGGCATCAAATGGGCAATACCGTGGAAATCCGGCGGTGCGATGAAAAAATCGTACCGGCTTCAGCTCTTGGGTCGCTTGGCGGCCGCGCCACCGCGGCGCTTCGCTGCCGGTGCCGCCTTCCCCGCCGGCTTCATTTCGGGGGCATCAGCCGTTTGAGTGGCGATCTTGCCCGCTTTGCCCCCGCCCTTGGCCGGCTCGACGGCGACCTGCCGATCCGGCGACCCGACCCGACCCGAAGACTTCTCATCGGGCGACTTCTCATTGGGCGGCTTCCCGTTGGCGGCGCTTTCCTCCGTGCTCACCAGTTCGCGCGCCCGCTCCCAGTACTCCACATCGCGCCCGTGCGGTTTGCCGTCGGCCTCCCACAGATGATAGGCGCGCTCCCGGACTCGGTGCTCGCGCGTGGGGTCAGATACCAGTGGATTGCGTGCCATACAGCCTCTCGGTCAGTCGAACCGACTCCCTCACGAGTCGGCCAGATCATAAACGAGTACGCCTGTACTGCGTTGCGTAACAACCGGGATGTCGATCAAAACTCGGCGCGCGGAGCCCGACGCGCTTGACCAGGTTCAGCCGCGACACTCGGGCGTGGTCTGCAGCAGCGGAAAGGCACTGTGCGCGTGCGTCAGGCTCACCTGCGGCGCGTCGCGGAACACAAACCCCGGGTGCAGCTCCGCCAGGCTCCGCGCGCCGGCCAGCGCCATGGCCACGCCGAACTCGTGCTCCATCAGTTCCAGCATCTTGTGCACGCCCGAGTCGCCATCAGCGGCCAGCGCGTAACAGTACATGCGTCCGATCGCCACCGCGTCCGCACCGAGTGCGATCGCCTTGAGGATATCCGTGCCACGACAAATGCTGCCGTCGATGATCACCCTGGCTCGGCCACGAATCGCCGCCATCACCTCGGGCAGCACATCCATCGAACCGCGCCCGTGGTCGAGCTGGCGTCCGCCATGGTTCGAGACATAGACGCCATCGACCCCGTGCTCGCAGCACAGCGCGGCATCCTCGGCAGTGGCGATTCCTTTCAGGATCAGCGGAATGGTGTGCTTGTCCTTGAAGTGCTTGACGTTGTCCCAGGTGAAGCCGGCCTGGTAGTTCTGCCCGGTGGCGGCGGTGCGCCATGGCTTCACGAACCGCCCGGCGATGTCCCGCTCACGCCGTGAATAGGCGGCGGTGTCGACGGTGATGGCAAACGCATCATAGCCGGCGTCAACGGCCCGCTCCACCACGGCGTCGATCCAGGCATCGTCACCGCGGACGTACAGTTGAAAGATCTTCGGCCCGGGCGCCGCGGCCGCGGCTTCCTCGAGGCCCGGCTGCGTCACCGAACTGACCATGATCGGCACGCCGAAGGCTGATGCCGCCCGTCCCGCCGTCGCCGCGCCGCCCGCATCGAACGACTCGAGCGAGCCGACCGGGGCCAGCATCACCGGCAGTCGCAGCTTGCGTCCGAACAGCGAGGTGCCGAGATCGACCTTCGAGACATCGACGCAGACGCGCGGACGCAGCGCCAGGCTGTCCAGCGCCAGACGATTTCGCCGCAGCGTCGTCTCGGTCTCTGTCGCGCCAACCAGGTAGCCCCAGATGTGATCGGACAGCTTCGCCCGCGCGGCTGGGATGAATTCATGCAGGCACTGGAAATCGCCTGTTGGTTCGAACAAGTGCTTCAACTCAGCTTGATCCATGACTTCCCTCCGCGGACGCATCAAGCCCCGACAGTCGGCGGCACGCAATAGTGTATCGCCCGTGGCATGCCCGCGGCGGACGTCCCGCCGTGACCTGTTCGCGACCCGCTTCTCGCGCTCGCCCCGGCACCCCGGCCGTCGCGCTCGCCCCGCGACAAACACCCTATTCGTCGCGGCGCCGGTCATGCTCGCTTTTGGTCAGCGCGATTACAGGTTATGCTGCGCCGCACGCACCACAGGAAAAACATCATGGCGGGCAGGATCGAGGCGAAACTGGCTGAACTAGGCATCACCCTGCCCCGCCCCATGCCGCCGCTCGCCAACTATGTGCCCTATGTCGTCACGGGCCATCTGGTCGTCGTCTCCGGCCAGGTACCGGCGCTCGACGGCAAGATCGCGGTGACCGGAAAAGTCGGCTGGGGCGTCTCGCTCGACCAGGGCAAGCAGGCCGCCCGGCTTTGTTTCATCAACGTGCTGGCGCACCTGAAAGCAGCCTGCGGCGGTGATCTCGACCGCGTGAGGCAGGTCGTCCGGCTAGGCGGCTTCATCGCCTCGCCATCCGAGTTCACCGACCATGCCCAGGTGATGAACGGCGCCTCCGACTTGGCCGTGGCGGTGTTCGCGGATGCCGGGCGTCACGCCCGTACCACGATCGGCGTACCCTCCCTGCCCGCGGACGCCGCGGTCGAGGTCGAGGGGATGTTCGAGATCGAATAGGCCGCCTGCATGCCCGATTGCGCCGCGACCCTGACCCTGACTCTCCATGCCAAGATCGCGGAAATTGACGCCGCCGACTGGGACGCCTGTGCCGGCGAAGGCAACCCTTTCGTCAGCCACGCCTTCCTCAGCACCATGGAGGACAGCGGATCGGCCAACGCCCGCACCGGCTGGTTGCCGCAGCACGCCGTCCTGCGCACCGAGGATCAGCAGGTGGTCGCGATCGCGCCGATGTATGCCAAGTCGCACAGCTACGGCGAGTATGTGTTCGACCATGGCTGGGCCAACGCGCTGGAACGTGCCGGTAAGCCCTACTACCCCAAACTGCAGGCCGCCGTCCCGTTCAGTCCGGTCCCCGGGCCCCGGCTGCTGCGTCGTCCCGCCAATGGCGTACCCGTCGCCACCATGGCGAACGCCCTCGAACAAGCCTGCAACTCACTCGGCGTATCATCGGTGCATGTGGCCTTCTGCACCGAGGCCGAATGGAACGGCCTGGGCGAGGCCGGCTGGCTGCGTCGCATCGGCATGCAATTCCACTGGGAGAATGAGGGCTACACCAGTTTCGACGACTTTCTCGGCGCCTTATCGTCACGCAAGCGCAAGGTATTGCGGCGGGAACGGCGCGATGCCAACGCCGCCGGACTGACCTTCCATGCGCTGTCGGGCGCCGACATCACCGAGCGGCACTGGGACGCCTTCTATCGTTTCTACCAGTCCACGGTGGACCGCAAATGGGGCTCCGCCTACCTCACCCGTTCCTTCTTCTCCCTGCTCGGGGAGCGCCTGGGGCACCGGGTCGTGCTGATGTATGCGGAAAACGCCGGCAAGCCGGTCGCGGGGGCTTTGAACCTGGCGGGCGACGAGGCTCTCTACGGGCGCAACTGGGGCTGTCGCGGCGACTGGCCGTTCCTGCATTTCGAACTGTGCTATTATCGCGCCATCGACTGGGCCATCGAGCACGGCCTCAAGCGGGTGGAAGCCGGAGCGCAGGGGCGCCACAAAATCCAGCGCGGCTACCTGCCGAAGCCGACCTACTCGGCGCACTGGATCGCCCATACCGGCTTACGCCGAGCGGTGGAGAATTTCCTGGTGGCGGAGCGTATGGGGATCCAGCAGGAAATGGATGCGCTGGCGGCGGAATCGCCCTTTCGCAAAGATGGTGATTGACCCGCGTCGCAAAGGGCACGTGCCCAAAAGTCTGTGCCCGAAGGCGACGGTCCGCCACGGCGCCAACCGCCGACTGACCAGACCGTCCCGCCCCGACCGCCTGGGCCCGCCGCGCGGCTAGGCATCTAGCAATTCGGCCAGTGCCTGCCACGTTCCTTAGGCCTCCGTTAATTTATGCACCGTAAATTCACCGGATGATGTCCGGAGTCTGTTATGCTCATCAGAGACGAAAGACGGATCGTGTTCGACGTTGACGCGCTAAGGAACATCCTCAAGCTTTCGCAATCCGCGGCGCGGGCGGTAGGCTTACCTCGCACCAACTCGTCCGACATCATCCTCAATCCTTCGGCTAAATCAGCCACATTCAAGTTTGTCGGCGCTGAGATCACACTCGGATTTGAGAAACTGGGAGCCTTGCTCCTCTCCTATTGCATCCGAGCGGGCATTAGGATTCCACGCTCTGGCGAACGCACGGTGCTTGTCGAGTGCGCAACAATCACATTGCTTATCCAAAAGGACTACAAGATCACCCCAATCCTAAGCCCGCTATTCCGGATCAGGCGCGTCCGCGCGCGATGACGTGGGTAAGGTCAACGTAACGTCATCGGGACATCGTCAGCATGTAAGCGCAGCGCTATGTGCCTGACCGGGCCTATACCGCCGTCTGAAACGACTTGCCCGCTCAGAGGTTGAAGCCGCCCCATCGCCAACTTGGCTCGCCCCTCGCCCGCCTCTAAGCTGCCCCAACAAGCACAGGGGACCCGGCATGGCGTTGAAGCGAATGGTTACGGAAATCGGCATGGGCACCGATATCCGTGGCGCCGATCCGACAAAGGCCGCGGTCCGCGCGCTGCGTGATGCGCTGTGGCACAATTCCCTGAGCATCGCCGCGGCTCTCGGCATCGATACCGACGCCATGCAGGTCGAGGTCACCATCGGCGTGCCGCATCCCGAACGGGTGAACAAGGCCGAGGTATTGGCGGTCCTGCCGCATGGTTCCGGTACCGTGACAGTCGTCGACGGCGGCCTCGAGATCCCCAACGACGAGGGCACCAACTCAACCCTGATCGCCAGCGCCGCCGCCGTCGTCTGGCTCGATATTACCTGAAATCAGAGAGCGAAACAATCATGGCCCGCAAACGCGTCATCCTCGAACTCGGCTCCGGTAACGATCTGCACGGCGGCGACTACACCAAGGCGGCGCTGCGTGCAGTGCAGGACGCCCTGCATCACTCCTCCCTCTCGATGCTCCGCTCGCTGGGAATCGATCCGAAGACGCAAATGTTCGTCGACGTGACGGTGGGCGTCCAACAGCCCGACAAAGTAGACACCGAGGCGGTGAAGGCGGCCCTTCCTCATGGTATCGTTACGGTACAAGCGGTGAAGGGCGGCCTCGACGTGATCGACCGCGAACGCGGCGACAACGCGGTCATCGCGACGGTGGCCGTGGCCGTCAGGCTGGAGCTTCCATGAGGTTCGAGGTCACCTACCACGTCCGGTCGAATGCCGCCGCCATCGACGCCCGTGCCCAAGGCATCGCGGTCGAACAAAGCGTCGAGATGCCGCTCGACGCCATCACCGACACAACCGTGCTCAGCGATATCGTCGGCAGGGTCAACGAGATCGATGACCTCGGCGACGGCATTTTCGCGGTGCGGATCGCGCTCGCCACCGAAACGATAGGGACCGACGCCGGTCAACTGCTGAACATGCTGTTCGGCAACACATCGCTGCATGAGGACGTCACGCTGCGCGACGTCGAACTCCCCGAAATGTTGCGCCAGGCGTTCGGCGGCCCCCGCCACGGCATAGCGTCTCTCCGGGATCGGCTCAGCGTCCCAATCCGCGCGCTGACCGGATCGGCCCTCAAGCCGCAAGGCCTCTCGACAGAAAACCTTGGCCTGCTGGCAGAGCGCTTCGCCCGCGGCGGCTTGGATTTCGTCAAGGACGATCATGGCCTCGCCGACCAGCACTACAGCCGCTTCGCCGAGCGGGTGCGTACCTGCGCCGCCGGAATAGCGCGAGGCGTGCGCTCGACCGGCCACCCGACCCGCTATATCCCCAGTCTGACCGGCAACCTCGACCAGATTCGCGCACAGGCTCGGCTGGCGCGGGACGAAGGACTGGACTGCGTCATGCTGGCCCCCATGATCGCTGGCCTGCCAGCCCTGCAATCAATGGTGCGTGATTTTCCCGATATGGCTTTCTTCGCTCATCCGAGTCTGGGCGGCCTGCGCATCGCGCCCGACCTGCTCATAGGCAAACTGTTCCGCCTGATCGGCGCCGACGCGTTGATTTTCCCGAGCCATGGCGGCCGCTTCGGCTACACCCCCGAGACATGCCGCTCGTTGGCAACCCACGCTCGTCAGCCGGATAGCATCATGCGCCCTGCCCTGCCCGTTCCGGCCGGTGGGATGACGCTGCAACGAACCCCGGAAATTCTTGACTTCTATGGCCCGGACACAATGTTGCTGATCGGCGGCAACCTGTTGCAAGCGGGCGAGCGCATCCCCGACGAGGCCGCCAACTTCGTCCGCGCCGTCGCGGACCATCGTTTCACGTGAGGCTTGTCCATGGATATCGAAACCGTTCCGCTGTTCCGGGCCGCGCAAGACGAGTTCCGTTGGGACGACGTAGCGCACCAGCCCTACAAGCAGGATGGCACCGCTCCGTTCAAGGATATTTCGCGCCAAGTGCTGTTCCACGACGACGCACTGGCCTGCGAATTGCGCTATTTCGAGATGGACGCTGGCGGTTACTCAACGCTGGAGCGGCACGAACACGCGCACGCCGTAATGATTCTCCGAGGTCATGGCGAATGTTTGCTCGGTGAGGACGTACGCCGCGTCAAGCCGCGCGATCTGATCTCGATCCCAGCCTGGACCTGGCACCAGTTTCGCGCGGCGTCACAGGAACCGCTGGGCTTTCTCTGCATGGTCAACGTCCAGCGCGACCGTCCGCAGCTTCCATCCGACGCCGATCTAACCGAGATGCGTCAGAACCCAGCCGTCGCAAAATTCCTTGGGACTAACCCCTGACCACTGGCAAGGGGCCGTGACGCCCCTTACGCAGTCTCTCAGGATTTAGCGGTCGGTCGCGTCCCGAACCGCATCCTTAGCACCCCCGACGCTGTTCTGGACCTTACCGGCGGCCTTCTCAGCGACACCCTCAGCCTGGGTCTTCTTATCGCCAGTCACCTTGCCGACCGCTTCCTTGACGCTGCCTTTGGCCTGGTGCATGGCACCTTCGACGCGATCCTTATCCATGAGATCTCCTAACTCCTAAAGCGACACCGAGGTCGCGACCCTTTAACGGTCTCGACCCTCGCGGGTTGCCTCGGCAAGCAGCTTCAATCGCGCACGCTCAATTGCCCAAGCTCAATCGCCATGCCGCGACAGCCAGGCCATGAAACGGTCCGCGTTGTCGTTCGCCTCCTGCTGCACCGCGGAGAAATCATGCACACAATGGTCAGCGAACCCATCGATACCCCAGCGCTGGTATTGCATCACATGCGTCAGTTCGTGCGCCCACAGCTTGAGATCGGACTGCGCCAGGCGCTCGGTCTTGAACAGCACCACCTCCCCCAGCGTAACGGCGGCGGCGTTGCCACGCGAAAACGCCGGCGAGGGCAACGTCAGGACGTCACCGCGACCTTCAGCGAAGCGGGTCTTGTGCAGAACGATCGAGGGGAAGTAACCGAGCAAGGAACGATGAACCGCGGCCGGAACGGGTCGCACGCCGCTGGCGATTGCTTGTTGCCGCCCGGTCTCAATCAGGTGCGTCAGGTTGCCGACAGCCCGATCCACGTCCAGCGCCTCCGGCTCGGCCTGCGCCCACACCGGCTGCGCTGCAGAGCGTCCACGCATCCCCAAAGGCGCGATCAGCGGTGCCACCCGGGGCGCCACCCAGGTAGCCAGACCTGACAGCCAGGAAGCCGCGCGAGAGACCGACGATGCGGCGCATGAACATGAATTCGAGATTGTCATGAACGACCATTTCCACGTAACGAATCGATGACACGCAGCAAATGTGGCAGCATTACATCTTTCGCGCGAAAGATATATCCTTTTGCACGCCAGATATGTGCTGGCCGAGTAGCTAAACCCTTTCGCTCAGTGCAATCGCCGCCTTGCAACCCGTGCTGATCACACGCGTAAGTAAACTATATCCGCGCATCTGCTCCGCCCCATGTGACAGACCGATATCGCGATGCTCGCGTTCCTCGGACCGGAACCGCCGCAGCGTATCGCCCAACACCGGATCGGTGGCGTCTATCGCATTGATTTGCTTACTATAATGGGCATCTATCACAGTCTCCACCGCGACCGTGCAGGCCATTGCCGCCTTTTCACCCAGCGCGGCGGTGACCGCGCCCAGCGCGAAACCGGCGATGTGCCATATCGGCAACAGAGCCGTTGGACGCACACGCCGCTCCACAATCAGGTCGTTGAATGTCTCAAGGTGCCGTTGTTCCTGCTCCTGCATATGGCGGAGCACCCCCGCCTTGTCGCCGCGGTGCAGCACCGCGAGCTGGCCGGCGTAGATCCGAGCGGCGCCGTACTCCCCCGCATGATCCACCCTGATCATGCGCTCGAACTCGTTGTCGGGCAGGCAAATCACCCGGACGTTCCATGTCCTTGGCCGTCATCGCCTGGATGTCCTTGTCCATACCAGCGACATGGCGATGAACGCGGAAAAAGCCAAGGCATACAGCATGTTCATCGCAGCCATCGACACCGGCAGCCCGGGGATCAGGAAACTGGCGTCGTCGCACGGCTTGGCCGGCCGCTCCGGCATCGCCGCCAGACGTTCCGCGATCGACCCCCCCGTGAACCGAGGCGCCGCGCACTCCGGCAGCGGACTCGGCCACCAGCGAAACTCCACGCCGACATGGACGGCCGCCATCCCGGCGTCCACCAACAGGCACAATGCGGCGGCAATCAGCAACAAACGCCCCAGACCGACCGGCACGACAGTCGCCAGCAGGGCCAGCACGATGACCGCTCGGTAGGGCCAGCGCTGCAGCAGGCACAGCGCACAGGGCACCAGGCCCTCCCAGATTTCCGACGCATGAGCAATGCCGAGCGCGGCTGCCGCGCCGAGCGCTGTCAGGACTGCGAGGGTGCGCACGGAAAAGAAGCGCCAGACGGGGTTCGGCATGGTGTCCATGGGCCTCGGCGGTGAAGAGTGGACAGGTTGCTGCATCGTGGCGGGCGAATTAGCCTAATATCCGTCTTGATGGGAGAAATTCCGTGCAGCGGATCGTTTGGGGCCGAGCCACGTCGAGCAATGTGATGAAGGTGCTCTGGGGGTTGGGAGAAATGGCCCTTCCCTTCGAACGCATCGACGTCGGCGGAGCATTCGGTAAGACCGATACGCCGGAATACCGCGCCATGAACCCCACCGGACTGGTGCCCACCCTGCAGGAGAGTGCCTTCACCTTGTGGGAAAGCAACGCGATCCTGCGCTATCTCGCCCACTCCGTCGCAGCCGCGAGCCTGTGGCCGCCACACCCGCGGGAGCGGGCCGTCGTGGATCACTGGATGGACGCGCAGCAGACCATGCTGAATTGGCCGATGACCACCGTGTTCTGGGGACTGGTGCGGACACCGCCCGAGCAGCGCGATCTGAAGGCTATCGCGGCGGCCATTGATGAGACCGCCACGGCGTGGCGACTGCTCGAGCCAGTGCTGCGGCGGAACGACTATATCGCTGGCGCCGAGTTTACCCTCTGCGACATCCCATGGGGGGTGCATGCGCACCGGTGGTTTGGCATTGACTACCTCGGGCTGGCGCGTCCGGAGATACCAGCGTTGCGTGCCTGGTATGACCGTTTGTGCGAGCGGCCCGCGTTCCAGCAACACGTCATGGCGACCCCGATCGTCTAGGCGGGCCACGACCCGCGCGGTCCTGGGCCGGCGCCGGGTTCAACCCGCATCGCACCTTAGGCGCTGGGTCCGATGCACCCCTCCTATACGGAAGGATCATTGCAAAAGCACCGTCGGACATGCTTCCTACACAACTCTGGAGGAACGTCACAATGTCCGAGTACGTCGCCGGCCGGCACTTCCTGCAAACGCCCGGGCCGACCAACCTGCCCGACCGCGTGCTGCATGCGATGGACCGCAATGCCATCAATCATCGCGGACCCGAGTTCGGTGCTCTGGGCCGCGAGGTCGTCGGCAAGCTGCGCCTGGTGTTCGACACCAACGGAACCATCGGCATCTTCCCGGCCTCCGGCACCGGCGCGTGGGAGTTGGCTCTGGTCAACACCCTCAGCCCGGGCGATCGTATCCTGCTAACGCGCACTGGCCAGTTTTCCCACCTGTGGGAGCAAATGGCGCTGCAGCTCGGCCTGGACGTGCTGACGCTGGAGACCGATTGGCGCCGCGGTGCCGATCCCGACGCCATAGGCGTGGTGCTGCGCCAGGACCGGGAGCACCGCATCAAGGCCGTCTGCGCCGTCCACAGCGAGACCTCCACCAGTTGCATGACAGACATCGCCGCCGTGCGGCAGGCGATGGACAACGCCTCCCACCCCGCCCTGTTGATGGTCGACGCCATCTCCTCGCTCGGCTGCATTGAGTATCGGCACGACGGCTGGGGGGTCGATGTCACGATCGCCGGCTCGCAGAAGGGGCTGATGGTGCCGCCGGGCCTCGCCTTCACCGCGATCAGCGATAAAGCCCTGGCCGCGGCGCGCGCCGGCGGGTCCAGGCGCAGCTACTGGGCCTGGGACCCGCTGGTCGTTTCTAACAAGACAGGGTTCTTCCCGTATACCCCCGCCATCAACCTGATGTTCGCGTTGAACGCGGCGCTGGACATGCTGATTGAGGAAGGTTTTGCCAACGTCTTCGCCCGCCACGCACGCTACGCCGAAGCGACCCGGCGCGCCGTGAAGGCATGGGGGCTGGAACTACAATGCGCCGACCCGGCAGCCTATGCCCCGGGCGTAACCGCGATCCGCACGCCCGAAGGCCACAGCGCAGACAATCTGCGCAATATCATCCTCCAGCGTTTCAACATGAGTCTGGGAAACGGGCTGGGCCGTATCGAGGACCGCGTCTTCCGCATCGGCCACATGGGCGACCTCGGGGTGCTGCAACTCACCGGCACGCTGACCGGCGTCGAGATGGGGCTGCGGGCGGCGGGCATCCCGCACCAGGCCGGCGGCGTCCAAGCCGCGATGGGCTTCCTTTCCTCCGAGGGCTGAACCCCTGGCTCGGCCGTGGTAGCCCCAGTGTCATCCCCGTGCCCCCGCCGAGACCATCGGACCGCGTACCAGTGTCATCCCCGTGCTTGTCACGGGGACCCACGTCTCGCAGCGCGGGAAGCCAAAAAATCATGCCCCCGCCTTCTCCTGGCCCGATATTCCTTCTCTCAACACGGGCCGGCATAAGTCCGGGCCGATGCGCGGACGACTGGCGGAAATCTTCCTGGTGTTCCTGCGGCTTGGCTGCACTAGCTTCGGCGGTCCGGTAGCCCATCTCGGCTATTTCCGCTCTGAGCTTGTCGTCAAACGCCGCTGGCTGACCGAGGCCACCTTCGCCGATTTCGTCGCTCTGTGCCAGTTCATGCCTGGTCCGGCATCGTCCCAGGTCGGCATGTCCATCGGCCTGCTCCGAGGCGGTCCCCCAGGCATGCTCGCCGCCTGGCTCGGCTTCACCCTGCCGTCGGCCGTCGCCATGACGCTGCTGGCCTATGGCGTCGGAGCGATGGGCGACCTGTCCCAGGCCGGATGGCTGCGCGGACTCAAGCTGGTGGCAGTTGCGATCGTCGTTCAGGCCGTGTGGGGGATGGCCCGCACTCTGGCGCCCGACCGAGCGCGCGCGAGCGTGGCCGTCGCGGCCTGCCTCATTTGCCTGAGTGTGCCGTCCTCTCCGGGGCAGATTGGCGCGATCGTACTCGGCGGCCTGGCCGGGCTCACCTTGCTGCCGAGCGAGACTTCGGCTGCCGAGCCCCCAGCCGCGCTGAATATTCGCATACCGGTCGCATTTGCCAGCTTTTTGCTGGTGACGTTCCTGGCGCTTCTGATCGGGTTGCCCTGGCTGGCGCAGGAATCGGGCAGCCACGCTCTGCAGCTCGTTGATGCCTTCTACCGCGCGGGCTCGCTCGTGTTCGGTGGCGGCCATGTCGTGTTGCCGCTGCTGCAATCCGCGGTGGTGACCCCGGGCTGGGTCGGCCAGGACCTTTTCCTGGCCGGCTACGGCGCCACCCAGGCCATGCCCGGGCCGATCTTCACCTTCGCCGCGTTCCTGGGCGCGGTGGAAGCGGTGCCACCAAACGGCTGGGCCGGAGCGTTGCTGGCGACGGTGTCGATTTTCCTGTCGTCGTTCTTGCTGGTCGGCGGATTGCTGCCGTTCTGGGAGACGCTGCGGCACCGGGCGGGGGTACGGGCGGCATTGCGCGGAGTGAACGCCGCCGTGGTCGGCGTGCTGCTGGCCGCGCTGTACAACCCGATATGGATCGGCGCCGTCCACACCTCGGCTGACTTTGGCGTTGGGCTGGTGGCGTTTCTGCTGCTGGCGATGTGGGCGGTGCCCCCTTGGCTGGTCGTGCTGTTGGGGGCGGCGGCGGGCCAGGCGTTGGCCGGCGCAGGATTGTGGGGCTGAAGCTGGCTCAGTGCCCAGGCGGCATCGCCTTGCGGAGATCGGCAAGCGACCGCCCCTGTGTCAATTGGCCCGCTACCACCTGCGCCATTCGGTCGTTCGGTTCCGCCGTCAGACGCTCGTAGGCTTCCAGGCACCAGGCTCCATCATCCATCCCAGCGAGTATCGCCGCGGCCACGGCACTGCGCATTTCCGCCGGAGCGCTGTCTATGCGACGCTGGTCCAGCGCAGGCCGAGCCGAGGTTACCTCGAACGCGCCAACCACCGAATGCCCGTTCGCATCGGTGACGTGTACCTCGTAGGGGCCTTCTCGCAGCCGCATGGTGGCCGCGACCGCCCGCCCAGGGGCGCCCTGAGACTTCAGTTCCTCGGCGCCCGAAGGACCGGTGATCACCACGGAAAACGGTTCTGAGCCTCCGATCCAGGTCATACGGAACGGGCGTGCTCCCGCGACAACTGTCTGCGGTGTAGACGAAGACAGCAGCGGGATCGCGAGGCGTTTCGAACTCGCCGCCGCGCGCCATCGCCTCGACGCGTTCGCGATATTCCGGCTCCTGATCCTCGCCCTCTAGCGATGTCAACTGTTCCCAGAGGCGCTGCCAGGCTTGCTTGACACCACCCCCTGCATCGTCGGCGAGGACCGACAGCGATGCCAGTACCCGAACGAGCGGATCAACAGGCTGAGAAGAGAGCGCGGATGCCGTCGCCGCATGCAACTGCAATGACACCGCCAGTGCCGCTGAACCGATGCAAATCCGAACAGGGGTCATCGTCAATGCCTTTGTGGCCGCAGGAACGCCTTGAAGAAGCCGACATTACTGACTTCGGCGCGAAATTCTGTCATTGCCTCCCAGACCGCATGGAGCGCGATACCGACGATTGGGGCGTTGAAGTCCAGCCAAACACCGCCCGGCAACAAATTCCTCGCCAAGAAATAAGTAAGAACAAAAGGTATTATGATAGCCAAAGCGACCGCGATGCCGAACCGCAACTGGTGAAGAAGCGCTGCCACCAGCATTCCGAATAACACGCCTAACGCGAACCGTAGTATCAACGGCGGCTCGTGCATCTGGCCCTGTTGAAGGAGTGAGTTGATCGAATTTAGCACAACCATACCCCCAGGCATCTGGCCGAGAGGCGTGATGTAGGAATCGCGACTGGCCCCGTTGCTGCCACCGATCAGCACAATGCGTTGGGCGCAAGCGCGGTCGGCGGGAGGGACGCCGGGGTCTGGATAACGAGTTGCAGTATAGTACCGGATAAGTGGCGTGGCATTAGCCTCCCCGCACAACCGCAAGGTCTGACTGCTGTCGGTGTGGCGCCGATCGCTATCGCCCCGCCAAGGTACAGTATAAAATAGCCTTTCCGCCTTTCCGCCTGAAACGAGTCTGACGTCGCCTCGGCTGGAAAAGGTCAACTTGCGGACGAGCCCGGGTGTTATGTGCCCGGAGTCTCCCTGAAAAGCTCCCCGCGCCCCGGTTTGCAACTCAATGGCGGCCGCCTTGGCTACTTCATCGCAGTCCGCTGGCAACCTCGTCGCTGTATTGCATCCTGCCTTATCACGACGATCGACCATGGCGAGCAGCAGCAATTCAACAGACGGCATTGTCTCGACAGATTGCGAACTTTCCTGCCAATAGGGTTCTGCGGGATACCAGGCTCTCACCACGCCGTCGCTGTCGCGTGGGAAGCCAGCGGATGCAAAGAAATCTGCCGCTGGCGGTTGGCACAACGGCTGTTCGTATCCACTGAGCGACCATGCAAGAAGTCTCAACGGCGCATCCCGCCCGTTATCACGCCTTAGGGATCGCGTGAAAATCAGCGGAGGCCCGCTCGCTTTACAAATATTCTGCTTCAGAAAGGGATCGTCCGCTGTCGCGATTGACAAGTCCAGATCGACGATGATGGCGATCGGATGCTGTTTGGTCGCCTTATCAATAAGTTCAGCGATGAACCTACGATTTGTGCTTCCAGCGGCCTCCTTCGCCATGAACGTGTTGTCATCGATATCGACGAAGTCCAAAGGCCTCGCTTTGTCAGGGTTGATCACCGAGCCGCTGTTAAAATACATAAACAGGTCGGTCGCGCGACGCTGAATAGAGTCTCCAACGTGCGAAAGCTCGACGCCGACAACGCACATCTCCAGCAGCACGACTATCAGTAATGTGAGCTTGGGTCGGCCCCACAGTATCGTGGCCAGCGCGGACAATTTCTCGCGCAGCAGGGCCAGTCCACGCTTCGGCACCCGCGGAGGCCATGTCTGCTGCGATACCGAAACGAAGAAGAATTCCTCGGACGACATCCCACCCTACCGCGTGACGACCAGCGGGAAGTCGGGAACGTCGTCGGCCTTCTCCATGATCGGATGCTGCTTTCCCGCCGTGAGAGTCCGAAGCCGGTCACCGAGGAAGACGTTCAACTCACCCGTTCCAACGGAACCCTTCCGTAACAAATCCGCCGCTCCGTCGAATGCTTCCAGCAGTGCAACGGTAAACGCGCCGTGTCGCCGGTCGGGAAGCTGCAGCGCGACCTCGTGCGTGGTCGCGGCGGCGAACACGATCAATCCGCTGCCCGGCTCGCGAAACTGGTTCAGCAATCCGGCGATATCAACATCATCACTGCCACCGCGCGAACTCTGTGCCAGCACTGCGCCACCGGCATGGCAAAAATCCAGAAACGCCACCTTGCGGCCGACCACGCGTTCGAACAGCGTCAGCAGGTCCGCTTGGCTGAGGCCGGTCGAGGTCACCCGGTCGGTATCGCCGCCGACCGGCAGGAAGGAGACCTTGCCTTCTTCGTTGACGCCATGACCGGCGAGATAAACCAGCGAGATGTCATTGGTCGTGGTCTGCCGGCTCAGCGCATCCAACGCATCGATCACGCCTTCACGCGTCGCGTCATGATCCACCAGCAGGGTTATGTTCACCTCACGGTAAAGCCCGCGGTCACGTTGCTGTTCCAGAATAGCTTTCACCGCCGCCGCATCGTCCGCGGCGTATTCCACGCCACGCCGCAGCGACTCATGCGTATAGGCGGACACCCCAATCAACAGCGCGTTCAATCTCGGCTTCATTATGTTCGCCCGAGCGGCGGGTTGCGCTGGTCCGACGAGAACGATCTTCGCGGGCTCGCTGGTGCGGCTGTCGGTGTTGGCCAGTAACGCGACCGTAACGTTGCGGCCGGGCGGGATAGCGACCCGGATCGTGGCGTGCGTTTCGCCATCGCGCGCGGCCGGTTGCGGCACGGGTTCGGACCCCGCCACGCCGGGAACCGGCAACCCGTCGATCAGCACCTTGACGTCTCGCAACGGCCGCCCGGACGGCGAGCGGACGGCATATTCAATCTCGGTGGTCCCGCCCGGAACCTGCGCTCCGTCGGCAGGCGAAAGAATTGTCAGTACAGGCGGCAGGTCCTGGGTGATGGGAGCGGCAACCTCGGGGGCGCGGATACCGCGCGCGGCGTCGGCCTTGCGCAGCGCCTCTGGCTCATCGAGCGTTGACAAAACCAGACGCACCACATCGGGGCGGTAGAACAGATCGCGAAAGCGGCTGGCCGGGAAAAAATCGGCAACCTGATCTGGCGCCTGATTGACATGCCAGCCGATCAGATCTTCGGCTCCCGGCGCGGCCGCATAGAACCCCGACGGCGTGAACGCGATCCAGCGGGCGCCGTCGCGGGTGAGGAACACCGCGAGCAATGGCTTGCCGTCGCTCAGCCGGTACCACCGCAACGTGCCGTCACCCAGGGCAGCCACCGCGAGCCGCCCGTCCAACGACTGGTTCACCCGCCACGCCGGAGCCGGCAACCGGGTCACCCAAACCGGCTGTCCGGTCTCGTCGAACATCCGCAGCCGCCATTGCGTACCCAGCAGGACATGGCCATTACGCAACGCGACGCTCTCGGCCCGCTCGTTGCGATCGAGTGTCAGCGGCGCGCCGTTCAGACGCGGCTGCTTGCCGCCGTCCCAGTCCGTCGCGTGCAGGTTCGCGGTGTCGGCGGCCCAGTCCGCCAGCTGCGGTCGTTGCTGGCTCTCCTCATCGAACATGAGTTGCCCGGCGTCGAAGTCGTCGTAGCGCACCTCCTTGGCCAGAGGCACCCACTCGACGGTCGTGCCGTCAGCGGATAGGCGGAAACCGCGGCTCGGATGCGACACCTTGTCACCAACCGCGAAATCGGCCTTGAGCGAGGCGATCTGGGCCGTGCGACGGCCGTCCGCGCCAGTCACCGCGATGTCGCCGTCGATCGTGGCCAGCGCCATCCCGCCCCCGGCCAGCGGCGCTGCCACCGCCAACTGGCTGGCGAAACCCGGCTCGAAGATGGTTCGGCGCGCGCCCTTCGCGGCGACGTCCCAGGCGAACACGGGACCTGTGCCGTTCACCGTCGTGGCGCCCCCGGCGTACAGCGTCCGGCCGTTGGCGCTCCAGGAGACCAGTTCGATCGACCGGCCGTTCAGGCCTGCGACGGACGGCCGGAACCGCGGCTCCAGCGTTTGCCCGTCGCGCACCTCGACCGCCACGGCATCGTTGAATCCGATCGCCAGCAGTGCGCCGTCCGGGCTGAACCGCAGATTGGTCGGCCGGCTGCCGAGTTGCGTCGCGACCCGCGCGATCCTGGCGCCCGATCCGTCATAGAGCCGTAACCCACCGTCGAGGGATGACGCCGCGAGCAGCCCGTTGCAGCCGAAGGCCAGCCCGTAGACCCCGCCCGCGTAGTCACGATCCTCGGACAGCATGGCGCCGTCCGAGATGCGCAGTATGCGAAGCCCGCCGCCGCCAAAGCCGACCGCGAGCCGGATTCCGTCGCAAGAGAACGCCAGCGCCAGCACTGAATCAGGCAGCCCAGCCCATCGGCGCACGATAGAGCGGGTTCGCAGGTCGAACAGCAGGGCCTCCGCCCGATAGCCTCCCACCGCCGCCAGCGAACCGTCCGGCGAGAGCGACACCGCATAAAGCTGGCCCTCGGCACCAGGACCGATCGGCGGCCGCAACACGCCAAGCGGGCGAAGTGATGGCAGCAACCAGATGCGGGCGGTCTTATCATCGCTGACGGTAACGAGGGTATGGGCCGCCGCGTCGACCGCCGCCCCGTTGATCCGGGCATTGTGCCGGGCGGTTTCGATCCGCAGGATCGGCGTGGCGACATCCTCAGCGTCCGCCACGGTCGCGAGGCAGACCCATCCGGCAACCGCCACGATGCAGTAAACCAGGATGCGGTACAATGAAACAATTAGCACCTTCATCGCCCCGCGCCGACCTGACGGCCGTTCCGTTGCAAAACCGGTCTATGCTCCGGTGATGGAATTCTGCAGCGTTTCATGCAACGTTTCGCTCTGCTTCCGGTCGGCGATCTGTGCCGTGTGCTGATCGGCCTTGAACGCATCTACCGAATTGTGCGACCCTTTCGCATGGTGGACGCCATGGCTGGACGCTCCAGACGCCGCGGAGGCATCCGCGTATACTTGAGCCCGCGTCGCATACTGCCCGAACACCTTGCCGATCAGTTCATCATCGCGGTTGAGTTCCGTCTGTTGCTTGCGCAGTTTCTCCAGCCGTTCCGCCTCGGTTCCCGTGCTGCCCTGCGCGGCGACGATCTGGGTCTGACGGCACGATCGCAGGGCGCTCATGGCGTGCGTCACGCTTCGCATCCGCGCGTTGTCGCTGCTGGCGTCTCCCTCGACCGATGCAAGCATCGCGGCGGCGTTGGCGCCGGTCTGCTGTTGTTTCAGCTTGATGTAAGCTTGGTTGGTAAGAGAAGCCTGATGTATCGCGTTGGCGAAGAGGTTGCCCCAGTTGAACTGAGTCCCGTAAGGGGTCTCCGTTGTGACGGGAAGTTCGTGTCCTTTCATTTGTTCGGCGCCCTGCTGCCGAGCCAGTTGCTTTTGCTGTTCGTCAAGGTCGTCGCCAACCTTGACGATCGGTTCGCGCGCCGGGCTGCATGGATCGTCGGATGTTATGTATTGCTGGCGCAGGGTCTGCGTGCAGCCGCTCACCAACACGAAAACGCCTAATATCGAAAATAACGAAAGCAACCTGGAAAGGCGACAGCAGTCTCGGCGCATCCACCACATTGCGCGACCTCGTTACTTGTCCAACCGGGTCCATCCGGCCCCGGAATCAACCTCGAGCCTGAACGACCACACAGTCCGGAAACGCTAGAATAACGGACAATGCGGACGACCACAACGGTCAAATGCGTCCCCAGTCCGACAATCATTACCCCTACGATCTCACCGGCCGTAGCGACAGGGCAGCTCGGCAGGAGGTATTAAGACGTCATGGCGCAGCACGTCAGAAAGTATGAGAGACCGCATCTAAGCATTTATATTTATTCATTTACTGTGTAACACTTGGCAGGTCGTTTCTGCTATGGAATGCGATCCAAGGTTGTATTACAGTGATATTTATTCTATCAGTGATTGTGGTAAAGGGCCATGAAACGCCTTTCGTTGCCTGGGCGTGACCTTCGTCCGCCCTCGACACAGGATTTCATAGTGTGATGTAGCGCACTAACTGTAGCCGCGCTCCTCCATCTCCCAGACCAGCAAGTGTCACGGAACGGCGGCGTGCATAGCGTGTGTTCCGACGGGGCGCCGCCGGCATCCGCCTGAAGCCGAACCGACGCGGCCATCAGACGCGGCGATACCTCCGGACCTCTACGACGATGTATAGTCTATCGGCTCAGGCGGGCGGCGGACTCAGAACGCAACGTTCAAACCCAGCTCCCCGCCAAAGCTGGCGACCTGTGGATTGACGAACAGCGCCGAGGCGGCAGCCCGAAAACTCGTTTGCGCGTTCACCCGGTAGACGACACCGAACGACGACGTGGCCCAGTCAGAGGCCGCCGGTACGGCAGGCATGGAGTACGACGGCGCCGATATCGACGTGAGCGAGGTGGTGATTGTCCGGTTCTTATTCGCCCAGTCGTGGTTCCATTCCAGGTCGATGAAGGGTTGCCACTTGCCAAGGTCAACGGCACCGCGCCACCCAAGCTGGGTGACGGCCAAGTCCCGCGTCTGGCTGCCGAACGATAGCGCCGTGATCCCGCTCGTTCCGGTTTCACTGAAGCCGTTGATGTGCACCTGCTGTAATACCAGCCCGCCGACCGGCCCGGTTGTGACGGCGCCGGACCGGAAATCATAGCCGCCGCGCAAGGCCAGCTCAAAGGAATGGCCGGCGGTGTCACCACTGTTCTGGTCGGTGAAGGCACCGAGCGCGGCTTGGCGTGAGATGTTGTTCTGCAACAGACCATAGCCGGCGATCGCATTGCCCCATACTGGCCCGGTCCGGTAAGCCGCATACAGGCTCAGCGCCTCACCCGTTTGACGAAAATAGCCGCCGCTTGCGTAATCCTGAATCTGGTTCCCCCCGGTCGCCGCCAAACCCAGAATCAATCCGCCGGGCGTCCGGTAGTCCGCGCCCACGCTGCCAACGAAAGGCGTCCCGGACGCGTTGGGAAAGTATGGAGCGTTGGTGAAGCTCAGACTGTTGGCACCGCCACTCACCCACGCGTTGACTCCGTTCGGCCCCCGATGTTGTTCAGTCAGATCGATCTGCCCCTGGATGGAAACCGCCCGCGACAATCCGCTCTGCACCGCACTCTCCGCCAGCATCGAAATCTCGCTCGGCGCCGTCAACAGACTGTAGATCAGGTCGGACTCAATCGCCTGCCCCGCCGTCGTCAGATGATTCGCGTCGCTCCAAAGATAGGTTTGTTGCGCGCCGGGGCTGACCATCTGCGCTGGAGCACAGACCAGGGCAGACAACTCTCCGCACGCCGGGCTGGACGCCAGAACGGTGGCGGCGGTGAAACCAAACCTGGCCGGATTTTGCGACGCATACGTCAAAGCATCCTCGACGTCGGCGGGAACGAAGTTCACCCCGGCCGCTTTCAGGCCCGACCAGACCTCGGCACTGTATATCGCCGCTTGATTGACAATGACGGCGTTCGCCGGGGTCAAGCTCCCGTCCGGACCGACCAGCTTCGCGTTCGCGTATACGTTCAGTACCGCGATGGTGCGTGCCCCGGCGGCTTGCAGGCTCGCGATGCTGGAGATCAAGGCCGTTGCCTGCGTCTGGATATAGGGCAACGGGGCAACGCTCCCACCCTGAATCTGCAGCCAGATTAGGTCATTGCCGCCGTAGCTGACCATGTACAGGGCGTTGGGGTCGGCGTTGCCGTTGACCGAGGCGATATAATTGGAAATCTGCGAGACGATCGGCACATTGTTATAAAGGCCGTGCAGATAGCCGTCGTCTCCGGTCGTCAGAACCGCCTGGGCGGAGCCGTTGGCATAGTTGGTTCCGCCGGCGCCGCTGATGATGAAGGGAACGGCGCTCAGGCCGAAGCGTGCCGCCAGTTGCTCCGTATCGACACGTGCCGGCCCCGCGAACGCGCCCGTGCCACCATGCGAGACCGTCAACCGGATCGCGTCGTCGATCGCTGTCGGAGGAGCGCCGGGAGGCAGGCTTGGCGATCCCCCCGTGGGGTTGTAGCGGAAATAACCGCTGTCCATCGTGCTGTCGCCAAACCCGATGAACTGATCTAACCCCGCCGCGGCGGCAAATCCCGGGGCGCCCAGAGCGGCTGTGACCAGCAGGGCAAGTTTGGCACCAAATCGTCTCATGGTTCGACATCCTCGTGGTCGCGGACGCCACAAGTAGCCAACGAAATGCTACCGAATGATTAATTCTGCCCTTCCTGCCGAGCATGCGTTGGCTGGGCTGGCTGGTCCCGGCACCTCGCGGAACGCGCGGCTTGCGGTTGCCGTCCTGCCGGATCGGGAGGAGGTTCGTTTCTGCGGGAGTATTATTTTGACGAAGGCGCGTCGTGGCGCAGGAAATATAAACTCCAGTCCGGTCCGCTCGTTTTGATTACGGCTTAATCAGCGATCGTGGCCGCTGGTGTCGGGATTCGCACTTGTGCCGGGAGACGCAACGAAATCCGCCGCGACAGGCACCCCCGCCAGCTCGGAAGACATCTGGTACGATGCCTCCACCGCCGCCACACCGCCCGCCCCCGGCCTCGTCCCACCGGTGACCATGGGTTCCTCAACGCGCCCACCGAACGTCCGGCGCCAGACGCTGTGCAGGAAACCCCCAGCCCCGGCCGGCAGCAGGAACATCACCGCGATCAGCAGCACCCCATAGACCGCGCCCGGCGCCGCCTTGGATATCTTGTCGGCCAGGTTGGGGATGAACTCGATGAACGCCGCCCCGACCAGGGTGCCCCCGATCGAGGACACCCCGCCGACCACCAAGCCGACGAACAGATAAATCGAGACCAGCACGCCGAAACTGTCGGGCGCCACGAACTGCACCGTGATGGCGCCCAGCGACCCGGCCACTCCGGTATACATCGCGCTCACCGCGAACGTGCGGGTCTTCAACATCGCGATATTGATCCCCATCGCCTCCGCCGCCAACGCATGATCCCGTATCGCCATCATCGCTCGGCCGACCCGCCCCCGCACCAGGTTCCACGCAATGATGTAAAGGACCACCGCGACGCCAAGCGTAAACAGGTACAGCCACTGATCCTGCGTCAGCCTCAATCCGAACGGAGCGTCCGGCTTGTCGATCACCAGACCCTGCACACCGCCGGTCCAGTCCTCGACCAGCTTGTACTTCAGCAATTGCGGCACCGCGACCGCCAGCGCGAACGTGGTCAGCGCCAGGTACAGCCCGCCCAGCCGCAGCGCCGGCAGGCCGACCAGAAAACCAACAATGGCACACACGACGGCCGAGGCCGGCAGCGTCAGCCAGTAAGGCACATTCCAAGACGTCATCAGAATCGCCGAGGTATAGGCGCCGATGGCATAGAACGCCCCATGGCCCAGCGAGATCTGCCCGTTGAAGCCAATCAGCAGCGCCAGACCCAGGATGGCGATCGCATACACCACCACCATGGTCATCTGGAACAGATGGTAACCGCTGAACCCCGCCACCGGGACGATCGCGGCCAACAGCACCAGAAGCGTCAGCAGCCAGGGAGTTCGCATCTCGTTATACTCGGCTGTAGACACGCCGGCCCATCAGACCGGACGGCTTGACGGTCAGCACCGCGACGATGATGACCAGGGCGAGGGTCAGCTTGAGCTCGGTGCCGACGACGTAGGCACCCCCCAGGTTCTCGATCACGCCAACCGCGAAGCCTCCCAGCACCGCCCCTAGCGGACTGTCGATGCCGCCCAGCAGGGCTCCGGCAAAAGCGTACAGCAGAATGCCCGACATCATGTTCGGATCGAGGAACACGATCGGCGCCACCATGCAGCCGGCGACCGCGCCGATCGCCGCGGCCAGCCCCCAGCCGAGTGCCAGCATCCAGCCGACGCGCACGCCGACCAGCCGGGAGGAGACTGGATTGAAGGCGGCGGCCCGCATCGCCAGACCCAGCCGGGTGAAGCGGAAAAACAGCCAGACGCTGATCAGCACCACCAGGGTCACCGCGGTCGCGCCCAGTTCATGACCCGACAAATAGCCGCCCAGCATCGGCCGGTCGGGAAACGGCGTCGGGAACTGTTTGATCGTGTAGTCGAAAAACCAGCCGCTGAGGCTGTTGACGATCAGCAGCAGCCCGACAAAGACACCGACCGAGGCCAGTACCGGCGCGTTCATCAAGGGCCGCATCAGCACCCGCTCGATCGCGACGCCAATGGCGAACGACACGACGACCGCGCTCAGGAACGCAATCCAGTAGGAGAAACCGAGATTGATGAACGTCAGCGCGATATAGGTGGAAAACGTCGCCATCTCACCTTGCGCGAAGTTCACATGGTGCGTTGCCTGGTAGATCATGACCAGGGCGAGCGCCACGCTGGCATAGATACCGCCGGTGGCGATGCCCGACATGACCTGATGGATGACGCCCTCCAAAATCGACCCTCCCGGTGAAAGTCGGCCTGATCGCGGTCAGACCGATCAATGGTCGTCCAAAGTGGCCTCGGCTGCTGTCTCCGCCGCCGCCAGCGGCGAAGTTCATAACAGCCGCTGCCTCCGCCCCACTCTTGACCTGACGCCACGCCGCCCGCAAGCCGGCCGCGCTAGTAGCCGAGATACGACCGGCGGACTCCTTCGTCCTTGATGATGTCCACCGACGGACCCGACATCACGATCCGTCCGGTTTCCAGCAAATAGGCCTGTTCGGAAAATTCCAGCGCCAGGGTGGCATTTTGTTCCACCAGCAGGATACTGACGCCGGCGTCGTCGCGGATGCGCCGCAGGATGCGGAAGATCTCCTGCACCACCAGCGGCGCCAGGCCGAACGACGGCTCATCGAGCAACAGCAGGCGCGGGCGAAGCAGCAGCGCGCGGGCGATCGCGAGCATTTGCTGCTCACCGCCGGACAATGTGCCGGCCTGCTGTTTGAAGCGTTCCTTCAGCCTGGGGAAGTAGTCGAACATATGCTCGAAATCGGCGTGCGCCTCCCGTGTCGGCCGGGTATAGGCGCCGAGTTTCATGTTCTCCTCGACAGTCAGCTCCATGAAGGTGCCGCGGCCGTCCGGAACGTGGGCGACGCCCAACCTGACGATGTCCTCGGTAGCGAGGCCGTCGATGCGCCGATCATCAAGCAGCAGTTGCCCCTGGGTCTGGGTCAGGCCGCAGATGGCGCGCAGCGTCGTGGTCTTGCCCGCGCCGTTGGCCCCGAGCAGGGCCGTCACACCGCCTTGGCGAACGCAGAAATCGATGCCGTGGAGCACCTTGGTCTCGCCGTATCCGGCGTGAAGACCCTTGGCCTCGAGCAATCCGGGCATTCAGCGGTGCCGCGCGACGGATCGGACGGCTCCCGGCACCAACGCGATCACGCTGAGTGTCCCGGTATGATCGGCGCTTCATCCAAGAGGTAGTCGACCGCCATTCGCTCCCCAGTTCCCTGTTTTTCACGTTCTTGAATTGGTGGAAACTGACGAAGAGCCCTGGCCAAGTCAATCGCGCACGGCTCGGCACTTATTTTCGGACACGAACCATTGTCGATTTTCCACGATCGGAAATCTCGCCCCGCCAATTTCAGCCCGGCGGTCACGCGGCCGACAAAAATGTAACAGGCCGGGCGAAAAGTGAGGCTGCGAGCATTCGTTCCGGGTTACGATCGTATGTCCACGACCGCCCAGAGCCGGCCGCATGGCGAAAACGTAATTCGCAACCATCAAACTTTCTTGCCGCCGCCTCAATCCGGCCACTCGCGATCGCCATATGCAAATCATCAAACGCAAAGGAGTTCACGCTATGTGGCGCATTAGCTCTCTTCTGATCGCGGCTCCCGTCGCGATAGGGCTGCTCGCCGTGCCACCCGCCCGCGCCGACTGGCACAATGGCGGCGGCGGGCAAGGCGGCGGTAACTACAATGGTGGGCATGGCGGCTACTACAATGGCGGGCACGGCGGCTATTACAATGGCGGGCACGGGTACTACCACGGCGGCTACGGCCACTATTATGGCAACAATGGCGGCATCGGCGTCGGTGGCGCGCTGCTGGGATTGGGCGCGGCCGCCGTGATCGGTGGCGTAATTGCCTCCCAGGCCTACGCCCCGCCACCCCCGGTCGTGTATGCGGCACCCCCCGCTTACTACGCTCCCCCTCCGGCCTACTACGCCCCTCCGAGAGCTTACTACGCCCCTCCTCCGGGCTACTACCCGCCGCCCGGATACTAAGTGGAGCAACTCCGTATCATGACCGGGCCCCCGCCTCCGGCAGGCCAAGGTTCGCCCGGTCACCCACGAATTTTATTTTATAAACAAAGACATGGGTGACCGTTCTAACCTTACCTCGCGTCCCTCGGGACGAGGGCTCGAGGCTTGTCCCTGCGCAGGCGGGGGCATGGCTCGGCCGCCCGGGCATCACGCAGAACTGTCCTTTCGACCGCCATCATTAGACCGGTTGGTCTGACTGGCGACAATTGAAGGTGCTATCGTGCCTTTGCCGGTTGGGGTCAGAGGGCGTGCGCAATCCCTTACATGCCGGACTTAACCTTATCGGCGGTGTTGGTCACGGCACTGCCCGCCGCGCTGACGTCCTTGCCTACGCCCGCCGTTGTATTGCACGCGCCTAGCAGCAAGGTCGCGCCTGACAACAGGAACAGATTGACAAGGACAATTGAGAGACTTCTCCGCATCAGGATTCCCTTCGGTTTCGTTTCACAGCAACCTTTATAAGCTGCGCTGTGCGGCGATCTGGATCAAGAGCGACAAGCTACCCCAGAGCACCGTCCGGAGCCTTTTGCGGCAATAGGTTGATCGGCTCTGCCCTAGGTGATCAGACGCAAAACGAAGTGCCACACCGACAGAAACACCGTGGATGAAATGAGCAGCACAATCACGAACTCCCACCGGCTGTCAGTCATCGACGCCACTCCTTTGGAGACTTCTCATTGAATAGATCGAAGCAACTCGACACAAGGATCGGAAACTACTCAGAGGCGTAACGTCAGGACGCCATGATGGGACCTGACCTGAAATGCATTCGGCTCACAACATCGGCCAGCCCCCGCTTTACGCCCGGGTTCCAGCAGTGGACGCGCCGGACACGCCAACCTTTCGCGTGTTTCCGGGATCATTTCCGGTCCAGTTCCAAGCGGCCGCGGCGTCAGCCTGCTACCGAACTGTTAGCCAACTGTAACACCATCCTTCTGAAACGGTCTCCGCCGTTTCGTCCACTTTCTCCGCGAACTCCGGGCACTCCGTGAACGTGTATATTGACCCCAGTTCCGCGGCACGCTCCAAACGGAGCTGCGCCTTGCGCGGGCCGTCCAACAGGCACCGACGGCGCCGGTCCAATCAGGCAAGGCAGGCGCAGCACATCGCCCCTCGAGCTCATTTTCCGTCCAGTACCGCGGATCGCGAGCACCCCTACCCCGCGGATAGCCGCTGGCTGCCGGCCGCCGTCAGGTGTGCAATCCGACCGCCCGCGATCGTCGCCACCACCCGCCATGCCGCGACATCGACCAGCACCAGGTCGGCCCGCTTCCCCGCCTCGATCGTGCCGCGGTCTAGCAAGCCGGCGGCACGGGCCGGATTCGCCGAAACCAGCCGCCATGCGCGCGGCAAATCCAGTACCCCGCGGTCCGCCAGGACGAACGCCGCCTGAACCATCGCCGGATAGTAATAATCCGAGGTCAGCACCGAACACACACCAGTTTCGGCCAGTCGGGCAGCCGAGGCCCAACCCAGGTGTGAGCCCCCGCGCACCACGTTGGGACATCCCATCACCACGAAGTCCCCCGCCGCCGCCGCGGCATGACCGACCTCCGCCGCCATCGGAAACTCGCAGATCCGGGCGCCTCGCGCGCGGAATCCGTTACGGACCGCAACGCTGGAATCGTCGTGGCTCGCCATCGGCAGACCCGCTGCCCGAGCAGCGGCGGCGACCCGGTCGAGCGCCTCCGGCACCGCATCCGCCAGCGCCGCCGTCCGCTCCGCCAGCGCACGGAACTGCTCGATCTTCATGCCGGCGCGCTCACTGTATTTGGCGCCGTCAACCGGGTCTTGCAGCTTCTTCAGGATCGCCGGCGTGTGGTCGTTGAACGCCAGCAGATGCACCCGCCCAGCCGCGATATCGGCCACGGCGGTGTCCACCGCGTCGAGATTGAACGCCTCCCACCGCAGATGCACCCGCATGTCGCAGCCCCACGAGCCGCCATCCAGTGCGTCCAGCAGCGCGTGCCATGCGTTGAGGCCACGCAGCCCCCGTTCCCACGACAATGTCACGCCGTGGAACGCCGTGGTGATGCCGTTTGCCAGCAACTGCGCCTCAGTGTCCCGCAGCGCGAGGTCAGCGGCGAAATCCACCCCCGGTCGCGGCTGCAATTGGCGCTCAAAGGCGTCGCCGTGCAGGTCGACGATGCCCGGAAGCACCAGCAGACCCGACGCATCGAAGCGCCAACCAGCCGACTCCCCGCCGATGCGGTCGATCCGCCCTTCCCTCACAACCAGATCGGTCCGCTGCAAGCCATCCGAGGCCAGCAGGACGGTGCCACCCGTGATCGTTACGTCGTTCATGTGCGCCTTCCCGTCACGGCTCGAAAACGATCTGCACCCGCGGCGTCGGATAACAGCCGTTGGAGAACTCCACGATCGTCCCCGCGCGATCAACGTTGGTGTTCTCGGTGACCAGCACTGGCCGCCCGCGCGCCGTGCGCAGCAGGTCCGCCTCGATCCGGGTCGGCAGCCGAGCCGTCACCCGGGTCTGCAGACGCAGATAATCATCGACGCCGACCGCCCGCAGCGCGTCGGTGATGCGCGGCGAGGCCTGCAATGCCTCCAGGATTCCTTTCATCCGCACCATCGGAAAATAATGCCGGGACAGGCTGACCGGGCGATCATCCGCGCACCCCAGCCGTTCCAGCACCACCACCCGGCCGCCCGCGCGAAGCCCCAGGCCAGCCGCCACGCGTTGATCGGCCGCCATCTCGCGCAGGTTCAGCACCCGGCCCGACGGCTCCATGTTGTGCTTCCTGATCCACTCCGAGAAACGTGTCCGGGCCTCGACCGCATATTCCAGTACGTCCTCGGCGACAAAGCTGCCGCGGCCTTGCTCGATCCGCACCAGCCCCTCGCGCGACATCTCCTCCAGCGCCCGACGCACCGTATGCCGGTTCACCTGAAACAGTGCCGAAAGCTCGGCCTCGGTCGGCAACCGCTCGCCCGGTTTGCTGACCCCGGAGGCGATATCCGCCTGCAGGCGATTAGCGATTTGGCGCCACAAGGCGACCCCGTTCTGCCGCGGGACCGGATGTATCAGACTGTCGTCCACCAGTTCCCCACATTCATCTATGGTTCATCCCGACCCGCTCCCCGGCCCGCTCCGCTCACTTTGAAATCCGGCTTGACGATAATCCGTTACGAGACTAGCTGTCTAGACATCTAAACAACAAACCAGGCAACCGTGAGCAATCCAGTGCCCCCAATCCCCCCTCTGCCATCCCACCCGCAACCTCAGCGCCGCCGTTGGATGTCCGTCCTGGCGCACGCCGAGGCTGACAGCATCGCGGCCCTGCTCGCGAAGTGCGGCAAACTTCCGAGACACAGCATTCTGCGCGGCCCTGAGGGCGGCCTCGTGATGGTCCGAGGGCGTGCGGGCGGCGGCGGTTCAGCGTTCAACCTGGGCGAAATGACGGTGACCCGCTGCTCGATCCAAACGGGAACCGGCCTGGTCGGGCACGCCTACGTCGCCGGCCGGGACGCCCGCCAGGCAGAGCTTGCGGCACTGGTCGACGCGTTGATGCAGGACGACGACCGGCGACCTGTCGTCGAGGAACGGGTGATCACGCCGTTGCAGGCCATGCAGACCCGGCGCCGTGAAGACCGGGCACGCAAGGCAGCCGCCACCAGGGTGGAGTTTTTCGCCATGCAAACGATGCGCACGTGAACAGCGAAATCCTTTCTGCCGGCTTCGCCGATCCGGTCGCCGGCGCGCAGACATGCTTCCGTGCCGTGCTGGACGCCATGGCTCGGCCGGGACGCGTGCAACAGATAAGTGGCGTGTCCGCGCCGCCGCCGCTGTGCAACGCGGCGGGCGCCGTCCTGCTGACACTCGCCGATCACGAGACCCGGTTATGGCTGGATCCGGCGGCATACCCGGCGCGTCCCTGGCTGGCGTTTCATACCGGAGCACCGCACGTTCGTGCCATCCACCAGGCAATGTTCGCCTTGGGACTGTCGCTGCCCGATCTGACAGCTCTCGCCGCCGGCACCGACGAGGTGCCCGAAATCATCGGCCACAATGATCCTGCAGGTCCGATCGCTGTCCGCCGGCGCGCGTTTCGCCCTCTCCGGACCTGGGCTGCGTGAACCCGCGGTGCTCGCGGTCACCGGACTGCCGAGCGATTTCCCCGCGATCTGGGCGCGCAACCATGCGCTGTTCCCGCGCGGAATAGACCTTATTCTGTGCGCCGGCGATCACCTTGCGGCACTGCCGCGTAGCGTCACGGTGCGGGAGGCCTGAGATGGCATACGTCGCGGTCAAGGGCGGCGAGCAGGCGATCGACAATGCCCACGCCTGGCTGGCCGAGGACCGGCGCGGCGACACCGCCATCCCGGCGCTGTCCGTCGCCCAGATCGAGGCCCAGTTGGGCCGGGCCGTCGACCGGGTGATGGCCGAGGGATCACTGTATGACCGGGAGGTGGCCGCGCTCGCCGTCAAGCAGGCGCAGGGCGATCTGATCGAGGCGGCCTTTCTGCTCCGTGCCTACCGCACCACCCTGCCCCGCTTCGCTCATTCGACGCCGGTCGAGACCGCCTCGATGCAGGTCGAGCGGCGCGTTTCGGCGATCTTCAAGGATCTGCCGGGCGGCCAGGTGCTGGGGCCGACCTACGACTACACGCACCGCCTGCTGGATTTCTCCTTGCTGCAAGGCGACGCGCCAAGACGTGCGCGAGTGCCTGCGCCAGCGGCCTCGGCCGTGACCCGGCGGGACGCCGACCCGCGCCCAATGCCCCGAGTGACCGACATCCTCGGCCAGGAGGGATTGCTCGAACCCGACGACCACCGTCCCCGCGAACCGGGCGACCTGACACGGGAACCGCTGACATTCCCCGCCGACCGCGACGTCCGCCTCCAGGCCCTCGCCCGCGCCGACGAGGGCTTCCTGCTCGGCCTCGGCTACTCCACCCAGCGCGGCTATGGCGGCACGCATCCGTTCGCCGGTGAAATCCGCGTCGGCGAGGTCGCGATCGAAATCGAACCGGCGGAGCTCGGTTTCAGCATCGATATCGGCGACCTGATGCTGACCGAGTGCCAGATGGTCAACCAGTTCGCCGGATCGAAAACCGTGCCGCCTCAGTTCACCCGCGGCTATGGCCTGGTGTTCGGCTTCGGCGAGCGGAAGTCGATGGCAATGGCGCTGGTCGATCGCGCCTTGCGCGCCGAGGAACTCGGCGAGGACGTTACGGCACCGGCGCAGGACATCGAATTCGTGCTTTATCACTCGGACAATATCGAGGCGACCGGCTTCGTCGAGCACCTGAAACTGCCGCACTACGTCGACTTCCAAAGCGAACTGCAAAATGTCCGGCGCATGCGAGCCGCCGCAACGGAAAGCCCGGCGAACTCAGCGCCGTCGCTTGCCCAGGCGGGGCAACCGGAGGCCGCGGCATGAAGGGCTACAACTTCGCCTACCTGGATGAGCAGACCAAACGGATGATCCGGCGCGGCCTGCTGAAAGCCGTCGCGATCCCCGGCCATCAGGTTCCGTTCGGCTCGCGCGAGATGCCGCTGCCATATGGCTGGGGCACCGGCGGGATCCAGGTCACCGCCTCGATCCTGGGGAACGACGATGTGTTGAAGGTCATCGACCAGGGTGCCGACGATACCACCAATGCAGTATCGATCCGTCGTTTCTTCTCCAGTACTTCCGGGGTCCCCACCACAACCGTCACGGCCGACGCCACCGTGATCCAGACCCGCCACCGCATTCCCGAGAAGCAGTTGCGCGAGGACCAGATCATCGTCTATCAGGTGCCGCTGCCGGAGCCCCTGTCAAAGCTGGAGCCAAGCAGGGTCGAGACGCGGCGGATGCATGCGCTGGCGGATTACGGGTTGATGCATGTGAAACTGTACGAGGATATCTCCCGATTCGGCCAAATATCGATCAGCTACGACTACCCGGTGATGGTCAACGATCGTTACCTGATGTCGCCAAGTCCCATCCCCGCGTTCGACAATCCCAAGATGGACATGATGCCGGCGCTGCAACTGTTCGGCGCCGGCCGCGAGAAGCGCCTCTACGCCATCCCGCCGTGGACACGCGTGAAGTCGCTCGACTTCGACGACCACCCGTTCCGCGCCATCAACGCGCCGCATCCGTGCGGACTGTGCGGCGCCACTGATTCATACATCGACGAGATAGTTACCGACGACCACGGCGGCCGATTGTTCCTCTGCTCCGATACCGACTATTGCAGCGAGCGCCGCGCGGCGGGACATGTCGGCGCGGCCTCGCTTCGGGACGCCGCCGAATGACCGACCCAACCTTGCTGTCCGGTCGTGGTCTCAGCCTGACCTTCGGCTCCATCGCAGCCTTGGCGGAGGTTAATGTCGACCTTTGGCCCGGCGAAATGCTTGCGGTCGTGGGCGAGTCCGGCTCTGGCAAGACCACATTGCTGAATGTCCTGTCAGGACGGCTCGCCCCGGATCAAGGCGTGGTGTGGTATCGCGACCCGGCCGAACGCCTGCACGACGTGCACGCCATGCCAGCGCCGGCGCTGCGGACATTGCAGCGCTCCGACTGGGGCTTCGTGCATCAGGACGCCAGGCAGAACCTGCGCATGAGCGTCAGCGCCGGCGGCAATGTCGGTGAGCGCCTGATGGCCCGGGGCGCCCGGAACTACCAGCAGATCCGTGCCACCGCGCTCGACTGGCTGGCCCAGGTCGAGATCGACGCCGACCGCATCGACGACCTGCCGCGTACCTTCTCCGGCGGCATGCTGCAGCGGCTGCAGATTGCCCGCACCCTGGTCACCCACCCCCGCCTCGTCTTCATGGACGAGCCCACCGGCGGCCTCGACGTATCCGTCCAGGCTCGCCTGCTCGACCTGATCCGCTCCCTGGTCGCGCGGCTCAGTATCGCGGTGGTGCTGGTCACCCACGACATCGCCGTGGCTCGCCTGCTGGCGCACCGGATCGCCGTGATGCAGCGCGGGCGCATCGTCGAGACCGGCTTGACCGACCAGGTCCTGGACGACCCGCGCCACCCCTACACGCAATTGCTCGTCAGTTCGGTTCTAAACGCATGAACGCGGCACACGCCCGCGGAGTTCGGCCCTCATGACCGTCATGCTCTCCACCCGTTCATTGGCAAAGTCCTTCACCCTTCACTTGCGCGGCGACCTCCGCATGCCGGTGCTGTCAGGCATCGACCTCGAGGTTGGCGACGGCGAATGCGTCGTGCTAACCGGGCCGTCGGGCGCTGGAAAATCCACCATGATGCGCAGCCTTTACGGCAACTACCGGGCCGACAGCGGCGCCATCCTGGTCCGCCATCTTGGCCAGATGGTCGACATCGCCGCCGCCGATCCCCGCACCATCCTGGCGGTACGCCGGGAAACGCTGGGATTTGTCAGCCAGTTCCTGCGCGTCGTGCCCCGGGTGCCGGCCCTGGATGTGGTGGCTGAAATCCTGCTGGCGCGCGGGATTACCCCTGCCGCCGCGACCGACAAGGCCCGGGCGCTGCTGCGCCGTCTGAACATCCCGTCACGGCTGCACACCATCCCTCCGGCAACCTTCTCCGGCGGTGAGCAACAGCGGGTCAACCTGGCGCGCGGCTTCGTCGCCGGCCTGCCGATCCTGCTGCTGGACGAGCCCACCGCGTCCCTGGATGCCGAGAATTGGTCGGTGGTGATTAGGATGGTCCAAGAGGCAAAAGCCCGTGGGACAGCGATCGTCGCAATCTGCCATGATGCCGATGTCCGCGACGCGATTGCCGACCGGCTGTTCACCATGACCCCGCTCCAGGATGCCGCATGACGTCTGACAGCAAGAACCGGGACACCATCCTGACCAACGCCGTGCTGGTGCTGCGCGATCAGGTGCTTGCCGGCACCATCGTGCTGCGCGGCGCCCGCATCGCGGAAATCCAGCCCGGCCGCTCGCAGGCGCCCGGGGCGATCGACCTCGGCGGCGATTACGTGATCCCCGGCGTCGTCGATCTGCATACCGACAACCTCGAACGTCAGGTGCAGCCGCGCAGTCTGGCGCGCTGGCCGTCCCGCTCCGCCATGGTGACGCACGACGCGCAATGCGCCGCCGCCGGCATCACGACGGTGCTCGACGCTCTGTGCCTGGGTGATCTCGGCTTCGACCAGGAGCGCCTGCGCACCTTCCAGGACGGCGTCGTCGATCTGGACGCGCTGACCGAGGCCGGGCTGCTCAAATCCGACCACTACCTGCATTTGCGCTGCGAAATCCCGGCGCTCGACACGCTGGACCTGCTCGATCCCGTCGCCGATCACCCGCTGGTCCGCATGGTCAGCCTGATGGATCACAGCCCCGGATTTGGCCAGTACGCCGATGTCGATTTCTATCGCGAACTGCGCCGCCGCACCGGCCTGGATGACGATGAAGTCGCCCGAAGTATAGAGAAGCTGCGTCTGCAGCGGCTTCGCGTGCGCGATCCCAACCGCCGAGCCTTGCTGAATCGAGTGAGCGGCACGACCATCGCGCTCGCCAGCCATGATGACCGCACCGTCGAGGAAATCGCCGAGAATGCTGCCGACGGAATTCGGATCAGCGAATTCCCGGTGACGATGGCAGCGGCCCTGGCGGCAAAGCAGGCCGGTATGCGAGTCATCGCCGGTGCTCCCAACGTGGTCCGCGGTGGCTCGCACAACGGCAACGTCTCGGCGTCCGCGCTGGTCGAGGCCGGTGCGGTTGACGCCCTCGCCTCCGACTACGTGCCGTCCAGCTTGGTCGAGGCGGCATTTCAGATTGCCCGGGACGGCAGGATCAACCTGCCGGATGCCATCGCAATGGTGTCCGATCACCCCGCTCACATGGCGGGCCTGACCGATCGCGGCCGGCTTCAGACTGGCATGCGCGCCGATCTGGTTCGGGTCCGCTTACACGAAACATTGCCGATCGTGCGGCAGGTATGGAGCGCGGGCGAGCGGGTGATCTGATGCCGCCCGGCTCTCGGGTCGCGATCTATTACGCCCCGCCGCCCGACGACATCCTGACCACTCTGGCAACCACCTGGCTCGGCCGCGATCCCGCCACCAACGCGCCGGCCGTCCAGCCAACCCTCAGCGGCATTCAGGAGGCGACGGCCGAACCCCGCCGCTATGGCTTCCACGCGACCCTCAAGCCGCCGATGCAGGTGGCGCCGGGCCGCACCTGGACCGAACTGCTGGCCGCTGTCCGGGCGATGGCCGCGACCATCGCGCCGTTCGAGCTGCCTCCGCTGGCGGTGCACGACCTGCGGGGATTTCTGGCGCTGCGCGAAACCGCCCCCTGCCCCGCGCTACAGGCCCTGGCCGACGCTTGCGTCGAGCACCTCGATGCGTTTCGCGCGCCCATTTCATCCGCTGAACTGGCGCGACGCAGGGCATCGGGCCTGACCGCCGAACAGGACGCGTTACTGATGCGCTGGGGCTATCCCTATGTGTTCGATGAGTGGTTCTTCCACATGACCCTCACCCGCCGGTTGTCGCTGCGCGAGAAGGCATTCTTCCTGCCGGCCGCCGAGGCACACTTCGCCCCGGCCCTGGCAGCCGGGCGCGTGGTCAGTGACGTATGTGTGTTCACCCAAGCTACCCCCGACGCTGCCTTTACAATCGCCGAACGTGTGCCGTTGCTCGGATGAGGCGCATCACGGTCCTCCAGTGTCATCCCCTGCGCCCCCGTGTCATCCCCGGCACCCCCGTGTCATCCCCGGACTTGATCCGGGGACCCACGCCTTTTTTCCGCAAATCGCAAGTCCCTGTCCCCTCGCCCTCGCCCCCTCCGCCGGGGCGGCGTGATGGGTCGCCATTGCGGCCCGCTGCTATTAGCCTGCCTCCAGACCCAGGCCATCAGGAGCACGTGCCGCATGTTCACCACACGACCAGAAATCGCCGGCACGTTCGGCGTCGTTGCCAGCACGCACTGGCTCGCGAGCCAGGTCGGCATGGCGGTTCTGGAACGCGGCGGCAATGCCTTCGACGCGGCTGTCGCGGCAGGCTTCACCTTGCACGTGGCCGAACCCCACCTCAATGGCCCGGGCGGCGACGCGCCCATCATCCTCCACAGCGCGGCCAGCCGCCGGCAGCATGTGATCTGCGGCCAGGGCGTTTCCCCAGCCGCCGCGAACATCCAGACTTTCGAGCGCCTCGGCCTGGACCTGATCCCCGGCACCGGTCTGTTGCCCGCCGTCGTCCCCGGCGCATTCGATGCCTGGTGCCTGCTGCTGCGCGATTGGGGCACCTGGGAACTGCCCGACGTTTTGTCATACGCGATTGGTTACGCACGCAACGGCATCCACGTGGTGCCCCGCATCAGCGCCACCATCGCCGGCATGCAGCCGTTGTTCGAGCAGGCGTGGCCCAGTTCCGCCGCTGTCTTCCTGCCGCACGGTAACGTGCCAGTCCCCGGCAGCCTGTTCGCGCGGCCCGCCCTCGCCGACACCTATGACCGCGTCTGCCGCGAAGCCGTCGGCGCCACGCGTGAGGCGCGTATCGATGCGGCACGCCGCGCGTGGTACAGCGAATTTGTCGCCGAGACGGTGGAGCGTTTCTTCCACAACACGGATGTGCTCGACACCTCGGGGCGGCGGCACCGCGGCCTGCTCACCGCCGACGATTTCTCGCGCTGGTCGGCGACCGTGGAGGACCCCGTCGCCCACGAATACCACGGCCACACAGTGCTGAAATGCGGCCCCTGGAGCCAGGGACCCGTGTTCCTCCAGCAGCTCGCTTTGCTGCAAGCCGACGACGTCGCTTCGCTGGACCCAATGGGCTACGCCTTCGTCCACCGCGTGACCGAGGCCGCCAAACTCGCCTATGCCGACCGCGAAGCCTATTACGGCGACCCCGATTTCGTGACGGTCCCGTTGCAAACTCTGCTGTCCGACGAATACAACGCCGCACGACGCCGGCTGATCGGCGACACGGCATCGATGCAACTGCGCCCAGGCACCATTCCCGGCTACACGCCGATCGTCGATCATCAGGCCGCGGCCAGGGTTGCTCGACTGACCGATAACGCAGCCGGCAGCGGCGAGCCGACCATCGCCCGGCTCGGCGCCAGCGGCGGTGACACCTGCCATGTCGACGTTATCGATCGTTTCGGTAACATGGTCAGCGCCACGCCGTCCGCCGGTTGGTTGCAGTCGTCACCAGTGATCCCCGAGCTTGGCTTCCCGATGGGCACACGGGGCCAGATGTTCTGGCTGCAAGACGGATTGCCCAACAGCCTGCAACCAAGGAAACGCCCACGCACCACGCTGTCGCCCAGTTTCGCGCTGCGGGACGGCAAGCCCTGGATGGCGTTTGGAACCCCGGGCGGAGAGCAACAGGACCAGTGGTCGCTCATCTTCTTCCTCCGCATGGTCCATCATGCGATGGGCATTCAGCAGGCGATCGACGCGCCCTCGTTTCATTCGGAACATTGGCCGTCGAGTTTCTGGCCGCGCGTCGCCCGCCCGGGAAAACTGGTTCTGGAAGGCCGCTTCGACGATGCCGTCCTGGCCAAGCTCCTCGCCGCCGGCCACGACGTCAGCAAAGGCGACGACTGGAGCGAAGGTCGCCTGTCCGCCGCGCGGAAGGAAGCGGACGGTCAGCTCTACGCCGGCGCCAACCCACGCGGCATGCAAGGCTACGCGGTCGGACGATGATTTCCCCATCGCCCATGCGTGATGGCGGGAAGTTCCGTTGGCTATCACCGCGCTTTTCAGTGCTTGACCATAATGGTTAGGAGCGGCGCATGCCGGAACGAGCCGACGCAGCATTCTTAAACCAGAACGAAATACTGGCGCTGCTCTTCGCCTTGCTCGATACGCTTGGTTCGATCGCTCGCCGGCTGTATCCCTACAGCCTCGGAGACCTCGTCGCGATCCTGGGCGACCGGGACGACGCGCTTCGCTCCGCCGTCCAGACTTCCGGGCTGGCCGGCGATCCGGGATCGATCAATGACCAGATCCTGCTGACATCCAGCTTCGCCCTGCAAGCCTGCGATGGTCTGCGTGAGGCTGTGAACTCGGTCAACCCGATAGGGGAGGCCTATCGTGCGTTGCGACGTTACAGTCGCGCCCTGGAGGTTCTGACCGCATTGCAAACACTCCCCGCGGTCGGCCGGTATTTACTGGAGCCAGCGTTTCGCGATGACCCGGCACGTCTCGAACTGCTGGCCGCACCACCCAATCCGGACACCGGAACTTTCCACTTCAGCAACCAGACCGACGAACGCGGAGGATTTTCTGTCTACGTGCCGCCTTGGTACGACCCCGCGCATCCGCATCCGCTGGTGATGGCGCTGCATGGGGGTTCCGGGCACGGCAGGTTGTTCCTTTGGAACTGGGTTCCCGAGGCGCGGACCCGTGGCCTGCTTGTCGTCGCACCCACCGCGATCGGCGACACCTGGTCGTTGATGCAACCGGAAATCGACAGCGCCAACCTGTCACATATTCTGAACCAGGTGCGCGGCCGCTGGAACGTCGACACCTCCCGCATGCTGCTGACAGGTATGAGCGACGGGGGCACCTTCACCCTGGTTGGCGGCCTGAATGCCGGTTCCCCATTCACCCATCTCGCCCCAATCGCCGCGACGTTTCATCCAATGCTGCTCAGCATGACCGATCCGAACCGCATCACCGGACTGCCGATCTATCTGATGCACGGAGCGCGGGACTGGATGTTTCCGGTCCATGTCGCACGCACGGCGCATCGTGTGCTGCAGGCGGCCGGCGCGGCAATCATTTACCGCGAGGTCCCCGACCTCTCTCACGCCTATCCCCGCGATGAGCAGGGCGCCATCCTGGACTGGCTGGGCGTGCCAGCAAACCAGGCACCGCCACGATAAGTAAAGGATGAAACCGCTGATCTCGATACTTGCCATGTCGCACCGAAGATGCAAGCCTGCCCGTTTGGTTTGCGTCCGCATCGGAGGGAATGGCAACTGAAACCGCCGCCCGAACGAAACGCCGATTCCCTGCTGCAGGCCGCAACCGGTCTCGGCACGCGCATCCGGGACCTTCGCGGCGAGATCGAGCGTGACCGGACCCTGCCGCCCGCTCTCGTCGCCGCCATGACCGATGCAGGCTTCTGCTCGCTCTGGCTGTCGCGTGCATTCGGTGGGCCGGAACTCGAATTCGCTCAATTCGCGCGGGTGATTGAGGAACTGTCGCGCGCCGACGGATCGGTCGGCTGGTGCGCCATGGTGGCGTCTGTGTTCAGCCGGCTCTCCGGATATCTTGGCAACGCCGCGGGGCAGGAGATTTTCCGCGGAGGCACCGCCAGATTGGCCGGGAGCATAAATCCGACCGGAAAGGCGGTCGCCGAACCGGGGGGTTTTCGCGTCAGCGGGCGCTGGAGCTACGGTAGTTTCATTCAACACAGTCACTGGACCGTCGGAAACGCCATCGTGCACGATGGCGATTCTCAGCGCCGCAACGCCAATGGTACGCCCGATGTGCGCCTGATGATATTTCCGACAGATGCTGTCGAGATCATCGACAACTGGCATGTTTACGGATTGCGGGGCACCGGCAGCCATGACTTCCAGGTGCACGACCTGTTCGTGCCTCAGGACCAAACCCTGTCCGCCTTCGCGGCTGCGCCACAGCATCCGGGCGTCCTCTACAAGACCCCGATGATTACTATCTTCGCAGCCTCCATCTCGTGCGTCAGTATCGGCATTGCACGGGCCGCAATCGATGCATTCGTCGCCCTGGCGGAAGCAAAGACCCCGATGGGATCGGCCGTGCGGCTTCGCGACAGGGCGATGGCCCAGGTGGCCGTCGGACGTGCCGAGGCGCTTTTGCTGTCGGGCCGGGCTTTTCTGCTGAGCTCGGTCCAGGAGATATGGGATGACGTTGCTGCCGGCAAAACTCCGACACTGAGGCAGCGAGCCGTGACGCGGTTAGCGGCAACCAAAGCCGCCGAGGCATCCGCGCAGGCCGTTGATCTCCTTTTCAACGCCGCCGGCGGCAGCGCCCTGTTCGAGAGCAATCCTCTCGAACGTTGCGTTCGAGACGTTCACGCCACGACGCAACACATCGGAACTCACGACACCAACTACGAACTTGCCGGTCGCGTGCTGCTCGGCCTCGATCCCGGGACACCCCGTTTCTGACCGCCGACCCAGGCATCCAGCGGAAACAATACCGCCCTTCGCTCCCTCACGTCAGCTCGCACTCTCGCGACTCGACCGCACCTGCGCTAGAAAGCCACGTTATGGCAACGAGACACCGGATGCGCGTCGTCCCCATCCCTGAGCCGCGGACCCGAACATGACACGCCGCCGTCGGATTGCCGTCGCCGCGGCGACAACGCTCGGCTTCTTCCTGCTGTATGAGATCACCACATGGACGCTCGCTTATACAGGAGACGCCTATGTCACGTCCGACCTCGTCGCGCTCGCGCCCGAGGTCACCGGTCGCATCATCGAGGTGAAAGTTACCGACAACAGCAACGTCCAAAAGGGTGACTTGCTGGCACTCATCGATCCGGTGCCGTTCCAACTCATCGCCGACCAGAGGCGGGCTGAGGTCGACGAGGCCCGTGCCGAGGTAACAGTAGATCAGGACATGATCTCCACCGCACGGGACACCTTGGCCTCCGCTACTTCGGCGGCGGAATATGCTCAGGTGACCCAGCAGCGGCAGGCGGCCTTGGTGAAAACAAACGACGTGTCGCAAGCAACCCTGGACCGAGCCAACGACGAACTGCGCCGAGCCAATGCCGCGCTCGATGCGGCGAAGGAGGCTATCGCGCGCGCCCAGGCCAACGTCGCCATGCACCAGGCTGCCCAGGCGCGAGCGGTGGCGGCTCTGGGAACCGCGGAATGGCAACTGACCAGGACCCGGCTTACCGCGCCGACCAGCGGGTCCGTAACCAATCTGACCGTCAGGGTCGGTGATACCGCTCAGGCCAACGTGCCCCTGATCGGCATCGTCGACGCCCACGCATGGCGCATCATTGCGAACTACAAAGAAAGCTATATCCGCGCAATGTCTCCTGGTGACACTGCATGGATATGGCTGGACGCCGCACCCTGGCACCTGCGCCGGGCAAAGGTCACCGGCATTGCGCGTGGCATCAGCCGCGATCCTGTTCCCAGGGCATTGCTGCCCTACGTCGCACCCACCACCGATTGGATCCGGCTGCAGCGCCGTTTTCCCGTCACGCTGACCCTTGATGACCCGTCATCGAGCCTGACTCTCTACATGGGGTCGGACGCCCGGGTTCTTGTCTTGCCATGACCAGGCTCGCCACCACGGTGGCTCGATTCACCCGCGAAATACACGAGTTGGTCGTCGTGCTACGTCAAGAACTGGTAGAGCTACAGTTCGTCCATGGGCGCGGGCCACAATCCATCATGACCGCGCTCGCCGTGGCGCTGGCGACAACGGTGGCGCTGGCGGTGCATGCCGATGCGGTGTGGTGGGCCGCGATCAGCGGGTTCGTTTCCACCCAGGCCACTGCTCCCGCCTCCATCCAGCGCGGCATCCTGCGTATCCTGGGCACCACGACCGGCGCAGGGCTCGCTGTGCTGCTAAGCCCTTGGCTGGCTCAGGACACCGTCGCCTTAAGCCTCGCCCTTCTGGTCGCCAGCACCGTGGGGGTGCTGGGTTTTCTGGTCAGTGGACATGGTTATGCCTGGCTGCTCAGCGCCATCACCTTGGATATGGTGCTGCTGTCCGCGCTCGACGATCCGCTCTCGGCACTGGAAACTGCCGGGAACCGATTGGCGGAGGTAACGATCGGCACCGTGGCCGCGATCCTGATGGCCATTCTCATGGCGCCTGATGCCGAGGTCGCGCCGGCGCCACCCGCGCCAGGCTGGTCAGATCTTCTGGGAGGTCAGTGGACCTCGGTACAACAGGCACTGCGTGCCGGCGTTGGCTTGATGCTGGTGCCCCCGATCTGGAGCTGGCTGGAGTTGCCGAGCCTGTCGCAGACGGCGATAACTGTGACGGCGGTGATGGCCGCGCCGGTCCTGGCCGACGACGATGCGACTCAGCAACAGATCAATCAGCGCTCCCTGCAGCGCCTCTTCGGCTGCCTGCTGGGTGGCGTCGCAGGTTTGCTGTGCCTGGCGTTGTCAGTCGAGCGCTTCCTGCCCTGGTTGCTGATGCTGACAGCGGGAATTTGGATCTCGGCGCACGTGCAGGGCAGCCGGCGCGGCATCGGTTATGTCGGCACTCAGGGCGCGATCGTGTTCATATGTACTGTGGTACAGGGGTGGGGGCCGCCGGACAGCGTCTTGCCGGGCATTGAGCGCTTTGCCGGCATTGTCGGCGGGCTAATGATCTTGCTCACGGTCACCTGGTTAACCACATCATCCCAGCAGCCGTCCCAGGCCCCCGAGTAGCGCTCCGACCGCCATTCCCCGACGGCTTGACGCAAACCCGATTTTCATATTCGGTACCCTGCAAAACGGGAGGATCAAGTCCAATCAAACGCCAACCGCCGCTGATCTTCAATGTCGAAGCTGGGCATCTTCAGCGTCATCCCCGGCGCAGGCCGGGCCTGCCCCCGCGGAGGCGGGAGGACCCACGACTTCGCTTCAGACTATCAGTTATGACACCTTTACGACAGCGGATCGGTGTCACGGCCATTGAAACAGCGACCCCCCGCCAAACCAGTATCGATTGGAACAAAAGCGATGCCGATAAATCCACAGGTCCAGGCGCTGCTCGACGAATTCAGCAAGCAAGGCCTCCCCCCGTTCGATCAAATGAGCGTCACCCAGGCCCGTCTCGTCTCGCTCGGGTTTCGTGATTTGCAGGGCGAGCCGGAAGACATCGGCGAGGTTAGGGACATCCTGGTTCCCGGTCCCGCGGGCTCCCTGCCGGTCCGTGTCTACCATCCGTCACCCGGGAAATCGTTGCCTTTGGTGGTCTATTACCATGGCGGCGGATGGGTCATCGGCGACCTGGAGATCGTGGACAAGCCGTGCCGCGCGCTCGCCAATGCCTCGCAGTGTGTCGTGGCCTCGGTGAATTATCGCCTTAGCCCCGAAACGAAATTCCCCGGACCGGCCGAGGACTGCTACGCCGCCACCAAGTGGCTGGCCGAACACGCGCGCGACATCGGCGCGGACCCGCGTTTCGTGGCAGTCGCCGGTGACAGCGCGGGCGGCAATCTCGCAGCGGCCGTGGCACTCATGGCCAGAGACCGAGGCGGTCTGAAGATTTCGTATCAATTGTTGATATATCCGGTCACGGCGCCCGCCCGGGCCACTCCGTTCGCCTCCTATCGCGAAAACGGCGAAGGCTATCTGCTGACCAAAGGCAGCATGGAGTGGTTCTGGGATCACTACCTCGTCACCCCGGATGACGCAAAAAACCCTTATGCGGCCCCGCTTAACGCCGCCACTCTGGGCGATTTACCGCCAGCCATGGTCATCACCGCGGAGTTCGACCCGCTGCGGGATGAGGGTCTCGCCTATGCTCGCCGGTTGCAGGATGCAGGTGTGAAAGTGAAGGCGTCGCACTATGACGGCATGATCCACGGCTTCTTCTGGATGGCCGGCGCCTTGGACCGCGGCAAGGAACTTATTGCTGAAATGGGCACGGAGCTTCGCCAACAGTCCGCTGCCTGAGCCGCGACCGGCCAATGCGGCCGGAGCGAACCTACTGGCTAGGGAGGCTTTGCCATGAGCGATATGAAATCGCCTGCCGACAACAACACCGGCGCGGACCAGTATGATGCAATCGTCGTCGGTGCCGGCTTCTCCGGGCTTTACATGCTGCATCGCCTGCGGGAACTTGGACTTTCGGCACGGGTCTACGAGGCCGGCGATGGCGTCGGCGGAACCTGGTACTGGAACCGCTATCCCGGCGCACGTTGTGATTCCGAAAGTTATTATTACTCTTACTCCTTCTCCGACGAAATCCAGCAGGAATGGGAGTGGACCTGCCGGTACCCCGACCAGCCGGAGATCCTGAAATACCTGAACTATGTCGCCGACAAACTCGATCTCCGTCGTGACATCCAGTTCAAGACGCGTGTCACGGCGGCGCGATACGACGAACGAACCAATCGATGGGACATCGAGACCGACGCCGGACGCCGCGTCTCGGCCAGGTTCTTCATATCGGCGGTCGGTTGCCTGTCAGCGGCGCAAGTGCCGGACATCAAAGGCCTCGAAAGCTTCCAGGGCACCTGGTACCACACCGGCAAATGGCCCCACGAGGGAGTCGATTTCACCGGCAAGCGAGTCGGCATCATCGGCACCGGATCAACCGGTATCCAGGCCATTCCGGTGATTGCCAGTCAGGCTGCTCACCTCACGGTGTTCCAGAGGACGCCAAATTTCAGCGTTCCCGCCAGGAACGGACCGATGGCCGAGGAGTTCCAGCGGCAGGTCAAGGCAAATTATGCCGAGATCAGGCGAAAGGTCCGCGAATTGGCGTTCGGCATGCCGTTCGACTTCCCCGACAAATCAGCCCTCGAGGCAACTCCCGAGGAGCGGCAGCGCGTCTATGACGCCCTCTGGGATGTCGGCGGCTTCGGCTTCCTGTTCCGTAGTTACAATGATCTGATCTTCAACAAGCAGGCGAACGACACCGCCGCCGATTACGTTCGCGCAAAGATCCGTGAGATCGTCAAAGACCCCGCCACGGCCGAGAAATTGTTGCCGTGGAATCATCCGATCGGCACCAAGCGGCCGCCGATCGACACCGCTTACTACGAGACGTTCAACCGCGGCAACGTTACGTTGGTGGACATTCGGACCTCACCGATCGAGGCGATCACCGAACATGGCATCCGCACCTCGGATGCTGATTACGAACTCGACTCGATCGTGTTCGCCACCGGCTTCGATGCCATGACCGGGGCGCTGTTCAACCTCAATATCAGCGGCCGGAGCGGCGTTGCGCTGGAAAAACAATGGGCGGACGGACCGCACACCTACCTGGGAATTGCCACCGCCGGCTTCCCCAATCTGTTCATCATCACCGGCCCAGGCAGCCCTTCCGTGCTCAGCAACATGCCAGTCTCGATCGAGCAGCATGTCGAATGGATCGCCGACTGTATCCAGTATCTGCGCAGCCACGATCTCGACACCATCGAAGCGACCGAGGAAGCGCAACGATCGTGGGTCGCCAAGGTCAACGAAATCGCCGACGCGACCCTGTTCCCGCAAGCCGACTCCTGGTACATGGGAGCCAACGTCCCCGGCAAGCCACGCGTCTTCATGCCTTACTCCGGTGGCGTCGGGGTCTACCGCGAGCTCTGCGCCGAGATTGCGAAAAAAGGCTACGAAGGGTTCGTGACCGCGCGGCAGAAAGTTGCCGATCCGGTCTGAGCTCTCGTTCCTTCGTTCCCCGGGGGCGGCCATTTCCCGGGGAACGGGTACGCTCACGCGAAGTGCGGTATGACCTCCGAGGCGAGCAGCTCATGTGTCTCCGCGTCGTTCTTATAGGCGCTGCTGATCAGAAGCTGCACGCCGGCGTCCCGGTACTGTCCGCACAAATCGGTCACGCTGGACACCGTGGTCGCGACAGCGCGAAACGGCCCCCCGGCGGCCAGTCTCTCGCGCTTCGCCGCCAGCGAAGCTTCGTCGCGCGCCAGTAGCAAGCTGATCGCGCAGGTCTTTTCGATCGCCTCGTAGCGGCGCCCCTCAGTCTCGCAATGGCGCCGAAGAATTGCAAACTTTCGCGCCACCTCTCCAGGATCGCCGAACACATTGCAGGCGTCTCCAAGGCGCGCGACGACGCGTAACGTAAGCTGTTCGCCGCCGCCCGCAATCATCACTGGCGGATGCGGCCTTTGCACCGGCTTGGGCTCGAGAATTGCGTCCTCGACGTGAAAGTACTTGCCGTGCACGGTCGTCCTCTCGTCGCTCCACATCGCCAGAATAAGCCGGACCGCTTCCTCAAGCTGCCGGATGCGCACCGCCGGCCGTTCGGGAAATTCCCAGCCGTACTGGCGATATTCCGTTTCGAACCAGCCAGCACCAATGCCAAGGGTGAGGCGGCCTCGACTGATCAGGTCGACGCCGGCGGCGATCTTGGCCAGGTGGGCCGGATTGCGGTACGCGACAGACGAGGCGAGCGTCGCCAGCCGGATCCGGCTGGTCACCGCCGCGAGTGCCGACAACGCAGTCCAGCCCTCGATAAACGGCTCGTCGGGCGCGCCCACCGGAGGGATCTGGATCAGGTGGTCCATCACCGAGAACCAGGTGTAACCATGACCTTCGGCCCATTGCGCCTTGGCCTTGAGGCCCTCGAACGCTTCGGCCGGATCCGGGCCAAAGACAAATGACGGATTGTGAATACCAAACTTCATAGCAGATTCTCCTGAATTCTGGGGCTCTGGTGGCGCTCGCCGCGCTTGTTCATCACTGCCGATCTGGTTATGCTACGATAATGAAACTCTTCCGGTTGCTCTGGTTCGTCCCCGTGATTCTGTCCGGCGCGATGCTGTCGGGATGCGCCGCCGACACCATGCGGAAATACGTCGGACAGGACATTCGCACCGTTGAGCTCGACTATGGGCCGCCGGTCAATGAGATCGACCTGGGCGGTGGCACGAGAGCGTATCAGTGGCGGAAGGTATCGGTCGACACCACCCCCGCGACCGCCGTCACCACCACCGACAAGGATGGCAAGGGCCGCAAAACCACCAGCACCCAGTTCGTCGGCGGCGGTCAAACCGTCAATACCTGCCTGTATACTTTCATCACCACGTGGGACCCGCAACGCAACGGCTGGTTCGTGACTGGCTTCCGCGAGCCGTCCTTCGACTGTGCGATCGGCGGCCTTAGCTGGCAACCCGGCGCATCGCCATCACCGCCTCGGTTGTATCCACCACCTCCGGCCGGGGCCTGACGCCTGCCACGTTATCAACACCACCCCTCCAGCGAGCGCGGCGGAATACGGCTAAGCACCTCGGTTTTTCCGAACAGCGGAATGCCCCGATAAATCCGAGCCTCCATCGTGCCGTTCGTCTCGAGCGAGGCCGACAGGTTGTAGGTGGCATTATCGTCCGGATCGTAGATCGACCCGCCCGTCCATCTGGAAGGACCACTGGGAGTCAGCCCCCAGACGATCGTCCGTCCGCACACCTCGGGACGGCGCCTCGGATCGTGTGCCCACACGATCTTGCCACACACCGAACTGTGGCAATCGAAGATATCCAGCACCACGTCCTTGATCTTCCACGTGCCATTCACATCCGACGCCCTCGCGCTCGGCATCACCACGCCCCACGAGGCCAGCGCGATGATCGTTATCGCAGCCCACTTGCCCTGTCTCATCCCCAATACCCCTCCGGCGGCTATCGGACATATGCTGACGCATAAGGGTTGGCTGCATCAAGCCCTGAAGATGCCGTCGCTCCAGGCCGGGGAGCCTCGGGTGACGCGCCGTGCCAGCATTACCGCGGCGGTTTTTTGCCGTGAGGAAGCGCCCGCGGCGCAGGCTTCCGCGGGTCGGGCAAATCGCGCCCCTCGGCCTCTGCCTGACCGGGACCTGACGCTGCCGCAACGCTGGCGGCCGCCTCCATCGCCACTGCCTGGGCCTCGTACTTAGCCGCCAGTTCGTTCAGCGCCTCGACCGTGCGCTGATCCGTTATAGTCCGCGCCATGCGCCGATATCGCTCCGCGGCAGTTCGGCGCGCGCTTGGAGTGGGCATGGTAGATTCCTCCGGGCTGCCTGACGGGCCCGCGAAATAGCGTCCGACGCGCCGCAACCACTGTGTGATCAATGGTCAACGGCTGCGCGCAAACCACGTTCACGGATTTCATTGTCCGCACCCGGAGTTGATGTCAGCCCTAGCCGGTGGGAACAAGCGGCCCCAGTTCGATCACGGCGTCAACCGCGAAGGCGCCCTGCCCTTCAGGCATCGCCAGGACCGGATTGAGGTCGATCGACAACAGCCGCTCACCCGCCGCCACGGCAAACGAGGACAGCCGAGCGAGCATCTCCGCCAGCGCCGGGATATCGACCGGCTTGCGGCCGCGTGCGCCCAGCAGCAGCGGCGCGCCCTTGATGGAGTGGATCATCGCCTCGGCCACATTGGTGTCGAATGGGCAACGGCGGAAAACCACATCCTTCATGACCTCGACGAAAATGCCGCCCAGGCCGAACATCGCCATGGGTCCGAACACCGGGTCGCGGTGGATGCCCAGGATGCACTCGACCCCGCCTTTGAGTTGCTTGGCAACCAGCACGCCCTCGATGCGCGCCGACGGCACCGCGCTCGCTGCCCGCTGCAACAATAATGCGAATCCAGAACGGACTCCTTCGGCGTCGGCAATGTCGAGCAGCACACCGCCGATTTCGGACTTGTGGACGATGTCGGGCGACAGGATCTTCATCACCACCGGAAAGCCAAACCGTTCCGCCGCCGCCACGGCCTGTGCCTCGGTGGCGCACGCGGCTTCGGGCGCCGAGGCAATCCCCGCTTCCGCCAGCAGCCGCTTGGCTTCCGCCTCCGACGGCGTCACGGCGGGCATTCTGACCACGGAGACGGAGGGCGCTGAGCCGGGCGGGTTAGCGGCGAAGGCGGCGCCGTAGCGGCCCATGGCGTCGATCGCGACCACGGCCCGGGTCGGATCCTCATGCACCACCCAGCCATCGGCCTCCAGCGCGTCGCGCTCCCCGGGCGGAACGATCACCGACAGCACGTACAGCCGGTTGGGGTTTTCCAACTTGACTGCGTTCAGTTGCTCACGCATCGCCGGCCACCGCCGTGATGACGCGGTCATGCTGAAAAACCCCAGCACCGAGGAATAGCCGCCGTCGCGCACCATCGATTCGGTAAACGTCTTGACCAGCGTTACGTCGTTGGCCACCTGCGCGGTCGCGTCGACCGGGTTGCGTGGCGCGCAGAACGGCACCAAGGCCCGCAGCCGCTGCTGCGCCTCGACGGGCATCTCCGGCATCGCCAGACCGAGACCTTCCGCCACGTCGCTGATCAGCACCCCGGCACCGCCGGAGACCGTGATGACCCCCAGGGTGTTTCGCGCCGGATAGATCTTCCGGGTCGCGGTGTGGGCGATATCCAGCATCTCCTCGCTGTTGCGTGCCCGGTACACGCCGAACTCCGACATCACGGCCTCGGTGACCGCGTCGTCGCCGGCGATCGAGGCGGTGTGCGACTGCGCCGCCTTGGTGCCAAGCTCGCTGCGGCCGACCTTCTGCATCACGATCGGCTTGCCGGCGGCCCGCGCGACTTGCAGTGCCGCGATCAGACCCTCCGATTCGCGGATGCCCTCGGCGTAGACAGCGATGACATCAACCTCGGGGTTTTCCGCCAGCCAGCCGATGCACTCGCCCACGGTCACATCCGCCTCGTTGCCGGTCATCACGCACAGCGAGACGCCGATGCCGCGGTTGCGCGCCAGCGTGTACAGATGCGTGCCGTATGCGCCGGACTGGCTGGCGATGCCGATGCGCCCCAGCACCGGCCATCCGCTGTCGAAGGATGAGGAGAACGTGGCGTAATAGGACCGGCGGGCGTCGAACACGCCCAGGCAGTTGGGGCCCAGGATGCGCATGCCGTAGCCCCGAGCGGTGGTGATCATCCGGTCCTGCGCCGCCGCCCCGGCGTCGTCCATTTCGGCGAACCCGGCGGTGAACATCACCACCGCCTTGACGCCGCGCTTGCCGAGGTCCTCGATCGCCGGGGCGGCGAGTTCGGCGGGCACCGCGACGATCGCCACGTCGGGCGTTTCCGGCAGGTCCGCGATCGACGGGTAGGCCTTCAGCCCCTGGATCTCCGCGCGGTTGGGATTGACCGGATAGAGTTCTCCGGGGAAGCCTTGGGCCCGCATATACGCGATCGGCCGGCCACCGATCCGTGTCGCGTCAGAGGAGGCGCCGACGACAGCGATCGAGCGAGGTGCCAGAAGTGGCGTGAGGCCGGCGAAGCGAGACGTTGAAGATGGGGCGGCGGACATGATGACGGACGATTCCCGGTTGCAGAAATGCGGCCCGTGGTCGGCCGCTTGATCGGACGCAATCTGAACCGGCTTCGGCCGAGGAGCAACCGGGCCGCGGGGTGCTTGAGCCGTTGGCTCCGATCGAGATCGCACTGAACTCACGGTACCGGTGGTCGCCCGTTGACAGCCCCTGTAGGCAGCCGGCTTCGCGCGGCAGGGTTCACCGGTCGTTAATCATTCGCGGCTAGCCTGGGTCGATGCACATCCTCAGCCGCTTCAGGCTCCGCACCAAGCTGACCTTCCTGCTCGGACTGTCGGCTCTCGCCGTCGTCATCTCAATCGGCGCGGCGGCATCGCTGCTGCAACAGCGAATGTTCGACGACCGGGTGGACAAGCTGCGTGCGGTCGTCCAGTCGACCATCAGCTTCGCGCAATCGCTGGAAAACCGGGTCCAGACGCACCAGCTCACGCGCGAACAGGCACTGGCGCTGCTGCGCGACGACATTCATGCGCTGCGGTTTGATGCTGGCGCTGGTTACGTGTTCGCTCAATCCTCGGACGACCTCCTCGTGTTGCATGGCAGCATGCCGAACCTTGAGGGAAAGCCGGCAACAGGCCCACGCAACGAAAGCGGCGTGTTGGTCACGGATATGATCCGCGATGTCTTACGCCACGGCACCGACGGCACTGTCGCTTACGCCTTTGCCAGACCTGGACAGGTCGGGCTGCAGCCCAAGGTAGCCTACGTCGCGCGTTTTGCTCCTTGGGACCTCGTATTTGGTGCTGGCGCCTACGTCGATGATCTGGACAGCGCCTTCCGTGCCTCCCTGCTGCGGCTCTCATTGATCGGTGGCGTGATTTTGGTCGTCACACTGCTCGCGGGCTGGCTGGTCGACCACGATGTTACCGTCTCCCTCGGCTCCTTGAAGGCCGCCATGGATCGGCTGGCCAAGGGCGACCTCGCAACGGTGATCCCCGGCACCCAGCGACGCGACGAGGTCGGCGGCATGGCGGCCACGGTCGTGGTGTTCAAGGACAGTATGGTCGAGACCGAACGCCTGCGCGCCGCCCAGGAGGAGATCAAAGCCCAGGCCGCTGCCGAACAGAAGTCTGCCCTGCACCGCATGGCGGATGGTTTCGAAAGCAAAGTCGGTCGTCTGGTGGGAATGCTGTCCGCCGCTTCGACGGAGTTGGAAGCGACCGCGCAATCAATGACCGGAATCGCGAGCGTGAGCCAGCAACAGGCCGTCGCCGTCGCCTCGGCCGCCGAGGAGGCAAGCACCGGCCTGCAGACTGTGGCCGCGGCCGCGGAGGAGTTGACTGCTTCGATCGGCGAGATCAGCCGCCAGGTCACACAGTCGTCACGGATCACCACGAAGGCGGTGGACGACGCCAGGCGCACCGATGCCATCGTGCATGCCCTGGCCGACGGGGCCGAAAAGGTCGGCACTGTCGTCGACCTGATCACCGACATCGCCAGCCAGACCAATCTTTTGGCGCTGAACGCCACCATCGAGGCGGCCCGCGCCGGGGATGCCGGCAAGGGCTTTGCCGTGGTGGCGTCCGAGGTCAAAAGCCTGGCCAACCAGACCGCCAAGGCCACGCAACAGATCGACACTCAGATCACCCAGATCCAGGCGGCCACCAAGGAGGCTGTCGAGGCGATCCGGAGCATCTCCGTCACGATCGAGGAGGTCAGTACCGATCGCAACCGCCATCGCGTCGGCGGTCGAGCAGCAGGGAGCCGCCACGGCGGAGATCGCCCGCAACGTGCAGCAGACGACGCAGGCAGCCCAGGAAGTGACCGGCGGCATCAGCGGTGTCAGCCGAGGGGCAATCGAAACCGGCGAGGCGGCCGGTCAGGTCTTGACCGCCGCCTCGGACGTATCGAAGCAGGCCGCGCAACTGTCCGGCGAAGTGACCACTTTCGTTGCCGGCGTCCGCGCCGCGTAGTCGTCAAAGCCAATACTCGGCCCAGTGAGGTCGCCCAGGTCGATGCGTTTCGCTTGCGCGGCGGATGCGATGCAGGCGGGCGGCGACATATAGGGGTGGGGCAACCGCCCGCGATGGCGGCGCGCGCCGACGGTTCACGAAGCGACAGGGGCCGCACCGAACAGCCAGGCCGCAGCCCGAAAAGACGGCGCCCGCGGCCGAGTTCATTGGTCGTTAACGGTTCTCGGCTAGTTTGTATCAATGCACATCCTCAGCCGCTTCAAGCTCCGTACCAAGATGACTCTCTTGCTTGGCCTTTCGGCACTTGCCGTCGTCATCTCGATCGGCGCAGCTGCATCGCTGTTGCGGCAGCGGATGCTCGACGATCGGATCGACAAGCTGAGGGCGGTTGTCCAGTCAACGATCGGTATCGCCAAGTCGTTGGAGAACCGGGTGGTCTCGCATGAGCTCACCCACGAGCAGGCCCTGGCGCTGCTGCGCGATGACATTCACGCCATACGGTTCGACGACGGAGGCGGCTACGTCTACGCTCAGACCCTGGACAACATCGTTGTGCTGCACGGCGCCAAGCCTGCCATGGAGGGCAAGCCTGCGCCGGCCACCACGGTCGACGAGAACGGCAGGCAGGTCACCGAGTTGATCCGGGACGCGCTCAGGAACAGCGACCACGGCGTGGTGGCTTATGTCTTTCCCAAGCCCGGGCAGACCGAACTGGAACCAAAGGTCTCCTACGTCGCCCGCTTCGCACCGTGGGACCTGGCATTCCTGGCCGGCGCCTACGTCGACGACCTGAACACTGACTTCCGTGCATCATTGGTCCGGCTGACCCTGATCGGCGGCGCGATCATGACCGTCACACTGCTCGCCGCATGGCTGGTCAACCGCGATATCACTGTCTCGCTCGGCGCCTTGAGGGCCGCCATGGAGCGGGTGGCCAACGGCGACCTCGCCACGGTAGTCCCCGGCACCGATCGGCGCGACGAGGTGGGCGGCATGGCAGCCACGGTTCTGGTGTTCAAGACCAGCATGGCCGAGGCCGAACACTTGCGGGCCGCTCAGGAGGGGATCAAAGCTCAGGCCGCCGCGGAACACACGGCAGCCCTCTCTCGCATGGCGGATGGTTTCGAAGGCAAGGTGGGTCACCTCGTCGCAATGCTGTCCGCCGCCTCGACCAAGTTGGAAGCGACCGCGCAATCAATGACCGGAATCGCGAGCGTGAGCCAGCAACAGGCCGTCGCCGTCGCCTCGGCCGCCGAGGAGGCAAGCACCGGCCTGCAGACTGTGGCCGCGGCCGCGGAGGAGTTGACTGCTTCGATCGGCGAGATCAGCCGCCAGGTCACACAGTCGTCACGGATCACCACGAAGGCGGTGGACGACGCCAGGCGCACCGATGCCATCGTGCATGCCCTGGCCGACGGGGCCGAAAAGGTCGGCACTGTCGTCGACCTGATCACCGACATTGCCAGCCAGACCAATCTTTTGGCGCTGAACGCCACCATCGAGGCGGCCCGCGCCGGGGATGCCGGCAAGGGCTTTGCCGTGGTGGCGTCCGAGGTCAAAAGCCTGGCCAACCAGACCGCCAAGGCCACGCAACAGATCGACACTCAGATCACCCAGATCCAGGCGGCCACCAAGGAGGCTGTCGAGGCGATCCGGAGCATCTCCGTCACGATCGAGGAGGTCAGTACCGATCGCAACCGCCATCGCGTCGGCGGTCGAGCAGCAGGGAGCCGCCACGGCGGAGATCGCCCGCAACGTGCAGCAGACGACGCAGGCAGCCCAGGAAGTGACCGGCGGCATCAGCGGTGTCAGCCGAGGGGCAATCGAAACCGGCGAGGCGGCCGGTCAGGTCTTGACCGCCGCCTCGGACGTATCGAAGCAGGCCGCGCAACTGTCCGGCGAAGTGACCACTTTCGTTGCCGGCGTCCGCGCCGCGTAGCAACAGACGGCGTCAGGCGCCGTTAGCCGCACGGAAAAGCTGCCCTTGACCTCGCTCGCTACGCCCAGTGCTCAGATGATGACCCCAGCGAGCGACACATCCGATCCCAAGCCTCGCTTCGTCGGGGTGGCCAGGGTCAAGCCTCGCGCAGCGACCGCCGAAGGCGGCCCGGGATTGACTCCGGTCACCCCAACGCAAGCAAAATCAGCCATCGGATGGGACAACCTCGTTGAAAATGCACAACAGGGAACGCGTTCACAGCACGATCGGGGCCACACCGAACAGCCACGGATGCAGCACCAGTAACACCAGCCAGGCGACCACCGCGATACCAGGCGTCACCCAGCCGATCTCCCCTGGAACGAGCCGGTTGCGCCCCTCCGCAATGGCGACGAACGGCACGATCGACGTCGCCGCCGACAACGCCAGCCACGAGCTCGGGTCACGGCGCCCGAGCTTGGCATCGATCGACGGCATGCCCGCCAGCGCGGTCACCAGGAAAGCCCCGAAGAAGACGACCGCGGCCAGATCGCCGTTGCCGAGGATGTGCACCGCCGCCCAGATCGCAAACGACCACAGCATCGGATGCCGCGTCACCCGGATCGTTCCACGGGGCGGCTGCGCTGCGCCCTCAGCGGGCCCAATCATGGTGGGATTGCGACCGCTGACCGAGGCGACAAACAGCGCGAATGCCGGCAGCATGGCGAGCAACAGCAGCCAACGCAGCCAGTCGGGAGCGATCCACAACACCGTGGTCGGTGCCACTTTCCACGCCACCACCAGAAACACCAGCGCGACCACCGAGAGCACGGAAAAGAGCACGCGGAACGATGCGTTGCCGATGCGGCCCGCCACCATGTCTCTCAGGTGCGTCCCGGCAAACCCGATATGGATGGCGATCCAGACCAGCGCGGCGATGATCAGCAATGGCATGGCAACCTCTCCTGGGTACGACACCCCCGGGCCGGACGACAAGCTGTCCCGTGGCATGCGCCACAAACCATCGACCGGCAATACCACCACCTCTCAAGATGGTCAGCGCCAACCGGGAAACATCGCGCTCAAACACCGGCAGCGCCCAGCACGCTGTGCCCACTGAGGTGCGTATGGCCAAAACGGTCCGGATATTTGAGTCCAAAACCCAGCAGCCGGTCGAAGGCGATGTGCGCCATCCAGATGATCGCGAGTGATTCGAGTATCGGCGGGCCTCCGGTAAACCCCACCGCCGCCAACGCCGCGGGCAGAATGTAGCTGTGCCCGGCATTGTAAATCATCGCTCCAACCGCCGGATTCCGCAGATAGCCCGCCATGGTCAGGTCCGGCACAAGAAACAGCACCGCGAACAGCAGCCAGTGGCCGCCGACCAGCGAATATCCAAGCAACGAGGCCGCGAGCGCAACGCCAGCCTCGAGCCGCAAAATCGAACGCGTCGTTGCGCCATTTCCGATCGCCAACATGTTCCACCTCCTTCGATGACCCCAGCCCGGCCCGACTGACCGGCGACTGACATCGAGACGCAACGGCGAACCACGGAATGGCGGCGTCGTGGGAAACGGCGGAAATCGTGCGAACACAATAGTATTCCCCCTTGGCAACCCCATGGTGCTGGGCTTATCTGCCGGCCCGATGTTCGGCTTTGTCACATCCCGCATCCTCCAGGCCATTCCGGTGCTCCTCGTCGTCGGTTTCGTGGCCTTCGCGCTGTTCGCCTACGTCGGCGATCCTGTCAGTATTTTGCTGGGCCAGGATCACACCGAGGCGGAACGACTCGACCTCGTGCGTCAGCTCGGCTTGGATCAGCCGTTCTTTATCCAGTACGGTCGATTTCTCTTGGCGGCACTGCATGGCAATTTCGGCATCAGCTACCGGCTCGCGCAGCCAGTATCCAGCTTGATCGCCGAGCGCCTGCCGGCAACGCTGGAGCTGGCACTGACCGCGTCGGTGCTGGCGTTCGTTATTGGCGTGCCGATGGGGGTCTACACCGGGATCCACCGCCACACGATCCTGTCACGAGTGTTCATGATAGTCAGCCTCGCTGGCGTGTCGCTGCCGACCTTCCTGCTGGGCATTCTGCTGATCCTGCTGTTCTCCGTCTGGCTGGGCTGGCTGCCGAGTTTCGGCCGCGGCCCGGTGGTGCATCTGGGGCCTTGGTGGACCACCGGGCTGACGTCATGGGCAGGCATCCGTGCGCTTATCCTGCCGTCTATCACCCTCGGGCTGTTCCAGATGACGTTGATCATGCGCCTGGTGCGGGCCGAGATGCTGGAAGTCCTGCGCACCGACTACATCAGGTTTGCCCGCGCCCGAGGCCTGACCAACCAGGCAATCAATTTTGGTCACGCACTGAAAAATACCCTGGTGCCGGTGATCACCGTCATTGGGCTGCAGTTCGGCGGAATCGTTGCCTTTTCCCTGGTGACCGAGACAGTGTTCCAGTGGCCCGGCATGGGCCTGCTGCTGGTACAGTCGGTCGCGGCCGCCGACATACCAGTCATGTCGGCCTATCTGTTACTCATCGCGCTGCTGTTCGTCATCATCAACCTCGTGGTCGATATACTTTACTACGCCGTTGATCCTCGATTGCGAATGAGCCGTTGATGGCGGGCTGGCTGGCGCAAAAATGGGACAGCGATCTGACCTATGGTTTCCGCCGTTCACCCAGCGCGGTTATCTCCATGGGCATTCTACTTGTGCTGTTCCTATCGGCGGTATTCGCGCCATTGCTGGCGCCGCATAACCCCATGGACGCCTCCTCGCTCTCGCTGCTCGACAGTTTCAAGCCGCCCCTCGGCTTACCAGACGGCGAGTGGTCTAACCCGCTCGGCACCGACAATCAGGGTCGTGACATCCTGTCTGCCATTATGTATGGCATGCGGATCAGCCTGCTGGTCGGCGTGACCGCAATGTTGTTCGCCATCACCGTCGGCCTGTCCGTCGGCCTGCTCGCCGGCTACGCGGGTGGCGCGGTAGACACGTTACTGATGCGTATCGCCGATGTGCAGCTTACCTTTCCCTCGATCCTGACGGCGCTACTGGTCGATGGCGTGATCAAGGCCGCCTTGCCCCAAGCGCTCGAGGATGCAATGCAGATCTACGTCATCATCTTCGCGATCGGCATCAGCATGTGGCCGACCTTCGCGCGCACGGTGCGCGGCTCCACCATGGTTGAGCGCGAGAAAGACTATGTCATGGCAGCTCGGGTGATCGGCGTCGCGCCATGGCGGATCATGCTGACCCACGTCCTGCCCAATGTCCTCGGCCCAGTCTTGGTGATCGGGACGCTGGGTCTGGGGCTTGCCATCATTGCCGAGGCGACCCTCTCGTTTCTCGGCATCGGCCTCCCGCCCACCGAGCCATCGCTCGGCTCCCTGATCAGGTTCGGCAACGACTTTCTGTTCTCCGGTCAGTGGTGGGTCACGGTCTTCCCTGGCCTGACGCTGATCCTCGTGGTGCTGGCAATCAACCTCCTGGGCGACTGGTTGCGTGACGCGCTGAATCCGAGGTTGCGCTGATGATAGCAGTCAGCTCCAACGCTGACTGCCATGGACGCGGGGCTGGTGGGGCGAGCGAGCATGCGAGTGACGGGAGCGCTTGGACAGCGAAGCGGGTCAAGGCCACGGGCGCGATCAGACGGCTTCACGCGAGTGAGGGGGCCGCGTGCGAAAACAATAACATAACAGCCGGCCGTCCTTCGACGATGGGTCGACCTTTCGGCAGGCTGGTATGAAGCTGCTGGAGGTCGTCAACCTCAGCGTCGAATTTCCCACCCGGCGCGGCGTCGCGCAGGCACTGGATCGTGTCTCGTTCGATATCGACGCAGGCGAAATCCTGGGCGTCGTCGGCGAATCCGGTGCCGGAAAGTCGCTGACAGGAGCCGCGATCGTGGGACTTCTGGAGTATCCGGGCCGCATCGTGTCCGGCGAGGTTCGACTGGACGGTCGACGCATCGACAACCTGACCGCGGATCAACTTCGGCACGTCCGGGGGCGCCGCATCGGCATGATTTTCCAGGACCCTCTGACGACGCTCAACCCACTCATGACCATCGGCCGCCAGTTGACCGAGACGATACAGACGCATATGCGCGTGTCACGACGCAGCGCCCGGGCAAAAGCAGTCGATTGGCTGGACCGGGTCGGCATTCCGGCCGCCACTCAGCGGATCGATGCCTATCCACACGAATTCTCCGGCGGACAGCGTCAACGCGTGGTGATTGCGCTGGCGCTCTGTGCCGAACCCGTCCTGGTCATTGCCGACGAGCCGACCACCGCCCTGGATGTTTCGATCCAGGCGCAGATCATTACGCTGATCAAGCGACTGGCGCGCGATCAAGGCACGGCGGTGATGCTGATAACCCACGACATGGGCGTGATCGCCGAGGCGGCCGACCGCGTGGCGGTCATGTATGCTGGACGGGTGGCGGAAATCGGCCCGGTCGAGGCGGTTATCCACCGCCCGGCGCATCCCTATACGGAAGGTCTGATGGCGAGCATTCCATCGCTCGAGCACCGGGTTGCAAGGCTGCGTCAGATCAACGGGGCGATGCCTCGGCTGGATGCGTTGCCAACCGGCTGCCGCTTCCATCCACGCTGCTCGCAGGCCTTTTCCAGATGTCCCGAGCAGCAGCCAGACCTGTTGCCGGCGGGTGCCACCCGGGCGGCGTGCTGGCTACATGCGAAGGCCAGCGCGCATGCCTGAGAGGCTGATGCTGGAGGCAGTCGGCGTATCTCACTTTTTTGAAGTCTCCCGTCCGTTGCTGCAACGCCTGGTGGCACGGGAGCCTCGGCGGTGGCTGCGCGCGGTGGACGACGTATCGTTCGTGATCGACGCCGGCACGACAATGGCCCTGGTTGGCGAATCCGGCTGCGGCAAATCCACCATCGCCCGACTGGCTGTCGGATTATACAGCCCCAGCGAGGGAGAACTTAAATTCGAGAACGAACCGTTAGCGGCCGCCCGGGCGCAGCCGGACATGCGGCGGCGGATGAATATGATTTTTCAGGACCCCTATGCATCGCTGAATCCCCGCTGGAGGGTGCGCGACATCGTTGCCGAACCGATCCGCGTGTTTCGTCTCGCGACCCGCTCCAATGAGGTCCAGGGCCGCGTCGGCGCGCTGCTTGCGCAGGTCGGCCTGACCGTCCGCGATGGCGAAAAATACCCGCACGAGTTCTCCGGCGGCCAGCGTCAGCGAATCTCGATCGCCCGCGCCTTGGCCAGCACGCCCGAGTTCCTGGTTTGCGACGAGCCGACCAGCGCACTGGATGTCTCGGTTCAGGCGCAGATCCTCAATCTGATGCGCGACCTGCAGCGCCGCCTGGGGCTGACCTACCTTTTCATCAGCCACAACCTGGCGGTGGTCAGGCACATGGCGGATCGGCTGGGGGTCATGTATCTGGGGCGCATCGTCGAACTCGGTCCGGCCGAAACGATTTTTCGCACGCCGCGCCATCCGTACACGCGGCTGTTGCTGGAGGCAGTCCCCAGCCTGGAGCATATCGGCCGTCGCCGAACGCGAGTTGCGGGCGAGGTGCCCAGCCCGATAGCGCCTCCGCCCGGCTGTCCGTTCCACCCGCGGTGTCCGCTCGCTAACGATCGGTGCCGGATGGAAAAGCCCGAGCACACGCAAATCGGCGACGTCGTCGTCGCCTGCCACGCAGTCGAGGAAGCCCGAGGCAGCGTGTGACGACTTCACGATGGGCCGCGGTCCCTTCGGTTCGCGGCTGATGCCGGTCAACCAAAACCGGGCCTTTCCCCTTATCGGCTGACCAGGCAACCTATGCTCGGGGCGCACCCGCTCGATCGTTGCCAATGATGATCCTCTCCGATTACAGCATGCGGACCACCGCTTGGCATCATCTCCTCCGCCGGAGTTTCCGCGATGACGTTGCTCGATGAACGCCGCAACCAGATGTTCCCGACCCTCGACCCGATTCAGGTTGCCACGGCGCGACGGTTTGCCAGCGGCGACGCTCGCCGGTTCAGCGCCAGTGAAGTGGTGTTTGATGTTGGCGAAACCGACGCGCCCGCGTGGCTTGTCGTGGAGGGTACCATCGAGGTGCTACGGCGCGACGGGCTGGGGCACGAGGGAGCCATCGTCACCCAGGGCATCGGACAGCTCACCGGCGAGGTCAGCCAGCTCTCGGGCCGCGCCTCGCTGGCGGCCGGACGGGCGGGACCGGGCGGCTGTCTCGCAATCCCGTTCGATGCCGCCCATCTGCGCGCGCTGGTGATCGGCTCGGCCGATTTGGGTGAGACGGTCATGCGCGCTTTCATTCTGCGGCGGGTGGGCCTGATCGAAACCGGCGGCTCCGGCTCGATCCTGGTGGGACGGCCGGATTCAGCCGACCTGTCCCGCTTGCAGGGCTTTCTGGCCCGCAACGGCTATCCGCATTCCGTGCTGAATGCATCCGACGCCGGGGCCGGCAAGGAGCTTGTGGAGCGCTTCGCCATCAAGCCCGATGAGCTGCCTTTGATGATCTGCCCGAACGGCACGCTTCTGAAGAACCCGACAGACGCCGCCACCGGCATCTGCCTCGGCATCACGCCCACGCTGGACCCGGACAAGGTGTATGACGTCGCCGTGGTGGGTGCCGGACCCGCGGGCCTGGCGACCGCGGTCTACGCGGCCTCCGAGGGATTGTCGGTGCTGGTGCTCGATCAGCGATCCTTTGGCGGCCAGGCCGGGGCGTCGGCCAGGATCGAGAACTACCTGGGCTTCCCGACCGGTATTTCGGGACAGGCGCTGGCCGGACGGGCGTTCAACCAGGCGCTGAAATTCGGCGCGGAACTGGCCATCCCGCTCGAGGTCCTCCGATTGGACTGCGATGCGCGTTGCCGACCTGAACAGCCGTTGCGTCTCGAGTTAAGTGGCGGCACCGCGGTCCTCGCCCGCGGCGTCGTGATCGCTTCGGGTGTCCACTACCGGCGCCCGGACATCCCGAACCTCGCGGCCTTCGAAGGCGCCGGTGTCTCATACTGGGCGTCACCGATCGAGGCGAAGCTTTGCGAGGGCGAGGAAATCGCGCTGGTCGGAGCGGGCAACTCCGCCGGTCAGGCCATCGTTTACCTGGCGCCGAAGGTCAGGACGCTGCATTTGATGGTCCGCGGCTCGGGGTTGGAAGCCTCGATGTCACGCTATCTGATCGAGCGCATCGCCGCGCTGCCGAACGTCGTGATGCACATTGGCGTGGAGGTGGTCGCGCTCCAGGGCGATCCGGCCCATGGCCTGACAGCGGCCGTGTTCCGCGAGCGGGCGACCGGCGCGGAACATGTCTGCCCGCTGCGCCACCTGTTTCTGTTCATCGGCGCCGACCCGCATACCGCCTGGCTGCAGGGCTGCGTGGCACTCGACAAAGGCGGCTTCGTGATCACCGGCAAGCCTCCCCTCGGCCTCGGTGCCAGGTCCGGAGAGTCCCGGCTTCCACTCGAAACCAGTGTGCCCCGCGTGTTCGCTATCGGCGACGTCCGATCGGGTTCAACCAAACGCGTCGCCGCGGCGGTGGGTGAAGGCGCCGCCGTCGTGGCCCAGCTCCACGGAGCGCTCGCCTCGGCATAACTGGGAAAGCAAACCCGGCGATCCGTTGTGGTCCTCTCGATTGTCCGATGGCACCCGGATAGCCTTAACGCCATTTGCAGCGCCACCGACACCATCGAAGCGGTTGTGTGGCATCGCCCTGCCCCGCCCTGGCGCCGTTTGCCATCTGATATTATCAGGCCCCATGCAGAACGCGGACCAGGCCTCGCGATCTTGACCGAGCCTGAAGGAGCCGCGGATGATCGGCCTTGAAAGGAACGGCATGCCCCGAGCGCGTGAGAAGACACGACATCGCCCCCATCGCAGGCTGCTCCACGAGGCGGACCTACCGTCAGTCCCGGAGCTGAACCCCAGTCCCGCGCAACCCGATCGCGCCGACGAGTCGCGAACGGCGGCCGATACCGATCCGACCGAGGACGCAATCAGGAAAATGATCGAAGCGGCCTACACGTAAAACTACCGGCCCCGGCCGCTCCGGCATCGGTCCACGCCGTCCCACATCCGGGTCTCACGCCGCCATCGGTGGCACCCGCAAGTGCCAGTCGTGCGCGACCTGATAGGCATAGCCAATCCGCAGCGCCAGCGGCTCCTGGTATCCCCGGCAGATGACCTGGAGTGACGACGGCAATCCGCCCGATGTGAAGCCGTTCGGCACCGCCACCGCGCACAGGTCCAGAAAATTCACCCAGCGCGTGAACATCGCCGGTGATCCAGTCTGATCGATCGAGGCAATCGGCATGGCCGGCGTGGGCAACGTGGGCGTCAGCACCGCGTCCAACTGCTCGATCGCGGCGGCGAAGTCGATCTTCATCAGCTGTCGCTGCGCCAGCAACTGGAGGTAATCCTTCGATGAAATCGCCGCCCCCGCGCGCACCCGCGGCCGCACGTCCTGGTCCAGCGGCTGCGCATTGTCGTCCACGAGGCCCGCGAGCATCGCATACGACTCAGCCGAAATGATCTTCGCCGTGGCGGTGCCCAGATCGAGGACATCGATCGGCAGCGCCAGGTCGACGATCTCGGCCCCCAGCCCGGCCAGGAATTCGACCGAGCGTTCGTACGCGGACAGAATCTCCGGATCGATGCCGGCGCTCTGATCCTTGGACAGGCGCCCCAGACGCAGACCCTTCACGCCGCGCCGCAGATCCCGGAACGGATCGACGTCCCGCACGCCCGCCGTATGGGGATCATGCCCATCCGCGCCCTGCAGCACGGTCAGCAGCAGCGCCGCGTCCTCGACGTCACGCGTAATCGGGCCCGGTGTATCGAGCGTGTGGCTCAGCGGCAGCACGCCGAACGTGCTGACGCGGCCGATCGTCGTCTTCAGACCGGTGATGCCGTTCCACGCCGCCGGCACGCGCACGGACCCGCCGGTATCCGTGCCGATCGCGCACGGCGCCAGACGCGCGGCGACCGCGACGCCTGAACCCGAGGACGAACCCCCCGGAGCGCGATGCGTCGTGGCGTCCCACGGGTTCCACGGCGTGCCAAGATGCTGGTTGGTCCCCCAAGCGCCATAGGCGAATTCGACGGTATGGGTCTTGCCGATATTGATCATCCCGGCGGCCAGCAGTTTCCGCATCAGGGTCGCCGTGCGCGTCGCCTTGCGATGCTTCCATGCCGCGCTGCCGCCCATGACCACCTCGCCCTCGATCTCCACGAGGTCCTTGATGGCGATGGGAATGCCGTGCAGGGGTCCCACGGCATGGCCGGAAACGATTGCCTTGTGAGCAGCCTCGGCGGCGAGGCGGGCGTTGGCACGGTTGACCGAAACGAACGCATGCAGTTTGGGCTCGAGTCGCTCGATGCGCGAAAGGCACTCGTCCACCAGGTCGACCGGGGACAGGCGGCGCGCCGCGATGTCAGCCGCAAGTGTATGGATGGGCTGGAATGCGGGTGCCGTCATCAAATGTCTCCTGAGGGCAACGACCAAGGGGGGCCGGCTCCCAAAGCATCACACCCCTCCGGCTGAGGAGCAAGCAGCCCGCTTTGCGCCGTACCAGCCTGGGAGGTTGCCCCCTCCGGGAACGCCGGGTCGCGTCTGCTCTTCTCCGATTAGCCGCCAGACAAGCGCAAGAACCAACCAGACAAGCGCAAGGAAAGTGCCATAACCTTCGCCATGCGTTCCGTCGCCTGAATTGGCCGCCATTCGGGTCGAGCGCATCATCACCGGTAACGGATCAGCCGGCGAGCTTCGCCTTTCCGCGATCCAATCCCGACCTCAAGCACAAGCCCAATTGCCCGAACGCCCCCGCGCACTTCTTCCAGACCGCGCTTCATGCGCATAGCCCCTTCGAAGCTTCACGCTGTGCCCAAACCTTCCGACACATCCGATCCCAAGCCTGGCTTCGTCGGGGTGGCCGGAGTCAAGCCTCGCGAAGCGACCGCCGAAGGCGGCTTGGGCTTGACGCCGGCCACTCCGACGCAAGCAGAATCAGCCATCGGAGGGGACAACCTCCTGGGAGCAACCGGCAACGGATCGCTCCGTCGATGGCCTGACCCCACCTCCGGCAAGCGTCCGCCGCGGAAATCACTCGACATCCCGGGCTTGATCCCAAGCCGGCGCAAAGACCAGGATAGCAACGGCCGGAATGGTGGCCACCCGGGGGAAACAGCAATGAGCCGCATTGAACGCGTTGAACTCAGCCTGTTCGGTTTCGAGGTGGAAGGGCTTGGTCTGCCAGCCCACGGCGCCGCCGGCGTCGCCAACGTCATCGCAAGCAAGGGGTCCCGCCTGCCCGCCCAGCGCTGGGCCGTACGGATCGAGACCGACGATGGCGCGCGGGGTGAATACGTGACCCACTGGGTCGGCACCCCCGCGTCCTTCGCCCAGGCCCTGATGCTTGCGCCGCATTTGCCGGGGCGCGATCCGGACCATCGCGAGGGCATCTGGCAAGATCTGAAGCGCGAGGTGCGGGCTTACGACCACATGGGCCACGGGCCGCTGGACATCGCTCTCTGGGACCTCGCCGGCCGCCGCCGAAACGTCTCCGTCGCCCGCCTGCTCGGCGGCTTCCGCACCCGGCTGCCAACCTACGCCAGCACCTACCACGGCCAGGACGAAGGCGGCGGCCTCGACAGTCCCGCCGCGTTTGCCGATTACGCCCGCGCCTGCCGCGACCATGGCTTCGCCGGCTTCAAGATCCACGGCTGGCACGATGGCGACGTCCGACGCGAGACAGCCAACCTCCTCGGCGTGCGCGCCGCCGTCGGCGACGACTGGCCGCTGATGCTCGACTCCGCCTCGGAACTGCGCACCTGGGTCGACGCGCTCTACGTTGGGCGCGCCTGCGACGAGGCCCGCTACTTCTGGTACGAGGACCCGTACCGCGACACCGGCGGCGCCATCGAGGGACACAAGCGCCTGCGCGAACGCCTCGCCACGCCGATGCTCGTCGGCGAGCACGTGCGCGGGATCGAGGCCAAGGCCGCCTTCCTGATCGCCGGAGGTGGCGACATCATCCACGCCGACCCCGAATACGACATGGGCATCACCGGCGCGATCAAGATCGCCCATCTCTGCCAGTCGCTCGGCCTGGACGTGCAGTACCACGCCTGTGGTCCCGCGCACCGCGCCGTGATGGCGGCCACCCCGAACACGCATTTCTATGAGATGGCACTGATCGGACCGGAGATGCCGAACATGGTTCCTCCGGTATACGCGTGCGGCTACTCCGATAACCCCGATGCTATCGGCAAGGACGGCACAGTGCCGGTGCCAGACGGGCCGGGCCTCGGCGTCCAATACGACTGGGACTTCATCGAGCGCCATCGCGTGCAACATCATGTGCTGACGGCCTGACCTTGGCGACAGAGGGCTGGCCATGACCGGAAAGGTGCTTGTCATCGGCTATGGCAATTCGCTGCGCGGCGATGACGGCATCGGACCGGCCGTTGCCCAGGCGTTTGCGGACGAGGATGCCACCGAGTGCGCCGATGTCATTGTTTGCCATCAGCTCACACCCGAGCTGGCCGAAAGCATCGCCGCGGTGGACCTGGCCGTGTTTGTCGATGCCGCTGTCAACATCCAGCCTGGCCTTGTCGTCGTCCGCGAAATCCACGCCGCCTCGACGCTGCCATCGGCGCTCGCTCACACCGCCGACCCCGCTGCACTGCTAGACTTGGCGCGGAGGCTTTACGATCGAGCGCCGCAAACGTTTCTGGTTACCATCGGTGCAAGCTCGGTGGCATTGGGCGAAGGCTTGTCGGACGCGGTAGCCGGGGCGCTGCCCAAGGCCATCGCGGCGGTACGCCGATTAGTATATGAATGCCAGGCGGAAGCCTGAGTCGCCGGACAGAGCTCGGAGCGCCATCCGCCTCTACGCAATCGGGCCGGAAGGTCTGAGTCTGCTTCGAAACAACCGTTCCATTGGGCGATGATCCTGTTTGATAAAACCAATGCGAGGCGCTTCGTTCCAACCCTTCCTGTCTTGGGAGCCAAGGTCAAAATCGAACTCCCGCGTTGTCAGCCAGCATACGAAGCCAAAAACGCTGCGTTCTTCCGTTGCCATCGATGAACGGGTGACACGCATTGATCTCGTTAACGTATCGTGCCGCCGCCTCCGCGAAGTCCTGTTTAGTTCGGCCAACCAGATAGCGATCACGCGCGAGCTGTTTGAATAGGTCTTCCATCCAACGGGCGATGTATCTCGGCACCGCAAACGGAACCGAGCCTCGCCCTGTCGTATAATTTCTTTGCCGCCCCGCCCATTGATAAAGGTCTTGGAAAAGGTGGCGATGAATCGACTTGAACCCTGCATAATTTTTATGATGAGCGCGAGCAGGAAAGCCTTGGGCTGCACGCTGTTCGGTCAAGCGCCGTTCAGTTGCCTCAAGAACCTTGCGGTCACGTATGCCCAATTTGTTGATATAGACTTCGGTACCCCGAGAGAAAGTTCGGCGATACGTTTCGCGTTCATGCGCTGTTCGAAGATAACTCACGAACCTCCCATTTTGGGAGTCTGACGCGCCCGAACATATGCCTTGAGCCTTTCAATTCGCTGGCGCGGCGCAACGCCCGACGCTTCCATATCATCGACAAAACGGTCGATCCCCGCATCGCGGCTCAAGCCCTCGATGTCAGCATCGACCCGCGCCTGTTGCGCCCGCCACGCCGCGTCGGCAGGATTCTGCGCATGAAGGCGGCTCATACGTTTGGGGCTTGCTGTCTTGGCCACAGGTCAGATCCTCGCACCAGTTTCCTACCACGAAATCCGGCGCATTCCAAAGGCTGTGAATCTCCCGTATCTTACCATCAGAGGGACGCTACGGCACGATGCGGGCATCGCCGTGGATCATCGAGGCGACGGGCTGCCGTCAGTGCCGCGAGGTGTCCTCGGCGCGGGAAGCGCCTGACGCGAAGCGCTGATATACTCCCCCAAGGTTGCATCAAGCCTTTCAGAAAGCAGACGGTCGAAGGCTTCCGTCCCACCTCCCCTCTGCCCTTGTTGGAGACCGGCAATATAGGCGGGGCGATCCTCGGGGCGCACCGCGACGGCCGGATACCCGCCACGGATCAGAATAAAATTCATCAGCAATCGCGCTGTGCGTCCATTGCCGTCATTGAAGGGATGTATATCGACAAGGCGGCGATGCGCGGTGAAAGCGTTCTCCGGCGTGTCCGCCGCCGTGCCAAGCCATGCCGAAAAGTCGCCCATCAGAGCAGGGATTTCGGCTGGTGATGGAAAACCGTGGCGGCCGCTGTCGGTCAGCACAGTGCGGCCTTGATCGGCATAGCGACCGGCGATGTCCGGTCTCGAGCGCAGGACGACCAGGCGATGCAGGTTGCGCACATCCATCTCGGTGAGCGGCGCCGGCTGACGCGCAAGTTCTCTGACGTAGTGGATTGCCTCGAAGTGGTCGATTGCCTCCAAGTGATCCTTGAGCGGCTTCCCTGCGACGGTGATGCCTTGCTCAATGACCATCGTCGTCTCGACGGCAGTCAGCGTATTCCCCTCGATCGCGTTCGATGTGTAGGTGAGTTCGAGGTCCTGGGAATGATCGAGATTCGATGTCCCGCCGGGCGCACGTATGCGAAGCCGGTCGAGTTCAGCCTTCTTGGCGGCGACAGACGCGAGCAGGTGTTCCATGTGATTTCCCGCCGCCAGTATGCATCAGCAATCCGAATCAGAAAAGCCTAATTATATCAATACTCTGGTTCTGCTAGCGAAAATCTCTCTAGGGCTTTGGGGCGCCAGCCCGGTAAGATGCCTGCACGGTAGAGCCCGATTGGAAATTTTGAACCGACTTATGCCAGCCGCCGTTAACGTTGACTCTACCAACGTCAACGGCGGTGGGTATCGCGCGCCGGGCGGGTGGGCGGCAGCGCGCCGAACGAGAACTCATAGCGGCTGTCGCTGACCCACTCTTCATGGGTGTCGGCGTTAAAGGCGGTTGGCATTACCGCAGGTTTTCCAGATGCTGCCTAAGCAGCACCATGCTAAAATCCGGGAAGTATCCGCGCAGTGCTCGCCTAATGCTGCGGCCGGACATTGCGCCAATTGACTGCCGATCGTCAGTCATCCCGCCTGGCTGCGCAGACAAGAATACTTGCACCTCGCGCGTGTGGCGGATCCGGAACGGTTCTGCCACACCCGGCCGGGCGCTTCGGCGTCAGAGCGGTCGCCGTCGTTTTCCGCCGACCGGTCGCGAAGCTTGGCGACGAGCAACATACCCAACAAGATCATCCACCGGACACACGCCCATTCAGCTCCGGATCGAATCGAGCACCGATCCATCGGTATCCACCAGTTGAACCTCCACCCCATAAGGGTTCGCCGCGTGGGTCGAGCAACTCAGACACGGGTCGTACGCCCGCAACACCGCCGACACTCGGTTGAGCATACCCTCCTTCATTTTCTTCCCGTCGACGAAACGGCGACTCACCTGATTGATGCTGCGGCCAATCGACAAATTATTGTGCCCGGTAGCGATGATCAGGTTGGCCCAGACGATCGCCCCGTCCTCGTTGACCTTGTAATGATGCGTGAGAACCCCCCGCGGCGCCTCGGCCATGCCGATCCCCTCCAGCGCGTTCACCCCGGCATGCGCGCGAACATGGTGATCGAGAATCGCCGGATCGTGCAGCAACATCTCCATCCGCTCGATCGAGTAAAGAATCTCGATCAGCCGGGCGTAGTGGAAGTGGAACGCGCTCTGCACCACCTTGCCGAAGCGCTGATGGTATTCGTCGAATTCGACATCCGCCGCCGCCGTGCCGCAGCGGGCGATGACGTTGAGTCGAGCCAGCGGGCCAACCCGGTAAGTCCCCTCGGGAAAGCCGCGCGGCTTGAAATACGGCGACTTCAGAAACGAATGCGGCACCGTCGCTTCGCCGATGTAGTGCGCATAATCCGCCGCCGGCATGCGGTCGACGATGATGTCGCCCGATGCGTCAACGAAACGGAGGCCGCCGTCGTATAGTTGCAGATTGTCGTCGTCGTCGACCAGCCCGGCGTACATCGTCGGGGTATTGCCGAAAGCGGCGATTTCCTCGCCGAACTTGTCGACGATGCCCTTGAAGAAATTCAGCGTCCGCAACGCAGTGGCCTTCGCCACCGGCAGACCGGCCAGGATGCGGTCGCGCTTGGTCGGGTCAAGCGGTGAGTTGACGCCGCCGGGAACCGTCCAGGACGGGTGGATCCGCTCCCCCGCCAGCGCCTCGATCGCCTGCTGACCGAACCGGCGCAGCCCGATGCCGTCCCTGGCCAGTTCTGGATGATCCTCGATCACGCCGAACAAATTCCGCCGCGCCGGATCGGAATCGAAACCGAGCAGCAGGTCGGGCGACGACAGGTGGAAGAAACTCAGCGCGTGGGACTGGATGATCTGGCCGCAGTGCATGATTTCCCGCAGCTTCACCGCCGTCGGAGGGACGGTCACGCACATGATCGCCTCGCACGCCTTGGCCGAGGTCAGCAGATGGCTGATCGGACAAATGCCGCAGATCCGCGCGGTAATCGACGGCATCTCATAGAACGGCCGGCCCTCGACGAATTTCTCGAACCCGCGAAGCTGCGTGACATGAAAAAACGTGTCGGTGACCTGGCCGTCATCGTCGAGATGAATGGTGATCTTCGCGTGACCCTCGATCCGAGTCACCGGGTCGATGACAATGGTTTTCATGACCTTTTCCTCAACCGAAACGCAGCTTAGTCCGCAGATCGGGGACGCGGCCGTCCAGCAGCTCGTTGAGAACGAACAGGATCGAGGCGGCCGACGGCGGACATCCGGGCACGTGCAGGTCGATCTTGATCACGTCATGCAGCGGCACGGCGTGCTTCAGCAGCACCGGGATATCGGTCGGAATGCCTTGCTCGGCGTCGGCGCGGTCGATGTAGATGCTCTCGAGCAACGTCTTCACCGGGATGTTGTTGCGCATCCCCGAGACATTGCTCGTGATGGCGCAGTCGCCGAGCGCCACCACGAAGCGCGTGCGCTCGCGGACATGACGGATCTTCTCGAGGTCGTCCTGGGTGCTGACCGCGCCCTCGACGATCGCCACGTCGACATCGTGGGGATATTCGTGAACATCCACCAGCGGCCCGTAAACCAGGTCGGCTTTCTGGGCGATGCCAAACAGCATTTCGTCCAGATCGAGCAGCGACATGTGGCATCCGGAACAGCCGTCCAGCCACAGCGTGGCCAGTCGCGGTTTCGTCATGATCGAGCTCCTCGGTTCGCGGCGAGTTGCGTGACCATGCCGCGCCGCTTGGTCATCTCCTCGACCCCCTGGCCTTTTTCCACCAGCGCGCCGGTCGGGCAGACCTGGACGCATTTGCCGCAGCCGGTGCAGGACGCGGCCTCGCCCCAGGGCTTGCCGTCCTCGGCCACCAGCAGCGAGTTGATGCCGCGCGCCGATATGTCCCAGACGTTGGCGCCCTCGATCTCGTCGCAAACACGAACGCAGCGGGAGCACAGGATGCAGCGGTTGTGGTCAAGCACCCAGCGCGGATGCGACATGTCCACCGGCAGACGCGGATAGTTGTACGGATAGCGCACATGAGTAAGACCGAGGGTCTGCGCCAGGGACTGCAACTCGCAGTGACCATTCGATACGCACACCGAACAGATATGATTCCGTTCAACAAACAACAGCTCCAGCGCGATCAGCCGGTTGTGCGCGAGCGCGTCCGAATTCGTGGTGACCGACATGCCGCTCTGCGCCGGTGTCGTGCAGGCCGGCATCTGACGGCCGACGCCGGCGATCTCGACCAGGCACATGCGGCAGGAACCCGGAGAGCTCAGGCCCTCCATGTGGCAGAGCGAGGGGATGGTCCGCCCGTTGTCGCGCGCCACCTGCATGATGGTCTGGCCTTCCGTGGCGGAGTACAGTTCACTGTCGATACGAACCGAGATTTGCGACATGGGCGTGGCTCCTACCGGCTGGGAACGGCATGCGCCGCCGTCTCGCGGATATCGCAGCGCAGGCAGCGGCAAGCCTCTTCGCGTGCCTCTTCGGGCCGCAACGCCGATACCGCTTCCTTGAAAGTCTTGGCGCGGACCGCCGCCGGAAGGAACCGCGCATGATGGCGGTGAGCCTCGCTGGGCCGCGGCGGCGTCTGGTCGTACTGGAACTTCGGCATGATGCTGTCGTACCGCGGTTCGCTGGACAAATAGCGGTCGATGTTCCTGGCCGCTTCCTTGCCCCAGGCCATGGCGCTGGTGACGTTCGACGCCCCGGTCGCGAAATCGCCGCCGGCGTAGACTTTCTCGCGGCTGGTCGTCATTGCGTAACGGTCGATCTCCAGCATACCGCTCTTCTTGACGGCCAGGCCGGTGGCGCGACAGAAATCCTCGTCCACGCCTTCGCCGACCGCCATGATGACGGCGCTGCAACGGACGGACTGCACCTCGCCGGTATCGACCGGGCGGCGGCGGCCGGACGTGTCGAATGCGCCGAGACGGGTTTTCATCACCTCGATGCCGGTGACGCGGCCGCCTTCACCGACGATACGATGCGGCGACGCCAGGAAGATGAAACGCACGCCCTCTTCCTCCGCGGCATCGACTTCCTCGGCGATCGCCGGCATGTCTCGGCGTTCGCGGCGGTAGATCACCGTGGCGGTTGAGCCCTTGCGGATCACCGTGCGGGCGCAGTCGATGGCGGCATTGCCGCCGCCGATGATGACGACGCTGTCGCCAAGGTTCGCGGGATGATCGCAGGCCTCGGCCTCGAGGAAATGCAGCGCTCCGTAGACGCCGGCCAGGTCATTGCCGGTCACCCGGACGTCCCATTCGTTCCAGGTTCCGATCGAGAGAAACACCACATCGAACTTCGCTTCCAGATCGGCCACCGAAATGTCGGCGCCGATGTTGGAGTTGAAGACGAAATGAACGCCAAGGCGGCGGATGATCTCGATTTCGCGGTCGAGCACCTCGCGGGGCAGCCGATAGGGCGGCAGGGCGAACCGCAGCATGCCCCCGGCTTCCGCGTGGGATTCGAACACGGTGACCTCGTGACCGGTCAGCGCCAGGTAGAACGCCGCGGTCAGTCCCGTCGGGCCGCCGCCCACCACCGCGACCGTCCTGCCGCTCGGCGAGACCCGCTTGGCGACGACCTTGGCCGCCATCTCGTCGAACCGGTCCGACAGCAGAACGGAATCGGCGATCACCCGGTGCACCTCGCGCATGTTGATCGGCTCATCCACGGCCTGACGCCGGCACCGGCTCTCGCACGGGTGCTGGCAGACGCGGCCGGTGGAGGCCGGGAACGGATTATCCATGATGACCGACTCGAAGGCGTCCTCCAGGCGGTCTTCCTTGTACAGCTCCAGGAAGCGCGGGATGTTCATGTGCAGCGGACAACTGTTCTCGCACGGCGCCACCGCCAGGTCCTGACAGACGCCGGCATGGCAGCGCTTCTCACGGATGTGGTCCTCGAATTCGTGCCGGAAATGCCGCAGCGCGGTAAGGATCGAGTTGGGAGCCGACTGGCCTAGCCCGCACAGCGACGTGTCGCGGATCATGCGGCCGAGTTCGTCCAGTTCCGCAAGGTCCTCCTCGCGGCCTTCGCCCTTGGTGATGCGCGTCAGGGTGCGCAGCGCCTTGTCGAGGCCCACCCGGCACGGCGTGCACCTGCCGCATGACTCGGCGCGGGTGAATTCGATGAAGTAACGGGCGACGTCGACCATGCAGTTGTCGTCGTCCATCACCACCATGCCGCCCGACCCCATGATCGAGCCGAGTTTTCCCAGTGCCTCGAAATCCACCGGCGTGTCGAGCATGTTGTATGGAATGCAGCCACCGGACGGACCTCCGGTCTGCACCGCCTTGACGCTATGCCCGGGTGGCGCGCCGCCGCCGGCGTCATAGATGAATTTGCTGAGCGGCGTGCCAAGCGGCATCTCCACCAGGCCGGTGTTCTGTACTTTTCCGACCAGGGAGAAAACTTTTGTCCCGGGGCTGGAACTGCTGCCGATCCCGCTGAACCATTCGGGCCCCTTGGAGAGGATGGGCGGGATATTGTACCAGGTCTCGACGTTGTTGATGTTGGTGGGATAGCCCCAGAGCCCCTTCTGCGCCGGGTATGGCGGGCGCGGGCGTGACCGGCCGGAGCGTCCTTCCAGCGAGCTGATCAGCGCGGTTTCCTCGCCGCAGACGAATGCGCCAGCTCCCTCCACCAGTTCGATGTCGAAGTCGTAGCCGCGATTGAGGATATTGCCGCCCAGCAGGCCATATTCCCTCGCCTGCGCGATGGCGACGTTCAGCCGGTGCACCGCCAGGGGGTACTCCGCCCGCACATATATGATTCCGTGCGTGGCGCCAGTGACATAGCCGCCGATCGCCATGCCTTCGAGCAGCGAATGCGGGTCGCTCTCAAGTTCGTTACGGTTCATGTAGGCGCCCGGATCGCCCTCGTCGGCGTTGCAAATGAGATATTTCCGGCTTCCCTCCGCCTTTCGCAGATACTCGAACTTCAGTCCGGTCGAAAAGCCGGCGCCGCCGCGGCCGCGCAGCCTGGCCGATTTGAGCTGCTCGTTCACCCGTTCCGGCGAACCCTCGAGCAGCACTTTCTGTAACGACCGATAGCCGCCGATGGCGATATATTCCTCGATGTCATCGGGGTTGATCAGACCGCAGTTGCGCAGAACGATCTTTTGCTGGTTCTTAAAGAACGGAATTTCGTCCCAGGCCGGGATCGTCGCGCTGCTGCTGCCATACTCGACCTGCGCGGTGACGTGATCCCATTTTTCGATCTTGCACAGGACAAGGTTTTCCGGAATGCCCGCTCCCGTCATGCCGTCGAGAACCTGTGCCACATGATTGGTCTGCACGCGGTGCAGGATGACCAGCGGCTGACCGGGGTGCCAGACGTTGACCAGCGGTTCCTCGGCGCAAAAGCCGAAGCATCCGGTCTGCACAAGCTGAACATCGAGGCCGCGGCGCTCGATGCCATTGGCGAAGGCATGGTAGATGCCTTCCGCTCCGTTGCCGGTGCCGCACGTTCCCATGCCAACGGCTATCCGCGGCCTCGAGGGCAGCAGCTTGGCCAGCCCGGCATCGCGCACCAGGTCGAACGTGCTCTCATCCAGAATGCGGGTCATGCACGCGGCTCCTGCCGGTTGAGAGCGTCCAGTTGAAGCTGCAGCGTCCGCTCGTTCATGTGACCAAAGACCGCGTGATTGAATTCCACCACCGGCGCCAGCGCGCACTGTCCGAAGCAGGCAACGACGCGCAAGGTCGTGCTGCCGTCAGCGGCGGTGATCGAGAGCTGTTCCTCCCCGCCCGGCGCGGACTGGAAGCCCAGGCTCATCATTACTTTTTCGTACAGGTCACGCGATCCTCTGGTGTGGCAGGCGGTGCCGCGGCAGACGGAAACCGTGTTGCGGCCCTGTGGCTGCAAATTGAACAGCGCGTAAAAAGTCACGACACTGAAGATGCGGGACAACGGGATTTTCGTCTTCGCGGCGATATACTCTATCGTTTCGAGAGGCAGATACTTGCGCGGATGGCTGCCCTGGACTTGTTGCAGAATCGCCAGCAATCCGCCGGGTCGTCCGGTTTGCTTTGCCAGCACGTTGTCGATGAAATCTCGATCCAAGGCCGCGGACCACGGTGTGGAAGGATTCTGCATTCGTGAACTCCACGACTGGCTCCCGCCGAGGCAAGAGCGCTCTGTAAGCGCTGGGCACGACATCCGCTCGGCGCCAGCCGGGCGTCACCTTAACACGACTGGAAGATTGGAAGAAATGCGACGTAGGCACGCGAACCGAGACGTGTGATCGCTCTCCCACTCATGTTCGGGACGGGCGATGTCGATGGCCAGCGCACTGACGAACCCGAACGCGGTCGCGTCGCGGGGTCCAGCCGCCGCCACAAGACGCCCATAATCCACGCCAGTCCACTCCCAATACTGTGATGCTTGTGCCAGACGGCTCGAAGACCAATTCGTTCTTGCCTTGGTCGGCAGGTTTGTCCGCTGAGTTTATTCGGTTCTTCTGCGTAATAACCAGGCCGAGGCATCCACGAAGCCTTGGGCGGAACGGCCCGCGACATGGCATCGCCAAACGGATGGCCCTGCAGGTGATGTCGTATTTCGCGCCTCCCTTCGCCTGTCCACCCCCAAAGGCCGTGCAACGCGCGGGAGGCGAGCGGTCGCGCCCCTGTTCCCGTCAAGCGGATCTGCCGGCCGCCGGTTGACGAGCCGAAGGTGCATATCGGCTTTCGCTTGTCGCAAGAGATCGTTGACCGCATCCGCGCCAGCGGCAAGGGCTACAATGCCCGCGTGGAAAAGGTCCTGCGACACGCCATTGAGACCGGCCAGTTCTGAGCCGGTGTCCGTTCGTCCCCCAACCAAAGCGGCCTCGGCCCCGCGATTGGTCGCACCAAGGCATGCACCTTGCATCGCATTCAATGAGCTCCCACACAGCCGGCAGGATGTCATGACACGCGATACCCTCGATCAGACAAATCGATCTCTGCCGCGCCGCCGCTTCCTTGCCGCTGGCGCCGCCGGCATCATGGCCTCGGTCGCCCCGGTGAAATGGGGCACCCTGGCAGCCAGCGCCCGCACGCCTCCCCAGCCCGTCGATGAGCACCGCCTGAAACAGCTCGTGGACGAGGCCCATACCCGCTTCGCATCAGTGACGGACGGCAAGAACGCGGATTACATACCTTACCTTGCCAGCGTCCCATCCTCCCTGTTCGGCATCGCCATGGCGACGCCGGACGGCAAACTGATCGAGGCCGGCGACACCGACTACGGCTTCGCGATCGAGTCTGTCGCAAAGGTCTTCACACTCGCCCTCGTCCTCAGTGAATCCGGCCCCGACGTCGTCAAACAGAAGCTCGGCACCAACGCCACCGGCCTCCCGTTCAACTCCGTGATGGCCCTGGAGCTACATAAGGGAAACCCGCTGAGCCCGCTGGTCAACGCCGGCGCGATAGCAACCGTCAGCCTGGTGAAAGCCTCCACCGCGGACGAACGCTGGCAACGCATCAGCGACAACATGAGCGGTTTCGCCAACGCAAAGCTGCCGCTCAATCAGGATGTCTACAAATCCGAGGCTGACACGAACCAGCACAACCGCGCCATCGCCTATCTGCTGCAGAGCGCCGGTTTCATGTACAGCGACCCGATGGAAGCGTGCGACGTCTACACCAAGGAATGCTCCATCGCGGTCACCGCGAAGAACCTCGCGATCATGGCCGGGACCCTGGCGAACGGCGGGGTCAATCCAATTTCGGGCAACCGGCTACTGGAAAAATCCTACGTGCCCAAGGTGCTTGCCGAAATGGCGGTTGAGGGCCTGTATGATACCAGCGGGGCCTGGGCCTACGACGTCGGCCTGCCAGCAAAAAGCGGCGTGGGTGGCGGCATCATGGCGATCTCTCCCGGCAACTGGTCGATCGCCGCATTCTCTCCGCCGCTGGACGATGCGGGCAACAGCGTGCGAGCCCAGTTGGCTATCGCCTGGATCGCCAGCCAGCTCAACGCGAATGTCTTTTCAGATTAACGCCAGAACGCTCGGCCGCCCGCCTTTACGCGGTCTTTCGAGCGTAGCCAGCGCTGTGTTGGAAGACGTTGGGCTTGCGATATATCGCCAGAATCACGGCGCCCTCGTCGGAACGGGTCTCGTGGAATGACCCGACCCGGCGCCAGACGAATTCTCCCGCCCGGCATATTCCATCGTGGTCGTAAAACGATCCCTCGAGCACGAATGTCTGCTCTATTTCGGGATGCTTGTGCATCGGCAGGGTCGCCCCCGGCTCCCATTTCAGGAAGCACGTCATCTCCCCCTTGGCTTTGTCTTCGTACAGGACCTTGATGGAGATGCCGTCAAACTGGGTCGGCTCCCAGGCCATGTCCTGTGGTTTGACGTAAATTGAGCCACCGATCGTTGGCTCCGCCCGACCTTGCTTCGTCGATGCGGCCGTCGTCGCTTCCTGACCCAAAATACCCTCCTGGCCTTTGCGACGAGACTAGAACAATCGCAGCCCGGCTCAAACAGGAACGAGCAGTCCGCCTGAGCCGAGTTATGCTGCACCGCACAAATGATTGATTTTCGGAAACGATTGCGCCCCCAATGTATCCGCGGGTGGCGAGAAGACCCCCTCCGCGCCAAAGGAGCTGCCATGCTGGACGATGAGGACGAGGATGAACTGTTCGAACTGGCGTTGGCCTACTTCAAACTAAACGCTGTTCACGTCTCGGACCCCGAAGTCGAACCATCGCCCTGGGCCGAGGAAACAGCATCCGATCGCCGAAAGCGGCTGGACCGGCTGAATTGAAGTTCTAGCGGATGCCCACGATGCTCACCGCGTGAAAGGTCCGCCACCCACGCGTGCCACCGAGTTTGTCGCCTAGCGGAAGGTGATTGGCTACGGCCGCCGCACGATGCCGCGAACTTCGGCGGCAGCACGCTACGGGCAGGCTGCTCCAGTTCTCACCCACGCCTCGACCAGTGCGCCGGCCTGCTGCTGCGTTCCGGGAGCAGGCTTTCGGCCGACACCGGGCGCCCAGGCCCAGCCAACCAATGTGTCAGTGCCGATATGGGCGATCAGATCCTCCGGCTTCCGGCCCCCGTTGCGCTTCGGGTCTCTGATCTGGGCGCAGATTTCGGCGACGGACTTCCCCTCCCAGGCCATTTCCCGCGGTGCCAGGTGCCATTCCGGATGGCCCGGGACCCGGCCAGGATCGAAGTTGGCGGCCTGATGGCAGCTCGAACAGCGCATGGCTTCCAGGCCAAAGCCATCCGGACCGCGGAACACCGGCGGCTGGTGCAGCCGGACCGCATCGCCTTGCCGCGGCCGGTCGCCGGCCGGATGGCAATTGGTGCAGCGCGGACTGGTCAACACCTTGCCAAGTTCGGTGAAGGTGGCGGCCGAGCGCTGGTTCATATCGGCAATGCTGGCGAAGCTCTCGGGTGAGGCGAGGCTATCCGCCCCTGCGGCCGAGACTGGGCGGTGCCCGATGACCAAACCGAAAATGATCAGCGCCACGACACCAACGATAGCCGAAAGTCGCCGTTCAGATCTCATGCTCGATGATCCTCCGCCGCCGCGTCCCGGGTGGAACATCGCTCCGCCATCCAATTCGCGCCCATCGGATGCGTCGCCTCTAGGCAAGGAAGCGGGCGGAATCGGCGAGAATGACCTCACGGATCGCCTCATGATATTTGATGTAACCGGTGCAGCGGCACAGATGGCCGTCGAGCGCCTCGGCGATGGTGGTTTCGAGGTCGGCCCGCGCGACCTTGTCCCTGGCCAGGCGCTCCAACAAGACCTGGCCCTCATTGAGGAAGCCGGCGGTGCAATAGCCACACTGGAAGGAAAAATGCTCGATGAACGCCTTTTGCAGCGCGGTGAGGGCGCCGTCCTTGCTGTGACCCTCGACGGTGCGGATCGACTTGCCGTGGAAGTTGACCGCTGCGACGATGCAGGTCGGGTTGGTGACGCTCGATCCATCCGGGCGGTCGACGATCACCGCGCAACTCAGACATTGCCCGGCCCCGCAGCCGAACTTGGTGCCCGTCATGCCCAGATACTCGCGCAGGAAATCGTTCATCGTCAGTTCGTCACGCACCTCGATGGGACCATAGGCGCGGCCGTTGATTGTCAGGGCGAGGCTTGTCACGTCAGCACTTCCTTCAGCATCGCCTGGGTCACCGGCAGCGACTGGAACCGGTGACCCGTCGCGTCGAAAATGGCGTTCAGCAGGGCCGGAACGACCGGGATCATCACCACCTCCGCCATTCCCTTGGGGGGCTCGTTGCCGGCGATCGGGGGCAGGATTTCGATCTCGAGATCATGCAGCGGCAAATCGGATCCGCGCGCGACCACATACTGGCCGAGGTTCCACTGCCCGTTGCCAGGTCCATCCTCAAACGGGGGCAACGTCTCAAGCAGGGCGTAACCAACTCCCATCGCGAAGCCGCCCTGGGACTGTCCGATGACGATCTCGGGAACCAGCGGCAGCCCGCACTCGAGCACACTGTATGCCTTGGCAATGCGCAGCGCGCCGGTCGCTTGCTCGATCTCGATGCGCACCAGTGTCCCGCACAAAGACGAAAAGGCGGTGCCGATGCGGTTGTACGCCGTCGGCGGAAACGCTACCGCGCGGCGGTCGACCCGGGTGAACGGACCGTCACCGCGGCGTATCGCCAGGGCGTCTACATCTGCCGTCCAGGTCTCGCCGGAAATCATGAAGCTGCCCTGCGACCACGCCCAGCGTGAAAACGCGTGCCCCATGGCGCCGGTGACGCCCCGCTGGGCATGCGCCTTGGCGGCGATCGCCTCCAGCGGCAACGGCGGCAGCCCCGTCATGATCAGGTGCCGGTCCTGCCAGTAGGCCTCGTTCGCCTGTCGGGATCGCGGATCAGTCGCCGCGATGCCCCACAGCGCCAGCGCCGCGGGCCAAAGGCCGAAGCGGAACACGATGCGGGCCGCCTCGGCCGCGGCCTGAGTCCCGACATGCGCGCCGATCGAGGCGCTGGTGGCCGAACTGATCGCCGGCACCCAGCGCGGATCCTTCGCCGCCTCATCCTGCTCCGCCTGCGTGATCGAGTAGGAGTCGCCGGACGTGACCAGTTCCAGCGCATCGAACACGTCGACCTGCGCGACGGTGACCTGATCGGCCATGCCGCCAAGATGCATCGCGACCCGGTTGGCCAGCGCCGTGCCAATGCCATTGCCCATCTCGACGGCGTCGCCAAGGATCGTGATCGCGCCGTCCGGAGCAATCGCCACGGTTCCGAGTGAACAATCGGCACCGGTGCCATAATCCTTGGAGGCACACGCGACGCCGGTGCCGACCAGGAAGCCAGGCCTTGCCCGCGCCTTTTCCGCCACCCGCTGCCGCCAGATCGGGTGAACTTCCAGACGGTCCAGAATTTCCGGCGTGCGCACCGACACGGTATAGGGATTGCCCGTCATCATCCGGCCGCCGGTCGCCAGTGCGTTGCGCCGGCGAAACGCAATCGGGTCCATCGGCAGCGCTGCCGCGACCTCATCCACCAGCACTTCGAGCGCGGTCATGGTCTGCAGCGTCCCGTAGCCGCGCATCGACCCCGCCGTTACCCCACGCGAATGAAACGCCACAGTGGTCACGTCGGTCTTCGGCGAGGCGTAAATGCCGAGCGCGGCGGTGGCGCCGACGGTTGCGACGCTCGACGAATAGTTCTGCAGCCCACCACCGTCGAGAACATGATCGGCGGCGAAGGCGGTGATTTTCCCGCTGGCCCGGTCCACCCCCATCTGCGTATGCATCTTGAAGGCGTGTCGTTTGATGCCGCCCTGAAATTGCTGCAGGCGGTCATGGGCCAGCCGTACCGGGTGACCCGGAAAGAACAGGGCCGCGAGCGCCACATAGAGCGGAAACGGAGTATGATCCCGCCCCCCAAACCCGCCCCCAACATAAGCAAACTGCGCCTCGATCCTGCTCGGCTTGTATTCCGGAGCCGCCTCTCCCAAAAGAAAGTCGAGAGCGCCGGCAGCTTCGAACGGCGACTGCACCCCAAGCACGATCCCCAGCTTCCTGGTGTCGGCGTCCCACCAGGCAAGTCCCGCTTCAGGCTCAAGGAACATCGGATCGACCGACTGAGTCTCGAAATCGCGCGCCAGCACCAGGGTGGCCGGATCATTGTTCGCGAGGGTCGCTCGGATCGCTTCGCCGTAGGTCGCGCCCTTGGCATATCCCGCGCCCTTGGCGACAGGAAGCGGCTGCCAGATCGGCCGTCCGGACTCTTGCCTGAAACCGGGGCTGATCCATCCCTCCTGCAGCGGCGAATAGATGTCGGGCGCATCCGCGGTCGCACCGGCCACTCGGGTGAAACGGAACGCAGCGTAGTTCGGCAGCTCGACGGGTCCGGTCTCGCCCCCGAAGATCAGAAAATTGCTGTCGCGCAACGCCAGCCGCGCCCGGTCGAACGTGTCGAACGTTTCAAAGATCAGCAGGGCGACCGGCTGGCCGAGATAGAGCGGGGTCTTGCCGACCGGACAAAACAGATCGCCGGCATAGAACTCCGGCACCCGAGTGCCGATCCGCTCGAGATCGGCGGCGGTCACCACGACCGAGGGCCTGGCGATTGGGTCCAGCCGCGCCAGGTCGATGCCGCCATAGACATGCGTGGCATCCGCGGCGCGGACCAGCAGGGCATGGGATGTCATGGCGGGCCACCCCGGAAGGTCAGCGGCGCGAAAATCGGATGCGTAAAGTTTGGCACCGGTAACTTTGGCCGTGCCGTCGATGCGCCCCGTTTTTGGCTGCCTGACACCTTTTCCCGGCAGCGTCTCCCGAGTCAGGAAGCCAGGTGGATCGGCCCAGGCAAGGTGCGACACGCCGAGCGCGATGCCGTTTGCCGTCACCCATTTCATGATTTCCCGTCGCGATAGCCGCATGGTCAGGATTCTTTCACTAACTCTGCCGCGCCGACTGCCGGTGAGGACATTCAGCGGAAGGGATCACGGACCGCCGGCCCGTTTCCGCGGATACAAAACACCTCGGCCGCTGTTTCCCGCCTGTTCCGTCGAAACGCCATCTCTATCGAACCCGTGGCAGGCAGGACATGACAATGAGTTTCGATGAACAAACGTCCCGCCCCCCGATAGGTGCATTTGTAACTTTATATCGAGCCGATCACAACCCTAAGGCGATGCTTTGAACCAAAAAACGACAAACTCCCCCCAAGGTCGAATGGCTGGTTTCACGGCAACGTTGCGCGGGGACCTTCCCTCGGCAGGCGACGATCTACCCAGAGTACCTGTGCCAGCCCGCGAAAGTCGAGATAAACTCGATGCAGATTGGCGCCGTCGTCGGTTTCGTTTGATGCCGCGGAACACACCAATCCCGCTGTTGCTTGCCGTCAGTCAATGTGGCAATGTCGTTTCGTACCGTATGTAACTTTAAACGCAATATTCTGTAGCAACTGATTGTCGGTCGGGCACCCAGCATCCGGGCGCCTCGGCTCTCTGCCGTCCCGGGAGGAACATCGTGCCCACCCTGAAGCAATCCTCACGTCGTAACTGCGCGCTTCTGCTGTTCGCCACAATGATCGCGGCGGCGCCCGCACGGGCCGAGGACCTGACAGCCTACCTCGCTCCCATCGCCGGCACCGTCACCACGACCCCTGCTCTGATCGCTAACGACAACGTACTGGCGCTCAACGCCGCCATGTTCGACCTCTACGCCGCCGCTGGCGCGGTGTTCCAGCGCAATATACTGGCCAAACAGCCGGTTATTCTTGGCCTGTTCTCCGGCGCGGGAGGCCGTTTTATCTTATACCGCCCGGGACTGCCCCCGCTCGAAGCGCCCTCGGTGCCGCTGGCCTATCAGCTCATGAAGTCGACCGGCCACAGCACCATGGCCCTGGCCGAGGTCGTCACCCCCTATCTCGACAATCCCGAGAATCAATCCTGGCGCGCATCGTTGCAGGCCTATCGCAGCCGCATGCAAGCCGCGCTCGACGGCGTGGCCGCAACCGATATGCCACCCGAATGGCAACCCACCACCCGCGCGGTACTGCAGCATAATATCGACTTCATGGATGCGTGCCTGAAATCAGGCGTTGTTACCTTGGCCTCGATGCAGGCCTTCGCCAAGCAGCAGGAGCCGGATCTGAAGAAGATCATTGCCTGGGCGGCGGAAACCCAGGTAGCACATTGGATGAGCGTCATCGCTGACTGGAAAAAGCTGCTCGGCGATCAGTGGGACAAGACCTACGCGGCGAGCAATACGATATATGTCGCTCGGCAGAATAACGTCCTGTTCAGTGTTCTGGCACAGTTTTTTCCGCCGGAAGCGATCAACGACCGCCTCTTGCTGATCGAAACGATTTCCTTCACCACCACCCCCGCCGACATGCTGGACTCGCTGACCCGCATTATCGCGGACCGGTCAGTTGGGGCGCTTTTCTTCGGCAGCTATCATTTGATGGACTACGAATTGATGGGCGGCAATGCTCGAAAGGCCATCACCGCCGAGACAGCCAGGTATGGTATGAGGGCTTCTTTGCCTCCCGCCGTTCCGTTTGGCTCTCACCAATGGCCCACCCTCATCGCCCCCGGTGCCGGCGCCGTGTCACTCGACGATCTGCCCTGAACGGGGAAAAGCGCCGCTTACGACCGCACATTTCCATCGGATAGACTGGCAATCTTCTGCTGCATGCTGGAAATCAGGCCTGACGAGTCATGCCCCGTCAGGAACCTGCGAAAATCCGATCGCTGGACTGCGACGCGGCTGATGGCACCGTCGAGCAGTACGTCCACGACCTTCCACCTGTTTTCCGTCGCGTGCATCATATAGTCCAAGCGCGCCGGCTCGCCGCTCAGCGGCACAAGATGCGTTTCGACGACGACATCATTCCCGACCGCGCGTGGGGTCGGTTCGATCTCAAACCGTTGTCCAGCATAACTGTTGAAGCTGGCGATATAGGAGGTAACGGTGAAGCGTTGAAAAACCTCTAGCAGCTCAGCCTGCTCCACCGCGGACAGGGTACTCCAACGGGAGCCTATACAACGCCGCAGTATCTCGGGCAGGTCGAACGTTTCCTCCACGACCCGGGATAACGTGTTGTAACGTTCCGCAAACGGGACCGACTTCCCCGCCTTCATCACGGCAAGCAGCCCATTATTCAAGGTGCGAATTGGATCCGTCGCCGGCGACCGTGTTTCAACCGCATTCGCCCCCCACGGCGCCGCGAGAGGTGCGAAAAGAACGATTTGCAGCAAGCCGCGACGACCAAGCGGTGTAACCGCGCATTCGGCGCATAAGGTAAGATTCGCGCTCATGGTGTTGGCTCCTCTCGATGCAAAGGCGACTTGGACAACTGTCCTTCAAACCTGTGCCCATGCCACGGTTCGAACTCACCGGGGAGGCATTCGGCGGCACGGACGGCCTCGCCTCGAGGCCTGGGAAGTCGATCTCGGTTACGAACTCACCCATCCGGCGGAAGCGGCGTACGTTTTGAACCGCCAACAGGTCCGACAACCCGTCCACGACGCTATCGCAGTCGCGAGCATCGTCGTCCGCGCGCACATCATCCTCGGTGACGGCGAGGCACCAATGTCCGCCGCCTCGCCCAGCGAGTTTGATGCTTATCGCGGGTCCGCGCCCGCGATCCATGGCGTTGCCTATCGCTTGCATGACCAGGGCGCCAGTCGCGAGAACCAGCGCGCGTCGCCGATAAGCCGCCACGGCGATGTCCTCGACCACGATCCGCGCTTCAACTTCGCCGTCAGGCGAACTGAAGAGATGCAAGAGACCCCCAGCCGTTTGGCCAAGAAGTCGAGCACACGGCAGCACTTCCCGATTATCAACAATTTCGAGTTCGGCCAGACTGTCCGCCAAGACTATTGCCTTTCGGAGGCAAGACGCAGACCAGGCGGCGCGATTTTTTCGTTGCATCATTTGGCGTTCAAGCCGCGACGTCAGATGGATCATGCAAAGGGTCCGGTGCATCGCCTCGTCGACCCATATCGGCTCTAGCACCTCGCTCCCGCCCCAGGACCCCGGCGCCGCCGTAGCAAGAAGAACGTAGAGAAATGGTGGCCAACAAGGTGCTTCTTCTGCCGCCGCGGCCAGCCGCTCCAACCGGGACGGACGACCGCTAATCCAAGCACCGCCTCTCGGGTCGGGTCGCGGCATGGTGGAAAATTCTCGGTCGAACATTGCAGTATTCGCTCCCCGTAAGAATCAACCCGTCTTGGTCGACAGTACGTTATGGGTATCGTATACTATGCAAGCTAATGCTGATCTTTTGCAAAATCACCCAAGATATCGCCAGTGACTGTGTTCAGTGTATCGACCGGCGGCGCATCCGCCATTTGGCCCTGGTGCCAGGACAGCTACCTCAGACGCCGGCCTCTCTCAGTTAGCGACAGCAATGCAGCCAGACCCAGTGACCGGGCTGAACCGGCCTCTCGTCGAATGGCGGCTTCTTGCTTCTACTTGAGCATCCGTGAGATTTCGGCGACGCCAGCCGCCCGGAGTCTCGCCGACCAGGCGTCGAAACAATTTCGACAAGTGCGCCTGATCCGCCAGCCCACAAGCGAGCGCGATTTGACTTAGCGGCTCTTCCGTTGTCAGCATCAGTTTCTGGGCCAATGCGAGCCGCAGGCGAAGCATGTACATGTGCGGACTGGTCCCAAAGGATTCCTTGAAGGCACGCGAGAAATAACTGACGCTGAGTGTGACTTGCTCAGCCACCTCATCCAGGCGCACCGGGCGATCCAGGTTCTGTTTCAGAAACCGATCTATCTTGCGCTTCTGCCACGGCGCCAGACCACCACGGGCACTCGCCGGTTCCAACCCGGTCGGCGGCGCAAGGGACGTGACAAGCTGCATCACCGCCGCGCGCGCGCCTTCCGGATTTCGCTCCATCGCCCGGCGGAGGTCATCGAGAAGCTGGTCGGCCGACGACCCCTCGTAGCTGTCGGCATGCGAGCGCGAACCCGGCGGCCAGGCCAAGAAGCTACCTGCTTCAACTTGCGAGCCGGGATCGGTAGTCGACAGCTTGCTCGGGAAGCCGCGGGCGCCGACGGTCCAGCCAGCAAGGCCAGTCCGATCATCAAGCCGCCTCGACCCATCCAAGCTGTCCTCGACCGCGACGACCGGGGACCTTTGATATTCTGACCAGCGCCCTTTCGGTTGCAGTCTCGAATGGCTTTCGCCAGTGCTCGCGTGAGCGTACGAACCCATGTGATGCCTCCCCTTGAGCGACTACCAGGACGCGACACAGCGCCACTCGCTGCTGCCTCGAAAACCTAGCCAGAAGCCCTGGAGAATGCCCGTTATGGCTTGTGAACGCCGTTACCAGACGCTGTTAGCAATTGTGAGCGGCGGGGACCGCAACCGCTAGCCGGCCCTCCGATAGCATGCCCACGCGCTTGCGTGGGAACCGGGTGCCGCGAAGTTCTTGCCCGCCGCTGCTACCCCAAGGTCGCCAGCCGCCGTTCAGCGGCCTGCAGATCCGCCGTATCGGAGCCCTCCTGGAATTGCTCGAACACCGGCCGCAGCAGCGCCCGACCGCGCTCGAAATGCCCCTGACTCGCGAATAGAGCCGCCAGGTCGGTCGCGGTGCGCAACTCCCAGGCACGGGCACCCTGACGCCGGCTCAGCTCGAGCGATTGCATCAACGATGATTCCGCCTCGCCAGCGTCAGGCCGCGGCCCTGACAAAAGCAGGCGTCCCTTCACCCGTAGTAGCTCTGGCATGTACGCGGCGTCGCCGTTTGTATCCACACGTTGGATCGTCTCGTTGATCACCTCGGTGGCTTCGGCGAGCCGTCCAATCGCGCCCAGCCCCTGCGCAAGGGAGATGTCGAACTCCGTGGTAATCAGTTCGTAACGCACCGCGTGAATTTTCTCGAGAGATGCCCTCAGGCTTTCCACGCCGTTTTTGGCATCGCCCCGGCGGATGGCCAGCTCTGCTTTGCGGGCCTGCCCAACTGCGGCGAGGGGCTCCAGGGAATAAGATTCGGCTCGGGAGATACATGAGTTTATGTATGCTTCGGCGCTCCGGAGATCGCCTGTCCAAAGGAATATCGACGCGCCCCACGCCAGGACGGACACCAGTGATGCTGGATGGTCCATCCGTTCTGCATCCTTGATGGTCTGGTCCGCGCGCTCGACGGCTTGAACCGGATAGCCTTGCAGCCACAGTGTCCGTGCCAAGGCAATGCCGGCTCGATAGTGCCGCTCGTAGGCCAGATAGATCGAGCGCGTCCGCTGGGAGCGCGACCAGATCGACAGCAAAGCCTCGAGTTCCGTGCGGGCGGCACCAAGGTCTCCCTTGACCACCAGCGACCTGCCTAAAATCGAATGGGCCAACGCGATACCGGCCGGATCATCAATGTTGTCTGCGAGGGTTCGGCAGCGCTTCGCGTAATGCAGGGCGGTTTTGAAATCCCCGCCGCGGAAATGAAACATGTGCAACATGCCGAGCAGTGCCGCCTGGTGGAGGATGTCGCTGCGTTCTTCGGCGATGGCCAGGCTTCGGTTCAAAGCCATACATGCCGCATCGCCTTCTCCTTGCATCTGCATCGACGAAATGCCTATTCCCGCCTGCAGATGCATCTCCTCCGATCCTCCGCGAGTTGGATCGTTGAGCGCGAGTATTGCCCGCTCCGACCACCGGTGACATTCCGGAAGCAACGACATCGTCAGGAAAATCGGCACGGCGGCAGCGGCGAGTCCGATGCCAATCTCGCGATCGCCGTTGACGCCGAAACACCATTCCAAGGCCGCACGGACATTGTTGACACCGTCAAGGTGCGGTCCGCGTTCCATCCCGGTCGGCAAGGTCGACCACTCGGTTCTGTTCTGCTCCAGCCATCCCCGATAGTAAGTCGCATGCCGCGCCGCGAAATCAGCCAGCTCGGCGTCATCGACGTTGAGTTCCAGGGCGTAGGCGCGGGTCGTGTCCAACAGCCGATAGCGCATCATTGACCCGACGCGATTGGTCGCCACCATCGACTTGGCGACCAGGCTGCCGACGGCACCGAGGATGAGAACCTGGTCGATGGTCGCGCTCGTCACCACCGCCCGCGCCGCCTCGAGCGTAAAATGCCCGACGAACACAGCAAGTCTGCGAAGCACCACGCGTTCCACCGGGGACAGCAGCCCGTAGCTCCAGTCCAGCGTCGCTTGCAGGGTCCGCTGACGAGCCGGCGCCGTGCGCTGCCCCAGCCACGGCAAGGTCAGCCGTTGCTCGAGCAGTGCCGCGGTCTCTTGCAGGCCGTAGGCCTCAACCCGTCCAGCAGCCAACTCGATCGCGAGTGGCACACCGTCGAGCTTTCGGCAGATGCTCGCCACGATCGCCGCGTCCGAGTCATTGAGGTCCAGACGGATGCCACTCGCTTCGGCCCGCTCAAGAAACAGTTGGACGGCGGGAAACGTCAGAGCGATCGCCGCGGTCAGCCCCGGATCCTCGGGCGGAAAATTGAGCGGCGCCAGTCGGTGGACCCGCTCGCCTTCCACCCTCAGAGCTTCGCGGCTGGTCGCCAGAATATGGACCTCGGGCGCTGCCAGGAAGATCCGTTCCGCAAGGCTTGCGGCGGCTTCAACGATGTGTTCGCAATTATCGAGGATCAAAACGATCTTCTTGTCGCGCAGATATGCGATGAGGCCGGGTATCGGGTCGTCGGACTGGACCGACAGCCCCAGCATCGAGGCCAGCGAGATCGCTGCCAGGTCGGCATCCAGCAACGCTCCGAGATCGACGAACAGCACCGACCCGGCGAACGCCTCCAGCAGATCATGCGCGACCGCCACCGCGACCGTGGTCTTGCCAACCCCGCCGGAGCCCACGATTGTAACGAAACGTGAGGCGGCGAGCTGAACCGAAAGCGTGAGAATGCTGTCCTCGCGCCCCACCATTCGCGTCGAACGGGCTGGCAGGCTTGCGTCCGGGATGATTTGGGTTTCCGTCCTGTTCTCGTCGGCTCTGTCTGTTGACACCGAGACCGGAGCGACGAAGCAGTAACCCCGCCCGGAATGAGTGGTGATGTATCGTGCGCCGTCCTTGCCATCGCCGAGCGCCTTGCGAAGCCCCGCGATGTGAAACCTCAAGCTGCCCTCTTCCACTGTCACGTCCGGCCAGACCTGGGCCAATAGTTCTCGTTTGCCAACGACTTCATTGGGGCGTGACACCAGCGCCACCAGAATGTCGAGCGTGCGTGAGCCCAGTTCAACCGGGGCGCCTTCTTTCAGCAGCAGGCGTTCGCTGGTCACCAAGGTGAACCGCCCGAAGGAGATTACGTCTGTAGCGCGCGCCACCGGCTCTGCAATCATTGCGTGAACTTCCGCCACAGCCTGACCAGGTGCACTCTAGGGTAACAATCAGTTTTGCACCACTGGGGGCGGGCGGAGGCCAAGGAGGCCGAACGCGGAAAGCCTCGGTCGCGATCGGCTAGGCAGCCTTTGCTTTGCCCCAACGTGACGCTCGACACGACAGTCGACATTACGATGTTCACAGCAATCGGTGGAAAATTCGTGCAACCCGGTAAAAGACCCAGCCGGGCTCCAAGACTAGTGCGTCGCCAGGGCTGAGCGGTTTGCCCGAGGCAAAGCCGCGTCAAGGAGAAGGATCATGTGCGCAACAAAGCTTTTGGGTAGGCGTCGCGACGCGGGCTTCTCAGCGTCGGGTTCAGCCCTTTGAAGCAAGCGGAGATGCACCTGGTTGCCTTAGGCGTGGCCCTGATCAGCGGCGCCTCCTCGGGTATCGGCGCCATCTATGCGGATCGGCTGGCACATCGGGGTTATGACCTGATTCTGGTTGCCCGGAACCGACGGCGTCTGGAGATCATCAGCGCCCAGATTGCTCGTAGGACCGGGCGCAAGATCGAGGTGATGGCCGCCGACCTCACCGATGCGGCCGATCTCGCGATAGTCGGAGAAAGGCTGCACACCGACTCGCGCATCACGATGCTGGTCAACAATGCAGGAATTGGAGCCACCGCCCCCTTGCTCGGCTCTGACGTCGATAAGATGAGCCAGATGATCGCGCTGAATGTCGGCGCAATCACGCGACTGACCTACGCCGCCGCTCCGGCCTTCGTCGCTCGCGGTGCCGGGACGATCATCAATATCGCCTCGATTGTGGCCGTTCACCCCGAGATCCTAAACGGGGTATACGCTGGCACGAAGGCCTTCGTGCTCGCCTTTAGCCGGTCCCTCCATCAAGAGCTGGCCGACAAGGGCGTCCGTGTCCAGGTGGTTCTTTCAGGCGCGACCGACGGCGACTTCTGGGGCACAGCCGGCATGGCCATGGAATATCTTCCGGCCGAGCGGGTCATGTCCTCTGGCGAGATGGTCGATGCGGCGCTCGCGGGACTCGACCAGGGCGAGCTGGTGACCGTGCCCTCACTGCCGGACCTGGCTGACTGGAACGCCTATGAGAGCGCCCGACAGGCGCTGTTCCCAAACCTTTCCCGTTCTTCCGCCGCTTACCGCTATCGCTTCGCCACCCGCTCCGGCGCTGCAAGGACATTTCCGCGAGAGACTCTGCCCGTCGAAACGGGTCCGAATCAAAAGTGCAAAAGAGGCGATGCGTGAGCTATCTGACCTGACAAAGTGTATATACTGAACGGCGAGTATTCATTCGCGGACGACGAAGCATACTTTCGGGCCACCGCTGGCACCCGACGAGATGGTCTCTCGGCGGTCATTGGACCGGTCGGATGCAAATGATTTCGGCGTCGAATATCATCGAGAGAACACCTCAAGTACCTCGCAACCGTGGCGAGCGCATTGTCCACTTTATTCAGCACACGGCACCGATTCGCTGGTGAGCATGGTACAGTTGCCTGGAATCGCGTAGAGTGAGAGCAACTGGCCGGGGCGCCCACTTGGGCAGGGAAGCCGCCAGCCTCGGGCACCACGCGCGCACCGCCGGACTGGGCTGGTCTATCGAGTTGGTGCCGGTGCAAACGTAGGCCATTGGCCCGAACCCCCGCGTCCGGCGGTCGGGCCTCGATTGGACACGCCCGAGGCTACTGGACCGTCAGACGAACTTGACCAGGGTTCCACCCGTGCCGTCGTTGGACAGGACAAAGTTGCTGGTTGTGTAGCTACCCGCAAACGACAGGTTCTCGTGGTTAGTGCCATTGGTCACAGTTAACGTCCCGGAGTTGAAGGAGTGGGTCGTGCCGGATCCGAAGGTGAAGGTGGCCAGATCGATCTTATCACCGGCACCAAAGCCGCCGATCGTCGCGCCGAAAGCGGGAAGATTGGAGAGGACCAGATCGCCCCCCGTGCCAGCAAAGCTCATGGTCTGGCCTGTCGCCATTGATCCCGAGATGTTCGCGGTGCCGCCCGACAGCGTCAGCCCCGCTGCCACGATGCCACCGGATGAGACCGTCATGGTCGCGCCGCTGATCACGGTGCCGCCGCTGACCGTCCCGGCGGAGAGGATGAACTGCAGCCCACCGCTGCTGATCAATGAGAGATGATCGAAGCCACCGGCGGAAACCACTTCCTTGCCTCCAGCCGAGATTATCGTGCTGATCGCCGTGCCGCCGGAGAATACGTGTTCCGTGCCACCGGCAAACGCCGTGGTGCTGATCGCCGTTCCACCAAAGATATTCTGGGTGGCGTTTGCGCGCAGCGTAGTATCGATCACAGTTCCGCCCGCGGAAAGCACTTGGGCTCCGCCACCGAACACCGTCGCGTTCAGACTAATGCCGCCTGAACTCACAACTTCGGATGCACCGCTACTGACGATGGTCCCGATAGCTTTGCCAGAAGTGCCCACTTGTTCGGTGCCGGCACTGTTCAATATAGTGCCGCTGCCGGTGCCGCCGAGGAAAATCCCTGCGACGCCGCCAAAGTTCACCTGTGTGCTGATGGCGGTGCCACCGGACGATACGAGTAAGAGCCCGCCGTTGTTGAGTATGGCGCCACTGGCAACGCCGCCGGACGAGACGGCCTCCTTGCCACCGCTGTTCACCGTCGTGCCGAAGGTCGCAGCGAAGGCGTTGACAACCTCCAGGCCTGCATTCAGGGTCGTAAATGACGCTGTGCCAGATACATCCAGCTCGCCGCCTCTGTTCACCGTCGTACTAACAGCCGCGCCGGGCGGCTCATCCTCGATACCGGTGGGGCGCTCGCCTATCTTGCCACCGCTGTTCACAATCGCACCGCTGGTCACAGCGCCGTCGTTGATGGCCACGGTACCGCCGCTGTTCACAATCGTGCCATAGGCCACGAAGTCTACTAACTGACTACCACCATTCAAGATTGTCCCACTCGCTATTTCCTCAACCTCTTGGACGCCTCCCCTGTTAACGATGGTGTCGTAGGCGAAATAATCGACCCGCTGGACACCTCCGTTGTTCACGATGGTGGCGCTGGCCGTGCCGCCGGAGGACACACGTTCGAAGCCACCACTATTGACCACTGTGCCACTGGCCGCGCCGCCCGAATTGACCGATTGAAAGCCCGCGTTGTTCACAATAGTGCCGCTCGCGAGGCCGCCCGCGGAGATGTTTTCGGTGCCCGCATTAAGGATGCTGCCTTTGGTCAGACCGAGCACGTTCGCAGTCCCGCCGCCGTTGACCGTCGTGCTCACGGCAATACCACCGTTGAGCACGTCGATCACATCGCCGTTATTGAGTGTGATTCCGCTGCTGGTCTGGCCAGAAGGTACGGTGTGCGTTGTCATGACCGTTCCCTTGCTGTTACTTTTCTTGTTGCAGTGCGATATTGGTACTGCATAGTTCTATCTCGAACTATACTCGATTGCGCGCCGCGGCATCAAGAGAACAATGCACGAACAATATCGTAACTTTTAAATTTCAGTGCCGTATCCAGAAGGCCGTCAGGCATTGTCCGTATCGCGACGAAGCAATCGTCGAGCTTCATGTCGCATCCGCCGAACCGGGATACTCTACCGGGTCCTTCAGCTTGCTCTTCCGGCGTGTCGGGGCGTGCCACTGGTAGGCCGTTGCAATGCGTCATCCGAATGGCGGGAATGTCCGCTTATTTCGGGTGCAAACCCTTCGGCTACCAGTCGTTCGACAGGGCGATCGGCGGAGGCAGGTCCCGGTCGCCCGATATGGCAAAAGACGGCGGTATTGCACAATCGTTGCTGGGACCGGGATGTTAGCTAACAGCGGTTCAACCGTGAGGCTTGCCATGCAGCCCTATCTGGCACCAGCCGGCTCCCCGATGACTTCCGGCATCGCGATCCACGCAGGCACTGTGGCGGCGGACCTTACCGAGATTGAAGCCAAGTTGAGCCGCACGCTCGACCGTCCCGTGCCCAGCCGCCACGCCGCGGCGCCAAAGCGGACACTGCGGGAGCGGCTGCGTCGCCCGCTGTTGATCGCCTTTCCGGTCATACTGGTCGCCGTCGGTACGGCGTACTATCTCGCCGAGGAGCCTTACGTCTCGACCGACGATGCCTTCGTCCGCGCGGCCAAGGAATCGGTCAACGCCAGGGTTGCGGGCCAGGTCACCAAAATTGCCGTCATTGACAATCAGCGCGTCCAGCGGGGCCAGCTTCTGTTCCAAATCGACCAGGAGCCGTACCAGATTGCCGTCGATCAGGCCGACGCTCGGCTTGCCAGCGCGCGACTCCAGATCGATCAGCTCAAGGCCACCTATCGCCAGCAACTGGCCGAGCTGCAAGCCGCAAACGCGACCGCGGACTTTGACGAGCGTGAGTATGCGCGACGGAAAGCGCTCGTCATTGACAGTTGGACGCCGCGCGAGGTCTTCGACCGTGCCGACAAGGATCTGAAGGTCGCCCGTCAGGGCATCGCGTCGATCGGCCAGCAGATCGCCAACACCGTCGTCGCGCTCAACGGTGATCCGAACGTCGATGTCGATCGCCACCCGACGGTCCGCGCGGCCAAGGCCCAACTCGATCAGGCCCGGCTCAATCTCTCCTACGCGACGGTGGTGGCGCCCGACGATGGCACCGTGGCGAAGGTCGAGGACCTGCAGGTCGGCGACTTCGTCAATCCGGGAGCCGCCGTGTTCTCGCTGATGTCGAGCCGAGACATCTGGATCGAGGCGAATTTCCGAGAAACCGGCCTGACCCACATGCGTCCGGGTCAGCAGGCAGCGATCGAGGTCGACGCCTTTCCGGATCGCACCTTCAAGGCGCATGTCGTCAGCATGAGTCCAGGCACCGGGTCGGATTTCGCGGTGCTGCCGCCCGAGAACGCGACCGGCAACTGGGTCAAGGTCGTCCAACGTCTGCCGGTCCGCCTCGAGCTTGACGAGATCGATCCCAACCGGCCGTTGTTCTCGGGTATCAGTGTCACCGCACGGGTGGACACCGGCTATCGCCGCACCTGGCGCCATCCCCTCCAGGCCGTGCTCGATGCGACGAAACAGGAGGCGTCCAAATGAGTGCGGCGCCGACATCGAGCACCGAGGCCGCTGGCCATCGCGCGATCATCGTCGCTGTGCTGATGGCGACTTTCCTGCAGGCGGTTACCATCTCGCTGCCGAATGCGGCCTTGCTGCATATCCAAGGGTCACTCTCGATGGCCGACGACGAGGTCGGCTGGATATTTACTTCGTATATCACAACGAGCGTCATCACCATGACGATGGCGCGTTGGCTTGCCGCCCGTTACGGCCGAAAGATCATTTATCAGCTCTCGATCGCCATCTTCGCGTTCGGCCTTGTGCTCGCGACGCGTGCGGCGACTCCGTTGCAATTCATCGCCGCCCGGATCGTGCAAGGCGGCGCCAGCGGCACCCTCGCTCCGCTGTCACTGGCGATCCTGCTTGATATACTGCCGCCCTCGCGGCACGCCCGCATCAACCTGGTAGCCGCCGTAACCCTGCTGCTCGGCCTCCTCAGCGGTCCCAGCATCGGCGGTTGGCTGAGTGAATATCACGGTTGGCGTTCGCTTTTCTATTTCGGTCTGCCAATGACGGGATTCATCGTCCTGGCCCTCGCGCTCTCGCTGCCGGAGAAGCGGGCCGAACAGAATCCACCCTTCGATTTCTTCGGCCTCACGACCTTCTCGCTCGGCACGATCGGGTTGCAGATGCTGCTCGACCGCGGCGAGCGCCTGGAGTGGTTCAACTCGGCCGAGATCTGGGCAGAGGCGGCTGTCTCGGTGATGGGTTTCTACCTCTTTCTCGTGCACGTCCTGACCAGCAAGGCGCATTTCCTCGACAAGGGGTTGTTCAAGAATCGCAACTTCGTTCTTTCCGCGATCATGTACTTCGCGTTCGGCTTCGTGCTGCTGCCGACCATCGCCCTGACGTCGCCGATGCTGGACGAAATACTCAACTATCCGCCGGACACCACCGGGTACCTGGCGATTCCGCGCAGCATCGCGCTGGTTGGAGCACTGATACTGACAGGACGGGTCCCGGCGCGAATCGACAACCGGCTGCTCATCGCTGGCGGAATGGCGCTTGTCGTCTACGGCAACTGGCGGATGCTCGGTTATTCGCCCCTCATGGACTGGTCGCCCGTTATCGTCGCGGGCATGCTTCAAGGCGCCGGTCTGGGCATCTTGCTGCCCGCGCTCACCAAGGCGGCGTTCAGCACGCTCGATCCGGCATTCCGCGCGGAAGGCACCGCGCTGTTCAATCTGTCGCGGCTCTATGGCAGCACGATCGGCATCGCATTGGTGCTCGACTTCTTCTACGACAATACCCAGGCCATGCACGTGGCGCTCGCGAAGGACCTGACGCCCTACCGCGCCGCCGCTCATGTCACGGGCTCGATCGCCGAACCGGGGCTTGCCACGCTCAATCATATGATCACCGACCAGGCGGCTTTCGTTGGGGTTATAGACCAATTCGAAGTCATGATGATCGCCATGTTGATCGTAAGTCCGCTTGTGCTGTTTCTGCGCAAGCCGAGCCCGGCGAACCAACAAGGAGTGTGAGCATGGCAACCGCTGATGCTATCAACCAGAGGATCAAATGACATGCCGTTCGACACAGGAACATTCAACCCCCGACCTACAGGGGCGTCGATACCCGACGTGACATTGCAGTCGCTGGCGTCGCCGAACTTATTGACCAACTTCTCAGGACAGACCTTGTTGAGTTCGACGCCGGCGGCAAGCGAGGACGAATGGTATGCGTCGACGACCAGCGGAGCAATTTGCTACCGTACATACTTTGGTAGTTATAAATTGTCATCCTGGATAGAGATGATATTCCGTTCTGTGAGGTAACATTCAGCCTCCGACCAGCGGGGGTGTTGATACCCGGCGTGATATTGCGGTCGACGCGGGACCGGCGGATTGGCTTGCGTCGTGGCTTACGCCACTTGGGTCCGGCACGGCAGTCTCGCCCCCCGGATCGACCGACTGTCGGCGATCTCGAGCGAATGTTGGGGAATCAAGCGTAGGTGATGCAACGATTGCGCAAAAAAGGGTGATTTCGACAAGCATAGACAGCGGACCATCTGTATTTTTCCTGTTACCCATCGCGGATACGTAGTCCAGAACACCGCCATAGGGCCCTGCTTCAGAGTGAAGACGAAAGAGTTGGATCCGCATGGACAGCAATAAACCACACGTTGTCGCAAGTTCAATCCCGGGCTTGCAGCACACTTCAGGAGAATCGAAATGAGCTTGATCGAACGTGCGATTGCGGCAAACCGCAAGACAGCGGAGCGCCACGATCCTTCGCTGGCAAACAAGCCTGCTCCGAAGATCGCAATCCTCACCTGCATGGACCCTCGCATGAATGAACTTCTCGAATGGCTGGACATCAAACCCGCCGATGCGGATGTGATTCGGAACGTCGGGACGGCAGCAACGTCAGATGTTGTGCGGTCTCTGATGTTTTCGATTCATGTTTTGGGCGTACGGGAGGTCATGATCATCGGGCACACCGGCTGCGGAATGGAAATGTTTTCGGAAGAAGAGTTTGAGAGCCACCTCCATACACAATGCGGCGTGTGGGCAGTAGCTCCCGATAAATTCCACTTTTACTCCGACGTGAACCGGGCGACCGAGAAGCAGGTACTGAAACTCAGATCGCACCCATGGATTCCTTCGAAGGTAACAATTCGGGGGTTTGTTTACGATTTGGCAACAGGCGAGCTGAGGGAAGTGACGCCGAAGAACGGGTAGTCGATTGGCTGGACGAAAATCCGGCTCGGCGCCGTGCGGTGCGCGTCGCCGAAATGACTACGGTTCAGGCAAGACGGTTGAGCACCCTTTCGATGATGTCGACAACCGCCGCTGCTTCCAGACATCCGACCTCCTGCATGTCAGCGGCCAAGCCGGACTAAGTCGTTGACGCCTTCGGCATTTCGGCAAGACATATTGTGCAGGCGGTGCGGGCGATTTTATAGCTAGCCTCGCGGGGCCGAGCGGGTTGCGATTCCGCTATGCCGCTGAATGCGGGTCGCATGGCCGCTGCTGCCAAAACGCACCAGATGCGTCACCGGAGGTACCGTGATGGGCGTGATCGTTTCGGTTAATGTTGGACTTCCGCGGAACGTCGCGTGGCAGGGCAGGACGGTTCGAACAGCGGTATGGAAGACGCCGGTGACGGGGCGCATCTTTGCCCGCCGGCTGAATCTCGATGGCGATGGCCAAGGGGACCTCCGCGGCCATGGCGGCGAGCAACGTGCGCTCATGGTCTACCAGCTCGATTCACACCGGTACTGGGCAAAGTATCTTGGGCGGTCTGATCTCGTCCCTGGAATTTTCGGCGAGAACCTAACAGTCGAGGGCCTCGCCGATAGCGAGGTCTGCATCGGCGACCGCTTCAGGATCGGCGGCGCCGTCGTCGAGGTGAGTCAGCCACGCGACACCTGCTACCGGGTCGGCATCAGGCTGAGCCAGCCGGAGATTCCCGCCTTGTTGGTTGCGCACCACCGTCCCGGGTTTTATTTCCGCGTCATACAGGAAGGTGGGATCGGCGCCGGCGACCGCGTCGAGAAGCTCTCCGACGGCCCCGAGCGCATGACGGTCGCCGAGATCGGCGCCCTGCTCTACTCGGCTGAGCACCCGCTCGAAGCCTTGCGCCGCGCAGTCCGAATTCCGGCACTCAGCCGGGACTGGCAAGGTTCGATGCAGGCGCTGCTCACCGCTGCCGAGGCGGGAGGCACAACCGGCAACGCGGGCCTTGGCCTAGGCGCGTCGGCCCCCCTTGCGTGGCCTGGCTTTCGCCCGGTTGGTGTCGTCGCATCGCGCGAGGAAAGCACGGACGTCCGATCGTTCGAGTTCGCTGCCGAAGATGGTTCGCCGCTGCCACCGGCACGACCCGGCCAATACATCATGGTCCGCGTGAGACCGGACCCGGATGCTCCCGCCGTCACGCGAAGCTATTCGCTGTGCGGTCCGCCCGGGACCCCAACCTATCGGATTGCCGTCAAGAACGAGCGCGGCCGAGCAAGCGGCTTTCTCCACCAAAGCGTCCGGACAGGCAGTCGCCTGGAGATCGGCGCTCCCCGCGGCTCGTTCACGCTCGCGGCCGGCGCCACGCCCGCCGTCCTGATCAGCGCCGGTGTCGGCGTCACGCCTATGCTGGCCATGTTGCATGGCGCGGCGGCTGCCACCAACGCCGGGGCGCCGCGGCCGGTGTGGTGGCTACATTCAGCCCGCGACCGGGCGCACCATTCATTTGCCAAGGAGGCCGACGATCTGCTCGTTGCCCTTCGTGCGGCGCGTCGCTGCGTGATCTACAGCCGGCCTGCGTCAGGAGACATGCTCGGACAGGACTTTGATCGACCAGGCCATCTGTCGCCCGAACTGCTCCACGAACTTGGGATCCCGCAAGACGCTGATTTCTACCTGTGTGGTCCGCCCGGCTTCCTCGAGGATTTCCAGCAAGGCCTGGCCGCATGGGGCATTCCCTGGCCCAGGGTCCACGTCGAGTTGTTCGGACCCGTCGCCCCCCGCACGCCAGGCATCTCCAGCACCGCCGCGGCCGCACCGCACCGTCCCGACGGTCCCGCGGGCGACGGACCTACGGTGACGTTCTTGCGAAGCGGTCTTGCCGTGCCATGGGATTCCCGCTTCGGCAGCTTGCTCGAATTGGCGGAAGCCTGCGACGTTCCCGTGCGTTGGGCCTGCCGATCCGGCGTGTGCCACAGTTGCGAGAGTAGCTTGATCGAAGGCGAACTCGCCTATGCGCCGGAGCCGCTGGACGCGCCCGCCGAGGGCAACGCGTTGATCTGCTGTTCATCCCCAAAAACCGCGGTCGGCCTCGATCTCTAGTGTCCAGCCTCTCACGGCGGACGCAGGGGATGGGCAGGCCGCTGAAAACAACGAGCTGGTGGCGCGAACCTAAGGTTCGCCTGCTTCGGCCGACTTCGGATTCGGGACACTAGGAGCACCTTGGCGCGGCGCTGCCCGCCAAACGCAGCCTGCGATAGGATTCAGTCTGACATGGGAACCTATGACGCGATCATCATCGGAACTGGCCAGGCGGGACCTGCGCTCGCTCGGCGGCTGGCGGGCTCCGGCATGAAGGTGGCGATCGTCGAGCGTGCCCGCTTTGGGGGCACCTGTGTCAACACCGGTTGCACGCCCACAAAGACACTGGTCGCCAGTGCGTATGCCGTGCACGTGGCGCGCCGCGGTGCTGATTATGGCTTCAGTGCCGGCGACATTGAAGTCGATATGAAGCGCGTCAAGGCGCGCAAGGATCATGTCGTCGGGCTTGCCAATCGCGGGGTCGAGCGCTCTCTCAAAAATCTCGAGAACTGCCGGGTCCTTGAAGCCCACGCGCGGTTCGTGTCGCCACGCGAGGTGCAGGCTGGCGGCGAGGTCCTAAGGTCCGACCGGATTTTTATCAACGTCGGTGCCCGCGCGGCGGTGCCCAACATCCCCGGCCTTGATCAGGTCGATTACCTCACCAACAGTTCGATGATGGAAATAGACTTCCTGCCGCGCCATCTGCTGGTACTGGGCGGCAGTTACATCGCTCTGGAATTCGGTCAGATGTATCGGCGGTTCGGCAGCGAGGTCAGTATTGTCCAGCGCGGACCGCGCCTCATTTCACACGAGGACGAAGACGTATCGGCAGCAGTCACCGATATCCTGAAGCGGGAAGGTATCACGGTCCTACCCGGCACGAAGTGCTTGCGCATCGACAAGCAGGGAAACGACATCGTCATGACAGTCGATTGCGGCGGTGCTTCAGAACTCCGAGGCTCGCACTTGCTTGTCGCAACGGGTCGCCGTCCTAACACCGATGATCTCGGTCTCGACCGCGCCGGGGTGAAGCAAGACGAACGCGGCTTTATTGTCGTGGACGACGACCTGAGCACCTCGGTCCCCGGCATCTGGGCGCTCGGCGACTGCAATGGCAAAGGCGCGTTCACCCACACATCGTGGAATGATTACGAAATCGTCGCCGCCAATCTGTTGGATGGCGAGAGCAGGCGGGTGAGTGACCGAATTCCCGCCCATGCGCTCTACATTGATCCGCCGTTGGGCCGTGTCGGCATGACCGAGGCGGATGTTCGCAAGAGCGGCCGCTCCGCACTGATCGGCAAACTCGCCATGGAGGATGTGTCCCGCGCCTTCGAAAAAGGTGAGACCGAGGGCTTCATGAAGATACTGGTCGATGCCGAGACCAAGCAAATCCTGGGCGCATCGTTCCTTGGCACCGCCTGCGACGAGGCGATCCACTGCGTGCTCGACGCCATGTATGCGAAGGCACCTTGCACGCTGATCCAGCGGGCGATGCATATTCATCCAACAGTTGCGGAGTTCATCCCCATGATGCTGGACGACCTTGTTCCACTGGCGGCCTCGGGCGGCGGAGGTGGAAAGGCGCCGCACGCCGATTGGAACGATTGCGCCCGCTAAGGCGGCGGAACCACCAAATTGAGTGTTTTTCTGCAAAGAACCGTTGCCTTTCCCGCGATATACTCCTACGCGGTGAGGCGGAGGTCGCCGAATGTTGCAACGCTCGCGATGTGGGAACGTGTCGGTGCGGCCGTTCGCCTGCCGGGATGCGGGCTACGCCCTTATCGGACGCATGTTACGGTTGGGCCTCGTGGTTGGCCTGACAAACTTTCTCGTTCCCCTGGCGCCAGCCCAGGTCACGAATCGTCCGCCTGACACGATGGAGGCGCGCCTACGGGCATGCGCGGATTGCCATGGTGATCAGGGCCAGGGCACGGACAACGATTATTTCCCGCGCCTCGCCGGCAAGCCTGCTGGCTACCTGATGAACCAGCTCGTGGCCTTCCGGGACGGCCGTCGCCGCTACCCGCCGATGAACTACCTGCTCGAATACTTGCCCGACCCCTACCTGCGCCAGATCGCGGAGTACCTCTCGGCACTGCGCCCGCCGCCACTGCCTCCAGCCATCGCCGATGTCAGTTCCGGCATCCTGGCGCGCGGGCAGGCGATTGTGACACAAGGCGATCCCTCACGCGGCGTGCCCGCTTGCTCGGGGTGTCACGGCACCCGGCTCACCGGAATGGAACCAGCCATTCCTGGTCTGGCCGGGCTGCATGCGAGCTACATCAGTGCGCAACTGGGCGCATTCCGCTACGGCACCCGCGCCGCTCCCCCACCGGACTGTATGCAACTGATCGCCGCAAGCCTCACCGAGGCCGACGTGACCGCGGTCGCAGCCTGGCTCGCGTCCCGCCCCGTTCCAGCCGATCCATCCCCTGTTCCGCGCGGTTCGTTGGCGATGCCAATGGCGTGCGGCAGCGAACCAAACTGAGACCGGGGTGAGCGTCATGCGCAACCGCCGCACCCTGTTGGCCGCCGTCCTCCTCGCGGGCCTGCTGCATATCGTGGGCGGATCTCGACTGGCGCGCGGCCAGGACGCGCCGCTGCTTGCCAAGGGCGAATACCTGGCCCGGGCCGGCGACTGCATTGCCTGCCATACCGATCCCGGCGGTGCGCTGTTCGCCGGCGGCCTTGCCATGCCAACGCCGTTCGGCACGCTTTATTCGTCCAACATCACGCCAGACCGCGAGACCGGCATCGGCAACTGGACGGAGGATCAGTTCTACGCCGCCTTGCATACCGGACGCTTCCCGGATGGCGGGCTGATGTACCCGGCCATGCCCTTCGGCTCCTACACCAAGGTTACGCGCGCCGATTCAGACGCCATTTACGCTTACCTTCGGTCGGTCCAGCCGGTACATCAGCCGAACCGGCCGCAGGACCTGCGTTTTCCGTTCAACAACCGCTCGCTCATCCTGGGTTGGCGCACTCTGTTCTTCAGCGAAGGCGAGTACCAACCGGACGCGGCGAAGTCTGTCGAATGGAATCGCGGCGCCTATCTCGTCGAGGGTCTTGCCCATTGCGGGATGTGCCACACGCCAATCAATGCGCTGGGCGGCAACTCGCAGTCGCAAGCTTTCCAGGGCGGACTGATCCCGATGCAGAACTGGTACGCGCCGTCGCTTACCTCCAACAAGGAGGCCGGCCTCGGCGACTGGAGCATCGACGAGATCGTGCAACTTCTGCGCACCGGGGTATCAAATCGAGGCGCTGTCTATGGACCGATGTCAGAAGTCGTATTCCACAGCACGCAATATCTGAACGACACCGATGTCCGCGCGATGGCGGTCTATCTGAAGAGCCTCGGCCAGGGCACACCGCCCGCGACGGAAATCACCGGCATCCCGACGCCCGAGAGCAGCCTGCTGGTGCATTTCGGCCAAACCGTCTACGAGGCTCGTTGCGCCATCTGTCATGCGAGCGATGGCCGCGGCATGCCGCCCGAGTATCCGCCGCTGGCAGGCAATCCTTCCATTCAGATGCAGTCCGCGGTGAACCCGATCCGCATGGTGCTGAACGGCGGTTTCCCGCCGGGCACCCAAGGCAATCCAAGGCCTTATGGCATGCCGCCCTTCGCACAGAGGCTATCCGACGACGAGGTCGCCGCCGTCGTCACGTATATACGGGCTGCCTGGGGCAACCGTGGCGCGCCGGTATCCGCCCGCGATGCCAATCAACTGCGTACCGCACCCTTGGACTGATAGGGCCATGCTGAACTCGGAACCAATCGAAACCGGCCCAATCGAGACCAGCCCCCAGGACGCGCTCGCGCAACATACCCCGAGCCAAGGCTCCACCGGGGCAATCACGTTGGCCGGTATCGCGACGCTCATTGTCGTTGCGATCTGGTTTGCGTTCTATCTGCTGGTGTTCGTGCCGCGCGCGGGGGCACCGTGAGCGACGGCGCCCTGCCCGATCAGGACGAAAGCCGAAGCGAGCGCCTCGAGCATCGTTGGGCGGCAGTCGCCACCTGCATCATTGTCCTGCTGATCGTGATGGCGGTGTTCGCCGGCGTACACCAGGTCGTGCTTCCGCAAAGCCGCGTTGAGACCGCTGACCCTCGCACGCTGCATCTCGGGGGCGAGTTCATCGAAAGCAACCTCGGCAGTGCCCTGCAACCCGACGGCTCAGTCATCGTGCGCGCGGTCGGCCAGCAATACTCGTTTACGCCTCAGTGCATCCTGGTGCCAACTGACACTCCGATCACGCTTCCGCGTCACCAGCGCCGACGTGGTGCATGGCTTCCTGATAACCGGCACCAGCATCAATCTCATGCTGGTGCCGGGCTACATCTCCAGCATCCCGGCGCGCTTCTCCACCCCGGGCGAACGGCACATGCCATGCCACGAATTTTGTGGCTTCGGGCACGAAGGCATGTGGGGCCGGATCAAGGTCATCGACAAGGCGGAGTTCGCGCGACTGGCCGCGGACACCAGGAGGTTGAGCTGTGTTGCCCAGTAGACGGATGATCCTGGCGCATTTCTGGCTGGCCTTCGGAAGCTTCGGCGCCGCCCTGCTGCTGGGCGAATGGCAGATGTTCGTGCGCAGCCCTCTGCACGCGTGGATCGGCGATCCGGAACTCTATTACCGCTCGGTCACGGCGCACGGCACCACGATGGCCTATGTGTTTCCGACACTCGTCGCGATGGGGTTCGGGTACTTCGTAACCGAGGCCGCCTTGCACCGCCCGCTGGTTGGCCTGCGCTGGGCATGGACGGGCTTCGTCCTCGTCGCCATCGGAACCGTCACCGCCGTGGTCCCTGTCGCAATGGGGCGAGCCTCGGTGCTGTATACCTTCTACCCGCCGATGATCGGCAATGCATTCTATTACATCGGGCTTGTGCTCGTCGTTGTTGGCTCCTGGATCTGGGTCGCGCTGATGTCCGTGAACCTGCACATCTGGAAGCGACAGAACCCTGGTGCGCCGGTACCGTTCCCGATGTTCGCGACGGTCGCGGGGTCGTACCTTTGGGCGTGGACGGCGGTTGGTGCCGCTCTCGAACTGATTTTCCAGATCATCCCCGGTGCCATCGGCCTCACCGCCACGATCGACGCCGGTCTGGCGCGTGTCTTGTTCTCCTGGACTTTGCACGCAATCGTCTATTTCTGGCTGATGCCAGCTTACATCGCCTACTACACGATCGTTCCACGAGCGATTGGCGGCAGGCTGTTCAGCGACCAGATGGGAAGGATCTCCTTCATCCTGTTCCTTGTTGTCGCCATGCCGATCGGCGTGCACCACCTGTTCGAGGACCCACAGGTCGGCTCCGGGTTCAAGTTCCTGCACACGGTGTTCACCGGACTGGTTACCATACCGACGCTGCTGACCGTGTTCACCATTTGCGCATCGGTCGAAATCGCGGCACGACGGCGCGGCGGCGGCGGGCCACTGGGATGGCTGACGAAATTGCCATGGCGCAACCCGGTCATGCTCGGCGCGGCATTTTCCTTCATCATGCTGGGCTTTGGCGGCGCCGGCGGCATCATCAACATGAGCTATCAGCTCAACACCACAATCCATAATACGCAGTGGGTCACCGGCCACTTCCATCTGATCTTCGCTGGCGCCATCGCGATCATGTATTTCGTCATCGCCTACGACACGTGGCCGCATCTGACAGGTCGCGCGCTGGACTATCTCGGTCTGATGCGGACGCAGCTTTGGCTGTGGTTCATCGGTATGATCGTTCTGACTTTCCCTTGGCATTACGTCGGCGTTCTCGGGATGCCCCGCCGCATGGCATTCTACGACTACACCGACCCGGTCATCGCCCAACAGGCGTCCTCCGTCGTGATCTCAGTGATAGGCGGCGCCATTTTGGTCATTTCCGGGGCGCTGTTTCTCGTGGTGCTGGCACGCGGCCAGATTTCGGCGCGCGTGGAGCAGGGCACTTACCGTTTCAGCGTCGCCGTGCATCCGCCGCGCACGCTTCCCGCCGCGCTGAATGGTTTCGGTCTATGGCTCAGTCTGATGATCGGCCTTACCATCGTAAATTACGGCTTTCCGATCGCGCATCTTCTCGCGACACCAGGCACCGCAGTGCCGGTGATACGGGTTGGAGCAGCACAGTGAACTGGAATTGGGTGCCGCTGCCGCGCGATCGTTGGGTCGTCAGCAGTGTCGGAGTCACCGCTGGTATCACGATCGTCGCCATCGTCGCAGGTTTCGCGTGGCTGCCGTACCAGCAACCCGGCGAGCGCTTCCGCGGCCTCTGGGATGCGATCTGCTCGGCGGCTGGCCTTATTCACGCTGTTCCAGAAAACCAATCCGTCGTGCAGGCCAGTTATCCGGTCACACAGGTTGAAATCATCCCCGGCATGCTGCGCGACGCCGGCGCGGAATCGATTGGTCGTGGCGCGACGCTGGCATTACGCTGTACCATGTGCCACGGCGCGCGCGGCATGAGCCAGGCAAATACGCCTAACCTTGCCGGACAGTATCCGGGCGCGATCTACAAGGCGCTGTCCGATTTCAAAACCGGCGCGCGGGGCAGCGCGATCATGATGCCTCTCGTGGCCGACCTGAGCGACCGAGATATGCGTGATCTCGCCGCGTATTATGCCTTTCTGCCACGCGTCCACGACGAACGCGCCTCCGACGAGGGGGTGCCACGAATCGTCGCGGACGGTGCACCGATGCGCAACATCGCACCCTGTGGTGCGTGCCATGGCGAACTGGGAAGTAAGACCGGCGCTCCGTGGCTTGAAGGCCAGCCCATCAGCTATCTGCGCGCGCAACTCGACGCCTTCGCCAATGGAACCAGGCGAAATGATATTGATCAGCAGATGCGCAACGTTGCACGAGGGATGACGCCGGCGGAGATCGTTGCCGCGAGCCGCTATTACGCCGGCAGCCCATAGCGCTGGCGCGTCCCCGATGCTATCGGAGCGAGCCCCTTTGAAGCCAGGAGCGCTAATCCGTTCCGGATAGGTGAGTCCATTTACCGGGTGATAACATCAAGTCATTGACTGAATTGGCGTCCCCGGCGGGATTCGAACCCACGGCCCCAAGATT
>CAVWVL010000010.1:0-446639 GCA_963758415.1 uncultured Alphaproteobacteria bacterium | reverse complement strand
AGGCTGGAGGCACGGTCACGGCCAGGAGAACCCTCGAGGGTACTATCAGCCGGATCTCTTCCGACGCTGGATTCTAGACCGAGGACGCTCCGCGACGCATCACAGGTCCGGCGGTAACCAACCCGCGTATCAGAGCATGATCAACCGTCGTTTCATGATCGTGCCTCCTGCCCTGCCCAGGGGCGGCCATGCTGAAAAGCTCAGAACAAGGAGCGATAGAATTTCCGTGCCTGCTGCTTGAAGTAGCGAACATGAGAGACCGAGGACGCTCCGCGACGCATCACAGGTCCGGCGGTAACCAACCCGCGTATCAGAGCATGATCAACCGTCGTTTCATGATCGTGCCTCCTGCCCTGCCCAGGGGCGGCCATGCTGAAAAGCTCAGAACAAGGAGCGATAGAATTTCCGTGCCTGCTGCTTGAAGTAGCGAACATGAGAGTACCGCCGCCCCGACCTGTTGGCTAGGAACCAGGTTTCCACAACCTCGGGCGGATCGTTTGGCGTGCGGTCATACCATTGAGTGCCAGATGGCAGTTTGCTGTGCAGTTCCCCCAGTGTGCGGTCCAGGGAGCACATAGGGCGTCGGTGCGTCGGTCACCAGCCGTGCAACGAACTGACCGCGATAGGCCCCCTCGTCCTGCGTGACGACCCACGCAAGCAGCGGGTGGTTGCGCTCCGCGTCGGCCTGGATGGAGCGAGCCATCGTTGCGTCGATGATCTGGTCCTGGCCCGGCACTAGAACCCGAAACTGGTTTGCTGCGTGCTGTCCTGATGGCGCTTGGCCGGGCGTTTCGGTGTCTCGACTGGTTGCTGGGCCTTCTCACGCTCCGCCAGATATTCGAGATCGGAGAGCATAGCGGCTGCCTCATTCTCCATTGGGTATCTGCCGATTTCCCTGAGTGCCTTCACACGTATCAATGCCTCCGCAGCGCTGACGGCGCGGAGACCATGATGCACCATGTCTCTCACCATATCCCGGCGCACCCCGCATTCCAGTGACAGATATTCGTTGCTGCCGCGGTCCTCGCCCCATGCGGCGCTCAGTTCGTCATCCCCTTTCATCCCACGCGACCAGTTCCGGATTAGCATCAGAGATCGTTGTAGGCAGAGGCAGCGCGGATCGGATGGCGGCCGCGACGCGGGCCGGTATCGGCTTCCTCTCGGACCTGGTCCATCCATCCAGGGTGTCTTCATCCCAGTCTTTTGCGCGCTGGACGCCATCAAATCCCATGACCAGATCGCGGTGATGATGGATCTTACGGCGGAATTGCTTGACCGCCTTCTGAACCGTTAATTCCATGGCGTTGGGCTTCCGTGCCGCCTGGGCGCTGCCGTACTTCGCGATGACGGCCTTGCGGTATTCTGCTTCCATCCTCGCCTTGAGGGCATATTCGGACGCCAGTCTCGCCTTGTAACCGGGCTCGGCCCGCTCCATCCAATCGTCGAAGCCGGCAAGGAAGTCAGCACGGGGCGGTGGGGCAACCTGCTGTTTCAGGACCGATGGGATATCGGCCAGCGTCATATCGTGTGCCTTGAGCAACGACGCTGCTCGGTCACGTGCTGCCTGTCCCTCGCCCTTATTCGGACTGTCGAACAGTGCCTGCATCTTCCGAAGGCGGTCGATCTCTGACGTGGATAAAGGTTTGCCCATCCCAGTTTGTCGTCTCCTATTCTATACCCACCGCATCGATTGCTGAGTCTATCTGCCTGAGAAGGAAGTTCATTGCCTCCACGGTGGCCGGAAGTAAGTCCGCCTCTGATCCGCCAGGCTGCCCCACTGATATAGTTTCAGTTACTAGACTTTCCGTCCCCTCGAAAGCACCTGCGTTCAGGATCCCTGAGGGGAACGAACCGCCGCCGCTCCTCGTTCTTCTAACAAGCACTGCATCAACGCTGAGTGGAGAGATTACTCGATCACCGACCCTTCGGTTCAGGACAGCATGCTTTGTAGCATCTGCCACGTCGCGCACGAGCAATAGCGCTTCACATTGCGTCGTAAGCTGTTGCAACGGGACTTCGATAGCCCCTGCGACATAGTCGGTCAAATGGCCGACACATATCGCAGCGAGCATCCCAAGCCTTTGATTCCCTGGATTTGTTCGGAATTCGTCTACAGTTGGTCTTGCAATCTCCTCAGCAAACCAAATCGCTCGATCCAAGTTCTCGATGTTCATTTCAAACCCTTCAGGCTGCGTGGCTTGATCGCCAACGCGCGGACAAGTCCCTAGCGGATGTTTATCTGACCGCTGGCGTCGAGGGTGGCCGCACCCATGGTTGGGGGTCGCCCGCCCGTCGATCGGGATGTCGCTCATCAGAATAGCCTCTCAGGCAATGTCGCTGCCGGGATGGCAGTGAACGCCAGTGCCGCAGCGGTCCAGCAGAACGCGATCGTGAATGGCGACATCACCTGCGACCGCAATGGCTATAGTTTGTAGATCACGAACAACATCAGAAGCGCGATCATTGTGGCCGCCGCTGCTATCATGGCCGCGACAGTCAGGAGGTCGCCCGCGCGCGGCCCGCTGATCATCAGAAAATCCTGACTGGCGCCACCGCGACCATCTCAAACGGTCGTATCGGAACTATTCATGGTTGGGTTCTCCGGCCGCTATGATTGCTCGATGGATATCGTGGAGAGTGGAGTTAATGCGCTCCATACTAATGACGATCACTAGGCCGGTCACACAAATCGCGGCCACTATAAAGCCGGTGTTCATTGGGAGCGGCTCGTGGTCGTCGGGTTCGGATCAGTGTTCATTTACAAGAACCCTAACAGGAAGGGGCGCGAGCGCCAGGACCGATCGCAACGAATATCAGATCAGGTTCGACCCACCGACCTTCCGGGGACGACGCGTCATCATCGGGTTCCATCAGCAAACCGCGGGTTTGATTGCTCGGCATCGGTGACAACTTCCTGATAAGAGCGATGGAGTTCTGGGGGGAGCATCCAGTTGAACCAGGGATGCCGTTGGATACCCAATGAAATATCTCCCCGGCGGTGCCAGCCTCGATAAGGACCGGGGGCGTCCATGATGCCGATCTCACTGGCCATCTCCCTCGCTCTCGCCGACGCGGTGAGTTGGCGCGATCTGGGTACGCAATCTAGGTTCGTCATCCCGCTCGTAGGCCTCCTGGATGGCAGCATCGGCCGCGGTCACGACACACATGACCTCAAGGTAATGGCTCGCTTTACCCGAGTTGATTGAATTTGTTGTTCGCGCCATAGTGACGCGATCCACTTTCCGTGCTTCCGCCTCGGCCAACGCCTATCGGACTGGTCGACTGTCGCCTGGAGCTGCATTCTTTAGTGATCAGTCGATCCTACCGGTGCGGCTGCTGATCTCAATTGATGGAGGCTCGCTGAACGATGCTCCACGCCCTAGCATGACCGCCGATTGTGGCGAGGGTGCCGTAGTGCGAGCCCCATGTGCTGGACGCGCGCAGGCCTCTGGTGCCCAAATCAGCTTGGTTAGCCTGGGCCTGCGCGCCGGCGCGGTGGTGGCATTCGCCATCCCTCTCGTTCTCGCTGCGGTGTTCGTGGCGATGGAGTTCCTCGGGATCGACCTTCAGCGAATCTCGCTGGGCGCCCTCATCATCGCGCTCGGCCTGCTGGTCGATGATGCGATGATTACAGTCGAGACCATGGTCACGCGATTGGAACATGGCGACGACAAGAAAACTGCCGCAACGTTCGCCTACACCTCGACCGCTTTCCCGATGCTCACGGGCACCTTGGTCACGGTGGCGGGCTTTGTGCCGATTGGCTTCGTGCACAGCGCCGCCGGCGAATACACCTTTTCGATCTTCGCTGTCGTCGCTATCGCACTGCTCGTTTCATGGGTTGTCGCTGTGCTGTTCGCCCCGCTGCTTGGCGTCTGGGTCTTACAGAAGCCCAAGGCGGCGCATGCGGGCCAGCCCGGACCGATCATGCGCCAGTTCCGCCGTTTCCTGGTGCTGGCGATGCGGGCGCGCTGGGCAACGTTGTTCGCGACCCTCTGTCTGTTCGGCGCGGCGATCTACGGCATGCATCTCGTTCCGCAACAATTTTTCCCATCCTCGGACCGGCCGGAGCTGCTGGTGGATCTGCGATTGCCGGAGAACGCGTCAATCAGCGCAACGCGGGATCTTTCGGCCCGCGTGGACCAACTTCTGACGGGCGATCAGGACGTGGACCATTGGAGCACCTAAGTCGGCCAGGGCGCCGTCCGCTTCTACTTGCCGCTGAACGTCCAGCTACCAAACGACTTCTTCGGTCAGCTCGTGATCGTCACCAAGGGGCTGCAGCAGCGCGAGCGCGTTAAGGCGAAGCTTGAGCAGGCGCTCGCCTCCGAGTTTCCAAGTGTTGTTGGACGGGTCTATCCCCTGGAACTCGGGCCGCCGGTTGGTTGGCCGGTGCAATACCGGGTGAGCGGTGTTGAGCCTGAGCAAGTGCGCGCCATCGCCTTCGATGTCGCGCGGATTTTGAACGAAGACCCGAGCGCCCGCAACGTCAACTACAACTGGATGGAGCCGACGCGGACGGTGCGCATCCGGATTGACCAGGACCAGGCGCGGCTCCTTGGTCTCAGTTCGGAGGCCCTAGCGCAGGCCCTGAACACGGTCGTATCCGGCATTACTGCTACGCAGATGCGCGTCGGCATCTATCTCGTCGATGTGCTTGTTCGCGCGTCCGCCGAGCAGCGCATGTCGCTGTCGACGATCCGCGCGCTTCAGGTGCCGTTGCCGAACGAGCAGACCGTTCCGCTGAGCCAGATCGCCTCCGTCGATTACGGCCAGGAATATCCCATCGTCTGGCGCCGCGACCGTCGGCCCACGTTGACGGTGCAAGCCGATGTCGCTCCTGGCATTCAGGCCGCCACCGTCGTCCAGGCTCTGACGTCGAAGATCGAGGGCCTCAATGCGAGGCTGCCGAGCGGTTACCGCATCGCAGTGGGTGGAACGGTCGAGGAGAGCAACAAGGCGGAGTCATCCGTCGCAGCGGTCCTGCCGCTGATGCTCATCCTGATCCTGACGGTGCTGATGATCCAGCTCCAAAGCTTCAATCGCCTATTTCTGGTGATCAGCGTGGCCCCGCTCGGCCTCATTGGGGTCGTCGCAGCACTGCTACTTGCAGACAAGCCGCTCGGTTTCGTCGCACTCCTCGGCGTGCTCGCGCTGACCGGCATGATCGCGCGCAACTCGGTCATCCTGATCGACCAGATTGAGAAGGAGAAGGGGCATGGGCGCAATCCGTGGGATGCGGTTGTCGAGGCTACGGTGCACCGATTCCGCCCAATCCTGCTGACCGCCGCCGCGGCGATCCTCGGCATGATCCCAATCGCGTCGACCATCTTCTGGGGTCCGATAGCCTACGCGATCATGGGCGGCTTGGCAGTTGCGACCCTTCTGACACTGGTCTTCCTTCCGGCGCTCTACGTAACGTGGTTCCGGATCAAAATGCCGCATCAAGGCGCGTGCCAGCCCGTTTTCACCGAACAGAACGCTTTGGTCGTACAATGACTGCCCTCCACCATGCGCATTGCCGACCCAGCGCTCGCCGGAAGGCGTCGGCACGGCGCAGCGGGTTTTACAAGGGGACAGTTGTTGGAGGCGACCTTGCACGTCGATCCAAACTCTCTTAGCAGCCTGCGGAAGTTCGCCTCTTTGATGCTCAGAAGTTCCTCACTGCTCAGCGTCACCTCGGTGCCGGGCCATTCGCGAACCGCGTCTCTGGCGGGTGTGCGGATAATTGGGGAGAGATGACGTGATGCTTCTCAGATAGTCCCCCCACGCCGTTAACGCATCCCGCTTCTCCTGCAGGTATGCATGCCGGTCATAGATGCCGGTTACGCTTCGGTCAGAATGATTCAACACCTTGCCAATGATGAACCGCGAAACGCCCAGCCTCCCCATCTCAGTTGCGGCGGTGCGTCTCAGATCATCGATCGTCCAGGGGGCAAAGCTTCCTCCACCGATGCCGTCAGAAGACTGCATCATGTCCAGTCGCGCTTCGCCTTGCTGAAACCGGATATTGGACGGTCACGAGTGGTGGTGAACACGTAGGTTCCGAGCTTCGGGAGACTACCGAGCACAGAAATAGCAAGCGGCGAGAGCGGGACAGCGTGACCGCGGGCCGCCTTGGTTGCTTCGGCAGGAACCCAGAGCTGCGCATCGATATCAACGTCTGCCCACCGCATACGCGCGACTTCCTGGCGCCTCTGTCCGGTAACCAGCAGCATCTGAAGAAATGGCCGAACAAATGCGGCAACCACGCGAGGTGAACGCCGCGGTTAGCCAGCGATGCGGGGCAGTCGGCTAAGGTCACCGGGCTCTCCCTGGTAGAACAGTCTGAATCGGGGCGGGTGCACGGCTAGGATGCGCATGGGCCCCGGCGACTTCGTCGAAGGACCTGCAGTAGGTGGAAAAGCGACAGTGCATGAAGCCGATTTCACCGGCCGCGATCCAAAAGCTTGACGCTGCTTAACCCGAGGGAGGCGGAGATCACCACTGGAGCGGCAGTTACGGCATCAGCACCGTGAAGCTGCGAATCGCCGTCTTCCGGACGGCAATCTAGGCGGCAGCGTCCAGTTCGACCCGCGCCGCGATCATGAGCATCCAAGGAGTTCCAACGATGTCCATAAGCGGATATTGGACAGATATTGGACAAAAACTCCGCAGCGATCTGTAACGCTCTGATTTAATTGGCGTCCCGTACCGAGATTCGAACTCGTGTTACCGCCGTGAAAGGGCGGTGTCCTGGGCCTCTAGACGAACGGGACAGGCCGCTGTCGCCGACGCTTCCGTCGGGCCGGCGGTGGGTAGCGGACCCTTCCTCGACGGTCAAGCGCTGTCCTCCGCCCGGCGCATTCAGGCGATCGCGCCGTCCGTCACGACGAAGCACGGAGTGACGGAACCGTTCCATTCTTCGGCTCGCAGGTGGCCGGCCAGGTGCAGCGGGACACTGTCCGCCCGGGCAAGCAGCGCATCAGCCAGAGCACCCTCACGCGCCCGGAACAGCATCGCCTTCAGCCGCGGACCGCCGGCCTCGCCTTCAACGAAAGTGCGGACCGTTGCGGCCTCCCGCCCGACCCGGTCGGCCCGAACCACCCTGGCCCGATGCAGCACCAGGGTAGGCTCCTCGTTTCCGGCACCAAATGGAGCCAGCCGCTCAATCTGCCGGGCAAGCTCCGAGGTGGCACCTGCCACGGTCAGTGAGGCCTCGACTGCCAGATCGGCGGCACCGGGCAGGGTCGCCGCCGCTGCCAGCCGCTCGTTGAGAAAATTGCGGAAATCGTCGATGCGGCGAACCTTCACCGAGAAGCCGGCTGCCATCGCATGCCCACCGCCAGTCTCGAGAATACCTGCCTGACGCGCCGCGATCACCGCGGCACCGAGATCCAGTCCCGACACCGAGCGGCCGGAACCCTTGCCGAGACCGCCGACGATCCCCGCGACGCAGGCCGGGCGGTTGAAGCGCTCCTTGATGCGGCCGGCGACAATGCCGACGACCCCCGGATGCCACGCTTCTCCGGCCACCACGACCACCGCCTGACCGGACGCAATCTGCGCCTCGGCGGAACGCATCGCCGCGTCCATGATACCGGCCTCGACATCCTGGCGCTGGCGGTTGACCACCTCCAGTCGCTCCGCGAGCCCCAGCGCTTCCACCCGGTCCTCCGCGAGCAACAGACGCAACCCCATGTCCGCCGCGCCGATGCGGCCACCGGCGTTGATGCGCGGACCGAGCGCGAACCCGCAGGTGGATGCGTCCAGTTTGTCGCGGGCCTGGGCGACTTGCAGCAGTGCGGTGATACCGGCGCGATCGCGACGGGCCATGACCTTGAGGCCCTGGCAGACCAGCGCGCGATTGACCCCGGTCATCGGCATCACGTCGCAGACGGTCGCCAGCGCCACCAGGTCGAGCAACGCGATCAGATCGGGTTCCGCTCGGCCGGCAAAGAAACCGAGGCGGCGCAGCGCGCGCACCGTGGCCACGGCGGTCATGAAGGCAACCCCGGCAGCGCACAGCATTGTCTGGCCCGAGGTGTCGTCCAGCCGGTTAGGGTTCACCGTGGCCAGGACAGCCGGGGGCGGGCCCTCCGCCTTGTGGTGGTCCAGCACGATCACGTCAGCCCGAGGTGCGATGCCTTCCAGCACGACACTGGCGGCCGTCCCGCAGTCCACACAGACGATCAAACTGGCACCGCGCGCGACCAAGCCGGACAGCGCCGGCAGGTTGGGGCCGTAGCCCTCCAGGATACGGTCGGGCACGTGGTGATGCACCGTGCACCCCAGGTGTCGCAGCAAGCCTACCATCACGGCCGAGCCGCATGCGCCGTCGACATCGTAGTCACCGAACACGGCCACCGTCTCGGCCTGCTGCACCGCGCTGGCGAGGCGATCCGCCGCCAGGTCCATATCCACCAGCAGGGACGGATCAGGCAGCAGCACCCGCAGCGTTGGCTCAAGAAAGTCGGCCGCGGCCTCGATCGTGACCCCGCGCGCCGCCAGCAGGCGGCCGACGATCTCCGGCAGCTCGAGCCGTTGGGCGATGCCGAACGCGACTCGCTCGTCGGTCGACGGCGTTAGCCAGCGGCGGCCCGACAGGCTGCGCGCGACGCCCAGAAACGGCTCGGTCAAACGCCGCGACTCAGGTCGGAGTCCAGGTCTTCTGCACGAAGTTGTGGTGTGCCTCGATGTAGCGAACGGTGCCGGAATGACTGCGCATAACGATTGAATGGGTAACCGCCGCCCCGGCTCGCCGCGTGACGCCCCGCAACATCGCGCCGGATGTGACGCCGGTGGCGGCAAACATCACGTCGCCTTTCGCCATCTCCTCACAGGAGAAGCACCGCTTCGGGTCGGCGTGACCCATGGCGCGCACCCGTTCGATCTGATCGTCGGACTCGTATTGCAGGCGACCTTGCATCTGGCCACCCACACAGCGCAGCGCCGCCGCCGACAGCACTCCTTCCGGCGCGCCGCCGGAGCCCAGATAAATGTCGATCTGCGCGTCGGGCATCGCGGTGGCGATCACCCCGGCCACATCGCCATCGCTGATCAGCACGATCCTGGCGCCGGCCTGCCGGCACTGAGCGATGAGTTCCTGGTGGCGGTCGCGGTCCAGGATACAAACCACCAGATCGGAGATGTCGCAACGCTTCGCCCGAGCCAGGTTGCGCAGGTTGCTCTCGACCGAATTGTCGAGGTTCACGACGCCCTCCGGCAGACCTCCGCCAACCGCTATCTTGTCCATGTAGATGTCAGGCGCATGCAGGAAGTTGCCATGCTCAGCCAGCGCGATGGTGGCGAGCGCGTTTGGCCCTCCCTTGGCCGTCAGCGTGGTGCCTTCCAGCGGATCGACGGCGATGTCCATCTCCGGGCCGCCGGCACCGACCTTCTCACCGATGTAGAGCATCGGGGCTTCGTCCATCTCGCCCTCGCCGATCACCACGGTGCCGTTGATCGCGACCGCGTCGAAGGCTCGCCGCATGGCCTCGACCGCCGCGCCGTCGGCCGCGTTCTTCTGACCCAGACCAATCCAGCGCGACGCCGCCAGCGCCGCCGCTTCGGTCACGCGGACCAGTTCCAGCGCCAGGTTGCGGTCGGTCATCAAATTGGGCGGCGGCTCGGTGGCCATGGGGTTCCTCCTCTATCGGTATGCGATTCGAGTCCCCGCCGGTTTAGCACGGACCGAGCCGGTGGGCAGGATCATGATGAGAATTACGACGACGGCGCCAAGGAATCGTCCGCCGAAGGTAGCCGAATATTACCCCGCCGATGAGGACAGCCACGGATCGGTCAGCCACAGCTTCGACAGGCGCGCTTGTTCGGCCTGGATTTCCACGAGCCAGGTCGGCCCGTCATTCCACACCAGATGATACCCGTTCGCCTCGGCGCGAGGTCGCAGGACGTCATCGTCGGCGAACGCGCGCATCGCCGCCACGAGCACATCGACGAGACCGCCCGGCGTCCCGACCGGCACAGCGATGCCCCGGCCGATGACCACCGCGAGGGGAACGCCGGCCTCGTCCAGCACAGGAACGTCGGGAAGCATCCCGAAGCGGTGGCCCGCGGCGATGCCAATCGCCGACAGCCTGCCGTCGCGCAGGCTGTCGATCACGCTGGACAGGCCCAGCGCAGCCGCGGACACGTTGGCCGCCAGCACCGCCTGTGACGCGGCGGCCGCCGACGGAAAGGTGACGATGTTGAGCCGCGTCTGCGCCAGTCTCTGGAGTTGTAGCGCCGCTAGATGCGGTGGGCTGCCGGCTGGCGGCGTACCAAGCGGTACCGCGTCAGCGTCCTCCCCGGCCCGGTTGATCAGGTCCTGCACGGAAATGATCGGGTCGCCCGCGGGAGAGACGAACGCCACCGGCTCGCGCTCGACCATTCCCAGCAGCCTGATCCGTTGGATCAGGGACGGATCGTTGTGGTCGATCATGCGGGCAGGCAGGGTCGGCGTTGCGACCCAGCCGATCATCGCGTCGCCGGGCAATGCGGCGGCGAGGGTGGACAGCATACGGTAGCCGGCCTCCCCGGGGACATTGCGCACCGCAATCTCGTGGGTGTCGAGATGGCTCTGCAGGCACGCGGCGAAGTCACGGGCGACTTGATCGGTGCCGGAGCCCGGCGGTGCCCCGACCAACATGCTGATGCGTTGTCCGGTGTCGGCGAGCGCCGCCGAAGCGACCAATGACAGCCCGCCCAGCATGCCAAGCCGGCGGGTGATTGTCATGGGCGGGCGACCGTCTTGTTCTTGCTTGGGCCGGTGAGTTTAGCTGGGCCGGCAGGCTTGGCGGGATCGGTTGGCCTGGCTGGGCCGGCGGCGGTGGCAGCCAGGGCAGGGGGAGCGGTACTGGTAACCGCCGCCGCTGCCGGGGCGGCGGCGTCCCGGCGCAGGCGATGCTCGCCCAGGAGCAGCAGGATCGGGGCCGCGATACCGATCGATGACGAGGTGCCAATGACGATGCCAAACAGCATCACCCAGGCGAAGCCCGAGATCGACTCGCCGCCAAACAACGCCAGCGGCAGGCTGGCAAGGAACACGGTCATCGAGGTGCCCAGGGTGCGGTTCAATGTCTCGTTGATCGACAGATCAATCAGTTCACGCAGCGGCATCGACTTGTACTTGCGCAGATTCTCGCGAACCCGGTCGTACACCACCACCTTGTCATTGGTTGAATAGCCGAGGATCGTCAGAATAGCCGCGACCATGACAAGATCGAAGTCGATTCGGGTCAACGCCAGGAAGCCGATTGTCTTGGTGATATCCAGGATCAGAGTCACCACGGCGCCCACCGCGAACTGCCATTCGAAGCGAAACCAGATGTAGAACAGGATCATCAGCAGACTGATCCCCAGCGCCAGAATCCCGTTGCGGAACAGCTCCGCCGAGACGCTGGCGCCCACCGCGTCGGTGCGGACGATCCGCGCACCTGGCACGCCTTTTTCCAGCGCGGTACGGACGCGTGCGACGGCGGCCTGGGTGTTGGCTTCGGTTGTCTGGGCACCCAGCCGGATCAGCACCTCCGACGCGTCGCCAAAGCGCTGCACCCCCTGCTCGGGGATATGCTCGGATGCCAGCGCGGCGTGGATTTTGCTGAAGTCGGCCGGGCCGTCGGTCCGTACCTCCATCACCACCCCGCCGGAAAAGTCGATGCCAAGGTTCAGCCCGGGATAGAAGAACAGCACGACCGAGGCGGTGGACAGGATCGCGGAGATCAGCAGGCCCGTGAAGCGGACCCGCATGAACTGAATGCGGGTGTTGTCGGGGACCAGACGGAAGCGGGGTTTGACGAACATGTTGGGACCTCAGACCGGCAGCAGCTTGGGCCGCGTCGCCACGTACCAGCGCGAGACCAACAGCCGGGTCAGCATCCAGGCGGTGAACAGGGACGTCGCGATGCCAACTGTGATTGTCACCGCGAAACCGCGCACCGGGCCGGAGCCGAAGGCGAACAGCATGACGTGGGCCAGGAAGGCAGTGGCATTGCTGTCGAAGATCGTGCTGTAGGCGCGCCTGAAGCCATGCTCCAAGGCGGCGAGGGGTGGCCGGCCAAGCCTTTGCTCCTCCCGGATGCGCTCGTTGATCAGGATGTTGGCATCCACCGCCATCCCAAGGGTCAACAAGATACCCGCCATGCCGGGCAATGTCAGGGTTGCCTGCAACAGCGACATGATCGCCAGCATCAGGACCAGGTTGACCACCAGCGCCAGGTTCGCGAACCAGCCGAACAGGCCGTAGAACACGCCCATGAAGGCGATCACCAGGATGAAACCGACAACCAGCGAGATGGCGCCGGCGCGGATGCTGTCGGACCCGAGCTCGGGTCCGACGCTGCGCTCCTCGATAACGGTCAGAGGCGCCGGTAACGCACCCGCGCGCAGCAGCACTGACAGATCATTCGCCGAGTTGGCGGTGAAAGAGCCGCTGATCTGACCACGCCCCCCGGTGATGGCCTCGCGGATCACGGGCGCTGAAATCACCTTGTCATCCAGCACGATGGCAAACCGATGGTTCACGTTCGCTCGGCTGACATCGGCGAAGCGTCGCGCGCCGACCGAATTGAAGGTGAAATTGACCACCCATTCGCCGGTTTCCTGGTTGGTCCCGGCCCGCGCGTCGGTCAGATCAGCTCCGTCGACGTCGATTCGCTTTCGCACCGCGATCTTCTCGCCCGGCCGGTCCTGCATCGGCAAGTAATCGTCGCCCGGAGGCGGCGGTCCACCGCTTGTCGGGTTCGCCGTCTCGTCCACCAACCGGAAGGTCATGTGCGCCGTCTTGCCGATCAACTGCTTGATGCGGTCCGGATCGCCGACCCCCGGAAGCTGCACGACGATCCGATCCTCGCCCTGTTGCGCTATCTGCGGATCGAGCACGCCAGTCTCGTCGATGCGGCGACGGACGATCTCGATCGACTGTTGCACCGCGCCGCTGGCACGCGCCCGCAGCGCGGGCTGCGACAGTGTCATGGTGATGGTGCCGTCGGCCGAGGACCCGATTGTGAGATCCGGCGTGCCTATGGACTGGTCACGGCTGATCAGCGGCTTCAGGGCTTCAACCGCCGCGTCGGTTTTCGTGGCATCACGCAGCCGCAGCAGGATGCGGTTCTGGTCCGGCTGTGCCTCCAGCGTCTGGTAAAAGATCTGGCCGGTGCGGAGGGCTTGGCGAACGCTGTCGAGCAGGCTGTCCAGGCGCTCCTTGATGACGGCGTTCATATCGACTTCCAGCAGCAGGTAGCTGCCGCCGCGCAAGTCGAGACCGAGGTGCACGGTGCGCCATGGCAGCCAAGCGACTGGTGCGGGAAACAGATTGGGCAGGCTGAGCAGGAATCCTAGCAGGCAGAGGCCCAGGATCACGGCGGCCTTGATACGGCTGAAGTACATCATTGTGTTACGCGCGGGGCTCCTGGACACCGTGCCGGGCGATCGGCGGCGGTGCTATGCGCTGTGGCTGAGGGGCTTGTCCAGTGCGCTTGCCGCTGCCGGCCGGAGTTGCAGGGGCGCCGGCCACGCTTCGCCCATGCGGTACCCGAGCAACAGTTAAAACAGATGCCGCTTTCGGGTGATCGTCCGCGTTTGACGCCGGAGCGGGATCAAGGTATCGGCCCATTCGCCCAATCGTAAACCTCCCACCAGCCCCTGGCCAGACCGCCGGGCAATCCAAAGCAGGGTCAGGCCTCTTCGCGAAAATTCGCCTTCCTCGCGGCCGCGGCGAAGTAGCCGTGGGTGGCGGCGTCTTCGCGGCGCCCGAAAGTTGGTTGTGTGTTGCCAGGGTCACATCGCTCTGGGTCGCCAGGCACCTAACATCGTTGGCGACCGTCGGACAGCTAACGGAGTTTCAATCATGACAAAGTCTGCATTGCCTGAATACATGCGCTGTATTGCGTCCGTGGCCCATAAGGCTCCCATCCGCACGGGCACCTATTCGCCGATACTCGGGATAGATGGAGCCGCACCGAACCGCACCGCGATTATCATCGATGCCTGGGGCGCGGTCCGTCATGTTTGCGAGCGCTCTGACGGACGCTGGCATCTGTTTGCTCACGAGGATGGTTCCGTTGCGCAGCTCGTCCTGGCTTGATTTGCCGCGCGAACTTTGGGTTGGGGCACCAGGCTTGCCTGCGAGCGACCGGATATCGCGACACATTTTGGGCGCTGTCCGTGCCTGCTGAGCGGGTCGATGGCTCACCGAGGACGTGGAGTTCGTGGAGAAGAGGTTTGCCCGAACAGTTCGATAACAGGCCGACGCCAAGCCGCTTAGGGCCTGCCGAGCAATAACCGACTCGGTGGGCGTGGCGCACCGACGATGACGCCCCTCCCTGACAATGAAGGCCTCGCCCAAGGGCCTTGTGCACCTTGATCGCCAACCGAGTTATCCGCGCGATCAAGTCCCGCGTAATCGATCCTTTCGCCGCATCCGCGGTGCCGCCCACGCGCCATCTGACTTGACACTCGGGCAGTCAAATTGCGAGGAGTGCTGTATTAGCCCAGTTCAGGGTAATTGGGCTGTCGACGGTGCGGCATGGAGCTACCAATGGATATCAGTGCTGCCTATCCACGGGATCCGCGGCGCCAGGTGGAGCGGCAGGCCATCTGGATTGCCTTGCTTGTCATGAGCGGGGTCGGGTGCAGCTTCTTCTTTGCTTGCGCCACGCCGTTTGCCGCGGTTGCGACCTTGGCCGGCCTCAGGCTCGGTCGGCGTGAGGCTGCCGCCGTTGTTGGTTTGATCTGGCTGGCCAATCAGGCGATCGGCTACGGCATCCTGGGGTATCCCTGGACTTTGGACAGCGCGGCATGGGGAGTTGCGATTGGGTTGTCCGGATATCTGGCACTGCTGGCCGCAACCGCACTGACCCCGGCTGGACCGGCGCGGCTGGCGATCAGTCTCCCTTTCATCGGCGCCTTCGCAACCTATGAGTTGAGCCTCTACATTGCCGGGTTCGTTCTTCCCGGCGGCGATGGCGCCTTCACGGCCGCGATTGTCGCGCAGGTCTTCGTCGTCAACCTTATCGCGCTGATCGGCCTGCTTGCGGTTCACCAACTGGCGCTGGGTTTCGGGCCGCCGCGGGGCGTAACAAATATTCAGCCACCGGTTGCGTTGCTGCCGCGATAGCTGGGTCCCGCGTCACGCCGGGCGTCGTGTGCGGCGAAAGCGCTGCTTGACGCTCTCCCGGATGGTCTGGAACACGACATACAGCATCGGGATCAGGAAAACGCCGATCGAACTGGCGAAGATCATGCCGGCGAACACCGCCGTGCCGACCGCTCGCCGGCTGAGCATCGCGGCGCCCTGCGCCCAGACCAGCGGTATCAGGCCGGCGATGAAGGCGATCGACGTCATCATCACTGCCCTGATCCTGATCCGCGCGCCCATTGCGCCGGCCTCGACGATGGACAGTCCGGCCTCACGCCGCTCCTTGGCGAATTCCACAATCAGGATGCCGTTCTTGGCGGCGAGGGCGATCAGCACGACCATGCCGATCTGCGCGTAGAGGTCGAGCGACAGACCCGTCAGCCACAGCCCGACAAAAGCGCCGAACACGCCCACGGTGACTGAAACCAGGACCGGGATGGGGATCATCCAGCTTTCATACAAGGCGACCAGGAAGAGGTAGGCGAACAACACCGCCAAACCCAGTATCGAGCCGGTCTGCCCGGCCGCCTGCGTCTCCTGATAAGCGGTGCCCGACCACTCATAGGTAAAGCCGGGCGGCAGCGTTTCCTTCGAGAGTTGGTTCATCGCGATCAGCGCATCGCCGGACGAAACGCCGGGCTTTGGTCCGCCATTCACCGTCACGGACCGATAGTTGTTGAAACGGCTGATCACTTGTGGACCGAGTTGGACGCGCACATTGGCGACGGAGCGGATCGGCACCATTTCGCCCGTCCGGTTGCGCACGTACAGATTATAGATCGCTTGCGGATCGCTGCGGTCGAGCGCCTCGGCCTGAATGTTCACCTGCCAGGTACGGCCGAACAGATTGAAGTCGTTGACATAGAAACCTCCAAGCGCGCTTTGCAGGACGTTGAAGATATCGGCAATGGACAATCCCAGCGCCTGGGCCTTCTCGCGGTCAATCTCCAGCCAGAGTGAGGGGTTGGATGCCGTGAAGGTAGAAAACACACGGGTCAGCCGCGGATCTCGATTGGCGACGGCCACCAGGCCTTGCATCGCGCTACCGGTTTCCTCGGGCGGGCGGCCTTCCAGATTCTCAAGCTGGTACTCGAATCCGCCACTGGTCGAAAGTCCGATGATCGGCGGCAGGTTGAACGGAAAGACCACGGCCGAGCGGATTTGCTGCGCGGCGCCGAAGATCCGGCCGAGCACGGTCTGAATGCCGTTGGCGACCCCGACGCGGTCCTCGAACGGTTTCAATTTGACCACGATGAAGGCCGCGTTGGGCTGGTTGCCGCCATCGAGCAAGGAGAAGCCGACGATGGACAGCACCGCCTGTACCTGTGGCATCGGTCGGATCAGGTTCTCCACCTGCTCGACCACGGCACGGGTGCGGGCCACCGACGCCCCGTCGGGCAACTGGACGGCAGTGAACAAGGCGCCCTGGTCCTCTTCCGGCAGAAAGCCCGTCGGCGTCACTTTCCCCAGCATGAAGATGCCAACCGCGCTCGCCGCGACGATGACCAGAGATACGACGGCCAGCCGTAGCAGGCGCACGACAACGTTCGAGTAGCCGTCGCGGGCGTAATCAATTCCGGCGAGTATCCACCCGACCGGTCCACGTGGCCGGCGCCCCGTGTGCCGCAGGAACACCGCGCACAACGCCGGCGACAGGGTCAGCGCGATGATCGCCGACAGGATCATCGAGACGCTGATCGTCACCGCGAACTGGCGGAACAAGGTGCCCGACAGCCCGGGAATGAAGGCGATCGGCACGAAAACCGAGAGCAACACCAGCGAGATGGCGATCACCGGTCCGGTGATCTGCGCCATGGCCTTTTTCGTTGCGTCGGCGGGGGACAGATCAGGCTCCTCCCCCATGACGCGCTCGACATTCTCGACCACGACGATCGCATCATCCACCACCACGCCGATGCCGAGGACGAGGGCGAGCAGGGAGATCGTGTTGGCGGAGTAGCCGAAGGCCAACAGCACGGCGAAGGTGCCGATCAGGCTGACCGGTATGGCCACCATCGGGATGATCGTCGCCCGTACGCTGCCGAGGAAGACGAAGACGACCGCGACCACCAGCACGAAAGCGATCACCAAGGTCTTCACCACCTCGGTAATGGTGGCGGAGACGAAAGAACTGCTGTCGTAGAACACCCGCGCTTTCAGGCCTGGCGGGAACCGGACCGACAGCTCGTCCAACGCCTTCTGGACCCGGGCCGAGGTCTGAACAGCGTTCGAACCAGGCGCCAGATAGAGGCCGATCGACACCGCCGGATTGCCGTTCAGGCGGCTTTCGGTGTCGGAATTCGCCGCGCCCATCTCGGTTCGGGCGACGTCGCGGATGCGCAGCACCGACCCGTCGGGATTGGCGCGGATGACAATCTCGCCGAACTGCTCGGGCGTGGTGAGGCGCCCCTGGGTCTGCACGCTCAACTGGAACTGCGTCACATCGGCGGTGGGCCGGGCGCCGATACGGCCGACCGCGGCCTGGACGTTCTGCGACTTGATCACCGCGATGATGTCGGCCGGCACCAGGTTCAACTCGGTGAGCCGGTTGACGTCGAACCAGATCCGCATCGAGTAGTCGAGCCGGCCGAACAGCAGCGCGTCGCCGACGCCAGGCGTCCGGGCCAGCCGGTCCAGCACGTTGATGGTGACGTAGTTGCTGATGAACAGCGGGTTCTGCTTGCCGCCCTCGCTGTAGAACTGGAGGAATTCCAGGATCGCCGCGGACCGCTTGCGCACCGTGAGGCCGTACTGCTGGACCTCGGGCGGCAGGCGCGCGATCGCCTGCTGCACCCGGTTGTTGACGTTGACGACATCGATGTCGGGATTGGTGCCAAGCTCGAAACTGACCGTCAGCGTATAGCTGCCGTCGTTCGCGCTGTTGGACTTCATGTAGATCATCTTGTCGACGCCGACGACAGCCGCTTCCAGGGGCTGTGCGACGGTCTGCTCCACCACGGCCGCCGAGGCCCCGGTGAATGTCGTAGCGACCGTCACCTGCGGCGGCACGATGTCGGGGAACTGCGAGACCGGAATACTGCGCAGCGCGAGGGCACCGGCCAAAGTCAGCAGAATGGCGATGACGATCGCGAGCCGCGGACGGTCGATGAATACACCGGAGATCATCTGGCTACTTGCTCGCGCCGGTGGCGGCCTGCCCGCTGGGTGCAGGCCCGCTGGATGCCGGGGCACTGGCGGGCGCGCCGGCCGCCGGGGATGAAGTGCCGGAGGCAGGAGGGGCGGCGGGTGGCGGGCTGGCCGGTCCCGGATTGACCTCGATTCCAGGTCGGGCACGCTGGATGCCGTCAACCACAACCAGCTCACCCTCCTTGAGTCCGCTGGCGATCACCGCCGTCGTCGGGCTCGACTGACCCAACTGGATGCGGCGCAGCTCGACTTTCTTGTCTTCCCCAACGACGTAGACGTAGTCGCCCTGCTGATCCGACAGCACCGCCTTGCGCGGAATCCCCATTGCCATGACCGGCTGAATGCCCTCGACCGATACAGTCACGAAGGCGCCATCCAGCAGTGCCCGTTCCACCGGTTGGCCGTTTTCGGCTGGATGGAGTTCCGGGTTGGCGATCCGTGCGCGTAGCAGGACCGTATCGGTGGTGTTGGAGACCGTTGGTTCGGTGTAATCGATCTTGCCGTTCTGGTTGTAGACGGCGTTGTTGGGCAGGCGCAGCTTGACCACGACCGCGTTCATGCCGCCCTTGTCGGCGTACCGCTTCTGGAGATCGGTCAGGACACGGGACGCGACGGGAAACGTGACATACATCGGATCCTGGCTGACGATGACCGCCAGCGGCCCGGAACTCGGGGATACAACGTTCCCTACGGTGATGTTTGTGCGGCTGATCTTTCCGGAGACCGGCGCCTTGATCTCGGTGTAGGCCAGGTTGATCTGTGCCAGTTGCAGTTGGGCCTGCGCCGACAGCAACTGTGCCGCCTGGGATCGCTGATTGGCGGTCGCATCATCGAACACGGACCGCTGCCCGGCAGGCGTATGGAGCAGGGATTCCGCGCGGGCCAACTGGATGTTGGCGTTCGCCAGACGGGCGCTGGCATCGGCCACGGCGGCTTCCTGCTGCTGCACCGCAGCCTCGAACGGAGCCCGCTCGAGCCGGTAAAGCAGGTCTCCCTGTTGCACCTCGCTACCTTCGGTGAACAGGCGCTGGTCCATGAACGCCGTGACGCGCGCCGTCAGCGCGACGCGGTCGATCGATTGCACGCGGCCAACGAACTCCGAGGTCTCGGTGATCGCTGTCTGCTGGACGCGGACCACGCCCACGGAAGGGGGGCCGGCTGGTGCCTGGGCATGCGCCGCGGTCGCGGCGGACAGCAGGACAGCGAGCGCTCGGGCACTGGTGAGCAGACGGGGAGGCGGACGCATACGGGAAGAAGTCCTTTTCCAGGCGCCTGCCACGGCGCGTCGGCCAATGTAACCACATGTTCAAATACGGCAATGGGATCGCGAAACAGCGCAGGTTAACCGCCGGTGCGCTTTCCCCCAACCACTTTGCGCTCGAACAGCGCGTCGATCTCGGCGGCGGAATAGCCGTGCTGCGCCAGAACGTCGCTTGTATGCTCGCCCAGCGCCGGCGCATGCGCCCTCTTGGTGCCGCTTTCGAACGGCGGCAGGCCGGGAATGTTCGGCATCGGTATCGGCTCCGGCACGCCGGGCTGTGCCAGCCATGCCATGATTCCGGTCGCGGCGACCTGTTCCTCCGTCAGAAACTCCTCGTAGCTGTTGACGCGGCCGTTCATGATGCCGTTCGCGGTCAGCCGTTCGGACAGCCACGCAGTCGTGCGAGCCGCGAAGATCGGCCGCAGCACACCGTACAGCTCGTCCAGATGTGCCCCGCGCGCGGCATAGGAGGCGAAGCGCGGATCATCCAGCAGATTCTCATGCTCGATCGCCTGGCAAAACGGCCGCCAGTCGGTGGGCCGCACCATGGTTACGTTGATCTGCCCGTCGGCGGTGTTGAACACGCCGTTTGGCATGCTGACGCGCTGCAATGTTCCCCGCTCCAGGTGGCTGGCGATCAGCCGGATGACCGAGAGCATCGCTCCGCCCTGCATCAGGCTGAGCTCGATGAACCGGCCTCGTTTCACCGCCTGCTCGCGGCGCACGTAAAGCGATGTGGCGATGGCCTGGAAGCCCAGCAGGCCGGAGAACATGTCGATCAGCGAGATGGCGATGCGGTGCGGATGGTTGTCGTGCTCACCCTTGTTCTCGGTGACGATGCCGGTGAACGCCTGCAGTACCGGGTCCATGGCGGGGCGGCCGGCCATCGGCCCGGTCTGCCCAAAGCCGGAGATCGAGTAGTAAATGATCCCTGGCTCGCGCGCGCTGACGGCGTCGTAGCCGAAGCCGTAGCGCTGGATTGTGCCGGGACGGAAGCCCTCGATGAAGACATCGGCGCCGTCGACCAGGCGCCACAGGATCTCCTTGCCCTCCGCCGTTTTCAGGTCGACCGCGAGGCTGCGCTTGCCCAGCGTGCCGTACAGCGAATAGGCCGAGTGGTCCTGGTAGGTGCGGCCAAGGATGCGCGACCAGTCGCCGCCGTTATGCGGGGTCTCGACCTTGATCACATCGGCGCCGTGCTGCGCCAGCAGCATGGCGCAGGAGGGACCGGCGACACCGCCGCTCAAATCTATGACCTTCATGCCGGCGAAGGCCGAGCTGTAATCCATATTTCCCCCCCGTCTGTTGCGACGGGTCGATGTTAATGGTGGAGCGACGGTCCAGGCTACCCCTGCGTTAGTCGGGTGGTGCTGTGCCGGGGCGCGGGTGAGCGGGAGATGGCGGCGCCTCCCGACGTCGCTGGGCGCGAACTGGGTTGGTCCCGCGGGCAAGGCCTAGGGCGCATTTCCACGCATTCGAGCTGGGCGGCAGCACGCAACTATAGCCAGACGCTCTGGAACGTTTCCACTCAAGGTGGAAATGCTCTGGAGAGCTAGCAAGCCGCACCGGTCATTGTTGCAATGCCCGGCGGAGCGAGCTGAAACGGCGCCGGTAGTGTGCCGGTGTCATCCCGACCCGCCGCCGGAACAATCGACTGAAGAAGCTCGCGTCCTGGTAACCGACTTCGGCGGCAATCACGTCGATCGGTGCGTCCGCGGTTTCCAGCATCTGTTTGGCTTCCTCTATGCGCAGACGATGCACGTACTCAAGCGGCGACATTCCGGTGGCCAAGGTAAACCTTCGCACAAACGACCGTTCCGGCAGCCCGACGATACGCGTCATAGCGGCCACCGGGGCGGCCGCGGCGTAGTTCAGCGCCACCCATTCCTGACACCGCAAAATCACCGCGTCGTCGACTTGCTTGGCGACCAGTAATGCGGCGAACGGAAGCTGTCCGTCGTCGTGCCAGTCAAGCATGTGTATGCGGGCAACCTGACGGGCTTCTTTCAGACCGACATACCGGGCGATCAGGTAGAGCGCCATGTCCAGCCAACTCGTTCCGCCCCCAGCCATGACAATCCGTCCGCCTATTCCCGTTATCACCAGCGACTGATTCGTTCGCACTCGTACGTTCGGATATCGTGCCAAGTCGTCGGCAAACGCCCAATGGATCGTTGCGTCGCACCCCGCGAGCAGGCCAGCCTCGGCCAGCAATAAAGCTCCCGAACAAGCGCTTGCCATGGTTTTACCCGCCTCGTGGCAGCTACGGAGCCATGCTACCTCAACCGCAAAACGGCCGTGGAGCGACTCACCCGGCACGGCGGAAAAGTCCGGAACGCAGACAATGTCAGGTGTTGGCGTGTCATCCAGGCTGTAGTGGGGGCGCACCCACACGCCATTCGTTGCGGCGAAGCCTGTCTGCTGAACTGCAACGATATACGGATTTATGAGCTGCTCGCCTTCGACGCCTGAGAGAAGCAACGACCAGTCCCGGCCGGCCGTGGAGAACAAATCCACCATACCGAACAGTGTTGAGGCTCCCACGGCTGGTACAGCGAGAATCGCGACATTCAGAGGATGCGCGGCGAACGGCATGGCAGGAACGACCACTTTGTGGACGAATCGACTTTAGTTGGCATTCAGCAAATCCACTAGAGTGCACATCTCGGATCGCTTTCCTCTCGACCGCGGAGTGCAGCGAAGATGGGCTCGTCCTCTCACGAACCGCCTTCCGTGGACGACGTGGCGGCCCTACGGGCGTCGCTGGTCGGCGGCCTAATGCAGCAAGGCGACGATTGCTATGACGCAGCGCGGGTGGTGTGGAACGGTATGATCGATCGCCGCCCCGCCTGCATCGCCCGCTGCACCGGCACCGCGGACGTCATCGAGAGCGTCAGCTTTGCGCGTCGCCACGGTCTGGAGCTGTCGGTGCGGGGCGGCGGACACAATGTCGCCGGTTACGCGGTGTGCGAGGGCGGCCTGATGATCGATCTCTCGGCGATGCGTGCGGTGAGCGTCGACCCGGCCAAGCGGCGAGCCTGGGTGCAGGGAGGTGCCCTTTGGGCCGATGTCGATCGCGAAACCACGGCCTTCGGCCTCGCCGCGCCGGGCGGGCTGGTTTCACAGACGGGCGTGGCCGGCCTGACCCTGTCGGGAGGTATCGGATGGCTGCGGGGAAGGCACGGGTTGAGCATCGACAACCTGGAAGCCGTGGACATCGTCACCGCCGACGGACGACTGCTTCATGCCGACGCTCGGGAGCACCCCGACCTGTTCTGGGCGGTGCCGGGCGGCGGCGGAAATTTTGGCGTGGTCACTTGGTTCATATGTTCGGTGGCGCGATGCAACGCGTTCCCGCGGCGGCAACGGCGTTCGGTGACCGCTCGGCGCCCTACATGCTCAGCTTTGATGCCATCTGGCCGGAGCCGGCCGATGATGCCGCCAACATCGACTGGGCGGCCGCCGCCTGGACTGACATGCGGCGGCACGGCACCGGCCGGATGTATCTAAACTTCCCAGGCCACGGCGAAGGCGAAGACCTCGTGCGCTCGGCGCTCGGCCCCGACGTCTACGCCCGGTTGGCCCGGGTCAAGCGGGCCTATGACCCCGGCAACTTGTTCCGATTGAATCAGAATGTTTGGCCCGAGGGTTCGCCTCAGGCAGGGTAGCTCAACAACCGCGCACATCAAGGGAACCGCCGCTGCAATCATTCGCGTTTGGCCCGCGGGGATAATCCACAATAAGCCTGTAGGGGGACTTTTATGGAACGTCGAATCTCACGTCTGCTGAGTGCCGGCTTCACTGTCGGATTACTCGGGATTGCTCCGATACATGCTGAAGAAACGATCAAAATGGCCTTCATCGAACCGTTCTCCGGCAATTTAGCTGAGATCGGCGACGCTGACCTCAAGGACTACAACTTCATTCTTGGTTACATCAACGCAAAGGGCGGCGCGCTGGGGCGCAAGTTCGAGCTCGTGACGTTCGACAGCAAGATGCAACCGGCCGATGCATTGCTCGCACTCAAGCTTGCCACTGACCGCGACATTCCGTTTATCATGTCATGTGCTGGCTCTAGCGTTGCCGCCGCATTGATCGATGGTGTGGCAAAGCATAACGAGCGCAACCCCGGCCGTCGGGTGCTCTACCTCAATTGCGGTGCGCTTGCGAAGGAGCTGACCAACGAAAAGTGCGATTTCTGGCATTTCCGCTTTGATGGTAACACAGAGCAACGAGCCGAGGCCCTGGTGCGAACTCTGCCAAACGACCTGAAGTCAGTCTACTTTATCAACCCGGACTATCTATACGGTCAGTCGGTACGGCGCGACACGCTCAAGTACCTCGGCAAATACCGACCCGACATTAAGGTCGTTGGTGACGACCTTGTACCGTTTGGCGAGGTAAAGGATTTCTCACCCTATATCGCCAAGGTCAAGGTATCCGGTGCCCAGGGATTGATTACCGGCAATGCGGGTGCCGATTTCAACCTGCTGATGCACGCCGGAGTCGACGCAGGTCTTGGAATTGAATACTACACCTATCTTGGCTACCTCGCGGGTGGCCCCGCCGCTATTGGTTCGGCTAACGAAAATCGGGTACATACACTTACGGAGTTCCATCCCAATGTCGCGGTCGAGATGAACAATCGGGAAGCCGAAGGGTTCGTGCAGGATTTTCGCAAGGACCATAGCTATGACTTTGTCAGCTTAAATGGCTACGTGATGTTCTCAATGCTGGCTGAGGCGATCAACAAGGCCGGATCCACCGATGCGCTCGGAGTCGGTTTATTGCTCGAGAACATGCATGGTAAAGACATGATGGGAAACGATTACTGGATGCGGAAGGACGACCATCAATTCATGATGCCGTTCTATGCATCTCGCTTCGTCAAAGACGTGAAGTACGACTTCGAGAAGACTGGCTTGGGCTGGAAGACCGAAACAATGGTCAAAGCAGACGAGCTAGTGCAACCGACCGTGTGCAAGATGAAGCGCCCTTCGTCTTAACCTACCGGTTGTCGTGAAACACCCTTGCAAAAGCTTGAAACCGTCACCTGAGGAGAACCTTCATGCGCGGACAACTATACGCTCTTTTCCTGGCAGGGACCGCACTTTCCGTGATCGGGCATGGTCCGGCCCGGGGCGCCGACAATGACGCATTGATCAAAAACGCCATGTCGGCCGCACCGGAATTGGTGGCGAAGGACGCCACAATCGTGACGTTCGACGATAAAATGCAGATGATAACGTTACGGAAAGGCACAAATGAGTTCACCTGCATGCCCGACAATCCTGATACCCCCGGGAATGACCCCGAGTGCGATGACAAGGCCGGGTTTGAATTCGCGCTGGCCTGGATGGCGCGCAAGCCACCTGCAATGAAGACCGTCGGCTTTGGCTACATGCTTCAGGGCGGATCCGATGCCAGCAACTCCGATCCATTCGCGAAAGAGCCAAAGGATGGGAAGTGGCTTGCCACCGGACCCCACGTCATGCTGTTCAATCCGGGCGCCTTGGCACGAAACTACCCGCGGCAGGCCGAGCACCCGGACACCAGTGCCCCTTACGTGATGTGGCCGGAAACACCTTACGAGCACATAATGATTCCGGTCAAATAGGGAGGGCCGGACAACCGGGCCGGCCGACTGTCGGCCCGTTCGTGACCGCCGGCGGTCACGAACATTAGTTCCGGGGGAGAGCGTTCGCAAGGACTTCAAGTCAAATCGGAGATGAGTGACTTGAACTGGAAGACCGGCATGATGGTCGCAGCCGACGACCTCTGCAACCAACTGCGTGCAAGAAGAAGCACCGTTTTCGCGGAAATGCGAATAATTGGTGCCACATCCGATAATACAGCAAGGTCATGCTTGAGTATTTGCTGATAGCATGACACTGCACGGAATTCTCGCTAGTGCCCGTCACTCGTACCGGCCAGCACGAACTCCGCGAGCGCCCGGCCCAGGCAGATGTTCAGCTTCGCGATGGTACGATCGCGTGCCTCGGGGCTGACCTGCTCGAGATCGATGTCGCCCTTGGCCGCCCAGATGTGGGTTAGCTCGAAGCGATGGAACAACGTCACGCCCGGCATCGCCGCCACCTCCTGCAAGGCCGCGTCATAGGGGACGAGATCGGTGTTGGCGCGCAAAAACCGGCTGAACTGCGGATCGACCAGCACTACGTCCGCGCCGCCGGCCGCCGCCAGGTCCACCCCGTCCCGCATCACATCCCGCATCGCCTCGGGACGCAGCCCGCGCACCGCTTCGACGGTTCCAGTCTGCCACAGGACAAGGTCGTACTGATGCGCCGCGAGTTCTTGCCGAAGCAGAGGCAGCATTTCCTCGGCGGTCATGTTGCGTCCGCCCTTCACCGTCAGATGGAAGCCGACCGAGGGCTTGAGCGCCTGTAGCGCGTCGATCATGCGATAGGCGAAGGATGACTTCGCGGCATGTTTGAACTCCGTCGCGCCGGCGCCATTGGTGTCGCCCACCGTGGACCCCGAGCCGATTGCCAGGATCTGAACCTGACCCCGTGCCGACATCGCCGTGGCGACGCGCGGCAGGTCTTCGTCCGGCGTCGTCAACTCCGGCGGCAGGTCGCATTTGACGGCGGCCGGAGCCGCCTCGGGGGCATCGGCCTGACACCATCCCTGAGCTGCCGCGGCCAGGAAAAGCAGCGCGGCGGCAAGCGGCACTTTGCGCATGAATTCACCCGGTATCAGCACGCGCATGCGCCGGCAAGAGAGGCGTCGCGGATTTGGGCGCCGCGCGGGGCGGGGCGGCGTTGCCCTTGGTTCGGGTACCAGGCCGCAAGGGCGCCGACCGTGACCATGCCGATAGCGCCGAGCAGATTGGCGCCGGTCTGCATCAGCCAGCCATCGTTGTATTCCAGTCCGAGGCGCACGACGAAGCCGATGACGATGCCGGAACAGAACACCGGCAACGAGTTTTGCCCGATCAGCACGAACGGCGATGCCCAGCGGGCACGCAGCCAGGGTTGGTCGAAGCGGATCAGTCGCACACACAGCCATGTCAGCGCGAGAATCGAAGCGAGTCGGAATGGATGCAGCCCGGTCTTGTCCTCGATGACGAAATAGCTGAACACCGAGGACGAGAACCAGTCCAGCAGCTTCGGACGCGGGTCGATGACGAAGCTCACGGCGAATCCCGCCACCAGCACAAGGCAGGCGAGCGCATCCAGCAGCCTGGGCCGCGACGGCATCCGCGGCGGCGCGCACGCGAGCAGCACGCCGATGATGAACAGGAATTGCCAGGCGAATGGATCAAAGTACCATCCCTCACCGGTCCATCCGGCCAAGTTGAGGTCGGTGACCCGTACCACCATGTAGATGGCGAATGACGCGCCGAGCAGGATTTTGGGCCAGCGGAGCAGCCAGATCGTGACTCCGAAGAACGCCATCAGGACCACATAAAGCGGCAGAATATTCAGCAGGCCGGGCTGAAAGCGCAGCAGAAGCGCCTCCAGAATGCTGCGGTAAGGATCGTCGCCCAGGACATCCAGCCGGGTTTCCTCGAGATAAGACAGGCGGTTCAAGGCGCCGGCCGAATAGGTCACCTGGGCCGTGAACAGCATGAACAAGAAGATGTGCGCGATATACAGTGTCCAGGCGCGCCGGATAATGTCGGCGGCGGTGGAGACATAGCCCTGGGCGGCCAGCCGTGTGCCGTAAGACAGTCCCGCGCCATACCCGGCGAGCAGCACGAAGACCTCCGTCGCGTCGCACATGGCGAAGTTCTGGAGGCTGAACTGGGCCAAAATATCGCCCGGAATGTGGTCGGTGAAAATCCACCACAACGCCAAGCCGCGAAAGAAATCGACGCGCAGATCGCGGCGGTCAGAGCGGCGGATCAGGTTCATGCGCCGGTTCCTCTTTTCGCCGATGTGGGGACCTCCGAGGCATCAGGTATGATCAGGATACAAAGCGAAATATCACGTTTTCGCGCCCATTGCCGTGCGGCGCCCCCGCTTCGGCGCGGACTGGCTAAAGTCCCTCGCCACAGCGGTAGAACGTTTCAGCGGTCGCCAGGTAGGCGTCGAGATCGCGATCCTCGGGAGCGACCAGCACGTGCTGAACGCCGGCGTCGCGGTAAATGGCCAGCGTATCACGCATCGAGCTGACATTCGCCGCGCTGGCCGATACCCGGACCGAGATGACGAACTCGGGCTCCGGACGCTTTGCGCGCAGCCGTTTCACCACCTCGGCGGCGTTGTTGGGGGACACGCTGCTGCCGTGCCAGCCGTCCAGGCGCAAGGCGCGCTGGATCGCCGCGTCCGACGAACCACCGATCCAGATCGGGATTGGACGGACCGGCTGTGGCTGAGCCCGCATGGCATCGATCTTGGCCGGGATCCATCTGGCGTCGAAGCTGACGGGGTCCTGGGTCCATACGGCGCGCATCATGGCGATACCCTCATCCATGCGCCGGCCGCGCTGCTTGAACGGCACGCCGAGCGCGTCGAACTCGGCTTCCAGCCATCCGACACCCGCACCCAGGATCAGCCGCCCATCCGACAGGTTCTGCAAAGTCGCGAGTTCCTTGGCCAACGGCAGCGGATGGCGCAGCGGCAGCACGAGGACCGATGTGCCAAGACGGACGCGGTTGGTCGCCGCCGCGGCCCAGGTCAGGCTGAGCACCGGGTCCCAGAAATTTGCCGTGGGCGGGTAGCTGGCATCCTTCGGGATGATGATATGTTCGCTGACCCAGACGTCGTCGTACCCCAGTTCCTCGGCCTGGACAGCGGCTCGGCGGATCGCGGCGGGCCCCGCCTTGCGGCCGATATGCGGCAGATGAACGCCAAGTTGCATGGTCGTTTACTCCGGCGGTTTGACGCGGGACGAGCTTGGCGGGTTGCTGATCCAACGTCTATCCCACCGGGCGATCATCCCACCGGGCGATCATCCCACCGGGCGATCCATTGCGGCCGGCTCCCGCTGTTCCGGTGGCTGTCTGTCAGGCTGGGCTTGAACGCCGCCAAAGCTGCCGGCTGGCCAACTCGGCTCCCTGCGTCAGTGAGACGAGTTTGGCCCAGGCGATATCCGGATGAACACGTCCGCCCAAGCCGCAATCGGTCGCGGCGACGACGCGCTCACGTCCGACAAGATTGGCAAAGCGAACGATCCGCTCCGCCGCCAGTTCCGGGTGCTCGACCACGTTGGTGGCGTGACTGACGACGCCCGGCAGAATCAGCTTGTCGTCGGGAAGCTTGATGTCCCGCCACACTTTCCACTCGTGCTCGTGCCGGACATTACCGGCCTCAAACGAATAGGCTTGGCAGTTGATCGCCAGCATCACGTCGACAATGTCGCGCATCGGGATGTCGGTGGTGTGCGGGCCGTGCCAGCTTCCCCAGCACAGATGGAAGCGGATGCGGTCCTCGGGCAGCCCCTTGATGGCGTGGTTCAGTGCGTCCACCCGGCGCATCGAGAATTCTTCGATAGTCCTCCACCGTCGGCTCGGGATTGATCATGTCCCAGTTCTCGGCGATGGACGGATCATCGAGCTGCAGGATCAGTCCGGCGCCGATGATCGCCTGGTATTCCTCGCGCATGGCGTCGGCGCAGGCGAACAGGAACTCGTCGTCGGATTTGTAATAGTTGTTGCCGATGCGCGAGGCGCTGCCGGGCGCCACCGAGGTCATGAAACCTTCCTCGATCCCGTGCGCCGCGAGCGCCGCCTTGAAATTCTCGATGTCGGCGCGGATCGCGGCGTGGCCGGTGTAAGACAGCGGACCGACGCAGACCGGAAAGTTGGGCGCCCGCGGTCCGGTGGTAATGCCCGAGTCCGGATCGTTGTAGGCAGTCGCGAACCGCGTGCGGTCCCGCCGGTCGCCAAAGCCGGTGAGCACGATGTGACCAGGGCGCGACCGCTGGGCGGGCGTCGCATACAAGCCGGGTCCCGATAGTTCCAGACCCCCGAGGCGCTGAAATGAGTAGCTCCACCACGCGCCATAGTTGATCCGGTGTCCCATCGACTTGCCGAACTCACCATCGCCCGGAAGGTCGATGCCGGCTTGCTTCTGGCGGCCCACCACCTCGTTGACCGCGGAGCTGAGCTGCGCCTGGAATTGTGCTTCGTCGGCAAAATCCCCGGAAGCACGGGCCCGGTTACTTTCGATCAGCGAGTTCGGGGCGTGGCAGGCTTCCGGCATGGCTGGTCAGAATGCGGTCGCGGCTCGATCTCATGGCGTTTTTCCGTACCCGTCGCGTTATTGCCGCAGGGCGATGGTGATCGCGCGCGGAGGCGTTGGAGGGCAGATTTTCAGGTTATGGGTCGATCGGCAACCGGGTCCTGACCCGGTCTCGCCGGGCCTTGAGTTGCCAGCCCGGGCCTTGCATCGCCAACACGGTCTGCGCCAACCTGCCGCACCGGCAACCTGACAGGGTCGAACCGATTCCCACCTCCGATCCGTCCAAGATAAAGCGCAAGGCGTCGCGCTCGGTGCGTCCGTCGCGCAAATCCGCGGCTGGCCAAGTCGGCGGGTTCACGCCCCTGGCGACCGAGCGCCTGACACTGCGTCCGCTGCAGCCGAGCGATGCGGAGGCATTGCATCGCCTGATCAATGACTGGGAGGTGACCCGCACCTTGGCGGAGTTGCCGTATCCGTATCCTCGCGAACTGGCGGATGAATGGATCGGCTCGACGATCCGCCGTATCGCCGATGGCTCCGCCTATCACCTTGCGATCACCGGCCATGAAGGCAAGCACGAGACATTGGTCGGCGTCGTCGGGCTGACCCTCGACCGGGCTGCCCGCGCTGGCCGCCTGGGCTACTGGGTCGGCCGTGCGTACCTGGCGCCACGGCGTCGCCACCGAGGCGGTTGGCCGCCTGACGCGCTGGGCGTTCGCCAACCTGGCGCTGGACCACATTGTCGCCGAGGTGACGGAGGAGAACGAGGCGTCGCGTGCCGTGCTCCGTCGCATCGGATTCCGCCAAATCGGCTCCGCCGTCCGTCGATCCAAAACTTTGGAGACGGATCATCAGGTGCACGTCTTTGAAGCCAACCGCGAAGATATTTTCGGCCGGACCGAGGTGCCGGAGGCCGATGTCATCGCCACGCCCGCGGGTGCCAAGCCGCTGCTGCTGGTTGCCGCCTGCGCGCTGGTTGACACCGACGGGCGGGTGTTGCTGGCGCGACGGCCGGAGGGCAAGAAGATGGCCGGCCTGTGGGAATTTCCGGGTGGCAAGCTGGACCCTGGCGAAACCCCCGAGGCGGCACTGATCCGCGAGCTGAAGGAAGAAATCGGCATCGACGTGACCGCCGCCTGTCTGGCGCCGTTCGCCTTCGCCTCCCACGCGTATGACCATTTTCATCTGTTGATGCCGCTGTATCTGTGCCGGCGCTGGAAAGGCACGCCGAAGCCGCGGGAAAATCAGACCCTGGCCTGGGTGAGGGCGCAGAAGCTGGGCGAGTACGAGATGCCGCCGGCTGACAAGCCGCTGATTCCGCTGTTGCGCGATTTCCTTTAGAGAACCAGTGTCCGCGAAGCTAACCCGCCCGGGCGGGTGCTCGTCGGGAGCCCGTCCGAGGGAAAAGCGTCTGTAGGGAAAATGTCGATGGTCGCGAAGAATCCCACCGCCTGCCTGCTGGTAATCGGTAACGAAGTGCTGTCAGGGCGCACCCAGGACGCCAATATCCGCTTCCTCGCGACCAACCTGGGCAATCTGGGGATACCGCTGCGGGAGGTTAGGGTGATCCCCGATGTGCCGGAGACCATCATCGGGACGGTGAACGCGGTGCGGACAGAGTTCGACTACGTTTTCACCACGGGGGGCATCGGCCCGACCCACGACGACATCACCAGCGAATGCATTGCCGCGGCTTTTGGGGTTCCCTGGGAGCCTCATCCGGTCGCCTGGGCGCGTATGGAGGCCAGCTACAAGCCCGGGGAGTTCAATGCCGCCCGGCAGCGCATGGCGACCATGCCGCGTGGGGCGGCGCTGATCGAGAACAGCATCAGCGTCGCGCCCGGCTTCCAGATGGGGAATGTCTACGTGATGGCGGGCGTGCCGAGGGTGATGCAGTCGATGTTCGAATGGCTGGCGCCACGGCTGCAGGGCGGGGCCAGGATCGAGTTCCGCGCGGTGCATGCGCTCGGCCTGCCCGAGGGCGTCATCGCCGAAGGGCTCAGCGCGGTGCAGCGTCGTTACCCGGACCTCGACCTGGGGAGTTATCCGTTCTACCGGCCGAGTGGCAACGGCGTGGCGCTGGTCGCGAAGGGGCCGGATGGTTCGGCGGCCGAGGCGGCGATCGCCGAGGTGACGGAACTGATCGCGAAGTTGGGCAAGGTGCCGATCCCCGGGGAACCGGCGGATGTCTAACGCGATCATAGTGGTGGCTGAAGGGGGCGCGTGATGACGATCGCGGACCCAGCGCCCCGCATCTGGTTGGCGGACGAGTTTCTTCAAACTGACCAGCGGGAGTTCGGTCCGGCGTGGCGTTACGAACTCGTCAATGGCCGGATCGTGGCCCTTGCCGCGCTGTCGCCCGACCACGGCGCCATCGCCGCAAATCTGGCCGGCGCGTTGATCGGCCGGTTGCGCGGTACCGGCTGCCGGGCCGAGCTCGGGAGTGGTGCCGCGCCGAAGCGTCAGCAGCGCAACACGGCCCGAACCCCGGACGTATCGATCCGCTGCGGCGAGGACCTTCGTGTGGTCTTCGAGGTCATCTCACCCTCCGAGTTACGCCACTGGCGGGATCGGGATCAGAAGCGGCGTGACCTGCAGGACGTTGAGGGTGTGCGAGAGATCGTCGAGGTGTACCAGGCTGAGGCCGCCGTGCACGTCTACCGCTGGGCTGATGACGGCGTATGGGCGTTCACCGCGATCGACGGGATAGACACTGTGTTGCGTCTGGAGAGCGTCGGCATCGAGCTTCCGTTGGCTGAAATCTATGAGGGGTTGGACGACCTGACCGAGTAACCGTACCGCCTTGGTGATGACGCTTCAACACGCGCGCCACCTCTGCGACCCCTACCGTTACCACCACCGGAGTCTCTGCCTGCCACGCCTCACTCCACACCATGGCTGACTACTGGGGGTCGGTGTCGATGACGACAACTCGCACGCCGGCCTCATCGCCCCCTGGGGCCTGCCCTCAATATCGTGGAGTGGCTCTCCCTTGTCCCTGGCTCCAGACTTTGCGCAACGTCGTCGTTAGCTGCTCAAACAGGCGCGGCGGCAGAAAGCCGTAGGTGAAGCTGTCGCGTGATCGAGGCACAGGGCGTAGGTCGAAGCCGGGCCATGCAAATTCATTGATCTCGTCGAGGACGACCCATGACCGACTTTCATCAAGGCCAAGGTGCCTTTTGACTGCTCGCGGCAGTTCAATCGCGGGTGTCAGCATGTCGGGCGCGCTGTGCGTCACCGGCACCACACGAACGAGCGGGCTCCGGTCGGTGGGGCGCTCCATCGCCAAGACGATGACGCAAGGACGATCCTTCACGCCCTCCTCTTGGCCTGCGCGGTGCTCGTGGTGCCAAAGGTAGGCGTAGGAAATGACTAGACCGGGACGTGGTTCTGGAAGCGCCATCGGAAAGGACGCCAGTTGGCAACCGGCTATTCCTCATCCAGCAGCGCATTGAGGTGGTCATGCTCGGGTGCCATGCGGCTTGCCACGATCCGCTCGATTTCCTCTCGCGTCAGATCCACGACGGCGCGGCTACGCCGTGCGATCGCCTTGAGCCGCTGCATCTCTTCAAATTCGACGGCAGACACGAAATAGCCGGTAGGGCGGCCATGACTAGTGACGGCAACCGGCTCGCGCTGTGCGATTTCCCGGTATTGGCCGAAGTTTCGGGTAAATTCGGTTGCTGGAACTTCACGCATTATGGGTTCCCCTTCAATGCGAATATTACGCATTTTGCGAATTTAGTCAAGGCTAACTGACCCCGCTTGGTCCGCATATATGATGATCGATCACTCACCGGTTAGCGGATGATCGAGGTGCGGCGTGGCAGGGGCATATCGGCTGCCGGCAGATCGACGACCTCCATCAGAAGCGCGCATCGCGTCAGCGGATCAGGCACGTCCTCGCGTTATTCCTCCGGCCGGAAACCCAAAATCCGCGCGAAGCGCTCGGTATAGACCGGCCACACCTCGGGGTTCAGCAGACGCGGCGGCCGCTTGCCATCGAGGATGTCCAGCATCTGCTCCGCCGCGATGCGCGCAATGTTGTGGCGGGACTGCCGCGTGATCCCGGCGGTGTGCGGGCTGACCAGCACATTATGGAACTTCAGCAGCGGATGCTCGCTCGACGGCGGCTCGTCCTCCCACACATCGAGCCCCGCTCCGGCAATCTGCTTCGCGGTCAGTGCCGCCGCCAGGGCCGCCTCGTCGTGGATGCCGCCGCGTGCCGTCGTAATGAAATACGCATGCGGCTGCATCAGCGCGAACTGCGCCGGACCGAACATAAGCCTGGTCTCGGCGGTATGGGGACAGTTGACTGAGACATAGTCAGCCTGGCGCAGCAGTTCGTCCAAAGAAACGACCTTCTCGGCGCCCCGGGCCTTAACCTCCTCGGCCGATAGATAAGGATCGAGCGCCAATACGCGCATCTGAAACAGCCCGCGGCAAAGTTCCGCCACGCGGCTGCCAACGTGACCGATGCCGACGATACCGATGGTGCGCCCCTGGATATCGTCACCCATGAAATCCCGACGTTCGTAGGCCGCTCCGCTGCGCATCGCATGATCGGCCAGCATGATCCGTTTCGACAGCGACAACAGCATCGCCATCACGTGCTCGGCCACCCCCTCCTTGTTGCCGCCGGCCTGGTTCACCACCGCGACGCCGGCCGCCGTGGCGTCATCGAGACTGACGGTATCGAAGCCGGCACCGTTGGTCGACAACGCCAGCAGGTTCGGACAGCGGGTCAGCAACGCCGCGTAACCTTGGAACCGCGCCGCCAGTTCCTGCCGCGAGGATCCGATCTGGTAAGCGTGTGCCTGTGCCAGCACCGGTTCAGCCTGTTCGTCCAGTGTGTCGTTGGTGAGCTTGTCCACCTGAATATCCGGGCGCTTCGCGAGCATCTCCAGATACACCAGCGCGGCAACGCTGTTGACGTAGAACACTCGCTTGGTGTTGGGCGCCATGCGTAGTCTTCCTTGCGGCTACGGAATATTCCGAATGGTCAGACTTCAGCGACACGATGCCTGTGGCGGGCCGCTGTCGTCACCCCCCGGCGCCTTGTGGTGTGGACACTGAACATTGATGGTAATCGCCAGACCCGAGGCCGCTGCGCCGGCAGGCGGCGGCGGTGCTGATGGCGAGGCCGCCGGCAGCAGCGAAGGCCCAAGCCCGTAAGCCACGAAGTACTCCCTCACGGCTTGCGCTCGTGCGGTTTGCCTACCATCCGCCGTCGCGGCTGTGTCGGCTACCGCGATCCGCATAAGGCTTGGGTCCAGCAGACCCTGGATGGTACTGGCGAGGACATCGCGACCCTTGTCTCCCAGTTCCGCCCCGCCGGGTTGGTACACGGTGGAGTTTGGAAGGATAACACGGCCGCCGGCCGGCAATGGCTGCAGCACGGCGCGACCGGCGGCAATGTCAGGCCCCAGCCGCGCCTGTAACCGGTCGTTGAGGTCTCGGGTGGCGTGGTTAACGCCGGACGACCCGCACGCCGCGAGCAAAAGCATTGGGCCGAGCATCAGGGCAGGGCGGCTGAGTTGGAGACGGATCATTGGGTGGGGCTCCCGCTATCCGGCCTAGCCTATGGCGTGTCGGCCGGCATTGCCAGCGCTACCACGGTCCGGCCTTTTTCCGGGGGGCGACGCGGCGATTGCGATGACTACCGAACATCTCTACCAATGCCGCTAAATGATCGACCGGACAGGTCGGCTAGGGAGGCAAAACATGGACCAGCCTTTGCGCGACATGCCGTCCGCCGCCTGGGCCGCCGGACTGACCCGCGTGCCTTACTGGGTCTACAGCGATCCCGAAGTCGCCCGCGAGGAACAGGTTCGGCTGTTCGAGGGGCCTGCCTGGCACTATCTGTGTCTGGAAATCGACGTACCGGGCACTGGCGATTATCGCACCACCATGATGGGCGCGATGCCGGTCGTTGTCGCCCGGGCGGAGGATGGCGAAGTCGTTGCGTTCGAGAACCGCTGCGCCCATCGCGGCGCGCTGATCTGCCTCGACGACGGCGGCAACGGCAGAGACTTCCAGTGCGTCTATCACTCCTGGCGCTACGACCTGCGCGGCAACCTCAAATCGATCGCCTTTCGCCATGGCGTCAACGGCCAGGGCGGCATGCCAGACGATTTCGACGTGGCCGAGCATGGCCCGCGCAAGCTGCGCACGGCGGTGCTGTGCGGTCTGGTATTTGGCACCCTCGCGCCGGATGCGCCGGACATCGAAACCTATATCGGCCCCGAAGTGCTCGCTCGGCTGCGCCGCGTGCTGCACAAGAAGGTCGAGGTGATCGGTCGGTTCACGCAACAACTACCGTGCAACTGGAAGCTCTACATGGAGAACGTGCGCGACACCTATCACGCGAGTCTGCTGCACACCTTCTTCACGACCTTCCGGATCACCCGGCTGAGCCAGGGTGGCGGCGTCATGGTGAGCGACAACGGCGTGGCGCATGCCAGCACCACGCTCGCAGCGGCGAAAGGGCCGGATGACAGCTATGCCGGGATGCGCGCCGACAATCAGGGATTCGCCCTGCGTGACCCGTCGTTCATGCAATCAGTCGCTGAGTTCAACGACGACATCACCTTGCAGATCCTGTCGGTGTTTCCCGGTTTCGTTCTGCAACAGATCCATAACGCACTCGCGGTCCGCCAGATCGTTCCGCGGGGCGTCGACAGAATGGATCTGCACTGGACCTATCTCGGTTTCGCCGATGACACGCCGGCGCTGCGGGCGATGCGGCTGAGACAGGGCAACCTGGCGGGACCGGCCGGATTCGTTTCGATGGAGGATGGCGCGGTCGGCGGCTTCGTGCAGCGTGGCATCGCCGCCGCGGCGAAGGAGACCTCGGTGGTCGAGATGGGAGGCGCCGGCGCGGAGACGTCGGAAACCCGTGCGACCGAGGCCTCGGTGCGCGGCTTCTGGAAGGCGTGGCGCGCGCTGGATGGATGTGTAGTGCGATGACCGATGCGACGCTTCTGTTCGAGATCGCGGCACTGAACGCGGCTTGCGCGGCGGCGATCGATGCCGGCCGGCTGGAGCAATGGCCGGACTTCTTTATGGACGAGTGTCACTACAAGGTGACGACGGCGGACAACCATGCGCAGGGCTTCCAGGCCGGACTGATCTATGCCGACTCGCGTGCCATGCTGATCGACCGCATCGCCGCGCTGCGACAGGCCAACATCTATGAGAGGCAGCGCTACCGGCACGTCCTGGGAATGCCGCTGATCACCGGTGAGTCCGACAGCACGCTGTCGGTGGAGACATCGTTTCTGGTCGTTCGCACCATGCGCGATGGTCAGATGAGCGTGTTCGCGGCTGGTGTTTACCTCGACAAGGTGCGGCGAGACGGAGCCGGGCCGTGGCGCTATGCCGAACGCATCGTGGTGTGCGACAGTCAGCGGATCGATACGCTGCTGGCGATCCCGCTATAGGACAGGGACAGGGGCGCCTCTTGATCCAGGCTGCCCACCGGGTGACAAGGAACACCGAACCATCCGAGGGAACGTTCATGCCACGTCTGGCGGGCAAGGTCGCGGTCATCACCGGCGCTGGAACCGGCATCGGACGCGCGACCGCGAAGCTGTTCGCCGAGGAAGGCGCCAGGGTCGTCGTCGCGGAGATCAGCGCCGAGGCGGGTGAGCAGACCGCCCAGTTGATCGCTCAGGCCGGCGGCGAGGCGATCGCGATCAGGACCGACGTCACCGAACCCGACAGCATCCAGGCCACCATCGACAAGGCGGCCCAGCACTATGGCGCGCTGCACATCCTGCACAACAACGCCGGCGGGTCGACGCAGCGTGACAGCTATGTGACGGACGCGCCGCTGGAGGAATTCTGGCGGGTGATCAAGCTGGACCTGTTCGGCACGTTCCTGGGGTGCCGCTTCGGCATCCCGGCGATCATCCGTTCCGGCGGCGGATCGGTGATCAACATGTCCTCCAACGTCGCGCTGATGGGCATTCCGGGGCGGGACTGCTACACGGCGGCCAAGGGTGGCGTCGCGTCGATGACCCGCTCGATGGCGGTGGAGTTCGCGCCGAAGGTCCGGGTCAACGCAATCGCGCCATCGGCGACTATGACCGACCGTGTTCGCAAGCTGGTCGCCGGTAACCCAGCCCTCGGCAAGCTCGCCGATTCCCACCTGGTCGGCCTGATCGAGCCGGAAGACATTGCTTCCATGGCACTGTTTCTGGCGTCCGACGAGTCAAGCAAGGTCACCGGCCATGTCTACCCGGTCGACAGCGGCGTCACCATTTCCTGACACGGAGTCGCAACAATGACAGGATTCGTTCATCCGGAACTACTCGTCGAAACCGACTGGCTCGCTCGGCATTCGCATGACCCGGACGTGGTCGTGCTGGACTGCACCACGCACCTGATTCCAAACCCGGCGACTACCTATACCGTGAAGCCAGGACGCGAGGATTTCGAGAATGGCCACATTCCCAGGGCGCAGTTCTGCGACGTCTCCCGCGATGTTTCGGACACGTCGCAAAAGCTGAACTTCATGCGGCCGAGCGCGGGGGACTTCGCCGGGGCGATGCGTCGTTTCGGGGTGAACGATACGACGCGGGTGGTCACCTACAGCACCGGCAACGCGTGGTGGGCGACGCGGGTCTGGTGGCTGCTACGGGAATTCGGCCACGACAATGCGGCCGTGCTGGACGGCGGCTGGCAGAAATGGGTGCGCGAAAAGCGTGCCGTCGAAACCGGCCCCGCGTCGCCGCGTCCTGTCGGGGACTTCACCGTTGCTGAAGTGCGCGACCTGATGGTGGGCAAGGAACAGGTGAAGGCGGCAATCGGCGACGCCGCGGTCTGCACGCTGAACGCGCTGTTGCCGGCGCAACATTCCGGCAGCGGGGGCAACAGCTACGGGCGCCCGGGCCGCATCGCCGGCAGCGTCAATGTGCCGGCGGCACATCTGCTCGATCCCGATACGAACACCTTTCTGCCGCCGGATGAGCTGCGCCGGCGTTTGGGTGCGGTCGGTGCGCTGGATCGCCCGGTCATCGCCTATTGCGGCGGCGGTATCGCGGCCAGCGCCGACGCGTTCGTGCTGACCATGCTCGGACATCAAAACGTCAAGATCTACGATGCGTCGCTGTCGGAGTGGGCCAAGGATGCAAGTCTGCCGATGGAGACAGGTTGAAAAACACCGCGCCAAGGGAGGCAATAACCATGCGGCTACAAAACAAGATAGGCATAGTCACTGCTGGTGCCTCGGGTATGGGCCGAGCGGGGGCGGTTCGTTTCGCGAGTGAGGGGGCGGCGGTGGCGGTGGTCGATCTCGACCGGGAAGCCACTGACGCCGTGGTCAGACGGATTACCGACGCTGGCGGACGAGCGATCGGCTTGTCGGGTGATCTGACCAGTGATGAATTCGCGCGCGGCATCGTGCATCAGACCGCGCGTCATTTCGGCGGCCTTGATTTCGTCTGGAACCATGTCGGCACGCCGGGTCCCGCTTCGATCGAAGGTCTCGACTGGAAAGACTACGACTTCGCAATGAACCTGAACGTGCGCACGGTGCTGGTGACCACCGAGGCGGCGCTGCCGGAATTACGTGCTCGCGGCGGGGGCGCGTTGCTGTTCACGGCTTCGACGTCCGGATTGCAGGGCTCGCCCTACAGTCCGGTGTACAATATCGCCAAGTTCGGTGTGGTGGGCTTGGTGAAGGGCCTGGCGAAGCGTTATGGCCACGAGAACATCAGGGTCAATGCCGTCTGCCCTGGCACCACCGACACCCCCATGCTCCGCGTCTTCGTTGCTCGGCCGGACAGCCAGATGCCAGCGGGGGAGACCGCGGAAACCCTGGTTGCCAAACGTGGCGGCCAGAACCCGATGCGCCGCGTCGCCCAGCCTGAGGAAATTGCCAACGCGGCGCTGTTCCTGTTGTCGGACGAGGCGTCCTTCATCAACGGGGTGGCGCTGCCGGTCGACGGCGGCACCACCGCGTAGATTTCTGCTTGCTACTTGCAGGCGGTGATCATGATCTCCACCAGGACATCGGGGGAGGCCATTTCCGCCTGCACGCAGGCACGGGCGGGCGCGCCGTCCTTCGGCAGCCAAGGCGTCCAGATTTCGTTCATCAGGACACGATCCTTGATGTGCTTCACCCAGATGGTCGCCTGCAGCAGGCGCGTCTTGTCGGTGCCGTGATGTTCCAGCATGGCATCGATCTGCGCCAACACGTCGGCGGTCTGACCCTTGATATCTTGTTTCGTGTCCCGAGCGGTGATGCCCGGAAGATAGACAAAGTTATGGTATTCGACGGCCTTGGAGAGGATCGGGCCAGGTTCGGTGCGGACGATCTTGCTCATGGACTGCTCCAGATGGAAATGATCCCGGTGTTCTATTCCATGTCGGCAAGCCAGGCCAGATACCACGGTTGACCTGTGCCGTCCTCATGGCGTCCGATGAAGGCACCACGGACGGGAAGGGTCGGCGATGAAGATCTGCGTTTTTGGCGCCGGTGCGATCGGTGGCCACCTCGCGGCGCGGCTGCACCGGGCCGGCGCGCAGGTCTCGGTGATTGCCCGGGGCGCCCATCTGACCGCAATCCAGGCCAATGGTCTGTTGGTGCATGCGGTTGACGGCACCCATCATGCGCCGGTCCGGGCGGCGTCCAATCCGGCGGAACTGGGGCCGCAGGACGCGGTCTTCGTCACGGTGAAAGCGCCCGCCCTGCCATCCGTTGCCACTTCCATCGCACCATTGCTGGCCGCCGACACGCCGGTCGTTTTCGTCATGAATGGCATTCCGTGGTGGTATTTCGACCATTTGCCCGGCCCGTTGCAGGAGCGCTCGCTGCCGCGCATCGACCCCGACGACGTGCTTCGGCGGGCACTGGGACCGGGCAGGGCGATCGGCGGCGTGGTCTACTCCGCGAGCTCGGTCACTGCGCCAGGGGTGGTCGAGGTCGAGCAACCCAAGAGCCGCTTCATCCTGGGCGAACCTGACGGCAGCCTGTCCGAGCGGGTCCGGACGCTCGCTGGCCTGATTACCGACGGCGGCATCAGCGGCGAGGCGACCGGCTCGATCCGAAACGAAATCTGGAACAAGCTGATCAGCAACCTCGCCGGCGGCACGGTGGCGGTGCTGACCGGCAGCGCGCCGCGACACAACTACGCCGAACCCGCCATCGAACAAGCCGCGTTGCGCATGATGCACGAGGCCACCGCGATCGCCCGTGCGCTCGGCGCCGAGCCTACGACGAATCACGCCGCGCGGATCACCAACCATCGCTCGATGGATCACAAACCCAGTATCCTGCAGGATCTCGAATTGGGGCGCCCGATGGAGATCGACGGCATGTTCGATGCCCCGCTGGCCCTCGCCCACATGGCCGGGGTCGAGGCACCGACGCTTGAGCTTCTTGTTGGCGCTATGCAAGGTCCGAGCCCGATCGGCCGGGCTGTATCAATGATCTAAGGGAGGAACAAAGTCGTGGAGATGCGCGAATTCGGGCGTACCGGGATGCGGCTGTCCGTGCTTGGATTTGGCTGCGGCGCCGTGGGTGGCTTGATGGTCCGGGGAACGACCACGGACCAGGATCGCGCGGTCAATGAGGCGCTGAATGCAGGCATCAACTACTTCGATACGGCGGTGCAATACGGCGACGGCGTGTCCGAAACGAACCTGGGGTGCCTGTTGCGGGGACATAAGCGTGACGCCGTCTATGTGGGCACCAAGGTCCGCATCCCCGCCGCTGAGTTCGGCCGCATTGCCGAGGTGGTGACTGCGTCGCTGGATGGCAGTCTGCGTCGGTTGGCGACGGACCACGTCGATATCTTCCACCTGCACAATTCCATCACCGTGGGTGGCGGCGGCGAAAGTCTCAGCGTGGCTCAAGTGAAACAACAGGTGGTGCCGGCGTTCGAGGCGTTGCGTCAGGCCGGCAAGACCCGTTTCCTGGGGATTACCGCGGTTGGTGACACCGACGCGCTGCATCAGGTCATCGATTCCGGCGCCTTCGAGAGTGCCCAGGTCAGCTACAACATGCTGAACCCGTCCGCCGCTACTGCCCTGCCGCCAAACTATCCGGCACAGGATTATGGTCGACTGTTCGACCATACAACGAAATCCGGTGTCGGAGTGGTGGGGATTCGCGTGCTGGCGGCTGGCGCGCTTAGCGGAACGGCGGAACGTCATCCCACAGCCAGCGCTCCGCCCGCGCCAATCGGGTCAGCCCACAGCTACGAAATTGATCTGGCACGCGCTCAACGGCTGTTGCCTCTGGTCAGCGGATGGTTTCGTATCCAGTTTGGCTGAAGCGGCGATTTGTTTCGCTATCTCGCATCCAGCGATGGGGACGATTCTGGTCGGCATGGCAACGGTCGGGGAGTTCGAAGGCAGTCTCGCAGCGGTGGAGAAAGGCTTGCTGCCGAAAGCTGCACTGGATCGGCTTGCTGAACTGACCGCCAGCTTCAGTGGCGAGCAGCGTTGACCGTCGGCTAATCTACGGATGATCCGGATCGGCGGGGACGGGAGCCGGTCCACGACTCCGCGGCCGTGTGGCGCATTCAGCATGGGCTCCGGTGCCGGGCGCATTCTCGAAGCTGCAGCGCTCCGTTGGCGGAGTGCCGCACTTGAACTTCAGGTCCCGGAAGCCCACGCAATGTCCGTCGGGCGCCCGGTAGCCAGGCCCGCCCGCGCAACCGCAGCCGTGGCATGACTTATTCGCGGGACATCCTTCCGCTGTGTCAGGCGCGGGTTCGGCCGCGATGAGCAAAACGGCAAGCATCGGTAGCAGCAGCCTAACGAAAGCAGGTCTGCGCAATGAGGTCGGGCTGCTGAGCCGATTCATGCGGCGCATGCGCGTGTTATGCCGATGACGTAATGAATTCGATGGCAGTCAAGCAGCCCCGGGCGACGTCCTCGGTCAATCCCCCTTGAAGTCCGGCCGCCGTTTCTCCAGGAAAGCGCTGACCGCCTCGCGGTGATCGGCGGTGGCGTGGGTCAGTGCCTGCAGGCTCGACGATAGTTCCAGCAGCGTATCCAGCCGGCTGTGCCGTCCCTCGATCAGAAGGCGTTTAGCCATCCGCACCGCATAAGGCGGGTTCACGGCGATGCGGTCGGCCAGTGCCTTCGCCGCTTCCATCAGTTCCGCGTCAGGAACGACACGTGACACCAGCCCGCAGGCCAGCGCCTCCTGAGCGTTCAGCATATCGCCGGTGAACGCCATTTCACAGGCCTTCGAATAACCGACGACACGCGGCAGCAACCACGCTCCACCGTCTCCCGGAACGATGCCGACCTTGACGAAGCTCTCGGCGAAGCGGGCGCTCTCCGCCGCGATCCGCATGTCGCACATGCACGCCAGGTCGAGGCCCGCACCAATCGCCGGTCCGTTCACCGCCGCAATGATCGGCACGTCCAGCTTCTCGAATGCCAGCGGGATGCGCTGAATTCCGAACTTGTAGTAACGCGGCGTCAGCGCGGGCCGCTCTTTCCGAGGCTCGAACTCCTGCTGCATTTTCCGCAGGTCGCCACCCGAACTGAACGCACTGCCGGCGCCGGTCAGAATTGCGACCCGGGCGGACCCGTCCTGGTTCAGCCGCTCGACCGCCGCGACGATGGCGTCCACCGTTTCCCGTTCCGAGATCGGGTTTCGCATCGCCGGATCATTCAGTGTGATCGTAACAATCGGGCCGTCCTGCTGGTACAGAACTTTATCGGTCATTGTGTAACATCCTTGCAATCGATCAGCGAAGTCCGAGGCCGCGCGCGATGATGCCGCGGAGGATTTCCCGCGCGCCACCGCGCAGCGAGAAGGAGGGCGCATGCATCATGGTATGTGCCAGCACGGCGGCGAAATCCCGGGTTGAGCTTGCATCGGGCTCCGCGTCAACCAACTGTCGGGCGATCTCCGGGATTTCCTGTTCCACCAGCGCACCCAGGTCTTTCACCAGTGCTGCCTGCAACGCCGGGTTGGCTCCGGCCTGCAACATCCCAGCGACCGAGCGGGACAGTCTCCGCAGCGTCAAGATATGCGCGGTCAGTCGTCCGATGGCGATCGCACCCGCGTCGCTCGGGTCTGAGCCGAGTGCACGCACCAGTTCGACGAACAGGGTGAAGGAGGAGAGGAACCGCTCCGGCCCGCTGCGCTCGAACGCCAGCTCGCTGGTGACCTGATTCCAGCCGTCGCCCTCACGCCCGAGCAAAGCGGTCTCGGGCAGGAAAGCGTCCTGGAAGACGACCTCGTTGAAGTGGTGCTCACCGGTCAGCGCGAGGATCGGCCGGACGGTGATGCCTGGCGTGTTGTGCAGGTCCACCAGGAACTGGCTGACGCCGCCATGCCGGTCGGCGGCCTTATCGCCGGGCTGACCGGTACGACAGAACAGAATCATGTAGTGCGACAGATGGGCGAAACTGGTCCAGACCTTGGTGCCATTGACCAGATATCCGCCCTGAACCTTGGCCGCCCGCGTCCGCACCGCGGCGAGGTCCGACCCGACATCCGGCTCGCTCATGCCGATGCAGAAGAAGGCCTCACCGGCGGCGATCCGGGGCAGGATCTTCTTCTGCTCGTCGGTGCCGACCCGAAGGATCAGGGGACCGGACTGACGATCGGCGATCCAGTGCAGCGCCACCGGCGCACCCGCGGCCAACATTTCCTCCAGGACAACGTAGCGCTCCAGCGATGAGCGCTCATGGCCGCCATGTCGCTTCGGCCAGGTCATGCCGATCCAGCCGCGCTTGCCGATCTCCCGGCTGAAGGCAGCATCGGTCCCGGTCCAGGATTCCGCCTTCTCGATGGCTTTGCGGTCAGCCAGCGCAGTGTTCAAGAAGTCCCGGACGTCACCCCTGAGCGCCTCGGCTTCGGGCGATGGCGGCGGCGGGGGGAAGTTGAACGCGTTCACCAGTTGCGATCCTCGGGCCTGGAGTTCCAGCACATACCAGCCGGTAGACCGGGGGTCCGATGGGGTCAAGCGTCGTGATCCGCGGCTTCAGACAAGTCCATCAGGCGAGCGCGTGGCGGCCGCGATTCGGCCGAAACCTTGCGCTGGAACGCCAACCGGATCACGATACAGATGTCACGCGCATGATCAGGGGATCAGATAGATGTCAGCCGCCCTTCAACTCGCCACCTCCGGCATCTCGGAATCTGAGTGGCAAACCCGCTGCGAACTTGCCGCCCTCTACCACATCTGCAACGATCTTGGCTGGACCGACCTCATCAACACCCACATGTCCGCGCGGGTGCCAGGGGAGCCCAACCACTTCCTGATCAACAACTACGGTGAGACGTTCGACGAGATCACGGCGTCTTCCCTCGTCAAGATGGACATGGACGGCAATGTCCTGTCCCCCGGCGGCAAGTTCAACAACGCCGGCTTCATCATTCACAGCGGAGTCTACAAGGCTCGGCCTGACGCCAACGCCGTGCTGCACACCCACACGCGAGCCGGTGCCGGCGTGTCGCTGCTGCGGCGGGGTCTGCGCCCGATCAGCCAGGACTCGCTGCACGTGCTCGACGATGTGGTTTACCATGAGTATGGCGTGCCGGCGACGGTCGAGGAATGTGATGCTCTGGGCAGGAGCTGCGCCAACGGTAGCTGCGTCGTGCTGCTGAACCATGGTCTGCTCACGCTGGGCGAAACCATCCATGGCGCGATGATGCGGCTATATATGCTGGAGCGTGCCTGCGAACTGGAACTGATCGCGCGCCAGATGGACGAGCCGCCCGTGGTCATCGACGAATACGTGCAGCGCAAGGCTGCCGAGCGCATGAAAAAGGTGAGGCCGACGCAGGAATACGGACTGAGCGAGTGGCAGGGTCTGGTCCGCACAGTGGAACGCAAAGGCGCCGACTTCCGCCGCTGAGCCCGCGCCGTCAGCCCAGCAGGAACCAGAGGCGGAACAGCGCTGTCTCGGCCGGCGTCTGACGGACCAATCCCGGAACACGCAACGCTTGCAGACGTGCCAGCCAGCCGCCCCGGCAGGCGTTGTCGATTGTCGCGAGCAGCGCGCGGGTGGGTTCTGGCAGCGGCAGTGGCGCGGACTTCAGGGCTTCGATCTGACGCCGGAATAGCGCCATGAACGGGCGCCGACCCCGGCGGAGGGCGGCAACGGCTCGGTGCCGCGGACCGAGCGGCTCGCCCACCGCGTTGGCACCGTGCTGGCGGTAAAGCACGTCCGGGGAATCGCCCGCGATGATCCGCCCACCGCTCGCGGAAACGACGATGTAGGCCCACCAGTCGTGCCAGGTCCCGGCCGGGGCTTCAGTTGCAGCGATTAGCTCGGCGGCGGCGCGGTTCAGGATCATGCAGCAGCCTGGCGCCACGTTTTGTGTCAGCGAGGCGGGGAAGCCAGGCGGACGGCTTGGCACCACCGCGGGACCGATGTGCTTTAGGCCAGCGTCCACCGGAATCCGCGCGCAGAAGTAGAGCGCCGGCTGATGCGCGGGCAGGCCAACGAGAGCCTCCACGCCATGCGCCAGCTTGTTCGGCAACCACACATCGTCCTGGTCGGAAAATGCGAAATACCTGTCCGTCCCCTCGATGGCGCGGCGGAGCAGCGTCAGGAAACTCCCGGTTGCGCCAAGCCTGTGCCCATCCGCAAGCGCGATGCACCGACCACGCCCCGGGCCATTCGCGAACGTCCCGAGGACCTTCGGGCCGTTATCCGAGGAACCATCGTCACGCCAGTAGAGCGCCCAGTTGGCGTGTGTTTGCGCCGCGATACTGGTGAGCTGCTCGTTCAGATATCGTTCGCCGTTGTAGACCGACAGCAGGATCGCGACGCTGGCTGGCGACAGCGGTCAGGCTGCCTTGCGCACCAGCAGGTTCATCGCCAGCAGCGTCTCCGCGATCTGCACCGCATTCAGCGCCGCCCCTTTGCGCAGATTGTCGGACACGCACCAGAACGACAGGCCGTGCTTGACCGTCGGGTCCTTGCGGATGCGGCTGACAAAAACCGCGTCTTCACCGGCCCATTCCAGCGGCGTGACGTAGCCACCATCCTCGCGCACGTCGACCACCTCGACCCCGGGGGCGTCGCGCAGCAGGGCCCGCGCCTCCCCGGCGGTGACCGGATTCTCAAATTCGACGTTCACCGCCTCGCCATGGCCGATGAACACCGGCACGCGGACGCAGGTGGCGTGCACGGCAATGGCGGGATCGAGGATCTTCTTCGTCTCGACCACCATCTTCCACTCTTCCTTGGTGGAGCCGTCATCCATGAACTTGTCGATATGCGGGATGCAGTTGAAGGCGATTTCCTTGGTGAACTGCTGCGGCGGGCTTTGCTCATACACGAAGGACGACTTGGTGTGGTTGAACAGCTCGTCCATGCCCTCCTTGCCGGCCCCGGACACGGACTGGTAGGTCGAGACGACCACGCGCTTGATCTTGAACTCGTCGTGCAGCGGCTTCAGCGCCACGACCATCTGGATGGTGGAGCAGTTCGGGTTGGCGATGATGTTGCGCTTGCTGAACTGGCGCAGATGGTGCGGATTGACCTCCGGCACCACCAGCGGCACGTCCGGGTCCATGCGGAAATGGCTAGTGTTGTCGATCACCACGCAGCCCTGTTCGGCGGCGCGCGGGGCGTGGATGGCCGACACAGCGGCTCCGGGGCTGAACAGCCCGATGTCCCAGCCGGTGAAATCGAATGTGTCCAGGTTGCGGACGGTCAGGACCTTTTTCTCGCCAAAGGAGATTTCCGCGCCAGTCGAACGGCCGGACGCCAGGGCAACCACCTCCGACGCCGGAAAGTTCCGCTCGACCAGGGTCTTTATCATCTCGCGTCCGACTGCCCCGGTGGCGCCGACAACCGCGACCCTGTAAGCCATGTTGGTCTCCCGCAAAAAGTCCCGGCACACATGGTGCGCGCCGATGCGTACGGTTAGCCGCGCCGCGCTCCATGCGCAACCATTACGCCACTTTCTTGTTTTGGACCCACGAAAACCCGATAATGCAGACATGCAGCGGATCATCACTTTGGCCGAGCGCAAGGCAACCGAGGCGGCGCGGCGCGGCGCCGCGGTGAGACATTGGTGCCTTTGCTTGCCGGTTATGCGCGCGCGCATGGCGGGCGATTTCTGCTGTTCGGCTCCGCTGCCAGCGGTCAGATGAAATTTCACAGCGACGTCGATTTGCTGCTCGATTTCCTCCCGAGGTGCAGAGCGAAGCATGGGGTTTTGCCGACAGAACGTGCTGGGACCTTGGACTGGAGCCGGATCTGCTGCCTTATGGCGGATGCAAACCGGCTTTTCTGGAGCACATCTCCTCGGATGTGCGCGTGCTGGCATGCGTAACGCTCGCTGGTCGGAAATTCAGGATGCCGTGGCTTCCGCCGTGCGGCACGATCCTTACCGGTGTGGCAGTGGCGCCGTTGCGGCCGCGAGTGCTCTTGCCGAGCTGTTGCCGTCCGAGATTGGCCGTTTCCGTCAGGCGATCGATCCTTAGGCATCCAGGCGCGAGACCGACCTTGGCACGCTTCGGGAAACCGAGCTAACTCCCTCCGCGAGCGACGGAGGAAGCACCAATGCGCGAGATAGGGCACTTTATCGGCGGCAAGCACGTCGCCGGCAGCAGCGGAAAGTTCGGCGATGTGTTCGATCCGGCATCGGGCGAAGTCACCGGCCGGGTCGCCCTGGCGGATGCCCGGGAAGTGAGTGCTGCCGTGGCCGCCGCGACGGCTGCCTGGCCGGCCTGGGCGAACACCCCGCCCCTGCGCCGCGCCCGGGTCATGTTCAAGCTCAAGGAACTGCTGGAGCGGGACCGCCGCGAGCTGTCCGCCATCGTCACCCACGAGCACGGCAAGGTGTTGTCCGACGCGGACGGCGAGGTGCAGCGCGGTCTCGAAGTGGTGGAGTTCGCCTGCGGATTCCGCATCTGCTGAAGGGCGAATACACCGACCAGGTCGGCACGGGCATCGACGCCTGGTCGATCCGTCAGCCGCTCGGCGTGGTGGCCGGCATCACGCCGTTCAATTTCCCCATCATGGTGCCGCTGTGGATGATCCCGGTGGCGCTGGCCTGCGGCAACTGCTTCATTCTCAAGCCATCGGAAAAAGATCCCTCGGCTTCGCTGAAGCTGGCCGAACTGCTGCGGGAGGCCGGATTGCCGGACGGTGTGTTCTCGGTCGTGCAGGGTGCCCGCGAGGCGGTCGAGACCATCATCGCTCACCCCGACATCGCGGCCATCAGCTTCGTCGGGTCCACCGCGATCGCGGAGACGATCTATCGCGGCGGCACGTCACACGGCAAGCGGGTGCAGGCGCTGGGCGGCGCGAAGAACCACATGGTGGTGATGCCGGACGCCGACATCGACGACGCTGTCGACGCGCTGATGGGGTCCGCGTATGGCGCGGCCGGAGAGCGCTGCATGGCGGTGTCGGTCGCGGTCACTGTCGGGTCGGCGGGTGACTCACTGATGGCCAAGCTGGCGCCCCGGGTGCGCGCTCTAAGGGTAGCACCGGGCGTCGATCCCGAGGCCGAGATGGGTCCTCTCGTCACGCGTGAGCACCTGCAGAAAGTGCGCGGTTATGTCGATCTTGGCGTGCGCGAGGGTGCCGATCTGGTGGTCGACGGCCGCGGCCTGAAACTGCAGGGCTATGAGAACGGGTTCTTCCTCGGCGGCTGCCTGTTCGACAACGTCACCACTGATATGCGTATTTATAAAGAGGAGATTTTTGGCCCGGTGCTGGCGGTTGTTCGCGCACCCGACGTCGCCTCCGCCACCCGCATGATCAACGCGCACGAATACGGCAACGGCGTCGCCTTGTTCACCAATGATGGGGGCACCGCTCGGGACTTCGCCAACGCCATCCAGATCGGTATGGTCGGGATCAACGTGCCGATCCCAGTGCCGATGGCGTTTCACTCGTTTGGCGGCTGGAAGCACTCGCTGTTCGGCGATCACCACATCTACGGTCCCGAGGGGGTGCGGTTCTATTCCCGTTACAAGGCGATCACCCAGCGGTGGACGTCGGGCAAGCGTCGCGGGCCGGAGTTTGTCATGCCGACTCTGGGGCGCTAGGGCAGCCTGGCGCCAACCCGCGGACCTCTGGGGGATGGAATTGCTCTGAAACAGCAGCCGGAGCGTATCCGCTAAACCGGAAGGGCCTTTGGGCCCTGCCGGCCGGCCGCCGAGCGAACGCGCGGCTGAGTTGCTGCGAAGCCCTCAGACCAACTTTGTGACCGCCGGCACACCGGGGCACTGCACGGAACGGTATGTCCGACAAAGCCGAGCGGATTGGCCGCTCAGCTTCGTTCAACAGGAAACCATACAGTGCATCTCTTTATCATCACCCACCTGGCGGTGGTGGCGGGATTGCTTGCCGCCGCCCCCGCCATTGCCCACGGCTCGCATGCTGGCGACGGACAGCCCAGCATGGCGACCGTATCCTCGAACTCGAACCATGAGACGCGTGAACTCCAGAACAAGGTCAACGAACTCAACAAGGACATCAAGCAGGACAACAAGAAGCTGACCATGGACCAGCAGAAGGTGCAGGTCCTCGAGATGCAGGCCGCGGAGGCGAAGGCAGGCAAGGCCCCGCCGCTGTCGCGCGACCAGGAGCGTGAACTGAAGGAGCTGCTGAGCCGGATGGGCAAACTCGATCGCGACATCGGCCGCGACAAGCAGCATCTGGCCGCGGATCAGGTAAAGTTGAATGCCTGGCAGGAAAAGGAGGCCCCGTAATCTCTGACACCTGATCGATGCCGGCCCCGGCGCGGGGCCGGCAGTTTTGGCATCGTCGCGCCTGAGGGATCCCACGCCCTCAAGCGTCCCTTCAAAGCAGCTTTTCCTGCCGGAAGCTGATGTTCCGGGACCGGCCGATGATGATGTGGTCATGCACCGCGATCCCCATCGTCTCCGCCGCCCGCCGGATATCGGCGGTCATGGCGATATCCTCACGGGACGGCGTAGGTTCGCCGCTTGGGTGATTGTGCGCCAGGATCACGGCGCTGGCGTGCAGCTCGAGGCAGCGCCGCACGACCTCCCTCGGGTAAGCGGGCGCGTGGTTGATGGAACCGCGGCTCTGCACCTCGTCGGCGATCAGCCGGTTGCGGGTGTCCAGGAACAGCACGCGGAACTGCTCGATCCGTTCGTGCATCATGCTGGCCGAGAGGTAGTCGATCAGCCGGTCCCAACTTGACAGCACGGGTTCGGTGGCCGCCTGCTGCCGCAACAAGCGTAACACGGCGCCTTGCACCAGCTTCAAGGCCGCCAGTCCTGCTTCCCCCAGCCCCTCGATGGCAATAAGTTCCGCCGCGGGTGCGCTGATGACCGAGCCAAAATTACCAAATCGCATGAGCAGCGTTCGGGCGACCGGCTTGGTATCGCGGCGCGGGAGAGCCAGGAAGAGAAGCATCTCCAGCATCTCATGGTCCGCCAGAGCGTCGGGGCCGGCCTTCAGCAGCCGCTGCCGCATACGGGCGCGATGGCCGTCGCCACCAATCGCGCTGTCGTTGTCGTCGGCCTCGAAATCCAGACCTGGCAGGGTTCCAGCTTCGGCCAAGCCCGCCGGTTCAGCGCTTCGCTGGTCTGCGGCTTTCGGGCGTTTGGGCATGTGAACTCGCGACGGATCATTGCCCGTCGCAGCCTACACTCGGTCTATTGCTAATCAGCTAACGCCGAACGGTGGCTTGTCCAGGCCGGCGGGCGACAGCGTGAAAATTTCGCAACCGTCTTCGGTGACCCCGATCATGTGCTCGAACTGGGCCGACAAGCTGCGATCTCGGGTGACTGCTGTCCAGCCATCGTCCAGCACCTTCACCTCGGGCCGCCCGGCGTTCACCATCGGCTCAATGGTGAAAAACATGCCGGGGCGCAGAATTGGCCCTTCGCCGAGGCGTCCGAAATGCAGGACATTGGGCGGTTCGTGGAACCTTCGGCCGATGCCGTGGCCACAAAAATCGCGGACCACGCTGAAGCGGTGCCCCTCCACAAACGTCTGGATGGCATGGCCGACATCGCCGAGGCTGGCTCCTGGCTTCACTACCTGCAGACCGCGCATCAGTGAATCGTAGGTCACGTCGATCAGGTTGCGGGCGCGCGTGCTGGGGATGCCAGCCGCGTACATCCGAGACGAATCACCGTGCCACCCGTCCAGGATCACGGTGACATCGATGTTGAGGATGTCTCCGTTCACCAGCTTGCGGTCACACGGGATGCCGTGACAGACCACGTGATTGATCGACGTGCAGATCGATTTCGGATAACCGCGGTAGTTCAGCGGGGCCGGGATCGCGCCATGATCAAGGATGAAATCATGGCACAGCTTGTCCAGCGTGGCGGTCGATACGCCCGGCTTTACGTGCGCCGCGATCATGTCCAGGGTCTTCGCCGCGAGCCGGCCGGCGGTCCGCATTCCGGCGAAATCTTCCGGGGCGTGGATCGTAATGCGCCTTGAGTCTGCCCCGCCGTCCATCGTCTTGCTCCGTCTCCGCCTTCTTTGGCATCAGTTACGCGCCAACATGAGCAAGCACCTTACCACGCGCAAGATAAACGTGCCTCAGGTGGCAAGTCTTTCATCCGTCTGGCGTCCCGCTCCTGAAGTTCTCATATCGCTCGGCGAGCATAAGGGATAGTCAGACGGCGAGATCGGATGCACCTCGGTTCGTCGCGAGCGTGTGTGACGGTGGCCTGGCAGCGAAGGAGATTGTGCAAGTGTGCTCCTACCATTGGCTGTGCGTACCGGGGGCGGTGCTGTCATGACCGATCGGGATGCCTTGAAGCGTGAGGCGGCTTTGGCTGCCGCGGCCATGGTGCAGGACGGCATGGTGGTCGGTCTTGGGACCGGTTCGACCGCGAAATTCTTTATCGATGAGCTGATCGATCGGGTCAGCAAGGGCCTGCGCATCGTCGGCATTCCCACCAGCGAGAACAGTGCCCGCCAGGCGCGCGAGGGGGGGATCAAGCTCACTGATTTCGCGCATCATCCGCGTGTCGACGTCACCATCGACGGTGCCGACGAGATCGAGCGCGGGACGCTCCATCTGGTGAAAGGTCTCGGTGGCGCGTTGTTGCGCGAAAAGATCGTCGCCGCCGCCAGCGACCGCCTGGTGATCGTCGCGGACGAGGTGAAGCTGGTCAACCGCCTGGGCGAAACGACACCGGTGCCAGTGGAGGTCGTCACTTTCGGCTGGGAGACGACCTTGGTCCGGATCGCAGCATTGGGTGGGTACGAGGTGGTGCCGCGGCGGAGGGCGGATGGGCAGCTATTCCGAACCGACAGCGGCAATATGATCCTCGACTGCGGTTTCGGTCCGATCAGCGATCCACTGGCGCTGAACGCCGCGCTAACGGGCACTGTTGGCGTTGTCGAGACAGGTCTTTTCATCGGTTTTGCGAACATCGCGCTGGTGGCGACGGCTGACGGGGTGGTTCGTCTGGAGCGCGGCGGCTAAGCGCCTCGGTGAGCCAATCGGCGGACTGGGACCGGCCTTGACCCACTCGGGATCAGCGGCTGGCGACGTCGCGGGTCTCGGGGCGGATTATGAGACACGACCCTTTGCGGTGCCCGCGGCTGGCACAGGCCTCCTGCGCGTCGGCTGCCGTAAGCCCGGTGACCAACGCCCGCCACACGGCTTTCCCTGCGACGTTGGCCGGTTCCACCCGGACCTCTCCGGCGTCGGTTGTCCGGCGGGTCGCGGCGGCGGCGGCGCGGGCGACCTGCTCGGTCCGGAAGCTGCCGACCTGCACGGCCCATGCCGGAACGAGGTCCCTCGAGCGTGAGCCGGCGGCCGGGCGGACGACCTCGGACGCATGCGCCGATGAGATCAGCATAACGCGTGCGGCGGCGGTTTGCAGCGGGATGCGGGACGTCGGGACATCCATCTGCTCGAAGCCACGATCGAGCAGCGAAGCCATATGGAGGTCGCGTTCGCCGTTGGAAGCCGCACCCAGCACGATACCGACGAGGCGCACACCGCCGCGGACCGCGCTGGTGGCCAGGTTGTGGCCGGATGCCTCAGTATAGCCGGTCTTCAGCCCATCCGCGCCGGGGTAGGACCGGAGCATGTTGTCATGGTTGAAAATCACCTGCCGGTGCCAGAGAAAGCTCTTGGTGGAAAAATATCCGTAGTAGGTGGGAAAGTCGTTGATCAGGTGTCGGCTGAGGATCGCCAGATCCCGGGCGGTCGTCCACTGGTCGGGGTCCGGCAGCCCGGAAGCGTTAGAGAACGTGCTGTTGTTCATGCCGAGCGCCCGAGCGCGCAGGGTCATCATTTGGGCAAACCGATCCTCGCTGCCGCCGAGGAATTCGCTCAGGGCGGATGCGGCGTCGTTGGCCGACTTCGTGACGAGACCCAGGATCGCTTGCTCGACACTCAGGCGAGACCCGGGAAGCAGGCCTAGTTTTGAGGGTTCCATCGACGCGGCGCGGGCCGACACGGGAACCGCCTGGTCGAGCACGATGCGGCGGTCACGCAGCGCCTCGAACGTCAGGTAAAGCGTCATCATCTTGGTCAGGCTGGCGGGATGGCGCGGCTGGTCCGCATTCACCTCCTCCAGCACATCGCCGGATGCGGCATCAACAATGATGGAACTATAGCGAGCGGAACCGATCTGGGCCTGCGCCGGATGATTTGGGAGCAGGGCGACAATGACCGTCGCGGCGAACATTGCGACGTGTGATCGGGCGAGGTGCGATTGGGAAAGACGCGACAAGATATTGCGTCGGCGGCACCCCAACCCGGCCATAACAGTTCCCCCTCCACGCGATGCACGAACCTTAAATTCGCGTAGCGCGCAATGTCCAGCCGAAAATTGCAGAAAACCGAAAAAGGTGAATGCCTTACGGAGTGACTCTCACCTTGGGGCGTCAGCCGGTCGGAAGCGGGTGGCGGCAAGATCGGCCGCATTTCGGATGTTCAGGGGCTGGAAGAGTCTCGGTGGCCGGATTTTTTGTGCACTGCACAAAAATCACTTGATAAGCCGCAAGGAGGGGTCTATATCACAATTGTTGCATTGCAGCAAACGAAGCCGCATCGCGAAACAGATTTTCGGGCTGGATGCGTTATCGGCGGACTGATTGTTCTACGTCGGATGACGCGTTTTGCGCTTTTTTGGAGGTAGTGACAATGGCAACAAGGCCAAGACCGACTGAGGTGACTTCCACGCCGGAAGAGACAATTGCGAAAGGCATGGAAACAGCAGTGTTGATGATAGAGGACGACTCCGTGAAGACGGCGGAGGCACTACAACCGAATCAAGTTAAAGTGAAAAAGGGAATCGAGATGGCAATGAAATCAGCCGAGGAATTTGTTACCTTTAGCCAGGGCAATGTGGAGGCCGTGGTTAAGTCCAGCCAGATTTGGACCGCCGGCGTCCAGGATCTGTCCAAACAGGTCGCCGCGTCAGCCCAGGCGACGTTCGACGAGACCGTGGCAACGTTCAAGGCGCTCGCAGGGGTGAAATCCCTGAAGGACGCGTTCGAACTGCAGGCCAATTTTGCCCGCGCCGCTCTGGAGAAGGCGATGGCCGAATCGGGCAAGCTGACTGACGCTTCGTTCAAGTTGACTGAACAAACCCTGGCTCCGATCACCGCGCGGGTAAGCGTCGCGGTGGAGAAGCTGGCCAAGGCGGCCTAAGCGGGCAACCTGCTAATCCAAATCGAGCGGACATTCAAAGCTGGATCAGCCGTAGTGCTAACCTACGGAAGCCGCTCGAAAAGACTAATAGAGGCCCGGGCATTCGTCCGGGCCTTTTGCTATTGGAGGCCTTAACCCATCTGAGTTGACGGAGGTCTCCGCCATCGGCCCACGCGCGTATTCGACAATCTTGTTCGCCCGACGAAATCGCCCACTTGCGGTGGCGTTCGGACGGCGCAATCGTCTCTTCGCGGACTCGCCGCTTCTTCCGGGCGAGGGAAGGCTCTTTCATCAAGGCCCGGCCATCCAATATGCTTGTGCCCTCGAAGGGCCAGCAGGCGCGGATGGACCCAAACAGGAATCGGGCTGCGGGTTGGCCGCTCGGAAGCCTTTGGAGACAGACCGCGGTGACGGTCGCGCGTGGGACGGCGAATGGAATGCGAGCACGATGAGCGACAACGACAAACGTGGCGGCGGCACGACGGAAGGACCCAACACCGGGGTTGTGGTCAAGGCGCGCCCGAAGACGCGCAAGCCGGCAATGTATAAGGTGCTGATGCTCAACGACGATTACACGCCGATGGAGTTTGTCGTCCACGTGCTCGAGCGGTTCTTTCAGAAGTCTCGCGAGGAGGCGACGCGGATCATGCTGCATGTGCACCGTCGCGGAGTCGGCGTATGTGGCGTCTACACTTATGAAGTCGCTGAAACAAAAGTGACTCAGGTCATGGACTTGGCCCGGCAAATCAGCATCCTCTGCAGTGTACGATCGAGAAGGAATGATGGGCGCCTTTGCCACCGCCGTGGCATGGGTGCGTCAATAGATACCAGGCGGCGGTGCCGTCTGGCGATGACCGGGTCCCGGATACGGGCCTTAGCGTGTAGGAGCGTCGGATATGCTGTCACGGAACCTCGAACAGACGCTTCATCGCGCCTTGTCGCTCGCCAGTGAGCGGCGACACGAGTATGCAACCCTGGAACATCTTCTGCTTGGACTGGCCGATGACACCGACGCAGCCACGGTGCTGCGAGCGTGTGGTGTCGACCTCGACAAGTTGCGCAGCGACCTCACCGAGTTCCTCGACAAGGATCTCGCCGGTCTGGCAACCGACCGGCCCGGTGACCCGAAACCCACCGCGGGTTTCCAGCGCGTCGTCCAGCGCGCGGCGATCCATGTTCAGTCCTCCGGCCGCGACGAGGTTACCGGCGCGAATGTGTTGGTGGCGCTGTTCAGCGAGCGGGAGAGCCACGCGGTGTACTTCCTGCAACTGCAGGACATGACCCGGCTGGACGCGGTCAATTTTATCAGCCACGGCATAGCCAAGGCGCCGGGCCGGTCGGCGCAGCGGCCGGTGACGGGCAGCAACGCGCAGCAACCGGAAAGCCCCCCGGAACAAGAGCGTGAGGAAAAGCCGGCTCGGCGCAACCAGGATGCGCTGTCGAACTACTGCGTGAACCTGAACAAGAAGGCGATGGCGGGGAAAATCGATCCGCTGATCGGCCGCAACTCCGAGATCGAGCGGACCATCCAGATCCTCTGCCGGCGGACCAAGAACAATCCGCTCTATGTCGGCGATCCCGGCGTCGGCAAAACCGCTATCGCGGAGGGGTTGGCGAAGCGCATCGTCGAGGGCGACGTTCCCGAGGTGTTGGCCAAGTCGACGATTTTCGCGCTCGACATGGGGGCGTTGCTGGCCGGCACCCGCTACCGCGGCGACTTCGAGGAGCGGCTCAAGGCGGTGGTGAACGAACTGGAGAACCAGCCCGGCGCCATCCTGTTCATCGACGAAATCCACACCGTGATCGGTGCCGGCGCGACCAGCGGCGGCGCGATGGACGCCTCCAACCTGCTGAAGCCGGCGCTGGCATCCGGCACGCTGCGCTGCATCGGCAGCACCACCTACAAGGAGTTTCGCAACTACTTCGAGAAAGACCGCGCCCTGGTGCGCCGCTTCCAGAAGATCGACGTCAACGAGCCGTCGCTGGAAGACAGCATCAAGATTCTCCGCGGCCTGAAGCTGAATTACGAGAAGCACCACAAGGTTCGCTATACCGACGAGGCGATCCGCGCCGCGGTGGAGCTTTCGGCGAAGTATATCAACGACCGCAAGTTGCCGGACAAGGCGATCGACGTGATCGATGAAGTGGGTGCGTCCCGGATGCTGCTGCCGGAGCACAAGCGCCGCAAAACGGTGACCTTGCGCGACGTTGAGGAGATCGTGGCGAAGATCGCGCGGATCCCACCCAAGTCGGTGTCCGCCGACGACAAGGAAACGCTGCGGAACCTGGAACGTGATCTGAAGTCGATGGTATTCGGTCAGGACAAGGCCATCGACGCGCTGGCCGCCGCCATCAAGCTGGCTCGGGCTGGATTGCGTGAGCCGGAGAAGCCAATCGGCAACTATCTTTTCTCCGGCCCGACTGGCGTCGGCAAGACGGAGGTCGCGCGACAACTCGCGTCCACCATGGGGATCGAACTGATCCGCTTCGATATGTCGGAATACATGGAGCGGCACAGCGTTTCCCGCCTGATCGGCGCGCCTCCGGGCTATGTCGGCTTCGACCAGGGCGGCCTGTTGACCGATGCCATCGATCAGCACCCGCACGCCGTGTTGCTACTGGACGAGATCGAGAAGGCTCATCCCGATCTGTTCAACATCCTGCTGCAGGTGATGGACCACGGCAAACTGACCGACCACAACGGCAAGACGGTCGATTTCCGCAACATCATCCTGATCATGACGACCAATGCCGGAGCCTCGGATATGGCGAAGGAGGTCATCGGCTTCGGCCGTGAGGTCCGCCAGGGCGAGGACGACGACGCGATCAAGCGTCTGTTTACGCCGGAATTCCGCAACCGGTTGGACGCGACGATCACCTTCGCGGGCCTGACGCAAGAAATCGTCGGCCGCGTCGTGGAAAAGTTCGTCATGCAGCTTGAGGCCCAGTTGGCTGACCGCAATGTGACGATCGAGCTTTCCTCGGCTGCCAAGGAGTGGTTGGCGGAACGCGGCTACGACCGACTCTACGGTGCTCGGCCGCTGTCCCGCGTGATCCAGGAGCACATCAAGAAGGCCCTCGCCGAGGAGCTTCTGTTCGGCAAGCTGGTCAAGGGCGGCGCCGTCAAGGTGACTCTGAAGGACAACAAGTTGGACTTTGAGTTTACCGAGGCGTCCCTGCCTGCACTGCCGAAGCCGGAAGGCGATGATGAAGGCGGTACTGACCGTGAACAGGAAGTGGAAGTCTGAACGGCAGCTCCCAGAGCCGGAGCCTCAATTCTTCGGCGCGATGACCGCCACCGACCGGCGGTCATCGCAAACGACGGCAGCTACTACCAATCGATCTCCGCGCCCTGGTAATCGAGGAATGCGTGTCGGTGAGCGCCTTGCTCGCGTAGCAGCACTGTCACCATGCCCTGCGCGCTGTCCTCCACCGACACCGCGGCGCCAGGCCCGCCCATATCGGTCCTCACCCAGCCCGGATGCAGCGACAGCACCGTGAGTTTGCGGCCGCGGACTTCGCCATAAAAGCCTCGGGTCAGCGAATTGAGCGCGGCTTTGCTGGCGCGATAGAGCTCGTGTCCGCCCGGGTTCAGCGACACGCTGCCCATGACCGATGAGGTGAAGGCCACGACGCCGGAGCCGGGCCGAACATGGTTAACCAGCGTGCGAGCCAGCCGGATGGGCGCGATCGCGTTGGTGAACATCAGCGCCCCGATTTCCTCGGCCGTGGCGGCGCTGGCATTGTGGTGCTCGGGCCCGGAGACGCCCGCATTGATCAGGGCGACATCGAGCATCCCGGAGGGCAGCCCCGATGCAAACCCATCCAGCGCGGCGGCATCGTTCATCTCAAGCGGCAGGATGGACACCCGTCCGTGCGCTTGCTTGGCCAGCGTTTGCAGTTCCGTCGCCTGCGTGGGTTGCCGAGCGGTTGCGATAACGTCCCATCCGCGGCTGAGGAATTCCTTCACCACGCCCAGGCCGATGCCGCGGTTGGCGCCGATTACTAGGGCAAGCTGACGTTCCGCCATATCTTCGTATCCTTTGGTCAAGGTATTGCTACCGGCACAGATTGCGAGCCGGGCGGATCGTCCTATTTGAGGCGAACGGCGTGGTCAACGAGCGCAGTCGACGACGACAGTGCCGATCTTGTCTCCGGCCTCCACCGCGAGATGGGCGGCCGCGGTCTCATATAGCGGAAACCGCGCTGCGACGGAGAGAATGCGGCCTGGGCTTCGGACAAAACTCGCAATATCGGTCTGCGCTCGTTTGCGGTCTGGATGCGGGCTGGTCGGTAACACAAAACCACGGACCGTGAGGTTCTTTGCCATGACCGCCCGAAGATTGAGTTTTGGCTCCAGAGCGCCGTTGGTGGCGTAGTAGGCGACGCTGCCACCCTCCCGAACTGAGGCCAGCGTGGCGGCCAGGTTGCCCCCAAGATCGACGTCGACGACATGATCAACGCCGAGACCAGAGGTGATCTCGGCGACGCGCCCGGCAACATCCTCGCGGCGATAGTTGATCACCCACTCCGCGCCGCCCTGCCTCGCCCGTTCGGCTTTCGCATCGGAACTGACTGTCGCGATCACCCGGGCGCCGGCCCATGCCGCGAGCTGCACCGCATAGTGGCCGACGGCTCCTGCCCCGCCGGTTATCAGCAGCGTCTGTCCTTGCACCGGTCCGGCGGCAAAGACGCAACCATGCGCCGTCATGCAGGGGATGCCGAGCGTAGCGCCCTCGGCGAAGGAGACATGGCTGGGCAGTTCAGTGACCAGATCGACGTCCAGGGTAATGAACTCCGCCGCGGTGCCCATCCAGCGCCCGTTGCGCTGTCCGTTGTAGAGCCACACTCGCTTGCCGATCCACGCCGGATCGACAGCCTCGCCAACCTTGTCGACTTCGCCCGCTCCGTCGCTGTTCGGAACAACGCGCGGATATTCCGCGGGCACAGCGCCGCGACGGCGGTAGGTGTCGGACGGATTGACCCCGGATGCCTCGAGCCGGACCCTGACCTGCCTCAGTCCAGGTTCGGGCGTCGGCAGGTCGCCGGTCTGGATAACCTCGTTGGCCGGACCTTGCCGGTCGTACCACACAGCCCGCATGAAACCGCTCCCTGGTCGAAGCCGCCGCTCCCGCCGGTTTCCGACACGGCCCGTCAGTCAGGCTGGGCGGAGGCGAAGAGCCGCGGAGCAATGATTATCTGATTTCCTACCATACGGACGCCAAACCGACTAAACACCGTCCTTGCTCGGGCAGCGTGAGGATGAAGTGCTCAATAGTGGCGTTTACGATGCCTCGATTACCGCGGTCCTTGGGGAGGTGTGTCACGTCTCCGACCTGGAAGGGCTAGCCGTTCTCGATCTGAGCCAGGAAGAGCCTGACTTCGTGGTTTCGCACACCGCGGGGACCGGCGGTCTCAACACGGTCCATGTGGGCTATCGTCTGCTGGTGTCAAATCCGGGTGGCCCAGCGCATACGATCGGGCCCGACCGCCGGCCCATCATATCCTGCCCCTGGCTGCTGCCCCCCGCTCGTTCAGGGGGTCTGATCCTCTGGCGCGGTCAACGCGCCCGGCGCTGGACCGAGGCCGACTATGGGCTCGTGGCGGCGGTGGCGGTACTGCTGCGTGAGTGGATAGGGGCGGAGACCGGCCAGATCGGGATCGACCGGCTGACCGGCATGCCCAATCGCCGATGGTTCATCGACGAGGCTGATCGACATATCGACCGTCTCGACCTGGATGGTCAGGTTGGCACACTTTCGTTGATCAACGTCGATGGCATGGACCGGCTCAACACCGCGCTCGGGCGAAGTGCCGGTGATACTCTGCTGATGCGGCTCGCCAACCAGCTTCGGGCGATGATCCGTCCCGGCGACATTGTCGCGCGTGTCGGCGGCGATGAGATCGCCGTATGGCAGAATGGCATGGACCACCTGACAGCCGCCGAGCGGGCCGACGCGCTCTGTTCGGCACATCTCTTCGATGATCTCACCCCGGGTTACCGGGCGACCTTCTCGATCGGTATCGCCAGCCGCCAGTTCGGCAGCGCGGAGGACGTTCGAGCGTTGCTCCGACGAGCCCACATGGCCGCGCGCGAGGCCAAGGCCGAGGGTGGCGGGACATGGCGTGTGTCACATGCCACGGACTCTCGACCAGGGATCCCGGACGAGTAAAAGGGCATGAGGGCGCGTTCGGGGGCATTCTGAGCTTGCCCCCTCCTCCGTCTCAGTTGACAATCCTGCTATGACGCTGGTGCAAGCTATTCCCGCACGCGAGTTGGCCGCACCTTGTGCCGGGTCCCGACCCGAACAAGGGCGCCGGATTTTCGGACCGGCCTTTGCCGCCCTGGACCTTGGCACAAACAACTGTCGGATGCTGGTGGCGACCCCCGCGGGCGACGGGTTTCGCGTCCTCGACAGCTTTTCGCGAATTGTCAGACTCGGCGAGGGGCTGCACAGCACCGGGCAGCTAAGCGGGGCCGCGATGGATCGGGCGATCGACGCCTTGGAAACTTGCGCCTCGCGGCTCGCCCGCAGGCCGGTGCGGCAGGTGCGGGCGATAGCGACCGAGGCGTGCCGACGTGCAGCCAACGGCGCGGAATTTCTCAGCCGGGTGAAGCGGGAGACTGGTTTTGATTTCGGCGTGATCTCCGGCCGTGAGGAAGCAGAACTCGCATTGGAATCATGCGCGCCGTTATTACCGCACGATGGCAGGCGGGCGCTGCTGTTCGATATTGGCGGCGGATCGACAGAGCTTGCCTGGGTACGCTCGGCCCAGGGCCGCACCGAGCTGATCGGTTTCGATAGCCTGCCGATCGGGGTGGTCAATCTGGCCGAGCGATGGGGTGACGCTGGCTTCTCCCCGGATGGCTTTGAGGCGATGGTGACCGATGTCTTCGATCGTCTCCACCGCTTCGAGCGGGTCCATTGCATCGCCCGGGAGATCAGGAATGGCGGTGTCCGCCTGTTGGGCACCAGCGGGACGGTGACGACGCTGGCCGGCGTGGCGCTCAACCTGGAGCGATACCGGCGCCCAGCGGTCGATGGTGTGCAGCTCACCGGTCAGGAGGCGGCCGCCGCGCTGACATCATTGCGGAACCTGGGGCGTGAAGGGCTGATGCTGCATCCCTGCGTTGGTCCGGATCGGGTGGAATTCGTGCTTCCCGGCTGCGCCGTTTTTGCCGCGATCACCCGGCTTTGGCCGGCGCCGCATGTCATCGTCGCTGATCGCGGACTGCGGGAAGGTGTGCTGTTGCGCCTGATGCGCGCTGACCGCGTCCGCCAGGGTCGGCACGACGGTCGGCGCTGCAGATGAGCCTCGGATCGTGGGCCGGCTGACGATACCACCGTCGCGCGGGCTGGCGGTTTCGCTGAAGACCGCCAAAAGCCGGACCTCGGCCTCGCAGCGGTGGCTGGCGCGTCAACTCAACGACCCTTACGTCGCGGCGGCTCGCCGGCAGGGGTGGAGATCACGGGCGGCTTTCAAGCTGCTGGAACTGGATGACCGTTACCATTTGATCCGGCCACATGCGCGCGTGCTCGATCTGGGCGCGGCGCCGGGCGGCTGGACACAGGTCGCGGTGAGACGTGGGGCCGCATCGGTCCTTGCGGTCGACCTGTTGCCGATCGACCCAATTCATGGCGCGACAATCATTCAGGGCGACTTCACCGAGCCGGACATGCCGGATCGCCTGACTGCTGAACTCGGTGGTAAGGCGGACCTGGTGCTATCCGATATGGCGCCGAACACCACGGGTCATGCGGCGACCGACCACATCCGCATCGTGGCACTGGCCGAGATGGCACTGGATTTCGCCCTGCGGATCCTGACTCCGGACGGCGGCTTCGTCGCGAAGGTGTTCCAGGGCGGGGCGGAGCGCGAAATGCTGGCCACTCTCAAGCGGCATTTCTCTCAGGTCCGCCATGCCAAGCCGCCGGCCAGCCGTAAAGAATCCAGTGAACTCTACGTTGTGGCGCTGGGCTTCAAGGGCGCGATCCAAGGCTGACCGATCGCCAGATTGGCTAAAGCCGCACGGAAGGTGTTGCCAACGGACGTTGGTTGCATCGTAGGGTATTTCCGGATCAGGAGGAGTTCCGTGGCAGATGACGTGCTGGTCGTGGGCGGCGGGCCGACGGGACTTTCGCTGGCCATCACACTTCGTCGCTTCGGGGTGCCGGTCCGTGTCATCGACCGGCTGCCCGAGCCGGTCACCGTTTCGAAGGCGCTTGTCGTCTGGAGCGCAACGCTCGAGGTGCTGCAGGGCGACGGTGCGATCGACGGGTTCCTGAAAGCGGGCAGGCGACTGCATGCCGTGCAAATTGGCGACGGGAAACGCAAGCTGGCGGAAATCGCCGTCGGTGACGGCATCGACAGTGTCTATCCGTTCCCGGTCCTGCTGGCGCAGTCGCGGACCGAACAGATCCTGCGCACCCGTCTCGCCGAGCTTGGGGTTGCGGTGGAGCGCGGCGTTGAACTGACAGGTCTCAGTGATGACGGACAGGCCGTCAACGTGAAGCTCGCCAGGGCCGATGGAACGACCGAGGAGAGCCGCGTCAAATATCTCGTCGGCTGCGATGGCGCCCGAAGTGCCGTGCGTGGTGCCCTCGGTATTGAGTTCGAGGGCCTGACCGAGCCCGAGACCTTCCTGCTTGGCGATGTGAAGATCGAGGGAGGGGATCTTGACGATCGCAGCCTTTATATTTGGTGGCATGACGGCGGCACGGTCGCCCTGTTTCCGTTCGAGGAAGGGGTCTGGCGGGTCTTCGCCATGCGCGATGGAGGTGACCAAAGCCAAGCCACGACGCTGCAAGAACTGCAACGGTGCGTCGATCGCCATGGGCCGCCGGGGCTGAGGCTGAGTGACCCGGGATGGCTGGCCGTCTTCCATATCAACGAGCGGTTGGCGGCGCATTTTCGCAAGGGCCGCTGTCTGCTTGCCGGCGACGCCGCGCATATTCACAGCCCCGCCGGCGGCCAGGGTATGAACACGGGCATCCACGACGGCGTCAACCTCGGCTGGAAACTTGCCTACGTGCTGCGTGGACTGGGTGACGCGGAACTGCTGCTCGACAGCTATGAGGCCGAACGACGGCCAACCGCGCGCGCCATCGTCGACGAGGCGACCCAGCGGCAACATCTGGCGTTCAACACCGGAAAAGTCGGTCGACTGGTGAAGGACGCCGCTCTGACGATCGTGGGGAAATTGCCCTCGATCCAACGAATGCTGCAGGTCCAGTTGTCGCAGACGGCTATTGTGTATCGCGACGGCCCGCTGGTGCGGCTCGGGGCGCCGCCGCGCCGGCCTGGCCGCACCGATGTCGGCAGCCGAGCGCTGGAAGCAAGGTGGCACGATCCGGCGACCGGCCGGGAGCAATCGCTGTGGCCGATCATTTCGCAGCCACGACACAGTCTGCTGGTTTTCGAGGATCAGCCGGCTTCGTTCGATATCGAAAGAATCGTTGCCGGACTGGCGGATCAGCTTCACGTGCTTCGGCTCGACGCGGCGGCTGATCCGGAGCGTCACGTCCGCCAGCGGTACCAGATGCGAGCGCCGGGCTGGGTGCTGATTCGGCCGGATCAGGTGGTTGCCGCTCGCGGCGGGGGCGCCGAGCTTGAGCGGCTAACGACTTATCTCGATCGCGTGCTGAGGCCCCGAGACGGCGCGGCATCTTGAGGGACCGAACGTGGGCCTTGGACAATCCCGAGGATCAGACGGCGGCGCGCGGCAGACCAAGTAACGTATGCAGGACATGGTCGTTGTGAGCGCCAACGGCGGGGCCGGTCCAGCGGACCACGTCTTCAGGCTGCTCCCCATCCAGACGGATCGCCGGGCCGGGATGCAGCGTACGGCCGGTCAGGGGGTCATCCACCGACAGCACGGACTTGCGGGCGAGAAAATGCGCGTCGGCGGCACAGTCCGCGATGTCGAACAGGCGGGAGCATGGCACCTCGGCGGCCTCCAGGATCGCTTCGGCTTCCTTGGCTGGTAGCGTCCGTGTCCAGGCGGCAATCGCTGCATCGAGATTGGCGCGGTTCTCGCACCTGAGGCCGTTGGTCGCATAGGCGGGATCGCTGGCCAGTTCCTTTCTGCCGATAGCCGCCATCATTCGGGCGAAAATCACGTCGGAGTTGCCGGCGATGCACAGCCACTTGCCATCGGCGCAGGGGTAGGTGTTGGTGGGCGAGGCCGTCGGCAGCGCGGCACCTGCCGGTTGCCTGATTCGGCCGTCCATCGCGTATTCCGGCAGCATCCCCTCCATCAGGCTGAACACGCTGTCGACCAGGTTGACGTCGATCACCCGGCCGCGCCCGGTGCCGACCGCGTCGCGCTGCCAAATGGCCGACAACAGCCCGATCGCGGCGTACAGTCCGGCCAGGTCGTCACTGATCGAGATGCCGCAGCGCGGCGGTGGCAGCTCGGAACTTCCGCTGGGATGTCCGGTCAGATGTCTGAGGCCGCCTACCGCCTCGCCGATCGCGCCGAATGCGGGCTTGTCGCGATAAGGCCCATCTTGCCCGTACCCGGAGATCCGCGCGATCACCAGACGGGGATTAACCTCGTGCAGGACCGCCGGGCCGATCCTTAGCCGCTCAAGCTGACCCGCCCGGAGATTTTCGACCAGCACGTCGGCCCTCGCCGCAAGCTTGAGCAGGATGTCGCGGTCTTTTTTCAGGTCGAGTTCGACAGAAAGCTTGTTGCGGCCATGAATGCTGAACCAGACGGAGTGACCGTCCTTGGCCGCTCCCCAGCCACGAAATGGATCGCCCCCGGGCGGTTCCAGCTTGATGACCTCAGCGCCGAGGTCAGCGAGGATGCGGGTGCAGAACGGGGCGGCAATATAGTGGCCGATTTCCAGGATTTTCAGGCCACCCAGAGGAAGGTTAGCCACGGAGGGGGTCGGCATATCTGCTACCTCCGGTAGCGGTGAAATCGGAAGCGACGAAAAAAAATAAGTTCGACACGCTGTTGTTAACCTCGCATTAGCTTTTTGATACTAGATAAGTCCCCGGAGCCGCTGCGGCGGTGTCCTGTTTCCTCCCCGTAGTCGCGACAATACTCGCGACAAACTGGCGGTACGGCCACACCCCCGGCCGTACCGTTTTTTTTCGTCATCGCGACCATCGGTCCGCATGGGGCATCCGACACCTCTTTCGCTGTATCCTGTCCCGCAGCATGATTGCAGGGCAAGAGTTGAAGCTGGAGTGACGCCATGGATGCCATCATCATTGCGCTTGCGCGGGCGGCAGGACTGGACAAGGCGCTCGCGGACTTCCCCGATGATGTCGAGGCCGCTGCTCGGCAGGCGCTGGATAACACACACAGCTTCAGGGTGCCGGCCGATCCCGCCGCCGAACCTTGGCCGCCGATGCGGGCGGCGACCGCGCTGTGACCGAGCCTGCCTGGCTGTCCGCGGCGGAGCTGTCGGCGGCCTTCGCCAGCAGGCGAATATCGCCGGTGGACCTGCTGGACGCGTTGTTGTCGCGGATCGAGACGCTTGATGCGAAGCTGAACGCCTTCATCCGGCTGGATGCGGACGCCGCGATGCAGGCGGCACGAACCGCCGAGGCGGATATCGCGGCCGGACGTATCCGGGGCCCGCTGCACGGTGTTCCGATCGGGATCAAGGACATCATCGATGTTGCCGGCCTGCCGACGACTTGCCACTCGCGGATCCTGATCGACAATGTCGCGGCAGCGGACGCGGCGGTGATTCGGAAGCTGCGTGCGGCGGGAGCGATCATCCTCGGCAAGCTGTCGACGCATGAATTCGCCATTGGCGGTCCCAGCTTTGATCTGCCGTTTCCGCCGGCGCGGAACCCCTGGAACGGCGATCATCATCCGGGCGGATCGTCATCCGGTTCAGGCGCCGGAGTAGCTGCCGGGCTGTTTCCCCTGGCGCTAGGGACCGATACCGGCGGGTCGGTGCGCAACCCAGCCAGCGCGTGCGGTATCGTTGGCCTCAAGCCGACCTACGGCCTGGTGTCCCGGCGCGGCGTGTTCCCGCTGTCCTTCACACTGGATCATGTCGGTCCGCTGACCCGCACCGTCGCCGACAGCGCCTTGTTGCTGGATGCAATCGCCGGCCATGATGCGGGCGATCCGGGCAGCGCCGCTTCCCAGGCCACGTCGTTCGGCCGCGACCTCGAGCGTGGTGTGCGTGATCTGCGCATCGGCTTTGTTCGCCATTTCCATGAACGCGACATGCCGGCGCATCCCGAGGTTGCCGCGGCCCTGGAAGATGTTGGCAGGGTGCTGCAGGCCGAGGGTGCCCAGGTGCGCACCGTCAGCTTGCCGTCCCTGACAGAATTCGCGGCCATCAACCGAGTGATTTTATGCAGTGAGGCCTGGTCGATCCACTCCCCGTGGCTGCGCGTTCGGCCGGGGGATTATGGGCAGTCGGCCAGGCGGCGGCTGCTGCCCGGCGCCTTTATGACGGCAGGTGACTATGTCGGCGCTCAGCGTCGGCGGGCGGAAATCATCGCGGCGGTCGAGGATCAGTTCCGTGATGTCGATGTGCTGCTCTGCGCAAGTTCGATGGATCCGCCGAGCCGTTTGGACGATGCCGAGGAGACTGCACGGACTTATCCGAGGCAGGCGCGCACGCCGTTCAACGTGACCGGGCATCCGGCCTTGGCCATGATGTCGGGACTGGCGCGTAACGGGCTGCCGGTGTCGGTTCAGTTCGCGGGCCGCTATTTCGACGAGGCGACGGTGCTGCGCGTGGCGGCGGCGTATGAAAGAGCAACGAAATGGCACACCAGGAGGCCCCCAGTGGGGTGAGTGGTCGGGTGAGCGCGGATGCGGGTCTGCCGGACTCCGGGCCGGCGTCGTCCCGCGTGTTCTTTTCCCAGCGGCTGCGGCTGCATTACGTCGACTGGGGCAACACCGGCGCGCCGCCGCTGATCCTGCTGCATGGCGGCCGGGATCACTGCCGCAACTGGGACTGGGTCGCCTCCGATCTGAAGCGGGACTATCACGTCATCGCACCGGACCTGCGAGGGCATGGTGACTCGGCCTGGTCGGCATCCGGTCAGTACACCATGGCAAACTACATCTATGACCTGGCGCAGTTGATCCATCAGCAGAAGCTGGCTCCGGTCACGATCATTGCGCACTCGCTCGGCGGCAACATCGCTCTGCGTTACAGCGGTATCTATCCGGAGACGGTGCGGCGGCTGGTTGCGATCGAAGGACTTGGCCCGGGGCCGCTGTCTGGCGCCGCCGCGGACGCCGAGCCGATCGCCGAACGCATGCGGTCCTGGATCGACGAGCAACGAGCGATCTCGGGCCGCCAGCCGCGTCGCTATCCGACCGTGGAAGCCGCCTACGCCCGTATGCAGGCGGCCAACACGCACCTGACTCCGGCGCAGGCTCAGCATCTGACCCAGCACGGGGTCAATCAGAACGAGGACGGGACGTATAGCTGGAAGTTCGACCACTATGTTCGGGTTTGGCCACCGTATGACATGACGCGGGACGCCATCGCCGAGTTATGGAGCCGGATTACTTGCCCGACTTTGCTGGTCTATGGGACGGAAAGCTGGGCGCGCAATCCGGCCGATGACGGCAGGCTGGCCTATTTCAAGGCGGCCCGGGTGCTGCCTGTGCAGCAGGCCGGCCACTGGGTGCATCACGACCAACTCGGGGTCTTTTTGCGGGAAGTCCGGGCGTTCCTCGCATAGTCGCGACGTTGCGGACGGGGTCGGAAAACTGGGAGAAGCGGCGTGGTCATCGTTTTCGGCTCGATCAATCTCGATCTCATTTTTGCCCTTCCCCATATCCCGGTGGCGGGAGAGACCGTGCTCGGGGCATCGGCGCTGATAGAACCCGGAGGGAAGGGGGCCAACCAGGCCGTCGCGGCGGCACGTGACGGGGCGGCGGTCCTGATGGCCGGTGCGGTTGGCCGCGACGCCTTGAGCGCCGGTGCCTTGAGGCTGTTGCGCCAGTCGGGGGTGGACCTGGACCGCGTGGCCGAGGTCGATGCCAGCACCGGTTGCGCCGCCATCATGGTTGATGCCGGCGGAGCCAATGCAATCGCCGTCGGGTCCGGCGCGAACCTGTCCGCCTTCGCAAGCCAGGTCGAGACGGCTATTCTCGAACCTCGGACAACGGTGGTTTTGCAAATGGAGGTCGCGCCCGAGCAGACCGCATTGCTGATCGAGCGGGCACGGGCGGCGGGGGCGCGCATCATGCTGAACCTGGCACCCGCGGCAGCCCTCCCGGAGGCCGCGCTGCGCATGGTGGATGTGCTGGTTGTCAACGAAACCGAAGGCGTCTGGCTGGCCGAACACCTGGGCTGCGCTGCCTCGGCCGAGGGGCTGCACGAGCGTCTTGACGGTATTGCGATCGTATTGACGAAAGGCGGCGACGGAGCAGAGGTTGCCAGTGCCGACGCGACTTGGCACGAACCCGCTTGCCCGGTTGTTGCGGTCGACACGACAGCGGCCGGGGACTGCTTCGTCGGTGTTCTCGCGCATCGCCTCGACAGCGGCGTTGATCTACGCGGCGCCGTCAGTTGGGCCAGCGCCGCCGCCGCCCTGTGCTGCGCGCGCCGTGGCAGCCAAGGAAGCCTGCCGACGGCCGCGGAAACGGATGCCTTCCTGTCGGCCATCAATCCGCCGGCTGATCACCCGCCCACCCGCTCGAACTCGGCATCGTGACCATCCGCGCCGCCAGCGGTGAGATTGAGCGACACGCCGCTTGATTTCACTCTGTCACGCCCGTCGCGCGCGATCGCCGGCCTGGTCGGCACCTCAGCGGACCGGCTCAGCATCACCGGCGCGGCGGGCCGACGCAGTGCCGCGACATCGCGTGGCGGCTGCGCAGCCTGGGCTGTCGCTGCGATGTGGAAGAAGCTGATACTGTTCTGAAGCTGCTCGGCCTGAGCCGCGAGTTCCTCGGAGGTGGCCGACATCTGTTCCGAAGCGCTGCGTTTTGCTGCGTCACCTTGTCAAGCTGTTGGATGGCCCGGTTTACATGTTCGCCACCGATGTCCTGCTCGCGGCAGGTGGCGCTGAGGGACATGCGGCAGCCATATGATCGCCGCGACGGCCGCGGGGCCGCCACGGCGGAAACCGCCGCGAAGGCGAAAAGCGGGCGCCGAGTACTCGCGTATGTAACGTCAGCGGTAGCATTCTGAGCGCCGCCAAGTGCGTCATGCAGGACAGACAGTCCGTTGAGGGCGATGCCCGTTGCCCCCAAAAGCAGGGCGAGGACGAGTCCGAAAGCGGCAATATTGGTTCACTGTGAGGTGAATTTGTTCTTCCTGAGATACGGACAGAGGCACGCGGCTGAGGCCATCCTAACGCAGCACGCCGCGTGGCGACGTATTGATTGCCGCTCGCTTGATCAGTTCGGCAGCGAAAGGTGATAGCCTGCCTGTTCGGCATGCGTCAGCAAGGGGTGCCGGGCGGCGCTGCCAGACCAGCCAGAGTAGCACGCGTTCACGGCATCACCGCGCTCGGGGATATGCCCGGGAACGGTTCGGGAAAGAAAGGACGACCCCCACTGCAGTCTGGCCGCCCATACGCCCGGGCCTGCCGGTTACCGTGGTCGTGAGAGCAAGTGCCGCTTTTGTTGGCGGGCGTCAGCCCTCGATGTGAACATACTCGAAATCACCAGGCTTGTTGTCGATGCCGTGCCTGGGTGGGGCGATCCATCCGGCGAACGCGCCACGCTCCCGAGACGGCTGCATCAGGCTGGCGATGAACTGATTGTCGCCGGCGGACGGGAGCATCGTTTCTTTCCGCGCCGCCCATGCGTCGGCGGTCATGATCGCGCCCTCGGTGTCGGTGTGCAGTGCGCTGAATTCGCCGATGCGGCGGTTGAAGGCGACGTGCGGCAGCGTGATGCGGAACGGGATGCCCGCCCGTTCGAGGACGCGGTTCCAGCGCGTCACTCCGGCGGCGGCATCCTCCACGTAGTCGTCACGGAGGCGCATGTTCAGGGCTGAGAGGGCCGGCACGTCCTGGCGCACAATCGCCCCGTCGCGCGGGCGCAGCACAGGGTAGAGCGACGAAGTGAGCTGATGGTCGTCGGTCAGCTTGTCCTCCTTGTAGCGCCCCTTGAGGCCGGCGTTGAAGGCGTTTGCCGCATTCGTGCTGATTTCGTTGCCAAACAGGTCGAGCGTCAGGGAGAAGTGCAGGTTGGCCTTCTTCTGCAGCGTCGGCAGGTCGATGACGCCGAGGGCGCGGACCTTTTCGATATCGTATGGATCGGTCACTCCGGCGGCATTCATCGCTTCGGCGGTCCGCTGGATCACCCGCTGCACGCCGGTCTCGCCGACGAACATGTGGTGGGCCTCTTCCGTCAGCATGAAGCGGCAGGTGCGCGACAGCGGGTCGAAGCCCGACTGCGCCAGCGCCGCCAACTGCATCTTGCCGTCGCGGTCGGTGAAGAAAGTGAACATGAAGAAGGACAGCCAGTCGGGCGTGCGTTCGTTGAATGCACCCAGCATGCGGGGGCTGTCCTGGTCGCCGGAGCGGCGGCGGAGCAGTTCCTCCGCTTCCTCGCGGCCGTCGCGGCCGAAATACTTCTGCAGCAGATAGACCATCGCCCAGAGGTGACGGCCTTCCTCGACGTTCACCTGAAACAGGTTGCGCAGGTCATACAGCGAGGGCGCGGTGGCGCCGAGATGGCGTTGCTGTTCGACCGAGGCGGGCTCGGTGTCGCCCTGTATCACCAGCAGTCGGCGCAGCATCGCGCGGTATTCGCCGGGAACCTCCTGCCAGGCAGGCTCACCCTTGTGCGCGCCGAACGGGATGGTGCGGCCTTCGACCTGAGGTGCCAGCAGCACGCCCCAACGATAGTCCGGCATACGAACAAAGTCGAACTTGGCCCAGCCTTCGCTGCCAACACCGACCGCCGTGCGCAGGTACACCGGACTGTTCTGGAAGCCCTCCGGCCCCATCGATTTCCACCAGTCGATGTAGCCGGGATGCCAGGTCTCCAGTGCCTTGCGGACCCGCAGGTCATCCGCGAGTCCGACGTTGTTGGGGATCAGGCCATCGTAGTCGATCTGGCTGCCGCCAACCTGGGGAGCAACTGGCATGGAGAAAATCCTTTCAGACGCGATCCGGGTTGAACTCGGGCCGCGCGCCCGAGCCGTAGCGTTTCAGTGATCCTGCCTCGCCGACCGCGTTCGGGCGCTGGAAAATCCAGTTCTGCCAGGCGGTGAGCCGCCCGAAGATGCGGGTCTCCATCGTCTCGGGGCCGGCGAAGCGGAGGTTGGCCTCCAGGCCGGTGAGCGCGTCGGGTGAGAACGAGGCGCGCTCCTCGAGCACCAGCCTGACCTCGTCATCCCAGTCGGTCGCGTCGTATGCGAAGGTGACCAGTCCAAGAGCCTCGGCGGTGTCGGCATCGAGTGTCTGGTTGGTGTGGCCGGCGGCGGTCGTCAGCGAGTCCGGTTCTCCAAGAAAACGGTTGGCAAGACGGGTGAGGCCATTGCCCATCGGGTAGGCGTCAAAATTCAGCGGCGAAAGATGCAGCGTGGCCGGACCGCGGTTGTCGGCGGTTGAGGTGCCGGCAAACATGATGGCGCGGTCGGCGGCGAACACCAGTTCGGCCAAGGTGCCGGCGAAGCAACTACCGGGATCGATCAGCGTGATCAGGCTGCGAGCCATCATGTCGACACGCTTGAGCACACGTTTCCACAGCAGGCGGACTTCCCGCACCAGCCAGTCCGTCCGGTATTCCTCCAGCAGCGAATCGACGGCCAACACCTGCGCCGGGTCGCCCTCGGAGCGGAACACCAGCAGGCCGATCGCCGGTTCGTTCAAACGTAGATGCAGCAAGGCGTCGTCGAGTTCGCGCGCAACCAGCAGCGGCCAGAATCTGGCGCCGGCGTCGTGGATGCCGCGCAGGTCGGCGGGCAGCTCGGCGGGGCCGCGCAGCGTGATGGTGGCGGTGCGTGCGGGACGATCGAGGGTGACGGTGACGTGCGAATAGCCGATCGCGTCGGCGGTGAAATCGCGTTGCAGCGGCGTCAGGACGATACCGGCCTCACCATTGCGATCGGATCGGTCGGCAAGTTGCAGCGCCCGTTGGCGGACCTTTGTCTCCCAGGTCGACGGCGGCACCACCTCATCCACCAGACGCCACTGCACGGCGCGCTGGCCGCGAACGCCTTCCTCGGTGGTGCAGAAAACATCCGCCAGGTCGCGTCGGACCTTGCGCTTGTCGGTCAGCCGGGTCAGGCCGCCGGTGCCGGGCAGCACGGCCAGCAGCGGGAGCTCCGGCAGCGAGACGGTGGAGCGACGGTCGTCGATCAGCATCACGTGATCGGCGGTGACCGCGAGTTCGTAGCCGCCGCCGGCCGCCGGGCCGCTGATCGCCGCCAGATAGCTCTGGCCGGAGTTCGCGCTGGCGTCCTCGATCGCAAGCCGCGTCTCGTTGGTGAATTTGCAGAAGTTCACCTTGTGCCCGTGCGAGGCCTGGCCGAGCATGCGGATGTTGGCGCCGGCGCAGAAGCAGTTGTCGAGGCCGGAGCGAAGGACGACGGTCTTGACTTCCGGGTGCTCGAACCGCAGGCGCTGCACGGCGTCGGCGAGCTCGATGTCGACGCCGAGATCGTAGGAGTTCAGCTTCAGTTCGTACCCCGGCAGCAGGCCGCCCGAGGGGTCGACGTCCATGGTCAGGGTGGCGACCGGGCCATCGAAGCCAAGCCGCCAGTGGCGGTAGCGGCTGGGGTCGGTCTGGAAGTCGATCATGTTGGAATGCCCGTCGGCAGGCTGGCGATGAAGCGAGTGATGGCGGCCAAGGTCTGCTCCTTTGCCTCGAGATGCGGAGCGTGGCGGGCGCCGGGGATCAGCTCGATTTCGACCGGCGAGGTGACCCCGGCCTGCAGCGCGCGAAGCTGATCGAAGGTGCCATAGGGATCGTCGGCGCCTTGCAGGCCGAGGGTGGGCACGCGGATGTCCGGCAGGAAGGCGGTGATGTTGAAGTCGCGGAAGCGCGGGTCCAGCCAGGCGTCGTTCCAGCCACGGAAGGCGATGTCGACATGCCGGTGGTAGCGCGCCAGGCGATCGCGCAGGTCGCCGGCGTCGTACGCGTCCCTGATCTGGCGGATGCTGGCTAGGTTGAGGTCCTCGACGAAGAAGTGCGCCGCTATGGTGACCAGTCCGAGCAGGTGGGGCGGATGTCCGCCTCGCGATGTTTGTTCGCTATGTGGCACGTCGTCATCCAGGTCATTGACGGCCGCGATGTCGCTGGACGTGGGTGGCCGGCCCCTCGGCCTCGGCCAAGGGCATGCTGCGCCGGCCATGACGCTGGCGCGCGTGGCGGCCATGACACTGGCCCCTGCATATATGGCGGCGATGGAGCCGCCGTCGGAATGACCGAGCAGCACGGCTTGCGTGATTTCCGCCGCGTGCAGCACCTGGGGCAGGATCGTCCATGCCTCGTCTTGCATGTAGGTCATCGGGCGGGGCAAAGCGGCCGGGGCGGATCGTCCATAGCCGAAGCGAGAGTAGGCGAACACACCCCACCCGGTGGCGGTGGTCAGGCGGTCGGGAACATCACGCCACAGTTCGACACAGCCAAGCCCCTCGTGCAGCAGCACGATGGTCGGCGCCTCGGTTGGCCCTGGGCCCCACCAGGCAGTTTCCAGCGTGCCCTCACGCACCGCGAGCATGCCCTGCCGCATCAGAGTTCCCGCAGCCGGAAGCGCTGGATCTTTCCCGTCGCCGTCTTGGGGAGATTGTCGGTGTACTCGATCCATCTGGGGTATTTCCAGACGCCGACGCGCGCCTTTACGTGCGCCTGCAGCACGCCGGTCAGAGCTTCCTTATCCTGCTCACCCGCGCCGTCCCGGAGGACGACGAACGCCTTCGGCTTGGTCAGCCCGTCCTGGTCCTCACGTCCGATCACGGCGGCCTCTTGAACGGCGGGGTGGGAAATCAAGGCCTCCTCGACCTCGAAGGGAGAAACCCAGACGCCGCTGACCTTCAACATTTCGTCGCCGCGGCCACAGAAGCGAAAATAACCCTCCTCGTCGCGGGTATAGGTGTCGCCGGTATAGGTCCACTCGCCGCGGAAGGTGCGCCGGGATTTGGCGCGCTGGTTCCAGTAGCCTTCGGCCGAACTACCGCCTCGGACCACAAGCTCGCCGTTTTCGCCATGCCGAGCCGGACGGTCGTGCTCATCGATGACGCGCGCCTCATAGCCGGGGACGGGCTTACCGCTGCTGCCATAGCGGACGTCGCCCGGGGTGTTGCTGATGAAGATATGCAGCATTTCAGTTGATCCGATGCCGTCCAGGATGTCGATGCCAACCAGTGCGCGCCAGCGTCGCCCGATATCCGCGGGAAGCGCCTCACCGGCGGAGATACAGCGTCGCAACCGCTGCGAGCCGGCGCCTGGCGTTAGATATGGACTGGCCAGCAAGCCGGCGTATAAAGTCGGGATGCCACCGAAAATCGTCGGGTTGTGCGTCCGCATGATTTCCAGCACCGCATCGGGCGTCGGCCGGCCGGGGAGCAGGATCGCGGCTGCACCGACCGACATCGGGAAGGTGAGGCTGTTGCCGAGGCCATAGGCATGAAAGGCCTTGGCGGCGGAGAACATCAGGTCGTCGGGCTGGATCCCCAACACCTTGGCGCCATAGGTGTCAGCGGTGCAGCGAAGGCTGCCGTGCACGTGGCGAACGCCTTTGGGCGCGCCGGTGGAACCGGATGAGTAGAGCCAGAAGGCGACCTCATCGGCCGACGCGGGAACGCTCGGCGTATGCGGGTCACCACTGGCCAGAAAGCGTTGAAAAGATGACCGACGGTTGTCCTCCGGCCTGTTGTCGTCCGTTGATTCGGAGCCATCCGGTTGCGACACCACGACGTGCCGGATGTTGGTTGCATCGAGCAAGGTGCCGTCCATCGCATCCGCCACCGCGCTCGACACCACGACCGCCGACGCTCGGCTGTCGGCAAGGATGAACGCGACGGTATCGGGCGTCAGCAGGGTGTTGACCGGCACCGGAACGACGCCGGCCCGTAGTGCGCCCCAGAACGCGATGGGAAAGTCGATGGTGTCCTGGAGGAGCAGAACCACCCGACGCTCCCGTTCAATCCCGGCGCGTGCCAGGGCACTGGCGAACCGCTGGGTGAGGTCCCTGAGCTGTCCGTAGGTGAGTGATCGCCAGGGATCCTGGAATGCCAGCCTTTCGCCGTTGCCGTCCGAAAGGTGGCGGTCCACGAACCACTCGGCGGCGTTGCCGTTCTGCATCGGTTTCTCGGTTACCTCCCCGGCGGCGTACCGGGCTGCTGATCCGGTCTCCTACATTATACGGCCCGTGGATCGGCAAGTGGAAGGGCGATGGACGGGGCGCCTGGCCGGCCACGTGATGATCCGGCTTGGCCAGACGCGTGATCAGGATCGGGGGAGTTCGGTCGCGGGGCCCCTCGTCTTGCCTGGCACCGATGTCACAGCGCGAAAGATGCGGTAGTATGTTCCAGCTTGGAGAGATACCGCAGAGGTTTTGTTCGCGTTGCTTCGTGTTGACCGCGGAGTTCAATTTCGCACTTGAAGACTTATAAAGTTGCGAGGCGGCAGTTTATCTCGGCGATCGAGTGATAGCCCCATGCGCGCGGCCTCTTGTTTTCGAGACTATCGCCCGATTGTCGTGGCCGCCGCTATTGGGCGTCGATCTCCGATCTACATACGTTTGTAGGTTGTTCTGTAAGGTATCATCTGAAAGTATATGGAACAACGACAGAATGTCAGGTAAATGGCGCTTTGTCCGGTGGGGTGTGCGAATGGTTTCGCAGTGAGAAGTTACTATGAGTAACAAATCACTAAGTCGGCGGGGTAGGCGGAGCAATGCTCAATATATGGCTAAGTATTGCAATAATTCGAACGACATGTCTTGGGGAGTGAGCGTTCGGAGAATATGGCGGCGAAACGCTTAGCCCGCGGGCGGGTGGTATGAGTAATGCGAACTAACTAGGTACGAACCAATCCAGGTCATGGTAGTTTGCCACGACACGGTGGCCGTCTCCGGAGGGCCCAGGCGGTCGGGCGAACTAGTTGGAGTAGTGATGATCCGGATCAGGCGGGCCCTGCTGTTTACGTCGGCTGAGCGCTACACCAATCTTGTCGTTAATTTTGTCTTGATCTCGATTGTCTCGCGCCTGCTCTCTCCGGCTGAGATCGGTATCTCGATTGTCGGGACTACGCTTGTGGGCATTATCGAGATACTCCGAGATATACCGTCACCCTACCTGATCCAGGAAAAAGAGCTGGGTCGAGACGACGTGCCGACCGCCTTCACCTGCATGCTCATAGTGTCGGTCATCCTTGGCGTGGCTCTGTTCGCCTGTTCCGGATTGATCGCCCGGCTGTATGGAGACGCGAGCCTTATTCCCTATTGTCGCCTGTTGGCGGTCGGACTGCTACCGGGCTTGTTCGAGCGGCCCATCGTGGCCCTCATGCGACGCAACATCGCGTTCGACAAGGTGGCAATCATCAGTGTCTCCGGCGTGTTGGTGAATATGGCCGTCACGCTTGTGCTCGCTGTTGCCGGCTTCAGCTTCATGAGTTTTGCGTGGGCTGTGCTGGCCGGGAACACCACCTTGGCGATCCTGGCCTTGGCGTTTCATCGAGACCTCACGATTTTCCGGCTCTCGCTGAGGCAGTGGCGGCGCGCCATGGCGCTTGGCGCTTACAGCAGCGCCTGGGGGATAACCAGCCAGCTATCGGATTTCACCGCCTATCTCCTGCTTGGACGATTCCTCGAATTAAGTGCGATCGGCCTTTACAGTCGGGCACGTGTTGTCAACGATTTGCCGGGCAAGCTGCTGCTGTCGGGGCTGGCACCCGTGGCGTTCCCGGCGCTGGCGGCCGAGGCCCGCGCCGGGCGAAGTCTGGTGCAGCCCTATCTGCTGGCGCTGGCCATCGTCTCGGCGCTTTACTGGCCTGCCTTCATGATGCTCGCCGTCCTCGCAAAACCGATTGTCTCGATCCTTTTGGGACCGCAGTGGCTGGACATCGTGCCACTTGTCCGCATCATCGCGATTGCAAACCTGTTTGCTGTCTCCAGGCCGCTGACCCAGCCCATACTGACGGCTGTCGGCGCGGTGCGGGAATTGTGGTACTCGGCACTAATTGTCCTGCCGTCCGGGCTGATATTGACCTCACTGGGTGCGAGCTTTGGGCTGACGGCACTGGCCTGGAGTCTGGTGCTGAGGGCGCCGATAGATGCTGCCGTTGAACTGATGTTCATTCGTCGCCACGCGCGCTGGGAGTGGGTGCAGTTCTTCGGGGCCTTGCGCCAGAGTGCCATCGTTGGCGGCTGCACCGCCGTCCTACCCGCGGCGTTGCTGAGTGCCTGCGGGACTCTGAGTTCGATCGAGTCTCTGTTGCTCGCGGTTCCGCTGGCCGCGGCTGGCTGGCTCGCGGGGCTTTTCATGACGCGGCATCCACTCGCCAGTGAACTTGCCCACATCGTCGACTCGGTCCGCAGGCGCTGGCTGAGCAGCGTTCCGACGCCGGTGCGGCCAAGGACCTGACCGCGGGAGGGCAGGATTGCCGCCGACTCCTCAGCAACGACACGAATTCTCCTAACCTGCGTCCCGGGGCTCCACCCAATCCCTGAGCCGAGGATTGAACTTCGCGGCATCGGACGAACCACGCCGTTCATGCTCGGTTACCGTCACTGCCGCGAATTTGGAGGTGGGTGATGGTTCGGACGGTGGGTGACTTCTTCTGGGAACGGCTCTATCAGTGGGGCGTACGGCGCGTCTTCGGTTACCCAGGCGACGGCATCAACGGCCTGCTCGGCGGCCTTGCCCGTTTCGGCACCGACAAGATCCAGTTCGTCCAGGTCCGGCATGAGGAGATGGCCGCCTTCATGGCCTCGGCCCATGCCAAGTTCACCGGTGAACTGGGCGTCTGCATCGCAACCTCGGGGCCCGGGGCTTCGCATCTGATCACCGGCCTGTATGACGCGCGGCTGGACCACATGCCGGTGCTCGCCATCGCCGGGCAGCAGGCGCGCACCGCGCTCGGCGGTCACTATCAGCAGGAGGTCGATCTGCTGAGCATGTTCAAGGATGTGGCCGGAGCCTTCGTGCAGCAGGCCAGCACGCCACCCCAGGTGCGGCACCTCATTGACCGCGCGGTGCGGATCGCCAAGGCGGAGCGGCGGGTGACCGCCCTGATCATTCCGAACGATCTGCAGGATCAGGCATACCAGGAGCCCACGCGACAGCACGGCACCAATCACTCCGGCGTCGGCTATTCCGATCCCTATATGGTCCCCTACGATGTCGATCTTCGTAGGGCGGCGGAGGTGCTGAACAGCGGCGGCACGGTCGGCATCCTGGTCGGAGCCGGTGCGTTGCTGGCCACCGATGAGGTGATCGCGGTGGCCAACAAGCTGGGAGCCGGCGTGGCAAAGGCTCTGCTCGGGAAGGCGGTGCTGCCCGACAACCTGCCCTGGGTCACCGGTTCAATTGGCCTTCTCGGGACCAAGCCGAGCTGGGACATGATGAATGAGTGCGATACGCTCCTGATGATTGGGTCAGGGTTTCCATATGCTGAGTTCCTGCCCAAGGAAGGTGCGGCGCGCGGCGTACAGATTGATCGCGACCCGGGCATGCTCAGCCTTCGGTATCCGATGGAGGTCAGTCTGACGGGTGACAGCCGGGACACGCTCCGCGCCCTGCTGCCGCTGCTGCACGAGAAGGCCGATCGGACATGGCGGTCACGGATTGAGAAGAACGTTGGCGCGTGGTGGAAGACGCTGGAGGACCGCGCCCTGCAGAGCGCTGATCCGGTGAACCCGCAGCGTGCGGTTTGGGAGCTGTCGCCGCTGCTGCCCGAGCAGGCGATCATCACCAGCGATTCCGGGTCCTGCGCCAACTGGTTTGCCCGCGACCTGCGGCTTCGTCGCGGCATGATGGCCTCGCTGTCGGGCGGCCTGGCCTCGATGGGTGCGGCGGTGCCTTACGCCATCGCTGCCAAGTTTGCCTATCCCGACCGGCCCGTCGTCGCGCTGGTGGGCGACGGCGCGATGCAGATGAACAACATGGCCGAGCTTATCACGGTGGCAAAGTACTGGCGTGAGTGGAGCAACAAGACGTTGGTCGTCTGCGTGTTCAATAACCAGGACCTGAACCAGGTCACCTGGGAGCAACGAGCGATGGAGGGCGATCCCAAATTCAACGCCACGCAGCGGATCCCGGACGTGCCTTATCACCGCTTCGCCGAACTGATCGGCTTGGGGGGCATTTACGTCGACGATCCGGAGCGGCTGGCGTCCGCGTGGGCGCAGGCTTTGGCAGCCGACCGGCCCGTGGTCCTGGAGGTCAGGACTGATCCGAACGTGCCGCCGTTGCCGCCGCACATCACCCTGGCCCAGGCCAAGGCCTTTACCTCGACCATCCTGAAGGGTGATCCCGAGGAGAGAAGCATGCTGCTCGACACGGCAAAGGAGGTGTTGAGTTCGGTGCTTCCCGGTCGTCGCTCCTAGAAAACCAAGCGCCGCCGGGATTGCCGCGCGTTATTGCGATATCGTATCCGCTCGGGTAAGTTTGTTCCAATCTGAGCCCGAGGTGGATCGATGAAAGCGTTCGGAAACCGGCTGGCCGAAATCGGGCTGGGGCAGCGCGGAACTGTATTCGCTTCCAACGCGATCGGGTTCGATGTCACTCGCTCGTGAGCGATTTGGATCCTGTTCACCTCAACGAGGATCGTTAATGAAGCTATTGCATTTGGCGCAGATGCTCGCGTTGGCCGCCTCGGTTGCCGCGGTTCTCGGCTGCGCTACGGCCCGGGCCGCCGACCGGCCGAACATCTTGCTGATCCTGGCGGACGACATGGGGTATTCGGATACCAGCCCGTACGGCAGCGAGATATATACCCCCAACATCGCCCGCCTGGCCGATCAGGGGGTGACGTTGTCGAATTTCCACGTCATGGCGTATTGCGCACCGACGCGAAGTGCACTGATGACCGGGGTGGACAACCACATCGTTGGCCTCGGCAACATGATCGAACTGACCGCCGACAACCAAACCGGCCAGCCGGGCTATGAGGGGTATCTGAACGGCCGCGCCGAGACGATCGCAACCATCCTTCACGCCGCTGGATATCACACTTACATGGCCGGCAAATGGCACCTCGGGAAAACGCCCGAAACCATCCCCGCCGCGCAGGGGTTCGAGCACTCGGTTGGGGTACTGGAAGGCGGTGCCGACAACTGGGAAAACAAGTCTTACTCCCCGGGGTATAAGTCGGTGCATTTCTTTGAGGATCGAAATGAGCTGAAGCTGCCAGCCGAGTTCTACTCCAGCCAGTTCTATGCCGACCGGATGATCGGCGATATCGATGCGAACGTGGCCGACGGCAAGCCGTTCTTCGGCTACCTTGCGTTTCAGGCTGTGCATCAGCCGCATCAGGCGCCGGCCGAGTTCACTGCTCGATATATCTCCACCTATCAGGCCGGGTGGACAGCCATCTCCTCGTTTCGCTACCAGCGCCAAGTTGAGATCGGGCTGCTGCCCGCGGGCTTGACGATGAGCCGTCCGCCGATTGTGCAGGACTGGAACACGCTCTTACCTGATGAGCAGCGCCTGAGTGCCAAACGCATGGCGGTCTATGCCGGGATGCTGGAATACATGGACTACAGCATTGGCCGCGTGCTCGACCACCTTAAGGCCAAGGGCATGCTCGACAACACCGTGGTGGTGTTCATGAGCGACAACGGCGGCGAAGCGGCCAGGCTGCAAGCGCTCTATCCCGAATACTACGCGAAGCATTTCGATCTTAGCTACGAGCATCTGGGTGAGAAGGGATCATACTCTGAATACGGGCCCGGATGGGCAGCCACCTCAATGACCCCGTTCAGCAACTTCAAAGGTTCAGCGGCGGAGGGCGGCGTTCGCGCGCCTTTCGTGCTCCGCTACCCAGGCCACGTCGCGGAGGGCAGCCGGTCGGCCGCGTTTGCGTTTGTGCTGGACGTAGTGCCGACGCTGCTCAGCTACGCCGGTGTGGAGCCGCCCCCGAAGGGGCAAATGTCGGTCGGCGGCCTCAGCATGGCGGGTGTGCTGGCCGGGACAGCGGCGCTGGTGCATCAGCCCAGCGAACCCATTGGATACGAGGCGGCTGGCGGCGCGGCGCTGTATCGTGGTGACATGAAGCTGGTGCGCAGCGTACCGCCGTATGGTGACGGCAAATGGCGGCTCTATGACCTTGCCGACAACCCGACCGAAACCGATGACTTGAGCGCGGCACAACCGAAGCTGAAGCAAGACCTGCTCGCCGACTACGCGGCGTATGTCAGAAAGAACGGCGTTGTCGAGGTGCCGCCCGATTACGACGTCATCAAGCAGGCTCAGGCAAACGCCGCTAAGAAAAACTAGGGGTAATTCCGTTCGTCCGAATTGTGGCGCGTTATTGCGATAACGCATCCCGCGCGCTTAAGCTGGTCCCGACCTGGGCGCTTGGCCCGAGGGGGATCGATGACAGCGTTCGGGAACTGGCTGGCCGAAGTCGGGCTGGGACGGTACGAAACAGTATTCGCCTCCAACGAGATCGACTTCGATGTCATTCGCTCCTTGAGCGATACGGACCTACGGGAACTCGGCCTCGCGCTGGGTGACCGCAAGCGCCTGCTTCAGGCTGTAGCCAGGCTGGACGCGCAAGCTAGCGCTGGCACCGTCACCCCGGCGGCCGCGCCGATTTCGCCCGGTGGCGAACGCCGCCAGCTTACGGTGATGTTCTGCGATCTGGTAGGTTCGACGGCGCTGAGCGAAAAGCTCGATCCCGAAGAGCTGCGCAGTCTGTTGCACGCGTACCGCACCCATTGCGGCGAGGTCATCGCGCGCTATGACGGGTTCGTCGCTCGCTACGTCGGTGATGGCATCCTGACCTATTTCGGCTGGCCCTCGGCGCACGAGGACGATGGCGAACGCGCCGTTCGAGCAGCGTTGGAGATCGTTCAGACGATCAAACGGGCGTCGTCCACCGAAGATCTGTCGGTCCGTATCGGTATCGCCACGGGTCCGGTCGTGGTTGGCGAAGCGGCCGGTGTGGGGGATCAGTCGAGGCTGGCTGTGGGGAGCACGCCCAATCTCGCCGCGCGCGTTCAAGGGCTGGCTGCTGCGGATCAGATTGTCATCGCCGCCTCGAGCCGCCGCTTGGTCGGCAACGCGTTTGAGCTGACCGATCTTGGCGAAAACGACCTGAAGGGCATAGCGGAACCGGTCCACGCGTGGCGGGTGGAACGCGCCCTCGCCTCCGACAGCCGTTTCGAGGCGCGGCATGGCGGTGGCGGGCTGACGCCCCTGGTCGGTCGCGACGAGGAGGTGGATCTGCTGCTGCGCCGCTGGTCGCAGGCGCAGGATGGCGAGGGCCAGGTGGTGCTGTTGGGCGGCGAGGCCGGCATCGGCAAAAGCCGCACCCTCAGCGTTCTGCGCGAGCGGCTCGCGACCCGGGGCGCGCAATCGTTGCGCTTCCAGTGCTCTCCCTACTACGTCAACAGCGCCTTCTGGCCGATCATCGACAACTTCGAGCGGGCGTTGCGGTTCGCGCGCGACGACACGGCGGACGCGAAGCTCGACCGGCTGGAGGCGCTGATCGTCACGCAGTACGGCCGGCCGCTTGCGGACGTTCGCTTCGTCGCCTCGATCCTGTCGATCCCCTGCGAGGACCGTTACGGCCCGCGCCCGATGACGCCGCGGAAGTTCAAGGACGAGACGCTGCGGACCCTGGTCGACATCACCGAGGCGGCCGCCCGTCAGCAGCCCAGCGTGCTGCTGTTCGAGGATGCCCACTGGGCCGACCCCACCACGCTCGAAGTCTTGGATCTATTGATTGACCGGGTCAGGAACGTTCCTCTGTTGATCGTGCTCACCCACCGACCGGAGTTTCCCGCGCGTTGGTCCGGACACGGCCACGTCATTGCCCTGAACCTGTCCAAGCTGACCCGGACGCAGAGTGCGGCCATGGTCTCCGCGCTGGCTGGCGGCAAGGCGCTGCCCGCACCGCTGTTCGAGCAGATCCTGGCCAGGACCGACGGCGTGCCGCTGTTCGTCGAGGAACTGACCAAGGCTGTCCTGGAATCCGGCGAGCTGAAAGACGCAGGTGGTCACTACGAGTATGTTGGTTCTGTGCGCGGTGCGACGATCCCCGCCACGCTGCGGGACTCGCTGATGGCGCGGCTGGATCGCTACGCCCCGGTAAGGGAGATCGCGCAAATCGGTGCCGCGATCGGCCGCGAGTTCAGCTACGAGCTGATCGAAGCAGTGGCACCGATGCCACAGGCACAGATCGATGACGCACTGGCGCGGCTGTGCGAATCAGGCCTGGCCTTCCGTCGCGGCACCCCACCTGATGCTGTCTACACCTTCAAGCACGCACTGGTGCAAGATGCGGCCTACGACTCGTTGCTCAAGAGCCGCAGGCAGGAATTGCACGCCAAGATAGCTCGCGCGATCGACCAGCGTTTCCCGCACATCAAGACCACCGAACCCGAGGTGCTGGCCCATCACCTCACCGCGGCGGGCCTCACCGAGGCGGCGATTCCCTTGTGGCAGACCGCCGGTGAGCTGGCGTCGAAGCGTTTGGCCCTTACCGAGGCGATCGCCCATCTCAACCGGGGGCTCAAACTGATCCCCACCCTGCCTCGGTCATCACAACGAGACGCCAGCGAATTGGGGTTCCGCAGCCGCCTTGGAACCGCTTGGATAGCGCTCAAAGGCTGGGCCGCTCCGGAGATCTGGACGAATCTTCATCCGGCACAGGCCTTAACCAAGTCGATCGACCGCCAGGATGGGCTGGCGCCCATTTTCGTGGGTCTGACATGCCATGTCATGGGGCAAGGGCGCGTCGCCGAGGCCCTGCCGTGGGCGGAGGAGATGCTGAGCCTCGCGAAGACGAGCGGGGATGCCGACCTGCTGATCGAGGGGCATACTTATTCCTGCATTTGCTACTATTACCTGGGCAAACTCGACCAAGCTTTGGAGCACGCCCAGAGGGTGTTGGACCTCTACGATGGCGAGACGCACTCCCACCTTGCAGACATCGTGAGCCAAGACCCCAAAACTCAAGCTGGCGTCTTCAGCTCGATCTGCACCTGGATGTCGGGCTACCCCGACCAGGCGTCGCGGCTGCGCGATGAAACGGATGCACATGCTCGTCAGCGCGGTCACCCCTTCGATCTCGGATTTGCGTTGAGTATTGGGGCGCATGAACTCGACCACCGGCTTACGCACGAACATCTCCGCAACCGAGCCGAAGAATGTGAGCAACTGGGTCGGGAGAACAGTCTCCCCGTCCTATGGGCACTACTGGCCCCTATATTATATGGCCACGCACTCATCCTGAAAGGCAACCCCGCCGAAGCAATCGGCCCAATCAAGGCCAGCATGGCGTTCTGGGAAGCGACCGGCGGCAAACTCCGTAGCCCGAGCCTCTATGCGCTCTTGGCCGAGGCCATGGCGCTGACCGGCGATATCGATAACGCCCTGTTGCTGATCGACGAGCAGATTGCCCAAATCGAACGCCCCGGTTGGGAGGAACGCCTCTCCTACGCCGAGATCCTCCGCCTCAAGGGCTGGATGCTCTCACTCAAGGACGACCTTGACGGTGCCGAGCAAAACTACCTCGCCTCACTCGACTGGGCACGCCGCCAGCAGGCGAAATCCTGGGAACTGCGCACCGCCACAAGCCTCGCACGACTGTGGCAGAGCCAGGGCAAGCGCCGGGAAGCGTATGACCTGCTCGCCTCGGTTTACAACTGGTTCACCGAGGGCTTCGACAGCAAGGATTTGCAAGACGCGCAGTCGCTTCTCGCTGAACTGGGGTCGTAAATGCGGTCATTTGTGCAGCGATTTGACAGCTCTGTTCGCGAACGCCGAGCCGCATGTCAATGACCGGAAACATCCTGATCTACGGGGCGACCGGCTACACGGGCAAGCTTGTCGCCCGGGTGGCGCACGAACAAGGTCTTACTCCCATCCTGGCGGGTCGCAATGCGGCGAAGCTCCAGGCTGTCGCCGAACCACTGGGTCTGACCTGGCGCGCGTTCGATCTCGCCGACCCGGCGCGGATTGATGCCGCGCTCGGCGACGTTGCCGTCGTGCTGTGTATAGCGGGCCCGTTTTCCGCCACCGCGCGGCTGATGGCCGATGCCTGCCTCCGCCGGCGCGTTCATTACCTGGACATCACCGGCGAGATCGATGTGTTCGAAGCGCTGGCGGCGCGGGATGCGGAGGCGAAGCTGGCGGGCGTGATGTTGCTCCCCGGCGTTGGCTTCGACGTGGTGCCGAGCGATTGCCTGGCGGCTCACCTGAAGCGCCGGCTTCCAGATGCGACTGATCTGAAACTCTACATCGGAATGACCAGCGCCTCTCCGTCACGCGGCACCACCAAGACCGCCATCGAGCAGATCAACGCGGGCACGCGTGTCCGGCGCGACGGTCGTCTGGTGACGCTCGGCCGGCCTGCCCGCGGATCGTGCGATTTCGGCCAGGGTATCAGGCCGACGGTGCAGATCTCGTGGGGCGATGTTTCGACCGCATTCCATTCAACCGGAATACCCAACATCGAAGTGCAATTCGAGCTGGCGCCCCCGGTCAAAGCGATGGTGGGCCTGCCGGGCTTCGTCAAATCGTTGCTGGGTCTCGCGCCGGTGCAGAGTTTGCTCAAATCCCTGATCGACCGGCAACCTGAAGGTCCGACCGATACGGCGCGATGGTCCGGACGCGCTACACTGGTCGGCGTGGCGCGGAATGAAAAAGGCGATACTGTTCGGTCGCGCCTTGGAACACCCGAGGGCTACACGCTCACCGCCATGACCGCCCTCGATATCGCAAGGCGCGTTGCGGCGGGCGAATTCAAGCCTGGATTTCAGACCCCAAGCCTGGTCTACGGAGCCGACTACATCCTTGGTTTCGACGGCGTGACGCGGGAGGAACTGAACGCGTGAGCACGCCACCGCCGCCAGTCTCGTAGTGAAAGCTGCCAAAAGCATCGACCCGCCCACCGGGCCGCGCTAACACGCCGCGCATGAACCAGTCCGACCTGTTCGCGCGCCTGCGCGACACTGTCCTCGCCGCGCTGGCCGACGTGGTACCCGACCTGCCGCCCGAGATTGCCGCTCGGGTGGAGATCACGCCCACCCGTGATCCGGCGCATGGCGACATGGCGACCAATGCGGCGATGGTCTCGGCCAAGGCCGCCCGTCAGCCGCCTGCGAAACTCGCTGCCGCCCTGGTGGCTCGGCTGAAGGACGCGCCCGAGATCGCGTCGGCCGAGGCCGCCGGTCCGGGCTTCGTCAACCTCCGTCTCGACCCGTCCACGTTTCGCGCCCTGCTGCCGGTCATCCTGACCGCCGGGGAGGCGTATGGCGACGCCGCCACTGGCGCAGGCATCAGGGTCAACGTTGAGTACGTCTCCGCCAACCCGACCGGCCCGATGCATATCGGACACTGCCGCGGCGCCGTGGTTGGGGACGCGCTGGCCAACCTGCTGGCGAAGGCGGGTTACGCCGTCACCAAGGAATATTACGTCAACGACGCCGGGGCGCAGGTCGTCGCCCTCGCCTGGGCCGCATACTGGCGTTACCTCCAGACGCTTGGCTCGCCGCTGACCGAGGAAGCATTCGCCGCGAGCGTGCCCGGTGGCCTGCAGTACCGCGGCGAATATCTGATCGCGGTCGGCGAAGCGCTGGCGGCCGAGCATGGCACCTCGCTGGCGACCGACGACCTCGGTATCGCGGCGCCCGAGATATGGCTGGACACCGTGCAGACCGCCACCATCACGGCGATGATGCAGGAGGTGCGGGAGGACCTGCGTCTGCTCGGCGTACAGCACGACGTGTTCACCTCCGAGCGTGCGTTGGTCGCCGCCGGCGCCACCGATGCCGTGATCGAGCGGTTACAGCGCGACGGACTGATCTACGAAGGCGTGCTCGAACCGCCCAAGGGAAAAACCCCGGAGGACTGGGAGCCTCGGCCGCAGACGCTGTTCCGCTCGACGCAGTATGGCGACGACGTCGACCGCCCGCTGCGCAAGTCCGACGGCAGCAATACTTACTTTGCCAACGACATCGGCTATCACGCCGACAAGATCGCGCGCGGTTTCGATGTCCTGATCAATGTGCTGGGCGCCGATCACGGAGGCTATGTGCCTCGCGTGAAGGCGGCGGTGCGGGCGATTTCTGGCGACAGGGTCAAGCTGGAAGCGGTGTTGTGCCAGATCGTGCATATCATGCGGGGCGGCCAGGCGGTTCGTATGTCGAAACGAGCCGGCAGCTACGTCACCTTGCGCGATCTGCTGGAGGAAGTCGGGCGGAACTCGGTGCGGTTCACCATGCTGACCCGCAAGGCCGACGCGCAGATGGAGTTTGATCTCGACCTGGCGCTGGCGCAGACCCGCGACAATCCGGTGTTCTACGTGCAGTACGCCCACGCCCGCTGCCGCTCGGTGCTGCGAACCGCGGCGGAGATGCTGACGCCGCAGGCGGTCTCCCACAGCGCGCTGGCGCTGGTTCCCCTGGACAGCCTGACCGGGGAGGCCGAGCTGACGCTGATCCGTCGCCTGGCGGCGTGGCCGCGCACTGTGGAAAGTGCCGCGACGGCACGCGAGCCGCACCGAATCGCTTTTTTTCTCTATGACTTGGCGGGCGACTTTCATATGCTGTGGAACCGAGGCAGGGAGGATACGACGCTTCGATTCCTGCAGCCCGACCAGCCGGAGGAGACGCTTGCCCGTCTCGCCCTGGTAGCTGCGACAGCCGTCGTAATCCGCTCCGGCCTCGCCGTGATGGGGGTCGATCCCGTCGAGGAAATGCGCTGAACCGTCGGGCTTGACCGCTCGGCGATCAGTCAGAGCGGGGAAGAGTGGGTCCGATGTCCGACGACATGAGCATTCCGAATGCCACCTACAACGGCGACCGGCTGCGCCGCTACGGGCGTAGTGCGGCGAGGATGGATCCCGATACGCGACGGCTGATGCTGTTCGCGGGCGGGCTTGCTGGCGTGCTGATCTGCCTGATCGGGGCATCGACTTTGACGCGCCAGCGAAGCGGCTCGGTTCCCGTCGTGACGGCTGACGTGCGGCCGACGCGGGTGAAACCGGAGAATCCCGGTGGCATGCAGATAGACGGCGCCGAGAACGACGTGTTTTCGGTCGGCGCGAATAACAACAATTCAAAGCTCGGGCCGGCGGCGGAAGTGCCAGACCCGAGCGGGATGCACAGCGCTCCCGTGACGGCGGCGCCTCCGGTCGTGGCACCGGCGACGACGCAGGATGCCACGCCGGCGGCGCCTCTGGCTCGGACCGCGCCGACGGAGGCCGCTCCCGTACCAGCGGCGAAACCGCAGGCAGCTTCCGTGGCGTCGGCCGGGTCTACGCGCCCGATACCCGCGCCGGCAGCGACCTCGTCAGCCAAGGGGGCGTCAACCGCTGGCCGTCCGGCCATGGTGCAGCTCGCGGCGGTCGCCACGGAGCAGGCGGCGCGTGACGAATGGCAGCGTATGTCCAGACACATGCCGGACCTGCTGAATGGTAGGCAGCCGAGCTTTTCGCGGGTCGAACATGATGGACGTACGTTCTGGCGGCTGCGGACAGCGGGGTTCTCCGACATCGCCCAGGCCAAGACTTTTTGCGAGCGCGTACGGGCGAAGGGCGCTGGCTGCGCGGTCGCGGACTTCTAGCCGGCCGCTGTGAGCGCGACCGTACCTCGCGCCTCGATTGATGTTGTGCCCCGGGCGGCGATCATTGGCATCAGCGGGCCGGTCCTGCTGCCCGAGGAGGCCGCCCTGCTGGCGGCGTTCCCTCCAGCCGGGGTTATCCTGTTCTCGCGCAACGTCCAGACTCCGGAGCAGCTTCAGCGGTTGATGGCGGCGTTGCGAGAGGTGCTGCCCGCCGATGCGGAGTTCATGGTCGACCAGGAAGGGGGACGGGTCGCCCGCCTTCGCCCGCCGCACTGGCGCTTGCACCAACCGGCCGCGGCGATTGGCACACTGTTCGGGCGCGATGCGGCGGCAGGATTGCGCGTGGCCTGGCTGACCGGGGCGTTGATCGGCGAGGAGTGTCGCCGCGCCGGCTTCACCGTGGTAGCGGCTCCCGTCCTGGACCTGGCGGTTCCGGGCGCCAGTGACGCGATTGGCGATCGAGCGCTCGGCGCGCATCCGGACAGCGTCGCCAGGCTGGGAGGAGAGCTCGCGGCGGGTCTGCTGGCAGCCGGGATCATCCCGGTGGGCAAGCATATTCCAGGACACGGGCGAGCGGTCGTGGACAGCCATCTTGTGCTGCCGGTGGTGAGCGACGATGTTCTGGACGCGGACATCCAGCCTTTCGCCGCGAATGTCGACTTGCCGTGGATGATTACGGCGCACATCGTCTATCAGGCGCTGGACGCGTCGTTGCCCGCGACGCTCTCCGCCTCGGTGATCGACCGGGTGATCCGCGGACGTATTGGGTACAAAGGGGTTCTGGTGACCGACGATCTGGCGATGAAAGCGCTCTCCGGGCAGGTGCCTGGCGGTGACCCGGCAGGCCTGGCGCAACGGGCGCTGGCGGCAGGCTGCGATATCGCGCTGTATTGCGCCGGCGCGTTCGCCGCCAACGAGGCATTGCTGCGGACCTGCCCTGAACTGACCGATTCCGTTCGTTACCGGCTGCGGGCGGCGCATACCCTGGCGGCGGATCGTCTCACCAGCCTGGACCCGACTGCCCTCGCAAACGAGCGCGCTCGGCTGTTGGGATGAGCAGCCTGCTGTTCGATCTGGCGTTGGCCGTGGTTCCGGTCGTGCTGGCGATCACCCTGCACGAAACAGCGCATGGGTACGCGGCACTGGCGCTGGGAGACACCACGGCGCGCGACGCCGGCCGCCTGTCGCTCAATCCCATCCGCCATATCGATCGGGTGGGGACCATTCTTTTGCCTGGCATATTGCTGATCGGCCAACTGCTGTTGCCGCCCCATCGGATATTCTTCATGTTCGGTTGGGCCAAGCCGGTCCCGGTCTCGGCGTGGAAGTTTCGCGACCCGCGCCGCGGCATGGCGCTGGTCGCGATCGCCGGGCCGCTGATGAATTTCTTTCTGGCCTGGGTTGCCGCGCTGCTGATGCCGGAAACAACCACACCCGGCCTCGGCGGCGAGGTGTTCGCGCAGTTTCTGATGTATTTCATGCTGTCGAACATCGTCCTCGGACTGTTCAATCTGCTGCCGATTCCGCCGCTGGACGGTGGACGCATCGCCGTGGGGCTGCTGCCGCTGCAACTCGCCAGGGCCTGGGCGAGGCTCGAACGGGCAGGCATCGTCCTTGTTCTGCTGGTGGTTTTCATCCTGCCTCACCTGACAGGCTTCGATCCGGTGGGGGAAGCGCTCAACACCGTTGTGCCTTGGACCTTTCGGACGATTTTCTGGCTGGCCGGTCATAGTGTCGATGGGCCTGATGGCGCCGCCATCTGACAGCCTCGAACCACTGGTCGACCTGGTTCCGAATGACAACGAGAACCTGCTGTTGCGACTGGAGGGATTCGAGGGGCCGATGGACCTGTTGCTCGATCTGGCACGCTCGCAAAAGGTCGATCTTGCGAAGATTTCGATCCTCTCCTTGGTCGAGCAATACCTTGCCGTTATCGAGGGGGCCAGGCGCATCCGGCTGGAACTTGCTGCCGACTGGCTGGTGATGGCGGCGTGGCTGACCTGGCTGAAATCGCGGCTGCTGGTGCCGGCGGCTGCCAATGACGACTTGGAGGACGGCACGGTGGCGGCCGAGGCGCTGGCCGAACGGCTGCGCGAGATGAACGTCATTCGCACAGTCGCCGCGTGGCTATCCGCTCGCCCGGTGCTTGGCCAGGATGTGTTCGCCCGCGGGGCGCCGCAGAGCCACGACGAATTCGACCGATCCCGCATCGTGCTGGAATCCGGGCCGTTCGTTCGGTCTTATCTGGAGGCAATTCGCCGCGGCACCAGGGCCGTCAAGTATAAGCCGCGCGCGCTGACGTTGTGGACGGTGCAGGACGCGCTGCGCCGCCTGTCCGATCTGGTCGGCAGTCTGCCCGACTGGACCAGTCTGGAGCAGTTCCTGCCGGCCAACCTCGCAGGCCCGGTCGAGCGGCGCGCGGCACTATCCAGTACGTTGCTTGCCAGCCTCGAGATGGCGCGCGGCGGCGCGGTGCGGCTGTTGCAGCAGGAGGCATTCGGTCCGATCCTGGTCCGGCGGCATAACGCCGGTGTAGATTTGGGTCCATGACAGACGAACCGGTTGATCAATCGTCCCTGGTTCATGAGGCTGCTGCCGAGGCGCCGGCGGCCACTCCACGAGACGATTTCGGACCTCGGAACACAGGCGGCGGAACCGGATCCGGAGCTGGCTTCCGCGCGGGTGCCTGACGAAGATGCGTTACGCCTCGCCGAGGCGCTGGTGTTCGCCAGCGCTGAACCGGTCACGCCGCACGGTCTGTCGCGTGTCCTGCCGGAAGGTCTCGATCCCGACGGCGTGCTGGACGCTTTGCGGGCACGCTACGCCGGCCGCGGGGTGGAGTTGGTCGATGCGGGCGCTGGGGTGATGTTCCGCACCGCAGTTGATCTGGCGCCGAGGCTGCGCAAAGTGATCGACGCCCCCCGGCGGCTGCCCAGGGTGGCGATGGAAACCCTGTCGATTGTCGCTTACCACCAGCCAATGACGCGGGCTGAAATCGAGCACATTCGCGGCACCGCGCTGTCGCAGCAGACGCTTGATTCGCTTCTGGAGTTGGACCTGATCGCGCCGAAAGGTCGCCGGGAAACCCCTGGCCGGCCGACACTGTGGGGCACGACAGCGGCGTTCCTGGCGCATTTCGGGCTGAAGGATATCCGCGAGCTGCCGCGGCGGGAGGACCTGCTGCTGGAGCCGGTGCAGCCCGCGTCCCCTGCTGCAGCGCCTATTTCTGAGGTGCCCCCGTCCGACCGGTCGGACGGGACACCGTCCGAGGCGGCGCAGCCACCCGAGGCGACCGCGCAACCGACGGACATCTGAAATCCGGGCCGCTGGTGATCGGCGATCTGCCGACCACGGGCCCGCGACATGTCAGCCCGCGTTGACCCGGCAACTATCCCGGATCACCCTGCCGGTCCGCCGTCCAGCCAGCCGGGCGGCCTATGGGAGGGGCAATAGACGATGAGCAGCCAAACGCGCGATTTCGTGACGGCCGGGCTAGACCGGCGCCACCTGATGGCGGCCGGCGCCGCCGGTGTTGTCAGCGCGATGTTGCCGGCGGGATCGCTTGAGGCGGCGGACCCGACCGGGCCGATCTTCGTGTATGTCGGATCCTACACGAAAGATCCGCCGGGCGGCGGCAACAACAACCCGGTGGGGTTTTCCGTCTTCAAGTACGATCCCTTGGATGGCGGGCTGACGCCGGTGCAGCAGGTGAAAAGCGCCAATCCGTCGTTTCTGACGCTCGATCCCTCACACCGCTTCCTCTACGTCATCAACGAGATCGACAACTACGAAGGGAAGAAACTCGGATCGGTCGAGGCGTACGCGATCGATCCGGCCACCGGCATGGTGACGCTGCTCAACCGACAGTCGGTGGGCGGCCCAATTCCGGCGCATCTGGCGGTCGATCCGACGGGCCGGCATCTGGTGGTCGCCAACTATATCGGCGGCAACTTCGTGGTTCTGCCGATCGGCGCCGACGGCAAACTTGGACCGGTCAGCGGCGAGATCAAGGATAACGGCAAGGGGCCCAATCAGGCGCGTCAGGAGGCGCCGCACCCGCATGCCGTGGTGTTTGACCGGGCCGGCCGTTACATCGCGGCGGCCGATCTTGGCACTGACAAGGTCGAGACATTCCACCTGGAAGGTGGTGGACTTTCCAGAGTGAGCACCGCGCCGACCGCGCCGGGTGCCGGGCCTCGGCACATCGCCTTTCACCGAAACGGCAAAATTCTTTACGCAGTGAACGAACTCAGCGCGACGGTGACGGCGTACGCCTATGACCCTGCGACGGGACAGATCGGCAGTGCGCTGCAGACCATCTCGACGGAGCCCCCAGGATACAGCGGTCCGCACAGCACCGCCGAGATCGCCGTGCACCCTTCGGGCAAATTCCTCTATGCATCCAACCGCGGTCACAACAGCATCGTTGGCTATCACATTAATCCGGAGACAGGCCTGCTTTCGGTGATCGGTCACGCGACCAAGGACGTCAACTTCCCGCGCAATTTCGCGATCGACCCGAGCGGCAAGTTTCTCTACGTGGCCAACCAGAAGGGCGACAGCATCGTCCAGTTCGCGATCAACCCGCAGACCGGCGAACTGAAGCCGACGGGTAACGTGACCGTCTCGGTGACGCCGGTGGCGATGGTTTTCCGGCCTGCTGAATGAGACAGCGGCTGCACGGATGACATTGTATACAAAGTTGTGGGTCCCCCCGGCCTTCGCAGTGGCGGGCCCGGCCTACACTAGCCTACGCCGGGGATGACACGTGTGCGGGAGCAGTCCGGGGTAAACCCAGGTGCGGCGCCAGCCGGGCCATCAACTCGCGCGGCGGAAACGGCTTGGTAATGAAGTCGTTGGCGCCAAGTTGCAGTGCCGCCTGGCGCATCCGCTCGTCGGTATAGCCGGTAAGCATGACGATCGGCACTCGCGCGTAGTTGGGCAACAGACGCATCTCCTCGCACGCCATCAGGCCGTTGAGGTTTGGCATGCCGATGTCGAGCAGCACCAGCCGAGCCTTGAACTGGCGGGCGAATGTTAGCGCCTCATTGCCGTCGGCGGCGAGGAAGACCCGCAGCCCCGCTTGTTCCAGTACCGCACGAATGATACGGCCGAACAGCATGTCGTTTTCGGCGACGATCACGCCATTGGTGACATCGGCCGGGGTCATGTCGGTTGCGGGGAGATGTCGTGTTGCAAGATCGCGAGCTCGACCAGGGCGGCGTCAAGTTCCACGCGGAGTTGTTGCCCCAGCTCAAGGGCGTCAGGCGCATTGTGGGTCACGGCATTCTCGAAATTGCGCGACACTGTCGACAGCGCGACGAACCCGAGCATCCCGGCGGCCGAGGCCAGCGAATGCGCCGCATCCATGCGCAGCGCCAGATCGGCTGGCGGGTCCAGCAACCGCAGCATTTCCTCCTCGTGATCGTGCAATGATTTCAGACCGGCGGCAATGTCGTCGGGTGGCAGCACTGCGAGTACCCCGTCCAGCACCGCCCGGTCGAAGCGGAGCGGCGGTTGCTCGGCCACCGCGGCAACGCCCGGGTCAGCCGTCACGTCGGCTGGAACGGCGCGTGCAATTGCGTTGTCGACCGCGCGTATCAGCGTTTCATAGTCGATCGGTTTGGTGATGTGCCCGTCCATGCCCGCCTCGCGGCACAGCGCCACCTGGTCGGGGAAGGTGTAGGCGGTCTGCCCCAGAATGGGCACCCGGCCGCGGGAGTCGGGAAGGGCGCGGATCCGCCGCGTCGCTTCCAGTCCGTCCATCCCGGGCATCCGCACATCCATCAGGATCAGGTCGAACGCCCTCTCGGCCGCTAGCTGCACGGCTTCCTCACCGTCTTTCGCCAGGGTTACCACGTAGCCGGCAGTCTCGAGGAAAGCACCGATGATATCGCGGTTTATCTTGATGTCATCGACGAGGAGCACTGGCCGACCGGCTGCCACCGACCTGGACTGCGGTATGGGCATGCGTTCCGCCGGCGGCGGGGCCGGTGGCACCGCTGCATTCGTCGCCGGCAATTCGAACCAGAACACGCTGCCGCCGTGCGGGTTGGGAGCGTAGCCGATCTTGCCGCTCATCATCCGGACAATAGCCGCGGCGATAGCGAGCCCGAGGCCGGTTCCCTCCACCGATCCCGATGTCTCCAACCGCTCGAAGTCGCGAAACAAAAGTTCGCGGCTAGCTTCGTCGATGCCGCGACCGGTATCGACAACTTCAACCCGCAGTCCACCGGGCGACGTCCCGGCCAGGAGCCGCAATTCCACGCTGCCGGCATCGGTATATTGCAGCGCGTTGCCCAGCAGGTTGAGCAGCACCTGCCGCAGCCGCGCCGGATCGGCGACGATATGCCGCGGCGCATCATGGCTGCGGAGTAGTAAAAGATCGAGCCCGCGCTCGGCGGCGAGGGGACTGAGGAAGGTGATGCAAACGTCCGCGAGGTCACGCAGCGACACCTCGACAGGGTAAAGCGGAAGTTTCGCGTTCTCGATACTGGCGAAATCCAGCACCCGCTCGATCATGCCGAGCAAATGCTGCCCGGCTTGCTGCGTCGATTGGAGAAGGGTGTCCTGCCGTGGTGAAAGTCCCTTCTCGATGCGGAGAAGCTGGATATAGCCGAGAATGCCGTTCAGCGGCGTGCGCAGTTCATGCGTCACCATGGCGACAAAGCGGGACTTTGCCTGGTTGGCCAGTTCCGCTGCATCCTTGGCGGCGCGCATTTCGACTTCGGCCGCCTTGCGCGTGGCGACCTCTTGTTCCAGCGCCAGGTTCGACGCGGTGAGTTCGCGCAGCGAAACGGCCAGGCGCTGTTGCAGTTCCGCCTTGCTCACGGCATGCGTCACGGTGCGCCACAGGATGCTCGCGCTCAACTGGTCCTTTACCAGATAATCCTGCACGCCGCGTTTCATCGCTTCGACCGCGATTGCCTCGCTGCCCTGGCCGGTGACCAGCACGACGGCGCATGGCTGCTTGCCGGCCTCGACGCCGGCGGCGGTCAGAAATTCCAGGCCGGTCATGTCGGGCAGATTGAAATCCAGCAGCACGCAGTCGAAGCCGCCTTCGCGCAGCGCCGCCAGGCCGGCGGCTCCATTCTCAGCCTGATGGATCTGACTGTTCGCAGGCCCGGCCTGCGTCAGCAAATGGGCAATCAGCCGGCGATCGACGGTGTCGTCGTCGACGACCAGCAGACGATAGCAACGCATTCTATTCGACCTCGATACAGCTCCGCGCCACCTCATTACAGGAAGTATCTTAACAAAGGGTTAAGATTGGATCGAATACCATTCTCTCCGGCATTTACGGTTTGTTAACCATCGCGTGTTAACATGCTACTGGTCATTTTTGTGAAATAGGTCGCGATGCAGCATCAGACTGACGGAGTCGCCACGGCACCGCGATCCGGGACTTCTCCCACGCCGTCAACCAACGACTGGTTCGCCCGCGTGCTGGAAGCGTCTCCCACTCCGCTGATACTTGTCAGTCACGACGGGCTGATCGAGATGGTGAGCCGACAGGCCGAACGGCTGTTCGGGTACAGTCGCGAGGAACTGCAGGGCGAAAAACTGGAGCGGCTGTTCCCGGACCGCGTTCGGGTGCAGGTCGCCGATCTGCAACGCGCTTTCCCGAGCGACACAGCCACGCCAATGATGGACGAATCGCCCAATCTGTGCGGGTTGCGCAAGGACGGCAGCGAGTTCCCGGTGGAGATCGGGCTCGGCGGAGTCGATGTCGGAGGCGAGACGATGCTGCTCGCAGGAATTATCGACGTCACGAAACGGCATCAGGTTGAACAGCAAAAGGAGCAGTACCGGCACGAGTTGGAACGTTCCAACTCTGATCTCGAAGAATTCGCCTATGCCGCGTCACATGACCTGAAGGCTCCGTTGCGCGCGATTTCGCATCTTACGCAGTGGATCAGCGAAGACCTCGCGGCTGCCACCAGCCCGGAAACGCGCGAAAACCTCAGGCTGCTGCAGGGGCGAACGGCGCGGCTACAAATGCTGCTGGACGGATTGCTGGCCTACTCGCGGGTTGGCCGCACGGAGATTGCGCCCGAGCAGGTGGATCTCGAGGAATTGGTGCGCGAGATAGAAGTCATGCTGGCGCCACCGCCTGGCTTTGCCATCAACTGCGAAGGAACGCTGCCGGCGGTCCGCACCGACCGCGCGTCGATCCGCACCGTGCTGGAGAATTTGATCGGCAATGCGTGGAAACACCATGACCGCTCCGAGGGAAATGTCACCGTCAGTGCACGGCAGACCGGCGAGATCACGGAAATTCGTGTCACCGATGACGGCCCCGGGATCGACCCCAGGTTCCACGAGCGGATTTTCGTGATCTTCCAGACCCTGGCCAGTCGCGACAATGTCGAGGCAAGCGGCATTGGACTCGCGATCGTCAAGAAAAAGGTGCTGACCCATGGTGGCCGCATCTGGATCGAGAGCGCTCCGCCAGTGCGGGGCACGACCTTCGCGTTCACCTGGAAGGCGAGCGTTTGATGCTGCAACACCACCCGGCGGTGACCATCCTGGCGGTCGATGATGACACGGTCGACCTGATGGCGCTCAAGCGGTCATTTCGGGATCTGAAGATCGCCAACCCGATCATCGAGGCGCACGATGGCATCGAGGCTCTGAATTATCTGCGGGGAGAGAACGGCCGCGAGAAGTTGCCGGCCCCCTGGATGATCCTGCTGGACCTGAACATGCCGCGGATGGGCGGGATCGAGTTTCTCGATGAATTGCGCCGCGATCCAGCGCTGCGGCGCAGTCTGGTGTTCGTTATGACGACCTCCTCGGCCGAGGAGGACCGCGTCCGGGCGTATGATCGCAATGTCGCCGGATACATCATGAAGCACCGTCCCGGCGAAACCTTTCTCGAGGCGATCAACACGCTGAAGGCCTACTGGCGCATTCTCGAGCTACCCGACTGAGGTTGGCGTCAGTTCGGGATCAGGAAGTGCACCGATACCGGACAGTGATCGGACAGACGGTTCTGCCAGGCCGGTTCGGTCTCCCGATACACCAGGACCTTGAGTGTGCTCGGCTGCATCCAGGTAGCGGCATCTCCGCCGGCCAGGATGTGATCGATGAAGTTCTCGCTGCCCCAGCAGGGCGAACTGTGGCCCTCGGTCGCGCGCGCCAGCGGCGCCGCCTTTCGCAGATCCGCCAGAAAGGTGTCGCGGCCATCCATCCAGCGGTTGAAATCGCCCAGGACGAGGAAGGGGACACTCTCGGTCCGGCGCGCGGCAATCCAGTCCGCCAATGGCGTGATCTGCTCCTTGAGCTCGACGCAGGCCGCACCTTTTGCTTTCGGTAGCGGCCGGTCGCGACAGCCCTTCTTCAGGTGGACCGCGAGAATCCGCAAGTCCACCGATCCCGAGTGAAGTGTGATGTCCGCTCCGCTGCGGAGGTGGTTTTCGGCCAGTCCGGTGACGTCGGGATTGACGTCGTAGTGCAAGCCGCGTCTGACCACGATCCCGACGCGCTGCACGACATGGTCGTGTGTCATGTGGATCGAGTAACGGTCATGCGGAAATACCCGGGCGGCAGTGACGGCCCCATCGACTTCCTCGATCGCCACGACATCGGCGTTGAGTTCCTGCGCATACTGGGCCAGGCGGGCGAAGTCCTGGTCGGAGCGCGGGATGACGTCGGGCGGCAAGTAGTCACCGGCCGCGTGCGTGGTGAGCCAGTCCAGGTTCCAGGTGGCTATCTTCAGTTCCGCCGACGCCGCCGGAAGCGGCAGGAGGACGGCCAACAGGGCCAGGAGGCGTTTCAAATTTGTAGTTCCGCTTGAGTCGACATGACCATTTCGGGATATGGGTCCTCGGATAACGGCCGAGCACCGCAATCAATCAGGAATGCGGCGATTGCGTCGAACGTATGCGGGTCGCGTGTCTTGTCGGCAGAGTCACCTTCCGGAACCCAAATGACCGTGGTGTATCGCGCCCGGGTGAGTAACACCCGATAGGTATTGATCTGGTAGGCGATTGCCGCTTCTCCTCGCGGCTCCTGCCAGCGAGGACCCACAAAGCTGCGAGCAATCCACTCGGTCCTTCCTGAGCGCCTGATCAGGTCATTGCCCCAGCACAGGCCGACAAAATCTAGCTCGAGGCCCTGGCACGCGAACTGGGTCGCGGGAACCTCTAGCGCGTCACTTGCACGCACGTCGGGCCATCGAGCGAGAAACCAATTCGCCACCGTCGCTGCGTCCATATGGGGGAAACTGGGGTTGATCCCGTCCGCCCGGAGGCGCCGCGCGCCGGCGCTACAGACCAGACCGGACCGCCGCTGTCCCCGTGTCATCGATCGGAGGCTGTCCCGCATGGCATGCAACGACCGGGTCAGCAGAAAGGGAACACCACCCGCGAGCTCTGCGATTTCCCGTGCGTCCTTCATATCGCCAAGAACCACAGCATCCACCCAGGGGGCCGCGCAGTCTGATTTGATTGACCGGACGGCGATGCCGAGATGAAGGGCTGGGCTAAGGCCAACGTTGGTCGGGGGCTGGGTGAATAAAAGCTGCCGTGGATCTTTCGCGCTCAGAGCAGTCGGCGGGGCACAAACATGCCAATCCGGCCGCTGCAATAGTGCCTCTCCCCACGCCGAAAGACCCGCCTCTCCGGTGTTTATCTCCTGTCCGTTGCCTACTAGCGCTATGATAGCTGCCCAATCCGCGTGCCGCCGCATGATATCCAGGAACATCGCTGCTTCACTACGAGGATGGCCAAATTTGCGCGCGCCGAAAGCGGCATCCCAAGCGCGCTGTGCTTCATCAAAAACGATGACTCGTTCATGTGGAGGACTGTCTCGTTCAAGATTGTCTCGTAAAAAGCCCATCAGCGGCTGGATTGCGCTTTCGGTCTCTTGCCGAGCCACGCGTATGTCACGGCCCTGACTTCTGGCGTCTCGCTCCAACGCCGCGCGCATCACATACACCAGCGGGAAGTTGCCAGTAAGAAAGGCCGCTCCGGCTTCCGTTGCGAAGACGGTGTTGAGACCGCACAGCGTTTTGCCAGCACCCGGAATGCCGGTAACAAAGATAACGACGTGGTAGCCGTTGGCCTTTGCCCCTCTGACGGCAGCGACGATGGAGTCGGTCGTGCGTGTCAGACTGCCCACATCGGCGCGCGCCTGTCGGATGTCGGCGATGTCGTGGCGGCCATAAAGCATCCGGGCGGCGTCGACGATCGTTGGGACTGGGCGGTACGGAGCAGCGTCCCACACTGCGATGTCGAGTGGGCGGAGGGCCCGCGGAATACTTTTCGTTATTGTGTCGAGCAGATCTTTCAGAGATAGGGCGTCCGCGTCGAAAACGGCAGTGACCCCATGCCACAAGAGCGGCCACTGCGGTGGCTTGGTCTTTGCGCCAGTTGCGATCAGGATCGGAATAATCGGGTGGTCACCGCTGCCAGCATGAAAATCCTGCAAGTCGAGCGCGTAGTCTTCGACCTGCCGGCGAGCGGCCAAATCGATGGAATGATCGCCGACCTTGAATTCGAGGACAAAGATCGCCCCGAATGTCAGCAGCAATGCGTCGATGCGACGACCTAGCCGAAGCAACGGGTATTCAAGCAGCAGCCGGCAGCTAGGGTCCAGGTCACTGGTCGCGCTGCGCAAGAGATCGATTTGCACGCGCCACGCGATGATCTGTGTTTCGCGATTAATCGAATGTGCTTCGACAAGCCGCGTGGCGAGGGTTCCTAGGATGACACGCGGCTTGGCCGAGCGAAATTCGTCAAGTCTTCCAGACCACCACGCTCGCATGACCATCCATTCCCATCGCGGGAGGCTGTTCATGAGCGGGTTGCACCGATAAAGCCAGCACAGAAACAATTCTAAGCCGCCAGGGGCGTCACCTCGGCGCGTGCCGCTTCCAGGCAGGCCTCGACTGCCTCACGCAGCGAACTGGTGTAGACGTCGGCTCCCACCGCCGCCCGCAGCCGATCATCCGTGAGGATTGCCTGCTCGGCTGGCCACAGTCCGACCAGCAGGCGCGCCGCCGGCAACCGTTGACGCAGGCGGCGAAGCACGTAGCGCAAGTGTGATGGCGCGCCGCCGAGCTCGAGATAGCAGAGGCACACCATCGCCACTCCGTCCCCATCGAGCGCACTGACACCCATGCGGGAAGCGGCGGCATGCGGCAATACCCGGGCCCGCAAGCCATTTTTGTGCAGTAACTGCGACAGCATACTTGCCGCGGCCTCATCCAGCGGTCCGCGACCGGCGATGCACAGCACCGGCGCGGCGCCTCGCCACTCCGGCGCCAATGCGTCGGGCGTCACTTTGCCGGGGGGCGGATGCGCTGGCACGTCCTGCTCGCTGCGGGAGGGTGACGCCGGGTCCTCGGCGGTCCCCTTCGTCTCCGGCTCTTGATCGTCGTATTCGTCCAGGTCATCGATGAGGCTCTGCATCGCCAGCTTGATCCGGTCCAACTGGACCTCGGTCAACACGCCACGCGCGGCGTCGTTGGCGGCGAGTTGAAGCCCCTTCAGCGCCACCTCGTCATAGTAGGACGACAACGCCCGGTCGCGCAGCAGATGCTCGGCCTGTTCCCGGGCCTCATCCGGATCGCCGGCCAGCATGCGCTGATAGAAGCTCTCCACGGGGGTCAGGGCCGGACGGTCACCTAGTATGACGTCGAGGAACTCAAGCCGCTCGACATGGCGGCCGAGCACCACGAGACATAGCGTCAGCGGCGTGGAGAGGATGAGGCCGATGGGCCCCCACAGCCAGGTCCAGAAGGTCGCCGAGACCACCACGGAGAACGGCGACAACCCAGTGCTGCGGCCGTACAGCCACGGCTCGACCACCTGACCCATGATGGCCTCGGTGCCACCGTAGAGGCCGGCGGTCCACAGCACTTTCGACCAGCCGGGTTGCACCGCGGCAGCCAGTGCCAGGGGGAGCAGCGCCGCCAGGGGAGCGCCGATGTAGGGGACGAAGCGCAGAAGCAGCCCGACCATGCCCCACAGCACCGGAGATGGCACGCCGATGAGGAACAGGCCAGCGCCGGTGATCAGGCCGAACGTCGCGTTGATCGCCAACTGCATCAGGAAGTAGCGGGACAGTCGGCGGGCCGCGTCATTCATCGCCGCCGTGGTGCGGTGAAGGTCGGAGGACCCGAACAGGCGGATCAGGCGGTCTCGCAGATCCTCCCGCTGCAGCAGGACGAAGACGGCGACGATCAGCACGATGGCGGTGGTGGACAGTGGATCGACGATAGGTGCGATGATGCGTTCGGCGATTTCCATCCCGCTGGGCTCGGGCTGGTGCACCTCCACCTGCATCGGCTTGGGTTCCGCGGGTCCAGTGGGAGCGGCCGCGACGCCGGGGGGCGGCTTCTGGTCGAGTTGCTGGCCGAGCCGGCGCATCAGCGGGCTCAGGCGGGTGAATGCGAAGCTCTGGACGGTGTTGATCTTGCTTTGGACGGTGGTCGCGTAACGAGGCACATCCTGGGCCAGTTCCGCGATCTGGGTGCCGATCAGGCCGCCCAGCGCCACGGTGATGCCGAGCGCGAGGAACACCGCGAGCAGCACCGACGACACGCGGCCCAAATGGATGCGCCGCAGCAGACCGACGACAGGAGCGAGCACGAACGACAGCAACACGGCCAGGGTGATCGGGATCAGGACGGTGCGGCCAAGATACAGGCCGGCGATCACCACTACACCGACGGCCAGCGTCAGCAATCCGTTCAGACCGGGCGTTTCGGCCGGCGGCACCGTGGTGGGCCGCCGCTCCGCGGTCGGAAACTGCTCCGGCATATGTTCAGCCTCATACATAACGAGGCACTAATGCCGCAACGCGAAGTTTCAGTCGTATCAATTCTTTAGCAGTGCCCGGCTGAGGCATTCCCGCGCCGCTTGGCCGGCATGCAGCGACGTGGCGTTGATCACCGCCAGACGGAACCCGCCGGGTGGCATCGCATGGTGTTCGGCGTCCTTGTCCTCATGGAAGGTGATCTGCACGCTGGACACACCGGCGATGCCGCGGACCTGCTCGAGGACGGCTGCGGGGGGATGCCGGTAGCGCCGTCCGTGCGGGCCGAACAGCACGACGCTGTAGCCAGGGGCGCGGTTTGTTTCCGTGTAGTTCCATTTGCCGGTGGCATACAGTTGCACCACGGCTTCGATCCAATTGGGGCCATAAAGGTCGGGCCACTGATCGGCGAACCGCAGATGCGCCTCGATGATGCGGCTGCCGATGGTTTCGAAATTCGCCATGCCGGTGTAGCCGGCGAGGTGCTTGGCGGACCACGCGCCGCACCAGCCCTCGACGTCCGGCATCGGTTCGGGATGAATATGCCAGTAGTCGAAGGTGCCACCGGGGCCGGTGACGCCGGTGGTGTGGCGCCACCAGCGAGGCTGCCCGCCCACCAGGGCGACGTCGCTGCTGACATGCGCGCCGGTCAGCAGCGTGCACCAGAAATGCCCGGCGGTCATTGCAGTCTGATACTCGGCCTCGGACTCGATGATCCGGCTGCCGACGCCCATGCCGCGCAGGTTGGTGATCGGCTTGGAGAACACTGGGAAACCGGGCGGCGGCACGCCATGCGGCGCGGCTTCCAGCCCCTGCGATAGGGCGACCGCCATCTTGTCGTAAATCCAGCGGTGCGCCGGATAGAGCTGCCACGAGTTTGGATCGTCGGTGGGAATGATCAGATCGTCCGGGCAGGGCACATGCTCAAAGTATTGCAGCCGCCAGGGATCACATTCATGGATGGGCATCGGTCAGGCCGGCACCGGCGCGCTGGCGGGCAGCAGGCCCTGCTGGCGGAGATCGGACCAGAGACCGGCTGGGATTTTCATCGTGAACAGCGGCAGGTTCTCGTTGAACTCGGCGGCGGTGCGCGGGCCGGGAATGATCGCGCAGACCACCGGATGGGCCAGCGGAAACTGCAACGCGGCGGCGGCGAGCGGTACGCTGTGCGCTTTGCAGACCGCGGCGATCTTCTGCACGCGCGCAACGATCTCGGGCGGGGCGGCGGCATAGTTCCAGGTGTCGCGCCCGGCCAGGATGCCGGAATTCAGCGGGCCGCCTACGACGATCGAGGTGCCACGCTGCTGGCACAGCGGCAGCAGGTCGTCGAGCGGTCCCTGCTCCAGCAATGTGTAGCGGCCAGCGAGCAGAAAGGCGTCCCAGTCGCCGAAACCAAGCGCCTCGATCAGCACCTCTTTTTCGTTGACGCCAATGCCGATGGCACTGACCGCACCGGTGCGACGAAGTTCGTCGAGCGCCTTGTAGCCGCTGTCACGCAGTATTTTGAGATGGTGGCGGTTGAGCTCGTCGCCGTGCTGGTAGGCGCCGATGTCATGCACATACAGGATGTCGATCCGCGCCAGACCGAGGCGCTGGTAGCTGTCCTCCACCGACCGCATGATGCCGTCATAGGAGTAGTCGTAGACTACATTGAACGGCATCGGCGACAGGCGGCCATCGGGCGACGGCGCGGAATTGGTCTTCGGCCGCAACAGTCGTCCGACTTTGGTCGACAGCACCCAGGCGTCACGGTCGCGCTCGCGCATGGCGTCACCGACCCGGTGCTCGGCCGCACCGACGCCATAGAACGGAGCGGTATCGACATAGCGAACGCCGGCGTCCCAGGCGGCGCTGACCATTGCCTCGCCCTCCGCGCGGGTCACGGGGATACGGCTGCCACCCATCGTGGCGGTCCCGAGGCCCAGCGTGGTGACTTGCAATTTCGTGCGGCCGACCTGGCGTTTTTCCCATGTTGGCATCGTGGACCTCCTGTTCGCTGGTCCAGGGTGAAGGGCTTCTGGAGGCGTTGCAACCCGTCCGGCGCGTCGGGAGTTCATCCACGTCTTCGGCAAGGAAAAACCGCCGCGGCCTGCTTCAGCCCGCGACGGTTAAGACAAACGGAAAGCGCTCGGACTACCGGGTTTTCGCCTTCACCTTGCCGGCAGCGGGACGCTCGTCGTCGGGATTGATGGGGGCGGGGGGCAGGCCGCCCTGTGGGGCAGGATCGCCGATATATTCGAAGTCAGGGCCTTCATTCCAGGGTCCGCGCTCATCCTGGCCATGCGAGAGATTGAAGACCAGTTTCACGCTATCGTCCGGCGGGATCGTGCCGAACATTGGATCGTCCAGCTTGCCCATCGCATCGAGCGCCTTCATGAACATGGCGGCATGGGTGATTTCGCGGGTGAGAAGATGCACCAGCGTCTTCTTGGTGCCCTCGTCATCGCAGGCCTTGATCAGGGCCTCATAGGTCTGGCGCGCACCTGCCTCCGCCGAAATATTGGCCCGCAGATCGCGCACGACGTTGCCCCCTTCCTGGATATAGGCGGCCGTCCAGCAACTGCCCTGGCTGTCGAGGAAATGCGGCCCGCCGCCTCTCAGCTTGAACAGCGGAGCATCATAAACATTGGTCTGATCGATCTTGCTGGTGTGCTGGGCGATCAGTTTGCCGACCATCTCGAGGTGGCTGAATTCTTCCATGGCGATATCCTGCAGCATGTCGCGGATGCCCGCATTTTCGACATGGAAGGATTGCACCCAGTATTGCAGGGCGGCTGTGAGCTCGCCGGTGGCGCCGCCGAACTGTTCCAAGAGGAACGTGCCGAAGCGTGGGTCCGGCTTGTCCACTTTGACCGGCTGAATGAGTTCTTTCTGATGGAAAAACATTTGTGCTTCCGTGTCCTGAAGTGGTTGCGTGTGCGGCGCATACCGGGGCGGTTTGTCTGACCGGCCGAGGATGCTCTGGCGCCTAGACGCCACAGCAGGGTTTTCGTTCCAGGTCACGGCCATCAGCAGATGGTGATGCGGCGAATTGGCGGGGTCCGCGGTGGATCGACGTTCGGCCAGCGCTCTGCCACGCTGCGGCGGGAGACATGACATGACCTATGAACACATCCTGATCGAACGCGATGACGGCGTCGGTATCATCACGCTCAACCGGCCGGAGGTGCTGAACGCAATGAACCGGCGGCTGATGCGGGAGCTGGCGGGCGCGGTCGAGGTGCTGGATGGCGACGACGCAGTCGGCTGCATCGTGGTGACCGGGGCAGGGGAGCGTGCGTTCTCGGCTGGCGGCGACATCCACGAACAGCGCGAGGATGACCGGCGCTATACCCCGGAACAGCTTGACGCGATGAGTGATCCGCGCCGGAGCTACCAGATCGCCGCCTGCCGCAAGCCGACGATAGCGATGATGAACGGGCTGGCGTATGGCGGCGCGGCGGTGCTGGCGTCCTCACTCGACATGCGGGTCGGATGCGAGGGCACCCGGTTCCGCTTCCTGGCCGCAGCATACGGGCGCATCAATAGCACCTGGACGCTAGGCAATCAGGTCGGCTGGCCGATCGCGAAGGAGTTGCTGTTTTCGGCGCGGGTCGTCGAGGCGGAGGAGGCGTACCGGATCGGGTTGCTGAACCATTTGGTGCCTCGGGCCGGGTTGCGGGAGAAAACCATGTGGCTGGCGCGGATGATCGCCGGGAACCATCGTGGAGCGGTGGCCGGGGTGAAGGCACTGTTGCTGAAGCAGCTTGGGCAGGGTTTTGAGGAGCAGTGGGCGGAGGAAAAGGCATACACGACGCATGTGATGCGGGGGGCGAAAGCAGAAGACGCATTTCCCGACTTCATCGCGCGGAAGGGACGCGGATAGGGGATTTTTTGCGATCCAGCAATGAGCATTCCCTGGTGCTGGACCGGGCGCTGATTGGTCCCGAGGACCGCCCGTGGCAGAAATCGCGTGCGACCGCAACATGGCGATGATATTGAGAGCGCTCGAAAATATTTGCCACGACGTGTCCTTGGCCGGCAGCATGTGGTCGAGCGGAAGGCATGAAAGAGGTTCATCACCGTATGTCGGAGTCGACCGCGGATAGAATTGCAGCTCGGCCGCATCCCCCCGTTGTCCCGTTGGTCGGACCCGCGGACAGCGAGGCGCTGTCACCCGGTCAGCTCATTGCCCTGTTCCGCCGAAACTGGCGCATGATACTGTGCTCGGGGCTGGTTTTCGCGGTCACCTCCTACCTTGCGGCCAAGCTTCTGCTGACACAGCAGTTCACCGCTGATGCGACCGTGGAAGTCGAAATGGGCAGCTTCACCATCCCCGAGCTTCAGGGTGTCATGAGCGGCGAGGAGTCCGACGCAATCACCTTCGTTCGTGGCGAGACGCAGGTGCTCACTTCCAGGGCGCTGGTGCAGGGCGTCGTTGAGGAACTCCACCTGACGGCCGATCCCGAGTTCAACGTTGCGCTTCGCGGACCATCGTTCGCGGCGAGGATCGGTGGCGCCTTGCGCGACAGGTTGCCCAGGTCACTCGGAGCCACGCTCGTCGCGGGCGGGATCCTGCCAGCGGCGCAACCGGGGGGGCCGTCGCCGGATGTCGTGATGGCCAACGTCGTCGCTTCGGTCACCAATCGGCTTGGGATCATCAGCGACGGCAAGACGCTGCTGATCGGCATCAACTTTTCATCGGCGCAGGCGGAGCTCGCCGCGAAGGTCGTAAACGCGCTCGTAGCCAGGTACATGGCGAGCAAGGTGGACGAGCACACTGTTGCCGACCGCAAGGCGAACACGGATTTGCAAAGGCGGGCCGAGCAGGTGCATCGGGAAATGGAGCGGCTGGAACAGAAGATTCGGGAACGGCGAGAGAAATACAACCTCGTAAGCATCGGTGAAAGCAGCGTCGGGCAAGAGCAACTCGAGCAGATATCGGCGGCCCTGACGCAGGCAAGTTCGACTCGGGCTCAACTGGAGGCGAACTACCAGCGGGCTGCCATTCTGGTTCGCTCGGGGGGGGCCGGGGTCGACAACTCCGACGCGCTGAGTTCGAGCATTATCGGGACCTTGAGGGATCAGGAAGTCACCGCGGAGCGGCGCGTCGCGCAGTTGCGATCGACCCTGGGGGCTGGACATCCGTCACGTGTGGCGGCTGAAGCCGAACTTGCCTCCGCCCGGGCCGCGGTCGTCACCGAGGCGAAACGGGCCATGGCCGGGCTTGGTGCGCAGGCCGCCGCGGCAAGGCAGCACGAGGCCGAGTTGCGCGACCAACTCGCCAAGGCGCAGAGGGCAGCCACCAGTCTCAGTAGCGTGCAGAGTGAGATTGACCAACTGCGGAAGGACGCTGACACACAGCGTACGCTGTATGAGGCGTTGCTACAGGGTGCGGCGCAGACCGAGACGGTGCAGGGTGGCCCCGAGCAGACGGGGGCGCGTGTTGTGACGCCCCCGGTCATACCATTATTCCCCTCCAGCCCGCTGCCAAAACTCGCCGGGGAGCTGGGTCTTCTCACCGGGTTTGCCTTCGGCGGCCTGTTGGCGACGGTGGGTCGCGGACGGGCGCGGAACTACGCCACGGCGGGCGACCTTACGGCTGACACCGGCTTGGCGGTCATGGCGGTGCTGCCAAAAACCAAGGGCCGGCAGATGTCGCTTGCCGCACGCGTGGTGAACGAACCCGCCGGCACCGAGGCGGAGGCGTTGCGCTCGTTGCGTGGCCGGCTACGGCTTACCGGGCAGGGTTCGGTGCCGCGCAGCGTGCTGTTCGTCGGCAGTGCCACGGGTGATGCCAGTTCAAGCATGGCGGCCGCCTTCGCGCGTGTCGCGGCGCTCGATGGGTTGCGCGTGCTGCTCATCGAGGGCGATCTCGAAAGTCCGAAGCTGGCGGGGATCCTGGGCGTCATCCCGAGCGGCGGGCTGATCGAGACCCTGAACGGACATGAGCACTGGCCGGAGAACCTCGCCCGCGACAATGTGACGACGATGGATTTGCTGCTGGTGGGACGGCCGCAGCCCACCGCCAGCCAGTTGCTGGAGACGATGCAGTTGCAGAGCCTGATGGCCGAGGCCAAGGAGGAGTACAACCTGGTCGTGGTGGACGGTCATCCGGTGACGCAGGAGTTGCACTCGGTGACGCTGGCCAACGTTGTCGACGCGGTGGTGCTGGTGGTTGCCGCTGGCGAGACGGGCCGGGAGCAGGTGCGCGCGGCGGTCAACGCGGTGTCGAGCGCGGCGCGTCGGCCGCCGGTGGTGGCTCTCAGCCAGGCGGCTTAGGGAGGATTGTGCTCCCGGTGGCGCCGGCTGACGCCCAGGGGCGGGCAGGGCCGGACAGCCGCCGACGCTGCGATGTTCAGCCGCCACGGACCGCACGGCGCCGATCGAATGATTGCGCGCCCTGTCAGACAGCCTTCTCCGGCTGATGCCGAGCGGTGCCGCAACATGGCACTGACTGAGCCGAACGGGGGTCCTGACCCGACAGCTCACTTCCACGGTGCGCAAGCCGGTGGGCCAACTGCCATCGGGTGCGTTGGTGCTCAGGATGGCGGATGCCGTTGTTCCGAATGACCCCATTGCCAGTCAGGGCTCGAACGATGCGGGAAAAAGTGCTCGAACTTACCTTGATCGCATATCGGAGAACGGCGACAAACCCTCTGACCGCGCCTGGATGCAGCAAACGTTCGGGCGCGGCAAGCCACCACGCCTTCAGCCAGGAACGACGCCAAGATTATCGCCTATCCGTGAAGGCGAGCAGGTAGGTCCCCGACCTGTTGACCCCCCATTCGACGATCTGCGAGAGTACTGCCTCGCATCGTATCACGGTGGAGAACGGCTGCTCCCGGGTGGTCTGGATCGATGCCATGGACGACTAAGGGGAGAGGAAAATGTCGATCGTAACACGTTACGTCTTCATGGTGAGCATGGACGTGGCGGCGGAAAAGGAGGCCCTGTTCAATGAGGTATATGATCAGGAGCACGTGCCAAACTTGCTCAAAGTGCCTGGCGTGCGCGGGGTCACCCGGCTGCGCACCGAGCCGGCAAGCTTTATCCTCGGCGGTCAAGCGAGGGAACTGACCGGCCAAGGGGCGCCACGCTATGTGGCAATCTATGAGATCGACAGCCCCGAGGTCCTGAACAGCGCTGCCTGGGCGAAGGCAGCGGAACAGGGTCGCTGGCCGACCGAGGTCCGGCCGCACACAAGCAACCGGCACCATATCGTCCGCGCCGTGGTTTAGTGTCCCGATCGCCAACTCGTTCGGCCGGGACGGAACAGCGGCATTCGCCTACCGCCTGAGGCTGTCTCGATAGACTGGGCGGCGTGTCGCCATCGGTACGGTCAGAAAGTTGGCGTGGGAGAATTCCTCAACGACGGAAGTGTGACGCAATGATGGGATGGAGGGCGCGGATCGGGTTCCTGGTGCCGCCGGGCAATCCGACGGTTGAACCGGAGGTGACCGAGCTCGCCCCGGCGGGAGTTCTCGGTTCATTTTACGCGCATGTCGGCCAGCGGACCCGCCGGAACCCATGCCGGTCAGGAGGAACGCGATCGCACCCAGATCGCCAGCCTGGAGGAAGCCGCGCGTCTGCTGGCAATGACCCGTCCGCAGGTCATTGTCCTGGCCCACACCGCCACCAGCTATACCCTCGGTCGTGAGGCCGAAGCGGACCTGGTCCGTCGGCAGGAAGCCGCGACGGGAACGCGGTTCGCCACTGCTTTTGGCAGCGTGCTGGAGGCATTTAGCCACCTGGGTGTTCGACGTATCGCGTATGCAACACCTTACGGCGCCGATCTGACCGAGCGTGGACGTGCGCATTTGGTGCTGCATGGCCTGGAGGTGATAGGGGTGGCTCGGCTGGAGGGGGTGCGCAACATCTACGAGGAAACAACAGAGCGCGCCTATGCGGTTGGCAGGCAGGCAGATCGGCCGGAGGCAGAGGCGGTGTTTCTCAGCGGCACCGGGATGCCGACATTGGCGATGCTCCAAGTTCTTGAGGACGACCTTGGCAAACCAGTCGTATCCTCGTCTTCCGCGATGATGTGGAACGCACTGCGGATCGCCGGCGTAGTTGCTCCCCGGCCCGGCTATGGGCGCTTGCTCGCCGGAGCATATTGATCAGCTTGCCGCATCTCCAAAAGCAGTTTCCCTGCTAAAGATTAGACTGTATTGCCCACCAGGTGAGGGTGACGGTCTCGGCTTTCCAAAAGGCCGCTGGAAAAGCTCTCGAACGAGATCACTTTGTTTCATTATCGTTATGCAGTGAGCGCCACCGCCGGCTCAGCGGTTCTGGACAAAAAGGTCCCCTTTTGGGGACCTTTCCTTGTTCGCCGGATGAGGGTACCAGCCGCACGATATCAGTATTTGTCCGTCCGCTGATAATGTGCTGACTGATTGGTGCCGTCCCCGTCATGATGGACAGTATTTCATTGCCGCCACGTGTAACGATGCCAAATTGCTTATATGGAGTAGGCGAGCCGCCGCCACTGCCGTAGGTCTGCGTAGCCTCAATGACAAATGACAATCGGCGTTTACAGTATAGGTACCGCTCAGGGTATAATCGACCGCCTTGCCATCAATAATCGCTACGCCTTTACCTCCGGTCTTGCTGATGCCGTCGAAGTTGGCGCTCCGCACCGCATGATAGGGGACTTCATTGCCGTCCGACAAACGCGTCCCTTCAGCCTGGAAGCCGTAATCTCCTTTGATGGTCGAAACATCGCATGCCGCTATGGATGGCGTTGCGGCTGTCGCGGCAACGCCGAGAGCCGTTGCTAAAAAGATATATTTCATCTATAATTTTCTCCTCGTGTGTGAGGCTGGGCGGGCGCCCAACGCTCTGTATCCATCCCCTCATTTCAGGTCAATTATGCGTTGAATTACCGATATTGAGAGCAACTTATGGTTCTTATGGTTGTGTCTTTTTCCTGGCGGAATTTCTTTTGCCTGGGGTGGGTCGCAAGTCTGAGCCGCTCGAGTTGTGGCGTCGAAGCGGGATGGCTCGCTGTTCGAGCTGGCGCGACTCACCGTCCGGTTCTGCGTGTTTGACTTGCAGGGGGTGGACAAGAGGTTCGGCCGGCGTCCCGGGCAGCGGGGCTCCCTCGCTCGCATATATCCGCGCCACCGTCAGAATGCTGCCGATGATCGCTTGGGGTGATAGAGTACTTGAGAGCAGCAGGCCAAACGCGCTGCGTGACACCGTTTTGCCCTGTGGAAATTGCACCATGACAAGCGATGACTATCACAAGGATCAGATCGCCAACCGCAGGTTGCACCCGGAAACCTTAATGATGGGCTACGGGTACGCGCCAGGCCTGTCGGAAGGCTCGCTCAAGCCGCCGATCTTCCTCACGTCCACCTTCGTCTTCGAGAATGCGCAGCAGGGGAAGGATTTCTTCGATCTGACCTCGGGCCGGCGCCAGCCGCGTCCCGGCGAGAAGACGGGCCTGGTTTACTCGCGCTTCAACAACCCCAATCTTGAGATCCTGGAGGACCGCCTGGCCATATGGGACCAGGCCGAACGCTCCGCGGTCTTCGCCAGTGGGATGGCGGCAATTTCCACCACCTTGTTCGCGTTGCTGCGCCCGGGCGACACGGTTGTGCACAGCCGCCCGCTCTACGGCGGCACGGAAACGTTGCTGACGAAGCAGATGGCCGCGTTCGGCATCACGGCCTTTGGCTTCACCGACGGCACCGACGTGGCCGGGATTCGCGGCGCCGCCGAGGCTGCACGCGCCAAGGGCCGGGTCGGCATAATCCTGGTCGAAACGCCTGCCAATCCAACCAACGGCCTGGTCGACCTCGCGGGATGCGCGGCCATTGCCGATGATCTGCTGAAAACGCAGGGGCACCGACCGCCGGTCCTGGTCGATAACACCATGCTGGGGCCGATGTTCCAGGTGCCGCTGAAATGCGGCGCCGACATCTCGCTGTGCTCGCTGACGAAATATGTCGGCGGCCACAGCGATCTCGTCGGTGGCAGTATCAGCGGCAAGGCAGACCTCGTGAAGCAAATCATGAGCTGGCGGAGCGCCATCGGTACGCAACTCGACCCAAACTCCTGCTGGATGCTGATGCGTTCGCTCGAAACGCTTGAGATCCGTATGACGCGTTCAAATGAGAACGCGCGCGCGGTGGCCGAGTATCTCGCCAACCATCCCAAGGTGGCAAAGGTTCATTACCTCGGCTTCCTGGCGGACGACCGCCGGAAGGCGTTATTCGAGCGGCAATGCACCGCCGCGGGTTCTACCTTTTCGTTCGATGTAAAGGGCGGCGAGAAGGAAGCTTTCATCCTGCTCGACCATCTTCAGATCATGAAACTGGCGGTCAGTCTTGGCGGCACCGAAACGTTGATCTCGCACCCTGCTTCGATGACCCATTCTGGCGTCGCTCGCGAACTACGCGAGGAGATCGGCCTGACTGATGCGCTGATCAGGGTATCCGTGGGAATCGAGAACGTCGAGGATCTGATCTCCGACATGGCGCACGCTCTCGAGCAGGTATGAGAGCCGCGGCGGGGCAAACCAGTTCCCCTTGTCAGCCCGCTATTCGCTGTAGGAAACCAAGGCCTCGCACGGCACATCAAGCCGCGATCGCCCATTGAGGAAGCTGAGTTCGATGAGTGCCGCCGCCGCGGGAACCACCGCACCCACCTGACGCAGCAAGGCGATGCCCGCCGCCATGGTTCCGCCGGTGGCAAGCAGGTCGTCCACCACCACCACACGCTGGCCCGGGTGCACTGCGTCCGCCTGGATCTCGACACGATCCTCGCCGTATTCCAGTGCATAGTTCAGTCCGACCGTCGCCCCGGGCAACTTGCCGCGCTTGCGGATCATGATGAAACCACAGCCCAATTTCAGGGCCAGCGGCGCGGCGATCAGGAACCCGCGGCTCTCGACCCCGGCGACAAGATCAGGCATGTAGGCTCGTACCGCGCGCGCCATCCGGCCCATCGCCACCTGCCAGGCATCCGCCTCCCGCAGCAGCGTCGAGATGTCGTAGAAAAGTATCCCCGGCTTGGGAAAATCTGGAATGCCGCGGATATGGTCTTTCAAGTCCATCAGCGCCGTCCTTGCATTGGCGCGCCAACACTAAAGCCGCCACCGCCGCCGCGCCAGCCCAAGCGCGCCCCGATTCACCCACCTGCCAGCCGCTCGGCGTATTCGATCGCCTCGACCAGGCTGCGCGCGTTGGCGATCCCCTGACCGGCGATGTCGAACGCGGTGCCGTGGTCGACCGACGTGCGGATGATGGGCAGTCCCAGCGTGATGTTGACCCCGGACAGAGCGTCCCACCGCCCGGTCTTCGGATCGATCTCGAAGCCCAGCAGCTTGACCGGGATGTGTCCCTGGTCGTGGTAGTTGGCGATCACCGCATCATACTGCCCGGCGCGCAACTTCACGAACACCGTGTCGCCGGGCACCGGGCCGACCACGTCCATGCCCTCCGCCACCGCCCGGGCGATCACCGGCGCCGCGACGTCGATGTCGTGGCGGCCGAACAGCCCGCCCTCGCCGGCATGGGGGTTGAGCGCCGCGACCGCGATGCGTGTCCGCCCCAGGCCGAGCCGGCTCAGCGCGTCGTGCGTCAGCCCCATCACCCGCCACAGGCGCTCGGCCGTGGCACGTTTCGGCACGTCCTCCAGCGCGATATGGGTCGTGACGTGACTGACCCGCATGTTGCCGTGCGCCAGCATCATGCAGGAACCCTTCACGCCGGTCAGCTCCGCCAGCATCTCGGTATGGCCGGGATAGTGGTAGCCCGCCTTGTTCAGTGCCTCCTTGTTGAGCGGCGCGGTGACAAGACCGCCGATGCGTCCGTCCATTGCCAGGCGGACGCCGCGCTCGACCGCCTGGAAGGCGAAGCGACCCCCATCGGCCGACAGCACGCCCGGTCGGATCGGTTCACCCTCGGGTCCGGCCTGAAGCGCGGCCAGGGCCGGCCAGGTCGGGTCGTCCTCGGTCACGCCGGCAATGCTGAGGTCTGGGGCGAACCGCGCGCGGGCTGCTTCCAGGGCGGCATTGCTGCCGATCACTAACAGACGCAGGTCGCCTCGCCGCAGCCGAGGCTGTAACTCAGTCGCCGCCTTGACGATGATCTCGGGGCCGATGCCGGCCGGATCGCCCATGGTGATAGCGAGGGGAGGCGCGGTCATGATGCTATCCTTGCAGTGCCATTTGGCGGGGCCATGGTGTCCATCAGGGAAGTCTCAGGGAGACGCAGCAGATCGCGTAGCAGATTTGAGTGCCCGAACGCACCCGACTTGGAGACGACGGTGACTCCGTCCCACCGGCCGCCTCGCATCACCGATCGCGGCACTCCGGGCACGATGCGTCCCTGCACCTCCAGGCTCCTTGCGCCGAGCGACTGGCAGAGAGTGCGCAAGGTCTCGCCGCCGGCGACGATCAGGGTGCCGGGCGGGTCCAACTGGTCGGTGAGACATTGCATCTCCCGCGCGATGCGTTCGCCGGCCACGGCGCGCGAAATTCCGGCCGGGTGGATGAAGCTGGCCAGGGCGATGCGGGCGGTGTCCAGCCCGCGGAGCAGGGTTTTGACGCTGGCCGATCCACCATCCTGCAACTGGCACCAGTACGGCGCGCAGGCCTCGAGTTGCGCCGCGGTGGCTGGCTGGTCGGAACCAAACAAGCCAAGGACAGGGCGGGACAACGTGGCGGGGACGGCGCTGTGCGAGCCGTCGGCGATCGCCTGGGCCAGGCCGCCGGTGCCGCTCCAGAGCACCTTGTCGCGGCAGAGCCGGGCGGTGGCGACAATCTGACGCAGGTCGTCGTCGGACACGGCCGGGAACACGCTCACCCCGGGCGGCAGTCTCGCGTCAAGGCCCCCTGCATGAGCCGCCACTCCCAAGGCCCGGAGCTCGGCGATCAGATCGCCTCCGACCGGGATCCAGGTGCCGTCGGGCGTCCGGGCATGCTGCCGCCCGTCCTTGGTGATCCTGCCCTGATACGGAAACGCCGGTGCCAGCACGCAATGTCGCCACCGGCCGGTCCGCATGCAGGCCGCGAGTTCCGCGACTGTCGCGCCGCGCATCAGACTGTCGACCTTCTTGAACGCGATGGTGGCCGCGGCGAGGTGGCCGGAAAGTTCGGCGACACGAGCGGCGGCCTGTTCTCGGTCGAGTTCCCGCGTGACGCTGTCCAGCGCGGCATTCGCCGGCAGCGTGTCCGGGATGGCGCCATGCCAGAACGTCTGCACCGGTCCGCTGAGGCCAGCGAATTCCGCCGCCGTATCCAGCGCACCGGTCAGATCATCGGCCAAAAGTCGGAGCGATGTCACGGGCATCCTCGAAGGGCTTCCGCGCCCCTATACGCGGCGGGCAGCGTACGTCAAACCGGGGGTGCCCGGTCGTTGACATACCCGTCATACCCGTTGCGCAACTGGTGCGCCGTGCGAAAGACTGTCATTCTCAATGACTAAATCGCCGGACGGGGGCCATGGGCGACGCCTTGCGCAACGCAGACATCGACGCCGCGCTGAACGACGCCAGGGAGCACTACGTCAGCCGGAACCCGCGCAGCCTGGCGCGTTATGTCGAGGCCACCGCCGTGATGCCAGGCGGCAACACCCGCACGGTGCTGCACTACGCGCCGTTCCCGCTTGCGATGGCCCGCGCCCAGGGCTGCCGCATGTGGGACGTCGACGGCGCCGAATATGTCGACTTCCTCGGTGAATACACCGCCGGGCTGTTCGGGCACTCGCACCCGGTGATCCGCGCCGCGCTGGACCGTGCGCTGGACGATGGGATCAGCTTCGGTGCCTGCAACATGATCGAGGAGCGGTTCGCCGGTGCCATCTGTGAGCGCTTCGGGCTGCAACGGGTGCGCTTTACCAACTCCGGCACCGAGGCGAACTTGCTGGCCATCTCGGTCGGACGCATTTTCACCGGGCGCAAGCGTGTGCTGGTGTTCAATGGTGCCTACCACGGCGCTGTTTTCGGATTTGCCTCGGGCGGATCACCGATCAACGCTCCGTTCGATTTCGTCGTTGCGCCATACAACGACATCGCGGGCACCCGGACGCTGATCGCCGAGCACGGGGCGGATCTAGCGGTGGTGATCCTGGAGGCGATGATCGGCAGTGGCGGCTGCATCGCTGCCTCCGCCGAGTTCCTGGCCATGCTGCGGGCGGAAACCAGCCGCGTCGGGGCGCTGTTGATCCTGGACGAAGTCATGACCTCGCGGCTTGCTCCCGGAGGGCTGCAATCGGTACCTGGGGGTGCAGCCCGATCTGACGACATTGGGAAAATATATCGGCGGCGGCATGTCGTTCGGAGCGTTTGGCGGTCGGTCGGATATTATGGACCTGTTCGACCCGAGGCGCGCCGATGCGCTGCCGCATGCCGGAACGTTCAACAACAACGTGCTGACCATGTCGGCTGGACTGGCTGGACTGACAGAGGTCTATACATCGGCCGCGGCGTCCGCGCTGAATGATCGCGGCGACGCGCTGCGGGAACGGCTCAACGCGCTGTGCCGGGCGGCGGATGCGCCAGTGCAGTTCACTGGTATTGGCTCGATGATGGCCATCCATACGATGCGCGGGCCGGTCACCTGTCCGCGGGACGCGGCGAAATCCGATACGAAACTAAAGGAACTCTTTTTCTTCGACATGCTCACCCACGGCATCTGGCTGGCTCGGCGTGGCATGATGACAGTTTCGCTGCCGATCGGGGACGGTGAGTGCGACAAGCTGGTGGCGGCGATGGAAGAGTTTCTGTCGGCGCGGAAATCCTTGCTGCTGTAGGACATGTCGTCAATTGCGCCGGATGCGGCAGATCATTTCATTGCATTGTGTTCTGACGGCGATGTCGTCAGTTGACAGCAACGGTGGTATCGCGCGTCGTGCACTGGTCGCTGACACGGGAGTATTGACCGTGACGACCGTCCGCGCCATCGCCGACTTCGATGGCATCCAGGTCTTGGGGCTTGCGGCGCTGGGAGTTCGGATGGCGGGCAGGATGCGGCGGACTCAGCCGTTCGCTCAGCCGCCAAAGGTAAGGCTAGCGCGAAAGAGCCGAAACGGATCATGTTCGTCCCCTGCGACCCGGCCACGAAAATCCCGAGGCGAGCGCGACGGACGCAGGAAACTCACAACGGATTGGGAAAGGCGCATTCGCGGTGATGATCGCTCTGGCCCAGCTTTCGCCCCCCCCCCCACAGGCGCGGTGGCGAGGAAACTCGAGACGAGGGCTTCAGAGTGCTGGCCGTCGCGGCCGGTCCGCCGACAATGTCCGGCCGGCGGGCTTCGCCTGAACTCGCTGGAAGGGCAAAAATGAAAATTGATCCAAGAGATTTTCGCGTGCCGGAGGGAGACTTGGTCAATCTTGGGAAATGGCCGACGATGGTCAAACCCGCTTACGATTCCAAAAAGCGCTATCAGGCGATGCTGGAAGAGCATGTCGCCCGGTTGAGCGATCTGCAGCAGCTTCTATATGCGTCAAACCGGTACGCGATCCTGTTGATCTTCCAGGCGATGGATGCCGCGGGAAAGGATGGGGCCATCAGGCACGTGATGTCAGGGGTCAATCCTCAAGGCTGCCAGGTGTTCAGTTTCAAGCACCCCACTCCCACCGAATTGCAGCATGATTTTCTGTGGCGCACGACGCGCGACCTACCCGAACGCGGAAGGATCGGCATTTTCAACCGATCCTATTACGAGGAAGTGTTGATCGCCCGCGTCCACCCGGAGATTCTTCTCGGCGAAGGATTGCCCGATCCACAACGGGATGAGAAGGCACTCTGGCACGATCGGTATCGCTCGATCGTTGATCTTGAGCGGCATCTGCACTGCAACGGCACACGGATCGTCAAATTCTTTCTGCATCTCTCCAAGGGCGAGCAACGGAAGCGCTTTCTTGATCGAATCGACGACCCTGATAAGAATTGGAAAATCAGCACCGACGATATCAAGGAACGGAAATTCTGGAAACACTATATGAATGCCTATGAGCATTGCATAAGTGCGACAAGCACTTCGAACTCACCCTGGTATATCGTTCCGGCTGACGACAAGGAAAATGCTCGGCTGGTCGTCTCCCAGATCATGCTCGATACTCTTGGCGCGCTTGAAATGAGCTACCCGAAACCCAGCGCGGAGCGGCGCGCTGAACTGCTTTCAATCCGGCAGCAACTCGCAAAGTGAGACCGCGAACCTCGTTGGCATCGGTGTGCGATCAGCCACCGCCGGCGTGCGGACAAGCGACCTCGCGAAGTTCGCGCGAACGACCACAGGACTTGTGCCGGAGGTATTCACTGACGTAAGCACGACGACCCGCCTTCTACCGAGGCTACCCACACCAATATAAACTTTCTGATTCGGAGAAACGATCCAGATGGCCGATAATACCACCACCCCGACTATTTCTGTGTCCGCGCCGGGGACGGTGCAGGAAGCGTCGGTGGGCGCCGGTGTGACTGTTCCGCTGACGGTCACGACGACCAACCTGTCGGGTGATATTTACTACGAGGTGCTGACCTCCAGCGGAACGGTCGAGACCGCCTACACCGCGGCGCTGCCGACCGGCGCGGCGATCACCGTTCCGACTGTGATTCCACAGCAGAAGGCGGGCCAGACCTTCTTTGTGCAGGTTGCGTTCAACTACGTTCCGATCCGTGCCAACCTGATGTATTCCTCGACTTCGGGCGGCGTAACGTTCAGCAGCTTTGCGAGCAACTCCGGCATCACCTGGGATGCGACCGGCCAGATCGCGACCATTCCGATCTCGAACGGGACGGCGTCGCCGCATTATTTCCAGATCGAGGACACAACGACCGCGTCGCCGCTCAAAAGCGCCACTGTCGTCTACCAGATCGGTTCGTCTGGTGGCGGCGGCACCGTGACGGTCGCGCCACCAACCCCCGTCGGCACCACCCAGAACTTCACTATACAAGCGCACCTGGCGCATTCAGGCGATGTCGTCAAGGTGGTCAACAATCCCACCTCGTCTACCGTCACGGCGACCAGCTCGCCGGTAACCATCACCGATCCGGTCGTGACAACGCCAACCATTTCGGTATCGGCACCGGGAACCGTGCAGGAGGCGTCGCCCGGGGCAGGCGTGACGGTGACCGAGACGGTTACCACGACCAACCTCACCGGAAACGTGTATGAGGAAGTCATAACCGCGGCCGGAACGGTCGAGACACCCTACCAGGCAGTTCCGCTCGTCAACGGCACGGCCACATTCACGGTGCACCTTGCGGCATCCGGTGACAAAATCCGGGTGGTCGACAATCCCACCACGCCGACCGTGACCGCGAACAGTCTGCCGGTAACGATCACAGATCCCGTCACCGCCACCCCGAGTATTTCGGTGTCCGCGCCAGGGACAGTGCAGGAAGCATCGGTGGGCGCCGGTGTGACTGTTCCGCTGACGGTCACGACGACCAACCTGTCGGGTGATATTTACTACGAGGTGCTGACCTCCAGCGGAGCCGTCGAGACCGCCTACGCGGCGGCGCTGCCGACCGGCGCGGCGATCACCGTTCCGACTGTGATTCCGCAGCAGAAAACTGGCCAGACCTTCTTTGTGCAAGTTGCGTTCAACTACGTTCCGATCCGTGCCAACCTGATGTATTCCTCGACTTCGGGCGGCGTAACGTTCAGCAGCTTTGCGAGCAATAGCGGCATCACCTGGGACGCAACTGGCCAGATCGCGACCATTCCGATCTCGAACGGGACGGCCGCGCCGCATTATTTCCAGATCGAGGACACAACGACCTCATCGCCGCTCAAAAGCGCCACGGTCGTCTACCAGCTTGGTTCGTCTGGTGGCGGCGGCACCGTCACGGTCGCGCCGCCAACCCCCGTCGGCACCACCCAGAACTTCACTATACAAGCGCACCTGGCGCATTCCGGCGATGTCGTCAAGGTGGTCAACAATCCCGCTTCGTCCACAGTTACTGCAACCAGTTCGCCGGTAACCATCACCGATCCGGTCGTGACGACGCCAACCATTTCGGTATCGGCACCGGGGACCGTGCAGGAGGCGTCGCCCGGGGCAGGTGTGACGGTGACCGAGACGGTTACCACGACCAACCTCACCGGAAGCGTCTACGAGGAAGTCATAACCGCGGCCGGAACGGTCGAGACGCCCTTCCAGGCGGTTGCACTCGTCAACGGCACGGCCAAATTCACGGTGCATCTCGCGGCATCCGGCGACAAAATCCGGGTGGTCGACAATGCCACCACACCGACCGTGACCGCGAACAGCCTGCCCGTAACGATCACCGATTTAGCGGCGACCGCGCTGGCGCTCGACACGCCCGCCCAGGCGACCCCGAATACCGTGTTCACAGTGACCGGCACCTACCAGGGCAGTCCGCAGTCACTGGACTACAACTTTGGAGCGGGCTGGATCCAGGCCTCGTCTGTCACTTTCTCGGGCGGCACTTTTTCCTTCACGGTTCCGGCCGGCCTCGCCGCCGGATCATACACCCCGCAAATCCGCGACCATTACGCGCCTTCAGTCACCAGCAGCGCCGGAACGTTCGTGGTCAATTCCTGGACGCCCGAGACGCTTACGACATCGCCGGGCGCCGTCGCTGTGTTCGAGTTCAATGCCAACGATCCGACTATCGCCGCTGTCCAGAATGGGACAGTACACAGCGTGGAGAACTCACTGAATGAGACCCAGTCGCTGACGGCGGAGGTGGCAAGCGGCGGCAATGGCATTCTGATCGCGAACCGTTCCGGAGCGGACGGAACCAGACGGCTGCTGCAGTTTCACCCGTCGACGATCAGTGCCGCCCTTTACGACCCTGCCACCAACTGGCTGGGTGCGGGCGGCGTCAACGGCTCCGCTGGCGCGGCGCTGGTGAACCTGGCGAACAGCCCCAACGTCAGCACAACCGGGTCCTTCACCACGATCATTGCGCTGGACATCAGCAAGAGTTACGGCTACGCGGCCGGCCCGATCTGGGGCTCGCTCGCCTCGCCGGGACCGTTGGAATACGCGCAGATCCGATACAATGGCTCGAATGGTCAAGCCGGCGGTCAGGTTTTCGACAGCAGCGCAACGACGCCGTTGGTTGGCGCGTCCGCCCAAGGGACGATCAGCGCCGGCTGGCACGTCATGACGATGATCAAGAGCGGCGGCACGATCACCTATCGCCTGGACGGACAGACCGTCGCCACCGCGCAAGTCAATTTCGCGCTTCCGTTCACCGCCAACGACTTCATGATCGGCGGCGGTTTTCCCCCGGCCTCGAGCGTTGACGCGGGCCGGGAGAATGGGGTCCCACCGCCCTATATCGGTGAATTCCAGGCGTACAGCGGCGTCCTGGCCGGAACCGATCTCGCCAGCGCCGAGAAGCTGGCCGGCAATGCGATCGGCCTGTCGCTCAACCCGACAGTTCCCGCCAGCAACATTGTTGTGTCAGCCGCAACGATACAGCAGCAGAGCCAGACACCGCAGAGCGCCTCTTTCATTGCCTCGCCCACGTCAACATCGACCGCCGATACCGTTACAGTCAATCAGCCAACCAGTCTGGCCGCGGCCATGCAAACCATCACGGGGACTGAGTCCGATCCGTCGCAATCGATCTTTCTTGACTGGGACGTCTCCGGCACCCCGGCGCTGAGCGACACGGGGTGGGTACAGGCTAATGTTACGAAAACGGGACAATTCTCCGCCGCGCTGAACATCGACCATCCGGGCGTCCAAGGTACTATGTTCTATCGTATCGGCTCGGGATCGGCCGTTGCAGCCTGGTCAGCCACGCCGCATTCGCAGGTCGCATGAGGCAAAGGGGCGGCCTGGCGCCGCCCCCGCCTGGTTATTTCAGCGCAAAGATTCCGACGGTGTCACCACATTGGTGCGTCCTCACGCATAACCATGGCGCGATCTGGCGCGGCTGGTCGTGCCAAGCACAACCATGACGCGAGCCGCTTACCTGGCGGGCGCGAACAGCTCCTCGATGTCGGCACCCGTCAGCTTCAGGGCGCCGCCGTGTTCCACATCCATCACACTGGCAACGATGTTGCGCTTCTTCTCCTTCAGCACTTCCATTTTTTCCTCGATGGTCCCCAGGGTGACCAGACGGTGCACGAACACCTTCTTGCGCTGGCCGATGCGATGGGCGCGGTCGGTCGCCTGATCCTCGACCGCCGGATTCCACCACGGATCGTAATGAATAACCGTATCGGCCGCGGTCAGATTGAGCCCCACTCCTCCGGCCTTCAGACTGATCAGGAACAGCGGCACATCGCCACTCTGAAACCGGTTGACCGGAGCGGCCCTGTCCTTGGTATCGCCGGTCAGCGTGACGTAGTCGATTCTGTCGTCCAGCAGACGCCGCTCGATCAGCGCCAGCATTTCAGTAAACTGAGAGAACAACAGCACGCGCCGCCCCTCGGCCAGCATGATCCCCAGCATGTCCATCAGCCGATCCAGTTTTGCTGATCCGGCCTTCGCTCGGCTAACTGCCTGCAACTTCAGCAAGCGCGGATCGCAGCACGCCTGCCGCATCTTCAACAATGCGTCCAGGATGATGATGCCTGACCTCGCCAGTCCCTTCTGTGCGATCGCCGACTGCACCTTCGCGTGCATGGCCATGCGAATCGCCTCATAAATCGAGCGTTGCGCAGCCTCCATTTCCACCGGCTCGGTGATCTCGGTTTTCGGCGGCAGCTCGGTGATGACCTCTGCCTTGGTCCGCCGCAGCATAAAGGGCCGGACGCGGCGATTGAGCAGGGCCTGGCGCTCCTGATCGCCATGCTTCTCGATCGGCGTTCGGTAAACCGTCTTGAACGATTTCTGCCCGCCGAGGAAGCCGGGCGCGAGGAAGTCGAACAGTGACCAGAGTTCTCCGAGATGATTCTGCAACGGTGTTCCCGACAGGCAGACGCGCTGCCGAGCCTTGAGGCGGAGGGCGAGGCGGGTGGTTTCGGCGTTGGGGTTCTTGATGGACTGGGCTTCGTCGAGAATGACCGCGTGCCATTCCTGCTCGGTCAGGACGTCGTGGTCTCGGGCCAGCAACGGATAGGTTGAGAGCACGACGTCGTGTTTTGCAATCTCCTTGAAACGGCTTTTGCGCGCGGCGCCATGCAGCGTCAGTACCGACAGCTCGGGCGCGAAACGATGCGCCTCGGCGATCCAGTTCGGGATGAGGCTAGTTGGGCACACGATCAGGCTTGGCCGGTCAAGCCGTCCCTGATCCTTTTCGATCATCAGATGCGCCAGCGTCTGCACTGTCTTGCCCAGCCCCATGTCGTCGGCAAGTATCCCGCCCAGACCGGCCGAACCCAGGAACTGCAGCCAGTCGACGCCCTGCGATTGGTACGGCCGGAGGGTAGCGAGGAACGATGGCGGAACGTTCGCCTTGGGAATGCCGCCAGCGTTTCGCAGTGTTCGGCCGAGTTCCCGCAGGGCGTCGCCACCGCGCCAGATCAGCCCGGACCGCTCCTCGAGGTTAGCGAGCTCGGTGGCGTCGAGGCGGCTGAAACCTATGCTGGTCTGATCCGAATTGCCGCCTCGCGACTCCCAGAGTTCCAGCAGGGCTTGCAGCGTTGGACGGATCCTGGCCATCGGCAGCGACAGCAGCCGGCCATCGGGCAGCGGCAGCACGAACGGCTTGTCATCCGGACCCTCGGCCAGTGTGCTGGCTTCGGGCCGGGCGATGAGACGGATCAGCGCGGGCACGAGATCGACTCGCTCACCATCCACCATCACGCCGAGATGCAGTTCCAGCCAGTCGATTCCCGATCCCTCGGTCAATTCCGCTTCGATCGCCGAGTCGCTGGACACGACCTGGAGCGGGAAGTCGTCGTCGATTTCCACCGTCCACCCGTCGGCGCGAAGCCGCGGCACCTCGGTCGTAACGATCTGCAACCAGTTGCCGGACGGCCCGGTTTCCCGCAGTGCGAAATCGTCCGTGTGCGCGTGTTGGTAGTACACCGGCACGAGGTCCTGCACCGCGCCAAAACCCAGGTCTGTCAGATGCTTGAGCGCGGTCGCCTCGGCTGCCAGATCGCGCACCGGCTCATAGATGACGCCGTCGCGGACGATCAGACGCGGCAGTGGGCGCCGGCTTCGCGGCAGTTCAACCGGGCCGTAGTGGAAGGACAGCCGGGCCAGCGGCACCTCGTAAAGACCGTTGCCGACCGCGTGAGCCGACCCGCGGCCGAAGCTGGGGTTCATCGGCAAGGTGCCATTGATCAGTCGCAAATGCGGTCGCAGCGGCTGCTGGACCCGCTCGGCCGGCTTCAACTCGTTTGGCACCGGCACGGCGGCGGTGTTCACCCGGCGGGAGAGCTGCGCACGAACCTCGGCGGCGGCCTCCGGCGGGATGGAAGGTGCGTTGAGCAGCCGGTTGACGACGCCGCGGGGCAGATCGAGGTTGACCGGACCCATCGCTCCGGTATGCGGGTCAAGATACCAGGGCGAGGGAATTCTGAAGCCGATCAGGCCTTCATCAAGCGACAAAGTGGCTTGCTGGGAGGCATCGGCACGCGTGATCCAGGTTACCTGCCCCTGCCGTTCCGGCGCTTCGGTAAGCGCCGTTGCCTCCTCTGCTGAATTCCAACGGGCCCGACCGGTTTGCAGAATCCGCCGCAGCGTGTCCGCCGGATCGTCGTCAGGCTGCGGCCGGGAGGCATGGCCGGTGCGGCGATCCAGCCGGGACAGGATCACCCGGTCCGAGGGGCGCAAATATCTTGCGGGTGCCTGTACCTGGTGCAGTTGGTAGCGCTTGACCGTTCCGACCCTGCCGTCCTTGCGCAGGTTCACGGTCATCGGGTCGATACGCAGCAACGGAACGCCCGGGCTGCGCGGGTCGGCGCTCAGCACGTAATAGATCCGGTTGCGGATCGCGGTTGGGAACGCTTCGGTCAGTTCCTCGTCTTCGTGGTCGAAGTCGGCGAGCCACAACTGGATCTGTGGCGGCAGTTTTTCCGGCACCGGCGTGACATGTGTCGTCGCGGTAAAGTTCCGCGCGCCAGGCGGAAACCGGTCGAGCGGAAGGCTGAACTGCGAACGCTGCGCCGCGATCAGTACGGCAGCGATATGCTTGCAGTGACGTCCGATCGGGCAGGTGCAGGTGCCTGCGATTCGCAGTCCATTGGCCGATTGGCTGATGACCAGCCGCTGCGCATAGGGGTCGGGGGCCGAGCCCTGGGTGGTGGCAGTGATGAGCGCGCCGTTGTCGTGAATACGCAGTTCCTGCACGCGGCCCCGCTGTTCATAGGTGCGGCCGGCCGCGATGCTGGTGGGGTGCACGGTTCTGCGGATATCCGCATCGCTGATGACGAGCGAGGGATCGAGGTCTGGAGCGATCGACACGATATGCATATACAGAGTATGCAGGGGTGGATCGAGTCGCTGCCAATACCTATCGGCGAATTCGAGGCTAAGACACCTGAGTCATCGTATGCCCGGCCGTCGGGAATTTGATTACGTAGCGGAATGGCTTGCTGGCGGCTCAGCCCGCCGCGAGCGTGCGCATCGCGGCGGTGCGTTCGAACAGACGCAACAGCACCCGGATCGCCTGCCCTCGGGGTGTCTCCAGCTTCGGGTCACGCGACAGCAATACAGCCGCGTCGCGATGCGCCATGTGCAACAAATGCTCGTGCTCTGCCGGGCCGGCGAGCCGGTAGCCGGGCAGGCCTGCCTGCCTGGTCCCCAGCGCGTCGCCGCTGCCGCGCAGACGGAAATCCTCATCGGCGATCAGGAAGCCGTCGTCCGTGTCGCGCAGCAGGATCAGCCGGCGGCGAGCGCTTTCATTCACCCAGTCCTCGTGCAGCAGCAGGCAGAAGCTGGCATCGGCACCGCGTCCCACGCGTCCGCGCAACTGATGCAACTGCGCCAGTCCGAATCTCTCGGCGTGTTCGATGACCATGATCGAGGCTTCCGGCACGTCGACCCCGACCTCGACCACGGTGGTGGCGACCAGCAGACGAACCGTGCCGGCGGCGAAGGCGGCGAGCGAGGCGTCGCGCACCTCGGCCGGCTGCTGCCCGTGTGCCAGCCCGACACGTTCCCCGAAACGATGCCTGAGATCGGCGTGACGTTCCTGTGCCGCCGCGACATCCAGTGCCTCACTCTCGGCGACCAGCGGACAGACCCAGTAGACCTGCGCCCCCTCGTCCAGCTTGCGGGAGATGGCTTCCAGCACTGTTGGCAACGTTCCCAGTGAATGCAGCGTGGTGCGAATCGGCTGACGGCCGGGGGGTTTGTCGGTCAGGCGGCTCACGTCCATCTCGCCCCACTGGGTGAGCAGCAGGGTGCGGGGGATCGGGGTCGCTGTCATCACCAGCACGTCGGTGCGTTCGCCTTTGGCCCCGAGCGTGAGGCGCTGTGTGACGCCGAAGCGGTGCTGCTCGTCGATCACCGCCAGGGCAAGATCATGGTATTCGACGGCATCCTGGAACAGCGCGTGGGTGCCGACGACGATCTTGATGGTGGCGTCCTTCATGCCTCGCAGCAGGCGGGCGCGTTCGCGGCCTTTGACGGATCCGGTCAGTAAAGCCACGGGCAGAGGGCATAATTTCGTCAGCGTCCGGTGGTGCTGCTTCGCGAGCACCTCGGTTGGTGCCATCAGGGCGGCTTGTTTGCCGGCCTCCACCGCGCGCAGCATGGCGAGCATGGCGACCAGGGTCTTGCCCGATCCGACATCGCCCTGCAGCAGGCGCAGCATGCGTCGGGGAGAGGCCAGGTCGGCGTCGATTTCCGATAGTGCCTGTGTCTGGGACGGTGTGGGCGAGAAGCCGAAGCGTCGCAGCGCCTCGTCGCGTAGATGAGAGTCGCCCATCAGGGGCTGGCCCACGCGTGCCCGGACCCGTCCGCGGATCAGCGCCTGGGCAACCTGTCCGGCGAGCAATTCGTCGTATGCCAGGCGAGCGCGCATGCGCTTGTCCGGCACCACGGGGCAGGTCCCGCCGGTGTGGGTCACGCCTATTCGTGTCATGGCCGGCGAAAGCCGGCTACCCACGTCAGGCGATACTGGAGGCGCTGAAGTCGTGGGTGGCCGGCCTTCGCCCGCCATGACACTGTGACAACCGGGGGCGCCCACGTCTTCGCCGGCCATGACACAACACTGGCCGCGGGCGCCTTGGTGCTCGTCAAGTCCCTCGCCGACGCCTGCCATCCCCGACCCTGGCGGGGCTTGCATACTGCGCAGAGCCTGGGCGAACGACGGCCATTTCTCCCGCTTGAGCAAAGCCGGGTCATGCCATTCCGGCAGCTCCGGCAGCAACGCGAGCGCCCCGGCAAGTCCGCCGGCAACCTGGCGCGGCCAGAGCCCGGCGGTCAGCGGCCAGACTGGCTCGATCAACGGGATCCGATCCGGCTGATCGGCTGGCACCATGTGCTCCGGATGCGCTATGGTCAGACGGTTGTTGAACACGTCGAGCTTGCCTGAGACCAGCAACCGTGTGCCCGGCGGCATCCGCGCCTCCCGGGTGAACCGGAAAAACACCAACTCGGCGACGCCGGTATGGTCGCGCACTACGATGCGCCATGGCTGGCGGGACGTCGCCGGGCGCTCGTGCCGCACGACCTCCACGGCCAGGGTAGCGATCATGCCCGGCCGAGCGTTGTTGATCGTGGGGCGGGAGGTGCGGTCGAGGTACCACTCGGGCAGGTGGAACAGCAGATCGATCACCCGCCCACCCCCGGTCGCGCGCTCGATCAAGGCGGCGACGGCCGGCCTGATGCCGGGCAGACTGGTCAGGGGCCGAAACAGCGGCTCCAGCAAATCGGATGAACGGGCTGACATGTTCATATGTCGCCGCTATATGACAGCACGCCGATGACTGAACCAGACCACGTCGCGCCGGACGTCAGACGCCGGCGCCTTTTGTTTCGCGCCACTCATCGTGGGACGTTCGAGAACGACCTGATGATCGGGGGCTTCGTGCGCGCCACGCTGCCCACGCTGAACGACACCGACATCGATGCGCTGGAGGCGGTGCTGGAACTCCAGGATGCATTGCTGGCCGACTGGCTGACCGGCCGTGTGCCGATTCCGCCCGAGGAGGAAACGCCTATGCTGCTTCGCATCCGGAACTTTCTGGCACCCGGGATCGCCTGAAGCATGAGCGATCCGATCAAGGTGTGGGGCGCACCCGAGGGCTGGGACGCGTTTCTGCTGACGCAACGGCGACGGGAGCATTCCGGCAGCATCCTGCATGTCACCCGCGACGATGCCCGCATGGCGCGGCTGGCCGAGGCCCTGGCCTTTGTCATGCCGGAAGCCGAGATTCTGCGCTTTCCTGCCTGGGACTGCCTGCCCTACGACCGCGTGTCGCCCAACCCCGCCTTGGTGTCGGAGCGTATCGCGACCCTCGCACGGTTGCTCGATCCGCCGAGGGGACCGCGCATTGTCCTGACCACGGTCAACGCCCTGGTGCAGCGCGTTCCGCCTCGTGCCACCTTTGCCGGCGCCAGCCTGGAGTTGACCACCAACGGCCAGGTGAAGCCGGAAATGCTGGCGGAGTTCCTTGAGGCCAACGGCTACGGCCGCGCCGGGACGGTGATGGAGCCCGGCGAATACGCGATGCGCGGCGGCATCGTCGACATCTTCCCGTCGGGTGAGCCCGATCCGGTGCGGCTCGATCTGTTCGGCGACACCATCGAGTCGATCCGCGTGTTCGACCCCTCGTCGCAGCGGAGCGCCGGCACCCGCAAGAGCCTCTCGCTCCGCCCGGTCTCCGAGGTGCCTTTGGGCAAGGAGTTGATCGCCCGATTCCGCTCCGGCTGGCGTGACCTGTTCGGCCAGGAGGCGGCTTCGGACCCGATCTACCTGTCGATTTCCGACGGACGCCGCCACCCGGGCATGGAGCACTGGGTGCCGCTGTTCCATTCGACGATGGAAAATCTGCTGGATTACCTGCCCGACGCAGCCGTCAGCCTCGATCATCAGTCCGATGAGGTGCTGGAGGCCCGGCTGGAAATGATCGCCGATCATGCTCAGGCGCGGAAAGCCATCCCGCGCGACGGCGAGGTGCCGTACCGGCCGATCCCGCCGGAGATGCTGTATCTCGACCGCGACGGCTGGGACGAAATGCTTGCGTTCGGGCCGCTGCTCGCCTTCACCCCATTCGGCAAGCCCGACGGCGCCAGCGGCATCGATGGCGGCGGGCGGCCCGGTCCGGTGTTCGCGCAAGGGGGGCTGGGTTCGGCCGGCGGCCCCGGCTCGACTGTGTTCGAACAGCTTCTCGGCCAGACCGAGCGCTGGCGGACCGAGGGCCGTCGCGTCGTCATCGCTGCCTGGACCCGAGGCTCGCGCGAACGGATGACCAGCCTGCTGCGCGAGCACGGCTTCAAGGACGCGGCGCCAGAAGGCAGTTTGGCCGAGGTCCGTCGCAAGCCCGCCGGGTCGGTGTCGCTGGTGGTGCTGGGCGTCGAGCGCGGCTTTGTCGCCCCTCGCATGGCACTGGTCGGCGAGCAGGACCTGCTCGGCGAACGCATCTCCCGGCCGCCGCGCCGGCGCAAGCGGGCCGACCAGTTCATCGCCGAGGCGACCGAAATCGCCGAGGGCGACCTGGTGGTGCACCAGGAATACGGCATCGGCCGATACGACGGGCTTGCGACGCTCAACGTCACCGGTGCGCCGCATGACTGTCTGCGGCTGATGTACGACGGCGACGAAAAGCTGTTCCTGCCGGTGGAGAATATCGAAGTCCTGTCGCGCTACGGCAGCGAGCATCAGGGTGCGACCCTGGACAAGCTGGGCGGTGCCGCGTGGCAGACGCGTAAAGCGCGGATGAAACAGCGCATTCGCGACATGGCGGGCGAACTGATCCGCATTGCCGCGGCGCGCAAGATCCGCGACGCCGACCTGATGACTCCGCCCGAGGGCACCTGGGACGAGTTCTGCGCCCGCTTCCCCTTTATCGAGACCGAGGATCAGTCACGTGCCATCGGTGAGGTGCTCGAGGACCTCGCCTCGGGCAAGCCGATGGACCGGTTGGTGTGCGGCGATGTCGGCTTCGGCAAGACCGAGGTCGCGCTACGGGCGGCATTTGTCGCCGCGATGTCCGGCGCTCAGGTCGCGGTCGTGGTGCCGACCACATTGCTGGCCCGCCAGCATTTCCGGGTATTCTCCGCCCGCTTCGCCGGCATGCCGGTCAAGGTCGCTCAGTTGTCCCGCATGGTCGCGGCGAAGGAGGCAATCGAGGTGCGGCGTGGCCTCGCCAGTGGCGAGATTAATATCGTCATCGGCACCCATGCCCTGCTGGCGAAGTCGATCGAGTTCTCCGACCTCGGCCTGCTGGTAGTGGACGAGGAGCAGCATTTCGGCGTTTCTCACAAGGAAAGACTGAAGGCGCTCAAGGCCGGCGTGCACGTACTGACGCTGACTGCCACGCCGATCCCGCGCACCCTGCAACTGGCGCTGACCGGAGTACGGGAGATGTCGATCATCTCCACGCCGCCGGTCGACCGGCTGGCGGTGCGCACTTTCATCATGCCCTTCGACTCGGTGGTGATCCGCGAGGCGCTGCAGCGTGAGCGGTTCCGCGGCGGGCAGGTGTTCTGCGTCGTGCCGCGGATCGAGGACCTGCAGCGGATGGCGGATCGGCTACGGGAGATCGTGCCGGAAGCGCGCACCATCCAGGCGCATGGCAGGCTGGCGCCGACCGAGCTGGAACGCGTCATGACCGAGTTCGGCGACGGCAAGTTCGATATTCTGCTGTCGACCAATATCGTTGAGAGCGGCTTGGACATGCCGGCGGTGAACACGCTGGTGATCCACCGGGCGGACATGTTCGGCCTCGGGCAGCTTTACCAGCTTCGCGGGCGGGTCGGGCGCGGCAAGCAGCGGGGTTACGCCTACCTGACCTGGCCGCCGAACCATCGCCTGTCGGCCGCGGCCGAGAAGCGGCTGACCGTGATGCAGACACTCGACGCACTTGGGGCCGGCTTCACCCTGGCGTCGCACGATCTGGATATTCGTGGTGCCGGCAACCTGCTGGGCGACGAGCAGTCGGGTCACATCAAGGAGGTCGGCATCGAGCTGTATCAGCAGATGCTGGAAGACGCCGTAGCCGACATCAGGGCAGGGGAGGGCAAGCGCAGCGGCCAGGACCGCGACTGGACGCCGAACATTTCTCTCGGGCTGCCGGTGCTGATCCCGGAAAACTACGTGCGCGACCTGCCGGTGCGTCTGGGCCTTTACCGCCGCATCGGTGCGCTGGCGTCGGACGCGGAGAGCGAGGCGATGGCGGCCGAACTGGTCGATCGTTTCGGGCCGTTGCCGGAGGAAGTTGACAATCTGTTGGGCGTTGTCGCCCTGAAGCGTGGCTGCCGGGAAGCCGGCGTGGAGAAGCTCGAAGCCGGCCCAAAGGGTATGGTCCTATCGTTCCGTGGCAACGCGTTTTCCAATCCTGCCGGCTTGATCCGATGGCTGTCGAGCAAGGGCGGTCTGGTGCGATTGCGGCCGGACCACAAGCTGGCGATCTCGCGCGACATGGACGTGATGACACGGTTGAAGTTCGCCCGCGATACACTCGGGGCGCTCGATCAGATCGCCCGGCAGGCCAAGGCAGCGTAACCAGGCGGTTCGTTGTCCGCATCGGTTCGACAGAGCGTCGCGGCTTCCGGTAGAATGTGGCCCGGGTGGCAACGCTTCCATGGAGGTCCAAAATGGCTGGAAATGCTGCGAAAATCATTGAACTCGATCGCCAGCGCATGGCCGCGATGGCTGAGAAGGACATCGCTGTCCTGCAAAAACTTCTCTCCGACGACCTTATTTACACTCATTCGTCTGCTCGGCTTGACACCAAGCAGAGCCTGATCGGCGCGATGGAGTCCGGCGCTACTGTCTATACCGCTGTAGAGCCGTCCGACGTTACAGCGCAGGACCTCGGAGATGTGGTTGTGCTGACCGGAGTAGCCGCGATCAGCGTGACATCCGGCGGCAAGGCGAATTCGTTCCGCGTGCGATTTACCGATGTCTATGCCGACAAGGGCGGCCAGTGGCAGATGGTAACATGGCAAAGCACACGACTGGGATAAGGTCGGATCATATCGGTCAGGAGACAGAACTGCCTGGTCGCGAGTTCCATTGTGTCATCAGGCCGACAGGTTCGCCGCGGATGCGAGTCTCCGCAGCGAACCCTGAACGGCTAGAACCAGCCTTACTGCCTCTGGTTGCTTTTCTGCAAGGCCACCTCTTGATCCACTTCACTCGCGATTTCGTTGGCCAGACGCTGAGCCGTGAGCGCCGCGATTTGTCGCGGGGTGCTGCTCGGCGGGATATTGAACGAATTCGTTTCAACCCTGTTGACGAATCCAGCCAGCGCCGCGCCGTCAGGCCCAACGAATTTGCCGGCGACCGTGATCGAGCCGTAAACTGACAGGTTGCGTCCGAGTCCCAGACCGCCCATCAGGATGCCATATTGGGACTCGGTTGCCGGAGGAGGCGGTAACGCTCGATCTATTCCGGTCAGGTACAACTGAAGCGTGACGCAGTCCGGCGCGGCGGTGGGGCTGACACGCTGATGCTGCCCGATCGCATGCCGGAACGCGGTGGTAACTTCTTGCGCGACAGCCTGCTTTTGCTGTTCGTTGACATCGGTGAAAACCGCCTCCTGCCCGTTGTCAATCGTCGTGTCCGGGATATAGAAGCATTTCGGAGGGGGTTTGGTATCGAGATCAGGCGCGCGAAACACCATCGCGCCGGGGATATGGGTCGCCGGAGCCAGCTTCTGATCGCCCAATACGTTCGTGCCCGCCAGCGGTTGTTGTGGAGGGCCGCACGCCGCGACGGCCAGGACGAGCGTGAAGGCGCCGACAGGAAGCGCTGTCGCCGCTATCCGTCGCCTGCTTGTCACCGGGACAAGATTACCCTGGTGAAATCTTGTGGACAATTTCATCGTTACTGTCTCCCCGTCGTCGGTTTTTTCAAGCAGATGATCATTCCGTCATCGGCGCTGTTCATTGTGCACAGATATGCGCAACCGTATCAAGAGGAGGGGGAGAAACTCAGTAAAGGCGGAGTTTTGCACCCGGTGCTCGGTCAAACATCCAGAAAGCCGCTAGGGGATTTCGTGTCCGACTCGGATCGGCTGGCAGGGCTCGGTTGCTGTTTGCGCGTGCGCCTGACGCTTGACTGATCGGCGACCGAGCGCATGTAACGACCTGGATGATGGAGGAGGAAGGTCAGCCATGGCGTCGCAAGCAGTGCCGTTCAGCCTGTCCGTCGCGGAGCGCGATGTCGCCGATCTGAAGACCCGGCTGGCGATGACGCGCTTTCCCGATCAGGCACCAGATCCGCCGTGGGCCTATGGCACCGACCTGTCCTATATGCGGACGCTGGTGACGTACTGGCGGGAGAAATTCGACTGGCGAGCCCAGGAAGCGGCATTGAACGCGTTTCCCCAGTTCAAGGTCCCGTTGCACGGCATCGACCTGCATTATCTGCATGTGCCTGGGAAGGGACCGTCTCCGACGCCGCTGTTGCTGATGCACGGCTGGCCGGGATCGGTGTTTGAATTCCTCGAGCTCATTCCGCGCCTGACCGATCCGGCGCGGTTCGGCGGTGATCCGGCTGATGCTTTCACTGTCGTGGCCCCGTCGCTTCCCGGCTACGGCTTGTCGTTCGCGCCCGGGCAGAAGCGTTTCAGCATCGAGGCGATCGCCGCCTGCTTCGCCGACTTAATGACCGATGTATTGGGTTATCAGCGGTTCGCGGCGCAGGGTGGTGACTACGGCGCATTCACCGCGTCCCGCCTCGGTCACGCCTACCCCGACCGCATGATCGGCATCCACATCAATTTGTTGACGATTCAGCGCGACCGGCCGCCGCCGCCCAACCCAACCGAGGAGGAAAGGCGGTACTTCGCGGAACTCGCGGATTGGTTGAAGGAGGAAACCGGCTACCAGTGGATCCAGGGCACCAAGCCACAAACCTTGGCCTATGGACTGACAGATTCGCCGGCTGGACTGGCCGCCTGGATCGCGGAGAAGTTCCGTACGTGGACCGACAGTGGCGGCGATCTCGAGTTGGTCGTCAGCCGCGACCATCTGTTGGCGAACATTTCGCTGTACTGGTTCAGTGGGGCGATCGGATCATCGTTCTGGCCCTACTATGCCCGGATGCATGGGCAGTGGCCGATCCCCAGCGGCGGCACGGTCGACGTGCCGACCGGTTATTGCGCATTCCCGGGGGAGATCATCCGGCCGCCGCGGTCGATCGCGCAGCAGATGTACACCAACATCCAGCGCTGGACGGTCATGCCACGAGGCGGTCATTTCGCCGCGATGGAACAACCCGATGCGCTGGCGCAGGAAATCGGGGCTTTCTTCCGGTCACTCAGGTAACAAGGGCAGGGCGGCGGCCCCCCTTGCGCCCCGGACGGTGTATGGTTGCAAGTCGTGGGTCCTCGGCCTGCGCCGAGGACCACACGTGTTGTCGATGGCGGGCGATCGCGCCTTAGAACTTTGACACCCGGGTTTCCTTCGCGGTGATGAACTCGAGCAACGCGGGCTTGCCGGCTTGGGTCTGCTCGATGCCGCGCTGGATCGCCGCCTTGATGTCGCCGGGCTGGGTCACCCGTTCCCCATAGCCGCCGAACGCGCGCGCCATCGCGGCGTAATCCCCCGAGATATCGGTCGAACGATATTTTTCGGTGGAGATCGGCATCACCTTCAGCTCGATCGCCATGGAAAAATTGTTCAGCAGGATGGACAGGATGGGGATCCTCTCGCGCACCGCCGTCTCGAAATCCATGCCGGTGAAGCCGATCGCCGCGTCGCCCCACAGGTTGATGCAGAGTTTGTCGGGCTTGGCCAGCTTGGCACCCATGGCCAGGCCCAGGCCCATGCCCAACTGCGTTGTCTTGCCCCAGCCGATATAGGACAATGGCTCGGTTGAGACCCAGAACGGAGAGATCTGGTCGCGCGGGCTGCCGGCGTCATGAGTGATGATGGTGTTCTTGGGATCGACGGCGTGCATCAGTTCCCAGATCACGCGGTACGGGCTGAGCGGCGCCTCGTTGGAGTTCAGCAGCGGCCGCCACTGAGCCATCCATTCCTCGCGGATGCTGGTAATCTCGGCCACTACCGCCGACGGGTCGCGATTGGCTTTGATGGTTTGCCGCAGCTCGCCGATCAGCGCTGACAGCGTCAGGCCGGCGTCGCCGATCAGTCCGATCTCACTGACGACGTCCTTGTTCAGGTGGTTGGGGTCCAGGGTCGAATGGATGAACTTCTTGCCGGCCGGGAACTTGATGCCGAAGTTCGTCTCGGTGAATGAACAGCCGATGCCGATGATAAGATCGGATTTGGTGATGAAATCGTGCACCGGTTTCGGCACCGCGTTGCCGCCGGAGCCGAGCGAGAGGGGGTGGTTCTCGGGGAAGGAGCTTTTGCCGCCGAGGCTGGTGGTGACCGGAGCGCCCAGCAATTCGGCGAATTCCCGCAGTTGTGGCCAGGCCTCTGCCCACTGAACGCCAGTGCCGGCATAAATCACCGGGCGCTTGGCGGCCAGGATCGCGGCGGCGGCTTTGCGAACATCGGCCGGGTCCGGGCCGTACTTGGGTGTGCTGACCGGCGTGTAGTCGATTTCGCCGATTTCCTCGTTCCATATATCGGTCGGGACCTCGACGATCGCCGGCCCGCTGCGGCCGTTGCGGATCGCGCTGAAGGCACGGCGCATGATGTTGGGCAGTTCCTTCGGCATCGTCACCGGCTCGGCCAGCTTGGAGATGCCCCGCATTTCGCGCACTGCATTATAATTTGGATCGATATGCGCGATGCGCCGCGGATAACCCTGTGGGATCACCAGCATCGGGACGGATTCGGCGTAGGCCTGCGCGACGCCGCCATAGGCGTTCTCGGTGCCCGGGCCGTGTTGCATGCAAAACGCGCCGATCTTTCGCCCCGACGTCACGCGGGAAATGGCGTCCGCCATGTGCAGGCCGATGCGCTCCTGACGCACGATAATCGGACGAATGTCCGCGGCGGCGGCGAACTCCAGCAGGTGATTGACGGGATAGCCGCACAGGATCTCGATCCCCTCCCGCTTCATGATCTCCGCCACAGCCTGCCCGACTTTCATCCGTCCATCTCCTTGTGTTGGTCGTAGCCAAGCGTGCCGGTGCCCCATTGGTCATGAGGTCCGCGCCGCCTTGCGGGGACGGTAGGACCGGGTTTGGCCGCTGGCAACGCCTGGTTGACTTATAATCGCTGGAGCGGGGCTTATCTAATGTCTCGGAGCTGAAATCCGCCGTGGCCGGCGAACCCAGCGCGGCAAATTCCGGAGGCGGGACATCCGGATAGGCAGAGCGCCGGTTCGATCCCCGGATGGGTCTGGCGCGGGCATGGTCGACCACTATTGGTTGCGTCGAACGTTCCAATTGGCCACATTATCTAGGACAGGCAGCGGCGCGAGTCGGACGGCCGGTTTCACACCGAAGGGGGACGAGCCGAGTATGGATGGGATGACCCGCAGCGCCGACGACCATCCGATCAGATTTGACTTGCTGACCGAAAATCCCGTCTACAAGCCGTTCCGCTATCCGTGGGCTTACGAAGCGTGGTTGATTCAGCAGCGCGTGCACTGGCTGCCGGAAGAGGTGCCCCTGGCTGACGACGTCAAGGACTGGCACCGCAATCTGACGGATGGCGAGCGCAATTTGCTCAGCCAGATCTTTCGTTTCTTTACGCAGGCTGACGTCGAGGTAAACAATTGCTACATGAAGCACTATTCGCAGGTGTTTAAACCTACGGAAGTGCTGATGATGCTGTCCGCGTTCTCGAACATCGAGACGGTCCATATCGCCGCCTACAGCCACTTGCTCGACACCATTGGCATGCCTGAGATCGAATACCAGGCCTTCTTGAAATACAAGGAGATGAAGGACAAGTATGACTACATGCAGGGGTTCTCGGTGTCGTCTCGCTTCGAGATCGCCAAGACGTTGGCCGCGTTCGGCGCTTTCACCGAAGGCCTGCAACTGTTTGCCTCGTTTGCGATCCTGCTGAATTTTCCTCGGTTTGGGAAAATGAAAGGGATGGGGCAGATCGTCACCTGGTCGGTACGCGACGAAAGTTTGCACTGCGTGTCGGTGATCCGATTGTTCCGTACGTTCATTCAGGAGAATCAGGACCTCTGGACGGACGAGCTCCGCCGCGAAATTTATCTGAGTTGCGCGACGATAGTTTCACATGAGGACGCCTTCATCGATCTGGCGTTCGAGCAGGGGCCGGTCGAAGGCCTCACCGCGCGCGAGGTCAAGCAGTACATTCGCTACATCGCCGACCGACGGCTCATTCAGCTCGGGCTGAACGAGTTGTTCCACGTTGCCCGGAACCCGTTGCCCTGGCTGGATGAAATGCTCAACGCGGTTGAGCACGCGAACTTTTTCGAGAATCGCGCCACCGAATATAGCAAGGCCTCCACTGCTGGGACTTGGGAGGAAGCCTTTGCCGGCACCGCGGCCAGTGGTCAGGCGGCACATCCGCCGGCGTTGGCCGGGGTTGCCGCCGAGGAATGAGTTTGGTGTTGTAAGTCGTGCTGCTCGGCTTCGTGAGGATAAAGCTGGCAAACGTCACGCTGTAGGATTACGGTTTCAGCGCTGTGACGAATCCATCATTGGTTTAGGAAAATTGTTGGCGTGCTGAAGTTTTTACTCGATACACGCCGCTTTTCACGTTTTTTTAACGCCGTGGTCGAATCGATGTGTAATTCTGTCACGGCGTCAGGAACTCTCCAAGGAGCAGCCTCGCTCGGCTGCTTGCGCGGGACCTGTGTGCGTGGTCGGTTGCAGGCACAATCATGGCAGGGGAATCCGTGAGTCACACAGACGAGGATGTAGCTCGGGAAATCACCGTTGGCACGACGCCAAGATACAGTCGGCGCCTATCGGACAAGATTCTGATCGCCTTCCACCACGCCTGCGATCAGGGGGATTTCGAGGTCGCCGAGCAGTTGCTTCATATCCTGGAGATGATGCTGACGCGCCGTCCGCTGACACCAGACGGAACCCGCAGGCGCAACATGGAGAGCCTGGTCGCCGCGCATGAGCGGCTGTGGCACCTGCGTCATCCGACTTCCGACGAATTCGGATCGTAGTCCAACCGCCCCTGAGTTCGCTCCACTAGCTGAGATCGAGAGCCGCCGCGTCGCGCAGAATGGCTTGCGCGTTTTCGGTGAAGGCGCCGTCCTGCTCGTGCAGCACCATCCCGGGCAGCAGCCGCATTGGCGTACGTGAATTCTTCGTGCCACGGATCATGACAAGTTTTGCCGGCCGTCCGGCCATCGGCCACAACGGAAATATCACGCCGCAGGCGCATCGTGCTTCGGCCATGACTCCGAGGCAGGTCGGCACCATCCCCGCGGTAACGATCAGTGTCAGGGTGCCCTTGTCGCGAAGATGAGCCGCGAGGCGCCTGATCCATGCCTCAAGCAGGGAAGTCGATCCTCGCTTCGCCGTTTCGCGCGCTGCCACTGGCGATGGGGTGCCATCGGCCGGGTGGTAGGGAGGGTTGGCGATCGCGTGGTGGAAGTCCTGCCGGATGTTGAGGTCTTCGATGGGGCCGGCGATCACCTCCATGGCAGGGAATGCGTTTGCCTCGGCGTTGATCGAGGCCAACCTGGCAACCGCCTGGTCGGCCTCGACCCCGACGCAATGAACGCCGGGAACCCTGGCGCTCAGGCAGAGGAGCGCGGCGCCCGCTCCGGTGCCGGCCTCGAGTACAAGATGTCCCGCCGCGGCGGGCGTGGCGGCGGCCAACAGGACTGGTTCAATACCGCTGCGAAAGCCCTCGGCAGGTTGTGAGTAGACCAGGCGGCCGCCAAGCAGGCGACCCTGCGAGGTCAGCATTCACCGCAATCGCGCAGAATGCGGCGGGCGCGCTCGAAATCCTGCTCAGCCACCATGAGGCGCTGCTGAATTGCTCCCGCACTCCCTTCGGCGATACTGGCGTGGGTGTCCAGCATCACGGTTTCGATGCCAGCGTCGGCCAGCAGGGCTGTCAGAAACGACAGCCTGACCGGATCGTTGGACAAGACGACGACGCGCATGGAATGATCGTGGCCGGAATGGCGATTCGCCGCAACCGAGGCATCGCTGTCCGCGACGAAGGACGACCGGGTTGGCGAGGGTTGGAGCACTGGCTTGACCCCCGTTCATTCGCGCAGATATGAAGTTCAGTCATCCACGGCTGTCGGGAGAATGATTTGGGCGGCGTTGCCAGTCCACTCGATCCAGGCGTGGCGCCCGTGTCTAGCTCGGGGCGACACGGCCATGAGGACGCACTGACCGCCCTGGTCAATCTGGTTCGTCCCGATCTGGAAGCGTGCAACCGGGTGATCGTCGCGCGGATGGACAGTCCGGTCGCACTGATCCCGCAGCTTGCGGCGCATCTTGTCGCGGCGGGCGGCAAGCGTCTGCGGCCGTTGCTCACGCTGGCCGCGGCACGGCTCTGCGGCTATCCCGGAAAGGCCGGTGCTTCCCGGCACATCGACCTGGCCGCTTGTGTCGAGTTCATTCACACCGCGACGTTGCTGCACGACGACGTGGTGGACGAGAGCCGGTTGCGCCGTGGCCTGGCGTCCGCCAACGCGGTGTTCGGCAACAAGGCCTCGGTGCTGGTCGGGGACTTCCTGTTTGCCCGGGCGTTTCAATTGATGGTCGACGACGGCTCGCTGAAAGTCCTCGCGATTCTGTCGAAGGCCGCCGCCACGATCGCCGAGGGCGAAGTGCTTCAGTTGATCACCCAGAACGACCTGTCGACCACCGAGGCGCGCTATTTCGACGTGATCAAGGGCAAGACGGCGGCCTTGTTCGCAGCCGCCTGCCAGGTGGGCGCTGTCGTCGCGGACCGGCCGGCAGCCGAGGAAGCGGCGCTGGCGGAATACGGCATGAGTTTGGGTATTGCCTTCCAGTTGGTCGATGACGCGCTCGATTATGCAGCGGATCAGGCCACGCTGGGAAAGACCGTCGGCGATGATTTTCGCGAGGGCAAGATCACGCTGCCGGTCCTTGTCGCGTTCCTCGCCGGGAACGAGCGCGAACAAGCGTTCTGGAAACGGACCATCGAGGCACTCGATCAGCAGGAGGCCGATCTAGACCAGGCTATGCAACTGATAGTCGAGCACCGTGCGATTGATACAACAATCGACTGGGCCAGGCGTTTCGCGCATGACGCCAAGACGGCGCTGAAGGTCTTTCCCGAGAGCGCCATCCGCGAGGCGCTGGTCGACGTGGCGGACTATACTGTCCAGCGCGTACGATAGTTCACGCTGTCGACACATCCCTGGCCACGGACCGGGGAACCATCATGTTGGCATTGGCCAAGGGTCAGCGCTGTCGCCTGAGGGCGCGTCGCCGAGTAGTCGCGGGAAACACATAACAATCCTGCAACCGAATGTGGCACTCGCCTTCCGGGTGTGGCAGTTTGCCAGCGACGAGATGAGCGATCGCGAGGTCAGTGGCCAAACGAATAAAGCACAGGGCAGCCAAAGCAGGCGGACAGGCGATGCCCGGGGGTGGCTTTCAGGCTCAGCGTGACGAGTTGATGGGGCGACGCTCGGGATCCTCTCCCCGTCTGGCGGAGCAGATGGCGGACACCTCGATAATCCTGGTCACCGGCACTGACTCGGACGGCGACGCGATTGGCCGGCCGGCGACATGGGACAAGGCGTCGGGGCCGCCGCCGATGATCCTGATGCACGCCGAACCGGCTGGTCGTCCGGCTCTGTCACCGGGGGAAAAGGTCCTCGCGAGGCTCAAACCGATTGGCCCCGGTCGCTACGAAGGCCGCATGTTGCGACGCCTGACCGAGACGCCGGGTCGGGTGCTCGGCGTCTTCAAGGCCGGGCGTGGCGGAAATCGCATCGTGCCGACCGACCGGCGGTCCAAGGCGGAGTGGATCGTGCCCGCCGGCCACGATGCAGGCGCCGAACCAGACGAGATCGTGCTGGCCGAACCATTGGCGCAACAGGATCGGCTTGGATTGAAGCCGGCGCGAGTCCTGGAGCGCCTCGGGCGAATGGGCGATGCCCGTTCGGTCAGCCTGATTGCGATCCACACCCACGACATACCGCAGGAATTCTCACCCGCCGCGTTGGACGAAGCGGGCCGGGATCATATCATTCGGCTGGGTCACCGCACCGACCTTCGCGAGCTTGGCTTGCTTACCATCGACGGCGCCGATGCGCGTGACCTTGACGACGCCGTCCATGCCGAACCGGACCCCGACGCTCCCGGCGGCTTTCGCCTCGTGATCGCGATCGCCGACGTCGCGCACTACGTTCGCCCAGGTTCGGCCCTCGATGAGGCGGGCCGGACCCGCGGCAACAGTGTGTATTTTCCCGACCGCGTGGTACCGATGCTGCCCGAGGCGCTGTCCAACGGCTGGTGCAGTTTGCGCCCGAACGAGGACCGCCTGTGCTTGTTCGCCGACATCCGCATCGATGGTCACGGCCGCAAGCTGTCGCATCGCTTCGGCCGGGGATTGATGCGAAGCGCCGCGCGGCTCACCTATGAGGCGGCGCAGGCCGCGCATGATTCGGGCGACGACCTTGGCCTGTCATTGCCGCATCTCTACGGCGCGTTTCGGGCCCTGCTGCGGGCGCGTCGGGCGCGGGGCACCATCGATCTCGATCTGCCGGAGCGAAAAGTCGTGCTGGACGACCGGGGGCATGTCGTCAGCGTCGCGCCCCAGCCGCGTCTGGACAGCCATCGCCTGATCGAGGAATTCATGGTCCTCGCCAATGTCGCCGCCGCCGAGGAGCTGGAACGTCTGCACCAGCCCTGCATGTACCGTGTACATGCGCCACCGTCGGAGGAAAAGGTGGAAGCACTGCGCGGCTTCCTCGCCACGCTGGGCATTTCGCTGCCGCCGGGCAACAAGCTGCATCCCCGCGACTTCGAGCGCGTGCTGCTGCACGTCGCCGGGACGCCTGAGGCGAGTCTGGTTAACGACGTCATGTTGCGCAGCCAGTCGCAGGCGTCCTATAGCCCGGACAATATTGGTCATTTCGGATTGGCTCTGGCGCGCTACGCGCATTTCACCAGCCCGATCCGCCGCTATGCCGATCTGCTCGTCCACCGCGGTCTGATCAAGGGGCTGGAACTGGGGCCGGACGGCATGACGGCCGAACAGGTGGCCAAGTTGTCGGAAACCGGCGATCAGCTCACGGCGGCCGAGCGGCGGGCACAACTGGCGGAACGGGATGCGATCGATCGTTATCTGGCGGCGTTCATGGCGGATAAAGTCGGCCTGCGCTTCGAGGCGCGCATTTCGGGCGTCACTCGCTTCGGTCTGTTCGTGACTGTGAACGAAACTGGCGCCAGTGGTCTGGTGCCGATGGCCAACCTGCCGGACGATTTCTGGCAGTTCGATGAACGGGACCAGACCCTGAGCGGGCGCCGCACGAGGTTCGTGTTTCGCCTGGCGCAGGAAGTGGAAGTCCTGCTGAGCGAGGCCAATCCGGTCACTGGCGGCATGATTTTTCACGTACTCCAGGGCGGTGCCTCGGACAACGGCGGCGCCAGGCGGAACGATCCGGGGAAGCGGCCCCGTCGACGGTGATTCGTATCGCTGTTCTTCTCGTGCTGTTCATGGCCGGCCGGGCGGCGGCCCAATCGACCGGAGCGCTCGCCGCCCCCGTACTCGACGCTGATCGGCTGGTGTCGGTCTACTCGGAAGCCCTCACCTTCATTGCACCGCGCATCCTTGACCCGGTGCCGGTACCGCTGCTCGCAATCTGGGGTCTGCGGGGTCTGACCGCCCTCGACCCGGCGGTCATTTTTCGCCAGTCGGAGGGGCGGTTGCTGCTGTTGCGGCAGGGACAAGTCGTTCTGGACATGGCGGCGCCGAACGATGTCGCGCCGGCGGCCTGGGCGCGAACGGCGACCCTGATGACCCAGGCTGGCTATTCCGTGTCGCCGCCGATCCGTCATGTCGGTACGCAGGCGATCATCCAAGCGTTCTTCGATGAGATGTTCAGCCAGATCGATCCGTATTCGCGTTATGTCCCCCCTGCCGAGGCGGGCGAGGATCGTGCCCGCCGAGGTGGCAGCGCCGCCCTTGGCATCACTGTCATGCAGCGCGGCAGGACAATGATCGTCAGCGCGGTGGTGCGGGACAGCCCCGCAGCGATCGCCGGAGTCAAACCTGGCGACATCCTGTTGGCAATCGACGGCCAGCGTACGCAGAGTCAGGACGAAGCTACCATCTCGGCTTTGATGGCGGGTCCGGAAGGATCTGTTGTTGGGCTGACCTGGCGCGGACGCGACGGCCGGACGCGTGATGCGCAGTTGGCGCGGGCGCTCGTGCCACCTGAAACTGTGTTCGCCGAGCGCTTGGGCGGCGTGCTGATGCTGCGGGTCACTGGCTTCAGCGGAACGACGGCGGCGCACATCGCCCTGTCGGTACAGGATGCGCTCGCGGACCGGCGTCCCCTCGAGGGCATCGTGATTGATTTGCGGGACAACCGCGGCGGACTGCTGCGGCAAGCCGTCACTGCGGCGGATACCTTCCTGCCGGCGGGTCTGGTCGTCAGTACGATCGGCCGTGATCCGGATTCCAGCCATATCTGGCGGTCGGCGGAAGGCGAACTGGCGGAGAACGTCCCGCTGATCGTTCTGGTGGACGGGCGGACTGCCAGTGCCGCGGAAATCCTGGCCGGAGCACTGGCCGATCGTGGCCGAGCGGTGGTCGTCGGCAGCTCGACGCTGGGGAAGGGCCTGGTGCAGACCATCGACCCGCTGCCGGATGGAGGCGAGCTGTTTGTGACCTGGAGCCGGGTCATCATGCCGCTTGGCTGGCCGCTGCAGGGAATGGGCGTATTGCCCCAGGTTTGCACCAGCCTGGGCCGCGATGATCTCGATCGCCAGCTTGTTTCGCTGTCCGCTGGCTTCGACCCGATGGGCGCTGCCATCAATGCCCAACGCTCGGCGCGCCCACCGCTTGGGTTCGATGCGGTGCTGAAACTGCGTGCCCCTTGCCCGGCGGCGGACGGGCGGCCGGCGGACATCGACGCCGCCCGCGCTCTGATCGCCAACCCGGCGGCCTACGCGGCGGCGCTGATGCCGCCGATGCGGGATCGTTGAGTTATTAGTTGAGATCGATCGCGAAACGGGTCAGATCGGCCAGCTTGCAGTGCCGCAGTGCGCCCTCCTCGGTGGCGCGCAGCACCACTTGAGGCGGCGTCCCCGCTTCGAATGCTTCCTGCCAGCGGGGTGCGCACAGGCACCAGCGGTCCCCCGGATTGAGGCCGGCAAAGCCGAACTCGGGCCGGGGTGTTGACAGGTCGTTGCCCTGCTCCGCGCTGAAGGCGAGGAATTCCGCCGTCATCACGGCGCAGACGGTATGGCTGCCGAGATCTTGCGGACTGGTCTCACAGCAGCCGTTGCGAAAAAAGCCGGTCATCGGCTGGGTGGAGCAGGTCGCGATCGGTCCGCCGAGGACATTGCGGGAGGGCCGTCTGCCGGGGCGGCGGCCGCCTTCGTCGAAGGGCATGAGGATACTTCCAGGCTTACCACTTTGTTTACCTAAGTGCGGGATAATGTCGCCATGAGCAGGCGCGCACAATCCTCCGTCATGGCCTGCGCCAACACCTTCGCGTTTTCCGGCATCGAGGCTGTTCCGGTCGAAGTGCAGGTGCAAATCGCGCCCGGGTCACCCGCGCTGCTGCTGGTGGGTATGGCCGACAAGGCGGTGGCCGAGGCGCGGGAACGGGTCCGCGCGGCATTCTCCGCGATGGGTCTTTCACTGCCGCCGAAACGGGTGCTGATCAACCTGAAGCCCGCCGATCTGCTGAAGGAGGGCAGCCATTTCGACCTGCCGCTGGCACTGGCGCTGCTGGCCGCGATGGAGGTGCTGCAACGCGACGATATCGGCGAATATGCCGCGCTGGGCGAGCTGTCGCTGGATGGCTCGCTGAACCCCGTCGCCGGTGTGCTGCCGGCGGCGATTGGCGCGTCGGCCCGTGACCTGGGGCTGATTTGCCCGGCGGGACAAGGCGGGGAGGCGGCATGGGCTGGACGTATCGACGTGCTGGCACCCCCCGATTTGCTTAGCCTGATCAACCATTTTAAGGGCACCCAGGTGCTCACCCCGCCAGTGCCATCGGGTCGCGCGGATAGTGGTCCATATCCCGACATGCGCGACGTCAAGGGTATGGAGAGCGCCAAGCGCGTGCTGGAAATTGCCGCGTCCGGCGGGCACAACCTGTTGCTGATCGGCCCACCGGGCGCCGGTAAATCCATGCTGGCGGCTCGGTTGCCCGGGCTGCTGCCTGACCTCGATCCGCGGTCGGCGTTGGAAGTCAGCATGATTCACAGCGTCGCCGGCCTGCTGGACGGTGGGCGGCTGGTGATGCGGCCCCCGTTTCGCGAGCCGCACCACTCGGCGTCACAGGCGGCCCTGAGCGGAGGCGGACAGCGCGCGCGACCGGGCGAAGTGAGCCTGGCCCATCGCGGCGTGCTGTTTCTGGATGAGCTGCCGGAATTTCCGCGCCAGGCGTTGGAGTTGCTGCGTCAGCCGATGGAGACGGGGCGGACGACGGTGGCCCGGGCCGCCGCGCACGTTACCTATCCCGCGCGGTTTCAGTTGGTCGCCGCGATGAACCCGTGCCGTTGCGGCTATCTCGGTGAGGGCGGTCGGGAGTGCGCGCGGGCACCTCGCTGTGGCGAGGATTATCGCAATCGCGTCAGCGGCGCCGTGCTGGACCGGATCGACTTGGCGGTCGAGGTGCTTCCGGCCACCGCTGCCGAGTTGGCCCACGCGCCGATGGGGGAGCAGACCGCGACGATCGCGGAACGCGTGGCGCGGGCGCGGCATGTGCAAACCGAGAGGTATGGCGCCAACGGACCGGTCTGCAACGCGGAGGCCGATGCCGCGCTGATCGAGATGGTTCCGGACGCGCGGAAATTGCTGGAGCAGGCGATGGAGAAACTCAGGCTTTCGCCGCGAGGGTATACGCGGATGATGCGGGTTGGGCGAACGATCGCCGATCTTGCCGGGGTTCCAATCGTCGCCCGTGCTCATATCGCCGAAGCTCTCGCATTCCGGCCGCGCGGCTCGGGAGCGTAAATTTGATTAGGCATCTCCACGGCAAACGGCCTTGCCGTCCGAAACAAAGCTAGCTATTCTCACTCGATAATGCGAACGATTCGCAATACAGGAGCAATTCGCGAAATGGCGCAGGAAAGCCTGATCGGCCGCCGGTGTGAACGGGCCGTGCTGACTGCGTACCGGGAGTTGCGGCAAGTCGGGTCGGACGACATGTCCGCCTTTCAGGCGTGCACTACGCTATACCGGATCCATCATCCGGAAGCGTCGATAAACGAGGCTCGCCTGCTGGTTGCCGAGTGGATCGATCATCATTTGGTTCGCCGGGACAAGGGGCCGACTGGAGGCTGCGATTGCGGCTGAACGACCGGCTCGTCTCGCTGTATGGTCGGTGCTGCTTCTGCCATTCCCCAGCCCAGCAGCAGAAAGAACCAGCCTCCGATCGGCATGCTGGTGAATGCGGTTGACGACTGGATAGGCCATAGCTGGATGAATGCCGCGGCAAACAAGCCGACGCGCAACGGGTCGGGATCGCGCCAGAGACCTCGGGCCAGGGGGACCAACCAGGCGATCGCGGTCGCGCAAAACAGCCCCAGGCCAATGAAGCCGCCATCGTCCACCGCCTGAAAATAGAAATTGTGCGGGTGGACCCAGCAGATTTTTGCTCCGCCGCCGTCGGGCTGAGAGCCATCGAACGTCGGCCGGAAGTAGCGGGGTTGCGGACATCCGGTGTCGAAGCCGTCGAACCCCAGGCCTGTGATTGGATTACGCCGCCCGACCTCCCACGCCCTGGCATAGAGCTGCCCATAGGGTGAGATTGCGAAGTGGCCCAATTGGTTGGAGAATTTCCCGACCAGGCGGTAATTCGCGCTGGGAGCCACCACGGGCGACGCGGCGAGCAACAGGGCTCCGACGAGGGCGGCGGCGAGGGTTGCTGGCCGCAGGCGGCGGATGAGAACCGCGACGACGGCCAGGCCGAATATGAACAGCACCAACGGCATACGCTGGCCGATCAGGACCATGACGACGAGGCTCAACAGCAGCAGCGCGTATCCCGCTGTCTTCGCCAGCCAGCCCGGCCACGCAAGCAGTGAGGCAGCCGGTGGCAGGACCGAGGGAAGCATTATGCGGACCAGCGCGGGACCGGCACGTGGCGCTCCAAACGGACCGGTGAGCTCGCCCTCGCTGCCGCGCGGCCAGCCGATCAGGTTGCGTCCCAGCACCTGTTGGACGAGGCAATTCAGCACGATCCAGGCGGAGGACGCCGCGACCATGGCGAACAGCCACCGTCGAGCCTCGCGGGTGCGCAGGACGAGGTGCTGCATGGCGGCGACGAGGAGCAGAAACCGCAGCGTGGCGATGGCCTGAGCCAGCGAATGAAGGCCGCCCTCGCCGAGGCCAAGCGGCGGGATCGGCAGGGAACAGATGACTAGCCAGGCCCACCATGTGGCCGACACGCGCAACCAGGGTGTGCGCAGCCACGCCCAGTCGCGCGACGCGGCGCAGTGTGCGAGAAAGCCGCAATCCGCGGTGGCAATTGCCGCCTCCGCGATACCGTGAGCGTGCAAGAGGAACAGTGGCAGCGACAGGACGCTGACCAGCGTGACCTGACTCGCGACGGCGAGGAATCGGGATGATGCGGGGATCGACATGCGGCGGTTGGTGCCAGGGGGATGCCGCGGCGACAAGTCCGCCGCGGCCGGGTCGGATCTGCCATACCGACGGTCGCCGCGATTTCGATGCTCGTTCGGGTCGACGGGTGCTAAACCAACCCCCATGAGGTTAATTTTTCGCGTCACCCTGACCGTCTGGATTGCCGTGTCACTGGGCTTGGCATGTCAGGTGACCGGTGCCGGGGCCGCGACCACTTTTGTGGACAATTCGATCCAGGGCGGCGACGGAGATAGTTTCTATGCCGTATTCTTCGTGCGTCCGGCAAATGTTGAGCCGAAAAAACTGCGGCAACTCCTGTCGGGCTATATGTTCGTTGGGTTCGGGGTAGAGAGCAAAATCAAAGGTTTGGGGCGGTTCGAGGCATTTGGACTGTACCCAGACCCGACCCACCCGGGCCAACGGGTGCTGTTTGGCGCCCTGCCGGAGGATATCGCGGAAGAAGAAACGCCGGCGATACAGGAGATAATTACGAGGGTTCCGAAGGAAATCAGTGGCCGTGTGGAATCCGATCGACTGGCCAGTTTGATCGTCAAAGTTGATAAGTCCGACTGGGACCGGGTTTACGCGTCGGCGAAAGCCGAAATGGTGGCGGTCAATCGGTCTTCATCGCCCACTGTCAAGTATAACGTGTTCTTGTTCAGATGCATCAATTGGGTTGCACACCAGGCGGCCAACCTGGGATTGCGGGTGCCTTACCTCGACGACGATATGCGACGGATCTGGCTGCCGTCTTCGTTCATCCAAGCGTTGATCGATGCGAACGTCGGCTACGCGAATCACGTTGCGGGGGACGACGGGACGACTTGGACCGGGTCGGTCTTTCAGGGCAAGCCGCACGGAGCCGGAACGATGGCCTGGCCGAATGCGACGTTCACCGGACTGGCGCGGCGAGGGTACCGGCTGAAGGGGATCACCAAGTACGGCAGCGGCAGCTTCTTTGACGGAACCTATGATCCAGCCGGCGATCGTCTGGCCGGGACATACAAATGGCAAAGCGGTGCGACATACGAAGGAAAATACTATTCCGGCAAGGAATCAGACGGAACCTATACCAATGCCGACGGCTGGCGTATCTCGGGCAGTTTCGAGGATGGCGTGTGGCGTGCCGGAGCGATCACCAGCCCCGACGGAAATTCCGTGTTCAAAGGGTCGATCAACACTCACGGAACCCTGCTCGGCACTCGGGACGAAAAAGGTGTGAACGGTCGCAGAGTGCTCAACCTGCACGATGACGGCTCGGTTGACGGCGAAGTCAAGTTCAAGAATGGCGACTGGTACAAGGGCACCTTCCGGCCGGACAGCTTCCTGCCTCTGAACGGTGTCTATCGCGTCGCTTCGAGCGGAGCCACGCGCACCGGTGTGTTCGGGCCCGAACTCGCAACTTCAGGAGGGCAAGATTGTCGACCCCGTTCTCATGTTTCCCGTGCCGGTGTACGCGGGCAGGATAGAGGGCGGGGATCCGCCGACGCCTCCGTCCCAGGCGTTCGTCGCCGCGACGCAATTTTTCCTGCCGCGACCCGCGCGGTTGCCTGGTTATGATGCGACGCGATCCGCCGGTGACGACAAGCCTTGAGGTCGGCGCGTCAGCTCCGGAGCGCCTCCATCAGTACGAGTTGCGCCGCGTCCAGCCGGGCTGACAGTGGCGCCGGCACGCCGGCGCGGCGAAGCATGTGGGCGGCCGGGTGAAATGATATCAGGGTCTGGCCGTCGGCACCCTCTCGCAGCAGCACTCGAAGCGGCAGGTCAAGCGCGACGAGCGGCGCCGCGAGCATGATGGGAGTGCCACCCTTCGGGTTGCCGTAGATCAGCACCGTCGTTGGCGGCATGGTCATGCCGGCGTCCCGAGCCCCGGCCGCGTGGTCGATCGTCGCGAACACGGTCATACCGGCTCGCTTGATTGCATTTACCAGGCGTTCGAGGGTCTGATCGAAGTTGACCGGGCTGGCATATTCGACTGGATCGGATTCCTGTGCATGGGTCATTTGCCAATCTCCATTTGAGAGCGTTATGGATGCAACAGTCGGTCGAGTGTCACCGGCATGAAGTCCCAGATATCCACCCCGACGTCTTTCTGACGCGGCAGCGGCTTCAAACGCCCATGGCTGTGACCGTGCAGATTGAGCGCGCCCTTGGCCATCCCGTTCCAGGTGCGGAACGCATAATGGCACAACACCAGCCGCATTCCTTCTGCGTTGAGCTCAACATAGGTCTGCACGCTGCTCCATTCCGGCAAGGCGATGATCTCGGGCGGATCATTGTTGCCACTGACCAGGTGCTTGCGTCCGTGCAGCGCCCGCAGCAGTTGCGCGGCGGCGGTTGCACCGGTGCGCACGGCGAAGTCTCCCAGGTGCCAGAGATCGTCGTCGGGCTGCACGGTCGCGTTCCAGCGTTCGAGCATTGCCGCATTCATCTCGGGGACGGAGGCGAATGGCCGGCGGTAGAGCGACAAGGCGCCGGCGTGTCCGAAATGCGTGTCGGCGGTAAACAGGATGGCCACTGCGGCTACAGGGTCCGGCGGATATGGCGTTTGCTTCTCGATGCTCCTGGTCCGCACGTATCCGCGATCATGCCGCCCTCCGTTCGATACAAGGCAGACTACACCGCGACCCGGCGGAGCGTGAACACGGCATAACGCGGCGCGCTTGACAGAAAATATGAAAAAATACCGCGATGAGGGTCTTGTCGAGGCTATAATCCTATACAACCTGCGGTGGTATGAACCCAGACGCATCGCAGATCGAACACGCGCGGGGCTTTGCGCTCCATCGCCAGGGTTGCTTGCCCGAAGCGGAACGGTCCTACCGCGAAGCCCTGGCCCTCGATCCTGACTTCAAGGAAGCCTGGATGAACCTCGGGCTGGCGGTTTTTTCGCTCGGCCGGACCGACGAGGCGGAGGAGTGCCAGCGTCAGGCGCTGCGTCTGGATACCGATCTGGCGGACGCGCACAACAATCTGGGCATGATCCATTTCACCCGCGGCCGCATGGCGGAGGCGGAGAGTTGCTTTCGAGCCGCCCTGCGCCTGCAATCCGGCCACGCCAATGCGACGCTGAATCTTCGGATCGGTGCGTCAGATCGGCAATCATGTGCAGGAGGCGGAAGGCCTGTTCCGCCGGGCGCTGGCGCTCGGCGTCGATCCGATACGGGCGAAGAGCAATCTTTCCCTGGCGCTGATGGAGCAGGTCCGTCCGGAGGAGGCCGAGCGGTGTTGCCGTGATGCATTGGTTATGCGGCCGGAAAGCGCGGAGGCGCGGTCCAATCTTGCGCTGGCGCTGCTGATGATGGGCCGGTTGGAGGAAGGTTGGCGGGAATACGAGGCACGCTGGCAAGTCGAGGCGATGGCAGGTCCTCTGCCGGCGTTGTCACGGCCACGGTGGACCGGCCAGGCGCTGAACGGCGAGACCGTCCTGCTGTATGCGGAACAGGGGTTTGGCGACACGCTACAGTTTTGCCGCTACGTGCCGTTGGTCGCCGCCGCGGGTGGCCGTGTGGTACTGGTGGTGCCAAAATCCCTGCATCGGCTGATGACGACCTTGAGTGGCGTCGCGGTCCTGCTGCATGAGGGCGACGAGTTCCTTCCGTCGTACGAGTATCATTGCCCGCTGCTGAGCCTGCCCTTTGCGTTCGGCACGAACCTGGACACGGTTCCGGCCGCGATCCCTTACCTGCACGCCGATCCATCGGCCTGGGCCACGACTCTGGGCGAACTTCCCGGATTGAAGGTCGGGCTGGTATGGGCCGGCATGTCACGCGCCGCGCAGCCCCACGCGGTGGCGATTGACAAGCGGAGGTCGATGCGGCTGACGGATATGGCGCCGCTTCTCTCGGTTCCGGGCTGCAGCTTCGTGTCGCTCCAGCTTGGACCGCCGGCTGGCCAGATACGGCGGCAGTCGGAAGCGAAACCGCTGCACGATTTTGCCAGCCGGCTGGAAGACTGGGCGGATACTGCCGCCCTGATATCCGGACTTGATCTGGTGATCGCCGTGGATACCGCGGTGGCACACCTTGCGGGAGCGCTGGGCAAGCCGGTGTGGCTGCTGAACCGATTTGACTCCTGCTGGCGCTGGTTCATCGGCCGCGACGACAGCCCTTGGTACCCCAGCCTGCGCCAGTTCCGGCAAACTGAGCCCGGCGGCTGGGCAGATGTGATCGAGCGGGTGAGGCAGGCACTGGAAACCGTGGCGGCCGGGTCGCCAGGGGTGCTGGTTCAGCCCTGAGAATGGCGGAGATGGTCCCCGCGGTCAGTCCCGCGTCGGTTTCCGAGGCGTCGTTCACGGTTTGTTAAGACTGGCAGTCCTAAAGTCCTCCGTCGCCGCCTGATCAGCAAGATGGCGCGATGCAGGAGAGGTAGACGTGACGCTGCCGAAATCACGGCTCTTGTTCTTTGACCGAACAATTGGCCGGCGGCTGTATCTGATCGTTCTGATCATGGCGTTGGGCTTGGTGGGGATTCTGTTCATTGCCGGGCAACAGGCGCACGAAGCGCTGTGGGCGGCGAAGGGAGCCGAGACCCGACATCTGGTTGAAACCGCTCACTCGCTGATAGCCGACTATCAGCGGCGCGCCGCGATAGGCGAGATGACCGAAACCACCGCGCAGCAGCAGGCGCTCGCAACTCTGTCACGTCTCCGATACGAAAAGGCGCAGTATTTCTGGGTCAACGACATGACCGGCACCATGCTGATGCATCCGACCTCGCCGCAACTGGTTGGCACCAACGTGCTCGGCCTGCACGATGCGGCCGGAGCCGAGATTTTCCGCGACATGATCGCCATCGTCGGTGGCCGCGGCGCCGGACTCTATCAATACAACTGGCCTCCGGATGCGACAGCACGGCTCAAGCAGAGCTACGTCGAGGGCGTTAGTGGCTGGAACTGGGTTATCGGCAGCGGCGTCTATGTAGGCGACGTTCAGGCAACGATCCGCCGGGTTGAACTGAGAATTGCCGCGGCAGGCGCCGCGACACTGGGGGTCGCCGTCGTGCTGGCCGCCATGATCGGCCGAAGCATCGCGCAGCCCATCGGCGCGATTACCGGGGTCATGCGGCGACTGGCCACCGGCGATCTTGCAGCCGAGGTGCCGGCGCAGGGGCGCCACGACGAACTCGGTGCCATGGCGGCCTCGGTGGCCGTTTTCAAGGCTCACATGATCGAGTTCTGGTCGCCAGGTGCGTGAAACGGACAATACTATCAGGAGAGAGGAAACCCGGGTTGCGCTGGCTGGCATGGCGGACGCCATCGAGGTCGAAGCTGGCCGGGCATTGACGCTGGTGTATCAACGAACCTCGGCGATGGCGGCTACGGCGATGGAGATGAGCGACTCCGCGACGCGAACCGGGCGGTCCGCCGACATCGCCTCGACTGCCGCTGGACAGGCAGTGGCAACAGCCCAGGCTGTCGCCAACGCCGCCGATATCCTCGCCGCGTCGATCAGCGAAATAGGCGACCGGGTCAGTCAGTCGGCGGAGGTGGCCGGCCGCGCGGTGATTGCTGGCAACAGGACGCGGGCCACCATCGAAGCGTTGAACGAGGAGGTCGCGCGGATTGGCGCCGTGGTCGATATGATCAGTGCCATTGCCGGCAAGACCAACCTGCTGGCGTTGAACGCGACGATCGAGGCGGCGAGGTCGGGCGAGGCGGGCAGGGGCTTCGCTGTGGTGGCAAGCGAGGTGAAGTCGCTGGCTACGCAAACCGCGCGTTCCACCAAGGATATCAGCCACCACATCAGCGAGGTGCGCGGCGCCACCGGTGAAGCGGTCGCCGCTGTCGCCCGGATCGAACAAACGATCTCCGAAATGAGCGCCATTGCCAATGCGGTCGCCTCGGCTGTCGAGAAGCAGGCGGCGGCGACGATGGGCATCGCCTTCAACGCGACCGAGACCGCATCCGCGGTCGACGACGTGAGCGGCCGCATCACCGAGGTCTCAGCCGAGGCGGAACGAACGGAGCAACATGCCGTGTCAGTGCGTGAGAACGCGGCGGAGCTGGAACGCGCGGTCGCGGAACTTCGACACGCGGTTATCCGAGTGGTCCGGACATCTTCCACCGATGTCGATCGTCGGCAGGCCGAGCGCTACCCGGTTGATTTGCCATGCCGTCTCCGTGCCGATGGTGAAACGTGCGACGCCCGATTGGTGGATCTGTCCGAAACCGGTGCTCGACTGCACAACGCGCCGTCATTGTCGGCAGGTTCTCACGGTACCGTTTCGTTGGACGGTGCGGCAAAGGCGTTGCGGTTTGTCGTCCGTGGTTCCGGCGACCGAGGCGATTTGCATGTGCAGTTTGATGAAGATGAGGCCACCCGCTCAGCGGTTCGCGCGCTGCTGGACTGGCTGGGGCTGCCACGCGCGGCTTGAACCGCAAATACGTTACATGCCCGAGTAGAAACCGTAAGGAGTTAGCAACGTGCCCCTGATGACTTGGACTCCGAAACTGAGCGTGGGCGTGGCAGTGCTGGACGAAGACCACAAGAAGCTGGTCGCGATGGTGAACGAACTCTACGACGCAATGCAGGCCGGACATGGCAAGGAATCGCTGGGTCCGATCCTTGACCGGCTGGTGGACTACACAAAGTTTCATTTTGCCCGCGAAGAGAAGTTGTTCGGACAGACTGGCTATGCCGAAGCCGTAGCGCACAAACAGCAGCATGATGCGCTGACCCATCAGGTACTCGATGTGCAACGAAAATACGCAGCCGGCGCGGCGGCAACGGTCTCGCTCGAGGTCATGCACTTCCTCAGGGACTGGCTGATCAATCATATCCAGGGCACGGATCAGAAGTATCGGGTGCACCTGAACGCCAAGGGGATCCACTAATCGCCGCCGCCGGTCCCTACCGGGCTGGAATAGCGGCTGCTAGGCCACCACCGCGCGCGGTTGCGCCATCCAATGCCAGGCGACGACGACGAACGCGACCAGGACCGGCGGCACGACCGTCAGGTTCAGTGTGCTCCAGCCTCCGGTCGCCTGAATGGCGCCCGACATCACGGTGGTAATCGCCGCGCTGCCGAACACGATGAAGTCATGTGTCGCCTGCACCCGGACGCGTCCCTCGGCCAAATTGGCCTCGGTCAGCAATGTGGTTCCGCCCACGAACATGAAGTTCCAGCCGACGCCGAGCAGGATGAGGGCAATCATGAAGGTGCTGTAGAGCGGCAGGTCGTAGAGGTTGACGACCGCGCAGGCCAGCGTGAGCAGGCCACCGATCATGATGACCGGGTGGACGCCGAAGCGCTGGATGAGCCGGCCGGTGATCAGTCCGGGCAGGAACATGGCGATCGAGTGGGCCCGGATGACGTCGGCGCTGGCCCCGACGCCGAGCCCGCACAGCAACATCTGGAGCGGGGTCGATGCCATGACCAGGTTCATTGTCCCGTACGCAACCAACGAGCTGACAACAGCGACGACGAAGTATGGCCGCGCGATGATCGTGCGGAACGGCACTGGCAGACTGAGCTGCCGCTGCGCCGGCGGGAGCTGGATGAAGCAGAGCAAAAGGGCGGTCAGGATCGGCAGGATCGGCAGATACAGATAAGTTGCCAGGAAGACGTGGTCCGGGATGAGCGCATTGGTGCGCTTCACCATCTCGGGTCCGATGATCGCCGCCAGGACACCGCCGACCAGAACCATGGCGATGGCGCGGGACCTGGCGTGCTGCTCGGTAACCTCGGCGGCGGCGAACCGCAGGTGCTGTGAGATGCCGAAACCGATGCCGGCGGGAATGGCCCCGAGGCAGTAGATGGCAAAGCTGCCGAGGTAGACGCCGGCGGCGAAGGTCAGGCTGCCTAGCATGGCGATGCCGCAGCCGAGCCAGAAGCCGCCGCGGCGGCCGATTCGGGGAAACACCGTGCCGGCGATGACGGATGCGGCGGTCACCGAGACCATCTGGATTGCCAGCGGCAGCGTGTTGAGCGTCGAGCCGGACAGCCGGTATCCGACCAGCGAGGCCATGACCACCTGGCCTGACATCACGGCGCTCATCAACGCCTGACAGGCGAACAGCAGCCAGACATTCTTGTTCATCTCTCGGACGCTCGTTCCCGCTTACAACCAGACCCCAGCGGGCCTCTGTCAGAGCAGAAGGTTCTCCGCTGGCTTGCCGCACCATGGCGCTTGCCGGGGCGGAAGGGAAGCAACCGCGCCGCCCCAGCCGGGTCGCTTGGGCCGAGCGGCGGATCGGTCAGGCAACTAGAAGTGGCTCCAGCCGCCTCGTGCGAGCGTCAGCGGCTTGCCGCTGGCGTGGCGAACGGTGACCTCCGGCGGCCCGTGGCGAAAGCGACCGATCCGGGTGACAGGAATGCCCGCGTTGGCCGCGGCGTGATGCAGGGCGTCCTCATGATCTGGCGGGACGGCGAGGAGAAGTTCATAGTCGTCTCCTCCGGTCAGGCAAGCTTGCAGCCATGTGGGGCCCGCCGCGCGTGCGGCTTCGGACAGCGGGACCAGCTCCGCGGTGATCTCGGCCGCGAGATTGCTGGCCCGGCAGATGTGGCCGAGGTCCTGCACGAGCCCGTCGGACACATCCATGGACGCGGAAGCAATGCCGGTCAGCGCCAGTCCGACGCGCGGCCGCGGCAGACGGTAGCGATCGAGCAGATAGCCGCTCGGGTCGGACAACTGGCCGCGCGCCACCGCCAAGCCAAGGGCGCCATCGCCGATCGTCCCGGTCACCCATATTCCGTCGTCGTCTCGCGCGGTTGAGCGGAGCACTGCTGTTCCGGGCGCGACATGACCGATGATGGTGAGGGATAACGAGATGGGTCCGGGGGTGGAGGTTGTGTCGCCGCCCAGCAGGGTGACGCCGTAGTGCTTCTGATCCTGCGCCAAGCCGGCCGCGAAGGCGGCGAACCAGGCGTCGGCGGTGTCGCTCGGTGCTGACACGGTCATCAGATAGGCCAAAGGTTCGGCTCCCTTGGCGGCGAGGTCCGACAGGTTGACGCGCAAAAGTTTGCGGCCGACGAGGTCGGGAGGATCGTCGGGCAGGAAATGCACACCCGCAACCATCGCATCCGCGGTCAGGACCAGTTCGCGCCCGGGCGGTGGTGTCAGGAACGCCGCGTCATCCTTCAGGTCCAGGGAGCCGGGGCCGGCGAGCGGGCGAAAGTGGCGTGCGATGAGCGAAAATTCAGCGGGTTCTGTCATCGTCCGTTGATGTCACCTGAACTCCGTTCGAGCATCGCCGCGATATGGGCGGCCGACATGAGGTCGCTGCCAATGGATATCACTTCCAGCAATGGGCGATACCCCGCCTTCACCTCGATTCGCCGCAATGCAAGATAACAGCGTCGATCAAACGGCATTATTGATCTCTCCGTGCCGGTCTGGAGCGCCTTGCGGCGACACCGTGTTGGAGAATGACATCATCAAACCGCGCCTGTCGTCCGAGCCTTGCCACCGAGACAGTCTGCTCACGGAACAGGATCAACAAGGGATAATCGCGTCGGCGCCGGGTTCCTGTAGCGCCCCGCGGCCCCGGCTCTGGTGGGTGACGGTGCTCGCGCTGTGCGGCGTGTTGCTGATACCGCTGCTCGTGGTCGACGTGCCGCCTTTGGTGGATTATCCCAATCATCTCGCGCGAGCCTTTGTCCTCGCGTCGCTGCCGGCCGATCCCATGCTCGCGAGGTTCTACACCGCCGCGTGGGCCATCATTCCCAATCTGGCCACCGACCTGATGGCTCCGCCACTGCTGCGGGTGCTGCCGGTGCACGATGTCGGACGCTTGCTGGTCGCCGCGGCGGTATTGCTGCCGGTGCTCGGGACGATCGCCTATGGCAGGGCAATCGGCGGGCGCTGGTGGTGCCTGGCGGTAGGGCTTACGGCGTATGACAGCACGCTGCTGGAGGGCTTCCTTAATTTCAACCTGTCGGTGGGCCTGTCTCTCTTGCTGGCGGCCGGCTGGATCCGCTGGAGGGACAAGCATCCGGTCGCGACGATTGCGATGAGCGCCGCCGGAGCTGTCGTGCTGTTTGCCTGGCATCTGATGGGCCTGGTCTTCCTCGCCATCCTTCTGGCGTCAGCCGAAGGCGCTCGGCTAACCCGCTCCGGTTGCCGGCTGGGCGTTGCCCTGCGTCAAGCTTTGATGCGCCTTGCAGCGCTGGCGATGGTGTTCGCGATTCCCGCCGTGTTGTATTTTGCCTCACGGCTGGAGGCGCTGGGCGGCGACGCTGCGTTTCCATCGGCGTCGGCCAAACTGGCGCATTTGCTCGCGCCGTTCGTCAACTACAGCCTGGCGCTGGATGTCGTGACCGCGGTGGCGGCGCTGTCCTGTGCCGGCCTGTGCCTAGTGGTTCGAAAAGGGCGGGTTCCGAGACCGGCCGCGCTGGCGTCGGGCCTGCTGCTGATCACCTATCTGGCGGCTCCGTCGGACTGGAAGGGCACGCAGCAGTTGGACATCCGCTTCGCCATCATGCTGGGCTTCATGCTGTTTGCCGGCTTCGTGCCGGTGGGCTGGCCAAGTTGGCTCCGCGGGATCGTCGTCGCGGCGTCGGTATCGCTGTTTGTTGCCCGAATGGTGCTGCTGACCGCGGCTTGGGCGCAGCACCGAGCTGATCTCGCGGAATTGCGCCAGGCGCTGGCGCCGATCTTGCCGGGGCAGGCGGTCTACGTGGCATCGATGAGCCCCACCGATCCGGCTGCATACTGGGCTCAGGCGCCAGGGTCGCGCCGGCTATCGAATCGGGTCCGCACCGACCAGCATATTGGCGCCCTGGTCCTGATCGAGCGGCGCGCCTGGTGGCCGTTTGAGTTCGACGTCCCATCGCAACAACCGATCGTGACCAGGGAGCCGTTTCGATCCATGGCGGAGCGCGTCGGCGATCTGCCGGACCAGGAGGCCCTTTCACACGCCGATCTGTGCGGCTTCGATGCGGTGCTGCTGACCCAGGCCGACGCTGCTCCTGGCCTGCCAGCCGGGCGGTTCCATCCGCTGGTGCGGGCCGGATACGCGGCGCTGTATGGCATCGATGTTTGCCGGCCAGAACGATGACACGCGGACCGAGTTGGCTCTGATGCACCGGGGTCGCCATCGACCCGGACCCGCCAACTCCTCACCCGGCGGGGGTTCGCGGGGACGAGCTTCGGGCGCCCGAGCGCGAGGGAGCCTTGTGCCCAAGGACGCGAGGGACGTTGGATGTGACAGGCAAAGACGTGGGTAACCGGGCCAAGCCCAGTCATGACACGAGGTGGGTAACCGGGCCGCCATGGCACGGGGTGGCAACGGGGCAGCTTGGCCGCTCGCCTTCGCGTGGGCAGGTCGGTATGCGCTCGTGGCCGCTGCCTGCCGTTCCGACGCGCTTTCAGTGCGCGCCAGCTCCTCCGGCGGAGCCCGATTTTCGCATCGCCAGCGACGCTGCCAGCGCCAGCAGCAAAGCTACCCCCATCAGGTAGAACGCATCGCTGTATGCCATGAGATAGGATTGCGCGCGCACGGTGCGGCCGATCTGCACCACGGCCTCGTGCCAGGCGGAAGCAGGATCACTTGCCCCGTTGGCCATGAAGTGGTTCTGCAGCGAGGCGATGCGCTGGCGCGTTGCCTCGTCCAGCAGCGACGCGTGGGCAGTGATCACGCTGGAATGGAACTGCTCGCGTCTGGTTATGAAAGTCTCCAGCACGGCGATTCCGATGGAACCGCCCAGGTTACGCATCATGTTGAACATGGCCGAGGCTGAACCGGCGTTCTCGCGTTCGATGCCGCTGGTGGTCAGCGAGGACAACGGCGTGAGCACCACCGACTGCCCGAGCGCACGGACCAAGTTTGGCACGAAGAACTGATCGCCGGCATAATCCGGGGTGATCGCGAGGTTCATGAAGCAGCTCAGCGCGAATACCGCGAGGCCGGCTGACACCAGCAGCCTGGTGTCGATATACCGCATCAGGATCGGCACGAAGGGGATCAGCACAAGCTGCGGCAAGCCGGTCCAGGCCAGCACCATGCCGATCTGCTCGGAATTGTAGCCCTGCATCTGCGACAGATAGACCGGCAGCAGATACACCGAGCCGTACAGCGCCATCCCGATGACCACACACACCAGGCTGCCCAGGCCGAAATTGCGTCGCAGCAGCAGGCGCAGATTGAGCAGCGGGTTGCTGACCGTCAGCTCGATCCAGAGGAACAGGGCCAGCGACACGGCCGCGATCACCGACAGGCGGACGATGAGCGGGGAACCGAACCAATCGTCCTTGTTGCCTTCCTCGAGCACCGTCTGCAGCGAGGCGAGGCCGGTCGCGAGCGTGGCGATGCCGAACCAGTCGCCCTGTCTGAGCAGCCCCAGTTTCATCGGCGCTGGCCGCAGCGACGGCCACAGGGTCGCGAGCATGACCGCTCCCGGGACCAGGTTGACGTAGAAGATATACTGCCAGCCGAAGTTCTCGGTGAGATAGCCGCCGATGGTTGGCCCGATTGCCGGCGCGAAGGTGGCGGACACCGAGAACAAGGCCAATCCGATGGGTTGTTTGGCCCGAGGCAGCATGGTCAGGGTGATGGTGAAGGCCAGCGGGATCAGCACGCCGCCGAAGAAGCCCTGCAAGGCGCGCAGTGCGATCATCTGGCCAAGGTTCTGGGCGAAGGCGCAGGCCACCGACATCACCAGGAACATGATGGTGTTGCCGAGCAAGTAGCGGCGCAGCGAGAACACCGGTGTGAGGAACGCGGTCAGCGGGATGACGACGATTTCGGCGACCAGATAGGAGGTCGAAATCCAGCCGCCGTCGTCGAGTCCGGCGCCAATCGCACCCTGAATGTTGGGCAGCGAGGCGTTGGTGATCTGGATGTTCAGCACGGCGATGAAGGCGCCGACCACCGAGCCGCATACGGCCATCCAGGTTTTCAGGTCGGCCCTCGGCGCGTCACCCGCGGGCAGGGTGGGATTGCTCATCGGCCGGTTTGTTGGGCGTCCGGCGGTTCAGTGCGATGCCGCGAAGTCGCGGGTATCGATCGTCGGCTCGACCGACATTCCCGGACGCAGCAAATCGGCCGCCGCCTCGCGCTGGTTCGCGCCGTCCGCTCGGTCCAGCACGATCTTCACCGGCAGGCGCTGAACGATCTTGGTGAAGTTGCCCGTGGCGTTGTCGGGCGGGAGCAAAGCGAACTGCAGGCCAGTCGCGGGCGCGATGCTGTCGACGTGGCCGAGGATTTTTGTGTCGGGAAAGGTGTCGACGTAGATCTCGACCGGCTGACCGGGTCGAACGTGCGTGAGCTGGGTCTCCTTGTAGTTCGCGACGATGTAGACCGCGTCGAGCGGAACGACGGCCATAAGCTGGGTCCCCGCCTGGACGTACTGACCGACCCGCAGTGAGCGGGCGCCCACCGTGCCATCGACCGGCGCGGTGATCGTGGTGTAGCCGAGGTTCAGCGCGGCCTGCTGTTCGGCGGCGCGATAGTGTTCGAGCTGCGCCTGCGCCTTGGTCCGGGCGGCCCGCAGCACGTCCACCTGCTGCTTCGCGGCGGTGAGGGCGGCACGCGCCTGCAGCAGTCCCGCCGACCGTTGCTCCATCAGCGACTCGGTTTGTTGCGCCGATTGTGTGGTTCCGGCTCCGGTGCGCGACAGCAGGTCGTAACGGGCATGATCCTCCCGCGCGAACCGGAGCGCCGCGTCGGCCGCGGTCACCTGCTGACTGGCTTGCTCGATGGTGGAGGATTGCAGCGCCAACTGGGCGTCGATCGAGGTGATCTCGCTCTGCGCGGTTTCGCGATCGGCGGTCGCCTGATGCAGTGCGGTCTGGTAGTCGCGGTCGTCGATGCGGGCGAGCACCTGGCCGGCCTTCACCGGCTGGTTGTCGATGACCAGCACGGCGCCGATGTAGCCCGAGATTCTCGGGGCAACGAGAGTGTTGTCGGCCTGCACGTAGGCGTCGTCGGTAGCAATCATGAAACGCCCGACGCGCCAGTAACGCGCGCCCAACTGCGCCGCGCCGGCCAGGCCCAGCACCGCGAGGGTGCCCAGCGCCGTCCGCCGCAGCATCCCCTTACGGCGGGACGCCCCAGCGATCCGGATGCCTTCTGGTCTGCCATCCATAACGCGCTCAACCGCCATTGTCCGTTCCATCGCTATTTTTACTTCGCATTACGCTACAGAGTGTAGCGGTTCGGTCTATATGCAGCCGCGCGCGGCAAGTCACCCGCGCCGAAAACAGATACGCGACATGCTGTAGCGGAATAGCCGGTGGACGAAAGGACCTCTATGTTATTATCGGTTGGATAGGACGATAGAGCGGAGGGCCATTGATGTCACTATCGGCGCCGGTCCGGGCGCCTGGTCGCCCGCGATGCGACGTGACCCGCAGGGCAGTGCTGCGGGCCGCCTACAGCCTGTTGGGGGAGTGTGGACTTGCCGGCTTCACCATCGAAGGTGTCGCGGCCCGCTCGGGAGTGGCTCGGACGACGATCTATCGGTGGTGGCCGAGCAAGGGCGCGCTGGCCATGGAAGGATTTCTGGAGGCGACGGCTTCAGACCTGGCCGTGCCGTCGACCGCTTCAGTGGTTGCCGACATGCAGGCGCTGTTGCGGTTGTTCGGCCGCATGTTGCGTGGCAACCCGGGGCGGATCATTCGTGGCATCATCGCCGAGGGGCAGAGCGACCCGGAAACGATCAGCGCCTTCATGGCTGGATTTGTCGCGCCGCGTCGCGCCGAGGTACGTAGCATTCTGGCTCGCGGTATTGCCAGCGGCGAACTGCGGGCTGACCTGGACATGGAAATGGTGCTCGCCAGCCTGTTCGGGTCGTTGCAGATGCGTATGTTGCTGAACGAGAACGTTGATGACGCCTGGGTCGATCGCCTCTCCAACTTCGTGCTCGCGGGGTGCATGGCCGACGGCAGACAGCCCCCTGCCTTGGAGCCGCCCGCCGTTGCTCATGGTTCGAGACCGGAACGAGACCGCCTCCCCGCGCCGATCCCGGCCGGGATGTTTCGTTAAGCCTTGCTCCGTTCAGCCCTGTTCCCTTCAGGCGTGTTCGAAATCGATGACGATACGGCCTTCGATTTCACCATTGCGCATACGGGCGAACACCGTGTTGATGTTCTCCAGCTTCTCGGTGGCGACTGTTGCGCGAACCTTGCCCTCGGCCGCGAAGTCAAGGGCCTCCTGAAGGTCTAGGCGCGTGCCCACGATTGAACCGCGCACGGTCAGACCATTGAGCACAGTGTCAAATATCGACAGCGGAAAATCGCCGGGGGGCAGACCGTTGAGTGACACTGTGCCACCCCTGCGCGCCATGCCGAGCGCCTGCTGGAACGCCTTGGGGGAGACGGCGGTGACAAGGACGCCGTGCGCCCCGCCGATTTCCTGTTTGATGTAGGCGGCGGGGTCGGTGTTGCGGGCGTTGACGGTGAGGGCCGCGCCGAGCCGCCGGGCCAGGTCCAGTTTGGCATCGTCGATATCGACCGCGACCACGTTCAAACCCATTGCCTTGGCGTACTGAACAGCCATGTGTCCCAGACCGCCGATGCCCGAAATCGCCACCCAGTCCCCCGGCTTCGTGTTGGTCACTTTCAAGCCCTTGTAGACCGTGACGCCGGCGCACAGCACGGGCGAAACCTCGACAAATCCAACATTGCGCGGCAGATGGCCGACGTAATCGGGATCTGCGAGGACATATTCAGCGAACGTTCCATTCACCGAATATCCAGTATTCTGCTGCGCCTCGCACAAGGTTTCCCAGCCCGCGAGGCAATGCGAACAATGGCCGCACGCGGTGTACAGCCAGGGCACGCCAACGCGATCGCCCTCCTTGACCCAGCGAACGCCGGCGCCAACCGCGACGACGTGGCCGGCACCCTCATGGCCAGGGATGAACGGCGGCGTTGGCTTGACCGGCCAGTCACCCTCCGCCGCATGCAGATCAGTGTGACACACGCCCGTGGCGGCGAGCTTGACGAGGATCTGGCCGGCGCCAACTGACGGCACCGCCACTTCCTCGATGACCAGCGGTTTGCCGAAGCCGCGGACGACCGCTGCCTTCATTGTCTTGGCCATGGTGAATTCCTTGTGGTTCGACAGACTTCCCGGTGTGCAACGATCGAGCGGGAAACTCTCGCCGGGCCACGCAGGTTGACCGCGCGGACCGGCGAGCCGGGGTGGTTAAGACAAACGTGGTTAGAGCAGGCCCCTTTAGAACAGGCCCAGGGCATTCTCATCGTAGCTGACGAGGAAATTCTTGGTCTCCTGGTAATGATCCAGCATCATACGATGGTTTTCGCGACCGAAGCCGGAAGCCTTGTAACCGCCGAACGCGGCATGCGCTGGATACACATGATAGCAGTTCGTCCAGACCCGCCCGGCCTGGACCGTTCGTCCGGCTTCGTAGGCGCGGTTGCCGTTGCGGGTCCAGATGCCGGCGCCGAGACCGTAGGCCGTATCGTTGGCGATCTTCATGGCATCGTCGAAGGTCTTGAACGGCGTTACCGACAGAACCGGCCCGAAGATCTCCTCCTGGAAGATGCGCATCTTGTTGTGGCCCACGAACACGGTGGGTTTGACGTAGTAGCCCTTGTCTAGATCGCCGCCGGGGAAGACCTGTTCGCCGCCGGTGACGCAGGTCGCGCCCTCCTGCCTGCCGATCTCGATGTAGCCGAGGATCTTTTCCAACTGGTCCGCCGAAGCCTGGGGGCCCATCTGCGTCTTCGGATCGAGCGGATCTCCGACGGCAATCCTGGCCACCCGCGCGACGGCCTTTTCCATGAACTTGTCGAAGATCAACTCCTGGACGAGGGCGCGCGACGGGCAGGTGCAGACCTCGCCTTTGTTGAAGGCGAACAGCGCGAAACCCTCGAGCGCCTTGTCGAGAAAGCGGTCGTCCTCATTCATGACGTCGGCCAGGAAGATGTTCGGCGATTTGCCGCCGAGCTCCATGGTCTGTGGAATGAGGTGTTCGGCGGCGTAGCTCATGATCTGCCGGCCGGTGGTGGTTTCACCCGTGAAGGATACTTTGGAGATACGCGGGTTGGCGGCGATCGCGCGACCCACCAGGGCGCCTGGCCCGGTGACCACGTTCAGCACGCCGGGCGGCAGGATGTCCGCTGTCAGTTCGGCGAACTGCATGAGGGTCAAGGGCGTGTTGGACGCTGGCTTGATGATCGTGCAGTTGCCGGCGGCGAGGGCCGGCGCGATCTTCCACGCGGCCATGAGCAAAGGAAAATTCCACGGAATGATCTGGCCGACCACGCCGAGCGGTTCCTTGAAGTGATAGGCCACCGTCTTGTCGTCGATGATTGAGATACTGCCTTCCTCGGCTCGCACGCAGCCGGCGAAATAGCGGAAATGGTCGATTGCGAGCGGCACGTCGGCGCCGCGGGTCTCACGGATCGGCTTGCCGTTGTCGATTGTTTCGGCGAGCGCCAGAAGCTCCAGGTTGGCCTCCAGCCGGTCGGCGACGCGGTTGAGGATTTTCGATCGTTCAGCGGGTGCCAGACGGGCCCATGCCTCCCTGGCGTCCTCCGCCGCATCGATCGCCGCTTCCACGTCGGCCGGGGTCGACTTGGCGAACTGGGCGATCGGCTGTCCGTTGATTGGACTCGAATCCGCGAAGTATTGTCCGGCGGAAGGAGCCTGCCAGCGTCCGCCGATGAAATTGCCGTATCGAGCGGGCAACTTGCCTTGTGTGCGGATCGTTTCCATTGCTTGTTGAAACATAACCAGTTCCCTTCGGATGGTTTGGCGACATTCGCGCCATGAAAGTCAGTGCTGGCACTTATGAGCTTGATCGCGTGTACGGTGCGTCGGGTCGTTCGGCGGATGCGGCCCAGGTGGCTCCGGCCCCTGGCGCGGCGGCCGGAAGTGATCAAAACATTACCGTAATAAAACGACGTCGCGTATTGATACAGTTTCGTATCTGATAAGGACCAAACAAATCTGAGGCGATCGCGGTATGCTATTTGACGCGCCGGCCGCGGTGCCTAACGCAAGAATAGGTTTGGCTGAGCCGCCGCTCCTGACATTCTCCATGAAAGACGCTAAACGCCCGCGTCGCTGGCCTTCGCAGCGGAACACGCGTCGTCAACAGGGGGCAGTCTGCACAGGCCGGTCGTTGCCGGTCGTTGATTTCGATCAATCCGTACTGACCATTTTATGCGCGTGCGGCCTGGGCTCACCAGTGCTGGCCCCATGCGCGGCCTTTGGGTGTATGGTGGCCGGATTGAAGCCAACAGGATAACCTTATGCAGAAGCCCCGCGGCCGCCAGTTCTTCGCCAATCCTGGTCCGACCAACATCCCCGACAGTGTCCTGCGCGCAATCGACCGCCCGAGCATCGACTTCCAGGATCTCGAGTTCGTCGAGGTTTACGAGGCTGCTTTCGCCGGTCTGAAGCGCGTCCTGCGCACGGAACAGAATCTGTTCATGTACAACGCCTCGGGCCACGGCGCGTGGGAGGCCAGTCTGACCAATCTGCTGTCTCCGGGCGATACGATACTGGTCCTGGAGTCAGGCTACTTCTCCGACGAATGGGCGGCGATGGCGCGTGGCCATGGGCTGGTGGTCCGATCGCTGCCGGCGGACTGGCGCCGCGGTGTGGACATGGCCGCACTGGGCGATGAACTTGCCGCCGACACGGCCCACGTCATCAAAGCCGTCTGCGCGGTGCACAACGAGACCTCGACCGGCATGACGCTGCCGCTTCCGGCCATTCGCCGCGCGATCGACGCCGCCCGCCACCCCGCGCTGCTCCTCGCCGATACAATCTCATCGCTCGGCTCCCTCGATTTCCGCATGGACGAATGGCGGGTCGACTGCGTCGTCGGCGGCAGTCAAAAGGGGCTGATGCTGCCGACCGGCATGAGTTTCACCGGTGTGTCGGCGAAAGGACTTGCGGCGCACGCGAACGCAAGGCTGGCGCGATTCTATTTCGACTGGACGATGATGCAAAGCCGGGCACAGAAGAGCTTCATCGGCACCATACCGGTGAACATCTTCTACGGGCTGCGCGAGTCCATTCGCCTGCTGGAGGAGGAGGGCCTCGAAAACGTCTACGCTCGGCACCACCGGCTGGCCGAGGCGACCAGGCGGGCGGTCAGGGTCTGGGCGGCGAATGACGGGCCGCGATTGTTCTGCCTGGCTCCGGATCGCCTGTCGGATTCAGTCACCGCCGTGATGATGCCCGAGGGTTTTGATGCGGAAGCGGTCCGACGTACCGCGCGGCAGCGGTTCAACGTTTCGCTGGGGGGTGGATTGAGCAAGCTGGGTGGCAAGGTTTTCCGTATCGGCCACCTCGGCGACCTGAATGAACCGATGCTGCTGGGTGCGCTGGCGGCTGTCGAGATGGCGCTGCGGATCGAGGGTGTTCCGCACGGCCGTGGCGGTGTCGACGCGGCCATGGAGTATCTGGCCGCCGCCTGAGTCTCCGGTGCGTGTTGCCGAAGATCTTTTACGACTGTCGAACGTTGTCTGTTGTAACAATGACGGGGAAGCATTTCCAGCCGCCTCGAGGGAGACCGATTAGTGCTGAAGATCGGGCGCGGCGCCTCGGCGCCACCGTTTATCGTCATGGATGTGATTGCCGCAGCGAATTCGCGTCAGTCGGCTCTGCCAGCGGGTGCCGCGCACGTCATCCGGATGGAGGTGGGCCAGCCCGGGACCGGTGCTCCCGCGGGTGCGGTCGAAGCCGCCGTCGCGGCACTGCGGTCGGGTGACGCGCTGGGCTACACCGAGGCGTTTGGCCGGCGGTCGCTGCGTGAACGCATCGTTGCTCACTACCGCGACTGGTACGGCCTGGATGTCCCACTGGGTCGCGTGGCCGTCACCGTGGGGGCATCGGGCGGATTCCCGCTGGCGTTCCTGGGGGCGTTTGACCCAGGCGATCGCGTGGCGCTCGCGTCGCCGTTCTATCCGCCGTATGTGAACATCCTGACCGCGTTGGGTGTGCATCCGGTGGTCCTGGAGGCGGGGGAAGACACCCGGTTTCAGCCGAGCGTATCGATATTGCAACGGATGGACCCGCCGCCGGATGGGCTGATCGTTGCGAAGTCCGTGTAACCCGGCGGGTACCATGCTGCATCCCGATGAAATGGCGGCGATTGCGGCGTGGTGCGACAGTGCCGGGGTGCGGCTGATCAGCGACGAAATATATCACGGACTGAACTACGGCAGCCCGATCACGACGGCAGCGTCGTTCAGTCCGCAAGCCATCGTGGTGGGCAGCTTTTCCAAGTACTTCGCAATGACGGGATGGCGGGTCGGCTGGCTGATCCTGCCGGAGGAGATGGTGCGGCCGGTCGAGCGGCTGGCGCAGAATCTGTTCATCAGCGCGCCGCACATATCGCAGGTGGCGGCCGAAGCGGCGTTCGACTGCCACGAGGAATTGCGGGCCAACGTCGCGCGCTACCTGCGCTCGCGCGATCTTCTGCTGCGGACATTGCCGGAGGCGGGATTTATTCGGCTGTCACCGGCGGAAGGCGCCTTTTACCTGTGGGCCGATGTGGGTGACCGGACCAATGACAGCGTTGCGTTCTGCTCTCGGATGCTCGCTGAGGTGGGGATCGCGGTGACGCCCGGCGTGGATTTCGATCGCGCTCGGGGCGGGCGGTTTCTACGTTTTTCTTACTGCGGGCCGGAAGCGGACATGGCGGAGGCGGCAGGGCGGCTGAAAGGGTGGCGATAGCGAGAGCTCGCAGCGCCGCGTCACCAAATTGACACGAAACTGTAAAGCGGCTGTCGCTGGCTTATCGTAAGCGAGCGCACCAACCTGCAAGGAGGGCACCATCGTGCCGCCGGACGTGAATCAGCCGAGTTGTCGTAACGTTTTGAGCGGAGCAACCGCGGTTGCGTTCGCCAGCTCACCAATCGCCCACACCCTGGCGCGGTCCGTCAATGATACTCCTTCGGCCAGCGCGTCCCCGCCCTTGAGTCAGTCCAGACGCACTGCCCGTGGCACCGTGTTCGATGCGGACAGTGCTGCAAGGACGGGTGTTGCTGACGTGATGGTATCGAACGGATACGATGTCGTAAGGACAGGCGGCGACGGAAGCTGGTCGCTGCCGGTTGATGACGGCGACTTGCTGTTCGTGATCAAACCCACCGGCTGGGCGCTGCCAGTCGATCCCGTCACCAACCTGCCGCAGTTCGCTTACGTCCATGCTCCTGATGGCACGCCCGATCTGGGCTTTCGTTTCGCCGGCGTGCCGCCCACGGGCCTGTTGCCCGCAAGCATCGAATTCGGATTGCGCCGGCAACCGGAACCTGCCCGCTTCGAAGCCGTGCTGTTTACCGATCCACAGCCCGAAAGCCTGGCCGAGGTCGGTTACATTCGTGACGATGTGGTCGCGGTCGTTGATGCTGAGGGAGCGGCGTTTGGTATCACTCATGGCGATGTGATGTTCGACGACCTGTCATTCTACCCGCGCTACAACCGGATCGTCGGGACCATAGGCTTGCCCTGGTTCAACTGCCGCGGCAACCACGACATGAACCTTGAGGCGCCGGACAATACCTACTCCGGCGAGACCTTCAAACGGGTCTTCGGCGCGCGCCGCCACGCCTTTCAGTACGGAAACACAACTTTCATCCTGCTGGACAATGTCGACTACCTTGGCACCGACCCGGCCAGACCAAATGGTCTGGGCAAGTACCGTGGCTTTTTCGGCGAGCGGCAGTTGGGCTTTGTCCGCAATGTGCTTGCGAATGTGCCGCGCGAAAGTCTCGTGGTGTTCAGTTTCCATATTCCGCTCAAAACGCTTGCGGCCACGGATGCCGCGAACAACACAGTCGATGCCAGGGATTTCCTGGCGGCGATCGGCACGCATCCGAACACGGTGAGCTTCTGCGGCCATACACATACCAACGAGCACTGGTATTTTACCGCGTCCGCCGGCTATGAGGGCGACGGCAATCCAGCCGGCACGCATCACCACCACATCCTGGGTGCGGTTTCGGGAAGCTGGTGGTCGGGCCCGTTCGACGCCCGAGGTATTCCGATGGCCTTGCAGTCGGATGGCACTCCCAACGGCTTCCATATCCTGTCGGTCGACGGCACCACCTACACGACGACCTTGGTTCCCGCCCACGATCCCGCCCGCGGCCAAATGCGCATCATGCTCGACAGCCAGGTGCACGCCGCGAACAGGGAAGTGATTCAAGACTATCACGCCGGAGCGCTATTGGCTGGACCGATTGCCGCCGACAGCCTCGGGTCGACCCGGCTGGTGGTTAACCTGTTCGAAGGCGGCCCGCGCTCGACGGTGGAAACCTCGATTGGCGGTGGTCCTTATGCGCCGCTCAGCAAGGTTGAACGGGTCGACCCGTTTGTCGTCGAGGTTTACGAGCGCAACCGTGAAACCAAGAAGCCATGGGTCGAAGCGGCGAAATCAAGCCACGTCTGGCAAACGCCCCTGCCGCGAGGACTGGAACCGGGCACCCACCGCGTGGCGGTGCGGGCGACGGATGAATACGGCCGATCACACTCGGCGACGATGGTGCTTGAAGTGACCGGCTGACCAAGGCCGCGGCAACGTCTACGAGAGTTGCGTTCGAGGCGACCCGGGGTGCCGCGTCCATCGGCGCGGCCTGCGGGAGCATTACGATGCGCCCGTGAGACCAAACAGTTTGTGCAACCGATCGGAGAACCATGTGGCGACACGATTGGGCGACAGATTCGCATCGATATCGGGCGATGCGACCAATTGGCCAGCGGCTTGACGCCGGGCGAGAGCGCGACACAGCTCCTGGGCGACTGCCGGACGTGTCTCCAAGATCGGCGCCAGATCGTCCTTTGCCAGCTCATACACAGTGCTCGGCACCAGCGCCGAGATTCTCGCTGAAGCGGCGGTCCCGGTCAGTAGCCCGATCTCGCCGAAATGGTCGCCGGGTCCGAGTCGCATCAATTCAATCTCACCATCAGCCAGGCCGTGGCTGAGCGACAGGACGCCAGCACCGACGATGAACAGCGATCGCAAGACCGTTCCTGGTTCGACCAGAATGTCTCCCTGGTCATAAGACTTTTGCCGCGCCTTGAGGGCCAGCGACTGCCGCTCATCCGACGTTAAGGCAGCGAAGATAGCGACGAGGCCGAGGATCCTCTCTGCGTCGCTCACGGCGGTCCGCAATGCCACGTCCCGGGGCACCGGATATGACGGATTTTGGGCTTGAGCGAGTTCAATACCGGACGCTGCGAGGTGCCGAAATATCAAATCAAGCAGTTCGTTTTGCGCGAGCGAGGCCTGGCCTAGGTCCGACACGAAGAACGCTATGTCGAATTCGGTGCCGTTCGCGGTAATCGACTTGACCGTGATCGACGGCTTGGGCGCCGTCATGACGATACGCGAGTTCATGATCGCATGTTCGAGGATTTTGCTACCGGCCGCGGGCGATGTTTTGGCATCGAGCTGGATCGTCACGATCATCCCGTGGATCCCAGAGGGAGAGCTTGCATTTACGATCTTAGCCTTGGCGATGGTGCTGTTCGGCACGATCGCCAAATCCCGCTTCGCGGTCAGTACGTGCGTCGCGCGCCAGTTCATTTCGATGACCCGGCCATCGGTGCCGCCGTCGATGCTAATCCAGTCGCCCGGGCGATAGGGTCGACTGAAATTTAGCACTATCCCGGAAAACACGTCGCTCAGGGTGCTTTGCAGAGCGAGACCGAGAATGATGGCAATGGCACCCGAGGTGGCGAGCAGCCCTTGTACCGGCAGACCAAAGACATAGGCGATGATGGCAAAGACGGCAGCGAGATAGACCAGGCCAGCGAGGAGGTCCTGGATCAGTTTGCCTTCACGCGGCCGATGCTCGGTGACGATGATGGCGCGTAACACGCCGACCAGAAACCAAGCCGCCCACAGCCACCAAGCGATCGCCAAGGCGCCATGGACGCTGTCGTGCAAGGGCGTGCCGGTCCGCACCAGTGGCCGATAGGGAACCACACCCGCTTCCACGAGAACGATCGTCAAAGCGACCAGGAGAATGGTCCGCACCAGGGCACGGCCCATCGGATGCGTCCGAAACAGCAGATGCGTCAGCAGCCCGGCGAGGGCGAAAATCGCAAAGGCTATTGCCAGCGGGTCGTGGGCAGCCGTCTCAATCACGCCAATAAGGTCGCTCATCCCACCGCTGCTCCGGTCTCCGTTCCGCCCACGCCGAAGTTAGGCCCGAAGGCCAAGCCGCGGTCCATCCAGCGACGACGTCTCGCGGGAGAGGGGGGAGGGTTCAATGCCAATATAACAATTTCGCGCCCTATCTCATCCCCCGCTGGCACCCTCTGATCAAGGGTCGGCTGCCAGTGGTCGATCCCGCGGCGCAGCGGAAGCTGTTACGCCGGTAGGCGCCACCCTTCGGCAGGAGCGTCTCCGGATGGCTGACGGGTAGCTGCTTATGATCTGGTGCCGAATCACCGCAAGTTAGCGATGACGGTACGTCCGTAAAGATACCGGAGACCGCCGCCGAACTCCGGCGAGGCGGGCAGCCGCCAGCGGCGCTTCACTTGCGGGCAGACAAGCCGGATCGCGACCAATTACCAGGGTGTGCGGACCGCGCCGGCGCTCCGCGGGGCACACTCCGGGCCTGGGCAGCCCTTTCCAGATTCATGCCGGAGGTGGTTCAAAACAGATGCTTGACCATTCTTAGCTCTGTGGCACACTGGGTAGTGATCAGGTGGGAATGCGTCATGAAAAAGCTGCTTATGTATTTGGCGATTGCCGGCAGTTGTTTCGTGGTTAGCGCTTGTGCGGACGCCCTGGCGCCATCGTCTCGGGAACTCACCTCCACCGAGATAGCGAACACTATTCTACTTGGTATGCAGCACGCCTACCCGTCGCGGCCGTCGCAAGCCGCCGATGTCCAGTAGCGAGACGAACAATCCGGCTGCCGTGTCCCGGTCACTTGCCAGCGTGCAAAGTCGTCGGCACCGAGTGGCTCGATAAGCCGGGCTGCAGTGACGCGCCGTAAGCGGCGAAGCCCTCGATCAGCAAATCGACGATCCAACCCAGTACGCCACGACCTGGCCGCCTCCGAGGGTCGGGCGCGGGCGGTATTCTCGGCGACATGGCTTGAGTTGCCCGATGAACCGCGGCGGCCGGGTCAAGTGGCGACAGGCGTGGGGCGAGTGCGGCATGCGCCACACCAGGTTGTGGCGCGGCAATCGCGGAAGGGGCAACTCGGAGCGCAATCATAGGTCTCTCTCAGTGCGAGCTATCTGTGAAACGACCTAATCGAAGATGTATTGCGCTTCTGTGACCTTGCTCACAGCTTGCGAAAGCGAATGAACCTAGAACCCCGCTGTTCCCAGGGCCGGCTGAGCCGAGATGAAATACCAACCAACGAGTGATGAACCCCATGTTTGCTGGCAGGTCCGCGTGACCGCCTAACAACGGGAGGTGAAATACTTCACAGACATCGCCCCCGGTGTCAGTTTTTTTTCGCCTTGTCGGATCTCTGTTGCGCTCAACAAACCACCTTGAAGACTGGAGAACTACACAATGCTACGCGAATCCCTGATGTCCCTGACAGTTCTTGCTGCTTTGGCCGCACCGGCCATGGCCGGTGATCTTCGGCAAGCTGGCGTTCCTGCCAGCACTCAGCCTTGCGCGACGCACGTCGAGGGCAAAGCGGGAAGTCTCGCCGTCGTGGGTCACGCATGCAACGCGCGCTCGGACGTTCCGCGGTCTGACGGAAGGATGAGCAATGGGCTGCTGCCGAACCCACAAAATTACGGCTGATCGCCTGGAGCACAAGCATTACGACACTCGCCTTGAAAGGCGTGCCGCCCGGTGGTGGCACGCCTGCTTATTTCCGGCGGCGTGGTTGCCTTCGGCATGCGCGTCGGCGCGCGACATCTGCCCGATCACCGAAACCGGGAAGCAGCCGTTCCTAGCCGCGAAAAAGCGGTCTATTCGGCGTGGCTGACACTATCCAGGAATCGCACCCAGTCTTCGGGCAGGCCGTGCGCTCTCGCACCTTCCCGCAAAAGCGAGATATAGCGTCGTGACGGGGTGCCATCGATCTCCTTGCCCAGCGCCACATAGGCGATCGCCGTCAGGGGATTGCCGTCTGCATCGACCGCGTTCAGCCACATCGGCCGATATCCACGACCCGGCACCCCTTCGGTTGAATCAAGGTGAAGCATGTCTCGCCGGGTGATCTTGTACAGGACGCCCCACACCTCCTGACTGGCATCGGGGCAGATATTGGCTGGCGCTGCCTTGCCCTTCGGCCGGCCCTCAAGATTGAAGCGCAAGCGGTAGCCGGTGATGCGACCGACGCGGAATTCGAGCGGCTTGATGCCGCGCCGCTCGACAAAGGTTCCTCGGTGCATGTTGGAGCCGTACGCGAAGTACCAGATCTTGTCGGATGGTCTTCCTTCCAGGACCAGACCGTGCCGGCGATAATGCCAACGCGACACGATCCAGGACTTTGTGAGCAGCCGTCGCCAGCGAATTCGCATAAACTGTCGTCTGCCATCCGGGCTGCCCGAGCGCAACGGCCTGGGAGCGGGTCACCGCCGATGGCGCGACGCGGCCAGAAAGCAGAGTGTCACGATGGCGGGTCTATCGGTCCGTATGGTCCTCGCCGCTCTCCGCAAGCGCGGGCAGACAGCGGCCAAGCCAAAGGTTCCGGCGAAAGCCGAACCCAAAAGCGACAATGCGATCCAGCCGCCTCGATCGTGCAGCATCATCCCGCGGATACCGCCAACGTTGGCGACGAGCAGCGCACCGACCGCTATCAGGCCGGCGATGGCTCCTGCCGATAACAACTGCATACAGGCAGCGACCACCGTCATAGTCATCGAACGCGGCGGATTCGCGCCCGGTTTGCCCGGGACAACTCTCGCTCGCGAAGATGTTTGCCGGCGCGCGCCGGGAAGCGCGGTCGTGCCTGCACCGATCTCGGTGTGGATCAAGGCACCCCGGAGCGCACAAGCTGACGTCCATGCTATATAGTGTTGGGCAGCGGCGGGGCCGATAGCGCGGCCGGAGGGAAAATGTTTACCAGCATCAGAAAGTACACTGTGCGACGCGGCACCGTCGAGGAGTTCGCTCGGCGCGTGCAAGAAGACTTTGTGCCGATGATACGGCAAATGCCAGGATTCAGAAGTTATTATCTGCTCGATGGTGGACCGGACGTGCTGATCACGATCAGTATGTTCGACAACGCCGACGAGGCGTTTGCCTCCAATGGGAAGGCGGCGGACTGGGTGAGGAATAACGTTCTGGAACACACTAGGGGTTTGCCGGAGATCATGATCGGCAATGCCTTGATCAGCGAGGTCAAATAGCCGACCGTTTCACGAAGGCGATATCGCTGAAGCCAACTTAATTCAGCCACGTCATCGTCACGCGTTCGCCGCGGCGCATCCCCATCCTTGCTTCTGGAGGTGATGCACATGCGTAATATAATATCTGGTTTTGCCCTGGTCGGCCTGTTGACTATCGGAACCGCGGCCATGGCGCATCCGCTTGGACCGTCGACTTCGGTCGCTCATCAGCCGAGCGGTCAGAGAGTCGACTGGAACGATTGCGGCCCGCGCTGTCAGGAACGTCGCCACGAAGCGCGTGAACGCGAGCTTGAGCATCGGCGTTGGGCGGAGCACCGGCGATGGGAGGAACATCACGGCTGGGAGGACAGCCACCGGTATCCGCCTCCGCCAGTGTACGACTACCAACATCGGTATTGAGGATAGCGACACATGCGTATCAAGTTTGTTGCGATAATCGCATTGCTGCTGTCCGGTGGGCTGCTTTCAGGCTGCATCATCGAGCCCGGTGGCTACGGTTACCACCACCACTACTATGATCACGACCGGTATTGACGCTGACCCCGGCGTCGGCGTGCGGACCAATGTTGGACGGTTTTGCGATGCCAGGCAGGTGAAGTCGTGCACCGGGGGAGGGGTGATTCCCCTCCGCGCCGGGGGATGAGACGGAAGTGTTACCCGTTGGATATCTTCACGGCAACGCTTTCTGTCTCGGCGGTATCCGTCGCGGCGAGCGCTCGTGGCAATAGCAGCTTGACGCTTGTGCCGCGACCCAATGTGCTGCTGACTTCTGATATCGCCACCCGACTGGCGGACAAAGCCGTAGACCTGCGCCAAGCCAAGTCCGGTGCCCTTGCCAACCTCCTTGGTGGTGAAGAACGGCTCGAACAGGCGCGCCAGGACCTCCTCGGACATTCCGGAACCGCTGTCCCGAACACATAACGTGCCGTATTCACCGGCTGGCAGCATTTGATTGTTGCCCGGCGCGGGCACGACCTCGTTGCCGGTCGAAATCCAGAGTGTCCCGCCATCCTCCATTGCATCGCGCGCGTTGATGGCGAGGTTGAGCAAGGCCGTCTGCACTTGCGTGGCGTCCGCCAGGACCGGCCAGGCGTCGGCGCACAGATCGAGCGAGACCTTCACCGAGGCCCCGACGCTGCGTTCGAGCAATTCCACCATGTCGCGCACCAGCGCATTCAATGCGATGCGTTCGACGTGCAGCTTCTGCTTGCGGGCGAAGGCCATGAGCTGAGCGATCAGCTTGGCGCCGCGCTCGGCCGCGCTGGTGGAGCTGTCGATCAGCCGAAGCGTGCGCGGGTCATCGACGCGCCGCCGCATGACCTCGAGCCCGCCCAGAATCGCCGTCAAAAGGTTATTGAAGTCGTGCGCGATGCCGCCGGTGAGCTGACCGAGTGCCTCGATCTTCTGCAACTGGCGAAGCTGCTCCTCGGTCTGTTCGCGCTCGGCAATTTCCTTCAGCAGCCTTTCGTTCGCCGCCGCAAGGTCCCGCGTCCGCTCGGCCACACGGACCTCAAGGTCGGCGTTGAGCGCTTCGAGCGCGTCGCGGGCGTCCTTCTCATTGGTTCGGTCATACAGAATCTTCAGGTAGCCCGCGACCTCGCCACGAGCATTACGCAACGGCACCATGCGGCCGCTGGACCAGAAGCGGGAATTATCCCGTCGCCGGTGCCAACGTTCCGATCTGACACTGATATCGCCGCGGGCGAGGCGCATTTCGTGATCCGGGAGATCTTCGATGACGTCGTCAGCGGTAAAGATGCGGGCGTAAGGCTCGCCGATGATCTCGGCCGGGGTATGGCCAAAGATCGCCTGGGCACCCGAGTTCCAACTGGTGATCCGGCCATCCAGACCACAGGTGAAGATCGCATAGTCCACCGCGCTTTCGACCATCATGCGATAGCGCTCGCCATTTTCCTGCGCCGTGGTCTCGGCGTCGCGCAGTCGCAGCATAGCGCGGGCCACCGCGATGAGTTCGATCGGCTCGACCGGGGTGGTCAGGTAGCAGTCGGCACCATTGTCCAGGCCGATGACTTTGTCCGCGACCGAGATCGCCGTGGCGGAGATCTGGATGACGATGATGTCCGGCCACTCCGCCTTGATCCGGCGGCAGACCTCGATGCCCAGAATGTCGGGCAGGTTGACATCCAACAGCACCAGGCTCGGGTGCCGCTCGGCGATCAGCGCGAGTGCCGTCGTTCCATCGACGGCCTCGATCACATCCATCTCGCCGAGACGCAGGGACCGTGTCTTGACATAACGGCCCGCGGTGTCGTCGTCGACGTTAAGGACCAAGGGCTTGGCCGGAGCGGCTGACGTCGAGGTGACGGAAGGCGGTGTGACGGAGGGCGGGGCGGCAGGATTCATCGGCGTAATTCCCGCGCATCCGTCGAGTTCGATTTCCAACCAGACGTCGGCCAGCGCGCGCACCATCAACTCCCGCGTCAGTGTCGCCTTCGACAGGATCGTCCGCGCGCTGGCCAAACGGTTGCGCTCTGACGTGGCGAGAATGGACGAGGTGCAGATTACGACGGGAATGTGCCGGGTGGCGGGATCCTCCGCCAGGCGATCCATCACCTCGAAGCCACTCACGTCGGGCAGGCGCAGATCGAGAATGACCAAATCCGGCTGGTCGGCGGCGGCGCGACGAAGCCCTTCGGCGCCGGTTTCGGCCTCCATGATGTCAAGCTCGAAGCCGCCCATCAGCATCTGGCGCAGTACGTAACGCGAGGTTTCTTCATCATCGATTAACAGAACGCTGCGGCCGGGCCCCGGTTTGGTTACAAGGACGGGAGCGGTTGGTCCGGTTGGCCGGATCGAGACGGGGATGCTGAGGGTGAATATCGACCCGCGGCCGGGTGCGCTGCGCAGTGTCAGTGTGCCGCCGAGCAGTTCGGCCAGACGACGGGAGAGCGGCAGTCCGAGTCCGGTGCCCTTTGCGTGGGACTGCAGCAGGTTGGCGACCTGGGAGAATTCCTGAAACACCACCTCATGGTTTTCCGGCGCGATGCCGATGCCGGTGTCCGAAACGATCAGGCTAACCCCATCAAACCCCAGTTCGCCGGCAAAATCGGCTGACACCCGGACTTCGCCGCGTTCGGTGAACTTGAGCGCGTTGGAGACCAGGTTGCGCATCACCTGAGCGACCTTGGCTTCATCGGTGAAAAGTGCCCGGTTCTCAAGCGGCTCCTCGAACACCAGCTCCACCGCTTCGTTCTGCCGCAACGGCTTCATTACTCCGCGCAACGCACCAAACAGCTCACCGACGGTGAACAGGCGCGGCCGGACGTCCAACTTTCCGGCCTCGACCTTTGCCAGGTCCAACAGGTCATTCACCAGCTCCGTCAGACTTTCGGCGGAGCGGCGGATATAGCCGACCTGGCGCTCCTGCTCGCTGGTCAGCGTTCCGTCGGTGCCATCCAGCAGCAGCCGGGACAACGCGAGGATCGAGTTCAGCGGGGTCCTGAATTCGTGGCTCATGTTGGACAGGAAACGAGACTTCAGTTCGCTCGCTTGCCGGAGCTGTTCCGCCCGCTCGTCCAGCTCGGCATAGAGCGCCACGACGCCGCGATTGGTATCCTCGAGCTCGGTGTTGAGCCGTTCGAGTTCCTCGTGCCGGGTGTGCAATTCGGCCAGGCTGTTCACGAGCTCGGTATTCTGGGTCTGCGATTCAGCGGTCGGATTGGCCGTTGGCACGGCTCGCAGGCCGGCGGTGATGCGCGCGATATCCCGGTCGCCGAGTGTGGTGTTGTCGGGAAGACGCCGTGCGAGCGACACCGTGGTGCCGGCGGGGCCACTGACGATGGTAAAGTCATCGACCAGGCGCCGGGCGCTGGCGATGCCCTGGCCCGGCGTGCGGCCATCCATGGTCGCATCCAGGTCCCGGATGCCGTCGCCGCTGTCGGTGACGCGGGCCACCAGGGCAGTGGGAGGGCCGCGTCGGATCAGGAAGGCGACGTTGCCTCCGCCGCCGTAGGACATCGCATTGCGGGCGATCTCCGACACCGAGGCGGCGAAGCGCGTCTGACTGGAGGTATCGAGGCCTATCAGCGCCGCGACCTGACGGGCCCTCTGACGGGCCGCGACGATGTCTTCTGGTGCCTTCAACGCGACGGTCAGGAGCGACGACAACATGCCTTCAACCCTTCCAGACAATGACCGAAGCATCGTCTCGTCCGCGAGCGTGGGCCCGGTATAGCACAGCGGCAATCAGCGTCGGATCTTTCGCGAACAAGTCCGGAAAGGTCTCCGGCGACCAGGAAGTGGCCAGCCCATCCGAGTACATCACCAGCACCGGCCGATGATACAACGGATACTGGAATGCCTGCAGCCGCCCCATGGCGTGGCCGGCAATGCCGTTATGCGAGACCATACGCCGCAAACCGGCGGAGTCGATGATGAAGCCGGCGATATTGCCGACACCGCCATAGGCGACACGGCGGGCGGCCGGATCGATGCAGGCAACCGCCAGGGCGGCGCCGCGTGTGGGCCGCAGGCCGGCGTGCAGCATTGGCAGCAGCGTGCCGGGTGTGGGGCTTTCCCTAGTGCTGGCGGCGTCCTTTTCGAACAATCGGACGGCTTCGCCGGAAGCCGATGCGGCGATCGGTCCATGTCCCAGCCCATCGGCCAGCAGAATCGCCAAGGTGCCGTCCGTCCGGGTGACGACAGTGCCGGCGTCGCCGCAGACTTGCTCCCCCGGCTTTGGAACGGCGAGCGTCGCGGTGATCCGGGGAGACAGGTCCGCCACGTCGGCCTCCCGGCCCACACGGGCCAGCACCGCCGTGCCGGAGCCGGGGCGGCTGTCGATCATGAGCTGATGCGCGAGGCGCCGCACCGCGCCAAGGCCGTTGCCGCTGGTTCCTCCGGTGGAGAATCCGTCACGCAGGCAGGAGTCGACGTTCGCCATGCCGGGGCCGCGATCGAGTGCCATGATCTCGAAGCGGGCGGGGTGGAGCGGATCGACGCGGATCAGCATCTCGCCGCGGCCGGCATGACGCAGCAGGTTTTGCGCCAGTTCGGTCACGACGATGGCGACCCGTCCGGCGTCCGATTCCTTGTAGCCCAAATCCACGGCCAGCCGGACCGCGCGGCGGCGAGCCTCGGCGACATCGGTCGGATCGCCTACCGGCGTGACCTGCATGGTGGCTATTTCCATCTTGCGATGACCACGCGGGTGCCCTTACCTGGTGTCGAGTCGATGGCGAATTCGTTGCACAGGCGTCGCGCCCCGCCGAGCCCTAGGCCCATGCCCTTGCCGCTGGTGTAGCCGTCCTTGAGGGCAAGCTCGATATCGGCAATGCCGGGCCCATGGTCTTCGAAGACGATTCGGACGCCTCGGCGGGCGCCGTTCCGCACGATGTCGATGCTGGCCTGACCCCCTTTGCCGTAATCCAATGTATTGCGCGCGAGTTCGCTGGCGGCGGTGACGATCTTGGTCTGGTCGACCAGTCCCAGCCCGGCCTCGATCGCGATCCGGCGCACTTCCTGGCGGACCCGAACGACATCCTCGCTGATGCTGATCGGCACGATGCTAGCCGGCACTGGGGTCCTCACTGATGTTGTCCGGCTGCGAGCCCGCTTCGGTCAGGCGCTGGATCATCGCCATGCCGCGTTCAGCGTTCAGCGCGGTGCGGACGCCTGGCAGCGACAGGCCAAGTTCGACCAGGGTGATCGCCACGGCCGGCCGCATGCCGACCACGACGGTCACGGCATCGAGAACCTTGGCGATCATTGCGATATTGGCCAGGGTGCGGCCGATGAAGCTGTCGACGATTTCCAGCGCCGAGATGTCGATCAGGACCCCTCGGGCGGAAAATTCGACGATACGGCTGGTCAGATCCTCCTCCAGCGCGACGGCCAACCGATCGTGCATATCGACCTGGATGGTGACAAGCAGGGCATGGCCGAGCTTGAGAATGGGGATACGGTCCATGCAAGTCCCGCCTCAGTTGGCGGCGGCGGGGCGGGCATCGACCACTGTCTTGCCTAATCGGCGCAGCGCCAGCGCGAAGGCGTCCGCCAGATTGGCCTTGGAGACGACATTAAGCTCGACCCCGAGATGAACCATGGTCTGGGCGATCTGCGGGCGGATGCCGCTTATGATGCAGTCGGCGCCCATGAGGCGCGCCGCCGCGACGGTCTTCAGCAGATGCTGCGCGACCAGTGTGTCCACGGTCGGCACGCCGGTGATGTCGATGATGGCGATGTCGGCCTCATACCGCACGATGCTGTCGAGCAGATTTTCCATCACCACCTGGGTGCGTGAGCTGTCCAGCGTGCCGATCAGTGGCAACGCGAGGATGCCTTGCCAAAGCTTCACCACCGGGGTCGACAGTTCGGCCATCTCGGCTTGCTGGCGCAGGATGAGCTGTTCGCGGGCGGTCTGAAAGCGCTCCAGCATGGCCAGGCCCAGTCCATCGACCAGGCGGCTGGCAGCCCAGGTCTCGCCAGCCATCGCCTCGGGTTGCGCCGCCAGCATGACGCGCAGGCGGTTGAACAGCGGCCCCTTCAGCGAAAAGATGAAAGTCGCGGTTTCCGACGGAGCGAAACCCTGCAGCGCTCGGCTGGTGGCGATTTCGGCGACTGTCTCGCGCAGCGGGCCGAATGCCGGATCGTCCAGGTCGGTGACATTGCCACCGCGGCTGCCCTGCGCCAGCCGGTTGATGATATCCCTGCATTGCGCGTCCAGCTCGGTCGCGGAGATACGGTCATCGGCTTTCGCGCGCAGCGTATCGAGCCAGTCGGCCAGGAGTTCCTGCCTGAAGGACGAAAGGATTTCGGGAATGCGGGAAGATGGAGACGCTGTCATGCTGCGATCTATCCTGTGTCGAACTGCGTAAGGCCGGCCTGCGAGGCTCGGCAAAGCGCTACGATGGCTCCGAGCCCAGGCTTCTATACGCTTGATTCCGGGAACGCATCAGAGGGACGGACCAGACCGGTGCGGGGAACCGGCTAATCATAATGGTTCGCTCTTGTCGCGAAAGCTGTTGATACAGCCGGCCGTGGCCGGGCAGCCCCCAGCCGCGGCCAGTGCGAACCGCGGCCAATTTTTTCAGCACGGAGAAGGTGCCGAGGACGCGGTGATCACGGAGCAGAAGCGGTCGGTTTCGACGGAAGCTACACCACGTACCGACGAAGGCCATCCACAAGGCGTGGCACGTTGAAGTTCAGCAGCGGACCGACGCGGATACCGCCCATGCGCGTGTACGTTTGCACCTCATGGATTGGCAGGATGGTGCTGACGGCTTTGATCTCCAGGATGAGCTCGCCCGCGACCGATATCCGCCTTGAAGCCGTTACCGCCTTCCAATGATTCCGCAAGAAGCATAACGCTTTCTCCGTGAGCACCGTGCTCTCCGCACTTTCTCCGTGCTGAAAGTCCGTGAAACGTTAAAGCACCGGGATTGCATGTGTGGCCTAGGCAAACTGCCAATGCCGGCGGCAACCACAGTGCGGCGGCCTGGGTGTGGTGATAAGAGCGTAATGGTGCGACACGGGCGAGTAAGATCGGATCGGGTCTATCAACGCAGCCGCGACGCTGAGCTATCAGGATCGCGCGGCGGTCGCCGGCGGCAACGCCAGATGTTGTTGGTTGGCGATCGGCTGGGGCATGGTTTGCAGGTCTGAGTGGACGTGCCGACGCAAGCCTACTCGTTGGCGTAGCGGACAAATCCGTTCGGGCTGACGTAGGAAACTCATTATCGACGGCTGGTATTTTTCCTATCCGCGCAATTTTATCGCGGTGCTGGGTTTAGTATCAAAAATGTGGCGGCAGTCACCATTTGGATATTGCTCCGTTGCTAAATGGCGGCGTCACGCTGCTTGTGTTTGTATTATGGCTCGACCAAACCTTTTGCAGACAAGCTCCTCAATTAATAGCCGAAACGGTCGTGCTCACACTGATGGCCGCGTCCTCACGCCCAGCTTGGCGCGTTAGCCTTCGCAGCTGCTATGGCTGTCATCAAACGCGGCAACCGTTGATTCGTTGTTCGTCGCTTCCCCCGCCGCGGTCAGGAAGACTGGGGAGAGGCGGCTAGCAACTGCTCAATCGGATCCCAGACGAAGGCGGTTTGCGGCACCTTTTCGCCGCCGATCTGAATGGCCGCCTCGGCCACGGGCCTGCCGCCGAGATGCTGATAGAACCAGCGGCTGGGGTTGTCGCGCAGCACCCACACGAAAGCGGACCGGCAGCCGATGTCCACCAGATGTGAGGCCGCGGCGCGCATCAGCCGCCGGCCGACGCCACGCTCCCGCCAGTCATCCAGCACATAGAGGGTCTCGACCTCCCCCTCGGCCAGGCGTTTGCCGCCGATCTCGGCATGCCTCGACCGTCCCGCCGTGGTGAAGCCGATGATGCGCGGTCCGCTGCCGCTGGGGACGTCGGCGCCGGAGGCTGTCGCGACCATCACGCCGGTGCCGCCACGGATTGCCGCATCGTAGTGCGCCGCCTGCCGCGAGACCGAGAGCTTGGCCAGGAAGGCGTCCGGCAGTATTCCTGGGTAGGTGCTGCGCCATGCCGTGACATGCACCGCGCCGATGGCGATGGCGTCGGCGACCCTGGCCTTGCGCAGGGAGATCAACCGGCGCGCTCCAGCACCGCGGCGAAAAAGCCATCGGTTCCATGCCGGGCTGGGGTGAGGGACAGGAAGGCGCCGCTGTTTGGCACCGGGGTAGCCAATGGCCACGCGCTTGGCAGCGGGATGACGGCAAAGTCGGGATGGCGGAGCAGAAAGGCAGACACCTGAGCCTCGTTTTCCTCTTCCAGCAAGGAACAGGTAGCGTAGACCAAACGTCCGCCCTTGCGAACCAGGGTTTGCGCGGCGTCGAGGATGCCAGCCTGTTTCGTGACCAATTCGACGAGATCGTGTTCCTCCAGGCGCAGCCTGGCGTCGGGGTTGCGTCGCCACGTGCCGATCCCGGTGCAAGGCGCATCGACCAGCACCCGATCAAACGTTCCCGCCCGGCGTTTGAGCCATTTGTCGCCTGGCTCGAAGAGATGGCGCTCGACGTTATGGACCCCCGCCCGCCGCAGCCGGCGAACCGCCCCCTCCAGTCGCTTGGCGGAGACGTCACAAGCGACGATCTGACCGCGGTTCTCCATCATGCTGGCCAGCGCCAGGGTCTTGCCGCCAGCACCGGCGCACCAGTCGGCCACACGCATACCCGGCGCGGCACCGGCCACGACGGCGATGAGTTGACTGCCCTCGTCCTGGATTTCCACCATGCCGGAGGTGAAGGTAGGGCCGGAGGTGACCGGCCTGCGCCCGTCGATGCGAAGGCCCCATGGCGAGATCGGGGTCGGCCGCGCGTCCCATCCTTCGGCGGCCAGCGCCGCCTGTGCCTGAGGCCGGTCGGACTTCAGGTGATTGACCCGCAGATCGAGCGGCGCCGAGCCTGAGAGGGCTGCCATTTCGGCTGGCAGGGCGGCGCCGAAGCGGGCGGTGAGGCGGGACAGCAGCCAGTCGGGGATTTCCAGCCGGACGGCATCGGGCATGTCGGGGTGGTCCAGGCTGTGGCCCTCGATCCGTGCCAGCGCGGCGGTCTCGGGCCGCTCCAGTCCGGCCGGAGCATACTGACCGCCGGAAAAGCTTTGCCGGATGCCCGACAACACCCAGCCCTCCAGCAGCAGCGAGGCGGCCACCAGCAGGCGTGGTGTCGCTTTGGCAACGTCCGCGCGGACGGTCTCGGCAACGGCCCGTGCCGGGGGGTCATCCCGGGAACGGGCATCGTGGGAGCGGGTATCTCCTGGACCGGCGGCGTCATCTGCGTGGCCTTCGCGCAGCCACCACCCGAGGCGGCGACGGGTGCGCAGGACTCGCCAGACGCGATCGGACACGGCGCGACGGTCGCCTGAGCCGATGTAGCGGCGCGAGCGGAAAAAGTCGTTGGCGATGGCGTCGGCGGGGCGGTTCGGGGCGGTCTCCACCGCGGCGAGCAACTCGATCGCGGCGGCGATTCGCGCGGCAGGGGTCACTGGGTGCTCGCGCTCGGCCGTCGAAAGCGCCGCAGGGGTTTACTCCGTGTAGTATCAGCCATCAGTCTTGCCGGTAATTCGGCGCCTCCCGATCGATGGCGACGTCGTGGACATGGCTTTCACGCAGGCCGGCTCCGGTGATGCGGCGGAAGCGGGTGGTGGTCTGCAGATTGGTGATGTCGGCGCTGCCGGTGTAGCCCATCCCCGCCTTCAGGCCGCCGACCAGTTGGTGAACGACACTGCCCACCGGCCCCTTGTAACCAACGCGCCCCTCGATGCCCTCCGGCACCAGCTTCAACTGATCCTTGATGTCCTGCTGGAAGTAGCGGTCGGCCGAACCGCGGGCCATGGCGCCCAGGCTGCCCATGCCGCGATAGGATTTGTAGGAGCGGCCCTGGTAGAGGAAGACCTCGCCTGGAGCTTCGTTGGTGCCGGCGAGCAGACTGCCGACCATCACCGAATCCGCGCCGGCCGCGATCGCCTTGACGATATCGCCGCTGGTGCGCATGCCGCCATCGGCGATCGCAGGCACGTCGTGGTCCCTGCAGGCGGCCGAGGTTTCCAGCACGGCGGTGAACTGCGGCACGCCGACACCGGCGACCACCCGCGTGGTGCAAATGCTGCCCGGACCGATACCGATCTTCACCGCATCCACCCCGGCGGCGATCAGCGCCAGCGCACCTTCCGGGGTGGCAACGTTGCCGGCGATCACCTGCGTGGTGTTGGAGGCGCGCTTGATCGCCTCGACCGCGCGCAGCACGCCAGCCGAATGACCATGGGCGGTATCGACAACAATGACATCGGCCTCGGCCTTGATCAGCGCACGGGCACGCGTCTCGCCGTCGGCACCGACGCCGGTGGCGGCTGCGACGCGCAGCCGTCCAAGCTCGTCCTTGTTCGCCAGCGGATGCGATTCGGCCTTGTCCATGTCCTTGACGGTTATCAGCCCGATACAGCGGTAGGCGTCGTCGACCACCAGCAGCTTTTCGATGCGGTGCTTGTGCAGCAGGCGGCGGGCCTGCTCCGGGCCGACATCCGGATTGACCGTGACGAGGTTCTCCCGCGTCATCAATTCGTAGACCTTGAGGGATGGCTCGGTGGCGAAACGGACGTCACGGTTGGTGACGATGCCGACCAGGCGATTGGTTTCGCGTTCGACCACCGGGATGCCGCTGATGCGATGGCTGCTCATCAGTGCCTTGACGTCGGCGAGGGTCTGGTCGGGATGGATGGTCAGCGGGTTCACCACCATGCCCGACTCGAATTTCTTGACGCGGCGGACCTGAGCGGCCTGCTCCTCCGGGCTGAGGTTCTTGTGGATCACACCCATGCCGCCGAGTTGCGCCATGGCGATGGCCATTTCGGCTTCGGTGACGGTGTCCATCGCGGCGGAGATCAACGGTATGTTCAGCGAGATGCCGCGGGTCAGGCGAGTGGTGATGTTGACGGAGGACGGCAGCACTTGCGAGTAGGCGGGGACGATCAGGACGTCGTCGAACGCGAGTGCTTCCTCGACCCGAGCGGACAGCAGCGTGCCGGGCGAATCGGGAACGGTTTGGGGGGGAATGTCGAATGCCATGGGCGGGCGCCTTTCCGCTACCTTGGCGGCCCCACATAGGGCGGTGGCTCACGCGACGCAAGTGACTCTACGATTAATACTGCCAGTCAACATCGTGGACACTGCCGCTGCTTGTAAGATTGTCGCGCGGCACTTCGGGATGAGGCAAAATTCAATGCCATGCCACCCAATGCGCCGAAGCTGATGGCCGATGCGCGCGCCGCTTTCGAATGACCGAGCAGGTCCGTCTCATTTTTGATATGGACTCTTCGGTCGTGCCGTTATCACTGCGACGATCCAGATGATGCGGCGGTCGCGGTTCCACAAGTCGATGACCGCGTATCGCGACCATCGCGTTTGGCAGGACGTTTATCATGTCCCGTCGTCCCAAGGGCCGCTCTACGTGAAATTCTCGGCGGATGCCGTAACCGAATTTGTGCTGCTGTCGTTCAAGGAGAAAGATAATGACTAACCCTGCGACTAACCCTGTCGATCCCGAAACGGGCGCGCCGCTGCATCGCGACGTTCGCCCATTCACGCTCACCTACAAAGGGGAGAGCATCACGTTCGACATGCCCGGCTGGTGTGGCGATCACCCGGACGAAGGTGTTTTTGATCCCGACGACATGAAGGTATCCGACCGTGCGTTGAATTGGCTCAAGGCCTGCACGGACGCATTGCTGCAGCCGGAGGAAATCCGCCGCATCCGCAAAAAGCTGCATCTCACGCAGAAGGGGGCGGGAGAGATCATCGGCGGCGGACCACGAGCGTTTCAGAAATACGAAACCGGCGATTTGCTGCCGAGCCGGGCCATAAGCAGTGCCTTGGCGTTGCTGGACCACGATCCGCAGGCGCTGACGGTGCTCAAGGCGCGTCAGGCAAAGACCCCGCATCGGGACCAGGGTGAGCATCCGCGGCCCTGAGTTGGACTTCATACACGGCGGCGCCCAATCGCGGTGCCTCGGGACGGCATGCGTATTTCCGTACGATAGCAATACAAACGCCCGCCGGGTGGAATCGCCCCGGAAGCTTCTCACCGGCTGCTTACCAGCCATTCCAAAATCTGGCCCTTGAATTCATGTTGCGCTGCACAAAATCGCTGTAATGATGAGCGTAGACGCATTGGTGTGAAAGGCGGTCAGGTGTGAGACGACCGAATCAGCACGAAGATCACCCGCGGGGTGCATCGCCGGTTACAGCATGGCTGCCAATCGTAGCGGCGATGGTCGTCATGATCACCGGATGCGTGAGCACGCTGCTGGTGCTGCAAATGGACGAGTTCCAGCCGAAGATTGGCGATATCGTCGTATTCAAGCCCAGCTCCGGGGACAGCGACATGTGGCAGTTGTCCATACAAGCCACGACCGTATCGGCAATGAACTCGCCGGGCTCGGCTTGCTCACTCGATCCGGCCGTGATGGCGACAAATGGCGGAAGCCTGATTGTGGAAGGCCGGCAAGACGGGTCGCCGCCACACTACCGTGTTCACTGGGCCGGCAACCGGACCTCGACCAAGGCCGGAGCAGACTGCGGCCCGGTCGTCGATCTGGCGATGTCGCGCGGCGATCTGCAGCGTCTGGCGAATGCGGCTGGCGGATTTGGGGTGGGCGATAAAGGCATGACACAGCGACCTTGAGACGGTCTTGTCCCTCGATTGATATCACTGTCATCGTGCAGTGGACGAGGCGAACTGGCGTTACCTGACGGCGTGCTGCTACATTCGCAGGATGTCGTTCCTATCGGCTGATTGCGGGCCTGAGGATCATCTGGCGCCCGATGAAGAGTTGAGGCCGGCGCCCGTCTTTGAGGCGCTCATTGTGCCACATCGCAGCCTGACCGGCCGCGGAACACTGGTCTTGATAGCTGTCATGGCGATCTGCAGCGCGGCCATCGCCGCTCGCTTCTGGTTCCTCGGTGCATGGCCCGTGCTGGCCTTCAGCGGGGTCGAGGTGTCGCTGGCGAGCCTGCTGCTGGCCGTCAATCTTCGCCACGCTCGGGCGCGTGAACTGATAAGCCTGAGCGCAGTGGAAATCACCGTCGTCCAGACCGACCATCGGGGCCGTCGGCGCAGTTTCTCGCTGCCGTCCGCGTGGCTGCAGGTCAGGCTGGAAACGATCGGCAACCAGGACGCGCGCCTGCTGCTTCGGAGCCACGGACGCGGGCGCGAGGTCGCCGCGTTTCTGCATGCCCCGGCAAAGCAGTCGCTGTTCGAGGCGCTGCGGGATGCCTTGTATCGTTTGCGGCAGCCGCGCTTCGACAACGAGCAGTTACGGGAAGGCTAGGATCTGGTGGGCGAGTCGCTTTAAGAGCTTTCGGTTGGGCCCATCGATTTGATCAGGTCGAATACGCGCTTGCGGACCGACGGATCAGTAATGCGATAGTAAGCGCGTACCAATTCAAGCGTTTCGCGCCGGCTGAGCGTATCGTCGCCAAACGGATCGTTCGAGTCGGGCAGTCCGGAGGAACGGCGGCTCGAGGTGCCGCCAAACGTTGCGGACAGGCTATCGGGCATATCGTCGAAGAAGAAGCTGATCGGCACGTCGAGAACCCGTGAAAGATCGAACAGCCTGGAGGCTCCGACCCGGTTCACGCCGCGTTCGTATTTCTGGACTTGCTGAAAGGTGAGGCCCAGCGACTCGCCGAGTCGCTCCTGGGACATACCCAGCAGCGTTCGACGCAGCCTAATACGGGTGCCCACGTGCACGTCGATCGGGCTCGGGCGGCTCTCTCTTTCAGTGCCCACGACCTGTTCGGCCCCCACCATCCTATGCGCCCCTTTTCCAATAACGAGCGGTATATAGGTCCGCGACCCAGCCCGCCATCGACAGTTTCATATCAAATTGTGCCTCGCGAATCTAGTCGACCAACTCTAAAATCGCAACCACTAATTGTCAATTGAAGCAGACTAACCCGTCATGAGTAGAATATAAGCGCCACCGTATAATAATTAGCACGGACCTTCGCTGGTTGACATTTTGATCCGTCTCGACAATCCAAAAAAGATGGCCAACGCGCCCGCGAGCGCAGGCAGCACTAAACCGATGCGTGTATAGAACGGCACCGGAAGAGCTCCGGGCAGGCGCACCGCAACCACCCCTGTCTGGCGCATGCCTAACCTCGCCAGTTCATGACCTCTGGCATCGAATGCCGCGGATATGCCTGTGTTGGCTGCCCGCAGGAGGGGAAGTCCCTCCTCTACCGCGCGTAGCCGCGCCGCTGCAAGGTGCTGCCTGGGGCCGGCGGAATTGCCGAACCAGGCATCGTTCGTGACATTGATCATCCAAGCGGGCCGGTCCGTCTGGTCGATGACCTGATCGGGAAAGATCGCCTCGTAGCAGATCAGGGCCCCCACCGGCGGCAGGCCGGGCAGATGCAGGGTGCGTGGCCCCGGACCCCGGGCGAAGCCGCCGCCAGGGACGACCTGGACGCCGAGGGGAAGCCAGTCCGGCTGATATTCGCCAAATGGGACCAAATGCGCCTTGTCGTAGATGCCCTCGATCTCTCCGCCGGGCCGCAGCGCGAACAGGCTGTTGCGTGGACGCCCCGAAGCATCGAAGCGGACCGCGCCGATCAAGGCCTGGTTGTTGCCGGCGGCACGAGCGATCAGCTCCCGGGCGGGTGCATCTGTCTCCAGCAACGCCGGGCTGGCGGTTTCCGGCCAGACGACCACGGCCGGCCCGCCGCCGGCACCTGCCACGGCGTCGCGGGTCAGGGTCAAATAGTGCCGGAAGATCTCGACGACGAGCGCCTGATCCCATTTCTGACCCTGGGCGATGTTGCCTTGGACGAGCAGCACCGTGACGTCGGGCGCCGGCGGTGGGTCCTGGCGCAGCCGGAACACGCCAAACCCAAGCCACAGCAGCAGCACGGCGACGCCGCTGAGGCGCCAGCGCCAGCTCAGAAGGGGGGTCGCGGCCAGCAATACAGTGGCAAAGGTGAGGCCGTGCACGCCGACCAGCGAGGCTGGCTGGATGAAGATGTCACCGACGGCGCCGGGGAATTCCCACGCACTGCCGAGCGGGTTCCAGGGAAAACCGGTGGCGACGAATTGACGCGCGAGGTCGGTCAGTACCCAGGCGCCGGCCAGGGTCAGCGCAGCCGGCCAGCCGGGACGGGCAAGGCGGGTGATGGCGGCAGCGGCGGCGGTGAAAAGCGCCAGCACCGCGGCGACACCCGGCACGGCGAACGGGACCAGCCACCAGAAGCGCGCGGCTTCGATCAGGATGGCCTCGGTGATCCAGTAAAGTCCGGCGACATAGAGGCCAAAGCCAAACCACCAGCCGCGACGGGCGGCCAGGGCTGGGCGGCGAGCGGTTTGGATCAGCCACAGCAGGCTGGGAACGGTCAGCAGCAGAACGGGTATCGCGTGCACCGGCGGAAGCGCCAAGGCGGAGAGGGCTCCGGCCAGCAGCGCCGTCAGATCGGGCCGCCAGCCGGCCAGCGCTGCCAGCCGTTTCGCGACCGCCTCAAGCGGCGTGGGGCCACGCCGACGCCGGTTCAGTTTGGCGCCTCGCGTGACTGGCGTTCATAGTGACGATAGTATTTTTCGGTGATCAGGTCGGTCTGCACCACCACCGCGACGTCCGTGGTGTTGAACTGGGGGTCGATCACCGCGCCGTCACCGACAAAACCGCCGAGGCGAAGATAGCCCTTGATCAGAGGCGGCAGGCTGATCAGCGCGGCGGGCGCGTTGATCTCGTCGCGCTCGAGTCGGCGCATCTCGACGTAGCGGTGCTGCAATGCACGCGGCCGGATCGCGGCGGGGGCCAGATGATGGTGATAGAGGTAGCTCAGCGGCATCGCCAGAATATCCGGATCAGTGCCGGGCAGACTGGCGCAGCCGAACATCAGGTCGATCCTGTGATGAAACACATAGGCGGCGATACCGCGCCACAGCAGTTGCATCACCGCGCGGTTGCGATGGCCGGTGTCGACGCAGGAACGTCCGAGTTCCAGGATCCGTCCGGTCAGGGCCTCGATGCGGCTGATGTCATACTCGCCTGCCGAATAGAAGTGGCCGATGCGACGCGCGCCGTTTCGCTGGATCAGCCGGTAGGTGCCGACGACGCTCGCGGGCCCGTCGCCCAGGCTGTGATCGACCACCAGAAGGTGGTCGGCGACGGTATCGTAAACATCCCTGTCGCGCTGGGTTCGGCTGGTTTCGGTATCGGCGCGGGCGCCCATCTCCTGATAGAAGATGCGGTAACGCAATGCTTGCACGGCGTCGATTTCGGCTGCGTGATTGGCGATGCGAACCCCAAGATTACCGGCCCGTAGCTCCGGAAACGGCGCGGCGGGATCTTGCTGGATCATCGTCTCGCCCCCGCTGGTGGGTCGCCCTCGCCGGCCTTTTGGTCGGGCTCCGGCCGGCCACTATCGGGCGAACCGCGACCGAGTCTTGCGGTGCCGGTGTCGCGTCGTCGCCCGAACAATTCGAGCCGGAGCGACACGAGGTCGAACCCGAGGCGGGAGGCGATGATATGCATCAACTTCTCGTGCTCGGGATCCTGGAATTCGATGACCTTGCCGGTCTCGACATCTATCAGATGATAATGGTTGCCATCCTCGCTTGGCTCGTACCGAGCGCGGCCGCCGCCGAAGTCACGACGCTCGAGAATGCCTTTTTCCTCGAACAGACGGACTGTCCGATACACCGTCGCGATCGAGATATGCTGATCCAGCGCCGAGGCTCGGCGATACAGCTCCTCGACGTCCGGGTGATCACCGGCTTCGGACAGGACCCGCGCGACGACCCTGCGCTGGCCGGTCATCTTCAGACCCCGTTCGATGCAGAGGCGCTCGATGCGCGATTCCATTCGGTTCCTTGAGGTCGGTCGTTCCGAGCGTGCCCTGACAGCGGGCCGCCCGAACCATCCGCATACAATGCCTTGCTAGGGCCGGGAAGCCTGCTGGGGATGCAATCGTCAGGTGACCTCAATACGCCAGCGCGGGGTCCTTCGGAAGCAATTTAGCCGGCGCTCCGCCGGGTGCCGAGGCCGATCTGCTTCGCCAGCGACGAGCGCTTCTCGGCGTAGTTCGGTGCGACCATCGGGTAGCCGGATTCCAGACCCCACTTTTCCCGGTACTGCTCGGGTGTCAGGTTGAACGAAGCCGCCAGGTGGCGCTTGAGCATCTTGAGCCGCTTACCGTCTTCCAGGCAGATAATGTAGTCAGGGAACACGGACTTGCGAACCGGCACCGCGGGTTGTTGCTTTTCCACCGGTGCGGTGGGCTCCTGTCCGATATGCGAAAGCGTCTTGTAGACGTTACGAATGAACCCTGGCAGGACATTGGGCTCGACGGGATTGTTGGAGACGTGTGCTGATACGATCTGGGCCGTTAATCCAAGCAGATTACTGTCTGTCAACTTTTCGGCCATGCTGGGGCCCTTTCATCTCACTATGCTGTAGTTATATAGGAACACAGTCTGTGATTTGGCAACAGCGACTGGTGAGTCCTTTATAAGCAAAGATCATGACGGACATGCAAGATGTGACCCGGGAGATCGACATTACATCGGAGGTCTGTCCGATGACGTTTGTCCGGACGCGTCTGGCCTTGGACAGAATGGCGCCGGGTGAAACACTTCTGGTCAAGCTAAAGGGCGAGGAGCCGACCCAAAACGTTCCAAGAGCCGCAACGGAACAAGGGCATGAAATACTTTACCTCGAGACGGATGCATGTGGAATCAGTCAGTTACTGATCCGTCGAGGAAAGTAATCGGTCCTTTTGGTGCCTTCGGGTGGCGTGGCGCGAGGTCCGTTCGGAGCACAAGGGCGTCGGAACGATCGGAATAATATGCTACCCGGCGGCCTACTTGGGCAAAGCCCTGCCCCAGATAAAGCTTCAACGCAGCAGTATTTTTCACTGAGACTTCAAGGAAAGCAACGGTCGCGCCGGCCGCGGCCAGCCGGACGGTCGCTGCTTCAAGCAGTTGACTTGCCACGCCACGCCTTCGTGCCGCTGGGGTGACGGCCAGGGTCAGAATCTCCGCCTCGTCACTGGCCACCCGGGCCAACAACATGCCGACCTCGCCGTGCAGCAGACCGATGACATTTGGCAGTGCCAGTTGCAGATCGAACACATTGCGACTCCAGGCCTCATCAGGCGGAAAAGCAGCTGCGTGAATCGACGCCAGAACGTTGGCATCGGTCAGCCTGGCCCAACGCAGGCAGGACGCGGCAAGCTGAGCGCGATCGATGGCCATGGCTCAGACGACCGCTGGACGCGGACCGCCGCCGGGCAGCCTGGCTTCGGGCGGGTCGACATAGAGCGGTTCGGTGGGCAGCGCTCGCAACTGGCCCTGAAAGCGACGCGCCGCCACCAGGGCGATATGGCGGCCGAGCGGAAGCCTCGCGTCGGTGAGCATCACATTGAAACCGCGGGCGGCGAGTTGCGACGCGACATCGTCCGCGGCACTGCCGGCGATGGCGACAGGGCAGTCCGGGATTGGCAGATCCGTCACGGCCAACGAGCGGACTGATCCGCCGATTTCGAGGAATATCCTGCCTCGGCGACTGGGCACGGCGCACCACAGGGGGCGGCCGCCGAGGAAGGGAAGCGAATTGGCCAGTGCTTCCCCCACGGTCACGCCGACCACGGGGATTTCGGCCGCGATGCCGATGCCCAAAGCCAACGCGAGGGCACCGCGGATGCCGGTGAAGCTGCCGGGTCCGATGGTGACAGCGATCAGGTCGAGCGTGGACACCTCGATCGCGGCGTCATGCAGGGCATCACGCGCCATGCCGGCCAATACCGTGGCATGGCCGCGATCCATGTCCTTCTGGCGACCGGCTACGACCAGTTCGTCCGACACGATGGTCGCCGAACACCGGGCCACGGCCGAGTTCGAGGGCGAGAATTCGCATCTATGCCGCGAGTTCCTGGCGCCGTTGCCGTGACCCCGAGCAGGCGGCCGGGGCACACGCTATCAGGCCAGGATGGCGGCCTCCTCGAAAGTCAGTCGGGGCGAACGGCTGAAGACGCCTTCGGGATCGCCATAGCCGATATTGACCAGGAAGTTTGACCGCCAGCCATTACCCGCGAAGAACGCCGCGTCGACGGTGGCGTTATCGAAGCCCGACATGGCGCCGATGTCCAGGCCAAGTGCGCGGGCCGCCACCAGCAGATAGGCGCCCTGCAAGGTGCCGTTGCGGAACGCGGTGGTCGCGGCCAGCGCGTCGTTGCTGGTGAACCACGAGATCGCATCGGCATTGTGCGGAAACAGTTGCGGCAGCTTTTCGAAGAACTTGGGATCATAGGCGACGATGACCGTCACCGGCGCGGTCATGGTCTTTTCCGTGTTGCCCGCCGACAGCGCGGGTGCCAGCTTCTGCTTGCCTTCCTTGGTGCGGATGAAGACGAAGCGGGCGGGCGAACTGTTGGCGGAAGTCGGCCCGAACTTCATCAGATTGTACAACTCGTGCAGTGTCTCGTCGGACACTGGCTGGTCGCGCCACTTGTTGTGGGTACGGGCTTCGCGGAACAGCAGGTCGAGCCCTGCGGCCTCGATCGTCATAGTCTACTCCTGAGATGAATGCTGCGTTGCAGCATGGAAGAGCACGCGCCGAGCGTCAAGCCGGCCAGATCGGAGTTGACGGCGCTTAGAATTCGACCTGCTCGACCGCCACCACCTCGGGCACGTAGTGACGCAGCATATTCTCGATGCCGTGCTTCAAGGTCGCGCTCGAGGACGGACAGCCGGAACAGGACCCTTGCATATGCAGCCGAACGATGCCCTGGCGGTAGCCGCGGAAGACGATATCGCCGCCATCGCCGGCGACAGCGGGACGCACGCGGGTGTCGAGCAACTCCTTGATCTGGTCAACCACTTCCTGATCGGCGGGATCGACGTCTTCCGCCTCGGAGAGATCATCGTCACCCTCAATCACCGGCCGGCCCGCGACGAAATGATCCATGATCACGCCGAGTACCTGTGGCTTCAGCGCCTGCCAGGACAGCTCGTCGTTGCGTGTGACGCTAATGAAGTCACCGCCGAGGAAGACCCTGGCGACACCCGGCAGCGCGAACAGTGCGCCGGCCAACGGGCTGCGGGCGGTCGAATCAGCCGAGGCGAAGTCGGCGGTGGAAAAGCCCATCACCTCGCGCCCGGGCAGGAACTTCAGAGTGGCGGGATTTGGCGTGCCTTCGGTTTCGATGAACATGTCGCAGGCCTGTCCTGATGTCGTTTGGTTAATCTGGACCGTGGCGGTCCGGTCGTGTGTTTCCGCTACATCGGTCCAAACGGACCGACTGGCAAGAGGGCAGGGCGAGGAAAGGTTTACCCGGCCATCGGCGTGCCTGCGCTAGCGGTTCGCGGCGAGGCGGAGCGTGATCCGATCAGTCCGCGCGGCCCGATCAGTCCGCGGCCCCGTCAGTCCGCGGCGATGGATATGCCGCCGGCGCGGGCATCTTCCGCGAAGGCCCGCACGGCGGCGCCGAACTGGTCGAAGATGGCGCGTGAAACGGGATCGCTGCGCCAGTCGTATTCCGGATGCCATTGAACACCGACCGCGAAACCCGGGGCGGGTCCTTCGGGGCCGGTGAGGACGCGCACCGCCTCGATCGTGCCATCCGGCGCAATGCCCTCCGCCACCAGACCCGGAGCCAGGCGGTCGATGCCCTGATTATGCAGTGAATTCACCGCGATGTCCGTGGTGGCCGCCAGCCGGTGCAGCCAGCCGCCGGGGGTAACGCGAATGGCGTGTGCCTTGGCTTGGCGGATGCGCGAGGAGGGCTGCAGCGGGGCCGAATGGTCCATGCGGTCCGGCAGATCCTGCAGCCGCTGGTGCAGTGAGCCGCCCAGCGCCACGTTGAGTTCCTGAAAGCCGCGGCAGATCGCCAGCAAGGGCAGGCCACGCACGATGGCAGCCCGGATCAGCGGCAGGGTGATGCCGTCGCGTCCGGGGTCCTCGGGTGTGCCTTCAGCATGCGGCGGCCCGTCGTATAAATTGGGCTGCACATTGGAGCGGCTGCCGGTGAGTATGATGCCGTCCAGACGCTCCAGCAGGGTCTCGATGTCGGCCATCGGTCCATTCGCTGGCAGCAAGACCGCGGCGGCACCGATCGCCTCATCGGTTGCCCGCACGTAAGTGTCGGATGCCGCATGGTTCGGCATGCCGAAGATGCCGAACTGTTTGGTGCAGCAACTGATGCCGATAAGCGGCTTGACGACCCGGGGCAACCTCATGTTGGAAATAATCATCCCCCAGTTTCGGCGCAAAGAGAAGACATTTCCGACCCTCCGTCCCGATAACTGTCATGCGGCGGCGTCATTTATCGGCCGGGAGACTGGGTGGCTCGAACAGTTGCTGATCGAAGCGGCCGCCGAGCTGAACATCGTAGAGCGTGACGTGGGTTTCGCGGCGCTGGGCGTCGATGACGGTCCATTGCCGCAGGGCCAGGGGCTGATCGGCGAAGATCAGGGTCAGCGAGCCATCGCCCGGGCTGGCGGTCCGCACCAGCGTCAACTGGATCTGCCCTGGCAGCCGCTGCATGGCGGTCACGGTCACCGCGCCGGAGAACACCACATTGTCGGCCAGCAGGATGCCCAGTGGCGTGCGTCCGACAGGGATGTTGGTGGTCTGGCCCAGCGTCGAGTCGGTGAAGGTTACCACGCCGTGGCCGGCGACCAGGAGCAAGGGGGAGGGGGGAGCATACTGGAAGCGCATTCGCCCGGGGCGGTCCAACCAGGCGGTACCTTTGGACGTCTCGCCATTGCCGGTGACCTGGACGAACTGCGCCTTCAGCGATTTCAGTCCGTTCAGGTAAGCCTCGACGCGGGCGATGTCAGCCTGGTCCTGCGCGGATCGCGGCGGGGGGGCGACAGGCGGTGTCAGTCCGGCACGCGCGGTCCCAGGCTCGGGTCGCGCGGTCTGGATGAGCCCCGGCGATATGCGCCCAGACTGCGCGGCGGCTGCTTCAACTTGGAGGATTTCGCACAGCAGCCCGAACGAGAGCGCGACGACGACGGATGACGGGATGGCGCGGCGACAAAGCATGGACACACATCTGGCCCGTCACGGTGTGCTTTGCAAATCGCGGCGGGTCGCGCCGGTCGGCGGCCGGAGGCGTCTCAGTGGGGTTATTCGGCGGCGACCGGCACCGGTCCTGGCGCCCACAGATCGGGCTGGAGTTCCTCGCGCCGGTTGGGGAAGAACAGCGCGCAGCCCAGTGTGACAGCGGAGAATGCCGCCAGGACGAGGGTCACCGTCGCCAGGCTGCCCGAGCGCTCATGCAGTATGGCGACAACCGGGGCGGCGGCGGCGGCGCCCAGGAAGCCCACGAAGAAGCGCACGGAATAGATGCGGGCGCGCAGTTCGGGGGAAATGTAGCGGGCGGCCATGGTTTCGTTCACGGTCACCTGACCGAAGATCGAGGCCGCGACCACCCCGGCCAGCGGCAGAACCGTCCAGCCCGGCGCGATGGACAACGCGGCCATCGCCGGCGTCAGAACGAGGCTAATCGGGAGAAACACCTTTTTCAATGTATTACGGTCGATCATCCGGCCGACGGTGAACTGGGTCAGAGCGCCACACAGGGTGACGAGGAACGCGGCGGCTCCCAGCAGCGGCAGCATTCCGGCGTTGCTGGCCAGGCGCTCCTGCATCAGCTTTGGCAGCAACAGGGTGAAGGCATTGAACACCAGCCCCGATGAGGCGGCGATCAGCATCAGCACCAGGACGGCCCGCCTGACCAGATGACGCGGGATCGGCGGGAACGGGCGGCTACCGGAACGGGTCGTCCCGTGCGCGGTTGGCGTGCGAGCCCACAGCAGACCGGCCGCGGCGCACAACAGACCGGGCACGATAAAGGCGGAGCGCCAGCCGGCCTGTGACATCAGGAACGCCGTGACGACGGGCGCCAACGCCACGCCCAAATTGCCAAACACTCCGTTCACCCCGATCGCTCGGCCGGGTTTGTCGCCGGCGGCCTCGACCAGCATCGTCGTGCCGATCGGGTGGTAGATGGCGGCGAAAGCACCAGCCAGGGCCAGGGCGAGCGCCAGCATCATCGGCGAGTGCGCCAGGCCGGCGGCCGCCAGGCTGAGACCGGTGCCAACGAAGAATGTCGTCATCAGGGTTTTGCGGCCGAAGCGCTGCGCCAGCCAGCCCTGCGGCAGCGACAGCAGGCCGTAGAGCACGAACATCCCGGTCGCCAGCGCCAGGATGGGCCCGTACGAGTCACCGAACGGACCGCCGGGGACGGCCATCGCAAGCACCGCCGTCGGCAGGATGAGCAGGCTGTAGTGCGTGACGGCGTGGGCGGTGTTGATGAACACGATCTGGCGAACGGCTGGAGTCATCGGCGGGGTCCTCGGCGGCGGCACCAGGCCAGCGGATTGGCTTGGCGATCGGTTCAAGGTAGTGTGACGGAATGGCGATGTCAGGCCAATCTCTGTCGCGATCCGGCCAAAGCAGAGTGGCCGGCCAATCCGGACTGGCTTTGTTCGAACGGGCGCCTCGGCCCATGGCGGGCTACACGGCCGACTATCAGCCCGGCCATGAAACCGGGCTGCATCGCCATCCTCGCGCCCAGTTGCTGTTCGCGACGGCTGGGGTGATGCGGGTCACCACCGAGGCAGCGTTGTTCACTGTTCCGCCTGGCACCGGCCTGTGGGTTCCGGCGGACACCATGCACGCGGTTCGGATGGTCGGGGATGTGGCGATGCGAGCGCTATTCCTGCGAGCCGACGCGGCGGCGTCGGGGCCGTCGGCGACGATGGTGATCGCGGTCTCGCCGCTGCTGCGGGAATTGATCCTGACGGTATGCGGAGAGCCAGTGGTCTGGGACGCGCGCGGCTCGATGCGGCTGGTGGCGGCGTTGGTGCTGCACGAGATCGGCCGAGCGGCGACGCGGAATTTGTCGTTGCCGGCGTGCCGGGACCCGAGGCTGGCACGCGTCGCGGCCGTTCTGATCGCCGATCCGGCCGATCCGCGCGACTTGCCGGCGCATGCTGAGGCGGCGGGTGCTTCGGTTCGCACGTTGACGCGCCTGTTCCGGACGGAAACCGGGATGAGTTTTCACCAGTGGCGACGGCTGTTGCGGATGACCGAGGCGCTGTCGAGCATCGCTCAGGGGATGGCACCGGCTCGGGCCGGCGCGGCGGTGGGGTATTCCAGCGCGCCAGCCTTTGGTGCGGCGTTTCGGGAGACGTTCGGGACCACGCCGGCGGTGCTGTCGCCGGGCCGGCGCGGGGTGTGAGGCGGTCGGTGTTCCGGCGGGGCGTCAGGCGCAGTCGTTGTGTAGGGAAGTCGTGGACCGCGAAAGTCAGCCCGCCCAGGCTTGTTTCATTTGCTGGCCGCTGGAGGGACAACGATCGAGCCTGGCTGGAAGATGATCCGCGGCGGTAGCTGTGGCGCCGCCGCCGGACGCGCGCACCCAGTTCAGCAGCCCGAGGGATGCACCCAGGAGCGCCGCGCCCCCCAACCAGACCGCCCGCCAGAACCTTCCAAGGTTCAAAGCGCAACAACCCCTGCTTGTAGATCGTATCGGCTTCCTTGTCCGAGGGGCGGGGGAAGGCGGGGTCCGGTGATTGCACTGGAGATGTGGGCGTTGGGTTGGTTCAGGGGTCGCCGGAAGATTGGTTCAAACCGCAATCCAAGCCGGAGGACGTGGTGGGAGGGTTTTACAAATGACCGTTACTGTTATAAATTCGGATGTACACGGATTTTGGCCAGAAGCTTGCTGTCCGGTATTGCGGCGAAGCAAGGCGTCTCGGCCCACGCGCAATCACATCGGTGACCCAACCGCGAAAGGGAAGAGATGAAAACAAAGCGCACAAGAATCCCGCCAACCGTCGCCGTTGTGGCGGTGCTTGCTGCGCTTGGCGGCGTGGCCCTTGCGGCACAGGACAGATACACCTTGCAGGTGCCGGGTGGCCTCGCGTTTTCCGAGTTCAAGGGTTACGACGAATGGCAGACCATTGCCGTTAGTCAGAATGGAACTCTGATCGACACAATCCTGGGCAATCAGACGATGATCGACGCCTACAAGGCGGGCATTCCAGGCAACGGCAAGCCTTTCCCCGATGGCGCCAAGATGGCGAAGATCCACTGGAAGGCGGTCAAGAGAACGGCGGAGCCTGGTACCCCGACAGTGCCGGGTGACTTGGATGACGTCGACTTCATGGTGAAGGATAGCAAGCGGTTTGCTGACAGCGGCGGCTGGGGGTATGCGGTGTTCGAATATGACGCCGCATCCGAAACGTTCAGGCCGGGCGACTTAACCGACAACCCGCCGCAGGCGCACGATGCCAAGTGCGGCTTTGCGTGCCACACGATCGTTGCGGCAAAAGATTACGTCTTCACGGCCTACCCGCCGCGGTGAAGGCGCGCGGCCTCGGCTTGACCGATGCCGCCCGCGGAGCGTCCAGCGTTGTCACAATGGGGTCGGACATGATGGAACACGGGAACCATCGCCGCCACATATCACGCCGCACGGCGCTCACTGGGTCGGTGCGTGCGCTCGGCGCTACGTCCAAGGCGAGATCAGTCCGAAAGGCTGGTGCCAATTGTTTTCTGCTAAGAGTCCGTGATTCGGATAGTTGGGCTTAAAGCGGATGACGTCCGCAACGTTTTCGCCACCCGCGGGGCGATTGTTCATCTGACGCGAAGCAGGATCGGGTTGGGGGTGAAGTTCCTGTGGCCCAGCCTTACTTGAACCGTGGCGATGTCGCGCGGAGACCCTGATTACATGTTGAGCATTGCACCGACGAGCGCGCCCTTGGCGGTGACGTTGAACGGATCCCGGGCAAGGTAGACGTCCTTGATCGCGACCGGGAGTTCGATACCGGAAAATACTGATTTGGCCCGGGCAAGAAAATTGCGTGCCATCGTGGTGCCGCCCGCGAGAACGATCGGGATGGGCGTGGTAAAGCGTGGCAGCTTCCTCGATTCGGCCATCGCCGCTTGCAGTGCCGCAGCGGCTGTTTCGATGACCTCGGCGTAGTAGACAGAAAGGGCACGGTCGATCGACCCGTCCGCCGCGGTGTCGAGCGCGAAGCCGGATTCGGTCGCGTTCTCCTTGTAAAGGCGGACCGTGGTTGGCGTCTCGCCGGTCACCGATGCGGCGCTGTGATCGATGTAGTCACCGGCCTTGGTGGTTGCGATGGTCAGAACCGGCAGACCGAGATAGGCGACACAGATATTGCACATGCCGCCGCCGAAGCTCATTCCGATCCCGGTGAAGTTCGCATCCTTCAGCTCGGAATAGATGATCGCCAGCCCTTCGTTGATCGACTGAGCCTGATAGCCGAGTTTTTCGAAGATGCCTTTCACTGAGCGCTCGTGGAACACCAGATCCGAGCCGTGACCGGGCGCCGCGCTGGGAATGCTGAAGCACAGTTTCTCACCCTGGACAGCGGTGCTGCAAAGATGTCCGACGAGCAACTCGATTATCTGCAAATTCTTTGGTTCGGCGGGATTGAGGACGCCGCTCTGCATCGGCCGGCGCGCGTCGCCGCCGATGAACTTGGCGAATTCGTCGGACCGGTTGCCATAAGCATAGATGTGGGCACCCTCGATCTGATGCAGAATGCTCTCGCGCTCGAGCATCTGTTCGGTCATTTTACTGAACGGAATATCGACGAAGGCATTGAGTTCACGGCTGAAGTCTAACTTTTGTCCGTCCAGGGTGGCGAGGACGATGCGGCTCGTTCCAAGGTCGAGTCCCTTGACTGCTTGTTGCGACGCGGCTGCGGTGGCCATTGAGGAGTCTCCTGATGCGGTACGAGCCGTGTGCTGTTCGGTCACGCGCCGGCCGGCACTGGTGCGGCGCGGCGATTAATTTGAATTTGTAGCGCAACGTCATCCTGTGTTGCCGAAGCTACCGATCACGCCGGGGATCCGGTTCGGAAACACTGTCAGCCGGAGTCGCCGCTGAAGTTTGCGCCGAGCCGGCCGGATCAGCGTTGCGGGATTCCAGCAGACGCAGCAGGACGAGCAGGACTGGCCGCAACTCCGATTCGACCGCCGCCCTCACTTCCCGGACGACCGCGGCCCGATGCACCTCGCCGCCTTGGCCGCCGGCGAGGTCGAGAGTGCGCCATCCTTCGCGCTCGATGACCCTCAGCAGGGACATGACGCGTCCATTGAGTCGGGCATTTTCGCTCAGCAGGCGCTCGATTTCTTGTTCACGCAATGTGGCGAAATCGGTAGCGGAGTTACCATAATCAGCGTCGGCGGCTGTGTCGTGGTTGCGCAGAGTTCGGCCGTCGGCGCCGCGCAGAGCCACGGCCGATGTTCCGCTGGGCTGAGCCCCGACAACGGTGAAGGGCTGCACCCGCCCAGCATCTTGCCTTGTCTCGCGCAGCGCCCCGACAATTTCTTCGACGGTCGGCTCGCGCGCGGCTCGCTCCACCATGACGGCTTTTCGCACCCTTCCGAGAAAACGCAGCCGGCGCCGAGGTTTTAGCGGGCCTGCTGATCCAGTGCGCAGCCTATATAGGGTGAGACTGCTAATCAACTTAAGATTGTGTACATTAGAGGTCTTTCCTCTATTAAGTGCAATTTATGAAGCCAAGCCAGGTGCGGCATTGGCAACTGGTCCACGGAGTGGACCAGGGCTGACGCGGCGCGGCCCTGGGTGCTCGCCTGCCGGCTATGCGCCAGCAGCGAAACCGATCCGTCTGGTGCCTGCCGATGCATGCGTCGAGGGCCATAAGACGAAGGCTTCCACCGGTCGGGCACAGTTTTTCAGTCTGAGCGGGCCGAGGGCCTCGGACAGCAGGCCCAGCCGGTTGCCGCCTCGGTCGTGCACGGCCTGTGAGACGCAAACGCCCCCGGGTGGGCACACCGCCTGCAGCCGAGCGGCGCCGATGACGCCGTCGCCGTGAAAATCCGTTCCGTCGACGAATACATCGCCGAGGTCGACGCCCACGCGCAGATGCATTTGGCGATCGTGCGGCCAAAGGCTGTTTTCGAGGCCGAGTTGATACTGGATCGTTACGGCACAGGTTACCGCCTGAGTGACGCTGTCGAACGTGATGAGCATTGAATCGCCCGCGGTCTGCACGAGCCTGCCGCGGTGACGCTGAAGCGCTGGCGCGATCAAGTTCCGGCGCAGTCGGCGGAGACGCGCGACGGTTCCCGTATCGTCAAGCGCGAACAGCAGGCTGTATCCGACCATGTCGGTGTGGACAGCGGCCATCAGGCGACCGGTCTGCCGGTTACCTCGGGCCGCGCGAGTGGCCCACGCAAAAGGCCAGTGCCTGTTGACGACTGACGTTAATCGGTCACCGACCGATGACGCGTCGCCGCGGGGCGCTGTGCGAACCGGACTGACATGGTGAGGAGCAAACAGTTGCCGCAGCATGATACGCCTCGACGCCAATGACGTACGGGCGGACGGGGATATGGCTTGGCATAAAAAAAGCCCCGTCCGAGACCGGCGGGGCTGCGAGCGGCAGGAGTATCTACCGGCTAAAGGCGCGCGCTGCCCCGATCCCCTTGGTAACACAGGGGTAAGTCATAGTAGTCATGGGCGTAGGTTGCATCGGGAACATGCCCAATCGATAGCACAGTCCAATACTGGATTCCAAGTACAGTCTTCGGAAAAACTCACAATAGGCAACAGCGCAACTAAGCTTCGAGTCACATTCCAACGGCTTCGCCGAACGCCGCGGCACGATCGTGCCTGCGCACAATTATTTCGCCCTTTGTCGCCAGACTCCCCCGGCCTCCGCCCGGCCCTGAACGCTCGGCGGCCGATCGCACACGAACACGCGCAGAGCGGGAACGATGACCGGGGTCGTGCGTTTGAGCCGACACACTGATCGGAGACCTCTATGCGTTATCTCATCCTGGCCGCCGCACTCTTGGGCTTCGTCGTCACGGCTCACGCGGATGATGCCAAGAAACCGGCGGGGACAGCCAAGGGCGCCGCGGTCGGTGCTCTGGCCGGACACGAGGTCGGCAGCGGACATGCGGTTGCGGGTGCCGCGGCGGGTGCCGCGATCGGCCATCATCAGTCGAAGAAGGCGGAGAACCAAACCAAGCAGTAAGCGGGTATTGTGCAGGGACCGGAGCGTGGGACGGCTCGTCCGCCGGCAACCGCTCCGGATTGCGCCGCGGACCCGTGCGGGATAGGGAGTAGCGAAACTTATCCGGGGACGACGTAATGACCACGACGGTGCTGTATTCCGAGGATCTTTACCCGGACGACAGCGTGGAGCAGCGGGTATTCGGCCCGGATGTGCGCCTGATCTTCCCGCGCGAGTCGCGGTCCATGGCCGATTTGTCGGATGCGGACTGCGCCGCGGCCGAGGGTCTGATGATCCTGCGCTACAAGGTCACCGCGACCGATCTGGCGCGCTTTCCCCGTCTGCGCGCCATCTGTCGCATGGGGGTGGGTTACGACAATCTGGATCGGGTCGCCGCCGCCGCTCGGCAGATAATGATCCTGAATGTTCCCGACTACGGCACGACGGAAGTCGCCGACCACGCTATAGCCCTGGCCCTGGCACTGCGGCGTGGGCTGCTGCTGCACCATGAGGCGCAGCGGGCGGACCCGCCGGCCGCGTGGGGTTACATCGCGGATCCGCTGGTTCGCCGCTCCTCGGTGCAAACCTTTGGCATTGTCGGCATGGGGCGTATCGCCACGGCGGTCGCGTTGCGCGCCAAGGCATTTGGTTTCCGGGTGGTGTTCTTCGATCCCTACCTGCCGAACGGCGTGGAGCTGGGGCTTGGCATATCTCGCGCGACGACGCTGGAGGAATTGCTGCGGCAGACCGATACGTTGTCCGTGCACGCACCGCTGACCCGGGAAACCCGCGGCTTGCTGGGTCTGGAGCAGTTGGCGCTGCTGCCGAAGGGCGCTGTTGTGGTGAACACGGCGCGGGGCCCGATCATCGACATCGACGCCCTGGCGACGCTGCTGAAAAGCGGCCACCTGGCGGGCGTCGGGCTGGACGTGGTGCCTGTGGAACCGCCGGTCGAGCCGGTCCCCGAATTAATGCGGGCCTACCGCGCTCGTGAGCCGTGGACTCTGGGGCGGCTGATCATCACGCCGCATTCGGCGTTTTTCACGCCGGAGGGCTGGGACGATATCCGCGTCAAATCGGCCGAGACCATGCGCGCCGCCTTGCTTGGCCCCCGGCCACAGAACGTCATTCCGCCCGAGAGCGACTGAACCGCGGGTCCGCCGGCCGCGGTTGCGATTGAACCACCATTTGGTCCCTGGATTTCATCCGGATTCAAGTTGAAGCGGCGGCCCCGGAGGAGGCACCCATCGCCCCGGCGATCGTTGATCCCGCGCTGGCGCGATCGCCGACATAGTCCGCTATAGCCTGCGAGGAGAGACCTATGGGAAGGGAATTGGAGGGCAAGGTTGCCGTCGTGACCGGGGCCGCGTCGGGGATTGGCTTGGCCAGCACGGAGGCGATGCTCACCGCGGGCACGCGCGTGGTGATGGTCGACCGCGACGAGGCGGCGCTGAAGGCGCTCCACGCCAAACACGGCGATGCAGTTATTCCGCTGGTCATCGACCTGCTCGACCCGGAGGACTGCGCTACCCTGGTACCGCGGGTCCTGGAGAAGGCAGGCCAGCTCGACATCCTGCATGCCAATGCGGGGAGCTATGTTGGCGGCGATTTGGTTGATGCCGACACGGGGTCCATCGACCGGATGCTGAACCTGAATATCAACGTCGTGATCAAGAACGTGCACGACGTGCTGCCGCACATGATTGAGCGGCGGAGAGGCGACATCATCGTCACGAGTTCCCTGGCGGCGCATTTTCCGACGCCGTGGGAGCCGGTCTATGCGTCGTCCAAGTGGGCAATCAACTGCTTCGTGCAGACGGTGCGACGCCAGGTGTTCAAGCACGGCATTCGCGTGGGCTCCATCTCGCCCGGCCCGGTCATCAGCGCATTACTCGCGGACTGGCCGCCGGAGAAATTGAAGGAAGCCAGGGAGTCGGGAAGTCTCCTCGAGGCGAGCGAAGTGGCGAACGTCGTAATATTCATGTTGACGCGGCCGCGCGGCATGACGATTCGCGACGTGGTCATGCTGCCCACCAACTTCGATCTCTAGCAGATCTATAGCGGGCTCGTCTTCGATCCCGGTGAGTTTTGCGTTACCAGCTTGCCAGCCCCGCGGCCGATGATTCGTCACTGAGGAAGCTCACGATGACCATCACCATTACGGCATTTGAACGGTCACCCGATGGCGGCAAGGGACTGGCGCGCGATACGCGGGTTCGCTGGGCACTGGAAGAAGTGGGCCAACCCTATGAGGTCCGCCTGGTTTCGTTCCTGGCGATGAAGGAACCCGCGCATCTTGCGCTGCATCCGTTCGGCCAAATTCCGACCTATGAGGAAGGCGGTCTCGCCCTGTTCGAGACAGGGGCGATCGTGCTCCATATCGCCGAGCGGCATGCGGGCCTGCTGCCGGACGGTGCCAATGCCCGGGCGCGCGCGATCACATGGATGTTTGCCGCGCTCAACACGGTGGAACCGCCGATCCTTGAACTTGCAAACGCCAGGGTCCTGGAGGGCGATATGACCTGGTATGAGGCGCGCCTGCCTCTCGTCAAGGATCGCGTCCGCCACCGGCTGGAGCAACTTTCCAGTCGCCTGGGGGATGCCGAGTGGCTCGATGGTCCGTTCAGTGCGGGCGACCTGATGATGGTGTCGGTGCTGCTCAGGTTGAAAGCACCGGGCATGCTGGGCGAATATCCGAACTTGGCCACCTATGTCACCCGCGGCGAAGCGCGGCCCGCCTACAAGCGGGCTTTCGCCGCCCAACTTGCGGTTTTCACCGCCAAGCCACCGACTGCTGATTGAGGTTCGTCCCGGGCTCGATGTCGTAATCCGGGTTATCGCTCAGTGGGTCCTGACTCGGCGCTGCGCCATGGCAGCGATCAGTCGGGTGTCTGCCTACAGCCTGCGTATTGGTCTTGAGTGTGCAACGATATGACCGCGAACGAAATAACCATCACAGTGTCCGTTGGGTACGTTCTTGAAGCGCTCGCGGCGTTGGGTCCTGGCGCTCGCCTGGCGCCGACCACGCGATTGCAATCTTACAGCCAGCGGCGGACCTTGCGCGTATAGGCATCGAAACTTTCGCCGAACTGGCGCCGCATCTTGTCTTCCTCGAACGGAATATGCACCCAATTCGCCGTGACGAAGGTCGCGATCGGAGCCAGGATCATTGGCCACGCGCCGACCCAAAGGGCGATACCAAGAGTGATGATCACCAAACTCAGGTACATCGGATTGCGCGTGAAACTGAAAGGGCCGGTGACGACGAGCTTGGTGTTCGTCGTCGAGAGTGGGTTGATTTCAGTGCCCTCGCCTCGAAACTTCACAACCGCGGTGGTTGCCAAGGCGATTCCAAGCAAGACCAGCACAATGGCGAGGGGGACGAGCGGCAAGCCCAACGTCCTCGGCCATCCAGTCAGGTAGCTTATTGCCGCTGCGATCAAGACATAGGCGATCGCCCAAATCGGCGGTGGCAGTTTCAGCATCGGCACTCCCCGCGCTATCGGAAGTCAAATGACCCAAACCGTCAATGGATCAGCGCTGCGGCGGCCGTGGCCGATTCAAGGGTTGGTGTCGCCGCGATCGCCCGTCCATTCCCGCCACAGCAACATGAGGGCGGCCATGACAGCGGGGCCTAGGAACAGGCCGAGCAATCCCCAGGTCTCGACGCCGCCCAGAATGCCTAGCAGGACCCAGAGGAACGGCAGGCGGGTGGCGCTGCCGATCAGGGTGGGACGAATGAAGTGGTCGGCGACGAAGGTCACGACGAAACCGAGTACGCCTATGACGATCGCGGAGACCACGGAACCCTGGGTCAGCAGCAGCAGGGCCGCGATGCCGAACACGATGGGGGCGCCGAACGGGATCATTGCCGCGATCGCGGTAAACAGTCCGAACAGGGTGGGGTGGGGGACGCCGGTCAGCAGGTAGCCGATGCCAAGCAGGACGCCTTCGCCGAGGCCGACCAGGACCAGGCCGTCGACTGTGCCGTGCACCGACGCGATCATTTGGCGGCCAACTCGTTCCCCCGCCGGACCGAAGGCACGGTTGCCGGCGTTCAGCATCTGGGCACTGACGCTGTCGCCATCGCGGAACAGGAAGAACAGGGTCAGCAGGGTGAAGCCGAGCAGCACCGCGCGATGCACCACGTCGGCACCCAACTGACCGGGGTTTGACAGCAACTTCGAGCCTCGGGCTTTGTCGAGCAAGGCGTCGGCGGATTCTGGGTTGGCGAGGTTTTGTTGCCACCAGGCGGTGGCTTGCTCGCTGCCCACAGGCAGATGACCAAGCCACTCGGGCGGGGGAATACCGTCGTTGCGGGCCGTGTCGATCGTCTCGTAGACGCCGCGCACTTCCTTGCCGGCCTGATAGGCGACCAGCACCAGGGGGACGATGAACATCGACCCCAGGGCGACGGTGAACAAAGCTGGCAACAGAATATTGTGCTTTCCAGGCGGCCAGCGGCGGTTGGCGCGCTGATACAGGGGCCAGACCGCGATCGCCAGGATGGCAGCCCAGACCAACGCCGGAAGGTAACGATGCAGGGTCCACAGTCCTGCGAGGGTCAGCAGCAGGGCAAGCACGAGTCTGGCTGCTTGCTGGGGCGTGAAAGCGCCGCGCTGGGCCGGGTTGGGAGGTGTCGTGGCTGGTGGGGTCATGGTGATCGCTTGCTCATGGCACGCGGCCGGATGGCGGTCGAGGCCAGGGTCCGCCCCGGGGAGGCGCCGGAGTCAGCAGTCGTTGCGTCATCACCACGGCGGCGATCAGCACCAGGGCCAGCGCGATGACCCAGCGGCCGAGCGGGGTCGGCATGTCACCGTAGGGCTGCCATACCAGGATGAGGAAGACGATGGTCACCGCGACCAGGGCTCCGGCCGCGCGATGGCCTCGCTGTGCCGCGAGAAAGGCCAGGGTGGCGAAGACAGCGTAGATCGCGATCGCCAGGGCCCGCGCGACGGCGTAGGCCTGGGCGCCCAGTCTGAGTGCCAGGTCGTGGAATGCCAGGTCGATCGCGTCGAACAGGTTGAGGCAGGCGTCGAGGAAGCGGTCGGGACCAACGGTGTAGAGCGCGGCGGCCAGCAGGAGACCGCCGACCCAGATCAAGGCAATAGTTTCTCGCCGCACGGTGCCGCCTTGGTTGCCTGTTGGTCCGGATCGGGGGCGAGCAAGCGTGGGCCGGGCCGATCCGGGGAGTCCGGCAGGTTCTACGCGAATGCCGGGTCGGCTGCACAGGGCCGCGACGGAAGTTGAACCGGCGTCAGCAGCGTGGCGCTCCGCATGGTGGCCGGAGGTTTACGGGGATGTGGCTTCGGCACGAGAGGCATCCGCGACGCTGTCCGGTGGTCGGTGCGCGGCGGCGCAGGCGCAGTCATTGGCGTCCAGTTCCGGCGCCATCAGGCGTAATGCGGCGAGGCGGCGGGTAGCGCACCTCACCGGGGGTGAGCGGGCGCCCGAGCAGCGGTTGTTCGCGGTGCAAAAGTCGTTAGTATTCGCGCCGAGCAACCCTGTTTGGGACGGCGGCACGAGGCTGCTATACTTCCGCAATGCATCGATTCGCCCCGAGCCAGACTAGTCTATTTGCCCCAGTTGCCGAATTTCCCGCCGCGTCGGAGCGACCGCCGCTCGGCGAGTTGGCGGATTTGCTGCGGAATTTGCAATCGGCCGAACGCCTCCCCTGGCCGGACGCCGCGGCGACGATGGCCGAGGAGCACCGGGCACTGGGTCTCGCTCGGCTTGCTGGCGATGAAGGCGCGCGGCTCGCCGCCGAAATCCTACGGGAGACCGAGCGATTACTGGCGGCGGCCGAGCAGGGTGCGGCGGACGACGGTACTCGATGAGCTCGACCGATCTGCATTTCCTGACGATCGCCGAGGCCGCCCGGTTGATCCGGCAACGCCGGCTGTCGCCGGTGGACCTGACGCGTGCCTACCTCGACCGCATCGAGGCGATCGATCCGCAGTTGAACGCCTATCTTCTGGTCACCGCGGATCACGCGCTGGCACAGGCTCGGGCGGCCGAGGCGGAAATCGCGGTGGGGCATTATCGCGGCCCGATGCACGGCATTCCGTTCGCGTTGAAGGATATCTATTGCACCGCCGGCATCCGCACGACCTGCCACTCGCGCACTCGGGCGGACTATGTGCCGTCCTTCGACGCCACCACCGTCGCGAAGCTTTACCAGGCGGGGGCCGTGCTGCTGGGGAAGCTCTCGACGCATGAGTTTGCCCATGGCGGGCCGTCGTTCGATCTGCCCTGGCCAGCGGCTCGCAATCCGTGGCAGCGCGAGCATTTCACCGGCGGTTCATCCAGCGGCTCCGGGGCCAGCGTGGCGGCCGGACTGGCGGGGGGATCGCTTGGCTCGGACACCGGCGGGTCGATCCGCAATCCGGCGGCGCTGTGCGGGCTGGTGGGGCTGAAGCCGACCTACGGGTTGGTCAGCCGCTATGGTGTCTACACCAACTCGTTCAGTTACGATCACGCCGGGCCGATGACGTGGACGGTCGAGGACTGCGCCATCATGCTGCAGGCGATCGCCGGCCACGATGCGAGGGATCCCGCAAGCGCCACCCGTCCCGTGCCTGACTTTTCCGCGGAGCTGTCCGGTGGCGTGAAAGGGCTGCGGATCGGTGTGCTGCGGCATCTGTATGAGGAAGACGTTACGGTCCCGGCGCGCCTGAAGTCCGCGCTTGAGGAAGCGTACGACGTGCTGCGTGGCCTCGGTGCGTCGATCGAGGATGCTCGGATCAGGCCAGCTGCTGACTATCATGCGGTGAAGATCACCGGCGCCGAGAGCGAGCTGTTCGCCGTGCATGAGCCGGTGCTGCGCGAGCGGTTGAGCGATTTCGGTGCCGATTTCCTGGGGCGTGCTTTGGGCGCGCTGCTGATCAGTGGTGCCGATTACATGCAGGCATCGCGGCAGCGCCGTATCATGATCGCCGAGATGGCGCCGCTTTACGCCCGTTACGACGTCCTGCTTACCGCCGGACCGGGGCCCGCTGCGCGGCTGGATGCCTGGCGGACGATCAATTTCTGGCAGCGCAGCTCGGTGACGACGCCGTTCAACGTGACCGGTGGCCCGGCGCTGGTGCAATGCATCGGCTTCACCGATGATGGCCTGCCGCTGTCGATGCAGGTGGTCGCGCGGCCGTTTGCCGATGCCATGGTGATGCGGGTGGCGAAGGCGTACGAGGATGCGACGCCGTGGCGCGGTCGTCGTCCGGTGCTTCAGGCCGGGGCGGGTCCGCTGCCCGCGCCGCCGGTTCCGCCGCCGGCCCGAGCCGAGATCAGCCAGGTCCGGCGGGACGAGATCGCGGCACTTTGCAGGCGGGCCGGACTGATCCTGCCGGAGCGGCATTTCGAGCAGCTTTGCGCGAGTGCTCCGTATGTGGAGGAGATGGTCGGTCATCTCGGCCGCGACTGGGCGTTCACGGACGAACCGGCAAGCGTGTTCCAGTTTGGCGGTTAGGCGGTCCCGGGAGCGTTATGCCAGGGGTCGATGAGTTCGATCGCCAGGTCGGCAAAACGGCGGGTGTTGTGGGTTGCCAGCGAAGCTCCGCTGGCCGGGGCGATGCCGGCGATCATGCCGTCGCGCAAATCACCAGGACGGCCGCGGCGACGGCGTTCGGCGGAAATGACCGCTGTGACCCTGGCGGCGGCATCATCGAAGTTGGCGATGCGGTCGCCAATCTTCTCGGCCGTCAGGCAACCGAGTCCGTCACGCAGGCCAGTCTGACGCCGGCCCGCCGGCAGCGTGTGGATGCCGTGATACAGTTCCATGACTGTTATCGCGGTTATCCAAATTGATTGCCGGATCTGGCGATCCAGCCAGGAGATGACGGCCGCGTTCGGAACATCGCGCATCAATTCAGAGATAACGTTTGTATCCAGGATGATCTTTCAGTCAAACACGACCGGTCGCACGCGATTTCCGTCCCAAGGCCCCGGGGCGGTTGCTGCCGGTCCTCCACCGCCTGACGCAGGATCGCCCGCACCTCCTCCTCCATGCTGCGGCCGTGCTCCGCCGCGCGCACGCGCAGCTTGGCCTTCACGTCGTCGTCCAGGTTACGAACCAGAAGTTGCGCCATCGGTGTGCCTCGGGTGCCGCTATCGGTGATAGCATATGGGAAACGCCGCCGAACATCGCTATCCTGTTCGCCTCGCCCGCGCCGACCATCTGGGGAATTGAATGCAGTCTGTCCGCCTTGCCGTCGATATCGGTGGCACGTTCACCGACCTTGCCCTGGAGAAGGACGGCAGGCGGACAACGATAAAGATCCTTACGACTCCGTCGGCACCGGAGCGTGGCGTGATGGACGGCGTGCGCGCGATCAGCCGGGCGGCTGGCGTGGCGGTGTCCGACATCGCACTGATCATCCACGGCACCACACTGGCGACCAATTCGATCATCGAACGAAAAGGCGCCCGTACCGCGCTGCTGACCACCGAAGGCTTCCGTGACGTCATCGCCATGGGCAACGAAAGTCGTTACGATCAGTACGACCTCAACATCGTGCTGCCGGAACCACTGGTGCCGCGCCATCTGCGCCTGCCGGTGCCGGAGCGACTGGACAACACCGGCCGCGTACTGCGTCCGCTGGATGAGGCAGCGCTGCGGGGGTTACTGCCGTTGTTGCGGCGGGAGAACGTCGAGAGCGTCGCTGTCGGGCTGTTGCACGCGTTCGTCAATCCGGTGCACGAACGGCGCATTCAGGAGATTCTGCGGCAGGAACTCGACGAAATACCGGTGTCGCTGTCGTCCGAGGTCTCGCCGGAGATGCGCGAGTGGGAGCGCTTCTCCACCACCGTCGCCAACGCGTACGTGCAACCGATGATGCAAGGCTACCTGCGCCGTTTGGAGGCCGATCTGCGCGAGGCGGGTGCCACCGCGCCGTTGTTCCTGATGATGTCCGGCGGCGGCTTGACGACGATCGAAACCGCATGCCGCTTTCCGATCCGGCTGGTCGAGAGCGGGCCGGCCGGGGGCGCCATCTTCTCCGCCCACATCGCGCGCGAGTGCGGTCTGGACAGCGTATTGTCATTCGACATGGGAGGCACCACGGCGAAAATCTGCCTGATCGACGACTACCGGCCGCAGACCGCGCGCAGCTTTGAGGTCGCCAGGGTCGGCCGATTCCGCAAGGGCTCCGGGCTGCCGTTACGCATTCCGGTGATCGAGATGGTGGAGATCGGCGCCGGCGGCGGCTCGATCGCGCATGTCGATACGATGGGGCGCATCGCTGTCGGACCGGAGAGCGCTGGCGCTGATCCTGGACCCGCCTGCTATGGCCGCGGTGGCGTTCATCCGGCTGTCACCGACGCCAACCTCGTGCTTGGGTCGTTACGATGCTGATCGTTTCGCCGGCGGCTCCATGCGGTTGGACACTGACGCGGCGCATTCCGCGTTGGTTACCGACGTGGCTGCCAGGCTGGGACTAACCGCCGAGCTGTCAGCGCTCGGCGTGGTCGAAATGGTTGACGAGAACATGGCGAACGCCGCGCGTGTGCATGCGATCGAGTCGGGAAAGACGTACGAGGGACGTACGCTGATCGCGTTCGGCGGCGGTGGTCCGGTGCATGCCTGCCGCGTCGCCGAGAAACTTGGTATCAAACGCGTGCTGGTACCTTTGGGCGCCGGCGTCGGCAGCGCCATCGGTTTCCTGCGCGCGCCGGTGGGGTATGAGATCGTGCGCAGCCTTTATCAGCGACTCTCGACCCTTAACGTCGCCGCGATCAATGATCTGCTGGTTTCGATGCAGCAAGAAGCACTGGCCGTGGTGCGGCAAGGCAGTTTTGGGGCGCCGGTCAGCGAAACGCGCACGGCGTACATGCGCTATGTTGGCCAGGGCCACGAAATCCCGGTGCCGCTGCCGTCGCGAATGCTGGAGCCGGAGGATGTGGCGACGATACGTGCAGCGTACGACACGGAGTATGCGAGATTCTTCGACCGGCCGGTGCCCGGGTCGGATGTGGAAATCATGAGCTACGCGGTCGTGGTTGCGACTGTCGCCGAAATGACGCCGGCGTCGCTCGCGGCGGCGGTCAATCCGACCGATGCGCTGACGGATCGTTCGCAACCGGTGCGTGATACCACGACGGGAATCGTTTCAGCCTGGGCGGTTCACGAGCGGGCAAAACTTGCGCCCGGCGCGCGCGTCGCCGGCCCGGCGATTGTGACGGAGGATGAAACATCCACGCTGATCGGACCGGGTTGGACCGCCACGATTAGCGGTCTGGGATATATCGAGATGACGCGGGAAGGCTGACATCTGGCCACGGCCAACGGAGAGCGTATTCGCCGGGAGGGGCCGCCTAGTGATTGTGATTGCCACGCCGAAGCGCGATCGCGAACCGATTCGCCGTTGGATAGGAGGAACGGATGGTGCGTGCGTTGAAATGGATGCTGATAGCCGCCGTCCTGGCAATTCCCATAGCCACCAGAGCACAGACCGAGGGGGTCTATCAACTTGGCAAGTTCGCCTTTGAGGATGGGGGCGAAGTCCCTGACATGAGGGTTGGCTATGTGACCTGGGGGACGCTCAACGACGCCAAAAGCAACGCGATCCTGCTGGTGCCCGGGACCAGTGGCAACCGGCACAGCTATGATTCGCATATCGGGCCAGGCAAGAGTTTCGACACGGACAGGTACTTCATCATAGGCGCGGACCCAATCGGCGGTGGAACGTCATCATCGCCGAAAGATGGCCTCGGCACCGCCTTCCCAGAATACACCATCCGTGACATGGCACGTGCCCAGCACGAAATGATTGTCAAGGGGCTTGGTATTGCTCACCTGTTAGCTGTTGGCGGAGGATCGATGGGCTCGTTCCAATCGGTCGAGTGGGGAATCCACTTCGCAGATGCCATGAGTGGCCTGATCATGATCGTTCCGGCCGGGCGTAGCGACCATCACTTCGCGGCGATCGTCGATGCATTAGAGGCGATGATCACGCTCGATCCAAGATACCAGGGCGGCAAATATACCGAGAACCCGACTGAAGGGATTCGCCGCGCCGCGCTGATCTACTTCCCCTGGACGACAAGCGACGACTATCTTGCCACGCTCGACGATGCTGGTTACGACGCGGGCAAAAAGGCGGCCGGGGACGTTTGGGTGCGAAACTGGGATGCCAACAGTATGCTTTGGCGCTACCGCGCGAGCAGAAATTTCGACGCGTCAAAGCCATTCGGGGGCGACATGATGAAGGCACTCGCGCAGATCACGGCGCCGGTGTTGTTGCTACCCAGCATGACCGACCGGACAATCCCCGGCTATCTCACGCGCGAACTATATCGCGGGCTACGCGGCAAAGTCACTTACGCCGAAATTCCATCCATCAAGGGTCACAGCGCCGGTGGTGCGCCGCCCGGCACCGCGGAATACGCGTTTATCGAGGAACAGATACGGACGTTCTTGACTGGGCTGCGGAATTGAAGCCCCCTGCTACTCACCGAGCGTAACGGTCGTTATCGGGGCGTCTCGCGCTGCTATAGCCGCTCGCGATCCGCGCCGACCGCCGCGGCCAATATTGATCGCATCCCACAGAGCGAACTGGTGGCCCGCCGCCAGTTCCATAGCGTCTATCAGCACCTCGGAGGACGTTTCGGCGACGCTATAAGCATCGCGCCAGCCGAGAACCGCTGCTCGGACGTCGGGAGCAGGCCGGCGAACCTTCCGGATCAACAGCGTGAACAACTCCCCCAGCGCCTGCACCGGAATGATAACTTCGTCCGCGGCGAGGTCGCGCAGGATGGTTGTTGCGGCTGCCTGACGCATGGCTCAGCCCCGATACAGGCCGTCACGTGTCCATGGGTTGATATCGACCGCGGCCCTGCCGAGAGAGGCGCTGGAGCAGGGCCGAACGCGCCGTGTTTCGAGCCAATTCGGTCTCGCTGCATGGAACGATGCGCGCGACCGGCTTGCCGTGCGCGGTCACCACGTAGGACCGACCTCCGCGGACCTCACGCAGAAGATGCGAGAAATTGCGATTCGCCTCGGTTGCGGAAATTGCTTGATCCATCTTGACCGCCTAATGTAGTGATTTGAAAAATATATACCTTTCGCCCTCGTTGCAATACTTTACGATGCCGCCTGCAAGTCTTCTGCCCAACCGCCCCACGAAAAGGTTGACCTGATGTCCCGTGAAACCAACGCGCTCGCGCAGATCCACCGTCAGATCATGTGGAACCGTCTGATCGCGGTCGTCGAGGAACAGGCCCGGATCATGATCCGCACTGCGTTCTCCACCACGGTGCGGGAAGCCGGCGACCTGTCCGCCGGTATATTCGACCTGCAGGGCCGCATGATGGCGCAGGCGGTCACCGGCACGCCGGGACACGTCAACTCGATGGCGGAGAGCGTGGGGCATTTCCTGAAGAAGTTCCCTGCCGTTGGTATGCGCCCGGGAGATCATTACATTACCAACGACCCGTGGCTGGGTACCGGCCATCTGCACGACCTGACGGTGGTCACGCCCGCTTTCCATGACGGAGAAATCGTCGGGCTGTTCGCCAACACCGCGCATGTCATCGACATCGGCGGACTGGGCATGGGGCCGGAGGGACGGTCGGTGTATGAGGAGGGCATGTACATCCCGATCGTCAAATGTTTCGATCAGGGCGTGCCGAATGAAACCTTCTTCGACTTCATGCGCGCTGGTTCCCGCCTGCCGGTAGAACTGGAAGGGGATATCTATTCGCTCTGCGCGTGCAACGATGCCGGGGTTCGCCGGCTGACCGAAATGATGACCGAGTTCCAGATGACCGGTCTCGATCCGTTGGCGGCATTCATCTTCGACAGTTCGCATCGTGCCACGCTGGCGGAAATTGCCCGCATCCCGCGCGGCACCTACGCGAACGAGATATTTTCTGATGGCTACGACGAACCTGTCCGGCTGGCGGCGACGATGGAAGTTCTCGGCGATACGATCGAGGTCGATTTCGCCGGTACCTCCGGGCTGTCATCGCGTGGCATAAACGTTCCGGCGGCGTATTGCCGAGCGTATGCGTGCTTTGGGTTGAAGTGCGTGGTGGCGCCGGAGATTCCGAATAATTGGGCATCCCTGGCACCGTTTCGGATGAAAATACCCGAGGGCTGCATCCTGAACGCGCCGCACCCTTATCCTGTTTCGGTCCGTCACGTGATCGGCCATTTGCTGCCGGACCTGATGATGGGTTGCCTGCATCAGGCGGTGCCGGAGCGGGTCACGGCGGAAGGCGCCTCGGCTTTGTGGAACCCGCCGTTGCGCGGCGGCGGCTCGGTGTCCGGGCAGGCCAAGGGAAACAAGCCAGTCATCGCGGACTTCGAAATAATTACGTTCAATTCCGGCGGCACTGGGGCGCGGCCCGGGCAAGATGGGCTGAACGCGACGGCGTTTCCTTCGGGCGTCCGCACCATGCCGGTGGAGGCGACCGAAAACGTCGCACCGGTCATCCTGTGGCGCAAGGAACTGAAACCGGATTCTGGCGGCGCGGGGCGCACCCGAGGCGGTGTCGGTCAGATCATGGAGATATCAACCAAGGGCGATCTGGAATTTGCCGTGAATGCGACGTTCGACCGTATCGCGAACCCACCGAAGGGGCGTGAGGGCGGACTGGACGGCGCGGCCGGACGGGTCACGCAAAAATCCGGCAGGGTGTTGCGAACGAAAGGATTCCAGGTCATTCCCGATGGCGACCGACTCATCCTGGAACTGCCGGGCGGCGGCGGGATGGGCGATCCGGCAACCCGCGATCCGGCCTTGATCCTGCGCGACGTGCGCGATGGTCTGGTCTCGGTGGTCAATGCCCGAGCGCTCTACAAGGTCGTGATTACCGACGGGGACCAGATCGATATCGCTGAGACGACGCGGCTGCGCCTGTCCTCCGGCTGACCGACTGTCACCGCTGCGGGCGCGTTGCCTCGCGCGCGGGCGATGCGCTACTGTCTCGACACAAACCGAAAGGCATCGGGGCAACAGGGGCACCAAGGGAGAGGTCGATGATCGAGACTGTCGAGCGATCGGCTATCCGCAAGTTGTACATGCGCCTGCTGCCGATTGCGCTGCTGACTTACTTCCTCTGCTATATCGACCGGATAAATGTTGGTTTCGCGGCGTTGACCATGCGCGGCGACCTTGGCATGTCAGCCACCGCGTTCGGCTTCGCGGCCGGATCATTCTACTGGGGCTACTTCATTTTTGAAGTGCCCAGCAACATCATCATGGAGAAGGTCGGCGCGCGCCTTTGGATCGCTCGCATCATGATCACGTGGGGCCTGCTGTCTTGCGCCACTGCCTGGGTAACCGGTCCACAGAGCTTCACCATCATTCGCTTCCTGCTGGGCGTGGCGGAGGCGGGATTCTTTCCCGGCCTTGTGCTCTACTTCACCTACTGGTTCCCTAGTCAGTATCACGCGCGGATCGTCTCGGCGTTCCTGGTCGGGTTGCCGATCGCGATCGTTGCCGGCGCCCCGCTCTCCACCGCTTTTCTGTCGCTTGACGGCGTTTTCGGTTTGCATGGCTGGCAACTTATGTTTCTGTTGGAAGCGATACCGACGGTCCTGGTCGGCGTCATCGTGATGTTCGTTCTGCCCGACAGGCCGGAACGGGCGGAGTTCCTTACGGATGAGGAACGGGTCTGGCTGATCGCCACCCTGGCACGAGAGCGCCGATCGAAGGAAGCGATCAAGCTGTTCAACATTTCGCAAGCCATGCTTGATCCGCAGGTACTGCTGCTTGCGTTGAACTATCTGGGTATCGTCACCGCCAGTCTGGGCATGCTCATATTCATTCCGCAGATCATCAAGACCATCAGCGGCGCCAGCAACATGTCGGTCGGCTGGCTCACCATGATACCCTATATCTGCGCCACCCTGACCCTGCTCATCTGGGGCCACGTGTCCGACCGGATGAATGAACGGCGTTGGAATCTATTCTGGACCTGCGCCATCTCGACGCTCGGCATGGTGCTGGCTGGCGTGACCATGGGGACGTGGTGGACCCTGGTTGGCCTGACCATCGCGGCCTGCGGCTTTTATGGCTCGAAGGGGCCGTTCTGGGCCATGCCGCCAATGTTCTTGTCCGGACCGGGCGCAGCGGCGGCGATCGCCTGGATCAACTCCATCGGCAACCTGGGTGGCTTCTTCGGCCCGTGGTACGTCGGCGCGGTGAAGGACGCGACCGGAAGTTACGCCGGCGGCCTCTACGGTCTGGCGCTGTTCAGCTTTATTGCAACGATGATTTGCGCCGTGTCCCTCAATGTCCCGAACAATGCCACGCCAAGCGCGTTGACCGAGGGTTCACAGGCCGATTGACGGAGACAGTCGGTCGGCCCGGGATCTAACCGCCGCGCCTAGCGGTCAGCGGCGCGGACTGCCTCGCGCAGGATCGGCGTGGAGCGGGACAGTTGAACCCGCCATTCACACAGGTGCGCCTCCGCGAGGCATATCCGGTACATCGTTTCCGATGTCGCCCTATCCGCTTCGTCGCGCCATTGCCGCGCGCGTTCTTCAAGCGTCGTAAGCTCGTATTTGCTGTGCGTCATTTGACTAGCGATCTTGTCGTTCTGAGCAGACACGCGGTCAGTCAGCCCGCCTTGCGTTCGATTAGCTGGCCGCATCAAGGCATTCGCTGTTACTCGAATTGAACCAAATCATGCTTTGGAACTGTTCTGATAGACTTGGAATCTACTCATGCTCGATGAATTAGAAATCCGTTGTCGGCCGTGCGGCCACGTGCGTGCAACGGTTTGTTACAATCGGCCCTGCTCGTTCAACCAAGCATTCGTCGAAACAGTAGCCATGGCGACCAGGCTGGGCCCGCCTCGACCCAGTATTGCGGCTTTGAGCCGCCGGCCAGGCTCCGCTTGTATTGCGTGTCGCCAGCAAGGAAATCATAGACGCCAAAGTCTCGAGCCAGCGCACCCTGTATTGCCGCGTGATGGCAAGTGAGTCCCGGTTTCCCATGCACGCCGGCGGCGGCATAGTCGAAACCGCTCTGGTAGGCTAGCAGGCGGCGGCGAAACGAAAAATTGTACAGAACGCCGACGACGGCCCTTGCGTTGCCAACAGTCGTCAGTTCGATCTGCCCACGGCCGAAGGCCGCATCGATCAAGGCATGATGAAACCTCGCGAAGAATGGCATGGCAAAACTTCCTGCCTGACCGCGCGCCAGCCAGCTTTTCTGGTGCAGATCGGCCAACAGGTCCAACGTGGCATGCGCCGAGGCCAGCGTTTCGGCCCGCCTTGCGGTCAGCGCACCGTTTGCCGCGAAGAACCGGTCCGAGCGCTGGATTTGCTGCCGCGTGTTGGCACTCCTGGCCGCGAGATAATCTCCTTCCGTGCGGTGCAACGCAGCAAGGTCGATAAATGGCGCGACGCTTTCCTTGCAGATCCAGACTGTTCCTGCCGCCCGCCTGACCGCCTGCATGACGGTGTCGCCGATGCCGGACAAGACCAGTACGCACGACGCGGCGACCGCCCGGAGGCAAGCCTCGGTCAATTCATCCTCGCGGCCAGCCTCGGTGAGGACTCCGTTATTCTCGATGTAGGGGCAGTCCAGCCCTGGGTCGCCGGCTTCGCCGAGAAACAGGCGGGCCGGGCCGATGGTGCGGCGCACGCGGTTGAACAGCGCCAGCGCGACGGTGCGGCCGGCTTCGGTCGCCTCGACCAGCAACGGGTCGGGGAAGCGCTCCGCCGCCAGGCATCCGGTCCAAGACCAGCTTTGGAAGAACGAGCAATCGGCGCGTTGTTCCAGGTCCTGCCACCGCTTTCCCAACGCCGCGAAGTCCGTCACCCGGGTGACGTCGACGGTTGTCACGCGGCGCCCGGCGCACCATGCCACAGCGCACCATAGGCGGCGAACATTGCTGCCTCGGCGAAGTCCAGGCGTGCCTTGGTGAGGTTGGCGGCGCCGATGGTGTAGCGCATGAGCGGGTTCGACAGCAGCGTCCGCAAGGCGGCGGCCAGCGCCGTGTCGTCGGGCGCAACGACAAAGGGCGCGTTCTCCGCCGAGACCATGCTGCGTATGTCGCCCACATCGGTCGATACGATCGGCAACCTGCTGGCCATCGCCTCGAGCACGGAAAGCGGCATCTGCTCGGTGTCGGAAGACAGGACGAAGACGTCGAAGCGAGCGTAGAGAGCGGGCGTGTCACGACGGTGGCCGGTGAACTCCACCTGATCCGCGATCCCCAGTCGGTTGGCGAGGGCGACGAGCGACTGGCGCCGAGGTCCATCACCCACGATCACCAGCCGAGCCCGGGTGCTGGCGGCAACCAGCGCGAAGGCGCGCAGCAGACGGGGAAGGTTTTTTTCCTCGCGCAGAGCAGCGACGGTACCGATCACTGGGACAGCCGAGGCGCTTGGAGTTGCGTCCGCGGCCGTTGTCCCGGCGGTATCGGTGTCGATCGGGGCGAAACGATTCAGGTCAACGCCGTTGGGTAGATAGCGAACGTGTTGCGGCGGCAGCTTCCAAATATCGCTGGCGATGCTGACCAAGGCGCGCGAGGGCAGCACGACGGGCGTTCGTTTCAGGACCAGTCTTCGTAACAACACCCGACGACGAAGCTGTCTCGACTGTTCCTCGGGTCCCAGCCCGTCGACCACGTGCACATGACGGGTCACCGGCGGGGTGTTGGCCATCGCGAACTCGATGGCGCCCCAGTTGTGGGTGGTTAACAGGTGCGGCCGCCATTGTCGAAGCAACCGCCGAAAGCGCCAGATGTTGGCCGGCAGTGCGCCCTTGGTGGCAACGACTTTCGGGAATGCCACATCCAGGTCGGGCCGCAACCGTTCCCGGCAGGCAAGGTCGCCGTCCAGTGAAACCACGATGTGGCGGAAGGCGGCTGCGAAATGATTGGCGATGGCGGCGAACCGCACCTGGGCGCCTCCCACCGCGAACGTGGGGAACACGTGCACGAGCAGGGGTGGCGGGACGGTTGCATAGGCCGCGTCCATGACCTGCTTCATATTGGTGGCCTTACGACCTTGACGAGCACCTCAGGCTGCTGGCCGCCACGAAATCTGTAACGGCAACGGAACATCGGCGCCAGCCCTTTAATAAGCATCTATACCGCTGGGCTGTTACGCGATTTCGTGGGCCTCACACAAGAAGGTCCTCGATCCGGATCGGCAGCTTCCGCACCCGCACGCCGGTGGCATGATACACTGCGTTGGCGATCGCCGCCGCTACGCCTACCATCGGCAATTCGCCTATCCCCTTCACCCCCAGCGGGTTGGAATTCAGCTCGTCGTTCTCGACGATGATGGTCTGAATGTCGGGAACGTCGGCGTTCACCGGCATCAGATAGTCGGCGACGTTGCTGTTCACGATGCGTCCGGTTTCGCTGTCGACCAGGGTTTCCTCCAGCAGCGCCATGCCGATGCCGTAGATGATGCCGCCAATCAACTGGCTGCGAGCGGTTTTGGCGTTCAGGATGCGGCCGCCATCGAACGCGCCGACGTAGCGACTGACCCTGATCTCGCCGAGATCGGGATCGACCCGGACCTCGGCGAACTGAGCCCCGAAGGCATGCATCGAAAACTTCTGCCTTTCCTCGCCAGGCGCGGATTTTATCGTGGCTTCGACGAAGGGCAGTTTGTCGCGATCGAGCAGGGCGGCGACCGGGACGCGACGATCGGGCCCGATGACCTGGCCGTCGCGAAGCTGCAAATTGTCCCGAGCCAAATTGTCCCGAGACTGGGCCGGCCATCCGCTTTGCGGATCAGCCATGGCAAGGTCCTTGATATTATCCACCAGCGCCTGGCACGCCGCCTGAACCGCGGGCGCCACGCTCGGCACCGTCGAGGACCCACCGGACACCGGCGCGGTCGGCAAAGCGCTGTCGCCCAACTCGAACCGAATACGATCCATTTTGGCGCCCAGCGTATCGGCGGCAACCTGGCTCATGACCGTATACGTTCCGGTGCCGAGATCCTGCGTGCCACACTGGATGACGACGCCGCCCTCACGGTCCATCCGCACCCGAACCTCGGCCGGCCGGCGGTTGGTTGGATAGGTGCTGGTGGCGAACCCCCAACCGATCAACTTGTCGCCGTCGCGCATGGAGCGTGGTTCGGCGGACCGCCTGCCCCAGCCGAAGGCTCGGGCACCCTGCTCGTAGCAGGCCCGCAACGCCTTGCTGGCGAAGGGCTTACCCTCGTGCGGGTCGGTCTCGGCATAGTTACGCAAGCGGAAGTCGATCGGGTCCAGCTTTAGCGCAACAGCCATCTCGTCCATGGCCGATTCCAGGGCATAGACCCCGCAGGCTTCACCAGGGGCCCGCATGTAGGTGGGCAACGCCGCGTTCAGCGCGACCAGACGATGCGTAATCGCCACATTCGGGCAGGCGTAAAGCATCTCCGAGGCTAGGGCGACCGGTTCGGCGAATTCACCCAGCGCCGGCTGGGACATCGAACTGATGCCGTCATGCCGGATCGCGATGAGGGTTCCATCGTTTCCAGCGGCGAGCTTCAATCGTTGCACGGTGCGCGGGCGATAGCCGTTGGAGGTGAACATCTGCGCCCGCGTCAGCACAAGCTTCACCGGCCGTCGCACAATGCGTGCGGCCAGGGCCGCAAACGTGGCCGGCGGCCAGGTGTTCCCCTTCGAGCCGAAGCCGCCGCCGACATAGGGACAGATCACGCGCACATCGGCTTTGTCGAGACCGAACTGTCCGGCTAGTGTGCGCTGTGCGCCGGAGATCCCTTGGGTCGTTGTCCAGACTGTGAGCTTGTCGCCTTTCCACTCGGCGATGGTAGCGTGCGGCTCCATAGGGTTGTGGTGTTCGATCGGCGTAACGTAGGTCACGTCCAGCCTGACCGTGGCGCGGTCGAAGGCGGCGTCCGGATCGCCCCTGCTGGAGTCAGGAGGACGCTCGCCATTGCGGAAGTTCCTTGGCGCGTAGGCCTGCCCCAGCAACGCGTCCATCGACGTGGCGGCCTCGCCGTTGGCGTAATGAACGGCGACGCGCGCGGCGGCGGCCAGCGCCTGATCGAGCGTCTCGGCGATCACGACGGCGACATGCTGGCCATTGAAGAGAATGTCACGGCTTTGCAACAACGGACCGGCCACGGCCTGCGGCACGTCCTTCGGGCTGCTCAGCTTGCCGGCATTGTCCGGCGTGATGATCGCCAGGACTCCAGGCATGCCCTGAGCCTCGGTCAATTCAAAACCGCTGATCGATCCCGCGGCGATGGTGCTTTGAACCAGCACGGCATGGACCAGGTCCGGCACGGGAAACTCGGCTGCGTACTTCGCCGCGCCGGTGACTTTCAGTTGGGCATCGATACGGTCGACCGGTTTGCCGATAACGGCCATCGGGCTCTCCCTGGCAGCTTGAGGTGATTGCTAGGCCGATACGGTCTGCAGCGCGCGCAGAACCGTGCGACGCAGCAGCACGAGCTTGAACGCGTTCGTCCCGGTCGGCTTGGCGGCATCTCCGGCCTGTTGCGCGGCCGCCTGCAACGTCGCGTTATCGGCCGATTTGCCGGTCAGGGCGGCCTCCACCTCCGGCAGCCGCCATGGCTTGGTGCCGACCCCGCCGGCGGCGACCCGAGCAGAGACGATCGTGCCATTCAGGATGTCGAGTGCCACGGCGGCGGAAACCAGCGCGAACTCGAAACTCGCCCGGTCGCGCACTTTCAGGTAGTACGAGCGCCGCGCGGCGGCCGATGCGGGGACGCGGATCGCGGTGATCAGCTCCCCCGGCTGGAGAACCGTTTCGATATGCGGCGTGTCGCCCGGTACGCGGTGGAAATCATCGATCGGAACGGTGCGGTGGCCGTCGCGCCCTGCCAGTTCCAGCACCGCATCCAGCGCTAGCAGCGCAACCGCCATGTCGGAGGGGTGGGTGGCGATGCAGTGGTCACTGCCGCCGAGGATGGCGTGCATGCGATCCTCGCCATCGATCGCGGGACAGCCGGAACCGGGCGAGCGTTTGTTGCACTTGAAACCGGTATCCCGGAAATAGCCGCAGCGGGTGCGCTGCAGCAAGTTGCCGCCCATGGTTGCCATATTACGAATTTGCGGCGACGCCGATGCGAGCAGCGCCTGCGACAGCGCGGGCCAGTTATGCGCCACCTCAGGGTGGGCGGCAACGTCGCTCATACGGGCCAGCGCCTCCAGCCGCAAATGGTCCGGTGTCGCATCGATCCGCGAGAGGTCCAGTGGTTCGAGGTCGACGAGCCTGTCGGGCGTCTCGACATTGTCCTTGGCGAGCTGCAACAGATCGGTGCCGCCGGCGATGAACTTGGTGTCCGGCCGTGAGCCGGCGGTAACCGCGGCATCGGCGTCCGACGGATGGAGAAGGGAGAACGCCTGCATCGCTCAGGCCTCCCTCGCGGCCTGACGGACTGCGGCGACGATGTTTGGATAGGCCCCGCAGCGACAGATGTTGCCGCTCATCCACTCGCGGATCTCGTTATCGCCACTGGCGTGGCCTTCCCTGATCAGTGCGACGGCGGACATGATCTGACCGGGAGTGCAGTAGCCGCACTGCAACCCGTCATGCTCGATGAAGGCCGCCTGGACCGGATGCAGCGCACCGGGCCGAGCCAATCCTTCGATCGTGGTAATCTGCTTGCCCTGGCAGCGCGCGGCGAGGGTCAGGCAGGAGATCACCCGCCGGCCATCAATGTGTACGGTGCAGGCGCCGCACGCGCCTCGGTCACAGCCCTTCTTGGTGCCGGTCAGTCCGGCCTGTTCGCGCAATGCATCCAGCAGCGAGGTGCGGGGTTCGACGGTCAGTCTCAGCGCCCCGTTGTTGACCGCCAACGTTATGGTCACTGAACCGCTGGGCAGGTCGCCGCTGGCAGCATGAGCCGGCGTCGTGTCGTCCGCGAAGGCTGTCGTGGCCAGGGCCACGCCACTGGCGGCACTCACCATGACGCCGCGACGGGTAATCGAACCATCCGCCATTGCTGTTCTCCCCTGATCCGGACCGCGAGGCATCCCCGGCGGCGCCCGGGTCAATCCCTGCACCGCCCGCGCCGCTACAACGCCGGGGAGCGGGCCGCGTTTCCCGCCAAGGGCTACAGTTACATTGGATCGGTCCGGCCAGGCGCCAGGGTCGAAACCGTCCGGTGCGGCGTTGGTCGCCTTACGGTTAAGGCGTCACCGGTTCGGTCAGCAGGCTGTACGCGGTGGCCTGGTTTGGCGCCTTGCGGAGGCTGCTTGCGAGATCACGGTCGCGAAATCGCCGCGATATCGCCGCCAGGGCGCCGACGTGATCCGTGGCGCCGGCAGGGATCAGCAATAGAAACAGCAGATCCACCGGCTTGCGATCGATGGCGTCAAACTCGATCGGCCGGCTGAGGCGGACAAAAAGGCCGAGGAACCGAGTGAGGCCCTCGATGCGGGCGTGCGGCAGGGCGAAGCCGGCGCCCAGACCGGTTGATCCGAGGCGCTCTCGCGCCAGCACCGCGGCCTCGATGGTGGCGGCCGGAATAGATGGCGTCTCGACGGCGGCAAGGCGCGACAGGTCGGTGATGAGGTGAGCCTTGTCGCGAGACCGGATGTCGAGCAGGAACTCGGTTGGGTGAGATTAGTTCGGTCAGTTCCATGCTTCGCTACGATCAGTGCGGCGAGCGATCCTACTCATTGATTCGAAGCCTGTAACCAACCCCGGTTTCCGTCAGGATATGGCTTGGTCGTTCAGGGTCGGGCTCGATCTTCTGGCGCAGCGCACGGATGTAGATACGCAGATACTGGACATCGGTATCGCCGCCCCAAACCTCCCGCAGGATCATCTTGTGTGTCAGCACCTTTCCCGCGTGCTGCACTAGCAGGCGAAGCACGGCGTATTCTCGGGGCGAGAATTTCACCTCATTTCCCCGCACGGTCACAACGCGGCGCACCAGATCGACCATGAGATCGCCGCTGTGGAAGACCGGCGTTTCACCTTCGCGCTGCAGCCGGTGGCGCTGGGCGGCCCTGATACGCGCCAGCAGTTCGTCGATGCCGAACGGTTTGGTGACGTAGTCGTCGGCGCCGAGGTCCAGCGCATCGACCTTTGCCGCCTCGTCGTCGCGGCTGGACAGCACAATGATCGGGATGTTCGACCCAGCAGAGCGAATGCGGCCGATGATCTCGATGCCATCGATGTCGGGCAGACCGAGGTCCAGCACGATCAGGTCGGTGCCCTTGCGGCGGGCAACGTCGACGGCGGGCAGACCTTCGTCCAGTTCGGACACGATGTAACCCTGGCTGGACAGGCCGGCGCGCAGGAACCGCCGGATTGCCGGTTCGTCATCGACCACCAGGATCCGCAGCGGACCGGACCCGGCGCTCATAGGTCGGTCGCCATGGATGCGGTTTCCTCGGGCAGTGGTGCATTGGGCAGCGGAGCGTTTGCGGGAACGGGCAGCCGTATGACGAACACGGCCCCGGATCGGTCGGAGCGGTTTTCCGCCGTGATGGTTCCCCCCATCGCCTCGACGAAGCCGCGGCAGATCGCCAGCCCAAGGCCGGTACCGGCTCGCCTGTGATCCGCGCCGGTGGGTGGCCTGGGGGTGGCGGTGCCATCCTGGTGGGAAGACGTGGGTCCACGGCCCCCCGCCTGCGCAGGGGCATGCTTCGCCGGAGATGACACGGCTGGTGGCCCGGGGATTACACGGGGAGGGGGCGCGGGGGTGATACCGAGCGGTTGCGCGCCGGCGCGGTAGAACTTGTCGAAGATGCGATCGAAGTCCGCCGGGGGAATCCCTTCGCCCTCATCGATGATTCGCAGCGTCACTTGGTCGCCTGCCGTATCGTCCGCCGGCCGAGCGTCACGCTGAGCCTGCAGGCGGATCAGCGAGCCGGAGGGTGCATGCTTGGCCGCGTTGTCCAGCAGATTGAACAGCACTTGCTCGAACAGCACCATGTCGAGCGCCAGCATCGGCAGATCGGCGGCCAGATCGACCTCGATCCGGTGGGCCTCGAGGATTTTCGTCGCCCGCTGCAGCGCCGCGCCGACCACGTCCGACAGCACGATCAGACTGGTGCGCGGTTGCAGCGCGCCGGACTCCAGCCGCGTCATGTCGAGCAGATTGCCGATGAAGCGGTTGAGGCGGTCGGCCTCCTCGATGATGGTGCTCAGCAATGCCTCCCGCGTCGCGTCGTCCAGCATCGCGTGCTGCGACCGCAGGCTGCTGGCCGATCCCAGGATGGACGCCAAGGGCGTGCGCAGATCATGCGAAATCGACGTGAGCAGGGCAGAGCGGAGCCGGTCGGTCTCGACCTGAAGCCGGGTGATGTGCAGGTCGCGGGCCAGGTTCACCCGCTCGATTGCCAGTGCCGCCTGGTCGGCCAGCGCATCCAGCAGGCGCTGCTGATCCGGGCTAAGCAGCGGACCGGGTTCGTCGCGGATGATGCCGACGACGCCGAGCGGGCCGCGTCCGGTGCGGAGTGGGAGGAAGAGCCACTTGGCGCCGGGCAGGGTGTCGGAACCGCGGCCGGCGATGTGGTTCTTCTCCCAGGACCATTTGGCGGCGGCGAGATCGGCCTCGTCCAGCATGTCCTCGGGTGGAAAGCCGGCGCGCACCGAGATGTTGCCACGATCCGCGGTGTTGCCTTCGGGCAGCAGCAGAACGACGCGCACCTTCAGCATCAGCGCGATCTGGTGGGCGGTGGCCCACAGCAAATCGTCGAGGGTGACCGCGACGGTCAGCTTGCGGCTGAACTGATAGAGGTCCTCGGTGGTTCGGGCGCGCACCCGCGCGGTGACCGCCTGGCTGCGCACCCGGGCCGCCAGGTTGCTGGCGATGAGGGCGACGATAGCGAAGAAGAACAGCGCGACGACGTTTTCGGGGTCGGCGATGGTGAAGGTATAGAGTGGCGGCAAGAAAAAGAAGTTGTACGCCAGTATCGCAGCCAGGCAGGCGAGCAGGGACGGTCCCAGACCGAACAGGACCGCGTCAATCAGGATCGCCGTAAGGAACACCAACGCGACGTTGGTGATGCCCATGGCCCGCAGGGCGATCGCGAAAGCAGTCGCCAGAGCGACGATGACGGCCGCGATAAGATAAGGTTTCGCGTGGGCTGGCGGCTTTGCCTCGGGCGTCGCGGCCGCCCGGACGCTTCCGGGCTTCTGCTCGACCGGAGCTTCGATGATGTGGATGTTGATGCCGCCGGCTCGGCTGATCACTCGCCGCGTCACCGATCCCGCCAGCCATTCCCGCCACGCTGGCCGCTCGGACTTGCCGACGATGATGTGGGTCACATTGTTGGCGCGGGCGTAGTCGATGATCTGGTCAGCCACGTCCTGTCCGGGGATCAGCACCGGCTCACCGCCCAGTTGCTGGGCCAGGCGCAAAGCCTCGGTCACGCTGTCCTGTTCTTCCGGCCCGGGCTTGCCGGCACCCGCTGTCTCGACGTTGAGCGCCATCCAGGGGGCGCGGAGCTGGTCGGCCAGGCGCTTGGCGTGGCGGACGGTCGCGGTGGCGCGCGGGCCGCCCTGTACGCACACAAGCACCCGCTCACCGGCGGGCCAAGGGCCCTCGATGGCATGGCTCCGCATGTAGTCAACCATCTGGTTGTCCACACGCTGAGCGGTGCGCCGCAGTGCGAGTTCGCGCAGCGCGGTGAGGTTGCCGGGGGCGAAATAGTGCCGCACCGCGCGTTCCGCCTGCGCCGGGACGTAGACTTTTCCGTCTTTCAGCCGCTGGATCAGGTCATCCGGTGTCAGGTCGATCAGCTCGATATCGTCGGCGCGCTCGATCACAGAGTTGGGGACGGTCTCGCGAACCCGGATGCGGGTGATCCGCGCGACCACGTCATTGAGGCTTTCGACGTGCTGGATATTCAGTGTTGTGTAGACGTCGATTCCGTTGGACAGCAGCTCCTCGACGTCCAGGTAGCGTTTCGGATGGCGGCTGCCGGGGACATTGGTGTGGGCCAGCTCGTCGACCAGGGCAAGCCGCGGCTGTCGCTTGAGGATCGCGTCCAGGTCCATTTCCGTCATGGCCTGGCCGCGATAGGCCATGGTCCGCCGCGGCACTGTCTCCAGCCCCGCGGTCAGCGCCTCGGTCTCTGCTCGGCCGTGGGTTTCGACGATGCCGACGACAACGTCGATGCCCTCGCGCCGCCTAGCCTGGGCGGCGGAGAGCATCTCGTACGTCTTGCCCACGCCGGGCGCCGCGCCAAGGAAGATCTTCAGGCGGCCGCGAGAGGTCTTTTGTGCCTCCCGCAGCAGGGCGTCCGGTGATGGGCGACGATCCGTGTTGCCGTTATCGCCCATGTCTTTGGTTTGGCGGTCCGCTTCGAGTGGAGGTCTGTCAGCTCCGGCCGATCGCGTCCAGAGCCAGATTCAACTGTAGCACGTTAACGTGCGGCTCGCCGATCAGGCCAGCGACGCGACTGGTGGTGTGGTCCTGCACCAGTTGGCGGACCCGCTCCTCGGGCAGGTTGCGGGCCTTGGCGACGCGGGGCACCTGGAACAGCGCGGCGGCGGGCGTGATGTCGGGGTCGAGGCCACTGGCCGAGGTGGTCGCCAGGTCGATCGGCACCGGGGTGCCGGGGTTCTGCGCGGCGAGCGTGCCGGTGTCCTGGGTCACGCGGTCGAGAAGCGCTTTCGACGTCGGGCCGAGGTTGGAGCCACCTGAGTTGCCGGCGTTATAGGGTGCCGGCACGGTCTTGGTGGAGTCGTTCGGATCGGTGTCCGTGGTCGCCGAGGGGCGCGGATGGAAATAGGTCTCCTTGGTGAAGTTCTGGCCGATCAGCGTGGAGCCGATGACGTGGCCGTCACGCTCGACCAGGCTGCCGTTGGCCTGGGAGGGAAAGATCGCCTCGGCGATGCCGGTCATCGCCAGCGGGTAGGCCAGGCCGGTCAGGATTGTCATAGTCACGATCATCATGATCGCGGGGCGGATTTGTTTGAGCACGTTGTCATACTCCTGGATGGGTGAGAAGGGTTGAGGAAGGCGGGGGCTCCGCCCCTCGACCCCGCCAAGGGCTTGCCCTTGGAACCAATTCATTTAGGGGGTTGGTGAAGGAGCGGGCGGCTCGGGGTTTGCAACCGACCCATCTCACACCAGCCCCAGGACGTTGACGCCCATGTCGATCAGTTTGATGCCGATGAAGGGCACGATGATGCCGCCCACGCCGTAGATCAGCAGATTGCGGCGCAGCAGGGCGGCGGCGCCGATCGGGCGGTAGGAGATGCCGCGCAGAGCCAGCGGGATCAGCGCCACGATGATCAGCGCATTGAACACGATGGCCGACAGGATGGCGCTTTGCGGGCTGCCCAGATGCATCACGTTCAGCGCCTGGAGTTGCGGGTAGAAGGCAATGAACATGGCCGGGATCATGGCGAAATACTTCGCCACGTCGTTGGCGATGGAGAACGTGGTCAGCGCACCGCGGGTCATCAGCAACTGTTTGCCGATCTCGACGATCTCGATCAGTTTGGTCGGGTCGCTGTCGAGATCGACCATGTTGCCGGCCTCGCGCGCCGCCATGGTGCCGGTGTTCATTGCCACGCCGACATCGGCCTGGGCGAGGGCAGGGGCGTCGTTGGTGCCGTCGCCGCACATCGCGACCAGCTTGCCCTGCGCCTGCTCGTCGCGGATCAGTTGCAGCTTGGCCTCGGGCGTGGCCTGGGCGAGGAAGTCGTCGACCCCGGCCTCGGCGGCGATCGCGGCCGCGGTCAGCGGGTTGTCGCCGGTGATCATCACCGTGCGGATGCCCATCCGGCGCAGTTCAGAAAAACGCTCGCGGATGCCGCCCTTGACGATGTCCTTCAGGTAGATGACGCCGAGCAGCTTGCCATCGCGGGCGACGGCGAGGGGGGTGCCGCCGGCCTTGGCGATTTTCTCGGCGATCGCGCTCAGTTCGCTCACCGTCGCGTCCGAGACGGTGGGCCGCATCGCGGTCGCGACGCCACCTGTGACGTTGCCTTGGCCAGACGTGGCCCCGGTTGTGCGCACCCAGTTCAGCACCGCGTCCACGGCGCCCTTGCGGATGGATGAGTGTTCGTAATCGATGCCGGATAACCGGGTCTGCGCCGAGAACGGCACGAAATGCGCATCCAGCGGCGCCATGTCACGGCCGCGGATGTCGTATTTCTCCTTCGCCAGGACGACGATCGAGCGGCCTTCGGGGGTCTCGTCGGGCAGCGATGACAACTGCGCGGCGTCGGCCAGGTCGCGCGGGGCGACGCCGGTCAGCGGAAAGAACTCTGTCGCTTGACGGTTGCCGAGGGTGATGGTGCCGGTCTTGTCCAGCAGCAGCGTATCGACGTCACCGGCCGCCTCCACGGCGCGTCCGGACATCGCCAGCACGTTGAAGCGCACCAGGCGGTCCATGCCGGCGATGCCGATCGCCGACAGCAGCGCGCCGATCGTGGTGGGGATCAGTGCGATGAACAGCGCCACCAGGATGACGACGGACACCGAGCCGCCGGCATAGGTGGCGAAGCTCGGGATGGTCGCGACGGCGAACACGAAGATGATGGTCAGACCGGCGAGCAGGATGTTCAGCGCGATCTCGTTCGGCGTCTTCTGCCGTTCGGCGCCCTCGACCAGGGCGATCATGCGGTCCAGGAAGGTGGAGCCCTGGGCGGCGGTGATGCGCACCTTGATCCAGTCGGACAGCACCCTGGTGCCGCCGGTCACGGCCGAGCGGTCGCCGCCGCTTTCGCGGATGACCGGGGCGGATTCGCCGGTGATGGCGGATTCATCGATCGAGGCGATGCCCTCGATGACCTCGCCGTCGCTGGCGATCAGTTCGCCGGCCTGCACCATCACGATGTCGCCCTGCTTCAGGTCGGCGGCGGCCACTTCCTCGGTGCCGGTCGCCGTCAGGCGGTGCGCCATCGTTTCGGTGCGGGTGCGGCGCAGGGTGGCGGCCTGTGCCTTGCCACGGCCCTCGGCGACGGCTTCCGCGAAGTTGGCGAACAGGACGGTGATCCACAGCCACAGGATGATCTGGAAGGTGAAGCCGAGATGTTCGCCGCCGGTCAGCAGGTCGCGCAGGAAGATGACCGTGGTGAGCGCGGCGACGAGCTCCACCACGAACATCACCGGATTGCGGATCATCATGCGCGGATCGAGTTTGCGCACCGCCTGGCCGGTCGCCGGCAGCAGGATGGACGGGTCCAGCAGGCTGGATCTTTCGCCGCGCGAGCGGGCTCTGGTTTCCATGGTCTTTGACCTCAGTAAGTGGTGCCGGCGTGCATCGAGAGGTGCTCGACGACGGGCCCGAGAGCGAGGGAAGGAAGGAAGGTCAGTCCGCCGGTGATCAGGATCACGCCGACCACCAGGCCGACGAACAGGCCGCCGTTGGTGGGGAAGGTGCCGGCCGAGATCGGCACGATCTTCTTGGCGGCGAGCGAGCCGGCGATGGCCAGCATCGGGACGATCATCAGGAAGCGGCCGATGAACATTGCCAGGCCCAGGGTGGAGTTCCAGAACGGCGTGTTGGCGGACAGGCCGGCGAAGGCGCTGCCGTTGTTGCCGGTGGCCGAGACGTAGGCGTACAGGGCCTCGGAGAAGCCATGCGGTCCGGCGTTCGACAGGCCGGCCAGACCCGGCTGGATGACCACGGCCACGGCGGCGAAGCCCAGCATCGAGAGCGGCAGGATCAGGATGCCCAGCATGGCCATCTTGACCTCTTTCGACTCCAGCTTTTTGCCGATGTATTCCGGGGTGCGTCCTACCATCAGGCCGGCCACGAACATCGCCACGATGACGAACAGCAGCATCCCGTAGAGGCCGGACCCGACGCCGCCGAAGATGATCTCACCCAGCATGATGTTGATCATCGGCACCATGCCGCCCAGCGGCGTCAGGCTGTCGTGCATCGAGGTGACAGCGCCGCACGAGGCGTCCGTCGTGATCGTTGCGAACAACGAGGAATTGGCGATGCCGAAGCGGACCTCCTTGCCCTCCATGTTGCCGCCCGGCTGCAGGGCGCTGGCGGTCTGGTCGATCGGCAGATGGGCGAACAGCGGGTTGCCGGCGGCCTCCGACCAATACAGCGTGACGGTGCCTGCGAGGAACAGCACGCCCATGACGGCGAAGATGGCCCAACCCTGGCGCTGATCACCGACCATGCGGCCGAACACGTTGGTCAGCGCGGCGCCGATCGAGAAGATCAGCAGGATCTGGATCAGGTTGGTGACCGCGGTGGGGTTCTCGAACGGGTGTGCCGAGTTGGCGTTGAAGAAGCCGCCGCCGTTGGTGCCGAGCATTTTGATCACTTCCTGGGATGCGACCGGGCCCTGGGCGATGGTCTGTTTGGCACCTTCGAGTGTGGTGACGTCGGTATATGCGGACAGGTTCTGCGGCACGCCCTGCCAGACCATGACCAGGCCGACGACGACGCAGATCGGCAGCAGGATATACAGCACGCAGCGGGTCATATCGACCCAGAAATTGCCGACGGTGCGGGCCGAACGGCGGGTGAAGCCGCGGATCAGGGCGAGGGCGAGGGCGACGCCGGTGGCCGCGCTGACGAAGTTATGCACTGTCAGCCCGGCCATCTGCACCAGGTAGCTCATGGTGGTTTCGGGCACGTAGGACTGCCAGTTCGTGTTGGTTATGAAACTGACCGAGGTGTTGAACGCCAGGTCGGGCGACACCGCGTCCAGATGCTGCGGGTTGAACGGCAGCATCGTCTGTAGCCGCTGCAACGCGTACAGCACGATGAAGCCGGCGAAGGTGAACGCCAGCATGGCGATGGCGTAGGTAACCCAGTGCTGTTCCTCGGCTTCATCGACGCCGGACAGGCGGTACAGCAGCCGCTCGACCGGGCGGAATACCGGGGACAACGGGGTGCGTTCGCCGGCGAACACCCGGGTCATGTAACCGCCGAGTGGTTTGGTCAGTAGAATGAGCAGGACGCAATACAGTGCGATCTGCAGCCAGCCATTGACTGTCATAGGTTAAGGTTCCCAACGGGAAGGGCGGGTCATGCGGAGCAGACCACGCGGCACGGGGGGCGGTTCAGAAACGTTCCGGTCGGATCAGGGCAAAGATCAGATAGCCCAGAATGAACAATGTCACGGCGCCGCCGAGGATGTAGTCCAGGGTCATGCCTCTGCTCCTAAAGACGGTCGCAGGCGAAGGCGTAGAGGATGCAGACGTAGAGAAAGACTGCCCCCGTCGCGATGAAGACCAGATCGAGCATTGCCGTTACTCCGTGCCCCGGCGGACGCACTTGCCCGCCGGCTGATGGTTTGGTTCGGCGCTGGAAATAGTCCGGGCCAGGTATAGAAACCATGTGCCTTGGACAGTGGGCGTATATGATTTCTATATATAAGATGGCCTGGGCGGGTTCGGGCGCGCGCCAGGGTATGTATAGCTCGCGGCTCGACGACCGGGTTTGCGCCAGATCAAGTGGGGTACGTTTACCGCCGCTGGGGTTCCAGCCGCGGGAGGCGCCGGATGGGCCGGCTTTCGATTGTCTCCGGTATCGTTGTCGGTCCGGCTCTAAAGCGGTCGCGGCGTCAAGCCTGTCATTAATTGCGACACAATTCTTCTGAAAGACGCTTTCCGCCGTTTGTCCTTCTCCGTGAACTCCGGACCTCGGTGAACTCCATGGTTACGCGGGCTGTCCAACAAGCACGAACGGCGCCAAGGGAATGAGGCACGCGCAGCTGCGTTCGGTCACCGCATCATCCAGACTGCTCGACGGCGGCCCGGGGTGGTGGATGGTTCCATGAATCACGGAGGACGCGGAGGTCTCGGAGGACACGGAGAAGCGGTGGATGGACTGACCGCGGGGGTTGGCTGTCCAGGCTTACCGGGCCGATTTCATCGGCGAGGAAGGTTGCAAAGGTGCTGCCGTCCAGGCGCGCGGAGGTGTCCGGAAACCGTAACGCCACCGCGGTTTTGCCGTGGCGACGGCCGTGTTACCGTGACGCGGACAATCTTGGAGCCAGACATGATCAGCGTACGCCTGTCCGCCGCCTTCGTTACGGTCCTGGTCGCAACGTCACCCTCGTGGGCGCAAGATACCAATACCCCGGAGCAGCTTGTCAACACGATGAACACGCTTTGGGGGAAGCATCCGGGCATCCGTGCGAATCACGCCAAGGGCGTCGTCGCGGAGGGCAGCTTCACCCCAAGCCCGGCCGCGTCCGGGTTGAGCAAGGCGACGATCTTCGCCGGCAAGCCGGTGCCGGTGACGGTGCGGTTTTCCGACTCGACCGGTCTGCCGACGCTGCCCGACGGGTCCGACGGCGCCAACCCGCACGGCATGGCGATGAAGTTTCAGCCGGCCGACGGCGATCCGGTGGATGTGGTGACGAATTCGCTGCCGTTCTTTCCGGTGGCCACCAGCGAGGATTTTCTCGCGTTGCTGCAGGCGGTCGCGGCAAGCGGGCCGGATGCCCCGAAGCCCACCAAGGTCGAGCAGTTCGTCTCGACGCACCCAAGCGTGGCCAAGGCTTCCGCTGGCCTCGGCACGCCGACAAGCTTCGCGCGGGAGGTTTATAACGGCGTCAATGCGTTCATCCTGGTGAATGCCGCGGGCACCAGGCAGCCGTTCCGGTTCCAGTTCCAGCCGGTCGCGGGCGTCGAGCATCTGGCTCCGGCCGAGGCGGCGAAGATGCCGCCGAATTTCCTGGTCGATGAGCTGCCCAAGCGGCTGGGCAAGGGGCCGGTGGCTTTCCGCGTGATGGCGCAACTGGCCAATCCCGGAGACCAGACGAACGATCCAAGCCAGCCCTGGCCGGCGGATCGCCGCATGGTTGATCTGGGAACGATCACCATCACGAAGGCGGCGGCGGACAATGTGGCGGCGGAGAAAGAGCTGGTGTTCTGGCCGAACCGGCTGGAGGACGGGATCGAGGTATCCGACGATCCGATGATCACGACGCGCTTCCAGGCCTACGTCATATCGTTTGGCCGCCGCAGCCAGTAACGTTGCGAAACCGGGCCGGATGCGCCGGCCCGGTCAGAAATGCCCGGTCAGAAATGCCCGGTCAGAAATGGATGGCGCGCTTGTAAGCGTCGAGCACCGCCTCATGCATCGTCTCGCTGACCGTGGGATGCGGGAACACGGTATGCATCAGCTCGGCTTCCGTCGTCTCCAGCGTGCGGGCGATGGTGTAGCCCTGGATCATCTCGGTCACCTCGGCGCCGATCATGTGCGCGCCCAGCAGTTCGCCGGTCTTGGCGTCGAACACGGTCTTCACCATGCCCTCCGGCTCGCCCATGGCGATCGCCTTGCCGTTGCCGATGAACGGAAATTGTCCGACCTTGACCTCGTGGCCGGCTTCCTTGGCGCGGGCTTCGGTCAGGCCGACCGAGGCGACCTGCGGGCGGCAATAGGTGCAGCCGGGGATGTTGCGCACGTCCATCGGATGCACGTCGTTGAGGCCGGCGATCTTCTCGACGCAGATCACGCCTTCATGGCTGGCCTTGTGCGCCAGCCAGGGCGGGCCGGCGAGATCGCCGATCGCATAGACCCCGGGCTCGCCGGTGCGGCAGTATTCGTCGATCACCACATGGGTGCGGTCGACCTTGACCCCGGTGCCCTCCAGACCGAGGTCCTCGACGTTGCCGACGATGCCGACCGCGGAAATCACCCGGTCGACGGTGATGTCCTGGCTCTTGCCGCCGGTCTCCACGGTCACCGTGACGTTGTCGGCGTGCTTTCTTGGCGCCCTTCACCGCGGCGCCGGTGAGGATCTTCATCCCCTGCTTCTCGAATGCCTTGTGGGCGAAGGCGGAGATTTCCTCGTCCTCGACCGGAAGGATGCGCGGCAGCACTTCGACGACGGTCACCTGCGCGCCCATGTTGAGGTAGAAGCTGGCGAATTCGATGCCGATCGCGCCGGAGCCGATCACCAGCAGCGACTTCGGAAACATCGGTCGGAACCATCGCTTCGCGGTAGCTCCAGATCAGCTTGCCGTCGGCCTCGATGCCCGGAAGCTGGCGCGCGCGGGCGCCGGTGGCGAGGATGATGTGCGGCGCCTTCAGCGGTGGCGACGGCCTTGCCGTCCTTCGTCCACCGCCAGCGGTCTGTTTGCCGGCCAGCTTGCCGGTGCCGTCGAACACGGTGACCTTGTTCTTGCGCAGCAGATGCGCGACGCCGGAGGACAGTTGTTTCGCCACCGCGCGGGAGCGTTTCACCACCTTGTCGAGATCGAAATGAGGCTCGACCGCGCGAAGCCAAAGTCGGGCAGATGATGCAGCAGGTGGTTGATCTCGCTGGTGCGCAGCAGCGCCTTGGTCGGAATGCAGCCCCAGTTCAGGCAGATGCCGCCCAGATGCTCGCGCTCGACCACGGCGGTCTTCATGCCGAGCTGCGCGGCGCGGATGGCGGCGACGTAGCCGCCGGGACCGCCGCCGAGCACGATGAGATCGAAACTCTGGTCAGCCATGAGAGGTTCCTTGCGCCAGGGCGGCGAGCGCGTCGCCGCTCAGTTGCCTGACGTGCCAGCCTTGTATCGGCCTTGCGCCGAGACGCTGGTAGAAATCGATGGCGTGCTTGTTCCAGTCAAGCACGCGCCACTCGATGACATGGCAGTTCTCCGCCAGGGCGATGGCTGCGATGTGCCGCATCAGGGCGAGACCGATGCCGGTGCCGCGATGGCCGGGCTCGACGAACAGATCCTCGAGGAACAGTCCGGTGCGGCCGGCGAAGGTGCTTACCGTGTAGTAATACAACGCGATTCCGACGGGTCTGCGGCCGGGGATCTCGGCCAGCACCGCGTGGGCGCGGGGCGCGCCGCCGAACAGGAGGGCGAGTAGGTCGGCTTCGGTCACCACGGCGTGGTGCAGGTTGCGCTCGTATTCCGCGAGGGCGCGGATCAGACGGAGGATGTCCGGCAGGTCAGGCGGGGCGGCGGGTCGGAGCAGCGGGGTGGTCATGGCGCAGTGTGAATACGTGGGCGGCCGGACCGAGTCCGACCGTGACACAGCGGTGGTAGGTGATCCACTATCCTGCGGCCTGTCGCCACGCGCGACCTTACAGCAGCAGGCTTAGTGGATCCTCGACGATCTTCTTGAACGCGCGCAGCCACTGGGCGCCGAGGGCTCCATCGACCACGCGGTGGTCCACCGACAGCGTGCAGGTCATCACCGTCGCGATCGCCAGCGCGTCGTTCTTCACCACCGGGCGCTTCTGGCCAGCGGCGACCGCCAGGATGGCGCCCTGGGGCGGGTTGATGATGGCGGCGAACTCGGTGACGCCGAACATCCCCATGTTGGAGATCGAGAAGCCGCCGCCCTGGAATTCCTCCGGCTTCAGCTTGCCGGCGCGCGCGCGGCCCGCCAGATCCTTCATCTCGGCGCTGATGGTCGCCAGACCCTTGCGGTCGGCCTGGCGGATGATCGGCGTGATCAGCCCGTCGGGAATGGCGACCGCGACGCTGATGTCCACGTCCTCGTAAAATGCCATCCCGTCCTCGGTCCAGCTTGCGTTCACCGTCGGGATCTGCCGCAGGGTCGCCGCGCTGGCCTTGATCACCAGGTCGTTGATGGTGATCGCGTAGGCCCCTGGACCCTCCTTCGGCGCCTTCGCGTTCAACTGCTTCATCAGGTCGATCAGCGCGTCGATCTCGATATCCATCGAGACGTAGAAGTGCGGGATGGTGGCCTTTGCCTCGGCCAGCCGGCGCGCGATGACTTTGCGCATCGAGGAGTGCGGCACGAGCTTGTGCGGCGCGGAGATGACCGTCGGGGCGGATCTGGGCGCTGCGGCCGGTGCCGCAGCCGTCGTAGCAGGCGCCGCTGCCGCTGCTGGAGCGCCGCCTTTCTGGACCGCCTCGATATCAGCCCGAACGATGCGACCGTTGGGACCGCTGCCCTTCAAGGCGCTGAGGTCTATCCCGGCCTGATGCGCCATGCGCCTGGCCAGTGGAGAGGCGAATACGCGCTCGCCCGCCGCCGCGTCATGTCCATTGGCCGCCGGCGGCGCGGGCCGCGGCGATGGTGCCGGGCTTGCCGCCGGCGGTGATTGAGGCGAGGGCGCCGGAGCAGGGGCCTCCCTCGCCGCAGTGGTCGATGCGTTCGATGCGGCCGGCTCGGCCTTGCTTGGCGGTGGGGCGGCGGCAGAGGGGGCGGCGCCTGATGGGACGGCTTCGCCCTCGTCCACCATGACGGCGATCGGCGCGTTGACCTGTACCCCCTCGGTGCCATCGTCGACCAGGATCTTGCCGAGCACGCCTTCCTCGACGGCCTCGACCTCCATGGTCGCCTTGTCGGTCTCGATCTCGGCGATCACGTCGCCCGCCTTGATCTGGTCGCCTTCCTTCTTCAACCAGCGGGTGAGCGTGCCCTCGGTCATCGTCGGGCTCAGCGCCGGCATCAGTATATTGGTCGCCATCGTGCAAGCCCCTCGGTCAGACTATCTTCTTTACCGCGTCCACCACCCAGGCGGGCTGTGGCAGCGCCAGTTTCTCGAGATTGGCCGCGTACGGCAGCGGCACGTCCACGCCGCATACTCGCACCGGCGGCGCGTCGAGCCAGTCGAAGGCGTGCTCGATCACCTGCATCGCGATCTCGGCGCCGATCCCGGCGAATGGCCAGCCTTCCTCGACCGTCACCAGCCGGCTGGTCTTTTTCACGCTGCCGACAATGGTCGCGGTGTCCAGCGGGCGCAGGCTGCGCAGGTTGATCACTTCGGCCTCGATGCCCTGTTCGGCGAGGGTCTCGGCCGCCTTGAGAGCCACGTCGACCATGATGCTGAAGGCGACCAGGGTCACATGCGAACCGGCCCGCTCGACCTTGGCGCGCCCGAGCGGGATGATGAAGTCATCATCGACGGGACACTCGAAGGTGTGGCCGTAGAGGATCTCGTTCTCCAGCACAATCACCGGGTTGGGGTCGCGAATGGCTGACCGCAGCAGGCCCTTGGCATCGGCCGAGGACCATGGCGCGACCACCTTCAGTCCCGGCACGTGCGCGTACCAGCTTGCGTAGCACTGCGAGTGCTGCGCGCCAACCCGCGATGCCGCGCCGTTGGGGCCGCGGAACACGATCGGGCAGCCCATCTGGCCACCGGACATGTAGAGGGTCTTGGCCGCCGAGTTGATGATCTGGTCCATCGCCTGCATGGCGAAGTTGAAGGTCATGAACTCGACGATTGGCCGCAGACCGTTCAGCGCCGCGCCCACCGCCATGCCGGTGAAGCCATGCTCGGTGATCGGAGTGTCGATGACGCGCTTGGGGCCGAACTCGTCCAGCAGGCCCTGGCTGATCTTGTAGGCACCCTGGTACTGAGCGACCTCCTCGCCCATCAGGAACACATCGCCGTCGCGGCGCATCTCCAGCGCCATGGCGTCACGCAACGCCTCGCGCACGGTGGTGGGCTTGGTGGGCCCCCAGTCTTTTTCCGGGGCGGGCTGAGCAAGTCGTGGGTCCCCGGCCGTCGCCGGGGATGACACCGGGGCTGGGGATGACGCGGGGGCCGGGGATGCCACGGGGGCCTGGGCCGGGGATGACACTTGGGGCGGGGTCGGAGTGACCGCTGGCGCGGTGGATACGTCCTCGCCGTTCATGCTCAGCACGGCGATCGGGGTGTTGACGGCGATGCCTTCAGTGCCCTCGTCGACCAGAATTCGGGCCAGCTTGCCCTCGTCGACGGCCTCGATCTCCATCGTCGCCTTGTCGGTTTCGATCTCGGCGATCACGTCGCCGGCGTGCACATCGTCGCCGACGTTTTTCAGCCATTTTGCCAGCTTGCCCTCGGTCATCGTGGGCGACAGCGCCGGCATGAGAATTTGCGTCGCCATGCGTCAGCCCTCCAGCAGAACGTCGGTGTAGAGTTCCGTTTCGTTCGGCTCGGGGCTGCCCTGGGCGAAATCGGTGGCGTCCTGGATGATCGCTTTCACCTCGTCGTCGATAGTCTTGAAGGCTTTTTCCTCGACGTCCAGCGCCTCGAGACGATGTCGGGCGTTCTCGATGCAGTCGTGCTGGGTGCGCATCATTTGCACTTCCTCACGGGTGCGGTAGCGCGCCGGATCGGACATCGAGTGGCCCCTGTACCGATACGTCTTCGCCTCCAGCAAGTACGGCCCTTTACCCGCTCGGCAAGCCGCTACCGCCTGTTCCGCGGCAGCTTTTACCGCCAGTACATCCATGCCGTCCACCTGATGGCCGGTAATACCCCAGGGCGCGCCGTTCCGCGACAGATCACGGCTGGCGGACGCGCGCTCCACCGATGTCCCCATGCCGTACTTGTTATTCTCGATGACAAAGACGACGGGCAGCTTCATCAGCGCGGCGATGTTGAAACTCTCGAACACCTGACCCTGGTTCGACGCGCCCTCGCCGAAATAGGTCAGCGCGACCCGGTCGTTGCCGCGATACTGGTTGCTGAACGCCAGCCCGATGCCGAGGCTGACCTGCGCGCCGACGATGCCATGGCCGCCGAAGAAGTTCTTCTCCTTGCTGAACATGTGCATCGAGCCGCCCTTGCCGTGCGAATAGCCGCCCGAACGGCCGGTCAGTTCCGCCATGACGCCGCGTGCCTCCATGCCGGTGGCGAGCATGTGGCCGTGATCGCGGTACGAGGTGATGACCTCGTCACCGTCACTGAGCGCCATCTGCATGCCGACGACGACAGCCTCCTGGCCAATGTAGAGATGGCAGAAGCCGCCGATGAGACCCATGCCGTAAAGCTGGCCGGCTTTCTCCTCGAAGCGCCGGATCAGCAGCATGGCGCGATAGGCCCGCAGCAACTCGTCCCGATCGACCGCCGTTTCCTTGCCTCGGGCAGAATCCTTGCTGTGAGTTCCCGATGCCCGTGTGCTTGCCGCCGCCGCCGATCTAGAGCCGGGCGCCGGGCCGGATGCAGCCGCCTTGCCGCGTTTTTTCGTTTCAGCCGCCTGTGCCATCCGCGACGTCCCCCGCTCCGATTGCCGGAAAATACCACCTCAACTAGCGTGTCACGGGTGGGTCCGACAAGCGCGTGATCGGTAAAAAACAGTGACGCCGCAATGCAATAGTGTGAGTTAACCGGATTGTGGTTAACTGGTTGGAGCAAACCGGTTCATCGTCGCCTCGACACGGGTTCGATTGCCTGGACAGCGGCTGTCGCGAAAGTAAATTTCGCCGTGCCGTCGCTATTCGCAGTGACCTTGCGGCGATGCTGCGCGGGTGATCAGGTGGCGACGAGCGAGGGTTTCGACGACCGGACCAGCATGCGGCGCAGTATTCTCTGTCCGGGTCGTTCTATGGTTCGGAGCATGACGCTGGCCACCAGAATGGAAGCGGCGGCGGTGAGCAAGATCGCGAGGTTTGGATTGATGCCGCGTTGCTCGAGGGTGTCGATCAGGCGGTAGCCGGCGGCCTGGTGGATCAGGTAGAGGCTGTAGGAAATATCGCCCAGCCAAGGCAGCGGTCCAGCCTGCAGGAAGGGGATGCGGCGGATCGGTGCCCAATAGACCAGCGCGGCAAAGATGATCACCAGACCGGCGTGCTCCAGGCCTGACCGCATGCCGCCGGGATTGTGCCCGGTCAGTGCCTCGATCGTCATATACACGACCGGCAGCAGTGCCAGGCCGATGACCGGCAGGGTCAGACGGGTCTGCCGCCCCTGGTGCAGACGGTTGATCATCATCCCGAGCACGAACAGATAGGCGAAATCCGAAGCGGTGGCGACAGCAAGAGAGAAGCCGACATGAGCCGGTGCGTTCGGCAGCGGCAATTGCAGGACGAATTTGCAAGTATAGGCGACCAGCAGCCAGGCGATGCAGAGCAGCTCGAGCCTTCGGATGCGCAGCGCGAGCAGGCCGATGCCAATGATCGCATAGAAGACGCATTCGTAGCTGAGCGTCCAGTAGACCGTGTCCACGGGCTTGATGCCGAGCAGATAGGTGATCATGACGAAGTTGGCGGGAACGTCGGCGGGTTGCACGACGCCCACCTGAAAGCCGGTGAAGATGGTTACCGACGCGGTGAACAGCACGGCGAACACGAAAGGGGGATAGAGCCGGCTGAACCGGCCGACGGCGAACGTGTATAAATTCGGTGAGCGCTCGACGGTCATCAGGATGACGTAGCCGCTGATGATAAAAAACAGCTCGACGCCGAAATTTCCCGCATAGAAGGTGGCGGCCAGGCCGGGGCTGTGAGGATGCATGACGCGCGCGAAGCCATAGGTGTAATGAAAGAACACCACAAGGATCACGGCGACGCCGCGGAGGCCGTCAAGTCCACGCAGGCGCTTCATGGCGGGCTACATCCGGCTTTCAATTGTGGTGAAACTTTCGACTATTTGGCGCGGCCCGGAACTGTGCGGGCGCGTCGGTGAGTGGGTCGCGGCCATCTTCTCGATCAGTTCATCAGGGTCGGACAGGGAAACAAGTATCATTTAACTTCCAGTAGTTGTCAACAAACAGAACGATCTAGCCAGGGCCACGGGTGCGCTGACCTGTCAACAGGCTGCCGCGCTGTCCGGGCAAGGATGCGCGAACAGGTATAAAGTGACCCCATAGAAGTCGAATATTCTGGATTCCTGATACCGAGCCTCGATCTGCTCGAACAACGGAGCCATGTGGCCAATTCCTGATCGGGCAAACACCCAGATGCGATCGGCGCTCAGCACGTCGTTGTCGCTGGTCCCCGGCTTGCCGATGACGGCCGCATGCGCCACCGGTGCACGGTAGTAATAATTGAAGGCATTGCGGGCGCCCGGGGAAGCGAAGAGAACCTGATCGGTGCTGAGGAACTGTCCGGAGAAGGCGGCGACGGCCGCGCGAAAGTCCTCGCGTTGATTAACCACAACATTCTTGTAGATACCGGGCAGCATGCAGGCAAAAACAATGACGGCCACGCCGATCAGAAGCAGCCGGTTGAAGCGGAGAACGGTCAGGCCGCGTGCCGCCAGCAGCAGCACCGGCGGCAGGGACGTTATCAGATAGTGGCTGACTATGACTGGCCGGACGGCCACGGACACGACATACTCGACGAAAAACGGCAGCAGCGCCCACGCCAGCAGTAGAAGGTTCCGCCACCCGAGCACCACGAGCGGGCGCGGCCAGGACGCAGGCTGTATATACCACGCGCCCGTGGTGGGGCGGTCTCCGGTCGCGGGCACGAAGGAAAGCAGGACGAGACCCGCCAGGCAGACGAGCATGGCCGCGCTGCCGGTCATCCCGTGAATTGTCCAAAAAAGGTAGCTCGGCGTTGGAAAAGGGATCCAGAAGCCTTGCATGACCTGTCTAACATTACCCAGCAGTGCTCCGACCCAAGGCAAGAAACTCAGGCCGATCAGGGTCTGAATCGCCAGCCAGATTCTGCCGTCCGCGGCGGTCCACCGCGCCCGGGTCAACAAGGCAACGGCAAAGACAGCATCGATGGCAGCCCAGACCAAGAGGCCATAGGTATGGCTGTAAAGCAGCGCTACGCCCGCGAGACCGCACAGCAGCGCACGCGTCCGGGTCGGTGCGGTCACGAAAAGGACGCTGGCCAGCGCGAAGGCCGTCGCCGTGGCGCAGAACAGCGAGTACATCCGGGCTTCCTGAGAGTACCAGATGTGAAAGCCGGAGAACGCCAGAAACGCAGCCGCGAACACGCCGGTGAGGCGATCCCAGAGGACGGCGCCCAACCGGTAGAGCAGATAGACGTTGGCGACGCCGAGAATGGCGGAAGGAAGCCGCAGTATCGTTTCGGAATCGCCGAACAGGCGGATCATCACATACATAATGATGTCGAAGAGCGGAGGATTGTTATCGCCGGTCTGCTCCTGGAGCATGGTCCAGAATGGATGCCGGGACATGTTCCACGAGGCCGCCTCATCGTTCCATATGCTGGTCCGGTCGAGACCCTGAAGCCGCAAGATTGCGGCGAGGACCATGATGCCAAGCATCGCCAGCGTCAGTCGAACAGCGGTGTCGCTTCGCTGGGCGGCGGCTTGACCATCGCCGGCGGCGGCGTAGCCGCGCGTCAAATATCCCCGCCACCCTGAGCGCGCAGGGGTCAATGTCCTCATGGTCCACATCTCGCTGTTCGCAAGCCGATAAGATAGCGGAACGACCGGGTTTCCGCCCCACCCGTCCGGTCGCGCGGCCATTCTAACCGACGTCCGGTTGCTAAGTCACGATTGTTGACGAGGAGCTTTCCCGCGCACGCCCGCGCCGCGGATGAACGCGAGCGCGTGCCGACGCTAGGCTGTGCCGCCCTGCGTCGGTCCGCCGCTAGAAGTCCGGGGCAAACGGAAGGTCAGTCGGGCGAGCAAATCCCGGCATCCGTGGAATGCCGCCGAGGAGCGGATGAATCTCAATCGTGATTGCGCGCAGACGTGGTCGACACCATTCGGCGGCGACCGGGCGGCGCTCACTGCGCTCGCCGCACGGGGGGAGGTGTCCAGGAGCCGTCTAGAATTGAGGGTGGGGATTGCCTGGGGGAGTAAATCCGCAGCACGAGGTTGAACTTGCCCCTTGGTGCCGGCAGCCAGTTTGCCTCCTTGTCCGCACCTGGGGAGCCGGCCTGAAGATAGACATCCACCGACCCGTCGGGGTTGGTGATCAGCCGGTTGCGCTGACCCAGCTCGTACCGATGGATCGGGTTCGGCACGAAGAAGAACCCCGTGTCGTACATGGTCACGGACCAGAAGGCTTCGGCGGGCGGTGGCATTTGGCCCCTCTCAAGCCGCATGACGTAGCTGTGCTCCGCGCCGTCGTATGCGTCGCCGTTCGCGTCCCTCTGCGAAAGCGGATACACCGCGTCCGCCGGGCGGTTCCAGCCAGGACCTATCAGATTGGCCATGCCGCGCAACCGGTAGTCGGTGCCGAAGTCGCCCACGCCCCTCGTGAAGTACAGCCAGCCGTTCGTCGTCGGCTCCCGCTTCAACATCAGGCCCATTTCCAGCAGCGCCAGCCTGGGAACGACCCGGATCGCCTCGCGGTCCAGAATCCCGAGGCTGCCCGGGTCGAAATCCCGCCCGGGCACAAGTCCGATCTTCGCCATCCGCGCGACGATCGGCGCATCCTGAGTGGTCGGCGGGTTGGTCATCATCAGCCGTGCGAGGGCGGCGAAATAGGCATCGATACCCAGGGCGTTGACCTGCTCGCGCACGGCCGCCGTCATATTGACGCTTGGATCGATGGCGCCCGGCGGCGGAGTATAAGCCTTGCCGTAAGCACTGAGCGGAACGACCGCGAATTTGTCTTGCAGCGCATGCACCGCGTCGTAGTCCTCGGGCGTGCCGGTGCAGTAGATGCGCCCGAGGATCCAGACCATCCCGGTCGGCGACTTAACCTGCGTCACGCCGTCCGGAAGTGTGCCCGACCAACCGGGTCCGGTGATGGCATAGGTCCGCGCCTTGCCACCGCTGGTCCGAGAACTTGGGACCGCGAACACCTCCGACCAGCCGTCCAGCATCGGCATCATGTAGTAACGATCGTCCATGTCGGGGATGCTGAAGACCCATGGCTCCCGCGACACGTCGAGCCAAACCTCGGTATAGAGGGTGTCGGCGTTCGGCGCCGCGCAGCAGTGATTATCGACCGCTGGATAGCTCCGCATCTTGATGATCTGACCCATCGGAGCGTGCTCGGCATCCGGCGTCGCCACGTTGGTCTGCTGCCGGCGGACCATGTCGAATGTAACCAGCGGATAGCCGTAGATGTAGGCATCCGTGGCGATGCTGACCGCCTCTACCGCGTCCCATGACGGAATGTCGTCCGCCTTTGAGGCGGTGGGACATGTCGCAACCGCCGCGAGGAGATACAGCCCCACCGCCCGATACATGAACGATCGCATTTGACCCGTCCTATGGCTGATAGGTGCAGGCGCTCTCCTCGTCCTGTTTGAAGCAGGCGTTGTAGGTGCCCTCCATGTCGTCCTGAACGATCCACGCCTTGCCGTTGATCGCGTGGACCTCCAGATCACTGTCAAGCACTTTGAACCGGTAGTTCCAGCCCGGCGGCAGCTTCAGCTTTGTGCCGAGCGTCCTCAGGTCTGCATATTTCAAGTTCGGATCGACGATGAGCGAGTATGCCTGCATAAGCCATGGCGTACCCTTGGGATCGTCGAGGATGAATACCGTCTGCCCCTTCGCGTATCCCTGGTGCGACTTCCGCTCGACTGTCGTCGGCTTGTAGAAGGTCGACCCCTGTTGGAACATATTCGGTGGAAGCTGCACGTAGTTGATCCAGCGAATCTGCAGACCGTTCAATTTTTGCACATCGCCGATCGGCGTTTCGATCCAGTCGTACATCCAATGCCTCGGCCCGTTCTTGAACACGCCGAGCACGTGGAATTGGTCCTTGAGTGCCTTGGGGTCGACCTTGGACCACATCTCCGCCGGGCAGGAGTCCCGTTGGTCGGCGCCAATGTTCAACTCCGTTGTGTTGTAGACGGAGCCTTCGAGATCGAACGGGTTGCCGCCGATGAGAAAAATCTCGCAATAGCGGTAATCGTTCAGACCGGTAATGCGCGTCATCTTTGCCTGCGCGCCATCTTGCGGAACAGCCGCCGAAATATCCTTTTCGATGGCGTCATGGCAGGATGGGGACAGCTTCCCCATGTTTTGCCGGACGCACGCCTTAATGCGCCCGTCGCCGGGGAGCACCCCCGCGCACAGGCTGATCACGTCACCGGCGCAGGCCCGCGCAACCTCCAGGCCCTCCATAACAGTCACCTGCGCCATTGCTGGATATGCGAGCAATCCGTGCGAAGCCACGACAATCAAACTAAAGTTCTTCATGTGCCCTGTTCCTGAGATAAGCAGCCCCGACCTTGGTCGCTTCGACCGCTTGATAGCTCCGCATCTTGATGACCTGTCCCAATGGGGGCGTGCTCGGCATCTGGCACCGCGACGTTGGGATGCAGGCGCATCATTTTGTACACAACGAGCGGATAGTGGTAGATGTCGGCATCCTGTGCGATGCTGACCGCCTCTACCGCGTCCCAGGCGGGAACCTCATCCGCAGCCGCGGCGATCTGAAATGTGGCCGGGACCGCAACGTACAGGATCGCTGCTCCGCCCGCGAGCGGCCGGGATCGCGCGCGCCGGCTCGTCGCTTTCGCCGTGTTCCAAGCACCCACCATCGATGTTCTCCTGCTCGTCCGCACGAACGGCGCCGTGGTGCGCTACGGCGTGTAGTTGCAAGTGTCGTCGTAGCCGCACCCCTGATAAGTGTTCCAGAACTCGTCCTGTGTCACCCACGCCAGGTAAGGTGCCGTCTTGGGCGCGATGGTCAGTTCCCGGTCCAGCACCTTCACTCGGAACTTCCAGCCTGGCGGCAGAAGCTTGAACTCGCTGCCGAGATCCTTGAGGTTCGCTGCCGTCTCGCCCTCGTTGAAGTGGTCGGTCCAGGCCTGCATGACCAGGACCTTGCCGTCAGGCGTGTCGAGCAGATACACGGTGCTCCCTTTGTTGAACTTGAAGTTACGATGGGCAACGATGTTGCCGGGGTGGTAATGCGCCCCTCCGACTGCCTTCCGCGCGTTTTCCGCTCCGGCGACTCCCACCCATATTGCTTTTACGCCTTCAAAGTCGCGGACATCGCCTGCCTCGTAGGCCCAGATCTCGTTGAACGTCCAATGACGCCTCGGGTTGAGCCAGACCTGCGCCCCGGTGGCCTGCTTGATCCGCGCGCCCTTGTCCGCCAGGATCGGATCAAACTTGTCCGGCGGGCAATCGCTCACGCTCGTGGTATTCCAGACGTTTAGCACCGCGTTTGACGGCGACGTGCCGGTGATGAGCCCGATCTCGCAGAATGCATAGTTGTCCATGTCGGCGACGTGCATCACCTTGCCCGGGACGACGTACTCCTTTTGGGAGGCGGCCATGTTTTGCTCGAGGCTTTGCTCGGGGCCTGCGCCTCCGCTAAGTAGTGCTGCGCTCACCAAAGCCGCAGGCCCCGCCGCAGCCCAGATCTTCCCGCCAGTCCATCTCATCGGTGTTCTCCTAGATGCAATCTCGCAAGCGGAGCCTACGGCGGCCTCCCTGCCTTTGGTGGTGCTGCATGTTCGATAGGCCGGCCTTCCGTCGTCACGGCCCGGGAACGGGATAGTAATAGATGCCGTTCGCTCCGTACGCGGCGGCGAGCCACTGACCACCGCAATCGTATTTACGAAGAATCGGCCTATAGGCGCACCCGCCGGGCAACGCCGCATACGCCGTTGGAGCGGGGGCGGCTGCGTAATGGGGCGCCGCCGCCGCGGTGGCAATGGCCGCGCCGGCCGCCACACCGGCAACCGCGCCAGCCGCGGCGGCGCATCCGTTGCAGCCCGACGCCGAGTAGTACGGCACCGCGACCGGCGGATGATACGCGGGATAGCCGGCATAATCGGCGCTACCAGGCGGGTGATAAGCCGTCGCACCGTTCGTGTAGGTGTGCGTGGCACCCTGTCCGTACGCGCCGGACGTGCTGCCGCCGTAGGCGTTGGTATGCGTCGCACCTTGGCCATATTCGCCAGATGTGCTGCCGCCATAGGCATTGGTGTGTTCCGATCCACCGCCGTATGAGTGCTCGCTGCTGCCGCCATAGGTGTTGGTGTGTTCGGTACCCTGGCCGGCGGCGTGGCTGGAACTACCGCCATAGGGGTTGGTGTGGCTGGTTTCGCCTTCGGTATGGCTGGTGCTCCCGCCGTAGCGGTTGGCCGAGGACCAGGCCGCCGCCGGGTCGTGCCATGGAATGCTGGCCAGGAGGGCACCGGTCGCAGCGACGATCATTTTCATGACATTCCCCTGGTTACGGTGACTTTACCGTTGGTTTCGCCTGTTTCGCGTCCGCCGGCCGCGTCATCCCGATCGGTTTCATGCCCGCCGGAGCCGCACCCGCAGGCCGAGCGAACTTGATCGGTTCGGCGGTTTTGGCCTTTTCCGAGGTGAATGCGTCCGCCGACAGTGGCGTATCAAGCTGCCAGTCCGAGATGTCCAACTGGTGGTGCATCCCTAGCGGGTCGGCGCTATAGACCGCCCTCACTCGCCGCGGCAGCTTGTCGTCGGCGCCGATCCAGATCTGCAGGAACACGTCTGGATTGGCCCAGGCCAGCATTTCGGTCTTTACACCGCCGACTATACCCGACGGGCCGATGTAGAACGCCAGGATCGCCCCATCGGTCATCGCCACGTAGGGATCCGCGACGACCAGATCGGTGAACGGGTAGAAGATGTCGGCATTCACGAACGCCGCCTTCAGCGCGCCGTCGATCGTCGGCGGTGCGTCGGCAACCGCAACCAGATTCTCTACCGGCGCGTAGGCCGTCATCGTCTTGCCGTCGTAATAGAACTCGGACGCTGGTCCGTCGCCGGGAATGATGACGCGGAGCTTGTCCGGTCTCTGCATGGTGACGTCGTAGCGCACCGTATAGAGGATTGGCGGCCCGAGCTGACTGGGATACTCGTAGCTCGCCACAGCGGTGAAGGACATCGATTTCGCCGCGGCGAGCCGGGCGCTGGTGGCCTTGAGCAAGTCCATCGCGCGCGGCTCGAGCACCATTTTTGTTGGCGCCGCGGGTTGACTCTTCGCGGCCGCCGGTCGGGGTGGTTTCGCCTGCTTTGCGTCCTGCGCTTGCGCACTCATGGTCGCGCCAAACACCAACATCAGGCAGGCCACCGAGAGGCAACTAGCGTCGAAAATCGTACGCGGCTTGATGGACTGCATTTTGCGCCCCTCCCAGGTGTGCGGACTTAAAGGTCACAAAAATACCGCTGGCACATTGATCGATATCAACCCGCAACGCCGGGTGCTGGCGCACGAAGCCGCCTCGACCTTGCAGGACTGGATGTTGCTATTGTGGTATGAGAGTTGGTTCTGGAGCCTGCCGCTCATCGTAACGACGGTCATTTTGCACGTGTTCGGACTCGGAGCGATCCGCGAAAACAGCGTTGTCCTGCTCGAACGCACGGCTGAGCGCAGTAGCTTGCGGATCGCGTTCGCGCTCGTCATGGGGGCCACCGTTTTACTGGTTACAGTGCTGCATGCAGTTGAAGCGGCTGCATGGGGCGTTCTGTATCTCTGGCTGGGCGCGCTTCCGGACCCGAAGGCGGCGATGCTGTTCTCGTTGAACGCGATGACGACGTATGGTCACACGAGCCTGGATCTTGCGCCACACTGGCAGATGATGGACGCCATTGAAGCACTCAATGGCGTCATCCTGTTCGGTGTCACCACGGCCACGCTTTTTTCGGTAATCGAAAGCGTTTCGTGGAAAAGCCGCGAGCGGCGTCGACGGTAGTGGTGGGGGGCTTATTGTTGAACGTCGGTCCCTGGACGAACAATGGCGATGGACGGTGGGCTAATCGAACGGCAGGCCGACGTAATTCTCCGCCAACGAGACGGCGGATGCGCGGGAGGTGCGGAGGAGATCGAGATCGGCAAAGTGGATACGCCGCTCGAAGTCCGTCTCCATCTCGTTCCGGTGCAGCATCGTCGTCATGTACCAGGAAAACCGCTCGGCCTTCCACACCCGGCGCAGGCAGGTGGCGCTGTAGCTGTCCAGTCCATCCTGGTCATTGCGGCGGTATTTCGCCTCCAGGGCGCGGGACAGCACCAGCACGTCGGCGACCGCCAGATTGAGGCCCTTGGCGCCGGTCGGAGGCACGATGTGGGCCGCGTCGCCGGCGATGAACAGACGGCCGTACTGCATCGGCTCGCAGACGAACGAGCGCAGCGGGATGATGCCCTTTTGCAGAATTTCTCCTTCGCGCAACGACCAGCCGTCGGTATCCAGCCGAGCGTGCAGTTCGTCCCAGATGCGGGCATCGGGCCATGCGGCGAGGTCGTCGCTGGGGTCGCACTGCACATACATTCGCTGTACGTCCGGTGAACGGGTGCTGAGCAACGCGAACCCATTTTGCTGGTTGGTGTAGATCAGTTCGTGCCAGGAAAGCGGCGCCTTGGTGAGAATGCCGAGCCAGCCGAACGGGTAGATCTTGTGAAATTCGGTGCGGCGTGATGGCGGCATGGCCTGGCGGCTTGGCCCATGGAAACCGTCGGCGCCCACGACGTAGTCGCAGAGGAGGGTGCGCGGCTCGCCGGTGCCGTCGCAACGGAAATCAATAGCCGGAGTGGGGGTGTCCAGATCCCTGATGATTGTTTCGCCAACGTCGAAAATGATCTCGCCGCCGGCCGCCAGTCGTCCCGAGATCAAGTCGCGCAGGACCTCATGCTGAGGATACACCACGACCTGCTTGCCATCCGTCAACTCCTGGATATCGAGGTGATGACGCTCCCGGTTCCATTGCAGGGTGATTCCGTCGTGGAAATGTCCCTCCCGCATCATGCGGCCGCCCAATCCCAGTTCGTTCAGCAGCCCTACGACCCAGTGCTCCAGCACGCCGGCGCGGACAGTTTCCTCGACCTGTGCGCGGCTGCGGGATTCGAGGTTGATCGCCTCGATTCCGGCCCGATGGAGCAGATGGGCCAGGAACAGCCCGGCGGGCCCGGCGCCGACGATTCCCACTTGAGTACGCAGCATCGGTCTTTCTCTCCACGTCGAAGTCCGTTGTGCCGGCTCGCCTATTCGGATGATCGCGGCTATGGGCCGGCTTGGCTACGGGTGGGGCAGTGACTGGCCACAGCGCGGCGCGGCTCACGACCATCCGACGTCCGGCAATGACGCGAAGCGGGGCATTAAATCCCATTGCTAAGGGCCTCATACTAGCGCAACAGCGTTGAACATACGTTCAGAAAATCTGGCCATTGCTAGCAGGCCTACGGCTCCGGCTGACCGCGGATCAGCTTCGCGGGATCCTCACCGTACGGCGGTGAATAGATCACCAGCACCTTGAGCCGCTCGGACAACGCCCTGAATGCGTGGAAGACCTTTGCTGGGAGGAAGACCATGTCGCCCTGACGCACATGATGCTCCACGCCGTCGATGCCGGCGATGGCCTCGCCCTCGAGGATATAGACGGCCTGTTCCACGTCGGGATGGGCGTGCGCAGGGGTGCCTTCATGCCGTTCGATGTCGCCCAGCACGATCTCGAGGTGTTTCGCGCCGTTCACCAGCGGGCCGACCAAACGATAGTTCTTCGTGCCGCTATGATTGGCGGGGCTGTAAGGCTCCTGCTCCTCGGCGCGGGTGATGTAGGGTGACGTCACGGTCATCGGTGTGTTCCTTCTGGGTAGCCGAACGCGATCATTCACGTTTTGCCGCTGCTGCATTGCAGCCTTATAACTTGCCAAGCCAGACTCGCTCACTTAGATGGATTATTCCCCAGAACCGAAACCCCGGAGGATGAGCGCATGGCGCGCGTCACCGTCGAAGATTGCGTCCAGAAAGTTCCTAACCGGTTTGAGCTTGTCCTGCTCGCCGCGCAGCGTGCGCGCAACATCAGCCGCGGCGAGGAACTGACCATCGATCGGGACAATGACAAGAACCCGGTCGTCGCGCTGCGCGAAATCGCTGATGAGACGATCGAGCTGCCCCGCATCGAGCAGGACCTGATCAAATCTCTGTCGCGCGCGCCGGAGCCGGAACCCGCGGACGAGGAAGTGCTGGACCTTATTCCGACCGATCAGAATATTTTTGGTCTGCAGGACGTGACGGCCGAGGAAGAAACGGCGGGTCTGCCGATGGAAGGCGAAGATATCTCCCCCGAGGACATGGAAGCCGCCATCGCCGCCGAACTCGGCGTCCGGCCTCCGCGGTAGCCTTCGGTGAAAGGCGGGGGCTTCGGCGGTGACGTAAATCGATCCGCGCGATCCCCCGCGCGGTCGGTGAGCCCGCCCGTCCCCGCGTTGGATGTGATTTCCAGCGCAGGACCGTCGGCTTTCGGACCATCGGTCTCGGAGCGGCCGACCCCGAGTGTCGCCGTCGTCGCCGAACGGCCCATTCTGCCGGGACCGGACGTCATCCGGCAGTGCGACCTCACCAGGAAAGTGCTCTCCTACGATCCCAAGGCACAGAGCGGCCTGATCGACGCCGCTTACGAACTCGCGACTCGGGCGCATGGCACGCAGCGGCGTGATAACGGCGATCCCTACATCACCCACCCGATCGCGGTCGCCGAAATCCTGGCGGGCTACCACCTCGATGTCGCCTCGATCGTGACCGGGCTGCTGCACGACGTCATTGAGGACACGACGGTCAAGCTCCCGGAGATCGACGCGCGGTTCGGCAAGGAAATCGCCGGACTGGTCGACGGCGTGACCAAGCTGACCCGGCTGGAGCTGCAGTCCGACCGCACCAAGCAGGCGGAGAATTTCCGCAAGCTGGTGCTGGCGATGAGCCGCGACATCCGCGTCCTGCTGGTCAAGCTGGCCGACCGGTTGCACAACATGCGCACGCTGCACTTTGTCCGGGACCCGGACCGGCGCAAGCGAATCGCCCGTGAGACGATGGAGATCTATGCGCCGCTTGCCGAACGCATCGGCATGGATGCGCTCAAGGTCGAGCTTCAGACCCTGTCCTTCACCCAGTTGGAGCCCGAGGCCTACGCCACCATTCAGGCGCGGCTCAACTTCCTGCGCGGCCAGGGCGCCGACGTCATCGACGAGGTGCGACGCGACCTGATTCGCGTCTGCAAACAGGCGGGCGTCGAGGTCATTGAGTTGAACGGCAGGGAAAAGTCTCCGTTCTCGATCTGGGAGAAGATGCATCGCCGTAACGTCGCCTTCGAGCAATTGTCTGATATCATGGCGTTCCGCATCGTTGTTGAGACCAAAGGTGATTGCTATGCGGCTTTGGGCGCGGTGCATTCGGCCTATCCGGTGATCGCCGGCCGGTTCAAGGACTACATCTCGACGCCGAAGTCGAATGGTTACCAGTCGCTGCACACCGGCGTCACATTGCGCGAGCCGCGAAACCAAAAGATCGAGGTGCAAATCCGCACGGCTGAGATGAACGACGTCGCTGAAAACGGCGTTGCCTCGCACTGGGTCTACAAGGCGCCCGACAAGAAAGTCGACGGCACCGAGGTCCAGCGCTTCCGCTGGGTGCAGGACCTGCTTGAAATCCTGGACAATTCGGACGCGCCGGACGAGTTCCTCGATAACACCAAGCTGGAGCTTTACGCCGACCAGGTGTTCTGCTTCACGCCGAAGGGGCAGCTTATCCAGTTGCCGCGCGGCGCCACCCCGGTTGATTTTGCCTACGCGGTGCACAGCCAGGTCGGGGACACCTGCGTCGGCGCGAAGGTCAACGGGCGCCTGATGCCGCTGCGGCACCATCTGCAGAACGGCGACCAGGTCGAGGTGATGACCGCCCGCGGTGGAACCCCGTCGCCGCAGTGGGAGCGCTTTGTCGTCACCGGCAAGGCTCGGGCGCGGATCCGGCGGTTCATTCATCAGGAACAGCGGCAGCAGAGCCGCGACGCCGGCCGAGCGGAACTGACGAAGGCATTTCGGCAGGCTGGGGTGGATGGGTCGGAAAAGGCGCTGGAGCCGGCGATCAAGGCGATGAAGATCGCCGCGCTCGACGATCTTTACATCGCGGTCGGCAACGGCAACCTGGCCGCCAAGGACATTGTTCACGCGGCCTACCCCGAGCTTCGCCAGGCGCCCCGCGTGCCAAGAATGATCCCTGCGCTGCTGGCGCGTGGCGGGCGTCCACCGAATCGTCAGGACCACGACATGCCGGTGACCGGCCTGGTCCCGGGGATGGCGTTCGGTTTTGCCGGCTGTTGCCATCCGGTGCCAGGCGATGAAATCGTTGGCATCGTGACGACAGGCAAGGGGGTGACGATCCACAGCCGGGAGTGCCAGACACTTACGGCCTTCGCCGCGACCCCGGAACGGTTCATCGATATCGACTGGAATTACGAGACGGTGGGCAAAAAGGGCGTCAATGGCGCGGCGACCGGGCATACCGCGCGGATCAGCGTGATCGCCGGCAACGAGCAGACCTCGCTGGCCGACATGGCGAATGCCATCGCGAAACAGGAAGGGGCCATCGCCAACCTGAAGATCGTCAACCGCCAGCAGGACTTCATGGAGGTGCTGGTGGACGTCGACGTGCGTGACGTCGCGCACCTGTCGAAAGTGATCGTGGGGCTGCGCGGGTTGCGGGAGGTCAAGGGCGTGGAGCGGACCACCGGCGGATGATTCTGGGCATCGGTTCCGATATCTGCGACATCCGCCGCATCGAGGCCGCCATCGGTCGCCACGGGGCCCGGTTCCTCGAGCGGGTCTTCACCGAGACCGAGCGGGCCAAGGCCATGGGGCGCGCAGAGAAAATCCAGGCCGCCACCTTCGCTAAGCGCTTCGCCGCCAAGGAAGCCGCCGCCAAGGCACTTGGCACCGGTTTCCGGCAGGGGGTGTTTTTCTCCGATCTCGGTGTCGTGAACCTTCCCGGCGGTAAGCCCACCCTGGCGATGACGGGTGGTTCGGCGGAGCGGCTGCGCGGGCTCACACCGTCGGGCATGGTCGCGCAGGTCGATCTGACGATGACCGACGAATATCCGTATGCGTATGCGCAGGTGATCATCTCCGCCGTGCCGGCCGTACGGTGACATGCGAGCGCCAGCGACGTGTGTTCCTTGACAGCGTTGCGCCGCATAGGCTTGATCCGCCCGATTTTCGCGGCCGTTGCCGCAAAACGATGATCTGAAAGTCCGTTGGCCCATGGCGACCACGAAGGCGAAACCCAGACGCCAGGCCAACGTCTGGGTCGAGAATATCAAGACTATTGTCTATGCCGGGCTGATCGCTGTCGGCGTGCGCACGGTGGCGTTCGAGCCGTTCAATATTCCGTCCGGCAGCATGATCCCGACCTTGCTGGTCGGCGACTATCTGTTCGTATCGAAATACAGCTACGGCTACTCCCGGTTTTCGATACCGTTCGCGCCCCCCTTGTTCTCCGGGCGGATCTTCGGGTCACTGCCGAAACGGGGTGACGTGGTCGTGTTCAAATATCCGCGCGACACGTCGGTGGACTATATCAAGCGGATCATCGGTCTGCCGGGCGATCATATCCAGGTTCGCCAGGGCCAGCTCTATATCAACGGGGAGCTATGCCCGCGTCAGCCGGAGGGCGACTACCTGGCGGACGACAATGGCATCAAGATGCTGCGGCGCCAGTATGAGGAAACGCTGCCCAACGGCGTCAAGCATGACATTCTGAAGGAGCGTGACGATGGCTGGGTGAACAATACCCAGGACTATGTCGTGCCCGCCGGCCATGTCTTTGCCATGGGCGATAATCGCGACAACAGCGCTGACAGCCGGTTCATGGATGGAGTTGGCTTCGTGCCACTGGACAATCTGGTCGGGCGGGCGGAAATCCTGTTCTTCTCGATCGACGCCGAATACCCCTGGTGGGAGTTCTGGCAGTGGCCGTTCGAGATACGCTGGCGCCGGCTGCTGCAACCCGTGCATTGAGCGGCAAGATTCGAGCCTGACCCGGTATGAGTGCGTCCTTCGAGGCCATCCTCGGCCACAATTTCAGGCACCCTTCGTTGCTGAAGGAGGCTCTGACCCACCGCTCGGCGTTGCACGGGCACGGCCGGACGCTGGGCTCGAACGAGCGGCTGGAATTCATTGGCGATCGGGTGCTGGGGCTGGCGGTGGCGGAATGGCTGGCCGAGCGGTTTCCGCGTGAGCAGGAGGGTGAGCTTGGCCGCCGGCTGGCTTATCTGGTTTCGCAGCCGGTGCTGGCGACGGTCGCCGAGACTATCGGCCTCGCCGCAGCTTTGTCAGTTGCGCCCGGGGAGGCCAAGGCCGGGGTCACGAAGCGTGCCACGGTCATGGCCGACGCGTTGGAGGCCGCGCTGGGGGCGCTTTATCTGGATGGGGGCCTTGAAGTTGCACGCGATTTCGTCCGGCGGGCATGGCATGACGCGATGATCGCCCAGGCCGAGCCGCCGAAGGACGCGAAGACCGCGCTGCAGGAATGGGCGCAGAAGCGGGGGCTCGAACTGCCGTGCTATGCGGTGACGGGTCGCTCGGGCCCACCGCACGCCCCGGAGTTTGTCGTAACGGTTAGTGTCGGTGAAATGTCGGGCACCGGCACGGCGGGCAACAAACGCGCCGCTGAACAGCTCGCTGCCGAGTTGTTGTTGCCCCGGCTGGTATCGTGACGTTGGATGGGCCGCCCCGTTGCGGGTTCGTCGCGATTGTCGGTGCTCCGAACGCTGGTAAGTCGACGCTGCTGAACCGGCTGACGGGTGCCAAGCTGTCGATCGTCTCGCCGAAGGCCCAGACAACGCGGTTCCGGGTGCTGGGCATTCTGATGCGAGGGCCGGCGCAGGTCCTGCTGGTGGACACACCTGGCATCTTCCGGCCGCGTCGCAAGCTGGATCGGGCGATGGTGGCGGCCGCCTGGACCGGTGCGGCCGACGCCGACCTGGCGATCCTGCTGGTCGATGCACGCTCAGGGGCGCGCGAGGACGTTCGCACGATCGCCACCAAGCTTGCGGCGTCCGGCCGGCGCTGCTGGCTGGTGCTGAACAAGATCGATCTGGTCTCGCCGCCGTCGCTGCTGCCGCTGATCGAGGCGCTAGGGGCGCTGGCGACGTTCGAGGAGACCTTCATGGTCAGCGCGGTGAGCGGCGATGGCACCGATGCGCTCGCGGATGCCCTGGCGGTGGCGGTTCCGGAGGGTCCGCATCTGTATCCGGATGACGATCTGACCGACCTGCCGGATCGGCTGCTGGCGGCGGAGATCGTGCGCGAGCAGATCTTCATGCAAACGCATGAGGAGGTGCCGTATGGCACCACGGTCGAGACGGAGACGTTCCAGATACGCAAGGATGGCGCGGTCCGCATCGACGCCACGGTTTACGTTTCGCGGACCGGCCACAAGGCGATTCTGATTGGTGAGAAAGGCAGCAAGATCAAGGCGATCGGCGCTCGGGCGCGGCAGGACCTGGCTTCGTTGCTGGAGCGGCCGGTGCATCTGTTCCTCAATGTCAAGCACCGCGCCGGCTGGGACGAGGAGGGTGCCCGGCTGCGCGCCATCGGTCTGGACGACCCGGGCAAGGCGTGAAATGCGGCGCACTTCGGGGGCAGGACACTGGCCGACGGAACTCAACGCACCGGTAGTCCCAGGTTCGCGTCCTGGCTGGCCTCGAAAAGGCCGTACATCGCCCGCGACTGAGCGCCCCGGCCAACGATCAGAAGCCCATCTCCGGCCTCGATGACGGTGCCTGGTTCCGGTTGCGCCTCGGCGTTCCCCGCGCGGCGGTTGATCTGCACGATGAAGAATGCGCCGTTGGCCTGATGCTCCACGGCTCCGACAGTCTGACCGACCACCTGACTTCCCGGGCCGGCGACGACGACATCCATGTCCAGGCCGAGTGATAGCAACACCTTTTCAAAATCCTTCATGCGATCGGTGCCGCGAATGAAATCCGCCGTCTGCTGATAGAGCAGGATTTCAGCGATCCGCTCGGCGCCGATATGTGTTGGCAACACCACCCTGTTCGCACCGGCCTGCAAGAGTTTGCTTTCCGTGCTTGGCTGTTCGCCGCGCGCGATGATCTCAAGGTTAGGGTTCAGGCTACGAGCGCTCAACGTAATGAAAACATTGGCCGCGTCGTTTGAGAGCACGGTTGCCAGCGCCCGCGCGCGGGGCACCCCGGCAGCCCGTAACGCCGCCTCGTCGGTCGCATCGGCATGCAGGCACAAAAAGCCAAGGTCCCGAGCCTGCGTGACACCTGCCTCGGCTTGTTCCAGCACCACGAACGGTGCGCCACCAGCCCGAAGCTCCCTCGCCAGCATGACGCCGATTCGGCCGAAACCACAGATAACGACATGGTCCTTCAATCGGTCGATCTGGGTGGCCATCCGCTTCACTCCAAAAAACTGGTTGAGCTGATTGAGGGTGATGAACTGGACGAGGACGCCGCTCAGAAAGAATACCCCGGTGCACCCGAAGATGATCGTCACGATGGTGATGGCGCGGAGCAATCCGGTGTCGATGGGGTGCACTTCAGCGTATCCGACGGTAAACACGGTCACCACGACCATGTAGAACGCGTCGCCGAGCGGCCAGCCGACACAGACGTAGGCGGTGGTAGCCAGTGTGATGACCGCGAGTATATACAAGAAGCCGGTGATGAAATTGCGCAGCGGCGAGCCCAGCAATCCGGCCGAGGCGGAGTTGATGGCAGGGGTCGCATCGAAGGCAGCGTTTCGGCCGATTGGGGGGATGCCACGAACCCTTTGCTTCGGTCGCTGAACGAATTGGGTCAGCGCGTTAACGATTGCGTCTTAGCGATAGCAAATTGGACTACAGTATTGAACCAAAGCAAACGCTGGGCCGTGGCGATTGTAGCCTTGCCCGGGTGACGAGGGAGAAGCGAAAACGCGATGGAATGGGAAGCGCCGACGATCGTGCTCGATGCGCGGCCGTATGGTGAAGGCGATGCCGTTGCCACGGTCATGAGCGAGATCCATGGACTGCACCGGGGCCTCGCGCGCGGCGGGGCTTCGCGAACGAAATCGGCCATTTGGCAAGCCGGAAACCTGGTGCAGGTGCGATGGACAGCCCGGCTTACCGACCAACTCGGCAGCTTCACCGGTGAACTTATTCACCCCGGTGCCGCGCAGGTCATGGACGATGCACTGGGGTTGGCAATGCTGACCTCGCTGTGCGCCGTGGCCGAGGGCGCCTTGCCGGAGCGTCAACCGCATCCGCGAATTTTCGCCGGGCTTCTGGGCCTGATTCCCCGTCTGCCGCTGGGCGAAACTCAACTCACGGCTGTCGTGCTGTGGGAACTGGCGGTGCTGTCGGACCTGGGCTACGGCCTTGATTTGTCTGCTTGCGCGGTGACTGGCCGAATCGAGGGGCTGAGCTATGTCTCGCCCCGCACCGGGCGGGCCGTGACCCAGGAAGGCGCGGGGATCTGGCCCGCCCGGCTGTTGCCGCTGCCGGGGTTTATCGCGGATCGAGCACCGGCGGACGCCGCCGCGTGGCGCGACGGGCTGCGTCTGACCGGCCATTTTCTGGCCCGGGACGCCTTCGGCCACCAACACCGGCCCCTGCCACGGGCGCGGCAAATGCTGTACGACCGGGTGTCCGTGATGGCTGGCGCGACGGAGTTGGCGGCAACGATCGAAGATCAGGAAAAGGATACCGGGAGCCAACATGCCGGATGATCTGATCGGCACCATCCACGATACCCAGCTCCGGGATGCGCTGTCGGAACGCTATTTGGCGTATGCGCTGTCGACCATCATGTCGCGCTCCTTGCCGGATGTGCGGGACGGGCTGAAGCCGGTGCACCGGCGGCTGATCTACGCCATGCACCAACTGCGCCTGGACCCGACCGCCGGCTTCAAGAAATGCGCCCGGGTGGTTGGCGACGTGATGGGCAAATATCACCCGCACGGCGACGCCTCGATCTACGACGCCATGGTCCGGATGGCGCAGGACTTCGCCGCCCGATACCCACTGGTCGAGGGCCAGGGGAATTTTGGCAACATCGACGGCGATAATCCCGCCGCGATGCGGTACACCGAGGCGCGCCTGACGGAGGTCGCGCAGGCGATGCTGGCCGGCATCGATGAGGATACGGTGGACTTTCGCCCGACCTATGACGGCGAAGAATCCGAACCCATCGTTCTGCCGGGGGCATTCCCGAACCTGCTGGCCAATGGCGCGGCCGGGATCGCGGTCGGCATGGCGACGTCCATCCCGCCGCACAACGCCGGAGAAATCTGCGCCGCCGCGATCCACCTGATCCATCACCCAGAAGCCAGCACCGCCGACCTGCTGCAGCATATGCCGGGTCCCGACTTTCCGACCGGCGGCCTGCTGGTCGAGGATCAGGCGGCGATCCAGGCCGCCTATGAGACAGGCCGCGGCGGTTTCCGGCTGCGCGCCAAATGGGATGTCGAGAAGGGCAAGCACGGCACCTGGCAGGTGGTCGTCACCGAAATCCCCTATCAGGTGCAAAAGGCCCGGCTGATCGAGCAGATCGCGCAACTCATGGAGGACAAGAAGCTGCCCCTGGTGGGCGACGTGCGCGATGAGAGCACCGACGTGGTCCGCCTGGTGCTGGAGCCGAAGGTGCGCGGCGTCGAGCCCGAGGTGCTGATGGAGACGGTGTTCCGCGCCACCGCCTTGGAAACCCGGTTCCCGCTGAACATGAACCTGCTGGATGCCACTCGGACACCGCGGGTCATGGCGCTGCGCGAAGTGCTGCGCGCCTGGCTGGATCACCGGCACGAGGTGCTGGTTCGCCGCTCCAACCATCGCCTCGCCGCCATCGACAGGCGGATCGAGGTGCTGGACGGGTATCTGATCGTCTACCTCAATCTCGACGAGGTCATCCGCATCATCCGCGAGGAGGAACATCCGAAGCCACGGCTGATCGACCGGTTCAGCCTGACCGACACCCAGGCCGAGGCGATCCTGAACATGCGGCTGCGCAGCTTGCGGCGGCTGGAGGAGATGGAGATCCGCAAGGAGCACAAGGCGCTGTCGAAAGAGCGCAAGGAGTTGCAGGCGCTGCTGAAGGACGAGAAACGCCGCTGGGACAGGATCGCCGAGGAAGTGGCGGAGATTCGGACGAAATTCGGTTCCGGCCCGCTGGGTGATCGCCGCACCAAGCTGGGCACGCCGCCGCCGGTCGTGGATTTCACCACCGAGGCGTTCGTGGAGCGCGAGGCCATCACGGTGATCCTCACGGAGAAGGGCTGGATCAGGGCCGTCCGGGGGGCCATCGCCGATCCGGCCGAACTGAAGTTCAAGGAGGGTGACAAACTCAGGCTGCTGCTGCCGTGCCAGACCACCGACCGTCTGACGCTGTTCGCCACCAACGGCCGGGCGTTCACACTGAAGGCCGCTGAACTGCCGCGCGGCCGTGGCGACGGTCAGGCGGTGCGGCTGTTGGCGGAGCTGGCCAATGAGGATGCGGTCATCGCTCTGTTCGTGGCTGTCGAGGGCACGCGCTATCTGGTTGCATCCAACACTGGCCGTGGCTTTGTCGTCGCGGGCAGCGAGTTCGCGGCGGAGAGGCGGACGGGCAAACAGATTCTGAACCTGAAGCAGGGCGAGGAAGCGTTGTTGTGCGTGGCCGCCGACGGCGATCATGTTGCGGTGATCGGCGACAATCGCCGCTTGCTGGTGTTTCCGTTGGATCAGGTGCCGGAGATGGCGCGCGGCGCCGGCGTGATCCTGCAACGCTACAAGGAAGGCGGGCTGTCCGACGCGAAGGTGTTTCGTCTTGCCGACGGTCTGACGTGGCGGCTGGGAGAGCGAATCCGGACCGAAACCGACCTTCGGCCGTGGCTGGCCGAGCGAGCGACGGCGGGACGCATGCCTCCGAACGGCTTTCCGCGCACGCCGAGGTTCGGCGATTAGGGGTGGTTCGCTCGGACCCCGGGCTGAGCACTCCCCTTGAGCGAGATACCTCCGGTCGGGTAGACATCGCGGCGATATCCATTTCGAACAATCAACGCCCGCGCGACTAAGCGCTGGCGTGCCCGGGAGAACGACAAGATGATCGCGACACGCCGAAGCCTGATCGCCGCCACCGCCGCCTCGCTTGGCCTCCCCTTGGGCCTCGCTCCGGTGCGCCGCGTTTGGGCGCAGCCACGCCCGAAAATCACCATCGGCGTGCTGACCGATCTGTCGGGCACCTACCGCGACAACACGGGTCCAACGTCGGTGGCGGCCACTCAGTTGGCCGTCGATGAGATGAAGCCGCATCTCGACTTCGACGTGGAGGTCATCAGCGCGGACCACCAGAACAAGCCGGACATCGCCGCCGCCATCGCTCGGCAGTGGTTCGACAGCGGCGTCGACTGTGCCGCCGACGTGCCGACGTCCTCGGTGGCGCTGGCAGTCGCCCAGATCGCGAGGGAAAAGGACAAGATGATGCTGAACGCATCAGCGACCGTGTCCTCGCTGACCGATGCCCAATGCAGTCCGAATACAATCGTCTGGAGTTTCGACACCTACGAGAACGCGCAATCCACCGGCGGGTCGCTGATGGCGCAAGGTTTCAAGTCCTGGTTCTTCATCACCGCCAATTACGCGTTCGGGCAATCGCTCGAGGAACTGACGATGGCGGTCGTCAAGAAGGGCGGCGGTGAGGTCAAGGGTGCGATCCGTTACCCGTTTCCCGACACGACGGATTTTTCTTCCTACCTCGCTCAGGGTCAGGCGAGCGGGGCGACTGTCCTGGGTTTCGCCAATGCCGGTCTCGATTCGGAGAACTGCATCAAGCAGGCGGCGGAGTTCGGGATCAACCAGACCATGAAGCTCGCGCCGCTGCTGATGTTTATCCAGAACCCGCATTCCCTGGGGACGCAAATCTGCGGTGGGCTGACGACGACGGAAACGTTCTACTGGGATCTAAACGATCGTACGCGTGGCTTTACCAAGCGGCTGCTCGAGCGGACTAAACTGAACAACTATCCGAATCAGGCGCACGCGAGTTCGTACGGGTCGACGATTCACTACCTGAAGGCGGTGGCGGCGCTGGGTGCGGCTCAGTCGAAACAAAGCGGTCGGGCGGTGGTGGCGAAGATGAAGGCTTTGCCGACGGATGATGACGCGTTTGGTCCGGGCAAGGTGCGCGCTGACGGGCGCGGCGAGTTCCCGGCCTATCTGTTCGAGGTCAAAAGCCCGAAGGAAAGCAAGGGGGAGTGGGACCTTTACAAGCTGGTGCGTACGACGCCTGCTTCAGAGGTGTTGCACCCGCTCAATCCAAAGTGTGAGTTCCCGACTGGCTAATCTACAAACGTAGGCGGGGCGAGGGCAGGGTGGTCGGGAGGTGGCCTGCCCTGACACCCGGTCCGGCCGGCTATTCCGCGGCTTGCGTCGCTCCGCTGTATTTCGTGACCCACTCGCGGCCGAGACGCAGGGCCTCGTCGGGTGTCAGCCAGGACCATTCCGCGCCGCGCGCCCGTAGCGCGACCCAGACTGTTTCGCCGTGTACGTGCTCTTCAACCGCGAGGGGCGTTGGCTGAGACATCGAAAGGCCCTCATAGGTGACTGGGTTGCTGGGCTTGGAGGCGGGTCGCCACGACAGACGTCTGCCGGAAGCGTTCGTGCGGCTCGCTGGGTCGAATCGGCATTGTGACCACGCTCGCCACATTTCTGCCCTACTGTTGTGATCGCGCGCAACCCATAATGTGACGGCATTCACTATCGCCTGGAGACGTGTCATCTGGGCAACAATTCTGACGTCAAGCGGATATTAACTCGTTCGTCCTGTCCGGGTTGGCGCGGCAAAGCAAAGACGTGGGTGGCCGAGTCAAGCCTGGCCAACTCGGCCATGACACGAAGGTAGCCGGCCAAGCCCCGTGTCATTGTCCACACGCCTGCGCGGGCAAGTATGACACTAGAAACCGAACATGTGATCCAGCGAGAAGCCGCCGGCCTCGTCCATCAGGCCGTGGTAGCCGAACAGGCGGCAGGTCGCATCGCGCACCAGCACATAACCGTCTGGCCCAGCGGCCTTCAGATCAGCGGCAGCAAAAATCGTGTGCGGCCATATCGTGACCGAGCCCGAGCAGGCGATCTCGGTCGTCCGCCGCGCGACGGCCGCGCCCGACCCGTCGAGCAATTCGAGAATCGTCGATGAAACTGGATGCCAGGGGCCAGAGGCGGGATAGATCAGCACCGCGAAGCTGTGGCGGCGGCTGTCGCCCAGCTTGAGGAACAAACGGGTGGAGAGGCCTGGCGGGGGTCCGGAATAGGACTGGGGTTCGTCCCTGTATGTCATGCTGGTGTTGAAGATGTGCGCGCCGAAGCTGGATTCCGCGATGTGGCCGGAGTGCCGGTCCTCATAGCGGAACAGCCCGTGCAGCCAGCCGTCGGATTCACCGCCCTCGCGAAAATCGTAGACCAGTTCGGCATGCCCTTCTTCCACGTCGAACTGATCGAGATCCAGCGCCAGGCTGCGATCGCGCAGTACGCATCCCAGGAACTCTGAGGCGCGCTGGGTTCCGCTCTGGTCGAAGATGTCGAGTCGGATCGGGAGGTTGCGCTGGGTCGTGGCCATCGGCGTCGGTTGGACAATGCTACGGAACCGCTGTCTGGGCAGGACCGGGAAGGGAAGCAGGTAGCCGCGACCGAGTTCGGCCGGCAGCGACGCAATCGCCGGATCCGGCCGCAGATTGTCGCGTTCGACGTTCACGTGGGCGATTCGAGTGCGGCCCTGACGGGTGATCTCGTAACGCGGGCGGACCACGTGCCTGCCGGCGCGCAGCTCGATCTGTTCAGGCCAGAACAGGTTGGGCAGATAGTCCGCAACATCCAGCGCGACGGTGGCAAACGCACCGAGCGCCCGCTCCAGCGCGACAGGTTGCTCGGCTCCCATACGATCGAGTGCGATCGTCCCGGCGGGGATCGGAACCGCGTGGCTGTTCTGCAGCCACAGCACGACTCGCTCGTCTGGCCGCGGCGCCGGCAAGCCAGCGAAGCGGTCCGACGGCCACGCATTGGCGTCATGCGTGCACGACAGCGATGCGCCATTGTCCGACGCATAAGTGTCGAGTGCATATTTCACAACGTCATGGCCGGCGACGCCGATCGCGTGAATGAACAACTGGCCGGTGAAGGGGGCCAGGCCGAAGCGGTCCTTGACTTGCCGGCTGTCGATCGAGAAGCCGCCCGGTCCCGCCGGCAGTTCCTGCTCCCACGTTGCCAGCACGGCGCCAGAGGCATCGAACAGGCGCAGCCAAAGCCGAACCTCGGTGGCGCCGTAGCCGGCCCAGTAGTTGGCCGATACCAGCCGGGTTGAGAGGCCGTCGGCTTCGCGAAAGAAGGCGAAGTTGGTGGCGAAGTTCAGTTTGTCGAGGTAGCGGTTTTGGACACTGAGCAAGGCGTCCGGCAGCCGAGCATCTTGGAGCGATATCACCTCCGCGTCCGGCGGGAGCAGGTGGCGGATTCGGGCCGCGATTCTGCCGTCATCGAAAGCGGCGATCAGCACGGTGCGGCATGCGCTGGCCGGCAATTCGGTCAGGGGACGCGCAACCAGTCCAGCTCGGCGGTGCCCGACGAGTGACACGTCGTGGACGAAAATACTTTCAATTGCAGTTGGATAGAGGGCGATCAGTGCATCGGCGATCGCGTCGGGATCGTAGAGTGCGACCGGCCCACGCATCCGGTCATAGAGCCGGTCGATCGCCTCCGCGGCCAGCGGGTGGGACAGCGCCTTGTAGATGACGTTGCCTCCGGATCTGGCATCAAATGTATGAATTTGCAGCATAAGACCTCAGAAGCTAGAATCCCAGGCGGCGGCGCATTGCATCCGCCGCCTCCGGGGTATCGTTCAGCGGCGAAACCGGCCATGGGGCGAAGCGGCCGTCGAACAGACGCACGCGGCCCGCGTCCATCATGGTTCGTAAGAACAGCGTCTGGCGGCGGGAGCGGCCCGGCAGCGGGGCGACCATCACCGGAGCCGAGGTCGCCGACGCCTCGGAAATCATCGAGACGCTGTCCTGGGTGACGATTATCAGGTCGGCCAGTGCCAGCATGCCGAAATAGGGATTGTCGCCGGTGAAGTCCCAGACCCAGCCGGCCACGGGCCGCAGCGCGTCGCGCATCAGGCTGGTGACCAAGGGGTCGGTCCGCCTTGACGGGGTCACGACGATTCCCCACCGAGTCGCGCCGGGCCATCGTAGCGAGGTCGGCCGCCAGCCTGGCGCCGGTATCCTGGTCCAGGCGATAGCGACCGTTGCTGCCCCCCAGCAGGACAGCTACCAGGGGCCGCCTGTGGCCGGCAAGGCGGTCCGACCAAAGTGCGGCCTCCGCAGCCAGACGTTCGGGCGTAACCCGATGCAGGGCGGTGCGGATCACGACGACGTTCGGACCGGTGAGTTCGTCGTGCTGGTTGGCGATGACCAGATCGAACCTGCGAATGTCCATGCGGGGGTTCTGCACCTGAACGACCCGCAGCGACTGCCGCCGCAGAGCCGCCAGGACGGCAGCCGCCATTCCGCCGCAGCCGATCGCCAGATCCGGCAGTGGCGCTTTGACCGAGTTGGCCACGGCGCGCAGCGGGTCCGGCCAGAATTTGGCGGCGATCCATTTCCAGGGCGCGGTCGGCCGCAGGACGCGTGTTTCAGGCGAGAGACCCGCCGCCTCGGCCAGGCCGAGCGCCTGGGCGTGAAGGCCGGCTAGTCCTTCGCTGACGATCCAGGGTGCGGCGACATCCGACATCCACGGGCTTTTCGGCGTGACATCGGCAAAGGTCAATGCGGAAGCGGCAAACTGCTCGGGGTGCTCTCCGGGCAGGCGCATGGATCGTATATTGCATGTCGGAAGGCCAGAGGCTCACGCGCGGCTGACTTGGTCGATGATCTCGCGGCACCGTGCTGATGCAACGGCTTAAGGAAGACCCGGAATACTTTGTTCATAAGAAAATCTCTGAGGCAAGCGGCGGCTGAGCCATTGGCGCGGCGGCAGCCTGGACGACCTCTGGCGCGATATGACCGCGGACGGGATCATCCGCGACGACGGCCCAAAGCGCGCACCTCTGGTTGCCGCCCCATCCAGGCGCTGATACGGAGCCTCATGGCGTGGCAGGACATGCAGGGGCGGAAGCCGATTCCGGCTCGGGCTGATCAGAACATCCTGGTGATCAAGCTCGGAGCGTTCGGCAACATCATTCTGTCGCTCGCCGCCTTTGCCGCCATCCGCCGCCATCATGCGGGTGCCCAGATCAGCGTTCTGACGGCCGAACCCTATGCGGACTGGCTGCGGGGTTTTCCCTATTTCGACCAGGTCCTGGTTGACCCACGACCAGCATGGTGGGACCTCGCCGGCCTGCGCCAGTTGCGCCATATGCTGGTCGACGGACGTTTCAGCCGGATCTATGATCTTCAGACGTCGGCGCGTTCGTCTCGCTACTTCCATGTTTTTCCATCAAAGCACCGGCCGGAATGGTCCGGCATCGCGTTCGGCTGCGCGCTGCCCGACCGCGACCCGCGGCGCAACGTGCTGCACGACGCCGACCGCCAGGAGGGCCAGCTTCGCCAAGCCGGCATCAGCGATTTCCCGCCGGCGGACCTGTCCTGGTGCCGCGGCAAAGCCGAGCGATTCGGCTTGCCCGGGGATGTTGCGCTGCTGGTTCCCGGGAGTTCGCCTGACCGCCCGGCGAAGCGCTGGCCAGCCGACCGGTATCAGGCACTGGGTAATGCTCTCATCGAGCGGGGCATTGTCCCCGTGGTGGTCGGAACCCATGCCGAAAAGGCACTGGCGGCTGCGATTCCATCGGCGGTCGATCTTACTGGGCAGACGAGCTTCGGCGACCTGGCCGACCTCGCTCGCATGGCTCGCCTTGCCGTGGGCAATGATACTGGCCCAATGCATCTGATCGCGACCGCCGGATGCGCCTCTATCACGTTGTTCTCGAACGATTCCAATCCTTCGCAATGTGCTCCGCGCGGGCGGTGGACGCGGATACTGCAACGATCCGACCTCGCCGATCTCCCAGTGGAGGCGGTGCTGGACAGTCTGCCCGAACTGGCCCCCCGGCCTGCTTCCCCGGCGCGTGCCTGACCGGATGGCGGGCGTCGCGACCAATCCTGAACCGTCCCCTCCGGATGGCGTGCCGATGCCGCAGCGGATGTGGGCGATCCTGACCATCGGTCTGGGACTGACCCTGGCGGTGCTGGATGGCGGCATCGCCAATGTCGCACTTCCGACAATCGCGCGGGAGGTCAATACCTCGCCGGCGAACTCGATCTGGGTAGTGAACGCCTATCAGCTCGCAGTGACCATTTCGCTTTTGCCGCTGTCGTCGCTGGGCGAGATCTATGGCTACAGGCGAATTTACCAGGCTGGGCTGGTGCTGTTCACCATCGCCTCGCTGGCCTGTGCCCTGTCCTCATCCCTGACGACGCTGATCATCGCCCGTATGTTGCAGGGCTTCGGCGCCGCCGGAATCATGAGCGTGAACAGCGCGCTGATCCGCTTCATCTACCCCCGTCGCTGGCTCGGCCGTGCCGTCGGGCTGAACGCCACGGTCGGTTCCATCGCTTCCGCCACCGGCCCGTCGGTTGCGTCCGCCATCCTGGCTGTCGCGCCTTGGCCGTGGCTGTTCGCGGTAAACGTGCCGTTGGGCGTGCTGGGAGCGGTTATCGCGTTGCGCGCGCTGCCCGCGACGCCGCTGTCCGGGATCAGATTCGACGCCTTGAGTGCCGCGCTGCAGGCGGTTGCGTTCGGCACGCTGCTGTTCGGCGTTTCGGAGCTGGGTCACGGCAGTTCGTGGCTCCATGTCGGAGTTGAGCTGATCGTCGCGGTGGTATCCGGTGGCATTCTAGTGGCGCGGCAGATGAGCCGTACCGCGCCGATGCTGCCGGTCGATCTGTTGCGCATCCCGCTGTTTGCGCTGTCGGTTGCTTCCTCGATCTGTTCGTTCGTCGCGCAGTCGATCGGCCAGGTGTCGATGCCATTCCTGTTCCAGCACCGCTTTGGCCTGGACCAGGTGACGACCGGCGTGTTGATGACGCCCTGGCCGCTGGTGGTCGCCGTCATCGCACCGTTCTCCGGGCGACTGGCGGACCGCTATCCGGCCGGGCTGCTCGGGGGCTGCGGCATGGCGGTCATGGCACTCGGCCTGCTGGCGATGAGCCTGCTGCCGGATCATCCGACCAGTCTGGACATTGCATGGCGAATGACGGTGTGCGGCATCGGCTTCGGTTTCTTCAATACGCCTAACAATCGGGCGATCATCACCTCCGCGCCGCCGGGCCGGGCAGGGGGGGCCAGCGGCATGCAGGCAACGGCGCGGCTGGTGGGCCAGTCATTGGGCGCGGCGCTGGTGGCGCTGGTGTTCTCGGGGTTTCCGCTGAACGGCACGACGGTGGCCTTGTTCATCGCGACCGGGGCGGCGGCGGTGGCAGCCTGTGTCAGCTTCAGCCGCCTGGCCGCGGCGTAATGGTTCCGCCGACACCGGCGCGTCGTGATTCGGCCAGTAGCTCTCGCCGCGTCTGAGCCGTCCGATCAGACGGCCAGTTCTCCCTCGCCACGGCCAGATCGTGGGCAACCTGCAGACCCATCCAAAGTTCCGCGCTCGTGCCGAACCGCTGGGCCAGCAACAGGGCCGTGTGCGCCGTGATCGCACGCGAGCCATTCACGATCGACGATACCCGGTTGCCGGGAACGCCCATCTCCGCCGCCAACGCGCGCGCGGTCAAACCCAGCGGGCGCATGAACTCCTCCAACAACACCTCCCCAGGTGTCAGTGGAGGCAGAGTGGGCCCCGGCGCCACATCATCCAACGACAGCGCCAACGCCTCATCGCGGGTGTAGAGCTTCCTGTCCTCGTCAGTCATAGTCGACAATTCTGCCTCCTCAGCATTCCTATCACGCCACACGAAGCAAATCCGCCATTGGTCATTGATCCAGATCGCGTGCTCACCCTTCCGGTCCCGATCAAGCGCACGCAGCTTACTGCCCGCCGGCACCACCAGATCCCGCGGGGTGCTCGCCTGATCCAGATATGCCAGCCGCCGCGGTGCCACCCGGAGCAAGTCCGGGGGACGCCCGTAGGTAGATTCCGAGCCTCGTAATCTGGTCAGGCGGCCTCAGATACAAGATGGAAGTTTGCTGACACTCATTGGGGAATATTATGACAACTATTGTTATCATCGTTTTGCTTGTGGTGCTTCTCGGAGGTGGGGGTGGCTACTACGGGTTCCGCCGACGTGGGTGATGTCGGACACGCGGTTGAACGAAAGGGCGGTGTAAGGCCCGCCCTTGCCGATGTGTCCGAGACGATGCTTTGGGCGCTGCATAATCGCGCGACGGAGGCAAAGCGGCGCGACGGGGTCCTGGTCGATCCCGAGGGCGCGCGCATTCACGATATGATCGACTATGGATTTACCCGCCATTTCGGCGAACCCGCGGGATCCCTTGCAGCGCGCGCGGCCGCGATCGACCGGACATTGCGACTCTGGCTCGAACGCCAGCCGGACGGGATGGTGGTATCGCTCGGAGAGGGCCTCGAAACCCAACGCCAGCGCGTCGACAACGGCCGGATGCGGTGGCTGTCCGTGGATCTGCCCGACGCCATCCGGTTTCGGGAACGTTTCCTTACACCGTCCGATCGATTCCGCCATTTCGCCGGGAGTGCGCTCGACCCTGCCTGGATGGACGCGGTGGACGCCACGTCCGGCGTTTTCGTCGTCGCCCAGGGACTGCTGATGTATCTTGAACCGGAGCAGGTGCGGCGAATTTTCGTTGGCATCGCCGATCGGTTTCCCGGCGCGGAGATCGTGTTCGACGCTGTGCCCTGTTGGTTTTCGCACCTGACTTTATTGGGTTTGAACCAAACGCCTCACTACCGCCTTCCGGCTATGCCTTGGGGGATCGACCGCGACCAACTCGAACCGACGCTGCGGCGCTGGCACTCGGGTGTCACCAGTGTCGCATTTCTCGACTACAAGCTTCCACGAGGACTGCCACGTGTGGTGGCGGACATGACAAGCCACGTCCCAGGAGCCCGGCACCGGGTTCCCAGTCTCGTGCACGTATCCATCGCGCATGTGTCCCCCGGCGCCGTCGCCAAACAGGGTCACCCGGGTCTCGACGTTGCGGCATCCGGCATTGATCTTGAAGACCTTCGGGAAAATCGGAAACCAAATATGACATCCACTGTCTACCGTTCGGCTGGATCGGACCGCGTGAGCGATATGGTAACCATGGCCAGCCAAAACGCGAGCCGCGGCAGCGACATCGCTCGGGCCACAACTCAAGTCATCGCGAAACGAATGGCGCTTGGCATCGCGGGTGCCGCGGACCCTCTCGGGGCGGACCACGTCGAGTTCGCACGAATGGTCCCTGAGAAGGTAGAGGCATTCTCGGCCGCGGGCATGGTCATGCTGGAGCAGTCGGGTCAAGCCAGTCGGCAGATCATGCGCCTGGCGTCGGAGGAGGTGATGACGACGGTTCACGCCACGATGGAGATGACCGCCTGTTCCTGTCCGGTGTCATTCGCGGAATGGCAGGGTAAATTCGCGCGCGCATGGTTCAATCGGATGAGTTCGAGTTTCATCGCGATGGGCATCATGGTTCTAGCCGCCCAGGGAGCCGCGATGACGCCCATCCAGGAGACAGTGCTCGCCAATGCTGACAGGCTGAATCGGCAATAGATCGAGTCACCCGTCAGCGGGCGGGTCCCCGCTCGGCAGGAAGGCGCGGTCGTCTCTGGCGCCACGCGTCGGTTGAACGCCCAATCGGCCATACGTGACGATGGAGAATCATGAATGGGCGTCACCGGCGATGCCAGAGACTTTCCCGTCGTTTGCATCGGTGGTTCGGCTGGCGGGCTCGACGCCTATACCCGGTTGCTGCCGCACATTCCGACCGACCTGGGTCTTGCGATCGTCATAGTTAATCACCTCAGAATCGTGGCGACCCGGCTTCACGAGATTCTACCGCGCTACACTCAGATGCCGGTTGAACTGATTACGGAAGGATTGGTTCTCCGGCCCAATCATGTGTTCATTATTCCGGCGCAGCGCGATCTGCATGTTTTTGACGGAGAATTCCGCCTGAAGCCGATCTCGAAGCCCAGGGGATGGCCGGACGTGATTACCGTTTTCCTCCGTTCCCTGGTCCACCATTGGAGCGGCAAACTGATCGCCGTGATCGTTTCGGGCTATGACGGCGATGGTGCGGCTGCACTCTGCGACATACGGGAGATGGGGGGTATTACCATCGCGCAGAAGCTTGAGACAGCCACGCAGCCAGATATGCCCGAAAGCGCGATAGCAAGCGGATGCATTGATTTTATCCTTTCGCCCGAGGATATCGGCCGGAGAATCACGCGAATCATGCACAGGAACGCCGAAGCGTGCGGCGGCCGAGGAAAGTTGAGTGGCTCACCTGGATGGCATTCCCCGTGAACCCGGGCGGCCAATATCGCCCGGGCGACGTCATTTCTTTCTACAGCCTCGCCTTTGTCTCGATCCATCTGGGTTGTTTCGCGGTTATTTGGACCGGCTTGAGTGCGCGGGCCATAGCGCTGGGGCTGGCGTTGTATGTGGTTCGCATCTTTGCGATTGGTGCTGGCTATCATCGATACTTTGCGCACCGGGCATTTCGAACCAGTCGAGCCTTTCAGTTTGGGTTAGCTTTTCTTTCGCTTACGTCGGCTCAGCGGGGCGTTTTGTGGTGGGCGGCCAAGCACCGCCAGCATCACATGCACTCGGACGCCGACGGTGACCTACACTCGCCGGTGCTACGCGGCTTCCTATACGCTCATGTTGGTTGGATTTTTCTGTTTCGGAACCATGCCACTGACTATGGATTGGTCAGAGACCTGGCCCAATTCAAGGAGTTGGTTTGGATCGAGCGGCATTCCTATTTGCCACTGGCGGCACTGGCCTTCTCTACGTGGCTGATCGCCGACTGGCCGGGACTGGTGCTCGGCTTCTGCTGGAGCACGGTGGCAGTGTGGCATGTGACGTTCAGCATCAACTCATTCTCCCACATCGTCGGTAGTCGACCCTACACCACCGCGGATCAGTCCCGGAACAATTGGCTATTGGCCCTGCTGACAATGGGAGAGGGCTGGCACAACAATCATCACGCCTATCCGGCGTCTGTCCGCCAAGGGTTCCGTTGGTGGGAATTTGACCCAACGTTTCACATTTTACGCGCCCTCTCTTGGCTCGGGCTCGTCTGGGACCTGCGTGCGCCGCCAGAGGCAGTGGTGAGGGGCGAACACAGACCGGGTCGGCGCGTGAACAAGGAAGTCGCCGAGCGTGGCAAGCTCTCACTTTCCGCCGCTGGGGTAAGTCCGAACGGCGCCAGTTTAGCGCACGCGCGCGGGCTGCCCCCAGCGCAGAGAGAAACCGACGCTCGAAGCTTCTGACATTTCCTACGATATTGGTTACGTAAAGGCCGCCGCATCGGCTGCCCGCCCAGCAGTTCCCGATTTACCGCAAGCGCGTCTCCTCAGTGTAATGTTGTGCGACGTTAAGGGCCCGCATTTCTCCCAGTAGCTTCCGCTTGAATCGGTTTGCCCAAAACCAACTGTGGAAAGCCAGATACCGCCATGGTTTCGCCCCTGCGGAGTGCGGTAGCTAGCGTTTCTTGTACCAGACTGACGCTGAATGGCTTCAACAGAAGGACGTGTGAATCCGTCTCCAGCATCGCCGCTGCGTTTCGCTCGCCGGTCATCCAGACTATCGGCACACTCGCCTGGTCAGCCCGATCCGCGACGGCGTGTCCGCTCTCGCCCGAGAGCCAATAGTCGAGCAGGACGACATCGATGCGCTGATCCGAAAATGCGAGGAGTGCCTGCTCGCTATTGGCAACATAGAGGACTTCGTAATCTTCCTCCAGCACCATGCGGAGCATCTCGCCGACCATCCTATCATCCTCGGCGAGGAGTATGCGCGGACGCACAGCCAACGAAACGGGCGTTTGAGAATCAGGCAATCGGGGTAAGGACATCGCTGACTCCTTGCGACAGAAAGTCGGCGGGAGTGCTGTGCCTCTCTGCCGCCCGCGCCGGAGGTGCTTAGCGGACGATGCCATTATTGTAAGGGAGAAATTAGAATTGTCCAGGCGGTTAACAACTAGAAACGATTAAATCGGGGGGGGGGGGCTTAGCCGAACAAAAGCGCCACGAAGCGCCAAACCGAAAAGAAAATTGTTGCTGACCCGAGAAGCACGATCGTCAATTCCCACCGGCTATTGGTCATTAACGGCTCCAGTCGTCGGACGCCATGAGCTATAAATCCGTCGGCTTCCCAAGGAGGAAAAGCAGGACCGTAATCAAGATCAGGCGCACATCTGCATCATGGGGCCGGTGCGTGCGATTGTTGCTCCGAGCCGCTAGCGAGTGGTTGGCCCAATTCTTTCGGGAACGGGTATCCGGTGGTCGGAGGGCCTTACGCGTTCAACATATCGAATGAGGGAAACGGCTGCCGAAGGACATCACCGGCATCCGCGTGTCCCATCCACTGGGTGATCAGGGTCGCGTAGACCCGCCGGAAATCCGTCGTATACTTCATGTTGTAGTCATCGAGGTCCGTGAGACTCGGCATTTCTCCGTACTGGCCGCCACGAACCTGGGAACCAATGACGAAGACCGGCCCGGCGGTGCCGTGGTCCGTGCCAAGGTTGGCGTTCTCGCCGACGCGCCGGCCAAACTCACTGAACACCATCATCGTTACGTCGTCGGCACGACCGAGCCGTTTCATATCCGCCATGAAAGCGCTGATGTGGTCGGAAACGTAGGTCAACAGCCGGGCGTGCGTATCTGGCTGGAACACATGGGTGTCAAACGCGTTGCGTGGATATGACACGTAGTAGATTTGTGTCGCGAAGCCGGCGTTGATCAGGGCCGCGACGCGCTCCAGCCCGAATTTGACGAGTCCGTAGTCAATCGGCGGATGATAGGCACTGCATGCTTCGTGCACGCGCCGTTCGGCGGTCTGCGCGCTGTGTGCGACACCAAACAGAAATTCCTCGGTCGCGCTGTTTGGTTTCGACGCTGACGCCAGCGAGCGCAGCGCGTCCTGCTCATCGTAGAAGCCGCCGCGCGCGAACTGGGCGGGGTCATCGAACACCAAGGGCACATGGCGTTCGGCGCGAACCGCCAGCGACTGACCGGACTGCACGTTGACCAGGAAATCGCCGCCGTTGGTTGGATCGATGGCATCCGCGAGGCGGCCGAGCCAGCCGTAGGCGTCGCCGCTGTTGGGTGCGCCGGTGTGCCAGTAGGCCATCGAGGAGAAATGGGAAAATGACGGATGTTCGTAGCCGACGCCTTGAACGATCGCCATGTTGCCATCTTTGTAGAGGCGTTCGAAACCAACCATGCGCGCTGGGAAACCGAAATGATCGTCGATCTTGCGCAAGCTTTTGGCGGGCAGGCCAAGGCGCGGCCGAGCCCGGTAGTAAGCGTCGTCGCCATAGGGGACGACGGTGTTCAGACCGTCGTTGGCGCCCGACAATTCGACGACGACGAGGATGCGTTCATTGGCTGCCGGCTTGTTGGCTGCCTGCGCCGGCGAACTGAAGACGACCGGTGCCGCTGACCCACCGAGTAATGCCAGGCCGGGACCTAGGAGCGCGCCGCGTAACAGGTCTCGTCGGGCCGGGCCGCCGCGATGTTCGTATGGTACGGCCATGTCTGTTCTCCGTTCTCAGCCTCGGGCGGTCCGCCCTGGAAACGTTTCGGTTTAGACGAGCTGGTACTCTGGTCGGCTCATGATCAGATGAGTGACCAACCGCAACGGCTCCTCCATGTAGGTTTTTCCCCGCTCAATGTCCGATGTGCCGAGCTGCTCGTCGAGGAAGGCGATCAGTGTCGCCCTGGCTTCGGCATCAATCGGCACGCTGAGGAAGCGGAGCAGCAGAAGATCGACCGCCTCGCTGGTGTTGCGCGCCGATCCCGCAACGATGATCTCGGTCAGGCTGAACTGAGGCGCGGCGCGGACGATCGGCTTCACCTTGCGCACAGCCTCCTGCCAGCCGTGCAGACTGCCAAGACGGGTATTGAAATCCTCCTGCTCGGCTTCGGCGTTCGCCATCGCCTTCTCGCCCATCGCCATTGCGGTTCCCGGCTTCTCCTCGGTGGTCGCGGCAGCCACATCGGCGCCGGCGAGGACGCGCTTGTTGACCTCGCGGATCTGTGGGCCGGGGTCGAGGTTGGGATCGGTGAAATCGATCTGGTCGGGAAACATCACGTCGCGGGCGAAGTTGCCACGGCCGATCAGCGTCGCCGGGGTGATCCATGCCCGCCCCTGGGCCCAGCCGGCAACGGTCGGGGGATTGAGCAGCACCTGGCCGAGCGCGCCACTGGCGCTGTTGATGTCGGGAATACCGGGGAGCGCGGTGAGGCCGAGACGGCGGTAAGTCGACACGATCAGCTCGACCGGGCCCTTGATCTGCGCGCCCATGGAGGCCGGACTGTAGAAATCCCGTGACAGGAACAGCGTGCGCAGGAACGGTGCGATCTCGTAGTTGCCGCCGCGCAGCAGCGCGCCAAGCCGCGTCTGCAGTTCGGGGGACGGATTGTCTCGCACCAGGAAACGATACATTTTCGTGGCGATGAAAACCGACGTGACCGGCTGCTCCAGGATGATGTCCAGCACGCCGACGCCGTCGAGCGGACCGGTGTGCCCAAGAAACGTCTTGTCACGGCCGTCGTGCTTGCTTTCGTCGAAACGAAACGACAGATCGTCGTCGACCCATCCGGTGAAGGCGCGAGCGGCCTCGCGGACGTCGTGCTCGTTGTAGTTGCCGACGCCCATTGAGAACAATTCCATGACCTCGCGGCCGAAATTCTCGTTGAGTGCATCCTTCACGTTGCGGCCGGCATCGAGAAACACCAGCATCGCCGGATCCTGGGCGACGCCCACCAGCAGGGTGCGGAAATTGCCGGTTCCCTTGGCACGCAGCAGATCGAGCTGCACCTTCATCTTGCGGTAATCGCGCACCTTGTCGCCGCCGGTAGCGAAATGCCCGTGCCAGAACAGCGCCATCTTCTCCTGCAGCGGCTGCTCGCTGAGCAGCATGCACTCGGCCCACCAATTCGCCACGCGCGTGGTCTCGATGGTGCTCGCGCGGAGCCAGTAGAAGAACCGGTCCACCACTGGCTGCAGCCGGCGCGGCCCGGCGGGCTTGACGCTGACGCCCATCGCCCAACCAGTCTTCGAAGCGATGCGGGTGGCGGCTGGCCTGGTTTCGGGGAAGTCGCGCAAGGTCGCGTCGTAGATCGGCGACTCCTCGTACTCCGGCAGGTTACCGCTTGCGTTGGCGTCGTAATTGACCAGCGTGTTCACCGCGGCGACGGGACCGAGGTCGTAAAGTTGTTTGACCTGGTCGGGGGTGCCACCGAAGCCGGCGCGGTCGAGCAGGTGGCGCGCACGCTCGTAAGTCCAGTCCGATGCACCGATCGGCGTCAGATCGCCGGCCCAGCCCGTTGTCGCCGCTTCGACCATGGTTTCCTCGCGCTGCAGACTTGCCGGCCAATACGGAACTTGGCCGTCAATTCGGTCAGTTGATACACGAATCGCGACGCGGCGGCAAATATTGCCCGGGGGACGGGGTGTATGCGAGTGCCGCATTTTCCATGCAATTCAGATGAACGGGGCAGCTTATGCTCAAGAGAGCGCGTGGGCTGACAATCATCGTTGTGCGGCTGACGGCACGCAGGTGAAGAACCTGCGATCGCTGGAGTGTGTTTTCCGCTGATGTTGGCGCCGGGGCGGAAGATGACTTGAGCGGGCCGACCAGATACCAGGCGGATTACGTGATGGGCTTGCGTGGCCGAGGCAGCACTGCCGCGCGGACAAGATTCTATTTGACCAAAAGTCAATACTTTGCTTACCGTGACGCGGGGGGTCGAAATCGTGTCCCGCCATCTCAAAATGAAAACGCAGCGGTGAGGAAAACATGCCCAACAGAATGGCTTGGGCTTGTCCGATTGCCTTGGTGATGGGAATTGGACTTCTGGGTGCCGGTCAGGCAGGTGCCGCGAATGGCGCGGACATGACCAGCGAGATGCAGAAATTTTGCGATCTATATGACACGACATGGAATACGAAAGGACCGGTGGCGGTTGCCAATACCTTGCTCGCCGACGATGTGGTCTTCATCCCGCCGAATGGCGCAGTCATAAAAGGCAAAGAGACGGTCGCAAAAATATGGGGTGATATCTACAAAGAACCAACTGTTCACAAATGCACGGTTCAGGAGTCACATGCGGTAGGTGACGGTGCGTGGTCTTACGGCGAGACTACGGTCACGGGAAAGCCGGCGGCGCATGTCCGCTGGGCTGGTTTCGAAATCAAACAAGATGGCCAGTGGAAAGTAAAGATGCTCGGCGTGAACGCCATTCAGGAACAGTAGCAGCCTGCTCGGGGCCATGAGATCCATGGCTCCATCAGGGTGGTCCTATTTGAAACCATCTGCTTTCACTTGGTGGCTTAAAGGTGCCGATGTTGTTCGGCTCTGGCGGCGCTTGCTAACGATACCCGCAATTGCTCGAATCTCCCCTCGGGGTATAGAGCAGGCGGCGGAGCGGAAGTCCGGAGCGTTGCGTGGCGGTAAAACGGATCGTGGCGAACATTGCAACCGAATGCGTTTCATCCGGCAAGGCGTTCTATGGCGACCTTCTCGGGTTGCGCATCGTCATGGATTTCGGCTGGATCCTGACGTTCGCGGCTGAAGGCGGCGTCGCGCCACAGGTCAGCATCGCGAAAGAGGGCGGGTCTGGCACACCGGTCCCAGACCTCTCCGTTGAAGTGGACAACCTTGACGAGGTTTACCAGCGCTGCCTCGCGGCGGGATTGCCGATCGAGTATGGTCCGACGACTGAGCCCTGGGGCGTAAGGCGCTTCTATGTCCGGGACCCTTTTGGGCGTCTCATCAACATTCTTGCTCACGACCTATCGTGAAAAAATCCTTAAGGCGAGACGCATGGTAGGTCCTGCGCAGGGCCTCCGCCGCTAACGGCCAGCGATCCAACTTGGTTTGCGCGGCGAGGGAGCTTGCTCGACGACCATTGTCGTCATCGAGCGTCAGACGGCCTATCGTCGTCGCGGTTTAGATATGAGGGTTTTCGCGATGACAACACCCCTCGCCGGTCTCACGGTTCTGGACTTCGGGCAGATCTATCAGGGCCCCTACGCCACCATGTTGATGGCCAAGGCCGGGGCTGACGTCATCAAGATCGAACCACCGGGGGGCGAGCCGCTGCGTCGCCGCGCCATCGCGGCTGGCGGTGATACCACGCTGCCCATGGCCATGCTGAACGCCAACAAGCGCGCGGTGACGCTCAATCTGAAATCGGACAAGGGGCGTGACCTGCTGCGCCAGATGGTCGCCCGCGCCGATGTGCTGCTGGAGAACTTTTCCCCCGGCACGATGGATGGCCTTGGTGTCGGCTACGATGTCCTGTGCCAGGTCAATCCGCGGTTGGTGTACGCAACCGGTACCGGATTTGGCATTTCGGGGCTGGATCGTGACAACCTGGCGATGGATTTCACCATCCAGGCAGCCTCGGGGATCATGAGTGTCACCGGCGATCCGGAGGGGCCGCCGATGAAAGCTGGTCCGGCGTGGGTGGATTTCATGGGCGGCATCCATCTTTACGCGGCGGTGATGACGGCGCTGCTGCAGCGGGTGACGACCGGGCAAGGCCAGCTTGTTGAAGTCGCCATGCAGGAAACGGCCTACGCGACGCTGGCGAGCAGCTACGAGTATCACCTGCGCACCGGGCGCGTGCCGCCGCGCACCGGCAACCGGCAGTCGGGGCTGGCGAGTGCCCCGTACAACGCCTTCCAGACCAGGGACGGTTGGGTGGCGATGAATGTGGTGACCGAGGGTCACTGGCAGAACCTGCTCAGGGCGATGGGGCGGGAGGATTTGAGGGACGATCCGCGGTTCAGCTCGAACCGCGCGCGCGTCGAGAACATGGCGGCCACGGAGGCGCTGGTCACCGCCTGGACCATCGGCCTCGGCAAACAGGAGGTGGTCGCGGCGGCGAAACGCTGCAAGGTGCCGATCGCGGCGGTACGCGACGCAGTCGAGGTGATGCATGACCCGCATATGCATGAACGCGGGATGTTGCAGCGGGTCGAGCATCCGTCGCTAGGGTCGATTATTCTGCCGAACTCGCCGTTGCGGCTGCATGGCGCGGATCGGGTCGATGCAGTGCCGAGCCCGAGGCTTGGGCAGGATAATGTGGACGTGTATGGGGGGTGGTTGGGGTTGGGAACGGCGGCGGTCGAGCAGCTCAAGCGGGAAGGGGCGATCTGACCTGCGACGGCGTCTCGCGGCGCCCAGTTTCCGCCCAGTGGCTAAGATCGGATTTCGCCAGATCATTACCTCTGACGTAATGGCGGCACAGCGTGGCCCTGCTCATCGTTTGGCCTCCAAACGGAGGACCATGTCATGCAAAGACGCCTGATGCTTCTTTCGGCGGCAACGGCCGGCGCCCTGGCGACAGCGGGCAGCACAGCGGTAAGCGCACCCAGCCAGCCATCGCAAAGCCAGCCCGCGGTGATCCGCACAGCGGATGGATTGCGGCTGTTTCACCTCGACTGGGGCGAGGGCCGGCCGGTGGTTTTCGTGCATTCCTGGGCGCTCAACAGCGACATGTGGGCCTATCAGATAGCGCACCTCAGCGATCGGGGCGTGCGCTGCATCGCTTACGACCGGCGGGGCCACGGACGATCCGACGCGACGCCGCGGAATTTCAACATGGGCGACCTGGCGGACGATCTCGCGGCCGTCATCGAAACCCTTGGTCTGCGTGACGTGGTTCTGGTCGGTCACTCGCTGGGTGGCGCCGAAATCCTTCGTTATGTGAGCCGACATGGAACCGCCCGCATCGCCAGGATCGCCCTGCTGGCGCCGGCGACGCCCTTCCTGTTGCAGACCGAGGACAATCCGCATGGCGCGCCCGCAGCCTACTTTGAACAGATGCGGGCGCAGTGGAACACGGACTTTCCCAAATGGGTTGATGAGAACAAGCTCCCGTTCTTCACCCCGCAAACCTCGCCGCAAATGATCGAGTGGCTGGTGGCTATGCTACTGCGAACACCGCTGCCCGTGGCCATTGCAACCAACCGGGTGCTGGTGCGGTCGGATGTGCGGCCCGACCTGGCGAAGGTTGATCGTCCCGTTCTTGTTCTGCATGGTGACAAGGACGCGTCGGCGCCGCTGGAGATCACCGGACGACCGACGGCCGCCGGGATCAAGGGTGCCGTGCTGAAGGTTTATCCAGACGCGCCGCACGGCCTTTTTCTCACTCACATCGATCAGGTGAACCGCGATCTTTTGGACTTCATCCGGGTCTGAAAGCTGGCGCGGCACCCCGTGGGCGGGCCTTGTGTTCGCCCGCGGAGGTTGGATCGGCTCCACGAAATCCCCCAGCCTGACGCCGGGGGTTTATCGTTGCGCCGAGGACAAGAGCGCAAACATTGTTCCGGCACCGGCTGTCACCGCCATCGCCACGGCGCCCCAGAACAGAACACGCAGCGTGCCGATGAGCATGTTGCCACCGCCGATAAGAGCCGCCGAGGCACCGAGGACCGACAGAACAACGAATGCGGTTGCCCCGAGCGCCGGGATCAAGACCGGGGCGGGGACCATACAAGCCGTGAGCAGCGGCAAGGCGGCTCCGGCGGCGAAGCTCAGGGCGGAGGCCCAAGCCGCCTGAAACGGCCGCGGTTGTTTGAATTCGCTGATCCCAAGTTCTTCCCGAGCGTGCGCGCCCAAGGCGTCAAAGGCCATAAGTTGCTTCGCGACTTCGGCCGCAAACGCGGGATCGAGGCCGCGCCTTACGTAGATCGCCGCCAATTCCTGGTGTTCCAGGAGAGAATCGGCGAGCAGTCCCTGGCGTTCGAGTCGGAGATCGGCTTGTTCCGTATCGGCCTGCGATGATACCGAGACAAATTCTCCCGCTGCCATCGCCATCGCACCGGCGACCAGTCCCGCGACGCCCGCGGTGATCAATTCGCCATGCGCCCCATGCGCCGCGGCGATGCCGAACAAGAGACTGGTGGTCGAGATTGCACCGTCATTGGCGCCCATCACCGCTGCCCGGAGCCATCCGGTGCGATGCGCATGATGAAACTGCTTGGCCGGCACGCGCTTCTCCTCGACATCCCTGGGCCGATCGCTGACACACGCAAGCCCGACCGATCGGAGCATCGTCACCTGACGGGCGGCGGCGTCAAAGCGGTCAGAAAACGATCAGCTTGTCGACATCGCGACTGCGTTCGGCAGGCGTCTCGAAATCGAGGAGTGGGCCCACCGGCACCACGCCGGTCGGATTGATGCGCAGATGGCTCATGTAATAATGGCGCTTGATATGGCCGAGATCGACGGTATCGGCGATCCCCGGCATCTGGAAGATGTCGCGTGTATAGGCCCAGAGGTGGCGGTAATCGACGATGCGGCGGAGATTGCACTTGAAGTGGCCGTGATAGACCGCATCAAATCGCACCAGTGTGGTGAATAGCCGGATATCAGCCTCGGTCAGCGCGTCGCCGCACAAATAGCGCGACCGCGACAGCCGGTCTTCCAGCCAGTCGAGCGTGTCGAACAGGGGGCCGACCGCTTCCTCGTAGGCCACCTGGCTGGTCGCGAACCCGGCTTTGTAGACCCCATTGTTGAGCGTGTCATAAACCCGCTGGTTGATCGCGTCGATATCCTCACGTAACGGCCGCGGATAGAAGTCGCCGGGTTTGGCGCCCACGGCGTCAAAGGCGCTTCCCAGCATCCGGATGATCTCGGACGAACTCATTGTTCACGATCGTCTGGGTATGGTGGTCCCACAGCACCGGTACAGTCGCACGCCCGGTGTACTCGTTGTCGGCCCGGGCATAAAGCTCGTGCACGTAGCGGCTGTTGTAGAGTGGATCCGGGATCACGCCTGGGCCCGGGGCAAAATTCCAGCCTTGCTCCCCCATCAGCCAATGCGTGACGGAAACCGGAATGATCGCTTCCAGTCCCTTGAGCGCGCGAACGATGAGGGTGCGGTGCGCCCAGGGGCAGGCGAGCGACACGTAGAGGTGATAGCGTCCCGCGGAGGCCCGGAAGCCGTCGCTGCCGGACGGTCCCGGGTGTCCGTCCGGGGTCACCCAGTTGCGAAAGGAGGTGTCGCCGCGCTCGAACCGGCCGTCCTTGACGATTTCGGTCTCGTGCTCCTGCCAAACTCCGTTCACCAGCAATCCCATCGCATATCTCCGTGTCCGTCTGGAGCCGGTATAGTAGCAACGGCCCTTGATGTTCACCCGTGGCCCGGGTCAACTTCCGTCGGTATCCTCTTGTTCTGGCACGCAGTCTGCCAGACCAACCATGCATACCAGTCAGCCTTTCGGGCTGCTCGTATGACGTCCCGATTCCGAAGTCCGCCAGGACGGCGGGCTATTGGTGGAAACCACAGGTTTGCGTTTCGGTCGCCTGCCCGATGCGAAAGCCGGGGCCGGCCTAGTCTTTCGCGGCGAACCGCGGACCGCTGGTCGTGGTAGCAATCTCGTTGACCAGTTTGCGGGTCATGGCATCACCGAAGGTCGCGAAGTCGTGGATTTCCAGCACGAAACTGCCGGGGCCGCCGGTAACATTCTCGCGGTAGTAGTTGGCGAGGCCGCCGGGCGGCTGCACATGCGCATAGGTCCAGGAGACGGGATGGTCGTTGATGATGGTGAGACCGTTGATGGTGATCCCGGCCTTCAACGCATCATCACGGGCTTCCGCGACCTCGCGTCCCGCGTTGTTGGTGCCATCGCCGCAGACGTCGATGATGTGGCGCGGCGCGCTCGGGCCGGTCTCCCCGAGCAACTGTACCGCCTGATCAATGCCGGCGCTGATCGCGGTGCGGCCCCAGAAGGACCGCGGCGCGGCGGCAAGCTGGTCGGCGAAAGCGCGGGCCGAGGCCTGATCGTGGATGATGGTCCAGTCGAGGACCGTGCGGACCTCGAAGCTGCTGGCGAATTCAACGTAGGCGACCGCGATCTGGCCGAACGGGCCGCCCTTGATCGCATCGAGGACGCGCGGGTTGTTGAGAGCCGCCGAGTAGCCATCCTTCTCGAGCTTGAACTCGATATCGTCGATACTGCGCGAGACGTCGGTTACCAGAACCAGGTCCACATCGACGTCTTCGGCCTTCGCCGGAGTGCCGGCGAACAGGGGCAACAGCACGACAGCCACGGGAACCAAGGCGATCCGACCCATCGGCGCAGCCCTCCTGCTTGCAATTTGACGCTTTGGAGCGCCCACCGGTCAAAGGAAATCAACTTCGCCCCGGGATTGCAACGCCCCCGGAGCGCAACACCCCGGGCCGCGACCCCCGGAGCGCAACTCTTGGGGGGCGACCACCGATGCGGCGCGCGCTCGGCGGCCGTCACTGGCTCGCCCAAACGATGCGGTGGATCCAGGCGACGTCCACCAGATCAAAGGTATAGTCGGGATGTTCGGGATTGAGGCTTTTCAGTTCGACGCGGCGGGCCGACCGGCGGGCCAGTTGCTTGGCCATGACTTCGCCCGCGGCGGTCCGCACCACCACCCGATCGCCGCGGCGTATCGGCGCCGAGGGCGAAACGATTACCAGATCGCCGTCGCGGAACACCGGTTCCATCGAGTCGCCGCTGATTTCCAGCGCATAGGCGTTTGCGTCGGCGATCTCCGGCAGGCTCACTTCGTCCCACCCGCCTCCGACTGGAAAACCGCCGTCGTCAAAATAGCCCTCGCCGCCGGCCTGCGCCAACCCGATCAGCGGCACCCGGCGCGCCACGATTCGCGCCGCGGCGCTGCTGGCCAAGGCGCGGGCGCCGGAGACCAGCGCGGTGAAGCTCTCCAGGGATGCACCGGTCGCATCAAGCACCTTCGCCAGGCTCTCGGTGCTTGGCCAGCGTGCCCGCCCGTCTGGCATTCGCCGCTTTGAAGGGTTGAACGTCGTTGCGTCGAGGCCGGACCGCTTCGCCAATCCGGACGCCGACAGTCCGCTCTCGGCCGCGAGCGTGTCGATCGCACGCCAGACATCCTCGTGTTTCATCGAGCCGTCTCCACCCCGCTCCCGCCCCGCGATCAACCGGTGGGGCCGATCCGTGCCGATTGGCTGCGAGCGCAGTATCCTAGGAATTCGTGCCGAAGTGAATAGGAAAATGAGCCATATTCACTTGCAAGTGTATGCAACCTGTGGTTACATCACATGTCACTTTTTATCGCGATTAATATTAATCTAGGAACACAATTTTATGCCAGTCGCAGTCCGATATAGCGCCGGGCCATTGCATCGCGTTGATCAGTCCGGACGCCAGACGCAGCCATTCGACAGCGCGGAGGAAGCCTGGCTGTGGACCATGATGGCGCTGACCGCGCGCCGCCAGGGGGCGAGGTATTCCGCGGGGAAGGGTTCGGTCAGCCGCCCGTGCGATCCGGACGACGTGGTGAAATGTCTCGACAACCTGTATCGCCGGCGGCGCATCGATCTGGCCCACGCGCGGGTGCTACGCATCTGGGGTGAGCGGCAGTTGACGCCCAGTATGGTGGTCGCGGCGGAACGCGTTGATTGCAAGTTGTGGAAAGAGGCGCTCGAACGACTTGAGTGGCCGTTGCGTGACAAGGGGATTGTCGCTTAAGTCCGATCCTTGATAGGAATATTATCGTTGACTCGGCCGCACGTTTTCTCGTAATGTTCTCTTGTCAACGGGCGGGTAGTGTCTCAGTATCAAATATAACACAGAATATTTTCTTGACATGATTTGGTTGTGGTGGTAATTTTCCTACAATCAAGGTGCTGGCTCGCCGAGCCTCGGGAGGGGATAGTGCCATCAATGATGGGCTACTGTGGCTTGGTCCCCACGATAATTCGAAGTTGGGATCTGTTCGGCTCGAATGGCGGCGGTGTGGCCAAGAAGCCAGTGAATTGGCCCCATGCATTGGAAGGCCAAACCATTATGCTGACATCCAAGCCTGCTTCTTTAAGCGCATTGAGCAACACTTGCGCGGCATCTCTAGCGACGGGATCGGCATCAGACTTCGGCGCCACAGCAATCCCGCTTACTAGCGGAGCACCCGTCCACAGCCACGCCAGAGGTTTACACTGTGCCGAGGTAAGAGCGGCAACGATGCGGTTTGCCACGGCCCCTGTGTCGGTGGATGAGCCATTAACAAAAATATCTATTGGCAAATCTTTATATGTCGCCATTGCTGCCGCAATAGTTCGCACGTCATCATCTGACAATGTTCTTGGAGCTAATCTGGCCTCGATTTTAACTCTGGCTAATTTTTCTTCTTCGGCTTTTTGGTTCGCTTCAGCAGCCAGTTTTTGCAATTCAGCGGCCCGTGTCTCCGAATTAATTCGGAACTCATTAAAGGCTCTGTCCTTATTATCCGCAATTCTAGCATTCAGGCGGTTTTGCGCAATACCAGCAACAATGGTCAGGGCCGTGGCAATCAGTGCAACGATTGCAGCGCCGAAATACGCCCTATCGGCCACGGTGAGCCAATCCTCCAGCGTCATTTTTCCCCCGCTTGTCATAACATTGATTGTGGCTGTCCTATTTTCGTGCGGCATTGCTGCGACGGCATGTGCGTGGGCGTTTTACGATGTAACCAAGAGATTGAAATCTACGCGAAAGCGTTGACGTGCCGCTCTTCCCACTCCTCAATCACAGTCACGATATCCCCGATATCCCACAACCTCTTCGAAACTCCGGCAGCCATCGCCGGAGTGCACCTTAGAGACCCGTGGATGCGGACGAAGTTATAAGCCATGAAGTGCAGCGACACCGAATAAGCGTGATTCTCTGCCTTCTTGCTGAATGCATTCGTCAACCGAGTGAACCGGCGCATATGCATCCGCATCGTCAAATTCTGACGTTCGATGTGTGAGGTGCTAATGAATGATTCGTCAGGATTGCCGGAGATAGCTTCCTTCGTAATGCCGGCTATCGAGGTTGGCGAATATCGCCGCGCGGCCTGAGCTTCCGGCTGCGGTGAGGTGTAGTGTTTCACCAACATCCCATAATCCACTTCCTCGAATGCATCCATGACGGCGGTGATATATGGGCGATGACCATCAGAGGTTAGTTGGATGCGTCCCGAGATACGTGATCCCATGTCTTTAACGAATGCATGAGCGGTTTCTGTATCGCGAGGGCCGACGAGCCATGAGGGGATTAGCTTCGTATCGCTATCAAGTGCGACGAACGTCCAGAGATCACCAGAGGTAGCCGGTGCTGATTTAGCGGATGGAAGAGTCTTCTGCTTACAATAGCTGAAGGACCAGATTTCATCGATCTGAACACGGCGACAGGTCAGATTGCGGAAATTCTTATCCTGATAATCTGAACAAGCCTTACCAGCGATGATTAGTAACTTCGTGACGGTGTTGATACTGACACCAGCGACCCGCGTTACGGCGCGCAAGCTCATACCCTCAACCAGAAGAGAGATGATGTGAATGCGCTTGTCGCGTGGAAGCTTGTTCATGGCCACATGTATATGAGCTTTATGCTTGACTGTCAAGCATAAAGCTGATTTTCAAAGGCATAAACGGGGCACAAATAAACGGCCGGCGCCCATGATTTGATTGTCTTTTTGCTCTTGCGGTGCTATTAAACTGACGACGCGGCCAAAGGCTTCTCCTACGGCCGCGCCCGTTCGAGCTCAATGATAGCGCGCTGCTAGAGCACCAGCTCTACAGAGAATTATCTCTGGGCTTGCCACATGGGATACTCCTCCGGGTCTTAGCTGGCAACGGGGTTGAAGGCGCCGCTTAGGGTTGCTCCGGCCAAGGTATGGCCCTGTGCGGTTATGAGGTGGGTGGAGGCATCGAGAATTGGACTCGACCGGGGAACTTATAAGGGACCCTCCGGCAAACCTGCTGCCCCCATTTATTTGTTCTAAGCGGCGCTCTCTTCTGCGGGGAGCGCCGCTTCCTTTGTTGGATTACTTATCGGTGGTTCCATCAAATGCCATCCGAGGCTAGTGCGACCATATTTTTTCTCAGCATGGCGTCGCAGTTCGTTACCGATTGATTTATAGGACAACTTGTAACCGTTGGTAGTCGCGTGATTGTATATCTCTTTCTGATTGAGTGGTCGTCCTAAAGATGCAAACGCGGATGCGATAGCGTCGGCGGAAATTCCGCGCGAAGCTCGTCCGTTTGGCTTATCCGTCGCGACTGACGCCGGGATGGTATTGGCACCGGCGACAAAACCATCTGTAACCATGGCTTCATCGCTAAAGGCAGCAACAACTCGCTCCCTGACGCTGTTCATAGCGTCTGCGCGCCCAGCGCGATACGCGTGATCAATCTCCTTGCGTATGATCTCCGCCACAGCTTGCAGCGCCTCTAGGATTTTATCTTCTACTGAGCTTGTCATGTTGGAACGTTACATAGCGAAGGACATCGCACCGTGCAAGTACATTCTCCACGCTAGTGCTGCTTAAATTCATCGAGTGACCGTTACTAACGGTACATGGTACATGCACATATCTTTATATGATTCTTTATGGTGATTATGTTTATGTCACTAATCACGCTTACACTGGCGGCAAAAGGTAACAGAGAACATACGGCCATCGCGCCAGCGGGTATCACGGCTTATTCTGCCACCGCCTCGCCGCAGCCATCTTCGCAATCTCCCGCCGCTGTTCCGGCGTCAGCGACTCGGCTCTAGCCTTCCCGCCCTTCAGTCCACCACTTCTGGCGAATTCCTGCGCTGGGGTCGGTGGCTCTGGTTGCTTTTCAACTATTTCGCCCGTCGCCAGCTCGACAATCATCTTCGCGAGCTGGTTTGGATCACGGGGGCGCTTCGGGGTTTGGGCCATCAGGATATGACCGCGCTCTGTTGATCAAGCATCTGTCGGATATCTGCGATATACAGCCGCTCGCCAAGCGGCCACGTCATGCCATCGCCGTCGAATCCACCTTGGAGCAGCATCGAACTGACTCCTGGATTGCGATCCAGCCACAGACTGATATCGAGCCTGGCTCTTTTCCCATCGTCGAATATGATGACGAGATGATGTGGACGTGATGGCACGATGTTTTGGATCTTCATGTCTCAATCACAGCGCAACACGGGGGGCGAGATGCAGCGCGGCGACTCATCGTTGACCGTCCCTGCGATCGCGTCTTCTGTCTTTCGCCGAGATGCAAAAATATCCCTCGCGGCGCACAGCCTCGACTATCGGTTCGGCGTAATGCAACGAGATGCCCATCGTAACCTTACGCCAGGGAGCATAGTGCTCTGGTAGATTAGCCCCGGTGCGGTCACGGGTGTAGCATGTGACTTTAGGCTCGACGGTGGACGCGAAGGTGTAGATTTCCATGCCCCGCAATACCATATGCCGCGCACGGGGGCGAGCATATCAGATTAGGAATTTATTCAAATTGAGACACTACCAACGGGCGACATGCGCCTGTTGCGAAGTTTCTTCCCCGAAACTCCCAAGGCCGCTGTCCCTCTGGATAGCGGCCTTTTTTGTCAAGGAACGTCGTCATGGCTTTCGCCGTCCGCAATCTGTCCGTGCTGGCCTATGCCAATGGCTTCACCCTGTGGCACTACAAGTCCGGCAAGGACCGTCTGGACACGGTCGGCAGCGACAATTACCTGGGAGACGCCGCCGACATGTTGTCGCAGGGCGATCTGATCATGACAACCACCGCCGATGGCGCACGCATCCTGTGCGTAACGCTGGCGGATGTGGAAACCGTGGTCACCGCGCCGCTATCATGAACGCATGCCGAGCCCGACCGGTGGTTGCGGGGTTGGCGGGCGCGGCCGTCACGGGCGGTGGTACGTAGGTCGCGCCTAACCGGCCCGGGACGCGGATCGTTGCGGTGTCGTCCTGAGCACCTCGGTCGCATGTCGCCGCTGACCGGCGGCACTGATGATGCAGCGGCCCTGCTCATCGAGATGACACAGACCCATCGCCGCGAGCCGCCGCTGGCAGAGCGTATCCATCTGACCAGGCGGGCGGCCGGCGAGACCACAGAGATGCAGCCGATGCAAGGCGGCGCGGCAGCACGACTTTAGATAAGGTTGATCCCACACGGCGGCACAATTCTCCGGAAGGCCCCGAAACACAAGCCCGCCACCGTTTGTCGCGGCCGCGGCAACGAGCAGGTTTTGCCGGCCTCGCGTTGCCGGTTTGAACTCAGCGGTGCCCACACTGCAATTAACCTTGGCCGTAGGGGCGGGGCCTTCGCAGGGCAATGCATCGCCGGGGATACCCGGCCGCGCTCCCGCTCATTCACGCCACCGCGGCGGCGACCCGGGACCAGCATCTCGCCGAACGCAACGATCTAGTCATGCATCCGCAATCTGTTCCGGTTGTCGGCATTCGGAGGGCGCGCGAGGGTGACGGACGTTCTTTCGTTTCTTTCAAATGTGCCTCTTTCGGTGTGGCTTGCGGTTTCCGGCGCGTTGAGCGGCGTCGCTGCATGGATCGTCAGCGTCTGGAAAATCTACGCATCGATAGAGCGTGCACGGATCAAAATGACCGCCGATGCCGCGATCGGCGAGGGGGCGGAGCGGGCGGCATTCCGCGCTTCATTACTGGCCGAACTTACCGATCTGCGCGCAATGCTGAAGAAATGTGACGACGACAAAGACGCTCTTCGAATGCGGGCCAACTCGGCCGAGGGACAGATCGCTGTGCTCAAATCCTCCAATGAGATCATGGAAAGATGGGTCGCTTTCTTCAAGGAACGAAATGCGCCGGAGTTTGGTCCCACGCATCAGTCACCATGATGCGACAGGATCGGGATGGGATCGCTTGACCGCGCCAGCGTCGGAAAGCCCACGACAGCGTCGATCGCCAACACGACACGGGATCGTTGGACCCGCGGTTTACCCATTACAACGCAATGAGTTGCATGTTTTGAAATTCAATCCGCAAATCGATGTCGGTTCGATGGTGACCGCCAGTGCCGTGCTGTGCAGCCTGGCTGCATGGCTGGTGACGGCGCATGCTCGCGATCAGCAGAGCGTTCGCGATCTTGCCACCGTTCAGAGCGCCGTATCTGCCCAGATCACCGACCTGCGCAACGTGATCTCGTCCGGGTTGGTGGACGTGCACCAGCAGATCAGCACGCTTCCGGATCAGCGGGCCAGGTTGGATCAGGTCGAGCGTCGGCTGTCCGATCTGGAGGCCAAGCTCAACAATGGGGACCAGCATCTGGGGCTGCTGGAGCGGGCAACGATCGAGACCCGCGCCGACCTCAACACACTGATGCGCGCCGCCAATGCGCCGCTGCTGCCTCTCATCGGAAGATCAAACCGGCCATGACCAGATGCCAACCCGCGCATAAGTCTCCGCGCCCGCTGATCGGAGAACTGTCTGCCTCGCCGGGTGTTGCCGGGACGCTGGATAGGCGCGGGCAGGTCATCGCCATCGCACGGCCCTTTGTTGGGGTGCCCGCGCGTGGGCGGCCGCGCTCGGGTGAGGCGGTGAAGGCGCTGGCACTGGCGACTGGGGTGCTTCTGGCGGCCTGTGGCTCGCCGCCGCCGACGGGAAAGATGCCACCCGCCGCCAGGTTCGTACCGGCCGAGCTGCGGCGATGCCCGGAGGGGCGGCCCTCGCCGGTCGGGCCGCCGCCGCCACGCACCGTGCAGCAGCTCATCGACTGGACCGTGCGAGTTCACGGCGCATTGGTGTTCACCGAAAGGGCGCGTGCCGAATGCGCGTCGCGGCTCATCAGGCTGAATGACTGGATCGCCGAGGGGAGCGAAGCTTCGGCACGGAGCCCGGTGCGGCAAGGGTCAGGGCGTTAGAGGGTTGGGCGCGCTTGCCTGACATCCGCCCCGGGTTCGCGCGTATGCTGGCTTCTCGTAACGTCGGATTGCCGGCATAAGCACGTCCGCATGCACTCAATCCTGACCTCGGCGGCGCTGCCCGTGCTGCGCTGTATCGATCCCGAGCGGGCGCATTCCCTGGCGATTCGGGCTCTACGGTGGCGGCTGGTCTCGGGCGCTGCTCAACCGGACCACCCCGCTCTGGCGGTCACTGTCCTCGGGCGGCGATTCGATAACCCGATTGGACTGGCGGCCGGTTTCGACAAGGACGCCGCAGCCGGTCCGTGCCTCCTGCGGCTCGGCTTTGGCTTCGTCGAGACCGGCACCGTGACGCCTCGACCGCAGATCGGCAACCCCCGGCCGCGCATCTTCCGGCTGTCCGAGGACCGCGCCATCATCAACCGGCTTGGCTTCAACAACCGGGGCCTGACTGTGTATCTGCGCAATCTCCAGCGCCTGGCGTCGCGCTCGGTGCCGCTGGGCGCCAATGTCGGCATCAACCGGGAGGGCGCCGACCCGGTCAAAGACTACCCGGCCATGATCGAGGCGGTCCGCTCGCTGGTTGATTATGCAGTCATCAATGTGTCATCGCCCAACACGCCAGGATTGCGCGATCTGCAGACCGAGGCGCGGTTGCGGTCGATCCTGCAAGCGGTCCGTGCCGTCAGCGAGCAGCTGCCCATCCTGGTGAAGATCGCACCCGATCTGTCGGCTGGCGGGCTCGCGTCGGTGGTGGAAACCTGCGTCGAGGAGGGAGTTCAGGGCCTCGTCGTCGGCAACACCACGATTGGCCGCCCTGCCGGGCTGAAATCGCATCAAGCCGTCGAGGCGGGCGGTTTGTCTGGCATGCCGCTGCAGGCGCTGTCGACCGCCATGCTGGCGCGGGCATTCCTGCTGGCGCGCGGGCGGCTTGTACTGATTGGTACCGGAGGTGTGTTCAGCGGCCGGGATGTGTTGATGAAAATCCAGGCCGGCGCGTCGCTGGTCCAGCTTTACACCAGTTTCATCTTTCACGGCCCCGCGTTGCTCCCGCGGCTGAAAGCCGAGCTGCTGTCCGCGCTGCGCCAGGAGCGCTTCGCGAACGTGCAAGAAGCCGTTGGCACCCGGGCTCAATCGGCGGCGTCGCCTGATTGACGGTGCTGTCGGTTGATGCCGGATGGCTCTGATACGATCCAGATGCGATCATGGGCCGCAATTCATGGGCGGAGCACGCTTTGATGGAACATTTGCCCGGCTTCGCGCCGCTGGCCGAGCGGTATGATGGCTTTGTGCTGGATTTGTGGGGGGTCATTCATGACGGGGTCAACGCCTTCCCGCACGCCGTGGAGTGCCTGAGGCAGCTTCGCGACAACGGAAAGCCGACATTGCTGCTGTCGAACGTGCCGCGGCCCAATGGGGCCGTACGGGTCATGATGCGGCGGATGGGCATCGACGATTCGCTCTACACCGACATTCTGACCAGTGGGGAGGCGGTGCGCCGTGCCCTGCAATCACCGCCCGACCTGTGGTGGGCGGAACTCGGGCAGCACGTGTTTCATCTCGGACCCGAGCGCGATCGTCCGGTGCTGGAGGGATTGCCGCTGGTCCTGACCGACTCGCTGGCGGACGCGAGTTTCGTTTTGAACACCGGCCCCGACGATCATCGCAACCCCAGTAACATGGCGGAATTCGAGCCGGTCCTGCGGGAGGCTGCCCGGCACCGGCTGAAGATGATTTGCGCCAATCCCGATCTCGAGGTGATCCGAGGCGGCGTCAGGGTGCTGTGCGCCGGTGCCCTAGCGGTGCGTTATCGCGAACTGGGCGGCGACGTCCGTTCGCTCGGCAAACCCGACCCGGCGATTTATCAACCGGTGCTCGAACGGCTCGGCTTGCCGCCGGAACGGATTCTGGCGGTGGGGGACTCGCTGCGCACCGATATCGCCGGCGCCGCCGGGGTCGATCTGGCGGCCTGCTGGGTCTTGAGTGGCGTTGATCGCGATAGCTTTGCCAACGCGGTGGGAGGCTTCGACAGGATCGCCGCCGAAGCCGCCGCGCGGGCTGCCGGCCTCGCGCCGGTGGCCACGGTGCCGAAATTCGCCTGGTAGCTGTGGCGGCGCGCACTGATGAACGCTCCGTGCGTCCTGACGCACAATCGTTGAGACATAGCGCACGTTCCGTAAGACGGACGCGCAACAGACGCCGGCCGGCACGACCGTCGCTGTCGAAACTAAACGCATCCTAAACAGTGCAGGCGGGCAGACGAAGCTCGGCGAGTATTGCGCTCCACGCTTTCTGTCCAGGGACTGAAGTCGGACCGGTCGCTGCCATCGTGGGCCTGTTGCGCTGGACACCGTGTCGTTTCGCCAGGCGACATGACGCGTGAGGGAGGCTGACCGCTTCGTTGGCGTAGACTTCCTGAATTCCGTGCCGGGCTCGCCCGCTCAAATCTGCTTGACTAGGCAACTTTATTCTCATAGTTTCCTAGTCAACTGGATGGCACCCTCATGGCACCTGAAGTTTCCGAACTGACCGCACACCTTGGATACTGGCTCCGTCACGTTTCCAACCACGTGTCGCAAGCCTTTGCGCGCAAGCTCGCCGCCAAGGATGTCACCGTCGCCGAATGGGCGCTTATGCGCATGCTTTACGACCGGGAGCCGACATCACCCAGCCAGCTCGCTAACGACATGGGCATGACGCGAGGAGCGATCACCAAACTGGCTGACCGGCTTCTCGCCAAGGGGCTGATTGACCGAGAGGCCAGTCCTGATGACGGGCGGTCGCACACCCTTCGCCTGACTGCACAAGGCACAAAGTCGGTGCCCGAACTGTCGGCGCTCGCCGATCAGAACGATGCCGAGTGCTTCGCCCACCTATCCGACAGAGACCGCCGCGCCATGCTGCGAATTCTAAAAGGGACAGTCACCCGGCTGGGTCTCACCGCCATACCGATTGACTGACAAGTCCGCGATCAGAAGGAGCCCACAATGAACGACCACCTTACCAAGATTGCCCAAAATTGCCTCGACGGGGCGGAGAACAACACCATGACCTTTCCCAAAATTGTCGGGACGCTGATACAGGCAGGCTTTGAAAGCTATGTGATTGACTATCGCCGCTCGACGGCAACCTACTTCTTGCCAGACGGTGACAGCGTCGTGCTGCCGACACGGCACGGCAGTGGCCCAATCGCGGCGACGCTAGACATCGCCGCGGTTCAATCCGCCATCAAGGACGCGCAGCAGCTTGTGCCGGGCTACACCTACGCGGGTTTCCGCGCGAAGGTCATGGCGGCTGGCTGTGCGGGTTACATCGTCTCGTTCACAGGGCGGCGCGCTGTCTACTTCGGTCGCGATGCCGCAATTCACGTCGAACGTTTTCCGCAATAGATGCCGTTCTCACGACAACGGGGCCTTTGCTTGCGAAGTAAAAATGATGGCTGAATACGTTGGTTTCCTGGTGCGCAACCTCCCCGCTTTGCTCTTCGTCATTGCGCTAGGAGTTGCGGCGGCACGTCGTGGTCCCAGGTCCGCGGCCGAGCGATTCCTTTCGTGGATTCTGCTACTTCCTGTTGGCGTCACGGGTCTGTGGGCGGGCATTTCTCATGTCTTTTTTCCGGCCACGGCCGCGGCCCATATCGGTTGGGACGTGAGTCCGTTCCAGTTCGAGGTCGGCATGGCCGATTTGGCTGTGGGCATAACCGCCTGCGCAGCTTTCAGGCGTGATCTGAATTTCAAGGCAGCCGCCGTCATTGCCGCTTCGATTTTCCTGTTGGGCGATGCCATCGGACATATCAGGCAAATGTTGCTCATGGGCAACTTCGCGCCGGGCAATGCGGGCCTGCCATTCTTCATGGACATCATCTGCCCTCTGCTCGCCGTCGCACTTTTGGTAACTGCAAAGCGGCGATCCGGCGTGTTGCAAAAGTAATGAGTTCCGCGCCAGGCAGGGCTCGTTGCAGTATACCCCAGTGAGCCGTGATCATATCTCCGCGCGTCTCGGTGTTGAACCGATCTGCGATCTGATCTTCTGCGCATCCGCTGGCGTCGCCGGATTGTAGACCACCATGCTGAGATCCGTGCGTCCGTCGACCGAGAAGGCCGAGTATTCAAAGGCGAGCGGGCCGAGAACCGGGTGGCGTATGCGCTTGACGGCTTCGCCGGGGGCACCTCGAACATCGTTGTCGCGCCACATCGCCCTGAACTCGGGACTGAGCCGGCAGAGTTCATCAACGAGAGGCCCCACTTCCGCCGCGGCCCCGGCGCGCGCCGCATCGACCCGGAACGCGCCCACCACGTGGCGTGCCACGCTCTCCCAGTCGGTACTGCACGGCGCGAGCGCGCGGGTCGAGGAAGATGATGCGAAGGACGTTGCGGTGATGTGGCGGAAGGGCGCCGTAGTCGCCCAGCATGACGGTGGCCGCCCGATTCCAGGCGACCACGTTCCAGATCGCCGTCCGAATGAGCGCGGGGTTCGGGTCCAACGCGTCGAGGACGCGCTGCAGCCGGGGCGTGACGCCATCGTTCTCCTGGTAGCGGGCCTCGGGTGGGCGCCCGAGGCCGAGCAGGAAGAGGTGCTCGCGTTCGATTCCGGTCAGCATCAGTGCGCGGGCGATCCGGTCGAGCACGTCGGCCGAGGGCGCGCCGCCGCGACCCTGTTCGAGCCATGTGTACCAGGTCGGGCTGATATTGGCGCGTTGGGCCACTTCCTCGCGGCGCAGGCCGGGGGTGCGCCGCCGCTGTGGCGGAAAGCCGAACGAGGCCGGGTCGAGCTTCAGGCGGCGGTCGCGCAGATAAGTTGCGAGGAGGTTTTCGGCCGCTAGATGGTCGCTCATCCTGTTAGCCATCTTACTATGATAAGGTCACTACTTTACCAGAATAGGCCCTGAGCCAAGATTTGTCTTCAGTGAAATCTGGAGAACTGCTCATGCGTGTTTTCGTCACCGGCGCGACCGGATTTATCGGCACTCCGGTCGTCAAGGAACTGATCGCCGCCGGCCACGAGGTGCTTGGCATGGCGCGCTCGGATGACGGGGCAAAATCCCTCGCGGCGCTCGGCGCGGACGTTCAGCGCGGTTCGCTTGAAGACCTTGACAGCCTGCGGCAGGGGGCAGCGGCCTCGGATGGGGTCATTCACCTGGCCTTCATTCACGACTGGTCGAACTTCGTGGAGAACTGTGAGACCGACCGCCGTGCCATTGAAACTTTAGGTTCTGTTCTTGCTGGCTCCAACAGGCCGTTGATCGTTACAGCGGGAACGGCGGGAATAGCTGCCGCGGGCAAGGTTGCAACCGAAGACATGGATGTGCCGCCGGATTTCCCGTTTTCCCGAGTTTCGGAACAGACGGCTCTATCGCTGAAGGGCGTGCGCGCTTCGGTCATACGCCTTCCCCAGGTTCACGACCCGGTCAGACAGGGTTTCGTCACGCTTGCGATCGGGATGTATCGCGAAAAGGGCGTGTGCGCTTATATCGGCGACGGACTCAATCGCTGGCCGGCGGCCTATGTTCTGGACGTGGCGCGCCTTTACCGGCTGGCGATCGAAAAGGCTGAGCCGAACGCGAAATATCACGCGGTTGGGGACGAAGGCGTGTCGATGCGCGATATTGCCGAAACTATCGGCCGACGCCTGAAGCTGCCGGTCAAATCGATCACCGTGGACGAGGCCGGCGCCTTCTTTGGCTGGCTGGCGATGTTTGCTGGCCAGGATATGCCCGCCTCCAGCGCGCGGACGCGGGAGCAGCTCGGATGGGAACCGACTGGACCGGGGTTAATCGCCGACCTCGACCAGCTGCGCGTCAGTGTTCAGTAGTCAGCGGTCAGCGGTCAGTGGCCTGCCACCGGACGTTGCCCCCGGACTTGCTCCGGGGGTTGATCCGGTGGTCAGTGGTCAGTGTGTCCGATAGTTGGCGAACCCGCGGGCACGGGCTACCGTCCGGGTGTGAGGCGACGTGCGCGCTGTGTCGACGGAGATCGGGCAGATGACCACAAGCTCAAAACTCGTGACCTTGCCCGCGACGCGAATGGTCGCTCTCGCCCTCGGTGCGGCGGCACTGGGCGCGTTCGCCGTTGGCGCCCTGGCGATTGGCGCCGTTGCGATCGGCAGTGTGGCGATCCGCAAGGCCAAGTTCGGCTCGGTTGAGATCGATGAACTCACCGTCCGGCAGTTGCGTGTGCTGGAGACCGCACCGAGTCCGCCGGGGTCAGGCGATGACGACCAAAACTAGCGCTGGCTTCGTGCGGCCCGTCCGCGGACCAGGGTTTAATGGGAAAATAGAACCGGCACCGTCATTTCAGCGAGCAGCGTGCGCGTCACACCACCAAAGATCAGCTCCCGGGCGCGCGAGTGGCCATAGCCCCCGGCCACGATCATCGTGGCACTGATGTCGGACGCGTAGGACAACAGCGCTTCCCCGTTCGCAATGCCGTCCGCGACTGTGCTTCTGGCTTCGGCCTTCACGCCATGCCGGACCAGGTGCCGGACGATATCGGGATGCCCTTCGCCGGCTTCCTCCGCGTGGGAGCCGCGCGCATTGATGGTCAGGACGGTCACCCGGTGGGCCTGCCGCAGCAGTGGCAATGCATCATGGACCGCACGGGTGGCCTCGCGGCCCGCTTTCCATGCCACGAGGACATGCTCCGTCAACACCGGAAACTCGCCGGCGAATGGGACCGACAGCATCGGCCGGCCGGACGTCATCAGCACCGTTTCCGCCGTCGCTCGGGTTCGGTAGTCGTCACGGCGCGGATCGTCGGGCTGCCCGACAACCACCAGGTCGGCGTAGCGCGCCTCGGTGCTGATGACCGAGGGCGTATAGCCCTCGACGATCCGCCATTCACCTGACAAGCCGCGAATGCGAAGCGCCTCACGAAATGCCGCCTCAACCGGCTCCGCGGCGACACGCGCCTGGGCGATCATCACGTCGATCATCTTGTCGGGACCCATGCCGGCAACCGGAAGGCCGCCACCATAGAGATAGTCAGCGTTGGGGATGTCCACGACGAACACCCCAGTCAGGTGAGCCCCGCACCCGCGCGCGAGATCGGCCGCGATCGCCAGCCTGACCGCGCAACGCGGGTCCACGTCGAGATGCACAAGAATGTCTTTCACGGACATGACGGCTTCCTCCAAAGCGTTGAGCATATGCCCCGCGGACGGGGGATGCCTTGATCTGGATCAGTCAGCGGTGACCGAGCGGGCCAGTCCTGGTTCCAGGCACTCCTCCGACGATCGCTCGATCACGGTCGCCCGCAGTTGCAGCAGCAGGCTGTGCAGCTCGCCGATTGTGAACGGCTTGCGCAGCACACCGGCAAGCCGCGCCTCGGCAATGTCTGATTCCGACAATTCGGCGTAACCGGTGACCAAGGCGATGGGCGCACTCATGCCCCGCTCCCGAAGCGCCCTGGCGAGCTGCAGACCATTCATCCCGGGCATCGCATAGTCGAGCAGAATGAGCGTCGGCGGGGTTGCCAGATCGCCGACCAGCGCCAGCGCCTGCTCTCCGGTGCTTGCTTGCGCCACTTCACAACCCAGGTCCCGGGCCATCTCCACGGTGACCTGGCGGACCGCGGCGTCATCATCGACCACCAGAACCAGATCCGCCCGCATCGGCAGCCGCGACGCGAGGTGCATTACGCGGTCCATATGCTGAGCCTCCGCCTGCTCGCCGGGCGTGGCCCTGGGCAGGAACAGGGTGACGCGCGTGCCTTGACCCGGTGTGCTGTCGATGACCGCGTCACCGCCGGACTGACGCGCCATGCCGTATACTTGGCTGAGTCCGAGGCCGGAGCCGTGTGTGCCCTTGGTGGTGAAGAACGGATCGAACGCGCGCGCCTGCACGTCGGCGGTCATGCCGATGCCGGTGTCCGAGATACAGATCCGCACGTAGTCGCCGGGCGGCAGGCCGTTCTGGCCGACGTCACTCACCGGGCCGGTTCCGGGGGACGGCAAATTGGCGGTGCTGATGGTCAGTCGGCCGCCATCCGGCATGGCGTCGCGGGCGTTGAGGCATAGGTTGAGTATCGCCGCTTCGACCTGACTCGGATCGACCATCGCGGGCCAGAGCTCGTCCGCGAGGTCCGACGCGACCTGCACCCGCCGGCCCAGCGTGCTGGTAGCCAAGGTGATCAGTTCGCGCAGCAGCGCATTCACGTCCGTCGATCGCGCCGCGAGCCGCTGCCGGCGCGAGAAAGCCAGCAGCCGCGAGGTCAACTGGCTGCCGCGCTGGACGGCGCCGGTCGCGCGGCCGATCAAGCGCAACAGACGTTCCGTGTCGCTGTCGGTCCAGTGCTTCTCGGTTTGCGCGACGCGCCGCTCCATGAGTTCCAGATTGCCCAGCACAGTGGCCAGCATGTTGTTGAAATCATGTGCTATACCGCCGGCGAGTTGACCGACCGCCTGAAGCTTCTGGGCCTGGTGCAAGGCGGCCTCGGTCTTTTCCCGGCCGGCGATTTCGACCTGCAGCCGATTGTTGCTGTCGGAAAGCTCCCGCGTTCGTTCGGCGACCTGAGCTTCCAGGAAGCTGGACTGGAGCCTCCGCTCCATCTCGCGTGCCTGCAGACCGGCGGCCATCGCATTGAACGAGTTGGCGAGAGCCGAAAACTCCTTGCCGGCCTTGCCCGATGTGGCTCGCGCGCTGAGATCGCCCGCTCGCCATTTCCGAGCGGCCAGGAGCAGAGCCTCCGCCGGCCGGTAAATGAAACGGTGGCCTGCCGTCCAGGCGAGGATCAAGGCGATCAAAGCGGCGCCGCCGACGATCGCAAGGTCCCGGTATGTCGCGTAGGCGATATCGGCGGCCAGGTCCGACGCGGGAACGATCACCATCACCGCCAAGCCTGCCGCGGCTGGCACATAGGCGGCGAGATAGGCGCGCGCGCTCGGGTCGGTCACCACCGACACGCCGCCGGTGCGCCGGTCGGCCAACAGCCTGGCCCATTCCCGCAGGGTGGGTTGGCCGCCAAGGTCGTTGCTGTCGCTCGGTCGTGCCATGACGCCGCCGTGACGATCCACCACCACCGATGCGGCGTGACTGAGGGCCCCCGTTCGATCGGCCAGGGCCGGTTGCAGCCGTTTCGCCAAATTGCCCGCGTCGAGCGCGGCGAGCAGCAGGCGGGAATCCGGCCCGGTACCCGCGGGGAGGCGAATGCCGACAGGAAGGAACGCGGCCCCCGAAGTTTCCGGATACACCGGCGGGCCGAATTCGACGTCCCGGATCGCCGCGAGGTCGGCAATCCACCCCGGTTGCCCGCCGGCCGATCCGCCAGGCACCCCAGCGGAACCACAGAGCAGCTCGCCGCCCGCGCGATAGACGGCGAGGAAGCGATACTGAGAAAGCTCGTGCCGCAATGCGGTCAGGCGGTCCTCGCATCCTGGTCCGGCCGCCGCCACATCAGGCAGACGGGCGACACCCTTGGCAAATTGCACGACCTCATCGACGACACCGCCCAGGGTCGCGCTTGCCAGCTCAGCTTGATGCAGAACGAGGGAATTTATCCGCGCTTGCCGGGCGTCGCGCAGTGTCCACTCGGCGTATATCTGCGCTGTCAGGATCGGGATCAGACAGCCTAGCACAAGCAGGACCAGCCGGCTCGACAGCCTCATGCGCCGCCTCCGCGGGCGGTGGCACACCCTGCGGGGGCTGGGAGGCTCGAAGCCACGATTGGCTTCCTGGCAACGGCCACTGGTGTCATTGCGTGATCCCTGGGAGTTCTATCGCGGACCACGAACTATCCGGCCGTCCGTTTTCGTGGCCCACTCCCGCGCTGGAAAGAACACAATCCCGTACTGTGTCGCGAGAGCGTTTTGTGCTGGCCACACATCACGATTCCGCGACCCGTCCGGGCCCGCGAGCGATCCGATGATCGATAGCACAACTGGCGAATTTCACAAGGAACTCAGTGTGTTTTCAGACTGATCCCCGGTTTCGAGGTGGCGCCCGCGGCGCGGCGTCCGACGTCGCTATCTCGGGTTGATGACCGGTTCGGCAGCCATCGCCGCGCCCCAATGCTACTGGATCGGGACGCTGAGGCTGAAACCCGGGGTGTGCACTGGCTTGCGATCCTCGGTGTTCTGATACTGCGAGCCGGGGCTGAAACCCAGGCTCGGATCGGGGAGCTTGACCTGGTAGAAGGTCATATTGACGCTGGTATGGGTCGCGCCCGGTGCGGCCGGAGCCTCGATATCGGGATTGGGCAACGGGGCACCATTGGTCTCCGGCGGTGTCGCCGGGGGCACGGGCGGGACTGGCAAGTCGGCCGCCGCGGCGCTCGCGCTTAAGGCGACGAGGCCTATGAGCGCGGATCGGATCACAACGGGGCCACCGGCGGCTTGGTCAATCCGTGCACGCCGCGGGGATCATAGGCGGGATTGCCTCCGGGCGCGCCGATTGGTGCCGAGCCGATGGCCTTCCAGGCGTGGAGGGCCCAGTTGACGGTAGGAAAGGCGATCTCGTCCCACGGTATCTCATCCCATCGAAACAGCCGAACCTCGAGGCTTTCGGGTCCGGGGCGGAATGTCGGTTCACCTGGATCCGCGAAGCGAGCGCGAAAGATAACCTGCACCTGGCCGATTCGCGCAACGCTGAACACGCCGAGGATGCCGTCGATGGCGATGGCGGCTTCAGCCTCCTCCAAGGCCTCTCGCACGGCGCCCTCCTCGAGGGTCTCGCCCATCTCCATGAAGCCGGCCGGGAGGGTCCAGAAGGTCCGACGCGGCTCGATGGCCCTGCGGCACATCAGCACCCGATCGTTGGCCACGACCACCGACCCAACGATGATTTTGGGGTTCTCATAAGCGACGTAGCCGCAATCGGCGCACATCAGGCGTTCGCGGTCATCGCCTTCCGGAACTCGTCGGACGAAGTCTGCCATCTGATCCACCTGATGCGTCGCCCCGGCCGGATCAAGGGTGAGGGACGGCGGTCCCGGCCGCGGCAGAATCGTGTGAGCTGTCTGGCGGCCCGGATCATACTGACAGGTCCAACAATGACCCGCGTGGCAGACCACGAGGGGGGGAGGCCATTGATCCGGTTGGGGCCGTGGCAGCCGGTTTATGGATTAGCGGCGCGGGTATGACGGGCGCGGGGCCAGAGCCTACTCCGGGGATTCGAGCCTGCTGCACGTGACCTGCAAGACCGGCTGACGCGTGCCCGGCTGGCGCGGACGCCCCGGTGCCCGCCGCCGGCGGCGTGGATGCCCCGATCCGTGCGGAACGGGCGGATACCCCTGCGAGTGTGGCCGGTGAAAGCATGCAGACAGTGTAGCCGACCTGAGTGAATGCCCGGTTAATCCCCGGAAAACAGTGGTCAGTGGTCAGGAAGTTTGGCTGGTCAGATGACGGCTTCCTGTAACATCTCGCGGAATGCCCGATTGGCCGAGGTGAGGTCCGATCTGACTTGCCACAGAGCATCCGGGCCAAGCGACGCGATATCGCCCGTCCGGGCCGCCGTCATGATGTTGCGCAGTGACGCTTCCAGCGCGGTCATGCCGTAGCCGCCTGCCATACCAACCATCGCGTGGGTATGAGCGGCAATAGCGCCGATCGAACCTGTGTCCATGGCGCGGCTGAGGTCCTGCATGCGAGCGTCCAAGTCGACCAGGCAGGCTTCGACCAATGTCGCGAAAGCCCTCGGCGGCAAATTGCGCCGAAGTTCATGGATCCGATCCGCGGCCAACATGGCATTTCGTCCAGCTATATCCGGCCGACCGGCGCGGCCGCGCACGAGCCTGGGAACAGCTTGCGGACCGTCGGTGCGCGGCAAGGGCTGTCCCGACCAGACGTGATCATTCAAGGCGTCCAGTAACTCGGCTAGCGACACGGGTTTCCTCAGGACACCATCCATTCCGAATGCTTTGACAACTGTCTCAAAATGGGGCGAGGCATCCGCGGTTAGCGCAACGATCGGCACCGACCGCGCAGGCTCGGGCAATGAGCGGATCAGCGCGGTGGCTTCCTGGCCGCTCATACCCGGCAGAAAAATATCCATGAAGATCAGATCATAGGCTGACCGCTGGGCGGCTTCGACAGCGGCTTCGCCGGTTGACGCGACATCGACCCCGTGTCCCTCGCGTCGTAACATCGTGGCGACGACGATCTGATTGGCCGCGACGTCCTCGACCAGGAGTATCCGGGTGCGGGGCAGCGGTCGCGCAGGAAGGTCGAGCAAACGCTGGCGGGTGGCTGGGGGGACAGAAACCTCTGGCTGGGGGACGGCAAGGACGGCGGCCGGCAGCGTCAGCCAGAATACGTTTCCCTGCCGTCCATCTGGCGCTGTCCAGGGCTCGCAGCCGATTGTCCCTCCCATCAGGGTGATCAGTTCCTGGCAAATCGACAGGCCGAGCCCCGAGCCGAAACGGTTATCATCCGATCGTGCGAGACGAGAGAAGGGTTGGAAAAGGTGGTGGCGTGCTGCCGGGGCTATGACCGGCCCTCGATCCTTGACCAGCAACCTGAGGCCCTCGGCGGCATTCTGGCCGAGTTCGGCGTGCAGCCACACATCTCCGGGATCGGCATACTTCACGGCGTTTGACAGCAGATTGAGCAGGATCTGGCGCAAGCGTCCGGCGTCGGCGTTCAGGACGGCCGGAACCGCCTCCGCGATTGAGAGGCGCAAGGCGATGCCGCGTTCGGCAGCCGCCGCACTGAACATTTCCATCGAGCTGGCCAGCAGCGTCCGCAGATCGAAACTGACCGGCCTGATCATCATCTTGCCAGCTTCGATCTGAGACATCTCCAGGATGTCGTTGACCAATCCTGACAACGCATCGCCCGACTGGCGTGCTGTCGCCAGCAAGGATACCTGTGCCGGCGCCATGACGCTGCTGGCCAGGAGTTTCAACGTGTTGAGCAACGCGTTCAGCGGCGTGCGGATCTCGTGGCTCACGATTGCCACGAAGCGCGACTTGGCGGCGGTTGCGGCCTCGGCCGAAGCCCTCGCCTCGCGCAGGGCGGCCTCTGTGCGCTTATGTCCCGTGATATCGGCATAGAGCGTGACGAAGCCACCGTCCGGCAGGTTCTTGCGCCGAAGTTCCACGGTGTGGCCGTCTGGCCGCTGGCGCTGAACCACACCATACTGGTCACTCCGCAGCAGTGCCATGCGGCGCGCGACCTCGGCATCCGGGTCAGCCACGACGCCAAACTGACCGGCAGTGATCTGTGCTCGCAGGACGTCTTCCATCGGCAAACCAACCCGCAGCATCTCGGCTGGGAGGCCCGCAGCCTCGGGGTATCGTTCATTCCACTCCAAAAGGCGAAGGCGCGAGTCGAACATGCAAACCCCGTCGGTCATGCCGCTCAGGGTTGCCCGGAGTTGCTCTGCCTTGCCGATCGCGGCGGAACGCGCGGTTTCCAACTGGGCGTTGGCGGACGCGAGAACAGTCTTGTCATGGGCAAGCACAGCCTCCCGCAGCACGGCCTGACGTTTGATCTGCAGCAACAGGAGGGCCATCCCGGCGAGCAACAGGGAGATGCAGCCAGCGAACCGGTCGGCCTGCCTTTGCCAGACGGCGGCGGGATGCGTTGCCACATCGAGGTTCATCGCCACGATCACGGCGAGCGCATGATCCAGCAGGCGACGGAAGGCGTGTATGCGCGGAACATCGTCGAGCGGTGAAGGGCCGATCCAGACACCGTGGTCGTCGTGCTCGATCGCCGCGAACACTGGAGTGCCTCGGAACGTCGTGCCGGGAACGAACCTCGCGGGGCCGGCCGCCGCCCGCAGCCGTGCGTCATTCAGTCCGACCACAGCCTCGAATGACCCTGGGCCAAGTTCCGCGTGGGTGAGCAGCTCGGTGATCGATACGGTACGGTAGCGGATGCTGATCACGCCGGCGAAAGACCCGTCGGAACCATGGATCGCCCGGGCGACGTTCATTTGCCATTGGCGCTCGGTCGGGTTGAAGGTCGCCGGACCGATAAAGAGGCCGTTCGCCGTATCCGGCGAGCGGGACAATGTCTGGAAGTAGTCTTCGCCGGTGACATCCTGGCCGACATCACCGGGCGAGGACGACTGGCGAACGACCCCGTTCTTCCCAGCAATCGTCACCTCATGACTGAGTCCGTTCAGTGCCACCAGGTGATCCCGCCAAGTCGCGAGATCGAATGTGCGAGGGTCGTTGCCGGATGCCTGAGCGAGGATACGCAGAGCTTCGTCTAGTGTCTGGATCTGGCGGTTGATTTGTTCGCTGAATCCCAACGCCTGATTATCGAGCGTCGCCTCGACCCGTGCCTCATTTTCAAGCCGCTCGGCGCGTATCTCTCGCAACGTGCCGGCCCACGTGATCCCGATCAGGCAGGCAGCGGTCGCGATAATCCCGGCGGCACCGAGTAATTGCTTGTCCGGCCTCATGTTCCCGGTGCTAAGGCGATGAAGGATTGCTTGCCCGCTCTGCATGCGGCGCCTGCCGCTGATTATTCTTTACCTCCAGGCGGAGGGCAAACACAACCGGGCCCATCCACGCGCCGCGCAGCGTGATGCAGGCGCATTGCGGGGCGGGCGGGAGACTGCTAAACGGCATCCGGTCGAGGTCGGAGCGTAGCGCAGCCTGGTAGCGCATCAGTCTGGGGGACTGGGGGTCGTGGGTTCGAATCCCGCCGCTCCGACCAGCCTCGTTGGATTTCAACGTTATACAGCCGAGCCACCTGCAGGGCTGTTGCGGTTACGGATGATCCGCCAATTCGACCAATAGTGCGTGAACGTTGTCGACCTCGCGGTAGCCATGGATCAGCGCATTGCGCGTGGCGATTGCGCGCCGCAGGTCGGGCAGTCGTGCGGCGACTTTCGGGGCCTCCCGCGACAACCGGTTGAGCGCCTCGCCCGCGATTTCAAACTGGCGCTCGACTGCTGAGCGCAACATCAGGTCAGCGACATAATCGGCGAAACCGCGGCCTTGGACAAACGTCGCTATGATGTTGGCAGCCTGCCGAACGTCCAACAGCCACGCGCGCGGGTCATGCTCCATAGATCACCTGGCGGGAGCGCTCAATGCCGGCTCGGATGAAAGGGTTCGCGACGGCCGCTTCCATGACCAGATCGACGGGCCGGCCAAGCAAGGCCTCCAAAGCATTATGTAGATCCTGATAGGCCGCCATACCGGGCCGGTAACCAGGAAGGTAAGTGACAAGCAGGTCAACATCCGACCTTGCGGGGTCAAAGTCTGAACCCCGGGCGGCAGAGCCGAACACGTCCAGCCTATTGACGTGAAATCGCTGGCAGAGTTCAGCAATGTCGCTCCGGCGCATTTCGATCAGGGGGAGTATGGTCCGATTGTCCAACTGGCCAAGCCGCACACCTTACCACAGCTTCCCAAAGGTGCCGATTGCCGGAACTTTGGCCGCCAGAACCTCGCGGTCCGCATCGGTCTTGCGGCGATGGCGTACAGGACTTCGGACGGTTCTCCGCGACGATAATCGCCGATTGACGGTGCGATTCCGACGGGCCGCTGCCGCGCAAGACGGCTTGCGGGACCTGGCTTGCTTCCTAAGACGTCATCGGTGCTCGCGGGCTCACCGCCAAGAACCAGCTTACGCTGCCGAAGCATGCCCTGTTGGCGCTCGGCCTGAAAGCGCCACCCTCGAAATTGAGATTGACGACGGACGCCTCATCCTGATTCCCGCGGATCGTCCGCCGAGAAACCGTCGCGGGATGGTTGCGCGTGCCGACCAGAGTAATTCCGAATATAGAACGGAAATCCGCTGGCAGACTATGTCGTTTGCAGAGATCACGAACTTGCCCGAAGCTCTGCCCGACCTGCCGGTATCTTGCCGGTACCGTAATGACCCCTTGACCCGACGATACAAATAGGATCATGCCCCCGCTGATGCAATGAGCGGGGCCCGAAAGGTGTTCACGCACGCTCACTGCAAATCGACACGCGGCTCGTCCTCAAGTTCTGGACACACGATGTTGAAGAGGCGGCACCGGGGCGGCGGTTATATTCGGCCCGGCGCCACGATGATGCTGGTTGGCGCGGGCAGGCTCCAGGCCGTGGCCGAAAGCATCAGAAAGGGCTTTCAGCCATTGGCGCAGGCTCATTTTCCGCGGGATGGATACGAGGAAGGAAGGCTGCCGTTTCCCACCTAGGATACATTATCTGGACGTAACATACCCGCGGGGAGCCTGCGAAAGAAATGCGATATGCACAATATTGACCCGTCTCTAGCTATTCGATCGAGGCGGATCACGAGATAATGAATGGCCCTCAGGATGATTTTCATTCTGTTTTCCGATCGGAAAGTCGGGAGGGTCAATCCGGTCTGACTGACCCGGCGGTGGCATATCGAGATTCCGCGTCGTCGGTCGCGGAAGACTGTCTGGACGAAGAAGAAATCGCACATCCGTCGGACCGTGGTCCGCGGATCGACATTCAGTTGAGTCCAGCGATCATTGCGGGACCGATGCACGGAAGATTCGATATCGCACTGACCGGCCTGATCTTGGCTGAGCAGCCGGTGGCGGCGGTCAGCCTGATCGTCGATGGCGAAGTCAGGGCATTTTCGCTATACGGACGGCCCGCGAGGAGCCAGCAAGTGTTCAGGCTGGACCTCGCACAGAAGAAGCATCTCGCGACAGACCTGACCATCTTCGAAGTAGCGGCCCGAACCGGAGACGGCCGGGAAGACCGGGCAGCGTTCAAGATCGTGGCGGACCGGAGCGATCCTCGGCTGGTGCGCGTGATCCATGGTCCGGTTTGCCTGCTGCCGATGCCTCCGAAGTCCATCATTCCTGTTCTGCTGTACGTTGAGCTGGCGGCCATCGACCGGCACGGGGTGCTGCATGTCAGCGGTTGGGCCGCCGCGCTGACGCAGCTAGCCGCCGTCCACGTCCTTATCGGCACGAAACAAGTTGGATCCGCTCGGCTTGGCGGGGAGCGGGACGATATCGCAGCAACTTACCCGTCCTATCCCAATGTTCGCCTGTCCGGTTTCACGTTGTCGGTGCCGCTGCCTGAAGGCGCTGTGCCTCAATCGATAGGGGTTGAGGCGATCGATCTAAGCGGCTCGGTAAGTCACGTTGTTGTCCCGGTCGAGCTCGAAACCGTTCCTCCGGAGGCCTCGGCGCCGGTCGCTTCGCAGGACCCGGGCACGAGCGTCCAGCCCGCATGCGATCCCCCACGGGCGGTCTTCATGCATTGCGACGAGGCGATCCTGCGCACCGATGGCGAGCTGTTGGTATCGGGGTGGAGTGTGTGCGCTACCGGCGTTGCGGCCGTTGAGGTGCGGCTCGACGGTGAACTGGTGGGTAACGCCGACCTGGGGCTGGCGCGGCCGGACGTGGCCGAGGAGTTTGCTGGAATTCCACAGGCACACTATGCCGGGTTCAGATTTCAGCACCGGGTTGCGACTCCGGTAGCTCGCGAAAACCAGCTTGCCATCGTGGCACGAAACGGGCTGGGTGACACCCGGGACCTGGCCCTCACAGTAGTCGTTACCGACAAGGAACCAATGTCTTCGCAGCCCGGTCCAGCGGTGCCGGCTGATCCGAGCGAATTCCAGTTCCAACTGGATGATCCAGTGGTGATCAACGACGTGGTGCCAGATGCAGTGGTCGGACGTATGGTCATCGAGGGCTGGGCACTGGCGCGCTCGGGCGTCGAGGCGATCGACGTCTTCCTCGACGGGTGTTCGCTGGGACAGGCCTACTACGGCACTCCGCGGAGGGACGTCGAGGCAGCCTTCCCCGACTGGCGGGACTCGCTTCGCTGCGGCTACATCTTCCACTGTCCGCCGGGCGCGCTCGAGAACGGCACTCACACTGTGCAGTTGCAGCTCAGGGCAAAGTGCGGCCGGATAATCGAGTCCACGTTCCGGATCGACGTCCAGCAGAGCCATGACAGCGAGGATTATGCGACGATCCGGCGGCACCTGTCGCGGGCGGAGATCGATCTTTTCCAGGACATTCTGAGCCGGCTGGCCAGTCGGCCTCGGTTCCGCCTGCTGCTCGCAACCGAGGGGCCGATCGATCTCGTGAAGCTCGAGATCACCCTGCGGGCGTTGGCTGGCCAGGCTTATGAAGACTGGCAGTTGCTGGTGGTGGCCGGAATGGAGCCGGCGGATCTGCTGGCGGCCGCGGACCGCGCGGGGATAGCCGCCGATCGCGTCGTAGTCGTGCCCGCCGATGCGTGGTCGGATGTGCTCATGTCCGCCTCCGTGGAGGGTCCCATTGGGCATTCCGCTGGGCTGGTGGGACTGGTTTTCCCGGGAGATGAACTAGGTTGTGACGCACTGGCCGAGATCGCGATTGGCCAGGGGCTGCACCCCGAGGCTGAGTTCCTCTATGCGGACGAGGACCGCGTCAGCCCGTCGAGCCAATTGCGGGAGCCATTCTTCAAGCCGGCGTGGTCGCCCGATCTGCTGCTGTCCACCAATTACATCGGCCGCCCGTGGTTCGCGACCGCCGGGCTGCTTGCCAGGACCGGGATCACGCCGGGTTCGTTACTGGCACCGCAGGGTGATTATGCTGCGGTCCTGCGCTGCACGGAGATCGCGTCGCACGTTCATCATCTGCCGAAGCTGCTGTGCCGGCGTGATGACGCCAGGACGCCTGATCCCGAGGCAGAGCGTCGCGTGCTGCGGGGGGCGTCGGTTCGGAGGGGGATCGAGGCGGCGGACCTGCTGCCGGGCTGCATTCCCGGGACCTGGCGCCTGAAACGTTCCGCGCCCGCGGAAGGTAAAGTCTCGATCATTATCCCCACTTGCGGCGCGCACGGTTACGTGGCGACCTGCCTGGAGACGCTGCGGAGCAGGACTGCCTACCGCGATTTCGAGATCATCTGCATCGACAACATCCCGCCGGAGCTGCCTGAGTGGAAGGCGCTGATCCGCGAACGCTCCGACAAGGTCGTGGACATCGCCGAGGCGTTCAACTGGTCACGGTTCAACAACCGTGCGGCGGACCAGGCCGATGGCGAATACTTGCTGTTCCTCAACGACGACATCGAGATCGAGCGCGCGGAATGGCTGGACGCCCTGCTGGAGCATGCGTGCCGCCCTGAGGTGGGGATCGTCGGACCACAACTGTTGTATCCGAACCGCAAGGTGCAGCACGCCGGCATATTCCTGACCACACTCGGCGCCGGCCGCCATGCCTTTCGGTTCCTGGCCGAGGACGACCCTGGCTATTTCGGCCTGGCGCTGACGCAGCGAAACGTCATTGCCGTCACCGGCGCATGCATGCTGATGCGCCGCGAGGTGTTCGAGCGTATCGGCCGGTTCGACGAGGCGCACGATGTGGTCAACAACGATGTGGACTGCTGCCTGCGGAGCTGGCAGGCGGGGCTGTCGGTGGTTTACACACCGCACGCGCAACTGATCCACCACGAGCTGGCAAGCCGAGCCAAGATCAAGGACATCTATGACACGGGCCATTTCGCGAAACAGTGGCAGGGGTTGTATGCGACTGGCGATCCTTACTTCAGCCCCCGGCTGACGAAGTTCGCCGACGAATACCGGCCCGACACCGAGCCGGCACGAATGATCTGCGCCGGGGGGCCGCTGTTCCGGATGGAAGAGATCAAGCGCATCCTGGCGGTGAAGCTGGACCACATCGGCGACCTGCTCACCGCGCTGCCCGCCCTACGGCTGTTGCGCCGGCATTTTCCGACTGCCCGCATCTGTCTGCTCGCCAGTGGCTCCGCCCGGGCGTTCCTGGCGGGCGAGGATTGTGTGGACGAACTCATCGAGTTCGAGTTCTTTCACGCGCGCTCCGGCCTCGGCGAGAAGGCGCTGACCGAGGATGATTTGCGCGCGCTGGGTGAGCGGCTGACACCTTATCGCTTTGACCTGGCGATCGACCTGCGGAAGCAGGTGGAGACCCGCCACGTTCTGAAATATGTGCCGGCGCGGTGGCGGGCCGGCTACGACCATCAGGGGCGTTTTCCCTGGCTGGATGTCGCGCTGGAGTGGGAGGGCGACAATAAGCTGCGCCGCAAACAGAGCCACGTGAGCGACGGTTTGCTGCGGCTGGTGGACGCGGTTGCGGCGGCGGGGGAGGGGGACCGGGGGGTTTTGCCGCGGCCTATGGGCGCCGAGCCGGCATTGCCCGTCGGTCTGTCGGCCGAGGCTCGCGCGCTGTTTTGCCGGCCGGTGGTGGCGGTGCATCCCGGGGTCGGGGCGGTCATGCGGCAGTGGATGCCGGCGTATTTCGCCTCGGTGGCCGATCTGCTGATCGAGAAGAACGGTGTGAACGTGGTGCTGGTCGGCGGCCCCGACGAGGCGGAACTGGCTGAGCAGGTGCTGGAGAGCGTGGTCAACCGTGGCAGTGTGGTGTCGGTGGCCGGGCGGACCTCGCTGGCGGAACTGACAGCGCTGCTGGGTGCCTGCGCGCTGTATCTGGGCAACAACAGCGGCCCGAAGCACATCGCCGCGGCGCTGGGTGTGCCGACTGTCGGCATCCACTCGGGTGTGGTGGACGCCGCGGAGTGGGGGCCAATCGGTCCGCGGGCGATCGCCGTGCAGCGCAACATGGTGTGCAGCCCATGTTATTTGGTGAAGCAGGAAGATTGCGTGCGCGACATGGCGTGTCTGAAGCGGTTGGAGCCGGCGGTGGTGCATCAGTATTGCGAGATGATGCTGGCCCGAGCGGTGGTGGGGGTTGGTGTGGCCGGTGTCCCCGCCGAACGGAGCAAGTAACGTTCCTATCCCGCCGAAGGGAGGCTCGTGACCGATTGGTGCCGTTGTGTCCCAGGGCTTCGCCGAAAGTGCGGGACAGCGCGCAGCGGGTGAGATGAAGCATGTGTATCGGCGCGGACACGGACATTGACCGCACTATCTATTCCTGGGCTATGGCGGAGGTCATGCCATGGCGGATGCAATGCATCGCGGATAGTGTCATTCCCGACGCAGCCGCGAAATTGAACGCAACGGAGACCGCGTATATTTTCACTGTTCGGGAAGGTGGAATCTCCGTTGAACCGAAGCGGAGCAAACTCGCAAACGATGCCGACGTCCGCAGCCGGATGTATCTCGACTTTTTCCGGAAGGTACTCGGTGCATATCCTGCAATTCCTGATACGACGTTCATCGTGGACGTCGGCGATATGCCGCCTCCAAGGCCAAACGTGCCGACGTTCCAGTTTCAGAAGCCGTCCGGTGCGTTCTCCATCTTGCTTCCAGATATCGACTTCATGGGCTGGAATTATTATCACCAGGCTGGCATCGTCGATACGGCCCCTTATGCTGAGAAAGCGCTGTCAGCGATTTTTGTCGGCGGTACATCTGGACAGATGAACACCGCCGAGACGGTACGTAACCCCGTTGCATCCAGGCTGCGGACTGCCAAGCATTTTCGTGGCCATCCGGATATTCAATTCCTGCTTCCGAAACTCTGCCAGTGCGAGAATTCCGAAGCCGAGCGGGCGCTTCGCGACCTTGGATTCGGAGGGCCACCGATACCATGGAGCGAACAATTTGGACACAAGTTTATCATATCGGTTGACGGCAATGGAGCGACATGTTCACGGGTAGTGATCGCGCTCGGAAGTAATTCAGCTTTGCTGAAGTATGACTCGCCTCACCATCTCTATTATTTCCGAGGCCTGCTGCCTTGGAGGCACTACATTCCAATAGGCGCTGATGGGGATATCGAGACTGTAATCAGAATGGAACGGGAGTGTCCGGGTGTCTTCACATCGATTGCCGAGGAAGGGCGCCATTTCGCTGCGTCCTATCTCACCCGGCAGCGGGTTTGGCAATATGCGGCGGAAGTTCTCACCAAGTACGCTCTCCATGTATATCCTGGGAAAGGTCGCGCCCGCGGCGTCGATACCAAGCAAGCAAATGGAACATCTTTGTCATCGCGATTTTCGCAACGCTTGCTGGATGAGATAGGCTTGGAAACCGGCACCGACAAATCATCGCGAGGTCACGGCTATCTGGACTTTTATGAACGTACGTTACGAGGTCAGTGGAAGATTGACCGCATCCTGGAAATCGGGGTGGGCGAGGGTGCATCGCTGGTGATGTGGCGGGAGTTTCTCCCACATGCACACATTGTTGGCCTGGACGTGCGGCAGACTGCCACCGCTTATGCCGGCGAACGGATAGCGGTCGAAATTGGCAATCAGGCTGATACCGCTACTTTACGACGACTGGTTGACGCTCATGGACCGTTTGATTTGATCGTGGATGACGGCTCACATGTCTGGACGGACCAGATAGTCTCTTTAGAGACATTATTCCCCACCCTTGCTCCTGGAGGACTGTATATTCTGGAAGATGTCCATACGTCTTATGGTGTCTTGGCCGAGGCGCATGGACGTGGTTGTGCGATCTCCACCGCTGCGTATCTGCATCGGCTTTCGGACATGCTATACGGGTGGGGAGTGGAAAAGCCAGACGACGATCTCGGCAAGAGGGTCCGCTCGCTTGCGGCCACAATCGAGAGTTTTACGGCGATTCGTGGTTCCGTTCTCATTCGCCGGCGTGCCGCCTAGTCCGGATTTTCCAGTCACGATGGATAACCTGTTCATTGTTCGAGGGCCGATGCGCACTAGTATGGCGTCCGGAAGCGCTGACTACGTGGCGCTGGTGTTCCTCGACGCGCAGAGGAAGAAAGTCGAACGTCTCGTTGCGCTCCCTCATTGTCTATGGAAAAGGCTTTCCATGGCTGCCGTCGAGCGCCAAACGGCCACGGGTCCTTGTTGTTTCCGGTTAGATGACACTCTACGCTGCTCGCAATGATACCGATCATCGTCACTGCCGCGGGGCGATCCGGCACAACGCTTCTTATGGGCATCTTGGCCCAGACGCCTCAGGTTTGTGTCGCTGAGATCGTGCCCTACGAGCTACGTCTCATCGCCTACTTCGCCACCGCCTATCGCACGCTGACGGCGCCGGCCGATAAGGCGCTGTCGATGCACCCTGATCGTCTGGAGCGGGACAATTACTCGGTAGGTTTCAATCCGTTCAACGATCAGATCTACCATAGTGTCTTCCGCGAGCCAGAGCGGGCAGCGGAATTTTTCGGGACCTATATACCGCGATCAATATCTCAGGCATTCCGGGAGATCATTACTGAATACTACACCAGACTTTCTGCTGATCAAGGGCAAGCCTCGCCGTTTTTCTTCGCAGAGAAAAATAACAACTTAGCGCGTGATCCTCGAGATTTTGCGCGGCTGGCTTTCCCGCAAGTGAAAGAGATCGTGGTATATCGCGATCCGCGTGATTTATTTTGCTCCCACAAGTCTTATTTCCGTTCCGACAGCAAGCGGGCTTTGATGGACGTAACCAGCGCCTGTCATGGCGTCATTGCGATTCTAGAGGAAGCCGGCTCCGATCTTCTTGCGCTGTCTTACGAAAATCTGTTGCGGCGGCCGGTCGAAACCTTAAGAGGATTGTCGGAGTTTCTCGGCTTCTCGGTTCTCCCCCTCAATGCCGCCGCGCAGAAGGCGGTCTTTCAACAGCATGGCACAAGCACGTCTCCCCTCGCTTCGATCGGCCGCTGGAAGAAGGATATGACTGAGGAAGAGCAGGCCGCCGGCAAGGCTGCGTGGAACGAATTCCTCACCCGCTTCGATTACATCCATTGACCAGGGAGCCGGAGCCCACGCGGCCTGGCTGAGCTCACGGAGAACGAACTGCGCACGCGGAACGGGCGTTTGGACAAAGTGGGGCGGGACCTCGCTGCAGGAAAGTCGCCCACTAGGGCCTGCAGAGGAATAGCCGAATCGGTTGGTGCGGCGCACCGCCCCATCCGTGTCATGATCCGCGAAGGCAGACCACTCACGACTTGCAGTGGGGGCCTTATCGTGGGTCACCGGACCAAGTCCGTTGATGACACGATGAGGCGACCGTGCCTCACTTGCAGCGGTTATGCCCCTGCAGGCCCTAAGGATCGCACGCTCGGGACGACGCGCTATGCTCGCCTCACCGATTTCCAGGGGAGCACACAGTGATTGCGTTTTCGTTCAATCCATTGACCGCTGCCGGCGTCGTGGTCGCGACCGCCGCGACCGATGCGGTATACGTGATGTTCACATCGGCGGTGGCTTCTCGCAGGCGCGTCCCGGCGGCAAGCTGGAGCAGCGTCTGGTATCTACTGTCGTCCTACGCCGTGATCAGCTATACAGAGAACTGGCTCTACGTCTGCTTCGCGGCGATCGGCTCCTGGCTCGGCGCTTTCGCGTCGATCACGTTTCTGCACCGACCCCCGTCGCGCTCGCCGCCAGGATCACCGCCTGAGTGATAAACCGCCGCCGCTGACCCCGATCGTCGCAACGAAATGCCGCGCCCAGCGGGCCGTCTGAGCCATTCCGCTGGACCATCGCCCTCGAAACGGAATTAAATCCATCGAGGGCGGTGGGTCGCCCGCTCGGCCAATATGCTTCGGAGGCGACAACGGCATGACGACACTCGATCTGGTAGCGGAAGCAAAAGCGCGCGGCGTCAAATATTTCCTGATTTCCTTCACGGATCTGTTCGGCGGTCAGCGCGCCAAGCTGGTCCCGGCTTCCGCCATCGGTGGCATGGCGAAAAGTGGCGCCGGCTTTGGTGGTTTCGCGACCTGGCTCGACATGTCGCCCGCCGATCCCGACATGTTCGCGGTACCCGATCCCAGCAGTTTGATTCAACTTCCCTGGAAGCCAGAGGTCGGCTGGCTGGCTGCTGATCTTTTCCTGCACGGGACGGCAATCGGCCAGGGTCCGCGCAACCTGCTGAAGACCGTGTCGGCGAAAGCGGCGGAACAAGGCTTGCAGTTGAAAACCGGTGTGGAGTGTGAATTTTTCCTGATCGCTCCCGATGGCACCCAAATCAGCGACCCGGCGGACCGGCAGACAAAGCCTTGCTATGATCAGTCAGCCCTGATGCGCCGCTATGACATCATAACGGAAATCTGCGACGCCATGCTGGGACTGGGATGGGAACCGTACCAGAACGATCATGAGGATGCCAACGGACAGTTCGAGATGAACTGGGAATTCGCCGACTCCCTGGTGACCGCTGACCGGCACGCATTCTTCAAGTTCATGGTTCGATCGATCGCCGAAAAACATGGTTTTCGCGCGACTTTCATGCCGAAGCCGTTCATTCATCTCACCGGCAACGGTTGCCACACGCATGTCTCGCTCTGGCGCAACGGCAGCAATCTATTCGCGGACGATGCCAGTGAACTCGGGCTATCCGACCTCGGCTATCACTTCGTGGGAGGCATCATCCACTCGGCTCACGCGCTGGCCGCGCTGTTCAATCCGACGGTCAATTCCTACAAGCGGATCAATGCGCCCGCGACTCAATCAGGCGCGAGTTGGTCGCCGAACACGGTCACCCACAGTGGCAACAACCGCACCCACATGATACGCATTCCGGCCGCCGGACGCTTTGAGCTTCGCCTCGCGGACGGCGCCGCCAATCCCTATCTGCTGCAGGCTGGAATTTTAGCGGCCGGTCTCGATGGTCTTGAGCACAAGCGAGATCCGGGACCGCGGCTGGATGTCAACATGTACACCAACGGTCATACCGTGACGGGTGCAAAGAGATTGCCACTGAATCTGCTCGATGCGTTGCGCGCGCTCGAGGCCTCATCCGTGCTCAATGCCGCATTCGGTGATTTTGTCCCGGCTTACCTGAAACTCAAATTTCAGCAATGGAGCGAATATGCGGGGCACCTGAGCCAATGGGAGATCGACACCACGCTTGACTGCTGAGCGATCGGGTCAGCCGGCATAGGCGGTGGTTCGCAAATCAGCGAAGCGCACCATGCAGGCCTTGTTTTCATCCCATAAAGCGTATGACGGCGCTCGCAGGGCCTGCATGAGCGTCAACGATCGTGTGGTCGACACCAGGCTCGCGCAGGCGCGGTGGCAGTCTTCCAGCCGGTAGTTAGGCACGAGCGGCATCATGTGATGGATGTGATGGAAGCCGATATTGCCGCTGAACCACTGCAAAATTCGGGGCAGCTTGAGATGAGAGCTGCCGAGCAATGCGGCTCCGGTGGCATTCCACTCCTTCTGCCTCGACCAGAGCACGCCCTCGAACCGATGCTGGACCGAAAACATCCAGACCCCGATGATCGCCGCGAGGGAAATGGTCGGGAGCTGCACCACGGCGACCGCCTTCGCCCCCAGCACGAGAACAAGAATGGCGAAAACGGCGACGAGACCGAAATCGGTGAGAAGGACGCTCGCCCATCCGCGCCGCCACGTGGCTGGCGTGTCGAACGGCAGGCGGAAGAACAGCACGAAAACCAGTGGCGGCAACAGGAGGTGGGAGATAATCGCATGACGCACTGCCCGGTGCCACCAGCGGCCGAGCATGGAGAGTGACTGAAATTCGGCGACGGTCATGCAGGTGGAGTAAATGTCGGCGCCACCAAGCCGGCGGTCGAGGTTGTTCCACACCGCGTGGTGGTTGGCGTGCTGATAGCGCCAGTTCGCGAACGGAGTCATGGTGAACAGGCTGCAAAATCGCCCGACCCACTCATTCGCCGCGCGGTTGCGAAAGAACGCGCCGTGGCCGCAATCATGCTGGATGATAAAGATTCGCACAACTAATCCGGCGGCCGGTATGGTCAGTGCCAAAGTGAGCCAAACCGAGATGCCGCGCAGCAGATACGCCGCCGCGATGAGGGCAAAGAAGGGCAGAAAGGTGGACGCCATTTGCCCCAGGCTGCGGCGAAGCACCGGCCCTTGGTGCGCCAGCAACACCGCGCGCAGTGCTCGCCTGTCACCGTCGCCTTGAACCGCCGCCCGTTGTTCGGACACAACCTTGCTCATAAAACGCGCCTCTAAAATTTACGACGTGAGTGGTCGCGGCACCGCCGGTTGGCTGCTCGCTGTTAGGTCGCGTAGTGGCGCACACGTTTCAATCCGCTGCTACATGGCATTGCGACCGTCAGGCTGCAAGCAATGTGTGTGGGTAAGTTCGACCAGTGGTGTGCGGCGTTGCGGTCGTCTCGCCGGAGCAGAATGACCAGCGTCGATTGGCTGCTCAGGGAATCATCCACGGCACCACGTATTGCTGAAGGACCACGAGCAGGCCCAGAAGCAGCGTCATCACAACGCTGTGCTTGAACGTGCGTGCAAACACCACGCCCTCTTGACCTTTGAGGGCTGTCACTGAGACGCCGGTGGCAATGTTCTGCGGCGAGATCATTTTGCCCATCACGCCACCCGAGGAGTTGGAGGCGGCGATCAACACCGGGTTGAGGCCGAGCTGATTGGCCGCCACGACCTGTAGGTTGCCGAACAGGGCGTTGCCGGCGGTGTCGCTGCCGGACAGGAAGACCGCAACCCAGCCGAGAAATGGCGAGAGCAGCGGAAACACAGGCCCCATGGAGGCAACGCCGAGGCCGAGCGTATAGTTCATGCCGGAGTAGTTCATCACGTAGGCCAGCGCGACGATTAGCGCGACGGTGAAGATCGCGACACGGCTCTGCCGCCACGTTGCTCCGACAGCCCGGACGAATTGGGCCGGGCCCAGTCCGACGAGGGCGGCAGTGATGATCGCCGACAGCAGGATAGCGGTGCCGGTCGCCAGCGGCTGGAAATTCCACACCGCGGCGTAGGGCTTATCCTTGTAGAGCGTGATCAGCACCTGATTGTGCAGTCCCGGCCAGGGAATGGCCTGCGCGCCGATGGCGAAGATCTTCAGGTTGGTCCAGACGATGACGACCGCCGAGACGACCAGCCATGGCAACCACCCCTGCCAGCCGGGGACCGTCCCTCTGCTGCTTTCGGTTGGTCGAGGCATCCCGGCGCCAGGGCTTGGCGTGCCGATGCTTACACTGAACGCTGGATCGGCCGCCGGTTTCCAGATGCGAAGAAAGACCAGCGTCACGATCAGTGCCGTCAGCGACGAGAACACGTCGGTCAGTGAATAGTCGAGGTAGTTCGACGAGATAAATTGGCCTGCCGCGAAGCTTCCGCCGGCGACCAAAAGGACAGGCCAAAGCGCTCGAACCGACCGCAAACCGCCATACAGCGCCATGACGTAGAATGGCAACAGCAACGCCATGATGGGAAGTTGCCGTCCGATCATCGCGCCGAGCTTCGCGGCGGGCAGGCCGGTGACTTGTCCCAGGACGGTGACCGGCACGCCGAGAGCACCAAATGCCACCGGGGCGGTGTTGAAAATCAGGGTGAATGTCAACGCCTCGAGGGGAGGGAACCCTACCAGGATCAGCAGGGCGCTGGTGATCGCGACCGGGGTGCCAAAGCCGGCGATTCCCTCCAGGAGGCAGCCGAAACAGAACCCGATGACGACGAGCACGATCCGGCGGTCGTTCGGCAGATGGTCCAGCACCCATTCGCGAAAAGCGTTGAAGCGCCCCGAGTTGACGGCGATATTGTAGAGCAACAAGGCGTTGAACACGATCCACATCACTGGCCAAAGCGCGAACACCGCCCCAGCCGCGACGCTGTCAACTGCCAGCGCAGGCGGAAATTCCCACACAAATACCGCGATTGCTAGGCCAACGATCAGGCCGGCGAGAGAGGCCTGCCATGCCGGCCGGCGCAACACCCCGAGTATTACCAGCACCGTTGCGATCGGCAACGCCGCGACCAGAAACGAGAGCGGTAGGTTGCCGCCAACCGGCGTCAACAACTGATGAAACATTTATCCCCCGGAATATTTTGTATCAGTAAGTAGCCGGACCAGGACAGAGCCTTTTCAAGCAACCGCCCCGAGCGAGGTGCCCGACGGCGCGCCCGCCAGGCTGCCGATATCCGGCGCTTACCGAGAACAAGGTTTAGTCAAAACAAGATTTCCCATCAGTGGACGCCGCGAAAGGGTCGCCGGTCGGGCCTGAGCCTCCGGCTTGGCAGGCAGATACGCGTTTTACTCGCGCCGCTCAATTGTTTCTCAGAGAACGATTTGCCGGGGACGAAATTCCAGGCGGTATGAGCGGTAGTCTGGTTCCTGATCAATTCGATGGGGCCACGCCGAATCGTCGTAACCACTCCAAAGTCCGCTTCCACGCATCCTCCGCGTCCGCATGCCTGTAGCTCGGCCGATAGTCGGCGTGAAATCCGTGCGGGGCGTCAGGGTAGATCACGATTTCGACGGTCTTGCCCGAGGATCGTGCCTTGGCCTCGGCCTGGTGGACCACGTCGAGCGGAATGCCCGCATCCTTTCCGGCATAGAGACCCAGCACCGGGCAGTTGATTTCGGCGGCCACGTCCAACCCCGTTCGGGGCTGAATTGGACTGGGCGTTCCACCCAGCGGACCATAAAACGCGACGGCTGCTTTCAGCTTGGAGCTGTGTGCGGCGTACAGCCAGGTTTGCCGGCCGCCGCGGCAGAAGCCGATCACGCCGACCCGCTCGGGATCGCCGTCAATCTTCTCCGCCCAGGCGACAGTCGCATCTTCGTCATCCATATATTGCACGTCGGGCGCCTTGGAGATGACCTGCGCGATTATCTGGGCGATGTCCGTCATCTTCGACAGATCGCCGATGCGGGCGTAATACTCGGTGGCGACCGCCAGATAACCAAGCTTGGCCAAGCGCCGGCAGACATCCTTGATGTATTCGTGAACGCCGAAAATTTCCTCGTTCACCAGGACGATTGGAAATGGACCGCGCTTGGCCGGGCGGGCGAAATAGGCAGGCAAGCTGCCATTGCTGGTCGGTATCTGGACCTCGCCGGCTCGCAATCCGTCGGTGTCGGTTGTGATCGCCTGAGCCTCGACGCGCTGTGTCGCCAGGGTGAAGCCGCTGATCAGCCCAGTCATGATCACGCCACGCCTGGCCATCGGATAGGCCCGCAGCCCGGCCAACTCGTTCAGACCATTCATGTCATTCTCCATCGACGGGCTTCGCGTCGCCGCGGAGTGGACGCCAAGCCGGAGAACACTAAGCCGCGGAAAACGCTAAGCCATTGCTTTCTGCAGGTTCGTGTCCAGCTTTGCCAGGAACGCCTGGGTGCTCAACCAAGGCTGCTCCGGACTGATCAAGCTGGCCAGATCGCGGGTCATGGCGCCGGATTCCACTGTCTCGATGCACACTTTTTCCAGGGTTTCCGCGAAGGCGGTGACGTCTGGCGTGTTGTCGAACTTGCCCCGGTAAATCAGACCGCGCGTCCAGGCGAAGATCGAAGCGATCGGATTGGTGGATGTCTCCTTGCCCTGCTGGTGCTGGCGGAAGTGACGCGTGACGGTGCCGTGCGCTGCCTCGGCCTCGACCTTGGTGCCGTCCGGGCTGAGCAGCACCGACGTCATCAGGCCGAGCGAGCCAAACCCCTGGGCGACGGTGTCGGACTGGACGTCGCCGTCGTAGTTCTTGCAGGCCCACACATAGGCACCATTCCACTTCAGCGCGCAGGCCACCATGTCGTCGATCAAACGATGCTCATAGGTGAGGCCGCGGCGATCGAATTCCGCCTTGAACTCGTTCTGGTAAATGGTCTCGAAGATGTCCTTGAAGAAGCCGTCGTAGGTTTTCAGGATGGTGTTTTTAGTGGAGAAATAAAGCGGCCAGCCTCGCATCAGAGAGTAATTGAAGCTGGCGCGGGCAAAGCCCTCGATGGAGACGCGCGTGTTGTGCATTGCCATCGAGACGCCGCCGCCCTCGCCGAAGCTGTGCACCTCAAGCGTCTGGGCGGGGCCGCCGTCGGACGGCTGGTAGGTCATGGTGACCTTGCCGGGACCGGGGATCTTCATCTCCACGGCGCGATAGACGTCGCCGTAGGCGTGGCGGCCGATGACGATCGGCTGGGTCCAGTGCGGCACCAGGCGCGGCACATTCTGGCAGATGATCGGCTCGCGGAAAATCGTCCCGTCCAGGATATTGCGCAACGTTCCGTTGGGGCTGCGGTACATGCGCTTGAGGCCGAATTCTTTCACCCGGGCTTCGTCGGGGGTGATCGTCGCGCATTTGACGCCGACCCCATACTTTGCGATGGCATTGGCAGCGTCGACCGTCACCTGGTCATCGGTCTGGTCGCGGTACTCGATCCCGAGGTCGTAGTATTTAAGGTCGATATCCAGATACGGAAGAATGAGCTTGTCCTTGATGAAACCCCAGATGATGCGGGTCATTTCATCACCGTCCAGCTCGACCACTGGAGTCTTCACCTTGATTTTTGCCATTACATCCTCATAGACACAGTACGTCCGCAGCCGAAACGCCGACGGTTAACCCATCGGCGGACCATCGCACCGGGCGTTCTTCAGGGCAAGCGAGCTCTTCAGTAAGTCGGCGGCGGCCCGGGAGGCGCCCTGCGAAGGCTGGCGTTTCGCCGCGATCGATCCAACATTCGGCCTATGATCGCATTCGCACACCTGTTGGAGCGTCTGGTCTTCACCCCATCGCGCAACGCCAAGATCGCGCTGCTGCGGCATTATTTCGCCACTCAGCCAGACCCTGACAGGGGTTTTGCCCTGGCTGCCGTGACCGGCGAACTGTCCTTCGCCACGGCTAAGCCGAGCCTGATCCGGGAGCTCGCTGCCTCACGCACCGACCCGGTGCTGTTCGATTGGTCGTACGACTATGTGGGCGATCTGGCCGAAACCGTCGCTCTAATGTGGCCGGCAAGAGAGACCGCCGTGACCCCGCCGCGGCTGACGGAAGTGGTGGAGACCCTGGCGACCGCGGCCAAGTCGGCGTTGCCGGGCCTCGTCGCCGAATGGCTTGACTGCTTCGATCCGTCCGCTCGGCTGGCTTTGCTGAAGTTGATCACCGGCGGCTTGCGCGTCGGTGCGTCCGCCAGACTAGCCAAGACGGCGCTGGCCGTGCTCGGGGGTGTTGCCGCGGACGACGTGGAGGAGGTGTGGCATGGCCTCGAGCCACCCTATCTGCCGCTTTTCGCCTGGCTGGAGGGTAAAGGTCCGAAGCCGCATCCGGCCGATCAGCCCGTCTTCCGGCCGCCGATGCTGGCGCATCCTCTGGAGGCCGCCGATCTTGCGGCGCTTGCCCCGGCTGACTGGCGGGCCGAATGGAAATGGGACGGCATTCGGGTGCAGCTTGTCGCGACCGCGGGTGGCCGACGGATTTACTCGCGGGGCGCGGAAGATATTTCGGCCAGCTTTCCCGAAATTCTGGAAGCAATGGATTTTCATGCTGTCCTCGATGGCGAACTTCTGGTGCTGCGCGATGGTCCGGATGGAGCAACGGCCGCGCCCTTTGCTGATCTGCAGCAACGGCTCAACCGCAAGATCGTTACACAGGCGATGATGCAGCGGTTCCCCGTCGGCGTTCGACTTTACGATATGCTGTTCGAGGGTGCCGACGACATCCGCTCGCTTCCGTTCGATCATCGCCGCTCCCGCCTCGAGGCCTGGCTGGCTCGCGAGAGACCACCCCGGATGGATCTGTCGCCGCTGATTGGTTTTTCTTCGCTTCAGGAACTGGTGCTGCTGCGGGATGGCGCGCGGGCGGCCTCGATCGAGGGCCTGATGCTGAAGCGTGCCAACAGCGCTTATTTGCCCGGCCGGGTGAAGGGACAGTGGTGGAAGTGGAAACGCGACCCGCTGACCGTCGATGCCGTGCTGATGTATGCGCAGCGCGGCCATGGCAAGCGCAGCAGCTTCTACTCCGACTATACCTTCGGACTGTGGCGTGGCGATGAACTGGTGCCAGTCGGCAAAGCGTATTTCGGCTTCACCGATCAGGAACTGCTGTTTTTGGACCGATGGATTCGCAATCACACTACCGCTCGGTTTGGTCCAGTCCGCGAAGTGGAGAAGGAACTCGTCCTGGAAGTGGCATTTGATGCAGTCCAATTGTCAAACCGGCACAAATCTGGGGTGGCAATGCGCTTCCCGAGGCTTTCCCGGCTGCGCACCGACAAACCGGCCTCCGAGGCAGATCGGCTGGACAGCCTGATGGCGCTGCTGGAGATCAGGCCCGCTGTCGATTGACCGCGCGACTGCGTCATGCTGGCGTGCCGGGAACGATCCGGGGGAAAACATGGCACTGACAGTCAACCGAACCAGACAGCGTCTGACGGCCGGAAACATGGCCCTCGGCTTCGGTGTGCATCATCTGCGGACCGTCGCGGCGCCAGTCCTTGCCGCGGCCTCCGGACACGACTGGATGTTCATCGACGCTGAGCACGGCGCATTCACCATCCAGGAAATCACACAGCTTTGCATCGCCGCATTGCCTACCGGCGTGACGCCCATTGTCCGAGTTTGCGCCGGTGCGATCGACGAGGCGACACGGGCGCTGGACAACGGCGCGATGGGAATCGTCGTGCCGCACGTCGACACCGCGGCGGCGGCGAAGCGGATCGCGGATGCCTTTCACTATCCGCCCAAGGGACACCGGAGCTGGGGCGGGCCGCCTGCGATCTACGGATATCAGCCGCCAGGCACGGCGGAGGCGCAGGATACGATCAACCGCGAAATCCTCACCATCGTGATGCTTGAGAGCCCCGAGGCGGTACGCAACGCCGACTCGATCGCGGCGGTGGACGGCGTCGACGTGCTGTTTATCGGCACCTCCGATCTGACGGCGGAATTAGGCATCTCGGGGCAGATGGGTCACCCAAACGTGATCGATGCCTATCAGACGGTTGGCGATGCTTGTCGCCGGCATGGCAAAGTGCTGGGGATGGGCGGCGTCTACGACGAGGAAAACGCTTCCCGCTATGTCGGCATGGGAGCCCGGTTCCTGCTTACGGGGTCGGATCATAGCTATATCATGGCCGGAGCGAACGAGCGCATCGCCTTCTTTAACGGGCTGACTGCGGGTTAACGGGCTGGCCCTGCGTGCCAGGCTGAACAATGGTTAATGAAACTGGCCTCGATCGGGGGCGGTCGGGGTTGCATGGCAACTCTTCAATCCCTCGTCGACGGCTTCGAGGCCGCGACCAACGCGACGGTTCCGAGCGATGCCCTCGGGCTTTCGCCATCGCCTGATTTCGTCGGGCAGGACGCCATCACGGTGCGTGCCGGTGGTTTCGGCACTGTGTATGCGTTCGGTGACAGCCTGTCGGATGCCGGCAATGTATCGGTCGGAACGTTGGGTGCTTTGCCGGTCTCGCCGACTTACAGCGACGGACGGTTCAGCAACGGCAATGTGTGGGTGCAGGATCTGGCGCAGAATTTAGGGCTGCCTCCGGTCGCGCCTAGCCTGACTGGCGGTACGGACTTTGCGTACGGCGGCGCCGAGACGGGAGCGACCGCTGTCCACGCGGAAAATCCTACGGACCTGCCCAGTCAGCTTGGGCAGTTCGCGGCCGCGGCGCCAAGCCCATCTCCGAATGCACTCTATACTGTGTGGGCTGGTTCGAATGATGTGCTCGACATAGCCAATTCGACGCTTACGCCGACGCAGCAGCAGGCAAGCGTGCAGCAGGCAGTGAGTAATGAAACGAGTTTCATTTCGGGCTTGGTTGCTCACGGCGCGAAGGATATCGTCGTTCTCGATGTCCCCGATCTTGGGAAGACCCCGTACGAGACCGCTCGCCCCTTGAGCCAGGGCGCCGCCAGCAGTCTGGCGCAGCAATACGACAGCAGTCTTAGCGCATCCGTACAGCAACTCGTGGCGTCGGGTGTGGTATCAATCGATTTCATCGATACGTACTTGTTGCTTGATGCGGTGATCGCAAATCCGGCGGCATACGGCTTGACGAACGCGACTCAGCCGGTGTGGACAGGCAACCTCACAGACAGCAACAGCGGAGCTCTGAATGCGACTGGATCCGCGCAGGACGGTTACCTGTTTTTTGATGGCTTACATCCGACTGCCGCCGGCCACGCGTTGTTGGCGGCCGATGTCACCCAGACCTTGACGCATTCCGCCTAGGCGCGGGAAACGTTGCCGCTGCGACGCGGTATTCCGGTGGTTTCATAACATACCCGCGCCAGTTCCGCCACACCATCCCGTATCGTCCCTTTGCTCGGCATTGCGAAGCAAAGACGTAGGCAATGGCTTGAATTATCTGGACTGACCGCCCATTCCGGTCCAGGATTGAAAACGATGCCGGCGGCAGCAGCGGGTTTGATAAGAGTGCGGACGTCGACTGTGTCTGGCAATTTTATCCAGAGGAAGATTCCTCCCTTTGGTGCCCAACACTCGGCGGCGGCTCCAAACTCCTTCTCCACAGCCTCGGTCATGGTCTGGAGTTTGTCGCGCAGGACGCCGTTGAGACGAGACATATGGTCGTCGTAATGAGCGGAGAAATATTCCGCGACGATCATCTGGTCCAATGCCCCGGTCCCGCTATCTCCCTTCAAGGGCAACAGCCGGCTCATGATGTCCCATTTCGATACCAGATAGCCAAGCCGCAGGGCAGGGGCCAGTGATTTCGAGAACGATCCGATATGGATGACGCAGCTCTGATCGAGTGCATATAGAGCCGGGGGCGCTTCGATTCCCTCCCATAGCAGATCCGCGTAGCACTCGTCCTCGAAGATCGCGACGTTGTGTTCACGGGCCAGGGCGATCAGCGCGTGCCGCCGATCCAGCGGCAGGATGCTCGCGGTCGGATTCTGCACTGTGGGAATAGTATAAATGAATTTTGGTGTGATACCCTGCGCTTTCAGATCGGCCAGTTGATTTGATAGCGCGTCGATTACGATCCCGTCCGCGTCGAGCTTCATGCCAATGATGTTGGCGCCGAGCTTGCGGAAGCGATTGATGGCTCCTTGGTAACAATATTCCTCGGTCAATATGGTGTCGCCCGGATCGATCAATAGTCGGCTGATCATGTCCAGCCCCTGGCCGGACCCGGTGGTGATCAGGACGTCGTCGATCGTCGCGTCGATGCCACGCTGTCGTTTTACTTTTTCGGCAACGAACTGCCGCAGGCCAGGGTAGCCGAGCGGTCCAAGCCCCAGATTGTAGATTGCCAGCTTGGAGCCTTCACGACGCAGCACGGACGCGGCGGCGTCTACCAATCCCTCGATGGGGATCTCCTCGGGATCGTTATTTCCGCCGATGAAGTAGTATTTTGGAAACGGGGCCCATCGCGGCGCTGGGTCAGGCAAACCCTGGCTGTAGAGTTTCGCGTAATCGATGCTGGTTGCGCCCATGGCCGCGGTTCCCCCTTGCTCGCGCGGGAGCATAGCAGCAAGAACGGCGACGGGCCAGATTGGCGGCCAGAGCCTCACGCTGATGCGCCAGCGCGTTGTGAGTACCCGAGGCCCGATGTCGCGGCGCAGCATCGAAGGCGGTTCCCCCGGTGGGTCTTTCGCTCAGTCAAGCCTGTTCCGCCGGGCCGATGTGGTATAGCCTGCGTGGCGACGAGGGGAGACCTGGATGAGTATACCCGATCGTGCGCGGAACATCAGCTTTGTCGGCCACACCGATCAGGGTGGGCGCGGCGATGGGGTGCAGGTCATGGTCAACCGGGGCCATGCCTATGTCGGCACGCGGGTCAGCCGTGGCGTGATGGTCACCGACGTCCTCGACCCGCGCCACCCTAAACCGGTGAATTTCCTGCCAATTCATCCCAAATCCTGGTGCATGCACTTACAGACCGCCAACGATTTACTGCTGTGTATCGAGGAACTGGATCTGAAGGCGTTATTGTCCCAGAAGGATTATTACAGCGGCTCGAATCAGGTGGAGTCGGCACGATACGGCAAACGGGGTGAGGACTTCTCCGCCGGCATGCGTGTCTATGATATTTCCGACCCAGCCAATCCCCGCTCGATCGGCTTCATGGAGGTGGAAGGCCTCGGGCTGCATCGTATCTGGTGGACCGGCGGCCGTTACGCCTATGCGTCGGCACTGCTGGATGGCTTCCTGGACCATATACTCATCAGTATAGACATGAGCGAGCCGACGAAACCGGTCGAGGTCGGCCGCTGGTGGATTCCCGGCATGAATGTCGCTGCTGGCGAAACGGCTTCCTGGACGGGACGGTGGGCGTTGCACCATGCCGTCGTGGAGGACGACATTGCCTATGCTTCCTGGCGAGACGGTGGGCTGACAATTCTTGACGTCAAGGATCCGTCCGCGCCGAGTTTGATCGTGCATCGAAACTGGTGTCCGCCTTATGGTGGCGGCACCCACAGCGCGTTGCCGTTGCACGATCGCAATCTTCTGGTGGTGGCGGATGAAGCGACGATGAACATCGACCAGGAGCAATTGAAACGGACGTGGATCTTCGACATCCGAAGGAAGGACAATCCGATTTCAATCGCCACGTTGCCCACTCCCTGCGAGCAGGACTATACGGCACTCGGAGGCCAGTTCGGACCACACAACCTGCATGAGAACCGGCCGGGATCGTTCCAGTCTTCGACTACGGTTTTCGTCACTTGGCAAAGCGCCGGTGTGCGCGTATTCGACATCGCTGATCCGTACCGACCACGGGAGGCCGGTTATTTCGTCCCGCCGCAGCCGACCAAATGGATGGAACCCATGCGCGGCCGCGCGAAGGTTCGTCACACGGCGGATTTATTCGTGGCACAGGACGGGTTGATGTATGTGACGGACTACGACGCTGGATTGTATATACTGCAATGGGACGGCAAGTGATCCAAGGAGGGTAATTATGAAAATCGGCTTTATTGGTCTCGGCATGATGGGCGCCGGGATGGCGACGAATTTGCAAAAGGCGGGGCACGATCTCGTCGTGCACGACATCACCCGGCAGTCGGCGTCCAAGCATCTGGCTGCCGGCGCGACCTGGGCTGACAGCCCGCGGGCCGTGGCCTCGGCTTGTGACATCGTCTTTACGTCCTTACCCACGCCGCATGATGTGGAGACGGTCGGCACGGGGAAGGACGGCCTGATCGAAGGCTTCCGGCGCGGCGCTGCATGGTTCGATCTTTCCACCAATGCCGTGGATGTCGTGCGATCGTTGCACAAAATCTTCGCGGCGAAGCACGTCGATTTTCTCGATGCCCCGGTAAGCGGTGGACCCAAAGGCGCGGCCAGCGGTCGGCTTGCCATCTGGGTCGGCGGCGACAAGGGGGTGTTCGATATGCATCACCCGCTGCTGTCGGCGATGGGTGACCAGGCACGCTTTATTGGTCCGATCGGTGCCGGATCGATTGCCAAGCTGGTGCATAACGCCTCCTCCGCCGCGGTGAACGTCGTGCTTTCCGAAGTCTTCACCATGGGCATCAAGGCCGGAGTTGATCCGCTGCCTTTGTTCGAGGCCGTGCGCCAAGGTGCCTCCGGGCGCAACCGCATGTTCGATCGGCTGGCGGACCATTTCCTCACCGGCAGCTATGATCCAGCCGACTTCGCCCTGCGCCTGCTACACAAGGACGTTTCACTTGCGTGCCAACTGGGACGGGAGGTTCAGGTGCCGATGCGATTGACCAATCTGGCGTTGCAGGAACTCACCGAGGCGTTGAATTGCGGCTGGGGTCAGCGTGATTCCCGCGTCAGCGCGCTGCTTCAACAGGAACGCGCCGGCGTTCCGCCAATCGCGGTCGCACCGGACAAAATCAAAGCCGTTCTTGACGCCGACTAACGATACGGAGCTCGATAATGCAACTCGGTGCGCTGGTTCCCTTTACCGATACCGGAGGCGACCCCTCCCTGGTGCGCGACTTTGCCCAAACGCTTGAAGCCATGGGCTACGACTTTCTTGAGGCGCCCGATCATGTGCTGGGCGGTGGCCCCGGAACGAAGCCCGACGCCGAGGGGCGAGCGGCCATCGCCGACGACATGTTCCATGATCCGTTCGTTCTGCTGGGCTACCTATCCGCGTGTACACGCAAGATCGGGTTTTCGACCGGCGTACTGATACTGGCGCAGCGGCAAACAGCGTTGGTTGCAAAACAGGCCGCCTGTCTGGATGTCTTGTGTGGAGGCCGCTTCCGGCTGGGTATCGGGGTCGGCTGGAATCCTCTGGAGTTCACCGGGCTGAATGAAAACTTTCACAATCGTGGCCGCCGCTCGGAAGAGCAGGTGCAGGTAATGCAGGCACTGTGGTCGCAGCCGCATGTTTCCTACAAAGGCCGTTACCACACCATTGACGATGCCGGAATAAATCCCCGTCCAGCTTCGGGACGCATCCCAGTATGGTATGGCGGCCATCACGAGCACACCCTGCCGCGTATCGCGAAATGGGGTGACGGCTGGATGCCCAACGCCTATCCGCCTGATCAAACCGCTGTCGATATATTCTCGACCTTGCGGCGATTGACCGAGGAAGCCGGACGCGATCCGGCTGCCGTTGGCATCGAGGTGTGGACCTCTTGCGGGGGCGCCGCCGAGGCCGACTGGCGAAAGGAAGTGGAGTTCTGGAAACAGGCCGGCGCCAGCCATATCTGCCTGACCACCACGTTCAATCGTCGGCACCATCATCGTATCGCCGGCAAGACGATCGCTGACCACCTGGCTGCGATGCGGCGCTACCGCGACGTGGTTGGTGATCTCCTGTAGAAAGGGCCAACAACATGCAGCTCGGAGCCACCATTCCGATTGCCGATATCGGCACCGGCCCTTCAGCGATCAGGGACTACGCCCAGAGCGTCGAGGGCCTCGGGTTTGACTATCTGCAGGCGCCCGATCACGTTCTGGGTGCCAACCCTGCAACGATCGCTGGCAAAGGCAGGATAGGCACAAACGAAAATCCTTATCATGACCCGTTCGTGCTGTTCGGCTTCCTTGCGGCTTGCACCACGCGGCTTGGATTTGCACCCGGCGTGCTGATCCTGGCTCAGCGGCAGGCCGCGCTGGTTGCGAAACAGGCGGCCTGTCTGGATGTGCTGTCCGGCGGGCGGCTGCGCCTCGGCGTCGGGGTCGGCTGGAACCAGGTGGAATTCACTGGTCTGAACGAGGTTTTTTCGAACCGTGGCCGTCGCTCCGAGGAGCAGGTGGAGGTGATGCAGGCGTTGTGGTCGCAGCCGCACGTGACCTTCAAGGGGCGGTACCATACCATCGACGATGCCGGCATCAATCCTCGCCCGGCATCCGGCCATATCCCGGTCTGGTTCGGCGGCCACGCGGACGCCACCTTCCGGCGCGTGGCGAAGTATGGCGACGGTTGGATGCCGCTGGCGTATCCCGCCGATCAGACCGCGATCGAGGCTTTCGAGAAGCTGCGCGCGCTGGTCAGGGCTGAAGGCCGTGACCCCGCCTCGATCGGCCTGGAAGTCTGGCTTTCCCTTGGGGGCGGCGACGAGGCAACGTGGCGCAAGGAGTTTTCGTTCTGGAAAGCGGCTGGTGTGACCCATGTGACGGCGCACACCACGTTTGCGATGGGTCACCACAAACGTATAGCAGGCCATACCGCCGCGGATCACCTTGGGGCGATCACGCGGTTCAGGCAGGCTGTCGCCGACCTACTTTAGCTCAGCGAAAATCTCGCCGAGCCGGCGGATGGAGGCGAGGGTTTTGTGTTGGTCCAGGCCCGGCCACTGGCAGCGCATGATGAAGTGGTCGACGCCCAGCACTTCTTTGTAGCGCAGCACTTCATCCTTGACCGATGCCTTGTCGCCGATGATGAAACGATCGCGCGCGAAATCCTCGAATGCAACGCCCTCGAGCGGACTCGTCATTCCCCATGCGGCGTAGGCAGCATATTTGTAAACGAGCGCCGCCTTGCATTCGTCCAACGCCGTCGCGTTGCTGCTGCCGACATAGCATTCGCGGGCGATAGGAAATTCCAGCGGGGGCCGGCCGTATTCCTTCAGCGCGGCGCGGTAGGTCGTCATTTGCGGAACGATCTCCTGCAGCGAGGACGCATTGGCGATCAGCCACGCGTCGCCGATCCGCGCGGCACGCTTCACCGCCGAGTCGACCAGACCGGCGATATAGATCGGCGGCCCGCCGTTACGTGCCGGTTTCAGGCTGATGCCGGCGTCCCTAACGTTGTAGAATTTGCCTTCGTGGCTGATCTTGCCGCCAGCCCACAGCTTACGCATCAGCGTGATGCTCTCCACGAAACGGCCAGCGCGCTCGGCCAGGGGAATATCGAACGCCGTGAACTCGGGCTCGCGGTAGCCGAGGCCAACGCCGAGGACGTAATGACCGCCCGTCAGGACATCGAGTGTCGCCGATTCCTCGGCAACATGGACCGGGTTCAGCAGCGGCAGAATGAGGATGTTCGGGCCGATCGCCATGCCCGTGGCCTCGGCTGCCAGAAAGGCCATCGCCGGCATGATCTGCAGCATCTGCATTGGTTCCGTTAGCCAGTGATGCGGAAACCACAGCGACTTGAAGCCCGCGTCACGCGCCACTCGCACCTGCTCGGTCAGGTCGGGCATCGCCGCCGGGACGTCGACGCCTTCCGGAAACTGGGTATTGATGAACAGACCGACCTTCATGGCGGGGGACCCTTTTTGCTGTGGATCGAGTGTAGCGCGGCCATCACCGGGCTTGAACAGCGGGCAAACACGGGCCACATCGCCCGCATGCAAAGGAATCGTCCACCCGATCTGGACATGACGGTCGACGGCGAGTTCGTCACGCCGCCGAAGCCGCCGCTATCGACCCGGGTCATGTTCTGGGCGGTCATTGTGGCGTTGATCGCGGGCGGGCTTTCGCTTGCGGCCTTGGCGCTGTGGGTGGCGCTGATCATCCTGCCGGTTGCGGTCGGTGCCGCGGTTGTCGCCTGGGTAATGTTCCGCTACCGGATGTGGCGGGCGCAGCGGTCACTCGGCGGCCAGCGAAACGTCTGGCGCCCGTAGACCGAATTCCTCGGCGAGCAGGGTGTAGGACCGCCGGCGCGCCTCTGGGTCGTGCAGCGTGGTCAGTATCGCGATTTCTTCCACAGTGTACTCTCGCGCGAGAGTACGCAGCCGGGTCCCTACGACGTCGGGCGTGCCATAGATCGCGCGGGCGCGGAGACGCTCGATGCGGGCCGTCTCGCCTCCGGTGTAGGGGTGCGCGGCGGCTTCCTCGGGCGATGGCAGGGCGGTGAACACGCCGCGATCGCGCCCGAGCCGCCACAGCTCACGCGATTTGAAGAGCCACTCGGCCTCATCCTGCGTTTCGGCCGCCATCGCCCAGACGCAGATCGCCGCGTGCGGGGCAGGGTGTGGAACGCTGGGGCGATAACGCTCCCGATAGATCGCCAGCGCGGCGTCGACCCCCGCGCCGTCGGTGATGAAATGGGCGAAGCAGAACGGCAGTCCGAAATGCGCGGCGACCTGTGCACCGTAGTCCGAGCTGCCGAGGATCCACACTTCTGGCGCGGTCGGGCCCGTTGGCTGTGCCTGGATGTCGCGGAACGGGTGGCCGTCGACCAGCTTTTCTCCAGCTACCCAGGCGAGCACATCGCGCACCGAGGCGGGGAACTGGTCGGCCGCCGTGTCGGCCCGCGGGTTGAGCGCGAATGCGGTGCGACCGTCGGACCCGGGCGCGCGGCCCAGCCCAAGATCGATGCGGCCAGGAGCGATCGCGTCTAATACGCGGAACTGTTCCGCGACCTTCAGGGCGGCGTAGTGCGGCAACATAATTCCGGCGGAGCCGACGCGGATGCTGTTGGTGCTGGCGGCGATGGCAGCAATCAGGATCTCCGGCGCTGTGCCAGCCTGGCTGTCGGAGTTATGATGTTCGGCGCACCAGTAACGATCGTAGCCGAGTGCCTCGCAGTGCTGTGCCAGGCGAATGCTTTCTCGGATGGAGGTGTCAGGAGACCGGCCGGTGACCACGGTCGACTGATCCAGCACTGAAAGCCGCGGCATGGTCGCTCCTCGCGCGAAGGTGGTGTTAGAAAGTGGTATGCCCGAACAGAGTGTCCAGGATCGCATACAGCAGACCACCGATCAGGAACCCGACGATAGTCCCGTTCATACGAATGTACTGCAAGTCCCGCCCGACACGAAGTTCCAGGCGATCAACGATGGTCGCGGTATCCCAGTTGGCGACCACCTGGCCGATGAACTCGGCGATGCGCAGCTGAGCGCTGGGCAGGAGCGTGCGCACGATACCCTCCGCCGCGACTTGCAACCGGTCGCGGGCGAGCGGATCGGCCTCGAGGATGGTGCCGAGGTTGCCGAGGGCGCCCTCGATGTATGCGACGGTACGGCCGTTGGGTTTGGTCAGGTCGGTTTCAAGCGCGTGGCGCAGGCGGGACCAGATGTCCCACAGCCATGCCTGAACCGTCTCATGCGCGACGACGCGCCGAATAGCGGCACTGACCTCCGCCGCCCGTTCGGGATCGGTTTCCAGCCGATTGATTTCACGGCGCACCCATTCATCGAACGCGGCACGTAGTTCCGATCCATCCGGGCTCATCTTGTCCAGTTCGGCGTTGACCAGTGCCAGCACGCGGCGTGCGACGGAGGCACCCAGTGCCCAGCCGACCAGCCGCCCTCCCTGTTCGCGCACGCGTTCCTCGATGGCGGCGCGCAGTGCATCCTCCCGGCTCGCCAAGGTGGCTTTCAACTGGCCGAGGATGAAGCCGAACACCTCCTGATGGCGGCCGCCATCGACCAGACCGTGCAGTGCGCGCGCGACCACCTGACCGCCGGCCGGGCCGCCGACGATGCGTGGAACGAGGCGCGCCATGATCCGCCGGGCGCGTCCGTCCTCCACCGTCGCCAGGAGTTTCGGCAGCATCGCCGCCAGACCGACAGCGGCCGGATGCGCCGCGGCCGGGTCAGCCAGGAACCGATGCACGATACTTGGCAGATCGAGCCGGCCGAGAACGAGGGAGACCTCCTGGCCGGTGATGACATGGTTGGCGACGAAGCGGCCCAGCGCCTGACCTAATCGTTCGCGTTGGTTGGGAATGATGGCCGTGTGTGGAATTGGTATGCCGAGGGGATGCCGAAACAAGGCTGTGACGGCGAACCAATCAGCGACGCCCCCTACGAAACCGGCTTTCGCGGCCGCCTGTAGCAAGCCGCTCCACCAGTTTGGCGGCAGCGCATATGTCGCGAGGGTCAGGATCGCCATCATCGCCAGGAGGCCGGAAGCGAAGGCACGAAAACGGCGCAGCGTCCGGCGGGCGAGAATGTCGGGATCGGGATCGGTCATCCGCGCGGTTTTAGTCATTGAGTCTCCCTTCCGTCCAACCCCCTGGAATGTTATACTGTAACCATGATGGACCCGCTCTCCCCGGTCGCCGGCGCGCTCGGCCGGCTTGGCCTGGCAACCGCGCTGGTCGCTTGCGTCTGGCTGGCCGTGGCGTGGGCCCTGTGATCACGGTCCCACCCATACATCTGGATAATCTGGAGTTGCGGCATGGCGCCGTGACTGTGGTGTCTGACCTGTCCGGGACGTTCCAGCCCGGCAGCCTGACCGCGCTCGTCGGGCCAAATGGAGCCGGCAAGACGACGCTTTTGCGCGCCATGCTGGGTTTGCACCGACCGACCTTTGGTCGGGTCGATCGCGGCGGCCTTGTTGCATCGGACTTCGCGCTGCTGCCGCAAGGCTCCCAGCTCGATCGCTCGTTTCCCATTGTTTGCCGGGATGTGGTCGCGCTGGCCGCGCCCGGTCTGGGTGCCTTCCGAGCGCTCAGTAAACGCCGGTTGGCCGCCGCTTTGGATGCCATGGGCCGGGTCGGACTGGACGGCCTTGAGATGCGTCCGGTGCAGGCACTGTCGGCGGGCCAGTTCCAGCGTCTGCTGTTTGCCCGCACCATCGTGCAGGACGCCACGGTCATTTTGATGGACGAGCCGTTCAGCGCGGTCGATGAGGCCACCACGCGCCTGTTGCTGACGATCATCCATGAGTGGCATGCGCAGGGTCGCACCCTTGTTGTCGTGCTGCATGACATGGACCTGGTCCGGCACCACTTTCCACACACACTGATGTTGAGCCGTGGCGGAGCGATTTGGGATCGGACCGCGGAACTCGCCGATCGCTGGCCATCGTTTGACCGTGGCATGCCGGAGTACCAGCGGCTCAAGACACAGCCAACGGGGCGACAGGCGGCGTGATACACGACATCGTGGTTTCGCCGTTCGAACTCGGCTTCATGCGCCGTGCCCTGGCCGGGTGCCTGGCGCTGTCGGCCTCGGCCCCGCCATTGGGGGTCTTCCTCGTGCTGCGCCGCATGAGCCTCATGAGCGACGTGCTGCAGCACGGGGTGCTGCCCGGTATTGGTCTTGGAGCGACTCTGGCCGGATTGTCGCTGTGGGCGATGGGGCTGGGCGGGATTGCCGCCGGGCTCGCGGTTGCCATTATTGCCGGGTGGCTGGCACGCCGGACCGGTGGGCGCGAGGACAGCCAGCTTGCAGGCATGTATCTGCTGGCCCTCGCGGCCGGGGTGGCACTGATCTCGGCGCAGCACAGCATTGATCTGACCCACCTACTGTTCGGCAATGTGCTGGCCGTGGATGATGCGGCGTTGCTGGGGATGGCCGGGGTCGCCAGCATCACGCTTCCGGTACTGGCGCTAATCTGGCGACCTCTGGTGCTGGAGAGCTTCGACCCGGGATTTGTGGCGGCGACTGGGGGAAAGGGTGGCCGATCGCACCTGATATTCCTGACCCTGGTGGTGTTGTCCGTCGTCTCCGGTTTCGTCGCGCTCGGCACTTTGATGTCGGTCGGTCTGATGATGTTGCCCGCTATAGCCGCGCGCCATTGGTCCGATTCGCTGGCAGGCCAGGTCCGCGTTGCTGTCGTGCTGGCGTGTGCCGCATCGTTTGGTGGTTTGATCGTGTCGTTCAACCTGGACATCCCGGCCGGCCCCGCAATTGTACTGACGGCCGGCGCCTTCTGGCTGATCAGCATGGCGACGGGACCTCGCGCCAGCCTCTGGGCTCAGGCGATTCCCCGCGCGTGAGGCGGGGTTAGCCTATAAGGAAGCTGACAGACGTCGGGAGCCAGCGTGTGAGAGGTCGGGCTGCATCCGCAAGCAGGTGTGCAACGGTGCGTGAATGACGATCCGCCGGCTGCACACCGAGGGACGCCTCACTGGCGCTGTCGTGCATGGTAAGCTGGTATATCTGTCCGGACAGGTGGCGGATGACCCGAGCGCGGATACCGAAGGTCAGACGGAGGACGTGCTGCGTCAGATCGATGCGCTTCTCGCGGAGGCCGGAACCGACAAATCTCGCATCTTGTCGTGTCAGCTCTTTCTCGCGGACATTCGTGACATTTCCGCCATGAACCGAGCATGGGACCGGTGGTTGGACGCGGCCAACCCGCCCGCGAGGGTCACCGTGGAGGCAAAACTGTTCGACCCGAGATGGAAAGTGGAAATCGCCGCAATCGCAGCGCTGCCCTGAGCATGGATGGCATTATATAATAGTTGCCACATTGCGCCATCGGCGTCGCGGTGGTCGCCAAGGAGTGTTCATGGACTGGTCGGGTCAAAGAGTGTTGGTCACTGGGGGCGCCGGATTTCTCGGTGCCAATTTGTGTCACGAACTGGCCGAGCGGGGAGCCCGGGTGGTGGCGCTGGACGGGTTTTTGTTTGGGAGTGGCGCCAATGCGCGCAACCTGGACGGCGCCGATGTCGAATTGGTCCGTGGTGATATCCGGGAGATCGATCTTCGTCCGTTGTGCGAGGGCGCGTCTGTCATCTTCAACCTGGCGGCGCAGACCAGCCACATGGGCGGCCAGGCCGACCCGTTGGCTGACATCGCGGTGAACGCGGTCGCTCAGGTCCGGCTGATCCAGGCCGCGCGCGAGGCGGCGCCGGACGCGATTGTCGTGCATGCCTCGACCCGGCAGTTCTATGGCCGCGTCAAGAAGCTGCCGGTGGATGAGACCCACCCGGTGGCGCCACCGGATGCGAACGGCGTGTCCAAGTTCGCCGGCGAGCAGTACTGGATGCTGGAAAATCGCGTCCGAGGCCGGCCGGTCGTTTCGCTCCGGCTGACCAACTGTTACGGTCCTCGCTTGCGTATCCGCGACTCGCGGCAGACTTTTCTGGGCATTTGGATCCGCTGTGTGCTGGAGGACAGACCGTTCGAGGTCTGGGGCGGGGATCAGTTGCGCGACATGACTTATGTCGACGATGTCACGAACGCTTTCTTGCTGGCGGCGGAAAAACCCGCCTGTCACGGCGGTATCTTCAACCTTGGCGGGTCGCCGCCGGCTTCGTTGCATGAACTGGCGGAATTGGTGGTCCGGCTGTCCGGCGGCGCTGGCCGCTACACCACGCGCGAATTCCCGGCTGACCGGGCACGGATTGATATCGGCAGCTACCACGCCGACGACAGCGCCTTTCGTATCGCGACCGGTTGGGAACCGGTCACCGCGCTGCAAGACGGCATCGACCGGACGTTGAAATGGTTTCGTCCCCGGATTGGGGATTATCTGTGACCACAGGCGCACCGGTCGCTGACCTCGACGCCCGGTTCTGGCGGCGATGATACCGCAGGCCAGTCCTGGCGCTGGCTATCTTGCGCTGAGAGATGAGATCGATCAGGCGGTGGCGCGCGTCTTGTCCTCTGGCTGGTATATCCTGGGCGCCGAGGTGCGCGCCTTCGAGGCGGAGTTCGCGGAATGGCTGGGGGTGCCGGCTGTTGTCGGATGCGGCAGTGGGACCGACGCGGTGGCGCTGGCGTTGCGGGGGCTAGGGGTTGGCCGCGGGGCTACCGTGGTCACGGTTTCTCATACGGCAGTCGCAACGGTCGCGGCGGTTGAAATGGCCGGCGCCACCCCGTTACTGATCGACATCGATCCGGTTCATTACACGATGGATCCAGAGGCTCTGAGGCGGGTACTGGAGAATCCTCCACCGGGCTTGCCGCCCATCCGCGCGGTGGTCGTCGTGCATCTGTACGGACAGCCAGCCGACCTCGACCGGATTGTTGCACTTTGTCGCCAACACCAGGTGGCGCTTGTCGAGGACTGCGCGCAGGCGCACGGTGCCCGCTTGCACGGTCAGCGCGTGGGCACGTTCGGCGATGCCTCGACGTTCAGCTTCTACCCGACCAAGAACCTCGGCGCGCTTGGGGACGGCGGTGCCGTGGCGACACACGATCCCGAGCTCGCGGCCCGCGTCTCGGCGCTTCGTCAGTACCGGCTGGTACAAACATTACGTCAGCGACGAGATTGGTGTGAACAGCCGCCTCGATGAGGTCCAGGCCGCGGTCCTGCGTGTCAAGCTGGTCCATCTGGACAGGCAGAACGTCAGACGGGCGGCGATCGCGTCTGCTTACAACCAGGCGCTTCAGGGCAGTTCGTTGCAACCGCCGAGGCAGCGTGACGACGCCACCCATGTGTATCACCTGTATGTTGTCAGAAGCGGCGCGCGCGACGATATGCGAGCGGCGCTGGCGCAAAAGGGGGTAGGGACGGGGGTCCACTACCCGGTGCCGGTGCATCAGCAACCTGCCTACGCAGGGCGGGTGGCGCTGGGTGAGTCCAGGTGTCCTGAGACTACCGCATTGGCTGGGGAGATTTTAAGCCTGCCGCTGTATCCGGAGCTGACAGATGATCAGGTTGATTTCATCTGCAACGTCCTGCGCGATCTGTAGTCGCAACGTTCCGGTTGGGGCAAAGCGCATCGTCCGGCGCCGCGAGGTGCCGGGATGAGCGGAGTAATAGCGGCTGCGGCGCGGCAGCCAGGTGATTGATCAGGGCGCGGAACTTGAACGATGCACGCGGGCCTCCGGAAAAAACCGCGTGGACATCGATCGGCTCAAGGTCGAAGTCGGTTGGCAACGAAACGACATCACCCGCCTCGCCCAGTCAGGGCCGGCTACCCCCTGGACGGCATTTACGACAGATCAGGGCACTATCTTTGAGACGCCCGCCGGCCTGTATTCGCTGGTTGAGTCGTTAGCCAGCCGGAACACATCGGGCATTTTAACCATCGAAATCAGCGGCGTAACCTTGAAGTCCACCACGGTCCCGCTTCTTATCACAATCGATCCGAAAGCCATCGCCGCCACGTTGTCCCTGAGCTCGGCTATCAGAACGAACTCAAGGCCGTCCAGCGCCATGAACATGCGATCCATCGCGCCGCCAAATGCCGCCAGTCCCTTTTGCAAAGCCTCGGTCCGATCCTCGCAATTCTCGGCCATACCCTTGAGGGCTTCGGGTGTGTAACGGCCGGTGATCAAGTAATAGGCCATGAGGTGTTCCTCCCTATCAATGCCGAACCGTAGCGGTCACTCAGCGGCCATCGACGGCGAGACATCGTCGCGTCGTGCCTCGGGCCAGCCGATGCTGGGTCCGTGACCGCGGAAGTTCTCGAGCCACCAACGCCAGTCCTCCGGAACCAGGGAGAACGGCGAATTATGGCCAAGCTCACGCGCCGCCCAGATCGGCCAGTGCGGGTTGGCGAGCGCAGGGCGGCCGAGCATGACCAGGTCGATCAATTCCTGGCGGATGGCGCGGTCGGCATTCTGCGGCACGCCAAGGTTCCAACTCGTGGCGACGGGAATGCCGACCTCCTGGCGCACCCGGCTGGCCCGGCCGATCATGAAGCCGACCTCGTTGAACGGCGGATCGGTCATCTCGTCGGTATTGAAGCCAAGCGAGAGGTCGGCGAGGTCGAGACCATGATCCTTCATCATCCTGATCGCGACCACGGCGTCCTCGAACTGCGTCCCCGCCGGGTTCAGGTCGTCCGAACCAAGCCGCATGGTTAGCGGGTATTTTTCCGGCCACACCGCGCGCACTGCATCCAGCGCCTCGAGGTGGAAACGCACGCGATTCTCGACGCTGCCGCCATACTGATCGGTGCGCTGGTTGGCGAGCGGCGAGAAGAAGCTGGCACCCAGATAGCCGTGCGCGTAGTGCATCTCGAGCCATTTGTAGCCGGCGTCCAGCGCACGCCTGGCGGCATCGGCATAGGCCTGGTGGATGTCCTTGATTTCTTCGACGGTCAACGCGTGGACCGGGTAAATGTGGCCGCCAAAGCCGTATGGGATGGCCGACGGTGCCACGCAGGTCCAGCCGTCCGGGTGATCTGGGGGGAGCTGTTTCCAAGAGCCTTCGGAGTTGACGCCGCGGTGAGGCGGCAACTCGCTGCCCTTGCGCCCGGTGTGGCCGAGCTGGATGGCCGGCACGCCGCCCATGCGCTCGATAATCGCGCAGACCCGGGCATGACCCTCGATTTGTTCGTCGTTGTAGATGCCGGCGCAGGAGGTCGTTGTCCGCCCGTCCGGGGTAATGGCCATCTGCTCGCCGAAGATCAGCGCGAAACCGCCGGCGGCCCGGGCGCCGAGATAGCTCACGTGATAATCATCCAGCTTGCCGTCGACCGAGTTGTACATGGTCATCGGCGACATCGCCGTGCGATTGCGCAGGGTCACACCCTTTAGCGTGTAGGGGCTGAACAGGTTGGGCATGTTGGCGGAACTCCTTTCGTAAAAGAATCAACGGACTGAACGGTGCCGACACTGTGGACGCTGATTATCAGCGTGGTTTTTTCCTGGACAGCGCCCTCACTTCCACGATCATTCTTGCTGTGTCGGAAATAACAAATATGGTAGTTTCGTTACCGATTTGGTTATGACGAGTTATGGCTCGAAACACAGCGAGGCGGCGCTCAATACTGGCGGCGTCGCTTCAGGGACCGATGCAGACGGCTGGTCGTGTCCAGGGTGCCATGACGCGCGTTCCCCGCATCCCCGCCATAAGGTGGGCCACTCGATCGCCCGCGGCGATCGTTCGCGCCGGCTATCGTGCCCACCACTAACGCTGCCGCGGCGATACGCGGCGAACATCCTCATGGTCGAACGGCATCTAAATCTCCTATTGACGTGGCCACGACACCCAAATGCGTGCATCGCGCGTTTTGTCGTGCTACTTGATCTCCAACAGAATCCACACAACCCAGGCTTGCACAGCAAACTCGATCCGAATTATGGGATGCTCGAAACTTCGGTCTCAGGAGTCGGATTAGCCGGATTTGGAGACCTATCTCGCGGTAACCAGACATGAATGACGACCTTGGCGATGGTCCCCACACATTAGATTTACCGTCCTGCCCTGTTCCGTGCGTGCCCTGGAGCCGCCGGTTGTGTATACGGTATACCGAGCAGGCGGTTGAGGTCAACAAGGAAAATGAACCGGATTGAGCCGGGGCAGCAGATTGGCCAAGCAGTTTACGAAACGATCCGCGAGGCAATCTGCGAAGGCGTCATGGCGCCAGACTCGAGGGTCATACAAAACGACCTGGCAGAGCGCCTCGGCGTCTCCCGCCAGCCCGTGCATCAGGCCCTGCAGCAACTGCACAAGGATGGCTTTCTGACGGAAAGCGGCCGACGTGGCCTTGTGGTCGCGCCGATCGACCGCGACTTCGCGCGCCAGCTCTACGAGTTCAGGGCCGCTCTGGACTCCGCTGCCGCTGCCGCGGCGGCACACAATGCGTCCCGGGCAGACCGGAAACGCGGCGAGCGGATCATCCACACCGGCCGGACGGCAATTGCCGATGGCGATCTCGGGGCGATGGCGACCGCTGACTTCGCATTCCACGAATTCATCTACCAACTTTCCGGCAACAAACTGATCGAGACGGCGGCTCGAATGAACTGGCATCATGTGCGCCGATCGATCATGCTGCTGGCCGACAAACCGACAAGGCTCGGCCCGTTCTGGGACGAGCACGACGAGATTCTTCATGCGGTCGTCACCGGCGACCCTGTCACCGCCGGGCAGTTGGCGGGGGGCCATGCCATATCGTCGGGCAAGGTGCTGGTGCTGCTCCGTGATGCCCAGGTAGAGACGGCTGCTTAGGACATTGTCACCCAAACCGCTCCAACAGTCGGTTTGGCGGCGGGTGAGGCTGGCGGCGTGCGTGGACCGCCGCTGCGAAGTGCTCGATCCGCGGCAATCAGGGCTGCAGCGCGGCAGCGAGGTGATCGACCAGGGCGCGGACCTTCGACGATGCGCGTGGGCCCCCGGGGAAAACCGCGTGGATATCGATCGGCTCAAGGTCGAAATCCGTTAGCAACGAAACGACCTCGCCTGCCGCCAATTCAGTTTGGCACATCCACTGAGAAGCCATGGCGATACCGAAACCTGCCTTGACGCAGGCGAGCACGCCATCGCCGGAGTCAACCTGGGCGCGCCCATCCACTTTGACGGAAACCGTCGTGCCGTCGCGCTTGAACGTCCAGCCCTGCCGGGAAGACGCGTCGAGGCCGAAAATGCAGTCGTGCGACAGGAGATCGGCGGGCGTTACAGGCGTGCCTCGGGCCGCGAGGTAGGCGGGCGAGGCGATTACCAGTCGCTTTCCGGTGACGAGGCGACGCGCCCCAAATCCGGAGCTTTCCAGCCGACCAACCCGGATTGCAACGTCAACTCCATCCATGACGAGATCTTGCCGGCGCTCGGACATCATCAGTTCGACGCGAAGCAGCGGATGGGCAGCCAGAAACGGCGGCAGAAGCGGGACGACGGCTCGGGTTCCGAAGGTCATCGACATGGCGATGCGAATGACGCCGCGCAAACTGTCGGTGCCGCGTGCCGCATTCTCGGCTTCCTCCAGTTCCTGCAGCACGAGGCGGGCTCGGTGCAAGAACGTGGCGCCGGCGTCGGTGGGAACGACGCGTCGTGTTGTCCGCAGCAACAATCGAACGCCGAGCCTGGCTTCCAGTTCGCCGATGATGCGGGAGATGGAGGGTTGCGATAATCCGAGTTCGCGTGCCGTGCGCGAGAAGCTGCCGCTTTCGGCGGCACGCACAAAGACAGTGAGCTCCTGCAGCCGATCACTCATTTGCGGAGTAGATAAATGATGTCCGTGTCGGACGTATAGCCCCTTCTAAATGGACGGGCCATCTGTTGTCCGGCGGTGGCAAATAACGGCGCACTGCAAGCATCAACTGCCAGGAGAACACGATGACCCTGCAAAATCGTCTCGACGCCTTCAAGGCGGATTTCGAGGGCGGGAAGCTGCCCTACAAGGTCACCCCCGATGTCGTCGCCACGATGCATCGCGGGACGGCCGAACTGATTGCATCTGGGCAGGCGGCCCGGTCCAGGCATGCCGGCGACCGATTCCCAGAGTTTGTCCTCGACGATCCGGAAGGACATCCCGTGCGTTCGGGCGACCTGCTGGCGCGTGGTCCATTGGTCCTCAGCTTCTACCGCGGGGTTTGGTGCCCGTACTGCAATATGGAATTGGAAGCCCTGCAGGAAACGCTGCCAGCAATCGAGCGGCTCGGTGCCCAGCTTGTGGCGGTGTCGCCGCAGACACCGGTCAACAGCCGCAAGTCGGTGCGGCAAAACAATCTTGCTTTTCCCATCCTCAGCGATGCCCGCGGCGAACTGGCTGAGGCACTCGGCATCCGGTTCGCGCTGCCCGACTACCTTGTCGCTCTGTATAAGGGGTTCAAGAACGACCTGCCGACATTCAACGATGATCCGTCCTGGACCCTGCCGATGCCTGCTCGGTATGTGGTTGGGACGGACGGGATCATCGCCTACGCCGAGATGAATCCCGACTACACCAAGCGACCTGATCCATCCGAGCTGTTGCCGGTCCTTGAGCGCCTCCGCATGGGGGCCGCGGCCTGAGCTTACCTGTTCGGGCGGAATTACAGGATTCCGCCCGACAGCGTTATTTCGGGACGACCGTCGTGTTCCCGCCAGGCGAGCCTGGTGGCGAGATGACCGGCATACGACCCTCGGCCGCGGTTGGCGGGCTGACCGTCATGCCGGGGTCCATATTGGGTTTTGGCGGCACCACCGTCCCACGCCCCTTGGACAATTGTTCGCTCAAGGTCGTGCCGCCGGACGGCGCGATTTTTTCGGGTGGCGCCGCCGGTGCGTTCTGCGGCGCCACCGTCACGGTCGGATTCTCGGGCGTGGCCGGTTGTGGATTCTGCGCCTGAGCGGCGGGGACCGCCAGGATCAATGCGGAACAGAACAGAAGATACTTCATGGCGAAGCCTTTGCTTGCGTTCGGGCGCAACAGCGCCGGTCTTACCTTAACGCATGCGGTGACGATACGGTTCAGTGGTCGGGGTCAGTGGTCACTGGGTTGTCCTGAGGGCATTCGTGAGGTGCCAGAAATAGCGAAAAAGATTGACGGATCGCGCGGCGTAAACTAGAGCGCCCGCGGGCCACGTCCCCCCACCGGGACGCTTCTCTTCTGAAAGGGAGAGGTTGATATGTTGACCACGGCAACGCCGGAAATCCGTCCCGCAAACGCATGCTTCTCGTCGGGACCGTGCGCCAAGCGCCCGGGATTTTCCCTCGACGCATTAAGCGGTGCCATGCTCGGCCGCAGCCATCGCGCCGCTGAGCCCAAAGCCAAGCTGGCTGAAGTGATCACCCGTTCGCGCGCCATACTAGGCATGCCAGCCGACTGGCGCCTTGGAATTGTTCCGGCTTCCGATACGGGCGCGGTCGAAATGGCGCTATGGTCGATGCTTGGTGCCCGTGGCGTCGATATTCTGACGTTCGAGAGTTTCGGCGAAGGGTGGGCGACCGACGTCGTCAAGCACCTGAAGCCGCGGGACGTTCGGGTGCTGTCGGCGCCCTATGGGAAACTGCCGGACTTGGCCGCTGTCAATCCCGCGAACGACCTGGTGTTCCCGTGGAACGGAACGACCTCGGGCGTGCGGATGCCGGATGCCGGCTGGATCGCTGGTGATCGCGCTGGTTTGGCGATTTGCGATGCAACCTCTGCGGCTTTTGCCATGGCGCTGCCGTGGGATAGGTTGGACGTGGTCACATGGTCCTGGCAGAAGGTGCTTGGAGGCGAGGCGGCGCACGGCATGCTCGCGCTGTCGCCACGCGCGGTGGAGCGGCTGGAGACCTATACCCCCGCCTGGCCGCTGCCGAAAATCTTCCGGCTGACTTCGAAAGGCAAGCTGGCGGAGGGTGTGTTCAAGGGCGAAACGATCAACACGCCGTCGATGCTTTGCGTGGAGGATGCGCTTGACGGGCTGCGCTGGGCCGAGGGTGTCGGCGGTCTGCCGGCGCTGATTGCGCGGTCGGAAGCTAATCTCGCGGCGGTTGCGGGCTGGGTTGCCGTGACCGACTGGGTTGACTTCCTGGCCGAGGATGCCGCGAGCCGTTCCTGCACCTCGATCTGTCTGAAGATTGTGGCTCCCTGGTTCACCGCATTGTCCGCCGATGCCCAGGCGAAGGCGGCGAAGCAGCTTGCCTCGCTGCTGGAAAAGCAAGACGTGGCCTATGACATCGGCGCCTACCGGGATGCCCCGCCCGGGCTGCGTATCTGGGGCGGTGCGACGGTGGAGACCAGCGACATCGTGGCGCTGCTGCCGTGGCTCGACTGGGCGGCGGCACAGGTGGCTGGATCATTAGCGGCAGTCAAGTAACGAAATTTAAGTCACGATTTTGCAAGGATTTGGCATGCCCAAAGTTTTGATCAGCGACCGTCTGTCGCCCGCCGCGGTTGAGATTTTTCATCGTCGCGGCATCGATGTCGACTTGAAGCCGGGCCTGTCGCCAGCCGAGCTCAGGGGTATCATAGACGGGTACGATGGGCTGGCGATCCGTTCGGCGACGAAAGTGACGAAGGAATTGCTCGATGCGGCGTCGCACCTGAAGGTGGTCGGGCGCGCGGGCATCGGGGTCGACAATGTCGACATCCGGTCGGCGACGGCAAGCGGGGTCGTGGTGATGAACACCCCGCAAGGGAACACCATCACCACGGCCGAGCACGCCATAGCCATGATGTTCGCGCTGGCTCGGCAGCTTCCCGAGGCTTCGGCATCGACCAAAGCCGGAAAGTGGGAAAAGAACCGCTTCATGGGCGTCGAACTGACCGCCAAGACGCTGGGCCTGATCGGCTGCGGCAATATCGGGTCCATCGTCGCCGACCGCGCGATCGGGCTGCGCATGCGGGTGCTGGCCTACGACCCTTTCCTGTCGGAGAAGCGCGCGCTGGAACTGGGCGTGGAGAAGGCCGATCTGGACACATTACTGTCACGTGCCGACTTTATCACCCTGCACACGCCGCTGACCGATGCCACTCGGAACATCCTGTCGCGGGAGGCATTGGCGCGGACCAAGCGGGGCGTGCGCATCGTCAACTGCGCCCGGGGTGGACTGGTGGATGAGGCGGCACTGGCCGATGCCATCAAAAGCGGTCAGGTCGCGGGCGCGGCGCTGGATGTTTTCGAGACCGAACCGGCCACGAGTTCGCCGCTGTTTGACCTGGAAGGTGTCGTGTGCACGCCGCATCTGGGAGCTGCGACGGCTGAGGCGCAGGAGAACGTTGCGCTTCAGGTGGCGGAGCAGATGAGTGATTTCCTGCTGACCGGCGCGGTGACGAACGCGATCAACATGGCTTCGGTGTCCGCCGAGGATGCGCCGCGTTTGAAACCATATCTGGAGCTTTGCCGCCTGCTGGGCGCCTTTGCCGGTCAGTTGACTCAGGCGCGCGAGGGCATGCTGAAAGGGGTCTCCATCGAGTTCGAGGGCCAGGTCGCCGGGCTGAACACCAAGCCACTGACGGCCGCCATTCTGGCTGGCCTGATGTCGCCGCTGATGGAAGGCGTCAACATGGTGAACGCCTCGGTGGTGATGCGCGATCACGGGATCGATGTCGCCGAGACGGTGCATGACCGGCCGACGGAATATCTTACTTTGGTGCGCGTAACGGTGGACACCGAGGGCCTGTCGCGTTCGGTGGCGGGCACTCTGTTCGCGGGGTCTCGCCCACGTATCGTGGAGATCAAGGGGATCAAGGTCGAGGCCGATTTCGCGCCGCACATGTTGTACGTGACGAACCAGGACAAGCCGGGTTTCATCGGGCGGTTCGGCGCGACGCTTGCGGGAGCGGGGATCAATATCGCGACCTTCCACCTGGGGCGGGCGAGCCAGGGCGGCGATGCGATCTGTCTGGTGTCGGTGGATGAGCGCGTGCCGGATGCGGTGCTGGACATGGTGCGGACGTTGCCGCTGGTGGTGCAGGCGACGTCGCTGGCGTTCTGATTCTGGCTGTGTATTGCAGGGCCGGCGGTTGGTGTCGGGTATCGCGGCAAGGCAAGGTGAGGACTGGTCCACTGGTTTCTCTGGTGTCTCGTTATTTCGCTAATTTTTCAGTGATGGGTGTCGGATTTCTGTTCGTTGCAAGTGTTGCAGGTGGCGTCGAGAAACTGGCCGCGAGGATGCAAATGGATTATTCGATCGACACAGCTCGCAGGCTCTGCAATGGAACGCAGCTCTGAGTCAGCAGATTATTGCTGGCAATTCTGGTTCGACCGTCGCATTCAAGCGGCAGCGGCTGATCGTGTCGATCAGATTGCCCTATACCACGATTGCTCAACGCTGACCCACCGTCGTCGAGGTGTCAGGCTTGCTTCGCCGAAGAGACACGGGAGCTTGGGCGTGGATTCCGGAACTGCATAGCCTCGGCGCCTCAAAGCGCTATAGGCGATGAGTGATCTTTTGCCTATGGTGTCTGTCGCTAGCGTGCGGCCTCAAACGCATGGCAAAATGCTCGGGGCACACAACGGCTGTTTGGACGGGACGGAGAAGTCTTTTATGAAGCGCCGGGAAGCAGCCCATCTGGCGATAGTTCTTGTGGTAAATCTATTCGCGCTCGCGCCGGCGTGGGCACAGCAGCCTCGTCCGCCTGCCGAACCTCCGCCGCCGGAACATCCGGCGATCGAACCGGTCGCGCTGGAAATGCTCAAGGCGATGAGCCAGCGGCTTGCCGGCGCAAAGTCACTGAGCTTCACCGCGGTGACCACGTATGAGGCACCAGCGCGCGATGGTCAGCCGCTGTATTATTTCACGCTGTCTCAGGTTGCGGCGCAGCGCCCGAACAAGCTGCGGGTGATCACGCCGGGGGATGGCCCCCCGTCTGATTTCTACTACGATGGCAAGACGATGATGGCCTATTCGCCCGGTGCTGATCTGGTCGCGGTAACCGATGCGCCGCCGACGATCGACGCGGCGATGCAGGCTGCCTACGAGAAGGCGGCAATTTATTTCCCGTTCTCGGAGGTGATTGTCGCTGACCCATACAAGAACCTTTCCGAGGGTCTGACATCCGCCTTCGTGGTCGGTCAGTCCCACGTCGTTGGGGACACGATCACCGACATCGTTGCAATTGCAAATGCCAATGTGCAGGCCGAGATATGGATTGGCATCGCGGACGGGCTGCCGCGCATGGCTCGGGCGATCTATCCCAAGGACCCAGCCAAGTCCCGCTACGAAATCCAGTTCTCCAACTGGCACCTCAATCCGGCGCTGAAGGACTCGGACTTCACCTCGGCGCAAGCTCTGAAGGCGCCGCACATTGATTTCGCGCGCCCCGATGCCGAGCCGCCGGGCAAGCCCTGAACCGAGGAGGCTGGAGATGCAAAAGCTTGGTCCGATTATGCTGGCCGCCACGGTCGCGATTGCTCAGGCGCAGCCTGCGGGCGCATGGATGCGCGGCGGCGATACCTACGGCGGCGGACACTGGGGGGCCGCGGCAGGCGGCGGGCACTGGGCCGCGGGTGCGAACGGACATTACGGCTCGGGAACATATGGCACGACCAGCGGCGGGACGCACTACGCCACCACCTCGCGGGGTGGGTCGGCCGCGGCCAGCAACGGCAGTTGGTCGGCGACGAGTGCCAACGGACATACCAACTCGGGAAGCTACGGCACCACGGCGTATGGCACGCACTATGCCACGGGGTCGTATGGCGGGGCGGTGGCGACGAATAACGGCCATTGGGCGGCGGCTGGCGGCAATGGTGGGTATGCCTATGGAAACCATTACAGCGGCACCACGGTGTACGGCGGTGCCTACCATCCGCCGGCGGTGGTCAATCAGTACTACGGGACCGGCTGTTACAACTGCGGCGGATGGAGCGGGGGTGCGGTGGCCGCCGCGGGAGTTGCCGGTCTGGCAGTCGGCGCCGCGGCCGGTGCCGCCGTGGCAAATGCCAACGCCGCGGCAAATGCCAACGCGGCCGCGGCTGCCGCGGCGGGGTATGCACCGGGCGACATCTACGCGACACTGCCGGGCGGCTGCGCTTATTCGCCGTATTACGGTAAAGCCTACTACAATTGCGGTGGGATCTGGTACAACCCGGCCTACGGGGCGAACGGCGTTTATTACCGCGTGGTGCCGCCGCCCTGAGATCGGTCTAAACCGCGACGTTGCGTAGCTTGTCGGGATTACGGACCACATAGATCGCGGCGATCTTCCCGTCCGCAACCTCGATGGCGATCGTCTGAATGCCACCACCCGGTTCGGCCACGACGAAACCGGGCATCCCGTTGATCGGCGCCGGCCGGAGCCTGAACTGGCCAAAGGGCGTCTGTCGTGCCAGCCCTTCCAGCAGGCGGATGATACGTTCGGCGCCCCGGATCGGATTGAGCGCCGCCGCTCGCTTGCCGCCGCCGTCCGACAGCAGCACCGCGTCACTGGCGAGGTAGGCCGCCAGCACCGCGGCGTTACCGCTTTCAGCCGCTTGTTTGAAGACTTGCAGCAAACGGGCGTTTTCCTCGGCGCTGGGTCGGAAGCGTGGCCGCGAAGCCCTGATCTGAGCCCGACCGCGGGCGGCCAACTGACGGCAAGCGGTCTGATTGCGACCCAGCGTCGCGGCGATTTCAGCAAAGCCAATTTCGAAGACGTCATGCAGCAAAAATGCCGCGCGTTCCAAGGGCGACAGCCGCTCCAGCGTCAGCAGAAGCGCCATGGACAGATCGTGCGCGTAATCACTGGCGGTCTCGGCATCGAGGCCGGCAGTCTCGAGCACCGGCTCGGGCAGCCAGGGGCCAATGTAGGTTTCACGCCGGCTGCGCGCCGATCTGAGCTGGTCGAGACAGAGCCGGGTCACCGTCCGCGACAGAAAGGCGCGCTGATCCTGCACCCGCGCGCGATCGGTCTGGTGCCAGCGCAGGAACGCCTCCTGCACCAGATCTTCCGCCTCGGCCAGCGAGCCCAGCATCCGATAGGCCAGGGCCATCAGATGACGCCGATGCGGCTCGAAGCTCGCCGCCGATTGCGCTTGATCGGTCGTTGTCATGCGGCCTGCCGCAGCACCGGAGTGACCGCGCCGCCTACTGTGATGCGCTGGCAGTTCTTGCCGTGGCCCAGGGCATATTTCACCGTCGGGAAGACGCGTGACGAGGCGATGACGAACGCCAGCGACAGCAGCGCGTGCTTGCCCCAGCGGCGCTCGATTTGCTCTCGATAGTCATCGGCGGAGGGGTCGTGAGCCAGAGTTGCCAGCGCGAAGCGGAAACCCAGCGCGCCGTCGGAGGACATTGCACGCACGTCGCGTTGCACGATGGCGCACAACAGTTTGCCGCTGACGCCCTCGCGCTCCGCCATGCTGACAGCGAGCTGTGTGCAAGTGCCGCAATCCTCATGCAGCACGGTCGCGATCTTGGCTGCGAACCAGACGTCACGCGGCACATCATGGCGATATTGCGACATCGGCACGATGCGGTTGAATACCAGCAAAGCCCGGGTGCTGATGTCCAGGATGTCTTTGGCGTAGGTCGAATCATAGCCGTAGTCCCGGTCAAACGCGTCGATGCGACGCCGGATCAGCCATTTCAACATGCCGCTTTTCCTTTGCGAAAACGGGGGTCGGCCAGGCGAGCCAAACGATGATTGCCGGCGGTCCGAACACGGCCGGAAGATCGTTGATGAGGTGATGCAGGGTTTCGCGTCCAAGCGCTGCGTCCCACAAATGCACCAGCGCGTGGAGCGTCAGGAAGGCGCCAGACGCCAGGGCGGCCGGACGGCTACGCGCATCGAATGCGAACGCCGCCAGCGAGGCACCGGCCACGACATAGGCACAGCCGATATCGCGGACGAAATGCACGTTTAACGGACCAGTCATCGTCACGCCCGGCACCGTCGCGTACCAGGCGGCCGGGTCGGCAAGCATCAACAGACCATTGGCGAGGAGCGTCGCACCGCTGATCCAGGCCACGATGTTTCGCATGGTCGATCCCTTTCTCGCACCAGGACGAGATCGGCGCGGCTTGTGTGACAGGAAAAATTCGGTCGCGCCCGGCGCCCGAGGTGCCACCCAACTCATAAGCTTTGGTGACCTTGGCAAGCTTCTGACCGGCCTTGATTTTTGGGGCAATCGGTTCCGGTTGACACGCTTCTGTTGATCGCTATAACGCGCGCTCTCGGCCGCCAGAGCTTTGTTCTCGCGGCCACGGTTGCTTTGACCCATGTTGTCTGAAAGTTCGATTATGTTTGCTGTCATCCGCACCGGCGGAAAGCAGTACCGCGTTTCTCCCAACGCCGTGCTGAAGGTTGAGAAGCTGGACGCCGAGCCGGGGGGGACGGTGACGTTTACTGACGTTCTGGCGGTTGGTGGTGAGGGCAACCTGATCCTGGGGTCGCCGACTGTCGCCGACGCCTCGGTCACCGCGACCGTGATCGCGCAGGACCGGCTGGACAAGGTCATCATCTTCAAGAAGCGCCGCCGGCAGAACAGCCGCCGCCGCAACGGTCATCGCCAGCACGTGACAGTGCTGCGGGTCGCCGGCATCAATGCCAACGGCGAGACCTACAGTGCGGCCACGCAGTCCGAGGCCCACGCGAAGGCCGAGGTCCACGCCCCGGCGGCCGTTCCGGCTGTCGCGGAGCAGGCTGACAGCGTGCCGCCGGCGGCCCTGGACGCCGCTGAGTCGTTTGCCGTCGTCGCGGGAGAGAGCCCCGAGGCGGTCGAAACCGCCCGCGACTTCCCAGAGGCCGAGTCGGTTCCGTTGGACAAACCTTCCGAGACACAGGAGTAACCCGCCATGGCACATAAAAAGGCAGGCGGCTCGTCACGCAACGGGCGCGATACCGAAGGCCGTCGCCTCGGGATCAAGAAGTTCGGAGGCGAAAAGGTCATCGCCGGCAACATCCTGGTTCGTCAACGCGGCACCAAATGGTATCCTGGAACCAATGTTGGCCTCGGCCGCGATCATACCATTTTTGCTCTCATCGATGGCCGCGTGAAATTTGCCCGCAAGTCCGAGGGAAAGGTGCATATATCCGTCGAACCGCTGCCGCTCGCCGCTGAGTAGCGCCGTTCCCGGGTCTGTTTTGGGCGGGGGCCGGTGCATGCCGGTCCCCGTTTTTGTTGGTGACGTATCATGAAGTTTCTCGACCAGGCGAAGATCTACCTGCGCTCCGGCGACGGCGGGGACGGTGTGGTCGCGTTTCGGCGGGAGAAGTTCATCGAGTTCGGCGGCCCGGATGGTGGCAACGGCGGCAAGGGCGGCGATATTGTGTTCCAGGCCGAGCACAACCTGAATACGCTGATTGATTTTCGCTATACGCAGCATTTCAGGGCACGAAAGGGCGGCAACGGATCGGGGTCCGATCGCACCGGAGCCGGCGCGGCGGACGTCGTCATCAAGGTCCCGCTGGGCACCCAACTGTTCGCCGACGACCAGGAAACCATGCTGGCTGACCTCGATACGGCAGGGAAGCGGGTCACCCTGTTGCGCGGCGGTGATGGTGGGTTCGGCAATGCTCATTTCAAGTCGTCGACCAACCGGGCACCGCGCAAGGCGACCAAAGGCTGGCCGGGTGAGGAGCTTTGGGTCTGGCTGCGCCTGAAGCTGATCGCCGATGCTGGTCTGGTCGGTCTGCCCAATGCCGGGAAATCCACCTTCCTGTCGGTGGTCTCGGCTGCTCGCCCGAAGATCGCCGACTATCCGTTCACCACCCTGCACCCTCAGCTCGGGGTGGTGCGCCCGTCCAACGCCGAGGAATTCGTGCTGGCCGATATACCTGGCCTGATCGAGGGCGCTCACGAAGGCGCTGGTCTTGGCGACCGCTTTCTCGGCCATGTGGAGCGGTGCGCGGTGCTGCTACATTTGGTGGACGGGGCGGCGGGGGACGTGGTCGATGCCTGGCGCACAGTGCGGACCGAGTTGGCGTCCTACAAGGGTGGTCTGGCGGACAAGCCCGAATTGATCGGGTTGAACAAGTCCGATTCCATGACACCACGGCAGGCGGCGGCTCGGCTGGCCGCCTTGCGGAAGGCTTCGGGTCAGGAGGTGTTCCTGCTTTCGGGCGCCTCGGGTCAGGGTGTGCCCGAGGTTTTGCGCGCGCTGCAGGACGCCATCCAGGTCGCGAGGCGAGGGCAGGGCGACAATGTCGCGCGGGGCCGTCCAAATGAGACCGGGCTTGCGGGGCAGGGGCAGGCGGCGTGACGCCGTCGTTAACCGCGGCCCAGAGGATCGTGGTGAAAATCGGCAGTGCCCTGGTGGTGGACCAGGCAGACGCGGTGCCTCGGGCCACGTGGCTGGACAGTGTCGCGGCCGATATCCAAGCGTTGCAGGCGCGGGGCACGGAAGTGATCGTGGTCTCGTCCGGTGCCATCGCGCTGGCGCGGCGATCCTTGGGACTAAACCAGAAGCGCCTGAGACTAGAGGAAAAACAGGCTGCCGCCGCGGTGGGGCAGATACGGCTGGCGCAGGCGTGGAGTCAGGCTTTGTCGGCGCGCGGGCTGACCGCGGCGCAACTGTTGCTGACCCTGGGCGATACCGAGGACCGCCGGCGCTACCTGAACGCCAGGGAGACGTTGAAGACGCTGCTGACCCTGCGCTGCGTTCCGGTGATCAACGAGAACGATACGGTTGCCACGGCCGAGATCCGTTTTGGCGACAATGATCGCCTGGCTGCTCGCGTCGCGGAAATGGTTGAAGCGGACCAACTGATCCTGTTGTCCGACATTGACGGGCTTTATACCGCTGATCCCCGACGCAACCCCGACGCCAGCCACATTCCGGTCGTGCAAACGATGACGCCCGAGATCGAGGCCATGGGCGGCGAGCCTCCCCCGGGCTATTCGTCGGGCGGCATGCGCACCAAGCTGGTGGCGGCGCGTATCGCCACCCGTGCGGGCTGCGCCATGGCGATCGCGGTCGGCAACGTTGAGCGGCCGCTGCAGGCGCTGGAGCGCGGCGCGCGCTGCACCTGGTTCCTGCCGGCGCCCGAGGGACGCTCCGCCCGCAAGCGCTGGATCGCCGGCAGCTTGTCGCCGCAGGGCGTGCTGACGGTCGATGCGGGGGCGGCCAGGGCGCTCGCTGGCGGCAGGTCGCTGCTGCCGGCCGGTGTCACGTCAGTTGAAGGCGTCTTCGAGCGTGGCGACGCGGTCACCATCATCGGGCCAGACGGCGCCATGCTCGGCCGCGGGCTGTCCGCTTACGCCAGCGCGGACGCTATGCGCATCGCCAACCACCGATCGGACGAGATCGAGGCGATTCTAGGGTGGCGAGGGCGTGACGAGATGGTCCACCGGGATGATCTTGTGCTCGGGTAGACGTCGTCCGGGGCGCGCGCAGGACCCGGTGGTTCGTAACCTGCTCCGGAAGACGGCCCCCGCGGCCTGCGCCGAGGGCATGCTTCACCAAGGATGACACTGCTGCGCTGTCCGATGCGTGGAGGGTAGGTTTTGCCGGTGCCGGACCAAGCTTAGCCGTGCGGAGGCGCGGGGCCGGCGATGACACGTGGAAGTTTCAGCGAGGTTTGGTCCAAGATCCTCCGCTCTTCCCTAATACTACAACGACATTTGGATCCATCGGAAAGCGCCGCCCGAAATAGGCGAAGTTTATCGTTCTTTCGACCACGTCACGCACGGTGAACGCGACAAGCGATTTCAGGCGATTCCTTATTCCGGGATAGACGACCCTCGGGTTGAATGCCTGCACGACTTCAAGACCGGCCGGAACTCGCCACTTGCCCGAGAGCGCGTGGGGCGAGCGGCTTTAGATGCGTCGCGTCACTCGCCTGATAGTACGAGGAGAACGGACTAGCGCCATTGGGAAACTTGGCGACGATGGCACCTTCCGGTGCGAGGAGACGGTTACACTCTCGCATCATGTGCGATAGCTGATCGACCCCGAGGTGCTCAAAGACATCGAACGCGGCGATGACGTCATAAGGGCCGCTCAGCGGTTCCGTGGAGCTCTCGGCGGTGAATCCCTGTGACCGGGCCGCCGCCACCAGACGTGGGATGATCTCCACACCGTGGACGCTCGCGCCTCGCTGTCGTGCCCACCGCAAGAATTGCCCATCTCCAAAGCCGAGTTCCAAGACATGAGCACCGCTTTTGACCCACGGCGTCATCCATGCCTCGAATTCGGCGTAGTCATCCGCCGCGCCCCGGCCCCAGCCTTTTAGTTCGACATAGCTGTCATATAGATCGACTTCACCAGTCATCTGGACCCCTTCCTTTGCTTCTACCGTAGTATACACGCGTCTACTTTAGTATAAAGGCCGGTGCCGGCCGGTGCCATGATGCAGTGAGCCTCTGTCCGGGTGACCCCTACCTTGCCCCTCCAACCGGGACAGGCGACGATGCGTGGCCATAATACCGGGAGGAAGGCAATGGTCGATCTGGTGATCCGCGGCGACCGGGTGGTGACGCCGCAGGGCGTTGGCGCGCATGATATCCTGATCGCTGGCGACAAGATCGCAGCGGTCGCCGCGCCGGGCAGCCTGGCGTTGCCTGATGGCGCGCGGGTGATCGACGCCCGGGGGAAGATCGTCATTCCTGGCGGGATCGATCCGCATGTGCACTGCAAATGGTCGTTACCGAACCCGGACGGCACCATGGGCCTGACCGAACCTCCCGACGTCGTCAGCAAGGCGGCGGTGCACGGTGGCACCACCACGCTGATCGATTTCACCCGAGCCTCCCAGGGCAAGGACCTGCGCGACGCGATCGAGCAGCGGGAACGCGACTGGAAGGGCCACTGCGCCTGCGACTACGCCCAGCACATCATGGTGGAGGGTGCGCTGCCAGTCGACCTGCCGCCGCAGGTGGCCGAGGCGATTCAGGCCGGCTATCCCACGGTAAAAATCTTCACCACCGACATCACCCCGAGCCGGAAGGGGCGGATGGTGGACTTTGGCGACATCTGGGAAATCTTCCAGGTGCTGGCTGCCAATCGGGGCCTCGGCGTGATTCACTCCGAGGACAACGACATTGTCATGCATATGTATAGCAAGCTGATCCGGGAAGACCGCACCGCCTTCGAGAACCTGGCCGAAGTGCACAACACACTGTCCGAAGACGTATCGTTCCGTCGCGTCATCCGGCTGGCGGAGAAAGTGCCGGGCACCGCGCTATATATGATGCACGTCTCCGCCGCCACCGGCGTCTCGGCGATCCAGGAGGCTCGGCGTCGTGGCACACCGATCTACGGCGAGTCACTTCACCAATACATGCTGTACACCAGCGAGGACTACAAGAAACCGAACGGGCAGATCTATCATACCTACCCGTCGTTGAAGTCGCCGGAGGACCAGGCCGCGTTGTGGCAGGGCACGCTGGACGGTTCGATCAACTGCGTCGCGACGGACGAGATTTGCTGCACACTGGCGAAAAAGCTGCAAGGTTCCCGCATCGACGACACCACCGGGGGTAACGCCGGCGTGGAGCCGCGGGTGGCTCTGATGTATACCGAAATGGTCGGCAAGCGCGGCTATTCGTTACAGCGTTATGTCGATCTGATCTCGACCAACGCCGCCAAGATCATGGGGCTGTATCCGCGCAAGGGCGCCCTGGCGGCCGGGTCCGATGCGGATATCTGCGTGCTCGACCCTGCCGATCAACGCGTGATCCGTGCGGAGGACCTGCATGAAGCCGATTATACCCCCTGGGAGGGCCGCCGGATGGATGCGTGGCCTTGCCTGACCGTGTTGCGCGGCAAGGTCGTTGTCGAGAACGGAACTTTCAAGGGCAGTCTGGACGACGGCAAATGGCAGCACCGCAAGATAGCAGAAACGATGCTCGAGGGTCCACAACTATAGGCTGTAACGAAGAATACCACCTCGGCCTTTCTGGGAACGCTCGCAGCGGCGGAAGCAAGCCGTCCGCATGGGCCCGGCGCCGCGAAACCACTGACCGGCGCTCGGCATCTCATCCAGATCGAGCATAAATCAAATGCCCAATGTGCTGATTATCGTTTGCGCGCTAAACGTGCATCTTCCGTTTCATAAGGGCCGGGCATCTTGCCTGGCGAAGCGGAGGAAGTTTTATGAGGAACATCATCATCGCCGCCGTCGCGGCTCTGGGTTTGGCTGCCGCGGTGGCCCCAATGGCCAATGCCGCAACCGCTGACAGTCAGCAGGGCGCATTCGCCCAGGCCGGCGCCTATGCCAGAACCGGCAACGGGCCGAGCAGCCTGTTCAGCGGCGGCAACTGAATGACGTAGGGGGGCTTGGGTGTCGTGATCGCTCGCCGCGGTCAACCGGTCGGCGATCAGATCTCACCCCAGACCTCCCGCGCGACCTCCACGCACAGCGCCAGCTTGGCCCATTGCTGATCCTCGGTCAGGGTGTTGCCCTCCTCGGTGGAGGCGAAGCCGCATTGCGGCGATAGTGCAAGTTGCTCGAGCGGCAGGTATTTCGCCGCCTGATCAATGCGCCGCTTGAGTTCGTCCTTGGTCTCCAGCGCCCCGGTCTTGCTGGTGATGAGGCCCAGGACAACGATCTTGTCGCCGCGCGGCACGAAGCGAAGCGGCTCAAAGCCGCCGGCGCGGTCGGTGTCATACTCCATGAAGTACGCGTCGGCGTTGATCTGGTTGAACAGCACCTCGGCCACCGGCTCATAGCCGCCCGACGCGACCCAGTGAGAGCGAAAATTGCCGCGGCACAGATGCATCGAAATGGTCATGCCGTCCGACCGCCCGGCGATGGCGCGGTTCAGCATGGCGGCATAGATGTCGAGCAGATCGTCGACATGCTCGCCGCGGGCCTTCAGTGCGGCGATCTGCTCGGGGTCACACAGATAGGCGATATTGACCTCGTCGAGCTGCAGATAGCGGCAGCCGGCGGCACCGAACGCCGCGACCGCCTGATGGTAGGCCTCGCCCAGATCGGCGAAGAAACCGTCCAGCGACGGATAGACGGTGCGGTCGATCGCCAGCCGCCCGCCCCGGAAATGCACTACCGACGGCGAGGGGATGGTCTGTTTTGCCACCATGTGTGGCGAGAGCGTGGTTTGCACGTGACTGGCGAGGAATTTGTAGTCGTCGATCATCACTGGCTTTGACCAGGCGATGCGGCCGTTGACGCGCAGCGCATGTCCTAGTGGGACGCCGCCCTTGAACAGGACTTTCTGTTCTGGCTCGTACAGTTCCACGCCATCGAGGCCGGCGACGAAATCGAAGTGCCAGTAGGCGCGGCGGTACTCGCCATCGGTGGCCGCGCGGAGGCCGAGTTCCTGCTGCCTGGCAATGGCTGCTTCAATGCAGCGGTTCTCCACTTCCCGCAGTTTGTCGTGCGACAGGGTTCCGGCCTTCCAGGCGGCGCGTGCCTGCCGCAACGGTTCGGGGCGAAGCAGGCTGCCGACATGATCGGCGCGGAATGGCGGGTTGGCGCGGGCTTTTGGCATGGATTCCTCCTGATGCTCGCTTCTCACGGCTGCAGGCCGCGGATCCAGCCCAACACGGCATGAACCACGGCATCGGGTTGTTCGGGGATCAGCGCGTGGCTGGCATCCGCGATGACCACGACCGTGACACGGTCGGCGCCCAGGTCGTCGACGATGTCGGAGCGTGTCCCAGGAGGCCGCCACGGATCGAGTTCGGCCTGCAAGTCGAGCAGCGGCGCGGAGCCCGCGGTCCACCAGTCCTCGATTGACGTTGCGGCGGCGGCGGCGCGCTGGCTTTTCGCCGCGAGCGGGTGCCAGTTCTCCAGCCAGGGTGTCGCGTCGTGGCCGGGGGCAAAGAAGGCGACCTGAAGGGCCGCCAGCCGCTCGGCAACGGGCAACGCGGTGTCGATGCATTTTGCCAATTCATTGCGCAGCGCCGGATCAGGGGATTTCGCCGCGGCCGCGGCAAGCACCACACCGCGCACGAGATCCGGATGGTTGGTGGCCAGGCAGCGGGCGATCTGCTGGCCAAAGGCATGGCCGAGCACCCAGGCCCGATGACCGGCGAGCTGGCGGATCACCTCGGCAACGTCGCGGGAATAGTCGTGCAGGGTCAGCCCCTCCAGAGGCCCGGTGCTGCCGCACATGCCGCGCGGCTGAGGGCGCAGGACGTGCAGGCCTGCCGCGGCGAAACGCCCGGAAATGTCGTCGAAATCCTGGGAATCACGGGACGAGGATGGCAAGAGCACAAGCACGTCGGCGCAGGGCGTATCCGGATCGTCCTGGGTCACATCGAGGGTGACATCGCCGTATGAGACGGATCGGCGTCTGCGTTCGGTCACGCGTCGTCCTCCCGTGTTGTTGCCGCCAAGCTACCGCGGCGGCGGGGAATGCGGAACCCGGGGGCTGGCGCCGAGGCGTGGCAGTGGTTGAGGCCATCGTTGCTCCGGATAGAGCGTTGGCTGCCGCGGCAAAATAGCACCCGGCTTTAAGGATTGCTTAACGGAGGGCGTGACACGATCCGCCGCTCTCAGTGCCGCCCTTCTCAATTATTTTCCGGGGTCATTTGTCGATGTTTACCACGCGCGCGCTCGGGCGGGCTCTCTGCCTGTTAGCGTTCCCGCTTCAGGGGATCGCGCTCCTCCTTGCCAGCAGTGCGGCCGATCTGCCTGGCCTGCTGTACTGGCTCTGCGGACCAGTCGTGCTGGCCGCGGGATTTATGCTGCTGCGCCACGAAGTCCCCGCGGCCACCCTGGAGCAAGAACTCGCCCTCGCCTCGCTGCGGTTCGGCGCCAGTGTCACGCTGCTCGACGAGACAGGCTTCGTCTACAGCAATAAGGCCGCCCTGCAGAATCTGGGCTTCGACAGCATGGATGAGCTGCGCGGGCGCTCACCGATCGATCTCTCCCCGGAATTCCAGCCCGACGGAAAAGCGTCCCGAGACTCTGCCGCTGCCTCCATCGAGCAGGCCACGAAACAAGGCCGCACCACGTTCAAATGGCTGCACCACCGCAAGGACGGTTCCGCATTTCCGGTTGAAGTCACGCTGATCAGTGTCCTGATCGGCGGCAAGCCGCATCTGATCAACTACTGGCATGACCTCACCCAGGTCTACCAGATGCGGGCCGAGCGGAAGCAGACACTCGCTGATCTGGCCAGTCGAATGGATTCGACCGTGCGCCAGGTGGCTCAGAACTCTCGACGCCGCCGCGACAGCCCTGGCCGCGGAGGCGCAAACCGTGACCGAGGCGTGTGGCGCTTCCCGGCGGGAGGCGGCCGTCGCGCTGTCGGCGTCGGAAGCCGCGAACAGCGGCACGCAAGGGATCGCCAGCGCCAGCGAGAGCCTGGTGGCCTCGATCAGTGAGATCACTCGGGAGGTTGCCCGGGCGACGGAGCTCACCGGCCAGGCGGCCGAGGAATCGCGCCGGACTGACACCGTGGTGCAAAATCTGGCAGAGGGCGCCCGGAAGATTGGTGACGTGGTGGGGCTGATCAGCACCATTGCCAGCCAGACCAACCTGTTGGCGTTGAATGCGACGATCGAGGCCGCGCGCGCTGGCGACGCCGGCAAGGGCTTCTCCGTCGTTGCTTCCGAGGTCAAGAGCCTGGCGCAGCAGACCGCCAAGGCGACCGAGGAGATTTCTGCTCAGATTGGCCACATCCAGACGGCGACCCAGAACGCGGTGGTGGCGATCCAGGGCATCACGCGCCTGACCGAGGATGTCCGGCGCACCGCTTCCGGCATCGCGGACGCCGTCGGTCAGCAGAGCACGGCCGCCGGCGATATTGCCCGCCATGTCCTGGGCGCCACCGAGGGCGCGAGAAACGCTGTCGCGAGCATCACCGGGGTCGGCCATACGACCGACGCCGCTGCCGCCGAGGTGGCGAAGATGTTCGACGCGGCGCGGGGTGTTTCGCACCAGGCCGAGCAGCTATCGGCCGAGGTTGGGAGCTTCGTGGCTGCGATCCGGACGGCGTGAACCTCGCGGCGGCGGCTATCGGGTCCGGGTAGCCGTCAGCGGGCGCCGCACACGCCCGGCCGCCCGAGTTGATTTGCCAGCGGTTGGCCTGTAACCCGGTTCGCAATGATCGAGCTTTCTCCGGCGCCTGCCCGCCTGCCGCCCGGCCGGCGTATCTACGCCATTGGTGACATTCATGGATGCGCCCGGCAACTGACCAGTCTGCACGAGATGATTGCGGCCGACCTGGCGAGCCGTCCGGTCGCCTCGCCGTTGCTGCTACATGTCGGTGATTATGTCGATCGCGGCGCCGATACGGCCGGGGTCCTGAACCGGCTGTCCAGCGGCTGTCCGATCCCCGGCATGGCAACAGTCAACCTGCTCGGCAACCATGAAAGCACCATGCTGGAGGCTCTGTCGGGGGAACGCGCGGCGGCCACGGACTGGCTGTTCGCCGGCGGACGCGCCGCGCTGGAAAGTTACGGGATCGATCCCGGAGCGCCGCGGGAGCTGTGGCCCGGGTTGATCCCCAGCGCGCACCAAAGTTTTCTGCGTGAGCTGACTCTGATGCACCGCGAAGGCGGGTATGCTTTCGTGCATGCCGGGGTCCGCCCCGGTATCGCACTGGAAAGCCAGGCGCGCGATGATCTGCTGCGGTCGCGCCAGCCGTTTCTGTATTCCGAGGTGAATTTCGGCGCGGTGATCGTGCATGGCCATACGCCGGTGAAGGCGCCGGTTGTCCGCCACAACCGGATCGCCATTGACACCGGGGCGGTGTTCGGCGGTCCGCTGACCTGCGTTGTGCTGGAGGCCGACACGCTGGGGTTCCTGAGCGCCGGTGCGGTCGATCCTCCCGTGTCCATGGCGCACCGGTAGGTGGTTCGCCGGCCCAAGGGCCTCGGAGCTTTTGGCCAAGTGTGGTTATGAACCGTGACATTGCTGGCGCCTTTCTGCGGGCAAGCGGCCACGAAGTCACCTGCGTTGACAGCGGTGCGGAAGCTGTCGCGGCGGTCGCGGACGGGGATTTCGATGTCGTGCTGATGGATGTGCGCATGCCAGGGATGGACGGGCTGGAGGCGACGCGTCGCATCAGGGCGCTCGACGGCGCGCGCGGGCAAGTGCCGATCGTGGCTCTAACCGCTCAGGCGTTCACCGATCAGGTTGCCGAGTGCCGCGAAGCAGGCATGGGTAGCCATTTGGCCAAGCCGTTTGACCCAAATGCATTACTCGCGGTCGTCGTCCAGGCGGTCAGAGCCGACCAGCGGCAGCGCGAGGGACGCGGCCCTTAGGCGGGGAAACGCCTGTTTCGGAACCCTCTGGTTTCCCGGCACTGATCCGGAACCGCCGCGAGAGGCTCCTGGGTGGGAAGCCCCTTGGCTGCTCCGCGCCCAGCAGGGCGGGTGATTTGCCCGATCTCATGGGCGCGAGATCAATCGGCTGGTCTGCCCTTCACAAAAACTCGGTTCGGTAACGGAGTGTGCCCAGCGGCATTTGCGTTACGCCGCGAATAGCGTCGTCGTTAACCTTGTTCATCGGCAAGGCCCTATACCAGCCGCCCGAAAGATCGACCCTCTGACGGGCGGCCGGGCGGCTGGTATCTTATTGATTTCGCGCGCAGCCGCCACGCCAACCCTGCGCGTATAACCCGCCTAACTGGGATCCAACGAAAAGGTGCTTTGATGCCAAATGTCGCTGCAACAAAGGGAGCAGGCGAAGGGTTGACGAAGCGACCGGCGAGCGGAGGCTGGCAACCTACGCCGCCCGAGATCGCACGCTTTTGGCTCGCGGCTATTGCCGACTCATCGGACAACGCGATTGTCGGGAAAGATTTGAATGGTATCGTGACGTCCTGGAACAAGGCCGCCAAAATGATGTTCGGCTATGCCGCCGATGAGATTGTCGGGCAGCCGATTTTGCAAATCATTCCGCCGGACAAGATGGACGAAGAAGCCTTGATCCTTGGGCGCGTCCGTCACGGCGAAAAAATCCTCCACTTCGAAACGGTACGGCAGCACAAGGACGGCAGGCTCGTCCCCGTATCGCTTACCATTTCGCCGATCCGCGATGATCAGGGTGTGATCATTGGCGTCTCCAAGATGGCGCAGGATGTCACTGAGCGCGATGAGCGTGAACGTCAGCTACGCAAGGCCAACGCTGAACTCTCGCAATATGCCCAAAACCTGAAGCAGGCGCGCGATGAGGCAATTCGGGCGAACCGGGCCAAATCAAAGTTCCTGGCAACGATGAGCCACGAACTGCGCACGCCATTGAATGGGATCCTGGGGTATGCGGAACTGCTGCGCATGGAGGGAGGGTTGACCGCGACGCAATCGGCGCGAGTCGGCAACATGCAGGAAGCTGGCAAACACCTGCTCGAGATGATCAGCGGCGTCCTCGATCTTGCCGCCATCGAGGCAGAGCATGTCGTGCTGCAACCGATCGAGTTTAACGTTCAAGGGGTCGCGGCGGCTTGCCTCGATGTGGTCCGCGCCGCTGCGAGCGCGAAAAGTCTGGCGCTCAACCTCGCCATCGCCCCGGGCACACCGAGACACCTGACCACGGATCCTACGCGGCTAAGACAGGTGCTGCTCAATCTGCTCGGCAACGCCGTGAAGTATACAGTCCGAGGAACTGTCGATTTACGTCTGCTACCGGTGATGGGCGGCTCGTCGCTGCGGATCGAGGTTGCGGATACCGGTCCCGGCATACCGGGCAATCAGCGTCAACTTCTGTTCCGCAACTTTGAACGCCTCGACGCCATTGCCACCAACACCGCGGCGGGGGCCGGGATCGGCCTCGCTTTGTCGGCCCGGATTGCGTCTTTGATGGGCGGGTGCCTCGGTCACGATGACAATCCGGGTGGCGGAAGCGTGTTCTGGTTGGATCTGCCGCGGGAGCCTATGGTTACACCGCTTCCGGCCATGATGCCCGAGGCGCCGGCCACGATCGTCTCGTCGCCGCCTCTGGCGCCGAATGTGCTGGTCGTTGACGATATCGCCATGAACCGAGATGTCGCCGCTGCCTTCTTGCGCGCGGGCGGCCATACCGTCACCGACGTCGAGGGCGGCTCGGAAGCAGTTTCCGCTGTTGCCAACTCGAAGTTTGACGTCGTGTTGATGGACGTAAGGATGCCGGATATGGATGGGCTGGAGGCGACGCGCCTCATTCGCAAGCTTGGCGGCGCCCCTGGATGCGTGCCGATCGTGGCAATGACCGCTCAGGTCTTCACGCAACAGATCGAGGAGTGCCGCAAGGCGGGCATGGATAGCCATTTGCCCAAGCCCTTTACCCCGGACATGCTGCTTGCCGCCGTCTTGCAAGCCGCCAAAGCAGGGCCGCACTCCTTCCTGAACTAGCCGGGCCGACACTCGGAGGGTTCAGCGGAATGCCGGGACGGTGGCGCGGCATCCGCGGCAAAGCACCGGACCGTGCCCGTGTGGAGCCATATGGCTCGATGGTTCTGAACGATCGCGGCGGGACGGTCGAGCGGCGGCGGTCGCGGGATCTGGCCGGACTGTCGGTTGACGCCGCGTCGATCCATCCTCGCTGATGCCCAGGGATGTGGTAGCCCTGCTACCGTCTCGGCGGTCCTCGGGCTATAAGCGCGCCCATGTGTCAGCGCGGCGCTGGATGGCCAAACCGAGATGTGGGTAAGATGCGGGTAAATCAGCTAAAAAGTCTCGAAGATGGCAGAACTCCATGGCCTTGCTGGACCTGCTAGCAAGCGCGCGCTGGAGTTAAACTCGATCCATGTTCGATTTCGCCTGGTCGGAGATTGTCCTCATCGGTGCCGTCGCGCTGATCGCGATCGGGCCGAAGGACATGCCCGCCGCCATCCGCACGGTCAGCAACATGATCAAGAAGGCGCGCCGGATGGCCGCCGAATTCCAGACCCATGTCGACGAGATGGTGCGTGAGGCCGATCTCGGGGAGGTCAAGAAAACCTTCAACGAAATCCGCAACTTCGACATCCGTGGGGCGATGGAGGAAACGGTCGATCCGGACCGGTCGCTGCGCAAAACCTTCGAAACCAATCCGTTGGAGCCGACCTATCCCACAGCCGCCGAGGTTTCCACGCTCGACGAGGTCGCGGTGAGCGCGGTCACGGTGACGGAACCGGTCGCGCTGGCGGATGCGTCCCTGCCAGGGCAGCCCGTCGTTGAGGCGGTCGAACCGGCGGTTCCGGCTGCGCCCGCATTCATACCACCGGCCCTGGTGCCGCCTCCGGTGATCGAGGCCGTCGGCCGGGCCCCGGACCCGCCGGCCTTCATTCCCCCGGAAGCCGCGCGGCAACACCACGCTCGGCCCTGAGCAACATTCCCGCAGCACCGCGCCGAAACGGAAATTCCCACCTTGGCCAAACCTGACGATATCATCGACGACAAACCGATGCCGCTGCTCGAACACCTGATCGAGCTGCGCCGCCGGCTGATGTGGTCCGCGGTTGCGTTCATCGTGTGCTTTGGCGTGGCGTATTTTTTCTCCGGCCGGATCTATTTCTTCCTGGCGGAACCGCTGGCGCAAGTGCTGCGCGAGCAGGGCAATCCCGATCCGCACCTGATCTATACGCAACTGTATGAGGCGTTCTTCACCCGCATCAAGGTGGCGTTCTTTGGCGGCGCGTTCGTGGCATTCCCGGTGATCGCCACGCAAATCTGGATGTTCGTCGCACCGGGCCTGTACCGCAGCGAAAAGCGCGCGCTGCTGCCGTTCCTGGCCGCCACGCCGGTGCTGTTCGTATTGGGAGCGGCGCTGGCCTACTATTTCGTGTTCCCCTTCGCATGGCGGTTCTTTGCCAGCTTCCAGGACCCGACCGGCGGCGGCGGCGTGCCGATCGAGCTGCTGCCTCGGGTCAGCGAATACCTCGACCTGGTGATGAAACTGATCTTCGCTTTCGGCATCACCTTCCAGTTGCCGGTCGCCCTGACGCTGCTGGCCAAGGTCGGCATCGTCAGTTCCACCCAGCTCAAGAAGTTCCGCCGCTACGCCTATGTCGGGATGTTCATCATCGCCGCCATCCTGGCGCCCCCGGACGTCATCACGCAGACCGGATTGGCGCTGCCGCTGATCCTGCTGTACGAAATTTCCATCATTTCGGCCGGGTTGGTCGAGACGAAACCGGTGGAGGTCTGAGCGATGCACGACATCCGCGCGGTCCGCGGCGATCCGGCTGGTTTCGACGTCGCGATGTCACGGCGAGGTCTGCCGCCGGTGTCGCCGGAGTTGCTGGGGCTCGACGCCGAGCGGCGGGCGGCACAGACCGATTTGCAGGAGAGGCAAGCGAGGCGGAACGCGTTGGCTAAGGAGATCGGCCAGGGCAGGCGAAGCGGTGCCGACACCGCGACCCTCGAAGCCGAGGCGACCGCTTTGCGGGGCGAAATGGAGGGACTGGAAAGCCGCGCCGCCGAGCTGGACGCCGCGATACGGCGTATCCTGGAGGGGCTGCCGAATATCCTCGACGCGTCGGTGCCTGATGGTCCGGACGAGACCGCCAATGTTGTTCTGGCGCAGCATGGCGAGCCGCGCGACCCGGGTTTCCCGCCGAAGCAGCACTTTGAGCTCGGCGAGGCGCTGGGGATGATGGACTTCGCTACAGCCGCCAAACTGGCCGGGGCGCGGTTCACCGTGCTGCGCGGGCCGCTTGCCCGGATGGAGCGGGCGCTGGGCCAGTTCATGCTCGATCTGCACACGCAACAGCATGGCTATACCGAGACCATCGTGCCCTCGCTGGTCAATGCCGCTACCGCGTACGGCACGGGGAACCTGCCGAAGTTCGAGGAGGATTTGTTCAAGACCACCGACGGGCGCTACCTGATCCCGACCGCCGAGGTGCCGTTGACCAACACGGTCAGTGGCGAAATCCTGGCGGAAAAGGGGTTGCCAATCCGGCTGACCGCGTTGACCGACTGCTATCGCAGTGAGGCTGGGTCGGCTGGGCGGGACACGCGCGGCATGCTGCGCCAGCACCAGTTTCGCAAGGTCGAACTGGTGTCCATCACGCACCCGGACGGCAGTGCGGATGAGCACGAGCGGATGACCCGCGCGGCCGAGACGGTGCTGGAGCTACTTGGTCTGACGTATCGGCGGATTTTGCTGTCCTCGGGCGATACCGGGTTCGCCTCCAGCCGCACGCACGACCTGGAGGTGTGGCTGCCGGGCCAGCAGATGTGGCGTGAGATATCCTCGTGCTCGAACTGCCGGGATTTCCAGGCGCGGCGGATGAACGCACGGTTCCGTGGCGGGGCCGACGGCAAGACGGTGGCGTTCGTGCACACGCTGAACGGGTCGGGCGTGGCTGTGGGCCGAGCGCTGATTGCGGTGATGGAGACGTACCAGCAGGCGGATGGGTCGATTGTGGTCCCGGAGGTGCTGCGGCCGTATATGGGCGGGGTGGAGCGTATCGCGGGGTAGTGGGGCAGGCGGTTGCGATGCCATCACGGATATCGCAAGAATGCGAGCAGACATCGCCGCAACATTGTCCGGAAGCCTGAATGAACCTCGTTGGCGTCGACGTCGGTGGCACGTTCACCGACCTGGTCCTTGCGGATACCGATACCGGGCGGGCCGTGGTCCACAAGGTGCCGACCACGCCCGCGGACCCCTCGGTCGGGGTAACCGAGGGCGTCATCGGGCTGTGTGCAATGGCTGGCCTCGACCCGTCCCGCATCGACCAGGTGCTGCACGGCACCACCATCGCCACCAATGCGGTGCTGGAACATCGCGGCGCGGTGACCGGCCTGATCACCACGCGTGGTTATCGCGACATCCTGCATATCGGGCGGCATCAGCGGCCTCAGCACTACTCGCTGATGCAGCGGATACCCTGGCAAAGCCGGCCGTTCGTGCAACGGCGCCACCGTCATGTCGTGTCCGAGCGGCTGATCCCACCGCGCGGCGATGTGCTGGTGCCGCTGAACGAGGAGGAGGTTCGCGCCGCGGCACGGGCGCTGCGGCGGGATGGCGTCGAGGCGGTGGCGATCTGCTTTCTGTTCTCCTACCTCAACCCGGCGCACGAGGCCCGCGCCAAACAACTGGTGCTGGAGGAACATCCCGACGCCTTCGTAACGACGTCAGCCGAGGTCGCGCCGCAGTTCCGCGAGTTCGAGCGCTTCACGACCGCGGCGATGAATGCCTTCGTCGGGCCGAAGGTGCGTGACTACATCTCCGTTCTGTCGCGACGGCTGCGCGATGCCGGCAGTGGCGGCGAGTTGCAGGTGATGGGCTCGAACGGCGGCGCCGCGACGGTGCGGATGGTGGCCGAGCGCCCCGTGCTGACGATGCTGTCGGGGCCGGCGGCGGGGGTGCTTGGCGGCACATGGGCCGGCGCGCTGTCCGGGCGGGACAACCTGATTACCTTCGATATGGGGGGCACCTCGGCCGATATCGGCATCGTCACCGGCGGGCGGTTCGCCGAAGCGACGGCGCGGGATACCTGGATTGGAGGCTTTCCGATCCTGGTGCCGATGATCGATATCCACACGATCGGGGCAGGGGGCGGGTCGATCGCGCGTCGTGACAGCGGCGGTGCGTTCCGGGTTGGGCCGCAATCGGCAGGCGCCGTGCCGGGTCCGGCGGGCTACGGCCGCGGCGGTTTGCAGCCAACCGTGACGGACGCGAACGTGGTGCTCGGGCGCCTCGACCCCGACCGGTTTTTGGGCGGCGCCATGAAGCTCGATGCCGCGGCCTCGCAGCAGGTGATGCAGCGATTTGCCGCGGAACTGGACCTTTCGGTTATGGAAGCCGCGCTGGGCATCCTCACGGTGGTAAACGCGAACATGGCGAACGCGATCTGGTCCAGAACCGCGCAGCGGGGGATCGATCCGCGGGACTACACGCTGGTCGCATTCGGCGGCGCCGGCCCGCTGCATGGCGCCGACGTGGCTCGGCAGCTCGGCATCCGACAGGTGCTGATCCCACCCCATCCGGGCATTACCTCCGCCATGGGTCTGCTCACCACCGATCTGCAATACGATACCGTGCGAACCTGCTTTCAGGCTTCGAACGCGGCGGACGTGGCGCGGCTGGCGGACGATTTCGCAACGATGCGGCGGGAGATCGCCGACCGTTTCGCCGGCGACAAGATCGGCACGGATCGGATCCGTTTCGAGCGCTCGGGCGACCTGCGTTATGCCGGCCAGGGGTATGAGCTGCGTGTGCCGTTCGGCGACGGGCCGATCGACGATGCGGAACTGCGGCGGACACTCGAGCGCTTCCACGTCCAGCACCAGGCGGAGTACGGCCACGCTTTCCGGGACAGCGTCATCGAGGTGGTGAACCTGCGTCTGGTCGGCGTCGCGGTGCGGCCGAAGCTGGAGGCCAGGCCGGTCGAGCGGGGGGACGCCGCTGCGCCAACGTATCATGCCCCCGTCGTGTTCACGGCGGGGCAAGAAGCGGTCGATACGCCGTTCCTGTTCCGTGATGGTTTGGCTCTGGGGGTGGCGATCCCAGGGCCGGCGATCGTGTTGCAAACGGACAGCACGACGGTGGTTCCGCCAGGTTGCAGCTTCGTGGCCGAGCCGAGCGGTAATCTGATCATTACGCTTACAGCGGGAGAGTAGGCATGGACGAAGTGTTACGAATTGCCGTTGATCCCGTCACGACAAGCGTCATGCAGGGTGCGCTGGAGAGCATCGCGATCGAGGTCGGCTACAAGCTGATGCGCATGTCGTATTCCTCGATCATCCGGGAGTCGGAGGATTTCGGCGCGGCACTGACCGATGAACTGGGCCGGGGGCTGGCGGAATCATCGCAGTCGACGCCGCTGCAGTCGGGGCCGATTCCGGGATACGTGAAGGGGATGCTGCGGGCACTCGCGGCGCGTGGCGACGAGGTCCGGCCGGGCGACGTGATCATGCACAATGATGCCTATGGTGGCGCGAGTCATGGGCCAGACGTCGGTTTTATTGTTCCGGTGTTTCATGAAGGCACCCTGGTTGGATTTTCGGGCACCACGGCGCACCATCTCGATATCGGCGCGCTGACCCCAGGGTCGTGCGGGATCGTGGACGCCATCGATGCCTATGCCGAGGGACTGCAGTTCCGCGCTATCAAGGTGTTCGATCAGGGCAGGCGTAACGATGCGGTGTGGCAGATGTTACGCGATAATATCAGGGCGAGCGATCTGGTGGTCGGCGACATGGAAGCTCAGGTCGCGGCGAGCCGCATCGGCGCCGAGCGGATGGGGGCGCTGCTGGGTCGGATGGGCGTGTCGCAGTTCCGGGCGGCGTGTGCGGCAATGATGGATCAGTCCGAGCTGATGATGCGCCGGGCGATTGCCGCGCTGCCGGATGGTTCCTGGTCGGCGGAGACCAAGATTGACGGCTTTCTCGATGATCCTGATCCGTCTCGTCGCGAACTGCCTTTGGTTGCGCGCGTAACGAAGCAGGGGGATGAACTGACGGTCGATCTGACCGGAACCGCGCCGCAGGTGCCGGATCGGCCGATCAACATGCCGTTCGTCGGCACCGTGGATATCGCTGTATGGCTGACGGTGCGCTCGGTGTTGCTCGATACGGAGGTGCATGGTCATGTGCCGGTGAACGAGGGGCTTACGCGGCCGATCCGAATCATTGCACCCAAGGGGTGTCTGGCGAATCCGATTTTTCCGACGCCGACGATCGCGCGTTTCTGCCCGGGCAACCAGCTTGCCGACACCGTAATGAAGGCACTGGCGCAGGCGGTGCCGCGGCAGGTCTCGGCTGGGATCGGCAATCTGAAGGTGATCGCGTTCTCCGGTCTGCGCGATCACAGTCACTGGGTGCATATGGAGATTTTCGAAGGCAGCTACGGCGGCCGCTACGGGATCGACGGCATGGACGCGGTGGACACGCTGTATGCGAACACGCGCAACAACCCTATCGAGGATGTCGAGTCACATCTGCCGCTGCGCGTGCTGCGCTATGAACTGCGCGAAGACAGCGGCGGGGCCGGCAAGTGGCGCGGCGGTCTGGGGTCGGTGCGGGAGATTTGCTTTCTCGACAACGGCGGCGCTTCGGTCGAGGGCGATGGGCATCGGTTCCGGCCGTGGGGTTTTCAGGGCGGGCGTGACGGCGCGACGGCTGAGCTAACGCTGCGCCGGGCGACGGGCGAGGTCGTTGCGCTGCCGTCGAAAGTGCCGCACATGCCGGTGCGCTTTGGCGATGTCTTCGCCTGTGTTGGTCCCTCGGGTGGTGGCTATGGCGATCCGCTCGAACGCGACCCGGAGGCGGTGCGACAGGACGTGATCGATGGTATCGTTTCGCCGGAGACGGCGGAGCGGGACTACGGCGTCGTTGTGTCCGCAGCGGGCGTCGTTGACGGGGCGGCGACGGCGGCGATGCGCGAGGGCCGTGTTTGAGAATAGTGGCACGGCGGCAGCAATTCGTGGCACCGCCACACCGCGTGCCCGCCCAGGCTATCGCAAGCGTGCTAGCCCGTCCCAGGCTCCGCGACGAGGCTCATGGGAATCAGGATGCATTAAGCTGACTTCCTCCAGCGTGTAGGGTCCGCGCCCGTAATTGCAGGCCGCGCAGGTCAGACAGATATTGTCGAGAGTGGTTGTACCACCGCGGCAGTGTGGAAAAATGTGGTCATACTGAGCCCACATGCACTGAAGCGCCGCATGGCAACCCTTGCTGTCGTTCGCAGCCCATGGCACGGCCTCGGGATATCCCTTGCAAAGTGCCTTCCTTACGCTGTCGCTAACCACCGGGATTTTGCAGAAGCGGCAATAATAGCCATCCCGTTCGTGAACAAGGCGCACCAGGCCGGGAGGCGCTTGGCGTGGTTTTGCCCGCAGCTCCTTCAGGATTATGGGCGGTGTGTTGGGTATCGTGCGCAGATTTGTGTATGGACTTTTGGCGCCCCAGACGGATTCCAACCACGCCCAGACCATCCTATCGTCAGCCTTACGAAGCAGCTCGGCAGCGTCGGCGTGTTCGCCGCGAAGATGCGCTGAAACGGCTGAATCAAGATGCCTGGCGGCGGTCTCGATTTCCGGAATAGGCGCGCGAAAACATTGTCGCAGGATGGTCGGCAGCGGAGGCATCGGCTTACTCCAAAAACGTGCTTCCATGGAAGTGTTGACCGGCTCAACATACATTTATCGCATCGAACCACACGATGACGCTTTCCCTCCTCGTTACAATTGAAGTGTTGCATTTATCTTCGCTGATTGACTTCCGGGTTGGATGGGCTGCCTTGGTCACGGCACGTCGCTATGGCTACCGCTCCGCGATTCTTCGACGGATGATGCGCATGCGGCCGACCAGCTCGTACGAAATCCACATTTGGCAGGTTTTCCGTGCAATGTCCCATTCCGACATTGGTTGGTGACCGAAAGCGTTGCCTCCTCCGCTCGAATTTCGTTGTGTGAATAGAGACGTGGGTGGCCGGCCTGCGCCGGCCCCTCGCCTTCGCAAGGGCAGGCATGACACGAATATCGGCATCAGATCATCCGATTGCGGATCTGGCTCTCAACTGCCGGAGAGGACGGGTGGTTGGAACAGGTCTGGTGTCAACCGCGGCGACGTATCGATCCCGGACAGATCCATTGTCAAAGTCCGCCGCTCGGCGTCCGTCACAGTTACTGAAACAAGACGCAGCGGTTGCTCGGCGAGGCTAAGCGTCAGGCTGCCACGGGACGGATGATCAGTCCTCGTCAGCGTAACCTGAATAATGCCCGGCTGGCGAAGCACACTTACCACCGTGATGTCGCCGGACAGGTTTATGCTTGGGGTCAGCAACATCCCAAGTGGCGTTCGCGATAGGGGAATTGTTGTGGTCGAGCCATTGCCGCGGTCGACAATGATCATCCGGCCGTTGGCAACAACCATCACCCGCCCCGCCGGATCGGCATAGTCGATGCGCAGGTGACCGGTCGGGCGATCCAGAACGATGAGACCGGCATCCGGACCGAACGAGCCGAACTGAACGAAATGCGCCTCAAAGCGCGGGATACTATTCAGGTAAGCCGTCACTCGATTGACATCGGCGGCATCGGTTGCCGTCAGTTGCGGTTTTGGTGCCACCGCACAGGCAGAGAGCATGAGCAGGATCAGTATGGGCAGGCCTGCGGCGGCGCGCGCCAGTTTCCGAATATGCGCGGTGCCCGTGTTGCTATAGCTCAAACGCCTGCTCCCTGCCGAGTTTGCGGCTCAAATGATCAAGCGGTATACCGCAGATATGCCGCGTGCTCCATGAGGCAAAGTCCAGTTTGGTTGATCAGCCGACTATGGGGGGCAGGTTCTCCTGAGCGCGAACCTCATTGATGATCTGCTGGACGCGCTGCCGGAACGGACGATACTGGACGCCAAATTCCTCCAGCAACCGACTGTTGTCGATGAGATAGTTGCCTGACTGGTCGCGGCCGCCGGTCTCGTGTTCGAAGCTGATCCGCGCGTCCGGCAGGAAATCGCGAACGATGTCGGCGAGGTCGCCCAGGCTGATCGCTATGCCGCCAGAATTATAGATGCTATGGCGCGGCTTGTCGGTCAGCAGGACACGAGCGAACACTTCCGCGATGTCGTCGACATGGACCGGACAGCGCATGGCGTCCTTGTATGGAAACGATACCGGTTTGCCGCGCGCCGGCTGGGTGATGCAGTTGACGTGATCGACCGAGCCGCGGACCTTGTCTGGGCCGGTGACGTTGGCAGGGCGGATGCCGGTGATCGTCATGCCGTATTTCTCGTTGTAATCCTGCGCCTGGAATTCATTGAAGATCTTGTGCACGGCATATTGGTTGCTGCCGTGACGGAGATCGTCCTCGGTAACCGCTCGATCTCCGAAATGTTTCTGCAACCCGTTGACGGCGAGCGAGCTGGCATAAACGACGCGGTTGACGCCGAGCAGGCGGGCGGCCTCGAAACAATTATCCATGCCGAGGACGTTGAGTTTGGTGGCGATGTGCGGCGCGTGTTCGCTGCCGAGAAAATATGACAGGTTGATCACACGGGACGGTTTCGCATCCGTCATCGTGGCCATGACATCGTCAAACTGGGTGACGTCGCCACGAACAACCTTGACTTGTTGACCGAGATCGCCGAACGAGGCCGCGCCCGGATTGATATCCATGCAGACGATCTGCTCGCCTCGGGCGGCCAGCAGCCTGATTACGCGCAGCCCGATGAACCCGGTGCCGCCAATAACGAAAACCGACATGATTGTCTCACTCCCGTTTCATTCGCCTGTGCATTTGATCAAGCATGCACTCGCCAGCCTTGCAGTTCCGCGGCTTCTTCACGGCACCGTTCCGGTCCTCCCAGCATCTGCCGGCTGAAGCTGATGCGCTTGAACCAGTAGTGCAGGCCGAGCAGATCGGTGAACCCCATGCCGCCGTGCGTTTCGGTGGCGATGCGAGCGACATCACGCGCCACATCGGCGACGTGCGCTTTGGCATGGCAGGCGGTGAGGCGCGCTTCATTGGGAAGTGCATCCTGTGCGTAGGCAGCATACCAGACCAGGCCGCGGCACGGTTCAAGCGCGGTGACGCAATCGGCCAAGGGGTGTTTCACGCCCTGGAAGCTGCCGATGATCCGGCCGAACTGCACGCGCTCCTTGGCGAAGGTGACGGCGGCGTCCAGCATGTGCTGCGCGGCGCCCAGTGAGTCGGCGGCGAGCACGACGCGCCCGGCGTCCAACACGCGGCGCGCGGTGGCCAAGGGCGCGTTGGCGGCATCCAGACGTTCCGCCGGCGCGCTATCGAACGTTACATCGACAACTGGTCGTGTCCGATCGACACTTCGTTGCACGATCGAGGCGACTTCGCGGGCATCCGCTGCTATGACGGCGGCATGACCGTCCGGCAGGTAGACGAGAAAGTGCGTGGCCGCGCCGGCATCCGCGACACCCGTGACGCGGCCCGTCAGTCGTCCATTCGTCAGCGCTGCCGATCCCGTTCCGGTTTGTCCGGAAAGGCCTGGCAGCGCGACGGCGAAACGACACTCACCGGCGGCGATCCGAGGTAGATATTCATCTTGCAGTGCCTCGTGCGCACTGTTCACGAATGCCAGTGTTGCCATCACGATGCTGCCAACGAAGGGCACCGGCGCGACGGCGTTCCCCAGCGCTTCGGCGGCCACCGCGGCATCCAGGACGCCCAGCCCGGCGCCGCCAAACCGTTCCGGTACCAGAAGGCCGTGCAGCCCCAGCTCCGCCAGGTCTCGCCAGAGTCGTTCATCGTAACCTGCGCCGGAATCGGCGAGTGTCCGCAGGCGTTCCATGGGCAGGTGGTCATCCAGGAATGCGCGCAGCGAGTCGTCGAACTGCCGCTGCTCCAGGGTCAGGCCAAATTCCATATTCTTAGCCCCTGCCGATCACCATTCCGGTCGGCACCTTCGGTTCCCGAGGCAGGTCCAGTCCGCGCTCGCCGATGATGTTCTTCTGGATGTTGCTGGAACCGCCGCCGATCAGCAGTCCGACATCGTACATGTAGTCGATGTTCCAGGTGGTCGCGTCGTCGTCCTCGGCGTCCTCGCCCATCGTTTCGAACGGCAGGCCAGCGGCACCCAGTGCATCCACGGCAAGCGATGACAGCCGAAAACCCAGCATCGTACCGCCATATTTCACGATCATACGTTTGACACCGGAATCGATACCCTGCGCCGCTTCCGTCAGCAGGCGAAGATTGTGCGCCTTCCAGGCCAGCACCTCACCCTGCAGGCGCAGCAGCCGGTCGCGATATCCCGCCTTGGCGAGCAACTTGACGCCGTCGATTTCCGTAGTCTGCAACAGACGAAGCAATTGCTCGAAGCGGGCGGTCATCTTGCCGGCATCGCCGATCATCAGTCGCTCGTGCTTGAGCGTTACGTTGGCAACGTACCAGCCCTTGCCGCGGCCGAGGACGATCTGAGCCTCGGGCACTTTGACGTCGGTGAAAAAGACCTCGTTGAATTCGCTGCGCCCGGTCATGGTTTTCAGCGGGCGCGCCTCGAGGCCCGGCGACTGCATTGACAGCAGCAGATAGGACAGGCCGTCATGTTTCGACTTGTCTGGTTCAGTGCGGCACAGTAGAAACATCATGTCGGCGTAGTGAGCTGAACTGGTCCAGATCTTCTGACCATTCACAATCCAGTAGCCGTCACGAAGCTCGGCTTTTGTCTGCGCGTTCGCCAGGTCGCTGCCGTTGCCCGGCTCGGAGTAGCCCTGACACCAGATGATGTCGCCCCGGATCGTCGGGGCAACGTACTGGCGTTTCTGCTCCTCGGTGCCGAGTTCCAGCAGCGTCGGCACCAGCATCGAGATGCCCTGGTTGGTGAGACCGGCGTAGACGTTGGCGCTGGCGAACTCCGTCGAGATGATCGCCGCCGCCATGACGTCGGGAGGCGCGCCGAAGCCGCCATACTCGCGCGGGATGGTGCGCCCGGCGTAGCCGTGCTCCACGAGGCGCTTCTGCCAGTCGAGCGTCTTCTGATCGGGCCGTTTGCGTCCGCCACCGACTTTCGGTGACTTGTCGCCGTGCCGCCGGATGAAATCTCGGATTTCCGCCTGCAGGGCGTGGTGCGGCTCGGACAGCTTGAGGTCCAAGGTTCCCTCCTGGTCTCGTTGCCCGCAGTCTAGGCGCCCCCGCCGCTTCTCACAAACGTCGCTTCTCACAAACGCTGCACTCGTAAATGGGGGCGGCTCGGCGGGCGGCGCGCTGAATCCGGCTCGCGAGGACTTGCAGTGACGCAACCGGAACAATCACCACATTCCGCGTATGCCCCGAGCGTCCGACGCACCCGCTATCCTGTGGTTCCGTAACGACCTGCGGCTGGCGGACCATGCCGCGCTTCATGCCGCAATCGGCACCGGCCGCCCCGTGCTTCCGGTCTTCATCCTGGAGGAGAAGGCGGCGGGCGCGTGGACCGAGGGCGCCGCCTCGCGCTGGTGGCTGCATCACAGTCTGGCGGCGCTGCGGCGGTCGCTGTCGGAGCGGGGCAGTCCCTTGGTGCTCCGCCGCGGCGACAGCGTCGAGATCATCGTCGAACTGGTCCGGCGGACTGGCGCGCGCGATGTGTTCACGGGCGGTTCGGCGGAGCCCTGGGCGCGGCGTCTCGATCAAGCGGCTTGCAAGGCCCTGAACAAACAGGGGGCAATGCTGCATCGGATGCGCACCACTATGCTGTTCCACCCCGAGTTGGTGCGGACGAAAACCGGCGGGCCGTACGGCATCTACACGCCGTTCGCCAACGCCTGCCTGGCCTTGGGCGGGCCGAAGGAGCCTGTGCCGCCGCCGGCGTCCATTCCGGGAGCGAACGCGCCGGCATCGGACTGCCTCGATGCCTGGGGGTTGCTGCCGACCGGACCCGACTGGGCGTCGGGGCTGCGCGAGACCTGGACCCCGGGGGAGGCGGGCGCGGCGGAACGGGTCGAGGCATTTCTGACAAGTGGGTTGGCGGGCTACGACAAGGGGCGGGACTTCCCCGGGCAGGACGGCACCTCAATGTTGTCGCCCCATCTGCATTTCGGCGAAATCTCGGCGGCCCAGGTCTGGCATCGCGCGCGGTTTCATTCGGCCGGGACGGCCCGGGACAAATTTGTCCGGGAACTGCTGTGGCGAGAATTCTGTATTCACCTGCTTTGGCACCATCCGACGCTTCCCGAAGCTCCGGTGCGGCCCGAGTTCGCGGCGATGCGCTGGCGCGACGACCGGGCCGGGCTGCTGGCCTGGCAGCGCGGCCGCACCGGTGTGCCGATCGTCGATGCCGGGATGCGGCAGCTTTGGCGGACCGGCTGGATGCACAACCGGGTGCGCATGGTGGCCGCCAGCTTCCTGACCAAGCACCTGCTTATCCCGTGGCAGCAAGGCGAGGCCTGGTTCTGGGACACGCTGGTCGATGCCGACCTGGCCAATAATGCCGCGAACTGGCAATGGGTGGCCGGTTGCGGGGCCGACGCCGCACCGTATTTCCGGATTTTCAACCCGGTGCTGCAAGGCCGGAAATTCGATCCCGAGGGCGACTACCTCCGTCGCTTCGTTCCGGAACTGGCGCGGCTCGATAACCGCTACATCCACGCGCCGTGGGAAGCGCCGGCGACAGTTCTGGCGGCTGCCGGGATCGAGTTGGGGCGCAGCTATCCGTTGCCGATCGTGGACCTCGCGGCAGGCCGAACGCGGGCGCTCGAGGCGTATGGGGGGATTCGCGCCGAGTCGTGACGAGGCATGCTCCCTAGTCGCGGCGACGGCGGCATCCTATCTATTTGACAATCCAATGACTCCGCTCGTGATCCCGTCTGGGGCTAAAATCCGCGTCGTCGGCGACGTCCATGGCGACGTGACCGGGTTCGGCTACGCGCTGGCGACCGACCGCTTCGTCGTTCAGTTGGGCGATCTCGTGGATCACGGCCGGGACAGCGCCAGCACGCTGCGGATGATGTTCGATCGGGTCGAGCAGGGGCTTGGCGTTTTTCTGCTGGGCAACCACGATCTGAAGCTGGCTCGCGCGCTGGCGGGCGATCATGCGCGGGTGGACGCGGTGGTGCAGGCGACGACGGCCCAACTCGACGACGATCTGAAGGAACGGGCGCGTCGCCTCATTGCCGAGGCGCCCGTCTGGCTACGGCACGGCCAGGCGATTTTCGTTCATGGCGGCTTCCACACCGTGATGCTGGAGCAACCATCGCCGCCGCACGGTCTGGAGCGGCCACACGGCGCGTTGGCCCGGGCGCTGTATGGGGAGCCGACGGGACGCATGCAGCCGGACGGCTACCCGGAGCGGAGCTTGCGCTGGGTGGACCGGATTCCGGCGGGGATGACGGTGTATTGCGGCCACGACCGGCGCAGCACGGACGGCCGACCCTATGTCCGCCATGGCGTGCTGGGAGGCACGGCGGTGTTTCTGGATACCGGAGCGGGGAAGGGGGGGCATCTGTCGTGGATCGACCTGCCGTAGCGGGTGGTCAATCGGTGCGCAACCGCGCTCGCCGGCTGGCGACCTCGGCCGGGCAGCGGGCGCGATTGATGCTGCCAACGGGCACCGTGTCGGGCGTGGCATTCCGTGTGACGTCGAAATAGACCGCCTCGGCGTCATCGCCGGACAGCACCGTGCCGGCCTGGAGGGTCAGTTGCGCAACGTAATGAAACGGTGCCTCCGACTCTTTCCATTCGACGCTGGCGTTTTCGGTCCAGAAGGCGGCGTCCCGGGTCTTGCCCCAATACGTCATCCTGTCAACGTCGAGAAACTGCAGACCAATGAGGAAGCGGCTCATTACGCCGTCTTCATTGAGGTGGCGGACCAGTTCGTTACGCAGCGCGTCCGGGTTGCTCTTTTGCAGCGGGCGTGAGGGATTTTCGGGGGCCGGCGTGGCCGTCTGCTTGACTATTTCGGTCGCCCCGTGGCGAAACGGGACAGTGCTCCAGTAGCGCAGGTTCTGATACGGCTCGACCGATTTTCGCGCTTGCAGTTGCGCCAGCATAAGCGTCCTGAGCACTCGCATCTGGTCCCGGAACGAAAGCGACCAAAGGGCTTTCGCGGGACTTGGCGCCGCGATGACCTGCATTGTCGCGAGAAAGGCACGGGCATCGTTCAAAGGCAGGGTCGTTGCATTTTGCAAGGTGAAATCCTGCCGCCGCGCGCTTGTCGCCGGCGCTTCCGTCGTGAGGTCAACGGAAAAGGACAGCGACCGGACGTCCGGCTTGAAGTCGGAATTGACATGCGGGTCCGAGTTGGCAAAGCGCAGCGTGGCCGGGTAGATACCGGGCCGGGCGAAGATGCCCTTGGCAAGGCGCGCGGCCAGTTCGGGCTCACGTCCGACAGCGACGTCGAAGACCTCTAGCTGACCCCGCAGGCTGACGCCTTTCGCATGGGTTCCCCGACACAGCGGCGAATTCGCCTTGGCGGCGGCGTCGGTCTGCATCAGCAGGACCTTGTCCACGATCTCGGCGGAGTAGTCCGACTCCGCATCGAAATAGCGTTCGGCGTCGCTGCCGGTCACCCCGAACAACCGGGTCAGAAACAACATTGGGAGTCTCCGGGTGCGCCCGTCACGACAGGCCGGCGATGAACCTGATGGCGGTCACACTGGGCAGGAAGCAGTAGGCGGCGGCTTTGGTCGTGACGAAGGTCGAAAGCCCTTCGACCTTTATCGCGGGGGCGCCGTGCTGTTGCGGGATCACAAAGATGCTGTCGGCGGGGTCCTGAGTTCCAATCATCGGATCCTTGGACTTCGGCGGTAGCCGGACCGCCCCGGCGAAGGCACTGTCGTTGACCCACTGGCTCAGCACGAATTCGTACTGATTCTCGATGTTCGAGTTGATGAAGTAACCAAGCAGGCCACGTTCGATGCCGTCATACGGCTTGGAGGGATCGTAAACCGGGCCGTACGGCATGCCACGGCGGATCAGCCGGTGGGTGTTGTTGCTGCCGCCCGGGTGACCCTGGCCAGTCACCGGTTGGCCCCTGGGGTTGATGCGGCGCATGTGAGCACCGACCGGGCAGCGCAGACCCTTCGGATCGCCCGAACCATCAGCGTTGACATACTCGAAATTGTTCAATTGTTCAGATGCGATGCCTTCGGGCGGACTGTCGGTGTCAGGCGACAAGGCAAGCGGCACGCCGTTGCGCCAACGTCCGCACATCTTGGCGGCGAGTAGCTCCGGATCGATCTTGCTCTTATTCGACTGGAGGAAATTTTCGAAGCCGACGACGTCTGTAATGATCGCCTTGAACACGGCAAAGCTGCCGTTCAGGCCGAGTTCCCGAGGCTCAGGCACGAAGTAGTTCTCGGCGTCTTCGAGCAGGACGAACAGCCAGGGTTCGCACGGCTGCTGATGATCCGGCGGGTATCGTTCCGGTCCACCACGGATCGTCGTCATGCTGATCCCGTCGGTATAGCCGAAATGAACCTTGGAGGTTGGAACGGTCTCACCGTTGCGGGTTTCCATCAGCGCCATCCCGTCCTGGCGCCAGATTTCCCGCAGGGCGTCACCTTCCGCGAACAATGCGGTCAGGCGATCGCTGTAGGTTGCCATCGCGTCCGCGCTGAGGGCGTGCAATGTAAGAAGAATATGGTCGTTGCCGGTTCCGAAGCCGCCCACCCAGTTCCCCGGCGCACTAGCCCCCGTATCGCCCACTCGTTCCGCCCGCTCGGCCGCTCCCGTAACGAATGCGCCGAACGACTTGAAGGAAAGTGCCGGGACACGATCCTTTACTTCCAGCGCAACGAGGCCGGGCCAGGTAATGCCCAGATTGAGGCAGTAGTCGGGCTTGCGGCGAGGGCTGCCCGAGAGATTGTCGCCAGGGCCTGGTTCGAAACCAACGTGCCAGTCCTCGGCGGTGGTGATTTGCGGCGCGTCGGATTCGTTGCCACTGACCAGACGGCCGAGCAGACGGCGCGCGGCGGAGGGCGTGGTCACCGAGAGTAGAAAATGCCGCACCATCGGCATCCGGTAGCCGCGGAGAATGAAGCCTTGGATGTCCGGCAGATCCAGCGTTGATTTTGTTATAGGACCGGAATGCTCCGCGGGTTGCGAGGTGCCCTGTCCGCCGCGCGCAAACAAACGATGCAGGAGCCCTTCGCCTGGCTTCGGCTTTGGCGCCGGGGTTTCGCTGTTTTGACTCACCTCGTATCTCCTGTCCGGCCGAGGCCCGTGCGGCGCAAGCTAGTCCGGTTGGGATTTGCTGTCGGCGATCAGGGCGTGAATGTCCTGAACGGTGAGGCCGGGATAAGCCTGATAGAACCCGATTGGGGTCCGGCTTGCCGCGGCCGCGAAATCAATGAATTCCTGCAGGTGCTTCTGGCACGGTGAGGGTGGCGGGTCCTTGGTGAACTTGAAGATGAGGTCGAAGACGTGGCCGATGTTTTTCGTGAAATCGGCGATATAGTCGTCGAAGGATCCATCGTAGACAGTGAAGAAGCCGATCTGATTATCCTCGAGCGGAACGAATTGCGCGAAGTGCGGGGTGCCGACCGTATCCAGGTCCTTCTGTGTCCCACGCGTTCGCGCGCGCACGATCATTTCGACTGTTACAAAGGCAACCTTCGACTTGATCGGCAGGATCACCAGGAATGGATTGAGTTCGGCTGAACCACTCACGTCCGCGTTTGCCGCCAACGTCTTGATTTGTTGAGCGGTCACCTCGGGATACGCGGTGTAGACCATGAGAGGACCGATAAGATGGGCTGCCATCCATTCGACGAAACTCTCGGTGTTGGCAGTGACCGGTGTCGGTGGCGGATTGTCGACGTGCTGAAAAATGGTGTCGAACACCGGGCCCGCGAATTTGGCCAGCTCAGTCAGGAGCTGGCCAAATTCGCCGTCGAAGTCACCGAGGAACAGCAACGTCCGATCACTCAGGATCGTAAAGCGCGAATAGTGGATCGTGCCGATGGTATCGGCTGCCTGGAACAGGAGCGGCATCACCGCCGTGAGCTGCTGGCTTAGGACGGCGGTGTTCGCCGGTGCATTCAAGGGGAAGCCAAGCGTGAAATGGGACTGGCTCATCGAATGATTTCCTTCGTCCGCCTCACGCGCGCCGGACCGCGACCCGCCGCCGCCGCGAGTTCCTCCTGGTTAGCAGCGGCTGAGAGGGAGCGCTATGCGATTTTGGAACGGCACATGGGGCGTTCGGGGGAGAAGCGGGCGAACGGTAAAGCGATTCGATGTTGGTCTGAACGATTTGATCGCGATCTACGCCGGCTGATGCCAGCGCAGGGAAGGTTTCGCTATTTGCAAAGTCCCCGCTTCCCTGCGCTGTCCTGGCGGAAACGTTCTACTTCAGGTCGTTTGCCACAGCATCGACCCCGGCCTTGGCGCACTCCTCGTCCTGGTCGGCGGTGCCACCACTGACGCCGATGCCGCCGATCTGAACCTTGCCAGCGGTCACGATCGGCAGCCCTCCGGCGAAGGTGATGATCCCAGGCACATCGGCAATGCCGGGCACCGGCCCCCCCTTGCCGTCCTTACCGAATGCCAGTTCGCCGAACATCCGGGTCGGGAACGGAAAATTCGCCGACGTCATCGCCTTATGCTGCGAGATGTAGCTGCTGCCTTTGAAAGCGCCGTCCATCTGCTGGAAGAAAATCAGGTTCGCACCGTCGTCCACCACGGCGATGTTCATCTTCCATTTTTCCTGTGTCGCCTTGGCCTCACAGGCCGCGGCCATTTTTTTCGCCAGGTCGAGCGTGAGCGCTGGCTTGGTCTCGATCGCCATGGCGGCTGAACCATACAGCATCACGCCTGAAACCGCGGCAAGCATGCCGCCGATCATACGGGTCGACTTCATCTTCATCCCCCAACAAAATTAAAGAAAGCACAGAGGCGCGTTCGTCATCGGAACCAAAGTCCGTCCAACAATCGAGCCATTATACCCCTGCCTGAACTCCTTCCCGTCGCCCTGGAGCCTAGGTTGGTTCGCAGGCCTTGAAACGAAAATACGCCGAACTTGCGCCTTTGGCCAGCCCCCTTTTGTAGGAGTGACGCATCGGCGTCGGACCGCCGGTCGATCCGGTCGGGGCCAGGATTTTACGGCGGCGAGAGACCCTTTTCCGGGTGGTTTCCGAATCCGGCACGCCGTTGCACACCGTGCGTGCAACGGATTGTTGAACACCGGCCCCGCCATGACAATTTCCTTACATATCGCAGCGGCGCTTTTCTGGACTCGTGACGGTGAAGTAAGATATGTGCTCCATGCCAAGTGCGACCGTTGTTACCGAACCGGTTGATGATGCGGAGCCTGACTTGTGATGACAGCATCGACGGTTTGACCTGGTCGACCGGCACGCAGCGGATCGTCCACCTGAATCCTTCCGGAACTGTTCGCGTTGACCGCGCGTTGGCATGCGTGGACGCCAAGCTTTTCTTCGCTTTTCGAATTTTAACGGAATTCTGGCACTCTCGTGGCTTGGCACTTTGGCGACAATCTTCGAGCGCCTCTCGGCGTCGATCTGTCTCCGTCAACGCCGCGGGTGCCTTGCGGGCTTTACACTCGGGCTCAGTATCGAATGCGACGGATGCCGCCATCCGAGGCGGCCGTGGCGGGCACCCTTCCGGCCGACAGGCACGACCTGATCAAATATCCCTTCGCGATTACCCTTTGGCGACACGCTACAGGCGCGATCCCCGCTAGAATTCATTGCAGGCGCCGCGAGGCGTGATATCGTCACCCGGATGGATTCTCGATCGAACCGGTTTGCGCATGACTGCGCCTTGCGATGATGCCTGAGGAATGGGACATGGTGTTCCTGACATTCAGGCTAGCCACTTGCCGCGCGGCAAGTGGTCTCCCGGTCGTAGTGCCTGGGCGCGCGGTACGCGGCGGGTTGTATGGGCGCGCCCCTTGCTTGACGCCCCGTGCTTGAAGCCATGGTGATGAGCCTGCGGCCCCTTGCCTCAAGCGAGAGATGGACCGCGCTCAGGCTGCCCATCTTGGTTGGCCGATGAGCCTTTCAGTTCGCTTTGAGCATCAGTTCACCGACCTCAAACTGGACATCGATTTCGCGGCGCCGACACCGGGCGTGACCGTGCTGTTTGGTCCCTCGGGTTGCGGCAAGTCGACGATCGTCTTGGCGGTCATCGGTCTGCTGCGACCCGACCGTTGTCATATCGTACTCGACGATGTGGTGCTGGCCGATACTGCCTCCCGCGTCGAGGTGCCGGTCGAGCACCGCCGCGTCGGCATGGTGTTCCAGGACGCGCGGCTGTTTCCCCATATGTCCGTGTTGCGAAATCTGCATTTCGGCAGCCGGCGTTCACCACCCGGCCCAATCCATTTCGATGACGTCGTCGATCTGCTCGGTATTGGGCATCTCCTGGACCGCCGGCCCGGATCCCTCTCAGGCGGAGAACGCCAGCGTGTCGCGATTGGGCGTGCACTGCTTGCTCAACCGGTGCTTTTGGCAATGGATGAGCCGCTCGCCAGTCTCGACGACGCGAGGAAGTCGGAGATACTGCCGTACCTGTCCCGGCTCAAGACCAGGCTGAAACTTCCCATCCTCTATGTGACACACGCGACCGAGGAGGTCGGAAGCCTTGCCGACACCCTGGTGCTGTTGAACCGGGGCCAGGTGATCGCGGCGGGACCGTTCGAAGAGATCATTAGCCGCAGCGATCTGCCGTTTGCCGCCCGAGACGATGCCGGGGCGGTGCTGATGGCAACCGTTGTCGAGCACGATCCGGTGCGCCGTCTGACCAAACTGCGGTCCGGAAGCTGTTCGCTCCTGGTTTTGTTGCAGGAACGCGACGTGGGCTCCCGGTTGCGTGTTCGTATTCCTGCCCGTGAGGTGATCCTGGCGATGGGTCAACCGGGTCCAACGAGCGTCCACAACGTGATCAAGGGGCAGGTTCGCGCGATCACGCTCGACGAAACGAAAAACGTGGCGTTGGTGGAGATCGCGGCGCCCGATCAATCGGCTATACTTGCGCGCGTTACACTTGATTCGATCGAGCATCTCGGCTTGAGGGTCGGTCATCCCGTGCTGGCATTGATCAAATCGGTATCGATCGAAATTCTTCCTGGCTAGGGCAGCATCAGCCAGACTGGAAGTAGTTTAGCTGATACGGCGGCGCGGCGGTGGATGGTTCCATGAATCACAGAGGACGCGGAGAGACGGCCGATGGATTTCGCTGCAGGAGATTCTTGACCGGCCGCGCACTGCGATCAGCCAACCAGGTCCACGCGACCACTGCCGATGTCGTAATAAGCCGCCGCCACGTTCAGCTTTTTCTGCCGCAGGAGCTCGGCCAGCAGCGGCGAGGCGGTACGAAGAAGGTCGGCCTGGATCTGAGCATTGGCCTTGATGGTAGCCTCCAGATCCTGGCCGGCTCGTTCGACGGCCTGGCGTATCGGGGCATACAGCGCGCTGATCTGGCCCGGCACTGCCTTGCCGGCCATGGTGGCTTTCACGGCGCCGCAGCCACTGTGCCCCAGCACGATGATTATACTTGTGCCAAGCACGGCGGCGCCATACTCGAGACTGGCAATGATCTCCGGCGTGCACACGTTGCCGGCGAGCCGCGTAACGAAGACGTGGCCGATGCTCTGATCAAACACCAGCTCGACTGGCACCCTGGAGTTGGCGCAGGACAGTACCGCCGCGAAAGGTTCCTGGCTCGCGATGTTGTTCTGCTTGAGGATGGCCAAGTCTTCTTCGAACGAATCGAGCCTGCCAGCCACGAAGCGGCGGTTTCCCTCCATAAGCCGGTCCAAGGCCGCATCTGGCGCCATCGCCGTCTGGCCGCGGGTGAGGTTAGGCAGCACGGCGCCGATACTTCCAGCGGCGGCGCCGGCGAGAAGCAGCCGACGCCCCGGTATGGCCGAGCGCAACTGCGACTTGTGGTACTCAGCCATGCCCGGGCATCCTTCCTGCCGGCGCATCAATGTGGCGATTTGCCGATCTGTCAATCTGGCTTTCCCGGCGCTCCCCGGCCCTTGGGGAATCAAGCTCAGGAGCCAGGTCAGCGCGCTTTTCGGCCAGCAACTGGTCCTGGGGAAAGCATCCGGCCGCCGGCAAACCGGAAGGTTGCGCGGGGGCGCCCGGGCGGCCGGAAATGCCCCGCGGCCAATGGCCGCGACGCAGCATCCGCGTGGACATATGTCATTGCGATTGCTAGAACCCGCTGGTTCCCGGCGCTCCGACCGGTCCGGTTCGTATCATCCAGCGGCGTTGCCCATGAAGATTGTGGCCTGTAACAGCAACCGTCCGCTGGCCGAGGCGGTTGCCGACATCGTCGACCTGCCGCTGACCAGGGCATCCATCCGGCGCTTCGCCGATATGGAAGTATTCGTGGAAATCCAGGAGAACGTGCGCGGAGAGGACGTATTCGTCATCCAGTCGACCTCGTTCCCGGCGAACGACAATCTGATGGAGCTGCTGGTCACGCTGGACGCGCTGCGCCGTTCCTCTGCCCGGCGCATCACCGCGGTGATCCCGTATTTCGGCTACGCCAGGCAGGACCGGAAATCGGCGCCGCGCACGCCGATCTCGGCCAAGCTGGTGGCGAACCTGATCACCGAGGCCGGGGCGAACCGCGTGCTGACGATGGATCTGCACGCCGGACAGATACAAGGCTTCTTCGACATCCCGGTGGATAACCTGATCGCCGCGCCGCTGTTCAGCCGCGACATCGAGGACCGCTACCGGGGCCGCGACCTGATGATCGTTTCGCCGGACGTGGGCGGTGTGGTGCGGGCGCGCCTGATCGCCACACGACTGAACTGCGATCTCGCCATTATCGACAAGCGGCGGGAGCGGGCGGGGCATTCCGAGGTCATGAATATTATCGGCGACGTGGTGGGCCGGGACTGCATCCTGGTGGATGACCTTGTCGACTCGGGCGGCACGCACTGCAACGCCGCGGACGCGCTGATGAAGCGTGGTGCGCGGTCCGCCAGCGCCTACGTCACGCATGGCGTTCTGTCTGGAGCGGCGGTGGCCCGTATCGCCTCCTCGCCGATCGAGATGATGACCATCACCGACTCGATCCTGGCCACGGGGGAGGTCAAAAGCTGCGGCAATATCAGGGAACTGACGATTGCCCCGCTGCTGGCCGAGGCGATGCGCCGGATCAGCGACGAAAGTTCGGTCAGTTCGCTGTTCGATTAAGCCCGACCGCCGTTGACGACGACACATCGGACGGGGCAACAGTGTTTGTCCGCGGAGAAGCTTGCGAAGGCGGGGGCCGGATACTCCCGGGGACCGACACTCGATACCCCGCCGCGTGGGTCGAGGTTGGCGCGAACAAGCGAATGCTTGTTTATGGGCCAACCGACAACATGTAGACGTACTCCGCCGATACCGGCGACATCGATACGATCACCGACGAACGACGACCAGGAAGCAGATCAATGGACCACATCATCGGTCAGTCTCCCGCGAGCCCCGGCGCAGGAGCACAGCCCAGCGTCATGCCGGCCTCGGAAATGATCAAGGACAGCGACCAGAAATCCTTCATGCAGGACGTCATAGACGCGTCCCGCAGCGTCCCGGTCCTGGTCGATTTCTGGGCCACCTGGTGCGGCCCGTGCAAACAGCTTACGCCCACCCTGGAGAAGGTAGTCCGGGCCGCCGGCGGGCGGGTCAAGCTGGTCAAGATCGACATCGACAAGAACCAGGGACTGGTCCGCCAACTGGCGCAGCTAGGGCTGCCGATGCAGTCAGTGCCAACCGTCGCGGCCTTCTGGCAGGGACAGATTGCCGACCTGTTCCAGGGGGCTCAGCCTGAGTCGGAAGTGAAGCGTTTCGTCGAGGCATTGCTGAAGGCCGCCGGCGGTTCGATGCCGACCGCCGACCTGCTCGCTGATGCCCGCGCCGCGTTGGAACAGGGCGACGCTCAGCAGGCCGGCGAGCTGTTCAGCGCCCTGCTGCAGGAGGAGCCGGAGAATGGTGACGCCTGGGGCGGCCTGGTCCGGGCCTTGCTGGCACTGGGGCAGGAGGAGGACGCGGAACACGCGCTCTCGGAGGTGCCGGAAAAGCTGGCGGAGCATGCGGAAGTCGCCGGTGCTCGCAGCGCGTTGGCCCTGGCTCGGGAAGGCCGCGCGGCGAAGGGACAGCTTGCGGCACTGCAGGCCAGGCTGGCGGCCGACCCGGCGGATCATCAGGCGCGCTACGATCTGGCCGCCGCGCTGAATGCGTCCGGCGAGCGCGAACAGGCGGCGGAGGCACTGCTGGAAATCCTGCGCCGCAACCGCGCCTGGAACGAGGACGCGGCTCGGCTGCAACTGCTGAAGTTCTTCGAGGCGTGGGGTTCCGACGAACCGGCCACCTCGTCCGCGCGCCGGCGTCTGTCCGCGATCCTGTTTAGCTGAATGACGGCGTTCCACCCAAGCCTGCAGGAACTGCCGTCTGAATTCGCGGTCTTTCCGCTCACCGGGGCGCTGCTGCTGCCTGGGGGAAAGCTGCCGCTGAACATCTTCGAGCCGCGATATCTGGCGCTGACGCAGGATTTGCTGGCAAGCGGGCGGATGTTCGGGATGATCCAGCCCGATCCGCACGCCCCCGAGACGGCGAGCGGCCCCGGCCTTTACCGCGTCGGCTGCCTGGGTCGCGTATCGTCGTTCAGCGAGACCGACGATGGCCGGCTGCTGATCACGCTGAGTGGCTTGATCCGCTTCACGGTCGACAGTGAACTGGACATGCGGCATGGCTATCGCCGCGTGCGTGGGGATTTTTCCGGCTATCGGTCCGACCTCGATGAAGCGGCTCAGCCGGTTGCCGTGGAGCGGGAAAAGCTGATCGAGGCGCTGCGCGGCTATTTTGTCTGTCGCAAGGTCGATGCTAACTGGGAGGCGATCCGGCGGATGCCGGATGAGGTGCTGGTGGTGACCCTGGCGATGGCTTGTCCGTTCGAACCGGTGGAGAAGCAGGCGCTGCTGGAGGCGCCGACCGAGGCGGAACGTGCCGCGACACTTCTGGCGCTGCTGCAAATGGGAGCGGCGGGTGCCCAGATGCCGCCCGGATATGCCGCGAGCTGAGGGGGATGCACGATCGTGCCGGAAACTGATCCAATCCCGACGCCAGTGCCCGCTCGGAAGCCGCAGCCGGCGGTCGATCCACGTTTGCTTGAAGTGCTGGTCTGCCCGCTGACCAAGGGGCCGCTGGAATATGACCGGGATGCGTGCGAGCTGATCAGCCGCAAGGCGGGCCTGGCCTATCCGGTGCGCGACGGAATTCCGATCATGCTTCCGGAAGAGGCACGCACGCTGGAGGATTGATGGCGGTTCCCTCGGAAATCCGGCTGGACCGCGCGACACGGGTGCTCCATGTCACCTTCGATGATGGAACGGCATTCGCGCTGCCTTGCGAATATCTGCGCGTTGAGAGCCCCAGCGCGGAGGTTCAGGGCCACCACCCCAGCCAGAAGCAGATCATCGCCGGCCGTCGCCAGGTGGGCATCATCGGCATTGAGCCGGTCGGCCACTACGCGGTGCGCCTGGTGTTCGACGACCTGCACGATACGGGCATTTTTTCGTGGGACTATCTGCGGGAACTCGGACAGGAGCAGGACCGGCGCTGGGCGGCGTATCTGGAAGCGCTGGAGTCACGTGGGCTTTCGCGTGACCCCCGATAGAATGTTCGCTGTGAACCGCCTGGATTGATGCCACGCGGCGCCCGAGTCCTGAGCGAAGCGGACCAAGCGCTGTGGGCGGCCTACGCCCGGATGATCGATCCGCTGCCGGGCCGGTCGGCGGCCCCCGGGCCGGCCGCCACCGAAATGTCCGCCGTCAAGGTGGCCCCGGTTCCGTCGCCGCCAAACGTCGCTGCTAAACGGCTGCCGCCAGCAGGCCGCGCGCGAGCGCCAGGCTTCGCCACGCCGCAGTTGGCGGTCGGTGGCCAGCCAGGCGGACTGGATACCGCGACGTGGCAGCGCTTCCGTTCCGGCAAACTGGTGGCCGCTCGAACCTTGGATCTGCATGGGCTGACGCTGCACAACGCGCATCAGGCGCTGGTCGGTTTCATCCGGGGCGCGTACGCGGAGAAGCTGCGCTGCGTCGAGGTTGTCACTGGACGCGGTAACGGCCAGACCGGGGGGATGATCAGGCGAGAACTGCCGCACTGGTTGAACCAGTCGGACATCCGGCCGATCATTCTCGGCGCGGTGCATCCGCACGCGCTCAATCCGGGGTCGGTGCGGCTGCTGCTGCGACGGGTTCGATGACGCCATTTGGCGCCCGGTTGCGTGCGCTGCGGTCGGATCGCGGGATCACGCTGAAGCGGCTGGCCGAGGCCTTGCAGGTGTCCGCCGCGTATTTGTCCGCGCTGGAGCACGGGCGGCGGGGATCACCCAGCGCCGGTTTGGTGCACCAGGTGAACGAGTTCTTTGGCCTGATCTGGGATGAAGCGGACGATCTGTCGCGTCTCGCGCGCCTGTCCAATCCGCGGGTAACGGTTGATACCGCCGGCTTGGCGCCGGAACAGACCGCCCTGGCCAATCGTTTGGCGCAGACGATCCACCGGCTGTCACCGGAAAGCGTCGCGGCGCTGCATGCGGTTCTGGATACGACGGCGAGGCAGTCGAAGCCGCGGCTGCGGCGGAGCGCGCATTCGGGATGACCCGGCGGGGAGATCAGGCGGCCAGCGGCTGGACCCGCGCCTCGATTTCGGCACCGAACTGTGCCTGCGCCGTCGCCAGATCGTATGATGTTTGCAGGCCGAGCCAGAACTGTGGGGTGGTGCGGAAGTAGCGTGCGAGGCGAAGGGCGAGGTCGGATGTCACGGGGTCCTGGTCCGCGATCAGCCGCATGATGCGGGCCGACGGGACACCCAGCGCCTCGGCCAGCGCGGATGCGTCCAGTCGGGTCGGGTCCATGTACTCCTCGTGCAACACGCGTCCCGGATGCATCCGCCGAGTGTTTCGTGCCATTGGAAAACCTTCAGGAACTGCCAGTTGCCGGATCCTGCCCGGGAGTCATGGCAGCAAAATGGCGGAGCCCGCGCGGGGTTGACGGCAGCGCGTGCCTCATGGGGGATCTGGCGGCGAACCAGCCGGCGGTATCGCGGACGGGGCTTGGTCTGATTCAGGATCGTTTGTCGATCGCATCGGGTTGGTCATTGGGTCGCTGGTCCGAAACCGCAGGATGCGCCGCCGCCGGCTTTCTGCCTTATCTCGCCCGGTTCGAGGCTGCAGCTCAGGTGTGAGGCGCCGATATAGATCGTGCCCGCGGCGCCGGAGGGGGTAACGCCGATCTGCGCGAGGGTGGCGAAGAGTTCGTGCGCGGCGCGGCCCTTGAGGGTCACCGTCCGGCGGCCAAACTGAAGGGTGCAAGACCGGGACGTGATATCAACGTTGCTTGCCCGACATTCCACGTCATCCGCGGCTACGACGATAGCGCCCTTGCGGCCGGCTCTTGGCGAAACTGCCCCCGCCGCGAGACCGGCGATTTTCCACTTCTCGAAACTGGTCAGGAGAGGGGAGCGTTCGGCGACGATCGCTGCCAGCATCAGGCTGCTCGACGGTGCGGGATCGGCTGCGACAGCCGTCTGGATCGCCAAGAAGAGGGACAGAAATGCGAGCGTAAGCTTCATTAATTCTTCCTGTCAGAACTGGTCCATGCTAGGCTCGTAACGGGCATGTCGGAAGAGAAACAATGGCGCATTTGCGAACCAAGAGCAATCCGACAGCTTATGGGAGAATCCTGAAATGCTCGACGCTGTCATTGATATCTCGCATCATAACGGGTTGGCGCTGGATTTTCATGTTGCCGCGGCCAGCGGTATCCGGGGCATCATCCACAAGGCCACGCAAGGGGTATCGAACATTGATCCGACCTTGTCGACCAACCGCCCTGGCATCTTGGCCGCAGGACTGATGTTCGGGTCCTATCATTTCGGCGATGGGTCGGACGGTGGCCTCCAAGCCAAGCATTATCTGTCGGTGGCGAAGCCCGCGGCAAGAGAGTTGGTTGCGTTGGACCTGGAGAATAACCTGGCCGGACCCTCCATGACCATAGAGGAAGCGCGCGCCTTCGTTACGACCATTCATAACGAGATCGGCAAGTGGCCGGTGTTGTACAGCGGACATACGCTCAAGGAGATGCTGGGGAACGCGCCCGACCCGGTGCTGGCGAATTGTCCCTTATGGCTGGCGCAGTACGGGCCGACGGCGGTCCTGCCCCCCGGGTGGAAGAAATGGTCGCTCTGGCAATACACTGACGGCGGGCAGGTGGGAGACAAGCCGGTGGCCGGTATCGGGCACTGCGACCGCGATCGCTTTGATGACCGCGCCGCGGACCTTTCGAGTTTCTGGGCGAGCGTGTCGCCAGGTTGATCGGGCGACAGGGGGAGGGCCGAAGCGCTGCCTGTAAGGATCCGTGGGTCGGCGAGCAGGACGTCCCGCGGGACAATCCTTGGTGCGGGCCGAGGGGCCGGCAATCCACGACTTCGACGGCTCAAGACTGAAGAAGACATGGGTCCTCGGCCGTCGCCGAGGATGACACGGGGGGCCAGGCGATGACACGGCGATCGGTGCCGGGCAAGTGCCGCGATTACTCCGCGGCGCTTGCCAGCTTGTCTATCGCCACACCTTTGCCGACGCCGGCACGGTCTTTGTACGGCGTCGTATCGATATCTTCCAGCTCGATCTTCCGGTTGAGCACCTTTTGCTTCCAGGCCTGGTGCTCGGGCTCGTGGCCGACGAACTCCGGCATGACTTCGCGGGCGAATAGTTCCAGGCTTTCGCAGATGTGCTCGTGCGTGTTCTTGCCAGCCTGGTTGAGCAGGATGATCTGGTCGACATGCGAAGTCTCGAACCGGCGAAGTTTTCGCCGAATTGTTTCAGGTGATCCGACCAGGCCGCCGGTAAGCGCCTTATGCGCCAGTTCCGGATTGGCCTTCTTCCACTTTTCATACTCGTCCCAAAGGCTGACCGTTCCGGGCGCGGCGCGTTCCCGGTTGCGGGAATTGCTGTAATACGCCAGTGAGAACTGAAAGAACGTTATTCCATCGGCGCGGCGGCGGGCTTCCTCGTCGGTTTCAGCGCACATGAAATAGCTGACCATCGCGATGTTGCAGTTGGACTGATAGTCGGTTAGTTTCTTCTGCCGCAAGACAAACGAGTTGTAGTAGGCGTGCACCCAGGCATGCGCCATTTCGGCCGACAGGAACTGGAAGCCGAGTGCGCCGATGCCGCAACGACCGGCCAGCTCAATGGTTTCGAGTTGTGAACAGGCTACCCAAAGCGGCGGATGCGGCTTCTGGATGGGCTTCGGCAGTACGCTGCGCAGCGGGAACTTGAAGTATGGGCCGTCATATTCCCAGCCGCCGTCCTTGAACATCGGCAGCACGCAGCGAATGCCGTCCTCCCATACCGCCTGCTTGTCCTCCATCTGGCGGTCGAACGGGCCGAGCTCGGTGATGCTGGCGCCCTCGCCCATGCCGAATTCGACGCGGCCGTTGCTGACCAGATCGAGGCAGGCGACTTTTTCCGCGACGCGGGCAGGGTGGTTGGTGGTGAGCTGGATGATGCCGTGACCGAGGCGAATGTTCCTGGTGCGCTGGCTGGCGGCGGCCAGGAAGACCTCAGGCTGTGGCGAATGGGAGTATTCTTCCAGGAAGTGGTGCTCGACTTCCCAGGCGTAATGATAGCCCAGCCTGTCGGCGAGTTCGACCTGGGTCAGGGCATTTTGGTAGAGCTTGTGCTCGGTGTCGGCTTCCCAGGGGCGGGGACATTGCAGCTCATAAAAGATGCCGAACTTCATGGGTGGCCTCCCGGGTTTGCTACTGACCAGTATCCTAGGAGCGGGTCTGGGCAGATGTCGAGGGCGCCGCTGGGTCGGACAATCCGCGGGCCCGCCGCGACATGGCGGGCAAAGGTTGCGATCGGCGGGTCCGCGCTGTACTCCGGGTCGAGCCCGAGCGTCGAATTCCTAAGGAGAGAACTGTATGACGGACGACCCGTTGCGGCCGGCATTGTTTCGCGAGGAAGCAATCGCCGAGGACACGGCGAAGCTGAACGACACTCTGGTTCAGTTGATGACGGGCCTGCCCGAGTGGTGGAACGTCGGAGCGGAGGCGGCGCGGGAGGCGCGTCGTCAGGGCCGGGGCCCGTTTCCGCCACCGGTGATCTCGCCCCGCGCCAGGACCATCGGCATCACCGGACGAGACGGCAACGAAATTTCCTTGCGGGTGATCGCGCCGGCCGAGGCTCGGGGCGTGTATCTCCACATTCACGGCGGCGGGTGGGTGCTTGGATCAGCGGCGCTGCAGGACCCGCTGCTGGAACGAATTGCTGACCGGGCCGGTCTGACGGTGGTCAGCGTCGAGTACCGACTGGCGCCGGAGCATCCCTATCCCGCTGGTCCAGATGACTGCGAATCCGCCGCCGCCTGGCTGTTGGCGAATGCAAAATCCGAGTTTGGGTCCGACGCGCTGACGATCGGCGGGGAATTGGCCGGCGGACACCTGGCCGCGGTGACGCTGCTGCGGATGCGCGAACGTTACGGTTATATCGGGTTCCGCGGCGCCAATCTGGTTTATGGCGCGTTCGATCTGAGTATGACTCCAAGCCAGCGCGCGTTTGGCGATCACCGCAGACTAGTGCTGCGGACCATCGATATGCAGCAATTCTACAACGCCTTCCTGCCCACAATCATTGACCGGCGGGTGCCCGACATCTCACCGCTGTATGCCGACCTGAAGGGACTTTGTCCGGCGCTGTTCAGCGTTGGCACGTCGGACGCTTTACTGGATGATTCGCTGTTCATGTACGCGCGCTGGATTGCCGCGGGGAACGAGGCCGAGCTGGCGGTTTACCCTGGGGGCGCGCATGGCTTCACGCTGTTCCCGAACAGGCTCGCGGACGAGGCGGCGGAGCGGTCGGAGGCGTTCCTGCGCGGCGTGACGGGTTGATGAAAGCGCTTCCGCACACTGGCATTTGACGATGCTGTGTGGCAATCGCCGCAACCGGGTTCCCCCTCAGTCAGTTGGCTCTGAGCCACGACGCGTCCGTTGCGGGCGGTCTGGTTCAACGAAACAATGGCAAGAGGAAGGTAACGTGCGCTTTTTCAGGACCGGGCTAGCGGCTGTTCCGCTGGCGCTTGTGATCGGCGGCTTTGTCATACCGTCGGCCAATTCTCAGAATCTCGAAAACCAAACTGGGGCAGGACCGAGGGGAACGGCGGTGGCGCCGTCAACAAACCCGTCTCAGGCCAACCCAACGCCGCGACCCCCCGCGGGGATGGAAAAGAGCGGGACACCTGTCGCGCGATCGGCGGACAATTCCAGCGAGGCGATGAGCGGCAACGCGGATCGGTCGGGAACCAAGCCTAAAGGCCCTTGAACCATGATCGACTGAGGTTGGCTCAGCCAATCACGGTTCAAGCCGTTGTTTGAGAGAGCGATTAACGTCTGAGGTTGATCAGCCTCAGACGTTCGCGTTCCCGGTGTGGCGCTGAATCGCCAGGCTTGGGCTCGGAAGATCGACGGGAACGTTCCGAGGACTTCCGGGCGAATCACGACGCTCGGAGGCTCAACAGGGTGCCTCGATCCGGCTATTTCTCGTGTTCCCGCAGGCGGGCGACACCAGTCTGCAGGAACACGGCGTAGCCATAAACCGTCTCGTCATCCTGGTTCCAGCAGACATAACCTCGGCAATCGTGGGGACGCGCCTCATAGACGCCGCACATGCGCTGCTCATCGAGGAACTGGCAGGTCTTGTAGCCTTCCTTGATGCGCTTCTCGCCGGTCTTGGTGATTTCGACGATGTGGCGCTTCTCGAAATCCGCCGCGCTCAGCTTCAGGTGCTTCGCCAGGCGGCGAATGTCCTCGCGGCTGACGCGGACATAGCCGGCCATGCGGCAGCAGAGCGCCGGGCACTTCAGGCAGTCGAGCCGCTCATGCGACGTCATGGCAGACAATCATAGGCGCGCCCGACCCTGGCCGGCGGGCAGTCCGCGGGGATGGTTCAGTCGACTTCTTCGGTCTTGAAATCGGCCGGCAGGATGATTTCCAGAACCTCACAGTCCGCCGAGTAATCCAACACCGTGTGCCTGATGCCGGAGGGCTGCAGCCAACAGGTTCCGGTGGACATCATCTGCTCGCCAACTCCGTCAAACTCATTCTTGATCCAGCCTTGCAACACGTAGACCAATTGGAGGTCGACCGCGTGCTGATGGCGTTTGCGGACCTCGTCGGTGCATGGCGGTGTGAAGCGGATCACGTGTGCCTGGCAGAGGCCGGCGGTGGCCGCGGCAATTCCGAGGTCGCGATACTGGGCGTAGCTGCGCAGGCCGTCGGTCTTGAAGTCGGCTTGGTTCAGGTGGCTGACGGTGAAGCTCTGCGGTGGCGTGGCGGTGGCCTGGGCGGGGGTCGGCTGGGTGCGCTTCGGCGTCGCAACCGCGCGTGGCCGCCGGGTCGTTGAGGAGGGAGGTGGGGCCTTTGCGGCGGCGCGGCGTGACACCGGCTGCTTCGGGGCGGCGGCCTTGGCGGCGGCACTTCTGGCGGCTGAGTTCCCGGCGCCCAGCTTCCTGGCAGCCGTCTTTGCCGTTGCGGCCCTTGCCGGCCCAGCCTTCGCGGACGACACCTTCGCGGACGACACCTTCGCGGTCGGGGCTCGCTTTGCGGCGCTAGCCGGTCGGGCAACTTTCCTGCCGGCGAGTTGCTTTGGCGCGGCTTTGGCGGACGCCGTCTTGCGCGACGAGCTCGCGCGCGCCGGAGCCTGTTTTGCCGCCGGCTGCTTTGCGCCACCCTTCCGCGCCGCAGACTTTTTCCGCTCGGCCCTAGCGGCAGTGGCTGGTTTCGTAACCTTGGCCACGGCGGCTTTCTTGCGGGCAGGCGATTCGGCGACGGCAGACCGCGCCTGCTTAACGACGATGGAACCGGTGCTGGCTTTGGCCATTGGCGTTATCCTCGCGATGCTTCTCGGTCGAGAGCAGTATCGACGGGTCGGCTCACAACTTTCAAGTGGTTACAACGAAGCTAATCGCCGACGGGCTTCCGACTCCGATTCGCCGCGGCGTCGCGAGCAGGTTCCCAGTTTGCCGGTCGATTGCAAAGACAGTGATGGCGTCGCTGTCCTGGTTGGCCGCGAAAAGGTGTCGATTGTCGGGCGCGAGGGCGAAGAACCGAGGTTTTCCGCCACCGGATGGCACGGCACCCGCATAGGTCAGCAAGCCACTGTCCGACGCGATGTCAAACCTTGCGATGCTGTCCTGGCCCCGGTTGGAGACGTACAAGCAGCGCCCGCAGGCCGACGCGGCGATCTCGGCCGTGGTGTTGCGCGTGTCGCAGCCGCCGGGAATGGTCGTTGTCACTTGCCGTTCCATCGCCTGGCCGGAAGCAGGGTCCCAGTCGAACACCGCCACCGTCGAGTCCAGCTCGTTGTTCACATACAGTATTGGCAGGCTTGGGTGGAACGTGGCGTGTCGAGGCGCCGCCCCGGGCCGGGACGCGACGAAGCCCTGCGCCGTGGGGATCACGTTTCCATTGGCGAAGCGAAACAGGAATGTGCGGTCAAGGCCCTTGTCCGGGACTATGACGAAGTTGCCGCTCGGATCGAACGTCACGCCGTGCGGATGTGACGAGGACTGCTCGTCTGGGTCTGGACCCGGCGTGCCCTCAAGGGCGACGCGCTGGTTTGGGGGCAACAGCCTCCCCACGTCGTCGATCGGCGCCACCACCACGGAGCCGCTGCCGTAATTCGCCACCACAAGAAACCGCTCGGACGGGTCGAGCGCCGAATCGACCGGATTGTTGCCATGGCAATCAACCTGGTTCAGCAGCGTCAGCCTGCCGTTGGCGACGTCGATGGCGAACGCGCTGACCAGGGTGCGGCCGCCGTGGACGCAGTAAAGCCGGGTGCCGGCCCGGTTGAGGGTGAACAGGGAGGGGTTTTCCAGGCCGCCGACATGTTGCCGGTGGGTCCAGGCGCCGCTGAGCGGATCGACGTGGAAGACGTTGATGCCGTTGCCGCGTCCGTCGCGATCCAGGGTGGTATAGCCTCCGACATAGGCGAACATGGTGTCCTCCTGTTTGAGAGCCTTACTCGAAGCGCATTTGGCCGGAGCCTTGCGGATTGGATCACGCACCACCGGCCAGCCACCGTCCGCCAGGTCCCGGCCGCGGGAAACGTCGGACCAGGCTGACCTTTCGATTGGTCCCGGATGATTCGGTCCGGCTCTGGCGGTTGCGGCGTCGGCCCGATATTAAGCTGCAACACTGTCCCAGTGAAAATCGGCCTCCGCCGTTTTGTGCAAAACTCTTCTTCGCGAACTCCGGGGCCTCCTCGAACTCCGTGATTGCGCTGGCCATCCAACGGGCACGAACGGCGTCAATCGAGGAGGACGGCGGCGCGGCGTGGGGACAGCTCCATGAAGCACGGAGAGGCGGCGGATGCGTTGCCCGCGGGGGATTTGGTCGGCCAGGACGTCTTGAGAAGGGCAACGAGGATTGCCTGAGATGGCGCTGAACGGGCTGATGGATCAGCGTCTTAGACTGCGCTCGCCTGGTCGAGAATGATCCGCGTCATCGACGGGGTGTCAGTGACGGGGCCAAGATTGTGAATTTCGTTGCCTGCGGAACCACGCATCTCCCGCTCGGCCGCGACCAGGGTTGGCAGGTCGTCCCTGACATGCCCCCCCTCGGCGGCGAAAAAGCCCACGACCACGACACGATTGGTTCGCAGCCCCCGTAACACGGTTGCGACGAAAGGTGGTTCCTCGAGGCACGCCGCGGTTACCGACGCGAACAGCCGCATTGTGGTCAGGCGGGCCGTGTGACGGTGCAGCGCCAGCGCCTGGCCGGGCGAGCGCGCCGAACCATGCCCGACGACAACGACGGAGGTGGTGGTCGCCTCGGTGCCGCGTTCGGCACAGCCAGCCAACACCTGGCGCGCGATGAGACCGGCCATGTCGTCATGAGTTCCGACGGCCGGGCAGAGCAGGAGCCGGCTACGCGTTGCACCGTCGGCGGCGAACTCGGCGCCCGGACCCGGGATGTCCGGCATGCCCAGCGCACGCGGCACGGCGACGCGGCTGAAGTAGCCGTTCTCCATGAAGAAGGGCACGATGCGTATGACTGGTGCGGCGAGCCGCGCCAGCGCCTCGGCGGCGGAGGGTGTGCCGTTCAGCAACCCCGTGCCGACTTCGCGGCAGGACCCGGTGGCACTGATGCGTCGTGCGTGCTCGCGCAGGATCCTGCCGGCTTCCGGGTAGCGCGCGGACCCATGGCCGATCAGCAGCAACGCATCGTCGCCGAGCACCGTTTGTGGGGTCTGGGGGTGCTGGCCGGGTCGGGTTTTTCCGCGCTCGGTTTTCGCATCCGCCTCGAAACCCATCGCTGTCCTCCGCCCAACCGATCTGGAACGATCGAGCATTGCTGTTGCCCCATGCGCTGGTTTGCCCCGCCGGTTGATCTGGCGCAAATAGCCATGAGCGGAAGGTGGCTGGACGCGGAAATCGACAGGAGTTGCGGATGGCGGAGGAACTGGCCCCGAGCGAGGCCCCAAGGGAGGCTATGGAGTTCGATGTGGTGATCGTTGGTGGCGGCCCGGCGGGGCTGTCGGCGGCGATCAGGCTGAAGCAGCTTGCCCCGGAGATGGCCGTGTGCCTGGTGGAAAAGGGCGGCGAGATCGGGGCTCATATCGTGTCCGGCGCGGTGCTGGAACCCAGAGCGCTGAATGAACTGATTCCGGACTGGAAAGAGCAGGGCGCGCCGCTCGACACCCCGGCTACCACGGATCGGCTGCTGTACCTGACCGAGACCCGCTCGTTTCGTCTGCCGACGCCGCCGCAAATGCACAATCACGGTAACTACATCGTGTCGCTGGGAGACGTCGTGCGCTGGCTTGGCCAACAGGCGGAGGCGGCAGGGGTCGAGATCTACCCAGGTTTTGCCGCGGCGGAGTTGCTGGAGGAGAATGGGCGTATCGTCGGCATCGCCACCGGCGACATGGGGATTGGCAAGGATGGCCAGCCCACGGCTCAGTTTCAGCGCGGCATGGAACTGCGCGCCAAGTACACCCTGTTTGCCGAGGGCTGCCGGGGGTCGCTGTCGAAGCAGTTGATGCACCGGTTCAGTCTGCGCGACGGCCGGGATCCCCAGACTTATGGTATCGGCATCAAGGAATTGTGGGAAATTCCCGCGGCCAACCATCAGCCGGGCCTGATCGAGCACAGCCTGGGCTGGCCTCTGGACAATGCGACGTATGGCGGATCATTTCTTTACCATTTCGGCGCCAACCTGGTTTCGTACGGGTTCGTGCTTGGCCTCGACTATCGCAATCCCTGGCTTTCGCCGTTCGACGAGATGCAGCGACTCAAGACGCATCCCGCCATGCGCAAGCATTTCGAGGGCGGCCGGCGCATCACCTACGGCGCGCGGGCGTTGATCGAGGGCGGGTTGCAGTCGTTGCCAAAACTGACCTTTCCCGGCGGGCTGCTGATCGGCGACGCGGCGGGGTTCTTGAACGTGCCGAAGATCAAGGGCACCCACACCGCGATGAAATCCGGAATGCTGGCGGCGGAGGCGGTGGCGGACGCGCTCGCCGGCGACCATCCGGCCGAGGTGGTCAGCTACGAGGAGCGGATTCGTAACAGTTGGCTATGGGATGAATTGTCGAGGGTGCGTAATGTGCGGCCGGCGTTCTCGAAGTTCGGCAGATGGGGTGGCTTTCTCTACAGTGCGGTCGACACGGTGCTGCTGCGTGGCAAGGCGCCGTGGACGCTGCACCACCCACACCCGGACAACGAGACACTGATCGCGGCTGATACCGCGCCACGCATCGTTTACCCGCGGCCGGATGGCGTGCTGACCTTCGACCGCCTGTCATCGGTGTTCATCAGCAACACCAATCACGAGGAGAATCAACCGGCGCATCTGAAGCTGCTCGATCCGGCCCGGGCGGTCGAAGTCAACTGGGAGCATTACCGCAGTCCCGAGGTGCGTTACTGTCCGGCGGCGGTTTACGAGATTGTCGGCGCCGAGGAAGGCTCGCCGCAATTGCAGATCAACGCGCAGAACTGCGTCCACTGCAAGACGTGCGACATCAAGGATCCGACGCAAAACATCAACTGGGTAACGCCTGAAGGGGGCGGTGGTCCGAATTACCCAGGCGGCATGTAGGGCGTCCACTGTTGCCGAGGGTTGCTCGCGGAAGCGCTGTTGTCTGGGCCGGACGGTGGCGGGCCGGGACCGGGCGGGCTGGGAATGGAGCCTCGGGATCCTGGCGATATTCTACGCGAAACCAGGGTAATCTGAATGACATGGAAATTCACGACTGGTAGGGTGTGCAGATGCAATATGTCCGTGGCGCTCCCCGCGCGTTCCTTCTGTCGCTAACCCTGATGTCTGCTTGCGCCGCGTCCGATCCATCTCCATCGAGCGGTCAGGCGGAGGTAGCGCCCAGCGGCACACTGGGAAGCTACCTGGCGGGACGGTTTGCCATGTCGGAAGGTGACCCGGCGACCGCCGCCAACGACTTGCTCAGGGCATCGGCGCAAAATCCTGGCGACCCGGAACTGACGCTGCAGGCGTTCATGGCCTGTCTGGCCGCTGGACGACCGGAGGCAGTGAAGCTCGCGCACCAGTTGCCCGACAATCAGGTGGCTCAGCTTGTGCTGGCCGACGTGGACCTCAAGGCGGGCCGCTGGGCCGCGGCGGAGCAGCGTTTTCGCGCCATGCCGCGGCAGGGCTTGACGCAGTTGTTGCAGCCGCTCCTGGTGGCCTGGGCGCAAGCGGGTGACGGCCGGGTCGACAGCGCGCTGTCCACGCTACAGCCGTACGTCGACAATCCGCGCTTTCGGGCGATATTCGCGCTGAACGCGGCGATGATCGCCGACTACGGCAATCGCACCGAGGAGGCCGGCAAACTTTATCATATCGTTGAGACCGATCTGGGCGAGCCGAACCTGCGGCTGGCGCAGATACTGGCGAGCTGGCAGGCGCGCTCGGGTCAGCCGGCCGACGCCCAAAAGGTTCTGGCGAATCTTCCCATGGTCGCGCCTGACTTCGCGATCGCCATGCCCAGTCTGCTGGCCAACGTGACCAAGCGGGTGATCGTGCGGCCCAGCGATGGCATAGCCGAGGCTTATTTCACCTTCGCCGCCTTGTTGCGCTCTCAGGACGCCAACGACTTTTCGCTGATCCTGTTGCGGCTGGCGCTCGACCTGAGGCCCGATTTCACGGCGGCCAGGCTGCTGGCGGCCGATGTCCTGGTGAGCGAGCAGCATCCGCAGGTCGCGCTGCGGATGCTCAATGATGTGTCGGCCTCCGATCCGATCTATCCGGTGGTCCAGTTACGCCGCGCCGCGATCGTTGATCGACTGGGCCGCTCGGACGAGGCGACCCGGGAGCTGGAGCGGCTGGCCCACGACTACCCGGAGAGCCCGCTGCCGGACCTGCAGCGCGGCGATATTCTGCGCATGAAGCGGCATTTTTCCGACGCGGTTGCTGCCTATGACAAAGCGATCGCTCGGAGCACGCTGCCCGGCCCGACGGACTGGATCATGTATTATGATCGCGGCGTGGCGGAGGAGCAGTCGCATCAGTGGGCGAAGGCCGAGGCCGACTTCAACCACGCGCTGGAACTCTCGCCGGATCAGCCCCTGGTGCTGAACTATCTCGGCTATTCCTGGGCCGATATGGGTCGGCATCTGGACAAGGCGCGCCAGATGATCGAGCGGGCGGCCGAGCGGCGGCCGAATGACGGAGCGATTACGGATAGTTTGGGGTGGGTCAAGTTCCGTCAGGGTGAGACGCGGGATGCGGTGAAGACGCTGGAGCACGCAGTCGAGCTGGAGCCTGAGGACACCACGATCAACGGTCATCTGGGCGATGCATACTGGGCGGCCGGGCGCAAGGTCGAGGCCCAGTATCAGTGGCGGCGTGCGCTGACGCTCAATCCGACGCCCGATGACGCGGCCAAACTGGAGGCAAAGCTGAGCACCGGCCATCCCGGCGCGGTCGCCAGCGGGCAATAGCCGCGTCACGGCCCCGAGGGTGGGTTAGCACTGGCCAAGCGATATGTCCGAGACTCTGACGGAAATCGCGCCGGCTAAGATCAACCTGCATCTGCATGTGACGGGGCGGCGCGAGGACGGTTATCATCTGCTGGACAGCCTCGTCGTGTTCGCCGGGATCGGTGACAGGCTGATTGCCACCCAGGCGCCAGACCTGTCGCTTTCAGTGACAGGACCGTTTGCCGCCGGGCTGGACGGCGAGACAGATAACCTGGTGCTGCGGGCGGCCCGCGTCTTGGCGGCGGAGACTGGCGTGGTACCGTCCGGCCGTATCATCCTGGAAAAGAGCCTGCCGGTCGCTTCCGGGATTGGCGGAGGGTCGGCCGACGCCGCGGCGGCACTGCGTCTGATGTCTCGGCTTTGGCGCGTCGAGACTGAACCGGACCGACTGAGATCCATTGCGCTGGCTCTCGGCGCCGATGTGCCGGTGTGTCTGCTGGGTCGTTCGGCGCGGCTGGCGGGGATTGGCGACCAATTGCTGCCGGCGCCGGAATTGCCGGAGCTCGGTATCGTGCTGGTCAATCCGGGTGTTGCACTCTCGACACCTGCTGTGTTCCGCGCCCGCTCGGGCGGGTTTTCCTCCATGGCGGCGTTGCCGACGGCCTGGCTGGATGCCGCCTCGCTGGCCGCCACACTGCGCGAAACCCGCAACGACCTCGAACCCCCCGCTCGGCTGCTTGCCCCGGCTATCGGCGATGTGCTCCGCGCCATCGCGGCCGATACGAGCTGCCTGCTGGCGCGCATGAGCGGATCGGGCGCGACGTGTTTCGGGCTGTACGGGAGCGCGACGGCAGCCAGGGCGGCGGCCAGCGCGTTGGCGCTCCCCGGCTGGTGGGTGTGGGGCGGGGCGGTCAGTCCGACATGAGTCGCTGCTCGCTTCGGCGCTTCCGCAACTGTTGACGTCGGTTGTGGTTGGCGCTTTACGCGCGGCTTTGCCCGACCTATCACACGGCACGCGATGGGGCGTCGCCAAGCGGTAAGGCAACGGATTTTGATTCCGTCATACGGAGGTTCGATCCCTCCCGCCCCAGCCAGCCTTGTTAACTCACGAAATCGCTAGATTCGAGGACGGGGGCTAACCGGTCGTTAACTTTGATCGGGCATGGTGCGGTGAGCGTCATGGCGGAGACGAAGTTAATGTCAGTACTCGCGAAGATCAGTATCGGCGGCAGGCTCCGCCTGGTGTTTGGCGTTCTGCTTGTGGCGCAGATACTGGTTGGCGGGGTCGGTCTGTATCAGGCAACACAGATCAACGCGATCCTGCAAGATACCACCGTGAATCGCATTCCTAGCTTTCGCGTCATGGGCCGGTTGGCGACCGCCGTGGAACGATTCCGTCAGTTGCAAGCGGCCGGTCTGCTCGCGACCACTGCTGAACAGCAGGCCGTGATAGCCCAGCGACGATCCGAGGCGACGAGTCAAATCGAGGCGGCCTCGCGGGATTACCAGCCGTTGGTCGATCCTGGCCAGGAAGAGCAGATTCTTTTTCCGGCAGTTCTGGCGACATGGAAAGACTACCACGCACAAAGCCTGGCGCTGGATTCCGCCACCGATAAACCTGCTGCCACCGAGCTCTTTACCGTCCAGCTCTATCCTGCCCTCACGAGGCTCCGCGACGCCCTGGCGGCTGACCTGGACTATAACGACCGAATGGCGCGGCTCAGTGCGACTCAGGCCGATGTCGCCTTTTGGCACGCGGTCGGGACAATCGGCACCGGGATCGCGATTGCCGCGCTCCTCGCCGTGGGGGCGGCGATCTGGCTCAGCCGACAGATTGTCGCGCCTCTGCTACGCGCGGTCCGTATCACCCGTCAGCTTACCCAGCGCGACTATAGCTTCGCGTTACCCTCGTTTAAGCGGACTGACGAAATAGGTGATCTGTCGCGTGCGCTCGCCGAATGCCGCGACAGCCTGAAAGCCGCCGACGCCATGGCAGTGGCACAGGCGGCTGAACAGGCGGTCAAGGTCGAACGGGCCGCCGGGCTCGAAAAACTGACGGAGGCTTTTGAAGCCAAGATTGGGCAAATGGTCGGTCAGGTATCCGCCTCGGCCACCGAGTTGCAGGCCACGGCCGAGTCGATGACCGAGACCGCCAGTCAGACCACGCAGCAGGCGACCAATGTCGCCGCGGCGGCCGAGCAGGCCAGCAGCAACGTGCAGACCGTGGCATCGGCGGCGGAGGAACTGGCTGCCTCGATCGCCGAGATATCCCGCCAGGTTGCGCAAGCCGCGAAAGTTGCCGGCAAGGCACAAGAGGGCGTCGACCGGACGGATGAGGTGGTAAAGGCACTGGCCGATGGCGCCCAGAAAATCGGCGAGGTCGTGAACCTGATCAGCAGCATCGCCGGGCAAACCAACCTGTTGGCGCTGAACGCGACGATCGAGGCGGCGCGGGCGGGCGATGCAGGCAAGGGCTTCGCAGTGGTTGCCTCCGAGGTCAAGAATCTCGCCACCCAGACCGCCAAGGCGACCGAGAACATCTCCCAGCAGATCGCGCATATTCAAGCTGCGACCAAGACGGCCGTGGACGCCATCGGAGGAATCGGCCAAACGATCGCTGACCTCAGCCAGTTGGCTGCGGCAGTCGCCGCCGGAGTGGAGGAGCAAGGTTCCGCGACGCAGGAAATTGCCCGCAACGTGCAGCAGGCGGCCGTTGGCACACAGGAAGTCACATCAAACATCACCGGTGTAAGCCAAGGTGCCAACAGCACCGGATCGGCGGCCACCCAGGTGCTGGGAGCCGCGGGCGAACTTTCCCAGCGTGCTGAACAACTCCGACGGGAGGTTGGGGAATACATCGCGGGGGTGAAGGCGGCGTAGCCCTGGGTGGGACCGCCGGGTCACGATCTACTCCGCGCCGCGGCGAAAGTGGGCGTTAGCTTCCTCCGGCAAAGGCCGAATGCCGGGGATGGATTGTTAACCTCGAGTTCGCGGCGCGCGCCTGAACGGCGTCTCCGACCGTCCCGCTTAGTTGGTCGACGCGCGCGAATCGAAGCCGAGAAACCCTGCACTGGGCAGCGGTGTGCCGCCGTCATTGGCGAACAGCTTCGGCGTCGCAGGGCGGGAAGCTGTCGTCGCTGGCTTGGCGCGGGTGGTTGGCTTTTCAGTCGGGTGCCCGATCGTGGAGACTGCGGTCTTCGGCGCCGATCCGGCGGGGCCGTCACGGCCGACGGAACGAGAGCCGCGACCGCTGTCCTCACCCCGCATCGACAGCAAGAGAAATGAAATGTCATTGCGTCCGAGATCGACGGACAATTCCATCGGCGTCAGACCCAGTACGTTGACAGAGTCCAGGTCGGCGCCCCGGTTCAGCGAGTCGCGGGCGGCGGCGATGTCGCCGCGGTTGATTGCGTCGAACAACGCGTCGCTCGGCGCCATGTCGGTGATTGGCTTGCTGGCGGGGGCCGCTGGAGTCCGGGCCTTCGCGCCGGGAATGGCGTCCGGGACGGGTAGGGCAGGCTTGACCTCGGACGACTCATTTCTCGCATGGCTGCCGCCGCCCATGCCTCCTGAACTCGGACCCGCGGACCCGATACCGGCCTGCGCCCAGGCGCCGGACGATAGCAGGCCGGCCAGCAGCAAGCCGCAGGCAATCGCCGCCGATGAACGACTGGCTGATGATGGACACGAAACTGCCCGGCCAGCGATGCCGCTTCGAGTTCGCGTGATTTGTCACCACAGTCCGTCGTCTCATTACTGCCCACCCCGTTAGCCAGACGCCGAGACCCGCCGTGGCGGATCAGCTCACGCTGGACCAGGCCAGCGCCAGTCGGCGACCTCTGGCATGTCCTTACCATGCGCAACGATATATTGCTCATGCTCAATCAGCTTGTCGCGGATCACCTGCTTTGCATAGACCGATTTTGCCCCCAGGCTGGGGACCCGGTCGATCACGTCGCCGACCAGATGGAAGCGATCCAGCCGGTTGCGGACCACCATGTCGAATGGCGTCGTGGTGGTGCCTTCCTCCATGAAGCCGCGGACATGGAAGTTCGCATGGCTGTGGCGCTTGTAGACCAGACTGTGGATCAGGGTCGGGTAGCCGTGGAACGCGAAGATGACCGGGGTGTTGGGGGTGAACAAGGCGTCGAAATCCCATTCGGTCAGCCCGTGCGGGTGCGCAACCTTGGGCTGCAAGGTCATCAGGTCGACGACGTTGATCACGCGCACACGCAGCTCCGGCAACAGCGTGCGCATCAGGTCGACCGCGGCCAGCACCTCCAGGGTCGGCACGTCGCCCGCGCAAGCCATGACGACATCCGGTTCGCTTTGCTGGTCGTTGCTGGCCCATGACCAGATGCCGATGCCCTCGTTGCAGTGCTTGATCGCGGCATCGATGTCCAGCCATTGCGGTTCCGGCTGCTTGCCGGCGACGATGACATTGATGCGGTCCCAGCTTCGCAGGCAATGATCCGTCACCCACAGCAGCGTGTTGGCGTCCGGCGGCAGATAGATCCGGGCGACGTCGGCCTTCTTGTTCGCGACGTGGTCGATGAAGCCGGGGTCCTGGTGGCTGAAACCATTATGGTCCTGCCTCCAGACGTGCGAGGTGAGGAGGTAGTTCAGTGATGCGATGGGTCGCCGCCAGGAGATGGCGCGGGAACTCTTCAACCACTTGGCGTGCTGATTGACCATCGAGTTCGACGATGTGGATGAACGCCTCGTAGCAGGAAAACAGGCCGTGCCGCCCGGTCAGCAGATAGCCCTCCAGCCAGCCTTGGCACATATGCTCGCTGAGTATTTCCATCACCCGGCCATCGGGCGCCAGGGCATCGTCGTACGACACGACCTCGGCATCCCACGCGCGGTTGGTGACCTCGAGAACCGCGCCCAGCCGGTTGGAATTGTTCTCGTCGGGCGAGAAGACGCGGAAATTCTGACTGCTTTCGTTATTGCGCATGACCTCGCGGAGAAATTCGCCCATGTGCCGGGTCGACTCGGCCTCGACCGCGCCGGGATGCTTTACCGTGACTGCAAAGGAACGAAAATCCGGCATCCGCAGCGGTCGCATCAGAACGCCGCCATTGGCGTGCGGATTGGCGCTCATGCGCTTGTCGCCGCGCGGACTGAGGCTGGTGATCGCCTCGATCGGCCGGCCGGCCTGGTCGAACAGCTCCTCGGGCCGGTAGCTTCGCAGCCAGTCGTCCAGCAGACCCAGGTGCTCGGGCTTTTCCATGGTGAACGGCACCTGGTGGGAGCGCCAGAATCCCTCCGCCTTCTTGCCGTCCACCGTCTTTGGGCCGGTCCATCCCTTCGGGCTGCGCAGAATGATCATCGGCCAGGCGGGACGTTCGGTGCGTCCGCCGGTTCGCGCGGCTTGCTGGATGGCGCGGATCTTGCTGAAGGCGCGATCCATGGCCGTCGCCATCAACTGATGCATCTCGTCGGGGTCGGAGCCGGCGACCTCGATTGGCTCGTAGCCGTATCCGGTCATCAGCGCATGCAGTTCGGGTGCCGGGATACGGGCGAGCACCGTCGGGTTGGCGATCTTGTAACCGTTCAGGTGCAGGATCGGCAGCACCGCGCCGTCACCGACGGGATTGAGGAATTTGTTGCCGTGCCAGGAGGTCGCGAGAGGGCCGGTCTCGGCTTCGCCGTCGCCGACCACGCAGGCCACGATCAGGTCGGGATTGTCCAGCACCGCGCCGTAGGAATGCGACAGGGAGTAGCCCAGCTCGCCGCCCTCGTGGATCGAGCCTGGCGTCTCCGGTGCGGCGTGGCTGGGGATGCCGCCCGGGAAGGAGAACTGCCGAAACAGGTGTTTCATCCCGGCTTCGTCGCGTGTGATATCGGTATAGATTTCGCTGTAGGTGCCCTCGAGCCAGGTACTCGCGACGACGCCTGGAGCGCCATGGCCGGGCCCGGCGACGAACAGCACGTCGACGTTGCGGTCGACGATGATACGGTTGAGATGAACGTAGATGAAGTTCAGCCCGGGCGTGGTGCCCCAGTGCCCCAGCAGCCGCGGCTTCACGTGCTCCATGGTCAGCTTCTGGCGCAGCAGCGGATTGTCCAGCAGGTAGATCTGGCCGATCGACAGATAATTCGCCGCGCGCCACCAGGCGTTCATGCGGGCAACCTGGTCACGATCCAACGGCGTTGCTGTCAGATGGTCAGAGCGTTTTGTCATCGGGTTACTCCGGCAAGTCGATAAAAGGGGCCGTGCCAGGGTACTGCCGTCGCGGCATCGCGTGCGGCCTGGCCCGCGCGAAACAAGCGGATGAGCGTTGCAGGGAGGCGAGCTAGGGTTCGATGAGGCGGCCTTGGCGGCTACCCGTGACGGCTGCCTAGGGGATTACCCTAACAGGGTGGGGGTATTTGGTTAATCATTGGTTAATCAAGCTGGATTAAGTATCCAGAAACCTGCGTTAAGGTAGGCCGCGAACAGGCACCAGATGAAATAGGGCAGCATCATCCATCCGGCCAGGCGCCGGATCGGCAGGAAGGCCCGGATGGTCAGCGCGATCAGGGCCAGCAGCACAAGCATCACGCCCATGGCGAAACGTGGACTGTGGAGGCCGAAGAACGCCGGCGCCCACAACGCGTTGGCGGCGAGTTGCCATCCCCAAAGGCGCAGCGGCCGGGAGGCGCCTCGGCGCTTCCATACCAGCCAGCCGGCGGTCCCGATCAGGATGTAGAGCACCGACCAGACGGGGCCGAACACGACGGTCGGGGGCGTGCCTGGCGGCTGGATCAAGGCAGGATACCAGCCGCGAACAGCCTGTGCCGTCATCGACCCGCCGACAGCACCGACCAGAAGGCACAAGCCGACAAATCCAACCAGCGCAAGCGCGGGCGACACCGGCGTGGACGAGCCAGGAAATGAACCCCAGTCATCGGGACCAGACTGCTGGAAGACACAGGTCCTTTCGCGGCGGGACGTGGACTGTAATTGTTAGCCGCATCCCCAGGTCGACGGGAAGCTAGGAGTTTATACCGGCCGCCCGGAAGTTCGACCCTTCGGGGCTGGGCTGCCGATGTTACCAGCCGTTGACGCGGTGCCAAACGGCGACCAGCTCATGGCTGCCATCCACCACGAAATAGCGGTCATGCGCCGCCGAGGTCATGCAGGTGTGATTGGGCGCGATACGAAGCTTGCCACCGACCGGCAGCTCGATCGGAAAGGCTGGATCGACCTCGATGACGCCGTGCTCCTGGTAGGCGCGCCGCACGATGGCCCTGCCGAAGGTTGGCTGCCCGGCGACATCCAGCGCCAGGCCGAAGCCATAGTCCACCGGTGCCGCCTCGGTGCTGCGGTCCTTCGACAGCGCCAGTCCCCCGGCATCCACCAGGACGTGGTGCTGCCGGCGACCTATCACGCTGGTCAGCACCGTCACGGCGATGCTGTCGAGCCCGTGGGTTTCGATCTCGGCCTGAAACAGATCGCCGAACATGTAGACGCCGGCACGAATTTCCGTCAGTCCGTCGAGGCTGTCCGCATGCATCGCGGTGGGTGAACTGCCAGCCGACACGATATCGGCGCGGTAGCCCGCCTGCCTCAGGCGCTGTGCCGCCAGGGTAACCGCGGCGCGTTCCACCTCGGCGACACGAGCGATTTCGCCGATCCCGCGCGCGCCATAGGAATGCCCCGCATGCGTCATCACCCCGGCCAGGCTCGGCCCCAAGCTTACCGCGAGTTCGAGCAGAAGGGGGTCATCAGCGGATATCCCGCCACGCTCCTCGCCGCTGTCGATTTCGATCAGGGTGCGCGGCGGGGAGGGGTGGCCGGCGATGGCGGCGGCTGTCGCCGGGTCGTCCGTGATCACGATGATTTGTGCCCCGGTCGCGTTCAGGCTGGCCACCTGGTTGAGCTTCTGCGGCGTGATACCTACCGCGTAAAGAATGTCGGAAATGCCGTGACTGGAGAAATACTCCGCCTCCGCCAGGGTGGAGACGGTGATGCCGCCGGGCTGACCATCCAGTGCGAGGCGCGCGACATCGATGGACTTCGCGGTCTTCATGTGTGGGCGCAGCGGCACGCCGAGCCGGTTGAGGTTGGTTGCCATGAGGCTGATGTTGCGGGTCAGGATGGCGCGGTCCAGCACGAGGCAGGGGGTGGGCAGGTCGGTGAGGATCATGCCGGAGGCGTCCATTCGGCGTGGTCGTCAATCGGCAGCACAGGTCGCGGCATGTATTTCCAGTCGAAGCGGGACAACACCGGACTGGTCAGGCCGGGCGCGTCGACCTCGACCACCTGATCATGGCTGAAGAATTCGTCAAAGCCGCCGCGGAAATGGCCTCGAGACTTCACCACGACGACGCGGGCGTCCGGTATGCACAGTCCAAAAGCCTCGAAAAACATTGGATCGGCGCATTGATAGCGATGCGTCACCACGATCACGGTCAGGCCGCCGATCTGGAGCGCCGCGGCCTGGCCGATGTCCAGCGTGTTGTTGGCGTAGATACCGCGCCGTCCGCGCAGTGGTTGGTCGGTCAGCGCGACGACGGCCGCGTTGGCGACGAAGGGTTGGGAGAAGTCATTGTCGGCTGGCTGCGGCAGGGAGCGGTTGAACTGGGCTTCGAAGCGGGCGCCGACGCCGAGCAGGTGGGCCTCGGCCGCGAGGGCGGGATCGTGGATGATACCGAGCAGGCCGTTGCGCACGCCGGCGGTGTGAAACGCCTGCAGGATCGACATGGTGTTGCCGCGGCCACCACCGCCCGGGTTGTCGGCGACATCGGCGAAAATCAGTGGCGGTCTGGCAGGGTCCTCGGTGGCTTTCGCCAGGCGAACAGCGTCCTGCAGGCTGGTCAGCTTCGGCCGGAAGCGGTCTCGCCTGGCCCAGCCGGCCTGCGTGATCTCTAGGGCCAGTTGGTCCGCGGCATCCTGGTCGGTGGCCGTCACCACGACGGTCAGGCCGTTGAACGGGGTATCGGCGTAGGCGAAGCCGCCCATGACCGAGACGTTGAGAACGCGACCGGCGTAGGGTGCCTGAGCCATGCGCTGCTGGCCCAGGTCGATCAGCTCGCCGTAGGGCCGGTTGGGAGCATCGGGGCCGGTTAGCTGGGTGACGGTTGGTGGGACGATCGGCAGCCGGATGCGGGCGAGGTAGCTTCGGGTTCCACCGAACAAACGGCGCAGCAGCGCGGCCGCCTCGGCACCACGCTGCCGCATGTCGAGATGCGGGTTGGTACGATAGCCGATGAAGCCATCCACCAGCGCAACGTCGGCGTCCGAGACATTGGCGTGCAGGTCGTAGGTGGCGACGACCGGCACACCGGGGCCGACGATCCGGCGGATGGCGGCGAGGAGGGCGCCCTCGGGGTCGTGGGAGAAGGCTGTCGCCACTCCAGGGCCAGCGCCGGTGGTCAGGCCGGCGCCGTGGAGGACGACATACACGCCGTCAAGCTGACCGGCGGCCGACAGGTCAGCCTGCCAGCGTTGCATCAGTCGGTCGAAAAACGTCTGTTCCACCGGTCCGTTGGGCTCGGCCATGGCCAGCAGGCTGGGAACAGGCTCCCAGTTGCCGGCGGCGTCCATGGCGGCAACGAAGCCGGGCAGTTCGCCGAGCATGCGGGGCGCTGGCGCGCGTGCTTCGGCGAGCAGTTCGGCGCCTCCGATCAGAGTGCGGTTGCGAAAATCCGCCTCGGTCGCAACCGGGGCAAAGCGGTTGCATTCGATGGAAAAGCCCAGGAGCGCGATGCGGGGCAGCGGAGAGGGTGGTTCGCTCATAGCGCAATTCCCAGTAGTTCCGCGATCCGCGGGGTCGCCTTCAGACCGCTGCCGGTGAGGACCAGGACCGTCGTCTGCTCGGCCGTGACCGTGCCGGTTTCCAGCAACTTGCGGTAGGCGGCGGCGCTTTGGGCGGCGGTCGGTTCGACGTAGATGCCAGTGCGCGCCAGGTCGAGAGTGGCGGCGGCGATCTCCGCCTCGGTCAGCATCACCGCGCCACCCAGTGATTCGCGCAGCGTCCCCAGCACCTCGCGCAACCGGATCGGCTGTGCGATCGCGGTGCCTTCGGCGATGGTCGGGGTGGCCTCGATCGGGACCGGCCTGTCGGAGCCGGCCAGGAAGGCGGCGGCAATCGGAGCGCAGTTCGCGGGCTGGGCGGCGAAGATTCGGGGCATGGTTTCGATCTGCCCGGCGCGCAGAAGTTCGGAGAAACCGATCTCGCATCCCAGCACGTTCGAGCCGGCACCGCACGGGGTGATGATGTTGTCTGGCGCCTGGAAGCCGAGGTCCTCCCACAGCTCATAGGCCAGCGTCTTGGTGCCGTGCAGGAAGAAGGGATGCCAGTTGTGGCTGGCGTAGAAGATCGAACTCGGAGCGGATCAGGGCGGCATCCGCGGTGTCCTGGCGGGAGCCGGGGACCAGTTCCAACATCGCTCCGTGCGCGCGCATCTGCACTGTTTTGGCGGGACTGGTGGTGGCTGGCGTCATGATCGTGGCCGCCATCCCGCCGGCTGCCGCGTAGGCGGATATCGCGGCACCGCCGTTGCCGGAGCTGTCCTCGAGGACGCTGCTGATCCCCTGGCTGCGCAACAGCGAGAGCATTACGCTGGCGCCGCGATCCTTGAAGCTGCTGGTCGGGTTGAACCACTCGCACTTCAGCAGCACCTCGGTCTCGGCGAAGACGCCGCGGATCAGAGGGGTGCAGCCCTCGCCCAGAGTGATCGGCTGCTCGATTTGCCAGGGAAAAGCCGAGCGGTAGCGCCAGATGGAACGCACGGTGTTGTCGATCTGGTCGCGGGTCAGGCCGGCCATCTGGGTCAGCAACAGCGGCGACCGGTCTGGCCCGCACCAGCGTGGCTCGTCTATGGGGAAGGTCGCGCCGGTGCGCGGGTCGAGATACTCGGGGGGCATTTCGTGAGTGTGCGCACAACCTTAGCCGGGCTCAAGCGAAACGGCTGGGTTGGGCCGTCGATCCGGTGAACTGGCGAGCCACGGGACCCGCGGCCTCGGAGTCTTGTATCGACGGGGGTAGCGACTTAAATCGGTTTTGATGATGCCGGCGGATCGATGGACCTGATAAGCGGACTACAGACCTTCATTCGGGTGATCGAAACCGGCTCGTTCTCCGCGGTGGCGCGGGAGTTCGAGCACTAGCCAGTCGGCGGTGACCCGGCACGTCGCCCAACTGGAGGAGCATTTCGGGGTCCGTCTGTTCCACCGGACGACGCGCAAGCTTAGCCTGACGGATGACGGGCAGGACCTGGTGACGCGCGCGAGACATCTGCTCGAGCTTGCCACGGACCTGGAGGATAATGTCGGGCGCGCACGGGGGGCGCCGACCGGATTGGTGCGTATCGGCCTGCCGGTCGGGGCAGCGATGCTGCTGATCCCTGAGTTCACCACTTTGTTGCGCGACTATCCGGGACTTTCGATTGAGTTGGCCGTCGAGGAGCGTATTGATGACCTGGTGGCGCAGCGCCTGGACCTTGCGCTGCGTTTCGGTCAGTCATCGGACACTTCCTCGGTGATTTCGCGCGCCCTCGCGACGGTGGGGTCGGCGCCGGTCGCCGCGCCGGCCTATCTGGAACGCCACGGCGCGCCTTCGCATCCGTCCGAGCTGGCGCAGCACACCTGCATCGTCAACGAATGGCCGGAGAGCACTCACTGGGTCTTCACCGGGCCGTCGGGACCGATCGACGTGGAGGTCAGCGGACCGTTGCGCTGCAACAACACCCTGGTGACGCGGCAAGCGGCGTTATCGGGCTACGGCATCGCGCTGCTGCCGGACCCGATGACCATCAACGATATCCGCTCGAGTCGATTGTACCGGCTGCTGCCGGACTACACGATCCGCCGCCGGCCGGCGTTCGTGGTGTATCCATCCCGCCGACACCTGCCGCCGCGAACCCGGGTGGTGATCGACTTCCTGGTGGACCGTTTCAAGGAACTCGATGCGCGGCTGCGCAACGGCCGTGAGTGGGGCGAGAACGAGGCGACCTGGCTGGTGTGAGGCCGATTTGGGGGCCGGCTATTCGGTCGGCACGAAGATCGAGCGCCGCATTTTGCCGCCGATCGACTTCGACAGATGGCCCTTGCCGGTGACGTCCTCCACGAGGATGACCTCGCCGGCGCCGATCTCGCGGACCTCGCCATCGCTGGCGGTGATTTTGACGCCGCCGTCCAGATTGATGATGTACTGCCGCCGCGGCGCCGGGTGCCAGTCCAGGTCGTAGTCGCCGGACGTTTCGCGAAAGATGATGCCCGTGGCGGGCAGTCGGGCGGAGAACTTGCTGGCATGGCGTTCCTCGACCCACTGGACCTCGATGTCGCGCCAGTGCGTTTCGCCGGCGGCGTCGACATAGATGTTATGGATTTTCATTTCTGCTTGCTCCCTTGTTCGGTCGGTGCGGAAAACCCGCGGCTACAGCGTCTCCAACAGGCCGGCCATCAGGGCGGCGCGGCGGGCCAGGTGGCCCCATAGGATGTGCTCGTGGCTGGCGTGCGCGCCGGCGCCGGGACAGCCGAGCCCGTCGAGCGTCGGCACGCCCATCGCGGCAGCGAAATTGCCATCAGATCCGCCGCCCCGGTGCTGCTTGGGCAGCGTCAGCCCGACCTGCTCGGCGATCTGCCGGGCCTTGCCGTAAAGAGCCAGGATGTCGGCGCTCTCCGCGTAGGGCGGGCGGTTCATGCTGCCCTCGACGACGACCCGGCAACCGGGCGTCTTGGCGCTCAGGCCGAGCAGGCGTTCCTGCATCAGGACGCCGTCGGCGATGGAGTTGACGCGCAGGTCGATCTCGCACCCGGCGTCGGGCGCGATCACGTTGGGCCGCGAACCACCCCAGACCGGGGCGGCGTTCAGGGTGATGCCGCGCTCGATGTCCACCATGCGATGCAGGCCGATGATCTGGTGCGAGAGTTCGACGATCGCCGAGGCGCCGTCCTCGAAGGCTCCGCCCGAGTGGGAGCCGCGGCCTTCGACCCGCATCACGAAGCGGCCGACGCCCCGGCGGGCGGTGACGCATGCCCCGCTGGCGCCGGCGGGCTCGGGGATCAACACCGACGCCGCCTGGGCGGCCTCCTGCTCGATCAACCAGCGGCTGGTCGGGCTGCCGACTTCCTCGTCGGGGGTCAGCAGCAGCACGATCGGCCGGTTGGTGGCGATTTTCTGCGTCAGGATGCAGCGGACGGCGTGGAATGCGAGGAAACTGCCTGCCTTCATGTCGTAGATGCCGGGGCCGTGCGCTTTTGCTCCGTTCACGCTGTAGGGCATGGAGTCCAGCGTGCCGTGCGACCACACCGTGTCCAAATGGCCAGCGACGAGGACGGGCTTTTGTTCGCTCGATGCGCTGGGCGTGCGGGCGATCAGGCTGTCGCCGAAACCGTCCCGCCCGGGGATGCGCGTCACGGCGGCTCCGGCCTGGGTCAGCGCGGCGTGGGCCACATCCATCAGTCGGTTGACCGCACTGGCGTCGGTGGTTGGCGTTTCCAGCTTCACCCAGGCGGACAGTTCCGCAAGCAGGTCCTCGGAGGCTCCAACTTCCGTCGCCGGCATTCGTTCGATCCCCTCGTGACGAGCTCCTCCCGGCCATGAACGCCGGGTATCAGGCGAGGGTAGACCCAGGTCCATGGCGTGACCACTGGCCGGGCGCAGGCCTGCAATTTGAATCTGCCGGTGAAGCGGGCCACTTTGTGGGCGAACGGCATGGAGACGAAGGCGATGGTGACCGAGTGCTCAGCCCACGTCCTGGCGCGCGCGAGGGCGTGATGCGGATTTTCGACCAGTGGCGGGACCTTCCGCCGGACGCCCGGGGCGCGACGGTCGCGCTGGGAAACTTCGACGGCGTGCATCGGGGCCATGCCAGCGTGATCCGGGCCGCGCATGCCGCCAGACCCGACGCTCCGCTGGCGGTGCTGACGTTCGAACCGCACCCGAGGGAGGTGTTTCGTTCGGACGATCCACCATTTCGGCTGACATTGTCGGCCGAGCGGGCGGATGCGCTGGCGGCTTTGGGTGTGAGCGTGATTTATGAGCTGCCGTTCAATCATGAATTCAGTCTGATGACGGCGGATGATTTTGTGCTGCGGGTGCTGCACGAGGGACTTGGCGCGCGTCATCTGGTCTCCGGCCAGGATTTCGCGTTCGGCCACCGGCGGGGGGGCAACACGGGCTTCCTGGCCAAGCGGGCGGAACCGCTGGGTATGGGACTGACGCTAGTGCCTCCGGTCACCGACGCGCAGGGTCCGCTGTCATCCACCCGCATCAGGCGCGCCCTGCAGGATGGCTATCCCGAGCGCGCGACGGCCGAACTCGGACGTCCCTGGGCGATACGCGGTCTGGTCAGCCACGGCGACAAACGCGGCCGCACCATCGGATTCCCCACCGCCAACGTCCCGCTCGGCCGTCACCTGGAGCCGGCGAGGGGGGTGTACGCGGTCACTGTCCGGCTGGCCGACGGGACGCAGCACGATGGCGTGGCGAATATCGGCAGGCGGCCAACGGTGAACGCCGGGCCGGAGAGCCGGCTGGAGGTCAATCTGTTCGATTTCGACGGTGATATCTATGGCTCGGACATTACCGTGGCGCTGCATCACTATATTCGCGCCGAGGTAAAGTTCTCCGGGCTCGACGCACTGAAGGCGCAGATCGCCGCTGACGCAGCGGAGGCGCGTCGGCTGCTGGCTTGACAGCGGGCGGGGGCCGAACAGGAGATAGTCGACACCAGCAGGAGCAGGAGGAAACGATGCCTGTGTTGAACCGGCCGGACGGCGTGATCCAGTATGAGACCTATGGCGAGGGATTTCCCGTGCTGCTGTTCGCGCCCGGAGGGCTGCGGTCGCGCATCGAGATGTGGCCGTCTCCTGCCGGGGGGCCACCTCGGTCGTGGGTGGACTGGACGCGGGCACTGCCGGCGGCGGGGTTCACCGCGATTGCGATGGACCAACGCAACGCGGGACGGTCACGCACCGAGATCAGGGCGGACCACGGCTGGCACACCTACGCGGCGGATCATCTGGCGCTGATGGATCATCTGGGGTTCGACAAGTTCCATGTGCTGGGCGGGTGCATCGGCGGCAGCTTCTGTCTGAAGGCGGTGGAGGTGGCGCCGAAACGGGTCACCGCGGCGGTGTTGCAGAACCCGATCGGTGTGCACCCGGAGCACCGGGCGTATTTCCCCGAGAGCCATGCGGAATGGAGCCGGGAGCAGCGCGCCGCTCGTCCGGAACTCAGCGAGGAGGCGCTCGCCGGGTTTGGCCGCAACATGTGGGACCACGAATTCGTTTTCTGCGTCGATCGGGCGTTCGTCAGCAACTGCCCGGTGCCGACTTTCTTGCTTCCGGGCAACGATATTCCGCACCCGGCGGCGACCAGCGCGGAACTGGCGGCACTGCTGCCGGGGGTGGAGGTGCTGACCGACTGGCGAGGGCCGGAATATCTGGGCCAGCAGGAGACCCGGGTGGTGACCTTCCTGAAGGGCCGCACGCCGTTGTCGTAGTGGGGGCGGGGCCGTTGCGGGGCGCTAACCCGGCTGGCGCGGCCGCGACTGGATGTCCGTCGTGTTACGCCTGCCGGCAGTCATGCGGCAGTCGGAGGGGACCACGCCGGTGAAGCGCGTCCAAAGTTCCGTGCGGCCGAGCAGCGGAACTCCGAGGTAGCCGCGCAGTGCGAGGCGGCCGTATGCATCCAGATTCAGTTCGACGCTGAATACGTCGCCGTTGCGCGGGTCGAGAATGTGGCCTTTCCACAGCCCTGGCCTGGCGAGCCTGGCATCGCTGATGAGGGCGAGGCCGCATTGCGACAGGCCGCGATAATCAACTGGTATCGGATCGGTCGGATGATCCAGCACGACGCCAACGATGCGGGCGCATAGCCGGTCGCCGCATGCGGAGATCGCGATCACGCCGCCGTGGTCCTGCGTCAGCCACACGCCAATCGGCGAGGGGGCTGGCTGCGCGGCTGCTCCCGGCGTGTACTGAGCGCCGACGGGACGGCACATCAGCAGGAAAGCCGCGGCAAGGAGCCAGCATTGTTTCATTGCCGTCCAATACAGACGTTCATGCCGCCGCGCCATCCCGTCGGGCTAAGCGCGCATCGCGAGAAGCTCGCTGAGGTTCTTGTCGAGCTGGGCAATCGCGCTGAAATCGGCGCCGAACAGCGCGAGATGCCCGTCAATGCTTTCAATCGGACGGAATTCGGCATCGGGGATGAGCCGCCATTCGGCCTGGCAATCGGCCGGCGGGAAGAACATGTCCGAGGAAATCGGCATGACGAAGGTCTTGGCTTTGATGCGGCTCAGCGCGGCTCGCAGGTCACCGCCGGTGTGGCGGCTGACGTCGCCGCGCTGCCATTTCCATGCCTGGCACAACAGATCGTTCGGATCCATCACGCTGAAGTAACCATACATGAAGTTGATGATGAAGTCGTCCATCGAGGAAAAGCCCAAGGTCTTGTGCCGGTTTTCCTGGAAGAATGCAGTGCTCCACCCCATCACCGCCCACATCTTGGCGTGGCGCAACAATCCCTCGCGCACGTCCGCCGCCGATGTGTAGAAGCCTTTGTTGAAACCTGGGTCCGAGGTGATCGCCTCGACCAGCGTTTCGGTGAACAGGAAGTCATGGATGGTATTTTTCGCGGTGCCGGCGATGGGTGCGGCACGCTTGACCATGTCCGGGTAGCGAACGGCCCACTCGTAGGTCTGCTGCGCCCCCATCGAGCCGCCGACGACCAGAGCCAGGCTGCTGATGCCGAACTTTTCCGTCACCAGTTTATGTTGCGCACGCACATCGTCACCGATCCGCACGCGCGGGAAATTGCCCATCCCGGCAGGCGCCGGCGTATTGTGCGGCGAAGTGGAAAGGCCGCTGCCGATCTGATTGATGACGACAATGAAATACTTGTCGGGATCGAGCGCCCGGCCTTTGCCTATGTACACCTGTTCCATGATCTTGCTGGTGCCTGAATACCAGGTCGGAATCACGATGGCATTGTCTTTTGCGGCATTGAGCGTGCCGAAGGTGGCGTAGGCAAGTTTGCAGTCGCGGACAGTGCCGCCTTCTTCCAGATCGAGATTGCCGATGTTGTGCAACTCGTAAGGACCATGCACGTCCTGCGAGTAATAGGCGTTATTGATCATTGTCCCCCCAATGCCGCGTTTCGCCGGGCGGACGCGGCCGTTTCGTTTCGGTCCGCCGCCCGACTTTCGCGTTTTCTGTCCGTCAGTCTAAGCCAGTTGGAATCCCTCGTAACCTTTGGCGGCGATCTCATCGCATTTCTTGCGGTAGCCGCCGATACCTTCCGGCCCGAGATACGGCAGGAAGGCGCGGGGCTTGCCGGCGATATTGGCGCTCATGTACCAGGAGTTGGTGCGCGTCATCAGGGTCGCGCTGACGACCTCGTTGACATGCTCGCCCCACTGCGTCTGCGCTTGCGGTGTTGCCTCGATCACGGTCTTGCCGGACTTGCGCATGGCGTCGATGCATTCGGTAACCCATTCCACATGCTGTTCGATCGCCACGGGCATGTTGGTCAGCACCGACGGGCTCTGCGGACCGGTGATGGTGAACAGGTTCGGGAAGCCCGCGACCGAGATGCCAAGGTAGGTGTGCGGTCCGTCCGCCCATTGCTGATCCAGCGTGCGCCCGTCGCGGCCCTTGAGGTTCAGCGCCTTTAGCGGTCCGGTCATCGCATCGAAGCCGGTGGCGAAGACGATGATGTCGAACTCGTATTCCTTGCCGCCGGCACGGATGCCCTTTTCGGTGATTTCCTCGATCGCGCCGTCGGTCTTGGCGTCGACCAGCAGCACATTACTCTTGTTGAAGGTCTCGAAGTAGTTGGTGTCGAGCGGCTGGCGCTTTGTGCCGTAAGCGTAATCTTTCGGTATGAGCTTTTCCGCCACCACCGGATCCTTCACGGTAGAGCGGATCTTGCGCTTGAGGTAGTCGGCGCACAGGTCATTGGCCTCCTGACTGAAGAACATGTCCTGGTAGTTGGCCAGCCAGAAGGCGAAGCCGCCGGCGTCCCACATCTTGTCGAATTCGCGCTCGCGCTCCTCGGGGGTGGCTTCCAGTGCCGATTTCGGAATGAAGTAGTGTTCCTGGCCGAAGAACGATTCACGAATGCGCTTGGTCACGCCGTCATAATCGGCTTTGCGTGCCTTGACCACTTCGGGGTCCACCTTGCCGTTGCGCGCCGGCACGCAGAAATTGGGCGTGCGCTGGAACACCGTGAGATGCTTGGCTTGCTGGGCGATTTCCGGAATGGCCTGTACGGCGGTGGCACCCGTCCCCACCATGGCAACGCGCTTGCCAGTGAAATCGACGCCCTCATGAGGGAACCGGCTGGTGTGGTACCACTTGCCCTTGAAGGTCTCCAGTCCTTTGAACTGCGGTATGTTGGTGGCGGACAGGGTTCCCACGGCGGTGATCAGGTAGCGCGCGGTGACTGTTTCGCCCTTGTTGGTGTGCACGACCCACAGATTGGTTGCGGCGTCGAACTCGGCTCCGGTCACCCGGGTGTTGAACTGCATGTCGCGCTTCAGGTCGTGGCGCTTGGCCACGGTTTCGAGATAGCGCAGGATCTCGGGCTGCTCGGGATAGCGTTCGGACCAGTTCCACTCCTGCAACAGTTGCTTGTCCCAGGTGAAGCAATAGATGTAGGCGTCGGAATCGCAACGCGCGCCGGGATAGCGGTTCCAGTACCAAGTGCCGCCGACTGTGTCGCCAGCTTCGTAGACGCGCACCTTGAGGCCGAGCTTGTCCCGCAGTGACTTCAGCATGTGAAGGCCGGAGAAGCCTGCGCCGATGACGACGGCGTCGAAGGTTTGAGTTGCGCTAGCCATTTGTTCCTCCAGTTTACTTTTTACTTGGACACAGGCGAAATTTCACGACGGCGCACGCAAGCGTCGACGTTGAGGCGCCGATCGCCTTACCGATCGCGAGGGCCGGTTATGCGAGCCGTACTATCGCCTAAAGCGTTGCCAAACAAGCCCCTGTCGCCGGGAATCGCACACTTTGCTGGGCTGGAAAGGTCGCCGCTATCCCGGTTGCGTGCCGTCGCCATCTTCCAGCGCTCCGCTCGCCGCAGAGCGAACGCCGAGCGCGGCGAGTCTCTCGAGTGCCGCAACGATCGTGGTGCCCCCATCCGGGGCGGGCAGGCCAATGCCGCGACAGGCGTCCTGGACGATGACGACCTGGAAGCCCAGTCGGACAGCATCTTCCGCCGACCACGCGACACAGAAATCGGTCGCCAGTCCGCAGAGGAACAGGCGGGTGAAGCCGCGCTGGCGTAGCCATGCCTCGAGGCCGGTCGCGGTCCGGCGATCGTTCTCGAAGAATGCCGAATAGCTGTCGAGTGCCGGTCGAAAGCCTTTGCGGACGATGACCTCGATCCGCCGCTGGTCGATCGCCTGGTGAATTGCGGCATTCGCGGTGCCGGCGACGCCATGGTCCGGCCACAGGATCTGGGGGCCATAAGGCATCTCGATCGTATCATATGGCTGGTGCCCAGGATGGCTGGCGGCGAAGGAAGCATGGTTGACGGGGTGCCAATCCTGCGTGGCGAAGGCGTGTTCGAAACGGCCGAGCAGGCGGTTGACTATTGGAACGATCTCGTCGCCGCCTGGCACCGGCAGTTCCCCGCCCGGCATGAATGTCGGCTGAATGTCGATCAGGCCGAGAACATCGGTCACTGGGTTGATCCGCATGGCTGACCTTCCTGGTCATGGGGGAATGCTCGGGGTAGATTTTCAACGCTCGATTGTGCCAGGGCATATCAGGAGTCAATCTTCATGAGGCTGCCATTTTTTCCGCTGCTCGCAACCATCCTGGTGATTTCAGTCACCGCACCAGTGGCGAACGCGGTCACGTTCCGCTGGGCCAACGATGGTGACGTCAATGCGATGGACCCGATGACGCGGCAGGAAACCGTTCAGCTTTCATTTCTATCAAATATCTATGAGCCGTTGGTGCGGCGTAACCGTGACCTGGGTCTGGAGTCGGGGCTGGCGGTGTCATGGGAACAGCCGAGCCCGACGGTCTGGCGATTTCATTTGCGGCCGGATGTGAAATGGCAGGACGGGTCGCCATTCAGTGCCGATGACGTAGTGTTCACGCTGAAGCGGATCCAGTCGAAGACCTCGTCGGTACGGGCACCAATGTCGCCGGTCAAGGAAGCTCGGAAGATTGACGACCTGACGGTGGAGTTCGAGACATACCGGCCAGATCCAATCTTGTTGCAGGAACAAACCATTCTGCTGATCATGTCCAAAGCCTGGTGCGAACTGCATAACTCGGTCGAGCCGGTCACCATTGGCAAGGAAGACAACTATGCGTTGCACAACGCGATGGGGACCGGTCCGTTCAAACTTGTGTCGCGGGAGCCGGACCGCCGCACGGTGGTGGAGAAGAACCCGGGCTGGTGGGACAAGCCGTTGCACAATTTGGACCGGGTGGAGTTCAACGTCATCGCGTCGGACCCGACGCGGGTGGCTGCGTTGTTGTCGGGTGAGATGGACATGATCTATACGGTGCCGCCGCAGGATGTCGCGCGGATCAAGCGCACCGAGGGCCTGAAGGTACTGGAAACGCCGGAGTTGCGAACGATCTATCTGGGCTTCAATCAAGGCCGTGACGAGCTGCGCAGTTCCGACGTGAAGGGCAAGAATCCGTTCCGTGACATCAACGTACGCCGCGCCTTCATGCTGGGCATCGACGAGCCGATGATCGCCAGCCGCGTCATGCTCGGCCTTGGCCGCCCCAGCTACGAGATGTGGGGACCTGGGGTGAATGGTTACAATCCGGCGTTGGATGTGAGGCCGAAGACCGACCCGGAGAAAGCGAAGCAACTGCTGGCCGTTGCGGGATATCCCAATGGCTTCAGGGTGACACTGGATTGTCCGAACGATCGTTACGTCATGGATGAACAGATATGCACCGCGCTGGTGCCGATGCTGGCGCGTATCGGCATCAAGGTCGATCTCAACGTGCAGACGAAAACGAAATTCTTCACCAAGGTGCTGGCACCGAACTACGATACCGACTTTTACTTCCTCGGCTGGACACCAGGGACCTATGATGCGCACAACGTGCTGTATTCACTGCTGGGCACCCGTGACGGCAAGCGGGGGGAGGTGAACGTGAGCGGCTACTCGAACCCCGCGCTGGACGAGATCATGGACAAGATCGCGATTGAAACCGATCAGACAAAGCGCAACGACATGATCAGCGAGACGATCCAGCTTATTCAGGGCAACGTTGTGGCACTGCCTCTGCATCAGCAGGTGATCGTCTGGGCGGCGAAGAAGGACGTCGAACTGGTGCAGCCGGCCGACGATTTTTTCCCCTTCCGATTTGTGCAAATGAAATGATGCGGCGATGCTTGGCGGGCCGGGTAGGACCGTGGAGCGGCAGCTTTGGGTGGAAAGCGGACATCGATACCCGGGGGCATTGCCGGGGTCGGGTCCCGATTGTGTCGTGCCACCTAACCTTGTGCTCGTGCAAAGCGTGCCAGGTTGGTCCTGATCAAGAGGTGATGAAAGGGCCTGATCACGTTGAGATAGGTGAGGCCGAAGGCATTGTGGGAGCGCACGACGGTTGTCGCGATGAGCTGCGTGCCGGTTGGAGAATTGCGACGGAGCAGCGATAATCGGAAGTCCAGGTGCCGATCATCCTCACCCAGCACAATCTCGTCGTTGCTTTCCCATTGCACGGGGAAAAAGTCCAGGCGTTCGTTGCCGGCCCTGGACGCTCGGACCTCGCCGGAGGTTTTGACGCCAAACGGCGTCACCACGGCGTCGCGCACCGCTACCAGCGCCTTGATCCACGCGGGCGGATCGCCGACTGTCCGGGTCGCCAGCACGCGCATGCTGTACTGTTTCGATGAACTCAAATTGATGCTGTAGCTATCGAGTAGGCTGGCGTTCTTGTACCAGCCTGCAACGACGCTTTCAGGTGGCGGCGTGGTCCGGCGCACCCGCGCTTTGCGTTCCAAATACATGCCGAAAACTCGATCATGGCAGTCTTTGAGACCGCTGGCTGGCCAATAGCGGTGAGGGAGTACATGCCTTGGATCGTAGCCAGAAAGAGCGCCGGCGATAAAGGCGGTACGCCATCACTTTGAGGCTCCAGGCGACTGGCCACCCATGCAAGATAGCTATCTGCGATGGCACTCGCGACAGCGCGATGCGGCTGCAACCCGCGTGCCGCGCCGATACCAAATCGAGCCAAATGTTCATATATCGTCGTCGCCTTATACGGTGCAGAAGTCCGGTGCGAATGTCCGCACTGGGTCGAAAGCGGACTTACCCGCACAGTGCACCAGGAGGAACAGGAAGTCAGGCAACCGGTCAAAATCACTGTGCAGAGGTACTGAGTATCATACGTCCTCGATCTCCACCGGGAACAGCGCGTCCGCGTCCTCGACCCGCAGCAGGTGATAGACATTGAAACGATACGCCGGCCCGAGAGAAGCCTCGGGCGGGGTGAACGGGAAAGCGAGATTCCCAGCCGTGGACAGCCGCCCGGGATAGCCGTGGTGCAGCAGAAACTGTTTGCACGACCGGACAACTTCAGCAGCGCGCTCGCGGGTGGGCGCGATGCACTCGCCCATGATGAAAATCTCGCCCGGAGGCGGCTCGTGTTCCGGCACCACCATGCGCACGCCGTCGATGCCATAGACACGAAATCGCAACGTGTAATCGGCTGGCTGGTCCTCGCAAACCAGGTCGCGCACCACGTCGGCGACCTTCGGCAGCAATTCCTTGCACTGGGCAATGAAACGGGGGTCGGCGGAACCACACAGCAGCACGGCTCGCTCGCCAATCTTGCAGGCGCCCTCCAGCTTGATGCTCGGGCTGGTGGTGTCCCGCCACGTCGCGCCGCTGACCCGGGTGCGACGTTCGTCCACCGCCTGATAGTGCGCTCTCGTCAGGTCCAGCGCGCCATCCGGTTCCCGCACCGTGAACGGGTCACTTTGCTCGTAAAGGCTGTGCGCCGCGACCGAGGTCGGTGTCGCCCTGCGCTCAGGATTCATGCTTTCGAGCACGAAACCGTCATTGTCCAAGGTGGCCAGGATCGGGTCCCGGCCACCCGGTACGCAACACAGCGAGCCGCACTCGATGATCTTTGCCATGTGCATCGACAGCCCGACAGGGAACCCCAGCATCGCCGGCAGCGACGCGAAGATCGCGGTGTCGCACGCCCGGCCCGCCACGATCACGTCCACATCCGCGGCGAGCGCTCGGCGGAACGGTCCCATGCCCATCTGACCGACGATATGAGCGGCCGCCGTCACATCCTCCGGCGTCAATTCCGGCATGCCATCGAAGCTTGTGACTTTACCGGAACGGATGGCATCCACCAGGTAAGCCCGGTCGATATCGGCCCGCATCACCGCCATCCGGAAGTGCCGCCCCTCAGAGCGCCCGATTTCTCGCAGCAGCCCCAGCGTCGCGTCGAGATGGGGTGCCGCGCCAGCCGAACCCGCCGATCCGATCACCAGCGGTACGTCGAGATCACGCGCGGCGTGCAGCACGCGGCGCAGGTCGCGCCGGGTCGCTTCGGGAGAGGTGGCCATCTCGCCTTTGCCCAGATAGGTCGGTCCGATGTCGATCGATCCCATATCGCAACCGATCAGGTCTGGGCGCCGCTCCAGGGCGACACTGAAGGATTTCGCCGGGATGCCGTAGCCGAGCTGTCCGGAGGCGCCGAGGAGTTTGATCGGGCGGGGGTTGGCGTGAAATTCGGCTATGACGCGGCCCGACGCGCTCATATCTCGACCCCCAGCAACGGTGCGTGCTGTTGCGCGCCATAGACGTCGAGGTCGCCTGGATCACCGGCCATGATCGCCCGCGCCATCACGATCTTGATGGCCCGCCCGACCGGATATGGAATGATCGTCACCTGCTCCGGCGGAACGCGGTACAAACGGCCGATATTTTCCGCCGCGAGAGCTGGCGACTGGGCGACGCGCTGATAGTCGGCGTCGGACGCAAGGATGATATCGAGTGTCAGTCGCCGTGGGCCAGCGTTCTTGCTGCGGATCACCTGCGCGATGTCGGTTAGTTTCATTTGTTCCCTCCCTCGGCGCGTCGCCGCGATTGATCGTCGAAACGGTTCAAGGCGCGGCGGGTGGCGGATGCAGTTCGGCGCGCGGCCGGGTCACGGTGCGCACCCCGCGCTTGAACGCAGCCAGCGGTGTCCGCACCTCCGCGACGGCCTGCTCCGGCGTAGTGGCATCGAACACGACGATGTCCGCGGGATTGCCGACGGCGATGCCATAATCATTTAGATTCATCAGCTTCGCCGACCGGTCTGTCAGCATGGCGAAACATTCGCGCAGCCGGTGGCGATGGCTCACCTGACAGACATTGGCCTGCAGGTTGGCCATGCGGACCAGATTGCCGTCACCCAGCGGCGTGAACGGGTTGAGAATGTTGTTGCTGGAGATCGAACAGTTGACCCCGAGCTCCACTAGTGTGTTGGCGTCGGCGACGCCGCGGCGGATGTCGTGGTCCTGATCGCGTCCCATCATGAACAGATCGGTCGCCGGCAGCACGGTGACCGCCACGCCGGCATCGGCCAATGTGGCCGCCAGGGCTTTCAGGTCGGCCGGTGGCAGCGTCGAATACTTGCAGCCGTGGCCCACCGCGACGCGCCCGCCCCAGCCATACTCGCGGGTGAGTTCGCAGACCAGGTGGATGTCCATGTCCTCGGGGCCGTTGCCGGAGTCCAGATGCATGTCGATGTCGACGTCATACTCGCGCGCAAGCTCGAAGACGCGCCTGATCTGGCCGTTTTTGTCAGGGTCGTAGTTTGGCGCGGCGCCGATCACCGTGACGCCACGCTTGAGTGCCTCCACCAGCAATGCGTCGGCACGGGGGTTGTTGGTGAGGCCCTCCTGCGGGAATACGCACAACTCGAGGTCGATGGCCCAGGCGTAGTCGCGGCGCAGCGTTTCCAGTGCTTCGAAGCTGCGCAGTTCGACACCGGGATCGAGTTCCACGTGCGTGCGCATACGGGTGGTGCCGAATTTGATGCAGGCTTCCAGAGTTTGGCTGGCGCGCCGGTAAACGTCCTCGACGGTGAATGTGTGTTTGACCGCTGCGACGCGGGGCACGGCGTCGGCATTGCGGCCGCGTTCCGGTTCGCAGCGGTCGATGATGCGGCTTTTGTCGAGGTGGATATGAGTTTCGATCAGTCCGCCACAGGCCAGGTTGCCGCCGGCGTCGTAGCAGGGGATGTCCGCGGGCACGCCGGGTGCGATCAGCACGATCCTTCCGGCTTCGATCCCGATGTCGGTAGGCGGATCGTCGGGAGCGCTCGGCAGGCGCGCGTTGCGGATGATGAAGTCCATTCCTGGCCTTTCCCGGTGGTCGAATGCGAGCAGCGTGCCAGTCGGACGTGCGGCCTGTAAAGCCGCGGAACGAGCAGCGTGAGCGTCGCGGATACGGGCGGGCGAGCCGGAAGGCGCGGAGCCGCATTGCGATGTTTGCATGGCTATTTTGCCAGCGTCCGCGATTATAACGTGGCTTATGATAAGCGAAGAACAGACGGGCCACCTGCCGGACGGGCCATTTGACGAGGGTCGCCGGGACCTGCTGTTTCTTCTCCACGACGTTGCTAGACTGCTGCGCGTCGATGCGGACAAGCGTGCCCGGCAGCACGGCATGACGCGGGCGCAGTGGGGCATCCTGATCTGGCTGGAGCGTCAGCCGGGCATTTCGCAGAAAGAGCTTGCTGAAATCCTCGAGGTGGAGCCGATCACCGTCGCTCGCCTGGTCGATCGCCTCGAAGCGCGAGGCATGGTCGAGCGTCGCCCCGATCCGCGCGACCGACGCATCTGGCGGCTGCACCTGCTGCCGCCCGCGCACCCCGTCCTGCATGAGATCGACGAGCAGCGGGCCGATATGACGCGCATTCTGACCGGCGGCATCGCGGAAGAGTCACTCGAAACCATGACCGAGGCACTATTGAGGATGAAAGCGACGCTGATCCAGGAGGCGCATGCCGCGCGACGCGGGGCGGACCCTGTGGAACTGGCGACACGGGAGGTCGTGTGATGTCGCAAACGACGATTTCCGTGACCGCCGCGCCGCGCGTGACAGATCGGGTGAAGGCGGCCCCGGTGCGGCGGCGGTTGAGCCGAGCGGCGTTGCGCCCGATTCTGATGTTGGGTGGTATTCTGCTGGTGATCGTCGGTGCCGGCGCCTATTGGCTGACCGGAGGCCGCGTGGTGTCGATTGACGACGCCTATGTTCGGGCAGCGAAGGAAGTGATCGCCACCGATATCTCGGGCATTGTCGCCAACGTGGCAGTGCATGAGGGCCAGCGGGTCAAGCAAGGCGACGTGCTGCTGACGCTCGATCCGCGGCCGTTCGAAATCGCGGTAGCCGGCGCACGGGCCAATATGAACGGCATGGCGTCGACGCTGGAGGCCATGAAGCTCGACTACAAGCGCATGCTGCGCGAGGTCGATGTGAAGCAGGCGCAGCTTGAGTCCGCTCAGGCGAACTTCGATCGCTTCTCGGGTCTGATCAAGGGCGGCGGTGTGACCCGGGCGGAATTCGACAACGCACGCTTCCAACTGATGGCCGACAAGCAATCCGTCGAGGCGCTCAAGGTCGCGGCCGCGATGCAGTTGGCACGTCTGGGTGGCGATGCGGAGGTGGATGTCCGCAGACTGTCGGACTACCTGAAAGCCGCCGCGCAATTCGACGAGGCGCAGCGGCAGCTCAGCCATACGGTCATTCATGCGCCGTTCGCCGGCGTGGTGACGCAGGTGGAGTTGTTGCAGCCCGGCATGTATCTGGCGGCGGCCACGGCGGCGTTCGGTCTGGTCTCGGATGAGCGGATCTGGATCGAGGCCAATCCGAAGGAAACCGAGCTGACGCACGTCAAGCCGGGCGATCCGGTTGACGTGTCGGTGGACACCTATCCCGGGCGGTCGTGGAAAGGCGAGGTGGAGGCGATCTCTCCCAACAGCGGCTCGGAGTTCTCGGTGCTGCCGGCGCAGAACACGTCCGGCAACTGGGTCAAGGTGGTGCAACGCATACCGGTTCGCATCCGGGTTGACCGCCATGACGGCGATCCGGCGCTGCGCGCGGGCATGAGCGTGGTCGCCGATATCGACACCGGACATGTGCGAAGCTGGCGCGACCTGTTCTAGCTGATGAGGTCAACGCAGGCGGTCGAGCCATCGGTGTCTGGGAGTGTGACCGGGTCGATGGCGGCCGATCAGGTGCCGCACCGCGCCATCATCACGCTGTGCACCGTGGGTGCGACGCTGATGCAGGCGCTGGATCAGACGATCGCCAATGTGGCGCTGCCCTATATGCAGGGCAGCCTGTCGGCTACCTATGACGAGATCACCTGGGTACTGACGTCGTACATCACCGCCGCGGCGATCATGACCGCGCCGGTCGGATGGCTGGCCGCGCGGTTCGGCCGCAAATATCTGTTCATCACGTGCCTGGTCGGGTTCACCGTGACGTCGATGATGTGCGGCGCCGCGCAATCGCTGCCGCAAATGGTCGCATTCCGCCTGTTGCAAGGCGTGTTCGGGGCGGCACTGGTGCCGCTGTCGCAATCCACCATGATGGACATCTACCCGGTGGAGAAGCGGGGCCAGGCGATGGCGATCTGGGGTGTCGGCGTGATGGTCGGGCCGATCCTGGGGCCGACCCTCGGTGGTTATTTGACAGAAATGTACAACTGGCGCTTCGTGTTTTACATCAACCTGCCGTTCGGGGTGCTGGCGACGCTGGGGCTGGTGTTCTTCATGCCGCGGTCGTTCCCCAACTTTAACATGCGCTTTGACTGGATCGGCTTCGCGGTGCTGTCGATCGGCATTGGCGGGGTGCAGATGATGCTGGACCGCGGCCAGAACCAGGACTGGTTCAGCTCCACCGAGATCATCATCGAAGCGGTGCTCGGCGGCCTCGGGGTATACTTGTTCATCGTGCATATGTTTACTGCAAAGAAACCATTTATCCCGCTGGCATTGTTTGCTGACCGAAATTTCTTCGCGGGTGTCGTGATGATGCTCGCGGTTGGCACGATCCTGGTCTCCAGCTCCTCGCTGATGGCGCCATGGCTGCAGAACCAGGCCAACTATCCGGTGGAGGCGGCGGGACTGGTGATGGCACCGCGCGGTGTCGGCACCATGGTGACGATGCTGACCAGCGGGCGGCTGGCGACCAAATTCGACCCCCGCCTGGTGATGGCGAGCGGCATCATCGCCCTGACCTGGTCGATGTGGGAGATGACCGGCTGGACGCCGGATGTCTCGCAACTGAGGATCGTGGTGACGCTGGTGATCCAGGGCGCCGGTCTCGGACTGGTGTTCCTGCCGCTGCAGATGGTGGCCTTCGCTACGTTGCCGGGGCAGTATCGCACCGACGGCACGTCGCTGTTCAGTCTGTTCCGCAACATCGGTGCGGCGATCGGGGTTTCGGTTACCTCCGCCGTGCTGGCGCACAATTCCCAGGTGCTGCATGCGGAGATCGGTGCCTCGGTAACGCCGTTCAATCGCGCGCTGCAGGATGGCGGGGTGGTCAGTCATGTCTGGAACCCCGCTTCGACGCACGGAGCCGCGATGTTGGATCAAATCGTCAACCAGCAGGCGCAGATCATCGCCTATCTCGACGACTACAAGATGATGATCTTCACCACGCTGCCGTCATTGCTGCTGCTGCTGATGATGCGGCGGCCTCGGTCGTCCATCGCGGCGCCGGCGGATGCGCACGCGGCGATGGAGTGACCGGACGGGAGTGGTGCTATGCCGGCGTGGCGAGGCGCATCCATTCCGGGACACGCGGCGTGAGTATTGCTTCGCCGCACCGCAGCGGTTGATGCAGACTGTCGAGACGCAGGATCGCGAGCCCCGCTTGATCGCGCCCTGATCGCATCGTGCCGACATCGATTGCATCGCGAAGGACCGCGGTGCCCGGCGCGGGAAGCAGCCCGTCCACGGTCACCGGCACCAGGCGCCGCTTCAGCAGGCCGCGGTATTTGGTGCGGGCGGTGAGCTCCTGGCCCATGTAGCAGCCCTTCGACCAGGACACCCCGGCCAGCTCGTCAAAACCGGCCTCCAGCAGGACGCTGCGATCGGCTTCCATGTCGCGCGATCCGTCCGGCAATCCAGCGGCAAGGCGATGGCGGTCCCAGTCTTCCGCCGTGGCATTGAGCCGCGAAGTCTGGTTCAGCGTTTCGGGCGCCGCCGCGAGAATGCGCCACGCGAAAGCCGACAGCCGCGGATCGGGCGCGACAACGCCAGCAACGTCCGGCGTGCCGCCCCAGGCGACGTAGACCTGCGCCTCATCGTCGGAACTCAGAGCAGCCCGCATGCGCAGCCGGTAGCGCGACAGGCGCTGGATCAACATGGGGATCTGCGCGCGCTCGCAGTCCAGCTTCAGGGTTTCCCCGTCGGCAAACACGAAGAAGTCGGCAAGCCATTTCCCCTGGGGTGTTAGCAGCGCCGCCCAGACGGCCCGTCCCGGAACCGCGGCGGCAACATCGTTCGAAACCAGACCTTGCAGGAAATCAACCCTGTCCTCGCCGGAGACCGTGATGACGCCGCGTTCGGACAGATGCGCTAGCCAATACATACAGTATAATTGGCGTTGGCGCGCAGGCACCGCAAGTCGGGTCTGATGGTATGGGCAAAATAGGCAGATTCAGGCAAAGGTGTGAGACCGCTTGGTGACCAGCGCCTGTCGCCAGGCATTGCGGCGAAGTTTTGCATGGCTGGCCAGTGAAGCCCGCTCGAGGAATGCCTTTCGGGTGTGCGTCGCGATGGAAGGCAGCCAGTCTCGGTTGCGTAGTCGCCATGAGAGCGCCGCATACCAGGCCGCCGGGTCATTTTCCACCAAGGTCCCCGCCGGACCGTCGGCAACGGAGTCGCGATAGACCGACATGTCGGACGCCACCGTGAACAGGCCCATGGCGGCGTAGTCCATGGCCTTGACCGAGGATTTGCACCGGTTGAACGACGTGTCCAGCAAGGGGGCAAGTCCGATATGCCAACCCGGCCTTACCGACGTCAGCCAGTGGACGAATCCGGGATACGATCGGAAGGCGTGGACGGGTGGTCCAATCCGGTTGCAGCCAATCGGCAGATCGCCGCGGCTGGTCATCCCGAGTATGTCGATCACGACCCGGTCGCCGAATTCGTCTTTCAGGCGAAGCAACGCCGGCCGGATCATGGCAAAGTCGCGGTCGTGGGTGGTTGTGCCCATGCACAGGACTCGCAGCGGTTCGTCCTGGCGGGGACCGATGGATGGAGTCTGAGTCCAGATGCGTTCGTCCAGCCGATTCTCGATCACGACCGCATCGGGCCGAATCGACGCAAGGCGCTCGGCGAGACCATGGGTCGAGAGCCAGACCACGTCGGAAACATCCAGCATCCGGCGCACGATTTTTGCTTGCAGCCGCAGATCCCGCGCGTCCGGATGGCTGCGTGGAATGTTGAGAAGATCATCGTCGAGGTCGTAGAGCAACGTCGCCCCGGTTCGCCGGGCATGAGAGGCGAGTGAGTTCCGCCGTGGCAAGGTCAGGGATGGCATGCCGCTGGGTGACGATGATGTCGGCCTCGCAGCGACACATGGCGCGGACGTCGGTCACCCTTACGTCCAGGGAGCCGGCGATGCCGGGATGATCGAGCGGCTCGAGCAGCCTGATATAGGCGCAAGGCGTCGGGAATCCGACCTCGAAACGCTCCGGCACGACCGCGCAGACGGCACCCGCTCGGCTGCCGCGACTCCGTCCCGATGCAGCCGAGCGGCCAAGCGTGGCTGGCGCGAGGTATCGCCCGTCATAGAAGTCGTCACTGGCGGCTCGGGCAGGAGGCGGGTCGGTCATGGTTGCCTTGCCCAGGGTCTGGCGGATTTCCTCGAACAACTTGATCCAGGCCGCGGGCGACGTTGTGACCTCGGCGAGCCAGGTGAGCGGACGGCCGCGAAGTCGTTCGACGAAAGCGCCGATTCGCGTCGCCACGATGGGAAGTCCGGACGCGATCGCGGCACTCAGCGTGAAGCTGAACGTCTCCGGCCAGGGGGTGGGGAACCAGATGATGTGCGGCGAGGCGGTCTCGATCAGTTGTTGCAGGTCGGCCTCGGTGTATTGTCCGGTGACCTTTATTCGCCGCAGCGCGGGCGGTGGAAAATTGCCCTCGGCATGGCCGATCAGGTGGATCTCCATGGTCTTCGGATCGACGGTCTCAGCCACCGATGCAACGGTTCGCGCACCCTTGTGATCCGCCAGCACCCCAAGCACCGCGATCCGCAACATGACGCCGGCGGGGTTTGGACGATGCAGCGGCCAGGTTTCCGCGGTGACGGGCTCATGGGGCGCCAGAAGGGCCTTGTTTCCCAACCGCTGCCGGCGCAGCCGGGACAGGGTGTCCTCGCTTGGGCAAAGCACGCGATCCGCCTCGGTGAAAAGCCACTGGTGGTCGGCGCGCCAGGAAAGGATGTCGCGTGCGCCGTGCGACGGCCGAGCGGCGATGCAGGCGTTGCAGGAGGCGATGCCGGGTTCGCCGCAATAGAAGCCGTCGGGCCAGGGCAGCATGTTGGTTTGGGGACAAATGCCATAGTAGTCGTGCACCGTCACGTCGAACGGGACCCCTAGACGGTGGATCAACTCGTGGATGTCGATGTCCACGCCGACCAGGTGGTGGACATGCACCCGCGACACGCCCATCGATTGAAGCAGCACCACCAGGTCGCCAATCCGCTCGGCGGGCAGGGTTAGCACCGGGTGGCCTGGCAGGCCCGGGATCGAAAGCGTGGCGCCACGGTCGGTTCCCTCGAGGAGCAATATCCGGGCGGTGTCGCGATAACGCCGCGCGAGGGTATCGATGTGACGTCCCACCCCGCCACCCAGGTCATGGGAGACCATGAGAATGACGGGTAGGTTCGATCGCCGGAACAGCGCCGCGGTCACCGCGAAACGGAACGGCGCGACCGCACCGAGTTCGACATATTGCGCGACGGTCCTGGCGTATTCGGGATAGCGTTCGTGGAGCAGCTTCGTTGCCCGCGCGGTGAGTTGTTTCGTTCTGTGCCCGAAGCTGACCGAGCCGCGGTGGAAGACGAAAATGTCGCAGGCGAGTTGGTGCCGCCATCCGAGGGCGGTGGCGCGAAGGCAGAAATCGTTTTCCTCACCGTAACCGGACGAGAAACGTTCCGCATCAAGATTTCCGACTTCGCGCAGTGCCTCGCGGCGGACGTACATGCAGAAGCCTACCGTTGTCGGCAGGCTGACTGAGCGGCCAGCGTTGACCGCGCGGCAGGCGTCGTCGATTTGCCCGACGGTCTGGCCGAACGCGAGCGGTCCCCCCGCGTTGTCGGGATAGCCGCAGATCGTTGCGTTGTTGGAGAAAGGCGAGACCGTGGCGACACGGTCCTGTGCGTATGCGCCTGCCGTCAGCCGCCGCAGCCAGTCGAGGGGCACTTCGGTATCGCTGTTCAACAAGACGACGTCATGCTCGCCTGCCGCTGCCATGCCGCGATTGACTGACCTGGCAAATCCCAGGTTGCGGCGGTTGCGGATCAACTCGATCCGGCGAACCGCGGCCAATTGGCGCAGCCAGGCGACGAGTTCGGGTTCCGGGGACGCATCCTCGATTACGATAATGCGACCCAGCGGCCGCCTGGTGTGAGCGAAAACGGAGTTGAGGCAGCGTCGGGTTTCCTCCAGTCCGCGATAGACCGGGATCACCACATCGACGAGCACGTCGCGCGGCAACGGCGATGCCCGCCGCGGCGATGGGAGGTAGTCCATGATCTCGACCGGCCGCTCGGTCAGGAAGCCGCTCGCGGCCCCGATGCTGAGGTGGTAAAGTAACGGATTAGCGGCTGCCTCGGGGTGCCGATCAACATAGTAGACGGCATCGAACCGCGGATGCGGATTGCGCAACTCCGCCGCTCCAGACTGAAGATAATGCAGCAGAGGATGCATCCCGCTGGCTGCCACGTCGCGGTAGTGCTCGACATACCAATAACTGTTAAAGAAACGATTTGGGTCCCGACTTTCCGCCGCGCCGTGGCGAATGAAATGCAGCAGCGGGTCGATGTCGGCGGCGGCGACGTCGGGGTATCGGCCGCAATACCACTCAGGATCGAAAAACCCCTCCATCGACGCCGTGATAATGCGTTCCCTCGGGTCGACACGGCCGGCCGCGGGAGCCCCCTCTGGCAACGCTTTGACCACTAGCGAGCGGCGCCGAGATGCAACAGGCGGCGAAGCCAGCCGCGCCGGAGCTGCGTTGCGCGAACTGGTGCGCGACGGTTCAAGTGGAACCACTCAGGTCCGTTGCGCATCGCGCTGTCCATTTCGGAGCGAAACTGGCTCAGTTCACCATCGTTTCCCCACGGCATCCGATAGTCCTGCTGGCCGATGATTCGCCGCGCCAGGGTAAGGTTGCGCTCATTCGTTTCAGGTTCGTAGTAGCTTTTGGCCGGCACCACCTTGACGCCGCTGCCGATCATCTTGAACAGGACGCGTTCGCGGCCATTGTGCTGGCCGTCGCTGCCGCCAAAGCCCACTCTGATCAGGCGCCGGGAGTGCTCGACATGCTCGTGTCCGTAGCCCTTGAAGCGTGGGTCGAGGAAGCCAGCGTAAGTGAGCGCGGTGCATGAATATGCGGCGCATTGCGCGGTGACCATGGTGGACTCGAAGGGGTCGTCCGGGGTCCCGCTGCCCGCGACGAAATACTCACGCATCCAGTCGCCGGCATAGTTGACATGCCCCCAGCGTCGTGCGGCCAGGACCCATTCATTTTCCCAGCCGATGTTGGCGGGGGAGGTATCGTCCTCGAGCAGGATGACCGCTTCGCAGTGAAGCAGGTGAGACAGCAAGAACAGCGCCCGGTTCTTGTTCCAGGCGATACCCATGTTGACGCCGGTGACCACCGGAACCTGCTGCTCACGGAGCATCTCCAGAGTGCCATCGCAGGAGCCGTCATCAGCGACCACCAGCGCGGTGTCGGGCTCACGGGTCAGCGCCCGTACCTGAGCGATGGTGCCCAGAACAAGATCCTTTCGGTTGTAGGTGATTATTCCGATACCAATATTAAATGGCATCCGCTCCTCAGGGGAAACCCAGGATTGCTCTATACGGTCCTGGACTACGATCCAACAAGCAGCAAAGTGCTGGCGCCGAGGACCAGCAGCAGCACGGGACTGACATTCGTTACGCTGAACAACGCAGTGCTGGCGATTGTCACAAGCCAGGGCAGCCAGCCATGCTCGGTGCCGCGCATCAGGGACAGGCCGCTGGCGAGGGTGAGCCCGACGGCGACCGGGGCCAGCGCGCGCTCTACCACTGCCCGCCAGGCGGAGCGCGCGGCAAATTGCCAGTAGCGGGCGACGAGGTGCACCACCAGGCCGGGGAATGCGAACATCGCCACGAAGGAAACCGCGGCGCCGGCAAGTCCGGCCGCCTTCAGTCCGACCAGCACGACGATGAGCGATCCGGGTCCAGGGGCCGCGCGCGAGATCGCGAACATGTCAAGAAATTCGGATGCGGTCAGCCAATGGTACTGCTCCACGGCGGCGCGCTGCATGTCGGGAATGACGCCCGCGCCGCCACCGAAGGCGAGCATCGAGAGCATGGCGAACAGGGCGGCGAGTTGCAGCAGGACGGGGTTCATGGCTTGCGGGTCAGCCAGGTGGTCAGCAGGCTGACAGGCAGCATTACCAGCAGCACGTGCGGCAGAGTGAAGCCCAGCACGCCGATCGCCAGGGTGATGGTCGCGGCAACCAGGATCGGCAGCATCTCCCTGATGTTGAGTCGCGCCAGCCGGATGCCGGTGCCCAGGTTCAGCCCGATTGCCGCCGCGCCCATCCCTCCCAGCGCGCAGCTCAGCCAGGCCGCCCCGGAGCGGGTTTCCGTTTGGAGGTAGATGATCCCGGCCAGCATCACGATGGTGACCGGCAGGGCGGTCAGTCCAGCGAAACAGGCGATTGCCCCGGGGGCGCCTCGCATCTGGGTGCCGATAAAAACCGCGAGGTTGACGTTGCTGGCACCAGGCACGAGTTGCGACAAGGCGTATCCGGACAGGAACTGCTGGTCATCGAGCCAGCCGCGCTTGTGCACCACCTCGCGACGGGTCCAGGCGGTCAGCCCGCCACCGAAACTCACCAGGCCGATGCTGACGAAACTGGCGAACAGCGACGCCAGCGATGGTCGTGGAGGTTCGGGATGTTTGGTCCGATGATCCAGGGCTGATTTGTCCATGAGCGATGGTCCAATTCATGACAGGTCGACGGTGACTCGCCGGATGTGGCAATTGTCGATCGAGCCTCCCCGCGGTTATCAATTCTGTCCAGGCGAAGATGGGCAACGAGAGGAGCGCAAATTGGAATACCGGTCATTGGGTGCCAGCGGTCTGACTGTCTCCAATCTTTGTCTCGGCACCATGATGTTTGGCGGTCCGACCGACGACGCGACGGCGGAGCGGATCGTGGCGCGGGCGCGGGATCAGGGGGTGAATTTCATCGACACCGCCGATGGCTACAGCGGCGGCCGGTCGGAGGAAGCCGTCGGCCGAGCGATCCGGCAGCACCGTGGGTGGTGGATACTGGCGACAAAGTGCGCCAATCCGACAGGGCAGGGGCCCAATGCGAGAGGTTTGTCTCGCCGCCACGTGCAGTTGGCGGTGGAAGCGAGCCTGCGGCGAATGGCGGTGGAGACGATCGACGTGCTGTATTTGCACAAGGAGGATCACACCACGCCGCTTGCCGAAACCGTGCGCGCACTGGCGGACCTGGTCCGAGCCGGCAAGATACGCTACTTTGGTGTATCAAACTACCGAAGCTGGCGGGTGGCCGAAATCTGCCGGTTATGCGATCAGGCGGGTATCGACCGCCCGGTGGCCAGCCAGCCGCTGTACAATGCGCTGAACCGTGAAGTCGAAATCGAGCATTTGCCGGCGTGCGGCTATTTCGGGCTTGGGGTGGTGTCTTACAGTCCCCTGGCGCGTGGGGTGCTTACTGGCAAATATCAAACAGATGTCGCGCCAGCGGCGGAAACCCGGGCAGGTCGCCAGGACCGGCGCATGATGGAGTCGGAGTGGCGGCCGGATAGTCTGCGGATCGCTCGCCGCATTGGTGACCACGCGCGGGAGCGGGGCATCACGGCGAGTCAGTTCGCCGTCGCATGGGTGCTGCACAACCGCTTCGTCACCGCGGCGATCGGTGGGCCTCGGACGCTGCCGCAATGGGAGGAGTATATAGCCGCGCTCTCATATCGTCTGAACGCGGACGATGAGAAGATGGTCGACGAGCTGATCTCTCCCGGGCACCCGTCGACGCCGGGTTACAACGACCCGGCCTATCCGATCGAGGGGCGGGTGCCGCGCGAGTGACGAGGGAAGCAGTTCGTGACCAACCGCGCTATCGCGCCTGCTGCCTGGCTACCATCCGCCGCACCAGACACCCAGGCCGTGGATGATCCCGACCGGAAAGAAGACGGCGCCGGCGACCAGCAATGGACGCATGCCGTTCGCCGCGCAGAACACAATCGAAGTGAGCCACGCGGAGTAGCATACGACGATTCCGACCAGGAGCGTGGCCGCGGTTGACATCTCCATTGGGCCTAGCCGAGCGACACGCATTACCGACCCTCCTCGTCGGGGATCACGCCCCAGTGACCGGCTGGGAGTGTATCTCTGACCAGGCAATCTGCTCCCGTTGGTCGCGGCGGAGCAAGCCAACATTTTGGGGACGTCCGGGGCGCGGGGCACCGATCTGGTGTTTCCTAACGTTCGTCCGCGACGGTGCCACACATACGCCGGCCGCTCACCTTTCCGCGATTTTGGCGTGCTGTATCTGCCAAAGCCGTTCATGCGCCGCCACGAGGCTCTCCTTGGCACGTCGCTCCCTGCCGTTGGGGGTGACCGGCGGACGTTGCGCCATGAATTCGAGAACGTCGAGCAGGCTCCATGCGGCGGTAACATCACCCTGATCGCACGCGTGGTGAAACGCGGCGAGGATCTCGTCGGACAGGCGTCGTTTTCTTTCGGGCCAGTTTTGAGGTGCCGTTGTTCGCGCTCCGCCGTTCGGGCCGCGTGGAAGACCGACCTACGTTGCCTCATCTTAACGCGAAATTGTTGCTGGCTTATTACCTACATGGTCGGCAAAAGTCCAAGCGTGGTCCGCCGCTGCAACCAAATGACGTCCCGGGTTGGCCGGTCGTTGCGGACGGATCGCTATCCCGCTGCTCGGCCCTTCTTGAGGCGCACGCCGGGGCCCCCTCCATTCGGGTCGATGAACTCGACCCCCGCGACTTCCAGGGCTCGACGGATTGCCTCGGCCGCCGTCGACGGGGTATGCACGCTACCTCTCTCGAACTGGCCCACATCGGTGATGCTTCGTCGCGCCGCGGCTGCGAGCTTTCGCTGAGACCAGCCAAGGAGGGAGCGGGCGGCGCGGCACTGGGCTGGTATCATCATCAATGTCTCGGCGTGGCGGCGGTCACTACCGAAACGGATGAGGTCGACGTTGAGTTTTCGACAAACGATGGAGGCGGGTGGAAAAAGCTCATCGATGGCGACAGTCTCGGTTTCGTAGCCGACCGGGGTGCGCGGGATCGCGCAAAGCGCCGGATGGACCAGGGGTCCCCGCGGTTAGGAGATGGTGCGCGCAACCCATTTCCATTGCACCGAAATGGGCGGTGGTGAATCGTTGGCATGCGAATCACCGTGCGGCGTCGTTTGCGGAGTTCGTGGAGGGGCTGATGGGACACCAGCATCAACCGGCGGTAAAGGCTGCGCTGGATGCCTGGTTCGATGAGGTAAAGAAGGGGCGATAGCGTAACACGGCGGATGTATTGATCCGCCCGCGCGGGTCGACGAGGCTGCCTGATGCCGAGCTGGTGCCGGTCGCGGTTCGCACTCCTACTGCGGTCTCGATTTGTGCCGCTCCGGTCCGCACCGATGCGGACTGGGGGCGGCTTGTTGTTTCCTATCCCAAGTGCGAGAAGGAGGGGGCTCAAGCGCGACTGAGGCGGGTTTTTTGCAAACTGGATACCGGCCGTCCCTGCCCGCTAGGGTAAGTAACTGAACGGACTGTGCTTTTCGAGTGTCCCCGTAGCTCAGCAGGATAGAGCACAAGATTCCTAATCTTGGGGCCGTGGGTT
>CAVWVL010000009.1:0-295941 GCA_963758415.1 uncultured Alphaproteobacteria bacterium | reverse complement strand
GTGAAACCCTGGATGATGTCGGTTCCAAGCGTCGCTACGAACTTCGTGGAAAATCCGGCGATTTGCGCGGTCGTGTAAGTTGATGTCGTCATGGTCCGCCTGCGGGGTGAGTGGTGCCAGATGACGACAATTCTTTCGCCGGCCCCGTTTCTCCCCCTCAACGGTAAACGATCGGTAAATTTCACCGTGTTTGTTTAGAATATTTCTTCGAGGCCGCGAACTGCGGTGGCAAGTTCAACCGGCGGGTCCGACCGAATGTTTTTGGGAACCAGCTGGGGCGCGGCGCCGAGCAGCATCCGCGCCCAGTAACGCCCGTGCGGCTTACCCCTTGATCAAGGCCGGCCAGCGCGCCGCGTCACCGCCTTGACGGAACTGGCGACCTTACGGCGCCTTTGGTGACGTCATCCGCTGGATCGTGCCGGTCGTGCTGTAGCCTTCGCGCAACGTGACCAAGACCACCTTTCCCCCCCAGGCCTTGACAGTGTCGCCGCCGACTACCTGGTCCTCGGTATAGTCCGAACCCTTCACCAGCACGTCCGGCCGCAACGCCTGGATCAGCTCCAACGGGGTGTCTTCGTCGAACAAGATCACTAGATCGACCGGCGACATCGAGGCGATCACCGTCGCCCGTGCCATCTCGTTCTGTAGCGGCCGGCTGGGCCCCTTGAGACGCTTCACCGAGGCGTCCGTATTCAGCGCGACGACCAGCCGGTCGCAGGCCGCGCGCGCCTCACTGAGCAGACGGACGTGGCCCGGATGGATAAGGTCGAAGCAGCCGTTGGCGAAGCCGACCTTCAACCCGCTCCGGTGCCAATCGGCGACCTGTTGTTGAGCCTGGTCGAGACTGGCGAGCTTGCGGTCGGTCGCCACCAGGTCGTGCAGATGCAGCACGTCCAGCAGCTCCTGCCGCGACACCGTGGCGGTCCCCGGCTTGCCGACTGAAATCCCCGCCGTCGCGTTGGCCAGCATCGCGGCTTCGGGTAGCGCGGCGCCGGCGCCCAGCGCCACCGCCAGGGCCGCCACCAGCGTATCACCGGCACCCGACACATCGGCGACGTCGCGGGCTCGGGTCGCCAGATGCAACGTGTCGCCATCCCGGCGCACCAGGGTCAATCCTCGGGCGGACCGGGTCACCAGCACCGCTTCACCCAGCGTGGCATCCAGCGCGGCACGTCCGGCGCGGTCGGCCTCGGCATCGTGTTCGGCCTCGATCCGGGTGGCGATCCTCACCTCATGCTCGTTCGGGGTTAGGATTGTGGCGCCGCGATAGACGGCGAAGTCCTCGCGCTTGGGGTCCGCGATGATGATCTTGCCGACGCCTCGGAGCAGCGAGAGGATCAGCTTAAGTGCGTCGTCGCACAGCACGCCCTTGGCGTAATCCGACAGCACGACAATGTCCGCTTCAGGCAGGCAGCGTTCGACGGCGTTTAGGACTGCGGCGATGGCGGTAGCATCAAGCGGGGTGGTGATTTCCTCGTCGAGCCGCAGCAACTGATGTGACCCGGTCATGAACCGGGTCTTCGACGTTGTCGGTCGGTTCGGCACTCGCACCAGGGCGGAGGTGATGCCGGGCATCTCGGCTACCAGTCGGTCGATCTCGGCAGCGGCCGGGTCGCTGCCGATGACACCGACCAGGAAGGCCCGGCCGCCCAGGGTGACGACATTCAGCGCGACGTTTGCCGCGCCCCCCAGCGTGCAACGGTTGTCAGCCGGCCGCAGCACCGGGATTGGGGCCTCCGGCGACAGTCGCCGCACCGAGCCGGAGACGTAGCGGTCCAGCATCACGTCGCCGATGACCAGCACCCGCGCGGTGTGAAAGGCCCGCACCAGTCCGGCAAGCTCGGTATCGGTCGGTGAAATCGCTCGGTCCGAACTGGCCGGCGGACGGTTCATGCGGATATTCCCTGTTATGGCAGGCGGGTTGTCACGCGTGTTTGCATAGCAGGATTGAGTGCTTTGGCGCATCGGGCAAAACCGAGTGGGGCGGTCCATTCGACTGGCGGAGTCGCTATCACATGAGCCAATGCGCGGCGCATCGTGAATTCCACTCCGCTTGAGTAACGGTCTCGGGAAATCAATTCGCGATGCTGCGACGTTTCGACAGGAATCAGGCGACATGCAAGGCGGACGCTCGGCATTGAAGACGCTATCCTCGGCCGGCGAGCGAGCGGTTGCTCGCGCGCTCGAACCCGACCCGGCCGAGGTTGATCCTGACCGGATGTCGACCCGCGAGGACGATACTTTGGCGCCGCAAACGCCTGAGCCCCGTGCCACGGCCGAACCCGCGGAGATGGGCGAGCCATCGCCCCTGGCGTCACCGGCGGCGAGCGAGGCCGCGAACAGCCAGCCGGCCGTCCTCATCGACATCGACCCATCAGTACCTGGCGGCGTCGTCCACGATCGCTTTGATGTCTTGATCCGCGGGCGTGCATTGTCGCCCGCCTCACTGGAGGAGGTCAGCCTGAGGGCCGGCGATCGGACAGTGGCAACAGCCTCGTTCGGCGAGCCGGAACGGGCAACCGACGGCACCATGCCTGATGGCACGCCGGCCCGGCAGAGAGGTTTTCAGTTCAATCTGCCGCTGCAACACGGCGGCAAGCCCGAACTGTTCAAATTCCAGATCGTCGCGCGAACCGTGGACGGATTCGACTACGTGGAGGCATTTGGGATCGAACTGGATCCCACCGCGTTGCCACCTCTCTCGGTCGTAACTGGACCGACCCGATCTTCAGATCTCGGCAGCGTTCGCCCGCATACGATGATGCATATAGAGCGTGGCGCAATGGACAATGAGGGCGTCCTCGCGGTCGAAGGCTGGGCGCTTTCGCTGGGGGCGATCTCGGCGATGCAGCTATTCATCGGGAGGCAGCGGATCGCGGCGGCCCGGCTCGGTGGTGATCGCGAAGATGTGGCCGCGGCCTACGGAGAATATCCCAATGCCGAGCTGTCCGGCTTTAGTCTGACACTCAAGGTCGAGGAGGAGGATCGTCAGGCGGCGACGATCCGCGCGCGGTTGATCTGCGCAGACGGGTTCGCCCACGAGGAAGCCATTCCGATCGAGCGGATCGATCAACGATCCGGCTCGTGGCTGGCCAGTCCGACGGCCGAAGTTCAGGCCTCCACGTCGGGCGTGGCGGCCGTTAACCGCACACCGCGGCTGGAAGCACCGAATGACATCCGGATGTTCTGCGACGGAGCGGAATTGAGCAATGACGGGCACCTTTGCGTCAGCGGCTGGGCTGTCTGCGCAGCCGGCACGGCACAGGTCCGTGTCTTTTTGGACGAGACGGTCATCGGCCTGGCGGTGCTTGGTTACGAGCGAGCGGATGTTGGCGCGGTCTACGCTTCCATTCCGATGGCTCGTTGGTCCGGCTTCCGGTTCGAACGTCGGCTAGGGCGACGATTCGAGGGCGAGCACATCGTTCGCGTGGTCGTACGCGACACACGCGCTAGCAAAAAGGACGAAAGTGTCCTGGTCCTTGCGATGGCGGATACCGAGGTGGCGCCGGTAGAGGCGCTGGCGACAGGCACCCAGGCCGCGCCTGCGTCCGCTTTGGCAACGATATCCGACGCAGCAGCCGAGTTCCTTTTCGCCCTCGAGTCTCCGGCGCTTGCCGACGGTGCGGCGATCGATCCGGTCACCGACGGCTTTACGATCGAAGGTTGGCTGCTTTCTCGTTCCGGGGTCGCCAGCTTCGAGGTCTTTCTCGACGGTGAATTTCTGGGTGAGGCACATCGCGATCTGGCACGTCAGGACGTTGGAGCAGCATTTCCGGAATGGCCGAACGCGCGACGCAGCGGCTATGCGTTCGATTGTCCACCGGTCGGTCTGCGCGACGGCGACCACACGGTCACGTTGAAGATACGGGCAACCAGCGGATGCGAGATGGTCCGCCGGTTCCAGATGAAAGTGGACGGCTCCGGCCGCGTTCGTTGCTGATGTGGGCGTAATCTCCGAGGCAGCAAGAACTGTTGCACAGAGCACCACATCCGGCCGAGAATGATGCGCACTGGCCACTTTGGCCAAGCGGACGGGAGCCCCACCTCATGCATGAAGCCCTGACGATGGTGTTGGATTCGGCGATGGAAAGGCTGCAATCAGTCAGCGTAGTCGCGAGGGCATCAGCCCGGCGGCGCGACCGTTTAGTGTCGGTAGAGGGCAACCCGCATCGGTGTCGGAATGACCGGTGACCAGGCACTGCTCTCGCTCGCCATTGGCCTGGCTGAGCGTGCGTCCGACGAAATCCGGACGATCCGTGCTCGCGGCTTCGAGGTCGAACACAAAGCCGATCAATCGGTTGTAACGGAGGCGGATCATGCCTCCGAAGCACTGATCCTGGCTGGCCTGCGCCAGGCGTTATCCGGCTGCAGCGTGGTAGCCGAGGAGGAGAGCGCCGCCGGCGTGGTCGCGACAGTCAGTAACGAGTTCTGGCTGGTTGATCCCCTAGATGGCACGAGGGAGTTCAGCAGCGGCGGTACCGACTTTGCCGTCAATATCGGTCTAGTGCGCGGGGGCAAGCCGGTCCTGGGGGTCGTCGCGGTGCCAGCGTCGGGTAAGATCTACAGCGGGATCGTCGGCGTCGGCGCCTGGCTTACTCACGGCGAGCACACTACCCCGATCAGCGCTCGGTTGCCGCCGCCAGATGGGTTGACAGTCGTCGCCAGCCGCCATCATGGCGACCAGGCGCGGCTCGATGCATTTCTGGCCAACCGCCTGGTGGCGCGCGTGGTCAACTTCGGCTCCAGTTTGAAATTCTGTAGCGTGGCGCAGGGAGAAGCCGATTTGTATCCGCGCTTTGGGCGCACCATGGAGTGGGACACCTGCGCCCCCCAAGCCGTGGTCGAGGCCGCGGGTGGAACAGTGGAAACGCTCGATGGCGCCAGGCTTGGTTACGGCAAGCCTGGTTGGGACAATCCCAATTTCATCTGCTCGGGGCGGCGACCTGGTGTCTGACAGCAGGCGAAGTCAGGCGGCCTGAGCCAGTGTCTCGCCGAACAGCTCCTGCATCGCTGCCCACGAGCGCTCGTCTGCCTCGGCGCTGTATCGGATCGCATCCGGCATGTTGCGCTTTGCCGCCTCGGGGTTGGTGAAGCTGTGCACCGTATTGCCGTAGAGATGCACCTGCCAGTCCACGCCGGCATTGCGCATTTCGGTTTCGAAGGTTGCTCGTTGCTCGGGCGGAATCATGGGATCGTCGGCGCCGATGCAGACCAGGACACGTGCCTTGATGGCCTTGGCGTCAGTTTGCGGCGCGTTGGTTCCCAGGCCGCTGTGGAAGCCCACCACGGCCTTTAGGTTTGCCCCGGATCTGGCAAGTTCGAGCGACATGGTGCCACCGAAGCAGTATCCGATCGAGGCAACGCGCGACGCGTCAACTTCGGACCGGCCGATCAGTGCCTGCAAAGCCGCGGACGCGCGTGCGCGGGTGCGAGCCGGCTCCGCAAGAAGCGGCTGCAACAGCCCAACTGCCTCCTGCAGGTCGTCGACGATGCGACCGTCGCCGTGCAGGTCGCATGCCAGCGCAACGTAACCTTGCTCCGCCAGTCGTCTGGCGCGGGAGATCGCGTGTTCACCAAGGCCAAATGCCTCCGGGAAGACCAGCACACCGGCGCGGCGTCCAGATGCGGGCTCGAGGAAAAGCTGGCTTTGCATGGTAAGCCCATCGGCCTGGTATGTCAGTTTATGGTGTTGCATCTGAATTCCTCCCCTTGGCGGCACCCATTTGGAGCATCCCAGACCGCGTCTGGCAAGGGCCGCGGGCGCCGGTGACGGGGACGATGGGGTCCTCAGGTCTGTGATCGCTTGACTGAGACAGCGACCGCGACGGGGCGTTGGTTTCGTTTCAGATCATTGTAATCCGATACGTCCCGCACCCTCGCGAAACAATTTCTCAGCCTCGGGTGTGAAACGCATTGCGGTTACCAGGTCATCGACGCGATAACCCGGCAACGTCCTGTGGATTGCGTCGAGGTAAGTGCGCGCGCTGTCGACTCGGCCGGCAAGTGCTAACGAAAACGAGGCTATTGCCAGGATATGGGCGTGTGCGTTTGGCCGTCCGGCAGCTTTGACGCTCCAGTCGGCCGCCTCTTCGAATTGGCCAAGCCGTACGAGGGCCATAGCCCGAGCCCCGAGCATGGCAAAGAGCATTGGATCGAACGGGCTCAGTTGGCGTGAGTGGTCGGAGGACGAGATTGCGGCAAGCGGATCGCCGCCCTGCGAGTGAACAAACGCAAGGGCGTAGTGGCCGAGTGCGAAGTTCGGGCTCAGGTCAATAGCCTGCTCCAGTTCGATGATGGACTGGTCGAGGTGGCCGCGCAGCCAGAGCGCACGGCCCATCGCCGAGTGTGCGGCGGGATCGCGGTCGTCGACCATCAGGCTCTGCCCAGCGGCTTCGAAAGCGCGGTCGACTTCCGTTTCGCGGCGCGACCAACCCTGAAAGGCGTTCTGAAAATGCGTAAAGGACAGCCCAGCGTAGGCTCGCGCGAAAGTGCGATCGAGCCGGACCGCCATCTCAAAAAAATGTTGCGCCCGTTCATTGTCTGCTTTGTTGAACCGATACATGTGCCACAGGCCGCGGTGATGGGCCTCCCACGCATCCAGCGAATTCGGTGGCCTAAGGACGGCGCGATTGCGCTCGGTCGTCTCGATTTCGTTCGCGATGGAAGCGACAATCCTGTTGCCGATCTGATCGAGAACGAGGAAGGCGTCGTCCAGCGCATGGTCAAACACTTCGGTCCAAACGATTTGGGCGGTTCGGGTCTCTGCGAGTTCCACTCCGACAAGCAGGCGCTTGCCCTGACGCCTTACCGATCCGCCAACGACATAATCGACATTCAACATGCGGCCGGCCTCTTCAGGACCGATGCGGCGCTCGTGCAAGGCGAACATCGTTCCCTGGGCGATGACGAACAAGCTCCGCAGTTTCGCGAGCCTGGTGATGACATCAAAAGCGAGAGCGTCGGCAGCTCCGCCGCGGACATCCGCCACGATCGAGCGGTCAACAAACGGCATCACCGCCACGGACGCTCGGCGTGTTGTTAACGTAACCAAGCTGTCCGTGTCATTACTTATAGATGCAGTGTCCGAAGGAGCAACGATTCGGCAGCGGGGCGAAATGTCCGCGTGTGCTCGGGCTGACCGCCATGCGTCGCGAAGCGGACCGCAGTCGAGCCCCTCGGATTCGAACAGCCGCATGGTTGCTGCCAGATGCTCCTCGCCCTCTCTGATCTGGCCTTGCCGAGCGAGAGTGTGGAGCAGGAGGTTGTGAACGTGTTGGTCAAACGGGGTCAGCGCCAGCCACTGCTCCAGATAGAAAAGAACCTCCGCGGCCGGAACAATCTTGACCAGACGCTCGAGCAGGGCCGTGTGACACCCGCGCAAGCGCCGCCGCTGGGCGGTGACCCAGCCGTTGAACGCCGGGCTGCGATCGATCTCAAGGCCGTCAAGAAAGTCTCCCGCGAAGGACGTGGCGAGAGCGCGAAGCTGATCCGAACCAATCGTGTCAATGTCCTGAGTTGCACGCGCGACCTCGACCGCATCGACGAAACAATCGGTCAAATCAAGCGAGATGGTGTCGGCTTGGGTATCGACCCGTCGCTTGCCGGGGTCGTCGACGAGAGCCCTTATTTTGCTAAGGCACCAGCGAAGCTCGCCGCGTGGATCGTTGGGTACGTCCCAAAGTAGCTCACATAGCTGGCTGCGCGCGACCGCGCGTGGTGCCAGCGCCAGATAGGCAAACAGTCCGCGCACCTTGCGTGACGCCGGCAGGACCAGTGCGACACCGTGCCGGCGGATCGTCAGAGTCCCGAGCATCCGCACCTCGATCGAGCGGGTGGCTCGGGATCGAGTCGATTCCACAGGAATATCCACGCCGTCTCCCACGTTCGCCTCCACGTGTGGTCGCTACATCCGATACCGGCGATCGGGCGGCCGGTGACTGTCCGATCCTGCCGTTACGATCACGCAGCAACACCGGTCGCCAAGGTCATTGCTCAAACGGAGAACGAACATGCCTACCGGCCTAGCCGCGCCAAGTCAAAATTTCTCGCCTGCTCAACGAGGCCTCACTGCCATCAGCCCGTATGGCGTCGCGGAAGGGTATCTCGCCTGCGGAGGGCCCTCGCGCAAGAGCGGTAACAACGGCAACTTGATGGCTGGCGGCAATGGACTGCCGGTCACCACCTTGAAAGCGATAACGCCCTTTACACCGGGGTCTCAACGCCTCCGCAAACCATTTGAGTTGATCATGAAATGGAATTTGGAGCCGTTCAGTCTCCTGTGATTCGCCGGTTGGGGCAGGGGTGAACAGGTGGTCCCGATCACCGGCCGGTGTTGGCGGCGACGGTGCGACCGTCCGTTCGGTCTGGGCCGCGGTCGAGCACCTGAGCGACGTCTCAAATGGAGCAATGGAAATGTCCTTCGTCATGGCAGGCGGCGTGTTGTTGTTGGCGTTGCTCGTTGGCATCGTTCTTGACGGTACCGACGTGGCGCGGCGGCAAGCGGTAAGACGCGATTTCTTCCGTCTTGATCAGTGGTGAACGGGCGCGGCGTCGGCGCGGCAAAGCCAGACCGTGTCGATTCCACGGTGGTTTCCACGTCGTCTACCACGTTCGCTTCCACATCATGCCGCTAGGTTTGGAATCGACGGTCAGGGCGGGGACGCGGCCAAGCTTGACCGTTGCGATCCCTAGAACGACGCGACGGCCGCGGCGTCGACTATGAAATGGAGAATGATCATGCTTAATCCTGATGTCATAACGAATCACAATTCCCCTTCTGATCAACCCGACCTCAAAGCGATCAAGGCCCGGCAGCAAGGTGCATGGTCTTCCGGCGACTATGCCGTGATCGGCACCACATTGCAGATCGTTGGGGAGGAACTCTGCGAAGCTCTCGATCTTCACTCCAACCAGACGGTGCTGGACGTGGCGGCCGGTAACGGCAACGCCTCGCTGGCCGCCGCGCGGCGCTGGTGCGATGTGATTGCCACCGACTATGTGCCGGCGTTGCTCGATCGCGCCCGCGAACGCGCGGTGGCTGATCACCTTCACATCGATTTTCGTGAAGCCGATGCAGAAGCCCTGCCATTTGCCGACGGCAGTTTCGACGTCGTGGTATCGACGTTCGGGGTGATGTTCACGCCCGATCAGGATCGCGCCGCGGCCGAGCTGATACGGGTCTGCAAGAGTGGCGGAAAGATTGGCCTCGCCAACTGGACTCCGGATGGTTTCATCGGACAGTTGTTCAGGACCATTGGAAAGCATGTACCACCACCCACCGGCGCCAGATCGCCAGCCCTGTGGGGGACGCGATCGAGGCTGGCCGAATTGTTCGAGTCGCATGCGGCCTCCATCCAGTCCAAATCACGCCACTTTGTGTTCCGCTATCGCTCGCCGGAGCACTGGCTTGAGATCTTCAAGACGTATTACGGACCAGTGCTGAGAACATTCGCCGCGCTGCCGCCCCCGTCACAATCGCAACTGCGGCTCGATCTGTTGAGCCTGATCGAACGGTTCAATCGTTCTGGAGACGGCTCGATGGTGGTGCCCAGCGAGTATCTCGAAGTCGTCATCACACGACAGTAATCTCGCATCATTGGTTCCCTTACGCGGGGCGGGTGAACGGGTGACCCGTGGTCTTTTCCGCCTCCGGAAGAGGTGACGCAGTGAACCAGTTCACATCAACGGGTCAACCTACCGAATAAGACCGCCAGTGTCGTTGCCGAGGCTCAGGCCGCCCCGCGCCGAGGCAACGACACCAAATCCAAGGAGGACTTTCATCATGGCCGGTATGGCTTCAATCGTATACGGCGCGATCGTCTACATTCTGTTTCTGGGCACATTCCTCTATGCCATCGCGTTCGTTGGCAATCTGCCGGTGCCGAAAACGATCGACAGCGGGCAAGTCGGGCCAATTGTCCCGGCATTGCTGGTGGATCTGCTGCTACTCGGGCTGTTTGCGATCCAGCACAGCGTCATGGCGCGGCCTGCATTCAAGCAGTGGTGGACGCGGTTCGTGCCGAAGCCGGTCGAGCGGACGACGTATGTGCTTTTCGCAAGTGCAACACTTCTGCTGCTGGTACTGGCAGTGGCGGCCGATACCACAACCAGTGTGGACAGTCTCACATCCCGCGGGCATTGTCGTTGCGCAAGCGATTTCCTGCCTCGGCTGGATACTTGTGTTGATCAGCACGTTCATGATCAACCATTTCGAGCTGTTCGGCCTGCGCCAGGTCTATGCCCGGTTGCGCGGCCAGACATTGCCGCCGCCCGTATTTAGATCGCCGTATCTCTACAAGCGGGTCCGGCATCCGATCTACCTGGGTTTTCTGCTGGCATTCTGGGCGACGCCAGCGATGACAGCGGGTCATTTGCTGTTCGCGATCGGCACCACCGGATACATTCTGATTGGTATTGCCCTGGAAGAACGAGACCTGATCGGATTGTTCGGCGATCAATATCGTTGCTATCGGCAGCAGGTTGGCATGCTCGTTCCGCTGCCGGGTTGGAAAGCCGGCGGGGGCTCTGCCCGGAGACCGCCCCTTGAACTGGAGCAGCCGTAACGGGAGGGTGTGCGATGCAACGCGGCTTAAGCCAAGGGCATGCTTTGCAGGGGCACACCCGAGCCTCCGCGGCCCCATCGGGGATGATACGGGTGCGGTGCCCCAAGATGACACCCCGCGCGCTGTCCGATGTGTCAGCGGCTAATCTCTTCGGCTATGGCGAAACACCGGCTTGGTCGAGCGCCATCGACTATTGGCCATCGCTTGGGCATGCCGGTTTATCTATAAATTGCTCGGAGCCAATGGGCGGGTCGATCGAATGTCGCTGACGAGGCCCTTTGCGCACAAGTATAGTCCCGGGGCCTGATGGCTGAAGGATGTCAGCAACGCACGGAAGTGCTGATTGAAGAAGGTTGTTTATGGCTCGCCAATCCCGCCCGGCGAATACCGCGGAAAGTGTCATCGCCCAGGCGATGGCTCTTCGAATGGGCACGGACATAGCGGGCGACCTCGCCCATGACGCGCTCTGGTCACTGAAGCTGGCTGGGTTGCAAGTCTGCGAGAGCAGCGCTGACGCCTTGCGCTCGGCTTCTCACTTGATGTCGGCGTCCCTCGGCCAGCGTTTTTCGCTGCCGCCGGATCAGGCGAGGGAGGCGGCAACCCAGGTGATCAGCGATTTGTCGCGGGCGGGTTTCGAGATCGTCCGACGCAGCAATCCGCGGTGAGCGACGAGACCAAGCTTCAGGCATTCGCGCCGCGGCCGTTGATCAGCAACATCGCAATAATAACGACGCCGTAAATGACGCGCCGGCTTGCCTCCGGCATCTGCATCACCGACAGCATCGAGGCGAGCAGGCTGATCACCAGCACGCCGGCCGCGGTGCCGATATAGCTGCCTCGGCCGCCCAGGATGTTGGTGCCGCCGAGCACGACGGCAGCGACCGCTGGCAGAAGATATTCGTCGCCCATGCCCTGGTAGGACTGGTCGAGCCGTCCCGCCAGCAGCACGCCGCCGAGCGCGCTGGTCAGCCCCGAAAACACAAAGCACGTCGTAACGACGCGGGCGGTGCGAATGCCGGAAAGATAGGCCGCGCGCTCGCCGTTACCGATGGCGTACACCTTGCGGCCAAATGGCATGCGCCTGAGCATCAATATCAGCAGCACCGAGCCCGCCAGCCATAGCCAAAGGATGTTCGGAACGCCGAGGATACTGCTATCCTTGCCGAGCTGGCGCATCAGCGGGGAAGCGTTGGTCTGCGGCGCGAAGCCTCCGGTGTAGATCACCGCCAGGCCGAGCAGCACCGCGTTGGTGCCGAGGGTGAGGATCATCGAGGGCAGCCGGAGGTAGGCGACGCCCAGGCCGTTGAACAGGCCGACCAGCAAGCCGACCGCGAGGCCGCCCGGGATTGCCAGCCCGACCCATGGTTCGCCCATGCCAGCCATCGTCGTGGCGGTCATCGCGGCGACAGTCATGGTCCATGGTATCGACAGATCGATATGGCCTAGCAGGATGACCAGCATCTGGCCGGCGGCGACGATACCCAGGAAGGCGGCGATGCGCAGTTGCAGCAGCAGGTATCCTGGCGACAGGAACGCCGGCAGGTAGTGGCTGCCGATCAGCAGGATCACCACGATGCCGCCAAGGGCGACCAGCACGGAATTGTCGAGGCCGCGAATCAGTGGCCGGGTCGGGTCGCTGCGCGCGGTCTCCTGTGCGCCGAGCAGTTCCAGCCGGTTGCGGTTGGCCAGGATACGGATCGCGCCGATACCGATGGCCGCCATCAGCACCACGCCCTCGAATAACGGCTGTGCCAGTGGCGAGACACCGGCGAACAGCAGCAGGCCACTGATGGCGCGCAAGGCGTAGGCGCCGAAGATCGAGCCCACCACGCCGCCGCTGCCGCCGAGCAGGGAGGTGCCGCCGATGACCACGGCGGCGATCGACTTCAGGGTGTAGTCGGCGCCGACCTGTGCGTCGCCCGACAGCGTCTGCAACGCCAGGAACAGGCCGCCGCACGCGGCCAGCAATCCCGCCAGCGTATAGGCGGCCAGGCGCGAGCGTCCGACTCGCACGCCGGACAGGAACGCGGCTGCCTCCGACGATCCGGCAGCATAACAACCTCGCCCGAGGACGGAATTGCGGAACGGCACCCACACCACCAGCAGCACGCCGAGCAGCAGCAGCAGCGACGTCGGGATCACGCCGAAGGTTTCGTTGGTGAGCAGGTCGCCGAGGTCCTCGTCGATGGTGCCGCCGGGGATCGGGCGCAGCAGGTAGGCGATCCCGGTGAATATCGCGCCGGTCGCCAGTGTCGCGATGATCGGCTGGATGCGTCCGACGACGACGATCAGGCCGTTGACAAGCCCACAGGCGGCGCCGGCGAGCAGCGTGACGGCGATGCCGAAGATGATCTCCGCTGTCGAGCCGCTGACCATATGGGAAGCGACACAGTTGCTGAGCGCCAGGACCGATCCGACCGACAGGTCGAGGCCGCCGGTCAGCACCGGCAGCGTCTGCGCCATGGCCGCGAAGGCGAGCGCCAGGCCCTGATTTGCCGCCGGCGTGGTCACCATGATGGACAGGCCGCGCGGATGCAGGACCAGGAAGGCGGCGAACAGCACCAGGAACAGGAGTGCCGCGAAGAGCGCGCCCTGATTGCGCCGGATCGCGTTCAGCAGCGGGTTCATGCTGGCGCCGCGGTGCGCGGTTCACCGGCCGGCGCTGACTGGATCGACAGCGACGCGGCGACGATATTGGCCTCGGTGATGTCGGCACCGCTGAGTTCGCGCACCACCTGGCCCCGGTAGAGTATGGCGACGCGGTCGCACATGCCGATCAGCTCGTCATAATCGGTGCTGTAGAACAGCACGGTGGCGCCGGCATCGGCGAGCTGCCGCACCAGCACGTAGAGTTCCTGCTTGGTCCCGACGTCGATGCCGCGCGTCGGGTCCATCAGCAGCAGGATGCCGGGGTTGGTCGCCAGCCATTTTCCCACCACGACTTTCTGCTGGTTGCCGCCGGACAGCGTGCCGACAGCTACCGAGGGAGAGGCTGCCTTGACGCGCAGGCGGTCCATCGCGTTGGTCACCAGAAGCTGCTCCGCCCGGGCGTCGAGAAAGGGTCCGCGCCGCAGCCGGTCGAGTGAGGCGAGGCTCAGGTTGTCGCGCAGGGGCAGCCGCAGCAACAGCCCTTCAGTCTTGCGGTCCTCCGGCACCAGGGCGATGGGGATGGCGGCGGACATCGCGGCCTGGGGTCCGGTGAATGCGACCGGCCCGCCATTCACCGCGACGCTGCCGCGCACGTCCTTCAGCACGCCGAACAGTGCCAGCAGCAATTCCCGCTGCCCCTGGCCATCGAGTCCGCCGAGGCCCATGATCTCGCCACGGCGGATACCAAGCGAAATCCCCAGCAGCCGGTTGCTCCAGGCAAGGTCGCGCACTTCCAGCGCCATGCCCGCGGTCGCCGGGACGGGCGGCGGCTTCGGCGGGTAGGTCTGCTCGATCTCGCGCCCGATCATCAGGTTGATGATATCGTGCTCGTTGCGGCTGCCCTGGGGGAAGGTCTCGATATGCCGGCCGCTGCGGAATACCGAGCAGGTATCGGCGAGCGCGTCGACCTCGTGCATGCGGTGCGAGATGAACAGAATGGCGGTGCCTTCGTCACGCAGCGCTCGCAGCAGCGTGTTCACGGTCTCCACGTCACCGGCGGTCAGAGCGGAGGTGGCCTCATCCATGATCAGCACCCGTGGCGAGCGGCCTAGCGCCTTGGCGAACTCCACCAACTGCCGGCGGGATAGCGACAGGTCGCGCACAGCGGTCCGAGGGTCGATGTCTGCGCAGCCGACCCTCGCCAGCAGCGCCTCTGCCCGGCGGCGCTGCGCCCGGTGGTTGATGAAACCGGCAACCCCCGGTGGGCCGGTGATCGAGATGTTGTCGGCGACACTTAGATCGGGCAGCAGCGACAGCTCCTGGAACACGCAGACAAAGCCATGGCGCACCGCGTCGAGCGGATCGGCGAAATGGACTGGCTGGCCATCGACCTCCATGCGCCCGCTGTCCGGCCGGACGGCGCCGGCGACGATCTTGATCAGGGTGCTTTTGCCGGCGCCGTTTTCGCCGAGGACGGCATGGATGGAGCCCCGCCGGCAGGTGAAGTCAACGCCATCGAGGGCGGTGACCCCACCGTATCGTTTGTGCACGCCGCTCAGGCGCAGCAGCGGCGTGTCGGCAGCCATCGGTGGCAGCATCTGTGTTCCGCGTTGTCGCTGCCAGCCGGTGCGCCCGGGTCAGCTATTGTCGGGTGTCTGCTTCAGCAGTTCGTCGATCGGCACTACGGCATTGCAGGCCGGGATGTCGGCACCGTCCTGAAAATTGTCCGGCAGCTTGTTGGAGTAGTTGACCCCCTCCTTGAGGTCTTTCGAATAGGTCGTCGGCACTGGCAGCTCGATCAGTTGCGGCACCGGATGACCTTGCAGCTCGGCGATCGCGGCCTGCATCGCGACCACCGCCAGTAGCGGCGACTGCACACGGGTGATCGTCGTCCAGCCCTGGTCGTGGATCATCTTGAGGGAGCCGTTCTCGCCCGAGGTCCCGAGCGGCACTTTCGGGTGCTTGGCGTCGGTCAGAGCGTTCATCAGGCCGGTTGAGCCGTGCTGGGTGACGATGCCGGCGAACGGCCCCTGAGTTGCGATGGCGTCGCTGACCACCTTCTGCACCGTGCCGTCATCCCAGTTGCCGACGACGGTGACGATCTCGATCCCCGGCTTGTTGTCGAACACCTTGTGGAAGCCGATCGAGCGGTCGCGGTCGACGGAATTGCCGGGCAGGCCGCGGATTTCGAGCACCTTGCCCTTTTTCTCCGGCATGTTGTCGTAGACGAACTGTGACTTCACCTGTTCGAATTCGACCTGCGGTTCGGTCACCTCGATGACCTGGTCGGTGTCGATGACGTTGTCGAACGGCACCAGCACGACGCCGGCCTTGCGGGCGCGCTTGATAACCGGCTCGAACGAGGTCGGGCTGACAGCGATGGTGATGATGGCGTCGTAGCCGGCGGCGATCAGGTTGTCGATGGCGCCGATCTGAGCGGCCACGTCGGTGCCGGTGGAGACGATCTTGAGTTCCTTGATGTCCTTGGCGTTTTCCGGCCGAGCGGCCCAGGCCTTGAGGCCCTGGATCATCTGAATGCGCCAACTGTTGCCAGCGAAACCATTGGCTAGCGCCAGTTTGTAGGGACCCGGGCGCGCCGGCATGGTCAGTACCTTGTGGCCTGGGGCCGGCTTGAAGCACTGGGCGTTGTAGGTGTCCTCGGCTCGGGCGTTGCAGGCGCCGAGTATCAAGCCTCCCGCGACTCCGGTCGCCAGCATGCCGCTCAGCAACGATCTGTTCAGGCGCATGGTTTCGTTTCCCCCGTATCGTTCCATGAGCTGGAACAGATTGATTGTAGCTTGTCGGGCCGTGCAGTTGCGGACCGTGCAGCACTATTAGCGAAACTGGGCGCTCGACGGCAAGAGGCCCAGGCCGAGCATCAGGCCGCGCGCGTGTAACGGCGTGCGAGGAGGCGCAGATGGTTGCGGAAATGGGGTCGCAGCCGTCGGGTCCAGGGCGTGTCGGCAGCGTCCTTCCAGGCCTGACCCGTCGTCACCTCGGGCGCGCGAAGATGGTACAACGCCAGGTAGCGGTGCGTGCCCTTGCTGTCGCGGAACCGGCGCGCCGCCAGCACGCCTTGAACCGCGGCGAGAGCCGGGACGTGCTCATGGTCGTACCACTCGTTGAATTCGGCCTCGTGTTCGGGGTCCACATTCATGGCATTCACCAGCAACCCGCCGGCACCGGGCGGGCTGTCGGCGTCGCCCGGCAGAGCCTGCACCCCGTCGAAACGGATGAGCCGGGTACACATCGCGGTTACCCGCTTCGACCAGACCGACAGGTTCTCGTACGCGATGGCTCGGTAGGGGGCGCTGTCGAGCACTGTCAGGCTGTCGAGGTCATAGGTTGCGACCGCATGCTTTGCGTCGGCGACGCCGATCCATCGCTCGCAGAGGCCGAAGCCTGGGACGCGCTGACGCTCCGGCACGTGTTCAAGGTCGTACCAGTCATGGAACTCGTCCGCGTGCGCATTGGTATAGTCGAATCCGACCAGCAGCAGAGCTTTCGCCATACCGTTTCTCCGTTCACAGTGCGATGTGATCCAGTTCCTTGCCGGCGTGGTCCGGCAAGAACTTCCAGACACCGAGTGCCATGAACACCATGGCAACTGGGATCAACAGGAAGGCGGCGGCGAAGGATCCGGTATGCTGTTGCAGTCCGACGGCGAGGAAGGGCCACAGGATGAAGCCGAACACCCAGGCCACGGACCAAGCGAAGCCATTGCCGGCGCCGCGGATGCGGGTCGGGAAAATCTCCGCCGTCAGGATCATGCTGGGTCCCCAGAAGCCGAGGAAGCCGATGCTCCAGAGCAGGCCGTAGACCCATAGCTCGGTGTTCGTCGTGGCGAAGACCCACAGGGTAATGAACACGGCGCCCTCGGCCAGCATGACGTAGAAGGCCGGTCGCCTGCCGAAGCGGTCAGAAATCCAGCCGGACGCCAGCAGGCCCAGGAAGCCGACCAGGCCCCACCAGATGTAGAACTGCCCGTAGGTCGAGGTGGACCAGTGGCGCTCCTGCGAGAGGTAGAGCGGCATCCAGCCGCCGACGGTGCCGTAGATCGTGGTGGAGCAGCAGGCGATGAAGGTGGCGACGGCGGTGTTGCGGCGCATGTCGGGCAGGAAGAGTTGTCGCAGTTGGATGCTGCGGGTCTTGGCGATCCACTCGCGGTCTTCGCGTGGGAGAAGCTGACCCCGGGCCTGTGCCTCAGCGATGCGGCGCTTGCGGTCCTGCAGGCGCACCCAGTAGGGCGATTCGGGGCATTTTACGCGGACGTAGACGGCGATGAGGGCCACGGCGGCCGGCACCACACAGGCGATGCGCCAGCCGAAATCGGCGATGATCCAGGTGGCGATCACCCCGGCGAGGGCGGCACCGAAGCACCATGTGCCTCGGTTGATGCCGATGACTCGGCCGCGCAGGCGGGCGGGCCAGGTCTCGGCCACCAGCATCGAGCCGAGCGACCACTCGCCGTTGAGGGCGAAGTTGACGACGCAGCGGACGGCGACGAAGGCGGCCCAGGTGTAGCAAATCGCCAGCAGCGGCATCATCAGCGAGAACAACGCGATGTTGATCGCCAGCAGGCTGCGGCGGCCGTAGCGATCGGCCAGCCAGGGCCAGACATACATGCCGATGATGCCGACAGCCAGGGCGAGCTGCAGACCGGACCGGTATTGCGGGACAGTCAGCCCGAAGTCCTTGATGACCAACGGGGAGGCGAGGGCGAAGATAACCCCGTCCATGCCGTCGAAGCCCCAGCCCAGGCCGTTCGCCACGGCGATGTGCCAGTGCGTGGGGGTGACGTTGGTTTGGTCGGATGCGGCGCGAAATGCCGCTGACTGGCGATAGCGTTGTTCCAGCGGGCCAAATTCGGCCTCTTGCACGACGGCGCTCATTGTTGGCGCTCCTTCCCTGAGTTGCCAGTAGGGCACGGCGCGCGGGGGTTCGTCTAGCTTCGTGACTGCGGCGGCGGTCCCATCGTGCACCTGCTGGCGCTTGCGCCTATAATGGTATGAGACCATCGCGGACAGCCGAGTCGCACCACATGTTGCATCTGACCAAGCTCGCCGTTGGGGTGCGTGACATCGACCATCTGCGCGCCCTGCAGGCTGATCGTGCCCGGACCAACCCACCGCTGCGGCATCGCACGCGCAATTCGCCTCGGCGCCGGGCGGACGTGCTGGACGGCGGTTCCATGTACTGGGTCATCAACGGGACGATGCTGGCTCGGCAGCGGATACTGGACATCATCGAGGACCAGCGGGACGACCAGACGCGCTGCACCGGGCTGATCCTCGATCCCGCGATCGTGCCGCTGGCTGGCAGGCCGACGCGGCCGTTCCAAGGCTGGCGTTATCTCGATCCGGACGCCGCACCGGCTGACCTGCCGGATTTGGCCGCGGCCATCGGGGCCGAGGTCCTGCCGGCTTCGCTGCGGCGAGAATTGCAGGCGCTTTGTCTGTTGTAACATAGGCGCCTGGCGATGGCGTTGCGCCGGTCCGGGCGGCAGGGCACAAGGCGCCGGCAATGAGCCATGTTCATGTGATTGGCGCCGGTCTGGCGGGCCTGGCGGCGGCGCTGTCCCTGACGCGGGCGGGTCGCACGGTGACGGTGCATGAGGCGGGCCCTGCGGCCGGTGGACGCTGCCGATCGTATTTCGACAAGGAACTCGGCCTTCGCATCGACAACGGCAACCATCTGCTGCTGTCCGGCAACAGCGCCGCCCGCGCCTATATCGCCGAGACCGGTGCGATCGACCGCTTCCACGGCCCCGCTCAGGCGGCTTTTCCGTTTCTCGACATCCGTGGCGGCAAGCGCTGGCAGGTGAGGCCCAACCGCGGCCGCATCCCGTGGTGGGTGCTGGTTGGCAGCCGGCGGGTGCCCGACACGGGCCTGTCCGACTACCTTCGTATGGCGAAGATAACGCTGATCAACGATGACCGGACGGTCGCCGAAGCGATCCGGCACGATTGGCTCTACGCGCGTCTGCTCGAGCCGCTTGCGGTCGCCGCGCTCAACACCGGATCGGATGTCGGCCTCGCACGCCTGCTTGCGGCGGTAATGCGGGAGACACTGATGCGCGGCGGCAAGGCCTGTGTTCCTCTGCTGCCGAAGGAGGGATTGTCGGAAGCGCTGATCGATCCGGCGGTCGCGACTTTGCATGCGCGTGGTTGCGCTGTCCGGTTCAACAGCCGCATCGCCGAACTGACCATCGATGGCGAATGGATCACGGCGCTGCGCGGCTCGGGCGGCGAGGTTGCGCTGGCGTCTGGCGATGCTGTGGTGCTGGCGGTGCCGCCGTGGGTCGCGGTCGACCTGTTGCCTGAACTGATCGCGCCGAATGCGTTCGAGGCGATCCTCAATATCCACTTTCGCTACACGGCCGATCCGGCGGGACCGTTGGGGGAGAGCGGCTTCATCGGCCTGATCTCCGGCGTTGCGGAATGGGTTTTCATGAAGCGGGAGCACGTGTCGGTGACGATCAGCGCGGCGAACAGGATGGTGGACGAGCCGGCCTCGGCGCTGGCGGCGCGGGTGTGGCCAGATGTGAGGGCTGCGCTGGGCCTGGCCGCCGGGGTGGACGAAGCGATGCCTCCGTTCCGGGTGGTGAAGGAACGGCGCGCGACCTTCGCGGCGACGGCCGAGCAGCAGGGACGGCGACCGGGGACGCGGACGCCGCTGGCGGCGAATCTGGCGCTCGCGGGGGACTGGGTCGAGACTGGTCTGCCCGCAACCATCGAGGGCGCGATCCGGTCGGGACGTTCCGCGGCCGAGGTCGTGGTGTCGTTCTGACTCTCTAATCGTTCATGTTTGCCGAGCAGTTTCATCAGTCTGAGGTCGCGCGGCGCGATTTGAGTCAGGCTGATATTGCTCTATTATCCGCGCTGGCACAGTGGCCAGGTACTGGCTGCGGCCCAGGTCAAGGAACATTATGGCTCTCGACGCGATCATCCCAGCGCCGGTCATCGACGACGTCACTTTGTCCGACAGTGTTTCCCGCGCGGCGGAAGCGTTGAACCGGCATCAGAAACCGGACGGCCATTTTGTCTTCGAACTGGAGGCGGACGCGACGATCCCCGCTGAATACGTGCTGCTGGAGCATTTTCTCGACCGCATTGACACGGGGCTGGAGGCACGCATCGGCGTCTATCTGCGCGCGATCCAGGGGGAGCATGGCGGCTGGCCGCTGTTCCACGACGGCGCGTTCAATATCTCCGCGAGCGTGAAGGCCTATTTCGCGCTGAAGGCAATTGGCGACGATCCGGATGCCCCGCACATGCGCCGTGCGCGGGAGGCGATTCTGGGGGCGGGCGGCGCGGAGCGGACCAACGTGTTCACCCGTGCCCAGCTTGCTTTGTTTGGACAGGTACCCTGGCGGGCGGTGCCGGTTATGCCGCTCGAGATCATGCATTTGCCGCTGTGGTTTCCGTTCCATTTATCGAAGGTGTCATACTGGTCGCGCACCGTTATCGTTCCTTTGCTGGTGCTGATGGCGCTGCGTCCCCGTGCGCGCAACCCGCATGGGATTGAGATCCAGGAGCTGTTTCGGACGCCGCCGGAGCAGGTGACTGACTGGATCCGCGGACCGTATCGTTCCGGATGGGGCCGCTTCTTCAAGGGCGTCGACGTGGCCTTGCGCCTTGCCGAGCCGCTTTATCCGCGCAGAACGCGTCAGCGGGCCATCGAGCTTGCGGTGAAATTTGTCACCGAGAGGCTCAATGGCGACGACGGGCTTGGGGGCATTTATCCGGCCATGGCCAACAGCGTGATGATGTTCGACACGCTCGGCTATGCTCCGGATCATCCCGACTTTGCTATCGCATGGCAGTCGGTCCGCAAGTTGTTGGTTATCGAGGAGGAGCGAGCTTACTGCCAGCCGTGCCTGTCGCCGGTCTGGGACACCGGTCTGGCTGGCCATGCGCTGGCCGAGGCGGGTTTGCCGACCGACGCCGCGTGCACGTGGCTGGGTCCGCGGCAGATCACCGACGTGGTGGGAGACTGGGCGGTGCGACGCCCCGGACTGCGCCCCGGTGGCTGGGCCTTTCAGTATGCCAATGCTCACTATCCCGATGTCGACGACACCGCCGTGGTGGGCATGTTGCTGCACCGGAACGGTGATCCTTCACACACGGAGGCGATCAAGCGCGCGCGAGAGTGGATCATCGGCATGCAGTCCTCCGACGGCGGCTGGGGTGCGTTCGAGCCGGAGAATACGCATCATTATTTGAATCATATTCCGTTCGCGGATCATGGGGCTCTGCTCGACCCACCCACCGCCGACGTCACCGCCCGTTGCGTGTCCTTTCTGGCGCAGATTGGTATGACGGATGAGCATCAGGTGATGGCTCGGGCGCTGGCCTATTTACGGCGGGAGCAGGAAGCCGACGGAAGCTGGTTCGGGCGCTGGGGGACCAACTATATCTACGGCACGTGGTCGGTGCTTTGCGCGCTGAATGCGGCTGGCGTTTCGCCCGATGATCCCGCGGCGCGGCGTGGCGTGGACTGGTTGGTTTCGGTGCAGCGGGAGGACGGTGGCTGGGGTGAGGATGAGGAAAGCTACGGCGACGCGCCGCACGGTCGCTACAAGGAAAGTACCCCCAGTCAGACCGCCTGGGCTGTGCTGGGTCTGATGGCGGCAGGCGCTAGTGACCATCCCGCCACTGCGCGCGGCGTCGCTTACCTGACCCAGAGTCAGCGCGAGGACGGCGAGTGGACCGAGAAACCCTATACCGCCGTTGGCTTTCCGCGGGTGTTCTATCTGCGTTACCACGGTTACCGGCTGTATTTCCCGCTGCTGGCGCTAGCGCGCTACCACACGCTGCGCCGTCGTAACACGCGGCGAGTTGAGGTGGGGTTCTGACAACGGCCGCTGCGTCGAGGCCAGGGTTCGTGGTTGGTCTGGCGGCGGAGGCTCGGGTCGCCGCGCGGTTCGGCTACCCCGTGTTGGCCGGCGGCGGCACTCCGGCCGGTGCGACGGAGGCAGCACGCCGCTTGGTCGAGCAAGGCGCGGATGCCCTGGTCAGCTTTGGTCTGGCTGGTGGACTGAATCCGGCGCTGCGGCCTGGGACCATTATCGTTCCCGCCACCGTATTGTCGGAGGGTCGCCTGTACGCGGCGGACCCTGTTGTGGCCGGTCGGTTCGGAGGGCTCAGCGGTCATAGCCTGCTTGCCGGCACCGCCATCGCTGCTGACGCGGCGACGAAGTCTCGGTTGCACAGCGAAACTGGGGCGGATGCGATCGACCTGGAGAGCGGCGGCGTCGCCCGGTTCGCCGGAGCCAGTGGGCTGCCTTTCGTGGTTGTCAGGGCCATCTGCGATCCAGCCGAGAGTAACCTGCCGCCGGTTGCGTTACAGGCGCTCGACCCGGCAGGCAGCATCTCCGCGATCAGGGTGCTGCGGTCGTTGCTGCGGCACCCAGGACAGGTAGCCGCGTTGGTGACCCTAGCGTCGCAGGCCGCCCGAGCGCGCCGTGCGTTGGTTCGGCTGGCGCAACGCCATCTCTTAACCTAACTTGATAGCGCGGCTTGGTTGGCCGTTTGGCTGCGGCTCTTGCGGTGGCCGGCACTCCAACAGGGGACGCGTAACCCGTAGGAGATCAACCTCGATCCTCATCGAGCTTGACGATTGCACAAGAGGTACGGCTGTACGGGATTACCATTTTACGAGTTGAGTGTCGCCAAGTCGCTGCCAAACATTACCAAGTGAAGACCTGCGTGCTTTTCGCGTTTGCGGCAACCATCGTCGGCCTCCGAGCACAGGCTGTGTTGTACCGTCAAGGAACGACGGTCTGCGATCAGGAACCACCCTCTGCCTGGCGGCCGAGGTAATTCTACGCGGGCACGCGCGTGGGCTAAACGTGGTGCGCGGTGGGGCCATCCCCGGAAGCCGTGGGCCTGGGTGAAGGGTGTATTCACACCACGATCGCGGCACGCTCCCCGGCGGCGCGCACCCATGCGGCTTCCATGTCTTCATCGAACAGTTCGGTCAACTTCTTCATCATCGTGCCACCCAGCTCCTCGGCATCCACGATCGTCACTGCTCGGCGGTAATAGCGCGTGACGTCGTGACCGATGCCGATCGCGATTAGTTCCACCTGGTCACGATTTTCGATGTCCCGGATGACCTCCCGCAGGTGCTTCTCCAGATAGTTGCCCGGGTTGACCGACAAAGTGGAATCATCGACCGGCGCGCCGTCCGAGATCACCATCAGAATACGCCGGTGTTCCGGCCGCACCAGCAACCGGCGATAGGCCCACAGCAGCGCCTCGCCGTCGATATTCTCCTTCAGCAGTCCTTCCCGCAGCATCAGCCCCAGGTTCTTGCGCGCCCGCCGCCAGGGTGAATCGGCCGCCTTGTAGATGATGTGGCGCAAATCATTGAGCCGCCCGGGATTGCGCGGCTTGCCATCCTGCACCCATCTTTCGCGGCTTTGTCCGCCCTTCCAGGCGCGCGTAGTGAATCCAAGCACCTCCACCTTGACGGCGCAGCGTTCCAGTGTACGGGCCAGGATATCGCCGCACATCGCCGCAACCGTGATCGGCCGGCCGCGCATCGAACCCGAATTGTCGATCAGCAGGCTGACCACAGTGTCGCGGAACTCCATGTCGAGCTCACGCTTGTACGACAGCGCCTGCATCGGGTTGATCACCACCCGCGCGAGACGCCCGGCATCCAGCATCCCCTCGTCCAGATCGAATTCCCACGACCGGGTCTGCTGCGCCAACAGCCGCCGCTGCAGGCGGTTCGCCAGCTTCGAGATCACCCCTTGAAGATGCTGCAACTGCTGGTCGAGCTGTTGCCGCAGCCGCGTCAGCTCGTCGGCGTCACAGAGCTCCTCGGCCTCGATCTCCTCGTCGAACGTCCGGGTAAAGGCGCGGTAGATGGCATCGTTGTCCGGGTTTGGCCGGTCGCGGCGCGGCTGCGGACCACCCGGGCGGTCATCGCCCTCGGCGACTGCGGCTTCTTCCTCAGATTCCGAACCGTCATCGTCGGCGGCCTCACCCTCCATCTCGTCCGGCTGGGCGCCGAGCATGGAGTCCTGGTCGGAGTTCTGATTGGCCTTCGCCGTCCTGGGAGTTGTCCTGCTGGCCGGACTGCTCGCCGCCGTCGTCGCCGTCCTCGGAGTTGTCGTCGGGTTCACCCTCGACCTCGGCTTCCGCCAGATCGAGCGCCGCCAGCAGCTTGCGAGAGGCGCGTGCGAACGCGGTCTGATCATCCTGCGCGCCGGACATCTCCGCCAGCGCCTGGTCCGCGGAATCGCCGAGTGAATCACGCCAGAAATTCAGCACCCGTTGCGCCGCTTCCGGCGCGGTCACCCCAGATAATTTTTCGCGCGCCAGCAGTGCCAGCGCCTTGTCGATCGGCAACTGATCCTTGCGCGTCATCCGGTCGTAGCCTTCGGACTCGCATTCCTCGGTCAGTTTGGCGCGCAGATTGGCATCGACGCCGTTCATGAAGCGGGCGCCGATGACCTCCACCCGCACCTGTTCCAGCGCGTCGTAGGCGTCCTTCGCCTCCCGCCGGGTCGGCATGCGCTGGGCGTGCAATGCATCGTCGTGGTGGCGCAGGCGCAGCGCGATCGCGTCTGACTGACCACGCAGCTTGGCCATCTCGGCCGGCGGCAGCGCCCGCGTCGGCAAAGGCAGCCGAGCCCGTTTGCCGGACACGCCCGAGGGCCCCGGCTGGAATGCGACTTGAACGTCCGGCTGATCGGCGATCGCCCGCAGCACCCCCGCCGTGGCGCGCTTGAATTCCTCAGACCGGGCGTTGTCTTTGTTAATTCCGCTCATGATTGCTTGCCGGCACCTAAAACTTCCGCGTGGTGAAGCCGCCGGAGGGAATGTCCTCGTTGAAACAGCGCTGATAATACTCCGCCACCGTGCTCCGCTCGGCCTCGTCACACTTGTTCATGAATGTCACCCGGAACGCGAAGCCGACATCGCCAAAGATGCGCGCGTTCTCGGCCCAGGTGATGACCGTGCGCGGCGACATCACGGTCGAGATGTCGCCATTGATGAACCCCGCGCGCGTCAGATCGGCAAGCGCCACCATGCTCTCGATGCGTTTCCTCGTCGCGGCATCCTTCGCCCCGTCGATCCCCATCTTCGCCATGACGATGCCGGTTTCCATGGCATGCGGCAGGTAGTTCAATGTCGCGACGATGTTCCAGCGATCCATCTGGCCCTGGTTGATCTGCTGCGTGCCATGATACAGCCCCGTGGTGTCGCCAAGACCAACGGTGTTCGCGGTCGAGAACAGGCGAAACGACGGATGCGGCCGGATCACCCGGTTCTGGTCCAGCAGGGTCAGCTTGCCCTCGACCTCCAGCACCCGCTGGATCACGAACATCACGTCCGGGCGCCCCGCGTCATACTCGTCGAACACCAGCGCACATGCGTGCTGTAACGCCCAGGGCAGGATGCCCTCGCGGAATTCGGTGATCTGCTTGCCGTCCTTCAGCACGATCGCGTCCTTGCCGATCAGGTCGATGCGGCTGATGTGGCTGTCCAGGTTGACCCGGATACAGGGCCAGTTCAGCCGCGCCGCCACCTGCTCGATATGCGTCGATTTGCCGGTGCCGTGATAACCCTGGATCATCACCCGGCGGTTGTAGGCAAATCCAGCCAGGATAGCCAACGTGGTCTCGCGGTCGAACTTGTAGGCGTGATCGACGTCCGGGACATGTTCGGTTCGTACCGAGAACGACGGCACCTCCATGTCGACCTCAAGGTCGAACGCCTCCCGCGCGGAGATCTTGGTATCGGGCAGGTTGATCTCGGAGGTTGGGCGAGGCGGGGAGATGTCGACGGCCGTGTTCATAGTCCAGTGTTTCCTGTTACCATTCGCGGAAAGTCTAACCCTGGCGCCGCGTGGCGCAAGGGCATCGCTGCCGCGGGTGAAATTCCGACCAGATTGGCCGCCGGTTTATCGTCCGTCGCGATTTTTTCAGCGGACCAATCCGCCCGATGTCATCATCCCGGGATGGGACCACCGAGATCTATTCGGCCGCAACCCGGCCCTCCGTTCCCAGCTTGGATCGGACCGCCGCGTAAGCGACGTTGATGGTTTTCAGCCGTTCCTCGGCGTCGCGGCTGCCGCCGTTGGCATCCGGATGATGCCGCTTCGCCAGTTCCTTGTAGCGCGTTTTCACCGCGTCCATGGTCGTCGGCCAGGACAGCCCCAGGGTCGCCAGCGGCTGCCGCAGTTCTGGGGGCGCCCGTTCCGCATCCTGTCGTTTTGTCGCGTTGCCGTTACCGTTGACCCGTCCGGCGGCCAGGATATGCAGCGGATCACGTAGCGTGTCCTCATCCCAGGCGCTGCCGGCGCCCAGATGGCCGAGCGGCCAGCTTGGACGCTGCCAGGAGGTGTCGGCACGGAGCTGAGCCTCGACCTCCTCGGGAGACATACCTTTGTAGAAGTCCCAACTGCTGTTGTAGGCACGCACGTGCTCCAGGCAGAACCAGAAATACTCGCTCAGGTTTTGGCGCGACTTCGGGGCACGATATTCGCCCGCCAGGGGACAGCCCGGCATGTCGCATGTGCGGCCCGGTGCGGCCGGGTCCGGTGCATAGGCCCGGGGACGCTTTGGACGTTGCATCATCACGCCACATATGTGCCCCGAGACGGCATCAAGGCAAGAGCCAACCGAGCATCGTAGGGTCTCGTTCGCGGGATCAGAATCGGCTTGACCTCGCAACGCAGCGGCGGCCTGCAACCCGTGCCAGCGATCCGGCGGGAAAACTATCAGGATGGTGCTGATGTGCCTGACGAGGCGGCGGCACGGCGTTTCGACTGCGGTTCAATGGCGCGGCGCCCAAGGCGTTACAGCTCATCACCCGCGCCTCGCGAGCCTGCTTGCCAGATGCCCGTCGCCAACGACCTGTGTATGGTCTTACACCGAAATCCACCCGAAGGCAGTAATGCCAGCTCTAGCGGAGAACACCTGCCCCCCGTGCCGCGGAGGCGGAAACCTATCGGCTCGAGCCCCCGGACTGGTAACCGCGCGACGAAGCCACGCACATCGGGCAGACCTACCGGTTCGGCAACTTCAAGCAGGCATTCTCCTGCATCCGCGACGCCGGCGAGCTGGTGCAAAAGCGAGTGTCCTGACTGTCAAGCGTCGTTTCGCCTTTTGATGATCTGTCGTGGACCGCGTCGCCTCCAGGCTGGCGCGACGCGCCGCCGCCTTCGACGGCTGAGAAGGCGGCGCATGCACGCGACGATCGCGACTCTTTTTGGCCGTCCCCGCTCCACCAGGCTTTTGTAATGCTGGGTGATGACCGGGTTTCAACGGGTCGCGGACAGAGTGGCCAAGTATAATGCGCGTTCCGAACGTCGGTCCGGCCGCCGGCGAAGAATGCCAGGGCGATCTTGTTTAACAGCGTGGCCGCGAGGTTGACCCTGGCGTTGTGCTTGTCGTGGATTTTCTGCATCGTAGCAGACTAACGCGTGACGGCAGCATTTAAGCGCCTGCCGAAGTTACGTTCGCCGGGCTCTTGTGGCCGGTGCGCGAGCGCGGCAGCGGGGAGGCGCTCCCGGGGAGCCCTGACCCGAACACCGCCTCCACTGAGGCGATCAATACCGGCCAACTGATCGAATCGGGCACCTGCCGAATGCCTCGGATCAGGGCCGGGGACACGCGCTGCGGCCCGTTTTTCGCAAGGGTCAGGGCCCCCGCATCCCCTATTACCCACGCCTCCGCTTGCCTCACGACGCCACGCCTTGTACCGAAGTGGCACCGGCCGCCGCTCGTGGGGAGACACCGTCCGATGCCGACCATGCCAGGAAAAACAGCGCTGCTCGAATTGCTGAAGCAGGAAGGCGCGCGCGTGATGTTCGGCAACCCGGGCACCACTGAACTGCCGCTCATGGACGCCTTCGCCGCCGAGCAGCAACTCCGCTACGTGCTGGCGCTGCAGGAGGCGCCGGCCATGGCCATGGCAGACGGTTACGCCCAGGCGTCCGGCAACATCGCCGTGGTGAACCTGCACGTCGCGCCCGGTCTCGGCAACGCCATGGGCATGCTCTACGACGCGCAAAAGGCCGGCTCGCCGATCCTGGTCACGGCCGGCCAGCATGAGCAGCGGTTCAATTTCACCGAGCCCCTGCTGTGGGCCGACCTGCCAACGATCGCGCGGCCCTTCGTGAAGTGGGCGTCCGAGGTGCGCCAGTTGTCCGATCTGCCGCGCGCCATCCACCGCGCCGTGAAGACCGCGCTGGCCCCCCCGATGGGACCGGTCTTTCTTTCGTTGCCGGGCGACGTCCTGGCCGACAGCGCCGACCTGGACCTGGGCAAGCCCAGTCGCGTGGCCGCCGGGATCAGGGGTGATGCCAGCGCCATCGCCGAGGCGGCCGCGGTCATCGCCCGGGCTGAGCGTCCGCTGATCCTGGCTGGCGATGCCGTCCCGCAAGGCGATGCACTGGCCGAACTCGTCACACTGGCCGAGACACTCGGCGCCCCGGTGTATGATGAGGGAATGGCCAGCCGCGCGATGTTTCCCTCGTCGCACCCGCTGTACCGCGGGCCGATCGTGCGGCTGCCAGCCTCGATCCGTGATCTGCTTGCGCAGCACGACCTGCTGGTCTCGATCGGCGCCGATCTGTTCACGCTTTCGCTGCCCGGCGACGTCGAGGCGGTGCCGGAGGATTTCCCCATCGTCCACCTCGACACCGACCCCTGGGAGCTGGCAAAGAACTACCCGGAGAAGGTGGCGATCCTGGGCGAGCCCAAGGTCACGTTGCCGGAACTCACCGGGGCCGTACTGCGCGCCCGCTCCACCCAGGGTCAAGTCGCCGCCGTAAAGCGGCTGGACGTGGTAAAGGCCTCTGGGTTGGCCAGCCTGGCGAGATTCCATGCCATGGCGGACGCGGTTGCGGACCGCAATCCCATCCATCCGATGGCGCTGATGCAAACGATTGGACGCATCCTGCCTGCGGAAGCGGTCGTGATCGATGAGACCGTTTCGTCCGGCGTAGGCGTCCGGCGTTTCCTCAAGAGCGACGACGCGCAGAGCTTCTTTGGTCTGCGCGGCGGCGGCATCGGCTGGGGCCTGCCGGCGGCAATCGGCGTCAAGCTGGCGCTGCGCGACCGCCCGGTCGTGGCACTGATCGGCGACGGCTCCGCGCTCTATACCATTCAGGGCTTGTGGACCGCTGCGCGCGAGCGGCTCAATATGGTTTTCGTTATTATCAACAACTATTCGTACCGCATCCTCAAGCAGCGGACCAACGCGATGAAGGCGTTGGCGGCGCAGACGGACACCTATGTCGGGATGGACCTCGACCGGCCACGGGTTGACTTCCTGTCGGTGGCGCGCGGTTTCGGCCTGACGGCGCACAAGGCCCATACTCTCTCGGATTTCGGCGATCTGCTGGAACAGGCGCTGGCGGCCGAGGGACCAACGTTGATCGATGTCGAAGTGGACCGGTCGTGGAAGCCCGTTTGAGCAGGTCGGGTCATACCGCCTAACGACGGCATCTACCACCAACCGAGGACAGGATGGCGACGGGACGTCAGCACAATGCTCGAGTTCTGCTCATGGCATTACTGGCGCCAAGCGTGGTGTGCGTGGCGGCCGCTCATGCCGAGCCGCCGTCTTGTTCGCTTGGACCGCATCAGGGCGCGATTGGTATGATGGAAGCCGTCGATAAGTGGGCGGACTGGACGCGCGGGGGAAACTTCCTTCCGTGAACGTTGCCAACTCGCCGGCCAGTGCGCTTTCGGATGCCTTGGCACTCGTCAAGAGTACGCAAGCCGCGGACCAGGCCGGGTATGTCGGCAACGATCCCGTCCGCCGGGCATGTCCGGACGACTAAAGGAAACAGGAAGGAAACAACAATGGCTCGGCTCAGCGGACGGAGAATTCTCATAACCGGTGGCGCGTCAGGCATCGGGCGGACCACCGCCGCGCTTTTCGTCCAACAAGGCGCCGCCGTCGCGGTGCTGGACCGGCCCAGCGGGGCAGGGGGCGTCCCGGGAGAAATCCCTGGCGGCAACTTCGTGGAGGTCGACGTGGCCGACCCTGACTCGGTCCGAAAGGCGGTCGACACGGCAGCCGCGGCCTTGGGCGGCCTGGATGGCGTGGTCAACGCCGCCGGCGTCTTCTCGAGCGCCGGTCTGGCCGATACCACGCCCGCGCTGTTCAGTCAGACAGTGGCGGTGAACCTGACCGGCACCTTTCTGGTAATACAGGCGGCCGCCCCACGGCTGCTGGCGGCTGGCGAGGGGGCGACGATCGTCAACATCGGCTCTGGCGTCGGGATTACCCCGACCGGCCCTGGCAGCACGGCCTATGTCGCCTCGAAGGGCGGCGTCATCGCAATGACCAAGGCTCTGGCCATGGAACTTGCGCCAACGGTGCGGGTGAATGTGGTCTGTCCGGGCGCCGTCGATACGCCGATGACCCAGGGCTTTCTGCGCGGCACGACCGGCGAAGTCGATCCGGCGATAGCCAACCGCTACGCGCTGCGCCGTCCCGCGGCCCCCGAGGAAATCGCCGCGGCGATCCTGTTCCTCACCTCCGCGGAGGCTTCGTTTGTCACCGGTATCGCCATGCCGGTCGATGGCGGCCGCACCTTCCATTGATCAGATGCCCCGTTGGAACGCGATTGGTTCACGCCCGGCTGACCGGGGCTTGCCGACGAGCCTCCTCGGCAGCCCGGTAAAGGTACCACGTCGCGACCGACCGGAACGGTGACCAGATCAGTCCAATCTCGGCCAGCGCGCGCGGCTTAGGCTGCACCTCTAGGCCATGCAGCACCCGGTAGCCCTCCCGCACGCCGAAATCGTCCACGGGCAGCACGTCCGGTCGTCCCAGCGTGAAGATCAGCAGCATCTCGACCGTCCATCGGCCCACCCCCCGGATGCTGGTCAGCCGCTCGATCAGCGCGTCATCACTCAGGCGGGCCGACTGGCGACGGGTGGGGATCGTTCCATCCAGCGCCTTGGCACAGATGTCACGGATGGCGGCGATCTTTGAGCCGGAAAAGCCGCAGCCCCGCAACGCCAGGTCAGCCGTTGCCATCACCGCGTCAGGCAGTGGAAACACCTCGCCCGGAAACAGCGCCGCGAACCGCCCCAGGATCGCCTCCGCCGCTCGTCCATGCAATTGTTGATGCGCAATCGCCCGGATCAACGCCTCATACAGGCTGCGCTGACGCTGAATAACCAACCGAGGCGGCCCGACCCGGCGAATCAGTTCGCCTAGCCGCGCATCGGTGCTGAGGTGCCGCATAGCCTCGCGTGACATGATCTCCCCTCGGTCGGCAAGGACGCGCAATGCCAGCCGGACGAGATTTGCGGGCCGGCCATTTTCCACTGAGTTGCGTTAAATCCAGACGATCCCCTTATCGTGCGGAAGTTGAGACCTGGAAAGAGAGGGCCTTGTGTATCGATCGCCCTCGGGGAGCAAGATCATGAGACCACCGCCGATCGGCGGACGGCGAGCTTGGCCGGAATCGTCATGTGCTGCCGATGGCCGACCTGTTTTGGTTCACCGACCCTGATGGCGGACAGCGGCAATACTTGCGCCCATCATCTCAAAGTAGCGTCGGGCCGCTAACCTCCAGTCGCTTTTATGAGATCAATGGTGATCGGAGGATAGTTCAATGCATCTTCGCATCGATCGAACTGATCCCTGTTGGAAAAGAGCGCGCTTGTATCGTGAGTGATAGGTTTCTTGACCATGTAACAAGGCGGTGTGGAGCATGAGCGACCGAACAAAGGGTGCGGGTCAGGATCACGGTTCTTGTGTGGCGACTGACCCCTGGGGCGACCAACTGGTCGATGACTGGAAGTCCGAGGTTTATACCTTTGGTTCAAGATAACGGATAGATTTACCTCTGGCACGGGCAAATGCGTCGGGATCTCGGGCGGTGGAACGTCGACGATTGACACGGAATTCCGTCTACCGAAGGGAATTTCGTTATCCTACATAAACGAATGGCACACGCTGCCTGGTCCCCGAAGCCGCCGGGATTCTCGATGATCCGCCCGCAGTGAGCTGACGCATGAGATGAGGTGGCGCACGGGGCGCATTATCACAGGGCCGTTCGGTTCTCGTCTGGACAGCCGCGATCGCCGCCAACCCGTTCTATTCAGCATATGGCACGGATTCAGAAACGACTATTGTACAATGCATTCACTTCGCGCAGAGATCTGGTGTCACGACCACCCTGTTCACGCGATCGCCGCGAGTTTTGCTTTATCCGCATCTTTTTGGCTTTCCAGACCCCCACCGTTCGGCTCTCCGCCAGTTGAGCGCATGAATGGGGTGGCTGCCTTTGACGGCGTTTCACTTCACAGTCGACAATGTCCCGATGGGCGAACGCACCCGCCCTGCGCGAGGTGCTTCGGATGACATAGGCGATGATCAACCTGTACTGCCGCAGCTATCGACCGCCGGCCACTAAGCACGCGAAGGAGGGGTGTGACTTCCGAGGTTGCTGGGCCCGTCCCGGCGGTTCATCTGGCCATGCGCGCAGCACATCGCGGTTTCGTTCTGATTGAAATTCGAGTATGATTGCGAGTATGGTTCGCGACTGCGAGGTGCAGGGAGTCCTCAGTCATGCATATATTTAATAGTCCGTTAGACGATATTGTAAATCTCATCTCGCGCACCCAAATGGAGCAGATAGACGCTATTCAGAACGAAGCGTTGTTTGTACTTCGCTACAATATGGAGAGTAGATCTGATAACTTGAGATCGATTTTTTTGAGGATTGTTAAACCAAAAGTTTATCTAAGCTATAGTCTAGTCAATCTAGTCGTACCTTTTGATGAAATCGAAACAGTTCATCTTGATAGAGATTTTTTTATCATTCGCGACAGCGAAGACCTTGAACAAAAGAAGATTATCCTTCATGGTTCCGTCGTTGTTCTTTTAGCTGGAGACGCCGCGGCGACTGATATTAGCGGCTATATTGCTTTATATATTGCGTGTGATGCAATTTTTATAGTTTGGGATTGGGATAATCATCATTGCGCAAATCGGATACGCATATCAACGAGTTGCATAATGGCTGCGCACTCTGACATATATGCTCCGGCACATCCGCAAAACATTCATGCCTTGTCGAGCTTTAATTCAAAAATTACTGGCCCGATGAGTGCGGGCACCTGTCAATGGTCAAGGAGTTTTTTGCGAGACGGAATCCACGATATCATTCGGGCTGCAAGAACAGACGCTCCTTTGGGAAAATACCGATGGTATCCAACATTTTCGAACAGAAACCGGGTCATCATAACCTTGAGTAATATCTTTCCGGAATCAATAGGATTTAGTGAATATGATAATCTTGCACCCGAACCGAGGTTTTCGGAATGGTGCGGCCATAAGGTTCATTGGATAGTACCTACATGTAACGACATCCCCTGTCGCTGCTACGACGCTCTAATTACGGGAGGGGTTGTCATTCTGCCTGAATCATTTCGCTTTTCTGAACCATCAGGATTGCTTCCCGGAAGCGCCGTGTATTACGGTGCACGCGATCTAATTGAACCAAATCGAATAGTCCAAGACGCGATACGTATGTTCGACGAAGGGGGGCAAGACGGTATTTTACGCAGGCATCTAGATGCTTTTGATAGATTTCATAGCGACAATATTCTTGCCACGCTATTGGAATATTCCGCTATTTTGTTTGGCGTAACGTGGCGGTGATGCGTGCGGCCCTGCGCATCGGCAAAGCCACAACGTTGGAAACGCTCTTCGTCCGTCGACCGCGCCAAACAGGGTTGTATCGTTGGCAGACAGACCGTCTCAAACCTGGGGGTGGTGTGGGTCGGGCCCAAATTGCCGGTCGGGGGAATGGGATGATGTGGCACGTCATGGTGAAGTTTATCGGGGGTGACTGTACCGTCTGCACGCTTGAGATCGGCAGCGAAGCCGCAACTCGGCCGAGTGCTCGGCTGATCGACCGCAAGGGCACCCGAATACAGCGAGCCGGGCCACCGGATGACGCTTGCCGAACAGGTGATCCCAGTCACGCGGCGCAGGCTGGTGCGGCTTGGCCCGGGTGCTGATTCCGGCAACCCGGACGCGGGCGGCAATGGCGGCGAAGTTTTACGCCCGTCGGGTTAGAGCCCCTCACCAGATTGAACACAACGCAAGACACTCATGGAAAACTATGTCACCTGCCCGTTGTTGAGCGTCAGGGTTCACGGGGCGCCCAGCAATTGACGTCGCGTTTGATGGTGCCATCCGGTTGAACTGCATGGATGTGACGAAAGCGAAGTATTTCGAACTCGGAGATTAACCATTTAGTAAGCTTTCTGCGATCAATGGTGTGTCTCATTGGAGGCGCTCGCATCGCGATGTCAAGGCAATATATCACGGCACACTTGTCAGATCGTTCAGCCTCAATGAGCGAGTTAAGAAGATTCTCCGGAAGCCCTCGATGGGGTTGTACCAGACCAATCCAGGTATCCACCCTACATGGAACCGGACGACTCCTTAATGCCAGTCGATCCTCAAGAAGCATCCAAGCCAATACGAGGTTACGTTAGAAGAGGTTTGAAAATGAAACTCAGGCCAGGTGTCTCCAAAGACACGCCCCGACCCGTTGCACTAGTCACTGGCGTAACGGGGCAGGACGGTTCTTATCTAACGGAACTACTGCTCGCGAAGGGCTATATGGTCCATGGCATCAAGCGTCCATCATCCTCGTTCAATACCGGACGGGTGGACCATTTGTATCAGGATTTACACGAGCATGACGTGCGCTTCCAGATGCATTATGGGGACCTCACGGATGCAACGAACCTAATCCGGATCGTCATGGAAATCCAACCAGACGAAGTCTATAATCTAGGCGCGCAAAGTCACGTACAAGTAAGTTTCGAGACACCGGAATATACCGGCAATTCCGACGCACTGGGAACACTGCGTCTGCTGGAGGCGCTTCGGATTCTGAACTTGGAGGGCAAAACGAGATTTTATCAGGCATCGACGAGCGAGCTCTATGGGAAAGTGCAAGCGGTTCCTCAGGACGAGTCGACGCCATTTTACCCACGGAGCCCATACGCGGCTGCAAAGCTCTATGCCTACTGGATCACGGTAAATTATCGCGAGGCTTATGGCATGCACGCCTCAAACGGAATTCTATTCAATCACGAAAGTCCGCGTAGGGGAGAGACGTTCGTCACACGCAAGATTACTCGCGCAGTCGCCGCTATATCGCTGGGGAGAGATCCCTGCCTCTATCTAGGAAATCTGGACGCAAAGCGGGACTGGGGTCACGCGCGTGATTATGTCGATGGCATGTGGCGGATGCTTCAACAGGCCGAGCCAGGCGACTATGTCTTCGCCACCGGCGAGACGCATTCGGTCCGGGAGTTCGTCGAGTTGGCATTTGCCGAAGTCGGAATGACCATCTCTTGGCGGGGCGACGGGGCGGACGAGCAAGGCGTCTGCACCAGGACCAATCGAATATTGGTGCAGGTCGACCGGGGCTATTTTCGACCGACCGAGGTCGACCTTTTGATCGGCAATCCAACCAAGGCGCGGGAGAAGCTCGGTTGGCGCTCCACGACAACGCTTCGGGAGATTGTCGGGGAGATGGTCGCGCACGATTTGGCGGCGATGAACGGCCAACCAACCTCGCCATCGCCGATGGCGATAGGCTCGCCTGCTGGAAGGAGGACTAGCATCCCAATGCCGATTCAGCTCAAAAGTTCGACTTCCTCGGCTATTCGTTCAAGCCGCAAGGCCGTGGCACTGGCAGAGGAGACAGGCCGTGGCTGAAACACCGTTCATGCTTACGGACCAGCGCGTCTTTGTTGCCGGTCATCGTGGTATGGTAGGTTCTGCCTTTGTCCGCCGTTTGAAGCGAGAGGGCTGCGTTGTTCTTGTTGCCGACCGCGACCGCTTGGACCTTACTAACCAGGCTGCGACCGAGGCTTTCATGGCGGAAGTGCAGCCCGCGGTCGTGATTGTCGCTGCTGCGAAAGTCGGTGGAATCCTAGCGAATGATTCTTTTCCCGCCTCTTTTATCTACGACAACCTGATGATCGAGAGTAACGTGATCCACGCGGCGTGGCGGAGCGGCGTAAGCAAACTGCTCTTCCTTGGCTCCTCCTGCATCTACCCGCGGGAAGCGCCGCAACCCATCCCGGAAAGTGCCCTGCTGACCGGCCCTCTCGAGCAGACCAACCAATGGTACGCCGTCGCGAAAATCGCGGGCATCAAGTTGTGCCAAGCCTACCGACGCCAATATGGCTGCGATTTCATCAGCGCGATGCCATGCAATCTTTATGGTCCAAATGACAATTTCCATCCCAGTGACAGCCACGTGATTCCCGGCATGATACGACGCTTTCACGAGGCAAAGCTCCGGGGCGATCCGGTAGTCGTCTGCTGGGGCTCCGGTCGACCCCAACGAGAGTTCCTTCACGTAGATGATTTGGCAGAGGCCTGTACATTCCTTCTTGGTTTCTACTCGGCAGAGGGGCATGTAAATGTCGGAACTGGCAATGACATTAGCGTCGGCGAAGTGGCTGAGGCCATCAGTCGTGTAACGGGCTTTGGTGGCCGTATTGCCTGGGATACTGATAAGCCTGATGGAACGTCACTGAAGCGCATGGATACGGCGCTGATAAACAGCATGGGGTGGCACCCGCAAATTTCCTTCGAGCGGGGACTGGCGGAAACCTATGCTTGGTTCCAGGCCCAGAGGGACGTGCGTGGGCTTGGTCTGAATGCCACTGGTGGACGATAGGTATTGTTGCACATCCGTACAGGCCTCGGGGAAATGTAGGCTTTCTGCTCGGTCTGACCGCAATGTTTGTTTGGTCTCGATAAACGCAAGGTCCACAAGTGGCAAAATCAAAGTCCCATCGTACCAAAACAACAGCGATCGGTAACCAAAACGGAAAAAAAGTGATTGCCGTGAATACGTCATTCGCCAAAGCTGTTCAATACCAGCAAAATGGGCGTCTTTCGGAAGCGCAGTCTGTTTATGAAATAATACTCTTGGGCAATTCACGCGATTTTGTGACCCTGAACAATCTAGGATTGATTGCCGCCGATCAAGGTCGCGGCGATGACGCGGAGACCCTTTACAGGAAATCCGCCGCCATCAACCATCAATATGCGGATCCTCTCATAAATCTTGGAAATCTCTTTCTATCTAGGAAGAAGTTGACCGAGGCAGGTTCCTTCTATGAACGGGCGCTACAAGTCGATCCCGGGTCTAGCGCCACCCACGTCAACCTCGGCAATCTGCTCCAGGTCCAGGGGAAACTCGATGAGGCGATTGCCAGTTACCACCGCGCTCTAGCCATAAAGCCAGATACCGTTGAGGCGTATCTCAACCTTGGCAATGCGCTGGTCCAACTCGGCCGGTCGGATGAGGCCATAACCAAGTACGAACGAGTGCTTTGCCTGCAGCCTGAGCATGTCGATGCACGTACCAATATGGGTGCTGCCCTCCTCAATCTCGGTGAGATCGACCGCGCCAGGGCCGTCCTCGGGCAGGTTCTCCTAATCCAGCCAGACAACGTCAATGCCCTGCTCAACTTGGGGACTGTCTTCACAGCCCTAGGCCTGGCAGACCAGAGCGTTCAATGCTACCAGCGCATTCTTGGACTTGACCCGGATCATGCCGGTGCTCAAAGCAACCTGCTGTCCTCCCTTAATTATTCCGATACCATTACGCCCGAGGCGTTGGCTGCGCAGTGCCTGCGGATCGGCGAGGTGATCGGGCAACGGTTCGCCACGGTTCGCCCGCACCACCGCAACAAGGCCGATCCCGGCCGGCGGCTGCGTATCGGTTACTTATCGCCCGATTTCCGCCGGCATGCGGTGGCATTCTTTCTGGAGCCGCTGCTGCGCCACGACAAAGGCGTCGTTGAAATTTTCTGCTATGCCGAAGTCATCGTGCCGGATCATATCACTGAACGGTTCCGGTCGGTTGCAGATCACTGGCTGCCGACTGTTGGCGTCAGCGATGACGATCTCGCAGCCAGGATTCAGGAAGACGGCATCGACATCCTCGTCGACCTCGCCGGACACACAAACAACAACCGCCTACTCGTATTCGCCCGCGGGCCAGCACCAATACAAATCACGTGGCTTGGCTACCCGAATACGACGGGCCTCAAAAGCATTGACTACCGGCTGGTCGATGCAATTACTGACCCTCCGGGAATGGCTGACAAACTGGCCAGTGAAATCCTGCTGCGGCTCGACGGCTGCTTCTTGTGCTACAAGCCCGCTGAGGAAGCGCCAACGCCCTTGCGACCGCCGTGCGTGCACAACGGATTCGTAACATTCGGTTCCTTTAACAACCTTGCAAAGCTCTCTGACTCTTCATTCCAAGTGTGGGGCCGTTTGCTTGCCCGCGTACCGACGGCCCGGCTGCTCCTCAAAAGCCGCTTCTTCGGAGCGGAGGACTCAAGGGCCCGTTTTCTGGCGCGCTTGAACGAACATGGCGTCGCGCCCGAGCGGATCACACTGCTCGGCCCCAGCGCCGGAACCGCCGATCAACTGGGTGCCTATCATCAAGTCGACATTGCCCTCGAACTCTTTCCCGTACAATGGCACCACCACGACCTGCGAAGCCCTCTGGATGGGCGTGCCGGTGGTAGCCTTGGCCGGAGAAAGCCATTGCGGCCGGGTGGGCGCAAGCCTGCTCACGAACGTCGGTTTCCCGGAACTCATTGCGCGGGATCAGGAAGACTACATCAGAATCGCCGCCGACTTGGCCGCCGATCCAGCGCGTCTCGCACAGTTGCATGAGGTGCTGCGCGGGCGCATGGCAGCTTCGCCTTTGTGCGACGTGCTCGCATTCGCACGCAAACTCGAAGCCGTTTACCGCACCGCCTGGAATCGCTGGTGTGCAGTGGAGAACGCCACCCCGGAAAAAGAGACAATTGCGGCGCATCCGTTCGTCCTTAGCCTTTCGGATGGTAGCATTCTGGCGCTGCCCCCTACGCTCGAAGCCATTACGACATATGTCGTTCTGGAACAGGAAGCATGGTTCGAGAAGGAGGCCGGATTCCCCTCCCTTTGGCTGGGCCCCGGTATGACGGCCATCGACATTGGCGCCAATCTCGGGGTTTACAGCCTGCCGATGGCGCGCGCCGTCGGGCCTTCTGGTCGGGTCTTCGCGTACGAGCCCGGGGGCGCCGCGGCCAGTCTATTGGAACGCAGTCGGGACCTCAATCATGCCACCAATCTGACGGTTATTCGGGCGGCCCTGTCGGACAGCCGCCGCGACGGGCACCTTGTGCACGGAGCTTCGAGCGAGCTGAACAAGCTGGGCGAGACCGGCGCAGGCGAAAGCGTCAGCATCATCCGGCTCGATGACGAGGATTGTATCCAAGACTGGCACTCCCCGGACTTCGTCAAGATCGATGCCGGAGGCGAAGAGGAGCGCATCCTGCGTGGCGGAGCAGCCTTCTTTACCCGCCACTCGCCGTTGGTGATGTTCGCGTCCAGTAGCGTCACCGATACATCGGGGTCGGCATGTGAGGCCTTCCGTTGCCTTGGCTATCACCTTTACCGCCTCCTGGCCGGCGCGCCGGTTCTGGTGCCCGTCAACGGCGAGGTTCTGGACGCTTACGAGCTGAATCTCTTTGCGGCCAAGCCGGATCGAGCCGCCGCGCTCGCGCGAGACGGCTGGCTCGTCGAGTTTCTGCCGGAGTGGCGCCCCGATGATGCGGCGCGCCGACAAGCACTGGAGCCGCTACGGAGGCTGCCCGGCGCGGTAGCCTTCGCCGACCTGCTAACCCGGGGCCGGCCAGTCGATCCGTCCTACCTGGATGGCCTTGCCGCGTTCGCGGCATGGCGGTCGCCGGATCTGCCGCTGCCGGCACGCTGCGCCGCACTGGAGGTCTCTTGGGCAGGGATGATGGCACTCAACAATCAGGCCGCCACCCCGGCCCGCTTGCTGACCCTTGCCCGAGCCGCCTGGGAAGCGGGCAGGCGCACACTCTGCGTGCAAGCTTTGCGCCGCTTTCTAACCGACGCGAAGGACGGGATGGTGCACCTGGAGGAGCCGTTCTGGCCACCCAGTGTCGCTTTCGAACCATCAGCTCCGGTCGGGGCCGTGGCGGACTGGGTGTTCGGATCGGCAACAGAACAGTACGAGCGTAGCAGTCATTACTCGTCCCTATATACCGGCGACTCCTCCAGCGTGGAGTGGCTTTGCCCACGCTCGCTCGGCACCGCGGAGATGGAACGTCGGAGGGTGCTGCTCCGCGCCCGTGCCGGCCAGCGAACCGAGGTTCCGCGGCGGCTGTGCACGGCGTCCGTCGGCCACCTCAACGGGGCGTTTTGGCGGGCGGGGACGGTCCCGAACACAACCGTTTCGGAACCGCCGGCCCCGGCTCCCAGTGCAATCGTCTCGCACGGCCGGTGTCCGATACCTGTCTTAACCAAAGAAGCAACTCAGCAGCCGGTGCTTGAGGCAATCTCGCTGCTGACCCCTTTCGACATCGATATTCCAAAACGGCGGATCGGTCCAATGACGGATGGCGGCTATGTTTTCGCCGATCGGTTCTCGACGTCACAGGCGGTGCTCAGCTACGGCATTGGCACGGAATACCAGTTCGATATAGAAATGGCTGAGGCCGGGCACAAGGTCTACATGTTTGATCATACCATCGATAGCGTCGATGCAACGCACCCGAATTTGCAGTGGTTCCGCGAGGGTGTGTGCGGTACCCGAGAGCCGGACAACAACAACATGTACACGGTGTCGGACCATCTTGCTCGCTGTAATATTGAGGGCGACAGGCTAATCCTCAAAATGGATGTCGAGGGAGCCGATTACGGAGTGCTCGGGATGATCTCCGACGAAATCCTCGGCCGCTTTGAACAGATCGCCCTCGAAGTTCATGGCCTGGTCCGTTTGGCTGAGCCTGGAATTCAGCAAGGTTTTGTGCGGATGGCTGGCAATCTCAACCGGCAATTCACGCTGTTTCATGTTCACGCGAACAATTGCGACGGACAAGACGGCATTTTCATGGTTGAAGGTCTTCCAGTCTCTAATTGTCTTGAACTGTCGTACATCAAGACCGCGGTGGTGCGGCGCAGCAAGTCGCGCACCCTATATCCAACCGTATTCGACTATCCAAACGTGGAGGGCAGGGACAAGTTGCTCTGGTTCTTCCCGTTTCTGCCGTCACATCTAGAGATGGCAGATTACAGGCTGTGCGCGCAGCGAACCGAGATGTCGGGCGGTGCAGTTCAGTCAGCCGATTTTGTTGGCGGCGGGACAGCTCGCCAGAAGCGCGCTGCCGGCAGTGTTGGGCCGGAACCAGTCGAAATCACCGCCGCCCGCCAGGCCTTTGCGCAGGGCAATCTGGCACGCGCGGAGGTTCTCTCCCGCATGGCGCTGGAGCATAGTCCCGATGATCGGGAACCGCTTAGCGTGTTGGCGGAGATCGGCGAAAAGCTCGGACTTCGGTCGGCGGCCTTTCTCAGCGGCCCGACGACAGACGAGAAACGTTATGTCGTCATCAAGCCATGGGGATATGGTCTGTGGTCAGACGTGGATCACGTGCTCGGGCAGTTGCTGCTTGCCGAAATGACTGGGAGGATTCCCGTCACGGACTGGGGTGCGGCGAGCCGCTATGCCTGTCCTGACGGCCGAGATGCTTGGCGGGATGTGTTTCAGCCGGTCTCCGACGTCCGGGTAGACGACTTGCTGTCGCTCGCCGCGGAGCCATCCAGCGTATTTCCGCCGAAATGGTCCGCGGACAATCTGCGACAGAGCGAGATCAACCGATTCGACGGTTCGTGGTCCCGGGTTTCAGGGCTCTATCTTCTTGCTCGTCCGGAACGGATTGTGGTAAGCGACTTCTATACCGGCATCCGGACGCTCTCGGTACTGGATACCACCCACCCACCCGCTCTACGGAAGGACGACAGGTCAACTCTATCGTGACCTGTGCTCCCGTTATCTCCGGACCATTCCGGAAATTGTCCAGGAGGTTGAGAGGTTCCGCAAACTGCAGTTCAGGGGACGCCGGGTCGTTGCTGTCCATGTCCGCGGCACTGACAAAGTCCTGGAGGTCGGGAACCTTCAGGACGTCAATGCCAGGACGGCGAGCTTGACGGAGCGCCTCGTAGCTGAACTCAACGCGGACGTAGTGTTCTTGTTGACAGACGAGGCCGCTGTGGTCGATACGTTCCGTTCACGGTTCGGCAAGCGCCTTATCTGTACGGGCGCGACCCGAGCGTCGGGCCCCGTCGGCCTGCATTACCGCGATGACCTATCACGAGCGCCGCTCGCCCGCGAAGTCTTGGTGGATGTCCTTCTCGCGGCCTCAGCGGACGGGTTCGTCGGCAACGGCGCTAGCAACGTCTCCGCCATGGTGGAACATCTGAAGGAATGGCCGGCGGGACATTTAGTGCTGTCGCCGCCCAACTTTCATTTCCAGCATAGTCAGTTCTTGCATCCCGAGGGGGCGCCCCCGTGTGGGCCAGGCTGATCGGTGTACCGAAGGGGAGTGCAAGATCCGAAATGCCTGAATAGGCAACGGAGGAGTTGATCGTTGGCGATATTAGCAAGCAGCGGTGGTCACGAACTTTTCTTCGGTCAGCAACGATAAGTGTAGCAAATGAAAACCGACAGTATGATTCGGAAGCGCGTGATCCAGACCTTCAAGGCGCCTCATCAGTGGATCAACAGCCCACCCGGGTGGGGAGATTTCGTTCGCGGAGCATGTCACCTTTTTGAGATGCTAGAAGGCAGCGGCATGGAATTTCGGATAGACGTTAGTCAGAGCGAATTTTGCGGATTTATTTTGCAAGACGAATCGATCTTTAACAGGGGCGATCAAGATCATATTGGCTGCGCGGAAGAATATTTCGTCGATCACGCGGCGTTACGTGAACGACTTTTGACATTCCAACGTTCTGACGAGACGGAGTTCTATGTATGCACGAATCTGGGGGCATGGAACCGACTGACACTCACGGAGAACACTCGCGACTTCATAAGAAAATTTTATTGCTTTACTGAGGAGATAGAAAATAGAATAGGATGCGTTTTTAATGACATCGAATACGAAACACTTGTCGTGCGATGCGGTGACTGTTTCTATGGTGATGACCGTCTTGGCGTTGATACTATCGCCAACTCCAAGAAAATCGAACAAACTATCTCCTCGATTGTCGAACACCATATTCTACCGAGGGCGCAGTTGCCTATCGTGGTAACGTCGGATAACCATGAACTCAAGTTAGTCCTTGCTAGCCGATACGGCATGCTGATGCTGCCTCACAGGTCACAACACGGCGCTTTTGGCAACGCATTGCCGGTGGCGATGGATCTGTGCATGTTGAAGCGCTCGCGGTTTAACTATCACATTAATCATTGGGCGACATGGTGGTCGGGTTTCTCACATTATACATCAGTCATATTTCGGATCCCCAGCATGAATTTCCGTGCACCGATGTTCTCCAAAGAAGAGATAAACCGTGATGGGGTGCTCGTCTTGGAGTTGACGGATTAAATTTTCCTGTAACCGACCATGTCAGCCGAGCCGCTTCAGATCGTCGCAGGAGTCCCAGACCAGCTCGCGCACCTTGTGTTGCGCGTCGCGATTGCGGTCGGTGAGGGTGTCGAGTTTTCTCACCAGCCGTTTTGCATGGACGCAGCACAGTGCCTGCGGCCAACAGCAAACTGTCCGGCATCATCGCTCAGCACCACGGCATCGCACAGGAAGTCGTGGGCGTGGATACTGCCCCAGGTTGCTCCTTGGGTTGCAATCAGCACCGGATCTGGGGTTGTGGTCAATCCGGTGAAGCCGAGCAGGTCGAGGTGCGCCGACCAGACGGGCTGCTCGGCGAAGACCGGGCAATCAGGGGGGCGGCTAGGGCACGACTGCGCATGTAATCGTACGCCGCGTCGTTCAACACGAAGTGGGCATGTCCGGCGCGTGGCATATTGGGAAAGTTCCGCCGGGCTCTTTGATGACCATGTGGCGAATCAGGTGAAATGCTCGTTGCCGATCGCGTGCAATAGCCGTTCGCCGCTTATGCCGCGCGCCGGTACCATCAACCGACATACGCCTGTCGACTTCGGCGTTCAATTCCGGAACTTCGAGAGTTCCCGCATTTTCGATCAGTCTCTCCGGCCCGCTCGACCTGCTCATTTTGATCGCTAGCGGCGGGCCTGGGCGACGGCTTTGGTGAGCTCCGGCAGATCCACCGCGCCGGGGATAAGGTCGGTGCCGATCACCAGGGCTGGCGTCCCTTGGATTCCCAGCGAGTGCGCCAGCTTGAGGTTCTGGTCGATCCGGGCTTGAATCGAGGGGTCCTGCATGTCGTGCGCCAGGCGAGGCCAGTCGAGACCAAGCGCGTTGGCGGTGGTCTCGATCTGCTGCAGGGTCGTGTCGGGCGGCAGTCGCATCACCGCGTCGCGCATCTTCACGTAGGCATCCTGTCGCTGCGCCGCCAACAGCGCTTTGGTTCCCATGACGCTTGCCGGTCCCAGGATCGGCAGGTCCTTGTAGACCAGCCGGACCTTGTGGTCCTGGGCGAGGAACTGAGTCATGACCGGCTCCAGGTGCCGGCAATACGGACACCTGGTGTCGAAGAACTCAACGATTGTGACGTCACCCTTCGGGTCGCCAACAACAGGATCGGCTGGGGTCACCATCGAATCGCGCGAAGCAGTGATAGCGGCCCGCGTCGTCGCCTCGGCTTTCCGGTTATCATCAGCCTGCAGTATCGCGACCGCTTCGCGCAGGATCGACGGATCCTGCTTCAGCGCGTCTCGGACGACTGCGACGATCTCCGCTCGCTGGGCCGGCGTGAAAGGCTCGGCACGGGCGCCATGGTGCCAGGCAACAACGGCGCCGATCAGGATGAGCAGCCTAAGCGCGCCGGGCAGGCGTATCATGAGCGGGTCCCTATCTGCGATTTCGCGGCATCATAAAGCCTAAGTGGTCCGGCGCCTACCGACGGTGGCGTGGCGGGGATGGGCCGCGAGGCTCGGGGGAGTCGGGGAAGAAACTGCCGGCCTCCGCGGTCGTCATATCGCGCGCTCGAAGGTTTTGGTGGTGGTGCGCTGGCGGTTGCCGTTGCTGGCGAAGGCGGTTATGGCACGCAGCTTCAACGACTGGCGCGTGGTCCATTGGGCTGGCGAGACGAACAGGATTAACCGAATGCGCTGCTGGCTGCCTCCATCCGACGAGTCGAAAGCGGTGCGCCAGAATGCGTTTGGCCAGAATGCATCTGGATTATCTCGCCGTAGGTTGACGCGCACCGGCGCGGTGCTCGGCTTGCTGGCGTTTCTGCCCGGATGCGGTGTGACCGACAAAGTCCTCGGGAACAGCGGCCCGTCGCCGGGTCAGCCCGGCTACGTTCAGGGATTTTTGGGTGGCGTCGTAGCGGACGAACCGCAAGCGGCACTCGCTGGGCGCGAAGTTCTGTCCGCCGGTGGCACCGCCGCGGACGCTGCCGTGGCGGTCGGCCTGACACTGGCGGTGACCTTGCCGTCACGCGCTGGCCTGGGCGGCGGGGGCGCCTGCCTTGCATTCGCCGCTGGAGGCAAATCGGCCGGAAGGGGCGTGCCAGAGGCGATCATGTTCACGCCGATCGCCAGCACAGCGGCGAACGCCCCGACGGACCGGCCAGCGGCGGTGCCCATGCTGGCCCGCGGCCTGTTCCTGCTGCACGCCCGGTACGGCAGCCGCCCGTTCGAACAGCTTGTGTCCCCTGCTCAGCGACTAGCCGAGTCCGGCGTACCGGCTTCCCGAGCGCTGGTGAAAGATCTGGCTTTCGTTGCAGGCCCGTTGCTGCTCGACCCGGGAGCCCGTGCGGTTTTCAGTCACGATGGCGTTCCGCTGACGGAAGGTCAGACCCTTCGGCAACCTGACCTTGCCGCTACCCTGGCGCAGCTTCGTAACGCGGGCGTCGCTGATCTGTATCTCGGTTTGTTGGCACATCGGCTCGAGCAGGCTTCGGCCCTCGTCGGCGGACCGATCTCGCTGGCCGATCTTCGTGCCGCTCTGCCGAAGACGGCCCCGCCCCTCGTTCGGCCGTTTCGGAACGATCGCGTGGCATTCCTGCCGCCGCCAGCCGACGGCGGTTTGGCGGCCAATGCGGCTTTCGATGTGCTAGCCGCAAACCCTGACGACATAGCCACGGCAAACGAACGTGCGCTGGCTGCCGCGCTGCGCTATCGCGCGGGAGGCGCCACGCCGCAGGCCGTGCTGGCCGCGACCGATCCGCCATTGGGCAGTTTGCCGCCGCTGCCAGCCTCGACAACTCTGGCCACGATGGATCGGACGGGGAATGCCGTCGTGTGTGCACTGACGATGGACAACCTGTTCGGCACCGGCCGGATCATTCCAGGGCTGGGCTTCATGCCTGCCGCCTCCCCCGCCGCGGTGCCGCCGCCGCTGCTTTCGGCGGGGATGGTGTGGAACGACAGGCTCAAGGCCTTCAGGGCGGAAGCTGGCGGGTCGGGCCAGGCAGGGGCCCCCTTGGCGGTCGCGGTCGCCCTGATCGATGCCCTCCGCACGAACCGGCCCATGAGCGTGCCGGTCCCTGATCCGGGACGTGCCAACGTGATTGCATGCAGCCGATATCTTCCCGGCGAGAGCAGCGACTGCGCGTGGGCGTCCGACCCGCGCGAGGCGGGCCTGGCGTTAGGCGCCAACTGACAGGTCGCGGCCGTCAGCATGGTATGGCGGCAAAAACCCAACTCGGTGCGACGAACTCTTCCTGAGCAGCCACGGTGAGGATTTCGCGCGATCCTGCCTCGGCGGTGCGGCACAGCAGGCCGTGGATGGATGATCCAGCGGCCTCCATCGCAGCCACTGCACTGCCAGTGCGCAGCCGGTGGAACAGGAACAGTGCGGCGATCGCATCGCCAGCGCCGTTGACCGACAGCGGCAAACGCGGGGTGCGCAGCAGGTGGAACGCGCCAGCCTCGAAGCACATCATGTCGATGTGGTCGCCAGGGGTCGTCTCGGTCTCCAGGCTGGTCAGCAGCACACAGCCTGGTCCGTCCGCGCGCAACATCGAATGCAACCGGGCCACCGCCTGTTTGGCCGCCGCCACGGTCGCGCAGTCCGAGCCGGTCAGCCGTTCCAGCTCGAATCGATTAGGGGTCGCTATGTCGGCTGCCGGCAAAGCGAGGTCGCGCAGAAAGCCTTCGATGCCGGGCCGCACGTAGACACCGGTGTCGATGTCGCCGATCACCGGATCACAGCAATACAGCGCCGGCGGATTCGCCCGACGTGCGAGAGCAACGGCGTGCAGAATTGACTCGCCGACATCGACCCCGCCGACATAGCCCGACAGCACTGCGTCGCAGCGGCGGAATGCGTCTCGCGCCGCGATACCGTCGACCAGATCTCTTACCGCCGCGCCGGAAATGACCTCGCCTGTCCAGTCGCCATAACCGGTGTGGTTGGAGAACTGCACGGTGTTGATCGACCAGACCTCGGCGCCGAGGCGTTGCAGCGGGAACACCGCGCTCGCATTGCCAACATGGCCGTAGGACACCCAGGACTGGATCGAAAGGATATTCAACTCGCCCCTCCAACCGATTGCAGCGGAAAAGACACCGACCCGGCTAGCTTCGCAGGTGCAGCACGCTATATGCCGACCACCGTCTCGCTCGGTCCGATCCGGTCGGCCGTCCTCGAACCAGGATTCCTCTCAGCATGTCAACGCCCCTGCTTTTCCAGCCGGTCAGTTTCCGCTCTGTCACTGCCCGCAACCGCATCGTCGTCTCACCGATGTGCCAATACAGCGCCAGGGACGGGCTCGGTGACGACTGGCATTTGCAGCATCTGGGCGCCCGGGCCGCTGGCGGGGCAGGGATCGTGTTCACCGAGGCGACACATGTGTCCGCCATCGGGCGCATCACCCCGGGTTGCCTGGGCGGCTACACCCCGGCGCATCAGGCGCTGCTGACGCGCCTGGCGGGGATCATAACCAAATGCGGCGCGGTCCCGGGCATGCAGATCGCTCATGCCGGACGCAAGGCGTCGAGTCAGTTGCCGTGGGAAGGGGGCAAGCCTATTTCGCTCGGGGATGGTGGTTGGGTCCCACTGGCCCCGAGTGCGATTCCCAGCGTGCCGGGCGCCACCGATCCGCATGCCCTTGCCGTGACCGAGATCGCCGAAATCGTCGGGCAGTTCGCGGCCACCGCCCGGATGGCACGGGAAGCCGGCTTCAAGGTGGTTGAGATCCACGCCGCCCATGGCTATCTGGGGCATTCGTTTCTCTCGCCGGTCTCGAACCACCGCAACGACGCCTATGGCGGCGACCTCAATGGCCGCGCTCGGTTCCTCCTGGAGGTGATCGAGGCCGTGCGCGGCGAGTGGCCGGCCGATCTGCCGCTTTGGGTGCGGCTGTCCTGCACGGACTGGGTGCCTGGGGGCCTGACGATCGAGGACACGGTGGCCGTGGCTCGCATGCTGGCCGCCACGGGACAGGTCGACCTGATTGACTGTTCAAGCGGCGGCGTTTCGCACGAGCAGCAGATTCCGTCGTTGTATCCGGGCTACCAGGTGCCGTTCGCGGAGGCGATCCGTCATCAGGCTGGCATTGCTACGGGTGCCGTTGGCATGATCACCGAGGCCACTCATGCGGCGGAAATCGTGGCCAACGGCCGAGCGGATGTGGTGCTGCTGGCAAGGGCGCTGCTGGCTGATCCGGCTTGGCCATTGCAGGCGGCGAAGACGCTGGGCGTGAAGCCGGACCTGCCGTCGCAGTATCTGCGCGCCGCACTTTAACCGCCCCGGGTATTTTCGGCTGTGGGCGACAGGTGAAGCGAGGAATCTCCGCCGGGAGTCCTCGGTGGTCACCTGCCACTGGGAAATCACCGCGATTGGAGCTATCGAGCCGCAAACCGGGAAGCGTCGGCCTGTCGGGCCTTGCGGAGTTCGTGATGATTTTGAATCTGCCCAGAGTGCCTGTCCTGTGCCTTTTGGCACTCTCGCTTCCGCTGTTCGGCTGCGGCTCCGGCCACGGCGGATTTCCCCCCGCCTGTCCAGTCGCGCGACTGGTGCCGGAGCTGGCGGATCTGACCCGCTATGCCACCCCCGGCGGTGTGCATGACGTGACTGATCTCGTGTTGCAGGCGCGGATCGTCAACGTGGACGGTTCGTGCGAGGCGACCGATCAGAAGACCAGGATAGCCGCCACGGTACAGATTTCAGTGTCCGTGCTGCGCGGCCCGGCGATGCACGGGCGGGAGGCGGATATCCCGGTTTTCCTGGCGGTAACCGAGGGTGACACCGTGCGCGACAAACGGGTATACCCTGTTCACGTTGTGTTTCCGCCGAACGTGGATCGATTGACATCGACCAGCTCGCCCATCGAGATGGAGCTGCCGGTCAGTTCGAGCGTGACCGGGGCGGCCTACAAGGTTATCTCGGGATTTCAGCTCACGCCCGATGAGCTTGCGGTCAACCGGCAAGCGCACGGAGGTTGAGGCAGGTCGTCCCGGGACGGACGAATATAAGTCACATAGCGAAGCCGACATTGTCGCCCGCGCCGAAAGGGCCGATATAGACCGACCATGAGCGATACGCCACCGAAGGGACGCCCGAACCAAGGAAGACGTCGAGGCATGAAGAAAGAAGAATGGGAGATTCCCCCCAATCTGCAGCCCGACCCGGCCGATTACTCGTTCGACCTCGAACGGGCCTTGAGGGCTGTCGTTAGCGTAAAAACCTACGTGCCGGCGGATGCCTTTACCGCTAACACCCTCGGGACCGAGCGTGCCGGCAGTGGTGTGGTCATCAAGGGAACCGGCCTGATCGCGACAATCGGCTACCTTATCACCGAATCCGAGACGATCTGGATTACCTCCGCTGAGGGGCAGGCGGTTGCCGGGCACGCCCTGGCCTATGACCAGGAAAGCGGCTTTGGTCTTGTGCAGGCGCTGGGCAAGCTGGACGCCCCCAGCCTGGAGCTTGGCGATTCGGATCGGCTCAAGGTGGGCGACCAGGCGGTGCTCGCCGCCGGAGGCGGGCGTCATCATGCGATCGAGACGCGTATCGTTGGGCGGCAGGAATTCGCCGGCTACTGGGAGTATGTACTCGACGACGCGTTGTTCACCGCTCCCGCGCATCCAGTGTGGGGCGGTTCGGGGCTGATCGGCAGCGATGGCAAACTGGTGGGGATCGGCTCGTTGATCCTGCAGCAGGGGGACGGCAAGGGACGCCGGCTGGATATGAACATGGTTGTGCCGATCGGCTTGCTGGCGCCGATCATGCAAGACCTGCTCAGCTACGGCAAAGTGAACCGTCCCGCCCGCCCCTGGCTCGGCATGTATGCCACCGAGGCCGATGACAATCTGGTTGTCGGCGGCCTGTCCGATAATGGTCCGGCCGAACAGGCAGGGCTGCGGGCTGGCGACAAGATCCTGATGGTGAACGACGAGGAAATCCCCGATCTTGCCGGTCTGTGGCGTCGCGTCTGGTCGTCCGGCAGTGCCGGCGCCGAGGTGAGGCTGCGTATCGAGCGCGACGGATCGCCGAAACGCGTCTCTATCCGATCCGCCGATCGCGCAAGCTACATGAAGTCGCCAAGATTGCATTGATGCGCCGGAGGACTGCCTGATGTCCGAACAGACAGCTCCCCGGTTGCGCGGCACCATCGTGCCGGTGACGCCGTTTCACCAGAACTGTGCCATCCTCTGGGATGACGCGACGCGGATCGGCATGGTGGTCGATCCAGGCGGCGACGTGGATCGTATCCTCGAGGCCATTGGTCAAACCGGCGCTCAGATCGAGCGAATCGTGCTGACACATGGCCACCTCGACCACGCTGGCGGGGCGACGGCGCTGCGCGACTCGTTGCGACAGGCCGGCGGCGAGGTTCCGATCGAGGGGCCGGACCAGCGCGACAAATTCCTGCTGGACGGCATCGAGGTACAGGCCGCCTCGTTCGGATTCGAGGCCGCCAATGTCAAACCTGATCGCTGGATGGCCGAGGGCGACGTGCTCATGCTGGGGCCGCACCGATTCGACGTGTTGCACTGCCCCGGGCACACGCCGGGTCATCTGGTGTTGGTTAACCAGGCTGCCCAATTCGCGGTGGTTGGTGACGTCCTGTTTCAGGGCTCGGTCGGGAGAACCGACTTTCCCTATGGCGATCATGCGGCGCTGATCAGCGCCATTAAGACCAAGATCCTGCCCCTCGGCGACGACTTCACGTTCATTTGCGGTCATGGCCCCGGCTCTACGATAGCGGCGGAGAAGGCGAGCAATCCATTTCTCCGCTGACCGCACAGGCTGTTCTCCCGGGGCTCGATTGGACGCCGCCGGGTTCGAAATCCCCCAGTGATTTTCTAGCCGAACTTTGTAACACCTCGTTCGAGGGAGTGAGGACCGCGGAACTGTGGGACCGGGGTCTGCAGTACTTCGTCAACGCGTTCTGGACTGCCGGTCAGCGGCGCGGCCACAGCATCCACGAAATCAGTTACCGCGCTTGCTTCAAGGCCCAGCTTCCCGCGTTCTTCATCGAGCGCCTGACCGTGCCGGGCCAGCGTGTCTATGACCCGTTTTCGGGGCGTGGCACCACGGCTGTTCAGGCTGCTCTCATGGGTCGCGCGCCGATCGCCAACGACATCAATCCGCTCAGCGAGATGCTGTGCGCGCCGCGGCTCGATCCGCCGCCGATTGCCGCGGTACGTGATCGCCTCGCGCGCATCGACTTCACGCGACCGGTCATTGACCCGGCGGAGGAAGATCTGCTGGCGTTCTACCATCCTGACACGCTCCGCCAGATTACGGCGTTGCGTGCCTCGCTGCTGGAGCGACCGGGAAAACTGGACGCCGTCGACGCCTGGATCCGGATGGTTGCGATCAACCGCCTGACCGGGCACTCCGCCGGATTTTTTTCGGTCTATACGATGCCGCCGAATCAGGCGGTGTCGGCGGTATCGCAGCGGCGCATCAATGCCAGGCGCGATCAGATTCCTCCGTTGCGGAACGTGCCGGCGATCATCCTGAAGAAGACGATCAGCCTGCTCGCCGATGGGCCGCCCGAGCCGCACCCACCTGCGATGCTGCTCACCGGTCCGGCGGAGTGCACGCCGGATCTGAGGGACGCCTCGGTCGATTTGCTGGTCACGTCGCCGCCGTTCCTCGACGTCGTGGACTACGAGGGCGACAACTGGCTGCGTTGCTGGTTCGCCGGCATCGATCACGCCACGGTCCGGATCGCCCGCCATGCCAGCATCCCGGCATGGGAGGCGTTCGTCCGCCGGTCATTCGAGGAGTTCAGCCGGGTCGTGCGTCCTGGCGGGTTTGTCGCTTTCGAGGTTGGCGAAGTTCGCGGCGGCTCGATCCTGCTGGAACATCATGTCGCAGCCGCGATTGAGGGTTTGCCGTTCGAACTGTTGGGCGTGCTGCTCAACCAGCAGGTTTTCAGCAAGACCTCGAACTGCTGGGGCGTGAGGAACAATCGGGGCGGCACCAACACCAATCGGGTCGTCATGGCGCTGCGCCGCTAGACCACGCGTGGAGCTTCCGCCGGGCATGCCCGGCAAAAAGCACGGCTGAACCTTATGCGAACACCGATCGGTGCGCCGAGGGGTGAATTAACCGGCTGTTAACCTGGTCACACTAGGTTGGTCCGTTAGGATCGGAAAGGGGTTGCTGAGCAACCGATGGCGGAGCCGGCGAGAAGCAAAGCGAAAAAGATCACGGCAGCGGAACTCCGCATTGTCCTGGGGCAGCACAAGGCGTTCCACACCCGGCTCCCGGGTGGCCTTCGCGCCAGCCTGAAGTTCACGGATATCTCCGGCCTCGATCTTGCCGGCCAATGTCTGGCGGAAGCGGACCTGAGCGGTGCCACGATCCGATACACCGATCTGCGGGCCATCGACCTGTGTGGCGCCAACCTGTTCGGTGCCGACCTGACCGGGTCGAATCTGACGAACGCGAGATTGGTCTCAGCCGATCTGCGCGGCGCCACGCTGCGCGATGCAACGGTGGCTGGAGCCGATCTTACGCGCGTCGATCTGCGTGAAGGTATGCTGGTGTCGGCGACGCACGGCGATCTCCAGCACAGTCATGACGACGCGGGCAGGCTGTTCGAGGGCACGGGCGCGAGGGGCGCCAGTTTGCGGCACGCCAAATTGTCACGTGCCGTGCTTAAGCAAGCTGATCTGCGGGATGCTGATCTTAGCAACAGCCTTCTGGTGCGCGCCAATCTCGCCAACGCCGACCTCACCGGCTGCAATCTTCATGGTGCCGACCTGACTGGCGCCAACATGACAGGGGCGATACTGGACGGAGCGACCCTTGACGGCGCGCAGATGAATGACGCGATTCTTAAGGGGGCGAGCCTGATGGGGGTCGTGCTCGACAAGGTCGATATGACCTGCATCGACAGGCGCCATCCAATCGGGCCGCGACGCTTGGAGGGCAGCGTATCCGAAATCGTAACGCGTCACGCGGAATGGATCGCGAGCAGTGGACAGGCGGGCGCGAGGGCGGATCTGACCGCCACCGATCTGGCGGGTATCGATCTGCGCGGCGTCGACCTGAGCGCCGCCGTGCTGCGTGGCGCGGTGCTGCGCAGTGCAAATCTTTCGGGAGCATTACTCGCCATGGCCGACCTGTCGCTGGTGGACGGGCGCATGGCTATCATGTCGGGCGCCAATCTGCGAGGTGCACGGCTGGAGCGGGCGATCTTTGCCGGCGCCATGTTGTCCGAGATCCTCGGTGGCCCGATGCCGATACAGGGGCGCGCGGACTGGCCGACCAACCTGACCCGAGCAAGGCTGAATTCGGTCTGTCTAACCGGAGCCGTGCTCATACGAGCGCAGCTTACGCGAGCCGATCTGACCAAAGCTGACTTGCAAGGCGCCAACCTCACTGGCGCGTCGCTGTGTGAGGCGACGTTACGGGGTGCGAATTTATGCCAGACCAGGCTGGAAGGCGCCGACCTGACCGGGTGCGTGGGCATCGTCGAGGCAGGCGAAGTGCCGGCGTGACATTTGTGCTGTACTGCGACGATCGGGGCCGCGATCAGGACACGAAGGAGTATGGGCCGCCAGTGGTCAACGCGGCGCGATAAGCCGGCCTGGCCTGATAGCGCCGAACCCAGGCGTCGAGATTCGGATATGCCGCGCGATCGGCTCGCGCACCGGCGATCTCACCAACGAAACTCAGTTGAATATCGGCTCCCGTGAGTTCCGATCCCAGCAGATAGTCCCGACCGGCAAGCGCTTGATCGATGTAGGCCAGATGGCTGGCGATCTCGCCCTCGATACGCGGTTCCAGTGGCGCGCCGGCCTCTCCGAGACGAGAGACGTAAAGCTTGAGCAGCAGCGGCAGCATGGCCGATCCTTCAGCGAAGTGCAGCCACTGCACGTAGTCATCGTAGGCCGGAGTCGCCCTATCGGGCTGCAACCGCCCGCCGCCGTGGTGGCGGATCACATAGTCGATGATTGCGCCGGACTCGATGATCAGGCGCCCGTTGTCGGTGATCACAGGGGATTTGCCGAGCGGATGAATGGCCTTCAATTCGGGCGGAGCAAAGCGGGTCTGTGGATCGCGTTGATAGCGCTTGATGTCGTACCGAACCCCCAATTCCTCGAGCAGCCAGAGAATGCGTTGCGAACGCGAATCGTTCAGATGGTGGACGATGATCATCGGTAAAGCCTCCTACGAATTGCCTCGGCCGCGAAAACGGGTGGCGGAATAGGGCGTCAGATCAAACGGGGGCGGCCGCCCTGTCACGAGGTCCGCGACGAGCTTACCCGTCATTGCGCCGGCCGTGAGTCCGACATGCCCATGGCCGAACGCATGCACGATATCCGCGCAGCCGCTTGCCACGCCAAGGCAGGGCAGTCCGTCCGGGGTCGAAGGCCGGTGCCCCATCCAGAACTTCACCCGGTCCGCCGGCAGGTCGGCCGAAATCCCCGGATAGATTTTGCGCGCGAACTTGAGCAGCACCTCGGCGCGCTGCCAGTTGGGAACAGCGCGCAGCCCTGCCAGTTCCACCTGACCCGCCAGCCGCAATCCGGCCGGCGTCATCACGCACCCCAGTTTCCCGTCGCTCGGCATCAGCGGGTATCGTGGCGCCACACCGGGATCGCGAATCACGACATGATAGCCGCGCTCGGTCTCCAGCAAGACCGTGTCCCCCGCGGCACGGGCCAGCGTCTTCGACCATGCGCCAGCCGCGATCACAGCCTTGTCGCAGGCGATCTCGAGATCCTTCGTCCGCACCGCGCGCAAACGGCCCGCCTCGATTCGGAAGCCCGTCGCCGCGGTTCGCACCAGCCTCGCCCCCAACGCCGCGGCATGCCGGGCCAGGGCCGCGACATAGGCGCCGGGGTCGCGGCACTGTCCGTTTTCCTCGACCAGCAGGGCGAACCGGTAGCGACGATCGAGCGCCGGCTCGCGCTGCCTCAGCTCGTCTTCATTCAGTTCCAGCCAGCGAATGCCGTTCTGCCGGCGCACCCGCCAGGACAGAGCCTCGGCCTCGAACGCAGCCCGGTCGGGGTAGGCAAACAGCACGCCTTGCCGGTCGATCAGCTCGCCGACGCTGGCTTCCTCGGCTAGCTTGCGGTGAAGCGCGGGGGCGTCTGCCAGCAGTGGCTGCAGTGCCCGGGCCGTCGCCGCGACCTTCGCCTCGGTTGATCCCGCCGCCACGAAGCGGGTCAGCCAGGGCAGCAATCGTGCCAGATAGGACCACCGGATCGTCAACGGGCCGAGTGGATCGGATAAGTATCCCGGGACCTTTTTCCACAATCCCGGAGACGACACTGGGATGACCGAGCTTGGATTGAGCAGCGTGCTGTTGCCGTAGCTGGCCGCTTGCTCGCCGCCCGGGTCACCGGGTTCGATGATCGTGACCCGGTGGCCGTCACGCAGCAGTTCGATTGCCGCCGCGACGCCGACGATGCCGCCGCCGATGACGGCGACGTGGCTCATCCCGAGGCCGAAATCACATGTGCGCGCATCAAGGTTTCGATCCGTCCAGCGCCAAAGTGTCGATGCAACGCAGCGGCCACGGCCTGGACGGTCGGTTCGCTGTCGCCGGCTGCCCTCGCCTCGATTTCCAGGCGGAGCGGAGTGCCCATGCAGTATCCTAGGGCGGCATCATGGGTGGATGAGGCGGCATAGGGGAGATCGACTGTTGTATAGATGGCGTCGGTAAAACCCGCGACGGTCAGGTCATCGTCCACCGCCTCGTTCTCGGCATAGCCGTGCATTACTTTCAGCAAATAGCCTGGCGGGTCGGAGGGAAACAGCTCCTGCATGGATTGCTGGATACACGCGGCGACTGGGCTGTGCCGGATGTGCGCTGGGACGTTGAACACGAACCGGCCGCCCGGCTTTATGACACGCCGGGCCTCGCGGAGGGCGAGGACGCGGTCGGGCAGGGCCATCACACCGAACTGGCAGACGACGATCCCGAAAGTCGCGGGCTCGAACGGCAGTGCGCAAGGGTCGGCAATCTGCCAGATGACGCGCGACGTGCCGGGTCTTTTGCGGGCATGCCGCAGCAGGACCTCGCTCGGGTCGGTGGCGACAATGGTCAGACCGGCGGAAACGGTTGAGGCTATCGCCTGGGTGCAGAGCCCGATGTCCGCCATGGTTTCGAGCAGAGGGCCGACGGTCAGCCGCGAAAGGCGCTGGGCGATGTCATCCGCGAAGGGGGATAGCAGGCTGGGCCCGAGATAGCGTTCCCGGATCGCCAGCAGCGAGTCGTCCGGAGCCATTTCGGAAGCCGTCATCTTGGCCTAAACATCCTTCTTCACTCCGTAGAATTGCGGCCAGCCGTCGGGGACATTCTTCATGTAGGCGTGAAACGCTGTCGGCTGGTCATACATGCCAAGTGGCGCGTAGGTCGGGTCTTCCCAGAACGCCTTTTGCATGGCTTCGCAAATACCGTGCTGGGCGGCGACGTCGGGCGCATCGAACCAGGCGTTGTAGAGGTCCTCGAGCTTCTGATTGGTGGGCCAGCCGAACCAAGCCGCCGACCCATTGCCGCGAATCGCAAGACTGGGCGCCGGCGAGATGTTACCGAAACCGCCGAGGAAGGTGTAGAAAATGTTCCATCCGCCCTTTGCCGTGGGCTCCCTGCTGGCACGCCGCTGCACCACCGTTCCCCAATCCAGGGCTTGCAGGTCCAGATTGAAGCCAATCTTGGACAGAGTGTCCGTCGCGACCTGTGCCTCGGCCCATATGCTGGGATAATTCGATGCGGCGAGAACGACGATCTTCTCGCCATTGTAGCCGGCCGCTGCCAGGTCCTGCTTCAGTTTGGCGTAGTTTTTCGGACCCCGCGTGATTTCCACCCCCACGGTGCTTGCCATTGGGGTGCCCGGCACGAACAGGCCGATATCGGTCTTGGCAAGCGACGGTTCCGCTCCCGCGACACCGTCCATGACTTCCCTCTGGTCCATGGCGGCAACGACCACCCGGCGGATCGCCGCGTTGTTGAACGGGGGAAACAACTGATTGAAACGCAGGCATCCCATCTCACCGGTGCGATCGGTTACCTTCACCGCGATGCCCTTATAGGTCCTGATCTGCGGCAACAAGTCGATGGCGGGGTTTTCCCACCAGTCCACTTCCCCCTGCTGCAGGGCGGCGGAGGCGGTGGCCGGGTCCGGAATATAATTCCACACGACCCGGTCGACGTGCACAATCTTCGGCCCGGCGTTGAAGCTTGGCGTCCCGTCCGAACGGGGGACGTAGGCCTGGTTCTTCACAAACACGATCCGCGAGCCCGTGACCCTCTCGTCCACTGCCAGTTTGAACGGCCCGCTGCCGACCACCTCTGGAATCTGAGTCATCGGGTCGGTCGCCGCCAGCCGACTTGGCATTATGGCGCAATACACTTCCGCCAGTGCATTTGGCAGCAAGGAGAACGGTTTCCTGAGGCGGAAGCGGATGACACTGTCGGACGGCGCGGAAATCTCGTCCACCCGCTTCAATAATGCCTGGCCGAATGGATTGCGCGCGCCGAAGCGCTTGATGGTTGCGACGCAGTCCCGAGCCAGGACCCGCTGTCCGTCATGGAAGGCCAGACCCTCGCGCAGCGTCAGTTCCCAGGTCTTGCCGTCATCGTCGGTGCGGTGGCCCTGCACCATCTGAGGCTGTACCTGGAATTGCGCGTCGTAGGCGTAAAGGGTGTCGAAAACGGCAAGCGAGACGTTGCGCGTGACGTCGGCGGTCGTCCAGACCGGATCGAGCGAGGCAGGGTCGCTTTGCGGTGCGAAATTTATCACCCCGGCATCCGCTGCCCTGGCGATCCTCGGCGCGGCCAGTGCGGCGGGGACCGCGACGGCGGCTGTCAGGACATCGCGGCGTTTCATTTGGCTGCCTCCAAGCAGTGTGGTCCGGAGCTTAGGCCGCCACGTGCCTCCGTTCCAGGGCGTCTCAGGAAGTTTCCGGAGCCGCTCGGCCGCACCGCAACCTGGCGCTGATAACGGGCGCCGCCGCATCCGACATGCCGCGGCCATCGTGTCCGATTCCCGGCACTTCGATGACCTGCCATGCGACCGAAACGCCCAGCGCGGCGGCGGCGCCCCGGCCGGTTTGCAGGTAGGTGTGGGCGCGGGCAAATCGGGTTGCGCCTTGCCGCAGCGACTTTGCTCCCTTGGGGAAGAACCGGCCCGTGGTCTTGATGTCCTCTGTCCCGGCCATGATGGTGAGGGGAAATTCCAGCAGCGTTCTCAGGTCGTCGTGCGTTACGTCGGTGGCGCCCAGGCCCCAGGGCCAATCAACCGCAAGGTCCGGCATCGCATAGGTGCCGGCGTTGGCGGTGACCGCCACGGCGACCCGATCACGGTATCCGAACGAGAGCATGCGATGGACGTACTGGCCTCCTGCGGAATGACCGAACAGGCCGTATTGCCGCGCCGTTGTGATCCCCTGGCTTCGCAGAGCATCGAACAGCCTCGCATCGATGGCGAAGGTCCATTGCTCGCGGGGATTTCGGGTGCCGGTGGCGGTATGCAGATTGCCGAAATTGTACCAGAGGTATTCGGGAAAGCTGGCCTCGGGAAACTCGATCGAGATCACCAGCATCCCACCGGCATCGACATGGGGCAGCCAGTAGTCCCTGTAGTCTCGACCGTTTCGGGCGACGCCATGGTGGACGAACAGCACGGGACACTCCGGGCTCCAGTCAATCGGCCGAGCCGCGTGCAGAAGCAGCATTTGGTCAGGAAAGGCGGGATCGAAGTAGGGCAGGGACCGCGGGCCAGGCTGGGCGACGAGCGGTGCGAGATCGATCATGCTGAAGTGTGTCTCCCCGCAGCCGTGTATGCCGCCAACACTGATCATGGTGGCGCGACTGGGTATTGATGGGAAAGTGATATCGGGCGTCGTTGGACGCAGCATCGAAGGATGGCGAATTGGCAGCGGAGTGGTCAAGATCGCGGCGAACACCAGCCGCCGTTGGTGCTGAGGCTGGGTCGAGAATTGTCGCTATGTCGTTGTTTTGGCGTGCTGCCGATGCAGCCAATCGGGCGGGCGGCGCAACCCAGCAATAATTCGTCTTGGTTCTGCGTTGGTAATGTCCTACCAAGTGGATGCTGAGGTGCACCTGCGCATGGAGGCAATGATCATTACCGAGTTGGGGCGCGAGTTTGTCGCGTTACGCAAGGACGGCCCGGTCCGCGCCGGGGGGCGGCCTGCCATTTACCACGCGGTCACGCCATCTTGCCGGATAGCGCTGTGCGGGACAGAGCCCGGCGCTTCCTCCGGATGGGCGGACGTTCCATCGGACAGGGTAACCTGCGCCGCCTGTCAGCGCAGACTCCGGAAACTAGAGGGGGCGGCCACCATCGTATCGAGCGTCGCACCGGCCTCACGGCGGATTGCTTGAAATCTTCGCTGGTAAAGCCGCGCCGTTTCGTAGCCAACTTGACCTTAAAGCGTAGGTGACTGCGCGGCAGCCCACCTCAGCACGAACGAGAATATCATGGTCTTACGAATTGCTGCCTCCGGCGATTCGCGCGCGATCACGATCCGCGACCACGTTTTGCCGATGATCCGAAAACACGGCGCTTTGCGAGACCTCGACCGCAAAGACAGCACGCTGCGTCTGATCGTGCTCGAGCGGGACGGCTGGGTGTTCACGCTGGACGCCGTTCAACTCTCTTGATCCGACGCAGGCCTCGTCGCCGGCCTACCGCCGCGCGATCCAGAGGCAGCGCTCGCGGCCGGGTCTTGACTACGGCCTCGACATCGCAACCGCGGAAAAGCACGTTCTGGTAGTTCTGTGGGCTGACGATGGCAGCGTGTCTGTAACGACCTTTATCCGCGGCGCCTGGGAGGACGCAGCACTGTCGATGTAGGCACCGGCCATTTGACGCGCGGGCGTTATCTACCAGGCTCGCTTGGTTGAACCGCCGTTGGAGAGAAATGGGCTCGCAGCTGCGTTAAGGCGTTTGTCCTGCAGGATCCAGGCCTCGGCCTCGGCCTCAGTCTCAAAGCCCAAAATGGTCTGTCGAGCACCGTTGGTTCCAGCAATTCCGATGTGGAAACCAGCACCATCATTGATGGGTATGATCGTATAGGTACTCATCAAGCGTATATATGTACGCATGACTGGATTACATCGGCGTAACCGTTCTTTCCGGACGATTAACCGACGCAGACGAGCCGCAGTGATTACTCCGGCTCGCTGTCGCCGACCATGCTGGCAGCCTGAGAGACGGTCGTGCCAGCCGCCAGGGTGTGTACGCCGCCGGCGGTTGTCGACACTTTGACAACCCCCAGCTCATTATAGATCGCCACGACATGCTGTGCCTGGACCTTCAGCAAGCCGCCGCCTTCGGTCTCGAACGTCACCCAGTCCATCGCATGCCCTTCCGCGCTCGATTTCAGGAATCCGGGCCCGGACCCGGCGTATCGGCGCTTGAGCATCGCGGGCACTTATGCGGCTTTCGCAACAGCTCGCTTCGCGACCACGCTGATCAGGTGCGCACGATATTCGGGGCTGGCGTGGATGTCCCCGTTAAGTCCATCCGCCGGTGTCGTGATGCCGGCGAGCGTTTCCGGCGCGAAGTTGGCCGACAGAGCCGTTTCCATCGCGGTATGACGGAACACGCCACCCTGGCCGGCGCCGGTGATCGCGAGGCGCACGCCGGAAGCGAACTTGGCCACGAACACGCCGACGATGGCATAGCGGGAGGCCGGGTTGCGGAACTTTTCATAGGCCGATTTCTGGGGGACCGGCAGCTCGATCGACGTGATGATCTCGCCTGGTTCCAGCGCGGTGGTGAACATGCCCTGGAAGAAATCGTCAGCGGCGATCGACCGCCGATCGGTCTTGATGGTGCCGCCCAGTGCCAGCAGGGCCGACGGGTAACATGCCGCCGGGTCGTTGTTGGCGAGCGAGCCGCCCATGGTGCCGCGGTGCCGCACTGCCTCATCGCCAATCAGCGAGGCCTGGTGCTGCAGGCCCGGTATCTTCGCCTTGATGTCCGCGCTGCTGGCGATTGCCGCATGCGTCGTCATGGCGCCGATCGTCACCTTGTCGCCCGATACCGCGATGCCTGACAGACCAAGCTTGGCCAGATCGACGACCGTGGAGGGCTTGTTCAGCCTCTGCTTCAACACCGGGATAAACGTCTGGCCGCCGGCGAGCGCCTTGGCGTCCTGGTCCGCGGACAGCAGCTTGACCGCGTCCGCCAGGGTGCTGGGCTTCTGATAAGCGAAATCGTACATCGTGAGCTTCCCTTTGCCTCGACTTTGCCGCTGTCGGCGGCGATAGTACTCTTACCGCCAATCGCGGCGATGTTTTGCGGGCCCGCGGCGAGCCTGTCCGTGGGTTACTCGGCCGCTATTGGCTGCCGAGCGGACTGGATGATCGACCAGAGCTTGGGCCCGGTCGCCGGCATGTCCAGATGCCGGATGCCGTAGTCCTTCAGCGCATCCACGACGGCATTGATGACCGCCGGGGGCGAACCGATGGCGCCCACTTCGCCGCAGCCCTTGGAACCCAGAGGGTTGTGCGTGCACATGGTGTTCTCGGTGGCGACCGACATATTCGGAATGTCGTTGGCCCGCGGCATGGTGTAGTCCATGAACGACCCGGACAGCAGTTGTCCATCATGATCGTAGATGGCGGCTTCCAGCAGGGCCTGGCCGATGCCCTGGGCGACACCGCCTTGCACCTGACCTTCGACGATCATCGGGTTGACCACCCGGCCGACGTCGTCGACGGCGGTAAAGTTCACCATCTCCACCACGCCGGTTTCCGGATCGATCTCGATTTCGGCGATGTGACAGCCGCCGGGGAAGGTGAAGTTCTTTGGATCGTAGAAAGCTGTTTCGTCCAGGCCGGGTTCGAGTTCCTCGATCGGATAATTGTGCGGAACGTAGGCCGCGAGTGAGATGTCGGTCAGCGTTTTCGACTTGTCGGTGCCGGCAACGGTGAACTTGTTGTCCGCGAACTCGATGTCGTCGACCGAGGCTTCCATCAGATGGGCGGCGATCTTCTTGCCCTTGGCGATGACCTTGTCCATCGCCTTGACCATGGCCGAGCCGCCGACGGGCAGGCTGCGGCTGCCATAGGTGCCCATGCCGAAGGGGATTTTGGCGGTGTCGCCGTGGACGATTTCGATCTGGTCAAACGGCACGCCAAGCTGGCTGACCACCAGTTGGGCGAAGGTGGTCTCGTGGCCCTGTCCATGGCTATGGGTGCCGGTGAACACGGTGACGCTGCCGGTCGGGTGGACGCGGATTTCCGCCACTTCGTAAAGTCCGGCACGGGCGCCGAGTGAGCCGACGACGGCCGACGGCGCAATGCCGCAGGCTTCAACATAAGTGGAGATACCAATACCGCGCAGTTTGCCGCGGGTCTTTGCTTCGGCTCGGCGTGCCTCGAAGCCATCCCAGTCGGCGTTTTTCAGCGCGACCTTGAATGTCGTCTGGTAGTCGCCGCTGTCGTATTGCAGCGCGACGGGGGTCTGGTAGGGAAAGGCGCCGACGGGAATGAAATTCTTCCGCCGCAGTTCGACCTTGTCGATGCCGGTGTCGTGCGCGATCACGTCCACCAGGCGCTCCAGCAGGAACGTCGCCTCCGGGCGGCCGGCGCCGCGATAGGCGTCCACCGGCACGGTGTTGGTGAAGACCGCTTTCACCTCGCAATAGATGACAGGGGTCTTGTAGACGCCGGCCAGCAGGGTCGCGTACAGGTAGGTTGGCACGGCCGGGGCGAAGGTCGACAGGTAGGCACCCATGTTCGCCAGGGTGTGGATTCGCAGCCCCAGGAAGTTGCCATCCTTGTCCAGCGCCATTTCGGCGGTGCTGACATGGTCACGGCCGTGCGCGTCGGACATGAAGCTCTCGCTGCGGTCCGCGGTCCACTTCACCGGGCGGCGCACCTTGCCGGCGGCCCAAGTGACGATCGCCTCCTCGGCGTAGTGGTAGATTTTCGAGCCAAAGCCGCCGCCGACGTCGGGCGCGACGACGCGGAGTTTGTTTTCGGGAATGTGCAGGACGAAAGCGCCCATCAACAGGCGGATCACGTGCGGATTCTGGCTGGTGGTATACAGCGTGAAGTCGCCGGAGGAGGTGTCGAAATCCCCCACCGCCGCGCGGGGCTCCATGGCGTTCGGGATCAGCCTGTTGTTGGTGAGGTCAAGTTTCACCACGTGGGCGGCGTTGGCGAACACGCCGTCCACCACGGCCTTGTCGCCGATCTGCCAGTCGTAGCAAAGATTGCCGTCGACGCCGTCGTGCACTGCGGGGGCACCCGGCGCGACCGCGTCGGTGAGATTGGCGACCGACGGCAGGTCGGTGTAGTCGACGTCAATCAGCTCCGCGGCATTCTTCGCCTCCTGCCTGGAAGACGCGATCACCACCGCGACTGGATCGCCAACATGACGCACCTTACCGACCGCGAGCACCGGATGCGCCGGCTCGGCCATCGGCGAGCCGTCCTTGTTATGGATTTGCCAGCCGCACGGCAGGCCGCCGATGCCTTCGGCCTCCAGGTCAGCGCCGACAAAGACGCGCACTACGCCGGGTGCCGCGGCGGCAGCTTTCGTGTCGATGTCATTGATCTTCGCATGCGGGCGATCCGCGCGTTTGATGACGGCGTAAAGCTGGCCGGGACGATTGATATCGTCGGTGTAATTGCCGTGCCCGCTGAGAAAGCGGACATCCTCCTTGCGGCGGACGGACGCGCCGATGCCTTCGAAACCCATGTTCGTCTCTCCCTGTTGCCCGCGGCCGTGTTATTCGGCTGCTTTGGCGTGCATGAGCGGGTGCGCGGCGGCAATCGCCTTGACGATGTTGTGGTAGCCGGTGCAACGGCAGAGGTTGCCTTCCAGACCTTCACGGATTTCCTTTTCCGTGAGTCCGTCCGGATGCGCCTGCACCAGGTCGACCGCGGTCATCACCATGCCGGGAGTACAGAAGCCGCATTGCAATGCGTGATGCTCGCGAAACATCTCCTGCATCGGGTGCAGGGTGCCGTCGGCCGCCGCCAATCCCTCGATCGTGAGGACCGCCATGCCGTCCGCCTGCAGCGCGAGCTGGGTGCATGATTTCACCGAAATCCCGTCCACCAGCACCACGCAGGCGCCGCACTGACTGGTATCGCAACCGACATGGGTGCCGGTGAGGCCAAGCTTTTCGCGCAGCAATTCTACCAGGAGGGTGCGGGCCTCCACCTCGATATTGTGCTTCGTGCCGTTGACCGTCAGGGTAACCTGAGGCATTGCGCTTCCTTTCCCGATATCGCTGTCTACAGGTCGAGACGCCAACAGCCAGCAGCCGATACACTCGGCTTCTCGCCCCTGGACGGTCCCGTTGCGGCGGAGTTTGGTCGCGGCGATGGGATGCGGTCAAGCGTGGTCTGTCTTGCCCCGCGCACAGGCGAGCGCCGCGGACAACGCTGATGCAGGATCAGCGGCTGTACAATCGGCGACGCTGATCCTCCGAGGGGGAGGCGTGGCTGAAACGCTACCTGATCACCTGCCAGAAGATCCCGACCACCGAGACGAAGCCCAGAGTAAAGATCACGGTTCTGACGTAGGGCACAGCCAGTAAATAGACCACGGCGTGGGCCAGCCGCAGCCAGAAGAAGCAAGTCGCCCAAAATGCCGTGATGGCGTCGGCCTTGCCGGATACGTGGGCGATGAGCACGAGCGCGGCGAACGGCGCGAAGCATTCAACCGCGTTGAGGTAGGCCCGATCGGCGCGCTTGCCCCAGGCCGGAAGGGGGCGCGGGGTGGGGTCAACATAGTTTGCCGGTGCCAGCGGGCCGTTCGTCGTGACTTGGGCAATGACGTAGGGGATCCAAAGCGCGGCGGTCAGGATCGCAGTGAATGCCAGATAGGTGAGATCGGTCGTCATGACATGGCCTCCTGCCTGGATGTTATGTCGCTGGCGCCACAAGCAGCGATTGGGATCACTCCGCGGTGGTAGCTTCCGCCTGACGCTTGAGATCGGCTGCAAACACGTCGAACGAGGGCTGCAGGTCGGGGATCAGTCGGCTTATCAGCGGAGCGAACAGTCCGCTGTACTCCTCGCGCATGGCAAACCCTACCCGGTCTTGCGCCTTGGGCGTCAAAGTGTAGCGCCGTGCGCCGGTGAACAGCCCGAGCGGCATGCCGCCGGTCCACACCATCTCACACGGCGGCGCGAACTGGGTGAGTTTTAGCGAAAAGCCCCGTTCGGGAGCGGTGGCAGGGTACACAGTCACTTTTTCGCCGCCCGCGATACGCCCCAGGATGTTAGCGACGGTCGAATTCCATCGCTTGTAGCCGGCGGCGTCGGTCAGCAACGCCCAGATTGTCTCGGGGGAAGCGTTGATGGTGACCGACGCGGCGAACTGTCTCATGCGAGGATGGTAACACAACGGTTACCAATATCAAACTATGCTAGTCCACCGCCCGCGTCAGCGCGGTCAACACAGCGTCCCATGATCGCCCGTAGCGTGGCGCCCGCTCTGCCCACAAGCCTTCGCTCGCGGCCGTCGGCCGGTGGGTCACTGTGACCAGCGTTCCGCCGTTCCGAGCTGTGAAGGTGATCTCGACCTCGGTCGGCTTTGCCCGGCCCGTCGCGATGAAAAAGTCGAGCAGTATCCGCCTCGGAGGATCCCAGTTGCGCACCTTGCCAAGGTCCACTTCGTGCCCGTCGCGAGCGCGTTCGTAGAAGCGGCCGTTTTCGAGCAGGAATATCTTGCTTGCCGGATCCTGCGTGTGACGCCGGTCAGCGGGCCACCAGTCACTGATTCCGAGAGTAAATAGCTCGAACGCCGCCATCGGAGCGAGCGGCAAGGTTACCGACTTGACGATCATCGCCGGGACAGTTCCTCGAGGCGAGCCAACGCCGTGTCCCAGAACGCGTCAACGAAGTCCCGGACGCTGGCAAATCCGTCGATGCGGACGGAGTAAACATGCCGGGTGCCTTCCTCGCGCGCTTGCACTAGACCGGCGCTCTCCAGCACGCGCAAGTGGCGAGACACCGCCGGCCGGCTTACCGGAAGTCCAGCCGCGATATCGCCAACCGGGAGCGGGCCGGCACGCAACTCATGCAGTATCGCGCGCCGTACAGGATTTCCGAGGGCATCGAGAGGGTGCATGATGCGTAACAAATAGGTTACGGTCCATCGAGGGGCAAGGGGGGATGGTGGCTGATACCCGGCGGGATGGCTCGGGCAAACTTGTTATATTCTGTTCGCGACCCGCGAAGGGTTCGTCACAGCCGCGGCCGTTGCCGCCGGATTGCGGCGAATGTTATGCTCCGAAGCGGAAACAGGGAGAATTGGGATGGGAATCCAAGGACTGGGATATGTCGGGATCGGCACATCCGACCTTGCCGAATGGACCCGTTTCGCCACCGACTGGCTTGGCATGCAGATGGTCGAACGTGGCAACACCGCCCGCGCTTTCCGCATGGATGACCGCAGCCAACGACTGGTGGTTGACCGCTCGCTTGCGGACGGGGAGCGCTACTTTGGCTTCGAAGTCGCCGACTCGGCCGCGCTGCAGGCACTGGCTACTCGTCTGGAGGCCGCCCGCGTCCCCGTGACCCGGGAGCCAAAGTCGACGGCTGATCAACGTTTCGTCGAAGAACTCATAAGCTTTCGTGATCCGGCCGGCAACCGGCTGGAGGCCTTTCACGGCGCCGCCATCGCCGATGCTCCGTTCACCCCGGGGCGAACCATCTCCGGGTTCCGGACAGGTGCCCTGGGAATGGGACACGTGGTGTTCCATGTCCGTGACATCGACGATTTGTTGAGCTTTTATCGCGACGTTCTGGGGTTCGGCATCAGCGACTACATCCTGACGCCATTCCGAGCCTACTTCATGCACGTCAACGGCCGACACCACACGGTGGCGCTGATCGAAACCGGCAAACAGGACCTGCATCACCTAATGGTGGAATTGTATTCGCTCGATGATGTGGGGCAGGGCTATGACATCGCTCTGGGCGAGCCGGAGCGCATCGCCACCACCCTCGGCCGGCATCCGAATGATGCCGTCACGTCGGTACTATCTGCGCTCGCCGTCCGGCTTCATGGTTGAATATGGCTGGGGCGGGAAGGAAGTGACGCCAGGCAACTGGACGCCGAGCGAGGTCACGGTCGGGCCGAGCCTGTGGGGCCACGAGCGCGCCTGGCTGCCGCCGGAACAGCGCGAGCATGCCCGGGCGATGCGCCTGAAGGCCGCCGCCGACGGCAAACGCGAACCGCTTTTTGTGTTGGACGGCAATTATCAGCGCATGCAGGGCGTCTGTCCGTGGTGGGACGCCGTCAAACAGTGAGACAGGGGTGGGGACAGTCGGCGGCTGACCTCAGGCGGCTCCGCACGTTCAGGTCACGCCAACGACCCTGTTGCGTCCGTTCGCCTTGGCCTCGTACAACGCTTTGTCGGCCCGCCTGAACAGGTCTTCCTCGCCGGTATCTTCCCGGCACAGCTCGGTCACCCCGAGACTGACGGTGAAATCGATATCGGCGTGGTCAAAACCTTGGACGGACGTCGTCTCCACGCGTGCCCGTATGAGTTCCGCGATAGCGACCGCCTGCGCCAGCCCCGTGCCTGGAAGCAGGATGCCAAACTCCTCACCGCCCAACCGGGCCACAACGTCCGACTGGCGACGCGCGGCCTGTCGGCAGATATCCGCCAACCGGCGGATCACGAGGTCGCCTGTCGGATGGCCGTATGTATCGTTGATGCGTTTGAAGTGATCGATATCCAGTGACAGCAGTGACACCGGGTAGCGCAAACGGCGTGCCTGCCGCACCGCCCCCTGGCACAACGGCATGAAATGGCGCCGGTTGCTGGTGTTGGTCATAGGGTCGGTGTTCGACAATAACTCCAGCATCTGCCGAGACTTGTAGCGAGCCAGATAATTCTGTGCCATCGCGGTCTGGACGAGAAGGGCCATGGCGGCGGCAGGCCAGAGCAAGATCGCGTACTGAGCATGGGGAAAATTATGAGCAAAACCAGTTATGCCCAAAAAATGGGGCAATGACACGGAGGTCAAGGTGTATGCGAAATTGACTGATAGTGAGAAACACTGAAACATCGCAATGGAGAAGATGCTGCAGTGACATAAAACCGGCCAGACCGTAGGTCATTCCCATATTGAGCCGGTTTAATATTTCGACAAAAATGCATTCAGCGGCGAGCAACGCCCCCACCAGCAACAAGGATCGGACCCGCCGATACTTTCCAGAATAGATCAGCCACGCCACGGCAAACAGTATTGGAACAAACAGACATCGTAGTGCGACTGTATGGACGGCACCGGCAGGATCGGTTCCCATATCCCAAAGCCACAGAGCAGCTAAGCATACTCCGGTAACCAGTAGCGTAACGACCGTAAATGCCTGATGATCCTTGAACTTTCTATCTGCGAAGTCCGCGTCTGGAAACAGCAGAAAACGGCCGAGTTCGAAAATGCCACTGAGTGGGGTGCCGACTTCGCCGGTCGCGGGCCCATCACGGTCGGAAGGCCGAACATCAGTCAGCGTCATCGGGAGAACGCTCGCCCGAAACCGGGCCAGCAGTCAAACCGCGCCGTAACGGAGGATCGGCACAGGAAGGTGCCGGCTCCAAAATCGCGGGAGCCGGCCCCGCCGCAATTGGTGCTCGGCATATACCTGTCCGTTCCGGGTTCGCTTCGTTGAAGTATCGAACGCGCGGCGACTTATGGCAGAGGCTAACGCCCGGGTCGAGAGGAAACCGTTCCTCCTGGCTCGATCGAGCGAGCAAGCTGGCCCAGTCGCGGGCGGCCTTTCATGCGGCGAAATTCGCCGCCGGAATTACCGTGGCAGGGTGCTAGCCCCCATCAGGAACAGATCGACGGCGCGGGCGCATTGGCGGCCTTCGCGGATGGCCCAGACCACCAGCGACTGACCGCGGCGCATATCGCCCGCGGCGAACAGGCCGTCGCGTGAGGTGCGATAGTCGACCGTATTGGCCAGCACGTTGCCGCGCTGATCCAGGTCGACGGCAGCCTGTTCAAGCAGCGCGCCGCGCCGCGGGCCCAGGAAGCCCATCGCCAGCAGCACGAGGTCCGCCTTCATCTGAAACTCGCTGCCGGGGACCTCTTTCATCGCCATCCGGCCGTCCGGGGTCCGTTCCCACTCGACGCGCACGCAATCGAGCGCCTCGACGTGGCCATTGCTGCCGACGGCATGCTTGGTCAGCACCGACCAGTCACGCTCGACGCCCTCGTCATGCGCGTGCGAGGACCGCAGCTTGATCGGCCAGTCGGGCCAGACCATCGCCTTGTTTTCCTTGATCGGCGGCTTGGGCATGATTTCGATCTGGGTGATCGAGGCCGCGCCCTGGCGCGCCGAGGTGCCGATGCAATCCGATCCGGTATCGCCACCGCCTACGACGATGACGTGCTTGCCCTTGGCGCTGATCGTCCCAGCGGGGGCTGCCACTGACTCGTCGTCTCCGGCGCCACGCTTGTTTTGCTGGGTGAGGAAATCCATCGCGTAGTGGATGCCGTCCAGTTCACGCCCGGTGACATCGAGGTTGCGCGGCCACTCCGCCCCGCCGGTCAGCGCCACGGCGTGGAACTCGTTCAACAAAGCGTCGATCGAGACCTCGCGGCCGACCTCGGTGCTGGTTCGGAATGTCACGCCCTCGGCGGCCATTTGCTCAATGCGGCGGTCGATCAGGTGCTTTTCCATTTTGAAGTCGGGGATACCGTAACGCAGCAGGCCGCCGATCCGGTCCTGTTTCTCGATCAAGGTGACCGCGTGACCGGCCCGGGCAAGCTGTTGCGCGCAGGCCATGCCGGCTGGACCGGAACCAACCACCGCCACGGCCTTGCCCGTTTTGTGGGCCGGCGGCAGCGGCACGATCAAGCCTTCCTCCCAGCCGCGATCCACGATGGCGCATTCGATGGTCTTGATGGTAACCGGGTTGTCGTCGATGTTGAGGGTACAGGACGCCTCGCACGGAGCCGGGCAGATGCGCCCGGTGAACTCGGGAAAATTGTTGGTGGAATGCAGGTTGATGACCGCCTGCTCCCACTGCTCCCGATAAACCAGGTTGTTCCAGTCGGGGATCTGGTTGTTGACGGGACAGCCGTTGTGACAGAACGGAATACCGCAATCCATGCAACGGGCTGCCTGGTCGTTCAGCTCCTCGGGCGAGAGCGGCTGGACGAACTCGGTGAAGCTTTTCACCCGGATCTCGGGCTTCTCGTACGAGCGATCGTGCCGCTCGATTTCCAGGAACCCGGTGATCTTACCCATGGTGGTCTCCAGATTTTCTCTCACGACCGCCACTGTGGGCGGGGCGCGCGTTTGGTATCTCTCTAAACTAACCAGCGTGATGAACCGTCGACTTGAACCGAGAATCGTTGCGACCGGCCGAGACTTTGGTTTGGGTCGCCCTTGCCGGAAGTCGTGGGTCCCCGGCCTGCGCCGGGGATGACACAGTTCAAAGCTGACAGTCTGCTATTCAGCTGCAACGGTGGCGGAGGCATGTTCCGCTGCCCGAAGCTCGAGCAGCGCGCGCTTGTAGTCACGCGGCATGACCTTCACGAAGCGACCGAGGGCTGCGTCCCAGTCTTCCAGCAAGGCGCGGGCCCGCGTGCTGCCGGTGAACAGCAGATGCCGCTCCACCAATATCCTCAACCGCTCGGCGTCGAAGCGTAGCGGATCACCCATGCCGCTGTCGTCGACGCTGACGGTGCGCTGCCGGGGCCGCCCAGCCGCATCAGCGCGACCGAGTTCCGCCAGGCCGATCCTCTCCACGTCGACGCCGGCCATGTTGCACAGCCGTTCGAACCGCCCGTCGGCGTCATAGACATAGGCGATGCCACCCGACATGCCTGCCGCGAAGTTGCGGCCGGTGTCGCCCAGCACCACGACGACCCCGCCTGTCATGTATTCGCAGCCGTGGTCGCCGCAGCCTTCCACCACCGCGACGGCCCCCGAGTTGCGCACCGCGAAGCGTTCCCCCGCGACCCCCTGGAAGTATGCTTCGCCGGCGATCGCGCCATACAGGACGGTGTTGCCGACGATGATGTTCTCAGCCGGATTGCGCTTCGCCTGTGGCGGCTGACGCACTACCACGCGGCCGCCGGACAAGCCCTTGCCGACGTAGTCGTTGGCGTCGCCGGTCAGGTACAGCGACACGCCACGTGCCAGGAACGCGGCGAAACTCTGGCCGGCGGTGCCCGTCAGGGAGACCGAGATAGTGTCCTCCGGCAGTCCGGTGTGGCCGTAACGACGAGCGACCTCGCCCGACAGCATCGCGCCCACGGTGCGGTTGACGTTGCGGATGGGATGCTCGAGCCGCACCGGTGTCTGCGCTTCCAGCGCCGCCGAGGCTTCGGCGATCAGCACCTGGTCCAGCGCCTTGTCCAGGTGATGATCCTGGTGCTCGGTGAGGTAGATGCTGATCCCGGGTTTCAAGGCTGGCTGGTAAAGGACCTTGCTGAGATCCACACCATGCGCCTTCCAGTGCTCGACCGCCCGGCGCATGTCCAGCTTGCCGACCTGGCCGACCATTTCGTTGAAGGTCCGGAAACCCAGTCGAGCCATCAGCTCGCGCACTTCCTCGGCGATGAAGAAGAAGAAGTTGATGACGTGCTCCGGCGTGCCGGTGAAGCGCTTGCGCAGCACCGGATCCTGCGTCGCGACGCCGACCGGGCAAGTGTTCAGATGACACTTGCGCATCATGATGCAGCCGGCGGCGATCAGCGGCGCGGTGGCGAAGCCGAACTCGTCGGCGCCCAGCAGCGCGCCGATCACCACGTCCCGCCCGGTGCGCAGACCGCCATCGACCTGCACCGCGATGCGGCCGCGCAGCCCGTTCAGCACCAGGGTCTGCTGCGTTTCGGCCAGGCCGATCTCCCACGGCGAGCCAGCATGGGTCAGCGAGGTCAGCGGGCTCGCGCCGGTGCCGCCTTCGTAGCCGGCGATGGTGACGTGATCCGCGCGCGCCTTGGAGACCCCGGCCGCGACCGTGCCGACGCCGACCTCGGACACCAGCTTGACCGAGATGCGCGCCTGCGGATTGGCGTTCTTCAGGTCGTGGATGAGCTGCGCCAGATCCTCGATCGAATAGATGTCGTGGTGCGGCGGCGGCGAAATCAGTCCGACACCGGGCGTCGAATACCGCACGCGGGCGATGTTCTTGTCGACCTTGTGGCCGGGCAACTGTCCGCCTTCGCCGGGCTTCGCGCCCTGCGCCATCTTGATCTGGATGTCGTCGGCGTTGACCAGATATTCCGTGGTCACGCCGAACCGGCCCGAGGCGACCTGCTTGATGGCGGAGCGCTCGGAATCGCCGTTCGGCAGCGGCTTGTAGCGATCCGATTCCTCGCCGCCCTCGCCGGTGTTGGACTTGCCGCCGATCCGGTTCATGGCGATCGCCAGCGTGGTGTGCGCCTCCCGCGAGATCGAGCCGAAGCTCATCGCGCCGGTGGCGAAGCGCTTGACGATGTCCTTCGCCGGCTCGACTTCCTCCAGCGGCACCGGCGTGGCGGCGAATTTGAACTCCATCAGGCCGCGGATGGTCAGCAGCCGCTCGCTCTGGTCGTTGATGTTCGAGGTGAAGGCGTGGAATTCGGCGGGAAGGTTGCCGCGCACGGCATGCTGCAGCCGGGCGACGGATTCCGGCGTCCAGGCGTGCGCCTCGCCGCGCAGGCGGAAGGCGTAGTCGCCGCCGACGTCGAGCATGTCGCGGTAGATCGGATTGTTGCCGTAGGCGTTGCGATGGCGCGTGACGGCTTCCTCGGCGATCTCCGCGAAGCCGACGCCCTCGATCGTGGTGGCGGTGCCGGTGAAGCACTTGTCGACGAACGCCGATGACAGTCCGACCGCATCGAAGATCTGCGCGCCGCAATAGGACTGATAGGTGGAGATGCCCATCTTGGACATCACCTTCATGATGCCCTTGCCGACCGCCTTGAGGTAGTTCTTCTGCACGTCGTAGGCGGTCAGGTTCAGCTTGGTCTGCTGCCGGATCTGCTCCAGCGTCTCGAACGCGAGGTAGGGGTTGATCGCCTCGGCGCCATAGCCGGCGAGGACGCAGAAATGATGCACCTCCCGCGCTTCGCCGGTTTCCACCACGAGGCCGGTGCTCATGCGCAGGCCCTGGCGGATCAGGTGATTGTGCACCGCCGCGGTCGCCAGCAGCGACGGGATCGGAATGCGGTCGGCGCTGACCTCGCGGTCGGACAGGATCAGGATGGTGTAGTCGGCCAGCACCGCCTCGGTCGCCTGCTGGCAGATGCGGTCGATCGCCGCTTGCATGCCGGCGGCGCCTTCGCTGGCGGGCCAGGTGGTGTCGATCGTCTGGGTGCGGAAGGCGCCGCCGGCCAGGTTGTCGATGTCGCGGATCTTCTCCAGGTCGGTGTTGGTCAGGATCGGCTGCGACACCTCCAGCCGGTAGAAGTTGCCGGCGTGGTGACCCAGCAGGTTCGGCCGCGGCCCGATGATGGAGACCAGCGACATCACCAGTTCCTCGCGGATCGGATCGATCGGCGGGTTGGTGACCTGGGCGAAGTTCTGCTTGAAGTAGTTGAACAGCAGCTTCGGCTTGTCCGACAGCACCGCCAGCGGCGTGTCGGTGCCCATCGAGCCGACCGGATCGTCGCCCGCCCGCGCCATCGGCTCCAGGAAGAACTGCATGTCTTCCTGCGTGTAGCCGAAGGCCTGCTGGTGGTGCAGCAGGGCCTCGGTATCGTTCGGCCGGGGCGCCGGGCCCCGCTCCTCGCTCTCGGGCAGTTCCTCCAGCTTGAACTGGGTCTGCTTCAGCCATTCCGCGTAGGGATGCTCCCGCGCCAGCTTCTGCTTGATCTCCTCGTCGTCGATGATGCGGCCTTCCTCCAGGTCGATCAGCAGCATCTTGCCGGGCTGCAGGCGCCACTTGCGGACGATTTTCTCTTCCGGCACCGGCAGCACGCCGGCCTCCGACGCCATGATGACGTAGTCGTCGTCGGTGACGACATAGCGCGCCGGGCGCAGGCCGTTGCGGTCGAGCGTGGCGCCGATCTGGCGTCCATCGGTGAAGGCGATCGCCGCCGGGCCGTCCCACGGCTCCATCAGCGCGGCGTAGTATTCGTAGAACGCCTTGCGCTCCGGATCCATCAGCGGGTCGTGCGCCCAGGCCTCCGGGATCAGCATCATCATCGCGTGCGCCAGCGAGTAGCCGCCGGCGACCAGGATCTCCAGCGCGTTGTCGATGCAGGCGGTGTCGGACTGACCGTGCGGAATGATCGGCCACATCTTGTCCAGGTCGGGCCCGATCAGATCCGATTCCATCGACCGCCGGCGCGCATACATCCAGTTGACGTTGCCGCGGACGGTGTTGATCTCGCCGTTATGGGCCAGGAAGCGGTACGGATGCGCCAGCTTCCACGACGGGAACGTGTTGGTCGAGAAACGCTGATGCACCAGGGCCAGCGCCGAGGTGGTCAGCGGATTGCGCAGATCGTGGTAGAAACTGCCCACCTGCGTCGCCAGCAGCAGACCTTTGTAGACGACCGTCCGGGTGGAGAACGACGGCATATAAGTTTCGGTCACGCCCGGAATGTTGCGTTTTTCCGCCAGGGTGCGCAGGTTGTTCAGGATCTGCTTGCGGATCGCCAGGATCTTGCGCTCGAACGCGTTCTGATCGCGGATCGACAGACTGGAGGCGACGATCGCCTGCCGGATCACCGGCATGGTTTCGATGACGGTCTTGCCCAGCCCGGTCAGGTCGGTCGGCACATCGCGCCACCCGACCATGGACTGGCCCTCCTTGGCGACGACCTGCTCGAAATGCTGGATGGCGTAGTCCCGCGCCGCCGGATCGCGCGGCAGGAAGCACATGGCGACGGCATAGCGGCCGACCGCGGGCAGCGACACGCCCTTGGCCCGCGCCCAGTCGTTGAGCAATCCGTCCGGCATCTGGATCAGGCAGCCGGCGCCGTCACCCATCAGCGGATCGGCGCCAACGGCGCCGCGATGGTCCAGATTCTCCAGGATTTTCAGGCCCTGGGTGATGATGTCATGAGATTTTCGGCCTTTGATGTTCACCACGAAGCCGACGCCGCACGCGTCATGCTCATTCCGGGGATCGTAGAGGCCTTGACTCACAACTTCTGGCATGGAGGCGACTTTCCTCGGCGTAGCGTAATTTCCGTCAGGGATGCGCGATCACGCGCAAGTTACCCTTTTGCCCGCTGGATGGGTGAAAGGCAATCCTGCCGCAATGCAGCGTAGGGCAATATTGCGCATCGCGGCAAGAGCGCGTGCCGAAGGTGCGTCCATTCGCGACGGAAGCAGAAAATTCCCGGGTTTTCCGGCCACGCCAGCCATGCGATGGTGTGTCGGCTGGTTGCAATAATGGGAGAGGACGATCCGATGATTACCCTCTATGGCATGGGCAGCCCGAACGTGGTGAAGATCTACATCGGGCTCGAGGAACTGGGATTACCCTACACTGTCGAGCCGGTCGACGTGTTCAGCGGGCGCCAGTTCGATGCGGCGTTTCTAAAGCTCAATCCGAACGCCAAGGTGCCGGTCATCGTTGATCCTGACGGACCGGGCGGCAAACCCTACACGGTGTTCGAATCCGGTGCGATCCTGCTGTATCTCGCTGAGAAGACCGGAAAGCTGCTGCCGACCGAAACGCGGGCGAAATACGATACGATACAGTGGCTGATGACCCAGATGTCGACCGTGGGGCCGATGTTTGGACAATACGTCCACTTTCTGCGGTTTGCTCCGGCGGGCAACGACTATTCCAAGAGTCGCTATTTCACCCAGGCGTATCGCGTCTGCGAAGTGATCGAGCAGCGGTTGGCCGGATCGCCCTACCTGGGCGGCCCGGAATACTCCATCGCCGACGTCGCCACTTTCCCCTGGCTGCGAAACGTTCCGGCGTTGCTCGGCCCCGATGGCGCGGCGAAGCTGCCGAACATCGTGCGCTGGGTGAAGGCGATCGACGAGCGACCGGCAGTCAAGAAGGCGCTGGCGGAAGTTGAAGTGGTTCGCGCACGCACAACGGCGTTCGATAAGGCGGAACCCGCCAACCTCGACCGGATGTTCGGCCGCGGAGAGTTCGCCGCCGCCTGAATAGGCTCGGCGGTTTCGGCGCGTCTCAGAAGATAGGTAAAGCCTGACGTTGGCCGGTGCTTGCGACCGGCCAACGTCAGCCTGGGATGAGCTGTGACGGTCTCAGAGCTGGTGATAAAAGCCGCCGCCAAACAGCAGGAACAGGACGAGGATCACCACGATCAAAGTCAGACCGCCGCCGAAGTGCGCGCCGCCATAATAGCCGGACCGATATCCGTAGAAGCCGCCGCCGCCAAACAGCAAAAAGATAACCAAGATCAGCAATAACAAGCCCATGAAAAACCAGCCTTCTTGAATGGCCGATTAGGATAGCGGGGGATGGCGGCAATCTGATGGCTTTTTTGTGGCGTGGTCGCGGCGCTAGCATTTCAGCGCTAGACTGCCCGCCATGGTCGATCCAGTCTGGCATCCCGAAAGCTTGGCTAACCGCCTTCCGTTCCTCGAACGCCGAGCCACGCTGACCCGATCGGTTCGGGGTTTTTTCGAAGCCCGTTGCTACTCCGAAGTCGAAACCCCCTACGCTGTACCTGCTCCAGGCGAGGATGTGCATCTGCGGCCCTTCGCCACCGTACGCGAGCATCCGGACGGCACGCACGAGAAGCTGTGGCTGCACACCAGCCCAGAGTTTGCGATGAAGCTCCTGCTGGTGGCGCAAGCTGGCCCGATCTTCCAGCTTGCGCGGGTCTGGCGCAACCGTGAGGCCAGCGCTCTGCATGCTCCGGAATTCACCATGCTGGAGTGGTATCATCCAGGCGCCACCATGGACGATCTGATTGGCGAAACCACCGATCTGCTGCGGTCGGTGCTGCCGCCGACCGTGATATGCCGAGGGGTCACCAACGACCTGGGCCAGGTCGAGCGACTGACGATGGCGGAGGCGTTCTCGCGCCATGTCGCTGTCGATCTGTTGGCGATTGGAGAGGACGCGCAGGCGCTCGCGGCCGCTGCCGGAACCCGGCTACGCGAGGACGAGACCTGGGAAGACCTGTTTTTTCGTCTGCTGCTGCAACGGATCGAGCCGCATCTTGGCCGCGACCATCCTACCTTCCTCACCCATTGGCCGGCGGCCCAGGCGGCATTGGCGCGACGTGACCCTGATGACCCACGCGTCGCCGAGAGATTCGAGCTGTATGTCTGCGGCATCGAACTGGCCAACGCGTTTGTGGAACTCACCGATCCAATGGAACAGCGCAGCCGCTTTCTGGCCGATCGCGCTCGCCGACATGCGCTGGCCGACGCGCCGCCGGACTGGCCGCTGGACGAAGAATTTCTGGCGGCTCTCGCTCACGGTATGCCGCCGAGCGCTGGTATCGCGATGGGGTTCGACCGTCTGGCAATGATCGCGTCGGGGGCGGACCGGATCGACCAGGTGTTGTGGCTGCCGCCCGCCGACCTCATATAAACTCGGCCAATTCCGGCCGAACGGGTTCGGTGGCGATGCGCGTGGATCGTGGACCGATGTTCCGTTGCCTTAGTCTTATTGGGGCGATTGCCACCCTGGCTGTGACGGTGAGTTGCACCGACCTGCTGGCGGCGCGGCAGGCGAGGCTTCAGCAACTGGTTGGCAGGACCGAGACCGAGCTGGTCGAGGCCATGGGCGTTCCCACCCAGACCTATGAGACCGGCGGTATAAAATTCCTGGCTTATGAGGAGCGGCAGGTCGAGGTCGTGCCCGGATCACCGCTCTACTATGGGCCCGTACCGTTCAACGGCGGATTTTACCCTGGCGGATTTTACCCCGGGGGCTTTCCTCCTACCGCGATCAACCTGGCGTGCAGTACGACCTTCGCCGTCGCCGGCGGCGTCGTGCGCTCCTTTACCCTTCGGGGCAACGCCTGCGGCTGAGCAGCCGCGCCTGCGCTACTTCACTATCGCGACACGCAGTGCATTGGTGGTGCCTGACTGCCCGAACGGGACTCCGGCGGTGACCACGATCTCCTCCCCATGGCCGGCGAACCCCTCGGTAAGCGCCACGCGGGCGGCGCGGTTCACCGCCTCCCCCATGGCGTGGACCTCAGTCGTCATCACGGCGTGGACACCCCAGACCACGGCCATTCTTCGCGCTGTCTCCTGATGCTGGGTAAGGCCGATCACCGGAGTAGCCGGGCGTTCCCGCGCCATCCGCAGAGCCGTGCTGCCGGACGCGGTGAACGCAACGATCGCCTTGGCGCCGATCGTGGTGCTCACCTGAGCAGCCGCGGCGGCAATAGCGCCGGCAGCGGTTTTCTCCGGCGCGTGGCGGGAGGCGTCGATCATCGCGCGCCAGCCGCTGTCCTGCTCCACCCGGGCGATGATGCGATCCATCATGTTCACCGCCTCGTACGGGTACTGGCCTGCCGCTGTCTCTCCCGACAGCATGACCGCATCGGCGCCGTCGAACACGGCCGTGGCGACGTCGGAGGCCTCGGCGCGGGTGGGGGCGGGCGCGCTGATCATGCTCTCCAGCATCTGCGTTGCCACCACGACCGGCTTGCCGAGCAGGCGGGACATGCGCACGATCCGCTTTTGCGCGAGGGGGACTTCCTCGGGAGGGAGTTCCACGCCGAGGTCACCGCGCGCGACCATCACGGCGTCGGTCAACGAAAGGATCTCCTCGAGGTTATCGAGGGCCTGCGGCTTTTCCAGCTTCGCCATCACCCAGCAGCGGCCTGCCACCAGGGCTTTTGCCTCGACCACGTCTTCGGGACGCTGCACGAAGGAAAGTCCGATATAGCTGGCGCCATGCGAGACGGCGAACTCGAGGTCCGCCCTGTCCTTAACGGTCAAGGCGGGGATCGGCAGCAGGACATCGGGGACGTTGACGCCTTTGCGGTCCGACAGCGGACCTCCGACCATGACCTCGGTCTCCAGCGCGTCGGGACGTTTGTGCATGACGCGAAGCCGCAGCTTGCCGTCGTCGAGCAACAGGGAACAGCCGATCGATGCGGCCTCGATGATCTCCGGGTGGGGCAGGTTCACACGCTGAGCACTGCCGGGCGTGGCGTTCAGGTCCAGGCGGAAGTCCTGGCCGGTCCGCAGGTGCACGTAGCCGCCGGAGAAGCGGCCGACCCGCAGCTTGGGTCCTTGCACGTCAGCCAGGATGCCGATCGGGCGGTCGAATTTGACTTCGAGGTCGCGGATCATGGCAAAGCGTGCCGCATGCTCCTCGTGCGTGCCGTGCGAGAAGTTCAGCCTGAAGACGTCGGCGCCGGCCTGGAACAGCCGGCTCATGACTTCAGGCGAGGAACTGGAAGGGCCGAGGGTGGCGATGATTTTGGTGCGGCGTCTGCGGTGCAGTTTGGGGCGGACTGCCATGGACGGTTTCCTTGTAGTCTCAGGCGATCAGGATAGCCCTGATATCGTTAACATTCGTTAGCGTCGGACCGGTCACGATCACGTCACCAAGCGCCGCAAAGAAGCCGTGGCTGTCATGCGACGCGAGTCTCTCCCTGGCGTCGAGACCCATCGCTCGCGCTCTTGCAAGGCTGTCGCGCGCGAGCAAGGCGCCGGCGATATCGTCCATCCCGTCGATCCCGTCGGTGTCGCCGGCGGTGGCCCAGATGTTCGCGGCGCCAGCGAGCGCGATCCCCAGCCCCAGTAGGAAGGTGGTGTTGCGGCCGCCCTTGCCGCTGGCGCGCCCGGTCATGGTAACCGTGGTTTCGCCGCCCGACAGGAGGATGGCCGGCGCCCCGACCGGGTGGCCGTGGTCGCGAACACTGAGGGCGATGCCAGCCATCAAGATGCCGACCTGGCTGGCCTCACCTTCCAGCGCATCGCCCAGAATGACGGGTGTGAGGCCGAGTTCGCGGGCTTTGCGGGCCATCGACTCCAGCGCCATCATCGGCGTCGCGATGAGACGGAAGTCGATGTTTGTCAGGCTGCCGGGCTTGGGGGTTTCGTCGTCGTCTCGTCGCAGTCTGGCTGCCACGGCCGCCGGCGGGGTGATGCCGTAGCGCGCGATCAGGCCGCGGGCGTCGGCGAAGGTTGTAGCATCCGGCACGGTAGGCCCGGACCCGATCACGGCGGGATCGTCTCCTGGCACATCACTGATCGCCAAGGTGACGACCCGGGCTGGTCGCGCCGCGGCGGCGAGGCGTCCTCCCTTGATCGCGGACAGATGTTTCCGAACGGCGTTCATCTCGGAGATGTTTGCGCCGCATTCCAGCAGCGCGCGGTTGATTGCCTGCTTGTCGGCAAGGGTCAGGCCGGGCGCTGGCGCGGTGAGCAGGGCGGATGCGCCCCCCGACATCAGTGCTATGACCAGATCGTTCTGGGTCAGACCACGTACGCGCTCCAGCAGACGCAGAGCCCCCCGTTCGCTGTTGGCGTCGGGCACCGGATGTGAGGCTTCGATGACCTCGATGTGACGGGTCGGAACGGCGTGGCCGTAGCGGGTGACGACGGTGCCCTCCAGGGCAACATCAGGCCAGGCGTCCTCCAATGCGGCGGCCATGACCGCGGCTGATTTGCCGCCGCCGACGACGATGCAGCGACCGGAGGTTGGCTTCGGCGGCAGGTGCCGCGACAAGACGGCGCGCGGATCGGCGGCGGCGACCGCGGTGTCGAACAGGGTACGCAAGGCGGCGCGGGAGGTCGCGTCACTCCAGGGAGGAGCCTCGTGCATGGACGGTTTCCTCTCTCGTCCTACCAATAGGGGCTTTCCGGCATGATTCGTTTTCCGGTGGGCGGAGTATGGCGAAACCGGGGCCGCCGCGCCATCTTTGGACCAACCCATACGCGGGCAGAACCTGAAGGAGGTAGCTATGAGCGCACCGGAGATCGACATCGCGACCCGGACTGAATTTGAGGCGGCGGCTTTCCGGCGGCTGGTTGAGCACCTTCGGGAGCGCACCGATGTGCAGAACATTGACCTGATGAACCTCGCGGGCTTCTGCCGCAATTGCATGAGCCGATGGTATCGCGAGGCGGCGGAGGCGAAGGGGATCCCGCTGGCCGATCCGGATGCGCGGGAGATCGTTTATGGGATGCCCTACAAGGAATGGCAGGCCAAGTATCAGGGACAGGCCACGCCGGAGCAGAAGGCGTCGCTCGCGAAGTCACATCCGGGACATGAAGGCAGAGCGGCTGACGCTGACGCGGCGACAGCGCATCCGGCGTGAGTGGATTTATGGCGAAGACGTGGGTTGCCCGCGTCAAGCATGGGGATGAAGCTGGTTTTTAGAAGCTCGGGAGACACCCCGAGAGACCGGGTCGCCCCTGCCCATTGACCGGAGGCATTGCCAAAGCTATTGCCGCCCGCCCTTTGCTGGAGCGGAGAGACGAAATCATGGCGGTCAAGGCGGTGAGCGAGGATGAGATTAAGACCGGAGGCCTTGCGGTTGACCGTTTGCGGAGTCTCGTGGATCGCATCGAGCGGCTGGAGGAGGAGCGCAAGGCGCTGGCCGGGGACATCAAGGACATTTACTCGGAGGCGAAGTCCGCGGGCTTCGACGTCAAGGTGCTGCGCCAGTTGATCCGCATCCGCAAACAGGAGGCGGCGGAGGTGGAGGAGCAGGAGACCCTGCTCGATGTCTACCGTCGGGCGCTGGGCATGTAAGCGCCAAACTGGCGGCGTAAATCAGGCCGACGGTTGACGCTGGGCGGGCTTTCCGGGATTTATGGCCTGTTCGTAACCTCCCGAGGTGTCAGTGCTTCGTCGTCTCGTCCTAGCTGCCGCCTTGGCGTCGGGTCTCGCCGCCTGCACCCACGCACCGACCTCGGCGGGAGGTCCGCGGACCGTCGTGTTCTTCACCGCCGACAGCGCGGGGCTGGACGACAGCGCTCTCGCCACCATCCGGCAGGCGGCCGAGATGGCGCGAGGCAATCCATCCTTGCCGGTCCGGGTCGTGGGCTTTGCCGCCCCCGACACCGGTTCGTTGGCTTACAACAAGGTGCTGGCCCAGGCTCGGGCGCAGAACGTGGCCGATGCGCTGATCGCGGCGGGTGTGCCGCGCACGCAACTGCGCCTGGAGTCTCGGGGAGCCACGTCGTTCGAGATGATGCCAACGGAATCGCGCCGCGTCGATATCGTGATCGGCACCTGAAATCGCTACAGTGACAGCTTCAGGAAGGCGCCTAACTCGCCGATGATGCCGCGGCGGAAGGCGAGCACGCAGATCATGAAGATGACGCCCTGGGTCACCGTCACCCAGGCGCCGAACTGCGCCAGGTAGTTCTCCATCGAGGTCACCACCAAGGCGCCGACCGCGGGCCCGAACACGGTTCCAAGGCCGCCGAGGAGTGTCGTCAGCACGACCTCACCCGAGGTGGAATAGTGCACGTCGGTCAGTGTCGCGATGCCAAAGACCAGCGCCTTGGTGCCACCGGCGGCTCCGGCGATCATGCAGGACAGCACGAACGCGATCAGTTTGTAGTCATCGGTGCGATAGCCCAGCGAGGTGGCGCGCGGCTCGTTCTCGCGGATGCCTTTCAGAACCTGGCCGAACGGCGAGTGGATGATGCGGTGGACGAGCAGGAAGCCACCGATGAACACGGCGGCGGTGACCCAGTACATTGTCATATCGCTGGACAGGTCGATGAACCCGAACAGGTAGCCGCGGGGCACCTGCTGAATGCCGTCCTCACCGCCGGTGAACGGCGCTTCGAGGCAGAAGAAATAGACCATCTGCGCCAGGGCGAGGGTGATCATGGCGAAATAGATGCCGGAGCGCCGGATTGCCAGATAGCCGAGGACCAGGCCGAGCGCGGCGCCTGTGAGGCTTCCCAGGATGATGGCGATGGACGCATCGACATGCCAGTTCTTCATCACCCAGGCGGCGACGTAGCTGCCCATGCCGAAGAATGCCGCCTGACCGAACGACAGCAGGCCGACGTAGCCAATCATCAGGTTGAAGGAACAGGCGAACAGCGCCGCGCACAACACCCGCATCAGGAAGACTGGGTAGAGCACAAAGGGGCAGGCCGCGATCAGCGCGATCATCACCACGAAGGCGATGGACTGCGCCCGCGAAAATCCGAACATCTCAGGCGGCCTTTCCAAACAGGCCGCGCGGCCTGACCAACAGCACGATCACCATCACCAGGAAGACCACGGTGGCTGACGCCTGCGGATAGAACACTTTCGTCAGGCCCTCGACGACACCGAGGCCGAAGCCGGTGATGATCGAGCCCAGTATGGATCCCATGCCGCCGATCACCACCACGGCGAACACGATATTGATGAAGTTGGTCCCCATGTTGGGGTTCACCGAATAGATAGGCGCGGCCAGCACGCCGGCGAAGGCCGCCAAGGCGACACCGCCGCCGTACGTGAGCGTGATCAGGCGCGGCACGTCGACACCGAATGCCTGCACCATGGGAGCGTTTTCGGTGGCCGCGCGCAATGTCGCTCCCAGCGATGTCTTCTCGATGATCGCCCAGGTGGCGATGCAGACCACCAGCGCGGCGAGCACCACCCAACCGCGATACACGGGCATGAACATGAAGCCGAGGTTGGTCGCGCCTGACAGCACCTGAGGGATGCGGTAAGGCATGCCGGAACTGCCGTAGGCGTTGCGGAACAGGCCCTCGATCACCAGCGACAGGCCGAACGTGAGCAGCAGGCCGTACAGGTGATCCAGTTTGTAGAGTCGGCTGATGATGGTCTTTTCCAGGATAATGCCGAAGATGCCCACGATCAGCGGCGCGAGGATCAGCGCCGGAAAGTAGCCGATGCCGACATAGTTCAGCAGCATCCAGGAGACGAACGCCCCCATCATGAACAGCGCGCCATGCGCGAAGTTGATGATGTTGAGCATGCCGAAGATGACCGCGAGGCCGAGCGAGAGCATCGCGTAGAAGGCGCCGTTGATCAGACCCAGGAGCAACTGGCCGAACAGCAACGGGCCGGGAATGCCGAATATTGTGATCATGATTGTGTCCCGGCCAAGCCGTGTCCTCCTGAGTTGGCGGTCATGCCTTGATAAAGGAGCAATGGCCGTCGGCCAGCGGGCGCCACGCCTGGTCGGGGGGCGTTGTCACCTTCAACTTGTAGTAGTCCCACGGACCCTTGCTTTCGGCCGGCGTCTTCACCTCGAACAGATACGAGGCAACCATGTTGCGGCCGTCCGCGCGGATCTTGCTCTTGCCGAAACAGTCATCCTCGACCGGAATTGCCTTCATTCGGTTGATGGTGGCGACGCCGTCCTTCTTTGCCTCGGCCGCGCCCATGTCGGCGACTGTCTTAAGGTAGTGCAGCGTCGCCGAGTAGCAGCCGGCGTGGATCATGTTGGGATAGTTGCTGGGTGTCTTTGGCAGCACCCGCTTGGTGAAGGCTCGGGTGCCGTCGTTCAGATCCCAGTAGAAGCTTTCCGTCAGATTCAGTCCGCCGGCGGTGTCGAGACCGAGGGCGTGCACGTCGGTAATGAACATCAGCAGGGCGGCGATCTGCATCGATGCGTTGACACCGAATTCATGCGCCTGCTTGATCGAGTTCACCGTGTCGCCGCCGGCATTGCACAAGCCCAGCACCTTGGCGCCGCTGGACTGGGCCTGCACGAGAAACGATGAAAAATCGGTGGTGCCGGGAAACGGGTAGGGCGCCGCGCCCAACACCTTGCCGCCGGCCGCCTTGACCAGCGTGGAGGTGTCGTTCTGCAACTGCTTGCCGAACGCATAGTCGGCGGTGATGAAGTACCAACTGTCGCCGCCAGCCTTCACCATGGCTCCGCCGGTGGACTTCGACAGCATATAGGTGTCGTAGCACCAGTGAATGAGGTTCGGAGAGCACTGACCGCCCGTCAGTTCCGACGACGCCGCGCCTACATTCAGATAGACCTTGTTCTTCTCCCGGACGACCGATTGCAGCGCCAGCGCCACCGACGAGGTCGGCACATCCAGCAGGACATCGACGCCGTCGCGGTCGAACCACTGGCGTGCGATCGACACGGCGAGGTCCGGCTTGTTCTGGTGGTCGGCGGAGATCACCTCGACGTTCATGCCCTTGGTGGCGACGCCGAAATCCTCCAGCGCCTGCTTGGTGCAGGCGACCGAAGTGACACCGCCGGTATTCGTGTAGGGGCCGGACTGGTCGTTCAGCACGCCGATCCTGATCTTCGGCGCGGGGGTCTGGGCGCGGGCGGGGCGGAGCAACGGCACGGCCAGCGGCAGACTGGCCACGGCCGTCTTGAGCGTGGAACGACGAGAGAGCGTCATCGACAATCCCCTATGCCTTGGCAACGAACAACCACCTTTGTTCAGCGGGCGGAACGCCTGATCCGCCGGCGTGGCGGCCAGCGGCTTCTAATAGTCCCTGGACGAGTCGGCGCCGCCGGCTACACGCCCAGGTATTCGTGCAGTTTATCCATGCTGCTTTCGAGCCGGTGGTTCGGGATCATGTCCACCACCTTGCCGTGCTCCATTACATAGTGGCGATCGGCCACGGTGGCCGCGAAACGGAAATTCTGCTCGACCAGCAGCACGGTGAAGCCCCGGTTCTTGATCTCCCGGATGGTGCGGCCGATCTGCTGCACGATGACCGGGGCAAGTCCCTCGGTCGGCTCGTCCAGCAGCAGCATCTTGGCACCGGTGCGAAGGATGCGCGCGATCGCCAGCATCTGCTGCTCGCCACCGGACAAGCGGGTGCCGTGGGCGGTGCGCGAACGCTCCTTCAGATTGGGGAACAAGGTGTAGATGGTCGGGATATCGAGGCCGCCCGGCGCGACGATCGGCGGCAGCATCAAATTCTCAAGAACTGACAGAGACCCGAAGATGCCGCGTTCCTCTGGGCAAATGGCGATGCCGGCACGGGCAATCTGATTCGGCGCACGCCTCACCATCTCGGCGTCGCGGAACTTCACGCTGCCCTCGCGTCGCGGCACCAACCCCATGATGGATTTCATCGTGGTGGTCTTGCCGGCGCCGTTGCGGCCCAGCAGGGTCACGACTTCGCCCTCGCGCACTTCGAAGTCGACGCCGTGCAGGATATGGCTTTCGCCGTACCAGGCGTTCAGACCGGAAATTTCAAGCATCTTGGGTCTTAACCATTTGAGGTCTCAGACATCGACGGTTCCCAGATAGGCGGCAATCACTTCGGGGTTCTTTGAGACCGTGGCGTAGTCGCCCTCGGCCAGAATCTTGCCGCGCGTGAGCACCGTGATCCGGTCGCACAAGCCTTCCACCACGGAAAGATTGTGCTCGACCATTAGGATGGTGCGGCCTTCGCGGATCCGCGCGATCAATTGGACGATGCGGTCGACGTCGCCGTGCGCCATGCCGGCGGTGGGCTCATCCAGCAGCATCATCTCGGGTTCCAGCGCCAGGGTCGTGGCGATCTCCAGCGCACGCTTGAGGCCGTATGAGAGGTTGGTGACGACGGTGTCGGCGAAGCCAGTCAGGCCAACGTCGAACAGCAGCTCCCGGGCGCGGTCGTCATAGACCTTCAGCGCCGCCTCCGACCGCCAGAAATCGAAGCTGGCGCCGCGGCTTCGCTGCAAGGCAAGACGGACATTCTCCAGCGCCGTAAGGTGCGGGAAAACCGCCGAGATCTGGAAACTGCGCACTAGTCCGCGGCGCGCCACCATGGCCGGCTTCATGCCCGTGACGTCATGGCCGTTGAATTTTATGGTGCCACGGGTAGGTGGCAAGAACGACGTCAGCAGGTTGAAGCAGGTGGTCTTGCCGGCGCCGTTGGGGCCTATCAGGGCATGGATGGTGCCGCGGGCGACCCGCAGCGTCACGTCATCCACGGCAAGGAAGCCGCCAAACTCGCGGGTAAGACCTTCGGTCTCCAGGATGGTGTCTGTCACCCCCGGACGTCTCCCAGCTAGAAAATCGTTAAAGAGTTCGGCGCGTTTTGCATAGTCCACGCGCGGGTGCAAGGCCGCAGCGGCGAAACCGTCGGATTTCCAGCCCGCGGGAACCTGACGGCCGCGATTGGCGATTGCAGCGATCGCAATAGGGATCGCGATTCGGTAGAACCGATTCTCGACCTCGCAACCTGGTCGTTCAGCGGCCGATCATTCGCTGGTCAGTCTGACGGCGCCGTGGCGCAAGGATGGCGCATCGGCAAGCAATCATGCCATAGGGGGGCTTATTGCAGCGCTATTTCCCTCCCTTTGCAATCATGTGCGCCATCGCCGCCCCGCTGACGGCCTGCGATGTCGGCAAGGATTACAAGAGTCCGGCCCTCGACGTACCGGTTTCGTACCTGGCCGCGCCGCAAAGCGCCACCGCGGCCTGGCCGTCAGCGGACTGGTGGCGCGGTTTTCGCTCGCCCGAGCTGAACGCGCTGGTCGAAGCGGCCATGGCACTCAACTTCGATATCGCGGCCGCGATCGCGCGGGTGGTTCAGGCCGACGCGCAAGTCCGAATTGCCGGTGCCGCGTTGCTGCCGGATGTCACCGGAAGCGCCAACGCTACCTGGGAACATGCGGGCCTCGCCACCGGCAGCCTGGCGAACGCCGCGGCTCTGGGCAATGCCAGCGTCGATCTGCACAACTACAATGCTGCCTTGAACATCGGCTACGAGGTGGATTTCTGGGGCCGCAACCGCGCTGCCCGGCAGTCGGCGGTCGCGTCGGCCATGTTCAGCCGCTTCGATCAGCAAACGGTGGCACTGACCGTGCAGACCGATGTCGCGACCACCTGGTTCTCCGCGCTCGCATTTGCCGATCGGCTGGCGGTCGCGCGCGGCAACCTCGCGGCCGCGGAACAAACCCAGGCGGTGATTCGAGGTCGCTTCAATGCCGGCACCGCGAGCGCCCTGGACATCGCCCAGCAGGACGCGCTGGTCGCGGGTGAACGGGCCACCGTGCCGAATTTCGCCAACCAGATGCAGCAGCAGGTGATCGCCCTGGGCATCCTGACCGGCCAGCCGCCGGAGCGCATCACCGTCCGGCCGAACACGCTGACCAAACTTGCGCTGCCGCCCGTGGCGTCCGGTCTGCCGTCCGAGCTGCTGGCGCGCCGCCCCGATATTGCCGCGGCCGAGGCGCAGCTCGTAGCGCAAAACTTCAATATCACGGTCGCTCGCGCGGCGTTCTTTCCTAGCATCACCCTGACCGGAAGCGCGGGATATCAGGCCGCCGCGCTGACCCACCTGGTGACGCCGGGTGGCGCGCTGGCGTCCGTCGCGGCCGGCCTGACCCTCCCGATGTTCGACGGGGGCATCCTGACCGGCCAACTGGAGCAGGCGAAAGGCCGGTATGACGAGTTGATCGCCGATTACCGCAAGGCGGTGGTGCAAGCGTTTACCGATGTGGACGCGGCACTGACGGCCTGGCGTTTCACCAGCGAGCAGGAGGCGCTGCAGGTCTTGGCCGTGGCGGCAGCTCAACGTGCCGCCGATATCGCGCGGGCACAGATGGCGGCGGGCACGGTCGACATCACCACCGTGCTGACCAGCGAGACGACACTTTTTACCGATCAGGACGTGCTGGTTCAGGTGCGACTCGCGCGTGCGCAAGCGTTGCTAAACCTGTACAAAGCCGTGGGCGGCGGCTGGTTGTCGCCGGACGGCCCTGTTATCGACCGGTTCCCGGGGTTGCAACCGGGAACCTTGCCCGGAGGCGTGGCGCTGCCGGTCGGGCCGAACCGCCGCTGAACCAAACGGGTCCGGCGCCCGGTGGGCACTCGGTTCCGAGGCTCGCGGCGGGCTGACTGTCGGAGCCTATGTCTGTTCCATGCGAGGTGACGGCCGTTTTGCCCGTTGCCATTCAAAAGCGAAAGTCGGCGTGCCAATGGATGCCCTGACTAGAGAAGCGGTGACGGGAGAGAAGCTGCGGAAACCAATTCGGGCGCGGGCGCGCGGCTGGAAATCGATCGCGCTGTGCCTGCTGGCGCTGGCGGCGATCGGCTGGGCGATCTGGTTCTTCCCTGCGTCGGAGCCCGCGGGGCCCGATAAGCAGCGTGACGCAAATCAGCCGATCCCAGTCGTGACCGCCGTGGCGACAAGCAAGGACATGCCGATCTACCTGGACGGGCTGGGCACCGTTCAGGCGTTCAACACCGTGACCATCAAGGCCATGGTGGATGGTCCGCTGCTTTCCGTGGATGTCCGGGAGGGCCAGGACGTCCGCAAGGGGGACGTGCTGGCGCGGATCGATCCGAGAACCTATCAGGCGGCGTTGGACAGTGCGGTCGCCAAGAAGGAACAGGACGAGGCGCAGCTTGCCAACGCCCGCCTCGATCTGGCGCGTTACCAGAAGCTCGTGGCCAACAATTATGCCTCCGGTCAGCAGGCCGACACCGCGAAGGCGCAGGTGGCGCAGTTCCAGGCCCTGGTGGCGCAGGATCAGGCGCAGATCGACACGGCGCGCACGCAGCTCAGCTACACGACGATCATCGCGCCGATCGACGGACGGACCGGCATCAGGCAGGTCGACCCCGGCAACATCGTGCACGCGATCGATACCACGGGCCTGCTGGTGATCACCCAGTTGCAGCCGATCTCGGTGCTGTTCACGCTGCCGCAGCAGTCGTTGCCGGCGGTGGCCGCGGCGATGGCGAGCGGACCGGCACCCGTGCTGGCGTTATCGCAGGACGCCGGCGCCGGCGGTGCGACCCACCCGCTGGACACCGGGACGCTGACGGTGCTGGACAACCAGGTCGATTCGACCACCGGCACGATTAAGCTCAAGGCGACTTTTCCCAACACCGCCTTCCGGTTGTGGCCGGGTGGTTTCGTGCGGGTCCGACTGCTGACCGAGATGCGCAAAGGGTCCGTCGTTGTCCCTCCGGCGGCCGTCCAGCGCGGCCCGCGTGGTCCTTATGTCTTCGTCGTTGGAGACGGCGCGACCGCAAGGCGCCAGGTCGTCAAGGTCAGCTATGAGGACGAGCAGGCCTCGATCGCGATCGATGGGCTGAAGGCGGGAGATGTTGTCGTGGTGGATGGCGCGTCACGCTTGTCCGAAGGCAGCAAGGTCAACCCGGTGTCGTCGGACCGGCCGGCCGCGCTGGACACCGACCGGGCGAGCGCACCGGGTACGCGTTGAGGCCGGTCGTGAGGGGGCGAGGGGCCAGGAGAACGGGCGTGGGGACCGGCGTGAGACGGAGTCCAGTCGGGACCATCAGCGTTCGGCTCCGGGCGACTTCCTGGCCCACCGCTGCGTGAACATATCGGCGCCATTTATCGCCCGTCCGATCGCCACCTGGCTGCTGGCGGTTGGAATTCTACTGGCTGGGCTGCTGGGGTACCGCGCGCTTCCGGTGAGCGCGCTGCCTGAAGTCGATTTCCCGACCATCCAGGTCGTGACACAGCTCCCGGGTGCTGGCCCGGAGACCACGGAGACCTTGATCACGGCCTCGCTGGAGCGCCAGTTTGGTCAGATCCCGGGCCTGCTGCTGATGACCTCGGAGAGCGCCGAGGGGACCAGCCAGATCACCCTGCAATTCGGGCTGAACCGCTCCATGGATGCGGCCGCGCAGGACGTCCAGGCGGCCATCAACGCCGCCGCGGGCACGCTGCCGACCAACCTGCCGTATCCGCCGACCTACTCGAAGGTCAACCCGGCCGACGCGCCCATCCTGACGCTGGCGCTGACCTCCGACGGGTTGGCGATTGATGCCATCAGCGATGCCGCCGACACCCTGTTGCAGCCGAAACTGTCCGAGATCGATGGCGTTGGCCGTGTCACTGTGCAGGGCGGCATGCGCCCCGCCGTCCGGGTGCATGTCGACCCGGCGAGGCTCGCGGCGTACGGCCTGGGCCTGGAGGACGTACGCAGCGCCGTTGCGGCTGCCAACAGCAACGGCCCGAAGGGGGGGTTCGACGGCTCGCGCCTGGCATTCTCACTGGGCGCCAACGACCAGCTTGTCGACCCCGTTGCTTACCAGGAACTGGTGATTGCGTGGCGCAACGGTGCGCCAGTGCGGTTGTCCGCCGTGGGCGGCGTTGTCGCCGGGTTGGAGAACAACCGCACTTCCGCGATCTACAACGGTACGCCGGCGGTGATTCTCGACATTCAGCGGCAGCCCGGCGCCAACATCGTACAGACGGTCGAGGCGATCAGGCAGGCGTTGCCGCATTTGCAACAGGCGATCCCGTCGGGTGTCCGGCTGACCGTGGTGACTGATCGCACCGAGACGATACGCGCGTCCGTGGCCGACGTGCAGTACACCCTGGCGGTTTCGGTCGTATTGGTGGTGCTGGTGATTTTCGCCTTCCTGCACAGCCTGCGCGCGACTTTCATTCCCGCCGTCGCCCTGCCGCTGTCCTTGATCGGCACCTTCGGCGTCATGCACATGCTGCATTTCGGGCTGGATAATCTCTCGCTCATGGCGCTGACGGTTGCCGCCGGCTTCGTCGTCGATGACGCCATCGTCATGATCGAGAACGTGGTGCGGTTCATCGAACAAGGCATGCGACCCCTGGAGGCCGCGTTCCGGGGCGCCGCCCAAATCGGCTTCACCATCGTGTCGCTGACGGTGTCGCTGATCGCGGTGTTCATCCCGCTGCTGTTCATGACCGGCGTCGTCGGGCGGTTGTTCAGGGAATTTTCCGTGACGCTCTCGGTCGCCGTGGTGGTTTCGGCGATTGTGTCGCTGACACTGACGCCCATGATGTGCGGCCGGTTGCTGCGACCACGGCGTGGTGATGAGCCAGGGAGGGCGGGGCCACGGCCGGCCGCCGCGGGCCCGGGTCTGCCAAGTCGGGTGGCACGCTGGAGCGAACAGGGGTTCGACCGACTGCTGGCAGGTTATCGCCGCTCACTGGACTGGGCACTCGGTCATCAGAACATCGTTCTGCTGGTCGGCGCGGCGACTCTGGTCGGCACCGTTGGGCTTTATGTGATCGTCCCCAAGGGCTTCCTGCCGCGGCAGGATACCGGGGTGCTGGTGGCGGTGACCGAGGCTGGGCAAAACGTCTCGATCCCCAGGCTGATCGCGTTGCAGAGCCGGATGGCCGAAGTGATCCGGCAAGATCCGGCGGTGACCGGCGTGGTGTCCTTCGTCGGTGCCGGGACGATCAACACGACGCCGAATACCGGCCGTCTGACGATCGCGTTGAAGCGAGTCCGCTCGCGCGATCCGGTCGCCGTCGTGATCGCGCGAATGCAGGCCGCGACCAGCGGCATCCCGGGGATCACCACTTTTTTCCAGCCGGTGCAGGACATCCAGATCGGCGCGCGGCTTACTCGCACGCAATTTCAGTACACGCTGATGGACACCGACGCGCGCGAGCTGGCTGTCTGGGCACCTCGGCTACAGCAAAAGCTCGCAACCCTTCCGGCGCTGCGTGACGTGGCGACCGATCAGCAGGAGGCAGGGCTCCGCACATTCATCGCGGTGGATCGTGATGCGGCGATGCGGCTGGGGGTGTCGATGCAGGCGATCCAGGACACGCTGTACGACGCATTTGGTCAGCGGCAGATATCGACGATATTTGGCCAGGCGAACCAGTACCGCGTCGTGCTGGAAGCCGATCCCCTCTGGCAGTCAGACCCGTCGAGCCTCGGGCTGCTGCGCGTGCCAGGGTCCAACGGCGCGCAGGTCCCGCTTTCGGCCGTCGCCCGTTTCGACCGGATCACCGCGCCGCTGGTGGTCACGCATCAGGAGCAATTCCCGGCGGTGACGATCAGCTTCAACCTGGCGGCGGGCTATTCGCTCGGCCAAGCAGTCGCGGGACTGGCGCGGGCGGAAAAGGAGATCGGCCTGCCTGATTCAATCACCGGCAGTTTCGCCGGAGACGCGGCGGAATTTCAGTCGTCACTCGCCGCCGAACCCTGGCTGATCCTGGCCTCGATCGTGGTCATCTACATCGTGCTCGGCGTGCTGTACGAAAGCTGGATCCATCCGCTGACGATCCTGTCCACACTGCCGTCGGCGGGCATCGGCGCGCTACTGGCACTGATGGTCTGCGGGCTCGATCTGTCGCTGGTGGCACTGGTTGGCATTGTGCTGCTGATGGGCATCGTCAAGAAGAACGCGATCATGATGATCGATTTCGCCATCGAGGCGGAACGGATTCGTGGTTTGCCGCCTCGTGCGGCGATACGCGAGGCCTGTCTGTTGCGTTTCCGCCCGATCATGATGACGACGATGGCCGCGTTGCTGGGTGCCCTGCCGCTGGTGGTGGACAGGGGCGCGGGATCGGAGCTGCGCTTTCCGCTGGGTGTCACCATCGTCGGCGGGTTGCTGCTGTCGCAGTTTCTGACGCTATACACGACGCCGGCGATCTACCTTGGGTTCGAGCGGCTGCGTCAGTGGATGGCTGGTCCGGGTTCAGCCGAACCGGCGCTCGCGGAATGATCGGGCGGCGGGATGGGGATGACACTTCGAGGGCGGTGTGTCAGCGTCAGAGCGCAGGTTCGCCAGAGGTCTCGAAATGCCTCAGCCTCCTTCCGAAGAGCCGTTTCTTCAGGCGGTTCATGATCTGACACCGATGATCAGCGGTGCGCGGGACGAGATCGAGCGGGCGCGCCTGCTGCCTCCGGTGCTGATTTCGGCGCTGCGGCAAGCGGGAATCTTCCGGATGTGGCTGCCCCGGGCCCTGGACGGTCCCGAGCTTGCTATCACTGAGTTCGTGCGTGTGGTCGAGGCATTGTCTTACGTTGATGGCTCGGTTGGCTGGTGCGCGGGGCTTGGCGCGGCATACAGCCGGTTCGCCGGCTATCTGCCCGAAGCAATCGCGATGCGCATCTTCGCGAACGACATCGTCGCCGGAAGCCTGGCGCCAACGGGACGTGGGAGCAAAGTCTCCGGCGGCTACCGGGTGTCCGGCCGCTGGGCATGGGGCAGCGGTATCATGCACAGCAAGTGGGTGATCGTTGCGTTTCTGACACAGGTGGCTGGCGAGCCAGTCATGGTCGACGGCAAACCGGAGATGCGCCTTGGATTTCACCCCAAGTCTGACGCGGTCGAGGTCATCGACACCTGGCAGGTCGGCGGCATGCGCGGCACGGGCAGCCATGACTTCGCTGTGCACGACGTGTTCATTCCGGATGACTACACGCTCGACGGACTTGATCCGCCCTCCCGGTATCCCGCAAGCCTTTACACGATTTCGCTGAATTCGGTGTACCCCTTCGTGATCGCGGCGGTGCCGCTGGGGATCGCGATGGCGGCGTTCGACGCGTTTCTGAGCCTTGCGCAGGTGAAGACGCCGGTCAGCGGTTCGGTTCTGCTGCGCGACAAGCCGACCGTGCAGGCCATGGTCGGGCGATCACGCGCGTTGCTGTACTCCGCCCGGGAGTTCTACCATGCGACCGCTCGGGCAATGCCGGAATGGGCCGAGAGAGGCGTGCCATTGACGATCGACCAGCGCGCCCAGGTTCGCCTGGCGGTGGCGCAGGTCGGCGAGGCAAGCAAACAAGTCGTTCGCAACCTCTATGATGCCGCGGGCGGTTCGTCGATTTACGCGACGTGCCCGCTCGAACGGCACTTTCGCGACGTGCACGCTGCCACGCAGCACGTACAGGTCAGTCCCAACAATTTCGAATTCGCCGGCCGAGTGATTCTTGGATTGGACCCTGGAACCGCGCGGTTTTGACATCGGGGACGCCGGGTTGCTCCCTGATGGCCGGGAATCAATCATGGACGGGCGGATTTGCCCTCGGCGATAAAGTCTCGCCCAATCGCCCGGTAAGCCTTGATCGCCAACCTACTCACCCGGCTGGCCAAATCCCTCGCGATCATTCCATCCGCCGTCTGTCCGTGCCCTCCGAGACCTCGGCGCCCTCCGCGATTCATCGAACCATCCACCACGCCGAACGGCCCCGCTGCCCCCGGAACACAGCGTACGCGGCGCCTGCTTGCGTGGTCGATCGGCGCTTGCATGCCTGCTGAGAGACCGGTTAATCGCGGACGACGCGGAGTTCCCGGAGGTCGCGGAGAAGATTTTTGCTCGGAACGTCCTATAATAGGCCGAACAGGGGGTCAAAAGCCGCGCTTCATATCAGGCGGGTCGGCTGGGCTTAATTGTCCAGCGCGCGGTCAATCTTGCGGCCAGCCGACTGCGCCGGACCCTGCGGCGGATTGAGCGTGTCCGATATGCTCTGTCCTGCGTTATCCAGGCTCTTGCCGGCTTTCTCGGCTGGGCCCTCGGGCTGACAGGCGGCCAAGCCGAGCAGGATCATGCTAGACAGCGCGACGAAAATGGATTTACGCATCAGGACCTCATGAACTCACAGGACTGCCCTAACGGGACAAGTCGGCCGGAGTTGCACCGCAGCGATAACTTATGCGTTTGGCCGTGCCGACCAACCGTCTGGTCGCGGCGAGCCTGAGGCGTGGAGTTCTCGACACAGTTCATTGTCCGCCCGGTCGCGACGATCCTGCTGTCGGTCGGGCTGTTATTGTCCGGGGTGGTCGCCTATCACTTCCTGCCAGTTGCCGCGCTGCCCAGCATCGACATCCCGACCATGGTCGTATTCGCCGCACGCCCCGGTGCCGACCCTGAAACGATGGCCAATTCGATCGCTGCCCCGCTCGAGCGAAGGCTCGGGGAGATCGCGGGCGTTACCGAGATCACCTCGACCTCATCGACCGGCAACACCTCGATCGTCATTCAGTTCGATATTGATCGCGACATTAACGGCGCCGCGCATGACGTGCAGGGGGCGATCAATGCCGCCGCGACAGACCTGCCGGCGGACCTGCCGACACGCCCATTCTACCGCAAATTCAACCCGGCTGACTCGCCGATCCTGCGCATCGCGCTGACCTCCACAACGCTGTCCACGGCCCAGATCTACGACGCTGTGGACACCATCCTGGCGCAGCGTCTGTCGCAGGCGCCAGGGGTCTCGCAAGTGACGGTGAACGGAGCGGAGAAGCCGGCGGTACGAATCCGGCTCGATCCGACTCGGCTGGCCGCGGCGGGGCTCGCGGCGCAGGACGTCTATACCGCGGTAGTTAATGCGAACGTGCTGCAGCCGGTGGGTGGTTTCCAGGGAGATCAGCAAGCGGAATCCATCGGCATCAACGGCCAGATGTCTCAGGCTTCGCAGTATGCGGGCCTGGTCATCAAGGTGGACAACGGCGCGATTCTGCGTCTGTCGGACGTTGCCAGCGTGGTCAACGGCACCGCGAATACCCGCCTGGCGGCATGGAATGGCAAGCAACCCGCGATCCTGCTTTCGATCAGCAAGCAGGCCGGCGCCAATGCCATCGAAACGGCCGACGGCATTCGCGACCTGCTGCCGCTACTGATGCGGTGGCTGCCGCCTGATATCCAGCTTTCAGTCATGTGGGACCGCACCGTCACGATCCGCGCCAGCGTGGTGGATGTGCAGTACACATTGTTGATCACCATCGCCTTGGTGTTGCTGGTGGTGTTCGTGTTCATGCGCCGGGTGGTGCCCACGGTGGCGGCCGCGGTGACCGTGCCGCTGTCGATCAGCGGAACCCTCACCGGCATGTGGTTCATGGGCTATACGATCGACAATTTTTCGCTGATGGCGCTCACTGTCTCGGTTGGCTTCGTGGTCGACGACGCAATCGTCATGATTGAAAATATCGTCCGTCATGTGGATCGCGGTCTGCCACCGATGCAAGCGGCTATCGAAGGCGGCCGACAGATCGGCTTCACCGTGTTGTCGATCAGCATCTCCCTGGTCGCGGTGTTCATTCCGTTGATATTCATGGGGGGCCTGATGGGCCGCCTGTTCCATGAGTTCGCCATGACCCTCACGATGGCGATCGCGGTTTCCGCTGTCGTGTCATTGTCGCTGACGCCGATGATCTGTGGCCGATACATGCGAAGCGCGGACCGAGCGGCGGTGCCGGGCGCCTTCTGGGGGACGATCGATCGCGCTGTCGGTCGCTGCCTGGATACCGTGGAGCGCTGCTACGCCCGAGGCCTCGACTGGGCTCTGGCGCACCGCGCGTTCATGCTGCTGGTGACGCTGCTGACAGTCGTGCTCACGATACGTATGTATGGACTGGTGGCGAAGGGCTTCATGCCGGAGCAGGACATCGGCATCATTCAGGGGTCGACGGTAGCCGACCCTGATGTGTCCTACCAGACGATGACCGTGCGACAGCGTCAGGTGGTGGAGGTGCTGCTGACCGACCCGGCGATTGCCAGCGTTTCGTCGAATATTGGCGTTGGAGCTGGCTGGGACACGCTCAATCGCGGCTGGATCACGATCGGGTTGAAGCCGCGGAGCGAACGCGGCGTTTCCTCGGAGGAGGTTATCGAGCGGCTGCGGGGAAGGCTCGCCCGGGTGGACGGGATTCAGACGTCGCTGTTTTCCGCTCAGGAGCTTCGCGCCGGCGGCCGGCAAGGCGGGTCGCAGTATCAATACGTCCTGGTCACCCACGACCTGGCGGCGATGCGTTACTGGGCTCTGGCCCTGGAGGAGAAGTTAAAGCAAACGCCGGGGATTGTTGACGTGACCTCGGACCAGGATCGCGCCGGCCCGCAGCTCAATCTCGTGGTTGACCGTGACGCGGCAGCCAGACTGGGCGTCAACGCCGGCGACGTCGACAACGCGCTGAACAACGCCTACGCGCAGCGCCAGATTTCAACGATCTACGCGCCACGTAATCAATACAAGGTAGTGCTGGAAGTCGATCCTGTGCTGCAACGGGATCCGTCATTGCTCGACCGGCTGTATGTCGGAGCCGCTGGCGGAGCGCAGGTGCCGTTGTCGTCAGTGGCGCGGTTCGAGCGCGGGGCGGCGTCGCTTGCGGTCCGCCATCAGGGCCAGTTTCCCGCTGCCACGATCAGCTTCAACCTGGCGCCGGGAATGGCGCTTGGCAACGCAGAGGAAGCCGTCCGGGCAGCAACGGCCGCTCTGCGCATGCCTGAGGACGTCCACACCGAATTTGCCGGCAATGCCAAGTTCATGCAGCAGTCCCTGTCGACCCAGCCACTGCTGATCAGTGCAGCTTTGATATCGATCTACATCGTGCTGGGGGTGCTCTATGAGAGTTTGCTGCATCCCCTGACGATCATTTCCACTCTCCCTTCCGCCGGACTGGGTGCGCTGCTGGCGCTGTGGCTGACTCGGACAGACCTGTCGGTTATGGGGATCATTGGCATCATCCTGCTGATGGGCATCGTCAAGAAGAACGCCATCATGATGGTGGACTTTGCCTTGGAGGCGGAACGGCGGCTTGGGCTGTCGCCGTTCGAAGCGATCCGCGCCGCCTGCCTGGCGCGGTTTCGCCCCATCATCATGACCACGCTGGCGGCGCTGCTCGGGGCGATGCCCTTGGCGCTGGCGTTCGGCACCGGGTCGGAACTGCGGCGGCCGCTGGGCATAGCAATCGTCGGCGGCCTGGTCGTTTCGCAGTTGCTGACGTTGTACACGACGCCGGTGATCTATCTGGCGCTGGAACGTCTGGCTGGGCGGCGGGACGCAATTATTCGCCCGTTCCCGGCGGAACAGGGGCGTCACGCGGGGCAGTAGTACCAGCAGCCCAAATAAGGCGCCGCGGAAGCGGATCAGGTCATCAGGAACAACACCCACCCGAGGGCAAGCCAAAACGCCATCGAGAGAATTGCGGCGCTAATGAGGCAGCGCATCAGACTTGCTCCGGGATATTGCCGGAGCTCGGGATCGATGGGAGAGCGTCTCTGGATGAGGGTGTTCATCACGGAAATACACTAATAAGTTGTAAACGTGCCTATTAGGAGCACGACAAGCGTACATCAACTGAAATCGAAGGCAGGAATCGGAAACCTGAATTCGGCTTTAACGAACTGAAATTAAAATTGAGTGATGAATCGGAGCAACCAAGTCATCGAGGCGCACAATCGGAGCATGCATAGGACTAAAACAAAAGGGACATGTTTTCAGTGATTTAGGCTGACATCCGCCAAAACTGCCTCGCGGCACGAAAGCATCTTTTTCCCGTCCATCAAGGGGACAGAAAATATTGTTGTTGCTGTCAACAACTTCCCTGGAGCATATAATCACGTATTCGTGATAACGATCCGTGCCAGCCGCCGAAAGGAGATTGCCGTGGAGCCTCATCGAGCGTCCGAGCGAGTGTCGACCGGCCTGTCATTTGAGGTGTCCGACCTTATGCTGGCGCAGGCCTGGGCTGACTTCCATGACCTCCGCATCGAGGTGGAACTGGACTTTGCAACTGGCGGCGATGAGTACGAGGAGATGTTGGGCCTGTTCGTTCGCCGGACAGGCTTTCGCCGCTGGATGATCTGGCGTTCCAGCGAAGGCATCGTGGTGCAACCCATTCTGGGGCGTCCGAGGCTATTCGATTCGCTCGCCGAAGCGCTCGAGGAACTCATTCCGCTGCAAGGCTGAGCTGCTTACAGGCCGGTCGCGGGGCGAAAGCCACGGACGGGCTTATGGTCTCGCCGTAAGAACGCCACGCTGGCGGTTATTCCCTGGCGTCGGCCGGCGGTCCACACTGGCGGCGCTGGTCGGCTGGAGGATCGCGGCTGTCGAGGTTGAGTGCCGCATTGATCAGCGCAAGATGCGAGAACGCCTGAGGAAAGTTTCCCAACTGGCGCTTTGCTATGGGGTCGTATTCCTCGGCCAGGAGCCCGACGTCGTTACATAGAGTGAGCAGGCGCGCGAATATTTCCCGGGCCTCCTGGTAACGCCCCTGCAACGTCAGGTTATCCACATACCAGAAACTGCAAGCCAGGAAGACGCCTTCGCTGCCGGTCAAACCATCGGCGGTCTCGTCCGTGTGGTAGCGCCGAATCAGGCCGTCGACCATCAAATCGCGCCCGATCGCGGCCACGGTGGAACGTATGCGCCGATCCTCCGGCGGCAGAAAGCCGACCAACGGCAGCAGCAGCAAGCTGGCGTCGAGCGTATCGCCACCAAAATACTGCACGAAGCTATCGCGCTGGATGTTGAAGCCATATTCGCAAACGGTGTCGTGGATACGGGTCCGCAGCGCGCGCCAGCGCTCCAGCGGCGCCGGCAGTTTGAAGGCTTCCGCGCCTCGGATCGCGCGGTCCACGGCGACCCAGGCCATGACTTTAGAGAACGTGAAGTTCTGGGCGCCGCCGCGCACTTCCCAGATGCTTTCGTCCGGCTGCTCCCAGATTGCCTCGAGGTGCGTCATCAGGGCGCGCTGCAGGTCCCAGCTTTGCGCCGGGCGCGTAAGGCCGAGCACGGTCTCCTGGTAGAGTGCGTCGAGCAGTTCGCCGTAGACATCCAGTTGAAGCTGGGTGCTGGCGGCGTTGCCGATGCGTACCGGAGCGGCGCCTTGATAGCCGGATAACCACGGCACTTCCCACTCCTGCACCCAGCGTTCGCCCGCCAGCCCGTATAAGGTCTGAAGCTGCGACGGCGAGCCGGCGACCGATCGACGCAACCAGGCGCCCCAGGCCTGGGCCTCCTCGCGATATCCCGCGTGCATCAGCGCGAGCAGGGTGAATGTCGCATCGCGCAGCCAGCAGAATCGATAGTCCCAGTTGCGCGATCCGCCCGGCTGCTCGGGCAAGGATGTGGTTGGAGCGGCCACGATGCCGCCGGTCGGGGAATAGCTCAGCGTCTTCAGGGTGAGCAGGGAGCGGTTGACCTCCAACTGGTACGAGCCGTGATAGGTGCAGCGGGAGGACCAGTCGGTCCACCAGGCGGTGGCCTCGTCCAGCGCCTTATCGGCGGCGGGCGGCACCGGCGGATCGAGATGCGATGGTCCATGTGACAGCACGAAGCGGGTGCGGCTGCCCGGCTCGGTGGTAAAATTGGCGACAGTGGTCATGGCCCTGCCGTGCAGCTTGATGTCGCTTCGCAGCACTACCTGATCGGGACCCGCGACGGCGCGGATGCCGGTGCCATGATTGAGCCGGGTGACCCACGGCACGGAGGAACCGTATTCGAACCGCAATGCGAGGTCGAACTGCATGTCCACCGTGCCGGAGCGTCCCTCGATGATGCGGACGATCGAGCTTGTTCCGGTTGCCATGAAGTCGATCAATGCGGCCGATCCTGAGGCCGTCTCGAACAGCGTCTCGAGGATCATGGTGCCGGGTAGATAACGCCTGCTTACGGTTGGGCGGGGTTCAGTGGGAGCGACGCGCCACCGGCCGTTCGCCGGCGAACCGAGTATCGCGGCGAAGCAGGCCGGGCTGTCGAAGCGCGGCCAGCAGAGCCAGTCGATTGACCCGTCTTTACTGACCAGCGCGGCCGTGTGGCAGTCGCCGATGAGCGCATAGTCCTCGATGGGCGGGGCTACGGGTGATTGCGCCTGTGGCTCCTGCCGTTGCGGCGCGGAACCTGCGCCAGCGGACGAGGTGGCCTGAGAACGATTTCGCGCCGCGCTATCCGTCATCAACTGGCTCGGCCCCACACTTTTTGGCCGCCGTTGCCCGGACAATAGCACGCGGAGCCTATCGCCGTCGGCCGATCCATTGGGCAAACATACGAGCCGGCGTAACAGGCCTGCCGCCCGCCAGGGGCAACCGGTGATGGGGGCGTATCGTACTGCGGTGGCGAATAATATACCGGTGGCGGGGGCGGGTAATAATACGGCGGCGGATAATAATACGGCGGCGGCAGATAGCGGGGACCGAACCAGGGTCCACCTATTCCAACGCCCCAGAAGACGGCCGCCTGCGCTGGAGCCGGGGAGATCGCGACCATCCCAACGGTCACCAGTGCGGCGGCGGCAACGATTACCTTGCGAAACACTTGAACGGGAGAAAGGATCATAACCTCAACCTTCTGGCGGCTGTTACTGGACCATGTCCTGATTCCGTCAGTTTTGGATACCATCCCGGAAAGCTCGCGACCATAGGCGACGTTGTCGGTGCCGTCGCCGCGCGGGAGAGGCTATCCAAGCCGGAACAGCTTGCCGATGCGAACCGCAAGCCGTGCCAGGGCAGGGGTGGTGGTGGGCCGCAGTAATCGGTCGTCATAGCCGGCGAAGCGTCGATCGTTCTCACTCAGGCAAATGGCCATGAGGCCCAGGGGACTGATCGCAATATCGCTGACCGCCTGGCTGCCGGTGAGGGTGAAGTTATTGTCCTGCGGTTTGGCGTTGCCGCCATCGAGGTCGCGGGCCAGCCCGATGCGTTCCCAGGCCAGGAACAGCCAGACGCGAACAACACGAAGCTCGAACCTGATCCGGTCCAAGGGGCCGAGCTGTTTGCGATGCCAGGCCAGCCAGTTGGCGAACAGCAGGATGTGGCGCGCTTCTTCCTGGATCACCGGCTCGAAGGTGTCGACCAGCTCGATCGGAAAAAATCCAGAGCGGCGGGCGAGTTCGAACAGACCGAAGGCGAAAAAGCTGTCGACGCATTCCGAGTAGCCGGTGACGAGGTAACCCCATTCGGCGTCCGGCGGCGGCTTGTCGGGCGGCGCGGGTTCAAGCTTGATGCCATAGGATTCGACCAGGTGCGACAGGACTTCCCGGTGGCGACCTTCTTCCCATCCGTTGTGGGCGATGGCGTCTCTCCAGACCGCATCGCGAACCGCCGCGCCATACGCTTCCATACGGGCGCGAGCCTTGTCCTCGGTGCGGACCGCGATGTCCCAGATCGGCAGACTGGTGAGCCGGTGCAGTGCATCGGGGTCCAGCCGCGGCCAGTCGATTACCGAGGGCTTATAGGGATTGAACGTATCGCTGAACATCTGACAAACCGCGTCCCGGTGGCGCGCTGAGCCAATCCGCAGCCGCTCGGCGGCCGGCCATAGCCAGTGGCGGGACCGCGCATCGGCGGCCGCGATTTCGTCTGCCGTGGGGGCCATGGAGGGTTTCTCTCGTCCAGGTGGTGGTCCGCAGATTGGGTCGTTGCCGTCGATGTCCAATGAGTCACCCGAGACTGTTCAGAACTCAGCCTCATAGCGACCTGCGAACGCATCCGCAACGCCGTCCCGGATTACCTTTTATTAGTTTCCGTCTGGTAGGTTCCACCCGCCGCCACCCCTACCAGGGGTATCCCGCGACGGCTTGCCTCTGGCCGTCGAGGTCTTTAGCTGATTCACCATGAACAGGGCATGCCGTCCGAGTTGCTGGCGCACCGCGGATACGCGAGAGAGTTTCTGAATGTTCGCCGACCCTCTGCTCAGCGATCCCGCGCAGATGCTGCGCAAGGTCTTCGGCTTCCCGGGTTTTCGCGGCCAGCAGGAGGCCGCCGTGAACCACGTCGTGCAAGGCGGTGATGCGCTCGTGCTGATGCCGACCGGTGGCGGTAAGAGTATCTGTTATCAGGTGCCGGCCCTGTGCCGTCCCGGCACCGCGGTGATTGTTTCTCCGCTGATCGCGCTGATGGATGACCAGGTCGCCGCGCTGCGCCAGGTCGGTGTCAATGCTGGCGCGCTGCATTCCGAGCTTGATCCGGCTGAGGCCCGCGCCGTCACGCGTGACCTGATCGAGGAGCGGCTCGATCTGCTATATGTCTCGCCCGAGCGGTTGCTGGGCAATGGCACGATTGACCGGCTGTCGCGGCTGCGGCTGGCGTTGATCGCCATCGACGAGGCGCACTGCGTCTCGCAGTGGGGCCACGAGTTCCGACCGGAGTTTCGCGAGTTGGTCAGGCTGCGCGATGTCTTCCCCGCGGTGCCGCGGATAGCGCTGACCGCAACGGCCGATCCACGCACGCGCATGGACATCCTGGCAGCGCTGCGGATGGATGACGCTGCGGTCTTTGTATCCAGCTTTCACCGGCCTAACCTGCGGCTCTCGGCGGCCGCGAAGGTGGGGGAGACGGCGCAGCTTCTGGATTTCCTGAAATCGCACAAGGGTGAATGCGGGATCGTGTATTGCGGCAGCCGCGCGAAGACCGAGCGCATGGCGCAGAAGCTGGGAGAGAGGGGTTATCCGGCGCTGCCGTTTCACGCCGGGCTCGAGCCGGCGCAAAAGCGCGAGTCGCTGATGCGGTTTCGCTCCGGGGAGCCGCTGGTGGTGGTGGCGACGATCGCGTTCGGCATGGGAATTGACCGGCCCGACGTGCGGTTCGTCGTGCATCTGGACATGCCGGACAGCCCCGAGGCGTATTATCAGCAGATTGGCCGAGCCGGGCGCGACGGCGATCCGTCCGATACGCTGCTGCTGTTCGGCGGTCAGGACGTCGCTCAGGCCCGGCACTGGTTGGCTCAGTCCGGCGCGCCCGACGAACGCAAGCGGGTGATGCGCACTAAGCTGGAGGAAATGATCGCGCTGACCGAGGCGGTGAGCTGCCGGACCTGTGCGCTGCTGAGCTGCTTTGGCGAGACGCTTGAGACGCCATGCGGCCATTGCGACAACTGTGAGGCGCCGCCGATCACCGCCGATGCGACCACGGAAGCGCAGATGGTCCTGTCGGCGGTTTACCGGACCGGTCAGGCCTTTGGGGCGGTCCATATCGTCGCTGTGCTGCGTGGTGAGCGGACCGAGACCGTGTTGCGTCGCGGTCACGATCGGCTGCGCACCTTTGGCGTCGGCGCCGAGCACTCGCCGGCCTACTGGCGGGGGCTGATCCGGCAGTTGATTGCGATACGCGCGCTGGATGTGGACACCAACGGTCACGGCGGGCTGTTCCTGGTGCAGGACGAGGCGCGTCCGATCCTGCGCGGGGAACGGCGGGTGGTGCTGCGGCAGGATCGGCCGCGGCCCGCGGCGGTCGAAAGATCCCATCGTGCCGGGGAGATCCCATCCTCGGCGGACCGGCTAGCGGCCGGCGGAAAACCGGCTGATCTCAAGGGCGATATCGAAACGGGACTGCGGGATCGTGCGGCGGACCCGACACTGTACGAGGCTCTGCGGCTGTGGCGGTTGGCCGAGGCGAAGGGACAGTCGATCCCGCCCTATGTGATCTTCCACGATTCGGTGCTGCGGGAGATCGCGGCGATACGTCCGGTCAACCTGGACGAGCTGGCGCAGATCAAAGGCGTCGGTGCCTCCAAGCTGGCGCGGTATGGCAGCCGCGTGCTGGGGGTCCTGGGCACGCAACTTCCGGTGGGACTGACCCCACGGCCGTGAGTTCATGGCTTGGCCGCAGGATAAAAAGGATCGATACATGAGCCTCATGAACACCGATCAATCTGCGTCTCGTGGCGATCGTATCCGGGCCGCGCTGACCCAAGCTTTCTCGCCTACCGTCATCGAGGTCCATGACGACAGCGCCAAGCACGCCGGACACGCGGGCGCCCGCGCGGGGGGCCAGACGCATTACAGCGTGCTTCTGGTCGCGGCTGCATTTCAGGGCGTTAGCCGCGTCGCCCGGGCCAGGGCGGTGCACAACGCGCTCGGATCGGAATTCGGGGAGGCGGAGGCAGGAGGAATGCACGCCCTGGCGCTGACGTTGCGCACCCCCGAGGAACACGCGAGCAGCAGCCGGCCGTAGGCGGCAGATCGCCAATCTGGCTTTTCGAGGATTTTCTTCTCTCGCCGAACCCCTTATGGGTGCTGTCCAGAAAAATCCGCGCGGTTTTTTCGTGGTGAGAGAAGAGGCATCCCTGAATGGCAGCGGAAAAGGATATCGATCGCCTTGACCGGGAAATCCTGCGGCTGCTGTCCGTGGATGCGTCGTTGTCGCTGGCGGACATCGCGGCAAAGGTGGGCCTGACCCCCACGCCCTGTTGGAAGCGAATTCGTCGGATGGAGCAGGACGGCATCATCACGCGCCGGGTCGCCATCCTCGATCCCGACAAAGTCGGCTTACCGGTTTCAGTGTTTGTCGCAGTGGAGACGGCGGATCATTCGAGTGAATGGCTCGATCGCTTCGCCAAAGTCATCCAGAATACGCCAGAGGTGGTCGACGCCTGGCGGATGAGCGGCGATGTGGACTATCTGTTGCACGTCGTTGTCCGTGATATCGCTGCTTACGACCAATTCTACCGTCGGCTCATCGCGGCCGTGCCGCTGCGCAATGTCAGCAGCCGGTTCAGCATGGAGCGGATGAAGGCGGCGCCGCTGCCGGTCTGATGCCGCGGCAGATCAATGGATCCTTCCCGACTACTACCACGCCAGGCGCGAGCACGATTACAAGCGTATTCCAAAAAAAATTGAGCTTTTTCCTCGGCGTGAACCTTCTGTTAATGCGGCCATGGTTTCCTCCTCCCCGGCCAAAGGAGGGCTCCGTGACAACCAGTCGTCTCGTCAATCGAAACGTCGTCGCCGGGCGCGGAAGGACCAGCATGCGGCTGGAACCGGAGCTATGGGACGCGCTGAGTGAAATCTGTGAGCGCGAAATGTTGGACATGAGCACCTTGGTGCGTCAGGTCGAAGCGGCCGGTCACATCGGAGGCCGCACCAGCGCGGTGCGCGTTTACATCCAGGACTACTTCCGAGCCGCCGCGACTGAGATCGGCCATGCGGCGGCGGGCCACGGTCCCATGCCGCGGCCGCGGGTCGCCGAAATGCCGCGCCCTGCGCCCGATCACAACCCGCAACATCAGACCGCGCTGGTCGAGGTTAGTATGATGCCGTAAGAAGTTACCCGGGACCGTCGCCAGGATTGCGCGCGGCGGCCGGTAGCCGTGTTTGCCGAGCGATTGCGTCAGCCTGGCGCCGCTTCGCGATCCGAGCCGGACTGACATTGCTCTATTTTCCCGAATTGCCCTTGGTGTCCGGGACCGCCTGGGAGGATCCCTGGGAAGCTGCCGTGTCGGGCGCCGGCAGCGCGTTCAGCGCCGTCTCGATCATCCGTGCATCGCCGCTTCCAGGGGGTAGCTGCGCCAGAAGCGTCTCCCAGTAGCGTCGTGCGACATCCCGGTGCCCATCCTGCATCGCAGCCATGCCGAGAAACCACAGCACCATGGGATCCCGTGGATCAGCCGCCTCGACGCGTTTCAGCAAATCCACCACCCGCGGCGGCAGTTTATCGGCCGGCTTATGGTCCGCGAGCAAAGCCTGGGCTTCCCGCAAGGGGATGGAGCTGTCGGCTGGCTTGATGGCGGCGGCCTTTTCATAGGCGTCCGCCGCCTTCTCCGGCTGGTGCAGAACCGTGTATGAGCGCGCCAGTTGCAACCAGCCCTCGAGATTGCCGGGGTCGGCCTGTTGCTTGGCCGCCAGACGGGCGACCATGGACTGGATCATCGCCTGGCGCTGCTCGTCTGTCATGTCGGCCGCCGAACCGACCTCGCCGGCGTCCGGGCCGGCTGGCGGGGTCACACCTTTCGCGAGCGGCGGGACGGGGATGTGGGCCGCAAGGGCTGCTTCCGAGATGCGCTGTCCGATCTGCCCACGCAACGGGGAATCCGCCGGCATGTCCGCCAGCAACGCCTGCAACATGTCGATGGCTCGCCGCGGCTCGCCGGTCTGGGTCGCCGCCACGGCCAGGTAGTAGCGAGCGACACCGCTGCCGGGATCATCCGCCAGAACCTGGCGGAACGCCGCTTCGGCCGCGGGGGTTACCGTTCCGCCGGCCGCCAGGACCAGCATCTCGGCATGATCCGCGGCGATATCCGGTCCTTTCGCCCCCAGATTCATTGCGTGACGATAGGCATCCTCGGCCTGATCCCAACGGGTCAACGTTGCCAGGGCGCGGGCATACAGCAGCCAGGCTTGCGGGTCCGACGGGTCAGCTTTCAGCTTTGCCGCGAGTTGCTCCGTCGCGGCTTCCATGCCGAGGCGTTGCTTGCCCTCCATCGCGGCGATCTCTGCTTGCCGGGAGGAAAACGGCTCGTCTGGTACGCCTGGCGCGCCAAGCCTCAGATAGACGCCGACCGAGCCGGCGGCGACGAGGACGAACAGGACGCAGGCCAGCACCGGGCTGCGGACGAGTCGGGTGGGGGCAGGTTTTGCGGGTGTCACGGACCGCGGCGTCGCCGAAATTCGATCCGCGGCGAGGAGACGGCGCTGGATTTCCAGCCGGGATGCCGTGGCCTCATCCGGCGTCGTCAGACCGCGGGCTATGTCGCGGTCCAGTTCCTGCAACTGGTCGCGGTAGACCGCCTGGTCATAACTTGCGCGATCAAGCCCTGGCCTGCTGCCACGCAGCAACGGTCCGAGGATTGCCAGCAATGTCACAAATATCAGGACGGCGAGCAGGAAGGGCAGAGTCATCCGTCCCGCTCGCCGAGTAAGCCATCCAGACGCCGTTGCTCGTCCGCGCTGAGGGGAGCAGGCCCGACCGCGCGCGCGGAACGGCGACGAAGCCAAAACGTGACACCGACCAACCCGAGCAGCATGAGTGCGGGGGGTGCGAACCAGAGCACATACGTCGCGGGTTCCACCGGCGGGCGCAGCAGGACGAAGGCGCCATAGCGGTCGACGACGGCTTGGGTGGCCTGAGCGTTGGTGTCGCCCGAGGTCAGGCGCTCTCGCACCAGGATGCGGATATCATGCGCCAGGTCGGCGCCCGACTCGTCAATCGACTCGTTCTGGCAGACCAGACACCGTAGTTGCGCGCTGATGGCGCGGGCGCGGGCCTCCAGGGCGGGGTCCGCAAGCCTCTCGCGAGGCTCGACCGCATGGGCGGACAGGGCAAACAGGAGCAGTACCCCCGGGAACAGCGAGCCCCATCTCATGACCGGTTCAACTGCGCGAGCAGCGGCAGCAGCTCCTTGTCCACGGCATCCGCGGTCAGTGGGCCGACGAACCGCTTGCGAATGCGGCCCGCACTGTCCAGCACATAGGTCTCGGGAACACCATACACCCCGAAATCGAGCCCGACCCGGCCGTCCCGGTCGAGACCGACCTGACGGTAGGGATCGCCGTAAGTCGCTAGCAACTTGGCCGAATTGTCCGGGTTATCCTTATACGCAATGCCGTACAGCGGCAGATGATCCTGCTCGGCCAGACGCATCAGCAGCGGATGCTCGATCCGGCACGGCACGCACCAGGACGCGAAGAAATTGATCACCGCCGGATGGCCCTTTAGCGCGTCCAGTGCCAGCGCCTTGTCGCTGCCGAGTCCAGCCAGGTCGAATTGCGGTGCCGGCTTTTCGATCATCGCGGAGGGCAGCTCCTGGACGTCGTGACCCGACCGCAACGAGACGAAAAAATAATCCGCCAGGACGAGAAAAATCAGCAGCGGCAACAGATAGAACACGCGGGTCATCATAAGGTTTTCCGCGGTCTATTCCGCCGCCGCGGCGGCCTGCCGTGCAGCGCGACGCCGGCCATGCGCGGCGACACCGACCCGCCAACGGCGGTCGCTCAGGCTGACGAGGCCGCCGAACGCCATGATCACGGCGCCAATCCAAATCCACGGCACCAGAGGCTTCCAATACGCACGGACCGTCCACGAGCCAGCCTTGTCGGCGTCGCCGAGAGCAAGATATAGGTCGGAGACAAGATTGGTGCGGATCGCGGTTTCTCCGGTCGTCTGGTTCTGCAACGGGAAGAACCGCCGCTGCGGGTGCATGATCGCGACGGGGATACCGTTTCGCGTAACTTGGATGGTGGCGTCGTCGGCGCGATAATTCGGCCCGGCCAGCGGGTCGACGTGCTCCAGGGTCAGTTGATAGCCTGCGATCGACATACTGCCGCCCGGCTTCAGGATTTCGATCGCTTCCTGAGCGTAGGCGGAAGCGGCGAAGCCGGCGACGGAGACGGCCAGCCCGAAATGGGCGAACGTCATCCCGTAAGTGGCGCGTGGCAAAGCCATGGCGCGGCGGACACTGTCGCGCAACGGGACGCGAAACAGCCGCAGCCGGTCGGCAAACTCGGTCAGCACCGCGGTTGCCAGCCAGGCGGCGAGGCCCAGGCCCAGCACCGCCAGCACGGGACCGCCGTAGGTAAGGTAGAAACCCACCAGCACGACAAGGCCTGTCGCGATGTAGGCAACCCAGAGCCGTTGTAGCGCGCCGAGCAGGTCGCCGCGCTTCCAGGCGAGCATGGGACCGACCCCGAGGGCGATGATCAGCGGCACCATCATCGGCGCAAAGGTGCGGTTGAAGAACGGAAACCCGACCGACAGTTTGGGGCCACCCATGGCGTCGAGGAACAGCGGGTAAAGCGTGCCCAGGAACACCGTGGCGCAACCGCAGGACAGCAGCAGGTTGTTGAGCACCAGCGCGCCCTCGCGGGAGATTGGAGCGAACAATCCACCGCCGCTGAGCGCCGGCGCGCGCACCGCATACAATGTGAGCGAACCGCCGATCGCCACCACCAGCAACAGCAGAATGAACGTGCCCCGTGCCGGGTCGGTGGCGAAGGCGTGCACCGATGTCAGCACGCCGGACCGCACCAGGAATGTGCCCACCAGAGAGAGGGAAAAAGTGATGATCGCCAGCAGGATGGTCCAGGATTTCAGCGTGTCGCGCTTTTCCACCACGATGGACGAATGGATCAGCGCGGTGCCGACCAGCCATGGCATGAACGAGGCGTTCTCCACCGGGTCCCAGAACCACCAGCCGCCCCAGCCTAGCGTGTAGTAGGCCCACCACGAGCCCATCGCGATGCCGATGGTCAGCGCGCACCACGAGGCCAGCGTCCAGGGGCGCACCCAGCGCGCCCAGGCGGCGTCGACTCGACCCTCGATCAGGGCGGCGACGGCGAACGCGAATGCGACGGAGAAGCCGACATAGCCGAGATAGAGGAAGGGCGGATGGAAGGCGAGGCCGGGGTCCTGCAGCACCGGATTGAGACCATGGCCGTTGGGCGGCGGTGGGAAGGTGCGCAGGAACGGGTTCGAGGTGAACAAGATGAACAGCAGGAACCCGACCGCGATCATCCCCTGCACCGCCAGCACCCGCGCGCGCAACGGCGGCGGCAGGTTGTTGCTGAACCAGGCCACCGCGGCGGCGCACAGCGACAGCATGAACACCCACAGGAGCATCGAGCCCTCGTGGTTCCCCCAGACTCCGGTGATCTGGTACAGCAACGGCTTGTCGGTGTGGCTGTTCTCGGCGACGTTGATCACGGTGAAGTCGGACGTGATGTAGGCGTGCATCAGGGACAGCATCGCGATCGTAATCAGTGCGAATTCCATGAGCGCGCAGGATCGTCCGACGGACATCCAGCCAGCATGCTGGCGTGCGGCACCCATAAGGGGCACGGTTGCCTGAACGAGTGCGACAAACAGCGCCAGGATGAGCGCGAAATGACCGAGCTCAGTGATCATTGACGCCGGACCGACGGGACATGCAACGAGGGTGGGAATGGGGGTGGGTGTGACGGAAAATTCGTGAGTCCTCGGCGCCTCGGCCTGCGCCGAATGCATGCTTCGCCGAGGAAGACACGGAGAAGCGGGGATGACACTGGAGCGGAGGAGGCGTCGTCAGGCGGCGCGGCGCAATTCGCGGGGGATGATCGCGGTCAGGGCACGGATCAGCTCCGTCATCATCGCGTCGGTGTGCAACGGGCCGGGCGTGAAGCGCAGGCGTTCGTCGCCGCGCGGGACGGTCGGGTAATTGATCGGCGTCGCATACATGCCGAATTCTTTCAGCAGGTGCTGACTGACCTGGGTGCAAAGCGCGGCCTCCCCGATGTGCAGCGGGACGATGTGGCTGACCGAACCGATCCTTGGCAGTCCGGCAGCGTCGAACCGCGCCTTTAGCGCAGCCGAACGCTCGAACAAGGATGCTCGGCGAGCGTGGTCCTGCCGCACATGGCGGACGCTGGCAAGAGCCGCTGCGGCGGTCATCGGCGGCAGCGAGGTGGTGAAAATAAAGCCAGGCGCGGTAGAGCGGATAAAATCCACCACCTCGGCATCGCCCGTGATGTAGCCGCCATGGCAGCCAAAGGCCTTGGCCAAGGTGCCCTCGATGACGTCGATGCGGTGTGCGACGCCGTCCCGTTCCGAAACACCGCCGCCGTTGGGTCCGTACATGCCCACGGCGTGCACCTCGTCGAGGTAGGTCATGGCATCGTATTTCTCGGCCAGGTCGCAGATCGCGCCGATCGGGGCGATGTCCGCGTCCATCGAGTAGACCGATTCGAACGCAATCAGCTTCGGCGCGCCGGCGGGGGCGGCACTGAGCAGGGCGTCCAGATGGGTCAGATCGTTGTGCCGGAAAATATTGACGACCGCCCGCGAGCCCTTGATGCCGGCGATCATGGAGGCGTGGTTCTTGGCGTCCGAGAACACCTGCCACGGCTGACCTGGACCGTGGGGGAAACTGTTCAGGATAGTGGACAGCGCCGCCTGGTTCGACACGAAACCCGAAGTGAACAGCAGCCCGGCCTGTTTGCCGTGCAGCGCCGCAAGTTCCGCCTCGAGGTCGTCGTGCACCGGACTGGTGCCGCTGATATTGCGTGTGCCTCCGGCGCCCGTCCCCATCGCACGCGCCGCCTCGCACGCCGCATTCACCGGCACTGGGTGGCCACCCATCGCCAGATAGTCGTTCGAGGACCAGACCAGAACACGCGTTCCGTTGGGGCGGCGGTAGTACGGGAAGGTGTCGGCGCGCTTTTGCAGGGGGGTAAAGGTGCGATAGCGGCCTTGCTCACGGATACCGTCGAGGGACCGGCGGCAGTGGAGTTTAAACGCGTTCATTCCTGGCAGCCCTCACTTCGCCAACCTAGGATGGTCGACCGCTCCATTCCTGGCCAATTTCCGACCGCCGAGCAATGATCTGGATCACATCCCCGATGGTGGTCGCCGCTTCGCCAGCGCGGTTTCCGCCGCGTAGTGATGCTTCGATTAGCCGCTGGGTCAATGGATGGCCAGTGGGATTCTGATCCCAGGAGCAGTCGGGTTATCGCGGGGCGTGTGGCTTCAAGCGCGACGGTGGCGGGGATGCTTTGCATCGGCACGCGGTCAATGCGATAGGCTCGTGCTGCACTGCAATATCCCGCGACCGGCAGCCCCGAGGAGTCCAGAATGTCGTTGAGCCAGCCCGTGGAACGCGAGCGCCTGCATACGCGCTCGATCGAGATCAACGGATATCGGCGCTCCGATGGCCTGTACGATATCGAGGCTCATCTGACCGACAGCAAAAGCTTTGGCCAGAACAGCCATGATCGCGGCTTCATCGAGCCGGGCGAGCCGGTTCACGACATGTGGCTGCGCCTGACACTGGACGAGCAGATGCGCATCGCGGCGGTCGAGGCGATCAGCGACAAGACCCCATACGTCATGTGTCCAACGGCGGCGCCCAACTTCACCCGGTTGGTCGGCATGCGTATCAGGGCCGGTTTCCTCCGCGAGGCGAACCACGCGGTGGGCGGCACGGTCGGCTGCACCCATCTGCGCGAACTGCTGCAGCAGGTGGCCACCACCGCCTACCAGACCATCAACCCTGCCAAGGCTCGGCGGGAGATGCTGGCGGAGGGTGCTTCGGACAGCCGTGGAAGCGATGCGCTGGACAAGCGCATCACCGAAAAATGGGGCGGCGGCAACAAGATGCTGAACACCTGCCTGGCGTATGACGAGAAAGGTCCCCTGGTGAAACGCCGCTGGCCGCATTTGTATACCGGGGCGAGCGACGCGAAAGGGGTGGCTGCCGAGTAGTGTGACCTGTCCGGGGGGTATTTCGCCGCCGGGTGCTAGGCTGCAACGGTGCCGCCGACGTTGGTGGAGATCCAGTGCTGACCGTCATAGAGCACGCCGACGCCGGTTCCGGCCCCGGCTGCTTCGGTGGACTTTCTTCCGTTCGCGGCGAATGCCAGGGAGCCGGCGGGCAGGCCAGCGGGTAGCTGCGCCACACTGTAAGTTGGCAGTACCGGCGGCCCGGAGAATACGGGCGACACCGAATTGGTGCGGAAGACATCATGCCATGTGCTGTACCCGTCAGAGATGACATGATACCTGTCATTGGTCCGCAGTACCACCGGCGCCAGATCGATCATGTCCGCACCGCCTGGAACAATACTTACGACCGCGCCGACACCGGCCACTGAAAACGTGAATCCTGTGCCTGCGGCTACGGTGCTGGCCGCCGGCAGGGTGATGCTGTACGACGTATTGCCGGTCAGGAAAATCATGTTTCCAGATATGTAGCTCGGCAGCGTTGCCGAGGCGGAATACACATTCACCCAGCCGACCGAGATGCCCTTGCCGACCGGAAAGGACAGACTGCCCTGACACCAGCGAAGCAGTCCCGTGGTGCTGTCGAACAGGAGCCGGTTGCAGTTGGTGGCTTCGAACGCAATCGCCTGGTTGGCGGCCATTCTGATGACGGGAGCGTTGTTGATTTGGACTGCGTTGGTAGTATCCAGCACAGCATTGGAAAAAGGTATCGATACCTTGAATACCGTCTTGGCACTCCCCGCCGAGCCGTAGGACAGCCACACCCCGATCACCGCCGCCACCTCGACGGGAGCACCAGCCTGATTGTTCTGGCCGACCACCAGGCTTTGGACCGCTCGGCTGTTTGCATCGTCAAGACCATTGCCGTACCAGTCCATCTCTACCGAGATTGACGAGTTGGCCGCGCTTGACGGCGTTCCGGTCTGATCCCGGTACTCGATGCAGGCCCCCCACAACTCAGGTTGCGACAACGGCAGTCCGTTGGTACCCGTTGCAACAACTGATCGCAGGGTCTGCACATAGCGACCGACATGTTGCGCGGCCGGCGTGCCCGTTGGCGTCTGCGTCCCGGCCCAAACGAGGCGGTCAAGTCCGCCCCAGACGAATGAACCCGGGCTGTTGTAGATGATTGTATCCAGGCGGCCGTTCGTGACCACCCCGGTCCCGCCGTTATGGGCGACGATGTAGGATGATTGCAGCACCGCCAGATCGGTTGCCGCCGAGTTCCCGTTTGAAGCCGTAAGGCCAGTCGTTGTGTTTCCGAGAACATAGCCTGGCAGAGTAAATGCGGCGGGGTTGGTGCCGGTGGGAACCGAGGCTGCCAAAGGGGTGCCGTCGGCAAGGGTCGTGCCATCGACGAACCATTTCACCCGCTTGGTAAGCACCACTCCCCACGAGGCTGGTGGCTGCAGCACTGTGCTGCCGAAGGGGACGTAGATCGCGGCTCCGGACGACGCCGCCAGATAGGCCGCCTTGAATGCCGCGGTGTCGTCGGTTACGCCATTCAGTTTCGCCAGATACGGTGCCAAGGTGACGTTGATGACGCCGGTGGCTGCCGCGCTTGTGTCGACGTATTGTTTGCTTGCGGCCTGAAGCGGAGCCGACGGCGCCGCGGCGAGACTGAGTGCACCGGTCAGCGACCCTCCTGTGATCGGCAGGGCACCGGCTGGGGTTTGCATGTCGACATAGTGCTTGGTTGCAGCCTGACTGGAGCTCGTCGGATCGGCATTCAATATCAACGGGCCGGTCAAAGTCCCGCCCGCCTTCGACAAGTCATTCAATCGCTGGACGTCAACATAATTCTTCGTTGCCGCCTGGGCAGGAAGCACCGGATCCGACGCCAACACCAGGGTGCCCGTCAGTGTGTCGCCGGTGCGCAAAAGGCGAGTGTCGGTATATTGCTTGGTGGCGGCCTGTAGTGGCACCACGGGGTCACCGGCCAGGAGCAAAGGCACGGTGAAGGTCTCGAAGGGCAGGGCGTCAATTGTGGACATGAAAGGCGGTTCTCCGGATTTCGGATGTTCGGGGATGGCGGACGTTACGGCCAAATACCAGCGGGGCCGGCTGGCGTGCGAACGGGTGTGGCGGCCGCGTGCCTGGACCGCGCGGTGGATCGGCACGCGAGCGGCGGGTCGGCTTCAACGGTCGTAGTTTGGCTCAACCCGGCGAGGCATGCTGCTTTACCGCCGGTTGTCGGATGGAAGGCGGAGGTCGATGAGGATACCGAGAACGAGTTGTTGACGTTACAATCCGATCAGGTCAGACTATACAGGAAGTCTGACGTTTTGGATGCTGCCGGAATCGGTAGTGTAATCCATCGACGCTTCTAACTTAATCCGCGCGATTTGTCAAGGACAATATTCCCATCAGGCGACTGCTCCGTGGTCCACCAGGGTCAGAACGCGGCGTCGGTCGGCGAGGGTTTTCCCACCGTATCGGCAATGACCTTGAACGGGTAGTCCGGTTCCTTGTAATCGCCGCCTTCCTGACGCTTTGGCAACTTCACCTTGTCGCGCTTCGGCTCCTCATACGGAATATGACGCAGCAGATGTCGGATAATGTTGAGCCGCGCTCGCTTCTTGTCATCGGAATGTGCCACGTACCAGGGTGCCCATGAGGTGTCGGTGGCCAGGAACATGGCATCCCGCGCTCGTGAATACTCGTACCATCGGCTATATGACTTCATATCCATTGGCGACAACTTCCACAGCTTTCTCCCGTCGTTGATGCGTGCCTCGAGCCGCCGTGTTTGCTCTTCCGGGCTCACCTCCAGTCAGTATTTCAGCAGGATAACACCCGAGTCGATGATCGCCCGCTCGAATGCCGGGGTCATATCGAGGAAGCGCTCGACTTGCTCGGGTACTGCAGAAACCCATGACCCGTTCGACGCCGGCACGGTTGTACCAACTTCGATCGAAAATCACGATCTCACCGCCTGCCGGAAGATGTTGCACGTAGCGCTGAACGTACATCTGCGATTTCTCGCGCTCGGTCGGCGACGGCAGGGCAACCACGCGGAACACGCGCGGGCTCACGCGCTCGGTGATCGCCTTGATGGTGCCGCCCTTGCCAGCTCCGTCGCGGCCTTCGAAAACGATGCAGACCCTCGCACGGCTATGCTCTATCCATCGTTGCACCTTCACCAGCTCAACATGAAGGTCGGACAAGGCGCGCTCATACGCCTTGCGGGAATCCTTGCCGTCCGAACGGACGGTGGGTGTGTCATCAGCTAGCGGCGTCTGTTCCGATGTCGACGGGCCGTTCTTGCCGGACTTGTTTTTTTGTTGCTGTTGTTATGTTTCGCCATTGACGGTTTCCTCCGCGGCCACTCGGCAGGAGCAAAATGCCGCCCCGCCTCATACTTCCTCGACCTGGTCCACCCCCGGCAGCGACTTCAGCGCCTGCGCGAGCCTAGGGGTGACGTTGTAGCGTCCAGGCAATGCAATCTCCACGTCCTGGTCCCTGCCGATCCAGGGCACCAGCGTGACATGCCCGCGCCCACCGCTTTCGCGGGCCAGCACGTCACGGATGTGCGGCACGGCTGCGGTCTCCCGTAGCCACACACGTATCGACGCACCCGCGGAAGCGGCGGCCTGATCCAGCGGCACGACATCGATCGCGGTGACCCGCACTGCCTCACCTTCCATCTTCAGTTCCGCTGTCACCAGCACGTTGGCGCCCGAGGCAAGCACCTCGCGGGAGCGCTGCAGCACCTCACTGAAGCAGGTGACCTCGACCGAGCCAGCCGCGTCCGAAATCCGCACCCACGCCATGCGGCTTCCAGTCCGGGTTATTCTTTCCTTTGTTGCAATCACTGTGCCTGCGATCTTCACCCTGCCGAGGCCGTCGGCGGCGCGCGCCTCGATTTGTGCCGATTGGGTAACGCCGAGTTGGCGGAGGGCCTGGGCGTAGGCGTCGAGGGGATGGGCTGTCAGATGGAAGCCGACGGCCTCGGCCTCGAATGCCAGACGCTCGAGCGGGGGCCAGTCAGGAATGTCGGGGAACCGCAACGGTTCGGGCTTGCCGCCGATATCGCCGAACAGTCCGATCTGGCCGCTTGCTTTCTCCTCCTGTTCGGCCTGCGCCCGGCGCAGGACCGTTTCGGCACCAGTGAAGAGCCGGGCACGGTTGGGGTCCAAACTGTCGAAGGCGCCGGCGCGCACCAGGTTCTCGAGTTGCATCCGGTTGAGCTGGCGGGGATCGATACGGGAGGCGAAATCCGCCAGGTCGGAGAAAGGGGTATCGACGCGCGCGGCCACGACAGCTTCCATCGCCGCGAAGCCGACCTTCTTCACCGCCGCCAGAGCGTAACGGATTGCCAGCCGGCCATCCCCCGTTGGCTCCACCGAGAAATCCCCGCCGGAGCGGTTGATGTCCGGCGGCAGTATCTTGATGGCAGATCGTTCCGCTTCCTGCTTCAGGGCCGCCAGCCGATCGGTATTGTTGACGGCGAGGCTCATACACGCGGCCAGGAACACCTCCGGGTGGTTGGCTTTCAGCCACGCGGTCTGATAGGCGACCAGGGCGTAGGCGGCGGCGTGCGATTTGTTGAAACCATAATCCGCGAATTTGGCCATCAGGTCGAAGACTTCGGTGGCCTTGGCGGGATCGATGCCGCGGGCTATCGCGCCTTGGGTGAAGGCACCTCGCTGTGCCTCCATCTCCGAGGCGATTTTCTTCCCCATGGCGCGGCGCAGCAGATCGGCGCTGCCGAGCGAATAGCCGGCCATCTTCTGGGCGATCTGCATGACCTGTTCCTGATAGACCATGATGCCGTAGGTCTCGGCCAGGATGTCGTGGATTTCGGGATGCGGCGCCTGCCATTTTTCTCCGTGCTTGCGGCGGCAGTAGTCGGGGATGTTCGCCATCGGACCGGGACGATAGAGCGCGACGGCGGCGATCAGGTCCTCGAACCGGTCGGGACGCATCTGCCGCAGCGTATCGCGCACGCCCTGCCCCTCCATCTGGAACACCCCGCCGGCATCGCCCCGGGCCAGCATCTCGTAGGTTTTCGAGTCATCCAGCGGCAGTCGGTCCAGATCGACCTCGATCCCCAGCCCGCGCAGAAAATCCTGCGCCCGGCGCAGGATGGTAAGCGTCGTCAGGCCGAGGAAGTCGAATTTGACCAGTCCGGCCTGCTCGACATGCTTCATCGAATACTGCGTGACCAGGAAGTCGGACTTCGGATCGCGATACAGCGGCACCAGGTCCATTAGCGGGCGGTCGCCGATTACCACCCCGGCGGCATGGGTGGAGGCGTGGCGATACAGCCCCTCGACCCGCAGGGCGATTTCCAGCAGCCGGGCGATGCCCTCGTCCTCGTCGCGCAGCAGCCGCAGCCGGGGTTCGCCGTCGAGCGCCTGTTGCAGCGTCACCGGCTTGGCGGGATTGTTCGGGATCAGTTCCGCGACTTTGTTGACCTGGCCGAACGGCAGGCCCAGCACGCGGCCGACATCGCGCACCGCCGCCCGGGCCTGGAGTTTGCCGAAAGTAATGATCTGCGCGACGCGGTCGCCGCCGTACTCGTTACGGACATAGTCAATGACGCGGTCGCGGCCCTCCTGGCAGAAATCGATGTCGAAGTCTGGCATCGAGACGCGCTCGGGGTTGAGGAAGCGTTCGAACAGCAGACCGAAGCGCAACGGATCGAGGTCGGTAATGGTCAGCGCCCAAGCGGCCACCGAGCCGGCGCCCGAGCCGCGCCCCGGCCCCACCGGAATGCCTTGCGCTTTGGACCACTGGATGAAATCGGCGACGATCAGGAAGTAGCCGGAGAAGCCCATCGAGGCGATGACCGACAGCTCGTAGTCGAGCCGCTGGCGGTAGATCGCCCGGGTGTCCGCGTCGGCGCCAGCGGCATCCATCCTGCGCTGCAACCCTTCGGTCGCCATGGCTCGGACGGTTTCCTCCTCGGAGGAGCCCGGCCGGACCTTGGGGCAGATGGGCAGCAGCGGCTTACGGGTCTCCGCCATGATCGCGCAGCGGCGGGCGACGGCCAGCGTGTTGTCGCAGGCCTCGGGCAGGTCGGCGAACAGGGTGCGCATGTCGGCGGCGGGCTTGAACCAATGCTCCGGCGTAACGCGACGGCGGTCGGATTCGGACAGCGTGCGGCCTTCCGCGATGCACAGCAGCGCGTCATGCGCCTCATGCATGTCGGGGGTGGCGAAGTAGCAGTCATTGGTCGCCACCAGCGGCATGCCGCGCGCGTCGGCTAGGGCGATCAGTCCGGGCTCGATCGCGGCATCGACGGCGAGGCCGTGGCGGTGCAACTCCTGCATGGTCCGCCCAACGAACGCCTCCCCCAGCGTGTCCAGCAACCGCTCGGCTTCGGCCTTCTGGCCCTCGGCCAGCAGACGGCCAATCGGGCCGGTGGTGCCACCGGTCAGCAGCATCAGGCCGGCCGCGTGTTCGGCAATGCTTTGCAACGAAAGCTGCGGCTTGAGGCTCGGGTCGGTGTCGAGGAACCCCATCGACGACAGCCGTTGCAGATTGGCGAGGCCCGTGGCGTCCTGTGCCAGCAGCACGATCGGGTCCGGGGGCAGGCGGGCATTGTCGGCGCGGGACAGGGCGATCTGGCAGCCGATGATGGGCTGGATACCCTTGCCGGCGCAGTACTGGGAGAACTCTAGCGCGCCGAACAGATTGCCGGTGTCGGTGATCGCGGCGGCCGGCATTCTTTCCGCCTTCGCCAAGGTGGCGATCTTGTCCGGGCCGATGGCGCCCTCGCTCAGGGAGTAGGCGGAGTGGGTGCGAAGGTGGACGAAATCAGCATGAGGCATGGGTCATGCTAGCAGAGGCGCACCGAGTCTGTCGTGTTTCGGCCGGGGCTCTCCCGCGGCGCGAAACGGAATCCTGGTCAGGTCTCGGAAGCAGGCATCGGCCGAGTTCGTGGGCAACGGAGTGCGGTTCACGCCGCCTTCCGTTGCGGACCGATCGGTCATTTGTCCACGAGATGGGCCGGGATCGTCAGGATCAGGGCGCCTCCGACCGCCAGCAACCCGGCGAAGAAATATAGGCTTGCCGACGTACTGTGTGTCAGGTCGGTCATCCAGCCGACCAGGAAGGTGCTGGCGAAACCTGCGATATTGCCAAGCGAGTTGATCAGCGCAATGCCGGCGGCCGCCGCCGCGCCGCCCAGAAAGGCCGCGGGGAAGGTCCAGAATGAAGACTGCGCCGTGGATGCCCCGGCAGTCGCCAACACCAGCCCCGCCATTGCCAGCAGCGTGTGGTTGGCAGCCCACGCTGCCAGTATCAGGCCGAAAGCGGTCACCAGGGCGGGGATCAGCGTGTGCCAGCGACGTTCGCGCACACGGTCGGCATGGCTGTTGACAGCAATCATCGCGATGATCGCGGCAATATAGGGCACCGCGGTCAGCAGTCCGATCCTCAGGGGATCGGACACGCCGGTTTGCTTGATCAGGGTCGGAAGCCAGAAGCTAATGATATAGATTCCGCTGGCGAGACAGAAATAGATCAGGCCAAGCAGCCACACCCGGCCGGTCTTGAACGCGGCCGACAGATGCGACAGCCCCTCCTTCTCCTGGTTTTCGCGGGCGATGTTTCCGGCGATGGTGCGTTTTTCATCGTCGTCCAGCCAGTTTACCGAAGCGACGCGGTCGTCAAGGTAGAACAGGGTAACGATGCCCAGGAACAGGGAGGGAATGGTTTCCAGCAAGAATAGCCATTGCCATCCGCTAAAGCCTTGCGCGCCGCTGACCGCGTTCAGGATCCAGCCGGAAAGAGGGCCGCCGAAGATACTGGCCATTGGAATCGCCGTCAGGAAGAGCGCGGTGATCCGTCCGCGTCGCTTGGCCGGATACCAGTAGGTGAGGTAGAGCAGGATGCCTGGGATGAACCCCGCCTCGGCCACGCCGAGCAGAAAGCGCAGGAGGTAGAATGTCGAGGCAGTATGAACAAAGGCCATTGCACCGGAAATCAGCCCCCAGGTGATCATGATTCGCGCGATCCACAGCCGAGCGCCCACCTTGTGCATGATCACATTGCTCGGCACTTCAAAGAGCACGTAACCCAAGAAGAAAATGCCGGCGCCAAAGCCGTAAACAGTTTCGCTGAAGTTCAGCTCATGCAGCATCTGGAGCTTGGCGAAGCCGACATTGACCCGATCGAGATACGCGGCAAGATAACAAATGAACAGAAAAGGGACGATCCGCATCGTCACTTTTCGATAGGTCCGCTCCTCCATCAGCGATGCGGAGCCAAAGGTCGCCACGCTTGCGTCAGACACGATTTCCCCCCCGCAACTTTGTTTTCGGCCGTGCCGTTCATGCCGGCCGCTGGCGCCGCTCAGACTTCCACAGATTAGCGCGGTTATCAAAACATTATCGGAGATAGGTCGAAGCCTCCCGGCGCAGGCGGGCTAGGCAGCGTGTTCACCGTGCGGGCAGTTCAGTGGTAATTCGCTCGACCTCATCAGGGGTGATTTCATTGCTAGTGCGGTCATGGAGCTTTGCGCGGACTTTCCGCCGAACCTTGCCGCGTGCGTCGAGGCCGGCGGCCGCGCCGCTGGATCATACCCCAGACGTATCGGTCCCGCCGCATAATATCCGAAGGGCAGGGGCAATGCCTTCCGAGCCCGGCGAGTTGAGCTGGACGCTGAAAAAGATATGAGTGCGCGGTATCCGTCTCGCTATCTAGCCAGGTCGATCGTGGTGGAGGGCTAGCGGGTCGCGCTCGGGACGTACAGGTACAGTTTTTCCCATGGAAGATGCAGGTCAGCGTGTCGGTCGTGTTCCGGACCAGCACGCTGCCTACCCCGACCGTCGCCACGAAAAGCACGGCGCGAAGAGCGATCACGCCGCGACGGCGTGACATGGGCCGGCCGCGAGAGAATCCTCGGCTGCGACGACCGCGGCCAGAATTGGCGAAAGCCGACCGCTTGTCGCATCGCTCGCCCGGGTCAGCGGCAGGCGGACTTCGTTCGGGGCAAGTCCCAGCATCGCCAGCGCCGCTTTCACCGGGATTGGATTGCTCTCGATGAACAGCGCCTCGCTGAGCGGCGCGAGCCGGTCACGGATGGCCGCGAAGGTGTCAAGGTCGCCGGTGTCCCACGCGCGATGAAGCCCGGCGCACAGAGCTGGGGCCACGTTGGCGGTCACCGAGATACAGCCGTGGCCACCCATGGCGCGATGCGCGGCGGCGGTCGGATCGTCTCCGCTGAACTGCAACATGCCCACCCCGCACAGCGCCCGCAGCCGGGGCACTCGGGCGAGGTCGGCGGTGGCGTCCTTGATGCCGGCAACGATGCCAGCCTCGAACAAGATGGCGACGGTGGCGTCGGCGATGGCCACCCCCACCCGACCGGGCACGTCATAGAGCAGCAGCGGCCGCGCGGAGGCATGAGACAGCGCTCGCATATGACAGATGATGCCCTGCTGCGTTGGCTTGACGTATGGGGTCGGCGCGCACAGCAGGAAATCGGCTCCGGCGCGGGTCAGCAGGGTCGCGAGGTGCACGGCGTGCTCGGTGGCCGGCGCCTGGCATCCCGCGATCACCGGAATACGGCCGTTCCCCACGGCCGATGCCAGCGCGACCAGGTTTGCCTGCTCATCCGGCTGCATTGCGGCGGCCTCCCCGGTGCTGCCGCAGACCACCAGGGCGGTCGTGCCGCGCGTGATCTGGCGTTCACACAGGCGACCAAACGCTTGCTCGTCCACCGCACCGTCGCGGAAGGGCGTGATGATCGCGGTCATGGAGCCGCCGAGGGCGAGCGCTTCCCGGATCATGACATCCTCCGATGCGGCTCGACCATATGAGTTCCAGCCAAGCCGTCCTGTGGATGGTTGGCGATGCCCGGGGTGGGCAGCTCCGCCCAGAGCAGGCTGCCTCCCGGGGTCGGCAGTGTCGCTACGTGGACAAAGCCGTTGAGCTTCAAGCGGCGCGCGAGGCCCCTGGCGATGCCGCCTCGGTCGCGGCGGATGCGAGCGGTCAGCCGGCCGCCGGGGACGAGGGCGCGCCTGGCGTTACGCACAAGCAGCTCGAAATTGGTTTCCGCGCCGACATCCTGGAAGCAGGCTAACTCGTAAGCGGCCGCCTCGGGCTTGGCCGCCGGCCTGATGCAGGTCGCCGCCGGGCAGCCTCGGCGGATGAGACCGCGGAGCAGTCCGAGGCCGTGGACCGAGACGATCAAGACGCGAGCCGCGTCGAGCTGGGCCGGGTCGCGTAATGGTCCTGCTTGAAACAGGGACTCATCTGTATCGTCGTCTTCGCCAGGGTCGCCCCTGACGAGTGAGGGGCGCGGTGCGGAAACGGAAACCAGTGGGATCATGGGGGAAATCCTGTGCTCGAGCCGCTGCTTCAAAGCGGCCGCGGGCGGTTGCGTCCTGTCATGCGTCGAGGCGGGCAGGTCCGTGGGTGAGATGTTCGCGGCGGCCTGACACGTCGGCGTGACGGCGACCAAACTGAGCGTTGACCCATAGTATTTCGATGGGGGCAGATCGGCCCTGGAATAGAAGCCGTCTATAAGAAGGCGATCCGCGTGGCCGACTGGACGCTTCCGGCCAACGACCTCCGCGGCACAAGAATTTGCAGGAGGAGATGGTTATGCCCCGAATGACGACGGCCGAGGCCGTGATCGAATCCCTGGTCGCGCACGGTATTGGCACACTGTTCGCGCTGCCCGGGGTGCACAACGATCATCTCTTCGATGCCGCTCACAAGGGTTCTGACCGGATCAGGGTCATCCATCCCCGGCACGAGCAGACTGCCGCCTATATGGCGCTGGGCGCCGCGCTGGTGAGCGGGAAGCCGCAGGCCTTCGCGGTCGTTCCGGGGCCCGGCATTCTGAATGCCTCGACGGCGCTGTTGCTCGCGCGCGCCATGGGCGCCCCGGTCATTGCGCTGGCGGGGCAGATCCCGTCGTTCGCGATCGACCAGGGGCACGGGCACCTGCACGAGATCCACGATCAGCTTGGATTGCTGCGCCACATCACCAAGAAAGCCGAACGCATCCGCTCGCCGCTGGAAGCTTCCGAGCGTGTGGCCTGGGCGATCGCCACCGCCACCAGCGGCCGAGCGGGTCCGATTGCGCTGGAATGTGCCATCGATGTCTGGGGTCAGTCGGCCGAGGTCACGCTCAGTCCGCCGGTGCTCAGTGTTGCGCCGAGCGCCGATGTGCGGGCGGTCGCGGCGGCGGCCGACATTCTGGTCAGGGCGAAGCGCCCGCTGATCGTTGTCGGCGGGGGTGCGCTTGGCGCGGGGCCGGAGGTACAGGCTATCGCGGAACTGCTGCATGCCCCGGTGGCGTCGTTCCGGCGGGGCAGGGGGGTGATCCCTACCTCGCACAAACTTGCTGTGTCGTTCACCGAGTCACATGCATTGTGGAAGACCGCCGATGTGGTGCTGGCGATCGGCACCCGGCTTTACTGGCAACAAAGCAACTGGGGTGTCGACGAGGATTTGCGGATCATCCGCCTCGATATCGATCCCGAGGAGATCACCCGGTTCCGCCATCCCGACTGTGCGTTGCAGGGCGACGCCGCGGTGACGCTGCGAGCCCTGTCGGCGGCCTTGGCGGATCGCCCGGCCACGTGGCAGCCTAATCCGGAGCTGGCTGGCGTCCGGACCGCATTTGCCGACCGGCTGGCACGTCACGAGCCGCCGATGGGGTTCCTCCGCGCCATCCGGGCTGCATTGCCGGAGGACGGAATCTTCGTGGAGGAAGTCACGCAAATCGGTTTCGCCAGCCGCCTGGCCTTCACGGTGCATGGGCCGCGCAGCTTCCTGTCACCCGGATATCAGGACTCCCTCGGCTGGGGTTACGGCGCGGCGTTGGGCGCTCAGGCCGCCTCTCCGGGGCGCAAGGTGGTGCTGGCGACTGGCGATGGCGGATTTATGTTCCAGGCCGCCGAACTGGCCACCGCCATGCATCACAGGCTGCCCGTGGTGGTCGTGGTGTTCGATGATGGCGCTTTCGGCAATGTGCGGCGCATTCAGGCGCAGCAGTATGGCAACCGGCTGATCGCCAGCGATCTGACAAATCCGGACTTTGTCGACTTCGCGCGAAGTTTCGGCATGGCGGCTTTTCGGGCGACGACCCCCGACGGGGTTGAGGATGCGTTGCGGAAGGCGTTCGCTCTGGATGCGCCTGCGCTGGTGCATGTGCCGGTGGGTGAGATGCCGAGTCCCTGGGACATGATCCTGCTGCCGCGGGTTCGCGGGCCGGCGGGGCGCCCAGCGCTGCCTTAGGCTCACGGGCTTTGCAGCAACACAAGCGATTTGCAGTCTGGACGCAAATGTGCGGCGCCAGTCTTGCCTGGACGGATCGGCGCCGTCCGCGCCCGTTGGACGGCTCGCGCAATCACGGAGTGCCCGGAGTTCGCAGAGAAGAGGTTTTGAACAAAACGGCGGAGACCGGATAGCGCCTCCGCTGCCGGTCCCCGACATGGCCCTGTTGGCAAGGCACGAGCGGCCCCATGACCGAGCTCACGGGACGCTTCATCGATACCAACGGAAGTCCTGACCCGAGCGTCGGGCGCAAGGTACCGTCGCGACCAGGCTCAATCCATGGAGGAGGAAACCAGCACGACGGCCGCGGTTGCACCCTTTGGCTCGAGGGTCAGCAGGATCGTGCCCGCGCTGTCCACGCGCACCGGGAATATCGCTATGGTGCAGTCCGTCCCGATCCCCAGGCCGGTACGGAAATCGTAAGTCCGATCGTGCAGCGGACAAACGATTGTCGCTTCGTCGGTCAGCCCATCGGCGAGCGGGCCGGCAAGATGCGGGCATTCGGCCTGGGTCGCGAAAACCGCGCCACCGCGGGTGTGGAACACAGCGACGCGGACGCCGTCCACCTGGAAGTTGCGCCCCTCGCCCTTCGGAACTTGGCTGATCGATCCGATTGCACGTTCCACCATGTCAGACCTCCGACTGGATCAAAGAGGCGAATTGGTTTTCCGTGGCTGGTGCTTCCGCTTCTTTCCAGGGATCCCGGGTGGCCATGACCGATGCCTGCATCGCCGCGTCAAGGTCGGCGGCGATCCCGTCCACATCGTCCACGATGACCGCCCGCACCCGCTCGATACCCATGCGCTCGACGAAGGTGTAGGTACGCTCCTTCCACTTGCCGTTCTCGCGATACCACTGCATGAAGCGTCCCGTGTAGAGCAGCACCTCGTCCTCGCTATCCACGGTGCACAGCAAGTCGCCCTTGCGCACATGCGAGCCGCCGGCGCCGCCGATGTAGATTTCCCACCGGCCGCCCTCGATCGCGACGGCTCCAACATCCTTGATCAGCGCCTCGGCGCAGTTGCGCGGGCAGCCGGTGGTGGCAAGTTTCAGCTTGGCCGGGCTGTCGATGCCGCGAAACCGGGTCTCGATCTTTTTCGCGAGGCCCATGCTGTCGCCCAGCCCGAAGCGACAGTAGTCGGTGCCGATACAGCTCTTGCAGGTCCGGTAGCTTTTTCCCCAGGCCCACCCTGCAGGCATGTCGAGGTCGCGCCACACAGCCGGAAGCTGCTGCTTCGGCACGCCGACCAGGTCGATACGCTGTCCGCCAGTTAGCTTCACCAGCGGCACTGCGTATTTGACCGCGACCTGAGCGATCCGCATCAGGTCCGCCGGCGTGCAGACGCCACCCGCCATCTCCGGCACGACAGAGAAAGTGCCGTCCTTCTGAATATTGCCATGCACACGGTCATTGATGAAGCGTGCATCGCGCTCATCCTCGTAGTCTTTGTTCCACAATGTGATGAGCAGTGAAGCCATGGCAGGCTTGCTCGCCGCGTCAACCATTCCGTCAGTCGCAAGCGCCTTGAACACGGAAGAGACAGACCGCAATCCTTTCTCGCGGATCGCCGCGACCAATTCGGGTTTGGCCAGCGGAATCGTCGGGACGTAGTAGTGCACCGACGGATCCTCCTCCACGTCACCCCCGCAAAACCAGGTGACCAGCTCGGAAACGAGCGATTTGCAGGAGCCGCAGCCCTTTCCGGCGCGGGTCGCGTTCATCACCGCGGTCGCCGTGCGCGCGCCGCCGGCTACGCAGGCGCCAATCGCCGCCTTGCTCACGCCGTTGCAATTACACACCTGCGTATCGGCGGGCATCTCGTCGAGAGTCACCTTCTCGCTAGGCGTCCCAAGGTCGAACAAAAGCGAGAGGCGCTCGTCTGGCAGCGGGCTATCGCGATCGAAGGCCTGCATCAGATAGGCGGCCTTGCTGATATCCCCCATCAGGATGCCGCCCACCAGCCGCCCGTCGCGCACGATCAGCTTCTTGTAGGTGCCCTTGTGCGGCTCCGTGAACTGGATGATCTCGTCGCGCTCCTCCTTCGGATCAGTGATCCCCATCGAGGCCAGCTCGACGCCCATCACCTTCAGCTTCGTGGCGAGCTTGGAGCCGTGATAGGCGGAGTCGACATTCTTTTCCGTTACGTGGTCGGCGAAGACTTTGCCCTGTTCCCATAACGGTGCGACCAACCCGTAAACGAAGCCGCGATGCTGCGCACACTCGCCGACGGCATATACGTTGCGGTCGTCAACCGATCGCATGTGGTTGTCGACAACGATCGCCCGCTCCACCGTCAGGCCCGCGCGCATGGCGATCTCGCTGTTTGGCCTGATGCCCGCCGAGACCACGACCATATCGCATTCGAGCGTGCCGCCGTCCTTGAACGCCAGACCGGTCACGCTGGTATCGCCCAGGATCTCGGTCGTTGCCTTCCCGAGATGGATCGTGATCCCCATCTTCTCCATGGCGGACTTCAGGATCGCCGCGGCCTGCGCATCCAGTTGTGCTTCCATGAGTTGCGTGCCGAGGTGGATCACGTGCACCTCGCAACCATGGTTGAGAAGACCGCGCGCGGCTTCCAGACCGAGCAGACCGCCGCCGATGACGGCAGCGCGCCGGCTATGCCCGGCCCAGGCAACCATGCCGTTGCAGTCATCCAGGGTGCGAAAACCAAACACGCCGTCCTTCATTTGGCCATGCGGGGCCAGCAGACCTTGCATCGGCGGCATGAAAGCGCGGCTACCCGTGGCGATCAGCAGCTTGTCGTACTTAGCGGTGACGCCGCCATCCGACCGCACCAGGTGGGAAGGGCGATCGATCTCCGCGACCCGCTCGCCAGCATGCAGCGTAATGTTATTTTCCCGGTACCAATCCAGCGGATTGATGAAAATCTCGGTGGTGTCCTGCGCGCCACTCAGGACATTCGACAGCATGATACGATTGTAGTTGCCGTAGGGTTCATCGCCGAACATGGTGATGTCGAACAGGTCCGCGCCTCCGCGGGCCAACACCTCCTCGACCGCCCGCGCCCCCGCCATGCCGTTGCCGACGACCACAAGCTTCCGCTTTGCCATGCGCATTTCCTTCCGTGATCGTTTCGTTCAGATTTCCATCAGGCCGAGATCGAGCACGATCGTCCCGCTGATGCCTTCCGGCGCCGCCAAAAAGACTTCCAGCTTCTGGTCAGGTTCCAGATCCTCGACCACGGCGAGCGCGACATGCGAGTCGGCCTTGGCGCCGACGGGGAAGTAACGCATCGGTCTGCCATCCCGCAGCAGCACCAACGCGACCATCTCGGCGCAGGAATTCCCTGCGCGGAGGTAGATCGCCTGACAGCGCTTGTCGGATGGTACCGCGTAGGTCAGCCCGCCGAGCGGCGCCGGCTTGGTGTATCCGGTGCCGGTGAAGGAGAAGATGCCCTGGAGAAATTTCGGCGTGGATTCGATCATGCTGCCTCTCATGTTGTTGCTGAGGTCTCGGTGGGTTCGGCGCGCACGGCGCAAACCTTGAACTCTGGGATGCGGGATATCGGATCGAGGACCGGATTGGTGAGCAGGTTGGCGCTCCCAGCGCCGCTCCAGTGGAATGGCACGAACAGCGTGTCCAACCGGATCGCGCGGCTGAAACGGGCCTTCAGCTTGGCTTGGCCGCGCCGCGTGGTCAGACGGACGAGCGCCCCGTCCGCGATACGCAGGCTTCGCGCGGTGTCGGGATGGATCTCCACGAACGCTTCCGGCGCAGCCTCGACCAGTGCCTGTATGCGGCGGGTCTGGGTGCCGGACTGGTAGTGTGCCAGCACCCGGCCGGTCGTCAGAAAGTACGGATAATCCGCATCCGGCTGCTCGGCGGCGCCGTGATGCTCGACCGCATGAAAGCGTGCTCGCCCGTCATCGGTCGCGAACCGTTCAAGGAACAGGCGCGGCGTACCTGGATGATCCGATGTCGGACAGGGCCAGAACACACCGTCCTCGCGCGCAATCCGGTCCCATGTGATGCCGGCGTAGTCTGCCACCCCGCCCGCGGTCGCGCGATGGAATTCCTCGGATATCGTGCGCGGGGCGGCGGGAATGGGTGACGGCGAGCCGAGACGGTCGGCGAGGGCGGCGAGGATGTCGGCGTCGGTGCGGACGCCCGGCGGCAGCGGCTTGGCCTGGCGGCGCAGCAGCACGCGACCCTCCAGATTGGTCATCGTGCCCTCTTCCTCGGCCCACTGCGCGATGGGCAGCACGACATCCGCGCGGCTCGCGGTCTCAGAGAGGAAAATGTCCGCGACGACGAGAAGATCGAGCTGATCCAGGCGGGCGAGCAGTTGTCCCGCCGCCGGAGCGGAGACCACGATGTTTGAAGCCATCACCAGAAGCCCCCGCACGGGGCCGCCCAGGGCGTCGAGCAACTCGTTCGCGGAAAGCCCGGGGCCTGGCAACGTTACTGGGTCAATGCCCCACACAGCGGCAACATCGCGTCGGTGCTCCGGATTGTCGATACGCCGGTAGCCAGGGAGCTGGTCCGCTTTCTGGCCGTGCTCGCGCCCGCCCTGGCCGTTGCCCTGGCCGGTGAGACAGCCATAGCCGCAGAACCGACGCCCGGCCTTGCCGAGGGCCAAGACGAGATTGATGAAAGCGAGCACGTTATCAACACCGTTGCTCTGCTGCTCGGGTCCGCGTCCCGAGAGGAAGATCGCGGTCGCGGCCTCCCCCAGCAGATGCGCCGCCTCCCGCAGCTGCCGCACCGGTATGCCGGTGATGCGTTCCACGCGATCCGGCCAATAACTTGCCACGATACGATTAACGCGTTCGAAGCCGGTCGTGCGGGCTGCGATGAACTCCCGGTCGATCAGATGGTCCTGCACCGCGATATGAAGCAGTCCGTTGGCGAGCGCGGCATCGGTGCCAGGTGTGAGTTGCAGATGCAGATGCGCGGCACGGGCGGTCTCGGTCCGGCGTGGGTCGGCAACGATCAATTTGCCGCCGGCCCGACGCTGCATTTCGAAGTATTGCATGATCGGCGGCATGGTTTCAGCCGGGTTGCTGCCCTCGATCATCACCACCTGGGCGCCGGGGATATCCTCGAGCGGAAACGGCAGGCCGCGATCGATGCCGAAAGCACGCAAGCCGGCCGCCGCGGCTGACGCCATGCAAAAGCGGCCATTGTAATCGATATTGGCGGTGCCCAGCGTCACGCGTGCGAACTTGCCGAGCAGATAGGCTTTTTCATTGGTGAGTCCGCCGCCGCCAAACACACCCACCGCGTCCGCGCCGTGCTCCGCTCGGATAGTACGGAAGCCGGCGGCGACACGGTCCAATGCCTCGTCCCAGCCGGTGGGCCGCAGCGGGGCGCCCTTCGCATCGCGTATCAAGGGCCCGGTCAGGCGATCGGGTGCGGCCAGCAGTTCGGCGCTGGTCCAGCCCTTGCGGCAGAGACCGCCCTTGTTGGTCGGGAAGTCGCGGGCGCCGACCGTCCAGCCCTCGGCGCTGTCCGAAAGCGTCATGCCGCATTGCAGAGCGCAATAGGGGCAATGCGTGTCGGTTCCGGCGAGCATGGCGACCGGCGCGTCCACGTCAGATGCGTGCCGCGCCAAGCACGGCGCCCCAGGTGGTGCGCCAGCGCGACTTTATGCCGGTGAGGCCGACCAGCGCGACCAGCGCCAGTATGGCGAACACCAGCAGCCCAGACTGGTAAGAGCCGGTGTATTGCTTGGAGTAGCCCATGGTCGTGGCCAGATAGAATCCGCCGACACCGCCGGTCATGCCGACCAGCCCGGTCATCACGCCGATCTCGCGGCGGAAGCGCTGCGGCACGAGTTGGAACACCGACCCGTTGCCCATGCCGAGCGCCAGCATGCCGATGACGAACACGGTGAGTGCCATCCACGCCTGAGGCGGGTGAAAGCTTGCCGCAATCAGCATCACGGCGGCGACGATGTAGAGGATGGACAGTGCCCGGATACCGCCGATGCGGTCGGCGAGCGCGCCGCCCACCGGCCGCACCAGTGATCCGGCGAACACGCAGGCGGCGGTGAAATAGCCGGCGACGACGGCGCTCAGGCCGTATTCGGCGTTGAAGTAGATGGTCAACGACGAGGCGAGGCCCGAGAAGCCGCCGAAGGTGACGGCGTAGAAGAACATGAACCACCAGGCGTCACCGAGGCGGAGCACCGACATGTATTCCAGCAATCCCTTCGGCGGCGGCTGGTTGGGTGCGTCGCGGGCCAGGAGGAGGTAGACGACGAAGGCGACCGCGACTGGTATTGCGGCGATCCCGAACACGTTGGTCCAGCCGAGCGACGCCGCCAGGCCGGGGGCAAACAGGGCGGCCAGGACCGTGCCGGAGTTCCCGGCACCCGCGATGCCGAGTGCGATGCCTTGATATTCCGGTGGATACCAACGGGAGGCGAGCGGCAGTGCCACCGCGAACGCCGCGCCCGCGACACCGAGCAACACGCCGAGGATGAGCACCTGGGTGTAACTATGGACGCCGATGAGCCAGGTGATGATCAGCGTGGCGAGCACAATGATCTGGCCGATCATGCCGGCGGTCTTCGGCTTGAGTCGGTCCACCAAGATTCCGTTGACGACCCGCAGCAGCGCGCCGGAAAGGATTGGGACAGCGACCATGAGGCCCTTTTGCCCCGCGTTGAGATGCAGATCGGTCGCGATCTGGACGCCGAGCGGCCCCAGCAGCACCCAAACCATGAATGCCATATCAAAATAAAAAAACGCCGCGAAAAGAGTGGGGGTATGGCCTGCTTTCAGGAATGCATTATTGATCATCAGCTTCCGGCAGTTGGTGGGTGCGATCGTAGGATTGAAGTATAACAATTGGCTAAATCGATAGCAAACGAAAGAAAGATGATCCACGTTTGGTCATTATGCAAAAATGTTAGGCAGAATTCTGCCTACGAAGAAGTCGGATGAGTTATTCTTGTACTTCCAGGAAAAAATGGTCGTGTCGATCGGCCTGAGGACCGAGCGCGGCGCGCGATTGGTCAATGAGGATTACGCCGGCTGTGTCGATGCCTCGAAAGAGATGCCCGGGGGCCCTGGCGTCGTCGCGGCGATCGCCGATGGGGTTGGGGGCGCCAAGGGGGGACGGGTGGCGGCCGAGTTAGCCGTCCGCGGCTTCATCGAAGCCTGTCTTGGTCTCGACACCATGCACGGCGTAAAACGGAACGCCACGGTCGGCCTCAGCGCGATCAACGCCTGGCTGCATGCTTTAGGCCGCGCTGACCCGGCGCTTGCGGGAATGGCCAGCACGTTCACTGCCCTGGTGCTCCATGGGCGAATGGCGCATGTCATTCATGTCGGTGACAGTCGGTTGTACCGGCTACGCGAGAACACGCTGACGCGCATGACCACCGATCATGTGCAAGCGGGTGGCATACGGAACATTTTGACGCGGGCTCTGGGGGCCGAGACCGAGATCCGTATCGACTACGCGGTCGAGCCGGCGCGTGAGCATGACCGCTATCTGCTGTGCAGCGACGGCCTGCATGGCGGTCTCTCCGACCGGGCTATCAAAGCCGAGCTCCAGCGCCGGGCGGGGCCTCAGCAGACGGTCGCATGGCTGGTGCAATCGGGGCTCGAGGCGCGGGTCGGTGACAATACCACAGCCCTTCTTGTGGACGTCGTTACTCTGCCCGAATCCAGTCAGTTTGACCTGGCAGCGGAGGTCGATGCGCTGCCGATTCTACCGGCACCAAGGACCGGTGCGGTGACCGATCAGGTACCCGCTTGGGGTCCATGCTGTCCGACGGCCAATACAGCCGTGTATTCCGTGCGGTTGACGAGACCGACGGCCGCATCGTGATCATGAAATTCCCCAAGGCGGTGGTTGGCGCCGAATCGGTGCTTCGCCAAGCTTTCCTGCGTGAGGCCTGGATTGCAGCTCGGCTGAGCAGCCCTTGGGTCGCCGAGGTCATCGAAGCCACGGCTCGGCGTCGCCATTCATTGTATACAGTGATGCCATTCTATGAAGGCGAAACGCTCGAGCAGCGCCTACGCCGAGCGCCGCGGGTGTCTCGTGCGGAGGGGCTTGGCATCGCCGGTAAGCTGGCGAAAGGGGTGGCGGCGTTGCATCGCCAAGGTGTGATCCATCGCGATATCAAACCGGACAACGTGCTGATAGCCGCCGATGGGGGGTTGAAACTACTCGACCTCGGGGTCGCACGCCTACCCAATATCGAGGATTTCCCAAACACCGACATGCCGGGCACACCAAGCTACATGGCACCGGAATTATTCGCGGGTGTGCCCGCGGACGAGCGGTCCGATCTGTACGCGTTTGGCGTAACGATCTACCGCATGTTCACCGGTGCCTACCCATACGGCGAGATCGAACCTTTCTCGAAACCGCGCTTCACGCGCCCGCCAGTCGCGATGCTATCTCATCGTCCCGACCTGCCGGCGTGGCTCGACCAGGTGGTTCGGCGCTTGATCGCCGTGAACCCTGCTGATCGCTTCGAGGACGCCGTGGAACTGCTGTTCGCGCTCGAGAACGGCACCCTGTCTTCCGCACCAGCCGCGCCGCGCTTTCGGCCGCTGCTAGAGCGTGATCCGCTCCGCTTCTGGCAGATCACCGCCGCCCTTTTGGCAATCGCGCTGGTTGCTGTGCTTGCGCGGTTATGAAGGCCAGCATTCGAGGCGGGAAGCCGGGCCGGTCAGAGCTGCGAGCCGGCCGGTTCATCATGATGGACCAAGGCTCGCGCCTCGGTTTGGTGAGGCGGAGGACGGTCATCGTCGCGAGACGTTGGTATGATTCTTGCTGCCTGCAACTCAGCACTCGGCTGACACCCGCGGCGAAGGTGGATAGATGTGAAGCGATCGAACCTTTGGGCCATCATCTTCTGCGTGGCATTGGCACTCCTTCCGTTGCGTGCCGCCCAGGCCGCGGACCAGTTCGGTCTCGCCGTCGCGGTCCAGTGCTGACGCCGCAGTGTGATCACGCCTGGACACTGTCCGCGCGACTGGGTTTCAGTCTGTTGCAGAAACGACAGTGCCGCGGATCAAAATATCTCGTTTCGATAGTGCCTGATGATGGAGAGCTTCGTATGGTATCATCCCCAAGGGTTGAGGCGATCGGCCGGGTTACCCTGGTCGGCGCCGGACCTGGAGATCCAGACCTGCTGACCATGCGGGCCGTGCGAGCGATTCAAAACGCGGATGCGATTTTATTTGACGCGTTGATTGATCCCGCGGTGCTAAATCTTTCGCGTCCTGAAGCGCGGCGGATCGATGTCGGCAAACGTTGCGGTCGGCGCGCGATCAATCAGGAGAAAATCAACCAACTGATTGTAAGACTGGCTCTGTCGGGCGCACAGGTCGTGCGGTTGAAAGGCGGCGATCCATTCGTCTTCGGTCGCGGTGGCGAGGAACTCGACAGTTTGCGGGCCGCCGGCGTGCGTGTCGATATTGTTCCCGGCGTTACCGCTGCCTGCGCTGCCGCGGCCAGCCTGCACGTCCCTCTGACCTATCGGGACCTGGCTCGGTCACTGCATTTTATTACCGGACACAGCAGCAGCGGGGTCGTCCCGGAGTATAACTGGCGCGCGTTGGCAGAGAGCGGTGGAACCATCGCGGCCTATATGGCCAGTAAAACTTTCTGTGATGTGGCAGCAAGGCTGATCGAAGCCGGCATGGTTCCATCTACCCCGGCGGTAGCCTTGGAAAACGTATCGAGACCGAACGAAACCCACTTACACGGAACGTTGGCTAGCCTGCCGGCCCTGATGGCCGCCAATGAACCCGCCGGCCCAACCTTGGTGCTGATCGGCGAGGTCGTGGCACTGTCGCATGTGCTCCAGGCAGCCGCGCAACTCGCTGCCTGACGCGAAAAGCACAACGGCGGCGGTCCGCGAACACAATATTGCATGGCGCCGTGGCGCGACTGTATTATAGAACGCAGACCGGCGTAGTGCACGGTGAGCCGAAGCACCCGCACAGACATTCCGACGGACACTCGGAGTTCGATCCTCCGGAAGACACGGCGGCGTCAGGTGCCTGCTGGCCGGATGCTTGCACTCGGGAAAAAATTGCCTCAACCACAACAGGAGCCGCGAGCCTAATGGCAAGTTCCGCTATCACAGCTACCGCCTTTTTGGTCGCCCCCATTGTGACCGTGATTACGTTTGAAGCAGCGCGAGCCGCATCACCGGCGCCACGAAATGCTGTCGTGGAGTCACTCAACGCAGAACTGCCCCCGTCGCTGACGATCGCCCAAACAGATGTGGCGGCTGGGAGTTCACCATCAAGCTCAAGCGGACCCGAAAGTCCACTCCAGTTGTACTTTCGGGACTGGTTTAACCGGGTCGATGCGGCGCGCGCCAGCCAGCCGCATTGGGTCGCGCCCCTCATGACCACCACACCACTACTCGTCGAGCAGTTTCGCGCCGATTTCCTTTTTGAAAGTGTCGGTAACGGCGCCAGCATCACCAATCTCGGTGGCAGCAAAGGACTTGAACTGATTCCCACGACTGAAAACGAAGTCTTTATATCGATTCCGCCCTACCTGGAGCGTAATAACGTCAAGCCAGTCGACGGATGGGGGGATTGGCAGTTCTTGCTGATCAAGCAGCGACTGCTTAGCGCCAATGAACAAAACGGCGATTACATCGTGACCGCGTTCCTGGCTGGGCAGTTACCGACTGGCAACGCCGCGTTCACCAATCGAGCGGCTCTCATCACTCCGACGCTAGCGGCAGGCAAGGGCTTTGGCCCGTTTGACATTCAGGCAACGACAGGTTTTTCCGTGCCAGCCAATCACGGCGCCACGCTCGGCACGGCGTGGGCAACGAATGTTACGTTTCAATACCACCTTACCAAGATGTTCTGGCCGGAATTTGAGGTGAACTGGACGCAGTGGCTCGACGGCACGCAGCGCGGCGGCAAGAACCAAGTCTTTCTTACATTTGGCGCCGTGTTAGGTACCTTCCACCTTACCGATCGACTGTCCGCGGCGATCGGCGCCGGTTACCAGTTCGCCGTTACGCCAACCCAGATAACCAAGCCTGTTCTGACGCCCGTCTACCGTAATCTCTGGATCATCTCCGCGCGTTTCCCGTTCTGAGAGCAAAGCCCAGCGGGAGCAGCGGGAGGTGTCGCGCGGGCTGGAGATGGAGCGGGGAAAGTTGCCCTTCGCGGACCGAGACGGCAGATCCTGCCCCGGTTGGCGGGCCTACCTTTCCTTGCCGGCGGCGGCCATTGGGCGGTATGTGCCTTGGTCGACATTCCGGCTTCGGCTGGATCGCGTGTCAGGGAGACGCCGCCATGCCCAGCCCCTATGACGATCTGCCAAGAAACCAGGCCAATTTCGCGCCGCTCACGCCGCTGACGTTCATCGAGCGGGCGGCCTACGTTTACCCGGATAAACTGTCGGTGGTGCACGGCGCGGAGCGGTACACGTGGAGGGAGACGTATGCGCGCTGCCGGCGTCTGGCCTCGGCGCTGACGCGGCACGGGATCGGCAAGAACGACACGGTGGCGGTGATGGCGCCGAACACGCCGCCGATGGTGGAGGCCGCGTTTGGCGTTCCGATGTGCGGCGCGGTGCTGAACACGCTGAACACCCGGCTGGATGCCCAGACGATCGCTTTCATGTTGCGGCACGGCGAGGCCAAGGTGCTGATCACCGACCGTGAGTTCTCTGGCGTGATCGAGGCCGCCCTGGCGCTGCTGGAGATCAAGCCTCTGGTGATCGACATCGACGATCCGGCCGCTTTGGAAGGCAGGTGTCTCGGGGAAACGACGTATGAGGCGTTCCTGGCCAGCGGCGATCCCGAATTCGACTGGCGGAATCCGGCCGACGAGTGGGACGCGATCGCGCTGAACTACACGTCCGGCACCACGGGTGATCCGAAGGGCGTGGTGTATCATCATCGCGGGGCGCATCTGAACGCGGTCAGCAACGTTTTGAACTGGGGCATGCCGCAGCACGCGGTTTATCTGTGGACGCTGCCGATGTTTCACTGCAACGGCTGGTGTTTTCCGTGGACCGTGGCGGAGCGCGCGGGGGTAAATGTCTGCCTGCGCCGGGTCGACGCGAAGTCGGTGCTGGACGCCATCCGCGACCACGGGGTGACGCATATGTGCGGCGCGCCGATTGTGTATTCGATGCTGATCAATGCGCCGGTGGAACTGCGGGCGGAGATTGGACACCGGATCGCCGGGCAGGTGGCAGGGGCAGCGCCTCCCGCGGCGATCATCGAGGGGGCGGAAGAGATCGGTATCGAACTGACCCATGTGTATGGTTTGACCGAGGTCTATGGCCCGGCGGGGGTTTGCTCGAAGCATGAGGCGTGGACGTATATGCCGATCGACCGGCGGGCCGAGCGGAATGGCCGGCAAGGGGTGCGGACGCCGTTGCAGGAGGCGATGACGGTGCTCGATCCCGACACGATGCAGCCGGTGCCGTGGGACGGCGAGACCATGGGCGAGATCATGTTCCGCGGCAATATTACGATGAAAGGTTACCTGAAGAACCCTGGCGCGACGGCGAAGGCGTTTGAGGGAGGGTGGTTCCATACCGGGGATCTGGCGGTCATGCAGCCTGACGGCTATGCGAAGATCCGCGATCGGTCGAAGGATATAATCATTTCGGGGGGCGAGAATATTTCCTCGATCGAGGTGGAGGAGACGCTGTATCGCCACCCCGCTGTGTTGAGTGCGGCGGTGGTGGCTCAGCCGGATGAGAAATGGGGTGAGACGCCGTGTGCGTTTGTCGAACTGAAGTTGGGTGCTTCGGTGACGGCGGAGGAACTGCGGGATTTTTGCCGTCAGCACATGGCCCGATTCAAGGTGCCGAAGACGTTTGTCTTCCGGGACATTCCGAAGACGTCGACGGGGAAAATCCAGAAGTTTGCACTGCGGGAGCTGGCGAAATCCGCGTCGGCGATTGAGTAGGCGCGGCCGCGTGATCCTGGCGCGAGAGGTGAGCGGATCGGTTTGTGTCGATGTTTTGGCCAAAGGGAGATCATCTGGGCTACGGTCGGTCTCCAAAGGAGACATGTGGGCGCATCGCAGGTCGGAGCGAGACCGGACGCAGCGACCTACAAAAAAGGCGTACCTAAAAAGCGGACGGTTCTGGATAGACCTCCGGCATCGATCAGGAATGGCGGAAAATCCACCCGTCTCGGAGTGCATCTCGCATGAGGGTTTTGCGAACACCCCCGGCTGAGTCATCCCGAAATACGTTATACGGCCGAAATCCGGAGAGCAGCTTATCGGAGTGGACTCCGAGACAGCGAAAACCCATCGGTGGGGACCTTTTGGGAGGCTACCCGCTATTTCCTAGAAATGACCGTTTTTGGGAAGCTGGATGATCGGGCGACCACCTGACCATGCTGACCAAGGTGTGGTCAGGGTAGTCAGGAATGTCAGGGGTGCCGGATAAAACTTGAAAAATATTACGCTATCCCGTAATGATCACCATCGTCAGTCTGCCCGCCGTGGCAGTCTGAGAGCAGCCCGCAAAGCCCGCTGGAGATGGCAGCTAAGCCACATCTTTTACACCGTGACCAGGACACGATCGATGTATAGATATCCACACACGCCGCAACGCAGGTTCCGTGATGAACGGCAAGCGACATCAGGCTAAAACAATGCCACATCGGTCAGCGGACGAACAGCCTTTGTTGCTTATTGAACGTATATTTTCTGATGCACTTAGACATTTTCAAGTCGGTCAGTTTGACGAAGCAATCGCCTGTTATCGCAGGGCTATCGAGCTTGAGCCGGACTTGCTCTTAGCACACAACAGCTTGGGTGCCGCCCTCATGGAACGTTTCCGGGCCTTCGTCGAAGTGGTGGCGGTGGCACACAACAACTTGGGTGTCGCCCTCAGGGCACAGGGGCGATTGGATGAGGCGGTTGGCTACTACCGCAGGGCTACCGAGCTTAAGCCGGAGTTGCCCGAGGCACACGCCAACTTGGGTGCCGCCCTTCAGGAACAGGGGCGGTTGGACGATGCAATAGCCTGTTGTCGTAGAGCGATTGTGCTCAAGTCAGATTATCCCTTGGCACACAACAACCTGGGCAACGTGTTTCTGAGCCAGGGGCGGTTGGACGAAGCGATAGACTGCTACCGCCGCGCCATTGATCTCGATCTGAACTATCAACTTGCGCTTACCAACCTGGGCACCGCGCTTCAGCAACAGGGGCTACTGGACGAAGCGGTCGGCTACTACCGCAGGGCCATCGACGTAAACCCGGACCTACCAATGGCGCACCACTTTCTCGGGCGATTATACGACAGGCTAGGCGATCGAGAGGGGGCACTGGCCTGTTGCCGAAGGGCATTGGCTCTTAAGTCAGATTATGCGGAAGCACGCTGGGCATTTGTCATGAGTTAGATTCCCCCCGTGTATTCGGCCGAGGAAGACCCAGAAGACCTCAGATTAGAATTCGCAAACGAACTGGCCGAGCTAGATCGGTGGTTCGGATCGGTGATAATTGATGATGGGTTTAAAGTGGTCGGGAACCCACACCCGTTCTATCTGGCCTATCACGAGGCGAACAATAAAGAGCTACTGGCGCGTTATGGGGGCCTGTGCGAAAGGCTGATGACTCATTGGCATCAGCAGCAGAACTTCCACGCCATCCAGGCGTCGTCGGACGGTCCGATAAAGATCGGGATCGTTTCGCGCTACATTTTTCTTCACTCAGTATGGACCGCGTTGATCAAAGGATGGATACTCCATCTCGACCGCAGTAAATTTGAAGTGCACGTTTTTCACGTCGGAACCGAGCAGGATAATGAAACTGCTCTCGCCCGATCCTTGTCAGCCAGTTTTGTAGAAGGCGTCCACACGTTGTCACAATGGGCAGAAGAAATTCTTGGACGGTCCATTGAGATTCTTGTCTATCCGGAAATCGGCATGGACCGAACCACGGCTAAACTAGCCAACTTGCGCTTGGCGCCAGTGCAGGCGGCGACATGGGGACATCCTGAGACAAGTGGCCTGCCTACCATTGACTACTATATTTCCGCGACGGGGCTTGAGCCGAAGGAGGCTGACGAACACTATACCGAAAAACTGATCAAACTGCCGCATTTAGGGTGTTGCGTTCATTCCACTGCTATCAGTCCGGTTACTCCGGATTTGCCGCGGTTGGGGATAGCGTCCGACCTGCCGTTGCTCCTTTGTCCGGGAACTCCGTACAAGTACGCGCCGCAATATGATTTTGTGATTATCGAGATTGCCCGGCGCGCGGAGCGTTGTAATTTCGTATTTTTCGTTTCCTCTGGTACCAAGCATCTTTCTGAAAAGCTTAAAGAACGGCTTCGTCAGAAATTCAAGAATGCAGGTCTCGAGTTTGATAACTTCGTCAAATTTGTACCTTTCCTGGGTAGGGGGGAGTTTTATGGCCTGATGGAACGCGCTAATGTTTTTCTCGACACTATCGGGTTTTCTGGTTTTAACACCGCTATGCAGGCCGTTGAATGCGGTCTTCCAATCGTGACGAAGGAAGGGTGTTTCTTACGTGGTCGCCTGGCGAGTGGAATTCTTGATGTGATAGGCCTGTCAGATTTGGTGACCCACAGCGAAGAGGATTACATTTCCTTGGCAGTGAAGCTGGCGCACGATGGCAATTACTGCCAACAGATTAAGGATCGTATGCGGAACTCGCTACCGCTCTATGACGACTTGGAGCCGCTCCGCGCCTTAGAGGACTTCTTCACGAACGCCCGCAGACCGCCCCCTCTCGTTTCGAGCTAAACTATGCGCGGCGGCCGCACAGGGAAACGTGCAGCGTCCAACCCAGCCAGACGCACCTCACCCTACCCCTTCAGCGGCACGATCAGGCCGTCTACCGCCGTGATGCGATCCCCGGCGCAGATCAGCGGATTGACGTCCAGTTCGGCCACAGTATCGCGGTGATCGGCGACGAAACGAGAGACATCACTGATCACCTGCGCCAGACGATCCATACTCACCCCCGGCATGCCGCGGAACCCCTCCAGCAGCTTCACGCCCTTCAACTGCCGCAGCATCCCGGCTGCCTCCTGCACCGAGACCGGAGCCGGAGAAATCGCCGTGTCCTTCAACACCTCCACCAGGATGCCGCCTAGCCCGACCACGATCAGCGGTCCGAACAGCGCATCGTTGCGCGCGCCGACAACCAGCTCGACACCCTGTGGCACCATCGGCTGCACCAGAACGCCATTGATGCGCGGCGGCGGCGACACCTTGTCCGCATTCGCGATCACGTGGTCATAGGCCGAGCGCACAGCGTCGGCGTCGGCCAGGTTCAGGCGGATCACGCCCGCCTCGGTCTTGTGCGGTAGGTCAGGCGATTCGACCTTCAGCACCACCGGATATCCCAGCGCGGCGGCGGCGTTCACCGCGTCATCGGCCGAATTGGTCAGGCGCTCTCCCACCACCGGAACTCCGTACAGCGAAAGAATTGCCTTCACCTCGCGTTCGGTCAGGGTCTGCCCGCTTGCCTTGCCGATCAGCGCGCGAGTCTCGGCCACCACCGTGTCTGGCGTGGCGGTGACACGCTGCGCCCCCGCCGCCCGCTTGTCCGCGCGCCACTGCCAGGCCGCCAGCGCCACGAAGCAGGCGTTCATCGAACGGAACAGCGCCAGCCGAGCGCATTGGTTGGCCTCCAGGACGCCGGGCCCTTCCTGCCATTCGGTTTGCCAGACGATGCAGGCCATCTTGCCGTGCTTTTCCGCCAGCTCGTTGTAGACCAGCGGCCGTTTCGCCGCCGGCGCGTAGCCGTAGGTCGACGGTGACACCAGCACGCCATACTGCGAATCGCTCAACAGCGCGTTGGCGCAAATTCCCAGCGATTCCGGATCGCCCAGCACCTGGGCCGTCACATCGCAGGGATTGCGCGAGGAGCCAAACTCCGGGATCCGCGATTCCAAGACCGCTCGCACCTCGGCGTTCGGTTGCGGCATCGGAATGCCGTGCTGCTCGGCGCGGTCGGCGGCCATAATCGCCGCCCCACCGGATGCCGCGACCACCGCGACCCCCGGGGCGGTTGGCGGCGGTGCCTTGGCGAAGAACGCCGCGGTCTCCATCAGCGCCTCGAAATCATCGACCACCACCGCGCCGGCTCGCTGGAACACCGCGCGGTAGGTGGCGTTGGACCCGGCCAGCGATCCGGTATGCGACATCGCCGCCTGGGCACCTTGCTCGCCGGTCGCCATCTTGAAGATCACCAGCGGCTTGTCGGCCGCCCACGCCTTCTCGGCTGCCAGCAGCAGGCGGTCCGGCGTCGCCATGCCCTCGAACACGCAGGCGATCGAGGCGCAGGCCGGATCGTCGGTGAGATAGCTGACATAGTCCGCCATATCGACGTCGCAGGAATTGCCCGAGGTCAGCACGTGGCTCACCGACAGCCCTCGGACAACGCCCTGCGCCAGCGCCATGCCCAGCGCTCCGGACTGGCTGATGATGCCGACCGCCTGCCGGTTCGGCTGCGGGATCGGAGTGATGTCCATGAAGGTGACGCGGCTGTCGAGCAACGCATTCACCACGCCGATGCAGTTCGGGCCGACGATGCGCAGGCCGGTCTCCCGCGCAATCGCCGCCAACCGTTCCTGTTGCGCAACGCGGTCCTCGCGGCTGGTCTCGGAGTAGCCGGAGGCGAAGATGATGGCACCGCCGACGCCGGCCTTGGCGCAGTCGAGGACGATCTCCTCCACCGCCTCGCGGGCGGCGGTGATGACCGCGCAGTCCGGCACCTCCGGCAGGTCGCGGACATTGGGGTAGCAGGTTTGTTCGGCGATCGTCTGATAGCGCGCGTTCACCGGATAGGAGCGGCCGGCGTAGTGCTTCATGTTGAAGAGCACGCGCTCGCCGAACGAACCAGGGCGGGTCGAGGCGCCGATCACGGCGATGCTTTGCGGATGCAGCAGGCGCGTGAGCTGGTCCCGGCTGTAGACTCCGGTGCGTCGGTTTTGCATTGGCGCTGCCTGCCCTCTTGGACGTTGTTGACGTTCGCTGACCGGCCAGCATACTCACCGGTAGCCGTGCGGCAACCCGCGTTGCCCGGCCAAGCAAAGGCAAGGGGAAACCAAATGTCATCGCTGTTCGATCTGACCGGCAAGGTCGCTATCGTGACCGGTTCCACCAAGGGCATCGGTCTGGCGATCGCTACCCGTATGGCCGAGCACGGGGCGACGGTGGTGATTTCAAGCCGCAAGCCGGATGCGTGCGAGGCGGTTGCCGCCGGCATCCGGGAGAAGGGGGGAAAGGCCGAGGTCATCCCCTGCCATATCGCTCGGAAGGAGGAGCTTCAGAACCTGGTCGATCAGACTGTCGCCCGTTGCGGCGGCATCGACGTCCTGGTGGAGAATGCGGGGGTGAACCCCTATCTCGGGCCGTCCGCCGGGATGCCGGACGAAGCTTACGAGCGCGTCATGGGATCCAACGTGCGCAGCAATCTGTGGCTGGCGAACATGGCCATTCCGCACATGGTCAAGCGCGGCGGCGGTGCCGTCATCATCATTTCCTCCATCGGCGGACTGCGGGGCACGGCGCAACTGGGTGCCTATGCCATCTCCAAGGCGGCCGACATGCAGTTGGCGCGCAACATCGCCGTGGAGTGGGGACCGAAGAATATCCGTGCCAACGCGATCGCCCCCGGTCTGGTGCGGACCGACTTTGCCCGCGCGTTATGGGAGAATCCGGCATTGTATCGCAAACGCACCAAGGACACGCCGTTGCAGCGGATCGGCGAGCCCGACGAGATTGCCGGGGCGGCGGTGTTTCTCGCCTCGGGCGCGGGCAGCTTCACCACCGGCCAGACCATCGTGATCGATGGGGGTACCACGGCCGGTTCGGTCGTTAGTGACGAGGATTGATGCAGCCGCTGTTCGATCCAGCGGATTTTCGGCTGCCCGCAGGGATCACGCATGTCTGTGCCGGTGGCGAAACCGCTGCGTTGCGTGCCCACGATGAGGCAATGTTGCGATATGTCGCCGACAAGAGCCGCGGCATGTCGGGGCGCCTCGCGCAGGAAGCTGAGATCGACACCGCGCGATCCGGCGTCGCTCGGCTTTGGGGAGTCGAGCCGGCCGATATTGGTTTCGTTGGCAACGTGGCTGAGGGAGTCTCGATCGTCGCCGAGAGCCTCGACTGGCGAGAAGGCGACACGATCTGTATCGATGCCAACGAGTATCCATCCGTCGTCGGTCCGATCGTCATGCGGCGCAATCCGGCGGTGGGGATACGCCAGGCCTGCGGCAGCGCACCGGACCGGTTACGCGCCTGTGTCGATGCCAGTACGCGGATCATTGCGGCCAGTTACGTGTCGTATCTGACCGGCGAGCGGGTCGATCTGGCCTTGCTGCGCCGTCTGGCGGATCAGGTGGGCGCGCTGCTTCTGGTCGACTTCACCCAGGCGTCAGGCTATTTGCCGATCGATGCGTCGATCGCCGACTTTGCTTTCTCTGCCTGCTACAAATGGATGCTGGGGATCACCGGCGTTGCGGTGGCGTATTGGAACCGCGAGCGGCAGCCGGACTGGACTCCCGCGTCGGCAGGGTGGCATTCGCTGGCGTCCGGGTCGAGCGTGTATGATACGGTGCCGCGACTGCGCGAGGACGCCATGCGCTTCACCCGCGGCAATCCGGCGCATTGTTCGATTTACGTATTGAACAGCGCGTTGTTGTATCTGTCACGGTTCGAAATGCCGGCCGTGCAGCGTCATGTGCAGACCCTGACGGTGACTCTGCTGGACCGTTTGTCGGAGTTGAGGATTTCGACGACCACGCCTGCCGATCCCGCGCGGCATGGCGCGAGCGTCTGTATTCCCTCAAGCCGGGCACAGGCGATTGTCGATGCGATGGAGGCACGCGGGGTGTATGCGTGGAACGGCCACGGACGGGTTCGGATCAGTTTCCACGGTTATAATACCATGTCTGATGTGGAACGGACGGCCGAGGCGCTGCTGGGGTGCGGCGCGCTCTGAGCAGGCGCAAATCGTAAACTTCGTTGGTGGCGCCAATCCCCGGATGCGGGCGTGCAGGCTCGGAGTGTGCCGGGCGTCGGCGTTAGTATCTTGCGGAATGTCAAAATTAGTGCTGCACTCCGCCTGAGGCAAAATATTCGGCGCATGACAGGTGATGTCGCGTCGAGCATTCGAAGGCGGCTCAAGAACAACCTGCTTGGAGTGGACGCTTCGCATGACAACGACGGTCTATTTCGCCACCAATCGGGTCGTGACCGATCCGGCTGATCCGATCAACGGATACCAGACCACCATGGTGCCGCCGATGGCGCCGCAGCAGATCACCTACGGGACCGCGACAGTCGATGGAGTGGATCTTGCCGCAAACAGACAGGGCACCGTTTCGGGGATCAGCGACGTGCAGCAGGGCGGCTTCTCTCCCCGAGCCATACAGGCTCTATCGAACCCGGGCAATGACCTGCTTGTGTTCATCCATGGGTTCGACAACACATTTTCCGATGCTGTCACCCGGGCTGCGTTTAACCGTGAGTGGCTTGCGGCCTCCGGGACGCCGGGGACAGACACCACCGTTATTGCGTTCAGTTGGCCATCGCTCGGTAAGGCGCTCGCTTTTCCGCTGCTTCAGAAGGATTATCTTTCCGATCAGCACACGGCGAAAAACTCTGGTCTCGGGCTCATGTCTTTCTTCGCGAACCTGCTGCCGATTCTTGCCGCGGCCCATAAGAATGGTTCGCGCGTCACGCTCCTCGCCCACAGTATGGGGAATTTGGTGCTCGAGTCAGCGGTGGAGAACTGGTTCCTGGACGGCAATGGCGACGCTGTGATGTTTGACCTGGCAATCCTTGCGGCTGGCGACTGTCGATATGATACATTCGACCAGCCGAATCCTGCGGGCTTGAGCGGACTTACACACTTGGCTCAGCGCGTCGGCATCTATTACAGCCAGGCCGACCAGGTTTTGCAGCTCAGCATGGTTGTGAACCTGGGTGCCAAGAGACTGGGACAGGATGGCCCGCACAATCGGGCAGACCCGGCGCGGTTTCCGCCAGCGCAATACCAAATGTCGGATTGCACCGATTTCCGTGACTATGCCTTCGATCCTCTCAGTTCGCATCAATACTATCGGCTGTCACCTTCCGTCAGGCAGATCATCGCCCGCGGCATGGCGCCGCCGCTCACGGTATAGTCAGGATCATACTTCGCTCCTGCTGGAGTCGCAGGCCGTGGCCGCAACTCGCCGCGTTGATGACGTCGGTCCCGTGCGGCGATCAGCTTCCGCCGGACCCTCAGCGGGCGCCGTTGCCGCGGTTTGCGTGGCGGAAATACTCGGCATGGCAGGGTACTCAATCGCGCCAGCATTGTTGCCGCAATTCATCAGCGACTGGTCTTTGACCAATACGCAAGGCGGTTGCCTTGCCGGTATCGTGCTCGCTGGCTACATGCTGGGCGTACTTCCGCTGGTCAGCTTGACTGATCGTTTCCCAGCTCGTGCCATCTACCTCGTGTCCGGCGCTGTTAGTGCACTCTCCTGCTTCGGCGTTGCGCTGAGCGACAGTCTGTTTCCGGCCCTGTGCTGGCGCGCCGTTGCGGGTACCGCTCTTGCTGGGATGTATATGCCAGGGCTTCGGGCCATCACGGATGGCGTCGAAGGTGCAAGGCGAGCCCGCATTGCCGCTCTCTATACCAGCTCGTTTACAGTTGGCTCGTCCCTGTCGTTTCTGCTCGGCAGAGTCGGCATCCTCTGGGGCTGGCGCGGCGCTTTCATCCTGGCCGGCATTCTTGGTGCGGCGGGCGTTCTCGCAGCCTGGGCAGCGCTGCCAAAGGGAGGTGGCGGAAAGGCGGAAGGGACTCGGTTGTTGCCTGATATCGGCCCGGTTTTAGGCAATCGTGACGCCCTCTTCCTGATCTGGGGTTATGCCGCGGCGATCTGGGGCTCGGCCGGGGCACGGCTTTGGATCGTGGCCTTCCTCGCGGTTTGCGCCGCTCACGATGGCGGACTTGCGGATCAAGGCTGGAGCGCCACGGCGATCGGCGCCCTGATCAGTTTCCTCGGCGTCCCCGCGGGCCTTGTCGGCAACGAACTGTCCCTCCGCTTCGGTCTTCGCAGGTCTGCCACGGCTGTCTTCCTGTTGTCGGCGCTCATCAGCTCCTTGTTTGGCCTGGTCGCGATGCTGCCCTACCGCACAGTCGTGCTGGCATCGCTGATTTCAGGCTTTGTTGTGCAGGGCAACTTCGCCAATCTCACGTCAGCGGTCCTTGCGGTCGCCGTCCCCTGCCACAGAGGAGCAACCGTGGCACTGTATTCATGTGTTGGATTTGGCGGCGGATTTGTCGGAACACTTCTGTTCGGAATTGCCCTTGACCAGTTTGGTGGTGCTTCGAGGCTTGCCGCGTGGATACCTGCGTTCGCCACCTGCGGGCTTGCCTGTCTGGCCGGCGCATTTGCAATGGTGTTTCTGTCTCACGATCGCGAGCGATCGTGACGGAACTGGGCGAGTACCGAGATCGCTCACGCGTGTGCCAGCCTTCTCTCGCAGACTGCCGAACGCATCCTGGTCTTGTCCGCCCGCCCGCCGAAGCTACCGTTACTGGCCCCGCCGCAGCGCAATACTGCGGGCGTGAGCCTGCAGCCCCTCTGCCTCGGCCAGCAAAACAGCGGCCGGCCCAACTGCGTCCAACGCCGCCTGGGTGGCGGACACGAACGTCGTGCGCTTGAGGAAGTCGAACACCGACAGGCCAGAGGCAAACCGCGCCGTGCGTCCGGTCGGCAGCACATGGTTCGGCCCCGCAACGTAGTCGCCGACTGCTTCCGGGCAGAAGGCCCCCAGGAACACCGCGCCGGCATGGCGGATGCGCGCGAACATCGCCTCCGGGTTGGATAGCATCAGTTGCAGGTGCTCCGGCGCCAGACGATCGACCAGTGCCGCGGCCTGCTCCCAGTCCGCCACCACGATCACCGCGCCATGTGCCTGCCAGCTCGCGCCGGCAACCGCGGCCCGAGGCAGGCTGGGCAATTCCGCCATCACCGCCGCGGCCACGGCGTCGGCAAATTCCGCACTATCGGTAATCAGAATGGATTGCGCCGCCTCGTCATGCTCGGCCTGAGCCAGCAGGTCGACAGCAACGTGGCGAGGATCGTTGGCGGCGTCCGCCAGCACCACGACCTCGGATGGGCCGGCGATATTGTCGATGCCCACCCGACCGAAAACCTGGCGCTTGGCTTCCGCGACATAGGCGTTGCCCGGCCCGACGATGCGATCCACCGCTGGGATGCTGGGGGTTCCATAGGCCAGGGCCGCGATCGCCTGCGCGCCGCCGACGCGATAGATCTCGTCCACGCCGGACCGGCGGGCGGCGGCCAGCACCAACGGGTTCAGGGTCCCATCCGGAGACGGAACGCACATCGCAATGCGCGACACGCCGGCGACACGGGCCGGAATGGCGTTCATCAGCACGGACGACGGATAGGCCGCCTTGCCGCCCGGCACATACAAGCCGACCGAATCCAACGCGTTCCAGCGCAGGCCCATGGTGACGCCGGCCGCGTCGGTCATGCGCAGGTCCCGCGGCATCTGCGCACGATGAAACGCCTCGATCCGCGTCGCGGCGAGGTCCAGAGCCGCGGCAAGATCGTCCGGAATTGCGGCCACGGCACGGTCCACCTCGGCGGTGGTGATGCGCAGCCGCTCGGTCGTCAGCACCTGCCTGTCGAAGCGGGCGGTGTAGTCGATGACCGCCGCGTCCCCGCCGGTTCGCACGGTAGCGAGGATTTCAGCCACGACGCGGTCCACCGTTTCGGTGGTCTCCCGCGCCTGGGACAGCAGCGCGGTAAAGCCCGCCTCAAAATCCGCCGTGGCTGTCGAAAGGCGGATCATTCCGGGTCCAACGCGGCGCGGAAGCGCGCGATCCACCTGCCGATCGCCTCGGGCTGGGTCTTCAGCATCGTGCGATTGACGATCAGACGGCTGGTGACGGGCGCGATGACCTCGGTCTCGACCAGACCATTGGCCTTCAGCGTCGAGCCGGTCTGCACCAGGTCGACGATCAGCCGGCACAGCCCCAAACCCGGAGCGAGCTCCATGGCGCCATTCAGTTGCACGACCTCGGCATGGATGCCCCGGCTGGCGTAATGCCGACGTGCGATGTTCGGATACTTGGTGGCAACTCGGACGCGAGACCAGCGCGACGGATCGTCAGCGCCGGCTGTCTCCCTCGGTTCCGCGACGGAAACCCTGCATTTGCCGATGCCAAGATCGAGTGGCGCGTAAACCTCGGGGTAGTCGAACTCCATCAGCACGTCGGCGCCGCAGATGCCGAGGTGAGCGCCGCCGAACGCGACAAAAGTGGCGACGTCGAACGGTCGCACCCGCACCACGTCGAGCATCGGATCATCGGTGGGAAAGCGGAGCCGGCGGCTGTCCTCATCGGCGTAGTCGACGGCGGGGACGATGCCCGCGCGTGTCAGCATCTGGCCACACTCTGCCAGGATCCGCCCCTTCGGCAGCGCCAGGATCAGCGGCGTCGTGAGCTCCGGCTCGAGCGAGGCCACGGGGAACAGGGCGGTCATACTTGCTCCTTGATCGTGGCCCGGAGTGAGTTTCAGGCGGCAGCGGTGTCGCAGGTGGGCGGCGTTTACAGCAGGCTGACGATGACCGAAAGCCTGCGGACGGTAACGCTGGGTTGCGTGCCGGCGTTCAGCACCATGTTCGTGCCTGGCTCCGACGCGGACGGATTAACCAAGCCCGGCGCGGTTGCGGGCCACTGTCCTGGTCGTCGGGTGATCCGGGCCAAGGCTGCGGGAGTAGATCGACAAAGCCCAGTCCAGCGCCTCCCGCGCGGAGAAGCCGTCACCCATGTCCTTGAGGACCCCCGCGAGGTTGTTGGCATCCCTGGCGACGCTCGGATGATCCCGGCCTAGTGCTGTTTCGTCGATGGCAAGGGCGCGCTCGAAGGCGAGGTAGGCACCCTCGAGGTCGCCGATGTCGTGCAGGATCAGGCCGAGGTGGTTGATGTCCGTGGCGCTCTCCGGATGGTCCGCCCCAAGGGCCTCGGTGTGCAAGGCCAGGGCGCGCCGCAGTTGCGACTGGGCATCCATGACGTCGCCGAGCTCATGCGAAAGGCGGCCCAGGTCGCGAAGATCGTTGGCGAGGTCCGGGTGGTCTGGACCAAGTGTCCGCTGGCGGGCCTCCAGTAACTGTTCCAGGTCAAGACGTTGGGCGCGCAGGCCGGGCAGGTCAGGCATGGCGTTTAACCTATGCAGCCAAAAAGATGAACGACGCGCTCGGGCGAGGAAATGAGGTCCCCGCCCGAGCCCGCGAGCTTAAAGCTGCGCTTCGGCGTATTCGTAGTTGGCCAGGTTATCGAGCCAGTTCTGCAGGTAATCCGGCCGGCGGTTGCGGAAGTCGAGGTAGTAGCTGTGTTCCCACACGTCGCAGCCGAGCAGGACCTTGCCCTCGCCGGTTGCCAGCGGGTTGGAGCCGTTGGGGGTCTTCGTCACCTTCAATTTGCCGTCGGTGCCGAGCACGAGCCACGCCCAACCGGAGCCGAACTGGCTGACGCCCGCTGCCTTGAAGGCGTCCTTGAACGCCGGAACGCCACCGAGGTCCGAGGTGATCTTGGCCTCCAGCTTGGTGGGAATCTTGCCGCCGGACGGGCTAATGCACTGCCAGAACACGATATGGTTCCAGTGCTGTCCCGCGTTGTTGAACACCGGACCGCCGGCGCTGGTGGTCGCTTTGACGATATCCTCCAGCGACTTGCCTTGCAGGGACGCGTCTTTCTCGACAAAGCCGTTCAGCGCGGTGACATAGGCCTGATGGTGCTTGCCGTGGTGCAGGTCGAGGGTTTCCTCACACATGCCTTTCGCCCCTAGAGCGGACTTGCTGTAGGGCAGGGTTGGCAGTTCGAAAGCCATTGGATCCTCCGATGCGTTGACAGTGAAACGGCGCGAGTGCGGCCTGGACGCGCGACTGGTTAGCTATGGCCAGGCTGGCAGTCCGTCAACCCGCGGACCAAAGCGTTCGGCTAGCCGTGCTCCGCGTTGGTCCGGCCGGGCTTGGTGAGCTTGTGCCGGTCAACTTGCCACTGGCTGCCAGCCGCGTCACGACCCGTGGCATGAACGATCAGATCGCCGCGTTGGTTCGCCGTTATGACCCGGACAGATTCCTGACGGCGCTGTTTGCCCCGGCGGACCGGCGCGACGCGTTGCTGACGCTGTATGCTTTCAATCACGAACTCGCGCGGGCGCGGGAAATGGTGAGCGAGCCGCCGCTGGCGCTGATCCGGCTGCAATGGTGGCGCGAGGTGGTGGAGGGTGAGCAACGGCGGCACGAGGTGGCCACCCCGCTGTCCGAAGCGATCGCCGCCGGAGCGTTGCAGCCGGCGCTGCTGCTGCCGTTGATCGAAGCGCGGGAGTCCGAGGCCTATGGAGATTTCGCGACGCAGGCCGAGTGGCATGGCTGGCTGCTGGCAGGCGCCGGCGGCCTGGCGGTTGCCGCCGCCGCGGCCCTGGGTGCATCGGCACCTGAGTCTTTGCGTCCGTTCGGTGCGGCTTACGGCGTAGCGGGCCTGCTGCGGTCGAGCAGCATTCTCGCGGCGCAAGGTCGTTGCCTGCTGCCGCATGATCTGCTGGCCAGACATAATTTGTCGCCGGAGGAATTTGTTCACGACTCCGGCCGGACCTCGGGGGCAACGCCGGCGCGGGCGGCGTTGGCTGAAATCGTCCAGGTTGGTTTGGGTCTCCTGGATGACGCAAGCCGGTTCGCGGTGCCGCGTTCGGCGATTGCCGCGGCGTTGCCGGCGGTGCTGGGGCGCCGCGACCTCCGACGCTGGCCTGATTTGTCGGTGGCGCGCGGGTTTGGGGACCGGCTGGCGGTGACCGTTGCCGGCCTGACAGGAGGCGTCCTGACGGGCTCGATCCCGCGGCGGTGAGTGGTTGTTCAGGCAAGACGCTTCGTCGAGCACGTCCGCATCCGTCAAGGACTTCGATTCGTTGGCGATGAAACGCTAGCTCGGGCATCCGTACTTGCTGTCGCACGGACGATATCGTATCAGATAAAATCACGCGTATTGGCGCTAGCGCACATCGCAATGATGAGGCGTAGGACGCGATCTGGTGAGGCGAAGCACGACCCATGGCCACCGAGGACGATCTCGAACTGCTCCAGTGTCCGAGCAGCAAAACCCCCCTGCACCTTGAGGGCGACACAAACCTGGTGTCAGCGGACGGGCGCCACGTCTACCCAGTCCGGCAAGGTGTGGCGTGTTTTGTGCCGGATCTGGCCACGACCGAGCCCGACGCCGCCCGTGACGTCCGCGACTACTACGGTGCCAAGGGGTGGGAGGCGGACGAGAACGGCTTGTTCGACGACACCCGGGTCTTCGTGGACACGCGGGAAGTTCCCCTTGAGTATACCCATAGATGCATCGCGCGGTTGAACAAGTACTTCCGTCAGGGTGGCCGCCATCTGGTTGACGCGGGCAGCGGGCCGATCGCGCACGAGGCTTACCTGCAATATTCGGAGGCATTCGAAAGCCGGGTCTGCCTCGACTTCTCGTTTCCAGCCCTGCGCCAAGCCAAGCTTAAGCTCGGTAAAAAGGCTGTCTGTCTCCAGGGTGACCTTACGAACATCCCGATCCGGACTGGATCGGTCGACGCGGTTACCTGCAATCACGTGATCTATCACATCCCTCTGGAGAGCCAGGCCGCGGTGTTCCGGGAGCTGTGGCGCATTCTAAAGCCGGGTGGGGTCGCGGTTGCGGTCTACGCCTGGAAGCGCGCTCCGATTGCCGGCGGCCTGCGTCGTCTGGCCAAGTTGCTTATGGGGAACAGCCGACCCGCCGCAACGGCACCCGAAGTCAATCTCTTCTTCGCCGCTCATACGCTTGAGTGGTTCCTCTCGCAGAACTGGCCATTCCGATATCGGATCGACACGTTTCGAATCGTGGATAACGATTTCATGCGGAGCTATATCGGCGATGGCTGGCTTGGCCGAGTGGTGCTGCGTGGTTTCTACGCGCTTCAGGTGTTGCTGCCGGGATTCTGTGGCAAGTATGGAGCCTATCCCGCGATCGTCATTTACAAGGACTAGTAACGCGCATCGGCACGATACCGATCGCCGATCAGCGGATTGCGACGATCACTCCTGACAGTGGAGTTCGTTGAGCAGCGCCTTTGCCTGCATCATGATCGGTGCGTCAAAGCCCTCGGTGAACGATGCGTGGATGGGGGCAAGAATGTTGCGAGCCTCACGGGTTCGATGCTCATCGCGCAGCAGGCGGCCGAGAGAGATCGCCGCCCGTAGCTGCAATCCCCGGGCGGACTGGCGTTGCCCGACCTCCAGCGCTTTGCGGAAATGCTGTTCGGCGCCAGCAGCGTCGCCGATGCCGAGCACGATTTCGCCCTTGACACGATACAGCTCGGACTCGCTGTGTGCCTCGCCGGTTCGGGCGGTCATACTCAGGGCTCGGTCGACGTCGGTCAGCGCCTGCGCCGGCAATCCCATTGCGTTTGCGGCATGAGCGGACAGCGCGAGCAAGTGCGGGACGCCAACATTGATCTGCTCGAACAGGCCGCTGGATAACATGTCCCGGCCGCGCATCCATGCCGTGCGGGCTGACGGACTGGCGTGCACCCGCGAAGTCGCCCATGCGCGCGCCAGCAGCGCCGCGGGCTGATACCAGGCGATGCCGTAGCGGAAACTTACCTCTTCGAGCCGGGTGGCACAGGCCTCCACCGCGTCGGCATCGTCGCAATAGAAACAAAAGACATTGTGGGCATTGAGGGCCAGGACGAGATGTGACACCTCGGCGACCTCGTCGGACTCCTCAATGCATTTCCTTGCCAGCTCGCGGCCCTTACCTAGAAAACCCAACTGAGCGTAGCTGAATGCGAGCCAGGTCTTGGCCAGGAGATGCTGATGCCATCCGACGTAGGTCGGATCGTCGGGTTTCGCGCTCTTGATGGCTCGTTCCAGAATCCGATCGATACCGGCAAAGCGCCCTCGCCAGAACAACTCCAGGCCGATGAACTGCCAGATGGTGCTGGCCCGGGCGGACTGGAAGGTGCCGCGCAGTGTGCTCCGCCTCAGCGCGTCCTCAGCCAATTGAAGCAAAGTGGCATCGTCATCCGTTGCGATACCGTCGACCGTGGCGAGGCGTCGCAGCGCCGACGTACCGGCGGCGTTGGAAAGCGGGTGCGAGTCGCGGCCTTTTGCAACCATGAAACGGGTGTGAAGATCATCGGAGATGCACAGTTCCAGTCTGAGAAAATCCCGGTTGACCTCGCGAAACAGGGTGAAGTCCGGCCGCACCGCCGCGACTTCGGCCAAAGCAGTGAGCGCATGTCCGACAATTGTCGGGTCATTGAGTGTCATCCCGATCGCGAGCGCATGCCGAGCCGCCTGTTCCATGCGGTGGCCGCCCCAGTGGATCTGCCGCAGAGCCGCTGCACATTCGAGCCAGAGATCCGCGGCGATCCGATCGTGGCTGGGGTCGCTGTCGAGCCGGGGAGCGAGCGCCAATGCGTGGTCGAAATGCGCCAGCGCCTCCTGGAATGACAGCCGAGACAAGGCACGCTGGCCTGCCTTCCGCCACCAGCGCACGGCGTGATCCACCAGGCCTGCCCCGGTCAAGTGGCCGGCGACAAGTTCCGGTTGCGTATCGGCCATTTCGGGGAAGCGGGCCTCGATCGTCGTTGCGATCCGCGCATGGAGCACCGCGCGCTGGCTCTTGAGAAGGCTATCATAGGCCGCGTCCCGGATCAGCGCATGTTTGAACGTATAGACACTCTCGACCCCGTCTCCGCGCTGGAAGAGCAATCCGGCCGCTTGAAGTTTGCTGAGTGCCTCGGCGAGTTCGTTTTCGTTGGTGTCAGCGAACGCTGCCAGCAGCGCGTAACTGAACTCTCTGCCCAAAGCTGCGCCGATCTGAGCCACCGACTTGGCCGACGGCAGCCGATCGAGCCGCTCCGTCAGGCTGTCCTGCAATGTGGCCGGCACGGCGAGCGACGGCAGAGGGCCGGCCAAAACAAACTGCTCGTCGGTTTTTCCGACCACGCCTGATTCCAGGACGGCCTTCGTCAACTCCTCAACGAACAAGGGCACGCCGTCGGTCTTGGTAATGATCTGCTCGATCAGTTCATGCGGAAGTTTGCCACCGGCAACGTGTTGCACCAGCTCCACGGTCTCATCGCGGGTCAGCCGGTCGAGGCAGTGGTGACTGAAGCGATCAAGTTGCGTCCACGCGACGGGCGGCTGAAACTCAGGGCGGGCGGTCACCAGCACCATAGCCGGAAGCGAGACGAGGAACTCGACCATTCGATCGAGCAACTCCGCGGTGGTTGGATCGATCCAGTGCGCATCTTCAACGATCAGGACTGTCGGCTGCGCCGCGGCGAGCGAGCGAAGCCAGTCGGCCAGTCCGCCGAACAGCCGCACCTTCTTCTCTTCCGGCGGCAGGTCCGGGACAACGACGCCCGGAACCGACAGAAGTTCGGCGAGCAACCGGATGAATGTTTCAGCGTCGCCCACGTGTTCCTCGGGGTGCAGTCGCCGCAACCTGGCAAACCGCGCGTCACCATCTTCATCGCGGGCAAATCCGGCCGCTGCCTCCAGTTCGCCGATGACGGGATGGAGCGCCGAGGTGACATGGAAGGCCGAGCACTGCCAGCGCAAGACCTTGTGCGGCGTGGTCAGGAGCGAGTTCTGAAAGCTGTGGACCAGTCTCGATTTGCCGATCCCGGGCTCGCCCGTGAGCAGCATGACCTGGCCATCGCCGACCTGAACCTTGCGCCAGCGTTTCAGGAGAGCCCCGAGATCGGCATCGCGACCGACCAGGGCGGTCAAGCCTAGTTCCGCCCTTGCATCGAAGCGCGCCGATGCGCGGGTCGAAGACACGAGATAGGCGCGCTGGTCGGTCGGGAACCCTTTCAGGGGCTGACTGCCGAGATCGACCAGCTCGAAAGCGTTGCCCAGCAGTTGCGCTGTCTGTTGCGAGACTACAACGGAACCCGGAGCCGCGATACTCAGGAGCCGTGCCGCAAGATTGGGCGTGGCTCCGACGACCTCGTGCTGTGCGGTTCCGGCCAGATCGCCGAGGACGACCCAGCCCGACGCGATGCCGATGCGTGCTTCAAGCCTTTGGACGTCTGGCGCCGTCCTGGCACGGAGTGTCTCGATCAAGGCCAACGCACTCCGGGCGGCGCGTTCCGGGTCGTCTTCGTGCGCCCGCGGATAACCGAAATAGGCAAGGACTCCGTCCCCGAACGAACGCGCGATGAAGCCGCCGAACGCGGTGACCTGCGCGCCGACAGTGGAGTGGAAGCCGCGGATCACGGTTCCCAGGTCTTCGGGATCGAGCTCGTTCGACAACCCCGTCGATCCAACCATATCCACGAACATCACCGTCAAATGGCGCCTCTCGGTGGACACAGGCACGGCCGTTGCCTCCGATGTGCCGGTGCGGGCGGGTGGCGTCGGGGCGATTGGTATTGGGGTAATCGTCTGGCCGGTGGCATGCAGCGAGGCGATCGCCTTAAGCAGCCGCTTGCGCGCGCCGAGCCGGGCTATGCCGATCGATTTGAGATCGTCATCCGAAAGGTCGGCGAGCACATCCATGGTGATCTCGTGCTCACGGAACGCCTGCTCGTATTCTTCGAGCGCCAGCCCCTCAAGCCACGCCTTGATCTGCACGACTGCCTCCCGAAGCGCCGCGACCTTGGGTTAGACATTACAATTCTGTCAACCGGAGCGGGAGAGTCCGAACTGGCGCCGCGGCGTCAAGCGGGCAGACGCAGCGGTAGCAGAAACAGCAATGCGATCGAGGCAGCGGCGCCGCAGATCAGGAAGATATCCCAGGCCGGCAGCGTGCCGACGAGAGGCGCCGCCAGGGTCGGCGCGGTGGCCTGAGCCAGCAGCACCGGAACCGCGAGCCAGCCCAGCATCCGGGCATAGCCGTCGGGTCCGAACAATGCCAGCGGAAGAGTCCCACGGTTGATCGTCATGATGCCGTTGCTCATGCCGTACAGAAGCACGAAGCTGGTGGCGGCAAGAACGGTTCCGGCAGTGGCGCCCAGCGCCAGGACGGCGACGCCGAGGGGGAAGAGCAGTGCTCCGAGGCGGGCCTTGGTCAGGATGTCGATGCGGGGACCGATGGTCCACTCCAGGATGCGGCCTGCGACCTGGCCCGGGCCAATCAGCGCGGCAATGGCAACTGCCTCGCGACCGGTGAGGCCGACGCCCTGCAGGAGCGGCAGCACATGCACGGAAATCGCCGAGGTGATGAACCAGCGCAGCGCGAAGAAGGCCCCCAGAAGCAGCAGCGCTCGCCGGATGGCGGGGGAGCGCGGAAGGGCGGTTGCCGGGCGCTCATGCGGGCGGGGCGGGGAGGGCGGCACCAGCAGCCAGATCATTGGCAGGTTCACCAGCAGCATGAGGCTGACATAGGCGAGCAGCAGCCCTCGCCAGCCGAATGCCCCGAGTAGTGCCGCGCCGAGTGTCCAGAAGATGGAACTGGCGAAGCCGGCCACCAGGGTGACGCCGGTGATAGTGGGTCCTGCCTCCTGGCCGAGCAGGCCTCCGATGGTGGCGAAAGCGGCATCATAGAGCCCCATCGCCATGCCGACACCGATCACTGTCCAGGCCAGGTACCAGAGCGCCAGATTGGTCGAGACCGCGAGCAATGCCTGGCCGAAGGCGATAACCAGGATGCTCGCCAGCAGGGCGCCGCGTCCCCCGTGCTGGTCAATCCAGCGGCCAACCCGAGGGGCGCAGAAGCCAGCGACCAGAAGTGACCAGGAAAACGCCCCCAGGACGCGCACCGGGGGCTGGTCCAGAGCCGCGGCTACGGGTTCCGCTATAATGGCGGGCAGATAGAACGTCATCCCCCACGACAAGGTCTGATTGATCCCCAGAACGGTGCCGAGTCGCACGCGAGAGAGCGGACGGTGGGTAGGGTCAGGGCCGACGGCGGTCATCCGGTGCAACATCCGACTGTTGACCCCGCGAGACAACTCTTTGGGCGGCGCGTGGGGAGCACCGGAGGCGGCGTTGTCCGGATCACTCGCGAGGTCCCGGGTCGTGGGTCCGCGAACTGGCGCGACAGTTGCCGGAACTATGTCTTGCGCTTTACACTCGGAGGAAAGTAACCAGGAGCGTCCGGATGACCAGTCAGCCATTCGACTATACGATCGCGGACTTCAACTACATCGAACATGCGGGCCAGGCGGAACCGCTTCGGCTGTTCATGCCGGTGGGTGCCGGCCCATTCCCGCTGGTCGTGGACCTGCATGGCGGCGCCTGGTGCAATGGCGATCTAAAAGACTGCGAGCCGCGCGATCTGACTCTGGTGGGGGATGGCTTCGCCGTCGCGGCATTGAATTTCCGGCACGCCGGGTCGGGCTATCCTGCTTCCCTGGTCGACATCAACTACGCGATCCGCTGGCTGAAGGCGCACGCTGGGCGGCTGGGTTTTCGCTCCGACAAGGTCGGGCTGTCGGGCCAGAGCAGCGGCGGCCACCTGGCGATGCTGGCGGCGATGCGCCCGGCCGATCCGCGCTACACCGCGATTCCATCGCCGGATGGAGCAGCGGCGGGCGCTGCGCTGGACGCCTCGGTGCAGGCGGTGGTGATGCAGTGGCCGGTGATCAACCCGCTATCCCGGTACCGCAACGCCGTCCGCCTGCGGGACTCCGGGCAGCCGCCGGCCTGGGTGGGCGATATTCCGTCGCGGCACGATCTTTACTGGAAGACCGAGGCCGCGATGGAGGAGGGTAACCCGATGCTGATCCTGGAGCGCGGTGAGAAGGTCTCACTGCCCCCGGCACTGTGGATCCAGGGCAGGCCGGACCCGGTCCATGACTACCGTGATCCGGTCGGCAGCTTCGACGGCAACGAGCCGGAGCGGTTCGCGCACAATTACCGCGGGGCCGGCGGCTCGCTGGAGCTGCTGTATATCGACAACGCGACACGTGGGTCGGCGGCATCGCATGATCCAACATCGGCGTTCTTCAAGCGGCATCTCGCCTGAGAACCACTGCCGCGGCCGCCGGCCATCCGTCGCTCTGGCCGCTGCTGATCGTCGGGCTCGGCACGTCGGTGGTGCCGCTGGATTCGGCGGTGAATATCGGCTTCCCGGCCATTGTTCATCGGTTCGGACTGCAGATTCCGATGATCCAGTGGATCGTGGTCAGCTACGTCCTGACCCAGACCTGCCTGATGCTGACGTTCGGGCGCCTCGGCGACATGTTGGGATATCGCCGCGTGTTCCTGCTCGGCACCGGCTGGAGCACGCTGGCCTTCCTAGCCTGTGCGCTGGCCCCGTCATACGGGCTGCTGCTGGCCGGGCGGGTGGCACAGGGTGTCGGCGCGGGGCTCATTCTGAGTTGCGGGCCGGCGCTGGCCACCAGCCTGTTCCCGGAGGCACAGCGCGCCCGGGTGCTGGGCCAGTATATGATGATGTTCGCCATTGGAGGGGCACTTGGCCCGGCGGTGTTCGGCATACTGGTGCAGTGGTTTGGCTGGTCGGCGGTGTTTAGTGTCCGCGCGCCCATCGCTCTGGCGGCATTTCTGCTGGCGTGGACGCTGCCCGGGGATGCCGGGGCGGAACGGCGGGAGGCATTCGATGCGGCGGGGGGCGCGCTGCTGGCGCTGACCCTGGGATGCATGTTGCTGGCGCTGAACCAGTTGGGACATCTGCCGGGCGGCGCGGTGTGGCTGGGGCTGTTCGCGATCACGGCAGTGGTGGGCGGCGGCTTGTTCCACCGCCAGGAACGGCGCTGCGCTCGGCCGATCATCGATGTCTCGTATTTTCATGATGCCGGTTTCGCCGCCGTGAACCTGGCGTTCGCGCTGGTCAATCTGGCGGCATTTGCCATCATGTTGCTGGTCCCATTCTACCTGAGCCAGGTGTCCGGCCTGTCGGTTCCGGTGGCTGGCCTCGTGCTGGCGGCGTCTCCGTTCGGCACGATTCTGGCGGCTCCGCTAGCTGGGCGGCTGGCCACCGTTTGGTCACCGCGGGCGGTCGCGCTGCTGGGGATGCTCGGCTGCGCGGCTGGGCTGGCAGGGGTTTCGCTGGCGGGCGGTGCTCCGGACACGGTTTGGCTGACGGCGTCGATGTTCGTGCAGGGTTTTGGCATGGGGCTGTTTCAGGTGGCCTATTTCGACATCGTCACGGCGGCGATTCCGCTGAGCCACCGGGGCGTGGCGGGCGCCCTGGGCATGGCGACGCGCACTGTCGGCACGGTGACCGGGGCGACGACGCTGATGCTGATCTTCCAGGCGCTGCGTGCGGCGAGTGGATTGCCGCCGGCCGAGGGATTCGTCAGCGCATTCCAGCAGACGTTCCTGGTGGCCGCGGCGATACCGGCGGTCCTGTTGGTGGCGGGGCTGATGCGGCGGCGTTCGAGGAAATCAAAGTCATGACTTCTGTAAGGGCAGTCCGCCCGAGATCGGCCCGGCGTCAGAAATTGCGCTAGCAAACAACGTGGATCGTTTCGATAGCGCCTGTCTCTGCGCCTATCGGGAGTCACGTGGAAGCTTCAAATTATTCCAGTCCTTGTCAGAATACTTCTTATTCAATCGAACGATCTCTTTTAATACTCTTGCGCAAATCTCAAGTCCTTCCTCTGCGCATGCGGCATCGCCTGGCCTTTCGTCCCGTCCACCATGAACCGCGTCGGACCTCAGACCGTAAAATTGTCGCACTTGACGAACGATCTCACTATAAATCCGTAGCCTATCGTTCAATTCGTTCGAGAGCAGTAGGCCAGAGTGACGCTGGAGGGTATGTTGGATCCTTCCGGCGTTACGCACGGTGAGAAGGGCCTCCAATAGAACACTTCCATCGATCGCTTTGCTGAAGGGCGAAACACGCCGACGAGCAAGGTTGAGTTGCTCTATAGCGATTTCGCAGGTTTTTTTTAGATCCGGTGCCAGTTGCAGGTACCTTTCAACCCAAGATACAGCGTCAGCATCAATCTTGACCGGCTGGAGAAGATCCAACGAACCCTCGTAGGGCGGAAGACCCCACAACCGCGACCCTTGCGAGCCCTGGCCAGGTCTGCGTCCACAAATTCGACCCAATATCCGCCGACTACAGGCGCCGCCCCGTCGACAAGGGCAAATGCATCGATCGTTCGCGTAAGCTGGCCTCTATGCAGAACGTCAGTTTGGTGGTCTGGGTGACCGGATGCCGGGATCGATGCAAATTCACGAATGACCCCAATCGATTTTGGTGGCGCACTGGCCACCGGCATAAAGTGCATAGCCTCGTATTGAAGACGAATGTCATCGGACATGTCTGACGACGGTAATTCCGCAAGTGGCATTAAACTGAATCCGTTGCTGAGCGTGTACCTACGTGGTGTCTCTAGCCCGTATATTTCCGCGACATATCTGATATCGGCGCTCTGTGTGGATATTAGCTTGTGCAGCCAGTTGACGGCCGTAGTGGGATCCTGCTCCGCCGCAACTCGAAGCAGCCTAGGTGCGAGGCCATGCCGAAACAATGAAAGTGAGCACAGACCAAAATAGCGCGTTGTATCTTCCGGAAAACCTGGGAAGTGTGTAACGAGATCAGCTATCCGCATTGTCATAGCGAACGATTTGACTCTATACTCGTTCACTTCGTCCACAGACTGGGGAATTTCAAACTCTCGAGAGTAAGAGGCCATCCCGGCTCGTATCGCGTCCTGTACGACCATGCATCGACGAGTGTCCTCCCGAAAGCCGCCTAGCTCCTCTTCCAGGTTCTTCGGGATTGAACTCACGTATCCATCCTCCTACTTCAGGCGCCCGTTGGGCAGGCCAAACTCGAAGCTGAACAGCCGGTCCTTGCCGAGCAGAAACACCCGACCGCCGCGGGGGAACAGTCGAGTGATCGCGGGATCGCGGATATCGAGTCCACCAGTATAGGCGCCGAACGCCGGCAGCATCAGCCGCCGCGCGTCCGCCACGAAGCAGGGGCGGCTCACGGTGCCGGCGCGAGCCTGGATCTGCGCCTTCGGGTGGTGGTGACCGACGATCTCGCCTGGTTCCGCCCACGCAACGGCCTGGTGGCGAAACAGCATCGGTCCGGTGGCGTAGCTTTCCACCCACGCGCCGCCGACGCCCGAGGGCGGCTTCGGATCGTGGTTGCCTTGGACCCAGATGAAACGATGCGCCTCGGTCATTGCGTTCAGCCGTTGCAGCTCGGTGGCCGGAAGCCGGGCCGATCCGTTTGTGTCATGAAACGAATCTCCCAGCGCCACCACCGTTGCCGGCGACCAGCGGCGCAGCAGCAAGGTCATCCGGTCCAGTGTGGCGTGAGTATCCCAGGGCGGCAGCAGCATCCCGCGCCGAGCGAACGAGGTGCCTTTCTCGAGGTGAAGGTCGGACACCGCGAGCAGCCGCGCCGCCGGCCAGAACAGCGCGCCCATCGGATCGAGCATCAGCCGCTCGCCGGCGATGTGCACTGGCGCCGCGGTCACGAAAACAGGTCGTGCTGCTGGGACTTGCGCAGCGGCCGGGCGCGACTGAGGGTAACCTTGGTGCCGGCCGGGCGGCGGGCGGCGTTCGCCCGGTGGATCGCCGGGACGGGTGGCGGTTCGGCGGTCCCGGTGGCTTCGGCGATGATCGCTTCGGCTTCGGCCAGCAGGGCATCCTCGTCGCTGTCCGTGCGCACGCTCTCCCGTCCGATCTCCAGCAGCACCGGCACCGCGAGCGGCGAGACCCGCGACAGCACCATATGCACGATGCGTCCTTTCACCCGCGCCAGCATGCCGGCGATGCGGCCCACGTCGATCAGGCCGGAGGCGGCGTCGGCTCGCGTTGCCCGCAGCAGAATGTGGTCCGGCTGGTGGCGGCGCAGCACGTCATAGATCAGGTCACTGTTCACCGTCACCTGCCGCCGCGACTTTTCCGCGCCCGGGTGGTTGCGCTGGATCAGCCCAGCGATCACCGCGACATTCCGAAAAGTCCGTTTCAGCATGGAGCTTTCCGCCATCCATGCCTCCAGGTCGTCGCCCAGCATATCCTGATCGAACAGAGAGGCCACGTCGCGCGGCTGGTTGGCTGACCAAATCCCCAGCACGTAGTCGGTGGCGACGAAGCCCAGTGGGGCGTAGCCGGCGCGCTCCATTCGCTTGGTCAGCAGCATCCCCAGGGTCTGGTGGGCGTTGCGTCCCTCGAAACAGTAAGCGACCAGATACCAGCGGTCGCCGCGCGGGAATGTTTCCACTAGCAGGTCGTTGCGGCCAGGCAGGCGAGAGATGCCGCGCTGCAGCCGCAGCCAGTCGCGCACCTGCTCGGGGAACAGGTCCCAGGTCGAGGGCGACTGAAGCAGACCGCGCACCCGGTCCGCCAGGTTGGTGGTCAGGGGCAGGCGGCCGCCTTCATAGGCCGGCACCATGGGCTCGCCGCCGCCGCCGCCTTCCGTGCATTCGGCGGCGGTCTCGTGGATGCGCAGGAAGCGCAGCAGCCGGCCGGCGAACATGAAGGTGTCGCCGGGGCGCAGCATGTTGACGAAATATTCCTCGACCTCGCCGAGCACCGGGCCGGAGCGGCGCTTGCCTGTGAGCCGGACCTTTATCAGGGGCGCCTCGACGATGGTGCCGATATTCATGCGGTGGGCGACGGCGGTGCGGGCGTTGCGGACGTGCATGCGTCCCTCACTGTCGCGGAACAGCTTTTTCCATTGCTCATAGGCGGACAATGCGTAGCCGCCGTGTTCGACGAAGCCCAGGACGTCGTCGAAGTCGGCGCGGGTCAGGCGGGCGTAAGGGGCGGCGGTGGTGACTTCGCGAAACACCTCGTCCGGGTGGAACGGAGCGCTGCATGCCAGGCCGAGCAGATGCTGGGCCAGCACGTCCATGCCGCCGGGCCGGGGCGGATCGCCGTCCAGCTCGCGCGCTGTGACGCCGAGCATCGCGGCTTCACATTCCAGGACTTCGAAGCGGTTGGCGGGCACCAGGATGGCGCGAGACGCCTCGTCCATGCGGTGGTTGGCCCGGCCGACGCGTTGCAGCAGCCGTGACACGCCCTTTGGAGCGCCGATCTGGATCACCTGGTCGACGCCGCCCCAGTCGATCCCCAGGTCCAGCGACGAGGTCGCGACGACCGCTCGCAGGCTGCCGGCGGCCATCGCGGCTTCCACCTTGCGGCGCTGCGCGACCTCCAGCGAGCCGTGATGCAGCGCGATCGGCAAGGTCGTGTCGTTCAGCCTCCACAGTGCCTGGAACATCAGCTCGGCCTGTGCCCGGGTGTTGACGAACACGATGGTCATGCCGGCGGCTCGGATCTGCCGCATCACCTGTGGCGCGGCTTCCAGGCCCATGTGGCCGGACCAGGACAGCCGCCCCTCGGGCAGCGTCATCGACAGTTCGGGTGGCGCGCCGTCGGCGACCTCGATCACGCGCGTGGCCCCGGTGTAGGCCTGGATCGCATCGGGGTGAGCCACCGTGGCGGAGAGTCCGACTCGGCGAGCGGTGGGCGCGAGCACGGCCAGACGGGCGACGCCGAGCGCCAGTTGGTCGCCGCGTTTGGTGCCCGCGAGGGCGTGCACCTCGTCCATCACGATGCATGCGAGAGTCCCGAAGAAGGTGGCGGCGTCCGGCAGCGAGATCAGCACCGCGAGGCTTTCCGGCGTGGTCAGCAGCAGATGCGGCGGTTCGGCACGCTGTCGCGCTCGCCGGTTGGCGGGGGTGTCGCCGGTGCGGGCCTCGACGGAGACGGGCAGGTGCATGTCCTGCACCGGGCGGGTGAGGTTGCGGGCGATGTCGGTGGCCAGCGCCTTGAGCGGGCTGACATAGAGGGTGTGCAGGCCGAGGCGGGGGTTGGCGGCGAGATCGATCAGGCTGGGCAGGAAGCCCGCGAGCGTTTTGCCGCCGCCGGTGGGTGCGATCAGCAGCACGCTTTCGCCGGTTTGGGCGGCGTGCAGCATTGCTAGCTGGTGCGGCCGAGGTGCCCAGCCCTGGGCCGCAAACCAGCCGGCGAACGGTTCCGGTATTGTTCCTGCCATGGCGAGAGATAAGCATGCGGCAGGTGGTCGAGACAATGGCCGAGGGTCGCACGTGGCGGCCTGACTGTGTCCGCTGGTTTTCAGCCCGCGAGCGGACTGCCGAACAGTTCCCAGTTGTGTCCGTTGAAGCGCATCGGCTGCATCATTTTGACCGGACGGTAGTCGGTGGGGCTGGTGTTGATCCGAATACCGGGCAGGAGCAGCGGCAGTTCCAGGTCGCGCAGATTGGCGGCTTCGTGCATGATGTTTTCACGCGACAGATCATTGCCGCACTGCTTCAGGACCTGCATCAACGTCTGCGCGATCAGGTAGCCGTAGATATTGGCGCCGTCGCTTCTGTCGCCGTCGGGATAATATTTGTCCATCCAGGCTCGCCATTCTTTCATACCAGCATCGTTATCCCATTGCGGATCGTTCGGATCCTTGAGGAAGGATACCGACAAGATACCGACCGACTTGTCGAGGCCTGCTGGCTTCAGTGTGCCGCCGACCGACGAGGAAACCAATGCCAGCACATGCAACGGTTTCCAATTGATGTCCCATAGCTTGCGTATCGCCTGAGCGGCGAATTTCGGTACTGAGATATCGAAGAAAGTGTCGGCGCCAGATGCTTGCAGCAGGCCGATTTGCGAATTGATCGTCGAGTTGGTTGCCTGGTAAGTCAACTCCTTGACGATCATCGTTTTCGCTTGATTGCCGAGGCCTTCCTCAAGCCCGGCCACGTAGTCCTTGCCACCGAGGGAGTCCTGAACCAGCACCGCTATTTTTGCATCAGGCTTGGTTTGCAAGATATACGCGGCGTCGATGTGCCCTTCCGTCCGATAGGATGGCTGCCACGCCATGGTCCAGGGAAAATGCTTCGGGTCGTCCCACTTGCTGCTGCCGTCGGCAAGGAAAAGTTGCGGCACGCCGCGATCGTTCAGATAGCGCTGGACCGCGGCATTGGTGACGTCTCCCAGACTTTGGAAGATGAAGGCGACGTTGTCCTCCTCGACCAGCTTGCGGATCTGCTCGACTGTCTTGGGCGGGCTGTAGCCATCGTCGCGGCTGATCAGGTTGATTTTACGTCCGTTGATGCCGCCGTTGTCGTTGATCATTCGAAAGTAGGCGAGTTCAGCTTTGCCAATCGTGCCATAGCCTGAGAGCGGCCCGCTGTATGGCATTGTCTGGCCGACCTTGATCTCGGTGTTGGTGATGCCCGATGCGTTTTGCGGCGGGTCTCCCCGGGCTGCCTGAATTGCGGTACTGGCACCGATTGCCGCCAGTACCAGAATGAATGGACACAGCTTCATTGTTTCTCTCCCGTTTTGTCTACAAGTCGTCGCTGCTATTGTTCAGTCAGTCAGCACGCGGCCCCCGAAAGTCGGACCTTGAGGTTAGTTCGTGGCGAGTTCGTCCAGGAGAGCCTTCGCCCCGAGCAGGTCCTTGGTGTCGAAGCCTTCGGTGAACCAGTCGTAGACTGGGGCGAGCAACTCATACGCGTCCTGGCGCTTGCCCTGGCTGTGCCACAGCCGTGCCAGGCTGGTCGACGTGCGCAGCTCCCACATCCTCGCCTGCTGGGCGCGCGCCCACTCAAGCGAAAGTAGAAAGTTCCGCTCGGCACCTTCAACGTCACCCTGGAGCGAGAGCATCCAGCCCTTAAGGCGAAGAATCTCGGCATAGTAAAGGCGTTCCTCCCAGCCGGGGCGTTCGACTTGGGCGATCACCTCATCGATCAGTTGCAGCGCATTGTCGAGGTCGCCAGTCAACGCCATGGCTTCGGCCAGCCGCGCGTTCTGGGTCGGGCAGCCCATCTTGCCGCCGCTCGCTTCCCAAGCCGCGATGCCGGCCTTGAGCGGGGCCATCCCCTCAGCGATCTTGCCTTCCCGGATCAGTGCCTGCCCATATAAATTGGGTGCAAACAGCGCCCACAGCACGGGCAGGCTGTTCTCCCGTCCTAGCCGCTCGCATTCTTCGGCTCGCTTGCGCAAATCCTCGTGCGTGAGGCGGCGATCGAACGAATGCGCACCTATAACCAGCGCAAATCCGAGATCCATAGGATGACCGCGCCGACGGGCGTGTGCGTCCTTTTCATCGCCGAGCCGTACTGCCCGGTCCGGGTAGCCCAGCAGCCAGGCGCTAATCGAGCCGTAGGCCCCGGCCTGAGTTTTGGGATCCGCGTAGATGATGTCTGCAAGATAGTAATGCTTCTCGGCGTCATAGAGGTCCAGCACGTTGTAGGTGTGCTCGAGAACCTTTGTGAACTCGCCCGCCCAACTGTAACCACCGCAGGCACACATATGTCCCATGATAAGCAGGTCAGCGTCGCCTTGCGCCTCGGCGATGTCCAGCATCTCCTCCACCCAGGGCAGAGACTCCGCTACGCGCCCTTGCGTCAGGACTTGATTGTACAGCCCCCAAAGGATGGGCGCCAGCGCGTCGTGTCGCTCGAGTGACTTCGCTAAGGCTAGGGCCGGGTGCAGACTGGCCCACGCTTCCGGGGTGGCCCAGCCCTTAAGCGCCAGCCATGCTGGGCCAAGGCGAACGCGCAGCCCCAGTTCGCTGGTATCTCGTTCCTTTGTGCGGGGCAGGGTGGAGACCAGTTGGAGCCCCCTGTTGAGATGGGCGATGGCCTCGGTCAGAGCCATGCGCCTCGACGCCAGTTCGCCCGCGGCCTGCCACAGCGGAATGGCAGCTTCGGGAAGGCTCGCGGCAGTGAGGTGATGCGCCAGCACCTCGGGTTCGGTCACCTTCACGTTCGGAAAGCGCGCCTCGATCACCCGTGCGATTTTGGTGTGCAACTCCTGCCTGCGGCTCTTCAGCAACGAATCATAAGCCGCGTCCTGAACCAACGCGTGCTTGAAGGTATAGGCTGCGTTCGGCGGCGTGCCGCGACGAAACGCCAGTCCAGACTGGCTCAGTTGCATGAGTAAATCATCGAGTTTCGCCTGCGGCATCGGCGCGACCGCCGCGATCAGCTCGTAGCTGAACTCGCGTCCAATCGCCGCGCCGATCTGGGCGATCTCCTTCACCGGCATGAAGCGATCCAGCCGTGCCATCAATGAGTCCCGTAGCGTAGCCGGAATTGTCACAACGCGAGCCGCGCCAGCGTAGTCGTAGTGATCGCCAGCGTCATTCAGCTCGCCCGATTCGAGAATAGACTTGGTCAGCTCTTCGACAAACAACGGCACACCGTCGGTTCTGGTCAGTATCTGCTCCAGCAACGTCCCTGGTAGCGTCTTGCCGCCGGTCACCGTCGAGACCATCGCCGCACTTTGCGCCTTGGTCAGCTTCGACAAGTTCAGTGCGCCGACATGGCCCTGCTCTGACCAGCGGGGCTGAAACTCTGGCCGATGCGTCAAAACAACCAGCAGCGGGACGGTTTTCACCCGATCGATTAGAAGATCCAAAACCCCCAGCGTGGTGGGATCGGTCCAGTGCGCATCCTCGAACAGCATCACGCTGGCTTGTTTGCGTGCCGCCGCTTCAACGAGATCGACCAAGGTGCGCAGCGTTTCGTCCTTGTGCTTCTGCGGCGTCATCGACAGGGCCCCGTAACGCTCGTCGCAGGGGATGGACAGGATCGACGCGACGAAGCGAACGTCGGCCAGCGGGCGGGCATAGTGTGTGACGATCAGCGCTTCCAGCTTGTCAAGTTTCGCGTCTGTCGTTTCTTCGCGGCTGAACTTCAACGTCCGCTCGAAATTGTCGATGATCGGCCAGAAGGCGCTGTTCACGTAGTAGGGCGAGCACTGGAAGCGCAGCGCCTGAGCCGTTCGAGCCGCAACGAGGTCAAGATACGGCTTTTGCCGATGCCGGGTTCACCCGACAGCAGCACCACCTGACCCTCCCCATCCTTCGCCTGCGACCACCGGCGCAGCAGCAGATCTAGCTCCTCCTCGCGGCCCACCAGCGGCGTCAGCGCCTGACCGCCACGGCTGGCATCGAAACGACTCTCCGCCGCCAGAGCACGCTCCACCTGCCAGGCGTGGACCGGTTCGGCAATACCTTTCAGGTCATGTTCGCCAAGATCACTCAATTCAAACGCATTGCCCAGCAGTCGACGTGTAGGGGCAGCGATGACGATTTGATCAGCGATCGCCAGCCCCTGCAGACGCGCGGCGAGATTGGGAGTGCTGCCCACTGCCAGCTTGGACTGGTCCCCAGTGCCGGCCGTTTCCCCGACCACGACCGGGCCGGTGGCGATGCCGATACGGACCGAGAGATCCTCGGTGATCGATGCCTGTTTGACCGTAAGAACGATCTCCAACGCCGTCCGCACCGCGCGCTCGGCATCGTCTTCGTGCGCCGTCGGCCAGCCGAAATAGATCAGAATGCCATCGCCCACATAACGGGCGACGAACCCGTCGTAGCGCGCGATGACGTCGCCGCAATGGATTCGATACGAGTGCAGTAGTCTCCCCAATTCTTCCGGGTCGAGCTTTTCGCCCAACGCCGTCGAACCCACTAGGTCGCAGAACATCACCGTGAGCTGGCGACGTTCGCCGCCGGGCGACACCGGCTCCGAAACGGTTGCAGCGGTGGCCATGTCTCCGATGGGTCCCCCGTCCAGCCGCGCGACCGCCTGTAGCAGACGCTTGCGGTCACCGAGCGCAAGGCCGAGCTCGCGGAGGTCCGTGTCGCTCAAGGAGCGAATCACGTCGAAGTCGATCTTGCTGGAGGCGAAGACTGCGTCGTAGCTGCGCAGCCCGATTTCGGCCAGCCACTCTCCGAACGTCGCCATGGACCCCCCTCGGGCCAAAGGCCCAGGTCGGGATCAGTTTAGGCGTGCGGCATCTATTCCCGCAATAACCAGATACAAATCCCGGTGACCGGCTGTGGACCGAGCCGGCTCCACGGAGCAGCTTGCTCGGCCCCACGGGCTGGTCAAACCCGATCCTTGCGCCAACATACTGCGTAATGCCGCACCCTGAAACCTGGCTGAAAGTCCTGCCCGCCGGCCTGTTCTGCGAACCAGGCGGATTCTTCATCGACCCGCAGCGCCCGGTGGACCGCGCGATCATCACTCACGGCCACTCAGACCACGCTCGGCCGGACCATCGCGCCGTGCTCGCCACCACCGAGACCCTGGCCATCATGCGGGTCCGGCTTGGCGAGGGTCGTGCCGGGACCTCACAGCAGGCGCTGGCGCGGCACGAACCGATCACTATCGGCGACGTCCGGGTCTGGCTCAGTCCGGCCGGGCACGTGCTGGGTAGCGCTCAGGTGGCGATGGAATACCAGGGGTCCCGGGCCGTGGTCAGCGGCGATTATAAGCGCATGCCCGACCCGACCTGCGCCGGCTTCGAGCCGGTGTCGTGTGATGTCTTCGTGACCGAAGCAACGTTCGCCCTGCCGGTGTTCGTGCATCCACCGGCGGAGCTGGAAATCGCCCGCCTGCTGGAAAGCCTCGCGCTGTTTCCGGACCGGACGCATGTCGTGGGCTGTTACGCGCTGGGCAAGTGCCAGCGGCTGATCGTGCTGCTGCGGCAGGCCGGCTGGGATGGGCCGATCTGGCTGCACGGCGCGCTGGCTTCGATGTGCGAGGTCTATCGGGGGTTCGGCGTCGAACTCGGCGACCTGAGGCCGGCCACCGTGGCGGCGAAATCGGCGTTGGTGGGCGCCATCGGTCCTGGCTCCGCCCGGCGCCATCGCCGACCGCTGGGCGCGTCGGCTGGAGGACCCGGTGGTGGCGCTGGCGTCGGGCTGGATGCGGGTCCGGCAGCGGGCGAAATCGCGTGGCGTCGAGTTGCCGCTGGTGATCTCCGACCATGCCGACTGGCACGAACTGAACCGGACGCTGGACGAAGTGGGTGCGCCGGAGGTGTGGGTGACTCATGGCCGGGAGGAGGCACTGATCCACGCCGCCGCCCAGCGCGGCATCCGCGGCCGAGCGCTGCGGTTGCTAGGGTATGGCGACGAGGAGGAGACGGAAATGATGGAGGTGAGCTGACATGACCGAACCGTTGACATTTCTGTTCAATGACGATGGGACGATCCCGAATTCGCGGCTGCCGCTGCTGGTCTACCGCGCGGCGGTGCCGGCCGACGCGGCGGCGATCGAGCGGATTTTTGCCGCCAATCGCTGGCCGCCGGCGTGGCGGGACGGGGTGCATCCGTTCCACCATTTCCACAGCACCGCTCACGAGGTCCTGGGCGTCGCCCGGGGTGAGGCGACGGTTCTGTTTGGCGGACCCCAGGGTGAAACGCTGACGGTGCGTGCGGGTGATGTGCTGGTCGTGCCAGCCGGCGTGGCACACTGCAACCAGAGCCAGTCGGCCGATCTGCTGATCGTCGGCGGCTACCCGGACAATGCCTCGCATCCCGATTTGCGGCGCGGCAAGGCGGCCGAACATCGTGCGGCGGTGGAGGCGATCAAGGCGGTTCCACTACCTGGCGCCGATCCCGTCGCGGGGCCAAGCGGGGCGTTGCTCGGTCTATGGGCTTGAAGTCGACCCGCCCAGCGTGCCACCAGGACGCACCGGATCAGTCCGATGGAGACGTTGATCGCTGTTTCGCGGCCGACAAAGCCGCAGGATGACATTCTCTTGATGAAGAAAATATTCCTAGATCAATTAACGATTGATTCATAAATGGGGCGATATCTCGGGCCCACTTAGCCAATTGTGGTGCGAGGCGAGGCGGAGCGAACGATGCAGCAGAAGTCGAAAATGGCAATCGAGGGTGCCCCGGACGCCAATTCAATGACAGCGGCGGTTGGTATCTGTGTTGGCTTGCTTGCGTTGCCGTTGCTCGCGATGCAGCCGATCGCCGGTGCCGCGCGCGCGCAGTCCACGTCGAGCCAGAGTTCGAGCTCACACGTACAGACCGGCAACGACGCCAGCAGCAGTGACGTTTCCATCGACAACGGTGTTGTCACTGTCGATGGCGAAACGGTCCCGCCGGGTGCGCGCGAGTTTACCAGTCGCCGCGGCAACCATTACAAAATCGATCGAAACGGCGGTTCGGTCGAGGTGCATCAGCAATAGGAGCTCGCCATTTAGCAGCGTGCGGTTGCCCCAAAGTGGGCCCGGGTGGCCCCGACAAAACGCCAGGGCCACCTTCAGCTTGACTGCTTCGTATGGCGTTTCGCCCGACATCGCCGCGGCGCGGATTTTGCGCTAGCGTCTGTTCGACGCATGCTGGCCAGACCCGGTTAGCGTGCGCCATGACCGTCGGAGAATGCCAAGATGGCGACGAACATTGACCGTCGGATGATGCACCTCGGTGCCTTCGTTCACGAAACCGGGCAGCACGTCGCGGCCTGGCGACACCCGGAGGCTTATGCCGAATCCGGCACGGTGTTCGCCCAGGCGGCGGATGTGGCGAGGACCGCCGAGAGGGGAAAATTTGACCTCCTTTTCCTGGCCGACAGCGCGGCGGTCAGCGTGTTTGGTATGCCCGAATTGCGCGGCCGCATGGGCAAGGTGGTAAATTTCGAGCCCCTCACACTGCTTTCGGCGCTGGCGGCAGTGACGACGCGGCTCGGTCTGGCTGCCACGTGTAGTGCCACCTACAGTGAGCCTTACACGTTGGCGAGGCAGTTTGCGTCGTTGGACCAGATCAGTGGTGGGCGCGCCGGCTGGAACCTGGTGACGTCCAACAACGAGGCGGAGGCGTTCAATCACGGCCGCGACCGGCACCTGGCTCATGCGGAACGATACGATCGCGCGGCGGAATTCGCCGATGTCGTCACCGGCCTTTGGGATAGCTGGGACGCTGATGCTTTCATTCGTGACAAGCGGTCTGGCGTCTACTACGACCCGGCGAAAATGCACACACTGGACCATCGCGGAAAATACTTCAGCGTCCGCGGTCCGCTGAACGTGGCGTGCTCGCCGCAGGGGCGGCCCGTGCTGGTGCAGGCGGGCGCGTCGGACACCGGGCGCGACCTGGCTGCCCGGATGGCGGAGGTGGTGTTCACCGCGCAGACGACGTTTGAGCAGGCGAAGCAGTTCTACGGCGACGTCATTGGTCGTCTGCCGCGCTACAGCCGGTCGCCGCGGGAGGTCAAGATTTTGCCGGGCCTGTATCCCGTGGTTGGCCGCACCGAGGCTGAGGCGCGCGACAAATTCGACCTGCTGCAATCGCTGATCCATCCGAGTGTCGGCGTGTCAGTGTTGGAGCACACGATCGGGGTGTCAGGTCTGGCGGAGTATCCGCTGGATGGTCCAGTGCCGGAGATGCCGGACACCAACGGTCCGTTGTCTCGCCAGCGGCTGCTTTTGGAGGCGGCGCGACGGGACAAGCTGACGCTGTGGGAGCTGTGCCTGTTGAACGCCGGGCCGCGCGGTCATTTGCTGACCGTTGGCACGCCGAACCAGATTGCCGACGTCATGGAACATTGGTTCCGCGATGGCGCCGCTGACGGGTTCAATGTCATGCCCGCGTGGCTGCCAGGGTCGTTGACCGACTTCGTCGACATGGTGATACCGGAGTTGCAACGACGCGGTCTGTTTCGAACTGAATATGAGGGTGCGACGTTGCGTGATCACCTGGGGTTGCCGAGGCCGGTCAGCCGTTGGGCGAACCAACCGATGGTGGCTGAGTAAGCAGGCAATTTGTCCGTGATCGAACCGCCCTTCGACGTTTCTCAAGGGCGGCGGTTGGCGTCGATGCTCCACACGCCGCCGCCTGCGACGGCCAGATAAAGGAAAACAAAACAGAACAAGATGGCTGCGTCGCCGCCGTTCAGCGCGGGAAAGAAGCTCCTGGGAGCGTGCGCCATGAAGTACGCGAAAGCCATGTTGCCGGCGAGGAGGAAAGCGACCGGGCGCGTAAAGAGGCCGAGGATGATGAGTATACCGCCAACCAGTTCCAGAACTGCCTGCAAGCCGAGTAACGATAACAGCCCCGGGAATTCCATCGTCCGGGCCGGGAAGGAAAATAATTTTTGCGTGCCGTGCTGCAGGAATTGGAGTCCGGTCATGATACGTAGCACGCTCAGCACCCGCGGCGCCCATGCGGCGATCTGGTCGGAGTAGGCCATCGTTAACGTTCCTTACAAGAACAGATTATGGTAGCGGCACGGAATAAGTGCAAGCCCTGGGTCCCCCCGCCTGCGCAGGGGGTTCCGCGGGGGTAGGCCCAGCCTTCGCCGGGGATAAGACTGATCTGGGACCGACACTGAAAATGCGCCTGGGGGTTGCTAAACGGGAACCACAACCCCCTTCTGCGAGCTGATCAGACCGTAGTGCTGAAGTTGCCGGTTCGCGGCGAAGTCGAAGATGGTGCGGCGGTTGTAGTCACCGGCCGACAGGTCGCAGTCGGCGACGATGACCTCATCGCCCAGCGTGACCGCCAGCGCCACCACGTCGCCGGTTGGCGCGATGATGCAGGACTGGCCCAGGAACTCACAGGTCTCCTCGGCGCCGGCCTTGGCAACACCGACCACCCAGCAGCAGTTCTGGTAGGCACCAGCCCGCATCACCAACAGATTATGCTCGCTCGCCAGATGCGCGGGTTCCATGATCCGGTGATTCCCCTGCATCACCGTCCGGGTCGAGCCGGTGTTGTATCCGACCATGATCAGTTCGGCGCCCTGCAGCCCCATCACGCGATAGGTCTCGGGCCATCGCCGGTCATTGCAGATGCACATTCCCATGACACCGCCGAAGGCACGGAACACGGGGAAGCCGAGATTACCATTCTCGAAATAACGCTTTTCGAAGTTTGTCGTGCATCCGTCCGGATCGGCGTGAGCCAGCCCGGGGATATGCACCTTGCGATACTTGCCGATGATCTCGCCGCTGGAATTCACCAGCACGCAGGTATTGAAGCGGCGCTTGCGGCCTTCCTCGTGCGTCAGTTCCGCATATCCCAGGCAAAAGCCGATACCCAGCCGCTTGGCTTCGTCGAACAACGGCTGCACGCGCGGGTTGGGCATTTCGGTTTCGAAAAACGTCTCGGCCTCGGTCGGGTCGTCGAACACCCAGCGCGGGAAAAACGTCGTCAGCGCCGCTTCCGGATAGACCACGAGGTTGGCACCGAAACTGTGCGCCTTGTGCAACAGCGCGATCAGGCGGTCGACCACTGCGTCGCGCGAATCAGATCGCGCGATCGGGCCAAGCTGGGCGGCGGCAACGCGGACGGTACGGGACATCACAGGCTCCTTTGGGCGGCGAGGGTTGCTGGCGCTCGTCTCAAGTTTCATGCCATCAGAAAAGGTGCGGCGAAAGTCTCGTCGGCGCTGGGCTTCAGCATTGGGTCCGGCGCACGCCGCCAAGCGGTAGCCAGCACAGCCGATTTTCCTCGCACACCGACGAGGATGTGCGCCCAAAGCGTGCAACCGATCCAGCCATCGCGCCTCGCCGCCGTCTATGCGAAGTTCGTCCGGCAACAATGCAGGGATGCATGCGGGCATGGACGACAGACGACGCGCGCGACTCGCTCGGCTGCGGCGGATGCCGCTGATTTCTCCAAGGCTGTGGCTGCGGCGGATGGTGTTCTGGATCGGCGCGGTTCTCGTCGCATGCGTTGCCATCGCCTTCGCGCAGGCGGCCGACTGGGCGGGCATGCTGTTTCTGCGCGTGTCAGCCGGCAAGGTGTGGCCCGCGTTCATTATCGCGCCGGCGGGTCTGACCTTGGCTTTCCTTCTGACGCAGCGGGTCTTTCCGGGCGCACAGGGAAGCGGCATTCCGCAAACCATCGCCGCCCTCCACATGCGTGATCAGGGCATGGTCGATCGGATCCTCTCCTTGCGTATTGCCGCCGGCAAGGTTGTGCTGACGCTGCTGGGCCTCGCGTCGGGCGCCTCGATCGGTCGCGAGGGCCCAACGGTGCAGGTGGGTGCCGCGATCATGAACGCGCTGGGCAACGGACTACGGCTGCCGCGGCTAGAACTTCGACGCGGGTTGGTGCTGGCTGGGGGCGCCGCTGGCATCGCCGCTGCCTTCAACACGCCGCTCGCCGGGATCGTGTTCGCGATCGAGGAACTCAGCCATTCATTCGAGGCGCGAACCTCGGGGACCGTGTTCACCGCGGTGATCGTTGCCGGCGCAACCACACTGGCCCTCGCCGGAAACTACACCTACTTCGGGCGCACATCAGCGGAACTGAGCAACCATTCCGCCTGGGTCGCGGTGCTGCTGTGCAGTCTGGTAGGGGGACTGGCGGGCGGCGTTTTCAGCCAGGCCCTGATAATCGCCGCGCGTGGGGTCCCGGGGCTGGCCGGGCGGCTGATTAAGCGCTTTCCTGTGGGGTTCGCCGCGCTCTGCGGATTGCTGCTGGCGATTATTGGTGCATTGTCAGGTGGCCAGACATACGGCACCGGTTACGAGCAGGCCCGTGGCATGGTTGAAGGCCATTCGACGCTGCCCGCCGTTTACGCGCTGCTGAAGCTGGCGGCGACCGTGGTGTCCTACGTCAGCGGTATTCCGGGCGGGATTTTCGCTCCATCCCTGGCGGTCGGTGCCGGGCTCGGGTCGGTGCTGGCACCGTTGGTGCCAGGGGCGCCGGTTGGAGCGATGATCCTTCTGGGGATGACCGCGTACTTTTCCGGAGTGGTGCAGGCGCCGATCACCGCCTCGGTGATCGTGATGGAGATGACGGCGGAACAGAGCGTCACGGTGCCGCTCATGGCGACAGCGTTTCTGTCCTTCGCGGTGTCTCGTCTGGTATGCCGGCGGCCGCTCTATTCCACGCTGGCCCATCAGTTCCTGCGGGCACAGATGAGGGAGTTGCCGCCCGACGTGGGAACAACCGGCGGATCTCGACCGCCAGCCAGCTAGTGATCCCGGCTGGCGCCATGCCGATGCACCTGACGCTCGAGCGTCAGGATCGGAACATCAGGCGGTGATCAGCGCTTGCTGAACTGGAAGCTGCGCCGCGCCTTCGCTCGGCCGTACTTCTTGCGCTCAACTGCGCGCGAATCGCGGGTCAGGAACCCGGCGACTTTGAGGATGCTCCGCAGGTCAGGCTCGTAATACGTCAACGCACGGCTGATGCCATGCCGCAGCGCGCCGGCCTGTCCGGATAATCCACCACCGTTGACGGTGCAGAACACGTCGAACTGGTTGTAGCGGTCCGCCACCAGGAAGGGCTGGGTGATCAGCATCCTGAGGACCGGTCGAGCGAAGTATTGCACGACCTTTTTGCCATTGACCTGGATTTCGCCCTTGCCTGGCCTGATCCAGACGCGCGCGATCAACTCCTTGCGCCGGCCAGTGGCGTAGGAGCGGCCAAGGGCATCGCGCTTCGGCTCGACTTTCGGCCGGTCGGCCGGAATGACCGGGATCGGCTGGCCGGTGGCAACGGCTTCGGCTTCAGCGGCGGCTTGGCGAGCCGCGAGCGCTTCCTTCAGGTCGGCAAGTGTGCCGGTCTGGGTTCCTGACATCAGGTCAGACCCTCTTGTTCTTAGGGTTGAGCGCAGCGACGTCCAGGGTCTTGGGCTGCTGGCCGTCATGCGGATGGGAATCGCCGCCATAAATATGCAGATGCTTCATCTGCTTGCGCTGAAGCGGGCCGCGCGTGATCATGCGCTCCACCGCCTTTTCCAGAACCCGCTCCGGATGGCGGGATTCCAGGCGCTGCCGGATCGACCGACCCTTGATGCCGCCGGCATAGCCGGTGTGGTAGTAGAATACTGATTGCTCGGCCTTATTGCCGGTGACGTGCACCTTGGCGGCGTTGACCACCACGACGTTGTCGCCGCAATCGACATGCGGAGTGAACTGCGGCTTGTGCTTGCCGCGCAGCCGGTTGGCGATCAGGACGGCGAGGCGGCCGAGCACAACGCCTTCGGCGTCGATCAGCACCCAGTCCTTTGTAACCTCCGACGGCTTTAGGGAGGGTGTTGTCTTGAGCATCGCGTGTTTCTAAGTGTCCGGTGGTTCAGAAGGCGCGGGTTATGGCGTCGCGACCGTGGCCGGTCAAGGGGTTTCCCCAAATCGGCTAGGTTTAGACAGCGGACTGTGGCGGCCATTGCGAGATCGCGCGTGACACCGGTCAGTGCGAAAAGCTACTGCTTAGTTGACAAATGCGCTCGCCACGGTATCCGATGACGCATAGCAGCAATAGCAAGGAATATCCATGTCCCAGGCGATCCAGACGCAAACCGATGCGCGCCCCGCGGTGCCTCCGATGGTCGACGTGGTTATCGTAGGGGCGGGGTTTGGCGGTCTGTATATGCTGCACCGGCTGCGCGGCCTGGGTCTGTCGGCGATCGTATTCGAGACGGCCGCCGGCGTGGGCGGCACCTGGTACTGGAACCGCTATCCGGGCGCGCGCTGCGATGTCGAGAGCATGCAGGTACTCGTATTCTTTCTCCGAGGAAATGCAGCAGGAATGGCGTTGGAGCGAGTTGTTTTCGGGTCAGCCGGAAATCCTGCGCTATGCCAACTTTGTCGCCGATCGGTTGGACCTGAAGCGCGACATCTGCTTCGAGACTCGCGTGACGGATGCGACGTTTGACGAGGCGACGCATCGCTGGGCGGTTCGGACAGACCAGGGCGACTCGGTGTCGGCGCGTTACTGCGTCATGGCGACCGGTTGCCTGTCGACGGCGCGGATGCCGGATTTCCCGGGGATGGATAGTTTCAAGGGCCGCACTTACCACACTGGCCACTGGCCGCATGAGGGCGTGGATCTTGCCGGCCTACGGGTTGGGGTGATCGGCACCGGGTCTTCGGCGATCCAGGCGATTCCGGTCATCGCGCGGCAGGCGGCGCACGTCACGGTGTTCCAGCGCACGCCGAACTTCAGCATTCCGTCGCGCAACGGTCCGATGCCGGACTCATATGAGCAGGCGTGGAAGCGTCAATATGCGGAGCAACGGGCCAAGGCTCGGGTGAGCCGCAACGGCATCCTGGCCAATCCCAACGACGTGGCGGCGATCGAAACGCCGGAGGAGCAGCGGCTGGCGGTCTACGAGGAACGCTGGGCGAGCGGTGGCACCACCTTCATGGCTGCGTTCAATGACCTGATCTTCAACAAGGCCTCCAACGACACCGCGTCGGAGTTCGTTCGTGGCAAGATCCGCTCGATGGTCCAGGATCCGGAGAAGGCCGAGCTTCTGGCGCCGAAGGATCATCCGATCGGGACGAAGCGTATCTGTGTCGATACGGATTACTACCTGACCTATAACCGCCCGAATGTTTCGCTGGTGAACGTGCGCGATGCACCGATCGAGACGATGACCACTCGGGGCCTGCGCGCCGGCGGACAGGAGTATGAGTTCGACGCGATCGTTTTCGCCACCGGCTTCGACGCGATGACCGGGGCGTTGACCCGGATCAATATCTCGGGGCGCGGCGGGGAGACGATTGCGGCTAAGTGGGAGGCCGGCCCGCGCACCTACCTGGGTCTGATGACGGCCGGATTTCCCAACCTGTTCATGATCACCGGACCTGGTAGTCCGTCGGTGCTGAGCAACATGATCGTCTCGATCGAGCAGCACGTCGACTGGATCACCGAGTGCCTGGGTCATCTGAGAAGCCGCCAGCTCGACTGCATCGAGCCGACCCTGGAGGCCGAGAATGACTGGGTCGACCACGTGAACGAGGTCGCCGACACGACGCTGTACCCGTCGGCGGCGTCCTGGTACATGGGTGCCAACATCCCCGGGAAGCCTCGGGTGTTCATGCCTTATATCGGCGGCGTCGGGGCTTACCGACAGAAATGCGATGAGATTGCCGCGAACGGATATGAGGGGTTCGAGCTTGCCGGGTTACCGCGAGTGGCGGTCGCTGCGGAATAGGCGGGCGCGCGGTCGTGCTGGAACTGCGTCCGAACTGCGAGTGCTGCGACCGTGATCTGCCGCCTGCCAGTATCGAGGCGCGGATCTGCTCCTATGAGTGCACGTTCTGTGCGGACTGCGCGGAGGAGCGACTGGGCGGGCGATGTCCGAACTGCGGCGGTGAATTGGTGCGCCGCCCGGTTCGGCCCGCGGACAGGCTGATGCGCAATCCCGCATCGACGAAGCGGGTGCTCAAGTCGGATGGGTGCGCGACCGTCGCGGCGTAGTGGTCGGGGCGTGACAGCCTCAGCGAAGGTGAGCGCCTTACGAATTTTGGCCTCAGGCGATCACGCTCTCGCCGGATTCTGACGCCATCCGGGTCAGGTTGAGCACGGCCGGGATGTCGGTGCCGATCCGCGTGATCAGGCTGAGTGACGCCTGCGGCGGGTCGCCGCGAACGCGCAGGAACGCCACGCTCTCCGCCCGCAGATGGCCTTTGGAGCCCGTACGGCTACGAGGCTTGGTTTTTGCTCACGATCCCGCTGCGGATCGTGGCGCTCGCGGTGGCTGTGCTGGGCATCAGCAGCCGAAACAGAAGCTTGCCCGAGCATGTTCGGATCGGCCCGGCCCGAACGCGCTAGATCACCGGCGCGGCGCGCCCGGTGCGAACAGCGTTGACCGGCCGGGATGAAGACGCGAGCATAATACTCTATATACAATTATAAGTTGCAGTTTATGAGTATATTCTGTGATAAGTGGAGTCATTCGTAAAACCAGACACAACCTAAAATTCACAAAGGCGATTTAACATGACCTTTCTCACGATGCGTTCAGCACTGTTGAGCTGCGCCGCGGTTGGCGCGACGCTGACTTTGGCGGGTGCCATCAGGCCGGCATGGGCGGACAAGGCGCATCCGGTGATAGGTTTCGCCTCTTACGGCACGCCAACATTCATGATTACTGGCAAGGAGGGCGCTCAGATTGTTGCGGACGCGAACGGCGCCACGCTGCTGTGGGTCACGGCCAAAATGGACGTGCAGACACAGATCTCGCAGGTGCAGCAGTTCATTGACCAGAAGGTCGATGCCTTCGTGCTTTGCCCGGTTGATCCTTTGACCTTGGGGCGGTCGGTGCTGGCAGCGAAGGCGGCCGGGATTCCGGTGATCGTTTGCAACCAAACGCTCAGCGACGACGCTATGGCGAATGTCGTCTCCTATGTCGGTCCGGACGACGTCAAGGCCGGCGAGGCCGAGGCGAGCAGTCTCATGGACGCGATCGGGCACAAAGGGGCGGTCGTGGTCTTGCAGGGTCCGCTCGGGACATCGGCCGAGACGGGTCGCACTCAGGGCATCGAGAATATCCTGGCCAAGAACCCGGACGTAAAGCTGCTGGCAATGCAGTCGGCGCGGTGGCAGCGTGCCGAGGCCTACAGCATCACGCTGGACTGGCTGGCCCGCTACGGCGACCAGGTGAGCGGTGTTATCGCCGAGAACGACGACATGGCGGCTGGCGCGATTCAGGCGCTGAAAGAAAAGTCGCTGTCGGGCAAAATCCCGGTCTCCGGTATCGATGGCACCAAGGAGGGATTAAGGAACGTGCAGGCGGGCACTCAGCTCCAAACAAACCTGCAGAATTCGCTGATCGAACTGGGGCTCGCGGTGCAGATCGCCGCGGATCAGGTACAGGGGCGGCCTATCCCAAAGCTTGCAATGATCATCATGCCGCCGGTCACCAGGGATAACGTCAAACACTATTATGACCAGATGTATGTGAACGCGGAGCAGTTCAACGGTGGTCTCGCAGCGCTTGTGAAGAAGAACCTCGCCGCAGGCACTTATGCCGATCAATAAGAATCGCGACCGGGGCGCGGCAAGCGTGGTGGAGCCGTACTAGTGCCCCGAACCTGAAGTCCGCCGTGGCTGGCGAACCTCAGTTTCGCGCCACTCGTTCTTTTGTTCCAGTGGCCAGCTGATCCCCTACGCCCGCCGCATAATGCGGCGAACTTTGGGGGCAGGACACTAGCAGCCCGCCGGAGGTCGCAATTTTGCGGAAGAATATGCCGCCAAGGGCCGGATCAGGGTTCTGTTCGTGCTCTGTCCTTAAGTCCGGCAGTCTGCTTGAGCCCCAACAGTCTGCTAGTAGTAACTTAGGAGACTTTCGTGCATATCCTAAACCGTTTGAGTATCCGCGCGAAGGTCATTGTCGCACTCGCGCTGATGCTGTCTTGCACGATTACCCTGGGCCTTTTCTCAATCAGCCGCGTCGTCAGTCTCACGAACACGGCGGCGTTGATTGGCACTGACGTTGAGGCATCGACCGCTCTGGGACGGAGCGCGATCGACGGCGAGCGGATGCTTTCGCTTGGTTTCGCCCGAACAGCCACCGCGAGCAGCGCCATAAAGGCTGCTGTTTCCGGGGAACTCGAAAAAACCCTCAAGGATTTAAACCAGCAATGGTTGGTCTACGCCGCGGGCGCGATTGGCGCGGGTGAGGAGCGGAGCCTCGCCGATGCTGAGCAGGTGGCGTGGAAGAAGTATGCCGCTAGCCTGCAAGAGGCCACGGACATGGATCTGGCAGGCAACAATGACGAGGCGCAAACCTCGCTCGCTACCACGGTGACCCGAGCGGCGGCCGAGTTCAGGCGAGCGATCGAGGCTAGTATTGCCTATAAGCACGGGGAGGGGACTGCCGCGGTGAGCGCTGCCGCGCGTGCCGGCGCCGCCGCTAGCACCATGATCATGGTGATCCTTGCGGCCATGACAGTTGTCAGCTTTGTGGTTGGGTGGCTTATGATCATCGCCGTCTCCAGCCCTATCTCGAAGATGACCAATGCGATGGGGCGGCTGGCTGATCGGGATTTGCAGGTTGTCGTGCCGGGTGTCGGACGCGGCGATGAAATTGGTGAAATGGCCGCTGGCGTGCAGGTGTTCAAAGATAACATGATCAGCGCCGAACAAGCCGCTGCCAGAGAGCACGCCGAGCAAGCGTTGAAGGAGCAACGTGCCGCTCGGCTGGAGGCGTTGGTGCGTGGTTTCGAGGACACGGCCAGTCAGATGGTTGGTATGTTGTCCGCCTCTTCGACTGAGATGGAAGCGACGGCCAGGTCCATGACCGCGACGGCCGACCAGACCAGCCAGCAAGCGGGAACCGTCGCCGCGGCGGCCGAGCAGGCCAGTACAGGGGTGCAGACCGTGTCGTCAGCCGCTGAGGAGTTGACGGCATCGATCTCGGAAATTGGCCGGCAGGTGGCCCAGTCGGCCACGATCACTGAGAAGGCAGTCTCCGATGTTCGGCGCACGGACACGATTGTCCAAACGCTGACGGACGATGCCCAGAAGATCGGCGACGTGGTGGGCCTCATCGCCAACATCGCCGGCCAGACAAATCTGCTGGCGCTGAACGCGACGATCGAGGCGGCGCGGGCAGGAGATGCCGGAAAAGGCTTCGCCGTGGTCGCGTCCGAGGTGAAGAACCTCGCGCAGCAGACGGCCACGGCCACTAGTAACATTGCGGCGCAGATTGGTCATATCCAGGCGGCCACCCGGGAGGCCGCGGCAGCTATCCGCGGCATCACGGGGACGATCGAGGAAGTCGGCACGATTGCAACGGCTATTGCCGCGGCGGTGGAGGAACAGGGCGCAGCGACCTCGGAAATCGCTCGCAACGTGCAGCAGACCGCTCAGGCGACCCAAGATGTAACGGCGAACATCACCGGCGTTGGCCGGGCCGCCGCCGAGACGGGATCAGCGGCTACCCAGGTCCTGAGCGCGGCAGGCGAACTCTCGCAGCAATCCGCAAGGTTGTCGGCCGAGGTGCATACGTTCGTCGCTGGCGTTCGGGCGGCCTAGGACATGATGCCTTAGCAGGCTGCTGAAAAAGGCTGAAAAGATCGCCGAGACCACAACATGCAGATGATTCTCGAAACGGGAACCGCCAGATCTAGTGTGCTCTGGAAGCGAAACAGGGTTTTTCAGCAGCCTGTTTTAGGCCGAAGTAAGGCATGATTCATGCGCTGAGACAAAGACTTACAGAGCCCTATCGAGTCAACCTGACCCGGTAGCGCTCTAAGCGCTCGGCCCGAGGTTGATCAGTGAGTACCACGCCAATACCCGGGCACCTGCGTGTCAATTGCTACCCAGGATCGCCGAGCAGACTTAGCCTCTGCTGAGGACGACGGTGTGATGCCACAATCTCGTCCGGCGGGGATCAGCCTGGCGCTGAACACAGACCCAGTGTCCCGGACTGAGGGGCCCCTTGAGGCGGGTGACGGGGGCTCTAAGTCACCGGCGCGGGCGCGGCGTTATACTCCGCGTCGGAAACATGCTCGAACCAGGCGGTGCCTTCGCCTTTGTCGTTCTGCTCCGAGATTGCCAGATGGGAGAACAGCTTGTCCGGGGCGGAGCCATGCCAGTGCCGCACGTCGGGTGGAATTTGCACCGTGTCCCCGGGACGGATTTCCTGCACCTGTTCACCCTCCCGCTGCACGCGTCCGGCGCCCGACAGGCAGAACAGCGTCTGTCCGACCGGGTGGCTGTGCCAGGCAGTGCGGGCGCCGGGCGTAAACGACACGACCGTTGCGCGCAGGCGAGACGGCGTCGTTCCGACCACGACTTCGTCCGCGTAGACGACTCCGGTGAAGGTGGAGGCCGGTCCGCGGTTGGTCTTCCTGGCGGAGGAGCGGAGGATCTTCATGGGCGTTCTCCCTGATGGCTAGCCCGAGGGTACGCCCGCCCTCCAGGAACGCAAGGGTCAGGGGACGACCCTGTCTTCGATCCGGTCCCAGATCGACTTTTCAAGGTGGACGCCGTCGAAGCGGGCGATTTCCTGCAGGCCGGTGGGCGAGGTGACGTTGATCTCGGTCAGATAATCCCCGATGACGTCGATGCCGACGAAGATCATTCCCTGCCGGCGCAGGGTCGGACCGATCGCGGCACAAATCTCCAGATCGCGGGCGTTCATCGGCGATTTTTCCGCGCGGCCGCCGACGTGCATGTTGGACCGGGCGTCGCCCTCGGGCGGCACGCGGTTGATCGCGCCCATCGGTTCGCCGTCCACCAGGATGATGCGCTTGTCGCCGCGCCGGACGGCGGGCTCGTAGCGCTGGAACATCAGCGGCTCGCGCGAGCGGGCGAAGTGCATTTCAAGCAACGCGGCCAGGTTCTCGTCGTCGGGCTTGATGCGGAAGACGCCGGCACCGCCGTTACCGAACAGCGGTTTGACGATGATATCCTTGTACTCCAGGCGGAACGAGCGGATCGCTTCCAGGTCCCACGTGATCAGGGTCGGCGGCATCAGGTCGGGAAAATGCGTGACGAGGATCTTTTCCGGAGCGTTGCGGACGGAGGCGGGATCGTTCACCACCAGGGTCCCCGGCTGGATGTGCTCGAGCATATGGGTCGCGGTGATGTAGGCCATGTCGAACGGCGGGTCCTGACGCATCAGCACCACGTCCATCCCGGCCAGATCGAGCGTTTGCAGATCGCCAAACCGGTAGTGCGCGCCGTGCTTCCGTTCCAGCGTCACGCGGCGGGCACGGGCGAACAGGCGGTCCTGGCGGGGTCCGCCATCCGGCCGGCGAGCGCCCTCCTTCAGCGCCATGTGACGCACTTCATAGTGCCAGAGGGTGTGGCCCCGAGCCTGCGCCTCCAGCATCAGGGCAAAGGTTGAGTTCGCGTCGATGTTGATGCTCTCAATCGGGTCCATCTGAACCGCGACCTTCAACGGGCGAGCCATGCACAATCCCCGGTCAGCCGGCCTGTTCCTTAAGACGTGCGACGTGTCAGGGGAAGGGGCTCGGCGTTCCTGGACCTGCGCGGATCAGGTGAGCGGGAGTCAGTGGCCCTTGCCCGGACCGCGTCACATCGCCATCTAACGCCGCTATGAATACTCACATCTCAGTCAGTGCCGACCCGATCGGGTGGCACGGCACCACCATCCTGTGTGTCAGGCGGGATGGACACGTCACCATGGCTGGCGACGGCCAGGTCAGCATGGGTCAGACCATCGTCAAGGGCAACGCGCGCAAGGTGCGGCGAATAGGCTCGGGGGGCACCGTCGTCTCGGGCTTCGCTGGGGCGACCGCTGACGCCTTCACATTGCTGGAGCGGCTGGAAAGCAAGCTGGAGCGCTATCCGAATCAGCTCGAGCGCGCGTGCGTCGAGCTGGCGAAGGACTGGCGCACCGACCGCTACCTGCGCCGGCTGGAGGCGATGATGGCGGTGGCCGACAAGGATCGCAGTTTTACTCTCACCGGCAATGGAGACGTTCTGGAACCGGACGACGGTGTCATCGGCATCGGTTCCGGCGGAAACTATGCCCTGGCCGCCGCTCGGGCGCTGATGGAGGTGCCCGACCTTTCGGCCGAGGAGATTGCGCGCCGAGCGATGCGGATCGCGGGGGATATCTGTGTGTATACCAATGGCAATGTTATTATCGAGTCGATATAATGGACGCTCCCACCTATTCTCCGAGAGAGATTGTCTCGGAACTTGATCGCTTCATCGTTGGGCAGGGTGATGCCAAGCGCGCCGTCGCCATCGCGATGCGCAACCGCTGGCGCCGGCAGCAACTGCCGGAGGAGATGCGTGAAGAGGTCGTTCCGAAGAACATCCTGATGATCGGTCCCACCGGTTGCGGCAAGACGGAGATCGCCCGTCGTCTGGCCAAGCTCGCCCAGGCGCCGTTCCTGAAGGTCGAGGCGACGAAGTTTACCGAGGTTGGCTATGTCGGTCGTGACGTCGAGAGCATCGTGCGCGATCTGGTGGACGCCAGTCTGAACATGCTGCGGGAGGCCAGTCGCAAGGAGGTCCAGGCCAAGGCCGAGAATGCCGCCGAGGAGCGGCTGATCGATGCCCTGGTTGGCGCCGAGGCCGCGGCCGACAGTCGCTCGAAATTCCGCCGCATGTTGCGCAACGGCGAGTTCGAGCAAAAGGAGATCGAGGTCTCGGTCTCCGATGCGGGAGGCAGCCCGATCAGTCAGCTTGATATTCCCGGAATGCCGCCCGGCCAGATGATCAACCTGAGCGAGATGATGAAGGGGTTCATGGGCAACCGCCCGCAACAGAAGCGGCGGATGACCGTGGAGGCGGCCCGTCGGGTGCTGGAAGCCGAGGAAGCCGATCGTCTGCTGGACAACGAGCAACTGACCAAGGATGCGGTCTCGCACGCGGAAAACAACGGCATCGTGTTCATCGACGAGATCGACAAGATCTGCGCGCGGACGATGGAGGGCGGCTTCCGCGGCGGCGATGTCAGCCGGGAAGGGGTGCAGCGTGACCTGCTGCCGCTGATCGAGGGCACCACCGTCAACACCAAGTATGGTTTGGTCAAGACCGACCACATCCTGTTCATTGCCTCAGGCGCTTTCCATCTGGCCAAGCCGTCCGACCTGCTGCCCGAGTTGCAGGGGCGCTTGCCGATCCGGGTGGAACTGTCGTCACTGACCCGGGATGACCTGCGGCGCATTCTGGTCGAGCCAGAGCACTCGCTGCTGAAGCAGTACGCGGCGTTGCTGGCGACCGAGCATGTGACGCTGGACTTCAGCACCGACGCGGTGGATGCGCTCGCCGAGCTGGCGTCGGACATCAACGACCGGGTTGAAAACATCGGTGCGAGGCGGCTACATACGGTGCTCGAACGGCTGCTGGAAGACGTCAGTTTCTCGGCCACCGATCGGTCCGGCGAGAGCATCACAGTGGATGCGGCGTATGTGAATGAGAAGGTGGCGCCGCTGGCAAAGAAGGGCGATCTGAGCAGGTTCATCCTTTAGGCGGGTTAACCATTCTCCCGGCATTGCGGCAGCCAACGGGCTGCCGCATCTGTTTTCGACATCCGCGCCGTCGCTATCCGTTCGATTGCGCCGGGAGGAGCCCGTTCTTGAGCATTCCGTCAGGGCGGCGAAGGTCTGCCGGCACGCTACCGGAAGGAATGCCATAGGCGGCATCGACCGACGCTGGCGTGTCCGGTAGCGGCCCTCTCGAGCAGCCGACAGCCAGTGTGCAGCCCAGGGCCGCAGCGCCCAGCACGGTTACCCGCGCCAGCAGCGCGCAATGCGCCTTCAGGCGGCAAATATGAACATTCAGCTTTGGCCGGAGCCCGAGATCTCGTCGTGAGGTCTCGCCAACCGCCGGTCCGCTGGACGCTTCGTACGTCGCTGAAACAGCAACCAGATTTCGAATATCCCTTGCCGGGGTCATTGATCTTCTCCCTCGGCGACGCGGCACTAGTCAGGCATCGCCTTTCGTGCTTTATGACAGTTAGATGACAATGACAAGTCAATCAGATGACAGTATCAAGTCGGTCTGATGACGATAATGCGACTAGGGGGGATCATTCTCCGATCATCGCTGCCCTCGCCGGCCTCATCGGATGCTCGGCGGCCGCGGTGCCGCGAGGAAGCGATTGCAATGGCGGAATCTCAAACTGGCAGATGCGCGCGGTGGCGAGGCGCGTGGTTCGCCGTCCTTCTCGGGCCGATTTCAATCTCGGTTGACCGCCGGATGGAAAGATCATGTCGCTAGCCCGCTTCGCCCTGAACAAGCCGTACACCGTCGTGGCGGGGATCATGCTGGTCTGCATCCTCGCGGTCGGCGCGGTGCAGCGCATGGCGATGGACATCTTTCCGGAAATAAACATTCCGGTCGTCGCCGTGGTCTGGGCGTATGGCGGAATGACCGCGCCGGAAATCCAGGACCGGATCCTGACGCTGTTTCAGCGGCAGGTGGCGCAGGAGGTCGATGACGTCGCCCGGATCGAGGCGACCAGTTACACCGGTGTAGGCGTCGTCAGGGTATTTCTGCACGAAGGCGCGAATGTGAGCCGCGCCGTGTCGGAGCTTTCCAGCAGCGCGCTGGAGGCAATGAAATACATGCCGCGCAATATCATTCCGCCAGCGATCCTTCCGTATAGCGCGACCGACGTCCCAATCATCCAGTTGAGCTTGTCCAGCAGTTCGATGTCGGATACGGCGCTGAATGATATCGCGCAGAACTTCGTGCGGCCCGACCTCGCGGTCGTCCGCGGCGCATCGGTCACGTCGCCCTATGGCGGAAAGCCGCGTGTCATCATGGCCGATCTCGACCAGGAGGCGCTGCAGTCACGCGGCCTGGCACCGGTGGACGTGGCGGATGCGCTGACCCGCCAAAACGTCATACTGCCGTCGGGCGATGCCAAGATCAGCGGCAAGGACTACCTGGTCACGACGAACAACACGGCCGACGCGCTGGCCACGATCAACGATTTCCCGATCAAAAGCATCAACGGCAAGACTGTGTATGTGCGCGATGTCGCGCATGTGCACGATGGCTATCAGGTGCAGACTAACGCGGTGACACGAAACGGACTGCCGGCCGTGCTGATCGTGATCCGCAAGTCCTCCGGCGTTTCGACATTGGCGGTAATCGATGGCGTCAAGGACCTGCTGCCCGAAATCCGGCATCTGATTCCCGCAAGCGTAACCCTGACACCGATTCTGGATCAGTCCATTTTCGTCAAGGCGGCCCTGAACAGCGTGTTGATTGGCGGGCTCATGGCGGCCGGTCTGACCGCACTCATGATCCTGCTGTTTCTCGGCAACTGGCGGCTGACGGTGATCATCGTCGCATCGATTCCGCTGTCGATCCTGATGGCAGTAGTGGCACTGTATTTGGGCGGACAGACACTCAATACCATGACCCTGGGGGGATTTGCCCTGGCAGTCGGCATCCTGGTCGACAATGCAACCGTGGTGATCGAGAACATCGAGCGTCACGTTCGGCTCGGCGAAGGGCTGCGCGAGGCGATCCTGAATGGCACGGGGGGCGTCGGCATTCCCACGGTGCTGTCGACGCTGTCGATCAGCGTCGTGTTCGTGCCGGTTTTCCTGCTGACGGGGACAGCGAAGTATCTGTTTTCTCCGCTGTCGCTGTCAGTGATCATTTCGCTCACGGCCAGCCTGCTGCTGTCCTTCACGCTGGTTCCCGTACTTTTCAGGTACCTAATGCAGTCGCAGGTGGAGGCACATCAGCACAGCGGCGCGCATGGTCCCGTTACGCACTCCCAGGTCAAGCGGCATGGCGCGCTGACCAGCGTGTTTGTCTCGATCCATCGTAATTTCGAACATGGGTTCGAGCGTTTCAGGGAGGCCCATCGCAGCACACTTGCCTGGACAGTCGAACGGCCATTGGTCACTGCCGTAACGTTCCTGCTGCTGATCGTCGCCTCATGTCTGATATTTCCAGGCCTGGGCATGGATTTTTTTCCGCAGGTCGACGCCGGGCAGATGCGTCTGCATGTGCGCGCGCCGCCGGCAACCCGGATGGAGGACACGCAACGTTACTTCGCCCGTGTCGAGGGCGCCATCCGCGAGATCGTCGGCGATGATCAGATCGAGGTGCTGCTGGACAACATCGGGCTGCCGTACAGCGCCACCAACACCGGCCTGAGCGATTCCGCGACAGTCGGCCCGATGGACGGCGAGATACTGATCTCGCTGAAGGAAAAGCACACATCAACCCCGGCCCATATCGCGCGGCTCAGGCACGATCTGCCGGAGCGCTTTCCGGAACTGCAGTTCTTTTTTCAGCCGGCCGATATCGTCAATCAGGTGCTGAATTTCGGCCGGCAGGCTCCGGTCGATATCCGGATATCTGGCCCGAAAAGCGCGGAGGCCTACAGCCTCGCCGCGAAGCTCGCGACTGATTTGCGGCATGTGCCGGGCATCGTCGATTCCCATGTCTACCAGGTTCCGGATGCGCCGGCGCTGACCGTGGAGGTGGATCGCGCACTGGCGCACGAGGTCGGGCTGGACCAGCGGCAGATTGCCAGCAATCTGCTGATCTCACTCAACAACAGTTTGCAGGTGGCGCCGAACTTCTGGCTCAACACGCAGAACAGCGTGAGCTATCCGCTGGTGGTTCAGATGCCGGGTTACAAGATCAATTCGGTGGAGGATCTGGGGACCATTCCGGTGGGCGCGGGCCAGAACCAGAACCGGCAGATGCTGACCAGCGTCGCCAAGTTCGGCCGCGGCAAGGTGCCGATGGTGGTGACACAGTTGAACATCCGGCCGGTATTCGACATCCACGCCGATGTCGAAGGACGCGACCTTGCATCAGCTGCGGCGGCAATCGACAAAGTCATCGACGCCGACCGTCCGCCATCGTCGTCCGCCATCTCGGTCACACTCGGTGGCCAGATTGAAACCATGCGCGAAAGCTATTCCGGCCTGTTTTCCGGTATGGCGGTGGCAGTGATCCTGGTCTTCCTGTTTCTGGTGATCAATTTCCAAAGCTGGATCGACCCGGTCGTCGTGCTGCTCGCGGTGCCGTTCGCGCTGGCGGGCGTCATCTGGATGCTGTTCGTTACACAAACGCATATCAGCGTGCCGGCCCTGATGGGAACCTTGATGTGCATCGGGCTGACCACCGCCAACAGCATCCTGGTGGTGACATTCGCCAATCAGCGCATGGCGATCGGGCTCGATGCGCGCACCGCCGCGATCGAAGCCGGGTACACGCGGCTGCGTCCGGTGCTGATGACTGCCGGCGCGATGATCCTCGGGATGATTCCGATGGCCTTCGGCGTCGGCGAGGGCGGCGAGCAAAACGCCCCACTGGCACGCGCGGTCATCGGCGGGCTGCTGTTCGCGACCGCGGCGACGTTGGTATTTGTTCCGACCATGTACGGACTGCTCCGCGGCCAACCCATGATCCTGTTCCGGAAACGGAGACACCGTGTTGCAACATCAAGCTGACCTGACGAACCTTCAGGGCTCTCCCGAGGGCGACGTCATCGAGCCCGCCCTCGATGGGTTGGACGAGGTTGCCACCGACGAAACCGCGTCCTCCGATGCCATTTCACCGCCACCGACCTCCCGGCCAGGCACCGGCGCTCGGCTGAAGACTGTCGCCGCCGCGATCGGGATCGTTCTCGTTGCCGCGTTCCTGATCGTGCACTACGTCAAGGGACGCGACAGCGCGGCGCTGGAGCGGATGACGGCGGCGACCGTCGATCAGTCGCCTACGGTCGAAGTGATCAAGGCGGATTACGCACCCCCGGTTCAGGTCTTGGGACTGCCGGGCGAGACACGCGGCTGGTACAGCTCACTGATCTATGCGCGGGTGAATGGTTACCTCGCCAAGTGGGTCGTGGATATCGGCGACCGGGTGAAAAAGGACCAGGTGCTGGCGACCATCGACACGCCCGATCTGGATGCTCAGCTCGAGGCGGCGCAGGCGCAGGTCAAGGCCGCGGAAGCCGACGTGCAGGTCAAGGAGGCGGACGCCCGGTTCGCCAAGACCACGTACGAGCGCTGGGAGAACTCCCCCAGGGGAGTGGTGTCGGATCAGGATCGAGAGGACAAGAAAGCCCGCTACGACGCAGCCGTGGCGCAACTCAACGCGGCCCGGGCCCGGGTCAACCTCAACCGAGCCGATGTCGACCGGCTTGGCTACCTGTCCCGGTTCAAGCAGGTGACGGCTCCATTCGACGGCGTCATCACCGAGCGGCGGGTCGATATCGGCGATCTCGTCACGGCCGGCAGCACGGCCAGCACGACGCCGCTGTTCGGAGTCGCACAGTACGACCGCATCCGCGTTTTCGCTGATGTTCCGCAGCGCCTGAGCGCCGACCTGGCTGTCGGCAACACGGCGCAGGTCCTGGCGAGCGAACATCCGAACCAGCCGTTCGATGGCCAGATCACGCGGATGAGCCAGGCGATCGATCCGCATGCGCGGACCATGCGCGTGGAGGTTGATCTTCCGAACGAGGGTCTCGCACTGGTTCCCGGCATGTATGTGCAGGTGAAGTTTCAGCTCAAACCAACGAAGTTCCTGCAAGTGCCGGCAAGTGCCATGATGTTTCGCGCCAGTGGCCCGCAACTGGCTCTGATCGATGGTGATCACCGGGTGAAGTTCCAGGACGTCGTGATCGCGCGGGACAACGGTAAGGTTGTCGAGATCGCGTCCGGATTGTCGGAAGGCGATCTGGTGGCTGTGAACATCAGCAATCAGATCGGCAACGGTCAGACGGTCAATTTCACCCAGGGCGATCAGGCCCCACGAGCCGGCGGGAAATAAGCTTGACGCCATCCCGCGTGCTACAGCGTCATTCCACCCGATTGCCGCGGCGACGCGCTGGGCCTGTTGAATGAATTTTCCTTTGATTGCCCTTGGCATCGCCGCCTGCGTTGCGGGATGCGCTGTCGGTCCGAACTATGTGACGCCGAATTTGGCTGTACCGAAGGCGTTTTCCTCGGCTGGTCACGACCATGCCGCGGACAAGCCCGACGCCGAGGATAACGGCCAGTGGTGGCATACCTTCGGTGATGCGGAACTGAATTCGCTGATCGACCGCGCCGTTCGCGCCAATCTCGACGTCGCCATAGCCCTGGCCCGGGTGCAGGAAGCCCGGGAACGCGATGCGGCCGCGTTTGGCTCCCTGTTGCCGACGCTGGCGCTGACGGGAGGCGCGGCCGTGGGTTCCGGAAACGAATCGGTGAAGGGACGCATTCCATCGTCGCTGGATGCCGGGACGAACGGTCGCGGGCTGCAGGAGATAACCGGAGTTGCCGGCTTCGATGCGGTCTGGGAACTCGATTTCTTTGGCAAGTACCGGCGGGTGCTGGAGGCGACGCGCTCCGACACTCAGGCACTGGTCGCGGCACGCAATGCGACGTTGATCACGGTGGTTTCTGAGGTTGCACGCAACTATGTGCGGCTGCGCGGGTTGCAGACCCGGCTGGGGGTGGCGGAGGAAAACGTCTCCCGGGCGAAACAGACCCTGCGGTTCACCCAGACCCAGTACAAGCAGGGGATGTCGGACGAATTTCCGGTCACCCTGGCGCGGCGCGAACTGGCCACGCTGGAGGCCGGAATCGCGCCGCTGAACGCCGGCATTACCGAGGCGGAGAGCCGGATCGCGGTGCTGCTCGGGACCTATTTCGAAAACGTCGACAACGAACTGCGGCAGCCCGCGCCGATTCCTCGTACGCCGGCGGCTGTCAGGCCCGGACGGCCGGTCGAGCTGCTGCGGCGCAGGCCGGATATTCGGCAGGCGGAACGCCAGCTTGCGTCGGCGACAGCTCGGATCGGGGTGGCGACCGCCGATTTGTTTCCGCGAGTCTACCTGCTGGGCGGCGTCGGTGTTGAGGGGGGTCGCGGCACGGGCGGCACGGTGGCGCCGTTCGGCGGCCCGATCTGGTCGTTTGGTCCGGGCGCCTACTGGCCGGTGCTCGATTTTGGCCGGCTCGACGCGCTTACCAACGCGGCGGAATTTCAGACCCAGGGCGTGCTCGCGAACTTCAAGAAGACCATTCTGACGGCGGTGGAGGAGGCGGACCAGGCGGTCAAGCAGTATGTGGCCGAGCTGGAGCGGCTGGGGAAGCTGGGGACGGCGGTGAGGGAGGGACGGCGGGCCGTGGAGCTTGCGCAGGAACGTTATGACCGTGGGTTGACCGACTTCCTCAATGTGCTCGATGCGGAGCGGCAGCAATATGTTCTGAGGGACCAGTACGCGGCGCAGCAGGAGATCGTGGCGATCCAGTTCATTGCGCTCTACAAGGCGCTCGGCGGCGGCTGGGAACTGTATCAGGGACTGCCGCCGGTACCCCAGCCGCGGCCGGCGATCGTCGCGTCGTTCGACAGGGTCGTGCATCCTGGAGGCAGGCAGGCCGAGGCGTCGCCGGTTGCCGATCACGCTTCGCGCTAGCTGTTGCCGCCAACGTCGTTGTCCCCTCCGATGGCTGATTGTGCTTGCGTCGAGGCGGCCAGCGTCAAGCCCAAGCCGCCTCCGGCGGTCGCTTCGCGAGGCTTGACCCCGGCCACCCCGACGAAGCCAGGCTTGGGATCGGTTGTGTCGGCAGGTTTGGTCACCGCCCGGGGCATCGGCATCAACTGGCAGCAACCGGATCCACTTGACGCCGGCGTCGGGTGCCAGCACATCCCGCGCATGACCGACCCCTTCGTGCAACCCGCGGAGCCCAGCGCCGCCGCGGCGATCGAGGCCATCAACGACGAGCTTTGTCTGTTCGACGACTGGATGGACCGCTACGAATTCATCATCGGAATGGGCCGGAAACTGCCGCCGTTTCCGGACGACTGGGCGAACGACGCTCACCGTGTGCCGGGCTGTCAAAGCCGGGTCTGGATGGAAGCCATCCCGCGCGACGGCAAATTGTATTTCGCGGGCCTTTCGGACGCGGCGATCGTTTCTGGCCTGGTGGCGCTGCTGTTGCGGGTCTACTCGGGCCGTTCCCCAGAGGAGATCATCGCCACCGACCCAGTGTTCCTGAAGGATCTGGGGCTGCTGGAGGCGCTGTCCACCAACCGCGGGAACGGCATCGCGGCGATGGCGCGCAAAGTCAGGGAAGTGGCTGCCATGCAGCAAGCGGCCTGACCGACCGAGGCCGCAAAGGCCGGTGTTGGGTCGGCTGAACTCGGCTGCCGTGCGGGTCGGGGCTTTCCTCGGCGCCTGTTTCGCCGCCAATGCCATCAGCGCGTTCATGCCGCTGTGGTTGGCGGACCGTGGTCTGTCGGCTGCCGAGATCGGCTGGGTCCTGGGCGCGGCTGCATTGCTGCGGGTTCTGTTCGGACCCGGGTGGGGCCAGGTCGCGGATCGGATCGGACGGCGGCGACCGGTTTTGTTCTGCGCGGCGCTGGTCGCCGCTGGCCTGGCGGCAGCCTTTGTCGCTGCCAGCGGGTTTTTGCCGCTGCTACTGATCGCCACGGGCCAGGGGATCGCCGCCAGTGCGATCAATCCGCTGGCTGACTCGCTGGCGATGGCGCTGGCCGGCGATGGGCGGATGGAGTACGGGCCCGTCCGCTCGGTCGGTTCAGCAACGTATATGCTGGCGACCGCGGGCGCGGGCTGGGTGCTCGGCCGCATGGGATCGGGACTGGTGCCGTGGATGCTGGCGGCGGGGTACGGGTCGGCGGCTGGATTCAGTGTTTTCCTGCCCGAGGCCTCGACGCCGCCGGCGGTTCGGCTGCCCTTCGCGGGCCTGATGCTGTTCCGCAACCCGGCGTTTCGCCTCGCGGTCGGCTGCACCGCCCTGATCCAGGGGGCGCACGCGGCTTTTTATGGCTTTGCCGCGCTGTTCTGGCGGTCGCAGGGGATCAGCGACACGGTGATCGGTCTGCTGTTCGCCGAGGGCATCGTTGCCGAGATATTCCTGTTTGCCCGCGGCCGCCGCCTGATCACCTGGCTCGGCCCTGCTGGGCTGACCGCCTGCGCGGCCGCCGCCTCGATCCTGCGTTGGACGGTGACGGCTCTAGGGCCCCCGCTGCCGGTGTTGGTGGCGGTGCAACCGCTGCACGCGGCGACATTCGCCATGCAGCATCTGTCCGCCATGCTGGTGCTAAGCCGGTTCGTCCCGCCGGAGCGGGCGGCCACCGCACAGGCTCTGCACGCCGCTCTGGGTTATGGCGCGCCGACCGGGCTGATGATGCTGGTGGCCGGGTGGCTTTACGCGCGTTCCGGGGGGCTGGCGTTCCTGGCCATGGCGGTGCTGGCCGCCGGCGCGCTGCTGCTGGTGGGTCCCCTGGCACGAGCGGACGCCGGCGAAACAATTGCTCGGCAAAGGTGAACTGGAGCATGCTTGGCGGTGCGGATCAGGCCCGGAGGTATGCACGCCGAGCCGCGATTGGGAGGATAATCCATGCGTCCGGAAGACGTCATTGCCGATCGGCGCCGGCCTTATACGGGCGCTGAATACATCCAGAGCCTGCGGGACGGGCGCGAGGTTTACATCGACGGTGAACGTGTCCCGGACGTCACCACGCATCCGGCGTTCGGCAACTCCGTCCGGTCTATCGCCAGCCTGTATGACGCGCTGCACGACCCGAAGCGGCACGATGTGCTGACCTGTCCGACCGATACCGGCTCGGGTGGTTACACCCACCGCTATTTCCGAGTGCAGCGTTCCCGCGAGGATTTGATCGCGGCGCAGGGGGCGATCGCCGAGTGGTCGCGCATGACATATGGCTGGATGGGCCGTACGCCGGACTACAAGGCGGCCTATACCAATACTTTGGGCGCCAACGCTGAATACTACGGACCATACGCGGAGAACGCCCGGAGCTGGTACCGACGAGCCCAGGAGACCGTTCCGTTCATGAATCATGCGATCGTCAATCCGCCGGTCGATCGCCATCTGCCCGCCGAAGCGTCGAAGGACGTTTTCGTCTGCGTCCAGAAGGAGGTCGATGGCGGCATCATCGTTTCCGGCGCCAAGGTCGTGGCGACCTCGGCGGCGATCACGCACTACAACTTCATGGGGCAGTCCTCGAAGACAGCGACCGAGGATCTGGACATGTCGCTGATGTTCCTGGTGCCGATCGATGCCCCGGGTCTCAAGCTGATCTGCCGCACGTCGTACGAGCAAGCGGCTCGGCGTAACGGCAGCCCGTTCGATTACCCGTTGTCATCTCGTTTCGACGAGAACGATGCGATTTTCATTCTGGACAAAGTATTCGTGCCGTGGGAGGACATCTTCATCTATCGCGATCCGGCCCGGGTGCTGAGCTTCTATCCGCGCTCCGGCTTCACCAATGGTTTCCAGTTCCAGGGCTGCACGCGGTTCGCGGTGAAGCTGGATTTCATCGTCGGCCTGCTGGCGAAGGCTTTGCGCTGCACCGGCGGCGATGAGGCGAGGGGCAATCAGGTGCTGCTGGGCGAGGCGGTGGCGTGGCGCAACCTGTTCTGGTCGCTGTCCAATGCGATGGCGCATAACCCGAACAAGTGGAACGGCGACGCGGTGTTGCCGGATTTGAAGGCTGGGCAGGCTTATCGCGTGTTCGCGCCCGATGCATATCCGCGGATCAAGGACATTGTCGAGCGGACGGTGACCTCCGGGCTGATCTATCTGCCGTCATCGGTGAAGGATTTCGCCAACCCGGCGATCGAGCCGTATCTGCGGCAGTATGTGCGCGGCTCGCATGGGATCGAATACCGGGAGCGTATCAAGATCATGAAGCTGCTATGGGACGCGGTCGGCACCGAGTTCGGCGGGCGGCACGAGCTATACGAACGCAACTACGCGGGCGGGTGGGAGGACATTCGCGCTCAGACTCTGACGGGGGCCGAGAAGGGCGGTGATATGGCGAAGATGGAGGCGCTGGTTGATCAGTGCATGGCGGAATACGACGAGAACGGGTGGACCGGCGGTATCTGGACGTAGGGAGCGGAAGCGGGGCCGAAACGCCTTGGGTTTGACTATTCCAGTTCAGTGAGAAGCGCTTTCGCGTCCAGCAAATCCCTGGTGTCGAAACCTTCGGTGAACCAGCCGTAAACTGGGGCGAGCAACTCGTACGCATCCTGGCGCTTTCCCTGGCTCTGCCAAAGCCGGGCCAGGCTGGTCGATGTGCGCAGCTCCCACATTTTCGCCTGCTGGCGACGCGACCACTCGAGCGAGGCGAGAAAGTTCCGCTCGGCGCCGTCGAGGTTGCCCTTGAGCGAGAGCATCCAGCCTTTGAGGCGTAGGATTTCGGCATAGTGAACACGCTCCTCCCACCCGGGACGTTCGATTTGGACGATTTGTTCATCGAGCAGGAGCAGGGCGTTGCTGACATCGCCGGTCAGAGCCATGCCCTCGGCCAGCGGCGCCTTCAAAGTCGGGCCGCGAACCTTGCCGCCGCTTGCTTCCCAACGGGCGATGCTGTCACTGAGCAGGGCTATCCCTTCGACAACCTTAGCTTCGCGGATCAATGCCATTCCATATAACCTGGGTGCCCAAATTGCCCATAACACCGGCAGGCGATTCTCCCGACCCAGCCGCTCACATTTTTCGGCACGCTGGTACAGATCGTCAGAGTCACAGCGGTGATCGAACTCGTGCGCTCCAGACAGGAGCGCGAAGCCGAGGTCGAAAGGGTGGCCACGCTCACGTGCATGCCTGTCCTTTTCATCGTTCATCCGTAACGCGCGGTCTGGGTAGCCCATGATCCAAATACAAATTGAGCCGAAGACGCCGGCTGAAGTTTTGGGATCGTGGTTGAGTAAGTCCGCAAGTTGGCGATGCTTTTCGTGGTCGTAGAGCTCCAACACCTCGTCAGCGTGCCCTACGGCCTTAGCGAGGCAGCCTGCCCAACCGTAGGCGGCACACGCTGCTCCATGTGCCGAGATCAGGATGTCGGCCTCGCCGTCCGTATTCGCGAGGCTCAGCATCTCCTCCACCCGGAGCAAGGAGTCCCCCACGCGCCCCTGAGTAAAGACGTTGGTCCACAGTCCCCAGTGGATGGACAAAGTTGCGTCGCGGCGACCCGTCGACTTCGCCAGGGCAAGTGCCGGATACAGGCTGCTCCAGACTTCCGGGGCCGCCCAACCTTTGAGCGCCATCCATGCGGGGCCAAGGTGGGTGCGAACGCCCAGTTCGCCCACCTCTCGTTCCAATGATCGAGGCAGAGTGGAGACCAGTTCGAGTCCCTGATTGAGATGGGCGATGGCCTCGGTAAGGGCACGCCGCTTCAACGCCAACTCACCGGCGGCCTGCCAGAACGGAATAGCGGCTTCAGCCAAACCCGCGGCGGTGAGGTGATGTGCCAGTACCTCGGGTTCGGCGGTCTTGACGTTCGGGAAGCGTTGCTCGATCACGCCTGCGATCTTGGCGTGCAACTCCTGTCTGCGGCTCTTAAGCAACGAGTCGTAAGCCGCGTCCTGCACCAGAGCGTGTTTGAAGGTGTAGATCGAGTCGGGCGGTGTGCCGCGACGGAAGGCCAGTCCCGATTCGCACAGCCGCGCCAGCCAATCATCGAGTTGCGCCTGCGGCATCGGCGCGACCGCGGCGATCAGTTCGTAGCTGAACTCGCGTCCAATCGCGGCCCCGATCTGGGCGATCTCCTTCACCGGCACGAACCGATCCAACCGCGCCATCAGTGAGTCCCGCAGCGTCATCGGAATGGAGATGGCACCAGCCGAGCCACTGTAGTCGTAGTGATCGCCGGCGTCCTTCAATTCGCCCGATTCGAGAATGGACTTGGTCAGTTCCTCGACAAACAGCGGTACGCCGTCGGTCCGGGTCAGAATCTGTTCAAGTAACGTCTCGGGCAACATCTTGTCACCTGCGGGCGCGGACACCATCGCCGCACTCTGCGTTCGGGTCAGTTTTGACAGGTTCAATGCCACAACATGCCCCTGCCCGGACCAGCGCGACAAAAATTCCGGACGGTGAGTCAGCACAATCAGAAGCGGAACGTTCCTCATCCGGTCGATCAGCAAATCGAGCACCTCCAGCGTGGTTGGGTCGGCCCAGTGTGCGTCCTCGAACAGCATTACACTGGGTTGCCGGCGGGCGGCCGCTTCGGAGATGTCGACCAAAGTGCGCAGCGTCTCATCCTTGTGCTTTTGCGGCGTCATCGGGAGCGCCCCGTACCGGTCCTGGCAGGGGATGGACAGGATCGAAGCGATGAAGCGGACGTCGGCCAACGGGCGCCCGTACTGCTCCACCACTAATGCTTCCAGCTTGTCGAGTTTTGCGTCCGCCGGTTCGTCCCGACTAAACTTCAGCGTCCGTTCAAAGTTGTCGATGATCGGCCAGAAGGCGCTGTTGACGTAGTAGGGCGAGCACTGGAAACGGAGCGCCTGCACGCCTTGGACATCGAGCCGCTCGCGCAACGAGGCCAGCAGGCGGCTCTTGCCGATGCCTGGTTCGCCGGACAGCAGCGCCGCCTGACCTTCGCCATCCCTCGCCTGCGACCACCGCCGGAGTAACAGATCCAGCTCCTCTTCGCGGCCGACAAGTGGGGTCAGCGCGTCTCCGCCTCGCCTGGCGTCGAAGCGACTTGCCGCTATCTGGGCACGCTCCACCCGCCAGACATGGACCGGTTCGGCGATGCCCTTGAGGTCATGTTCGCCAAGATCGGTCAGCACGAATGCGTTGCCCGCCAAGCGACGGGTCGAGGCGGCGATGACGATCTGGTCGGCGGTGGCCAGTCCTTGGAGACGCGCGGCCAGATTCGGCGTGCTGCCGACCGCGAGCTTGGACTCACCCCCCGTACCGGCCTGTTCACCCACGACGACCGGACCTGTTGCGATGCCGACACGAACAGACAGATGCTCGGCAGTCGATGCTTGCTTGACCGTAAGAACGATCTCCAGCGCTGCCCGCACCGCGCGCTCGGCGTCGTCTTCGTGCGCGGTGGGCCAGCCGAAATAGGTCAGGATGCCATCGCCAACATAACGAGCGACAAAGCCGTCGTAGCGCGCAATCACGGCCCCGCAGTGGGTTCGATACGCGTGCAGCAGGCTGTGCAGCTCTTCAGGGTCGAGTTTTTCGCTCAAAGCCGTCGAACCCACCAGATCGCAGAACATCACTGTCAGGTGGCGACGTTCGCCACCGTGCAAGGTCGATTCCGAAACGGCCACCGGGGTCGAGATGTCGGTAACGGGTTGCTCGTCCAGCCTGGCAACGGCCTGCAGCAGACGCTTGCGGTCGCCGAGCGCAAGGCCTAGCTCTCGGAGGTCCGTGTCGCTCAAGGAGCGAATGACATCGAAGTCGATCTTGTTGGAGGCGAAGACTGCGTCGTAGCTCCGCAGCCCGATTTCAGCCAGCCACTTTCCGAACGACGTCATCGGTCCCCCCTTCGGGCCAAGGCGTCAGGTTCCGACAAGCTTAGGCGCGCTGGATGTAGTCTCGCAATGGCTTCACGCACCGCGAGACGTGGATCCTCGGCCTTCGCCAAGGATGACACTGGCGCGCTGTCCGATGTGTCGGCTTCAAAGTAGGCGTGAAACGATCCGACTTACCGATGACGCACTCGATGCCGTCTATCTGTTGACGCTGGCTGGCCGCAGGTCGTTTGCGTAGGCGAGCACTCAGGGCCATTGCTGATCTAACCGCGTTTCAGTCCGCCGCTCTACCGCTCGATATCCTCCAGGCTGAACTGTTCCGCTTCCTCATCGTAACTGAATAGCTCGGCGTAGCGGCCCCAGGCGATGACCGTGCGCAACGTGTCCTCGGCGTAGTCGGGCGACATGTGGTCTTCCAGCTCGTCACGGAAGCGCACCGCCGACGCCCGGTGGTTCCACCGCTCGTCCAGCACCTGGCGGATCATGTTGACCAGCGGCACGTGCAGCCGCAATGCCTCGGCGAAGATACGCTTGCGCTCATCCACATCGGCGTCGACGAAGGCGCGGCCGAGCCCGGTCAGGGTGATGTCGCCTTCCTCCAGCACGGCGAAGCCCAGCAACTGCAAGGTCTCGCCCAGCGGCAGCAGGTCATCGACCTCATACTGCAACGACGCCGCGAGCGCCGGCAGGTCAGCCCGCCCGTTGTACGGTTCGGCCGCCAGCGTCTCCATCAGACCCGACATGATGTTGGTGCCGACGCGTTGCAGAGGCGTCGCCAGGGGAGGAACCGGCGCCGAGGCGGCGGTCTTCGGTCCGGACGGCGGACGGCGCGTCATCAATGCGTAGATGTCATCCACCATCTGGCGGAAATCCACGTCGAGCCGGTTGCGCGGATGCGGGAATGGCACCCGGAGCTCGCTGGCGACCCGCCCGGGATTTGAGGCAAACACCAGGATGCGGTCGCACATCAGCACCGCCTCCTCGATATTGTGCGTCACCATCAGCACGGACTTGACCGGGAGCTTGCCCTCGACCCACAGGTCGATCAGGTCGGTGCGCAAGGTTTCCGCCGTCAGCACGTCCAGGGCACTGAACGGCTCGTCCATCAGCAGCAGATCGGGATGCACCACCAGCGCCCGTGCCAGTCCCACGCGCTGACGCATGCCGCCGGAGAGTTCCTTGGGATAGGCATTCTCGAAGCCGCCCAGACCAATCAGGTCGATTGCGGCCTCGGCGCGACTTTCCCGCTCGGCACGAGGCACGCCGCGCGCTTCCAGGCCGATCTCGACATTCTCCTGCACCGTCAGCCACGGGAAGAGAGCAAAGCTCTGAAACACCATGGCGACGCCTTCGGTCGGTCCCATGACCGGTTCGCCGCGCCACAACACGGTGCCCGCGGTCGGTCGCAACAGACCAGAGACGATCCGCAGCAGCGTGGACTTGCCCGAGCCGGAGCGGCCGAGCAGGGCGACGATTTCGCCTTCTTGTAATGTGAGGTTGACGTCATCCAGCACCACCAACTCAGCGCTGGCATCTTTGTGATACGCTTGTCGGCACGATTTCACATCGATCAGATGGGGACGTACGTCGGTCGTGATATCCATGACGGTATTCCCTCAGGTCAGGGTGAGGCGCCGCTGCGCATAGGCGTACATCGGTCGCCACAGCAAGCGATTGAAGAACACGACAAAGACCGACATCACGACCACCCCGAGGACCACTCGGGCCATGTCGCCTTTGGTTGTCGCGTCCGCGATATAGGCGCCCAACCCATGGGCTTCGAGCTTCGTGTCGCCCCAGGAGGCCACTTCCGCGACGATTGCGGCATTCCAGCAACCGCCCGAGGCGGTGATCGCTCCGGTGACGTAGTAGGTGAAGATCCCTGGCAGGATGACACGACGCCACCACAAGAAGCCGCCGATGCGGAAATTGCTTGCGACTTCCTTCAGGTCGCCCGGAAACGCGGCGGCTCCGGCCACGACATTGAACAGGATGTACCATTGGGTGCCCAGGATCATCAGCGGCGTCAGCCATATATCCGGGCTCAAGTGAAAATACACGATGAACAGCACCACCGGCGGGAACAGCAGATTGGCCGGGAATGCCGCGAGGAACTGGGCGACAGGCTGGGCTCGTCTTGCCCAGACCGGACGCAGGCCGAGCCAAACGCCAATCGGGACCCAGACGAGGCTGGCGAGAGTCATCAGGACGACGACCCGGACCAGGGTGATCAGCCCGAGCAGGACGGCCTCACTGAGGTCGTTCCAGGTCAGGGCGGAGGACGCGAATTCGGCCACGCGCCAGATGGCAAGTCCGACCAGCAGCAGCAGCACGCCGAGAAGGATAGCGTCGACGGTGCGCGACGGCTGAGTGAAGGTGTCGCGCGGCCCGGTGCGGAAAGACAGCCGCAGGCCGCCCAGCAGCGACGTTGTCTTTCCGACCACGGCACCCATCAGCTTCAACATCCGCGTGCGCCGCATCAGGCGAAGCATCCAGGGATCGGAAGCGGTAACGCCGGCGGTGGTCTCGAAACGAAACTTGGCCGACCAGGCAACCAGCGGGCGGAACAGCAACTGATCGTAGGCGAGGATCACCAGCAGCATTGCCAGAATGGCCCACACGACCGCGGCGATGTCCTTCTGCTCCAGGGCGACCGCGACGTAGGAGCCGATGCCGGGGAGTTTCCAGTTGTTGTCGCCGACGGATACCGCCTCGGAGGCGACGACGAAGAACCAGCCGCCGGACATCGACATCATGGTGTTCCAGACCAGGCCGGGGACGGCGAATGGCACCTCGAGCTTCCAGAAGCGCTGCCAGGCGGTCAGGTGGAAACTGTCCGAGGCCTCAACCAGGTCGGCGGGGACGGTCTTCAGCGACTGGTAGATGCTGAACGCCATGTTCCAGGCCTGGCTGGTGAAGATGGCGAAAATCGCCGCCAGCTCCAGGCCCATGACCCGGCCGGGGAACAAGCCCATGAAGAAGACGACCGTGAAGGTCAGGAAACCCAGGATCGGCACCGACTGCAGGACGTCGAGGACCGGCACCAATACCAGCGCGGCCCGACGGCTTTTGGCCGCCGCGGTGCCGTAGGTGAATGTAAACAGCAGGGAGGCGACCAGAGCGGCGAACATTCGCATCGTGGTTCGCAGGGCATACTCAGGCAGTTTCAGCGGGTTAAGTGTGATTTCGGTGGCGCCCGGCGCATTGATCGGAACGAACGTGTCCTTCGCCACATGCCCGACCGCGATCAGCGCGGCGAACACGCACACGATGGCGAAGGCGTCCCAGATATTGGGCAGGCGCCTTCCGGCAACCATCGAAGGGTGGATCGTTGCTGACATTCTCTGGCCGACATTGTTCGGATGGATTTGGGCGCCCGACCTGTTAGCCCGGCCCGTGCTACCGTGTCATCCCTGCAATTGGTGGCAGTTCCGTGACCAACCCAGCCCCGCGGGCGCCCTGAATGTCGACCCGTCGCCGAGGTCGAGTCGATCAGGCCTGATTGCGGGTCACCAGGCGGCCGGCACGCGCATCCGTCGCGCCGGTGCCAAGGACGTAAGCGGACTGACCGTTGATCCAGGTTTCGACGATGCCTAGCGCCGGCCGCGTCGGTGCGTCGTAGGTCGAGGCGTCACACACCGTGGCTGGATCGAACAGCACCAGATCGGCGTAGGCCCCGGTGCGGATCATGCCGCGATCCCTCATGCCGAAGACCGAAGCGGTGTGCCCGGTCATCTTGCGCACCGCCTCCTCCATCGAGAATAGGCCGAGGTCACGGGCATAATGCCCCAGCACGCGCGGAAACGTGCCCCAAAGCCGCGGATGCGGGTAGACATCGTGGGGCAGGCCGTCACTGCCGATCATCGCCCTGGGATGCATCATGATCCGCCGCACGTCGGGTTCGTCCATCTGGAAAAAGATCGCACCCGCGGGGAGCAGCCTTTCCGCCGCCGCCTGAGGCTCCAGCCCCCACTCGCGAGCGATATCATCCAGCATGCGACCGGCGAACCCCGGAAACGGCACGGACCAGGTGATTTGGACGGGGACATCCGGGCGCACCCGGTCGGGCATCAGCACGGTCGACCCGGCCGCATAGGGATAGACATCGAAGTCGACATGCTGCCCCTCGGCGCCCTTGTCGATCAGCGGTAGTGTCTCGACGCTACGGCCGAAATTCTCCGGCATCGAACATTTGTGATGACTGATCACCACAGGCACACCCGCTGCCCGGCCGATTTGCAGCGTCTCCTCGATCGACAGCAGGACGTCGTTCGCCTCGTCGCGCATGTGCGTGACATACAATCCGCCAGCGGACCGCAAGGCTTCGGCGACGGCGATCACTTCGGCGGTGGGCGCCATCATGTTGGGCGGATAATACAGGCCGGTGGAAAATCCGGAGGCGCCCTGGGTCAGTGCTTCCCGAAGCCGGGCCTGCATGTGGGCGGCTTCGCGGTCGGTTGCCGGGCGCTGGGTATCGCCGTCCATTGCCTCCACCCGAAGCGACATATGGCCAATCAGGGCGTAGGTGTTGACCGGGGAGGGGTCGCGGGCGAGGCGTTCGGCGTAGGCGCCGAAGCTGTCGAAGGTGAACCAGCTTTCGTCGCCCAGCAGGTCGAGCGGTGGCATCGGGCGTGATTTCATCCTCACCGGGGACAGGGAAATGCCGCAGTTGCCGACGACGACGGTGGTGACACCCTGCGACATCTTGCACAGCATGCATGATGGTCCGCACAGCACGGCCCGGTCATCGTGGGTGTGCGCGTCGATGAAACCAGGCGCGAGCGCCAGGCCTTCGGCGTCGACTTCCCGGTCTCCGATCAGATGTCCCAGGTCGCCGATAGCGGTGATGCGGTCGCCATTGACGCCAACATCGGCGTTGTAGCGTGGGGCTCCGGTGCCGTCGAATATCGTGGCCTCGCGAATGATCAAATCGCAGTGCAGCGGCATGAGAAATCCTATAGGAGTGTGTCGCGGGACAGTGCCGAAGCTTAGCCTCGTTCCGAAGGAGCCGCCATGACTATTGCCGATTTCATGATTCTGGCGGCTATTTTGCTGGCCACAGGGTCGATCGTTCCGGCAAAGTTAAGGCGATCGGGCGAGTATAACAACGCCAGGCCGCGCGATCCCGGGTTCTACTCGGACGGTTTGCGGGCGCGTTCCCAAGGTGCCCACCAGAACGGGTTCGAGACGTTTCCGTTCTTTGCCGCGGCGGTGATACTGGCCGAGATGCGCCATGTGCCGCAAGGATCGGTGGATGTCCTCGCGGTCGCCTTCATTCTGATCCGGCTGATTTTCGTCTTTTCCTACTTGGCCGATCGTTCCACCTTGCGCTCGGCCTGCTGGTTTGTCGGCTTTGGTTGCAACCTGGCGATATTTTTCCTTCCGGTGTGGAGCCGGGGATAGCACGCGGTTCACGGACGGCGATCGGCCGGGCGACGCATGGCGGCTCGCATCCGCCCCAGCCTGTGTATGACAAGTCGCCACGCGCCATAGGGTCGCCAGGGATCGACCAGCAGCAGGCCGATCCGCTGACGCCGTTGCGCGGCCCAGCCCTGCTTGTAGCCGTCATCGCCACGGCCGAGGTCTATTTCCGTTATCTTCTCCTGGTCGAGCAGGTGACGCAGCACCAGCGCGGTCAGCACGGTACCGGGTGAGTGTGCCTTGAATGCCTCGTCATGCGCCAGCTTCAACAGGATGGCTCGCCCGGATGTCTCGACCAGCCAGATCTGCACCGCGACATGGGTCCCGCCGATCGACCACATTGCGAAGCGCAGCACGCCGAGTTCCGCCATCGCCCGCATCAACGCAACGTTGAAGCGAGGACAGGGTTCGGGTTCTTTCCAACTGCGATAGTATACGGCCTCGAACGCCGCGGCCGCCGCGTCCATTTCGGCCGGCGTGGTAAGCAGGGCGAAGCGCGCTTCGGGCCGCCGCGACACCGAGCGTAATCGCCGCCGGATGGTTTCGCGCAATGCACCGGGGCGGCGACCCAGGTAACCGGTCCAGTCCAGACCAGCAACGTCCTCGTACCAGTTGCCGAAATGATCAAACTGAAGCGTTCGAAGTCCGGCTTGGCGCGCGCCGGTCATGAGATCCGGCAAGCCATCCCAATCGGCCGGCAGCGCATCGAGACGGATGACACCGCGGAGCCGGCAGAACCGGGCGAATGCGCGCATCACGGCGATGCGGTCGGAGTTTGCCAGAGCGGCTGTGAGCAACGGCATGTAGCGACAGGTGTATGGAGTGGTCAGGCTGCGCAGTCCCGTGACGGCGCGCAGCATGGGAATGACTGCAACCACCCGGCCGCGCGCCCGGCATACCATTATTGACGGATTTGCCCCCGGTGGCAGGGCGGCTGCCAGGACGACATCCCACCAGGCGCGCTTGGTGAAGATGGAATTTGATTTGGCGAGAATGCACAGCGCCTCGGGTGGCAGCGATGCGGTCGTCGCGAAGGTCTCAAGGGTGGCGTCAACGCAGCATATACCACTCATAGCCGATCCATTCGTGCATTGCGTAAAACCCATTCAACCAGACGCCCGGACGCGGCAGAAAGTCGTGGAGATTTGGCGCCAGGGGATCGTCGAGCGGGGTTGGCGCCGCCGTCACGGTCAGGCCAGTGCCCTGAAATGCTAGCAATGCCCGCCGCATGTGCCACGGGCTGGTCACGACGTAGACCGAGGTAATGCCTTCACGCTGCAGGATGTCGGCGCTGAAAAGGGCGTTTTCCCAGGTATCGCGGGATTTGTCCTCGACCCAGCGGGCCGGTGTGCGGAAGTCCTCGCTCAGGCTCGCGGCCATGACGGTACCGACAGGCGCAGCATCGAGCTGCGCGGGGCCGCCGGTAACCAGGATTGGCAATCCGGTGCGGCGAGCCAGGGCGACAGCGCCGCGCAATCGTTCGAAGGTCAGAGGTCCGGGCCGTACGCCCAGTTTTTCCGTGCGGGCGCGGATGACCTCCGCCCCGAGCACGACGATCGCCGACGGCGGATGGTCCGCGGGCGGGGTGGTCGGCAGGTTCGTCTCCAACGCCAGCAGCAGGTTGTGAGAGACGATCGGCATGCCCATCAGGATGAGCGAGATCACCGACACCCAGGTAAGTGCCAGCCCGAAGCGCCGGTAAAATTGTTGCAGGAGAAGGCCGGCGACGATCAGTAGAACGAAGCAGGTCGGCGGGATCGCAAGTGTTTCGACGATGCCGCGCATGTCGTGATATTACGCGGCTTCCGCGAGCCAGGCGAGTACCTTGACAAGCCCGTCCCGCAAAACCGTCCTGGTCGGTAGTCCCAACATGGCGCTGGCGAGATCGGTCGTGCCGAGGGAATTCCTGATCTCCCCGGCGCGGGGCGGCCGGTCCTCGATCCGCAGCCGCTGACAGGAAACGTCCGCTATCAGATGCGCCAAGGCGACGACGGACGTCGGGATGCCGGTGCAGACATTCAATACCGTGGCACCGGCGCGTTGCAGCGCCATTGCCGATAATAGTCCAGCAACCGCGTCTGTTACGTAAACAAAATCACGTGTCTGGCCGCCGTCGCCGTGGATGGCAACTGGCGCACCGGCGGCGATGCGCTCACAGAAGATAGACACCACCCCCGAGTAAGGCGAACGCGAATCCTGGCGCGGACCATACACGTTGAACAGGCGGAGGCCGGTCGTGGGAATATGGTGAACATGGCTGGCCACCGAGGCGTGCAACTCGCTGCCGCACTTGTCGGCGCCGTAAGCCGATAATGGCGAGCGCTCGGCGCTTTCCGGGGTTGGGAGCGTCCTGCAATCGCCATAGACCGCTGCCGAGGAGGCGTAGACAACGGGGATACGGCTGTCCTGCCGGCGAATGGCATCGAGTACGGTGACTGTGCCCGTGACATTGGCGCGATGGGTGCCGAGCCAATCCGTGACGCCTTGTTCGACTGATGGGATGGCGGCGAGATGAAAGCACCCGTCGACGCCGTCCATCGCCCGCGCCACCACAGCGGCGTCGGTGACGTCACCTTCGATCAAGGTCGCGCCAAGCGGAACGTTCGTGCGGGTGCCGGTTGCCAGGTTGTCCAGGACACGAACGCCGTAGCCGCGTGCGACCAGGGCTTCACCGAGATGAGAGCCGATAAATCCGGCGCCCCCAGTTATCAGATATGTGGTCATGCCCGGCCGCCGCGGTTATCGCGGGACGATCCAGCGAACGAGGTGATCGAGCCCAGCGTTGGTCTGCGAAAATGGAATGTATTCGGAATGTATGTTCGACACCCGGAACTTAGCACTAACAAAGCCCGCGAGGTGTGTGATGTACGCCTTGGAACGCAACTTTCGGTGCATGAGGCCGTCAGGCCTTGTTCTCACCGGCTGGACGCGTCGTGTCGATACGTTGAACGAATCGGTACTGAATCGAACTGACCATATTGGCGATTTATTAACTGAAAAGATGCTATGCTTTCAGGCAGTGAGAGGCGGTCTTTCTGCCTCGCTTGAAGCATTTTGAGTCAAGTTAAAGTAACAATTGATACCTTCATCGCCCTGCTGATTTTGCTCGTGCTCCTTTGGTTTTATTTCTTGCCGGTGTTTTATCGCAAGAAAGCGGGGTGTCGGCAACGCGGGGGCGTTGTTTTTCGTTAATCTATTGTTCGGTTGGACGTTCATCGGCTGGTTCGCTTGCCTGATTCGGTCCGCGGCCGGTGCCACCAAGGCGCAGGATGCTTTCTTCGCCGAACGAGCACTGGAGAATGTCAGTTGATCGCAATGGACCGCATGATGCGTCCATGCAGACGCCTGTCGGCTTAGCCTTGTGAGAAACGGACAACGACGTTCGAAGTCGTTGGCGACTGGTTCGGCGCGCGGTTGAGATAAGACCGCAGGCCATTGCAATAATAATCGAAACAAAGCGCCGCGCGAAACGTCGCGTCCAGAGTGCAACCCGCTTTCCCGTGGAACAGACAGGAGCCGGCATACGACAGCTTCGCAATCTGACGGACGTACGCGTTGATCACTGCGCGTGAGCTCAGCTCCGGCCGCTCCTGGCGGACACGGGCCATGGTGCGCTCATCGAGCCAGGCGTGCTCGCCACCGCCGAGGCAACAATGACCCTGGCAAGCAGTACATCCCGCCCGAAGGACCTCCTGCTGCTCCCCGCCGGGTTGCGGCGCGCGTGGCCGGACTAGTCGGTCCGGCCGTTTGGCCGCACGGAGATCGCGCAACGACTCGACCAGGTGGCGGCGCAAGCGGCGGATGCGTTCCGGCGAGGGTGGCTCCAGAGGCCGGTTCTGGTATGGCACGGTGATCTCGATCGGTGGGCTGGGCTCGGCGGCGGTCACGGTCACACCTCCCCTGCTGGCTGGCTCCCTGCTGGCTGGTTGCGGTTATATCCAACCAAGACGCCACGGCAACCGGGGAACAACTGCATGCCTATCCCGATTATCCTCGACTGCGATCCCGGGACCGACGACGCGCTGGCGTTGCTGCTGGCCCTCGCGTCGCCGGAAATTTCCGTGCTTGCCATCACCGTCGCCGGCGGCAACGTGGGGCTGGGGCTGACGCTGCCGAATGCGCTCGCAGTGGCCGCGCTGGCCGGTTCGCCCGTGCCCGTGCATGCCGGTGCCGACCGCCCGCTGCTTGGCAGCTTCAACAGTGCCCGGGATATCCACGGCAGCAACGGGCTGGCGGGCGTGGTGCTGCCTCCTGGTGGCGCGGCGTCGAGCGGCCATGCCGCCGACGTCATTCGCGACACGCTGCGAGCGGCGAGGGACCCGGTCACCCTGGTTGGCATCGGACCCGCCACCAATCTGGCGCTGGCGCTGACCGCCGAGCCCGCATTGACGGCTCGGGTCGGGCAGATCGTCCTGATGAGCGGAGCCTGGGGCGAAGGCAACGTGACCCCGGCCGCCGAATTCAACGCCTGGAGCGATCCCGAGGCCCTGGCGATCCTGTGCGCCGCGGGTCGGCCGCTGGTCTTCGCGACGCTGGAACTGACCGCCCAGGCGCTGATGACCCCGGGTCGGATCGCCGCCTGGCGTGCCTTGGGCGCGGGACGCTGTCTCGGCGCTGCCTGTGACATTCAGGCAAACATGACTCCATCGCCTCGGCTTGGGGGCCAGGGGTGGCCACTGCACGATCCCTGCGCCGTGGCGTGGCTGATCCGCCCCGATCTGTTCACGACACGGGCCTGTGGCGTCCAGGTCGATCTGGGGCCGGGACCAAGCCGCGGCCGCACGTTGATAGATCGCTGGGGAAGCAAACCCAGCCCGCGCAACGCGGTGGTGCTGGAAACGCTCGATGCGGATGGGTTCTTCAGGTTGCTCGGGGAGAGGCTCGCCTCGCTGCCGTGATCGTGGCACCGTGGCCGACCATAGTGGAGAGGCTGTTCATGGACCCTGATGCGCTGCCCTTTGACGCCGATGCGATGCTGGCCGGGCTGCGCGCATGGGTCGAATGCGAGAGTCCGACCTTTGATGCCGTGGCGGTGAACCGAATGATGGATCTGGCTTCCCGGACCCTGGTGCTGGCCGGTGCGCGGATCGAGCGGATCGCCGGCCGCATGGGCTTTGGCGACTGTGTCCGAGCCAGCTTTCCGCACGCTTCGCCAAACGAACCCGGCATACTGGTGATGGGTCACCTCGATACCGTACATCCGGTGGGGACGCTGGCCGAACTGCCGTTTCGGCACGACGGCGTGCGTGCCTGGGGACCCGGCATCCTGGACATGAAGGGTGGCAACTACCTGGCGCTGGAGGCGATTCGCCAACTGCAACGCGCCGGGATACGGACTCGGCTGCCGGTCACGGTGCTGTTCACCAGCGACGAGGAGGTTGGCAGCCCCTCCACCCGGGACCTGATCGAAGCCGAGGCCGCACGGCACAAATACGTGCTGGTGCCGGAGCCGGCGCGTCCGGATGGTGGCGTGGTCACCGGCCGCTATGCGATCGCGCGGTTCAACCTGGAGGCGACGGGGCGGCCGAGCCATGCGGGGGCGAGGCTGGGCGATGGGCGGTCGGCGATTCGGGAGATGGCGCGCAAGCTGATCGAGATCGAGGACATGACGACGGAAAGCTGCACGTTCAGCGTCGGTGTGATCAGCGGCGGGAGATGGGTGAACTGCGTCTCGGCGACCTGCACCGGCGAGGCCTTGTCGATGGCCAAGCGACAGGACGATCTGGATCGCGGGGTAGCGGCGATGCTGTCGCTGCGGGCATCCTCAAATGAGGTGCGATTTCAGGTGACGCGCGGCGTGACCCGGCCGGTGTGGGAACCTGACACAAAATCCATGGCGTTCTATGAAACCGCACGGGAGATTGCCGGCCGGCTCGGCTACGAGATCAGCTCGCAAAGTTCCGGCGGCGGTTCGGATGGGAATTTCACCGGCGCGATGGGCATTCCGACGCTCGACGGTCTGGGGGTAGCGGGTGCCGGGGCACACACGCTGGACGAGCATATCCAGATCGACAGTCTGGCCTATCGCGGCAAGCTGATGGCCGGGCTGCTTGCGACGTTGACCTAGGCGGAGTCCGGGAGGGCAGGGGGCTTGGGAGGCAATGGGAACGGTGTGGCGCGCTTTGCGGGCGCGCCTCAGATTGGTGGCGGGCGTCGTTGCCGGGGCCGTGGCGGTGCCGGTGTTGCCGGCGACCCTCTCCGTGTCGACGCGCACGATCCTGGCGTGGGATATCGGGGTCGTCGTATTCCTGGCGTTATGCGCGCATTTGTTCTTTACCGAGCCGGCGGAGCGCATGCCTGCGAACGCCGAGGCGCAGCAGGAGGGTGAGTGGACGATCTTCTCGGTAACCTTGGGAGCGGTGATCGTGAGCTTCATCGCGGTCACTGGCGAATTTACGTCGCTCAAGGAACTGTCGGCGACATGGCGAGGGCTGGAAGTGGCGCTGGTCGCAATGACCTTGCTGACTTCCTGGTTGATGACCCACGTGACCTTCGCGTTGCGCTACGCTCACGAATACTATGCTCGCGATGAGGGCGGACCCGATATCGACCGGGGTCTCGATTTTCCTGACGAGAAACAGCCGGACTATTTGGACTTCATGTATTTCTCGCTGGTTCTGGGAATGACCTTCCAGGTGTCGGATGTGCAGATTACCAGCCGCAAGCTGCGCCGGGTGGCGACGCTGCACGGGCTGATAAGTTTCCTGTTCAACACGGTGATCGTCGCGCTCACGGTAAATCTTGCGGCAGGATTGTTATAGCCGCGGTCCGTTTGGCGGGATCGGACTCGCCCCTATCGCGTAGGCCGAAACTTTGGCCTGATTTACCCGCGTTGCCGTTCATCCGAAAAATTCGTGGATGACCGGCCTGCGCCGGTCATGACACGGAGGAAATGGCGCGCCTCAGTTCGCCATATGCGAGGCGGCGTCCTGGCCGGTTTGGCTGTTGTCGTGCCAGGGCGGCGCGCCAAGATTGACGTCCTTTGGCTTGGTTGCGGCGCCGGTCGCGGCACCAGCGGCGCCCCCAATGAGACCGCCGGCAACCATACCGACGGGGCCTCCCACCAGACCAACGGCCGCGCCAGACACCGCTCCGGTTGCCGCGCCACCCTCAGCACGTTCGGGCTCGCGGTTGCCCCAGGCGGAGAGCGCGGCGAGCAACAGCAGGGCGGCTATCATCGTGGATTCGCGCATCAGATTCCCTTTGTTGCGACCCCGGCACGTGCCGAGAGCGACGGAAACGGATACGCAACGCATCGGCGGCTCGCGCGGTGGCAAGGTCGCTCGCCACCGAAGCGGCGATCACGTGAACGTGATGAAGTTGTCGGGTTTTGGCTTGCGGCCCGTCAGCCTGGCGGAGGGTATCCAGCGGGACCGTATCCGGGGGGCGGATATGCCGGCGGCGGGTATCCGGGCGGCGGGTAACCGGGTGGTGGCGGCGGCGCGCTCACCGGCTGGAATCCCGGAACCTGGTTGCCGCGCGAGTACATGCACTGCGAATATGCGATGTCGTAGCGCTGCTGGAGGCTGTACTGCGCCCCAGACGCCGGGCCGGCACCCACAGCCGTGCCGCCTATTGCACCGGCGCCGGCACCGATCGCGGCACCAGAACCGCCGCCGATCGCGGCACCGAGGCCGGCACCCAGCACCGTGCCCAGGATTGCGGTGCCGACCTGCTTATTGTTCGCGCTCTGCGCGCCACCCCGGACTTGGCCATCCGCATACTGCTTGCACAGCGCCTGGTCGCCCTGAAACACGTCGAATGGCTTCCCGGGCGCCGGCATCACCGCAATCGAAGGCCCCATTGGCTCCGTCGTGCAGGCTTGAAGCAACATCAAGGGGGCAACCACGGCGGCGGGCAACTTCAAGCATCGCATCTAAACAGGTCCTTATCCGCTAGGAATGGTGGCGATTGCCGCCACCGGAGTCGAGAGATCAGTGCGAAAGTAATACGCGGGCGGGCCGTCGCAACGCGTAAAAAGACTCTGTTGCCGGCACATATCCGATACCCGGTCCCGGATCCCGGGAAACGTGGCCAGCAACGGACCGCGTTGTCGAGTGAAGCCCTGCTCGCGTCAGACCGACCAGGACTCAGCGCCGTGGTCCGTCAGGTGCACCCCGCTGGCATCTCCTCCCGCTGCATTCAGTGTCCGCACGACGGCGATACGCTGATGTGGCGGCATCATGAACATCATGAAGCCGCCCCCGCCGGCACCCGAAACCTTGCCGGCAATCGCCCCGCTGGCGAATGCCACGAGGCGCAGTTCCTCGATCCGGTCGGTGCTGATGCCCGAGGCGGTGCGCTGCTTCGCCTCCCATGACCGGTTCATGATCGACGCCATGCGCGTGATCTCGCCGCGCAGCAGAGCCTCTTTCATGTCCTGGGCATCGTGTTTGAGTTGATGCAGGCTGTCGATCACGTCCGAGGCAGGCGGATGTCCGGCGAGCGCACTCATGCGGCGCTGTTGTTCGACGATGATCTCGCCGGAGCGGCGCGACACGCCGGTGAAGCAGACCACCATCGAGGCCTCCAGCTCATTCAGCACGGCCCTGGCGATCCGCAACGGATTGACGATCACCCGGTCGGCGGCGTGGAATTCGATGAAATTCGTGCCGCCGAAGGTGGCGGCGTACTGATCCTGCTTGCCGCCGGCGAGAAACAACTCGACGCGCTCGATCTCATAGGCGATGCGTGCCACGTCGTAGGGTCCGAGCGGCGCCGCCAACAGCGCGGTGAAGGCCTCGACCAGGGCGACGACCAGGGCGGAGGAAGAGCCGAGCCCGGAGCCAGCGGGTGCGTCGACGTAGGACGTGATCCGCATGGGGGCTACCCTGCCGCCGTTGAATTCGGTCACCATGCGGGTCAGCACGCCAGCGTGCAGCAACAGTTTGGCTTGGCCAAGGGCGGCCAGATGAGGCGGAAAAGTCTCCTTCAGCTCGATGTCGGGTGCGATGAAGTGCAGCATGCCGTCATCGGACGGCTCGATGAACGCGTAGGCATAGCGGTCAATGGTGGTGTTCAGCACCGCGCCGCCGAACTTGTCACAATAGGGACTGAGATCGGTGCCGCCTCCGGCCAGGCCCAGGCGAAGCGGGACACGCGCGCGGATGGTCCGCCGGCAAGCCTGCAACGACGCCTCCTGAGTTGCACTCAGGACGGTTTATCTATTATTGGTTGTATAAATGACAGAAGATTCCCGCCCTTAAACAGATACCCCGGTATGCCGGCCGAGGCGGCGGCCGCCATGTCGGTCGGCTGATCGCCGATCATGACTGAGCAGCCCGGATCAACCTCCCAGGTTTGCATCAGATCGAGCAGCATGCCCGGCGATGGTTTGCGCCAGGGGTGTGCCTGCCGGTAGTTTTCGAGCGTTGCCTCCGGATGAAACGGGCAGTAGCGCCAGTCGTCGATGGTGCCGCCGGCGCGGCGGGCCTCGTCGCCGATCCAGTCCAGCAGGCCACGCACCGCGGGCTCGTCATAGATGCCGCGCGCCACACCGGACTGATTGGTCACGACGAAGACGTGCCAGCCGCGGCTCGTCGCATGGCGGACCGCTTCGAGCGCCCCCTCCACCCATTCGAATTGGTCTTTCGCGCCGACATAGCCGTGGTCGACGTTCAGCACGCCGTCGCGGTCGAGGAACAAGGCTGGCCGATGGAGCCGGGCGGGGATTTCCGTTCGTCCCAGCGCTAGATCGCCGGGTGTCCCGATGTCGCGGAAATAGCCGTCCGACAGGGTGCCTCGGAGCGCGCCGGCGGCCGCCAGCCCCGGCAGCACATCGGCTTCGAGGGAACACCCGGGCGCCAGGCTGTCGATCAACTGGTTCCGAAACAGGTAGACGCCGCCGTTGATGATCCCTCCATGGCCGGTCGGTGGCTGCTCGCGAAAGTCGGTGATCCGATCCTGCTCGAGCGTCACGACCCCGAAACGTGAAACGTCCTCCTGGCGGCGGAGCATGACATGGCCGATCACGCCCGGCACCTCGTTGAGCGCATCGGCCAACAAGCTACCAATGTTGCAGTCAAACAACGAATCGCCGTTGCACAACAGGAACCGCTCATGCAGGTGGCGGCGAGCGTGGAGCAACGCGCCACCGGTTCCCGCCCGCGCGGGTTCGGTCGACAGCGTAATGCGGGCCTGGCGTGGCAGCGAGGCCTGGATCGCGGCGGCGGCGCGCTCGAACTCGGCGGAGAGATGGCCGGTCAGCAGCAGGAAATCGGTGACCCCGAACCGCACGAACTCGCGCAGCAGCCAGGACAAAAACGGGCGATCGCCGCACTGAAGCAGGGGCTTTGGGACTGCCGCGGTCAGGCTGCCCAGGCGGGTGCCCAAGCCACCAGCCAGGACGACGCACTGCGTGACGGTGGCGGTCATCAGATCTCAGCCGCGGGCTCGCGGCCGGCCAGCACCTTGTCGACGCGGCGGCCATCCATCTCCAGCACCTCGAACCGCCAGCCGCCGAACACGATGCGGTCGCCAACGCGCGGCACCCGCCGCAACAGCGCCAGCAGCAGGCCCGCCAGGGTGTGGTAGCTGCCCTCGGCTGGCAGATCCGGCAGCGACAGCCGGGACTTGAGTTCGTCGACCGGGGTCATGCCGTCGAGGGTCATCGTGGTCTCGCCTTCGGGTCCCGGCACACCGTCCTGATGGTCGGGGCCAGACGGATCGCCGACGATCGCCTCCAGCACGTCAGCGGCGGTGACCACGCCTTCAAAGCTGCCATACTCGTCCATCACCAGAGCCAGCCCCATTGGGTCGGATTTGAGCCGCTCTAGCGCGTCCAGCGCGGTGACGGTGTCGGGCACGATCATGGGCTGGCGCAGGCTGGCGCTGACCGACAGTTCTCCGCCGCTCAGGATGCGGTCCAGCAGGTCCTTTGCCTGCACCACGCCGACCACGTTGTCGATCGAGGTGTCGCAGACCACGAAGCGCGAGTGCGGGGCGGCCTTCAGTGCGGCCGCGATCGCCTTGGGGGGATGCGTGCGATCGATCCAGGCCAGCTCGGTGCGCGGGGTCATGATGGCGCGGACCGGCTTGTCGGCCAGGCGCAGGACGCGCTCGATCATGTCCCGCTCCTCGATTTCCAGCACCCCGGTCTGAGCGCCCTCGACCAGCAGCGCCTTGAGTTCCTCCTCGGTGACCGACTGGCGGCTGGCGCGGTGCAGACCGAACAGACGCAGCACCGCGCCAGAGGATTTTCCCAGCAGCCAGACCACCGGGGCGGCGACGCGCGACAGCCAGATGATCGGGCGCGCGACCGCGGAGGCCATGATTTCCGGCTGGCGCAGCGCGAGTTGCTTCGGCACCAGTTCCCCAAGGACCAGGGTCAGAAAGGTGGTCACGACGACGACGAGTGCGAGCGCGATAGTGTCGGCATACGCGGCGACCCCCGGGAATCCCCGCAGCCAGTTTTGCACATGTTCAGCGATGCGGGCGCCACCGAAGACGCCGGTCAGCACGCTCACCAGGGTGATCCCGACCTGAACCGTCGGCAGGAAGCGCTGCGGCTCGTCGGACAGCATACGGGCCGCCGTGGCGCCAGCGACTCCCTTCCGTTCCAGCACCGCCAAGCGCGCTCGGCGGGCCGAGATCAGGGCAAGTTCGCTCAGCGAGAACAATCCATTCAGTACGATGAGCAGCAGGATGATGACGGCTTCGAAACCGATGGCCATGGGTCTTCCGGATTTGGGTGAACGCGGCAATGAACGGCAGAAGGGGCACGAGCGCCGTGCCTATCATATCCCTGGCTTCGGCATGAGGGGCGCCCATGACGGGAGATGTGGCGCGCGGCCGGATCGAGGCGCTGAGCTTGGGGCGTCGGAAACGCGGCCAATTTTGCTGTATTCGCGGTGATCCCTATGCCTGTTGAATGTGGTGCCCTATACCCTCAGACCATTGTATTCTAACATTTTTCTCGCATTCCGACATGATTCATGTTTATTAAAGACTGCCTGAAAATTAGCCGGAGCGCGTATGATGACGCAGATGTCTACTGAGCAGCCGAATGCGGATCCGATCTTGCACACGGCCGAGATCATTCCCTTTCCGACGCGCCAGGTGGCACCCCTGGTGGAAACTCCGGTGGCGCCCCCGGTGGAGACGCCGCATGAGCGGCTGGCTCGTGCGCTTGCCAAACTCAACGCCGCGCTGGCCGAACAGCGCGTTGCGGTTGCCGCGTGGCGGGGCGCGCTGGGCGAACTGAAGACAACCGCGGCCGGGCTTGGTGAGAGCGTGCAACGGTATCAGCGCAGCCTCGGTGCGCTCGGGGACGGCGTTGCCGCGCTGAATACACGGGCGACGGCCTTGCGGGACTGGGCCGAGAACGCGGCGTCGACGCGGGAGCGGGAGTAGCCTTCGCCCCGGCGGGGCCGTCCGCGACGGTTCCACGAATGCCGGGGATTTTCGCCAGTCTGTTGGTAGTGCGTGGTTCGTCGCATATTCTGAGAAATATTGACAAGATTGCCTCGGCGGGCCTCTCTGTCCCGCTGGAGGAGTTCAAGCAATGCCGAACCACATCCTGATCGAAAGGCTGTGTGCGGCTCGGGTGGTCCCGGTTATCAGAACCCACTCTGCCTCGCATGCCGCTACCGCGGTCGAATGGCTGCGGGAAGCAGGGATGCGGGTGTTCGAGATTACCATGACCATCCCCGGTGCGACGGCACTGATCAGCACGCTGGCGGCTGACCCCGGCCTGCTCATCGGCGCCGGCACGGTTGCCGACGCCGCCACCGCGCGGCTTTGCCTGGATGCGGGCGCGCGCTTCATCGTGGCGCCATGGATCGATCCGACCCTGGCGGAGCCGTGCCGACAGGCTGGCGCGGGGCTGATGCTGGGCGCGGTGACGCCGACCGAGGTGCGTGCGGCACTGGTGGCGGGTGCCGATGTCGTGAAAGTGTTTCCTGCCGCCTCGGTCGGCGGCCCGGCGCATATCCGTGCGCTGACGAGCGTGCTGCCGGGTGTCGCCTTCTGCCCCACGGGCGGGGTGGAGCCTGGCAATCTCGCCGCCTATCTGGCTGCCGGCGCCGCCTTTGTCGGCATGGGCGGGGCGCTGGTGGACGTGAAGCTGATTGCCGCCGGCGACAAGGCCGCGATCCAGGCCACGGCGCGCGAGGTGCTGGACGGGCAGGCGCGGCGATGAGCGTCGATCTGCTGTGCATGGGTGAGCCGATGCTGGAATTCAATCAGCTTCCGGCCGGTCCCGATGGCACGCGGCATTATCTGCAAGGGTTTGGCGGTGACACATCGAATGCGGCCATCGCTGCCGCGCGTCAGGGTGCGCGCGTCGGTTATGTGACCGCGCTGGGCCAGGACATGCCCGGCGACAGTTTTATCAATCTGTGGCAACGGGAGGGTGTCGATACCGCCACCGTCCTGCGGACCGAGCACTACCAGACCGGGGTGTATTTCGTCACGCACGACCGCGACGGACATCACTTCCTGCATTATCGCGCCAACTCGGCTGCTGCGATGTTTACCGCCGCCGACGTGCCGGAGGCGGCGATCGCCTCGGCTCGTATTCTGTATGTGTCCGGCATTAGCCAGGGCATCTCGGCGTTCGCCTGTGACGCTTGTTTCGCCGCCATCGGGATCGCTCGGCGTAACGGCGTGAAACTGGCCTACGACACCAATTACCGGCCTCGTCTGTGGCCCCCGGCGCGCGCCGCGGCGGTGATGCACGCGGCGATGGCTGGGGCCGAGTATGCCATGCCGGGCCTCGAGGATGTGACGATCCTCACTGGGCTAACCGACCCTGACGCAATGCTGGATTTTTATCTCCGCCTCGGCTGTCGGGTCGTGGTGCTGAAGATGGGCCAGTCGGGCGCCTTTCTCGCCACACCGGACATGCGGGAGCGGATCCCGGCTCACCCGGTGCGTGCGGTGGATGCCACCGGGGCGGGGGATACCTTCTGCGGCGCCTTCCTGGCGCGGATGCTGGCGGGCGATGCACCGGCGGCGGCGGCGCGTTATGCGGGCGTGGCCGCCGCTTTGAAATGCACCGGATACGGCGCGGTCGGACCGATCCCACGCCCCGCGGAAGTCTATGCGGCACTGCGAACCGTGCCGCCGGGCTGAGCCAACGCGAGACCGTTTCAGGACAGCAGGTTCGAGGGCGACTGGCCGTTCAGGACGGCTTGGATTCCAGCCAGGACCACACGGCCCATGGCATCGCGCGTCTCGGTTGTGTTGCTGCCCAGGTGCGGCAGCAGAACGACGTTCTCCAGGCCGAGGTAGTCCGGGTCGAGACGTGGTTCGTTGTTGTAAACATCCAGACCCGCTGCGGCCACATGTCCGTTGCGCAGGGCGCCGATCAACGCCGCGTCGTCGACCAGCGTGCCGCGCGCCGCGTTCACCACGACAACTCCGGACGGCAGCTTCGCGATCCTCTGGCGGTCGAGCCAGTGGGTTGTGGCGCCCCCGCCTGGCGCGTGCAAGGACAACACTTGGCACAGTGGCAGGAATTCGTCGTCATTGTCATGGAACGCCGCTCCGTTCTCGAGTTCCGGCGGCAGGCGGGCCATGTCGCGATAGTGTATTTCCATGCCAAAACCACGGGCCATGCGCGCGAGTTCCCGCCCGATGCGGCCCATACCGAAAATCCCCAGGCGGCGGCCGGAGACTTGCGTGCCGAGTAGCTGGGTCGGCGCCCAACCTTCCCAACGGCCGGCGCGGATCATTCGCTCCCCCTCGCCGGCGCGGCGTGACGCGGCCAGTATCAACAGCATGGCGCACTCCGCGGTCGCGACGCTGAGCACGTCGGGCGTGTTGCAGACCTTAATCCCCCGGGTCGCGGCGGCGGCGATGTCAATGTGGTCGTAACCGACGCTGAACGTTCCGATGACTTTGACCGATTTCGGCAGTTCTGCGATGACAGCGGCATTGAGCATGTCACCCGGACAGCAAAGGATCGCGTCGGCGCCCGCCGCACGGGGCACCAGATCGGTGATGGGGGTGTCCGATGCGGTGAGCCGAGCCTGATAGTCTTGCTGGGCCTGGGCCTCGGTCGCGGGGGGTAGACGGCGTGTCACGAGTAGAACCGGCTTCGGCATTGCATTCCCCTGTCGTCTTGTTGGTCACTAAAGGATTTCGAGCTTGTCCCTGGTTGCGTGCAAAGCACTGCAAGTCGTGGGCATGGTGATGACCTGGAAAACGCTCGGTGCCTCAGTAGATCGTGGCCCGCAGCCGCTCGGGGTAGTCGCGGTCGTATTGCTCGCCGCCAACCTTGCCGGCGGTGATGTCGGCCAGGATCGTTCCTGTGCTGGGCAGCGCCCGACGGGAGAGATGCTTTGCGGGATTCCACAATTCCGATCTGACCAGCGCTTTGGGGCACTGAAAATACACCTGCTCCGCTCGCACCACGATGACTGAGCGAGGCAGGGTGCCGCGGAAGGGGAATCGTTCAATCAGCGCGGGCGCCACCGAGATCTTGGCGCGCCCATTCACGCGCAGGGTTTCGCCGACGCCGGGTATCAAGAACAGCAGCGCGATGCGATCGTCGCGAAGGATATTGCGCAGAGTGTCGACCCGGTTGTTGCCGCGCCGGTCCGGGATCAACAGGGTTCGGTCGTCGACCACGTGGACAAATCCCGGCGGGTCGCCGCGCGGGGTAACATCCAGGCCGTCCGGCCCGCTGCTCGCCACCGCGACGAACGGAGATGCCTCGATCATCGCCCGGTAATGTGGATGGATGTAGTCGATCTCCTTGGCGAGCGCACCAGGGGAGGATTCACCGTAAAGCGCCAGCAGCGCCGCCTCGTCACGTATCAGACAATCGTCGGTCTGGTTGTCGATGCCGATCGCATCCATACATCTGCCCTCGTGCCGGTCGGTGTCACAGCCGGCCTATAGTCGACCTGCGGCGCCGCCTCGGCAAGGAGGAAACGGTGCCGGCGCGATCTGTGAGATCCGTAAGGCGGGACACGATCAGGGTTGCAGCCGTTACGGCCACCACTTCGCCAACGAACGTGCGGCCACGTTGGTTACGAAGCTTCGCGCGGCGGCTGGATACGGGCGTCTGGCCAAAGCATGACAAAAAGACTACACGGTGTCGTTGGAAGGTGCCGCGGCGGTTCCTGTCGCCCGGACCGAGCAGGCAGGCCGGTTCTCGCGCCGTGGCGGTGGGAGGCATTTGCGATGAACGGTGCGGAAAGCCTTGTGCACTCACTGCTGAAAAGCGGCGTGACCACATGCTTTTCCAACCCGGGCACGTCGGAGATGCATTTCGTTGCCGCGCTCGACCGAATACCCGGCCTGCACTGCGTGCTCGGACTGTTCGAGGGCGTTGTAACCGGGGCGGCCGATGGCTACGCCCGAATGGCGGGCAAGCCGGCCGCGACGCTGCTTCACTGTGGGCCTGGCTTGGCTAACGGCTTGGCCAATCTGCACAATGCCAGGCGTGCCGCGACGCCGATCGTCAATATTGTTGGCGATCAGGCAACATACCATCGACCTCTGGATCCGCCGCTGACCGCCGATACCGAAGGCTGGGCCCGAGGCGTGTCTGGCTGGGTTCGCACCGCGACCGACGTGCGCAGTGTGGGGGCGGATGCCGCGGCCGCGGTGCAGGCTGCCGTGATCGCGCCCGGGCAGATCGCCACTCTGGTGCTGCCATCCGATGTATCGTGGAACGAAGGCGGCGTAGTGGCGGAAGCGCTGCCGAGACTGCCGACGCCCGCGGCGTCGCCTGATCAGATCGAGGCGGCGGCCAGGGCGTTGCGCGCGGGTGGTGCCGGGGTCGTGCTGTTGCTAGGCGGAACGGCGCTGCATGAGAATGGGTTGGCACTCGCGCACCGTATATCGGCCGCGACCGGCTGCCGGGTCATCGCGCAGGGGTCCAATGCCCGGATGGCGCGCGGCCGGGGCAGGCTGGCTGTCGAGCGGGTGCCCTATGTCGTCGAGGCCGCCGTAAAGGCGCTGGCGGGCACGACACAGCTTATTCTGGCCGGCGCACGTAAGCCGGTGACCTTCTTTGCTTATCCAAATATGGTGCAGACCTCGGTTCCGAGCGACGCAGTGGTGCATCTGCTGGCCCGACCGGAACAGGATAGTGTGGAAGCCTTGGCGCGGCTGGCCGACGTGCTGGCGTGTCCGAGCATCGCCTCCCCTGATTATGGCGCTCGGCCGCAGCCGGGCAGGGGCGATCTGACCCCGGAGTCGGTGGCGGCGACGCTTGGCGCGTTGATGCCCGAAAACGCGGTGATCGCCGACGAATCCGTCACGTTCGGCCGTGGCTTCTTTGCCGCCACCAGGGCCGCGCCGCCGCATGACTGGTTAAACGTGACGGGCGGTGCCATCGGCGGCGGCATGCCAATGGCCACCGGCGCGGCGATCGGAGCGCCCGGACGCCGGGTGATCAATCTGCAGGCTGACGGATCAGCCATGTATACCGTGCAGGCGTTGTGGACCCAGGCGCGGGAGAAGCTGGACGTGACGACGGTTCTGCTGTCAAACCGTAAATACGCGATCTTGCTTGGCGAACTGGCCAATGTCGGTGCCAATCCGGGGCGCACAGCGCTCGACATGATGGACATCGGCAATCCGGATATCGATTGGCCCAGGCTGGCAGGTGCAATGGGAGTAGAGGCGGCGCGGACCGGCACGGCCGAGGGCTTCGCTGACTTGTTGGCGCATTCGGTGAAACGGTCCGGTCCGTTCCTGATCGAATTGCTGATCTGAACGATCGAGGCGCGGCCACCATTGCGCGGAAGTCATGGCTGCCAAGGTCGTGCTTGACTGTAGAGACATTCGTGCGTACACCAGTGATCGACCGGGGCGACGACGATGTATCGGAGTTTGCCTTGCGTCGTGGCGCAATCGGGCTGGGAACCAACCTGGCTCGTCCTGAAGGGAGGATAAAATATGGCTAAAACCGAGCGTACTGGGCGAGTTACGCCCAAGCAACGGCACGCGACCGTAGCGAAATCGCAGGTTCGGGGCAGGTCCGTGTCCACGAAGATTGCGGCGACGCACGCCGCATCGAACGGAATGCCACGAGCCACTGCGGAACAGCCGCGCTCCGGCTGGGCGACCGATCTGGTTTTTGATGTGCGGGAGCCCAAGCTTGCGGTAAGCCTGCGGCTGGACGCCGACGTGCTGCGCTTCTTCCGCGGCTTCGGCGCCGGCTACCAGACCCGCATCAATGAGGTGTTAAAGGCCTTCATGCAGGCGCGGGAAAGTCTGGAGATCGGTGCTCACGTTGCCAGCGCGAAGGCCGCTAGGGCCGCTGGCAGCGGCAAGCGCGCGCGCTAACCGATATGGGCGGCGGACGGGGCAGCCAGGCGGTTGCCTCTCCGCCGTGTCGGTATAGACGGTCGTCTGCTTGGGGGATTCAACTCTGGCGATCGAGCGCATCTTCAGTGTGACACCCGGTGAAGGCCGCGAACGCACGGTTCGGGGTGCTGCGCAGGCGAAGTCGTGGGCCACCGGACCAAGTCCGGCGATGACACCTTAAAATACCACGGGTCGCTCTGAGGGGCCGTCGGAGTCAGCGTCGTCGCGGGATACGTCGGTTTGTGCCGCGACCCACGCGCGCAGCACATAACCGGCTTCGATCCGCCAGTCGGCGCAACTGCTTTTGAACCACGCCAGTGTCGCGGCGTCGATCATCAGGCTCACCTCTTGAGTCCGGATTGGCGGCCAGTCGGGGATTGGCACGTACTCGTCCGCCAGGATGCTAGGCGGGCCAGTGTTCAGGTAGGCTTCAAAGAGTGCATCGTCGTCGAGATTGGCGGCGTCCTCGGTCGGCTCGTCTGAAATCGTCATTGTCCACCAAGTCCGGATAGCCCAAAGGAAGTTTCGGTCAAAAACAAGTGAAGCGCGTAAAATCCAGGTTGTGTAACAAATCCGGACGAAGACGCCGAGTTTGAGATTATCCGAAAATGGTTAACAAAGGGTTAAGACGCGAGAAGACCGCACGACCGCTCAGTCAGCGGCATCGGCCACTTCCTCGGTTGGCTTCTTGCCGGCTCGGATTCGCGTCAGCGCTTTCTCGACGTGCCGACTGAAAACATATTCAGCAGGTCGTTGCTTATCCAGCGAAATGTCGGTCGAGGTCGGTCCCTCGGTGCGGATACCCCGCAGCGCCAGCGCGGCCGCTCGCCAGGGCTTACGGACGGTCTCGGCCACGGCGCTTGCCTCATAGCCCGAGTGCACCATGCAGTCGGCGCACTTCTCATAGTTGCCGGTGCCGTAACGGTCCCAGTCGGTGGTTTCCATAAGCTCCTTGAAGGTTTTCGCGTAGCCTTCGCCCAGCAGATAGCATGGGCGCTGCCAGCCGAAGTAAGTCCTGGTAGGGTTGCCCCATGGCGTGCAGTGAAACGTCTGATTGCCCGCGAGGAAATCCAGGAACATTGACGACTGGTTGAAGGCCCATTTCCGCTTTCCTGGGGCATTTTCCTGGCGGCGGAAAATCCCGCGGAACAGCTCCTTGGTTTTCGAACGGTTGAGAAAGTGCTGCTGATCCGGCGCCCGTTCGTAGGCATATCCAGGGGAGACTGAGATGCCATCGACGCCCATCGCCATGACGTCATCGAAGAACGATGCAACCTTTTCCGGTTCGGCGTTATTGAACAGCGTGCAGTTGATGATGGTGCGAAATCCGCGGCGCTTGGATTCGGCGATCGCCGCGACCGCGCGGTCATAGACGCCGGTCTGGCAGACCGAAATATCATGCTCCTGCTTGCCGCCGTCCAGGTGGACCGACCATGAGAACCATTTGTTCGGTTTGAAAAGATCCATCTTCTTTTCAAGCAACAGCGCGTTGGTGCAGACGATCACGAACTTCTTGCGTGCGATCGCGCCCTCGACCACCTGGTCGATTTCCTTGTGCAGCAGCGGCTCGCCCCCGGCGATCACCACGACCGGGGCGTCGCATTCGTCGATCGCCTCCATGCACTCGGCAACCGACAGGCGCTGATTTCAGGATCTCCGTCGGGTAGTCGATCTTGCCGCAGCCGGCGCAAGCCAGGTTGCAGCGGAAAAGTGGCTCCAGCATCAGCACGAGGGGATAGCGCTTGCGGCCGATCAGATGCTGTTTCACGACGTAGGCGCCGACTTGCAGGGCCTGGTTCAACGGAACGGACATGCTTTGCTGCTTCCTTTATGCGTCAGCGAGTTCGGCGGGAAAGCGAAACCGGACGTCCTCGGCCACCCCGTCCTGAGTGGAGATTTCGATGTCGCCGAACTGACGCAGCCCCTCCAGAACGCCCTGGACCAGAGTTTCCGGCGCCGACGCCCCAGCGGTCACACCGACCGACATCATTCCCGCGAACCATTCGGGCCGGAGAGCGCCCGCGTCGTCGATCAGGTAGGACGGCTTGCCAAGTTCCAACCCGATCTCGCACAGCCGATTCGAATTGGAGGAGTTTCTTGACCCCACCACGAGGATCATATCGACGGCATGCGCAAGGTCGCGCACTGCCTGCTGGCGGTTCTGAGTTGCGTAACAGATGTCGCGAACATCCGGACCGACGATGGTCGGAAAGCGCTCGATCAGGGCGGAGATGATGCCGCGGGTGTCGTCGACCGAGAGGGTGGTTTGGGTGATGTAGGCCAGTTTATCGCGATCCTTGACCTGCAGCAGCGCGACATCTTGCACGGTCTGGACAAGGTGCACCTTGGCGGGAACCTGGCCGATCGTGCCCTCGACCTCGGCATGGCCGGCATGCCCAATCAACACGATCTCCCGATCCTGTCGAGCGTAGCGGCGGCCTTCGTTGTGGACCTTCGCAACCAGCGGACAGGTTGCGTCGATCACCGGCAGACCGCGTTCGGCGGCGGCCTCCTCCACTCGCTTGGCGACGCCGTGGGCGGAAAACACCGTCATCGCGCCTGGCGGGATTTCGTCCAGTTCGTCAACGAACACGGCGCCGCGCGTCCGCAGATCCTCCACGACGTGACGATTGTGCACGATTTCATGACGAACGTAGATCGGCGGTCCGAACTTCTTCAGGGCACGCTCGACGATTTCGATGGCTCTCTCCACGCCGGCGCAAAAGCCCCGGGGTTGAGCGAGAACGACACGAATTATGCGGTCTGTCTCCAAGGTGATTCAGGACGGCCCAGGTCGGGTATGGTCGGGTCGGGATATGGCAGGTCGGCTGTCTCCTCGCAACGGCAGGTGTTTGCATACGTAGTCGCGCGGACTGACTCTGGCCAAAGCGAACAGGTGATACCGACTGAAGCCGGCTGGTATTTTTGTTTTACTCCGGCTGCCGTGGCATATCGGCAACAATCGCGAGGATCGCGCTTGGCCATGCATGCATGCCGCGGCATGACATGGTATTGACGAGAGGTTGGCTCCCGGATTTCTGGAGTTGTTGTGTCACGAGGCCGAAAGTGACGCCACAAGGATTGAAAGCTTGAACGACACCGACCTGTCGAACGCGATGGCCCGTGTCGCTGTCTTTGTGGAACAGGCGCTGGAAGTCCTGTTGCCGCCAGTGGATGGGCTCGAGGGGCGGCTGGCGGAAGCGATGCGTTACGCGACGCTGGGCGGTGGCAAGCGGCTGCGGGCGTTCCTGGTAATGGAAGCGGCGGCGCTGTTCTCAGTCGCCGAAACTTCCGCCGCCCGTGTTGCCGCATCGGTCGAGATGCTGCACGCTTATTCGTTGGTGCACGACGATCTGCCGGCGATGGACGACGACGATCTGCGGCGTGGCAAGCCGAGCACACACAAGGCTTTTGATGAGGCGACCGCTATCCTGGCTGGGGACGCTTTGCAGACTCGGGCGTTTGAATTGCTCGCGGAGGCCGACACCCACTCAGATGCTCAGGCGCGGTGCGAACTGGTGGCCGCTCTCGCCGCCGCATCGGGCGCGAAGGGAATGGCTGGAGGACAGATGATCGACATCGCGACCGAAGGCCAGACGTTAAGCGCGCCGGCCGTGACACGGCTGCAGGCGCTGAAGACCGGTCGTTTGATACAATACAGTGCCGAAGCCGGTGCCATACTCGGTCGGGCTTCGTCGCAGCAGCGGCATCTTCTGGCGGCGTATGGCCGCGATCTTGGGGCTGCGTTCCAGATCGCCGATGACCTGCTCGATGTCGAGGGAAGCGCGGAGGAGATTGGCAAGACTTCGGGCAAGGATGCCGCCTCCGGTAAGGCAACGATGGTGGCCGTTCTCGGCGTCGACATGGCCCGTGCACACGCGGACATGCTGGCTCGGCAGGCCGCCGACCATCTCGAGGAATTTGGCGATCGCGCGGCCAATCTTCGCGCCCTCGCGGCTTTTGTGGTGACGCGGCGAAGCTAAGCGAGAAACAGGAGTTCAGATGAGTCCAATCACGACCACACTGTTGGATCGCGTTCGCTACCCCGCCGATCTGCGAAACTTCTCGATCGACCAGCTCCGCGAGCTGGCGGACGAGCTGCGAGCGGAGACAGTCGATGCGGTCTCTGTCACCGGAGGCCATCTGGGCGCCTCGCTCGGCGTGGTGGAGCTAACGGTTGCGATTCACGCCGTGTTCGATACGCCTCGGGATCGTCTGCTGTGGGATGTCGGGCATCAGGCCTACCCGCATAAGATACTGACCGGCAGGCGCGATGCGATCCGCACGCTGCGCCAGGGCGGCGGGTTGTCAGGGTTCACCAAGCGGTCCGAGAGCGAATACGATCCGTTCGGCGCCGCGCATTCCTCGACGTCGATATCGGCCGGCCTTGGCATGGCGGTGGCGCGCGATCTGAAGGACGCCCACCACAAGGCGTCGAGCGAGGCGGACCGGCAGCGGCTGGGCTTGCAGGCAGACGAGCGCAACGTGATCTGTGTCATCGGCGACGGCGCCATGAGCGCGGGCATGGCCTATGAGGCGATGAACAACGCCGGCGCCCTGCGGTCTCGACTGATCGTGGTGCTGAACGACAACGACATGTCGATCGCGCCGCCGGTGGGCGCGATGAGCGCGTATCTGTCACGGCTGATGTCGTCGCGCAGCTTTCTGTCGCTGCGTGAGCTTGGCGCCAAGATGGCGAAACGCTTTCCACGCGGCATCGAGCGCACGGCGCGACGGGCGGAGGAATATGCGAGAGGCATTCTGACCGGGGGCACGCTGTTCGAGGAGCTTGGCTTCTATTACGTCGGACCGATCGATGGCCATAACCTGGATCACCTGCTGCCGGTGCTGCGCAATGTGCGCGAGGCGGAGGAATCCGGCCCGATTCTGGTGCACGCGATCACCCAGAAGGGCAAGGGGTATGCCCCGGCGGAGAAATCCGCCGACAAGTATCACGGCGTTTCCAAGTTCAATGTGATCACGGGCGAGCAGGCCAAGGCACCTCCGGGACCGCCTGGCTATACCAAGGTATTTGCGGACGCCCTGATCCAGGAGGCGACGAAGGATCCGACAATTGTCGCCATCACCGCGGCGATGCCATCCGGCACGGGGCTTGACCGCTTCGCCAAGACCTTCCCGGACCGCACCTTCGACGTCGGCATCGCCGAGCAGCATGCTGTCACCTTCGCCGGCGGCCTGGCGACCGAGGGGATGAAGCCATTCTGCGCGATTTACTCGACGTTTCTGCAGCGGGCGTACGACCAGATCGTCCACGACATCGCGCTGCAGTCCCTGCCGGTTCGCTTTGCCATGGATCGCGCCGGCCTGGTGGGCGCCGACGGCGCGACGCATGCCGGGAGTTTTGATCTCGCGTATCTGGGTTGTCTGCCGAACATGGTAATCATGGCCCCCTCGGACGAGGCGGAACTGGTACACGTCGTCGCCACGGCGGTGGCTATCGATGATCGTCCCAGCGCCTTCCGCTATCCGCGCGGGGAGGGCACGGGCGTCGCCCTTCCCACGGCAGGGCAAGTGCTGCCGCTGGGCAAGGGGCGGGTGCTGCGAGAGGGCACGAACATCGCCATCCTGTCCCTCGGCACCCGTCTGGGCGATGCGCTGAAGGCGGCGGATGAACTCGCCGCGCGTGGTTTTCCGACGACTGTGGCGGACGCGCGGTTCGCCAAGCCGATCGACGTCGCGCTGGTGGAGCAGCTCGCCCGACATCACGAAGTCCTCATCACCGTCGAGGAGGGGGCGATCGGCGGGTTCAGTGCCCAGGTCATGCAGCATTTGGCCTTAAAGGGACTGCTCGATTCAGGCCTGAAGATCAGACCAATGACCTTGCCGGATCGCTTCATCGATCATGATTCGCAGGCCAGACAACTGGCCGAGGCTGGTCTGGCGACAAAGGATATCGTGGCGATGGCTTTGCAGGCGGTCGGCATGAAAACCGCGGCGCGCGGCATTTCGATCAAAGCCTGATCCGTCAGATGGCTAAAGTGTCCAGGCGTGCCTGTTTGCTGGCCTGTATTGCCGCTGCTGCAGTGACGGGGGATTTGGTGGCGCCGGCACGTGCGGACAGCAACCCGCGGCCGTCGCAGCCGATCGACGATCTTCTCGCGGCGTTGGAGGCCGCGATGCGCTCTGGGCGGAGGACGCCATTCGCGACCCGGTTCGACGCTCTCGCGCCGGTCATCGAACGCGTGTTCGATCTCGAGACCGTGCTGAAAGTCTCAGTCGGCATGCGTTGGTCTTCGTTCGATGAAGCGACCCGGGAACGGCTTGCCGCGGTGTTCCATCGATTTACCATCGCGACCTATGTTGCGAGTTTCGACAGATATGCCGGGGAGAAGTTCGCGGTCGTCCCTGGTGCGCGGGCGTCGGGCCTGGACCGTGTTGTTCGCACCGAAGTGGCTTCCGGCGCTCGCGCGATCCGGCTGGACTATGTGATGCGGCAGTTCGGTTACGAGTGGCGGGCCGTGGATGTCCTGATTGATGGGTCGATCAGCCGCGTGGCGGTGCAGCGCTCGGATTTCCGCACCATCCTCGCCAGCGGTAACGCCGAAGCTTTGATCAGGAGCCTGCAGCGGAAGGTGGCCGATCTTTCCGAGGGCGCGCTCAGCGCGTGATGATTGTGGTCTCCGGTGTTGCCGCCGCGGTGCTTGCCTGTGCCGGTGTCGTGCAGGGCCTGATCGGATCGCGGCTGGTGGTAGCGTTCGCCAGGCGGACCGAGCCACCCGTCGCGGATTTATACCGACGGCCCCGGCGAACCATGCCATTGGCGAAGGCCGAGGGACCGGCGAGCCACCGTTCACAGTGCCGCGCGGGCAAAGACGTGGGTCACCGGACCAAGTCCGGTGATGACACGTTGGCGCGTGATGACGCCTCGAATAAAACGGGATTACCCCCGATCAGTGTGCTCAAGCCGCTATACGGCGATGAGCCGCTGCTGGAGGAAGCGTTGGCAACCATTTGCCGACAGTCTTACCCGACCTGGCAGGTGGTCTTCGGCGCGCAAGATCAAGCTGATGCCGCAATTCGCGTGGTCGAACGCCTGCGGGCACGATTTCCCGACTGCGATATGACCCTGGTAGTCGATCCAACCCGGCATGGCCGCAACCTCAAGGTCGGCAATCTGATCAATATGCTCCCGGCAGCCCGCTACGGCGTCCTCGTCATCGCGGACTCGGACATTCATGTTGGTTCCGATTACCTCGCCAGCCTCGTGGAGTCGCTGTGCAGGCCGCGCATTGGTCTGGTGACAACACTCTATGCTGGCCTGCCGGCTTGGTCCAATATGGTCGCGCGGCTGGGCGCGGCTCAGATCACGTATGGTTTTCTTCCGGGTGCATTGCTCGCCCGTGCTCTTGGGCGGCAGGATTGCCTCGGCGCCACCATGTGCCTCCGACGCGCCGATCTGGACCGGATAGGGGGATTGCGCGCGCTGGTCGACCACCTCGCCGACGACAATTTGCTCGGCCGGCGGATCAGGGGTCTGGGGCTGGATGTCGCGCTGGCGCGAACCGTGCCGTTGACGACCGTGCCGGAAGTTCGCGTTGGCGCATTGTTTCGACACGAACTGCGCTGGGCGCGAACGATCCGGGCACTGGAACCGGTGGCCTTCGCCGCATCCGTCCTGCAGTATTCGCTGTTCTGGGCACTTCTGACAGTCTTCCTCGCTGGAGTATCGCCGTGGTCTGTCGGCCTGTTTGGTGGCGTCTGGGTGCTTCGAACGATGGCGGGACTGAGCATCGACCGGGCTCTCGCGCCAGGCTGGAGCGACGATCGGAGCCTTGGCCGAGCGGCGGGTGAAGGCTGGACTGGTGTGGGGAGGGTTGCATTCCGCTGCCCAGTCTGGCTTTTACCGGTGCGAGATGTCCTCTCGGTTGCCGTGATGCTGGCGAGCTACGCGGGACGAAGGGTGGACTGGCGAGGCCACGGCTTGCACGCGGACACGCCACCGCCATGTGTCTCACCACAACCGGCCGAACCATAGGTCATGTTCCGCCCGATCGAGGGAAGCAACGCGCGATGATGAAGACCCTTTTTCTGCACCCGCCTTCGTTTGACGGGTTCGACGGCGGCGCTGGCGCACGTTATCAAGCGAAGCGGGAGATCAAGTCGTTCTGGTTCCCGACCTGGCTCGCGCAGCCCGCCGCGCTGGTGCCAGGCAGCAAGCTGATCGACGCGCCGCCCGCCGGCATCAGCCTGGAGACCGTCGCCGGGCAGGCGCGTAACCATGAGTTGTGCGTGATCCACACGTCCACCCCGTCGTTTGCGTCGGATGTGAAGGTGGCGGAGGCGCTCAAGCAGGCGAATCCGGCCCTGAAGATCGGCTTCGTCGGCGCCAAGGTGGCGGTGCAGCCGGCGGAAAGCCTGGCGCAGGGCGGCGTGATCGACTTCGTCGCCCGTAACGAATTCGACTTTACCATCAAGGAAATCGCCGAGGGCCGTGACTGGAGCGGGGTGGACGGCATCTCCTACCGTAACAACGCCGGCGTGATCCTCCACAACAAGGATCGCGCGATCCTGGAGGACATGGACCAGCTTCCCTTCGTCACCGAGGTCTACAAGCGCGACCTGCGGATCGAGGACTATTTCATTGGTTACCTGCTGCATCCGTACGTCTCGCTCTACACTGGCCGAGGCTGCAAATCTCATTGCACCTTCTGCCTGTGGCCGCAGACGGTGGGCGGCCACCGCTATCGCGTGCGCTCTCCTGGTCACGTCGCGGAGGAAATCCGGCTCGCGAGGCAGATGTTTCCGCAGGTGAGGGAGTTCTTCTTCGACGACGATACGTTCACCGACAATCTTCCTCGGGCCGAGGCGATCGCCAGGGAGCTTGGGAAGATGGGCGTGGTGTGGTCATGCAACGCCAAGGCGAACGTGCCGCGGGAGACACTGAAGGTCCTCAAGGACAACGGCTTGCGGCTGCTGCTGGTCGGCTATGAAAGCGGCAATCAGCAGATCCTGTATAACATCAAGAAGGGGATGCGGATCGAGGTCGCCCGCAAATTCACCACGGACTGCCACGAGCTGGGCATCAAGATCCACGGTACCTTCATCCTTGGCCTGCCTGGGGAGACCAAGGAGACGATAGAGGAGACCATCCGGTTCGCCACCGAGATCAATCCGCACACGATCCAGGTTTCGCTGGCCGCGCCGTATCCCGGAACGTTTCTGCACAAGCAGGCGATCGAGAACGGCTGGCTGGATATCAATCACGCGGAACTGGTCGACGACAGCGGCATTCAGATCGCGCCGCTGCATTACCCGCATCTGTCCCACACCGAGATTTTCGACAACGTCGAGACGTTTTACAAGCGGTTCTATTTCCGTGCGCCCAAGATCGCCTCGATCGTGGGCGAGATGGTGCGGAGCCCGCAGATGATGAAGCGCCGGCTGCGGGAAGGTGTGGAGTTCTTCCAGTTCCTGCGCGAGCGTCACAAGGCGGCGTGAAGCGAAACGGTACAGCTTCCGATCCATCTAACTTCGTTTGCCAAAAGAACTGAAGGGCGGCGGTGAGGAGCGTTACCTTCTCCGCCGATGATTTCGGTCTGACCGAATCTGTCAATGAGGGCATTGAGAGAGCCCACCGCGACGGCATCCTGCAGGCGGCGAGTCTGATGGTTGCCGCGCCCGCCGCCGCCGATGCGGTCCGCCGAGCGCGCGCCATGCCATCGCTGAGGGTGGGTCTGCACCTTGTCGTGATCGAGGGCCCCGCAGTGCTGCCGCGGTCGGACATTCCGGGACTTGTAAACGTCGCGGGCCAGTTTCCCGCGGATCAACTTCGTCTTGGAATCAACTACTTCTTCCGTCCCGGGATACGACGCCAACTGGAGGCGGAAATCGGTGCGCAGTTTGCGGCGTTCGCCGCGACCGGACTGCCTCTCGACCATGCCGACGCTCACAAACACATGCATCTGCATCCTACAGTCGGAGAGATGATGATCCGTGTCGGCCGCCAATACGGCCTGCGCCGTATTCGGGTGCCAGCCGAACCGCCCGCTGTCATGGCTCTCTGTGGCACCCCGGCGGGGCTGGGCGACGGGCTGCTTTACCAATGGAGCAGAGTTCTGCGCCACCAGGCGCGTGCGGCCGGGATTTCCACCAATGACCACTGCTTCGGACTGGCCTGGAGCGGCCACATGACCGAGGACCGCTTGCGCCGCCTGCTGCCGAACCTGCCTGATGGGGACAGCGAGGTCTATTTTCATCCCGCCGCTCGGCGCGATCCGGAACTGGACCGGCTGATGCCAACCTACCAACACGAGGCGGAGCTGGCCGCGTTGCTCGCCAGTTACCCAGCCCCGGGCTAAGGCGGATCAGCTCGGTGGCACGAGTGATTTGATATATTTCGCCATCAACGCGATCTGCCCGTCGTCCAGGAATTTGTGGAACGACGGCATGTATCCGGGCTTGCCATCGCGGATGCGTTCCTGGACTTCTCGCTCGGTCATCTGGGTCCCGGCCAACCGCGGCCCCTTGTCGGGCATCATGCCGTAGCTGCCGTGACACCAGCCGCACTGGGCGGCGAAGATCGCCTTTGCCTCGGTCTTCTCAGTATCGGTGATGCCGTGGGACGCGCCATCGGTTGCGGCGTCTGGCGGGGGTGACTGGTCCTCCGCGGCTGCCGCAAGGCACGGTCCCAACAGGAGACCGCAGACGAAACAAAGCAGCGGAACGCGAACACCTGTGAACGTCATTATTCCTGCTTCATGGAAAGCAAAGCTCACAGCCCAACGGGCTGCGAGCTTCTTAGTTATGTCATACGGGCTTGACGATATCAGAGCCCGTAGACGACCAGCACACCGCTATCCATCGGCATGCTCTTGAACGGCTCGCCGAACAGGCTGGCCAGGTTCTGCGACACATAGGTGCCCCAGCCGGTGGTGACGGCGATGTACTGCTTGCCGTTGACCGCGTAGGAGATGATCCCACCGTCGTGGCCAATACCGTCGTTGTGCGACCACAGCTTCTGCCCTGTCTTGGCATCCAGGGCGTCGAGGTTGCCGTCGGCGCCCGGCACGAACACCAGTCCGCCCTTGGTCGACAGCAGGCTCGCCACCACCGGGTACTTATAAACGACTTCCCACGCCTTCTTGCCGGTGATCGGGTCGACCGCGTTGATATGTCCGTACGCCGCGTCGTGCCCCGGGGGCGGAATGTCGTTATAGGTGGCACTCATGTACATCTGGCCGGAGAAGTCCTTCGGCTTGGTCAGATGTTGAGCCTCCATGTCCTGGCACCATTCCTGACCAGCCTTGAAATAAAGGCCGAGGTCCGGATTGTAGGTTCCGTTGGTCCAGGTGATGGCACCGTCGACCGCGGGACAAACGTTCTTGTTCACGCCGATGGTCACATCGCGACGGCCGATGAGCTGGCCGGTATGCGGATCGACACCCTCGACGAAGTTTGACGTCTCTCCGAGATGCCAAACATTCTCGATCTTCAGCGGAGTCGTGTCCGGATCGCGGTTGTAGACGTAGACGTAGCCGCCCTTGTTGGGATGCGTGACATAGTGCTTGCCGTCCCGGTCGATCATCAGGAACTCGCCGACCGCGCCATCGAAGTCCCAACTGTCGTGGGGAATCTCTTGGAAGTATGACTTCAGCTTGCCGGTGTCGGGATCGAGCGCGACGACGCCAGAGGTGTAAAGATTGTCGCCGGGACGCATCGCGATGTCGTAGTCGGGAGCTGGATTCGCCGTGCCCCAGAAAATCGTGTTTGTATTCGGGTCGTAGCCGCCGGTCATCCAGCCGCCGCCGCCGCCGGTCTTCCAGCTATCGTTGCCCCAGCTTCCAAGCGAGCGGTCGTCGCCGGCGATAGTATCGAACTGCCAGATCTTCTTGCCGGTCTGCGCGTCGACACCGTAGATCGGGCCGCAGCATCCCGCCAGTTCGCCGCCGTTGGAGCCGACGATCACCTTGTCCTTGACCACGAGTGGCGCGCCGGTGAAGCCCTTGGCACCTTTGGCGACGTCATTGAGCTTGGTATCCCAGACGGGCTTGCCGGTCTGCATGTCCACGGCGATCAGCCGGCCATCGACGGTGCCGATATACAGCTTTCCATAAGCCGCCGCGAGCCCGCGATTGAACGGGTTGTAAGGGGTTGCCTCGGCGAGTTCCTTGTCGAGCTTCGGCTTGTATGTCCAGAGCGGCGCACCGGTGGCACCGTCAACCGCCCAGATCTGATCATTGGCAATTGTGTAATAAAGCTTGCCATCGATCGCCAGCGGGAAGGACTGAATGCCGCCGTGCGGGCTGGCGCCAGGATTGTGCATCCAAGCGACTTTGAGGTCCTTCACGTTGCTGGTGTTGATCTGATCCAGCGGACTGTAGTGGTAGGAATTGTAGGTCCGGTGATACATCACCCAGTTGTTCGGATCTTTCTCCGCGTTCAGCAGCGCGTTGCTATCGAGGTCCGCGGCTCTTGCCAGCGTGCCCGATCCGGCCAGGAGCGCAGCCGCGGCAATTCCACCTAGAAGCCAGGTCTGGCGTTTCATATTTGAACTCCCCCTATCGTGTTCTTGTTCCGACGGCGCAGCCTACGATGGCAATGCGGCTTAGTCTACCGGACGCCGCTTACGTTATTTCGCCGGACGCTGGCACGGTCAAAGCGGCTCAGTATCCAGCGCGTAGCCAGCGGTCCGTACCGTCCGCACCACGTCCAGTTCCTTCGCGGCGTTGATTGACTTGCGCAGCCGGCGGATGTGCACGTCCACGGTGCGCGGCTCGACATGGATGTCCGGCCCCCAGACCGCGTCTAGCAACTCCTCGCGCGAGAACACCCGCCGGGGATGCTGCATGAAGAACTCCAGCAGCCGGAACTCGGTCGGCCCGAGATGCACACGGCGGGCGTTGCGCGTGACCCGGTGCGAACCCAGGTCCATCTCGATGTCGTGGAACGCCAGCAGTCCCTTCACGGGGACGGCGTTGGAACGACGCAGCAGCGCGCGCATCCGCGCCAGCAGCGCCTCGATGTTGAAGGGCTTGGTGATGTAATCATCGGCGCCGGTGTTCAGGCCACGCACCGCATCCTGGTCCTCCGTGCGGGCACTCACCATGATCACCGGCAGGTCGCGCGTCGCGGGGCGCCGGCGGATCTGGCGGCAGACCTCGATGCCGGACATCACCGGCAGCATCCAGTCGAGCAGCACAAGGTCCGGTTGCGCTTCGGCGATCCGGGTCAGGGCCTCCTGACCGTCGGCTGCCTCGTCGACGCGAAATCCCTGCTTTTCGAGGTTGTACCGCAGCATTGTCACAAGGGCAGCCTCATCCTCGACCACCAGGACGAGTGGCTTCGGCAGACTCGATACAGCGTCAAGCATGATCGTTTCCGAGTTATGCATGTCTCAGTCCTTTGGCCGAACAATTGCGTACGCCGAGGTGTCACCCTTCGGTCGGGTATCGGGGAGCACCTCACCCGACACGGCGTAGTAGACAGTCTCGGCGATGTTGGTCGCATGGTCGCCGATCCGCTCCAGGTTCTTGGCGATGAACAGCAGATGCGTGCAGGGCGTGATGTTGCGCGGGTCTTCCATCATGTAGGTGATCAGCTCGCGGAACAGCGCGTTGTAGATGTCGTCCACCACGCGGTCGGACCGCCACACCTCGACGGCCTTGTCGGTGTCGTTCTCACCCAGCGCATCAATTATCGACTTCAACTGCTCCTGCACCATGTGCGCCATGTGGGCGACGCCGGCGAGCGAGTAGGGCAGGGTGTACTGCCCCAGGACGATGCTTCGCTTGGCGACATTCGCCGCATAGTCGCCGATGCGTTCCAGGTCGGTGGTGATCTTCAGGCCGGCGACGATGCGCCGGAGATCGCCCGCCATCGGCTGGCGCAGCGCCAGAAGGCGGATGACGAACTGCTCGATCTCACGCTCCAGGGCGTCCACTTTGGGATCGTCCTCCACGACGCGCGTCGCCGCCGCGCTGTCGCGGTTCATGATGGCCTCGGCCGCCATGGCCACCTGGCTTTCGACGATGCCGCCCATTTCGGTCAGCATGTCCCGCAGCCGTTTCAGCTCGTTGTCGTAGCTCTTGACCAGATGCTCGGTGGCCTCGGACATCGCTGTCGTCCTTCCTTCTGTCAGCCGAACCGGCCGGTGACATATTCCTGTGTGCGCTTCTGCCGGGGAGCGGTGAAGATCTGCGCCGCGGGAGCGCACTCGACCATTTCTCCGAGGTAGAAGAAGGCGACCTGATCGGCGCAGCGGGCAGCCTGCTGCATGTTGTGGGTGACGATCGCGATGGTGAAGTCGCGCTTCAACTCGTCGATCAGCTCCTCGATTTTCAGGGTGCTGATCGGGTCGAGTGCACTGGTCGGTTCGTCGAGCAGGATGACCTCGGGCCGCACCGCGATGGTGCGCGCGATGCACAACCGCTGCTGCTGGCCCCCAGACAAGCCCAGCGCCGAGGTCCGCAGACGGTCCTTCACCTCACCCCACAGCGCGGCGCGGGTCAGCGACCACTCCACGCGCTCGTCCATCGCCGATTTAGACAGCCGCTCATGCAGCTTCACACCGAATGCGATGTTTTCGAAAATTGTCATCGGAAATGGCGTCGGCTTCTGAAACACCATCCCGATGCGTGCGCGGAGGGCATTCAGGTCCAGCTTGGGGTCGATGATGTTGGTGGCGTCCATCAGCACCTGCCCGGTGGCCCGCTGGCCTGGATACAGGTCGTACATCCGGTTCAGTACGCGCAGCAGCGTCGATTTGCCGCAGCCGGAGGGGCCGATCACGCCGGTGACCTGACAGTCCGGCAGATCGAGGTTGACTCCCTTCAACGCCCGGGTGGCCCCATAGAAGAAGTCCAGGTCGCGGATCGCGATCCGGGCCGGGTGCATCGCTGTCCTGGCCCGCGTCTGGGCGCCGCTCAAGCCGGCGGTCTGATTTTGACCCTGGCCTTGGCTCGATGTTGTGGTTGCACTCATGTTGACCTCTTTGCGTCGCTCGACTGCCAATTCAGCGACTCCGATGCAGTAACAGGCGGGCCGCGATATTGATGGCCAGCACGCCGAAGGTGATCAGCAGCGCGCCAACCCAGGCGAGCTGTACCCAGTCGTCGAACGCCGAACCGGCGTACTGGTAGATGGCAACCGGCAGGCTGGCCATTGGCTTGCCAAGGCCGAGTGACCAATTGAGGTTACCGAGGCTGGTGAACAGCAGGGGCGCGGTTTCGCCTGCGATGCGGGCAATTGCCAGCAGGATGCCGGTGGCGATTCCCTGTTTGGCGGCGCGATAGCAGATCAGCACGATCATCTTCCACTTTGGCGCGCCCAATGCGATGACGGCCTCCCGCAGCGTCGAGGGAATCAGCCGCAGCATGTCCTCGGTGGTGCGCACCACGATTGGGATCACGATCATCGCCAGGGCCAGGCAGCCGGCGAAGCCGCTGAACCCGCCAAACGGCGAGACGGCGACCTGGTAGACGAACAGGCCGATAAGAATGGACGGTGCCGACAGCAGCACGTCGGAGACGAACCTGACGGCGTTGCCCAGCACGGATCCCTGGGCGTATTCGGCGAGGTATGTGCCGACCATCAGTCCGATCGGGGTGCCGATCGCCGCGCCCAGCCCGGTCTGGATCAGGCTGCCGATGATCGCGTTCAGCAGGCCGCCATGCGAGCCGGGTGGCAGGGTCGAGGTCGTGAACACAGACGGCGCGAGGCCGCCGAGGCCACGCCACAGCAGCGTGAACAGGATCGAGGCGAGGAATGCCAGGCCGATGACAGTCGCCAGGATACAAAACGCCTGGACCAGGAAATTGACCCGGTACCGCCTCCGCCCCAGCGCGCGGGAAGCGGCCTGGTCCTTTGCCGGGCCCGGCGCATGGCCGGCGGCGAAAGCCGTGACGCTCATGCCTTCAGCCTCGGCCGCAGCATCAGTCTCGAAACGGCCAGGACGATGAAGGAGATGACGAACAGGATGAAGCCCAACGCTAGCAGTGACGACAGCTTCAGGCTGCCGGACTGGCTTTCGGGGAACTCGAGTGCCACCAGTGAGGCGATGGTGTTGCCCGGGCCGAACAGGGATGAGCTGATTCGGTTGGTGTTGCCGATCACGAACGTCACCGCCATCGTCTCGCCCAGCGCTCGCCCGAGGCCGAGCATGATGCCGCCGACGACGGAGGTACGGGTGTAGGGGACGACGATGGAGCGCATGACCTCCCATGTGGTGCAGCCAAGGCCGTAGGCGGATTCCTTGAACACCGGCGGGACGGTTTCGAACACGTCGCGCATGGTGGCGGCGATGAACGGTATGACCATGACCGCGAGGATCACCGCGGCGGTCAGGATGCCGGTCCCGAACGGCGCCCCCTGGAACAGGAAACCAATCGCGGGCACGTCGCCGAGGCTGTCGATCAGGGCGGGCTGAATGTATTGTGCCATGATCGGGACAATCACGAAGAAGCCCCACATCCCATAGATGATCGAAGGCACCGCCGCCAGCAATTCCACCGCCGTGCCGACGGGACGGCGGAGCCAGACGGGTGCAAGTTCGGTCAGATAAAAGGCGATGCCGAACGCCAGCGGCACCGCCATGGCCAAAGCCAGCACCGCGGTGACCACGGTGCCGAAGATCGGTACCGCCGCTCCGTAGACATCTTGCACCGGGTCCCAGTCGTCGGAGATCAGAAATCCCAGGCCGAAGGCGCGGAATGCCTGCAGGCCGCCGAGGAACAGCACCACGATGATGGCGCCTAGCAGCAGCAGCACGAAGCAGCCGGAAAGGCGCGCGGCGGCGCCGAACACGAAGTCGCCGATGTGGATGGACCGGCCTTTGGGTGGGATGGCGGAGGCGACAGGCTGCAATGTGGTGTCCTTGTTGGCAAAGCCGCGATCCCGGGGGCGGTTCCCACCCCGTCCTGTCGGCGGTTCCTTCAGATCAGTTGATCGGCTTGCCGTCGGGCGACAGGATGTTGGCATGCCATGCGGTGCGCACCGCATCCTTCACGGTTTGCGGCAACGGCACGTAGTCCAGGCCTGCCGCCGCCGCGTCGCCGTTCTGGTAGGCCCAGTCGAAAAACTTCATCACAGCGGCGGCTCGGGCGGGATCCTTCGGGTCCTTGGGTAGCTCGATGAAGGTCGCCGATACGATCGGCCAGCTTTTTTCGCCCGGCTGGTTGATCAAGTCGACCGCGAAGTTCTTCGCGTTTGCCCAGTCGCCGTTGGCCGCCGCGGCCTGAAACGTCTCCATCGAGGGTGACAGGAAGACCCCGGCCTGGTTGCGCAACTGCGCGGTTACCAGGTGGTTCTGACCGGCGTAGGCATATTCGACGTAGCCGATGCCGCCGCGCGTGTTGTGTACAGTGGCGGCGACCCCGTCGTTGCCCTTCGCACCAGAACCGGTGGGCCATCTGACACTGGTATTGGCACCGACCTTGCTTTTCCAGTCCGGGCTGACGGAAGACAGGTAAGACGTATAGACGTAGGTGGTGCCGGAGCCGTCCGCGCGATAGACTGGCGCGATGACCAGGTTTGGCAGTGTCACGCCCGGGTTGGCCGCGGTCACGCCGGCGTCGTTCCACTTGGTGATCTTGCCTTCATAGATCCCGGCAAGCAACTCGGCGGAGAGTTTGAGTTGGTTCGCTTCGATGCCCGGGATGTTCACGATCACCACGACCGACCCCATCACGGTGGGGAACTGCAACAGGCGACCGGATTCCAGTTTCGCCGGATCCATGGGCGCATCGGAGGCGCCGAAGTCGACGGTACGCTGCAGGATCTGATTCTGCCCCCCGCCCGATCCGATCGCCTGGTAGTTGAGCTCGATGCCGGTGGCGGCCTTCGCCAGCTCCCCCCACTTGGTGTACACAGGTGCGGGGAAAGTCGCGCCGGCGCCGGTGATCTGCTGGGCGTGCGCGTCCACTGGGCCAACGACCGCAGCTCCAGCCAAGCCAATGGCCAAAGCGGTGACAGCGAACTTCATCATGTAATCTCCTGCTCGGACAATGCGCCTCGGCGCGGCCAGAACCTAGGTAGGGGCCGTGACCCGTGGATTGCAATCTGATGAAGCTTCGGTGACAGACCAAGGAAGTGTTGGTGCCAAGGCCAAATTCGCAGCGGGAGCCGCCTGTTTCGAAGCGGACGCGGCGTGTCTTCATCGATCGATGCGCGATTTCCAGCGGGCCTGAGCCGGAGTCGGGCGGCATGCGGACCGGAGAGTGGCGGAGCCGATCGCTGCGTCCGCGGCACAAAGCGGCTTACTAATACCGACGGCCGAACCCCTCCTCGACATCGCCTTTGGATCGATCTGGGCTGCTAGCCGCCGAACGTGCTCACGCGCTCGAGCGGGGGCGGGCCTTCGAGGCGCGGCCGCGGCCGCCGCATGGCAAGGAACCGGTGTCATCCACGGCGAGGGCAGGATAGCTTCCGGTCAACGCGGGGCCCGCTCCGCATGAGGGTCATCCGACATTCTTACGCGTGGCGTAGCCTGGCGGGAGGTCTTTCGGCGCGCAGTTGATGACGCTGTCATTGTCGCGGCCGCAATCCTCCACAAAGGTTATTTCGGCAAACTCGTCCACGACGAGAATGGGATAGGTTGGCCCGGCGTCGCGATACTGGCGCATCAGGTCGATTTTCTCGTTCTGGAAGCCGATGATTTTCGATGGTTCCAGCTCTATCCAGTGGGGGAAGAAGGTTGCGCCATGGGCGCGGTTCTCATTGAAATTGTAGGCGACGCTCACGCAAGTGCCGGTCGGCTCGTTCCAGGAGAGCTTCACCACGCCCTCGGCGAGGCGGACCATGTGGACTGGTTGATCCTTTACCCAGCGTCCGCCGACGAGGCCGCCATGCACGCGATAATCAAGCGTGCGCTCATTCTTGAAATACATTTCGTACCTGCCAGCCATTGGCGTAGGTGTAGATGATGTGCTTGCCGACGAAAGGCGCGATCTCCGCCGGCCGGGTAAATTCGAATGGATCGGGCATGATTTCCTCCTTACCGGTCGCTCGGTTCGCCACCGAGTTCCATCCCACACAGAGCGGCAGCCTTGTGGAAGCCTGGACCGCCGCGGTGCGAGGTTCACTCAGTGGGCAGATCTTTCGGGCTCACCGGCGGACCCAGGAACTGAACACCCCACTTGACCCCGAAGGCATTCAGCGCGGCCTGGTCGGGCATACCGTCCCGCATTGTTTCGGCAAGCTCGGTGAAAAAGGCCTTCGCGTCGAGGGCGGGCGCCATCAGGATGTACTGACGCGCCGGCGCGTCAGTCACATTGACGAAGCCGTGCTCCATCCCGCCCGGAATGCTTACCACATCGCCAGCCTCGGCGTAGAAGCGCCGTCCGTCCGCTTCGTAAAGATAGCGCCCCTCGATCACGCGGAAGATCTCCGCTTCACGGTGGCGATGCCGGGGCGGCCCCTTGCCGGGGGCATTGATGGTCTCGATGAAGCAGAACTCACCCGAGCTCGCCGCAGGCGGCATACGCACGAAAAGATCGAGGCCAATGGCGGGGATCTTGATGGGAAGCTCCGCGCCGCGGGAGTGGAGGAAGGAGACGCTCATCCAGTGACCTTTCTCAGTATGGGAGATGGAGGGACAGCCACTAGCAACCATCATCAGCCCGCACGTCCATTCTGGTTGGATCGTCGTGTTCGCGCCCGTGCAGCAGCAGGGCCACGAGTCCGGTCCAGCCCGTCTGGTGCGAGGCGCCGAGTCCGCGTCCCGAGTCGCCGTGAAAATACTCGTAGAACCAGATGTGATCGCGAAACTGGGCATCGTCCTGCAGCAGCGCCGCATCGCCAAACACCGGGCGGCGTCCGTCCGGGCCGCGCAGGAAGAGCCGGGTGAGGCGCGTGGAGAGTTCGTCGGCGATCTCACGCAGGCTCAGCTTAATGCCCGAGCCGGATGGATATTCGACGCGAAAATCGTCACCGTAATAGCGGTGAAATACATACAGCGACTCGACGAGCATGAAATTGACCGGCATCCACACCGGCCCGCGCCAGTTGGAATTGCCGCCGAACTCGCGGCTGGCGCTGTCGCCAGGAACGTAGCCGACGCTGAAATGCAGTCCGTCCAGATCCAAGGTGAAGGGATGTTCGAGATGGACGCGCGAGACGCTGCGCACGCCGTACGGGGACAGGAACGCCGATTCGTCCAGCATCCGCCGCAGCAGGGCCTTCATGCGGCTGCCGCGCAGCAGCGACAGCAGGCGGCGCGATCCCTGACCCTCCACTTCCCAGTGCGACACCAGTGCCGCGAGGTCGGGCCGGTGATCCAGCACCCATTGTAGCCGCCGGGCGAATTCAGGCGAGCGCTCCAGCGTGCCGGGTTCCAGCACCTCGACGGCGAACAGCGGGAACAAGCCGACCAGCGAGTAGAGGCGCAGCGGGATGGCCGACCCGTCCGGGCGCTGGAGCACGTTGTGGTAGAACTGGTCGACCTCGTCCCATAGCCCGCGCCGCCCGCTCTGGCGGGTCATCACTTCCGCAATCGCCAGGAAATGCTCGAAGAATTTCGTCGCGGTGGCTTCGTAGACGCGGTTACGGGCGGACAGTTCCAGGGAGATGCGCATCATGTTGAGCGCGTACATCGCCATCCATGACGTGCCGTCCGACTGATCGACACGCCCCGCGACAGGCAGCTTCTGGCTGCTATCGAACACGCCGATGTTGTCCAGCCCCAGGAAGCCGCCCTGGAAGACGTTGCGTCCCTCGACATCCTGGCGGTTCACCCAGCCAGTGAAGTTTATCATCATCTTGTGGAAGACGCGTTCGAGAAACTCGTAGTCGGGGGTGCCGGTCATCGCCGCGTCCATGCGATAGACCCGCCAGGCGGCCCAGGCGTGCACCGGCGGGTTCACATCGCCAAACGCCCACTCGTAGGCTGGCAATGACCCGTTCGGGTGCATGTACCACTCGTGCGTCAGCAGCAGCAGTTGATGTTTGGCGAAGCCGGGATCGATCAGCGCGAAGGTCACGGCATGGAAGGCGAGGTCCCAGGCGGCGTACCAGGGATACTCCCAGGTGTCCGGCATGGAAATGATGTCGCGGTTATTCAGGTGCTGCCATTCGGTGTTGCGGATCTCGAGGCGTTCGGGAGGCGGCACCGGTTGCAAAGGATCGCCTTCGAGCCAGCGACGCACATCGAAGCGGTAGAACTGTTTCGACCACAACATGCCCGCCAGGGCCTGGCGCTGCACCAGGCGGGCATCGGCGTCAACGATGTTGGATTGCAGGGCGGCGTAGAATTCGTCGGCGTCCGTGAGACGGGCGGCGAAGATTGCGTCGTGGTCGGCGAACGGGTCGGCGGCCGGTGTATTTTCGGTTGTAACGGCGGGGCGCCAGCGCAGCCGTAACACGCGCCTGGCACCCGGGGCGAGGGTCAGGCTGACATGCGCCGCGCATTTCGTGCCTTGCTGACGGTCCACCGCGCCGGTATCGCCGCTCACGACGTAATCGTTGATACCGTCCTTGAATGGTCCCGGCGCGTCAGAATCGTAGAGGCGGCGGGTGTTGGTCTCGTTGCGGCAGAACAGCCAGGTCGCGTCGGCGTCGATATCCAGCCGCCGGTCGGGCATGCGGTTGTGTTTGGCGTGCACGCCGCCATTGTCCAGCCGCAGCAGCGGCTCGGGTATGCCCGGCCTCCAGTCCCAGGTATTGCGCGCCCAAAGATGCGGCAACACATGCAGGTCCGCGGTTTGCGGCCCGCGGTTCTCCAGGGTGACTCGGATCAGAATGTCTTCCGGCGTGGCCTTGGCGTATTCCACGGTGACGTCGAAATAGCGGCCTTCGTCGAATAGGCCGGTGTCGATCAGTTCGTATTCCGGCTCAGCCAGGCTTCGCTCGGCATTCCGCTCGACCAGTTGCTCATATGGAAATGCCGATTGGGGGTATTTATACAGCATGCGCATGTAGGAGTGGGTCGGTGTGCCGTCGAGGAAGTAGTAAAGGTCCTTGACGTCCTCGCCGTGATTGCCCTGGCCGTTGGTCAAGCCGAACATCCGCTCCTTCAGGATCTCGTCGTGTCCGTTCCATAAAGCCAGTGACAGACACCAGCGCAGGCGGTCATCGGTGAAGCCGGCGATGCCGTCCTCGCCCCAACGGTAAGCTCGGCTGCGGGCATGCTCGTGCGGCAGATAGTTCCACGCGTCGCCGGTGGCGGAATAATCCTCGCGAACGGTGCCCCATTGGCGCTCGGCCAGGTAGGGCCCCCAGTGCAGCCAAGCGTCGCGATCCGCCAGGCGCTTGCCTTCGATTGTTTCCAGCAGGTTACTCGTCATGACGCTCCGTACCGAACCGCTTGATTCAAAGCTGACATTAATACGGAGGCGCAGGCAACCGCGCCAGATTGCCTGCGTTGGTAGAGCGTTTCCGCCGAGGCTGCGGCGGAACGGTCGACAGCTTCGTGGCAGCCGGCATGCGGCGGCGGTTAAAAATTGCGCAATCCGCGCCCAATGACTCCCCCCGACTCGGGTATCGCGCCTATCAGGCAGGCTGGTGATGGCAGGGAGACTACAGAGAATGATCCGGTTCCCGGGGATAGCCGCGCTGACCCTGTTGTTGCTTCAGGTCAGTTGCGGCTCGAGTTCACCAGGCGACCAGCAGACCCTGGTGGACCGAGCCACGCTGACCGTGCAGGACATGGTGAACCAGAATGTCTCGCAGGACCCGAAGAGCCAGCTACGGCGGGCCAAGGCGGTCATGGTCTGTCCGCGCATTTTCAAGGCTGGGTTTTTCTTCGGCGGCGAAGGCGGCCGGTGTGTCCTGCTGGGCCGTGCCGGCAACGGCACCTGGTCGTATCCTGGCTTCTACACCATCGGCAGCGGCAGCTTCGGCCTGCAGTTCGGCATCGAGGACAACGAACTGCTGATGTTGATCATGACCAACAAGGGCCTGAACGCGGTGTTGGACAATCAGGTCAAACTGGGAGGGAGTGCCTCGATCGCCGTTGCCACGCTCGGGGCCGGCATCCAAGGGTCCACCACGACCGCGGTGGGTGCCGATATCTTGGCCTTCGCCGCTTCCCGAGGGTTGTTCGTCGGCCTGTCGCTCGAGGGTAGCGTCATGTCCCCCAGCACGCAGTGGAACGAGGCCTATTACGGCCAGCGCCTCGCCGGGCGGCAGATTGTCATGCAGATGCAGGGTGCCAACCCCGGCGCCGATCCGCTGCGGGATATTCTGACGCGGTACGGCACATCGCCGGGTCCGCTGCCGGCTGCCTTGCCGCCGCCGCCATCGCCCTCCACCCCAGCGTCTTCACCCCCCGCCGGGTCGGCTCCGGGGCAGGCTAGTCCGCCGCCGCCGACCCAGGGCTATTCAGCGCCCGCGGCCGACTCGGGTGGACGCGGCCCGATCCAGCAGCAGACCCTGCCGCCAAGTCGGTAGCGGATCAGCCGCGCGCATCCCGCTTCAACCGGCCGCACGATTGCTTTAGGGTAGGGCGGCATGGACAGCGATCTGCCATTCTGGAAGACCAAGCGCCTGGAGGAGATGAGCCGGGACGAATGGGAGTCTGTATGCGATGGCTGTGGCCGCTGCTGTCTGCACAAGCTGCGGGACGAGGATACCGCCGCGCTGTCGTTCACCAATGTCGCCTGCCGTCTGCTCGATCTCGATTCCTGTCGCTGCGGCGACTATTCCCGGCGGCAGCGCCGCGTGCCCGACTGTGTCAGTCTGACGCCGCAATCGCTGCGGGACATCGACTGGCTGCCGCCGTCCTGCGGCTATCGTAGATTGCGCGATGGCCTCGAGCTGGAATGGTGGCATCCGCTGGTTTCCGGCGATCCGGACACGGTGCACCAGGCGGGGGTGTCGGTACGTGGGCGAGCCATCAGCGAACGCCGGGCTGGCGAGCTTGAGCAGCATATCGAGGCGTGGCCCGGGGAAGCGCCTCGAACCAGGCGGCCGGCGAACAGTAATCTGAAGCAGAGAACCCTAAAGCGATGAAAGGTGCGGCATTGTGAAGGACGCTCTTTACGGCGGGGTGAACGCAGCGGTGCTGACGCCGATGAATGCCGATCTGTGGGTCGACCTGGACCGGATGGCCGGCCACTGCCGCTGGTTGCTGGCGAACGGCTGCAACGGGCTGGGCGTTCTGGGCACCACCGGTGAAGCGAACAGCCTCGGCATCAGCGAACGGATCGCGGTGCTGGAGGGCTTGGTCGCGCGTGGCATACCGGCGGCAAGGATGATGCCCGGGACCGGCACCACGGCGATCACCGACACCGTGTTACTCACACGCAAGGCCGAGGCGCTCGGCTGCCCCGGGGCGTTGCTGCTGCCACCGTTCTACTACAAGAACCCCACCGAGGACGGGCTGCTGGCGTATTTCAACGAGGTGATCCAGCGGGTCGCGGGCGACATCAAGATCTATCTTTACAATTTTCCGCAGCAATCCGCCGTGCCGTTCACGGTTTCGTTCATCGACCGGCTGCGGTCCGCCAACCCGGGCAAGGTGAAGGGCCTGAAGGACAGCAGCGGCAGCTACGAGAATGGCCTGGCCTATGTGGAGGCCTTTGCTGGCGACGGTTTCGAGGTCTACGCCGGCGACAACTCGCTAATGCGGCCGCTGTTGGAGAAGGGCAGCGCCGGATGCATCACGGCGGCGTCCAACGTTAACTGCGCTGTCGGAGCGAAGGTCTACGCCGAGGGGAACTCCCCGGCCGGCGCGGCGGCGCAGGAGATCCTGACGGCGACCCGCAAGGCGGTGATCTCGGTGCCGTTGATCGCTGGGCTGAAGGCGCTGGTGGCGCGGAATACCGGGGACGCGCGTTGGCACCACATCCGGCCACCGCACATGCGCCTGACCGAGGCGCAGCAGGCTGCTTTGTTCAGCGCGTTCGATGCCAGCGGGATACAGATGGCTAAGGCGGGATGAGAGCAGGTGTTCCGCGGGAGACGGCCTGTCCGGTGACGGGGCGCTTGTCTTCGTGCCGGTCCATTGCAAGGGTCATGTTAACCCGGCCACCACAAGGTGTCGGCAGCACTTGGCTAGGATGCGACGGTTTGCATGTTCGCCCCCGAATTTCGGGCTGATCTCCCAAAAGCGTGTCACCTGGACACTTCTCACGGAAATCTCGGCGCGGGGGTATGTGGCGCCGACCGCAGCCGGAGCGGGCCTTGAACCTCTAGACAAGAAAGCCGAAGCGTGGTTTTCCGTTCGGTGATTCTTTCAACTGATTTAGTGAACAGCAAGTGAAAGTAAAACATCTTGATGCGGACCGGATCGCTGTTTGGCTGGGACGTGTAAGCCTAGCGACTATCACGGTTTTCGTCGTATTCAATATATCGATGGTTATACTGCTTAATGAATTTCCGCACTCTCTTGATGGGACTGATATAATAGGAGACAAAAGCAAGGAGATTCCCAATAAATTCAGAAACTTTCTAGAGATAATATATTTTGTTTCCAACGTCGCAGTAATAATAGTGGCGATAATAACCGCCATTTTTGCAAGGAACCAAATACTATTGTCCAGAGCTACGCACAATGCGCAGGTCCTGCTACATTTCTCTAATCATTTGATTTCAAGGAGATATTTTTCTCAAATAACCGAGATTTATTACTTAAATCTCGAATATAACCAGCTCAACGCGGCATATCCATATGATAGGCTGGAGTACATCACAGATAAATTGGTTTACTTTGAGGACGAAGAGGGAAGAAGAAAATCCGTCAGGATTATACGTCTCCTGGGGTTCGTGGAAAATTTCTCTTTGCTCATTCGAAGACAATACCTATCTCTGGATGACGTATATTATCTTCTAGAAGGCGAGCTGAAGTTGATATATCGCTTGTTGGGAAGTTACCTAGAGGACCAAGCAAGAAACACACCAGGCATGTGGGAGCATACAATTTGGCTATTGCGAAAAGTTGAGTGCCATTCTCCGAAAGGCTCGCTATTGCAATAACATGCTTTTCAAACCCTTCTGTATGGGTCTAGGGAGCGTCTTACCTCCGGGCGGGAGCGGATATTGATTAATCGGCCCGAAGCCACGGCTACGCTTGCTGGCATCTCCCTTGCTCTCGCTCATCCAGGTCACGTTAACAAAACCCCTCCCTAATTGACGCCAAACCATACGGATTTTGCCCCACTATGTCAAGGCATGTTTTCGGTGATGGCCCGGATAATTGTTGTTGTTTCAAAGCGTTAACAGTCCAACCCAGGCAGGGTCTCGACCATCGCAAGCTAGGCCACATCCTCGACCCGGGTACCGCTGGGTATCCTCCTGATCTTAGCGCCAAGCTGACTTGGGCTCGAATACGAACGCAGTGCGGCCGGTGATGCGGAAATCATCGTGCCACGCCTTGCGGCAGAATTGCGGTGAGCCGGACGGATGTCGGCAATCGTAGCTGATCAGCCGTGCGTAGCTCCGACGCAAAGGGAGAGGTGGCTATTCGGTCGAGGATTTCGCCTCGCCACCGCCGTCCGCGGCAGCCGGTTTCTCGGCCTTCGGTTGATCCGACACCGTGTCCGGCCGTACCGGCGCGTTCTTCTGGATCGCTCCGGTCATCGGAATGAAGAATACGCCGATATCCCGCTTGGAGTGGATCTTCCCCTCGGCATCTTTGGTATAGACATACAGCACCTGGCCGCGTTTGAACGGCTGGCCGATCGGAATGACCAGCCTGCCGCCCGGCTTGAGCTGCTTGAACAGATCGGGCGGTGCGAAGGTGGCGGCGCAGGTGACAATGATGATGTCGAAGCCGCCTTGGACCTCGGGCCATCCATAGTAGCCGTCCCCCACCCTGCTGTGCACATTGTCATAGCCGAGGGGCGCGAAGATATGTCCGACGGCTTTCCCAAGCGGCTCGATGATTTCGATCGAGTAAGCAGTCTTGACGATCCGCGACAGCAGGCTGCTCTGGAAACCGCTGCCAGTGCCGATCTCGAGTGTGATTTCGCCCGCCACCGGCTTGCAGACCTGGGTCATGTAGGCTTGGCCCAGATAGTCAGACAAGGCCGACCCGTAGCCGAGCGCCCAGGGCTTCGGCGGATCCTCGTAGGCATCGCCGGGCGTCGCCCGGTGCTCGGGGTACTCGTAATGGAAATACTCCCGCGGCACCGTCTCAAAGGCGGCCAGCACCGCCGGATCGGCGGTTCCCAGATGGTCCTTCAGGTAGGCCTCGATCCGCTTCATCGCAGCCGGTTTGCGAGCCTGGATCGCGTCGAACTGAGCATCGGTCAGACTGACCGGGCGGCCCGACTCCCGCATTGCCCGCTCGTAGGCGGTCTTCGTCCAGGCATTGGCGGTTACCCCGGACCTGGCGACCATGACGGTCGCGGCGGCGGAAATCACTCCGCGGCGGGTGATGGTGCGGTGATATTTTGCCAAGCGGGGCGATTCCTCAATGCTGGAAATGTAACTACGGCGATGCCATACAGGATCGCCGCGCACAAAAGAACCCGGCTGAATCCGGCTTCCCTCGCAATCAGGTTCGCCAGCGGCGTGGCCAGCACCGAGAATGCCCCGTTGAGGCCCCAGGCCCAGGGCAGAAAACCACCCGTCCCGGCGGTGCCGAGGCCCAGCGGAAACGGCAGACCGAGGGCTACAGAAACGGGGGCGATGACGGCGAGCAGCAGGCAGGCACGGGCGGGGTAGGTCCAGTCCAGAGTGGACAGGATCAATGGCTGCAGTAGGACCAGCGTGGCGATGCACCAGCCAATGATGACGGCGACGGCAAATGCGATGCCCTGGCGCGGCAGCATCGCAAAGCGGCTGCTCATCAGGCTGCCCAGACCGGAGAACACCAGCATTCCGGTCAGCACGACAGCGAAACCACTGGTCCGATCGGTCAGCCAGAAGCTGGCCCTTTCGATCAGATAGATCTCGATGAACAGGAAGCCGAGGGCCAAGGCCGGAAAATAGATCACCGACCGAAGCAATCCGGCGCGCGGCATGGCCAGGCGGCGCGGCGCGGCGAGCGGCACAAGCAGCACCAGAGCCGCGATCACGGCTGCCTGCGCCAGGACGGCCAGATTGACCAGACCGCCCACTTCCGCCTGCGGCAGGATTTCCAGCCGCTTCAGGATGGTGCCGATGCGATCCAGCCGCAGCACTGCGTAAAAGAACGGTTTGTCCAAGGTGATTGGGGCGAGGTCGAATTGCTCGCCTGAGGGCGAGGCGCGGCCGGATAAAACAGCCTCCGCCTCATCGGCGATGGCATCGTCGGGACCACCCGACTCCACCTCGCCCTGGTCGAAGGACACGGCGGGTAGGTCGTTATAAATGCCGACGCGAGACGCGACCACGTCGATCCCCGGATACCATGACATGTCGAACGAGCGCTCGTCGGCGAACTTGCGAGCGGCGGCGACCTGGCCCGGAGTCCAGCCGTCGCGGGAAATCAGAATGCGGACGTTCCACGCGGAGCGGTAAACCATGACGTGGCTGGGGGGATCATCGATGCCGGCGGACAGCAGCGCCGATCGGACGGTGGCCAGCGTGCGCAGGGCATAGACCGGGAAGTCGCGGATGGAGACCGGGATCGACACGATGCCGCCCGGCGCCAGCATGCCGAGGTAGCCGGTGATCGCCTCCCGGGTGAAGGCTGTCGCGTTGATCTCGGCGGCATCCAGGAAGTCGGCTGACAGATCGACGATGTCGAAAGTGCCGCCCAGGGGAGGGGCCGGGGAGATCGGGCCGGTGTCAGTGACGTCAACATTCGTATGCTGAGCGATCGGTGGCACCGGGCCGAGGCCGTGACGCAGCGCGCCGAACAGCACCGGCTCGGGTTCCAATACGCGGATCTGACTGGCGCCGAGCCGCAGGGCCTCGGCGATACGGAACCCGCCGGAAGCACCGACCAGCAGCGCCCGGGCGTGCGGTACCAGGCTGTACGGCAGCGCATCCAGGGCCGCGGCTGCGTAGCCGGTGTCAGATTCGCTGGATTGCCTCGGCAGGGCGGCGATCCGGTTGCCGTCTCGATACAGGCCGTATGAACGCGGCGGGCCGTCCAGTCCCAGCATGCCGGCATTGTTGGAAACGTCCGTATCCACCCGCTCGGTGAAGTCGTCCAGCAAGGCATAATCGCCTCGTGGTGAGGTGATCCGGGCGACGATTTTTGCATCTGGTGTGTTAAGAGGTGCGTATATCACCTTGAAATCATTGTAGGCAGCTTGGTCATCGAGCAGCAGCAGCGCTTCGGCCGCCGCGAGCGCCAGAACGCCGCCCAGCATCGCCCGGGCGCGGTACGCACCACCTGAGAAGATGGCGCTGATGGCGAGCGGCACCAGGAGCAGGGGCACCAAGGCAAAGGCATGAACCAGATACATCGCCGCCAGGACACCGGCGGCGCCGGTCCCCGCCCCGGTCAGGTCAAACCCGTAGACCCGTCCAATGCGGTCGGCATTGCGGACGAAACTCAGGCTGATGAAGAGGCCGGCCAGGAAAAAGAACGGCAACAGGGCGGCGTAGTATCCGGCGATGTTCCAAAGCTGCGGCTGCCAGGTGGCTGGGTTCTGCAATTGCAGCGGGTTGAAGGGGTTGGTGGTGGTGAAGTGGTAACCGGCCGCCGCGCTGAGCACCAGCAACGCCGGCAGGGCGGCCATCAACGGGTCGGCTCGGCGAACGAGCGCGTCCCTCCACAGCGCGAGGATCACGCCGCTGAGGGCGAAGCCAACCATGACGATAGAGATGACCCAGTAGCCATACTCCGACCATTTGGCGACGGCGAAGTAGCGGATGAGCGCCGTTTCATAGCCGACGGCGGCGGCGGAGATCAGAAACAGGGCGATCAGGTTCATGGCCAGACGCGCCGGCGCAGAAAGCTTTCCGTCACCTGATCGAACCGGGCCGGCTGATCGACGAACAGCGCATGGCCGGCGTCACTGAACACCTCCATCTCGGTGTCGGGCCGGTTTCGCACCAGGTTCCGACCCTGCGCGGCCCAGCGCGGCCGCACGACGTAGAGGACGGGCACCCGCGTCGCGTAGATCGCCTCCTTCCAGTATGATCGCGGTACCGGATAGGCCAGCAGCGAGCGGCTGGCTGCCTCGGGCGTTCGCAGACATGATTCGGTGAGCTGGTCGAGATAGGCGGGCGGCGGAGGACGACGGAACATTGCGCGGACAAACTGATGCATGGCCTGGGCGCGGGATGGCGGTGGCCCGATGTGCCGCGGCACCGGGTGATAGGGCGGCGGCGGGTCCTCCCCCACCGAGTTGTCAATCAGCACCAGTCCGGCAAGCAAATGGTCGCCCTGATTATGGATTGAGGCCAGCGTGTCCAGCACCCCCAACGACCACGCGATCACCACCACCGGTCCAGTGTCCACGTGACTGATGAGCTCGGCGATATCACGGCCGCGGCGCACCGGTTCATAGCCGTCGGCGGGCGTGCTGGAATCGCCCTGACCGCGTGGATCGAAAGCCACCACATGGTAACGCCGGGCAAACGCCTCGATTTGTGGTTCCCAGATCCAGGCCGGCATGGTCCACCCGGGAACGAACACCAGGGTGCGTGCCTTTGACGGTCCGGTTTCGAGATAGTGCAGCCTGACGCCGTCGCTGGATAGAAAGAACCGGTCCATGATCTGCGCCTGTGCGCCAGGGGCAAACCACAGCAATGCTAGGAGCAGGCCGGTGGCGAATGACGGGGTGCGGAGCATCGGAAACCGGATTGTAGCCGTCCTGATCAACATATCGGTCAATTCGCCAACGGGGTTCACCAACGCTTGATAGCCAAGGGGCTGCGGGTGTCCAGTGGGCGTTTTTAGTACCGGCAGGCGCAAAAGCCGCGCGGTGAGAGGTTGGGGAACGCTCAGGACGCGCCAGTCGACCCGAAACCGCCCGCGCCGCGCTCTGACGGCGAGGAAAATTCCTCCACGATGCGGAATTCAGGCCGCAGGATGGGCACGAAGACCATTTGGGCGAACCGTTCTCCGGGCGCGATGACAATCGGATCTTCGCCTGGGGGGCTGCGGTTCCATGCGCTGACCAGGACCGGCCCTGTGTAGTCGGCATCGATGAGGCCGACGAGGTTGCCCAGCACAAGGCCTTTGCGATGCCCCAGGCCCGACCGTGGAAGCACCAGGGCGGCCGTGTTGGGATCGCGCAGATGCACTGCGAGTCCGGACGAGATCAAAGTGGGCTGCATACCCGGATGCAGTTGGAGCGGCGTTTCGATACAAGCATGAAGATCGATCGCTGCCGCCATGCTGGTCTGATAGCGAGGCATGCCCCATTCGCGGAGCCGCGCGTCCAGCACCTTTAGTTCAACTATTGGCGTGTTCATCCACTGTCTTACCTGGTCCGGAGGTGTGCCTGCGTCAGCGCGATTTCGCCAACTGCTGCTCCACCAGTGTCGCCCACCATGATGCTCCGATCGGCAAGATTTCGTCGTTGAAATCATATTTCGGATGGTGCAGCAGCGGATCGGCAGTGCCACGGGCGCCCCCTAGCATCAAATAAGCGCCCTGCTTGGCTTCCAGCATGTAGGCGAAATCCTCGCCGCCCATCGTGGGTGACGGCATCTCCACGACAGCATCGGCTCCGGCGACCGCGCGGGCGGCGTCCACGGCGAGCCCTGTCGCCTCGTCGTCGTTTACGGTTGCGGGCACGTGCCGGGCGAATCGAAGTTCGGCGCTGGCACCAAAACTCGTGGCGATGCCTTGCACCAGGCGGTTCATCCCGGTCTCGATCTGATCGCCCACCTCGGGTTTGTACCAGCGCGCCGTGCCTTTCATCAGCACCCGCTCCGGCAGGACATTGTATGCCTCGCCGCCGGCGATGCCGCAGACCGAGACCACGCCGGCCTGCATCGGATCCAGCGAACGCGAGACGATGGTCTGCACTGCGCCGATGATCTCTGAGGAGACCACGATCGGATCGATCCCCTCATGCGGAAACGCGCCGTGACTGCCCTTGCCGGTGACGGTGATGTCAAAGAACGCCACTGCGGCCATGACCGGACCGGGACGCCACATAAAAGTGCCGGCCTTCCGCCCTGGCCAGTTGTGCAGCCCGAAGACCTTGTCCATCGGGCACCGTTCGAACAGCCCGTCCCTGATCATCTTGTCGGCGCCGCCCTCGAATTCCTCCGCCGGCTGGAAAATCAAGTAGACGGTGCCGTCAAAATTGCGCGTCTCCGCCAGATACTTCGCCGCCCCGAGCAGCATCGCGGTGTGTCCGTCGTGGCCGCACGCGTGCATCACACCTGGATTGCGGCTGGCATGCGGCAGACCGGTTTCCTCCTGCATCGGCAGCGCGTCCATGTCCGCGCGGAGGCCAATCGCGCGCTTTGACTCGCCGCCACGGATCACCCCGACCACGCCGTGCTCGGCCATACCGGTGATGATCTCGTCGACACCGAACGCAGCCAGCTTCTCGCGCACCACGCTGGCGGTCCGCGATTCCCGCATCGATAGTTCGGGATGTGCGTGCAGGTCCTGGCGCCACGCGGTCATGTCGGGGTGGAAGGCGGAAATGCGGTTGATGATCGGCATGGAGCCTCCGAACCGGGGATCAGGACTGGGGTGAACGGAAGGTTAGCGCAAGCCCTTCGGCCAGCGGAAGCGGTTCGACGCCGAGCGTGTCGCGCATGTCGGAGATGTCGAACGCCTTGTCCTCCATCAGACGGCGGATTTCTTCCGGCCGAACCGTGGGGAAGCCGGGGATGTGCCGCGTCAGCCCAGCCGCCGCGATCAACGGTCGCGCGGGAAACGGCAGGATGAAGGGCGGTGACTGACCGGCCGCCTTGGCGACGGCGCGCAGGAAATCGGCGTAGCGGACCGGCGTAGGGCCGGCGATCACCAGGCCCGTCGGAGTCTGCCATCGCAGCGCCAGGGCCGAGCGGATGCATCGTGTGACGTCGTCCTGGTGGATCGGCTGAACGAGGGCTCGGCCGCCACCGGGAAGCGGCGTGACAGGCAGCCGGCGCAGCAGGGCCGCCAGGCGCTGCACATTGTCCTCGCCCCGCGCGCCGTAGACCATGGTTGGATGCAGCATCACCCCGGGACGGCCGGAGGTCAGCAGGGCGGCTTCCCCGGCGAGCACGCCGTCGCCATGACGGTCCGGCCAGCGGGTGAATTTCCGCGTGCTGCCGAGCAGAATCAATGTGGCGGAGGCGGGTGCGGCGGTGAGAATTGCCGGAGTGTGTCGCGCGTGGGCACAGGAAACGATGCGCCTCGCGTCCGCCAGCGCGACCCGCAATGACTCATTGGGCAGGTCTGGCCTGCACAGGTCGGCCTGGCGGGGCTCGGCATTCAATCCCGCCGTTGCCCACTTCACCGGGTCCCGCACTACAGGCACCACGGGGATGCCATCCGCCAGGAGTGATGCGCTCAGGGCGAGGCCCGATCGTCCCGAGGCACCAATGATGTGAACCGGACCCGTCACGTCTTCTGGAACGCATATTGGCGGCGGTCGCACAAGCCTCTCGCGTGCGTGGTCACCAGCGCCTAAACAGGCCGCAACAAAGCCAAACGGAGACGCCGGAATGACCATCAGCCGCCGTGGTGCCATCGGCACCGCAATGGGAGCCGCCGTGGCCACCGCGGGAGGGTCCACGAACCGGGCGCGGGCTCAGGGAAGGCCGGTCATTCGCGTCGGTGTCATGAATGACCAGTCCGGCCCGTATCGCGACGTCAATGGTCCGACCAGTGTGATCTGCGCGAAACAAGCGGTGCAGGAGTACGCCGCGGGCGGGTTCGACGTGGAGGTTTTGTCGGCCGATCACCAGAACAAGCCGGATGTCGCGGTGTCGCTGGCCCGGGAATGGTTTGATCAGCGTGGCGTGGACATCATTATCGATGTCGCGGCGAGCTCATGCGCTCTCGCGCTGGCGTCGATCGTCAAGGCGAAGAACAAGGTGATGATCGCCACCAGCACCGCGACCTCGGACCTGAGCGGAAAAGCCTGCACGCCGAACTCGATACACTGGGTGTTCGACACCTACATGGAGGCCCGATCGACGGGCGGCGCAATGGTGAAAGCAGGGGGCGACAGTTGGTATTTCATCACCCCGAACTATGCGTTTGGCGAGGCGATGCAGCGCGACACCACCCGCATCGTCGAGGCTGCGGGCGGTAAGGTGCTGGGCGGGCAGGTCTATCCCTTCCCGGAAACCACTGATTTTTCGGCTTTCGTGGTCAAGGCGCAGGCTTCGGGCGCGAAAATCCTGGGCATCTGCGGCGCCGGTGCCGACCTCATCAACGTCGTCAAGCAGGCGCACGAATTTGGTCTGGGTCGCACCATGACGCTGGCGGCGATGGTCGCTTACACCACCGACATACGCTCGATCGGAACCGAGCTCGCGGCGGGCACGCGGCTGTCCGAGACTTACTACTGGGACCTGAATGAGCGGACCCGCGGTTTCCAGGCGCGGATCCAGCCGAAGGTCACATTGTGGCCCAATATGGCGCAGGCGGGCGACTATTCCTGCACACTGCATTATCTCAAGGCAGTTGCCGACATGGGGCCGGCGGCCGCGAAGCTGGACGGCGCGGCGACCGTGGCGCGGATGAAAGCGATGCCGACGGACGACGACTGCTTCGGTCCCGGCCGTATCCGCGAAGACGGGCGCAAGATCCATCCGGCCTATCTATTCGAGGTCAAGCAGCCCTCGGAGAGCCGGCATCAGTGGGATCTGTATAAACTGATCGGGACCACGCCGGGGGAGGACGCTTTCCGCCCGCTGTCGGACAATGCCTGTCCGCTGGTGAAGGCCTAGCGCTTCGCGGTGCGTTCGCTTGCCTGTTGATTATCAGTTGCCTGACCGACTCGAACGACGCTCTTGGGTTGTTGGCGAGCAGGCAACTTCCTCAGCCGAGTGCCGCGGCCGATCCGCGATGTGGCGTAGATCCGCCGAGACCCGGTTGATCGTCGGCCGCGGCGTCGGGCGATCATGACCCCATCGTCGGGACGTTCAAAAACCGTAACTCCACCTGACTATAAAAATCTTTTGCGGTCCGAAGCCGGCAAGGGTTCGTAAGGCACCGGCCGAGGCGAAATCAGAATTTTCCGTTCGCATTCTTCCAGTCCGCGCGAGGCGGGATTGCTTCCAAGGTGTCCCAGTGCTCGGCAATTTTTCCGTTCTGAAGGCGGTAGAAGTCGTAGTAGGATGTGGGGTGATCTCCAAAAGAGCCTTCGCTCACAACAAGAACGAAATTGCCTTTCCCGAGCACCTGGTGAACCCGCTCGTACTTCACGACCAAACCCTGCTTGGCCAAGCTCTGAAGCCCGGCGATAAGGCCGGTCAGTCCGTCAGCAACCCACGGGTTGTGCTGGATGTAGTTGTTGCCGTCGAAGTAACCGGCAAATTTGTCCCTGCGACCGTGGATAATGTCATCCATGTAGGTCCGCATTAACGCCTTGTTGGCCTCAGTTTGGTCGAGATCGGACACTATCGTCGGACCATCTGTCATCGTGTGACCACTCGGGCTCGGTTTGGCCGCCGCTTCTTGCAGATTGTCCCAGTGCTCAACAATTTTTCCATCTTCAAAGCGGAAGATATCGAAACCCACTTTGGGACCGAAGAAATTGTACTCGGTATGAGCAAATACGAAATCGCCGTCTTCCAGGACGCGCAGGGTGTTGACCTTGGTGGATCCCTTGGGGAGCGACTGGAATAGGGCGATGACGCCGGCCAAGCCATCCCCCACGGCCAGATTGTGTTGGATATATTTGTTTGGGTTGATGTAGGCGAGCGGCTTGCTGTCACCGGTCTCGATACTCTTGAGAAGCTCAACGACTTGCTGTTCATGGTCGGTCGTGGCTGCTGTCTCGTTTGAAATTGCCGATCCCGTGGTGAGGGCGACAACTATGAAAGTACTGGCGGCGGCGATACCGAACCGGACGCGTTGTTTGAAGCTCATGATCATGTCAGGACGCCCAGTGCGACAGTGTGGATGATGATGATAATCCTGATGGATGGATGAGGGACATCATCCTGACTGTCAAGCTGAAAGAGGACTTTTGGATGGGCCATTCGAAGGCGACCAAAGCGGGGAGCCACGACCGCATCATCAAGGCGGCGGCTGGTCGCGTCCGTGAGAACGGTGTCGAAGGGATCGGTGTGGCCGATCTCATGAAGGAAGCCGGGCTGACGCACGGCGGCTTCTACCGGCACTTTGCCTCGCGCGAGGAGCTGGTGACCGAAGCGATCGAGCGTGCGCTGCGCGAAGGCGCCGAAGTGGTTGCTGCCGTGGCGAACGTTACGGAGTTTCCCGTGGCCGCGCTGGTGGACGCTTACCTCAGTACGACACACCGCGACGAATTGGCGACCAGCTGTGCGGTCACCACGCTGGCCGCCGACGTGGCGCGCGGCAACGACCGGGCGCGGTCCGCATATACGCAGCAAGTGGTCATGTATCTGGAACTCCTCGCCAAGCTGATCGCCGGCGACCAGCAGCGGTCGAGAAGGATGAAGGCAATTGCTGCGTTATCCACGCTGGTCGGCGCCGTTTCGATGGCTCGGGCGGTGAACGACGAAAGGCTCTCGAGTGAGATCCTCAGGTCGGCGGGCAATGAATTAAAGGCCCAACTTGGGTAAGGTTGTTGGGGTCGACCCGGATTTATAGCCCGCGGCCTCGGCGGAAGCCGCGCTCCGCCGTTTCCTGACCGCTCCCTGGCCTAGTGGTTGCCAGTCGCCTGATCAACGCGAATGACGCTCATCCGGTGGGGTTGGTTGGTTGGCGACTCGGCCACTTCCTCGATCGTGCGCCATGGCCTCTCGGCGACCGGCCGAAGATCCGCCGGGGTCCGGTTGATTGCTGGCTGCGGCGCCGGGCGGTCGATCTTGGCGATCATGATCCCGTTGTCGGGCCGTTTGTAGATGAACCCATAGGTCGGATAAACCGAGCCGAATTCCCCGGCCCGGGAGAGCTGGACACGTACCGCGGACCAATTGTTCGCCTCGGAGACGTCAACGATAGCCACATTGCGGGAAACACCGCCGCGCATACCGGCGCCAGGCCAGTTGGCATGATCGACGATGATTTCGCGGGCATTCACTACTTTGCGGACAACCGCCACGTGTCCCAGCCGCATCCGGCTATTGCCACGGAATGTGAGGACACTGTCGGGCTCGGGCCGGAAGCCCCGGGCGTATTCTCCCGCAGCATTCCCCCACCATTGCCAGGCGTTTCCGGCTACCAGTATGCCGGACGCCTCGCGCGCGTACGGGACGCAGGAAATGCCGTAGGCCTTGTCGGCACCGCGGGTTTCATTCGCCACTTGCCGCATGCCGTGACCGGGTCGGCCCGCCTGATTATCGCCGGCGAATTTGATGCTGACGTGGCCGACCGGGGTGCTCCAGGCATAATCGTTTGCATGGCCAGCGTCGGCGCGGGCGGTGAAGTGCGAGCTGCCCAGGATAAGGGCCGATCCGAGCAGGCACGCCTTAATTCCCGCGTTCCGTGTCCGCATCTGGCTCAACTCCTGCCGTTTCTGGTCCAGCGGCGGTAGCAGCAGGGTTGCAACAGTGACAACCCTCCCAAGCGATCATTCCGCTTGCGGCAATGGATTTCCTTCAATCAAGGCTGTGTATAAGTGTTAAAATAAGGAAATATAACCTAGCGGTGGGTGTTTTTGAGCACATTGGATGAAACTGGAGCAGGCGGTCCGATCGCTTACGGACCGGTCACTTGATTACGGCTCGACGCTGGCTCGGACAGTGATTTTTACGTAGGAAAACTCGCCCGCTTGACCCGGCTTGTCCTGGCTCGGAGAAGCTATTTTTCCGGCCGAGCCGGCCAATAGGAAGACACTAGGAAGACACATTGATGCATCCCGCCAACACTGTCCGAGTCGGCACGATCGAAATTGGCAACCACCGGCCGTTCATCCTGATCGCCGGTCCGTGTCAGATCGAGTCGCGCGACCACGCTCAGGAGGTGGCCGGGGAGCTTCGCGCGATTTCCGACCGGACCGGGGTGCCAATCATCTACAAGTCCAGTTTTGACAAGGCGAACCGCACCAGCGCCTCGGCCGCGCGGGGTGTCGGGATGGACGCGGGTCTGGCGATTCTCGCCGAGGTGCGGGAGACCACGGGTCTTCCGGTGCTGACGGACGTTCACGCGCCGGAGCAATGCGGGCCGGTCGCGCAGGCGGTGGACGTGCTGCAGATACCCGCCTTCCTGTGCCGGCAGACCGACCTGCTGATCGCGGCGGGAGAAACCGGGCGCCCGATCAATGTCAAGAAAGGGCAGTTCCTGGCGCCTTGGGACATGGTGAACGTTGCCGCGAAGATCGCCGACACCGGCAATCATGATATCCTGCTGTGCGAACGCGGCAGCAGCTTCGGCTACAACACCCTGGTGAACGATTTTCGCAGCCTGCCGATCATGGCGCGGACGGGCTATCCCGTGGTGTTCGATGCCACGCATTCGGTGCAGCAGCCAGGCGGGCAGGGGACGTCCTCGGGCGGTCAGCGGGAATTCGCCCCGGTGTTGGCGCGTGCTGCCCTGGCGATCGGCGTGGCGGCGGTGTTCATCGAGACCCATCCCGATCCCGACCACGCCCCCAGCGACGGCCCGAACATGATCTCGCTGCGCCAGATGGAGGCGCTGGTCACTCGGTTGGCGGCATTCGATCGTCTGGCAAAGCAGGGCGGCTGATTGCGGGTGCGGGGCGACGGTCAGCAATCCAGCCGGTAGACCCGGCGTGCCGTCCCGGCGAAGATTGCCGCCTTCTCGTCGGCGGAGCATCCCGCAGCCAAGCGTTTAAGCGCATTGAACAGCGCGGCGAAGCCGATGCCCATCTTTTCGACCGGGAAATTGCTTTCGGCCATGCAGCGGTCGGGTCCGAACAGCTCGATGCAGGTTTCCACGTACGGGCGCCAGTAGGCGGCGAGTTGCTGTGACGAAGGCGGCGCATCGATCCCCATGTAATCATAGGCGGCGAGGCGCATCATCATGCCGCCGAGCTTCATGGTGACGTTGTGACATTTCGCCAGTTCGGTTACTGAGCGTTTCCAGTCGGCGAAGACCTCGTCAGGTTTGCCGGCGTAGCGGCCGTAGCCGAGCGGGCCGCCGCAATGGCCGACGATGATGTTGGTGGAGGGGAAGGCGCGGGCCAGGTCGGTGATGTCCGGCATTTGCGGGTGAAAGGCCCAGGCGTCCAGCGACAGACCCAGGGCCGATAGCCGCGCCAGTCCGGCACGGAAATCGTCGCGCAGATACAACCCTGGCTGCATATCGGGAGCGCTGTTGCCGATGACTGGATCGGCGTCGTACCCGGCGGAGTGCCGCACGCCACGGAAACGTCCACCGCCGGCGCGGATATGCGCCTCCAGCACCGGCGTCACCCAGTCGCCGGCGGTCAGGTCGGCATAGCCGACGATGCCGGCGCAGATGCGGGCCTTGCCGTAGCCGCCGCTGTCGCTCATCGCGGCGACGCCGGCGACGAACTCGGTCTCGCCCACGGGACGCATCGGCAGCGGCCCGGAGGCGCGGTACATCGAGTGGCACTGCAGGAACACGCTGCCGATGATGTTGTGACCGGTCGCGCAGTCGGCCAGGTAGTCATCCAGGAGATAGCGCAGCGACGGCACGTCCCACGCATCGCCGGGCGTATCCGCGGATTCCTGGCGATGCCAGAGATGGTGATGTGTGTCGATGATGGGCAACTCGGGATCAATGACCGGTTCGGCGGGCGCCTTGGCCAGCCAGGCCTGACGCGACGGAAAGATCCGGCCGAAGGTGGTTTTGCTATGCGTGGCGCTCATGGGCTTTCCCCCTCGATCCGCGGGGCGGAGATTACCGCACGGCCGCGACGAGCGCTCAAGCCACTGGCGCAGGCGGACGGACTCGCCGGCTAGGTTTTGTCCACCGATCGAGCCTGATCGAAGTAAATGAAACTGTCGCGTCTTGACTAGGCTCGTGACGGCTTAGCTGGACTAAAAGTAGTTGCCGAGACTGGAGTTGCAGGGGCCGCAGACCGGGCGAAGGTTAAAGATGCTGTGCATGCAGCGGTCGGCCATCGGCAGCGTCCAGTCCTTACCGGCGGCGAGCATCGAATAGTAGATGCGACCCACGCGGTTGAGCGTGTAGCGACTGTCCCAGTCGGCAACCTCCGTACTCGTCTTGCCACCGACGTCGGCCGCGTAGTCCCTTCGATACTGCTGCGTTTTCTTGCCGGTTCCGGCCCCCTTGGTCAGACCGAGCGCCCGGAAGAACCGGCACAGCGCGAAATAGGCGCCGACGCTCTGCGGAGCCTGGTGGTCGACGGTGGCCAATCGGAGCGGCATCTGCACGCCGCAGTGGCGGCAGAAGACAACATCAATCTTCATACCGATTTTGGCCTTGCGAGATTTCGGGTCTATATATTTATACTCGATTTCTTCTACACCATACAGCGCCTGCCAGTCGCTATCACTTTTGATCTGGCGATAGGTGCCGTGCGTCTTGAACCAGGCCTCCCCGGTGTATTCCTCGAATTTGTCCATCTGTGCGCGTGTGACCTTCGCCAGCAAATAGTTTTTGTCCTCCAGCGCGGCCTCGTGCAGCCGCAGTGACTTGCCGATTTTCTTGAAGGTGAGCACGACTTTTTCGTGACCGACAGCGGTGGGCAGGCCGCCTTGAACCGTCACGACGTCGAGTTCGGGCTCGCCGTCCCTTTCGATTTTGCCAATGAGATCGAACGCTTTGACCATGACCGGTGTTCCTTTGTTGCGCAGGTTTCTGGTGTGCAAACGGGCACGCCGTGTCCGCGTCGGTAGCCCGATCACCGCCGGTCTCCGGTGACGTCCGTCACATTGACGTAATGTTATTTGCCTTGCTGACCTGGCTCGGCGTCCCGCGGATCCCAGTGCCGAGGAGCACCATTCGGGCGCGTCGCGCTCTCCGTGCTGGCAACATCGCGACCAAGGTGATAGGGGACCGGCCGACATACTTCCGGGAGAGCCTGCCATGGCCGCCATCGCTGATATCCGAGCCCGCGAAATCCTCGACAGCCGGGGAACTCCGACGATCGAGGTCGACGTTGTTCTCGAAACCGGCGTCACCGGGCGAGCGGCGGTGCCGTCAGGGGCGTCGACCGGCGCGCACGAGGCCGTGGAGCTGCGCGATGGCGACAAATCCCGCTATGGCGGCAAGGGCGTGCGGACGGCGGTTGCCAACGTCGAAGGAGAAATCCTGGACGCCGTCAGCGGGATGGAGGCGACGGATCAGGTGCTGATCGACAACGTCATGATCGACCTGGACGGCACACCCAACAAGGCGCGTCTTGGGGCCAACGCGATCCTGGGGGTCTCACTGGCAGTTGCGAAAGCCGCCGCCTCGGACCTGGAGATGCCGCTTTACCGCTATGTCGGCGGCGTCTATGCCCGCACCCTGCCGGTGCCGCAGATGAACATCCTGAATGGCGGCAAGCACGCCGACAATCCAATCGACATCCAGGAATTCATGATCGTTCCGATTGGCGCCGCAAGCATGGCGGACGCGGTCCGCATGGGCTCCGAAGTGCTGCAGGCGCTGAAGAAGGGTCTGCACGATGCCGGACACAACACCAACGTGGGCGACGAGGGCGGCTTCGCCCCCAACCTGAAATCCGCCGACGAGGCGCTGAGCTTCATTACGAAAGCGGTCGAGAAGGCTGGCTACCGACCAGGTGAGGACATCGGCTTCGCACTCGATCCAGCCTCGTCGGAGTTCTTCAAGGATGGGAAATACCATCTGGAAGGCGAGGGCAAGGTGCTCGATTCCGCCGGCATCGTTCGCTATTACGCTGATCTGGTAAGCCGCTATCCTATCGTGTCGATCGAGGATGGCTGTGCCGAGGACGACTGGGACACCTGGAAACTGCTGAACCAGACCCTCGGCGGCAAGATCCAGCTTGTCGGCGACGATCTGTTCGTTACTAACTCAGAACGCCTGCGCCGCGGCATAGCCGAGGGTTCGGCCAACGCCATCCTGATCAAGGTCAACCAAATCGGCACCTTGTCGGAAACCTTGGAAACCGTGGAACTGGCTCACCGCGCGGGCTGGAACGCAGTGATGAGCCACCGCTCGGGTGAGACCGAGGATGCCACCATCGCTGACCTGGCGGTGGCGACCAATTGCGGGCAGATCAAGACGGGCAGCCTGGCCCGGAGCGACCGCACCGCGAAATACAATCAGCTCATGCGCATCGAGCAGCAACTGGGCGCGGCCGCGCGGTACGCTGGCGCAACAATCCTGCGGAATTAGCGGGCCGAGTTGTCAAAACCGAAGCGATATCTCGATCCGACAACACTTTCTTAATGGTTTTGTGGCTTAGCTGGTTGGAACCTGTTTCGCGGGAACAAGCCACGCATGCCCGAAACGCTGCTCGATCCTTCCGCGCCACCTGCCACGCGCAACGTGGTTACCGGCCCGCTGTATGGCTCGCTGATCGACAGCCGGCAGCGTTGGCAGCATCTGGTCAGGCTGGCCTCGGATCTGGCATTTGAGACTGACGCGGACGGCCGCTTCGTGTTCATCTTCGCGGACCCGATACTAGGATGGTCCGAGAGTGATTTGATCGGCCAGCGATCGGACATGCTGCTGGACGAAGCTGGCGGTCAAACACTCGATCCGTTTCGCCCTAACCTCGCGATCCGAAGTCAGATCGTATGGATCAGGCGGGGCGACGGCAGCATGGTTTGCATGAGCTTCAGTGCCGACCCGCTGGTCGACGGAAACGGGCGGATTACCGGGAGCCGCGGAACCGCCAAGGATGTCACCGAGCCCAGTGCCCGGCACGCCAAGATCGCCGCCAAACTGCTTCGAGGGGAAGTCCTGGACTACATACTTTGGTGCGTGGCGCAGGAAGTTCTGGCACCTCGCATGATGAATGCGGCGCTTCTGGCCCTGACCAACGCGGTTGCTGCCGAAGGCGCCGACGTGGTTGCGGTCGACGAACAGGGACGGATGGAGTTGGTGCACGAATCCGGCCCCGCGTCGCCGTCAGTGTATGAAGCCGCCGTGGCGACGTTCGTCGAGCATGGTATTGGCCCGAATAAGGCAGTCACCGCGGATGGCCAACTGGTTCTGGCCGTTGGATGCCAAACCCGCTTTGGCGCGAATGCCGTGCTGGCGATCTGGCGCACGGCTGGTTCGCGGCCGTGGGACTACGACGATACGTTACTCGTGGGATCGGCGGCCCGGATCATCCGGATGATCCTCGAGCATGAGGCTATCCAGCGCGAGATGGGCCGCCAGGCGCGCACCGATCCGCTCACCGGTCTGTTGAACCGGCGCGCGTTCCTGGAGGAGCTGCAGCGCCATATCGACAGGCTGGATCGAGAGGACGCACCCGGCACATTGATGTTCGCCGATCTGGACTCGTTCAAGGAGGTCAACGACCGGCTGGGGCACGACAAAGGCGACCAGACGTTGGTGCTCGTGGCCAAAATACTGCGCGATCTGTTGCGGCCAGTTGATCTCATTGCTCGCCTGGGCGGCGACGAGTTCGCGGTCTGGATGAGCGGCGTTGACCACCTGACCGCTGCCGAGCGGGCGGAACATTTACGGGCAATCGTTCCTGGGGAGGTGGCTGCCCTGCTCGGTGAGGCAATACCGGGTCTGGGGATGTCTATCGGCATAGCGTGCCGCCGGGGAGGCGGTCACGAATCCATCGAGAGCCTGCTGCATCGGGCTGACGTCGCCATGTACGGGGTCAAGCGGGGCGGACGCGGCAACTGGCGCGTTTCGTTGCTCGAGGCAGGCTGATGCCTCATAGCGAGGCGGCACGGGTCCGGCGGAGCGCCAGCGCCGCCACGGCCGCGGACACGCTGGATATCCTGGCGCATGATCCGTCGCCCAGGGTCCGTGCCACCCTGGCGATGAATCCCCGCGCCTCGGGCCAGGCGAACGCGATTCTTGCGTGCGACCCTGATGAGAGAGTGCGGTCGTTGCTGGGACGCAAGATAGCCGCTCTCACGCCAAGCCTCACCGACACCGCGCACAGCCGCCTGCAACAGGAAACCATGGAAATCCTGATCACGCTGGTGGCCGACGAGGCGGAGCGGGTGCGTGCGAGCATCGCCGAGACACTGAAGGATATGGCAGACGCGCCGCGCGCCATCATTCTGCAACTCGCGCGGGACCCGGCGGTGATGGTGTGCGAGCCGGTGATCCGGTTTTCGCCGGTGCTGACGTCGGAGGACCTGATCGCCCTGATCGTCGCGTCGCCGTCTCCCGGCACTGTTCTGGCCGCGGCTCGCCGCTCGCGGATCGAAGCCACGGTTTCCGACGCCATTGTCGACGCGGCAAACTCCGAGGCGATCGGAGCGCTGCTTGCCAACCCGTCGGCGCAGATCAGGGAACTAACGTTGGACGCGCTGGTTGCGCGTGCCACGCATGAGGCCGGCTGGCACGAACCCTTGGTGCGCAGGCCGACGCTCCCGACGCGCACGGCCCGGGCCTTGTCGGAGATCGTTGCCAATCATCTGCTGCAGGTCCTGCTGGCCCGAGACGATCTGGACCCCGTCTTGGCGGCCGAGCTTCGAGGGAAACTGCAACCATGCGGCGAAGCCTTTGTTGAGGCGGCCCCACTGCCGGAGGAGAGCGGGCCGATGATGCTGGCCAAGGCATCCGCGATGCGCGACGCCGGGCAACTCAACGATGCCTCGGTTCTGCAAGCCGTTCAGCAGGGTGACGTCAAGCTCGTCATTGCGATGTTGGCGGTGAAGGCGGGGGTCGCACTGGCGGTGATTGAACAGGCGTCGGCCCTGCGCAGCGCCAAGGGGCTTGTCAGTCTGAGTTGGAAGGCGGGGCTCTCGATGCAGGTCGCGGTGGCGTTGCAGACCCTGGTTGCCCGGCTGCAGCCCAGTGCCGTGCTACAGCCACGTGCCGGCGGGGACTTTCCCTTGTCGGTGCAGGAAATGCGCTGGCAGATCGAGTTCATGTGTCGGGTGGCGAGCTGAATTCGGCTTCGACCGCCTGTCGGGTGCCGCCCGTTGCCGCTGCTATCGCCGGATCAGAGTGCCTGGCCCTGCCTCGGTGAACAGCTCCAGCAGGCAGGCATGCGGCACGCGGCCGTCGAGGATGACCGCGCCCTTGACACCCTGGCGCACCGCCTCCACGCAATTCTCCACCTTGGGGATCATGCCGCCGGTTATCGTGCCATCCTCGATCCGATGCTGCACCTCGGCCAGGGTCAGCGAGTGGATCAGTGTCTTGTCCTTGTCCAACACGCCCGGCACGTCGGTCAGCATCAGCAGGCGTGTCGCATTGAGTGCTCCCGCCACCGCCGCCGCGACGCTATCGGCGTTGATGTTGTAGGTCTCTCCGTCGGTGCCGACGCCAACCGGCGCGATCACCGGCACCAATCCTCCGCCGGTCAGCGCATGGATGACGCGGACGTCGATACTGGTCGGCTCGCCCACGAAACCCAGGTCGAGTGCGCGTTCGATATGGCTGTCGGGGTCGATCTTGGTCCGGTTCAGCTTGCGCGCCCGTATCATCGCGCCATCCTTGCCGCAGATGCCGACGGCCAGGGCTCCGGCGCTGGTGATCAGGCTCGCGACGTATTTGTTGACGGTGCCTGCCAACACCATCTCGACGACTTCGACCATTGCGGCGTCGGTGACGCGCAGCCCGTCGATGAAGGTCGACTGGATCGCCAGACGCTTGAGCATGGCGTTGATCTGCGGGCCGCCGCCGTGCACCACCACCGGGTTGATCCCGACCTGCTTCAACAAAGCGATGTCGTTACCGAATTGTTGCGCAAGGCTCTCCTCACCCATCGCGTGACCGCCATATTTCACCACGACCGTGGCGCCGGCGTAGCGGCGCAGGAAGGGCAACGCCTGGGAGAGAACGCGAGCTTGTTCGGCTGCCGCGGCGACATCGCTGGGGGAGGGAAGTATTTCGCTCATGGGGGGCGTGTAGGGCGGTGTTGGTTCCAGGGTCAAGCACCCGGGGACATAAGCCGCTCGAAGGCCTCGGACGCGACACGCACCGCGCGCCTTTCAATGCGAATTGTTCGAATCGGATGCACGCTTGGGGTGTTTCCCGGGCGAAATCCGCCTTGCGCGGGGAATCAGAGGAGTTCGGAGAAAAGCGGACAGGGGGGACATCAGCCCATTCCTTGGAGCAGAGCTACTGCTTGCTCTTTGTCCTTCGGGGCGATCATGGTCGTGTGCAACATCTGCACCCTCCTCCTACAGATCTTTCAAGGAACGAATTTGGCGCGCGCTGATGATCCGTCTCGCGCGCTGAGTGGCGTCTCGCCCGCGACACGAAGACGTCCGCGATTTCTGGCTGCGTTCTCCAAGTGCGGAAGGACCGCGCTGCATACTATTATTGTGTCGAAACATTATCCTGAGGTTGTGGGTCGCTAAATCGCGGCGATCTTAACCGTTTGGTAAGCCATTGACGACAAAATCGCCGATGCGGGTCATCGACGGAGGCTGGAGTGCGTGAAGCAGGCGTGGCGAGACAACCGGACGGCCTTCCCGAGGGCGTGCAGGACCTTGGCGAGACGCAAAAAGCCACGCGCCAGCCACGCAGTTCGGCGGCGCAAGCACGTCTGGCCCGACAGGCACTGGATCAACTGCCGCTGAGTGTCGCGGTAATCGACCGATCGCTTCGGCTGCAGTACTGGAACCAGCAGGCAGCCGGAATGCTCGGCATTGCTGCAACGGAGGGCGGGGACCTTCCAATGCTCGCCGCCGCGCTTGCGGCATCGGCCATCCTCGCGCCCCGCCAGAATGAGCGCGTCATCGAATTCTGCACCGGCGTCATAACCGAAGGCGACCGCCCGCAGGCCTCGACCTGGTTGCGACTGTCACTCGGCCGCCAGCAGCGTGTCGCATTCAAGCTGACCGGTCTGAGTGCCGACCTCTGGCTGCTGACGGTGGAGCAGCTTCATCCAGTCGCGGAGGAGAGTCAGGCTCGGGATGCCATGGTGGACGCCCTGACTGGCCTGAGCAACCGCCGACATTTCAACGAGAGTTTGCGCGAAGTCCTGGAGCAGGTCGGACCCCACGCACTATACGCTGTGATGGTCATCGACCTCGATCATTTCAAATCCGTCAATGACACGCTGGGCCATTCGGTCGGCGACGCCTTGCTGTCGCTGGTTGCGCAACGACTGCGTCGGCAAACCCGGCAGGAAGATTTGATCGCGCGGTTTGGCGGCGATGAGTTCGCCATTCTGCTTCCCGATGGCCGGACCGCCGAGGGGCTGGCCAGCCGTCTGGTGGACCTTCTGTCACGTCCGTTTATGGTCGAGGGTCACATTGTCAACGTCGGCGCCAGCATCGGCATTTCGCGCTATGGCGACAAGGGCAGTTTCGCCGAAGACCTGTTGCGTGAAGCCGACCAGGCCTTGCGCGACGCGAAAAGCGCGGGGCGCCGCACCTGGCGGATCTTCGATCCAGCCATCAGCGAAGACGCCCGGGCGCGGCGGGATTTGGCAACCGACCTGCGCAAAGCGCTGCGCATGGGAGAACTGTGGCTGGCGTACCAGCCTCAGCTCAATCTTCGCTCCAATCGCGTAACGGGATTTGAAGCACTGCTGCGCTGGAGTCATCCAACCCGGGGCGCCGTTCTCCCGACCACGTTCATCCCGGTGGCCGAGGACATGGGCTGTATCCAGGGTCTGGGGGAATGGGTCATCAAGACGGCCTGTCGGCAAGCCGCGTCCTGGCCGGATTCGCTGACTGTCGCGGTGAACGTGTCGGCCGCGCAGCTTGCTGACTGCGACCGGCTTTTTGCGGTCATTGAAGCCGCGCTCAAGGAGTCGGGCCTGGCTCCGGCACGACTGGAAATCGAGATCACGGTGAGAGCCCTGATGGCCCAAGAGGATCCGGCGCGGGATCTGCTGCACCGGCTTCACAGCCTCGGCGTTCACCTCGTTATCGAGGACTTCGGCACCGAATACCGGATGCTCAGCCAATTGCCGCCGCCGCCTGTGTTGTTCGACAAGATCAAGATCGGGCAGTCGATCATCTCCGTGCTTGGTCAGGACAGCGAGGCGTCCATGATTCTGGAAGCAACCACCCGCCTTGGCTCCGCGCTCGGCAAGACGCTGACAGCCGAGGGAGTGGAAACAGCCGACCAGGCCAGACTGGCCGAGGTGAATGGCTGCACCGATATTCAGGGCTACCTGGTGAGCCGGCCGGTTCCGGCTGCGGAAATCGACAGTCTGTTGCATAAGTTCGCCGTCGGCAGTTTCGAATCATGAGAAGGGATGCCATGCCAGGACCGCTGTACAGGCTGCTGTATTGTAGCCGAAACATGATCGGCGCGAACGCTGGCCCCGGGGAAACGGTCGACGTGGAGGCGGAACTGCGCGCCATCGTGGCCACCGCGCGAAGGCGGAACAAGGAAGACAATATAACCGGCGCCCTGCTGTTCACCAATTCGGGATTTGCCCAGGCACTGGAAGGTTATCGTGATGCCGTCGAGCGCGCCTTCGAGCGCATCGGTTCGGATCCTAGGCATACTGATGTCACCGTGCTGACCTTCGCACCGACCGAGCGGCGCTGGTTTCCGGATTGGCCGATGGGGTTTTCCTGCCAGACAAAGGAGGGGCTGGCCGACCCGTTGGCGCACCTGATCTCCGACGCCACTATCGACGAGCGGGCAACAACGGGCGGCGATTTGCTGCGCATGCTGGAAAAATTGGTTCAGCACGAAGATGAATGGATCGTCGCCTGAGGGGGGGACGACAAGCAGAGATGCGCGTCGTCTCATGGAACCTGGCATTCCGCGGTCCTGAGGCAGCGAAAGGGCAAGGGAATCTGCTGCGTCAACTCGCCCCGGACCTGATCCTGCTGCAAGAGCGAACGCCGTTCATCGCCGTCAGCTATCACGCTCCGCCAGGCGTGAGCTATGGAATCGTCAAACCGCGGCAGGCGGTCGCCTTCGCCTCCTGGTTGTCTACACAGAACGGACCATTGTTGTTCGGCGCCGACGCCAACACGCCGTTGATAGATGCGTTTGACTTCGCCGACACCCGAACGCACTGGCATACCGGCAGCCAGAAATTGCACGGTGAGCCTGGAGATGATTTTCTGTTCGGCCCCGGAAAGTTGCACAGTCCCAATGACGCGCTGCGCCGGTGGCTCGCTCTCCATCCCGACGAGACGGAAAGGCTTCGGGCTGTCCAGCCGTTGGGGCCTCTCGCCATCACCCACCGGACGGGTAAACGGAAGAACTCGCCGGGCACTGGACGACGCTTCGACTCCATTTGGGTCAGCCGCGATTGGGTCGTGCGGCACATCGAGCACCTCTACGAGAGGGGTATAGCGGCGGGTAGGGATCACGCGCCGGTGTTGGTGGACCTATAGTCTAGGACCGTCTTAGAAACTCCAGCACGCGCTCGGTGACTTCCTGCTTCGGAAATATCCCGGCCAGGGCACGGGCGCGGGTGAGAGGATCGCTCGCGAAGAACCGTTCATACAAGACCTGCCGACCGCCGAAAGAACTGCAGGCGATGTCCCATGCCAGGTGGAACAGCCGCACCCGATCGCGTGCCGAACTGGCGTCGGTGGCAAGGTACTGGTCGATCGCTGGTGACAGAGGCGAGGCAAGATCGGCTTCGGTAGGCAGGATCATCAGGCTCGATGAGCCGAGAAGTTGCAGGATTTCCACCATCCGCGGATAGGCGGTCATGAACAGGTTGCGTGTTGTCTCGGCCGGCAGTGGCGACGGGCACATGATGCCCCATTCGTCGAGTTCCGCATCGGCCTCGGCCGCGCGCATGCAGGCGCGCATCAACTCGGTGTACATCACCAACTCGCCGATCCGCTCCTCGGCGTGAGGCAGGTGCGCATTGCCGAGTGTCTCGGTTACCAGCAGGGCGACGCCGAGCACCAGTTCGCATTTGGCCAGGTTCTTGGCACAGCCTTGATGGGCTGCGTGGGCCGAGGAATGCGTGATCCACGCTGTGTCGTTGAGCAACCCGACGTCGCCGTGAATGAACACCCGCTCCCAGGGCACCACCACGTCGTCGAAGAACACGATGCAGTCCATTTCCTCGAAGCGCGATCCCAGGGGGTGATCGAAATGCGTCTTGCCTTCGTCGAAGCTGTCGCGGCACAGGAAGCGCAGGCCGGGGGTATCGCAGGGCAAGGCGAAGTTCAGCGCGAAGCGACTGTATTCCTCGGAGTGTTGCGCCAGGCGTGGGGCGTAGACGGCGATCTCATCGGCGAGCGGACCCAGGGTGGCGAGGACCCTGGCGCCGCGAACGACCAGGCCGGCCGAAGTTTCCTTCACGACCTGAAGCGCGGTGCCTTCCTGCAGATTGAACCGGGCGCTGATGTTTCGGCTGCGCTGCAGGTTGATGAGCGAATGGGTCAGGACCAGGTCGTTGCGCGCGATATACTGATAATAGCGCCGCATGTTGTCGGCGAATTCGGGCTTGCCACGACCGAAATAGTCCGCTGCGCCGGCCCAGCAAGCGAACGTCACGTTCATGAAGTCGGGCGACCGGCCCATCATCCCGCAGGTGGTCCGAGCCCATTTCAGCATCATCGCCCGGCGCTGCTCGAGATGCTCGCGCGTTCGGGGAATGATGAACGACAGACCCAGGGTCTCACCACTGTCGGGGTCGGCGAATGTCATCGAGTCACGATGGGCGGGATCGCATTGCAGGTCATACAACGAAGCGATGGTCCGCGCGCCGTTGGCAAGGCCCGGGTGAGAGGTCACGTCCGCGACGCGTTCCCCGCGTAACCATACCTCGGTCCGTCGCTCGCGAAGGCCAGCGAGATATTGCGCTCCCGTGCGTACCGGCATGTTAGCCCCCTCCCTTTATCCGTTCTTCCAATTTGCCACCGGAAGATACGCCCGGCGAGCCTACCAGCCGCTGCTATGCGCGGCCATCACGGTCTGCTGGGCGATCCTGTTCATGACCGGGATCGTCTTCAGAGGAACCTCGCTGGTCAGAGCATGGGTCAGGACCGTGAACTCCGTGGTCCAGCCGCGATACGCCTTGGTGGTCGCGGCCTGGCACCACATCGCCATTAACAGGAAGCGCTCCGCCCAGGCCAGGCGCGTACCGGGCAGGACCTCGTTCAGCACGAGGCGCGCGGCACCGGCGGTGTCTTTTCGCGGCACCTTGGCGATGACTTGCCTGACAGCCTTGCTATCCTCGAACCAGGACGCCGCGATGGGTTCCCGCTGCATCCACGCAATACCGCGGTCCAGCGCGGCTTGCACGCCCTCCGGACTGCGGTCCGCCGCCGCCAACGCGCTGAACAGCCGCTCGCCCTCGGCCGCCACGTCAAGTCGGCGATCCTTCCACTCCGAGCCCCCGGTTGCCTCGGCAATCGCCAGCAAACTTGTCGCCGGCACGGCCCCTCGCGCCACGCCCGCCGCGATCGCGTGCTGAATCGCGGCATCCACATACGACCTGTCCACTTCGTCCGAGGGAACCTCGGATTTCAGATCGCGCAGCATGATGTTGATGTTGGCGCGCAAGACCGCCGGGTCGATCCAGGCATCCCCGACGCCTTCGCCGTGCTTGAGCAGAAGTCCCGCGACGAGGCCCTTCCTGCCGCCGCGACTGATGGCCATTATGGTCTGCGCTCCCGAACCATCGACCATCGAGGCGTGAAGCGCGATATCGGTACGAGAGGCGCCGTGGCCACCAGGCGCCGGCGGCCAAGCGGCGATGGGCACGCCGGAGGCGCGCACCTTCCGGATCGCTCGGTCCAGATCGGGGCGGTCAGCCTCGGGGATCCAGTTGCGCATGGTGATCGCGCGGCGCAGGCTGTCGGGTGACACGGTCGCCGCGGTTTGCTCGATCGCCGCCGCCGCCGATCGCCTGACGTCCGCGTCCGGATCAAGCAGCATGAGCGGCACCGCTTGCTGGAGCGCGGCGTGGGCCGATAGCGCCAGTTCGGTTGCCATGAAGCTGCGCAATTTCGACGGCATGACGGCGCCCGCGGCGTAGAGCGCCTCGATCACCTCGAACGGGGACTCCGTCATGTCCGCCAATTCATCCGAAAGTTGCCGCAGCGAGCCCAGCAACTGGTCTGGCGGCAAGGTGCTGGAGGCTTTGGCGGTTCCGGCTTCCGCCAACTGAAGCTGAACCTCATCCGAGACGGGAACCCGTGCCTGGGTCAGTGCCCCGGCCATGGCAAACCAATCGGGGGCCTCCAGCGTGCTCGCCTGTCCCAGGGCGACCAACCGTTGCTGGTAATCCGCCAGCATGGCGGACGCCCAGTCCCATCCGCGGTCCAGGCGATACCGCACGAACTCGAGCTGTTGGGTGACCAGGTCCAGGCAGACGGCGACGCGGTTTTCGGCGCGAGGCTCCGCAGTCATCGCCTCAATCGTCAGATCGGTCAGCACAGGCAGCGTCTGCGGCGTGGTCTCGAGCCACGCCCGGTCCTCGGTCCGCAACTCGCCGCCGGCCTGACGGCTCAGCCGTTCCACGAGCGCACGGGCGCGGTCGCGCTCCGCGGTGGTGGCCGGTGGCGGCTGGTCCGCATCATCGGCGAGCGGTGGTGTCTCCGGGTGGCCGGACAAGAATGCGAGCAAATCCGCGAGATCGTCGTCGCTCGGTTCGTCCACCGTGAGGGCGTTTAAAATGGACCGCGCCTTCCTTGCGATCTGCTTCGGATCGCCGGCGCGGTCGACAACCCGTCCCCGGCTGAGCGTCTGGCGCTGAAACTGCCAGACACCTTCGACGCTTACGGTAAATTTCGGATGGATTATCGTGACCTGAAAGCCGTTCCGTTGTCCGGTTGCGGCGAGCCGCCACGTCAGGGCCTTGCCCTGCTGCCGGATGGGCTCCTCTGTCAGAGGCGGGGCGTCATGGGGCGCTCGTCTGGATGGATACAGCTCCAGATAGCGCGCCTCGCTGTCTGGATCGAAAAAATACTCCGCGAGCAGGCAGGAGGCGAGATCGAGTAGCAGCGTGTCGGCCTCGATCGGATCAACCGGTGACCGGCCGTGCGGTGCTTTCCTTGCCATTGTTTGCCGATCCCCTGGCATCGCGCATCAGTAGAGCGCGATACGTCGCTTATGGTTTCGAGGTAGCCGATTCTCGCGGCGAAACGACTTACGCTTCTCCGCGATCGGATTCCAATTCGAGAAGCGTCGCAAGCGCTCCCCGTAGCGCGGCAACACCATCGCCGGTTTCGCTGCTGGTGTGGAGCACCCCCGGAAAAGCCGCCGCATGGGACCGCGCCAGCCGCTCGGCTTCCGCGAGCTTTCGAGCCAGGGCAGGCGGCTTCAGGCCGTCCGACTTGGTCAGCACGATCTGAAAGGTGACGGCGGCGCGATCCAGCAGCGCCATCACGTCGCGGTCCGCCTGTTTCAGCTCGATTCGCGCGTCCAGCAACAGCATGACCCGCCGCAGGGTCGGACGGCCGCGCAGATAGTCGAACATCATGCCCTGCCAGTCGGCCTTGATGTCCTTTGAGGCGCGGGCGTAGCCGTAACCGGGCATGTCGACCAAGGTCACCACGCCGGCAAGATCGAAGAAATTCAACTGCCGGGTGCGGCCGGGTTCGGAAGACGCGCGCGCCAGTGCCTTGCGTCCGGTCAGCGCGTTCAGCAGCGAGGATTTGCCGACATTCGAGCGTCCGGCGAAGGCTATCTCGGGTCTTGTGGCGGGGGGCACCTGATCCAGACGCTGGGCGCCGAAGACGAATTTGCACTCCGAGGCGAACAGCAGGCGGCCGGCTTCCATCGCCGCCGCATCGGCTGCCGCGTCGTCGGCCGATCCGACTGGCTCGGAGCCGACAAGCGTCGGCCCGTCCGCAACAGGCTTCTCGTTCAGGTGCGGGCCAGGGAGGGTTTGGCCAGCCGCGTGCGTCGTTGGATCAGCCATTGTTGTGCGACCGAAAGCGTATTGTTCCAACTCCAGTAGATGATCAGGCCGGCTGGGAAGTTCGCCATCATGAAGGTGAAGATGATCGGCATGAACTGGAACAGCCTGGCCTGCACCGGGTCCGGCGGCGGCGGGTTCATCTTCTGCTGCAGGAACATGGTGAAGCCCATGATCAGCGGCCAGGCGCCCAGATGCAGCAGCGGTACGTAGGCGGCGGGATTGAAGGGGATCAAACCGAACAGGTTGAACACGTTGGTCGGATCGACCTTCGAGAGATCACGGATCCAGCCAAAGAACGGCGCCTGCCGCATCTCGATCGTGACGAAAATGACCTTGTAGAGCGAGAAAAACACCGGAATCTGCACCACCATCGGTAGACAGCCGGATGCCGGATTCACCTTCTCGGTCTTGTAGAGCGCCATCATCTCCTGCTGGAGGCGCTGCGGCTCTTCCTTGTAGCGCTCCCGCAGCGCGGTCATCTTCGGTGCCAGCAGCTTCATCTTGCTCATGGAGCGGTAGGAGTAATTCGCCAGCGGGAAGAACAGCGCCTTCACGAAGACGGTGAACACCATGATGGCCAGGCCGAAATTGCCGAGCAGGCTGTTAAGGTAATCGAGGGCGAAGAAGATGGGCTTGGTCAGGAAGTAGAACCAGCCGAAGTCAACCGCCTTGTCGAAACTCGGTATGTGCAGCGCGTCCTGATAGTGGTCCAGCAGGGTCACCACCTTGGCGCCGGCGAAGGCGTGGGTCGTCATCGCGGCTTCCGCGCCGGCCGGCACGGTCTGGGCATCGGTGGTGACATAGTCGACCTGGTAGTGATCGCCGTGATCGTCGATGTGGCGGAAATTGACCTTGGTCGGCAGGCTTTGGTCCGGGATCAGCGCGGTCAGCCAGTATTTGTCGGTGATGCCGGCCCAACCGCCGGTGGAGGTGGCGTCGAACGCGATGCCGCCCTTTTTCTCTCCCTCGCTCTTGGCCTTGTCGTAGCTGGTTTCCTGCAGCGTGCCGTTGGCGACGCCGAGCAGGCCCTCGAACAGAACGTAGTAGCCGGCGACCTCGGGTTTGTAGTCGCGGCGGATGCGAGACCACGGGAACAACTGCAACACCTGCGAGGTGGCATTGCGCACGGTCTGGCGCACCGTGAACATGTAGTCGTCGTCGACCGACAGTTCGATCAGAAAGGTCAGGCCCTCAGCGTTGTCCCAGGACAAGGTGACCGGCTTGCCCGGACTGACGGTATCGGCGGAGGCGGTCCAGACGGTATCGTTATCCGGCAATTTCACCGCGTTGTTGCCGGGCGGTGCGGTCCAGCCGGTACTGAATATAGTACGGATCCTTATCCGAGCGCGGCTCCAGCAGCCGGACATCGGGCGAATCGGGCTCGATGGTCTCGCGATATTGCGTCAGTAGCAGGTCGTCGAGGCGGGCGCCGAGCAGGCTGATGGAACCGGCAACCCGAGGGGCGGCGATTTTCACCCTAGGCACCTTGCTCGGCACCGCGCCGGACGTGGCGGCAGGCGCGGCACCTGCCGCGGGAACAGCGGAGCCGGCAGTGGGTGCCGGCGTGACATCGGCGGGGGCGGTCAGTTCGGCGACCGGACGCGGCGGGGGCTTCGGCAGGTGTGGCGCGATCAGCATCTGGAAGCCAAGCAAGATCGCCAATGATACCGCGATCGCGAGAAAGAGCCGCTTCTGGTCCATCAATGTCCCATTTGCCGGTCTGTCCGGCTGTTCGTCTGGCTATCCAACCTGTTCTCCATCCCCGGCACCGGATCAACGCCGCCGGGGTGCCATGGATTGCAGCGGAGAATGCGTTTCGTCGCCATCGCCGTTCCCCTGAGTGCCCCGTGGCAGCGCAGGGCGTCGACCGCGTAGTCACTGCAGCTTGGCCAAAAGCGGCAATTGGGGCCGATGAACGGACGCAGCGTCCATTGATAGACCCGCACCGCACCGACGCCGACCGCGGCAGCAGGTGTCATAGCACTCCATTCCTTTCCAGTGCGCGCCTGATGTCGTCCTGGAGCATGCGAAAGTCACGGTTTCGGGTCCTGTCCCGCCCGATCAGGACGAGATCGGCTCCGCGCACGGTGCAGTCCCGCAAGAGCAGGCGCGCCGCTTCCTTCAGCCGCCGTCGTGTGCGGTTTCGCACCACGGCATTGCCGACCTTGCGCGTGACGGTGAACCCAAGCCGAACCGGGCCATCATCGCCGCGCTTGAGCGCCTGAACCACCACGCCGCCGATCGCTGCCTTCTTCCCGGACGCCGCGACGCGCAGGAATTCTGGCCGCCGCCTAAGGCGATCGGGCTTGATAGGGGTGCCGCACGGGATCTGAGTCTGGAGCACGATCCGGGGCGGGGTCACGGCTGGCACGATGGCATGCCAGCACACGCGTCTCGGATCAGGCCGACAGCCTCTTGCGCCCTTTGGCGCGGCGATTGGCCAACACCTTACGGCCGCCGACGGTCTCCATACGGGCACGAAACCCGTGCCGGCGCTTGCGGACCAGTTTGGACGGTTGATAGGTGCGCTTCACGGTTATTCTCCGAAACCCGGTTGGCGGCGATCTGGCAACCGGCGTCAATCATGCTTAGCCACGGGTCGCCTGCGAGCGCGACCCGACGGAAGCGCCGGCTTATACGGACGCGGCCCCAGCGCGTCAATCGCGGCGAGCGGCGCGCCGGCGGTGGCCGCCGTTCAGACTCCCAGTTCGCGCTTTACCGCCGCCCAGCGGTCCAGGATCGGCATGATCCCGTCGGACTTTTCCGCGGGCAGGCTGAATACGACCCGGTCGACGCCGATCTCCTGGCAGAAGCGCAGTTTGGCGACGTCATCGGGGACCCTGAATATGGTGATCGGCAGCGAGTCCGGGTCGCGGCCGGCCTCGGTTGCCATCTGGCGAAATTTTGCGATGGCGACTCCGACGCCGTCGTGTTCCAGCCGGTCGGCTCGCGGTATCCAGCCGTCGCCGTAGCGGATGGCACGTCGCGCGGCGTGGGGAAAGGCACCGCCGACGATGATCGGGGGGTGGGGTTTCTGCCGCGGTTTGGGCCATTGGTTCATCGGACCGAAGTTGACGAATTCGCCGTGGTAGGACGGCTCGTCCTGGGTCCAGATGGTCTGCATCGCCTCGATACGTTCGCGCGCCAGCTTGTTGCGGGTGGCGAAGACCGTCCCGTGGTTTTCGATCTCATCCTGGTTCCAGCCGTTGCCGACCCCGAACAGGAACCGGCCACCGGAAAGCTGATCGATGGTCGAGACCATCTTTGCCGTCACGATCGGGTCGCGCTGCACCACCAGGGCGATGCCGGTGCCGATTTTGAGTTTCTTGGTGACCGCGGCGGCGGCGTTCAGCGCCAGGAACGGATCGAAGATCTCATAGTAGGGGCGGGGCATCGGGCCGCCGCCGATGAAGGGGGTCAGGCGAGTCAGCGGCACGTGGGTGTGCTCGGGCACCCAGAGGGATTCGAAGCCACGGTCCTCCAGCTCGCGGCCCAGTTCGGTGGGCGACATGGACTGCGTGGTAAAGAACATGACGGCGCCGATTTTCATTGCAACAAACCCTCATGCTGACCGAACCGCGGGGAATACCTGTTCGGCGATCAATTGCATCTGTTCCATTGCCAGGGTCGCCGGCATGCCAGCCCAATGGATGCCCAGCACCAGCGTGTTGACACCGAAACGACGCCGCAGGACAAGAATCTGCTCGGTGATTTCGTCAGGCGATCCGAACAGGAAGCGGTCGTGCATCAGGTCTTCGAAATCGCCGCCGAAATGATCGCCGGCCGGCATCACCTTGTCCTGACCCCAGTCGCGATAGGCTTTGTACTTGGCCTCGAGGTAAGGCCGCGCGAGACGGATCGCCTCGGCCCTGGTGGGTGCGGTGAACACCTCTCGCGCCATGGGCAATTCGGTGGGGAAAGGTTTGCCGCAGTCATCGAGCGCGCGCTTGTAGATCTCCATTTGTTCGGCGATGGTATCGATCTTGTTGTGTGGGTTGATGAACCAGGTATCGGCCATGCGCGCGGCGCGCCTGATGCCGACATTGGCGTTGGCGCCGATCCAAACCGGGGGCATCGGTTTTTGCACTGGCATGACGGTGCAGTTGGCGCCCTGGAGGTCGAAGTAACTGGCCTTCATGGTGACGAAATCCTCGGACCACAGGCGCTTGACCGCGGTCAGGCATTGCTCGAAGCGCTGGCCTGACTGTTTCTGTGTCGTTCCGAACGCCTTGAACTCCACTTCGCGGTAGCCGATGCCGGCACCGAACACCAGCTTGCCGTTCGACATGACGTCCAGCGAGGCGAGTTCCTCGGCGACGTGGAGCGGGCTGTGCAGCGGCAGCAGTACAACACCCGGAACGAGACGCAGCTTTGGGGCGACCAACGCGACCTGACAGAGATAGGGGATCTGCTGGATGTACTGGAACGGGTGGGAGCTGTAGTGGGAGCCCTTGGCAACCAGGTCGTAGCCGAGCTGCTCGGCACGTCTCGCGGCGTCGAGGTCTTCGCGCAGCCGCACCCGCATGTCGTCGCCCTGGGCATACTGGCCACGAATGATCAGGCCAAACCGCATTTTCTTCTCCGTGAGCCGCGAGGGGCGTTCTGCTGACCTGGTTGAAGCGGGAAGGGTGGCATCCCGTGGGCTACTGTCAAGGATGCGGTGCGGGACGCGGCCTTGCCAGCGTGCCTGGAATGCGGCCACCATCGCGGCGACGAGACATTAGAGAGGGGGCGAAAATGGCGCTGTCGGTGCAACATGTGCATCTGAAGACCCGCGACGTGCAGCAGACCATTCGATACTACATCGAGAACTTCGGCGCGACGGTGAAAGCCGAGATGCCGGGGCGTGGATTTCAGCTCGACCTGCACGGGGTGCAGCTCAACATCACTGGCATCATCGCGGAACAAAAGCACGAGCAGCATTACGGCATTGAGCATATGGCGGTGGTAACCGACGATTTTCCCGCGACATTGACGGAGCTGCGGCGGAACGGGGTGGCGGTGTTGGAGGAACTCACCGGAAGCAACGGTAAACGCGTTGCCTTTGTGCAGGCGCCGGACGAGGCGCAAATGGAAATCATCGAAAAGGCATAGGACGCATCAGATGGCACTGAAAGACAGCATATCGCTCGGTATGTCGCTGCCGCATCGATCACCGGACAGGATCGACGTGGCGGTGGTCCGCACCGTCGCGCAGCGTTCCGAGGCGCTGGGTTTCCGTGACCTGTGGGTGACGGAGAACACGCTGGATCACGTCACCAGTTTTGAACCGATTGTGGCGCTTACCTATGCCGCCGCGGTTACCAGCAAGATCGGCCTGGGGGCTTCGGTCCTGGTGCTGACGGCCCATGACCCGCGCATGGTGGCGCAGCAATGGGCGAGCCTTGATTACATTAGTAACGGCCGAGCGCTGATGGGCGTGGGGCTGGGGACTGAGCGGCATTGCCGGAATTTCCAAGTGCCGCCTGATGGCCGCGTTGCACGGTTCCGGGAAGCGGTGGAACTGATCCGGGCGCTGTGGAGCCAGGAAAAGGTCACCTATCACGGCCGGTTTTTCAGCGTGGATGACGTATCGTTGGGTGTGAGACCGGTGCAGAAGAAACTACCTGTGTGGATGGGCGTTGGGCATCCTGATGCGATGAAGCGCGCTGCGCGGATGGCGGACGCCTGGATGGGGGCGGGCGGGTCCAGCACGGAAGATTTCCGTCGTGCGGTGCCTTTGCTTCGGGAAGCGCTGGAGCAGGCCGGACGCGACCCGGCGACCTTTCCGATCTCGAAGCGGATCTTCGTTGCGGTGGATGACCGGCCGGAGGTGGCGCGGGCCGAACTGCACCGCTGGTACAGCGAGGTTTATCACAATCCTGGTGGCACCGACACGTCGGGCATCCATGGCACTCGGGAACAGGTACGGGAACGGGTAGAGGAAATCGCCGCGATGGGCGCCGACCATTTGTTGCTGAACCCGGTCTCGCGATACGTCGAACAGCTTGAGGCGCTGGCCGAGGTCGTGGGGTTTGCGTAGGGTTCGATCGTGCGGAACTGAAGGGACAGGACGTGGACTTCCGGATCAGTGAGGAGCAGGAGCATCTCCGGCAACGCTGCCTTTTGCTGGCGGCGGACTTTGCCTCGCGATCCGCGCGGCATGATCGAGACGGGTCCCATCCGGTCGAGAACTATGATCGATTGCGTCAGGAGGGATTTCTCGAGCTGACGGTGCCGAAGACTTTTGGTGGCTTGGGCTGGGACCTTCTGAGCCATACCATTGCTTACGAGGCGTTGGGCCAGGGCTGCCCGTCGACCGCCCTGGCGTTCAACATGCATACCTCGGTGGTGATGCCGCTGCTGTTAAGTCCCGAGGTCACCGATCGGGCGAAGCAGCACATCGCCGATCTGGTGGTGCAGCGGGGCCAAATGATTGGCGGCAATTTCTCCGAGCCAGGCACTACGGCGTTGCTCGGCGCCCGCCCGCTGAGTGTGCTGGCTCGGCGGGTCGGCGATGGCTACAGCATCACCGGCCGGAAGATGTTCGCCTCCATGCTGGAGGCAGCCGACTACGTTCTGATGATGGCCTATCCGGAGGAGGCGACGAGCCCGACGGCGGGAATGCTGCTGCTGATACCGCGGGTTGTCGAGGGACGCAGCGTGATCGCCAACTGGGATACGCTTGGCATGCGCGCGACACGGAGTGATTCGCTGGTGCTGGACCAGTGCTGGGTGCCGGACAGTGCCGTGATGTTTCATTCCGACGACATTCGGGGTTTCTGGCGCGCCAACCAGAACTGGCTCTGGGGTTCCTATACCGCGGTCTACCTCGGAGTGGCGGTGGCGACGTATGATGAGGTGCGGCGCGTGGTGACGGCGCGTCAGCCACAGGGCTACGCGCAGTCGCTGGCGTATCATCCCGACGTTCGCCGTCATATCGCAAAGATGAGTGCCGATCTGCAGGCAGCTCGTCTGGTAACGTATCATTCGGCGTGGCTGAGCGACACGCAGGGTATGACTGCGGAAACGATCGCGGCGCTGTGCCGGGCAAAGTATCTGGTTGGCGAGGCGGTGAGCAGCATCACGCGGACCGCCCTGACGTTGGGCGGTGCGCACGGCATCTTCAAGGGATCGAGGCTGGAGCAACTGTTTCGCGATGGAGCAATCGCTGAGATCCAGCCGCCGCCGACCGATTCCTGTCTCTGGAACATGGGCATCCACGAGCTGGGGCTTGATCCGGAGGAGGTGCTGCCGGCGCTGAAATCGTTGTAAGGGCTGGGGCGGGGGTATCTGTCAGAGCGCCTTGCGAAAGGTGAGATTGTAGCGGACGGCGCCGAGTGACGGGTGCTCGCCGTCCTTGAGTGGCAGGATGCCGTGATGGGACAGGCGGGTTGGTCCACCCCAGATCACGACGTCGCCGTGACGCAGGGGAAACTTGCGTTGCGGGTCGGTTCGCTTCAGGCCACCGAACTGAAAAACCGCCGGCAGCCCGAGGGATACGGAGACCACCGGATTGGTCAGGTCGCGCTCGTTGCGGTCCTGGTGCAATGTCAGACGCGCACCGGGAAGGTAACGATTGATCAAACAGGCGTCTGGCAGGAAATTCGGGTAGCCAGCTTCGGCCGCCGCCTCCGCCGCGATCTGCCGGAAGACCGCGGGCATTGCCGGCCAGGGTCTGCCGGTTTCGGGATCCGTGGCATCGTAGCGGTAGCCCTTGCGATCGGTTATCCAGCCGACCGAGCCGCAGTTGGTCATCGCGACGGACATCCGGAAGCCGCCCGGCGTGACCATGTGGCGAAACGGCGATTGCGAAATGATCAGCTCCAGGGCGTCCAGCAGGGCGGCCTCGACGTCGAGTGCGCGTCCATGCAGCAGCACCGCGCCCGGCGCCAGGTCCTCCGGCCCACACTTGTCGAGACCGGCCGCCTTGAAGAGGTCGTCCATTATCACTTTCACGATGCCGTTAGCCAAGGCGTTCGATGATCGCCATTGCCGCGGCTGGATTGCGAACTTTGAAACCGCTGATGACGTATAGGAAAACGTCCCGTGCCGCGGTTTTTGCCGGCTTGGCCGCTACGGTTTCCAGCCCGTCCGGGGTTCCGCCCGACGCCCAGGTGCGTGCTCGTTCGGCCCAGGTGCCAATGGCCGATTTGGCATAGCCGGCCGCCTCGGATTCGATGGTCCCCATGATGCGGGCATAGACGAACGGCGCCGTTACGTCGGCGATCTGAGGATATTGCGAGTCCGCCGCCATTACGATGGCTACGCCGTAATCGCGGGCGAGCGCAATGAAGTCCGTGGTGCGAAAGCTGTTGTGGCGCACTTCGACCGCGTGACGAATGGCATGCCCCTCGACGCTTTTCGGCAGCAGCTTCAGGAACCCCTCAAAGTCCTCGGGGTCGAATTTCTTCGTTGCCATAAGCTGCCAGTTGATCGGGCCGAGTTTGTGCTTGAGGTTCAAGACGCCGGTGGAAAAGAAGCGTTCGATCGAGGAACCAGCTTCGGCCAAGGCGCGCCTGTTGGTTGTGAACCGGGACCCTTTGAGCGCGAAGATGAAGTCGTCGGGCGTTTCATCATGCCACTTACTGAAGCTTTCCGGCTTCTGCGATCCGTAGTAGGTGCCGTTGATCTCGATTGACGTCAGTTTGCGGCTCGCGTATTCGAGCTCGCGCTTTTGCGGGTGTCCCTTGGGATAGAATTCGCCACGCCAGGGCTCGAAAGTCCAGCCTCCGACCCCGACATGGATGCCGTCTGGGTGTTTTGTCACCTCGAACTCTCCCCTGTCTGGATCTGCCGCAGGCGCAAGCCGGCCGGTAGTTGCGAACGCTCAGGCGACAAGCGGTTCTCGGTTTTGATCCATTCCTGGTGGATATCACCAATGTAAACGATCGTCATGTAACCTCATTGCTCGCACGCCGATCTCCGGCGCGCTTTGCGGTATCAAGCGCGTCCGACGCTGGATCGATACAAGCACCGAGCACCCTGGTCGACCAAGACGCGGCCGAGGCAAGGCCTGGATTTGGTGCCGGGACGTTGATGTTTGTAGACTATCCATCGGCCCGCGGGAGAGGACAATGCCCGGATGAACGACCAATTGAGCGAAGATCCACAAATCATCCTGGATCGCATCGAACGGCAGGCGACATGGCATGAGACCGCCTGCGGTGACGGCAAGATGGTCTGGCATCTGTGGGATTTGTCCGGCGGTTCGGCTCCGGTTGCGGTCTTGTTCCATGGTGGCGCCGGATCGTGGCGACACTGGATCCGCACCATCCCCGCGTTGGTCCCGACTTACCGCGTGCTGGTGCCGGACCTGCCGGGACTGGGAGAGTCGGACTTTCCGCCGGATGGAGACAATGCCGGCGCGATCGCCGCGATCGTTGCGGACGGTATCGATGCGATCGTTGGTGCGGACACCACTTATGATGTGGTGGGTTTTTCCTTCGGCGGTACCATGGCCGCCTGTGTCGGAGCGCTGCGCGGCAAGCGTGTGCGCTCGGTCACCATCCTTGGCTCGTCTGGTGTCGGCGCCATTGGCTCGGCGGTGAAACTGGAGAAGGTCCGGCACCTGCAGGGCCAGGAACGTTACGAGACGCACCGCACCAACCTTGGCCGTCTGATGATTGCCGATCCGGCCAAGATCGACGATTTGGCGATTGTCATTCAGGACTGGAACACGGTCCGTTCGCGGCTGCGCACGCCGGCGATTTCCCGCGGCGGCGCAATCATGCGGGCGATTGACCAGTTGCAGTCTCCATTGAACGGGATGTGGGGGGAATTCGATGCGCCAGCGAATCCGAAGGGTCCGGAACGAGTCGCCATGCTGCGCGCCCATCGGCCCGAAGCCGACATCAGGCTGATCCCAAAAACGGGTCACTGGGCTGCGTACGAATCCGCCGATATGGTGAACGCAACGCTGCTCGAGATGCTGGCGCGAACACGGCCCTGAGCAAGCGATACGGTGGAGAACAAATCATGGCCGACATGAGCGAGATCGCCACGGGTCCCGGGGAGATGATGGGCAATGCTGGGCCAGGGATGCTGGCCGGTCTACGGGTTATCGAAGTTGCCGACGAACGCGCCGAATATACTGGCCTGCTGCTGGCCGGACTTGGCTGCGAGGTCATCAAGATCGAGCCGCCGGAAGGCAACGCGACCCGGCGGATCGGACCATTTCTGAATGACGAACCGGGCATCGAGCGGTCGTTGTTCTTCTGGAACTACAACCGTAACAAAAAATCCGTCGTGCTGAATTTGCAAGACGGCGCGGACAAGGATCATTTGATACGGTTGCTCGATGGCGCCGATGTTTTGCTGGACTCCTCCTGTGGCGCGCTGAATACGGCGCTGGGTCTGGACCGGACAGCGGTGAATGCACGCTTCCCGAAACTGGTAACAGCGCGAATGACGCCATTTGGCGACGACGGTCCATGGGCCGACTTCAAAGCCTCCGACCTCATCCACCTCGCGCTCGGCGGCGTAATGATGAACTGCGGTTATGACCCCGATCCAACACTGCGCTACGACACGCCACCGATCGCACCACAGATGTGGCACGCGTATCATATCGCTGGCGAACAGCTTGCCACCGGTATCATTGCCGCGCTGATCGCCCGCCATCGCAACGGCATGGGTCAGGACGTTTCGGTCGCGGTGCATGAGGCGGTGTCGAAAAATCCCGAACTCGACATCATGCACTGGGTGATGCGCCGTGTGCCGCTGTGGCGGCTGACCAGCAGGCATGCGCTGGAAACTCCGAACCACTCACCTAGCATCGTGCATTCGAAGGACGGCCGCTGGTTCATCTCGCATGGCATGGGCGCCCGGGATCTGAACGCTCTGGTGCCGTTGCTGAGCAAGTACGGCATGCAGGCCGACCTGCAACCGCCGCCGCCGGACACCGACCTGAAGGCGCGCGCCGTGCCCGGGTCGACCGCCAACGATGAGGCACGCGCGCACATGCTGGATGTGATACAACGCTTCGTGCGTTCGTGGACTTATCAGGATATGCCTTGGCTCGAGGCGCAGGAGGCTGGCCTGCTATGGGCACCGATCCGCAAGCCGCATGAAAACGCGCTCGATGAACACTGGCTGCAACGCAAATCCTTCGCCGACGTGCCGCATCCCGAGCACAGGCGATCATTCCGCTATCCGACGAGTAAGTGGCTGACCACGAAGACCAGTTGGCAGGTTGGCAGACGGGCGCCGTTGCTGGACGAGGACACCGCAACGATACTGGCGCAGGCAGCGCGCGGCCCGAGTGTTCCGGCACGGCCGAAGGGCGATGACGGCGCCGTTCGTTCCGCGCTGCACGACAAGCCGTTTCCGCTGCAGGGTGTAAAAATACTCGATTTTGCCTGGTTCCTTGCGTCGGCGGGGGGAACGCGGTTCCTCGCCGCGATGGGCGCCGAGAGCTACAAGGTGGAGTGGAAGGACAATCCAGACACGAGGCTGGCCGCCATGGCGCCGGTGGGCGGCCGAGCGGCGCGGGATGCGGCGACTGGCCCGCTGGCGGGGGTGAAGGACCCGGATATGGGCGGCCAGTTCCTCAACAAGAATGCGGGTAAGCGGGGCATATCGCTGAACATTCGGCATCCGAAAGGACTTGCTATCGCCAAGGACCTTGTGCGGATCTGCGATATCGTGGCGGAGGGATTCTCGCCTGGCGTGCTGCAGCGGCTGGGCCTGGGTTATGACGTGCTGAAGAAGATCCGCCCGGATATTATCTACATCCAGCAGGCCGGCATGGGCGCACACGGCACGTATGGCCGGATGCGCACCGTCGGACCGGTCGCCGCGGCGTTTGGCGGTCAGGGCGACATGTCCGGACTGCCCGAGCCGGCCATGCCGGTGGGGTGGGGTTATTCCTACCTCGACTGGATGGGCGCGTATGGTTATGCCCTGGCGCTGCTGGGCGCGCTGTACCACCGTGACCGCACCGGCGAAGGCCAGTGGATCGACGCATCGCAGTGCGAATCAGGGCTTTTTCTGACCGGCACGACGATTCTCGACTGGTCGGCCAACGGACGGGAATGGCGGCGCTACGGCAACCGCTCGCCGTACAAGCCGGCAGCGCCGCACGGTGCGTATCGTTGCAAGGGTAAGGACCGCTGGGTGGCCATCGCCTGCTTCAGCGAAACGGAATGGCAGGCCGTCGCGCGTGTTGCTGGCCATGCCGAATGGCTCGACGATGCTCGGTTCATCACCCTGGCAGATCGTCTGGCGCATCAGGATGCGCTGGACGCGGTCGTCGGTGGCTGGACGGCGACACGCACGGCGGAGGACGTCATGATGATGCTGCAGAATGCCCGCGTCCCTGCTGGCGTCTGTCAGAACGCCGAGGATCGTTGCGACAATGATCCGCAGTTGCGCCACTTGAAATGGCTCACCGAGGTCACCGGCACAAAGATCGGTACCTGGCCGGTTTATGAGTTGCCAATGAAACTTTCCCGCACGCCGGCCTATATCGGTGGACCGATCAACCGCGGTGCGCCCGGCTACGGCGAGGACAATGTCTGGTTGCTGACCGAACTGCTGGGCATGACGCAGGCCGATGTGCAACGACTGGCCGAGGAAGGTGTGATCTGACCCAGCGCGGACACAAGCCGTGCGTTTCAGATGTCCCGCAGCAACTCGTCCAATGTCACCGGGCACTCGATCTCCACCGGCAGGGGTGACTGGCTGTCTACCGTCCCGGGCATGGCGCGCACCGCCTTGGCGTAGAGGTCCGCCACGTCAATCCACTGGCGCATCGATGGCGCGACGGCGTCCGCGGGATGCGGGCGATGCGGGCCTCGGTGCGTCAGTGCGGCACGTCGCGAGACAGCGGCCATGCCGTGGCGTTGAGGTCGTGGAGCAACGCCTGAAGCAGATGCGACCGACAGGCACGCCCGGTGTTGCGTCCCGCGTCGGCTACCTCCTCGATGATGTTTGGCCGGTCCAGATCAACCCCAATCATGACCGCACTCGGTTCGGTCATCCACAAATTTCTTCGTATAAACAAAGACGTGGGTAACCGGCCTGCGCCGGTCAAGACACGGATTGGTGCTTCCCCCCGGTGAAGCTGCCTCTTCCGCCTAAACGCCGTTATCTGTAAGCCTGTGGCCATGAACGACGTCATGCATTCCGATGCCTTGTCCATCCATAATGCCATCCTCACCCTGGATAGCCACATCGATATCCCGTGGCCAACCGGTCCTGACCCGTTCCAGGACGGACCGCGACGGGTTGACTTGCCGAAGATGATCCGCGGCGGCCTCCGCGCGGGCTGTTTCGTGGCTTATCTGCCGCAAACGACGCGCACCCCCGGAACCGAGGACGCCGCGTACGGGCGAGCGATTGCCATGCTCGACCAGATCAATCGCATGCAGCACACCCAGTCCAGCATCAGGGTCCGTATAACATCGACGGCTGATGCGATCGAGGCTGCGAGGCGCGACAACGTGCTGGCCGTCGTTCCCTGTGTCGAGAACGGCTTTGCAGTCGGCGCGGATTTGTCCCGCATCGCGCAACTCCGAGCGCGGGGCGCGATCTATTTGACGCTTACGCATAACGGTCACAACGCGCTGGCGGACTCGTGCAACCCGCGCCGCGACCTCGGCGACCGCGAGACCGAGCATGGTGGACTGTCCGCACTGGGCCGAGCGGCGATCGGGATGCTGAACCGGGCGGGCATGCTGGTAGACGTGGCTCATACCTCTCGCGATACGATGGTGCAGGCGGCCGAGGCATCCCGATCGCCCATCGTATCGACCCATTCCTGCGTCAGCGCGCTGTGCGACCACTCCCGCAATATGACCGACTGGCAACTTGACGTGATTCGCGACGTCAAGGGTGTGATCCAGATCACCGCCGTCTCCGCCTTCCTGAAGCTCAACGCCAAGCCCGAGGAGGTGACCGTCGCCGACTTCGCCGATCATATCGATCATGCGGTGAGGCGGATTGGCATCGACCATGTCGGCATCTCCTCCGACTTCGACGGCGGCGGCGGGTTCAGCGACTGGCAGGATGCGAGCCAAAGTCCCAATGTCACCGCTGAATTGATGCGGCGCGGTTACGACCGGGGCGCGCTTGAGAAGCTGTGGGGCGGCAACTTCCTTCGCGTAATGCGAGTGGCGGAAGGGTTGGCAACATGACACACATTGTTTCGCTTCCAGGCGGAGAGACCGTTCCCGCGCTCGGCCAGGGCACGTGGTACATGGGCGAAAAGCGCGGCGAGGCTGGGCGCGAGGCCGAGGCGTTACGCCTGGGGATCGATCTCGGCATGACCCTGATAGACACGGCGGAGATGTATGCCAGTGGCGGCGCCGAGGAGGTTGTTGCCAAGGCCGCCGCCGGACAGCGGGACAAACTGTTCATCGTCAGCAAGGTGTTGCCGCAGAATGCTTCCCGCACCGGAGTGCCGGCGGCCTGCGAGCGCAGCCTGAAGCGCCTGAAGACCGATCGTATCGATTTGTATTTGCTGCACTGGCGCGGCGGCCATCCGCTGGCGGAAACGGTTGCGGCGTTTGACACGTTGAAAGTACAAGGGAAAATCCGATACTGGGGAGTATCGAACTTCGACGTGACGGATATGGAGGAGCTGTCGAAGGTAACCGGCGGCGAGGGCTGCGCGGCCAACCAGGTATTATATCATCCCGACAGCCGCGGGATTGAGTTCGCGCTGTTGCCCTGGTGCGCGACGCACGGCATTCCGATCATGGCTTACTCGCCGTTGGGGCACCAGGTTCGTCGCCTGCTCGGTTCGACCGCGCTTCAAGCCGTGGCTGCCCGGCATCAGGCCACGGCGGCGCAGATCGCCATCGCCTGGGGGTTGCGGCATGGCAACGTGATATCCATTCCCAAGGCGGCGGACGCCGCGCATGTGCGGGAGAACGCGACGGCCGGTGATATCGAGCTGACGCCGGCGGATCTGGCGGAGATTGACGCGGCGCACCGTCCGCCCGCTCGCAAGTCGCCGCTGGATCTACTCTAGGGTGCCCCAGGCTTTAGCCTGTTGACTGATGACCCTCGACCCATGGCTCCGCGCGCACAGCGCGGCAAGTCGTGTGGCCCCCCGGGAATGACACTGGAGACGCTGCGGAAGCTGTGACCTCCTGCCGACGGCAGCGCCGCCCCGTTGGATCACCGGTTCGTGACCATAGCCGTTTGACGTAAGTGATGAGTTACAATTCTTTGCTCGTTTTTGCCGGCTGAATTGTGATAATAAGAAGCAAAAGCAAATAGCGGTCGCGTTTCGGGGGAAACAAATGGACGGCGACGTGAGGAACATCGACCGCGGAGAGCCGTCGTCGGCCGCGGAGGCTGGCACGCGGACATCCACGGCAGATGCCTCGCCAGGGACGCCGTCCGCCACCGAGACGGTGAAATCGCCCTATCCGGCGTCAGCCGCGCTGCCCACGCAACTCGATCCGACGGGCATCCGCTTCGACTTCAACATGGGGGCCCGTGTCGTACTGCCCAATCGCACGGAGGGCAAATGGCGCGTCCGGCTGCGTGACCTCGACACCGGCAATGTCCTGTTCGAGAGCGAAAACCGAGGCGCGTTCGTCGCGTCGTCCAAGCATTACTTCGTTCGTTTCGGCATCGCGGTCTGGGAGCTCGACGATTCCGGGGCGGCCACACGGGTGCTGGCGCATGACTACGACGCCACGGACCGAGACGTCCTGATCCAGTTCCCGGTCGGCACGCTGGGCGACATCCTGGCGTGGTTTCCCTATGCGGCCAGGTTCGGCGAGACGCATCGGTGCCGGCTGACCTGCGCGATGTCCGAGCTGATCATCCCGCTGCTGCGCGACGCCTATCCGGCCATTCGTTTCGTCACACATGAACGGGTCGTCGAGCGAGAAACTCGCGGAAGCGGCCTACGCCACCTATTGCCTGGGTCTGTTCTTCGACGATACGGAGAATGTCTGGCAGCCGACCGACTTCCGCCATGTCGGGCTGCACCGCACCGCCGGCTATATCCTGGGCGTCGACCCGGCCGAGGAAGCGCCGCGCCTCGCCCTGCCGGACGACAGCCGGCCGATCGAGGAGCCCTATGTCTGCATCGCGGTGCAAAGCAGCAGCGGATGCAAATACTGGAACAACCCGCACGGCTGGCGCGAGGTGGTGGCGTTCCTCAAGGCGGCCGGCTACCGGGTGATCTGCATCGACCAGAAACCGGTGCACGGCAGCGGCCTGATGTGGACGCACATCCCGCACGGGGCGGAGGACCAGACCGGCGACCGGCCGCTGGCCGAGCGGGCGCGCTGGTTGCGCCATGCGGCGTGTTTCGTGGGTCTGTGCAGCGGGCTGTCGTGGCTGGCCTGGGCGGCAGGCTGTCCGGTGGTGCTGATCAGCGGCTTCACCCATCCGACCAACGAGTTCACGACGCCGTACCGGGTGATCAACTGGCATGCCTGCAACTGCTGCTGGAACGATCCGCGGCATCGTTTCGACCACAAGGACTTCCTGTGGTGCCCGCGCCATGCGGGAACGCCTCGGCAGTTCGAATGCACGCGGCTGATCACGTCGGCGCAGGTCACGCAGGTGA
>CAVWVL010000008.1:0-425872 GCA_963758415.1 uncultured Alphaproteobacteria bacterium | reverse complement strand
TAGGGGCTCGCTGAACAATGCTCCACGCCCTAGCATGACCATTAATTGTGGCGAGGGTGCCGTAGTGCGAGCCCCATATGCTGGACGCGCGCAGGCCTCTGGTGCCCAAAAAAACATCAACGACTTCCTGTGTGCTGTGACGCATTAGCTCGGCACCCTGGGTCCGGCCGTTATGTAGATCCGGCCCGCGCCGTCGAATTGGTCCAGGCCGCCGAGGCGGCCAGGTTTGAATTGGCCTGGACCGTCGAGCACACGGTGATCCCCCAGCGCGCACCACGTTCCTCGAATGGTGACCCACAGCATCAAACTCTTCCTTCAGCCAACCCACTCCAACGCCGTGCAGGACACATCCAGCCGACATATAATCCAGCGTGGCAATTGTCAGCGTCGCGGCTCAATCGACTGGGACCAAACAGGCGAACGGGGATGTGTTGCCCCGGGGGACATCCCAGCCGGCGCGGAGAGTCCTTCCGCGGGAGCCGGGTCCTCCGGGCACCCTCTTGCGCGACTCGGTCGCCGTTCCCCATTGATTGGCTGAACGTTAGGGAAACACCCCATGGTCAGCCAAGCTGTCTGGCACTTCCATTGCCCTGAGTGTGGTTTTGGCGACGTCGAGCATGGCCATTTGCTCAGCGCCCACGAAATCCACTGCATCATTTGCATGGAAGAGGAAGGCCGCGAAGTCCGCCTTCACCGATGGGAGGTGATCGAAATCGAGAAACTGGCGGCTTAGGCTCGCTTGCGTGTCGCCTTGGGGGGCCGCGTAGCAGCGGGCTTTTTGTCCGCCTTGGCCGATGGTTTCGCCTTAACCGCGCGGCTCTGTTTGGCGGCTTCATCACCGGCGGGCGCCAGGCTCTTTCTCAGCGCGGCCATCAGGTCAACAACGTTACTGTGATCTGGCTCTTCGACTTCCTCGTCCTCGATCCCCTCACCCTTGAGTTTGGCGTCGATCAACGCGCGAAGCCGCGTCTCGTAACGGTCTTCAATATCTGAAGGATCGTAGGTCCCCGTCTGCGGTCGATCAATTGCCGAGCGAGCGTGATCATCTCCGGATCGGTCTTGATGGCGGTCGCATCGTCGAAGACGGCCTTGGCGTCGTTGATATCTCGCTGCTCGTGCAGGGTATGCGCCACCAGACCTCCTTCCATCGGGCGCAACGCGATCGTGCGCTCTCGCTGGGCGATGACAACCCGTGAGAGCGCGACCCGTCCTGCCTCTTCGATGGCTTTGTAAAGCACCGCATAAACGTCCCTTCCGGCATCGCCATCGGGCGCAAGATAATAGCTCGTGTCGTAGTAGAGCGGATCAATCGAACCGACATCGACGAACTTCTCGATGCTCATCACCGACGAACTTTCCACCTTGACGCTTTGGAAATCCTCATCGTTGAGCAGGACATACGTGTCCTTTTTGTCAATGGCCGCGAGAAATTCCCCGAGAATTCGTCGGGCAGAAATTCCCCACTTCATTACGTTCAGTCACGACCAAATCCCCTCGGCGGTCTGATATCGGCGAGGGTATCGAGGTCGAGATCGATGATCTCCTGAAGCGCCTCGGCGGTGGCGCTGTCGCGGAGGCTTTCGGGCAATGCGTCGGACCAAACGGCGTACTCGGCCTGTAAAGCAAGCAGCTCGGCGACGGCGTCTCGCCAGCGCTGTGCACGACTGCGGCGGTCTGTTGCCGCCCGCCGTCGGATTGAGGTCTGCGGTTGTTGTGCCTGCCGACGAGCGCGGTATCGTGCCTGTCGTTCAGCATTGCTGAGAGCTTGCTCGGCTTCGGGTTTATGGCCTCTTGGCATGGTCTGTTCTCCGTTACGTGTGCGCCAGGCGAAGCTGGCGCGATCCAGCCGGTGGAAGACCGGTGCAGGTAAGGGGTAGCGCCCGCCTGGTAGCGAGTGTTGCGTCGCGGAAGGTGACGACCGCGGCGAAGCGTACACAGCAATTGTGTGGGGTAGGCGATTGAGCCGCGAAAGGGAGAAGCCGCAGAGGCCGAGACGGTACGTAACGTCGAAGGCAACACGTCCGGTGCCGCTATGCGAGGCGCCGGCGCTCTGCCGAGGTCTGAGACCCTATCATGCACAAAAGGATCGCGCCGGAACCTGGGAGACCTCAGGGCCTGACCGGGCAGCCTTTGGCTGCACCGGCCCGCGACGGGAAGGTGAGGAGCCGTAGCCGTCGATGAACAGGAATGAGGAGTCAGACCCGACCGTATTAGCGTCGAAACCGACGAACAAAGCCGGGCGACCGGTGGCGGAGCCGGTGGAGCGAAGGGTCGGGACCAAGGGAAACGCGAATCAGCACAACACGCGCCGGGCGCAGAACCGGGAAAGCGTGACCCAGGCGCTGGATCGCGTACGGCAAGCAGCAAGGACAAGGAAGAAGGAACGGTTCACCGCGCTCCTGCATCATGTCGACATCGATCTGCTCCGCACCGCGTTCCTCGCGCTTCAACGCGACGCCGCGCCGGGAGTGGACGGCCTGACGTGGTGGGACTACGAGGCAGACCTCGAGCCTCGGCTCGCGGCCTTGCACGAGCGGGTCCAGCGGGGAGCGTACCGACCGCAACCGTCCCGCCGGACGTATATACCGAAGGCGGACGGGAAGCAGCGGCCGCTGGCGATCGCCGCCCTGGAAGACAAGATCGTCCAGGGCGCGACGGCTATGGTGCTGAACGCGATCTACGAGGAAGACTTCCTCGGGTTCTCCTACGGGTTTCGGCCTGGACGGGGACCACACGACGCGCTGGATGCCCTGGACGTCGGGATCAACAGCCGGAAGGTGAACTACATTCTGGACGCCGACATTCGTTCGTTCTTCGACACGGTCGACCAGAAATGGCTCGTTCGTTTCCTGGAACATCGAATCGGCGACCCGCGCATCATCCGCCTCGCCCAGAAATGGCTGAAGGCGGGCATCCTCGAAGACGGGACGGTGACGGTCAGTGACAGGGGAACCGGGCAGGGATCGGTGATCTCGCCGCTCTTCGCCAACATCTACCTGCACTACGTCCTCGACCTGTGGGCCAACCGCTGGCGACGGCGCGAGGCCACCGGCGACATGATCATCGTGCGCTATGCGGACGATGTGGTCGCCGGCTTCGAGCACGAGGACGACGCCCGTCGGTTCCTCGACGCGATGCGCGCGAGATTTGAGGAGTTTGCGCTGTCGCTACACCCGGACAAGACCCGCCTGATCGAGTTCGGCCGCCACGCGGCGGTCAGACGCGAACGGCGCGGGCTCGGCAAACCGGAAACCTTCAACTTCCTGGGGTTCACCTTCATCTGCGGCAAGTCTCTCAAGGGCAACTTCCTGCTTCATCAGGAAGTCCCGAGGCGACCGCATGCGGGCGAAGCTCCAGGAAATCCAGGAGGAACTGCGACAGCGCACGACATCAGGCAATCCCCCTCCAGGGGGAATGGCTGAGATCGGTCGTCAGCGGCTACTTCAACTACCATGCGGTGCCGACCAATGGTCGCGCCCTCACGGTCTTCCACTACCATATTCGCCGCCTTTGGCTGCGCACGCTCCAGCGGCGCAGCGAACGGGACGGTTCGACATGGCAGAGGATAGAGAAGCTCGCTGCCGAATGGCTCCCCAAACCCAGAATCCTTCACCCATGGCCGCGCGAGCGCTTCGCCGTCAGACACCCAAGGTAGGAGCCGTATGCGGGAAAGCTGCCTGTACGGATCTGTGCGGGGGGACCGGGGCAACCCGGTTCCCTACCGCGATACGCAATGGAGTGGACCATGCCCGCTGGAGGCGCTGCCGGACAATCAGCACGACAGTGCGACGGTCGAAGCCTACGGGCGATTGTCGATCTCGATCCCTCCGAGCTCGAGGCAGTCGAACCGCCGCGTGGCTTCGGCCGTGATTGAACACGAGATGCCCTCGGCGGCCCGAATGGCTACCTTCGGCGCAGGTGGATCACCACCAGTTCGCTCAACCGGAATGAGCCGGACTAGGGCTGGAGGGGGCTCGACGGCGGGTGACGCCGCTGGCGCTGCAGTCAGCGACTGAACCGCGCGTTGATGCTGGGATGAAAGAGCTAAATGAGATGACGATCGGTCGAACCGATGATCCAGAGAACCCGTTTGGTGCACAGGCTTTCAAAGGTCGCCCGAGTGTTTGGGACTGGATCGCGGACCCCATCTGGGCCAGCGGTCACGAGCCGCGTTAACAGGCCGTACACATGATCGCAGTCGATCCGCCCGTCAGATTTCTCACTTTACCTCTTGCATCCAAGGGGCCGTCCACACATGCACCAACGCCGGTAAATGCTGCTCCCATCGCAGCCGCAGAAGCTCTCGTATCTTTCGCATCGACAATCTCTCGCCCGGCATCGCGACCCCTTGCTCCTCGGCAAAAGATCAAAACTACCCTCGGTTGAAGACTGTCAGCGGTAGTCGGTTTGCGCCGTCATCTCCGGAATGATCAGGATCACCGGAATCGATGATCACGATCGAACGGAATGCTTGAGGGTTCAACGAGGTCCCGCGACACCGACAATGGCGAGCGCCCGAATGCGGGGCGTCGTTGAAGCCGGATTGAACGAAGCCGCGGTGGGTCAGGCGGTCTATGGGCGTTGAACGGCGGCGCTGAAGCCACGATCAGCGGCCACCGCCATCGTGCGTTCGGCATCGAGTTGCTGGACGGCGATCGCGGCTCCGGTCACGGCCCCGAAGCACATAGATAGCGACACCGACTGTCTCGCCATGGTGGGTTTGAGGCGGCGGCCGACGGACGAAGGATGCGGCAGCGACTGGCTTCGCCCCTGGGCAGCGGATGTAGCTGCGCACGACGTGACGGCATGATCAGACGACGATCGAATGGTCATGAGCTGTCACACCAGACCGGCGATGATCCCGCCCAGGGTCGGGCCAGGATTGCGATCTCGACCATTCGGCCGCCGCAACAGGGACAGATGTCGAGCGATCGCCCGGTGAGCAAGGCGTAGCGTGTGCGATAATCACTCGGCTGATCATCAGCGGTTGGCGCTGGCACCGCGAGCAAAGCGCGGATGGTGGCCAGCCGAGCGGACCGGTGAGCATTGGCCAGGAAGCCGAAGTGGCGGATCCTTCTGAAGCCACTGGGTAGCACATGCAACAAGAAGCGGCGGATGAACTCGTCGGCGTCGAGCGTCATCAGCTTGGATTTCTCGGGTCGTCGATAATCAATCTTTCCAGCGGAACTGCACTTGCGTGTCATCGATGATGATCAAGCGGCTGTTGGTGATCGCCACCCGATGGGTATAGCGGCCGAGATAATCGAGTACCTGCTGCGGGCCGCCGAAGGGTCGCTTCGCATAGACGACCCATTCTATCTGGCGCAGCGGTCGCAGATGCGCAGTGAAGGCTTCCGGTTCAGCGAGCGGCGCGAGGTCTCCGAAGAGGCTCAGCGCACCGGCATCAAACGCGGCCTCCAGTCGTTGCAAGAACAGCCGGCGGTAGAGCCTTGAGAGCACCCGGACCGACAAGAAGAACCCAGGTCGGCAGCTCACCCAACGACCGTCGGGCGTCAAGCCGCCACCGGGGACGATGCAGTGGACATGCGGATGATGAAAGAGACTCTGGCCCCAAGTATGGAGCACCGCGATCATGCCGGTCTCCGCGCCGAGATGTTTGGCGTCCGCAGCAATGGTCCGCACTGTCTCCGCCGCGGCCTTGAACAAGATGTCGTAGACGACGGCCTTGTTCTGCAGAGCCATGGCGGCGATCGGCGCGGGCATGGTGAACACGACATGGAAATAGGTAACCGGCAGCAACTCGGTCTGTCGGTCGGCGAGCCACTGCGCACGAGCCAGACCCTGACACTTGGGGCAGTGTCGGTCGCGGCAGCTATTGTAGGAGATGCGCACGTCCCCGCAGTCGTCGCACTGCTCGACATGGCCGCCGAGCGCGGGCGTACGGCAGGCCTCAATGGCGGCCATGACCCGACGCTGCTGATTGGAGAGGGTGGCAGCATGGTCGGCGCGATAGGCAGCCCCGTGGCGGCGGAACACATCCGCCACCTCCAGCGCGGGCCGCATGAGGCGGCGGCCTTAGCTCGGCGGCGTCACCGCGATGCTCAGACGATCCAGCGGACTGGTAGTATCTGCAATGAGATGGGTAGCAACCTGAGTATAGCGGGCGGTCGTCGATAGGCGCGCATGACCGAGCAGCACCTGGATGATGCGGATGTCGGTCCCGGCCTCGAGCAGATGCGTCGCAAAGCTGTGCCGCAGGGTATGGACTGTCACCGCCTTGCTCAGGTCGGCCTGACGTGCCGCCTGGCGGCAGGCTTCCTGCAGTGTGGCCACGCTGACCGGTTCCGCCGGATTCTGACCCGGGAACAGCCACCGACCCGGCCGAGCCAGGCGCCAGTAGGTGCGCAGGATCTGCAGCAGTTGCGGCGACAACATGACGTAGCGATCCTTGCCGCCCTTGCCTTGCTCAATACGGATCAGCATCCGGCTGCTGTCGATGGCAGCTGCCGTCAGACGAACGACCTCGCCGACGCGCAGGCCGGCGCCATAAGCGGTGGTCAAGGCGACCCGGTTGCGCAGGCCGGGAACAGCTTCGAGGAACCGTACGATCTCGTCGCCACTGAGCACCACCGGCAGTCGCTGCGGTTCGCGCGCGGCGACGATCTGCTCGTTGGCATCGCTGCGACCCAAGGTGACGCCGTAGAAGAAACGCAGAGCGCAGACCACCTGGTTGATGTGCGACCACGACCGCTGCTGCGCGATGAGATACAGCTGGTAGGCACGCACATCCTCCAGCCCCAACCGGTCCGGTGAGCGGCCACAGTGGCGGCTGAATTTGGCAACTGCATAGGTGTAGGATTGTTGTGTCGCCGGCGAGAGGTTGCGGATGGTCATGTCTTCGATCATACGCCGGCGGAGAGGGCTGACTTCAGCCATCGGAAGCTCCTGTCTGGTGAGGGTGGGTCGGACAACCCAAAGCCTCTCAGACAGGAGACCCTCTCGTCGAAGTTAGCCGGCCACGTTACCGCGGAGCGGTTTCGTTCAATCAGTGATCACGATCGACCGGAACGCGCACGCTGCATCACGCGCCGCTCGACCCGGCCGAGATGGGCATTGTGCTGATCAAGGAACGCCGCGCCGTGGCGGCGGAAGACATCCGCCACCTCCAGCGTCGGGCGCATCGTCGCCGCTCAGGAGGGCGGCGTCACCTCGAGGCGCAGATGATCGAGCGGGCTCGGTGTGCCACGGATGGTGCTGGTCGCAACCTGCGCATAGCGCGCCGTTGTGTTGACGTTACGATGGCCGAGCAGCGCCTGGATGATGCGGATGTCGGTACCGCTTTCCAGCAGATGAGTGGCGAAGCTGTGGCGCAACGTGTGGACGGTGACGCGCTTGCCGAGTTCAGCCGCGGCACAGGCGGAACGACAGGCGGCGTTCAGCGTGGTGGGATGGATCGGATGCTCGCCATCCTGACGTGGGAACAACCAGTGCGCCGGCCGCGCCAGGCGCCAGTAGGCACGCAGGATACCGAGTAGGTGCGATGACAGCATCACGTAACGATCGCGGCCGCCCTTGCCTTGCTCGATACGGATGACCATCCGGCTGCTGTCGATGTCAGCGACTTTGAGGCTGGCAACTTCGGACGCCCGCAGGCCTGCGGCATACGCCGTCGTCAGCGCCGCGCGGCACTTCAGGCTCGGCACGGCTTCGAGGAAGCGCACAACCTCTTCGGTGCTCAGCACCACCGGCAGCTTCTGGGGTTCGCGAGCGTAGACGATCCGCTCCGGCAGATCCGCCTGCCGCAGCGTCACGCCGTAGAGAAAGCGCAGGGCACAGACGGTCTGGTTCAGCGCAGGCCAAGACATGCCGCCCGCGACGAGGTGAACCTGAAAGGCGCGAACATCCTCCAGGTCGAGTGTCAGGCGAGCGCGCGAAGAAACGCGCGAACTTCGCAACCGCATGGACATACGAACGCTGGGTTGCCGGCGACAGATTGCGGACTGTCATGTCCTCGATCATGCGACGGCGCAGAGGGCTTATCTCGGTCATCGGGGGTCTTCCGTCTCGGGGTTGGGGGGAAGCACCCCAACCCTGGCAGACCGAAGACAACACTCACGCCGCTAGCCCGCCGAGCACAAACCGTCGCAGCGGTTTAGTTCAATCCGCACCCTAGCAGACGGAGGCGGTGAAGAGCAGGTTCTCCGGTTGAGCGCTGTCCCACGCCGCCACTTCCGGGACAGGCCGACTACTCCTCATAATTGCGGATAGGCCGCTGGTATTAAGCACGAACATCATTCAAACCGCGGCGGATCACGGGTAGGCTCGCGCGGCGGTGAGTCCAGGTCAATGCCACCGATCGGCTCGACCGGGGCACGGATACGTTCATAGAGATTGCGCTTCGCCGGGCTGTCCGGCGCTGTGAGAATGGCATCTGACGGGTCCCGGCTTCCATTCATGGCGACCCCATTGTTCTGATGCCTGCCGTCCGTGCGGCAGCCACCAGCTCCTGGTCCAGGGTGGCGAGCGGCAGTTGCCGGCGATGGGCGAGTTCCAGATACGCCGCGTCGTAAAGGGTGAGGCGGTAGCGATCGGCAATGAGCAATGTATCTGCCCACGCCTGATTGTCGGTTTGGGGGTCCGTCGTAATATCGAGCAGTGCCAAATCGGCAAGGCCGGCACGGCGGAATTCTGAAATCGATGCGATTCCGGCGCACAGCTACGGTTAGACTGTTCGCCACCTCTAGTCGCCAGAGCGCGGGCACGACGGCGCCGGTATCGGCGACCTGGTTGAACACGCTGCGGATCTGCTCCGTCGTCTCATCGCTGTAGATCCAGGCCAGCGTGGCAGAGCTATCCAAGACAAGGCTCACGGCCGACCTTCGTCCCGGTAGGTTTTCCATTCGGGCCAATCGAACTGGCCGAGCTTCGCCTGCTCGGCACGTTCGCGGATGCGTTTGACGGCTGCTCGGGATTCCTCCCGGTTGATGTGCTGCTTGGCCGGAACCAGCCGAGCAACTTCCTTGCCGTGACGGGTGATCATGACCTCTTCGCCGTGCTCGACGATATCAAGCAGTTGGCCGAATTTGTTTTTCGCCTCGAAGGCGCCGAACTCTCTCATGAGCCTCAAGTTAAGCTAGTTCGATCTAGACTACCACAGGCCGTCCCCGATATCTATAAAATTGGACAGACCTTCAGTGCGGGGATTGGGGAATTGGACCTGGAGGGGAAGGTGAGCGCTTCGCAGGTGGCGGGTGCCGCCGAATACCGCCCGTTCAGACGTTCAGACTGCGTGGATGACGGCTCGGTGGCTCGGTGCCAACAGTCTGGCAAGAGACCGCATTCGTCGCCGGCAAACTGATGAAATGGCCCCGGAGCATGAATTGGATGATCGTAAGGCGCGTCAGGTATGGGGCCTATTTGATAGCGTATAGACGCCCGTCATCCGACCCGACGAATGCAAAGCCACCCTGGAACATCGGTGAACCCATCACCTTGCCATCCAGGATCCGCCGTCTTTGTCCATCGGCCAAGTCTACTAGCCACAGTCCGTTCAGGCTGCCGATGAGAATCTGATGACCTGCGGCCGCAAGCGACCATACCCCCTGCGACTCCAAAACGATGCGCCACGATAGCGTACCCGATTTGGCGTCCAACGCGGTTAGCGGCCCGAAACCGTGAGAACCGAAGATGACGTGCGCACCGGTGCTCAGGATCTGCCCATCGATTTCATCTTTTGATTCGTAGCGCCAGAGCGGCGCGCCACTTGCACGATCAACGGCGGCAATGCTTCCGCCCCAGGTTCCTACGATAACCTGACGTTCATCCAGTATCGGCGGTGCCACCATGCCTGCACCCAGCTCCGCAACCCAGATTAGCTGGCCGTCGCTACGCCTCAGCTTGTAAAGCCGTCCGGCCATGTCGCCGATGTAAAGGAACTCCCGGTCGATCGATGGCTGAGCATTGAACTGGCGAAACCTGAACGAGGCGAAGGGCAGTGGGGGCAAACCAGCTGCCGGATCGTAGGTCCAGCGAACAACCCCATTGGACGCATCGAGTGCACTCAGCCGGTCCGCCGCGGCGTATACTGTCCCCGCGTCAACGGTTACGGATGCATCTATCGACCCAGAGACCGTGGCCTGCCAAACCTTCGTTCCATCCGCCTCGGCCAGCGCATACGCAGACCCGTCATGATCTCCGAAGAACACCCTGCCTTCTGATATCTGTGGCTGGCCGTAGATCTTCGATGTCGTTGAGAAGCGCCAGACGGACTTTCCCGTCAGCTTGTCCAGCGCAAGAAGGGTGCCGTCTTCTGAACCGACAAAAACAGTTGAACCATCAGAGGTTGGTGCTCCAAGGATTCTTGAGCCTGCTTCATAGGTCCACAGCACTTCTCCTATAAGCGGCTTTTCTGGGACAAGGGGCTCTTGTCCCAGAGCCGGCCCGGCAGCGGGTGGGGACATCAGAGTGATGGGGCCCGGCAGGCCGGATAACATAAAGGCTGCCCAGTAGTACGGATGCGCCCAACCTGGCTGCCGCCGGGTTTCGGCCTGCGCGTGCGAGAGCGCCTCGTCAGTGCTCCTGCCGTCTTTCAACGATTGGTAGAACTCGTTCATCAGGAAGGCAGTCGCGGCGTCGTCAACCTCCCATAGGCTCAATACGACCCTCTTCGCTCCAGCTGCGACGAAACCCCGCCGGAGGCCGAAAACGCCTTCACCCGCCGTTAGTCCGCCGAGTCCGGTGTCGCATGCAGAGAGTACCACCAACTCCGTTCCGTCAAAGTCGAGCGTCGAGATCTCCAAAGCCGTTGCGAGGGCGGTTCCGCTAATGCTCCTGCGGTTGGCACCAGCGAAGACCAGCGCGGAGCGAAGCATCGGATTGCTCCGCGCCGAAAGAAGCTCTGTTGGCGAGACCGGTTCGGCGGGAAGAGCCCCGAAAAGGCTCTGGTGCAAACAGCCTGAGGGACGGCATCTTGCTGAGTTGAGCGTGACCTCCCCCGTTTTATTACGCTGCCAGCACCGCATTCCAGATGGCGGGCGTTCTTCTATCTTTGAGGCGCAGCCTGCCGAGGTTGAACTGTCCCTTGTGAATGCGGCGAAGCAATTCGATGCCGGCAATGGTGGTCGCCGCGGTCCTGAACCGCTTGAAGCCGAGCATTGGACCGATGCGCAGCTTGACGCCGCGGTGGTCCTGCTCGATCAGGTTGTTCAGGTATTTTGATGACCGCAGGTTCGTATTGGCGGCCAGGTGGCCAGTGGCCTTCAACTCGCGCACGGCGCGATGCGATGCCGCATACCCGTCCAATGTGATCGTCGTCGGGGTCGATCCCTGACTCTTGACGGCCTTCCGAAAGAACGCCTTGGCGGCGGCAACATCGCGCTTAGTGCTCAGGCGAAAGTCCACCGTCTTTCCCGCGCGATCGACCGCCCGGTACAAATAAGCCCACTGGCCGCGGATCTTCACGTAGGTCTCGTCGACGCGCCACGACGTCCCAACCGGCCGGGCGAACCGGTTCCAGCGGCGCTCGAACTCCGGCGCAAAATGATGCACCCAGCGCATGATGGTGGTGTGCGCCATCGACAGATTGCGCTCGGCCATCATCTCCACCAGGTCCCGGAAGCTGAGCTTGAAGCGCAAATACCACCTCACGCACAGCACGATGATCTCGTGATCAAAGTGGCGACCCTCGAACAGTGCATTCAAACTCAGCAGTCCAGCCATCTCAGCGCCTTCAACCCGTTGGGGTGTTGAAAGATGGGGACGCCTGCAAATTGCACCAGAGCCCTGCCGCGGATCGTTGCCTCGATCGCATAAAGCCCGGCGATCCGTCGCAGCGCTTCGTTGGCCAGCGGCGACTTGTCGGACTTATAGACATCGACGAACTTCCGCCGCGCATGAGCCATACACGCCGCCTCGGTCACACCGCGGTCGTACAGGCAGGCGTATCCCTGGTACCCGTCCGCTTGCAGAATGCCGTGGAACAGATCCAGGTGTTTTCGCGGATGCTCGCCTTTTCGGTCGGGGCTGTAACAATACAGCACCGCCGGCGGCGCCTGTCCGGCGAACGGGCGGTCATCGCGGACATAGCACCAAAGCCGTCCGGTGCTGGTTTTGCCCAGACCCGGCTCCAACACCGGCACCGTGGTGTCATCGGCATGCACTCTGTCTGCCGCCATCACGTGTGCGCCGACGACATCAACCAGTGGGCGCATCAGACGCGCCGTTTGCCCGACCCAATCCGCAAGGGTGGAACGATCGAGTTCAACGCCGGCGCGCGCATAGATCTCCGCCTGACGATACAGCGGGCAATGATCAGCATATTTCGCCACCAGCACATGCGCCAGCAATGCCGGCGTGGCCAGGCCGCGGTGAATGGGCAGGCTGGGAGCAGGAGCCTGCGCGATGCTGTCGCAACCCCGGCAGGATAGCTTCGGACGCACATGGCGAATGACGCGGAACATCGCCGGTACGTAGTCCAGCACCTCGGTGACGTCCTCGCCCAGCCGATGCAGCGTGCCGCCGCATTTCGGACAGGCGCAGGGTGCGGGATGTTCCTCCGTCTTGCGCGGCAGGTGTTCGGGAAGTGGCCGGCGTGCCGGTTTGCGCCGAGCGATATCCGCGGGTTCGGGCGCGGCGAGTTGTTGCGGCGCGGGCGGCGCGGTCTCGGCGATCTGTTCCTCAAGGTCGCCCATGATCAGCTCCAGCTGCTCGATCGCGGTGCGCAACTTCTCCGATGACGCACCGAACCGCTGGCGCAACAGCTTCGCCAGACGCAGTTTCAGCTGCTCGTTGCGCAGGACCTGTTCCTGCAACCCGTTGCGCGCGGCTTGCAGTTCAGCGGCGTGCTCGGTCTCGCGTTGTAGTAACAACGCACGCAGTGCAGCGATGTCGAGCGGTATTGTTGCGGGGTCCAGCGGCGCGGGCATGGCGGAATCTTCCAATACCGATTCGCGTCGCGCCAAGTCTTTTCTTCGGCCTGGCGCATGATTTCTTCAGCTCGCCAGCTCCGGACGCCAGGTCCGCGCCGGCATGCGCCAGTCGATGCCTTCCAGAAGCATCGACAGTTGCGCCGGCGTCAGCGACACCGCGCCTTCTTTCGCCTGTGGCCAGACGAAGCGGCCTTTCTCGAGCCGCTTGGCGAACAGACACAGTCCCTGGCCGTCCCAGCTCAAAATCTTGATCAGATCGCCGCGTTTGCCGCGGAAGACGAAAAACTGGCCATTGAACGGATCATGTCCGAGATGTTGTTGCACCTGTGATGCCAGACCGTCGAAGCCGCGACGCATGTCGGTGTGCCCGCAGGCCAGCCAGACGCGCACATTGGACGGCAGGGCAATCATCCGCGCAGTGCGGTCACGACACGGCGCAACGCTATCAGATTGACGCCGCTGCCGACGCGCACGCGGCTGCCATCGGGCAAGACGATCTCGATTGTGTCGCTCGCGGGGTGGTTATTGACCGATGGTGCGGCGGTGGACGCCGGCGATGGCGGGTCGGTCAGGCGCACCGGCACGAAGTGCGGCGCCGGCGCCGCGGCCAGATGCCCGTCGCGCACCTGACGGCGCCATGCGCGCAACAGGCTTGGATAGACATCGTGCCGCGCCGCCACGCCCCCCACCGTCGCGCCAGGCTCATGCGTCTCGGCGACGATGCGCAGCTTTTCTTCCACGCCCCAGCGCCGCCGCCCCTCCCGCCCATTGATGATCTCGATCGTGCTGTCCGGCATGACTTTAAGGAGGACCTTAAGGTGGGCTTTAAGGCCTACACTTCGCTACCCCGCCGATCTCGAGCAAGGCGGCCGTCACCGGACGGTTACTCTCGATCGCGCTCTCCAGCGACAGAGCCTGACGCGCCTGTTGCAGACGCTGCACCAGATCGGTGGTTCGGGTGAACAGAACGCGGTAGCCGTTCTCGATCAGAGCGTGACCGAAGGCGGCGCTGAGATGCGACTTTCCCGAGCCGCTCGGGCCGAACAACAGGATCGTGCCGCCTCGATCGATCCATCCGTCACCGGTGGCGAGCGCAGCCACATGAGCCCGGCTCAGCATCGGCACGGCGGTAAAATCGAAACTGTCGAGGGTCTTGCCGGGTGGCAAGCGGGCCTCGAGCAGATGTCGCTGGATGCGTCGCTGATCGCGTTCGGCGAGTTCCAGCTCGGTGAGAGTGGCCAGCAGTCTTGCCGCCGGCCACCCCTCGCGGTCAGCGCGTTCGGTGAAGCTCTGCCACATGGCGGCGATTGTCGGCAGCCGCAGTTCGCGCAGCAGCAACGGCAGCCGTGCGGTGTCCACCTTGATGGTGTCGCTGGTGCTGTCGTTCATGCCGCGGCTCCCAGCGACAGCAGCACGTCGTAGCTGGCGACCGGCGGAAGGCTGACGACGATGTCGGGCATCGTTGCCGGCACAGGTGCGAACCTCGCCTGCAGCGCCGGCACATCGATGACACCGTTGCCGCCGACTTCCTGACCAGTCATCTGCTCGGTGAGTGCGACCGCGAGCTCGGCTTCGCAGCCGCGGTCATGCGCCAACGCCAGAAGTGCCACCATCGATTTGCAGGCGCGGCGCGGATCGCCGGCCGCCAACAGCTTCTCCCAGGCCAGACGATAGGCCGGGCGCGGGAATAGCGCGTCGCGATACACCAGGTTGAGCAGTGCCATCGGCTTGCGGCGCAAACTGTGGATCACGTGGCGGTAGTCGACGACGTGACCGTGGCGTCCCTCGGTTTGGCTGCGGCCGCGGCACAAGGTCAGCGCTAGGTTGTGGCCGACGAAGCATTCCAGCCACTCGTCATACAGACGCACCCGCATGCGAAAGCCGATCAGCCGCGACGGTACAGTATAGAACACCTTGCGCAGCACGAAGCCGCTGCTCGAGGTCACGAACACCGTGGCCTCGTCATAGTCAGTGGTTCGTCCCGGTGGCAGTGCTCGCAACGCAGCGCATTCCAGTTGCACCATTTTGCCACGGCGGGCGTTGCGCCGGCCGATCAGGTTGGCGATCCAGATCCGATAGGCATCGAGGCTCTCGAAATCGACGCTACCGCGGAGCAACAAGGCCTGGGCCACGCCGCGCTTGAGATGGCCGTGCTGACTTTCGACCGAGCCGTTCTCGTGCGCCACCCCGGTATTGTTGCGGGTCGGCGTCATCTCGTAGTGCGCACACAACGCTTCGTAGCGCCGCGTCTGGTCGACCCGGGCATCGTCATCGAGATTGCGGAACGCGGCAGAAAGACTGTCGGAGCGGTGCTCAGCCGGCACGCCGCCGAGCGACCAAAGGGCGTTCTGCAGGCCGACGGCCAACGCGGTGAAACTCTCGCCGCCTAGCACCGGCTCGGCATGCTCCCAAGCTGAGTAAGCCAGCACGAAGTGATACAGCCGATGGTCCAGCGGCTGGCCGGCGATGCTGACGCCGGCGTCGGCCATGTCAGTGAAATCCGACAGCGCCTGCTGTCCCGGCACATGGTCCTGACGGAAGATCACCTCGCGATCGGCGCCATGTTCGGCGCGCCAGATACGAACCCGACGCTCCAGGCTCCGACGCAGCCGATCCCAGTCGTGACCGGGATGACGCAGCTGCATCTCCTCAAGCAGGGCCACCGGTCGCAAACCGGGATGCGCCTCGAGCATTGGGCGGATCTCGCGGTCCCATAATCCGTCAAACGGATCGCCAACGCGGCGACTGCGAATGGCGGTTGGCGGCACGGCCAACTGCCGATTGCTCGCCATGCGGCGGGCGGTTCGCTCGCTGAACCCGGCCTTGGCCGCTGCGATGTGCTGGGGATGGTGCGGACGGAACTTCATGAACAATCTCTGTTGCTGGCTGGTGACGTGTCGTCCGGGCAATTCGGTTCTCGTCACGGTTATTGAGAAACCGATATGGCCCGCACACGCCGCGGCCCGCAGACGCAGGGCATTCGCCCACGTCGCCGGTCGGACTAACCAGACAGCTGGGCTAGCCCAACTGTCAGCCAGTCCGACCGGCCATCCGCTAGTGTCGCAAACCGGCCATCAGAGGTGTCGCGCGACAGCGGAGATCCCACCGAGAAGCTCGAAGCGATCGAGGCGATCGTGCCACCACATCTGCGCAAAGGCTTCTTCCGGCCGCCGGATAAGCTGATCGCCTTGCTCCGGGATACCGCGGTAATGGAAAGCAAAGCTGTTCAATAGCGACGTCAGACGGGGGAGAACCTCTGCTGACTCCCCATTACTAATTTTGTCTAATTTTGCCCATAAGACACGTAATGGGAAATTCCCATTACCTGCAAGAATCGGAGTTGTCCGAAGTGTCACACCGACCAGACCGAGCACTGGCTCGAAGCCGGCAGGGCCGAGATGCTGCCGACCCATTACTTCCACATCACGGTAACCGTGCCGGAGGAACTCCGCGCGGTGCTGCGTGCCAACCAGCGTGACGGCTACGCCGCGCTGATGAAGACCGCCGCAGAGGCCATCATCGAGCTCGCCCGCGATCCTCGCCATGTCGGCGGCATCGTCGGGGTGTGGGTGCCGGGACAAAACGGCCAGATTCAGTCCGGCGCCGTGCTGACCCTCAATTCTGGCAGGCGTCCGCCGGGTTGCCGAGGCGCTCGCTGCGCCGGTTACCCCGAGGCAGCAGCGACGTCACCCACCTCGCATCCGATCCCGATCGTGCCGATACGCGGGCGAGTGCGAATGCCGCGCTCCGCACGGCGGCCTCAGCCACCCCGACACAACGACGGGCTCGCCCTGGCACCGCAACGCGGCGCGACAGCCAGTGACCATGATCGGAACGGTAAAACGGAAATCAGTGGGTCAACTTCAGCTGAGCAAACCCGGGTCAATCCGCGTGAGCGCTGAGGAGTGCAACGAAGTGGGAATTCCAAACCTCAGGTCTCAGACGGTTCGCTCGATCGGCTCAGGCCGCTTTAAGAGCGCGACGTACAGCCGCTGGTTCGCCTTCGATAACCTGCAGATAAGCCCACGCCGCGGCTTCCGGTTGCCTGCGCCCTTGTTCCCAGTCCTTGAGCGTGCCCAGCGGGATATGAAACTGCGCGGCGAACTGGGCTTGCGACAACCTCAGCCCGTTGCGGATCGTTTGAATGCGCAATGCCACACCATCGGCATCGGTAAACGGCATGGCGTCAGGATCGCGGGCAATGTCCTCAACGATCGCTTCGTCGGTCATGCGGCTAACCCGATCCCAGTCGACCGACCGGATAATGTCGTGATGCATTTCGGGCGTTACCGTCGTTCTCACCGCTTTAGCCATCGTTTGACCCTCTTTTCATCGATGCGGTGCACCGTGATGATGTGCCGCACATCGCCGCGTAGCGTGTAGACGCATTGGAACCATTTGCCCTCGACCTCAGCGAACGCCCGTAGGCGGACCTCACAATAATCCTGGCGGGTATCCTCAAGCTCGCCAACGGCACGCGCCAGGATGACCGCCCCGAAAGCCAGGGGGATGCCGCGCTCCTGAATGTTGGCGGCGTCCTTGGCTGGATCGAAGCTGATCTCCATTCATAGATTATACTGCAATGCCGTCCAGGTGTCACCTTGGAACGCTGAGCGCCTCTCCGGACAAGCCTCCTGCAGGAGCGTCACGAATAGACCGGAGGTCGCGCGTGCCGCAGGTTGCAACCAGGGCCATAGCAACGTTGTCGTCGTGACGGTACCATCGCCGGCAAGCGTGGTGCATGGATCCGCCTGTGGCGCAGGGAACGGGCCCGGCGTGGGAGAGCAGGCGGTTCCGTCAGAAGTCGCGCCAGCAAGTGTAGCCTGAGGTCGTGTGGCTGACGACGTTCGATCAGGCGGCTTCCAGGATGGCCATTACGGTCGCGGTGCGACGGAGAAAGCAGAGTCTGCGGTTGCTGGCGGAAAAATGTTGATGGGGACGGGAGCGGGGACGAAGGAGGTTGCGCAATTCATCATAGCCTCGACAGAACCGGCCTGCCGATCGTGGGCACTTGAACCCGCGCATCGGTTGGTAACGACCTTTGATGCCACGGTGGGCTCTGGTGCAAACAGCCTGAGGGACGGCATCTTGCTGAGTTGAGCGTGACCTCCCCCGTTTTATTACGCTGCCAGCACCGCATTCCAGATGGCGGGCGTTCTTCTATCTTTGAGGCGCAGCCTGCCGAGGTTGAACTGTCCCTTGTGAATGCGGCGAAGCAATTCGATGCCGGCAATGGTGGTCGCCGCGGTCCTGAACCGCTTGAAGCCGAGCATTGGACCGATGCGCAGCTTGACGCCGCGGTGGTCCTGCTCGATCAGGTTGTTCAGGTATTTTGATGACCGCAGGTTCGTATTGGCGGCCAGGTGGCCAGTGGCCTTCAACTCGCGCACGGCGCGATGCGATGCCGCATACCCGTCCAATGTGATCGTCGTCGGGGTCGATCCCTGAACTCTTGACGGCCTTCCGAAAGAACGCCTTGGCGGCGGCAACATCGCGCTTAGTGCTCAGGCGAAAGTCCACCGTCTTTCCCGCGCGATCGACCGCCCGGTACAAATAAGCCCACTGGCCGCGGATCTTCACGTAGGTCTCGTCGACGCGCCACGACGTCCCAACCGGCCGGGCGAACCGGTTCCAGCGGCGCTCGAACTCCGGCGCAAAATGATGCACCCAGCGCATGATGGTGGTGTGCGCCATCGACAGATTGCGCTCGGCCATCATCTCCACCAGGTCCCGGAAGCTGAGCTTGAAGCGCAAATACCACCTCACGCACAGCACGATGATCTCGTGATCAAAGTGGCGACCCTCGAACAGTGCATTCAAACTCAGCAGTCCAGCCATCTCAGCGCCTTCAACCCGTTGGGGTGTTGAAAGATGGGGACGCCTGCAAATTGCACCAGAGCCCGACAGACATCCCCAGTGTTTGCACCTACAATCGTGACGAGCAGATCGTCAGCCCTCACAAGGCTCCGCTCGCAGCTCGCGTCATCGGGTGGGGGTTCTACTTGTTGGCGAAAGGTCCGATCGAAGCGGCCGGGTCGAACGTTCTGGGCCATAATGAAGGTTCCGGGGCCTTTGCCATAGAACTGCTGCCAGTCGCGAGATCCGCTTGTGATGCGCGTGGTCATCGCGTCCATGCTACTGAGAACCCACCCCTTCGGCAGTTGCGGGATGGCGGCAACATCTGGGGCGACGGGTTCCTGGTATTTCGATTTCCAATTTATCGGTGGCACCTGGCCCTTGGCCTTGAACTTTGCGAGCTGCTCTTCCTCCCAGCGACGACGGCGCTCGATGAGGATTCGGCGGAGCAGTTCAGTGGCAGGCTCAGTGTGCGGATGCTGCGCGCGCCACTCAGCGGTCAGTGTCCCCTCAACCGCCGCCTTCAGCACCGAGGCACGATAGAGCTTCAACTTCGCCCTCGCACGCTCCAACGCCGCCACCGCAGCGTCGAGGTCAGAGAAGAGTTCGTCGAGTGCGTCGGTGATGCGGACCTGTTCAGCAGCGGGAGCCACCGGAACTCGCACCGCCTCCAAAAATGAGGCTGGCACACGCATCTGGCCCACCCCACCAGTCATCTGCCGCTGGGCGCTACGACGGACCTCATGTTGCAATAGGAACTGTGCGATCCACTTGGGCTCGATACCCGGCTCGGGTCGTATTGCGTGAAATTCCGTCGATCCGAAGCACACTTGTCCCGCTACGTCCGGCACGACCGCGGTTTTGCCGTTCTCCATGCAAGGCGTGATCTTTGCCATGACCACGTCTTTGGACAGGAACGACGTGTATCCCTTCTTCACTTCGGCGTAGCGACGGACTTCAGGGGACACAACGCCGCCCCCTTCCGGTTCGACGGCGCGCATTGGGATGAAAGCTACTGGCACATCATCGTTGACCACGCATCGGTCCAGCGGGGGGTTGATCTGCGCTACGTCACTGAGAGCCGACGCCACCCATCCAGGCGGCAGGTCCTCCACGTTCATGCCGCTCACGCTGCCAGCCTCTCATTCAGTTCCGTCATCAACGGCTGGAGCCGCTCCCCGAACAGCACATGCGCCCTGCCAAGGCTGCCATGCTGCCCGAACCACCCCGCTTCGAAGTCATCGGGCTCGATCGCCAGGCTGGTGGCGATGTGCTCGGCCATCCTGTCCAGCCACTCGCGCTGTTCCGCTGTAAACGCAACGCCCGCATCCCGCTCCTGCAGCCACGTCTGGTATCGTTCGCGCAGCTCATCGCGATACGGCACCAGCGTCATGGTCGGAATCAGCGCGTGACGCACCAGGTTCACCAGATCGGCGAGGTGCTGTCCACCACTGCCCTTCACCTTGTCCGCTTCCACCGCCTCGAATGCGCGCCAAAGCTGCTCCGGCGTCGCGCCGAGCGGTGGGCGTACCAGCGCGTCGCGTAATTGGCGCAACTCGCGCAGCGACAGCCGCAGCGGCCGCGTGCCCGCATACAGCACCTGCAACGCCGTCAACTCATCCTTGTGGGTCTCGATCCAGGCGCGGAAGTCGTGCACCCGCGCCCGCGCCTTCTCCACCGCCGAGGCATCGAACCCTGCATACAGCACATCGTCGATCGTGTGCCGGTCGATCGTCTGTTCGTTCAATTGGCGGATTTCCAGGATGCGGCGGCGGAACGCGGGCTTCAGGAACGGCGTCACGGCATCGCGTGCCAGTTGCTCGGCCGCCAGCTTCACCTGCGCCTCACTCGGCGGGCCGACCACGCCAGGCAGCGTCCCCGCTGCCGCGATCTGTGTGTCCGGATCGCAGGCCGTCAGCAGCTCATGTGAAAGGTCGGGGAACGACTTCCCGCCCGCCAGCTCCTGCAACTCCGCGAGTTGGGGAGGGCTGAATTCGCGTTGCAGCCGTGCCAGGCGTCCGGCGAGCGTGGTCAGCGCTTCGGGATCGGTCCCGCCCTGAGCGACGTATTCCAGCAGCTTTTCCAGCGAGGCAGTGGGCTGCCGGTTCAGCGTATGCGACTCGGTCTTGTCGTGCTCGCACACGCCAACGGCGTCCACGATGATGAACCGATCCTTGACCCTCGCAGACGGCGTGACGACGCGCAGCTTGTCCGGTGAGATCACGCGTACTCCACGCCCCTTCATCTGCTCGAAGAAGCCGGCGGACTTCACGTTGCGTAGGAAGAACACGCACTCGATCGGCTTAACGTCGGTGCCGGTCGAGATCATGTCAACTGTCACCGCGATGCGCGGGAAGAAGCTGGTGCGGAAATTAGCGAGGATTTCGTCGGGCGACAGGCTGGAGGTCCTGACCCAGTCGGTCACCTCGGATGTGGTGCCGTCGTCGTTCGTCACCGTTCGGACGCGGCGCGTGAAGCCGGTGCGGTAGGTGATCTTTTGGCCGAAATCGTTGCCGGCGGCAAACACTTCGCGGACCAAGCGGACGATGTCGTCGGCGTGGGAATCATCTTTGGCGAAGATCAGCGTCTTCGGCACTTCGGCGCGACCCGGAAAGGCATCGGGTAGCACCTTGTCGCGGAACTGCTGCAGCACGGTGCGGATCTGGCTTTCGGCGACCACATCGCGGTCGAGCTGGCTCGCGGTGTAGGTCAGGTCCTGATCGAGCAGTTGCAGCCGTTCGGCGCGCGTCAGCTTATGGCGCATGTCCACGTAAACGCCTGGGTCCTCCGCCACGATGGTCGCGCCCTGCTCGGTGATGCGCGTGCGAATGCGATAAACGTCGAAGTCCACGTTGACGCCGTCGGCCACTGCGTCATCGTGGCCGTACTGCATGACGAGGTTTTGGTTGAAGAAGCCGATGGTCTTGCCGGCCGGCGTTGCGGTCAGGCCGATGAGGAAGGAGTCGAAATACAGGAGCACCTGGCTCCACAGGTCATAGATCGAGCGGTGGCATTCATCGACGATGACGAAGTCGAAAAACTCCGGCGGGATGCCAGGGTTGTAGACCACGTCCGGTGGGTCGCCACGCCAGGGCCTGGCGGTGTCGAAGGCTGATCCCTCCTCGTTGCCGGGGTCAAATTCCGCATCGCCTTTCAGCATCGAGTAGAGGCGCTGGATCGTTGTGATGACCACCTTGGCAGCGGGATTAATCGAATTGGTCCGGAGTCGCTGGACTGTGTAGAGCGTCGGGAACTTCCGTGGGTCGTCGATCGGCTCGAAATTCCCAAACTCATTCTCGGTCTGGTCGCCCAGGTTGCCACGATCCACGAGGAACAGGATACGCTTGGCGCCCGCGTATTTGAGCAGACGATAGGCGACGTTGACGGCGGTGAAGGTCTTGCCGGAACCGGTCGCCATCTGAATCAGCGCCCGCGAATTGGCGCGGCCGAAGGATTCTTCAAGCGCGCGGATGGCGCGCGCCTGGACATCCCAGAGACGCGACTCGTCGAGTTCCGGCAACTGCTGCAAGCGCCGACGGAGCTGGTCCGGTCGGGCCACCCAATCCGATAGGGTCTCGGGTCGGGGGAAGTTGAAGACCGGCCGGCTGCGTGGAACCGGGTCGAGGCCACTGGTAAATTGCGTCACCACGCCGTTCGATTCGAACAGGAACGGCAGTGGGCGGCTATGCGCCGGTAGGTTGTCAGGCAAGCCTGCGGCGTATTTCGCTGATTGGGCCTCCACGCCGGTGAGCGTGCCTTCTGCCTTGGCTTCGATCGCGCCGATTGCCTTGCGGTCCAGGTAGAGCAAATAGTCGGCGAAACCGAACCCCGGCTTGAGGGGGAACTCGCAGACGGCGATGCCACGTCCCGCGGTCAGATCGAGGTCGTCGCGCTCCTGGACCAGCCAGCCAGCGGCTGCCAGGTTGGCATCTATCGTCCGGCGCGCTTTTTGTTCGGGCGTTTCCGGCATCTCTAATGGTTCACCATCCTGGCGCTCGTCCGATCCTCGTTGGAGCCTTCGGTCGTCCGGGTGTCCTCCGACCCGAGCTGCTGCTCGCCGGCACGGTCGTCCCCGCTGTTTCGTTCCGCTTTTGACCCGTGACAGTCTTCTAAGCAATTGCTTTCCGTGCGGCCAGCGTCTCCCGTATCCAGTCAGGTGGACCCACGAAACTCCGCCAGCCGACGCAGCAGCCTCAAGATACGCTGCGCGTCTTCCGGCGTGCGATCCCAGATGGCGATGATCCCCCGTTCCAGCCGGCGTTGGTGGTCTTCTACCGCCCGCTGCTCAGATACTAGACCATCTCCGGCGATATTCAGTAGGGTGCAAATTTGCATGACACTGGCACTTGCCGTCTTAAATTGGCCGCGGCAGATGCGGCTGACTTGGCCGGGGTCAATCGCTGTAGCTTCGGCAATCTGGCTGGTCGACATGCCTGATTCACGTTGTCGCGCCGCGATAGCCTCGGCCAAGTTCCGCCTTGCTTCTGGCGTGAGCTTCATGCAAATTTGCATAATCGGAAGCGAAGCAGATCGCAAGGAGGGGCGGCGTGCCGACGCAGGACGAGATCCGGTTCTACCGGGCCAGCGAGAAACCATTCGTAACCGTCCGGTGACGGCCGCCTTGCTCGAGATCGGCGGGGTAGCGAAGTGTAGGCCTTAAAGCCCACCTTAAGGTCCTCCTTAAAGTCATGCCGGACAGCACGATCGAGATCATCAATGGGCGGGAGGGGCGGCGGCGCTGGGGCGTGGAAGAAAAGCTGCGCATCGTCGCCGAGACGCATGAGCCTGGCGCGACGGTGGGGGGCGTGGCGGCGCGGCACGATGTCTATCCAAGCCTGTTGCGCGCATGGCGCCGTCAGGTGCGCGACGGGCATCTGGCCGCGGCGCCGGCGCCGCACTTCGTGCCGGTGCGCCTGACCGACCCGCCATCGCCGGCGTCCACCGCCGCACCATCGGTCAATAACCACCCCGCGAGCGACACAATCGAGATCGTCTTGCCCGATGGCAGCCGCGTGCGCGTCGGCAGCGGCGTCAATCTGATAGCGTTGCGCCGTGTCGTGACCGCACTGCGCGGATGATTGCCCTGCCGTCCAATGTGCGCGTCTGGCTGGCCTGCGGGCACACCGACATGCGTCGCGGCTTCGACGGTCTGGCATCACAGGTGCAACAACATCTCGGACATGATCCGTTCAATGGCCAGTTTTTCGTCTTCCGCGGCAAACGCGGCGATCTGATCAAGATTTTGAGCTGGGACGGCCAGGGACTGTGTCTGTTCGCCAAGCGGCTCGAGAAAGGCCGCTTCGTCTGGCCACAGGCGAAAGAAGGCGCGGTGTCGCTGACGCCGGCGCAACTGTCGATGCTTCTGGAAGGCATCGACTGGCGCATGCCGGCGCGGACCTGGCGTCCGGAGCTGGCGAGCTGAAGAAATCATGCGCCAGGCCGAAGAAAAGACTTGGCGCGACGCGAATCGGTATTGGAAGATTCCGCCATGCCCGCGCCGCTGGACCCCGCAACAATACCGCTCGACATCGCTGCACTGCGTGCGTTGTTACTACAACGCGAGACCGAGCACGCCGCTGAACTGCAAGCCGCGCGCAACGGGTTGCAGGAACAGGTCCTGCGCAACGAGCAGCTGAAACTGCGTCTGGCGAAGCTGTTGCGCCAGCGGTTCGGTGCGTCATCGGAGAAGTTGCGCACCGCGATCGAGCAGCTGGAGCTGATCATGGGCGACCTTGAGGAACAGATCGCCGAGACCGCGCCGCCCGCGCCGCAACGACTCGCCGCGCCCGAACCCGCGGATATCGCTCGGCGCAAACCGGCACGCCGGCCACTTCCCGAACACCTGCCGCGCAAGACGGAGGAACATCCCGCACCCTGCGCCTGTCCGAAATGCGGCGGCACGCTGCATCGGCTGGGCGAGGACGTCACCGAGGTGCTGGACTACGTACCGGCGATGTTCCGCGTCATTCGCCATGTGCGTCCGAAGCTATCCTGCCGGGGTTGCGACAGCATCGCGCAGGCTCCTGCTCCCAGCCTGCCCATTCACCGCGGCCTGGCCACGCCGGCATTGCTGGCGCATGTGCTGGTGGCGAAATATGCTGATCATTGCCCGCTGTATCGTCAGGCGGAGATCTATGCGCGCGCCGGCGTTGAACTCGATCGTTCCACCCTTGCGGATTGGGTCGGGCAAACGGCGCGTCTGATGCGCCCACTGGTTGATGTCGTCGGCGCACACGTGATGGCGGCAGACAGAGTGCATGCCGATGACACCACGGTGCCGGTGTTGGAGCCGGGTCTGGGCAAAACCAGCACCGGACGGCTTTGGTGCTATGTCCGCGATGACCGCCCGTTCGCCGGACAGGCGCCGCCGGCGGTGCTGTATTGTTACAGCCCCGACCGAAAAGGCGAGCATCCGCGAAAACACCTGGATCTGTTCCACGGCATTCTGCAAGCGGACGGGTACCAGGGATACGCCTGCCTGTACGACCGCGGTGTGACCGAGGCGGCGTGTATGGCTCATGCGCGGCGGAAGTTCGTCGATGTCTATAAGTCCGACAAGTCGCCGCTGGCCAACGAAGCGCTGCGACGGATCGCCGGGCTTTATGCGATCGAGGCAACGATCCGCGGCAGAACGGCCGACGCGAGGCTGGCGGTTCGCGCGGAGCAGAGCGCGCCGTTGTTCGCCGATCTGCGCGGTTGGATGGAGAAAACCCTCCCCCGCGTCTCGGGCAAAAGCGACCTGGCCGGTGCTATCCGCTATGCCCTGTCGCGCTGGGATGCGTTGAGCCTGGTGGTGCGCGACGGACGCGTCTGCCTCGACAACAACGCCGCTGAACGAGCCATGCGGCCGATCCCGTTGGGACGAAAAAACTGGCTGTTCGCGGGATCGGACGCCGGGGGCGAGCGGGCCGCGGCAATTTATTCTCTGACCGAAACGGCAAAGCTCAACGGCCTCGACCCCGAGGATTATCTGCGCCAGGTGCTGGAACGGATCGCCGATCATCCGGTCAAACGGGTCCATGAATTGCTGCCGTGGAACCTTGCCCAGGTCACGGCAAGGCTGGATCAGCGAGACGCTGCCTGAGGGGTATTATAGCCCCGCCAGAACCTGCTTCCAGGCGGGGCTGACCGGACGGTTACAACCATTCGGTGCCTTCAGCAACTTATATCGCCGGGAGATCGTCTTCGAAGGTGAGAATTATGCCACCTCCGAGCACGCCTATCAGGCCGGCAAGGCCCGGAAGCCGGATGTGAAGGCCTGGCTCATGGCAGCGCCGTCGCCGGCGCTGCTCGCCATGGCCGCGCACGGGCTTTACTACTGGGACGTGACTCCCGGTTGGTCGCGGACCAAATTCGACCGTATGAGACGGGTGCTTAGGGCGAAATTCATCCAGCATCCCCACCTGCAGTCCCTCCTGATCTCCACGGGAGAGGCGAGGCTGGTCGAGTCCGCGACCATCGACAACGCAGTGAACCGACTTTGGGGCGAGGTGAATGGCGTCGGCCAGAACATGCTAGGGCAGATGCTCATGGAGCTCCGCGCAGAGCTGAACCGATTTCAGCCAACTCTGTACGCCGCAGAATAGGCAGACGCATCAAACAGGTCCATCTGCAGCCGCAACGCGTAAGCTTCGTCGTCAAGTAGCCGCCGGACGACGTGCGCGCCGTGCTGCCTGAAGAGCCCGCGCGCTCCGGCGAAGGCACAGTTGGCGGCGGCCAAGCGCTGGCCGGCGGCGATCCCCTGGAGGATTTCGTCCAACTGCGGCGATCCGTGATGGTTGTGGCCAGCCAGAATCCAGTCGATTAGGCCAACCGTGACCATGTCACCCGACCCGCTGGTGTCGCGAACCACCGGCGCCGATTGGCCCGGGCACCGTATGGTCCGGCCGCTCTGCGAGATGTCGAGGCCGTCCGCCCCGCGCGTGACGATGGCGATCGCGCCATCACGCAGTGTGACGGCTCCCCATAGGTCCCCGAGCCGGTCGGATGAGCATTTGACAATAGTCGCAAGGGCAACCGCGCGGGCGAAAAGCCTCTGGTCTCCGATCCCCGAGGGCTCGAAATATACGACGGCCCCGCCCTTCGCAGCCGTCTCCATGGCCTCAACGATCCCATCGGACACCCGATCGGTGTAGAACACTGAGCACGCGCTCAATACCGATTCTGCCTTATGCACCTCCTCAGGTGCGATGGGGCGGAAGCGTGGATAGGGCTCGGCGGTCTCGGGACAAATGAAGCTAAAGGTATGCTGCCCAGACTCGACGTCGAGCTTTTGGGCGAGCACCGGTGACGCCACGCCGGCACGTTGAAAGATGTACCGGGTGTCGGCGCCCGCCTCCGTGAACTCGCTGACGAGATCGTCGCCGACTGGATCGGCGCCGAGCACAAGGACTGGTGCGACCGAGCGCTCAAGCATGGCCAGCGAAACCAGCACATTGCCACAGGAGCCGCCCAGCGCCTGCCATGGCGGCTCATCGCTTGCGTATATACGATCGAGGACTGCGAAGCCGGTGCCGGCGACATCTACGTTTATCGGCATTGTGCGCGGTCCACCTCTCTGTTGTTCTCTCTTTGTACTCATCTCAGCGCGGCAATCCGAGTTCGTCAACAAACAGGCGATGGTGTCCATTGTCATCGTGCCGAAGCGCCCGGAGGATGAGGAGCAGCGCGTCCGGTCCCTCCAGGCAGGCGCCGAACAGACTCCAGGCGCCTTCTGGGCGATCGCAGACTCGGCCGACGCTTATCCCGCACGGCAGGCCGAGGAGCGCATGATCGTTGCCGGAGAACGCACCGCTGTCTCCTATGCAGAGGATCGTGTCCAGGGACGCTCGGCTGCGCTCCGCTAGAGTGCGAGCGGCTGTAGTCTTGCAGGCCTCCGCCAAGCAGATGTCCACCGTGTGGGAGGATCTGGCAACTCGCAGGCACCCATCGCGATTGGCCTCGGCGGCAAACCGTCGGATGAATAACTCGGCATCAGCCAGATGCGACGTGTCCACCGTGAGCTGCAAGGCACTGGTTCGGAACACTGGCTCGCGCTTGAAGGTGCCCGAAGCCGCCAACCACCGCCGTGCAGCCTCAATACGAGGATCGGCCGGCGGCGGATCCTGTTCAATGTCCACTGTCAACGGTCGGGTATATGCGCCGTTGTAGTAGCTGACCAGGACGTCCGCCCGATGCCGCTCGGGGACGACCTCCCGTAGGCGCTCGCCGGCTGAACCCCCACGGCCGGTCGCGACCGCCAGGCGAAGGCCGCCGTCGAGCAGTCGCTCAAGCTCCCGGGCCATGTCGGCGCGTATAGGTTCGTAGCGCCCCTCAAGCGTCACCAGGGTACCGTCATAGTCGAGCACCATCCCGGTAAAGCGGGTGGCGGCAAGCCGGGCTTGGGACGCCCCAGCTGCCGAACTCCAGGTCTACGTCTCGGCGCGACGGGTCGTCTCGCAACCTGATGGCGGCGCACTTGCTACGGATCGCCGGCGTGAGGCGGCGGGACACCTCCAGGAGGGAGGGGGCCTCGTAGAGGGCTGCGGCGAAGTCGCCAGCCCGGGGACGGCCCGGATCGATGCGAGTGGCACGTCCTAGCGCCTCGACAACGGTCAGGCCGTGCACGAGGCTGAGGGCGCTTTCCGCTCGGCCGCAACTGCCGAAATCCAGAGTGTCGGTCCGCAGTGTGGTCGGAAGCACCGCTCGAAGGTCCGTCCAGATCGCGCGTGTCTCGCGGCCCGTTAAGGCCAGGATGAAGGATGCGGACGTACGGTGCGCGAGCCAAACGTGACGTCCGTGCGCGAAATTTCGGAAGTCGGTCCGTTGCACTGCGCACAATCCGGCCTCCCAGGCACAGGTTTCGATCAGGAGGGCGGCGGGGTCGAGCCTCGGGTCGTGAAGCAGGAACAAGATGTCCTCGCGCGCGACAGAAGCCAACCGCTCCGCCATCGCATCTCGCGCTTCAAGCGTCACTCGGAACGATGCCCCCGCTGCGAAGCTCTCGGCGATCTGAGGACCTACCGGATTGGGTACGCATAAATCGGACGCGAGGAGGAGGACGGTGGTCGCGGCGACCAAGGAGTGGGTGGCAAGGAAGCCATCCGTCGCCCCCGCCGTGGGCGCCAGGTGGATACAGGCTCGTTCCGTTCCGACCGCTCGATCGGCTAGGGGCGAGACCGACGTTGTGGAGAGGACCCAGATGCGCCGGGCGTTTCGCGCCTGGGCCGCATCGAAGGCCGCCAGAATGTCGGGGTTCGAGCCGCCAGCGCTGAACAACCAGACATCGCTTGCGGCCAGATCGCCGTCGCCCACGACGAACTGCAACGGTGTCTCGACTAGGGTCGGCGGCGCCTGCAACGTGCGCCGACACAATGCCAGATACTCTGCTGCAACAGCTGAACCACCCGATCCCACCGCATGGACGATCCTGCCCAACCCGGACCGCAGGGCAGCAGCAATGTTCTCGATGTCTGCGGATCGGGCGGCGTGAATAGTCTCCGGTAGCGCGTCGAGCTTCTCCGCAATCACCGTCATGACGGCCTCGTCCCATGTCCAGATACAGGCGTCAGGCTGCCGCGTATCATGCCTTCAGATCCGGCGTCTGATAGCCCGCATAGATGGGGCCGTGAAGCCAGATGTGCACCGTTATATCTTCGGACTCGAGGCCGCCCGCCTGAGCCTGGGGATCGAAGTCGTAGCGCAGGTTTTCCACGTGTTGGACTGGCAACTCGTGCTCGATGGCGGCCATCATGGCGCCTACCGCCATCACTTTGCTGCCGACCGGCGACAGGAGCAGCTCAGGCTCGAAGATGCCGTCCACCGTGCGATCGTAGCGGTTCTTGAGGGTGGAGATTTTACGGAACGAGTCCAGCGGATTGCGCTCGGACACATAAATGAAATCCCGTACGTCGATCGCTTGGTCGCTAAGCAGTGTCAGGAACTCGCTGATGAGGTCATCTGCGCGCCGCGGGTTGCGGGCCGGGAACGGCAGGATGGGGCAGACTTTGTAGACGTCTTCCTGGGAGCCGAGAATCCGCAGGAGAGTTGGCAACCGCCCCCGCGCGAGCTGCGGGAGCCATATGCGCGCGACCGGCAGGGAGGCCGATCCGCCGAGGCGGCCGGCAAATCCCCGCACGAAGGTTGGAATGGCGTAGGGCTCACCGACGATCCGCGCGTCGAGCTCGGGGTTGGATGAGATCATGAGATGAAAGCTCAAGCGCTCGCTCTGCTCGCAGTGGGCCAGCAGATAGCGCGCGGCGGGAAAGGCCACCCCGGTGGAGAGTGCGCTCATGTCGAGCACGACGTCGGTTAGATCCTCTGGCCAGAGAAAGCGATTGAGCTCCTCGGTGATCCGCTGCCCACCAACGGGGGCACCGTCCTGCTGATCGAACACCCGGATCCGGGCCACCACCGTCCGAGGCACAAGGCTCCGCATGGCACGTTCGTTCGCGTCCGCGCTGACCCTAAGGCTCTCGGCAGGATCGATCCGCTCCTCCCGAATGAGAAAGGCGTCGAGCCGCCCGCCCATAGCCGCGCTCAACTTCTCGCCGACCTTCCGCGCACGCGGGTCGAATCCGGCGCCGGCTACGAGTAGGCAGCGGCGGTCGGGTTTGCCGAAATATGTGCGAATGAAATCGTCCACTTCGGTGTCCGCATGGGTGACGCAGTTGTTCCAATGCGGTCGCATCGTCATACCTGCTCGATGATCTCGGCAAGCTGCTCGACCCGCCATTCCAAGAACCCGCCGCGCTTCAACGTCAAGCCATAGCTTAGGCAGGCGGAGCCCGGTAGCTCCAGCAGGCACCAAGCCTTCCCTCCCTGGCCATAGTCGCGCACCGCCACCAAACCACTATAGGCGATGGCGTATTTGAGCACCTCAGCGAGTTCAGCGCCGCTCGCCAGCAGCACCTCCATGTCGCGCTCAGGAACGCCGATAGCGTTGGCTCCAGCGCCCAGGCGAGCATTGGGCTGTAGGGAGGTCTCCCGGCAGCGTTCGGCAATATGTTGCACCAGGGCCTTCACCTTGCGTGCGTAGGGAAAGGACCAACCCTCGATCGCCTGAACCCCGCGCTCCCGAAGCGCTGCCTGCTGCTGGGCCGGGCTCAGTGCAGGGTCCTGGTTGCGGATCGCGCGCGTTTCCATCCGCTCCACAAGGGCGCCCGCCAGCTGGAGGAAGAGCTCGGCGTTCTCGTTGCTGGCGTCGCAGACCGTCTCCAGGCCGTAGTGCAGCGGGCGCTCAAACCGGTCGTGAAGATAGAGACGGGCAGCCTCTGCCACATCGCTCTTGGCATTCAGTGGCCGCGGCGGCTCGGGGTCACCGAATAGCGAGGGCTGATGGGCGGTGCGGACCGCGTAGCGATGCATTAGCACGCGCACCATCGCCAACCGAACGTCCTCGCCGAGGTCGATGTTCTTCGCGCTCTTAATGTAGCGGGCAACAATCTCCTCGATACGCGCCCGTCGCTCATCGGTCACCGCCAGCCTCCGCTGATCTTTGGCGACGGCGTCCAGGAGTTCCTTCAGGCGCCCCGGAGTCAGGGTCGGCGGTTCTTCGCTGAGGAGGCGGTTGAACTCGGTGAAGTTCCGGTCTCGCAGCGGCTTTACAAGGGGAAGGTAGCGGTTGGCCATGTCTGTCGCCATGCGCCGGAAACGCCGGCGGTCCGTGTCCCGCTCGCCCTCGCTCTGCATGAAGATGTCAATATAGTCGCGATCGGGCTTTAGCCCCGGTAGAGACTCCTCGCCACGGGAACGGAAGACCGCGCGAGGCGAGAGTGCGTCCAACCGCATCATAATCCAGCGGCCGATCCGGACCTCCCGGCGCGATAGGGTCCGGAACAGGCCCTCGAATTGATCGGGATGAAGGGTGTGTGCATCATCGAGGATGACGAGCGGCCGCAGCGCGATGTTCTCACCCTTCCACTCGATTTCTAGTTGGCGCAGCGCCTCAAATGGCTGGTACGGCTGCCGAGCGGCGGGCGGGATGTCGTTTAGCCGGGGCGGCAGAAGGCTGGCGCCCACGCTGTAAACCGCCCGCTCGACTTCCAGGGCGCGGGCGACCATTGCGTCGGTCTCGATGCCTCCGATCTGCGCTAATTGAGCTTCCGCGTCATCGCGAGAGACGAAGCGGATACCCTTGGGCTGCCGACGGCGGTTGGCCGTGAGGTTGCGGATGAGACCGAGCACGGCACGCGCCTGGATTAGTGACATCACCAGCCGCGTCTTCACCTGCGGCTCGTATGGCAGTTCCCAGAAGTCTCGGTATTCCGCTTCCATCGGCACGCGTACCGCGGCCACCACGGGCCGGTCCTCCGCAATGAAGCCACTGGCCGACAGCGCGCTGGCCAGTACCCGATTGCCGGCGCTACTTTGGTCTCTGAGAATCGCCTCGACCCGCCGATACTCCACCAAGCTGGCCATCATAGTCTTGCCACTGCCAGGGCTGCCGATGACACGCACCGGAAGTTCGAACAGCGTTGACTTCTTCGGGTGGTTGGCCACGAAGGCGGTAAGCGATTCGGGGCTGACGATGGCCAGAAAAGCTGAATTGTCACGGATAAACTCCGTGGCGCGCCGTATGAAGGGGTTGGTCATCGCTGCGTCATCCGTGCCGGTCCCGTCGATGAAACAGCGGCCGCATGGCATGCGCCTGGCCGGCGCCGTCGGTCTCGGCCCAGAGGAGCGGGATGCTGTTGTTCGGCGTGTTGTGGTCCAAGACGATCGGTAGGGCACAGTTGGCGTAGCCACGCTTCATGTCTGTCTGGGCCGCCTGTTCGCAGTGCTCCCGAAGGCGCTCAAAGAGACCGTGGTCGTAGTAGCGGTCGCAGAGATCGAGAATGCGATGGTCATTTGGTTCGGTGAGCTCCAAGCTCTCTGGCAACCGCAAGCCTTCCGTCACCCGCCAGCGGCCGAAAGTGCGGTGATCCCAGGCCGCCTCCGCTGCTTGCATCCGCGTGTGGAGCACGTCGTGGGCCCGGTGGCTGGAGATGTAATGGTGGATATGAAGGTCGTAACCCTCGGCCACCGGAAACTGCGCCTTCAATGTGTCGCGGGCCACCCGCACGAGCTCGTTGAACTTCTGCAGCTTGCCCTTCCAGATTCCATCCACCTCCCGGAGGAACGTGGTCCCGGAAGCGGTGAAGTCGTCAATTAGATAGACGCTGTCGAAGCTTTCGCCGGGGAGGTCTTTGCAAAGGTTCTTCTTTAGGTCCTTCCATTTCTCGTCGTCGATGTTGAGCATTGGTACGACCTGCTCCTGGGAGATGCGGCGTGGGTTGGCGCGGCGCAGCATGTCTATGCGGCTCCCGTCACTCATGCCTACGAAGAGGGTCTTGCGGAGCCGCCGATTGAAGGCCGCGTTGCCCTCCGCCGTACTCCAGATCTCATAGGGCTCGACACCGCGCTCCTGGGCCACGACTTTCCGCAGGTAGGGCGTGACCACCTCCGGAACGAACGATTTAATCAGGCAGAGCAGCTCCGGTGGCGAGACATAGACTAGGCGCATTTTGATGAAGTCGTAGGCCGCTTGGCGATCCGTCGGATCAAATTGCTTTAGCCAAGTCGAGAGGCTCTCTAGGAATTGGGCGCCGGCGCGGAAGTCCGAATAGCCATCGGTACTTGGCCGACGACATGAAGCGCAGCCACGCGTACTCGCGCGTAGCCGTGCCGTCGTCGTCCTCGGGCCAGCCCATCACCGCGGCGATGAGTTTGAGGGCCATCTGATCATTCATGGCGAAGGCCCTCCTGAGCCGGCTCGGACGACGCCCCGTCCGCAACCGGCGAACTGCTGCGCTCCTGTCCGCGCAAGTGTCATCGCAGAGCCGCGACGGGGCAGGCAGCCGCCGGCCACGCGGTCATTCAACAACTCGGCTCGGTGAAACCGCACGCCCGCGCACGGTGCTTGTGCAATGCTACCTCACTTTTGGTTATCGTTCCATGTAACCAGGACGCCTCGCGAACATGGCGGACGGCGAATTTGGCTTTGACCGGGTTTCCGCGTTCGTCGGGGGTAGGTTACAGCCGCTTGGCGCTGGCGGTGATCCAAAAGACTGACACTGCCATTGTTCGCGTCGCTGCCAAGGTAACGCGTCGCCTGTTCGCGCGCTCGCACGTGCCTGCCAAGCAGGCGGCGCGGTATCTTTGTGGGCTGTGGTGATCGGTCTGGAAGGCAGCCGCTACTGCCGGCACAGGAGGGTGTCAGGAAACGAGCTCGCGCACCAATAATAAGTAGTGACCAGAGACCTGGGGGTAGGATTGGGGGTAAACTTGCGTGAGGCGAAAAATTATCGCGCAGTTTCAAAGCCTTATGGCAATATATTGGCGGAGGGGATGAGATTCGAACTCACGGTACGGCTTGACACCGTACAACGGTTTAGCAAACCGCCGCCTTCAGCCACTCGGCCACCCCTCCGCCGGAGGGTCATACCCGAACCATCCTCACCGGAGGGCCCGGACACGGCGTTTGCATCCGATCTTCTAGGCAAGCGCCGCCCGAGCGTCAAACACCAAACAGCCCGCGCGCCGCAATGTCAGCTAAGCGCCACCTCGAACCCGCGGATCACCCCAGGGCGAGCCATGATCGTCTCATACCAGCGCTTCACCTCGGGGAAATCAGCCAGGTCGACCTGGTGCCGCTCATGCCGCCAGGCCCAGCCAAGGATGGCGAAATCGGCGATCGAAATCTCGTCCGCGACGTAGGCCCGCCCGGCCAGCCGCCGGTCCAGCACCCCGTACAGCCGGCGGGTCTCCTTGGAATACCGCTCCAGTCCATAGCGTTGGTCCTGTTTGTTCTCCACTTGCAGGAAATGATGCACCTGGCCGGGCATCGGACCGAACCCGCCCATCTGCCACATCAGCCACTCCAGCACCGGAACCTGCAAACGCAGATCGTCCGGCATGAATTTTCCCGTCTTCCGTGCCAGGTAGATCAGGATCGCGCCTGAACTCGAAGACACTGATCGGCGTCCCGCCCGGGCCCTCCGGATCGATAATGGCGGGGATGCGGTTGTTCGGGCTGATCTTTAGGAAATCCGGCGCGAACTGCTCGTCCTTCGAGATATTGACCGTGTGCACGTTGTACGGCAGTCCCATCTCCTCCAGCGCCACGCTGATCTTGCGGCCGTTCGGGGTGTTCCAGGTATAGAGTTCAATCGCCATGGTCCTGCCTCATCCAGTTGCCCCGAGAGTGACGACAAGCCAGATCCGAGGCAAGACACGCCCCCGCCAGAGCGACGCCCCATGGAGTGACACCACGTGAAGATCGCGACCTGGAACGTCAATTCGATCCGTCAGCGGGAGGGCCACGTGCAACGGTGGCTCGACCGTCAGCGGCCCGACGTGCTGTTCCTGCAGGAAATCAAATGCGAAACCGCCGCGTTCCCGGCGCTGCCGTTTCATGGTGCCGGCTACACGGCGGAAGCGGTCGGCCAGAAGTCCTATAATGGCGTCGCCGTACTCTCTCGCCAGCCGTTTCAGGTGATCCACCGAGCCCTGCCAGGACTGGCGGCCGACGATGGCCAGGCCCGCTATCTGGAGATCGACGTCGACGGCATCATCCTGATCGGCATTTACCTGCCGAACGGCAATTCACGTGGCGCTGATGGCTACGCTTACAAGATGGCCTGGATGGACCGCCTCGCGGAGCGCGCCCAGGCGCTGCTGGACGCCGATATTCCATTCGTCGTCACCGGTGACTTCAACGTCTGCCCCACGGACGAGGACTTCGCGCCAGGCGCCCTGCCGCCGACCGACGCGCTGCTGCGGCCGGAATCACGCCAGCGCTTCCGCCGCCTGCTCTGGATGGGCCTGACCGACGCCGTGCGTGCCGTCCACCCGCACGGCCATATCTACACGTTCTGGGATTATCAGGCCGGGGCATGGCAGCGCGATATCGGGCTGCGCATCGATCACGCTCTGCTGTCGCCGGTGCTGGCGGAACGCCTGGTCACCGCCGAACCCGATCGAGCGGAACGGGATCAGCCATCTCCGTCCGACCATGTGCCGGTAACGATCGAGTTGCATCAGTCCTGACCGGCCAGCTCCTACCCCTTACCGGCCGGTCCGGCCCCCTTACCGCACCGCGAACTGCGTCTTCCCGAACATGACTTCGCGTTCCGCGTCGGTGATTTGGCCGTGCCGCTTGAACTCCGCCAGCACCTCCAGCCCGCGCTGGACGGCGGGCCGAGCGGTGACGAGGTCGAACCATCGCTTCACGTTGGGATATTCGGAGAGGTCGATGTTGCGTCGGTCCGGATAGCGGATCCAGGGAAAATTGATGATATCCGCCATCGAATAGTCCGCACCCGCCAGGTACTCCGCTTCCGCCAGCCGCTTATCGAGCACGCGGTGCAGGCGCGCGACCTCGTTCGTATAGCGCTGGATGGCGTAGGGGATTTTCTCTACCGCGTAGTTGGCAAAATGGTGGTACTGACCGAACATCGGCCCAGTATTGCCTACCTGGAACATCATCCATTGCAGGCAGTTGTAGCGCCCCGCCGGGTCCGCGGGAATCAGCCTGCCGCCGGTCTTCTCCGACAGATAGATCAGGATGGCGGCGGACTCGAACAGTTTCAGCGGTTTGCCGCCGGGTCCTTCGGGATCGACGATGGCGGGGATCCGGTGGTTTGGCGTGATCGCGAGGAATTCGGGCTTGAACTGGTCGCCTTTGCCGATATTGACCGGAATGACCTTGTAGGGCAGTCCGAGTTCCTCCAGGGCAATATGCACCTTGTGGCCGTTCGGCGTCGGCCAGGACCAGACCTTGATCATTGTTTTTGCCCCCCTGTTGTTTGTGACCTATCCCTGACGCTCCAGAATCAACTGCTTGATGGCACCGATCGCCTTCGCCGGGTTCAGTCCCTTCGGGCAGGTATCAGTGCAGTTCATGATCGTGTGGCACCGGTAGAGTTTGAAGGGGTCTTCAAGCTCATCCAGCCTCGCCCCGGTCGCCTCGTCGCGCGAGTCGGCGATCCAGCGATAGGCCGCCAGCAACACCGCCGGCCCCAGGTAGCGATCGCCGTTCCACCAGTAGCTCGGGCAGGCGGTGGAGCAGCAGAAACACAGGATGCACTCCCACATGCCATCGAGCTTGGCCCGTTCCTGCTTGCTTTGCAGCCGCTCCGCGTCGGGCGGGGCAGGGGTGTCCGCCTGCATCCACGGCCGTATGGAGCGGTACTGGGCGTAAATCTGCGACAGATCGGGCACCAGATCCTTGACCACCGGCATGTGCGGCAAGGGATTGATGCGGACGGCGCCTTTCACCTCCTCGATCGGCTTCAGGCAGGCCAGTGTGTTGCCGCCGTCGATGTTCATCGCGCAGGAGCCGCAGATGCCCTCGCGACAGGAACGGCGGAACGTCAGTGTCGGATCGACCTCGTTCTTAATTTTTATCAGCGCGTCCAGGACCATCGGTCCGCAGGCGTCGAGATCGATCTCGTAGGTATCGGTGCGCGGGTTGGCGGTCTCGTCGGGGCTCCAGCGGTAGATGCTGAACGCGCGGACCCGTTTGGCTCCGGCCGGGGCCTTGAAAGTCTGGCCGTTCCGCACGCGGCTGTTCATCGGGAGATTGAAGGCGACCATGCTGTTCCTTTACCCCTGGGACAAACGCCACGACCGGATTAGCCAGATCGCCGCCAGAAACTAGTACACCCGCTTCCGAGGCGGAAACACCGACACTTCGTTGGTCAGCGTCTGCATCTTCACCGGCCGGTAATCCAGCTTGACGTCCCCGTTGTCGTCGCACCAGGCCAGGGTGTGCTTCATCCAGTTCTGATCGTCGCGTTCGGGGTAATCGTCGTGCGCATGGGCGCCCCGGCTTTCGGTGCGGGCCTGTGCCCCGGCCATTGTGGTCATCGCGCTGCCCATCAGATTATGCAGCTCCAGCGCCTCCATCAGGTCGCTGTTCCAGATCAGGCTGCGGTCGGACACCGACATGTCGGACATGCCGCTCCAGACCTTTTTCATCTTTTCGACGCCCTCATTCATGCTGGCGGAGGAGCGAAACACTGCCGCGTGACCTTGCATGGAACGCTGCATCGTCAGACGCAGTTCCGCGACCTTGGTGCCGCCCTTGGCATAGCGGGTCCGATCGAAACGGTCGAGCGACGCCTCGCCCGCCTTGGGTGGCAGCGGCGGCTGACCGGCATTCGGCTTCAGCGTGTCCCCCGCGCGGTGCGCCGCGGCGCGACCGAACACCACCAGGTCGAGCAGGGAGTTGGTGCCGAGCCGGTTGGCGCCGTGGACGGAGACGCAGGCGGCCTCGCCGACCGCCATCAGTCCGGGGATCACGGCATCGGGATTGTCGCGCGTCGGACGCAGGACTTCCGTATGCACATTTGTCGGGATACCTCCCATGTTGTAATGCACCGTGGGCAGCACCGGGATCGGCTCCTTGGTGACATCGACGCCGGCGAACACCTTGGCGGTCTCGGAGATGCCGGGCAGCCGTTCATGCAACAGCGCGGCACCGAGATGCTCCAGGTGCAGCATGATGTGGTCCTTGTTGGGACCGCAGCCACGTCCTTCGTTGATTTCCAGCGTCATCGACCGCGACACCACGTCGCGGCTCGCCAGGTCCTTGGCGGTCGGGGCATAACGCTCCATGAAGCGTTCGCCCTCTGAGTTGGTCAGATAGCCGCCCTCACCGCGGGCACCTTCGGTAATCAGGCAGCCGGCGGGGAAGATGCCGGTCGGGTGGAACTGGACGAATTCCATGTCCTGACACGGCAGCCCGGCGCGCAGCACCATGCCGGTGCCGTCTCCGGTGCAGGTATGCGCCGAGGTGCACGACAGATAGGTCCGGCCATAGCCACCGGTCGCCAACACGACTGTCTGGGCGCGGAAGCGGTGCATCGAGCCATCTTCCAGATTCCACGCCATGACGCCGCGACAGACGCCTTCCTGGTCCAGGATCAGGTCGAGGGCGAAATACTCGATGAAGAACTCGACGTCGTGCTTCAGGCTCTGCTGATACAGCGTGTGGAGGATGGCATGGCCGGTGCGGTCCGCGGCGGCGCAGGCGCGCATCGCCGGGGTCTTGCCGTACTCCTTCATGTGGCCGCCGAATGGACGCTGGTAGATACGTCCGTCTTCCGTGCGGCTGAACGGCACGCCGTAATGTTCCAGCTCGTAAACCGCCGGGATCGCCTCGCGGCACATGTATTCGATGGCGTCCTGGTCACCCAGCCAGTCCGACCCCTTCACGGTGTCGTACATGTGCCAGCGCCAGTCGTCCTCGCCCATGTTGCCCAGCGCGGCGCCAATCCCACCCTGCGCGGCGACGGTATGGCTGCGGGTGGGGAACACCTTGGTGATGCACGCGGTCTTCAGGCCGGCCGCGCCCATGCCGAATGTGGCGCGCAATCCCGACCCGCCGGCGCCGACGACCACCACATCGTAGGTATGGTCGACCACGTTGTAGGCACGCGACGAAGGCATCGTGATCGCGTTCATCGACTTCTTTCCTCCGGGCTCAGAGCCCGATTTTCAGCACCGAGACGATGCAGACCAGCGCCAGCAACAGGCACAGCGCCTTCAGCAGCAGCAGGGCGCCCATCTTGACCGGTTCGTTTGGCACATAGTCTTCGATCACCACCTGCAAACCGAGCTGCAGATGATGGAAGGTGGCGACGATAAGGGCCAGCATCAACACCATCGGCAGCGGGGCTGCCAGCCATGCGGACATCGCCTCCCTCGGCTCTCCGGCGAGGCGGATCACTGACAGGATGAACCACAGCGTGAGCGGCACCAGGGCAAGCGCGGTCACCCGCTGCGCCCACCAGTGGGACGATCCGGCACGGGCGGCGCCCAGGCCTCGCGCCCGTCCCAGGGGCGAGCGCATCACGTCGATGTTCGGCGGCTCGGTTGCTCCAGCCATGGTGCCTTCTACCAGACAGCCAGTCCGACGGCCCAGAGCAGGACCGCGGCCGCGGCCGTGGCGATCACCACGGCCCAGCCGGAGGTGTTGTAATGCGGCGGATCGAAGCCGAAGCCGGCGTCCCAGACCAGATGGCGTATCCCGCTGAAGAAGTGGAACAGCAGCGCCAGGGACCAGCCGAACAGCAGCAGCAGGCCGAGCGCCGACCCGAGAAACCACTGGGCCCGTGCGAACGCATCATTCGACATCGCCGCCGCGACCAGCCACCAGGTCATGAGCAGCGTGCCAACGCCGATTGCGACGCCGGTGATCCGGTGCATGATCGACAACGCCATGCTGAGAGGCCAGCGATAAACTTGAACGTGCGGCGAGAGCGGCCGTCGCACCAGTTTGCCTTCCGTGTTGCGCGCTATCATCAGTGCGTCGCGAACGTCTCTCAAGCATGGCTCCAGTTCTGCCGGCATCGTTGTCAAGACCGCGGCGATGCCAAGCCGCGAGCGTGATTAGCCTCACCCGATCAAAGGGTCAACGCGGACCGGCGCGTCCCAGCCATTCGGGTTGCGCCGCACGAGGCGTCGCACCGACACCCGGTCAGGCGCGCGAGGCGCCGCACGACATCGGTCAGGCGCGCGAGGCGTCGCGCGACACCGGTCAGGCGGCGCCATCCGGGGCCTCGACCACGGTGCCGGTGTACGGTTCGACATAGACCAGGTGATCGTGAACCAGCGTCACGCCGGGCGTGTTTTCGGCGGTGACACGGATGGCGCTCCGCTCCTCGTTGTTGGTGATGGTGCCCCAAAGATCGACCACGCCGTTGCTGACGGTGACGTTCAGCGTGGTCATGGGCGCCCAGGCCGCCGTCTCGAGCGCGTCCAGTATATGGCCGCGGATCGCGCTATCACTGGCGTCCGTCGGCCCGGCGCCGCCGCGCACCCGTCCGATCAGCGCCCGCATCACATCGGAACGGCTGATGACGCCAACAACTCGGCCATCCCGGGTTACCGGCAGTCGCTTGATGCGATGTTGCTCCATGCTCGCGACCACGGACTCCAGCATCGCGTCGTCCGCAACACTGACGATGTCCGCGGTCATGACATCGCGCACATGGCGGCCGTGCGCTCGCGTGAAATCCGCCGCCTGGCGAGCTGGGGACGCCAGCAGCCGCAACCACCACGGGCGGTCCCGCTCGGTGCCCAGCTCGTCGCGGCGGAGCAGGTCCCCCTCGGTGACGATGCCGACCAGATCGCCGCTCTGGTCGACGACGAACAGACCCGAGATGCCGTGTGTCAGCATCAGCCTGACGGCGTCCTCAACCGTCGCCTCTGGCGCGATCGAGATGACGTTGCGGGTCATGACGTCAGCGACGATCATGCGGTGTTCTCCGCTAGTGCCCCGAACCTGAATTCCGCCGTCGTGACCGGCGAACCTCAGTTTCGCGCCACTCGTTCCTTGTTTGAGTGGCCTGCCGAGGGAGAACTCTGGCAGAGCTGTCGGGCGACCGCCACTCCTATCGACCGGTGGCCGCAGCCAGTCGGCGTCACCGCGATCCCGCGGCCTGGGCGAGCTTAGGGGTGTGTGGTGGCGGGCGCTGTCGGAGCCGGCATGGTGCCGTCAGCGGGCATGTGACCGGAAGCCGCCGCATGGGCGTTCGCGTCGGTCGCGGACTGGACGGCATGCTTGTGGGCGTAGTGCCCGGCGACGCAGCCGCTGACGGCGCCGACAAATCCGTGATGCACCTGGTGGCCCGCGATTGCGCCCAACGCTCCGCCGCTGATGCACCCTATGGCATGGGCGGGTCGCGGAGCCTCAACAGCGAGGATGGCCATGATGGCGCAAATTGCCGCAAGAGCACGCATACTCATCTTCCTCTATTTCAGCCGGCGTCTGACCACCGTTTGATCGCGCTCCAGCTTCGTTTCCACGCGCCGGATCATCGACCAAGCTGACGCAAGTCCGACGACCGGACTGCAAATCCACGTCCGGCGGTCAACCCGCTTTCATAAAGGACGGCCGGTCTGGGCTCAAGCGCGGCGGGTGCTGCTGAGCTGGGCGAGCAACCCTTGCAGCATGCCGGAGATATCGGCCGTCTGAGCAGGGGGCTGACCGCCGGGCGTCAGATGATCGACGGTGTGCGGCAGCGCCTCGGCCAGCACCTGGCGCATCGCTTCAGGTGTCGTTCCAGCCTGTGAGGCCCACCCACTGATTTGCTCGGGCGTGAACGCCTGGCCCACCTGATCGGGCGTAACCGGTTGGTTCGCGCCGGTGCCGACCCAGGACTGAGCTTGTTGTCCGAGACCAGCCGCCTCAAACCGCGACACCACCGCGGATACGCCGCCGGCACCGCCCTGGCCGCCGCTGGCGAGCACCTGTTGCAGGATGCCCATGAGGGGGCTCTGCTGCGCCGGCTGGCCCGGCTGCCCGGGTTGTCCGCCGCCTAAAAGTCCACCCAAAAGCTGGCCAAGCATCCCGCTCATGTCATCGTTCCTTATGTAAACCTATCTCGATCGTGCTACCATAAAGTCTGACTTATCAAACAGTCAACCGTGGTTTTCGGGGCGGCGCGAGCCGGCCGGAGGCAAGACTTCATCGCTTCACCCCCAGCCCTCGCATGAAATTATCGCGTATCCGAGACGGATCGCGCTCGGTGGTGTCCATCGGCCGTTGATTGTCGATCCGGCAGCCGATCAGCCACGGGCCGTCTTCCCGCAATGCCAGCCCAACCAGCTCCACAAACGCATCCTCGTCCGCCGCCCAGACGCTTTGGCGCAGCCCGGATGCGCGGGCAATCCCGACGATGTCCGCGCCCTGATCCGTCATGGTTTTCTGCCCGCCGGTGATCTGATAGGCGCCGTTGTCCATGATCACGATGCACAGATTGCGCTGCCGCCGAGCCGCGACCGTCGACAGGGAGCCGAGCTGCATGAGGATGGATCCGTCGCCCTCCAGGGCAAACACCTTCCGGTGGGGCTGTGCCAGCGCCACGCCCAGCGCGATCGGCACTGCCAGCCCCATGCTGCCCAGCATGTAGAAATTCTGCTGGCGCCGGCCGTGCGGCGTTTCCGAGGCTGCCCAAAGATCGAAATTGGTGTAGCCGATGCCGCCGATCACCGCCTCGTCCTGGTGCAGCAGGCCCACCAGCCGCTTCGTGATGTCGTAACGGTTCATCACCTTGGCCTGCTGACGGCTGGTCGGATGGTTCGCGGAAATTGTCATGATCTAACCCCTATTTCGCGAAAACCTTGCCGCCGGTCAGCAGCGGCGACAAAATGAAACAGACCGGCGCCAGCGTTGCCACCGCCTGGGTGATGCCGCGGTCCAGGATGAACTCGGCCTCGTCGAGCCGGGTCATCGTGTGATGCTCGATGGCCAGGCAATCCAGCACCGGGCGCATGGTCCGTGCCACCAGTGACTGACCGATGTTGAACTCACCGAGAGTGCCGCGCTCGCTCACCAGCATCAGGACCGGGATCTGAAACGGCACCGCCAGCGAGGCGATGACGTTCGGCAAGGTCGCGAACCCGCTGGTCTGCATCAGCAGGATGCCGCGAGTGCCGCCCATCCAGGCACCGGCGTTGATGCCCAACGCCTCCTCCTCGCGCGTGCAGGCGAAGGCGGTGAAGAACAGATCGGCATGCACGCCGTCGATCAGCGGACGCAGCACGTTGTCGGGCACGTAGGTCACCAGGCTGACATGGTGGCGCTTCAACACGTCCTGCACGATCCCGTGCCACGTGACTCCGTCGGATGTCTCGGCCATCACTGCCTCTCCCTGAACTATCGCGACAATGGGAGGGCATTCGCGCACGCCTTGCCTGATGCGGCAACCGTTCGTAGGAAGGCAGCGGGCGCCAAGGAAAGCTGATGCCGGATCGGAAAAAGACCTACGACGTGCTGGTCGCCGGCGGTGGCAATGCGGCGCTGTGTGCCGCGATCACGGCGCGTCAGGCCGGGGCGAGTGTCCTGTTGCTGGAAAGCGCCCCGAAGGCGTTCCGCGGCGGCAACAGCCGGCACACCCGCAATCTGCGCGCCATGCATGAGGCGCCGAACGAGGTGCTGACCGAGGCCTACCGGGAAGACGAATACTGGGACGATCTGCTGCGGGTGACTGGTGGCAATACAGACGAGCCACTGGCGCGTATGACGATCCGTGCGTCGGCCGGCCTGTTCGGCTGGATGAAGCAGGCCGGCGTGCGGTTCCAGCCATCGCTGACCGGCACACTCAATCTGGGGCGCACCAATGCGTTCTTCCTCGGCGGCGGCAAGGCGCTGGTGAACGCCTACTATCTGACCGCCGAACGGCTGGGCGTCGAGATTCTTTACGACACCGAGGTGATTTCGCTCAACATGGCCGACGGCGCGGTGCGCTCTGCCGACATCACCTATCGCGGCTTCCCGGAGACGGTGCACGCGCGCTGCGTGGTTGCGTCCGCTGGGGGCTTCCAGGCCAACCTGGAGTGGATGCGGCAGTACTGGGGCGACGCGGTGGACAATTTTGTCATCCGCGGCACGCCCTATAATCGCGGACGGGTGCTGAAAAATCTGCTCGACCAGGGCGTGGCGCCGGTTGGTGATCCGACGCAATGCCATGCCGTGGCGCTGGACGCTCGCGCTCCGAAGTTCGACGGCGGCATTACAACCCGTCTGGACAGCGTGCCCTACAGCGTGGTGGTCAACCGCGACGGCGATCGTTTCTATGATGAGGGTGAGGATGTCTGGCCCAAGCGCTATGCCATCTGGGGCCGTTTGATCGCCCAGCAGCCCGGACAGATCGCCTATTCGATCTGTGACGCGCGCGCGTTTCCGCTGTTTATGCCGTCGGTTTATCCGGCGATCAAGGCGGATACGCTCGAGGAACTCGCCGTCCAAATGAAGCTTGATCCCGGCCGCGTCAGGCGAACGATCGACAGCTTCAACGCGGCGGTCAAACCGGGGCAGGTGTTTGACAATCTGAAGCTGGACGGCAACGCGACCGAGGGCCTTACTCCGAACAAGACCAACTGGGCTCGACCGGTGGACAAACCTCCCTTCTACGGCTACCCGCTGCGGCCGGGGATCACGTTCACCTATCTCGGGGTCCGCGTGAACGAGCACGCACAGGTGTTGATGGAAAGCGGTCAGCCCGCCGGCAACCTGTTTGCCTCGGGCGAGATCATGGCGGGCAACATTCTGGGCCGCGGCTACCTGGCCGGGTTCGGTATGACCATCGGCACGGTGTTCGGCCGCATCGCGGGGCAGGAGGCCGCACATCGTGCAAGAAACTGATGCTGTCATCAACGCGCGAAGGGAAATGGAGGTCTGTAACGCCTGCCGCTACTGTGAGGGCTTTTGCGCCGTGTTCCCGGCGGTGGAACTGCGCCGGGAGTTTTCCGCTGGCGACCTGAGCTATCTGGCGAACCTGTGCCACAACTGCCGCGGTTGTTACTACGCCTGCCAATACGCGCCACCGCATGAATGGGGCATCAACGTGCCTCGAACACTGGCCGAAGTGCGCGCCGAGAGCTACGCCGAATACGCTTGGCCCAGACCGCTCGCAACCGCCTTCAACCGTAACGGCACGTTGGTGTCGCTGGTCGCCGCGCTAACCATCACCATCGTGCTCATTCTCAGCATGTTGTTGAACGCTCCAGGGGATTTCTTTGGCGCCCACCCAATGTTCGCGGGCGCGTTCTATCAGGTCATTCCGCTCTGGGCGATGCAGGTGGTTGCCATCGCGACGTTCGGCTTTTCGCTGGTCGCACTGTGGATGGGCGCGCGGAACTTCTGGCGCGACGCCGGTCCCATCGGAAAGATCGGACCCACCGCGCTGGCGATCGCGCTATGGGACGTGCTGACGCTGAAAAACCTGGGCGGCGGCGGCAACGGCTGCAACGACAACTCCGAGCGCTTTTCGATGCGCCGGCGTCACCTGCATCACGCGATGTTTTATGGCTTTGTTCTGTGCTTCACCGCAACGACGGTTGGTTTCATCTACCACACATTCCTCGGCTGGCCGGCACCCTATCCCTTCGTCAGCGCCCCGGTCCTGCTCGGCACCGCGGGTGGCGTGCTGCTGTTGATCGGAACGACCGGACTGTTCGCGATGAAGTTCGTCGATGACCCGGGGCCGGCGGTGCGCCGTCTGCTTGGCGGAGACGTCGCATTGCTGCTGTTGCTGGCGCTGACCGCGCTGACCGGGCTGGTGCTGCTCGCGGTGCGTGCCACTGGCGCCATGGGGCTGGCGATGGCGCTGCACCTCGGGTGCATTCTCGCGCTGTTCCTGATGCTGCCGTACTCCAAGATGGTGCACGGAGTGTACCGTTCCGCCGCGCTGCTGCGCCGAGCCGCGGAACGCAACATGAAGCCGCTTGGGGGCGAGTAAGCGCGGCGGCGGTGATTATCCGGCCCAGGTGGTGACGAAGTCCTTTGCCTCCGGCCGCGGGATCGGAGACGACCCGCCGACGCGCTTGCCCAGGTAAAGAAAACCGATGATCTCGTCGTCCTCGACAAGGCCGAACTCGGCTTTGACCGTCGGATCATACGCCGTTCCGCCGGTTTTCCACATCGCGCCGTAGCCGAGTGCCGGGGCGGCCAGCATGATCGTCTGTGCGGCGGCGGCGGCGGAGGCGATCTGCTCGATCTCGGGTATTTTGTGGCCTTTCTTCAGTTTGGCAGCGACCACGACGATGGTGGGTGCGCGAAACGCCTTCTCTCCTTCGCGCCGTAATTCAGCCTCCGAGGCCGCCGGATCGCGGCGCCGGAGCGAGTCCGCCATCACCTCGCCGAAGCGCCCGCGCTGCTCCGGCCCGATGACGACGAAATGCCAGGGCCGCAGCCGTCCATGGTCCGGTGCCCGCACGGCGCTGGCGAAGATCCGCTCCAGCTCCTCGGCGGAGGGGCCCGGCGGCTCCAGCTTCAGCGCCGATTCGCGGTCGAGCATCAGGTCAAGCGCGTCCATCATGGTCCTCCATGGCGCGCAGGATATCTGGCCGGTGGGGTTTCGCCAATCGGGTATCGCAGTCAGCCGGTACGGCGCCGTCGCCACCGGGTGAATGGTGGCAGCAAACTGGGCCTAATTGAGCTTGGGTTTCGCAATGGCCTTCTGGTTAAGTGGTGGCGTGGTGTATGGTTTGTAAAAGCCAAACAACCAACTGACCGATCCAAGGTCTGGAAGGCCGAAGCGTGAGCGATCTCTACGACACCGACATCCTGCTCTGGTCGGAGCGCCAGGCCGAATTGCTGCGCCGGCGGGTGGCCGGCGAGCTGTCCAACGACCATGACCTGGATTGGCCGAACATTGCCGAGGAGATCGAGGATTTGGGGCGGAGCCAGTTGCACAGCGTCGAGTTGCTGCTGGTTCAGGCGTTGCGGCATATGCTCAAGGCCGAAGCGTGGCCACTCTCCGTCGATGCGCCAAGCTGGCGAGCCGATGCGATCGATTTCCGTCGGCAGGCGCGGCGACGCTTCGTGCCATCAATGCGGCAGAGGATCGATGTGGCGGGCCTGTACGTCGATGCGCTCGCGGCCCTGCCCGAGACGATCGATGGCCAGCCGCCGTTGCCAGTGCAAGCGACCTGCCCAGTGACGCTGGACGAGCTGCTGAGCAAGGAGCGGTGAACCAAGAGACAGTTTCTGGAATGCGGGGAGTGATCGCTTTCTGGCTCAAGTGACGGCCTGAGGCAAGGATCGGCCCGCGGATGGGATGTATTCACGAGCCGATCCACCGCCACTTCGGCTTGCGAATGACCTTGATTTTAATCGTCAAGATCAACAGAATCCCCGCAGGCGGCTTCGATGTTGCTGCAATCGCGTCCTTCTGTCAGATGCGCCGGCCGGGTCCATTCCCGGCCGGCGTTCTGGTTTTGACAGGCAGGCACGAAGAAAAGTAACCGGGTCAGCGCTTTGCCGCCGCCGGTTCGTCTTGAAAACGGGTTCGCCCGCTTGCTCCTTGGAGAAGGACGTTACCTATCGCCGACTCTGTGCATATCCACATGCTGCGTAAATGCTCGCCCAAAGTAGTGCTGCAAATTCTGAAGTATCGTTGGGCACAAATACGGCCTGACGTATGAGTATATTCCGCAGCTTGACTATATTTGATGTCGGGCGGACTGTTGCCGGACTGGAATCAAACGGGGAAGAGCTATGTTTCGGGAGCATGTTGAGAGTCAAGGTTCGGTGTTGTTGGATGAGAGTCGGAAGCCGTTGGCGGTGATATTGGGTGCGTTGTCGGTCCGGATTAGCAGCGATTTATCGGCGGAGCTTGCTGCTGACATTCTGTCCGCGTTGAAGGTAGAGGGCATGGCGATCTACCGAGCCGACGGGATGGCGTAGGGGCTGTCTCATGGTCACTCAACGTCGTGCGGCTGATATTCTTGTGGACGTGCTGGTGTTGCGCCTCCGGGACGCGGATCTCGCCGCTGATCTGGCGAGTGATGTGATGGTTGCGTTGCGGGCTGGTGGGTATGGCATATTTCCGATTGCGGATCAGGGGGGCGTGAGGGCTCGGAACTGATCCTCCTCGAACATCGCTCCGTCCCGGACGCGCCCCGAATCTTTCCTGTGAAGCCGCCGGGAATCCGGCCACGCTCTTTTCCGGTCAGTTCCTGCGCTGATGCGGCCGAGCGTCCAGGCAGGATGGCGAGGATAAGTGCGGCCCCGCCCCAGTTTTAGGTGTTCGGGTGCAAACTTCGGCGGAAACGTCTATATTCACCGATATGGAACGGACCCCGCATTCATCCGACGTTGAGTGCAGCCATCGGCGGCTTTCCATGACGGCCGATTCTTCCCTCGCGCCCGGCGTTCGGGACATAGTGTTGGACGCGAGCCTGATTGCCCGCTCGTGGGAGGCTATCGCCCATAGTCACGATCTGCTGGATAGGGCGAAGAGACTTCCTGGGACCTACCTTCTGTCGCAGTAGGCAACCGAGCCCCGCCTCTGCCTGCATCTTCAAGCCGCCAGAGGTGTGCGATGTTTGTTAAGCAACAAAATTACGACGGCACGCCCGACCACACCGGATGCGCCGTGGGGTCATTGCCGTGCGTTCGTACAGGTATCCGTCGGCAAATCGCCGCGCTAGCCAGTCTGAGCATTCCCTAGCCGGGGCAGCGGTGGTCCGGAGGCGTGGCTCAGCCCACTTGGTCGAAGTGCCGCCCCGCGATACCGACCCCGATTTAATGCGCTTGGGGTGGGTGCGGCAGCAGCCAGTCGTCGATCGAGTAGTGCGGCTCACTCGGCGGCAAGGCTCTCAGGAATGCCATGTGGGCAATGCAGCGTGTGAGAAGCGCAACATCCGGAGCCGTGTTACCGTCCGACCCGTGACGCTGCCAGTAGCGGTGAAATTCCGCTGGCGTGATCGCTATCTCCGCCGCATCCGGCCGCCCCGCAAGGGCGTAAGCGTGCTGTAGGAGCCATTCAGAGTAAGTGGCGGGTAACTCGGGTATCATGCCTCGCCACTGGCTGTAGTCCATCTTGGCGATCATCGGCAGAGCCTCGGTCAGCATTCTGTTAACCTCCGGTCTCTTGGGCACATGCTACACTAATCGCGGGTATTCAAGGTCTGTAATACGATTATAAGTTGCGGTGCGTGGGATTGTCAGAGAGCTGCTTCTCTCTCGCAAAAGTTATTGTGTATTACGCTGTGCTGCGCTGTCGTAATCAACAAGCGGCCCGTTGCCAATTCATAACTTACACGATATGAGTAGTTTCCGAATCTGGCGCGCAAGTTGTCTTCTCGCTAAAGTCCAAGGGTTGCCTCGACCAAAAACCTTGAGACCCTACCTGCTTCGGGTGCTAGTTTCTGAGGAGGTCAAATCGCCAGTGGTTATCGATACGCAAACAACGCATCATCTTGTGACAATCAATCCGGACGAGAAAATCCCGCTGAACCACTACTTACTAGATTGTCCCGTCGAGTTGGAGATCTGGCTGGCTGTCGCACAGCAGGAGATGCAATATGGGCGGCCAGAACAGGCCATGTCGATAATCGGCCAGCTCTTCTTGGGTTTCGGTGAATAGGCCGGGGCCGGAGTGGTCTTGCCGCACGGCTCGGACGAATTGCTTGGATCACCTTGAAAGCCGCTATGGCCGTTGCACGCCCCCGAACCACATCCCGACCGCGGATTGATCGGCTGATACTGAGAACGGTGCTGTTGTGGCCGGGGCTGGTCTGGACAGCCAGCGCTTTCCGTCCTTCGGCAATGCCGGCCGCTTCGATACCGACGTGCAATACCTCGGCAAGCGCGTGATGGCAGGGCATGCGGCTTCCGCCTTCCTCGTGCAGACGAACTAACCAGCCCAAGTCGTGGACGGCTTGTTTATCAATTTGCGCGCATTCCTCGGCAGCCAGCATGGGCCTCGAACCGGTTTTCACGACAGGCCCCGCGTCGCGGCGGCGGGAACGAACGACACCATCTGACCGATGGTAAGCCAATCGACCAGCCTGCACCGCACCTGCACCGCGGCAAGCTGCCTGACAGGCAAGGATCGGCCCGCGGATGGGATGCATTCACGAACCGATCCACCGCCCACTTCGGCTTGCGAATGACCTTGATTTACTCGTCAAGATCACCAGAATCCCCGGCAGGCGGCTTCGATGTTGCATCATCGTGTCCTCATGTCAGATGCGCCGGCCGGGCCCATTCCCGGCCGGCGTTCTGGTTTTGACAGGCAGGCATGAAGAAAGAGTAACCGGATCAGCGCCGGGTCAGCAGGATATATCCTAGGTCGTCTACTCGGCCGATCCAACCGGGCGGCACGACCGTTGTGGAGTTGAACGCCTCGATGATGGCCGGTCCCGTGATGGTCGTCCCGGCGGTCAACCCATTCCGCCAGTGAACCGCCGCCGGAGCGAAGCCGGTCGCGGCGAACCAGACATCCCGCGTCCGCAGCCTCGCGCTGGCCGCATCGGATGGCTGGGAAAGCTTCAGATCGGCGAGCTTGCCAAGCGCGGTCAGCCGCAGGTTGACCAACTGCACGGTCTCGCCCCGGTTGGCGTGACCATAGGTCTGCTCGTGTTTGTCATGGAACGAGGCCGCCAGCCGATCCAGGCTTTCCCGCGTCACCGGACCGTCGTCCACCGGCCCCTCGTCCATCTGCAACGTCAGTTCATACGCCTGCCGCCGGTAGCGAACGTCGGCAAAGCGAAGCAAAGCCTGTCGCTCGGCCGGCACCCCGGCGCCGTTCAGCATGGCGGCACCGGCTCGCTCCATTGCGCCAAACGCCGCGGCAACCCGCGCCGGATCGACGCTCCCCAGGTCGGCATACAGCGTCTGGCTGTAGTCCCGCTTCAGGTCCGTCGCGACCAGCCCGAGAGCCGAGAACGCGCCCGGCGCAGGCGGGATGATCACCTCCGGTATTTGCAGTTCCTCGGCCAGCGCCACGGCATGCACCGGCCCCGCGCCACCGAACGCGATCAGGCTGAACTCGCGGGGATCGTTGCCGCGCTCGACCGATACGATGCGCAGCGCCTGCGCCATGTTGTTGTTGACCACCTCAATGATCCGCGCGGCGGCATCGCGCACGCTGAGCCCGAACCTCTCCGCGACCCCGGTTGCGATCGCCTGCTCGGCCGCGGCCAGGTCGATCTTCAGGCCGCCGCCCAGCAGCGCCTCGCGGTCCAGCCAGCCGAGCACCACGTCGGCGTCAGTGACTGTTGGCCGGGTGCCGCCGGCGCCGTATGCCGCCGGTCCAGGATCGGCGCCGGCGCTGTGTGGACCCACCTTCAGCGACCCCCCTGGATCGACCCAGGCGACCGAGCCGCCCCCGGCGCTGACCTCCGCCAGGTCAATCACCGGCACGCGGATGGGATGGCCGGTCCCCTGCATCCAGCGCCGGCTGTTGGCGGCACCGCCGACCTCGTATTCCGCCGTCACAGCCACCTCATGTCCGACGATCACGCTGGCCTTGGCGGTGGTGCCACCCATGTCGAAGGAAATCAGGTTGGGTCGGCCGAGCTGCCGCCCCGCCAGAGCCGCCGCGATCACGCCTGCCGCGGGGCCGGATTCCACCACCATCGCCGGCATGCGAAGTGCTTCGGCGATGTCGAGCACGCCGCCTGACGATCCCATCACGTACAACGACGGCAATCCAAGGGCCGCCGTCGCGTTGGACAGGTGCTTCAGATAGCCCGCGAGCAGCGGGGCGACATAGGCACAGACCGCGGTGGTACTGGCCCGCTCGAACTCACGGATTTCCGGCAGCACCTCACACGACAGGAATACGCCGACGTCTGGCAGCGCCGTCCGCAGTGCCGCGCCGACCTTGCGTTCATGGCTGTCATTCAGGAACGAGAACAGAAACGACACCGCCACGGTCTCCAGGCCGGCCACCCGGATCGCCTCGATCAACGCCGGAATCTCGTCTTCCGCCAATGGCGTCACCGCGTCGCCCTGGGCGTCGATCCGCTCGGTGATCTCGAACCGGTGCCTGCGCGGGATCAGCACACTGGGCGCGTCCTGGAACAGGTCATACAGATCGGCCCGGGAGGATCGCCGCAGCTCCAGCAGGTCACGGAACCCCCGCGTCGCGACGAAGCCGGCTTTGGCGCCTTTCTTTTCCAGCAGCGCATTGGTCACCACCGTGGTGGCGTGGGACAGCAGCGTCACATCGGCTGGATCAACCGCATTATCGGCCAGGCCCTTGCGAAGGCCCTCGATCACGCCACGGGCAAAGTCGGGCGGGGTGGTCAGAACCTTGGCAATGCCGGTGCGGCCGGTCGCCTCCTCCACCAGAGCCACATCGGTGAAGGTGCCGCCAATATCGATGCCTATGCGCCAGCCCATGCGCTAAATCCCTCGAAGATTTAACCCATGGTTGCCCGCGACGCGGCTTGAGGGCAACCGGCGCAGTCACCACAATGCGTCATGCAATTCGATCCGGCTTCGCCAGACTCGCGATCTACGGCCAGCGATGCGCCGGAGATGGCCGAATTGGAGCGGGAACACGCCAGCCGGATCGTCAGCCGGGTCATGTGGTTCTTTGCCATCGTCTATGTGGTGGAGGGGATCGGCCAGGCGAAATCGGGCGTGATCTGGCAGCCGCTGGCGTACTTCCTGAAGCAGACCCAGGGCTGGGACGCGGTCAAGATCAGCGTGTCCCTGGCGGTGCTGGACCTGCCGTGGATCATCAAGCCGCTGTATGGCGCATTCTCGGACTTCGTGCCGTTGTTCGGCTACCGGCGGCGGTATTACCTGATCGCCGCCAATGCCGCTGCGGTGCTGGCGTTCGCCTGGGTCGCCCTGATCAGCACGCCCGCGGCACTGGTTCCGGCGCTGACGGTCACCGCCTTCGCCATGGCGATCTCCAGCACTTTGTGCGGCGCATTGCTGGTCGAGACCGGCCAGCGACACGATGCCAGTGCCAGCTTCATCAATCAGCAATGGCTGTGGTACAATATCGCGCAGATGGCCGCCGTGCTGCTGGCCGGCTACCTGATCGAGATCATGTCGCCGGTCGGAGCGCTGCACGCCGCGGCCTGGATCGCCGCCGCCGCGCCGGTATCCGTCATCGCCAGCATCTGGCTCATCGAGGAACCGCGCGCCCGGCTTGATATCGCCGCGTTACGCCAACGCCTGGCGGCACTACTGTCAGCGTTTCGCACGCGTAACCTGTGGCTCGTCGCCGGATTTCTGTTCCTGTATTACTTCAGTCCCGGCTTCGGCACGCCGCTGTATTTCCAGATGAGCGACCGGTTGAACTTCTCGCAGGGTTTCATCGGCGTGCTGGCCTCGATCAGCGCCGCTGGCTGGATCCTGGGAGGGCTGTTGTATCGGTGGAAGCTGCACCGGATCGGCAAATCGACGCTGCTGCGCGTCAGCATCCTAGGCGGGGTGGTCACCACCTTGTCCTATCTGGCGCTGGCCGGCCCGGCGTCCGCGGTCGTTATCTGGCTCGTCAGCGGTGTCGCCGGCATGATCGCCACCATTGCCACGCTATCACTGGCGGCCGACTCTTGCCCGGAGGGTGCCGAGGGCTTCGCCTTTGCCGGCATGATGTCGATCATCAACCTGACCAGCCCGTTGTCGGACACGTTGGGGTCGGTGCTGTATCAGCACGTCTTCAACCAGCAACTGGCGCCGCTGATCATCGTTTCCGCCGCCGCGACTGCTCTGGTCTTCTTCCTGGTGCCGCTGATGCTGTTCCGTAAGCCCGTGGTGTCAGCCGGCCTGGCCTGACTGAGCAAGGCATTTGCGGTGCTGGCGAGCCGCCACCTTTACTCCAACTCGTCCAGCAGCGTCTTTGTGTCCTTCAGGTCCGGTGCGTCGAAACCTTCGGTGAACCAATGGTAGATCGGACGCAGCAGCTCACGGGCTTCTACACGCCTGTCCTGGTCGTGCCAAAGCCGGGCCAGGCTGGTTGACGCGACCAACTGCCACAGCTTCGCGCTCTGCCGCTCTGCGACGGCGATGGCCTGACGATAATTCCGCTCGGCCGCCAGTCGATCGCCGGCAGCGTTCAGCAGATCGCCTCGCGCCCGGTGCAAGAGAAATTCAAAGACCCGCTCCTCAGTCGCCTCGATAAGCTGCCCAGCCTCGGCGAGGCAGTCAAAAGCTTCAGCCGGCTGCCCAAGCATGCCATAGGCCTGGGCGATCCACATAAGCATCAACGGCGTACCTATAACACCGCCGCTGGAGCGGACCTCCGCGAGCCCGGGTATCAATACGTCAAGGCCTTCCTGTGCTTGTCCCTGCGCGACGAATGACCGTCCGCGCCCCATCCGTACCCGGCAAGCGTGAGATTGCAGGCCGTGCTCGGTCGATAGAGCCAGGGCTTCGTCCAGATGCACCATAGGCGACCGAAAGATCCTGGCGAACTCAGCCGCGAACAGGAGGACGTCAACCAGCTTAACAACTTGTCCGAGCTGACGGGCCGCGGACAACGCTTCGTCCATTCGTGACCGCGCCTGATCCAAGTACCCCGTAATCGCCAGGGTCTGCGCAAGCAAAGCAATCGCCACGCAATGTTCATTGGCGGGTCCCGGAAGACTGCGACGCTCTGGGTCAGCATAAGCGATACATTGCTGCAGCAGGACACGGGCGGGAACAAAGTCTCCAAGATAGAAGCGGCTGAAACCCTGGGTGTAGTGAGCAGCCGATTGCGTCGCGGCATCGCTCTGTGCCTCACCGATGTTCCTGAGATGCTCGCTCAGCGCGAGCGCCTCCCTGTGCTCGGATCGCAGCATGTGATGGGTAGCTTGTAGTGTGATGAAAGGGACCAGATAGTCGGGCCGGTCAAGGCGCTCGGCAAGCGTTCGCGCTCGGGCGAGCGTGTCGGCGAAATCCGCTGCGGCAAAGCCTTTCGTGGCACTCAGCGCCCATGCCAGTGAGCCCTGCAGATCCAATTCGAGTTGCTGGCGCCGCGGACTGTCCGGCAGACTGGCCAGCACGTCCAATCCCTTCCCCAACTGGGCCACCGCCTCCATCATCGCCGACCGCGCGATCGCCTGATGACCGGCCCGCAGCCAGTAACCGACCGCCTTATCCGCGAGCCCGGCCGCCATGCAGTGCTGCGCCAGCAGCGCTGGTTGCCCCAGCACGATCTCCGGAAAATAGTCCTCGATAGTGCTGGCGATACGGTTGTGCAGACTCTGCCGCCGACCTCGCAGCGATGTGCCATACGCGACATCCTGCACCAGCGCGTGCTTGAAGACGTATGTCGATTCAGGCGGCGTGCCGCGAGCGAACAACAGGCCGGCGTCAGTCAGCCGATCCAGCGCCTCTCGCAGTTGCGCTTCCGGCAGATCGGCGACGGATGCCAATAGCTCGTGCCCGAACTCGCGGCCGATCGCCGCGCCGGTTTGCGCAACGTCCTTGGCGGCCGATCCCAACCGATCCAGCCGTGCCATCAGTGAGGCATGCAAAGTCGCAGGCACCGACAGCCCCGGATGTGGCGCCGACGGCGCATGGGTGCCGGATTCCAGCACCGCCTTAGTCAGCTCCTCGACGAACAACGGCACGCCGTCGGTGCGCTCGGCGATCTCCTCCATGATCTCGGGTAGGAGTGTCGCATTCCCGGCAACGTTCGCAACCATCGCCGCAGTGTCGCGGCGGTCGAGCCGTGCCAGCGTCAGCATCGTCACATGCGGCTGCCCGGTCCACGGAGGCTGAAACTCGGGACGAAACAACGCCAGCAACAGCACCGGCCAGTCCGCAATCCGCTCGATCGCGCGGTCGAGCAGCTCACGCGAACTTGGGTCTATCCAGTGAAGATCGTCGAAAACCATCAGCACCGGCTGCTGGCGACTGAGATCTTCGACCTGTCGCAGTAGCGCCTCGAATGTCTGGTCTCTCTTGCGCTGCGGCGTGACCTCGGGCGACGATCCGAGATCGGCCGACGGCAATGCGTGCAATTCCGTCATCAATGCGACGTCTTCCAGCGACGGCGCCGTCGCCGCGAGCACCGCTTGTAACTTGGCAGCCTTGCCCCCCGGCGGGTCCCCAGCCTGAAATCCCGCCGCCCGCTCCATCTGAGCGATCACCGGATAGAATGCGCTGTCCTGATGGTGCGGCGAGCAGAAATAGCGCAGCCGAACATGCGGTTCGCCGGCTATCCGTTCCGCCAAAGCCTCGGCAAGACGGGACTTACCGACACCGGGCTCGGCCGAAATCAGCACCACCCGTCCGCTACCGGATTTCGCCTGCGCCCAACGGCGGAGCAGGAGCTCCAGCTCTTCGTCCCGGCCAACCAGCGGCGTTGTGCCCGAACGCAGCGCCTCGAACTGGCCGAGCGTGCGGTTCTCGGACAGTACTTGCCATGCCGACACCGCCGCCGGCAGACCCTTAAGTTCAACCGCGCCGAGGTCCCGGCATTCGAAAAGACCACCGATTTGCCGCCGCGTCGCCGCGTCGATCACCACCTGGTCCGGCCCGGCAAGACCCTGCAGCCGTGCCGCCAGGTTCGGCGTCTCCCCGATCGCTGTTTGCTGCCGAGCCTCACCCGCCCCGATCGCCTCGCCGATGACCACCAGACCCGTCGCGATGCCAATCCGCACATGCACGGTCTCGCCACCCAGCCGTGCCCCACCCACGGCGGCCGCAACGGCCAGCCCCGCTCGCACGGCGCGTTCCGCATCAGTCTCCCGAGCCTCCGGCCAGCCGAAGTAGATCAGCACGCCGTCGCCCACGTAACGCGTGATGAAGCCGTCGAACCGGCGGAGCGTCTTAGCAACGCGCTCCTGATAGGTGCGGATGACTTCGCCCAGGTCCTCGGGATCGAGCCGCGACGACAGCGCGGTCGAGCCGATAAGATCGCAGAACATTACGCTAAGCGGGCGACGTTCGGCGGTGCCGGTGGCCAATCGAACGGCATCATCCGCGGCCGCGCCCCCGACGCGCAACGCTGCAACCGCCTCCAGTAGCCGGCGACGATGGCCAAGAGAGGCGACACCGAGTTCCTTGAGGTCGTCGGCGGTCAGATTGGGCAATAGTGCGGAATCGACGTCATTATCGCGGAACGACGCCTCGTAGCGTTCCAGACCCAGCGCTCGCAGCCAGTCTGCCACGTCCATGGGCGTTCCCCGGTATATTCGAGGTGTTGGCCACCATGGCGGGGCCAGATCAGACTGTCTAGGGACGGTCGGGCGGGGTGACCTGCGCCGATTGGCCGGTGAGTGTGCGATTTACGCTTTGTTCACCAATTTCCGCTAGCATCCGGGTTCGAACTGGCTAGACCTCGTTCTGGACGCCATCCCGCATGACCATTCGGATGAAAGTCACGTTGGGCATCGCCCTCATACTGGCATTCATTCTTGCTGGGTCGGGCGTGACGTTTTTCACCGTGCGCCACGAGCGAGCCGGCTTGAATGATGTGGCGAGCGCGGCGGAAACCGTCACCGGCCCATCCATGGCCTTGCTGCGCGCCGCGAAGGACATTGAAATCGATGTCGTCCAGGTGCAGCAGTTCCTCTCGGATGTTTCGGCGACTCGCGCGCAGGACGGGCTCGATGACGGATTCAAGGACGCCCAGCGATTTGCCGACAAGCTGCGGATGGACGTCGCCGCGGCCGCCGCCGCCGCCGCCGCCGACGCGATGCATCGCATGGATGTGGTCGAACGCCTGGGTCGGCTCAAAGCGGCATTCGCACCCTACTACGAGCATGGTCAGCGCATGGCGCAAGCCTATGTCGATCGAGGGCCCGCCGCCGGCAACAAGATGATGCCGCAGTTCGACGAGGAGTCGGACAAGCTGCAGGAGATAGTCGATCAGTTGTTGTCGCTGTCCGATCAGGCGGTGAACGAGACCGCCGGCCGCCTACATCAAACCGTCGCCAGCATTCAGGCCGAGGGCGACAGACTCGTGCTTGTTACCGCCCTTCTGGGCGCTCTTGGCACCTTTGTCGCGATCGGCATCGGTGCTCTGTTCTTCCAGGGGATAGCTCGTCCGCTGACCCTGATGACCGTATCAATGCGGCGGCTTGCCGGCGGCGACTTCGCGGTGACGGTGCCCGGACAGGGCCGCCGCGACGAGATTGGGTCGATGGCCGGTGCCGTGCTGGTGTTCCGGGATCACATGGTCGAAGAGCATCGTCTAGCTGCCGAGCAGGTTACGGAACGTCAGAACGCCGCGGCCGAGAAAATCGCCTCGCTGGCAAACATGGCCGATACCATTGAGGCCGAGACCGGCTCGGCACTGGCACAGATCCGTCAGCGCACGATGGCGATGACTGCCACGGCCGACGAGATGGCCGCTACAGCGTCCCGCACTGGCGCTTCGGCCGATAACGCCGCGGCGGCGGCCGGTCAGGCCCTGGCAAACGCCGAAGCGGTGGCAAGCGCGGCCGAGGAACTTAGCGCCTCGATCCGCGAGATCGGCGGCCAGGTGAGGCGCTCCAGCGTGGTTGTGGGTCGCGCTGTCTCCGCGGGCAGTGAAACCCGCTCGACCATGGAGACGCTGAACGAGAAAATCGGCAGTATCGGATCGGTCGCCGACATGATCGGCCAGATCGCGGCCAGAACCAATTTGCTGGCGCTGAACGCCACAATTGAAGCGGCGCGTGCAGGCGACGCTGGCAAAGGCTTCGCGGTCGTTGCCTCCGAGGTCAAGGCCCTCGCTACCCAGACAGCGCGTTCAACTCAGGAAATCGCGCGTCACATCGGTCAGGTGCGCACCGCCACCGATGTCTCGATCGCCGCGGTCCTTCGCATCGAGCAGACCATCACCGAGGTAAACGCAATCGCCGACTCGATTGCCGAGGCTGTGGATCACCAAGGTGCGGCAACCGCGGCGATTGCGCGCAACATGGCCGAGACCGCCGCCGCGGCCCAGCAGGTGACGATGCGGACAACCGAGGTTTCGGCAGAGGCCGGCGAGACCGGTCATCGCGCGGCCGAGGTCCGCGACAACGTCAGAGGTCTGAACGACGCCACCGAAGATCTCCGCCACTCGGTGATCCGTGTCGTGCGGACCGCGACCACCGAGGTCGATCGGCGCCTGAGTGAGCGCTTTGAGGTAGATCTGTCCTGCCGACTTACGGTCGGTGACCAGACGCATGGCGGCCGGGTCGTCGACCTGTCGGACACGGGCGCTCAAGTGAGCGGCGTCACCGGCGAGACGCTGCAAGCAGGCGCCCGGGGCAGCGCGTACATCGACGGCGTTGAGTTCCCGCTGCCGTTCGTAATAAAGGCTGCCGAGACCGGCTCGCTGCATCTGGCGTTCTGCCTGGATCAGACGACCGCCGCACGTTTCAGCGGGACGGCGAAGCGCCTGGCGCGCCAGCATCGCGCCGCCTGATGATCACCACCGCCCCATTACGAGGTTCCGATCTGGTTCAGGAAACCGGCGACGCAACGTTGAGCAACTGACGCAGCCGCGCTGCACCCGAGGGACCCTTTATCGCCTCGCGCCAGCTTGCCTCCGCAACCCGCTGGTGCGCGGCGATCGCCTCATCCGCGCCGGTGATCATCGCCACGCCGGTCTGACCGCTCGGGTGCGCCCCGGTGCGGAATGGATTGACCACCAGACTGACCCGGTCTCGCGCGCGCAGGATCTTAAACGACGAGGTTGGTTGCGCACCGGCGAGCAGTCCGAATTGCAGGCCCATCGGCTCGGTTTCCATCAGGTTGGCGATATTCTCCACCTCGGTGATCGCGATATCGCGGCTGATGCGCCGGACCCGGTCGGAGACCTGCATCCCGTCCACAATGCCCACCTCGATCAACCGTTGTACCGCCGGCAACGACACCATGGCGATAATCCCGGGCCGGCGCATCGCATACATTCGCTTTCGCGCCGCCAGAATGCCCAGCACCTGCTCGGCCAGGCTGCGCATCGCCATCCTGTCCGGTCCGGCCTGATCCGCGACTTCGTCAAATGCCTCCCCAAGCGCCGAGTCATACGCATCCGAGGTGGTCAAATAACACAGCGGACCCGAAAGTTGCATGATCTGGTCGGCGGTTTCCTCGATCTGGCGGGCGCGCTCGAAATAACCGATGGAACGATTATAATACTCGACGCCGATACCAAGCAGCGACAACGGCGAAATCTTCAGCAGTTCGGCCAGCCGCTTGATGGTGTCGAGTTTGATTACCTCGCCCTTTTCGTACCGATACAGCGCGGCGCGGGACACCCCCAGGCGAGCGGCGATTTCCTCAGCGCGCAGCCCCGATTCAAGCCGGTAAGCACGAAGCTGTTGACCGATTTCGGTAAAGCGCATGGACATGCAATCCAACCCTTCGTGCAACTCTGCTGACCGCGGCTCGCGGCATCAACATCCACCCGATTCTGAAAACCCAACCACAGCAAACTCTCCTGCCGGTTGTGGTCGGGCTATCGTCTCATATCCAGGATGGTAGGCGCAGTTTATGGGCGCTGCACTGATAACTCAACTCTTTTTCACGCCATGCGACTTGTTTCACGGCGAGCGCTCACACCAGCTTGAGCAAAAGCCTCAGGATTTAGTCGGCCTGAGGGAATGGTTTGCCAGTCCCTCTATGACCATGACAAGAGCGGAGTGATCCAGTTCTGCTCCACCGTGGGCGATACAGGAGGCAAACATCTGCTGCGCAACGGCGGTGTTGGGCAGCGCCAGATCCAGGGCTTTGGCCGACGACAAGGCAAGGTTGAGGTCCTTCTGATGCAACCTGATCTTGAAGCCGGGATCGAACGTCCCCTTCAGCATCCGCTCGGCATGCAATTCCAGGATGCGCGATGAGGCGAAGCCACCCATCAACGCGGCGCGGACGCGGGCTGGGTCGGCGCCTGCCTTGGAGGCAAAGACCAGCGCTTCCGATACCGCCTGTATGTTGAGCGCCACCATGATCTGATTGGCCACTTTGCAGGTCTGCCCGGCGCCGTTCTCCGAGCCCACGTGAGTGATGTTCTTGCCCATCAGTTCGAACAGCGGCTTGGCGCGGGCAAAGGCCGCATCCGGTCCACCAACCATGATCGTCAGGGTTGCCTGCTTGGCGCCCACTTCGCCGCCGGACACCGGCGCATCCAGGTATTCGCAGCCCTTGTCGGCGATCCGCAGAGCGAAGGCTTTGGTTTCGATTGGGCTGATCGAGGACATGTCGATGACCAGGCTACCCTTGCGCAGCCCGTCGGCCGCTCCGTCGGTCCCGAACAGCACCGCCTCGACGTCGGGCGTATCCGGCACCATCAGGATCAGCACCTCGGACTTCGCGGCGACGGCTTGCGGCGTCGACACCACCTCGGCCGCCGCCCGGATCTCGTCGGTCAGGCTGGCGCGCTCCGGGACGATCAACTCGTGGCCGGCGCTCTTCAGGTTCAGCGCCATCGGGCGCCCCATGATACCCAGACCGATGAAGCCGATTTTCATTTGAGGCTCTCCTTTTGGCTGTCTAATTGTTCGCCGAGCAATGTCATCAGCCTGAGGCTGCTTCGTGGTCCGAGCCAGGCTGAGGTCTTTGGGTTGTTCCTCAGGCGGCAAACCGCTCACGCCAGCCAAGCCCGGCAACGGTGTCTCCCGCCGGACGATATTCACAGCCAACCCACCCCTGGTAGCCAAGCTCGTCCATGCGGCGGAACACGAAGGGCCAGCCGATTTCGCCGGTCCCGGGCTCGTGCCGCGCAGGCACGTCGGCGATTTGCATATGGGCGATCACCGGCATGTACTGCTCCATACGCTTGGTGATGTCGCCCTCGGTGACCTGCACGTGGTAGACGTCGAACTGCAATCCGACGCGGTCGCCGCCGATCGCCTCGATGATCGCCGCGCCTTGGGCCTGGGTGTTGAGGAAATATCCCGGCATGTCGCGATGGTTAATCGGTTCAATCACCAAACGTACGCCGGCGGGTTTGGCCTGTTCGGTCGCCCAGGCGAGATTCGCGGCAAACACCGCGGTGGCCGTGGTCATCGAGACACCGGGTGGCACCATGCCCGCCATGCAATGCACTTGCCGGCATTCCAGGGCAGCCGCGTAGTCGAGCGCCTTCTTCACCGTTTCGCGGAACTCGACCTGTCGCCCGGAACGCTCGCCATGCCTCGGTCGCCATTCGCCCAGTCGCCGGGTGGCATGTTGAACAAAACCTGGGTAAGCCCCTCCCCCGACAACCGGGTGCGCAGATCCGCGGCGGGGTAGTCATAAGGAAACAGGAATTCAACGCCCTCGAAGCCAGCGGCACGGGCGGCGGCGAAGCGATCCAGAAAGGCCACCTCATTGAACATCATCGATAGATTGGCAGCGAAACGCGGCACGAGTGATCCTCCCGGGTACTGGCCGGACCGGCCGGGCGAAAGCGGCACGACACTGGTCCGTCTCGTTCGCCGGCCGCGGAAAGTGACCGGCGCCGGCGGAGGCTACAGGCGGGAAGGCGGATTGGCTAGTATCGGCGTCGCCCGTAAGCTGGCGGATCGTTCTGCTTAAGTGACTGATTCAAGAAGCGATTCACTACTAATCGACGGTTTGCGAACGGCCCCGGGAATCATACCCGGGCGATCGCTACGGGCCAGGCGCCTTCTCGCAACCGGCGACAGTGAACGCCACGAATGGCTGATCGGAGTGGTATGATCGCTGAACGTATTCTGATGGCCCTGATGCTCGGCGGAGTGGCGATCGGCTGCGTCCTGGTGCTGTACCCGTTCTTTTCCGCCCTGCTCTGGGCCGGAATCCTGGTCTACACAACCTGGCCCGTATTCGTCTGGCTGCGCAGGCACCTGCACCTGAAGCGCGTCTGGGCAGCCGGATTGATGGTCACCCTGACCGCCGTCGTCCTCGTGCTGCCGATCGGCGTCGCAGCGCCCAGCGGTTCCGACGATGTCACGCATCTTCGCCATGTCGTCATGGACTCGCTGCGTGCCGGCCTGCCCGACGCGCCGCTCTGGGTGTTCGAAATCCCCTTGCTCGGCCCCACCGTGGGCGATTTGTGGAACCGCTGGGCCGCCGACATCAGCGTCATGCTTGAAGCCCTGCGTCCCTATTTCGGCATTCTGGTCGAGGGCGGCCTCAGTCTTCTGCTGGGCATCGCCAACGGCGTGCTGATGTTCCTGCTGGCGCTGTTCGTCGCCTTCTTCTTCTATGTCTATGGTGAGCCGATCGCCGGAAGGCTGCGGCTGATCCTGCACCGGATCGCCGGCGTGCAGGCCGAGCGGCTGATCACGGTAACCGGTGCCACCGTTCGCGGCGTGGTCTATGGCATTCTCGGCACCGCGGTGGTGCAGGGCATTCTGACCGCTCTTGGCCTCTGGATCAGCGGCGTTCCCAGGCCGGTCCTGCTAGGCTCCATCGCCGGGCTGCTGTCCGTGCTGCCGATCGGCGCTCCGGTGGTGTGGATTCCGGCCGCTATTTGGCTGATGCACAGCGGCCATCTCGGATGGGGTATTTTCCTCTTTCTCTACGGCGGCGGTGCGATTACTGGCGCCGACAGCCTTATTCGGCCGTGGTTCATCTCCCGAGGGGCTCAGTTGCCGTTCCTGTTGACGGTGCTGGGGGTGCTTGGCGGGGCATTGGCGTTCGGGCTGCTGGGGATCTTCCTCGGACCTGTGCTGCTGGGGATCGGCTACACCCTGACGAACGAATGGGCGCGCGGTGCCGATCCGAGGGCCGCGCCCACCGACCACTGACCGTGGGCCGCTGACCATGGGCCACTGATCCAATCCGCCGCCGCCGGCGTTTAAGTGTTATGCATTTACTCGCCCGTCGCTCAACGCAGTCTGACGAGTCGCTGGACATCCCAGCCTGCCGGCAGTCGTACCGATCCGTTTTCGACGCAGGGAGACGCTCATGCATTATGCCGACGGATAGTCAGAGGGCCGCGGACGCAGAGCGCTGGGCCAGCCTGATCGGGGCCGTCGCGACGCGTCAGGATCGGTCGGCTTTCGCGACCCTGTTCGAGCATTTCGCGCCGCTGATCAAAACCTACATGCGGCGCTCGGGCGTCGACGACGCGAACGCGGACGAGCTCGCACAGGAGACCTTGCTCATGGTCTGGCGCAAGGCGGCGCTGTTTGATCCGTCAACCGTCGGCGCCGCGGCCTGGATCTTCACCATTGCACGCAATCTGCGCATCGATGCATTGCGTCGTGGCCGGCGCGCCGGCGCGAACGAAGCGCACGACGTCGATACTGAATTTCAGGTCGACGAGGCTCCCGGGCCCGACTCGCGCGTAGCCTCGGCGCAAGCTGAAACAAGGGTCAGGGCGATGCTGGCCGAACTCTCCCAGGAGCAAAGGTGTGTGCTGGAATTGTCATTCTATGAGGAAAAAGCTCACGGCGAAATCGCGCGCCTGCTGAAGATTCCCCTCGGCACGGTGAAGTCCCGGTCGCGCCTGGCGATGAACCGACTTCGCAATCTGTTGGGCGAGTTTTCATGATCATTCAGCACCATCCCCTCGATGCGCTGCTGACCGGGTTCGCCGCCGGCACCCTGGATCTGGGCCAGCACGTCGCGGTCTCGACCCATCTGATCGCATGTTCCACCTGCCGTGAAATGATGCACCTGATGGAGCATGTCGGGGGCGCACTGCTGGCGGAGTTGCCTCCGACACCGATGTCGAGCGATGCGTTGGCCCGCATCGAGGCGCGTATGCAGCGGCCGGTTGCCGGCGAGCCATACGCGATGCGGGCCGCATCAGGCGCGCTCGACGACATCCCGGGGCTGCCGCTCTTCGCGCGTCGTTATTCCGCCATGCCCTGGAGGTGGATTGCGCCCGGTGTGCGGCTGCGGCCGATCCGGCTGCCGGCCGACAGCGATACACGGGTTTTTCTGCTGAAATCGGCCCCGGGCACCAAGATGCTGCAACATACTCACACTGGGAGCGAAATGACCTGTGTCTTGAAGGGCAGTTTCAGCCATCAGGGTGGACGTTACGGCCCCGGCGATTTCGATCTTGGCGACGACAGCGTCGATCACAACGTGATCGTGGGACAGGGTGAAGACTGCGTCTGTCTGGTCGCGATGCACGGGGAACTGCGGCTGGCCGGGCTGTTGGGCGCTTTGGTACAGCCATTCGTCCGGCTGTGAAGTACCGTGTCCGGCTTGCTCTATTACTTGCTGACGTTCACCGAATTGGTCGCGTCAGTGTTCGGACTGCGCTTTGCCTATGAGCAGCCGCGTTACGCTGTCATTCAGGACCTTTCTCAAAACGTCGAGATCCGCCGCTATGAACCGCGGCAGGCGATAGAGGCGACCGTCAGCGGGGGCGATCGCGACCAGGCCGCCAGCGAGGCCTTCACTTTACTGTTTCGTTACATAACAGGCGCTAATCAGGGTGAACAGAAAATCGCCATGACCGCCCCGGTGCGCATCGCCGAACAGGCGCGAATCGGCATGACGACGCCAGTCCAGACCAGCATGTCACACGGCCAGATCAGCATGCGCTTCTTCCTGCCACGGGCGGTCGCCAGGGCCGGCGCACCCGAGCCCCTGGATCCTCGCTTGCATCTGGTTCAGGTGCCGGAGATGACAGTCGGGGTTATTCGATACTCTGGCGTGGCGACACCGGCCACACGCGACCATCAGGCTGCCCTGCTGCTCGGTGTGCTGGCCAGGTCGAACTGGAAACCGGACGGCGACATGTTCCAGTTCAACTACGATCCGCCGTTCGCTATTCCCTTTCTGAGACGCAATGAAGCCGCGGTTCCCGTGACCCCTGACCGGACGCGCGGCTAGTAGATTTTTCGCTCCAACGCGGGACACGCCGGTATCACCGCGTGGCCTCCACCGGCCGGTGTAGCCGGTAAAGGCCGACGTCCAGGGCGCCGGTGCGAAACCCCGCCTCGCAATATGACAAATAATACTCCCATTTGCGCTGGAACCGGTCATCGAAACCCATCGAGCGCAGGCGAGGCCACGCTGCCTGAACTCTGGTTCGCCAGTCGGCCAGGGTGCGGGCGTAGCTCATGCCGAACGTTCTTACGCCGTCCAGCAGCAGTCCTGCCGCGGCGATCCGAGACCGCATCACGGCGTCCGACGGCAACATCCCTCCCGCCGCGGAAGATCGCTCGTCCCCGCGCGATCCGTTCCGCACGCGGCATGACGAAACACGGTGATCAGGTCTGAAACACTACGGGCGTTGCAACGAACATGCTCATTCCTCGCCTGCGGTGATCAGCTGAGCGGCCGGACAGCGATCGACAGCCGCCGACAGAATTGACCTCCGACTTCGGCGAGCCGAACCTGGGCGGACCAAATCAGGGGGACTGCCCATGTCCATGCGCGAAGCGGGCGCCATCACCGGCGTCGGCGAAACCAAGTATCTGCGCGGCACCGACCGCTCGGCCTTGGCGCTGCAACTCGAGGCGTCGCTGAACGCAATCCGGGACGCCGGCCTCAAGCCGTCCGACATCGACGGGCTGATCCCGTACGGACATGGCGCCGTGGCCGAGGATTTCATCACCAATTTCGGCATTAAGGATTTGCGGTTCTCCGCCACCACGCCGATGGGCGGCGCATCGGCGGTGGCCTCGATCCAGTGCGCGCTCGCCGTCATCGAAGCCGGTATCTGCAACCATGTGCTCCTCTCGCTGGGCCGCACCGGCTATTCCGGCGGCCGGATCGGTACGCGGGTGCAGCAAATGCCGCAGTTCCGCCTCATCGGTGAATTCGAAATGCCGCTCGGCGCGATCGCTCCCGCACAGCTCTACGCCCCGATGGCACGTCGGCACATGGAGCTTTATGGCACCACGTCGCGACAACTGGCGGAGGTTGCCGTCACCACGCGGTATCATGCCTCGTTGCAGGCGAACGCAACCATGAAGAGCCTGATTACCATCGAGGATCATCAGGCCTCCCGTATGATCTCCGATCCGTTGCGGCTGCTCGACTGTTCGCTGGAGAGTGACGGGGGCGCGGCCGTGGTGATCAGCGCGCCGGATCGCGCATGCGACATGAAGCAACGGCCGGTGTTCGTGATGGGGGTCGCGGAGGGCCATCCCGACTCGCCGTCGGCCATCACACAGCGGCCGGACCTTACCACACTGGGCCTCGCCAAGGCGGCACTCAAGGCGTTCGCGATGGCCGGCGTCGCGCCCGACGATATCGACGTGGCGGAAATCTACGATTGCTTCACCTATATCGTGATGTGCCAGCTTGAGGACCTCGGCTTCTGCAAGAAGGGCGAGGGCGGCGCTTTCGTCGAGAACGGCGCGCTCGCCCTGCACGGCCGGTTGCCGGTGAACACGCACGGCGGATTGCTGTCGCAGGCGCACATGGCCGGAATGAATCATATCGTCGAACTGGCGCGCCAGTTGCGCGGCCAAGCCGAGGCGCAGGTGCCTGACGCGGAGATCGGTCTGGTTACCGGCTTTGGCGACATGGGCGACGGGGCGCTGGCGATCATGCGGAGGGCCTGAGCCGTGGATGCGTATGAAAAGCTCGTGCCGTCTCCGACGCCGGAGACGCGGCCATACTGGGATGGCTTGAACGAGCGGCGCCTGCGGCTGCAGCGTTGCGCTGATTGCGGCAAGGTGCGGCACTATCCGCGCCCGGTCTGCGACGCCTGCTGGTCGATGAACGTCGAGTGGATCGATGCGTCTGGTCACGGTTCGGTGCATAGCTGGACCATTACGCATTACGCGTTCCATCCGGGGTTCAAGGGCGAGCTGCCCTACGTGCTGCTGACGGTGGACCTCCGCGAGGGGGTCAGGATGAATGCGCAGGCGCGCGGGATCGACCCGGCTTCGCTGCACGTTGGGCTGCCCGTGGTCGTCGGTTTCGAGATCGCGAAGGAAGGGCTGACGCTGCCGGTGTTCGAGGCGGCGCCGAGCGGATAGTCGGCGCTGAAGGGTTTGGTTGGATCGGGCAGGGTCTGCTAGTATCGGAGTCGAAGCGACAATGCCGCCCGCGACGGGCCCGCATCATAACGCACGGGAGGCGGTGACAATGGCTGAATTGGCTGATATCCTGGAGACGCCATCACTCGAGCGCGTGGCAACCGGGTTTGTGTTCACCGAGGGACCGCTCTGGCATCCCGACGGCTTCTTCTATTTCGTCGATATCCGGTCGAACGCGCTGTATCGGGTCGTGCTGGGCCATGCTCCGGAATTGGTTCGCAAGACCCGGGGCGGCAACGGCACGACGTTCGACTTGCAGGGGCGGCTAATCAACTGCGAAGGCGATGGGCGCCGGGTGACTCGTACCGACCATGACGGGCAGGTGATGACGTTGCTCGACCGCTTCGAGGGCAAGCGGCTGAACCGTCCGAACGACGTCATCTGCCACTCCGATGGATCGCTTCTGTTCACTGATCCGTCGTTGCTCATGCCGCTCGCGGACCGCGAACTCGAGCACGCGGCGGTGTATCGGATCACGCCCGAAGGTCACGTGTCCATGCTGGCCAGTTTCGAATATCCAAATGGCCTGGCGTTGTCGGCGGATGAGCGGACGCTCTACGTGGCCAATACCAGGTGGACCAGATACATCCATGCGATCGAACTGGATGCGGCGGGCAATTTTGTGCGGCGTCGTATCTTTGCCGATATGTCGGCGGACGGCACGAACGGGGTGCCAGACGGCATGAAGGTGGATGCGGCCGGACGCGTCTTCTGCACCGGCACCGGCGGCGTCTGGGTGTTCGAACCGAACGGATCGCGCATCGGCATTATCGAGACCCCCGAGGTTTGCGCCAACATCGCATTCGGCGGCGACGATCTCAAAACTTTGCTGCTGACGGCAAGCACCTCGGTCTACACCCTGCGCACCAAGGTCGCGGGGCTGCCGCATCCCTGGTACCGGACGAGGGCCGCGTGACGGGAGATGCCGTAAACTTATTTGTGAAGTGGAATGACTTGTGCTGACAGCGATTTTGCTGGCTTTGGGTGTGGTCACCTGGACGGTGTCAATGTTCTGGGTCTTCGGACCTTGGTCAGCCTTGATCCTGCTTATTCCGGCATTGGTCATAATTGCTGGCTTGGTCTATATGCTTTTCGCGGTAAAGATCGACGACTATGGCGAATGACCGATTCCTGATCGTAAACCGAATGGTTGTCGGCTAATTCATCCATCCGGGCGCGAAACAGTAAATCTCGATCTCTCTTTCCCGGATTGAATACCAGACGACTGCATGACCGGTTGGATTCGGATCTTCCATGCTGCGCATCAGGGCCATCACCGGCCTGGTCGAAAACCATTGGCCCTTAATCTTCACTTCGTATCCGTCACCTTTGGCTCGCCATTCATCGTCATTGAGGATATGGCCGTCGCCCTCACCGCAACACGAACCATGGACCACGTTTTCCTGGCGATCGAACCACTTGTAGATTTCGCTGTTAGGGTCCGCGCCCGGCGGGGGAGCGGCTAATGCCGTGCCACACATCGCAATCGAGACTATCAAGAGCCTTTTCATCTGCTCGCTCACCTGCTGCCCGCGACGCGCTCCCGACGCTCGGCACGGTCAGTCGATCCTGCATCGCCGTCCCGGTTCGCCTGCCTCGTCCGCGATTTCCGAATCTGCCGTCTGACTCTCTCGTGGCAAATATTGGAGCAACCTGCGGGGCCGCCGTTGCAACTCTCGTTTGCATAAGCGAGGGACGCAAATCAAATCCGCGACGCTGGCATCTTGGCCGCCCGCCAGGTCAACCCCTTGCGGGGACAGCGGCGCGCGGAGGAACATCCGGCCCATGAATGACTTAGACGAAGACGACGACCGTCCGCCCGCCCTGTCCGGCGGCAAGTTCTACATGACACCAGAGGGCAACGACCGGCTCAAGGCCGAGCTCGCCGCGCTGCGATCCTCGCGGCACCGTGTGGTCGAGATTGTCGCCTGGGCCGCGGGCAACGGCGATCGCAGCGAGAACGCCGACTACAAGGAGGGCAAGCGCCGTCTGCGTGAAATCGATCGGCGGCTGCGCTTCCTGAGCAACCGCCTGGCGCACGCCGAGGTGGTCTCGCCGGCGGGCCAGACGCAGCGCGACCGGGTATTCTTCGGCGCCACGGTGACTTATTACACGGCCGAACGCGACGCGGAGATCACCGTGACCATCGTCGGGGTCGATGAAGCCGATATGGGCGCGGGCAAGATAAGCATTGGCTCACCGGTTGCGCTGGCGTTGCTCAAGGCGCGTCGCGGCGACGAGGTGCGGGTGCGCACGCCAGGCGGGTCCGACGTGCTGGAAGTCGTCGACATCCGCTATCCCACGCCGGCGTGACGACCGGCGCTGGTGGCGGAAAAGCGGCATCCGAGGTATGGGGACTTCCCATGTCCGACATCGATGCGATCGCCGAGAATCTCCGCCGGGTGCATGACCGAATCGCCTCCGCCGCCATCGCGGCCGGTCGCAAGCCGGAGGATGTGACACTCGTCGCGGTGTCGAAGACCAAGCCGCTGGAGGCCGTCCGTGCGGCTCTGGCCGCCGGTCAGATGGTGTTCGGTGAGAACAGGGTGCAGGAGGCGGCCGGCAAATTCCCCCTGTTGCGGGCGTCGCACAAGTTGAGCCTGCACATCATCGGCGGTTTGCAGACCAACAAGGTGCGAGATGCGGTGCGTATCGCCGACGCGATCGAATCGGTCGATCGCCCAAGGCTGGCCGAGGCGCTGACCGGCGCGATTGCCAAGGAAAGCCGCTCGCCCGCCCTGTTGATTGAGGTGAATACCGGCTCTGAACCACAGAAATCAGGCGTTGCGCGGGATGCCGCGGATGGTTTTATCGACGAGTGCAAGGGACGCTTCGGCCCAGCGCTGGTCGGCCTGATGTGCGTGCCGCCACATGACGAGGATCCGCGCCCGCACTTCACCTGGCTCGCCGACCGTGCTGCTCGCCACGGTCTGAAGACGGTGTCGATGGGTATGTCGGCCGACTTCGAGACAGCGATCGCCTGTGGTGCCACCTGGGTGCGCGTCGGCAGCGCGATATTCGGCAGCCGCTAGCCGCTTTCGCTCAGTGTCCAGTTGCTGGACGCATGGCCCGCCGGTGTCATCATCGGCCTCCTGATCTCCGCCTTCGAGCGGAAACGCGTCAGTTCATGTTGTCCGGGGATTCATCTGCCTCGGATCGCCACGAGCAGCGTCGAGCTAGAGCGGGGAGGTGGGGGATGGGGATCGTGCACGTGTTACCCTCCCGCGCCTGGAGAACGCGCCTTCGGAGAGAGCCCGGATCAGGCGGGATGTTTCCCGGGAGCGTGCCGTGAGCGAGCACCAAGGAAAAAAAAGCCGTCGGCCGTGTAGTCGTTGTTCTCCGGCAATTCCCGATCGTCGGTGAACACTGCAATTCTTGCGTAATCGCCCAGAACGTCTGCCAAGATTTCGTAGTCACGAAGGCAAACCCGGATGTGGCACGTGGGCCACGTCTCTTTTATCCATCCGATATACCGAAGATAAAGAGACCGGTCGCCGAGGCCCCCTATGTGGGCGTGAACGCAGATCGTTTTGTTGTCGAGACACTCTCCGTGCCACGGGTTGGGTGGGGGTGCTCTATGCACGCCAGGACACCGCAGCAGCGCCAACCCTTCCGGCCATTTCCCGAGACGCTGATAGAGAAGACCCAACTCCCCGACCAGCGATTCTGTCAGGGTTCGCGCCTGCAAGTGTAGCCTGAGGTCGGATGTGCGGCCACGCTGGATCAGGCGGCTTCCAGGATGGCCATTACGGTCGCGGTGCGACGGAGAAGGCAGAGCCTGCGGTTGTTGGCGGACATATGTTGATGGGGACGGGCGCGGGGACGAAGAAGGCTACGCAATTCATCATAGCCTCGACAGAACCGGCCTGCCGATCGTGGGCACTTGAACCCGCGCATCGGTTGGTGACGACCTTTGATGCCACGGTGATCCTGTTCCAGGCGATTGTTGAGAAAGCGGCTGGTGCGATGCTTCACGGCTTCACCCAAACTGGTCCGGATCGCCCCGGGATAGCTGTCGAGGCCATCTGTGGTCACCCGATCCGGGGTAACCTCGGTGACGGTTTTGGCGGATTGGAAGAATGCCATGGCCGCCGCCATGTCGCGGTGCTCGCAGAACATCACGCCGATCAGCGCGCCGTTGCGATCGATGGCGCGATATAGGTAGCGCCAGTGTCCGTGCACCGTGATATAAGTTTCCTCGACGTACCAGCTCTTCCCAACCTTGCCACGCCGGCGATGACGTAGACCTTCGGCCAATGCAGGCGTGAGCTTGGCCTCCCAGTCTCGGACTGCCTCATGACTGAACACGATACCGCGGATCAGGAACATCTCCGGCAGATCGCGCAGGCTGAGTTTGTAGCCCAGCCGCCAGAGCACCACGAGGGCGATGACGTCGGAAGGGTATTGCGTCCTATTGAGCAGGCTGGCGCTGCGCTCGTTGAACTGTTTGCCGCAGGCACGGCAGCGAAATCGACGGTATCCACGCTCGGTCCGTTCCGAAACGGCCGTCGAGCCGCACCCAATGCAACGCATCCATCCGCTCCTAGCCGCCGCGCCTATACCCACGCCGTTGCCCTCCGAACAGGGCTCACTGGCGCAAGAGGTGGCGGAACCGACTATGTTGCCGCCGTGCTGCAGGCTGAAGTCGCGTTTGCTGACTATACCGAAGAGGCGAGGAAGATTGATGGCAAGATCCCTGTTCTGAAACTTCATTCGCGAAAGCAGTGGGGATGCGGCAAAGGCGTGGCTGGCCAAGAATGCCCGCATTCCGAGACTTTTGTGCTGGGCAATCACATGATGTTTCGCGAATACTCGGACAAATTCAATGGGCGCCTCGAGACATTTCTGGCCCAGGTGAAGTCACCGTAGGCGGGCATTTCTGTCAATAAGTCTGGGTTGCCACGGCTAAGGGGTGTCCCCCGTTAAGGGGGACCTCCTCCCTTGTAACGAACGGATGGCGGCAAAAACCGGCTTCCCATCCCCTGACCTATGGAGCGCGAACCCGGATAGGATTAGGCTCTGGGCGCAGGTCATTTTTCCGCATGAGATATTCCAGACCGTATTTCGACACCGGCGTCCCTTGTGTCGGGATTACCGTCTCAATCGTCACGAGCATCAGCGTGATGATCACGAGGAAGATCCCGAACCGCACCAACATGTCGATCATCGCGGCGTTCCTTCGGCCCCGGTTGGCCGGATAACGCGCGAGCACTCAGCACGGTCGCATCGAACCGTCTTCAACTTTGGTGCTGTGAAATCCCCCTGCGGCAAAAACTGGCTTCCTGATCCGGATCGATCGTCCCGCAAAAATCCTGATCGGCGCAATCTCAGCCCATGCTCAGGGGAGTTTGTAACTGCCCTGAAGCGGGCCGTATGTGACGTAGGTTCCCTCAGTCGCCGTCCGGAACTCCGGGCCGTGCACTACAATGGTCCAACCACCGCTAATGCCGGTATACTTTCCTGTGCCCGTAGTGATCGTGGCAGTTACGCTAAAGCTCTTGGCGTCCGCGGCGGGCTTTCCATCAGTGGCGATATTGCCAACGATCTGATCTCCCACGGTGTCCGTCACCACACAGTAGCCCTGAACCTGGACCGTTGCGTTCATTACGTCGTATAAGCCAAAGCAGTGCCATGTCGTGTGATCGAAGATCCCGGTGCCGACAGTCAGGTCGTTTTCGTCCCAGGCGATCAGGACCCGCTCTTTCCCGATCGCGGTAGCTTTGGCCGTACCAGCGCCTGCAAGCGTGACGCTGGACTTACCTTCCTTCGGCAGATCCGCGGCCATTGCCTTGGCTCCGACGGCCATGGCGGTAGTCAGAGTCAGACCGGCCAGAGTGCATTTATGCGTTAGCATCGGACGTTCCTCCCATCGTTATTGTTATTGGCCGGCGTTCCCTGGTCGCCGGTCTCAGGCGCCTCGCAGCGGTCGTACTGTAACATGACGAAACAGTAATCTCAAAGCGTTTCTGTACCAAGGCAGGAACGAACTGATCCCACTCGATCACCCGCGCAGATCGTTGCGTTCCATATATAAAAATCCCTGCTCCGGAAATCTCGGGTAGGTGGTGCTTCCCTGGCAAGCGCGCGCCGATCCTTGGCTTCGTGGCGAATGTCGGCGGGTGGCGATGCCATCACGGGCGACGGGTATTCCATGGCCAGTCCCGCCGACGGTGAAGTGTATAGCACTAATCTTGCTCAAGCAGGTCCAGCCGGTACCGCGGCTGCCGGTCCTGTTGCGAAACTCGCAGCACACCCGCGGTCGCGGCGATGAAGCGATCCGCTGCTTCTTCCCCGGAGCAGGGATCGTCCGATTGTCCCAGCCAGTTCACCAGCAGAACCGTCCCGCCGGGGAGCAGGCTGGCCTTGACCCGTTCGGCGCAGCGCTCGATGTCGGCAGGCGACAAGAAGTAGAGCACCTCGGACAACATGATCAGGTCGAACCGCTGATCAGGCCACTCGCCGGGTATCCGCATCCGCTGAAATCGCACCCAAGGCTGCTCGGCGCAACGTAGTCTGGCTGCCGCCAATGGTTGTTCCACCAGGTCCACGCCAAGCAGCGCGTCGCAATACCCCGCCAGCAGGCGCGTCAGGACGCCGATCGAGCAGCCGACCTCCAGGCCCGAGATGAACCGTCGGTCACCCAGCATGTCGAGGGTGCGACGATACTTCGCTTGCTCGTAGGGGTCGGAAAGGAATCCCCAAGGGTCAGGATTGGACTGATAGATTCGCTCAAAATGAGTGGAATCACGTGAACCGCTCATGGTTGAAGGAAGGTCTCGAAGGGGGTGTCGAACGTCGCGAGCAACTCGGATGGAAGCTGGAAGCCGGCCGGGTCGTCGGTGATCAGGCCGCCGTACTGGGTCCGATGGGCGAGGATCGCAGCGCGTTTCCGAGGAAGAAACGGGCTGATCTCCAGTCGCCAGCCTGCGCCGAGTAGGGCCGGAACGGCTACGTCGGGTGCCAGCGTCCAGCCCCAGACGGGATAGGCCACCGCCCGGATGCCGCATCGTTCGGCCACCACCGAGGCGATGCGGGACGCCGCTTCATGGTCGCAATGTGGGTCGTGGAGCCATGGCGCGAGGATGGCGGTGCAGTTGGCCTCGGCTCGGACCAATGCGACCAATGCGTCAACCACGGCGGCGAAATCCGGCCCCTCGGTGGGCGCGGCGGCGTCCGGTTGGTTCAGGAACACCAGCCGATCGGCGCGCAGACCGAGATGTGCCACAGCGGTTCGCGCTTCCTGTGCCCGTTGCACACGCAGCCGAGCGGGCGGGAAGGCGAGGGAGTTGGGGTGCGAGGCGGCTCCGTCGGTCAGGATCGCGACCAGTGGCGGACGTCCCGCGGCGATGCAGGCGGCGATCAGGCCACCGCAGCCCAGGCTCTCGTCATCGGGATGTGGCGCCAGGATCAAGGCTGTACCGTCGCCGGTGATGTCAGCGACCGAGCCCAGGGGCAAGGCGCGCCAGGCACGATGGAAGTCGGCGGCGGAGGTCATTCGGTCACCGAAGCGTTTGGGTTGGCGGCGAACCAGCAAGCCGCCTCGGTCAACACCTCATCGGGCGCCGGCTGCCGCAGATAGGTGGAGAGGTCGCGGCAGATCCGTTCCACCGGATTGCCCTGCCGAAACGCCGACAATCCCAGCGACCGCTGCGCCAACTGCATGGCCTCGAGACAGGCCGCCTCCACGGCGATGCGGGCGAGGCCGACGGTGGAGACGCGATGGCTCGACGGCCGGGCGGGGTCCTCGGCGATGCGCGCCGCCTGCCGCACCCACATGCGGCTGCTTTCCCGAGCGATCAATGCCTGCCCGAGACGTGCCTGGACGTGTTGGTTTTTCAGCCGGCCGGACGCTTGAAGCTGGTCGATCGTCAGGTCCAGCAGCGCGATCAATCCGCCCAGTGCCACCGCCGATCCGCGCCAGGCGCCGGCGGACAAATCCGGTTCTCGCAGGTAATCGCCGGCCTGGCCCAGCACGCGGTCGGCCGAGGTTTCGCAGCCGGTGAAGTCCACCGCTCCGGTGACCGCCGCTCGCATGCCCTGCAGGGGAGAAACCAGCCCCGTGACGCGCTCGCCCGATTGCAGCCGCAGGATCAGCAGCCGCGCCGACCCGTCGGTGTCCTCGGCGGTGATCAGAGCTCGTGTGGCGTGACCGGAGGCGGAACAGAACTGCTTCGCTCCGGTCAGGCGTATTGTCTGGCCCGACCGTCGCATCTGGAGCCCGCCGCTGGGCGGGTCGGTGACCCAAAGCGCGAACAGGTGCCCGTCCTGAGCGTCCTTGCTTGCCTCCTGCAACTGCGTCGCGGAACCGTAACGACCGATCAGGTGAAGCGCGTTGATATGCGCCTCCAGGATGCGGCCGACCGAGAGGTTGCCGCGGCCGGTCAGTGTCAGCACCTCCGACAACTGGTCGGCCAGACCGCCGTCGCGGCCGTCACCTTCCGGAGCTATGCCTGTCACCGGCAAGGGCAGCGTCAACGCACCGATGCGCCATAACCGGTCGATCTCCTCGGCGGGAAACGCGGCGTCCCGGTCGAGCGCCTCGGCGCGGGATTGCATCCAGGGCACCCGATCAAGCAGGCGCGACGCGATCGACATGATCAGTCCGCCGCCACTGAGTTTGAAGTGAGCCATGCCAACAGCCGGTTCGCCGCGGCGATTTCCCCAGGCAGATCGACGAAGCGCACGGGCTGTCGCCGCAGCACGGGGCTGTCCGCTTCGATCCGCGCCCAGGTAGCGCCAAAGAACTCCGCCGACAGTGCTTCGGCCAGACGCTTCGGATGCAGTGCGAGGTGAGCTGCCAGAGTGCCATGATCCGCGCCCGACGACCATGCCAGACGGGCACGACGGCGCAGGGTGAAGCGCCGCAGGGCGTCATGGGCAGGCTCGACCTGGGCATCGGTGAATTCGTCCTGCCGTATCATACGCCGGCGAATAGCGTCCGCCATGCCACCCTCTGCACGGCCCACGGTTCGGCCGGAAACAATCACCCTGATCGCCGGGTGATGGCGTATGCGGGCATCCATCAGCCGCAGCGCCTGGACGAACGCACGATCCTCCCCGGAGGAGACGGACGGGATGCCGCCGACGCGGTCGAATGCAGCGACTGACACCGCGAGGCTGGCCCCCGATGCTTCGGTATGGCGGGGCAGCTTATCGCTGGGGTCGGGATCGACGATCCAGGCCATATCGTCGAGCATTGCGATAAGATCGCATTCCAGTTTGTCGTCGGCATGCAGATGCGCCGGGATCATCGCGGCCTCGATCGGATCAATCACCGCCTGGCCGCATACCACATCCGCACCCTGCCGCAGTGCCGCGAGATTCTGTGTCACCCAGTCGGGCGGGACGATGCCGTCCGCGTCGGTGGTCATCAGAATGCCGTCGGGTCCGGCGAGCCGCGCCGCCAGCGTCATCGCGATGCGTCGGGCATGGCCGGCATTGGCCTGTGGCGGCGGCAGTTCGCGGCAGAGTAGTTTCAGGTCGAAAGGCAACGAGGGCGCCAGGCCCCGCGCGACCGGTTCCGTCGCGTCGGTGCAATTGTTGAGCAGCAACAACACGGTGTCGGGCGGTCGATGCTGCTGGCCGAGGGCGTTCAGGCACGCGGCGATGCGTTCCGCCTCATCCCGGACCGGGATGGCGACAATAGTCGCCGGTCGTGGCCGTTGCAGTTCGACGATGGGGTTTTCCACTTTTTGTCCTGGTTGTCGGAGGTGTCGGCGGGGGTGAACGCTCGACGGTGGCATCCGGCCTGCCGTTGCGACCCTGTATCACTCAGGTGTTATGATTTTCGTCCTGACGAAAAAGCGACGTATAGGGCACGGCATGACACAACACTTCGAAACCGATGTGGCGATCGTGGGTGCCGGGCCGGTGGGCCTGTTCGCCGTCTTCGAACTGGGGATGCTGAAACTGTCGAGCATCCTGATCGACTCGCTGGCCGAGGTCGGCGGTCAATGCGCGGCGCTGTATCCGGAAAAGCCGATCTTCGACATCCCGGCGATCCCGGCGATCGAGGCCGGCACGCTGATCGCGCGTCTGGAGCAACAGATCGCGCCGTTCAATGCGCCGCGGCTGCTGGGGCGCCAGGTGAGTGGCCTGGCCGGCAGTGCTGGCGGTTTCAGCCTGACCACGGACCAGGGCGACACCGTGCGCGCCAGGGCGGTGATCGTTGCCGCCGGCGCGGGCGCCTTCGGGCCCAACCGGCCGCCCCTGGAAGGGCTCGGCGCCTATGAGGCCAGCGGCGCGGTGCAGTATTTCGTGCGCCGGCGTGAGGCGCTGCGCGGCAAACGGGTGGTGATAGCGGGCGGCGGGGATTCCGCGGCGGACTGGGCACTGGCGCTGAAGGATATCGCCCGGGTCGCCGTGGTGCACCGGCGAGCGAAGTTCCGTGCCGCGCCGGAAACCGCCCGGCAGCTCGATGACGCGGCGAAACGTGGCGAAATCGAGATGGTCCTTCCCTACCAGTTGCACGGGCTGATCGGCGCCGATGGGGTGCTGACAGCGGTCGAGGTGGCGACACTGGATGGCGCGAAACGGCAGGTCCCGGCTGACGTGCTGTTGCCGTTCTTCGGCCTGTCGACCGATCTGGGGCCGATCGCGGCCTGGGGGATGCAGTTGCGGATGCACCACGTCCCGGTCGATCCGGCCACTTGCCAGACCAGCCTGCCGGGTGTGTTCGCGATCGGCGACGTGGCGACCTATCCGGGCAAGCTGAAACTAATTCTCCAGGGCTTCAGCGAGGCGGCGGTCGCGGCGCACGCGATCTTCCCGATCGTGCGCCCGGGGGAGGCGCTGCACTTCGAGTATTCGACCACCAAGGGATTGCCGGGGTAGCTTGGAACATCTTGAGGCGCCGAGGCACTGATGCGGACCGAGCGGCTGTGTCGGAATGCCGTCTTCTCTTAGGTGACCGGGCCGACCCTCGCTCGCGTGCTCGCTCGCCCGGTCATGACACTGGGGTGGGTGACGGGTCATCCATTTCGTTATCAGATCAAGTTTGGGACTGATAGTGAGGCGCTCAGGGTGTGCTTTTTCGGCGCTAGGAGGCGGCGATCCGCAGCCGGGTCGCGGCTCGCGCCCGCCCGATCAGCGGCAGCAGGTCAGCAAGGTCGGGGCCAGTGTCCTCGCCCGTGAGTGCGAGGCGCAGCGGCGGGAGCAGCGCATTGCCGACGCGGCCAGTCGTCTGTTCGAGCGCCGCGACCCAGCGCGCCCAGACTGAGTTGTCCCACGGTTCGGGTGGCAGCAGCGTCTCGGCGGTGGTCAGCAGTTCCTGCTCACCCTCCATGACGGGCGGAATGATGGTGCCGGCGACGACGTCCCACCAGCCTCGCGCTTCCCGCAACAGGTCGAGGCTGCCGCGAACCGCCAGCCAGAACGTTTCGGTCGAGCCGCCCGGCAGCCGGTCGGCGACGGTGGCGAACGCCATGCCGCTCAGGACGCGCCGGTTGACCGCCAGCAATCGTGTGGCGTCGAAGCCGAATGCGGCAAGCGCACTCAGCTCGAACCGTCGGGCCAGGTCGGCCAGCGGCGGCGGGTCGCCCTGTTCGGATGTGATGCCGGCCATGGTGGCGGCGATCGCGCATGGTTCCACGCCGTCGTTCCGCAGCGCCCGGACGGACTGGCTGGCGGCACGTCGCATCGGATTGGACTGGTCCGGCGCCGTGGGATTTGGGTGCCTTGCGGATGGCGACGGTTCGAGCGCCGGCAGATGGGCAAACCGAATTGCGGCTGGGGCGGTGGTCAGGGTCTCGAACAGCTCGATCTGGATTGCCGTGCCGGTGCCATGAATTTCGTCGCGAATGATATGTGTCGTTTCGAATGCAATGTCATCAACCACGCTGGCCAGGACCGGCGCCGCGGTTCCGTCGGCGCGCACCAGGATCGGATCGGATACCCGGGACAGGTCGGTGCCGCGCTCGCCTAGCACCAGGTCCCGCCACACCACGGTTCGGCCGGACAGCCGCATGCGCCAGTGGGGCCGCTTGCCGCCGGCCTCCGCCGCCTGAAGCTGGCGGTCCGTCAAGGACAGCATGGCCCGGTCGTAAATCAGCGGCTGGTTGCGCTTGCGGCGAAATTCCTGCTTCGCCTTCAGTTCCTGCTCGCTCTCGAAGCACGGGTAGAGCAGACCGAGCTGCTTCAGGCGGGCGATAGCGTCCTGATACAGTCCCTGTCGTTCCGATTGCCGTACGGACAAATGCCAATCGATGCCAAGCCAGCGCAGGTCCTGCATGATTTGCGTCGCGTGCGCTTCGTCGGAGGGTCCCGCATCCAGATCGTCGAGGCGGAGGGTGAATTGGCCGTCGTTGCCGCGGGCGAAAAGATAGTTCGCCAATGCGACGCGAGCTCCGCCCACGAGCAGCAACCCTGTTGGCCGAGTGGCGAAGCGGACGCGGATCATTCGTCGCTGTCGTCGGTGTCGTCCGCATCTCGGCGCGGGTCGAGGGAACGCCAGTCGCGCTCCTCGGCGCTGGCAAGGCGATCGACAAAATCACCCAGCTCGGTGGCGCTTTTCCAGCCGCCTTCGGCGGCATCGAGGACGACCGCATCCTCGCCAAACGCGAACCACGCTTCCAAAACGTCCTTGGTCGACATCCCGGGCGCGCGGCATCGCTCGATGGAGTCGCGAACGTAACGGCGGGCAAATTCGTTCGCATGCATCAACGTGTCGAAGCCGCCGATTTCTTCTGTCACGTTGTCGTGCGCGCCGCCCGACAGATCCATGATGCGAACCCGCCAACCCTCATCCGGAGCGAACAGATCGCTCATGCGTGCCGGCGGCCGGCGCCGCAAGTCGTGGGTCTCCTCGCCTTTCCCCGCTTGCGCAGGGGTTCCGCAAGGGCAGGCCCGGCCAATGACACTGAAGATGCGATCGGTCTTGCGCGGGGAGTCGTGATTTCCATTTGCCGAGTTTATGGACGTTGTTACGGCGGATCAATAGCCGCGGTGGATTCGTCGCAGCCGAAACGATTATGCGCGTGCTGGATCGAGAGCTCCGGTTAGAGACTCGATTTGCACCGCGCCCGGTGTCGCCCTCGGTTGCATCGCGGACAGGATCGCCCGCGCCAACGGCGTGCAACACAATTCCGTGATGTCGCAGTCGAGCCGCCGTTGCCAGTTTGGCCGCTCACGATTGGTGCCGGGAAGATTGACCTGCACGGTCACGCCGGTCAGATCGTCCGCCTGCACAAGGGCCAGCAGTGCCGGCGTCGAGCAGACGAAGGCGTGCACGGCCGCGGCAACGGTGACCGGCATCGGCCGGTCCGGGTCCACGTCTTCAGCCAGCAATCCCTCGGTTTGCAGCAGATCGAGCAGCATGGCCTTTTCCTGCGCCCGGTCTGTGCCGGCCTGTTGCGCAGCAAGCTCGTCGAGAATGCCCAGGGCGTGCTTTTCCCGAATGTCGGACCCCTCCCACCAGCCGGCGAGCGTTGCCAGATCGTGCGTGGACACGCACGCGGCGGCAAGCGGACGCCAGTCAGCGGGACGACGGATCGCCGCGCCGGTACGCTCGAACCACAGCACGCTGTAAGAGAGGATATTAGCCTGCGACAGAGCGGCGGACATGCCCTCGGGCACGGTGCCGAGATCCTCGCCGACCACGAGGCAGCGTGACCGCTGGCTTTGCAGTGCAATCTCGGCGATCAGGTCGCCGCGTGGATAATTGAGGTAGGCGCCGTCAGCGCCGGTTGCGCCATCCGGCACGATGAACAGTCGTTGCAGGCCCATGGCGTGGTCGATTCGCAACGCGCCAGCGTGTCGCATGTTGGCAACGAGAAGTTCGTGGAAGCCGGCATACCCATCGCGTCGCATCGCGTTCGGATCGGGCGGCGGCAGCGACCAGACCTGTCCGCCGGCGGAGAACGGGTCGGGTGGTGCTCCCACCGAAACGTTGTGCATCAGCGTGTCCTGGTTGGACCAGGCCTCGGCTCCGTCAGGTGCCGCGCCTACCGCCAGATCACGGTAGAAGCCCAGCGACAGCCCGCCTTGTTTGGCGACCGCGGCGGCCGCCTCGAGTTGCTGGTCCGCCAGGATCTGAAGAAAGATGTGAAAACGCACCAGATCGCCATGCTCAGCCGCGAACCTTGCCACCCCCGCGTCGGTCGGATGGCGAAGCTCGGCGGGCCAGCGCTGCCAGTGCGAGGTCTTCAACACCGCTGCGATCGCCTCGAACCTGGCCAGGCGCAACAGGGCTTCCGGCACCGCCCCGGGCGAGGCGAAGGCGCCGGCACCGTCCGGGGCAAGAGCGTCGAACACCTGGCGGAGAACCGCCTGTTTGTGGTCCCAGACTCCCGGGTAGTCGACCGGGCCAGGATAGGCGGCCGACCCAATGCCGCCGGCAAACCCGGACACATCGATATAGATTGGATCGAGAAAGCGACGGTCCGATGGATGATACGGGCTGACCCGGCCGCGGTCATGCGGGAACAGGGCATGCATCGGATTCAATCCCAGCATCGCCGCCCCGGCCAGCGCCGCCTGTTCGGCGCAGCGCGCCAAAGTCGTAAAATCGCCAATGCCCTGATCGCCGTGGCGGCGCAGCGTGTAGAGGTGGGCGGCAATGCCGAAACGCCGGTCTCCGGCCGCGAGCGGGGCGGGCAGGTAGCAGACGTCTGGCGCCACGGTCAGGTGACAGACCGAGTTGGCATTGTCGTCGCGGATGACGCGATGGCGCCCCAGCGGTTGCGGCGGCAGCACAACGGCATCGTCACCGCCGTGGAAGCGCTCCAGGCTGCCGTCCTCACGCAGCAGCGTGACCCAGGCTGCCGGTGGGTCTCCAAGGGCCAGTCTGATGACCTCACCTGCCCGGACTGTCGCCACGGGCGGAAAGGGCGGCGCACGCTCCCGGGTCATCCGGATCAGGCTGTCGCGGCAATCGGCCGCGGTTGAGACGGGCAGCCGCATCGCCGTCAGCAGAGCGCGCTTGGTGTCCACCGGCACCTGGTGGAAGCCGCCAGCGACATCCCACCAGATCGGGTCGATTCCAGCCAAGTCCGCCACACGATCCACGTCAGCGTCAGGAGCGCCCTGACAGCGCGTTTGGTCCGATCGCGCCGCGAGCCCGACTGCTTCCTCCGTGGGGCTGACTCCGGCCGAGCTTTCCGGTGTGTTCGTGGCGTTCGCTGGGTCCATGGTCTCGAGGAACACCGTGACTGAACGCGCCGCGACGCCGAACGGGGTGCCGGGTTCGTGCTGGCCGCTGTCGAGCAGCCGCTGCCAGTGGCGGTTCGGACGCGGCGTTGGCAGTGCGATATCGGTCGGCGCGTCGGCGGCGCGGAACACCAGCACCGCCCGCTGATCCTCGGCGAACAGGGTCGCGATCACGGTTCCGGCGGCGTTGTCGTTCCAGTCCGCGATTGCGGGCGGCTGGCCGTCCGGGCGGGTCCAAACAACGTCCGGCAGCGTGGCGTCCGGTTGCATCGTGCCAAGCAGCGGCCCGCCACCGAACAGCGGCCACAGTTGGCGGCGTGCCGTGATCGCCCCTGCGGTGAAATCGATCAACGCCGCGTCCGCGCTTGACCAGTCGAACCAAGATACCGGGTTGTTCTGCGCATAGGCATTGTTGTTGCCACCCTGCGTACGGCCCGCCTCGTCACCCATCGACAGCATCGGCGTGCCGCGCGACAGCAACAAGGTTGCCAGCAGTGCCCGCACGTCACGCGCCCGGTTTGCCAGGATAACCGGGTCGCTGGTTGGTCCCTCGGCGCCGTTGTTCCAGGATTTATTGTCGTCAGTGCCGTCCCGGTTGTTCTCGCCATTGCCGCTGTTGTGTTTCGAGGCGTAGGAGACCAGGTCGGCTAAAGTGAAGCCGTCATGCGCGGTGATGAAGTTGATGCTGCGTGAGACTGGCCGGTGACGGGAGGCGAACACATCGGCGGACCCGGCGAACCGAGTGGCGAATTCGCCCGCCATGCCGCCATCTCCGCGCCAGAAGCGCCGCATGGTGTCACGGTAGCGATCGTTCCATTCGCCCCAGCGGGCCGGAAAGGCGCCAAGCTGGTAGCCTCCCGGGCCGATGTCCCAGGGTTCGGCGATGAAGACCCGGCCGGTCAGCAGGGGATCCTGCTCCATCGCCTCGAGCAACGGGGCGTTAGGATCGAAACCGTCGGCCCGCCGGCCCAGCGTTGTGGCCAGGTCGAGCCGGAACCCATCCAGCCCGGCCAGGAGGGCCCAGGTGCGCAATGCATCCATGCCGAGGCGCAACGGCCCCGGCCGATCCATCGCCAGGATGTTGCCGCAGCCGGCGTCGTTCGCGTAGCGCGACGGATCGCCCTGCGCCAGCCGGTAGTAGCCGGCATTGTCCAGGCCGCGCAGCGACAGGGTCGGGCCGAGTTCGTCGCTTTCGCCGGTGTGGTTCAGGACCACGTCGAGCACGACGCTCAGGCCAGCGGCGTGCAGTGCGTCCACCGCGGCGCGCACCTCGGGCCAGCCGCCGGGCGCCAGCCTGGGGTCGGGGGCGAGAAAGGCGACCGGATTGTAGCCCCAGTAGTTCGACAGGTTCAGTTGCGGCAGGTGCCGCTCGTCCACCCAGGCGGCGCTGGGCATCAGTTCGACCGTGGTGATGCCCAGGCGGACCAGGTGGTTGATGCTGGCCGGATGACCCAGAGCGGCGAAGGTGCCCCGGATACCCGGCGGGATGTCCGGGTGAGTCATGGTGAAGCCGCGGACATGCAGCTCGTAGATGATCTGACGGTCCCAGTCGAATGCGGGCCGAGCGGTGTGGGTGTCGCCGTGGGGTGGTGAGACGGGCCATGCGCCGACCAGACCCTTAGGCACCAGCGTGGCGGTATCGTCTGGCAGCGGGTGATCGCGATCGAACAGCAGGGGATGCAATTGCAGCGGCCGGTCGATCGCCTTGGCCCATGGGTCGATCAGCAGCTTGGACGGGTTGAACCGATGGCCCTCGGCTGGCGCCCATCTTCCAAACGCCCGCAATCCGTAGCGTGTACCGATAGCCACGTCCGGAACATGGCCATGAAAGACGTCGCCGGTGCGGCCCGGCAAGCGCAGCCGGTCGACCTCGCGGTCGGCCTCGTCGAACAGGCAGATCGCGACCGCGTCGGCCTGCCCTGCGTGCACGGCGACGTTGATCCCGCCGTCCATCATACTCACGCCCAGCGTCTCCGCGAGGCCTGCGCCGATCACCCTCAAGCCCGCTCCGCCTCCAATGAACGAAACAGCGCCGCGTATTGCTGGGCCGAGCGGCGCCAGGAGACGTCGGCGGCCATGGCATTGCGCTGCATGCGTTGCCAGACCTCGCGGTCTTGCCACAAACGGATCGCGCGATCCACTGCCTCGGCCAATGCATCCGCCGTTACAGGAAAGAACTGGATGCCGGTGGCGACGCCGCTGCTGAGGGCGGCCTCGTTGGCGTCGATGACGGTGTCGGCCAGGCCGCCGACGCGGGAGACGATCGGGATGGAGCCGTAGCGCAGGGCGCAAAGCTGGGTCAGGCCGCAGGGTTCGAAGCGTGAGGGCACCAGCAGCGCGTCACAGCCTGCCTGCATCAGGTGGGCGAGGGTTTCGTCGTAGCCGATGACGCAGGCAACATGGCGGGGGTGGCGTGCGGCCGCGGCGGCGAAATCCTGCTCCATCTCCGGGTTGCCGGCGCCGAGGATGGCAAGCTGGATACCGGAGCCGGCCGGTCGGACCAGCAAGGCATCCAGCCGCGCCGCCAGCAGATCAAGGCCTTTCTGCAAGGTCAGCCGGCTGACCACCCCGATCAGCAGCGCATTGGGATCGTCATCGAGGCCCAGGCGTCGCTGCAGCGCGGTTTTGTTGGCGGCGCGCCGGGCGAGGGTTCCGGCGGAGAACTGCGCGGCGATGAGGTCGTCGCTGGCCGGATTCCACACTGCGTCGTCGATCCCGTTGAGGATGCCATGCAGGCTGCCGACGCGCTGACGCAGCACGCCGTCGAGGGCGGCGCCGCTTTCCGGCAGGGTAATTTCCCGAGCGTAAGTGGGCGAAACGGTGGTCAGCCGGTCGGAATAGACCAGGCCGGCCTTGAGGAAGCCCACAAGGTTGTAGAACTCCAGGCCATCGACGCTGAAGGCTGCGTCGGGCAGGCCCAGCCGGGGAAACAGCGACGCCGGGAACATGCCTTGAAAGGCCAGGTTGTGGACGGTGAGAACGGTGCCGGGCCGCCGGCCGGGATGGAAATGCAGGTAGGCGGAGGTCAGCGCGGCCTGCCAGTCATGCAGGTGAACCACGTCGAAGCCCTGGCCGGAGCGGATGTCGCGGCCAGGCATCCCGCCGACCGCCAACACCGCCGCGGCGGCGCCCAGGCCAGCGAAGCGGATGCCGTTATCCGGCCATTCGAGGCCATCGGGGGCCATGTAGGGGTTGCCCGGCCGCGCGAACAGATGCGGTGCATCGATGACCAGCAGATCCAGGCCGTGGGCGGTGCCCTGGATCACGTCGGCCGGTCCGCCAAACAGATCCGTGAACCGGCGAACCACGGTGCCATCCGTCAGGTGCTCCAGGACCGCCGGATAGCCGGGGATGACGGTGACGGTCTCGACGCCCACCGAGGCCAGTGCCTGCGGCAGAGCGCCGACCACATCCGCAAGTCCGCCGGTCTTCACCAGCGGGTAGACCTCGGAGGCGACGGCGAGGACGCGGGTCAAGCGGTGAGGCGATCGATCATCGGTTGGGTGATCAGGCAGATCCCCCGCTCGGTGCGACGGAACCGTCTGGCATCGTCGCGTGCATCCTCGCCCACCACCAGGCCCGGCGGTATGCGCACGCCTTTCTCCACGATCACGTTCGACAGCCTGGCGCCGCGGCCGATATCGGCCTCGGGCAGGATGACGGCATTTTCCACGCGGGAGAAGGAATGCACGTGCACGCGGGTGAACAGCAGCGACTGGCGGAGAAATGCACCAGAGACGATGCAGCCGCCGGAGACCAGGGAGGAAATCGCCTCGCCGCGGCGGCCGATCTCCTCGTGGACGAACTTGGCCGGTGGGGTGATTTCGGCATAGGTCCAGATCGGCCATTCCTGGTCGAACAGGTCGAGCGCCGGGATGATCGCGGTCAGGTCGATATTGGCTTCCCAGTAGGCGTCCAGCGTGCCGACGTCGCGCCAGTAGGCCTCCCGTTCGGCGCCGGACGTGACGCAGGACTTGGTGAAGCTATGGGCCACCGCTTTACCGTGTTTCACCAGATACGGGATGATGTCATGGCCGAAATCCCGGCTCGATGCCGGGTCGGCGGCGTCGCGGCGCAGTTCGTCGATGAGGAACTGGGTGTTGAAGACGTAGATGCCCATGCTCGCCAGGGCCAGATCGGGCCGGCCGGGCATGCTGGGCGGGTCGGCTGGCTTTTCGATGAAGGCGATGATGCGGTCGGCGGCGTCGACGTGCAGGACGCCGAACGCGGTCGCCTCCTCGCGCGGCACCTCGATGCAGCCGACCGTCACGTCGGCGCCCTGCTCGACGTGCTGCGTCAGCATGACCGCGTAATCCATTTTGTAGACGTGATCGCCGGCCAGGATGACGATGTATTCGGGCTTGTAGCCCTCGATGATGTCGATGTTCTGGAACAGCGCGTCGGCGGTGCCGGCATACCAAGTGTCGCCCGATCGCTGCGATGCGGGCAGGATATCGAAGCCCTCGTTGCGTTCCGGGCGGAAGAAGTTCCATCCCCGCTGCAGATGCCGGATCAGACTGTGGGCCTTGTACTGGGTCGCCACGCCGATCCGCCGGATGCCGGAGTTCACAGCGTTGGAGAGGGCGAAGTCGATGATGCGGCTTTTACCGCCGAAATACACCGCCGGCTTGGCGCGGATGTCGGTGAGTTCCAGCAGGCGCGATCCGCGCCCCCCGGCCAGGACATAAGCCATGGCATCTCGGACGATCGGAGCATGCAGTCCGGGGCGTTGGGTCAACGGGGCGTCTCCTGCGTGATGGATCTTATCGTTCCATCCAGTTAAGCACAGGTCCTTGCAATCCGTTAAGCGAGGGGGGCCGCGGCCGATATTGCCGCGTTCAGGGCGACGGTGGTCAGTGGTCAGTGGTCAGTGGTCAGGAGGGTCCCCTGCCGGTGTTGCCGAGTTCAGGGCGGCGGTAGGGGCCTGTCGGGGAACGCGCCTCCATGTGGCATCCCCGGCGGAGCATGCGGGCGGGGGCATGCTTTGCCGAGACCAGCACTGCAGCTCCTGGGTAGCCGGCCTTCAGCGCGGGCCAGCGCAGGAGAGCCGGGCATGACACGGATGAGGGCCCCGGCGACCTGTCGTGAGCGGCCGGTCAGTGCGCGGCGTAGGCGGGAACGTTCCAGATCTCGCTGGCGTATTCGCGGATCGACCGGTCGGAGGAGAACCAGCCGACATTGGCGGTATTCAGAATGGACGCTTGCCACCAGGCCTCGGGATGGCGCCACAGTTCAGCAATGCGGCGCTGGGTGGCATGGAAATCATCGAAATCGGCGCAGACCAGGAAGTAATCGTGATACTGCAGAGATTTGACCAGGCCTCGGTAACGGTCGGGCTGATCGGGGGAGAACACGCCCGAGGCCACGCTTGCGAGGACCTCACTGAGAACGGGAGAGGCGGCGATCAGGTCCGTCGAGTCGATACCGAGCAAACGCCTGGCGTTCACCTGCTCGGCGGTCAGACCGAAGATGAAGATGTTCTCGGCACCGACGTGTTCCAGGATCTCGACGTTTGCCCCGTCCAGGGTGCCGATGGTGATGGCTCCGTTCAGGGCGAATTTCATGTTGCCGGTGCCCGACGCCTCCATGCCCGCGGTGGAGATCTGCTCGGACAAATCGGCGGCGGGAATGATGACCTCGGCCAGGCTGACCGAATAGTTTGGCAGAAAAACGATTTTCAGCACGTCGCGCACGGTCGGATCGCTGTTGATGACCTGTGCCACGTCGTGGATCAGTTTGATGATCAGCTTGGCCTGCTGATAGCTGGCCGCCGCCTTGCCGGCGAAGATCTTGACGCGGGGCGTCCAGTCGTCCATCGGGCGGGCGCGGATGGCGTTATAGAGCGCGATGACTTCCAGTATGTTAAGCAACTGCCGCTTGTATTCGTGCATGCGCTTGATGTGCACGTCGAACAGAGCCGAGGGATCGACCCGGACCTCCAGCTCACGCCGAATCAGGTCGGCGAGCGCCAGCTTGTTGATGTAGCGGCTGGCGGCGAAGCGCTTCTGGAAGCCGACGTCGTTTGCCAGGGGCCGCAGCCGGGTCAGCGCGTACTCGTCATCCAGCACCTCCGGCCCGACCGCATTGACCAGCAGGCGGGTCAGGCGGGGATTGGCCTCGTGCAGCCAGCGGCGAAAGGCGATGCCGTTGGTGACATTGACGATGCGGTCCGGGAACATGTTGTGCAGGTCGCGGAACACCGTCTCGCGCATCAATCCGGTGTGCAGCGCGGAAACGCCATTGACCCGGTGCGAGCCGAGGAACGCCAGGTGGCTCATGCGCACGCGGCGGCCCTGTTGCTCGTCGATCATCGAGACGCTGGACAGCAGCACTTCGTCACCGGGGAACTGGCGCCGGACCTGGCCGAGATGCAGGGCGTTGATCAGGTAGATGATCTGCATATGGCGCGGCAGCAGACGCTCCATCAGCGGCACCGGCCAGCTTTCCAGCGCCTCGGGCAGCAGGGTGTGGTTGGTGTAGCTGAAGGTCGCCTGGGTCATCCGCCAGGCTTCTTCCCAGGGGATCTGGTGGATATCCAGCAGGATGCGCATCAGCTCGGCCACGGCGATCGCCGGATGGGTATCGTTGAGCTGGATCGAGGTCTTGTCGGCCAGGTTGCCGATATGGCCGAAGCCCTTGATGTGGCGCCGAACCAGATCCTGCAGCGACGCCGAGACGAAGAAGTACTCCTGCCGCAGCCGAAGCTCCTGCCCGGCCGGCGTGGCGTCCGAGGGATACAGCACCTTGGAGATCGACTCGGCGCGGACCTGGTCCGCCAGCGCGCCGGCGTAGTCGCCATGGTTGAACGCCTCGAGCCGGAGCGGGTCGGCGGGGTGGGCGGACCACAGCCGCAGCGTGTTTACTCTGCGGCCGCGCCAGCCGACGGTCGGGGTATCGTAGGCCACCGCCTCGATGGTTTCGGCGGGATGCCAGACATGGCGCACCGCGGCCTCGGAGATCGGCACGACCTCGATGGAGCCGCCGAAACCGATGTCGAAGCTCATGTCCGGCCGGTGGAATTCCCACGGGTTGCCGAAGGACAGCCAGTCCTCGGGAAATTCCTGCTGCCAGCCATTTTTCATGACCTGGCGGAACAGGCCGTGGTCGTAACGGATGCCGTAGCCGTGCGCCGGGATGTCGAGCGTGGCCAGGCTTTCCATGAAGCAGGCCGCCAGGCGACCGAGGCCGCCGTTGCCCAATGCGGCGTCGGGTTCCAGGGCGCGCAGGCGGTCGAGATCGACGTCCAAACCGGCGAGGGCGGCGCGCACGGTATCGAGCACGCCCAGGTTGTTGAGGCTGTCGAACAGCAACCGGCCAATAAGAAATTCAAGTGACAGGTAATAGACGCGCTTCGATCGCTTCTGATAGGCGTCGTTGATGCCGGCGAGCCAGCGGTCGACGATGCGGTCGCGCAGGGCAAGCGCGGTGGCCGTGAGCCAGTCGTGCTCGGTGGCGATGGCGCGCCGCTTACCGACGGAATACGTCAGTTTCTCGAGGATGGCGGTCTGCAGCGCCGCCAGATCTTCGTCATCGTAGGCTCGGTCAACGGAAGTATCATTTTCGTCGGCGGCAATCGCCGACAGGTCTAGCTCAAATGCCACGCGATTCACCTGTTCGTGATGCAAGTTCGGACCCACGAAAGCACGTTTGGTACGCCGGCTTCAACTACTGTACGAGGCGGTGTAAAGAATGCGGCCTCGAAACGGCGATTCGTGGGAGATTAACGTTTCGCCGCAAGGTATAGATTCCGAGATTGGCCTGTCAGTTGGCGGTGGTTGCCGGCGCGGGGCGTCCGGCGGCGGGACGACCCGACCGACCGCGAACGTTCAGGGTCGGGGAATCCCAACGCGCCCTTTCATGATCACTTCGAACAAACCCGCCGAAATGAGCACGGTGTGAGGGTGACTAATTGCCTGATATGACGATGATTTTGCCCGGAACACCGGGTTAGTCACGCGATTTGTCCGGCTTGGCATCCACCGGCTTGGCGTCCCCGGGCCGGGTATCAGCGTGCTTGGCGTCCCCGGGCAGCGGTTGCGCCGGCGCGGCGACACGATCGACCCTGCCGAGCAGCCAGGCGCTCGCCGGCCAGATCCGGGTGACGTGATCCCGCCAGATCAGCGCGGACGCCGCCGATCCCGCCAGCACCAGCACCGTCAGCAACCATGCCGCGCGCAGGACGGCCGACGGACGGGGCGGTGCCGCTGCCGCCAGGCGGTCCATGGCGGTTTCCCCAACGGGCGGCACTAGATCGGTCTCGACCTCGGCGGCCTCGCCAGGGTCGACGACGACCGCGTCCTGCACCGGAACCCATTCCGCGTTGCACTGGGCACAGCGAACCTTCAGAAGCGGCCGCAGCCTCGTCGATGGCACTTCGTATTCGGCGGTGCAGTCCGGGCAAGCGATTCGCATTGAAGTCCGTTGTGCGGATGCACGGAAAAGAGGGGTGAAGGGGGTCGTTCACGCAAGCAAGTTGCTCGGTCTTTGCTCAAAAAGATTACTCGCCTCATCCGATATGACAAGAACGGTATAAGTCGAGTAGACAGCACCATGCTTCGATTCGAAATGGTCGGGTTGCATTATGGCCGGGCAGGCGGCTCGCACCGGGGTGCGGGGACGGGGCCCGAGGTGTTGCACGACATCAGCTTCCATGTCCCGGCCGGGGCCTTCCGTTGGCTGCTGGGTCCCTCGGGCGCGGGCAAGACCAGCCTGCTGCGTCTGCTGTATCTCGCGGTGAGGCCCACCAGCGGAAAGCTGAGCTTGCTTGGCACCGATGTGACCGCGGTGCCGCGGCGGGCACTGCCGGCGCTGCGGCGGCGCATCGGAGTCGTATTCCAGGATTTTCGCCTGCTCCCGCATTTGTCCACGTTCGACAATGTCGCTCTGCCGCTGCGCATCGCGGGCCGTCCCGAAGGGCAGATCCGTGCCGACGTGAGCGAACTGTTGCGCTGGGTGGGACTGGCCCAGTACCTGGATACACCCCCCGCGGCGTTATCGGGCGGCGAGCAGCAGCGCGTTGCCATAGCCCGGGCCGTAATCGGCCGGCCGGCCTTGCTGCTGGCGGATGAACCGACCGGCAATCTGGATGACGGCCAGGCGGAAAGGCTGATGCGGTTGTTCAAGGAACTCAACCGCATCGGCACCACGGTGATTGTCGCCACCCACAACGAGGCCCTCGTCGCTCGGCATCCCGCCCGCGCACTGCGCCTCGCGCAAGGCCGGCTGGTCGCGGCCGACCGAAACGCCGCTGTCGACGACGGCCCCGAGATGCAGCCGGAAGGCCGGAAAGCGCGGCAAGCCGGATCGGCCGGAGCGATGGCCGAGTCGGCCGCGGAAGGTGGGGCGGGGCAGGGTGGCGGCGGCGACGGCCTGGGGGTGACGGATGCGGCTGCGACAGGCCACCCGGGGACGGGGCGTGGCCGGGATGACGGGAGCAGCCAACCGGCGGTCGACTTGGGAACCAAGCGCGATGCGGGGGCGGGAGCGGACGCGGTGCCGGAGGGCCTCCTGGAGGCTGAGGCTGCCCGGGAGCCATGGGCGGACGAATGACATGTGCGTGTTGCGGTGGTTTCAGGGGCGGTGGTTTACCGGGCGACGGTTTGGGGACAGGCGCCGATGATCTGGCCGCGGCCGCGGAGCTTCGATGAGCTGGGACTGCGGCGAGGCTTCGCCGACCGGATGCTGCCGCTGCTGGTAGCCGCGATGGCGTTCCTGGCGGCGCTGGCGCTCGCTGGATGGTTCGGCGCCGCGGCGCTGTCCCGGCACTGGCGTGAGGGCGCCGGCAGCGGATTGACGGTGCAGGTGCCGCAGGCCGACGCGCCAGCCTCGGAGGGTGGCGTCAGCCGTCTCGCCGCCGCCGAGGCGGTGCTCAGCGGAACGCCGAGCGTGGCGTCGGCGCATGCGCTGTCGGAACAGGAACTTGGCGACCTGCTCAAGCCGTGGCTCGGCACGGGAGCGGAGCGGCTGGCGATACCGGTCCCGGCGGTGATCGCGGTGCGCCTGACCGACGCGTCGTTCGACCTGGGCCCGTTGTCACGCCGCCTGGAAGCCGCCGCACCGGGCACCCTGGTGGAGGATCACGGGGTCTGGATCGGACGCCTGACGGTCCTGGCTCGCAGCATTCAAGCCTGTGCCGGGCTGGCGCTGTTGCTGGTCGCCGCGGTCGCTGTCGCGGTCATCGCCGTGGCAACGCGGTCGGGGTTGTCGGCGCGGCGCGAGGCCATCGAGATCATCCATGGCCTGGGAGCGGCCGACAGCTACATCGCGAGTCGCTTCGCCGCGCGCGCGACAGTGCTGGCTGCCTTGGGGGCGGCGGCTGGCGGCCTTGTCGCGCTGCCGATTCTGCTGACGCTGGCGCGGCTTGCGGCTCCGTTCAGCGGCCAGCCGGCGACCGACGACACCAATATTCAGGCCGTGCTCGATGCATTGCCGCCGGCGCTGTGGCTCGCGCTTCCTTGTCTACCCGCGGTGGCCGCGGCAATCGGCTTCTCCACCGCGCAGGGCACCGTGCGGCGGTGGCTGCGGCGCCTACCGTGACAGCACCGCCCCTCGGGCGCCGGCTGAGCCGGACGGGACAGACGCTGCGGCGGCTGCTGGCGGGATTTTTGGTGATTGCGGTATTGAGTTGGGGCGCGGGCTTCGTGTGGTTCATTCACGAGACCACCCAAGCCGTGGTTCCGCCGCCGCCGCATGTTGACGGGGTGGTGGCGCTGACCGGCGGGGCGGGGCGGGTGGAACTGGCGCTGCGGCTTCTCGCCACTGGCGAGGCCGACAAGCTGCTGGTGACCGGGATCGGCGGAAACACCGACCTTGCGGCTTTGGGCCGGCTGGCTGGGATGGACCTGTCACCGCTCGCGGCGCGTATCACATTGGGCCGTTACGCGGCGTCGACCCAGGGCAACGCTGTTGAGACGGCGGCCTGGGCGGCGCAGAACGGTTTGCGGTCGATTGTCGTTGTCACGGCGAACTATCACATGCCGCGGGCGCTGACCGAACTGCGTCAGGCACTGCCAGCCGTCGAGCTGTATCCGCTGCCGGTGCAGTCTTACCTGCGGGGCGAGGCGGCCGAGGGAACGGTGGCGGAACGCGGACCCAGCTTGCGCCTGCAGGCTGAGGAGTACACCAAATTCCTGCTGGCCATTGCCGGATTGTCGCCGTGGCTGCCGCATCGCGAGGTAGCCGCCAGCCCAACCGCCGGGGCGATCGCGGGATCAGGGTCGTCCGACCGGGGTACCAGCGGGTGATCTGGCTGCGCTCCGCTGTGTTCAATGTGGTGTTCTTCGCGATGACGTTCGTGCTGACGGTGATCGCCACGGCGGTGCGGTTCGTGGCGCCCCGCCACGTGCTGGCGATGGCGATGCTGTGGGGGCGGGTCATGGTCGCGGCCGCGCGGATCATCTGCGGCATGCACGTGAAGGTGGTGGGATTGCGGCACATCCCGGCCGGATCGGCGCTGATCGCATCGCGCCACCAATCGGCGTTCGACACCTTCGTCTGGCTGACGTTGCTGCCTCGGTGCTGCTACGTGCTGAAACATGACCTGCTGCGCATTCCGCTGTTCGGTAAGTTGATCGTTGGATCGGGGATGATCGCGGTTGACCGGCGCGCGGGCGGTGCCGCGATTCGGGCGCTTTTGCGTGAGGCGGACCGGGCGGTGCGGGAGCAGCGGCAAATCGTGATATTTCCGGAGGGCACCCGTGGCGCGCCCGGAGTCGTGCTGGACTTGCAGCCAGGCATCGCCGCCCTGGCCGCGCGGACCCGGCTGCCGGTGGTCCCGGTCACCACCGATTCGGGTCGCTGCTGGGGCCGGCGAGCGTTTCGCAAGCTGCCGGGGACGATAAGGATCGAGATCGGCGAGCCGATTCCGGCTGGGACGCACCGCGCGGAGCTGATGCGGATTTTGCGCGCAAAGTTTGAAGCCGCCGATCCCGGGGGCATTTCCAGCTAGCGGTCAGGGATCGCGTTTGCCGAGCAATTTATTGGTGGAGATCGGTTCGCGATTCGAGGCCGGCTGGTCGTGCCTGTCGGATGGCTCGTCGTGCTTGTCGGATGAAAGCGGGGCGCGCGTGTTGGTCCACGGGAGCAAGCTGAAGGCTGTGGACAAGTCTGTGCGGGAATCCCAGCCGCGGTTGACAAGAAAGACGAGGGCATCTTCGTATATCGTTCAAAGTAAACACTATTAATTGAGATCGCCGCCGCCCTCGTTAGTTTCCAGCCCTGGGGATGAAAGCTGGCGTTTCTCGTCTAGATTGTGTCCGATGAATGTTTTTCCACCTTGTGCGAGGGTGGTCAACCCGGACGATTCTCTGTAAGACGCCGCGCTTCCCCAATCGAGGCACGATGCGGCGCGGATACTGGCTCATCACGGCCGCCATTGTCGTTCTGCTGATGGCAGCCGATGTCATTTACTGGCAAGTCGCCTCCGCTCGGTTGCGGGACGGTCTGCGTGCCTGGGTCGGTGCGCGACGCAGCGAGGGATGGGAGGTGGAGGCCGGCGCGTCCTCGATTGGCGGCTGGCCATATGCCGCGATGGTGACCATCCCTAACCTAACGCTCCGCCACTCCGGCAAGGATTTTCCCGGCAAGCTGAGCTGGGCGTCGGCTGGTGTGACTTTGTCGCTGTCGCTTTACCGTCCGGCGGAGCTGTCGGTTGGCCTGACGGGACCACAGCATATCAGGATCGGCGACGCCCAGGATGCGATTGTCACCGGCGATCAGCTCGGTCTGTCCGTTGGCTTGCGACAGAGCTATCCGCTGCCGCTGACCCTGCGGGCGAAGAGTCTGCGGGTTGAGCCGGCGGATGGTGCGTGGCATTTGACGACCGGCTTGGTCAGTGCCGACGCCGAGGTGAATCCTGCGGCGGCACAGTCGGAGCCAGCGGTTGCGTTTTCGGCCAGCGCCGGGGCGATCGCTTTGCCGGCGACGGTGAAGTGGCCGCTGGGGCCGACTATATCGTCACTTTCGGTCGACGGTGCGCTAAGTGGACCGCTGCCGCCCGCGGGGGAAATCACCGCCCTGGCCGAGGAATGGCGGGATGGCGGCGGTTCGCTGAAGGTGTCCCGCCTCGCGCTGGGCTGGGGGTCGCTTGGCCTGACCGCCGCCGCGACGCTGGCGCTGGACGATCAGTTGCAGCCGATGGGAAGCGGCAGTGGCCGGCTGGTGGGATATGCCGAGACCCTGGACCGGTTCGCGGCGTCGGGGGTGTTGAGCCGGTCGGCATCGATCGCCGCCAAGGCAGTGTTGTCGCTGATGGCTGGCACCGGGATGTCGGGCACGGGAGACACCGAGGCGCCGCCGATGGTCGAGGTGCCACTGACTCTGCAATATCGCACGTTATCGATGCGGCAGGTGCCGCTGGTCCGATTACCAGAACTCGACTGGCCCGAAAAATAGTGCTATAGGTCTGAGATGCGACACGTCGTCCAGTGCCTTCGAATTAGCCGCCCGGCTGCCTAGCAGCCGGGGTCCGTCCCGCTTTTTCGAAGTTCAGCCTGGAGTCTCGACCGATGTCCGCCGACCCGTCAGCCCATTCCCACCCCGACGTTGCATCCCAAACCGGGGTTTTCGTCCGCTTCTTGCTCGATGCCGACAGCTCACCCGGTCTGTTGTCGCGATTGCTGCAGCCATACGCCAAGCGGGACCTGGTCCCCGACCGAATGTGGTCGCATCGTTCCGGCGAAACCATACATGTCGAAATCGCGATGGAGGCGATGCCTGCCGAGGTGGTGCACCTGGTGGAGGGCAATTTGCGCCAGGTGGTCGGCGTCCGAAGCGTGGCCCGCGTGTCCAAGGCCTGTCTGCGTCAGGTGGCCTGAACGCGGGCGTGCGCGGCTCCTGACACGGGTTCCTGGCACGGGGTTGGGAGACACCGAGCTCTTGACGCCGGCTCCTGGCACGGGGCTGGGCAAGACGAGGCTCGGGGGTTGGTGACGCGTCATTGGCCGCCGAGGTTCGCCTCGGGCGGCGTCTTGTCGGGGTAGCGGCAAAAGGCGGCGGCCAGGCAACGCCAGCATTCCGGCCGGCGCGCTTTGCAAACATAGCGGCCGTGCAGGATCAGCCAGTGATGCGCGTGGCGCAGCAACTCCTGGGGGATGCGCTCGATCAGACCGTCCTCGACCTCCCGCGGCGTTTTCCCGGGGGCGATGCCGGTGCGGTTGCCGAGGCGGAAGATGTGCGTGTCGACCGCCATGGTGCTTTCGCCGAATGCCACGTTCAGCACCACGTTGGCGGTCTTGCGGCCGACCCCGGGCAGGGCCTCCAACGCCTCGCGGTCGTGCGGCACCTGGCCGCCGTGCTTCTCCTCCAGTTCCCGGGCAAGCTGCACGACGTTGCGAGCCTTGGTCTGCCACAGGCCGATCGAGCGGATGTGCGACGCGACGCCATCCACGCCCAGCTTGATGATGGCCGCCGGGGTGGGCGCGACCTTGAACAGCGTCTCGGTGGCGCGGTTGACGGAGACGTCGGTCGCCTGAGCGGACAGCACGACGGCGACCAGCAGGGTGAACGGGTCGGCGAACAGCAACTCGGTCTCCGGCGCCGGATTTTGCGCGGCGAGGGCTTCGATGAAGCCACGCACCTGTGCCCGGGTCATCAGCGGGGTCTTGCGCGGCGGTTTCGCCAAGGGGGCTTTGGTCACCGTGGCCCGCCCGCTGCTCCAGTCGCTAGCGGCCGGCAGCTTTGAGCGTCGCATCGGCCTGGAGCAGCAGCCGCGCCATGCGATCCGCCCAGGCGAGTTGGCCGGCGGGATCGGCGATGAGGTCCTGGCGGATCTCGATCTCGACATGGGGCAGACCCCGGTTCTCGCCGTGGACGGGGACGCTGAAATCGCTGTTTTCAGTGATCGCGTAAGGTGCGTTGTCGCCGACGACGAGGTCGCCCTCCTTCCGCAGCAGGTCAAGCATGATGTGCGCCAGGACGGGATCCTTGTTGTAGAGCATGCCGACCTGCATCGCCCGGCTTTCGCCTTTGAAACTGGGCGTGAAACTGTGCATCGCGATCAGCACCGTGCGCCGCCGAGCGTGGTGCCGGTTGTCGAGGAGGGTGGCGATGCGGGCGTGATAGGGCGTGAAGATCGCCGCCACGCGGGCGTCGCGGTCAGGTTGCGTAAGGCCGATATTGCCGGGGATCGGCGTGTGCTCGCTGATCTCGGGCATGGCGGTCGGCCACGTCGGATCGCGGTTGCAGTCGATGACGAGGCGAGAATAGGTCTGCAAGGCCGCGGTTGCATCCAGCAGCGCCGATAGACGCTCGGTCACCGCCGCGATGCCGATGTCCCAGGCGATATGCCGCTCCATCTCCGCGTCCGAAACGCCGAGGCGGCCCAGCCTTGACGGGATGGTTCGGCCGGCATGATCGGCGGTCAGAAACAGATCGGACGCGCCGTCTTCGCGCAGCAGGCGAACCGGGGCGGGGTCGTCGGCGGTGAGCAATTCTGTTGGCATCCTGGCGCGGCGGTCCTCTAGCATTTCGAGCAGGATGGGCTATCGTCGGGCGATGGACAAGGAAGCCAAGCGGGCTCCGCACGATTTGGGGGGTGCCTCGAAATTCATGTGCGAGCCGGTGGACGTCGAGCCGCACGGCCTGACGGCGTTCGACCGCGAAGTGGACGCGCTGCGCGGGGTGCTGGGGGCGAAGCAACTGATGTCGGTGGACGAACTGCGTCGCGGCGTCGAGGCGATCCCCGAGGCGGAGTATCACCGGCTGAGCTATTATCAGCGCTGGATCCGGTCGATCGCGGATAATCTGATCCGGAGCGGGGTGCTGACCGAGGCCGAGCTGCGGGCCGCGCTGGAGGCTGGGTGATGTTCGCACCGGGGGACGTTGTCCGGGTGAAGGACGAGTGGCCCGAGGCCGTGGGGCCGGTGCATATCCGCACCCCGTATTATGTGCGGGGTGTGACGGGGGAGGTGGTGCGGCACCTGGGCGATTTTGCCAATCCCGAGGACCTGGCGTTCAGGCGCCCGGCGGAGCGGCGGCCGCTGTATCATGTGCGGTTCCGCAAGGGCGCGATCTGGGCCGAGCCACGGGGGGACGATGAGGTGGTGGTTGAGATTTTCGGACACTGGCTGGAGCCTGGCGGGGGGCCGCGGTCATGAACGTTACTGAAGCGGATGGCGAGCGGTTACTGGCGGCGGTGCGGTCGTTATTGGAGCAGAAAGGTATCGTTTCGACGGCGGAGGTGCGGGAACGGATCGAGGTCACGGACAGCGCCAGCCCGGGACAGGGGGCTCGGATGATCGCCCGGGCGTGGACCGACCCGGTGTATCGCGCGTTGATGCTGGAAGACGGGACGAAGGCGGCCGAGGCACTGGGGATTCCGATGCGGGGGATGCCTCCGCTGGGGGTGCTGGAGAATACCGCCGAGGTGCATAATCTGGTGGTCTGCACGTTGTGCAGTTGCTATCCGCGGGCGGTGCTGGGCTATCCGCCGTTCTGGTATAAGTCGGCGGCGTTCCGGGCGAGGGCGGTGCGCGATCCGCGCGAGCTGCTGGCATCGGAATGGAAGACGATCGTTCCGGATGGCGTCAAGCTGCGCGTGGTCGATTCGACGGCGGATTATCGCTGGATGGTGCTGCCGGTCCGGCCTGCCGGAACGGAGGGGTGGGACGCGGAAAGGCTTGCGGGGATCGTTCGCGAAGGCGATATGATTGGGGTGACGATTCCGGCGATTTAGCACGACGGCGTGCCGCTAACGGTGGCACGCGGCATCGATAAAAGGCAGGGGGGAACAACCGCCCATGGTCGTTGCATCCGAAATTGTGTTGCCGTACACCGGCCGGGAATACCTCGACAGCCTGGACGATGGCCGGGAAGTCTGGATCTACGGCCAGCGGGTCAAGCGGATCACCGACCATCCGGCATTCCGCAATACCGCGCGGATGATCGCTCGGTTGTACGACGCGCTGCATGAGGATCATGCCAGCGGGCGTAACGTATTGACCTGCTCGACGGAATGGGGCGGCTTCACGCATCGCTATTTTCAGGCGCCGCGATCGGTCGAGGAACAAGTTGCGGGGCGCGATGCGATTGCTGCCTGGGCACGGCTGACCTACGGCTGGCTCGGCCGCTCTCCGGACTACAAGGCGGCGTTTCTGGGCACTCTGGGAGCGAATACGGACTTCTACGCGCCTTACCAGGACAATGCGCGCCGCTGGTATCGTTACAGCCAGGAGCGTGTACCGTTCATCAATCATGCGATCATCCACCCGCCGGTGGATCGTAACGTGGCCCCTGGCGCGCCGGGAGGTGCTACCGACGTCTACGTAAACGTTACGAAGGAAACTGATGCCGGGCTGCGGGTGAGCGGCGCCAAGGTGGTCGCCACGGGATCGGCACTGACGAACTTCACGTTCGTCGCGCACCATGGGCTGATCCCGGTGCAGGACAAGAACTTTGCCCTGGTGTTCATGGTGCCGACCAACGCGGCCGGGGTCAAACTGATCTGCCGCACGTCGAACGAGCAGCGCGCGGCGGTGATGGGCAGTCCATTCGACTATCCGCTGTCCAGCCGGCTCGACGAGAACGACGCGATCTTCATCATGGACGATGTGTTGGTGCCCTGGGAGAATGTGTTTGTTTACGGCGACATCGAGAAGGCGAACAACTTCTTCCCGCGCACCGGCTTCGTGCCGCGCGCCTTTCTGCAGGGCAGCACCCGGCTGGGCGTGAAGCTGGATTTCATTGCCGGGCTGTTTCTAAAGGCCACGGAAATCACCGGCGTGCGTAGTTTTCGCGGCGTCGAGGCGAACCTGGGCGAGGTGATCGCCTGGCGTAACATGATCTGGGGTTTGTCCGACGCGATGGCGAAGACTGCCGCCCCTTGGAACGACGGCTATGTGCTGCCCGGCAGCGACCCCGCGCTGGCCTATACCGTGCTGGCGCCGGAGGCTTATGTGCAGGTGAAGAACCTGATCGAGAAAACGGTCGCCAGCGGCTTGATCTTCCTGAACTCACACGCGGACGACTTTGAGACGCCGGAGTTGCGCCCCTATCTCGATCGTTTCGTCCGCGGCTCGGGCGGCGTGTCGGCAATGGAGCGGGTGAAGCTGATGAAACTGCTGTGGGACGGCGTCGGGACCGAGTTCGGCGGGCGGCACGAGTTATATGAGGTCAACTACGCCGGCAGTCACGAGGAGATACGCCGGTACGCGTTGTTTGGGGCAATCGCGTCGGGCGACGCCGACCGCTGGAAGGGTTTCGCGGAGAGCTGCATGGCGGAATATGACACCAAGGGGTGGACGGTGCCCGATTTGATCAACCCGGACGATGTCAGCGCGTTGCGATAACGCGCTGAGCCAACCCAACGGTGAAGTCGCCGGCGCCAGGTCCGACTTGAACGCCCCGACACTGGCCGCCGTTGATGAGAATACCAGGGCCACGTAACATCCCCGGCCGGCGGTTTGCCGAATTTCGCATCAGGCGGGCAATCCCCGCGGAGGCCCGACATGTCCACAACTACAGGCTCGGCATCCGTCGACGCCGAGCGCCAGACCGCGTCCGCCATTCTGGCGCGACTGGATCGCCTGCCGGCCACGCGGCATATCTGGCGGATGGTGACGCTGCTCTCGCTGGGCGGCATGTTCGAGTTCTACGATCTGTTCATGACCGGATACGTGGTCCCGGGCCTGGTCAAGGCGGGGATGCTGACCGGGGTGACCATCGGGATGTTCTCGGGGCCGGCGTTATTTGTCGCATCTACCTTCTTCGGCCTGTTCATCGGAACGTTCGTATTTGGTTTCGTTGCAGATAGGTATGGACGCCGAGCGATTTTTACGTGTTCGATGCTGGCTTATTGCGCGGCTACGCTGGTGATGGCGTTCCAGGCCACTGGCTTCGGCGTCTGCCTGTGGCGGATGATCGCCGGCATCGGTATCGGCGTCGAACTGGTTACGATCGACGCCTACATCGCGGAGCTGGTGCCGAAGGCGTTACGCGGCCGGGCCTTTGCATTCAATCAGACACTGCAGTTCGCGGTGGTGCCGGTCGTGGCGCTTCTCGCGTACATTCTGGTACCGCAAAGTCCTCTGGGCTGGGACGGCTGGCGCTGGGTGGTGGCGATCGGAGCGCTCGGCGCCCTGTTCGTATGGTTCCTGAGACGCAGCATTCCCGAGAGTCCGCGCTGGCTCATCCATCAGGGGCGCCTCGCCGAGGCCGAGATAATCACTGCCGATATCGAGAGGCGGGTGTGTGCCGACCAAGGCGGCGCGGTCCTGCCGCCACCCGGCGTGCACGGGGTCGATGAGCTTGGGGCGCCAGGGCAGTTTCGCGAGATCTGGCGGCCGCCGTATCGCAGCCGGACGATCATGCTGATGGTGTTCCAGTTCTTCCAGACCTTCGGGTATTACGGCTTTGCCGCGTGGGTACCGACTATTATCGCACAGCAGGTGGGCATCAACCTCGGTTCCAGCCTGCAATACGCCTTCATCATCGCCATCGCCAACCCGTTTGGGCCGCTGCTGGCCATGAGCTTCGCCGACAAGGTCGAGCGCAAGTGGCAACTGGTGGGCGCGGCCGTGGGCATCGGCGTTTTTGGTCTGATCTTCTCGCAGCAGACCACCATGCCGTTGCTGATTTTGTTCGGCGTATTGATTACGCTGTCCGGCAATGTGCTGTCTTACTCGTTCCACAGTTACCAGAGCGAGTTGTTCCCGACGCGCGTGCGCGCCCGGGCGATCGGTTTCACCTATGCTTTCAGCCGCATCAGCACGGTGTTCGCGAGCTTCATCATCGGGTTCTTTTTCGCGCACTTCCGTGGGACGGCGGGCGTGTTTGGCCTGATCGCGTTTGCGATGCTGATGGTGGTGCTTTCCATCGGCATCTTCGGTCCGCGGACAGGAAATTTGGAGCTGGAGCAGATTTCGCGTTAGGAGCCGGAAAACCGCGCCCACGAACCGGCGTTCTAGCGCTCATCGAGGGATGGAGGCCATCGTGTCGCTTGCGAATGATCTGCTGGCTATCGAGGACAACTTCTGGACCGGCGGCCCAGAGGCGTATCAGCGTCATACTGACGAGAAGTGTCTGGTCGCATTTTCGGAAATGGCCGGTGTGATGGCCCGGGATGACATCGCCAAGTCGGCCGAGAAGGGCCGCTGGAAGGATGTGGCGCTTGAACAGAAGGGACTGGCTCAGCTTTCCGACACCTCCGCGATAATCACGTATGAATGCACCGCCAAGCGGAAGGATGGTCAGCCGTATCATGCCCTCGTCAGCAGCGGATATGTGAAGCGGTCCGATGGCTGGAAGCTGGCCTTTCATCAGCAGACGATGCTCTGATTTGCTGATTGATGCGCGTCCATCGGTGGGCAAACGACGGCGCGATCATTCTGGTTTACGATCGTTGGAACGGTGGCCGCAGTGCCGGGACCACCGCTGTCCTCAGCCTGGCTACCTTCGCTGTTGCCGCATCAACCGGTCCCTTTGCGCGGACGCGCTCACCTGAACCCGTGGCCTCGGCGTCCGAGGCTGTGTAAAAAGAGCTTGCTGGCATGATGCGTGCATCGATTTCAGCGGCTTTTTGGTCGAACAAAGGATGAGTGTTCATGGATCTTGGCGTCTTTATTCCCATCGCCAACAACGGCTGGCTGATCTCCAAGACCTCTCCACAGTACATGCCCAGCTTCGCGCTCAACCGCGATATCACGCTGCTGGCCGAGAAGTACGGGTTCGAATTCGCCCTCTCGATGATCAAGCTGCGCGGCTTCGGCGGCGAGAGTGAGTTCTGGGACCACGCGCTGGAAAGCTTCACGCTGATGGCGGGTATCGCCGCGGTGACGGAGCGGATCAAGCTTTACGCATCGACGGCTGTTTTGACGTTGCCGCCGGCAATCGTTGCGCGCATGGCGTCCACGATCGACAGCATCGCGCCGGGGCGGTTCGGGATCAATATCGTCTCCGGCTGGGCGGAGGCGGAATACAGCCAGATGGGACTATGGCCCGGTCAGGAACATTACGAGAAGCGCTACCTTTACAGCGCGGAATACGTCACCGTCATGAAGGAGCTGTGGACCACTGGAACGTCGGACTTCAAAGGTTCGTATTTCGAGATGACCGACTGCAAGCTCAGTCCGCGGCCTTCGGTGATGCCGTCGATCGTTTCGGCGGGGCAAAGCGATGTCGGGATGGACTTTGCCGCGGAGTATGCTGATTTCAACTTCTGTTTGGGCGAGGGTGTCAACACGCCGACCAAATGCGCGGCCACCGTCGGGCGGCTGATGAAGGCTGTGGCGAAGACCGGCCGTAACGTTGGTGCCTACGCGCTGTTCATGGTCATTGCAGATGAAACCGATGAGGCGGCGCAGGCGAAGTGGGAGAGCTACAAAGCCGGCAAGGATATGGACGCGCTGAGCTGGATGGGCGCGCAGGCGGGCGCTGATGACAAGGCGGACCTTGGCGGCACGGCGCTGAGCATCAGCAATCCGGTCTCCGCGGTGAACTTCAACATGGGCACTGTGGTCGGCTCGTACGCGACCGTGGCGAAAATGCTGGACGAGCTGGCGGCCGTCGAGGGCATCGCCGGAGCGATGCTGACGTTCGACGACTTCATGGTCGGGATGGAGAACTTCGGTGAGCGTATCCAGCCGCTGATGGCCAGTCGGCGGAAAGTGCTCAGGGCGGCCTGAAGCCGTCGACCTGGAGGCAGGGCCAGTCGATCGTCGTCGCTCGTCGGGCGCCTGGCCTGGGAGGTCATAGCGGCTCGCCCGATGAATAACGGCCGGGCGCGCGCGCGCGGGTTGGCCCTGTCATCCATGGTCTAATCGGACTGCAATCGGGTGAACGCCACGATGAAAAGGGCCATAGCGACAGTGGCCGAAATCGTCCGCACGTGATTCCAGGCGGTCCACCTGGCCACAAACCGCGTCCATAGGTCGGCACCGTCGGCACTGGTTGGCTGCACTGCCGCCAGTGCGTCGTTCAGCGGCACATTAAGCCCAATTGTCACCGCAATCGTGCCGATGAGGTAGAGGAGACTGCCAGCGAGCAGGTAGACAGTGCCGGCTTGACCCCACCTGAAGACGGAGGCGGTGGCCAACGCAATGCATATCGCAGCCGTTCCGAAATATACCGAGAGAAACCACGGATTCAGGATCGAGACGTTGATCGATTGCATGGCAGCAATACCCTGCTCTGGCGGGAGACGCGCCAGAGCAGTCATGACGCAAACAGAAAACGCGAAAAGCAGTCCCGCCGCCAGCCCGCTGCCGAGAGCCGAAATAAAAGCCAGAACCGGAAGCAGGCTGCTGATCATCTCCCGCCTCCCCCAAAATGCCGGGTGGAAGTCTGCCGCGCGCGCAATGTGGGTGGCTGGCCCCTCGGCCTGCGCCAAGAGCATGCTGCGCCGACCCCTCGCCTTCGCAAGTTTACTCGGCTGCCAGTGGACGCGTGGTCGAAGCTTTCGTGCTTCCCTTGGGCAGATCGAACAGTCCCGCTGGGATCGTGTCGAAGTACGACAAGACCTCCGCCACCTTGAGCACGTCGGCGTATTTCGCGTGCATGTCGCACAGGCTGATGGCGTGGCTGGCCTGGCTGCGGTCGAAACAGCCTTCCTCGGCCAGCACCACGCGGTAGTTCAGACTGAAAGCATCCACCGCCGTGGCACGAACGCATCCAGACGTCGTCGTGCCGACGATCACCACGCTGTCGCAGCCCAGCAGCGTCAGATAGGCGGCGAGGTTGGTGCCGAAAAAGCCTGACGGCTTCTGCTTGTATACGACAATGTCCCGCGGGCCGGGGGCGATTGGCGCGACGATTTCGTTGCCGTCCAGCGCGTTGGTCGGACGCTCCATGTCCTCATCCTGGCGGCGGTTCTTCCAGCGCCAGCCGCCGGCGTCCCAGTTGTCGTCGCGGTATTCTGCGGTGGTGTAGATCACCGGCAGGCCGCGGACATGGGCGCGGTCGATCAGCGTCTTGATGTGGTCGACGGCCACCCAGCTTTCCTCGCCGCAAGAGCTGCGCCAGCGCTTGATGCTGTCCAGGATCGGTTCCGGCTTGTCGCCGCAGAACGCCCAGCTCACGTCGATCACCAGCAGCGCCGGACGCTTGCCGAAATCGGCCCGGGCGCCGAAGCCGCCGGCGGCGAACACGGCCTTGTCGCGTTCCGTCAGAAACTTGTCCCATACGTAGTCGGTCACGATGAAGTCTCCTGCTGCCACAATTCGCGAAGCGGCGCGTGTGGATCGGTGTCAATCACCGGAGCCACCGCGCATGCAATGTCCAGCAGCCTCAGGTCGGACAGCCTCGGCCCGACGATCTGGATGCCGACCGGCAGACGCTTCGGCCCGCGGCCCACCGGGATGGCGATGCAAGGCACATGCAGCAGCGTCCATATCGAGTTGAACACGGCTTCGCCGGTGGTATGCAACCCCTCCGGCGCCTCGCCGCGCGTGCTCGGGGTCAGGATCACATCCAGGCCGCGGCCGAACAGGCGGTCGAACGCGGGGCGGCTCGCATCCGCCAGGGCATAGCTGGCCAGCAGCTTCTCGGGGGCCACGCCACGTTCGTTCTCGACCTTGCCGCGCAGATCCGGGGCGAGGATCGCGTACGAGGACAGATATTCCGGCAGGAACGACCAGCCGCCCTCGGTCTGTATGATGTCTGTATGGGCGTCGAGCATGTGGTTGAACGGCTCGGGCAGGGTGATCTCCTCGACGATCGCCCCAGCGTCTTGCAGCCGCCTGGCGGCCAGCATCAGGGCCTCGGCGCCGGCGGGCTCGATCGATGACCAGACCGGGCTGCGGCACAGGCCGACGCGCAGACCCTGGGGCCCGGCGCGGTAGGGTTCGGCTTGCGGGAAGCGGAACGCCGCGGCCACCATCGCCAGATCCTCGGCGCAGCGGCCGTACCAGCCGACGGTGTCGAGGGTCAGCGACGACATCCGCACGCCTTCGCGCGAAACCACGCCCCAGGTTGGCTTCATGCCGTAGATGCCATTGAACGCGGCGGGGCGGATGTGTGACCCGCCGGTCTGCGTGCCGAAGGCCAGCGGCACATGGAAGTCGCCCACCGCGGCGCCCGATCCGGAGGAGGAGCCGCCGGGGGTGTGCGCCGGGTTAAACGGGTTCCGGGACAGCGCCTTGCGGCCGCCCGAGGCGAACTCCACGGTGTCGGTCTTGCCCAGGATCATGCCGCCGGACTGGCGGATCACGGTGACGCAGGCGGCATCCCGGCCGGGCCGGCTATCCGGGTAGATCGGGGAGTTGTGCGTGGTCGGCTGATCGGCGGTGTCGATGATGTCCTTGACCCCCCAGGGCAGGCCGTGCAGCGGGGTCTTCGGCTCGTCGGGCATGAGCTTGTCGAGTTCCCTGGCATTGCGGATCGCCATGTCGGGGTCCAGATAAAGCCAAGCGCGGATGGTCGCGTCGCGGTGGGCGATCCGGCCGAGGCAGGAGCGGACCAGTTCCTCGCACGACAGTTTTCGTTGGCGGATCAAAGTCGCTGCTTGCGTCGCGGTGAGCTGGCACGGTTCCATCCGAGGCATATTTCCTTCTGCTACGTCGGCTCGGCCGGGAAGGCAGCCCATGTGCCGGACCGACAGGGTGCGGTGGCAAATTGGCGTTGGCAAGCCGAGGGAGAACCGCGCGATTTCGCGGCAGGCGGGCCAAGAAGAAGGCAATTCCTAATTGCGGCCGCGCCGCGAGAAGCACGGCGGGTTTGCTCTGAGGCGACCCCAGTCGGCGCACGCCGATGTGCCGCATTGTTAGGCAGTACGACCTGTTTGGAGGTGGTCACGTCACCATCGGCATGCGGGGGGTGTCCAAGCGCGGCCATGACACGACGCGGGGTTTGGTAGGCAAAGACGTGGGGGGCCGGCCCCTCGGCCTGCGCCAAGGGCATGCTCCGCCGACCATGACAGGACGCCACGACACGGGAGAAACGAAAAATCCCGCGATTGAACCTTACTGTTTCGCGGAACTGCCTTTGTAACGTCGCCAAATCCAAAGGATTGTCAGAACCAACAGCGATCCGACGATAGTGGAGATGACATCCCGTAACGAAATCGCCACCTTGTCCAGCGCGGGGAAAAGCCCAAGCGTGTGAAACAGCAGACCACCCAACAGGGCGCCCACGAGGCCCACTCCAAGATTGCGTAGAAAGCCGAATCCCTTACGGTCCCAGGTGATAATGAGACCGGCCACGCTTCCACCAAGCAGGCCCACGACAATCCAGACGATGAGCTGGTCCCACGACGGCAACATTTTTTCCACCCCTTGCTCAACTTGCCGCTACGTTCAGTCATTGCGTAACGATTCTACCCGGGCGCACCCAGCAGGCCGCGCTTGAGCGTCGTCGTCACGGGATAGGCGCCGATGAAGGTCGAGAGTATCACGCGGACAAAGCTCGGATCCTGCACCTGCCCGATGAGTTTTTCATTCATGAGGATATCCAGTCCCTGGCTGGTGAAAACCAGGGTGCCGGTGTCGCCTTTTTGCACCGTCGGGACGGCAGTCAGGAAGCGATTGGTCGTCTCCGCCGACAAGCGGCAGGGCGGGCGACAGTTCTTGTCGAAGTCCTCCCGCCAGGACTTGCGCGCGTCCTCCGCGTCGATGTGGCGCAAGAAAATGAAGTGCAGCAGCTTGGACTGATTCGAGTCCATGATCTCCTGCGCATCGGCGGTGCGTCGCTCGAGGTAAAGCCCGGCGACATAGATGTGGATCCGGAGGAAGGAATAGGTTCGCACCGCCGCCCCGTTCAGCACGAGGCGGACGCCCGCCACGTCCTGCGTGTCCGGCATCATCACGCCATCAATCTCGGCCGCGGTCACCGTGAGGGTGGAGGCCAACAGGAGCAGGGCGGCTTGCAACCCGAGTTTCAGCAATTCGCGCGCGCGGGCCGGGACGCCACGGGTCTTACGACATCGACGGCCGCCGCTGCGAGAAGGCAGGCTTTCGCGTGCGGACCTCATGCGGTTCTCCTGGCGGAGGATAATTTCAGTTGTCGCTTTTTCGGCTATGATCATTACGCGAGAATGGCTGGCGGTTCGGGCGAGTGCAACGGCACACAGCAGTTGAGCGGTCTTGCCGAGCCGGCGTATCGGTTGACGGCGGATGTGCCGGAATGGCAGGTTGACAGGGCAGGCGCGGAGTCGCCAGCCGAGTGTAGCGCACCTGCTTCATGACGGGATGACGGAATGCTGGCGCCTGTCGCCGTAAGTATGGCGCTGCCTCGGGATGCGACCGGGAAGCCCCCGCCGCTGATTTATCTCGTCGCCGGCGAGGCATCCGGAGATGCCCTCGGCGCGGGGCTGATGCGATCCTTGCGTGCGATACGGCCTGGTATCCGCTTCGCTGGAATTGGCGGCGAGGCAATGCGGCAGGAGGGTCTGACAAGCCTTTTTCCTTACGGCGACCTGTCCATCATGGGCTTCTCGGAGGTCTTGCCGCATATCCCGGCGCTGCTCAGAAGGCTGCGTGAAACAACGTCGGATGTCGCCGCCAGACAGCCGGTCGCGGTGGTTACCATCAACTCGCCGGGCTTCAATTTCCGCCTTGCGCGATCGTTGAAAGCGAATGCCGTTACGGCGCGCATCAAGCGTATCCACTATGTCGCGCCGAGTGTGTGGGCGTATAAACCGGGGCGGGCGCGGAAGACGGCGGCACTGTTCGACGCGCTGCTCGCGCTGCTGCCGTTTGAGCCGCCGTATTTCGAGAAAGAAGGTCTTTCAACCACCTTCGTAGGTCACCCCGTGCTCTGGGAAACAGTCGGCGGTGATCCTGGTTTGTTCCGGACGCGCCACCATTTAGGCGCGGCTACTCCGCTATTGCTGATATTGCCAGGCAGCCGGGCCGGCGAGGTGAAGCGGCACTTGCCGGTGTTCCAGGAGGCGGCAAGAGCCCTGCCTATCTATAAGGCCGTCATCATCGCCAGTCCGCAGGTACGCAATCAAATTCAACAGGGGGTGTCTGTGGAAACCCTGGTGGTGGACATCGCCGAGAAACAGGATGCTTTCGCCGCCGCGACAATCGCGCTTAGCAAATCCGGCACGATTACGCTCGAGCTGGCACATGCCGGAGTGCCAACGGTTGTGGGCTACAAGGTGGGGGTCATTTCCGCGTGGCTGATCAGGCGCATGGCGCTGATTCCTTTCGCGAGCCTCATAAACATCGCCGCCGACAAGGAAGTTCTGCCCGAGCTGTTGCAGGAGGATTGCACGCCCGAACGCATCGCTCAGGAACTGGCCCGCCTGGCTCGGCCGGAAATGATGCTTGAGCAACGCCGTGAATGCCTTGAAGCGATGCGGACGCTGCGCGGTTCGGCGGAACTGCCGCCGCACGATGCCGCCGCCGCGGCTGTGTTAAAATGTGCGTGTGAGGGCGGTGGGGGCCTTGCCTGAATATTTCCACGGGTGTTGCGAGTGGCGCGCATCGCCCAACTCGGTGGTGGTCTTGCGAGGATTACGGAAAGCGGCCAAACCGCCCGGGTGAAGGTTGGCCGGATTCGGCTTGCCTTACGATGTCGATGGAAAGTCCTTCCGCGGTCGGAGAATAGTGATGTCGATGCGGCTGCTGGCCCACTTGCTGAACCGCTTCATCCGCAACGGTACATTGCGTTTGATCGCGGCCGATGGCTCCGTGCGGTCGTTCGGCGGCCACGGACCGGGTCCGTCCGCGACTGTCCATCTGCATGATCCGAAGCTCTACACCAAACTTTTTCTCAACCCCGAGTTGCATGCTGGCGAAGCCTATATGAACGGCACGCTGACCTTCGAGGATGGTTCGGACGTCGGCGACTTCATGGAGCTGTTCGCTGTCAACCGCGGCGGGCTTGCGGCCCATCCGGGCCAGGTGCTGCTGCGGCGTGTTTGGCGGGCGGCCAAGGGCTGGCATCAGGACAATCTGGCAACGACAGCGGCGGCGAATGCGCGGCACCACTATGATTTGTCGACGGAGCTTTACCGCCTGTTCCTGGACGATGGCCTGAATTATTCGTGCGCGGTTTTCGAGCATCCGGCAAGTGACACCCTCGAACAGGCGCAGATGCAGAAGTTGCAGCGTGCGACGGCGAAGCTGCGACTTCGCCCGGGCATGACGGTGGCCGAGATCGGGTCTGGCTGGGGTGCTTTTGCGATCCATATCGCCAGCACAACCGGGGCGCGCGTGACCGCCATCAACGTGTCGCCCGAGCAGCTTCGCGTCGCCCGGGAAAACGCCACGGCCGCCGGCGTGGGGGATTTGATCGAATTCCGTGAGCTCGACTACCGCGCGCTTGAAGGTCGTTTCGACCGGGTGGTTTCGGTTGGCATGATGGAGCACGTTGGCATCCGCCACTTTGATGCCTATTTCGGCAAGATCCGCAGCCTGCTTGCCGATGACGGCTTTGCTTTCGTGCACTGCATCGGCCGCATGCGCCCACCCGGCAGCACCGGTCCTTTCATTCGAAAGTACATCTTCCCCGGCGCCTATGTGCCCTCGCTGTCGGAAGTGTTCGCGTCTACCGAACGGGCGGGTCTTTGGGTGGCCGACATGGAGGTGCTGCGGCTGCACTACCACTATACGCTGCAGCACTGGCGACGGCGGTTTGCCGCCAACCGCATTCGCGCGGCCGAGCTGTATGATGAGCGATTCTGTCGGATGTGGGAATATTATCTAGCGGCGGTCGACGTTGGTTTTTCCAATGGCAGCAACATGGTGTTCCAGCTATTGTTGTCGGCGAAGATCGATGCGGTGCCGATTTTGCGTGACTATATCAGCGAAGATTTGCGCACGGGAGTCAGGGAGCGACAGTTCGACGTCGCGTGACTGGCCGCGCGGCGGTTCGGCGTTTTAGCTCAGTTCAGCATAGGAACCATTCCGGGATCGCCCGCGGCCATCGCGCGCTGATATCCGGGTCGTTCCCCAATGCGCTTCAGGTAGTTGCGGAGATTCGGATACGGGCCGAGGTCGCGCGGCACGAAGGCACGCATCGTCATAAGCGGGAAGCCCATGATGATGTCAGCAGCGGTGAACTCGGCACCCGCGAGGTAAGGGGCTTCGCCTAACCGTTTCTCCACCAGCGCAAACGCCAGGTCAGCGCGTGCCTTCAAGGACTCGAGCACGACACTATCTGCCGGTGCCCCCGCGAGCGACGCTACAAATCCGGTCATTCCGCTCGGCATCATTGTGCCGTTCGCGAAATGGAACCAGAAGAGATAATCGGCGAAGTTGGGCTTGTCGGGAGAGACTGCCAGACGACCATTGCCATATTTCGCGATGACGTACTCGATGATGGCGCCTGATTCGCCCAGGACCAGCGTGCCGTCGGTGATGACCGGTGCGATCCCCATCGGATGCAGCGATTTGTAGGCGGCGGGCGCCAGGCCGGTGGCCGGATCCCGCTGATAAACTTTCAGTTCATAGGGAATTCCCAGTTCCTCGAACAGCCAGACGATGCGTTCCGACTGCGATACCCCGAGATGGTGCACGGTGATCATGGCGTTAGCTCCCTTCAACGCTATGATAGTCCGCGATAATCTCATGTGGCAAATTCCGGGAGGCGATAATGTCGAACAGCGTTCGTGTCGTGTACGACAAAAATCTCGAGCCGAGCTGGTCGGTAAAGCAGGCCAAGGAGCCGGGCTTCATGCGTTCGCTGATCACCTGGGTCGGCGGGCCTGAAGGCTATATCAATACCAATCCGGACAATTCCGTGATCAGCCAAAACTCCGCCGTGGGCCTGATGCGTATGCCGGTGGCTAACCGGCAGGCCGGTGTGCACGTGCACTCGGTCGCGGAGATCTACGTGATCCTGCGAGGCGAAGTCGAAAGCTCCGACGGCGTCGGCAACACGCATCGCGCCGGTCCGATGGACTGCCTGTACATTCCGGCTGGGGTTCCGCATGGCGTGCGGACAATTGGTGACGTCGACCTGGAACTCATTTGGGTGCACGATGCGGTCGAGAAAGCCGGTGTGTCCATCTATCTCGATGGCCCGGGCCCGTTCCCGGCCGAGGATGAGGTACGACTGATCCCGTTCGCCGGTCTCGTCCCCGACTGGAGCGGAGAGAAGGCCAAGGAGGGGGGACATTTGCGCTGGAGCGCCAACTGGATCGCTGGAGCAACGAGCAAGGTAAACCACAACCCTGCCGACGCCGTCATCAACCAACGAATCGCGCTTGGCGTAACGGTGATCGCGCCGGGCAACAGCCACGTCGAGCACGCACACTCGCATTCGGAGACTTACGTCGTGGCGCGCGGCCTCGCGGTCCTGAAGCAAGATGGCCGGAACATTCAACTCCGCCGTCTCGACGCGGCTTACTTTCCTCCGGGTGTTCCACACGCGCTGCGTAACGGAGGCGACGACCTGTTGTACTTGATCTGGGTGCATGAATTGCCGGCGATGGTCGCCACGCGGTAGTTCAATGAGGCTGTGCTCTTGCGTAGATGACTCGCGGTGCCAACCTGATTCGTGCTAGGATGATTGGCGGCGTGAACCTTCCCGGACGTTGTGCGCCGCAGCGTAGATCCGGGAGCAAAAAAAGATCAGGAGGATAGTTCATGGAAGTCGGGATGGTTCAGATCATGGCAGGCTTCGGCTTGCAGAATGTGAGCGACCAGCAGGTCTACGATGAAGAAGTACGGCAGGCGGTGCTTGCCGATGAGCTCGACTTTGACCATCTTTGGGTTGTTGAACATCATTTCGAAGATTACTCATTCTGTCCGGACAACTTTGTCTACCTGGCGCATGTCGCGGCGTTGACCCAGCGCATCCGGCTCGCCACCGGGGCCGTGATCCTGCCGTGGAACACTCAGCCACTGCGGGTCGCCGAAAAAGCGGCACTGCTGGACACGCTGTCCGGCGGCCGCGTGATTCTTGGCCTCGGCCGCGGACTGTCGCGGCGTGAATTTGGTCAGTTCGGTGTCGCAATGGACGAGTCGCGCGACCGCTTCGACGAGATGGCGCCGATGATCCTGGAGGCGCTCGAAAGTGGCATCATGGAGGAGCACCATGGGCGCTACTTCGACCAGCCGCGCGCGGTGCTGCGTCCGCGGCCGTTCAAGAGCTTCCGTGACCGCACGGCGCAAGTCGCCATGAGCGGCGATTCAGTTCAGGTCGCGGCAAAGCTTGGCGTGCAGATGATGTCGTTCCTGTATAAGCCAGACGAGGTGCATCGGGCCGAGTTCGACACTTACCGCGCAGCGTTCAAGCAGCACCACGGCAAGACGCCCAAGGCGCCGTTGCTGGCCCTGATGACTGTCTGCGACAGCGACGCGGCTCGCGCCAAGGAGAACGCCGAGCGGCATTGTGCGATGTATTTTCATTCCGTGATGCATCATTACGAAATGATGAGCGAGCACTTCGCCAAAACGAAGGGTTACGCGGAATATGGTGCCGGTGCCGAGGCGATGCGCGCCGCTGGTCTCGATGACATGGTCCGCGGTTATGTGGACCAGCAGTTGTGGGGCACACCGGACCAGATCCTGCGCAAGCTGGAGGGACGCCGAGCGACGATGGGTGACATCGGTTGCCTGTGCGCCTTCCGATTTGGAGCCAGCCCGTTCGACGTCAGCGAGCGAAGCATGCGGCTGTTCGCGGCGGAGGTGCTGCCGGTGGCCAGAGCGTGGCAGGCATCAGGCGAGCAGCTTCAGGCGGCTGAGTAAGGGCTGAGTGCGCGGCCGTATACCGCTTGGCCGTGGTAGGGGCCTCAGTGGGGATTGGCCCGGTCACCCATGTCTTTACCTATGTGTGGACAGACGTGGGTGGCCGGCCATGCTTTGCCCCCGGCCGGTCAGATCGGGATGAGTTTCACCCGGCGGCCACCGACGCCTAGCGCGATGCGGCCCTGCTTCAACAGTAGCGCGTCGTTGCCGAACACCTCTCGCCGCCAGCCGTGCATCGAGGCAATGTCCGGCTCATCTTCCAGCGCCAGCCGGTCGATATCGTCGGAACTGGCGACCAGCCGGGGTGCGACGTGATGCTGCTCGGCCTTTGCCGCCAGCAGCACTTTGAGCAACGATACCACAGCGGCGGACGGCCGAGCGGTGTCACGCTGCTGGAGCGCGGCTGGCAGGTCCGCGTCGGGGACACCTCGGGCGCCCGCCAGCGCCTCCAGCAGCGACGTGCCCGAGCGGCCCTCGGCGAAGCCGCGAGTCACCCCACGAACCCGGGCCAGGGCCTCGGCGGTCGCCGGCGCGGTGGCGGCGATCTCCAGCAGTGCCTCGTCCTTCACCAGCCGCTGCCGGGGAATGTTGATCCGCTGCGCCTCCCGCTCCCGCCACGCCGCGGTCACCTTGAGCACATACAGAAAGCGGCGGTTGGTCGAACGGGGCCGCAACCTCTCCCACGCCTGGTCCGGCTCGGTCCGATAGGTGGCTGGACTGTTGAGAATCGCCATCTCCTCGGCGACCCACGGCAACCGGCCCTCCTGCTCCAGCCGGCGGTTGAGGCGCGTATAGACCTCGCGCAGATGGGTCACGTCGGCGGCGGCATAGGCGAGTTGCGCATCGGAAAGCGGCCGCACCGACCAGTCACTGAAGCGGTGGGCCTTGTCGATGCTGCCGCCGGTCAGTGCCGACACCAGGGCGTCGTAGCCGACCTGGTCGCCAAACCCGGCCACCATCGCCGCGACCTGGGTGTCGAACATCGGCCGCGGCACGTCGCCGTAGCGCAGAACGAAGATTTCGACATCCTGGCGCGCGGCGTGGAACACTTTGGTGACCGCCGGGTCGGCGAACAGCTTCCCAAGCGCCGTGAGGTCGATGCCGTCCGCCATGGCGTCGATCACCCCTACGTCGCGTTCCCCGGCGATCTGCACGAGGCACAGTTCCGGCCAGTAGGTGCGCTCGCGCATGAACTCGGTGTCGACGGCGATGAACGTTTCAGCGTGCATCTTCTGGCAGAAGGCTTCCACCGCCGCGGTCGTGGTAATCAGTGACGGCGTGGGGAAGTCAGGACGGGTCGGTCGCGGCATCGGAGGGTTTTACACGGCTGCGCGGGAAAGGCCAAAACCCTGATGGGCGGCCGCTCAGTCTTGCCGGTTCGCGACCCCCGGATAACAATCCGGTTCGGCACGGGAAGGGCCAGGACCGATGAACTTCGAATTCTCCGACGAGCTGCTTCAGTTGCGCGACCAGGCGCGGCGCTTCCTGTCCGACCGTTGCCCGCCCGCCGTGCCACGCCGCATCCTGGACTCGGCCGAACCCTATGCCGCGGATTTGTGGCGCGCTGTCGCCGAGATGGGCTGGACCGGCGCCGCGATCCCCGAGACGTATGGCGGCGTCGGCCTGGGGCGCCTGGCGGTCTGCGTGCTGGCGGAGGAACTCGGCCGTGCCGTCGCGCCGATTCCGTTCGCGTCGTCGGTGTATCTGGCGACCGAGGCGATCATGCTGTTCGGGTCGGAACGGCAGAAGCAGACCTGGCTGCCGAAACTCGCTACCGGTGAAACTATTGCGACATTTGCGATGGCGGAACGGCCGGGCGCGTCGGACCCCTCGAAGCTGCACGCATCGGCGGCGGCAGGGCGCCTGAGCGGAACGAAACTTGCCGTGCCCGACGGCGACATCGCCGACATTGCGATCGTCGCGGTCAACGGCGGCGGCGGCCCCTGGCTGCATCTGGTGGAGCTGGCCGTGCCCGGTGTCAGCCGGGAGACCGTCGCCACGTTCGACCCGACGCGGTCCCATGCGCGCCTCGAATTCGTTTCGGTTCCAGCCGAACCGCTGCCGGGTGGCACTGGACCCGGAACGATCCGCACGCTGCTTGATTACGCCGCCGTGCCGATGGCGTTCGAGCAGGTGGGCGTGCGCGCAGTCGGCGCTGGACATGGCCAATGCGTATGCCAAGGAACGTTACGCTTTCGGCCGGCCGATCGGATCCTTCCAGGGCATCAAGCACAAGCTCGCCGACATGTACATCCAGGTCGAGCTGGCTCGGTCGAACGCGTATTACGGCGCCTGGGCGGTGCACACCAACGCCGCGGAACTGCCGATCGCCGCGTCGGTCGCGCGCATCGCCGCCTGTGATGCCGGCTGGTTCGTAACCAAGGAGAACATCCAGACCCATGGCGGCATGGGCTTCACCTGGCAGATGGACTGTCATCTGTATTACCGGCGCGCCAAGCTGCTGGGCCTGGCGCTGGGCGGCGCGCGCGAATGGAAGCGGCGGCTGGTCAGCGAACTGCGGGCCCGCAACACCACCACCGGCCTGGCCGCGGCATAGGAGCACACGATGGATTTCGAGGACACGCCAGAGGAAGCCGCTTTCCGCGCCGAAGCCCGTGCGTTTTCTCGATGCGAATGCGCAACGCCGCAAGCCGGGCGAGGTGGAGGGCTACCGCCGAGGCCAGGATGCCCCCGGTGCAATGGAACGCGCCAAGGACTTCCAGCGGCGCAAGTACGAGGCCGGCTTCGTCGGCATCCACTGGCCGGTGGAATGGGGCGGCCGCGGCGGCACGCAGATCCAGAACGTCATCTACAACCAGGAAGAAGCGAAATACGACGTTCTGACTGGGCTTTTCACCATCGGCATCAACCTCGCGCAGCCGACCATCTGCACCTGGGGCACGGCGGAGCAGCGGGAACGTTTTGTCAAGCCGGCGATGCGGGCGGATGAGGTGTGGTGCCAGTTGTTCAGCGAACCCGGCGGCGGATCGGACCTGGCGGCGTTGCGCACGCGCGCGGAAAAGGACGGCGACGAGTGGGTCGTCAACGGCCAGAAGATCTGGAACTCCGGCGCGCATTACTCCGACTTTGGCATTCTGGTCGCGCGCAGCAATCCCGATGTCGCCAAGCACGCCGGGCTGACGTTTTTCATTCTGGACATGAAAACCCCCGGGATCGAAATCCGGCCGATCCGCCAGGTCTCCGGGTCGTCGCACTTCAACGAGGTTTTTTTTACCGATGTCCGCATCCCTGACAGCCGGCGTGTTGGTCCCGAGGGGGCCGGCTGGAAGGTGGCGCTGACCACCCTGATGAACGAGCGCCACGGCATGCGCGACGCGCCTGGGCCGGACGTCGACGAACTGTTCCGCCTGGCCCAGTCGATCGAGCTGGAAGACGGTCCGGCGATCGAGGACAGCGCGGTGCAGGAGAAGCTGGCGGAGTTCTACGTGCGGTCGCAGGGTCTGAAATACACCAAGTTCCGCGGCATGACGGCGCTGTCGAAAGGCCAGACTCCGGGGCCGGAATCCTCGATCATCAAGGTGGTGGCGGCGAACAAGTTGCAAGAGATACTTTCCTACGGCCTGGACATGATCGGCATGGCCGGTCCGACGATGGGCGACACGATGCCGGTCGCCGGTATCTTCGAGGAGGCGTTGCTATACTCGCCAGCCCTGCGCCTGGCGGGGGGCACCGACGAGATCATGAAGAACATCATCGCCGAACGCGTGCTGGGCCTGCCGCAGGACCCGCGCGCCGACAAGGGCATGGCGTTCCGTGACATCCCGACCGGGGCGCGCAAATGACGGCGCACAAGCTGCACAGCTTCTTCTGGCCGGAGTCGATCGCGGTGCTGGGCGCCTCGCCGGACCTGCACCGCATCCGCGGGCGGCTGCTGCACCAGTTGCGGGAAAACGGCTTTCCCGGCCGGATCCTGCCGATCAATCCCAGCTACCAGGAGATCGACGGACTGACCTGCTATCCCTCGATCGGCGCGGCGGGCGGCGACATCGATCTGGCGCTGGTCGCGATCCCGGCCGCCGGCGTGGCGGCGGCGGTGGACGAATGCGCTCGCGCCGGGGTGAAGAACACCCTCATCATCAGCTCCGGTTTCGCCGAGGAAGGCGGCGCCGCCGGCGACATGCAGGCGGAGCTGCTCGCCGTCACCCAACGCACCGGCATCCGCGCCTGCGGCCCCAACTGCGAGGGCTACTACAACGCGCTCGGCCGCATCGCGACCACCTTCAGCCCGACCGTCGAAACGCGTGCCGACGACGCACGCACCCTGGTCTCCGAGCGGCGCATCGGGGTCATCGCGCAGTCCGGCGGCATCGGTTTCGCCCTGTTCAACCGCGGCAAGGCCGCGGGCCTCGGCTTCAGCTACGTGATCTCCACCGGCAACGAAGCCGATCTGACGATGGCTGACTTCCTCGACTACATGGTGGAAGACGCGCACACCGATGCGGTGATGCTGTTCTGCGAGGCAGTGCGCGACGGTCCCGGCTTTGTCGCCGCGCTGGACAAGGCGCGTCGGCTGGGCAAGCCGGTCATCGCCATCAAGATCGGAAAATCCGATGCCGGCACCCGCGCCACCGCGTCCCACACGGCGTCCCTGTCGGGGTCCCAGGCCGCCTACCACGCGGTTTTCGAACGCTACGGGGTGATCGAGGCCGAGGATGCCGACGAAGCCGTGGCCATCGCCGGCCTGGTGTTGACCTGCCCGCTGCCGAAGGGGCGTCGCACCGGCATCATCACCGTCTCTGGCGGCGGCGGCGCCTGGATGGCCGACACCCTGACGGCGCACGGCCTGGTGGTGCCGACCCTTTCGGCGGAGACGCAGGCGGGATTGCGCCCGTTGATGCCGTCCTATGGCGCCTCGGGCAATCCGGTCGACGTCACCGCGCAGGGGTCGAACACCGGTCCGGCCATGATGACCGTGATGGAGCACCTCGCGGACTCGGACGAAATCGACATGCTGGTGCTGATCACGTCGCTGGCCAGCGAGACGCGGGTGTCGCTGGAGCCGGACCGTATCCGCGCGGTGGCGGCGCGGTGCGGCAAGCCGATGACGGTGTGGAGCTATACGCTGCCCTCTGCGTTCGGGATGCAGGCGGCGGCCGGCTGCGGACTGTATGTTGACAGCAACCTGCGGAACATCGGGTCCGCCATGGGCAAGCTGGCCGGGTATGCCGAGTCGGTGGGGCGCGCCTTGCCGGAACCGTTCTCTCCAGTGTCGGGGCGGCTGTATCCCGGACTGCCGCCAGTGGTGCCGGAATATCTGGCCAAGCAGGTACTGGCCGCCTGGCTGCCGGACACGCGCGAGGTCCTTGCCACCTCGGCCTGGGATGCCGCTGCCGCGGCCGAGAGGCTGGGCTTTCCGGTGGTTCTGAAGGTTCAATCGGGCGATCTGCCGCATAAGACCGAGGCCGGCGGCGTGCGCCTCAATCTGGCCGACCGGGATGCCGTGACCGCCGCGTATGCCGCTATGCTGGAGGACGTCGGACGCCACCAACCCGGCGCGACCATTGACGGCGTGCTGGTGCAACGCATGGCGCCGAAAGGCCACGAATTGGTCATCGGGATGGTCGATGATGCGACCTTTGGCCCGATCATGATGCTGGGCTTCGGCGGCACCACGGTTGAACTGTTCGGCGACGTGGTGCATGCGCCGGCGCCGCTCGACGACGCCGAGGCGAAGCGGATGCTGTTGTCGCTGCGATCCTCGCGCCTGCTCACGGGGTTTCGAGGCGCGCCGCCGATCGATCTGGCACCCATCGCCGCCCTGGTTGCCGCCCTGTCACGCGCGGCGCTGACCTTGCGCGGCCAGGTGCGGGAGTTCGAACTGAACCCGGTCATCGTGCACGCCGACGGGTCCGGGCTGACCGTCGCCGATGCGCTGCTGATGATGCAACGGTAAGCGTGCGGGATGGGGCCGGATCAGGTCCCGCGGGTCGTCCGAATGCCCGTAGTTTCCCGCTATTTACACGGCTAGCCCGGTAGGGTACGGCGTCCGGGCGGCGGCATCGATAACCCGCCCGTGCCTTAGCGCTTCCAGACGATTCGGTTTGTGCTGGAGCGGAACTAGTCTTGGCGCGGCTGGCTGAGCTGCCGCCGGTTGGAGGGAACATGCGGGACAACATGTCGCGGCGGGTGACTGCCGAATTCTTCGGCACTTTTTGGCTCACCTTCGCTGGATGCGGCGCGGCTGTGCTGGCTGCCACATTTCCAGCCGTTGGAATTGGCCTGCTGGGCGTTTCCTTCGCGTTCGGTTTGACCGTGCTGACCATGGCCTACGCCGTCGGGCACATCTCAGGTGGCCACTTCAATCCGGCGGTCACGCTGGGATTGTGGGCTGGCGGCCGCTGCGCCAACAAGCACGTGGTCCCTTACATCATCGCACAGGTCGTCGGCGCTATCGTTGCAGCCGCGGTGTTGTGGGTGATCGCGTCCGGCAAACCAGACTGGGTTCCGGCCGGATTCGCGGCGAATGGCTATGGCGAACTGAGCCCCGGAAAGTACAGCCTCGGCTCCGCGCTCGTTACAGAATTCGTAATGACGTTCTTTTTCCTCTATATCATCGTCGGAACGACCTCCAAGGGCGCCGCGTCCGGCTTCGCGGGGATTCCGATCGGCCTCGCGCTGACGCTCATTCATCTGGTGTCGATCCCGGTCACCAACACCTCCGTCAATCCGGCCCGCAGCACTGGTCCGGCCTTGTTCGCGGGCGCCGCGTATGTCGAGCAGCTTTGGCTATTCTGGCTGGCGCCGATCGCCGGCGCGATGCTGGCCGGGGCGATGTCGCGCTGGATGTACGAGCCCGATGTCCTGGTCGAGACCATTGTCGTGGAGGAGCGGACCACGACCTGACGGTTCAGCGCTCGCACCGGGTGACGCGTCGCATTGGTTGACGCTTCATCCTGGCGCGGCTCGGGGCATGGCCCGGTGGCCCACTTCCGTGTCATCACCGGACTTGGTCCTGACTTGGTCCGGTGACCCACGACTTTGTCTGTGTCAGCAGGGACATACGTAACCGTACCACCGGGCCAAGCTTAGGTCGCTCACCCGGCACAACATGATGCACGGTGCTCCGGCAGGTCGCTCCATCTCACTCCGAAATCGGCCGGCTCATGGCCCGCCGCTATATCGGAACCTCGGGACGCACCGCCGCCGTTTCGTGGCCATAGTGTAATCGAACGCCCGCACCGCCGCCCGGCGCCTGCCACGGTCCCTGCCGGCCGCCGAGGTTCCGCTCAAACCCCCGTTCAAGCTGCCGTATCGCGCCAAGGCGCTGACTCGCCGATATCATCGCCGCCAACTCGGTCTTCGCGCCTCCAACGCCGCCGCCGTCAGACGCCGTCCGGGACCCCGCGGTCGTATCGGAACCAGCGTCCGCGCCAGCCGGCGGCGCGGCAGTCACCCGCCTGCTGGTATATTCCAGCATCGCCTCCGCGACCGCCGCCTCGATCGCCGCCTCGATCGCCGCCTCTCCAGCCGCGAGTTCTTCTTCCCCCAGCCCCAGAATCCCCCGATCGTCAGGTCCAGGCTCGCATGCTCCAAAGTCATCCCCCGGCGCCTCGGGGATTTCGTCGCCTGCCGCCCCCGCCCCCCTTCGAGCGACGTCGGCGCCCTGATGGCAGCGGCGCTCCATCGTTCGCTCACCCTGCTCCGCGCTCCGGCCGAGTGCGTTCGCCACACCAAAATACCGCAGTCGCAGCGCCGCCGGCATATCCTCCGTCGCCGCTCGGCTCAACGCCGCGAGCGCCGACATCGACAACGCGATGCTCCGCGCAACCGCGATGAAATCCGCCTTCATCCCAGGCCGGTAGGAGATCATGGCGCGGATGGCCATCAACCGCGCGGCCGGCAGGTCGTCGGTGTCGGTGACGAAAAGCGGCGCGAGATACGTCGCCAGGCATTCAATCAGCCCCTGCGAGGGATCACCCGGAGAACATGTCGCCCGCGGCACGGTGAGGTCTGGCTGCGGCATGGCGGCGACAGGTTCCTTCTCAAATCGGCGGCAAACTCCGCTTCGGCTCAGCCCGGCGGCCGCCAGGTCAAAACCAAAAGATCGGACTTATTTTCCTGTTTTGTTCTTACAGCAAAATGCCGCTCGAAGCAACCGGATTTCACCAGGGCAGTGGCGCGGCGAAGCCCGCGGTCGCGCGCTGTTGCTTGCAATCCGGCACCGTCTCGGCCATACCCCGCACGTTCGCGGTCGGACGGTCCCAGGGGTTCATCCCCCAGGTCCTTCGGCTGCGGATAATTCACACGCGGGGACCCTTTCCCGGCCTTCACTGGCCCGGGTCCGGTGCCGAAAGGCAACCCCCGCGGAGGCAACAACCGGACGACAGGAAAGGAGCACGCCGATGGCGATGCCCGAATTCACCCTCCGCCAGCTTCTGGAAGCCGGCGTTCACTTTGGCCACCACACCAGGCGCTGGAACCCGCGCATGGCGCCGTTTCTCTACGGCACCCGTAACCAGGTGCACATCATCGACCTGCAACAGACGGTGCCGATGCTCGACCGCGCGCTGCGGGCCGTGCGTGACGTCACCGCCGCCGGTGGCCGCGTGCTGTTTGTCGGCACCAAGCGCGCCGCGGCCGAGCAGGTCGCCGAAGCAGCCAAGCGCTGCGGGCAATACTACATCAACCACCGCTGGCTCGGCGGCACCCTGACCAACTGGAAAACCATCACCGGCTCGATCAAGCGGCTGCGCCATATCGAGGACCTGGTCGCTGGTGACACCCAGGGCCTGACCAAGAAAGAGGTCCTCGACATCACCCGTGACAAGGACAAGCTGGACCGCGCGCTGGGCGGCATCAAGGACATGGGCGGCCTGCCGGACATCCTGTTCATTATCGACACCAACAAGGAAAAGCTGGCGGTCGAGGAAGCCAACAAGCTGCATATCCCGGTGGTCGCGGTGCTCGACAGCAATTCCGATCCCGCCGGCGTCACCTTCCCGATCCCCGGCAACGACGACGCGCTGCGGGCGATCTCGCTTTACTGCGACCTCGTCGCCGGCGCGGTGCTGGACGGCATCAGCGCTGAAATGGCGGCATCCGGGGCCGATATCGGCGCGCGGGAGGACCTTCCGGCCGAAGCGATCGCCGACGCCGAGCCCGCGGCCGCGACCGCCTGAACCTCTTTTCGGAGAAAAATGATGGCTGCGATTACCGCTGGCCTGGTCAAGGATCTGCGTGAGAAGACCGGCGCCGGCATGATGGACTGCAAGCGGGCATTGACGGAAACCGACGGCGACGTGGAACAGGCCGTCGACTGGCTGCGCAAGAAAGGCCTCGCCGCCGCGGCGAAGAAGTCAGGCCGGGTGGCCGCCGAGGGTCTGGTCGCGGTCGCCTCTGCGCCCAGCAAGGCTGCCATGGTGGAAGTCAACGCCGAGACCGATTTCGTCGCGCGCAACGTGACGTTTCAGAATTTCGTGGAAGCCGTGGCGAACATCGCGCTGCAGGTTGGTGACGACCTCGATACGATCAAGGCGGCGCCGTTCCCCGGCAGCGGGCGGACCGTGGCGGATGAGTTGATCCACATGGTCGCCACGATCGGCGAGAACATCACCCTGCGGCGGGCCAAGCTGCTGACCGTCAACCAGGGCGTTGTCGCGACCTATATGCACGCCGCGCTCAAGCCCGGTGTCGGCAAGATCGGCGTACTGGCGGCAGTCGAGGGACCTGGTGAACTTGCCACCCTCGAGATCCTGGGCCGTCAGGTTGGCATGCACGTCGCCGCGACGCGGCCGGAAGCGCTCGAAATCGATAGTGTCGACCCCGCCGCGCTGGAGCGGGAGCGCGCCGTGCTCACGGAACAGGCGCGCGCATCGGGTAAGCCAGAGTCCATCATCGAGAAGATGGTCGAGGGCCGGGTGAAAAAATACTACGAGGAAGTGGTGCTGCTGGAGCAGGTTTGGGTGCATGATGGCGAAAGCCGGGTGCGGGCCGTCGTCAAAAAGGCCGGCGTGACGCTGACCGGCTTCGCCAGATTCCAGCTTGGCGAAGGCATCGAAAAGCCGCAGGGGCCGGACTTCGCAACCGAGGTCGCGGCGACAGCGGGTGTTTGAGTAGCCGAGACTAGCGGTGCCCCGCATTCCGCACCGCCCTCAGGCGAGTCGACTGACGGGAGCCACATGACACAGTCCGCCGTCTACCAGCGTGTTTTGTTGAAGTTGTCCGGGGAGGCGCTGATGGGACGGCGCGAATACGGGCTGGACAACGAAATGGTCGGCGCAATCGCCAACGATATCAAGGATGTCGTGGCGATGGGCGTCCAGGTCTCGGTGGTCATCGGCGGCGGAAACATCTTCCGGGGAGTTTCCGGCGCCGCGTCGGGCATGGATCGCGCCCAGGCCGACTACATCGGCATGTTGGCGACCGTCATGAATGCGTTGGCCGTGCAGTCGGCGCTGGAAAAACGCACTGTGCCGACACGTGTCCAGTCGGCCATCCCGATGGCCTCGGTCTGCGAGCCCTATATTCGGCGCCGCGCCGAGCGGCACATGGAAAAAGGCCGGGTGGTGATTTTCGCCGCCGGGACCGGCAATCCATTCTTCACCACCGACACCGCCGCGGCGTTGCGCGCCACCGAAATGCACTGCAATGCGCTGCTGAAGGGCACGCAGGTGGACGGCGTCTATTCCGCCGACCCGCGCAAGGTCGAAAACGCCACCCGTTACGATCAACTGACATACCTGGATGTGCTGTCGAATGACCTAGGGGTGATGGATGCCGCCGCGATCAGCCTCGCGCGCGAAAATCATCTGCCGATCATTGTATTCAACATCCACGCCCCGGGTGCGTTCGCCCAGGTGATGCGCGGCGAGGGAGCATTTACCCGGATTGTCGAATTGGCACACTAGAGCGATATCAGTCATATCAGTCTGTCGCTAATCGCGAAGCGACCCCTGGCTGATGCAATTGCTCGGTAAACACGCCATCGTGCTGGATGACATTGCTCAAGGGAGTTGGGCTCAAAGGAGTTGGGGAGGCACTGATGGCCGCCGCTGATCTAAACAGTCTGAAGCAAGATCTGACTCGCCGTATGGACGGCGCGATCGAGACGCTGCGACGGGAGTTCGCCGGGCTGCGGACCGGCCGAGCCCATCCGGGCCTCCTGGAGCCGGTGAAGGTGGTCGCGTATGGCACCGAGATGCCGCTCAACCAGGTCGGCACCATCGGCACGCCCGAACCACGTATGCTCACGGTGCAGGTCTGGGACAAATCGATGGTCTCGGCCGTCGAGAAGGCCATCCGCGACTCTGGTCTTGGGCTGAATCCGGCCGCCGACGGCATGGTGGTTCGGGTGCCGATCCCGCAGTTGACCACCGAGCGGCGCAACGAGCTGGCGAAGACGGCGAACAAGTATGCCGAGGGTGGCAGGATCGCCGTCCGTGGCGTCCGGCGGGACGGCATGGAGCAGATCAAGGCGCACGAGAAGAAGCACGAGATCGGCGAGGACCTCGCGAAAAACTGGTCTGATGAAGTGCAGAAACTCACCGACCAGTACATAAAAAAGGTGGACGACGCGCTCGCGGACAAGGAAAAGGACATCAGGCAGGTTTGAAGCGAGCCCCAGTCCCAGATGCCCGTCATCACCCAGCCGATCACTGACCTCCGCGAGCAAGTCCCGTCACCCGCCGCTTCCAGCCAGTCGGGTTCGGTCCCGGCCCATACGGTTCCGAGGCACGCGGCCGCCCATGTGGCGATCATCATGGATGGGAACGGCCGCTGGGCGGCCTCCCGTGGCTTGCCCCGGATTGCCGGCCACCGCGAAGGCGCGCGGGCGGTAAGGCGGGCGGTCGAGGCGGCGATCCGCAGCGGCGTCTCCTGGCTGACCGTCTATGCCTTCAGCAGCGAGAACTGGCGGCGTCCGGCGGGCGAAATCCTGGATTTGACCGGTTTATTGCGACGTTATCTCAAAACTGAGATAGCTGAGCTGAAGGCCAACGGCGTGCGTTTGCGCTTCATCGGCGACCGCAACCGCTTTGACCGCGATATCCAGGCCGACCTCGAAGCCGCGGAACGCGACACACAACGCAACCTGCGGCTCAATCTGACGATCGCATTGTCCTATGGCGCCAGGGCGGAAATCGTCGCTGCCGCCCGTCGCGCCGCCGAGGCGGTACTGGCAGGCGAACTCGACCCCGACAAGCTGTGCGAGGATGTCTTCGAGGGCTTCCTTGCGACCGCCGGGACGCCCGATCCCGATCTCATCATCCGAACCTCGGGGGAGCAGCGGCTGTCGAACTTTCTGCTTTGGCAGGCCGCCTATGCCGAGCTGGTGTTCCTCGACGTGCTTTGGCCTGACTTCAACGAAACCCACTTCGCCGCCGCGCTCGCGGATTATTCTCGGCGGGAGCGGCGATTTGGTGCTCGTACAGGCTGATCAGCCGCCCCGGAACGGCACTCCCATCCAGCGATCAGCCCGATGGAGCGACCTGCGGGCACGGGTCATCTCCACCGCTGTGATGGTGCCACTGGCTCTAGGGTGTGTGTGGATTGGCGGAGCCGCCTTCGCCGCCATGGTGGGCTTGATCTCGATCGGCATGGCGTACGAGTGGCTGCGTATGTGTCGGGCCCCCTTCGACCCGCGCTCGGTGCTGATTTTCGCCTCGCTGCCCCTGGCTGTGCTGCTGACCGCGCTCGGGGCGGCCGGTGGCGCCCTCGTGCTGCTGGCGGTCATCACCATCGCCGCGACCGCACGCCGTCGCACGCCCGATCGCCTGCTGCCGTTCGGCGTGCTCTACATCGGACCTGCCGCGGTCGCGCTGGTCTGGCTGCGCGGCGCGCCGGACCATGGGTTTGCCGATGTCGTCATCCTGCTGCTGGTGATCTGGGCGACCGATATCGGCGCCTACGCCGCGGGACGCGCCATCGGCGGACCCCGACTCGCACCTCGGATTTCCCCCGGCAAGACCTGGTCCGGATCGGCGGGAGGATTGCTCGCGGGCATGGCGGTCGGCGTCGTTGCGGCACGATTGCTTGGCATAGGCATCGCCGGCTGGCAGGCGGCGCTGCTTGCCGGCGTCATCGGATGCGTCGGTCAGGCCGGCGATTTGCTTGAAAGCCTGTTGAAGCGCCGTTTCGAGGTCAAGGATTCCGGCCATCTCATTCCCGGCCATGGCGGCCTTCTCGACCGACTGGACGCGGTCCTCACCGCGGCACCCGCGGCCGCCCTACTGGCGCTCCTGCTCGGAGGTGGAGTAATGCGTTGGCAATGAATGCCACACCACCTTCGGGTAAAGGTCGCGGCGAGCCCTCCGAGGCTCCGCGTTCCATCACGATCCTTGGCAGCACCGGCAGCGTCGGCACTCAAACGGTCACTCTACTTGCCGCGGCGCCGGGCGAGTTCAGAGTGCGGGCGCTGGTGGCGGGCAGCAATGCGACGCTGCTGGCGGAACAGGCCATCACCCTGCGGGCAGAGCGGGCCGTGGTCGCCGATCCGGCCGCATTCGAAGCGCTTCGGGATGCCCTCGCCGGCACCGGCATCGAGGTGGCGGCCGGACCTGAGGCGGTGATCGAGGCGGCGTCCCTGGAGGCCGACTGGACCATGGCGGCTATCACCGGGGCGTCGGGACTCGCGCCGACACTCGCGGCCATTCGGCGCGGTGCCTGCGTCGGGCTGGCGAACAAGGAGGCGCTGGTCTGCGCCGGTGAGGTGATGCTGGCCGCGGTACGGGAAGCCGGTGCGACGCTCCTGCCGGTCGATTCGGAACACAACGCCATCTTCCAGTCGCTGGCGGAAGGCAACCACGGCGCCGTGGAGAAAATCATTCTCACCGCGTCCGGGGGGCCGTTCCGCACCGCCACTCAGGACGAAATGGCGCGCGCCACCCCGGAAACCGCATTGCGCCATCCGGTCTGGTCGATGGGCGCCAAGATCAGCATCGATTCGGCGACCATGATGAACAAGGGCCTGGAGCTGATCGAGGCGGCGCGGTTGTTCGACCTGCCGGAGACCGCGATCGAGGTCCTGGTGCATCCTCAGTCCATCATCCACGGCATGGTGCATTATCGCGACGGCTCCGTCATGGCGCAGCTTGGGTCGCCCGATATGCGCATCCCGATCGCGCACGCCCTGGCCTGGCCGCGCCGCATGACGACAGCTTCGCCGCGCCTCGATCTGGTGCGGATCAGCCGCCTGGACTTCACCGAACCCGACCCGATTCGTTTCCCGGCCCTGCGTCTGGCACGCGAGGCATTGCGCGCGGCCGGCGGCGCCCCCACCATTCTGAACGCGGCAAACGAAATCGCTGTCGCGGCCTTCCTGCAATGCCAGATCGGATTTCTCGACATCGCTAGTATAGTCGACCAGGTGCTGCAGCAGCTCGGGACACGATCAGCGGACTCGCTGGACGATGTGGTCGCGCTCGATGAGACGGCCCGCCGCAGCGCGCGGCGGTTTATTCCGGCACGTGCCGCGTGATGAAGCTGTTCCTGATCAGAAGGGCAAGATCGTGTTGACTGCTATCCCGGGGTTTGTTCAGAGCGTCGTCGCCTTCGTTGTCGTGCTGGGCGTGCTCGTCTTCTTCCACGAACTTGGCCACTATCTGGCCGCTCGCTGGCGAGGCGTCCGGGTGGAGACGTTCTCCATCGGCTTCGGCCAGGCCATCACCTCCTGGACCGATCGCCACGGCACCACCTGGAAAATCGGCTGGATCCCGCTCGGCGGCTACGTCAAGCTGCACGGTCAGGAACGCCCTGAGGACGTGTCCGATCAGGTGCGCGCCAGTTGGATCGATGGCGAGACCTTTCACGAAAAGTCGGTGCTGTCGCGCGCGATCGTCGTCGCAGCCGGACCGGCCGCCAATTTCCTGCTGGCCATGGTCGTCTTCGCCGCCTTGTTCATTGCCGTGGGCAAGCCGGTCACGCTTCCCATCGTCGCCGAGGTCATGCCGGACAGCGCGGCCTCCCGAGCCGGTCTTCTGGTCAAGGATCGCATCGTGTCTATCGGCGACGATCGCATCGGCACCTTCGAGGACCTGCAGCGCACCATCACCTCGCATCCCGGGCAGACCCTTGCGGTCACCATCAAGCGCGATGACGCCGATCGCACGATCAACGTAACCACCGATTCGCATGACGTCGGCGGACACCAGGTGGGCTTGCTCGGGATTCGCGGCGGTGAAGTCGAATACCAGCATGTTGGCATTCCCGGCGCGCTGTGGGGCGGCGTGCAGCAGACCTGGACCATCACCGCCGAAACCGTCGGCGGACTGGCGCAGATGATTTCCGGGCGGCGCGGCACCGATGAACTCGGTGGGCCGCTGCGGATCGCCCAGCTCTCCGGTCAAGTGGCTCAGCTTGGACTGGCCAGCCTGGTCTCGTTTATCGCCGTGCTCTCGGTCAACCTTGGGCTGATCAATCTTTTCCCGATACCGGTGCTGGATGGCGGGCATCTGCTGTTTTATCTGGCCGAAGCGATCCGTGGCCGTCCCCTGCCGCCACGGGCGCAGGAATATGGCTTCCGGGCAGGCCTCGCGGTGCTGGCCTGTCTGTTCGTTTTCGCCACCTGGAACGACCTGAGCCACATCGGATTGTTTCGCTGGGTTGCCGGCCTGATCGGCTAGACCCTCGTCCCGCCTTTATTTGCACAGAGTGATTCGCCCTGCGAATCAATTACTTACCCTAGAGCCTCTACACCACCTCAGGCCAGGCGTGGTACCTAGCCTCGGGTGCGGCCGGTCGCTATGGTGCGGGCGCGCGCACCGCATGACCGGTGGCCGAGTGATTCTCAGCGCGCACATGCCTATTGGGGGGACCAGCCTTTTGTTGATGATCCGCGCTGTGCGGCTGCTCGCCGCCTGCTTGGTGCCAATGCTGGTCATCGGTGCCGCCAATGCCCAAAGCCCGCCTCCAGCCAGCCCACTGTCTGTCCCACCCGCCGCCCTGTCGGCCGGGCCAGCACGTGCCACGCCGCGCGCGACGACGCCGCGCTCACGGCCAGCCCACCCCGCGGCGTTTGCTCCAGGCCTGATCGAGGCAATCAAGGTCGAGGGCAACGCCCGAATCGAGACCGGGACGATCCGTTCCTACCTGCTGGTGCAACCCGGCGACCGATTCGATCAGGACCGGTTGGACCGCAGCCTCAAGACCCTGTACGCCACTGGCTTGTTCCAGGACGTGCGGCTGCAGCGCAGCGGCAACGATCTCGTCGTCCACGTGGTCGAGAACCCGCTGGTCAATCGCGTGGCGTTCGAAAACAACCACAAGCTTACCGACGACCAGCTTCTTCCGCAGATGCAGCTTCGCCCTCGGGCGGTTTTCACCCCAGCCCTGGCCGAGTCGGATCGCCAGCACATCCTCGATCAATACGCGAGCAAGGGCTACTTTGACGCGACGGTCGACCCCAAGATCGTTCGGCTGCCGGAGAATCGGGTCGACGTCATTTTCCAGATCAACGACGGCTCAGCCACGCTGATCAGCAAGATCGTGATCAACGGCAACAAGGCGTTCAGCGAGGACCGGCTCTCGGAGGTGATCAACAGCCGCGAGTCGCGGTGGTGGCGCTTCCTGTCCTCCTCGGATCAATACGATCCGGCGCGGCTCAACTACGATAAGGAGCTGCTGCGGCGGTTCTATCTGAAGAATGGCTACGCCGACATCCAGATTGCCGCCGCCAGCGCGGAACTGTCGCCTGACCGGAAGGGCTTCTTCCTGTCGTTCACCGTCAACGAGGGCGAGCGCTACCGCATCGGCAAGATCACCATCAATTCGCAGCTCCGCAACCTGAGCGGCAGCGACCTGCGCTCGACGCTGCAGATCTCGGAAGGCGACTGGTACGACGGTGATGCCATCGGTCGGACCTCGGACCTGATGGAGCAGGCGGTGCACAACCGCGGCTACGCATTTGTCGAGGTAAAGCCACGCGTTACCCGCGATGTGGCGAAGCACATCATCGATCTGATCTTCGACGTGGGGGAAGGCCCACGCGTGTATGTCGAACGGATCGATATCGTCGGCAATACGCGCACCAAGGACAGTGTAGTGCGCCGGGAGTTTCGCCTGGCGGAGGAAGATGCATTCAATGCCGAGGCGATTCGCCGGTCGCGAACCCGCTTGACGGACCTTGGCTACTTCCAGTCGGTCGACATCGCGACAAGCCCCGGATCGGCTCCGGACAAGGCGATCCTCACCACGAACATCTCGGAAAAGGCGACCGGCGAACTGACCTTCGGCGGCGGCTATTCGACCGATGCCGGCGCCCTGGTGAACGTCGGCCTGACCGAGCGCAATCTGATCGGCAGCGGCGTCAATGCCGGCATCAACGGCACGCTCGCCCAGCGGCAAAGCTCCATCAATGCATCGCTCACCGATCCGTATTTTCTCGATCGCAACCTGATCGGCGGCGTCGATGCGTTCCTGATTCAGACGAACTTTCTGGGCACCGAGCCCTACGACGAAATGCGCGCCGGTTTCGACCTGCGGCTTGGCTACGACATCAACGAGCATCTGCGCCAGGTCTGGAGCTATTCGCTGGTTGATCGAAACGTTTTCAACATCAGCAGTACCGCCAGCCCGTACATTCTGAGCGAGGCCGGATATACCCTGCTGTCGCAGGTCAGCCAGGTGCTGACCCTCGACTATCGTGACAGCAAGGTCGATCCCCATAGCGGCTTCGTGGTCGAGGCAGGCTCCGATGTTGCCGGTCTCGGCGGCGACGCGCGCTTCGTGCGCGGCAATCTGAACACCGCCTATTACATTCCGCTCGAACGTCAGTTCGGCAATCCGGACTGGGTTCTCAAGATTGGGGCGAGCGGCGGCTACATGTGGCTGCTCAGCGGCGGCAGGGAAGAAATTATCGACCGCTTCTTCATGGGCGGCGACAATCTTCGTGGCTTCGAGATCGGTGGCGCCGGCCCGCACGACGCGGTTTCCGGCGATCCGCTCGGCGGCCGGCTGATCTGGACGCAGACCACCGAGCAGCGTTTCCCACTGCCGGTCTCAGCAGATCTCGGTCTGACCGGCCGAGCGTTTGTGGACGTAGGTGGGCTGACCGAGGCATCGTTCAGAAACGGCGGCGGCTGCGTTTCCACTGGCGGCGTCAGTTGCCAGATCAACGCCTCCGCGACACCACGCGTGGGTGCCGGTGTGGGCATCTCCTGGCGAACAGCGTTTGGCCTGATAAATGTTGACTTGACGCCGTTTGTGTACAAGCAACCGGGCGACCAAACGCAAATCTTCCGGTTCGGCTTCGGTACGAGGTTCTAGTGATTCAAATTCGTGTTCCACGCGCCAGCGCGATCGCCGCGCTTGTGCTGCTTTTCTACTCACCTTGCGTCCTCGCTCAGCAATCCCCGAACGGAGAGTGGTTCGTTCCTGGCCAGCCTCGCGCGGCCGCTGGGGGCGGTGCGTCAGCCGCCCGCGCCGCACCGCCTCGACCAATGCCAGGCGTCGCTGGTTCCGGCCTCGGCACCCTGCCGCTGCCGGCGGACGGCGGCGGTGAGCAGGGCGGTCTGACGCAGCAACAGCTCCAGCTTCAACTGCCGCCCGCGCCGGAGATTCCCCCGGTGCCGAAGGGCCCGGCGACGCCGGCAGCCATCGTGGGCATCCTGTCGGTGCCAGACGTGCTTCGGGTGTCGACGGCGTATCAGGCTGCCTACAAGGAACTGAGCGCGCGGGGCCAGAAGCTGAACGCGGACGCGCAGAAGGAGCAAACTGCGTTGCGCGACCTGGGCCAGGCCTTCGCGGCCGAGCGGGCGACACTGAAACCTGAACAGATACGGACGCGGGAGCGGGAGATCCAGGAACGGGCCACCGAGGCGCAGCGGCGCTTTGGCGAACGTAACCGGATCATCCAGGAAGCCGGCCAGTACGTGATGGCTCAGATCAACCGGACCATGGAGCAGGTGGCGCAGCAGGTCGCGCTGTCCCGCGGCATCAATCTTGTGCTCAACCGGGCCCAGATCCTGGGGACGACAGCTGATTTCGATCTGACGCCTGCGGTCGCCGAGGTGTTGAACAAGGTGCTTCCCAGCGTCATCGTGTCTCCGGATGGCGTGTCGCCGCTGGCGATGACACCCCCTACCGCGGCAGCCACCCCCGTGGCGGCCACCACCCCTGATGGTGCCGCGCCCGCTGCTGACGGAGCCGCGCCGCCGGCCGCGCAAGTCACCACGCCGACCCCCCCACTGCCTCCCCCGGCGGCCCCCGCGGCGGCCCCCTCTGGCGCGCCGACCAAAGCGCCCCAGAAGCGCTAATCGATGATGCCCGACGCGGACCGCTCGGCATCAGCGGGCGATCCCCGTTTCTTCCGGCGCACAGGGCCCCACACCCTGGCGGCGATAGCGGATGCGGCGGAGGCGGAAGCCCCGCCACGTCGCCTCATGCTACACCGCGTCGCGCCGCTGGCGACCGCGACACAGCAGGATCTGAGCTTCTGCACCAACCACCGCAAGCATCTGCCCGAGCTGCGGGCGACGCAGGCGGGGGCGGTGATCGTTCATCCCGACATGGAACACGAGGTTCCCAAGACCGCGGTGGCGCTGGTCGCCCCCGACACCCTGGTTGCGTGGGCAAAGGCGGCGGCGCTGTTCCACCCGTTGCCGCCGGTTGCCCCGGGCGTCCATCCGTCCGCGATCGTCGCCGCCACCGCGCGCGTTCATCCCTCGGTGGAAGTCGGGCCGATGGCGGTAATCGGAGAACACGTCGTGATCGGGCCGCGTGGACGCGTCGGTCCGCTGGCCGTTATCGCCGACGGCGTAAGCATCGGCTCGGACGTCAGAATTGGGCCGCATGTCAGCCTGTCTCACGCGCTGATCGGCGACCGGGTGTATCTTTATCCCGGCGCGCGGGTCGGCCAGGAGGGATTCGGCTTTGCCATCACCGCGGAGGGTCTCCTGACGGTGCCGCAGCTTGGCCGGGTGGTCATCGAGGATGATGTCGAAATCGGCGCCAACGTGACCGTGGACCGAGGCGCGCTCGACGACACGCTGATCGGTGCCGGCACGCGCATCGATAACCTGGTGCAGATCGCGCACGGGGTAAGGACGGGCAAGGCCTGCGTGATCGTGGCCCAGGTCGGCATCTCCGGATCGACGGTGCTCGAGGATCATGTCGTGCTGGCGGGACAGGCCGGCGTGGCTGGACATCTGCGGATCGGCGCCGGCGCTCGCATCGGCGCGCAAGCCGGAGTAATGACCAACATACCGGCACGGGCCGAAATGCTAGGCAGTCCTGCCCAGCCGGTGAAAGCGTTCTTTAAGGAAGTCGCGACGATTCGCCGGTGGATCCGTACCGGCCATGCCCCGGGTTTTGTTGGCACCGGCCGCGGCAACCCGAACTCCGACGTGGATTGAAGGTCATGGATGAGGCACTAGCGCAACGCCCCGAGCAGCTCGGCAAGACCGTGGACATGATCGATATCCATCGGATCATGCACGCCATTCCGCATCGCTATCCGTTCCTCATGCTCGACCGGGTGGTGGACGTGGTGCTGAACAGCTCCGCCGTTGGGGTCAAGAACGTCTCGATCAACGAGCCGTTTTTCGTGGGACATTTCCCCAACCACCCGGTGATGCCCGGCGTGCTGATTATCGAGAGCATGGCGCAGACCGCCGCCGTCCTGGTGGTCGAGACCCTTGGTCCGGATGCCGCCGGCAAGGTGGTGTACTTCATGTCGATCGAGGGCGCGAAATTCCGCCGCCCGGTGGTGCCGGGCGATCAATTGCGGGTGCATGTGATCAAGGAGCGCAACCGCGGCAACGTCTGGAAGTTTCAGGCCGTCGCCAGGGTGGACGGTGTCTCGGTAGCCGAGGCCACGTACGCCGCGATGATCATGGATCGCGCTCCGGCGAGCTGAAATTATCCGCGAGCTGCCTGATCACTGCGCCAGCCCGCCAAACGAAACGACCCGTCGCCCAGCGCACCCAGTGTCATCCTCGGCGCAGGCCGAGCCTGCCCCTGCGGAGGGCGGGGGGACCCACGATTTGCCCTGCGTGAAGCCGCGAATCATTCCGTTGGGCGAGTGAGCACGCAAGGCATGGTCGACCCACGGGAATGAGAGGCAGCGGAAGACACGGCTGTGTCGATTCCACCCGGTTGCCTTAGTAACGCCAAAATGACATGCGAAACAGTGCGTTACTTCTTCGGATTGGAAACATCGGGCAACAATGATTGAGTTGGTGCCGACGCGCCCGGCCGATAGTTTATTAGGGCTGATCAAGAGGGTACGAGCTGTTGACATGCAGCCGTAACAATTCTTGCCACGGAACGGATAATTCATGGATGCAATGACCAGCCTACGCCCTTACAGCTCCAAGCGGGTCAGTATCCACCCTACCGCGGTTGTCGCGCACGGTGCCGAACTCGGCCCCGGAGTTGAGATCGGCCCGTTCTGCACGGTCGGTCCCGACGTGGTGCTTGGGGCCGGAGCGAAGCTGATTTCCCACGTCGTGGTTGAAGGGCACACCCATATCGGCGAGGACGTGCAGTTGTTTCCATTCTGCACCGTTGGCCTGGCGCCGCAGGACTTCAAATACAAGGGAGAGCCGACGCGATGTGAGATTGGTGCCCGCACCCTGGTGCGAGAACACTGCACGATCCATCGCGGCACCGTTACCGGCACCGGAACCACTCGCATCGGCCAGGATTGCATGTTGATGGCGGTGGTGCATGTCGCGCATGACTGCGCCATCGGGGACCACGTCATCGTTGCCAACAACGTGGTGATGGGTGGCCACGTCCGGATCGCGGATCATGCGGTGATCGGCGGCGCCGCCGCCATCCATCAGTTCGTTCGCATTGGCCGCGCGGCGATGATCGGCGGCGTCTCGGGAGTCGAGGCGGATGTCATCCCGTTCGGCAGTGTCATCGGCAATCGCGGTCGCCTGGCAGGGCTGAACATCATCGGACTGAAGCGTCGTGGTTTTGATAAATCACAAATTCAGCGCTTACACATCGCGTTCCGCAGTTTGTTCGGTCACGAGGGTGTCTTCGCCCATCGTCTGGAAGCCGCGCGCGCCCGCTTTGCCGACGACAGCCTGGTCGCCGAGGTGCTGGCGTTCATCGACGCACCGAGTCACCGAGGTCTGATCCGAGCCGACAGATCGGCCCACGCCGCCGGAACCAGGCAGGGCGGATAGCCCAACGCCGCTCCCCCGCTGTCGTCCCGGCTCCGCCCACTTCGCCCCAGTAAATTCAACCCCACCGCGCCTGCGAACGTTCCGTCGTCCGACTCCCGCGTGACACCGCCCGCGGCCGCTTCATCTGGCTCGGCGCACTGCCACCCTTCGCTCGGTCCAGCACGAAGCGGGCATAGTCGTCCATATCGCCATCAAACGGGGCGATGGTGCCCTCGGCCGCCAGCCACAACCGATCCGCCACCAACTCGATCAGCGAGCGGTCATGCGTGATCAGGATGACAGCGCCGCGGTAGTCATTCAACGCGTCCAGCAACGCGCGGCGGCTGTCGATATCCAAATGGTTGGTCGGCTCATCCAGGATCAGCAGATGCGGTGCCCCCATGGCAACCAGGTTCAGCAGCAACCGCGCCCGTTCACCGCCGGACAGATTCTCGACAGTCGTGGACTGCTTGTCGAACCCCAGTCCGAATCGAGCCAGACGCGAGCGATGCGCCGTTTCGCTGTCGTCCGGCCGTTCGCGCCGGATGATATCCAGCGGCGTGTCGCCCGGGTTCATCGCCTCGATCTGATGCTGATGGAACCAGCCAACCTTGATCCGCCGCTCCTGCTGCATGTGGCCTGACTGCAACCCTAGCGCTCCGGCGGCCAGCTTGGCGAAGGTCGATTTTCCCGCGCCATTCACCCCCACCAGGCCGATCCGGTCATCGACGTCGAGCCGCAGGTTCAGGTCTCGCAGCACCGGCCCGCCGCCGTAGCCGACCGAGGCAGCCTCGAGCCGCATCAACGGCGGCGCCAAAGGTCGCGTCGGGGAGGGCAGGGTGAATGGCGCCACGCGCTCCTCGATCGCCGCCGCGACCGGTTCCAGTTTCGCCAGGCGTTTCATCCGCGACTGCGCCTGCGCCGCCTTGCTGGCTTTGGCCCGGAACCGGTCGACGAAGCTTTGCAGATGCGCCCGTTCCGCCTCCTGCTTGGCGCGTGTCGCCGACAACAGGCGTGCCTTCTCGCCACGCCGCCGTTCGAAATCGTCGTAACCGCCGGTGTAAAGGTCGATTTTCCCGCCCTGCAAATGCAGGATGGCGTCGACCGAGTTGTTGAGCAGTTCGCGGTCGTGGCTGATGATGATGGCGGCGTTGGGGTATTTTCGCAGCCGAGCCTCTAGCCACATGGCGCCTTCGAGGTCGAGGTAGTTGGTGGGTTCGTCCAGCAGCAGCAGGTCGGGTTCGGCGAACAGTGCCGCGGCCAGCGCGACTTGCATGCGCCAGCCGCCCGAGAACTCCGCCATCGAGCGCGACAGATCGGCGGTCGAGAATCCCAGGCCCGCCAGTATCTCACCGGCCCGGGCCGGCGCTCGGTCGGCGTCGATCTCCGCCAGCCGCGCATAGATATCGGCGATCCGTTCCGGTTCGGCTGTCTCCAGTTCGATGTGCATGGCCTCCCGCTGCTCGTCGGCGGCCAGGATGGTGTCGAGCAGGCTGACCGGCGTGGCCGGGTGCTCCTGGTCGACGCTTGCCACCCGCGCGGCTCGGGGCAGTCCGATTTCCCCGCCGTCCGGCGCCAGCTCGCCCAGGATCAGTTTGAACAGGGTCGATTTGCCGACGCCGTTACGGCCCACCAAGCCAACCTTGGCCTTGGGCGGCACCGTGACGGTGGCGTGGTCAAAGAAGCGCCGTCCCCAGGCGTTGAAGACGAGGTCGTCGATTTGCAGCATGTCGGGAGGATGATCCGGTGCGCGATGTATGGACGCGGCGTGTAGCGCATAGGCGCTGCCGTGGCGAGGCCCCACGTCCGCGGCCGATCAAAGCCATCAGAGTGTCTCCCCGCCGCCCATCAACCGTGTCACCCCCGGCCGCCTTCGCCGGGACAAGCCTGGCAAGGGGACCCACGACTGCTCGCGCCACCATGCCATAACGATATCTATAAGTAACGAACAGTCAAGCATGCAGCCGCGTGATGTCCAGCAGCACGTTCGCCTCCAGTGCCTTCTCGTCAAGCCGGTGCTTCACCAGGTCCCCGATACTGACGATACCAACCAGCTTGCCCGCGTCGATCACCGGCAAATGCCTGATCTTCGCCAGCGTCATCGTGCTCAGCGCGGTCTCCACCATTTCGGTGGATGGGCAGCTTACAATCGGTGCGCTCATCAGGCGATCCACCGGAAAGGTCAGTGCCTGCGCACCGAATTCCGCCGTCGCGTTGACGAAGTCCCGCTCGGAGAAAACCCCGATCGGACGCATCCACTGATCTTCGACGACGACGGCGCCGATGCGGTATTCGGCCAGCTTGACTATCGCCGAAATGACCGTGTCGCTCGCTCCGACCTTGACGACCCGACTGCCCTTACCGTGCAGAACATCCGCGATGGACATTTTCGTCGCTCCCTATGGTGATGCGCCACCAACACAAATAGGCAGTCTGACGGCCATCCCCAATGGCATGACCAAATGTTCAGATCGAGGACAACGTGCCGCCCGTCCTGGCTCAGCCAAACGCAATGATGATCCGCCGGTTCTGTTTGCCCTTGTTCTCGATCTCCAGCACCCGCATCGGCCCAATCTCCCCGGTGCGCGCGACGTGAGTCCCGCCGCATGGCTGCAAATCCACCGGATCATCGCCGTCACCGATCCGGATCAGCCGCAGCCGCCCGGAGCCACGCGGCGGCTTGACCGACATGGTCCGAACCAGGCCCGGATCGGTGTCGAGAATCGTCTCGTCGACCCATTCGATCCGCACCGGGTGATCGGCCTCGATCAGCGCATTCAGTTCGGCCTCGACATCCTCCTTTTTCGGCGGCACGGGCAGGTCGAAATCAAGCCGCGACTTCTCCACGCCGACCGAGCCCCCCGTCACCGCCGCACCCTTGATCAGGCTGCAAAGAAGATGCATCGCGGTGTGCATCCGCATCAGGGCATGCCGGCGCCCCCAGTCGATCGAGGCCTCCACCCGAGTGCCCGCTGGCGGCAGCGCCGCGTCTGGGTCCGCCAGATGCAGCACATCACCACCTTCACCTTTTACCGTGTCAGTGATGATAGTTTCTTGATCGTTCCAACGCAGCGTGCCGGTATCGCCCGGTTGACCGCCGCCGCGGGCATAGAACACGGTGCGATCCAGCACGATGCCTTCCTCCCACGACGTCACCACCGTCGCTGAAACACTTGCGGCCGCCGGGTCATCGAGAAAAATACGCTCGGTCATGGGTCTATCCTCCGGGTCATAGCAGATCTTCCACGCCAAGCCGGTTGCAGATGACGCGCAAATTGCTGTTCAGCGACAGTTCCTTGGACAATTCGCGTGTGTAGTCGTTGTTCGATGCTGCAACGTAATCCTTCCGGCCGATCCGAGTGCAATGGCCCTCCGAGACGTAGCTTTCCGGTATGAGCAACATCCTGCCCCGGCATTTCTTATGCCAGAACCGGATGCCGGTGCCGCTGTCATAGTAGTAGATCTCGCGTGCGACGACCTGGGCCGCCGGTGTCGAGGGATGCATCCAGAAATTCCTCCACCAGCCGCAGCCGTTTTCGAACTGGTCCCGGCTGGAGCCCCGCGTGCCGCAGCCAAGGACCTCCCAGTAGCGGCGCTTCTTTGGCCGGAGGATTGCCAGCCGCCCCTCGTTTGGCGCGACGGCGGCGCCGGTGCCGTCCGGCAGATTTGCAAACTGCTCCGCGACGGCGCGCATCTTGTCTCGACGCAGAATCAGGTCCGCATGCCAAAATGCCATGCGGTCACAGAACAGGAAGATGAACTCCAATGGAAAATGCAGCCACATCGTTGGCAGATCGAACGGTTGATTGAAATCGATGCAGATCGCACCGTCGATAAGCGGCGGTGGTCCGACCCGCGGATCGAAACCGACGACCGGCGTCCAGCCGACCTCGCGCACCAGTTTCTGCTGCACGAGGCACCAGTCGGGGTCGACATTCCAGCACAGCCAGGGCAGCCGAACGCCGCCGATCGCGGCAGCCCACTTTCCCCCGGCGGCGCGGATATCCGCCATGTCCAGCTTCAGTTCCCTGAAAGCCTCCCAGTGTCCGGTTCCCAGGATGTATTTCCAATCTTCAACCGGTCGCATGGTGTGGTACGTGTATTGGCCTTGTGGGAAAGAGAGCATGATTGCGCTGAGCGGAACGTTCAAGCGCGCGAATCACGCGATCGACCAGGCGTTTCCTTCGGTCATGGGTCCACCCAGATCTGGCGCAGCCAATCACGTTTCGCCGCCAGCCAATAAAGGCCGAGCGAGGTCAGAACGTTGCTGAAACGTCCCTCGAAGGCGGCCTCGATCGCCGCGCCGGCCTGCCAGACCCTGACGCGGATGTCTTCGTTTTCCGCGGCCTCGCCAGCGCACCACGCAATGCCATCGGCCCCCGCCGCCGGTGCCCGCACCCGACCGGCATAAAGCTCGCACGACTCGTCCGCGCCACCAGGGGTCAACAGGAAGCGTCCGATCCGCTCCAGCCGGTCAGCATCCATCCGCATCTCCTCCCGCATCTCACGCAGGATGGTCGCCGCCGGCTCCTCGCCGTCCTCGCACAGGCCGGCGGGCAGTTCGACCAGCACCGGATCGAGGCCAGCGGCGAGCGCTGGCAGCCGAAACTGCTCGATCAGCACCACACTGTCGCTCCAAGGATCATACGGCACCAACGCCGATGCTCGGCCGCGACGCCAGAGTTCCCAGGTCCGGGTGCGGGACATGGCGCCATCGAACCGGCGCTGCCGGAACTTCACCACGTCGAGCGGAAAACGGCCGGACCACACCCGAGCGTCCGACTCGATCACAACGTCGGGGTGAGCTGGGATGGCCGCCGAGGAATGATCGGGCATCACGCCTTTTACGCGCCGCCCGCGAAAGCGGCAAACGGCACCGGTCAAGGCCGATGGAACACGCAAACCGCTTCAAGCCGGGCCGACCAGAGAAACTGGTCGATCGCCGTGGCGCTGCTGAGCGCATATCCGGAGGCGCGCAGGACCGTCGCGTCGCGCGCCAGCGAGGCGGGGTTGCAACTGACATAGACAACCGTCCGCACGCCGCAGGCCGCGATCTGAGCAATTTGAGCCGCGGCGCCAGCATGCGGAGGGTCCAGCACCACCACGGGAAAATCGGCCAGCTCCTTCGCCGACAGCGGCTGGCGTGCCAGATCGCGCCGGTGGACCTCGATCTTTCCCGCCAATCCCGCCCGGCCCGCCGCCTCCATTACTGCCGCGACCGACGCCGCATCTCCCTCCCAGGCGACGACCCGCCCCTCGCGCGCGAGCGCAAACGTCAACGTCCCGCACCCCGCATACAGTTCCGCGATCCGGGTGCGCGCGGTCCGCGCCGGCAGCGCCGCCAGGACGGTCTCGACGATGGCGCGCTCACCGGCGGCCGTCGCCTGCAGGAAAACTCCCGCGGGCGGCCGGACCTCCACCCCCGCCATCATTGCAGCCGGCGGCCGAAACAAGCACACCGGCTCGGGGCCGCCGGCGTTTCCCATTGTCCAGGACAGCCGGTTAACACCGTGCGAGCCGGCAAAGCCGATCAACGCCGTCCGGTCGTCGAGCGACAGCTCGGCGTCGGTCCGCAGCACGATGTCCGCGCCGGTATCCAGCAGGTTGACCACCACCGACGCTTCCCGCCGGACCGCCCGCACCGCATGCAAAATGCTCCGCAACGGCGCCACCAGCGCCATTAACCGCGGGTGCAGGACCACGCAGTGCAGCAGATCGACGACCACGCCAGAGTTGGCCATATGCAGCCCGAGAACAATGTGGCCACGCTCCCGCCGCACCGCGAAGTCAAGCCGGCGCCGTTCACCCGGCGACCCGGGAACCATCCGAATCGGCTCCGGAGCGGTAAAGCCTGCTCGCTGCAACGCAGCGGTGAGCAGCCCGCGCTTCCACTCGGCATAGTCCTGGCCGCGCCAGTGCTGCAACGAGCAGCCGCCGCAGCGGCCAAAGTGCTGGCAGGGGGGCGGATCGACCCGAGCATCGCTGGGCCGGTCGATACGCGCGGCCTCGCCAAGCCAGCCGTCGCCGCGCGCGCGCAGCGGGCTCGCCGTCACCAGCTCACCCGGCAGCGTGAACGGCACGTACCAACTTGTTCCATCGGGCGAATGGCCGACGCCATCACCTTCCGCGCCGACCCGTTCGATACGAACCTGGACAGGTGGCGATGGTCTCTTGGCGGGTGGCTTCGATGTCGGCACTGGCAGGTTGTAAGTCATACGAGCATGGCATCCAACCTCGCGCCCGTCGGCTGTCGGCGGTGTGTAAAGATGTCCGCCGGACGTAGCGCATGAGTTGTCCGGCTTATCCCATCTTCAGACGTTTTCTGGTTCGGTCGAAGGGCCGTTTTCTGGTCGCCCGGCGTGCCTCTGTCCAAAGCGGCGTGCACAGCCGCCACCGTCGTGGGCCGAGGCGGGATTGCACCCCAGTTCCTTCAGGCGTGACGCTAGCCGCCAGCCTCCCTATATACCAAGGCGCTGCCACGAAAGCCCCCGAATGACCGATCCCACCGCCGAAATCGCCCGCCGCCGCACCTTCGCCATCATCTCCCACCCCGACGCGGGCAAAACCACCCTGACCGAGCACCTGCTGCGCGAGGGCGGCGCGATCCAGCTTGCCGGCAACGTCCGCGCCAAGGGCGAGCGGCGGCGCACACGCTCCGACTGGATGGGGATCGAGCGCGACCGCGGCATCTCCGTGGTCACCTCGGTGATGACCTTCGAATACAAGGATTGCGTTTTCAATCTGCTCGACACCCCCGGCCACGAGGATTTCTCCGAGGACACCTACCGCACCCTGACCGCGGTCGACTCAGCGGTGATGGTGATCGACGCCGCGAAAGGCATCGAGGCCCGCACGCGAAAGCTGTTCGAAATCTGCCGCCTGCGCGACATCCCCATCATCACCTTCATTAACAAGATGGACCGCGAGGCGCGCGATCCGATCGAGCTGCTCGACGAGATCGCCTCGACACTGGCGCTCGATACCGCTCCCGTCACCTGGCCGGTCGGCCGTGCCGCGGACTTCGCCGGGACTTACGACCTGCGCCAGCGGCAGATGCACCTGATCAAGGACCTGGCGCAGTCCGATCCGCGGATGCAGGCGGTGGCCGATGAGGTGGACCTGATCCGCTCAGCCTTGCCCGCGTTCGAGCTGGAGGGCTTCAACGCCGGGCACCTGACCCCGGTCTATTTCGGCAGTGCGATCAAGGATATCGGCGTCAGGGATTTGCTGGATGGCCTGGCGGAATATGGTCCGCGGCCGCGCGCGCAACCGGCTGACAAGCGGACCATCGAGGCTACCGAGCCGGGGTTGACGGCCCTGGTATTCAAGATCCAGGCGAACATGGACCCCAACCATCGCGACCGGATTGCCTTCGCGCGGGTGTGCTCGGGGCGGCTGGTGCGCGGCATGCGGCTGAAACAGGTGCGCACCGGCAAGACGATCCCGCTGCACGCGCCGCAGTTCTTCTTCGCGCGCGAGCGGGAAATCGCCGACGAGGCGTTCGCCGGTGACGTGGTCGGCATCCCCAACCATGGCACGCTACGGATCGGCGACACCTTGACCGAGGGTGAGGACGTCCAGTTCACCGGGGTGCCCTATTTCGCTCCAGAAATATTGCGCCGGGTGCGGCTGGATGATGCCATGAAAGCCAAGAAGCTGCGCCAGGCACTGGTGGAGCTGGCGGAAGAAGGCGTCGTGCAGTTGTTTCGGCCACAAGACGGATCGGCGCCGCTGGTGGGCGTCATCGGAACGTTGCAGTTGGATGTCCTGCAATCCAGGCTGGCCGGCGAATATGGTGTCGCGATCGGCTTCGAGACATCGCCCTATTCGCTGGCTCGGTGGATGTCGTCGCCAGACCGACCCGCCTTGACGAAATTCATCGCCGAGAACCGCACCGCCATGGCCGACGACGTCGACGGCGACCCGGTTTTCCTGGCCACCTCGGCGTTCATGATGCGGCGCGCCGAGGAACTGGCGCCCAGCCTTACGTTTCGCGACATCAAGGATGTCCGCGCTGAGGCGGTCGCGGCCTGACCACAGCGCCGCGGTGCCAGCCAGATGCAATGCAATGCTGGCGCCGGCGCAATGCTGGCACCGGGCGCCGTTCAAACCGTCATATACGTCCCATGACGAGAAGCACGATGATGACCAATAGAACCAGACCCAGGCCTCCGCTCGGATAATAGCCCCAGCCGCCGCTGTACGGCCAGGTCGGCAAGGCGCCCAGAAGCAGCAGGATCAGTATGACAATAAGGATGGTGGACACGACGAGATTCCTTACTTCTTCAGCGCGTCGCGCGCCGCGTCCTTAAGCCCGCCGACGGCGTTCTGGACCCTGCCCGCCGACTTTTCAGCCTGGCCCTCTGCCTCGAGCTTCGCGTCGCCCGTAACCTTGCCGGCAGCTTCCTTGACGGCTCCCTTAGCCTGGTGGACAGCACCTTTGACCCGGTCTTTATCCATGATGCGTTACTCCCGCTTGCAGGCAGTTAAGAACTAATAGCCGGTATGCTTGTCGGCGGAGTTGCTCAGTCCCTTTCCAGCGGCCTGCAGATCCTCGCCGGCACCCTGCGTCGTGTGGCATCCAGCCAATAAAGGCGCGGCGACAGTCAAGATCGCAATAATCAACGTCGCTTTTGCACTCGTTACCATGAGTAGTCCGTTCGTTTGTTATACACAGGTGGAAAGTTGCGACGCACGGCAACCGATGCAAGTCGGACGGAGCGCGTATCAAACGAACGTGTGGTCACGTCGGCTTGAGCAGCGGTGGTAACCCTGCCGTTATGCCTGTTCGTTTCAGGGACCACGCCGCCGCTCCCCCAGCGTGCGCGCTCTCTTGGCAGCCGGCGACAGATGCGGTTGAACTCGGTCGCAACGACAACGGAGCAAGGCAATGGCCGGTCTTTACTATGAGCAATTCTCGGTCGGCCAGGAATTCGATCACCCCTGGACCCGCACCGTGACCGAGATGGACAACACGTTGTTCAGCGCCCTGACCCTGAACGTGCAGCCGTTGCATCTGGACGCCCATTTCGCCGCCACCACCGAGTTCGGACAACGCCTGGTGAACTCCATGTTCACCGCCGGACTGATGGTCGGCATGAGCGTCAACGACACAACGGTCGGCACCACCGTCGGCAATCTTGGCTTCACCGACATGCGCTTCCCAAAGCCGGTGTTCCACGGCGACACCTTGCGGGCACGCACCAAGGTGCTGACGATGCGGGAAAGCAAGTCCCGCCCCGATGTCGGCATCGTCGAGTTCGAGCACACCTGCTGGAATCATCGCAATGAGATGGTGGCGATCTGCCGCCGTCAGGCGATGATGCGCAAGCTGCCGAAGCAGGCCGTCCCGGAGTGAGCAAGCCGCCCGAGGAAAAACCGGTGAAGGCCCCCACCAAACCCGGCCGCATCGACCGCGAAGCCGCCGCCTTACGCGCTAATCTGCTCAAACGAAAAGATCAGGCTCGGCGCCGCGAGGAGGTAAAGGCAAAGCCGGATCGGTGAAGTCTCGGGCGGATCGTAGTCTCTGACAGCAGGCCATCGAAAAAACTTCGATCTTGAAGGGAAATCGGCGGGGTCCTATCGGCTGAGAACAATGTGGGTGGCGTGATCGGTCGCCTGATGTTCGGTGACGCGGTAGCCGAGCGCCGGCAGGTCGATCCCGGCGAACATCGCTTCGCCCTGCCCGAGCACGACCGGGGACAAAGCGAAATGCAGCTCGTCGATCAGGCCGGCGCGAAGATATTGACGCACCGTCTCGATACCACCACCAATCTTCACGTCGCGGCCCTTGGCGGCGAGCCTCGCCTTCTCCAGCGCCGCCTCAATACCGTCGGTCACGAAGATGAAGGTGGTGCCCCCTTCCATCTCAATCGGATCGCGCCGATGGTGCGTCAGCACGAAGGTCGGCGCGTGATAGGGTGGATTGTCGCCCCACCAGCCCTTCCAGCTCTCATCCGGCCAGGGACCACGGATCGGCCCGAACATATTGCGGCCGAGGATGAACGCGCCGAACCCGTCCATTGAACGATGTGCGTAGGCTTGATCGAGGCCGTCCGAGCCGCCGTCCTTCCCGATCATCGCCCGGAACATACGCGTACCGAACATCCACTCGTGCAGTTCCCGCCCGCGCGTGCCGAGTGGATTTTCAAGACTTTGCTCAGGCCCGGCTCCGAAACCGTCAAGCGAGATCGAAAAGCCTGCAACGCGCACTTTCGTCATGACCTACTCTTCCATCTCTGTCGGGCTGCGTAGTTGATACAGGGATACGCTTGAGACAGCGCCATCGGCAACCAGCCGCGTGTCAGTCGCGCGTTAAGGACAGTCCCGCCAGAAGCCGCGCGTACGCGGCGAACCTCTGGGTCACGAACTCAGAAAAGAGCCGCACGCGTTTCGTCTTGCGCGTCTCGCCCAGCGTGAGAAGCCAGAGCGTACCGTGCATCTGCAGGTCGGTGCCCGGCACCCTCATCAGGAGGGGGTCGGCATCTCCGACGAAGCACGGCAGTGTCGTCATCCCGAGACCTTGTCGTACTGCGGCGATCTGCGCCTCGGCGTCCGTGGTCCTGAACGGAACGCCCGTGGTGCGAACGTCACCCTCGCTGGCCCAGTCAGGGATTCCATGAATGCTTATGACGATCCACCGGATTGGATCAGGAGCGCCCGCACGCCACGCGGCCAGTCGATCGCGCGACATGTAGACGCCGCCGAACACGTCCGGTCCCTTCAGGCCGTGGAGATTGAGCGGCAGGGTTTTGCGATCGTAGACGACACGGATCGCGACGTCGGCGTCCCGGTTGGTCAGGTTTGCCAGCTCGCCGGACGACAGGATTTCCATCTCGATCTCCGGATGCAGACGCGCGAAAGCGGTGAAGTCCGGCATGAGCAGGTGCGTCGCGAGGGGCGGCGCCAGTGTTACCCGCAAAAGTCCGCGTACGCCCTGGTCGCGACCAAAGACGCGCGTCTCTAGCTGGTGCGACGACGCTTCCATCTGGTCCGCGAGTTCGAGGACCTCCTCGCCCGCTTCCGTCAGGCGGTAGCCCGAAGGCAGCTTTTCGAACATGTGTGCTCCGAGGCGTTGCTCGAGCTGAGCGATGCGTCGCAACACCGTCGAGTGGTTCACCCCAAGGCGCCCGGCGGCGGCCCGCACAGAGCCTCCGCGCGCTATGGCAAGAAAATACCGAACGTCATCCCAGTCGATCATGGTGCAATATGGCACCGCGCGGTGCGCCGTTCAAAGCCCGTATCCACTGCATCGTATTTCAGTAGACAACTGTGTTTGAGTATATTCCGAGGGTAGCGATAACTACAAATTCAGGCTTTCTGGCTGAAGTAGCGGCTGGCGGTAGTCGTCCAGCCGGATCAATTTCGCACCACCGATGTGCATGCCTCCGCACTCAACGCCTGACTCCGGAAGACCCACGTTGAGGTTCTCGGGGGCTGCTCCCCGAACAACCGAAGGAGAAATCATGGGAAAGCTTGAGAGTAAGGTTGCAGTCATCACCGGTGGCGCCACCGGCATCGGCCTCGCCGCGGCAAAGCGCTTCATCGAGGACGGCGCCTTCGTCTTCATCTTCGGCCGCCGGCAGGAAGCGCTCGACGCCGCCGTGGCCGAGCTCGGGCCCAATGCCCGCGCAGTGAAGGGCTCGGTCTCGGATGAGGCCGACCTCGACCGACTCTACGCGGCGGTGAAGGCCGAGCGCGGAGCCCTCGACATCGTCTTCGCCAATGCCGGACTAGGAAGCCAGCTCAAGCTCGGCGAGATCACCGCCAAGCACATTGACGAGACCTTCGACGTCAATGTGAAAGGTACGATCTTCACGGTCCAGAAGGCGCTGCCGCTGATGGGCCAGGGCGGCTCGATAATTCTGACCGGATCGAGCGCCGGCACCACGGGCGCCCCGGCATTCAGCGCCTACAGCGCGAGCAAGGCGGCAGTGCGCAACCTCGCGCGGACCTGGGCGGAGGACCTTAAGGGCACCGGCATCCGGGTAAACGTGCTGTCGCCCGGGCCGACTGCGACCGAACTCGCGAAGGCAGCGCTAGGCGAGGAGGGCCAGAAGGCCTACGGCGCGATGACTCCGCTCCAGCGCATGGCCGATCCGGCGGAGATCGCGGCCGCGGCCGCCTTTCTCGCGTCGTCGGACAGCAGCTTCATGACCGCCAGCGAGGTCGCCGTCGACGGCGGCCTGGCGCAAGTCTGATGCGCCACGCCCGGCCGGGCGCCCCACTCGATTTGGGAGCCCGTAGGACGCGCTGAACCAAAGGAGACTATATGAGCTACGCAATTATCGGCTTCGGCAATATCGGCCGGGCCCTGGCCAAGGCATTTGCCCGCAAGGGCATTGAAGTATCCGTTGCAACCACTCGCGACCCGGAAAGCTTTGCATCCGCCGCGGCCGCGATCGGACCCACGATCATCCCCAAAACGCTGCCAGAAGCGGTCAAAGCGGACATCATCTTTTTGGCCGTGCGTTTCGACGCGCATCCGGATGTTGCGAAGGCGCTCCCCACCTGGCACGGGAAGACCGTCATCGATGTAACCAATGCCTACGGCGTGCCCCCGGAGGAACTGGGAGGACAGCCTTCTTCCAAGTTCGTCGCGCAGGCCTTCACTGGCGGACGACTGGTCAAGGGCTTCAATCATTTGGTCGCTGCCGTTCTTGACCAGGATCCGGCCGTGCATGGTGGCAGGAGGGTCGTGTTCCTGGCGAGCGACGATGACGCCGCGGCAACGGAGATTGGTTCGCTTGCGGACGACCTCGGCTTCGCGCCGATCAAACTCGGCGGGCTTTCTGAAGGTGGAATGCTCGTGCAGGCGCGCGGAAACAGTTGGGGTCGGCTGATCTTTCAGGACTTGATCAAGTTCGACAGTAAATCGTGACGCCATAATAATATTGTCCTGCCTAATCTTCTCTGACAGCAATGGGAATCCATCCATGACCTCCCCTTTGAACGACCAGACGCTTGATCAGATTTTTCGCACCGCTCGCACCTCCAACGGTTGGGCAGATCGTCCCGTTGAGGATGATACAGTGCGCGAAATCTATGACCTCATGAAATGGGGGCCAACTTCCGCGAACAGCAGCCCGGCGCGGTTTGTCTGGGTGCGTAGCGCCGAAGGAAAGGCAAAGCTCGCCGGGCTTGCCGCGGAACCCAATAAGCCGAAAATTCTACAGGCTCCCGTCACGGTCATTGTTGGCCACGATTTGGATTTCGCCGATGAGCTACCAAAGCTTTTGCCTCACGCCGCTGAGGTTATGCAGCAATACTTTGCCACGCCGGGAATGGCCGAGGTGACGGCGATGCGGAACGGAACGCTGCAAGGCGCTTACCTCATCGTCGCCGCGCGGGCGCTGGGACTGGACTGCGGCCCCATGTCCGGCTTCGACAACGCTGCCGTGGACAAGGCCTTTTTCTCCGGCACGCGAATCCAGTCGAACTTTATCTGCAGCATTGGCTACGGCGATCCAGCTTCCGTGTTTCCGCGCAATCCTCGCCTTGGTTTTGAGCAGGCCGGTCGCTGGGCCTAGCAATAGAGTAGGTCGGATACGATCCGATCCGAAGAATGGAGAAGTTGTTATGAGTACTCAAGACAATGTCCAGACTGTGAAGGAATTTTTTGCCGCGATCGGCCGCGGCGACAAGGAGGGGCTGGTGGCGCTGGTCGCCGAAGACATCGAGTGGATCATTCCGGGCGAGGATTGGCCGTTGGCCGGTACGCACCGCGGGCGCGCCGGGGTGGCGGCTGCACTTCAGAAGGCTTCCGAGGAGGTACCGTTTTCCTATCCAGAGCCCCCCGAATATGTAGCGCAGGGAGATCGGGTTCTGGTCATCGGCTTTGCCAAGGGGAAGATCACAGCCACCAACAAGGCGTTCGATGACCATTTCGTCTTCGACATTACCGTCCGGGACGGCAAGCTGGCCCGCATCCGGGAGTTTATCGACACGCAGGCATTGGCGCGGGCCGCGCAGGTGGACGCGCCCGGGCCGGCGTAGCGCTAGCCGTCTGCGGTGATCGGTCCGGGGTCGACGGTGAACGAGCCGTGGCTCGCCGCCCCGCACGCCGCGCGCTCGTCGAATCCCCAAACCGTAACGGAGATCCCGATGTACGACCAATCCAAGCTATCCGAGTTGATCCGGTTCGCACGAGTTGCGACGGGCTCCAGAGTCATCGACGTTTACCCAGGCGACGGCGACTGGACGCGCATGTTCTCCGACGTCGTGGGACCCAAAGGGCGGGTCTTCAGCTTCATTCCGGCCGAGATCGCCGACTTAAAGCCCGATCAGTTCGGCCGCATGCAGACTCTCGCGAAGGAGCCGGGCCGAGACAACGTCCAAGCCGTCTCAGCGGACCTCGTGGCGATGCCGGAGGCCACGCAACCAGCGGATGTCCTGTGGCTGCACCTGTTCTACCACGATCTCCACACCGCCCTGATCCAGAAGAAGGGTGCGACGGCGGCCGACTTCAATCGAGTTGTCTACCAGCGGCTGAAACCCGGCGGGTCCTACGTCATCGTAGACCACGCCGCCGCCGTTGGGGCCGGCACGAGCGACGCCCAGTCGCTGCACCGGATTGAGCCGGCATCCGTTCGCGAGGAGGTAGAGGCGGCCGGCTTCGTGCTCGATGCGCAAAGCACCGTGCTCGCGAACAAGGACGACCCGCACTCGATCAAGGTGTTCGATCCCTCGATCAAGGGCGCGACCGATCGCTTCGCCTATCGGTTCGTGAAGCCCTGACAGGTCCCGGGGTGAACGTGGAGAGCAACCTGGAAATAGTCGAGAGTCAGACAGGCTTTAGAGTAACTGGCAACAACGTCGGAATGGCACTTTTGACCATCGCCGAATTCTTGTGCCGCTTTGCTGCCATCTTAACCCAGCGATGATGAACGGGGTCACGTCTCATCCTGCTTGCCTCTCGTGCTGCGCAGCAGATTGTCGCGCAGCATAACGACGTTCTTCCGCACGACGGGAAACTCGTCACCTAAGCCGCAAGCTTCGACCAGTGCCGCACCGAGATCGTTCTCGAGCAGGCGCCGGCCGGCCGCGGTCAGGTTCACCCTCACCTGCCGTTCGTCGGCGGGATCGCGAATGCGGCTGATATAGCCAGTCTTCTCCAGCTTCTTGAGGATCGGCGTCAGCGTGTTGGATTCCAGGAACAGCTTCTCGCCTAGCGCGGTGACGGTCTGGTCGCCCTGCTCCGACAGGGCCACCATCGCGATGTATTGGGTGTAGGTCAGGCCGACCGCATCCAGGATCGGCTTGTAGGCGCGGCCAAAGGCCAAATTGGCCGAATAGACCGCAAAGCACAGGAATTTCGAGAGTTTTGGGCCTTTGGCTTCAGCTTTTGGGGAACGGGTCACGGATCCCTCCAGAGTTTGTGATGTCGTGGCCCGATATAGATCGTGTCCGATCAAATCGGAAGTGCTTGATTTTCTGCGGCCGCGAGTCCATGTTGGTTGTATACGATTATATCGGACGCGATTGAAATGCGGAGATAGGGAGATTTCGATGAGCACACAGCATAATGGCCAGATGCTGGCGCGGGCCTCCGAGTTGGCAGCGAGCACATGAGCACCATCAGCATCATCGGCTCAGGTGGCATGGCCGCAGCGATCGGTGGCCTTGCCGCCAAGGCCGGACACACCGTCGAAGTGGTGAGTCGCGACGCCGCCAAGTCGCAGGCGCTGGCCGAGCAGGTCGGAGCCGGCGCGACGTCAGGAACGTTCGGCGCCGCCCCGGCCGGGGACATTGTGATCCTGGCGGTTCCCTACTCCGCCGTTCTCGGCGTGGTGAAGCAGTACGGCGAGGCGTTGGCAGGCAAGCTTCTCGTCGACATCACCAACCCCGTCGCCCCCGACCTCACAAGCTTTGTGACTCCTGAGGACAGTTTCGGCGCTCAGGAGATCGCCAAGGCCGCCCCTGCCGACGCGCAGGTCGTCAAGGCGTTCAACACCCAATTCTCCCACGTCCTGGCTGCCGGTCCAGTCGAGGGCCACCCATTGGACGTGTTCCTCGCCGGGGACGACGCGCAGGGGAAGGCACGCGTCTCGGCGTTCGTCGAGAGCCTCGGACTGCGCCCGATGGACACCGGTCCGCTGCTCATGGCGCGGACGCTGGAGCACGTCTGCCTGCTGTCGCTGGGCCTGATGGCCCACTCCGCCAAGCACACCAGATTCACTATCGGCGTCAGCCTTCTCGGCTGAGCGCATTGTAGCGCCACATCACCCCAAGGGATAGTAGCATGCACGTTTTAGTTACCGGCGGAACCGGCCATATCGGTTCGTACATCATCCCGGACCTCATCGCCGCCGGCCACGACGTCACCGGCCTGGCCAGGTCGGACAAGTCCGCGGCGGCGGTGTCCGCGCTCGGCGCCAAGGTGCGTCGCGGGGATATTTCCGACCTCGATGGGCTCAAGGCGGCGGCGGCGGAGTCCGACGGCGTCATCCACGTCGCGCACAGGCAGGACCTGCTTCCCTCCGGCGGGATCGACGCCGTGGCCGCCGCGGAGCTCCAGATCATGCTCGCGTACGGCGAGGCACTGGCGGGAACCGGAAAGCCGCTGGTCGTGTCGGCGAGCATTGGCTCGCCCGGGTGGGAAGACCTGGGCCGGCCGGCCACCGAGGACGACCCGGCCCTTCCCGGCGGCGATGCGTACAAGGGGACCCTACGGGTTCGTAACATCGTGGAAACCACCGTCGTCGGCCTCGCCGAACGGGGCGTGCGGTCCTCGGTCGTGCGGATTCCAACCATTGCGCACAGCACGACCGATAGTGCCGGCTTCCTCCCGCTGCTGATCGGCCTCGCGAAGGAGAAGGGCGCGATCGGCTATCCCGGAGACGGCGTGAACCTGTGGCCGGCCGTGCACAGCCGCGACCTCGCCGCCTTGTTCCGCCTGGCGCTGGAGAAAGGTCCGGCCGGCAAGTCTTGGCACGGGATTGAGGGCGAGGGCATCCGGTTCCGCGAGATCGCCGAGGCCATTGGCAGCCGTCTGGGCCTGCCGGCCGTGAGCATTCCCGCGGACGTACTGATGCTGCCGGGCTACTTTGGGTTCCTCGCGAATTTGGTCACGCTGAACCTGCCGGCGTCCAACCTCATCACCCGCCAGACCCTCGGCTGGGAACCCGCTCAGCCCGGTCTGCTCGCCGATATGGACAACGGCCATTACTTCCCCGCCCGCCAAGTTTAGCCGGGGGATTCCCCTTTAAGACAACAAGCAATATTCAAACTCATCAGGAGACCGCACATGAGCACTATCAGCATCATCGGTTCAGGAACTATGGCCACGGCGATCGCCGGCCGTGTCGCCAACGCCGGGCATACTGTCGAGGTGGTCAACCGCGACCCCGCCAAGGCGCGGGCGCTGGCCGACAAGCTCGCAGCCGGAGCGACCACAGGGACCTACGGAGCCGCGCCGGCGGGCGACATCGTCATCCTCGCCGTGCCGTACGACAGTGCGGCGGCGGTGGTGGCCGAGTTCGGGGACGCGCTCGACGGCAAGGTGATCATCGACATCACCAACCCGGTCTCGCCCGACATGTCGGGCCTCGTCACACCCCACGGCAGTTCTGGCGCGCAGGAGACCGCCACGGGCCTCCCCGCCGGCGCGCATGTCGTGAAGGCGTTCAACACTCTCTTCGGCCCCGTACTTGCCAAGGGTGGACGCCTCGACGCGTTCATCGCCGCCGACGATGCGGGGGCCAAGGCGCGCGTCTCGACCTTCCTCGAAAGTCTCGATCTGCGTCCAATGGATGTCGGCGGCCTGGACATGGCCGCGACGCTCGAGTCGCTCGGCCTGATGATGATCGGCCTTGCCAAAAATGGCGCCGGAACCTTCGACATCGCCATGAAAGTCGACATCGGCTGAGCCCCGACACCATGTCCTCGCGTCAGGTCTCCGATTAGATCGGACACGATCCAATGCAAAGGGAAATGGAGAGATTCGATGAGCAGAGAAGAGAATGTTCAGACTGTGAAGAATTTCTTTGCAGAAATGGGCAGCGGCGATAATCAAAATCTGCTGGCGTTGTCTGCCGAAGATATTGAGTGGATCATTCCGGGCGAGGACTGGCCGCTGGCCGGCACGCACCGCGGGCACGCGGGATTGGCGGATTTGCTTGAGACGGCTGCCGAAAAGCTGGAAACTTCATTCCCGGAGCCCCCCGAATTCGTAGCGCAGGGAGACCGGGTGCTGGTCGTCGGCTTCGCTAAGGGGAAAATCAAAACCACGAATAGGACGTGGGAGGACCATTGGGTCTTCGCCATTACCGTTCGAAATGGCAAACTGACGAACATCCGTGAGTATATCGACACCCAAACACTGGCGCGGGCCTCGCGGATGGACCCGGCCGGGCTGGCGTAGCGCTGGCCATCCGAGTCCACGGGCCGGGGTCGGCGGATCAGCCGTGGATCGCCCCCTCGCACGCAGCGCGCTCCAACCGTAAAGGAGATCCCGATGTACGACCAATCCAAATTATCCGAGTTGATCCGGTTCTCACGAGTCGATGCGGGCTCTACCGTCATCGACGTTTACCCAGGCGACGGCGACTGGACCCGTCTCTTCTCCGAGATCGTGGGACCCGAAGGGCGGGTCTACAGCTTCGTGCCGGCCGAAGTCGCCCACTTCAAGAACGATCCGGTCGGCCGCATGCGGACGCTTGCGAAGGAGCCGAGCCGAGAGAACGTCGAAGCCATCTCGGCGGACCTCGTGGCGATGCCGGAGGCCACCCAACCAGCGGATGTCCTGTGGCTGCACCTGTTCTACCACGATCTCCACACCGCGCTGATCCAAGCAGGGGGCGCGACGGCGGCTCACTTCAATCGAGCTGTCTACGAGCGACTGAAGCCCGGTGGGTTCTATGTCATCGTTGACCACGCCGCCGCAGCGGGGGCAGGCACGAGCGACGCCCAGTCGCTGCATCGGATCGAGCCTGCTTCCGTTCGCGAGGACGTGGAGGCGGCCGGCTTTGTACTGGACGCGGAAAGCACCGTGCTCGCGAACAAGGACGATCCGCACTCGATCAAGGTGTTCGATCCCTCGATCAAGGGCGAGACCGATCGCTTCGTCTATCGGTTCGTGAAGCCCTGACAATGTCTCATCCGCCCTACAATGAGATCAGCTGCGGCAAGCGTGGAAGCGTTGCCGCTTGGTCTGTCTGTGGAGCGACGCCGAGAACCGGTCACGCGCGCTAACTTCTTCGAGCAGCGCGCCACCGAATATTTGAAGGTCACGATGTCGCGAAGGTTGGGATAGGCGTCGTTCAAAGAGCGGAGAGACGTCCGACGGGGCAGTCGGTGGATCCACGGGTCGTTTAGGTTCTATCGACTGCTATCGATGGCCTAGGCCCGCGTGTCCTCTGCTGTCCGATACTGTTCCTTGGTAATCCCCCCTCATTCCCACTCGATCGTTCCCGGCGGCTTGCTGGTGACATCGTACGTCACCCGGTTGATGCCGCGCACTTCATTGACGATCCGCCCGGCGACGCGAACCAGAAACGCCATCTCGAACGGATACACATCCGCCGTCATTCCGTCCGTGCTGGTGACGGCGCGCAGCGCACACGCCATGTCATAGGTCCGGCCGTCACCCATGACGCCAACGGTTCGAACCGGCAACAGAACCGCGAACGCCTGCCAGATCGCATCATACAGACCAGCGGCGCGGATTTCCTCGAGGAAGATGGCATCGGCGCGGCGCAGCAGATCGGCCTTCTCCCGCGTCACCGCCCCGGGAATGCGGATCGCCAGACCGGGACCAGGAAACGGATGACGACCGACAATGGTTTCAGGCATGCCGAGTTCTCGGCCAAGCACGCGGACCTCATCCTTGAACAGTTCGCGCAGCGGCTCCACCAGCTTCATGCGCATACGTTCCGGCAGGCCACCGACATTGTGATGCGACTTTATCGTAACGGACGGGCCGCCAGTGAAGCTGACGCTCTCGATCACGTCCGGATACAGCGTGCCCTGCGCCAGGAAGTCGGCGCCCCCGATCCGCGTGGCCTCTTCCTCGAACACCTCGATGAACAGGCGGCCGATGGTTTTACGCTTTGTTTCGGGATCAGTAACGCCCTCCAGCGCGTCAAGAAACAAGTCGGAGGCGTCACGGTGCACCAACTTGATATTGAACCGATCTCGGAATGTCTCCACCACCTGCTCCGCCTCGTTCTGCCGTAGCAGTCCGTGATCGACAAAGATGCAGGTCAGTTGATCACCGATCGCCTCATGGATCAGCACCGCGGCAACCGAACTATCGACGCCGCCTGAAAGGCCGCAGATCACGCGTCCCTGCTCGACCTGAGCACGGATCCGCGCGATCTCGGTGGCGCGAAACCCGCCCATCGTCCACGAACTGGACAATCCAACCACACCGTGAGTGAAATTTCGCAGCAACCGCGCGCCATCTGGCGTATGCACGACTTCCAGGTGGAACTGCACCCCGTAAAACTTGCGCACATCGTCAGCGATGGCGGCAAATGGGGCGCCCTCGCTGGTGCCGACGACGCGGAAACCCGAGGGCAGCCGCGTGACGCGGTCGCCGTGGCTCATCCAGACTTGCTGGCGGCTGCCCGGTTCCCACACCCCACTGAACAGCGCACACTCATCCCTCACATCCACCCACGCTCGGCCGAACTCCCGATGCTCGGATGGCTCGACTGTGCCGCCAAGTTGCTGGCAAAGAAGCTGCTCGCCGTAGCAGATCCCCAGCACCGGACAGCCAAGATCGAACACCACCTGAGGCGCCAGGGGTGCCGCCACCGCATGCACCGAGGCAGGGCCCCCCGACAGGATGATGCCGCGCGGCTGCCAGTCTACAATACGAGCCGGGTCGGTGCTGAACGGCCAGATCTCACAGTAAACACCCGATTCGCGAAGCCGGCGCGCGATCAACTGCGTAACCTGACTGCCGAAGTCCAGGATCAGGATGCGTTCCGATATGTCGGCGGGATCAGGCAGCGAATCGGTCTTCATGGGCATCACCAGCGCTTGATCCGCCGCCTTGGACCATGCACGCCGCCGCTTTGCAAGCAGCGCTTTCAAATTCGGGACGCAAGTATCCGATCGCAGAGAAGCGTGAGTCGCATTGCGACCGCGCTTTGCCGCGTGAATCGGCTACTTCGAACCATAAGCGACGTATCGCGCTTCGCTGATGCGCGATACTAGGTCAGGAATGCGCCGCCGTTCACATGCAGCGTCTGCCCGGTGATATAGCGCCCGCCAGGCCCGGCCAGGAACTGCACGGCGGCGGAGATTTCGTCGGGCGTCGCCTTGCGGCCGAGCGGCACGGAACGATCCGATAGCGGTACAATACCGGCGGAGGCACCTCGCACCGTATCGACCGCCCCGGGCGCCACGCAGTTGCAAGTGATACGATGCGGCCCGAGCTCCACTGCCAGCGCTCGCATCAGTCCTTCGAGACCGGCTTTCGACGCTGACACATGACACCGGTTCGCCGTCCCGACATGTGTCGAGATACCGGACAGTGCGACAACCGCGCCACCGCCGCGTGGGATCATATGAGGCACCACCGAGCGCGCCAGAATGAATGCGCCATCGAGCGCGACCGAGAGAATTTCCCGCCACTCGGCGAGATCCATCTCCAGGAAAGGCGTTTGCCGGCGCAGCCCGGCGCTGCTGACCAGGATGTCAATGCCACCGAACGCCGCGATCGCATCCGCGACCATGCGCTGAACCGCCGTTGGGTCTGACACATCGGCCAGGCAGCCAATCGCCTGCCCGCCACTGTTGTTGACTTCGGCCACGACGGCGTCCACCGCCGAGCGGTCAGTGCGGCCGTTGACTATGACGAATGCGCCGAGCCGAGCGAAGTCGAGCGCGATGGTGCGGCCAATATTCTTTCCGGCACCGGTGATCAGCGCGACCTTGCCGGCAAAGATATGTTCCACGCCCGACACCCACTCACGCCGCCCGTAGAATCATGTCCGCCCCCTTTTCGGCGATCATGATCACCGTGGCATTGGTATTGCCTGAAACGACCGTCGGCATCACCGAGGCGTCGATCACGCGCAGCCCCTCCACCCCCTTCACCTTCAGGGATGTATCGACCACGGCTTTCGGTCCCGGCCCCATCATGCACGTGCTGGTCTGGTGGAATGTGGTGCCCGCCGTGGCACGCACGTGCTCCAGCAGATCATCGTCGCTGCTCGCCTCCGGCCCCGGATAGATTTCCTCCTTCAGGTAACGCTGCATCGAAGCCGTCGCGAAAATCCTCCGCGTCACTCGCAATCCGGCAACAATCGTGTCCCTGTCTGCCTGCGTTGACAGATAGTTGGGCTGCATCGCCGGCGGCTTCTCCGGATCGGGGGATTTGATGCGCAGCCACCCCCGGCTTTCCGGCCGACAGGGGATTGCCACCAGGGTGCAGCCGGGAAACTTGTGCATCGCTTCGCCTGGCTTGTGCGAGCTGCCGGCGAGGAACTGATATTGCACGTCCGGGCTGTCCAGCTCCGGCCTGGTCTTCACGAACAGCCCAATCGGCCCAGCCCCCGTCATCAACGGACCCTTGCGCGCCAGGATCCACTCCGCTCCGGCATAAAGGCGACGGGGCCAACTATGATAGATTTCGTTCATCGTAATGGTGCCATCGACGCAGCGGTGGATGATCCGCCCGCCAATGTGGTCCTGCAGATTTTCGCCGACACCCGGCAGGTCATGCGCGACCTCGATGCCGAGCGACTGCAGCAGTTCGCCGGGTCCGATGCCGGACAGTTGCAGAAGCTGGGGCGAGTTGATCGACCCACCGCACAGCAGCACCTCCCGTTTCGCCTCCGCTCGCCGCAGGACACCATTCTGATTATACTCGATGCCCACTGCACGTTTGCCTTCCAGCAACACCCTGCGGCTCAGCGCGCGGACCTCGATCGTCAGATTTTGCCGGGACTTGACCGGGTTGAGATAGCCGACGGCGGTCGAGCAGCGCCGTCTACCCTTCACCGTAAGCTGCAGCGGGCCGACACCTTCCTGCTCCGCGCCGTTGAAATCGTCATTGTAACGATAGCCTGCCTCCTGAGCGCCGGCGATGAAGGCGTCGTGCAGCGGATGCTCGGTCCGCAGGTCTGACACCCCCAGCGGACCGCCGCTGCCATGATAGTCATCGGCGCCCTTCTCATGATCCTCGGATTTGCGAAAGTACGGCAGCACATCGTCATATGACCAGCCGCCGTTGCCAAGCTGGCGCCAAAGATCAAAATCCTGCCGCTGACCACGGATATAGATCAGCCCATTGATCGACGACGACCCGCCCAGTACCTTGCCGCGTGGCCACGGAATCCGGCGGTTGTGCATCTCCGGCACCGGCTCGGTTTCGAACGACCACGCGACCTTGGGGTTGTAGATATTGCGATAGAACCCTGCCGGAATGTGGATCCAGGGGTCGGTGTCGCGGCCTCCGGCCTCAAGCAGCAGGACGCGTGTCCCGGGATCAGCGCTGAGCCGGTTGGCCAGGACACAGCCCGCCGAACCGGCGCCGACGATGATATAATCGTACTGCTGTGCGTGCTCCACTCGACGCTCCCCCGGCCGCTTGATCTGGTCGGCCAGTCAAGCGGAACGGGGAGTGCTTGACCAGCCCCACGGCACCCGGTCGCGCCGCGGTCGTCAGGTTACCACGCGCAGCGCGGGACGCGAGCGGACGGCCAGGCGCCTATACAGGTCCACATAATCCTCAGCCATGCGGCGAGCCGTGAAACGCTGCTCGAAGCGAGCCCGAATCGCGGTCGGCGACAGCCGGTCCAGGCGCCCCAGCGCGGCGACGGCGGCGGCTTCGTCACTGACCACGTAGCCCGTGACACCGTCATCGATCACTTCGGGGACCGAGCCAGCCGGAAAGGCAACCGTCGGCGTGCCGCAGGCCATCGCCTCGATCATCACCAGGCCGAACGGCTCCGGCCAGTCGATCGGCAGCAGCAAAGCCTTGGCCCCACTGAGAAAAGCCGGTTTCTCCGTATCGCCAATTTCGCCAATCATTTCGATCTGGTCGCCATCGATCAACGGCCGGATCTTGTCTTCGAAATAGCCACGGTCAACCCGGTCCACCTTGGCGGCGATCTTCAGCTTCATGCCGGCAGCCCGAGCGATACGGATCGCGCGGTCGGGGGACTTCTCCGGGCAAATACGCCCGAGAAACGCAAGATAATCCCGCCGCATCGGGCGCGGCGTCAGCAGATCCGGCGGCAGGCCGTGATAGACCGTCTCGATGAAATTGCCATGCGGCATGGGACGCCGTTGCGCATCGGATATGGACACCAGCGGCGCTTCCTCGAAGCAACCATAGATCCGCGACAGTTCTGGCAAGTCGAGGCGTCCGTGCAATGTGGTGATGAACGGCGTCGCCTGACGGCTGAACAGCGAGAATGGCAGGTAGTCGAGGTGGCAGTGCAGCACATCGAATTCATGCGCCCGCCGACATACCGTCTCCAGCAGCAGCATTTGCGGCGCGATCTCGTCCCGCAGGGTGTTGTCAAACCGCAAAGCGCAAGGCCACACCGCCGCTAGTTTCGCGCTCGTGACGGAATCGCCGCTGGCGAACAAGGTAACGTCATGCCCCATCGCCATCAGCTCTTCGGTCAGATACGAAACCACGCGTTCGGTTCCGCCATAGGTGCGAGGCGGAACGGATTCGGTCAGCGGCGCGATCTGTGCTATACGCATGTGGAGATGCTCCCGTTTTTGTTCTGGGAACTCACATGCTCCCCGGATTAGGCTTTTTCGCGGCACGATGTGTCAGCATTTGGGGACAAGCCGACTATCACGGCGATGTTACCGGATTTGCCGGACCGACACCGCTTCGTTTGCGTTTATGAGTGTGATCGCTGCTCCGCTCGCGCGGTGCACTGATCCAGGAGGGTGCTGACCGATGTCACGACTGGTCGTCGTTTCGAACCGCGTGCCTCTTCCGTCCGAGCGGGGCGCTAAGGCAGGAGGTCTCGCGGTTGCATTGGCAGACGCTCTGCAGCCCGGATCGCTTTGGTTCGGCTGGAGTGGCAGACGCACGTCTCGCGGCGGCGGAACCACACACGTGCAACGATCCGATTCGATAACTTATGCAACCGTGGATTTGACAGAAGCAGAATATAACACTTTCTACGTTAATTTCTCTAACGGAGCTTTGTGGCCGCTACTGCATTTCCGCCTCGGGCTGGTGGATTTCCGAGCCGACGACTACGACGGATATCGTGCGGTCAACCGCCGCTTTGCCGCCGCGTTGCAGCCCTTGCTCCGCCCCGACGATCTCATCTGGGTGCACGACTACCACCTGATCCCCATGGCAACCGAGCTGCGCGCCTTGGGCGTGACCAACCGCATCGGCTTCTTCCTGCACACTCCGTTCGTTCCGCCCGCGGTATTCCATGCCCTGCCCAGATCGCCGGAGTTGCTCGCCTCACTCTGCGCTTACGACGTCACCGGCTTCCACACCCGCTCCTACCGCTCGGCTTTTCTGGACTGCGTCGTCGAAACGCTCGGCGTGCACCCCGATCCCGACGGGCGCTTCGCCTGGCGAGGCCGCACCGTGCGCGCCATCGTCGACCCCATCGGCATCGACGCCGAGGTTTTCACCGCCAACGCTATCGAGTCGGCGCGCAGCAACGACGCCAAGATGCTGCGTGAAAGCCTCGGCTCGCGTGCCCTGGCAATCGGCGTCGACCGGCTGGATTATTCGAAGGGGCTCAGTAACCGGTTCGTTGCGATCGGACGCTTCTTCGCCAATTTCCCGCAGCATCGCAAACAGGTCAGCTTCCTGCAGATCGCCGCCCGTTCGCGGGAGGACCAGGGAGCCTACCAACGGCTGCGACGCGAGTTGGACCGCATCGTCGGCGAAACCAACGGCAAATATTCCGAATTCGACTGGACGCCGCTCCGCTACATGACCCGCGCCGTCAAACGCGACACCCTGGCTGGATTTTTCCGCCAGGCACGGTTGGCCGTCGTCACCCCGTTGCGCGACGGGATGAACCTGGTCGCCAAGGAATACATCGCCGCGCAGGATGCCGAGGACCCCGGCGTGTTAATTCTCTCGCGCTTCGCCGGAGCGGCCGACGAACTGACCGAGGCACTGATCGTCAATCCCTACGACTCGGACGAAATCGCCGAGGCCATGCACATCGGCCTTTCGATGGAACTGGAGGAGCGCCGCGAACGCTGGCGTGCGCTCAACGAAAAAGTGTCCACCAACACTGCCAGGCGCTTCTGCACGGTGTTCCTGGCGCACCTCGCCAGGGCCGACATTCAGCCCGAGCGGCCGCCGCTGCGGGCGATTTCCTGATCCACCCCCGGCCCGGCGCACCCTTTACGCAGCGAACAGGCCGACCGCGGCGCCCTTCGCCGGTGCCTTGGCGCTGAACAGCCCTCCGAGTGAAGGAAATTCGGCCAGAACCGCCGCCGCTTTCCCCTCCCGCAGCGACGTGACGTAAATCCGGTCGTCAGCGAAACACGGCATGGTCGGACCCGGCACCGGAAACGCCCATTTGCGCAACAGTTTGCCATCCGGACTGAAGCAGTTGATGCAACCAGCCGATGGCCCCGCCGACCAGTAATTGCCATCTGTGTCCGTGGCCGCGCCGTCGGGTCGGCCGTCATCGTTGCTCAGCGTCGCGACGATCCGCCGGTTGCTCCGGGCCCCCGTGGCGGCATCGAAATCCCACGCTTCGATAATGCCGGCCGTGGAGTCCGAGTGATACATGACGCGCCCGTCCGGCGACCAGGCGAGCCCGTTGGAGACCGCGTACCCGGACTCCTGTAGCGTGATGTGACCATCGGCGGTCACGCGGTAGAGCGCCGCGATCTTCTGCCGCGGGGAATTCTCGTCCATGCTGCCGACCCAGAACGCCCCATCCGGTCCGACCTTGCCGTCATTGAACCGATTGGTCGGCGGTTCCGCGACCTTCGGTGTCAGGTCATGCCGGACGCCCGTGGCCGGGTCGAACAACACCACGTGGTGGCGCTGCGCCACCACCAGCTTGCCGGAGCGGCAAAGGCCAAAACTGCCCACCACCTCCGGAAAGTCCCATCCGCCTCGCTCACCGCTGTCGACCGACAACGCGTTGATCCGCCTGCCGGGAATGTCACAGAACAGCAGCCGCCGGTTGGCCGCGTCCCAGACCGGCGATTCCGCGACGCCGCAGCGCGAATCCCACACCAGTTCAAAGTCGCTCATGCCGATTTATCCTTCCCACCCGAGGCTAGCTCACGTTCGCCGGAGATTCCAGAATACCGGACTGCCCTTCAGGACTCCGGTCAAATTCGCCCGGTAGGCGGTTGGCGCGGAATACTGGCCGAGCGGGATGTAGGGGACATCGGTGAAGGCTTGAAGCTGGAGCTGGCGGCCCAGTGCCTGCTGCGCCGCCAGGTCGGGCGCCGCGAACCAGGCGTCGCGCAGCTCCTCGATCTTCGGGCTGTCCGGCCAGCCCGGTGCGGCCTCCGTTCCATTACCGCGCAGAAAAACGTGCGCGGCCGGGTTGACCATATCGAGCCCGGACCAACTGGTGTGGAAAATGCTCCAGCCGCCTTGCGAGACCGGCTCGGTCATGGCCCGCCGCCGCACCAGCGTGGCCCAGTCCATCGCCGGAGCCTGAACCTTCATCCCCACCTGCCGCAGCGTATCGGCGGTGATCTCGGCCAGTGCCCGGGCGGGGGCGACGTCGGTCGGCGTCAGCACCACCACCGGTTCATTCCCATACCCCGCCTGCTCCAGCGCTCGGCGCACCGCACCCAGATCACGCGGACTGGTCAGCGCCTCCATCCCCGCGCCGCTCGCCATCGCGCTGCCCGGGCAGAAATAGCCGACCCGGTCCCGCCACATCGCTGGGTCGGTTCCGGCCATGCCGATCATATAATCGGTCTGAGACACTGCGCGGACGATCGCACGCCGGATCGCCGGATTGTCGAACGGCGAATTGAGGTGATTGAACCGCAGCGTCGCGATCAGGCCGGTCGGCCACAGCGTTTCCACCGTAACCTTCGGCCGCTTGCGCAGGTCCGCCAGCAAATCAGCGTCCGGCGTCAGCCACCAGTCGACCTCGCCATCCTGCAGCGCCGCCGCGGCCGTGGCTCGATCCGGAATGATATGCCACTCGACCCGGTCGAACCAGGCGACCTTCGGCCCGGCGGTGCCATCCGCCACGCCGCCATCGCGCGGCACATAGTCGGTGTTGCGCTCATACACCACCAGCGAACCGGCGACCCGTTCGTCGGCCTTGTAACGGTACGGTCCGCTGCCGGTCATCTCGGTCACCTCGGTGAACGGGCCAGCCGCGGCCAAGCGCTCCGGCATGATCGCACACATACTGGGCGGTGCCTTGGCCAGCGCGTCAGGCAGCATCGGGAAGCGGCGCTTCATCCGAAAGGTCAGGGTGCGGTCATCTGGCGCGGCGATCTCATCGCAAGCCGCCAGCAGCGCCTGGCCGAATCCGTCACGCGCGCCCCAGCGCCTGACCGACGCGGCTGCGTCACGCGCCAGGACCTTGCTCCCATCATGGAACACCAGGTCGTCTCGCAGCGTCACGCTCCACAGCATGCCATCCGCATCGCTGACGGCGCCCTCGGCCATCTGCGGCGAGGCCTGCAACCTTGAATCCAGCCCGAACAGCGTGTCAAACACCATGAAGCCATGGTCACGGGTCTGGTACGAGCTCGTCCAGACCGGGTCCAGCGAGCCCAGATCAGCCTGCGGCACCACCCTCAGCACCCGGGACCCCAATTCGGCGCTGGCGACCGACGGCATCGCCAATGCGGAGGCGGCGGCTTGCAGAATGCGGCGTCGGGTCGGCATGCTGCTTGTCTCCGATCATGGATAGAGGGTGCATGCCGACACAAAACCCGGAATTCGGCGATCTGACCACCCTGGCGGAACGGCTGTTGGCGGAATTAGGTCCCATTGGCAATGACGGCTCGCACGACCGGTCGCACCTGCGGCGGGTCTGGCGGAACGCGATGGCGATCGCCTGCCAGGAGCCTGAGTGTGATCTCGAAGTGCTGGGGGCGGCGGTCATCCTGCATGATTGCGTCGCGGTCGAGAAGAACTCGCCCGACCGTTCACGCGCCTCACGGCTCGCCGCGGCGCGGGCGCGCGAAATTGTTGCGACGCTGCGATGGGACGCGGCGCGAACCGAACGCATGGCGCATGCCATCGAGGCCCACAGCTTCAGTGCTGGCATCGTCCCCCGGACCATCGAGGCGCGCATTCTGCAGGACGCCGACCGGCTGGATGCGATTGGCGCTGTCGGCATGGCTCGCTGCTTCTATGTCGCGGGCCGCATGGGATCGGGCTTGTACAGCCCGGACGACGCCGCCGCCACCCGGCGCCCGCTGGATGACCAACGCTTCGCACTGGACCATTTCGGCGCCAAACTTTTCAAAGTCGCGGGGAATTTTCAGACCGCGGCCGGCCAGGCTCTGGCGGATGAACGGACCCGCACGATGCGGGCCTTCTTCGACGCCTTCCTGGCGGAGATCGCCGACTGAACCGGCGATCCGTCACACCTACTTTGGCTCATGAAAAGGACAACATATGATTCGCGCGGCGATCGTCGGTCTTGGCTGGTGGGGCCAGAACCTTGTCAACAGCGTGCAAGGCGGGGACGCGATCCGCTTCACCGCGGCCCATACCCGCAATCACGATACGGTCGCCGGTTTCTGCGCCAAGGCCGGCCTGGCTTGGGTCCCGTCCCTGGACCCGATCCTGAACGACACCTCGATCGATGCCGTCGTCTTCGCCACGCCGCACCGCCAGCATGTCGAGCAGGTCACCCGGGCGGCGGCCGCCGGCAAACATGTGTTTGTCGAAAAGCCCTTCGCCCTGACCACCCGGGACGCGGCTCAGGCGATGCAGGCCGCCGAACGCGCCGGCATCGTGCTGGGGGTCGGCTTCAACCGCCGCTTCCATCCCTCGATGGCGAAACTGCGCCAGGCCGTCCATGAGGGTCAGCTTGGCACCCTGGTCACCATCAGCGGCGAGCAGACCGCTCTGCATGGGCTCGCCCTGAAGGCCGATGCATGGCGAGCGCAGCCGGACGAATCGCCGGCCGGCGCGATGACCGCCATCGGCGTGCACTTGGTCGACGGCATGATCGATCTGTTCGGCCCGATCCAGCAGGTGTTCTGCCACGTCGCTCGCCGCGCCGCGCCGCACAGCGACGACACCACCGATATCCTGTTGCGGTTCGCCAACGGTGCATCCGGGCACATCTTCTGCTCGACCGCGGCGACACCGAATTACCGCATGGCGGCATACGGCACCCAGGGCTTCGCCGAGGTGCTCGGTCCCGCCATGGATGTGTATCGGCTGATGCCAGCCAACGCCGCCAACCCAGCCGCGACGCCCGTACCCACCGTCACCGAGACCCCAGGCTTCGACATGCTGAAGGCCGAGCTGGAGGCTTTCGCCAACAGTGTCGTCACGCGCCAGCCCTTCCCGACGCCACTCGGCCAGATCATGCATGGCGTGGCGGTTTTCGAGGCGGTGCTTCGTTCGGCGGCGACCGGAGAGGCGGTCACCGTGCCAAGCGGCGATAGCCTGGGCTGATTTCCCGTGTCATGCCTGCCCCTGCCTCGCCCGGCGGCGGAGACAGTGGGCCGGTGATGACACGGGGATAGCTGGCGCGCCATTATTTGCCGGTTGGTCGAGACCCGACCCAATTTCGGGCTGGCTCAGGGAAAACAGGGGGACAGAGGTGGCTGCATCTAACCGGCGTGACGTCCTGGCCAATCTCGCACTCGGTGCCGGCAGCCTGCTGGCAGCACAGGCCGCAAATGCGGCTGACCGGCAGCCGAGCCGCGGCGCCGGCGTGGGCGGAACCGATCCGGGACCACGCGACGCGATCCGCGAAGCCCAGAACCCCGACCTGCTCAACCCGCCGCCGACCGACCACGGCACTCTTCCCAATCTACGATTTTCCTTCGCCGACGCCCATGTCCGGCAGGAGAGCGGTGGCTGGACGCGCCAGATCACGGAACGCGAGCTGGGTGTCTCGAAGAGCATCGCTGGCGTCAACATGCGGCTCAATGCCGGCGGCATCCGTGAGCTGCACTGGCACAAGGAAGCCGAGTGGGCGTACATGCTCTATGGCAACGCCCGGATCACCGCGATCGACGCGCAGGGGCGCAACTTCGTCGACGACGTCGGTGTCGGCGATCTGTGGTTCTTCCCCTCGGGGATGCCGCATTCGATCCAGGGGCTCAATCCCGACGGTTGCGAGTTCCTGCTGGTGTTCGACAGCGGGGCGTTCGACGAGGACAGCACATTCCTGCTGAGCGACTGGTTCAAGCACGTGCCGCCCGAGGTGCTGGCGAAGAATTTCGACGTCCCCGCCACTCTGCTGAGGCATACGCCCGATCCAAGCGACCTCTACATCTTCGACGCCCCGGTGCCCGCACCGCTTGGCCCGGACCGGCTGATGGGAGCCGCGCCCGTGCCGCAAAGCTTCAGCCACAAGATGCTGGCCCAGGAGCCGATCAGGACCAGAAGCGGCACGGTGCGTATCACCAACTCGAGCAACTTCCCCGCCTCGAAGACGATCGCGGCCGCGCTTGTGGAGATCGAACCGGGCGGACTGCGGGAACTGCACTGGCACCCGAACACCGACGAATGGCAGTACTACATCCAGGGCGAGGGGCGAATGGGCGTGTTCGGTTCCTCCGGCCAGGCGCGAACCTTTGATTACCGCGCCGGCGACGTCGGATACGTGCCGTTCGCGATGGGCCACTATATCGAGAATACCGGCTCCACCACCCTGCGTTTCCTCGAAATGTTCAAAAGCAGCTATTACGCCGACGTGTCGCTCAACCAGTGGATGGCGCTGACGCCGCCCGAGTTGCTACAGGCGCATTTGCATCTCGATCAAAGGGTGGTCGACGCGTTGCGGAAACAGAAGAGCCCGATCGTGCCCGCGTAATCGTAATGCGATTTGCGGATCAGGCATTCCCGCCATTTCGGTCTGGCGAGCGATGCAGTTGCAAGGCAATCTATCGGGGGGCGTAACAGCCAAAAACTATTCCGCACCGCTTTCGAAGCCGCATAATTCGGTTTTATGGTTGGCTGCCGCTCCACCTTTGCCCGTGTCGGCACCTGCCGCGCGGTTGTGGCGATGCCTCACGGGTGATTGCACCGGCAATTTTCGTAACTACAATATCGTGTGAAGATCAGTTACGACCCAGCCAAGCGCAACAAGGCATTGGCGGAGCGTGGGATCGATTTCGCGCAAGCGGGGGAGGTGTCCGCCACCACGGTCGCTGAAATCGAGGACACGCGACAGGACTACGGCGAGCGCCGGTTCATCACCGCTGGCACGCTCAGAGACAGGCTCGTGGTGATGGTCTAGACGCCTCGGGACGGTGCGCGGCGGATTATATCGATGAGGTTTGCTCATGCCCGAGAGAAAGCACTTTGGCGCCAGCTTGACAGATGACCCCGACGACGCGCCCGAACTGCTGCCCGCCTTCTTCGAGGATGCCGAGATCCGCCGCGGCGAGACGGTGATCCGACCGTATCGCGGTCCCGGCCGGCCGAAAGTGGCGCACCCCAAGCACTTGGTCACGCTGCGTCTGGATGTCGACCTGCTTGCTCGCCTGCGTGCGAGCGGTCCCGGCTGGCAGAGCCGGTTAAACGATGCCGTGCGGGCCTGGATGGACGGAACCACATCATAGCCCGTTACGTCACAGGCTAACCAGGCGCATCTGCGTCTCGATCAAAGGGTGATCGACGCGCTGCGGAAACAAAAGAGCCCGGTGGTGCCAGCGTAAGCCCGTCCGTCCGGCCGTCGGGACACTGGCCGCGATGCTTCCTCGCGATCACGCCGGCACCGCTGGCAAAGGCTCGTCTGCCGCGGTCGGCTCAGCAACCTCGCCGGACAGTGGCCATGCACCGGAACCGGCAGGCTTTGACCACAACAGCTCCAGCATTATGGCGGCCGACAGCGGCCGGCTGAACAGATAGCCTTGCAGTTCGGTGCAGCCCGCGCTCTCGAGCACGTCAAGCTGTTCCCGTGTCTCGACACCCTCGCCCGTGATTGCCATGCCAAGATCGCGCCCGAGAGCGACCGCCGCGCGCACGATCGCGAAGCAATTCCTCTGGCCCAATTCCCGGACGAACGACTTGTCGATCTTGATGCGGTCGAACGGGAAGCGGCTGAGGTAGCTGAGTGACGAATAGCCGGTGCCGAAATCATCCATCGCGATCTGGATGCCCAACGCGTGCAACTGCTGCAACGTCAGCAGTATGGCCTCGGTGTCCCCGAGCAGAACCGTCTCGGTGATCTCGAGTTCGAGCCGGCTGGCAGGCAGACCGGACTCGCGCAGTGCGGCGACCACGGTGTTGACAAGATTGCGGCTCTTGAACTGCACCACCGACAGATTGACCGCGACCTTCAACGGGTCCGGCCAGCCAGCCGCCGCGATGCAGGCCTGCCGCAGCACAAACTCGCCGATCGGCACGATCATGCCCATCTCTTCGGCCAGTGGGATGAAGCGGTCCGGTGGCACCAGACCATCGGTCGGGTGTCGCCAGCGCAGCAGCGCCTCACAGCCGGCGATCCGCCTGGCCCGCACGTCGATCAGAGGCTGGTAGAACAGTTCCAGTTGCCCGGCAGGCAACGCCTGACGAAGATCGAGTTCCAGAACGCGCCGCGCCTGCATGGCCTGGTCCATTTCGGTCTGGAACAGCCGATAGGCTCCCCGCCCGTCGCCCTTGGCGCGATACAGCGCCAGATCGGCGCATTTGAGCAGGTGATCGGCATCCAGACCGTCGTCGGGTGCGAACGCAATGCCGATGCTGGTGCCGATGACGACCTGGTGCCCGCCGATCTCGAACGGTGCCCTGATCAGCTCGATCAGTCTGCTCGCCAGCCCGGTCGCGTCGACCGGCGATGCAACCGCAGTCTGCACGACGGCGAATTCGTCGCCACCGAGCCGCGCGACGGTGTCGGTCTCGCGCAGGCAGTCCCGTAATCGCCGGGCCACCGCTTGCAGCAGCCCATCACCGATGGGATGCCCAAGCGTGTCGTTGACCGCCTTGAACTGGTCGAGGTCGAGGCAGTGTAGCGCCAACGGATGGCCACGGCGCGCAAAGGCCAGTGCGTGTTCCAGCTTCTCGTGAAACAACAGGCGATTGGGCAGACCGGTCAACGCATCATGATTGGCCTGATATGCGATCGTGGCCTGGGCGACTCGGCGCTCCGTTATGTCCTCGTAGGTGGTGAGCCAACCTTCCTCCATGCGCTGGAGGGTCACAGTGAAGGCACGGCCATCCGCGCGCTCCCAGACAAAGTCCGTGCGGGTGACGGTGTCGGTCATGTCGCCACGATGTCGATACAATTCATCCAGATCGTCGGGCCGGGACCTGCCCGCCGACAGAACCACCTCGATCAATCTTGCGCGGCTGGTCCCTGGTGGCAGCGACGCTGCTGGCACGCCGGACATTTCGCAGAACCTGTGATTGACCGCCAGCACGTTGCCGGCATGGTCGAGCATGATCAGACCCTGAGGCAGGTTCTGCACCGCCATGTCGAACCGCCGCTCCTGGGTTTGCAATGTCTGAGCGGCACGCTCGCGCGCCTCGGCGGCGGCAAGATCGGCCTCGGCCCGCGCGCGCGCCAGTTCGGCCGTCCGCAGCCGCGCGTTGCCGCGGGCCTGACGCACCGTCAAAAGCACCGTCCCAGCGATCAGCAGTTCCACCAGAGCGGTCGTCGCGATCGGGATACGAATCTGCTGGCGCCACCCGCCAAGGATCGACCCGATCGAGTCGCCGACCGTGATGATCAGGGGAAAGTGTGCCATCGCGCGTGGCGCGATCAGCCGGTCCTTGCCATCGAACTGGCTGTCCAGGCGAACCACGCCAGTATCCAGCGCATCGAGCAGACGCCTGAAATTCGGCGTGGCAGCGAACACCTTGCCGACCGCGCGATCGACATGCGGATAACGCGCGATCAGGACGCCATCGCGCCGGTAGAGCACGAACGAGCCACCGCCGGTGAGCGGGATCTGGGCATAGAACTGCTCGAAGTAGTCAACCATGATCGTGCTGGTCACGATACCGATCAGCCGGCCATCCCCGGCCTCGAACCTGCGGCTGATGTAGAGCGTCAACCGGCCCGTCACCTTGCCGACCGACGGCTCGCTGATATAGCTCGGCGGTGCTCCGGCCGCTGTCAGGTTGCGGATGAAGTCTCGATCGGCGTTATTGACCGCAGGCGTTGGCCACCTGTCCGAAGCGTTGACCAGCGCGCCGTCCCGGTCGCTGAGGATCAGGGCAGACAGATAGGGCAAGCCCGCAAGCCGGTCCGCGAGGTTCTGGTGCACCGCACGGGAGGCCATGAGTTGCTCGAATTTCTCGGGCGAGTCGACGCCGATCTCGCGCATGTACTCGATCAGGCCGAGCTGCACCGCTTCGTTGGCCAGCAGCAGCCGATCCTCGACCTCCGCGAGCAGCAGCGCATCGTTGCGCATTTCGCGCCCAGCGTCGGCGATCACTCCCTGCCGCGATGTGACGACATGCCAGATCATCGCCACGGCCATGACGAGAGCGATCAGGACGCTCCACGCCGCGACCGGCTGGCTGGCAGCGGGATTACCCAGCCATGACGCAAACTTGCTAAAGCGAGACAGCATGAAACGGCTTCCATTCGCCGTCGCAAGCTTTGGCCCAAATGCTTTAATCCACGGTTAAGATCGACTGCGGAAGCTTTCGGCTGATACCGATGTGCCAGGACAACGCTGAATCAGCGCCGCATTCGCGGCTCGCCCAAGCGCTGGCCAATGGGGCTGCCCGGGCCAGGACACTGACCGAATGATCAGGCGCCAGCCGTCTCCTGCACCAGCCGCGCGGCCTCGGCGCCGCGAACCTTGGCGATATCGTCCTGATACTTCAGCAGCACCCCCAGCGTCTCATCGACGTCACCGGCGGTCAGCTCGGTCTTGTTCAGGTAGGTCAGCGCCTGTGCCCAGTCGATCGTCTCGGCCACGCCGGGAAGCTTGAACAGTTCCTCCCCGCGCAGGCGCTGGACAAACGCGACGACCTGTTCGGCCAGATGCGCCGGCACCTCGGGGGCTTTCGCGTCGAGGATGGCCCGCTCCCGCTTTGCATCCGGGTAATCGACCCAGTGATACAGGCAGCGGCGACGGATGGCGTCATGCACTTCCCGGGTACGGTTGGAGGTCAGCACGACCACCGGCCGGGTGACCGCACGCACGGTGCCGTATTCAGGCACGCTGATCTGGAAATCGGCCAGGACCTCCAGCAGGAAGGCTTCGAACGGTTCGTCGGCGCGGTCCAGTTCATCGATCAGCAGGACGGCGGGCGGCTGGTCAGGGTCGACCGCCGAGAGCAGCGGGCGAGCCTGCAGGAACTCCCGCGTGTAGATGTCGCGGGACAATTCATCGCGATCGGTCTGTCCGGCAGCCTCGGCCATGCGGATCGCCATGAGCTGGCGGGCGTGATCCCACTCGTAAGCCGCGGCGGAAAGGTCCATGCCATCGTAACACTGCAGCCGCACCAGCCGGCGGCGCAGACCGGCCGCGAGCACCTTGGCGATCTCCGTCTTGCCGGTGCCAGGCTCGCCTTCCAAGAGCAATGGACGTTGCATGGCCAGTGCCAGGTGCACCGTCGTGGCCAGCTCGCGGTCGGCGATGTAGCCGTGGTCGGCCAGCAGCTTCTCGGTCTCGGCGACGGATTTTGGCAGATCGGAGGCGGACGGACCGGGGACGGGCAAACCCACTAGATCATGCTTCCCAGCATCAGCAGGATCATGACGACGAACACCGCCCCGCCAATCCAGGCGGCGATCGGCAGACCGAACGGCTCCGGCGGGATGAGGGCCCAGATCGGAATTCCGGGGGGTGCATTCGTCGCGGCTGTGACGGTTTGAGCGACGGCGCGCGCCGTCTCTGTGGGGTGGTCAGCGTCGGAGGACGGGGCCATGGCCTGCACCTGCTTGCTGAAGCGGTCGAAGAAGGCGTCGGCCATCTGTTTCGCGCTGGCATCGATCAGCCGAGCGCCGAGCTGTGCCAGCTTGCCGCCGACCTGGGCGTTGACCTGGTAGCTGAGTAGTGTGTCCGCCGCGTCGTCGGTCAGCTTCACCGCGGCACCGCCCTTGGCGAAGCCTGCCACGCCGCCTTGTCCTTCACCGCTGATCCGGTAACTGTTCGGCGCATCGATCTCGGACAGCAGCACATTGCCAGTGAAGCGCGCCGAGATGGGGCCGAGTTTGACCGCCGCTGTCGCCTTCATCTGGTTATCGGAAAGCTTTTCCAACGATTCGCAGCCCGGAATGCTGGCCTTCAGCACCTCCGGATTGTTCAAAGCTTCCCAAACGATCTGGCGCGGCGCGGGTATGCGTCGCTCGCCCGTCATGTCCATGCGGAAACCATCCCCTCTTACGCGGCGGACGTTACTTGCAGGGTGATGGGCATGCAACGGGCCTGCCCTTTCGCGAAATCCGCGCCCTGGAAGCGACCGACGTGGCGGGTTAGCCTGTTGTCCCCAGCACGGCCGCAACCATCGCGGCAATTTCATTGCGGGCCGTCGGCCGATCTGCCTGCGACAAGCGACCGATCCTCAGCGCGCTCACCGCTTCGATGGTTGCGATCGCGGCGCTGCGCACGATCGAGGCCGCCGGCAACCCCGCCATCGTCATGTCGGAAATTTCAATGTCGCCAGGCCAGCGGCGATGGCCCGCGCTGGTGATCATCAGCACCCAGAGCAGCGCCGGCGAACCCGCACCGATGTACTGGGCCACAACCAAGGCCCGGCGATACTGCCGCACCGGTCGATTTGTGTAAGGGAAAGCGACCTTGACGACGTCCCAGACCTCATAGCTTGCGATAGGCCTCGACGTCGGCCTCGCTGCTCCATTCGTGGAATGTCGCAAAGGGGTCGTCGTCGTCCCCGCGACCCTCGAAGCGCTTCAGAATGACCTGTCCCGCCTCGATGACATAGGCAATCTCGTCACCCGCCCGGAGCCCAAGGGCCATCCGCACCGGCTGAGGAATCGTCGTCTGCGCTTTAGTTGTCAGCCTGCTGGTGATCATAAGACACCATGTGAGGATTTTCCTTGTTCGGTCTAGATCGAGGACCGTGACCCAGCGCCTAGAACAACAGCCCCTTCTTCAGCAGCCCGTGCACGCCCTTTTCGCCGTTCACCGTCTGGGTGACGTGGAAATCCACGGCCAGGGAGCAGAATTGATACGCCTCCTGCCGCGACAGATTGGTACGGCTGGTGATGAAGGCGATCATCTCCCGCAGCGCGGTCTTCATCGCGACGTCGAGATCCTCGTGCATGCCCATGGAGATGAAGTGGCTGGCGGATTCGGCCCGGGGGTATTTCAGCATCGGATTGCGGGCGCCGCCGCCCTTGTGCAGCGTCAAGGTGAAGGTGCCGGTCAGGCAGATCTCCAGCGCGTTGATGCAGACTTCGCCGTCGCCTTGCACGCCGTGACCGTCACCGGCCGAGAACAGACCTCCGGGCGCCCAGACCGGCAGGAACAGTGTCGATCCGACGCCGAGTTCCTTGTTGTCCAGGTTGCCGCCGTGCTCGCGCGGCTGGACGGTGGAAATCGCGCCATACGCTGGCGGCGGCGCGACACCCATCACGCCAAAGAACGGCGCCAGATTCAGCTCGGTGCCCCAGGGCAGGCGGCAGGTTTTGCGTGCCGTGTTCACCGGTATGTGGGACATGTAGCGCTCGGGGAAGTCCTCCGGCAAGGTGCCGGCGAGGGGGCGGAAGCCGCAATAACCCCACTCACAGCCAAGCTCGATGTCGTCGATGCGCACTTCCAGCATGTCACCGGGTTCGGCGCCCGCGATGGCGACCGGACCGGTGATAAGGTGCCCCGGCGCGCGAGGGATGTTGGCAGCATGGATCGCGGCCAGCGCCGGCGGGATCTTCAGGCCAGACTCCGGCGGCGGCATCACCTCCGGACCGCCCGACACGCACTCCAGCACCAGCGTGTCACCGGAAGCGATCGTGATCAAAGGCGGGAAATCCGCGTCGAAGACGCCCCACCGCACGGTTTCCGGCGTCGAGGCGATTCGGTGCGTGGCCATTCAGGGCTCCATGTTCGGTTCAGCGCGGGGGATCGATGCCACCACATCGGTAGCGGCAAGACAACGCCTCAGGCGCTGTCAACCGACGGAATTTGCCGCGTGCCGTGACCGCCCGCTACGAGGCGCCGGAACCCCTGACGCCGGCCTTTAGCTCGGCGTCGATCTCGGCCGCCAGCGACGGATTCGCACGCCTGATCTGGCTGGCGCGCAGAGTCGCTCCCAAATGCGCCGATGGGCGGATTTCCCAAGCCTCGAGGAACAACAAATCCGCCTCCATCCTGGAGTTGCGTGAGCCTGACAGCGCCCTTCGCACGGCTTGCGTGAAGGGCGGCTTGGGCGGTGTTGCAACGGTCGACATTTTAGACGTTTCCCAGTTCTGCCGGATGCCGCGCCAGCCGCTTCCCGGGGACCGATTGACCCGGGATAGCGCATCAGGCGACGCCGCCTCCACATAGGGATTTCCAAGCCGTTTCGCCAGCTTGACGCCATGACAAGGAGGTGAAGTTCAGATACTCAATATCGGTATAGATCGTGCTTGAACGGACCCTGAGCGGCCACGCCGATGTATTCGGCTTGCTTCGGCGACAGTTTTGTCAGCTTCGCGCCCACTTTCGCCAGGTGCAGGGCGGCGACCTTCTCGTCGAGATGCTTCGGCAGCGTGTACACCGTCGTGCAATCATATTTGCCGGCAGGGGCGGTAAACAGCTCGATCTGCGCCAGCACCTGGTTGCTGAAGCTCGCGCTCATGACGAAGCTCGGGTGCCCGGTCGCATTGCCGAGGTTAACCAGGCGGCCTTCCGACAATAGAATAAGTCGCTTGCCGTCCGGGAAGACAACCTCGTCCACCTGTGGCTTGACGTTTTCCCACTTGTAGTTGCGCAACGCCTCGATCTGTATCTCTGAGTTGAAATGGCCAATATTGCAGACTATTGCGCGATGTTTCATCGCCCGCATGTGGTCGAGGGTGATCACGTCCACGTTGCCGGTCGCCGTGACGAATATGTCGCCGAGTGGCGCGGCGTCATCCATCGTAACTACCTGGTAACCTTCCATCGCAGCCTGCAATGCGCAGATAGGATCGACCTCGGTCACCATGACGCGGCAGCCGGCGTTGCGCAGCGAGGCGGAAGAACCCTTGCCAACGTCGCCGAAGCCGTTCACCACGGCGACCTTGCCCGCCATCATCACGTCGGTGCCGCGGCGGATGCCGTCCACCAGCGACTCACGGCAGCCGTAGAGATTGTCGAACTTCGATTTGGTCACGCTGTCGTTGACGTTAATGGCGGGCGTCAGCAGTTTGCCCGCGCGCGCCATTTCCCACAGACGGTGCACGCCGGTGGTGGTCTCCTCCGAGACGCCGCGCACATCCGCCAGCATTTCCGGATACTTCTGGTGCATCAGCAGCGTCAGATCGCCGCCGTCGTCCAGGATCATGTTGGGCGTCCAAGGCTTGCCGGTGCCCTCGGCAGGCCCGCGTATGGTCTGCTCGATGCACCACCAAAACTCTTCCTCGCTCATGCCTTTCCAGGCAAACACCGGGATGTTCTCGGCCGCGATGCCCGCCGCCGCGTGATCCTGCGTCGAGAAGATATTGCACGACGACCAGCGCACCGTGGCGCCCAGTGCGATCAGGGTCTCGATCAGCACCGCGGTCTGGATCGTCATATGCAGGCAACCGGCGATGCGCGCGCCCTTCAGCGGCTTGGACGGCCCGTATTCGGCGCGGATCGCCATCAGGCCGGGCATCTCGTCCTCGGCCATGCTGATTTCCTTGCGGCCCCACTCCGCGAGCGAAAGATCCTTGACCTTGAAATCCTGGGAGGTTGCCGCGCTAGTCATCTGAAAGCTCCTGCTGGGTCGCGGCGATATATAAAGATATCTGCATGTTTGCAAGTTTGTTCGGATGTTCCCCCGTGGCTCACCCGTGCCCGGTGCTCTCGGGAGCGGGATACGGTGCAGGATTAGTCCCTCGGAGCGCTCCATCGAAAGCACGGGCGATCGCGTCGTGCGGCAAGCAACATTTCAGAGGGGGCGAGCCGGGACCGCCAGGTTCAGACCGTCGGCTGCCTTGATCCGAGCGCTCCGGGAATCCAAGTGATAGCGACAACGCTATCGCTCAAAGGATGCGCCATATGGGACAGGTTCTGATCCGCAATGTCGACGACTCGGTTCTCGCCGCCCTGCGCGGACGCGCCGCGGCCCGTGGCTTGTCGCTGGAGGCCGAGCTGCGGGAGGTGCTGGCCCGTGCGGCCGGCCATCCCCGCGCCGACCTCGCGGCTGAATTCGCGGCGACGCGCGCCCTGACGCCGACGCCCAACGAGTCGCATCGATTGGCCGAGGTCCTCGTGGGTGAAAGCCGCGCGGAGCGGTGACGGTCGTTGTCGACGCGAGCGTGGCGCTGAAGTGGTTCATCGAGGAGAAGGGGAGCGACCGCGCCGCCGCGATGCTGACCGGACCGGACCTGCTGATCGCCCCGGACCTGATCATCGCGGAGGTTGCCAACGCCGGGTGGAAAGCCATGCGCTCGGGCAGTATGTTAGCACAGCAACATGATCATGCCGCCGCCCGCCTTTCGCTCGCGTTTGCCGAACTGACCCCGCTTGCCTTGTTGGCGCCGCGCGCGGTGGAAATTTCCCGAGTGCTTGATCACCCGGTTTACGACTGCTTCTATCTGGCTCTGGCCGAAGCGCGTGGCGCGACAATGGTCACCGCCGACCAGCGGCTGCTCGGTCGCCTCAGCGGCACGGAATGGCGAGGCCGCGTCATGGACCTTCAGTCCGTCGCCCCGGGATAGCGCGACGCAAATCCAGTCAGTGGTTCAGCGCCTGGACGATCTCCTCGGTCATCTTCTTCGCGTCGCCAAACAGCATCATCGTGTTGGGCCGGAAGAACAACTCGTTGTCCACGCCGGCATAACCCGACGCCATCGAGCGTTTGACGAACAACACCGTCCGCGCCTTTTCCACGTCCAGGATCGGCATGCCGTAGATCGCCGACTTGGGATCGGTCTTCGCCGCCGGATTGGTTACATCGTTGGCGCCAATCACATAAACGACGTCGGCGGTGGAGAACTCGTTGTTGATCTCCTCCAGTTCGAAGACCTCGTCGTACGGCACGTTGGCCTCGGCCAGCAGCACGTTCATGTGGCCTGGCATGCGGCCGGCGACGGGATGGATGGCGTACTTCACCTCCACCCCCTCTTTCTTCAGCGTGTCCGCCATCTCCCGCAGCGCGTGCTGCGCCTGAGCGACCGCCATGCCATAGCCAGGCACGATGATCACCTTGGATGCGTTCTTCATGATGAAGGCGGCGTCATCGGCGTTTCCGGTCCGGACGTTGCGGTCGCCAACCGGGCCGCCGGCAGCCACCGAGCCGCTCTCGGTGCCAAAGCCACCCAGCAGCACGTTGATGATGCTGCGGTTCATCCCCTTGCACATGATGTAGGACAGAATCGCGCCCGACGCGCCCACCAGCGACCCGGTGATGATCAGCGCCAGGTTCTGAATGGTGAAGCCGATGCCGGCCGCCGCCCAGCCCGAGTAGCTGTTCAGCATCGACACCACGACGGGCATGTCGGCGCCGCCGATCGGAATGATGATCAGGAAGCCAATCCCGAGCGATAACAGGGCGATCAGCCAGAACAACACCTGACTGCCGCCGGACGCAACGAAGCTGATGACCAGCACCAGCAGCAGAATCGCCAGGCCGAGGTTTAGCCAGTGCTGCCCCGGGAAGGTGATCGGAGCGCCCTTCATCAGCGCCTGCAGCTTGGCGAACGCGATCAGGCTGCCGGAGAAGGTGATCGCGCCGATCGCCAGACCGAGCGACATCTCGATCAGGCTTTGGGTGTGGAGATTGCCGGCGACACCGATGTTGAAGGCCTCGGGCGCATTCAACGCCCCCGCCGCCACGAACACGGCCGCCAGACCAACCAGCGAGTGAAAGGCCGCGACAAGCTGGGGCAGGGCGGTCATCTGGATCCGCCGCGCCACCACGACACCGGTGCCGCCGCCGATGACGATCCCGAGCAGGATCAGCAGGAAACCGCTGCCGCTCATGCCGTGATGCAGCAGCGTGGCGACCACGGCGATGGCCATGCCGATGATGCCGAAGCGGTTGCCCTCGCGCGAGGTCACCGGCGACGACAGGCCGCGCAACGCCAGCACGAACAGAACGGCGGCGACCAGGTAGGCGAGCGAGGTCAGGCTAGCGGACATCGATGTGGCCTTATTGCTTTTTCTTGAACATCGAAAGCATGCGCTGCGTGACTAGAAACCCGCCGAATATGTTCACCGAAGCCAGCGTGACGGCGATGAAGCCGAAGAACATCGCCCAGCCCGACAGCGCGAGTCCGGTGGCCAGCATGGCGCCGACCACGATCACCGAGGAGATCGCGTTGGTCACCGCCATCAGCGGCGAGTGCAGCGCCGGCGTCACGTTCCACACCACGTAGTAACCGACGAAGCACGCCATCAGGAAGATCGCCAGCAGGAAGATGAATGGGTTGACGTCAGGTGCGACAGCACCGGACACGTCGCCCACCGCGGTAGCCGTCATCATCTGTGCATGGTTGGCGAGTTCGATGGCTCGGTCGGCCAAGCGCGAGGCCTCGTCCGCAAGCTGTGCAGGGTTCATCTGTGGTCGGTCTCCGGGCGATCAGGCGTCCAACGGTCAGGCGGCCTGAGAAGGCAGGAAATGCGGATGCACGATGCTTCCTCCGCGGGTCAGCATGACGCCTTTGACGATATCGTCGGTCTCCGGCAGTTTCGGCGCCGAAGCGTCCTTGTCCCAGAAACTGGTCAAAAACGTCAGCAGATTGCGCGCATACAACCCCGACGCCGCGACAGTGATCCGGCTCGGCCAGTTGCGGTAGCCCAGGATGGTTACGCCGTTCGCCGTGACGGTGCTTTCGCCCGGAACCGTGGCCTCGCAGTTGCCCCCGCCTTCGGCCGCCAGGTCGACGATCACGCTGCCGGACCTCATGCTGGCCACCATGGGTTGGGTGATGATGACGGGCGCCTTGCCGCCCATCACCAGCGCGGTGCAAATAACCAGGTCGTTCTTGGCGACCGTGGTGGCCATCAACTCCGACTGCTTCTGGCGGAAGGCGTCGCTCATCTCGCGGGCGTAAGCGCCGGTCTGGGTCGCCGTCTCCTGATCCTCGACGCCCACATAGGTCGCGCCGAGGGACTTGATCTCTTCCTTTGCCGCCGGGCGGACATCGGTGGCCGAGACGATCGCACCCAGGCGCCGAGCCGTAGCGATGGCCTGGAGGCCGGCGACACCGGCGCCGATGACGAACACCCGAGCCGGCGGAACCGTGCCGGCCGCCGTCATCATCATCGGAAAGCCGCGCTGGAATGCGTATCCAGCCTCGATCACCGCGCGATATCCAGCGAGGTTTGCCTGGCTGGACAGCACGTCCATCGATTGTGCCCGGGTGATGCGGGGCAGCAGTTCCATCGCCGCGCAATCGATACCGGACGCCGCTAGATCGGACACCAGGCCGGGGTCGCTGAAGGCACCGGAAATGCACACCAGCAAGGCGCCGCGCGGGATCAGACCACGCTGTTCCGGCTCCGGAGTCTGCACTGCGAAGACGATCCCGGCGCCCGCGAGCGTGGCGGCGGCGTCGGGGGAGATCTCGGCCCCAGCGGCGCTGAAATCAGCGTCGGATATCGCAGCGGATACGCCCGCGCCCGACTCGACCGCGACGGTCAGGCCGAGGGCGATCAGCTTCTTGACGGTATCCGGCGTCGCCGCGACGCGGGTTTCGGCGGCTCGCCGTTCCTTCAGCACCGCAAGGCGCATGCGACTTTTCCTTCGTCAGGGGCCGTGAGACAGAGGTGGCCAGCAAGTTTACACGGGATGGCGCGCGCTCGTAAGCGCGGCGCACAGCCCGATGCGTCATTTTGCCAGCAATGCACCTCCCGCTGGGACGGTGCAAGGGTTACCGGACATGTCGCGGCTCGGCAAAAGCGCGGGGGAATGCGTTTGCCGATTGACGCGATCGTTCGGGATCGGGTTACGACCAGCCGAATAGTCCCCGGAATCCCCATGGTTCACAGCGGTGACACGGTAACTGTGGTCCCCAGCGCCCGCGGTTCGTTCAGGCGCGCCTCCGCCACTCCGGCCAGCGACCTGGTCACCAGGGCGGATTTCGGTTCTTGCATAAGTCCTCCCGTTTGGCCGGAGATCCTGGCTCCTGTTGACGCTGGTTGGTAGCAGCGCCGCGCGTATGGGATAGTCGCTGATCGAGCAAGCGCTCGAGCCAGCGCTGAGGAGGAAACAATGGGTCTGTTGGATGGTAGGGTCGCAATCGTCACCGGTGCGGCGTCCGGTATAGGAGCAGCGACGGCGCGAGTCCTGGCGGGGGAGGGGGCCAGGCTCGTGCTGACGGACATCGATGACGGCGCCGGTTCGGCGCTGGCCGACCAGTTGGGCGGCGTCTACCTGCACCACGACGTAAGCCAGGAGGACGGCTGGCCCGCGGTGATCGCGGCGGCCGAGCGTCTCGGGCGGCTCGACATCATGGTGGCGAACGCCGGCATCGCCATCATGGGCAGCGCCCTCGACATGTCGCTGCAGGACTGGCGCCGCCAGATGGCGATCAACGTCGACGGCGTATTTCTTTCGGTCAAGTATTGTATTCCGGCGATGCGCCAGGCCGGCAATGGCGGCTCGATCGTGATGCTGTCCTCGGTGGCGGGACTGCGCGGTTCAGCGGGCCTCGCCGGCTATAGCGCGAGCAAAGGTGCAGTGCGGCTGTTCGCCAAGTCGATGGCGCTGGAATGCGCGCAGGCCGGCGACGGTATCCGGGTGAACTCGGTACACCCTGGTATCATTGCCACGCCAATCTGGAACAAAATGCCGCCCGGCCACAACCAGCCGCTCGACCCGTACCAGGTCGCGGAAGCCACGGTACCGCTGGGCAAGGCCGGCGAAGCGGTGGACATCGCAAACGGAATTTTGTTCCTCGCCTCCGATCTGTCGAGCCATATGACGGGATCCGAGCTGGTCATCGACGGTGGTCTGACCGCGGGACGGGTTACCCGCATGGGCTGATCCCAACTCGGCGCCGTCAGCCATGAAACATCAGCAGTTCGGTCGCGCCCGGGGCGCCGGCTGCGGATACGTGAGCGCCCGACCCCGCGAACGTCAGCCCAAATGATTTCGGACGTCGACAGCCCATACGCGTTGGTCGCGACAACCTTGATGCCAATGGTCCCGGTGACCCCAGTCGGCACGGTGCCGATGAAGTCCGCTGAAGCCGCGACGAAACGCAGCCAGTCCGTCTGATCGGAGCCGCTGGTTTCATAGGCGGTGTAGGTAAGCGCCCCCCGCTGGGGATCCGCGAACGTACTCGTCGGAAGCAGAAAACTCTCCGACGAGCCGCCGGTCCAGATCTGATTGGCCGTCTGGTGCGCAACCGTCGGCGGGGCCGCCTGGATCGTCACCGAGAAATTCTCCGAAACCGACAGCCCGCTGGCGTTGGTCGCTTTCACCGTAAGCCCCAATGTTTCGGGGGTGATTGGCACGGTGCCGCTGAACGCATCGGTCCCCGTGTTGAATCTCAATCCGCTCGGCAGCGCCGAACCGTCGTCCTGAGTTGCCGAGTAGGTCATCTTCTCGCCCTGCGGGTCGACGAAGGTATTGCTCGCGAGTGCGGCCGAAACTGCCTTTCCCACGGTCCAGGTCAGCGAGCCGGTCTGGTTCGCGACAGTTGGCGCGGAAGCCTGGACGATTGCCTGGAACGTCTCGGAGACCGACAGGCCGCTCTGATCCTTCGCCACCACCGTGATGCCCAGGCCACCCAGCGCCGTCGGCGCGAGACCGCCAAATTTGGCCGTCGCCGCATTGAACGTCAGCCCTGCCGGGAGAGCCTTTCCATTGGACAGGGTCGCCGCGTAGGTCAGCTTCTCGCCCTGCGGGTCGGCAAAGGCAGCGGCGACCGATAGCGACACAGCCTTGTTCGCCGCCCATATCTGGTCAGACGTCTGGCTGACAGTCGGGGCGTTTGCAGTGAGCACGGCCTGGAAGGTCTCGGATGCCGATAGGCCGCTCAAATCCTTCGCCGCAACGGTGATCTTGTAGCTCGACAGCGCGGCGACAGTCGTTCCGCTGATCGCCAACGTCGCCTTGTTGAACGTCAGCCCAGACGGCAGACCCGTCACCGTATAGCTCAGCTTCTCGCCTTGCGGGTCGACGAACGTATCACTCGGCAAGGTGAACGAGACCGCCTGGTTCGCGGTCCAGGTCTGGCCAGGCGTCTGGTCCGCAATCGTCGGCGCCGCGGCAACCACCGTTGCCTTGAAAGTCTCGGAGACCGACAACCCGCTGGTTTGCGTCGCCGTCACCTTGATCGTGTAGGCCCCCAGCGCAACGGGAACCGTCCCGCTGATCCATCCGGTGGACGCGTCGATCTTCAGACCGGTGGGCAGTGTCGCGGTATATTTCAAGCTTTGGCCCTGCACCGCGGTGAACGTGTCAGAGGCGAGCGCGAATGACAGCGCCTGACCCGCGGTCCAGGTCTGACTGGCCGTCTGGTCGGTCACCATCGGCGCCGGCGCTATCAACTTCGCCTGAAACGTCTCCGAGATCGACAATCCGCTGGTGTCGGTCGCCGTCACCTTGATCGACAGCGCACCGGACGCGTAAGGGACGGTGCCACTGAACCTACCGCTCCCGCTGTCCAACGTCAGCCACCCGGGCAGCGCCCCATTGGACAGCGTCGCCGTGTAGCTCAGCGCTTCGTCGTTCGGATCGGTGAACGTGTTCGATGCCAGGGCGAACGACAGAGTTGTGCCCTGCGTCCAGGTCTGCGCCGCTGTCTGGTGTGCCAGCTTGGGTGCCGCGGCCGGCACCGTCACCTGGAACGTTTCGGAGCAGGACATCCCGCTCGTATCCGTCGCCTGCACGCTCAGCGCCAGCGTTTCCATGCCGCTCGGCACCGTGCCGGAGAAAGTCATCTTCGCCGCATTGAAGCTCAGCCACGACGGCAGCGCCTGCCCGGTCGCCTGGGTCGCCACATAGGTCAGCTTCTGGCCCGACGCCTCGGTAAACGTGCCCGCCGCCAGCGCCAGTGACACATGCGATCCCTGCGCCCAGGTCTGATTGGCTGTCTGCTTGGCCAGCACGGGCCCGACATTGATGACCTCGTGATCGACAAACTGGCAAATGTCCACTTCGACGGTGACACTCCCGAGCCGCGAGAACGGTATCGGATCGGGATTATCGAACCCCCATGGGTTCAGCAGGTTGACCATGACTGTGCCGCTGACCGTGCTCAGGCTCTCGAACATGTAGGCGTGGTTCCCGGTACAAGCCGTACGCACCAACGCCCGACCCCTGAGTGTCGAAGGCAATCAGATCGCCAGCCGCGGATGCGGCCTGCAATTGCTGCAACGACAGCGACCCGGGCGACATATAGGTCGCCGCGCAACCCGTCAGTTCCTCCATGGTGATGGCCGGGTCACCGCCATTGGCAATGCCGTTGTAGCCGCCATAAAGCGTCGCCACTGCCTTCTCCAGGACCTGGACCCAGATTTCCTTCTGCCCGTTGTAGACGTCCTGGGTAGCACCGCAGTTGGCGGAGTTGCTGGGAAAGGAGTTCGTGATGTTGATCGAGACCGCTGTGAACGCCGTCGTGCCGAAAGTCGGAAGGCTGCCGTTCGACGCGCGGTAGAGCGTCACCGTCTCGCTGCCATCGGCGTTGCTGTGGATCATGTTGGTGATCCAGCTCGAATGAAACAGCGCGAGCTCGCCGATCGAGGTGCAAAGATAGCAGTCCCCCATCTGCCCCTGATGCACGTCGGTGACGCTGATCACCGCGGAGTTGCTGCCCTCCTGCAAATACAGCACCTGGCTGAGACTGGCGGCCACCACGACGATCGGTGATGATCCGGTCGTCGTCACCCGGGTTATCCCCGACGGCGTCGGGAACGCCCGCGGCCCCCAGCCGAATGCAAAGTTGAATGGATCCATACCGTACGGAACTGTTGTCCGGGGGGCAGCGCCCGCCCAGTTATCGGACGTGTCGCTGTCGAGAGGCCTTCCTGGTCTGGAGTTGGCACGCGCCAGCCTGGCGGCGGCGGAAGTGGTCCTGGTAGGCATGGTGCTGGCAGGGGACACGGCGCATCTCGCTTGTGGGAGGGATCCGCGAATTTTTCACGAGGCGCGATCCGCGATTTAGGGGGCCAGGGGACCGCGGGACCGTTCTTTCTTTGTACCAGAATCTGGTGAATAAATGCTTAATTGCTCGGCCCAAACCGGCCCCAATGTTGCGGCGATGTGGGTGAGGCCGCCAACTGACGCTTCAAATGCCATGTCACGCGCGGAGGGGCACCGCGCACCGGCCGCCACAAATCGTGCGTCCTCGCTGCCGCGAGCTACCGTGCCAGCGGTACCCCCGCCTCCGCCAGCGCCAGCGCCTGACGCTCGGCCAGCGCCGCCTCGTTGAAATCGGCGATCAGATCGCCAAACAGGCGGCTCCAGTTCAGCTCCGCCTTCAGCCGCAGGAACACCCCGCCCAGCCCGATCGCCGACCGGTCCATCAGAACGAATTCCCGCGGCGGCATCACACCACCCGTCCGCTGCAACCCCGCATGCACCCGCTCGGCCACCTCGCGGCCAAACGTCGCATCGTCCGTCTCCTGGATACGGCGCACCCGGTCCTGGGTCAGCGGCTCATACAGGAACCGAGCCCACAGGTTGAGCACGTCCATCTTCTCGCGTGACAGATCAACAAAGCCCCACCGTTCATAGGCCCGGTGCGCTTTGTCGTCGTCGTTGTCGCGAACCGCCTCGAACAGTTCGATGACGCCGCTGACGAACCGAGGCGGAAATACCCGGATGGCGCCGAAATCCAGCAAATTGACCGACCCATCGGCGCGAACCTGATAGTTGCCCAGATGCGGGTCGCCGTGGATCACGCCATAGCGGTAGAACGGCACATACCAGGCGCGGAACAATGCCTCGGCGATCTGGTTGCGCTCCTCCTGCGGCGGATCCTCCGCCAGGCGCTGCATCAGCGGCCGGCCGTCAAGCCACGTCATCGTCAGCAGGCGCTTGGTGCTGAATGCCGGCATCGGCACCGGCACATGCACACTGGGGTGCTCCCGCAGCATCAGGCCATACAGCCGCATCTGCGCCGCCTCGCGCTCGTAGTCCAGTTCCTCCCGCAGGCGTTCCCTTAGCTCCTTATAAATCTCATCCTGCTGGATGGCGTTGTCCATCCGGTGATACACCGCCATCGCCAGCTTGAGCTGCCGCAGGTCGGCCTCCACGGTGCTCGGCATGTCGGGGTATTGCAGCTTGCAGGCGACGTCCGTGCCGTCCGGCAACGTGGCGCGGTGCACCTGCCCGAGGCTGGCCGCCGCCGACGCCTCCTGATTGAACGAGGCAAACTTCGACCGCCAGTCCGGGCCCAGTTCACTCGCCATGCGCCGTCGCACGAAATTCCACCCCATGGCGGGCGCGTTGGACTGAAGCTGAGCCAGCTCCTCGGCGTATTCCACCGGCAGCGCGTCGGGCACCGTCGACAGGAACTGCGCCACCTTCATCAGTGGCCCCTTCAGGCCGCCCAGGATCGTCTTCAGGTCTTCGGCGTGCGCCGCCCGGTCGGTTTTGATACCGAACATCCGCGCCCCGGCCACCCGGGCTGCAATGCCGCCTACCGCGCCCGATGTCCGGGCAAATCTTCGAATTTCGCCAAATAGGTTGCTACCGGACATTGCATTTCCGTGATCCTGGGCATTTCCGTGATCCGGGCCGTGCTGGCCCACGCAAACAGCGGTCCGGCGAGGTCATCGGATCGCTCTGATTCGGATTTTCATCAATCTAATATCTGGCCCGACGCGCGGATTGCAAGACTGGCAGATTGCAAGCCGGCTGAGGCGAGCAGCGCTAGCTGCTCCCAGCTTTACTCTCGATCGCCTCGGTCAGCCGCTGTGGATCGACCTTCACCTCGACGCCGGCCCGTTCGGTCTGCAACACCATGATGGCGCGGGAATCCCGGTTGCCCCAACCACGGTTGAGCCCCTCCGCCAGGTCGGCCAAGGCCAGATTGGCCATCCGCATCGGAACGTTCAGCTCCCGGCCCAGCGCCGTGGCAAGCGACACGTCCTTGTGCGCGAGACGCAGTGCGAAAGCCGCCGGTTCGTATTTGTTCGGCAGGAACTGATCGGTCAGCGACTCGAACGCGCCGCGCCGGCCAATAGCGCCCTGACGCACCGCCTCCCAGATCGCCAGTGGCTCGATGCCCGCTTTGACCCCCATGCTGAACACTTCCGCCGCCGCCGCCGTGGCGATGTAGCCGTAACAATTGTGCACCAGCTTGGCGACCGACCCGGCGCCGATCGGTCCAATCAGTTTAACCTGGTCGCCAATGGTATCGAGCACGGGCTTCCACTTTTCGAACACGTCAGCGTCGCCGCCGCACCAAATCGCAAGCTTTCCGGTGGCCGCGCCGCGCGGACCGCCGCTCACCGGCGCGTCAAACAGAAATGCACCCTTTCTCTCGTAGTCCGCGTGCGCTTTGCGTACCGTGCTCGGCGCATTCGTCGTAAGATCGAAATAAGCCGCCGCCGGACGGATCGCCGACAGCAAACCGGTTTCGCCATAGCTGACCGCTTCGAACTCGACCGGCCCGGGCAGCGAGGAAAACATGACGTCGCATTCAGCCGCCATCGCCGCGGGGCTGTCGACCCACACCGCGCCATTTCTGACATGCGACGCCGCCGCACCGCGGTGAACATCGAACACAAGGACGGAGTGGCCGTCTTTCTGGATGCCCTTTTGCAGATTGGCGGCCATGCTGGCACCCATGGTGCCAAGGCCGATGAAGCCCGCCTTCATCGTTGCATTCCCCGCTGCTTTCGCTCCGGTCCGCTCGTTACGGATTAGCCTCGAAAATCTCGCGCGCGATATTCGCCGCGCTCATGGCCGCCGGCCAGCCCGCGTAGAAGGCCACGTGGGTGATCATTTCGGAGATTTCGGTCTTGGTCAGACCGTTGTCCAAGGCGCGCTGCAGATGGCCGCGCAGTTGCTCCGGCCGGTAAGTCGCGGTCAGCACGGCGCAGACCACAAGGCTGCGGTCGCGCTTGGACAGTTCGGGCCGTTCCCAGATGTCGCCGAACAGTACCTTCTCGGTCACTTCGATCATCTTGGGGACGGTGTCGCGCACCCGGTCACGCGCCTCGGACGATGGGGCCTTGGCCATAGGTTCCTCCTGTTTGCTCCGGGGTCCATTGCACACCAAGCGGCTTGCGCTGTCCAACTTGGCGCCCCGACGACGAGGATTATCGGCGCGACGGGTCAACGGCGATGGCTGGGATCAGTCGCTCGCCAAGGCAAAAATACGGTTGATCGGACCAGCATCTTGTGCGCTAGCGTAACTGGATAATATTCTTGTGCCCGCGGCTGGTCCGAGAGACTTCGCTGTGGAAAAAAGTCGCCCCGACTATTTGCTGGCGCCGCTAACGCCTGGGCTACTGCTTGGATTATTCCGAGAGCCAGCCTAGCGCGGACGGTCTTGATTTCGCGGTTGGGCATACCAAACCGTGCGGCGTGTGACCACCGACCGGGCTCCGAGGTTGTCGCAAACCTTGACGGGTGGTCGGACAAAGAACGAAAGCGGAGGGAGAGATGAGCACAACGACAGAACAGAACAAGTCTGTAATCCGGCGTTTCTTCGATGCATGGAATAGTCGTCAGCCTGATGCCTTCGACGAAATTGTCGCGCCGGATGTCGTCCGCCATTGTGAAGCGACACCGGGTATGGAGGGTCGGAGCCTTGATCAGATAAAAGAATTCCTGCGGCAGGATACGGCGATCTTTCCCGATTCCGTGCAAACGATCAAGCTTCTGCTCGCCGAGGGGGATCTCGTCGCTGCATGGACGACTTACGAGGGAACGCAGCAGGGACCATTGGGGCCATTTCCACCCTCCGGCCGCAGGGCGCAATTCGATTTTGGGGCGGTGTTCCGAATTGAGGGCGGAAAGATCGCGGAGTGGTGGGTGACCTGGGACAACATGACAATACTCAGAGCGCTCGGCCACCTTCCAAGTAGCTGAGAACAGCGGGGACCTTGGGGCTTGTGAGCCATGCGTAGCGCTTCACGACGTAAGTCCGGTGGAGCGTCACGCAGCGGCCGCCGCCTGACAATGCTGTGTTTGTGGCAGCGTACTTCGCGGCCACCAAGGGAAAGCCCAAGGTTTGATTCGAACATGGCCGCCGACCAGGGAGGCGATATCCTAACCTTTCCTTCGAAGACCGATCGATCTAATTACGAAACAGATCCGCAGTGAAAAACGATGACCTGGATGGGAAGCCAAAGTGATCAAGGCATGAACGCGCTGCTGCCGCCGTCAACCACGATCTCGGTCGCGGTGATAAATCTGGCCTCATCGGACACCAGGAACAGCACCGCGTGCGCAACGTCCCAGGCGTCACCCATATGCCCGATCGGCACCGCCGCGTTGCGCGCGTCGATCAGCGCCTGCAAGTCATTGCCGCCCACCGTCTTTGCCAGCCGGTATTCCACCAGCGGCGTATGCATCAGTCCGGGTACCACCGTGTTTACCCGGATTCCCTGCCGAGCGTACGTTCCGGCAACCGACCGAGACAACTGGATCACCCCGGCCTTCGACGCGCTGTATCCAACATGTGACCGTCCGCTGCGGAAATCGTTCCGCATTCCGGCAACCGAGGCGATATTGACAATTGCGCCCTTGCCCTGCTCGACCATCACCGGCAGCACATACTTGCAGCCCAGGAACGCCGTTTTCAGATTGAAGTCGATCTGCCGGTCCCACACCTCCTCGGGCATCGAGACCGGATCGCCAGGCGCCGAACCACCGACATTGTTCACCAGGATATCGATTCGTTTGAAACGATCAAGGCACGCCTGCACCATCTCCTGAACCTCGGCCGCGATCAACATGTCGCAACGATGGATCGCGCAGGTGCCGCCTTCGCCCTCGATGATGGATTTGGTCTCGGCCATCGCTTCTTCATTGATATCCAGCAGGAACACGGCGGCGCCCTGCCTGGCCAGCAGTATGGCCGTCACCTTGCCATTGCCCCAGATCTTGCCGCCGACCGGGCCGACCGACCCCGCTCCTGCCACGATCGCGACTTTTCCCGCTAGACTCAGCATCGCCGTTTCCTCCAATCAAAACCGCCGTCCCGGTCAAAAGCGCCGTTACGCGGGACGATACCCAGCACGCGTGGCTTGCCGACGCGGGGCTGTTTCATTTTCGTCACGGCAACTTCGCCAGAATGGCGGCGAGTGTCTGCTCGATCTTGCCGAATTGCGTATCGATTTGATCGAAGCGCTGGTCAATTTGATCGAGGCGCTGGCCGATCTTACTGAGGTGCCGGTCGATTTTATCAAAGCGCTGGTCATTTTGATCGAAGCGCTGGTCGATCTTACCGAGGTGCTGGTCGACTTGATCGAGGTGCGTATCGATTCTATCGAACCTGGCTGTGTGGTCTGACTGGGTATCAGCGAGCCGCATCAAGGCCACCGTATGGGTGCCTTGTCCGGCATATAACGATGACAACCGACCCTCGACTCCGACCATCCGGGCCTCGATGGAGGACAGTCGAAGACCGGCTTCCGTTTCCAGCAGTTTGGCCGACGCCGCCGCTGCCTCCGCTGCGTGCTGCGCCTTCTGCAGCATCACCAGCGGTAAATCCACGACATCACTCATAGCTTACGCGAGGGCTTCGTCGGCCACCGATTTACGGCCGATGCGACGTTTTGCAGCGTATTCCGGTCGGCGCTATCTTTGGTCAACCGCTCCAAAGCCTCGTTCAGTTCCTGCTTGGTCATTTCGCGCCTCGAGTTCGCAGCGTGCGTTGAGTGTCAACGGCATCGGCGATCATAGCAGCGAACGTTGCCGGGATGCAGGTAACTTCATCATCACCCCGCTCCGATCGCACCCGTCTCACCGGCGCCGGCCCAGATCGAGCGTTTGCTGGTCAGGGGGCCATCGCGGCAGCCGCACCAACCAACCTGGCCGATGCCATCAGATACCAAGTCGGCGGCACAAAACCAAGCCGGCGGGACCGCGTCCTCCTCGAGCCATAAGCGACGTATCGCACTTCACTGATGCGCGATGCTAGTGTCCGGCCCCGAAGTTCGCCGCATCATCACCGAGGAACCACCGGATGCTGCTCAGCCTCGGACTGATCCTGCTCTGCCAGTTGATCGGCGAAGCCATCGCGCACGGTTCCGGCGCGCCAGTCCCGGGACCGGTGATCGGTCTGCTGCTGTGCGTTCTCTTACTCGTCGTTCGTGACCGGATCGGCCGCATCATGCCGACCGAACTCCGCGACGGCACCTTCGAGCAAACCGGCACCGGCATCCTGTCACACCTGGCATTGCTGTTCGTCCCGGCCGGCGTCGGCGTGATCCAGCGACTGGACGTCCTCACCGGGAACGCAGTGCCAATCCTGGTCGCAACGCTCGCGTCGACAGTGCTCAGCCTGGCCGTCACGGCGGCGGTATTCACCTTCGTGGCGCGCCGCACCGGATGAGCGACGAGGTCTTCTCCCTCTGGGTCTATCTCGCCCGCTCGCCACTGCTCTGGCTGACCGTGACGATCCTGGTCTACTGCGCGTGTGACCGGCTCTCGGCCGCGCTCCGCCGCCATCCGCTCGCCAATCCGGTCCTGCTCTCCGTCGCCCTGACCAGTATTCTGCTCATGGCCACTCACACCCCCTACCCAGTCTACTTCGACGGCGCCCAGTTCATCCACTTCCTGCTCGGCCCCGCCACCGTGGCGCTGGGCATACCGCTGTATCAGAATCGCCATCTGGTCCTGCGGTCCATCCTGCCGATGGCCTGCGCGTTGCTCGCCGGCTCGCTCACCGCGTTCCTGTCGGCGGTCATGATCGCGCGCCTGCTCGGGGCTCCCGCCTCCGTGGTGACCTCGATCGCACCCAAGTCGGTGACCGCGGCGGTGGCGATGGCGATCTCCGCCCGGCTTGGAGGCGACCCGGCACTGACGGCCGTCATGGTGATCCTGACCGGCATCGTCGGCGCGATCATTGTCACGCCGCTGATGCACCGGTTGCGGATCACCGACAAACGCGCGCGCGGTTTCGCGGCCGGGCTCGCGGCGCACGGCATCGGCACCGCCCGCGCCTTCCAGGTCGACCCACTGGACGGCACCTTCGCCGGCATCGCCATGGGGCTGAATGCCCTGCTGACCGCGATACTGGTGCCGCTGCTGCTGTAGTATCCGATCGCAGAGAAGCGTGAATCGCGATGCGACCGCGCTTTGCCGCGTGAATCGGCTGCTCCGAACCATGAGCGACGTATCGCGCTGCACTGATGCGCGATACGAGCCCGGACTTTCCCGCGACCGAAGATCTCGGCATGGTGACGCCGCACCACTCGAGAGGGCAACAGACATGCCGTTGGTCGTTGCGGTCATCGCGCCGGGCATGATGGGCAGTGCTGTCGGCAAACGGCTCTCCGAGGCCGGAGCGGAGGTGCGAACCTCCTTGACCGGCCGCTCCAGGGCCAGTGCCGCCCGTGCCGCAGCCGCTGGCATGAGCGATGCCAACGACGACCAGATCGCCGCTGCCGATATCATTCTGTCCATCGTGCCGCCCGGGCAGGCACTGGCCCTGGCCACACGGCTGGCGCCCTCCCTGCTGAAAACGAAATCGAAACCGGTATACGTGGATTGCAATGCCGTCAGCCCCGACACCGTGCTGCGGATCGAGCAGGCCGTCCGCGCCACCGGTGCTAGCTTCGTCGATGGCGGTATCATCGGGCCGCCGCCCGACCCAGACTCGAAAACGACTCGCATCTACGTGTCGGGCCCCGACGCCGAGAGGGTTATGGTGTTGCAGCGTCATGGTCTGTCGACGCCGGTGCAGCCCGGTCCGGTCGGCGCTGCCTCGGCCATGAAGCTGTCCTACGCCGGGATCACCAAGGGATTCACCGCGCTGGGCGCCGCGATGATGCTGGCGGCGACGCGGGCAGGGACCGCGGACGCGCTGATCGCGGAGATGACCGTCAGCCAGCCGGCGCTGCTGAAGTGGCTGACCACGCAGGTGCCCAAGATGCATTCCAAGGCTTACCGATGGGTGGCCGAGATGGATGAAATCGCCGCCTTTGTTGACGAAGACCCCGCCGCCGCCGACTTCTTTCACGCCGCCTCGCGACTTTACGCCCGGTTGGCGACAGACTTCTCCGGGGCAGGGGACGCAACCCGGACCCTGAACGCCTTTTGTGACAAGACCACTGACCACTGACCACTGACCACTGACCACTGATAGCGTCGATCCTTGACTTTTGTGGTGGTTATCCCGATACCCCGCGCGTCGCGCGAGTGGATGCACGTCACCTCGCAAGGCGGCATCGCCGACCCATCTCGCGCGCGGCTGCCATCCCATAATCGCAGCCATGCAATCGACTGGACCCGATTTGACCAAATCAACGACCGCTTCACGGGAACCGACCGCCGCGGAACCGGCTGCTCCTGAAACCACAAGTTCCACCGAGACCGCGCCTCGCGAAGCAAATCAATCGACCGTGCCCGCTGCAGCCGACGCCGGTCCGGCGGAGCATTCGTCGCCGGAAGGCCCAGTGCAGGCCGCGGTAGAACCCGCACTGGAACCCCCACTGGAACCCCCAGTGGAACCCGCGAGGGAAACCCCAACGGAATACCCTGTGGAAGCCGCGGCGGAGCCCCCTCTGGCCGCGCCTCAGGTAACGCCTGCCGAACCACCCGCTGTCACCGTCCCTCCCGAGGCGACACGGGCCACCTTTGCCGACCTCGGCCTGTCGGACGATCTGCTGCGCGCCATCGAGGAACTCGGCTACCGCCACCCGACGCCGGTCCAGGAGCAGGCGATTCCCTTCGTCCTGATGGGCCGGGACGTCATGGGGGTGGCCCAGACCGGCACCGGCAAGACCGCCGGCTTCACCCTGCCGATGCTGGATATTCTCACCGGCCGGCGCGCCCGCGCCCGCATGCCGCGCAGCCTGATCCTGGAGCCGACGCGTGAACTGGCCCTCCAGGTAGCGGAGAATTTCCAGCAATACGGCAAATACCTGAAGCTGACCCACGCGCTGATCATCGGCGGCGAAAGCATGTCGGATCAGAAGGACGTGCTGATGCGCGGCGTCGACGTACTGATCGCGACCCCGGGGCGGCTGCTGGACATGTTCGACCGGGGCTCGATCCTGATGTCGGACACCGCCCTTCTGGTGATCGATGAGGCCGACCGGATGCTGGACATGGGCTTCATCCCGGATGTGGAGCGGATCGTCTCCATGCTGCCGGCGAACCGGCAGACGCTCTTGTTCACCGCGACGATGGGGCCCGAGATCAGGCGTCTCGCCAACGCTTTCCTCCGCAACCCCAAGGAAGTCACAGTCTCCCGGTCGGCCACCGTTGCGACCACCATCATCGAGGGCCTTGCCCTGGTGGCGGAGCACGACAAGCGGGAAGCGCTGCGGCGGATGATCCGCAACGAAAACGTGCAGAATGCGTTAATCTTCTGCAACCGCAAGGTCGATGTCGACATCCTCCACAAATCGCTGTCCAAGCACCGCTTCAGCGCCGGCGCGCTGCATGGTGACATGGCGCAGACCATCAGGTTCTCCACGCTGGAGAAATTCAAGGCCGGCGAGTTGAAACTGCTGGTGTGTAGCGACGTGGCGGCCCGCGGCCTCGACATCGGCGGCCTCTCGCACGTGTTCAATTTCGATGTGCCGATCCATGCCGAGGACTACGTCCACCGGATCGGGCGCACCGGCCGTGCTGGGCTCGAGGGGCATGCCTTTACCATCGCCTCGCCGGACGATCGCCACGCGGTCGGGGCGATCGAGAAACTGATCGCCCACCCGATTCCCCCGATGCTGGTGGAAGGTCTGGATCCGGTCGACTGGTCCGAATGGGACGGGCGCAAGCGTCGCGGACGGAAGAAAACCGAGCCCAAACGGGACGATGCCAAGAGGGACGAGGCCAGGAAGGACGCGGCCAAGAAGGATAGGGGAAAGAAGGAATCCGACCGGGACAAGGATGCCGGCGCGAAATCCGAACCGGACAAATCCGCGAAGGCGAAGCCCGAAAGGGCGAAGGGTGACAGAGACAAGCGACGCGAGCCCAGGGCCAGGACCGAGCGGGCAAAGACCGAGTACCCGCGTCCGGAGCAGGCAACGCTGCTGGATGACGGGGAGCTTCCGGTCACCGCGCGGTCGACCCGAAGGGACGAGCCCCGGCGGGAAGAACCCCGGAGGGACGAGCCCCGGCGGGAGGAGCCCAGGCGCGAACGTTATCGTCGGGACGAGGACCTGGGACCTGCGGTGGTCGGCTTTGGCGATGACCTGCCGGCCTTCATGTTGCTCCGGGCCCGTCGCCCGCGTGCGCAGAAAGCCCAGCCGTCCGAAGAGGCCTGAGCGGTCACGCGAGCGGCCCGGAAGCAAGAACCTAACGGAGACCCGCCCATGAACGATGCAGCGACGCGCCCCGTCAGCCATTTTTCTCCGTTCGCCTGGGATGATGCCCTTCGCCTGGAGACCTCGCTGTCCGAGGATGAACGCGCCATCCGTGACGCGGCCCATGATTTTTGCCAGGAAAAGCTGTTCCCGCGCGTCCTGATGGCCAACCGCCTGGAAAAATTCGACCGCGAGATCATGAACGAGTTCGGCGAGATGGGTTTTCTCGGCGCCACCCTCGAGGGCTATGGCTGCGCCGGCGTCAACTACGTCAGCTACGGCCTGATCTCGCGTGAGGTCGAGCGTGTCGACTCCGGCTACCGCTCGGCCTTTTCCGTGCAGTCCTCACTGGTGATGTATCCGATCCACGCCTTCGGTTCCGAGGCGCAGCGCCAGAAATACCTGCCGAAACTCCGGACCGGCGAATGGGTCGGCTGCTTCGGCCTGACCGAGCCTGACGCAGGGTCCGATCCGGCCTCCATGCGGACCCGCGCCAAGTCGGTGGATGGCGGCTTCGTGCTGAACGGGTCGAAGACCTGGATCACCAACTCGCCGATCGCCGATGTGCTGGTTGTGTGGGCCAAGGATGACGCTGGGGATATCCGCGGCTACATCCTCGAGCGGGGGATGGCCGGCCTGACCCAGCCAAAAATCGAGGGCAAATTTTCGCTGCGGGCCTCGGTCACCGGCATGATCATGATGCAGGACGTCTTCGTCCCGGCGGAGAACCAACTCCCCGGCGTGAAGGGCCTGCGCGGGCCATTCTCGTGCCTGAACAACGCCCGCTACGGCATCGCCTGGGGGGCGCTGGGCGCCGCCGAGTTCTGCTGGCATGCCGCCCGCGAGTATACCATGCAGCGCATGATGTTCGGCCGTCCGCTGGCCGCCACGCAGCTTATCCAGAAGAAGCTGGCCGACATGCAGACCGAGATCACCCTGGGGCTGCATGCGGTGCTGCGCCTGGGCCGCCTCATGGACGAGCACAACGCCGCCCCCGAGATGATCAGCCTGCTGAAGCGCAACAACTGCGGCAAGGCGCTGGACATCGCCCGCGTCGCGCGGGACATGCACGGCGGCAACGGCATCGTCGACGAGTATCACGTCATCCGTCACGTGATGAATCTGGAGACGGTGAACACCTACGAGGGGACGCATGACGTCCACGCCCTCATCCTCGGCCGCGCCCAAACCGGCCTCTCCGCCTTCGGCGGTTAGCCGCTCGGCGAACTCGCCCATCGGCGCCCGCTTCGCTGGTCTAGCAAACGCTTTCATCACGTGATGCATACCAAGGCAACCGGTGCGGGCCGCGCTCGTTGACGTAATGTCGGGTCAGGCAGCCCGGCGTTTATCCTTAGTCAACGCAACGAGGAAACCGATGGCCGAAAAACTACACACGGGCAATCCTGGCAACTTCGCCGAGGATCGCGAGAAAGCTTCGCGCGCCGGTCATCTCGGCGGCCAGCATAGCTCGGGCAATTTCGCCCACAATCCGCGGCGGGCAGCCGAAGCGGGGCGCAAGGGCGGCCAGGCGAGCCATGGCGGAGCTCAGTCGAAGCCGGCGCGTTCGCAATCCGATGGGTCGAAGACCGGCGAGAGCGACGCGGGCGCCCCGGCCAGGTAATTTCGCCGACGATCACGCGAAGGCGTCGGCCGCCAGCAAACCAAACCAGCCAGATAGAAGGGGTAGTGCCATGACTCTCAGCGATGTCAGTCGCTTGCGGGAGGTTCGGGCGCGGTTCAACGACCCGAACCGGATGCAGCAGGCGGTGCAACAGCTTTCCCTGTCCGGTTTTGACCGCGCTGACCTCAGTCTGCCCTCTGGCAGCCATTCATTGGATGAGGCCGCTCCGGAAGGCGCCGCAAAACCGGCGTCGACCGAGGCGGACGCTCGCCAGGCTCGGACTCTCGGCAGCGGTACCTGCCGGTGCGGCCGCGGCCTTGGCGGCGGCTGGTATCACGATCGCGACCGGCGGCGCGGCAGCTCCCGCCGTCGCCGCGGCGCTTCTCGCAGGCGGTGCGGCGGGTGGAGCGACGTTTGCCGCGACCGGTGCCGCCTCGGGCGCCGAGCAGCGGGAGCGTGAGGCGCAGGCGGCCGCCGACGAACTGGTGCTGTCAGTAAGGGTGCGTGACGACGCGCGGCAGTCCCAAGCGACGTCGATCCTGCGAGCCGCCGGCGCGACCAGTGTCGAAGCTCTAGGAGACGATAGCTAAAGGTGTCCCCGGAGGGGCGTCGTATAGCATCCCGGTCGGTTATGCCGCGATCCCAGACACGCTGGACCCCGCATCCTCCTTGATCATCGCGGCCCCTTTCTCGCCAATCATGATGGTGGGCGCATTGGTGTTCCCGGTCGTCAGCGTCGGCATGATCGATGCGTCGATCACCCGCAGCCCGGCAATGCCGTGCACCCGCAGCCGCTGATCGACCACCGCCGAGGGACCATCGCCCATCCGGCACGTTCCGACCGGATGAAATATCGTGGTGCCGAACTGCCGTGCGTACTCAAGCAAAGCATCGTCGGCCGTCACGTCCGGCCCGGGCAGTGTTTCCACGGTGCTGTATTGCGCGATGGCGGGCGAGGCGAAAATCTCCCGGGTGAAACGCATTCCCGCCAGCAGTACGCGCCCGTCACTCGGATCCGATAGATAGTTCGGCGTAATGACCGCCGCCGCCGCGGGGTCCGGGCTGCCGGCCATCACAGTGCCTCGGCTGCCAGGGCGGACCGGGCAAACCGCGACGGTCATGCCTTCCTCGCGCTCGAGTTCGCCAAACTTCGCCGCGTCGTAGCTGGCTGGCGTGAACAGAAGTTGCAGATCTGGACTGGCCTTCTCAGGTGACGACCGGCAGAACACCTGCGCCGAGGTGACCCCGAACGTCAGCGCGCCACGACCTTCGACCGCGAAGCGCAGCACCTCCGCCGCAAGCCTCACACCGCGCGAGAGTGTGTTGATCGACGTCAGGCCGCGCACCCGGTGAGAAATGCGTGCAACGTAATGATCTTGCAAGTTGGCACCCACGCCCGGCAGGTCATGCACCACCGGCACCCCAATCGATTGCAGATGCTCCGCTGGCCCAATGCCGGAGATTTGCAGCAGATGTGGCGAGTTGACCGCTCCGCCGCACAGGATCACTTCCTTGCCGGCACGCGCCTCGACCGCCTTGCCCCCCTGGCGAAACGCAACGCCGACGCAACGCTTGCCCTCAAACAGCAAGTTGGTCGCCAGCGCCTCGGTTATGACCCGCAGGTTGGGCCGGCCCTGCGCTTCCTTCAGGAACGTCCGCGCCGTTGACCCACGCCACTTCCCCCGGCGCGTCATCTGCGAGTAACCGACGCCTTCCTGCTGCCTGCCGTTGAGGTCATCGCTGTAGCTGTAGCCCGCCTGCCGCGCCGCTTCGACAAATTGATGCGTCAGAGGAAGGATCGTGCGGTAATCCTCGACCTTCAACGGACCGCCCTTGCCGCGATAGTCCAGGTCCGCTGCCTGCTTGTAGTCCTCCGACATGCGGAAATACGGCAGCACGTCATCGAAACTCCAGCCGCGACAGCCCATTTGCGCCCAGCCGTCGAAGTCGGCCGGGTTGCCGCGCACGTAAAGCATGCCGTTGATCGAGCTTGACCCGCCCAGGGTCTTGCCGCGCGGCCAGTGAATCCGCCGCCCGCCACTGCCAACGGTCGCCTCCGAGCTATAGTTCCAGTTGACGACCGGATGGTACAGCAGTTTCAGGACACCGGCCGGAATATGTATCCACAACAGGGAATCTTTCGGCCCCGCTTCGAGCAGGATCACCTTCGCACCGGTTTCGCTGAGGCGCGCGGCGACCACACAGCCGGCTGATCCGGCCCCCACGACGATATAATCGGCTTGCATCGCTTCAGCCTTCATTCAAGCGCGGCATTGGCTCGCCGGCGAAGAAGCGTCGCGGATTATCATCCAGTATCGCATCGATCTCATGATCGGAGAGCCCCCGTTGCTTCAGCATCGGCACGAAATCGGTGAACATATAGGTATACGGCGGCGGCCACTTGCCGCCTTCTCGCAAGGCGTCGATCCGGGCCTGCTCCTCGGCGGGCACCTGGCGCGCGAATTTCCCCAGCCATCCGCAGTGGCGGTCCTGGCTCATCATGATCTGCGCCCGATGGCCGCTTCTGACCAACCGCACCAGATTGTCAGCGCGCACCTCGTCCGGTTGCAGGCGGATAATCCCGATACGGTCAAAACCAATGTAGGAACCGCCATCCACCACCCGGCGATGATAGGCCGGGTCGGCGTTGCCGCAGCAGTGCCCGATCAGGCAACGATGGGCGGGCACGCCGCCCGCCGCGAACGCCGCCTGCTGCTCCGGGCCGGCACAACCGTCCTGCGTGTGCGTAATGATCGGCACATTGGTCGCCTGCTGCGCGATGCAGGCGGCATCGATGAACTTTTGTTCCAGCGGCGTGATGGCCGGGGCGCCGGTCGCCACTTTGATCGCTCCGGCCCGGACCCCCGTCGTGCCGATACCGTGGGTAATCTCGCGTATATACAGATCGGCGATTTCCGCCGTCGTGCGAGCGCGCCAGTAGACCGGCAGCCCCATCTCCTCGAAATAAAATCCTGTCGTGCAGATGATGTTCATCTCGGATTTATCGGCGATCTCGCGCATCAGGGCGGCGTCGCGGCCGAGTTCGATCGGGCAGGGGTCGACGAAGCTCCGCACCCCGTGCTCGATGCGAAGCTGCCGCAGCCGCCGGACCGCCTCGCTGACGAAGCCGCCGCGGTCGAATGTCGCGGATGGATCGAACTCTGCCCCGGGAAACGCAATGAACAGATGCTCGTGCATCAACGTCCGGCCAAGCTGGTCAAGTGCGATCGTGCCGGTGACAGTCTGAACTTCCATAAATCGTTTCCCCTGCTTCGCCCGACGCCCGTGTCATCCTCGGCGAAGGCCGGGCCTGCCCCTGCGAAGGCGGGGGGATCCACGACTGGCTGTGCCCGACAACCAAGATCGTGGGCCGCCCTGGCCTCGCTTCCATATCAGCCGGTCCCGGTTATATCCTGCCAGAGCCGCCGGCTTTCGCCGCGAGGATCGTTCTCTATTCGGCACGCCTTGTCCAGGATGAGAGTTGCCCGCTTCCCCTGATCGTAACGCGGCCATTCTGGGATCGATCCGTGCCGCGGCGTTCCGTCGCGGGCAAACGCGGCCCAGACCGACGACATCGTGTTCGACAGAGCCTGCGCGTCCGCCGCCCCGCCGGTCGCGTTCGTCAGGTCAAGCGTGTTGAACGTAAACGGCACATCCATCGCGTGCGGAGACTTCAGTCTGCCACCCAGCACCGGGGTTTCCCACTCGAACGAATACATCCACACCGGACCCCGCCCCTGCTCGGCACGCCGCTGCGCCAGCACCAGCGACCTGATGCGAAAGTTGCAATCGGTGGTGATAGCGATCAGCCGTTCGGCCGGGTTCAGGTCCGGATACAGGCGCTGGTAAAGTTCGAGCACCCGCCCAGTATCGTCGCCAGCAACCGCCGCGACGCGCTCGCGCAACTGCTCCTCGGTAAGCGTGCGATGCCAGACCCGGTCGTCAGCCGCCAGGAAGTTCGCTGTCTCGTCCTTCATGTCGCCGATTATCAGCGGCACCTCAGCCGAGAACGGGGGCGCCACCGGGTCGAACGGCTGCGCTGGAATCACGTCGCCGTCCACCACCGGCCCGAACGGGTAGCGGTCGAACAGCGGCGTTGGTGACGGGCCGAGCGCCTGCTCCGCCGGCTTCACCGCTGCCAGCAGTGCTTCGACCGAAACGGTCCGCAGCGCCCGCACCGAAGACGCGGTCGATCCCAGATGCCGCAGCACCTGTTCCGTCAGGGCCAGCGCGCGCTCGCGGGTCCGCAGACGAACCACCGCGCCGCTCTGGATGATCGCACGATGGAACAGTCCGGCCGCGCGCGGCATCGCCAGCAGGGTGCTCACTTTGCCGCCGCCGCCCGACTCGCCGAAGATCGTTACGTTGCCCGGGTCGCCGCCGAACCGGCCGATGTTGTCCCTTACCCATTCCAGCGCGGCGACCATGTCCAGCGTGCCGGCATTGCCCGAATGGCGAAACGCCGCGCCGCCAAATTCCGAAAGATCGAGGTGGCCGAAGATATTCAGCCGCTGATTGACCGAGACCACGACCACGTCGTTGCGGGCGGCCAACCGGCTGCCGCGCAGCCGGGATGCGTTGGCATTGCCGAACGCGAAGGCCCCGCCGTGGAACCAGACCATCACCGGTCGTTTGCCGGGCGCCTGGACACCAGGCGTCCAGACATTCACCGTCAGGCAGTCCTCGGTTTCCGGCGACCCATCCGGCGCCCCGGCAAAGTCCGCAAGCTCCGCTCTGGGGACCGGCGCCAGGCCAAACTGTGGCGCGCGTCCGGCGAATTTCGTGCAGTCGCGCACGCCGGTCCAAGCGATCGGCGCTTGCGGCGGCAGGAACCGGTTCTCTCCCGCGGTGGAGGCGCCATAGGGTATGGTCTTGAAAGAACAGACATCTTCCTCGATGGCGCCTTGCACCTTGCCCGCCGCCGTCTCGACCGTCCGTAGCATCAGGCATCCTCCCCGCATCACCGGCACAGCATGCCGGACCCAGCGGCAGGCAGGAAGGGCAACCGAGCCACACCGTGTGCACCAGACTCCGCGGTGCCGGTGTATAATGGGCCGAATGGGCCGGATTTAGCGGCAACCCGCCCATCAGCAAAGGATGGCCTGACCGATGATCAAGCGACCGGCGAAATACCAGGACTTCGAGGACCCGCAGGCCCATCCACGCTACACCGGCATCGCGACATTTTTCCGCGCGCCGCTGTCGCAGCAGACCGATGACGTGGATATCGGCATCATCGGCGTACCGTTCGACGGCGGCGTCACCAACCGCTCCGGCACGCGGCACGGACCGCGCGCCGTGCGGGAGCAGTCGACGTTGCTCAGACGTATCAACAGCGCCACCCGGGTGACCCCGTTCGCCGCGGCGCGGGTGCGCGACCTCGGCGATTGCTGGATCGAGCAGCCCTACGAGCTGATCGGCGCATTACGCGAGATCGAAACATTCTTCGGCTCGGTCGTCGCCGCCGGCATCGTGCCGCTGTCGGTCGGCGGAGATCATGCGATCAGTTTGCCGATCCTGCGAGCCGTGGCGGCGAATGGTCCCGTCGGCATGGTCCATATCGACGCGCACTGCGACACCGGCGATGACTACATGGGCTCACGTTTCCACCACGGCGCACCATTTCGCCGGGCGGTCGAGGAAAATCTTCTCGATCCGAAACGTGTGATCCAGATTGGCATCCGCGGCACCACCAACGATCCCGATATGTGGGGCTTCAGCCAGCGCAGCGGCATGCGCGTGCTGCCGATGGATGAGTTCAGCGACCGCGGCTGGCGCTATGCCGGCGAGGAAGCTCATCGTATCGTTGGCAACGGCCCGACCTATCTGAGCTTCGACATCGACGGTCTCGATCCAAGCCAGGCTCCCGGCACCGGCACGCCGGAAGCGGGTGGCATCACGACCCTGGAGGCGCTGCGGCTGCTGCGCGCGCTGCGTGGCATCGACTTCGTCGGCGGCGACCTGGTGGAGGTGTCGCCGCCGTTCGATGTCGGCACGCTGACCGCGTTCAACGGCGCGTCGATCTTGTTCGAGATCCTGTGTCTTCTCGCCGAAGCGTGGCAAGCGCGCGGCACGTCGAGCTGACCCCGCCCGGCCGCCTACCCCCCGGTGTCATCCCCGTGCTTGGCACGGGCCTGCCCCTGCGGAGGCGGGGGGACCCACGAATTTCTTCGTTTAAACAGCTAGCAGGGGCCGGGCATTCCGTTACTGCAAGAAACGGTCGACCCGGGCGGGACGACGATCGTTGCGTTCTTCGGCTGTGGGTTCTCGTGAACGTCCACGCACGCTGCCAGTGCAAAAGGCAGCAACACGGCCAGTATGACTTTCTTCATCCGATCGATCCTTTTCCAGGCAAAGCCGAATGCAGATGGCCCCGCGTGCGACAGGCGGAAATGATACCGCTGCTCAAATGACTGTGTGCGCTGGTGAAATGGAGGCGCCGCTGACGTAAGCAGTTACGAAGTGGCGTAATCACTCTTGCGCGACGTCATCCGTCCGTGGCTGGCTCCGACTGCGACGCTACCTCCCGGAACCGCGGCGTCAGACCCGCCAGCAACGCGGGAATGAACACCAGACTGGCCAGCAAAGTGCACGCCAGGCTGATCAGCAGCAGCTTGCCCATGCTCGCGGTGCCCGGATGGGCCGACAGCGCCAGCGACCCGAAGGCGGTTCCTGTCGTCAAAGCCGAAAACAGAATCGCCCGCGCGGTGGCGCTGCCGAGCGGATTGCGCAGGCCGGCGCGCCAGTTCATCACGAAATAGATATTGAACGACACGCCGACGCCCAGCAGCAGCGGCAAGGCGATGATGTTGGCGAAATTCAGCGGCAACGGCAGCGCCACCGCGACCAGCAGGGTCAGCAGCGCCGACAGCAGCAGCGGCGCCATCACCAGGGCGACGTCAAGCACCCGGCGCAACAACGCGAGCAGGATGATGGCGATGGCGACGACTGCATAGATCGCGGCGGAGCGGAAGGCGCCCACGATGGTCGCGCTGGTCGCCTGGATCGTCACCGCTGACCCACCCGCATCCGGCGCCACCGCGGTCACCTGCTTGACGAACTCGCGCAACCCGCTCGGCTTCTCGGCTGCCTGAGTTCGGATTGACCTGCACCCGCGCCCGGCCGTCCGGCAGCAGCCAGTCCCGGGCGAAATCCGCCGGAATAGACGCCAACGTGACCGGCCCCGCGCTCAACGCCTGACGCAGCCGGTCGAGCTGTGCCGGCAAGAACCGCGTCAGCTCGGCGTTCAAGGTGTTCAGCACCTCGTCCGGCGCGGTCTGCATGCGGTGCAGATCGTCGGCGACCAGGGCCAGCGGGTGATCCTTCGGCAGCTTCCCCAGCGCCGCGCTGATCTGCGCCAGCGCCGCCTTCGCCGACATCCGGATCTGCTCCGGCGTGACCGGCGCGGCCGGCCCGCGAGACGCCAGCGTCGGTGCAAGGATACCGTTGGCGTCCTCGATCAGCGCGAGTTTCTGCTTCTGGTCGGCCGGCACGAAGCTGTTGATGCTGATCACCCCCGACACACTCGGCAGCTTGGCCAGCTTGTCCGCCAGTGTGTCCGCCGCCGCCGCGTCCGGCGCCAGCACGTCGATCGTGTAAGGATTGGTCAGCGGATTGGTGATCAGGTCGCGCAAGGTGCGCATCGCCTCGGTGTTGGGATTTTTCGTATCCAGCGGATCGGAGTCGAACTCCAGGAACGGCGACGACGCGACCGCCGCGACCGCGAGGACCGCGAACAGCGCCAGAATCGGAACGCGGTGGCGGCTGATCACCGGGTCCAGCCGCGCCGCCCAGGCAAAGCCGATCTCCGCGGTTTCACCACGCGGGCGGAACAAGGTGATCGCCGCCGGCAGGAAACCCATGGTGCAGATGAACGCCATGATCATGCCGCCGCCCGCGATCAGTCCCAGCTCCGCGACACCCGAGAAATCGGTCGGCACGAACGCCAGAAAACCAGCGGCGGTGGCGAGTGCGGCGATCAGGATCTGCACGCCGACGCGACGGGCCGTTTCGGTCATCGCCGTCGCCGGCTCGCCGGTCTCGAAGCGGTATTCCCGGTAGCGCACGGAGAACTGGATCGCGAAGTCGACCGCGATACCCACGAACAGCACGCCAAACCCGACCGAGACAAGATTGAGCGTGCCCACCGCGACGGCCGCGAACAGCACCGTCATCATCAGGCCGAGCGAGAGGGTCATCAGGATCGGGATGATCAGCCGCCAGGTGTGGACCGCCAGAAACAGCCACAAGCGTAATCAGCACGACGCTGCCGATCAGCCCCTGGACCGCGCCCTCCGCGACGGTCGCGAACTCCTCGTCGGCGAGCGCGACCTGGCCGGTGATCCGCACCCGGGCCTCGCCCGATTTCACGAACGCCAGCTCGGCGATAATGTCGCGCATCACCTTGGTCGCCGCGCCGCCCGGTTGCAGCGCGCCGAAATCCTGCCGCGGCTGCACCAGCACGAACCGGTACTTGCCAGCCAGCTCGTCGAGGCCGCCGCCCAGCAGGCTTTGCCAGGACAGTGGCTGCGGATGCCCGTCCAGCGCGGCCGCCATCGCCTGATGAAAGCCCCGGATCGGCGGCAGGTAGGGAGTCAGATCGGCATCCGCCTGGGTGACCCCAATGCCCAGCAGGGACAGCGCGGCGAACAGGCCTCGGGCGGACGGATCGGCGACGAGCTGGCCCAGGAAGGGCTGCGCGTCGATGGTCTGGTCCATCAGGTCGGAAAGCTGCTTCGGTTGCAGAAACAGCAGCCCCTCCTTGGCGAGGAATGGCGAGGCGTCCGGCCGGCGCACCGAGCGGAAGTGGGTCGTGTCAGCGCCGATACGCTGCGCCAGCTCCGCTGCGGTGGCGTCGGCCTCCTCCGGGATGCGCGCGTCGATCACCGCCACCAGCAGGTCACGGAACTGGGGAAAATCCTTGTTCATCTCGGCCGCGCGCTGCCGCCAGGCCAGCCGGTCGGAGAACATCAGGTCGGTGTCGGTGCTCACGCCGAGGTGTCCCGACGCGAACCAGGCGGAGAACACCGCCAGCAGGACGCCTCCCAGCACGAAGATCAGTGAATGGCGGCGGCTGAGATCGGCCAGGCCGACGAGCAGGCGGATCAGCATCGATGAAGGATGTCTCCCGGTCGGCGGCCCTGATAGTCGCTCCACCCTTTCGGGTCCATCGCATTCCTGCTCGACGGCCTGGTTTGGACTGCCGGGGACGTCGGCCGGGCGACACTTCGGGCGAAGATAGCGGCGGATGCAGCCCAGGCAAGCTAGGGACAGACTTGAGTGGGAGGCAAGACCCCGCTATAGCCGCCGGCTCGCGCGGCCGGTCGGTATCGGCGGCGCCAGAAGGAAGCACGCCATGAAGCCGGGCATACACCCCGAGTACCACGAGATCAAAATCGTCATGACCGACGGCACCGAGTTCACCACTCGGTCCTGCATGGGCAAGCCGGGCGACACGCTGCGCCTGGATATCGACCCGAAATCCCATCCTGCCTGGACCGGCGTGCAGCGCATCATCGACAGCGGCGGTCAGGTGGCGAAGTTCAACAAGAAGTTCGCCGGTATCGGCATGAAGAAGTAACCCGCCGGTGCGCCGGCCGCTCTTGAACCGGCGGCCGGCCAAAACTACATCCTGCGTTGTCGGAAACGCCCGTTCGGGGTTCTGACAGATAAAGCCAGCCGGCCCATTGGGCGGCGTAAACACAGACCTTGCTTTGCAGGAGGTTTTTCCATGACTCGAGTTGATTTTGCCCCGCTGTTTCGGACCGCGATAGGTTTCGACCGTCTGGCCCGTTTGGTGGACAATGCCGCGTCGGTGCCCGACGCACAGAACTATCCCCCGTATAATATCGAAAAGACCGGCAGCGAGACGTATCGCCTGACGATGGCGGTGGCCGGTTTCCGTCCTGAGGAAATCGATCTGACGGTCAAGGACAACACGCTGTTCGTTTCCGGGCGCGTGGCCGAGGAAGCTCAGAAAAACGAAATCCTTTATCGCGGGATCGCCGGACGTGCTTTCGAGCGTCGCTTCGTCCTGGCCGATCACATCGTTGTCGAGGGTGCGGACCTGCAGCATGGCCTGCTGCACGTTGACGTGCGGCGCGTGGTGCCCGAGGCGTTGAAGCCGCGCAAGATTGCCGTCGGAAACGGCGCGCCGGCGGGGTCAGTCTCGTCAACCGCTCCGGCTTCGATCGCCAACGACAAAGTCGCAGCCGCTAACGCAGCTTGATTTGGCGGCCCGGAGCAAGCTTTTGGGGGCCGGTCACCGGCCCCCTTTTGCTGTGTGTGTCAGGTTGCCGTGTTCAGGGCGACTTGAAGAAGGCATTCGCGGCGCTGCGGTGGCTTTGCTTGCGCTCAATGTCCGCCTCGACCCGCGTTATCTCGTCGCGTAACTCGCCGATATAGTTACGCAGCTCCTCGACCCCGAGAGTGTCCAGGAACAGCGCCTCCAACCGTCGGCGCTTGCGTATCGGCAGATCTTCCTCCGGCTCCATGTCGTGTGTCCCTTTTCATCCCCAGTGTCATTCCCGGCAGCATTTCATGCCGCATCACCCGTTGCCCTGCCCAGCAGGAACCCTTGCGCCGGCCGAGGGGCGACCGTCACAGTCGACCCTGCCTGGTATTATGCTGACACCCCACGGGCAAGCCGGGGCCGGCTGGTGCCGCCGCGGCGGCTCCCGAGACGGAGCGCCCGAAATCAACGGGATAGGCTGTTCCAGGACCCGTTACCGTATCTTGCCCTCGATTTCACTTTCAGCTTCGCTCGCCCCTGCCATGCGCGATCCGAGACCAGAATACTGCAATGATCCGCTTGACCCACCTCTTTTGGATTGTCATATGCCGCACTTGGCCGCCTCTACGACTGTCTCCCAGGATTCCAATCGGCTTCTAGATCGGACACTGGCAGCGAAAAAAATCGGCCGGCGACCCCGTGAGAGTGTGAAATGCCATGAGCTTGCCGTTGATGCCCAAAGCCACCGCCGTCTGGCTGATTGATAAAACCGCCCTCACATTCACGCAGATCGCGGAGTTTTGTGGCATGCATCCCCTCGAGGTGCAGGCGATCGCCGACGGCGAGGTCGCTCAGGGCATCAATGGCTACGATCCCGTCGCCAACGGCCAGGCGTCCGCCGACGATATCCGGCGATGCGAGGCCGACCCCAACGCCCGCCTGAAGCTGGCGGCGACCGCGTTGCCGATGCCCAAGCGCCTGCGCGGGTCGCGTTACACGCCGGTGGCCAAACGCAACGACCGACCGGACGCCATTGCCTTCCTGCTGCGCAATTTCCCCCAGTTGTCGGAAGCGCAGGTCAGTAAACTTCTTGGCACCACCAAGGAAACAATCCAGAAGGTGCGCGAGCGGACACACTGGAACAGCCCGAACATCAAGCCGCGCGATCCGGTGATCCTGGGTCTCTGCAGCCAGACCGACCTCAACGCCGCTGTGTCGCAGGCGAACGACCGGCTGGCGCGGGAAGGCCGAGCGGTGCCGGTCCCGCCACCGCCGGAGGCGGATGAGGCCGCCTGACCGGCGTGGCGGGAAAATAGTGTCCGGTCAGTCAGCTTCGGTTCTTAGCCGTTCCATCTCTTCCTTTATGCGCAGCTTCTCAATCTTGAGGCGAGTGAGCGCCTCGGTATCGGGCCGGGGTCGGTGGTCCTCTTCAAGGATGCGATTCTCCAGGGACTGGTGGCGGTCTTTCAAGGCCTCGAGACGCGGCTTGAAGTTCATGGACTGGATACCTCCGTTCAGAACCGGTTGGTCGCCGGTCTGCGCCGTGGCGCACCCGGCGCGGGACTGTAACGCAGTTGTCGCGGATCGTGCCAGTCAAACCTCATCGTCGCGCGCGAGTTTTCGCGGGTGCTGCTATCTTGGGTTGTGGGGATGTTGAGCGACCGCGACTCGCTGCTCCGGAAGCTCCACGGCCTGCGCAGCGAGCATCGCGACCTCGACACCGTCATCGCTCGCCTGGCCGATCAGGGCGCCTCGGACCAACTCCACCTGCAGCGACTGAAGAAGCGCAAGCTTATGCTCCGGGATGAGATCGCCTGGCTCGAAAGCCGGCTGATTCCGGACAGTATCGCCTGAGATGGCGACCCTCGGGACAGGGATCGACGAAGCGCCATCCACGCCACCGCCGCGGGTCGGCATCATCATGGGCAGCCAGTCGGACTGGCCGACCCTCAGCCATGCCGCCGATAGCCTGACCCGCCTCGAGGTGCCGCACGAAATACGCATTGTCTCCGCCCACCGTACGCCAGACCGGCTGAGGCACTATGCCAGCAGCGCGCGGGACCGCGGTCTGCGGGTGATCATCGCGGGTGCTGGAGGCGCGGCCCACCTTCCGGGCATGTGCGCATCCTGGACCGCTTTGCCGGTGCTGGGCGTGCCGATCGAATCCCACGCGTTGAAGGGCATGGACAGTCTGTTGTCCATCGTCCAGATGCCGGCAGGCGTCCCGGTTGGCACGCTGGCGATCGGCCGTGCGGGAGCGGTAAACGCTGCCCTTCTCGCGGCGGCGATCCTGGCCCTCGGCGACCCCGCCCTGGCGCTGCGTCTCGATGCGTTCCGTGCCGCGCAAACCGCATCGGTGGCCGAAACACCCGAACCATGCTCGCCGGGCCCCCGTGAGTGACTTTCCGCTGGCGCCGAATGCCACGATTGGCCTGGTCGGCGGCGGCCAGCTTGGACGCATGTCAGCGCTCGCCGCCGCCCGCCTGGGCTACCGCTGCCATATCCTGACGCGCGAGATCGACAGTCCGGCCGCCCAGGTCTCCCACGCGGTTACCATCAGCGATTACAGCGACCCTGGGCCGCTGCGCGCTTTCGCCGACGCCGTCGACGTCATCAGCTTCGAGTTCGAGAACATCAGCGCCGAGGGCCTTGACCTGCTGGCCTCGATTCGCTCGGTGCGCCCCGCCCCCTCGGTGCTTCGGATCAGCCAGGACCGGATCGCGGAGAAATCCTTCCTCAACGGCATAGGCGTCGCCACCGCACCCTGGATCGCGGTGCATTCGCCGTCGGAACTCACCGCCGCGGCCGCTCGCCTGGGCCTGCCCGCGGTGCTGAAAACCACCCGTCTCGGCTACGACGGCAAAGGCCAGGCACTCCTCCGCACTGCCGACGATCTGGCCCCGGCATTCGAGCGGCTGCATCCGAAGCCGTTGGTGCTGGAAGGATTTGTCGACTTCGCGCGGGAAATCAGCGTCGTGGTGGCGCGTGGCGCGGATGGCTCCGTGGCGTCCTTCGACACGGTGGAGAACCGTCACCGCGACCATATCCTGGACCTTACCTTCGCGCCGGCGCGGATCCCGGCGGCGGTGGACGATGCCGCACAAGCCATCGCGATCCGAATCGCCGAGGCACTCGACCTGATCGGACTGCTGGCGGTGGAAATGTTTGTCGATGACAGCGATCGGGTGCTGGTTAACGAAATCGCGCCGCGGCCCCATAATTCCGGCCATTGGACCATCGATGCCTGCCCGGCGAGCCAGTTCGAACTGCATATCAGGGCCATCGCCGGCCTTCCCCTGCCGCCGGCGGTCAGACATTCGGACGCCGTGATGAAGAACCTGATCGGTCCGTCAGGGTTGGCACTGTGGCCCGCCGTGCTGGCCGAACCAGCGCTGATCCCCCATCTCTACGGCAAAGCCGCCGCTCGGCCCGGTCGCAAGATGGGTCACGTGACCCGCTTGTTCCCACGCGGCGCGTTGCCAGGCGATTTCGGTGTCGCGGCAGCCCTGGGTCCTCTCGCCGCCGATTGAGTGACCGCGGGCACCGTCAGCTTGGCGGTGAAGCCGGTTACCGATTTCCAGTTGATCATCGGCCATGCGGCGTCGCTATATTTCCGCTTTCCCTTGAACCAGCGGATGGTGGGTGCTGTTGGCCGCTCGCGGCATCATCGTCAGCCATGAAACCTTAATTGGCACCAGCGGCTACCCGCCCGCCCCTCTCACGGCAGCCCGCCGGCATTGTGAGCGGGGGCACATCGAGCGACGGCAACACGGCTTACAAGAACCCCAACGGAGGCGCATTGTCTTCCGATGCCGTAAGTAACGCACGTTTGGTCCGACAGCACGCAAAAGGAGACCCGTCATGGCAGCGGCGCGTTCTTCCGCAACCATCCCTGCTCCACAACGCGCCATTATCATCGGCGCCAGCATTGCCGGACTAATGGCCGCCCGGGTGCTGTCGGAACGTTATCCCGAAGTTCTGTTGCTCGAACGCGATCCGCTGCCTGAACATGCGGCACCGCGCAAGGGCACACCCCATGCGATCCATCCGCATGGGCTGTTGGCGCGAGGGCTTCAGGTGATCGAGGACCTTTTTCCGGGTTTTACCGACGCCCTCGTGGCCCGAGGCGCTTCCACCGGTGACATTGGACTGAACGTGGCTCTGGACTCCGACCGTCGCCGCTTTTCCCGCATGCCGCTCGGCATTGCCGGATTGTCGGCAAGCCGGTTGGCCATCGAGGGTGAGCTGCGCCGGCGCGTCCGCGCCCTGCGAAACGTAGGCCTGCGGACACCTGTCAACGTCACGGCGCCGGTGCATGAAGCAGGTAGGATCGTTGGAGTAAGGCTGAATCAACCCAACGACGCCGGGACCGAGGAGGTCTTGCCGGCGGACCTGGTGGTAGATTGCACTGGTCGGGGATCGCGCAGCCCGCAATGGCTTCGCGATTGGGGGTATGAGCCACCCGGGGAGCAAAAGGTGGCGATTGGACTGGCCTACACCAGCGCCTATTTCCGTCGTGATCCGAACCAATCCACTGAATTGGCTGCGATAATCGGCACGGCCACGCCGATGCAGCCGAGGCCTTACGTGTTGCTCTCCCAAGAGCCGGACGAGCAGGGTCAGGCACGCTGGGTGGCCGGCGTGGGCGGGTATGCCAACGATCATGTCGAAGCCAACCTGGAAGGCATTCACCGGCGAGCACTTGAAGTCGGCAGCGCCGAGATCGCCGAACTGGCCGAAAAGGGTGAATTGATCGGATCCGTGATGCAGTACCACTTCCCGCACAATCAGCGGAGGCTGTACGAGAAGATGCGGACGTTCCCGGCGGGCTACCTGGTCATGGGCGACGCCATCGCGAGTTTCAATCCGGTCTACGGTCAGGGCATGACCGTCGCCATCTGTGAGGCGATGGTCCTGCGGAATGTCCTGACACGCGGCAAACAGCGTCTTGCACGGGACTTCTTCAGGGCCGCCGCCAAGGTGGTGGACATTCCCTGGCAGCTCGCGGTCGGCGCCGATCTGGCGCTGCCGCAGGTGCCCGGGCCACGGCCGTTCCCGACACGCCTGATCAACGCCTATGTCGGCAGGGTCCAGAAGGTGGCAACGGAAGACCCGCAGGTCGCGGCGGCATTCGTGAAAGTCATGCACCTGCTCGCATCGCCACAAACGCTGTTCGCGCCCGCGGTCGCTTGGCGTCTACTGCCGCGCCGTCAACCGCCGCTATCCGTCGCGTCGTCTCCGTATCAGCGGACGCAGCCTGAAGGCCCTACGCCGGCGAACGCAATTCCGCACACCCAACGCTCGTCCCTCTAGATGGCAACCATAACGGGAGGCTTCATATGTCGCTCGTCGCTCGGTGCAGGATCCTGGACTGCGTCGCCGTATTGGCGCTTGCGATTACGAGTATCGTCAGCGCGCCGGTCGCGGCCGCGGACGGCCAGGTCAATCTCCTCCAGATGGCGGTCAACACGGAGCCCGAGCTCGCCGACCGGTCGCCCGGGATCTGGCCCCACCCGACCGGCAACTGGCTTGACCCGGCGGTTGCGGTTGCAGTCGGGCTCGGCACGACGCTTCCTAATCCGCCCGAGTACTACGCGATCAACATGATCGAGGTGGACGAGGAGGGCGGCGAGAACAACCCGTGCTTCTTGAGGCTCTGGGGGAACATGGTCGACCCCCGCTACTCGAGAGATCAGGAACCGAGGGTCCTTGCTCGGTTCGAGCTCGCCAAGTGCGGCTCGATCATTCCATCGGTGGATTTAGGAAAGGCTGGGTTCCAACCCTCGCAGAGCAGGTTCATCCGCGGCGTCCGGATCTGCCGGCACATGCATCCATCGGACGACTTTGAGCTGAAGGGGGTGGGGGTAGAGGCCGGTGAGGTTTCGGTCGGGAGCACGGCGGTAACGCCGCGCGATCAGGAGGTGCATAGCTTTAAGCGAGCCAACTGTCCCGACCACCGAGCGGCCGACTCAGAGGGGCGGCCAAGCCGCGAGGCGCTGTCGGGGTGGACCATCTGGAGCGACTGCCCGAACCCGGAGAAAGAACTGGCAATCGGCGTCACCGTATACGTTCACAAAGCCAAGTATTTCTCGGGAATGACGGTGCTGTGCAAGGTCGTCACGTCAGCCCCCGGCCCGGCACCGGTGAAGGACCGGGAGGGCTACTAAGGGCCTGAACCTCAACGATTTCAAGCGATCAAGGCCAATTACCTTTTCAAACTACGCGACCAATTTCCCGCCACCGAATATCGAACCAAGAGACATCCAGCTTCGCGCTGTGGAGATCACCGGCGACGCCGACGCAAGCACAGTGAGGGTCATTGCGCCGGCCGTCCCATCGGCATCGTTGCGATCGTGGTCGAACAACTCGGCCGTGCCGAACCCGCGGCGCGGCCTGTGTCGTGCACCGGTATCCGGCATTGCCCGCGGACCCGCCGTCAGCCTATAGCGGCGCCCGGGGAGATGCCATGGCCTCGATAGCCAGACTGTCACGCGATGATCCGTCTCTGTCGCACCAGGCGGCGTCACTCGCTCGCCCGGTCACCGTCGCTCGTCGCATGGCAGATGCACTCCGCGCCCTGACAATCGATGCCACCGAGCAGTCGCACTCCGGTGATCCGGGCCTCCCTCTCGGCATGGCCGACGTCGCAACCGCTCTCTGGACACGCTTTCATAAATTCGACGCAGCCGACCCGCGTTGGCCTGATCGCGACCGTTTCGTGCTGTCGGCTGGCCACGGTTCCATGCTGCTGTATGCGCTGATTTATCTCACTGGGCACGACGCCCTCTCGATCGACGACATACGCGAGTTCCGACGGTTGAACGCGCGGACCAGCGCCTGCCCCGAGTACGGCCAGCATCCTGCGATCGAGGCCACCACCGGGCCGCCCGGCCAGGGGTTCGCGATCGCCGCCGGTATGGCCATCGCCGAGCGGAATATGGCCGCCCGCTTCGGCAAATCGCTGGTGGATCATCGCACTTGGGTGATGGTTTCGGACGACGACCTGATGGAGGGCGTCAGCCACGAGGCAGCGTCCCTCGCCGGCCATCTCGGTCTGTCGAAACTCACTGTGCTTTATGATGACAACCGCGTTTCGCTCGACGGTGACCCGATGCCGTCTCAAGCCGACGACACGCTCAAGCGTTTCGCTTCCCAGGGCTGGGCCACTAAGCAGGTGGACGGCCACGATCCCGCGCAGATCCACGGTGCCCTGTCGTTTGCCGTACGCTCCAAGAAACCCACCCTGATCGCCTGTCGCACCGTGATCGGGTTTGGTGCCCCCGCCAAGGCTGGAAGTGCCGCCGCGCACGGTGCGCCGCTTGGGCCGACCGAGGCGCTGGCCGCCAAGGCATCGCTGGGCTGGAACGAACCCCCCTTCATCACGCCGAGTGACTTGAGGGAGCGTTGGCTCGCCGCTGGCAGCCGCGGTGCATCGGCTCGCCGCTCCTGGCTGAAGCGTCTGGCACGCCACAACCAACGCCCCGAGTTCGAGCGGGCGATGGCGGGCCGTCTGCCCGATACCACGCATGAGGCGCTGACCGGACTGAAGCAGGAAATCTCCGAACACCGACCCAGAATCGCCAGCCGCTTTGCAAGTCAGCGGTTCCTCGAGGCGCTGGCACCGGTGATGCCGGAACTGATTGGCGGTTCCGCCGGTCTGACCGCCTCCAACCTGACGCTGGTCAGAGGGATGGCTTCGATTTCGGCGGGCAATTACGGCGGCCGCTACATCCACTACGGTCGGCGGGAACATGCGATGGCCGCGGCGGCGACTGGAATGGCACTGCACGGCGGCGTCGTTCCGTATGTCGGAACGTTCCTGGCGTTCAGCGACTATCTTCGCCCCGCCCTGCGCCTGAGTGCGATCATGCGCCAGCGGGTGATCTACGTGCTGACGCATGATTCGATCGGCCTCGGAGAGGACGGCCCGACCCATCAGCCGGTTGAGCACCTGGCAAATCTGCGCGCGACCCCGAACCTCCATGTGCTGCGCCCGGCCGATGCGATGGAGACGGCGGAGTGCTGGGAACTGGCGATCCGTCGAACCGAGGGGCCAAGCGTCCTGGCGCTGTCGAGGCAGGCGCTGGCGGCATGGCGGACGGATCTGGGGGAGAACCGGTGCGCTCGGGGCGGCTACGTGCTGGCGGAGGCGGAAGGGCCGCGACAGGCGACGGTCATTGCCACGGGCTCTGAGGTGGCGATCGCGATGGCGGCGCGTGACAGGCTGGGAGCGGCGGGCATCGCCGTCGCCGTGGTGTCGCTGCCATGCTGGGAACTGTTCGACATGCAGGACCCGGCCTACCGCGAACAGGTCCTGGGCGGGGCGTTTCGCGTCGGCGTCGAGGCTGCCAGCGGCTTCGGCTGGGGGCAGTGGCTGGGATCCGATGGGACCTTCATCGGCATGTCGGGTTTTGGCGCATCCGCCAGGCAGGAGGACCTCTATCCCCATTTTGGCCTGACGGCGGACGCGGTCGTCGCCGCTGTGATCCGGCGTGTCGGATGACTTAGGCGGGGGGCGGATCCATGGTCAATGCGTGGCATTTGATTTGCCTCAATGACCTGGGCGATAAACGCGTACTACGTCAGCCGATTAAAGCGCGAAAGGAAATCAGCCATGGCCGTGAAGGTCGCGATTAACGGATTTGGGCGCATCGGGCGCCTTGTGCTGCGTGCCATCGTCGAAAGTGGCCGGGACGATGTGATCCCGGTCGCCATCAATGATCTGGGCAGTGTCGAGGCGAATGCGCACCTCTTTGCCTACGATAGCGTGCACGGTCGTTTTCCCGGTCAGATCGAGGTCTCGGGCGACACTATCACCATTCGCCACAACGGCCGCGTCTACGGTCCGCTCAAGGTGTCCGCCGAACGCGATCCGACCAAGGTGCCCTACAAGGGTGTCGATGTGGCGCTGGAATGCACCGGCATCTTCAACAGCAAGTCCAAGGCCTCGGCTCTGATCAGCGCCGGTGCGCGTAAGGTGCTGATCTCCGCCCCGGCGGACGAAGCGGACGCGACTGTCGTGTTCGGCGTCAATCAAAAGGTCCTGACCAAGGACATGACGGTCGTCTCGAATGCGTCGTGCACCACCAACTGCCTGGCGCCGATGGCCAAGGTGCTGCACGAGCGGTTCGGCATCCTCCGCGGCTACATGGTGACCATACACGCCTACACCGGCGACCAGAACACGGTGGACACGCTGCACAAGGATTTGCATCGGGCCCGCGCCGCCGCGGTTTCCGCGATACCGACCTCGACCGGGGCCGCTCGCGCCGTCGGGCTGGTGCTGCCGGAACTGAAGGGCAAGCTGGACGGCACCGCGATCCGTATTCCGACGCCGAACGTGTCGCTGGTTTCGCTGGACGTGAACTTGTCCAAGCCGGTGACCAAGGACGAGATCAACGCCGCGATGCAGGATGCCGCCAAGGGCGAGCTGGCTGGCATCCTGGATTACAACAAGGCGCCATTGGTCAGCATCGACTTCAACCACAGTCCCGCCTCGTGCACGTTTGATGCGACGCAGACGGCGGTGGTGGACGGCGTGCTGGCGCGGGTGCTGGGCTGGTATGACAACGAATGGGGTTTCTCCAATCGGATGTCCGATACCGCCGCGTTGTTCGGAAGCTTGTAGCGGCGCGATATCGGGTCAGCGCCCAGGGCAGCCCCCTGGCGCCGCCGACCGGCCGAGTTACGGCCGCCGCGGCGTCCTGACCCGAAATGCCTCGCATGCCACGGCCGACCTGAATGCGGCTCCCGGACGCCGGATTTCCGTTCCCGCTGGCCGGTTGCCGAACCATTCCGTTTGTCGCGGCCAAACCTGGAGCGCTTGCATGCAATTCCATACCCTCGACCAAGTGGACGTCGCTGGAAAGCGGGTCCTGCTCCGTGCCGATCTCAATGTGCCCGTGCGTGACGGCAAGATCACCGACCTGACGCGCATCGAGCGGCTTTCCCCCACCATCCGGGAGTTGGCCGACAAGGGAGCGAGGGTCATCGTATGCAGTCATTTCGACCGCCCGAAGGGGAAGCGGGTGCCGTCGATGTCACTCGCACCGATGGCCACGGCCCTTGGTGAGGTGCTTGGCAAGCATGTCCGCTTTGTCGAGGACTGCACCGGCATTGCCGCCGAACAGGCGGTCGGCTTGCTGTCAGCCGGCGGCGTCCTGGTGCTGGAGAACACCCGGTTTCATGCCGGCGAAGAAAAGAACGACCCGGACTTCGCCGCTGGCCTGGCCAAATTGGCCGACATCTTCGTTAACGATGCATTCTCGGCCGCTCACCGGGCGCATGCCAGCACCGAGGGCGTGGCGCACCTGCTTCCCGCTTACGCCGGCCGCTTGATGCAGGCGGAGCTGGAGGCGCTCGACGCCGCGCTGGGAACGCCGGTTCGGCCGGTGGCGGCGATTGTTGGCGGCGCCAAGGTCTCGACCAAACTCGAACTCCTCGGCAACCTGGTCGGCAAGGTCGACGTGCTGGTGATTGGTGGCGCGATGGCCAACACCTTCCTGGGCGCGCAAGGCAAGGCCGTCGGCAAGTCGCTGGAAGAAGCCGACATGCACCACACCGCCAGGGAAATTCTTGACCAGGCCAGCAAAGCCGGCTGCCGCATTGTTTTGCCGACCGACGTGGTGGTCGCACCCGAGCTCAAGCCCGGCCAGTCAACCCGGACCGTGTCAGTCGATGCCGTCCCCGCGGACATGATGATCCTGGATGTCGGTCCCGCCTCGGTGGCCGGCCTGATCGCCATGCTGCCGTCGCTGAAGACGGTGGTCTGGAACGGGCCGCTGGGTGCCTTCGAGACGCCGCCGTTCGACGCCGGGACCTCAGCCCTGGCGCGGGCCGTTGCGGAGGCGACGCAGAATAGTGGGGTGCGCAGTGTCTGCGGCGGCGGCGACACGGTTTCCGCACTGCGGCACGCTGGCGTCATCGATCGCATGAGCTACGTCTCCGCGGCGGGCGGCGCGTTCCTGGAATGGCTCGAAGGCAAAACCTTGCCCGGCGTCGCCGTGCTGGAGTGGTAACACTCTATCCGCGTCGCAGCAGTGTGTCATCTCCGTGCCCCCGCCTGCTCAGGGCCAGGCTCGGCACGGAGATCGCCCACCAGTGTCATGGCCGGCGCAGGCCGGCTACCCACGTCTTTCTTTGTCGGAACAGAGCCGTGGGTAACCTGCAGGCATGGCCCGATCGCCCGGAAATGCGCTAGCATCGAACCCGGACCATTCCGGGAGATGAAGTGCCGATTCGTGTCTATCTCGCTGGCCCCGACGTATTCCTGCCGGACCCGGCAGCCTGGTTCGAGCGGAAGAAAGCCATTTGCGTCGCCTTCGGACTACAGGGGGTATCGCCGCTCGATGACCTGCCGCATCAGCCCCCGGATTGGGCATCGCTGCCGGAATGGCACCGCATTGCACAGCGGAATGAGGCCCATATCAGACGGTGCGACGCCCTGATCGCCAACCTGACCCCATTCCGCGGCCCCAGCGCGGATGTTGGCACCGTCTATGAGGTCGGCTTTGCCCGCGCCCTCGGCCTCAAGCTGTTCGGCTACGCCACCGTCGCAACCCCGTTTCTCGACCGGACCCTGGCCGCTGTCGGAGCCGCTGGCTGCCGCGAGGCGGATGGCTCCTGGTGGGATGCCGAGGGCCTTCTGATCGAACAGTTCGGCTTGTTCGACAATCTCATGATCGAGGGCGGCATCAGGGACTCTGGAGGCATACTCTCACGGCAAGTCGAGGATCGCTGGCGCGATCTGTCGGTCTTCGAGCGCTGCGTCCAGGCGGCGGCCGAAGTAATGCGCCGCTGAGCCTGCCAACGCGAGAAGCCTGGCGAACTGATCCAAATCGCCTGACAAAACCGCGGTCGTGTCCACGGCTTGGCCATCGCCTTCACCGCGCGCGCCGTCAACCGGTCAGGCATCGCGTTCAGGTCGAGGGCACCATCAACAATAACGGGTCAGCCTGCGAAAGCTTCGCGTTTCACGATCCGCTGGCCCAATCGTAGCACCAAGAGCAAGCGCACCCGCCGCTCCGCCCGTCGCACCTCCGACGACGCTACCGGCCACCCTCCGGGCCTCGTGCGTTGATCATACCTTCCGACGCATCCGATCCCAAGCCTCGCTTCGTCGGGGTGGCCGGGGTCAAGCCTCGCGAAGCGACCGCCGAAGGCGGCTTGGACTTGACGCCGGCCACACCGACGCAAGCAGAATCAGCCATCGGAGGCGACAACCTCCCTGGCAGCGACGGCCAGCGCAGCACCAATCCCCGCGGCAACCAACCCAAGCGCAATCGCCGCAATGATCTACCCGGGCCCAGCGTAACTCGCGCGCGGACGGATCAGTCGGCCGTCCCGCTGCTGCTCCAGCGCGTGAGCGATCCAGCCCGCGGTCCGTCCAGCGGCAAAGATCGCCAGTGCCGCGCCTCGCGGCAGATGCAGACGTTGCTCCAGCGAAACCAGCGCGAAGTCGATGTTTGGCCGCAGGCCGGTCAACTCCGTCGCCGCGGCGAGCAGCTCATCCCACCACGCATCTGGTCCCAGTGCAGCCAGCAGGGCCGCGGCGCGGGGATCGCCGGACGGATAGAGCCGGTGGCCGAACCCGGGCAGCCGCTCGCCGCGCGCCAGTCGTGCCGCCACGGCGGTGCGCGGTGCGGATTGCATCCCCGGCTCCGCCAGCATCGCGCCGGTCCGTTCGGTCATCCCGCCGTGCAGAGGTCCGCTCAAGGCGGCCAGTCCGGCAAGCACACAGGCAGGAAGTGAGGCGCCGGTGGACGCCACGACCCGCACCGCAAAGGCCGACGTATTCAGTTCATGATCGGCGCACAGCACCAGTGCGCGACGGATCAGCCCCGCGCCCTCGGCGTCGGCATTCCACGCGGCCGCCAGCACTTCATGCAGCGGCGCATCGGCTCGGGCGTCGCAGGCCGCCTCGGTGATCCGCCGCAGCAAGCACGCGCTGTCGATTAGCAGTGCCGCCGAGTGGCGCCCCCAAGTGATCGAACCCTGCATCGCGGCCACCCTGCGCATACAGCGCGCTATCGGCGGCCCCGCCTCGCTCGGCTGGTAATCCGACGCCGTTAGCACCGGGTAGGCCGGGGTCTCCCACAGCAGCGCCGCGGCATCCTCCAACGTGGCCGTCTCAGCCAGGACAACCGCGTCGCGGCCGCGGTAGGTCAGCGTGCCTTCGCTGATACGGGCAATCGCCGAGGCCAGCACCGGCTCGCCGAAGTCGATCGTCGACGCCGCCACGTCCCGCCGCGCTCGGCTGCGCGTCCGCCGCTCCATCAGTGCCTCGACACCGCGCTGATCGTAAAGCTTGCGGTTCGGGCTGCCCGGTGCCGGTCGCGTGCGCAGCAGGCCGCGGCTGACATAAGCATAAAGCGTCTGCCGAGCGACCGAGAGCCTGGCCAGCGCTGCCTCGGCGGTCATCCAGCCGTCGGGCGTGTCGATCGGATCATCCATAGTTGACTCACTTGATCAAGATTGACGGCATGCATCGTTTGGGCTGCGCTGGATCCTGTCAACCACCAAAAGGAAGCTCTCAATGTCGTTCGTCAGCGGATTGGAAGGCGTGATCGCAGCCGAGACGGTGCTCAGCGAAGTCGACGGCGAAGTTGGCCGCCTCACCTTGCGAGGACATCGGCTGCAGGACATCGCCGGCCACCGCAGCCTGGAATGGCTCACCTCCGAACTCTGGCGGGGTTTCGTCCAGGGCAACCTCTCCGAACCGTCGCTGCAACGTGACCTCGCCGCCATGCGGGTCACCGTGTTCGACGACATCGCGTCCTTGCTCGCCACCGCCGCGAAACTGCCACCCATCGAGGCGCTGCGTCTGCTCGCGGCCGCCATCCCCGACGCCGCGTCCGATCTGCCGCTGCGCCTCACCGCCACGATGGCGACCGGCCTGGCCGCGGTCCTGCGCCTGCGTGCCGATACCGCCCCCGTCGCACCTGACCCGACCCTCGGTCACGCCGCCGATCTGCTGCGGATGCTGCGTGGCCTGCCCGCCGACCCGATGGAGGTCGCCGCACTGGAGACCTACCTGCTCACCGCCGCGGATCACGGCCTCAACGCATCCACCTTCACGGCCCGCGTCGTTGCTTCCACCGCCGCCGGCCTAGCCTCCTCCGTGACCGCCGCGCTGTGCGCGCTGAAGGGGCCGCTGCATGGCGGCGCCCCGGGGCCGGTGATCGACATGCTGGATGCGATTGGCCAGCCCGAGAACGCCGAGGCCTGGCTCGACGCCGCCCTGGCGCGCGGTGACCGGCTCATGGGCTTCGGCCATCGCATCTATCGCGTCACCGATCCACGCTCCGACATCATGAAGCGCGTCGTGCAATCACTGGCGCAGGACAGCGGCCGCCTGCACTTCGCGGAGCACATCGAACGCGCCGCGCTGGCGGTTCTGGCCAAGCGCAAGCCGGCGCGGTCATTGCAGACCAACCTCGAGTTCTACACCGCGCTGCTGCTCGAGGCGCTGGACATACCGCGCGATGCGTTCACCGGCATTTTCGCCTGCGCACGGGTCATCGGCTGGATCGCTCACGCGCGGGAGCAAATCGCCGAGGCTCGTCTGATCCGGCCGCAGTCGCGTTATATCGGCCCGTTACCCGCCGCGGCGTAAGCATGTGCCCTGTGCCAGCATCCGGGCGCGTGGGACAAACACCGTGATCGCGCGCTTGCACCGAGACAACGATAGGGCCAGATTTCCGCAATGGCTCAATCAACTCCCATTTCCGACGCCTCCTCCCCTGAGTCCTTCCTCACCGGCCAGGTGCTGATCGCTATGCCGGCGATGGCTGATCCGCGATTTGCCCAAAGCGTGATCTACCTGTGTGCCCATACGCCGGAAGGCGCGATGGGGCTGGTGCTCAACCGACCCATCGTGAAACCCACCTTCGACGATCTGCTCAAGCAACTGAACGTCGCGCCACTGCCGCCGATGCGTCAGATCAAGCTCTGTGCCGGCGGTCCGGTCGGCAACGCCCGCGGCTTCGTCCTCCACACCAGCGACTGGACCGGCGAAGGCAGCCTGAAGGTCGACGACAGCATGGCGCTTACCGCCAGCCTCGACGTTCTGAAGGTCATCGCCGAGGGCGGTGGCCCGCGTGAATGCGTCCTGGCGCTAGGCTACGCCGGCTGGGGGCCCGGTCAGCTCGACAAGGAAATCCACCAGAACAGTTGGCTGTCGGTGTCAGCCGACGAGACCTTGCTGTTCGACGCCGATCACGAGACGAAATGGCGCCGAGCGCTGGCGAAGCTGCATGTTGATCCGTTACTGCTGTCGGATGTCGCCGGTCATGCCTGATCCCCGTCTGGCGAGGGAGCGGCCCGAACCAGGCAAAGGCCGTGGTGGCGGACAAATCCGCCGCCATTAATCGGACGCTAAATGTTTTGTGCCATCAATGATCTCCCTCGACATATCGAAGGAGCCAGGCCATGGCCGCCGCACTGCTTGCCGACATCACCGAAATCTTCCGCTACGTGCTGCGCGATCCCGGCATCGAGCTAACCTCCGCCACGCGGTTCGACGAGCTTTCCGAATGGGATTCGATGTACCTCATCGACGTGGTGGTGGAAATCGAAAGCCGGTTCGATCTTCTGTTCGAGACCGACGAGATCGAAACCCTGCACACGACCGGCGATCTTCTGCGCATGCTCGCGCATAAAAGGGCGCTCGCCGCCGCCTGATCTCCGTGCCATTCAATTCCTTCATCTTTCTGCTCGGCTTTCTGCCGTGCGCTCTGGTGGGTTACGCCGCCGTCTGCCGCCTGGGACCGGTATGGGCCAAATCGTGGCTGCTGCTTGTCTCACTGCTGTTTTACGGCGCCTGGGCACCACGCTTTCTCCCGCTGCTGCTGGTCTCGGTCGGCGGCAACCTCGCGCTGCTGCTGCTTCTCCCCGGTGCAACAAACAAATTCCGTCTGGCCGCGGCCGGCGTGGCGCTGAACCTCGCGGTGCTGGGGTGGTTCAAGTATGCCGCACCCTCGGTCTGGCCGGACGCGATCCTGCCGCTGGGCATTAGCTTCTTCACCTTCACCCAGATCGGCTGTCTGCTGACATACGCAGCGGCGGACGGGCCATCGCCGAAAATCCTCGATTACACGCTGTTCGTCCTGTTCTTTCCGGCGCTCACCGCGGGACCGATCCTCAACGCACAGGAAATGATGCCGCAGTTCGAGCGCACCGCCGGGTGGCGGCTGTCAGCCGATAATCTGACGGTCGGAGCCGGATTTTTCGTCATTGGGCTGCTCAAGAAGACGGTGCTGGGGGATTCGCTCTCCGGTTTGGTCACCAACGGTTTCGCCGACCCCGGGGCCATGTCCCTGCTGCCCGCCTGGCAGAGCGCGACGGCCTGGTCGCTGCAGCTCTATTTCGATTTTTCCGGCTATACCGACATGGCGATCGGCCTCGCCTGGATGTTCGGCTTTCGCTTTCCCGACAATTTCGACCGGCCATACCGCGCCCGGTCGGTGACCGCCTACTGGCAGAGCTGGCACATGTCGCTCACGCGGTTCCTGATGACCAACGTGCACGCGCCCCTCACGCTGGCTATCCTGCGGCGGCGAAAGGCGCGTGGCCTGCCGATCAACCATGCCGCGCAGCAAAGCCCGGACGGCTTCGTGACCATGATCGCCGCGCCGCTTCTGGTCACCATGGTCTTGGTGGGCATCTGGCACGGACCGACCCTGCCATACCTGCTGTTCGGCGTGTTCCATGCTGGCCTGCTGATGATCAATCACGCCTGGCGCTTGTGGCGGGCGCCCGCCATGCCGGTGGTGGCGGCTGTTGCCGTGACCTATCTGAGCGTGCTCATAGGTGCCATTCTGTTCCGCGCCGCATCGGTCTCGGACGCAGGTTCGCTGCTCGCGGGTATGGCTGGCTTGCATGGGCTGGGCGTGGCGGCAGCGCTTTCGGATATCAATGTCGCTGCCGACAGCCTCTGGATCGTCGCGCTCTACGCCATCGTCTGGTTCGCTCCAAGTACTCGCCAGTTGATGCAGGGGGGCGTCGTTGGCAGATTTGCCTGGCGCCCCACACCACGCTGGGCCGTGGTGATGGGATGCGCGGCGACGCTCGGACTGCTCGCGTCCGGTGGCACCGCCGAGTTCGTGTATTTCCACTTCTGATGCGGTATTTGCGCATACTGGCGGCTTCGGCCCTGGGCAGCATCGCCCTGGTCTGGCTGTGGGTCGCGACCATGCCAATGGCATTCATGGACCGGGAATACCCGTCCTGGATGGCCAAACTGACCCTGCTCGATCGCTGCGACCTGGGCGAGGTCCTCATCCTGGGAGATTCCCGCGCCGCGGCCGACATCATGCCCTCTCTGCTGCCAGTCAAGGCCACCAACCTCGCCATCGGCGGCGGCAAGTCGATCGAGGCCTACGCCACGCTGCTTCGTGCCCTGGCATGCCCGGTGGCCCCACGCCTGGTGATCATCTCGTTGGCCCCAAGCCATTTTGTCACCACTGATCTGTTCTGGGAGCGCAGCGTTCGCTTTGGCTTCGTGCGGCATGACGATGTCGCCACGCTGCGGTCGGCGTCGCGCGAAACTGGCGACTATTCCGTCTACGCCGGCCGCCAGGCCGACGGCGTGCCCACATTGCTGCGCGACGCGCTCTACCAGATCGATTTCCCGCCGCTGTATTTCGCCAGCCTGGCCCGGGGTGTCGGGGCGCTCAGGTGGAGGCGCAACCAGGACACGCTGGACGCCACGCTGGCGGCACGCGGCCAGTATTTTTTCGGCACCGGCGCCGGGTCGGACGTGGTCGCCCTCGACGGTCACCTGACCGGGTTCCAACCGCTGCCGATCCTGGAGTTCTACTTCGACCGGATGCTCGCCCTGCTGGACAGTCGAGGTATCGAGGCCCGCTTTATCGCCATGCCGGTGAATGACGCCACATGGCGCGAAATCCGTCCCGAGGTGCGGGATGCCTTCAACGCTCATCTGGCCAGCTACGAGCGCCGCTACAAACTGTTCCACGTCGACCCGGACACCATGCCGCACTGGGCCGCCCGCTGGTTCGGCGACCGGTTCTGTCATCTCAATCCCCAGGGCGCCGAACGCTTCAGCCGGCAACTGGCTCAGCGGCTGCAGGCGGCGCCCCCCAGCACGCAGAATGAAGCGCAGAACGGGTGGTTGAGTGAAACTGAACGGGACGCCTCAGCCAAAGTGCTGCCCATTTCAAAACGAGGATCATAGGGCAGCAGGGTGCAGGCCACGATCACCGGATGCGCGCTGTCCCGTCGCTTCACCACCATCCGCGAACCGGAGCACATCACATCGTCGGGCGATTTGTGCAGGATACCCCAGCAGGCGGTGGTGATTTCCGGCACGTCCCGGCCAGCTTCCATCTCCGGGAACAGCATCAGACGCACCGGGTCGTGCGCGTCGATCGCGATCGCGTGCCGGGCGAACAGCGCCGCGAAGCCTTCCCGCAGCGACGGCTCGGGTTCGGCGGTGAAGCGGCGGCCGGCGACGTCCAGCCGAAAGCCGCTCCGCGCCAGCCAGATCAGCCCGTCCAGCGCGGGTGCCCAGGCTCGTCGGCCACGCTCCATTTCGTGCACCGCCGGGTCGTAGTGGTCGAGCGACACCCGGATCGTCAGGCGGTCCGCAAATCTCTCCCGCAGGTCCAGCAACGAGGCTCGCAACTTCCGCATCGGCTTCATCGCATTGGTCAGCACCAGCGCCGAGAGACCACGGGACAGCACGTCATCCAGCATGGCGATGATGTCGGGGTTCATGAACGGCTCCCCGCCGGTGAAGCCGATCAGGCTGGTGGGCAGCCCGTCGCGTTCGATTTCGTCCAGGTACCCCGAGACGTCCGCCCGCGTCAGATAGGCGAGCCGGTCGTTGCGCGGCGACGACTCGATATAACAGTTGCGACAGGTCAGGTTGCACAACGTGCCGGTGTTGAACCACAGCGTATCCAGTGCCCGTAGCGCAACCGTGGCGCGCGATTCCCCCTTCGACGTGACGCCTGGATCGCGGAATTTCGCCAGGTCGAGCGCGCTGCTGATTTGGTCCAAGACGATTCTCCCGACGCTTAAGCTCGACCCCGATGATGGCGCATTCCGGCCGCTATGGCATCATCGCCTTCACACCACCGCAGGGGCGCGCTCGAAGCCCCCGCTCGGCAATGGAGGTTACGTATGGCAGGCGCGCTCGAACACCTTCTGGTCCTCGATCTGACCAGCCATCTGTCCGGACCCTACTGCGCCATGCTGCTGGCTGACCATGGTGCCGAGGTCATCAAGATCGAGCCGCCGGCTGGCGATTCCGCCCGCGGCATGCCGCCCTTCGTGAACGGCGAGAGTGCCCCCTTCATGACCTGGAACCGCAACAAGCGGTCGGTCGTGATGGACCTGAAACAGCCCGCCGAAAAAGCCGCGTTGCTGGAGCTGATCGGCCGCGCCGACGTCCTGCTGGAGAACTACCGCCCGGGCGTCCTGGATCGCCTGGGCCTCGGCTGGTCCGTCTTGCACCAGCGAAATCCCCGGCTGATCCTGGCTTCGATTTCCGGCTTCGGTCAGACTGGACCCTACACCTCGCGCGGCGGCTTCGACCTGATCACGCAGGCAATGTCCGGCCTCATGAGCACCAACGGCCCCACCGACGGCCCACCATTCAGGCTGCCGATCGCCATCTCCGATGTCACCGCCGGCATGTTCCTGGCCTTCGGCGTGCTCGCGGCGGTCGAGGCCAGGCATCGCACCGGCCTCGGCCAACGCGTCGAAACCTCGCTGCTGGAGGCGGCAACCTCGCTGGCCGTCTACGAATCGGCACACTACTTCGCCACCGGAACGCGGCCGGAGCGCATCGGCCAGGCGCACCGTGGCAGCTCACCCTATCAGTGCTTTCAGACCGCCGACGGCTACATCACCGTGGGCGCGTCGCAACGGAAATTCTTCGCCCAGTTCTGCGAGCTGATCGGCGCCCCCGAGCTTGTCGCCGAACCGCGCTTTGCCACCAACTCTGATCGGGTGACCAACAACGCGGCGCTGGTCGAGCTTCTGGCGGCAAAACTGCGGCTGCAACCCTCCGCACACTGGCTGTCCGCGCTGGAGCAGCTGGGCATTCCGGCGGGCCCCGTGCTGCACTACGACGAGGTCTTCACCGACCCGCAGATCATCGCGCGGCAGATGGTGGTGGAGACCGACCACCCGGTAACCGGCCGGTTCCGCAGCATCGGCGTTCCGGTCAAACTGTCCGACACGCCCGGTTCCGTCCGTCGCGCGGCACCCCGACTGGGCGAGCACACACGTGAGATTCTAGAACAATAAGAGCGGACACCTCGGACAACGCCCCGATGTTGTCCTCGGCGCAGGCCGCGGACCCACGATTGACAGTTGGTGAACCCGAAGATCCAAGCTGACTCTGCGGAACCTTTGCGAGCGCGTTGACTTGGGCAGCCCTCCAGGCCCCCTCAGCCGATCTCCCGGCAACGGACAAAATTCATTGGCTTCATCGTCATGACCACCTCGCCACGTTGATTGAGCACCTCCAGCAGGCCGTGCAGCAGCCCTCGGTCCGGCTTGCTGCGGGACCGTCTCGCTTCCTGCACGGTTACTCGCAGGCTTAGCGTGTCCCCCGCCCGCACCGGCAGCAGCCAGCGCAGTTCATCGATCCCGGGAGCGGCCAGACCATTGGCGGGCAGGAAGTTCTCCACCAGCAGCGGCATCATCAACGCAACCGTGTGCCAGCCGCTGGCGATGACTTCGCCGAACGGCCCGGCGGCCGCGAGCGCCCGGTCAATGTGCATGGCCTGCGGGTCGTATCGCTGGGCGAACGCGATGATTTCATCCTCGGTGATCGTGACCGACCCGCAGTCATAGGCGGCGCCAGGAATGTAGTCCTCGAAATACCGGTCCGCGGGCGAGACCGGTAGCGAGCCAAAGGAACCATCAGTCATTGGTCGCGCCACTTGGTTGTCGATGCGGCCGGCTACCATGCGGGATCGTGACAGACAATCCTTGCCTCCTCCCTCGTTGCAAATAATTGCTGTTGCGACGCATTCGCATCAAGGCCATAACGCTCCGCTCATCACGGAGCATCCCCATGCGCGAAATTGTTCGTTTCCGCCGACGACTTCGACCTTCCGATACCCAGCCCACAAAGGCGCTATCCGGACCTGACGGGAAACGCTGAGCATGCCCACAACGAAGATCATTCCAGTCGCGCAAATCGCGCTGCTGGTCACACTGGCATTCCTCTCACCGCGCGCTTTCGCCGAGGATCAGCCTCAACCCGGTTCGGACCCCGGTTTCCTCACCAACATCTGGGCGCGTGATACCCTGCTCGGCGATGCCGGCGGCCTCCGGACAAAACTCGCCAACGTTGGACTGTCGTTCGGTCTGCAGGACACCAACGAGGTGTTCGGCAACGTCACCGGCGGCGTCAAGACCGGCGCCGCCTACGACGGGCTGACCATGCTGAGCATTGGCCTCGACACCAAGGCGGCATTCGGCTGGGACGGAGGCACCTTCAACATCAGCGCGTTCAACATCCGCGGCCACAACCTCAGCGCCGAAAACCTGCTCAATCTGCAGACCGTCAGCGGCATCGAGGCGGACCCGACGACGCGGCTCTGGGAGTTGTTTTATCAGCAATCATTCCTGCAGGACCGGTTCGACGTGAAGATCGGCCAGCAGAGCATCGACCAGGAGTTCATCACCAGCCAGGGCTCCAGCACGTTCCTCAACACCATGATGGGCTGGCCAATGGTACCATCCGCCGACCTCTATGCCGGCGGCCCAGCCTATCCGCTGTCATCCCTCGGTATCCGGTTGCGCGGCAGGCCGAGCGAAAACCTGACGCTGCTGGGGGGCGTGTTCGACGACAATCCGCCGGGCGGTTCGTTTGCCAACGACAGCCAGTTACGCGGCGCCGAGCGCACCGGCACGCTGTTCAACCTGGGCACCGGCGCACTGTTCATCGCCGAGGTGCAGTATGCGATCAACCAGCCATCCAACGGCGAACTGGTAACGGATGCCGCCAAGCCAAGCGGATTGCCCGGGGTCTACAAGCTGGGCTTTTGGTATGACACGGCCGCGTTTCCAAACCAGCAATTCGACAATACCGGCCTGTCGCTCGCCAATCCGAATAGCACCGGCATCCCCGGCACCCAATGGCACAACTGGAGCATCTACGGTGTCGCCGACCAAATGGTCTGGCGGCCTGATCCGGCTGAACCGCGAGCTGTCGGGACCTTCGCCCGCATCATGGGCGCGCCCGGTGACCGCAACCTGATCAACTTCAGCGTCAACGCCGGCGTCACCCTCAAGGCGCCGCTGCCCAGCCGCGACAACGACACGTTCGGCGTCGGATTTGGCTTCACCACGGTCAGTGGGGGCGCCAGGGCCTTGGATCAGGCGACCAACTTCTATAGCGGCACGGCAGGGCCGGTTCGCTCATCTGAAACCTTCATCGAAGTAACGTATCAAATCCAGGCAACGCCATGGTGGGTCGTGCAGCCGGACTTCCAGTACATTTTCACCCCTGGCGGCGGCATCGTGAACCCGGTCAACCCCACCAAGAGTATCGCTAACGAGGCAGTTCTCGGCCTGCGCAGTGTCGTCACTTTCTGATGCGGGCGCCACTTGAGCCGGCGCCGAGAGTGTAGTAAATGCAAATCATTCGCAATGTCATCGCCGGTGGCGGTCTCGCTCCGCCGGCAAAAGGAGCACCGATGAACCGTGGGCACGTAACCAGTTGGACCGGCCTTGCCTTGCTGCTCGCAATCGCGGCCGTTCCGGGCAGCGCCGGTGCGACGCCTGACGGCTACCTGAAGGGCATCCACCACTTTTCCACCCTGACCTCGACAGTGCCGGATAACGGCGACCAGAACCCTTATGCGATTGTCGTCGCTCCGGTCTCGGCCGGCAGCATCATGAAGGACGACGTGCTGGTCACCAACTTCAACGACCGCAACAATCTGCAGGGGCTGGGCAGCACCATCGTCCGGTTCACGCCCGCCACAGGCAAGATGGACACGTTCGCCAGCATCCCGCGCCACTTGCCGCAATGTCCGGGCGGAATCGGGCTGACCACGGCCATGACGATGCTGAAATCGGGTTGGGTAATCGTCGGCAGTCTGCCAAGCAAGGACGGCACCACGGCAACGAAGGGGACGGGTTGTCTGCTCGTGCTCGATTCAAGCGGCAATATCGCGACGACGATCACCGGTCCGAACATCAACGGGCCCTGGGGCAATATGGCGGTGATCGACAACGGCACCACCGCCACTGTGTTTGTCAGCAATACTGGTTTCGATGTCGGGCCGCCCGGCCAGGACGTTGTGAACAAGGCGAACGTCGTACGCATCAATCTGGCGATCACACCCGGCAAGCCGCCAACGGTGGTGGACGAGACGGTGGTCGGCAACGGCTTCGGCCAGCAGGCGGACAAGGACGTGTTCATCATCGGACCAACAGGTCTGGCGCTTGGGGCCAATGGCGCACTGTATGTTTCCGACGCCATTCACAACCGCATCGCCTTGATCCCGAATGCCGCGACGCGCAAGGACAGCGCCGGGACCGGCCAGGACGTGACGGCTGACGGGATGCTGCGCCGGCCGCTGGCGATGACGACCGCGCCGAATGGCAACCTGCTGGTGATCAATGGACTGAACGGACAGGTCGTGGAGATCGACCCCTCAAGCGGCAAGCAGTTGCACGCGCTGTGGATCGACGCCAACCGCGCTCAGTCGCCGCCCGGCAGTGGCGACCTGTTTGGTATCGCCATGACGCCCTCCGGCGATGGCTTCTATTACGTAAAGGATGAACTGAACACGCTCGTTCTGGCGCGATGAGTCATTGGTCTTATCCCGAACAGCGCAATGTGGGTGCGGCGGCGGTGACCGGCTGACGCAGCAGGGCCCGCGCCGCCGAGGCGACCTGTTGCACCGTGATCGCCGCCATTTGGCCGCCGGTCCCTTCAACCGCCACGGCTCGGAGCCCCGCTGGTGCGTACGTCGCGGCATCGGTCGGGCCAAACAATCCGATGGTCGGCGCCCCTGCCGCTGCCGCAAGGTGCATCAGGCCGGAATCGTTGCCAACGAACAGGGCCGACCGTTCCAGGCAGGCCGCCACCTCCGGCAGCTCGAGCCGGCCGACTAGATCGACTGCCCCCGGCAGTTGCGCAAGCAAGGCGGCAGCCATTTCGGCTTCGGCGGGTCCCGGCCCGGCCAGCACGACCGGCACCGCCCCCGGCAGGATTGTACCGGACAGCAGGTCGAAGACGGCGGCGAAACGCTCCGCCGGCCAAATCTTCGGCTGCCAGTTCGCAGTGGGGGCCAGCGCAACGATTGGTCTGCCCGAAGGCAGTAGTTTAGCGACATTTGCTCGGTCCGCCTCCGCGATCCAGGCAACCGGCAATGGGGCAGGGCGCAGTTCCAGAACCGCGCCAAGCTGTGCAATCTTCGCCCCATCAGCGCGGCGAAACACCGCCCGTCGCCGCGTCGGCACCAGCCAGGACAGAGCCGATCCCCGGATGTCGACCACCAGGTCCCACAGCATCGTCGCCGTCGCGGCCCACAGCGGCAGCCAGTGCCGCCCGAAGCTTCGCTTTGTCAGGATGATGGTCCGAGCCCGGTTCGGCATGCGGGCGAACACACCCTCGGCGACCGGACCGCAGACCACCGTGATGCTGGCATGGGGATATCGCGCGATCAGATGATCCAGCAAACCGGTCGATAGCACCGCATCGCCCAACCGGTTCGAGGTCACGAAAAGGATTTTCATTGGTGCGCGGCATTAGCAGGGGTTTGACCCGTCCGCCACCGGAGGGCAGCGTATGGGCCGAATGCGGAGATCGTACCGATCTGTCTCACTCATGCAGGCGGTATGGCTGACTCAGCCCAATAGGCCGGTTCGATCATACCAATCGCGATAACCTCCAGGAACTCAACCCATGCCGCAAACCCTGCCCGCTCTTAGTCTGGTCGCCGTTCCGGGACGGCGTCGCCGCACCATCGAGATCGCCCGGGACATCGAACGCCGGGGCTTCGCGGGCATCTACTCGCCCAGCATGTTCGGCAACATGTCGTTCTGTGAGGCGCTGGCCTGGAACACCGAGACCATCCCTTTCGGCACCGCGATCGCGCCAATCTATCAGCGCACCATCGGCGATTTCGCGCAAAGCGCCGCGGTGATGCACGAAGTCTCGGGCGGCCGCTTCCGGCTCGGGATCGGCGTCGCGCACGGGCCGTCGCACGTCCGCATGGGCGTCACACCGGGCAAACCGCTGGGAGACACCCGAAACTTCGTGGAACGCTTCCGCGCACAGGAGGGCCTCGGCACCCTGCCGCCGATCATCATCGCCGCACTCCGCAAGAAAATGGTGGCGCTGGCCGGGGAGATTGCCGAGGGCGTGGTATTCGCCAACGCCTCCCGCTCGCACATGGCGGCGTCGCTGGCGGCGCTGCCGGACGCCAAACGGACCGATCCCGGCTTCTTCATCGGCAACATGATCCCGACCTGCATCAGTGACGACGTCGAGGCCGCCAAGGCAGTGAACCGCCGCACCCTGACCAACTACGGCCTGCTGCCGAATTATCGCAACTACTGGAAAGAAGCCGGCTACCACGAGGAAATGGCCGCGATCGAGGCCGCCATCGCCGAAGGTAGGCAAGCCGATGTGCCGAAATACTTCTCCGACAAATGGTTGGCCGACAACACCCTGTTCGGGCCGGCCTCAAAGGTGCGCGAAGGGGTCGAGGCCTGGCGCGACGCCGGCGTCCGCGACCTGATCATCGTCCCCTCATCCGCCGCCGGCAATCAGCTCAAGGCTCTCGAGGAAGTCTTCGCGGCTTTTGCCTAGGAGGAGGCTCACCTGAAAGCCAGGGCAACCCGATACCACCGGGGCGTGCAGCGCCCGCTTGACCAATCCGGCCGCCACGGCCACCGTTGGCGCACCCAACCGGCCCCGGCCGGACGACATTTGGAAGGACATTCGTAATGGCAACGCATGAGGGTCTGCGGTTCGGCATCTTCCTCGCGCCGTTCCACCGTGTGGGCGACAATCCGACCCTGGCGCTGGGCCGGGACATGGAACTGATCCAGTGGCTCGACCACCTCGGCTACGACGAGGCCTGGATCGGCGAGCATCACTCCGCCGGCTGGGAGATCATCGCCTCGCCGGAGATCTTCATCGGTGTGGCGGCGGAGAAGACTAGGCACATCATGCTGGGCTCCGGCGTCACGAGCCTGCCGTATCACCATCCGCTGCTGGTGGCGCAGCGCTTCGTGCAGCTCGACCATATGACGCGCGGGCGCGCGATGCTGGGCTGCGGACCCGGAGCGCTGGTCTCCGACGCCTACATGATGGGCATCCAGGCCGAAAACCAGCGGCGGATGATGGACGAATCCCTCGGCGCGATCATGGCGCTGCTGGAATGCAAGGACCCGGTCACCCTCAAGACCGACTGGTTCGAACTCCGCGACGCCCGGCTGCACCTGAAGCCTTACACCAAGGGCGGCTTTCCCATCGCGGTAGCGAGCGTGACCACGCCCTCGGGGGTGATGGCCGCTGGCAAGCACGGCGTCGGCCTGCTGTCGCTGGGCGCCGGGCTGCCGGGAGGGTCTGACAAGCTGGCCGACCATTGGAAGATGGGCGAGGCCGAGGCGGCCAAGTATGGCAAGAAGCTGAGCCGCGATAACTGGCGCCTGGTGATCAACATGCACTGCGCCGAGGACGACGAACTGGCGATGGCCGAAGTCCGCAAGGGCGAGCGGGTGGAGACGCTGAGCTATTTCAGCGACACCCTCGGCCGGCCGCCTATGCGCAGCGAGAACCCGCTGGCGGAGGGGTTGGCGGCGGGTTCGACCCTGGTGGGCTCGCCCGACACCATCGCAGCCGGGATCCAGCGGCTTCTAGGCTTCACCGCCGGCGGGGCAGGGGCCGTGCTGTTCCGCGCGCATGAATGGGCCAACCGGGAGCAGACCCTGCGCAGCTACGAATTGTTCGCGCGCTGGGTGATGCCGCGCTTCCAGGGCAGCCTGGACACGACGATCGGCTCGCGTGAGTGGTGCAGCGAGAACCGCTCCGGCATTTTTGGTCCGTCGCTGGGGGCGCTCCAAAAGGCCTTCACGGATGTCGGGAAAGAGGCGCCGGACATGGTGCGGTTCAAGTTGCACACCGGCAAGTCGACGCCCTAAAGCCGATCGCGGAGAAGCGCGGGGCGTAACGCGACCGCGTTTTTTCGCGTTTTGCAATTGTTCGACCCTGCATATAATGCCGGACAGCCAGACGGACGTGGAAAAGTAATCGCTCTGCTCCCACCTCCACAGGCGTGCGGCGGATGATAGGCATGGACGAATACCGAATACCTTTGCGTAGACGCTTGTGCGTGGCGGTGCTGCTGATCGCGGTGGCCTGCACCAGTGGGTTTTCCGCGCTAGCCGAGGATTGGGGCGCCAACAAGGCCGAACTCATCCGCGGCCTGTTGCCAACAGTGGTCAACATCTCCGTCACCAAGGAGGAGTTCACCATACCCGATCCGGCCACCGTCAGCGCCAACATGCCCCAGACCGACGTCAGTCCGAGCGTCAAGACCTACGTCGGTTCGGGATTTGTCATTGATCCGTCCGGCCTCATCGTCACCAACTATCATGTCGTCGAGAATGCGTTCGAGTTGACCGTGATGTTCTCGGACGGCATTCGTGTGTCCGGGAAGACCATCAGCGCGTCACGCCTCGCCGATCTTGCCCTGGTCAAGGTGGAGATGGACCACCCGCTAGCCACCGCGCGCTGGGGCAACAGCGAGGCGTTGCAGGTCGGTGATCAGGTTTTCGCCGCCGGCAATCCATTCGGCATCGGCCTCTCGGTCTCGGCGGGTATCGTCAGCGGACTCAACCGTGACATTCAAGAACTCGCCTTACGATGACTTCATCCAGACCGATGCCCCGATCAATCACGGCAATTCCGGTGGCCCGCTGTTCGACATGCAGGGCAGGGTGGTTGGCGTGAATTCGACCATCATCTCACCGACAGCAGGCTCGGTCGGCCTCGGGTTCGCCATCCCGTCGGCCGTAGCCGAGTTCGTGGTCGACCAATTGCGCACCTATGGCTGGGTCCGCCCCGGATGGATCGGCGTCAAGGTCCAGCAGGTGACGCCGGAGATCGCCAACGCCCGAGGCATGATGCGACCCGAGGGTTCCATCATCTCGTGGGTGCTGCCAGACGGGCCGGCAATGAAGGCCGGCCTCGCCATTGGCGACATCATCACGCGTTACAACGGCAGCACGCCGAGCGACGAACGCGCCTTGCTGCGAAGCATCGCGCACACGCCGGTGGGCGAGACGATCACGCTGCTGGTGCGACGCGACGGCGAGGAACGCAGTGTGCTGGTTCCGGTCGATGCCTGGCCGCGCAACCAGTGGGAGGCGCGCGACGCGCCAACCGAGGTGCAGCGGCCAAAAATCATCATCCCTCCAGACCTCGGTCTTTCCCTATCCCCGCTCGGCGCCGACGATAGAGCGCAGGCGAAACTGGAGAAGGACGTGGGCGGGGTGCTGGTCACCGGGGTTGCCGCCAATTCGGATTCGGCACGGCGCGGCATGGCCAGTGGCGACGTCATCCTGCGTGTCCAGGACCTGCCGGTCGCCACGCCCGCCGAAGTGCAGTCCGGCGTGGACGCGGCGCGCACCGGCAAGCGAAAATATGTCCTGATGTTGGTTCTGCCGAAAGTCCGCAAAGTGCCGGGGCCGAAATGGGTGGCGCTGCAGGTCGCGACCGCTGGAACCTGAGGCCGTTCGACGTTCTTGCACTGGAGAGAATCGATTGAAATAGTGTACGTGAGTATGTGGAGACTCTAAACGTGCGCCATGCCAATTCGCCCCGAGCTTAGAGGCTTTTACCCGAAGCACTGGTCCGACCTTAGCCGCAAAGTGCGCTTCGAACGTGCTGGTGGCCGATGCCAGACCTGTCGTCGGCCGCATGGCGCGACATTGCGTTGCCTCCCCGATGGGCGCTGGTTTGATCCAGAACATGCCACGTGGCGCAATGGTCGGGGCCGGCCAGCGGCGTGGCCCAACCTGCTCGAGGCGACGATGCTGAGGACGACGCGTGTGATGCTCGCCGCCGCGCATCTAGACCACGACCCAGCGAACAATCGGTTGCGCAATCTCCGGAGCCTCTGTCAGCGCTGCCACATGCTGCACGATCGGCAGCACCATCTGGTGCAGCGCTGGTTTACCTATCGGCGCCGCTATGCGGTCGGTGACCTGTTTCTGGGCCTTTATCGACCCTATCGCGACCAGGCGGAGGCCGCATCACTGAGCCTTGTATTTCACATCAAGAGCGCACCCCTAGCCGTGGAAGTGCGTCAGGGCTGGCCACCGCCGGGGGGCGGGACCGGGCGCTGGCGGGGCCTCTATTCGGACGCACCGACGTTATGGGACTGTCTGTCTCCCGGCGTCAGCTAGCATGGCAGGGGCGCCACTTGTCGTCTGGTACAACACACGCTGCCCAGTCTGCGACGCCGGCATTGCATGGCAGCGGACCAAGCTGCGCGCCGCCGTGCAAAGCGGAACGATCACGTTTCGCGACATCAATGCCGAACCGGACGCGCTGTCGTCGTGCGGGGCCTCGCTGGAGGACATCCGTCGACGGCTGCACGCAACCGACGAAGCCGGCCATATGCTTGTCGGCGCCGATGTCGCAATCGCCGTCTGGCGGCGGACACCCGGCGAGCGCTGGCTGGCCGCCCTTGCAGGCAACCCTGTCTCGTTGCCGCTGACGCGGTTCGTCTACGACCGTTTCGCCGACCTCCTATACGCCTGGAATCGCCGCAAGCACCGCTGGTGACCATGCCCCGCCTCCGCGGGACAAGCTCGGCAGGGTCGCCCACGGCACCCGTGTCATGACCGTGCTTGGCACGGTTACCCACGTCTTTGTTTATACAGAGAAATTATGGATGATCGGGCCAAGCATCGAAACATGCCCCACGGACCCGTGGCCCGCCGTCATCGCCCCGACATGAGCGCCCGCAGGCCACGCTTCGCCTGGTCAGCCACCCCCCGGACGCCATCCTTCGCGTCATGGTAAAGACTGGACACGCGATGCCGCCACAGCCCGCTGGTAGACAGCACCGCATCACCCGGCGACACGTCATTCCCTTGCAGCACGGGGGCCCTGCCGGCCCAGTCGAGCAGCAGCGCCGCCGGCTTGCCCGTCGTATTGACCAGCCGGTTCCGTCGTAATTCCGGCGCATCCCCTCCCAGCACCAGCACCGCCGCGGCCAGACGGGGCTGGTTTGGCCCGAGCGACAACACATTGTCCTCCATGATCAGGTGGCCGTTGGTGCTCACCACCGCCACCCCGGGGCCGCTACCCGTTCCCGTCCCGATCTCATTCCCCACCAGCTCAGTCCGCTCGGCTGACGTAACGACCTGGCCCCCCGCGACGCCTGTGAAAATCGAGCCATCAATCCGCAGCAGCCGGCTCGTCGCGCCACCCAGCACGGCGTATGTCGGCCGCTCCCCTCCGACGCCGCCGCCCTCGAAGCGGCAGTCTGAAATGTGGATCACGCCGGCATCAGCACTGCCCACGAGCACGCTTACCTGGTCGTTCGCGAAACGCACCCGCCGCAGCGACAGGTCCTTTCCTTCCAGCCGGATGCCGGCACCATTGCCGTCAGGCACCCGAGCGCGCGCCAGTGTCAAATCGCGGATCGTGGTGTCCCGGCCCGTCACGACGAACAAGGCTTTGCCCTGACAGGTGGTATCCGTGATCACGACACCAGGACCAGTTGCGGCAATGGTGAGCCGATTGCCGGTCCAGACGGCGCAATCATAGTACTCGCCCGGTTCTATCGAGACAGTATCGCCATCCTGAACCGCCCGCGCAGCCGCTGATGGGCTGGCGAAAGGCCGGCCGGGTCCGACCAGCAAGGTTCGGGCGGCCACCGGGTCCGCGAGCAAAATCAGACTGCACAACGCCAGCACGGCCGGCGCCAGCGACAGGGTCAACGGCCGGCGACCACCTGCCCGTCGCCCCGCAACGCCTTCACCTCCCCGGAAAACCGGTTGCCGCGCAACATCGCTTCTGTAGCGGTCTGATTATTCACGAACACCGTCTGCCAGGGCCCGTCGTTGCGAAATGTGTTATTCTCGATCGTGATTTCGCCGGATGGTTGGGTCACGCCCTCGGCGCCGATGACGATGACGCCCGAGTGGTTCTCCGTCTTCGGCCCCTTTTCGATTGTGTTGTCCCGCACCACCACTGACCCGCCGTTCGGGATTTCGATCTCGTAGCTTGCGGTTCCGTCCGGACCGTCCTGTATGGTGGAGCCGACCACTTCAGTGCGACGAGCGCGCGACTTGATGTGGTGGCCCTGCTTGGTGCCGACGAACCGGGACCCTTCGACCCGCAGCAAATCGAGACCGCCGACATACAAACCGTGCGCGCAGTTGGTGTCGCAGCCGCCGTTGCGGTCGAATTCGCTGTTCCGGACGATTATCGAGCCGCCGGAAGCCCCGGACAGAATGCCGTTTTGATTGTTGATGAAACGAACGCGCTCGACCGTGAGGTCCTTCCCCTCGGCCCGGATGCCGGCACCGTTGCCGTCGGGCACCCGGGCGCGGGTCAACGTCAGGTTGCGTATCGTGATGCCCTCGCCCACCGTAACGAACAGGGCCTTGCCCTGGCAGGCCTTGTCGGTGATGACCACCTTGGCCGCATCGCCAACGCCCTCCACGACCAGCCTGTTGCCCTTCCACACGGCGCAGTCGAAATACTCACCGGGATCGATCGTTACATGGTCGGCGTCTTTTGCCACCGCGGCGGCGGCGGAAGGCAGTTTCAAATCCTTGGTTTCACCGACCTCCAGGGTGCGTGCCTGCGCGGCCACCGACAGCATCAGAGGTAGTAACGCCCAGCGGATGAAACAGCACGCCATGGTCAGGATTCCCGGAGGCGTTCTGACCCTAGGCCGCGGCTACAATGCGATGCAACGCCGGCATCTCAGAAAGCTCAACTGGCACCGCCCGGCCGGAAACTCCGGGTCACTTGCCAATGCTATACAGAAACGGTCCCACCGATGCGGCATGCCGGCCCCCCGCGCCGCAGCGCGACACCCTCGCCATTCACTTCATCCTCGGAAAACCCCGGCCGGAACTTCCCCAGTGCCTCACGCAGGATTGAAACTCGCCGCGCGAGAGAGGTCGTCGGCTCGCGCAGCATTCGGGGATGTCTCACCGCCGCCGACCGCCCCCAGCCGCTTTTGCAGCGTCTCGACGGTGTGAAGCGCAATCATTTGTTCCTCATTGGTCGGTATCACCCACGCGGCGACAGGGCTCGCCGCCGTCGTGATGCAGCCCTCGCCGCGCAGGTTGGCGGCCGCGCTTAAATCGATGCCGAGCCAGGCGCAGCCGTGGCATATCCGCTCGCGAATGACGGCCGAGCGCTCGCCGATGCCGCCGGTGAAGACCAGCCCGTCGAGGCCGCCAACGCAGGCCGCCATCGCCGCCATTTCGCTCACGACGCGGTAGACGAACAGGTCGACGGCCTGGGCGGCCTCAATCCGGTCCGACGCCAGCAGGTCGCGCATGTCGTTGCTGATCCCGCCCGAAACGCCCAGCAGGCCGGATTGGTGATACAGCAGGTGCTGGAGCGCGTCGTGGCTCATGCCCTGCGACATCAGAAACAGCAACGCGCCAGGGTCGATGCTGCCGCCGCGGGTGCCCATCGGCACGCCATCGAGCGCGGTGAAGCTCATGGTGGTGTCGACGCTCCGGCCGTTGCGCATGGCGCAGAGGCTCGCGCCGCTGCCGAGGTGCGCGACCACGACTCGCCCGGAGGCCAGTTCCGGTGCGCAACGGGCCAGTGCCCGGGCGACATATTCGTAGGACAGTCCGTGGAACCCGTAGCGCCGGATGCCGCTGTCATGCAGGGCGCGGGGCAGCGCGAACCGGCTGGCCACGTCGGCGTGCCCGCTGTGAAATCCGGTATCGAAGCAGGCGACCTGAGGCAGTTGCGGATGTGAGGCAGCCAGCGATCGGATCGGCGCCAGATTGTGCGGCTGGTGCAGCAGGGCGAGCGGGACCAGCGCCGCAAGGTCGCGCATCACGGCGTCGTTGATTACCACAGGCGCGGCGAACCGGGTGCCACCGTGCAGGACCCGGTGGCCGGCCGCGACCAGCCTGGCGCCGGCGGTTTGGCCGTCGATCCAGTCGGTCAGGCGACGCAGCAGCTCGGCCTGAGTGCCGTCAGTCTGTTCCCAGGTGCTCTCGGCCAGGACGTCACCGGCCGCACCGTGGGCCTCGAAGTGCGGCGCGTGACCGATACCCGAGAGCTGACCTCGCAGTATGGCCTGGCCTTCAGTCTCCGCGGCCGGCCAGACGGCGAATTTGACGCTGGAGGAGCCAGCGTTGACCACCAGCACGATGTCGTCCACGTCAGAGCGCACCCATGGAGGCACCGATGGAGCCGGCGTGGCTGGCCGCAAGCACGGCGACGGCGCACGACGCCAACCGCGTCCGGACGCTATCCGCTCGGCTGGTCAGGATGATCGGCACCGCCGCGCCGAGAACGATCCCCGCGGCGTCGGCCCCGCCCGAGAACGTCATCTGCTTGGCCAGCATATTGCCGGCTTCCAGGTTCGGCACGATCAGGATGTCCGGATCACCGGCGACCAACGACACGATACCCTTCTTCCGGGCCGCCTCCGCGCTGATCGCGTTGTCGAACGCCAACGGGCCGTCGAGCACACCCCCCTTGATCTGCCCCCGCTCGGCCATTTTGCAGAGCGCCGCGGCGTCGAGCGTGGATTGCATCCGCGCCGACACGGTTTCGACCGCGCACAGCACCGCGACTTTTGGCAACGCAATCCCCAGGGCGATCGCCAGGATGATCGCGTTCCGCACGATATCGACCTTGTCCTCGAGTTCAGGCGCGATATTGACGGCGCAGTCCGACAGGATCAGCGGCCGGGCCGACGACCCCAGCAGCATGACGTAGGCGTGGCTGATGCGCCGCTCGGTGCGCAGCCGATTCTCCTTCCGCATCACCTCGTGCATCAGTTCATCGGTGTGCAGACTGCCTTTCATCAGCGCCTTGGCTTTGCCGTCGCGGACCAGAGCGACCGCTGCCTCGGCGGCGGCATGCGAATGTGGGACGTTGACGATCGGGATAGCCAGCAGATCGAGGCCAGCCTCGGCCGCGGCGGCGCGGATTTTTGCCTCCGGTCCCACCAGGACGGGATCGATGAAGCCGGCCATCGCGGCCTCCAAAGCGCCCCGAAGGCTGTCGCGATCGCACGGATGAACGACGGCGGTCGGCAGCGGCGGTAACCCGCTGGCGCGGTGCAGCAGGTTCGCGTACGCCGCGTGACGGATGACTGACACCTCAGGCGTCGCCATGCGCTCGCGGTGTATCTTCTCGCTCGGGGCGATGACCTCGGCCACGCCGGTGATGACCTCGGCGCCGTCCTGGTCGGTGCACGCGCAGTCCAGGAGGACTCGTCTGTCGTCGGCATGGGTCTCGCGAACCACCACGCGCGCGGTCAACGTATCGCCCGGCTTGACCACACGATGGAAGCGCAGGTCCTGGCGGAGGTAGGTCGTGCCGGCGCCCGGCAGCAGCGTCCCGAGCACCGTGGAGAACAGTGATCCGCCGAGCATGCCGTGGGCGACGACGCCGTGGTAACTCGTCCCCTCGGCGTAACCATGATCGAGATGCGTGGGGTTCATGTCGCCCGAGACCTTGGCGAACAGTTCGACATCGTCCTGGGTGAAGGTCCGGACGATCTGCGCGGTGTCGCCCACGGACAGCTCGTCGAAGGTTCGGTTCTCGATGATGCCCGCGGCGGGTGCGGGCAGGTCGATCCCGTTATGTGACACGCGTTCGAGGCCAAGCGTGCGAGAAAGGCTTTCAGGAATGTCCATGATAACAGCCCGATTCGGGTTTAAGTCGAAATATGGGATCAGGACCGGCCGCCGCGGCTGGCAGCGGTCTGGTGTCCTTAGGTGATATCCGGATTGTCGCTGTTATTACGAAATGATGAGGCTGTGGGATGCGGCCGGCTCCTACGCGTCAGGGCCGTCGTATAAGGCGAAATTCGTTAATCCAATCCTAATAGCGGATTTGATTTTCCGTTTTATGTCGCTTTTGTCCCGAGCGCCCCCACCCAGCGCCATCCTCTGCCGGGGAATAACCACTGCAGGTGAGTCACCACGGATGGGGGCGGTGCGTCACACCAACCGATGCGGTTACTTCTCCGCGGGCCCTAACCGTGCGTCCCGGTCCCCCGGACCAGTTGAGGGTCCGCGCTCCAGGCCTCGACCGATCCGCGGCGAGAGCCCGGCGTCACAGCCTGTCTCGGCGCGGCGGCGACAGCAGCCTCCAGCAGTACGTAGTGTTGCAGCATGGCGTCCGCGAATGCGAACACGCCATATCCCGCGCTGGGGCATTCGCGCACCGCCGCCATCTCGAGCATCAGCGTCCATTGCTCCGCCGTCAGATGTCGCCCGGCCACCAGCCAGCCGCCCTTGGCCGGCATCGCCATGAACCGGCCGAAGCGATCCTGCTCCCCGGAGGAGGCCACCGCCAGCAAGGCATGCCCCATGTTAGCCTCGGCATAGCGACCCACGAGGCGGCGGTATAGCGCCGCGACGCGCGGGTCCATTTCATCCAGGGCGCGGGCGCAGGCCGCCTCGAAATCGCCCAGGTCCACATCGGCGCTCCGCCGCGCCAACGCCTCGATCCCGGCATGCAGGCCGAGCAACTGGGCGATATAGGGGACGCCGCGCGAGACGGCGACGATTGATTGTTTGATTTCAGGCGGGAAGTTGATCCCTGCTTCCCGGCCGCCACGCTGCAGCACCTCCTCGATCTGCTCGTCCGTCAGCAACGGCAGCGGCAGGCCAAGGATATTGCGCTGGATCGAGGGGTGACGGCCCAGCAGTTCCTCCAGGCTGTCGGAGACACCGACGATCACGAAGCTCAGCGCCGTGCCGCGGTCGGACACCTGCTTGATGGTATCCGCGAACCGCGTGCGGGTATCGGTGTCCTCCACCCGGTCGAACTCGTCGATGACCAGGACGAGGTGCCGCCCGGCAAGGCGCCCCGGCAATCCGACGATGTCGCGCGGCTGGATGCGTTCCGCCGGCAGGGCGGCCTCGCAGCCCTGGAGATGGCCGCCGGGCTGCAACGGGACGGCCAACAACGATGGCGGCAAGTCGCGTGCCAGGCCGCGCACGATTTCGTCGAAGGTGGTCTCGGTCGAGCAGGCGTAGCGGGCCACCATGTATCCGGCCGAACGGGCGGAGCTGGCCACGAGGTTGACGATCGAGGTCTTGCCGCGGCCGCGTTCGCCGTAGAGCACGACATGGGATCGGTCCAGGGCCAGCGCCCGGAAGATCCGGGACAGCTCGTTGTGTCGTCCGGTTATTCGGCGGGCGCTGCGCTGCGGACGCGTCGGCGTGAACACCTCGCTCAGGGTGGGGTGCTGACTGTCGCCGGGGCCCGGCATCGAAACGGCACCTGATCGCGGCGTCGTGACCTGCGGCCTCGCCCCCTGCCTGCTCACGCCATGGGGACGCTCGGGGGCCTTGCCTCCGATCAACCGACGGAAAAATCCCATACCTTCATCTGCCCTCCCGGACCACATAATGCAATGAAAAGATCACGCACCTGGCACGCCACCCGGGGGATGGCTGGGTCTCCTGATCACTTCGCGCCCTGATTCGGTGCCGCAGGTCACTCGTTGGAGGCCGGAGACGATGCGCGAATCGGATAACCTCCAACTCGGCGCGCCCGCTGCGGGAAGTCCCACCATGCTCGTATCGCCCGGTGCCCGCACTTTCGCACGCTGACACTGCTTGTCATTCGAAGGTACTGTGGGCTGAGCCCAACTGCTGTGAATATTCGTCAGGTGTCATCGCCCCGTGCCGCTGCAAAATCTCAACCAGCCTATTCCTATCCTCATAAGCATCCCTGACGAAGATACAGAGATACTTCCCCTCCTTTGGGTTCAAATATTTCGGAGTTCCGTCGTCTGCGCTGCCGTAAGGTCCCAAGTGGGGAAGCATCCACAGGTGATAGGGCGCGCTCGATAGAGCAACGACAACGTTTGCCGCGAGATGATCCCAGGTGCGTTGTTGATATGGCGTCCTCCAGGCTGGATTCGGGCGGCAAATGCCACCGTTTTGGGGGAAATAGACCTCGATCAGGTCCGCATTAAGCGCGGTCAACTCCTGCGGTTGCATCAAATGGTGAGCGAATCGGGGCGTGTTCAGACCCCAGAGATCGTACGCCGGCCAGCGGGAATAGTAAGCGATGCGGCCAGCCTCGGTAACGGCCAGCGTGCCGCGAAGTCCGTCGCTACGCAGTTCCCGGGCGACCGCCGCGAAGTTATTATCGCGGTCCTTGACCCGCTCCATCGCAAAAGCCATCCAGGGTTGCGCCATAAAAAGCGCATATGTGGCCAGAATCATCGACATCAAGGCCCAGCGTGGAAGCTGCACACGGCGCCAGTTCAAAGCCCCGAGAATAGCTGTCGCAATAACAAAGTAGAAATAGAAGCGGTCGGCCCAATTTTGATCGAGTCTCATCGATGCATAGAATGCGGAAGGAATGATAATCAAGCCTAGTAACAGTTGAAAGTTCAGGCGTCTGCCCATTCGAGCACTCAGAAAAACGATCAAGAGCGGGACGCACCAGGCCAGTTGAAGCCGGATGTCGTGCAACCCTCCAGCGGTAAAAGGTCCGAAGCCACGCGCCGTATCTGATTTCACCAGAAACGGCAGCGGAAGCAGTTCGCCGAAATAGTTCCATCGCCAGATAAAATAGATGATGCCGGGGAGTGCACACAGACTTATATAACGGACCAGGAGAGCGGCGCGTTTCGGACCTTCGAATAGCCGCATGGCGGCCAGCGGGACGGCGAATATCACGCCGTCCGGCCGAAAAAGACAGAGCAGCAGCATTGCTGCCGCCAATACTGTATCCTTCCGCCTGATAAATGCGTAGACGCAAAGAGTAATCAGAAAGCCAAACGGGAATACGGAAAAGCCGGCGATCGCAGCCCATACCGGGACAGAGGCCAGTGGGACCAAGGTGGCGATTGAGATATTCAGCAATGAGCGACGAAAATCGCCTATCTCGACCAAGAGTAGCCCGATTCCAATAGCCGAGGCAGCGTTGAACCAGCCAGTAGCGGCAAATATCCCGAACCCAATATAATGCACGGCAGCCAACAAAGTGAGCCAGAGAAAGTCCGTTCCACCTTCGGCGCGCGGTCCATTCTCAATGTATGAGATGACGCCGGTTCGCGCGAGATTGTCCGCATACTGATATAGAATTGCCGCGTCCTCGGCGGGCTGGAAGAACCTGGGGGCAATGATCAGACCCACACAGCCCAAGGTCGCGATCAGTGCTCCCGCGACCTTGAGACTAGCCTGGACCCACGGATAGGCGGCGAATCGCAGGACGCCGCTTCCGGAATCCGCATCGAAGCCAACCGCGCAATTCGACATCACTCCCTCCCTGAGTAAGCAGCCGTCCCGATCCTGTCCCGATATGTCCGCTCCGCGGACGCAAATCGCGAGACGGGGAGGGTGGAGGCCATACTAAATCGCGGTATTGCTGCTTACCACCCGGTCGGAGATGAAAATCGGATTGGTTCGTCGCAGATTGGGGGCTCCGGAGAGCCACTCCACCCTTTGTTCGTAGATGCCGAACAGGTAGAAGCCACGTTGTTCCATAAATTCCATAAACAGCTCAAAGCGGATATGGCGGCGGTTTCGGTGGTTCATCCCCGCCTCCACTTGAACGATATCGACTTCCTGACGTCGGAGCATATCGTCAGCGCCCGTAAGCACGTCTAGATCATTGCCCTCAGTGTCTATCTTCAGAAAATCGATATGTGCGATGCCCTGCCGCTCGCAGAACTCGTCAAGAGTTTGCAGGGAAACCGGCTCGATGCGGACATTGTCGTCGGCAACAACGACCTCGCCATCTTCCGGTTGAAGATGGTACATTTGATGCATGCCCTCGAGGATCATGTTCCTCTGGGCCGAGCGCCCACCAAGGCCAAAGTTGAAGGTGTGTACGTTGGGGCGGGCACCAACATCCCTTTGGAGGCGGCCAAAGGTCTCCTGCACGGGTTCAAAGCAGTAGATCTGTGAAGTCGGATAGTGCTTTGCAAATTCTGTGGCTGATTGACCCACGTTAGCGCCGACATCGAAGACCGTGGAAATCCGCACCCTTGGCAGGTTCGCTTTGATATCAAAGAACGGATCCAGACCATGGGGTGGTTTCGCGTAAATCAGTGTTCCAGTCAATTTCTCAGCCAACTGCCTGACGGCTCTCCAGTGACCCATTATGCGCCTCGCTCTGTCGTTGTATCGAATTGTCGGATTTGTCCCAATCTCGCACTTCTTGGCGGCGCCGTCCCGACAAAGATCGTGGCGGCATTATCAGAGGCATCCATATCGCCGGGCGGTGTGACATAAATCAAGTGTTCTGGTTGAGGTGGCTCTCCGCGCTGGAATCGCCTATCGCAATTATCCGACCTAAATCAATTATTGTATCCTCCGTTGGCGGCGCAACTCCCGTAGAGCAGGATCATGGCGGCATCATGAGCAGGGTGGCCCTCCTGGGCCGTGCTTCTCCGCCAGCCATTTACCGCGGATGCCAGACTTCGACTCGGTGCCGTTGACGATCAGAGGTGGGGCGCCGCTCGGCGCTGCACTCAGGCTACGGCGTCCAGCCCACCCGCTCGGCGAGGGAGAGGTCACGTTACCCTTCGGGACGTAATCTCCCACGCTGGCCTTTGGCATATCATGCCGCAGCAGGGGGCACCCCGAGTCCTCGGCGAGATCGCGGCATGGGGCGGCACCATGGCAATCTTGATCACAACGGCGATAGTCCGGCAGGCCTCCAGCGTGCGACCGCTCTATCTCCCATAGCGCAACCACAAGGATGGACCGGCCTCATCCGAGCTCGCGATGATCGCGTCCGTCAGCTCGCTTTCCTGTTCAGTCGGATTGCAGACCTGTGGTACCCCGCACCCTGCTGCCATTCAACCGCGGTGAGAGATACGGACAATTGATCCTCACGCATCAATATGCCGATCCCGTACATGGCCAAGCCCGATTCGGGCAACCCAATACGGATTGACCTTTGCCGGAATCATTTTTCCGCTCGAGAGGAACGATATCTTAACCCTGATCCGCTACAACGTCCCCAGACATCGCGGTTGAGCCAGATCACGATGTTTCAGGAACTCGGTGGAACCAAGCCGCGGATTGGCGGCATCGTCGGACAGAAGTCCGTTTCGAAGTAGCTCGTTAGAAAATCGGCTTTTCCAAGTGTAGAAAAACTTTTTATTAAGATCAATCTGCTAGGTTATTTCATCCTGACGAAACAAAGCAACCCCCGCAGCCAAATTTGGCCATCAAGGGCATCATCTCTCCGAACATCCGAACAACAGTAAAATTACTTATGATTATATGGCAAGGATGTAGTTGGTGAAAATCGCGGACCGCATTCTTGTTCAACATCAAACCAACAAGGTTTGGACTTATGATTCGACTGAAAAAGCACCGTAAACTTCTCTCGCGGCTTGGTCGGACACGCCATCACGGCAAAACGCTTTTCAGAGTGGCAGAGTAAATAAATAAGAATTTATTAAGACCATCATCATCATTAAAAATTATTGATACGGCAATCGCCACGGCAATATCCGTGTTCGCACTCTGTCTATTGCAATCATTATTTTATTCATGGAAATATTATGACCCAAACCACTTTTGATCCGTCGAACACCGGCGGCTGGCGTTTGTCCAACGGCAATCAGACCGCGACCAGTCCAGACAACAACACGATGCAGAGCATCTTCGTGGGCTACGGCAATCACGCCATTCCAGACCATGCAAAGACCTACTTTGAGTATAAGGTCTCAGGCGCCGCGATGCAAACGGCCTTCACTGTCGGTTTTGGCGTGCACGGCTTCGATCCCAGCAACAAGAACATCACCGCTGAAGGAATGCACGTCTCGAACGCCACATTCCTTGGTTTCGCCTACAACCTGACGATTACCAACAGCGGCAACGTCATCTATGATCCCCAGGGCAACGCTACCTACCGCACGACCCACCCCGGTGCACTCGCCGCGCCCAACCAATGGTACAACGGCAGCGTTATCGGCGTCATGGTCGACCGGATCAACGAAAAGGTCCAGTTCACGCTGAACGGCAGATCTCAAGGCGGCGCGTTCGATATCAGTGGGCTTGGCAGTAAAACGATCTATCCGTTTGTCGACTCTTGGTACAAATCTGGGCCCGTGGCCACGATCAACGGCGGCACCCATGCTTTCGCCGAGGGCCTGCCGGCCGGATACACCGCCCTGGATGGCGGCGGAACGGTCGTCACTCCTCCCCCTGTGGTAGTACCCCCTGTCGTTGGCCAACCCGCGACCGTCATCATCGGCAGCGGGTCAGACACACTGGCGCTGAAGGTCTCCGAGGATGCTTACCAGGGCAACGCTCAGTTCACCGTGTCAGTAGACGGCAAGCAGATCGGTGGCGTCCAGACCGCCCTTGCGTCGCACGCAGCGGGTCAGACGCAGCTCTTCGACGTGAAGGGCACATTCGCCGCCGGCAAGCACACAGCGACGGTCAACTACCTCAACAACCTCTCTGCCGGCACGCCCAGCACAGACCGCAACCTGTATGTGACCGGCGCCACCATCGACAACAGCGTGGTCTCGGGAGCGACGCTCAGCGAGGTTGTCAACGGTCCCCAGAGCTTTAGCTTCATGGCCCCGGGCAGTGGCTCGGCACCCCCGCCGCCGGCTTCCGACGTCGTCACGGTCAATCGTCCGGCCACTCTACACGCGGCCGTACAGACCATCACCGGCATGGAAACCGACCCGTCGCAGGCCGTCTTCCTGGACTGGCACACAAGCGGCACGCCCGCGCTCGGCGCCACCGATTGGGTGCGTGCAAACGTTCAATCGAACGGTCAGTTCTCGGCCTCGATGGACATCGACCATGCGGGATTGATGAGCACGATGTTCTATCATACCGGCTCCGGGCCAGCTATCGCCGCGTGGTCCGCCACTCCAGTCTAGCCGCGCAAGGCTGATACCGAAGCTCGGACCGAGGCCTGATTAGTTTCGAGTGCGACAGGGCTCGGTCCGGGACACCATCCGGAGTTGTCAAGAAACGACTTGGCGAGTGCCGCGAGGAAACAGAGGTCAGTGACGTTGCGGTCACAGTCCTCTGTTCCCCTCGCGGCGCTCGTTTCGGCGTACCCGCGTTTCTGACCGCGCAGGCCGCTCAGCCCGGGTCGATCTGTCCCTCAGGCCGCCAGCCGCTGACCCGGGGGAACCTCTAGCCTAAAGAACCGAGCCGCGTTGAGCCCCAGGATCTTGGCACGTTGCGCGTCCGTAAGCTTCGGCATCGTGCGCTCAATCGCCTCCGCCGAATGCGGCCACGTCCCCTCGTGGTGCGGATAGTCGTTCGCCCAGGCAAAGTTGTCGATCAGGCCGAAAGGCTCCGCCAGATAGAGACCAACCGGATCCTCCTGGAACGTCGCCAGCCCATGCGCCTTGAAATACTCGCTCGGCAGGCCTTGCAGTTTCGGCCGCACCCACATGTGGTGCTTGCGGTAGGCCTCGTCCATCGCCGTCAGCAGCCACGCCACCCAGCCGATGCCCGCCTCGACCGTCGCGAAGCGCAAGCCCTTGAAACGTTCCAGCACACCCGACGCGCAAAGATTGGCCACCGGCTCGATTGTCGGCGCCAGCGAGTGCGTGACGTAGTTGATCACCGCCCCGCCATTGCCGCGAGCCGCCCGAGGATCGCGGCCGGTCGAAACATGGAACGTGATCGGCAGATCCGTTTCTTCAATCAGCCGCCACATCGGATCGAAATGCGGCAGGTTGTAGTTGACGTGGTCGACGTCGTGGCCACCCCAGATCGGCTTGCACGGCAGCGACAACGCGCGGAATCCCAGCTTGGCGACACGCTCGATCTCCGCCAGTGCGCCGGGAAGATCGCCGGTGGCAATCGAGGCGACTGGCAGCATGGCATCGGGATGCGGACCGAACTGTTCCCACGCCCAGTCGTTCCACACCCGGCACTGCGCGTTGGCGAACACCGGGTCCGGCGTCGCCCACATCGCGAGGCCCTTGTTCGGGAATATGATCTCGACGTCGACCCCATCGGCGCGATTGTCGCGGATGCGGTCCGCAACATCGGCGCCCGCTCTCGAACGCACCCAGTCCTCGCCCTCGAAACTCATCACTCGCACCCGGTCGGGCCGATAGCCCTCGCAGTAGCGCCATTGCACCCCCTGATCATCGGTAATGATCCGCGGCACCCGCTCCCGGTATTTCGCGTCGATCCGTTTCTCCCACAGATCGGGCGGCTCGTTGGCGTGGCTGTCGGTCGAGACCATGAAGTATTTATGAGCGTCGCCCACGCGCGCGGTTTGTCCCCAGCCCGAGTGGCCAGGGGTTTCCAGCCGCCACAGATTGGGCGCATTGATCGGCACTTCGTTCACGGCAATCCCTCCTTTTGTAATCTGACCTGAATCCCTGGCATCGAGACTTCGCTGGCGCTACGCCGGTTTCCAATGCACCAGCGTGTATGGCGTCTTGGCGTCGTCATGCGGCTCGAACACCGCCGCCACCGGCGCCCCGATCGTTACCGTTTGATGCGGATCGCCGAGGAGATTGCCGAGCATGCGGATGTTGCCGGCATGGGGCAGTTCGACCAGGACGGCGATGTAGGGGCCGAAGCCCTTCAGCGCCGAATGCACCGGATGCCAGCACCGGGTCCAGGTCCAGATCTTGCCTTTTCCCTCGACCTCAACCCATTTCATATCCCACGACAAGCACTTGTGGCACAACCATTCCGGGCCCCATTGCCAGGTCTGGCAGGCGCCACAGCGCTGCACCATCAGCTTGCCGGCACGGGTTCCCTGCCAGTACGGCTGATCCAGCTTGTCAGTTTCGGTGACGGGCTCCGGCAGCCCTTTTGGCAGATATGACATCACAGGGCCTCCTCGGAACCAAATACCATCGTCGATACAGGTGTCACCATGGGGCCGGCGATCACCCCCGCCACCCTGGCGTTCGGCACCTGCGCCGTCGACGTGCCACGCAACTGCCGCACCGCCTCGATCTGCAGCTCCAGTCCGTGCATGTAACATTCCGCCAAGTTGCCGCCGCTGGTGTTGAGCGGCAACTTTCCCGACGGCGCCAACAGATTCTCAAGCTTGAGGAACTCGTTGCATTCGTCAGGATGCACGAAGCCGTGCTCGGTCAGGCTCATCAATACGCCACCAGTAAAGTTCTCATAACTTTGCAGCACGTCCACGTCCTTGGGGCCGAGCTTCGCCATCTCCCACAGATGCGGCGCCACCGGGCCAAAGCTGGCGGAGTGGAAATCGGGCGCATTGAAGGCGCGCGCCGCGTTGCGATGATCCGAGCCCTGCGCGACGGCCAGCACATAGGCCGGCTTGTTCTTGAAGTCCTTGGCGCGTTCCGCCGAGACCAGCACCACCGCGGCCGCGCCGTCGTTCTCCTGGCAGCAGTCGAACAGATGATACGGTTCGCTGATCCAGCGCGATGCGTCATACGCTTCCTCGGTCAGCGGCCGGCCATACATCACCGCCCGCGGGTTCGACTGTGCGTGGTGATAGGAGGCCAGCGCCAGCGCCCGCAACGCCTCTTGCCTGATCCCGTGTTCATGCATGTAGCGCATGATCTTGAGAGCGAAGCGCTGGGCCGGAACGAATATGCCGTACGGGTTGATCAGCGCGTTGTCGCCGGCGACGGTGCCGCCGGCCTGCGCCTGGCCGTAGCGCTGGAACTGCCCCTGCGCGAGCGCCCGGTAGACCACGGCGATTTCCGCCTGACCCGTAATGATTGCCGCCGCCGCGTTGCCGATTGCCGCCGCCCCGCCGCCACCGCCGCCGCCCCACTGCATGTTCGAGAGCCGCAGTTCCTTGCAGCCGAGCGCCGCAGACAGCCGGGATGGATCGTTACGGTCGCCGGCGTAGGAGGCGAAGCTGTCGATCTCCTGTGGGTTGATCCCGGCATCGTCGCACGCTGCGAGGATTGCTTTCAGCGCCAGAATGAACTCCGGGTCCGGCGACTGGCTGTGCTTGTAATACGTCGTCTCGCCAATGCCGACCACGGCGACTTTGCCGCGCAATGTGTGTTCCGCCATGAACTTTCCTCCCGAAAGCCAGTCCGCCGTCAATCAAACGCAACAGGCATCGCCCCGCTCGGCGCCCTTCTTATGACACCCGCCCCTTATGACACCCGCAAGTCTCAATTATCTCACTACTGCGGGTTAGCGGATGGCGTCAAGCTCTGCTCCCGGTTAGAAGGACCCATGGGACGCACAGCTTCCGTCAAAACTTCGACACTTATACCGTTGCCGCTCAAGCGCGCCGGCCGTCCACCTCGGGAAATCGCCGCGCAACTCAGCGCACAGATATTGGGAGCGGCGGAAACGCTGTTCCTGACCCAAGGTTACGGCGCCACAACCATCGAACAGGTGGCCGGACAGATCGGCGCCACCAAGCGAACCGTCTACGTCCGCTTCACTGACAAGGCAGGTCTTTTCCATGCCGTTGTGAAAAATGTTCTCGATGCGCGCCGACCGGATCTCAGAACGATCGGGACCGATCGCAGCGTCGATGAACGGCTGCATGACATGGCTCTCAAGGTGCTGGGATACGTTCTGGATCCGGATGTCGTGCGGCTGTTCCGCGTGGTGACGGCGGAAGCCGACCGCTTCCCCGAACTCAATCGGATGATCGAAGAGCAGGCGGCGCGCGGTGTCGCCTGGGCGGTTGGCCAGATGCTCGAGGAGGAGGTTCGCTTGCGGCGGCTGGTGCTGGATGACACCGCGCTGGCGACCCGGCTGCTGCTGAGCCTGATCACCGGCGCTCCGACCAACGCCGCCGGCCGCGGCGCCAAACCGCTCAGCCACACGGACCGTGAGCGATGGGTGGCCGGTGCGGTGGCACTGTTTCTTGACGGCGCGCGGGCAACCGACGCGGGAAGCGGGTAGCGGAGGGCCGGTGAGAAGCTGCTCCGAATGCTTAACCGAGCTCGCCGACCTGGCGCGGCGGCAATTGTTCTTCGTCGGCGGTGCGCCACGCTCCGGCACCACATGGCTGCAGCAGATGCTCGACTGCCATCCCGAAATTTCATGCCGAGGCGAGGGGCTGTTCCTTCAGGCGCTCGCCGTTCCCATGGAACGCCTGATGGCCGAGCGGACCTCCAGGCTCGACGCCAAGAACCGGCGAGTCTTTGCCCATGCGGGGGGCTATCCCCTCCCGCCAGCGGACGACGCGGAGTTCCTGACCGCCACCGCGATCCTGCTGGCCCTGCGTCAGCAAACCCAGGGCAGGACCTGCCATGCGATCGGCGAGAAGACGCCCGAGAACGTCTTCTTCTTCCCCCGCCTGAAGTCGATGTTTCCGGGGGCGAAACTGATCTGCATCACCCGCGACCCGCGTGACGTGCTGACCTCCGCCTGGCACTTTTTTCACCAGGACACCGCAGGCGAAAACGAAGTAGTCGCAAAGATGAATTTCATCCGCGGCGCGCTGGCACCCCTGAACGACGGCGCCAGGACGATGCTCTCACTAGCCGAACACTATCCGGCCGATTGCCTGATCGTCACGTACGAGTTGCTGCTGCGCTCACCGGCATCCGAACTGCGCCGGCTGTTCGCCTTCCTGGGCGTCCCGCATGGCGATGCGGTGGTGGCCGAGTGTGTCACACGCACGAGTTTCGCCAGCATGACGGGGGGACGCCCCGCCGGGGTCGAACAGTCAGGCTCGTTCTTTCGCAAAGGCGTCGCGGGTGACTGGAGCGACACGCTCACCGCCGAAATGAACGCAATGATTCTAAAGGAACTCGGCTGGACGTTCCCGCATTTCGGCTGGCGGATCTGAGCGCGAGGCCTGTCCGCACTGCTGACACCAGCCCATCACCTACCCCCGTGTCATCCTAGGCGGAGGCCGAGGACCCACGATTTGCGGTGCGGGGATATTACGCCGCCGCGTCAGCGTCGATCTTGCGTTCGAAGCGCTTGCGTTCGTGCGGATCGAGATACCGCTTCCGCAGCCGTATGGCGCCCGGAGTCACCTCGACCAGCTCATCGTCCTCGACGTAAGCGATCGCCTGCTCCAGGCTCATTTTCCGTGGCGGGATCAGCAGCATCGCATCATCCTTCCCTGCCGCTCGGATGTTGGTCAGCTTCTTCTCCTTGATCGGATTCACTTCCAGGTCGGATTCCCGCGAGTGCTCGCCCAGGATCATTCCCTGGTAAACCTTGTCGCCAGGCGAGACGAACATCGTCCCCCGCTCCTGAATGTACCACAGCGAGTAGTGCACCGCCTCGCCCGCCTCGGTCGAGATCAGCGACCCCGCACGACGGCCCTCGATTGTCCCCTTCCAGGGACCGTAGCCGGCAAACAGGCGGTTCATGATGCCGGTGCCGCGCGTATCGGTCAGGAACTCGCCGTGGTAGCCGATCAGCCCGCGACTCGGGATATTGAAGATCATGCGAACCTTGCCGCCGCCCGACGGCCGCATGTCCCTCATGTCGCCCTTGCGGCGGCTGAGTTTCTCCACCACCACGCCGGTGTAGGGCTCATCCACGTCGACCAGCACCTCCTCCATCGGCTCCTCGCGGTCGCCGGTTTCGGCATTGCGCTGCGTCAGCACCCGCGGCCGGCCGATGGTGAGTTCGAAACCCTCGCGGCGCATCTGCTCGATCAGCACGCCCAACTGAAGTTCGCCACGCCCGGCGACCTCGAAAGCATCCGTCTCGTTCGAGTCGCTGACGCGGATCGCCACATTGCCCTCGGCCTCGCGGAACAAGCGCTCGCGGATCTGGCGCGAGGTGACCTTCTTGCCTTCGCGGCCGGCCAGCGGGCTGTCGTTGATGCGGAAGGTCATCGCCAGGGTCGGCGGGTCGACCGGAATCGCCGGCAGCGGCGCGGTCAGTTCCGGCGCCCCGATGGTGTCCGGGATGGTGCCCTCCGACAGCCCCGCTACCGCGATGATATCGCCGGCGACGACTTCCTCCACCGGCACGCGGTCCAGTCCGCGGAACGACAGCAGCTTGGTCAGCCGCCCGGTCTCCACCACCGAACCGTCGCGCCGCAACACCTTGACCGGCATGTTCAGCCTCGCGACGCCTTGCTCGACCCGCCCGGTCAGCACACGACCGAGGAAATTGTCATATTCCAGGATGCTGGCGATCATCGCGAACGGCGCGTCGGGTTTTACCGTCGGCGGCGGCACGTGCGACAGCACCAGGTTGAACAGCGCCGACAGGTCCTTGCGCGGACCCTCCAGGGTCGCATCCGCCCAGCCGTTGCGGCCAGAGGCATACAGCATCGGAAAATCAAGCTGGCTGTCGGAGGCCCCAAGTGCCGCGAACAGATCAAAAATCTCGGTGTGCACCTCGTCGGGACGCGCGTCGCCGCGATCGACCTTGTTGACGACAACGATCGGATGAATGCCGCGCGCCAGCGCCTTGCCGACCACAAACTTGGTTTGCGGCAGCACGCCCTCGGCCGCGTCGACCAGCACGATGGCGCCGTCGACCATGTTCAGGATGCGCTCGACCTCGCCGCCGAAATCGGCGTGGCCCGGGGTGTCGACGATGTTGATTTTCGTGTCGTTCCACACCACCGAGGCGCATTTCGCCAGGATGGTGATGCCGCGCTCCTTCTCCAGGTCGTTGCGGTCGAGCGCCCGGTCGGTCACCACATAGTGTTCGCGGAACGCCCCCGACTGGCTGAGCAGTTTGTCGACGAGGGTGGTCTTTCCGTGATCGACATGGGCAATGATCGCGACGTTTCTGATCTGCATGCGAGCCTGGCTTTCGGGGGATATTGCGGCGCACACATATGCTGGAACCCCATGTGTTGCGAGCGAAAAACGGGCGCAACGTCGCTACACAGCCATGCTTAGCCGAATCTTAACGCATTTTCCGGTCAAACGGGGCGCAACCAGTCTTGCAGGAACGCCTCCACGACGGCCAGGAAGCCCGCCGGGTTGTCCGCGTGGACCCAGTGGCCGGCGTGCTTCACCGTCACGAAGCGCGCCCGGGGAAAATTCTCCCTGATCAGCGGCCGGTGCGCCGGCAGCAGGTAGTCTGAATTCGCCCCGGCGACAAACAGCGCCGGCCCGCCGTAGCTGGCGTCGGAGATAACCTCCCATCCCTCCAGGTCGGGAATTGCCGCCGCGATCTCGGGCAGGCCAATGCGCCACCGCGGTTCCGCGCCAAGGCGCAGATTCTGCAGCAGAAACGCGCGGATATCCTGCCGCGGCACTGCCCCGGTCAACGCCACATCGGCCGCCTGGCGGGTCAGCTCGGCGGTCAGCGGGATGGCTTCCAACGCCTCGGCGATGGAGGTGTTGCCATGTCGGTAGGCGACCGGCGCGATGTCGGACACCAGCAGCCGCGCGACGACCTCGGGGGAGCGCAACGCCAGCGCCATCGCTGCCTTGCCGCCCATCGAGTGCCCGATGACCGCTGCCCGCTCGACCCCCAGCGACCCAAGCGTCTCCCGCACGTCCGCCGCCAGGGTCGCATAGCGCATGTCCGGCGCGTGCGGGCTGTCACCGTGGTTGCGCATATCCAGCGCGATGACCCTGAACCGAGGTGCCAGGGCACGCTGCACGGCGCCGAAATTGCGCGCCGCGCCAAACAGGCCGTGCAGCATCACCACCGGCGGTCCGTCGCCCGACTGGATTGCACGCAGAATCATGCCAGCCGCCGCCTCGGCCAGACGGCGAAGCCGACGCCGGCCATGATCAGTGCGGACCCCAGCAGCAGGTCGGGCGTGATCGGCTCGCCCAGTAGCAGATTGGCCAGGATGAGGCTGACCGCCGGCGCCGTCAGCAACCCCACCGAAGACACCAGCGCCGGCAAGTTCGCGGTCGCCTGCATGACGCACCAGGTGCCGAGCGGACCGGCGATCAGACCGATATACCCCAGCGCCCACCATGATCGCGGCCGCGGGCCGAGGGTGCCGCCCGGTGCGTGCCACCACACCATCGGCGCCAGGACCAGCGAGCCCACCAGGAAGCACCACGGCAACAGGGCGAACATCGACGTCGACGGCCTGGCCTCGCGGGTGACGATGATGGCGACCGACCAGGCCAGGGCGGCGGCCAGCAGGAAGCCGTGGCCGATGACGACGGTGCCGGAGGAAAAGTCGATGACCAGGGGATTTATCAGCACCAGCACGCCAGCCAGCCCGGTCCCGGCGGCCAGCCAGCGTCGCGGCGGGATTTGCTCATGCAGGAACAACAGCGAGAGCGGCACCACCCAGATGGTCGTGGTATTCGCCAGGATGGCGGTGCGTCCCGCCGGCACCCAGGCGAGCGCCTCGTGCAACAGGGCGAAATAGGCACCAAGCTGAAGCCCGCCCACCGTCAATACGACCGGCCAGTCCGCCCTTCGGGGCAGTCTCACCCGACCCAGCGCCCCGAGCAAAAGGAAAGTTGCCAGCGTGGAGAGCACGGCGCGTCCCTCGGCGAACCAGAGGGGTGTGGATCCCGCGGCCAGTGCGATCTTGGTCAGCGGCCAGGCGCTGGAGAGCAGCAGCACCGAGGCGAGAAGCTGCAGCAGCCCGCGCACCGGCACCGTACCATCCCCAGTCACCGGCACCCTCACCACCGGTTGCTCGACGATCACCCCGGTCGGCCTGTTCAGGGCTGTACGGCGGCGATCCGTTCGCGCAGGTCCGCCTCCAGACGAGCACCATAGTGGCTGATCACTTCCGCGGCGGCGATGCTGGCCATGCGGCCGCATGCCTCCAATGTCCTCCCCGAGGTCAGACCGGTCAGGAATCCAGCGGCATACGCGTCTCCGGCGCCGGTGGTGTCGACCACCTTGGTATGCTCCGCCTTCACCCTTACCGTCTGATCGCCACGCAGGATCACACTGCCGGCCTCGCTGCGGGTGAGCACCGCCAGCCCCACGTCCTGGCGCGCCAGCCTGGCCGCATCCTCGAACGCGTTCTGTTCATACAGGCTGGTGATCTCGGCCTCATTTGCAAACAGGATGTCGACATGGCCGGCGACCAGTTCGCGGAACGCGGCGCGATGGCGGTTGACGCAGAACGCGTCCGACAGTGTCAGCGCGACCTGCCGGCCGGCTTGGTGCGCCGCCGCGGCCGCCTTGTAGAATGCCGCCTGAGCCGCCGGCGGATCGAATAGATAGCCCTCCAGGTAGGTGATCGAGGCGGCGGCCACCAGCGCCGGATCGACATCCGCTTCGTCCAGGGCGACGCAGGCGCCCAGGAAGGTGTTCATCGTCCGCTGTGCATCTGGCGTGACCAGGATCAGGCAACGCGCGGTGGGCGCGCCGCCGACCAGGGGGGTGGTGGGGAAGTGCACGCCGACCGCATTGATGTCGTGACGGAACACCGCGCCGAGTTCGTCGTCCGCCACCTTGCCGATATACGCCACCCGTGCGCCCAGGGCCGCCGCGACGGCGCAGGTGTTGGCGGCCGATCCGCCGCTGCTCTCCTGCCCGGGCGGCATCGCGGCGTAAACCGCGTCCGCCGCCGCGGCGTCCACCAGGATCATCGCGCCCTTGTGCATGTCGTGCCGCGACAGGAACTGATCGTCCGCCCTCGCCACCACGTCGACGATGGCGTTGCCGATGCCAAGGATATCGTAAGTTGCCGGCGTTTTGCCGGAAGTCGCCGGCGCCTGAGCTGAAGTCGTTTGAGCCACGTGCTATGTTCCTCTTGGCGGATGCGCCCTGACCGCCGCCTCATTGGCATCGACACCCAGCCAGGGCGGCGGGGAGATCGCCGTTCTCTACGATGGGAGAGTTAATGAAAAGCTCATCCCGCCAGGCGACGGGTCGATATCGATCTCCATGACCCGAAAGTTCGGCACCACGGCGCGGAAATGCGCGCCGATGGCGGAGCATCTTGCGTCGGCCTGGCGTGCTCAACGTGTCATCCCCGGACTTGGTCAGCGAAGGCGCGCAAACGCAGGGGGAAGGCGCTGGGGCATGCTTCGCCGGAGATGACACCGAAGGTCCGATCGGCTAGTCCGCGTCGTTCGCGGCCCGGGGGAGTGGTTCATACGACGCCTGGGAACCGGTTGGTTTGTCCCGCCGCCTCACCGTCACCTCAAGGCGGACGAAGGAACTTGGTGCTGAATGAACGTTTCCGCCCACCCCGATATCGCGGCTGCCCCGGGGAACCGGAGTTGGAGCCTCGCCGCCATAATCGCTGCCGTGACGGTGTTCGGCGTGACCATCGGTCTGGCCGGCCCCCTGATGTCGCTCACGCTGGAAGGGCGAGGGGTCGAAGCCACCCTCAACGGACTGAACGCCGGCACCGCCTTCCTCGGCGTCATCCTCGGCCCGTTGTTGACCCCGCGCTGTGTGCGGCTGTTCGGCCTGCGCAATTTTCTGCTCACCTGTTTCGCCATCGATTTCGCCGTCTTCCCGATGATGCGCGTGTTCGACAGCGTCGCCGCGTGGTTCATCCTTCGTGTGGTGCTTGGGATGGTCGGCTCCAGCATCTTCACCGCCAGCGAAGCGTGGATCACCATCCTCGCTGGCAACGCCGCGCGAGGCCGAGTTACCGGCATCTACGCCGCTTCGCTCTCCGCCGGTTTCGCCTGCGGACCGCTTGTGCTGTCGCTGACCGGCATCGAGGGCTGGCTGCCGTTCATCGTCGGCAACGCCATCACCGCGCTCGCCTGCGTGCCGCTCCTGGCAGTCGGCAACAGCGCCAACGACCTGGGCCGAGGACGCGGCCGCAGCCCGCTGCGGATGTTCGGCAAAGCCCCGCTGCTGCTGCTGACGGTGGCGCTGTTCGGTCTCTACGAGCAGTCATTGCTGGCCCTGCTGCCCGTGTGGGGCGTTCGAATAGGACTGAGTTCGGACCGTTGCCGCAACCAGTCTGTCGGCGATCTTCATCGGTGCCATCCTGCTGCAATGGCCGGTCGGCTTGCTCTCCGACCGGGTCGGCCGGTTCACCGCCCTGCGCGCATGCGGCGCGATCGCGTTGTGTGGCGCGATCCTGCTGGCGACGATGACGCTGTCCACGCCGGCCCTGTTTTGCCTGCTGTTCCTGTGGGGAGGCAGCGCCGCGGCGATCTATCCCGTTGCCCTCAGCATGGCCGGCGACCGCTTCCAGGGCAGCGAAATGATGGCTGTCAACGCCGCCATGATCATCGCCTACGGCCTCGGCTCCCTGATCGGACCTACGCTCGGCGGGCTGGCGATCGACCTCGGCGGCCCCGCCGGACTGCCGCAATTGTTTATTCTGCTGTTCGCCGCCTTCCTGCTCGCGACTCTGTTCGCGCCGCGCGCTGGACGCCGGTGAATACTACTCGGCGGGCGCGCTCACCGCTTCCCGGACCGCCGTCTTCACCCGTCTCCGCGGCGCGAAGATGCGGCGGATCACCGCGTAGAATACCGGGGTGAAGATCAGTCCGAATCCCGTCACCCCAAGCATGCCGGAAAACACCGCCGTGCCGAGCGACTGGCGCATCTCGGAGCCGGCGCCGCTGGCGATGACCAGCGGGATGACCCCCAGGATGAAGGCGAACGACGTCATCAGGATCGGCCGCAACCTGGTCTGCGCCGCCTGCACCGCCGCCGCCTCGGCGGTTGACCCAGCTTCCTGCGCCTGCTTGGCGAACTCGACGATCAGAATGGCGTTCTTCGCCGCCAGTCCGACCAGCACCACAAAGCCGATCTGCGCCAGAATATCGACGTTCATCCCACGCCACAGCAGCCCGGTCACCGCCGCCAGCAGGCACATCGGCACGATCAGCACCACCGACAGCGGCAACGTCCAGCTTTCATACTGTGCCGCCAGTACCAGAAAAACGAACAGCACGGAGGCGGCGAAAATCAGGATGGCGGTGTCCCCCGCCTGCCTCTGCTGGAACGCCAGATCGGTCCATTCGTAGCCGATCCCTGGAGGAAGATGCTGATTCGCCAGCGTCTCCATCGCCGTCAGCGCGGAGCCGGACGAGAAACCGGGCAGCGCGCTGCCCTGCACCTCGGCGGCCGGGAACAGATCATAACGTGGCACGCGATAAGGCCCGGTGGCGCTGAACAGCCGTGCGACCGAGCCAATCGGCACCATCGCCCCGGTGGCGTTGCGGGTCTTCAGTCGAGCGATGTCCTCGACGCTGGAACGGAAGCGCGAGTCCGCCTGGGCCAGCACTTCGTAGGTCCGGCCGAGGTAGTTGAAGTCGTTGATGTAAGCCGAACCCAGGTACACCTGCATGGCCTCGAACACCTTGTCCGGGGTCACACCCAGCCGCTGCGCCTTCTCGCGGTCGACGTCGGCGTAGACACTGGGCGTGCGTGTGCTGAACGGGCTGAACACGCCGACCAGGCCCGGGGTCTGGTTGGCCGCCGCCGTCAGTTCAGCCGCCGCGGCCTCCAGCGCGCCGGATCCCAGCCCGCCGCGGTCCTGCAGCATCATCTTGAACCCGCCCGCCGTGCCGATGCCACTGACCGGCGGCGGCGGAATGGTGATGATGAACGCGTCCTGGATGCTGGCCAGGCGCTGGCGCAGGCTGTTCAGCACCACGCTCACGTCCTGGCCCTTGGCGTGGCGCTCGTCGAATGGCTTGAGCGGCGAGAAGATCGCGCCGGCGTTCGATGCGTTGGTGAAGGTGGCGCCGTCAAAGCCCGAGAACGGCACCGCGTGCTCGACACCGGGTGTGCCGAGGATGATCTCGGTCGCCTGGCGCACCACCGCGTCCGTGCGCTCCAGCGAGGCACCGGGCGGCAACTGGATCACCGTGATCAGATAGCCAAGGTCCTGGTCGGGAATGAACCCGGTGGGCGACCGGCCGAACTGGTAGCCAGTCAGCCCGATCAGCGCGGCATAGACGACCAGCATCGCGCCGCTGATGCGGATGAGCCGGGCGGTCAGCTTGCCGTACCGGTCCGACAGGAACTCGAAGGCCCGGTTGAACCCGTTGAAAAAGGCGAACAGCGGCCGCGTCAACAGTGTCCGACGGGTCTCCTGACCATGCTCATGCGGCCGGAACAGCAGCGCGCACAACGCCGGGCTCAGGGTCAGCGATATGAAGCACGAGATCACCGTCGAGGCAGCGATGGTCACCGCGAACTGGCGGAAGAACTGGCCGGAAATGCCGCTGATAAAGGCCGAGGGGACAAACACGGCGCACAGCGTCAGGGCGATCGCGATCAGCGCGCCGCCAACCTCATCCATGGTCCGGTGCGCGGCTTCACGCGGCATCATCCCCAGGCGGAGATTGCGTTCGACGTTCTCCACCACCACGATGGCGTCGTCGACGACGATGCCGACCGCGAGCACCAGGCCGAACAGCGACAGATTGTTCAGCGAAAAGCCCAGCGCGGCGAGGATGGCGAAGGTGCCGATCAACGAAATCGGGATGGCGACGATCGGCACGATCGAGGCGCGCCAGGTCTGCAGGAAGACGATCACCACGATGACCACCAGGCCAACGGCTTCGAGGATGGTCTTCACCACCTCATGTACGGACTGCGAAATGAACAGCGTGGTGTCGTAGACGATGTCGTAGCGCATGCCTTGGGGGAAATCGTGCGACAGCCCCTCGATCGTTGCGCGGATGGCCTGCGCCGTGGACAGCGCGTTGGAGCCGGGCTGCTGGTACACCAGGATCGGCACCGCGTTCAGGCGATCGAGGTAGCCGTTGGCGCTGTAATCCTGCGCGCCAAGTTCGACGCGTCCGATGTCGCGCACCCGGATGACGCGTCCCTGGTCGTCTGACTTGACGATGATATCGCCGAACTGCGACGGATCGGTCAGCCGGCCCAAAGTCTCGACGTTCAACTGGAAGGCGCCCGGGGTGGACACCGGCTGCTGGCCTAAGACCCCGGCGGACACCTGAACGTTCTGCGCCTGCAACGCGCGGACCACTTCGCCGGCGGTCAGGTTGTGCGCCGCGATCTGGTCGGGATCGAGCCAGATCCGCATCGCGTAATCGCGGCTGCCGAAGATCTGCACATCGCCCACGCCGGGAACGCGGGAGATCTGGTCCTTCACGTTCAGCGTCGCATAGTTCGACATGTAGAGCTGATCGCGCGATCCGTCGGGCGAGGACAGATGGATCACCATCAGCATATCCGGTGAGTTCTTCTTCACCGTGACGCCGAGCCGCTGCACCGTATCCGGCAGCCGCGGCAGGGCGATGGAGACGCGATTCTGTGTCAGCACCTGGGCGGTATCGAGGTCGGTGCCCAGTTTGAACGTGACTGTCACGGTCAGTTTGCCGTCGCCGGTCGCCTGGCTGCTGAAGTACAGCATGTTCTCGACGCCGTTGATCTGCTGTTCCAGCGGCGTGGCGACGGTCTGGCTGATCACCTCGGCAGAGGCGCCGGGATACGTCGCGGTCACCTGGATCGTCGGCGGCGCGATCTCGGGATACTGCGCGACGGGCAGGATGAAGTAAGCGACCGCGCCAACTATGGTGACGAACGCCGCCAGCACCGTCGCGAAGATCGGCCGGTCTATGAAAAAGTGCGATAGGCGCATGGCTTAGCGTTCCTTGGCCCGGACTGTCTTCGGATTGAAGCCGTCACGGGGGTCGATGTCGCCCTAGGTTTTGGCGTTTGCGGTGATACTGCCTGGCTGTGGCGTCACCCGGCTGCCGGGGCGCGCGCGCATCAGGCCGTTGATGATGACCCGGTCGGTGGGCGCGAGACCGCCGTTGATTACGCGAAGGCCGTCACTGAGCGAGCCGACCTCGACCGGCTTCGGCACCACGGTGCCGTCGTCCGCCACGGTCATCACCAGCTTGCGCGACTGATCGGTCGACACCGCCGAATCCGGTACCAGCAGGGTCGGCTTGACGGTGGACGTCGGCAACCTCAGTCGGGCGAACTGGCCGGCGGCGATGAACAGGTCCCGGTTCGGCAGGCTGGCTCGAGCGTGGATCGTCCCGCTGCCGCGATCCATCTGGTTGTCAATGAAATTAAGCTCGCCGCGGCGCTTCCAGTCCTGTTCGTCACTCAGGTTGGCCTCGACGGTGTGGTCGGTGGCGCCGCCGTTCTGGCTTTGCAGGTAGCGTTGATAGTTCAGGTAATCGCCCTCGCTCATGTCGAAATCGAGGTGGATCGGATCGAGCGAAACGATCGTGGTCAGCAATGTCGGCGCCGTGCCATTCTGGCCGCCGGCGATCAGGTTTCCGACCGAGGCGCGATGCACGCTGATCCGGCCGTCCAACGGCGCGGTGATGCGGGTGAATTCCAGATTGAGCTGAGCCGAGCGGACGGCGGCCTTGGCCTGCTCCACCGCGGCCTGCGCCGCCTGCTGTTGCTGCACGCGCTGATCCAGCAGCTCGGCGGAGGCGAAGTCCCGCTGATGCAGTTGAGTGGTGCGAACCACTTCCTTATTGGCCAGGTCCAATGCTGCCGCCGCGGTCAGCATCTGAGCCGCTGCCTGCTGCAACGTGATGTCATAAGGGCGCGGATCGATGACGAACAGCAGGTCGCCCTTGTGCACGATCTGGCCATCGGCGAAATGGATCTCGGTCAGGTAGCCGCTGACCTGGGCGCGTATTTCGACGTAATCGACGGCGGAGAACTGGCCGATGAATGTGGTCCAGCCCGCGAGGTCGCGCCGCAGCGGGGTGCTGACCGTGACGGCAGGCGGCGGCGGCGGCGCCTGCGCGGCGGCAGAGCCAGGATTTTGCAGGTGTTTCCAGTACAGCAGGGCGCCGCCGGCGGCGATCAGCGCGGCCAGCGCGAACCCGCCCCACCGAAGCCTGGAGCGTCGGACGCTGGTCACCGGAGGGCTGGTTCGGTCGAGGACAAGCGTATCAAGGTGACCAGTCATCTAATTCCCTGACAGATTGAGGGCGCCGTGCCGAGACACATAGCTGTTGGTTAGCGAAGCAGAACGGTGAACAGCGTGTCGACGAACTGCAGAAGAGGGCGATCCGCCTTCTCCATTCGCGCACGCAGGACAGCCCCTTCCCAGGCGTTCAGCACGAATGCGGCGAGCACCTGGGGATCGGCATCCGATCGGATTTCGCCGGCGGCCTGCGCCTCGGCTATACAATCGCCTACACGGCGGCTCCAGCAAGCAAAAATCGACGAAAGCTGGGTCGCGATCACGGGGCTGTGATCGGACAATTCAGCCGCCATGTTGCCGATGAGACAACCACGGTTGAAGCCGATCCGCGCAATCTCGGTGGCAACCTCTTGAAAATAACTCCGCAACCGATCGCGCGGCGAAACGTCGGGCCGTGTCAGCAGCGCCAGCTTGTCCCGCACGGCGTCGGTCCAGTAGTGTTCCAGCGCCGCCGCTCCGAGCGCTTCCTTGCTTTCGAAATGGTTGTAGAAGGAACCTTTCGGCACGCCGGCCGCATCCGTGATGTCCTGCACGCTACAACCGTTGAAGCCCGACTTGCTAAAAGTCAGAACCCCAGCCTCGAGCAGTCGCTCACGCACATCCTTCGAAGACGGTCTTGCCATGGGGCGTGATATGACCGGTCATCTCAAAACTTCAAGAGACCCCAATCGGTGGAGAAGGGGCCTGGAACATCTTCGGCCGGACACATTGCCACCCGGAACCGGCGCCCTCGCCACCGCAGTGTCATCCTCGGCGCCACGCGCGACCTTCGAGGCAGGCCCTGGCGAACCCGGCCGCTGTCGCCGCATCCCCGGTCAGGACGTAACGGCGTCGGCGACACATTTCTTGGTGAAGCTGGCCTTAGCCGCGCCGGCCAGCTTCTTGGTGCCAGCAGCGGCTTCGCAGCTCGCCTTGGCGTCAGCCTCGCATTTCTTCATGAAACTCGCGAGCGCGGCGCCGGCCAGCTTCTTGTCGGTGGCGGTTGCCTTGCACGACGGCCCTTCAGCATGCGCGAAACTTGGCAAGGCAACGGCGAGGCTCAGCGTAACGGCGACCACGAAGCTGTTCATGTGAGAATCAACCTTTCACTTGGAGGCGGCGCCAATTGACAATAAACAATAACCGCTAAGCGCTCCTGGAGACGACTTGCCAGGTCAGGTCACAAACGCCGGCTCGATGCCGCAATAGTACGAATACGCGTCAGCCAAGCGTAGCCGTTAAAATCGCGACCCGATAGGCGTAACGCAGCGCGGCCCCCTCGCGTCTGACATCGATCCCCATGCTGTCGCGCTCCGCCTGCGCCTCGAACAACGCGGTAATCTTCTCCGTGTCACCCGGCAGCGGGAACGACCGGGCGAGCAATCCCTGCACATCGCCGCGCAATTCATAGAGCACGACCTCCGGCCGCGAGAGCCCTGCGCGGCCAAACAGCCCCGTCAGCTCCTCCAGGGTCAAGGCCCGAACATGCGACGGGTCGCGCATCACCTCCAGCCGGTTCCACGCCGCCGCCTTCGCCTTGTCCGCGGACGCATACATGTCCACCACGACGATCCGGCCACCCGGGCGACAGACCCGAACCATCTCCCGCAAGGCCGCGAGCGGGTCGGGAAAGTGATGCAATGAGAAACGCGTGACGACGATGTCGAAGCTGGCATCGGGCCAGGGCAACGAACGCACATCCCCCTGTCGCCACGCCACGTTGTCCAACTGCTTCTGCGCCGCGAAGGCGCTGGCACGCTCGAGCATCGCCGGCGTCAGATCGATGCCGGTCGCCTGCCGGACATGCGGGGCAAAGGCGCAAACAATAAGTCCTCCGCCGCATGCCATGTCGAGCATGTCGTCGCTAGGGCGCGGCTTCGCGGCGGCTACAACCATGGCGAGCGCGTGCTCGTCGGATATGGGTGCCGCGGTGCTGAACGGTATCGCCTGACGGGTGAACTGATCGCGGATCAAGTCATCATGGCTAATGCCGCTCATTGTCAGTCTCCGGGTAACCGACCTTAACCTCGCATGGCGATCAAGCTGGCTCAAGGCTTGCCCCCGCCTCGCCAGGTGCCAGCGCGACACGGCTCCCGGATTTGAATGCTGCTTGATTTCGCTTGCCGCGCGCGGTCTGCTGGGGCGGCGCGGTCAGTCAGTCCGCGCCCGCTCCGCCTCGGTCAGGTTCGCGGCGGTGTCGCCTGTTCAATGTCATTTCGCTGTTGTTGAGGCGAGCGATGAGTTGAAGTGCGAACGGTCCACGACCCCTGTTCACGCCCCGGCAGGGGCAGTATCTGGCGTTCATTCATGCCTACACCTTGGTGAACGCACGCCCCCCCAGCCGAGGCGGACATGATGTGGTTCGTCCGCGCCACACCCCCAACTGTCCATCAGATGGTCCTCACCTGGAGAAGGCAGGGCTGATCTCGAGACAGCCGAGGGTCGCCCGGAGCATTTCGGTATTGCTCGATCGCTCAGCCGCGCCCGAGCTGAATCCACGGCAGGTTTAACCGGTCCCCAACCATGATGGCGTCGTATCAATACCGGGGATAGGCGTAATAGCCGTAACGGCGTTCTTGCCAGCGCGGATGGTGCCACCAGTGCCGATGGGCCTCCCAGCGTTCGTGACGCCGCCACTGATGCTCCTGGCACCGAGGGCCACAGTAATCGCCGCTCCAGTAGACCTGCCGGAGCATGGTATCCTGACTGGACGGGCTGCCAGCCTTCGCGGTCGCCGCAACAGTTACAGCGCCGAGCAGCGCCAATCCGAACACAGTTCCGAACCCGGGGTTACGCATGTTTGATCCTCCTTGCCACGAATCATTTGCGGCGGGTGCGGCGAATGCTGGGCGCAAATTTGTCAGCAATGGGGACTGCGTTAACCTTGACGTGAGGCTCCGCCGGCAGCGCAGCCGAAGCGTAATATTTAGGCCGGCCTACGCCCCATCACCCAGCTACCGCGGCTCGGCAATAGGTGCGATCGTAGCCACCGAATTCCGAGGACAGGGAGGAGGATTACATGCAGACCAACGGAACCAACGATCAGCGATCGCACCTCTATCTGGGCCTCGCCGGCGAAACCGGCCGCGGGCGGGTCGTGCAGTCCGGACTGTATCGCCTGGCCGACGGCGACGACGCTTGGGAGACCCTGCACCATGGCCTTCCCGATGCTCCCGCGATACGCGCCCTGGCGGTGCACCCGCTGCATCCCGAGATCATCTACGCGGGCACCCAGTCCGGGCCATATCGCAGCGAAGACCGAGGCGCGCACTGGGACAAAGTCAACATTCAGGATCACGGCCTGCCGGTCTGGTCGTTTCTTTTCCATCCAAGCAATCCTGAAATCATGTTCGTTGGATACGAGAACTGCGAGATCTACCGCAGCGACGACGCCGGCGAGCACTGGACCCGCCTGCCTGTCAGCGTGCGCTTCCCCGAAATCACTACCGCCCACGGATCGAATCCGGCGAAGCGCGTGCTGATGCTCGACGCCAGTGTCAGCCAACCTGACCACCTTTACGCGGCGATCGAAGTGGGCGGCACGATCCGCTCCACGGATGGCGGTGAGCATTGGGAAAACCTGAGCCATGGGCAGTATCTGAATGACGACGCGGTGGACATGCATGGCGTCCTGGTCAGTCGCTGGCGGCCTGGAACGGTGTTTGGCATTGGCCGCGCCGGCATGTTCCACAGCGTCGACGGTGGCGATCACTGGCGGCACGTCCCGCTGGACCCGCTCAATCCCAAGGGACAGATCTATTGCCGGGACATCCACGAGGTGCCAGGCAATCCGCGTAAATTATGGGTGGCGGCAGGTGCCAATTTCCAGAGCGATCTGGGCGTGCTGCTCTACAGTGCCGATGGCGGCGACAACTGGACCCGTGTCGACATGGGCATGCAACCGCCCCACACAATGTTCAAGCTTGCCTTCGACGAACGCCAGCCGTCGCGCGTTTCGTGCGCCACCAATGGCGGCGAAGTCTACGACAGTATCGACGGCGGAGAGACCTGGACCACGCGACCCGCGCCGCCCGGGGGCACGCAGATCTACGCCCTCGCGCGCGGCTGAACCCAGTGGATGTCACTTGCCGCACTCCCATCCATCGACAGCCTGCTCCACCAGTATGGCTACGTCGCGGTATTCGTGGGCGTCCTGCTCGAGAGCACCGGTCTGCCGTTGCCCGGAGAAAGCCTGATGATCGCCGCCGCGATTTACGTCGCGGTGACGCATCAATTGAGTATTCTCCTGCTCGTCCTTGTGGCCGCCGCGGGCGCGATCTGCGGCGATCAACTCGGCTACTTCATCGGACGCCGGGTCGGTTTGCGGGTGCTGACCCGGTGGGGCGGCAAAGTCGGTCTGACAAGCGAACGGTTGGAACTCGGTCGCTACCTGTTTCGCAGGTTTGGCGGTCGCGTCGTCTTCTTCGGCCGGTTCGTGGCCGTGTTGCGGACCTTTGCCGCCGTGCTCGCCGGCGCAAACGCAATGCCGTGGCACATTTTTTTACTGTGGAATTCTTTGGGCGGCATCGCCTGGACCGCTCTCTACGGCTTCGGTGCCTACTTCCTTGGTGACGCGGCAAAGCGCATCAGCGGGCCCGTCGGTCTTGGACTTGCGCTAATCGGAGCCACCTCGTTGGCAGCGGCCGTGATCTTCATAAAACGCAATGAAACCCGGCTGATCGAGGAGGCTCGCGCGCTACCCAGGACCGAGCCGACGATGGCGGACAGGCGAAATCCGTAAAGCTAGTTGACAAAGGTGGCGTCCGGGCAGATACTTCACCTTATGGTAAACCATCAAGAGCAGCTCGGTCGCACCTTCGCTGCCCTCACCGACCCCACCCGCCGAGCCATCCTCGCTCGGCTGGAGCGAGGGGACGGCGCCTCGGTGAGCGAACTGGCGCGGCCTTTCGCCATCAAACTGCCGGCCGTGATGAAGCATCTCGACGTGCTCGACGACGCGGGTCTCATTACGAGATCGAAAGTGGGGCGGACCGTAACCGTGCGGCTGTCACCCGAACCCATGAAGGATGCCATGGACTGGCTGCGTCGTTACGAGCACTTCTGGTCGGGCAGTCTCGACCGGCTCGCGGCCTATGCCGAGCGAAAGGAAGTTGCAACGAAGGAGCAAGGTCGATGACCAGCCTTACACTTGTGCGCAAGATTGCCGCGCGGCCATCGATCGTCTTCGATGCGCTCACCACCCCCGAGGGCATCGGCTGCTGGTGGGGCCCCGATGCCGGCCCCGTCCTGCTGGCGGAGACCGATGTGCGAGTCGGCGGCCGCTTTCGCGTTCGCTTTCGCATGCTCGACGGCAGTGAACATGAGAGCAGCGGCGAATATCTCGAGGTCGTCAAACCCGAGCGGCTGGCAATGACGTGGCGCTGGTTGGGCAGCGATGATCCCGACGAGTCACGGGTCGAGGTCAATCTTCGCGCCATCGCCGAAGGCACCGAACTGACCTTTACGCACTCACGTCTGCGCAACGAGGAAACGCGCCGACTCCACGAGGAAGGCTGGAACGGCTCGCTCGACAAACTGGTACATTACTTCCTCATATCGAACGGAGATAGCCATGGCCAAGCATGAAGTCGTCTCGGAAGCCCAATGGATAGAGGCACGCCGAGCCCTGCTCGCCGAGGAGAAGGCGTGGACCCGCGAACGCGACCGGCTGGCGGAGAAGCGCCGGGCGCTCCCGTGGGTCAAGGTCGGGAAAAACTATGTCTTTGAAGCCGCCGACGGCCCGGTAACGCTCGCGGACTTGTTCGACGGACGCAGCCAGCTCATTGTCTACCACTTCATGTTTGGCCCCGACTGGGAGGAGGGCTGTCCCGGCTGCTCCCTGCTCTCGGATCAGGTCGACGGTGCGCGACAGCATTTCGAGCATGACGATCTCAGCTTCGTCGCCGTCTCTCGCGCGGCGATCGACAAGCTACAAACGTATCGTAAGCGAATGGGTTGGACGTTTCGCTGGGTCTCCTCGGCCGCCAGCGACTTCAACTTCGACTATCATGTCTCGTTCCCGAAAGAAACCCGGGAACAAGGCGTACTCTACAACTTTGAGCAGCGCCCCGATCCGAAGGTGGACGAACTCTCGGGTGTCAGTGTCTTCTACAAGGACGACGACGGGACGATCTACCACACCTACTCCAGCTATGGCCGCGGCAACGAGACGGCGCTGGCGGTCTATCACTGGCTGGATGTGGCGCCCAAAGGTCGCAACGAAACCAAGAACGGCAACCTGACCGACTGGGTGAAGCGTCACGATCGTTACGAGAACGACGGTCGCACCCGCGCTGCCTGATCAGCCGTTTCACGCGAGCGGGGCTGCGGCGCGCGACAACAATGCGGCCCCGTCAAGTCACCGACCGGATCACCAGGTTTCTCCGAATGGTCGCAACTCGACATTGAACGACCACGCACATCGATCCTGGTGCGCGACGTGCCAGATTTCCTCTGCGATGGCGGTGGGCTTGATGAAGAAATCATCCGCGGCATTCGGCCAGCGCTCCCGGGTCCAGGCCAGATCGATGACGGCGTCCACCATGACATAGGCGACGTGGACGCCCTTCGGTCCGACCTCTCGGGCGATCGCTTCGGCCAGGACACGTTGCGCCGCCTTGGTCGGAGCGAAGCCGGCGAAATTCGGTCGGCCTCGATGCGCCGACGTGTTGCCGGTGACGATCATGGCGCCCGAACCGGCCGCGATCATTGCGGGCGCGAGCCGTCGCGCGAGATGCAGCAACGCCATCGTATTGACCTGGAAGTTCCGCTGCAGCACCTGCGGATCGATGTCGAGAAAGTTGCCCCAGGCGCCGCCTACCGCATTGTGCACCAGTACGGCCGGTTCCCCGAGCGTTGACCGGATCGATGCCAATGTGGCGTCGAGTTGCGCCTCGTCGGTCACATCACAAACGAAAGGATGGCTGTCGGCGATTTCCCGCGACAGCGCGGTGAGCCGTTCGGCAGTGCGAGCAAGCATGGCGACAGCGTAACCGCCGGCCGCGAAACGTCTCGCGATGGCGGCCCCGGTTCCCGGTCCGACTCCAGTAATGAGCGCAAGCTTGTTCATGCGATTTGCTTTCCAGCAGCTCTGTTTCCGTCCGCGGCGCAAGCCGCCACCGCGGCCGATGGCCCTGGGATGATATCATCGGGCCACGATCTCGTCCAACCGGGGCCCTCTGCCCGTGGCACGCTGATGATAATGTTCGTCCATGGCGGAAACGAAAGTCCTGGCCCATTTCCAGCATTCGCCGTCTGCGACAGTGGAGCATGGCGCGGCCCGCGGCACCCGCCCGCGCCCCGCCGCGTCAGGTCCACCATTCGGGCGATTTTCCTGCAACGAGGCGGGATGCTACGATGCAGCGCCGGCGGTTCGTTGATTGCCGGGAACATGGGAGGGATCCATGGCCACGCTGACATTCGACGCACTCGATTCCCCTGCGCCCGTCTCCGCGCCGTCCGGCCGAGCGCTGGCGCATATCCCGGGCGACCGCGGCTGGCCAATCGTCGGCGACACGTTCGAGGTCCTTGCCGATCCCAAGCGATACTTCGAAACCCGCGCCGCGAAGTACGGGCTTGCCGTGCGTGCCGATATCCTCGGCGAGACGGGCGTCACCCTCCTCGGCCCGGCGGCGAACGAATTTGTGCTGCTCGACCAGCAGCGGCTGTTTTCCTCCCAACTCGGCTGGGGACGGTTCATGGACCGTGTCTTTCCGGGCGGTCTGATGATGATGGACTTCGACGAGCACAGACTGCAACGCCGCGCATTATCGGTCGCCTTCAAGGCTGGGCCATTGAAAGCGTATGTCGCCGCCCTCGACGCCGGGATCGCGGCGCGAGTGGCGCGGTGGCGCGCGGCTCCAGGGCCAGTCCTATTCTACCCCGAAATGAAACAACTGACCCTCGACCTCGCCGCGACATCGTTTCTGGGCGGCGGCATCGGCCCCGAAATGAATGGCGTCACCAACGCCTTCGTCGCCATGGTGGCGGCGACGATTGCTCTCGTCCGCAAGCCAGTGCCCGGGACGCAAATGTATCGCGGCATGCGCGGCCGCGAGCATATCGTCGCTCATTTCAGCCGGCAGGTGCCGATCCGCCGCGACACGGGAGGCGACGATCTGTTCTCTGAATTGTGCCGCGCGACGACCGACGACGGTGCGCTGATGTCGACGCAAGCCGTCGTCGACCACATGAGTTTTCTCATGATGGCGGCGCATGACACGCTGACCTCGTCACTGAGCGCCTTCGTTTTGATGCTCGCCGCCAATCCCGAATGGCAGGAGCGGCTGCGCGGCGAGATTGCCGAGCTGGATTTGCGCCCCGACGAGCCCTTGCCGTTCGATCGGCTGGACGCAATGAAACTAACCGAAATGGCGTTCAAGGAGGCACTGCGGATCATCCCCCCGGTTCCCGCCGTGCCGCGCCGCGCGTTGCGCGACTTCGAGTTCGCCGGCTATCGCATTCCGGCTGGCACGTCGATCGGGATCAATCCCCTGTTCACGCATCATATGCCGGACCTCTGGCCCGATCCCGACCGGTTCGATCCGATGCGGTTCACCGACGCCGCTCAGGCCGCGCGCCATCGCTACGCTTTCGTACCGTTCGGCGGCGGCGCGCATATGTGCCTCGGGCTGAACTTCGCGTTCATGCAGGCCAAGTGTTTCATCCGGCATCTGTTGCAGAACCTTACCGTCAGCGTGGCGCCCGGCTATGCGTCGGCCTGGAAGATGTGGCCGATCCCGCAGCCGCGGGACGGGCTGCGCGTGACATTGGCACCGATCTGAGCCCGACCATGGCACCCCGTGGAGCAGCATGATGAGCGAACACGAGATCAGCGCGTTGCGGGCACTGCTGACGTCACGGCCACGCCCGTCCAGTGTCGCCGAACGTCGCGAGCGGCTCGACGCCCTCGGCCACGCCTACCCGACGGCCGAGGATGTCCGCCTCGAGCCTTCTAGTGCCGGCGGTGTGCCAGCGGAATGGAGCATCACACCCGGCGCGGACGCCTCGCGTGTCTTGCTCTACCTGCACGGCGGCGGCTTCTCCGTCGGATCGATCGTTAGTCACCGTGCGATGGTGACGGAGACCGGTCGGGCGGCGCGGGCGCGCACGCTCGCGATCGACTACCGGCGCACGCCGGAGCATCCGTTTCCAGCGGCGCTCGATGATGCGCTCGCGGCCTATCGCTGGCTGCTGGAACAGAATGTGCCGCCCGGGCGGATAGCCATTGGCGGCGACAGCGCCGGTGGCGGCTTGACGCTTGCCCTGATGGTTTCGCTGCGAGAACGCGGGCTGCCGTTGCCGGCGTGTGGCTGGTCCATCTCGCCCTGGGTCGACATGGAAGCGCGAGGCGAGACCTTTGCCACCAAGGCGGCGATCGATCCGATGATCAGCAGGGAATACATCCTGGAACTGGCCGGGTGGTATCTCGGCGAGACCGCGCCGCGGACGCCGCTCGCCGCCCCGGTGCATGCCGATCTCAGGGGTTTGCCGCCGCTGCTCATCCAGGTCGGCAGCGCCGAGACCCTGCTCGACGATTCGATCATGATCGCCGCACGCGCCGCCGTGGCCGATGTTCGGGTCACGCTGGAGGTCTGGCCGCACATGATCCATGCCTGGCCGTTGTTCCACCAGCAACTCACCGACGGCCGTCGCGCCATCGCCGCCGCCGGCACGTTCATCCGCACCGCCACCGGCTGACGGCTACCGGTCCGCCCATCGCCTTGGCGCCCCTGATCGGCTAGATTACGGCGAACCGGTTCAGGAGGGACCATCATGACCGAAGCCTGCATCGTCGGCTGGGCGCATTCGCCGTTCGGCAAACTGGAAGACCCCGACATCGAATCGCTGATCGGCCGTGTCGCCGGTGCGGCGATCGCCGATGCCGGCATCGCCTCGCACGAGATCGAGGCGACCTTCGTCAGCCTGTTCAACAACGGCTTCTCCACCCAGGACTTTCCCTCGTCGCTGGTGCTGCAGCACCTGCCGGAACTGCGCTTCAAGCCGATCACGCGGTTCGAGAATGCCTGCGCCTCCGGCTCCGCCGCGGTCTACGGCGCGCGTGACTTCCTGCTCGCCGGCCGAGGTCGTTTCGCCCTGGTGATCGGCGTGGAAAAGATGACCGCGACCCCCGGCAAGGAGGTCGGCGACATCCTGCTCAAAGCCAGCTACCAAAAGGAAGAGGCCGACATCCCCGCCGGTTTTGCCGGCGTGTTCGGACGCATCGCGGAGAAATACTTCCAGCGCTACGGCGACCAGTCCGACGCCCTGGCGGCGATCGCGGCGAAGAACCACAAGAACGGCGTCGACAACCCCTTTGCCCAGATGCGCAAGGACCTCGGCTATGATTTCTGCCGCACCGTCAGCGAGAAGAACCCATACGTCGCGCCGCCGCTGAAGCGGACCGATTGCTCCCTGGTGTCGGACGGCGCCGTCGCGCTGATCATGGCCGACGAGGAGACCGCGCGCGCCATGGGCAAGGCGGTGCGCTTCAAGGCCGCCGTCCAGGTCAACGACTTCCTGCCGATCAGCAAGCGCGACATCACCCAGTTCGAGGGCGCCGCGCAGGCCTGGGCACGAGCGCTCGACGCCGCCGACACCAAGCTGACCGACCTGTCGTTCGTCGAATCGCATGACTGCTTCACCATCGCCGAACTGCTCGAATACGAGGCGATGGGTCTGACCGCGCCGGGCCAGGGCGCGCGCGCGGTGCTGGAGGGCTGGACGGCGAAGGATGGCCGGCTGCCGGTCAACCCCTCCGGCGGACTGAAGGCCAAGGGCCACCCGATCGGCGCCACCGGCGTCTCGATGCACGCGATCACCGCGATGCAGCTCACCGGCCAGGCGCCGGGCGGCATGCAGTTGCCGAAGGCCGACCTCGGCGCGGTGTTCAACATGGGCGGCGCGGCGGTCGCCAACTACGTCTCGATCCTGGAGCCGTTGCGCTGATCCCGACCAGCAATCTGGCGCATCTGCTGATCCAGACCGGCCGCCGGTTTCCCGAGCGGCCGGCGATCGTCTGGCGCGACAACACCTGGACCTGGGCGGATTTCTCCACCCGAGTCCAGGCTGCGGCCGGTGCACTCGCGCACCACGGGGTGTGGCAGCGGCGACCGCGTTCTGCTGCACGCACGCAACTCCAACGCCGTGCTGGAGACCATGTTCGCCACCTGGATGATTGGCGCCACCTGGGTGCCGACCAATTTCCGCCTGACACCGCCCGAGGTCGCCTACCTCGCGCAATCCTCCGGTGCCGCGGTGCACATCTTCGACACGCGCGTTCCCCGACCACGCCGCCGCCGCCCGGGCGGAAAACCCCGCCTGCCGGCTGGAGATTTCGATCGGTGACGGCGCCACGACGGCCACCTGGGACGCATTCGCCGGGCACGCGGAGCCGATGCAATGGCCGGCCGACGTGGAGCGCGATCATCCGGCCTGGTTCTTCTACACCTCCGGCACCACCGGGCGACCGAAGGCCGGGCGTGCTGACCCATGGCCAGATGGAATATGTCGTCTGCAACCATCTGTGCGACCTGATGCCGGGCACCACCGAACACGACGCCTCGCTGGTGGTCGCGCCGCTGTCGCACGGCGCCGGCGTCCACGCCCTGCCGCAGATCGCCCGCGGCGCGGCGATCGTCCTGCTGTCCGGCGAGCGGCTGGACTGCGAGGAGGCATGGCGCCTGGTCGAGCGGCACCGCGTGACCAACATGTTCACCGTGCCGACCATCCTGACCATGCTGACCCGGCACGAAGCGGTCGACCGTTACGATCACAGCTCCTTGCGCTACGTGATCTATGCCGGCGCGCCGATGTATCGCGCCGATCAGGTGCACGCCCTGCGCAAGCTGGGGCAAGTATTGGTGCAGTATTTCGGCCTCGGTGAGGTCACCGGCAACATCACCGTGCTGCCGCCGCATCTGCACAGCGAGGACGATGCGGCGATGCCGGTCGGAAGCTGCGGCGTTCCTCGCACCGGGCATGGACGTCGCGATCCTCGACGACGCCGGCGTCCGGCTTCCCGCCGGTGCCACCGGCGAGATCTGCGTGCGCGGGCCTGGGGTGTTCGCCGGCTACCACGACAATCCCGAGGCCACCGCGAAGGCCGTTCGCGCATGGCTGGTTCCACACCGGCGACCTCGGCCACATGGACGCGCAGGGCTTCGTCTACATCACCGGCCGCGCGTCGGACATGTATATCTCCGGCGGGTCGAACGTGTATCCGCGCGAGATCGAGGAAGCCCTGCTGCTGCATCCCGCGGTGGCGGAGGCCTGCGTCGTCGGCATGCCGCACGAGAAATGGGGCGAGAGCGGCGTCGCCGTCCTGGTGCTGGAGCCCGGCGCGAACGCGACGGCCGCGGAGCTTGCTGGCGCACCTGGACGGAAAGCTCGCCAAGTACAAATGGCCGAACAACTTTGCGTTCTGGCCGGAGCTGCCGAAATCAGGCTACGGCAAGGTCGTGAAGCGCGACGTGAAACGACTGCTGCAGAGGGATGTGTGATGGCGACTACGCCCGTAGCCTCGGGTCCGGTGGACACCAAGCCAGTCGATCCTACCCGGATCACCGACTACCACATGCACGTATACTACGACGCCGAAAGCCGCCCGCGCGCGGCGCAACTGCGCGAATGGGTCGAGAACTCGATTCTCCGTCCGCATGGGCCGCTGGCACGACGTGCCGGTCGGGCCGCACCCGACCGCGATGTATCAGATCCACTTCGCGCCCGACCAGTTCCCCACCCTGGTGCCGTTCGTGATGATGAACCGCATGGGCTTGACTGTTCTGCTGCATCCCGAGTCCGGCCGGCCGCGAGACGACCACACGCTGAACGCGATGTGGATGGGCGAGGTGTTGAAGCTGAACACCGCCATCCTGCCAGAGACCGACAGCCACTGACATGCCTGGCGCTTGACAACCCTGGCGCTTGACAAGGGCTTGGCCGGCTTCATCATTCCGCCGTCAAGGGGAGTGGGGAATGTCGAGGCTCGATAACTGCTACAACGTCTTCGACCTGCGTGAGGCCGCCAAACGGCGCCTGCCGCGCGGCGTTTTCGAGTTCGTCGACCGCTCGACCGAGGATGAACTGGCGCTACGGAATAACCGTGCCGCATTCGAAAAGATCAAGCTGCGGCACCGTGCCTTGGTCGACGTCTCCGGCCGGTCCACCAAGACCACGCTGTTCGGCAAGGAGATCAGCCTGCCAATGGCGATCGCTCCGACCGGGGCGGCGGGCCTGTGCTGGCACGAGGGCGAACTGGAACTCGCCAAGGCCGCGGCGCGGGCGAAGATACCCTTTACGCTGGCGACCAGTGCCATGACCTCGATGGAGAAAATCGCCAAGGAGGCGAACTTCCGTCTGTGGTTTCAGCTCTATGTCTGGAAGCAGCGCGAGCTGTCCTATCAGTTGATCGAGCGTGCCAAGAACAACGGCTTCGAGGCGCTTATCGTTACCACCGATACGATCGTGCCGCCGAACCGCGAATATAACGCGAAGAACGGCTTCCTGCTGCCGTTCCACCCCACTGTGCGTTTCACCCTCGACATCATGCAGCATCCGACCTGGTTCACCACCGTCCTGCTGAAATACTTCACCACGATTGGTATGCCACGAAACGAAAACTATCCGGAACCGTATCGGCGCCCGATCGGCACCGATCCCGGCACCCGGGAGGTGATGCGCCAGGACTCGCTGAACTGGGACGACATCAGGATTTTCCGCGACAAGTGGCCGGGAATTTTGATGCTGAAGGGCATCAATCGCGTCGACGATGCGCTCAAGGCGATCAGCTATGGCGTGGATGGCCTGATCGTGTCCAACCATGGCGGGCGCAACATGGACAGCGCCGCGGCGACGATCGACATGCTGCCCGAAATCGCCGAGGCGGTCGGCGACAAGGCCACCGTCATCCTCGACTCCGGCGTCCGTCGCGGATCAGACATCGTCAAGGCCGTCGCGCTCGGCGCCAAATGCGTGCTGACCGGACGCGCGACACTCTACGGCACGGCGGTGGGCGGCGAAGCGGGCGCATCCAAGGCGGTCGGCATCATCCAGACCGAGATGGACAAGACAATGGCCTATACCGGCTGCTGTGGGGTGGACGAGATATCGACCGACATCTTCTTCGGCGACCGCGAACGCAACCGGATGATGGCGGGATAAGGGACCCTTAATCCTGTGCCTGCCGGGGGAATTGCAGGCACAGCAGATCGGCGCCGGACGGACCGGCGACCAGCCGAGCGGCGGGGTCATCCGGGGGGATGAACACGCAGGACTGGGGCGGCAGCAATGCGCCGCCCCCGACTGCGGCCGATCCCGCCGACACCAGCCAGAACTGGCCGCCTCCGGTCGCCGGACCCGGTCCGATCACCGTGCCACCAGCCGGAACCGTGTAGCGCCAGGTGCCGAGACCGTCCCCTGTTGGCTCGATCACGGCGGCGCCGGACCCATCCCGAAGCCCGGCGAGTTCCGCGTCGGTCAACGGCGGCAGCGGGCCACAGGTCGCCTCCCGGTGCTGATGCCTGGCACGCGCCTCCCGCAACTGGCGGCGATGCTCCGGCATATAGCGTGCACCGGGATCCCAGGCATTGCGCAGGGTGAACCAGGCAACGCCTTCCCCGGCCGCGACGATCGGACCGTAAGCGGAATAAGCATCGGTGTAGTGCACCGCGACGCTGGCTATGTCATGGCGGCCGAGACGGCCCGACCCCCGCACCACCACCTGAAACTGGTCGGCCTGATGGAAATGCGGCTGCACGACTGAGCCAGCCTGTTTCTCGACCAGGAATGCAATCGGATACAGCCCCTCGGCTGACGGAGCAGCCTCGCCTTCCTTCAGCGTGTTGCGGTTCTGGCCGATGTAGGTGGTGAGCCAGCCATTGGCGGTCTTTCGCCGGCTGGTCTGGTGCGCGACAACGCTGTCCGCGGTCAGGATCATGCCAGGATCTCCTTCGCTGCCGAGAGCGTAACGCCAATCCCCTGGCCGGTGCGAATCATCCCGGGGGCACACCGCGTCGACCAAGGTTGCCCCGGCCCGTCCAGGTGATAGACATCATTCACGACATCACAGGCGGGGAGGCGGCACCATGGCATACAGCCCGTTCGACTTGACCGGCAAAGTGGCACTGGTCACCGGCGGCAACAGCGGCATCGGTCTCGGTATGGCGCTGGCCATGGCGCAGGCCGGCGCCGACATCGCCATCTGGGGCACCAACCCGGCCAAGAACGCCGCGGCGAAGGAAAAGCTCGAGCCGACCGGGCGCAAAATCCTGGCCCTGGAATGCGACGTCGGCGAGGAAGCCGCCGTGGAGACCGCGTTTACCCGGACATTGGAGTCCCTCGGCCGCGTCGATGGCTGCTTTGCCAACGCCGGTGTGTCCGGCCGTGGCGGCCGTTCCTTTCTGGAGATGACCAGCGCCGAATGGCACCGCGTCACCCGCATCAACCTCGACGGCGCCTTCTATACCTTCCGCACCGCCGCTCGGCATATGGTCGAGCGTGGCGACGGTGGCGTGCTCGTTGGCACGGCGTCCCTCGCGGCGATCGAGGCCGCTCCGCGCAGCGAACATTACGCGGCCACCAAGGGCGGCATGATCTCCATGGTGCGGGCAATGGCGGTGGAGTTCGCCCGCCACGGCGTGCGCGCCCATTCGATCCTGCCCGGATGGATCGAAACCAACATGACAGCCAACGCGGTGGCCACTGATGGCTTTAAGAACAAGGTGTTGCCTCGGGTGCCGATGCGCCGCTGGGGCGAGGGCGACGACTTCGGCGGCATCGCGGTCTACCTCATGAGCAGCGCGTCGCGTTACCACACCGGCGATACCTTCGTGATCGATGGCGGCTACTCGCTGTTTTAGCGGCCATACAGCCGGCACTGGGGCACTGACAGCAACCCCTCGCAGGCCCGGCGATGCACTGACGGCAGGTCGGTCTTCAGCGTATCGGTGATCATGACGCCCGGCTCATCTCCTCCGCGGAGCTTCGCACCGCGCGAACCACTGAGTGGCGCAGTTCCCCCATAGCCGTGTTCAGTTCCGCCGCGTCCCGGCTGACGTCGGCCGCATGTTTGCCAGTCTTGTCAGCCTCGGTCGTGACTTCCGAGACCCGCGCCGTTATCTCGTGGGCCGCCGCCGCCGCCTCGGTCATGTTGCGGGCGATCTCGGCTGTCGCCGTACCCTGCGCTTGCACCGCCGCGGCGATGGCATGGGCGATCGCATCGATCTCTCCGACGGTCCGCTCGATCCGCGCCACGGCAACGACGGAGACGTCCGTGGCACTGCGCACTTGAGCGATTTGCTGGGAGATTTCCCGGGTGGAGCGAGCGGTCTGCGACGCAAGCGCCTTCACCTCGGAGGCGACGACTGCGAAACCTTTGCCGGCATCACCGGCGCGGGCCGCTTCGATCGTCGCGTTCAGCGCCAGCAAATTCGTCTTGGCGGCGATCTCCCCGATCATGTCGGCGACCTCGCCGATGCGTCCCACCTGCTCATTCAACGCCTCGATCGAAGTGCGGGTGTCGCTGCCGGCGGCAACAGCGCGGCCGATGATTGCGCCGGACTCAGCCACCTGGATACTGATTTCGTGGATCGAGGCGCTAAGCTGTTCGGCCGCGCTCGCCACGGTCTGCGTGTTGACCAGCACGTGCGCCGACGTGGCCGCCGCGCTCTCGGCGGACCCGGTCCGAGTGGCCGAGCCGGTCATCGCCTCCGCCGTCGCCGTCATGGCCGTGGTATGGGCACCGACCTCACCGATCGCCTTGGTGGTCTCGTCCTCGATCTTGTCCACCATGGCGAGCAACGCCGCATGCTTCTCGATCGCCTCCTGCCGGTGCTGCCGCGCCTGCTCGGTGGCCAGCTTCTCCTGCTCCATGTGTTCCTTGAACACCCGCACCGCGCCAGCCATGGAGCCGACCTCGTCGCGTCGCGCGATGCCCGGAATTTCGGTCGAGAGATCGCCCCGGGCAAGCCGCTCCATCGCTGCCTTCAGCTTCCCGAGTGACCCGCCAATATCGCGGTTGATCAGCCAGGCGGTCAGCATCACGATCAGCAGAATGGCACCGCCAAAGACGCCGAGACGGAGCAAAGTGGCGTGAAAGGCCGTGTCAAGATCATCGGAGTATGCGCCAGCGAAGAACACCACCTGCCACGGAGCGAACCGTGCGACGTAGGAGACCTTCAGTCGCGGCTCTACTTGACCCGGTTTTGGAAACAGATAGGTGACAACGCTCTCGTCCTTGCCTTGCAGGGCGTTCTCGATGAGTTCAGCGAGTGGCCGGCCGCTCGCGTCCGCGGTCACCGACGCTTTGCCCTCCATGGCCGGGTCGGCTCCATGCAGCAGGATCATCGTACCCCGCCGAACGATGATGTAACCGGCGCCGTTATCGAACCGCATGCCATGGATGCTGGCGCGCAAGCGCTCGATCGCCTGTTCCCGGGTGAGGCCTTGCGAGCGTGCTTCAAGGTCCACAGTTTTGGCGACGCCGATCGCCGACTGCACCACGGCGCGCAGCTTGTCGACACGGTCATTGACCATCCGTTGCTGCATGATTGACGTGGCGGCCGCGATCGCCGCGATCAACGCTAGCGCAAACAATCCCAGCAGCAGGGCCAGCTTGGTGCGGAGGCGGATTCGGCTCAGAATGTCCACCAATTGTGGTACCTTGTCTGATTACGGCCCGGCTCGATATTTCGAGGGTATCCCGAACCGGATGAATGAAAGATTAACCCCGGCTCGATCCTCGGGAAGCTGGTATCCGGTCGGGTGGCCGGCGGAACACCCGCCCAGCACCATCGATCCCGTCACGCCATTCGCGTGTCCGCCAAGGAGGCCCACCCATGATCACGCTGTCTGAGAATTTTCGCGCGCTGTTCTATGCGCCGTTCTACGCCGCGCAGGCGACCGGCGCTTATGCCGCCGAGGGGGTGAACGTCGATATTCGCCTGTCGTCCGATCCCGAGCGCACGGCCGCCGCTTTGCGTGCCGGCGAGGTCGAGGTGATGTGGGGCGGTCCGCTCCGTGTCCTGCGGACGCATGACGCCGATCCAGCCTCCGACGTGGTGTGTTTTTGCGATGTCGTTGCGCGCGATCCTTTCCTTGTCATCGGACGGGAGCCGCGTCCCGGTTTCCGGCCGTCGGACCTCACGCGAGTCCGTTTTGCATCAGTATCGGAAGTGCCGACGCCATGGCTGTGCCTGCAGGACGACATCCGGCGCGACGGCGCCGATCCCGAAACCGTTGCGCGGGTGACCGATGCAACGATGGCAGGGAACGCCGCGGCGTTGCGTGACGGGAAACTGGACGCGGTGCAGGTGTTCGAGCCCTATGCCGAGGAACTGCTCGCCGCCGGCGCGGGGCATATCTGGTACGCGGCCGCCAATCGCGGGCTCACGGCGTATACCACCCTGGTGACGCGACGTTCGGTGATCGAACAGAAGCGAGCCGAACTGCTGCGCATGGTGCGGGCGCTGCGCAAGTCAGTGCAGTGGATCAAGGCGACGCCGGGCGCGGAAATCCAGCGTGTCCTGGCCGCCTACTTTCCTGACATACCACCTGCAATCCTCGCTGCGGCCATCGATCGCTATCGCGCGCTCGATCTTTACGCGTCCGATCCGGTCATCCGCCCCGAGGGCTTCGCCCGCCTGGCCGCCTGCATGCGATCCGGCGGCGCGCTGAAGCGTGATATTCCGTTCTCGGAATGCATCGACAACAGCTTGGCGGAGGAGGTCCTGGCCGAAGTTGGCGGGTCAGGTTGAGAAATTCCGCGGCGGCTCTAGCCAAAGGTAAAGGCATAGGCGCGCACGCCCGGATCAAGGAATTCGATCTCGAAGGTCCGGTCGCTGATGGAACCCGGCTGCCGGACGAGCTGGTACAGTCGACCCTCCCGCAGGCTGCCCCACCCTTCGGCGTCCACGTCGACCCCATGGTCGGCTCCGGGCGCGGCGCCATCGATCCGGACGCGAAACCTGATCGGGCTGCCAGGCACTGACGGCGCCATGACAAGGTGAAGGTCGCGCGCGTGGAAGCGATAGGTGATGCGGCCAGACATCTCGTTTGACACGGCGAATTCTCCGCCGACCGTCCAGACACCGCCGAGACTCCACCCATTGAGCGGCGGCTCCGATACGCTCCAATACAGGTTGGGCTTGTCTTCACGAAACCCGCCTGGGGCCACGAACTTCTCGGAACGTGCATAGCCGAGATAGGACTCGGGAGACTGCAAATTGGCCCAGTCAGCGGCGACTTCTGGCCCCCGGGCTTCCACCGATGCCAGTTCAGGACTGAGATCACCATGTCCGGCTTCGGCCAGAAGCTGCCGGATGATCTGTTCCGACTGCTCGTACCCGCCTTCGCCAAACTGATGGTGCCGGATTCGCCCCTGCGCATCGACGAAATACAGCGCCGGCCAATACTCGTTATTGAAGGCGCGCCAGATCGCATACTCACTATCCACCGCGATCGGATAACCGACCTTCATGTCTCGCGCGGCTCGGCGAACGTTGTCGACTTCCTGCTCAAAGCCGAACTCCGGCGTGTGCACACCGATCACGACCAAACCCTGATCCTTGTACTTCGCCGCCCACGCTCGGACATAGGGCAACGTGCGCAACCAGTTGATGCAGGTCAATGTCCAGAAGTCGACGAGGACGACCTTGCCGCGCAGATCGGCGGCGGTGAGGGGCGCGGAATTCAACCACGTGGTGGCCCCGTCAAACGACGGCAACTCGTCTTCTATGGGCAATATCGCGGCGGCAGGTGACACTGGAGGCTCCACAGGTGCGTCCTTGGCCGAGACCCCAACCGAAATCCCGAGCGCACAGGCGAATGTCGCGGGGAGCAGGATCCGGCTTGCTTGCATGACGATGGGTTACCCGCTCGATCGATCTCAGGCCTTCACCATTACATAACCCGCCGCGGCCGGAACCAAAAGGGTGCGGGATACCTGCCCGCCGCCACATCAGCGGTGATGATGCGGAACTTGTCGCGGGGCAGCCGATATGGGACTAAAGGATGCATCCGCGGCTCTTTCCTGGCCGGATCCGACCCAAACCGGAGGTTCCCACAGCGTGACTGGATTGATGCAAGGCAAGGTCGCCGTAGTGACCGGCGCGGGCGGCGGCATTGGCCGCGAAATCGCGATCATGATGGCAGCGGCCGGCGCCCGCGTCATCGTCGCCGATATTGGCGCTTCGCTGACCGGCGAGGGGGGATCGAGCTCGCCGGCGCAGCAGACCAAGGCGCTGATCGAGCAGCGCGGCGGTCAGGCCGAGATCTGCGCCGAGTTAGTCGCAGCCTGGGGTTCCGCGCGAAAGATCGTCCAGGCCGCGCTGGATCACTACGGCCGTATCGACGCCGTGGTCAACAACGCCGGCATTCTCCGTGACGGTATTTTCCACAAGATGACCGAGGACGACTGGTTATCGGTGATCTCGGTTCATCTCAACGGCTGCTTCTTCGTGTCCCGCGCCGCGGCCGAGCATTACCGCAAGCAGGAGAGCGGATCGTTCGTTCACGTGACCTCCACTTCCGGTTTGATCGGCAATGTAGGGCAGGCGAATTACGCGGCCGCCAAGCTGGGTATCACCGCGCTGTCGAAATCGATCGCACTGGATATGCAACGGTACAACGTACGGTCGAACTGCCTGTCGCCGTGGGCCTGGAGCCGAATGACAAGCTCGATCCCCACCACCACGGCGGAGCAACAGGCGGCGGTCGAGAAGTTGCAGAAGATGACCCCGGACAAGAACGCACCGCTGGCGGTTTTTCTGTCGTCCGATGCGGCGGCCGGCGTCACCGGGCAGGTATTTGGCACCCGGATGAACGAAATCTACCTGTTCAGCTCGCCACGTCCAATCCGCATCGTGCACCGCGCCGATGGATGGACCCCCGAAACGATCGCCGAACAGGCCGCGCCTGCACTGAGACAGGCCTTCATGCCGCTCGATACGTCGGAGCAAGTGTTCGGCTGGGACGCGGTCTAGCTCCCGACTAACCGCCTCCGACGCACTACCGATCCCAGCCGCCGGTAGCGACGTCCTCCGGCAGCAGCAGCCGATCCCGCAGCAGAGCCCTGGCTGCGAAGCGCAGTACCTCGGTGTAATTATCGCCGGGATAACGCGCCGTGATCGACGGCCGCGGATCACCGTTCTGAGAACGCTCCGATTCGGTGGCCGCGAAGGCCATGAAACTGCCGTCGCGATCGGCCAGTTCGCCGTCGGGATAGGGTGACTGATACAGATTCCACCCGGTGAAGGTGCCCTGCGGCACTGCGATATCGGGCAGACGAATGCCGGCGCGCTCGTTGCCATCCGCATCCACCTGCGGAACCATCGCAACATAGCCGCGGGCGGCCGGAACCGGGTCGGTCCAATCCGCCAGCGGTGCCACGTCATTTGCTGCGTGCGGCCTGACCAGGCCCGGAATGTCGGGCAAGGCGATGTCCGCGACCGCCACCAGCGAACCGTCGTCGATCCTGGGCAGCCGGCTGTCAGGAGGGGGCCGGCCGCCGGTCACCCATTCGTCCAGTGCCACCAGCAGCGCTCGCACAGCCGGCATCGGATCGTGCCAGTTGCGCGGATTGCGGCACGGACCGTTGTCCCTGGGCATCCCGGCCTTGCCTGCGTGCTGTGTTCCAGCCAGCAGATAGCCTCGGACATTGGGCGGCAGGGTCACGTCTCGGATGCCCAACGGGTCAGTATGCAGCAGCGACGCACCTTTTTGCCAATATTCCGTGGAAGTATTGGTCTCGATCAGCTTCGGATCGCACGCGTCCCCGCGCATCAGCGAGCCGCTGGCGGTCGACAACGGATCATCCATAGGCACCGAGGAGAACGGAAATTCCACTTCGGGAAAATCGTGATCCTCATGCCACGTCCGGGTGCGAAACGGCTGGCCAAAGGGGGTATTGTGAAACACCCGGCCGATCCCCGCGACATGGGTAAATACGCCGTCGAAGACACGCCGGCCGTCCTCATCGGCGTTGAAACCCTCCGCGACATGATCTCGCAGGTAACGACCGGCCTGGGAAATCCCAAACGCAAGCGCATAACTCACCGGCCTCCCCATCAGCTCGGCCTGTTGTTGACGGAGATGACTGACCACATCGCGGGTCGCCGCGAAACCGATGCCGAGAACACGGGGTTTGGTCGCTTCATAGCAGACTTCGTAGATCGATCCGATTTCAGGTTTCGTTCCGGCCGGCAACAGCCGGATGGTGCGCTGGCCGACAAACTCGAAGTCCACGCCTGAACGCGGGGCCGTCTGGGTACGCCGCACGGTTACCGAGGCAGGGCCGGTTGCCTCATAGGCCAATCGAAATACCTCGAGCACGCCGAGGCGGGTGCCAGAAACGAATTCCTCGCGGATTGGTTTCGTTACACCATCGACGATCGGCGCCTCGAGCGACAAGCCGGTGGCTTCGGGCGCGCCGGGGTCCCAGCCTGACCACAGCAGGGAAAAGCCGAGCCGGAGGGGAAGAGCGTTGCCGAGTTCGCTGGCGGTGGATGGGTGGTTGCCGCCAGCGCCGGCGCAAAGATTGGCGAACAACATGATGCGTCCGCGATTGTTCACCTCGTACAGCAGCCGGCCATTGCCTCGAGCCGGATCAAGTGGCCGCAACAGCACGAAACCCGAGCGATAGGGCACCAGCCCATCGGCGTTGCGCGGCGCGTGGTCCAGCATCGCGATGCCTCTGTTGCCCGGGTGCGCCGGGTTCAGAACGCCCGACGCGACGCCGTCGATCCGTTCGTAAGCCCCGGTGTCGCCGAAAGCGGCGCCGTCCACGAATGGCGCGCGGCGTTTGATTTCAAGACCGACGATCATGACCAGTGCAACTCCGCTTCGGTGCGCTCCTGCAAGGCCTGGCGTGTCAGGCCGGGCACCATATCGATGACAACGAAACCTTTCGCGGTGACGTCCAGCACGGCGAGGTCCGTATAGACGCGCCGCACCATACCCTTGGCGGTCAGCGGATAGGAACACAGCCGCCGGATGCGCGACCCGCCATGGCCCTTGGTGATGTGCTCCATTGCCACCCACAGGCGCTTGGCGCCGATCGCGAGATCCATTGCGCCGCCGACCTGTTTGGTGGCCTCGGTCGAGGACCTTGCCCAGTTGGCGATATCGCCATTCTCCGCCACCTCGAATGCGCCCAGCACACACAGGTCGAGGTGTCCGCCGCGGGCGATGGCGAAGCTGTCGGCATGGTGCACGAAGGAGCCGCCGGGGCGCAGCGTGATTGGCTGCGTGCCGGCGTTCACCATGTATGGATTGACCTGGTCCGCCGCAGGCGCCGGGCCGGCCCCGATGACGCCGTTCTCGGAGTGAAAGATGACCTCGCGGTCCAGTGGCACGTGGTCGGACACGCCGGTCGGGATGCCGATGCCAAGGTTGACGAACCAGCCCTCCGGAATGTCCCGCGCGATCCGCCGGGCGATGCCGATTCGGTCCAACGGTGAGAATTCGATGTCGGCCATAGCTGTTTCCTTCACGCCGGAACGTGCAGCACGCGATGCACGAAGACGCCCGGAGTGTGGACGCTCGCCGGTGGGATATCGCCGAGCGCAACGATGTGGCGTGTTTGGACGATGGTGAGCGTCGCCGCCGTCGCCATGACCGGGTTGTAGTTGCGCGCGCTCTCGCGGTGCGTGAGGTTGCCCCAGCGATCGGCTTCCCATGCATCGACCAGGGCAACGTCGCCGCGCAAGGGGTATTCCAGCAGGCAGTTGCGGCCGTTGATGACGCGGGTCTCGCGCCCCTCGGCCAGCAGCGTGTCGGCGCCGGTCGGCGTGTAAAACGCCTGCACGCCAGCGCCCGCCGCCCGCAGTCGCTCGGCCAGAGTGCCTTGCGGCACGATTTCCAGCTCCAATTTGCCCGCCGCGAAGCGTCGGCCGGCGACACTATCGGCACGGACAAAGCTGCATATCAGTTTGCGAACCCGGCCCGAGGCGAGAAGGTCGGCCACCGGGCCGGAGTCGCGCCCACCCGAATTTGCCACCAGGGTCAGGTCGCTGGCGCCTTGGGCCAGCAATCCCTCGATCAGCGTTTCGGCCATTCCGTTACCGAAGCCAGGCAGCAGAATGACGGAGCCGTCGTCGACGCCATCCATCGCCGTCGTCAGGTCGGGCACGAATTTATCGATCATGCAGAGCCATGCTGCGGACCAGGTTGCGGCTGGCATCTGATCGTAGAAAGGGGGTGGAGGCAATGCCGGGGCAAGTGCCTGTTGCCCGAGCTCACCCGCGGCCCGAGCTGCCCGGATCGGCGCCGCCGGTTACGGGCGGCTTCGCTGTTGCAGCAATACACGCTTCACCTGTCGCATGGATTGCTGTAACATTGATTATTAATGACAGTCCGGCCACATGCCGTCGCGGTTGAGCGCGCGCGCCACCGAACCGTTGTCCACAGCCAGTAGAATCGATGCAAGTGGCGGACCCGCGGACGCACAAAATTGGTTGGATCAGGTGGAAACCGTTTAGAATCAAATGTTAGCCACCTGTGCTCAAAGCGCAGGCAGCCGCTCCACTCGCATGATCTTGCTGATTAAAATCTCGCAATCCACCGGGTTGTCCACAGGCTTTTCAACCGATCTGGTGGATGAAAGCGATGCGCTTCCGCGCGCCGCACCTCGGTGGCCTGCCACCGGACTTGATCCGGCGGTCAGGACTCCTCCGGCGATCGAGTCGGGACGGTCCGCGCCCCCGCACCGGCGCCGGGGGCGCATTCCCAGTCCGCCGGCCCGTGGGATCTGCAGCTGCGGTCAGGCCGCCGCTTTTGCCTCGCGCCGCCGGCGATGCAGGATGAACTCGGTGTAGCCGTTCGGCTGCACCCGGCCATCGAACACCAGGTCATACGCCGCCTTGAACGCGATGCCATCGAAGCCGGGCGCCATCGGCTTGTACAACGGGTCACCCGCGTTCTGCCGGTCCACCACCAGCGCCATGCGCCGCAGCGCCTCGGTCACCTGTGCCTTCGACACCACGCCCTGAAGCAGCCAGTTGGCAATGTGCTGCGAGGAAATGCGCAGCGTCGCCCGGTCCTCCATCAGACCGACGTCGTGAATGTCCGGCACCTTTGAGCAGCCGATGCCCTGGTCGATCCAGCGGACAACATATCCCAGGATGCCCTGGCAATTGTTATCCAGCTCCTGCCGCAGATCGTCGGGCGACCAGTTCTGGCCCTCCGCGACGGGCATTGTCAGCAGATCTTTCAGCGGGGCCCGCCGCCGTGAGGCAAGCTCGGACTGCCGCGCGCTGACGTCCACCTGATGATAATGCAGCGCGTGCAGTGTCGCGGCCGTCGGTGAAGGCACCCACGCGGTATTCGCCCCGGCCATGGGATGAGCGATTTTTTGGGTCAGCATGTCCGCCATGCGGTCCGGCGCCGCCCACATTCCCTTGCCGATCTGCGCCTTGCCGCGCAGGCCGCACTCCAGCCCGATCTCAACGTTCTGGTCCTCGTACGCCTTGATCCAGGCGGTGGCGCGCATGTCACTCTTGCGGATCATCGGCCCAGCTTCGATCGAGGTGTGGATCTCGTCGCCGGTCCGATCCAGGAAGCCAGTGTTGATGAACGCGACCCGCTCGGTCGCCGCGGCGATACATGCCTTGAGGTTGGCCGATGTTCGCCGTTCCTCGTCCATGATACCCATCTTCAGGGTATTGCGCTCCATGCCGAGCAGGCTCTCGACCCGCGCGAACAGATCGGCGGTCAGCGCCACCTCCTCCGGTCCGTGCATCTTCGGCTTCACAATATACACCGACCCCGCTCGGCTGTTGCGGATCGCACCCTTGCTGGTCAGGTCATGCAGCGCGATCAGCGAGGTGACAGCGGCATCGAGAAACCCCTCTGGAATTTCCCCGGCCGCGTCGAGCACAGCATCAGTGTACATGTGATGCCCGACGTTGCGGATCAGCATCAGGCTGCGGCCTGAAAGCCACAAATTCCCGCCGTCGGGTGTCGTGTAGTGTCGGTCCGGATTGAGCTTGCGGGTCATTTGCTGCCCGCCTTTCTCGAACGTGTCCTCCAGTGTCCCCTGCATCAGGCCGAGCCAGTTGCGGTAGGCGAGCACCTTGTCGAAGGCATCGACCGCGGCGATGGAGTCCTCGCAGTCCTGGATGGTGGTGATGGCGGCTTCCATGATCACGTCCGCCACGCCGGCGGCATCGTCCTTGCCGATCGGATGGCTACGGTCGATCACGATTTCGAGATGCAGGCCGTGGTGCTTCAGCAGGATTATCGACGGTGCGGCAGCGTCACCGCGATAGCCGGCAAATTGCGCCGGGTCCTTCAGGCCGGTCGTCCCGCCCCCCTTCAGACCGATCTCCAGGGCGCCGTCCCGCACTGTGTAGGACGCGGCCGCGGCGTGGCTGCCATGCTCGAGCGGAGCGGCTTGATCCAGCACCTCACGAGCCTTGGCGACAACGCGATCACCCCGCACCTTGTTGAAGCCGCGCCCGCGAGCCGCGCCGCCGTCATCGGGGATCGCATCGGTGCCGTACAATGCATCGTACAAGCTGCCCCATCGGGCGTTGGCCGCATTCAGGGCGTAGCGCGCGTTGGTGACCGGAACCACGAGCTGAGGCCCGGCGATGGTCGCGATCTCGGGGTCAACCTTGCTCGTGCTGACGGTAACATTCGATGGTTCGTCAACAAGATAGCCGATCCCGCGCAAGAATCCGAGATACTGGTCCGCGTCGGCGGGCCGTCCCTTGTTGGCCAGATGCCAGGCGTCGATCTGCTGCTGAATAGTGTCGCGTTTGCCGAGCAGTGCCTTGCAGCGTGGCGCCAGGTCGGTCAGCAGCGAGGCAAACCCGCTCCAAAATGCGTCTCGGCCGATCGACGTCCCCGGCAGCGCTTCGCTCTCGATAAAGTCATAAAGTGGCTTGGCGATGCGAAGGCCGGCTCTATCGACATATTCCATGCGGGCGCTCTTTCGATGGCGGTGGACGGGCGCGTCGTTGCGCGAATTCTCGATATAAGACGCAACAACGCCCGGGTGCCAATCCCCGCAGTGCTTACCAGGCCGGCCAATCGCGTGGTTCAACTGGCGCGATGCTACCGATATCATGGGTATTTTATGCTTAATCGTGTTGCACGCGCGAAAGCGTGTCCTTGACTCCGCAAGCCTACAACCAATGTGCAAGGCGTAGACGGCGACATTGTCGCCTCTGCTTGACGTTTCCCCCCCAAACTCTGGCGGCGTCTTCGGGCGCCGCCTTTTTGTTGGTGGCCCTCCCCGCGGGGCAGGGGTGTCAACTACGGGGGTGCGTCTTCCGCCAGACCCCCAGCAGCCCGGCGTCATCGACCGCAGTGTAACGTTGCGTCGTCGTTAACGTAGCATGGCCGAGCAGATCCTGAATAGAGCGGAGATCGGCGCCACCGGCCAGCAGATGCGTCGCAAACGAATGCCGCAGCGCATGCGGTGTCGCGTGCTCGGGCAGTCCGGCGAGACGGCGATACGTCCGCAAGACCTTTTGCGCCACCGCCGGGTCCAGACGCTTGCCGCGCGCACCGACGAACAGCGGGCTGTCCGGTTGCCGGTCCGGATGCAACGTCAACCAGGCGTCGATGGCGGCGCGGACCGCGGGCAATACTGGCACCAGGCGCGTCTTCGACCCCTTGCCAATGATACTCAGGGACCGGCTGGTTGGTATGGCCAGCGCGTCCCGAACATTCAGGCCTAAGGCTTCAGCGATGCGGAGGCCACACCCGTACAGCAAGGAAAAAAATGCCGTGTCGCGCGCCTGCAAAGCGGCTTGTTCGGCAATCTCCCCGACATAGTCGGTGACCTCCCGTGTCTGTTCAACGGTCAGGGCGCGAGGCAGGGCAGGGCGGGCCCGAGCGGTGGAAACCAGGCGAATGCTCGTGATATCAAGTCCGTGACGTCGGTTCAGGTAGCGGAAGAACCCCCTCGCCGCCGACAGATGTTGCGCTCGGGACGTCGCGGCGATGCCCTCGTTCGCCAGCGACGCGAGCCAGGCCCGGATGTCCGCCGCCCTCAGTGCCGCCAGCGCCGCGAGGTCGGGCTCCCCGCCAAGGTGCCGCGTGAGAAATCCGAGCATCCCGGCGAGTGCATGGCCGTAGGCTTCGACCGTGTTGGCCGCGGCATGACGCTCCTGCTCCAGCCAGCCGAGATAGGCGTTCCGGGCGGCCTCGGCTGTCATGGCCGGGATCGCTGTCGTCATCGGGGCCGTCTGTGCCGTATCCCTGGCTGAGCCCCGCCGAACCATCAGACGGGTCTGGTGCCCGCGACGGTCACCCGAAAGCCCGACCTTGTGTGCGGCCAATAGTCCCACATCGCGCGATGCTGAACGCAGCGGTTGTCCCAGAACGCGACGGAATTTTCGCGCCAGCGAAAGCGGCACTGGAACAGTGGATTTTCGGCGTGATCGTAGAGGTAGGACAGGATCGCCGCGCTTTCGTCCCGAGGCACCCCGAGGATGCGCTTGGTGAAGCCCCGGTTCACATACAGTGCTTTGCGGCCGGTCACCGGGTGAGTGCGGACGACCGGATGTTCGGCGCGCGGATACACCGGTTTGTCGGCCACACCGAGATTGGCATAGGTGCCGCGGTAGGATTCTTCCCCGTCATGCACCGCGTTCAGGCCGTCCAGATAAACCTTCATTCGCTCGGACAGCGCTTCGTATGCCGCGTACATGCTGGCGAACAGGGTGTCGCCGCCGTGTGGAGGACACATTTTGATATAGAGAATGCTGCCCATGGGCGGTTCCGGGTCGCAGGACACGTCGCTGTGCCAGCCCTCACCGTTGGCCCGGGGACTGTCCTTGTCGGCGTGGATAATCATCAGTTCCGGATGCCCTGGAGCGTGCGGCGCCGCCGGATGCAGATGCAGATTGCCAAAACGCCGGCCAAAAGACAGATGTTGCTCGGCCGTCAGCGCCTGGTCGCGGAAGAAAATCACCAGGTTCTCCGCCAGCGCCCGGTGGATATCCTCCATCTGGTGGTTGGACAGCGGCGCCGAGAGATCAATGCCGCCGATCTCCGCGCCGATGATCGGGGTGAGCTTGTCGATGGTGATGGTCTCGTAAGCGGCGTCGTCGCCGGCGACGTGCCGGTAACGAGGACCGTTATTGCCGCGCAGGACGTGCATGACCGGTTCGTTCCCTGTTGCCGAAAGCGGCGCGATCATCGGCTGCCGGCAAATCCGTCGCAAGGGCGGGCTCGCCCACGGCTTTTGCCACGGTCAGGATGGGGGGCGGAACAACCGCTCCAGCGCGGCGGGCACACCGGTGACCGGTTTGGCGTCGGGCCGCCGGAAAGTGCCCGCCGTCGCTTTGCGTGGCCGCAGCGCGGCCAACACTTCGGCCTGGCGCACGGCGGCGGCTACCCCATCGACCAGCGGGACAGGCACCAGCTCCGCGATTTTGGCGGCAAGCCCGGCCAGTGGCGCGCCGCCCAGGATCACCACATCGGCCTCATCGTGCTCCGCTGCTTCGCGACAGGCGTCGACCAGCAGCGTCCGCTTTTCCTCCTGCACCGTGCTGATGTCGCTGAAACCGCCGCTCACGCAACGAATGCTGGCGAGCCGCGAACTCAGGCCGTTGTAGTCGACGCATTCGCGATACCAAGGCGCCATCGCGGTCGCGAAGGTCACGATCGAGAACCGGCGGCCGAGCATGCAGGCTGTCAGCATGGCGGCTTCGGCCATGCCGATGACGGGGATGGATAATAGCTCCCGCGCGCCGCCCACGCCTGGGTCCGCGAAAGCGGCGACAACCGCTGCATCGCAGCCATCCGCGTGCTCCGCCAGAAGCTCCAGTGCCACACGGGCGCCGATCACCGCCTCGGCCCGAGTGGCGATATAGGGCACGCCGGTGGCGCCGGTCACCGCAACGATCTCTGTCCCGGGACTGGCGGCGGCGCGTCCTACCTCGGCGATCCGATCTGTTACCGCAACAGTAGTGTTCGGATTGGCGAGCAAAATCCTCATGCCGTTCGTGCTCCTGCGCGCGTTGCTGGTCGCGTCTGATAGCACCCGCGGCGGTTTTTGGCCCAGCAATGAAATCATCGCGGTGCGGAGATCGCTGCTACCCTGGCATCCAGGTCCGGGTGCGCCAGCAAGAACGTTGTTATGTCCGTCTCGGCCTGTTGTCGTGCCGCAGGGGTCAAAGTTTGCCAGGAAACAGCCGGCGTCACGGTCATGAGTATCGCCTCATACCCGGAGCCAAACAGGGTGTTCAGCGCCATCCGCAGCCGCATGGTCAGGCCCGGCCGGGTCGGCTTGCCGTCGACCCAGATCGCGACTGCGAGACTGAAGGCCGGCTCGCCCGACCGCATGATGCGCCACGCTCGGTGCTGATCGCCAGAATCGGGAAGCCACGATTCAAACAGTGATTCGGTTTCCGCGAGTCGGCATAACCGGTGTCGCTCAAGCATCAGGGTCGCCGCGGTGGTCCGCGCCGCGAACGCTTCCCATGTCATATTCAATGTAATCTTGCCGCAGGTGACGCGCTGAACGCGCAAGGTGGTTTCGGGCGGATCGACGAGCGGCGTGGCCACCATCGAGCAATCAGGTCCGACATCGATGGTGGATGGTAGCGGGACCCGCACTGCGTTGGCACTCGCCAGGCAAGCGGAGACCGCTGGGCCAAGCAGTGCCACGATCACCAGCATCAACGCCGCGACAAGATTGCGGTGGATCAAAGGTGGCGGGCGCACCGGCTCGCGGCGAGGCGGTCGTGCTGGCTGGTGGTCCTGACGAAACGGCAATCCCGCGGCGACGAGCAACAGAATGACAATGGAGAAGAAAATCCAGCCGTAGATCAGATGGTCGGCCTCTGCCGCCGCCGCGCTGTTCAATCGGTATCCAACATAGACGATTCCCAGCCCCCGCAATCCATTGGCGATGATTGGCACGATGACCGAGGCCAGAATGAACCCGAAGCGGCGTAACGGGCTGCGATACATCAGCAACGAATAAAGGCAGCCGAAGGCCACCGAGGCGATCAGAAATCGCAAGCCGGCGCAGGCTTCGGCGACTAGAAAAAAGCCTTGCGGGATCTCGATCATGTTCCCGTCGATATAGGCGGGTATCCCGAGCAGTCCGAGGCCATGTCGGATGAAAAAAGTCGTAGTGCCCTGAAGGGCCGGTGTCAGGAACGCGCCGAACGGAACGAGGAAGAAAAGATACAGCAGCGGTCCCGACAGCGCCCACCAGAGATGACGGCCCAGAATGGCGAGAAACAACAATTCAACGAAACCGACGGCAGCGAGTTGCCGGCCCTCCATGATCCCCAGACGCTCCGCGACCAGCCACACGAGAGCGACCGGGAAGCCAAGCAGTGCCGCCCAACGCATCGGATTGGGGGATTGGCCGGCGATGTCGGCTCGTCGGTCCCACAATAAAAAACCGGCGATGGGGATTATCAGGAAGCAGTGGTTATAGGTGGTGGACTGGGTCCAAACCTGAACAGCCGAGCCGACATCGTGGCGGAAAATGATCCCGAGGAGCAACAGACCCAGGGCCAGTGGGATGGAAACTTGTCCGTGACTGCTCAGGGCCACTGCGTTTGGCACCAAGCCGGCGAAGGCGGCCCTTCGAATCAGCCGCATGGTTCCAGCCGATTTAGGTCCGCGGTTAAGAGGGGCCGAGGACGGAGCAAATCGTCCAAACCGCGCAGCGTCTCTGACCAATCGTGATGGCGCAATACGAACTGACGTGCCGCGGCGCCGATGCCTGCTTGATCGCCGTGCGTGGCAAGTCGGCAGCACGCAGCGGCGAAATCCTCCGCTGTATCGGCAAGAATCACCTGCTGACCCGGCACGGCGTCGATGCCCGCCAGCGCCTCACGGGTCAAAACCACCGGTTGGCCGAGTGCCATCGCCTCCAGCACCTTGTTTTGGATGCCGCGGGCCACGCGCATCGGCGCAACGCTGGCGACGGCGTGCACGACGTAGGGGCGAACATCCGCCACACGGCCAGTGACAAAGACGCCGCCAATGCGTGACAGGCGCTGCACCTTCGCAGTGGGATTGGCGCCGACGATATAGAACCGAGCGGTCGGCACCGCGCGCCGGATGGCGGGCAGGATTTCGGCAACGAACCAAATGACGGCATCGACGTTGGGGGGATAGTCCATCGTGCCGGTGAAAACGTAGGTCGGGTGGAGCGCGTCGTAGACTGGCGTATGATTTAGGTCCGGATGAAAGTAGTGATGATCCACACCGCTGCTCACACCACGGATTCTCGAGGTGCAGTCTGGTATCCTGTGGATGAACAGCGCCGCCTCGGCGTCGGACACAAAGCTGGAAAAGTCGCATTCATGGGCGATCCGCCGTTCCAGTGCCGCTACCTTTCGCCACTCCCGGCGATAGATAAGGCTCATGGGACCTCCCGCCATGCTGGCGTACGCCCGCCATTTTTCCGAGTCCACGTCGGCCAGATCGGCGACACGCACGCCGCTTCGAGGCAAATCGAGGACATAAGGCGCCATGTTCGAAGAGTTGATGAAGATCACCGCCGGGCAGACCGTTTCGACGACGTTGCGTACCCAGCGGGCCAATCCGCGGTTCCGGAAAAAGGCCGCACTGAGCGCTTCGCCGGTCAGCAAGCCGCGCAGGCACCAGAAACGGGCGAGCTTCCGATCGAGCGGCGCGATGTAGACGTCGCGGCACATCGCGGCGACGGTTTCGACATGCGGCGCGTCAGCCGGGTCGTCGGTCAGGCATCCGAGGTGGACGTCGTACCACTGCGCAAGATATTGGAGGATATGCAACGGACGGATCTTCTCACCCTTGGTCGGCGGGTATGGCAGACGCTGCGTCAGAAACAGAAGATCAGGCATCAGGTCATCCCGGTGGAGGCGGCTGCAATGTCAACCAAGCCCGCGCACGATCAGCGGGCCAAGCACGTTGGCGAGGGGCAGCGGCAGCCGCTTCCAGGCAGCGATCAACGTGCGATATTTCGGGCTTGTCGGGTTGTGATCCGGGATCGCGGCACCAGGCGTCAGCTTGTACCGGTAATTCAGCTTCTGGGCAACGAAGCCCCAGTTGTGCTTGAATGCGTAAGCTCCAGTGCCGATCTTGCTTCGGCCAAAATCGAACACTCCACAGCCACGACCCGCCGCTCGGCGCATCACCTCCCAATACATGAAATCGTTGCCGGCATAGCGCCTCGCCGTAACCGTACCGCCACCGTAATAGGGCAGCACCTCGTCGCGAAAGTAGAAGTTCATCACCGCCGCCAAGGGCCTGTCATCGTGCAGCACGGTCACAATATCCGCTGCATCGCGAAACACCTCCAAAAGCACGCGGAAATAGTGGCGCGAGAACACCGGCGTTCCGAGATTACGCACACTTTCGGCATACACCCGGTACAAGCCATCGGTGTCGCGGCCGACAACCGACTTCAGGCCGTTCTGAATACCCTTGCGCACCATTGCACGCTGCTTGCGCGGTATCGCCTTCAGGTTGCGCTCGTTATCGGTTTCGATCTTTTTACGGAATGTAACGTACAGATCGGCCCGTTCGACCCAGTGATCTTCAAGTGTATCACCGAGCCCAGCATTGCCATCGGTCAGGATGCCGTTGCGGTGGCGGAACTCTATCGCGCTCACGCCAGTGCGGCGGCCTAACGCCTCGGCATGGGCGACCAGGGCCGCGACGCTTTCCCCATCGGCTGCGAGCGGGCCGCCATAGACGCAGAACGGGCTGGAGATCAGCGTGTCGCCAAACAGCCTGCTTCTGACCCGAGCCAACGGCAGCACCCCGGTGATAGCGCCATCGCGCTCGGTGAAGCTGTAATGCGTGGCGTGGCCGAATACGGTCTCGACGACCCGCGCCCAGCCGGACCGGTGGAAGAACGTTCCGTCCGGCATTGCATTCACGAATCCATCCCACATCGCAGCGCTGCCGGCATCGAGGCTGCGAACACTAACGGCCATTGGGACTTCAGGCCGTCGCCAGTTGGCCGGACGCGGAACGTTCCGGAATGCAACGAGCGGCGGCTGTGGCGACGTCCGTCTGAGCCGTCTGCCCGTCAGTTAGAATCGAGGCATAAACCTGATCCATTCGGCCCCAGGCGAAATCCCGCAACAGCAGATCGACATCCCCCCTCATCCGCGACAAATTCGTATAGTGGCGCAGCCGAGACCTCCACCCAGCCCCCGCGATGCGGGGCTGCTCGGCGTCGATTTCCCACGGATGAAAATAGAAAATGCCGGGTTGCCGGTCGCGGCGGTTCACCCGCGCCAGCCCGGCCCGGTACAACACAGTAGGCAACAGCCGAAAATAGCCTCCGCCAGAGCAGGGCCAGTTGCGCCCGAACAGTCGGACAGTGGTCAGTGGGATCTCGATCACCCCCTGCGCCGCCGGCCGGAATGGCACACGAGGCGCATTGGGCGCGCCATAGAGATCGTGCCGAATCGGGTTTATACTCGAACTGTACTGATATCCTTCCTGACGCAGGATGCGGTACGCCCACATGTTGCCACCGCCGATCGAAAATGTGGCGGCTCGGTATCCGGCCACGGGAACGCCGCCAATCGCCTGCAGAACCAGACGAGTGCGGCGCACGTCGGCTCGAAAGGCCTCCTCGTGCTGGATATCGGCGCGTGTGTGATCCCAGCCATGGCTCGCGAGTTCATGGCCCTCGGCAACGATGCGCCGAACCAGTTTCGGGAACTTCTCCGCGACAGAACCAAGAGTGAAGAACGTCCCGGTTACTCCGGCCTTTGCGAACTGATCCAGGATCAGATTGGTGTTGCGGTCGACCCGCGGCGGAAATCCTCCCCAGTCGACTCTGGCGATGCAGTGGGCAAACGCTTGCACATGAAAATAGTCTTCCACGTCCACGGTCATGGCGTTGATTTCAACCGTCACGATCCAACACCCCTTGCTATCAGACGCTGACTTTCAGGCTTGGTCGCTGGCTTTGGGTGATGGTGTGACATCAAAATGTCTTTGCAACGCCGATGATGAGCAGATTCTGATAAAAGCTAAAGCTGCCAACGGCTGACTGTCGGTCAAAAAATGCATAACGCACGCTGGCACCCAATGATTGCGAAATCTGATATTGTAGCGCCATGCTGGCAGCAACGGACCGGCTCTCGCCCGGGTTCAGCACAGCTCCGCTCGTCTGGTTCTGCCACGAATAGGCCACGGCGGCACTCATCGTCAGGTCGGCCTGCAGTTCGTGCGTCCACTGCAGAGTGAACACATCGCTGGTTGACGCTGGAGAGTTGGCCACACCAATCTGGGTCTGTTTCGACAAGAAGACGTTTGCCGACACGATATCGCGATCGAGCGTGGTCCGGCCGCCAACCACGAGCGTATCGGTGCGGAACACCCCGTTCTGCACCCCCAACGCGTTGACGTTGCTGAATAGCGTCCCGCCGGTCTGAGCATTCACCAGTGATCCATTGGAATTAACCGTGGCCAGGTTCAGTTGGCCCTGAAGGTTTTGCAACTGCGTGCCAAATGTGCTGCCATACGACACATTCAGGGTAGTCCGAGCGGTAAGGTCATAGTGTCCGTCCACCGAAAGTGAATTGAAACCGTTCAAATGGCCGTAACTGATCGTCAGCAGGCTGCTGGGGCTGGGTGCCAGGGTCGTCCCAATGCTCCAGGTCAGGTCATCGATCGGCTCGATCACGCCGGGATAGGTGATGTTCTCATGACCCCCCGACACAAACACTGTAATGGCGCGGTCGACGACGTAGTTGACGCGATTACTGATGAAGTCTCCCGTCGAGGTGATGGTATTGCTGGCGGCCGGCAAACCGGTCGTTCCGGTGACAAAGGCTCCGCCGCTGTTCAGGTTCGACTGCTGCAAGTCGACGTCGAAAACATCCTGCAGTTTGGCAAGAAAGTCGCCAGTCGCGAAATGCGCTAGCTCCTCATTCGTGACCTGGCTCTGCTGGCTGGAACCCTCACCGGGAAACGACGCAAATCCCGTCAGCAGACTCGATTGCGTAACGCCCAGGGAATAACCCAGCTTCCCGGTCCCATACTCACCGAACCGTCGCAGCAAATAGGGTGAAATTGCGAAGCTGTCGGTTTGCACCTCATTGCTCTTGTTCAGCCCAACGCTATTGCTTGCAAGTGACCCGACCGTCGCGGCCGACGCGCTGGCTGCGGAGGCGGACGCGCCGACCGTCCCTAGTCCGCCGATGCCGCCATAAATGCCGTGAACGCCGGCCAGCGCCCTTGCGTTGATGTACGCCAGATCTGGGACCACGGTGACCAGGCCAACGCCATTGAGTTGCTCGGTCAGAGCGTTCAGCGAGCCGGTGTGGGCGTAGAGCGCGAGCGTGGGCGAATAGTCAAATGTTAGCTGCAACCGCGAAGAGTTACCGGCAACGCCGATGCCGGGTGAGACAAAGGTCCCGAAATCCCATTGCCTCGGGGAGTTTTGTTGCAGAACGTTATCAGTCAGCATCTGCTGAACGTCAAGCCGAGGCAGAATGGTCCATCCGCCTCCGTTCGGCGCGGCTAGCCCGTCCGCGAGCCGCAACTGGTGCTGGAGATCGTCGGCCTCCGGCACGGTCAGTTCGGTGCCGATTGGCACTTGAGTTTGATTGGTTGGGTCGCTCAGGGGGAACGCCAACGCAGTGGCGGCTCGCAGCAGCAGCAGGAGAGTGACCAAGATCGCAGATGCCAGCTGCGGCTGTTGTGCTTCGTGCTGACTGTCGCCCTGATCTGCCATCTCGGCGTCACGGTCCGGAAGGTCGGGATGCGGCGTAGTAGGAGGAATAGGCGCCGAATGTGTGGCGGGATGAAACTTTCTGCTTGTTGAGCACCAGGGCGATGTTGGGGCAGGCCTGGATCAAATCGAGCGATGCTTCGACCTCGTCGCGCCGCGTGCGTTCGGCCTCAACCACGAACAGGATTTGTCCCACGGATGGCGCAATCGCGGCGGCGTCGCCGGTGGCGAGGCACGGTGGCGCATCAATGATCAACAGACGATCGGCATAACGGAGTCCCAGCTTCTGGATCAGCCGAGACATTTCCTTGCTGGAGAAAAGTTCGGCGTCGCGCTCGCGGTCGCATCCGACTGGCAGGATCGAAAACTGTTCGATCGGTGATCGTACCAACAATGCGCCGGCATCGAGCTTTGGGTTGGCGGCGAGATCTAGCAGACCTGGAGCCTGCGACAGCCCGAGGCCATTGCACAGGGAATCTCGCTTCGAGTTCAGCATCGATCAGGACGACATGGTGATCGCCTTGTCGGGCGATGCCTCCTGCCATGTTGATAGAAATAAAGCTCTTGCCTTCACTCGCACGGGCACTGGTAACCATCACAATGTTGGAGTAACCGGGTTTCGTCCCGGGGCCGAAAGCGGACCTTAGTATCTGGTGTTGTATTAACCGGAACTCCTCGGAAACCCGCGTGCGGGTGCGTGACCAGTCGACCATCCCCACGCGCTCCAGCGCCACCGTGTCAAGCAAGAGCAACATCGTCCTCGGGTCGTCTGGCAAGTCATCAAGGTCGACGATCCCTGGCCTGCTCGGCGAGCCGGCGTCCGAAAACCACGCTTGTTGCAAATTCGCCCCATTCGCGGCGATCGGAGCACGTCGCTCAAACGCCGCGGGTTCGGGGGACGGTGTTTCATCGGCTATCGCACCGTTGGAAAACAGTCGTTGCAAACCTGACAAGAGCAACGTCAAATGAGGGCCGCGGAACGCAGGATATGCACCAAGAGACCGCCGTAGACGGACACCAGAAGTGCTACAACCACGCTGAAGCGCACCCCGGCCATCAGCCGCTTCCGTAACGACTTCGGACCAAACACCGAGATACCGCCCAGTACGGGCAATCCCAGCGCGCGTAGGTCGCCGACCGAAGAGAAACAACTGTCTAGCTGTCCCAGCAGCACCGTTATGCCGGCTCCCATTCCTAGGCCGCCCAGCAGGACTCCCGTGACCAGCAATGTCCTGTTGGGGGCAACCGGCAGCCGAGGCGTCTCCGGCGGATCCACAATTTGCAGCTTGACTTTATCGGCCTGCGTGTCGGCTGCCTGAGCAATATTCGCCGACTGCAGCCGGCTCAACAGTTCCTCATAATTACGTAGGAGGACCGAATAGTCGCGGTCCATATTCTGATATTCCGCGATCAAGCCAGGCTGCTCATGTTGCGTCTTTTCCAGCCGGTCGCGGTAGCGTATCGCGTCGTCGAGCTGCCGCCGCAGCGACACCACCTGAGTATCCGCGTCAATCAGCATGACCCTGAGCTGATCATAGACCTGGTTTGGCGCCGAGCGCCTGGGTACGTTCGGATCGGCGTTACGGCCACCCGCGGGGCGCTGGCCGGGTCTTGCAGCCTCTGACGAAACCAATTCTTGTTTCAACGATTCGACCAATTTGCGTTGGGAGATCACGTCAGGATGCTGATCAGTATCTCGTTGCAGCAGCAGGTCGAGTTGTTCCCGCGCCTCCTGCAACCGGAGCTTCGGGGACGAGTGGCCGTCCGACTGCATCGTTTCAAGGACAAGCATGGGCGGTGTGTTTTTGATTTCGTTCTTGAATGCATCACGCGAAGTCAGTGCGTCCTGCAGTCTGCCCTCCAGCGCTTGAACCTGACTACGAGCACCTTCCAGCGCGGGCACGCTAGGATTATTATCGCTCGGCAGGATCTCGATGTACCGTGCACGGAAGTCAGCCCGCCGTTTCTCCGCCGCCCGAAGCTGCTGCTCGTATGACTGGATCTGGCGTTCCAGGAAATGCCGAGCATTTTCCATGTCGATTCGAGATCCGCCGGTGATGCTCTCGATGAATATGGTCAGCAAAGTCTGCACCACATCATGCGCAAGCTTGGGATTTGTGTCGCGATAATAGATGGTGAACAGATTTTTCGTTAGCGGGCTGACCTTGATTTGGATAGCCAGCCGGGTCACAAGTCGTTCGCGATCGGACGCGCTCGTCAACGACAGGTCGAGGTCGGTTTTCGACACCAGCTTTTCCAGGTTGGGCCGGCTCAACAACGTGCGTTGCAGGACCTCCAACTGTGAGGTTGAGGCTGAGTCGGCCGCGAGGCCACGCAGCAGGGGGGTAAGGATCGCGTCGGCGTCGACGAACAGTCGAGCGCTTGATTCATATTGATTTGGGATCGTATAGAGGCCGACCCAGCCGACGCCGCAGATTGTCCATGCGATGGTGAGGCCCATCCAGCGGCGGCGCCAGGCAGAGCGCAGGCACCTGACCATCATGTTGCCCAGGGGGTCCACCGCGGCTCCCTAGAACCAGGACTGCGGGATGATCAAAGTATCGCCCGGGCTCATTTCAAGATTCTGCCTCATATCTCCATCCTTTATGAGGTCGCTGAGCCGTGCCTTGAGAGTTTTTTGCGTGCCGTCAGGATCCGTTCTGACGATGATTGCGCGATTGCCAGACGCATATTTGGTCAGCCCTTTTGTCGCGATCATCACATCAAGTAGAGTGATATGGTCGCGATATGGTATCGCCACCGGATCTACCGCCTCACCCACCACCCGCACCTGCCGATCAGGGGGCCCGACAAAGCTTCGAACAATGACGGTGACATTGGGCTCCTGAACGTACTTGGACAGCCGGCGCTCGATTTCGCGCGCCAGCAACGTTGGGGTTTTTCCGGTGGCTACGATGTCTTCGAGAAGCGGTGTGGAGATGCGTCCATCTGGACGTACCGCGACATTGCCTTCGCTGAGGTCTGGGTTGTGATAGACAAAAACGCTGAGTTGGTCGCCTGCGCCGATGATGTAGTCGCTTGACGGCTGGGAGGCGGTCGGCGCCGCAACCGATCGCGGCGCCTCGGGCAGCAGAGTGCCGTTGCCACATTCGGTCAGCAGCAGGGCAGTTAGCATTGCCGTGGCGCGCATGCATCCTCGTCGGCTCGGCAGCTTCAGACCGTTACTGCAATGACGGTGTGGCATGGGTTCCGGTGGGGTTCGGCATTATGTCAGCGAAGTGATGCCGCCGGCTCGCAAGCATAGCTGATGTCCCTGGGTGGAGTGTCAGGTTCGTCGGCACCGCAAATCCTACTCCCGTCGCCTTGTCTCCGCTACCAGGACTGGGGCGACACAGACAATTCCGGGCTATGCCAAGCATATACATCCCGAGGCGAGAACTCGCGCACGAACGCGTGATCAATTTCGTCGGCTGTCGTCAGTTCGTAGGGCGTGCACCCAGCCGATTTCAGCTTCTATCGAGCTGACACTTCTAAAAGAAGATTGACCGGTTACACTCTATAGTTGTAGATCGGCACGTCAGGAGCTCTCTTGTCTGTGCAGCGTGAGTCGAAACGAAAAATTGTTTATTCGTCTCTATTGGATAATGACATCCAAACGGTTGTTATTCTGTATCCGAACCTAGCGGAAGGAACACTCTAAGATGGGGCGGCCTTCGTCGCGATACCTGCCCCTCGACATAGCGATTTTAGGGGTTACCGAGTTTGCCCTCTCCATTGCAGTAGTCCGCCTCAACACGGCGTCGTTGTCGACCCACGGTTCGCTGGCCACCGCCAATCCGTTGTTGGATGGCATCACCCGCGCATCCTTTCAGGCCGGGTTAGCCGCCGTTCTTGCATTTCTTGTCGGCGGGATGATCGTGATAACGGGCGTTCGCCAGCCGGAATCCCGCCTCGACCGCAAACGCCTGCTTGCAGCCGCCTGCGCCGCCGGCATCGTTGCGTTCCCGATGATCGTTCCGCTGAGCCATAGTATTGTCCAAGGTCAAGCGGCGGCCCGTGGCCTTCGGCTGAGCGGCATCCTCAGCGCCTGCCTGGCGGCGATTGCCCTGTTTCGCCTATATTTCAGATCCCGGCCGTTTTGGACCTCGACCGCGCGCCGCGTCCTGATCATCGGCGAAGCAACCCGTGCCGATGCGATTAGCGTCAGGCTGCTGAGCGGGCGCGGGCGACGGTTCAGCCCATTGATAGGAGACATGGCGATCCAGTCCGGCGACCTGCTGCGACAGCAACGGGTCTGGGGCGTCATCGTTGCGTCTGGCGCCGAGAATCTCCTTTCCGAACGATTGCTGGACTGCAAGCTGCGAGGTCTGCGGGTCGTCGGCGACAAGACTTTTCAGGAACGATACTTGTATCGTATTGATCCAGATACGCTGACGATAGATGATCTACTGCTGGCCGAGGGTTTCGTCGCCGGCCGGACATCGATGGTCGTCAAACGAGGCTGCGACCTTGCAATCAGCGTCATGATGCTGATCCTTTCGCTGCCGGTAATGGCCCTGGCCGCGCTTGCGATCAGACTGGACAGTCCTGGCCCGGTGTTCTACCGACAGCGCCGTATCGGCCGTCTGGGTCAGCCTTTCACCCTGCTCAAGTTTCGCAGCATGACTGTCGACGCGGAGGCCGGCGACAAGCCGTGCTGGGCGCAAAGACAGGATCCTCGGATCACCAGGGTGGGCGCCGTGATACGTGCCGCCCGAGTGGACGAATTGCCGCAACTGGTCAACGTCATCCGTGGCGAGATGAGTCTGGTCGGACCGCGTCCGGAGCGGCCGCATTTCGTCGAGCAACTGGTTCAAGCCATCCCGTTCTATCGCGAGCGCAGCTACGCAAAGCCTGGTCTGACCGGCTGGGCACAGATAAATTTTCGATACGGCGCCTCGATCGAGGATGCGCGGGAAAAACTTGCATACGATCTCTATTATGCCAAGCACCGCGGGCTGCTGCTTGATCTGTTCATCTTGGTCTCCACCATCCGTGTGGTACTGTTCCGTGAAGGCGCTCGCTGACCAGGCTCGGCGGCAGCGTGTCGCCTGCTCACGTGGTGACGTTCGAAACAGCGGTTATTCCTCCACAGGCCCTAACCTCGTAGACTAGTCACCGAAACCCCTTGGGCGCGCCGCTTCGACCGCGCCCAGACACCGATGGACAACTAACCAGGGTCAGGCACATGCGGTACGGATCCTTTGGCAGGCTCATGGTCGGCGTCTGGATCGGCGCCTGGCCGCTCGCCGCGCGCGCCGACTATTTGTCCGACGCCCAGGCAGCCCTGGCCAAAGGCGATCTGAAGGCCGCGCAGATCGACCTGCGAAACGCTGTCCGGTCCGACCCGCAGAACGCCGACGCCCACTACTGGCTTGGCCGGGTGGTTCTCGAGCTGGGCGATCCCGTGGCCTCCGAGCGAGAAGCGATCGCCGCCCGGGATCGCGGCTACGACCCGCACCAGATCGTGGCGTTGCTATCGCAAGCGCTGCTGGCGCAAAACAAGTTCGACCAATTGCTCGATGCGCTAAAGCCAGACGGCAAGGACCCGGTGCTCGACGCGTCCATCCTGGTCTCGCGTGGTTATGCCCTGACCGGCCTGAGACGGCTGGATGATGCTAGCGCCGCCTTCGCCGAAGCCGAACAACTTGCGCCGAATGCGGTTGAACCGCTGCTTGCCAGTGAACGGCTCGCGGTGGCAAGGGGCGATCTGGCGGCAGCGCAGTCGAAGGTCGATCGCGCCGTGCAGGTGCAGCCGAAATCAGCCGAGGCGTTGCTGGCGAAGGCACAGTTGCTCCGGTTACAGAATGATATTCCCGCCGCTACCGCGGTGTTGGATGAGCTGATCAGCGATCAGCCGAGTATTACGCAGGCACGGTTGGATCGCGCCGGCCTGGAATTGGCGGCGGGCAAGATCGAGAGCGCGAAGAACGATATCGACTTCGTATTGAAGGCGACCCCGGGCAGTATCCAGGCGATCTACCTTCAGGCCGTGATGGAGACGCAATCGAGGGACTTCAAAGCCGCCGACGCCGACCTGGAGAAGATCTCCGCTTACCTAGGGCGCATTCAGCGCGGCTATTTTTTGCAGGCCGTGGTCAAGGGTCAGCTCGGACAGATCGAGCAGGCGGAGGAAGCCGCGCGAAAGTATCTCGGCCGGGAGCCGAACGATCTCGCCGGCTACAATAATCTTGCACGCATCCAACTCACACGGCGCCGGCCGGATCAGGTGATCGAAACGCTCGACAAGGTCGCTGAATCCGGAAAGGGCGATGCCGAAACATACGATCTTCTCGGCCAGGCCTATGCGGCGATGGGGCGGGGGACCGAGGCCATCGAGTCGTTTCAGAAGGGTGAGACCCTGGCGCCTGCCGACGTTGGGTTGCAGACCCGTATGGCATCGGCGCGAATGGGCATGGGCGACCCCGACGCGGCGGTGGGCGACCTGGAGCACACCCTGACCCTGGCGCCGAAACTTCCCGCGGTGGGTGAGGCGCTGTTCTTTGCCGCGTTGGCGACCGGGGATACCGCAAAGGCCGCGGATGCGCTGGCAAAGATCCGGGCGGCCCAGGGTGAGAGCGACACCGTCGGTAACCTCGAAGGTCTTTACAAGCTCTCGCAGATCGATCCGGAAGGTGCCCGCGCCGCGTTCAGCGACGTCGTGCGACAATATCCGGATTTCACCCCGGCCAAGGTTAACCTGGCCCGCGTCATGTTGATGCTTGGTGAGAAAGACCAGGCCGAGAGCACGCTGAGCGAGATACTGGCCAGGCAGCCGACCGCCGAACCTGCCCTGACCATGCTGGCGTCGATCTACCTGCAATCGGAGCGGACACCCGATGCAGTCGCTTTGTTCGAGCGGGCGCATCGCTCGGACCCGACAATACTTCGAGTGACGAGGGGGCTCGCCAACCTCTACATCAGGTCGGGTGTTCCGCAAAAGGCGATCGAGCTCACCTCGGATTCCGACGGGTCCGCGGTGACGTCCATCGAAATGCTCGGTCTGCGTGCCGCCGCCTTTGTTGCGCTCGGTAAAAAGTCGGAGGCCCGCGACGCATGCGCGGAGATCCTGAAGCAGGATCCCAATGCCCTCGGCGCTCGGCGTCAGCTTGTTGCACTATTGCTCGAGGCGAGTGACTTCGAGACCGCGCGCAATGTCGTCACCGCGGGAATTGCGGCGAACCCGGCCAATTACCAGCTTTACCTGGACCTGACCCTGATTGATCTGAAAGCCGGCGGTATTGACGCGGCGCTGATGACGGCCGACCGCCTGCGGGGACAGAATCAAGATTTCCCCGCGATCAGGGCGCTCAAAGGCGATCTCTACATGGCCGCCAATCGTCCGCTGGACGCGGCGGTGGCGTTCACCGAAGCGTATAATGCCTCCCCCTCCGCGCTGCTCGTCAGCCGTTCGGCGTCCGCGCTGCTCCAGGCTGGACGAACCGATGATGCCAGCAAGCTTTTGGCCGCATGGATCGACGAGCATCCCGACGACATCGTCGCAACCGAGCAATTAGCCGAGCTAAGCATCACCAGCGGCAAATTGGACGATGCGGTGAAATACCTGACACTGCTGTTGAAGCAAAAGCCTCACACCGCCGTGGCGCTGAACAATCTCGCGTGGGTCTATCAACAACTAGGGGACGATGCCCGGGCGGCGCCGCTCGCGCGCCAGGCCTATATTTTGTCACCGGGGGGACAGACCGCCGATACCCTCGGCTGGATTCTGACGACGTCCGGCAACGCCGGCGATGGCGTCGCACTGCTTCGGCAGGCGAGCGCCGAAATCACGACCGATCCACGGATCCTTTACCATTACGCTGTCGCCTTGAAGGACACCGGGAACCGAGAAGCGGCTCGGAAGGCACTGGAGACGGTCGTCGCGGCCAAGGGCGACTTCAAGGAGAAGGACGAGGCTCGGAAGCTGCTGGACGATCTGTAGACGGCGCCTGAGCCGGGGTCCGCCTGGGGCAACGGACGCATGACACCCATCCGGCTGCTGACCTTCTCGACCCTGTTTCCGCATGCCGGGCGTCCGAATCACGGCATTTTCGTCGAAAACCGGCTACGTCACCTGCTGGCCAGCCGGGCGGCCACCAGTCTGGTCCTCGCGCCAGTTCCGTGGTTTCCCATTGGGTCGAAATGGCTCGGCGATTGGGCGGTGAACGCCCGAGCTCCGTCGGTTGAGACTAGGCACGGGATCGAAATCCACCATCCGCGCTATCCGGTCATCCCGAAGGCTGGGATGTCGATGACGCCCTGCCTGCTCTACCGGGCGATGCTGCCGGTTGTTCAGAGGCTGCTGGACGCCGGGCATCGCTTCGACGTCATCGACGCGCATTACGTGTATCCGGATGGCGTCGCCGCGGTGTGGTTGGGTAGACGGTTTGGCTTACCGGTGGTGATCACCGCGCGTGGCTCGGACGTAAGCCTGCTTCCTCAGTACCGCGTGCCGCGCCGGCTGATTCAAGGGGCGATCCGTGGCGCCAGGGCCTTGGTGGCCGTTAGCGCGGCGCTGCGGCAGGTTCTGATCGACCTGGGAGCACCCGAGGACAAAGTCACGGTGCTGCGCAATGGCGTGGCACTCGACCTGTTTCGACCGCCGGCCGACCGTGAGGCCGCTCGCGCTGCGCTGGGTTTCACCCGCCCGTCCTTGATCTCCGTCGGCGCCCTGATCGAACGCAAGGGTCATCATCGGACGATCGAGGCGATGCGGCGGCTGCCGGAGTTCGAACTGGTCATCGTCGGCGAAGGGCCGGAGCGCCGGCGGCTACAACGCTTGATCGCCCAGTACAGCCTAGGTGACCGCGTGAAGCTGCTGGGCGCTCGGCCTCAAGCTGATCTAGCCTTGCTCTACGGCGCTGCCGACGCCTCGGTTCTGGCGTCGTCCCGCGAAGGTTGGGCAAACGTCCTGCTGGAGTCGATGGCGTGCGGCACGCCCGTGGTGGCGAGTGCGATCGCGGGTAATTCCGAAGTCATGCTTGGTCCGGAAGCTGGAGTGCTCTTTCGGCCAAACACGCCGGAGGGGATCGTCGAGGCCGTGCGCCACCTGTTTTCGGCACTTCCCCCCGGCTCGGCCACGCGTGCGTATGCCGAGCGGTTCAGCTGGGACGCGACGACACAGGGGCAATTGGCTTTGTTCCGGCGGATGCTTGGCCGGGAAAACGTGGGCCTGGAAGACGGACCGCGCTAACTATATAATGTCCATTATATAGGAGATTCCTCGATGCTTACGTTTAAGGTGACCACTGTAGGCGCGTCGGCCGGGGTGATCCTGACGAAGGAGGCGATGGCCCGCCTGAAGGTTCGCAAAGGTGACACGCTTTACCTGACCGAGGCCCCCGACAACAGTTTCCGGCTCACACCCCACAATCCGGATTTCGAACGGCAAATGAGCTTGGCCGATGAGATCATGCACGATGACCGTGATGTCCTTCGTGCACTCGCCAAGTGATATCAGCAGCCCAAAGGGCTGACCGAGCCGCATCCTAGCAGTTTCGGACCGCTATGAGTGTGTGGCGCTGGGTCGGCACCGACGTTGCCTGTGCGATCCATGATCGACAGCTTGCCGAGCACGGCGGCTTGGACGGGATTCGCGATCGGGGGGCGGTCGATTTAGCGCTGGCGCGACCGCGCAATCTGGCTGCTTACGCCGAACCTGACGTCGCTGATCTTGCGGCTTCATACGCTCACGGGCTGGCGCGAAATCATGGCTTCGCCGACGGCAACAAGCGCACCGCCTGGGTGGTCGCGCGCTTGTTCCTGGCCGATAACGGACGTCGGATACGCTTCAACCCGGGCGAGGCGGTTAAGATGATGGAGGCCGTCGCCTCGGGGACGCTGCTGGGCGAAGCCGCGCTTGGCGTGTGGTTCCGGCGGCACCTGGAGCCGTGACGGCATGGTCACGACCGAATGCGGTCCGGCTTAGACCATCCGTGACTGGCGCAACGCGGCGCCGATAAAGTCGGCAAACAACGGGTGCGGGTCGAACGGCTTCGATTTCAGTTCCGGATGGTATTGCACGCCGACAAACCATGGATGGCCGGGCAACTCGATGATCTCGGGCAGGATGCCGTCGGGCGACATACCGGAAAACACCAGGCCGGCCTCTTCCAGGCACGAACGGAAATTGACGTTCACCTCATAACGGTGACGATGACGCTCCTCGATCACGCCGGCACCGTGATAGATCGAGCGCACCAGGCTGTCCGCGCCGAGCACGGCCGGATAGGCGCCAAGTCGCATCGTGCCCCCCTTCAGGTCGGTCTCCGAGCGGCGTTCGATCTGATTGCCCCGCGCCCACTCTGTCAGCAGCCCGACGACGGGGGTATCGCATGGGCCAAACTCGGTGGAGGACGCGTCGGGCAACCCGGCCAGATTACGCGCTGCTTCGATCACCGCCATCTGCATACCGAAGCATATGCCGAAAAACGGCACTCCATGCTCGCGTGCGAAGCGAACGGCGGCGATCTTGCCGGGCGTGCCGCGTTCGCCAAATCCGCCCGGGACGAGGATGCCGTGGACATCTTCGAGTTTGTGGATGGTGTCGCCCTTTTCGAATATTTCGCTGTCCACCCACTCCAGCCGCACCCTCACCCGGTTGGCGATGCCGCCGTGCGCCAGCGCCTCGGCCAGCGATTTGTAACTGTCGAGCAGGTTGGTGTACTTGCCGACCACGGCGATACGGACCTCACCCTCGGCGGTCTGCACCGCCTCGACGATCCGCTGCCAGCGCGAGAGGTCGAGTGGCGCCTCCCAGGGCAGACCGAAATGGCGCAGGACCTCCTGGTCCATGCCCTCCGCATGGTAGGCGATCGGGACATCGTAGATCGTGGCCACATCAAGCGCCGGGATCACCGCCTGCGGCCGGACGTTGCAGAACAGCGCGATCTTGCGTCGCTCATTGTCCGGGATCGGCCGATCGCAGCGGCACAGCAGCATCTGCGGCTGGATGCCGACGTTCAGCAGTTCCTTGACCGAATGCTGCGTGGGCTTCGTCTTCAGCTCTCCGGCCGACGGGATATAGGGCACCAGCGTCAGGTGCACGAACATCGCACGATCCATGCCGAGCTCGTTGCCGAGCTGGCGAATCGCTTCGAGGAACGGCAGGCTTTCGATGTCACCGACGGTGCCGCCGATCTCCACCAGCACGAAATCGAACGCGTCGGTCTCGCGTACGATCACTTCCTTGATCGCGTCGGTGATGTGCGGAATCACCTGCACGGTGGCGCCGAGATAATCGCCGCGACGTTCGCGGGCGATAACGTCCTGATAAATGCGCCCCGTGGTGGCGTTGTCCAACCGCGTGGCGTGCACCCCGGTGAACCGCTCATAATGGCCGAGGTCCAGATCGGTCTCGGCGCCGTCGTCGGTGACAAACACTTCGCCGTGCTGGTAGGGGCTCATGGTGCCTGGATCGACGTTCAGGTAGGGGTCGAGCTTGCGCAGCTTGACCGCGCAACCGCGCGCTTGCAGCAGCGCGCCAAGCGCCGCTGCCGCAATACCTTTGCCAAGAGAGGACACCACGCCGCCGGTGATAAACACGAATCGCGTCATGGGAGCCCAGTATACCCAGCCGAATCGGGCCGATGGAAGCCTCTCGGCATCAACGCGGACATTTGACCTGCGATTAGTTCGTCGGTGCCGAGGGGGCCTGGGGGGCTGACGGAGCTGTCGCGGGGGCGGAACCGGTCTGAGGCACCCCGGAAGGTGCCTGGCCGGCAGGTGCCTGGCCGGCAGGCGCCTGAGCAGGTGGCGTCGATGCCGACGGGGCCGAACCGGAAGGAAGCGAGGCCGGCGGCGTATCGAGAATGGATCGACCGACCCCTGTCGTGCCTCGGTTCAGCAGCGCCAGTGTCAGCGACAGGACCATGAACATGGCGGCGAGCACGGCCGTGGTCCGGGTCAGCAGGTTGGCGGTGCCTCGCCCGGACATGAACGAGCCCATCCCCTGGGAACTTCCGATCCCAAGGCCGCCGCCTTCACTGCGCTGGATCAGCACAACGCCGATCAGGGCCAGGGTGACGAACAGATGAATGATCAGCAGGACGGTGCTCAAACGCGGGGACTTCCAAGGAAACGTCGCAGCGAGTTCAACGCCACGGGCGCCTCTTACCCGTCCGGCACGACGGCGGCAACCTGTTCGCCCACGGGCCGCTCATGCGCCGTCTAGCCGGCAGGCATGCTCCTGGCAGCGCGGGCGATCGCGAGGAAGTCCTCGGCCTTGAGACTGGCGCCGCCAACCAGCGCGCCGTCGACATTCGGCACAGCCAGCAGCGCGGCGGCATTGGCCGGACGCACCGAGCCGCCATACAGGATGCGGATGGCCTTCCCGGCCTCGCCGAACTGACGCACGAGTTCTTCGCGGATAAAGTCGTGCATGACCGCCACATCCTCCTCGGTGGCGGTACGGCCGGTTCCGATCGCCCAGATCGGCTCATAGGCCAGGACCCCGGTGAACGGTTTCGGCAAGCTGCCTGCGATCTGCCAGCCGACGATCTCGGTTTCCTGCCCGCTGGCGCGCTGATCGCTGGTTTCGCCGACACAGATGATCGGTATCAGCCCCGCCTCGACCGCGGCCAGGGTCTTTTCGCGCACCAGCTCGTCGGTTTCCCCATGATTCTGCCGACGCTCGGAATGACCGAGGATGACCCAGCTCGCGCCGGCATCGCGCAGCATCGGCGCCGCGATATCGCCGGTGTGGGCGCCCTGCTTCGCCTGATGACAATCCTGGCCGCCGACCGCCACGGCAGAACCCTTTACCGCCTCGGCCACCGAGGCAACGTGCAGCGCGGTTGGGCAAATCAGCAACTCCGCGGTGATCGCTCCGCTCGCCGCATCACTGGCGCCGGCCGCCACCGCTCGCGCCAACGCGACCGCCTCGCCACCCAGGCAATGCATTTTCCAGTTTCCAGCAATCAACTGTCGCATCAGGCGTCTCCGTGTCCCGGCACTGCTGCTACCGCACTCGCCAGCCGCGTCAAGAGCGTTGCCGAAGCGGCGAACGCGAAAGGCCGGTGCAACGGGCCGAACACCGGCTGGCGTTGCCAGGACGGGCGCCGTATATGCTCGCGCGCCGTCCGTTGGCCTCGTGCCCTTGGCTTCGTCTCACGCATTAACTGGTGTCCTGGACCAATCCGATGATCACCCTGTTCCGCAGCTACGTCGACTCATGGCTCGTCCGCGGTTTCTTCATCATCATGGCTGTGTCTTTCGTCGGCTGGGGCATCAGTGGCGACATCATGCGGCTGGCTGGCCCACCGACCTGGGTCGCCAAGGTCGGCGGCGAGACGATCCAGATCCCGGCGTTCCAGGCGGAATACCAGCGTGCGATGGCGCAGCGGACCAATGAGCTGCCGTCCGGCCAGGAAGCCTCGGCCGAACTCCGCCGGCAAGTTGGCCAGCAGACACTGGAGCAGTTGATCGCTCAGGCCGCAATCGCGCTGGAGCTGAAGAAGCTGCGGGTCGTGACGCCTGACGAGGCGATCGCCGAGGCGACACGGTCCATTCCGGCTTTCCAGGGGTCCGACGGCAAGTTCAGCAAGGCGGTGTTCGACGCGGTGCTGCGCAACAAGGGCTTCACCGAGGCGCGCTTCCTCGAGCAGGTGCGCGCCGAGATGGCGCAGCGCCAGTTGTTATCGGCCGTCAGCGGCGCGGGCACTGCCTCGGAGGCCGCGGTCAAGCCGCTGTTTGCCGCGGAGTTCGAGAAGCGAGCCGCGGATATGGCGGCGTTCCCCTTGTCCACCGCGCCGGAGCCTCCTGCTCCGGACGAAGCGGCCTTGCAGCGCTGGTATGACAACCACCCCGACAGCTATGCGACGCCGGAATTCCGCCGCATCAAGGCGATCGAGCTGTCAGCGCAATCGCTGGCGGCGGAGATCAGCATCACCGACGATGATCTCCGTGCCGCGTACCAGGAGCACAAGACGGAATTCTTCACCCAGGCCAGGCGTTCGGCCGAGGTGCTCTCCACGCAAGATGAGGGGAAGGCCCAGGCGCTGGCGGCGCGCTGGCGGGATACGCCGGACTGGACCGCGATGCAGGCCGCCGCACAGAGCGACGGTGCCTCCGCGATCACCCAGGACGACGCCACCGAGGTGCAGTTTCCCGATCCTGACCTGGCGAAGGCCGTGTTCTCTGGCACGCTTGACGCCGTTGGCGATCCGGTGAAAGGCGCCCTCGGCTGGTTCGTGGTGAAGGTGACCAAGATCGTGCCTGGCGGGGAGACCAGTTTCGAGCAGGCGAAGGAGGCGCTGCGTGCCCGCGTACTGGCTGCCAAGGCCGCTGACCTGATTTATGACCGAGCCAACAAGGTCGACCAGCTTCTCGGCAACGGCACCAGCCTGGATGACTTGCCGGGTGACCTCGGTCTTGCAGGCGTTGCCGGAACCATGGATGCGAAGGGAAACACGGCGGACGGAACGCCGGCGCCCATCCCCGGTGCGAAAGAGCTGAAGGATGCGATCATCGCGGCGGCATTTCAGGCGCATCAGGGCGATCCGCCGCGCCTGACCGAGGTGCAGACGCCTTCCGTCGGAGGTTCCGCGTATTATGCGCTGAACCTGGAGGCGATCATACCGCCCGGCAGGAAACCCTTCGACGCGGTGAAGGAAGCCGTGGCCGACGACTGGAAGCAGGACCAGCGCCGCCACGAGCAGGAAGTGGCCGCGACAGCGATGATGACCGCGGTCAAGGACGGAAAATCATTCTCCGACGCCGCCACGATTGCCGGCGTCATCCCTCGGCTCAGCCCGCTGATCACCCGGAACCAGGAAAATCCAGACGTGCCAGCATCGCTGCAGCGTATCATGTTCGGACTGAAGAAGGGCGAGGCGACGATGGTCGAGACGCCGGACGGCTTCGTCGTGGCACAAGTCGCCGAGGTCGTGGCGCCTGACGCTGGGGCGGACAAGACGGGGTATGATCAGGTGCGCACGGCGATTGCACGGTCGGTGCAGGGTGATCTGGCGACCGTGTTCGTTAACGCGCTGCGTCAGCGTGCTGAACCGAAGGTCAACCAGAGGGCGTTCGACAGCGTCGTCCAACCGTAGGACCAGCCAGGCTGGGACTCGCCAACCGTAGACGGGCAAAAGAGAGAGCCATGAACGTGTCTGTTACGCCGGGGTTCGCCGCCTTCCGCCTGGCCTACGAAGCGGGGCGCGGCAGCCTGTTGTGGCGCAAGGGCGTGGCCGACCTCGAAACTCCGGTCGCGGCCTTTCTCAAGCTGGCGCACGGCCAGCCGAATTCATTTCTGCTCGAGAGCGTCGAGGGTGGTGCCACGCGCGGGCGCTACTCGGTGATCGGCATGCAACCGGATCTGATCTGGCGGTGCCAGGGTGGCCGAGCGGCGGTGAACAGGCATGCGTTGTCGGCGCCGCATGCTTTCGTGGCGGAGGACAAGCCGGCACTGGAAAGTCTTCGTGCGCTGATTGCCGAGACCCGGCTGGACGTGCCGTCGCATCTGCCACCGATGGCTGGTGGCCTGGTCGGATACCTGGGCTATGACATGGTCCGGCAGATGGAGCAGTTGCCGGACAAGAATAAGGACACCATCGGCGTCCCGGAGGGGCTGCTGCTGCGGCCAACTTTGTTCGCCATCTTTGACAACGTGAACGACGAATTGTCGCTCGTCACCCCGGTCTATCCAGCCGGTGACGTGTCGGCGGAAATCGCCTGGCAGCGGGCTGAGGCACGACTGGCCGCGGCCGAAGCCGCGCTGGAGCGTCCTTTGCCGCATCAGCCGCCGCCGGTGATGCTGCCCGATCCGCCCTCGCCCGCGTCCAATTTCACCAAGGAGGCGTTCATCGCCGGGGTTGGCCGCTGCAAGGAGTACATCGCGGCGGGGGACGCGTTCCAGATCGTGCTGAGCCAGCGGTTTTCCGTGCCGTTCGCGCTGCCGCCGCTCTCGCTGTACCGGGCGCTGCGGCGGATCAATCCGGCGCCGTTTCTGTTCTATCTGGATTTTGGCGGCTTCTCCGTGGTGGGCTCGTCGCCCGAGGTACTGGTGCGGCTGCGAGATGGCACGGTGACGATCCGCCCGCTTGCCGGCACCCGGGGGCGGGGCGCGACGCATGAGGAAGACCAGGCGCTGGAGGCCGAGCTGCTGGCCGATCCCAAGGAACGGGCCGAGCATCTGATGCTGCTGGATTTGGGGCGCAATGATGTGGGGCGGGTGTCAGCGGTTGGCTCGGTGAAGGTGACCGAAAGCTTTATCGTCGAGCGCTTCAGTCACGTGATGCATATTTCTTCCAATGTGGAGGGACGCCTGCGCGACGGGCTGGATGCGCTGGATGCGCTGGTGGGTGGCTTCCCGGCGGGCACGCTGTCCGGCGCACCCAAGGTGCGGGCGATGGAGATCATCGAGGAGCTGGAGCCGGACCGGCGGAACATCTACGCGGGGTGCATTGGCTATTTCGCCGCCAATGGCACGATGGACACCTGCATCGGGCTGCGCACGGCGCTGGTCAAGGACGGCATGATGTATGTCCAGGCGGGAGCCGGGATCGTGGCGGACTTGGTGGCCGAGGCGGAGTATGAGGAATGCCGGCAGAAGGCGCGGGCACTAGTGCGGGCGGCGGAGGAAGCGGTTCGGTTCGCGGCCGGGAAGGGCGGCGGGAATAGCGGGGGGTGACCGGCGCTAGGCCCGGGTTAGCCTAAGCTGTCCAGCGTGAGCCGTGGTCGCAACACCACCCGCCTCACGTGCCGCAGAAAGTTTGCAGCACCCGCTGCTCATCGCGTGGCGGCGCGGCATAACGCATCGACCCGGGGTCGTCCTGGTACGGCCGTGACAGCACATCCAGCAACGCCTCGAACGGCGCGAAGTCCTGCTGCTCGACAGCGGCGGTCAATGCCGCCTCGACGTTGTGATTGCGCGGGATGAATGCCGGGTTCACCGCGTGCATGGCCGCGCGCACCGCCTCCGGGTGATCCTTCCCCTGCGTCAGCCGGACCCGCCATCTGGCCGCCCACTCGTCGTAAGCGGCACCGGAACCAAACAGCGACCGCACCGAGGCATCGCCCTCCGGCCCCGCCGCCGCGTCGGACACCCGCCGGAAGGTCAGAGTGAAATCGGCCTGACCATCGGCCATGAGCTTCAGCAGATCCTGCGCCAGGCCGTCATCGCCTTCCCGGTCGCCGGATAAGCCAATCTTCCGCCGCAAGCCGCCGAGATACGCCGCCTGGAACCGCGGAGCGAACTCCGCTAGCGATTCCTTGGCGGCCGCTTCACCGCCGTCCAGCAACGGCAGCAGGGTCTCGGCCAGTCGTGTCAGGTTCCACAGCGCGATGCTGGGTTGATTGCCGTAAGCATAACGGCCGAAATAATCAATCGAACTGAATACCGTGGCCGGGTCGTAGGCGTCCATGAAGGCACACGGACCGTAGTCGATCGTTTCACCCGCAACGGAACAGTTGTCGGTATTCATGACGCCGTGAATGAAACCAATCAGCAGCCAGCGAGCCACCAGCTCCGCCTGAGCCGTCACAACGGCATCCAGAAAGGCTCGGTACGGGTCGTTGGCCGTCGCCGCATCCGGATAATGCCGCGCGATGGCGTGATCGGCGAGCAATCGCAGGGCTGGCTCGTCGCTTCGGGCGGCAAAATACTGGAACGTGCCGACGCGGATATGGCTGGAGGCCACGCGGGTCAGCACGGCGCCGGGCAGCATCGCCTCGCGGCGCACAGTCTCGCCGGTGGTTACCGCTGCCAGCGTGCGGGTGGTCGGCACGCCGAGCGCGGCCATCGCCTCGCTGATGAGGTATTCGCGCAACACTGGTCCAAGCGCCGCGCGCCCATCGCCCGAGCGGGAAAACGGCGTCGGACCGGAACCCTTGAGCTGGATATCGCGGCGCCGGCCGTCCCGCCCCACCACCTCGCCCAGCAGGTTCGCCCGCCCATCGCCAAGGCTTGGCACGAACTGGCCGAACTGGTCCCCCGCATAGGCCAGCGCCATTGGTTCGGCGCCCTCGGGCACGTGGTTTCCGGCCAGGATGGCCACACCCTCGGGCGTGGCCAGGGCATTGGGATCGATGCCCAGCCGTTCGGCGAGTTCCGTATTCAGCCGCACCAGCCGGGGTGCCGCCGCCGGCGTCGGATCGAGGCGGGCAAAGAAGCGCCCCGGCAGCCGGGCGTAGCTGTTGTCGAAGGGGATGTGAACTGACATGGCGACAGCTTAGCGCGCATCCGGTTTATCGCCCAGCGGGGCCTAGCCAGCACGCAAGTCCCGGCATTACCCACGCCCGCCGTCAAAGAAACTTCAGCGCCAGAAACCCGCCGACCACCCCGACCGCGACCGCACTGGTGACCAGGGTCAGCCGCCGCTCGATGAAGTCGCGAACTGCATCGCCGTAGAAATGCAGCAGCGTGGCCACCAGGAAGAATCGCGCGCCGCGGGTGAGCAGGCTCGCCAGCATGAACAGCCAGAAGTCGAACCGCGCCGCCCCGGCCGCGATGGTGACGATCTTGTACGGGATCGGCGTCAGACCTTTCACCAATACGATCCATAACCCGTACTCCTGGAACTTCGCCTGGAACGCCGCGTATGCCGCGCCGTATCCGTACAGGTTCAGAATCGGGCGTGCCAACTGGTCGAACACCGCGAAGCCGATGAGGTACCCCAGCGCCCCGCCCGCCACGCTGGCCACGGTGCACACCGCCGCGAAGCGCCAGGCGGCCCGTGGTCGCGCCAGCGCCATCGGCACCAGCAAGGCGTCCGGCGGGATCGGAAAGAAGCTGCTTTCGGCGAAGGCGATCAGCGCCAGCCACCAGGCGGCGTTCGGGGAGGCGGCCAGCGCCATCACACGCTGGTAAAATCTCTGGAGCATGGCCAGCCTTTAGCAGCCCGCGCCGCTCTGGTCACCTGTCCTGGTCACGCCTATGATTCGCGGCAACGGGACCGGGGAGAAGCCCTCAAGATGACCACCACCGTCGCCCGCCTGCTGGCGGATAGCCTCGAGGCCCATGACGTCGATCAGATCTTCTGCGTCCCCGGGGAGAGCTATGTCGGCCTGACCAGCGTGCTGACCGAGCGCAATTCCATTCGCATGATCGTCTGCCGTCACGAGGGCGGTGCCGGCTTCATGGCGGTGGCCGACGGACGGCTGCGGAACCGCGCCGGTGTCTGCATCGTCTCGCGAGGACCCGGCCTGTCGAACGCCATGGTCTCGCTGCATTCGGCGTTCCACGACGCGACCCCGATGGTCATGCTGGTCGGCCAGGTCGAGCGGAGGGATTTCGGCCGCCTCGCCCTGCAGGAGCAGAACTATTCCAAAATGCTGTCCGACATCACCAAGAGCGTGATCGAGGTGAATGAACCGGAGCAGGCGTCGGAAGCGATCGCGCGCGCCTTCCATCTGGCGGAGAGCGGCACGCCCGGGCCGGTGGCGGTGATCCTGCCGGAGGATATCTTCGACGAAAGCACCGACGCCGAACTGAATCTGCCGCGTCCCCGGGTCGTGGCCGGTCCACGCGGCGCCGATTTGCAGCGCCTGGCGGACATTCTCGCCAAGGCCGAGCGGCCGCTGATCCTGGCGGGCGGCGCCCTGCTGGCCGACAGCCTCTATGAGCCGGCGGTCTATGCCGCTCTGAGGCGGTTGTCCGAGGAATGGGTGCTGCCGATCAATCCCACCCATCGCCGGCCGCAACTATTCGATGCCCGCCATCGCAACTACGGCGGCTACATGGGCATCCGCGTGCCGCCAGCCCTGATCAACGAAATGAAGCGCGCCGACTTGATCGTGGCACTCGGCGAGCGGCTGACCGACACCGTCAGCCAGTCCTACTCGTTCCCGAGCGCGCCCCAGCCGCAGCTTCCCCTGGTCCATGTCTGGCCGGATGCGAACGAGGTGGGCCGAGTCTGGCGCCCCGACCTGGGTATGCCGTGCGATCCGTACGAGGTGGTGAAAGGCCTGCTGTCGCTGCCGGTGCCGGGGGATGCGGCAAAGCGGCGAGGCTGGATCGACGGGCTGCACAAGATTCACCTGTCGCTGCTGGAAAAGACTTGGGAGCCGACCACCGACGGCATCAACTTCGCCGCCGTGGTCTGCGAGATCGACAAGCACCTGGCGGACGACGCGGTGGTCACTTCCGACGCCGGCAATTTCGGGTCGTATCTGCACCGGTATATCGGCTTCAAGCCGGGCCAGATCTTCCTGTCGTCCGTGGTCGGCGCGATGGGATCCGGCATGCCGATGGCGGTGGCGGCGACGCTGCGTCATCCGGGCAAGCAAGTCGTTGCGTTCATGGGCGATGGCGGTGCACTGATGATGGGCAACGAGATCGCCACCGCCTGCCAGTATGGCGGCAATCCGATCGTGGTGATCTCGGACAATTCGATGTACGGCACCATCGGCATGCACTCATACGTGCGCTATCCGGAACGGAAATTCATGGACGCGACGCGGCTGACCAACCCGGATTTCGCTGCCTGGGGGCGTTCGTTCGGCGCCGAGGGGATCACCATCCGCGACGAATTGGAGGTTGCGGCGGCCATCGCGCGGGCGTTCGCGGTGAAGACCCGGCCGGTGGTGGTGCACTGCCTGACCTCGGCTGTGCAGATGAGCGCATGGCGCCGGTATGAGAAGGGCCCGAAGCTGCCGTGACGCGGCTGCCTGGTGGCGGCGGTTGGCAGCACCTGCCGGAGTGCCTCGTCCGCAGGGACGCTCGAGCCGTGGCGACGATCGTGCCTGACTCGATCGTGCCTGACTCGATCGTGCCTGAACTCGTAGCGTTTATTCCCCTACAGGCCGTTGGCCGGTGCTAACGGCCGCTGGCCTGAATCGTCATCGCTTGATCGGGGCAAACGCCGCCGGTGTCATCAAATTGTTTCTTTGGGCAATCAAGTACCCGGCTTCCGCTGTCTTCTGCAGGTAGGTCTGCCAGTCCGGGTCCGCCTGCATCGCCGCCCGCCGCGTCGCTCGGTCGGCGGCGTCCTGGTAGACCCAGATATGAATGTAGGTGTTCACCTCACCCGATTCGGTGATCAGGTAAGCGAGCGGTTCGCCCAAGTGCCGCTTCTGTGGGGTAAAGCCGTACTCATGGTAAATGGCCAGGTGCTTGGCCATGGTTCCCGGCTTTACTGTATAGGTGCGATGATCGAGCAGCATGGTAAACTGTTCCCCCGTGAGTCAGCGCAGGCGCCCGACCACCGGACGCCGCGTGATCAAGCGGGCGTGAGGTGGCGCGTGAGGACTGCCACCAGCGCCTCACACCCGGCCTGATCCTCCGCATCGAAGCGCGCCGGACACGGACTGTCCAGGTCCAGCACGCCAATCACGCGGTCGCCGCGGATCAGCGGCACGACGAGTTCCGAGCGGGACGCCGCGTCGCAGGCGATATGGCCGGGGAAATCATGCACATCGGCAACGAGGATCGACTTGCGGCGTTCGGCCGCGGTGCCGCATACGCCCTTGCCGATCGCGATACGGACACAGGCGGGCTTTCCTTGGAACGGGCCAAGCACCAAGGTCTGATCGCGCATCAGGTAGAAGCCGGCCCAGTTCAGGTCGGTAAGGCCGTGATAGAGCAGCGCGGCGGTGTTTGCCAGGTTGGCGACCGTATCGACTTCCCCCGCCAGCAAGTGGTCGAGTTGGTCTGCCAGACACCGGTAGAGCTCGGGCTTGCCATCGAGCGTCGCGGCCAGGTTTTCGCCGTCCTCAAGCATTCCCGCACCCCCGCCATCGATACGATCGACATAGACGGGCCGGAAAGTGTGGGCAATGGGTAGCCCCCGGGCCACACGCTGGCCCGGTCCTCAGTGCGTGGCGCGAGCTGGTTCGGTCCCGATGCGCGGCCGGGTCTGTGAAGGTTCAGCGGTGATCCGCAGCGTCGATGCCGCATCACGTAGTATTGTCCGCATTTCCCGCAGAAATGCCATGCCTGTCGCGGTGCGCTGCACCAGCACGCTGCGTCGATCCAGCGGGTCGGTCTTGCGGCGGACCAGATCGAATTCCGACAGCCTGTCCAGTGCCCGTGTGATAGCCGGCTTGGAAACGCCGAGCTTGCCCGCGAGGCCGCGCACGGTCTGCGCCTCGGTTTCCAGATAGCAGGTCAGGAATACGCCAAGTTGGCGCGCTGATAGATCCGGTCCGTCGCGGCGGACAAGTTCCACGATCGCGGTGCGCAGGACTCCAGCCAGCCCATCGCTGACTTCGTTGGTGATCATTCTCCTATTACCTTTCCCATATACAGGGGCAGCGTCTTTAAAGAGGGCTGATGCCGCCGCCGAGATACTGGTCACGCCCCGGAATTCGTGTCGTGTAACGAAACAGTGAACTAAGCGCACCGGTCGTGGCAGGAGATTGTCTTAGCGCAATTATTTGGCGGTACAACTTGATGTGTATTCGCACAAAGTGCCATCGACCGCCGCTCGCCGGGTGAAGAATTGGGCCAGCCTGGGATGAGTGGCTCCGACCACTCTCCCGCGGGTGACCGCCGCGCCACGCTGCGTCCGCGGTCTTGGCAGGCAGCCTGGCGCGGGCAGTCGACCGGCGACCTCCGATCCTGGCCGACCGGCCGCATGGCTGGTCCACCTCATTTGTTCGATGGACGGATGCTTGACTTTAACCATCCGCGAGGGCGTAATTATTCTGCCGCCGCTGTTTCAAGATCACTACTTTGTTGTAAGTTAAAGTGACAGTGGACCGGCCTCGGCGGCCAAAACGGCGGCGCTATTTCCAGATTAATCCGGCTTCAGGCAAGGAATTGATAAGACGCGGTCAGTTTCATCCCCATGGCTGGCCAGTAAGACGATCGTAACTTGATGCATACGTGATCGTGGCACCGCAGCCCCACGTTCACCGCAACGAGCGGCCACGCGCGATCGCAGCTTGCCCAAAGCGGCTCCGCAGCGCGTCGATGGCGGCCTGGGCGGCGGCCAGCCGGGGCGTCGCGGGATCAGCCAGGTCTCCCCGATCCGCCAGAGCAATTGGCACCAGCGGATGCGCGCCGATCCCGATCAGGCGAAACGCCGTGCCGGTGGCCTCGGTCGCCAGCAGCTTTCGCGCCAGGCCGAACAGCCGATCCGGCAGCACGGTCGGACTGTGCAGCCGAGCGTTGCGGGTGCGCGAGGTGAAACGGGTGGTCTTGAGTTTCAGGACCACCCCGGCAGCGGCGATCTCCTGGCTTCTTAGGCGCTGCGCCAGTTTCTCGCACAGTCGCCAGAGATGCTTTTCCAGGTCGGCGAGATGCGTCAGATCGGTGTTGAACGTCGTCTCCGCGCTGACCGATTTCGTCTCTCGCGCCGGGTCGACTGGCCTGGTGTCTTCGCCGCGGGAACGGGCGACCAGGGCCGGCCCGTCATCGCCAAGGCGGCGTCTGGCCTCGGCCACTGGCAGTGCCTGCAACTGACCCAGTCGGGTAATCCCCATGGTTTCCAGCTTGCGGGCAAGCGCCGCCCCAACGCCCGGCAGCAGTCGCACTGGCTCTGGCGCGAGCAACGCGGCGGCTTCCTCGGCATCGATGATCGTCAGACCGCGCGGCTTGCCCCGCCCCGCGGCGATCTTCGCCATCAGCCGGTTCGCCGCGAGCCCAATGGAGACGGTCACGCCGACCTGTTGCTCCACCGCATTGGCGAAGCGCGCCAGCACGACGGCGGGTGGCGCGCCATGCAGGGCTTCGGTGCCGGCCATGTCGAGCACGGCTTCATCGATCGAGAGCGGCTGCACCTGGGGCGTCAACGCTTCCATCAACCGGCGAACCTGTTTCGACGCGGCCGAGTATTTGGCGAAGTCGGGGCGAATGACCACCGCGTCGGGGCAGGCCCGCAGCGCCTTGAACATTGGCATGGCACTACGAACGCCGTACATCCGCGCGATGTAGCAGGCTGCGGTTACCACGCCCCGGGTGCCGCCGCCAACGATGACCGGGCGAGACATCAGCTCCGGCCGGTCGCGCTTTTCCACGCTGGCATAAAATGCATCGCAGTCGATATGGGCGATGGTCAACTGTCGCAGCGCCCGATGCTGGAGCAGCCGGTTGCCGCCACAACTCGGGCAGTGTTGCATTCCTCCGGACGGGAGGGCCTCCGCGATCAGACAGCAGTCGCGGCACAATAACGTCATGTCAGTCCGGGATGCCTGTCAGTCCGGGGGCCAGAGCGCCGCGGCGCCACGCACTCCGGACGAGTTGCCATGCACGTTGCGCAGGATCGGGGTCGAGATGACATCGCTGAATGCATACACCGGCAACAGTCTGGGAACTTCGGTGTAAAGGTGATCCAGGTTCGACAGGCCACCGCCCAGAACGATCGCATCCGGGTCCAGAATGTCGATCACCACGGCCAGGCCGCGTGCCAGCCGGTCAACGTGCCGGGCCAGAGCGGCGGCGGCGGATGTGTCACCGGCGGCTGCCCGCGCCGGTAAATCGCTGGCGTTCCGGGCCTGCGGTCCGTCGCAGTCGCGCGCCAGAGCGGGACCGGCCAGATAGGTCTCCAGGCAGCCATGCCGGCCGCACCAGCACGGATTTCCCGGATACTCGTCAGGGGTCATCCACGGCAGCGGCGTGTGCCCCCATTCGCCGGCCACCCGGTGCGGACCGCGATGAACCTGCCCGCGAACGATGATCCCGCCGCCGCAGCCGGTCCCCAGAATCACGCCGAAGACGCAGCCAAAGCCCCGCCCGGCGCCGTCCGTCGCCTCGCTGAGGGCGAAGCAGTTGGCGTCATTCTCGACCCGCACCTCGCGCTTCAAGGCCTGGCTTATATCCACGTCGAAGGGATTGCCGTTCAGCGCGATCGAGTTGGCACCCTTCACCAGGCCGGTCGCCGGGCTGATGACGCCGGGAATGCCAATGCCCACGGTCGCTGTCACACCGAGATGCGCCTCGGCATCGCGTACCAGGTCCGCAATGGCCCCTAATGTCGCCGGGTAACCAGCAGGCGTCTGAATCCGCCGGCGCAATACCTCCGTACCGCCGGCCCCGAGGACCGCGATCTCGATCTTGGTGCCGCCCAGGTCAATGCCGATTTGGTGCTGGGTCATTTCGGCGACACCATGGCGCCCTCGCACCGATTTCTCAAGTGCCCGTTTTCCGCGTGAAGGCCCGACGTTTCTTGTTTGTAGCGGTGTGCGCCGCCGGTCGGTTTCGCAGCGGGCCGCTGAAGCTTTCTAAGTGGGTGGCTGCTGGGGGCGATCGCACAAGCGCGCGCCCCCAGCAGCCACCCACGCAAGCCGGGTTTTTCCGCCCAATCATGCGGCGCGCGACACCGGCCGGCTTGCCCAACCCCGCAGGCACACGCATGTTGCCAATATGAGCGAGACATTGCTGGACGTGAAGGGAATGAACTGCCCGCTGCCGGTGTTGCGGGCCAATCGTGTGCTGCGCGGCATGACCCCGGGACAACGGTTGCGGGTGCTGGCAACGGATCGCGCGGCGGTCGCCGATTTTCAGGCATTCTGCCAGGAAACCGGCCATGCCCTGCTGGCTTGGAGCGAGGAGGCCGGCATCTTCAGCTTTGTCATTCGGCGCCGGCCGGAAGATCGTCGGACAAGCGACGCGGATCAGCACGACACGGTTCGCGACGCGGTGAAGCCAGGTGCCCGCGCCGGGCAGGATCGTGATAGGAAGGACGCCTGACGTGACGACTGCGTTGATCACTCACCCAGCGTGCCTGGAGCACGATACCGGCCCCTACCATCCGGAAACCGCGGAACGGCTGCGCGTTGTCCTTGCCGCGCTGGAGACCGAGGAATTCACCCCGCTGCTGCGCGAACTGGCGCCCCTCGCGACAGTCGACCAGTTGGCGCGCGTGCACCCGCGCGACTACGTCGAAGCGATCCTGGCGATCCGTCCCGACCTTGGTCAGCCGGTCAACCTGGACGGTGACACGGTGATGAGCGCAGGCAGCGCCGAGGCCGCGGCGCGGGCGGCGGGCGGCGCGATCAAGGCGGTGGACGCGGTGATGGAGGGCTGGGCCAGAGCCGCCTTCGCCGCCGTCCGGCCCCCGGGCCACCATGCTGAACCGCGCCGGCCGATGGGCTTTTGCCTGTTCAACAATGCCGCCGTTGCCGCCCTGCATGCGCGCGCTCAGTGGGGCGTCGAGCGCGTTGCCGTGGTCGACTTCGACGTGCACCACGGCAACGGCACGCAGGCGATCTTCGAGGCCGATCCCAGCCTGTTCTATGCCTCGTCGCACCAGAGCCCATGCTATCCCGGCACCGGCGAACCGTCCGAGCGCGGCGTGGCCGACAACATCATCAATGCCCCGCTGCGCGCCCGCGACGGCGGCGCGGCATTCCGGGCCGTCTGGTCGGAGACGATCCTGCCCGCTCTCGACCAGTTCGCGCCGGGCCTGCTGATCATCTCGGCCGGGTTCGACGGGCACATCGCCGACCCGCTGGCTCAGCTTCGGCTGGAAACCGCGGACTTCGCCTGGATCACCGAGCAACTCGTCGCCCTGGCCGATCGTCACTGCGGCGGGCGCGTGGTTTCCGTGATGGAAGGCGGCTATGACCTCGACGCGCTGGCCGCTTCGGTCGCCATCCATGTTCGCGGTCTGATGCGCGGGTAGGTGTCGCGCCGCGCCGGTTGCGGCTGCCGCTATCCCTTTCGCTTTTGCCCCCGAGGTTCCAAGGACGCAGACCATGCCTGATATTCCGCAAGACGATGTTGCCCTGTTGTCGTTCGAGGACGCGCTGGCGGAGCTTGACCAGATCGTGCGTGGGCTGGAAGGCGGAACCTTGAAACTGGACGCCGCGATCCAGGCGTTTGAGCGTGGTGTGAAACTACGCCGCCACTGCGAGGGCAAACTCGCGGAAGTGGAGGCAAGGGTCGAAGCGCTGGTGCAACGGGCCGATGGATCGCTGACCACTCGCCCGCTCGAGTCATGACAGCACCCGCCACCGCGCCCGAGGCTCCGCGACCGCGGTTCGCCACCCGGTGAAACAGCGCGCCGACCAGTTGCTGGTTCAGCTCGGCTTGGTCGAAAGTCGCGCCCGGGCGCAGGCCCTGATCCTGGCGGGAAAAATCTTCTCCGGGGAGCGGCGGATCGCCAAGGCGGGTGACCAGTTGGAGGCGGGAACGCCGCTCGAGGTGCGTGGCCAGTTGCATCCGTGGGTCTCGCGCGGCGGTGTGAAACTGGCGCATGGCCTGACCCATTTCGGCTTCTCTCCGGCTGGCTTGGTCTGCCTGGACGTGGGTGCGTCGACCGGCGGATTTACCGATGTGCTGCTCGAGAACGGAGCGGCGAAGGTGCACGCGGTGGATGTCGGTTTCGGCCAACTGGCATGGAAACTCCGCATCGATCCGCGGGTGGTGGTGCACGAGAAGACCAACGCGCGCTACCTCGATCGTTCATTGGTGCCGGATCCGATCCAGGCGCTGGTCTGCGATGCCAGCTTCATCGGCCTGGCGACACTGTTGCGAGCACCGCTGACGCTCTGCGTGCCGGGCGCCTGGGCGATCGCGTTGATAAAGCCCCAGTTCGAGGCAGGGCCCGCGGCGATCGGCGGCAAGGGCGTGGTGCGCGACCCGGCTGTGCATACGGAAGTGTGCGACCGCATCACCTCCTGGTGGGCCAGTCTTCCCGGCTGGACCGTGCTCGGCGTCATCGAAAGCCCGCTGACAGGACCCGAGGGAAACAAGGAATTTCTGCTTGGTGCGGCCTACGACCACTGACAACCGGCGCGGCTGGCAGCGCTGGCACGCATGATGAACGTCCTTTCTGACCACTGACCACTGACCACTGACCACTGACCACTGACCCGGATCGAGACATTTTTGTCACTATGGTCGAAGAATTACGCGGGGGGCGGTCGCGAATGTGGGACCGGTGTTCGTTCCCGCAGAGCCGCGGCGGGAAACATCAGTCGTACGGCGAACTGATGATTGACCCCAAAAAATTGTATGCAACCTGGGGCACAGCATGACCGGAGCACTTGCATCAATTTTGCAGTGCAATCTGAAATTTAGCCTTGTGTCTCAGTATGTACTGCTGCCGCAAGCCCGCATCGCATGCATGGGCCTAGGCTGGCGCGAGGCGCCCCGAAACCTCGGTTTCCTTTGATACCGGTGCGGCTTCGGATATAAACTATCGAACCGATGCGAAATCGCCGGCAGTGGTTCTGGAGGTAACGTGGGCACCGCATGACCGCGCGAATTCTGATCGTCGATGATGTGCCGGCGAACACGCGCTTGCTAGAAGCCAAGCTGGTGGCAGAATATTATCAGGTCACCACGGCGCGTGACGGGTTCGAAACATTGGCGATCGCGCGGGACTGGCAACCCGACCTCATCCTGCTGGACGTGATGATGCCGGGGATGGACGGCTATGAATGCTGCCGCCGCCTGAAAGACGATAGCGCTACGCTGCATATCCCGGTCGTCATGCTGACTGCACTGGGCGAACCAGTCGAACGAGTGCGCGGGCTGGAGGTTGGCGCGGACGACTTTATGACCAAACCGGTCGAATATGAGACGCTGGTGGTGCGAGTGCGCAGCCTTGTCAGGCTGAAGCGACTGCTCGACGAATGGCGGGCTCGCGGTGAAACCGCCCGAACGCTGGGTCTCTGCGCCGAGCGGGTGGCAATACCTTCGGTGACGGGGGCCAGGGCACTGGTGGTGGACGACTGGGACCATAACGCGCGGAGCATTCAGGACGCATTGGCCGAGGAGGAGGTGACCGCCGCCCACGCCCCGAATGGCCGTGACGCGCTGACGATGACGTCCTCGGTCGCTTTCGATCTTATCGTGGTCAACCTGTCGCTTGAGGACGAGGACCCTCTGCAACTCATATCGGCGCTGCGTGCCTCGGATGCCTCGCATGAGACCCCCATCCTGCTGGTCGGTGAACCGGGGGAAAGGGAGCGCATCCTGCGTGGCTTCGAGCTGGGCGCGAGCGACTGGCTGGTCCTGCCGATTGATGCGAATGAGCTGCGGGCGCGGGCGCGCAACCAGATCCGCCGCAAATTTTACCAGGACAGGCTGCGCTCGGATCTGGGCACGGCGCTCGAGATGGCGCTGACCGACCCCCTGACCGGCCTGTACAACCAGCGCTATCTGAACCGCCATCTCCGGGCCCTGATGCAAAGCGGGCAGGGGTGGCAGTTGGCGGTGCTGATGATGGATGTCGATCATTTCAAGCTGGTCAACGATCATCATGGCCACGCTTCGGGTGACCGCGCGTTGCGGCTGATCGCCGACACGTTGCGGACCAACACCCGCGTTTTCGACTCGCTGGCCCGTTATGGCGGCGAGGAGTTCGTCGTCGTGATGCCAGGAACCGGCCCGCTGGAGGCGGAAGCCGCGGCGGAGCGGTTACGCGCCGCCGTCGAGGGCATCGCATTCGATACCCTGACCGGTATCAAGATGCCGTTGACAGTCAGCGTGGGGGTTGCCTGCACATTCGGCGCCGACGCCACCCCCGAGACGCTGCTGCAAGCCGCCGACAGCGCCCTGTATGACGCCAAGCGAAACGGGCGCAACCGAGTCGAGGTGGCCCGGGCCGAGTCCGCTATTTGATCTTTGCTTCCTTGAACGCGACGTGCTTGCGTACGACAGGGTCGTATTTCCGCAGCTCCAGCTTGTTGGTCTGCGCGCGCGCATTCTTCTTCGTCACGTAGAAAAATCCCGTATCCGCGGTGGACACGAGCTTGATCTGCACGGTGTTCGACTTTGCCATGAAACTTGATCCTCGGAAGCGTGGCCGACCTTACGACGAGGCGGTCCTGATAATGAACCGAAAATGATCGTCGACGGCGGCGAGGTCAAGACACGGGTCAGTCGTCGTCGCGTTCACAGCGTTATCAAGTCGTGGCAAATTGGTGTCGGAAGGGTTCAGTAGCCTCGCTCTGCTATCTCGGCCGGCGCGCCATGCGCCCGGCACCGCCGCAATCGAGTCTCTCTCCATGAAAAGAAACGTCTTTTCATCAAGTTGGAGGATGTTTGTCGTCCTCCAACTTGCTGACGTGGGCTTCCAGGTCAAGCCAACGGCTGCCGGCGACCAAGGCATCACCGACGAGGAAGTTTTTGGTGTTCTAAAAGTCCCGCTCGACGGCCGCCAGCCGGTTGAGGATGCGCTCCTCGCTGTTGTTGAGCCGCGCCATCAGGCGCCCTTCCATGGCCACCAGGCGCCCTTCTATGCCAGTGAGATGTTTGTGTAATTCTTCGTCCATGGTGGTGTTCTTTCCTCAATGGCCGCCCAGAGAGACATCCAGGATTACGATAGCTGTCGGGATGATGAGCCGCTTCACCAGCCCCCGGTCGCCGTGTGGCGCCGCTGGGAACAGTGCCGGCACGATCAGCGGCAGCAGTTTCCGCGAGCGATAATTGCCGCCGCCCCTCGGCTGTCCACGGGCTCAAACGACCAAACTCCGCATCGCCGGCGAAGGCCCTTTTTTGAGGCTCCTTTTGCTTTCGTCTCGCCGGTACCCATTGCACTCGGCATCTCGCAATATAGCACCAAGATATTGTTACACAGCCCATTTTCCCTTTGGCAGGAAGATTTTGTCATTCCCGCCCGGCCGGCAGCGGCATCGCTTCGATCGGCGCCACCGCGGCCTCAAGCCACGCGACGACGTTCCAGGTAATGGCGAGCTTCCCACGCGCCCTTCGCTGCACGGTAGGAACGGTCAGGAGCAATTGGGGCTCGATCGCCACCATGCGAGCCACCGGCTCGCGCCGCACCGGACATTGAATCAGCAGGGTCTGGAGCCGCAACGTCTTTCGCGGCCCGACTGTGCCTTCCGCGCCCCCGGCCGGAAGACGCTGCCCGCGGTCAGCGACCCATCGCGGCGGTGAGCGCGGCGGCAAGCTGGTCGCGCAAATAGGGTTTGGATAACACCGGAACGTCGCTCAGCCGCTCCGGCAGCCCGGCGATGCCATATCCGGTCGCGAACAAGAACGGAATTGCGCGCGAGCGGAGCAGTTCGGCCACCGGGTAGCTCAGCCTGCCGGCCAGATTGACGTCGAGCACCGCCACGTCCATCTCCAGCTCCGCAGCCTTTAGCAGTGCGTCCTCCAGCCGTGACGCGGTCGCTACCACGACACAGCCCAGATCCTCCAGGAAATCCTCGAGCATCATGGAGACCATGGCTTCGTCTTCCACGACCAGCACCTTGGTACCACCTAGCATGCCGGGCTCGCTAGCAGGAGCCGACGAGTGGCAGCGATAGCCCCTCCGTGGCCGCGACCACCTCCGACAAGGGCGCCTGGATCTGGCAGGTGATGCCCTCCGGAGTGTCGAAGCTGATTCGCGCCGAACCGCCGAGGTCCTGCGCCAAGGTGCGCTCCAGCAGCCGAATGCCGAAGCCGCGCCGGGTCGGCGGTAACACCGGAGGGCCGCCGCGTTCCGTCCAGCTCAGTCGCAGTGACGGCACGTCACCGGTGAGGATATCCCAGTTTATGCCCACTCGCCCGGAGGCAACGGACAAGGCGCCGTGCTTCAGCGCGTTCGTGGCCAGCTCGTGCAGGCCCATCGCAAGCGCCAGCGCCGCCCGCGGGCACAGCAACAAGGGGGGCCCGGACACCTGAAACCGGCCGCCCCTGCCGCCAAACGGCGCCAAGGCTCCACTGACGACATCATCCAGCGCGGCGCCTTCCCATTTCTTGCGTGTCAGCACATCGTGCGCGGAGGCGACCGCCAGCAAGCGGTTTTCAAGGGTACCGCGGACGGCGGTATTGGTGCCGCGCAGCGTTTGCCAGGCAATTGCCTGGACTGTCGCCAGGGTGTTTTTGACCCGGTGGTTGAGTTCGTTGATCATCAGCCGCAGGCGGTCCTCGTCGCGTTTGCGGTCGGTAATATCGACCGACACCCCGACCAGCCCGATCACCTGGCCGGTGCTGTCGCGCATCGGCGCCTTCGTGGCATACCAGACCCGCTCCCGGCCATCCTCCCCGCTGACGGGCTCCTCCACCCGCTGGACGCTGCCCTGCTCCATAACCAGGCGATCGTTGCACATCACGGCGTGGGCCTGAATTGGGTCGGTCAGGAGATCGAGATCAGTGTGACCCTTTACGTCTTCCCAGGGCCTGCCGATCATTTGCAGCACCGCTTCGTTCGCGGCCAGCAGACGCCCCTGCCGGTCCTTGGCGTAGATCAGTCCGGCCGCGGTCTCCATGATCGAACGCAGCAGCGCACCCGCCCGTTGGCGCTCGCGCTCGGCACGCTTCGCCTCGGACACGTCGTGGATGGTGCCGAGGATGCGCAGCATTCGCCGCCTGGACGGTGCGTCGAGATCAACCTGGAAAACCGCGGCGCCCTTCGATGCGAGCCAGACGACCCCGCCATCCGGGCGCACCACGCGGTAGCTGCATATGTAGTCATCATACGGGTCGGCCGGATCGAGCGCCCGCGACACCGCGGCCTCCGCCATTTCGCGGTCCTCGACATGGATGGCGCTCGCCCAGGTCGAGTAGTCCACCAGTGCCTCCGGATCGAAGCCGAACAACGCCTTGCAGCGCGCGTCCCATTCCTGCTCGAAGGTGTCCTCGCCGATTTCCCAGCGCCACACGCCCTGGTCGGATGCGTCGAGCACCAGTTGGAGTTTCATCTCGCTTTGGTGCAGCGCCAGTTCGGTTTCCTTCAACTCGCTGATGTCGTTGCTGACGATGATGACGACGTCGGCTTCATCCGCCTCGCCGTGATGCAGCACCCAGTGACAGGCAACGTGCAACGGACTGCCATCCTCGCGGCGATGCACCATTTCGCCATGCCAGTAGCCATCGGACAGGAAGGCCGCTTCGATGTCCGCCAGTGGCTGGGGCAATTCGGTGCGCAGCAGTTCGTGACGGTCGCGGCCGATCGCGTCCTGCGCTTTGATGCCGTACAGCCGTTCGGCGCCGACGCTCCAGAAGATGATGCGCCCTCGCATGTCGCATATCATACCTTGCGTCAGCCCGAAGGCGCGGGCGAACCGGTTCAGGTGCGACCGGTTCGTTGCGCTCCGTGATGATTCCGATCGTTGCACCAGCCATACCCAGCCGAGCAGTCCGGCCGCGGACCCGGCCATCAGGACAACCGCAGCCCAGCGTATAACTGAGCGGCCGCTCGCACGGGCGTCGGCCAGCTTGGCGGCGGCGTCCTGCTGTAACGCATCGACCTCGACGCGGATCGCCGCCATTGCGTTCTTGTCGGTATCGGAACGTCCACGCGCTTCCGCCGCCTCGACCTGCCCGGATCGCAGTAGCGCAACGGTGTCGGCCAACTGGCTCATTTTCGCCTTGGCCAGGTCTTGTATGCGTTCAATTCCGCGCTGTCGTTCGGGGTCTCCCAGGGATGCGCCGCCGATGCCGCCGATGTCGCCGTCCAACCGAGAGCGCGCACTGTTGTATGGGTCCAGGTAGGTCGCATCCCGGGTCAGCAGGTAGCCACGCTCACCGGTTTCGGCGTCCGTGAGGGTGGAGAGCAACGTTTCCGCCGCAAACTGGGCCCCGACGATCCTGTCGCCGATGACGTCGCACTTCACCACCCCTTGCAGATTGGCGTGGCCGAGCCACACGCCGGCAAGCAGAAGCAGAACAGCCGACATAATGCCGACATTCGCGGCTCTCGGATGTGGCGTTTCCATCCTCAGTCGGAGGGAATTCATCTGCCGGTCGCTGCGTCAGGAGGGCCGCGAGAAATCGTGTTCGGCCGCGGATTTCGTCGAGGCGCAATTTGACCGGTACGGCACCTCCCTTGACGCCGGATCACCGACCGCATCTTCAGTGTCAGCCCCGGCGAGGCATGCCTTAGGCCGAGGGGCCTGGCCTGCCCTTGCGAAGGCGAGGGGACCACGACTTGCAGCGCTGTTGGTGTAACACCGGGCCAGACGACATGGCGCGTACGAGAAAGATGATCGCCTTCAGCCTGCGGCCATTGTTGCGAATGCTGCACGAGGGCCCACTCCATGCGCGCCGGCCCGGTTGGTGTTCTGGTGACCGAAGTGATCGCGCAGATGATGCCTAGTCACTTTGAAGATATGATTCAATTGACTAACCGCGAAGCAGCAAACAATTTTTAGTGTAGGCTGGTCTCTGTACTGCACAGTCTTCGCATGGCGTATTTATTACTTTTGTAAGATGAATATGTTTCGGAAACAGAAAATATCGCGATTGCCGCCGCCGCGCGGCCGGTCCTGAAACATGATCTGCCGCCAGCCGGCGGCTGGCCTCACACGCTGCCGCTTCGACGCCGACATCGCGTCAGGACCGTCATCATCCGGTGGACCGGGCCAGCACTTCACCGCCGGCGAAGCGGGCCTTGCCGCCAAGCGCTTCCTCGATGCGCAGCACCTCGTTCCATTTCGCCATGCGCTCCCCCCGGCTGAAGCTGCCGACTTTGAGCTGCCCGGCACTCCAGCCCACGGCAAGATGCGCGATCGTGACGTCCTCGGTTTCGCCCGAGCGCGCGGAAACGATCGTGGTGTAGCCAATCTCACCCGCCGCGCGCCTGGCATCCAGCGCTTCCGTCAGTGTGCCGCGCTGGTTGGGCTTCAGCAGCACGCAATTGCCGCCACCGCGGGCGGCCGCATCGCGCAGCCGGTCGGCGTCGGTCACGAACAGGTCGTCACCGACGATCTGCACCCGGTCACCCACCGCGCGCGTGAACGCGACCAGGCCGTCGAGGTCATCATCGGCGAGCGGGTCCTCGATCGACAGGATGGGGTAGCGCCCGATCCAGCCGGTCAGCAGTTCCACCATGCCATCGCTGGTCAGTTCAGTGTTGTCCAGCGCCATGCGGTAAACGCCGTTGCTCCCGAACTCCGAGGCAGCGATGTCCAGCGCGATCCCCACCTGCTCGCCGGGTCGGAAGCCGGCGCGCTCGATGGCGCGGACCAAAGTGTCCAGGGCATCCTCATTGGTGGCGAAAACCGGCCACCAGCCGCCCTCGTCGGCGACGCCGGCCTGGCTGCCCGCCTCGGCCATCAGCAGGCCGGCGGAGCGGTAGACCTCGGCGGTCCAGTCGAGTGCCTGACCGAACGACGCGGCGGCGGGGCACATGACCATGAAGTCCTGGATATCGACCCGGCGCCCGGCATGCGCGCCGCCGCCGAAAATCTGGATCTGCGGCAACGGGATCAGCGCCGCATCGGGGCCGCCGAGATAGCGGTACAGGGGCTGCCCGGCGGCGGCGGCGGCGGCGTGCGCGGCGGCCATCGACACAGACAGCGTCGCGTTGGCGCCCAGCCGGCCTTTGTTGCGCGTTCCGTCCAGTTCCATCAGCCGCTCGTCCAGGGCTTCCTGATCCGCGGCGTCCATGCCGATGACCGCATGGGCGATGATGCCGTTGACATGCGACACCGCCTTGGTGACGTCGTAGCCGCCGAATGCCGGACCGCCGTCGCGCAAATCCACCGCCTCGGCAGACCCGGTGGACGCTCCGGCAGGGGCGATCGCGCGTCCCACGGCACCGCCTTCGAGCAGGACATCAGCCTCGACGGTGGGACGGCCGCGACTGTCCCAGACGCGACGAGCGTGGATAAAGGCAATGTTGGTGTCGGTCATTGTTCCGTCCTTTGGTCCGTCGCCTGCTCCGGCCGCCCATATAGTAGGCGCTCCGAGCCGAGTTGGGCGGCATCATGTCGGAGCTGCCTTTCCCATGCCATGGCGACGTCGGCCAGACGCTCGGGAATGCTTAGCAGAAGAGACCTCGCGACGCGGCGGACAACGTCTCGGGCAGTTTCGGCGGTGATATACTCGACGGGCGACTTGCCATCGACCCGGGCCAGCAACAACCCTGGCAACAAACCGGCGGCCCGCGCCTCAAGGGTCGCCGCGTCCTCCCAGTTGACCTGCTCCAGATAGCTCCTGGCCATGGCATCGAAGCAGGCCAGGAAGGCCACTCGGGCGTCCGGAACCCAAAGGCACTTCAGCAGCAGGTGATTAAGGCAGAAAGCGAGATCGAAGGCCGGGTCGCCCCACCAGGCGCATTCGGCATCGAGAAACACCGGCCCGTCCGGGCCGCTCAGGATGTTCTTCGGGCTGACGTCACCGTGCACCAGCGCCCGCTTGTTCGCGAGCGTCACGGCAACCAGCCGATCCAGCCGGCCCGCCAGGTCGGGATGCACGCGTCCCGTCGCGATCAGATACGGCTCCAGCCGGATGTCGAGGAATATCGCATCGGTTGGGAACGCTTCGGCCAGCGAGGGATCGGCGGCCGTGGCGGCGTGGATGCGCGCCAGCGTCGTGCCGACCGAGGCGGCGAATCCCGGGTCGGCAATGCCGTCGCGCAGCAGGCTCTTCCAGAGTGGGAAATCTCGTGGCGGCAGATAGCTCATCGCCAGCATGCCGGCGGCTGCATCCTGTCCCAGCAACATCGGCACCGCGCTCGGCGCAACCTGACTGGCGACACGCATCCAGCGAGCCTCATAGACGTTGCGCTCCACCGGCGCGCGCCAGTCGGCATCGACCCGCAGTTTGGCGAGGGCGCGCTTGACACAGATCGGGCCGCTCTCGAGGTCGACCCGCCAGATGTCCGACGACACCCCGCCGGTCAGCCGCTCGCCACGTGGCTCCGCATGGCCCCGAGTGGCGTTATCGAGCAACCCCATGCGGCGCAGGGCCTGTAGGACCTCCCCGGGTGGGATGTCCCCCGGTGAGATGTCATTGGGTGGGGTCTCGATCATGCGCGCAGGCTAACAGCCTGACGCACCCGGCGCCACGCGGCCGAGTGCTTCAGGCAGCGTCCCTCAGCGCATATCCGTGACATGGCGGCTCGTTGCTGAACTTGCGCCCTGCTCCGCCGCTGTTTTGCAGCCGGTCTATGCCGCCTCGTGCGCCCGCAACTCGTTGTTGGTCCGGTGGTCACCGGCCACCCAGCGGGCCAGCTCGCTGTGCGCGTCGGCTCGGCGCAGTGCGTCGATCTGCGCGACGTTGGGCGCATCGACGGTGAATTCCACGATCAGGCCGTCGGGCGACGTGCAGTACATCGACTTGCAGTAGCCGTGATCAGTCTCCCGCACCGGTTCGTTGGCGGCCTTCAGCCGGGCCACAAGCTCATCGTAACCGTCGTTGGACACTTTGAACGCCACATGGTCGAATGCGCCGATCTCGGCTGGCGACGCGGCCTGGGTCTTGCGGTAAACCTCATCGTCGGCAAAGGCGAAGAACGCGAGCGCGCCGCCGTCGCCGAGGCTGTAGAAGGTGTGGCAGAAGTCCACCTCACGCTTGACCCAGGGGCTGAAGTGCCGCTCGCACCATGTGGCGGTCAGCGGAATGCCAAGCAGATCCTCGAAAAACCGGCGGTTGGCCTCCTGGTCCTTCACCACATAGGCGTGGTGATGCAGGCGTTCCGGCGGGTGTGACAGCAACTCGGCCATGACGGATTCTCCCATTTGGTTTGCTTGCAATCTGCCCCCGGCCGCGGCGGACCGCAAGCCTGGCGCGGTTTCTCGCCACGCATGTGCCGGATCGCCATCCGCGTGCTGGTTGCGCGCCTGCCTGCCGGGGGCAGGACACCAGGGGTGTTGTTCGCCCGACAGGTTAAGCGAATATGGGATTGTCGTCGAAGCGAGCGAAGGACAGCCTCAATGACCGACAAGATTATCGCTCTGGTGGCCGCGGATGCTGCCCCACGGACCAAGCCAAGCAACTATCCCGAACCCTTCGCATCACGGATGGCGGGGCGGGTGAAGCGTCCGCTTGGCGACCTTTTCGGCCTCAAAAGCTTTGGCGTGAATCTGACGCGGCTGCCGCCGGGCGCGGTGTCCGCCCTGCACCACCAGCACTCGTGTCAGGACGAATTCATCTATGTGGTCGAGGGTGAGCCGATCCTGTTCACCGACGCGGCCGAGATGCTGCTCCGCCCAGGCATGGTCGCGGGCTTTGCGGCGAACGGCACGGCGCATCACCTGGAGAATCGCACGGACCGGGATTGCCTGATCTTGGAGGTGGGCGACCGCGCCAAAGGCGACGAGGTGAGCTACCCGGCTGATGATATCAAGGCGATCATGGGCAAAGACGGGAAGTGGCATTTTGCCCACAAGGACGGAACCGCTTATTGAGAAAACCTATTCGTGCGGTGGCTTCCGCGGGTGTGAAGGAATTGCGTCGGCCCAAGGATTGAGTACCGGCACTCGCGCGCGCTCATAGTCGCCCACGTCGCGCGTGACGACGGTAAGGCCGTGGCAGAATGCAGTCGCCGCGATGATGAGATCAGGCTGCGAATATGTGTGGCCGCCCTTGCGGCCCTCTTCAACCATGAGCCGCAACCGGAACATGACATCCTCGGCAATCGCCAGCACCCGCCGCGCAAACATCGGCCTCACCTTATGCGTGAGCCATTCGTGCAGTTCGGCACGGCGGCTGGGATCGGCGATCCGCTCTATGCCGAAACGGATTTCGGCGATGGTTGCAGCACTCACATAGAGCACATCGAGGGGCTGCGCGGCGACGAAAGCGATAACCTTTTGTTCCGGTCTCGGGCGGCGCAGCTCCGACAGAACGTTGGTATCGAGAGCCAGCCCGTCACAAAGTCACGTCGCGCACCGGCAACGGCGTGCGCGCCGGCTCGATGTCAATCTCCCGTGACGGCGAAGCCTGCATCGCGGCGATCAAGGCGGCGCCGGTCAGATCGCCTTTGAGGCGACGAAATTCTTCGGCTGAAATAACCACGACCACGTCGCGTCCGTGCACGGTGACATGTTGCGGCCCGTCGCTGCGCACACGACGCACCAATTGAAGCGCGCCTTGGCATCCTGCAACAACCAGCGATCCGGGTTGATGAGGCGCGGCAGCCGGGATGCTCCAGGCCGAGGTGCGGCTGGCGAGACGGGAGGCTGCGGGATATGGTCGCGAGTTCTGGTCACTCTGACTAGTTACCGCGAACGTGCCTGTCGTTCCAGCGTGAACAATCATGTCCTATACCGTAAGCTTGCCCCCGGCATGATAACCGGGCTCGGCAACCGCAGCTTTCGCACGACCGGCGTCACCGCGTGTCCCCAATGCGGCACGCTGGAGAAGCGAGCACGCGCACGATGCACCTCTGTCTATGCATGGAGACACGCAAATGCCCGATACCAATCTGACCGTCGCCGTGCTGTTAGGTTCGGTGCGTCCCGAACGGAACGCCCTGCGCGCCGGCCGTCTGTTGCAGGACGCGTTGCGGTCGGGCGGCCACGAAGCGGTGCTGGTCGATCCAATGGAGTTGCGGCTTCCGCTGCTGGAACGCACCTACAGCGAATACAAGCCGGGCGAGGCGCCGGCCGGGCTGGACGCGCTCGCGGCGCTGTATCGCCGCGCCGATGGCTTCATCATCGTCAGCGGCGAATACAATCACGGCATTCCGCCAGCGCTGAAAAATCTCCTGGACCATTTCCTCGAGGAGTACTTTTGGCGGCCCTCGGCGATTGTCTGTTATTCGTCCGGACAGTTCGGCGGCGTACGCGCGGCGATGCAGCTTCGCATGACACTGGGCGAACTGGGCATGCCCAGCATCCCGACGCTGCTGCCCATTCCACGCATCGCGAGCGTGCTCGACGCGGGCGGCCGGCCGCTCCAGGACTGGATAGGGCCGGTGCTGCAGGACTTTCTCGCCGAGTTCAGTTGGTACGCCCGCGCACTGAAACAGGCCCGCGCGGCCGGCACGCCTTACTGAGGGCAAGGATGGCTGGCTACCAGACGATCTTGTCAGGATCTCCCTTATACAGGGAACGGATGAAGGCTATGATCTTCCAGATCTGATCTGGTGACAGCGTGTCCTTCCAGGCAGCCATGTTGGTGCCCTCCCGGCCATTGCTGATGGTGCGGAACAACGTCGGATCGGTCGGCTTGTAGATCCATCGGTTGCCGGCACCGGTCAGGTTCGGACCCATGCCGCCCTCGGCCCCGTGGCCATGGCAGGAGTAGCAGCCAGTGTCGAGGAAGAGCTGATGCCCTTCCGCGATCGCCTGTTCATTTCCCGTATAGGGATTCTTTAGCGGCTCGTCGGCCGCGACGGTCGAACCAACCACGAGAGAGGCTAACATAAGCCCGCGCAACACAGTTTTCTGAAAGATCATAGCTATCCTTACGTCGGCCCTGGTTCGAACCGCATCGCGACCGAAGCGGCATCAATCGCCGAACAGTCCGAACACGAACACCGTGCTGCCCTTGCGGCTGTCCTTCAATTGCGGGGCGCCCCCGCCATCGTGCCCAACCGTTGCCCAGCCGACCCAGCCGCCGAAGCCCGACGGAACCGCGACATACTGCTTACCACCCACAACGAAGGTGCTCGGGCTGCCGACAATGCCCGAACCGGTTTGATACGACCACAGTTCCTTGCCGGTCGCGGTTTCGTAGGCTTTGAACTCGCCTTCCGGCGTGCCGGTGAAGGTCAGCCCGCTTGCCGTCGTCGCGACGCCGCCCATGAACGGCGACGGCGCCTCGACCGTCCACGTCTTCTTGCCGGTCGCCGCATCGAAAGCCACAAGCTGGCCATGGCCCTTGTTCCATCCTAGCCGCTCGACGCCCCACCGCGTATGGCCGTCGACTTCCTTTTCCGGAGCCGTCAGGATGTCGGTGCAGATCTCGCGGCTCGGTATCACAACGATCTTGCGCTGCGGGTCGTAACTCATCGGGTTCCACCACTTGCCGCCCTCGGAAGCCGGGCAGATATCCTTCATCTCCTTGCCGTAGGCGGGGAACTTCGCTTCGTTGACGATGGGGCGGCCGTCTTCGGTGAAGCCGGTCATCCAGTTGATCTGCGAGATCGGCGAACCGTATACGAAACGGCCGTTGGTGCGGTCGATCGCATAGAGGAAACCATTGCGATCGCCGTGCAGCCACAGCTTCTGGTCGCCGATGTCGGCCAGGATGGCCTCGTTCACGCCATCGAAGTCCCAGACGTCATGGGGCGTGTACTGGAAATAGTATTTCTGCGCCCCAGTCGCCGGATCGAGCGCCAGGGTGGAATTGCTGTATAGGTTGTCTCCAGGCCGCGGCACGCCATCCCAGTCCGGATTGGGATTGCCGGTGCCCCAGAACAGCGTGTCGATTTTCGGATCGTACGAACCGGTGATCCAGGTCGAAGCCCCGCCGTGCATCGCGGCGTCGAGGCTGCCCCAGGTTTCGACACCCTTTTCGCCCTCGCCGGGGATCGTGTAGTGGCGCCATACTTCCTTGCCGGTCTCGGCGTCCAGCGCTTCAACCCAGAGCCGGTTGGGGAATTCGGCGCCCGAGAGTCCGACGATGATTTTGCCCTTCACCGCCAGCGGCGCGACGGTCATTGTCTGGCCGAGTTTCCAGTCTCCGACCGTGGTGTCCCAGATCACGTCCCCGGTCGCCGCCTTGAGCGCGACAACGTGCGCGTCGTTGGTGGTGAAGTAGACCTTGTCGCCGTAGAGCGCCGCCCCCTTGTTGCCGGCGTCGCAGCACATCTTGCGGACCGTGCCTTCCTCGACCGGGTGCACATAGCCCCAGATCTGCCGGCCGGTCCGCGCATCGACTGCGTAAATGCGGCTGTGCGCCGCGGTGAGATACATCACGCCGTCATTGACCAGCGGCGTGGTCTGCTGGGCATCGAGCGTGCCGAGCGAAAAGGACCATTTCGGCACGAGCCGTTGCACGTTGGCCGGTGTGATCCCGGTCAGCGGGCTGAACCGCGTGCTTGCATAATCACGGCCGGCGGTGATCCAGTTATCGCTGTCGCTCGCCGCGCTTAGCAACGTCTGATCGGTCACCGAAGCGGCCATCGCGGCCGGTGCGATGGCCGCGACGGCAGCCGCCATCAGGGCGATCGTCCGACACTTGCCACTACGACGACCGTGAGATGCTGTTGACATGATTTCACCCTGTTCCATTGCGAAGTCGGAAGACTGCCGAGGAGACCTTTTCAAGGGACGCACGGCATCACGACGGCGACCGAACTTCCCGGGCGCAGGATCGCCATTTTCGAGCGCAATCTCAACCCTTGTTGTGCACCTAAATGACGGACGCCTCTGCATTGGTTGCCGACGGCCCTTGGCCACCACGGTGTCCGGCTTGTCGGAGGTAATTACGCATGCGCGGCAAACATTATCCGGCGCTCGCGGAACAGTAGCACGACAAACAACTCCGGCGGCGAAGCTTCTGGACGTTTGTGTCGCTAGATCAATCTCCTGACGCCAGCCTCCACCTTGCGGGATGACGGCCCGGCGCGGAACAGTCGCCTGAAACAACGTCGTCCGGATGCGCCGAATTCGGTTCCACGCCGGCTCTTGTGCCCGCGACTACGGCTGCCAGGGGTGCGACACCATGACGGGCGTCTCAGCCGACATTGAGGCTTAGAGTAACAACCGACTGAACGCTTCTTGCGCCCGGTCAGGTCATTTTGCGATCAGAAGAAGCGCCGCTCGCCCGCATAGGTTGTAGTTTGCATTCTGGCCGCCGATCAGGCTCTCGGCGCCCGGGGCGGCAGCCGTGTCCGTGCCTTCGGCCCATGCGCAGGTGTCGGTCACGCGATACCAGTTCGTAGCCGTCGGCGGAGACGGCAAGACAAAATCCACCCCGTTCGACCAGCCGTTATATGCAACATATATCGCGGCCGCGGGATCGCCGAAATCGGCGCCGTTAAGTTCCCAGGCGATGGCGTGGTTATCGGGGTTATTCCAGTACCCGCTGTCAGGCGCCCAGCCCCTTGGGGTAAACCATTGCAGTTCCGCGTTTCCCGGATTGACCTCGCCGCCTCGGTACCAGGTCACCGGCCGAAGCGCGGGGTGCGCCCTCCGGAACCCGATGATTCGCTGTGCGAAGGTGTGGAAATTCACCTGATCGTTGGCAAACCCGGCAGCAAGCCAATCGCCGGCCGAATTGAGATTATAGGGATTATTGTTGCACTTCAGTGATCGCAGGTGTTCGTCGCCGCCGGTCATCATGGGTGTTCCGGCGGCAACCATCATAAGCAAAAAGCCAGTGCGCGCGGCCTGCCTTTGGTTCGACGGGGCACCGCCCTGGTCCCAGCTCTTGTTATCCGGACTCCCCCCGTCGGAAGGCCCGAATGGCCACGGCTGGCCGTTGTTAGGGCTGTTGCAGGAATAGAGATCATTCAGGGTGAAGCCATCGTGGGCCACTATGAAATTCACCGAGTTCCACGGCGACCGGCCGTTATTCTGGAATAGATCGGAAGAGCCGGCAAATCGAGTTGCCAGCACACTGATGGGGACCGATGTTACGCCAAGCTGGTTCTGCGCTTGTCGCACGTTATCCCGAAAAGAACCGTTCCACTCTGACCAGCCGGACGGAAACTGCCCGAGCTCGAAGGTATCTCCGTCGATGGCCCAGGGTTCGGCGATCAGATCGACGCCATCGCCGCCCGCAGCCGGCCGCGGCGGCAGCTCCCGCACGATACGATTGAGCGCGGTCTTCGGGTTCATCTTGTCGTAAGTGAAGCAGCCGTGCTGGCAGGTATTGCCGAGGATCGGGGCAAGATCGAACCGGAAGCCGTCGATGCCGAGGCTGTCCCGCCAGTAGGCGAGCGAGTCCACAATCAGGTCCTGGGCAACCCGGTTGAAGGTGTTGTAGTCGCCGTCAACGCCGGTCTTGTTGAAGGGATTCTGCATGTCGCCAGTCAGAGCGTAGTACGTCGGATTATCCAGTCCGCGAAATGAAGTGATGTTGTAAGTCGTCGGGTCGTTGGACTTCCAAGGTCCGCCTTCGCCGGTATGATTGTAAACGACATCGATAAACACCTTTATGCCCGCGTCGTGGAAAGCCTTGACCATGGCTTTCAGCTCACGCGTCGGGCCCCCCGGTGACCGGTCCGAGGCGTAGCGGCGGTCCGGAGCGAAATAGGCGAGCGTCGAATATCCCCAGTAATTGGCACCATTCGTCGATTCTGGATTAATGTCGTTCTCGTCGTTTTGCGTTTCCTGAAGGGGCAGGAATTCAACCGCGGTCACCCCGAGATTTGCCAGATCTTGAGCTTTCGCCGCCGCCCCCTTGTAGGTGCCCCGGCTGTCGGGCGAGACGCTCGTATCGGCCTCGGTCAGACCCCGGACATTGACCTCGTAGATGATGTCGTCCTTCTGAGCACGGGTTGGTTTGGCGCCAGTACTGCCGTTCTCGGTGACAAGCACGATGCCTTTGGGCGCTTTTGGGCCGCTGTCCAAGGTCCGGTTGTTTGATCCTGACGCGAATACTGATCCGTCACGGTTGTTCGGATTTATTGGGTCGTGACTGATCTCGAGTGCGTATGGATCGAACAGCAGCTTGTTGGGGTTGAAGCGGTTGCCGGCGGCGTCGACGTCCGAAATGAAACCGGCCGGCGATCCCTTCGTCCATGCCGCGACGAAGGGCCAGTTCGGTCCCCATGCGCGGTAGCCATAGTAGATCGTCTCCGCGATGCCGGCGCGATGCAGCGCGGAGACTGGCACCGTCACCGACCAAATGTCGTTCGCATCTCTCGTGAGGGTGTATTCCGCCGCCTCCGGGGCGCCGAAACTCACAGCGTAGAGCTCGAGGTCGAGGCGGCTTGCGCGGGAGGAGTAGACGCGGAAAGTGACGTTCGCGGCGGCCGCGTCATACTGTGCGCCCAGGTGGTTTCCGTTGATGTCCGCTCGCGCCCTGTGCCCGGATAGTGCGTAAGTTGCAAGCATCGCGCACAGGCAAGCCACCATGGTTCGAAGCGTCATCTGGATTTCGTTCCCTGCTGTCCCGGCGAGAGTGGCGCCGGCGATTCCGTCAACCCGCGCTCGCGTGGCAATGGTCTCATCCTGTACTTGTCAGTCTATACTTGGCCTTGGATTTTCCTCCTTAGGTCGATCGCCCGGTCGCAAGCTGTGACCTGCATCACGGCGCGAGGCCGTCCGGATGCTCGGCCCCACCATGCTGGTGAGCGCCGGCCACCCGTCGGCTAGCGGATGCCCGCGAGAGCCAGCAGGATGGTGATCGAAGCCGCTGCCGCCACCAGCACGCTCATGCCTCCCCCAAACTGCCGCAACGGCGATGGCCCAAGCGAACGGTTGAGTGCGATCCCGCTCGCGAAACGTGCCGCGATCAGTGCGATTCCGAGGATATTCACGACGATGGGGCGCGCGGCGGACGCCTCGGCAAAGCCGATGAGAATCAGCGCGATGGGCGCCTGTTCGACGAAATTGGCATGAGCGCGGATTGCCTGGGCAAGTCGCGCCATGCTGCCGTCGCCCGCGGTGACGCCCGTGCCGACGCGGGCGACGATCACATTGGCGGTGAGGGCAGCTCCAAGCAGGCCCAGGATGGCGGCACAAAGGGCAGTGGTCATGGGGATCGTCGGCATCATGGGAATATCTCCGGTGCGTTGCGTGCTCCGCTCGCCGGCGTCGTCTCCTTCGCCGGGCAGGCGGCACTCCCATGTCGAAGATGCCACCACGGGACAGACAATCTTCGCGCAAATATTCGGCCAAGACCGAAATCGAGGCCGTGCCGACGGTCCGAGCTCGTCCTGATCGTAAGCTTCAGAGCAAGAAGGATGACGGGACGGGGCGACCAGAGACGGTGGTGGAGCTGAGGGGAATCGAACCCCTGACCTCCTCATTGCGAACGAGGCGCTCTCCCAACTGAGCTACAGCCCCGTCGCCGGTCGCGAGGCGCCCTAATGATGGGACCGCTCAGCTAAGTCAACTCCGAAAGTCGGCCCCGTCCACAGCCAACGCCGTGGCACCTTCTTCGGTATACGATGTCAGATGGCAAGCCGCCCGCGCAACTCAGAATCCCCTCGCGACACCCGGCTCGTATCGCGCATCAGTGAAGCCGAAGACGTCGTTTATGGTTCGAAGCAGCCGGTTCACGCGCCAAAGCGGGGTGGCATCGCGACTGACGCTTCTCCACGATCGGATACTAGCGCGTCGCCAGGGTCTCGAACACGTCGCCCGCCGGCGGCAGTCCCAGAATGTGCCGGCGATGCCAAAGCGCGTAGAACAGCAGCTTCCAGCAGGCAAAGCCATGCCGCCAGCGCCTGATGTCGCGGAACAGCGCCTCGACCTGGTCGGGATGGGCGATCTCGGCCACGCCCGACTGTTCCGCCACCAAGGGGCCGAGCCGGGTGCCCTGGGATTTGATCCAGGCGCCGACCGGGACAGTGAAGCCGGTCTTCGGCGCGAACGGGCGAGCGATCGGCAAATTCTTCTCCAGCCAGCGCCGGAGAATCCACTTGCCGACGCCGCGGCGCAGCTTCATGGCGTCGGGCAGCCGGAAAGCCGCCGCCACCACGCCGGGGTCGAGGAAAGGCGTGCGCCCCTCCACCGAATGCGCCATCAGGCAGCGGTCCAGCTTCAGCAGCAGATCGTTCGGCAGCCAGTCGCTCATATCGAGCGCCTGCGCCGCCGCCAGCGTCGAGCGTCCACCCTCCGCCGCCAGCACCTCGGCCGCCGCCATGCCGTCGCGCCAGGCGGTTGGCCGGGTCCGCAACACCGGCACCTTGTCGAAGCTGCCGCGAGCCCACATGCTCCGCCCGCCACGCCACCACGGTAGCGTCGCCTTGCGGTAGCGACTGTAGCCGCCAAACATCTCGTCGCCGCCCTCGCCGCACAGCACCACCTTGACCTCTTCGCGCGCGCGCCTCGCGAGGAACCAGGTCGGGATGATGGCGTAGTCCATGGCCGGGTCGTCCATCGCGCCGACGATCTCCGGCAAGTGGCGCCAGACCATCGCCTCGGTGATTTCGACCGACTGATACTTCGCCCCAACGGCGCGCGCCACCGTCCGCGCCTGCTCGCGCTCATCGACCGAGCCGGGCACGTCGAAGCCGGCGGTGAAGGCGAGCACCGGTTCCTCGTTCAGCCGCGACATCAGGGTGATCAGGACCGAGCTGTCGATCCCGCCGGACAGGAACATGCCATAGGGCACGTCGCTCCGCTGATGCAGCTCGACGCTCTCCGTGAGTGCCTGGTCCAGCCGCCGCATCGCCGCATCCTCACCGATGGTCTCCGGCGGCAGCGCCGGCAGCGGGCTGATCCGCTGGCGGGCGAGAATGTGGCCATCGGCGCAGGTGATGGTCTCGCCTGGCAGCAGCCGCTGGATGCCCTTGAAAATCGTGTCGGCTCCGGTGGTGAACTGCAGTTGCAACAGCTCCTCGACCGCCGCCGGCCGCACCTCCCGCCTCACAAGCTCCGCCTCCAGCAGTGCCTGGGGCTCCGAAGCGAAAGCCAGACCGCCGTCGATCGTGGCGGTGTACAAAGGTTTGATGCCGAACGGGTCGCGGGTCAGGGTGACGGTGCGGCGCACCCGCTCGTGGATCGCGATGGCGAACATGCCACGCAACAGATGGGCGTAGTCCGGACCGTCGCGCAGCCACAGATGCAGCGGCGGCTCGCAATCGCTGCCGGTGGCGAAGCTGATGCCCGGCATGCCCTGGCGCAGCTCGCGGGCGTTATAGATTTCGCCGTTGGCGACCAGGGTGGCGGGGCCGGCGAACAGGGGCTGGTCCCCGCTGACCAGGTCGATGATCGACAGCCGGTTGTGCACCAGCGCGACCCGGCCGATCATCGCGTGGCCGGTGCCATCAGGGCCACGGTGACGCATTGCGGTGATGAGCTTGGACAACACCGTCGGGTCAGGCGGTGGTGCACCGGGGGAAAGGATCAGGCCGGCGATGCCGCACATGGGGTTGCTCCCTGACTTTGGCTGCTCAGACCCGGTCGTTTGCCGGCGCCAATTTTCGACGCCCGGCGTGAGGCAGCCTGAGTAGACCAACGGCGCGCGCGGTTGAAACACGGATCCGCGCGATACCCTAATCGGCTGTCAGGATGGAGTTGGACCGGTCGTCCGCGCGAGCCGCGGACTTCTCGTCGTGGTCAGGTTATGTCGGGGCGGCGCTGGCTGTCTGCTCCAGAACGCCGTGTCCGCCGTGTCCAGCTTTGCGCAGGATGGCGGTCATGGCCGCGTCATCCACCGGTTTGCCGTAATAATATCCCTGCCCGAGGTCACAGCCCCAGGCACCGAGCAGGTCCGCCTGATACTGCGTCTCGATCCCTTCCCCGGTGACGGTGAGGTCCAGGGATTTCGCCAGCGATATGATAGCCCGGACGATTGCGATGTCTTCCTGATTCCGGCCAAGCCCTGAGACGAACGACTGGTCGATCTTGAGCACATCGACCGGCAGACGCTTAAGATACGACAGCGAGGAGTGTCCGGTGCCGAAATCGTCGACCGCGATCCTGATCCCGAGCCGTTTGAGCCGCCGGAGCTTCAAAATGGTGGCTTCGATATCGCGCATGATGACACCTTCGGTGATCTCCAGCTTGAGGCAGTTCGCCGGCAACCCTGTCTCGCGCAGTGCCCGGGCCACTTCCTCGACGAGATCGGGCACCTGAAACTGCCGCGGGGACAGGTTCACGCTGAGCATCAGCGGGGGATCGGCGGGAAACTGGACATGCCAGCCCACGACCTGCCGGCATGCCTCCTCCAGGACCCACTGGCCGAGCTGAACGATCAGTCCGGTTTCTTCCGCTACGCCTATGAAGTCTGACGGCGCGACCAGGCCTCGGACCGGATGCTGCCACCGCACCAGCGCCTCCACCTCGTCGATGTGCCCAGGGTCCATGGCTACGATCCCCTGATAGTAGACCCGCAGCTCACCCTCAGCCAGGGCTCGGCGGAGATCGCTCTCCAGTTCGAGTTGCGCCAGGCTTGCCATGTGCATACCGGCGTCGAATATCGCGTAGCGCCCCTTGCCGTCGCTTTTGGCGCGGTACATCGCGACGTCGGCATTGCGCAGCAGATTGTTGACCTGGTCCAGGCCAGCGTCGTCCAGGGCAATGCCTATGCTGACCGTGACGATCACGTCGTGTCCGGCAAGGCTGAATTTCCTGCCGAACTGGGTCGTGATCGCTTCGGCAACCGGCAGGGCATCGGACTCACTCGTCAGTTGCTCAAGCACGATGACGAATTCGTCGCCGCCCAGCCGCGCGACGGTGTCCTCGGCGCGGACGCAGGCCTCTAGACGAGCCGCCGCTTTGATTAGCAACTCGTCGCCGACCAGATGCCCGAGGCTGTCGTTAATCAGCTTGAAATTGTCCAGGTCCAGCAGCAGCAGTCCAACCCGGGTCTCCTGTCGGCTGGCGCGGACCAATGCCTGGTGCAGGCGGTCGCGAAACAGCAGTCGGTTGGGGAGGCCGGTCAGGGAGTTGTAGAATGCCTGGTGGGTCAACTGCTGTTCGAACGCCTTGCGCTCCTCGATGTCGCGGATGGTAACGACCACACCCCTGACGGCAGAATCGTTCAGCAGATCCCGCATGATCATCTGGACCCAGCGCCATTGGCCGGCGCCGTCTCGAAGCTGCAACTCGGTCGCCGTTGCCTCGCAGGCCGAGGGAGGTCCACGATCGGCTCGCACGCGCTCGAACAGGGCGGTAAACGCAGGCAGATCCTCGACGTGGACCAGGGTCATGAGATTCTGGTTGAGCAGTTCCGCGGCGCCATACCCCCACGCCGTCTCGGCCGCCGGGCTCTGATAGGTGATCGAGCCAGTTGCGCCGCAGGTCAGGATGACGTCCGAGGTATTCTGCGCCAGCGAGCGGTAACGTCGCTCGCGCTGATGCGTTGCGATGGTCTCACGCAGCATGGCTTCCTCGGCGCCGTGTTCGTAACGGCGCAGGATCATCCAGAAAAAGACGGCGAGGCTGATGCCGCATACGATGATAACCGGCGCCATGGTCATCACTCTGCTCTGGATGCGCGCCAGCGTGTCCAGTTCGCGGGTCGCGGTGGCGCGGCTGGCATTCGCCGCCGCGAACACCTGCGTCTCGATGCGATTGAATGTGGGATCAACCTCGCGCTCGTCGATCGCGGTGGCGCCCACGCTGTCGCCGGCGTCGATGGCCGCGAACATCCGCTCGATCGCAGCCAGATACAGGCCGTGCCCGGGCAAAACGCCGTCGAGCCAGTCGCTGTTGCCGCTCAGAACTCTCGGCCTGCCTGACGGCGCTTACCATGGCGGCGGCGGCGGCGGCGTGTCGCGCCCGGACCTCTGGACTGGGCTCCAGTCGATACTTGCGCTCGAGCGACTCTTCTTCGCCCACCGCGTATCGCGCCGCCTCATAAGCCACGCTGATCCTGGTGGCGTTGCGCGCCTTCTGGCTATCCCGATAGGTCGTGATCGTGGTCCAAAGCGCGGCGGCGGGAAGCGCCACCAGCACGGCGATCACGCCAAGCGACGCCATGCGCCTGGCCAGGTGATGCCCGGGCGGTCGCCGCGGCTCGTTGGACCGCACAGGCATGAGCCGCACGGCAAGTCTGCGAAGGCGAGCGGCAATTTGCATCCAGCCGACCCGCACCGCCGCGGGGAACATGCTCGGCTGCGACCCCGCAACAGCGGCGCGTTCGGACCCTGACCTGCTCAGCACAACGATTGTCCCGTCCGACGTCCAGGGCACATCCCCTGTCGGTCAGGGTTAGTCCAAAAAGGAAAATTCTTAGTTAAATCGATCGGGAATCGCGGCAGCCCGTGAAGAAGTGAGCAATGACTGGCGCGACCAGCAGCCGGCCCGGAACGACCTGGCCGCGCATTGTGCCCTCTTTCTGGCTTGGTCAAGGAGGTCAAGGATTTACGGATCGCCTGCCTCGTCCGGATTGTGCTAGACAGCGGACAAACGGCCCAACAGGATATGCCTGCGCACAACCGGGAGCTTTCGGATGAATATCAACAAGGCGGTCGACAAGGCGTTCGAGACCCAAAGCCTGAAGGCGATAGCGGACGCGCCGGTGGAAGCGCTGAGCGGGGTTACGGCTGCCGATGCTCAGGCGCTGAAAAGCGCGCTGGGCATTTCGACCGTGCGGCAACTAGGGACAAACAAGTTTTTTCTCTGGGCGCAGGCGATCGTCGCCCTCGCCGATCAGGAGGGCTGACCCGGCAGCTCAGTCGTCGCCGCGATCCCGAGGCGGAAGGCCTGCGCTAGGCGGCCACCTCGACCCGGCGCGGAATCCGCTTACCAGCACGCTTGACTTGCCCGAAACAGGCTTCTAGGTATCGCGCCCTCGGCCGACCCCGGATTACCGGTATGCGGTCGTCTGTTCGCAGGCACCAGACGCACGCGGCGCCGTCTTCTTCCGGGAAGGCTTAGGCCGCTTGTCTTAGTCACCCCGCGGGATAGGACTTCGTCCTGTGCCAGCGGGTTTTGCCTGTTAGCCGACGATCACGTCCACACCCCGGCGAAGCGCGAACGGAGAAAGAGAGATATAGGTCCATGCCGACCATCAACCAGCTCATCGCCAAGGGGCGCGAGCCGCAGAAGACGCGGAACACGGTTCCGGCCCTGCAGGGCTGCCCGCAGAAGCGTGGCGTTTGCACGCGCGTGTACACCACGACGCCGAAGAAGCCGAACTCGGCCCTGCGCAAGGTCGCCAAGGTGCGGCTGACCAATGGTTATGAGGTCGTGAGCTACATTCCAGGCGAAGGCCATAACCTGCAGGAACACTCGGTGGTGCTGATCCGCGGCGGCCGCGTGAAGGATCTGCCAGGCGTGCGCTACCATATTCTGCGTGGTGTGTTGGATACCCAGGGCATCGCGAAACGCCGTCAGCGCCGGTCGCTGTACGGTGCGAAGCGGCCGAAATAAGGGGACGATCGTATGTCTCGCCGTCACCGCGCGGACAAGCGCGAAATCCTGCCGGATGCCAAGTTCGGCGACGTCGTCATCAGTCGTTTCATGAACGCGCTGATGTATGACGGCAAGAAGTCCGCCGCCGAGGGGATCGTCTATAGCGCGCTCGACGTGATGAAGCGCCGCGGCGGCCAGGCAGCCGACCCGGTGCGGATGTTCCATGAGGCGCTGGACAATGTGAAGCCGGCTGTCGAGGTGCGTTCACGGCGCGTTGGCGGTGCCACCTATCAGGTTCCGGTCGAGGTCCGCACCGAACGGCGGCAGGCGCTGGCGATCCGCTGGATCATCGACGCCGCCCGCAAGCGGGGCGAGCACACGATGCAGGATCGGCTGTCGAACGAGCTTCTGGATGCGGTGAACAACCGTGGTTCGGCGGTGAAGAAGCGTGAAGATACCCACCGGATGGCGGAGGCGAACAAGGCCTTCAGCCATTACCGCTGGTAGGGCGTGACCGTGCGAGGCGAGGCGTCGGAACGGCGCGCATCACGCTCTCAAACGGATAGCTAGCAGGCACAACCCAACAGATCCGGTGGATCTTACGGAGATACGACGATGGGTAAGGCGAAATTCGAGCGGAACAAGCCGCACTGCAACATCGGCACGATCGGCCATGTCGACCATGGCAAGACGTCGCTAACGGCGGCGATCACCAAGGTGCTGGCGGAAACCGGCGGCGCCACCTACACGGCGTACGACCAGATCGACAAGGCGCCGGAAGAAAAGGCCCGTGGCATCACGATCTCCACCGCCCACGTCGAATACGAGACGAAGAACCGCCACTACGCCCACGTCGACTGCCCCGGGCATGCCGACTATGTGAAGAATATGATCACCGGCGCGGCGCAGATGGACGGCGCGATCCTGGTGGTGTCCGCCGCCGACGGCCCGATGCCGCAGACACGCGAGCACATCCTGCTCGCCCGTCAGGTCGGCGTGCCCGCGCTGGTGGTCTACCTGAACAAGATTGATCTGGTGGACGATCCCGAGCTGGTCGAGCTGGTCGAGATGGAGCTGCGCGAGCTGCTTTCGTTCTACGAGTTCCCCGGTGACGATATTCCGATCATCAAGGGCTCCGCGCTGTGCGCGCTGGAAGGCACCAAGCCGGAGCTCGGGCATGAACTCGGTCCTCGAGCTGATGAAGGCGGTCGACGCCTATATCCCGCAGCCCGAGCGCGCCACCGACCGTCCGTTCCTGATGCCGATCGAGGACGTGTTCTCGATCTCCGGCCGCGGCACCGTGGTGACCGGGCGCGTCGAGCGCGGCATCGTCCGGGTGGGCGAGGAAGTCGAGATCGTCGGCATCAAGGCGACCGTGAAGACGGTGGTGACCGGAGTCGAGATGTTCCGCAAGCTGCTCGATCAGGGCCAGGCCGGCGACAACATCGGCGCGCTGCTGCGCGGCACCAAGCGCGAGGATGTCGAGCGCGGCCAGGTGCTGGCCAAGCCGGGCTCGATTACGCCGCACACCAAGTTCAAGGCGGAAGCCTACATCCTGACCAAGGAAGAAGGTGGCCGCCACACCCCGTTCTTCACCAACTACCGGCCGCAGTTCTACTTCCGCACCACTGACGTGACCGGGGTGGTGTCACTGCCCGAGGGCACCGAGATGGTGATGCCCGGGGATAACGTGACGATGGACGTCGAACTGATCGCGCCCATCGCCATGGACGCGCAGCTCCGGTTCGCTATCCGCGAGGGTGGCCGAACGGTCGGCGCTGGCGTGGTTGCAAGCATTACGGCCTGATAGCGACAACGATGCCGGCGCTTCGCCCGACCCCACACGGACCGGGCGGGCGCCGGCTCTCGTTTCGGCGGGAAACCTGAAGAGCGAACGATGGACAACCAGAATATCCGCATCCGGCTTAAGGCCTATGATCATCGCGTGTTGGACAACAGCACCCGAGAGATCGTGAACACGGCCAGGCGCACGGGTGCCCGGGTTCGCGGACCGATCCCGCTGCCGACGCATATCGAGCGCTTTACCGTCAACCGCTCGCCGCACGTCGACAAGAAAAGCCGCGAGCAGTTCGAGATCAGGACGCACCGACGGCTGCTGGATATCGTCGAGCCGACACCGCAAACGGTCGACGCACTGATGAAGCTGGACCTCGCCGCCGGCGTCGACGTTGAGATCAAGATCTGAGGCCATGGCTAACTCATTCCCAATATCGTCCCCGGGGCCTTCCCCGGCGGGCCTCCGCACCGGTCTGCTGGCCCGCAAGCTTGGCATGACCCGGATTTTCAAGGACGACGGCACCCACGTGCCGGTCACCGTCCTGCATCTGGACCAGGTGCAGGTCGTCGCCGCCCGAACCGAGGAAAAAGATGGCTACACCGCCGTCCAGCTCGGTTGGGGCCGCGCCAAGGTGAAGAACGTCACGCAGCCGAACCGCGGCCATTTCGCCAAGTCGAAGGTCGAGCCGAAAGCCAAACTAGTGGAATTCCGGGTCGCGTCGGACGCGCTGCTGGAGCCTGGAGCCACGTTGTCGGCGGCGCACTTCACGGCCGGCCAGAAGGTCGACGTCTGCGGCACCTCCAAGGGCAAGGGCTTCGCCGGCGGCATGAAGCGGTGGAATTTCTCTGGTCTCGAAGCGTCGCACGGCGTGTCGATCAGCCATCGCAGCCTGGGTTCGACCGGCAACCGGCAGGATCCCGGCAAGACCTTCAAGAATAAGAAGATGGCCGGCCATCTCGGCGTCGAACGGATCACCACTTTGAACCTCGAGGTGGCGGCGGTCGACGCGGAAAAGGGGCTGTTGATGATCAAGGGAGCCGTGCCGGGCGCCAAGAACGGCTACGTGCTGGTGCGCGACGCGATCAAGCGCAAGCGTCCAGCCGATGCGCCCTATCCGGCGGCGCTGATTGAAAGCGTTCCGGCCGAAGCGCCGGCGGCGGGCTGAGGAACAAGCAGATGCAGGTCGATATCACCTCCCTGGACCAGGGAACCGCGCCGGACGGCGGGGCTTCCAGCCTCGGCAGCGCCGAGCTGCCGGACGAGATTTTCGGGACGACGCCACGCCCGGACATCATGGCGCGTGTGGTGCACTGGCAACTGTCCAAGCGCCGGTCCGGCAATCACAAAACCAAGGGTATGTCGGAGGTCTCCGGCACGACCAAGAAGCCGTACAAGCAGAAGGGCACCGGCAACGCCCGTCAGGGCAGCCTGCGCTCGCCGCAGTTCCGCACCGGCGGGCGCGTGCATGGCCCGGTGGTGCGCTCGCACGAATACCGGCTGAACAAGAAGGTTCGCCGGCTTGGCCTGATCTCGGCGCTGTCGCAGAAGCTGGCGGACAACAAGCTGGTGGTGCTGGACCACGCCACCAGCGACGTGAAGACCGGCGCGCTGGCCAAGCGGATCAAGGCGCTGGGCTGGACCTCGACGCTGATCATCGACCGCGCGGTAGACGAGAATTTCCTGCGCGCCAGCCGCAACATCCACCGGCTGGACGTGCTGCCGACGATCGGGGCGAATGTCTACGACATCCTCAATCACGACGTGCTGGCGATCACCACCGCCGGTCTCGAGGGCCTGAAGCAGCGGCTCAACGGCGCGGCCTCGCAGGACGAACCGCGGGACGACCGTCCCGACAGCATGGCACCCGAGACCATGGCGGGTGAGCCGATGGGCCTGCCGCCGTCGGCGCTGGCGGGGGATCCGGCATGACCGCCGCCCTGAAGAAGCCGCTGTCGAGAGAGGCGATGTACCAGATCATCCGGTCACCGCTGATCACCGAGAAGATGACCATCCTCTCGGAGAAAAATCAGATCGGCTTCAAGGTCGCCATCGACGCTACCAAACCGGAAATCGCCGCGGCGATCGAGACCCTGTTCAGCGTCAAGGTCACCTCGGTGAACACCTTGATCCAGAAGGGCAAGACGAAGCGGTTCAAAGGCCGGCCGGGCGTTCGTTCCGACGTCAAGAAAGCCATCGTGACGCTGGCCCCGGGTCAGACGATCGATTTCACCACCGACCTCGCATAGGGCGCGCGCGAGATGGCACTCAGGCAATTCAACCCGGTCACGGCCAGCCTTCGCGGCACCGTGCTGATCAACCGGTCGGAGCTGTGGAAGGGCAAGCCCGTGAAGGGGCTGACCGAGGGTCAGCACAGTCACGGCGGCCGCAACAACCATGGCCGGATCACCACCAGGTTCCGCGGTGGCGGGCACAAGCAGTCGTATCGCGTGGTCGATTTCAAGCGCCGGAAATACGACGTCCCGGCGGTGGTGGAGCGGCTGGAATACGATCCCAACCGCACCGCCTTCATCGCGTTGGTCAAGTACCAGGACGGCGAGCTGGCGTATATCCTGGCGCCGCAACGGCTCAAGGTGGGTGACCAAGTCATCGCAGGCAAGCGGGTCGACATCAAGCCGGGCAATGCGATGCCCCTGGCCGCGGTGCCGGTCGGCACCATTATCCACAACATCGAATTGAAGGTCGGTGCCGGCGGCAAAATGGCCCGCTCGGCCGGAACCTACGCTCAGCTTGTGGGCAAGGATTCCGGCTATGCCCAGATCAAGCTGATGTCCGGTGAACTGCGCGTGGTGCGGGCCGAGTGCATGGCCAGTATCGGCGCGGTGTCCAATCCGGACAACATGAACCAGAAGTTCGGCAAGGCTGGCCGCACCCGCTGGCAAGGCTTCCGGCCGCATAATCGCGGCGTGACGATGAACCCGGTCGATCACCCGCTGGGTGGCGGCGAGGGCCGCAGCTCGGGTGGCCGTCATCCGGTCACACCATGGGGCATCCCGACCAAGGGCTACAAGACGCGCGTGAACAAGCGGACGGACAGCCTGATTATCCGCCGCCGCAACAAGGGCAAGTAGAATGGCGCGTTCCGTATGGAAGGGTCCGTTTGTCGATGGCTATCTGCTGAACAAGGCAGATGCGGTTCGGTCGTCGTCGCGCAACGAGATCATCAAGATCTGGTCGCGCCGGTCGACCATTCTGCCGCAGTTCGTCGGGCTGACATTCGGCGTCTACAACGGCCACAAGTTCCTGCCGGTGCAGGTGAACGAGAACATGGTCGGGCACAAGTTCGGCGAATTCTCGCCGACCCGGACCTTCACCGGTCACTCCGCCGACAAGAAGGCGAAGCGAGGCTAATATGAGCAAGCCACCTGGCCCGCGAAATCTGGCGGACAACGAGGCACAGTCGATTGTCAGCAATCTGCGGGTGAGTCCCCGCAAGCTGAACCTGGTCGCGGCGATGATCCGCAATCTGCCGGCACAGCGCGCGGTCGCCACGCTGACCTTCAGCAAGCGGCGTATCGCGCATCAGGTCAGAAAGGCGCTGGAGAGCGCGATCGCCAACGCCGAGAACAACCATCAGCTCGATGTTGACCGGCTGATCGTCACCCGCGCCGAGGTCGGCCGCTCGATCGTGATGCGCCGGTTTCACGCCCGTGGCCGTGGCCGGGCGTCCCGGGTCGAGAAGTGGTTCAGCCATCTGAAGATCGTCGTGACGGAGCTTGAGCAGGACGATGTCGCGGCGCCTCGCGACGCCAGCGTTGCCGGTCGGGTCCGCGGTGTCGTCGCGGCGGATCGGGCGCGGCGTGCCGGCACCGGCGCAAGTACAGGAGCCGCATAGCATGGGTCACAAAGTCAATCCGATCGGCCTCCGCCTGGGCATCAACCGCACCTGGGACAGCCGCTGGTTCGCCGGCACCGATTACTCCAAGCTGCTGCACGAGGACATCAAGCTGCGCAACCATCTGCGCACCAAGCTGCGCGGCGCCGGGGTATCCCGGGTGGTGATCGAGCGCCCGGCCAAGAAGCCGCGGGTGACGATCTACGCGGCGCGTCCCGGTGTGGTCATCGGCAAGAAGGGCCAGGACATCGAGGTTCTGAAAAAGGACCTGACCAAGATGGCCAAGGCGGAGGTGGCGCTGAACATCGTCGAGATCCGCAAGCCGGAGATCGATGCGACCCTGGTGGCCGAGAACATCGCGCAGCAGCTCGAACGGCGGGTGGCATTCCGTCGCGCCATGAAGCGGGCGGTGCAGTCGGCGATGCGTCTGGGGGCTCAGGGCATCCGGATCAACTGCGGCGGCCGCCTTGGCGGGGCTGAAATCGCCCGGGTCGAGTGGTACCGCGAAGGCCGTGTGCCACTGCACACGCTGCGCGCGGATATCGACTACGGCACCGCGACTGCCAAGACGACCTATGGCACCTGCGGCGTCAAAGTGTGGGTCTTCAAGGGCGAAATCCTGGCGCACGACCCGACGGCTCAGGACCGCCGCGCGGCCGAGCAGGCGCCGCAACGGTAGATGGACTGGTAAGTTACGATGCTGTCCCCGAAACGAACGAAATTCCGTAAGCAGCACAAGGGCCGTATCCATGGCTTGTCAAAGGGCGGCACCGCGCTGAACTTTGGCACCTTCGGCCTGAAGGCTCTCGAGCCCGAGCGCATCACCGCGCGCCAGATCGAGTCCGCTCGGCGTGCCATCACCCGCGCCATGCGCCGTACCGGGCGGGTGTGGATCCGGATTTTCCCGGACGTGCCGGTGTCGACCAAGCCGGCCGAGGTGCGCATGGGCTCGGGCAAGGGCTCGCCGGAGTTCTGGGTGGCACGCGTGGCGCCCGGCCGCATCATGTTCGAGATCGACGGCGTGACACCGGAACTGGCGCGCGAGGCGCTGACGCTTGGTGCGGCGAAGCTGCCGATACGAACCAAGTTCATCGCCCGCATCGGAGACAGCTAGGATGGCGAAGGCGGCACTGCACAAGGCCAGCGACGTTCGCGCCAAGACGCCGGACGAGTTGGCGGCCCTGTTGCTCGATTTGCGCAAGGAGCAGTTCAACCTGCGGTTCCAGCGCGCCACTGGTCAGCAGGAAGGCACCGCCCGGGTGCGCGAAGTGCGCCGGGAGATCGCGCGGGTGAAAACCATCCAGGCGGAAAAGCAGACCGCCCTCGCGCAGACCAATCATGCTCAGTTGTAAGGAGGAAGGGCGATGCCAAGGCGCGTCCTGACGGGACGGGTGACCAGCGACAAGATGGACAAGACCATTACGGTTCTTGTCGATCGTCGCGTGATGCATCCGCTCTATAAGAAGTTCATCCGCAAGTCGAAGAAATACGCGGCGCACGACGAGGCGAACGTCTGCAAGATTGGCGACATGGTGCGGATTATCGAATGCGCGCCGATCAGCAAGCGGAAGACGTGGACCCTGGTCGAGCGCAACGGCCAGATCGTCGGCGGTGTCGAGGCCGCGGCGGTTGAGATCGTCGAGACGCATCCCGCCCCACCGGCGCCCGCGCCGCACGAATCCGCGTCAGCGTAAGGGAGAGGGTCGATGATTTATGTCGAGACCAATCTCGAAGTCGCCGACAATTCCGGTGCGCGGCGGGTGCAGTGCATCAAGGTGCTGGGCGGCTCGAAGCGGAAGTTCGCCTCGGTGGGCGATGTCATCGTGGTTTCGGTGAAGGAGGCGATTCCGCGCGGCAAGGTGAAGAAGGGCGACGTGCACCAGGCGGTGATCGTGCGCACCTCGTTCCCGGTCCGGCGTACCGACGGCAGCGCCATTCGCTTCGACCGCAACGCCGCGGTGCTGATCAACAAGCAGCAGGAGCCGATCGGCACCCGCATTTTTGGCCCGGTGGTGCGTGAACTGCGCGGACGCAAGTTCATGAAGATCATCTCGCTCGCGCCGGAGGTGCTCTAAATGGCCGCACGTATCCGCAAGGGCGACACGGTCGTGGTGACCACCGGCCGGAGCAAGAACCGCAGGGGCGAAGTGCTGCGCATTTTCCCCGAGGCCAATCGCGCCATCGTGGCGGGGTGTGCGATCGCAAGGCGCCACACCAAGCCGACTGGCATGGGCCAGCCAGGCGGCATCGTCGAGAAAGAGGCGACGATCCACCTGTCGAACCTGAAACTGATCGATCCGAAGTCGGAAAAGCCCACCAAGGTTGGCTTCCGTATCCTGGACGACGGCCGGAAGGTCCGCGTCGCCAAGGCGACCGGCGAAGTGATCGAAAGCTAGTGTCATGAGCGGAACCAAGAACCAGCCCAAGGGCGGCAAGGCGAAGGCGGGTGCCAAGACTGGTGCCAAGACAGCGGGCAACCGGGGCACCGGCGGACCTCCCGCCGGCAAGGACGCCCAGCGTGCCGCGCGCCGCGTGGAAATCGCCGGGGTCGACGTACCGGCTGGCTCGCCGGCGGAACGGCCTCGCATGCAGCAGCGCTACCTGACCGAGGTGAAGGCCATGCTGCGTCAGGAGTTCGGCTACGCGAACGAAATGCAGGTGCCGAAGCTGGAGAAGATCGTCATCAACATGGGCGTTGGTGAGGCGACCGGGGATCAGAAGAAGCTGGACTCCGCGGTGGCAGAACTGGCGGCGATCGCCGGGCAGCGGCCGGTGAAGACGGTCGCGAAGAAGGCCATCGCCGGTTTCAAGATCCGCGCCGGCCTGCCGATCGGCTGCAAGGTGACGCTGCGCAAGGCGCGGATGTATGAATTCCTCGACCGGTTGGTGACCATCGCCCTGCCGCGGGTACGCGACTTCCGCGGCATTCAGGGCAAGGGCTTCGACGGCCGTGGTAACTTCGCCATGGGACTGAAGGAGCAGATCATCTTCCCGGAGATCAACTACGACCGGGTGGACGACATCCGCGGCATGGACATCCAGTTCGTGACCACCGCGAAGACTGATGCCGAAGCGAAGGCCTTGCTCAAGGCGTTCGACATTCCTTTCGCCAACTGAGTTTTTGGAAAACCCCTGTCCCCGGGCTTGACCCGGCGGACCAGTAGGTTCCGGAGGATATTTACAGGATGGCCAAGCTTTCCCAGGTCAACCGCAACGCGATGCGACAGCAGATGGCCAAGCGCGACAAGTCGAAGCGCCGGGCGTTAAAGGATGTGGTGATGGACCGGACGCTGCCGGTTGAGGATCGCTTCAACGCGTCGCTCAAGCTGGCGCAGATGCCGCGCAACGGTGCCGCGGTGCGGGTTCGTCTGCGCTGTGAGATCACCGGCCGTTCGCGTGGTAATTATCGCAAGTTCAAGCTCTGCCGCATCGCGCTGCGCGATCTGGCCAGTGCCGGGCAAATTCCCGGCATGGTCAAGGCAAGCTGGTAAGGGGGCGGCACGATGTCACTATCCGATCCCCTCGGGGACATGCTGACGCGCATCCGCAACGCGCAACGGGCACGGCATTCGATCTGCCTGGCGCCGGCGTCGAAACTGCGGGCCAACGTGCTGGGCGTGCTGAAGCGCGAAGGGTTCATTCGTGGCTACGCCGCCGAGGAGGTTCGGCCCGGCATCGCGCAGTTGCGTATCGAGTTGAAGTACAACGAGGGCGAGCCGGTCATCAAGGAGATCAACCGCGTCTCCAAGCCGGGGCGTCGCGTGTACGCGAAAATCAAGGAACTGCCGCGGGTCTATGCGGGCCTGGGTATCTCCATATTGTCGACGCCGCGTGGCGTCATGAGCGATGCAGAGGCACGCGCCGCCAATGTCGGCGGCGAAGTGCTCTGCCGCGTGTTCTAGGGGAAGCGCGTCGATGTCACGCGTCGGAAAATATCCGGTCGAGATACCGGGCGGTGTGCAGGTTGCCATCGCTGGCGGCATTCTCACCGCGAAGGGCAAACTGGGTGAGCTCAAGCTGCCGTTGAGCGAGCATGTCGAGGCGACGATCGACGGCAACCACGTCTCGGTGAAGCCGCGCGGGACGGAAAGCCAGTCGCGTATGATGTGGGGCACCACGCGGGCGTTGATCGCCAACCTGGTGAAGGGGGTTTCGACCGGCTACACAAAGTCGCTGGAAATCACCGGCACCGGCTATCGCGCCGCGGTGCAGGGCAAGAACCTGGAGATCAATCTGGGCTTCTCGCATCCCGTGGTCTACCCGGTGCCGGACGGCATCAAGATCACCTGCGAGCGGCCGACCTCGATCAAGGTCGAGGGCATGGACAAGCGCCAGGTCGGCCAGGTCGCATCGGAAATCCGCTCGTTCCGGCCGCCCGAGCCATACAAGGGCAAGGGCGCGCGTTACTCCGACGAAATCATCCGGCGCAAGGAAGGCAAGAAGAAATGAGCGCCAAGCAGGATCTCGCCAACCGCCGTCGTCAGCGGCTGCGTTACCAGCTTCGCCAGAAGTCGCATGGCCGGCCGCGCCTGTCGGTGTTTCGCTCGGGCAAAAACATCCATGCGCAGGTCATCGACGACGCGAAGGGACTGACCTTGGCCGCGGCGTCCTCGCTGGACAAGGACCTGAAGGCGACGCTGAAAACCGGAGCGGACAAGGCTGCCGCGACGGCCGTGGGCAAGCTGGTTGCCGAACGGGCGTTGGCGGCGGGCGTCAAGGAAGTGGTCTTCGACCGCGGCGCCTATATCTATCATGGCCGAGTGAAGGCACTCGCCGAAGCCGCCCGCGAAGGCGGGCTGGCGTTTTGAGCAGCCTCCGGCGTCTGAGAGGGCCCGCGTCGTTCCGCGCAGCGGGTTGGCGCCTTGGAAAGGATTAACTGAATGGCTCGGGAAGCGAGAGAAGGCGGGCGAGGCCGGGAGCGGGAACGCGACCGCGACGCTGACGACGGCATCATCGACAAGCTGGTCACCATCAACCGCGTCGCCAAGGTGGTGAAGGGCGGCCGCCGGTTTGCCTTCGCGGCTCTCGTCGTGGTTGGCGACCAGAAGGGACGGGTCGGCTACGGCGCCGGCAAGGCGCGCGAGGTCCCGGAAGCAATCCGCAAGGCCACCGAACGTGCCAAGCGCAGCATGATCCGCATCCCGATGAAGGAAGGCCGTACCCTGCACCACGACGTCGAAGGACATTTCGGCGCCGGCAATGTCATCCTGCGCTCGGCCACCGCCGGCACCGGCATCATCGCCGGCGGCCCGTTGCGCGCGGTGTTCGAAACGCTCGGTATCGGTGACGTGGTGGCCAAGAGCCTCGGCAGCCGCAATCCACATAACATGGTGAAGGCGGCGTTCGCGGCTTTGCAGAAATGCAGCAGTCCGCGCTCCGTGGCGACGCGGCGTGGCAAGAAGGTGCCGGAACTGTTCGGGCGCCGGGAAGCGGCATCGCCTGGCCAGGAGGCGACCGCCAATGCCTAAGGTCCGCGTGACGCAGATGAAATCGGCCCTCGGTCGCAAGCCGGGCCAGAAGGAAACGCTGGTCGGCCTCGGTCTGAAGAAGATACGGCAAGTGCGCGAACTGGAGGACACCCCTTCGGCGCGCGGCATGATCCGCAAGGTAGCCCACCTGATCAAGGTGGAGGAGCTGTCCTGACATGAAACTGAACGACCTGCGCGACAATCCCGGCGCGCGCCTGAAGTCGAAGCGGCTTGGCCGTGGCATCGGCTCGGGGAAGGGCAAGACGTCCGGCAAGGGCGTCAAAGGCCAGAAGGCGCGCGAGGGCGTGGCGCTGAACGGTTTCGAGGGCGGACAGTTGCCGATCTATCGGCGGCTGCCCAAGCGGGGCTTTTTCAACCACTTCCGCAAGGTCTATGCGCCGGTCAATCTGGGCGCGCTGAATGCGGCGATCGAGGCTGGCAAGATCGACGCCTCGCAGCCGGTGACGGAGGCCATGCTGATCTCGGCCGGCCTGGCGTCGGACAACAAGGACGGCGTGCGGCTGCTGGCCGACGGCGCGATCAGCCGCGCCATCACGATCACCGTCTCGGGCGCGTCCGTGGCGGCGAGAGCCGCGGTCGAGCAGGCGGGCGGAACCATCACCACCACGGTAGCTCCGAAGGCGGTGGCCGCGCCGGCCACTGACTGAGCTGACTGGGTCGGCGGGGAGACGCAGCCGCCGTGCCCGCGCTCCGTGCCGATTTGTCTGGCCCGACTTTGCAAGGCGTCGGGGAGGATTTGCTGGAGCCGACGTGTCGCGCTCCCAAATAGAGAGTTGCCGTGTTCCGGTGGGCACGCGGGCCAAATGGCCTTGCAGCCGGCCCCGCCCGGAACGACAATAACGTGCGACGATAAAGGGACACCCCATGGCTTCCGCTGCCGAACAGCTTGCGGCCAACATGAACCTCGGCGTCTTTTCGAAGGCGACCGAACTCAAGCAGCGAATCTGGTTCACCCTGGGGGCGCTGATCGTATACCGTCTCGGCACCTATATCCCGGTCCCGGGCGTCGACGCCTCGGTGATGACCGAGATGCTGACGCAGCACGGCGGCGGCGGCATCCTCGGCATGTTCGACATGTTCACCGGCGGCGCGCTGCGGCGCATGACCGTCTTCGCGCTGAACATCATGCCCTACATCAGTGCCAGCATCATCATCCAGTTGATGTCGGCCGCGATCCCCTCGCTGGAGACGCTGAAAAAGGAGGGTGAGCAGGGGCGCAAGAAGCTCAATCAGTACACCCGCTACCTGACGGTGCTGATCGCCATGTTCCAGTCCTACGGCATCGCCGTCGGGCTCGAAAGCATGCATGGCAGCTTCGGGTCGGCGGTCATCAATCCCGGCATGTTCTTCGTCTTCTCCTGCATGATCACCCTGGTCGGCGGCACCATGTTCCTGATGTGGATCGGCGAACAGATCACCGCCCGAGGCATCGGCAACGGCACCAGCCTGATCATCATGTCAGGCATCGTCGCCAACCTGCCGGGCGCGCTGGCCTCGATGCTTGAGCTCGGCCGCACCGGCGCGCTGTCGCCGTTCTTCCTGCTGCTGTTCGTGGTGATCGCGATCGTCACCGTGGGCATCATCGTGTTCGTGGAGCGGGCGCAGCGCCGCATCCCGGTGCAGTATCCGAAGCGCCAGGTCGGCAACCGGATGTTCGGCGGCGACTCGACCCACATGCCGATGAAGATCAACACCTCCGGGGTTATTCCGCCGATCTTCGCCAGTTCGATCCTGCTGATCCCGGCGACGGTGGCTGGCTTCGCGACGAACGGCCCGTCCTGGCTGCAGGCCGCTGCCGGCCAGCTCTCGCACGGCCAGCCCTTGTACATGGCGCTGTATGCGTTCATGATCATCTTCTTCGCGTATTTCTACACCGCGGTGGTCTTCAACCCCGAGGAAACCGCCGACAACCTGAAGAAATACGGTGGCTTTATTCCGGGCATCCGGCCGGGCAGCGCCACGGCCGAGTATTTCGATCGCGTCCTCACCCGTCTCACCACGGTGGGCGGCGTCTATCTCGTGCTGATTTGTCTGCTGCCGGAAATCCTGATCAGTGATTATGGTCTGCCGTTCTATTTTGGCGGCACCTCGATCCTGATCGTCGTCTCGGTCACGATGGATACGGTGACCCAAATACAATCGCATCTGCTGGCTCATCAGTATGAGGGCCTGATGCGGAAAACACGGGTAAAGGGACGGCGGTGAAACTCATCCTTTTGGGTCCGCCTGGCGCGGGCAAGGGCACACAGGCCAAACGGCTGCAGGACAAGTACGGCATCGCGCAGATCTCTACCGGCGACATGCTTCGGGCCGAGGTCGCCGCCGGTACACCGATCGGGCGCGAGGCCAAGGCCGTCATGCAGGCCGGAGGTCTGGTCTCCGACGACATCCTGATCCGAATGCTGGACTCCCGGCTCGATCAGCCGGACGCCGCGCCCGGTTTCATCCTGGATGGCTTCCCGCGCACCGTGCCGCAGGCGGTGGCGCTGGATGAGATGCTGGCGCGCAAAGGCGTGAAGCTGGACGCGGTGGTCGAACTAAGGGTCGACGATGACGCACTGGTGCAGCGCGTTGCCGGCCGGTTCAGTTGCGCCAAATGCGGTGCCGGATATCACGATCAGTTCAAGCCGACCGCGGTCGCCGGTGTCTGCGACGCCTGCGGATCCACCGAATTCATCCGCCGCGCCGACGACAATCGGGAGACGGTCGCAGCTCGGCTGGTCGCCTATCACAGCCAGACCGCGCCTATAATCCCGCATTACGAGCGCGCTGGCATCCTGCGCGTGGTGGATGGCATGGCTGACATTGACGACGTCACTGCTCAGATCAATGCGCTGCTCGCCGTCTCAGACAAACCTTGAGATCATCACCGCAAGTTGATAAGCCGTCGTTGACTCCTGCGGCGCGCGAACTATAGTCCCGCCTCCGGCGCAAGCCCCTTTGGGGTTGGCGTCGCTTGTCGTATTTTTTGGCTTGCTAGGGATCGCTCCTTGGCGGCAGCCCATGGTCCGGCCCCCGGACGACAGGAGAGTCAAGCGTGGCGCGTATTGCCGGCGTGAACATACCGACGAACAAACGAGTGACGATCGGGCTTCGCTACATCTTTGGTATCGGCCCGACCAAGGCCGCTCAGATCTGCGAGAAGCTGAGCATTCCCGACGATCGCCGGGTCAACCAGCTTTCGGATGATGAAGTACTCCGCATCCGCGAACTGATCGACCGGGAGTATCGCGTGGAAGGTGACTTGCGGCGTGAAGTCGCGATGAACATCAAGCGGCTCATGGATCTGGGGTGCTATCGCGGTCTGCGCCACCGTCGCGGGCTGCCGGTGCGGGGTCAGCGGACCCACACCAACGCCCGTACCCGAAAGGGTAAGGCGGTGGCGATTGCCGGAAAGAAGAAAGTCACCAAGTAATCGCCGTCCGGCCAAAGCATTCCACGGGCGGTCGCACACCCGTCAATGTGTCGAGTCTTTTCCGCGTCGGACCCCCCGGCGCGGTCATTAGTTGAAGCAGGAATCACTCAATCATGGCGAAACCCGCCGCTCGCCCTCGCCGCAAGGAGCGCAAGAACATCACTTCCGGCGTGGCACATGTCGCGGCCACGTTCAACAACACGGTCATCACCATCACCGACGCTCAAGGCAATGCCATTGCGTGGTCTTCCGCGGGCAGCCAGGGCTTCAAAGGCAGCCGCAAGTCAACGCCGTATGCCGCTCAGGTCGCCGCCGAGGATGCCGGACGCAAGGCCAAGGAGCACGGCATGGAGGCGCTGGAGATCGAAGTCAGCGGCCCCGGCTCTGGTCGCGAAAGCGCCTTGCGGGCGCTGCAGGCGGTTGGCTTCTCCGTCTCCACGATCCGCGACATGACGCCGATCCCGCACAACGGCTGCCGGCCGCGGAAGCGCCGGCGCGTCTGATCGAGAGTTCGCGCCGGCCGGCGCGAAGCAGGAGCGTGACCATACGGGAGCGTGGATGATCCGGGTCGGGGCGTTAGCCATGTTCGGGGCGATGACGCTGTCCACAGGACGTGAGCCGCGCCCCGGTGCGGTTCGAAAGGTGTTAGTTGCATGAGGCAAAGCGCAGTTATTCAGAGAAATTGGCAGTCTCTGATCAAGCCGGAAAAGCTTGAAGTCGAGCCAGGCGCCGATCCGTCGCGCGTCGCCACTGTTGTCGCGGAACCGCTGGAGCGCGGCTTCGGCATGACGCTGGGCAACGCGATCCGCCGCATTCTTTTGTCGTCACTGCAAGGCGCCGCGGTGACGGCCGTGCAGATCGACGGCGTGCTGCATGAGTTCAGCAGCGTGGCGGGCGTCCGCGAAGACGTGACAGATATCGTATTGAACATCAAGCAGCTTGCGCTGCGGATGCATGGCGAGGGTCCGAAGCGCATGACGCTGACCGCCACCGGCCCTGGCGAGGTCCGTGCCGGACAGATCCAGCCTGGACACGACATCGATATCATGAATCCCGAGCTGGTCATCTGCACCCTCGACGACGGTGTCAAGTTGGGGATGGAGTTCACCGTCAACCTGGGCAAGGGCTACCAGCCGTCCAGCGTCAACCGGCCGGAAGACGCGCCGATCGGGCTGATCCCGGTCGACTCGATCTACTCCCCGGTGCGCCGCGTGTCGTATCGTGTCGATCAGACCCGCGTCGGGCAGGTGACCGACTACGACAAGCTGCTGCTGACCGTGGAGACCAACGGTGCGGTCACGCCGGAAGACTTCGGTGGCGCTGGCCGCCCGCATCCTGCAGGACCAGTTGCAGCTCTTCATCAACTTCGATGAGCCGCAGCAGATCCGCGCGGAGGAGCCCCAGGACGACCTGCCGTTCAACCGCAACCTGCTGCGCAAGGTGGACGAACTGGAACTATCGGTCCGCAGCGCGAACTGCCTGAAGAACGACAACATCGTCTACATCGGCGACCTGGTGCAGAAGTCCGAGCAGGAGATGCTTCGCACCCCGAACTTCGGCCGTAAATCCCTGAACGAGATCAAGGAAGTACTGACTTCCATGGGACTCGGTCTGGGCATGAGCGTCGCCGGCTGGCCGCCGGAAAATATCGAGGACTTGGCCAAACGGCTCGAAGAGCCGTTCTGAGCCGGCAAAAGGAACCTAACAATGCGTCACGGAGTTGCCGGCCGGAAGCTCGGCGTTACCTCGACCCATCGCCTCGCCATGTTCCGCAACATGGCGCATGCGCTGCTGAAACATGAGCAGATCACCACAACGCTGCCAAAGGCCAAGGAACTCCGTCCGGTTGCCGAGAAGCTCATCACTCTTGGTAAAAAGGGCGGCTTTGCCAACCGGCGACTGGCCTATGCGGAGCTGCGCGACGACGTCATCGTCAGCAAGCTGTTCGGCACACTGGCGGAGCGGTACCGCGTTCGCGCGGGCGGCTACACTCGGGTGCTGAAGGCTGGCGTGCGTTATGGCGACGCCGCGGACATGGCGGTGATCGAACTCGTCGACCGTGACAAGGCGGCCAAGGGTCAGGACAGCGGTCCGGTTCAGGCGAAGGAAGACGAGTCCGAGGAATAGGCTCGCAATTCTCTCCCGAGAGAGGCGTCGCGCAGCGGTTTAGGGGGGACTGGCACCCGTGCCATCCCCGGCTTCGTCCCCCAGTGTCATCCCCGTGCTTGGCCTTGGTTGGCCTGGGAATCCACGCGTGTCATCCCCGTGCTTGGCACGGGGACCCACGTCTCGCGGTCCCAAGGCCCAGTTTGTGTGTCACCGGACCAGCTTGGCCCTGCGGAGGCCGTGACGTTACCGGTGACTTCGGGTGCTAGCCTGAAGGTGCCGTATTCTCCTGAACCTGTGGCATATACTATGCTGAGCCTGTGTCAGACTCCGAAGATCTGTTCGGCGCCGCCGAGCCCATGTCACCGCCACAGGCTGGCGAGCGTGACGCCAACCGGCCTCTTGCCGATCGGCTGAGGCCAGCCACGCTCGGTGATGTCGTCGGCCAGGATCACCTCCTCGGCCCCGGCGGCACGCTGACCCGCATGCTCGCGCGCGGTTCCCTGGCCTCGCTCATTCTCTGGGGCCCGCCCGGGGTCGGCAAAACCACCATCGCCCGTTTGCTGGCCGCCCGGGCTAAACTCGGCTTCGTCCAGCTCTCCGCCGTCTTTTCGGGCGTCGCCGACCTGAAGCGGGCGTTCGACGACGCGACGAAGCGCCGGCGGGCAGGGCAGGGAACCCTGCTGTTCGTCGATGAAATCCACCGCTTCAACCGGGCGCAACAGGATGGCTTCCTGCCGGTGGTGGAGAACGGCACGGTCACATTGGTCGGCGCCACCACGGAGAATCCGTCCTTCGCGCTCAATGGTGCGTTGCTGTCGCGCTGCCAGGTTCTCGTGCTCCGCCGCCTCGACGATCCCGCGCTGGAACGCCTGCTTGCCCGCGCCGAAGCCGAACTGGGACGCGCCCTTCCGCTGACGGACGAAGCCCGCGGCACCCTTCGCGCCATGGCCGATGGAGACGGCCGCTACATCCTCAATATGGCCGAACAGGTCGCCGCTTTGCCGCCGGATACGCCGCCACTCGACGTGGCTGACCTTTCCAGTCTGCTGGCCAGACGCGCGGCGCTCTATGACAAGGACCGCGAGGAGCACTACAACCTGATTTCGGCGCTGCATAAATCGCTGCGGGGCTCCGACCCCGACGCCGCGCTGTATTGGTTCGCCCGCATGCTGAACGGTGGCGAGGACCCCCGCTATATCGCGCGCCGACTGGTCCGTTTCGCCGCCGAGGACGTGGGCATCGCTGACCCCAATGCCCTGCCGCTGGCTTTGGCGGGCTGGGAAACCTACGAGCGCCTGGGCACACCGGAGGGTGAACTCGCCCTCGCGCAGGTCGTGGTCTACCTGGGTTCGGCGCCGAAATCGAACGCACTCTATACCGCGTATGGCATGGCCCGGGCGGCGGCCAAAGCGACCGGCAGTCTGATGCCGCCCGCCCGCATCCTGAATGCTCCGACCAAATTGATGAAACAGCTCGGGTACGGCGCCGGCTACGAATACGATCACGGCACCGAGGACGCGTTCTCCGGGCAGAATTATTTCCCCGACGGCATGGAGCGGATCGAGTTCTACCGCCCGCGCGATCGCGGCTTCGAACGTGAAATTGCCCGCCGCCTGGACCACTGGGCCGAGCTTCGAGCCAAGCGCGCCGCCGGCGACGCTTGACCCTTCGCGTTTGCTGACGTCGCAGCGTGAAACCTCCGCGCGTCGGCCGTCCTTCGCTTGACCCACCGGGGGGGCGGCGCCAAATGCCCCGCATGACCATCCAGACCAACATTGTCACCGAGGATGAGGCCGGCATCCGTCTTGACCGGTGGTTTCGCCGGCACTTTCCGGGCGTGCCGCAGAGCGCGATCCAGAAGTTATGCCGGACTGGCAAGATCCGGGTCGATGACAGCCGAGCGGACACCGGGACACGGCTGCTGGCGGGCCAGTCGATCGGCGTGCCTCGAATGGCTGACTCGGCGGAACCGGCGGCCGATGAGGCTGGCCGCTCGGTCCGGCTCGATCCCGGCGAGGTTCGCGATCTGCAACGGCTGGTGATTTATCAGGACGATCACATCCTGGTGCTGAACAAACCGCATGGATTGCCGGTTCAGGGCGGCCCCGGCATCATCCGCCACTTGGATGGGATGCTGGACTTGCTGCGCTTCGACAGCACCCATCGTCCGCGCCTGGTGCACCGGCTGGATCGTGACACCTCGGGCGCTTTGCTGCTGGCCCGCACCCCGGGCACCGCCGCCAAGCTCGCGGCCGGCTTTCGCGGACGGGACATCGAGAAAACCTACTGGGCGGTGGTCGCTGGCCGTCCGGTTCCGGTCGAAGGTCGCATCGACATGCCATTGATCCGCATCGGCGGCGCCCGGGGAGAACGCACGGCTCCGGCCGAGCGCGAAGATCCCGAGGGGGCGCGTGCCGTCACCGACTACCAGACTCTGGACCACGCCGCGCGCAAGCTGGCCTGGCTGGAACTGAAGCCGCTAACTGGTCGCACGCATCAATTGCGGGTGCATTGCGTTGCGATCCGCGCGCCGATCCTGGGCGACGTCAAATATGCCGAGCCCGATCAGAACAACGCCTTCGCGGCGACCGTCGAGGGTCTCTCGAGGGAGCTTCATCTGCACGCCAGAAGGCTCGACCTGCCGCACCCGGCCGGCGGCAGACTGGTGGTCGAAGCCGAGCTTCCTCCCCATATGAGGGCGACTTTCCAGACGCTGGGCTTCCAAGCACCACCAGCCCAACCAGCCGAAAGACGCCGATGAGATCGCGCCGCCGTTCCGCCTGGCGACACCCCTGGCGCCTCGCCCTGTTCGCGGTCGGAACCGTGATACTCGTGGCAGCCGCCGCGGGAGGTCTGTTCCTGGCGAGATTTGACCCGAACACCCTGAAGCCCCGCATCATCGAAGCGGTCAAGCGGTCTACCGGCCGGGACCTGGCGTTGAACGGCAAGATCGGTCTGAAGCTGTCCCTGCAACCCACGATCGAGGCGCAGGATGTCGCCTTTGCCAACCCGGCTGGATTTTCCCGCCCGCAAATGGCAACCCTCGACCGCCTGCAATTGCAGCTCGGTTTGCTGCCGCTGTTGTCACGTCGGGTCGAAATTGTCCGCCTGGCGCTGATCCACCCCGACATTCTGCTGGAAACCGACGCGGGCGGCCATCCTAACTGGCAGCTAAAACCTGATGTCTCGCCGTCCACCCCAGCCTCGGCGCAGCCACAGGACAATGCCCAGCCTGGCTCCGGCGAAAGGGCAACGGTGAGCGTGGCGGCGGTGGATATCGAGAATGGCACGCTAGCCTATCGCGACGACCGCACCAAGAAGGTCACAACCGTTGCCCTGACGACGTTGGAAGCCACAGCCGCATCCCCGGACGCGCCGCTGCACGTTGAAACCGATGCTACCTACAATGGCACCGCTTTCAATCTGGTTGCCGACACCGGTGGTCTGACCCGGCTGCAAGACAGCGCGGCGACCACCCCCTGGCCGGTCAAGCTTTCGCTCACCGCGGCGGGGGCGAAGGTGGTTGCCGACGGATCGATCACGCAACCCTTGCTGGGTAAGGGCTACGATCTGTCGGTGACCGGCACGGCGCCTGACCTGACCGCCTTGGCGCCTCTGTTGCCCGGACTCGCCCTGCCGCCGCTGCGCGACGTCAAATTCTCGACCAAGCTCGCCGATCGAGGCGACGAATGGCCAGCGGTTTCGGCGCTGACGCTGCATGTCGGCGCCTCCGACCTGCGGGGCCGCGTGCCCGGTCTGTTGCTGGACCGGGCGGATATCGCCGCGTCCGCGTTGGATCAGCCGATCAAGGCCGATGTCGCCGGACGTCTGGATGACGCGCCGCTGACGCTGACCGCGACGTTGGGCTCCCCGGCGGTGCTGTTGCCCGGAGCAAACCCGCGGCCGTTTCCTGTCGACGTGACAGCTCGGGCGGCGGGGGCGACGCTGACCGCCAAGGGCGAAGTAGCCGATGGCGTCGCGCTGAGCGGGGCGAATCTTGTGCTGGCGGCGCAGATCCCGGATCTGGCGGCACTGTCACCGCTGGCGCGTAGCCCACTGCCGCCGCTGAAGTCGATCGCTTTTCAGGGCACCCTCACCGACTCGGCCGGAGGGCTGCGCAACGGGGTGATTCTGCGTCCTGTTAGCCTGAACAATCCGGACGGCGATCTGGCCGGCGAGGTTCATTTCATCCGGCAACCAAGACCGTCTCTCACCGCGACGCTGACCTCGAACCATATCGATTTGGACGCCCTGCAAGCCGCGATCGCCCAGACGCCGGCGCCCCAACAAAGTGCCCAGCCGACAACCCAGCCCGACCCCAAACCGGCACCGCGCAAGCGTGACGACCGTATCCTTTCCGATCAGCCGATCGCGTTCGACCAGCTTCGTCGCGCCGACGCCGACATCCGGCTGACGGTGGCCGGTCTGCGCAGCGGCGGCGTCGATTACAAGGCGATCGCCGCGCACGCCGCGCTGTCGGGCGGCAAACTGACGGTCGACCAATTCACCGCCAGTCCGCCGCACGGCCACCTCGACGCCAAGCTGTCGGCCGACGCCAGCCAGCCGGCGCCCCCGGTCCACCTGTCGCTGCATGCGTCCGGACTGGCGCTGAAATCGGTCCTCGCCCTGATCAGTCAGCCGCCCTTTGCCAACGGCAATCTTGACGCCTATGCCGAGCTGGATGGCGCGGGCTCGACGCCACATGCCATAGCCGCCTCAGTCAATGGCTCGCTCGGCCTCGCGACGGCCGGGGGTTCAATCGACAACCGCCTGTTGGGCAGCGCCCTTGGCCGGGTGATGGACCCGGTCAACGCGCTGGATCTGGTAGGACGTGGTGGCACCAGTGAGCTTCACTGCTTCGGCCTGCGGCTGGATGCACGGCACGGCGTCGGAACGATCGGCGCTCTGGCGCTGAGTTCGTCGCTGCTGACCATGTCGGGGAGCGGCACGGTCAACTTGGGAGACGAGACACTGGGCCTGATCCTGCGGCCCGAGGCGCGGATCGCTGGCACCCCCGTGGTGATCCCGATCGCCGTCACCGGGCCGATGCAATCGCCGAAGGTAGCGGTCAACAAGCTCGGCGCGGCGGAGTCCAACGTCGGTTCGGTCGCCGGCGCGCTGGCCGGAAACGCCACGCCACTGGGCCTGCTGGGCGGTCTGCTCGGGGCGGACAAGCTATTGGGCGGTGGCGGTGGCGATGTCTGCGGCCCGGTCCTCGCGGCGGCACGTGGCGGGAAGGAGCCGCAGGACGGCGAGGCAGCGCACGGCAAGGCGCCAAATCCGCTATCCAATCCCGCCGCCGCTCTGCGCAACCTGTTACGATGAGAGGCTTAGGGATTGTCGGGGAATAAACGCTGTCAAGTCAGGCACAGTCGCGTCCACGTGTCATCCCCGGCGAAGCATGTCCCAGCGGAACCCCTGCGAAGGTGGGGTGCGCGTGGGGCAGGCGTGACACGGATGGGGGCGGCGCGCCACGCCAACCGATTTCTGGTATTTCTTGGCGGGCCCTTAGGGTGAAGCGGTTCTGGGACATCGCGACGGCTGAACCGGTCGCGGGCGGCTACGGGATCTTGCTCGATGGCCGGCCGATGCGCCTGCCTGGAGGTGCGCCCCTCGTGATCGGGCCACGTCCGCTGGCGCACGCGATCGCCGAGGAGTGGCAACGGGCGGGACGGGACAAGGACGGCGAGATGACCTTCGCCGATACCCCGCTGACGCGTCTGGCCGGTACCGCGCAGGAGCGGATCGCCCCCGACCCGGCGCCCACCGTCGACGCCATCGCGCGCTACGGCGAATCAGATCTGCTCTGCTATCGCGCCGACGCCCCCCGGGAACTGGTCCAGCGCCAGAGCCGGATGTGGCAGCCCTGGCTGGACTGGGCCGCGCAGGTGTATGACGCGCCGCTGCGGGTGACCACGGGTGTCGGCTATATCAAACAGCACCACGACAGTGTCGCGGCACTGAAGCGAGCAGTGGCGCACCTCGATATTCATGCGGTGGCCGCGCTCGGGGTAGCTGTCCCTGCGCTCGGCAGCCTGGTCTTGGGGCTGGCGTTGGCCGCCCGCGAACTCGATGCTGAAACCGCGACGGCGCTTGGCGCATTGGATGAATTGTTTCAGGCCGAGCTTTGGGGTGAAGATGCCGAGGCGGCGGCGCGACGGCTGGCTGTAGGGGCCGAGATCGCGCTTGCCGCCCGTTACATCGCCCTGACCCGGGAGAATGCTGAATGAACGCCAAGCGCCTGGTGATTGCCGGCGAGGTGCAAGGTATTGGATATCGTCACTGGATGGTAGAGAAGGCGCGTGAACTGGGTTTGTCCGGCTGGGTCCGTAACCGCCGGGACGGCACGGTTGAAGCGTTGATCGCGGGGGATGTGGCGTCGGTCGAGGAACTGTCCCGGCTGTGCCGCCGCGGTCCGAGAATGGCGCAGGTCAGCAGTATATCGGAGGAGCTGGCCGATCCGCCGGCCGAGCCGGGATTCCACTCAGTGGCGTCGGAATGAATGGATTTCGACCACAGGTGCGGTGCGGTTCAATCGCCAGCCGCACGGTCGTGATCAGAACAGTTTTCCCCCGTCGGGCACCAGCAGGTCAGGCTTGACCAGCACCACGGCACCGTCCGCGTCGGGCATCCCCAGGGTCAGCACCTCGCTGATGAACGGCCCGATCTGGCGTGGCGGGAAATTCACCACGGCGCAGACCTGCCGGCCAATGAGCTGGTCCGGCTTGTAGTGAACCGTAAGCTGGGCACTGGACTTCTTCACGCCGACCTCGGGTCCGAAGTCAATCGTCAGCTTGAATGCCGGTTTGCGAGCCTCGGGGAAAGGCCGCGCATCCACCACGGTGCCCACGCGGATGTCGACGCGCTCGAAATCGGCATAGTCGATCTGGTTCTGCATGGCCGTCCCCTTGTCGCGTTGCCAAGCCTGCCGCCTGATATATTGTGACTTTTTGTCGTTCCTGCCCCGAGGTTTGCAATGCGCGATTTTCAGTTTCCCGGGCGTAGCCCGGTTTATGCCACCCACGGCATGGCGGCAACCTCGATGCCGGCGGCGACGCTGACCGCGCTCGATGTCCTCCAGGCCGGCGGCAATGCGTTGGATGCGGCGGTCGCCGCGGCGGCGGTGCTGTGCGTGATCGAGCCGCAATCGACCGGCATCGGCGGCGACTGCTTCTGCCTTTACGCGCCGGCCGGCACTGGCCAGGTGCATGCCCTGAACGGTTCCGGTCGCGCCCCGGCCGCTGCCACGATCGACTGGTATGAGAGCCACCAGATCCGTGCCATCGAGAGCACCTCGGCCCACGCGGTCACGGTACCCGGGGCTGTCGGCGCGTGGGAATGCCTGCTCAAGGCGCATGGCCGCAAAGGCTTGGACGAGCTGCTGCGTCCAGCCATCCGCTATGCCGATGATGGCTGGCCGGTGCACCCCAAAGTCTCCCAGGACTGGAAGCACAGCGAGGGTAAGCTGCGCCAGGGCGGGGCCTTGCACTTCCTGCCGGGCGGCATGGCCCCCACGGCTGGTGACCTGTTCGCCCAGCAGGCCCTGGCGGAGACTCTGCGAGCCATCGCTCGGCGCGGTGCCAAGGCGTTCTACGAGGGGCCGGTTGCCGCCGACATGGTCGCCACGTTACGGGCGCGCGGCGGATTGCACACCGAGGAGGACTTTGCCGCCGGCCTGCACAATGCCGAGTTCGTCGAGCCGATCACGCTGAACTGGAAGGGTTATGACGTCTATCAGTGCCCGCCCAACGGCCAGGGGCTGCTGGTGTTGATGATCCTGGGGATGCTCGGTGGCCTGCCCTCGGCGCCGGACGGCCCATCCGGGGTGATCCGCGCGCACCGCCATGTCGAGGCGGCGCGGCTGGCGTACCGTGACCGCGACGCCTTTCTGGCCGATCCGGGCGCCGTCGACGTTCCGGTGAAGAAACTGCTAAGCCCGGAGTATCTGGCGGGACAGCGGGCGCTGATCTCCGACACCGCCGCGATACGTGACCTGCCGGCGGCGGGCGAGTCGGTGCTGCCGCCTCACCGGGACACGGTCTACCTGTGCGTCGTCGACAAGGACGGCAACGCATGCAGCTTCATCAATTCGCTGTTCAGTTCGTTCGGCAGCGGCATCCTGTCGCGGCAGTCCGGGGTCATGCTGCACAACCGCGGCTCCGGCTTCCGAGTCGAGCGTGGCCACCCCAACTGCATCGCGCCGCGCAAGCGTCCGATGCACACCATCATTCCGGGCATGCTGATGCAGGGCGGCCGGGCGGTGATGCCGTTCGGGGTGATGGGCGGGCATTATCAGCCGATGGGCCAGTCCTGGTTCCTGACCAATTTTCTGGAATATGGCCTGGATATTCAGGAGGCGATCGATCTGCCTCGGCTGTTTCCGTACCAGGGCAGGCTGGAGGTGGAGCGCGGTATCCCGGACGAAGTCGTGCGCGGGCTGGCGGCGATGGGGCACCATCCGGAGCCAGCCGACCGGCCACATGGCGGCGGCCAGGCGATCTGGATCGATCACCAGCGAGGTTGCCTGGTGGCAGGTTCGGAACCGCGCAAGGACGGCCTGGCACTTGGCTATTAACCGGGGCTACTGACGATGAGCGCGGAACCATGTGACCTGACCGCCGTCGAGGCCAGGCGGCTGATCGGCACGAAACAGCTCGCCCCGACCGAATTGCTCGAGAGTTGCCTCACCCGCATCGAGGCCGTGGATCATGCGGTCAACGCCATGGTCGCGCGCGACTTCGAGCGTGCCCGGTTGTCGGCAAGGGCGGCGGATGCGGCAGTGGCGCGCGGCGAGGCATTGCCCGCCTTGCATGGCCTGCCGATTGGCATCAAGGACCTGTCGGTGACCGGCGGCCTGCGCACCACCTTCGGCAGCCCGTTGTTCCGCGACAACGTCCCGGCCAAGGATGAAAAGGTGGTCGCTGCGCTTCGCCGGGCCGGGGCGATCGTGGTGGGAAAGACCAACACACCGGAGTTCGGTGCCGGAGCGAACACCCGGAACGCGGTTTATGGCGCCACCGGCAATCCGTTCGATCCCGAAAAATCCTGTGCGGGGTCCTCGGGCGGTTCGGCGGTGGCACTGGCAACCGGGCTGGTGCCGCTCTGTCTGGGCTCCGACATGGGGGGCTCGTTGCGCAACCCGGCCGCGTTCTGCGGCATCGTCGGCTTCCGCCCGACCCCGGGACTGGTGCCGAACGAGCGCCGGCCGCATGGCTGGAGCGGCCTGCCGGTCGTCGGCCCAATGGCGCGCACCGTCGCCGACACCGCCCTATTGCTCGGCGCCATGTTCAGCGACGATGCCAGCGATCCGCTGGCGACCACTGTGCACGGCATGACGGTGCACCGCGCCTCGGGCTTCACGCCGCCCGCGTCGATCGACCTGGCCAGGCTTCGGGTCGCTCTGACGCCTGATTTTGGCTTTGCCCCGGTGGAGCAGCATGTCCGTGCGGTGTTCGCCGCGAAGACCGGCCTGTTCCGACATGTCTTTGCCCGTGCCGAGGACGCCTCCCCCGATTGCGCCGGCACCGATGAGACGTTCGAAATCCTTCGGGCAGTCGCGTTCGTCGGCGCGCATCTCCAGAAAGTGCGCGAGACCCCGGAGCAGGTCGGGCCGAATGTGCGGGCGAACGTCGCCGAGGGGCTGCGTTACTCGGCCGAGGACGTGGCGCGGGCGATGACGATGCAAACCGCGCTCTATCATCGGTGGCAGGCGTTCTTCGATGACTATGACGTTATCCTGACCCCGACGATCACGGTCAGCCCGCGGTCATGGCGAGAACTTTACCCGGCGCAGATAGACGGGACCGCGACACGCACCTACTTCCACTGGCTCGCGATGGCCTATGCCGTGACCGTCGTCGGACACCCGGCGTTGTCCTTGCCCGTTGGGCTTGACCGGAACGGGATGCCGTTCGGCTTGCAGATAGTCGGGCCGCGCGGCGGCGATGCGCTGGTGCTGCGGGCGGCGGCAGCCTTGGAGACAATGCTTGCCGGTGATCCCCGGACTTCGCGCCCGGTGCCTGACATCGCGGCGTTAAGGCGCGCGCCCGCACTCAGCGCGGCGGAGGGGTTTCTTGGTTTCGATTGAGGCCAGCCATCCGCGACCTTGCAAAAACATTGATTAATGCCTATCTACCATCCGTGTGGATGGCAGGTGGATGGTGTCAGGTAAGGTGCAAGTGCTACGGCCCAAGAGCCCCGATAGTGAAAAAATCACCATAAATCTGGGCTTCGTCGACCTCGGCCATATCGACCTGATGGTCGAGGACGGCTTCTACGCCAACCGGACCGACTTCATCCGCACCGCTATCCGCAACCAGCTCGACCGGCAGGCCGAGGCGGTGCGGCAATCGGTGGCGCGAAAAACCCTCGATCTGGGCCTGCGGCATTTTACTCGAGCGGATCTGGAGGCAGCTCAGGCGCGCGGTGAGATGTTGCACATCAATGTGCTTGGTCTCGCGACCCTGGCGCCCGATGTGACACCTGAGCTGGCGCGAGCGGTGATTGCCTCGGTGAAAGTGCTGGGGGCGCTGCACGCAAGTCCAGCGGTGAAGGCGGCCCTGGCCGATCGCATTAATCAATAACTAACGAATGGGAGCCGATACGACCGGATGTTGTTCCGAACCGGGGCGTTTGATGCCCCTAACACTGAAAGCAAAGAGTTTGAAAATCGATCTGAGGAACTTGATACCCGCCGATGCTCTCGCGTCGACGCGGCTGCCCGGCCGTCTGAGCGATGCGACTGCCAAATTACAGCAACTGCTCTCGGTGCGGCTGCCGATTGATCCCGGCGCCGTCAGATCGATATTGCCCGAGGCGCTGCAAGGTTTGCCGCTGCCCGGGATATCGCCCAAGCCGAAGTCAGCGGCAGACCGCGAGCAGTTCCTGGCCCTGACCTTCGCCAACCACGCAGGCAGTCGCCCGTACAAACTCTTTGTCCCCAGCTCATACAGCGGGCGACCGGTGCCGTTGGTCGTCATGCTGCACGGCTGCACCCAGTCGCCAGACGACTTCGCGGCTGGAACGCAAATGAACGCGGCCGCCGAGGAGCACACCTTCCTGGTCGCCTATCCGGCGCAGACCAGTCACGCGAACATGCAGAAGTGCTGGAACTGGTTCAGCGCCGGTGACCAGCGGCGCGATAGCGGGGAGCCGTCGCTCATCGCCGGCATCACGCGGCAGGTCATGAGCGACTACGCGGTCGATCCCGCCAGGGTCTACGTGGCTGGCCTGTCGGCTGGTGGCGCGGCCGCGGCGATCATGGGGGATGCCTACCCCGACCTGTTCGCCGCGATCGGGGTACACTCGGGCCTGGCGTGCGGCGCCGCGACCGACATGCAGTCGGCGTTCGCGGCGATGCAACGCGGCGGCGGCGGGATGTCGCGGCCGGGACGTCGCGTGACGCCGGCCATCGTGTTCCACGGTGAGCGCGATTCCACGGTACATCCTCGCAACGGTGACGCGGTGGTGGCACAGGTCGAGCGGGATTTGGATTTGACGAAGTGGGTGGAGGCGGGACAGGTTGTTGGTGGGCACGCCTACAGCAAGACGCGATATGTCGACCATGACGGCAAGACAGTGATCGAGAAATGGCTGGTCCACGGCGCCGGCCATGCCTGGTTCGGTGGCAGCTCGACCGGATCCTACACGGATCCCAGGGGACCTGACGCGACCAGCGAAATGCTGCGGTTCTTTCTGGAGCATCGGCATCCGGCGCCCTCATAACGGCCCGCCGGCTCGGCCCTGGCGAGGCCGAGTTGTCGTCGCAACGCTACAGACCGTTTTCGACCATTTCCAGCAGGCGCGGGATGAGAGCGTCGATCCGCGAGGGGTCCATCTGACTTAGCGGCCCCTCCAGCACCAGCATGGCAAGTCCATGAACCGCCGACCAGGCGAGGAACTCCGCCCCGGGTCGGCGCTCCGGCGGCAGCACCCCCGCTGCGACCATCGCGTCCAGTGCGACGCCCAGCAACTGGAACGGGTTAAGGCCGCTGTTCCCGGCTTGCTCGGCCGCGTTGACGCCCTCTGGCTGGCCGGGCGTCGCGAAGGCGGTGCGGAACAGCCCCGGCTCGGTGCGGGCAAAGCTCAGATATCCCAAGCCGACGGCACGCAGTCTGGCCCGCGCATCGCTGGCCGGGTTCTGCTCTGTCGACAGCGTGGCTCCCACGGTTTCCATTGCCACCGCGACCGCCGACAGAGCCGCCGCGCGAACCGCCTGCAGCAGGTCCTGGCGGCTGGCGAAATGGCGGTAAGCCGCGTTCGGAACGACCCCGGCTCGACGGGTCACCTCGCGCAGGGTCACGGCGTCCGGCCCGGCAGCGCGGGCAAGCTCAGTTCCGGCCGCGACTAAAGCGCGACGGAGGTCGCCATGACGGTAGGTGCTACGCGGCTGGAGGGCGGGCGGGACCTGCGACATTTTCTCGTGAGATCATGGCCGATGGATGTGGACAATGTCCACAACGGTCGATAGGGTAATGTGGACGGTGTGCACAAGGTGGCACAAGGCCCGAGCTTGGATGGGACGCCGTCGCACCAGCAATGGAGGAAGTTATGCAAATTCAGCCATATCTGTTTCTCGAAGGGCGTTGTGAGGAGGCGATCGAGTTCTATCGTTCGGCGGTGGGCGCCGAGGTTTCGATGCTGATGCGGTTCAAGGAGGCTCCGGATCAAACTGGGATGACACCTGGCAACAGCGAGAAGGTGATGCATGCCACCCTTAAGATCGGCGATTTAACCGTGCTGATGTCCGATGGACGGTGCGGCGGCAACCCGTCTTTCGCAGGCTTCTCGCTGACCTTGTCGGTCGCCGGCGAAGCCGAGGCGGCGAAGGTGTTCGACGCTCTGGGGGCAGGCGGGCAGGTGACCATGCCATTGGCAAAGACATTCTTCGCCTCGCAGTTCGGCATGCTTACCGACCGGTTCGGGGTGATGTGGATGGTGATGGCGGAGCTCTGAGCTGGCGGCACTTTCACCGCTTCGACTCCGACCCAGCCGGCGGACGCCGCCCAGGTTTGCCGGCTGGCGCTCTCAAAGGTCGCCAGGCACACAATCGATCTCACCAATTTCAGCATGAATCCCATTTGAAGAATCTCAATTATCATTAATTCTGAAACAGTGCACAACAGCGGCCATCGAAGCCGGGCGCCTCGCCCGACCGGAGACGGAGGGTTCCAATGAAGCTTGTGATTCTTGCCGTGGTCGCCGCTCTAGGTTTGGCAATGGCCGGCACACAGGGCGCGGAGGCCGCGACCTTGAGTACGTCACAATCCACCCTCCACGGAGCCCCATCGGATAATGTGGACTTTGGCCCCAGCGGGAGCGAGGGCGATGGCGGGTGGGGCTGAAAATCAATTACCCGGCCGCGACCAAATTCCTGGCACACCCGTACGCACGGCGATGCACAGCCAGCTACTCCGGAACGCACAAAATGATTGATAATCACCATGCCGAGGCACTTGAGAAGTTCGCTCGTCTGCTGAACGACCCGAATGTGCCGATACAGCCGGACCTGGTCTGGAACCTGCTCGAGCAGGTGATCAAGGCAGGATACGTCGCCCGCGATGGTGTGTACAGCGAAGGCTAGGCCTGATCACATGGCGCTCGCTCTCGCGGCAAACTGGGCTGGATTTGTCGGCAGGGGTTTGACGGGATAAGGAATAGGTCGGCCCGGGTCTCATCGTAGTCCCTGACCATCTGACCGAGGTCCCGAGTGATGTCCGACACCTGCGATCTGATCGTGATCGGCGGCGGCCTGGTCGGTGCTGCGATCGCGTGGGGAGCGCAGGCGCAAGGCGCCTCGGTCGTGCTGCTCGACGAGGGAGACACCGCCTTCCGCGCCGCCCGGGGAAATTTCGGCCTTGTCTGGGTGCAGGGCAAAGGTGCCGGAGCGCCGCCCTACGCGCACTGGACGCGCCGTTCGGCCGCGTTGTGGCCCGAGCTCGCTGCAAGCCTTCAGGCCGCGACGGGCATCGATGCCGCGTTGCGCCAGCCCGGCGGCCTGGCGTTCTGCCTGTCGGACGAGGAATACGCGCAGCGGGAGGCCATGCTCCTTCGCATGCACAACGAAAGCGGTGATATCGGCACCCGTATGCTCGGCCGAACCGAGGTTCGCGCCATGGTCCGCGGCCTGGGGGACGCCGTCACTGGCGCGTCCTACTGTCCGGTCGATGGTCATGTCAGCCCGCTGCATCTGTTGCGCGCGCTGCACCGTTCAGTCGCCGCCGCGTACCGGCCGAACCGCACGGTGGACAGCATCGACGCGGCGCCGTGCCGCTTCACCGTGCGCAGCGGGACGGACAAATATCTCGCCCCCCGGCTGGTGATCGCCGCCGGCCTCGGCAGCCGAAACCTCGCGCCGATGGCAGGGCTGCACATGCCGGTCTCGCCGTTGCAGGGCCAGATCATCGTCACCGAGCGGGTTCGCAAGCTGCTCGACTACCCCTCCCACTTGCTGCGTCAAACCGACGAAGGGACCGTCATGCTGGGCGACAGCCACGAAGATGTTGGCTTCGACCTCACCACCCGCGTTGCCGTGCTGAAAACGATCGCGGAGCGGAATCTGCGAATCTTTCCAGCCCTGAAGGAGGTATCGATCGTCCGAATGTGGGCCGCGGCGCGGGTGATGTCACCGGACGGTCTGCCGATCTATGAGCAGTCCGCCCGCTGTCCTGGAGCGTTCGCTGCAAGCTGTCACAGTGGAGTAACGTTGGCGGGTGCCCATGCGCTTGCGCTGGCACCTGCGATTCTGCGGGGGGTGTTACCCGATGAGCTGGCTGCCTTTACCAGCCGGCGCTTCAGCGCGACCGCGGTTTCGCGGCCAAGATGCTGATGCATAAACGGCCCCTCGCCCGACGTTCGTCGTTGCATATGAAAGCGACGTCATCCCACCATTCCCCAGGCGGCCGAGGTACTTCACCGGCGAGCGCATAGCTCTAATGCTGCATCGCGGGATAATCATCACGTATGCATGGCCTTATCTAACTTCCATCAAAGCCGGACGTCTCGCCCGACTAGAGATGGAGATGGAGTATTCCGATGAAGACCACGATCCTAGCTGCCTTAGCCGTCCTCAGCCTTGGCGTCGGCACCGCTTTCGCGCAGGGTAAGCCGCCCGGCACGGACCCCGGCACCGCACCGCAGGCGTTCCCTAACGAGCCCTATCACACCGGGACAGTCTTCTCGGAACTTTATCACAACATCTTCGGACCTTCCTCGAAGACGGACGCGACGGTGGCGAACAAGGCAAGTTCTCACAACGAAAACGGCGGCTAATTCGCTTCGTATAGGACTGCATCGAGGCCGGGTGACCCCCGGCCTTTTTGCTGTTTGAGGCCAGAGCTCAAACGTTGAAACGGAAGAGCAGAACGTCGCCGTCCTTCACCACATAAGTCTTCCCTTCCACACGCATCTTGCCGGCTTCCTTGGCACCTTGTTCGCCTCGGCAAGTAACAAAATCGTCATAACCGATGGTTTCGCAGGCAATGAAACCGCGCTCGAAATCCTTGTGGATCGCCGCCGCGGCCTGTGGCGCCCGAGTTCCCCGTGTGATCGTCCAGGCCCGCGTCTCCTTCGGACCGCAGGTGAAGTAGGTCACCAGCGACAGCAGCCCGTAGCCGGCGCGGATTACCTGGTCGAGTCCCACTCTCCCCCAGCCCCAGACCTCCGAGGAATTCCGCCCGGTCCGCTTCCGGAAGCTGCGAAACCTCGGCCTCGATCGCCGCGGAAACGACGATGGACGGGGCGCCCTGCCGTTCCGCCCACTCATGGACCTGGCGAGAGAAAGCATTGCCGGCGGCGGCTGACGCTTCCTCGACATTGCAAACATACAGCACTGGCTTTGACGTCAGCAGTTGCAGCCGGTGGACTGCTTCTTCCTCCCCGGGCGGGATCGCTGTTCGCGCGGCTCGACCCGCCTGCAACGCCGCCACTAGAGGCTCCATAACCGCCACGCCAGAGATGCTTTCCTTGTCGCCGCCGCGAGCGCGCTTCTGTGCCTGTGTGAGCCGCCGCTCCAGGCTGTCGAGATCGGCAAGCATCAGCTCGGTCTCCACCACCTCGATGTCGCGCAGTGGGTCGATCGAGCCTTCGACATGGGTGACATCGCTGTCCTCGAAGCATCGCAGCACGTGAATGATCGCATCGACCTCGCGAATATTGGCGAGAAACTGGTTGCCTAGGCCCTCACCCTTGGAGGCTCCCCTGACCAGCCCCGCGATATCGACGAATTCCAGGCTGGTGGGGATGGTCTTGATCGACTTGCCGATCCCGGCCAGCACCTGCAGACGCTTGTCGGGCACCGCGACCCGGCCAACATTCGGCTCGATGGTGCAGAACGGGTAGTTTGCCGCCTGCGCCGCCGCCGTGGCGGTCAGCGCATTAAACAGAGTGGACTTCCCGACATTGGGCAGGCCGACGATGCCGCAGTTGAAGCCCATCAGCGTTTATTTCCCATCAGCTTGAACCCTGGTTGTGCAACGCGACCTTGGTCATGAAGTCCGCCGGCCTGTCCTGCGCCAGCAGCCCCGCCGCGTCAGCCACCGCGTCGAGCAGCGCGACCAGCCATGCCTTGTCCTCGGCGCCGAAATTGCCCAGCACATGGCCGAGCACGCGGTCCTTCGAACCGGGATGGCCGATGCCGAGGCGGACGCGCCAGTATTCCGGCGTGCCCAGCATCCTGTCCATGCTGCGCAATCCGTTGTGCCCCGCCGAACCCCCGCCCTTTTTGACCCGCAGCTTCCCAGCCGCCAGGTCGAGCTCGTCATGGAACGCCGTGATCGCTTCGGGCGGCAGCTTGTAGAACGCGGCGGCTTCCCGCACCGACTTGCCGGAGCTGTTCATATAGGTCTGCGGCTTCAGCGCCAGAATCTTTTCGCCGGCAATGCTGCCCTCGGCGGTGAGGCCCTTGAAGCGACGCCGCCAGGGGGTAAAGCCGTGGCGGATCGCGATCACGTCCAGCGCCATGAAGCCGATGTTATGGCGGTTGGCAGCCATACCGGGCTCTGGATTGCCGAGGCCGACCCAAACTCTTATCACCTGATCAGTCCAATCACCGGCCGGCCAGGTTTTGCGACCCAGCCGGCCTGCAACAAGCTAGCAGCCAAGGAATTTGCGCTGCCTAGCCTTTCTTGGCGGGTGCCTTGGCGGCGGCCTTGGCGGGCGCGGCAGCCTTTGCGGGAGCGGCGGCCTTGGCGGGCGTGGGAGAGCCGACCGCAGCCTCGGCCACCACCTCGATCTTGGTCGGCGGCACCACGGTCGCCACTACGAAGTCCCGGTCGATCACCGACTTGACGCCCTCGGTCCCCTTGAGGTCATGCCAGCGGACCGCGTCGTTGAAGTCCAGCGGGCCGAGATCGGCGGTGAACTGTTCCGGAATATTATCGGGATCGCAGTAAACCTCCACTGCGTGGCGCACGACATTCAGCACGGCGCCGCGCTTGATGCCCGGGCTGATGCCGTCATTCTCGAAGTGGACGGGAATGAAGACCTTGATCCGCTGGCCGGGGATCAGGCGCTGGAAGTCGACATGCTCGGGCGCGTCGGACACTGGATGATACTGCACGCCGCGGATCAGCGCGCGGACCTGGGAGGCTCCGGCGTTGATTTCGTAAAGCCGGGACTGCCAGCCGGCGCGGTGCAGTTCCCGGACCACCACGCGCGGGTCGAGCGCGATCAGGCTGGGTTCCTGCTTGCCGCCATAGATTACCCCGGGCACCTTGCCCGCCCTCCGAGTTGCTCGCGCCGCCCCCTTACCGCTTCGCGCGCGTACCTCGGCCTCGATTGATACAACGTTGGCCATAGTTCGCTCCTGAATGACAAACGCCGGCCTCCAGGGGTGCCGACGCGGGAGGGCGTGTAGCCCAGGCGGCAACCGCCGGCAAGGGTTCCGCGGCCAGCTCACGCGGTCAGCCCGCCAGAACAGCCATAAAACAGACGCTCGCAGCCCTCGGCCGGACCCGCAAGCGTGCCGGTAGACGGGCGGAATGGGCGTCGGTCGCGGCAGCTCGGAGCGGGCCGAGGGTCTGCCGCGCGAGGCGACCCGTCTCATCACCGGGTGGTTGAGCTACTTCGTCGCGCGCAGTGCCGGAGCACGCTTACACCGCGATCGTTACTCCGCCGTCCAGCCCCCATCGACCAGCAGTGCCGTCCCCGTCACCAGCGCCGCCGCGTCGCTCGCCAGATACACCACCGCGCCCATCAGATCCTCCACCGTCCCAAGCCGGCCCAGCTTGATCCGGCGCAGCACGTCATCGCGGAACGCAACGTTCTCGAAGAACGGCTTGGTCAGCGGCGTATCGATGAATGTCGGCCCGATCGAGTTCACCCGAATACCGAGCGGCGCCAGATCGATCGCCATCGCCTTGGTCAACCCCTCGATGCCGTGCTTGGTCATGCAGTACACCGTGCGGTTGACGCCCCCGACATGCCCCATCTGCGACGACACATGGATGATTGATCCGCCCCGCCCGACTGCCGCCATCCGCCGCGCCACCGCCTGCGCAACGAAATACGCTGCTCGCTGGTTCAGTCCGGTGATGAAATCATAGTCGTCTTCGGTCACTTCCAGAAAGTTTCGCGGCCGGTTGGTCCCGGCATTGTTCACCAGCACATCGAACGGGTCCGCCGCATCGACCGCCGCCCGCACCGCCGCCAGATCGGTCACGTCCAGCACCAGAACCGATGCCTGGCCACCCTCGGCGCGGATTTCCTCGGCAGCGGCCTCGATTTCGGTTGCCGTCCGCGCCACCAGCGTCACGTGCGCCCCGACCGAGGCCAGCGCCGCCGCCGCGGCCAGCCCGATGCCCCGTCCGGCACCGGTCAACAGCGCCCGCCTGCCATCCAGCCGCATCGACGGCATCCGTGGCAATTTCATTCCGGCGGCACCTTCCAGTCTCATTCGTACATTCTGCTCCACCAGGGATGGCCGATCAATCGCCGCGAGGCGGCACAGCGTGACTTGCCACGGGGTTGCAACGGGCCAGAGCCTCCCCTAGCAATCGGCGAATGAAATTTAATCCGTTTCAGCGACCGGCCGCACCGCCCGTCCTGACCGCGCTTCCACCGCCATTTCCAGTCGTTCACATGATCGATCAGGTGTGGTGTGACCGGTTCGGTGTCTACGTTCGCGGCTGGATCCACGCCCACGCCAAGAAGGTAACAGAAATCGCCCTGGTCAGCGCCGACCTACGGGTGGCCACGCAGACTTTCCAGTCACGGCCGGACCTGCTCAATCACTACCCAGACCATGCTCACGTCGCCGATACCGGCTTCGAACTCTATCTCGAGTGCCCGCCGTTCGAGCCAGTCTGGATCGAGGCCGTAACAGAATCCGGCGCCGCGCGAGTGAAGGTGACAGTGCCACCGCATCTGCAGTCCGAAGCCGAGCCGGACTGGATGCAGGCGGATCATCCGTGGCCTCGGTTCGTGGCGGCGATGCGAGAGCGCGGCGGCAAGGTGCTGGAAGTGGGCTCGCGCCGTGATGTCGGCCCAATGACCGCCGCCGTCGAACGCGATCCTTTCGGCCCAGGCTGCACCATGCTCGGCTGCGACATTCATCCCGGACCGGGGGTCGATTTTGTCGTGGACGTCCACGCACTGAGCCAGGTGGTCGAACCCGCTTCGCTTGACGGCGTCTTCTCGGTCGCGGTGCTGGAGCATCTTGCCGCCCCTTGGCTGGCAGCGGCGGAGATCAACCGCGTGCTGCGAGTCGGCGGACTGACGCTTCATGTGACGGTGCAGTCCTGGCCAATTCACGAGCAGCCAAATGATTTCTGGCGCATGTCGGATGCGGGCCTGGCAATCCTGTTCGGCCCGGCATCGGGATTTGAGGTGGTCGAGGCCGGGATGCGCGGTCCGGTGCGCATCCATCCCTCGCCTGCAATGCGCCGCGTCGGCTGGCCCGACATGCCAACCTGCCTCGGCTTCGCTGAGAGTTTTATCCTGGCCCGGAAGCTGGCGGACATTGCGCCGGACGCCGTGGCGTGGCCTTTGAACGGCGATTCCATGCGTGCGCGCAGCCAGAGCTACCCGAAAACCTCCTGACCAGCGCACTGTGCTCGCACGCAATCAAGGTGCGCGATGCCGCATCTTGATCTGCAAATCACGCTCGATCATTGCGGTGTCGGCACCCGGAAGATTCGCCACGACCGACCGCCAATCGGCGACGTCCGGCACCCCGGTAGGGTTCTCACGCAGCAGCTCGACCTTGATGAACGGAAAACCGGCAAGCAGCAACTGGCGCCAGAGGTCGGCGGTGGGATTGAGCGGCACCAGACGTGCGGCGGCTCGGTGGATACGCTCGTCGGCCTGGACGTGCATACGCTCGAGCGGATTTAACTTTGAAATCTGGAGGTCAGAGCGATCGGAGATGTCTTTGCAGCGTTCCAGAAGTTCATGATACGGCCAGATGGCCCGGCATCGAAGTCCGGCCCGCAGCAGCATCTGCGTCAGGCCGACCTCGTACTTTGCAACCACCCATTCTTTCGACGAAACCATCCGCACGTTTTGCCAGAACGCATACCACGCTCGGCTGGTCATCGCCCGGCGCCCGGCCAGCAAGAAGTATGATTGAAGATGATACCGATGCTGCCAGCTTTCGGTCGCGCCCCATAAGTCAGCCTCGCTGAAATCCACCCGGCCAAGCATTTCCTTCATAGGTATCAGCGGCCCGTAGACGCTGTCATTCGCAATCAATAGTCGTTGCGTCTCCGGGCGGGGCAGCGCCAGCAGATCAATCATCTCGCGCACCGCGCCGAAATCGTAACCAACGTTGCGGCGTGCCACGACGACCTGGCATATCGACTTGAGCACCGCGAAGTTGTCGGGATAGCGCCGCCCGGAATTGGTAACGAACACCACCGAGAAGCCGTTGTCGCGCAGTGCCTGGACATAGGCGACGACATGGTCGGCCAGCCTGCCGCGACGATCGAAATGGACGAACAAAGCGACGTTTTCACCCAGCTCGACATCTCGTTCCGGCCACATCCACAGTATCTGACGCGAGCGGCGCAGCAGGCTTCGGCAGTAGGCCCAATAAGCGTGAGAGCGCCGGAGCACTCGCAACGGGGTGCCGCGAAAGCCATACCATCGCAATATACTCACTAGCCGGCTTTGCGCAGCGGGATCGCGGGCGAGCCAGTCTGCTGGCCCAGCCGCTGCTCCGCGGCCGCCTCACCGCGCCGCGCCGCTTCGAACAGACCGGCCGGCGCTCCGGAATCGTCGCCATTGCCCAGAAGCAGCAGAACGCGGCGGAAACGCCCCCGGCTCCGCTCTATCAGCGCCGCTTCGGTGCTTTGCGAATCCAGCACTGCCAAACAGAACAACGCATCGCGCTCGGCGTTTGAACGAGGCGCCGTGACGTCCGGGTCCGACCACCCGAGGGTATCAAAGTTATTCGCGGCCGAAACCGCCGTCGCCAGTTGATAGTGTCCGGCATTCACCAGTTCCACCAGCGTGCGTTCGGCGATAGCGTCGCGCCGGCTGACCCCATGCTCCGGGTCAGGCGCCGGCGGCAGTGCGGACAATCTCGCAACGATATCCTCGGTGCCGGACGCCGCCGCGCACAGCACGGCCTCGGCACCAGCGGTCCATGATATTTCCTCGCTCATGCCGTCCGCCAGGGCCAGGTCGGCCAGCGCGTTCCGAAGCAGATCGGCGGCCTCGGCGGCTTGCAGGAAACGCCTTTCCAGAGCGGCGCGCGGCTCGCCGGAAGACAGGCGCAGAATGGCATCGGCATAGAGCAGGCCGCCCAGGCTCAAGGGCATGCGCTCGGCCAGATCTTCCAGCGAGGCGCCCCTGATCGAGGTCGCTCGCTCGCCGAGCCGGGCAAGCGAATGACCGAAACGGATCTTGCAGGCCCGCTGCACCTCTGCCCGGGCGCGGCGGGCCTGCTCAAATGCCCCGTCGTTCACGGCTTCCAGTAGCGCTCGGCCGGCGAAGGCCAGGAACAGGTCGTGCCGCGGAGGGAAATCCTGGGCGCGCCGCACCAGATAATCGCGGTATTCCGCGCGCAATACTGTGTGGTCGAATTCCAATGACGGGGCGCGATCGCTGGCAAAAGCCACCAGGGAGTGCCCGTCCTTGACGATGTTCACGTGCTCGAACCCGCACTCCTTCAGCAGCGCCTGCAGACTCTCGCGGTTCTGAAAGATCAGGTGCAGCCCCGGCGACAGCAGCCCGATGAGCACTGTCGGGGATGTCTCGGGCCGCAGATCAGCGGCATCCGGCGTGGTCAGGACCAGGGTTCCGCCCGTGCGAAGCATGCCGCGCAGCACACGCACGAAGCTGGCGGGCGAGGGGACGTGTTCGATTGTCTCGGACGCCATGATGACGTCGCATGTGCCGCTCAGGGCCGGTTCGGTGTCCTGAAGATAGCGGCGGTCGATCGTGACGCCGAGCATGTCCTGGCCCAGGCGGGATATCCCGCCCGGATCGATGCCGCGGCCGGTCCAGCCCTTGGCGTGGCGGGCGTAATCCAGGCCGAAGCCAAAGCCGCAGCCGACCTCGACGTAGACGCTGCCGGCGGGCGCTCGAAGCTGTGCCAGCGGCCGGGTGATCAACGACAGTCCGGCACCTTGTTGCAGATAAAACGGCACGCGGCCGCGCTCGAGCATGGCATCTTCGGCATAGTCGGGCGGCACCTGGCTGGCGTAGAACGGGCAGGTGCAGGCCGGGCATCGCAGCACGGTGGTTTCTCGCCGAGAACCGGGCAGGGTTGCGAAGTCGATCGTCAGCAACAAAGCTTTCGGCGCGTCCGAACCACAGTTCGGGCACCGTTGCGTCAGAGGCTCTGCCTTGTCGTTGCCCGGCCAACGAACGGCGGGCGGCCCAAGTATCCCGCGGTCCGGCGCGCTTTGCCGGACTGGCGGGGAGGGGCGATGCAGGATCTCAGACAATCTTGCCAAAAGCATCTTGAGCCCGGCTGCCAACGATGCGTGCTCCCTGATGGCCATCCACCCGAAAATTCCGGATCATGCGGAATTCCGCAGTGGCCCCAAATCAGGCTGATTGCAACGGGGCATGAATGGCCGGTGCTGCTCGCGCGAAGGCCACGGGACTGAGATCCCAAGGAAATGAGAGTGCATATGATGCTGGTAATCGAGAAGTGACCTGAGAATCAAGGCCATGGACCGCCGCCGGCGGCCTTGAGTGGCAGGCTCAGATCGCTGTTCCGTCGTCTAAACAGGGCGGCGGATCACGCATTCGTGCCGAGGCCGCGGTGCCCGCCCAGGCTGGGCGAGCAGCGGAACTGGCCGACGACGCCGGCACCCCTGCTTCGTCCGGACGACCGTTATTGTTTCAGCCGGATGGCGGTTTCAGATCAGCCGAAATGAACATTGGCCGGGTTGATGACATTCACGAACGTGATCTGGGTGTTGTCCGCGAGTGTTATCGTCGTGCTGCCGCCGCTGGTCGAGGTCGCTGTCGCGGCCGAACCGTAGCCGCCCAGGGCAACGTCGTCGGCGGCAGTGAGGCCGGTGATGAAATCATGCGAACCGGCGGTGAACTGCGAGAAGAAAGCAAAAGTATCCGCACCGGCGCCGCCGTTGAATGTGTCCGAGCCCGCCCCCGCGATCATGGTATCCGAGCCACTGCCGGCGGCGATCGAATCATTCGCCCCCATGATCGAGCTGGCAACGAAAAGGTTATTCCCGGTCGAGCCCGCGGCATTCAACGTCTCGTTGCCATCGCCCGCCGCATACAACAAGTTCCCCGCGCCAGTGTAGGTCACGCTGCTTCCGGATGTGCCGAACAATGTCGCCCCGCCCGGAGCCGCGCCTGACACGGCGTCGTTGCCGCCGGCGCTCATCAGTAGTCCGCCGGTGCCCCCGGCAATGGTGTTTGTGCCGGCGCCGCTGAACACGGTCGCCGAGCTGTCTCCGCCAATGAAGTCCAGGCCGCCGACGGTGCCGCCGAACACCAGCAGCCCGGTGCTTCCCGCGCTGGCGGTCACGGTCATCGGGCTGTTGATGCCGTCGATGGTGTCGTTGGTCCCGCTATCGACGATATTCAAGGAGCCCGGCGTCGTGTTGGTGTCGCCGAATATCAGGGCGTCGCTGCCCGACGTGGTGAGGTTGGTATTGCTGTCGCCGGTCGAGACGGTCGCCTGCGCGCCGGAGAGGGACAGGTTCAGAGTGCCGCCCGTCGTCGTGAAATCACCAAAGATCAGGTCGTTGGCGCCGCCGCCGGTGATGGTTGAACTGCCGGCCCCGCCGACCACGGTTTCCGCCGCCCCGCCCAGCGAAACCAGATCGCTGCCGCCGAGCACGATCAGGTCGTTACCGTTGCTGTTCACGGTGGAAGTGCCGGCGTCCGTCGCTATCGTGCCAGCGCCGTCGGCATTGATCAGATTGTCGCCCGGGGCGAACGACAATGTGTAGACACCAGTGGCGGAGACAGTGTTGTCGCCGCCTTGGCCGGCCACAGTGCTGTTGCCGGAAACATTGTAGGCTCCCCCGAGAGTATTGCCGACGATCGCCACGTCGGCGCCCGTTAGCGTCGCACCCAAACTTTGGTCTATGACGTAATTCCAACCGGATGGGATTGGCTGGTCGATTTCACTAACGCCGGTACCGATAATCAGTTCGGTTGTGTGTCCGGACGTCGGGGCCGTTGGGAGCGCGTTTCCGATGCCACCGGGGACAGTACCGGTGCCTGCAACGGTGGTTACCGATAAACTGTTGGCACTCCCGCCACCGGTACCCTGGATGTTGGCGAGGAGAGCCCCGATCTGAGCCGCAAGGTTCAGAACATCGGTGGAGTTCCCAGATACCGTTATGGGTGCGGTCTCGGGAGTAGCGCCAGGAACTGTTACTGCCATCGTGTTCTCCGTCCAAAACGCCCGGCCGAGATCTGGATATCAGTCCGGCTAATCGCCCACGCACTCACTGCGATCCGCAGTTCAGCAACCGCTTCCCAACGTCTCTCTACAACCATTGAACGAATAAGCGTCTCTGAGCACCCTCGAACATATACAAGAGCCCTCGCTTAGCAAGCACAAACTGGTTCGCGGCCAGGCAGGCTGCCTATGGCGAAAGACGGCCCAAATTCTTGTCTTGAACAAGTAATTTTCGAATCCAGAATGTATGTAATCAGCAATGAATGGCCCGTCCCACTCCGGCCCGGCTAGGCATCCACAGCGAACTCAGATGCAACCTATGGTGGTTGTATGCGTCGGGAGTCAAGCACCGAATGAGGCGTCCAGCCGTTAAATGCAAATAACAACGTGGGGCCCGTTCCGATCACTGACCGGGCCAGGCGCCACGGTAGGGCAAATGGATGGAAGCACCGGATTTGGTGGTGTCGCGGAATGTTACCCGCCGGCAACGCCACCGTGCCTGCAGCCCCGGTCCTGCAAGCGAAAATCCATCCTCTCCCAAGCGCGACCACCAACGCCTCCCGCGTCAGCCTCATCACGAAAGCATGAAGTGGCCACCGGGCTCAGGTTGGGCTGCGACCCGCGGCGGCGCAGCGGTGCGTCGTCGTTCGGCGGCGGTCAGACCCCGCGAAACACCGGCTGTCGCTTCTCCATGAAGGCGGTGCGCCCCTCGATGAAGTCCTGGCTCTCCAAACAAGCATTGACCAGCCGCTCGGTCGCCGCCAGGTCCGCCTTGTCACCACGCGACAGCTCACCCACCGTCCGCTTCAGCGCATGCATCGTCATCGGAGCGTTGGCCCCGATCGTCGCGCAGTATTGCCGCGTGTAATCCTCCACCATCTCCGTGCCGACGACCCGATTGACCAGCCCCATCTCGCGCGCCTCGGTGGCCGAAAAATGCCGCGCGGTGAAAAAGATTTCCTTGGTGAACGATGGCCCGACCAGATCAACCAGCTTCTTGACGCCGGCAACCCCGTACCCGATGCCAAGCCGGGCAGCCGGAATGCCGAACCTCGCATCCTCGGCGGCGATGCGAAGGTCACAGCAGATCGCGATCGCCACCCCGCCGCCGATGCACCACCCCCGGATCATCGCAATCGTCGGCTTGCCACACGCGATCAGCCGCTCACTCGCCTCCCCCAGGACTTGCTCATAATGCGCGTTGCCCTGCCGGCTGGAGCGGGCCTGCTCGAACTGGGTGATGTCCGCTCCCGAAACGAAAGCCTGGTCACCAGCGCCCTTGAGCACGATCACGCGCACCGCCGGATCGGCCTCGAACCGATCGAGAATGCTCGGAATGGCCTCCCACATGTCCAGCGACACCGCGTTCCGGCGCGCCGGCTTGTTGAAGGTCATCCAGCCGATCGGGCCGTCGATCTCCGCCACCATGTTCTCCGTGGCGAGCGGAACGCGAACTACGGGGCTCATTCTGTCTCTCCTTCACGACCGGGACGGTGATGATCTCGCTACGGGTGCGCTCTCCCGCCGGGCACTTCTGTCGTGCCGCTCACCGGCAACCGCGCAAGCGTCAGTCCAGATGCACACAGAGCCCGGATGTACCGCACAGTCCAGTCCCCCAAACGAACACATCCAATTGTGCTCGGTCAGCGGGCGGCCGGGGGGCCGAAAAACCGTCCGACAGGCTGCCCGGCGCGGTGAAGCCGTGGCACCACGGGCGCGGTCGCCTGGATGTTGCGGGCGGCGTTCAATCGGCTGGCCGGGTTCTGGTCATCGGCCACTTTAACCGCTATGCGGACCTAAGCGCTCTGCGGCATAATTTGCACCTCGCATCAACTGAACGGAGCTGTTCATGCTGATAAGATCCACGCACCCGATTCGGCCTCACGCCCTGCTCGGGGCCGTGCCAGTCGCCATCGCGGCAATCGCCTTCGCTTTGACCACGACCATCGCGGCCACGCCGGCGAGCGCACAGATCCATATCGCCGTCGCGGGACCAATCACCGGCGAGTACGCCGCCTTTGGCCAACAGATGAAAACCGGCGCCGAGCAGGCGGTCGCCGATCTGAACGCCGCAGGCGGTGTGCTCGGCCAGCAGCTCGTCCTGGATGTCGGCGACGACGCCTGCGACCCCAAACAGGCCGTATCCGTCGCCAACCAGTTCGTCTCCAAGGGCGACAAGCTGGTCGTTGGACATTTCTGCTCCGGCAGCTCCATCCCAGCCAGCAAGGTCTATTCCGAGGAGGGCATCCTGCAGATCTCGCCCGCCTCGACCAACCCGAAATACACCGATGAGGGAAGCTGGAACACGTTCCGCATCTGCGGCCGCGATGATGATCAGGGCAAGGTCGCCGGCGAATACCTGGCGAAACACTTCAAAGGCGACAAGATCGCCATCCTGAATGACAACTCCGCCTACGGAAAGGGACTGGCTGACGAAACCGCCAAGGCGCTGCATGCGGCTGGCGGCAAGGAAGCGCTGGCGACAGCCTACACGCCCGGCGAGAAGGACTATTCCTCGCTGGTCAGCCGCCTGAAGCAAGCCGGCATCGCGGTGATCTATGTCGGCGGATACCACACCGAGTCCGGGCTGATTATCCGCCAGGCCAAGGAGCAGGGGATGAAGGCCACCCTGGTCGGCGGCGATGCCCTGGTCACCAACGAGTTCTGGCAGATCGCGGGCGACGCCGGGGCCGGCACCATGATGACCTTCCCGCCCGATCCCCGGCTGATGAAAACCGCGGCTGACGTGGTGAAGGAATTCAAGGCGAAGAACATCGATCCTGAAGGCTATGTCCTCTACACCTACGCGGCGGTTCAGGTCTGGGCCGAGGCGGTTAAGAAGGTCAACAGCACCGACCCGAAGAAAGTAGCCGCCGCCCTGAAGGCGACCGGCAAGTGGCCGTCCGTGCTCGGCCCAATCAGTTTCGACGGCAAGGGCGACACGACGGGCGGCGGCTATGTCTTCTACGTTTGGAAAGACGGCGCCTACGCCCAGATGTGACGCCGAGGCATCCCGGCGCCGTTCGGCCCGTGTCGGGTCAGGACGGCGTCGCTAACCTCCTGCCCTTCACCGACACTGACCAACCACTGAAATTATGGGCTGCCAAACACGCTGTGATAGCCGCGGCCGTAATAGATCAGCCCCTCGTGTGCCGTCCCGGTACGCACCGCCTCAACCGAGCAGATGAAGATGTCGTGGGTGCCGACCTCGACCACCTGGGTGATGCGGCAATCGAACACCACCACCGCCTGATCGAGCACCGGAGCGCCGGTCTGCAGCCGGTGCCAGGCATAGCCGTCGAATCGCTCATTCATGGTGTGCTGCGTCATGCCCGCGAAGACAGGCGACAGGCCCTCCTGCGCCGGGGTCAGCGTGTTGACGCATAACACGCCGTTCTCCCGCATCGCCGGGTATGAGTTGTTGGTGCGATTGGCGCACACCAGCAAAGTGGGCGGCGTATCTGTCACGCTGGTGACCGCACTGGCCGTGAACCCGGCCCGTCCACCCGGTCCGTCGGTCGTGATCACGTTCACCGCCGCGCCCAGACGTGCCATTGCTTCGCGATAAGCTTGCTTTTCCACAGGCACGACAGCCATCCTTCCTTATCCGCTGGCCTTATTCCCTGGGCCGCATCAGCCCGACTGCATGCGGCACCCGCGCCGGGAATGCGACGCGCCGATCATGCGTCAACTTTTCTCCCCTGGCCAGCCGACGAATTGATCTGTCCCCGCCATGGACAAAACCACCGGGGTCATCGATAAATTGGCCGCTGCCGCCAACCAGCGCCACACGAAAGCCGCCGATGGGAGGAGCGACGACACGGGCACCATGCGCCGCTTGCTCATCCTGATGGCCTGCCTCGGCTGCCCCGTGTTCGCCGCCTCGAGCCATGCCGACCAGATCGTGCTGTCGCCGCCGAGCAGTCGGGTCGAGCTGCGGATTTATGGCATGGGCCTGCTGCCGTTCGATGGAAGTTTTGCCCGCTTTCACGGCCTGATGCGCTTCGACGCGGCCAGCCCGACCAAATGTCAGGTCGTCCTGGAAATCGAGCCAGCCAGCCTCGCGATGTCAAACGACTCGCTGCGGGAACAGATCGTCGGACCCGACTTCATCGACGTGGCGCAGTTTCCGCAGTTGGCTTTCCATGGCGGCTGCGAGGGAGAAACCATTGCCGGTGATCTGACGCTGCATGGTCAGACCCATCCTTTCACACTGGATCTGGAACGATCTGCTCATGGCATGGTCGCCACCGGCCGCCTGAGGCGCGCGGAATGGGGCATAACGGCCCGCCCGCTGATGGGCGGCACAACCATTCGCATTCGCGTCGAAATACCCAATCCGCCGCCCGGATCGCACACCTGATGCGACTTCCCGTCGCCCTCGTGCCGCTGCGCGTCACCACCTTCCGCCACCTGTGGATCGCCAGCGTCATCGGTTGGCTCGGCACCTGGCTGCAGAACACCGGTGCGGGGTGGCTAATGACCTCGCTCGACCCTAAGCCACTGATCGTGGCGGCGGTGCAGGCGGCGACCATCATGCCGGTGTTCCTGCTCGCCATTCCCGGCGGCGCGCTGGCCGACATCGTTGACAAACGCGTCTTCCTGATCGGCACCCAGCTCTGGACGATCACCTTCGCCACGCTGCTGGCTACCCTCACAATCCTCGGCGGTATGACGGCCGAGTGGCTGCTGGTGCTGACCTTCGCGATCGGCATCGGCTCCGCCCTGACTAACCCAGCCTGGAGCGCGATCGTTCCCGAACTGGTGCCGCGCGAGGACATGGTCCAGGCCATCGCCCTGAACGGCATCGGCTACAACCTGACCCGCGCGGTCGGCCCGGCGCTGGCCGGCTTCCTGATCCTTGTCGGTGGGTCCAGCCTGGCATTCTCAATGTATGCCGTGTCGATCATCTCGGTGATCGTGGCGCTGGTCGCTTGGCGCCGCGGCCGCCGCCGCTTCACCGGACTGCCGCGCGAGCACTTCTTCTCCGCCATGCGCGCCGGCATGCGCTTCGTGCGGAATACCCCCGCCGTTCGGGCGGCGATGGTGCGAACCGCGTCATACTCGATCCCGGCATCGGCACCCTGGGCCTTGCTGCCCCTGTTCGTGCGGCACGACCTGGGCCTCGGTGCCGGCATGTACGGCGTGATCCTCGGCATGATGGGGATCGGAGGCGTAACCTCCGGCATGCTGCTGCCCATCGTTCGCGGCAAACTGTCCCGCGGCAACACCGTGGTCGGCTGCACCGTACTGTCATGTGTCGGCATGGCCATCGTCGGGGTGTCACGGCATTGGGTGCCGGCGTCATTCGGCATGCTGATGTTTGGCCTGGGCTGGACCTCGGCATTCGCCACCATCCAGGCGGCGGCACAATTAGTCTGCCCGCCCTGGGTTCGTGCCCGGGCCCTGTCGATCTTCCAGCTCGCGCAGAACGGCGCACTCACCCTTGGCTCCTTCGGCTGGGGCTGGCTCGGCGGCCGCATCGGCCTGTCGCATACTTTCCTCACCGCCTCGGTCGTCGGCCTGGTGCTGATGCTGATCGTTCGCAACTTCAGCATCGAGGCCATCGTTCGTGGTGCCAGCCCGGGCGCCGATCTGCCCGGGCCGCTGCCTGAAGCGCCGGCACCGGAATTCGTGCCGCTGTTGCGCAACGCGCGTGGGCGGATCATGGAGATCGCCCACTATCGTCTGGAACCCCACCAGCGAAACGAGTTCCTGAAGCTGATGGTGGAGGTGCATCGCATTCGCGGCCGAGCCGGGGCGGTGTTCTGGCGGCTGTACAACGATGTCGCCCATCCCGATGGTTGGATCGAGGTTTGGTCCATGGAGAGTTGGACCGATCATCTGCGGGAAGTCACCCGCCTGTCCGACGACGACAAGCGTCTGCTGGCGGCTGCGTCCGTATTCCAGCAAGACGCCGAGCGGCCGTCGCGCTATTTGGCGGTGGATCCGCAGGTACGCTTCCATTCGCACCAGCCGAAATCTCTCGGGCGGGACGGCCTGCCCCTGGAAGGTGCAAAGCACAAATGAGGCCAGCCGTCGTGGCGGCAGACCTGATTGACACCCCGCCGTTTCGATGGCTACTGTCCAGCTAACTAATAATTGGCCTTTCACTGGCCATCGGGGGGTTGGATGACGTCACTGGCAAGGCGCTGTTGTTTCCTGTTCGTTATGATGCTGCTGGCAGCGGCCGCCCGGCCGGCGTTGGCCGAAGACACCATCAAGATCGGCTATGTCGAGGCGCTCTCTGGACCCTTCGCCTCGGCTGGCGACGAGGCGTTGAAGATCTTCGGCTACATCCTGGAGAAAGTTAACGCCCAAGGCGGCGCCCTCGGCAAGAAATTCGAGCTGGTGCCGTTCGACGACAAGCTCCAGCCGGCCGAGGCACTGATCGCCTTGAAAACGATTACCGATCAGAACATGCCTTTCATCATGCAGTGCACCGGGTCGAATGTCGGCGCCGCACTGGTCGATGCAGTGGCAAAGCATAACGCGCGCAACCCCGATAACCGCATCCTTTACTTGAACTGCGGCGCGCTCGCGACCGAGCTGACCAACGAGAAGTGTGACTTCTGGCAGTTCCGTTTCATCGGCAACGTCGAGATGCGTGCGGTGGCACGGGTCAAGGCGATCCCCAAGGATGTCACAAAGGTCTACTTGCTCAATCCGGATTATCTGTTCGGACAGTCGGTGCAGCACGACACCAGGAAGTGGCTGGAGAAGCTGCGGCCGGACATCCAGATCGTTGGCGACGAGTTGATCCCGTTCGGCAAGGTGCAGGATTTTTCTTCGTACGTTGCCAAGATCAGGGCCTCGGGCGCGCAGTCGGTCATCACCGGCAATTATAATCGCGATCTGAATCTGCTGATCAAGGCTGGGGTCGATGCCGGGCTGGATGTCCGCTACGACACCTATCTGGCCCAGGTGCTCGGCGGCGCTACGGCGGTCGGGTCGGCTGGCGAAAACCGCTTGTCGACAGTGTCCGAATTCAATTCCAACGTTCCGGTTGAACTGAACAAGCCGGAGGCCGAGGCCTTCGTCAAAGGCTGGCGCGCGAACCACGACACCGAGTTTGGCTTCCTCCCCTGGCTGACGATGTTCCAGATGCTGGCGACGGCGATCAATCAGGCAGGGTCCACCGACGCCTTGAAGGTTGCACAGGCGTTGGAGGGCATGAAAGCCACGGATCTCGTTGGCTTCCCAGTGGAGATGCGGGCGGAAGACCACCAGTTGCTGATGCCCTACTACGCGGTGACCTTCACCAAGAACGTAAAGTATGACGCGGAAAAAACCGGTCTCGGCTGGAAGATCGACTTCATCGCTTCCACCGCGGATCTCACCCTGCCAACCACCTGCAAGATGAAGCGGCCCACCTCGTAAGCCGGTCCGCAACGACATGCAGATCGTTCTCATTTCGTTGCTGAACGGGCTGGTGTACGGGATGCTGTTGTTCATGCTGGCGAGCGGCCTGACGCTGATCTTCAGCATGATGGGCGTGCTGAATTTCGCGCACGCCAGTATCTACATGGTGGGCGCTTATCTCGCGTATCAGGTCAGCCAGGTCCTCGGTTTTTTCCCGGCCTTGATCATCGCGCCACTGCTGTGCGGGCTGATCGGCGTGGCGATCGAGGTCTGGGGACTGCGCCGGGTTCACCGCAACGGCCACATTGCCGAACTGCTGTTCACCATCGGCCTTGTGTTTATCATCCAGCGGCTGGTGCAGATGACCTGGGGCATGCTGCCGATGGCCTACCGCGTGCCGCCGCTGCTGGATTTTCCGCTGTTCACCATCTATGGCGCCAACTTCGCTGCGTATCGCGGGTTCATGCTCCTGGTATCCGCTGGCATGTTGCTTTGCACGTGGCTGCTGCTGAAAAAAACGCGCATCGGTCTGATCATCCAGGCCTCGCTGACCCATCCCGATATGGTTGGCGCGCTGGGTCATAACGTTCCGGTGGTATTCACCACGGTGTTCGCGGGCGGCTGCCTGCTGGCCGGGCTGGCCGGGGTGATCGGCGGCAACTACCAGACGACCGAGCCGGGCATGGCGGACGGCATGGGACCCATCGTGTTCGTCGTGGTGGTGTTCGGTGGCCTCGGCTCCCTGGCTGGGTGCTTCATCGCATCGATCATCATGGGCATGATCCAGACCTTTGCGGTGGTGATCGATTACTCGATCGCCGATCTGCTGCGTCCGATCGGACTGGCCATAGGCGGGGACACGCTGCTGACCGAGGTGCTGACCGTTCCGGTGTCGCGCATCGGGGGCTTGCTGCCGTTCGTTATGATGGTGCTGATCCTGTTCTTTCGGCCCCGCGGGCTGCTGGGGACCCGCGATACATGAGCGCGTCCCGGGCGACATGGAGATGGTGGCCTACTATCCTCGTCGTGCTGGTGGCCATCGCCCTGCCGTGGATATTTTACGACTGGGCACATCACCGCGGCTCGGGCTTCATGATCTCGATGTTCAGCCAGATGGGCATGATGGTGATCCTGGCGCTCTCGTACAACATGCTGCTGGGCCAGGCCGGACTGTTCTCATTGTGCCACGCAACGTTTTTCGGCATCGGCGGCTACTCGATGGTGCATTTTCTCAATGCCGCCGGGGACGGCGACCTGCCGGTACCGATGGAACTGATGCCGTTCCTGGCTGGCCTGACGGGCCTGGCGCTGGCAATCGTGTTCGGTGCGATGGCAACGAAACAGCGCGCGACAGCCTTCGCCATGATCACCCTGGGCATCGGAGAGCTGGTTTCAACCGCGGCGCTGATGTTCCATCATTTCTTTGGCGGCGAGGGCGGCGTCTCCACCAACCGCATGATCGATCACAGCCTGTTCGGCCTTACCTACGCATCCGGCATCCAGGTCTATTACTTGATCCTCGTCTGGACCGTCGTCGCCACCGGGCTGATGTATTTCTTGACCCTGACCCCGCTTGGCCGCATGGCGAACGCCGCCCGCGACAATTTCGAGCGCGCACAGTTCATCGGCTACGATCCCAGGACCGTGCGCTTCATCCAGTTTTCGCTGTCTGGCTTCTTTGCTGGGATCGGCGGCGGCCTGTACGCGATCACCTACGAGATCGTAACGTTCGACTCGGTGGCGGCGCCGCTCTCGGCTAACGCGCTGCTGATGACATATATCGGTGGGGCAACGGTGTTCGCCGGTCCGATCCTCGGCGCCATCCTTATCACCCTGCTGCAAAGCGGCGTAAGCCTGCTGTCGAATTCCTGGCTGGTCTATGTCGGTGTGCTGTTCATTTCGATGGTGATCTTCGCGCCGACCGGACTTGCGGGAATCATCCAGGCACACGGCCCGATCCGTCGCAGTGGCCGCCTCGGTCGTTTGACGGTGCCCTATCTCCGTCTCGTCATCCCGTCGCTCGCGCTGGTTATTGGCTTTGTCGGCTTCGTGGAGTTGATGTCCTTCCTGACCATCGGCGCGGCGCAGGGCAAAAAGCTGGTACTGTTCGGCGGCCCGATCGACGTCAAGGCAGTCATGCCGTGGGCGATATCCGCTGGCTGCCTGATAATCGGCGGAATCTGGCTGCGCATCGAGGCGGCTGGCTTCCATCGGGTGTGGGATGATCTGACGGCCGAGCTGAAGGCGCGGCGATGACGGCGCTGCAATTGCGAGACGTGCGCAAGAACTTTGGCGCGACCGAGATCATCCGCGGCGTCACGCTCAATATTGCCACCGGTGAACGTCATTGCATTATCGGTCCAAACGGCGCGGGAAAGACCACCTGCTTCAACCTGGTCAGCGGACGGTTTCCGATCACGTCGGGTGAGATCCTGCTGAATGGCACGCGTATCGACGCCATGCCGCCACACCGGATCAACCGCATGGGACTGTCCCGTAGTTTCCAGATCACGTCGATCTTCCACCGTCTCTCGGTGTTCGAGAATCTTCGTTGCTCATTGTTATGGAGCACCGGCTATCGCTATTCGTTCTGGTCTCCACTCGGCCGCCAGAAGGCACTCAATGAGCGCACGGACATGCTGCTGGAGGATCTCAACCTGGCCAGTCGGCGCGACATTCAGGCCGGGCTGTTGTCGTACGCCGAGCAGCGCGCGTTGGAAATCGGTATGACGATTGCTGGTGGCGCTTCAGTCATTCTGCTGGATGAGCCCACTGCCGGAATGAGCAACACCGAAACGGATCACGCCATGGCGCTGATCCGGCAGGTGACCAAGGGCAAGACGCTGCTGATGGTGGAGCACGACATGAAGGTGGTGTTCGACCTGGCCGATACGATTACCGTCATGGTCTACGGGCAAGTAATCGCCTCGGGTCCGCCGGCGGCCGTGCGGGCCAATCGGTCTGTGCAGGAAGCCTATCTCGGGGCGCTCAGTTCGTGATGCTCGAGGTCCGCGACCTGCACGCCTATTATGGCCAGAGTCACATCCTGCACGGCATCGATCTGGATGTGAACGAGGGCGAGATCGTTTCGCTGCTGGGACGCAACGGTGTCGGGCGTTCCACGACCTGCAAGGCAATCATGGGCCTGGTTCCGCCGCAGGGCAAAGTAATGTACCGGGGCCGCAATCTTGTTGGCCTGCGCAGCGATCTGGTGGCTCGGGCCGGTATCGGCTACGTGCCGGAGGATCGCCAGATCTTTCCGACCTTGAGCGTGCGGCAGAACCTGGAGCTTGGACTGAAGCGGGCAGGCCGGTTCGGCCGCTGGACCTTCGAGGATGTCTTTCGTCTTTTCCCGAACCTCGACGCCAGGCAACACAACCCAGCGGGCGTGCTGTCGGGTGGCGAACAGCAGATGCTGACGATGTGCCGGACGTTGATGGGCGATCCGGACCTGATCCTGATCGATGAGCCGACCGAGGGGCTGGCGCCGCTGCTGGTGGAGCAGGTCGGCGTCCTTCTCGCCGAGATTGCCAGTCGCGGTGTGGCGATTCTGCTGGTCGAGCAGAAGCTGACGATCGCCCTGAAGATTTCCCACCGGCTCTACGTCATGGGGCACGGTCAGATCGTGTTCGAGGGAACTCCGAACGATCTGTTAACGAATGGCGAGATCCGGCGGGAGTGGCTCGAGGTTTAGCCGCATTGGTAGCATCCCTGGTCGGCTGAGTACGCGGCCTGCACGACCTGGCTTGCGAAAGCGCCCAGTTTGGCGTGCTTCTCACTCTCGCTCAGGCCAGACATACGGTTCACCACCGGGCAGTAAGCCGTGAGGAGGTAGTTGACGATTTCGCCGCCTGGCACGCCCGGGTGGCGCGTGCGCAGTGCATTGACGATCAGCGGGACCTGCGGCCCGACCTCGCCCGAGGCGAGAACAACCTTCAGATTGTCGATCTCGGCGGCCGTTTCCTGGATCACGCCGGGGCCACCTGTCGGCTGCGGCGCGGGGCAGTCCAGAGCAGGGCACGGCCCCGTCAGAAGAAGCCACACCGCGATACCAAGCAGCGGCGTGACAATGATCGAACTCAGCCGGGATCTTGGTTTCGTTTGCATCTAACAATACCGCCCCTGTTACGTCGTTGCCTTACTTGACGGCACTAGCTTCGCATGCGTCGGACCGCCCAGGCGGCTCCAGCGATCAGCGCCAGGACACCGAACGCCGCTGTCAAACTGCCGTCGGTCAGCCACAATGCGAGCCAGAAGCCCACCACCGCCGCCATCACCGCGTATTTATTTTCGATCAACAATGGGATGTCCTTCAAGCGCGGTTTGCATGGGATTGTGCCCTGCTGGAAGCGGAAGCCGTGGCCGGTCGGTTGCTCAACTTCATATCACTTTTGAATGGAGTTGTCCCGTTTGTTGCTCTCCAAACGCAAGGATTACGAATCAAGGCGATAATATTACGGTCTTGGCCGCGGCCGTTGTCGAGCCTGTGCGATTATCTCGAACGACTGCCGCCTGAACGACAACCATTCACCTTTGTTCAATTCAGCCCAAGGAAGAACCTGCTCGGCCGCGCGCTCGCGATGTTAGGTCAGGATGGCATCTTGACGCGTCAACCTCCAATGCCTGTGATCGCGCCCGGGAGGACGGCCAATGGTTCAAATGCGCCGCGTAGGCCCGCAAATCGGCATCGAAGTTACCGGAGTCGACCTCAGACGCCTCGACGAGGCGGGGTTCGCGAATATCTACCGTGCCTGGCTGGATTATAACGTGCTTGTGGTTAGCGGGCAGGAATTGACGATCGACGAGTTCCTCCGGCACAGCCGTCGCTTCGGCCCGGTGTCGCCGCACCCGTCGAAAAGCACCCGGCATCCGTCATACCCCGAGATCACTGTCCTGGGCGTCAACAAGTTCAAGCCCGACGGGACATTGGACCGGGCGATCTATGGCCGCGGGGCGGAGGGCTGGCACACCGACGGCGCCTACGACGAGACGCCTTTCAAAGCCACGCAACTGTATAGCCTCGCGGTTCCCGAAACGGGCGGAGACACGCTGTTCGCCAGCGGCTATGCGGCATATGAAGCGATGCCGCAACGACTGCGGCAACGCCTTGAAGGGGTGCTGGGCGCCTTCTCCTATGGTGGCCGCCGACAGTCCAACGCGCTGCTGAACCCTGAGGATCGCGACCGGTCGCCGGCGATGCATCCGATCGTTCGGACCCACCCTGAAACCGGCCGCGGGTCGCTCTACTTTGATCCGGGTAAAATCCTCTACATCCAGGGCGTGGAAAAGACCGAAAGCGACGACCTGATCGAGGAACTCACGGAGCTGATGATCCAGCCCGACGGTCGGTACCGGCACAAGTGGCGCGTCGGCGATGTGGTGCTCTGGGACAATCGCTGCTCTTACCACAAGGCTGCCGGGGACTATCCGCCGCATCAGGACCGCATCCACTGGCGGACCTCGATCAAGGACTGGCCCGACCGGATGGCGCCGACCGCCGCCGCATCGTGAATTTGGCGGCTGGGCACGGAGAAACGTGCAAGGCAAATTTCATTTGGCAGAGCTTAGGCATGCGCCCATCTAGCAAGGGCTGCAAACCAGGTTGAGCTGAAGCCGAAATAACGCCACGCGAAGGAACCCCCGATGTTTCCCAGCCCAACCCGCATGTTCTTGACCAAAGGTGTAGGCGTCCACCGCCACGCCCTGACCGCGTTCGAGTTCGCCCTGCGTGACGCCGATATCGAGCAGCAGAACCTGGTCTATGTATCGTCCATCGTGCCGCCACGCTGCGAGGTCATGGACCGCGACGCGGCGGTCGATCTGCTCAAGCCGGGCGATATCACCTTCTGTGTCCTTGCCCGGTCCGAGACCAATGAATTCGGGCGGCATCTTTACGCCAGCCTCGGTCTGGCCAGGCCAGCCGACCCCGATATGTACGGCTATATATCAGAACTGCACGGATACGGCATGACCGCCGAGGCGAGCGGTGAACAGGCCGAAGACCTCGCCGCCACAATGCTCGCCTCGACGCTCGGCCTCGATTTCGATCCGGAAGCGGCGTGGAATGAGCGCAAACAGATTTACGAGCACAGCAATCTGATTATCGACAGCACCTCGATTACTGCCGCCGCTGTTTGCGGGCCCGATGGTCAGTGGACCTGCGCCATCGCCGCCGCCGTGTTTCTGTTTTCGTAACGGTATCAGTTCGGGGGTAGCATCAGCGATGGATCGACGCGTCGCGACTAGCCGAAGTGTTGTGGTTCTGACCATCGCAGCGCTGGGGATCGCCGGAGCAACACTCTCCGGATGCGCATCCCGAAACGCCAGCAGCCTGGACGACGACTCAGCCCAAGCCCCCGCGCCACCCGGCGCCGTGCGGCCGAACGGCACCCTGAGCAACGGTCTACTGCCCGAGCCGTGGGGCGAAACCAACTAGCTCGGGCGATACACTCAGTAGCCCTTTATCCCTCCAACTTCGGTCTCGCTTGCTTCGAAGTTGCACTCGACCGAAATTCCATCCGGGTCCAGATAGAACAACTGGGTCATGTTGAGGCGAGGCAGCACGCGTTCATCGAACTTGATATCGCGCTTGTGCAGCTTCTCCCGCATCTCCTGCAGTCCGTCACAGGAGAATGCAATGTGGTCCAGGCGGCCGGTCGGCGCGGGATAGGACTTGTCGTCGGGGATCACCGGATCGTCGTCGCGATGGCCGATCAGGTGCACCGTGGGCACGCCGCCGCAATACAGCCAGTATCCAGGAAACGGCAGCGGCGGGCGATCGCCGACGGTCAGTCCAACGATATCCTCATAGAATTCCTTTGTCCCCTCCAGGTCGCGGACCTTGATCGTGTAGTGATTCAATGACTGCGCAGGCATAGTTGTCCTCCTGTTAGAACTCGTTTTCGGCCGGCATGCCGAGCATGATCTGACCGACTGACTCATAATGCAACTGGCGCCCCTGGGCCTGCTGCGACACCGTATGGATGTCGCGCAGCCGGCGCTCGAACGGCTGGTCCTCAAAGATCGCCATCGACCCAGCCGTGTGGAACAAGGTGTTCACCGCCTCCCGCGACTGGTTGATCGCCCAGGTGGAGGCGAGTCGGACCATCGCGTGGTGACGTTCGGTCATCTCGCCATGCCGAACCACGTAGTCATAAGTCTCGTCCAGCGTATTGTGCAGGAAGGCGCGGGCGGAGTGCCAGCGTGCCTCCGATTGCGCCAGTTGCGACTGGACCACGTTATTCTCCCGCAACGGCCGCCCGGCGCCACGCGACACCTTGTTGGCAGGCAGCTCCAGGAACGCGTCGATCAGGCCGCGGGCAATGCCCAGCCCGACGCCGCCAAATCCCGCGGAGTAGAGTTGACCGCTGCTGAAACGATACAGTGGCCCATCCTCCCGCCGGTCAACCGCCTGGTCACGCAGCATTGTCCGTTCGCTCGGCACGAACAGATCTTTGATTGTATATTCATTACTGGCGGTGCCGCGCAGGCCAAGCGTGTGCCAGATATCGGTCATCTTGGCGCTGGACTTTGGAAACAGCAGCGTGCGGATTTCCTTTCTGCCGGCGACCTTCACATGCGCGCCGAGCCAGGTCGCGTTCTGGCAGCCGCTGGCGAAGCGCCACGTGCCGGACAGGGTATAGCCACCGTCCACCGGCTCGGCTTCATACGGCGAACCGGGCGGTCCCCACGCCAGGATACCGTCCACCGGCCCGAATATCTCCCTCGCCACCCGGGGATCGAGATAGGCCGTCGACATCGAGCACCCGTTGCTCTGGCAGACCACCCAACCGGTGGATCCGTCGGCGGCGGATATCGCTTCGGTAACCTGTGCAAACTCCGAGGGCTTCAGTTCCATGCCGCCCATCGACCGAGGCTGCAGCATCCGAAAGAAATCACCCTCCTTCAATGCCGCGACAACAGGTGCGGTAAGTTCCCGGCGGCGATTGGCCTCGTCCCCCTCCCGCGTCAGCAGCGGATGCAGTGCGCGGGCCCGCGCCGCCTGTGGGTGAGGTTCAGTCATCCGGATGCCCCCGCTCGATCGACGTCAATACACTCATCTTCCGGACGATGACGGATTTTCCGCCGAATGCAAAGCGATGCCGTCATTCGCCGGGGGACCAGCAGGGAAACGGGACGGCGAACGAGGTGGCGTCAGGCGGCAGTCTTCGCCGCGGAGGAGGCCAGTGCGCCTTCCAGACGTTTGGCCGCGTCCGGTGCCATGGAGACAGGCGTGGCGGCGAACCCCATGACCAGACCGTTCATCCGCGGCAGCCCGGCGAAATAAGCTCGCAGCGGAGCCACCGCCAGGTCGCGTGAACGGCAGGCGCGGACCGCGGCGGCCTCGTCGATCCCGTCCGGCAGGCAGGCGACCATATGCAGGCCGCCGGGCGCGGCCATCGGCGACGCGAGTTTCACGTATCGCTCCATCGCACTCAGCAAGGCGGCCCGGCGGCGGGCGTACTCGGTTCGCATGCGCCGGATATGCGGAGCGAGCTGACCCTGCCGCATGAACTCGGCCAGGATCGCCTGGGTGAAGGCGTCGGTGCCACGGTCCGTCAGGGTGCGGAGGCGGACGAACGCCGGCACCAGGGGCGCGGGCACCACGGCGAAGCCGACCCGGAGTGCCGGCGCCAGGGTCTTGCTGAACGTGCCGCAGTAGATGACGTGACCTGCCTTGTCCAACGTGGCTAGAGGCGGCAGCGGGCGTCCCTCCCAGCGAAACTCCGAGTCGCAGTCGTCTTCCAGGATCCAGGCGCTCGCCCGCCGCGCCCAGTCCAGCAGAGCCAGACGACGGCCGATCGGCAGCGCGCCGCCCAAAGGCGTGGCGTGGGACGGCGCGACCAGGGCAAGTCGGGCGTTGGGGGCGGCCTGGATGCCGGCGGCGACATCGATGCCCTCATGATCGCTGGGGATCGGCACTGGATTGGCGCCGGAGGCGATCAGCGCGCCGCGGCCGGCGATGTAGCCGGGATCTTCCACCCAAACAGCATCGCCCGGATCGAGCAGAAGTTCAGCGGCGGTACGTAGCGCCTGCTGCGTGCCGGCGGTGACCACAACGCACCCAGGGTCCGTGACCAGGCCGCGTGTGCTGGCCAGGTGCGCCGCAATCTGTTCTCGCAGCAGCAGCAGACCCTGCGGTGGCGGATAGCTTGAAAGTTCACCAGCCAGTGGTTTCAGCACGCGGACGGCGCATCGAGCCCAGGCCTGATTGGGAAACAGGTCCGGCGCTGGTAGGCCACCGGCCAGCAAAAGGCCCAAGGTCGCATCACGCGAGACGGCGGTCGCCGGGATTTGCGCGAGTTGGGCGCCGCGGTTGGACAGCGCGATGGCCGCGACCCGCGGTGTCTCGGTCCGCTCCGGCGCCTGATCCGGCAGGTCGGTGGCGACATAGGTGCCGCTGCCGGTGCGGCCTTTCACATACCCTTCGGCGGCGAGCCGTTCGTAGGCCAGCACGACGGTCTGGCGGGCGACCCCAACCTCCTGCGCCAGCGCACGCGTCGGCGGCAAGCGGCCTCCGGCCGGCAAGGCGCCGGTCAGGATGCTAGTACCGAAGATGTTCGAAGACGGCGTTTTGCCGGGTTTGGTCTGGGGCCAGCATTTTGTTTCGCTTGGATCCATTGGTCCAATCGAAGGTAGACCCAGCCAAGCCGGATTTGCAACCGTACACACGTACGCCGCGACGAACGGAGCCTGACGGCCCCCGCCGCGACCTGTGACGGGCTTAAAGAATTGGCGTGGAGAGGCTAGAAACCCTCTCGTTCCAACCGCTTACGCTCCAGCTTGCGCGCTCGGCGCACAGCTTCCGCAGCTTCACGAGCTCTCCGCTCCGAGGGCTTTTCATAATGCCGCCGCAGCTTCATCTCGCGGAAAATCCCCTCCCGCTGCATCTTTTTCTTGAGCGCCTTCAGCGCCTGGTCGACGTTGTTGTCACGCACGAGGACTTGCACTTGGCCGCCTACTCCTTTCCAGTGCGCCCCCACCCGCCATGACGGCCGACGGTTGCGCGCATTGATCCGTCGCCAGGGGGAGCCCGACGCAGGGGTTGGCGCTATAACATGGCCCGCAATACTTACAAGCCTATTTTCCGTGGGGGGTTGCCATTGTGTGGAGCGCCCCAGCAAGACGCCGACGATGATGGAGCGGATATGGCCATACTGAAGATCGCCCGCATGGGGCATCCGGTGCTGCTGCGCGCGTGCGAGCCGGTGGCGGACCCGGGGGCGCCGGAGATCCGCCGGCTGGTGGCGGACATGATGGAGACGATGGAGGACGCGCCTGGCGTCGGCTTGGCCGCACCCCAGGTTTATCAGCCATTGCGGCTGTTCGTGTTCCGGGTCCCTGGCGGCCGGGCGGCGGCGGACGAAGCCGACGACCCCGACAACGCTCCAGCGGGCAACACGGTGTTGATCAATCCGACGCTGGAGCTGCTCGGGGAGGAGCAGGAGCTGGGTTGGGAAGGCTGCCTCTCGATACCTGGCCTTCGCGCGGCGGTGCCACGCGCCAGACGGGTTCGCTACCGCGGCGTCGATTGTGAGGGCAACGCCATCGAACGCGAGGCCAGCGGCTTTCATGCGCGCATCGTCCAGCACGAGTATGATCATCTGGACGGCATCCTTTACACCATGCGCATGACCGACTTTCGCCACTTTGGCTTCACCGAGGAACTTGAACGCGCAGCCCTCGCGGAACGGAGACAGTCATGATGGAGCCGCCCGAGCGTCTGCCGGAGCGTGACAAAGCGGTCGAGGCCATGCTGTCGCACGTGCCCTTCGACGGTTGGACCAAACGGGCCTTGCAAGGTGGCATTGCCGACGCCGGGATGCCGCCGGACGAGGCCGATCTGCTGTTTCCACTGGGCGCGGTCGATATGATCGAGACGTTCTGTGACCTTGCCGACCGGCGCATGGAGGCAGCGGCGCGCGAAATGCCGGAAACGCGGGTCTCGGCCCGGGTGCGGGCGGTGATTGCGCTGCGGCTACAGCAGAATCGGCCTCACAAGGAGGCGATACGGCGGGCGATGTCGGTGTTGTCGCTGCCGAGCAACGCGCGGTCGGCGGCGGCTTGCACGGCGCGGACGGTGGATGCGATCTGGCACGCCGCCGGCGACCGTTCGGCGGATTTCAGTTGGTACACTAAACGTGCGATTCTGACCGCCGCCTACGGCTCGACGGTGTTGTTCTGGCTGCGGGACATGTCGGACGACGACGCGGCCACATTGGCTTTTCTGGATCGGAGGCTGGCCGGCGTGGGGGGCATCGGCCGGCTGCGACGGCAAGTTGACCGCTTCATCGCCAGGCTGCCGCGGCCACCGAGGTTGGCGACCTGTGGCGGCGACCCCGGCGGCAATGGGTGACATTGAAGGCCGGACACTCTATCTGTGCGCCAGCACCGAGCGGCCGTTCCGGCGGCCGGTCCATAGCGCAGGCCAATGACCGACACCCCGATCGAGCGTATCCGCAACTTCGCCATTATCGCCCATATCGACCATGGGAAATCAACCTTGGCCGACCGGCTGATCCAGGTCACCGGGGGCCTGACCGCACGCGAAATGACCAACCAGGTCCTCGACAACATGGAGCTGGAGCGGGAGCGTGGCATCACCATCAAGGCACAGACGGTCCGGCTGAGTTACAAGGCCAAGGACGGGCTGGTTTACGAGCTGAACCTGATGGACACGCCCGGCCATGTCGACTTTGCTTACGAGGTCAGCCGCAGTCTCGCCGCCTGCGAGGGCAGCTTGCTGGTGGTGGACGCCAGCCAGGGCGTTGAGGCGCAGACTTTGGCCAACGTCTACCAGGCGATCGAGGCCAACCATGAGATCGTGCCGATCCTGAACAAGATCGACCTGCCGGCGGCCGAGACCGAGCGGGTGAAGCAGCAGATCGAGGATGTGATTGGTCTAGATGCCTCCGACGCGGTGGAGATCAGCGCTAAGACCGGTTTGAACATCGAGGGCGTGCTGGAGGCTCTGGTGACGCGGCTGCCGGCACCGAAAGGGGACGGTGGTGCGCCGCTGAAGGCATTGTTGGTGGATAGTTGGTACGACCAATATCTCGGCGTCGTTATCTTGGTGCGCGTGAAGGACGGGCGGATGCGTCGCGGGGCGAAGATCCGCATGATGTCATCCGGGGCGGTGCATGCGGTCGAGCAGGTCGGTGTGTTCACTCCGAAGATGGTGCCGACGGATGATCTCGGGCCGGGTGAGATCGGCTTCATCACGGCCGCGATCAAGACCGTGGCCGACTGCAACGTTGGCGATACAATTACCGACGATCGCGTGCCAGCAACCGAGCCGTTGCCGGGGTTCAAGCCATCGATCCCGGTGGTGTGGTGCGGGCTGTATCCGATCGACGCCGACGATTTCGAGAAACTGCGCGACAGCCTCGGCAAGCTGCGGCTGAACGATGCCAGCTTCCATTATGATCCTGAAACTTCGGCGGCGCTGGGCTTTGGCTTCCGCTGCGGCTTCCTCGGCCTGCTGCATCTGGAGATCATCCAGGAGCGGCTGACCCGCGAGTTCGACCTGGAGTTGATCGCCACCGCGCCGTCGGTGGTGTACCACATCTTCAAAACCAACGGGCAGATGCAGGAGTTACACAATCCGGTGGACATGCCCGACGGCTCGGTGGTCGACCGGATCGAGGAGCCCTGGATCAAGGCGACCATAATGGTGCCGGACGAGTATCTCGGCAGCGTCCTCAGTCTGTGCACCGAGCGTCGGGGCCAGCAAGTGGACCTGACTTATGTCGGCAATCGGGCGATGGCGGTATACCGCATTCCGCTGAACGAGGTGGTGTTCGACTTTTATGACCGGCTCAAGTCGGTATCCCGCGGGTATGCCAGCTTCGACTATGCGATGGATGGCTACGCCGAGGGCGACCTGGTGCGGATTTCGATCCTGGTCAACGGCGATCTGGTCGATGCGCTGTCATTCATCGCCCACCGCGCCGCGGCTGAGTCTCGCGGGCGGGCGATCTGCGCACGACTGAAGGAGCTGATCCCGAAGCAGTTGTTCAAGATCGCGGTTCAGGCAGCGATCGGGGGTCGGGTGATCGCGCGCGAGACGATCAGTGCGTTGTCGAAGGACGTGACCGCGAAGTGCTACGGCGGTGATATTTCGCGCAAGCGCAAGCTGTTGGACAAGCAGAAAGAGGGCAAAAAGCGGATGCGGCAGTTCGGCAAGGTCGAAATCCCGCAGTCGGCCTTCCTGGCGGCGTTGAAAATGGACGCGTGAGAGCGGCTAGCGGCTGATGCTGACGGTTTGAGTTTGCTCCAGGCTCCGGGGGTGGTAAGGACCGGCCGCCCAGTGCGCGCACGTTGGCGCGGGAGAGATGGCCGAGCGGCTTAAGGCGCACGCTTGGAAAGCGTGTGTGCGTGAAAGCGTACCGTGGGTTCGAATCCCACTCTCTCCGCCAGTCACCGCGGATTACTGCGATTCTCCGGGCAACATCACGATTTCTCCCCTCTACTTTCCCCTATTGATGCGCTGGATAGAGGCGGACAGGGGTGGTCATCGACGCGCCAACAGCGGCCCCTGAAGGGCGCACTTCGCACTAGGCCGAGGTGGGAGATGAACGCAAATCTGCGCTGATTCTCGCCAACCGAGGTCGTCCAGCTTTCGCGCGATCTCGGTCAGCAGCCCGGGTTTGAGGCTGCATTCGGCTGCCGATGCAGGGCGGTGATACCAGCCTACGTGGCCGCAGCCCCCGAGAGATTGATGGGAATCCCCAGACATCTTTTGAGGGTGCCGCGGCAGTTCATGCGGGCGAACAACGGTGTTCCTGTTGCCAGCTCAGTCGCATGTCGTGGATACGATGTTGCCGTTTATGTTCGACGTGCAGTTGACAGGGCGATGGGGCGGTGCTGCGGCCGCCCAAGGGTTATACGGCGCAGGCTGCGGGCGCGATAGGTAGGCGCCTATCAGCATGGCCCGGTCGTGCGGGTCGATATTCGCCTGTTCGGGTGGATACACAATCGGCTGCGGCGGATCGATATGATTCCGGGCATAGCAATCCTACACCTATGCAGTTGCCAAATTCAGCCGCCACTGTGGCCGCTCACCGGACCGGTTGGGGCTGGAGGATGTGCGTGCCTACCAGCTGCATCTCATCGCCCAGCAGCGGTCGTGGTCGCACATCAACCAGGTGGTCTGCGCTCTGCGTTTCTTCTACGGCGTCACATTGGGTCGCAGCGATGCCAACGAGCAGATCGTCGCCGCGCGCGAACCGCAGCGACTGCCGGTGGTGCTCAGTGGCGACGAGATCGTGACGGTTCCTCGAAGCTGTTCCCGGCCTGCGCAACCGGGTCGCCTTGACCACCGCTTATGGCGCCGGCCTGCGCGTCGGCGAGGTCGTTCGTCTCACTTCGGCTGCCATCGACAGCAGCCGGATGCTGATCCGTATTGAGCAAGGCAAGGCGGCAAGGATCGCTACGTCATGTTGTCGCCGCAACTGCTGCAGATCCTGCGCACCTACTGGCGCCTGGCTCGGCCGGGTCGGTGGCTGTTCCCGGGTCAGAATCCGGCGGAACCGGTCAGCGTGGCCACACTGCAGGAAGCCTGCCGCCAGGCGGCACGTCAGGCCGACCTGAGCAAGGCGGTGACAGTCCATACCCTGCGGCACAGCTTTGCAACGCATCTGCTCGAGGCCGGGACCGACATCCGCATTCATCCAGGTGCTGCTCGGTCATGCGCGCCTATCGACGACCGCCCGCTATACTCAGGTTGCTACCCATCTCATTGCAGATACTACCAGTCCGCTGGATCGTCTGAGCATCGCGGTGACGCCGCCGAGCTAAGGCCGCCGCCTCATGCGGCCCGCGCTGGAGGTGGCGGATGTGTTCCGCCGCCACGGGGCTGCCTATCGCGCCGACCATGCTGCCACCCTCTCCAATCAGCAGCGTCGGGTCATGGCCGCCATTGAGGCCTGCCGTACGCCCGCGCTCGGCGGCCATGTCGAGCAGTGCGACGACTGCGGGGACGTGCGCATCTCCTACAATAGCTGCCGCGACCGACACTGCCCCAAGTGTCAGGGTCTGGCTCGTGCGCAGTGGCTCGCCGACCGACAGACCGAGTTGCTGCCGGTTACCTATTTCCATGTCGTGTTCACCATGCCCGCGCCGATCGCCGCCATGGCTCTGCAGAACAAGGCCGTCGTCTACGACATCTTGTTCAAGGCCGCGGCGGAGACAGTGCGGACCATTGCTGCGGACGCCAAACATCTCGGCGCGGAGACCGGCATGATCGCGGTGCTCCATACTTGGGGCCAGAGTCTCTTTCATCATCCGCATGTCCACTGCATCGTCCCCGGTGGCGGCTTGACGCCCGACGGTCGTTGGGTGAGCTGCCGACCTGGGTTCTTCTTGTCGGTCCGGGTGCTCTCAAGGCTCTACCGCCGGCTGTTCTTGCAACGACTGGAGGCCGCGTTTGATGCCGGTGCGCTGAGCCTCTTCGGAGACCTCGCGCCGCTCGCTGAACCGGAAGCCTTCACTGCGCATCTGCGACCGCTGCGCCAGATAGAATGGGTCGTCTATGCGAAGCGACCCTTCGGCGGCCCGCAGCAGGTACTCGATTATCTCGGCCGCTATACCCATCGGGTGGCGATCACCAACAGCCGCTTGATCATCATCGATGACACGCAAGTGCAGTTCCGCTGGAAAGATTGATTATCGACGACCCGAGAAATCCAAGCTGATGACGCTCGACGCCGACGAGTTCATCCGCCGCTTCTTATTGCATGTACTACCCAGTGGCTTCCGCAGGATCCGCCACTTCGGCTTCCTGGCCAACGCTCACCGGTCGGCTCGGCTGACCACCATTCGCGCTTTGCTGGCGGTGCCCACGCCAACCGCTGATGATCAGCCGAGTGATTATCGCACACGCTACGCCTTGCTCACCGGGCGATCGCTCGACATCTGTCCCTGTTGCGGCGGCCGAATGGTCGAGATCGCAATCCTGGCCCGACCCTGGGCGGGATCATCGCCGGTCTGGTGTGACAGCTCATGACCATTCGATCGTCGTCTGATCATGCCGTCACGTCGTGCGCAGCTACATCCGCTGCCCAGGGGCGAAGCCAGTCGCTGCCGCATCCTTCGTCCGTCGGCCGCCGCCTCAAACCCACCATGGCGAGACAGTCGGTGTCGCTATCTATGTGCTTCGGGGCCGTGACCGGAGCCGCGATCGCCGTCCAGCAACTCGATGCCGAACGCACGATGGCGGTGGCCGCTGATCGTGGCTTCAGCGCCGCCGTTCAACGCCCATAGACCGCCCGACCCACCGCGGCTTCGTTCAATCCGGCTTCAACGACGCCCCGCATCGGAGCGCTTGTCGCCGCAAGTGTCGCGGGACCTCGTCGAACCCTCAAGCATTCCAGTCCTCGTACTTAACGGTCGGTTAATCCGTAGTGTTCCACTGGTGTCGGATTGGCCGGGTTGCGCTTCGATCCGGGCCACACGGACGCAGGAGGGTTACAAGTGAATCGGGGACCGCCATGAAGAGCACCGCCTTCATCTGTGGGGCCGCCGTTATTCTGATCGGCTGTGCTGGGCCGACGGTGGTTGTGATGAAGAACCCGGCAAACGGTGAGATCGTGCAATGCAAGGGTGCCAGCACCAGATTGTCGGTGACGGCCGAGAGCTGGGCCGCGCGCGACTGTGCTAAGGGATATCAGGCTGCCGGTTGGACGCGGATGAACTGAGCCGTGCAAATCACCCAGATCGGCGTTGTCTTTATACCCGCAGCCTTGCTAATGGGATGCGCCAACCGGCTGGAAAAATCCAATGCGGTCACAGCGCAGGGCTCCGAACCCAAGTTATTGCGTATTGGCATTGAGTAGTTGTTCGAGATAGGCCGGGGTCCAGGTAGCGAGTTTGCGGCGTAGCCGGATGGAGTGCTTGTCCTTGGCTGCGCGGACCAGGTTGAACGCGAAGTGGCGGACGACCGCCATGTTCTTGGCGCCAAAGCCCTTGCGGAGCCGGGATTGGTCTTCGCCGAAGGTGACGTCGAGGACCCAATGCAAGCTGTTCTCTATGGCCCAGTGCCCTCGGACCGCTTGGCCGGCCCGTTCGGCATCGAGGTCTGCTGAGGAAACATAGTAACGGGTTTCGGTGTGCAAGGCAGGGCCGCGCTGGATGTGAGCCTCGACGCGGATGATGCAGGCGACACCGGGCAGGCGCAGTTCTCCGGGGAAGCGGCGCTCGCCGGATAGCCAATCGACCTCGCGCATCAGGCTTGTGGTGCGTTGCTCAATGCGGCCATGGCCCTTGTCGTGGTCGGTGTGGATCGTGACCGTGGCGGGCAGGGCGGCGGCGAAGCAGGCCTCGACCTCGGCGCGTAAGGTTGGCTGGTTGGCCTTCACTGCCAGCAGGTAGTCGGCGCCGGCGTCCTGGATGGCCGTCGCGATGGTGGCGATGGCGTCGATGGAGACGAGCGCACCGCGCAGCCCGTTGTTCTCGGCTAGCCGTCACCTCGCCGGCCTTGTCTGGCACGGCCTCCTGGCCGAGCACCAGGCGGCTCGTGGTGGCGAAGGCCGAGACAAGGTGGAGCGGGGCGCCGCCGTCGGCGCGGTCGTGGCTGCGGCGCGAGGTCTTTCCATCGATGGCGACGAACTCCGGGCGTTCGGGCCAAGTCTCGCACACCCAAGCGGTGAAGGCGGCCGAGAACAGGGCCGGGTTGATACGGTTCATCAGAATGGTCAGCCAGCGCGCCCGCCGGGGATGCCGTGCTCGTAGGGCAGATGGCTTCGCAGGAAGTCCAGGTGGGCGTCGCCCCACGCGGCAATATGGTCGTAGTCGTCGCAGTCGGCGATGGTGCCGCAGACCACCAGGAGCAGGACCTCGGCCAGCGGGTGGGCAATGCGACGGACGTCGCGCGGGTCGTCGATGGTGGCGAAGTGGTCCAGCAGTGCGCCGAGGCGGGATTTTTGCGACGAAAGGCCAGGGGTCACTGACATGGGGGCTCCGAATTGGCGGTTGCCCCATCGAATTAACCCAACGTCAAAATGTCACCCACTGAAACATGAGTTCGTGGCCCTGGGTCACAGCGGCCAGCTATTGCCAAACGCAGGGGTCAGAGACTGGGATTGCTCAGTGCCAACGGTACGTTGTGTCGCCGGCGAGAGGTTGCCGATGGTCATGTCTTCGATCATACGCCGGCGCAGAGGGCTGACTTCAGCCATCGGAAGCTCTTGTCTGGTGAGGGTGGGTCGGACAACCCGAAGCCTCTCAGACAGGGACCCTCTCGTCGAAGTTAACCGGCTACGATTACCGCGGAGCGGTTTCGTTCAACCAGCGCGCCGCCATCGCGATCCTGGATATGGGCCGGGTGGACCAGGGCATGCATCAACAAACCCTCTGTATCGACCAGGATGTGCCGCTTCTTACCACTGATTTGCCTTATACATGGCAACTCTATCCGCCACTCGTTGGAACCCGGTCATCCGCCAGCACTACAAAAGTCTGGTCGAACGGGGACGCCCAAGGAAAGTCGCGCTGGTCGCATGCATGCGACGCCTCCTCGGCATCCTCAACGCAATTATCCGGACCAAGACACCATGGCAAAACGCATGAACGATGGCGTCGAGCTGATCAAAACCCCGGCTGGCAACGGCCGCGTCGGGTCAAGGCCGAAGCCACCGCAGGCGGTGGTGCGCAGCGCCAGCCTTGAGGCGCCGCGGCCGTTGCCGGATCATGACAAAGCGAAACGATGCTTGACAGCCAAGACAGTCGCTTTTTCGGCGCTCTTGACGCTTTGGCTGTTGCAGATTCCAATTCATCGCGGCCACTTATTCCAATCTGATCGCGGCCAGGCTATCGATTTGATGGCGGCCATCATTCCAATCTGATCCCGGCCACCCTCCGACGCGGAAGGGAGGGCATTCGGGGAAGGAGAGGCCGTCTCGCGGGTCAGTTTTCACCTGGGTCCAGTGTTGCCTCATCGCAATCGATGAAGGGAACGCGGGATGCCGACGGAGAGACTGTCCATGCGGCGGATACGCCAGGTTTTGCAGCTGCATTTTGGCGCACGTGCCAGCGCGCGGGTGATCGCCGGGACGGTCGGCATTGGGCGGAGCACGGTGCAGGATTATCTGGCACGCGCGGCGGCAGCCGGGCTGGTCTGGCCCCTGGCGCCGGAGTTGACGGACGACGTGCTGGAGCAACGTCTGTTCCCGGCTCCGAGCAACAGGCCTGGTGCGCGCCGCTGTGTCGAGCCCGACTGGCCGACGCTGGTGCGCGAGATGAAGCGGCCCGGCGTCAACCTGTCGGTATTGTTTGAGGAATATCGGGGGGTTCATCCCGGTGGTTACGCTTACAGCCGATGCTGTGAGTTATATAGGACGTTTGAACGTCGCCTGTCGCCGACGATGCGCCAGACCCATGTCGCCGGCGATAAGACGTTCGTCGACTATTCCGGCAAGAAGGTGCCGATCGTCGATCCGCTGACCGGCGAGGTGCGGATGGCGGAGCTCTTCATCGCGGTGCTCGGCGCGTCCAACTTCACCTATGCCGACGCCACCTGGACACAGAGCTTGCCGGACTGGATTGGCGCGCATGTGCGGATGTTCCGGTTCTTTGGTTTGGCGCCGCGACTGCTGATCCCGGACAATCTTAAGAGTGGGGTCAACAAGCCGTCGTTTTACGACCCAGAAATAAATCGCAGCTATGGTAAAATGGCGGCGCACTACAACGTCGGTGTCGTACCAGCACGGCCACGCAAGCCAAAAGACAAAGCCAAAGTAGAGGCAGGCGTACGCTTTGCGCAGTCCTACATTCTTGGTCGGCTGCGCAACGTTACCTTCTTCTCACTGGCTGAATGCCAGGCTGCGATTGACGTAGCGCTCGAGCGGATGAACGGCCGCGAGATGCGTCGGATAGGTGTCAGCCGGCGCCAGCTGTTCGAAATGATCGAGCGGCCGGCCATGCAGTCTCTGCCAGAGCAAGACTATGAGTATGCCGAATGGTGCTTCGCGCGCGTCGGCATCGACTACCATGTCGAGGTCGAGGGTTTCTTCTACTCGGTGCCGCACGCGCTGATCCGCGAACAGGTCGACACCCGCGCCACCGCACGCACCATCGAGATATTCCACCGCGGCAAGCGGGTAGCGAGCCATGCGCGGCGCTACGGCGGTCCGCGGCACGGCACGCTGCCCGATCACATGCCCAGTGCGCACCGGCGGTATGGCGAATGGTCAGCGGAACGGTTTGCGCGCCAGGCGCGTGACATCGGCCCTGACACGGAGGCGTTGATCCTGGCGGTACTGGCGCGCCGGCCGCATCCAGAACAGGGGTTCCGCACCTGTCTTGGGGTATTGCGGCTGTTCCGCGGCCTCGACGCGGCGCGGGCGGAGGCGATCAGCCGCCGTGCCATCGAAGTCGGTGTGCTGACTTACGCCAGTGTCGCCTCGATCCTCAAACACCGGCTCTACCAATCGGCGTCGCCGCAAGCCGCGGACGGCGCGCCCCTGCTGCACGAAAACATCCGCGGCTCCGGCTACTTCCACTAGGAGAACGACTTTGCTGAACCACCCAACACTGGATCGCCTGCGCGAACTTGGCCTCGACGGCATGGCAAAAGGGTTCCGCGATCTTGTGGCCAATCCCGAAAGCCGCGCCCTCGAACACGCCGAATGGCTCGGTCTGCTGGTCGACCAGGAGGCCACGTTCCGCCAGCAAAAGCGGTTCGAGGCACGCACACGGACCGCCAAGCTGCGGCAAACCGCCGCGGTCGAGGATGTCGACTTCCGCAAGCCGCGCGGCCTCGACCGAACGCTATTCCTGCACCTGGCCAGCTGTGACTGGGTTCGCGAGCACCGGCACTGCCTGATCACCGGCGCTTGCGGCACCGGCAAGAGCTTCATCGCCTGCGCGTTGGGCGACAAGGCATGCCGGGAAAACCTTTCGGTCCTCTACCAGCGCAGCTCGCGCTTGTTCGGCGCCCTGGCGCTGGCGCGTGGCGACGGCCGCTACGCCCGTCTGATGCGCCAGTTCGCGCGCGTCAACCTGCTCATCCTGGACTAATGTGTAGTCCGTAGAGATGTGGAGTGGCGCCGCCATCTGCCGCAAACTGCGCGACTTTCCAACGATATCACTCCACATAACTGTCCCTACAAGCGGCGTAGCCAGTCCACTAGACCGCTGTCATGGCCGATGATCATCTTGTCGTTTGCAGATGGCACGACGTCGGGGAAAACCTGTTGGAGCGCCTGCCGTTTCATGTCGATATCGGCTCGTGCATAGCGCATCGTAACGTTCAGCCCAGAGTGACCAAGCCATTGACTGACAGTGGCAATATCGACACCGGCCTTGAGGAGGTGAACGGCAGTCGAGTGCCGAAGCGAGTGGGGATGGATGCTTTTGTCCGCCAGAGTAGGCACTCTCTTCGCGGCCGCATCGACGTACTTTCGCAACAAGTAGCGAACCCCGAACCGAGTCAACGGCGCACCACGGTCGTTCAGAAAGACCTTTTGGTCAGCCGGATTATCGGAGGGGGGATTTGTACCGACGAGCTTCTGAAGCAGCTGTGCCGTGCGTTGCCAGATGGGGCAAAGCCGGACTTTGTTGCCTTTGCCATACAAGCGAACCTGACAGGGCGATACAAGGCGAAGGTCACAAACGCGAATGTCCAGGATTTCCTGAACCCGCGCCCCCGTATTGAACATCAGCGAGAACAACGCATAGTCCCGGCGGCCTGACGGCGTGTCGCGATTGATGCTCTCCAGGACCCCTTCGACCTCGGGCTGCTCGAGATACTCGACAGGCGCAACTCGACCTCCTCGCTTGAACGGAAGCCCGACAACCTGTTGCAGGCGATCCATATATTCGGGATGCTCGGCTATCAGGAACCGCCCGAAGCTGTGCATCGCTGCCAGCCTTGCATTGCGGGTCGCGATACTATTGGCACGCTCCACCTCCAGGGAGGTGAGAAAGCCGCCGAGCCGATCTGCATTGATGTCGTGAACATCAAGGCTCTCGATGGATCTGCCAGTCTCTGCCGCTGCAAATCGCAGGAACAGTATCATCGTGTCGCGGTAGCTTCGGATCGTGTGGGGGCTCATGCCGCGAAGCGTGGGGAGATATTCTTGGAAGAAGCGCGCGATGCTTCGGCCCAATGCCGTGGATTGGTGCTGGCTCATGCCACGGCCTCCCTGACGAGATCGCCGTACGCGCTTTCGAAGCGGTCGCTGGCGATCACTCTCAACTTCGGAAGGAAGTGCAGATAATATGCCGTCGACATGATGGAGACATGACCCATGTACAGCGCCAGCTTCGGCAGATTGGACTGCACGTCGGCACCCTCGAGATACCAACGGATGAGCGCGCCAACGGCAAAGCTGTGTCTCAGATCATGAATGCGGGGACGCCGCCCTTCGCTGTCCTTGATGTCGGCTGCCTTGAATAGGGCGTGGATTCCGCCGCTGATCCCCGTTCCGGTATAGGGACGGAGGCCGCCCTCCATGTTGATGAGAAGGGGTGTGCTGGGTTCCTTGCTGAACGGCGGCGCGAGACGTTTTTGAAGGTAGCTCCACAGTTCGGCATGGGCGTCGGGCGATAGGGGTAATATTCTTGATTTGTGGAACTTGGATTCCCGAACGCGCAACACGCCGTTTTCAGGCTCGCAGTCGGCAAGAGTGAGGCGCAATAGTTCACCACGGCGCAGCCCCGCCGTGTACAGAAGTATGACGGCCATCCGGTATACTGCGGGTCGTAGTGGCGATTTCGGCACGGCGGGCATATCGTCGACCGCCTTCAGCATTTGGGCTATTTGCTCCGGCTCTACGATGACGGGGCGTCGGTGAGGCTCGGGCCGGGCAAAGTACAAGGGATCGGGCACAAGCAGCCGCGCTCCTTGCGCCGCCGATGCAGGCAGAATTTACGGACAACGCGTTGGCGGCAAAGCATGGTGTTGCTCGCTAGGTGCGCGAACGTGGCGCACCATCGATCGAAGTTTGTCCGACCGAGATCCTGCCCGGAGTTTGGCTGATGAACTTCCGCAAGGAGTTCAGGACCCACTCTTCAAGATCATATCGGCGGCCCAGGGCGCGTTGATGAGCAAGCCATGCCGCCATTGGTTTATCCAGAGGCGTTGGAGAGATGGTTGCGATCATGACCATTCTCCTCAATGTGCGGCGCCGGGCACGGGCAGAGCCACCGTGCGCAGCATGTCGGTTTCGATACGAAGATAAACGCAGGTGCTCTCGAGGCTATGATGGC
>CAVWVL010000007.1:0-733096 GCA_963758415.1 uncultured Alphaproteobacteria bacterium | reverse complement strand
GGTTGGGGTCGAGGGTTCGAATCCCTTTGCCCGCTCCAGTCCGGTTCCCTCCAAACTGTCTCTGCTGCAATTTGGGGTCCCAGAAAGGCCAGGTTCCGGGCGGTTTTGCGCTCAGGCTTGGGGTTGCAATCCCGGAACGATACGCGAATTCTCTCTCCGAACTGCGTTCTCTCTCCGGAGCTTGAGAGTTGTCGGATTTACTCTACAAGCTTTTTCTGCTCTTTGATCAATGGCTTCACAATTTACAGATATTGCAAAGTTGGTGTTCCGTCTGCCTACAAACGGCTCTGCGAACCGTTCCCTCGATACGGCCTGAACTAGCTTCCATTGCCAAAGGGGCAGGTCCGGAGATGCCGAACGGTGCCGCCCTGAGACCAGGCATTGCGTTGCGTGATCCGCTTAGTCGGGCCTTTGGAGGGGCATGCCTCCCGCTTCGCGTGGGGTATTGTTCACTTTCGGGCCGGAGGCAGGGACGCCAACCGACTCCGCGCGCCGCGCCGACGCGAAGCATCCAATATGCTGTTCGGCCGCAGTGTCGTTTCAGGGCAGCAGGCACCGCCCTGTCGGCCCCGGCCCGCAGTATCGCGGTTGAACTATGCAGGCGCTCGCTGCAGGTGGTGCGAGCTACCTCAAATCGGGCGCGCTTTCCATCGCCGCCTCTGTGGTTACGGCTACGGCGAACAGCCGCCTAACCGATCGCGTGCGCGCCGTGGCCGGACTCAGGGTGGCTACGTGCTCCTCTGGAATATCGCGATTGGTGTAGTCAGGGAGGACCTAACGACGACGACGCTGACCAGCCCGCAGAGGACAAGATAGACGCCGACCGCATAGCCCGACCCGAACGTCGCCATTAGCAGCGTAACGATCAGCGGCGCCGGACCGCCAACGATCGAGGCGAGCTGATAGCCGAGCGAGGCGCCGCTATAACGCAGCCTCGGCGTGAAGCATTCCGCGATCAGCGCCGCCTGCGGGCCATATACCATCGCGTCGGCACCATCGAGAGCACGATGGCGATGAAGATCACCGTCGGATTAGTTGTGTTCAGCAGCGGGAAATAGTCCGCGGCGTAGGCGGCCGTGGCCAGCGAGCCGATAAATTACATGCGCAACTCGATCCGGTCCGAGAGGGATCCGATATCGGAATCAGCATCAGGTCCACCGCCGCCGCCACGACCACCGCGACTAGCAAGAAATTCCGCGAAGCGTGGAGCACGTTTATAGCCGTACGTAAAGATAAAGGCGAAATCGACGTACGCCGGCGCCTGCTCGGCCATGCGGACCAGCGCTGTGAGCACGATCTTCTTCGGTTGGCGCTTTACTACTTCGAACACCGGCACGCGCTCAATGCGGTTCTCCGCAGCAATCCGCTGGAAGGTAGGGGTCTCGACAATGCCGAGCCGGATGCAGAGCCCCACCGCAATCATGACGATGCTAAGGAAAACGGCACGCGCCAGCCCCAGGCGAGGAACGCCTCGGTGGACATGGACGCGCTGAACGCAATACCGCGACGTTCGCGAGCAACAGGCCGCCGGGGCCGCCCAGCTGCGGAATTGACGCGATCAGCCGCGATTGTGGTTGCCCTTCGCCGATTCCATCGCCAGCAACACCGAGCCGCCCCACTCACCCCCTACTCCAACGCCCTGTATGAAGCGAAGGAGGTCAGGATCACACCGCCCGATGCCGATGCTCGCGTAAGTCGGCACGGAGCCTACGGCTAAGGTAGCCAAGCCGCTGATGAGCAGGGTGGCGATGAGCGTCGCCTTGCGGCCGATGCGGTCGCCGTAGTGGCCGAAGATCGCCGCGCCGATCGGGCGCGCAATGAAACCGACGGCGAAGGTGGCAAACGCTGCAGCGTGCCAACCAGCGGATCCTCTTTCTGGGAACACAGTTTGGCGACACGAGAGCGGCGACCTGGCCGTACAGCAAGAAGTCGTACCATTCAATGGTCGTTTCCACCATGCTCGCGACCGCTGCCCGCCGCAACTGCCGGTCATGGTCTTGCACGTAGTCCGCATCCGTCAGCTTGCCGAGGCCGCTGATCTGAACGTTCTCCCAGGTCATTGGCGTGCAGGTTATTGATTATTGGCTGGCAAATTATTTGGAATCCGACGGAATGGAAATTTTACCCGGAAAAGCTTTCTCGCACAGCACCACCCATTTCCTGACGCGGGCTGCCCGGATGACCGGCACGCAGCAACCCACGGCTGGTTGAGGACTGAATGGGCATTAAGAGTTGGTCCGAAATCGATCATCTGGAATTGCGCAGTTTTCTCAGTATTAGCCGGATTGATGCCAGCTTGAGAAAAGCCAAACCGGTGCGGTTCCGATTTTCCCAGTCCTTGGCCAGTCGGCGACATCGGTTGAGCCAGGCGAAGGTTCGCTCGACCACCCACCTCAGCGGCAGCAACTCGAAGGCTTCAGCAGTGTCGGATCGTTTGACGATTTGCACGGAAAGCTGTGGCAGCAACTCCGCCAATGCGCTGCGGAACCGTGGCCCCTGGTAGCCCCCGTCAGCGAACACCACCCGCAGGAATGGGAAAAGTCCAAACAGTGTCGCCAGAACCAGCGCGCCGCCATCGCGATCCTGGATATGGGCCGGGTGGACCAGGGCATGCATCAACAAACCCTCTGTATCGACCAGGATGTGCCGCTTCTTACCACTGATTTTCTTCCCCGCATCATAGCCCTTGGGATCGATGCAGACCCCCCTTGTATCTTGTTATTGCCGGCGGAGACGAAGCCGGAGAGGCTATCGGTGGACGGGAGCCCGTAGCCCTCCAGGGTCAGTGAGCCCGAGAAAAAGCATGGCGCCCCGTCCACCGGTTCCAGCGGGAACCCGAACAGTCGCCTGGGCCGCACGTCGAGCCCGCATTCGCAAGGACGGGTCATGGAACAGCCTGCCACTTCGCCGAGCTTTGTCGGCATCGATGTCTCAAAGGATCGTCTCGATGTTCATGTTCGCCCATCAGCTCAGACCTCCACCGTGGCGCGCGACGGCAAAGGTCTCGAACAACTCACCAGCGAATTACGGGATCTGGCCCCGGCTCTGATCGTGCTCGAAGCCACGGGGGGATTTGAAATCACCGTGGCGGCGGCTTTGGCCAGCGCCGGCCTGCCACTCGCCGTGGTCAATCCGCGCCAGATCCGGGATTTCGCCCGCGCCACCGGGCGGCCCGCGAAACCGACGCGCTCGATGCTCAAATCATCGCCTTGTTCGCTGAACGCATTCGCCCCGAACCACGTCCGATCGCGGATGCCGACAGCCAGGCTCTGGCTGAATTGATAGCCCGCCGCCGTCAGGTCGTGGAAATGAGCGGCATGGAGACCAACCGGTTGCGGCAGGCGCGCAATCTCCGCGTCCAGCGCACGATCAAGGCGACGTTGAAGACCCTCGAAGTCCAACTTGCCGAACTGGACCGCGAAATCGACGACTCCGTGCGCGGTTCGCCGATCTGGCGCGCCGCCGATGATCTCCTGACATCGGTACCAGGCGTCGGAGACGTCACCTCGCGCACTCTGATCGCTGATCTGCCTGAGCTCGGCCAACTCGATCGGCGCCGTATCGCCGCGCTTGTCGGTGTCGCCCCGGTCAATCGTGATTCCGGACAGATGCGCGGCAGGCGAACCATCGCCGGCGGCCGCACCGAGGTTCGAAACGCCTTATACATGGCAACTCTATCCGCCACCCGTTGGAACCCGGTCATCCGCCAGCACTGCAAAAGTCTGGTCGAACGGGGACGCCCAAGGAAAGTCGCGTTGGTCGCATGCATGCGACGCCTCCTCGGCATCCTCAACGCAATTATCCGGACCAAGACACCATGGCAAAACGCATGAACGATGGCGTCGAGCTGATCAAAACCCCGGCTGGCAACGGCCGCGTCGGGTCAAGGCCGAAGCCGCCGCAGGCGGTGGTGCGCAGCGCCAGCCTTGAGGCGCCGCGGCCGTTGCCGGATCATGACAAAGCGAAACGATGCTTGACAGCCAAGACAGTCGCTTTTTCGGCGGCCGCGCAGCGGTGTGCCTTCGCCGTGGTGCTGTCGATACACTGAGTGTCCGCGGCGTCGTGCTGCACCAGATCGTCCAGGATGCGTTGCCAGATACCGGCCTTCGCCCAGCGGTTGAACCGGTTGTAGATGGTCGTGTAGGCGCCATACTCCGACGGGCAGTCGCGCCAGCGACAGCCAGTCTTCAACACATGAATGATGCCGCTGATGACCTCGCGGTTCCGACGTGGCTTCACCCCCCGACGATACATTGGTATCGAGGCCTCGATCGAAGCCTATTGCTCGTCGCTCAGCCAGAACAGGTTCGACATCGTCGCGCGCTCCCTCAATGTGGAAGCTTCGAATTGAACCCGGTGCAGTCACGTCAAGCAGAAATTGGGTTCAGAGCCTAATGTTAATGGCAGATATTTGAGCGCCAAGGTTTCTACCCCCACCGCTACTCGATCGCCCATCCGCGCCGGTCCTTGGACATTGCCCGTGATGGCGCTCGGCAGATCGCTCGGGCGCGCCGCCACGAACGCTCGCCGCGCGGTGAGCGATCAAACAATCGACCGGAATAACCTGAATGGATCTGGCAGGCCCCCTTCGCTCCATTGGCCCGGCCTAGGCCGACCTCTCTGATGCCTTCGCCGAAGGCCGTTCTGAACTATCCAACCCTGGCGGGGTGATGGGCGTGCTGCCCAATGGCGGGAGCAGGTTAAAATTGCCACTCTAGCTAGCAGCCTGTCGGAGTCAGTTTCGGGCTGTTTGGTTGGGCGATGTCAATCGGCGCGCAAAAGTGACCCCCAATCGGCGTCCAAAAGTGACCCCTTTGAGTGCTGGCCCGGGTGCGCTGCTCTCCGCCCCGGAGCCGTAGGCGGAGGTGTGCCTGGCATGGGCACTGGATTGGAGGTGAAAGTCCTTTGCGGGGCGAGTTGGTAGCAACCGCGAGCTGGAGGCAACTGCACGCAGTGACTGCCGTCGTGAGACGCCAGAGCTGGCGCCGTGAGGCCGTGTGGAGAAGAAGCCCGAGGCGAACCGCAGCACCGAACGCAAGTGAACCCCTGTGCAAGCCGGACCGGCCGGGTGAGCGTGTCTCCAAACGCGACGCCCAAAATCCAACCGAGGCCGGAGCGGTAATGGGGGCGGGAGCGGCGGGACATCCAGTGTTCTTACCCAGGGAGATCTGCGTGGGGCCGCGCAAGCGGTAGACCCGAAGGAGGCAACGACGACGGGACGACGTCCACGCAGAAGTCGGATTCCTTCATAGTAGCAACGAAGTTGGTGAAAGCCAACGGAGCCAAGGAGGGGATGGATTGAAAGAGACGGGACCACGACAATTGACCATCGCGTTCGCCGACAGCCCTTCGGGGGGCGGGGAGATTGAGCCATCGGACGCGTCCGACCGGCGAACCTTCCTGCTGCATAGAGCGAGAAGCAAGAAGACGAGAGGCCCCGGCACCGGCGTGGCCGACACTAGTCGGCTGCTCGAAGAGGTGGCGTGCGAAGCCAACCTGGCGACGGCACTGCTGAAAGTAGTACGCAACAAGGGAGCACCAGGAGTGGACGGCAAGACGGTGGAGATGGCGGAAGCGCAAGCCCCGTCGATCATCGCCTGTCTGCGCCGCGATCTGCTGGCGGGATGCTACCGGCCCGGCGACGTTCGCCGGGTCTGGCTGCCGAAGCCCGGAGGCGGGCAACGGGGGCTTGGTATCCCAAACGTGGTGGACAGGGTGGTTCAGCAAGCGGTCCTCCAGATACTGGAGCCGATCTTTGAACCGACCTTCCACACCAGCAGTCACGGGTTCCGCCCCAACCGCGGTGCCCACACCGCCATTGCCGAAGGAAAAGGATACCTTGAGGTTGGTTATCAAACGGTGGTTGATTTCGACTTGGCCAAATTTTTTGACCACGTTCATCATCAACGCCTGTTTGCCCGGATCGCACAGCGCGTGACGGACCAACGGATAATCACCCTGGTGCGCCGGATGCTGACAGCTGCGGTGGTGATGCCGGACGGAACGAAGGTTCCCGTCGAGGAGGGCACGCCGCAAGGCGGCCCGCTTTCGCCAATGCTCTCCAACATCGTACTCGATGAGCTGGACCAGGAATTGGCAAGGCGAGGTCACCGATTTGTCCGCTACGCCGATGATGCGAATATCTTCGTGCGGAGCGAACGGGCCGGACAGCGCGTCATGACATCGATCCGTGGGTTCCTGGAGAAGCGCATGCGGCTCCAGGTTAACGAGGAGAAGAGTGGCGTTCGCACACCGGACGAAGTGCACTTTCTCGGGTTCCGCTTTTACTGCAAAAGGGGGCGGGAAGGCGACGGCATCGCCATCCATCCCTCAGCGAAGGCGGAACGACGGCTGAGGACGACCCTGCGGGAAATGACGCCGCCGAACTGGGGGCGATCCATCAGGACCTGCATGGAAAACGTCAGCCGTTACACGACCGGGTGGATGTCCCACTACCGGCTCTGCACGCCGGAAGCGGTTCAAGAACTGGGTGTCATTGATGCCCATATCCGCCGCCGGGTCAGAGCGATCGTCGTCCGACAAAGGAAACGGCAACGTTTCCTCTACCGGCACCTGAAGGCCAAAGGCGTCAGCTCGAAAGCTGCCGCCAGCTGTGCGTATTGCGGAAAAGGAGCATGGGTGAAGGCAAACCGCCCGGCGATGACGCGAGCCTACCCACCGCGCTGGTTCACCAGCCGGTTGGCCTCGCTCAAAGCCTTGTGGCACGACCTCAACCCGCCGCAGGTCTCGGACCAGCTCGCGCTGGAAGTCTGACATACCAATCCAAGGAGCCGTATGCGTGACCCGCACGTACGGTTCTGTGAGAGGCACGGGGGAGCAATCCCCGTGCCTACTCGACGGGCGCAGAGCAGCGCGACTGTCGATCGGGATGGTGATGGGTTGGCGACCGGTCAGTCGCGGCCGAACCCTCGGGGTGGGTCGATCGCCTGGAGCTCGCTGAGGTCAAGTCCGGTGATCGTGCGCAGCGCCTCGGCGGTTGCGGGAAGGGCACCAAGCCACGCTTCGTATTCGGCTTGCAGAGCGAGCAGCTCGGCGACCGTGTCGTGCCAGGTCGGTCGCGGCCGCGATGGTCAGCCGGGCGTCGGGTTCGCACGGCTGGGCGGCCGGCGGCACGGCGGCGCGCCTGGCGTTCGGCGTCGGTCATCGGCCTGTCGCCGATCGGCTTGCGTGGCATGCTCAACTCCGAATCGTGACGTCACGAAACCCTGGCCGCACAAAGTCCGGGATTGGTCAGGCGCGATGCTTGAAGCGCCAGCTCTCGTTGCCGGTCTCGACGATGTCGCAGTGGTGGGTCAGCCGATCGAGCAGAGCCGTGGTCGTCTTGGCGTCGCCGAACACGCTGGGCCATTCGCCGAACGCCAGGTTCGTCGTGACGATCACCGAGGTCTGCTCGTAGAGGCGGCTGATCAGGTGGAACAGCAACTGGCCGCCGGACTGGGCGAACGGCAGGTAGCCGAGTTCGTCGAGCACGACGAAGTCCATCCGGGGCAGAGATATTCGGCCATCCGCCCCTGCCTGCCGGCACGGCCCTCAGCTTCAAGCTTGTTGACCAGCACGACGACGTTGAAGAACCGGCCGCGCTTGCCGTCGCGGATCAGCGGCCGCGCCATCGCGATCGCCAGATGTGTCTTACCGGTACCGGACCCGCCGACCAGCACGAGATTGCACTGGTGATCAAGGAGATTGCCGTTGGCCAGGTCGTGAACCAGGGTCTCGTTGATCGGCGTGTCGCCGAATTGGAAGTCCGCGACATCCTTGGCCAGCGGCAGCTTGGCGATGGTGATCTGGTATCGGATCGACCGCGCCTGCTTATCGTTGATCTCCGCGCTCAGCAGGTCGCCGACAACGCGGGCGGGCTCATGCTGGCGTTTTACCGCGGTAGCGATGATCTCGTCGTAGGCCGCCTTCATGCCATAAGAGCTTCAAGTCGCCCATGGCGGTCAGGATCTCGGATCGCTCCATCACAGCGTCCTCCTGAGGCTGTCGTAACGCGTGCAGTCGGCCACCGGCGCGTGAAGCAGGCGCAGCGCATCCGGGGTCATGATGGTGACCGCGGGTGCGGGCTCGCGCTGTCGCGCCAGGATTTTGATGACGACATCGGCCGAGTGCACGCCGTCGCGCAGCGCTTCCTGGCAGGCGGCCTCGACCGCCGGCAGCCCGTCGCTGAGCACGGTGGTCAGGATCTTGACCATCTGCCGGTCGCCGTCGCCCGAGCCGGTGAGTTTGCGGCGGATCCGCTGCAACCCCGCCGGCAATACCCAGTCCTTGAATGCGCACCGTTGCGCAACGCCCCGGGTTTGCGGGCCAGCACCGGCACGTAGTGCCAAGGGTCGAACACCGTCTGATCGCGGCCAAAGCTACGCGCATGATCACCGACCAACCGGCCGTCCTGGCGCAGCTCGATCCGATCGGCATACGCCCGGATCTCCATTGGCCTTCCGACCGCATGCGCCGACACCGAGTAGCGGTTGTTATCGAAGCGGACGAGGCAGGTCTTCGATACCGAGGCCGGCACCGCTTGGAACCCATCGAAGCGCCCGCCGTAGCGCACCAAGCTGGCGCGCTCCGCCTCGAACGCTTCCCAGATCGTGTGCTCGCGGATCTCCGGGTGACGGTGTGCGCGGGCATAGGCAACGCACTGGTCCAGCAACCACGCGTTCAGCTCATCAAGGCTTTTGAACCGCAGCCGAGGTGTGAAGAACCGCTCGCGCACCAACCCGACCTGATTCTCGACCTGTCCCTTCTCCCAGCCCGATGCAGGCGTACACGCGACGGGATCGATCAGATAGTGGCTGCACATCTGCAGGAAGCGGCGGTTATAGGCGCGCTCACGGCCGGCGAAGATGGTCTCCACCGTCGTTTTCATGTTGTGGTAGATGCCGCGCGTGCCGGCAAAGTTTGCACCATCATCAGCGGCGGTCACCTTGATCGCGCCGTCAGCGACGTACTCCTGCAAATTCTGGCTCCCCTGGGGATCGAGGCGGCCCTGGCCGCGATCGACAGCGGACGGGATCGTCATCGGGACCAGCGGCGACAAGCGGAATTGGCGTTAGAAGCAGCCCGTTACGAAGCAGGGCTGGCACGCCGACAGTACGATGCGGTTGATCCCGACAACCGGCTGGTGGCAGGAGAACTGGAGCGGCGCTGGAACGACCGATTGGTGACCGCGCAGCGCCTGGAAGCGCAACTGGCGGCTATGATCGACGATACCTCCGGACAGTTGAGCGCAGCCGAGCGGGCCAGACTGATGCACCTCGGAGGAGACCTGTCGGCCGTTTGGAACGACCAGGCCTCGTCGATCGAGATCAAGAAGCGAATCACCCGGACCGTGATCCGCGAGATCATGGTGCGGGTCGAAGGTGACCGACTGCATGGCCTGATCCACTGGCATGGCGGCGACCATACCGCCCTTGACGTTGCGACCAGGGTGCGAGGCCGCTGGCGTGAGACCAACGAGGCCAGTACCGAGGCGGAAACCGCGGCGCTGATCACGGCCTTGGTCCGCATGATGCCCGATTCCAGTACCGCGGCCGTTCTCAACCGACTGGGGAAACGAACGATCAGGGGACTGAGCTGGACCGCCGGTCGAGTCCAACTGTTTCGTAACGATCACCATCTTCTGGCGTATCGTGAGGGTGAACGCGTTGACCGAGGGGAATTGATGCTCAACGAAGTGGTCGACGAGCTTGGGGTCAGCAAGATGACGGTCATCCGTATGATCCACACAAAGACGCTTCCCGCCCGTCAGGTCTGTCCGGGTGCGCCCTACATTATACTGCGCAAGGATCTAGAACTGCCAGGTGTCCGCTCGGCCCTGCCCAAAGCCCCAGTATCGGCAGAAATTCGACAGACTGCTATGGAACTTCAATAACTTAATCGGAGGTGCATCATGCCGCGATCGTGTTGAAAATCTCGGGCCGCCCATGTCGGGCAAGCGCTTCCTCCACAGCTTCGAGGCAAAAATCGACGTCCATTGTGATCGACAGCCGCCACGAAAGGACCCGCCGGCTGAACCAATCGACCACTGCCGCCAAGTAGACGAACCCGCGCGCCATCGGGATGTACGTGATATCCATCCCCTCGCCTTGCCATTCCATCCGGCTTCGCCGGACGGAACCTTGGGCAAGTCTCGCCCAGACCTGATTTGGTCGCTCGATCGCGAGCTCTCGCAGCAGATACGGATAGATTTTGTGACCCAGCGCCGCCTTCGACGTGTTCGGCTTGCGATAGATCGCCTCAATCCCCATCCGCCGCATCATCGTGGCAACCAACTCGCGGCCGATCGTCACGCCTTCGTCGCGCAGCAGGTCGCGCAACATCCGGCTGCCCGCGAACGGGTAGTCCAGATGCAGCTCGTCGATCCGACGCATGATCGCCAATTCAGCCGGCGGAACGGGCCGAGGCTCATAGTGCAAAGTGCTACGGCTCAGCCGGCAGCAGCTCGGCCTGCCGCCCCAGCGGAAGTTTATGGCCACGGTCGATCATCGCTTTGCGCTCAGCAGGCCCGCTTTGCTGAGCGCACCGGCCAAAAAATCGTTCTCCAGCGTCAGCTCGCCGATCTTGGCGTGAAGCACCTTCAAATCCACCACTGGCGCCGCCTCTATCGCGCCGCCGCCGAACAATCCGGCGGCCCCGTCAAGCAACTGAGCCTTCCAGGCCGTGATCTGGCTGGCGTGAACGTCATACTGCTGCGCCAGCTCGGCCAGCGTCTTTTCGCCCTTGATGGCAGCGCGCCTTAAAAGCCGGATTATGTGTCCAGCGGGCCCGTCTTGCCATTGTCGCTCCTGATCCGCGGCACTCTCGCCGCTGTCAGGCAGATTTTCCACTTATCGGACTGTCCGAATTTGCCCTGCCACCTCTCATAACCCCGCCAGCATTCTACCCGCTCAGGGCGAGAGTCCAACTTACAGAAGCATCACCGTAAGAGACCTGACGGTGTGCTCTGCGTCAGCCATCCGAGCGACGGCGTCAAGATGATCCGCCCTCCGCCCTTCCTACTCGCCTCGTCGCTCTTTACGGCAACACCGGCGGCGAACATCTAACTCTCCTGTATGATAACGTCCGTTGCCGACGGCGATATCGACCGTCGACGGAAGTTTTTTGGTTTGAGGAGTGTGAGATGCTCCTTGATCCCGGATGTGTAGCGCGACGCAGTGCGCGTGAGACCGAATTCGAGCGCCGCGGTATCGCGAAAACCCTTTTCATTTGCGAGCAATGGGCTCGCAATGCATAATACCGCGACCACTCAAAGCGCAGCATTGCAGACGCGCATTGGACAGTAGATGGAATCATTCGCCGAAACGATCTCTGTACTCGGGGTGCCGATGTTTATGCATTCGCTGGGCGAAGATCTATCGCCTAGCGTGGTGGTCGCGCGATGGCGTCACAGCGACGCCGAAATTGATATTGGTGCGTCCGGCACCGTTCGCGTCGCAATCAACCTGCAGGACGGACATCACGCTCGCCATCACATCGGAAGTGCCGCATTGCAGGCCATCCCCAAGGTCGGCAGCGTCTCGGTGCTACCCGCCGACGAACGCGTCAAGGTGGCTGTCCAAGGCGAGGCTGACATCTTGGCGATCTTTCTCCGCGAGACGTTTCTGGAGACTGCCGTTGATGGCCGATTTGCCTGTTTGGCATTGTTCAACTCGCATGACAGCGAACTACGGGCTGCAGCGCTCCAGCTGCTTGTCGCGGCTACTCGGGGGGGACCGGACGATTCACTGCTCCTCGAAACTGGCATCCATCGTATTGCAAACGGACTGCTAGATCGTAGCAACCAACGATCTTGCGCGCGCGCAAGTGGCGGCCTTGCCCGTGCGGCTCGCAATCGTGTCGATGAGCTGATCCAAGCTTCGTTGGAAGATTCGATGGCCCCGCCAACTCTGGAACAGCTGGCAAGCGCCGCGCGTCTGAGCGTCAACCACTTCATCCGGGCGTTCCGCCAGCAGACAGGAGTGACGCCGCATCGGCACGTCGTGCTCCGCAGGCTGGAGCGCGCTCTTGCGCTCCTGAAGACACCGCACAAGTCCGTTGCCGAGGTAGCAGAGGACGTTGGCTTCGGAACTCCTGCGCATTTTGTCGCCACCTTCAGGCGAACGATGGGCGTGACGCCTGGCGAATTCCAGGCTGCTCTTCGCTGATAGCTGCCACTTCGCGAGTCTCGCGAAAAAATGGGGATTTCGCGATACCGGATGACTATCCCGGCGCGCAGGATGTAGCTCCCTGAGGTCAACGTCCCTGGTTTGCCTCGGCCTCGAAGCTTATGAGTAGACCTGTTGGCGAACGCCTTCGTCGAGAAACTGCGTGGATATGCGCCGATGTCGGCGGCGGACGAAGTCTTGCTCAGGGACGCTTGTCGCCATCCCCACACGTTTCCGCCCAACTACGATCTCATACTCGAGGGCGATGAACCCGGCCCTGTGTTCGTCATTCTGGCGGGCTGGGCATTCCGCTACAAGCTGCTGCCTGGAGGAAGCCGCCAGATCATATCGTTCATGATGCCGGGCGACTTCTGCGACATGCATGTCGCCGTGCTCGCCGAGATGGACCATAGCATTGCGACTTTAACCGAGGCGACGGTCGCGACGATCCCGCGCCAGCAGATGGAGGCGCTGGTCGAGGTGCGTCCCAACCTGGCAAAAGCCTTCTGGTGGACGCAGCTGGTCGACGCAGGCATGTTGCGCGCGACGATCGTCAGCATGGGGCGGCGCACAAGCCTCGAGCGGATCGCCCATCTGCTCTGTGAGCTATGCTTCCGGATGCGCAACATCGGGATTGCAGACGAAGAAACTTTCGTCATGCCGTTCACGCAGATCGTTCTTGCGGATGCCGTCGGCATGACCCCTGTCCATGTCAATCGGTTGGTGCGCAAGCTACGGGCACTTGGCGCTCTCGACGTTGGAGTCACCACGCTCATCATCGCCGACATAAGCCTACTCGCGCGGATCGCCGGCTTCGATGATAACTACCTGCACCGCCGACTGCGACCACGCGAAGCTGGGCGAGGTATGGCCTAGAGAAATGCTGGCAGCCGGACTGTCGGTTAGAGCCTGACCCGAAATCATCCTGCGCTTTTATAACCCCGTCCAAGACGCCTGAGCAGCAGGAAGCCAAGTGCCAGCATGACCCAGGCGCGGGATGATTCAATCATCGCCTCGAAGTCCTTGGGGAGACGGCGCGTGCGGTTCAGCCAACCCGTGTGCGTTCGACCGTCCAGCGTTTGGGCAGCACGACGAAGCCTTTGACGGTCCGGTCCGAGCGCTTGACCACGCTGACTTGGATGCGGCTTGCCTCGAAGGCGGCACGTTGGGTTTCGTCACCCGAATAGCCACCATCGCCGAAAGCCAGTTCAATCCAGGGACTTCTCTGGCTCACCGCTTTCAATAACGCCGGCAGGGCGTCACGATCCTGAAAGGCGGGAAGTCCTTCGGCAAATACCGCCAGGGACAGCCGCACCGGATCATATAAAACAATGCATTAAGTATGCTGCGGGCGTCGGTTGGCTTGCGTCCGAGCGGCTTGGGGTCGGGCAGCAGGGGCTGTATCAAGGCGAACTCCTCGTCCGAAAGGTCGCTTGCATAGCGCTCACGGATCACCGCATATTTTTCCCGATCGGTCTCGTTCCAGGCCATGTCGATCCGCTTGTCTTGTTGCAGAGCCAACGAATCGTGGCGGTCGGGGCCGATCAACCGCGAAATGCGCAGATCAGCGATTCGGCTCCCGCAGAGCCGTTCATTGCGATATCGTTTCAGGTCCGGCTCTTAGTCAGCAGGCGGTCCGCACTTCGGCGCCGAACGCCCGCTTCCTTGCCCGCGTCCGACATCGCTACCGAGGCTCTGTTCCGGCTCAAATAGTATCCGGCATCTTCGTCGGTCGGCATGATCGCGCTCCCTGTCAGAGCTCATTGGTAGGCTGTCGGCTGCCGAACCGATTGATCGTGGTCTAGCCAGCATGTATTTTATGGAATAGGTGGATCTCCGGCATCCCTTTCGATGCTGATCCCGATGCGCTTCAGGAGCTCGAGCGACTCGTGCTTCCGGGTTTCGGACTCGCCGGACAGTGCTGCCACCTCTGTCTTGATCTCCTCCGCGGAGGAGACGATGTCGAGCGCCTGTTGGGTGGTCATCGTCTTCATGTCGACGAGCGCATGCAGCATGGCTTCGGCCAAGATGAGGGCCGCCTGTCCGTGCGCGTCAGGCTCACCCGCCGGTGGCGGCAGTCTAACAGCCGGATTGTTGTTGGCTCTATGCGGCATATTATGGCCTTTTCTGCTTAAGCGGGGGGAAGCCATGTGTGTCTTCGGACGAGCCTCGCTAAATCCCATCGACCGGACGAAGATGGGCGTTCCGCCTGGGAAAGGCCACAACAACGATCTATTTCTGACGGAGTGATTGTCAGTCGTGGAAGCGCCTACGCTACAGTAGCGAGGAGTCCGCGAACCGATGCACGGAAGGGCGCCCGCAGAAGCGGGCGGAGCCTATCGACGGCGAGATTACAGGGTAAGATACAATAATCCAGACGCCCTGGGTTGAGAGAAGACCTTTTCTCGCGCCGCTCCCAGCCAAGTGAGGATGTCATGCCACACAGCGGTAACTAAAACTCGACGGTCCAAGCCCGCCGTCGTCCGAACTTGAGGCACACGGTCAAGCCGCGCTGATCTTCCGAGACCGCATTCGTCATGCGCTGGTGAAAAATGCGACTTCCACTGGGCAAGAGGGAGTCGCGCTTGTCCAGTCGGCCTGCGAGATAAATGCGAAGTCACGACGCAATCGGGGGGAGTCCGATCGCCGAATGCGGCAGTCGCTCGAGCTTCTGAAAACCGTTGCCATAAGTTTCGAAGCGGTTCTGCGATAAGGCAGCGCTCGTATAAATCATCGTTGCCGTAGACAAAAATCAAGAGGCTCGATCATGGGAGGCCTATAGTCATGGCTCCAGCGGAGAGCGTGATGATCCGGGTCGAAGGCGCAGAGAACTACTATTCGAAGCGCTACCTAATGGCGCTGGAAATGGCGGAGGCGACGGCAGAACCGGCCATTCAAAACATCCGCAAGGTGAAAAATTTTGGCAAAGCTTGAAGGACATGTCATGACCAGACTGGATGGAAAGACCGCCGTGATCACCGGTGGCGCCACCGGCATCGGCCTCGCCGCGGCAAAGCGCTTCATCGAGGACGGCGCCTTCGTCTTCATCTTCGGCCGCCGGCAGGAAGCGCTCGACGCCGCCGTGGCCGAGCTCGGGCCCAATGCCCGCGCAGTGAAGGGCTCGGTCTCGGATGAGGCCGACCTCGACCGACTCTACGCGGCGGTGAAGGCCGAGCGCGGAACCCTCGACATCGTCTTCGCCAATGCCGGGGTGGGAAGCCAGCTCAAGCTCGGCGAGATCACCGCCAAGCACATTGACGAGACCTTCGACACCAATGTGAAAGGTACGATCTTCACGGTCCAGAAGGCGCTGCCGCTGATGGGCCAGGGCGGCTCGATAATTCTGACCGGATCGAGCGCCGGCACCACGGGCGCCCCGGCATTCAGCGCCTACAGCGCGAGCAAGGCGGCAGTGCGCAACCTCGCGCGGACCTGGGCGGAGGACCTTAAGGGCACCGGCATCCGGGTAAACGTGCTGTCGCCCGGGCCGACTGCGACCGAACTCGCGAAGGCAGCGCTAGGCGAGGAGGGCCAGAAGGCCTACGGCGCGATGACTCCGCTCCAGCGCATGGCCGATCCGGTAGAGATCGCGGCCGCGGCCGCCTTTCTCGCGTCGTCGGACAGCAGCTTCATGACCGCCAGCGAGGTCGCCGTCGACGGCGGCCTGGCGCAAGTCTGATGCGCCACGCCCGGCCGGGCGCTAACAGTGAAGCAATGGAGCAGATCGGACACGAACCGACATAAGGGAAAAGGAGTGATTTCAATGAGCATCGAAAAGAACGTCCAGACCGTGAAGGATTTTTTTGCAGCAATGGGCCGCGGCGATAAGCAAGGGCTGCTGGCGTTGTCTGCCGAAGATATTGAGTGGATCATTCCGGGAAAGGACTGGCCACTGGCCGGACCGCATCGCGGGCACGCGGGATTGACGGCTTTTCTTCAGAAGGCTTCCGAAACGGTTGAAACTTCAACAGAGCCCTCCGAATACGTAGCGCAGGGAGATCGGGTTCTGGTCGTCGGCGTCGCTAAGGGAAAAATCAAAGCCACGAATAAGACGTTCGACGACGATTGGATCTTCGCCATTACCGTTCGAAATGGCAAAGTGGCGAACATCCGGGAGTATATCGACACGCAAGCACTGGCGCGGGCCTCCGAGATGGACGCGAGCCCAGGCACATAACCCATCGAAACCGATGCCACACGAAACGATTCGTAAAGTCAGCTAACTCGTTGAACAGCGGCAAAACGCTTTGTCGAAGCACCAAATGGCTGTAAAAGCCCAGAAAGGATCGATTATGCTTGATCATGAAAATTTCATTAGAAAACTCTACACCTATGCAGAGGGGCAAGGATTAGATACGCAGAAATTTGTCTCAATGTTCTCTGACGAAGGATACATGCTGGATATGGCTTCCGGCACGAAGTTCCGCGGGAAGGCCATTGGTGACTCCATTGCCAGCTTGGCAAGTGCATTCCCCGACGTCCACCGTGAGTTACTTAGTATCTACGTAGCGGAGAACGTTGTCGTTGTCGAAACCGCAATTCGGGGAACGCATAAAGGTGATCTGGCCCTTCCTTCTGGAACTCTAGCTCCAACGGGCAAGAAAATAGATTTCCCAGTTTGCGATGTTTATCACCTTGAGGGTGGGAAGATCATCTCCTTTAATTGCTACAACTTGCCTTCCGTAATGCTGAAGCAACTTGGCGAAAATGATATGAGGTTATCATGACATCGAAACCACGTATCGCCATAGTGATTGGCTCGACCCGGCCCGGTCGGTACGCCGACAAAGCCGCTGGCTGGATGCTGAAACAGACCCAGGCCCGTGACGACATCGAGGCGGAACTTCTCGACCTTCGCGACCATCCGATGCCCTTCTTCGATGAGAAGGGGCCGCCTATATCGACGCCCAGCGAGAACCCCGAGGCTTTGCGCTGGCAGAAAACGCTCGCCCGATACGACGGCTTTGTTTTCGTGGTGGCCGAATACAACAGCTCGATCACGGGTGTGCTGAAGAATGCGCTCGACCAAGCCTATAAGGAGTGGGTACGTAAGCCGTTCACTGTCATTGGTTACGGCGGAGCCGGAGCGGCGCGGGCGATTGAGCATCTACGCCAAATCACGAGTGCCTTGCAAATGGTTTCGACCGCAAACACCGTCAACATTGGCGGCGGCGATTTCATGTCGACCTCGCCGATGGGTGCAAACAAGCCTATCGAAGACATCGAGGCTCACCTGCTGGGCAAGACGAAGTCATCTTTGGATGAGCTCGTCTGGTGGGCTCACGCGACGATGGCGGCGAAAGCCGCTGAGGCTTCATCGCGGCGCGACCCGAAAGAGCTGGCGGCGTAGCGCTGGCTATCTGCGGCCGTCGGGTCGGGGGGAGACGGTGGATCAGCCGTGCATCGCCCCCTTGCACGCCGCGCGTTCGTCGAATGCCCGACTAAAAAGGAGAATGACCAATCTAAGCTATCCGAGTTGATCCGGTTCGCACGAGTAGTTGCGGGTTCCGTCGTCATCGACGTTTACCCAGGCAACGGCGACTGGACGCGCCTCTTCTCCGACCTCGTGGGACCCGAAGGACGGGTCTACAGCTTCGTGCCGACCGAAATCGCCGCTGTAATGGAAGATCAGTTCGGCCGCATGCAGACACTCTCGAAGGAGCCGGACCGAGAAAACGTCGAAGCCGTGTCGGCGGGCCTCGTCGCGATGCCGGAGGTCACGCAACCCGCGGATGTCCCATGGCTGCACCTGTTTTACCACGATCTCTACACCAAGCTGATCGGGGCCAAGGGCGCGACTGCGGCCGACTTCAATCGAGCCGTCTACGAGCGGCTGAAGCCCGGTGGGTGATACGTCATCGTCGACCACGCCGCCGCCGCAGGTGCGGGCACAAGTGACGCCCAGTCGCTGCATCGGATCGACCCTGCGTCCGTCCGCAAGGAGGTAGAGGCGGCCGGCTTCGGTACTGGACGCGGAAAGCACCATGCTCGCGAAGAAGGACGATCCGCACTCGATCAAGAGCCGGACCGCACGATCGAGACCATCAACGGGCGAGAAGGCCGCCGCCTCTGGAGCGTGGAGGAGTTGCGCATCGTCGCCGAGACGCATGAGCCCGGTGCGATGGTCGGGGTCGTGGCGGCGCGGCATGATGTCTATCCGAGCCTGTTGCGCGCGTGGCGCCGTCAGGTGCGGGACGGGCATCTGGCGGCGGCGCAGGTGCCGCACTTCGTGCCGGTGTGCCTGACCGACCCGCCATCGCCGGCGTCGGCCACCGCGCCACCGGCCAATAACCATCTCGCGAGCGAGACAATCGAGATCGTCTTGCCTGATGGCAGCCGCGTACGCGTCGGCAGCGGCGTCAATCTGACCGCGTTGCGCCGTGTCGTGACCGCGCTGCGCGGATGATCGCCTTGCCGTCCAATGTGCGCGTCTGGCTGGCCTGCGGGCGCACCGATATGCGGCGCGGCTTCGACGGTCTGGCATCACAGGTGCAACAGCGTCTCGGGCATGATCCTTTCAATGGCCAGTTTTTCGTTTTCCGGGGCAGACGCGGCCATCTGATCAAGGTCCTATGCTGGGACGGCCAGGGACTATGCCTCTTTGCCAAAGGCCGCTTCATCTGGCCGCAGGCAAAAGAAGGAGCGGTGTCGCTGACGCCGGCACAACTGTCAATGCTGCTGGAAGGCATCGACTGGCGCATGCCGGCGCGCACTTGGCGTCCGGAATTGGCGAATTGAAGAAAACATCCACCCAGGCGAGGAAAAGGCTTGGCGCGACGCGAATCGGTATTGGAAGATTCGGCCATGCCCGCACCGCTCGCCCCAGCAGCAATACCGCTCGACATCGCTGCATTGCGTGCTTTGTTACTGCAATGCGAGACCGAGCATGCTGCTGAATTGCAAGCCGCGCGCGCCGGACTGCGAGAACAGGTGCTGCGCAACGAACAACTGAAACTGCGGCTGGCGAAGCTGTTACGCGAACGGTTCGGTACCTCGTCGGAGAAGCTGCGCACGGCAATCGAGCAGTTGGAACTGATCTTGGGCGATCTTGAGGAGCAGATCGCCGAAACCGCATCGGCGGATGCTCAACAACCCACCGCGCCCGAATCAGCGGACACTGCGCGGCGCAGGCCGGTGCGCCGGCCGCTTCCCGAAAACCTGCCGCGCCCGACCGTGCAACACGCCGCACCCTGCGCCTGTCCGAAATGCGGTGGGGCGTTGCGCCGGCTGGGCGAAGACGTCACCGAAGTGCTGGACTACGTGCCGGCGGTGTTCCGCGTCATTCGCCACGTGCGTTCGAAGCTGTCGTGCCGGGGTTGCGACAGCATCGCGCAAGCACCGGCACCCAGTCTGCCCATTCACCGTGGCCTGGCCACGCCGGCTTTGCTGGCGCATGTGCTGGTGGCGAAATATGCCGATCATTGCCCGCTGTATCGTCAGGCGGAGATTTACGAGCGCGCGCCGGCGTCGAGCTCGATCGATCCACTCTCGCCGACTGGGTGGGCCAGACCGCTCGGCTGGTCCGTCCGCTGGTCGATGCCGTCGGCGCGCATGTGATGGCGGCCGAACGGGTGCACGCCGACGACACCACGGTACCGGTGCTGGAACCCGGCCTTGGCAAAACCAGCACCGGCCGGCAGGTGCTATGTCCGCGATGAACGCCCGTTCGCGGGACAGGCGCCGCCGGCGGTGCTATATTGTTACAGTCCCGACCGAAAAGGCGAGCATCCGCGCGAGCATCTCGAACGGTTCCACGGCATTTTGCAGGCGGACGGCTACCAGGGGTATGCCCGCCTTTACGATCGCGGTGTGACCGAGGCGGCGTGTATGGCTCATGCGCGGCGGAAATTCGTCGATGTCTATAAGTCCGACAAGTCGCCGCTGGCGAACGAAGCGCTGCAACGGATCGCAGGGCTTTATGCGATCGAGGCAAGGATCCGCGGCAGCACGGCTGACGCGAGGTTGGCGGTTCGCGCTCAACAAAGCGCGCCGTTGTTTGCCGATCTGCGAGGTTGGATGGAGCGAACCCTGCCGCGCGTCTCGGGCAAAAGCGACCTGGCCGGTGCTATCCGTTATGCCCTGTCGCGCTGGGATGCGCTGAGCCTGGTGTTGCGCGACGGACGCGTCTGCCTCGACAACAACGCCGCCGAACGAGCTATGCGGCCGATCCCGTTGGGACGAAAAAACTGGCTGTTCGCTGGATCGGACGCCGGGGGCGAGCGGGCAGCCGCCGTCTATTCCCTGACCGAGACGGCACTATGCCGGGCCCGGCATAGGCAGGTTTATGCCGCGTGCCGAACTATGCCGAACGGTTCCGGAACGACGCATGCTTGTCGAGGTGCTGTCGGCTGTCGCGTGGCCGATGGCTCCGTATCATTCGGCATAGTTTGGTCGCTCAGAGTGCCTCTAGGAAGGCAAGTAGTCGGTCGTTCGGGCGGAAGCGGGTTCGGTTGCCGCCCTGGTATGACTTGAGCTTGGCCAATGCTGCCTCCTTGAGTGCGAGATGCGCGTGCAGGTAGGTCTGCGTCGTCTCGATCGATTCATGACCGAGCCACAACGCGATCACGGAGCAGTCGACGCCCGCCTGCAGCAATTCCATTGCCGCGCTGTGCCTCAGCACGTGCGGCGACACCCGCTTCGACTTCAACGACGGACAGCTCTCGCCGGCGACCTGCACATGCTTTCCCAGTAGCGACTGGACGCTGTCGGCGCTGAGTCGTCCACCGTGCACGTTGGGGAACAAAGCAGTTCCTCCCTTCCGTACCGGCTCCTTGAGCCATGCCTGGAGCGCACGCCGAGCGAACGTGGTCAGCGGCGTGGTCCGTTCCTTCCGCCCCTTGCCGACACATTGCACATGTGCGCCAGCGCCAAGGTGGACGGCGTCCCGGTCGAGGCTGATCAACTCGGAGAGGCGCAGGCCAGTCTGGACCGCGACCAGTAGCAAGCAGTGATCGCGGCGGCCGAGCCACGTCGTCCGATCGGGCGCGGCGAGGATTGCCTCGATCTCGGGGCGCGTCAGGAAGTGCACCTGTCGCTTGTCGTGGCGCTTGCTCGGTATGGCGAGCACGCGCTGGATCAACGCGCTGTGCGCTGGCTCCTCGAGCGACACGAACCGGAAGAAGGAACGGATGGCGGTCAGGCGCAGGTTGCGAGTCTTGGCGCTGGCACCGCGCTTAGTTTCAAGATCGATCAGGAATGCACCGATGAACGGTGCATCCAACTCGGCGAGTGCCAGATCCGAAGGGGACTTACGGAGCCGCGTCTGTGCGAACGTGAACAGCAGCCGGAACGTATCCCTGTAGGATGCGATCGTGTTGGGGCTGACGTTGCGCTGGCGCATGAGCCGCTCGGTGAAGTAGCGCTCGATCAACGTGGCGACATTGCAGGCGGGCTTCATGGCGTCGTCTCCCATCGCCGATCGAGACGCCGCGCCGCTTCTTCCATCAACTCCGGGCAGGCCGAGAGATACCAATAGGTGTCGCGTACACAGGCGTGGCCGAGGTAGGTGGAGAGCGCCGGAAGTTGCTGCTCGACGTTCTTTCCTTCGCGATGCCAATCGAGCAGCGTCCGGATGGCGAAGCGGTGCCGGAAGTCGTGCACGCGTGGCCCGGTACGGTCGCCGGGGCGCCGCAGCCCGATCTCTCTAGACAGGCGCCAGAAGACGCGATGGACGTACTGGTGCAACAGGCGGCCGCCCTGCTCGGCAACGAAGAAGGTCGAGCCGCAGCGCGGCCCGAGATGCGTATCGCGCCGGTTGGCGTAGCTGCGCAGCGCGGTGTTGGTCGTCGGATGCAATGGCACGAGCCGCGATTTGCCGAACTTGGTCAGCCGGACCGTCAGCACGCCCGTGTCGAGGTCGACGTCGTTGCGCTCGAGCCCCATCGCCTCGGACAGACGCATGCCGGTCACCGCGATCAGTCCGAATAGTGTGTGGTAGGTCCATCGCCGCAGCCCGTTCTCTGGTGGCAGGGCCAGCGCCGCCGCCAGCAGAGCATCGATCTGCGTGTCGCTGTAGACATGCGGCTTAGCACGCTTCCATCCGGGCAGGACGCCGACTGGTGGTACCTCCGTTCTCGGATCGAAGATGGAGACATGGCGCGCGAACCCGCGCAGGTCGGTCAGCCGCAACGCCCAGGACGCGTGGCGATCAGGCGGCAGCATCGCCCATTCCATCGCGAGCTTCGTCGTGATGGTCTCGGCCTTGCGCTTCTCCATGAAGGCGACGAAGTCGCGGAGCCGCCGGGTCTGGTGCTCGGTACTTGTATCCGAGCCCTTGCGCATGCTCAGATACTTCTCGAGTGCGGAGCGCAGCTCGGTCATTGCGCGCCTCCCGGCCAGGGCAGGCTCAATGTCCGCAGCGCCTCGATGTCGACCTTCGGGTATATCCGGGTGATGTCGTGGCTCTCGTGCCGCAGCAGCTGACCGATCTCCGTCAAGGTTGCGCCGGAACGGAGAAGCTCAGTGGCAAGGCTGTGCCGGAAGATATGGGCGCCGCGGTGTGCGCAACCCTCGATGCCGACGCGATCAAGAGCGGCCTTGGCAATCATCGTGATCGCACACCCAGAAGCAAATCCGACATGCGGCGCAAGCGTGCGGATAAACAACCGCCGACACGACGACTTTGGGCGGCCATTGCCCAGATATGCAACGATGGCCGTGCCAACGTCCGCCGGGACCGGCATCCGTGCGCGCTGTCGGCCCTTGGCACGAACGAGCATCTCGCTGGCACGCCAGTCGATATCATCGAGGGTGAGCGTCGCGACCTCGTCGGCCCGCAGCCCGAGCTTGGCCAGCATCATCAGAATGGCGTAGTCCCGCCGCCCCATAGGGGTTGCCCGATCGCAACCATCGAGTGCCCTCTGTACCTGGGCGGCGGGCAGAAAAGTCGGCAGGCTCGAGAGCTTCCATCGTCGCATCGACGGCACGCAATCGGCCAACGCGCGCGGGTGCAGCCCCTGATGGTGGAGGTAACGGAGGAAGGCTCGCAGCGACCAGCACATCGCCTTCCCTGTTCTCGGGCTCCAATCCCGGGCGTGGCGCTCGATGTAGCGGATCACCTCCTCCTGATGGATCTTGCCGAGGTCGTCGTCACCGGCGGGGCACGCCTCGTGCAGGAACCTGCGGATAACCGGGAGATGACGAACGATGGACTTCGGGGCCAAGCCGCGCTCTGTCCGCAGATAGGCATCGAACTCGTTGAAGATCCGATCGTGTGAGGTGAGAGGCGGCAGCACCGCCGGCGCGATCGCGCCCTCCTCGCGCAGTACCCGACAGCCATCGCTTCAGCGCGGATCGGTCGCCAGGCTGGATGGACAGGTTCCGAGCCCGATACCGGAGGTACTGTTCGACCGAGCACTCATCGAGATCGGCCAGCGCGCCGCGACGGCTTGCAATCCAACTCAGGAGTCCGCCGACCACATTGAAACATCGCCAAGCGCCATGATGAACGAGGCCGTCTCTCACGAGACGTGCCGCGTAGCGCTCGACAAGCTGACCATGCGGCCCGCTCCTGAGACGCCGGAACAGCCGGCTCCTGCGCAAATACTCTTCGCATTCCATCTTCCCGTTCTCCGCTGTTGAAAGCGGAGGCACAGGACAAACTATGCCGAGCCGATCATATCCAGGTCATGGCCATTTCTGGGGAAAACGAGCGCGTTCGGCATAGTTCGGCGCGCGGCATAAACCTGCCTATGCCGGGCCCGGCATAGTGCCGTCTCGATGAGCGACGCCAGGCATGCCCAGTTCTCTCCGCCTTGGTTGTTACCGGCGAAGAGCGCATTCTTCCTTGTTATCGTTATGGGTCTGATGCTGCGTTCAACAGTGTTGCTGTCGAGCTCCAGGCGGCCATCATCGAGAAAGAGGGTCAGTCCGCGCCAGTGGTTCAACGCGTAACGGATCGCCTGGGCCAGGCCGGAGCCGCCGGGGATCCGCCCGAGTTGCTCCTTGAGCCAGACATACATGGCTTCCACCAAGGGTCTGCTTTCGCGGTCGCGCACCCGCTGACGTTCTGTCGCGGGCTTGCCGCGAACGTCGCTCTCAATCAGGTAGAGGGCGGCGATCCTTTGCAAAGCTTCTTCGGCGATCGGCGATTTCGTCGCGACGAAGACATCGTAAAATTTCCGACGCGCATGGGCCACGCAGAACGCGAGTTGAGGCGGCTCGCCGGCAGGGTTGTCGACCAGGTCAGCGAACCCGGCGTATCCGTCGACCTGCAGCAAGCCGCTGTAGCCTTTCAGATGTTCCGCCGGGTGAACGCCCTTGCGGTCCTCGCTGTAGATATAAGCAGCGGCGGGATAACCCGGCCCGCACCAGGGGCGGTTGTCGACCGCATAGCGCCTGTATCGCCACAATGCGGCCGGCAGTTTGCAAACTAGGCTGGCCGGACGGGCCGACCCGACGGGAGCTACCAGCATAGCACTCGTGCTCTGAGCACCAGCTGTGGACATGTGCCCCGGCGGGCGGCCGCGACGGACGCCCAATAGGAAGTTGCGCCCGTTGAGCGCCAATACAGGTGTCGGCAGACGTCGTGGGGGCTCGTTTTCAACCAGGGGAGAAGCAATGGCCGCATATATGATCGAGTGGTTTGCCGGGCCTGGCGATACAGCGGAAGCGAGTCGGCGTATTTGCTGACCAAAATGTGCGCCAGCAGCGCCTCGGTGGGGTTACCGCCATCGATCGGCCGGTCCGGCGCCGGTGCCTGAACGACGGGACCCTCGCAGGTCCGGCAGCCGCGTCGCGGCCGGCGGATGACCTTCACCCTGAACTGGGCTGGTGTGTAGTCCAGCATCTCCGCGACGTCTTCGCCGATGACATGGGTCGTGCCGCTACAGCCAGGACAGGCTTTGTCATCGACGTCGACGATGACTTCGATCCGCGGCAAGTGCGCCGGCAGCGCCCCGCGATTACGTTTCGCCGGTTCGCTGCGCGGCGACGCAGGGGCGGTCTTTGGCTCTGGCGCTGATGGTCCCGCCGCAGCGTCGAGCCCGGCTTGTGGTTCGGCGACAGACTGTTGGGGGTCGTCGAGCTTCTCCGAACGGCGGCCAAAGCTGTTGCGCTGCAGACCAGAGATCAGCAACCCGAGTCGTTCGATCTCCGCCAAGGAAGGCGCGATGAACATGCACAACTGCTTAAATCTGCGCGTCGAATCGCATCAAATAAATTCCTCGTAATGAATTTAGTGATCAACCCGCCAGTTCCGGAAGACGTACCCGTTTGGGCATGCGCCAGTCGATGCCTTCAAGCAACATCGACAGGCGCGCCGGTGTCAGCGACACTCGGCCGGTCTCGGTCACCGGCCAGACGAAGTGACCGCGGTCCAACCGTTTGACAAACAAACACAGGCCTTGGCCGTCGTACCAAAGCAGCTTGACCAGTCCGCCGCGACGGCCGCGGAAGGCAAACAATGCGCCGTCGAATGGATTTTCGTGAAGCACCTGCTGCGCCAGCATCGCCAAACCATCCAGCCCCTTTCGCATATCGGTACGACCACAGGCAAGCCAGACGCGCACACCCGGCGGCGGCGCGATCACCCGCGGAGCACCCCGAGCACGCGGCGCAGCGCCGGTTCGTCAACGTCCGCGCTGACCCGCACCAATGTTCCATCCGCCAGCGAGATCTCGATCACGCCCGCAGGTGCGACGAGCGGGGCGATCATCGGGCCGGCCAGGCGAGGCGGTTCCGCCGCGATCTCAACACGCGCGAAGCGCGGTGCTTCGGCAAGCTGACGTCTCAGCAGCTGGCACCGCCATGTATAGAGCTGGCCGGTGCCAATCCCATGCTTGCGCGCGATGCCCGCCGCGGATGCATGCGGTGACAGACTCTCCTCGACGATCGCCCGCTTCTGGTCCCACGACCAGCGCCGCCGCCGCTCAGCCCCGGTGATCACCTCGATACGTGGTCGCGGAGCACTCATACGAGTGCTCGTATCGGAACTCCATCGCCACTTCGTTCATTGGCGCGGAGGGGTGCGTGTCCATCATCATGACGTAAGCAAATCATGGCACCGCGACTGGGAACAATGTGGAGCGGCCACAGCGGTTAAGCGAAAAGTCGAGGAGCGCGAAGTTCTCGACGGCATCATGTATGTCCTCAGCACCGGTTGTCAGTGGCGGTACGTGCCGAGCGATCTACCCGCGAGAAGCACCCTGCACGGCTATCTGCAACGCTGGGATTACGATGGGACATTGGGGAAAATCCATTACGCGCTCTACCAGAAATGTCGCGAGCAGGTTGATCGGGAGGCAAGTCCGACGGCCTGTGTGATCGACAGCCAAAGCGTCAAGAGCGCCGAAAAAGCGACTGTCTTGGCTGTCAAGCATCGTTTCGCTTTGTCATGATCCGGCAACGGCCGCGGCGCCTCGAGGCTGGCGCTGCGCACCACCGCCTGCGGCGGCTTCGGCCTTGACCCGCCGCGGCCGTTGCCAGCCGGGGTTTTGATCAGCTCGACGCCATCGTTCATGCGTTTTGCCATGGTGTCTTGGTCCGGATAATTGCGTTGAGGATGCCGAGGAGGCGTCGCATGCATGCGACCAGCGCGACTTTCCTTGGGCGTCCCCGTTCGACCAGACTTTTGCAGTGCTGGCGGATGACCGGGTTCCAACGGGTGGCGGATAGAGTTGCCATGTATAAGGCGTTTCGAACCTCGGTGCGGCCGCCGGCGATGGTTCGCCTGCCGCGCATCTGTCCGGAATCACGATTGACCGGGGCGACACCAACAAGCGCAGCGATACGGCGCCGATCGAGTTGGCCGAGCTCAGGCAGATCAGCGATCAGAGTGCGCGAGGTGACGTCTCCGACGCCTGGTACCGATGTCAGGAGATCATCGGCGGCGCGCCAGATCGGCGAACCGCGCACGGAGTCGTCGATTTCGCGGTCCAGTTCGGCAAGTTGGACTTCGAGGGTCTTCAACGTCGCCTTGATCGTGCGCTGGACGCGGAGATTGCACGCCTGCCGCAACCGGTTGGTCTCCATGCCGATCATTTCCACGACCTGACGGCGGCGGGCTATCAATTCAGCCAGAGCCTGGCTGTCGGCATCCGCGATCGGACGTGGTTCGGGGCGAATGCGTTCAGCGAACAAGGCGATGATTTGAGCATCGAGCGCGTCGGTTTCGCGAGCCGCCCGGTGGCGCGGGCGAAATCCCGGATCTGGCGCGGATTGACCACGGCGAGTGGCAGGCCGGCGCTGGCCAAAGCCGCCGCCACGGTGATTTCAAATCCCCCCGTGGCTTCGAGCACGATCAGAGCCGGGGCCAGATCCCGTAATTCGCTGGTGAGTTGTTCGAGACCTTTGCCGTCGCGCGCCACGGTGGAGGTCTGAGCTGATGGGCGAACATGAACATCGAGACGATCCTTTGAGACATCGATGCCGACAAAGCTCGGCGAAGTGGCAGGCTGTTCCATGACCCGTCCTTGCGAATGCGGGCTCGACGTGCGGCCCAGGCGACTGTTCGGGTTCCGGCTGGAACCGGTGGACGGGGCGCCATGCTTTTTCTCGGGCTCACTGACCCTGGAGGGCTGCGGGCTCCCGTCCACCGATAGCCTCTCCGGCTTCGTCTCCGCCGGCAATAACAAGATACAAGGGGGGTCTGCATCGATCCCAAGGGCTATGATGCGGGGAAGAAAATCAGTGGTAAGAAGCGGCACATCCTGGTCGATACAGAGGGTTTGTTGATGCATGCCCTGGTCCACCCGGCCCATATCCAGGATCGCGATGGCGGCGCGCTGGTTCTGGCGACACTGTTTGGACTTTTCCCATTCCTGCGGGTGGTGTTCGCTGACGGGGGCTACCAGGGGCCACGGTTCCGCAGCGCATTGGCGGAGTTGCTGCCACAGCTTTCCGTGCAAATCGTCAAACGATCCGACACTGCTGAAGCCTTCGAGTTGCTGCCGCTGAGGTGGGTGGTCGAGCGAACCTTCGCCTGGCTCAACCGATGTCGCCGACTGGCCAAGGACTGGGAAAATCGGAACCGCACCGGTTTGGCTTTTCTCAAGCTGGCATCAATCCGGCTAATACTGAGAAAACTGCGCAATTCCAGATGATCGATTTCGGACCAACTCTTAATGCCCATTCAGTCCTCAACCAGCCGTGGGTTGCTGCGTGCCGGTCATCCGGGCAGCCCGCGTCAGGAAATGGGTGGCGCCGTGCGGACAGCTTTTCCGGGTACACTTTCCATTCCGTCGGATTCCAAATAATTTGCCAGCCAATAATCAATAACCTGCACGCCAATGACCTGGGAGAACGTTCAGATGAGCGGCCTCGGCAAGCTGACGGATGCGGACTACGTGCAAGACCATGACCGGCAGTTGCGGCGGGCAGCGCTCGCGAGCATGGTGGGAACGACCATTGAATGGTACGACTTCTTGCTGTACGGCCAGGTCGCCGCTCTCGTGTTCGCCAAACTGTACTTCCCGAAAGAGGATCCGCTGGTTGGCACGCTGGCAGCGTTTGCCACCTTCGCCGTCGGTTTCATTGCGCGCCCGATCGGCGCGGCGATCTTCGGCCACTACGGCGACCGCATCGGCCGCAAGGCGACGCTCATCGCCACCCTGCTCATCAGCGGCTTGGCTACCTTAGCCGTAGGCTTCGTGCCGACCTACGCGAGCATCGGCATCTGGGGCGGTGTGATCCTGACCGTCCTTCGCTTCATACAGGGCGTTGGAGTAGGGGGTGAGTGGGGCGGCTCGGTGCTGCTGGCGATGGAATGGGCGAAGGGCAACCACAATCGCGGGCTGATCGCGTCGATTCCGCAGCTGGGCGGCCCCGGCGGCCTGTTGCTGGCGAACGTCGCGGTACTTGCGTTCAGCGCGTCCATGTCAACCGAGGCGTTCCTCGCCTGGGGCTGGCGCGTGCCGTTTTTCCTTAGCATCGTCATGATTGCGGTGGGGCTCTGGATTCGGCTCGGCATTGTCGAGACCCCTACCTTCCAGCGAATTGCTGCGGAGAACCGCATTGAGCGCGTGCCGGTGCTCGAAGTAGTAAAGCGCCAACCGAAGGAGATCGTGCTCACAGCGCTGGTCCGCATGGCCGAGCAGGCGCCGGCGTACGTCTATTTCGCCTTTATCTTTACGTACGGCATAAACGTGCTCCACGCTTCGCGGAATTTCTTGCTAGTCGCGGTGGTCGTGGCGGCGGCGGTGGACCTGATGCTGATCCCGATATTCGGATCCCTCTCGGACCGGATCGGGCGCCGGCGCATGTATTTTATCGGCTCGCTGGCCACGGCCGCCTACGCCGCGGTCTATTTCCCGCTGCTGAACACAGCTAATCCGACGGTCATCTTCATCGCCATCGTGCTCTCGATGGTGCCGCACGCGATGGTATACGGCCCGCAGGCGGCGCTGATCGCGGAATGCTTCACGCCGAGGCTGCGCTATAGCGGCGCCTCGCTCGGCTATCAGCTCGCCTCGATCGTTGCCGGCGGTCCGGCGCCGCTGATCGCTACGCTGCTACTGGCGACGTTCGGGTCGGGCTATGCGGTCGGCGTCTATCTTGTCCTCTGCGGGCTGGTCAGCGTCGTCGTCGTGAGGTTCCTCCCTGACTACACCAATCGCGATATTTCAGAGGAGCACGTAGCCACCCTCAGTCCGGCCACGGCGCGCACCGCGATCGGTTAGGCGGCTGTTCGCCGTAGCCGTAATCACAGAGGCGGCGATGGAAAGCGCGCCCGATTTGAGGTAGCTCGCACCACCTGCAGCGAGCGCCTGCATAGTTCAACCGCGATACTGCGGGCCGGGGCCGACAGGGCGGTGCCTGCTGCCCTGAAACGACACTGCGGCCGAACAGCATATTGGATGCTTCGCGTCGGCGCGGCGCGCGGAATCGGTTGGCGTCCCTGCCTGGCGGCCCGAAAGTGAACAATACCCCACCGCGAAGCGGGAGAGGCATGCCCCTCCAAAGGCCCGACTAAGCGGATCACGCAACGCAATGCCTTGGTCTCAGGGCGGCACTGTTCGGCATCTCCGGACCTGCCCCTTTTGGCAATGGGATGCTTAGTTTGAGGCCGTATCGAGGGAACGGTTCGCAGAGCCGTTTGGTAGGCAGACGGAACACCAACTTTGCAATATCTGTAAATTGTGAAGCCATTGATCTCCGGATCGTTCCGGGAACGCAACCCAGAGCCTGAGCCGCAAAACCGCCCGGAACCTTGCCTTTTTGCGGGCCGTAAATCCGGCGGAGAATGTTTGGAGCGAACCGGACTGGAGCGGCCGAAGGGATTCGAACCCTCGACCCCAACCTTGGAAACGGGCTACAGGGGTATGCGCCAGGGTATCCGGGGGTCCGCCAGGCTACGATTAACCTTGTGTTTTCAATCTAATGGAGGGGTCGCTCTCCGCCGTCAATATCCCCAGATATCCCGCGACTTTCCTCCAAATGCTTGGATTCCGCTCTGGAAGGGGGTATAAGGGTCATGTTCTAAGCAAATCGCCCACAGGTAATTGATATGGCTGGGGAAAAGCTCACAAAGCGTGTTGTCGACGCGCTCGCTGCTCCGAAACCTTCCAAAGTTGGGGTCAAGGTTCGGGAGAGTTTTGCGTGGGATCGCGAGCTCAGAGGCTTCGGCGTGCAGGTGATGCCGACGGGTTTGAAAAGCTTCGTCGTCCAGTACCGGACGCCCACCGGGCGCAACAAGCGGACCGTCATCGGCCGCTACGGCCTGATGACGGTCGAAGAAGCTCGCACGCTCGCCTTTGAGAAACCGGCGATGGTCTCCAAGGGTATCGACCCTGAAGAGCAGGCCCAGGCCAAGGCGGCTGCGGAGCTGACGGTCGACGACATTTGTGACTGGTATCTGTCCGAGGCCGAAGCCGGGCGCATCCTCGGCCGGCGCAGGCGGCCTATCAGGCCGTCCACGCTGCGGATGGACCGCAGCCGGATTGACGCGCATGTCAGGCCGCTGCTTGGCAAGCGGCAGATCGGCTCGCTCAAACTCGGGGACATCGAAGGCGCACAGGCCGACATCGCCGCCGGCAAGACGTCGAAGGCCCGCGTCGGTAGCCGGGGCGGTGTTACGACCGGCGGCGAAGGGGTGGCCGCCAGGACCATGTCGTCGCTGCATTCGATCTTCGAGCACGCCGTTCGCCTCGGGAAGATGGCCGCAAACCCCGCCAGGGGCGTTCGCCGGATGGCGAGCACGGCGCGCATCCGCCGACTCAGCAGGGTCGAAATCGGCAAGCTCGGTGAGGCGCTACGCAAAGCCGAGGCGGATGGCGAGCATCCGAAGGGAATCGCCGCCATTCGTTTTCTGTTGCTGACGGGCTTCCGTCGCATGGAGGGATTGGGCCTTCAGAGAGCCTGGCTGGATGACGAGGAAGGCTCCATTCGTTTCCCCGACACCAAGAGCGGCGCGCAAACTCGCGTGATCGGCGATGCGGCGATCAAAGTGCTTTTGGTGCAGCCGCAGATTGGAAAATCGCCATACTTCTTCCCAGCCGATTGGGGCGACGGCCATTTCATTGGCGTGGTGCGCGTGCTCGATCGCGTTTGCGCCATGGCGAAGCTGGAGGATGTAACACCGCACACGTTGCGCCATACTTTCGCCAGCGTGGCGGCAGAACTTGGATTTTCAGAATTGACTATCGCGACGCTTCTGGGGCACGCGGCCCGCGGGGTGACCCAGCGGTACATCCACATCGACGAAGCGCTGATGATGACGTCAGATAAGGTTGCCCAGGAGATCGCTGACTTGCTGGACGGGCGCGCGCCCACGCCTCGCCGTCGTGTGCGTCGCGCTGAACTGGTTCAAGGTCCGGCGGAGGTTGTTGCTGCCGAGGATTAGCGGCGTTGATGTTCGTCAGGATCTGACCTTGGCGCCGGTGAACAAGGTCCACCATGTCCACACCATCACCCGGGTCGCGGAAATGCTCCGGGAGAATGAGGACTGGCTTTGCGACGTGGCCGCAGAAATGGACCAGGAGGACGGCCTGATCTGGGTCTACGGTCCGGGCGAAACGAGTGTGATGGCGTTCACTGACTTCGGCATCGAGACGCTCACCGGCCTTGTGGCGATCTACAAGGCCAGGCCACCGCACCTGAGCGACCAACCGATCTGAATGACGCGATGACATTTACTTAGACAGCGCCGATGTTGGGCTCGCTCTGATGGCTTGTTGCGATTTCGATTGCAGCCCGTCCACCGTGGACACGATCCCGGCCGACGCCGCGACGCTGAGAGTTGCGTGGGAAGTCCGACCGGTAGATTGGCCTCTCATTGGCTGGCTGTCCGTGCGGCCGCGCGCTCCTCATGCTCGAAAGCATCAGCGAACTGATCGAGCTCCTGTGTCGTCATGCCAAGGCCGCGCCCGACATAGCGCCATCGGGAAACTGCTTGTTCCACTTCACCAAGTATTTGCCGGGCACGTGGCGGTGCAATCCGGAAATACGGCAGCGCTGACATCAGCGCCTCGATCGTTGCCTCCGGACCCGTATCTTCAGACACCCATGTCTTCAGTTCCCGAACGCGATCCGGAAACGGATTAATATCGAATGCCGGCGCCAGCCGCCACTGGCCGCGATCGACATGCAGGAAGCCGTGATTGCGCAAATGATCGTCGACGTTGGTGATGAGGATGGAGAAGGCGATGCGCCGCCAAAGTTCCTCGGTATCCGCCTGCGGCGCCGCACCATGCATGCGCAGCGCATCGACGATCTCGGTATAGGCATGCTCGCCGGATTCCGCGACTTCGACGCCGAGCATGGTCGCGGCGGAGACATACATGAGGCGGCCACCGGACAGGACACGATCGAAGCGCCGGATCAGGGCGACCGGGCTGGCTTCGCTCTCAATCAGGGTGGCGTCGGCAGCAATGATCCCCGCGGCAACCGCGAGCCGCAGCGCTAGGACCTCCTTTGGTGACGGCGCGGTCGTCGCCAACGCTCGGGAATTTGCCAATCGACAGCCGCCCGTCGTCATCCACCACCGTACATTTCGGGCGCAATCCGCCCAGGGAGGTCGCTCGGCCGCGGAGGTAGCGCAGATCCTCGGCCGTCTCGGTATGCGTCTCCACCGCATGCGACGCGGACAGCAGGTGGCCAAGTTCGATCAGCGGCGGCACGGTGCGACGCCCAGCCTCGGCCGCGTGCTGGAAGACGCCATCTTCGTCCTGGAAGCGCAGCGCACCCACGCGGCTTACGTCGTCAACCGCCAGGAGGAAGTCGAGGGCGTTCAGGGGACGGTTCTCGACATCCGCACCAGTGCGTTTCGCTTCCTGTCGCCGCTTGGCGTGGTCGCGCAGGATGACGCGGCGTGCCCAACCGTCGGGCTCGGTGTCCGCGATTGCGCCGTGAAAGACGGAGCCACCATGCTCCCTGCGATGGAATTGCGGACCTGTCACCAAGGGAAGGCCAGGGTCGATTGCGAAGCCGTCGCTGGCGGCAAGCCAGGTGGCGTCATACGAGAAGGCGGCGCTCTCCCGTGCGCCCTGCGCATCGAAACGGAGGTTGCCGAAACCGCGGGCGTTTTCGCCCAAGGTGACGCAAATGTTCCGTCTCATAGCGCGGTGGGCACCTTCCTGGGACGCACGCGCTTTGGCAGCCGCTCGGCGTCGAGCAGCAGGCCCACATCGTCACGCCGAGGGTCAACAATGTCGCCGACCGCGTCGCCGAACCCGAGCACGAAGAGCGCCATCGCGTACACTCCCATCGATACCGACGGATCGCCCTTCTCCACCTTCAAATAGGTGGATTTGGCCGATCCGATCCGCTCCGCCATCATCATCGCGGTCAGACTGCGCTTTCGGCGCGCGGCTGCGATGTCGCCCCCGAGTTTGGCGAGCGACCTCCGCAGCTTTGGCGGCAAAGAACTCCAAGGCGGTCGACTGCATAAATTTATCTCGTGGTTCAGCCATTAACCGGCATATGGTCTGATATATACGACCATAAATTCGGAGTGTCCAGGCTCACCCCCTTGCCTGGGCGATGAACTCAATTCCATTTCCGCGTGCCGCCAGTTGGAAGTTGAGGCGCCGCTGATTGGGAGGCCATCAAGCGGGATCTGAATTGTCGGGAGCCCACGCGGTCTCCCTTAGGCGACCCAACTTGCTGCGGGCCAACCGGCCCGGGTTACTCCTCACACCCTGCGCCATAAGTTCGGCAGCGTCGCTGGCGATCTTGGGTTTTCCGAACTGACGATCGCCGCCCTACTGGGCCACGCCGCCAGAAGCGTAACGCAGGGCTACATTCACATTGACGAGGCCCTTAAGCTCGCCGCGACACGTATCTGCAAGGAAATCGACTTGCTGTTGAACGGAACTTTGACTGAACTGGCGGATCAAAAGGAAGCAGCCTAATTTGGTCGGAATCCACAGGGCTCACGCCGCAGTGGACCTTTTCCGTACATCCCGCTTCCCTACAATTCGCGGCCGCCCGACGCGGGGCCGCTCGGGGGGGCAGGCCGGGCATGCCACAGCAGATCCGAGCGGCGACGAAATCTCGGCGACAGGGACACTCGGTTGCCCCCGAAGTAGGCAGTCAATTTGATCGTCGAATGCCCGCCGCTCGATCGCGTACATGCCGCCGCGAGCGCCTTCAAACGCGCAGTTCCAGGCGGCAAGCGCCTGCCCATAATGCAGCGCCTCGCGGACGCCGTCTGCACCTGCGGTGCGTAGCCCTGCTTGGCCGCCAGCCGCAAGTTTGGATATCACCCCAGCAGTACACCAATCGCCCGCTCCACACGTATCCGACAAACGGGGCGCGGCCACAGCATTCAATTGCATCCATTTAAATACACCGCGACCCAGGCGGTGGCGATACTGCAATCCCTTCGAGCCAGAGGTCTTAATTTCCAACAACGTGCTCGTTTCGTCATCCATCGCGTCGCCCACCTCACTTAGTCGCTGATCGGCGTACTTTACGACATGGGCTAGCCGAAGCGCCTCTTGGAACAACTTTGGGTCCGACTTACCTGACGGTTCGAAGATGACCACAGCACCTTCCTCCGATGCCCGCGCCGCTAGAGTGAGTGCTGCACGCGACACACGATCCATGAAGAAGACGGACGAGCCCGGAAGGTTAGGTGAAACAATGTCAACCGCTGCGCGCGTAACTGACTTGAATCCGGGAAGCCACTGACCGCACCGTGGGCACGACCAGGAGAACCGGTGCGTCGGTGTGGCGTCACGTGCCCTACGAATTTCCTGGATGATGATCGGCGTGTGGCTCGTCGGCGCGCAGTTCGCGAAATCCAGCCGCACATCCCAACGCATCATATCCGCGCGCATCCGATCAGACGCCGGATCACCGTTCATTCGTGCGATTGGGAACGCGTCCCAACCGAGGTACGCCAACATGGACAAAACATTCCCGCAAGTGCCGCCAGCCCACGAACGCACTTGCGATTCGGGATCCATACCCATTACCAGATCAAGCGCGATTAGACCGACGCCAAACGCCCTCGGTTTCTTGACGACTGTGCTCATCTTACGTCGTCCTTTCGTTATGCAGCGCCGGTCGAGGCTGCGAATACACGTCCCCTTCCAACCAAATATGTACGAGGTTCGGTTTTTCGCTTGTCGCGGCGACCGAGCCATCCAGAGAGTAGCCTATCGACTCCAGGTATGCGACGGGCAAATCGCGCTCTAGGGCGGCCATTAGTGCTCCAAGCGCGGTCACCTTGCTCCCGAGCGGCGATAAGACCAGCAATGATCCCCCGACCTCCCGAAACACCGGCTTTCGCAGGTCGTCTAGTCGCAAAATCGTCCGGTACAGGTCGAGCGGGTCACTTTCGTCGGCATAGACAACGTTGCGGGTGTCTACTGACCAGCCACTCTCGAACTCGGTCAAGAACTCCTCAACGAGGCGGTCTCCCAGCCGTGGATCGGCCGCCGGGAACGGGAGGATCGGGCAGGTGTCGTGGGGATCGACGAACGTGTGCAGTCGTCCAAGGGCGCCACCGCGTCCCGACGCCAGTTGCGGCAGCCACAGCTTGGCCGCTGCGGCTGCCCCGTCCAGCGTCGAGCCGCCCCTAAAGCCATGGACGTAGCCCGGCGCATCGCTTGGCGTTGACTGAATCGCGCCATCCAGCGCTGGATCATGCGAAACGAACAGATGAAGGTTCGGCAAACCTTTTCCGCGCTCGATACGCTCGACGAGATACCGAACGATGGGGAAGCTCGTTCCGACAGAAAGTGCGCTCAGATCGACAACCAGGTCACTCACACCTTCGAAGTTTTGTTGGTTCAGCAACGTGACCACGTTGCGGCCACCGACCACCGCGTTGTCGGCGCCGAATATTTCGACCGGCACGACGCTATGGTTCGCAAGGGCAGACGTAAGAGACTCGATGTTAGCGGTCGCGCGCTCCACAAGATGCTGCATCGGCTTCGGCCGGTTTTCCTGAAAGAGCACAGCCCGGACGGTTGCGCCCGCCTGCGCTAAACGCGTCGCTACGGCGGTCGACCGGGGGTCGAATCCCGCGCCAGCGATAAATAGAACCATCCGCTTGGCGTCCGCGAAATACTCCGCGATAAAAGATTCCACTTCGTCGCCCCGATGAGCAACGCAGGGATCCCAACGGCGTTCGGCGGCCATATCAGGCCTCACCCAACAAGCGGACGAGGTCATCGGTGCGGCGTTCGAGAAAACCCCCACGCTTCAGGGTCAGGCCGTGGTGCAGCAACAGAACGCCGCCGAGTTCAACCAGGCACCAGAGGCGCCTCTTCGTGCCATGTTTGGGCACCAGGACGAACGCGTTGTAGGCAACGCCAAATTGGAGAACGCGCGCCAGCTCAGGGTGCGTGGTCGGGATCGCATCGAATTCCTCTTGGGGAATGCCAAATCCAGTCGCGCCGCCGCCCAGTGAGGCATTCCCTTCAAGGCTCTTGGTGACACATTCTGCGGCGATGCCGTCAGCAAGGCGCCGCACCAGTTGGAATTGCGGAAAATCCCACTGACTCCCCATCTCTGCGGCCCGTTCCCGCATGAGCTTGTGCTGAACCGCGCTGCGCAGCGTGGGCGACTTCGCACGTATTAGTTGCGTTTCAGATTGCGACACCAGCCGCGCCGCTAGCTGCAAAAACTGCTCGGCATTCTCCGAGCTGGCGTCGCAGAGCGTATCGATGCCGAAGTAGTACGGTCTATCCTGGCGATGAAGCAGATGGATGCGAGCACCATCCGCGATCGAGGCGTCGACCGTCAACGGCCGGTTCGGCTCTGCATCCGAAGTCGCCTCGTCGAACAGACCGCGCTGCGGGATGCGCTTCGCATAGCGCTCCAAGAGGATCGCTAACATAGCGAGTCGCAGATCCTCGCCGCTCTCCTCGGCGCCGGCGAGATACTTGGCGATCTCCTGTTCCAAGCCGCTTCGCCGCTCTGCCGAAACACTGTTACGATTCTGCACCGCATCGACATGCTGTGCAAGCCGCTCACGCTTGCCCGCTGCGATGGTCTCTGGCGTCGTCGACAGCAAGTCGCCGAGGTTTTTCAGGCCTCGCCGATTGAAGACATCCATTTGGCTAAGATAGCGACCGGCCATGTCCTTCGCCATTTTGCGGAAGGCGCGCCGCTGGTTCCCGCGCTCGTCGCCGCTTTGCATCCAAATGTCCGTAATCTCACGCGAACGCTTGAGACCGGACTACTGGGCTCCCTCGGTTGCATCGGGATCCAGCAAAACGTCAGACGGTGTCAGGGCGTCCAGGCGCGTCAGAATCCAGCGTGCGACCTTAAGCTCTCGGCGCGCGAGCCATCGCCGCAAAGCCGCGAGTTGTACGGGGTGCAGGCTGTGCGCGTCGTCGAAGATCACCAGCGGGCGCAACACGAGGGTCTCCTCGCCGTCGGTGATCCGGAATGATTCGATGACATCGAACGGCCTGTAAGCCGCCGCTGCATCACCGTCGATGTCCTGCAAATCCGGCGGCATCAGGGCCGCCGATATTTTGTAGATCGCAAACTCTACTTCGCGGGCTCGGGAAAGAAGCGATAGCCCATCGGTCCCACCGATCGCCTTCAGTGCCGCATCCGCGTCCGATCGCGGGATGATTTCGACTTGTTCCAGCGACACACCTGCCGCCTGTACGTTCCGGAGCCACGCCAAAACCGTTCGTGCTTGCAGCAGCGCAATCATGAGACCCGTCTTCAGATCATCAGGATAGGGAAACTCCCAGAATTCACGGTATTCCGCCTCGAGTGGCAGACGTCCGCCTAGCAATGTCGGCTGCTCGTCGGTGATCGCACCGCAGGCCGTTAACGTATCGATCAATGCCTTGTAGGCATTGACTCCACGGTTGCGGAGCAGAGTCCGCAATGTCGAGTATTGAAACAGTCGCGCGAGTGTCGTTTTCCCACTCCCCGGTGTTCCAATAATCATTGCGAGACGATCGTATAATCGTCCCTCTTTGGCCGGTTTCTGGAAAATGTCACGAGCGGTTCCGGCGTGACGACAGCGAGGAACGCCTCGTCGTCCCGCAGGTACTCCGTGGCGCGTTTCTCGAAGGGATTGATCATGGTGTTCCCTCAGCGTGCCTCTGACGACGACGGAACAGAGGTCGCATCGCCGGGGCATCCACCCCTTCGCGATCGCCGCCTTCAGTTTCTGCCCAGAGCAGAGCGATCGCATTGTTTGGCGTGTTGTGATCAAGTACCAACGGCAGGGCGCACCCTCCATAACCCAGTCCGAGATGCGTCACGCCCCCGACATCAGTGTGTTTCGTCCGGATGATCGGATCGTAATATATCTTGGTAAGTTCGATAAAAGCGTCGTCGCGCCCCGCGACCGATCCAAGCGGAAGATCGCCTCGCAGAACGGCACCAAACGACAGATGAACCGCGTTCGCCCAGCTATCGCTGGCCAGAACAGACCGTGCCTTATCCTGCCGTTCTGCCATTGCCTGCGCAGGTCCGGCGCCAGCTACCCAACCTCAGGGCCCGAGCATCGCTTCTCAACGGTACTTTTCATCGAGAAAGAGGGTTTTGCCCCGCTGCTCGAGGCAGCGCAGATCGCGGAGCGGTTCGACATTGCGATCATGTCCACCAAGGGCATGTCCACCACGGCCGCTCGGCTACTGCTGGACCGGCTGGCGCCGCGAATTCATAAGGTGCTGGTACTGCATGATTTCGATGTGAGCGGCTTCTCAATCTTCGGCGCGCTCGGCAGCGACGGCCGTCGTTATAGGTTCGAAAATAATCTGCCGATCGTGGACATCGGCCTACGCCCGGGCGACGTCGAAACGATGGCACTGCAGGCTGAGCCTGTCGAGACTCAAGGCAGCTGGGCCAGCCGGTCGCGCACGCTCGCGGAACACGGCGCTACCTCGGGAGAAATCAAGTTCCTCCGCACGCGCCGAGTGGAGCTGAATGCCATGACCGCGCCCGTGTTCGTCGGGTTTCTCGAGCGAAAGCTCGCAGAGCACGAGGTTCAGAAAGTTGTCCCGGATGATGGGATCCTGGAACGCCACGCCCGCCGACTGATTGAACAGGGGCTTGCTAAAAAGGTGTTGGATAAAGCTCGGCCGACACTGCAGTTGGAAGCTGCGGCGACCGCGCTTCCCGACGACCTCCACGGCCGGGTTCGCGCTGCCCTCGTCGAGAGGCCGGAGTTGTCATGGGATCTGGCGGTCGCGACCCTCATCGCCGGTGACAAGCCCGAGCGACGCCGCCAAACCTAGAACCGCTGGCCGCGTTCAACCAATCAGCCTCGCTGGACTGAAGAGCTGTGTCCGAAACCTTCCTGGCACGCTGACGGTCGCAGTATCGAGAATGGAACGAAATGCATGAAAAGACCGCCTCGCGCGACGATCGCCTCGATACTTGTCCTGCTCACACTTGTCTCTTGCGGCGAGAGCGCGCGGCTTCCGCTTTCCGCGGGGATCGGACCGCAGCCGCACTTGCCACCACCGACCGTGACGATGTTCCCAACCACCAAGATTGCGCCGGCGATCGGCTGGCGCGCCGACGAGCGTCCCACGCCGGCATCCGGGCTCGCGGTTGATGCTTTCGCGACCGGCCTTGATCATCCACGCAACGTATATGTCCTGCCAAATCGAGATGTACTGGTGGCCGAGACCAACGCTCCGCCGAAGCCGGACGATAGCCCCGGCCTGCGTGGTTTCATCACCCGGTGGATCATGGCCCGCGCCGGTGCCGGGGTGCCGAGCGCGAACCGAATCATCTTGCTACGCGATACCGATGGACACGGAGTTGCGGACGCTCGCTCAGTCTTTCTGGAGGGGTTGAATTCCCCTTTTGGCATCGCCCTGATCGACGATCAGCTTTGTGTCGCCGACACCGACGCGATCCGCAGATATCCGTATCGAGAGGGCCAAACACATATCGACCGGCCCGGGGCTATGCTGATGGAGTTGCCGGCCGGACGGATCAACCATCATTGGACCAAAAACCTCGTCGCGAGCCCGGATGGCCGCTTCCTCTATGTCAGCATCGGTTCGAACAGCAACGTCGGCGAGAACGGTTTGGCTGCCGAAGAGGGGCGGGCACAAATCTGGCAGGTGGATGTGCGCACCGGCGAACATCGAAGCTACGCAACGGGTCTGCGGAACCCAAACGGACTTGCCTTTGCCCCAGGCCCGGCGCCAGTCTTGTGGACTGCGGTGAACGAGCGCGACGAGCTCGACAGCGACCTGGTGCCAGACTACATGACCTCGGTCCGGGACGGAGCCTTTTATGGCTGGCCATTCAGTTATTACGGCCAGCACATCGACGCTCGCGTGAAGCCGCAACGACCGGACCTCGTCGGACAGGCCATATCGCCGGACTATGCCCTCGGCGCCCATACCGCCTCGCTGGGGCTAACGATCACAGCCGACAGTGGTCTTCCGGCGCCGTTCACTGCGGGAGCCTTCGTTGGTCAGCACGGCTCCTGGAACCGCCGTCCCCCCAGCGGTTACCGGGTTATCTTCGTCCCCTTCGTCAACGGTAAACCAGACGGCCAGCCGGTGGACGTTCTGACTGGATTTCTCAATGCCGATGGACAAGCGCGAGGCCGGCCGGTTGGGGTGGCGTTGGATGGTCACGAAGGGCTGCTGGTGGCTGATGACGTTGGCAACACAATTTGGCGGGTTCACGCCGCCGCACCGTGACGGGAGCTGTATCCGGCGCGGACCCGTGACGACCGCGCGAGATCGGGTGCCGCCCGCTGCAACGGAGTGCAGTTCAAATCGCAATCGCCAGTCGTACAGACCCGGCGGCGATTGCCCCGGCGCAACGTAGACCGCGTCGTGGTGAGGGGCGGGCGCCGAGCTTTGGTCGCAGAGGGCGCCGGGCCAGAGGTCGGAACTGAAGGTTTCGGCTTTAAGACGGTCTTTACGGTTTAAGCTGATGATTGGCAGGCTTTCAGTGAAGCTGGTATCCAGAGATGCCTCTCATAGTGAAATACGCCGCCGCCCTGACGCTTCTTGGTATCGCCTTCGCGCTCGCCGCAGATGTGGTCGGCGGATAGTCCTGGGGGAGTATGTACGATTTGCAACTCGGACGATGGAGCGAGTCGGATGGGCTAGACCGGTTTGACAGAAATTGCCTGCAGCGACACCGCGTGGCTCGCAATGACGTTTCCCTGGCCTCCCCCGGCGTAGGGCGACGACCGGGCTTCCAAAACCGCTCATCGGCGGGACCGAGAGCGGGACATCAGCTAGCGCTGGCAGACCGCTACGCGGGAGGGTCTTCTGTTTCGGCCGACGATCTGCTTGCTTTGGGCTTGCCCGCATAGGTCAATCGACAATGAGCAGACCACTACTGGTTATCGATGGAGACTCCTTCGCTCATCGCGCGTTTCATGGCGTGCCCAAGTCGATCCGTCGGCACGGCGAGCGTGGCGGCGGTGCGATCGTGGGCTTTGCCAACTTCCTGTTGCGCCTGTTCGAGAGCGAAAAACCTCGAGCCGTATTGGTTGGGTGGGATACGCTGGGCTCGCCCAATTTTCGTCAAAAACTCTTCCCCGCCTACCAAGGCGGCCGGGTTTTCGATCCGGAGCTGCTCGATCAGTTGGACGTGTTGCCTGAGTTCGTCACCGCGTGCGGCTTCGCGAACGCGAAGGCGGCAGGGTTCGAGGCCGACGACTTTCTCGCCGCAGCCGCGGCCGAGGAGGAGCGCCGGGGTGGAACTGTGCTCGTCGCCAGCGGCGATCGCGATGCCTTTCAGCTTGCCTCCGCCGCCACGACCATTCTGCATCCGGTCAAGGGCGGGGAATTGGCCCGCATCGGCCCGGCCGAGGTGCGCGAACGCTATGGGGTCGAACCGAACCAGGTGCCTGATTTCATCGCCTTGCGTGGCGATCCATCGGACAAGCTCCCGGGCGCCCGTGGCGTAGGTCCGAAGGGAGCAGCAGTGTTGCTGCGCCGATATGGTTCGCTCGAGCAAGCCATGGCCGAGGGAAGGTTCACCGAGCAGGCAGATCAGCTCAAATTATTCAGGAGGCTGGCGACCATGGATGCGACCGCACCGCTTCCCCGGCTCGATGATCAGAGGCCGGCGTGGGACAAGAGCGCAGCGCTGGCTCGTCATTGGGAGCTCGCCCGTCTGGCTGAGCGGCTGGACGAACTCTCGGCGTCATATCCTGCACGTAGGTGAGGTGTCATCAGACGAGGGCCGGTGGAGCACGGCAATTGTCGCTCCCGGAACCGCCGTCCACCGGGGGATAGCGGCTCGACGGCGACTTGGCGCGGCTCTTGGGCCTACTTCGCCGAGTCCTGGGCAGCCGGCGATCGCCCGGATGCGATAAAGACCGCGTCGGGACGTTCGTTGTAGGTGCAGATCGCCGAAGGGATCGCCTTCGCACCAACATGCGTCGTACACGGCTCTCTTAGCCCGTTAGCTGATCCTCAATTATCAAGTGATATTCTGGCTCGCAAGTTGGCTGGGGTGTTGCTCCCGGACTCCCCCTATCATGTCGTGGGTTTCTCCGGACACGCGCACATCTCCCTATTGTGCCTGTTCGGCATCAGAATGTCGGCCATTCGACAGAACCAAAATGGCAACTTGGCGAGCAGGTGCTGCTCGCATCAATGGTGGCAGCAATGATGAGCGATCGGCCGAAGGCAATCAGCGAGCGTTTCACGATCTATCTGGACGCCAACGGCAGCCATGTCGAACAGCGGCTGTCGAATATGATGGCGGCCGAAGTTCTGGCTGCATTGCGCTGGCAACGGGAAACCCTCGCCCAACTGACGATGGCCGCAGACGCCGCCCACCAAATGATTGAAGCGGAGTTCAATCTCTCCGAGGATGCACTGAGCGATGCTGTCGCAGTGTTTCGCGAGCTTGCCTACGAGCAGGCTCGAGAAGTGCATTTGCTAAACCTGATAATTTCAGCGATGCCTCAGTGGCAGCAGTATCCGGAGGTCTGGCTCTTTGAGGCGATTCGACGTTTCTGGCGGCGAAGCGTGCCCACTGCCGACGCCGACCTCGATCAGGATCTGATGACTGGCTAGATTGTATTTCACTCCAACGATCGGATTGCCGGATTTCATCAACCCCAGCTCCCTACGCCGCCAACGCAAGCAACTTGGCTTCGGCCCCCAGTCTGTGAGCTGCCTCACAGACTGATCAAATGTCACCGGCTAAAGCGCCGCCTCAATCAACAAATTGAGGCCGCTATGATAACGAATGCAGGCTTGGTTGCCGGCAGTGCGGCTGTACTGGCTGCGCTGGCAATGGCAATGGCATCTCCAAGCTATCCTAAAACATCCGCCGGCATTGGTTACTGCGCTGGGGTCGCGGGCGGACTGGCAGACCAATGTTCCGGCTGGGACCCAGACCCTCCAGGCCTGGCCGGGGTCAGAATGATCGACATTGACATCTACACCGGGCGCGTTCCCATTCGCCCGACACTCGAGGCTGCCAAGAGCAGGTTACCGCGCCGTCGGCTGAGTGAAGTCGATTTGTTTGGATGCGGAACTTTGGGGTAATCGTGCGCCCCGGGTGGGTCCAGACCACCGACATCTTGTGAATGCCCCGATACGATGGAAGCCGCATCGGGGCATTTGTCGCAGGTGCTGATCGCCGAAGGATCGCCTTCGCTCCGGCTATTGCAAATGTTGGTAAACGAGGTTCGCCCACCTCGCGTCCGCTGCATCAGAATAGACCGATGATTGATCAACTCGTTACACGCTGATCCGGCCTTGCCGAGAAATCGATGATGACCCTGCTTCTGGGCAACATCTCTGAAGCGTTTCACACTAGGAACTTGCCTTTGGCGACCGCGACAGCGGTTGATGTCGCAAAGCCGGACAGCGGCAGAGTTGATCTCCTCATCTCCTCAAGGCGAATGGCGACCTTGCTCAATGGTTCCAGAGCGTAGCAGGCGCGCCGTCGGGCCTGGCACCCCTTCCAGATTACACGGGCCAACCGGGGGTCCCCGGCGGATCGTCCTCGGCATGCCCGTCACCTCCTTCCAGGATGGCGCTAACGAACAACGCCAGTAGTAGCCCGCAGACTGCCACTATGAATGTCATGCAAGTCGTTCCTGTGCCAGCTCAAACGCCATCGCGTTCAATGACGCCATCGTCCGAACACTGACGGGGGTGTCGCGCAGCGGGACCCTATGGGTCGTTGGGACACCCCTGCCCGACGCCGGCGCTGATGTCCGTGATGCGCGTCACGGAAGGGACCGGGGACGGATATCCTCCTGGTGCAGCTGTCGGTCTTGGGCTTTGCCCGAGAATGCTTCACGAGGTGCATCGCCGGCGTTACGATCAACCAAACGGAGCGCGGTCCGGGCACAGGCCTCCGAGGACCCGTTCAGAATGAACCATCGAGTGCTGACCCCATGAGATCTCGCTGTGTTGTTTGCCGCCGCCTGGCGCCAACGTCGTCGATAGAGATCCCAGCGAGTAGCGCTAAGAGCAGCGCGACACCTGCAAGAATAAAGCTCATGCCATTCTCCGTCCCGGCGTCCGTGCATCTTAGCCCCAGCCAAACCCGACCGGGGCTGTCACATCCAAGGACGGCGACCAGGCGGCTGGAGACGGGGCAGGTTGTTCTGGCGCGGCGGCGGCCTGGACATAATCAGCCGTTGCGGCTGCGGCAGGGTCAGCAAAGCTCGGATGCGAGTTTACCAGAAAGAGCAACTGCAGAGAGGGCAAATCGAAACATGTGACTTCTCCAGTTGGCAAATGCCGGAAGCGGCTTGGTGCTGACGAACGGAGAGTGCTCCGAGTATCAGGCGATATCGCTGAAGCGTTTCACCCATGGGCATGGGTTTGCCGGCGCCGCCCGGCTGTGCCCTTTGATCGTGGCCGCCGTAGCCGTCCCGAGGTGTGCCAGGACCCCGGGGGTGGAGCAGAGCGACCTGTGCACGGGCGCGAACCGGCCGATTTTTGTTCCTGGACACGTCTGATCCATCCAGGCAATACATCACCTTGAACGTCACCAAGCCGGAGACACGGCGGTGGATGTCGCGGGTTGGCTGCGAGACCTCGGTCTGGAACGCTACGAGGCGACATTCCGCGAGAATGACGTCGGTGTTGACCTGTTGCCCAATCTGACGGCCGACGACCTTAAAGATCTTGGTATCACCTTGGTTGGCCATCGCCGTCGTCTGCTGGAGGCAATCGCCGCTTTGCGCATTGAGGATGCGCCGGCCGGTCATCCCGCTCGGTCGCCGACCCGCCCACCCACCAGCTCGATCGAAACCCTCGACGCGTCGGAGACCACTGCCGAACGCCGCCCGCTCAGCGTGATGTTTTGCGATCTCGTTGGCTCCACAGCCATGTCATCCCGGCTCGATCCCGAGGATCTGCGCGAGGTCATCCGCAGCTACCAAGCGTGCGTCGCCACCACGTTGCGGCCCTTCGCCGGCTTCATCACGCGCTACATGGGCGACGGGGTATTGATCTATTTTGGTTGGCCGGAAGCCAGCGAAACCGATGTCGAACGCGCCGTTCGAGCGGGTCTTGCCGTTGCCGCCGCCGTCAGCGAAGCACCCCTGAGCGGCGAATTGCTACAGGTCCGCGTTGGCATCGCAACGGGCCTAGTCGTCGTCGGCGAACCGATTGGCTCGGGGGACTCCCGCCAGCAGACCGCGGTTGGCGAGACGCCGAACCGCGCTGCGCGGCTGCAGGGCCTCGCGGGAGCGGGCCAGGTGGTGATCGACGCGGCCACGAGACGGCAAATCGGCGGCCTGTTCGAGTGCCATGACCTCGGCGTAGTGGAACTCAAAGGTCTGCCGGCGCCGGTCCCGGCATGGCAGGTCATTTCCGAAAACCGCTCAGTCGGCCAGTTCGAGGCATTACGTTCCGGCACGACACCGCTGGTAGGCCGCGACGAGGAAATCGAGTTGCTGCTGCGTCGCTGGGTTCAGGCGAAGGCCGGCAGCGGACGAGTCGTGCTGATCTCCGCGGATCCGGGCGTCGGCAAGTCACGGCTTGCCGAGGCGCTGGCCGAGCGGATCGCCGCCGAACCGCATACCCAACTGCGCTATTATTGCTCGCCACACCACCAGGACAGCGCACTCTACCCCGTGATCACGCAAATGGAGCGAGCGGCGGGTTTCGCAAAGACGGATGGAACGAGCGACAAGATCATCAAATTGCAAGCGCTCTTCAAGACCGGCGGGCCGCCAATTGAAGACGTGGCGCTGATCGCGGAACTGCATTCGCTGCCGTCAGTTGGCCCTGCACCCTCACCCGATCTCACGCCGCAACGCAAGAAAGAGAAGACGTTCGAGGTGCTGCTGCGGCAGGTTGAAGGTCTTGCGCAAAAGCGGCCGATTCTGATTGTCTTTGACGACCTTCACTGGATCGACCCGAGTTCGCGCGAACTGCTGGACCGCATTATTGCGCGCGAAGACTGGCCAGTGCTGCTACTGGCTCTGTTTCGGCCTGAGTTTCAGCCGCCGTGGATCGACCAACGGCATGTAACCATGCTGACCCTGCCGCGTCTTGACCAGCGCGACACCGTGGCAATGGTCGCAAGCGTCGCTGGCTCGGCGCTGCCGTCCGAAATCATGGAGGAAATCGCCGAACGCACTGACGGCATACCGCTGTTCATCGAGGAACTAACCAAGGCGGTGATGGAATCCCCCCTCGGGGGGAGACAGCGCTTTCTTCAGCGTCGCATCCGGCGCTGTCGGTGCCTGCAACGTTGCACGCTTCGCTGATGGCGCGGCTAGATCGATTGGGACAGGCTGCCAAGTATGTTGCGCAGACGGGGGCAGCGATCGGGCGCGAGTTCAGCTTTGGGCTCCTGACGTCCACCACCGATTTGGCAGACCCGCAACTTCGAAAGGCGCTGGATCGGCTGACAGGCGCCGGTTTGTTATTCGTGCGCGGCACGTTGCCCGAATCTAGCTACATGTTCAAACACGCATTAGTTCAGGACGCGGCTTACGGCACGTTGCTGCGCAGCCGGCGCCTGAAGCTTCACAGCCGTATTGCCGCGACCCTCGAAGACCGCTTTCCAGAGGTCGTGCTGACGGAACCCGCACTGTTGGCGCAGCATTTCGCGTCTGCCGGGCTCGCCGAGAAGGCGATCGCATATTGGCTGAAGGCTGGTCAGCGGGCGCGGTCACGCTGGGCGCTAACTGAGGCGATCTCCCAGTTGCGTAAGGGGTTGGCGCTGCTCGCTGACCTACCGGAAGGCCCGCAGCGCCGGCAACACGAGTTGGATCTGCTAATCCTCCTCCAAGAGGCAATGTCTGGCGCCAAGGGCATTTCGGCACCGGAGGTGGGAGAGACGCTTGGACGAGCGCGGAAGCTGGCCGAGGACGTCGATCAGCCGGAGCCCATCGTGTTGCTGATGGCGGGCCAATGGCACTTCCATCTCGGCCGGTCCGAGCACAAACTGGCGCTGACGCTCGGCAAGCAAATGGAGAAGATCGGCGCGGCGCGGCGCGATATGGAGCTGCAATTGGTGGGCTGCAGCTGGCAAGCGGTGTCACTTTGCTCGCTGGGGGAGTTTGTTGCCGCTCGTGCCAGCGTTGAGCGATATCGAGGCCTGCCTGGTCCGACACATCGCGTCCATCGTGCAACGATGTTCGAAGATCCCTATGCTCTGTTGCTGGGCCAGCACGCGATGACTTTGGCTTATCTAGGGTACGTCGACGAGGCTCGGTCTCAGCTTGCCGGGGCGCTTTTGGAAGCCCGGCGACTTAAGGAGCCCAGCACATGATTGTCGTGCTCCTTCTTTGGAATTGGACGGAGTCCATTATCTGCTCCCCCGACCTGCAACATTCCGCGGAGATTATGGCTTTATCGATCGAGCATGGTTTTCCTGGAATGTCGGCCTGGGCGCGGACACAACGGGGGCGATCGTTGGCGATACTGGGGCACGTGGAAGAAGGTCTCGTGCTGCTAACACAGGGGCTGGGCGAACTGCGGGCTGCGGACTGCATCTTGCATACGCCGATGGCTCTCGCATGGCAGGCTGACGCCCACGCCGTGCTTCGGCAACCGGAGGAAGGGCTGAACTGCCTGGCCGAAGCGGCCCAGATAATTGAGAGGACCGGCGAGCGCTACCATGAGGCAGAGGTGCATCGGTTGCGCGGAGACTTGCGGGGTATCACTGGCGACGTCTCAGCGGCCGAGCGAAGCTATGATCGCGCGATAGCCGTTGCCCGGTCGCAGAGCGCAAAGCTGTTCCAATTGCGAGCATCGGTCAGCCTCGCCCGGCTCTGGCGCGATCAGGGCAAGCACGCAGAAGCCCGTTACCGGGTCAGCCCGATCTACAACTGGTTCACCGAAGGTTTCGACGCGCCGGACCTGAAAGACGCGAAGGCATTACTGAATGAGTTCGCGTAGGCTGGAGGTGACCTTAAATCACTGAGTTTCTGGTAAGAACATGGAGACTTTGCATGTTGGAGAGACGGGGTTTCGTGGCATCGGCTACGGCGTTGACGTTGACCTCGGTAATTCCGGCGGCGTTGGCAGCCACTCCGAAGGACATCGTGGTTTTCGCGAGCCAGATCGACGACGTCATCACCTGCGATCCTGGTGAGGCGTACGAGATTTCGGCGCAGACCTTTCTCTCCAGCGTCTATGACCGTCTCATGCGCTACGAGGCGGAGGACATGACCAAGCTAGTCGGCGGCGTCGCCGAAAGCTGGATGGTTTCGCCTGATGCCAAGACCTACACGTTCAAGCTGCGGCCGAACCAGAAGTTCGAGAGCGGGGCGCCGGTCACCGCCGATGACATGGCGTTTTCGCTCCAGCGTGTCGTCATCATGAACAAGACGCCGGGCTTCCTGTTCACCCAACTCGGCTGGAACAAGGACAACGTGCGCGACCTCGTCACGGCGCCCGATGCTCATACGCTGCAGCTCCAGATCACCGAGGACTTCGCGCCGACCCTGGTGCTGAGCCTGATGGCCACAGTGGCAGCCTCGGTGGTGGAGAAGAAGGTAGCGATGGCCAACGAGGCCAGCGGCGACCTCGGCAACACCTGGCTGAAGACCCACTCGGCCGCATCGGGCGCCTACAGGCTGGTGTCCTGGAAACCCAACGAGTCCGTAACGCTGGAGGCCAATCCCGGCTACCATCTCGGCTTGGCGAAGACGAAGCGGGTGATCATTCGTCACGTGCCCGAACCGGGATCGCAACAACTGCTGCTGGAAAAAGGAGACATCGACATCGCGCTCAGCCTGCAGCCTGACCAGTTCAAGTCTCTATCCGGCAATAACAACGTCAGCATCGAGTCCTTCCCCTACTCAGGCACCTGGTACATCGCGCTCAACCTTGGCGATGAGCGGCTGAAGAACCCGAAGGTGCGGTTGGCGTTGAAGCATCTTGTCGACTACCAGGGCATGGCCAACACCTTTCTCAAAGGCCGCTTTGCCGTGCACCAGACCTTCCTGCCCATAGGTTTGTTCAGCGCGCTTCCTTACGACCCCTACAAGCTCGACGTCGCCAAGGCGAAGTCGCTGCTGGCGGAGGCGGGCTACCCAAACGGCTTCGAGCTAAGGCTCAGCACCTCAAACATCTCGCCGCAGATCGATATCGCCCAGTCGGTGCAGCAAACCATGGGCCTGGCCGACGTGAAGGTGAACATCGTCGCTACCGACCAAAAGCAGATGATCGCTGAATTCCGCGCCCGCAAGCACATGGCAATGCTGGGGGCTTGGACTCCGGATTATCTCGATCCGCACACCAACGCCTCGACCTTCGCTTTCAACGACAATGACAGCGACGACGCTCCGCATCCGCTGGCCTGGCGCTGCCACTATTTCGACCCTGGGGTGAATGCTAGGACAACGGCCGCGGTGAAGGAAATCGACCCCGCCAAGCGCAAGGCGATGTACGAGGAACTGCAGAAGATCGTGACCGACGAGGGGCCGTACATCCTGATGTTCCAGCCGGCCAACGCGGTGGCCTCGCGCGCCAACGTGAAGGACTACAAGCCGGGCATTGTCGAGGACCTCTACTTTTTCCGGACGATCACGAAGTCATGACCCGTCGCCCGTGACCGACGCGGCCGCGGAAGCATCTGCGCCTAACGAATGGGTCCGTCGCGTTGCCGTGCCCATTCGTCGCGCCGTCAATCTGCTGTTCTCGGTGGCGCTCACCTTCCTTGGGCTAACTTGCGTCACCTTCCTCATCGGCCGCATCATCCCGATCGACCCCGTGCTCGCCATCGTGGGCGACAAGGCCTCGCGCGCGACGTATGCCCGGGTTGCCGCCGAGATCGGCGTTAATCAGCCGATCCCAGTGCAGTATTGGCGCTACCTGAACAAAGTGCTGCATGGTGATTTCGGCGTCTCACTGATCACCGCCCACCCTGTGCTAGAGGACATGACCCACGTCTTTCCCGCCACGATGGAGCTGGCCCTCCCGGCGCTGTTCGTGGGCACGGTGTTTGGTGTACCGCTCGGCGTGGTCGCCGCCACCCATCGCGGTCGCTGGCAGGATCACGCAATCCGATTCGGCTCGCTGCTCGGCTATTCGATGCCGGTGTTTTGGCTCGGACTGGTCGGACTGCTGCTGTTTTACGCAAGGCTCGGCTGGGTCGACGGTCCCGGGCGCCTCGACGTGTCTTACGACGACCTCGTGCCGACCGTCACCGGCCTGATCACCATCGACAGCCTGATCGCCGGCGAGAGCGACGTGTTCTGGAACGCGCTCAGCCACCTCCTCCTGCCCGCTTCCATCCTCGGCTATCTCTCGCTGGCCTACGTGGCGCGCATGACGCGCAGCTTCATGCTGGGTCAGCTCCGGCAGGAATACGTGCTGGCAACGCTGGCCAAGGGATTGTCGCCGTTCCGTGTGGTGTGGGTTCACGCGCTCGGCAATGTCTGGGTGCAACTGGTTACCGTCATCGCGCTGACGTTCGGCAGCCTGCTCGAGGGCGCAGTATTGACCGAGACGGTGTTCGCCTGGCCCGGACTTGGGCTTTACATGAAAAATTCGCTGTTCAACGCCGATCTCAACGCGGTGCTCGGCGGCACTATGGTGATCGGCGTCGTGTATATTTTCCTCAACATGCTCTCCGACGTCATCTACCCGCTGGTCGACCCGCGCGCGCGAGGCCGCGGATGAGCGGGGCCGGGTTGCGCACCGGCGCGCCGGCCGGCTGGCGTGGCTGGCTGCTCGACCCCGCCCCGGCCAGCCGTCGCCAGGCCCGGCTCGGTCGCTGGTATCGGGCCTGGCGCGGCCTCCGCCGCAACCGGCTCGCGATGACCGGGCTCGTCATCGTGCTGGCGCTGGTCGTGATTACGTTCCTCGCCCCGCTGTTCGCCGATCACACCGCCGCCTTCACCCAGACGCTTGTGGACCGGCTGCAGCCGATGTCCTGGGCGCATCCGTTTGGCACCGACGAATTGGGCCGCGACATCTATGCCCGTGTCATCTTCGGCAGCCGCATCACGTTGACCATCGTTGCCCTAGTGAGTGTGATCGTGGTGCCGGTCGGGCTCGGGATCGGTCTGCCAGCCGGATATTTCGGCGGCTGGACCGACGCCGCGCTGATGCGCATCACCGACATCTTCCTCGCCTTCCCGCGCCTTGTGCTCGCGCTGGCCTTCGCCGCCGCGCTCGGGCCGGGCATCGAGAACGCGGTGATCGCGATTTCGCTCACCGCCTGGCCGCCGTATGCCAGGCTCGCACGCGCGGAAACGCTGACGTTGCGCAACGCCGAGTTCATCGAGGCGGCCGAACTCCAAGGCGCGTCACACCTGCGCATCCTGTTCACGCAGATCATGCCGCTCAGCCTGCCCTCGGTCATCATCCGCCTCACTCTCGATATGGCCGGCATCATCCTTACCGCCGCGGGCCTCGGTTTCCTCGGCCTTGGCGCGCAGCCGCCTGTCCCCGAATGGGGCGCCATGGTCTCCTCCGGCCGGCAGTACCTGCTCGACCAGTGGTGGGTCGCGACCATCCCGGGCCTGGCCATCTTCATTGTCAGCCTGGGCTTCAACCTGCTTGGCGACGGCCTTCGCGACGTCTCGGATTCGCGCGCCGGATGAGCGATGGCCCGCTGCTGACCATGCGCAATCTGCGCGTCATCTACCCCGGCGATGAAGGCGATTTCCGAGCGGTGCGCAACGTATCCTTCTCCCTCGGCCGCGAGCGCCTTGGCATCGTCGGTGAGTCGGGCTCGGGCAAATCGACCACCGGCCGCGCCATCATGGGCCTGATCCCCCACCCGGGCCGCGTCGAGGTCGACGTGATGCGCCTCGGCGACATCGACCTGACCAGCCTCGACGAACGCGGATTTCGCCGCCTCCGCGGCAAGCGCATCGCCATGGTGCTGCAGGACCCGAAATTCTCGCTCGATCCGGTGATGACCGTGGGCAAGCAGATCGCCGAGACCCACCGCTACCATTTTCGCAGCAGCAAGCGGGTCGCCCGCGCCGCCGCGCTGGAAATGCTCGAGGCCGTCCACATCCGCGATCCCGCGCGCGTCTACAACCAGTACGCCCACCAGGTTTCCGGCGGCATGGGCCAGCGCATCATGATCGCCATGATGCTTATCGCAGGCCCCGACATCCTGATCGCCGACGAACCCACATCCGCGCTCGACGTGTCGGTTCAGCAACAGGTGCTCGCCATCATGGACGAGATGGTGAAAAGCCGCGGCATGGGGCTGATCCTCATCAGCCACAATCTCCATCTCGTCGCGTCGTTCTGCGACCGGGTTCTGGTCATGTACGCCGGCCAGATCATCGAGGTCTGCGACGCCGGCCGGCTGGACGAAGCGCGACATCCCTACACCAAGGGTCTGCTCGACGCCCTCCCCGAACTCGGTCACCGCCGCACCGAATTGCCGCAGTTGCGGCGCGACCCCGAGTGGCTGATCGATCTTCCCGCAGCCATGGGAGCCGCCGCATGATCGAACTCGAAGGCGTCTCCGTCACCTACGGCGCCGGCGCCACATTGGTACGCGCCGCCCGCGATGTGTCGTTTTGCATCCCAGGCGGCGATGCGCTGGGCCTGGTCGGCGAATCCGGCTCCGGCAAGTCCACCGTCCTCCGCGCCGTCGCCGGCCTGATTTCGCACGCCCAAGGAACAGTGTTGATCAACGGCCGCGCATTGCCCAACCGCCGTCCCCGCGAATCCCGAAAGATCATCCAGATGGTCTTCCAGGACCCCTACGGATCGCTCCATCCCAACCAGACGGTCGACCAGGCACTCAGTGCTCCCATCGCCATCCACCGCCTCGGCAACGCCGAGAGCCGCGTCATGGCCGCCCTCACCGAGGTCGGGCTCGGCCGCGAGCACCGCTACCGCTACCCCCACCAACTCAGCGGTGGCCAGCGCCAGCGCGTGGCCATCGCGCGCGCCCTTATCCTCGAACCCAAAGTGCTGCTGCTCGACGAGCCCACATCGGCGCTCGACGTCTCGGTCCAGGCCGAGATCCTCAACCTGCTGACCCGCCTGCGTCGCGACCACGGCCTGACCATGCTGATGGTCAGCCACGACCTCGCCGTCATCGCGCATATCTGCGACCGCATCGGCGTCATGCACAGCGGGCGGATCCTGGAAATGACCACCACCGCCGCCCTCGCTGAGGGCCGCGTCACCGACCCCTATTCGCAACAACTGCTGCGCGCCAACCAGGGCTTCGACGCTAGCGGCGGCGTCATCGATGTCGCCGTCTGACCACGGGACATCCGTATGGCCACCCGCCTCGCTGGCAGAGCTGCCATCGTCACGACTACCGGATGAATTCTTTCCGTTGCTGGGGTATCGGAGACGACCATCGCACGTGGTTTGTTAAGCCTGGACAGGTTATGGTCGCCGAAGCCATGTTCCACCAGCGACCGGTGGCCCGATTGGGCTAAGGAGCGGCAATGGACGTCGCGGATTGGCTCCGAGGGCTAGGTCTGGAACGTTACGAAGCGGCATTCCGTGAGAATGACGTCGACACCGACGTCTTGCGCGATCTCACCGCCGAAGATCTCGAGGCACTAGGCGTTGTCACCGTCGGCCATCGGCGTCGAATGCTGGTGGCAATCGCCAAACTGAATGCACAACGGCCCCCCGATGCCATTGCCGCGGAGGTCGAACCAGCGATCGCTCCTTCGGGATCGTTCGGTGCAGATGCCATGTCTCAGGGTGGCGAACGCCGTCAGCTCACCGTGATGTTCTGCGACCTGGTGGGATCGACCGCGCTGAGTGAAAGGCTCGACCCCGAAGAGCTACGCAGCCTGTTGCACGCGTATCGAACTCATTGCGGCAGTATGATCACGCGCTACGACGGGTTTGTCGCCCGCTACGTGGGTGACGGCATCCTGACCTATTTCGGCTGGCCCGCAGCGCACGAGGACGATGCCGAGCGCGCCGTGCGGGCGGCCCTGGAAATCGTTCTTACAATCAAACAGGCCTCATCCACAGAACACCTCGCGGTCCGTATCGGCATCGCTACCGGACCAGTCGTCGTCGGCGAGCAGGCAGGTCTGGGAGATCAGTCCAAGCTGGCGGTGGGCAGCACGCCCAATCTAGCTGCGCGACTGCAGGGGCTGGCCACTGCCGACCAGATCGTCATCGCCACCTCGACCCGTCAACTCGTCGGCAGTGCGTTTGAACTGATCGATCTGGGTGATCATGATCTGAGGGGCATCGCCGAACCGGTCCGCGCCTGGCGGGTGGAGCGCGCCCTGGCGACGGAAAGTCGCTTCGATGCCAGTCGTGGCGCTAGTACCCTAACTCCGCTGGTGGGCCGCGACGAAGAGTTGGATCTGCTGCTTCGCCGGGGGTCGCAGGCGAAGGACGGCGAGGGCCAGGTCGTTCTACTGTCGGGAGAACCCGGGATCGGCAAGAGCCGTATTTTGACCTCGTTGCGCCAACGGCTGGAAGCCCAAGGCGTGCAGGCCGTGCGCTTCCAGTGCTCGCCGTACCATGTGAACAGCGCCTTCTGGCCCATCAGCGATAATTTTGAACGGACGCTGAAGTTCAGTCGGGACGAGACGGCGGACGCGAAACTCGACAAGCTGGAAGCGCTGATCGTCGCACGATACGGCCGACCTCTGGCCGACGTCCGGTTCGTCGCGTCGATCCTTTCCATCCCCTGCGAGCAGCGCTACGGCGCGCTGCCGATGACGCCGCAGAAGCATAAGGACGAGACGCTGCGGGCCTTGGTTGATCTCATAGAAGCGGCAGCCTGTAAGCAGCCCAGCGTGATGCTGTTCGAGGACGCGCACTGGGCCGACCCGACCACCTTGGAGGTGCTTGATCTGCTCATTGGCCGGGTCAGAACGGCTCCACTGCTGGTCGTGCTGACCCACCGCCCAGAGTTGCAATCGCGCTGGTCGCAGCACGGACATGTCGGTGCCCTGAACCTGTCCAAGCTGACCCGAACGCAGAGTGCGGCAATGGTCTCCGGGGTTGCAGGTGGCAAAGCGTTGCCTGACGGACTGCTCGAGCAGATCCTGACCCGGACCGATGGCGTCCCGCTGTTTGTAGAGGAATTGACCAAATCCATCCTGGAATCGGGCGACCTGACGGAGGCGGACGATCATTACGAATACGTTGGTTCGATGCGCATCGTCAACATACCCGCCACGCTCCGGGACTCGCTGATGGCACGGCTGGATCGGTTCATGCCGGTGAGGGAGATCGCCCAGATTGGCGCAGCGATAGGACGGGAGTTCGGACACGAATTGATCGCCGCGGTCGCGCTGCCACACATCCAAGTTGACGACGCCCTCCTGCGGCTGACCGAATCGGGACTGGCGTTCCGTCGCGGCACACCACCGGATGCCGTCTACACCTTCAAGCACGCGCTGGTGCAGGACGCGGCCTACGATTCGCTGCTTAGGAGCCGGAGACAGGAGTTGCACGCCAAGATTGCGCGTGTGATTGAGGCGCGGTTCCCGAACATCAAAAGCACCGAACCCGAGGTGCTGGCGCATCATCTGACACAAGCGGGCCTTGCCGAAGCCGCCATTCCGCTCTGGCATGCGGCCGGCGAACTGGCGTTGAGACGGACGGCCCTGGCCGAGGCCGTCTCCCATCTTAACCAGGGGCTCGAGCTTGTCTCCACTCTACCTGGGTCATTGCAACGAGACGCCATCGAACTCGCGTTGCGCAGCCGCCTTGGTACCGCTTGGTTGGGACTTAAAGGCTGGGCCGCCCAGGAAGTCTGGACCAGCTTGCATCCGGCCCTCGCCTTGGCGAAGTCGCTCGAGCGACACGACGCGCTGGCGCCGATCTTCTCGGGACTATTCACAAATGTCCTGACGCAGGGGCGCGTGGCGGAATCTGTGCCGTGGGCGCAGGAGGCCATTGAGGTCGCGGAGGCGACCGGCGACGCCGACCTGTTGATCGCCGGCCACGTACTCGCATGCAGTTGCTACTGTTTCGCGGGCGAGTTCACCAAGGCTGTGGAGCACGCCGATAAGGTGTTGGACCTCTACGATTACGGGACGCATCACCACCTTGCGGACATGTTCAACCAGGATCCCAAGACCGTCGCGGATACATTCGGTTCGATTTGCTTCTGGGTATTGGGCTATCCGGATCGGGCGTCGCGGCTAAGCGATGAAAGAGACGCGCACGCACGCCGGCGCGGTCACCCCTTCGACCTAGGATTTGCCCTAACTAGTGGGGCGCATGAGTTCGATCATCGCTTTTCGCGCGAGGACCTGCTTAAGCGTGCTGAAGAATGTGAGCGATTGGGTCGGGAGCACAGCCTTCCCGTGCTTTGGGCTGTCTTAGCGCCTTTCTTATACGGCCAGGCGGCAGTTCAGAAAGGCGACGCCGCCGAAGGAGTTGGCCCGCTTAAGGCTGGCATCGCGATCTGGGAAGCGACCGGCGGCAAGCTCCGCAGCCCCGCCATGAAACGATTGTTAGCCGAGGGCATGGCACTGACCGGCGATCTCGACAATGCACTTCACGTAATCGACGAGGCGATCGTCCAAATCGAACGCCCCGGGTGGGAAGAACGTATGTCCTACGCCGAGATTCTGCGGCTCAAGGGCTGGATACTTTCGCTCAAGGGCAACCTTGAAGGCGCCGAACGGAACTTTCTCACCTCACTCGACTGGGCGCGCTGCCAGCAGGCGAAGATGTGGGAGCTCCGCACGTCGACCAACCTCGCTCGGCTGTGGCAGGGTCAGGGCAAGCGTCGCGCAGCGTACGAGTTGCTTGCCCCGGTCTACGGCTGGTTCACTGAGGGCTTCGACACGAAGGATCTGCTGGAGGCGAAGTCTTTACTTGCCGAGCTAGGGTAGTCTAAATGCCCATTCAGTCCTCAACCAGCCGTGGGTTGCTGCGTGCCGGTCATCCGGGCAGCCCGCGTCAGGAAATGGGTGGCGCCGTGCGGACAGCTTTTCCGGGTACACTTTCCATTCCGTCGGATTCCAAATAATTTGCCAGCCAATAATCAATAACCTGCACGCCAATGACCTGGGAGAACGTTCAGATGAGCGGCCTCGGCAAGCTGACGGATGCGGACTACGTGCAAGACCATGACCGGCAGTTGCGGCGGGCAGCGCTCGCGAGCATGGTGGGAACGACCATTGAATGGTACGACTTCTTGCTGTACGGCCAGGTCGCCGCTCTCGTGTTCGCCAAACTGTACTTCCCGAAAGAGGATCCGCTGGTTGGCACGCTGGCAGCGTTTGCCACCTTCGCCGTCGGTTTCATTGCGCGCCCGATCGGCGCGGCGATCTTCGGCCACTACGGCGACCGCATCGGCCGCAAGGCGACGCTCATCGCCACCCTGCTCATCAGCGGCTTGGCTACCTTAGCCGTAGGCTTCGTGCCGACCTACGCGAGCATCGGCATCTGGGGCGGTGTGATCCTGACCGTCCTTCGCTTCATACAGGGCGTTGGAGTAGGGGGTGAGTGGGGCGGCTCGGTGCTGCTGGCGATGGAATGGGCGAAGGGCAACCACAATCGCGGGCTGATCGCGTCGATTCCGCAGCTGGGCGGCCCCGGCGGCCTGTTGCTGGCGAACGTCGCGGTACTTGCGTTCAGCGCGTCCATGTCAACCGAGGCGTTCCTCGCCTGGGGCTGGCGCGTGCCGTTTTTCCTTAGCATCGTCATGATTGCGGTGGGGCTCTGGATTCGGCTCGGCATTGTCGAGACCCCTACCTTCCAGCGAATTGCTGCGGAGAACCGCATTGAGCGCGTGCCGGTGCTCGAAGTAGTAAAGCGCCAACCGAAGGAGATCGTGCTCACAGCGCTGGTCCGCATGGCCGAGCAGGCGCCGGCGTACGTCTATTTCGCCTTTATCTTTACGTACGGCATAAACGTGCTCCACGCTTCGCGGAATTTCTTGCTAGTCGCGGTGGTCGTGGCGGCGGCGGTGGACCTGATGCTGATCCCGATATTCGGATCCCTCTCGGACCGGATCGGGCGCCGGCGCATGTATTTTATCGGCTCGCTGGCCACGGCCGCCTACGCCGCGGTCTATTTCCCGCTGCTGAACACAGCTAATCCGACGGTCATCTTCATCGCCATCGTGCTCTCGATGGTGCCGCACGCGATGGTATACGGCCCGCAGGCGGCGCTGATCGCGGAATGCTTCACGCCGAGGCTGCGCTATAGCGGCGCCTCGCTCGGCTATCAGCTCGCCTCGATCGTTGCCGGCGGTCCGGCGCCGCTGATCGCTACGCTGCTACTGGCGACGTTCGGGTCGGGCTATGCGGTCGGCGTCTATCTTGTCCTCTGCGGGCTGGTCAGCGTCGTCGTCGTGAGGTTCCTCCCTGACTACACCAATCGCGATATTTCAGAGGAGCACGTAGCCACCCTCAGTCCGGCCACGGCGCGCACCGCGATCGGTTAGGCGGCTGTTCGCCGTAGCCGTAATCACAGAGGCGGCGATGGAAAGCGCGCCCGATTTGAGGTAGCTCGCACCACCTGCAGCGAGCGCCTGCATAGTTCAACCGCGATACTGCGGGCCGGGGCCGACAGGGCGGTGCCTGCTGCCCTGAAACGACACTGCGGCCGAACAGCATATTGGATGCTTCGCGTCGGCGCGGCGCGCGGAATTGGTTGGCGTCCCTGCCTGGCGGCCCGAAAGTGAACAATACCCCACCGCGAAGCGGGAGAGGCATGCCCCTCCAAAGGCCCGACTAAGCGGATCACGCAACGCAATGCCTTGGTCTCAGGGCGGCACTGTTCGGCATCTCCGGACCTGCCCCTTTTGGCAATGGGATGCTTAGTTTGAGGCCGTATCGAGGGAACGGTTCGCAGAGCCGTTTGGTAGGCAGACGGAACACCAACTTTGCAATATCTGTAAATTGTGAAGCCATTGATCAAAGAGCAGAAAAAGCTTGTAGAGTAAATCCGACGACTTTCAAGCTCCGGAGAGAGAACGCAGTTCGGAGAGAGAATTCGCGTATCGTTCCGGGATTGCAACCCCAAGCCTGAGCGCAAAACCGCCCGGAACCTGGCCTTTCTGGGACCCCAAATTGCAGCAGAGACAGTTTGGAGGGAACCGGACTGGAGCGGGCGAAGGGATTCGAACCCTCGACCCCAACCTTGGCAAGGTTGTGCTCTACCCCTGAGCTACGCCCGCCCGCTAACTCCGCAACGCAACCTAAGTGCAATCGTTGCCGAACACAAGGGTCACGAGTAGTGGGTAGTAGAGGGTCTACTGACCCACTACCGGTTCAGGCCAGCATGTGTGTCGATAGCCTTGTCAGGTTTATGTAGCACTCTACTGGTCCGCTCGTTGCCGGTCTGTTCTTGCAATGGCGGTCGATCTAGCGATTACGCAGGCGAATGTCCGCTGCTTGCTTGCTCGCTCGGCACACGCTTGCCCGAGGCCTGCCCCGGCCCACGACGAACGCCGGCGGAACCCCAGTCTACCCCCCGAACTCCGCCTTGATCGCCACGCTGTCCTGCCCCAAACTGGGCACCGCCCCCAGCGCGACCGCCTCGCCCACCCGGATCACCGCGGGCGCCACGATCTGCGCCACGCCACCGCCTGGAAGTGCGACCGGCGTGCGGCGCAGCGCCGGGTGGTGGCTCAGCGCGGCCAGATCGTTGACGAACCCGTACGCCGTGTTCGCCGCCCTCAGCTTCTCCGCCGCCTCATCCCTGGTCAGTGCGCCGAACGCAACACCCACGCGCTCATCCACCATCGCCCGATTGGCCACCCGCACGTTATTGCTCTCGAACCCGGGCTGTTTCGGCAGGTCCGGCGCCTCCAGGAACGTCGCACAGAACGTTGCCCACTCGCGCTCGTTCTGGATCGAGATCAACACCAGCGCGCCATCCCGGGTGGCGAACGCGCCATAGGGGCAGATCGACGGGTGCGCCAGACCCAGCCGTTGCGGGGCCTTTCCGGTGCCCTCGAAATACAGCAGCGGCACATTCATCCAGTCGGCGACAGCGTCGAACAGGCTGACCTTCAGCCCCGCGCCGACGCCGGTTCGCCCCCGCTGCAGCAGCGCCTCGAGCACCCCGGTATAGGCGTTCATGCCGCAGCCGATATCGGCGATGGACACGCCGACCCGGCCCGGCCCGGCGGGATGCCCGGTCACCATGGCCAGCCCGGATTCCGCCTGCACCAGCAGGTCGTACGCCTTCATCGTCGCGTACTCGCCGGTATCACCATAACCCGAAATGTCCACTGTGATCAGCCGCGGATTGCGCGATCGAAGCGCCTCCGATCCGAAGCCCGACCGAGCCGCCGCGCCCGGTGCCAGATTCTGAATGAACACATCCGCGCGGGCGAGCAGCCGGTGCAGCAGCGCCGAATCCTCGGGCTGCTTGATGTCGGCGACCAGGCTTTCCTTGCCGCGGTTGAGCCAGACGAAATAGCTCGATGCGCCCTGCACCGCGGTGTCGTATCCGCGTGCGAAGTCGCCCTCGGCCCGTTCGATCTTGATCACCCTGGCGCCGGCGTCAGCCAGCCGAGCGGAGCAATAGGGGGCGGCGACAGCTTGTTCGAGAGAGACGACAAGCAGGCCCTCCAGTGGTTTCGTCATGTCCAGTCCTCGCCAGCGCAACACTGCCGCGGAGCAAGTCAATCGGCGGCTCGCGACAGGACCATGTTCCGGTCGAACGGCGCAATCCCTGCCGGTCGCTGCAACCGCAACCGCAACCGACCCTCGCCATTGCCGCCCGCCGCGTCAGGCGTAAACTCATAGCCTACCCTCCAGGATGGAGCTACCGGATGCTGATCCCGCCCAACCGCACCAGGCGGTTCCCGTGAGCCGTCACGTTACTATCGCCGGTGTCACGCTGGAGGTCGAGGAACGGGGCGAGGGCCGGCCGCTGCTGTTCCTGCACGCCGGCGAGGGATTGCAGCCAAACCGGCCCTGGCTCGATCTGCTGGCACGCAACCACCGCGTCATCGCCCCGCATCATCCCGGATTTGGGGGTTCGGCGCTGCCCGACTGGATCGGCACGGTCGACGACCTCGCCTACCTCTATCTGGACCTGGCGGCGGAACTGAAGCTGGACCAGGCGGTGCTGGCCGGTGCCTGCTTCGGCGGCTGGGTCGCGGCCGAGATGGCGGTGCGCAACACCAACCGCTTCGCCGGCCTGCTGCTGGGGGCGCCCCTGGGAATCAAGGTTGGCGGCGTGCTGGACCGCGACATCACCGACATGCACGCCATTCCCCGCTCCGAGTTCATGCGCCTGGCCTGGGCCGAGCCGTCGAAAGGCGAGATCGACTATACGCGTCTGCCGGACACCGAACTCGCCGGGATCGCCCGCGGCCGCGAAGCGCTGGCCGTGTTCGGCTGGAAGCCCTACATGCACAATCCCCGGCTGAGACGCTGGCTGCACCGCATCGATATCCCGACGCATCTGCTTTGGGGCGAGCAGGACGGCATCGTCACGACCACTTACGGCGAGGCCTGGAAAGCGGCGATCCCGGGCGCCACGATGCAAACGATTCCAGCCACCGGACACTATCCGCACTGGGAACAACCCGAGGCGTTCGTTGCTGGTGTGAACGCTTTCACCGAGCGGCTTTAAGAGGAGCAGCGGTCATGCGCACCTGGTATTTTTCCGAGATGGCTTACCATCCGGCTTGGCGGAAGGGCCTGGATCGGGGCTCGCTGCGGGTCAATTTTCCTAGCGAGAACGTCGATCCTCGCGAGGCTGGCATATTGCTGAATCGTTACTTGGATGAATTCGCACTGTGCGATGAAGTCGGGCTGGACATCATGGTGAACGAGCACCACAGCACGGCGACCTGCATGACAGTCTCCGCCCCAATGGCTCTGTCGATCATTGCCCGTGAAACCAAAACAGCGCGACTCCTTACGCTCGGCAATCCAATCGCCAACCGTCCCGATCCCGTCCGTGTCGCCGAGGAAATGGCCTGGCTGGACTGTCTGTGCGGCGGCCGGCTGGAGATGGGCCTGGTGAAGGGCGCGCCGTACGAGATCGCACCTGCAAACTCGAATCCCGGGCGGCTGATGCGGCGGTACTGGGAGGCGCACGACCTCATCCTGAGGGCAATGTCCACCACCACCGGCCCGTTCTCCTGGGAGGGCGAGTTCTTCCAGTATCGCGCCGTCAACATCTGGCCGCGGCCGATCCAGCAGCCGACACCGCCGGTCTGGATGACCGGCATGAGCGTGGAGACCGGAGCGCTGGCCGCCGAGCGAGGCCACGTCGTCGGCACGTTGCTGTCCGGCGGCATCGCCAAGCCAATGTATGACAACTACCGCAAGCGCGCCCGGGAGCTCGGCTGGGAGGCCGGCCCGGACCGCATGGCGTTTGCCGCGATCATCGGTGTCGGGCAGACGCGGGAAGAGGGACTGCGGCGGGCGGACAGCATCGCCGACTACGTGCGGACGGCGCCCGTGGTGGCGGAGCCGTTCACCAACCCGCCCGGCTATAACTCGACCGGCGCCAACGTGGCGATGCTGAAGGCCGGCCCGCGGGCGCACCGCATGGTGACGGATCGCAACGGCGTGCAGATCGACCATCGCACTGCGACCGTCGAGCAGTTCATGGACACCGACACCGTGTTCGCCGGCACCCCGGACGACGTGTTCAATCAGCTCAAGGCCTTCAACACCCGCATGGGGGGCATCGGCCACCTGCTGTTCTTCGGTCAAGGCGGCTATCTGAGCCATCAGGACGCGAAGGCGAATATTTCGCTGTTCGGCCGCGAGGTAGCACCCCGGCTGCGAGAGCTGGCGGCCCCGGAGCGAGCCGCCGCGGCGGACTGACCTCATTGCTACGATGAGGCCGCTACCGGGTGCCGCTGGCGTCGAGGTGCGGCTGGAAAGGATGCGTCTGGAGGACCTGCCGCCACTCGCCTCTCTCACCGAATGCGAGCGACTGTTCCTGACGCGAACGCCGATCGCCGACCTTTCGCCGCTGGTGGCCCTTAGCCGCTTGCGGGTCCTGGGACTGAAGCTGACCCGAGTGTCTGACCTGTCGCCGCTAGCTGGGCTTTGCCGCCTGGAGAGCCTGATTCTGTCGTTCACGCCGGTCCGGGTCATAACCGCCCTCGCCAATCTGGTCGGGCTGCGGAGCCTCTACCTGACCGGCACTTTGATCACGGATATAGCCCCGCTGACGAAGCTCAAGTCGCTCACCCGGCTGGACCTCGGCGGCACGGCCGTCACCGACCTGGCGCCACTGGCGGCGTTGCCCAATCTGGCCAGCCTGCAACTGTCGAGCACCCGGATCGACGACCTGTCCCCGCTGGCCGGGCTGACCGAACTGCGTATCCTTGAACTCAGCGCCACCGCCGTCAGCGATCTGTCGCCCCTGGCCGGCCTGCCCAGGCTGCGCCGGCTGGACATTCGCGGCACCCGCATCGCCGAACCCGACGCGCGTGCCGCGCTGCCAAACTGCGAGATCGTCTCGTCCGCTAGGTTTCGGCAAACGCGGTAGCCAATCGATCTGCTCGGCAAGGTGACCGGTTGGCGCTACAAGCGCGGCGCATCAAGCGCAATCACCGGCTTGCCGTGTGGCACGAGGACCGGCGGCCCGACGATCCGCCACCGCCGCAAAACGCCAAGCCACCATTGGTCGAATATGCTCAATACCCAAACCAGCGGCACCAATGCCGCAATCAGCGCGGCGGCCGCGGCTATCAGGCCACGCCATGTCCCGCCAAGGGCGGCATAGGCCCGGGACGAGAACGAATCGATGATCAGCACATGCGCCACATAAAGCGGGAAGGACGCCGCGCCGAGTATCCTTGCCACTCGGGGTGAGAATGACCGGGATACGGCGTTCTCGGTTGCGAACACGATCAGCAGCAGCAGTGCCCCTGCGCCGCATACGACAACGATCTGGGACAACCGGGGATCTGGCAAGCCCGCGGGGGTAATCCGGCTGATCCATGCATACGCCCCATTGGGTCCGGGCGCGCCGTAGCGAACCAAGAAACCGGCCAGATACAACGCCACGATCGTCAGGCCGATCGCGAGCCATGCCGGCAGCTCACGGCCGCGCAACGGCGCCAGACAGGCGGCAAGGCCCAGGATGAACGGAAAATACCAGGGCCGCCAAACGATCAGCACCGGGCTGAGCCCGACCAGGATGACCGCCAAGAGCCGCCGATATTTCGGTCGCAGCAGCAGGGCCAGGCCAAACACAATGAAGCTGCCGATGAACTCGATCTGCATAGTCCAGAGGCTGCTGTCCAGGGACGAATCGCCTGCCAACAAGACTCCCCAAAGCCCCTGCCACAGCGCAAACGGCAGCGAGGGACGATCATGCTGGGCAAAGCCGCCGTAGGAGAAATGAACCAACCAGTCTGAATGGCTGAATCGCGCCGCATCCTCGAAAGCGTAGCAGCCAGTTCGGAACAATCCGTACGAGATCAGCGTCGACACCAGAATGAGCGGCGTCAGGCGAAACCAGCGCTTAATCGCGGCATCCAGCAATGCACGGGGGGCGGCGGCACGAAGGCCCCTCTGCGCCAGCACATAACCCGACAGCACGAAGAAGATGACGACCATCGCCGTGCCGTTCAGAAACACGAACACGGGCGAGCCGATCATATCCCGCTCCAGGTCGACGTCTGGCGTCAACCCGATGTATTGCGGCATGAACGCCAGCGTGAAGTGGGACAGGACCACAAGGACGGCGGCGCAGCCACGCAGAGCCTCAAGCGGGACGAGTTTGCCGATCGTGGCTGAAGCTTCGCCGCTCGCCATATACGGATGCGTACCTCCGTAGCCAATCCCCGCCAAGGACCCAGGCCCGACCCTGCGGGCGGCTCTGTGCTGGGCCGCGAAAACGTCTCGCCAGCATAGCCGAGCACACAACGCGCCTGGTTACTCGGCCCGAGAGCCTGACGGCACGCGAATGGGAGGAACTCGGTGGTAGATTACCGCGAGTAGAACTCGACCACCAGGTTGGGTTCCATCTGCACCGGATACGGCACATCAGACAGCTTCGGCGAACGGGTAAAGCGGCCCTTCATCGCCCGGTGGTCCACTTCCAGGTATTCCGGCACGTCGCGCTCGGTGCTCTGGGTCGCGTCCAGCAGCATGGCGAGCTGCTTGGACTTTTCCTTGACCTCGATCACGTCGTTGTCACGCACCAGGTAAGACGGGATGTTCACTCGCTTGCCGTTGATCGTCAGGTGACCGTGCGAGACGAACTGCCGAGCAGCGAAGGGTGTGACGGCGAATTTCAGGCGGTAGCAGACCGCGTCGAGCCGCCGCTCCAGGATTTCGATCAGGTTCTCCGAGGTGTCGCCCTTCCGACGGACCGCTTCCTCATAGTATTTGCGGAACTGCTTCTCGCCGATGTTGCCGTAGTAACCCTTCAGCTTCTGCTTCGCCATCAACTGGGTGCCGAAATCGGTCGGCTTCTTGCGCCGCTGGCCGTGCTGGCCGGGACCGTATTCCCGCTTGTTGATCGGAGATTTCGGTCGTCCCCACAGGTTGATACCCAACCGGCGGTTAATCTTGTACTTACTCTCGGCGCGCTTGGTCATGGGCGCGTTGCCCTTTTCGTCTTGGTTGTTGCACCGGTAGGCCCAAGGCACGAACGATTTGTCGCACGTGCCACGGGCGGGCGCGGATCACCACGATCCGTCCACGTTCCCGGCTGTGAAGAGCGGGGCCTATAGGCGTTCGATCAACGGCTTGTCAAACCTTGCCGTCGCCGGTAGCAACCCAGCATGGTCACTCGCAGCGAAATCGTCTGGCTCGGCGTCGCGGCGGGCGTGATCGGGTCTCTGGTCGGCGGCATGATGCTGGGTATCGGGATGGACCTGATCGTCAACGGACAACCCGCGGGGTGGCTGTTGCTGCTGCCCGCCGCACCGGCCTCCGCCGTCCCCGGCTGGCTGCTCGCCCGCAAACTGGCCGGGCAGCTTTAGGCGTCATCCGCGTTCGCTTCTCCGGGTGATCCCGCCCGTGCACGGCTCTGTGGCTGCCGCCGGCATGGCGGGCATTGCCGAGGCAACACATGCAATGCCGGTGCGTTAACGTTTCATAGATTTCAGCACGGAGAAAGCGCGGAGAGCACGGTGCTCACGGAGAAGGTGTTAGGCTTCTTGCGGAATCCTTGACCGATCGGGTTGGCGATCGAGGTGTACCGAAATACCGGCCCCGGACTGTTGGAATCCGTATATGAGCTGTGCCTGTGCCGAGAATTGGCAGACGCGGGTATTGCCTTTGCCCGGCAGGTCACAATTCCTGTCCACTATAAGGGCGCGGAAGTCGGCGACGGATTCAAGGCGGGTATCGTCGCCGCCGGCGAGCTTATCCTGGAAATCAAAGCCGTCAGCACCATCCTGCCAATCCGTCAGTTGCAGCTCCGAACGTACCTGCGCATGAGGGGGATCCGCGTCGGTCTGCTGCTGAACTTCAACGTGCCACGTTTGGTGGATGGCCTTCGTCGCTACGTGGTGTAGCTTCCGTCGAAGCCGCCTGCTTCTGCTCCGTGATCACCGTGTTCTCCGCCTTTCCTCCGTGCTGAAAAAACTTGGCCGCGGTTCGCGCCGGCCGGGGGCTGCCCGGCCAATGCATCAACAGCTTTCGCGACAAGAGCGATGCTTAATGATGCCCGGCCCGGACTGCCTATCCCGCGGGAACCAGGATCAGAACAACCGGCCGGACGCGATCCGCGCTCCCTCACTGAGCGCGGCGAGCTTCGCCCAAACAATATCCGTCGCAACGCGCCCCATCCCCGCCGAGGTGTCGAAGCCACAATCCGTTCCTGCCTGCACCCGGGTCGGATCACCCACGACCTGCACCACACGCTCGATCCGTTCGGCGATCGTCTCCGGGTGTTCGACAAAGTTGGTCACCGAATCGATAACTCCCGCGACGATGATCTGGTCCTGGTCGAGCGGGAAATCTTTCAGCACCCGATACTCGTGCGCATGGCGCGGATTGGCGAACGGCAGGACAAAGCCGCCGACCTTCAGCCGCCGCAGCACCGGCATCACCTCGTGCAATTCGACGTCGCAGTCATGTGGCCCCTCGTAATTGCCCCAGCATACGTGCAGCCTGACCTTGTCACGCGGGATGTTGACCAGAGCCGCGTTGATCGTGCTCACCACGCGATCGACGAAGCCCAGAAAATCACCCACGGGCCGGTCCTGGTAGGACATATGCCGCTCCATCGCCAGGTCCGGGCAGTCTAGCTGCAACAGGAACCCGTGGTTGACGATGGTTTCGTATTCCACGCGCAGCGCGGCGCCGAGCGCATCGAGATACTCGGTCTCGTTCGGGTAGAAATCGTTGCGGAGAGCCGCGGCGACGATGCCAGGCGATGGCGCGGTCAGAAACGGCTCCAGGAAAGGTTGCCCCAGCGTATCCAGCGTTGCGCGGAAATCGGCGCATTCCCGCTCGACCGCGGCACGATCCAGATACTGGACTGGGCCAATCGCGGTGGGGACGGCCTCGCGGTTGCTGATCGCGACCATTTGCGCCGTCTCTCGCGCCAGAGCTTCCCTGTATAGCGGATAGCGGTCGACATCGGCCCGGGTCGGTCTGGTCCACGCTCCCCCGAAGCCGCTCATGCGGCCGCGGACGTAAAGGAAGAACGCCTCGCGCTGCTGCTCGCCGTTGTTGCCGATGTCGATGCCGGCGTCCCGCTGACGACGCACGACATCCTGCATCGCCGCATGGCCGGCCTCCGCCAGCGCCTCGTCCACCGCTTCACCGCGCCCCTTGCGGACGTAAAGCTCGACCAAATCCGGCGGCCGCGGCAGGCTGCCGGTGTGAGTGGTCAGAATCCGGTCGCTGCCGCGCTGCATGATGTTCCTCCCCGTCCTGCCGCCAGGGTGCAGCGCGCGACGCCAAGGTCAACCCTACGCTATCGGTTATCCCGTCGAAACTGGCTGGGCGTTATTCCCGCCAACTTCCGAAATGCTGTCGTGAACTGGCTCTGATTGCCGAAGCCAAGGCTCTGGGAAATCTCGAGCATCGATTTATCCGAGTTGGCGAGGCTTGATTTCGCCCGCTCGACCCGCGCCGACAAGATGAACTGGTAGGGGGAGAAACCAGTCGTCCGCTTGAACGCCCGGGTAAAATGAAAGCGGCTCAATCCCGCGACGCCGGCAAGGTCGGACAGTGAGATGTCCCGATGCAAATTCTCCCGGATGAACTCCAGAACCAATTTCGTCTGAGCGCTGCCCAGGCGGCCACTGTCCGGCACCCGGGCGCCAGGTGCTTTAAACTGAAGCCGCGCGAGTTCGAGCGCCGCTGTCAGGCCCAGTGTTTCGCCGTAAGTGGCATCGACGGGATCGGGGTCGACGAGCAAGCCCTGGAGCTTGCTCAGCGTCGATCGCAACGTCGGATCGTCGAAATACAGCATCGGCCGCTCGGCGCCGGCAATCCGCGCATCCAGTTCCCGGCCGAAAGACCCTGCCACGTCATGCGCCGGTCCCGATACGATAGCGTCTCGATGTCGTCCCGGAACTTCAGCGTGACCTCATCCTAAAATGCCCTTGGATTTAATTGATGACTGGTTCTCATTCGATGTCCGGATGCGATAAGACTTGACATAAAACAAAATTCAAAGAAAATGGGAACTTATGAATAAAAATCGCAAGATATGATGCGCCCGTCACCCCGAGGGCAGAAGTGACGGCGGACCTGACCATCCGCGACCGTGAGCCGATCCATCTTCTGGGCGCCATCCAGTTTTCGGGTTTCTGTTGTCGGTGAACCCCGACTGCACCGTTATCAGAGGATCGGAAAACACGCAGTCCGGCATTGGTTCTGATCCTGATCATGTTGTCGGTCAGCCGGTCGAACATTGCTTACACGCGGATGTTTTGCACGACAATATCCTCCACATCATCGTTGACAGATGCAGTCCCGGCGGCCATCGCTCCGGCGTTCTCTCCCGAGGGCGCGCCGCTCGATCTTTCAATGAGCGTCCTGCGGAGCGTTTCGCCGTCCACCTCGAATATCTGCGCAACATGGGCGTCCGCTCGTCGATGTCGGTTTCCATACTCCGCGGCGGCAAGCTGTGGGGGCTGATCACCTGCCACCAGACAAGCCGAACCACGTCGGATTGCAACGACGGTCGGTCGTGAACTGTTCGGGCAAGCGTACTCGTATTCGCTGGTGCGTTCGCGCGAGGAAGAGCGGCTGCATGATGAGCAAACCCGCCAGATCCATGACCGCATCGCAACTGCCTTCGCCGCTCCAACGCTTCGCTCACGCAAATTCCCGAGGCACTCGCCAGCATGACCGGGTATATCGCCGCCGAATCGCCACCTATCACCGGGGTGAAACCACGCTGACCGGCGTGACCCCACCAACAGAACCGCCCCGCGAGACGCACCCGCGCGCCGGCATCTGCAAAAAGAAACCGCACTTCTGCACCAAGCCGTTGAACGCCATTTCTCGCCAGGGCGCATGACGCGCGATGCGTACGTTCGGTATCTGCAGATGAACCGGCCGTTTGCGTCTATCGAGCCAGCTCTCGAGGCCGCACGTATCGATCGGGTGCTGCCAGACTGGGACATACGGCAGCGGCGTTTCGCACTCGCATCGGATATGCACGCGATGGGAATACGGGCCGGGGACACGCGTCCGATTGCGATCTCCGATGACATTGGGACATTGCTTGGCTGGAGCTATGTGCTTGAAGGCAGCCGCCTCGGGGCACGGTTCATTCTCAAGCAAATCGAGCAGACTCAGGACCAGGAACTGATAGGCGCCACTCGGTTTCTTCGCCCTGGCGCGGGAATGGATTTGTGGGCGAGCTTCAATGCCGCTCTGAGCCGGATCGATAACGACCCGTCCGCGATCGAGCGGGCCGGTGAAGCGGCGCGTCTGGCGTTCGGCTGCTTCCAGCGTCAAAGCCGGGATCACGTCTCTATCTTTAGCTGAATGTAACAGGCTGACCCGGCCTTGCGTGGCCCATTGGCAGGTAGCAAGCTTTCGCGGAAACAGGGGGGTCGGCAGGCACACATCTGCCCCTGCACGGGAGAAGCTCATGGACCTCAAGGGCGCGGTTGCACTGGTGACCGGAGGCAATGGCGGCCTCGGGCAGCGAATTTGCCATGCGCTGGCAAAGGAAGGCGTGCACATCGCGGTCATGTACGCGCAGAGCCGCGACCAGGCAGAAGGCGTCGCGCGCGACCTGGCGTCGAACTATCAGATCAACACCGCGGCGTTCGCCTGCGACATCACGGACGGCGTGGCCGTGCAACGACTGGTCGGTGACGTGACCAGGCGCTTCGGCCGGCTCGATATCCTCGTCAACGACGCCGCTTACAATAAGGCGATCCCGTTCTCCGACCTCGACAATCTGACCATCGAGGTCTGGGACAAGATCATGGCGGTCAACCTGACAGGGCCGATGCGGCTCATCAAGGCGGTCGCGCCCGTCATGAAGGCACAGGGACAGGGCCGGGTGGTCAATATCTCGTCTGTCGCGGGGCTGGGGCCGCAGGGTTCATCGATCGCCTATGCGGTGTCGAAGGCTGGCCTCATTCACCTGACCCGCTGCATGGCGGTGGCGATGGCTCCCGAGACGCTGGTGAACTGCGTGGCGCCCGGTCTGCTGGAGGGCACTCGCGCCACGGCAAATCTCCGGCCCGGGATGATCGAACTCTCCGCTGCCAGTTCGCTGCTGAAGAAGGCCGCCGACAAGGATGACTGCGCCGACATGGTGGTCACCATGTGCCGCACGAACACCATGACCGGGCAGACGGTCGTCATCGATTCCGGACGCATTTTTCACTGACCGGCGACGGGTGGTCACGCCGGCGGAGCTTCTCGGCCGGCGTGACCAGTTATTACCAGGCGGTGGGCGGGATCGGGATGGGCTCGCCCGGCACCAGCGTGGCCACGGAAGCGTGCGGCCATGTCAGTCCGTTGAAGTTCAGGAACACGAGTTGCGAGTATTGGATCTGTGTCGTTCTGACCTTGATCGTTCGCGGGGCGGTGATCTCGATGTGCGGGTTCGCCAGGAACTTCGGCACCGGTTGCCCCGCGGCGCCAGTCTGGGCCAACAGCGTCAGTGGCGGCTGGCCGGGCTTGAAGACCGGGACGTGGATTTCGTGCTCCACGGTCTCGATCCAGAATATGGCGTCCATCTGTAGCGCCTGGGCATTCGGCCCGGGCGGGGCGGGGTTGGTCAGCGCGGCGTTGTTGCCCAGCAGGAAGGCGATGTTATCGGTGCCGCCACCAAACAACGGTGACGCCGGATTGGTGGAAATAGACAGTACCGAGAAGGAAACGATGTTCTGTGACGCGATGTGATTGCGCAGCAACGTGGCCGGATCAGTCAGCATCGCCTGGGTAATCGTGCCGGCCGCGACGAAGGGAGTCAGGTCCTGAGGAATCCGCGGCGTAGCCTCGTTGGTCACGGTCTGGCTGGGAAACGGGATCGGCTTCTTGGGATTGCTGAGGGTCACGAACGGGGTGATATCGATCGCCGGAATCGTCGGTTTACCGGTGAGGCCGGTTTTGAAGGTGCCCTGAGCCGAGATGGTCGTGCCGTGTGGAATTGACGCCATGCGGACCAGCGTGGGACCCTCCGCCGGATCGGTGGTTGGCGGAACGATGACCCACATGCCGGGCTCGAAGTGGATACCAGTCGGCTGGCTGGGGATGGTGACGTCGGTGATGGTCTGCAGATAGGGAACGCCGTTGAGGAAGACGTCGCCCTGCACCATGCCTCGATTGGGAACCGACCCCAGGCTCTTGGAAAACGACAGGGTCTCGGTGGTCAGGTTCAGTTCCAGGATGTTGTCGCCGACCGGCCCGGGAACGGGTGTCGGCAAAGGCGTCGGCGTCGCCGCGTTCTGGGGCCGGAAAATGGTGTTGAAGCCGTGGCCCACGAACGTGCCGGTAAACTCGGCTAGTGGCCCGAGGCTCGGCGCCGCCGAGGTCGCCGCCCGCAACTTCATGGTGCTGGAGACTTCGGACATTCGGAAGTTGACGGGCCGTGATACTGCTGATTTAAGATTGGCGTCGGTCATTTCTATCCTCCAATCCACGCGGAACTTGCATCGCCGCGGGTTCCAATCGTTAGCTTGACAGACGAGTTCCGTGCAGTGACCCATCTCACAGTCCAGCATGCCGGCCACCGGCTTCCGTCCGCGTTTTACACTGGCCATTACCAGTAGTCGTAAGCACGCCGCGGCAACGCGTGGCGGCACGGGGCCGTGCTGTGACGGAAGTCGAGGTAAGTCAAGGACGGGGTGGATTGCGACCGGTGCGCAGGCTGGGACCCCTCGTCGCCCGCGTCAGCAGGTCAGGAAATCGATGTTTACGGGCCGCGCGGTATTGTTTCTGTTTCGTGCCGTTCCGAAGATCTGCAAAGCGATTGAGCAGGCCGCACCTGATCGGACGGATTTTTCGGCCTGAAGTCGCCGATCGATGAAGGCCTGGTATCGAGACGATAATCTCAGCCAAATCCGGCGATATGGTCGGCCTTCAGTCTGCCATGCATTTGTAGTGACGGTCGCCGTACGACTCCAGGTCGTTTGTTGCTGACAAGCGGATGCACGCTGGTGTACTGACGGGCGGAACGTGACCCTCGTCTCGATGGCGATCGCCGAGCAGATGGGTTGACCGCCATGCTTTCCATGACTGGGGTCTGACTGCCACGACGGCCGGCTCGGTGATCCACCCGGTCAGAGCCCCGCGCCTGGGCGGTGCGGCGGCGTCGTGCATGGGCCAGTTCGTGATCTCGCGGCTTTGCACGCAACAACTTGCCAGTGCCAGTCTATTCACGCCCCGACATGAGCAAGGCGGCAGTAGCGCAAAATCGTGTCCGTCATGTCTTGTGACCATACGCACAGATTACGCGGCGGGTCTTCTATACTTGATTCGCAGGGGGGCCAGTTCAGGTCCTATCCTCAATTCAGGAAAACCCGTCAATGAAAACGTTGCTCGCTTCACGTCCATCACCAATCCTGCAAGTCATCTTGCCAGGCTGCGGATCAATGCTTGCATTCGTCACCATGATGCTGATCGTGCACTTGGCCTAACGTCGGTTGAAGCCGACGTTACTCGTGCTTCACTTGTGAGTTTCCCTGTCCGGTACGGAGCAAGGAATAAATCTATGCAAATCGAAATGATATCGCCCGGTTGCGCCGCACCCGCGATTTCGCGCCCTCGCCCGACCCTCCCGGCACGCAGGGATAGCTTCATGATGTCCGTGAAGCTTGGAAAGGCAGCGGGGAGATTTGTATCGGCACCCGTTCAAAGGCTCCGACCCGGATGCCTGTCTCCGCCAGCACTTCTGCTGGCGGCGTCCGCGGCGGCGGTGGGATTCCTGCCCGGCTCCGCTTGGGCGCATGTCAAATGGTTTGCACCCTACGACGTAGCCAAGGCGCCCGCTTCGGTTACCACGGTCCTGACCAGTCATTTTTTGCTTATACTTGTGGCTTTCGCGGTTGTGGTTTCGGTCACTTTCTTACTTGACCGCCTCGCCGAGACGAAGATTCGCCCGATGGCAGCGACAGGAGGCCGCGAGGATATCGAAGAACAGTTGTTACGAGCGGGCACAGGCGCTTTCTTCATGGCGCTGTTCGCAATCGGCGGAGTCATTCTCACTCCTGAATTGACGACTGCCGCTGAATGGCCAGCCTGGCTTCAGCTCGGGATCGCCGTCAGCATGCTTTCCGCCCGCACCTGCGTTGTCGGAAGCATCGGCATTCTGGTCCTGTACACTTACGGTATTGGCCTGTACGGGATCTTTCACCTTGCCGATTACCCTATGTTCCTGGGTCTCGCCGCCTATCTGGCACTGACAACGCTTACATCGGAGCGTCTACGGTCCTACCGGATGCCCATTCTCCAGCTTTCAATCTGCGTCGCCCTCATGTGGGGCGCGGTCGAAAAATGGGCCTACCCGCAGTGGACGTTTCCAATTCTGGCAGAGCGCCCATACTTGACCTTTGGCCTTGCACCAGAGGATTTCATGGTCGCGGCCGGCTTCGTCGAGTTCACCTTCGCCTTTTACATGTTGACAGGACTTGGACTACTCCGGCTCGCTATACTTGGTTTGAGCACGATCTTCGCCGCCGCGATAATTGACTTTGGCAAGATTGATGCGATCGGCCATCTTCCCATTCTGGTTCCCCTGATTGCGATGTTTCTACATGGTCCGACGAAAATCAATCTCTGGTTCCACGACAACTCAGAAAGTGTCCTTCGTCGGGCTCGCACGGCGGGCACCGGACTTGCAACGACAGTGTTCGTCTTCTTCGCGGCCTACTACGGAATCCAATACGCCGAATATGGTTATGCCTCACATGGCCAACACTCCGGACTACTCGCGTCGGTGGCGCACATACGTTGAGGGGCGTTGATGTTTGGAAGTCCATGACCGGCCAGACGATCCTCATCGCCCCTGGCCGGTCATTCCACCTATCCACCACGTTGTTCGTTCGGCGCCCGTTCAGTTATTGCAGCCGCAACTACCCCGTAGGCTACTGCCCAGTACCCGCGAGCCAACCGCCAATCTTGCCTTCGTATCTTTCCCGGACCACAACGGTCGGCGTCGGGCAACCGGCCGGGACGGTCAATTTGCCGGAAAATTTAGCGTTGCCATCCTTGCTCAGCGGAAGGGGTTCAGCCTGAAAAGCAACCTTGCCGCCGCACAGAATGGCGACGGCTATCGCATCGACGCCGTCCGCCGTTCCATTGGCGCTTCCGACTGAGGTGTCGTCAAGGACCAGCCCGGAGACTTGGACGTTGGCCGTGCCATCAGTTGCGACCACGGCTTGGCCCGACCCGAGCTTCCACTTCTTTCCGCAGGAGTTCACGTCTCCAACCGGTTTCTTCTCGGCCGGGCACGCTGCAAGAGGCTTGCTGACAAGATCAGCCGCCCAGGCGACGCCGGACAGCGACATCAAGGCCGTCAGCCCGAGAATACCGGAAATTGCTTTCATACGAGTTCTTCTCCCTGAATGAGGTCATTTTTGCTATTTTCAGAAGCCTCCATTTCATCGAGCCATAGTCTTTGACATCGGTCAAACAATTTGTGAATCTGGCGAACAGTTTGCCATCGCTCGCCCCTGGTTCGTCGGTCGATCGCCGGCAAGGCCCGCCGCTTTGGCGAATTGCGACGAGCGGTGGTATATGTCACCCAGCAAACGGCTTGCCCTCGGGGGCGAGCCCGCTAACAGGCTGAATGCAGGAGGAAATTATGTCCGCGAGCCGTCCCACCACCCCCGGTCCTGTCACTCCCACGGGCCTCAACCATCTGGTGCTGAACGTCCGTAATCTTGAGGAGTCCCACCAGTTCTGGACCGAGATCGTCGGTTTCAAACAAGTCGGGGAGCTGAAGGCCACACCGCAACGCCCCAACCCAGCGAAAATGCGCTTTTACAGCGGCAACCACGACGGCCACATGAACCATCATGACCTCGCGCTGATCGAAAATCCCGATCTGCCGGCGCCGCCGGCCGAGTGGGCGATGAACGGCATGCCGATGGCAATCAGTCACATCGCGATCTCGTTTGCTGACCGCGAGGCGTGGCTGCGTCAGCTCGAATATCTACAGGGTCGTGGCGTGAAATTCAACCGACGCGTCGAGCATGGCATGACCCACAGCCTGTATATCAACGACCCCAATGGTTACGGCGTCGAACTGCTGTACGAGCTGCCGCGCGAGGTCTGGGAAGGCGACATTGACGCCGCCCTGAATTTCGCCGTCGCGGTGCCGACCGAGGGTGCCGAGGCGTTGGCCGACCGCGTGGAAGACGTGCCGGTGTTCCGCGCCACACAGACAGCCGCTGAGTAGGGCACTCGACATGGCGAAGCGTCAAAGCATCAACACCCCGGTCGCTCGGCATGAAAATCCGATCCCGAACGCGAGCCGCATCGGCAACATCGTCATGTCGAGTGTGATCGGCGGCAGCAACCCGGGCACCAGGGAATTGCCGCCTACGCTGGAGCAACAGGTGGCGAACGTCTTCGCTGCTTTGCGTGGCGACGTCGAGGCGGCCGGCGGCTCTGTCGACGACATCATCAAGGTGACGTTCTGGGTCAAGGACCCCGCCACGCAGCGCGCCGCGCTGAATGCGGAGTGGGTAAAGATGTTTCCGGACGCCGCCGCGCGGCCGGCCAGGCATACCCTGACGCTGCCTGCCGACAGCCGAGCGCTGGTGCAGGCTGATTTTGTTGCTGTACTGTCCTGAGAGGCGGGCGCGGGCATGCTCGATTCCGTTACCATTGACACGATCGCGCGCGCCTATCACAAGGCCGAAAAGGAACGGCAGCGAATCAGGCCCCCCAGCGTCCAGTATCCCGGCTTCACCATCGAAGACGCTTATGCCGTGCAGCGCCGCTGGGTGGAAATCAAGGTCGGCGAGGGCAACCGGGTCAAGGGTCACAAGATCGGGCTTACCTCGCGCGCGATGCAGCGCCAGGCTAACATCACCGAGCCCGACTACGGCTCGCTGATGGAAGATATGTTCTACGCGGACGGGGCGGAGATCCCGATGGCCCGGTTCATCCAGCCGCGGCTTGAGTGTGAGGTGGGCTTCGTCATCGGCCGCCGGCTGAAAGGCCCAAACTGCACCATCTTCGACGTGCTCAGCGCCACCGACTATGTCGTCCCCACGGCGGAGATCGTCGACGGACGCGCCCACCGCATCGACCCGGAGACGGACAGGCCCCGTAACGTTCTCGACAGCATCGCGGACAATGCGGGTAACGCCGCGCTTATCATCGGCGGCCGCCCGATGCGCCCCATGGACCTCGACCTACGCTGGGTGGCGGCACTCTGCTATCGTAACAACATCATCGAGGAGTTCTGGCGTCGCCGCCGCCGTGCTCAATCATCCCGCGAACGGCGTCGCCTGGCTTGCCAATAAACTCGCGCCGTTCGACATAGCCCTCGAGCCCGGACAGTTCGTGCTCGGCGGCTCATTCACCAGCGTCGTCGAGGCACGCGCGGGCGACTCGTTCCATGTCGATTACGGCCCGTTTGGATCGATCTCCGCGCGATTCGTCTAGATGCCGGGCGCCCCCCGGTCGCGCAACGTTCGGTGGCTCCTGAGGATGCAACCATGATGAAGTATGGCGTGGGACAACCGGTGCGGCGCTTCGAGGACAGCCGGCTGCTCACCGGACGCGGCCGGTACCAGGACGACGTTACGCTGCCGCGACAGGCCTATACCGTGTTCGTGCGATCGCCCCACGCCCATGCGCGGATCGTCTCAATTGATACCTCGGCCGCTCGGGGTGCGCCGGGCGTGATCGCAGTCTACACCGGCAAGGATTACGACGCCGACGGGCTTGGGATGCCCAAGGCGGCGATGCCTCGGAAGAAGATAGACGGCTCGCCGATGTTCGCGCCGCAGCGACCCGCCCTCGTCAGCGACCGGGCGCGCTACGTCGGTGATCCGGTGGCGATGGTCATCGCGGAAACACTTGATCAGGCCAAGGATGCGGCGGAGCTGGTTGAAATTGACTACGAACCGCTGCCCTCGGTCACGTCCCTGGCGGAAGCCGCGGAACCCGGCTCGCCGCGCGTATGGGACGAGAATCCAGACAACATCTCTCACACATTCGAACGCGGCGAACGCGCGGCCACCGACGCTGCCTTCGCGCGGGCGGCCTATGTCGTTCGCCGCCGCTACGTCATCACCAGGGTTCACGCGCAATACATGGAGCCACGCGGCGCGATCGGTTCATACGACAAGTTCGAGGACCGTTACACACTATACGCCGACGTCAATTATCCGCACCGGGTGCGCAACATGCTTGCCAACTCGGTATTCCGGGTGCCGGAGAGCAAGGTCCGCGTGGTTTGCATGGACGTTGGCGGCGGCTTCGGTGCCAAGGGCTGGCAGTACGTCGATCACCGGCTGACACTTTGGGCTGCGCGCAAACTCGGACGCCCGGTCAAGTGGAAATGCGAACGATCCGAGGTCATTCTGGCAGACGAGCACGGCCGCGACAATATCGGCGAGATCGAACTCGCGCTCGACAGCAACGGAAAGTTTCTTGGACTGCGACTGCGGATGCTGGCCAGCATTGGCGCCTATATCGCCTCGGACCGCCAGCTTCTGACGCCGTTCGGGATGATCGTCACCCTGTCGGGGGTGTATGACATACCGACGGCTCACGTAACGATTGACGCCGTGCTGTCGAACACCAACCCGACCGCGCCGTATCGTGGCGCCGGGCGGCCAGAGGCGATCTATCTGATAGAGCGCATCATCGAGGCCGCGGCGTATGAACTCGGTATCGATCCGATCGAGCTGCGCCGCCGCAACATCATCAAGCCCGAAGTCATGCCTTATCGGGCTCCGCTCGGCCCCATCTACGATTGCGGCGAGTTCGCCAGGAACATGGAAATCGCACTCGAGGCGTCCGACTATGCGGGCTTCGCTGCCCGCCGGGCGGCGTCACGTAGCGCCGGAAAACTGCGCGGCATCGCGCTGGCCAACGCGATCGAGCAAGCGGCCGGACCCGTGCCCGAATATGCCGAGATCAGATTCCAGCCCAGCGGCAGCGCGATCCTGCTGCTCGGCACCAAGTCGCACGGACAAGGTCACGAAACCTCGTTCAAACAGATACTGCATGAGAAGATCGGCATCGATCCCGCTGACGTGCACTTCATCGATGGCGACACCGACCGTGTCGCCTTCGGAATGGGCTCGAACGGTTCGCGCTCGATGGTGACGGGCGGCAGCGCCCTGGTCATGGCCGCCGACAAGATCATCGACAAGGGCAAGAAGATCGCCGCACACATGATGGAAGCCGCGACCGCCGATATCGATTTCGTGGACGCAAAATTCAACGTTACTGGAACCGACCGAAGTGTGACGCTGAAGCAAGTCGCGGTCGCCGCGTTCCAGCCGGCGCGGCTGCCGAAGGGAATCGAGCCAGGCCTGATCGAGAATGCCGTTTACGCTCCGGAACGTGCGACCTATCCCAATGGCTGCCACGTGTGCGAAGTCGAAGTCGACCCGGAGACCGGCGCGGTGGACCTGGTCGCCTACCTCGTCGTCGACGACGTGGGCACGGTGATCAATCCGCTGACGCTTGCTGGCCAGATCCATGGCGGCGTCGCGCAGGGTATGGGGCAGGTGCTGATGGAGCAGGTGGTCTACGAGAAGGGCTCAGGCCAGTTGCTTACGGCAAGTTTCATGGACTACGCGATGCCGCGCGCCGATACCATGTGCAACGTTTCCATCCGTAGCAATCCGGTGCCAACCGCAACGAACCTGCTCGGGGCGAAGGGGGCGGGCGAAGCGGGCTGTGTTGGCGCGCTGCCGGCCGTAATGATCGCCATTCTCAACGCGCTCGAACCGCTTGGTGTACGCGAGCTCGACATGCCCGCGACCAGTGAGCGTGTGTGGCGGGCCATCGAGGAAGCTCGCGCCACGGCCGCTAGCCAGTCGGAGGCAGCATGAGGACCGGGGCGGAATACCGCGAGGCGCTTCGCGACGGCCGTCGCGTCTGGGTCCTGGGCGAGGGTCGGATCGATGACGTCACAACTCATCCGGCAACCCGCCCAATGGTCGAGCAATATGTCGCCTGGTACGATCGCCACTTCGATCCGGATTGGCAAGATGTCGTGCTGACGCCGAGTGATGCGGCGGAAGCTCGCACGCCGGCGGGTTACATCGTGCCGCGCAGTGTTGACGATCTGACCTGCATGGGCCGATGCTTTTCGGCCATCAGCTTCCTGAGCGCCGGCAACATCACCCACACCCCCGCCTATGGCCACTTGATCGCGCTGGGCGTGCTGCACGCGGTCGGGGAATGTCGGGCGTCCGACCAGCAGATTGCAAATGCCGAGGCGTATCGTGCCGCGATCGCGCGCACCGGCCGCTTCCTGACCTTCGCCGCCGGCGCCGCAACGATCGGCTACCGGATGCGCCCCGATCCAGCCGACCGTACTGCTCTCCGGCTGGTCCGGGAGACCGACGCAGGCCTGATCATACGCGGCAAGATCGGCATGCACACCAGCCCCGCCTATGCGGAAGACGTTTACATTGGGGCCATCAGCGGCATCGATTTCGCGGGCCATCGCGCGACCTTCGTGGTCGCGGTGAATGCGCCCGGCGTAACAATCATCTGTCGCCGCGGATCAGCGCGCGAAACGAACCCGTTCACCGCGCCGCTCAGCACTCATTTCGACGAGCTGGACGGACAGATGTGGCTCGACGACGTGTTGATCCCCTGGGAGCGGGTGTTCCTCACTGAGAACTCACCCGAGCCTGTTGCACGCTGGCTTTTCTGGCATCAGCTCTACTGCTGGCTGGCCAAAGCCGAGTTCACCCTCGGCCTCGCCTTTGCCTGCACGCATGCGATGGGCCTGGTTTCGCATGACCCGACCGTGGAATACCTCGTTGACCTTATCAACGATGTGCAAACGGTACGAAGCTGTCTGGTCGCCACCGAACTCGACCCGGTGTTTACGCCGGAGGGCTTCTGTGCGCCGAATCACACGCATCTCTCGGCCGGCAGCATTGCCATGCTCAAGGCGCGGCCGCGTATGGGCGAAATCCTGCGCGCGTTGCCCGGCTCGTCGTTGGTAGTCGCACCCTCCGATAATGATCTCGCTGATCCGGAACTTGCGGCCGGGCTCGAGGAGTCCTTCGCCGGCGGTGGCTACACGGCGCTGCAACGATCGGCACTGCTGCAGATGGCATGGGATCATGTCGGATCGGCGCTCGACCATCGCGAATCGGTTTACGAACTGCACTCGAATGGGGGTGTGCAGAGCTGGCGCCATCGCCTCCGGCGCAGCTTTAATCGTTACGATGAGCTTGCCAACGGCGTGTTGCGCCAGCTCGGATTGCCAATGCCGCCCGTGGACCTGAGTGCCATCCGCAATGCGCCGATGGTGGCACGGCGGCCGGTGACACCTCCGACGCAGAATGCCAAGAACAACGACAGAACGTGACAGGAGACTTCCATGACGGAGCTGCGCGCGGCAACGAGAGATGCATTGCTGAAGGTCGGGACGTCGACCCTTACCGGCGCGCTGTATCGGCGCGGGTTACGCAACATGTTCATGCAGGACGTCAACCCCCTCCGCGTCGATCAGCCGCGCATGGTGGGCGCCGCGTTTACAATGCGCTTCATCCCTTCGCGTGAGGATAAGAACGGACCCGGTGCGCCGAGCCGCGGGCAGATTCAGCCGCAGGCTATGGAGCAGTGTCCGCCGGGTCATGTGCTTGTCGTGGATTCGCGCGGTGACGCCCGGGCCGCATCGGCAGGCGACCTCTACATCGGCAGGCTGAAGGCGCGTGGCTGTGCGGGTATCGTTACGGATGGCGGGCTGCGTGATTCCGAGGGCATCCTGCGCACCGGACTGCCGGCCTATCTGCGCCGCCCGACCTCGCCGCCCAGCCCGATCGTGCATCATCCGATCGATCTAGGCCTGCCGATCGGCTGCGGCGGTGTGGCTGTATTCCCCGGCGACATCATTGTTGGTGACTGCGACGGCGTTGTTGTGGTCCCGGTCGATATCGTCGACGAGATCGCGCAGGAGGCGCTGGCGACGACTCTATACGACGAGTTCGCCGAGGAGGAGGTCGCGCGCGGCCGCCCGCTGGCTGGTCTGTTCCCGGTCGCGGGAGACGAGGCCAAGCGCGACTTCGAGATCTGGAAGAAGTCGCGCTCCGGTCACGCCTGAACCAACCGCCGCGACCGCTCTATCCTCCACCCACGGATCGACCAGTAGTCTAGCGCCAGGCGTGGAAGGACGCCGGCGCTGGCTGGTTTCGTTAGCAATTCGGCATGGAGTCCGTTCGCCGGGCAGAAGGGAAACCACTGCCTCGACACGACGTAACCAATCGTCAAGCAACCTCGAACCCGACACCGCTAGTGGGGCGATAAGGCGGGACCCGATGAAATCACCATTCGATCTGAGGTCACCCGAACTCCCCAACTGAACCTGTACCTGTGATCCCCAGGCAACAGAACGATGCGATTCCGAAGCAGGCCGCCGCCTGTCATAGGGTTGTCAGACATTTTACCCTATGCGATATATTCCAAAAGATATAGCGTCGGTATATGCCAATAGATATAGCGCAGGCATCGTTGTTGCCGGCCCGATGCCGGTCAATCTTATGAGGGGACATAGATGGGAATCGTTATCCTTCGGACGGCGGCAGTGTTTGCCTGCGCTGCTTTGATCCCCGTGGCTCAGGCCGCCAGTCCACAGAACCAGCCGCTGACGCTTACGCTCCCCCCCAACCTCTCGACGGTGCTCAGACACCGATGACGTTGGCACAGAACGCCGCCCCGGCCGAGGCACCGGTGGCCGCGCCAATGTCGGGTGTCTCCGGCTATTTCGCCAACTGGTTCAACCGGGTCGAGCAGGCTCAGGCGAGCCAGCCGCACTGGATGACGCCCGTCGTTACGGTCACCCCGCGGCTTGAACAGGAGTATCGTTACGATCAGTTCTGGCAGAACCAGGGCAATGGCGGCGTCCTCGACGTCTTTGATGGCGGCAAGGGGCTGGAACTTATCCCCACCACAACGAACGAAATTCTGATCAATCCCCCAGCCTATCAGGAACACTATAATAGGAAGCCTGCGTCCGGCTGGGCGGATGACCAGTTCCTCGTCGTCAAGCAGCGCTTGCTGAGCGCCAACGAGCAGGAAGGAAACTATATCGTTACAGCCTTCATGGGTGTAACGGCGCCCACCGGCACGCCGGCCTTTACCAATCGTGCCTGGATCATCACCCCGACCATCGCCGGCGGCAAAGGTTGGGGCGACTTCGATATTCAGGCAACGATGGGGTTGCCGGTGCCCACCGCACACACAGGTACGATTGGCACCTCACTGGCAACCAACGTCGCGTTCCAGTATCACGCCTTCACCTACTTCTGGCCTGAGTTCGAAATAAACCACACCTACTGGTTCGGTGGCCTGCGCGGCGGCAAGAATCAGGTGTTCCTCACACCGGGAATCATCCTCGGACGCTTCCAGATCCATGAGCGTATCAAGTTCATTGTCGGCGTAGGATATCAGTTCTCTGTTGCTCCGCCACTGACAAGGGAACCGGTGCTAACCCCGATATATGACCGCGCCTGGATTCTCACGACACGGATGACTTTTTAGTCCGGGCAAAGCGTGGGCCCAAACGGATGCGAGCCGGCAGAGGACGGTCGCGCCCTTAACGGTTCGCTCCCGGCACCCACAGCACGTCCGAACCCGAGTCTTGGTTCAACACCCGCGCCAGCACGAAGAGGTGGTCGGACAGTCGATTGAGATAGCGTTGAATGAGCGGATTGAGATCAGCAATCCCGACAACCCTGCGCTCGGCCTGTCGGATCGCAACGCGTGCCAGATGCGCATAAGCGGCTGCGTCCGTGCCACCGGGCAGGATGAAGCTTGTCAGTGGCGGCAACGCCGCATTCATCGTTGCGATCTCGGAATCCAGGCGTTCTAGCGGCGCGGCGTTCAGTCGAAGCCGGTCGTCGCCGCCACCCGGGACGCACAAATCGGCTCCGAGATCGAACAAGTCGTTCTGAATGCGAGCCAGCATCGGGTCCTCCGCCGCCCGATCCCGGGTCTGCGTGCGCAGCAGGCCGATCACGGCATTGGCCTCATCGACCGCGCCCATCGCCTCGATCAGGTCACTGTCCTTCCGCACACGCCGGCCATCGCCCAGCGACGTTTCGCCGCCGTCGCCACCCCGGGTCACCACCCGATCGATCCGTACCATTTGCTCTGTTCCTAATTGAATTCGAAGATGAAACGCATCGGCATGTCGAAGGGAACCGTTCGTCCGTCCTTCATTGCCGGCCGGAAGTGCCACTTCCGTACGGCATCCAGGGCTGCGCGGTCCAGCGACGCGACACCCGACGTCTCAGCCACGTCAGCCCCGGCCGAAACGCCATTTTCACCGACATGGATGACAAGCACCACCGCCCCCTGTTGACCGTGGATCGCCGCGTCGTTTGGGTAAATCGGCGGACGGTTGCGAAAGCGATCGTCGGGCGACGCCGGAATGACGTGCTCGCCCATGACGATTGCGTTGCTCTCGCTGTCCGTGCCGCTGAGGTTGAACACTGGCACCTGTCGCGGTGGCGCGGGTGCAGGGGTGTGGGCCGGGACGCCGGTCGCCTCTGTCACCTCAGGATTGGCGGTGGTGGGCTTGGCCGCCTGATCCTCGGCCGCTTCCCGCGGTTCCCCGTCGGTTTGCGCGGGCAGCGGGACTTTTTCCCCAACGTCGTCGGCCGCGATCTTCGGTGCCGAAGCCTCGCCGTGCTCGGCCGCATCCGGTTGCGTTTTCGACGGGGGCGCCGGTTGCCGGGGCTGCGATGCAGGAGCCTGCGACGGGGGCGGGACCGGTGGCGTAGGCTCGCCGCGCTTCTCGACCATCAGCAGCTCGACAGTGCCCTGCGGATTGGCGCTTGGCTCCGATGGCCCCGATCGCGCGAAACGAACAAGACTTGCCGCCAGCAGAAGATGAAGCATCACCGATGCCAGAATGGCCGGGCGAAGGCGCCGAACGCGGGCCGCCGCAAGCCGGCGGCGCTGATACTTCGGCATGGTCGGCGAGAGCGGCCCAGATATGCGCGAGGGTCGGTCCATACGTTCGACATGTAGTGCGTGGGCAGGTGGCATACCAGCAGCCGGGTGGAGCGAACGGGGGCGCACGGTTTTGCCTCGGCCGGTGCCACCGCTTGACGCGGATCAATGCGGGCCGGTTCCCGGAGCGGCACTATCGCCATGGATCACCTAACGGAGAGGCAACCATGACGACCGGCAGCATGCTCTATCTTCTGATGTGTCTCGCGATGTTCGGCGCGTTTTCCGCAACGCTGGCGTATTATTCCAGCGAGAAGAGAAAGCCGTCGGCGCGGATGCAGCCCGCGACAAGCGCCCGGCCGGTCAGTGCCGGCAATACTGGATCGCAGCCGGTTGCCTAGGATTGCGCATCAGTGAAGCGCAATACGCCGCTTATCGCATCGCGACTCACGCTGCTCTGCGATTGGATCCTCAGCGCGTGCCGTAGAAGCGGTCGCCGGCATCGCCCAGTCCTGGCCGGATATAGCCATGACTGTCCAGCTCCCGGTCGATCGCCCCGGTGAATACCGGCACGTCGGGGTGGGCCTCGGTGAAGGCGGCGATGCCTTCCGGCGCCGACAGCAAGCAAACAAACTTCAGCGTGCCCACCCCGGCCTGCTTCAGTCTCGTTACAGCAGCGACCGCCGAATGTCCCGTTGCGAGCATCGGATCAACCAGAATAACCAGCCGGCCCGCGATATCACTCGGCAGCTTTAGATAATACTCGACCGGCTGCAGGGTGGCCGGGTCGCGATACAGTCCGATATGCCCGACCCGGGCCGAGGGCACGAGGTCGAGCATCCCCTCTAATATCCCATTGCCCGCGCGCAAGATCGAAACGATACAGAGCTTCTTGCCGGCCAGGTGCTCTGACCGCATCGGCTCCAGCGGGGTCTCGATGTCGACCGCCTCAAGCGGCAGATCGCGAGTCACCTCGTAGGCCATCAGCAGGCTGATCTCGCGCGCGACCTGACGGAATTTGCCTGTCGTCGTATCCCGGTCCCGCAGCAAAGTCAGCTTGTGACGCAGCAACGGATGGTCCAGCACGGTCACCGATGCCATGGCTTCCCTCGATGCAAATTCACCAGCGGCCGAGCATGGCAAAGCATGATCGGCCAGCCGGGAAGGCGGGATCGCTCAACTTGGGTCGGCGGTCAATCCGGCGGCGGCCAGGCCAGCCAGGGCAGCGGCCTCGTCGTTATCCGAGCTGTCGCCGGTGACGCCAACCGCGCCGATGATGCTCTCGTCGTCACCTCGGATCAGCACCCCGCCGGGAACCGGGATCATCGAGCCGCCGACCGCGTGGGTGACCGCGGCGATGAAATGCGGTCTTTCCTCAGCCCGTTTGCCGAGGGTGCGTGATCCCACGCCCATCGACAGCGCTCCGTATGCCTTGCCGATCGCGATATCGGCGCGCCGCAGCGCGGTGCCTTCCTCGGCGCCGAACGCCTTCAGCACGCCGCGCGCATCCAGCACGGCGACGGCCATCGGCGCGAAGGATTTCTGCCGGGCATGATCGAGCGCCGCGGTGATGACCGCTTGTGCCTTGCCGAGAGTAAGTTGCGTCATGCTTGTTTCCCCAACGAAGAGCCTAAAGAAATACCCCATCGGGGTCGCCATTGAACATCACCCGGCCGACGGTCTCAAAATGTGCCTCGCGGGATTGGATCTGCTGCGACAGGGTGTGGATGTCCCGGAAGCGCCGCTCAAACGGGGTGCCCAGAAAGATGGCGGAGGTGCCGGCGGCCTTGTAAACCATGTCGGCAATTTCGACCGCGGTGTGGATCGCGTGCGCACAGCCCAGCCTGACCCGGACGCGGGCATTGAGATCGATCGGCGCGACGTCGTCCGCCTCCGCCCAAACTTCCTTCAGAATTTCGATCAGCCAGGCCCTGGCAGCGCCGAGGTTGGCCTCGCGGCGCGCGACCTCGGCCTGGGTGACCGGACTGTCGGCCAGTCGCTGCAGACTGCGCGGGGTTTTTTCACCCGCCAGCGTGATGAAGGCGTCGAGCATCGCCCGGGCAATGCCGAACGCGACGCTGGCCACGCCGACCGCATACAATCCCTGCATGGTGAAGGCATAGAGCGGCCCGGTATCTCGCCGCAACGACGGATCTTCCCGGGTTCCACTGTAGGCTTCCGGCACGAACAGGTCGCTGACCCGGTAACCCTCCGACGCCGTGCCGCGCATGCCGATGGTGTTCCAGTCGCGGATCGGCTCGGTGCGGTCCTTGGGGAAAAGCAGGGTGCGGGTGGTCGGCCGGCCGAAGCGGTTCAGCCGTAGCGACCCGTCCGGCTCGACGACCTGGCAGTGGGCGCCCATCCAATTGGCCTGACGGCTGCCGCTGGCGAAGTGCCATTCACCGCTGACCCGGTAGCCGCCCGGGACGGCATGCGCCCGGTGTTGATTGGGTGGCCCCCAGGCGATGACCGTACGCGGATCGGCGTAGATCGACTTCGCGGTCTCCAGCGGAATGAACGGGGCGATCAGGGCCGCGCTGTTGGCCACGAACAGGTTCCAGCCGACCGAGCCGTCATGGCGGCTGATCTCCTCGATGGCACGGAGATACTGCCAGGGCTCGACCTGATCGCCGCCGGCGGAAAGCGGCAGCAGCATGCGCGCCAGCCGCGCCTCATGGATTTGCGTGAGAAGCGACTCGGGGATGGTCTGACTGCGCTCGACCTCGTCGGCAGCGGCGGCGACGTATGGCCCGATATCACGGGCGCGCGCCAGAGGATCGGCCGCGATGGAGCCCAGACCAGGATGATTCATCAAATGCTCCAATGCCGCAATATGGACAATTACCCGCGCGTCCTGGCCAAATTGTCAATCTTCCGGGATGACATTGAACCAAAGCCCTGGTTCCGCTACGACCTTCGTATATGCGCCCTTCAATCCTGAGTGCTGTTCTGTTGACACTGGCTCTGTCGACACTGGCGCCGCTTCCGACCGTGGTGCCGCACGCGTTCGCGCAGGTGACGCTTGACCTGCACGCGTTGCAGGCGTTGCCGGAACGGGGCGGAACAAACGCTCCTGCCCGTAGCGCCCCGTCAACGCCGCAGCGCAATTCCGGCCGAACCCAACCCGCCACCCCGCGATCGCCGGCCCAAACCACCCTCACCGAGGCTCCGTCAGGAAAGAACCCGGCCTTCGAGGCCGCTCCCGCGACCACCGCTTCGAGGCCGGCGCCAGCGCAACCCGCGGCCCCGTCGTCGCCGCCATCATCCGCGGCAACCGCCGCCCCGCCGGCGATGCCGCAGACCGTGCCACAGACCGCCATGATTACGCCGATCGCGCCTGCCCCTCCGGCGGCGGAAGCGGCCCCGCCACCGCCAGCGGTGTCGGACAAAGCCGCGACCAGCGCCGCGCCGACAGTGGCGGGGCTGCGGGTCACATTTGCCTCCGGTCAGTCCGACCTCAGTCCGGAAAGCGTTTCAGCCATCAAACAATTTACCGCCGCGACGCCGTCGGGCGAGGCCAGCTTCAACGTGATGGCTTACGCCATGGGCAGCCCGGATGATCCGTCCACCGCACGCCGGGTGTCACTGTCGCGGGCGATGGTGGTTCGCAGCGCGCTGATCGCGGATGGGGTGGCATCCTCGCGGATCTACGTCCGTGCCCTGGGGGCTCAGTCCGGCGACGGGCCGGCGGACCGGGTCGATGTCAATGTAGCTGGGTCCAGCGACCCTGGGCCGGCGCCGGCCCAGGCTACGACGCGGTGACACGTCCGTCGGCATATCTGGTGCGTATGGCGGTGTTCCTGGCGGCGGTCGCTGCCGTTGCCGGTCTGCTGTCGCCGGTGCTGATTACCGCGTTCTACAACAATCCGCTGCTCAACAGTCTGATCCTGTTGGTCCTGTTTCTGGGTATTTTGTGGAATCTGCGCCAGGTCCTGCGGCTGTCCCCCGAGGTCATGTGGCTGGAAACCTACCAGACGGCGCGGACCCGCCTGGCGGCGTTGCCTTCGCCCAAGCTGCTGGCGCCGATGGCCAGCATGCTGGCGACGCGCGAGGGCCGCGGCCATGGCAACGCGGGTCACTTCACCTTGTCGACCACCGCGATGCGCAGCCTGCTTGATGGCATTTTTTCCCGGCTGGACGAAAGCCGGGAGCTGTCGCGCTACATGACCGGCCTGCTGATCTTCCTCGGTCTGCTCGGCACTTTCTGGGGCCTGCTCAAGACCGTCAGCTCGGTGTCCGACGTGATCGCCAGCATGACGCTTGGCAACGGCGACATGAATCTGATGTTCGAGCAACTGAAGACCGGCCTCGCCAAGCCGCTGGCCGGCATGGGAACGGCTTTCTCGGCCAGCATGTATGGCCTTGCCGGCGCGCTGGTCCTGGGTTTCCTGGATCTAACCGCCGGTCAGGCGCAAAATCGCTTCTTCAATGAACTGGAGGAATGGCTGGCCGGCTTGACCCGCCTGTCGTCCGGTGTGCTGGCGGAAGGCGAAGGCGGCTCGGTACCGCTGTATGTTCAGGCGCTGCTGGAGCAGACAGCGGAGAACATGGAGAGCCTGCAGGGCGTTGTGCTGCGCGACGAGGAGACCCGGCTGCAGATAAACCACGCGGTCCTGACCCTGAACGAGCGTCTCGCCACGCTGGTCGAAACGATTCGGGCGAACCAGCACCTGATGATACGGATCGCCGAGTCGCAGTCGGCGCTCGCACCCTATCTGCAACGCCTCAGCGAGCCGCAGCCAGGGGATGACGCGACGCGCGGTTATCTGCGAAGCATCGAGCAGCATCTGCAACGTCTGCTGTCCGAGTCGGAGCAGGGCCGCGCCCGCTCGACCGCGGAATTACGCAACGATCTGCGGGTGCTGACCCGAACCGTCGCGGCGCTGGCCGAGCCCCCGAGGTAGCGCGGGATGGCGATGCGGGCGCGCCGGCAGCACGGCAACGGACTGGACGCATGGCCAGGCTATGTGGACGCGTTGTCCACACTGCTGATGGTCATCATCTTCGTACTGCTGGTCTTCGTGCTGGCGCAGGCGTTCCTTTCGGTCACGTTGTCCGGGCGCAGCCAGGCGCTGGACAAAGCGACCAAGCAACTGTCGGAGATTTCGGACGCGCTGTCGATGGAACGCGACAAGACGCTCAGTCTGCGGGCATCGGTGGCGCAGCTTGGCAAGGAGCTGTCCGCCGGGACGGCAGAGCGCGACCGGCTTACGCAGCAGATATCCGACGCGAACCTTGCACTCCAGGCCGCCGGCGTCGCCAATGCGCGGCTGCGCACCCAGCTCACGGACACCGCCACCAAGGCGGACGCCGCGAGTCAGGAGGCGGCGGCGGCGAAAGCTCAGTTGGCTGAAATGCGGCGGCAGATCGCCGAGCTGGACCGCACCGTATCGGTCGACAAGGAGACGCTGCAGGCGAAACTGTCCGATCTGGCGACCTTGACGCAACAGTCGCGAGCTTTGGCGGCACTACGCGATGACCTGGAGAAACAGGTGGCCGACGCCGCCGCGAAGGTAACGGTCGAACAGCAGAAACGCCAGGCGGCCGAGGCCCAGGTTGGAGACGAGAAAAAACTCACCGACACCGCGACGGCGCAGATCACCGTGCTGAACCGGCAGATCGATCAGTTGAAAATCCAGCTTACCGCGATTGCCTCAAGCCTGGACCTGACGCAATCGGAGAACCAGGAAAAGGACGCGCAGATCGCCAACCTGGGGCAGCGGCTGAATGCAGCCCTTGCCGCCAAGGTGGAGGAGTTACAGCAGTATCGCAGCGAGTTCTTTGGCAAGCTGCGCAGTGTGATGGCCAACCGGCCGGGCATCCAGGTGGTCGGCGATCGCTTCGTGTTCCAGAGCGAGGTGCTGTTCCCGGTGGGAAGCGCTGATCTGACTTCGGCTGGCATCGCGCAGATGACGGCTCTGGCGGTCACCATCAAGGACATCGCCGCGAAGATTCCGGATGACGTGAAGTGGGTGCTGCGGGTCGACGGCCACACCGATCCGCAGCCGTTGAAGGGTGGCGCCTACCAGTCGAACTGGGAATTGTCGGCGGCGCGCGCGATTACCGTGGTGAAGCTGCTGATCGCGGACGGCGTGCCGCCGCAGCATCTGGCGGCGACCGGGTTTGGGGAATATCAGCCACTGGGCGTGGGTGAGTCGCAGGACGACTATGCCAAGGACCGCCGGATCGAGCTGCGGCTGACCGACCGCTGATCCGCCGCCGGGGGTATGACAAAGCTGAAGGCCCCGGACTCTCGCCCGGGGCCTTCACATTGTTTGTGAGTGTCCGTCGCCGGACCGGAAAAGTCTTACGCCGCCGCCTGCGCGCCGGCGATCCAGGTCATGGCTAGGGAAACCACGGAACAATGAGACACTGGATCACCTCCTTTCGGTTAGTTACTGCGATCAAGTCAGTTTGCCCTGGGTCCGTGCCGTCTGGCAAGAGATTCGTGCTGCCTGGCCAGGATCATCCGCGGCGAAGCATACCCCGCCTTCGCTGGACAATCCGGGGCGGAGGCCGAGCGAGCGGCAACCCATGTCTTGGGTTCATATTGTATAAGAAACGGTACCTGACCGACTAGCCGGCCCTGGAATTTTGCCAGCACACTTGCGGATTGCCGAACGTCACGGCTTTATTATATGACCTCTCAAGGAGAGGCCCTTGCAAAAAATCGCAGTCGCGGCTGACACCAAGGGATGGGCGTTTGACAATATCGCACGCAATATATCGGTAACGCTTACCGGAAATTGTCGTATCGATATAATCTATCTTGATGAATTATCTCCCCACGAAATATTCGCCAAGATCTTTGTCGCAGGAACTTATGACCATGTGCACTTTCTTTGGCGAGAGCCGTATCTCGAGTTCTTTTTCGATGACCGACTCGCTGACAATATAATATCGGGCATCGCCAGGGACTTGAACTGCGATCGAGCGACCGCGATCACCCGCCTGGCCGAAGGCATGGGTCGCGTTACCGTGACTTTCGGCGTCTATGATCATGTCCATTTGGACGCCAGCAGCGTCAACGATCGTCGCGCCGGTCTCGCATTCGCCGACGGTTACGCGGTGTCGTCAAATCGGCTGTCCAGACTCTATGCGTCGGCATACGGAATCAGTCCCACAGTCGAAACGCCCGATGGGGTCGACCGCATATTGTTCCGGCCGCACAACCTGACTCGGTTTCGTGAAGCCGGTCGCCCTTTAGTGCTGGGTTGGGTTGGCAACTCGGCATGGCACAATGAGGCCGGCGATGACCCAAAGGGTTTCGAAACAATCGTCAAACCAGCCGTTCGGCGGCTCGCCGAGCTCGGTATCGCGGTCGTCCCGGACTTTGCGGACCGCCAGGAGCGCTGGCGGCCGCGGGAGGAAATGCCAGACTACTACAACAGGATTGACGTCCTGCTATGCGCATCCGCGATGGAAGGAACACCGAACCCTGTGCTGGAAGCGATGGCCTGTGGAGTGCCCGTCATCTCCACCGACGTCGGCATTGTTCCAGAAGTTTTCGGACCGAGGCAGCGCGAATTCATCGTGCGGCGGGACGTTTCAACAATGGTCGAAACGATCCGCAAGCTGTCCCTGGACCGCGATCTCTTGACCGATCTCTCGCAAGAGAACCTGATCCAGATCGCCGACTGGGATTGGGCCAGCATTTCGAACCGGTGGCGTTACCTTCTCGAGGCTTCGTACGCCGAGCGGATTCGTGGGCGGGGACTTGCGCGCAGCCTGTATGTGCGTGCGCGATGTGCCAATCGGGAACTGAGCATCAGGAATTCCACGATCGAATCCAAACTGGTCAGCTTGGACGCAACTGACACCAGACTACAGTGCATGGAAGCATCGCTGCAATCGATCGAGCAATCGTTGCAGATGATACGCGAGGTTGCCTCGTGGCAGCGTAAAATGCTGCGGCCTATCCGTTGGTTCTGGGTCAAGGCACTCCCGGTTCGCCAGTGGATCGCCCACCTCAGGCGGCGGCGGTAAAGGTTCAATTGTGCGGTTGCCGAGCGGCCAGATCCACGGTGCCGAAACGGATTTGTTAATACTTTCTTAGTTCATTTGCCCTCATATGCTCCGGTTGATCGGCGGGGATCGCGACATGTGGTTTGGCAAGCATTCAGGTCATTCGAATGGCGAGAGGCTGGAATGGCTGAATTGCCTCAGCAACCATGCCGGGGTGGGACTGTGGGATGCGATCCTCTATGAGGGCGACCCGATGCATGCCCAGGCACACTGGTGCTGGTCAGCGGAATTCCGCCGTCTGTGCGGCTTTAGCAGCGAGGCAGAGTTTCCCGACGTCGTTCAGTCCTGGTCGGACCGGCTGCATCCCGACGATGTGGACAAGACCTTCGGCGCCTTTCTCGGCGCGCTGAATGGGACCGCGGGTTCCGACAAGTATGACACGACCTACCGCCTGAAGCTGAAAAACGGCACCTACAACTGGTTCCGCGCGACCGGAGGCGTGGTGCGCGACAAGCTCGGCAAACCGCGACGCGCCTGCGGCTCGCTGATGGACATCGAGGCGCTGGTGCAGGAGCGATCGGCCAAGGAACGGCGGCAGACAGCAATGGACCAGCATACGGAAATGTTCGGCGAGGCGGCTGCTGGCGTGATGCAGACGCTTGAAGCCTCTGCCGGTGAAATGCGTTCGGCCGGGGCGGACTTGCTCGACGCCGTCCAGCGCACCCGTGACAACGCGCAAAAGACCGCGGCCGGAGCCGATCAATCGGCGCGCAATCTGAACTCGGTGGCGTCCGCGGTGGAACTCATGTCCAGCAGCGTTGCCGAGATCAGCCGGCAGGTCGGTCACGCCACGGCGGCGATCCGGGCGGCGGTTGGTCACTCCACCTCGACGCAGGAGAAAGTCGCGACCCTTGCACGCACGGCGGACAAAATTGGCGATGTGGTCCAACTGATCAGTCAGATCGCCGGTCAGACCAATCTGCTCGCGCTCAATGCAACGATCGAAGCGGCGCGGGCCGGTGACGCGGGCAAGGGGTTTGCGGTGGTCGCGGGTGAGGTCAAGGGCCTCGCGGCGCAGACCGCCAAGGCGACGGACGAAATCGAGCAGCAGATCGCCGAAATTCGGACAGCGACGCACGCCGTCGTGGGTGCGATGCAGGAGGTCGGCAATCGGATCGGCGAAGTGGAAACTGTCGCTGACACGATAGCGACCGCGGTGGAGCAGCAGGCGCTCGCCACGAAGGAGATCGCAACCAGTGTTGAGACCGTCGCGCGTACCACAAGTCAAGCCAACGATGCGATGCAGGACGTTTCACGTGTCGCCTTGATCGCCGACACCGCCAGCAAAAGCGTCGTGTCCGCCGCCGAAACGGTGACCCGGACCGCGACGGCACTGCAGACCGAGGTGAGCGATTTTCTCACGTCGATTGGCAACTCTGGCGAGAGACAAACCTACGAGCGCATCGACGGGCGCGGTACCCGGAGCCGGCTGCGTATCGCCGGCGGGCACGAGCTCGATGCCGCCGTGCGCGATATCTCACGCAGCGGCGCGGAGGTGGTCTGCGGGCAACAGGCCTCACCCGGTCAGGAAATCACGATGACACTCCCGGGAGCAACGCTGCCGATCCGCGGGCGCGTGGCCCGGGCGGGAGATGGGGAGATCGCGATCATGTTTCTTCAGGACGCCGCTAATCTCGTCGTCCTCGACCGCGTGCTCGACGGCATGGGAGGTTTGACAGCCGCCGCGGCATGACACCAGCGCCGGCACATGGAATTGGGGGGAACGGTGGCGCTTCAGCGTCAAGGGGTCGCGACGAAAATCTGCCGTGTCGCATAGGAGATCCAGACCCGCCGAGCCGCCAGCCAGTCCGCACCTAGCAGCATGTCGGCGATCGGGGACAGCCGGACCGGAGCGACCCAGAGCAACGGCGCATCCATCGTTTGTGGCCCCACCCGCAGCGTTCGGAACCGGTGCTGCCGCATGATGACAGTGTGGGCGCCGAGGCCGCCGACTGGAATGCTCGGATCATTTTCCAGATCGCCGAGGCCCAGTTTCATCCGAAACATGCCGGGCGCGGCCAGCAAGCTGCCGCTCGCGCCACTGTCGAGCATCGCTCGCAACGGCACGCCATCCAGCAGGACCGGGATCAGCAGCGCGCTTTCGGTCGGGTTGCTGACCGGGATCGCAACGTAATCGCCTGCCCAGGGCAGGAACCGGCCGCTGCACCCGCTGGCCTGATACAACTCCATCTGCCGGGAAGCTACGTCCAGATCGAGGTCGAACTCCGAGAGATAGTCCCGGCCGAGTAACCCGTCGACGACCTCGCCCGGCACGCTGGACGACGGCAGGATGCCGACCGTCAGACTGGTGTCGCGGCGGAGCGTGCGCCGAACCAACGGGACGCCGCCCAAAGCCAGGCTCCGCGGATTGGCGTTGGCTCGGTCGTTCACCCCTCCGATGCCGCTCATGGTGGTGCCAACCCACTCGTCGCGTGCCACTCCCAGCCGCTTGACCGCAGCCTCGGACACCACCGAACGTTGCGCGCCGGTGTCCATGAGGAAGGACGCCGTGACGCCATTGACCTCCACCGGCACGATGATTGCTCCGCCTCTCACATTCAGCGGGACAGTGGTTTTATGCTGAATAATGCAGGCGGCGCTGGCGTGGTCTGGTCCAAGCAGCCAAATGCAGCCCACCAGGAGCAAGAACGACAACCGACGAAACACTTGCTCTACGATCCGCGACCACGTGCCGATGGAAGGTCCTCTCGCTATCGAACATGCCGGGCTCGGAGAACCTGGGACGTCCAGTATATCGGCCAGACCAACCGCCTAGCAAAAGCCAAAAGCACTTTCCGATCGTCCCTGGGCGGCATTCGACAGATTTGGACTGCATGCACAAGCCTACTTTGGCTCAGTGTCTCAGTCCAATCGGCGCTGAGGAACGCGCGCACCCCGTTCCGATAAACCCAAACGGACTGCGCGCGCCATACCCCAGCTAGATCTGCCGCCTGCCGAGCCGCTCGGCGACATATTCCGCCTGGCGGATGGCCAGCGCGGCGATGGTGAGAGTTGGGTTCTCCGCCGCCGACGTGGTGAACTGGCTGCCATCCGAGATGAACAGATTGGGGATGTCGTGGGTCTGCCCGTAGCTGTTGCACACGCCATCCCGCGGGTTCGCGCTCTGCCGGCACGTCCCCATGTTGTGCGTGCTCGAGAACGGCGGCAGTTCGAAGATCTCGGTCGCGCCTAGCGACTCATAGATCGCGCGGCCGGCCTTGAAGGCGTGGTTGCGCATGGCGAAGTCGTTGGCGTGGTCGTTGAAGTGCACCACCGGCACCGGCAGCCCGTACTGATCCTTCTCGGTCGGATGCAGAGTGACGCCGTTGTCGTGTTGCGGCAGATCCTCGCCGACCAGCCACATGCCGGCGAAGTGGTCGTACATGTCGATGATCCGGGTGTAGTCGGGGCCCCAGGCATTGGGGATCAGGTTGGTGGCAAGACCGGCGAGGCCAAAGCCGGGAAGCGTCTCCATTTCGTAGCCGCCGACGAAGCCACGCTTGGGGTTGAACCCCGCCTCGTCCTTGACGATGCCCGCCATCTGGGTGCCGCGCTCGAAATTCACCCGCCCCGGCATGATGGCGTAAACCGTCCCGCTCATGTGGCGCATGAAGTTGCGACCCACCTGACCCGAGGAGTTGGCCATCCCGTCTGGAAACTTCGACGACGCCGAGTTCAGCAGCAGCCGCGGCGTTTCCACCGAGTTACCCGCGACAAATACCGCCCTGGCCCTCTGTTCGTGCTGGTTGCCCGCCTTGTCGGCGTAGACCACTCCAGTCACCAGACCGCTCGCGTCGTGGGTGATGTGGAGCGCCATGCTCTCGGGCCGAAGCTCGAAATGCCCGGTTGCCTCGGCCTTGGGGATTTCGGTGTAAAGCGTCGACCATTTCGCGCCGATGGCACAGCCTTCCATGCAGAAACCGATCTGATGGCACGCCGGCCGGTCGTCGCGCGGCTGGGAGTTGATCGCCATGTTGCCGGAGTGGAATTCCTTGTAGCCGACACGCTTGGCGCCCGCGGCGAGCACTTTGTAGTTGTTGTTGCCGGGCAGCCGGGGAATGCCGTGGGTGCCGGTGACGCCCAGTTTGTCCTCGGCCTTGTCGTAGTAGGGCTCGATTTCCTTCAGACTCAGCGGCCAGTCCAGGAGGTTGGCGCCTTGCACCTCGCCATAGATCGTGCGGGTCTTGAACTCGTGCTCCTGGAAGCGCAGCGCCGCGCCCGCCCAGTGCACCGTGGTGCCGCCGACCGTCTTGCACACCCACAGCGGCAAACCGGGATTGAGCGCGCCGGTGCCGATGCGTTTGTCGAGCCAGCTCAGGCGGCTGAACATGGTGTCGTTGTCGTTGACGATGTCGCTGATCGTCAGCCGCGGTCCCGCCTCGAGGCAGACCACGTCGACGCCCTTTTGCGCGAGCTCGTTCGAGAGTGTGCCGCCGCCGGCGCCCGAGCCGACCACCACAACGACGGAATTGTCCTTGAGATCAAATGTCTTGGCCATGGATCGTTCCCCCTTATGCGTTGGGCAGCCAGCCGATATCGTCGAAGCCGCGTTCGATGTAGCCGCCGAGCTGCACCGAGGGGCCGCCGTAGCCGAACATCTGATACACTTGCGGATTGCCGTACAGGCCGCCGATGGTCTTGGTGCGCACGGTGGTGAAGAACTCGGTCTTTTCGTTGTCGCGCAGCACGGCGTCCCGGGTGCCGTCGCTGAGGTCGATCCAAGGCATGCCATGGGCGGCATCGAGCCGGCCCACGCCTTCGACCAGCAGTTTCCGGACGGCGGCATCGGCGCCGGCCTGCTTGTCGAGCGAGTCAACAACGACCGCGTAATACTGCATGCCCAGCCGCTCGTGCGGGAACAGATCGTGGGTCATGACCAGTAACGTTTGTGTCGTATGGGGGTCGAGGCTGGCCGTCGTCATCGCCCAGGCCTGGTCGGGGCCAAGGATCATCGACCCGCCGGCGGTGAGCGCGGTCACCGCGATGCCGCTGGTGCGCAGAAACTGCCTGCGTCGCAGTCCGTCCGTTTCCATCGTTTTCCTCCCTCGGGCTCGTGTGGCCCGTCTTGTGCTTGTGCGCCGCATATCCAACACCCATCGCGCGGCGACAACAAGCTGATTGTCGTTTCGGCTTATCGCCTGGAGGCTGTCCCACCCGCGAGACCCAGCCATCGGCGCAGAGGCAACTTCGTTTCGGACAGTGTCATACCGAATGCGATTGCCGCGCCGTAAATGACGAACTGGAACGCCGTGGACAGACCGAGCATCTTCAGCGACTGCCCGAGCTGGGTCAGGAACAATGCCGCTCCGGCGACCGCCACCATGCTGCCGACGCCACCGCTGACCGCCGTGCCGCCCAGCACCGCCGCAGCGACCGGCGCAAGCAGATACGGATCGCCAACTTTCAGCGTGGGATTGCGAATGAATGCGGACAGCAGGATGCCTGCGATACCATACAGCAGAGCTGCAATGGTGAACGCGGCCATCTGATACAGGCTGACATGGATCCCGGCGATCCGGGCCGCCCGCGGATTGGCCCCGACGGCAACGAAGCGACGGCCGGCGGCAGTCTTGCGCAGCACGACCGTCAGCGCGAGCACGAGGATGATCGCCACCCACACCGACACATTCACGCCGAGAATACGCGAGCCGCCCCAGGCCGCCATCGCCGGCGGAACACGTGACTCCGCAGGCAGCGATTCGCGGTACCACAACGTGACGCCGCTGGTGACAGCGCCCACGGCGAGCGTAACGATCAGCGCGTTGAGCTCCAGCACCGCGACGAGTATTCCGTTTACCAGTCCGATCGCCAACGCACTCGCCAACGCGACCAAGACAGCCATCCAGACGTCACTGTCATGCCCGCGCGAGATTCCCAGGATCAGCGTGCTGGAAAGCGTAATGACAGCCGGTGTCGAAAGATCGATTCCGCGCGACATCAGCACCAGGGTCTCGCCAATCGCGGCGATAGCAAGAAAGGCCGCCAATGGCACGGTGGCCAGGAATGTCGAGGGCAAAAGGCTGCGTGGCACGATCACAGCGCAGGCGCCGATCAGCACCAAAATGGCAATCCAGATCGCCGCAAATCGCATCTGCACGCGTCGCCCAGCCTGGCCGGCCGACAGTGGACGCGGGGGAAGGACAGGCCTGGTCACGTTCAAGGCACGCCCGCGATGATATCGCGCTGGGCGAAACGACCACGGGCACGCGCCAGCAAACGAGCGAGCGGCTGCCAACCGGAATACAGCAACACAGCGAACAAGGTGAGGGCGCCGCTGGTGATGACCCCGGCACCGGTGTTGAGGCCCAGCAGCGCTATGATGTTGACCGAGGTGGTGAAGAACAGCGCCCCGAACAGAGCGCCCAGGAACGAACCACGGCCGCCGTTCAGAGCCGCTCCTCCCAGTACGGCCGCGGCAATACTGGTCAGCGTGTAGCCCTGTCCGATCACCGGATGGCCAACGCCGACCTCCGACGACAGGAAGAAACCCGCGCCCACCGCCAGCAGGCCCGACACCAGATAGGCTCGTATGTGCACGAAGTCGATGTGAACGCCGTTGCGTCTCGCGGCCTGTTCTCGGAAGCCGACGGCTCGCAGTTTCAATCCGCTGCGCGTGAGGTACAGCCAGAAATCGCCGCCAATCGCCGCAGCCAGAAGGATGAAGAACGACAGTGGAATGCCGCCGACCTGAAAGGCCAGCAGGTCCATGAAGCCGCCGTTGATGCTTCCGCCCGGAGACGGGCGCAGATACAGCGCGACGCCTTGAACCACGCTCAGTGTGGCTATCGTGGTAATGACCGGATTGATTCCCACCCCCCGGACCAACGTGCCGTTGACGCCCCCGACGACAATTCCCGCCAGCAGGCACAGCGTGATACCAGTAACGATCTCGCCCCGTCCCGCCTCGGCCCCGATCAGGAACGATGCCAGTACGACCGTCAGGCTCATCAGTGAACCGACCGAGATATCGAAGCCGCGCACCATCAGCACGTTGAACTGCGCCATCGTCACCATCGCCAGGGGCGCCGTAGCCAGCAGAATATGGCGGATGTTGAGCTCGGTCAGAAAGACCTCGGTGTGAGCCGCCGCATAGGCAACCATGGCCAGCATCAGCGTCGTCAGGAAGAGCAGTGGGACCCACCACTGGCCGCTACCGCCGGAGGCCAGGCGACGCAGCAGAGCGCGCAGCTTCCCGTCTCGTTGACCTGATGTTTCCTGCGATCCGACCACCCCGGTCGAGCGCAGAAACGTCGAGACGATGCTTTCCTCGCTGATCTCCCCGCGCTGTAACTCGCGAATGATGCGTCCCCGTGAAAACACCAGAACGCGGTCGCAGATACCGGCGAGTTCCATCGCGTCGGAGGAGTTGACAATGCAGCCGGCGCCGCGATCGACCATGGCGCGGACGGCGCGATAGATATCGTAACGAGCGTTGGCGTCCACACCCTGAGTGGGCTCGTCGATCAGGACAATTTCGGGCTTGCGCAGGAAGGCGCGCGCCAGCACCGCCTTCTGTTGGTTGCCACCAGACAGGTGGCTGATCGGCTGCTCCAGTGTCGGCGTAACGATATTCAGCTCGCTTGCCAGGGCCCGGGCACGGGCGCTCTCGCGGCTGTGCGAAACCAACCCGAACGCGAGGAAGTCGTCCAACACCTGCACGGTCATGTTCTCGCGCACGCCGAGTACAGGGAAGACTGACTCTTGGGATCGGTCGGCGCTGACCGACAGGATGCCGGCGGCGAGTGCATCGGCCGGACTGAAGAAATGTGCCTCGCCGACGCCGCAACGGATCGTGCCGGCGCTTGGCTCCAAGCCGCCGATCGCTCGAATCGCCTCACGCTGGCCATTGCCCTCCGCACCGGCGAAGCCAAGGATCTCACCTGGATGGAGCCGGAACGATACCTCTTGGAAACCGCGGCCGCCGAGTTTGTCGACGGTCAGCACTGGGACGGCTGCGACGGTTTCGCGGTGCGGTGGGTACTCCGCTTCGATCGGGCGTCCGACCATCAGCGCGATCAGATCGGCTTCCGACAGCGTGCTGGTAACTTCGTACGTGCCCTGGCCGATCCCATCGCGAAGAATGGTGACGCGATGGGCCAGGGCGAGAATTTCCGGCAGCCGGTGACTGACGTAAATCACCGCGGTACCCTCCGAGGTGATGCGACGAATGATGGCGCTCAATCGATCCACGCCCGATACGTCCAGGCTCGCCGTCGGTTCATCGAGCAACAGCACCTTCGGATTGCTGATCAGCGCCTTGACGATTTCCAGAAACTGCCGCTCCGCCGGGGTCAGCCGCCCCACCTGCGTATCAGGCGCGATATCCAGTCCGTACGGTTCGAGGATGCGCGTCGCCCAGGCATGCTTACCGGCTGTTCGGGCCGTTCCGTCACCGGCACCCAACACCAGATTATCCGCGACGCTGAGTTCTCGAACCAGCGAATCGTCCTGGTAGACGATCGCCAGCCCCAGCCGCCGCGCGAGCAACGGATCGGCGGCGCTCAGCGCCTTGCCCATGATGGTGACGTGACCTTCATCGGCTTTGATGGCGCCGCTCGCAATTCCAAGCAATGTGCTTTTGCCGGAGCCATTCTCACCGAGCACGGCGTGAATTTCACCCGGGCGGCATTGGAAATCGACATGATCGAGCGCCAGCACGCCCGGATATCGTTTCGTGATGCCGGAAAGTTCGAGCGAAACCGAGGCCATCGGTTGAAGTCCCCGCTTACAGGCGAGAAAAAATTGCGCGCGTTGATGCACACCGCGCGCGCCCGGCCGGCAACAACCGTGCTACTTTGCGAACATCGCCTTGATCATATCGTTGTCCAGCAGAGTCGAAACTGAAGCGTCTTCAGGCAAAGCCCGGTTGCACATGCCCTTGACCACCTGCTTCATGCGAAACGGCACGTCGATGTTCGCTGGCACATCGCTGCCGGCTTTCTTCATCATCGCCGCCGTCAGCGCGAATCTCGACTGATAGTTCTGGCCCGACGAATAGAAGATCTTGAAGTCCGGATCGTTGATTTTCTCCCAGTCGCAGAACAGCCCCTGTTCGTCGGTGCGGACCGCGACGACCAGCTTCGGTGTCTTGTTGGCGGCCTCATAGGCACGCAGTCCGCCGCGGAAACCGTCGGCGTATTCGTAAACCACCGCGTCCACGCTGCCACCCTGCGACAAGAAGCCGGACATCGCTTCGAAGGTGCCTTCCTGCGTCCAGTTGGTGTCAGCCTTGCCGAGCAGCTTCAGGTTCGGGTGCTTGCTTATTTCGGTCTCGGCGCATTTCTGCCATGCTGCACTGAGCGGATTGCCCGGCGTGCCCCCCAGTTCCACCACGCCGGTCGGGTTCTTCTTGGAACTGTCCGCCACCACCTTCACAAAGTCGGCGCCCAGATTGCAGATATTCTCGGCGACGCTGGCCACATAGTCCTTGCCAGCCTTGCCGCCCACATCGGTGCCGTTATGAGCGATTACCAAAATGCCGGCCGCGGTGGCTTCCTTCACCGTCGGCAGCAATGCGGCACCCGCGTCCGCGAAGACGACGATCACGTCGACCTTCTGCGCTATATAGGCTCTCATGTCGGAAACTGCCTTGGCCGCGTCGCCGCCAGCCGAGGTGTAGATAATCTTCTTGATCTCGGGATACGTCAGCGCCTGAACGATGAATTCCATCTTGGTGACCTGGCGCCAGACGTTCTCACCAAAACCATCGGCATAGGCAACGGTCAGCGTGCCGTGTCCGGTCTCGCACACCGACGCCTTCCAGCATTTCAGCGCGAGCGCCCGCTGCTCCGGCGTCAGATCCATTGCCGCGCGCCTGAAGGACTCGGTGATCACCGGCCCCACGTTCTCGGTTGTGCCGAGCGCCTTGGTCATCAGACTGTTGACATCGCCGGCCCGGGCGGGGGCCTGCGGCATCGCCAGAAATCCCGCCGCCAGCGCTGCTCCCGCGAGCAGCCGGCACGCCTGTCGGAACATATTCATTGTCTCCATCCCCGATGTTTTTGTTGCGTCTGTTCTTAGTTGCGGCTTTGGCCGAATTATTACGACGTCAACCGCCGGAGGCGCACCTCTGGACGGCGTGGTCAAGGTTCAGATAGATCAGAAACCACTCCATCGTCCAGTGAAGGGTTGCTTCCGCCGGCTGCCGCTGGCGAGACATCGACCAGCGACCTTGTCGTGTGCTCGGCTTGCCGCCACCATGCCTGCCCGGAACGCCCCTGCCGGCCGGCCAGACGTAGGATTGCGACCATGAAACTTGGCGTCTTCGACCATATGGATCGCGGCCTGACGCCGCTGGACGAGTTCTACGAGGAACGGCTGAAGCTGGTCGAAGCCTATGACCGGGCCGGGTTTCACGGCTACCACGTGGCGGAGCATCATGCGACGCCGCTCGGTGTGGCGCCCTGTCCCGGAATCTGGCTGGCCGCCGTTGCGCAACGCACCCAGCGGCTGCGGTTCGGCCCGCTGGTTTACCTGCTGCCTTTGTATCATCCGATCAAGCTGCTGGAAGAGATCTGCATGCTCGACCAGATCAGCCGTGGCCGCTTTCTGCTGGGCGTGGGGCGTGGCATCTCGCCGATCGAGCTGCGCTATTACGGCCTGGACCCCGACGAGACCCCTACGATGTACGCCGAGGCACTGCAGGTCATCCTGCGCGGGATGACCTCGCCCGTACTGAATTTCGAGGGAAAACACTACACCTATCAAGGCGTTCCGATGGAACTGGCGCCGTTTCAACAACCGTATCCGCCGCTTTGGTATGGCTTGGCGAGGGCTGAGGCGATCCCGTGGGCAGTCCAGAATAAAGTCAACATCGTTGGCAATCTGTCGGGGGCCGCCATGCGCTCGCTGACCGATCGCTACCGCGCGGAGTGGCTGGCGGCGGGCAACGATCCTATCGATATACCACTGATGGGCGTGGGCCGGCACGTGGTCGTTGCGCCAACGGACAGGGAAGCGCTGGAAATAGCCCGCCGCGGCTACGACAAATGGCGCGCGAGTTTTCTCAAGTTGTGGCTGGCACACGGAATGATGCCGACGCCTCAGGCGATCTTTCCTGAGCGGTTCGAGGATGCGGAGGCGCAAGGCCGCGCCGTTGCCGGTGCGCCCGACAAGGTCCGGGCTTTCCTGCAACAGACGATTGACGACGCCGGGCTGAACTATCTGCTCTGCCGTTTCGCGTTCGGCGATATCACCGGTGACGAAGCGCTGCACTCGATCGGCCTGTTCACCCGGCACGTGATGCCGGATATCGTTGCATATCGGGAGTAATCCATGACCGCGGAATATGAGCTGTTCGCATTGCGCTACGCGACCCGGCAGGCGCGCCGGCCGGAACATTTCATCGGGGGCGATCCGCATGACGGCCCGATGCCGATGGATTACTTCGTGTGGCTGGCTCGCAATGCCGAGCGGGCGGTGGTGATCGACATTGGGTTTACGGCGGAGAGCGGGGGGAAGCGTGGCCGCACATTGGAACGTTGCCCGATCAATTCACTCGCGCTGCTGGGCGTCGATCCCGCCACCGTGGAAGACGTCATCCTGACGCATATGCATTACGACCACGTCGGAAACTTTCACAAGTTCCCCAAGGCGCGGTTTCATTTGCAGGAGCCGGAAATCCATTACGCCGTCGGACGATACATGCGGCATCAGTATCTGGCTCGCCCGTTCGAGCCGGACGATGTTTGCGGCATCGTGCGACTCAACTTCGACGGCCGGGTGATGTATCACAACGGCCCCGCCGACCTGCTTCCTGGCATCAGTGTCGTGCCGACAGGCGGACACTCCGCCGGCCTGCAGTTCGTCAAGGTGAATACCAGGCGCGGCGTTGTCGTGCTGGCGTCCGACGTCTCCCACTTCTATGAAAACATGCAAACATATCGGCCATTTGCCGTCGGTTTCCACATTGGCGAGATGCTCGACGCGTTCGACGTGCTGCGCGCCCACGCGGCCTCGCCCGAGCTGATCGTTCCGGGCCACGATCCGCTGGTGATGCGGCGGTATCCGGCTGTGTCACCGCAACTTGAAGGGATCGCGGTTCGCCTCGACGTCGCGCCGTCGGAATAACGATTGCAGGGCCAAGCTTGGTCAGGTGATCCATGATTCTCCTGCACATCACTCACGACGTGGGTGGCCGGCCTACGCCGGCCATGACACTGGAGACGCGGTCCCACGCAACTCAGTCACCGCAATCTCCAGCCAGCCGCGGCCGTCGTAGCGGGCAACATCACCGTTGCGTAGCAGGATCGTTGTTGAATCCAACTCCACGATCGCGGGTCCCGGAATCTGCTGGTCAGTCCCAAGAGCGGCGAAGTCGAACACCGGCACCTCGGTCCAGCCGCCGAGGTAAATCCGGCGCTTTCCCTTCGGCGAAGCGGCGGCGGCGGGCGAGCGCGAACCCGGCGCCCCCATTTCCCCTAGTCGCCCAATCGCCGACAGGCGGGCATTCACCAGCACGACCTCCTGATCGCGCAGCGCATACGTATACAGCCCCTCATGCGCCGCATGGAATCGCTCGGCCAGCGCGGCACCGAGGCTCGGCGCGTCCCAGTCAATCCCATCCAGCGCCACCTCGATTTCGAACACCTGCTCGCCGTAACGCATGTCGGCCGACCGGTGCAGGGCGACCTCGCCGTCGAACCAGCGCAGCCGCGTCCGGCCTTCCTCCTCCATTTCCGCGAACGCCGCTTTCAGGTCGCCGACATCGATCGCACCGATCTGTCCCAGACTGCGGCTGAGTTCCACCCGAAGATCGGTGTTCAGCATTCCCCACGCCGACAACACCGAAGCGGCTAGCGGGACCGCCACTTGGGTGATGCCAAGTTCGGCTGCCACCGAGGTGATATGCAGCCCGGCGGCGCCCCCGAAAGCCAGCAATGTGAACTGCCGAGGATCGACCCCGCGCCGAACAGTGGCCACGCGGACCCCATCGGCCATCCGGCTGTTGACCAGGCGGTGAATCCCGCCGGCCGCGTCCTCGACTTCGATTCCCAGTTCGGCCGCGAGCTTGGCGACGACCGACCTCGCCGCCGCCACATCCAGGCTGTGCCGGCCGCCAAGAAAGTTCGCCGGGTCAAGATAGCCGAGCACCAGATTGGCGTCCGTCACCGTCGCCGCGGCGCCGCCCTGACCGTAACAGGCCGGTCCCGGAACGGCTCCGGCGCTTTCGGGTCCGACCGTCAGCAGTCCGGATGGGTCCACTTTGCCGATCGATCCCCCACCAGCCCCCAGCGTAACAATATCCAGGCTCGGCAGTGCGATCCGCGCGTTGGCGACCATTTTGTCGCCCGACAGGGTCGGCCGCCCTTCGCGCACCACCGCGATGTCAGTGGATGTCCCGCCCATATCGAAGCCGATCAGGTTCCCCGTTCCGCCGGGACCGGTCAGGCCTCGCCGGGTCAGCGCGACCGCCGCCGCCACACCACCGGCTGGCCCGGACAAAGCGGTGCCAGCCGCCAGCCGTGTCGCCTCCGCCACCGAGGCGACACCGCCATGCGACAGAATGACCAGCAGTTCGCCGCCGTATCCAGCCTCCTCCAGCCGGCTCCGCAGGCGACGCAGATAATGCTCGATCACCGGGCCGACAGCGGCGTTGGCCACGGTGGTGGAGAACCGCTCGAACTCCTTGATCCGCGGCAGCACATCGGATGATGCGGTCACGTAAGCGCCGGGCAGCCGAGCGGTGAGTGCCCGGGCGGCGTGGTGCTCGTGGGCGGGATTGCGCCACGCGTGCAGGAAGCAGATCGCCACGGCCTGCACATCCGCCGCCGCCAACTCATCGATGGCGTGCCCCAGGGACGCCTCGTCCAGCGGAACCTCGGGGGTCCCGTCAGAGCGCATGCGTTCCCGCACGGCTAGCCGCAGCCGGCGGGGCACCAAAGGAGCCGGCGGGGTCATGCGGAGGTTGTAGCGGTCGGGTTTAAGGCCCTCGCGCATTTCGATCACGTCGCGGTGGCCCTCGGTCGTCAGCATGCCGACCCGAGCGGTCTTGCCTTCCAGCAGCGCATTGGTCGCGACCGTTGTACCATGCACGATCCGCCCGGTGGCGGCCAGCAAGGCGTCCGTGGCCAGACCCAGGCGCCGCGCGGCTAGCGCAAGCCCCTCCAGCACGCCGTCGGACTGATCGCGGGGCGTGGTCGCCGCCTTGGCCGTGATGATTTGCCCGCCGGCGCCGGAGACAGCGACAACAATGTCGGTGAACGTGCCACCGACGTCGATCCCGATGGTGTAGCTCATGCTCCGACAGCCGCTCGGCTGCCGCATCGCGATGCACTGCTGTGATCGATGTCCAACCCACTCATAATTCTCGTCCCGGCACCTTTATATCCGATCGCGGAGGGCAGCCGACCTTGGGAACCTGGCGCGAAGCATTTCCCCGCTCGCGGTGCCCATCGTACGCCAAGCCGCCTCACCTGCCCAGCAAGCCCACCCTCACGGCCGAGGATTGTTAAGGGGCGGTTAAGAGTTTTCCCGGATGGTCCCGCAAAGTAGTAGCGTCCAGCCTCGGAGAAGCACGATGGCCCTCGCCGATGACGATCGAGATCTTGTCGCAAGGACGCGATTCATGCGCATCACCCCCGCGGCGACGGAGGTGCTGCAAGCGTTCTGGAAGGTCGTTGAGCCGAACCTTCCCTCAATCTTCGACGGATTCTACCAACACGTCGGGTCGGAGCCGCGTCTGCGGGCAATGGTCGGTGACGACACTGCGCGGCTCAAACGCGCCCAGACCAACCATTGGCAGCGCTTGTTCTCGGGAGATTTCAATCCCGCCTATTACGCGAGCGTCCGCGCCATCGGCCTCGTGCATCACAAGATTGGCCTTGAACCTCGTTGGTATATCGGCGGTTACGCCTACGTTCTGGACCGGCTGGCTGAGATCGCCATCCGCGCCTACCGCTGGTCTCCCGGCAAGATGCGCAAGGTCCTCGCCGCGGTGAACGCGGCCGTCATGCTCGACATGGACATCGCAATCTCGGTTTACCAGGAAGCTCTGCTGATCGAACGGGAACAGCGTGGGCGCAAGGTCGACGGGCTGCTGAAAACCTTCGAGGCCAAGACAGGCGATCTGGTATCCGTTGTTGCCTCAGCCGCCACGGAACTGCGGGCCACCGCGCAGAGCCTGTCCGGCACGACCAGCGAGACAACCGAGCAGTTGACCAGCGTGGCAGCGGCGGTGGAGCAGGCGAGCGTCAACGTGCAGACGGTGGCTGCCGCCGCCGAGGAGCTTTCCAGCTCGATTTCCGAGATCTCGCGTCAGGTGACACAGTCCTCGACGATGGCGGGCAAGGCAGTGGAGGCAGCGCGACACACCGAGGCCATTGTCCAGACGCTTGCGATCGGCGCGAAAAAGATCGGGGACGTGGTCGGCTTGATCAACAGCATCGCTGGGCAGACCAATCTGCTGGCGCTCAATGCGACGATAGAGGCGGCCCGGGCCGGAGACGCTGGCAAGGGGTTCGCAGTCGTCGCGGCCGAGGTGAAGGGCCTGGCCAACCAGACGGCAAAGGCAACCGGCGACATCAGCAAACAAATCGCGGAAATTCAGGCGGCCTCCAGTGAGGCGGTGCAGGCGATCGAATCCATTACGCAGACGATTGAAGAGCTCAGTCAAATCGCATCCTCCATCGCGGGCGCGATCGAAGAGCAGGGCAGCGCGACGCAAGAGATCGCCCGAAATGTGCAGCAAGCCGCGAGCGGGACGCAGCACGTCAGCGCCAATATCGTCGGTGTCAGCCAAGGATCCCGGGTGACCGGTACTGCCGCGGAGCAAGTGTTGGTGGCCGCGGGGGAACTATCGCGGCAGGCAGAAACATTGCGCGTCGACGTTCGAGGTTTCATTGCCGACGTTAAAGCCGTCTGACAACCAGAGCAGGCCGACGTATCTACGAAGCCGCCCCGCCAAACACCCGCCGCAGCGTCGGTTTATGCACCTTCCCCGTCGCGTTGCGTGGCAGCGCATCCGTAAACACCACTGAATGTGGCAGTTTGTAGCGGGCCAGGTTCGCAGCGCAGTGTCCCACGACCTCATCCTCGTTCAGCTCATACCCCGCCTTCACCACCACCACCGCCCGGCCGACCTGGCCCCACCTTTGGTCCGAGATGCCAATCACCGCTGCCTCGGCGATCGATTGATGCTGATAGAGAACATTTTCGACCTCTGCCGGGTATACGTTCTCGCCACCCGAAATATACATGTCCTTCCAACGATCGACGATGAAGTAATAGCCTTCGTCATCGACCAGCGCCGCATCGCCGGTGTGCAACCAGCCGTCGGTGAACGCCGCGGCAGTGACCTCCGGCTGCCGCCAGTAGCCCTTGGTGATGTTCGGGCCCTTGACCCACAGCTCGCCGATCGTGCCGGCCGGCGCGTCGGTGCCATCCTCCGCGACCACTCGCATCTCCATGTTCAACACCGGTTTGCCTGCCGAACCAGCCTTGCGGACGGCGTCTTCCTTATCGAGGATCAGCACCAACGGACTGGTCTCGGTCATGCCGTAGCCCTGTTGCAGCACCGCTCCCCGCTCCTGCCAACGGCTCAGGATCGTATCCGGCGTCGGCGCGCCACCCACCCCGGCAAATACCAGACGGCTGACATCGGTTTCCACGAAACGCGGATGCTGCGCCATGAACTGGTAATTCGCCGGCACGCCGAATATGTGAGTCACCCCCACGGCGGGATCGCCGATCAGCCGCAGCGCCTCGCCCGGGTCGAAACCGCGCATGATCATCACCGTTCCTCCGGCCTGGAACGTTGGATATGAAAACACGTTCAGGCCACCGGTGTGGAACAGCGGCAGCAATCCCAGAAACACGGTGGAACGCTGGACACCGACCAGCCCCATGCTGTGCACCGTGTTCCAGAAATTCATCCCGTGTGTGATCATCGCCCCCTTGGGCAGCCCGGTCGTGCCGGATGTGTAAAGAATGGTGGAGATGTCGTCCAACGTCGCCGCCACCGGCTGATCCAGCTTCGGCCCGTCGTGCGCAATCCGCTCGAACATGGGACCGAGTGAGACCAGGCGCCCAATACCGCTGCTGGCGGCAAGTTCCACCGCACGGTCGGCGAATTCGAGGTCGTATATCAGCATCGCCGGTGCGCAGTCGGCAAGGATCGCGCGCAGCTCCGGGTTCGCCAGACGCCAGTTCAGCGGCACGAAAATCGCGCCAAGGCGGCTACAAGCGAACTGAATTTCAAACGTATCGGTCGTGTTCGGAGCCAGCACTGCCACCCGATCGCCCGCGGCAATCTCGAACCCCAGTCGGAGCGATCCGGCAAGCCGCGAAATCCGTTCGTCGTAATCGCGATAGCTGTGCCGCCGTCCGGTCGCCAGGTCCACCGCGGCAAGCGAACAGGGCTGCCGCATCGCATGATGCGCGATGCAGTCATAATACGGTATCGACATGGCCGCCCTCCGTCAGGCCGCTCCGATGCGCACGGGCAACGAAGCGATCGAGCGCAGAATATTCGAATAACCCCGGGTGGGTGGCCCGACGACCTCTATCATCGGAAAATCCCGCTTGAGGATTTCCTCCCACAGGATAGTCAGTTGCATTTCTGCCAGCCGGTTGCCGACGCAGCGATGGATACCGAAGCCGAACGACAGATGCTGACGCGGACGTGGCCGGTCGATGATGAACGCGTCAGGTTGTTCGATCGCGTCTTCATCGCGGTTGCCGGACAGATACCACATCGCGACCTTGTCGCCTTTGCGGATCGTTTTTCCACCAACCTGGGTATCCGCCATCGCGGTGCGCCGCATATGCATCACCGGCGTCTGCCAGCGGATGATTTCCGGCACCATGCCGGTCACCAGCGACGGATCGTCGCGCAGCTTGCGATACTGACCGGGGTGCTCGTTGAGCGCCATCACGCCGCCCGAGATCGAGTTGCGTGTCGTATCGTTGCCACCAACGATCAGCAGCATCAGGTTGCCCATGAATTCGTGCGGCCGGGACGGCAAGTCGCGGGTGGCATCGCCATGCGCCAGCATCGAGATCAGGTCGGGCCGCGGCGGTTGTTTCGCGCGCAGGTGCCACAGCTCGGTGAAGTAAGCGACCGCCTGGTCCAGGACCGCGTTGCGCTTGGCCTCCGAATCGATCTCGGTGCCGGCGCGGGTGTTCACCGTCGCGACATTGGACCAGTAGGTCAGCTTGTTTCGTTCCTCAAACGGGAAATCGAACAGCGTCGCCAGCATCTGCGTGGTCAGCTCGATCGAGACCCGCTCGACCCAGTCGAACGTCTCGCCCCGCGGCAGCCCGTCCAGGATGCGGCCGGCACGTTCACGGATGGTGTCCGACAGCTTGGCCAGATTTCCCGGGGCGACAATCGGGGAAACAATCTTACGCTGCTCGTCATGCTTCGGCGGGTCCATCGAGATGAAGCTCGGCCGCCGGAAGTCCATCGGCAGGTCACGCAGAACGATACCGCCCATCAGCGCGTCGGACGAAAAGCCCTTGTGATCGATATCGACCGCCATGATGTCATGGTACCGGGTGACGGACCAAAAGGCGCCGTATATGCCGCTCTCGCACCAGTGGACCGGGTCCTCCCGGCGCAGCCGAGCAAAGTAGGGCCGCCAAGTGTCGTCCTGATATAGATGCGGGTTGCTCACGTCGATGCGGTCAATCGGCGTGGAGTAGGCGTCGTCGTGCGGGTCACTGACAACCGGTGCATTCATCGTCGACCTCCCTGCTTCCAAGCACGACATGCCTGGAGTTCGCGGGCCTTGCTCTTTGGTCCGGTCCCGCTGGCGGATCATAACCTGAATTGATCCGCGCGTTGAAAGTCTAAAAGGCCGCCGGCGCAGTCGGGCGGACCCTGCCGGAACAGCGGATCGTCCGGATATCGAACGCCAAAATGGGCCGACCCGTTAGGGATTGAGTAACCAATTTCGCCGCACAATCAGCCCCAGCGACACTCCAACCCGGATCGGACACATCAATCCGATCCGCGGTCCGGCGTATCAACAGAGGTGGTGCCGATGACGATAGACGCTGCCACGACCGGTCGCCTCGCCCTCGATGGCGCCTTGACGATCCGCTCCGCCGAGGCGGTCAGCGCGAAACTCCTCGATGCGGTTAACCGACATTCCAGCCTGTCGGTTGATTGCTCGGGCGTGACCGAGGTCGACCTGAGTTTCGTTCAGTTGCTGATCGCGGCACGTGTCAGCGCCCAGTCGTTGCAAAGCAGCGTGGCCCTGGCCAGTCGCCCGGAGGGAGCCCTGTTGGATGCCCTCACGCGCGGTGGATTCCAGGTCGCGGAAGAGGATCGACAAGGCGAAGCGGTGTTCTGGTTCGGCGGAGCGAACGCGTGAAGAAAATCCTCGCCGTCGACGACTCACCCAGCATTCGCCAGATGGTGAAGCTGACTTTGTCCAAGGCCGGATACGAGGTGTCCGAGGCCACCGATGGCGCGGATGGATTGCGCCAGGCGCAATTGAGCCAAGTCGATATGGTGGTTACCGACCTCAACATGCCGATCATGAACGGCCTCGGCCTGATCCGCGAGCTGCGCAAACTGTCCACCTATCGTGGCGTCCCGATCTTGTTTCTGACCACTGAATCGGATCCCGAGATGAAGAAACAAGCCAAGGCCGCCGGAGCGACCGGCTGGATCACCAAACCATTCCAGCAGGATCAACTTATCGCCGTAATAAAGAAAGTGCTCGGTTGATGGACAACCCGGACCCGGCCCAGCTCTTCCTCCAGGAGGCGCAGGAACTGCTGGAACAACTCGAGCAGACTCTGCTCGATCTCGAGCACATGCCGGACGACCACGACCTTATCGATACGGCGTTCCGTGCCTTGCACACGATCAAAGGCTCCGGAGCGATGTTCGGCTTCGAAGCCGTCGCCGCCTTCACCCATCACGTGGAGAATGCCTTCGATCTGGTGCGCAAGGGCAAACTGGCGCCGACCCGGCAGCTGATCGCCGTCGCGCTCGCCGCCAAGGATCAAATGCGTCTGCTGATCGAGCAGCCGGAGAATGTGGACAGCGGCAGGTGCGACGCGATCCTTGCCGATATCGAGCTCATCATGAAGGGTCCGCCGGCGCTCCCGGTGCCGACCGGGGCGGTCTGGCGAGTCCGCTTTCGGCTGCCCGGCGACGCCATGGCGACCGGCACCAACCCCTTGTTGCTGCTGGACGAACTGCGCTCGCTTGGCCCCGCTTCGGTGACCGCGACGAGCCTGGATGTGCCGCCCCTCGAGGCGATCGATCCGACAGGGTGTTATCTCCGCTGGCAGGTCACGCTGCAAACCGAACACTCGCGCGAAACGATCGAGCAGGTGTTCCTGTTTGTTCTCGACGACATGGAGCTGGAGATCGAACCAGTCCTGCCGTCCGTGGGTGACCTCGATCCGGAGGTCCGCGAGACAGCGGTCACCGCTCAGGCTCCGTCAGCCGGCTCGGAAGAGGTGCAACCGGGTGCGGTGTCGAAAGTGATCATGGACCGGCCCGCCGCGACAACCGCCGAACAAAAGTACCTGCGAACCGATGCGCATGTCGGCAAGAAGGCCGATACCATCCGTGTACCGGCCGAGCGGCTCGATGAGCTGATGGACCGGGTCGGGGAGCTGGTGATCGCACAGTCGCGGCTGCGGCAGATCGCCGCGGCGAGCAGTGACATCGCGGTCAAATCGGTCGCCGAAGAGATCGAGCGACTTTCGCTCGAGCTGCGCGATACCACGATGGGCGTGCGCATGCTGCCGATCGGGCAACTGTTCAGCCGCTTCCGCCGCCTGATCCACGACCTGGCACGCGAACTCGGCAAGCAGATCGAACTCGTCACCATCGGCGAGGAGACCGAGCTCGACAAAACGGTCATCGAGCGGCTCAACGACCCGCTGATCCACCTCATACGCAACGCCGTCGATCATGGGTTGGAGGACCCTGCCGCCCGTGCTGCTTCTGGAAAGTCCCCACAGGGCCGCGTCACCCTGTCCGCTCGGCACGTCGGCGCCGAGGTGCTGGTCTCCATCGCCGATGACGGGCATGGCCTCGACCGAGCCCGTATCCGCGCCCGGGCGGAGGAGAACGGGCTGGTGAGCGCGACCGCCAAGCTCAGCGACAATGAGCTGTTTCAATTCATTCTGGCACCCGGATTCTCCACCGTCCATGAAGTAACGAGCCTGTCCGGCCGCGGCGTCGGCATGGACGTGGTGAAGCGCACCATCGATCACCTGCGCGGCAAGATTGACATCGTCAGCCCGCCGGCCCAGGGCACGACCATCACGCTGCGGCTGCCGCTGACCCTTGCCATCATCGACGGATTGCTGGTGCGCGTTGGTCGCGGCCGCTACGTCATTCCGCTGTCGGCGGTCGAGGAGTGCGTGGAACTGAGCACGGAAGAAGATGCGCGGTCGCGTGGCCGCAGCTTCCTCAATATTCGTGGCGACCTGGTGCCCTTCCTGCGCCTGCGCGAACTGTTCAACGCCAGTGAACCGGCGGATCGTTACCAGAAGGTGGTGATCGTTTCCGCTGGCGAATTGCGTGTCGGCCTGGTGGTTGATCAGGTGATCGGCGACCACCAGACAGTGATCAAGTCACTGTCGCGGCTGCATGCCGATGTCGAGATTTTCTCCGGGGCCACGATCCTAGGCGATGGCACCGTCGCACTTATTCTGGACATCGCGCACCTGGTCGAGCGTGGGCAGCAGGATGAAGCGCGTCTCAAGGCGACGGGTTAGGAGACAGCTTGATGGCAAAGTGGAACGGTGACCGTCCGCTCGAGGTGTTGATGCTTGATCTCGAAGGCGAAATGTTTGCGATCGAGGTGGTGCAGGTGCGGGAGATCCTCGATCTGGTGCCGATCACCGAGGTTCCCCACAGCGCTCCATTCGTCAATGGGCTGGTCAACGTCCGAGGCAAGGTCGTTCCGCTCGCTGATCTCCGGGTCAAGTTCGGAATGGAGCAAAAGCCTCCGACGATCGACACCCGCATCGTCGTCCTCGAAGTTGAGATTGACGGCGAGACCGTCACCGCCGGAATTCGCGCCGACAAGGTGCACGAGGTGACCGAGGTGGCTGCTGCCTCGCTGCAGGAGACACCAAAACTTGGCATGCGGTGGCGCCCCGAGTTTATCCGTTGCATCGGCAAACGTGGCGACGATTTCATGGTGGTCCTCGATATCTCGCGGATCTTCTCAACCGCGGTTCGAGCCGATTCGGATGCCGTGGTCGTGCCGTTCGAGCAGCACGCCGCCTAGGCAGGTCGATGGCACCAATCCGCGGCGTCCTGGTTGCGATAACGGTGCTGAAGCCGCTCAAGGTCCGTCGGTTGCCGGCCGCGGCACGGTGCGGATTAGCAACATTCCGGCGCCCTCCCGTGCCCGCCACGCCTGACGTCGGAGGCCGCATGCGGCGCGTCACTTCCAAAATCGCTGATCCAATCGGAGGCTACCATGTCGTTGCTCAGACCGCGTAAAAACAACGAGTCACGGTTGGAGCTGTTGGAGGTGCAGCGCCTTACCCAGGCCATCGGCGGCGGCTCGTTGACTAGTCGCTCCGACGTGACCGCGGCAACGGGTGACGCCAAACTGTTGCTTTCGGCGATCAATGAGTTGCTTGACGCGGCGTTGCTGCCAATCGGTGAGGGCAACCGCATCCTGGACCAGATCGCTCACGGCAAGGTGGATGAGCTGATTAGCCAAAGCTACAAGGGTGACCACGAGCGAATGAAGCAGAACGTCAACGGCATAGCCGTGGTTCTGCAGCGGTTCCAAACAGAACTTGCGAAACTGACCGAATTCAGCCGCCAGGGACATCTGGAAAAGCGTGGTGACGCGTCTGGTTTCCAGGGCGCCTACGGCGAAGTCATCAACGGCGTCAATGAGATGCTCGACGCCATTCTCATTCCCATTGGCGAGGGCAATCGCATCCTCGATCAGGTTGCCCGCGGCAAGATCGACGAGCTGATCGAGCAGACCTACAGGGGTGACCACGAGAAGATGAAGCAGAACGTCAACGGCATCGCCGTTGTGCTGCAAAAATTTCAGGCCGAGCTGGCAAAACTGACCGAATACAGCCATCAGGGCAAGCTCGAGCAGCGCGGCGATCCGGCGGCGTTTCAGGGTGCCTATGGCGCGGTCATCAAGGGCGTCAATGAAATGCTCGATGCAATCCTGATCCCGATCGGCGAGGGCAACCGCATCCTCGACCAGATCGCGCACGGCAAGATCGATGAATTGATCGCTCAGGTCTACAAGGGCGACCATGAGAAGATGAAACAAAACGTCAATGGTATTGCCGACATGCTGCGAAAATTCCAAGTCGAACTGGCGAAGCTGACCGAGTTCAGCCGCCAGGGGCAATTGGAGAGGCGCGGCGACCCGGCGATGTTTCAGGGCGCTTACGCCGATATACTCAAGGGCGTCAACGAGATGCTCGACGCGATCCTGCTGCCGATCGGCGAGGGCAATCGTATCCTCAACCAGGTCGCCCGCGGCAAGGTCGATGAACTGATCGGGCAAACCTACAAGGGCGACCACGAGAAGATGAAGCAGAACGTCAACGGCATTGCCGTCGTGCTGCAGAAATTCGAGGCTGAACTGGCCAAACTGATCGAGTTCAGCCGCCAGGGGCAATTGGAGAAGCGCGGCGACTCGGCGGTATTCCAGGGCGCTTACGCCGAAATAATCAAGGGCGTCAACCAAATGCTCGACGCCATCCTGCTGCCCATCGGCGAGGGCAATCGCATCCTCGATCAGATCGCGCATGGCAAGATCGATGAGCTGATCGGGCAGACCTACAAGGGCGACCACGAGAAGATGAAGCAGAACATCAACGGCATTGCCGTGGTTCTGCATAAGTTTCAGGACGAGTTGAGCAGGCTCACTGAATTCAGCCGTCTGGGGCAACTGGACAAGCGTGGCGATGCGACAGCATTCCAGGGTGCCTACGGTGAGGTCATCAAGGGCGTCAACCAGATGCTCGACGCCCTCCTGATCCCAATCGGCGACGGCAACCGCATTCTTCAACTAATCAGCGGCGGTAATCTACGGGAGCGGGTCGAGATCGAGTGCAAGGGCGACCACGAGCGCATGAAGCAGGCGGTCAACGGCGTCCATTCCTGGCTCAAAAATCTCATCGCCTTCGTGACCGCCATCGCTTCGGGCGACATGACCGCCAAGATGGAGAAGGCCTCGGACGACGATCAGATTCACGAATGGCTGATGCTGCTGAAGTCGAATATCGGCAACGTCGTCGCTGACGCCGATACCCTTGTGAAAGCCGCGGCCGAGGGCAAGCTGGCGGTCCGCACCGACGCTGGCCGTCACAGTGGTGACTATCGTCGTATCGTCGATGGCTTGAACAACACGCTCGCGGCGGTGGTGGGTCCGCTGAAGGTGGCCAGTGTACACATCGGCCATATCTCCAAGGGAGACATCACTGGCAAGATCACCGAGACATACAGCGGCGACTACGACCTGTTAATGCAAAGCATCAATACGCTGGTCGATAACCTAACCAACTTTGCCCTCGAGGTACAGAGCGCGTCTGACCAGGTGGCCTCCGGCAGCGAACAATCCAGCGCGACGGCTCAGTCCATGGCCCAAGGCGCCAGCGAACAGGCTTCCTCGACCGAGGAGGCGTCGGCTTCCATGGAAGAAATGTCCGCCAACATCAAGCAGACCGCGGAGAACGCTCGGCAAACCGAAAAGATCGCTGGCCAGTCCTCGAAGGACGCTCAGGCTTCGGGTGACGCGGTCAACAAGGCGGTCGACGCGATGCAGACCATCGCCGAGAAGATCACCATCGTCCAGGAAATCGCTCGCCAGACCGATCTTCTGGCGCTCAACGCGGCGGTGGAGGCGGCGAGGGCTGGTGAACACGGCAGGGGTTTCGCCGTGGTCGCCTCGGAGGTCCGCAAGCTGGCCGAACGCAGCCAGGCCGCGGCCGGCGAGATCAGTCAGTTGTCGACCAGCACGGTGAAGGCGGCGCAAGAGGCCGGACAAATGCTGGGCCGTCTGGTGCCGGACATCAAGAAGACGGCGGAGCTGGTTACCGAAATCAGCGCCGCGTGTCGCGAGCAGGACGTCGGGGCGGACCAGATCAATCAGGCGATCCAGCAGCTCGATAAGGTGACGCAACAGAATGCCAGTGCTTCGGAGCAGATGTCGGCGACGTCGGAGGAATTGTCCGCCCATGCTGAACAGCTCCAGTCCAGCGTTGCCTTTTTCCGTATGGACCCGAGCGCCTCGGCCGCTCAGCCTCCGCAGGCGGTCGCGCCACCGCGGCGTGCCATTCCGCCGGTCGTTCGCCCGAAATCCGCGAAGCCCGCGATCACCAGGCTATCGGCGCCGCACGACGGTTCAGCCCGGAACAGAAGCAGCGGGTTCGCGCTGAACTTGACCAGCGGCGGCGCCGATCAGCGCGACGCCGAATTCGAGCGGGTGTAGTGCGATGGATCAAATTGAACAGACCGACGCCCAGTTCGTGACACTCGGTATCGACCGCGAGCTGTTTGCCGTGCCGGTCGAGACCGTGCTCGAAATCCTCGATATGCGGGAAATGTTCCGGGTGCCGGACGCCCCGCCTTATCTCGCCGGCCTGATCGACGTCCGCGGCCGTAGCGTTCCGGTCATCGACCTCCGCGTCAAGCTGGGCCTTGCCCCTGTCGCGGTGACGCACGGCACCCGGATCATGGTGCTCGAGGTGCCCGTCGCGGGTCGGCAACTCGTTCTGGGGCTCGTCGCGGACCGCGTGTTCGAGGTCGCTCCGCTGGACGACGGCCGTATCGAGCCACCTCCCGACATCGGCGGCAAATGGCGCTCGGAGTACATCCGCGGGGTTGGACGACGCGGCGACAGCTTCGTCGTGGTGTTCGATCTGGGTCGCCTTTTCGCGTCCGACGAGCAAGCGTTCCTCGGGGCATCCGACGGTCCGGCAGAGCCCACGCACCGGGTCGCGGCCTGAGCGACATTCGCCCGGAGCGGTGCAACGAAGCACGTCACAATAAACGCCAAGGTGGCTCTCGCCTTGGTCGTGGTTCTTCCGGGAAGGCGTCCCATTATGCGTTTCTCAGTAAAAATGAAGCTAGGACTGGCGTTCGCCGCCATCATCGCACTTTCGGCGACCACCGCGATCATCGGCATCGTCAACCTGCAGTCACTTGATACGGCGATCGGCGATGTCTTGAGCGGGCCCGTACAGCGGGTCGCGCTGGAGAATCAGCTTTACAGCGATCTGCTGTCCGTATCAAAAGCGGAGCGAAGCATTCTCGCGGCGCCAACCAAAGACATCGCGAAATCCTACGATAGTGAGATGGTGGACGGCCGCCGGGCCTTCTCGGAACAGATGGGCCAACTCGAGCTGATCGCCTCGGCCGAAGGCAAGATCAAGCTCGCCGCGGTCAAGACCACCTGGAACGCGTACGTGGCACTTCAGGACAAGTTTCGTGAGCTGCTCGCGCACGACAAAGCGCAAGCGGCCGAGCTCTCCTATGGTCAAATGAGGAAGCTCGTCGACGACGGAAAGACCCAGCTCAAGGACATCATAACCTATAACCAGCAACTGATGCAGCAAGCCGACGACAGCACGAGCCAGTTGGCTCAGTACGCCCGCACGATGCTTGTCGTTACGTGGATCATATCGCTGCTCATCGCGGCATCCACCGCGACCTGGATGGCATTCTCGATCAGCCGAGGTGTTGGCCGCGCCGGCACCCTGGCTCAGGCGGTCGCGGGCGGCGACCTGACACAGACTGTCGACAACGCGTCCAGGGACGAGATCGGCGACCTTGTCCAGCATGTCAACACGATGGTCGAAAAACTTCGCACCGTAGTGACGGATGCTTCGGGTGCGGCGGATAACGTCTCTTCCGGAAGTCAGCAACTGTCGTCCACAGCGCAGCAGATGTCACAAGGCGCGTCGGAGCAGGCGTCGGCTGCCGAGGAGGCCTCCGCCTCCATGGAGCAGATGGCGGCCAACATCAAGCAGAATGCCGATAATGCGTCGCAGACTGAAACGATCGCGCGCAAATCGGCGGTCGATGCGCAGCAAAGCGGTGAGGCGGTGGGACGTGCCGTGCACGCGATGCAGACGATCGCGGAAAAGATCATCATCGTGCAGGAAATTGCCAGGCAGACCGACCTGCTGGCGCTGAACGCGGCGGTGGAGGCGGCGCGCGCGGGCGAGCACGGCAAGGGATTTGCCGTTGTGGCCTCGGAAGTCCGCAAGCTGGCGGAGCGCAGCCAGACGGCGGCGACCGAGATCGGCTCGGTATCCACGCAAACGGTGAAGGCGGCGCAGGAAGCCGGCGATATGCTGGGACGGTTGGTGCCCGATATCAAAAAGACGGCCGAACTGGTGACGGAGATCACCGCCGCATGCCGGGAGCAGGACGTCGGAGCGGAACAGATCAACCTGGCGATCCAGCAACTCGACAAGGTAACGCAGCAGAACGCGAGTGCGTCCGAACAGATGTCGGCGACGTCGGAGGAACTAGCCGCGCAGGCCGAGCAACTGCAGGCCAGCATTGCGTATTTCAGTGTAGATGGGAAGGCGGGCAGGGCGCCGTCACGAGCGTCTGCACGAGCGGTTGCACCCGCGGCGCTTCGTCGCGCGATCCAGCCGTCGAATTCGGCCAAGTCCACGCAACCTGCCGCGGTCGTCATGACAGGCCGCCAGGATCGGGCAAGGAAGCCAGCCAATGGCTTCGCTCTCAACCTGACCAGCGGGGGTGCGGACATGCACGACGCGGAATTCGAGCGGATGTGAGTCGATGGACGGTAAACCAGTAAATAGGGCTCAGGTACCATGAGCGCGGCTTCGACGCGGTCTTGTCTGACGAGCCTTCGGTCGAGCGACGATCCGATATCGACGGCAGCGACTGACCATTCATCGATAGTCCTTCCGGAGCTGCCGCTATGCGTTTCTCGGTCAAACTGAAACTGGGGTTGGCTTTCGCCGCCGTGATAGCGCTTTCGGCGATCACGGCGGCGGTCGGTCTCGTCAACCTGCAGACGCTCGACACGGCGTTCGGCGATCTCTTGAGTGGTCCGGTGCAGCGGGTTCAACTGGAGAATCTGCTGTATATCGACCTGCTGTCCGCATCGAGAGCTGAGCGAAACATTCTAGCCGCGTCCAGCGAAGACATCGCAAAATCCATGGACAGCGACGTTGCGGCTATCCGCAAGTCGTTCTCGGACCACATGGGCCAGCTCGAACTCATTGCGTCCGCGGAAGCCAAGCCCAAGCTTGCGGCGTTCAGGGCTACCTGGAACTCTTATGTGGCGCTTCAGGACAAGTTCCGCGAGCTGATCTCGCATGACAAGGCGCATGCGGCCGAGCTTTCCGACGGTCCACTGAAAAAGCTCGCTGACGACGGCAAGATTCAGATCAACGATCTCACCACCCACAATCAGCAATTGATGCAGCAGGCCGACGATGACACGACCCAATGGGCGCAGAGCGCTCGCACGCTGATGGTCGTGATTTTGCTGGCGTCACTCGTCATTGCGGCATCGATGGCGACATGGTTAGCGCTTTCCATCAGCCGTGGTCTTGGCAAGGCGGTTTCACTCGCCAACGCCGTTGCCAGCGGCGATCTTGGTCTCGAAGTCGCGGTGACAAGCAATGATGAAATCAAGGATATGGTGGTCGCTCTCAATCGGATGACGGCCAACCTGCGGGCGACCGCGTCGGTTGCCGATGCGATCGCCGGCGGTGATCTCACGGTCGAGGCCAAGCGCCTATCCGACAAGGACATGTTAGGCATTGCCTTGGAGCGCATGCTGGCGAAGCTGTCGGTCGTGGTGACGGACGCATCAGCCGCGTCGGACCACGTCTCATCCGGCAGTCAGGAGTTGTCCGCGACCGCGGAGCAAATGTCGCAGGGCGCCACGGAGCAAGCGGCGGCCGCCGAGGAAGCGTCAGCCTCGATGGAACAGATGGCGGCCAACGTCAAGCAGAACGCCGACAATGCGTCGCAAACGGAAAAAATCGCACGCCAGTCCGCGGTCGACGCGCAACAAAGCGGTGAGGCGGTAGGCCGTGCCGTGCAGGCGATGCAGACGATCGCCGAAAAGATCATCATCGTGCAGGAGATCGCCCGGCAGACCGATCTGTTGGCACTGAACGCGGCGGTCGAGGCGGCCAGGGCGGGCGAACACGGCAAAGGTTTCGCGGTGGTGGCATCCGAGGTCCGCAAACTGGCGGAGCGCAGCCAGACAGCGGCGACGGAGATCGGCGCGGTTTCGTCGCGGACGGTGAAGGCCGCGCAGGAAGCCGGCGACATGCTGGGCCGGCTGGTGCCGAACATCAAAAAGACGGCGGAGTTGGTGACGGAGATCAGTGCGGCATGCCGGGAGCAGGATGTCGGAGCAGATCAGATCAACCTGGCGATCCAGCAACTCGACAAGGTGACGCAGCAGAACGCCAGCGCGTCGGAGCAAATGTCGGCGACGTCGGAGGAATTGGCGACGCAGGCCGAGCAACTGCAGGCCAGCATTGCGTATTTCAGTATAGACACACAAGCGGGCAAGGCGACGGCACACGCGTCCCCGCGGGTCATTCCCGCGCCACCCCGTCGTCCCGCTCAGCCGGTCAAAGCGCCCAAGTTTGCCCGGACGGCGGTCAGGCCGGCGCCCTCGCGCAACGATCCAGCCGGGAAGACCGCCAATGGCTTCGCTCTCAGTCTGACAAGCGGGGGCGCCGACCAGCGAGACACCGAATTCGAGCGGATGTAAGCGCGTCATGCAAACGCCGGAACCATCCGCGGGCACTTCGACTGATTCCAACAACCGTCTCGGCCAGCGCGACTTCCAGCGCCTGGCATCGTTTATCGAAGGCTACAGTGGCATCAAGATGCCGCCCGCCAAGATCATCATGGTAGAAGGGCGCTTGCGCAAAAGAGTACGCGCGACCGGAATGGCAAACCTGAAGCAATACTGTGAGTATCTTTTCGTGCAGAACGGCCTCGAAGCCGAGGCGGTGCATCTGATCGACGCGGTCACAACCAACAAGACGGAATTCTTTCGCGAGGCAGACCATTTCCGCTTTCTCATCGAACGGGTCGTGCCCCGGCTCCTGTCAGGTCCGATGGGGGTTCAAAGCCGATCGGAGTTGAAGATCTGGAGCGCCGCATGCTCGACCGGCGCGGAGCCGTATACCCTTGCCATCGTTCTTGCCGATCTGGGGGAGCATACGGATGGGCTGCGCTGCAGGATCACCGCCACCGACATCTGCACCGAAGTCATCGAGACCGCCATTCTTGGTATCTATCCGGCGGCGATGATCGAACCCGTGCCGCCCCAGTTCCGTCGCCGATATGTCGCCTATTCCAAGGATCGTTCCCGCGCTCAGGTACGGATTGTCCCCGAGTTGCGGGCCATGGTGCATTGGGGGCGAGTTAATCTGATCCAGGTGCCATATCCGGTGGACCACGACATGGACGTGATATTCTGTCGTAACATTTTGATCTATTTCGACAAGCCGACACAGGAAACAGTGCTGCGGCGGCTGTGCGAGCATCTGCGGCGCGGCGGGTATCTGTTCCTCGGGCATTCCGAAACGATCACCGGCTTGGAGCTTCCCCTCGAGCCGGTGGGATCCACCGTGTTCCGGCGGATATAGGCAGATGGCACAACGAAAAATCCGCGTGCTGATCGTTGATGACTCCGCCTCGGTGCGTCGTACGATGTCCGAAATCCTTAGCGCGGATCCCGAAATCGAGGTCATTGGTACCGCGGCGGATCCGTTTGCCGCCGCTCGCCGCATCCAGGAAGAAGTTCCCGACGTCATCACCCTCGATGTCGAGATGCCGCGCATGGATGGCATTACCTTTTTGCGCAAGCTGATGGTGCAGCATCCGCTGCCGGTCGTTATGTGTTCGTCACTGACCGAGGATGGGTCGGCGACGCTGATGCAGGCGCTGGAAGCGGGAGCCGTCGACGTCATCCTCAAGCCGCGGGTCGACGTGCCGCAATTTCTCCAGGAAGCGAGTATTCGCATCTGCGACGCCGTGAAGGGCGCGGCACGGGCTCGGCTGAAACGCGTGCCGGGCGTTCGGTCGGACAACCCTCCCAGGCAAAGAGGTCCGGAAGAGAAGTTGACCGCGGATGTCATCATGCCAGCGCCGATTGCCCGCCAGGCCATGGCACGTACGACCGAGACGGTCGTCTGTATCGGCGCTTCAACCGGCGGGACGGAGTCGTTGCGGGTCGTGCTCGAGGCATTGCCGGCGGATTGCCCAGGTATCGTCATCGTGCAGCATATGCCGGAGAAATTCACCGAGGCTTTTGCCCGTCGTTTGGATTCCCTTTGCGCCGTGGAGGTCAAGGAAGCCTGCGACGGCGACAGCGTGCTGCGCGGCCGGGTCTTGATCGCACCTGGTAATTTCCACACGCTGCTGCAGCGCAGCGGCGCCCGCTATTACGTTACGGTCAAGGACGGCCCGTTGGTTTCGCGTCACCGGCCATCGGTCGATGTCCTGTTCCGGTCCGCCGCACGGTTTGCCGGTCCTAACGCCCTGGGCATCATCATGACCGGGATGGGCGATGACGGTGCCTGCGGATTGGGTGAGATGCGGGCGGCGGGCGCCGTAACGGTAGCGCAGGACGAAGCGTCGTGCGTCGTTTTTGGCATGCCCAAGGAAGCCATCGCCCGCGGCGCCGCCGATAAAATCATTCCGCTTGATCTGCTTGCCGCCGAGATCACGCGGGCCAGCCGGCGTTGACATCGTGAATGAGCTGTTCCTGCCGGAAGCGCCGGCCATGCAAGTGCCCCTGAAGCAAGGAGAAATCCAATTCGGCATCGAGCCGACCGTGCTGCATACGATTCTCGGCTCTTGCGTCGCGGTATGCCTCTGGGATTGCAAGCGGGGGATTGGGGGCATGAATTACTTCGTTCTCCCAAGCGGCGGTCCAAAAGGTGAAAGGAACCCGCGATACGGCGACGTCGCGATCGATGAGTTGATCGCCGGTCTGCTGCATAACGGCTGCCGGGTGAGTGATCTTCAGGCGAAGATCTTTGGCGGCGCCGCGGTCCTGCCGGTCGGCGGTGGACAGTCGGTGGGGACAAGCAACGTGCTGCTCGCCCTGCAGCGGCTGAGCTGTGAACGCATCCCGGTCACCGGCCGGCGCACCGGCGGCACGCTCGGTCAGCAGATCAGGTTCTATACGAGAACCGGCGAAGTGTTCTGTCGCTATCTCTCGGGTAGCGGCCGCAACGATACGGTCTAGACGCTGAACCCGGTTCCCAGCCTGCCCGACGGGCTCGGTTCTGGACACGCGCTTACCGGACCGCACATGCCAACCCTTCCAAGGTCGAGACGGTCCGGCACGTTCGCGTTCTCAGGGCTGGCGGCGGAGCGCCCTGTGCTTAATCCAGCCGGATCGCGCGCCCGCGCCAGCCGGACATTCGTATGCGCCGTCTCCCCAGACCTTGCCCGCTGTCGGGCAACCTCGGTCCATTGAGGCACTTCGCTAACATTCCCTTAACGGGTTCTGCCCTAATAGGCACATCGTCTCAGCAGCGGGAACCTTAGCCGCCCACAAGGGGCCCGTTCGGGCAGCGTCGAACCACCTGTGTCACTGATCGGATACGAGGATGCTTGACACCAACGAATTTGCCGTGGCGGCCGGCGCAATCCGGGCCGCGTCCGCGCTGACCGAGGGCACGTTCCTGGCGGTTGCCAAGGCACTCGAGGAATCGATCGAAATCCTCGCCAGACTGAGCGAGAGCTTTGATATTCTGCTGACGGAACTCAAGAGTGAGGAGCTGCAACAGGCGCTTCAGGCGCTCGCGCATGCGGCGGCGGACGTCACCGAACTTGGCCGCACGCGATCCGGTGAAAACGCCGGGTTCGATCATCTGCGCCGGCTCACCGATGCCGTGGCTGGACGCATCGTAAAGATGTACCGTTCCGTCAAAGGGGTCGCATCCCTCTCGGTCTGCGCCAAGCTGGCCACCACGGACATCCACACATCAACCACCGACTTCTCAACTTTTTCCGATGAGATCACGCACACGGTGGATTTGACGCGGTCGAGCCTGGACAGCTTCGCCGGTGAGTTGTCGCCTGTCCGCGAGCGCATCATGGCCGCGCATGCGATGCAACGCGTGTCCGAGGAGCGCCAGGACGAAGCCGCTCATTCGATTCCGGCGCGACTTCAGGCGACGGTGGCCTCGATCCACATGCAGTACAGGCATGCGGCCAAAGCCAGTTCGACGGTGACGAAAAGAAGCGAGAGAGTCAGGCAGGAAATCTGCAAGGCCGTCATGGCCCTTCAGATCGGCGATATCACCCGTCAACGCCTGGAACACGGCGATCATGCGCTGAGTCTCATCAATGAGACGCTGGAATCACTCGCGCGAACAGGGCACCATATCGCTGACGGCATCAGTCTCGACGCGGAGGACTGTCACGCCTTCACGGCCATGGCGTGCGGTTTGCAATCGGCGCAACTGTTGGACTGCGCGCAGGCATTCGACCGAGACGTGCGCCAGATTATCACGTCGCTCAAGACCCTCGCCGCTGAAGCGTTGGCGCTGCGAACGCTCGGCAGCGCGGCTTACGGTTCCGCCGCAAACCGCGACCACAGCACTTTCATCGCCGAGCTTGATGGTCAGGTAGGAGAGGCGCTGGAGTTGCTGACCGGCTTTGGGACGGCAAAAGCCGAGGCCGCAAGTGTCGTGGTCTCGGTTTCGAATGCAACGAAACGTCTTAGCGGTCATCTCGCGACCGTGCAGTCACTTGAGGCCGAGATCCGTATCATGAGTCTCAACACCACGCTCAAATGCTCCCGTGTCGGGCGCGAAGGGCTGGCGCTGAGCCTTATTGCCCAGGAACTGCGTGGCTATGCCCACGAGTTCGCCAAGGAAGCTGGAGCTATCATGGCCGAGGTGGGGAACATCAATAGCATCACCGGATCTCTGATCACAGGCGCGGACGCGGACGCGGAGCCAGCGCAGATCATCGCCGACGTCATGCGTGCCATGCAGGGGTCGCTGGCCACGCTGCGGCGCGTGGGGCAAACCCTGGGGGATGCGCTGGTAAATCTTGAGCTTGATAGCGACCGCGTGACGTCATTACTCGTCAAGACGGTCGCTGATCTGGCGAGCCACAACGAGATCGGTCAGACGCTGCGTCGGGCCGCCACCTGTCTGGCGGCGATGTCGGCGCATCCGGCTTTGCCACGCGCGGACCTGCGCCCGCCCGTCGCGCGTATGCTGGACGTTCTGGCAAGCAATTACACAATGGCGAACGAGCGCCGCGTGCACAATCTGGCGCTAGGCCGGTCCGCCGAGGAATCCCAGGGCCTTCCGACGACCGCGCAGGACGAACTGGAAGACCTGCTGTTCTGACTCCAGCGCCCGGTGCTTGCCTAAATTGCCAAGGCCGCCTATCGGCGCTGCATTGCGGAGGGCAAGCGAATGATCCGGGTCCTGAAACATGGTGCCACCGAGGCCGAGAAGACCGAAGCAGACCGCCATGTGCGCCAAACCGTCGAGGCGATCCTGCAGGATGTCGGCGACCGCGGTGACGCGGCGGTGCGCGCGCTGTCGGCCAAGTTCGACAACTGGTCGCCAGCCTCGTTTCGGCTGAGCGGCGAGGACATCCGCGCTTTCATCGACACTCTGCCGACGCAGGTGATCGACGACATAAAATTCGCCCAGACCCAGATCCGCCGCTTCGCCGAGGCGCAAAAAGCCGCGCTGCGGGATATCGAGGTCGAGACGCTGCCCGGGGTCCGCCTCGGTCACAAGAACATTCCGGTCAACAGTGTTGGCTGCTACGTGCCAGGCGGACGCTATCCGATGGTCGCGTCTGCCCATATGTCGGTGCTGACAGCCAAGGTCGCCGGCGTGAGGCGGGTCGCCGCATGCACGCCGCCGCTGAACGGCGTGCCGCCGGCGGCGACGGTCGCGGCCATGGCGATGGCCGGCGCGGATGAGATCTACCTCCTCGGCGGCATCCAGGCGGTCGCGGCGATGGGTCTGGGCACCGAAACCATCGAGGCGGTGGACATGCTCGTCGGCCCCGGCAACGCCTTCGTGGCGGAGGCCAAGCGACAGTTGTTCGGCCGCGTCGGCATCGACCTGCTGGCCGGCCCGACCGAGACGCTGATCATCGCCGACGACACCGCCGACGTCGAAATGTGCGCCACCGATCTGCTCGGCCAGGCGGAACATGGCCCGACGTCTCCCGCCGTGCTGCTGACGACGTCGCGGCGGATCGCGGAGACCATCCCGGCCGAGATCGAGCGTCAGTTGGCCGTCCTCGTCACCGCCGACATCGCCAGCGTGGCGTGGCGCGACCACGGCCAGGTGATCCTGTGCGAAACGCGCGAGGAACTTGTTTCGGAGGCCGATCGTATCGCCAGCGAGCATGTGCAGGTCCTGACCGATGACCCGCGCTGGTTCCTGGACCGCATGACCAATTACGGCGCGCTGTTCCTGGGCAAGGAAACCAATGTCGCTTACGGCGACAAGGTGATCGGCACCAATCACACTTTGCCGACGAAGCGGGCGGCTCGTTACACTGGCGGTCTGTGGGTGGGAAAATTTCTGAAAACGGTGACCTATCAGCAGGTCAGCCCGGAGGCGTCAGCAATGATCGGCGAATACTGCTCGCGTCTGTGCGCGATCGAGAATTTTGCCGGCCACAAGGAGCAGGCCGACCTCAGGGTCCGGCGCTATGGCGGCAAGAACACCTGAACCGGTGGTGAGCGGATCAGTTACCGCTGGCCGGCCAGGCACCGCGTCAGCGCGTCTGAAATCTGCTCCCTCGGCAGGTTGCGGCCAATGAACACCAGCGTCGAGCGGCGGACCTCGCCGTCAGCCCAGGGGTAGCCGATGTCGGAGTTCATCAGCATGTGCACACCCTGGAACACCACGCGACAATCCAGGCCATCGAAACTGACGATCCCCTTGTAGCGCATCAGGTCGCGTGCATGCTCCGCGACCAACGTCCTCAGGAACTCCTGCAGCAGCGCCGGATCGAACGGGACGTCGCTGCGGAACACGAACGATGTCACGTCGTCGTCATGCTCGTGCGCATCCTCGCCGAGGAAGCCCGGTTCGATCTCGAGGATGTCGTCGAGCGAGAAGCCCTCGATGTCCAGGATGCGGTCGAGCGCGGTCTCGCCGAAATGAACCGGCGCCAGCCGAGCGCGTGGGTTGATGCGGCGCAGGCGGTCGTGGAGCCTAGCGGCATCATCAGGCCGCACGAGGTCGGTCTTGCTCACCAGGATACGGTCGGCGAAGCCCACCTGCTCCTGCGCCTCATGATGTTCCTCAAGCTGCGCTTCGGCATGCACGGCATCGACCACGGTGACGATCGCGTCGAGCCGGTAATAGGCGGCGATATCCTCGTCGATGAAAAATGTCTGAGCCACCGGCGCCGGATCGGCCAGACCGGTGGTCTCGATGATCACGTAATCGAAAGCATCGGAGTGAGCCTGCCGCCGAGCGCGCAGTTCGCCAAGGATGCGGACGAGATCACCTCGGACAGTGCAGCAGATGCAGCCGTTGTTCATCTCGACGATCTGTTCACCCCTGGTCTCGACCAGCAGATCGTTGTCGATGCCCGCTTCACCGAACTCGTTCTCGATGACGGCGATACGGCGGCCATGCTGCTCCCGCAGGATGCGGTTGAGCAACGTCGTCTTGCCGGCGCCCAGGAAGCCGGTCAGGATCGTTACGGGAACGCGGGCCGCCAGCGCCGGCCCGGTCACGCGGGCACCGTGTGGGTGGTGCCGACGATGCTGATGGCGAAACGTTTCGCCGCCAGTTGTTCCCGCGACGTCACGCCCTTGGCGATCATCATCTTCTCCGCCGCCGCCAGCCATTGTTCATAATAGCTCGGCGCCGGCCTGCCGGCAGCTTCCGCCGCTGTCGCCGCCTTCACTTCCTCGGAAAAACACGCCACCCACTCGGCCCAACTGAAATGCCCCGAGGCGCTGAGCTGGACGACGATGGCGAATGCCTTGGCCTCCCACGGATGGGAGAATACCGGATCCTCACCCTCGGCCAGCGACAGGCATTTCTCCAACAGCGGATTGGAGGCGGTCACCTTGGGTCCATGTAGTCGTCGAACACATCCACGCGCAACGAATCGCGGTCCGACGCCTGCTCGCCCCATAGCTCGCGGGCGGTGAAGCGCACGCTGTAACAGTGCTGCGGTTTCTCGCCCTTGCCGTGGGCATGGGTGTCTGGGAAGGCAAAGACACCGTAATCCTTCTCGACGATGCCCTTCTTGCCGCGGATATAGCCGGGCAGGCGGGTATGCGTCGTTGGCTGCCAGTTCCTGATGAGCACTGCGTCGCCGACGCGAAACCGCGGCGCCACATGAGCGTCCACGCGGGCGGACGCGCCGGTGCTGGTGACCGCGGGGACGAGTTCGGCCGTGAGCAGCATCAGTTTGCTTCCTTCGAGAGCGCGGCGACTTTCGCGTCCAGTTCCTCGCGCGTGACGATGCCGCGCTTGGTCAGCAAGTTCTCGAACGCCGACATCCAGTGCTCGTAGTACGAGGATTCGAGGTAATGCGCCGGGTCCATGTTCTCGATGGCGTGGCGGAATTCGTCCACCGTGTAGCCGGCGAAGACAAAGGTTGCCGCGAACAGGCCGAACGCGCGCCCCTCCCAAGGGGCGTGAAACACCGGCTCGTTTGGTTCCGGGTTGATGGGGCCGAGGCCGTGGCGGCCGCCGAGGTCATGGATTCCGTTCATGATCGCCGCCGCCGCTACGATTGCATTGATTTTTTTGGCTGGCCAACGCCGATCATCGAATCTCGCGTCACCAGTTCCTCGAGCTGCGCCTCGCTCAACGCGTCGGTCCCCGCGGGCCGCTCCGGCAGCACCAGGTAGCGCAGCTCCGCCGTGGTGTCCCAGACCCGGATTTCCGTGGTGTCCGGCGGTTCAATGCCGAATTCACGCAGCACACCGCGCGGGTCGCTCACCACGCGGGCGCGATAAGGTGCCGATTTGTACCAGACCGGAGGCAGGCCCAGCGTCGGCCACGGGTAGCACGAGCACAGCGTGCAGACGACGAGGTTGTGGACTTCGGGGGTGTTCTCGACCACCACCATGTCCTCCCCCTGCAGCCCCGAGAACCCGAACTCCTTGATCGCGGACGTCGCGTCGTCGAGCAGTCGCTGCTTGTAGGCCGGGTCGGTCCAGGCGCGCGCCACCACCTTGGCACCGTTCCTCGGGCCGACCTTGTGCTCATAGGTATCTACAAGTGCATCGATCGCCTTAGCGTCGATCAGACCCTTTTCGATGAGCAGGGATTCCAGCGCCCGGACGCGGATCGCGGGATCGGGCTCCGGCATTGTCTTGTGAGCGTTCTGCATTGCACACTGTCTCCCGCGATTGCTTCGACCCGATGGCTCGACGAGCGCTTTTTCCCCCGGCCGCAACGAAAAATCTCCCTCATAAGGGATTCGCGTGTCAAGGTCGGTGGTGGCGCTTATCCGCTGAGGCCGCCTGGGGCGCGCCGCATCATAGTGGAAGGTATCGGCGTGACTGATGCGCCGTCGCCCGATCTTCGGCTATAGTCAAGCTGTCACGCTATTCAGCTGTGAACCAGCTCACCGTCAGCAGGCCGAGGACGAGCTAAGCCGAGCGGCTTTGCGCTGCCCACCCTGTCATGCAGCGAACCGCTCACTGCCACGAAGGAACCACGCCAATGTCACTGAGAATCAACGCCGAAGCGCCTGACTTCACGGCCGAAACCACCCAGGGGACGATCGACTTCCATCGCTGGATCGGCGATTCCTGGGCCATTCTGTTCTCCCACCCGAAGGACTTTACCCCGGTCTGCACCACCGAACTGGGCTACATGGCGCGGTTGAAGCCGGAGTTCGACAAGCGCAACACGAAGATCATCGGCCTCAGCGTCGATCCAGTGGAAAATCATGCCAAATGGGCCCAGGACATCGAGGAAACCCAGGGCCACGCCGTCAATTATCCGATGATCGGCGATACTCAGCTCAAAGTGGCGATGGCCTATGATATGCTGCCCGCAGGCGCCGGCACCACGTCAGACGGCCGTACTGCCGTGGATAATGCCACCGTGCGCTCGGTGTTCGTCATCGGCCCGGACAAGAAGATCAAAGCCATGCTGACCTATCCGATGTCCACCGGGCGCAACTTCGACGAGGTTCTGCGGCTCCTGGACTCTTGTCAGTTGACCGCGAAGCATACCGTCGCGACGCCGGTGAACTGGCAGCCGGGCCAGGACGTCATCATCCCACCCTCGGTTTCCAATGAGCAGGCCGCGGCGAAGTACCCGGATGGTTGGAAGACGGTGAAGCCTTATCTGCGCGTGGTGGCCCAGCCGCGCGACTGACAGCGACACGGCAACTCCTGAACGGCTGCCCCCGATATGGGGCCGCCGAGGGACAGGGTGCCAGGGACAGGGAGCCGCGGAAATCATGATTTTTCGTCAGTTCTTCGAGCCTGTGTCCAGCACATACTCTTACTTGCTCGCCAGCCGTCACGGCGGCGAGGCACTGATCATTGATCCGGTGCTGGAGAAAGTTGACCGCTATCTGCAGTTGCTGGCTGAACTGGACCTCAGTCTGGTCAAGGCTGTGGATACCCACCTGCACGCGGATCACATCACTGGCCTGGGAGCCCTGCGGGACCGCACGCACTGCGTCACGGTGATGGGCGAGCAGAGCAAGGTCGATGTCGTGTCCATTCGGGTGGGCGACGGTGACCTGCTGGAGATCGAGGGCATCGGCCTCGAGGTCATGTACACCCCGGGGCACACCGACGATTCATACAGCTTTCTGTTCGGCGACCGTGTGTTCACCGGCGACACCCTGCTGATCCGAGGTACCGGCCGGACCGACTTCCAGAATGGCGATCCTCGGGCGCAGTTCGAATCGCTGTTCGGCCGCCTGCTGAAACTTCCGGATGAGACGCTGGTATTCCCCGCTCACGACTATAAGGGCGACACCGTCAGCACTATCGGCGAGGAGCGCAGGCACAACCCGCGCCTGCAGGTAAAATCCGTCGAGGAATACATCGACCTGATGAACGGCCTGAACCTTGGCAATCCCAAGATGATGGACGTCGCGGTGCCGGCCAACATGCGCCAGGGACTCTCGCAGGAACAGATCGCTCGGCGCGGCTGGGCGGTCACCGCGGATCAGGCGAGGGCGCTCGTCGGCACGCCCGATGTGACGCTGGTCGATCTGCGTGAACAGCGGGAGTGCGACCGGCATGGCGAAATCCCCGGTGCGATGCGGCTGCCGTATCATGATCTGCAGGCGAACATTGCGCCAGAGGGCGCGCTGCATGCCCTCGGCGCGGCGCCGGGCAGGACGCTGGTGTTCTACTGTGCGTTTGGCGAACGATCGGCGATGGCCGTCCAGGCGGCACAGGACGCCGGTCTGTCCTCCGCGCGCCACATCGAAGGCGGTATCGATGCCTGGAAGCGTGCCGGCGGTGCGCTGGCGTGACGATTGGCGGTCGTGGGCGCCGGGCTCCCACCGTGATTTTCACAGTCATGGTGGACGCTCGCTGTCAGGGGTCCGCCGCGCCGGCTTTACCCGTTTGTGGCCATGGGCGGCGCGTTGATCAGAACGAGCTTAGCCAAGCGATCGGCGCCATGTAGTTACTTACCTTGAACGTTCACCTCTGATTGCAGGAGTTACTGCTTACGTTCGATCTCGTCCTGCACCCTGCGGCCAGACCTACGGCACATCTCTTTCACAACCGCAAAGATACTTGCTTCTGCAAAAGCTATCGCCGTGACCGGCTCCCCGGACGGGAACCGCCGACCATCCGCTGGCTGCTGACTGACTGTCCCCTCACGCTGGACGGCAAGCCACCGATGACAAGGCTTGCGCCGCGCTCCCTCGTCAGATGATGGCCACGGCTACCGACACAGCCGATCCCCAGCCTCGCTTCGTCGGGGTGGCCGGAGTCAAGCCTCGCGAAGCGACCGCCGAAGGCGGCTTGGGCTTGACGCCGGACACCCCGACGCAAGCACCATCAGGGACCGGACAGGACAACCTCCCACGCAGCGACGGCTGGCGATTTCGTTGGGCCGCTCCGAGGCGGCTGATCGCCACCCGGCCACCCCGCGGCGCGGTTCGGTTCGGTTCTTGAGGCTTATCCCGGGTCGCCACGTGAGCCGATCGCGACTGGCCGGGGCATGCTTCGCCGGGGCTGACACGGAGACGCGAATCGGTGGGCTAACCCTCGCCTGACGGCGATGGCACGACCGCGGCGTTCGGGCAGGTCATTGTTTCGACCAACTGCTATACTGCGCGCACCCCGCCGAGTCGCCCTGACTTTCCTCATACGCCGCAGGACCCTGCCAGCATGATCGCCCAGCTCACCGGAAGGGTGGAGGCACTTTCCGACGGCACCTGCGTCATCGACGTAAGCGGCGTCGGCTATCTGGTGCAGGCGTCCTCGCGCACCCTGTCCGCCCTGCCGCAAGCGCCGGCACAGGCGAAACTGCTGATCGAGACGCATGTGCGCGAGGACGCCATCCTGCTCTACGGTTTTGCCGATGCCGCCGAACGCGACTGGTTCCGCCTGCTCACCACGGTTCAGGGGGTCGGCGGCCGGGTTGCGCTGGCCATCCTGTCGGCTCTTTCGCCCCGTGATCTGGTCGGCGCCATCGCCGCCGGCGATAAGGCCAGCCTGACCCGCGCCGCCGGTGTCGGCCCTCGCCTCGCCGTCCGCCTGTTGACCGAACTGCGGGACAAGGCTGGCGCGATGCCTGCCCCCTCCGGCGTGTCGTACGCGCCCGAGATTGCACCGCAAAGTCCGGAAGCTGACGCCCTGTCCGCCCTGGTCAACCTGGGCTATCGCCGCCCCGAGGCGCAGCAGACGGTCGCCCGCGTGGCGGAACGCCTCGGCGGGAAAGCTACGCTCGAACTCGCTGATCCGTGACAGCCTGAAGGAACTGGCGCAAAGGGCTCCCGGATGAGCGAGAACGACGAGGAGGCCGGTCGTACTGTCTCCGCCGTTCGCCAGCCGGAGGATGCGGCGGAAGCATCGCTGCGGCCGCAGACGCTGGCCGATTTCACCGGTCAGAAGACCTCGCGGGAGAACCTGGGCGTCTTCATCCAGGCGGCAAAATCCCGTGGCGAGCCGCTCGACCACGTGCTGCTGCACGGCCCGCCCGGCCTCGGCAAGACCACCCTGGCGCAGATCGTCGCGCGCGAAATGGGGGTGGGGTTTCGCGCCACCTCGGGGCCGGTGATCGACAAGGCCGGCTCGCTCGCCGCCATTCTGACCAACCTGCAGCCGAAGGACGTCCTGTTCATCGACGAGATCCACCGTCTGCAACCGGCGATCGAGGAAATTCTCTACCCGGCGATGGAGGACTTCCAGCTCGACCTGATCATCGGCGAAGGCCCGGGCGCCCGCAGCGTGCGGATCGACCTGCCGCCGTTCACGCTGGTCGGCGCCACCACGCGCGCCGGACTGCTGGCCACGCCGCTGCGTGACCGCTTCGGCATCCCGTTGCGCCTGGTGTTCTACACCCCCGAGGAGCTGGGCCAGATCATCGCCCGCGGCGCCCGGATGCTGGGTTTCAGGCTGACCGAAGGCGGGGCGGCCGAGATCGCCAGCCGGTCGCGGGGCACGCCGCGCATCGCCGGGCGGTTGCTGCGCCGGGTGCGCGACTTCGCCGCCGTGCAGGGCGATACGCCGGTCGATCGCGCCATCGCGGACGCGGCGCTGACCCGGCTGGAGGTGGACCGCCTCGGCCTGGACCAGATGGACCGTCGCTATCTGCGCCGCATCGCCGAACACCATGCCGGCGGCCCGGTTGGCGTCGAGACGCTGGCGGCGGCGCTGGCCGAGGCTCGCGACACGCTGGAAGATGTGGTCGAGCCCTATCTGATTCAGGAAGGCCTGATCCTGCGCACCAGCCGTGGCCGTATGCTGGGAGAACCGGGCTGGCGCCATCTGGGGCTGAAGCCGCCACGATCCGTCGCGCCCTTGCTCGACCTGCTGGCGGGCGAAACCGATCCGCCGGCCTCCGCGGGTGAACTTTCGCCGCCGGAACGGAGTGAATGAATCCTCATCCCGCCTCCATCCACCGCTATTGCCTCCGCGTATACTACGAGGACACCGATGCCGGCGGGGTGATCTACCATGCGAACTACCTGCGCTATGCCGAACGCGCCCGGACGGAAGCCCTGCGGCAGGCGGGAATCCCGCATGCGGAACTGGTCGAACGTTTCAACCTGATGTTCATGGTGCATCGCGCGGAAATAGATTATGTGCGCCCCGGGCGGCTGGATGACGCGCTGGTCGTTGAGACTGAAACCTTGAAGGTCGGCGGCGCCTCGGTGCTGTTGCGCCAGACGGTGCACGGCCCGACGGGAGTTTGCGCGTCGCTGCGCATCACGCTCGCCTGTGTCCGGATCGGAGGCAACAGGCCGGCCCGTATTCCGCCGCGCTGGCGGGAAGCGCTGGCCGCTCCACGCCACGGGACGGGGTCGGATACTATCGACGCCGTTGAACCGCCGGATGCTGGCAACCGGCCGGCCGGATGACATGGAACGAAACAACTCGTTGGGGGACCTAGGCAGTGGATCGGGCAGTTGATGCGGTAAATCTTGGCGTGGCTGGCGGCGATCTGTCGCTCTGGAGCCTCTTCATCGAAGCCGACATCGTCGTCAAACTCGTCATGCTCGGCCTGCTCGCCGCGAGCGTGTGGGTCTGGGCGGTGGTGTTCGAGAAATGGGCCAGCCTGCGTCGGGTCAACAAGGAAGCCGACGGCTTCGAGGACCGTTTCTGGTCCGGCGGCAGCCTGGACGAGCTGTTCGACCGCGAGGGGGTCAATCCCACGCATCCGATGGCGTCCGTGTTCGCCGCGGCGATGGGCGAGTGGCGCCGGTCGCTGCGTGCCGCCGGCGCCGATATCTCCCACACCAGTGTTCGCGAGCGAATCGACCGTGCCATTACCGTGACGGTGCAGCGGGAGCTGGAGCGGATGGAGCGCTGGATGGTGTTTTTGGCAAGCGTTGGCGCCACGGCGCCGTTCATCGGCCTGTTCGGCACCGTGTGGGGCATCATGCACTCATTCTCGGCGATCGCGGCCATGCACAACACCAACCTGGCAGTGGTGGCCCCCGGCATCGCCGAGGCACTGTTCGCCACCGCGATCGGCCTGGTCGCGGCCATCCCGGCGGTGCTCGCATACAATCAGATCAGCACCAACCTGGCCCGGTTCGCCGGACGGATGGAGAATTTCGGTAGCGAATTCAGCGCCATATTGTCTCGCCAGAGTGAGGAGCGCGCCTGAACCATGGCGTTTTCCCTCTACAACGGCGGTGGCCGCAACGGCCGCCGCGGCCGCTACAAGCCACTGGCGGAAATTAACGTCACCCCGATGGTCGACGTGATGCTCGTGCTGCTGATCATCTTCATGGTCACCGCACCGCTGATGACGTCCGGCGTTTCGGTCGACCTGCCAAAGACCGACGCGCAGCCGCTGAACAGCGACAGTGAGCCGCTGACGGTGTCGATCAAGGCGGACGGCACGATCTTCCTGCAGGATCAGCCGGTCGAACTGGCCGACGTCGTCGCCAAGCTGCAGGCAATCGCGAAGAACAATCCGGACCGCCGCATCTTCGTCCGCGGCGACAAGGACCTGGCCTATGGCCGGATCATGGAGGCAATGGGCACCATCACCCAGGGAGGCTTCACCAAGGTGGCCCTGCTGGCGGAACAAATCGCCGCGCCGTCGACCGGGGCACATCCAGCGCCCGGCCACCCCGCCTCCACACCGGCGACGCCCGCCGCGGCCGCGTCCCCCGCGGCTTCATCTGCCCCCGCGGCGCCGGCAGCCCCATCGGCGGCATCCGCAAAGCCGACCGCCGGGCAGCAAAAGTAGGAGTGATCGCCGCGTGTTGCAGCGGGTCTTCCGGAACGCCGAGGCGGTCGGCCAGCGATACCCCGGTATGAACCCTCGATTGCGGTCGTGGCTGATCGTCTCGGCGGGGCTGCACGTCGCGGTTTTGCTGGCGCTGTTGCTGGGGCTGCCATCGTTTGCCCAGAAGGAAGAGGAGCCGCCGGAAACCACCGTGGCGATGGTGTTTCAGGGTCCGGCGAAGGCCTCGATGCAGGCCCCCACGCCAGCCGAGGTCCCTGCCCCGGCCAAGGAGGTCGCGCCGGTCGCGCCGCAGGTAACCGAACCGCCAAAGCCGGAGCCGGTCGAGGCGGCCCCACCTCCGCCGCCACCGCCTCCTCCCCCGTCGGTAACGCCACAGGTTGCCCTGTCGCCGCCGGTTCCGTCACCCCCGCCGCCGCAAGCTGCCCCGGTGGTGGCGCCACCACCGCCCACGCCGCCGCCGCCATCGCCGCCGCCCGAACCGGCACCCGCCCCGGTGATCCCGCCGCCCCCCCCTGCTCCGCCGGCACCTCCGACGCCGGCGCCCGCCAAAGTCGAGCCGCCGCTGCCGGTGCCGCCGCCCTCGGTACCCGCGCCACCGCCGCCGCCGAGCACGACGTCGCAGCCGAATGTGACGAAGAATGCGGCGCCGAACAGCGCTTCGGTGGAAAACACGCTGGAGAAGCTCCGGCAGCAGCTCGCGCAGACGCAGCCGCCGAAAGGACGGCCGAACCCGCAGTCCGGCGGCCAGCCTAACGGCGGCGGCAATCCCCTCGGCAACGACACTGCGGCGTTGAGCGCAGACCAGCGCGGCGCCATCGGCGAACATGTGCGGGAATGCTGGACCAAGGACCCCGAGGCGTTGGACATTGAAAAGCTGCGGGTGATGCTGACCGTCACGACCGATGCCGGTGGCATCGCGCGCAGGGCGGAGGTCGCGGGCAGCGATGTGGGGCGCATGAACGACCCCCGGTTCCGCGTGTTCGCCGAGCGGGCGATCCGCGCGATCCTGGACGCCCGCTGTGCCAATCTGCCGCTGCCATCCAACGCGCTGGGGCGAACCAATGTCCTGACGTTCCGGTTCAGTCCGTGAGGCTGGCCCGGCCTGACGCCCTTACGTGGAAAAAGCAAAGCTGGAAGACAACAACATGATCCACATCTCCAACGCGTCGCTGCGGCGGCGCGAGCTGATCGCCGGGGCCGCGGGACTGCTCGCAGCCGCGCCGGTTCCGGTACTGGCCCAGGCGGCAGCCCCAACGGGCAATCCTCCAAGCGGTGGCGGCCAGTCAGCGGTAATCGACGTCAACCGGGCGCGCGCCGAACCAATCCCGATCGCGGTGCCGGCTCTCGGCGGCCCGGACGGCGATTCGGCCCAGCTTGGCACCGATATAGCCGGCGTGATCAGCAATGATCTGGCCCGCTGCGGGCTGTTTCGAACGATCGACCGCGCGGCCTTCATCCAGGGCAGCTCGGCGGCATCCGGCGCTCCCAACTTCCAGAACTGGAAGGTGACGGGGGCTCAGGCGCTGGTTACCGGCAACGTGCAGATTTTGGGCGGCGGCCAGGTGCGGGTGGAGTTTCGGCTGTGGGACATCCTGCCACAGACGCAGATTCAGGGCACCGCCTACACCACAACGCAGGCCAACTGGCGCCGTATCGCCCACATCATGGCCGATGTGATCTACGAGCGGCTGCTGGGCGAGAAGGGCTATTTCGACACGCGCATCGTCTATATCTCGGCCACGGGCCCGCGTGACCGGCGCACCAAGCGGCTGGCGATCATGGACCAGGACAGCGAGAACAACCGGCTGCTGACCGATGGGTCCTGGCTGGTGCTGACCCCGCGCTTTCACCCGTCGCGGGATGAGATTGCGTTCATGAGCTACGCGAACAATCGCCCCAGGGTGTATTTGTTCAATCTGACCAGCGGCCGGCAGACCGCGCTTGGCGACTTCTCCGGGATGACCTTCGCGCCGCGCTTCTCACCTGACGGCGCCAGCGTTCTGATGGCGGTATCGAACGGGGGCGGCTCGGACATCATATCCGTCGATCTAGCCAGCCGAGCGACGCGGCGGTTGACCGAATCCGGATCGATCGATGTCAGTCCGTGCTACAGCCCGGATGGGTCGCAGATAGCCTTCGCATCGGATCGCGGCGGTGATCAGCAGATCTATGTCATGGGCGCCGGCGGCGGTGGCGCCAAACGCATCAGCTTCGGTGAGGGCCATTATGCGACGCCAGTGTGGTCACCGCGCGGCGATCTGATCGCGTTCACCCGCTATGGCGCGGAAACCGCCAACTTTTCGATCGGGGTGATGCACCCGGACGGCTCCGGGGCACGCATCCTGTCCGAGGGTTGGCTGGTGGAAGGGCCGACCTTCGCGCCGAACGGACGCGTGCTGATGTTCTACCGGGAGACGCGGTCCCGGGATGCACGCGGCGGCGGCTTCTCCTCACGGCTGGTTTCGGTCGACATTACCGGCTTCAACGAGCGGCCAGCCGAAACGCCGACCGACGCCTCGGACCCAGCCTGGTCGCCGCTCGGGGCGTAGCGACGGCTGCTCGAGCAGCCGCGGCCTGTCTCGGGGAAACCGCGTGTGTGTCCGCTCCCTTGACATGGCTGTGCAGCTTGACCCAGCTTATCGTGACAGGTTAAGCGCGCGCCGGAAGGGTGTATGCGTCCATCCAGGACAGGGGATCAAGATGAGCACTAAAACCCTCGGCGCCCTCGCGGCGGTTGCCCTGCTGGCGGCGTGCAGTCACCCAGCCCCGCCACCGACCGTGGTGGCTCCGCCAGCTGGCGGCATCATTCCCGGCAGTCAGGAAGACCTCGTCGCCAATGTCGGAGATCGGGTGTTCTACGATTTCAACGCTTCGAACCTGCGTGACGACGCCAGATCGACGTTGGACAAGCAAGCTGTGTGGCTTACCAAGTATGGCAGCGTGAACGTGCAGATCGCGGGCAACTGCGACGAGCGTGGAACCGAGGAGTACAATCTCGCGCTGGGCGAGCGGCGTGCGAACGCGTCGGCGTCGTATCTGAAGGCCAAGGGCGTTGCGGCGGCACGGATGAGCACGATCAGCTATGGCAAGGACCGGCCGACGGCTCAAGGGTCCGATGAGCAGGCCTGGGCGCAGAACCGCAACGCGATCACCTCGGTTCACTGACCGGCTTCTCGCAAGGCCTGGGCTGCGTCGCCATAGTGGGAGGACGCCCTCAGACTTCGAGGAAGGTCTCAAATCCCCCGTAGATCATTCTTTTGCCGTCGAACGGCATGTTGGACATGGTTTCCTTGGTGCGCGGATCGGCCATGACCTTCGCGCTCACGTCATCGCGGTGGGCACGCGACTTATACCAGCCCGCCGAAAGATTGACCCTTTGATCGAAAGGCGGCGGGCTGGTATCCTATTGATTTCGCACGCGGCCGCCCCACCAACCCCGCGTGCATACCAATCAGCGTTAACGCTGATTGGTATTATTAGGTGATCCAGGAGAAGATGACGACCTCGTCTTCCTTCGCTTGCACGGCGCGAGGAAAGGAGGTGACTTCGCCCAGGGGAACGTCATCCCCGATGCACTCGACGAAGCTGAGCGCCCCATACTGCTTCCAGATGGCCGCTCCCTTGCGGGCCATTTCCTTGTAGGCCTCGATGTTGGCTTTAGGCACGGCCACGACAAACCCATCGACATAGGACATGTCTGATCTCCCTCGAATTCAGGGCCGTTCGATTTGGAGCCGGTTGGGATATACCTTTCCTGTTACGGAACAGTCTTTTGGATCGCTGAACCGGCGGACTGGATAAGCCCTTCGATTATCGTATCGAGGAAGGAGATATCAGTCGCCGGGCGAAACGGCGCAAATCAATCATGTTATTTTGGCGATGAGGTAGCCTACTCCCGCCGCGATCAGGATCGCGCAGATCGGCCGTTCGCGGATAAAGCGGGTCACTTGCTCCGCCGCGTCGTCCGCTCGATTTATATGTCGCTGGATCGCCTCGCCGGTATCCGCGATTGTTCCCTCCGGTCGATCACTCATGTCCCACTCCTGTCGGTCACCCTGGGCCAATGCATCGTTGATGATGATGGCAATGGAAAGAAAGCGCGTCGTGAGGTTTCTGGTTTCATCTGAACGGATTCGCTGTCGTGCACTGCCGCGACATCGGCGGAGCAGGCGCGACCGTGCAGAGCCGCGAAGTCTCGGTTGATATCGTAGCACCGGGCGGGTGCCTTGCATGCGGAAAACCAGTACGAAATGCGCAATCTCCCGAATGTGATCGCCAAGCCAACGTTTCCAATCCGGACATTGGCCGGACATTGATGTTGTACGAATCATCGTGAGGCGGCCGAATCTTCTCGTCCACGTCGGCAAGAACGGAGTTCTCCATGAGCGAAGCCGCGCAGGGGCGTGGCCGAAGGAGGATCAATTCCATGCTTCACAAAACACAAGCGTTCGCACTGGCCGCGGCCCTGGTGCTGGCACCGATGGCGGGGGCGATGGCGGCTGCCGGCGGTGCCGCGGGCGGTGGTGGTGGCGCCGGCGGCGCGGCGGCCGGGACTGGCGGAGCGGCCGGAGGCGGTGGTGCCTCCAGCAGCGGCCCGGGTGGTGGCGCCAGCGCCGGCGTAGCCTCGACCGGGGTCGGATCGATGGGAGCGGCCGGTAACAGCGCGGCCAGCACGCGGGAGGGCGGAGTTCCCTCGTCAAACGCCATGGGTTCTCGTCCGCCCACCGGGTCGTCCAGCACCAGCATGGGGACCTCGACAGACAAGTAGCCCCGCCGGCAACCGGCTGTAGCTGCTCGGGCCGCGTTGGTCAGCTAGCTCGGGACCAGGGACGTTAGGTCACGTCCCTGGCGCGGGTTTTTTGCAGCGGCTGAAATGAGTGAACCCGGGCCAGGCCCCGCCGCCGTCCATAAGGTATTTCCATGATCAGGTCTGCTTTTTTCGGTGTAATGTTGATGGCCGCGGCCGGGCCTGTGGCTGCTCAGCAAGCCAGTTCGACCAATCCCCCGGCCGCGGCCTCCGCGTCAGGTGCTCCGACGACGCCCGATCTCGCGGTGGCCTCGGTGAAATTGCAGGGCGGTCTGCGGCTTAGCAAACTGCTGGGATCGTCGGTGTATAATGATCAGAACGAGAAAATTGGCAGCGTGGACGATCTGATCATGAAGGACGACAACCGCATCGTTATGGCGGTGGTCTCGGTTGGCGGCTTCCTGGGGATTGGCAACAAACTCGTGGCGGTCCCGTATGATCATCTGCACCTGGAGATGAACAAGGACGAAACGAAAATAGTGATGCCGGGTGCGAGCAAGGATTCACTCGCCTCGATGCCCACTTTCACTTATACTGGGTGATAGAACACGACAGTGCCGCGACTGAGCGCAGCCGCGTTTCGTTTTGTTGCGATAAAGTGCCGCCTCTATCAACCATTTACGGGGCTCCTTTCCAATGACCTTAATCGTAATCGTTGTCGTGCTGATTTTGCTGTTCGGCGGTGGCGGGTTCTACGGTCATCGCCAGGGATATTACGGAGGCGGGGGACTTGGGGGCATCCTGGGGCTTCTCGTCGTTGTGCTGATCGTCCTGTTTCTGTTTGGCGGATTGGGCAGCGGATACCATCCGTAACCCCCTGGGCGAAATTTGGCGGGGGTGCGCGATTGGTGCCGCGTAGCCTGACAGGAAGATCGCGACTCTAAGGTGTTGCTGCTATCAGGATCCGTGCTGATCCGTTCACCCCTGCCTCGGTTCCTGGTTCTCTACGGCGGCCTGTTCGCCGCCTTTGGTGTTGTCGCACCGTTTTTGCCCGGGTTGCTGGTGCAAGATGGCCTTGCCCCGGGGGAGGTCGGTGTCGTCCTGGCAGGTGGCACCGCCATCAGATTGCTGGCGGGCCCGTTCGGCGGGCAGGTGGCCGATCGCACCGGCCGACCAGTCGCTGTCCTTGGAACCTGCGCCGCGGCCGCTGCCCTCATTGCGATGGCGTATGCAACCGCGCGCGGGCTGCCGCTGCTGCTGCTGGTAAGTGTGGCGCACGCGGCGGTTCTCGCACCGCTGACGCCGATCGCCGATGCTCTCACTTTAGGCTCGTCCCGGTGCGAACCAAGGTTTGAGTATGGCTGGGTGCGCGCCTCGGGCTCTGCTGCCTTCATTGTGGGACTGCTTATTTCGGGTCAGTTGGTGGGATCGGCAGGGCTTGGCATCATCGTGTGGCTGAATGCCGCGCTGTTGGCCGTGGCGACCTGTTTTGCCTGGATGGTGCCGAACCGCGTCGCTGGCGCGCGTCTGGCCGGGATTTCATCACCAACGACAGGAGCTGTCCGGACACTTCTCCGCACGCCAATGTTTCCGCGCCTGATGATCGTTGCCTCGTTGATCGGTGGCAGCCACGCTCTGCACGACGGGTTTGAGGTCATTCGCTGGCGCGCGGCCGGCCTGTCCACGGGGGAAGCGAGCGTGTTATGGGCGTCGTCCGTCGCCGCCGAGGTTATCGTCTTCCTGCTGCTGGGACCACGATTGTTGAAACGTTTCGGTCCCGGCCGAGCGATGGTGGTTGCGGGGGTGGGGGGTGTGGTGCGGTGGGGTACGGCGGCTCAGACGGCATGGTTTCCGGCGATGGCGGTGGTCGAGCCGCTGCACGGTCTGACGTTCGCGCTGCTGCACCTTGCCTGCATGGAGGTGATCGGCCGCGTGGTACCGGCCGAGCTCGCCGCCACGGCGCAGACCGTCTACGCAACGATCGCCATGGGCGCCATCTCGGCGGTCGTTACGCTGGCCTCGGGGGTACTTTACGGTCATCTCGGAGCGGCGGCTTTTTGGATAATGGCCGCGATGTGCGCACTCGCGGTGCCGGTCGCGGCAGGCATTCGGGTGCCGCCCGAACCATAATTGTGAACTGTTCTGTCACGGTTGTCCGTCGCGTTGGCGGGCCGGCGGGCCCGTGGGACAGTGAGACCCGCTGCTGCTCACATGACCGTCACGAGGAAAAGATCGATGTCCGAGGATCCAAACATCGCGTTGTTGGACCACGAGCTCGCGCCGGATGAACGGGTGTGGATGCGGTCAGTGTATGACGACTTCAGTGCAGCCCGCGACTCTTTCACTGCTCAGGTAAAGGTGTTCGATCCGAAGCAGACGCTGCGCGAAATCCTCGACCGGAACGAATATCGCCTGTCGCCCCATGCTGACCTGTCCGGCCCGGGTCCCTGGCGGCTCGGCCAGAATCGCCATGGCCGCGGTGTCGCGGTGGTGTTCTTGTCGAACGTCGAACTGCACAGACATTCCAAGAGCAGGACTGACCAGTTCCCAATCTACGTTGTCGGGCAGGCAGATGCGTTCTCGATGGGCGATGACGCAAACCCCATTCTGACACCGGTGACCGGCGGTGATCATTTCCACAATGCGCCGAACGCGCCGCACGGCTTCCTGCCGAAGGTCGGTATGTCAGTCCCTGAGAACTGGGAAATTTGCTTCATCGCAATTACCCCGCGCAATCTCCAGGAGGACACGCAGGCGGTCTCGGGCGATGTCAGGGCGGCCTATCAGCGCGTGGTTGGACGGGAGGCGCCGCTGGGCGTGTGACGCCCCGCCTCCGCGCGCAACATCGTTCACGTGAACTGAACCAGATACCGTTGCCGCCGGCTAGTTTGACGGCGGCAACCGCGTCCGCGGCTCCACGTTGGCAAGACCAACCCCGTGGTTGGCTACTGAGTTCTAGGTGGGGCGTCGACCCAGTTAGCGCCTCCCCATTGGACCCGGTCCAGTCCTCATCGATCATCTTTGCCGGCATCCATGCAAAGGAACCAGGCTGGTCCAGTGCCGGGCCACCGAGGTTCGCACGAGCAGCCCAGCTTCTGACAGCTAGCCGCGCTTCCAGGTCGACCACCGCGCTTCGCTCGGCGGCCACGAGGCACGTTCGCAATTGTTGACCGTAGCAAAAACGATCGATCCCGGCCACGAAGATCCCCGTCTCCACTGATACATCCTCGGATGCATCATAATTTCATTGGCAAGGATATGAAATAGCGATATAGCCGCCGAAGGGATCAAAATTGATGACGATTCCTTGAGTTGCGTCTAAAAGGGTAGACTTGATATGTATTTTGACACGAGATCGGGTCGGTTGGCGGGTCGTGAAACTCTGCACGTAGTTGGACCGACGCGAGTTGCGTCCCGCGATCGGCCATTGCAAGGATGCAAATCCGCGACCGGCCCGACTGAAGCCAGCAGCCCTTCCACTGCTCGTCCCGCGGAGACATTCCAGTCGGTCCAGGCGCTGCGCGGCATCGCCGCCATTATGGTGACGATCTTTCACGCCGGCCTGCGTTTCGATCACACCGAAGCGACCTTTCGCGTAGGCAATGCTGGGGTCGACATTTTCTTCATCATCAGCGGTTTTGTAATGTGGACCGTCGTGGCGAAGAATCCCATCGATCCGATCACGTTCCTGCGCCGTCGGTTTGTGCGGCTGGTGCCGCTCTACTGGTTCTGGACGCTCGTGCTGCTCGCCGCATGGGCCGTGATGCCTTCAGCATTTCCCCGCTTACATCCGACCATCGGTCACGTTCTGCTATCGCTCGGGTTCATTCCGCACCTGTCGCCGGATGTCGGGCAAGTCATGCCAGTGATGGGTCAGGGATGGACGCTGAATTTCGAGATTTTCTTTTACCTTCTCGTCGCCTTGATTCTCACCCTCCCGGCGCGTCTGAGGTTTGTTGCGATTGCAACCGCCTTGCTGCTTCTGCCATTCGCCAGACCCGTCACGGACCTGCCCGCGGCGGCTTTGCTCAGTCCTCTCCTCGTCGAATTCCTCGGCGGTATCGTGCTCGCGCGGCTTGTTTCAGGTGGTCTTCGTCTCGGTGCACTGCGGTCCTTGGGTTGCTTGGCCGCGGGAGCGGTGCTTTTGACCCTGGCGCATCCAGCCACGGGCGACGACCTGGGTCGGCTGTTGCAATACGGCACCCCGGCGCTGCTCATCGTTGCCGGCGCGGTCGGCCTGGAGCGGGCCGGGCGCCTGCCAGTCGGAAAACTGCCGCGCTTGCTGGGCGACGCCTCATACTCGATCTATTTGACTCACACATTCATCATATCGTTGCTTGGCAAACTATGGCCGACCGATCTGGCGACCTCGTTATTCATCGTTACGGCCACGATCGTCGCCACGTCATTGGGCGTTTTCACCTACCGGCTGGTTGAACGGCCGCCGCTGACACTGTTGCGTGGTGGCAACTTTCAGGCACTTCGACCCATGGCTAACCTCGGCCGGATATTCACCTTGGATCGGCGCGCCGGATGCATGCTCCGCGGCTTCGGTCAGCACCTTCATCGCGGCTGGCCGTCGGGACACGAAACCGGTTGCAGGCCCTGAGCGGAATTCCGCACGATCCGGTGCGCGGCTTCCGACCAGCCCGCACCGACGTTGCTCCGTTCCCCCGTCCCGTGGCACGGTCCGGCACCAAAACCCGACCGGAAACCACACCGTGACCCTGATCCTCGCCAGCCGCCCGAACGTCTATTCCTCCAGCCCGCTCGACCGTATTGCCGCACGGCGCGAGGATCACACCTGGATCGAACAGCAGCTCGGCAATCCCGACAGCCTGTTCGTGCCGGTCTGGCGCAGCCGCAACCTGGTGAGCGGGACCGATGCCGGCGAACCCGAGGCGGTTTACATTTCGGGCGAGGCGGCGGCGGTGCTGCGCATGCAAGACGGCCCGTGGGCGTTCCTCGGCTTGCTCGACGACCAGGCGGTGTTCGCGATCGACATCAGCGCCGCCGACGATCCGGTGCCGCTGCTGCCGGACTCGGTCGGCAAGTTCATCGATCTGCGCTCCGTCGGCTGGGGCGTCCCGCGGCCCGAGGCGTCGGTGCTGGCGCATGCCCGAGGCCTGATGCACTGGCGCCAGCGGCACAAGTTCTGCGGCGTCTGCGGCAACATCTGCGAGATCAAAAGCTCCGGCCATATGATGCAGTGCACCGCCTGCGAGTCGCAGCACTTCCCCCGCACCGACCCGGCCGTGATCATGCTGGTGCATCGCGGCGACCGCGCGCTGCTGGGCCATTCCACCCGCTTTCCCCGCGCGACAATGTATTCCACCCTCGCCGGCTTCGTCGAACCCGGCGAAACCCTGGAGGAAGCCGTGCGGCGCGAGGTGCTCGAGGAATCCGGCATCACCGTGGGCGACGTCCACTACCACTCCAGCCAGCCCTGGCCCTTCCCCGGCAACATCATGCTCGGCTTCTACGCCGAGGCTCTGTCTGAGGAGATCACCATCGACCCCGAGGAACTCAAGGACGCCCGCTGGTTCAGCCGCCAGGACATGCGCGACCACAAACAGCAGGGCTTCGATCTGCCGCGCGTGGACAGCATCGCCCGCCGCCTGATCGAGGACTGGCTGACCGCCGGCTGATGCCGAGCCGCGGGGCGCGGACACCCATGGTCCCTGAGCTTGCGACGATCGGCTACGAGGGCGCCACGATCGACGGCGTGCTGCGTGCTTTGCAGGCCGCCCGGGTAAGACTGCTGGTCGATGTCCGCGCGGTCGCGCAGTCGCGCAAGCCGGGGTTCTCCAAGCGGCAGCTTGCGGCGGCGCTGGATCAGGCGGGCATCGGCTATGTGCATCTCCAGGGCCTGGGGACGCCGAAGCCGGGACGTGACGCGGTCCGCGCCGGCCACCCCGAGCGGATGGAGGTGATCTTCCGCGAACACATGACCTCCGACCGGGCGCAGGTGCAACTGGCCGAGGCGATAGGGCTGGTGAGAGAGCGGCCGGCTTGTCTGCTGTGCTTCGAACGCGACCACCGGACCTGTCACCGCCAGCTTGTCGCCGAAATGATCGTGACGGAGACCGCCCAGCCCGTGGTGCATTTGACCGTGCCACTATGATCATACGATCGAAACAAGCCGGCGAGTAAACTTGGGGGCCTGCAGGGGAATAACCCCTGCAGGTGGGTCACAGTCGCTGCATCGTGTCGCGGATGGGCGCCGTTAAAAACATTGACTTTGCCCTGACACGGAGCCAGATCGGGCTTGTAAAGGGCAATTTCATGTATTTCAAAGAGTTAAACAATTCGGCACGACGCAACCTGATCGACGTGCAGCAGCGATTTGAAGTCTTGCGCGCCGCCCAAACTGCACTTCGCCATCGGTTCCCCGGATACATGAGTTGGAAGGCTCGGGGCAGCCGGGAATATCTATACCGCCGACACCGCCGGGTCGAGAAATGCCTCGGTCCAAGATCGCCCGAAACAGAACAGACGTACGAGGCTTTCACCGCGGGCAAAGCCCAGGTTGAGCATCGTGCGAAAGGACTCAAGGCCGCCCTCGCGGGAATGGCCAGGGTAAATCGTGCCCTGGCTCTGGGACGCGTCCCTACAGTCGTATCTCGAATTCTGCGTCGCCTGGACGAGGCCGGCGTACTCGGAGAACAGGTGTGCGTGGTCGGGACCAACGCTTTGTTCGCGTACGAGGCCCACGCGGGGATCCAATTCGAGAATGATCTGCTTGCGACGGATGACATCGACATAGCGTTGGACGCACGCCGGAACCTTGGTCTCGCCTCGAGAATGATGCCTGAAGGTCTGATCGGATTGTTACAGAAAATCGACCCAAGTTTTTCCGTGTTGGCCGACGGGAGTTTCCGGGCCGTCAACGCCTCTGGTTTGATGGTGGATCTGATCACGCCGGAACCCCGAAACCACATGTCAGTCCTGAAGTGGCGCCGCATCGGGCAAAGTCTGGATATCACCGCGGCCGAAGTTCCCCGACTGGAGATGATCGTGGACGCGCCTCGGTTTACCGCAACGGCCGTGGCGGAGGATGGGCTCCCGGTGTGGATCGCGACCGCGGATCCCCGGTGGTGGGCTGCGCACAAGCTTTGGCTCGCGGCAGAACCCACACGAGAGCCACTGAAGCGGCACCGGGATGCGTCCCAGGGGCTGGCGGTCTCGGCGATGCTGGCACAGACATGGGAGCCGGTCGACCTCTCGGATGAGGCTCTGGCGTCTATCCCTGCCGAGGTCCGACACAAGTTGCGCGAAGCGGTTTCCAGGGCTGGACCGGGGGTAACCCCCGAGTGGTAGGACGGATGTCCAGGGTTCCGAACGATTCCTGTGACGTTAGACAGCACATGCGGCCGATCCCGAATGGACGACCTGCCGCGCGCCCGTGACGGGCCGAAGTATCTTGTGCCGATGCCGGAATGACCTAACGTTGCGCATCCGTCATCCCCTCTTCGCCCCGAAGAGCACCTTCATCGCCGCCCTGAGCGCACGCACTGCCCAAACGCGGTCAAACGCCACATACTGAATTGCGAGAGCACACTCACAGGAGACGGACCGACCATGACCTGGCCCACCCAGCAAGGCATCTTCGACGCTGGTGACATTACTTTGCAATCCGGCGTCCGCCTGCCGTCCGCCCGACTGTCCTGGAAAGCGCACGGCACGCTGTCGCCGGAGCGAGACAACGTCATCGTCTATCCAACCAGCTTCGGTGCACAGCATCCGGAACTCGAGTGGCTGATCGGTCCGGACAAAATCCTGGACCCGACACGCTGGTTCATCGTCATTCCGGACATGTTCGGCAACGGCCTTTCTTCCTCCCCAGTCCAGACCGACGCCCAGGCCAAACCCCTGGCGACCGACGATTATCCGACGCTGGTCACCGCTCGCGACAACGTCCTGATCCAACGTTGGGCTTTACATTCGCTGTTCGGGATCGAGCAGGTCGCCTGCGTCTACGGCTGGTCGATGGGCGCGTTGCAGGCGTACCACTGGGCGGCGCTGTTTCCCGCCTCGGTGGAACGGATCGTGGTGAACTGCGGCGTCGCGCGCACGGCGGTGCACAACCAGGTGTTCCTACGCTCGCTGATGGCGACCCTGGAGGCGGCCCCGGAGCACATCGGCAATGGGCGGTTCTCCGCCGAACCACGCGCCGCCAAGCGCGCTTTTGGCCGGATCTACGCGGGCTGGGCACTCAGCCAGGATTTCTACCGCGCCAATCTGCATCTCGCCGACGGGCCCTCGCCAAACCTTGGTGCCCCTGACCTGGAAACCTTCCTGAAGAGCGACTGGGAGGACCGCTTCGGCGCCCGCCCCGCGGCTAACCTCTACGCCCAGCTTCGCACCTGGGACGCCGCCGATATCAGCGCCAATGAGCTGTACCGTGGCGACCTCCCGGCCGCGCTTCGTGCCATCGAGGCCCGCGTGCTCCTGATGCCCGGCGCCACCGACTTGTATTTCCGCACCGCCGACAACGAGGCCGAACTGCCGCATCTGCGCCATGCATTGCTGCGTCCGATCCCCAGCATTTGGGGCCATCGCGCCGGCAACCCAGTGGTCAATCCAGTCGATTTCGAGTTTCTCAAAACGGAAGTGAGGGCGTGGCTGGCGCATTAGACGGGTTCATTCGTCTGGGGCGCCGGTTGTAACCTCGAGCCGGGCCGCTACTGTGCGATTGGATCGGCTGGCAGCGTAAGGCGACACGACGATGAGCTACGACGCTCCGTTTGCTGGGATCAAGGTGGTTGATCTCAGCCAGGGAATTGCCGCCCCGTATGCGGGCATGTTGCTCGCGCAGCAGGGCGCCAGCGTGATCAAGGTCGAGGTCCTGGACGGTGGCGACTGGGTGCGGGTCAGTGCCCCGGCGCCGGGCGGCAACACCGCGCTGTCGGTGATGGGCAACCTCGGCAAGCGGAGCATCGGCCTCGACCTGAAGTCGCCCGAGGGGTGTGCGGTTCTGTGGCGGCTGCTCGACGGCGCCGACATCTTCATGGAGAGCTTCCGGGCCGGTGTCATCGGCCGCCTTGGGTTCGGGTACGAGGCGGTATCGGCCCGGTTCCCACGCATCGTGTATCTGTCGGTCTCGGGCTTCGGGCAGACCGGCCCTTACGCGGAGCGGCCGGCCATGGACCCGGTGCTGCAGGCGTTCAGCGGTTTCATGGCGGAGAATCGCGATCTGAACGGGCGGCCGATCAACGTGGCCTCGATCCCGGTCGACATGATGACCGCCCTTTATGCCTTCCAGGCACTCTCGGCGGCGCTTTACGCTCGGCGCGACGAGCCGCGCGGCCGGTATATCGAGGCGAGCCTGATGCAGGGCGCGGCGTGGCTCAACACCTACGCACTGCTGCAGCGTGTCGTCTACAATGGCGATCCGCCGGGGGCACGCGCGCACCGGAGCGTTTATCCGACGGCGGACGGCTGGATTCTCGTCATTGTGGCCGGTCGCCGCGGCTGGGGCGATTTCTGCCAGGCGCTGGAGCGGCCGGAGCTTGCTGACGATGCCCGGTTCACGACCGTCATGGCCCGCGTCGCCAATTCTGCCGTGCTCGTGCCGATCCTGAGCGAGACTCTGGCGAGCCGCCCCAATGCGCATTGGCAGGCAAGGTTCGCCGAACATGGGGTCATGCATTCTGTCGCAAATGAGTCGCTGGATGTGCTGCGCGACCCCCATGTCGAGGCGACGGGATTGTTCAGCCACCTGACGCAGCCTGGCATGGTCGCGAGGATGCCGATCCCGAGCATCCCCGGGGCACCGAAGCTGCAAAACGGGACCCCGCGCGCCACCGCGCCACTGGCAGGCGCCGACACGGATTCCCTTCTCGTTGCGCACGGCTACAGCGATATGGAGATCGCCGATCTGCGCGCGCGGGGTATTGTTTCGGGTGCGACCCCCGTATCGTAGCCGAGGGTGGTCTAACTTCGTCCGGCCACCCACGTCCTTTTCGGTATAGACAAATACCTGGGCCACTCGGCCAACTTTCCTTGCGTCCTCGGTGGCTCGTTCGATCTTCCAAATTCGGAAGTAATGATTGCAAGCTTGCCGGCACCACGCGGCGATCCAGCATCAGAGCCCAATCCGAAACATATTAGCAACGAGCGGACTGCGACTCGCTGGCTTTGCGAGGATACGAGCGATGCGCCAACCGGTGGTCGAATCCCCGGCGGTCAATGCATCCGCACCTCTCCGCGCCCTCCGTGATTTACGGAACCATCCACCACACTGAGGCGCCGTCAGGGAGGTTGGACGGTGAGGTGTGCGTCGCCTGCCTGCGGACCGGGCGCCGTCCGTGCCCGTTGGGCGGCCCGCGTAATCACGGAGTTTTCGCAGTGCCCGGAGTTCGCGGAGAAGAAGTTTGGACGAAACGGCCAAGAGCGTTTTTCCGAAGGACGGTGCCGCAGTTTAGAAACAGGCTGACGCCGCGACCGCCTGGAGCTGGGCCGGAAATGATGCCGGAACAATCGAACGGTCCACCCCCCGCGGCTGGAACCCGAGCGGACGGTGATTGGCTGGCCGATGCTACGTAAATTGACGACGTAAAGCTCCGGCCAAATGCATTTCTAGTCAGGCTCTAACCGATTATTAACCGTTCGGCTGGTACGTCGTCGCAAGTTGGCTAAGGCGTTGCTTCTCGGGCTCCCATCGAACCCAGTTAGCTCGATACCGATATGCGGCAAGTTCTAGATCGGCACACAAACGACCTACAAGTCAGCGAGCTGGCGCTCAAGCGATGCTGGGACACGTTGTTCCGTGATCTTTTGCTGCTGCGGTGGCCGGAGGCTGCGCATCGCACGACAAGCTGGTCGCGCCTGCATGCTCTCGGGCTAGGCGAGCGCCTGGATGAGACAGACTTTTGCTGGCTGTGGCCACCTCCCGCAGCGTCTCACTTCCGCGAGGCCTTCGGTTTTCGGCGGGCCGCGGCGGCGGCAACATCGGCCGACTTGCGCGCCCAGGCTTGGAACGTTTCCGTATCGTCCAGCAAATCCGGCGGGCAGCGCCAGTAGGAGTGGATCGTGTTCACGCCGTTCTTGGTTTCGTAGCTGAACGGCGCCTCGCCCGCCGCCTCATAATCCGGCCGGTTGGTATCGCCTACCTTCAGGAACAGCTCGCCCCGGGCGATCAGCCCGAACATGGTGCCGCCTAGGAACAATCCGACGCCGCCGAACATCGGCCGCGCCGCAACCGCGCCGAGCGGAGCGAGTAGCTCCAACAAATATGCGGTGGGTCCGTCGGGATTTCGCATGGCACCAAAGCTTATAGCAGAACGAGCAACCGAGGCAGAACCTATCAAAACGCGCGCCACCCGGGACAAAGCAACCCCGACAGGCTATGCAGCTTCCCTCGGCTCGGTCTATGACGCCCCCGAAGCACCAGGCTAGGCCGACGCCGCCACCATGGGAGGTTGAACAAAATGCCAGCAGAGGTCACCCGGAGCAACCCGCCGGCAGTGCGCGAACCCACCGGCTACACCCATGCCATCCAGATCAGGGGCGCGTCGCGCTGGTTGGTGATCTCCGGCCAGGTCGGCGTCGCGCTGGACGGAACTGTTCCCTCCACCGGCGAGGGCCAGGTCGCCCAGGCCTTCGCCAACCTCCGCGCGGTGCTCATCGCCAACGGCATGGCGGTCGAGAACATCATCAAAACCACCGTCTTCCTCACCGATCGCGGCCTTCTCCCCGCCTTCCGCTCCGCCCGCTCGGCAGTCTTCGGCGACCACGCTCCCGCCTCCACGCTGTTGTTCGTTGCCGGACTGGCCGATCCGCGCTTCGTGGTGGAGATCGAAGCCGAGGCGGTGGCCTGACATGGACTTGTTGCGCCGCAACACCGTGGGTGACGCGGTGCGCCGAGCGGCAAGGGTGTTCCGGGACCGGTCGGCGCTGGTTTTCGGGGATAATGACTGGTCGTTCAACGATCTCGATCTGGCCGCTGACCGGGTCGCCCGCTACCTGCACGATACAGGTCTGGCGGCGGGTGACCGGATCGCGGCCTACGGACGCAACTCCGATGCTTATTTCATTGCCTGGCTGGCCTGCGTGCGCGGCGGCTTCGTCCACGTGCCGGTCAACTACGCGCTGAGCGGGGCCGAACTGGCTTACATCATCCAGCAGTCAGGGTGTCGGCTGGTGCTGACAGCAGCCTCGGTGGAGGCGAACCTGGAGGGTATCGAGGTCCCGCGGCAACGCCTGGAAGACCTGATCCCCGTAGCGCTGGACAGGAACGCGCCGACTGGGGTGGACCCGGCGCTGACCGACGACAGCCTGGCGCAGATCGTCTATACATCTGGCACCACGGCAGCGCCGAAGGGCGCGATGATGACGCACAAGGCGATCCTGTCACAGTATTACTCATGCATCATCAATCTGGAATTTTCGGCGTCGGATCGATCCCTGGCCGCGCTGCCGCTTTACCACACGGCTCAGATGCACGCCTTCACCATGCCGCAGATCCTGGTCGGGGCGCGAACTCTGCTGATCGAGGCCCCGGTGCCGGACGTAGTGCTGAAGCTGATTGCGCAGAAACACCTTACGTCGTTCTTTGCTCCTCCCACGGTCTGGATCAGCCTGTTGCGTCATCCCGATTTCCCCAAGCATGACCTGACATCACTGGAAAAGATCTACTACGGCGCCTCGATCATGCCGCTTGCCGTGCTGCAGGAACTCCGCCAGCGCCTGCCCGCCGCTCGGCCCATCCAGGCCTATGGTCAGACCGAAATCGCTCCGGTCGCCACCGTGCTGCGACCGGAGGAACACGATGCGCGACCGACCTCCTGCGGGCGACCCGTGCTGAACGTGGAAACCCGTGTGGTAGACCCGGACATGAACGATGTGCCGCCGGGCACGCATGGGGAAATCGTTCACCGGTCCCCCCAGTTGCTCACCGGCTATTGGGAGAAGCCGGCCGAGACAGCGGAAGCTTTCGTCGGCGGATGGTTTCATTCCGGCGACGTTGGCTATTTCGATGAGGACGGCTACCTCTATATCGTCGACCGCATCCGCGACGTGATCAACACCGGCGGCGTGCTGGTAACCAGCCGCGAGGTGGAGGAGGTGCTGTTCACTCACCCCGCCGTGTCGGAAGTGGCCGTGGTCGGGCTGCCGGACGACAAGTGGATCGAAGCCGTAACGGCGTTCGTGGTGTTGCGGCCGGGGCATACGGTCGATGAGGCAACGTTGCAGAGCCATGCCCGCGAGAGCCTGGCCGCGTTCAAACTGCCGAAGAAGGTGGTATTCGTGGACAACCTGCCGCGCAACACCGCAGGAAAACTGTTGAAGCGGGAACTGCGCAAGCAGTATTCGTAACGAGGCCGATCAGCGGTTGCGGCGCACCAGCCGCAGCAGACCGTTGTCCAGCGCCAGGGCCCCGACGATGATCGCGCCCTTGATCACGTCCTGATAGTAAGGACTGATATCGAGCAGAACGAAACCGTTGGAAATCGTTGCGATGATGCCGAGGCCGATGGCGGTGCGCCACATCGCACCCGACCCGCCAGCCAGCGAGGTGCCGCCAACCACTACGATGGTCAGCACATCGAAGATGATCAGCGGATCAAGATTCGCCTGCGCTGAACTGAGCTGTGAGGCGGTGATGCTGCCGGCAACCCCGACGCAGCCCCCGAGCAACACATAGGAGCTGGCGACGATGCCGCGCACACGCAAACCGGTGAGCCGGCTGGCCTCGTAGTTACCCCCGACGGCGTAGATGGCTTCACCATAGGTGCTGCGCGCCAGGATGAAGCCGAACACGGTCATGACGACGACCAGGAGCATGCCCGAATAGGGCACTCCGCCCCAGCGGCCGGCGCCGAGTGTGCCGAAGGCCGGATCGTCCACCAGGAACGCGGCGTTTTGTGTCAGCACCAGAACAATGCCGTTGAGGATGAAGCCGGTGCCGACGGTGGTGATGAAGGGGTTGATCCGCACCACCGCCACCAGCACGCCGTTGGCCAGGCCGTATGCGAGGCCGCAGAGCAGCGCGGCGAGGAACGCAACGGCCGGCGGGTGACCCTGGCCGACATAGGCGGCGACGACGGCGCACAGCGAGTAGCCCGAGGCGAGTGACAGATCGAAGCCGCCAGTCAGGATCACATAGGTCATTCCGGTGGCCATGATCCCGGCCGGCGACCATTGCGACAGCATGTTGAAAATATTATGCGCCGAGAGAAACGCCGGATTGCCGGCCGTAACGACCGCCAGCAGCAGAACGAAGGTGCCGACGATGCCGTAGGTGCGAATGATGGCGGGCAACTGCTCGCGCAGTGTCGACCGCCCCGGATCGACGAACCTGGGGTGTGTCATGGCGACCTGCGCCGGGTCAGGATTGCTCAACCGGGTGCCCCTCGACGGCGAAAATAAGATTGAGAATGCGGGCGACACTGGCGTCGCGACGGCTCAGCAGCTCGATCTGCCTGCCGCGGGCGAGCACCAGAACGGTGTCGGCGTGCTCGACCACTTCCTCCAGGTCCGACGACACCAGGATCACGCCCATGCCTCGGTCGGCCAGCCGCCGGATGGTGGCGAAGATTTCTTGTTTCGCACCCACATCGATGCCGCGTGTCGGCTCGTCCAGCAGCAGCACCCGTGGCTGGCGATGCAGCCATTTCCCCAGCACCAGTTTCTGCTGGTTGCCGCCGGAGAGGTTGCCGGCGTCGCTGCCGAGCCGAGCGGGGTCGAAGCCGACGCTTTGGGCGAGGGCCTCGGCGGTGCGCGCCTGCCGGTCGCGGCTGATCAACGGACCGGCGGCAACGGCGGTCAGGTCAGCCAACGTCAGATTGGCGATGCCGTTGCGCCCGAGGACCAGCCCTTGCGTCTTGCGTTCCTCCGGCGCCAGCACGATGCCGCGGGAAATGGCGTCCCGCACATCACGCGGCATGTCGCTCGCCGTGCCCGCCAGGGTCAGGCGGCCGTGCGCGAGTGGGTCGGCTCCCGCAATGGCGCGCAGGATTTCGGTGCGGCCAGCCCCTACCAGGCCCGCGATCCCCAGGATTTCACCTTCGCGGAGGGCGAATGAAATGCCTGAGACCCAGCCAGCGGCGGAAATGTTCTCCACCCGCAACAGTTCCGTGACGCCATGCCGGGAATGGTCACGCGGCGGCGGGGTCCGGATTTCGCCCAGCATCGCGCTCACCAGCCCGGGCTTGGTCCAACCCGACGCGAGCGCCGACTGCACCAGCCTGCCGTCGCGCATCACCGAGACGCGGTCGCACAGGCGCAAGATCTCATCGAGATCATGCGAAATGAAAATGATGGCGGTGCCTTCCGCCTTCAGCCGGCCCACCAGTTCATACAGCCGCCCCCGCTCTGCTGGGCCGAGTGGCGCGGTGGGTTCGTCCATGATGAGAACGCTGTGCCGCGCCTGCACCGCGCGCATGATCTCGACCAGTTGCTTGTTCGCAACGGACAGGCCGCCGGCCTTGGCTTCGGCGGGGAAAGTCGCACCGGTGCGGGCGGCAAGTTCGGCGAAACGGGTTCGCATCCGGCGGCGGTCGGTCAACGGGCCGCGACGCAGCGGGGCGCCCAGGAACACGTTGGACACCGCCGACATTTCGGGAACGATATTGAGTTCCTGATAGATCGCGGCCACCCCGGCGTCGCGCAACCGGCGGGTCTGACCGGCGACGATGGGCTGGCCGTTGACGATGACCTCGCCGCTGTCCGCCGCGTGCGCCCCCGACAGGATGCGAATAAGTGTGGATTTGCCTGCGCCGTTGGCACCCACCAGTCCGTGGATCTCGCCGGCCTGGACGTTCAGCGTAACGTTGCGTAGCGCATGGACGCCGGGAAAGCTTTTGGAAACGTTGCGCACGGCGATGGCGGCGTCCGGCATAACGTGTCGTTCCCGGCGAGCGGCGCCGTCAGTAGTTCGGCATGTATTTATCGGCGTTGGACTTGTCGATGATGATGGTGCCCGTCGAGTCGACGACTTTCGGCAACAGCGCCTCATCGATGTAGCCGTTCACCGGCTTGCCTTCCAGCGCCATCAACAGCGCCACGGCACCGTAATAGGCTTCCTCGTATGGCAAATAGGCGGTCGTTGCGTTGAACACACCGGCTTTAACCTTGTCGAGGCCGAGTTTCGTGGCGCCCCCGGAATAGATTCGCACGTCGATGCCGGGGGTCTTGCCGGCGGCCCGGATCGCCTGCTCCACCCCACGCGACATGTCGTCCCATGACGACACCACCACCGTAATATCGGGATGTGCCAGCAGCGCGTCCTGGATTTTTTTCAGTGCCACGCGGGGATCGAAATTGGCCGGCTCGTCCACGACCACGGTGACGTTGGGATATTTCTTGGCGCCTTCCTTGATCGCGTTCTCCCAGTAGGTGAACAGGTCGGAGCCAACGAAGCCGCCGACCGCGGCGACCTTGCACGGCGTCGTGCATGATTTGAAGGCGTTGTTGATGGAATCGGCGAAATGTGCCGGCCCCTGCATGGTGAAGGTCGCGGCGAGTCCGGGCGTGTAGTCAGGATCGCCGCACATGGCGATATCGATGGAAACCACCGGCTTGCCGGTCGGCTTCAGCAACCGGTTCCAAAGGCCACAGCCTGACTGCGCCGCGGCCGGGCCGAACAGATAGCCGTCAAAGCCCTCGGTCACCGCATTCTCAACCACCTTGGCCTGCGTGGCGGGACTGAAATTGGCATCGAATATCTTGAACTCGAAGCCGTATTTCTTCGCGGCCGCCTTCAGGCCTTCGAGCCGGGCAATGCAGTAGGGATTGTCCACGCACTCGGTCAGGTAGCCGATGCGATACTTCTTCGGCTTCGCGGCGCTGTCCTGGTCGAATGCGATGACCGCCTGCGCGGCCGGTGATGTCGCCGCGGCGGTGGCGTTCCGTACGGGTGCCACGCAGGCGATTGCCGCCGCAAGCAGCGTCCCCAGGACCGTCACACGTTGCAACGACCTCAGTCTTGGGTACAGGTGCATAATGGTCCTCATGTGTGATCATATCGATCGTGCAAGATCAAAACGCAAACCCCGTGCCAGTGCTACGTCGTGCCCAGCGCCGTCAGGACGGCAGCCGAACCGGCCACGAAGCCGAACACCGTTTTGACGTTGTAGATCGTTGCCTGGGTGCAGTAGTCGGGCGAGGTGGTGCCGCAACAATCCTCCAGCAGAACGCAGCCATAGCCGAGGAATCCCGCGTCGGTCAGTGAGTGCAGCACGCACTGATCGATGTTGACCCCGGTGAACAGCAGCGTGGTTACGCCTAGATTACGCAGGATGCTGTCCAGCGGCGTGTCCCAGAAACCGCTGATGCGATACTTGTCAACGGCGATGTCACCCGGAACGAAGGGTAATTCCTCCACCACCGCGGCTGACGGGCTGTCCTTTTGCAGCACGGGCGCGCCGGTTCCCGGCATTGGATCGCCGATGCCGACCGAGGCGCCGTCCGGATTGAAGCAATGCAGCACCCCGGGTGGCAGATTGAGCCGATCCGGACGGTTGCCCCAGTTGAGCCAGACGACGGGCACACCCACCGCCCGCAGTGCTGGCAGCAGAGCGCGGAGCGGCGCGATGGGCGCTCGTTCCGGTGTCAGATCGGCGCCGAGATTGTCCACCCAGCCACCCGGCGCGCAGAAATCGTTCTGCATATCGACCACGATGATCGCGGTCCGGGTCAGGTCCACGCTGATGTCCTGAGGCGCGGCCTTGATCGTGACCTTGCGGGGCGGCGGTCCCGCCGGGGCCAGATCAACATGGGACGGGCTCACCAGCCAGCGATGGCGGCCGGTGCCGAGCGGAACTTCATGGGTCATGGCAAGGCCTCACTGAGATCGCCGGCCGCTTCGAAGCAAGACGCCTGCCAGCCGGATGTGGGTCCCGATCAGGGCACATGGTCAACGCCGACGCACAGGACACAGGCACCTGCCTATGAACCAGACATTCTCACCCGATTAGACCGCCAACTCCTCCTCCTGCTCCACCAGGCGCAGGAAGCGGCGGGTACGTTCGTGATGCGGATTGTCAATCACCTGTGCCGGGGGCCCCTGTTCGACGATGCGGCCTTCGTCCATGAAGATCACCCGATCGGCGACTTCGCGCGCGAAACGAATTTCGTGCGTCACCACGATCATGGTCATGCCGACCTCCGCCAGGCGACGTATGACGGCCAGGACCTCGCCCACCAGTTCCGGGTCCAGCGCCGAGGTCGGCTCGTCGAACAGCATCAGCCTCGGGCGGATGGCCAGTGCCCGCGCAATCGCCACGCGCTGCTGCTGACCCCCTGACAGCCGATGCGGCAGGTGGTCGGCGTGTGCGGCCAATCCGACAGCGGCGAGCAGGCGATCGGCCTCGGCTTCCGCTTCGGCGCGCGGCACGCCGTAGACCCGCATCGGCGCCTCGGCGATGTTCTGCCGCGCCGTCAGATGCGCGAACAGATTGAAGTGCTGGAACACCATGCCGATGCGTGCCGCCGCGCGTGCGCTGGCGACATCGCGGATCGGCCGCGGTTTGCCTCCCGCCGCCGGGCGGTAACCGACGCTTTGGCCGTCGATCGTCACCTCTCCCCAGTCGAGCGCCTCCAGGTGATTGATCATCCGCAGCAGCGTGCTTTTGCCGGACCCGCTGGGGCCGAGGATGGTCACCACCTCGCCCTGCGCCACGCTGAAATCGATGCCGCCGAGCACCTCGCGGCCACCGTAGGATTTCTGCACGTTGCGCCCGACCACGAAGGGCTGGCCGCGCTTGTCCTGGTCGGTCGCGCCGAGCAGCGTCCGCAACCAGGTTAGGTCGGGCGGATCGGCCCGAACGGATCGCGGCGCCGGCCCTGGCACGGGTGCGGTCGGCTCAGGCGCGCGAACACCGAACAAGCGGCTGAGCGCGGCGCTGCCCGGCAACGGAGCTCGGTCGAGGTCGAACCGGCGCTCCCCCCACGCCTGGGCCAGCGAGATCAGGCTGGTCATCAGCAGATAGATCGCGGCCGCCGCGGTGAATACGGTGAAGAAACGGAAATTCTGACCGACGATCTGCTGCGCGCGAAACGTCAGTTCGTTGACGAAGATCACCGAGGCGATCGAGGTCAGCTTCAGCATGCTGATGGTGTTGTTGGACAACCCCGGCAGGATGGCCCGCATCGCCTGGGGCAGGATGATGCGGCGCAAAGTCAGCCAGCCTCCCATGCCCAGCGACGCGGCGGCCACCGATTGCGTGCGGCTGACGGAAAGGATGCCGCCACGGATGATTTCGGCGCTGAAGGCGGCCTCGTTCAGCGCGAAGCCGATCACCGCGGTGGAAAAGCTGTCGAGCCGGATGCCGACGGCGGGCAGCGCGTCGAACACGAACACCAGTTGCAGCAGCAGCGGCGTGCCGCGGATGGCAAAGGTATAGATCCAGGCTAGCGCCCTGACCACGGCGATGCGCGACAGGCGCATCAGCGCCAGGCCAAGACCGAGCACGATGCCGCACGACATGCCGAGCAGGGTGATCTGGACGGCGAGGAGGGCGCCGCTCCAGAGGAAGCCCGATACGGCGTATGACCAGACTTCCGCCAGCCACGGGCCGTCCTGCGGCGACTGCGCGTAAGCCGGGCCGGCCGCGGCCAATGCGGCCAGGAAGGCAAGTGCCCGGGCGGAAGGTCGCGACACGCCGGATGCTATTCGGTCTTGATTGCCGCCGGCAGCGCGAGGTCCGGGTCCAGGTGATATTTCGTGAAGATGACCTTCTGCGTGCCGTTGGCCTGCATGATCTGCATTCCGTCGTAGATCGCCTGCAGCAGGTCCTTGTTGCCCTTCTTGACCGCCGCCCCGATGTTGAAGCCGGTCAGGATCTTGTAAGCGCGCTGGTAAAGTGCCGGGTTGCTGGCCGCGAGCGAGTTGACCATCGAAAGATCGCTCAGCATGATGTCGGCTCGGCCGCTCTGCACCAGCCGGCTGCCGGAGGCGGTGTCGGGATAGGTCATGATGGTGACCCCTGCCTTGCCGGCGGCCTTGCAGGCGTCATCCTGCTTGTGCATCGAGGCTTCCTCGACCGTGCCGAGGCCGACGGCGTACGTGGTGCCGCACGATGCGTCGATCGCGGTGATGTTCTTCGGGTTGCCCTTCTGCGTCAGCGCGCCGGTGCCGGCCTGCATATACAACACGTAATCGATCTGCTTAGCGCGCACCGGCGTGTAATAGAGCGTGTCCCAGAAGACATCGACCTGTCCGCCGGCGGTGGCCGGAAGCAGACCCGACCAGGCGCCGAGGAACATTTCGTGCTTGATGCCGGCACAGTCGAGCACCGCGTTGGCCAGATCGACGTCGGCACCGATGACTTTGCTAAAATCGTTGCCGTCACGCACTACATAGGGCGGGGTCTCCGGATCGGCACCGATCTTGATCGTCTTGCCGGCGAGGCTGGGATATTTCTCGGCGACCTTTTCCGGTTCGCACGCCGGGCCGGCGACGGCGTTGGTCGCGACGGCGGTCAGGCCAGCCGCCGCGATGCCGAGAAGCGCATATCGCAAGGTTTGCACGAGTCATCTCCGATGTTGCATGGAAGTCAGATCGACGCCTCAGGTTGTCGGGAACGGATGCACGCGACGCCAGTGCTCGGCGATGTCGCGACCGGTCGCGATCCAGACCTTGTCATGGCGGCGAACGTGCTCGAGGAACCGCACCAGGCCGGTCACCCGCCCCGGCCGACCAATCAGACGGTCGTGCAACGCCAGCGACATCAGTTTCGGCCGCGTCGCGCCCTCGGCGTAAAGCGTATCGAAACAATCGCTCATATAGCGGGCGAAATGATCGCCGGTGCTGAAGCCGCGGTTCTGGTCGAACAGGTTGTCGTTGGTTTCCAGCGAATACGGGATCACCAGGTGCTGCTTGCCGGACACCACGCGCCAGTAAGGCAGCTCGTCATTGAGGCTGTCGCGGTCGTAGAGTAAGCGGCCGGTCTCCACCAGCAGCCGGCGGGTGTTGCAGCTTGGCCGTCCGGTCATCCAGCCCACCGGCGCGACGCCGCAGGTCCGCTCGATCGTTTCGAATGCCAGCCGGATGTGCTCGCGCTCCTCGGCTTCCGGCATGATCTGGTAGTCGAGCCAACGATAGTGGTGGCTGACGATTTCGTGCCCCGCGTCGACATAGGCGCGGGTCAGCGCGGGGTTGCGTTCGGCGGCCCGGGCCACCGCCAGCAGGCAGACCTTCACATCGAAACGCTGGAACACCTCGAGCAAGCGCCAGCCGCCGACGCGCGAGCCATATTCGAACACGCTTTCGACGAACGGGCTGCGCAGGCCGGGGTAGGACGGCATGCCGATATCGTTCAGCATGCCTTCCGAGCCGTCGTCGCCGTCCATCAGCGAGTGCTCGCCGCCGCCCTCGAAGTTAACGTTGATGTTCAGAGCGATGCGTGCTCCGCCCGGCCATTGCGCATGCGGCGGGTCGCCGGCGTAGCCGACATAGTCGCGGTCGTCATGCGGCAGCTTAGACAGGGGCGAACATCCGGCTCAGGGCATTGGCTGCGACGATGGCTGATGGGTTGCTGGCGCTTGATAGTTCAGCGGTAGCCACTGTGGTCCCCTCCAACCAGGCCGCTCAGACTGGCTCCCTGCCGTGCAAGGGGAGTGCCAACAATGCCTCCGAGGGATCCGCAGCTCGTCATCCGGGGCGAACTCCGAGCGTTTTTATCGCGGATGATGAGCTTATGACCGGCTACGCGTTTTCCCTGCCTTCCCGGCTGATACGGAACTCAAGCGCCGGTGATCAGCGCCATTACATCCGTCATCGAGGTTCCCTTCGGCACCACGGATATCGCACCCGGCCTGCTGGCATTGACCATGGTGACGGCCTTTTTGGGGCAGATGCCCATGCACCTCGTCTCCATGATTTGGATCTCGCGGCGATGGCCGGACTCCCTGACCGCTGCCCGAAGGGCCGTTCGCAGCGAGTTTTTCCTTTTCGGCCCAAAGCCACCGTCCAGCTTGCGGGCGCATTTGCCGCAGAGGAGGATGACTGTTTCCCACGGCGTGGAGCGGGAGATGATAGAGGGTGGGGCCATCACATTATTCTGACCGGTTGGTGCGGGAGCGTCAGGGCTGTCCATGATGTCACAGACACCACTGCCCTGTGACTCCAACGGCGGAAATTAGTACCTGGGTTGCGGCGCCGATCCGTATGCGTCGTAGCCCGAATAGCGCTGATCGCGGTACCCGGGCGGCGGAGCATTGATTGGCCTGCCTTCGAACGCGTTATCCATCTGCCGGATCGGTGCCATCTGATTGACCGGGGCGTAAGGGTCGGACGTGCATGCCGACGTCAGGGCTGCCATCAGAATACCGGCCAAGAAACCGCATTTCATCGTTTGCCCATCCTTCCGTTCATTTGCACCTGAACGAGCCGAATGGGTGGTGGTCGCACCTGTCGCCGGGACGTGATGAGCCTTCTGGCCCGAGCTTATTTTCGCTCAGCGCCGGAACCGGCCACGCGCAACATCCGGGATGTCCCCCTGTGTCAGACCTAGATCGGCCAATTCGCGCGGCGTCATTGTGCTTAGCTCGACCTCGACTTGCCGGATCGCGCGGCGTTGTTGCGCCCATGCATCGTAACGGCGGACGAGATTGGCAAGCGGCCCGAAGCGGAACGTTGCGACGCGGCCGAGGGTTGGTGCGGCAAAAGCTGTCATTTGGGCTACTCCGTTCTGGAACGGACGTGCCTCCCTAACTCGCAGGCAGACATACGTTGCCCGGCGCGTCAGGCAATACGCATTTGCTGCAATGCAGCATCTCGTTTGGCCGCTGTGGCAATGGCGCCACCAAGCGGGGTTTCGTGCACGCTGGGAGCCAGAAGGCAGTTGGCGGGAGCTTCGGCGGCGGAGGGCGCGGTCAGGGCGCCCTCAGTGCTCCGCATCAGTGAAGCGAGATGCGTCGCTTATGGTAGCCGCTTCACGCGGCAAAGCGCGGTCGCATCGCGACTTACGCTTCCGTGCGATCGGATACTAGCTAGTCACACTGGAAGCACCAGGTTACCAGAAGGTCGATCGGTACAGTTGTACACTGTGCTGCCACAGGTCTCATCGAAAGTCTGGACGCAGACCGGCGGGTTTGTGGTGCTGCAGTAATTATGGGCGTTGGACTGCGGGCAACCAGGGTCCTTGACCGGGCCGCCCGTGGTGTGCGTGCAGCTTGCCTGATAACCTGGCGGTTCCACGTCCGAGCAGCCCAGTGTGACGACCAATTCTTCGTCCTTGAAGCACCAATTGGTGAAGGTGGCGTCGAATTTGTTGGGCGCGCCTTCGTAGAATTCGTTTTCGATCGCTGAGAAGCAGTTGTTGTTGGTGGAAAAATCGCCCGGAAAGCCGTCAGCAAGGCCCCAGAAGTATGGGTGATCGCCGGTACAGTAGGTACGCCCATCCCTTGGTGTCCCAGCCGCTGTATTTGACCGGGCCCTGAGCCTGGGGCTGGCAGTCCGGGATCGGACCGGAGCTATATTCGTGACAGGCTTCGGCGATCGCGCCGGTCGACGCCAGCGAGGACCCGACGCAGACCAGTAAAGCGGCGACGCGATTGTTCATCCGACTGTTCCTTCAACGCAGCCGCTGCCCGCGGCCATTGCACGTGACGACGAGTTTAGTTTCCGCCGAGGTAGGTCGGGGCATTCGACGGCACGGCTGACCGCTGCCGCATCACGCCGGCGGCCGGTGCAACCGGGGTGGTCGCACAGCCAAGGAACAAGGTGATGTGGCCAGGGGACGAACCATCATTCGCGGCTGCTATCACCAGGCGGCTGTCCGGGTCCGAGGGCGCGTGTTCCCGGGATGCCGGAAGTTTTGGCCGCGAGCGCACGACGGCCGATATGGTTTCATTCTGTTCGGAGTCCCAGGCGACAAGATATGGCAGCGCCGGCGGACATTGCACCGTTATGGTCCTGGTCGCGCCGGCGGAGATCCTATGGCGGCCGGCTTCCACCGATTTGCAGGCGGGGGCGCCCGAACATTCCAGACCATTATGCTCCAGGATGCGTGACGTCTCATACAACGTGTCGCTCTGCGCGTTGGCTTTCACCGCGGCGAACAATAGCAAAACGCTGATGCCGCCCTGCATTGCCAGGCCTCGCGCCATGCGTGGGGCTTTTAGTGTCTGATGCAACATTGTTGGCGTTCCTCCGGACCGGCCTTTAATTCGATGGGTTGGAAATCTTGTTGGATTGACTGTCGCGCTGGGCAGTGACGAGTTTGCGAAGGCCCGAGGGTTCGATCGCACCAGGGACCAGCAATGTGCCGACAACAAACGACGGTGTGCCGTTGATGCCCAGGGCATGGGCCAATTCGGCATTGCGTGCCAGGTTCGCGGCGATTTCGGGGGATGCCATGTCCTGCAACAGCCGGTCCTTGTTCAGGCCCTGCGCCTCGGCCAGCGTGATGACCGCTTCATTGGTAAGTTTGCCAGGCGCTTCCAGCATGGCGTCGTGCAGGCGCTGGTAGCCACCCTGGCGCGCCGCCGCCAATGCCGCCCGCGCCGCGAAGACCGAGTCCTGTCCCAACACGGGCAAGTCTTTGTAGACGATCCGGACATGCGGGTCGGCGCTCAGCAAAGCCGTGATGTCGGGCTGGCTGCGTTTGCAGTAAGGGCAGCGGTAATCGAAGAACTCGACGACCGTGACGTCGCCTTCAGGATTGCCGGCGACTGGATCACGTGCGTCCGACATCAGCTCGTTGTGTTTTTGTTCGACAGTAGCCCGAGCGGACGGATCGCCTCCGGCACGGATGGTGCTTTGGGCCTTGCGAATGGCCTCGATGAAGGCGTCCGGATGATTGAGATAGTAGTCGTGAAGTATAGATTCGATCGCGGATTTTTGCGCGGGGGTGAAAACTTCCTGAGCGACACAAACCTGACCGATTATGCTAAATGCCAAACCTATAGCACAAAGTTTTGGTAAAGAATGAAGCGACATAGTGTGTCTTCCCCGAATTTCGGGGACCTATAACTCACTCAGCCGCTAAAAGAAACAGTTAATGAAATGAAATAATCAGAAAAATATTTCCGCTGGCTGGGGTGAGACCGCTACGGTGCGCGCCTGTTCAAGGGTTGCACACCGCTTCGATAATATCGGGTTCGCGGCTAGGTGAATCAGCTCAGGACCATCCCCGCATAACCGCTGGCCGCGACCGAGTCGCAGCGTGCTCGGTACGCCGGTGCGCCGCCCTGGTACTGCAGGATGCGGCGGACATTTTTCCCCTCGACATTGGAGTTGATGCCGGTCGCCCAGGAATTGATCTGCGTGTACAGCATCCCGTCCGCCAGTTGCTCGATATGCCGCGACCATTCGGCCTCGGCGTCCGGCGTCGCCTCGAACCGCGTGATCTGGCGATCACGTGCCGCGCGCATCAGGTCGGTGACCCAGTCCACGTTCTGCTCGATGCAACGTGGAATGTTGCAACGGGTGGAGGCGTTGTGCGGCCCGACGATCGTCAGCATGTTCGGGAAGCCCGGCCGACATCAGACCGAGATAGGTCCTCGGTCCGTCCCGCCAATATTGCTTCAGAACGCCGTCGGTGCCGCGGAACTCGATCCGGTCGAAGGCGCCGGTGATGGCATCGAAACCGGTGGCGTAAATGATCATGTCGAACTCATATTCGCCATCGCTGGTCTTGATGCCGGTTTCCGTGATCCGCTCGATCGGCGTCTTCCGCGTGTCCACCAGACGCACATGCGGCAGGTTGTAGGCCTCGAAGTATCCGGTCTCCTGTGGCACGCGGCGGGTGCCGAACCCATGGCATTTCGGAATGAGCATTTCCGCCACCTCGGGGTCCTTTACCCGTTGGCGGATCTTGCGGGCGACGAACTCGCTGAACAAAGCATTCGCCTTCGGGTCGGTCAGGACGTCGCGGAAATTCGCCATCCAGATACCGAAGCCAGGCTCGCTGTACAGCTTCTCCCAGAACGCCTCGCGCTCGTCTTCCGACACCTCGAACGTGCCACGCGGATCGGTGTCGTGAATGTAGCAGCCGGGCGTCCGACGCAGCAGCTCGAACATCGCCGGATAGCCGGCCTTGATCTTGCGCTGCTCGTCTTCAGTGATGGCCCGGTTGTGCAGTGGCGTGCACCAGTTTGGGGTGCGCTGGAACACGGTCAGCTCGCCGACCAGCGGCGCAATGGTCTGGATCACCTGCACCCCGGTCGCGCCGGTGCCGATCACGGCGACGCGCTTGCCGGCGAAATCCACCGGCTCGTGCGGCCAGCGGTAAGTGTGGAACGACTGGCCGCGGAAACTATCCAGGCCGGGGATGCGGGGCAGGGTCGCGGCGGAAAGCGGCCCGATCGCGGTGATCAGGAAGCGCGAGCGGCAGCGTTCGCCATTGTCCAGCGTGATCTGCCACGTGCGAGACGCTTCGTCGAAAGCGGCGGCCGCGACGCGGCTGTTGAACTGGATGTTGGGTCGCAGGTCGAACCTGTCGGCAACGTGATTGAGGTAGCGCAGCGTCTCCGGCTGAGCCGCAAAATGCTCGCTCCAGTTCCAGTCGCGCAGCAGCCCCTCAGAGAATGCATAGCCATATGTATAGCTTTCGGAGTTGAAGCGCGCGCCGGGGTAGCGGTTCCAGTACCAGGTGCCACCGACGCCGCTGCCGGTTTCGAACACCCGGACCGACAGGCCGAGTTCCCGCAGCCGGTAGAGCTGATACATCCCGGCGATACCCGCGCCGATGATGATGGCATCGTACGTTCTGTTCGCTATCGGACCGAGGTCGGCCGAAGCCGCCTGCGTGTCAGCCATGCACACCACTCCCAGTTTCGAACGGCCCGGGCGGTGAGGCCCTTCCGGTTGCCATTATCCTCGCGAGGCTGCCTTGCGGCAATGCGGCACAGCGACGTTGTGGCCTGAACGCCGGGAACAGGCCCCGAGCCATTGGGGGGCGACCTCAAAGAGCCCGTGTGGTGGCGCGGAATTCATGAATGCCGGCGCGCGGTGAGCACAATCTATGGTTGCAGGTGCGTCGACTCTATTTTGGCCCGGTCTGAGCCTTTTCAATCGGAATGATACCGTCTAGAATTGCAATATATCGCGAAATGTTGAGACGAACCTGCGTTTCCTACAACATGTCGACGGATACAGCGCCATCGGCCGCTATATGTAGGGGTTCGCAGGGCACGAAGGGGTCTTTTCAGCAGCCTGACCAGCAAGCTGCTGTCATCAGGGGTGGCTGAATGCGGCGACAGAGCGATGGGCCTGTGCGACAGGGCGAGCACCATGATCACGACCCCGGTACATCGGAATCAGCTCGTTCCGAAAAGTCTGTCTATGGCTGCTTCTGGCATACTGCGCGGCGCTACGAGGTTAGGACTGCTGTAGACGATGGGTCGATACTGAGGACTTACTCTCAGTTACTTGCCATGATCTCCCGTCTTGGCGATGCTATTGCTGAGAATGTCCGGGAAACGGGGCCGATAGGCCTTGTGCTGAGGCCGACGGTTTGCTTCCCCGCCGCGTTCCTGGCTTGCCTGGCTTTGGACCGCGATGTCGTCATTCTTGATCCTGACAGTCCGAGCGAACACAACGCGCGGATCGTCCACGACGCCGGCATCGTTGCGCTGTTTACGGACGCAACGGAAACAGCCGAACCTCACCTGCCCCAGCTACGGGTTCGTCGTGGAACAGAATGGATCGAAACTGAACCGAAGGATGGGTCCCGTCCAAGGCTGATGCCCGCGGCTTGCACCGGGGGATCGCTGATTATCCTTTACACATCGGGAAGCACCGGCAAGCCAAAGGGCATTGCAAACAGCCAACTCTCTGTCCTGGAACGGTGCTGGCGGCACATAGACGCCTGCGGGGCGGGCGATAAAGACGTCTTTATGCCGCTGAGCCCGTCGGGAACGATCGCGGGATTACGCGAAACGCTTGCCGCCCTGTTATGTGGCGCCACGCTTCGGATCATCGACCAGAAGCGCGCCGGTTTGCGAGAGACGGCGCGGGTCATGCGTGAATCCGGTGTCACCATCTGCTATGCCGTGCCCACCCTGCTGCGCGCGTTGCTCAAGCGGGATGACGACTACGGTTATCTGGCCAATTTGCATGTCCTGCGCGTTGGCGGCGAGCAGGTGCTGTGGAACGATGTGGAAATGTTACGCAAGGCGCTTCCGAGCACCTGCGCGATAAACGTTTCTTATTCGTCTACAGAAATAATCGGGGCGAACTGGGTGTTGCCGCCTGAGCTTGGTCCGGACGAATTGCCGGTTCCAGTCGGCCATATGGTCCCGGATGCAAAGTTCCAGATCATCGATCAGGACGGGAATTCCGTTCCGATGGGGGCGGTCGGCGAACTCATCGTCAGCGGCCGTCACATCGCCGTTGGTTACTGCGAGCACGGTGAATGTGTCCTGAGCGGCGGACTGCTGGAGAATCCGCAGGATCCGACACAAAGGATTTACCACACGGGCGACCTGGTCTCGGTGGATGCGAGCGGTCTGCTTCGGGTGTTCGGTCGGGTTGATCGCCAGGTGAAAATCCGCGGGCAGCGGGTCGAGCCTGCCGAGCTGGAGACGGTCTTGCGTAATTCACCGGACGTAATCGATGCCGTTGTGACGGTGCGGCAAATGGCGGAGGACGCGGCACTGGTGGCGTTTGTTACCTCCGGCATCGCGGACAAAGCAGGGCTGGAAGCCAGGCTGAGGTCGGCGGTGAGGCACTCCCTGCGCCAGGCAATGCACCCGGCCGCGCTCTTCGTCCTCGACGGTTTCCCCACTCTGCGAAGCGGCAAGGTGGACAGCAGGGCGCTGCTGGAAATCGACCGCCGCGGATACCAGGCCACGCCGGCAACCGATTCCGACGCAGCTGTTGGACCGGCTCCAGCGCGATCGACCCTGGCGCTGGTCTCTCGCTTGTGGGACAGCATCCTGGATAACCGCTCCTCAACGCTGGATCGGACCTGGAACGACGTCGGTGGCAACTCCTTGAAGTTCCTCCGTCTGTTCTTTGAGTTGGAGGAGACACTCGGTCGGAGCTTGCTGCCTGGTCCTTTCACAGTCGATATGAGACCACGCGAAATCGCCCTGGCCCTGGATGACATGCAAGCGCCTTCCAGTGTCGACGCCGCATCGGAGACACGTGCCAGGGTCTTTCTGTTTCCCGGGGTTTCGGGTGACGATCCCCGACTTTCCGCAATGCGCGAGGACTTGCGGGGGCAACTCCTCATTGCCACCATCCGCTATCCGGGCTGGGATGTCATCAGCGATCCATCGTTCCGTTTCGTAGACATGATTTCCAAGCTTGCGGCACAAATATCGGAAGCTGCTCCCGCCGGGGCCTTGCTCCTCGCAGGCTACTCGTACGGCGGGATCGTTGCGTTCGCCGTCGCTCGGCATTTATCGGACTCAGGCCGCGACATTGCATTTCTGGGGCTGCTGGACACTGACATATCGGCTGCGGCAGATACCCGGCCGCATGCAGAGTCGATGACCTTCGCAGGCGGTTCCCGCAGGCTTCCCTCCTGGATATTCCGGCGGGGATGGCACGATAATCTTTGCCGCGTCATGGCCCGGTATCTGTCACGCCCGAAGGCGCGGTTGCTTTCCCTCCGGCTGTTGGACCCGAAAACAAGCTGGCTCAGCTCCCGCACCCGGTTCGGGTTGGATTACTGGGCCTGTCGACTGCGGCGGGCGAGTTCTGGCTCGATACTGGCTGAACAGTCAGACCGGCCCCGCAACCGACTTACCGGCTTTTCTGTTTCGGTCGCGGCAATTCAGACCAAGTGCTGCCTCTCATTTGGGATGGCGGACATTCCTTACGGACCTGAAGGTGATCTCGGTGGCGGGAAATCACTTCACCATGCTGGACCCTCCCCACCTGTCAAATCTGACGGATGAACTTCTCCATTGCATTCATGGTTGCTTGCCTTCCGCGGCCGCGCCCGGGGCTGTCACCTTGCCCGGCATGGACAGGAAAACCTGCGCCGCCTGAGTTCTCACGATGAAGTGTACGGCGAACGGAGGGCACCGTGTCGGGCACCGCTCGGCCGCGTCCATTGCCTTCGTGTGTCGGATTTAGCTCAACCATTGGTCGCCACACGCGCTGAGGCACACACGGATCCGTCAACGCCGCCGCGGCGCTTTCAAGCTGCTCTTAACCGCTCATTTACACCTTCTTCGGCTTAATACCCGGATCAAGGCGGGCGCCCAGGCCAATTTGGCATGCGCAAGATTTTTGAGGCGGGAGAACTAGATTGTCAGACAGCAAACGGACCACTGAGCAGGCGAGGTTTATCGCCAACGGACCCCGTCGGGGCGAGGATCCGGCGAAGCATACCGAGGCGCACTCCGGTCATACCGGCGACTCGACGTCTTCACGGGCTTCGCGGCCAACACAGATGAGCGGGTCCAACTTCTGGCTCACGGCGATCGCGGATGCATCGTATGACGCGATTATCGGAAGGGATCTGGATGGGCTAGTCACATCCTGGAACAAGGCCGCCGAAACGATTTTTGGCTTTGCCTGGGCTGAAATAATTGGCCAGCCCATCGCGCTTATCATTCCGTACGATCGGATCGACGAGGAAGCCTCGATCCTGAGACGCATCGATCGCGATCAAAGGGTCGAGCTGTTTGAAACGAGCCGCCAGCACAAAAACGGAACGATTATTCCGGTCTCGATGACCGTGTCGCCAGTACATGACGACCAGGGCAACATCATAGGTGTGTCAAGTGTTGTCCGCGATCGCACCGTTATCGATGAGCGCGAGCGTCAGCTCCAGGCCGCCAACCGTGAACTGGAGGGGTTTGCATTACATCTCTCCGAGGCACTGGACAAAGCGGATCGGGCGGCCCGGGCCAAATCCCGCTTTCTCGCCGGAGTAAGCCAGGAGTTACGTACGCCTCTCAACGGCATGTTAGGCTATACGCAGTTGCTGCATGTCGAAGGGGGACTCAGCCCGACGCAGGACGCGCGGGTGAATGCCATGCTGGAAGCTGGCGAACACTTGCTCGAACTGATCACGTGTGTGCTCGATTTGTCGAGGGTCGAAGCGGAAAACTTCGAGCCGCAAGCCGTCGAAACCGATGTGCGGATCGTGGCGGAGTCGTGTCTGGAACTGGTCCGCTGGTCAGCGGAGGCCAAGGGTCTCGAACTGCACGCAAGCGTTGGGCCTGACACGCCCGAGAAGCTCGTGACCGATCCAGTCCGGCTTCGGCAAGTGCTGTTCAGCCTGCTTGGCAACGCCATCAAGTCCACCCTCTGGGGAACCGTCGAGCTAAGGCTTCGAACCGTTGCGGGTGGCACCGCCTTGCGGATCGAGGTCGTCGAGCCCGGCCTGGAGATACCATCCGAGCAGCCTCTGGAAGCCGAGCGGCCTGACACGGGGGTGGTTCGCGGTGCCAACGACGACGGTTTCGATCTGGCCCTGTGTGCTCAGCTCGCGAATTCGATGGGCGGACGCCTGGGTCACGAAAACAGCCCAAACGGCGGGAGGCTGTTCTGGCTGGAACTGCCGCTGAACGCGGTTGCCCTGACCTCGACCTTCGTCGCCGATCCGGCTGACGATCAGCCAGCGCAGACGCCGGCTTTGCACGTGCTTGTGGTCGACGATATCGCTATGAACCGGGACATCGCAGCCTCGATGCTGCGAACAGCCGGCCATACGGTCGTCTGCCTGGAGGGCGGAGCCGAGGCGGTCGAAGCAGTCGCAACCACGGATTTCGACGTCGTGCTGATGGACGTGCGCATGCCCGAGATGGACGGGTTGGAGGCGACGCGTCGCATCCGTGCTCTTGAGGGCTCGCGCGGCCGGGTGCCTGTCGTGGCGGTCACTGCTCTGGCGTTCGCCGAGCAGGTAGGCGAATGTTACAAAGCCGGCATGGATGGTCATGTTTCGAAACCATTCAACATCGACACACTGGCTGCCGCCGTCATCAGCGCGGCTTTGCGGCAGTGGCCTCAAGACCAGGGCACTTCGCCCGCTTCGATGCCGAGCGCTATGATTTTCCCGCCGGTAACCCCGGTGATCGGCGCTGACCTGCCGCTGCTTGACGCGAAGATATACGAGCGGAACGCGTTCGTCCCCTCGATCACCACGGTTGCTTCCTATCTTCAGACTATAGCGGCACTGGGCGAGGCCCTTTTGCTCCGACTACAGGAGCCGCACGCCCTGACGCGCGCCAGGGATGAACTCGCCGAAGCGGCGCGTACCATGGCGGAATCCGCTGGCGTCTTCGGCTTCGAGCGCTTGACCATCGTTGCTCGGCAGTTCGAGGTGGCCATTCAGTCCGACACGCCTGAGGCGCCGGCTTTGGCCGAGGGGCTGAGCGCCGCGCTGGAAGCGACCATCGAGGAAGTCAACAGCCGCCGGGCTGCCCTTGTGGAGGTGTGAAGGCGGTCGGCATCCGCCTGACTAGCGGTTGATAGCATCATGCGACTGGGCCGAGCGGTAATTTTCGTTCGATACTTTATGTTGCTGTAATGCCGGTAGCGCGGGGCCAATCGCGGCCCGGCGTGTTTGATCCTTGAAAGTTATCGGCATCTCCTGCCCTGACTCTGATCAGACTTGTTCACAAGCGGGCTTTTAAGGAGCAGGATGACAATCGAAACGGTCATCGCCCTGCCAAATGCGGTGGTGGCCGGAAACGACGCTGGTGGTATCTGCTGTTAGCATGTTGCCCGGAAGCGAAACGGGAAAGGATCCGCTCCGGCACTGAGACGGCTCGTTGGTGACGTGCGTGCGCCGGGCGGGCAAGCCTTGCGGTTACGGTTTTCAGTTTAAATTGGACAATATGGTTGCACCGATGGACATCGGATCGAGATCGGCGGAGGGTCGTCCCGAGTCACCGGACGCTGACGATATCAGCCCCGAGGAACGGCTTCAGCGTCTCGTTCTGGCCTCTCTGCGTGATGAATACGACCCGCCTGTTGATGAAGCCGCGGCTGAGAGTCCTGTGGCGGGCGAAAGCCCAATGGCCAGCAAAAGCCCCATGGCCAGCGAGCCAGCCAGGCGGAAATGGCGGCGGCTGGACCTTTTTCTGGCGCTGGTGATAGCGGTGGCGGCGGCTGGCGCTCTGCTCCTGCTGGCCATCGGCCGATATGACCTTGACCATGATGTCTCGCCCGCTTCGACCGCCCCGGTGTCGACCGCGATGATTCCGGTTCGTCCGACGTCTCAACCGATTCAGGTTGGCCAACCGCCCTCTCATCCGGAAAGAGCGCCGGAGCCGCCTGAGGTCGGGACGGCATCTGGCGAAAGCACCATTCAGTCGGATAATTTTCTTCTGGTCGCTCCCATCCCGGCGGCCCCGGTCCCGACCGCTCCCGTCGTGGCGGCCCCGGCCCCGGCGGCCCCAGTCGCGGTGGCCCCAGTCGCGGTGGCCCCAGTCGCGGTGGCCCCAGTGGCCTCCGTCCCAGTTGCCCCGGTCCCGGCTTCACCCGTCGCGGCGGCCCCGGTCGCGGTGGCCTCGGTCTCGGCGGTGCCTGCCCCGGCCTTACCTGCCCCGGCGGCCGCTGTCCCGACTAATCCTGCAACGGCACCCGCCACCCCTACGGGTGCTTCAACGGCTGCCGCTACCCCGGCACCGCCGTTATCGAGGAGCCTCTCGCCACCCGCGCCCGCGCCGGCAAGGCCGACCGTTGATGACGGGTCGTCGACGATCACGATCCGGCCCGAGGCCAGCAAAACACCGCCTGCACGACGTGACGTCGTCGCGACGTCGCGTCCGCTGCCCGGGCAACCGGGGACCCGAGAGCCCGAAACGGGCAAGCCGATCCTTTGGGTCTACTATGCGGCAGGCGCGGATATCGCTGGCGAGAATGCGCGCGCGCTGGCGGCGCGAAACCGACGGGACGTCTCCAGCGTGGACTTTCTGACCCAAACCGAGGTGCCAAGGATTGCCGTGATACGATACTCCGAGGAGAAAAATCGCATGCTCGCCGCGGAAATGGCCAAGACGCTGGCGGGTCTCGGATATCGATGGAGGATCGAGGATCTCTCGAACACGTTCAGCACACCACACAACATGATCGAGGTCTGGTTGCCGACCAATCAGGACGACCGCCAGCCGCCTTGAACGCGCTGGTTCTCGGCAGACACGTATCGATTGAACCGAAACTACATTGCACGACGATGCGGCCGGGCGCTGGGTGCCACGGCGCCACCCGGCGTAACGAGTTCAACCGCTTCGAGCCGATTGGTGAATGCCCGCCCGGCGGCCTCCGGCGCGCGGAATTCGTCAAATCGAGCAGCCCTTGCGACGAAGGATTCTCTCCCGTGGAGTTGTTACGACCTCCGATGGAAGAGACCTTCCGGTCCGCGGCGGCTCTGCAACTAAGGCGATCATGACGAGCAGGTGTTGCACGTTCTTGTGCTGTACAATCGGGCCGGCGCGCGGACACGGCCCCGTTGGGGATTGAGTATCGCGCCGAAGTGTGAGAGCCCTCCGACCGCGCCGGTTGACGCCGGAATGTTCAGCACAGGAGGTGAGACAGTGGCCAAGGAGATTCTCTGCTCGTTCGGAGTTGATGTCGACGCAGTAGCCGGATGGCTCGGCTCCTACGGCGGCGAAGACAGCCCGGACGACATCTCGCGCGGATTATTCGCCGGCGAAGTCGGATCCCCGCGGTTGCTGAAGCTGTTCGAGCGGTTCGGCATCAAGACCACCTGGTTCATTCCGGGCCACTCGATCGAGACCTTTCCGGAGCAAATGAAGGCGGTGGCCGAGGCCGGCCATGAGATCGGCATTCACGGCTACAGCCACGAAAATCCGATCGAGATGACGCCTGAGCAGGAAGAGACCGTCCTCGGCAAGTGTATCGACCTGGTGACCGCGCTCAGCGGCCGACGCCCCACCGGTTACGTGGCGCCATGGTGGGAGTTCAGTCAGGTCAGCAACGAACTGCTGCTCAAAAAGGGGATCAAGTACGACCACAGCCTGATGCACAAGGACTATGAGCCCTACTATGTTCGCGTCGGCGACACCTGGACCAAGATCAACTACGCCAAGCAGCCGGGCGACTGGATGAAGCCTTTGGTGCGTGGCAAGGAAACCGATCTGATCGAAATTCCCGCGAGCTGGTATCTCGACGACCTGCCGCCGATGATGTTCATCAAGAAGGCGCCGAACAGCCACGGCTTTGTCAATCCTTATGACATCGAAGCGATCTGGCGTGAGCAGTTCGACTGGGTGTACCGGGAGATGGACTACGCTGTGTTCCCGATCACCATTCACCCCGACGTATCCGGCCGCCCGCAGGTGCTGATGATGCTTGAGCGCCTCTACAGCCACATCATCCGTCATCCCGGGGTCAAGTTCGTGACCATGGATCAGATCGCTGACGATTTCGCGCGGCGGTATCCGCGCAAGCCATAGCATGTGTGGCCTGTGCGGCGTCCTCGGCGACGGAACCCACTGGGCTGATGGTCTCGCGGCGCCCGGCGAGCCCCCCGGCGAGCCATCGTCCGCCTCGGCGGTGCCATGGCTGCGTCGCCAGGCACGCCGGCGGCGAGTGGAAGTCGGTAACGTCGTGCTGCGGCACTACGGCTTGTCCCTGGCTGACTGGCAAGGAACTAGTTTCATTCTGAAATGCCGCACCGGAGGAACCGAAATGGTTGCTGGCCTCGGCGAGCTTTGGCCGAAAGCGGAACGGTTGTGCGGCGCGGCGATCGATCCGCTGGATACTACGTTGCTCGATGCAGTCGATGGCGCCTGCAACGAGTGATGCCAGGAACCCGGTGCATATCCTTACCGGGTTCCTCGGCAGCGGCAAGACGACAGGTCCTGCGCCATATCCTGCGCAGCCCTGCCTTTGCCGATACTGCGGTGCTCATCAATGAATTTGGCGAGGTAGGCCTCGACCATCTGCTCGTCGGGCGGCTCGAACTCCGCGCCGGTTCTGCTGGAGAGCGGCTGCATCTGCTGCTCCATCCGCGGCGACCTCAGCGCCGCGATGCGCGACCTTCAAGCGCGGCGACAGGCTGGCGACATCCCGCCGTTTCACCGCGTGATCGTGGAGACGACCGGGCTTGCCGACCCGGTGCCGATTCTCGCCACGATCGCCTCCGACCTTGTGCTGCGGCGTCATTTCCAGGTGGGCAACGTGATTGCCACGGTGGATGCCGTGAATGCCGAGCGGGGGGTGGAGAGATATGGCGAGGTGATGAAGCAGGTTGCGGTGGCGGATCGGTTGCTGCTCACGAAGATCGACCTTGCGTCGGCGACGCAGGTTGACCGGGTGCTTGGCGTGCTGCGGCGGATCAATCCGGCTGCCGTCGTGGGAACGGCCGAGCACGGCGTGGTGGATCCCGATCTTCTCCTGCGACAGGACCCGAGCGATCATACGCAGCCTCGGCTTCAGGAGCGCGGTGACACGGGACGATTGGGTCCGCCCGGTGCAATCGCCGGCGTCAGTTCATTCGTCGTTACGCATGGCCCGCCGCTCGACTGGAGCGCGTTCGGGGTATGGTTCAGCCTGTTGGTGCATCGACACGGCGACCGGCTGTTGCGTGTCAAAGGGCTGCTCAACATCGTGGGCAGCGCTACGCCGGTGGCCGTTCACGCAGTCCAGCATTTGATGCACGCGCCCGAGCATCTGCCGGCGTGGCCGACACAAGCGCGTGCCTCGCGCCTGGTATTCATTACGGATGGTATGAATGCCGAGCAGGTGAGGCGGTCATTCTCGACGTTCTGCAGGCTTGGTCAAACCGCGCTGTAGCGTGGATCGGGGTAATCGATCACTTGTACCTCCTCCGACACCAGATCCAGCACGGCGCAGCTTAGCTGCCGGTTGTTCCGGCTGTCTCGGGCATCCCCGGCCGAGCCCGGATTGATGATCAGAACGCTGCCGATCCGCTTGACCACTTGGCAATGGGTGTGCCCATACAGCACGATATCCGCGTCCGCGTCGGCGAAACGATCGAGCTTCGTGCTGTGCGGATGGACATACTCTCCCCGAGGTTCCCAAGGTGTGGAATGGATCAGCAATAGTCGTTTGCCCGCGAGGTCGAGATACCTGCGGTACGGTTGCTCCGAAAGAAACTTCAGCAACTCCGGATCGATTCCCGCTCGCTGCCGCGCGCGTTCGCCCGCCGAGGACATGAAGACCTCCTCGTGGTTGCCCTGGATGATGTGCGCGCGACGCTGCCGCAACCGGGCGACGACGTCATTGGAAAACTGATACTCATAGATGCTGTCGCCGAGGCATAGTAGTTCGTCGACATCCCCCATCGCTTGCAGGGCCAGCTCGAGGCCCTGGGGATTGCAATGAAGGTCCGAAACGATCCCGACTTTCAATGGCTGGCTCCAGGCTGAAATGCAAACACGAAAAGCAAGTCTACCCATCGGCGCCTGGACGTCGACCCACCCCCCGTGCCATGACCGGGCGAGTGCCAGGGTTGGTAAACAAGGACGTGGTTAACCGGGCCGAGCCGGATTTGGTATTTCGGACAGGTGGATCAGGAAAAACCATAGGAGCAACCATGATTTTTCCGAAGCAGCCGCAATCCACCCTGGCCGTCGCCGCGCATTATGACGAGCTGGATAGTTTTTACCGCGAGATATGGGGCCAGCACGTCCATCACGGCTACTGGGCAACCGGACGGGAGAGCGCGACGGAGGCTGCCGAGGCGCTGATTGAGCTTCTGGCTGCGAAATTGCGGCTCGCTCCCGCGCAGGAAGTCTGCGACATCGGCTGCGGCTACGGGGCAACGGCGGAATTTCTTGCTGAACGCCACGCCGTCGATGTGGTTGGGCTGACAGTGTCGGGGACCCAGGCGGAACGAGCCAGCACGCGCGTGGTGCAACGGGGCAGACTGTGCATCCTGCGGCGGGACTGGCTGGAAAATGGTTTCAAAGCCGAGCGGTTCGATCGGATGTACGCGGTGGAAAGCTCCGAGCATATGCCGGATAAGCAACGGTTCTTCACCGAGGCCTTTCGCACCCTCAAGCCGGGTGGCGTCTTCGTCGTCTGTGCATGGCTCGCGTGCAAAGATCCAGGTGCGTGGCAGATCAGGTATCTGCTGGAACCAATCTGCCGCGAGGGACGCCTGCCCAGCATGGGAGACGAGGCCGACTATCGCCGGATGGCGGTGCAGGCTGGATTTCGGCTGGTCGAGGTTCTCGATCTGACCGACCAAGTGCGGCGGACCTGGTCGATCTGTGCTCGGCGTGCGCTGGGCAAGCTCGTTACCGAGCCTCGCTACATGCGTTTTCTGCTGGATCGCAGCGCGGAGGACCGCAGCTTTGCAATGACTTTGTTTCGTATCATCATTGCCTACCGGACCCACGCGATGCGCTACTGCGTGCTGGTGTTTGATCGGCCTGCAGCGCCGGAGCCGACCATTCCGACTAAGTCAGGCAGGCATTTTTGAGAGCTTGTAATACAGCCCGGTGGAACGCCGGTGCGCCAGTCTGGCCTCGGGTGAGAGTTCCCGCACCAGCCGCGTCTCGGGCTCGAAGTGCCGATAGTGATCCACTCCACGCACCAGCAGCGCGGCTGGCACAGTTTCCAGCGTCGGCCGAACATGGGTCGGAACGTAGCTGATTGTCAGGCCGATGCGCCGGTCGTCGCTGTCGTTCGGTCCCGACGCGTGCAGGGTATGTGTATGGTGCAACGACATTTCCCCAGCACGCAGCGGCGCCGCGACCCCGTCGTTGGGCGCGTATCCGCTGACGGTCTGACCACGGCGAATGAGGTTTTCCTCGCTGGGATTGTCGTAATGATCGGCGAGGCCGCGCTTGTGGCTGCCGGGAATCATCCGAATGCAGCCCGACAGCTCCGACGCTTCCGACAGCGCCACCCATGCCGTTACCTGCTCGGCCGGATCGAGATGGAAATAGGCGTCGTCCTGATGCCACTCGGCGAAGGTCGGGCGATGCGCTTCCTTGGTCTGTAGTGTGAAATGAAACAACAAGATGTTCGGGCCGATCACGTCCTGCACCGCGTCGAGCACCGCCGGGTGATGGACGATTTCATCGGCCCAGGCAAACAACAGATGGCACTTGGACTTTTCAGGATACGTGAGCGGCTTGCCGCCGATGGACTCGTAGGCTTCCAGCGCGGCGCGGTGCCGCCGGACTTCCTCGGGGGAAAGCACCGGAACCGGTGCCGTGAAGCCATCATCGCGATACTGGGCAAGCTGGGATTCGGTCAGCCGAAGCGGCAAGGCGGCCTCCTGCAATCGAGCGCGGGCATATGCGGGCTCAAACCGGAATTTTTGTCAAATTGCCCGCGGGGCGGAAGCGTTGTCAGGGTGCGCGGGAGCGGCAATCAGCGGATCGGCTGGCGAGCCGAACACGGGGTGGAAAACGTGGGTCCTCGGCCTCCGCCGAGGATCACACTGCGGGGGCCGGCCTGCGCCGGCCATGACATGGGGGGCCCCGGCCCCCGCGGGGGCTACAACAGGAAGAACGCCATCAGCACCAGCAGCACGATCATGAAGATCACCAGGCCCAGGGTCGCGGAGGTGAAGCCATTCCACATCCTCTCCCGGTCGGCGGTCAGCGCTTCGACACTTTCGGGTCCGGAGAAACGAGCGCTGGTGTTTTCGGCCATTGGGTCCCCGCACGAATGAATTGATGTGGCGCCGTTTTATGGCAGGCCAGCCCGCCACGGCAAGGGATTAGCCAGGCTGGCCTCCGCGTCGGGGCGCCTCGCCGGAAGCCCGGCGGCAACCGCGGCAAGGGCGGCTGGATAGATCGCATGTTCCTGCCGCAGCACGCGGGCGGCCAGCGACTCCGGCGAATCGCCTGGCAGCACCGGCACCGCCGCCTGCGCCAGGATCGGACCATCATCCATCTGCTGGGTGACCAGGTGCACGGTGCATCCGTGCAGCGTCACGCCAGCCGCGAGCGCTCGCGCATGGGTATCCAGGCCGGGAAAGGACGGCAGCAGGCTGGGGTGGATATTCAGCATGCAGCCGCGCCAGCGCTCGACCAGGAACGGCGTCAGCAGCCGCAGGTAACCCGCCAAACACACGATCTCGATCCCGGCGGCGCGCAGCATCGCGTCGATCGCCGCCTCATGCGCCGCGCGGTCGGAGCCGAAGCGCCGATGATCGACCGCCTCGGCCCGCACCCCGTCGGCGCGCGCGGTTTCCAGGCCAACGGCATCGGGGCGATTGGAGAGCACCAGCGCGATGTCGGCGGGAAACATCGGGTCCCGCGAGGCGGCGATCAGCGCCGCCATGTTGGAGCCTCGGCCGCTGATCAGGACTGCCACCCGTCGCTTCACGGCCACCGCTCCCCACAAGAACTCACCGGCCGGATCACGCCGGCCAGCCGGCGGGTGGGTCGAGCAGGACCGTGGCGGGACCTTCGGTCGCCTGGATAATGCCGATGCGGCTCACCTGCTCACCGTGGCGTTCCAGCAGTTCGGTCGCCGCGTCCGAATCGGAAACCACCAGGGCCATGCCGATGCCGCAGTTGAACACCCGCGACATCTCGTGGGGATCAATCCGGCCGGTTCGCGCCAGCCAGCCAAACACCGGCGGCACTGGCCATGTCATGGTCAGGGAGGCCGCCATCCCGTCCGGCAGGACGCGCGGCAAGTTCCCCGGCAAGCCGCCGCCGGTGATGTGAGCGGCGGCCTTCAGCAAGCCGGCACGGTGCAGTGCAAGCACCGACCGCACGTAAATCCGGGTCGGCGTCATCAACGCCCGAGCCAGCGTCTGTCCGGCGGCGAACGGAGCAGGATCATCCCAGGACAGCAGGCTGGACGCCACGACGCGCCGCACCAGGGAGAACCCGTTCGAGTGAATGCCCGAGCTGGCTAGCCCCAGCACGGTGTCGCCGATCGCAACGGGCCGAGGCAGCAGATTGCCCCGCTCCGCCGCGCCAACGGAAAAGCCCGCCAGATCGTAGTCACCGGCCTGATACATGCCGGGCATCTCGGCTGTCTCGCCGCCAACCAGCGCACAGCCGGCCTGCCGGCAACCGTCCGCGATGCCGCCGATGACCGTCCGGGCCTGCTCGACAGACAGCTTGCCGGTGGAGAAATAGTCCAGGAAGAACAGTGGTTCGGCCCCCTGGACGATCAGGTCGTTGACGCACATCGCGACCAGGTCGATGCCGACGGTGTCGTGCAACCCGGTCTCGATAGCGATTTTCAGCTTGGTGCCGACCCCGTCGGTGGTGGAGACCAAAACCGGGTCGTGGAAGCCGGCGGCTTTCAGGTCGAACAGCGCGCCGAACCCGCCCAGGCCTCCCAGCACGCCGGCGCGCGCCGTCGCCCTTGCCAACGGCTTGATCGCGTGCACCAGGGCGTCGCCCGCCTCGATGTCGACCCCGGCCGCGCGGTAGTCCAGGCGTTTCGCCCCCGCCGGAGGGCCTTGATCTTCCCCTCTGGGATCTTCCCCGCTGGCCATGACGACCCTCTCCAGGCTAAGCCGACGAACCCATATATAGCGCGCACAACAACCATGCGCCGCCGCTTCGATGCAAATCCGCGCGCCTGATACCACGTGTCCGGCGATGTCTCGCGATTGGCCGGCCGACGGTCCGGCCGGTTCGCCTTCACGGCCTCGCCAACGAGATGTTCGTTGAATTCACCACAAGCCTGCCCCGGCGGACAGCCGGCTCGCTCAGGAGGGCGAATGCGGAATGCCTGATGGCACGCGGATCACCAGCAGCTTGCCGGCCTCGCTGCTCAACCTGCCCAACATCATAACCTTCGCGCGCCTGTGCGCCGTGCCCTTGGCGTTCTGGCTGGTGGTGGAACATCGGATCGGAGAGGCATTCGTGCTTTTTGTCGCGGCCGGTCTGTCGGATGCGCTGGATGGCTGGCTCGCGCGCCGTTATGGTGGCAACGCGGTGGGCGCGGTGATGGACCCGGTGGCGGACAAGGCGTTGCTCGTCACCATGTATGTGACCCTGGCCGCCGTTGGCGCGCTCCCGGACTGGCTGGCGGTTCTGGTGGTGTTCCGAGACATGCTGATCGTGGGCGGCGTGGTCACACTCGCGGTCATGGGGCACACTGTGACCATTCGCCCCCTCTATGTCTCGAAGGTGAACACACTGCTGCAGATACTGCTGGTCGCAATTACCCTGCTGCAAGGTGGCTTTGGCCTTGGGGTGCCCGGCCTCGCCCCGGGGCTGGTCTGGGCGGTGGCAGTGACAACGCTGGCTTCGGGCGCGGTCTACGTCTGGAATACAGCCCGAGGAGGCTCAGGTGCCGCCAGCGGATCAGGATGACATCCTAATCGCCGAAGCCGCCGGCCAGCACGCAGCCCCGGCGGCGGCGGTCGAAGCTTCCGCCGGTCCCGGCGAACCTATCCCCAACGGACCAGTAACCGAAGCGCAGCCGGCGACCGTTGCGCCGCGCGGCCCGCTGTCGCACTCGACCCGGATCCAGCGAGTTGGCCTGATCATCGGGCTTCTGGTGGCATTGTGGCTGGCGCTACAGTTGTTCGCCTCCGTGCTGGCACCATTCGTAGCAGCCGGCGTCATCGCCTATGCGCTCGACCCGCCCACCACGCGTCTCCATCGGCTGGGCATGCCGCGGGGCGCGGCCGCGCTGCTGATGATACTGGCGGTAATCGCCGCTGTATTGCTGTTCGCCCTGCTGCTGTATCCACTGGTCGTGGTGCAGATCGGCCTGCTGGTGAACCGGATACCGCAGTACGCGACTTTGTTGCAGGGCTGGGCACGGGACGAACTGACCCGCCTGCAGGAAAATTTCGGACCCGACGTGGTGAACGACAAGCTGCGCGACCTGGTCAGCGGCCAGGCCGGGTCAATGCTGAGCATCCTGCTGTCCACCGTCACCAGCGTGATCGGCAGCGGCTTTGCCATCTTCAACCTGTTGTCCCTGGCGGTCGTGACCCCGGTGGTGGGCTTCTACCTGCTGCGCGACTGGCCCAGCGTGGTGGGCATGGTGGGATCGTGGCTGCCGTGGCGCTATCAGGGAGTGATCCGGGCGCAGGTCAAGGAGGTCGACCGCATCCTGTCCGCCTGGGTGCGCGGCCAGGCGCTGTGCTGCCTGTTCCTGGCGCTCTACTACGCTCTCGGGTTGTCGGTGGCCGGCTTGGACCTGGGGCTGATCGTCGGCCTGACCGCCGGTCTGCTGTCGTTCATTCCCTATGTCGGCTCGATCACCGGCGGGGTGACCGCGATCGGCCTGGCACTGGCGCAGTTCCCGCACTGGCGCGGCGTCGCCGTGGTCGCGGCCGTGCTGGTCGTGGGGCAACTGCTGGAGGGGTACGTGATCTATCCGCGGTTCCTCGGTGATCGGGTGGAACTGCCGGCGGTCTGGGTGATCTTCGCGCTGTTCGCGGGCGGAGCCGCCTTTGGCTTCCTGGGCATCATGCTGGCCGTGCCCGCCGCAGCCACCATCGGCGTGTTGGCGCGCTTCTGGCTGCGGCGCTATCTGGCCAGCTCGCTCTATCTCGATCCCCCGGCGGCCTGATGCCGTCCAGCCGCCAGCAGCTCGCGTTGCCGTTTCCCTACGTGGCCAGCTACGACCCCCGGGATTTCCTTCCCGCCGCGTCGAACCAGGACGCGTTGGTATGGCTCGACCGGGCGAACGACTGGCCGGAGCGGCGGCTGGCGCTGTGGGGCGAACCTGGCTGCGGCAAGAGCCATCTGCTGGCGGCATGGGCGGCGCGCACCGACGCGGTACGCCTAGCGGGTCAGGAGCTGCTCGATCTGGATGACATGCCGGAAACCGGGGCGGTGGCGGTGGACGATGCCGACACGGTCGGTGCGGAACCCCTCTTGCTGCATCTGCTGAACACCGCGCGCGACCGCGGCCTGTTCGTGCTGCTCTCGGGCCGCGCCCCGCCCGCCCGGTGGCCGGTTCGGCTGCCCGACCTCGCCAGCCGGCTTCGCGGCATGACATCGATCGAGATCGGGCCCCCGGATGACGAGTTGCTGCGAGCCCTGCTGATGCGCTTGTTGGCGGACCGGCAACTCGCGGTCCCCCGTCCGGTCCAGGACTGGCTCTTGTTGCGCCTGCCGCGCTCTGCCGCGGCGCTCCGGGAAGCCGTCGCGCATCTGGACCAGGCCAGCCTGGCGTCGGGCAGGGCGATTACCCTGCCGCTCGCGGCCGAATTGCTGGCTGGGAAAGGCGGCTCAGAGCTCGCCCCGGATGAAAGTTCCGCGGCGAACAGCTTGCCCGGCGCGCGGCCGAGCGGATTGCGCTAATGTTGGAGGCCAGCCGGCGAAGGAGTGAAAAAGTGGCTCGGAAGTTGGATTTATCCGAGGGTGTCGTGCAACTGCGGCCCGCGTCGGCTCCGTCATCCAGGTCCAAGCCCCACCGGGCGAGCTCCAAGGCGTCCCGTGGCGACGCGCCAAGGGGGGCCTCGGGAAATGGAATTGCGGTCCAGGAGGTCACCGCCGAGGGCGTGCGCGCCGAAGAACTCGCCGTAGTCGTTGCACCCCGCCGACCCGATTTGGCGGACCAAGGCACCTCGGTTGACCCGCTGCCGCCGCTCGAAAGTCCGGAACGCTTCATCAACCGCGAATTGTCCTGGCTCGATTTCAATCACCGCGTCCTGGAGGAAGCCGAGGCCACCCGTCATCCGCTGCTGGAGCGGCTGCGTTTCTTGTCGATCAGCGCTTCCAACCTGGATGAGTTCTACTCGGTCCGCGTCGCGGCGCTGATCGGCCAAGCCAAATCCGGCCCGAGCGGTCCGTCGGCCGATGGACGAACCGCGGCACAGCAGCTTGTCGAGATCAAGCAGCGTGCCGAGGCGCTGCTGGCGGATCAGCAGCGCATCTGGCGGGAACTCCGCGCATTGCTCAGCCTCGCCGGTGTCGAGGTCTGCGGCATCGAGTCGCTGACCGCCGCGGACCACCGGTGGCTGGACGACTGGTTCATGGAGCGCGTGTTCCCGGTCGTCACGCCGCTTGCCATCGACCCGGCGCACCCGTTCCCGTTCATTCCCAACATGGGGCTGGTGCTCGCCATGCTGCTGGTGCGGGAGGAAGATGGCCAGGGCATGCGCGGGCTGCTGCCGCTTCCGACCCAGGTGGAGCGCTTCATTCGCCTGCCCGCGGCCGAACCCGGTGGACCAACGCGGTTCGTCCTGCTGGAAGACCTTGCTGTCCTTTTCCTCGACCGGGTCTTCCCCGGGTTCCGCCTGACCGGTCACGGCCTGTTCCGGCTGATCCGCGACACCGACGTGGAGTTCGAGGAGGAGGCCGAGGATCTGGTTCGCTCCTACGAGACGGCGCTGAAGCGGCGGCGGCGCGGGGTCGTCATCCACCTCGATATCAGTGCCGCGATGCCGCGCGAGTTGCGTGAACTGGTGGTCGATGAACTGGACGCGGCGGCGGACGAAATCCACGCCGAACGGGGGCTGCTGGGGCTGGTCGACCTGCGTCAGCTTATCATCGACGAGCGGCACGACCTGTTGTTCGCTCCGTACACGCCGCGGTTCCCCGAGCGGATACGCGATTTCGGTGGCGACTGTTTCGCGGCGATCCGCGCCAAGGACATCATCGTCCATCATCCGTACGAAAGCTTCGACGTCGTGGTGCAGTTCCTGCGTCAGGCGGCGCAGGACCCGGCGGTGATCGCGGTGAAACAGACGCTGTACCGGACCAGCCGCGACAGCACCATCGTCAATGCGCTGATCGAGGCGGCGGAGGCGGGCAAGTCGGTCACCGCGCTGATCGAACTGCGGGCCCGGTTCGACGAGGAAGCCAACATCAGGCTGGCCCGCCGCATGGAGGCCGCCGGCGTTCAGGTGGTCTATGGCTTCACCGGCCTGAAGACACACGCAAAGCTGTCGCTGGTGGTGCGGCGCGAGGCCGGCGCCATTCGCTCCTACGCGCACTTTGGCACCGGTAACTATCATCCGATCACCGCGCGGATTTACACCGACCTCAGTTTCTTCACCACCGACCCGGCCCTGACCCGCGACTCGGCTCGGCTGTTCAACTTCACCACCGGTTACGCTCGCCCCGACACCATGGAGGAGCTCGGTTTCAGCCCGCTGACGATCCGCACCAAGCTGCTCAAGCTGATCCACCAGGAAGCTGAGTTCGCGCGCCAGGGCAAGGCCGCGGGCATTTGGCTGAAGATGAACAGCCTGACCGACGTCGCACTGATCGACGCGCTGTATGAAGCCTCGAACGCCGGCGTGAAGGTGATGGCGGTGATCCGCGGCATCTGCTGCCTCCGCCCCGGCGTCCCCGGGCTGTCGGAAAACATCCGGGTGAAGTCGATCGTCGGCCGTTTTCTGGAACACGGACGGATATGTGCCTTTGGCAACGGCCACTCGCTGCCCAGCCGGCATGCTCTCGTATTTATCAGTTCCGCCGACTGGATGGAGCGGAATATGGACTGGCGCGTCGAGACCCTGGTGCCGATCCACAATCCCACCGTCCACGCCCAGGTGCTGGACCAGATCATGGTGATCAATCTGAAAAACTCGTTGCAATCATGGGAGCTGAACGCCGAGGGTACCTGGCAACGGGTAGCGCCGGGGCGCAAGCCTATGTCGGCGCATGACTACTTCATGACGAATCCCTCGCTGTCCGGTCGCGGATCAGCGTTGCACGGCCCGCTCGTCGCGCCGCCCGTGGCGTCCCCGATCGGCGGGCAGCGGCGGCAGGATCGGCTCAACCAGGACTAACGCATGCCCTTTGCTTTATCCCCGTCGCTTCCGATTCCTCATCCGCCGCTTCCCCCCTCCCAGTTGCCGCGCCGCGGCGTTGTCGACCTTGGATCGAATTCGGTGCGTCTGGTGGTGTATGAGGGCCACACGCGCAATCCGATGCCGATCTTCAACGAAAAAGCTGTCCTGCGGCTGGGGCGCGGCCTGCAGACGACCGGCCTGCTGAACGAAGAAGGCATGTCGCAGGCGTTGATCGTGATGCACCGCTACCATGCGGTCGCCCAGGCGATGGGGGCCGATCCGTTCGAGGTCCTGGCAACCGCGGCGGTGCGTGACGCCGCCAATGGCGCGGCCTTCGTCGCCGCGCTGCGGGACCGCATGGCCGGCGTGCCGATCCATATCCTGTCCGGGCAGGAGGAGGCCGCGTTCTCCGCCGACGGTGTGGTATGCGGCATTCCATCGGCGGACGGCATCCTGGCCGATATTGGCGGCGGTTCGCTGGAAGTCGTGCGACTGATCAACGGCACTCGTGGCGCCTCGCGGACCCTTCGACTAGGGGTGATCCGCCTGGCCGAGCGTTCGGCGGGCGATCCGGTGCTGGCACGGGCGATCGCCGAGGAAGATATGCGGACCGTCCCGTGGCTGGGCGACGCGGCCGGCGGCGACCTGTATCTGGTGGGCGGCGCCTGGCGTGCGCTGGCGCGCATTCACATCGCGCAGACCGGCTATCCGCTGAATATGGTGCACCATTACAGCATCGGCCGCGACGAAGCCCGCGACCTGTCGACGCTGATCTCCACCGGCGGGCGCAAAGTGCTGGAGCGGCTGTCCGCCGCGCCGCGCCGCCGGATCGATGACCTGCCGTTCGCCGCCGTCGTGCTGCGCCGTCTGCTGCGGCTGACCAATGTTCGCCGGGTGGTGTTCAGTGCCAGCGGCTTGCGCGAAGGCTGGTTCATGCGCCGGATGCCGACCGAGATCCGCGAACAGGACCCGCTGCTCGCGGCGGCCTGGGACCTGGCGGCCCGCTACGGTCGAGATCCCTCGCTGCCACCGGCTCTGCTCGGCTGGACCGCGCCGTTGTTCCCGGGCGAGAGCGCCGACCAGCTCCGACTGCGCGAGGCGGCCTGCTGGATGTCGGACATCGGCAGCCATGATCATCCGGAGTTCCGCGCCGAACAGGCATTTCTGCGGGTGTTGCGGCAGCCGGGGGTCGGGCTTGACCACCCGGTGCGAGCGTTCCTCGCGATCGCCATCGCACTTCGCTACGAAGCCGACGCGGGCGCCCCCTTCCTCCAAGCGGCTCGGCTTTTGCTCGATTCCGCCTCGGCGGCCCGCGCGGAGACCTTGGGGATCGCACTGCGTCTGGCTTACACATTGTCGGCCGGGACCAGGGACTTGTTGGCGGGTACCCGGTTGCGCATCCGGGACAGCCAGCTTCTGCTGCTGCTGCGGGAGAACAGTGGCGTGTTTGCCGGGGAAAGTGTGATTCGCCGTCTGGGTGGGCTAGCCCAGGCGCTAGGGCTGGAAGCGGCGGCAGAGACGGACCTGGCGCACGCCGCGGAATAAATCCCCCGGCAATTGCGCTCAAATAGTGGGTTCTTCCGGCCACGGCCGAGGAACATCGTATCGGCCGACCGTTGCATGAGCCGCGGCAGCGCTGTTTCAGGCTCTACACTCAGCCTGAATCGGTCTACTAGCAGGTAATCCTACGGGATCAAGGAGTTGTCACAGATGGCGTTCGATGGCCGCTGCACTGAAGATGACTCGCTGCACGAGGAGTGTGGCGTCTTCGGCATCTGGAACGTCCCCGACGCCTCGGCCGTCACAGCGCTGGGCCTGCACGCCCTGCAGCATCGCGGACAGGAAGCCACCGGCATCGTCAGTTTCGACGGCGCCCGCTTCCACTCGCATCGCGGTATCGGCCTGGTAGGCGATAATTTTGGCGATCGGCGCGTCATCGAAAAGCTGCCCGGCCGCATCGCCGTCGGCCATAACCGCTACGCCACCACCGGCGAAACCATCCTGCGCAACGTTCAGCCGCTGTATGCCGATTTCGAGTTCGGTGGCTTCGCGGTCGCGCATAACGGCAACCTGACGAACGCCCACCTGCTGCACCGCGCACTGGTCCGCCGAGGCTGCCTGTTCCAGTCCACCACCGACTCCGAGGTGTTCGTCCATCTGATCGCCATCAGCCTGTACTCGACGGTAGTCGACCGGCTGATCGATGCGCTGAAGCAGGTGGTCGGCGCCTATTCACTGGTTGCCCTGTCCAATGAGGCGCTGATGGGCGTCCGTGACCCGCTGGGTGTGCGCCCGCTGATCCTCGGGCGCATCGGCTGCGAGGGCACCGGCGGCTGGGTGTTGGCCAGCGAAAGCTGTGCCCTCGATATCGTCGGCGCCGACTTCATCCGCGACGTCGAGCCGGGCGAGATCGTCGTCATCAACGACCAGGGCGTGCACAGCATCAAACCGTTCGGCCGATCCCGCGAACGCTTCTGCGTCTTCGAATATATCTATTTTTCTCGCCCCGACTCAGTGGTCGAGGGCATGCCAGTATATGACGCCCGCAAGCGCATTGGCGCGCAGCTCGCCCTGGAGGCAGCGGTCCCTGCCGATGTCATCGTGCCGGTGCCCGACTCGGGTGTCCCCGCCGCCATGGGGTACTCGAAGCAAAGCGGCATCCCGTTCGAGCTTGGTATCATCCGCAACCACTACGTCGGCCGCACCTTCATCGAGCCCACCGACCACATCCGCCACCTCGGCGTGAAGCTGAAGCACTCGGCCAACCGGCCCGTGCTGGAGGGCAAACGGGTCATCCTGGTCGACGATTCCATCGTCCGCGGCACCACCAGCAAGAAGATCGTCGAGATGGTGCGCGCGGCTGGTGCGCGGGAGGTGCACATGCGCGTCTCCTCGCCGCCCACGACCCATTCCTGCTTCTACGGGATCGACACGCCGGAGCGCGGCAAGTTGCTCGCGGCGCGTCATAACGTCGAGGAAATGGCCGGTCTGATCGGCGCCGACAGTCTGGCGTTCATTTCAATCGACGGGCTGTATCGCGCGCTCGGCCAGCCGGGCCGCGACCCGGACGTGCCGCATTACTGCGATGCGTGCTTCACCGGCGATTATCCCATTCCCCTGCCTGACCAGCACGACAATTCCGAGCGGCAGCTCAGTCTGCTTACCGCCAACGACTGATGGCCTGCGTGCTGGACGGGGCGGTCGCGCTGGTCACCGGCGCCAGCCGCGGCATTGGCGCTGCCGTGGCGCTGGAACTCGGCCGGCTGGGCGCCCGCGTCGTCATCACCGCGCGCACCCAGGGCGGCTTGGAGGAGACCGACGACGCGATCCGAACCGCGGGTGGCGAGGCGACTCTGCTGCCGCTGGACCTGCGGGAGGGCGAGCAGATCGACGCTATCGGTCCGACCCTGTTCCAGCGCTTCGGCCGGCTGGATGTGCTGGTCCACAATGCCGGCGCGCTCGGCCGCCTGACGCCGGTGCCGCACATCCTGCCGGACGACTGGGCCGAGGTCGTGGCGGTGAACATGGCGGGCGCGTGGCGGCTGATCCGGACCTGCGATCCACTGTTGCGTCAGGCGCCGGCGGGTCGTGCGGTGTTCGTGACGGAAAGCCGAGCGCGGGAGCCGAGGGCGTATTGGGGGGCGATGGGGGCGACGAAGGCGGGAATGGAACACCTGGTGCTGACCTGGGCGCAGGAGGTCGCGACCAGCCGGCTGCGCGTCAACCTGTTCGATCCGGGGCCGGTGGCGACCAGAATGCGCTCGAACGCTTTCCCGGGCGAGGATCGGTCGTCCCTGCGTCAGCCCGAGGCCGTCGCCCCGGCGCTGGTCGCCCTGTGCCTGCCAGCGGAACAGCCAAACGGGACGCTGATCCGGGCCGGATAGGCCTTGCCGGTGCCTCACACGGAGACCCAAGTCCCACCTCCCGGCTTACTAATCCCGCGAAAAAAGCGTTGCGCCCGCTATCACGGCGCTATCATTCGAATCCCTCGCGTTTGAAGGGGCCGTCGCGCCATGCCAGCGCGGCCTTCAGCCCGCCCTCGCGCATCTTCTCGGCGAACTGGCCGCTGCCCGGCCGCAGCCGGGAGGACAAAGCGTGCCACTGCCAGCCCATCGACAGCGCGGTGCGGAAACCCATGATCTCATACGCCTGATTGACCGAGTGCTTATTCGCCGCGAGCAAATCCGGCGCGATCTGGGTCATCGGGCGCAGCTCACGCATCACCTCGTCCTCGAGCTGGTCGGCAGGGAAACACTTCGCCACCCAGCCCATCTCCGCCGCCTCGCGCCCGGTTACCGAATTGCCGGTGAGTTGCAGGTACTTCGCGCGCGCCATCGACATCTTCCAGGGAAAATACAGGGTGTCCGGCGTGGTCATCCCGCGCATCGGCGGGTAACCGATACGAGCATCCTCGGCGACGAAAGCGATATCGGCCATCGACAGAATCTCGGTCCCGCCGGCGACGCAATGACCGTGCGCCTTGACGACGACCGGCTTCAAAAGGTCCCAGATCGTCAACCAGTCCCGGAGGCAACTGCGCGCGAACTGATCTGTCCAGCCATCGAAATGCGGCGAGTTGACCCAGCCCTCTTTCTTATGCTGCCGGTGGCCCGCGGACATGTCGTATCCAGAACAAAACGACGGTCCGGCGCCATCGATCAGGACGACCGAGACGTCGTCGTCGGCCTCCGCTGTCCGCAGGGCCTCGACGATCTCATCACGCATGGCGAACGAGAGAGCGTTACGCTTCTCCGGGGCGTTCAGGGTGACGCGCGCGATACGGTCGGCGACGCTGTAGAGGATGTGGTTGTACGGCTCCGGCATTCATCGATCCTCCCGGTGTCTAGCGGCCGACCCAGCGCGGCGGCCGCTTCTCCACGAAGGCGCGCGGACCTTCCTGGAAGTCCTCGGTGTCCCGCACGCGGCGGCCGGCGGCGCCGCAGATGTCCCACAGCTCGGATTCCGCCAGATCATAGGCCCGCCGAGCGACGCCGAGGCTTTCGCGGACGGCGATCGGGGCGTTGACGGTGACGCGGCGGGCCAGCGCGAGGGCCGCTGGGATCACCTCGGAGGTCGGCACCACCGCATTGACCAGGCCGAACTGCGCGGCGCGGGAGGCCGGGATCGGGTCGCCGGTGGCAATGATTTCCAGCGCGATGGCTTTGGGGATGGCGCGCGGCAGGCGGAACACGCCGCCGGCGCCGGCGACAAGGCTGCGCTTGACCTCGGGCAGGCCGAAATTCGCCGTCTCGGCCACCACCGCCAGATCGCAGGCCAGCAACAGCTCCAGTCCCCCGGCCAGCGCATGTCCCTGCGCGGCGGCGATCCACAGCTTGGTCCGGTTCGCGCGCACGAAGCCACCGAAGCCGCCGTTCGCCGTCGCTAGGGCGGCGCCACGACCGGCGGAGACCTCCTTCAGATCGGCGCCGGCACAGAACGCGTGCGGCCCGGCCCCGGTCAGGATCGCGGCCCACAGTTCTGGATCGTTCTCGACCCGCTCGACCGCTGCTTCCAGCCCGATGGCAACCGCGCCATTGACCGCATTGCGGGCTTCCGGACGGTTGATCGTGACCAGCGCGATGTGGGGCTCGACGACCTCGAACAGGACGGCGCCGGGCTGGGCTGTTTCGGCCATTGTCACGGACCTTCTCTTACCGGCTTGTCACGGTCTAGGAAGCGGCCGGTCGCGCTTGGGCGTGCGGTCATTTGTCGCTTCCTCTCGATTGGGGTTGCACTCACTGGGACCCGGTTGCCCCGAAGTCAGCATGCGGTCGGATGTCCGTCAATCCGCGCGTCGCCGACGACCAGGACGGCTGGCTTCCGATGCGAGCCGGCGATAATATCGCTGGGGATCGCGACGATGTTCCAACAGCTTGACGTCACCATGCGGTCGGCAATGCGCGGCGCGGCAGCGTCGCCCACACGAGGAGAATGCCATGACCGCATCGTGCCCGATCGTCACCGCGAGGACGTTGTGCCATGCCGTCCTGCCGGTGGCGGCAGCGCCGATCGGCGGCGCCGTGGTGACGAATGTCCGGACGCCGCGATGACGCCGACCGACCAGTTTCGCATTGTCGCCGAACCCTACTACCGGCCGGTCGGCGATGAGGTGGCGGTGTTCGAGGCGGCATACCACGACCGCTTGCCGGTGATGCTGAAAGGCCCGACCGGCTGCGGCAAGACCCGCTTTCTGGAATACATGGCGTGGCGGATCGGGCGTCCGCTGATCACGGTCGCCGCGCACGAGGACATGACAGCGGCGGACCTCGTCGGTCGGTTCCTGCTGATCCCTGGTGAGACGGTCTGGCACGACGGACCGCTGACGCTCGCGGTTCGCGGCGGCGCGATTTGCTACATCGACGAAATTGTCGAGGCGCGGCAGGACACCACGGTCGTCATCCATCCCCTGACCGACGCTCGCCGCATGCTGCCGCTGGAAAAGCGGAACGAACTGGTCGCCGCGCATGCCGATTTCCAGCTCGTGATCTCGTACAACCCTGGTTATCAGAGCGCTGTGAAGGATCTCAAGGAATCCACCAAGCAGCGGTTCATCGGGATCGACTTCGGCTACCCGGCGCCTGCCGTCGAGGCCGAGATCGTGGCGCGCGAAAGCGGCGTCGATGCGACCCTGGCGGCGACATTGGTCGAGCTCGGGATAAGGTCGCGGAACCTGCGCGGGCAAGGGCTGGACGAGGGCGCCTCCACGCGAATGCTGATCCATGCCGGGCGACTGATGCTGGCAGGCCTCGGTGCGGCCGCGGCGGCACGGGCCGCCATCATACTGCCGCTGACCGACGATCTGGAGTTGCGTGAGGCACTCGGGGCCGCCATCGCCGCCTGTCTGGAATGACGCTAGCCGACCGGGTCGCCAGTTCACAGCTTCTACACTTGCTCGGGCAGCGGCCGGCCCTGGCGGCACCGTCGCGACAGGCCTGGGATGCACTGATCAAGCAAGGTGACGCGGCCGGGGCGGAACGCTGGGCCGCGAACGTGCTGGCGCTGCTGCATGCCAACGCTGGCACGGCGTGTATCGCGGCGCTGCTACGCCTGCGCGGCAGCCCGATAGCGTTGGCTGAGGTGGCCGGGAAGGTCACCGATATTTGCCGCCACGCGGGTGCGACAGCCGCGATCGCCTGCATCGCGGCATGGGACCGGCAGCGCGTGCCCGGTCTGTGGCCGGGCCTGTCTCGGCTGGCACGGGAGGCCCCGGACTGCGTCGCTCCGGCCGCCGCCAACGCGCCCGCAATACTGCAGGCACTTGGCCCCGACGGTCTGGCGGATTTTGTCTCGGTCGGCCTCAAGAGCGCCGGGCGCGACAAGGTTCGCCGGGTGCGCTTTTTCTCACTCACGGACCCGCTCGCCCAGCGCGCACTGACACGTTCCGCCGACGGGTTCTCCGCGCACGAACGCCGGCTGAAACTGTTCGGGACCGCTCTCTGGGGCAGGCCGCCGATCCTGCGTCCCGTCCCCTTGCCCTCGGGCCAGCCCCCGGCGCGGCGAGCCAGCGTCTCGGACGGCGTGGTGCTGTTGCCGGAAAGCTTCCCCGGGGTCCCGAGGGAGGCGCAGGCGCCACTGTTCCGTGCCAGCGTGGCACACGCGGTCGCCCATCTGATGGCGGGGGCGCCGCGCCAGCCGGTTGGCACGCTGAAGCCAGTGCAACTCGCGCTGATTGGCCTGATCGAGGATGCCCGGGTCGAAGCGCTGGCGATGCGCCGCTTCCCGGGGCTGCGACGGCTTTGGGCGCCCTACCACGTGGCACGGGCCGAGGGCGACAACGCGCCGGCCCTGCTCGCCCGCCTCGCGCGCGCATTGTTCGACCCTGCCTGCGATGACCCGCATGGCTTAGTCGCGAAGGGTCGGGACCTGTTTGCCGCTGCCTCCCTCCACGATCCCACAGCCAGCCGGCGCATCGGCGGCCTGCTCGGCAACGACCTTGGCCAGATGCGGCTGTCATTCAACGCTCGCACCCACGTCGTCGAACCGGCTTATCGCGACGACAATTTCGGTCTTTGGGACTTCGGCACTTCAGCGGACGCCACCCCGGAAATCCTGGAGATGATGGTCGAGGCGGCGCGCGTGCGGCAGGAGGAGGGCGACGGTCGTATGGACAGCCAACCGTCGGACATTGGCGCCGGACGTGCGCGCCCGACGACGGAGCCGGAGCCTGACGGTGTCGCACTTGGCCGCTACCCGGAGTGGGACAGGGTGCAAGGCGTTGAGCGGCTCGATTGGACCTGCGTGCGGGCGGTCGCCGCAACCCCGCGCGACCCTCGGCGTCTGGAAACGCAACTGGATGCGGCGCCGGAACTCCGCCGGCGCGTCGATCGGCTGGTCCGCGCCGCCCGCCCGGGACGCCCGCAACGTCTCAAGCGGCAGCCGGACGGCATGGAACTCGACATCGACGGGGTGATCGAAGCCGAGGTGGCATGGACCGCCGGCCAGCCCGCCGATGAACGCTTGTACCGCGGCGCGGCGCCCCGCAGCCGTGATCTGGCGACGGTGTTGCTGGTTGACGTCTCGGAGTTGACCCGAAAGGCCGGCGTGCTGGACACCGAGCGCCTGGCGGTGGCCTTGCTGGCCGATGCGATGACGCGGCTCGCCGACCCGTTCGCGTTGATGGCGTTCGCGTCGAACGGTCGCGAGCAGGTGCGGCTGACGCGGATCAAGGATTTCCCGGAACCATTCGGCACCGTTCAGCGCGCCCGCCTGGCTGGGCTCTCACCGGGACTGTCCACACGCCTGGGAGCGGCGCTGCGCCATGCCGGCGCGGAACTCACGGCGATCCGCAGCTTCCGTCGGCTGGTGCTGGTGCTGACCGACGGTGAACCATCCGACATCGATGTTCCGGACCCGCTCGATCTCATCGAGGACGGGCGGCGGGCGGTGCTCGGGTTGCGGTCGCGCGGCATCGATACGTTCGCGGTGCTGCTGGGGAGCGGCGGGGTGGAGGCGGCCACGCGGATGTTCGGCCGGTCTGGCCATGCGGCGCTGCGCCGGCTGGAGGATCTGCCGGGGCGGCTGGCGGATCTGTATTTCCGGCTGTCACGGCGGTAGGGGCACGAGTTTCCGGCGGATTCCACCGGGCGCGGTCAAGAATATCCGAAAATGGCGCCGCTGAAACGAATTTGGGCCGTTTTCGAGGCGGCTTGGGAGTAGACTGTTTACGAAACACCATCGTAATCTCGGCCTCATGAAGCACATCGCGGTCCTCACGAGTGGTGGTGATGCCCCTGGCATGAACGCGGCTATACGCGCCGTCACACGCAGTGCGCTCGATGGGGGTATGACGGTCTACGGCGTGCTCCAGGGTTGGCAGGGGCTGGTCGACGGTCAGCTTCGGCAGCTTAGCGCGCGCGATGTTGGCGGCATCATCCAGGTCGGCGGCACGTTTCTTGGCAGTGCCCGATCGGCGGAATTCCGGCAGGAGAGCGGACGGTCCAAGGCGCTCCGCAACCTGGCGCAGCGCGGCATCGACGGGGTGGTGGTGATTGGCGGCAACGGCTCGCAGACCGGCTCGTATCTGTTGAGCCAACTCGGGGTTCATGTGGTCGGTGTCGCTTCAACCATCGATAATGATTTGTTCGGGACGGATGTCACCATCGGCTGCGATACAGCGATCAACGTCACGCTCGAGGCGATCGATCACCTGCGCACGACGGGCTCCTCGCATAATCGCGCGTTCCTGGTGGAGACCATGGGGCGGGACTGCGGCTATCTGGCGATGATGGCGGGTCTGGCGGGCGGCGCGGAGGTCATCTCGACGCCTGAGTTCGAGGTATCGGCGGCCGAGATCGCGCGGCGGCTGCACGCCGCGTACGAGCGCGGGAAGACCCACGCGATCGTGGTGATTGCCGAAGGCGTCAAGGAAAATGCTTCCAAAATCCTGGCTTATTTCGATGCGGACAAGCAGAGGACGGGGTTTGAGCTGCGCGCCACCACGCTTGGGCACGTCGTGCGTGGTGCTCCGCCGAGCGCGTTCGATCGTTTGCTTGCCACGAGGTTGGGGGTTGGCGCGGTCAAGTCGCTGAGCAATGGCGAGACGGGGGTATTGGTCGGCTTTCAGAACAACGAGGTCACGCGAACGCCGCTGGTGGACATCGTCGGACGCACCAAGCCGATGCACACGGAACTGCTGGAACTGGCGCGCATCCTGGCGAAGTAACTGATGCGGCCCGCCGCCGCCCGAGCATATCGCTCCACGACCGATCCCGACCCAATTCAACGTCTATGAGTTATAGCTACGCAGGCCTTCGGCTCGCGAAGTCCTCCCCACGTAGGCCAGTTCGCGCCGAGCGGCGGCATCGTTGGTGCTGAATGCCCGTCCAATCATTCGGACCATCGAACGCGATAGCGGTGGGTCACTCTTCCTGAAAGTGATGGCCGCGAAGAATTCCATCAGCCGCCCCATCGTAGAGGCGAGCCGGTAGGGCATGGAGCGAAGTTTATCGATCGACAGGTTTTGCCGGCCTGCGATCATTTCGATGAACCCTCGGAAGGTCTGCGTTTCCTGATCATTGATGAAATAAGCACGGCCGCCCGTGCCGCGTTCGAGCGCACATTGCACCGCTTCGATAACATTGTTCACGTGACAGGTCACAAAGGGATAATCGCCACGATCGATGAAGGCGAACTGTCCGGACTTGATGACACGCGGAAGCTCGCGGCTGAAAGCGTCTCCCGGCCCCCAGATCGCCGGCGGGCGAAGGGCGATCGTGCGAAAGCCGGGTTTGTTCGCCGCCAGCACGGCTGCCTCGCCGCGCGCCTTGCTGGCAAGGTAGGCCGAGAAGCTGTCCGGGAATGTGGGCGCGCTTTCATCGGCGTCGCGGATGGGCGAGCCGCGATCGTCCATGATGATGCCAGCCGCGCTTACATGGATGAAGGTCGTCGCACCGGCTCGCTCGGCCGCTTCTAGAAGCGCGACCGTGCCGCTGACATTGGTGCGGAAATAAGGCGCTCGCGGTCCGGCGAAGCGGAAAAGCGCGGCTGCGTGCACGACGGCGTCGATCGAGGGCAACGAAAGTGGCTCGGGATTTTCCAGGTCGCCCCTAATCGGCGTTGCGCCCAAAACACGCAGCTTCTCGTCGGACGACGCGGATCGACTGAGTGCGAAGACGCTGTGGCCGCTCTCGGTGAGCTTCGGGATCATGCGCGCGCCGACAAAGCCGGTGCCACCGGTCACGAGAATTCTCATTGTCGTTTGACTTTCGATCTGGGGTTCAAAATAGCCTGCATGGCTCGATCGCGCAGACCGTTGATGACAGCGGGGTCAGGCTTTGCCGCCTTGCGTAGCTGCGCTGTCACGTGCAGCAGAGAGGCGGCGTTGGCAGACGCCCAAGCGAGATCGGCTGCCGCTTCTGCTGCCACGGCTAACCGCCCCTCGGCGGCGATCGCTGCAATGCGGTCCATCAACTGCGCGAAACCCCGTTCAGCTTCTGGGATATGACCGCCCATAAGGAGGCGGCTCATCATCGCCGCATAAAGCCGGGGGCGCGTGGCCGCGAACCGCACGTAATCGTCCCAGCCCTGCCTGAGCGCGGTTTCTGGGTCGGGTGACTGGGTCGCCGCCTTCTTGCTTTCGAGGAATTGCGTGAAGGCTTCCGCTATGGCGGCGCTCAAAAGGCCATCGGCATTGCCGAAGTGGTGATAGAGCGTGGGCGCGGTGACGTTCGCAATCGCGCATACGGCGCGCGTCGAGAACTGCGCCTCGCCTTCCTGCTCAAGGATCTTCAGGGCCGCCGCAACCAGTGTTTCCCGTGTGCTCATACGCGGAATATAGCACCGCTATACGAGAAAGTCTATAGCGACGCTATAGACAAGCGCGCCGCCCCGGCGGTCGAGTTCGACGAGCTTGGTCCCGGCCGCGCTTGGCCCGCGTTTCGCCGGGTTGCTTTCTCCATTTACGTTGGCAGGCAATCATCCGGCCGGATTTTGCAGACGTTCAATCAGATGGATGATCCCGTTCAATGCCGCATTATTCGATGTGCTGGCTGACCCCGAAATGCGCCGCCAGGCGGTCAACCTCCTGCCGCAACTGCTCCTCAGGCGCTTCAAGATCGAACGGTTCAGCATAAGGGTCAGGGACGTTCCGCAGCCCAGTGACCCAGTAGACCTCGATCAGGTGTCCTTCCGGGTCTTCAAAGTAGAAGGACAACTCGACGGCGTGGTTCAGAACGGATTTGATTGCTACCCCCTGCTCCTTGATCCAGCGGTGGAATGCGATCAGGTCGCCGAGCGACGCTACTCTGAATGCGGTGTGCGCGGCTGCCGTGTTCGAGCCGAAGACGATGTCATGGTCCTCGTCTTCGGGGTTGCGGGCGAGGAACGCGATGGCGCCGAGGGGCGAGTCACCGCGCGTCTGTCTGACGATCTTCATGCCCATGACATCGCGGTAAAAGACCGCGAGTGACGCAGGGTCCTTGGCCAGCAGGCCGACATGGCGAACGCCAAGCACGTTCGGCGGTTCGGCGTGGCTGTGCCCCGTCGCATCGACTGTCTGGGTCATTGTGTTTCTCCGTCTCGTTGTTGTGGCGGGCACATCGGCCATGGAATCGATTTGCTTCCCCCACGGTTTTTTGGTTCATGGCCTGATGCGGCCGCCTGGTCGTGAACATGGACACCGGAGACCATCCCGATAAGATCGAATGTTCCGAATGCATCATCTTGCATTCCCGAACGATGAGGGCGCTATGACGCTGCCCGGCTTCTCCGAAACGAGTGCCCTCGTGGCCGTGCTCGAGGAGAAAAGTTTCAGAAATGCGGCACGGAAACTCGGATTGTCGCCGGCCAGGGTGAGCGAGTTGGTGCGCAACCTCGAGGACCGCATCGGGGTACGTCTGGTCGAGCGCACGTCGCGCTCGGTCGCCGCGAGCCCGGCGGGGCAGCGGCTGGTAGAGCGGCTCCGCCCGGCGCTCGACGATTATCGAGCAGCGCTTGAATCCATGAACGAATTTCGTTCCAAGCCTGCCGGCTCACTCCGCTTGACGGTCTCGCCGCCAGCCGCGGACTTCGTCCTCGCCCCGGTGATCGCCCGATTTCTGTCGCAGTACCCCGAAATCAGCCTCGATATTTCGGTCGAACGGGCGATGGTCGATGTCGTCGCCGGACATTTCGACGCCGGCATTCGCCCTGGGGAGCGGATCGCGCGGGACATGATTGCCATGCGTATCAGCGATGGAATGCCCTTCGTTGTGGCAGCGTCGCCGGCATATCTCCGTCAACACGGCACTCCCGCAACGCCACAGGAACTGACCGCACACACTTGCATTCGTTTGCGTTTCCCAAGCGGCGCGTTGGCGCCATGGCGCTTCGGGAACAAGCGTCGAGCGTTTGAGGTTCAGATCGAGGGCCAACTGACGGTTAATGAACTCCCGATCGCCATCGCGGCCGCGATCGATGGCGCCGGTCTCATCCAGATCCCACTTGCGTATGTTGCCCCGGAGCTTGCGGCCGGTCAGTTGGTCGCAGTGCTCGCCGACTGGGCTCGGCCGCCCGTGGACGGCTTCTTTCTCTATTACCCCAGTCGGCGACAGCTACGTCCGTCGCTCAAGGCGCTGGTCGACTATCTCCACAAAACCTATCGTCGCACAGCATCCGCTACCCGGCCTCACGGAACTTGATCGGCATCGCTTCGGGTGATTCCAGCCGATCAATCGCTGATGCGCGCGGCCACGCCCGCTGTTCGTTGTCCCGAACCGCGGGTCGGCGTGCAAGTTTGTCAGTTGCTCACGCTCCGCTCGCTTTGCGCGGCTCCGAACTCGACGTCGACCCCTCATCAGGTGCGTTTCGCAGGCGCCCGCTACGTCGTCGCCTTTCGGTCCGGCTTGCAGCCTCGCGCGGCCTGCCGGACGACGTCCACGAAGTTTCGAACGACGGCCGAATGGTCCCCACGCCGCGACGCAAGGTTCAAGACAGCGCTCGGCCGTTCGGGAGCCTGCAGACGGCGGTAGGCCACGCCGTCCATGTGCACCCGTTGCAACGAAGCTGGAACGAGGGCGATGCCGAGCCCCGCGGCCACCAAGCCCAACGTTGATGTAATGCGAGGCGCTTCCTGGCCGAGCCGGGGCGTAAAGCCTGCCTTCAGGCACGCCGCGAGGGTGGCGTCGAACAGTCCCGGCCCATCGACCCGACCGAACACTATGAAGGTTTCTCCGGCAAGCGCGCTCAATGAGAGCGGTCCCCGGCCCTGACTTTTGCCGGCCAGTTCATGTGTGCTCGGAAGCGCCACCACCATCGGCTCTTCTAGCAAGCGTTGCACGACGAGTCCTTGCGGGTCTGAAACGTCCGCGCGCAGGAACGCGACGTCGGTCTGCTCGTTGCGGATTTGCTCGATAGCCTGGCGGCTGAGGTTTTCCTCCAGCGTGACCGATACCAGCGGGAAGGCCTCGCGGAACGCGCGGATTACGCGGGGAACGAAGGGGTGGAAAGGCCCGGTAGGCGCGATTGCCACGCATATCCGGCCCTGCTCGCCCCGCGCCGTGCGTCGCGTCAGGAGGACAGCGTGATCGAGCCGAGCCACGATGGCGCGCGCCTGATCAAGCAGGACGAGGCCGCACTCCGTCAGCTCGACGCCGCGAGCCTTGCGGCGAAATAGCTGAACGCCAAGCGCCCCTTCGATCGCTTTGATCTGCTGGCTGAGGGGCGGCTGCTGCATGCCAAGTCGCTCGGCGGCGCGAGTAATATGTCCTTCCTCGGCAACGGCGATGAAGTAGCGAAGCTGCCGGACGTCCACTGCCATATCCAGATCATATGGGTTTTGCTGTTTTCTCACCATAGCTCGAATGTCGGGGCGCGGGTATTGATCTGCTTGCGCGGGCCACCATCCTGCATGGCCCCTGAGCCCGGGAGAGTGGTCATGGGCCTTCGACGGCGTCGTTTCCTGGGGGTGGCAGCGGGAGCTGGCACTGTCCTCGCCTCTGCAGGGAGCACGCGAGCGCAATCCTACGCATCGCGGGAGGTCCGGATCATCGTCGGATTCCCTGCGGGCGGCCCGCTGGACATCGCCGCGCGGATCATCGCACCGTGGCTATCGGAACGGTTCGGTCAGGCATTCACCGTCGAGAACCACCCCGGCGGAAGTGGCAACACGGCGACCGGGCAAGTCGTCAGGGCAGCGCCGGACGGCTATACGCTGCTGCTCTGCGGTCCCGTGAACACCATCAATACGACCCTTTTCCAGCAGCTTGATTTCGATTTCTCGCGCGATATCGCACCGGTCGCGACCATCGCCCGCGTGCCGCTCGTGGTGGAGGTCAATCCGTCCACGGCAGCTCGGTCGCTGCCCGATCTAATCGCCCAAGCACGCGATAATCCGGGCCATCTCAGGGTCGCGTATGCCGGCGCCGGGACCCCCCAACACATCGCAATCGAGCTTTTTCAGATGATGGCCGGGGTGAGCGTCACCCTGGTGCCTTATCTCGGATCCGCACCGGCGCTTGCCGACCTGCTACGTGGAGAGGTGGACGTGATGTTCGACCCGCTGCCCTCGTCAATGCCGCACATCAAGGCAGGGCGGCTGACCGCGCTGGCAACGACGGGCACGATGCGCTCGGAGGCACTCCCCGGCATTCCGGCCGTGAGCGAGTTCGTGCCGGGCTACGAAGGCGGTTCCTGGTTCGGCCTGGGCGCTCCCGCGAACACGCCCGCCGACATCATCGGTAGCCTGAACGAAGCGATTAACGCCGCCCTTGCCGACCCTCGCATGAAGACAACGCTGCTCGACTTGGGCGCGACGGCCATGCCGGGCTCGCCGGTCGAGTTCAGCAGGTTCATCGCGGAAGAAACCGAGAAGTACGCCCGGGTGATCCGGATCGCCAGGATCAAGGCAGCTTAAGGTCTTGGCTGGGTCGCACGGGGCGCTATTAGCCAACCGCACCCTGCAGGGGTATCCGGGGAAGCCTTCGATGAGTGACGCGATCAGCTTCTCCTGTCCTCAGCCCTCGGCGAACACCTCGGTGAGCCAGCGTCAGCGTGCGGGCGGCCGGGTGCAAGCCTTACCGGTGCCGGGCGATCCCGTCCGGATGCGGGTCCGTCGCCGATCCGGAAATGGGCAGTGAGGGCCTGACGCTTTTGACGTCATGGGGCTTAAACCGTTTCCGTGTTGCCGGCACAGGCGGCTGGCGAGACATCGCGACGCCGCTCGGCCGGGGGCGCCCGGCTTCGACGCATTCCATAGCCTGATGCAGTAAATGTTGCGATCTCAATCATCCGCTGCGCAGACTGCCTCCAATGAGGGAGGGCAAAAATGGACCTGTCACAGCTTTCCAATTTGGGCAAGGTGGGCGGTGTGCCGGGCATCGCGCTCGGTGCCGCGGTGCTGGTGCTAGGAGGCGTGCTCGGCCTGACCAATGCGGTGCCGGAGGCCTGGCGCGGGCCGTTGCTGGTGGTGGCGGCGCTTGGAGCAGTAGCCTTCGGCGTTATGGTGCTCCGTGGTGGGAGCCAAATCGCGGACACGGAGGGCGACCGCTCCGAGGCCCGCAATGAGAGCACGCGCGGCGCCCGCCAACGGGCGACAACGCGCGGAAAGGATGCTCCGGCCATAAACAAACAGTAGTGGTCGGCCTGCTCGCATGGCTGTTCGGCCAACGCGCACGAACCAAAGGCGCCAACAGCCCAGCGATTAATTATCGCGGGCCGGGCGATGTGACTGTCAACTACGCTGGCATGACACCGGCGGAGAAAGACGCATTCGCTCGGCAGATCGCTGACAAAGTTTTGGAAGCAACCAGGGGGAAAGGCGCGCCGCCCGAGGCCGACCCGGGTGCCGAACAGCGTGTTGACCGAGCGATTGCCGAGATCGCCGAGGGGGCGAGCGAAGGCGATGAACAACTGCAAAAGGCCCTTGGTCTGCTTGCGACGGGGAATGTGCCGGAGGCTGTCCTTCTTCTGGAAGCCGTTGCTCAACAGAAGACAGCTCGCATCAAGAAGGATAGCAAGGACGCTGCTGCTGCCTACCGCAATCTGGGCGCGATTGCCGGCCTGGGCGACCCGAAGGCAGCGCTCGATGCCTATATGAAAGCGATTGCGTTCGATCCCGATGACGCGGAAAGCTTGCTGTGGGCTGGCTGGTTGGAATTGGAACGGGGCCGTCTCGACGAAGCTGAGGCGCGCTTCCGCCGCGTCCTGGTGCTAGTCGCGGGAGATGGCACGGGCGCCCGGAACGGTTACTGGGCAAGGCTCGGGCTTGGCGACATCCGAGTTGAACGCGGCGATCTATCCGCGGCGCGTGCGGATTTCCGAGAGGCAATGGCAGTTGCTGACCGTCTGGCGAAGTCGGACCCCGGCAACGCGGGCTGGCAGCGTGATCTGTCGGTGTCGTTCAACAAGGTTGGCGATGTGCTGGTGGCGCAGGGCAACCTGCCGGAGGCGCTGAAATCCTACCGCGACAGCCTGGCCATTGCGGATCGTCTGGCGAAGTCGGACCCCGGCAACGCGGGCTGGCAGCGCGATCTGTCGGTGTCGTTCAACAAGGTTGGCGACGTGCTGGTGGCGCAGGGCAACCTGCCGGAGGCGCCGAAATCCTACCGCGATGGTCAGGCCATCTTCGATCGTCTGGCGAAGTCGGACCCCGGCAACGCGGGCTGGCAGCGCGATCTGTCGGTGTCGTTCAACAAGGTTGGCGACGTGCTGGTGGCGCAGGGCAACCTGCCGGAGGCGCTGAAATCCTACCGCGACAGCCTGGCCATTGCGGATCGTCTGGCGAAGTCGGACCCCGGCAACGCGGGCTGGCAGCGCGATCTGTCGGTGTCGTTCAACAAGGTTGGCGACGTGCTGGTGGCGCAGGGCAACCTGCCGGAGGCACTGAAATCCTACCGCGATGGTCAGGCCATCTTCGATCGTCTGGCGAAGTCGGACCCCGGCAACGCGGGCTGGCAGCGCGATCTGTCGGTGTCGTTCGAGAAGGTTGGCGACGTGCTGGTGGCGCAGGGCAACCTGCCGGAGGCGCTGAAATCCTACCGCGACAGCCTGGCGATCAGGGATCGTCTGGCGAAGTCGGACCCCGGCAACGCGGGCTGGCAGCGCGATCTGTCGGTGTCGTTCAACAAGGTTGGCGACGTGCTGGTGGCGCAGGGCAACCTGCCGGAGGCGCTGAAATCCTACCGCGACAGCCTGGCCATTGCGGATCGTCTGGCGAAGTCGGACCCCGGCAACGCGGGCTGGCAGCGCGATCTGTCGGTGTCGTTCAACAAGGTTGGCGACGTGCTGGTGGCGCAGGGCAACCTGCCGGAGGCGCTGAAATCCTACCGCGATGGTCAGGCCATCTTCGATCGTCTGGCGAAGTCGGACCCCGGCAACGCGGGCTGGCAGCGCGATCTGTCGGTGTCGTTTGACAACGTTGGCGACGTGCTGGTGGCGCAGGGCAACCTGCCCGAGGCGCTGAAATCCTACCGCGACAGCCTGGCCATTGCGGATCGTCTGGCGAAGTCGGACCCCGGCAACGCGGGCTGGCAGCGCGATCTGTCGGTGTCGTTTGACAAGGTTGGCGACGTGCTGGTGGCGCAGGGCAACCTGCCGGAGGCGCTGAAATCCTACCGCGACAGCCTGGCGATCAGGGATCGTCTGGCGAAGTCGGACCCCGGCAACGCGGGCTGGCAGCGCGATCTGTCGGTGTCGTTCAACAAGGTTGGCGACGTGCTGGTGGCGCAGGGCAACCTGCCGGAGGCGCTGAAATCCTACCGCGATGGTCAGGCCATCTTCGATCGTCTGGCGAAGTCGGACCCCGGCAACGCGGGCTGGCAGCGCGATCTGTCGGTGTCGTTTGACAACGTTGGCGACGTGCTGGTGGCGCAGGGCAACCTGCCGGAGGCGCTGAAATCCTACCGCGATGGTCAGGCCATCTTCGATCGTCTGGCGAAGTCGGACCCCGGCAACGCGGGCTGGCAGCGCGATCTGTCGGTGTCGTTTGCCAAACTCGCCATCGTGTCAGGAAAGATGGGAGCCTCCGCCGATGCGCTCAGCGCATTACGGCAGGGGCAAGCAATCATCGTGCGCATGACAAATCTTTCGCCGGACAACGCGGTCTGGAAAAACGACCTTGATTGGTTTGAGCAGCAGATCACACAAATGGAGGCGTTGAATTAAGCAAGAATTTCTGAAGCTGAGCCTATTCACCGAGGCTCGGACGCACCGGCCTCGCATTCGACCTGTACGTCGCGTCCCGGCCACCCCAAGGGCAGCCGGGCGCGCTAACCTCAGCGGTGCAGGGCGGTCTCGTTCGGAATTCCGTCGATCGGGGCTTCCTCGGTGCCGACAGTCGGGCGGGTGAAGGCCTCCACCATCTCGCGCGTCGCTTCCGGATCGGCGATCCATTTGGAATAGAAATCATACGGACAGGCCGCGACGCCCCGATCGCCCTCGCCGGAGTTGATCTTGCCGGTGTAGCCACGGTGCAGCAGCTTGAACAAATGGTTCTCCGACTGCCCGGTGCGGCGGAAGTCGCGGATCAGCGACTTCGATAACGCGGCGTATTGGATGCCATTTTCCTCCTCGCCGCACTCGCCGAGGGTGCGGCCGTCGAAGCCGACGATGGCGGAATGACCGAAGTACGAATACACCCCGTCGAACCCGGCCGCGTTGGCGACGGCAACATAGGTGTTGTTGGCCCATGCCATCGCCTTGGCCATCACGATCTGCTGTTCCTTGGCCGGATACATGTAGCCCTGGCAACGCACGATCAGCTCCGCGCCGCGCATCGCGCAGTCACGCCAGATCTCGGGATAGTTGCCGTCGTCGCAGATGATCAGGCTGATCTTCAGGCCCTTCGGACCATCGGAGACGTAGGTGCAGTTGCCGGGATACCAGCCCTCGATCGGCACCCACGGCATGATCTTCCGGTATTTCTGAACGATTTCTCCCTTGTCGTTCATCAGGATCAGCGTGTTGTAGGGCGCTTTCTTGGGATGCTCCTCGTGCTGCTCGCCGGTCAGCGAGAACACGCCCCATACCTTGGCCTTGCGACACGCCTCGGCGAAGATTTCGGTTTCCTCGCCGGGTATCATCGAGGCGGTCGCGTACATCTCGCCGCTGTCGTACATGATCCCGTGCGTGGAATATTCCGGGAATATGACAAGGTCCATGCCCGGAAGGCCGCGTTTCATGCCGACCAGCATGTCGGCGATCTTCCTCGCATTCGCCAACACCTCGGCCCGCGTATGCAGGCTCGGCATTTTGTAGTTCACCACCGCCACGCCGACGGTGTCATGACTGCTGCTGATATCACCGTGAATCATTCTGTCCTCCTGCCTGTAGTGCCTCGCTGTGCCGACGTGATGTCAGACAGCCATGTGCCGGTGCACGACATCGTCGGTCAGCCCGGTTATCGCGTCCGAGGCGACGACGCGCCCCTTCTCCATCATCACGAAAGCATCCGCCGCCCGTCGCGCGAACGCCACGTTCTGCTCCACCAGGATAACAGTAATGCCGATCTCCTTGTTAAGCCGCACGATCAGTGCCTCGATCTCCTCGACGATGCTGGGCTGGATGCCTTCGGTCGGCTCGTCCAGCAGCAGCAGTTTTGGCTGCGCTGCCAGGGCGCGGGCGATGGCGAGCTGCTGCTGCTGGCCGCCGGACAGCACGCCGCCGGGGCGGTCGAGGTTCCCGGCCAGGTAAGGGAACAGGCGCGACACGATGTCCGGCACGACGCGCTTGTTGTCACCGCGCGCGAACGCCCCCATCAGGATGTTCTCGCGCACGGAGAAATCCGGGATGATCTCTCGCCCCTGCGGCACATAGGCGATGCCCAGGCGCGCGCGCTTGAAAGCCGGTTGCGCCGCGATGTCGGTGCCCTGCAGCTCGATGCGGCCGCGCATCCGGTCGATCAGGCCGATGATGGTCTTCAGCAGCGTGGTCTTGCCGACGCCGTTGCGGCCAAGCACGGCGGTGATGCCACCATCGGCAACGTCGATCGAGACCCCGTGCAATGCGTGGCTGCGGCCATAGAAACTGTCGACGTCGCGCAGCATCAGCATTCAGGCTGCCTTCCCGCTGATGCCCTGGGAACCGAGATAAGCCTCGCGCACGGCCTCGTTGGTCTCGATCATCGCGATATCGCCCTCCGCCAGCACGCGGCCAAGGTGCATGACGGTGATCTTCTCGGCAATCTCGCGCACGAAGGCCATGTCGTGCTCGACCACCAGGATGGTGTGCTGGCCGCGCAGGCCCTTGATGATCTCGGCCGTCTTGTGGGTCTCGGCCTGGGTCATGCCAGCGGTGGGCTCGTCCAGCAGCAGCAGCTTGGGGTCCTGCACGATCAGCATGCCTAGTTCCAGCCACTGGGTCTGGCCATGGCTCAGGTTCGCGGCCTGGGTATCCGCGACATCGGCAAGGCCGGTCAGTTCCAGCACCTCATCGATGCGGCGGCGGCGGGTGCGAGGAATGCCGATGCCCAGGTTGGCGCGCACACGCGGATCGGCGCAACTGGCGACGTCGAGGTTACCGCGGACGGTGAAGTCACGGAAAATGCTGGGGATCTGGAATTTGCGGCCAACGCCGGCGCGCGCGATACGGTGCGGGCTCCAGTTGGTTATATCGGTGTCGAACAGGAAGACCCGGCCTTCGGTGCAGCGTGTCTTGCCGGAGATCAGGTCCATCAGAGTGGTCTTGCCGGCGCCGTTGGCACCCAGCAGCACGCGCAACTCGCCCTGTTCGATCAGCAGGGAGACGCCGTCGACAGCCTTGAGGCCAGCGAATGCCACGCCGATCCCGTCGATGGTCAGCGCCACGGTCATGGCGTGCCGCCGCCAGCCTGGCGCAGCGTGACTGCCGCGGCGGCGGATTTTCCCCGGCGTGCCAGGCGGTTCGCCAGCGCATCGGCCAGATCCTGGCCGAAACCGGCCAGTCCGCGCGGCAGGAACAGCACCACCAGAACGAAGACCAGGCCGATGATCGCCTTCCAGGCCTCGACGAACATTTCGGTCTCGCTGACGCCGGCGGCGATGATGTTGATCAGGATGGCGCCGATGCACGCGCCCAGCAGCGAGCTTCGGCCGCCGAGCGCGGCCCAGACGACCATGGTGATGGAGAAGCTGAGGTCCATGAAGGTGGGCGAGGCGAACTCGGCGACGATGACGTAGAGCATGCCGGCGACACCGGAAATCGCGGCCGAGATGGTGAAGAAGAACACCTGGTAGACCGGCACGTCGAAGCCGAGATAGCGCGCGCGGTTCTGATCGTCGCGGATGGCCTGGAGGATGAGGCCGGCTCGGGTCTCGACCAGCAGCCGGGCGCCGACCAGTGCCAGGATCAGCATGCCGGCGACAAGATAGTAGGTGGCGCGGGAATAGGGGTCGAACTCGAGGCCGGCGACCTGGAACGTACCGAGATCGGTCAGGCCGTTGAAGCCGTTGGTGACCGGCTGGGCGTCGATGATCACCAGCCGCACCAGCAGCACCAGCGCCAGGGTGATGACCGAAACGAACACTCCGGCGATGCGCTTGCGGAAGACGATCAGACCGAGCAGGGCGGCCAGGACCACCGGCAGCAGGACGCCCATTGCGACACCGAACCATTGCCACTGGAACGGCAGCCACAGAAACGAGCCCTGGTTGATGCAACACAACTCGGTCGGCGCCCCCGGCTCGGCGTTCCAAAGCATGAAGTCGGGAACTGGCTGGTCGGACCCCTGCTGCAGGCTGGTGGCGCTGCCGAGTTTCAGCGACATCGCCAGCATGTAGGCGCCGGCGCCGAAGAACAGCCCCTGGCCGAGATTGAGGATGCCGCCGTAGCCCCAGCACAGCGACACCGCGACGCCGAGGATGCCGTAGACCAGGAATTTGGCGATCCGGTTCAGCCAGAACTCCTGCAGCACCAGCGGCGCCAGCAGGATCAGCGCGATGAACAGGATGTAGGCGGCACGGTCGAGCGTGCGCTGGGTGGTCATGTGCTCAGCGGCCCTTGAACGAGAACAGGCCGGTTGGCTTGACGATGATGATCAGGATGACCAGCCCGAACACCACCGCTCGGGCCAGGATGTCGTTGGTCACCGCGGCTACGCCTCCGTTTACCTGGCCGAGCAGTCCGGCGGAGAGGATTGATCCGATCAGGCTGCCGACACCGCCGACCACCACGACCATGAAACCATCGACGACCATGGAAGTCCCCATATCGGGAAACACCGTCTTGAAGCCGGACATCATGACCCCGGCGACCCCGGCGAGGCCAGAGCCATAGGCGAAGGTCAGTCCGTTGATTCGCTGCACGTCGATGCCGCAGGCCGCCGCCATGCGTGGGTTGCGCATGATGGCACGGACCTGGATGCCGATGTCGGTGCGGTACATCAACAGCCATGTCACGCCGGTCAGCACGGCGGTTACGACGATGATGAACAACCGGTAGATGTTGACCCCATCGCCGCCGAGACTGACGACACCGGTCATCCACCCGGGCACCGTCACGTTCTGCAGGCCGGGGCCGAGACCGCGGATATGGATGCCAAGGAATGACAGGCCGAGCTCGAGACGGACCGCCTGCTGGATCAGGATGGCGACGCCCCAGGTTGCCAGCAGCGTGTCCAACAGGCGTCCATACAATCGCCGTACGACCACGCGCTCGATCACCCAGCCGAGCAGGGCGGTGACGATGAAGGCTAGCGGGATGGAGGCGAGGAAGCCGAGGTTCAGCCAGATCGCTGACATGACAGTTGTATAGGCGCCGAGCATGACCATCTCGCCGTGCGCCATGTTGATGACGCCCATCGCGCCGTAGGTGATGGCCAGACCGAGCGCCACCAGCAGCAGGATGGACCCCAGGCTCAGTCCGATGAAGATGACGTCCAACACGACAGCGATCCTGTATCTATGGTCGAACTGGAAGGCTAGCCCAGAACTCCCCGCGCTAACTTTGTCATCAGTCCCAGGTGTCATCCTCGGCGGAGGCCGAGGACCTACGACTACGACGTTCCACACTGTTAAAGTCGTGGTTCCTCGGCCTTCGCCGAGGATGACACAGGGGCGCGATGACGTCAGGGGCCACGCCACCGATGGCCTTGCGCCCATGGGCTGGCGGGACCGTCAGGATTTCTTCAGCTTCGACGCATCCAGGCCCTTGGGGGTGCAGAACAGGTTGGTCTCGGTCTCACCATAGGCGACATAGGGCAACGGCATGATAGGATGGGGGTAAGCGTCGACGATCTTGCCCTGACCGTCGGCCTGCCATTGCGCGATGCGCGGCGTCAGGTAGGTGTGCAGGTTGTCGGCATCCACCGTAACATGGCCGTTCGGCGCGTCGAACTGCTGGCCGCGCACGCCCTCGCGGATGGCATCGGCGGTCGTGGCGCCAGCCTTCTCCACCGCCTGCTTCCACAGGAACACCTGAAAGTAAGACGATTCCAGAGCGTGATGGGTCACCGCCTTCGGATCCTTGACGTAAGCCCGATAGCGCTCGACGAAGGCCTTGTTGCGTTCGGTGTCGATGGCCATGAAGTATGGGAACGAGGTGTAACTGCCGACGGCGTATTCCGGCCCCATCGCGGCGATTTCGATCTCCGACGTTACGGTGGCGCAGATCGGCAGCTTGTCGTGAGTCAGGCCCTGGTTCTTGAACTCGCGGTAGAAGGCAACGACCGAATCGCCGACCACATTCGACAGCACCGCGTCGCAGCCTGAGTTCTTGATCTTGTTGACCATCGAGCCCCACTCGGAGTGGCCGAGTTCCAGGTATTCGTCGGCGACGAACTCGACCCCGTTCTGCTTCATCAGGATCTTGCAGACCTTGGCCATTTCACGCGGATAGATGTAATTCGATCCGACGATGAAGAACTTCTTCTTGCCAAGGTTCTTGACGATCCAGGGAATGAAGTTGGAAAGCTGCTGGTTCGGCACCGCACCGGTATAGACGACGTTGCGCGAGCACTCGAAGCCTTCGTAATAGGTGGGATAGAAATACATGGCGTCGTGCTTCTCGAACACCGGCAGGACGGCCTTGCGGCTGGCCGAGGTGTACGATCCGAATACGGTGGAAAGTTTGTCGCCGATGACGAGCTTCGAAGCTTTCTCGTTATAAGTCTTTGGATCCGACGCACCGTCCTCGAGCACCGCTTCGACAGGACGGCCCATGACCCCGCCACTGGCGTTGATCTCGGTGATTGCCATCATGGTGGCATCCGACAGCGACTTCTCGATGATCGAGAGTCCGCCGGTCAGCGAGAACAGCACGCCGACGCGCAATGCCTCCGCCGCCGCCGCGTTGCGATGAAAGAAGTAAGGTGTGGCGAGCGTGGCCGCGCCCAACGCGCCTGCCTGCAGCACGGAACGGCGATCGAGATTCATTGCTTCCCTTTCCCTGATAGCTCGGTTGTTCGAGCGCCGCTAGCCGACGGACGGTGATGACAGCGTCTCGCCCAGATCAAACGAAAAAGCCAGGGGACCCTTGCGAGTCGACCTGGCTTCGGTGCCATGCGAGGCAGCGGCGGTGTTGCCCCGATAAGGGATGCCGCGCCGCATCGCGCGTTGCCATACGCGGAACGTTACGGGAGTTTCGGTAGGGAGTTCAAGAGCTCATTTGCTGTCCGATCACCCCTCGTTCAGCTTCCCGCTCGGCCGCCCGCGGGACGTGGTGAGGTCGCCCCGAGACCCAGATCAAAGCGTTCGGCATGCGGACCTGTGACCGCTGTCACAGCTTGCGGTTTGGCAATTTGTCATAGTTGGAAAATAAACGCTTCCGCATCGATTGTCCGTGCTCCCGGAGCAGGCGGACGGTCAGGGAATGCTCAACACGCGACGTCTGGCCGTCGGTTGCCGAGCCAAGGCGTAGCCTCCTCGAAAGCAAACAAAATGTGGCTTCACGATTTATTAGGTGCACTCGCGGCGGCACTCCTGGTGCACGCGGCGCAAGCCCGGGGACCAGTTCCGCAAGGATCACCGGTCTCCCTGAACCCTCCACCGTTTGCCACGATGGAACAATTCGATGCGCCGGCGCCCGGAACGGGTGACGCGTCTGGTGCACTGGCCTTTTGCTGGCAGGAGCAGCCGGATGTGGGAAATCTCGCCGGGGGATGCGGGCGACGACCCGAGATACGCGATAACTTGAATTAAGCGCCTGGGACAGCCCGTGGCACCATGGGGACGACGCGCTCACTTTGACCCGTCGTCCTCACGACAGCGGCGAGCAAGCCGCGGCGGCTGAACGCGCCAGAACGATCATGCGCCGCGCCGATACCCCGGCGCCAGCCACATCGCCGGCCAGGTGCCGCAGCAGGGGATGGGCGATGACAGCGTGCGTCGCTGCGTTCACGGCCATTTCGGTTGCCGCCACGGTCGCCGCGGCCAGCGCGGTCTTCTGCAACAGGGCGAGCGTTCCCATGATCCCCGGCCGCATGCCGTGCAAGGCCGCCACTTGCCGTATGAGCCGCACCCCGCACCAACCGACGGCGAGCGTATCCAGAGGCGGCGAAGGCATCGCCGCGACTATCGCGACACTCTGCAGCGCAGCGGTTCGACCGAGGACATTCGAGGCCTCGCGCAGGGCGAGCAGTGGTCCGGCACGCAACAGGGCGAGCACCGCCTCGGGGCTTCCGGCCGAGGTCACCGCCGGCAAGATCCCGGCATGCTGCGGCACGATTTCGAGCCAACGCCGCGCCGCCTTGTCGATCCGGTCGGCCTCGCCGCTGGCAAATTCCGCGCGGAGCTGATCGACCCGGCGCAGCGCCGCCAGTCCCCGCAGCTCCCGGCCGATACTTACGCCGATCAAGCTCAGCCCGACGACAGGGAGCAGAAGGCCGAGCCAGCCTAAACTGCCCCAGCGGTCGAACAGCGTGCTGGCGAGTGAAGCAGCCCAAAGCACGGGAAAGCCGAGCGCGAGAAGCAGTGTCCCGGCGAGCGCGGGCGACCGCCGCCAGCGCATCGGTTCGGCGGTTGGCAGAACCAGGGGCATCGCCTCCAACCTGGGGGCGACCTCGGCCTCAAGCCGAAGGAATGGCTCCGGCGCAGTGTCCACAGGTGCAGTGTCCATCACAGAACATCCATCAGCAGAAAGGCGATCAAGCTGTCCAGGCCTAGTTGAGGAATGCCGCCACGCCCGTTCTCGGGCAGCCGCATCGGCTCGAAATCGGGCAACGCAAGGAAACGGTGCTGCCAGAACGCGTCGTCGGGAAGTCCGTCCGGAACCTCGCCGGGGTAGAAGCGCGCGGGCCGCGGCTCGCCGATGATGCGCCCGCGGACGGCGGACACCGGTCGGCCGGCCAGTGTCTCCACCACGTCCTCGGTGCAGCGGACCGAGGCAATGGCAAACACCGCGGAGGTGGCGCCGGCATCCGGTGTCCGGGTGGCACGCCGCATCAGCGCGGCCAGGTTTGCCCGCTGCCGCGCCGCGATGTGGTCGGCTTTTGTGGCGGCGAAGGCGACGCGCCCGATGAACCTGGGGGGCAGCTCGAAGCGGGCGAACGCGGCCAGCCAATCGGTCCAGGAGCGATCCCAGCGCAATGCGTCGGCCGCGGCAGTCAGCGCCAACTGGGCGTCGGTGAACGCGGCTTGGCCCTGGTTCAAGGCCGACAGCAAGTCGGTCAGAACCACCAGGCCATCGAGATCGCCGAACAGGGGTGACATGAGATCGCGCCGCACCGCGTCAACATAGGCATTGAAACGCGTCTGCATCAGGGTGGCGAGCGGGCTGCGTCCTGGCAGCGGGAAGAACTCGGTCCAGGGCGGGGCCACGCCGGGTGGCGGCATGAGGAAACGCCCGGGCTGCAGGAACGCCAGCCCGGCCTCATCCCGCAGGCGTCTGAGCAGACTGGTGTATAGCCGATGACCCGCGAGCATCAGCGCCTCGTCGGCTGCCGCCCCTGCCGGAAGTCCGCGGACAAAGGCCATGAACTCGCGGGTGATCCCGGTGCTCTCCAGCGTCTCGAGCCGGCGGAGGGTCGCCTCGGACCACCGCGAAAAATCCTGGGAGAGCAGCGGCAGATCGAGCAGCCACTCGCCCGGGTAGTCGAGGAATTCCAGCCGCCGGCGCTGTGGTCCGAGGGCCGCGAGCAGCCCCTCTCGCGGCACATCGACGTCGAGCGCCAGCATCGATACCGCCATGGTCCGTTCCGGCCACCGAGGCGGGTCGGCGGCCAGCGCCGCCAGGTGAGACGCGACGTCGAACCGCGGGATGTCGGACGCCGCCGCCGGCGCGATCGACACTTTCAGCTTGCGGCCACGCAGCCGGTCCGAGACTGCCGGAAGGGCTGGCCGACCGGCCGACAGGGCAAGCATGTTGGCGGCGAGCGAGGTGAGCAGAGCGGTCTTCCCGGCCCGCGCCAGACCGGTGATGCCGATGCGGATGGTGCTCCGAAGCTGCAGCACATCATTGGCCAGGCGGCTGGCAGGCAGCACCGGCGGTGCTACTCCACCAAGCCGGCGGGCGGGCTTCGGTCGATGGTGCTCATTGGGGTCATAACCTCGGTGTCGGTGGCAGCGGGCAGGGGTTTGGCCATTCGCAGCCCGTGGGGCTGTTCCATAGCTGGCATCGGTGAATGGTGCCAAGGCGCGCGTTCCTCGGGTGCCTCGGCGCAGGGGTGTGGTGCGAGACCGAGAAGCCCTGACCCTGGACACCGCGATGAAAATGGTCACCGGAAGGGGGCGAGTCGGGCGACCTTACGCTGTAGCAAAGCGGAACGATTCCCGGCCGGCAGGCTCGCGGTTTTGTTGTGCCACTTTGCCATTTCTTAACCAAGTCGGGTGCACAATGGCACTGACGAAAAAATTCCGTCATGTCCCATTGGGCGCGGAAAATCATGACAATATCGTCCTTAACACCCGGGCGGGCACACAACGCTGCTCGGTCAGCGACGCTGTCTCCAACTCGGATAACGGCCATCGGGGGTCACCCGTGATGGCAAAAAGCCCCGTTACCCCGTCCGCGCCGGTGCTGACCGCGCAAACGGCCGCCCAGACATGGCTGGGCGGAAAGGCGGCTTCGTTCGCGCTGCCATCGAACGTGTTCAACGATCCACAGGGCCGGGCGTTGAGCTACACCGCGTCGCTTTCCAGCGGGCTTGCCTTGCCGTCCTGGCTGATTTTCAACGCAGCCACCAGGACGTTCAGCGGCACCGCCCCGGGCGTCGCACAGACACTCAACCTGAAAGTTACCGCCACCGACGCCAGCGGGCTGTCAGCGGCAGAGACGTTTTCGCTCGCCGTCATCGGTGCGCCGGTGGTGACGGCGCAAACGGCCGCTCAGACATGGCTCGGCGGAAAGTTGGCCTCGTTCGTGCTGCCATCGAACGTGTTCAACGATCCGCAGGGCCAGGCGTTGCGCTACACCGCGTCGCTTGCCAGCGGGCTTGCCTTGCCGTCATGGCTGACCTTCAACGCAGCAACGCGGACGTTCAGCGGCACCGCCCCGGGGGCCGCACAGACAGTCGCCCTCAAGGTGACCGCCACCGATGCCAGCGGGCTGTCAGCCGCCGAGACGTTTTCGCTCGCTGTCGTAGGTGCGCCGGTGCTGAAGGCGCAAACGGCCGCGCAGACATGGCTGGGTGGAAAGGCGGCGTCGTTCGCGCTGCCATCGAACGTGTTCAACGATCCTCAGGGCCAGGCGCTCAGCTATACCGCGTCGCTTGCCAACGGGCTGGCGTTGCCGTCCTGGCTGACATTCGACGCGGCCACGAGGACGTTCAGCGGCACCGCCCCCCTCCTGAAGCAGGCCTTGAGCCTTCGGGTGACCGCTACCGACACCAGCGGGCTGGCGGCGATGGAGACTTTCACAGTCAACATTGCCGGCGCGCCTGTGGTCTCATTGCAGACCCCCCGGCAGGCCTGGGTGGAGGGCAAGGCATTTTCGCTGGGGTTGCCCGCCGGTACAATCACCGACCCGCAGGGCCAAGCGTTGACCTACTCCGCTTCGCTAGCCGACGGCCAGGCGCTGCCGAGCTGGCTGGTTTTCAACGCCGCAAACCGGAGCTTCAGCGGCACGGCACCTGGCAGCGCCGGAACGTTCAGCATCCAAGTGAAGGCGACCGACACGTACGGTCTGTTCGCGACCGAGACTTTCCTGGCCAACATCGCCGCGGCGCCCTTGCTGGCCCAGCAGACAGCCGCCCAGACCTGGATCGAGGGCGGCGCGGTTTCCATGGCACTGGCCGCCAACAGCTTTACTGACCCGCAGGGACAGGCGCTGACATACTCGGCCGTTCTGTCCTCGGGAGCCGCGTTGCCGGCGGGCCTCATCTGTGACCCGGCGACTGGCACGATCAGCGGCACGGCACCCGCATACCCGCAGACCCTGGCCATCAAGATCACCGCCACCGACACCAGCGGGCTGGCGGCGTCGGAAACGCTGGCGGTCAACGTCCTGCGCGCGCCTGCCCTGGCGTCGGCCAGCCTTGGCCTGTCGGCCGACACCGCATTCTCGCTGGGCTTCTATGCGCCGGACAATCCGAATGGAAACGATCCCAAGGCGATGGCGGCGTTCAAGAATGACTACGACACCTACGTGAAGATCATGGGCACCCGCCCCACTTACTACACAGGCTACACCGACTTCGGCCAGGATCCTTCAAAGTGGGCAGCCAATGCCGGCTGGAGTGCGTGGTCATGGTCACTGACAGGGGCATATTATGTCGGCCCGACCTCCGGTACGATCCCGGTGGTCGGCCTTCCCCTCGCCTCGAACGCGGGCGGCTGGGGCAATGTGGACAATTTCTACAAAGCCATCATTGCTGGCAAGTACGATGCTAACTACAAGGGTGTCATCGACGCGTGGGCGAAGGCCGGCTACAGGTACAGTTCAGTTTCGCCTGGATTATGAATTCAACGGCAACTGGATGCCGTGGTCGCCCGGCAACAGCACCAGCAAAACAGCCGATGCTGATTTCGTTACGGCGTGGCAGCACGTGGCCAACCTTGTGCACAGCGAGGGCCAGGCAGACGGGATTACCGCCCAAACCGTATGGAACCCGTCAACGTCGGAGTGGTCGCCGGTCGACATCAAGACGCTCTACCCCGGCAACCAGTATGTCGATATCGAAGGGATCGACATCTACAGTTCCATCTATGGAGGGACGTCATCAACCAACCGCCAGAACTGGTGGCAGAACGACAACGGTGGCTCCGGCTGGAGCATGCAGAAGGCGATCGACTTCGCCAAGCAGACGGGCAAGCCGCTGGAGTTGTGCGAGACCGGCGCAGGCTCTACCGCGGGTGCGTATGGTCCGAGTGACGACCCCGCCTTTGTGAACTGGCTTTCGGGCGCCCTGCAGCAGGCCACGGCCCAGGGCGTGAAGATTCAGGATATCGGCATCTGGGACGCCAACATGTCCAATGCCAACCTCAACTGGACCAACGGCTCCAAGCCATTGGAAGCCGCGGCCTGGAGCAATGACTTTGGTGCTGGCTCCGGCATCGCCACGGGGACAGGTCCGGATGCCGCCGGAAGCGGGTCAGGCTCTTCGACCGGGGCCACCCACACCTTGACGCTGAAGGTCTCCGAGGATGCCTGGAAGGGGAACGCGCAATTCACCATCACGGTGGACGGTCAACAGATTGGCGGGACCCAGACCGCCACGGCATCCCACGCGGCTCGGCAGGATCAGGCGTTCAACGTGGCAGGGTCATTCCAGGTTGGCCGCCACAGCGTATCGGTCGACTTCCTGAATGACGCCAGCGGCGGTACCGCCGCGACTGACCGCAACCTTTATGTGGACGGCGCGGCGATCGACGGCACGACGATATCTGGGGCCAGCCTGCAGGAATACAGTGGCGGGGCGCAAACGATGGTATTCATCGTTGGATCGGGATCATCCACGACCGGCGCGGGAACAGGGACGGACGCCCAATCTGGAGGCCCGGTCCTGAATGCCGTCACTGTCAATCAGCCGGCGTCCCTGGCGGCTGGACTGCGGACGATCACCGGTGCGGAAACCGACCCCACCCAGTCGGTGTGGCTGGACTGGCATACCAACGGCGCGCCGGCGGCATCCGACAGTGGCTGGGTGCAGGCGAAGGTAAGCGCGGACGGCACCTTCGCCGCCGCTGTCGCAGTGGACCACACCGGGGTTCTGGGTGCGCTGTACGAGTATGCTGGAACTGGCGCGGTGACGCAGGCGTGGACGGGGACGCCGCACTAATGTTTCCCAGGGGCTGGCCCGGTTGCCGGAGGTCAGGTCGTTTCGATCCAACCACACGTAACAGAAACACGGTTTGCACTGGCGCCGCTCTTCTGTAAGGAGAGCGCGCACACAGGGGGAGACAAGACCATGGGCCACGACGACAAGAAGAACCGGTCCCACCTTCCCATCCCCACACCGGAACGGTCGGGCCTGGTAACATATGACGCCAAGGATCCGGACAGCAAATTCCCGCCGATCGAGCAGTTGCGCCCGCCAAAGGGTGCGCCCAACGTCTTGATCGTCCTGATCGATGACGCCGGGTTCGGCTCGTCCAGCGCGTTCGGTGGTCCGTGTCAGACGCCGAGCGCGGAAAATCTGGCGGCGGGTGGTTTGAAGTATAATCGTTTTCACACCACCGCGCTGTGCTCGCCGACCCGCCAGGCCATGCTGACCGGCCGCAACCACCATTCCGCGGGCATGGGCGGCATCACCGAAATCGCCACCGGGGCGCCAGGATACAGCTCCGTATTGCCCAACACCATTTCGCCCCTGGCGCGGACGTTGAAGCTTAACGGCTACTCCACGGCGCAATTCGGCAAGTGCCACGAAGTTCCGGTGTGGGAAACCAGCCCGGTGGGGCCGTTCGACGCCTGGCCGACAGGCGGCGGCGGCTTCGAGTATTTCTACGGCTTCATCGGCGGCGAAGCCAACCAATGGTATCCAACGCTGTATGAGGGCACCAACGCAGTCGAACCCAAGAAGACGCCCGATGAGGGGTACCACTTCATGGAGGACATGACCGACAAGGCGATGGCCTGGATCTCGCAACAGAGAGCCCTGGCACCCGACAAGCCGTTCTTCGCCTACTTCGCGCCGGGCGCGACCCATGCGCCTCACCACGTGCCCAAGGCGTGGGCCGACAAGTACAAGGGTAAGTTCGACCAGGGCTGGGACAAGTTGCGCGAGGAAACCATCGTCCGTCAGAAGGCACTCGGCGTTGTTCCGGAAGATACGAAACTGACTGTCCGCCACGCGGAAATCCCGGCATGGGACGAAATGCCGGAAGCACTGAAACCCGTACTCCGCCGCCAGATGGAAGTCTACGCCGGCTTCATGGAGTATACCGACCACCATGTCGGACGCCTGCTCGATGGTTTGAAGAAGCTCGACATCCTCGACGATACGCTGGTCTTCTACATCATTGGCGACAACGGCGCCTCGGCTGAGGGAACGCTCAACGGCGCGTACAACGAAATGGCCAACTTCAACGGTCTGGCGGCGCTGGAAACGCCGGAATTCCTGATGGAGCGGTTAGACAAGCTGGGCGGCCCGGAGTTGTACAATCATTACGCAGTCGGCTGGGCACACGCGATGAACACGCCCTATCAATGGACCAAGCAGGTTGCGTCGCACTGGGGCGGAACCCGCAACGGCGCGATCGTGCACTGGCCGAACGGCATCAAGGCGAAAGGCGAAATTCGTTCGCAGTTTCATCATGTGATCGACATAGCGCCGACGATCCTGGAGGCTGCCGGACTGCCCGAGCCGGTGTCGGTCAACGGTGTCCATCAGCGCCCAATCGAAGGCGTCAGCATGCTTTACTCGTTCAACGACGCGAGCGCGGCGGAGCGGCACGAGACGCAGTACTTCGAAATGTTCGGCAACCGCGGCATCTACCATAAGGGCTGGACCGCCGTAACGAAGCACGGGACGCCCTGGGTGCTGGTCGGCCGGAAGACGGTGCCGCTCGACGACGACGTCTGGGAACTCTACGACACCACAAAGGACTGGAGCCAGGCGCATGACCTGTCGAAGGAAATGCCGGACAAGCTGCACCAACTGCAGCGCCTGTGGCTGATCGAGGCGACACGTTACAATGTGCTGCCGATCGACGATCGGGTAATCGAGAAGATGAACCCCGATACCGCCGGCCGGCCAGTCCTGATCAAAGGCAACACCCAGTTGCTGTTTGGCGGCATGGGGCGCTTGTCGGAGAACTGCGTCCTGAATATCAAAAACAAATCGCACGCGATTACCGCCGAGATTGAAGTGCCAGCTTCCGGCGCGGAGGGGGTGATCGTTGCACAAGGTGCGAATATCGGCGGCTGGAGCCTGTACGCGAAAGCCGGCAAGCTCAAATACTGTTATAACGTCGCCGGCGTGAATCATTACTACGTTGAAGCCGCCAACCCGCTGCCGGCCGGTCGACATCAGGTGCGCATGGAGTTCGCCTACGCCGGCGGTGGGCTGGGCAAGGGTGGCATTGTGACGCTTTATGTTGACGGCACGAAGGTTGGCGAAGGTGCCGTTCCAATGACGCAGTCCATGGTTTTCTCAGCGGATGATGGCTGCGACGTCGGCGAAGACAGCGGCGCGCCCGTCTCTCCGGATTACGGCTCGCGCGGCAACGCCTTCAACGGTCTGGTGAAGGGTGTGCAACTCGCGATCGCGGATGCCGCTGAGAACTCGGACCACCTCGTATCGCCCGAGGACGCGATCCGCCTCGCGATGGCGCGACAGTGAGCCAGGTTCCCGCTCGCCGGATCGGCCCGCTAATCAGCCTCCGGCGAGGCGAGCAGCCGCAGCGTCCCGGCGTCCCGCGCGCCCCCGCACCAGTGCTCGAGCGCCCGGGCGAACACGCTGTCGCCGGACGGCGCGGCGGCTTCGAACAACGTCATGCACGATTGAAACTTCAAGTCGTCAGGCGAGCCAAAGATCCCGTGCAACGAACCGCCTGGTATCCCGAGGACCGTTTCAGTGCAAACGACCAGACGCGGACCCAGCAGCGGATGTGCCTGATAGGCCCGCGCCTCGGCGAGCGAGCCGATCCCGAAGAACCGCGCCGTTGGGGACCGGCCGAGCCCGCGAAGCTGGGGAAACACGAACCACATCCAGTGCGTGCTCTTCCGCCCGGCTTTCAGTTCCTCCAGCACGGTCTCGAAGACGGGCGCCTGGGCGGCGACAAAGCGGTCCAGATCGAACAGGTCAGCGCTCATGCACGCGGCCTTGTCACGTGGCGGACCCCGGCGCGAGGCGCCGCATCGTTCAGCTCGATCCAGGTGGGGGCGTGGTCACTGGCTTTCTCCCAGCCTCGCACCTGCCGGTCGACACCGGCGGCCTCGAGCCGACCCGCGAGCGACGGGCTTAGCAGCAGGTGATCGATGCGCAGCCCGGCGTCCCGGCCATAGGCGTTCCGGAAGTAGTCCCAGAAGGTGTAGATGCGCTCCGCTGGATGCAGGGCGCGCACGGAGTCGGTCCACCCCTGAGCCACCAGGCCGCGGAAGGCCTCGCGCACCTCTGGCCGAAACAGGGCGTCATCCACCCAGCGTTCGGGCTTGTAGACGTCGAGGTCGGTCGGCATCACGTTATAATCCCCCGCCAGCGCGACATCGGCGCCGCTGCCGAGCAGGTCGGCGGCGTGAGCGGTCAGCCGCTCGAACCAGCGCAGCTTGTAGTCGAATTTGGGTCCCGGCGCGGGATTGCCGTTCGGCAGATACAGACAGCCGATCAACACACCGTTCACGGCGGCCTCGATGTAGCGGCTGTGCGTATCGTCTTCGTCGCCCGGCAAGCCGCGGCGGGTCTCGACGGGCTGCCGGTCGCGGGCCAGAATCGCGACCCCGTTCCAGCTTTTCTGCCCCTGCCAGACCGCGCCGTAGCCGGCCTTCCGGATCGCGGCGTCGGGAAACTTCTCCTGCGGCGCCTTCAACTCCTGCAGACAAACCACATCGGGCCGGGCTTCTTCCAGCCAGCGCAGCAGGACCTGTAGCCGGCCGTTCACGCCGTTCACATTGAAGGTGGCGATCTTCATCGGCACACAGTCGTCCTTCGCGTTGAGAGATCGAGCTTAACCGGCCCCATATCGGCTGACGAGCATGACAGACGGTGGGCGCTAGGCACGCTCCGTGGTTCCGGGCATAAACACGCTAGCATCGCGCATCAGTGAAGCGCGATACGTCGCTTATGGTTCGAAGTAGCCGATTCACGCGGCAAAGCGCGGTCGCATTGCAACTCACGCTTCTCTGCGATCGGATACTAGGAAACAACCGGTCAGATCAAACCTTGGGGAGGATGATCATCGATAACCAGACCGCCTCGCCCACTGTTGCGTCGGTGGCAATGCTGCTGTCCCTGCGCGGAATCACCAAGTCCTTCGGCGCGGTGCGTGCACTGGACGGCGTCGACCTTGATATCAGACCGGCCGAGGTGCTCGGTCTGATGGGTGATAACGGCGCCGGCAAGTCGACCCTGACCAAGATCATCGCCGGCAACTTCCCGCCGACCGATGGACAGATCGTGCTCGATGGCGTGGCGGTGTCGTTCGAGCGGCCCGCCGCGGCGCGCGATGCCGGCATCGAGGTCATGTATCAGGACCTGGCGATCGCGGAAAACCTGACGGCGGCAGCCAACATATTCCTTGGTCGCGAAATGACGCGGCGGATCGGTCCACTGCGTTTCCTCGACCACCGCACGATGAACCGTCGAGCGACGGAGCTGTTCCGGGAGTTGAAGAGCGAGACGCGTTCGGATGGCATGGTCAAGCAGATGTCGGGTGGCCAGCGTCAGGCAGTGGCGATCGCGCGCACCAGGCTGGCGAAGGCAAAGCTGGTGCTGATGGATGAGCCGACGGCGGCGATCTCGGTGCGGCAGGTCGCCGAGGTGCTCGATCTTATCCGGAGGTTGCGCGATGGCGGGTCGGCGGTCATTCTGATCAGTCATCGCATGCCGGATGTTTTCACCGTGTGCGACCGCATCGCCGTGCTGCGACGGGGCCGCAAGGTCGCCGACAAGTCGGTCGGCCGCACCAGCCCGGAAGAGGTCACCGGTCTGATCACCGGCGCGATCGAGGCGGGCTGACGATGGCGGTGGCCGCGTCCGAGTTCACCAACGTCAGGCGATTGGCGTGGCACCGACGCGGCTTCCTCGGCGGACAGACCGCCTACATGACGCTGGCCTTCATCATCATCTGCGGCCTGGCGGCGGTGTTCTCAGGCAATTTCACCACGGCCGGAAACCTGCTGAACATTTCACGCAACTTCAGCTATATCGCGCTGATGTCGCTGGGCATGACGGTGGTCATCATCACCGGGGGCATCGACCTGTCGGTTGGTTCGGTTTGCGCGCTGGTTGCGGTCTGCTCGATGATCGTGATGCGCGGTGTTGCGAACTCCCCGCTTGCCGCGGTGCCCTATGCGACCGTCGTCGTCCCGGTGGTGGCCGGACTGATCGTTGCGGCTGCGATCGGGCTGATCAACGGGCTGCTGATCGCGCTGGTGGACGTATCTCCATTTGTCACCACACTGGGCATGTTGTCGATCTGTCGTGGCCTGACCTACGTCATCACCCAGGGCCGCGGCCAGGCGCCCTCCGGCCCGGATGTGCAGACCTTTTTTGCCGTAACGAATGGCAGCCTCGGCGGTGTGCCGGTGCAGGTCGTCTACGTCCTGGCGGCCGCTGCCGCCCTCGGACTGGCGCTGCATCACAGCGTCTGGGGCCGGCATCTGTTTGCCGTCGGAGGCAGCGAGCCGGCGGCGATGCGCACCGGGGTTCGCGTCAACCGGATCAAGGTCAGCGCCTATATGCTGTGCAGCCTCGCGGCGGGCGCGGCCGGGATCTTGCTGGCAGGCTGGCTCGGTTCGGCGCCGGCAAACCTGGCCAGCGGCTACGAACTGCGCGTCATCGCGGCGACCGTCATCGGCGGCGCCAATCTTGCCGGCGGCAGCGGCGGACCGATCGGCGCCATCATCGGAGCCGCCCTGATAGAAGTCATCCGCAACAGTCTCGTGCTCGGCCGCGTGGACGCCTACTGGCAGGACGCGCTGATCGGCCTGATCATCATTCTCGCAGTCCTGGTCGACAAACTTCGCGTCCGCCAGGAGAAATAACAAAGCCACCAAGGGAGGAGAATATCCATGCGCCTGACCCGACTGCTGTTACTGTCCGCCGCCGCGCTCGCGATCGCCGGCGGAGGCGCGTCCGCCGCCGATAAGAAGTTACAGTTCGCTGTTGTTCCCAAAGCAATGAACAATCCCTATTTCGACCTGTCGCGAAATGGCTGCATGGCCCGGGCCAAGGCACTGGGCAATGTCGAGTGTATCTACACCGGCCCGATCGAACATGAACCCGCGTCGCAGGTGCAGATCATCCAGGACCTGATCACGCAGGGCGTTGACGGCCTGGCGATCTCGGTTTCCGACGCCGAGGCCGCGGTCGGCGTCATCAAGCAGGCCCGTGACGCCGGTATCGCCGTCATCACCTTCGACGCCGACAGCCCGAATTCGGCACGGCAAGCCTATGTCGGGACCGACAACAAGGCGATGGGCGCGGAACTCGGCCGCCAACTGATCAAGCTGCATGCTCAGCCAGGCATGTACATAACCCAGTCCGGGGGACCGGCGGCGGAGAATCTGAACCAGCGGCTGGCAGGGCTGAATGGCGTGCTGCAAGGGGCGGGCTGGAAGCTGGCGCCGGGTTCGCCAGCATTCTGCAACGACGATTCCGCTCTTGCCAACCAGCAACTGTCGGACATGTACGCGGCCAATCCGAATGCCGATGCGGTCGTTCCGGTCGGCGGGTGGGCGTTATTCGCACCGGAAGCGTATCGGAGTTTTGTCAACGCGCACCGCAAGGAGTATGACAGTCACAAGCTGACCCTGGTGATGCCAGACACGTTGCGCGTCGAGGTCGAGTTGCTCCGCGATGGTTATGCGCAGGTCCTCGTTGGCCAGCGCCCTTACGAGATGGGGGAGAAAGCCATGGATATGCTGCTGGCGCTCAAGAAGGGGCAGAAGGTTCCGGTGATCAACTATGTCGGACTTGACGTGGTTACAAAGGACAATGCGAGCCAGTTCCTCAACTAGGACCGCCGCGCCGGGACACGGAATCTTGGCTGCGCCGTTGATGTTGCCCAGCGGCTGGGGCATTGCTACGTCGTAGGCGTCCGAGCGGAGAGTGGGCATGGCGGCAGCGTATGATCTGGTGATTCGGGAAGGACGCGTCGGCACGGCGTCCGACGTCTTCACCTGTGATATCGGCGTGCGGGGTGGCCGCATCGCCGCGCTCGGGGATGACCTGCCAAAGGGCGAGACCGAAATAGCGGCGCGCGGCCGGCTGGTGCTGCCGGGCGGCATCGACGGCCACATCCATCTCAGCCAGCCGCCGCTGTTCGGCGCCGAACTCGCCGACGATTTCACCAGCGGCAGCCTGTCGGCGGTCTGCGGCGGCACCACGACGATCATCCCGTTTGCCTTTCAGGAAAAGGGCCAGAGCCTGCGCGCCGCGGTGCAGGACTATCACACCCGGTCCGATGGCAAGGCGTACGTTGATTACGCGTTCCACCTGATCATTTCCGATCCGACGACCACGGTGATGGGTCAGGAACTGCCGACCTTGATCGCGGATGGCTATACATCGTTCAAGATCTACATGACCTACGATCCGCTCAAGCTGAGCGACCGCCAGATCGTCGAAGTTCTCTCGCTGGCTCGCCGGGAACGGGCGATGAGCATGCTGCACGCCGAGAACAGCGATATCATCGCCTGGCTGACCGACCTGCTGGAGAGCACCGGCCGAACCGCGCCCAAATTTCATGGCGTGTCACGCCCGCCGGTCGGTGAAGCCGAGGCGACACATCGCGCGATCAGCTTCTCCGAGTTGCTCGAAGTGCCGCTTCTGATCGTTCACGTATCGACCCGCGAGGCGATCGATGAAATCCGCCGGGCGCAGTCGAGGGGCCTTCGCATCTATGCCGAGACCTGCCCACAATATCTGTTCCTGACGGCCGATGATCTCGATCCGCCCAATGGCGAGGGCGCCGCGTGTGTCTGCTCGCCGCCGCCTCGGGACAAGGCGACACAGGACGTGATCTGGACCGCGCTCGCCAACGGGACACTCAGTATCGTTTCATCGGATCATTCCCCTTTCAACATGACTGGGCCGGCGGGCAAATTCGTCAATGGCCGCAACGCTCCGTTCTCGAAAATTCCCAATGGCGTGCCGGGAGTCGAGACCCGGCTGCCTCTGCTGATGTCCGAGGGGGTGATGAAGAACCGGATCACATTGCAACAGTTCGTGGCCCTGACGGCGACCAATGTCGCTCGGTTGTATGGTCTGTCGCACCGCAAGGGGTCGATCGCCATCGGCGCCGACGCCGATCTGGTGATTTGGAACACTGACCGCCCGGTGCGCATCAGCCAGGCAATGCTGCATCACGCAACCGACTACACGCCGTATGAGGGGATGACCGTCTCGGCGTGGCCGGATATTGTTCTGTCGCGCGGCGAAACGATGGTCGAGGACGGCAAACCGGTGGCCAACCTGAAGACCGGCCGTGGTCAGTTCCTTCGCTGCGAGCGACCTGACGCGGTAGCACCCCGGGAAAATGTCGTGGGCATCGAGGCCGCGATCGCGGCGATGCGCCCCTGACGAGATCATAACCACCGCCACGCAGCGGAGTCAGCAGGCCGCTGTTTCGACCAGTTCGACACGCTCCGGCGTGATCATGCCGATTTCTAACAATGCGGTGACCTCGGGAGCCGGCAGGGGCCTGGAGAAATAGTAGCCCTGCACGATGCGGGCGCCCCAACTCCGCAACAGATCGAGCTGGGCGAGCGTCTCGACACCCTCCACCACCACCTCGATGTTGAGTTCACGCGCCAGCCCAAGAGCGGCCCTCACGATCGCGTCGTTCCCAGCTTCGATACCAATGTCCGCGATGAACGTCTGCGCGATCTTGATCCGGTCCACCGGATATTTGCGCAGATAGTCGAGCGAGGAATAGCCGCTGCCGAAGTCGTCGATCGCGATACGATGCCCATTGTTTCGTAATCGCATCAGCACGTCGTTGTGGTCGCGCGACGCCTTCATCAGCACACTCTCGGTCAATTCTAATTCGAGACGTCTTGGCGGTACTCCCGCTTCTGCCACAGCCGCCGCGATTTCCTTCTCCAGTTCGAGAGGCATCGTAAATTGGGTGCCCGACAGATTGACCGCCACCACGCGCGGCGCGATCCCTGCATCGAGCCATAGCCTGGCCTGCCGGCATGCCTCGCCAATGATCCAGCGTCCTAAGGGCACGATCAGGCCGTTCCTCTCCGCCTCCGGGATGAACCTGCCAGGCCCCAGGATGCCCAGCGTGGGATGATGCCAGCGCACCAGGGCCTCCAGCCCGGCGATTCGGCCCGCGGCGATATCGACCTGGGGTTGATACATCAGGAAAAACTGCTTTAACGAAATGGCATCCCGAAGTTCCGTGCCCATCCTGACCCGCGCGCGGATCTCGCCGTCCATACCATCCGTGAAAAAGCGGTAGGTTCCCCGTTGTTCCGCCTTGGCCCGATACACCGCCACGTCCGCACGGGAAAGCATCGTCTCAGCGTCCGGTGAGTCTGGCCCGAACACGGCGATCCCTACGCTCACGCTCGGATGAATTCGGTTGGCCTGTATCAGCATCGGCTCGGATATTGCGGTCACAATATTTCCAGCGACACCGGCCGCGACCAGTTCAACGTCTTGCTGGAAATCGGCTCGTCCGGCGATAGCGTCGAGAAGCCGGCCAGCGACGAGCGCCGCGTTGGCTGGGTCCTCGACATCGGTCAAAATAATGGCAAACTCATCGCCGCCGAAACGCGCGACCGTGTCCAGTTTGCGAACATTTGCCCGCAGCCGGTCCGCCACCATCTCAAGCAGGACATCACCGACTGGATGGCCGAGTGTATCATTGATGTCCTTGAAATGATCGAGATCAAGGTACAGGACCGCGAAGCTTGTGCCACACCGGCGCGCCTGAGCAATCGTGTGTTCCAGCACCTCAACAAATACGCGGCGATTCAACAATCCAGTGAGACTATCGTAGCGCGCCATCCGCGCGATCTGTTCCTCCGCCAATTTACGTTCCGTGACGTCGTGGAAACATCCCACCAGGTAGATCCGCCCGTCGAGAGTCATCGGCGAAGAGCTGACATCGGCGAAAACAATCGATCCGTCCTTCCGCTTCGTTGCCAGATTGGGAAGCAGTGTCGACTGGCCGCCCGCGCCCCTCGCGAAGCTATTCGTGATCTGGGGATGCACCACGGGCGGGTGGATGTCCAATACGCGGATCGTCTTAACCTCTTCGAGATCGTAGCCAAGCAAGCCGCAGAACGCACGGTTGGCGAACGAGAATTTCATCGTCTCGACGTCGACCATCGCGATTCCGTCGACGTTGGTCTCCAACACCGTCTTCAGCCGGACCTCCGAATCCGTCAGCGCCTGCTCGGCTCGCTTCCGCTCCGTTATGTCCCTGGCGAAGCACAGGAACCGCCCCGTTTCCCGCCAGAACGAGACGCTGCCCTCGACGTCGACAGAACTCCCGTCCTTCCGCAGATGCTGTGACTCAAAGCGATCGAAACCAGCCTCGATGATCGTTGCCATGTGACGGTGTGTCGCTTCGGCGGATTCGACCGCCTCGACGTCGGTAATTTTCAACGCCATGAGTTCTTCGCGCGTGCGGCCGACCATGCGGCAATAGGCATCGTTCACGGCGAGAAAGCTGCCGGTCGGGTCGAGGAGCCAGAACCCATCGGAGGTGGTGGCCAGCATCGCTGCATATTCGTCTGCCTGCAGCCGGATCGTTTCGCTAGCGCGTTTGCGTTCGGTGATGTCCCAGTTGACGCCGATCATTCTCGTGGCCCGCCCCGCGGCGGTTCCCTGCACCAGCGCATGAGCCTCGATGTCGTGCACCTCACCGTTGGGCCAAATGACCCTGAACTCAATGTTGAAGTCCTTGACACCGTCGATCGCGGCGGCGATCGCGGCATCTCCGCGGGCCCGGTCATCCGGATGCAGCCCGCTTTGCCAAGCGTCGTAGACGCCTGAGAAATCTTGCTCGCGGATGCCGTAAAGCTGGTACATCCGAGCATCCCAGACCAGCTTGTTTGCCGTGATGTCCCAGTCCCAGATTCCAATGTGAGCGGATTCCGTGGCCAAGGCGAGACGCTCCCGGCTTCGCCGCAGCGCCTCGTCAAGCTGCTTGCGCTCGGTGATGTCGGCAAAGGTGAGGACTACGCCGCCACCCGACAGCCTCTTTCGGCAGACTTCCAGGATCATTCCGTTGGGGCGCACAAACTCCTCTATCAGATTAGCCAGCCCTGAGTGCTCGTGGACAAAGCCCTCGAACCAGGCATCGAATGGTTCTGTGCAAGGGCCGAATTCACCGCGCTGCCAGGCGGGACGCATGAAGTCCGCAAACGTCGGCCGCGTCGCCAGCAGGGCCTCCGGCAAGTCCAGCAGCTCCGCAACTCGCCGGTTGCTGACCTGCAGCGTCAGCCCCGCATCCATCATCACGAGGCCTTGCGTCATGTTGTCGAGGGTAACCTCGAGCAGACGCGACTTGTCGGCATACCGCACCTCGCTGGCACGCAGTGCTTCGCGCGCGCGATCGAGCCGGATCTGGTGCCGCGCAAATAGCGCGATCACCGCCAGTAACAACACGCTCGTGACACTCGCCACGGCCAGATAGGAGCGCCAGTGCTCATCGTAGGCGGCCAGTGCATCATGCTCGCTCATACCCACCGCGACCACCAGTGGATATCGGTCCACCGCCCGATAGCTGTAGATGCGCCTGATTCCGTCAATCAGGCTGACCGTGCTGAGCCTGCCGCTCGCTGGCCCGGCGAACAGAGCCATAAGCGGCGTATCGGCCAGGGACACGCCGATCGTCTGTCCTTCGTGCGGCGCCCGGGCGCGGATGACGCCATCAGCGCCGATCAGAACCATGACGCCTTCATTGCTTAGGCGCAACGACTCGTAGAAGCGTGACAGATAGAAGGGATCGAACGATACGATCACGACGCCCGCGAAGGAGCCGTCGGGACCCAGGATGCGCCGGGTGAACTGGATGGACCACTTGTTGCTCAGGCGGCCTATGACGGGTTTGCTAATGAACAGGTGGTCCTCGGAGGCGGCTGCCTGGGCGACAAAATAGTCTCGGTCGCCCACGTAGACCGGACTCTTGATGTCCGTCCGACTGCTGACGCGCAGAAAGCCATCCTTGTCGCCGATCAACACCTGGAAGGCAGGATGGGTCAGGAATTCGCCGCGTTCCGACCAGGGGGCGATGTCGAATTGACTCGGGGCGCGGACGTAGTCGGCGCGAACGTAGAGCAGGGTCTGGTCGATTGCGCGAACCATGCCGGCAATCTGCTCCTCGAAGGCAAGGGCGAAATTGCCGGTGTCGTCAAACGCGTTGTCGAGCGCCGTTTGGCGTTCAACCGACAGCGAATATCCCACTCCGGCCCACACGCAGCAAATGCAGAGCAGGCCGAACACCACGCCGGGATGGTGAACAGCCCGGCGGATTGCACGCGGCAGCAGACCGAGCGTGGCGGACAGTGCGCAGCCGAGCCGGACTAGCATCTCATGCATTGCCGCCGCCCGCGAGCCGGATCGCGGTGCATTGCGCCTTGGCCCGATCCAGGTTCACAACCCGGCTGAGGGCCGCTCGGCGCCCTGGCGATTGATTGGCAACAAAGTGCCCCGGCATGGCGAAAACCTCTGCTTTCGCCGCAATCTAGTCGGGCAGCCTTACAAAACTGTTAATGGGTGGTTCATTGGAGAGCCGTCAAGCGCGCACCACCAAGAACGCCGGGCCGGCACAAGTCGTCGTTAGCGCAGGCGCGGGCCGGGATCCATTCCCAACAAGGCGCGGCCGCCTATTGGATACCACTCGGGTGCGACCGTTACCGTCTGACCGACAACGTGCAGGTCACGCCAGCATTCGGCCAGGCGGCTCTGGTATTTGAACGACGTGCTGCCGCCGTGGCGGTATGCCAGGTCCATCGCCTCGCGCGCACTGTCGGCGGCGTAGGTGGAGGCCAGCCGGCAACGCGACCGCTGCTCCAGTGTTGTCTCCTTGCCATCCGCGATCGTATTCCACAGCTCGGCAATCATCGCGCCACGATAAGTGCACCCGGCGTTCAGGATGGCATCGGCTCGGCCCACGGCATCCTGCACCTGGGGGTTGTCACGCAACATGCCGCTACGGCCACGCGGCGTTTTCTCGCCGGCGAGCTGGATCAGAGCGTCGATTCCCGCCCGGGCAATGCCGGTGATGACGGCGCAGTGGTGCGGCCCGACCCAGGCCTGTGTCGGCAGCGCATAGGTGATCCCGGGCCAGCGTTGCCACTGGTTGTCGACTGGAATGCCGACATGGGGTGCGGTCCGGCGCTCGGGCAGGAAAACGTTCTCGACCGTCCAGTCGAAGCTGCCAGTGCCGCGCAGCCCGGCAACTTCCCAACTACCAGGGACGATCTCCGCCTCGGCTCGGGGGAAGACGCCCCGCCAGTAGAGCGAGCCGCCGTCCGGGCCACGGCGCGGCTGGCCATCATCGAGGATCTGAAAGCTTGCCAGCATCCAGGTGCTTTCCTGACAGCCGCTGCCGAAGGTCCAGTGTCCGGTGACACGGTAACCACCCTCGACGGGTACCGCCTGCCCGCCCCCCTGCACGGCCGTGCCGGCGATGATGCTGCTGCCTTTGCCGGGATAGATCTCGTGCACGCCATCGTCTGGAAGTCCCAGCGTGACCAGTTGGCCGATACTGTTGTTGGCGATGTTCCAGCCGACGGAGCCGCAACCCTCGGCCAGTACCTCCACCGTGCGCAGAAAAGTCAGCGGATCGACTTGCAGGCCGCCCAGCTCGCGCGGGATCACCATTCGATAGAATCCGGCGGCGTGCAACTGCTCGACCAAGGGTTTCGGCAGGCGCTGTTCGCGCTCGATCTGCTCATGACAGTCGCGGAGCATCGGCCGCAGCGCGGTCGCCGCCTGCACCAAGGGTTGCGCATTCACATCGGTCGGCAGCCGCGTCTCGTCCGCCATATTGTCCATCCGGTCCTCCCAGTCGCCGTCCAGGTCAGGCGACATTCCAACGGCGACGCCCGTTTGGCAAATGAGCGACCTAGCTCATGCCGCCTAGCTCATGCCTCCTCGGGCAGCCACGGGCCAGAGAGATTCCACCCGGCCGTCGCGGACGCCGACATACCAATCGAACTTGTCGACCGTCGGATCACAATGGCCCGGGACCAGCCGAAGCTTCTCACCGACCTTAGGCGAGGCGGTCTCGCTGGCGACATCCAGCTTGCCGTGCTCGTCTGATGCGCTGACGTAAGCTATGTCCGGCCTGCGCCAGACCGTGGGCAGCCCGCTGTCCACCGCCACCGCCTTGTGTCCGGCGTCAACCACGGCGAGCCCCGGCCGTGTCGCGCTCATGACGGAAGCCAGGACAAAGAGAGCATGCCGAAAAGTCGTTACTTGAGCGCCCGACTCGTCAAGGTTCCGCGCATAATCCGCGTCCATGAAGATGTAGCTACCGGCCTGCATCTCGGTGTAGATACCGGACTGGGACTCGATCTGGAAAGTGCCGGTGCCGGCGCCGCCGACGATGGGGCACTCGAGTCCGCGCTGGCGCAGTTGTTCCACCGTGCGACGCGACGCATCGACCGCGCCGGCGATCATGGCTCGACGTTCGGGGGGCGTCCGCTTGTGCTGCGCGCTGCCGTGGTAGGCCTGCAGCCCGCCGAAGATCAGATGTTTCGAGTCGGCAATGCGAGCCGCCAGCGCGACGGCCTCGGGGCCTGGCGCGACGCCGCAGCGGCTGGCCCCGACATCGATCTCAACCAGGACCGTCATGCGGATTCCGGCATCGGCGGCGGCGGCCTCGATCGCTGCCACCTGGCCTGCATCGTCGGCGCAGACACCGACTTTGGCGATGCGTGAGAGTGCGCAAAGCCGAGCAAGTTTGGCCGAACCGATGATTTCGTTGGTGACGAGGATGTCGGGGACGCCGCCCCAGGCGAGGATTTCCGCCTCGGCCACCTTTTGCACGCAGTTACCGACCGCGCCGCGAGCGATCTGAAGTTTCGCGATAACGGGTGACTTGTGGGTCTTCGCGTGGGCACGAAGTTTGACCCCGGTTGGGGCTAGCAGCGCGGCCATCGTGTCCAGGTTGAATTCGAAGGCGTCGAGGTCGATCACCAGCGCCGGGGTGTCGATGTCTTCCTCCCTCATGCCGGGGACGGCGGGCGGCGCTTGCAGCATCGGTTGCCTCCTTCGTTGGACCGAAGGGCAGTGTTGCCGGTCGGCCTGGAGACGGCAAGCCGCTCAGGGGTTTTTGCTGCCCCTAACGGCTGTGCGTCCGGACTACTGCGTTCAACGCCGAAACAATACATCCATCGGAACCGGCTCGCTAATCGTCCAATACTCGATCGGAGCCGGTGTGCCGTCGGTGAAACCCATGATCTCGTAACGAGCGATGTCCTGGATATGCAACTTGTTGCTGTAGGTACGCGGACCGAAACGGGTCGGGAAGTCCTTCAGCTTCTCCAGTTCCGCGGTTACCTTGGCGGTATCAGTGCTGCCTGCCTTCTTGACCGCCTCCGCGTAAAGCTCGATCAGGACCCAGCCAGGCAGCGCGTAGGCCGAGGGGGGCGCTTGCTTCCACCGATCGTTGTAGGACTTGATGAAGTCATTGACCTTGGGATCGGCGTCGTTGCCGTAGGTGGACCCTTGCACCGGCACGTAGAAATTGGACAGGCCGGGAACGGCTGCGGTCCAGTAGGTCCCGTCCATCGACATGCCGTTCGCGATCGGAGTATTGATGCCGGCCGCTCGGATCTGACGAACCGCGCTGGCGCCCCCTGGTGTGTAGGTGCAAAGCATGATAACTTCAGGTTGCGGCGAGACGTTACGCAGGCGAGTGATCTGCGCCGCGATTGAGGGATCGTCATTCTTGAAGGTGTCGCGGCCGACGATCGTTCCTCCCGCCTTGGGATACATCCAGTCGAAGCCGGCGCAGACGGATTTGCTATATTCGACGCTGTCGTCGAGCAGCACGTAGCCGTTTTTCCAGTTCTTCTTCTTCACGCTCCACTCGGCCATGGTGGCACCCTGCACCGGAGCGGCGATGGATGTGGTAAAGGCATTCGGACCGACGCCTTCGATACCGGCCTTGGCATCCTCGGCGCATTCAAAGAAACTGATCTTCTTGGCATTCTGCGCGGCCAACGCGGCGGGCGCGCCGAAATCATAGTCGCAGCTAACGATCACCAGATCGGCGCCCTGTCGAACCACGTCGAGCCCGGCCTTGGCCCCTTGCACTCGGTCGGATTTGGTATCGGATATGACCCACTTGAACTTTCGCCCGTCGATACCGCCGGCGGCATTGATCGCTTCCATTGCGAGAATCGCCGATCGCTGCGCGCCTTGGTCGTAGGCCAGCATGAAGCCTGACTGTCCGGTCGCGAAGCCGACGACGATATCTTTTTTTTCGGCCGCCGGCGCTACACCCGTATAGGCTGCAACGGCTATCGCAAGCACAGCCACCATCATCCTAAATCTGCTGCTCAATGGTCCCCGCTCCTGGTTGGCCACAGCGAGTGGCGGTCGGCGCCGACGCCCTCGGCGAGCGTCATTTGATGGGAGTTCAACAAAATTATCAAGGCGGCACGTAACAAAAATACCGCTCGTCGGCAGCGCCATCGCGATTCGGAATTTATCCGCGGGCGGCGACATTTGGCCTGGGGCGTTGTCGCAAACTGTTGCTAGGATGGACCCCGCAAAGAGAGCAGCGACAAGGGGACTGTGATGCCAGTGCTGACGAATTCCGCCGCGCAACGTGACTTGCGCCATTTGATGCACGGCTACGCCAGCCTGCAGGACGAGGACGGGATTGGTCCGACGGTCATCACCGGAGGTCAGGGTATCCGGACGTTTGATGAGAATGGCAAGCCGCTGATCGAGGCGGCTTCGGGCATGTGGTGCGCCTCGATGGGGTTCAGCGAGACCGAACTGATCGAAGCCGCGGTGCGGCAGCTTCGCCTGCTGCCCTGGTATCATACCACCACCGGCAAGTCGGTGATGCCAGCGATCGATCTAGCGGAACGCCTGGCCGCCATCGTTCCGATACCGAAGGCGAAGATCTATTTCTGTCTTTCCGGGTCCGAGGCCAACGATTTTCTGGTGAAGTTCATCCGCTACTACAACAACGCGATCGGGCGGCCGGCGAAGAAGAAGATCATTTCGCGTCTGAACGGTTACCACGGCGCTACGCTCGGGGCGGGCAGCCTGACCGGCATCCCCAAGAACCATCTGCTGTTCGATCTGCCGCTGCCGGGATTTCTGCACACCGACGATCCGAACTATTACCACAATGCCTTGCCCGGCGAAACCGAGGATGCGTTCGCGGAACGCCTTGCCGGCAATCTGGAACAGATGATCCTGCGCGAGGGGCCTGATACCGTAGCGGCGTTCTTCGCCGAACCCGTGGCGGGGTCGAGCGGCGTGACCATTCCGCCACCAGGATATTACCGGCGCATCCAGGAGGTGCTATCCAAATACGACGTGCTGTTCGTCGCCGACGAGGTCATCACCGGCTTCTGCCGCACCGGCCAGATGTTCGGGTGCCAGACGATGGGCATCAAGCCGGACGCAATGAGCTTGGCCAAAGGGCTGACCTCCTCCTACCAGCCGCTGGCGGCGATCGTGATATCGGACGAAATCTATCGCGGCATCAAAAAGGGCAGTGGCGAGACCGGGAACTTCTTCTCGCATGGTGCCACCTATTCGGGTCATCCGGTGGCCTGTGCCGTGGGTGTGCGCGTGCTCGAATTGCTGGAGGAACGACATATCCTGGAGCACGTGCAGCAGGTATCGCAACGTTTCGCGCAACGGATTCATGGCTTTGCCGAGCATCCGCTGGTCGGGGAGACGCGGGCGGTGGGGCTGATGGGGGCCGTGGAACTGGTCGCCGACAAGACGTCCCATCGCTACTTCGAACCGACCGGCGCCGTGGCGGCGATGGTCAAGAACCGCGCCGAGCAGGAATATGGGCTGTTGTTTCGGAATGTGGTGGTGGGTGATGCCTGTGCGTTTGCCCCGCCGCTGATTACCACCGAAGCGGAAGTCGACGATATCTTCGATCGATTTGCCCGGGCGCTCGACGACGTGACCGAGGTAGTCGGAGCCAGTGGCGGCCCCTACCGTCCGTAAATTCCGCTCGGTGCCGGCCGTTCATTCACAGGATTTGATGACATGCGATTTGCCGTCGACACGGGTGGAACGTTCACTGACCTTCTGGTTGAAGACGACAGCGGCAAGCTGTGGATGTACAAGGCGGCGACGACGCCGAGCGATCCGATACGGGGGGTGGTTGACAGTATCGATGCGGCCGCGGCGGACTGGGGATGTTCGCGCGACAGCCTGCTGGGCCGCTGCGAACTCTTCATCCATGGAACCACGCGGGCGATCAATGCCATCGTCACGGGCAACACCGCACGTACTGCGTTCCTGACGACTCAAGGTCATCCGGACATCCTGGTAATTCGTGAAGGTGGCCGGGCCGACGTATTCAACTTTCGGCGGCGCTTTCCCGATCCTTATGTGCCGCGATCGCTGACGTTCGAAGTCGAGGAGCGCATTGACGCCAAGGGTGCGATCCTGACGGCTCTGAACGAGGCCGTTCTGTTGCAGACAATCGACACGTTGCGCGAGCAGAAGATCGATGCGGTGGCGGTGTGCCTGTTGTGGTCAATCGCCAATCCGGTCCACGAACTCCGGATTGGCGAATTGCTGGCGGAGCATCTTCCCGGCGTGCCGGTTTCTCTTTCGCACCGGCTGAACCCGTCGTTGCGTGAGTATCGCCGTGCGTCCTCCACTTGCATCGACGCCTCGCTCAAGCCGCTAATGGCGCGCTACATGGCCGATCTGGACGCGCGGCTGACGGAGGCGGGATTCAGCGGCCGGCTGCTGATCGTTACGTCGCAAGGGGGCGTGATCGATGCCGGCGATGCCGCCGAGGCGCCAGTGCATCTGATCAATTCGGGCCCCTCGATGGCACCGATCGCAGGCCGGCGCTTCGCCCTGGATGACGCCGGCGCGGGGACGGCGGTGGTCGCCGATACTGGGGGCACAACCTACGATGTGAGCCTGGTGCGCGACGGTCGCGTGCCCTGGACGCGGGAGACGTGGGTCGGCGAACCGTATCAGGGACACATGACCGGTTTCCCGTCGGTCGATGTTCGCAGCATCGGAGCCGGCGGAGGTTCAATCGCGTGGGTCGATCGCGGCGGCATGCTGCATGTCGGGCCGCAAAGCGCAGCCGCCGTCCCGGGACCGGCCTGCTATGGCCAAGGCGGCACCGAAGCGACTGTGACAGATGCCTGTGTGGTGCTGGGCTATATCGATCCCAATTTCTTCCTGGGGGGTTCCATGCTGCTGCATCGCGACGCGGCGGCGTCCGCGGTCGGTCGCATCGCGGAACAGTTGCGCATCGACCTGCTGGAAGCAGCCGACGCCATCCTGCGCATCGCCACCGAAAACATGGTGCAGGCGATTCTCGATATAACGGTCAAACAGGGCATTGACCCGAGCCTCGCGGCGTTGATCGGCGGCGGCGGTGCGGCGGGGGTGAATTGTTGCGCGATCGGTCGCCGGCTTGCCACTCGGCAGGTCATCATTCCGGAATCCGGGGCTGCACTCAGTGCGGCCGGCGCGCTGTTGTCCGATCTGACCGCGCAATATCGCGCCGCGCTGTTTGCCACGACGCGTCGTTTCGATCATTCCGCCGTCAACCACGTCCTCGTTCGTCTGTTCGGCCAGTGCTCGGAATTTTTGGCCGGACCCGGTGTCGGCTCGATTGCCCATCAAATCGAATTCGCGGCCGAGGCGCGTTATCGGCATCAGGTGTGGGAGATCGAGGTGCCGCTTCGGGCCGAGCGGTTCGATACGGATGCCGACGTGGCAGGTTTTCGGGAGGACTTCCATCGCCTGCATGAGGAGTTGTTCGCGATCAGCGACACTGACTCGGATATCGAAATCATCGGCTGGTCGGCACGGGTCTCCTGCCGCCTGCGAGAACCGGGGAATGGCCGGATCGAGCACCGCGAGCGGGCGGTCAATCCTGCCGCCACGCGCCCGGCCTACTTTCTCGGCCATGGAGTGGTGCCGACCTCGATCCGGCGCTTCGAAACATTGGCCGAAGGCGAAATCCTGTGCGGCCCCGCAATCATTGAATCGCCATTCACCACGGTCGTCGTTGATCCCGGCGCCACGCTGGTTCGCACGGCATCTGGCAGCCTGCTGATTGATCCCTTTGGTAATTTGACCACCGTGTAAGATGGGCCGGAACGCAGGGGGCGCCTCGGCTCATTGCGTTGGGTCATAGTGCAAAGTTAGAAGGTAAGCACGGCATCCGCGCCGAAAGTGAAGCTGTTTGCGCCGCCCTTGGTGAATGACGGCGGATTTGCACGACCGACGGCGCGCAAAAAAGGGCGCCCTCCGAGGAAGGCGCCCAACCAGCCGGTTAGAAAATCTGCTCGCCGTGCAACACAATATCGAGACCTTCCCGCTCCTCTTCCGGGCCGACCCTCAGGCCGAATATCGCTTTTGTGATCATCAGGATGACGAGTGTCCCGACGCCACTCCAGATCAAAGTAGCAGCGACGCCCTGACATTGCAGCCAAAGCTGGTCCAGACCGCCCGATGTCCCATCCGACGTATCAGTGGCTGACAGTGGTGCGTACGCGAATACGCCCGTCAGCAAGGCGCCGACGATGCCCCCGATCCCGTGCACGCCGAAACAATCGAGACTGTCGTCGTAGCCAAAGATATGCTTCATATAGGTTGCCGTCCAGAAACAGATCACCCCGGCGGCAACGCCGATGATGATGGCGGAACCGGGAAGCACGAAGCCTGATGCAGGCGTGATGGCGACCAGTCCGGCAACCGCGCCGGAGATCGCCCCAAGCACCGAGGGTTTGCCCTTGGCAATCCATTCCGCGAACATCCAGCCCAGCGCCGCCGCCGCCGTGGCAACCTGCGTCACCGTCATTGCCATACCCGCTCGGCCGCTGGCACCCGTCGCCGATCCGGCATTGAAACCGAACCAGCCCACCCAGAGCATCGACGCACCGATCACCGCGAGGGACAAGTTGTACGGCGCCATGTTGTCGCTGCCGTAGCCGAGGCGCTTGCCAAGAACCAACGCGCATACGAGGCCAGCGATGCCAGCGTTGATGTGCACCACGGTACCGCCCGCGAAGTCAAGCACGCCCTTCTGCGCGGCCCAACCCGATGGCGCCCACACCCAGTGAGCGATCGGCGAATAGATGAACAGAGACCACAGCACGATGAAGAAGCACAACGCCGAGAACTTCATCCGGTCGGCGAACGCACCGGTTATCAGCGCCGGGGTGATGATCGCGAACGTCATCTGGAACATCATATACACGGTCTCGGGAATGGTGGTCGACAAGTCGGCGACACCCTTGATCCCGGAGGCCAGCACGAAGGGAGAATCGACTCCCTTCGCAAAGTGGTCGGCAATTCCGTTGAGCATGATGCGGGTGAAATCGCCCATGTATTCATTGCCAGTGGTGAAGGCGATACTGTAGCCCGCAACGACCCAGGTGATGGTGACAAGGCAGCAGATCACGAAGGACTGCATCATCGTCGCAAGTACGTTTTTCTTCCGAACCATGCCGGCATAGAAAAGTGCCAGACCCGGGATGGTCATCAGCAGCACCAGCGCCGTGCTGCTCAGCATCCAGGCGGTGTCGCCAGTGTCGATCTTCGGAGGGTCTTCCGCGAAGGCCGGCAGCGCGAACAACAGAGCGGGCAGCAGCACGCTCAGTCCCCATACGTAGCGGGGTCTCTTCATAGTCCTGTTTCCTTATGCTTTTTGTTCACAGCGCTTCGGCGTCGACTTCGCCGGTGCGGATCCGCATTGCTCGTTCGATGTCGAGCACGAAAATCTTGCCATCGCCGATCTTCCCGGTATGGGCGGCCTTGGCGATCGCCTCGACGACCTGGTCGGCCAGATCATCAGGCACTACGACTTCGATCTTGATCTTGGGCAGAAAGCTGACGTGGTACTCTGCCCCACGGTAGATCTCGGTCTGTCCTTTCTGGCGGCCAAATCCCTTCACTTCCGACACCGTCAGACCCTGCACCCCGAGCGGGGTCAGAGCCTCCCTTACGTCGTCAAGCTTGAAAGGCTTTATGATGGCCATGATGAGTTTCATGTCGGCCCGTCCTCCGAATTATCAGCATTGCTGGAAAAAACCTTCATCCTCGCGTCCTGTCTCGCCGTTTCGCCGCGCCGCCACGATCAACCACAAACGGCCAAGCGTGGATGGGTATAGAATCAACAATCATGCCAACCATCAATCGACGGTGACGGTGCGAATTCCACTGGCCATCGGGGATTTGTCGCGGAAGCCATGCTCAATAAAACAGCATTTGCTCGTTGCCGCTCACAATCTCGTCAGGAGTCCATCAGATACTGCCGTATGGCTCATTGCATTCCGACGACGGTCTGGCAGTATAAAAGCGGCAATAAAACCGGGCGGTGATGAGCATTTATCGTATCGTTAGAATTACCGGCGGGATCGGGTATAAGGTGCACGTGACGCATACGTCGAGCGGGCTGCGCGTTATTGGCGTGTTTCCAACCGAGGCGGACGCAATGTACTGGATCGCCACCGATCAGGAACCGCGGCCAGCACTGCGTCGGTCGGAACACGCCGGTATTGCGCTCGCCGACAGCGGCTGACACCAAGCGGCACGAAGCCCGGCGAGATCAGTTCGCAACCGCACGAAAATAACCCGTTACACTTCGATACAAAATTGTGGATATTCGATGCGACAAAAAACCCCGCCGTCTTGCGAACGGCGGGGTCTCATCAGGCGTCAACCGGAACGAATCAGGCGGAGTAATACATTTCGAATTCGACCGGATGCGGCGTGTGCTCGAAACGATAGACCTCCGCCCACTTCAGCTCGATATAACTTTCGATCTGGTCCGTGCTGAAAACACCGCCTTCCAGCAGGAACTCATGATCGCCGGCCAGTGCGCCCAGCGCCTCCCGCAGGCTGCCGCACACTGTCGGGATACCCTTCAGTTCCTCGGGGGGAAGATCATACAGATCCTTGTCCATCGGATCGCCAGGATGGATTTTGTTTCTGATCCCGTCCATCGCCGCCATGGTCAGCGCCGCGAACGAAAGATAGGGGTTGCAGGTCGGGTCAGGGAAACGAACCTCGACGCGCTTGGCCTTTGGACTGGTGGTGTAAGGAATACGGCAGGAGGCTGAGCGGTTGCGCGCCGAGTAGGCCAGCAACACCGGCGCCTCGAAGCCGGGGATCAGCCGTTTGTAGCTGTTGGTTGACGGGTTGCTGAACGCGTTGATCGCCTTGGCGTGCTTGATGATCCCGCCGATGGCATACAGTGCCAGCTCGGACAGGTCCGCGTAGCCGTTGCCGGCGAACAACGGCTTGCCGGCTTTCCAGATCGAAAGATGGGTGTGCATACCCGAGCCGTTATCGCCGTAGATCGGTTTCGGCATGAACGTCGCGGTCTTGCCGTAGCTGTGCGCGACGTTGTGGACACAGTATTTGTAGATCTGCATCTGGTCCGCCATCGTCGTCAGCGTGCCAAACCTGGTGCCGAGTTCGTGCTGCGACTGCGCGACTTCGTGGTGATGTTTCTCGATCGGCAGTCCCATTTCGCCCATGGTCGACAGCATTTCGGCGCGCAGGTCGCTGTCGCCGTCAACCGGGGGCACTGGGAAGTAGCCGCCTTTCACCGCCGGCCGATGCCCCATGTTGCCTTCCGGATAGTCCTTCATCGACGATCCGGGGCCTTCGATGCTGTCGATCTGATATGTGGCGAAATTGCCTCCGACGCCGAACTTCGCGCTGTCGAAGATGAAGAACTCCGCTTCGGCGCCAATCGAGATCATATCGCCGACGCCACTCGAAACGACGTAGGCCTCACACAGCTTGGCGGTCGCCCGAGGGTCGCGCGCATAGAACTGCCCGGTCGACGGCTCCACGACGTCGCAGAACAGTATCAGGCTTGGCTTGGCCGCGAACGGGTCCATTACCGCCGTGGCCGCGTCAGGCATCAGGATCATGTCGGATTCATTGATCGCCTTCCATCCAGCGATCGATGATCCGTCGAACATGAAGCCGTCGGTGAAGACATCCTCGGTGACGGTGGAAACGTGCTGTGCGGTGTGCTGCCATTTGCCTCGCGGATCGGTAAATCGCAGATCTACATATTCCACGGAATTTTCGGTAAGCATGCTGAGTACCTTGCTTACCGCGCCACTTGCGTCTTCCGGCTTCATCGCCATCCTGATTTCCCCGTTGTAATTTTGAATCATTGCCGGTCCCCGCCCATCACGGGACGCGACGGGGGCGCGGCAGGTGGTGGAAGGCTCGCACCACGCGAGGCCTTATGATCCGGCCCTCTACTGGTTCCGCCGAGGGCCGCTGGCGGCTGAGATTTGCTAGACCGCGTCCTCCCCTCGCTCGCCGGTACGGATACGGATTACCTCCTCGACCGCCGAAATGAAGATCTTGCCATCACCGATACGGCCGGTACGGGCCGAATTGACGATTGCCTCGACGGCTCGTTCAACGACGCCGTCCTCGCAGATGACTTCCAGCTTCACCTTCGGCAGGAAGTCCACAATATACTCGGCGCCACGATACAGCTCCGTATGGCCCTTCTGTCGGCCAAAGCCCTTGGCTTCAACGACGGTAATACCTTGCAGCCCAACCTCGTGCAGCGCTTCTTTCACTTCATCGAGTTTGAACGGCTTGATGACAGCTTCAATCTTTTTCATGTGCATCAAGCCCGGTTTGGCCGGGCCTCCTAACAATGTTCAGGCTGCCCGCATAGCCACTGAGGGGGTTCAGCAGCATGAACGGTGACCCAGGTTTGCATGACGCGTGCCACACAGCAATGAATAAACACGCATCAACCCCCGGAAGCAGCCCCGTTTGGCGGCTCGGCGGCCGCTCCAGTCCGCGAATTGGCCAGACGGCGGCTGTTTCCGCGGCGGGCCGGGCGTAAGCAGGGTTTCATCGGCAGGTGCGTCAGCCGCGCCGATAAGCCGAGTGCTTTCCGGCCACGACGTTGAAACGGATGCATATCGCCTGTTTTTTGAGCAGATTATGGGGTAATTCTATACGCACCGAGACACCCTTCGTGGCTTTCAAAGCCGATCCGCGAACGATACTTGTTTTCGCCAACGGCGACCCGAGGCAACCGCGGACGCCTGCTCGGAGCCAATCTCGATCTCGCGTCGACGGGCACCGCGATCGGAACCGCGTCGGGCCGTCGCCGCGGCCAACCGGTGCTGCTACGGGCTTGATGTCGACTGGACGCAGGAAGTTACCGTCAGCTCGGGGCACCGGGGGCAATCGCCCGCTGCTGATGGCCGCGTTCAACCCCGGCGATGAGGTGGTGCTGATCGAGTGGCATTGCGGGATGCGCAAAGCGCCAGCGAGGACATCCTTTCTGGATATTCCGTTGAGGCAGGCTCACCCTGAACCGGGAGCAGCGTTGACCGCGGCAAACGACTTGGTCTGGGTCGCGGCGTAGGCAGCCGCCGCCTTGTCGAGCCGAGCCAACTGAATGGTGTTGAGCACGTCGGCTCCTGTGATATCTCCAAGTTTTAAGGTTCCCGCCGCATCCGATCGAACGCCGTAGGCTGCAAGCTGTCGCGGGGTCATCGCGGATTGCACAGTCGGGGTCCCGGCCGGCGCAATTTCGGGTAGCACGACATGCGCGGCCGCCGCTGGAGGTTTCGTTTTGAATTGTGCCGCCGCGATCGTCTCGGGATCTATCCCGGTGATCTTCTCCGCGAGCGTCGCGACGATGCTTGCCGCTAGCCCGATTGGGCCGCCCAACAGTCCGCTAACCACGAAAGAGCCAGCGCGGCGCAGCGCCTCGGGGATCACGTCACCCGTTACTGCTCGGTAAATCGTGCCCACTACCGGCAGATACTGCAGCGGGTTCATGGCTGAGAGCAGGTCGTGAAAAGTGACCCCATGGTCAGCTTTCGCCACCGCTTTAGCGGCCTGAGCCGCCGCGGGGGGGCCGGTGCTAGTAGACTGAATTCCCGTTGTAACCATGATGCCTGACGGCTGCTGATACGGCTGTGCAACCGCCGAGCCAAGTCGCATGGGCTTGCTCTCGCGGGCTGTGACCTGGTCGCCGGAAGTGTCCTCCGTCCGCCGCCACGGCGGCTCGGCGGTCCGCCCTGCGGGTGGTTGGCATCGCATCAGTGCTCCAGGACATAGCGTCCTGGCGCGTCGACGACCGGCTGATATCGCGGTGATCCCATGGCGGGCGGTTGGCACGGCTGACCGGAATGGGCGGCCAGCCACCCTGTCCAGGACGGCCACCAAGAGCCTTCGTGGAACTCCGCGCCGGCGAACCACTCGTCGGGACCTTCGAAGCGCTCGCCGGGCTGGCGGCGATGGACGCGGAAATGTCGGTGTGGATGCCCCGGCTCACTCACCACGCCGGCGTTGTGACCACCCGACGTAAGGACGAATGTCACGTCGCCTTCGTTGAGAAGGTGGATCTTGAAGACGGACCGCCATGGCGCGACGTGGTCCGTTTCGGTGCCAACCACAAAGAAGGGAAGGTGAATGTCGCCGATCGAGATGGGACGGCCGCCGACCGGAAAGCGTCCCTCAGCCAGATCGTTGGCGAGGAACAGACGCTGGAGATACTCGCTGTGCATACGCGCCGGCATCCTTGTGCCGTCGGCGTTCCATGCCATCAGGTCGTTCGGATGCTGTTGCTCGCCCAGCAGGTAACTTTTGATGGCACGCGACCAAACCAGGTCGTTTGACCGCAGAAGCTGGAAAGCACCCGCCATCTGCTGGCTGCCGAGGTAGCCCTGCGCGCGCATCATGTCGGAGAGGAAGGCAAGCTGGTCCTCGGTGATAAACAGTTGCAACTCGCCCGCCTCGGTGAAGTCAGTCTGCGCGCAGAACAGGGTCACGCTGGACAGTCGCTCATCCGCGTCGCGCGCCATGGCGGCGGCGGCGATCGATAGCAGAGTGCCGCCGATGCAATACCCGCACGCATGCACCTTCGCCTCACCGCAAATGGAATTGATGGCGTCGAGCGCGGCCATGACCCCCTGCTGGCGATAGTCCTCGAAAGATGTGTCACGCATATCCGGGCCAGGATTGCGCCAGGAGATAGCGAACACGGTATGGCCCTGCGCCACCAGGTAGCGGATCATCGAGTTCCGCGGCGAGAGATCGAGGATGTAGTATTTCATGATCCATGCCGGCACGATCAGCACCGGCTCTGGTCGCACCTGCGCTGTCGTGGGCGCGTATTGAATGAGCTCGATCAGTCCGTTGCGCAGGACAACCTTGCCGGGCGTTGCCGCCAGATCGTGCCCGATCTGAAATTCTCGCGCCGGATGACCGCTCAGGGTCTGTTGCATATCCTTCAGGAAATTGCCCCAGCCGGCTAGCAGATTATGCCCTCCGGTCGCGACGGTCGCACGGATGACCTCCGGATTCAGATATGGCAGGTTGGAGGGGGAGAGCATGTCCGTGAACTGGCGCGTGACAAACGCCATTATCCGGCGATCGGCGACGCTCACGCCCTCCGGACCATCCGCGGCAGTGGCCCACCATTCCTCGCCGAGCAGGAAGGCCTGGGCGATCAGGTTGAATGGCAAGGGCTGCCATGCCGGGTCGCCGAAGCGATGGTCCCCGAGTGGGGGCGCGATCGCGGTCTGCCCGAGCATGGCACGGCCGAGACGCTGCCATTGCGCCACCGCCGAGATCGCCAGGCCGGTGGCGCGGAAGGGCGCGTTGCCCATGTGCGCGGCCCAATCCAGGAACGCCAGCCACTGGGCGACAGGCGACAGGCCGAAGGTCATCCTTCCCTGGGCAGCGTGCAGGCGGCTGTCGAGCGCCAGGAGCTTCTGGAAAGCGCCTGCCGCAAGACCTTGTTCGAGCTCATCAGCCGGCGCGGCAAGACCAGGGCTTTCCGATCGGCTGTGCGCCATTTGCAGCGGCAGGTCGTTCATTTGTTTGTCTCCATCATGTCGGAACGTAACGACCCATGCGCGGCTCCGAGCGCCGGCGACGCCATTCGTGGCGGATCAGGAAGTAATCTACTCGCCGTGACCAAGACGGGCTTGATCCACGTCAACGCGGCTTCGCCCAATCCGCGCTTCATGATCAGGCCGATGAAGGATGCGCCGCGTGCCGTACGCCTCGCTCGAGGATCTTCCGGACCCGATCCGGATGCACCTTCCAGTACACGCACAGGAAATATTTCGTGCAGCCTTCAACAGCGCCTGGGCTGGTTACGCCGATCGGGGCGACCGGGCGCGCGAGGAGATCGCCCATCGTGTCGCCTGGGGGGCGGTCAAGCATAAATATCGCAAGTGGGGGGAACGATGGATCGAGCGGTAACCGCCGGCACCCTGGTATCACGGCAGACGGAACGCATGGGCGGTCGTACTAATTTCTGGACCGCGAGCAACGATGAGACCCTGCGACAGCTCGAATCCCGGCCGGCGGGCCTGACCGCCGCGGAGGCAGGCGAACGGCTGGACCGGTTTGGTCCAAATCTCGCGGTCGTGGGTGTCCGGCGGAGCCTGTTCGCCAAGCTCGGCAAACGGCTCGCGGAACCACTTGTCGCCATCCTGCTCATCGCGGCCGGCATATCGGGCGCCACCGGAGACTGGCAGAGCTCCATCATCATTCTGCTCATCGTGCTGTTTTCCATCGTCCTCGACATCGTCCAGGAGAGACAGGCCGAGAACGCCGTCGAGGCGTTGAAGAGTTCCGTCGCGGTAACGGCCTCCGTGCGCCGCGACGGCAAGGTTGTCGAACTGCTGGTCAAGGACATCGTGCCCGGCGACGTGGTGGAATTGCGCGCCGGGGAGCTGGTGCCGGCCGATGGCGTGGTGCTGGCGGGTCACGGCGCGCTCGCCAACGAGGCCATCCTGACGGGAGAGCCATACCCGGTCGAGAAGCGTCCCGGACCGGCCACGGGCGCATCGTTGTCCGATGCCTTCAACGCATTGCTCGGCGGCACCAGCATCGTGGGAGGAGAGGCGTCCATGCTGGTCGTCGCCACTGGCCGAGCGACCCGCTTCGGCGCCATTTCCGCATCCGTCCAGAGCCAGCAACCGCCGACCGCCTTCGAACGCGGCATCCACGCGCTGGGCATGCTGATCCTGCGGCTGACCGCCTTTCTCGTCTTGTTCGTGCTGCTGACCCAGATCATCCATCACGGTTTGTCGCTGGAGAGCTTCATGTTCGCCGTGGCGCTGGCGGTGGGTCTTACGCCAGAGCTGCTGCCCATGGTCATGACTGTCACCCTTTCGCGCGGAGCGGTCCGCATGGCGGCAAGGAAAGTCGTGGTGAAGCGGCTTTCGGCGATTTATGATCTCGGCGCCATGGATGTCTTGTGCACGGACAAAACGGGCACCCTGACCGACGCGAAAATCGCCCATGTCGGCAGTTTCGGCGTGGACGGCGCCGACAGCACACACGCCGCGCAACTCGTGCGGATCAACAGCCGCTTCGCCAGCGGGATGCGCGGCAATCTCGACGACGCGATCCTGGCCGGTGCACCCGCGGGTTTCGATGACGGCTGCGCCCTCGTCGACGACCTGCCGTTCGATTTCGAGCGTCGGCGTTCCTCGGTGCTCGTCGCGCGCGGCGGCGATCGGGACATCATCACGAAGGGCGCGCCGGAGGGTCTGCTGGACCTTTGCACCCAGGTAGAGAAGGCGGACGGCACAGACGGGCCTCTCAGTCAGGCGGACCGGGCGCGTATCCTCGGCCTGATCGAGGAGAAAGGTCTTCAGGGGCTGCGTTTGCTTGGCGTCGCACGGCGGCGAATGCCGGCCGGCTGCGAGCACATCGGGCTCAGTGACGAGGCTGATCTCGTGTTCGTCGGCTGCGCCGTGTTTCTCGATCCACCCAAAGCCTCGGCGACGGAGGCGGTAGACCGCCTGGTCAAGGCCGGCGTGCGCGTCAAGATCATCTCGGGTGACGGTGCGCCTGTGGTCCGCCATCTGGTCCAGACGCTTGGCCTGCCAACCCGTGGCATGATGACCGGCGAGGAAATATCCGATCTGGCCGACGCGGCGCTCGCTATCCGAGCGGATGAGACGGACCTGTTCGTCCGCGTCTCGCCGGATCAGAAGAGCCGGATCGTAAGCGCTCTGCGCCGCCACGGCCATACCGTTGGTTTCATTGGCGACGGCATCAATGACGCGCCCGCCATCCATGCCGCGGATGTCGGTCTGTCGGTCGAAGGCGGCACCGACGTAGCGAGAGACGCCGCCGCGATCATCTTGCTGGCACCTGACCTCGGCGTGCTGGCCGATGGCGTGGCGGAGGGGCGGCGCACGTATGCCAACATCATGAAATATGTCCGCATGGGCACGAGTTCGAACTTCGGCAACATGCTGTCGATGGCCCTCGCCTCTCTCATATTGCCGTTTCTGCCGCTGGCCCCGCTGCAGATACTGCTCAACAACCTGATCTACGACCTGTCGGAGATCGGCATCCCCTTCGACACCGCAGATGAGGCGACGCTTGCCGCGCCACATGGCTGGAACATGAAATCGGTGCTGCGCTTCACCCTCATCATGGGACCGTTGTCATCTGTGTTCGACATCGCGACGTTTTTCCTGCTGCGCGGGGGTTTCGGCGTGGATGTCGAGGTGTTCCGCACGGCGTGGTTCGTCGAGTTGATCGCGACGCAGATCCTGGTGATCTTCATCATCCGCACCGCAAAGCCGCTGTGGGCAAGCCTTCCGCATCCGTTGCTCACGGCATCCTCGCTTGGCGGGCTGGCCATCGCGCTCATACTGTCACTGACGCCACTCGGCCATTTCGTGGGGTTCGTCGCGCTGCCGCTGCCTGTCCTTGCCGCCATCACCGGCGTGAGCGTCATGTATCTCGCGGCAGCGGAGGGAGTGAAGCGCTTCGCCATGTGATACCGGTTTCGCAACGACCGGGGATCAGGCGATCGCTCGCACGACCGGCTTTGCCGCATCCGGCTGCCGCAGCGGTTCGAATTCCTCGGCCGTCAGCGTCTCCCTCTGAATGAGCAGCGTCACACCGGCTTCCAGATCACTCCGGCGCCGCTTAAGTATTTCGCCAGCGCGTTTGACGGCTGCTTCGACAAGTTCACGCACGGCGAGATCGATCTCGCGAGCGGTGGTCTCCGCCGCTCCGGCCACCTGGTCCTAGGCAGCCGCAAAGAAAGGCTGAGGGTTCGGCGCATAAATACGCTGGCCGATCGTCGGGTCCATCCCGTATTTCGTTACCATCTGCACCGCGATCTCGGTGGCACGTTGCAGATCGTCCGCTGCTCCCGTCGACACGTCGCCATCGAAAATGAGCTGTTCGGAAGCGCGTCCGCCCATCAGCACCGCGATCCTGTTCCTGAGTTCGCTGGCGGCAAGCAGAAAGCGATCCTCGGTCGGCCGCTGCATGGTATAGCCGAGGGCGCCCACGCCACGCGGGATGATCGAGACTTTCTGCACCGGATCGACGCCGGGCAGGCTGGCGGCAACCAGTGCATGACCCATCTCGTGATAGGCGACGCGGCGGCGCTCCTCGAGGTTCAGGACGCGGCTTTTCTTCTCGATGCCGGCGACGATGCGCTCGATGGCGGCGGTGAAGTCGTTGAAGCCGACCGCATCGGCATTGCGGCGCGTCGCGGCGATCGCCGCCTCATTGACCAGGTTGGCGAGGTCGGCGCCGGTGAATCCGGTGGTAAGCCCGGCGATCTTGTCGAGTTCGACATCGCCGCCGAGGTGGATCTTACGGACGTGGACCTTCAGAATAGCAAGACGGCCACTATAGTCGGGACGGTCGACGAGCACTTGCCGGTCGAAGCGGCCGGCTCGCAGCAAGGCCGGGTCCAGGATCTCCGGCCGGTTCGTGGCCGCGAGCAGGATGACACCAACGCTTGGGTCGAAACCGTCGAGTTCGGTCAGAAGCTGATTGAGCGTCTGTTCCTTTTCATCGTAACCGCCGATCGCGCCCGGCGCGCGGCTGCGCCCGAGCGCGTCCAGTTCGTCAATGAAAATGATGCAGGGCGCGGCCTGACGAGCCTGCTCAAACAGGTCGCGAACCCGCGCCGCTCCGACGCCGACGAACATTTCGACAAACTCGGACCCGGAAATCGAGAAGAACGGGACACCTGCCTCTCCAGCGACCGCGCGGGCCAGCAGCGTCTTGCCAGTGCCGGGTGGCCCCACGAGGAGAATGCCCTTGGGCACCCGTGCTCCCAGGCGCCCGTAGGTCTTGGGGTCCTTCAGGAAGTCGACCACCTCCTTCAACTCGAACTTGGCTTCCTCGACGCCGGCGACATCGGCGAAGGCAACCTTGGTATCTTTCTCCACATAGACTTTGGCGTGCGACTTGCCGATCGACATGAGGCCGCCGAAGCCCTGGCGGTCGACGACGCGACGGATCAGGAACACCCAGATCAGGTAGAAGACAAAGGCGGGCAGCACCCAGGATAATAGCGTTTGCAACCAACTGCCGGTTGGCACACCCATGACCGTGACGTTGTGCGCGGCGAGTTTGTCAGCGAGTTGAGCGTCCACACGGGCGGTGACAAAGACCGTCCTGCCCCCGGCAGTGGGTCCTTCAGCGTGCCTTGAATGCTGTCCTGACCGACGGCAACCTCGGCTACCTTGTCCTGGGACACCAGTTGCTGGAACTGGCTAAACGGGATGGTTTCAATCTGGGCGTAGCTCGTCCAGACCCATTGCAGCAGCAGCATTCCGGCGATGGCGGCGAAGACGTACCAGACCGTTACGTCCTGCTTGCGGGATGAAGGTTTGTTGGCCATCTATTGACTCCAGTGCAGTCCAGGCAGCGCTGGCTGTGTTCGGCGTTGCCGAGCTGGTTTCGACCTTCCGCCAAATCACCCGCGTGAGAGCACCTTCAGTCTTGGTTGTCCTGCTATCAGTTCCGGCTAGAGGCAGCTTTGATGTGGATCAAGCGGCTGGAACGGGGTGATCGTGGAGTGAACGGGTCACGATGTGCGCGTCGATGCGTCAGGCGGCAGACCGGTCCGCGGCTGACCAGGGGGATAGCCTCGCCGCAAAACTTGGGTAAAGTCGCGAAATTCTGCCTGCACCAGAACCGGAGGGGCACCATGTTTCGCATGCGTCCTGGCTTGGCCGCGTTGGGCCTCGCTGTTATCCTAGCATTGGGAAGCGCTGGAAACGCTCGCGCCCAAAACGAGCTGAAAAGCCCGACGATGGAGGCGATCAAGAAACGCGACCAGCTCATCTGCGGCATTGACACCGGTATCCCCGGTTACGCCTACCAGGATCAGAAGGGCGACTGGCAGGGGCTCGATGTCGCCTACTGCCGCGCGATCGCCGATGCTCTGCTTGGCTCGCCCTCGAAGGTGAAGTTCATCGGCCTGACGTCCAAGGTGCGGTTCTCGGTGTTGCAGTCAGGCGAAATCGATGTGCTGATCCGGGATTCCGAGGAAACGTTCATTCGTAACACGCAACTGGGCCTCGACGAGCCGGCGTATAATTTCTACACCGCGCAGACATTCATGGTGCGCAAGAGCCTCAATGTCGCGCACGCAACGGAGCTGAACGGCGCGACGATCTGCCTGCTGACCGGCACCACGCTGGAAACCAACATCGCCGATTACAACCGGTCGCACGGTATCAAGATCAACACCCTGCTGTTCGACAAGCCGGAGGAGGCGTTCGCCGCCGCGGATGCCGGGCGATGTGACGGTTACACCGACGACGGCGGATCGGTCGCGGCGGCCCGTTCCACGATGAAAAAACCCGACGACTGGATGTTCATCCCCGAAACAATCGGCGGCATGCAGCCGCTCGGCTCGTTCACACGGCTGGGCGATCAGGGGTGGTCCAGACTGGTGAAATGGGTGCACGACGCCATGGTCGAAGGCGAGATACTTGGCGTCACCCGGTCGAATGCCGAACAGACCAGGCAATCGACAAAGGATCCGGAGACGCGGCGGTACTTGGGTCTGGATGGCGATTTCGGCAAGCTTCTGGGCGTCGACAACGAATGGGCGTTCCGCATTGCCAAGGATGTCGGCAACTACGGCGAGGTGTATGAGGCCACGTTCGGGGAAAAGGGTCTGCAACTGCCACGCGGCATGAACAATCTATACTCCAAAGGAGGCTTGTTCATGACGCCGAGCTGGAAATAATGGTCTGAGTTGATCAGGAGACCGTCACGGCGCGCGCGGGTCGCGCAATGGCTGCTGCTGGCCGCGGTGGCAGCACTGGTCTGGTTGCTTGGTTCGATGGCGACGGAGACCTCGGGGCGACGGCGCGGCGGACTGGGCTTTGGATTCCTCGCCGACCCTACGAACTTCGATATCCCGTTCCACCTGATTGGCTGGGACGTTGGCGACACCTATGCCCGCGCTCTGCTGGTGTGCGTGCTGAACACGCTGTTGGTCTCGGCGCTCAGCATCGTCGCGGCCACGCTGCTGGGGCTGCTGGTGGGCATCATGCGGCTTTCGGCCAACTGGCTGGTGCGCAATCTTGCGCTGGGTTTCGTCGAGCTGGTGCGAAATACGCCGCAACTGGTGCAGATCGTCTTCTGGTACGTTTCGGTGTTGCAGACTCTGCCAGGTCCACGAAACAGCATCGTCCTGCCGGGCGGGGTGCTGCTGAATGTCCGCGGCCTTTACTTGCCGAGCATCGTTGGTAACGATGGGGTGGACCGGCTATGGCCGCTTGGCCTGATACTGTTGCTTGCCATACCATTTGTCTGGCGTTTGCCACGACATGGTCTGCCGATCGGGGCGAAAGCGCTGCTGCTGCTGCCGGTGGCTGCCGTGCTATTCGTTGCGGGCATCGACCGCCTCGACCGGCCGGCACTGCACGGCTTCAACATCACCGGCGGGGTTCAGGTGGTGCCGGAACTGGTGGCTCTATGGGCAGGCCTGTCGATCTACGCGGCCGCCTTCATCGCCGAGATCGTGCGCGCCGCCATTCTATCCATACAGAAGGGGCAGCGTGAGGCGGCGCTCAGTCTAGGGCTGCGCCCACGCCAGGTGCTGTCAAAGATCATCCTGCCGCAGGCGCTGCGGGTGATGGTGCCGCCGCTGACGAGCCAGTACCTCAACATCATCAAGTCGAGTTCTCTCGGCGCGGCGGTGGCCTTTCCGGAGCTGTATCAGATCTTCGCCGGCACCGCGATGATGCAGTCCAACCGCGAGATCGAATCGATGGCCCTGCTGATGGGCGTCTTCCTTGCCATAAGCCTGATCGTTTCGGCACTGATGAACTGGTACAACCGGCGCGTTGCCCCAATGAGAAGATGACCGAGGTGGGCCGATGATAACGGCGAGCCGGTGAGCGACGCGACCGCCGAAAAGCCAATGTCGGTGCCGCGCAACCTGGTGTCGCGCCACCCGCACAGCGTGCCGCCGCGCCCGATCGACTGGATGCGGCGTAATCTTTTCAGCTCCCCGTTCAACGGCGCCCTTACGATCGTCGTCCTGGTGGTGGCCGGGCTTGTCCTGCCGCCATTGTTTCGCTGGGCGATCACACATGCGACGATCTCAGGTGCGACACGGGTGGCGTGCAGTGGTGATGGCGCCTGCTGGAGCTTCATCCGGGTTCACTTCCCGCGTTTCATCTACGGCAATTATCCCTCCGGTGAATATTGGCGGGTCGATGTCGCCGTTGCCCTGGTTGCAGCCTGCTGCGTGCCGGTATTGCGTGACGGCACGCGACACCGCTGGCTGTTCGTGGTGCTGCTGTTCACCGTGGCCCCGTTCTTCGCCTGGATATTGCTGTCCGGCGGTCTGTTGGGCCTGACATATGTCGATACGTCGCTCTGGGGTGGCCTGATGCTCGACATCATCGTCTCGTTCGTAGCGATCGTGGGCTCGCTGCCGCTGGGGATTTTGCTGGCACTGGGCCGGCGGTCGCAGTTGGGCGTGATCAGGGCGCTGTCGATCGGCTACATCGAACTCTGGCGCGGCGTCCCGCTGCTGACTGTTCTGTTCATGTCGGCAGTCGTCATGCCGCTGTTCCTGCCCGAGGGCGTGTCGGTGGACCGGTTGCTTCGTGCGATGGCGGCGCTGGTGCTGTTCAATGCCGCCTACATGGCCGAAGTGGTACGCGGCGGACTCCAAGGTGTCCCACCCAGTCAGGATGAGGCTGCGTACTCGCTAGGCCTGACCTGGTGGCAAGCTCAGGCTTTCGTGGTGCTGCCGCAGGCGTTGCGCATCATCGTTCCGGGAATCATCAACACGGTCATAGACCTGTTCAAGGACACGACGCTGATCACCATTATCGGCCTGTTCGACCTGCTGGGCGCGGTTGAGCAAGCCCTGAAAGACCAGGCATGGCTCGGGTTCGCGACCGAGGGCTATGTATTTTCCGCCGCGGTATTCTTTGCATGCTGCTTCGCGATGTCGCTGTATGGCCGCGGTATGGAGCGGCGCCTCGCGAAGGCCGACTGAAAAATCCTCGAAAACCCCTGCGTTGACCGGACGGACCGGCGCGCCTAGTGTCGCTATCCTGAAGTCCGCCGCAGCAGGCGGACCACAGACTCGCGCCACTAGCCCTTTTGTTTTCAGTGGCCTGCCAATCCCCTACGTCCGCCGCGCAGTGCGGCGAGCTTCGGGGGCAGGACACTGGCGTCCCCCGATTTTGTACCAAATGGGATATTCGAATGTCTAATAAGCTCAGGGCCCGCCTCGCGGCTGGCAAGGCCGCCGTCAACGGGTGGCTCGCGATCCCGTCCGGGTTCTCCGCCGAGGTGATGGCGCAATGCGGCTGGGACAGCGTCACGGTCGACCTGCAGCACGGGGTCCAGGACTACCAGTCAATGGTGCAGTGCTTCCAGGCGATGGACCGTCATCCGATCACCCCACTGGTTCGCGTGCCGTGGAACGAACCGGGCATCATCGGCAAGTGCCTGGACGGCGGTGCCTGGGGCATCATCTGCCCGATGGTGAACTCGGCGGCCGAGGCCAAGGCACTGGCCGACGCCAGTCTGTATCCGCCGCTGGGCAAGCGCAGCAATGGCCCGATCCGCGCCGCGATGTACGGCGAGGCCAGCAGTTACCAGACCATCGCCAACAGCGAAATCCTGGTCATAGCGATGATCGAGACGCAACAGGGCATCGACAACATCGACGAGATCCTCAGCGTGCCGGGCATCAGCGGTATCTACATCGGCCCCTCGGACATGGGGCTTTCGCTGGGCATGATCCCGACCCTGGACCGGGAAGAGCCGATCATTCTGGACATCTACAAGCGGCTGCTGGCGTCCTGCAAAAAGCATGGCAAGTTCGCGGGATTGCACAACGGGACAGCGGCCTACGCGGCGCGCATGATCCAGATGGGCTTCCAGTTCACCACGATTGCGAACGACAGCGGATTGATGGCACGGGCCGCTCGAGAGGCGGTGACCGCCACGCGGAAGGCGGCGGGAGACCTCGCGAACTGAGTTGCGATAGAGGACGAGCGGGGCGCGACAGAGCCCCGCCCGTCCGCCGGATTACTGGGTCGAACTTGCCGCGTTCAGCAGGCGTTGCTTGAGTTGCGGATCAGACCGGGCGGTCTGCACCACGTTAGAGTATTCCTGGATCGACAGGCCGTGCGACTGGATCGCCTGGACGGCCTCGGCATTGGCCTGTTCCGTCAAACTGCGCTTCTCCTCATTGGAGCCCGCGGCATTCAGCTTGCCGGAATAGTCCTGCTGCACCTTGGAAATGTCGTGGAGCGCCGCGCCAGCCTTCCCGATGGTCGCGTCCGATATTGGCCCGCTGGCGGCCGGCATCTGTGTCTGCGCCTGGGTCTGCCCCTCGGGCTGGCCGCCACCAGGGTTCGCGGGAGCGGCAACGGCGATCGTCGTCACTATCGCGAGGCCGAGCCCGACCGACAGCAACAGTCCCATCTTGCTATGCGTCATATTTACAATCCCTCCCGCACAGCCTCTACGAGCCTGCGTTCCAGCGCTTCATCGTTCTCGGCGGCGATGAGGACAGAATTGTAGTCCTCGATCGTAATACCCTCGTCGCCGATCGCCTGTTCTGCTTCCATTCGCGCCTGTGTTGCCAAGGCGTTACGCGCTTCCGGCGCCGAGGTCGCGTCTGCCTGCATGGTGAAATCATACTGGATCTGGGCGACCTTGCCCGCTGCCGCGGCGACCTTGTTCACCAGTTCGTCCGACAGGTGGTCGGCTGGCTGCGTGCCGCCCAGTTGGGTGGCCTGAAACGAAGCCATATCTTTCTCCGTGGTTGCATCGAGGCGTGACCCGGACGGATCACAAGGTTTGCAACGGACGCAAGCTGCCCGGGTTCGACGGAAAAGCGGCCCGGAGGCGAATCAGCGACTGGGGCGTCCGCGATCGGGGTGCGAAAGGGGGTAAATGCGGCCATTTTTGCTGCCCTTTGCGCAGCATGAATTCTTGGAAAGTTTCGCGCGAGTTTGGGGAACCGGGCCGGAAGCGCTATAAGGACGACACGCTGCGCACCCCGTTGCAAGGAAACCGCCATGGCCGTCCCGCTCGTCATCCGCCTGCATCCCGAGGACAACGTGGTGATCGCTCGAGCGACGCTGTTGCCGGGGGCAAGGGTCGCTGATGGCATCAATGCCGCGCAACGGATTCCTGCCGGTCACAAGGTCTCGACCCGACCCATCACGGCTGGGGAGGCGATCCGGCGCTACGGCCAGATCATCGGCTTCGCGTCAAGCGACATCGCGCCTGGCTTCCACGTACACGTCGACAACTGCGAAATGGGCGATTTTTCGAAGGACTACGCCTACGGCGTCGATGCCGCGCCCACCGACTTCATCAACGACCCAGCGAGTTTCCAGGGCATCCGCCGACCGGACGGACGCATCGCCACCCGGAACTACATCGGCATTCTGACCAGCGTGAACTGCTCGGCTCACGTCGCCGGTGTGGTCGCTGACATGTTCCGCCGCAACCCGTTCACCGGCGACGACCCCTTGGCGGACTACCCCAACGTGGACGGGGTGGTCGCTCTGACCCACAAGACCGGCTGCGGCATGACGCAGGACGAACCGCTTCGGCTGCTGCGCCGGACTTTGGCCGGTTACGCGCGCCATCCCAACTTTTCTCACGTCATCGTTCTGGGCCTGGGCTGCGAGGTGAACCAGATCGGCGGATTGATGCAGGAGCAGCGCCTGGCCGGCCGCCTGAAGGCGATGGACATCCAGACCATGGGCGGCAGCCGGAAGACCGTCGCGGCCGGCGTGGCGTTCGTCAAGGACGTGCTGGCGGAGGCCAATCACATTACTCGAGAGACAGTGCCGGCGTCGGAGCTGACGGTTGCGCTGCAGTGCGGCGGGTCGGATGGTTACTCGGGCGTATCGGCCAATCCGGCGCTTGGCGCGGCGAGCGACCTTCTGGTGCGGCATGGCGGCACGGTCATTCTATCGGAAACGCCGGAAACGTATGGCGCCGAGCATTTGCTGACGCGACGGGCGGTTTCGAGGGAGGTGGGGGAGAAGCTGGTGGCGTTGATGCACTGGTGGGAAGAGTACACCAAGCGCGAAAATGCCGAGATGAATGCCAATCCCTCGCCCGGCAACAAGGCTGGCGGCCTGACCACGATCCTGGAGAAATCGCTAGGTGCGATGGCGAAAGCGGGCAGCACGAATTTGGTGGATGTCGTGCAGTACGCCGAGGAAGTGAAGGCTCGCGGCTTTGTGTTCATGGATACCCCTGGCTACGACCCGGTGGCGGCCACGGGGCAGGTTGCCGGCGGCGCCAATCTGGTTTGCTTCACCACCGGCCGTGGCAGCGTGTTCGGCTGCAAACCGGCGCCGTCGATCAAGCTGGCCACCAACACGCCGATGTTCAAACATATCGAGGACGATATGGACGTGAACTGCGGCACGGTGTTGGACGGCGAGGAGACGGTGCAGCAGTGCGGGCAGCGGATTTTCGAACTGATGCTGCGGGTGGCTTCCGGCGAGCCGACCAAGAGCGAACAATTCGATTTCGGCGCCGCGGAGTTCGCCCCATGGGTGCTCGGCGCGACCATGTAACGACGAGCGTGGCACAACCCAGAAGGCGTCGCGCTCCGGCGTCGTTACGGTGACGCGGCGGCTGGTTATCGGGGTGCGGGAGCGAATGAGGGGATGGGCGACCTGAGCGACAAACCCGAGCCAACGCAGGACTTCCAACGTGGCTGGGATGCGGCTCTTGTGGCTGCGCGCCACTGGCACGAGGCGCAGGCGCAAAAGACCCTGGTGCAGTCGCGGCGCAGCAGGTTTCCAAAGAACCTGGAACGGGAGGCGGAGGTTCATCTGAAATCAGCGGAACAGATCGTCACGCTCAGTCCAGATGATGTATAGCCATTGAACGACCCAGGTCCCGAAAGCGGCCGCGCATTTTCAATGCGATTTAGCACCGACATCGAACAGGCCTCGGAGAAACCCCGGTGTCAGGACGCTGAGCGGATTGACAGAAACCGTCGGATCGCTGAACGGCCCGTCGACTGAGAAGCGCGCGGCGAACAGTCCGCCACCAGCCTCCGGGCTGAACAGTTTGCCGACGAACGGAATGTATCCCAGCATGGAGTTGAAGAAATAGGCCGGCACGATGGTGCCCCCAATGGACACCCGGTTCGATGACAGATCGATCAGGCCCTGCGCGGTCAACCCCAGGGATGCGCTGAACAGCCGTCCGTCGGTGATTCGGAGTTGTTTCTGGTCATACCGGAACGGCACCACGATACGAGTCGCGCCGATGCCAGGCCCCCCCAAGAGGTCCGCGACCCCGTAAAGTGTCATCGCCTGCAACACCTTGCCCATGACCGGGGCGCCCACTATGCGTGAATCGTCGATGCGGGCGGTGCCAGCGAGCGGACGGGTCTTCGATGTGTCATCATACGCGCCGGTCACCGAAAGCCGGCCGGAGCGAACCGCGGTGGTCAAGCCGGACGCTCGAAGAAATGCCCCCGCATCAGCCGTGTCGACAGTCAGCCGGCGTACCCCCGATGCAGGGCCGACGCGCACCGCGAACGCATCGCCCGGCGTCAATTGCCCCGTGAGGTCAAGCAGGCGCATGACCCCGTCCGCCGTTTTCATTTTCATCGAAACCGTTTTCGCCGCTTCGCCATTGGCCAGCAGTGCACGATCGAAATGAGCCTCCAGATTCCAGTCCGGTGATTTTGCCGGCGGCTCTCCCTGGGCGGTTTCCGCAACAGTGTGGTCGCCCTCGAGCCGGGCCGACAGGTCGATTTCCGGACCCGACAACACCACGCCAATTGGGCCGCCCGCTGGCAAACTGATGCTGCCGTGCAGATCGGTCCGGCCAAACCAGGCTCGGCCGATCGAAACCTCCCTGACGTTGCCATCGACACAATTGGCCGACGCGTCCAATGAAAATGTCTTGCCGTCGACCGTGATGTTCGGGATCGCTGCTAATCGATCATGCGACAACAGCAGCGCGGCCGAGGCCGCCGAGGGGATACCGGCGGGCTTGCTCCAGGCCAGCGGTTGCAACGTGACCGCAACAGCCGCGAGATCGGCGTTGAGCGCGAGCGTCGCATCGCCATTCCGACGTTCCGACAAAGCCGCCGTCAGGGGAATTTCGCCGGACCCAACAACGTCCCTGAGATCGGCGCCCAACCCCGCCAGTTGGCCGACGTCCGTCTTGCCGCTGACGGTGACGTGCTCGAGCACTTGCGAAGGTGGCCCCGCGCGGAAGTCAATCGAGCCGTCCACAGTGATCGGAATGGCGGCCAGCGCGGCCTGCCCTTTCACCCCCAGACCGTCCTTGTCCGCCGTCAGGTCAAGCTCACCGTCACTCAGATCGCGCCCCGAGACGAGTTTGCCGATTCGGGCATTGCCTAGGTGCGCATTCGTCTGAAACACGATCTGGTCGGCCTGGAGGCTGTTCTCCAGGGGAAACTGCAAACTCACCGTCGCTGCCACCGTGCCCGAGGCATCTTTCAGATCGACCGACCGCTTGTTGAGAATATGCAGCCTCGGCTCCTTCAGCAGCGCCACGGTACTCGCCACTGATCCGTCGACGTGCAGGCCGATCCTTGCATCCTGATCGGGAGCGGAAAGGCCACTGATTTCCATCTGGCCGTCCCGGAGCAGCAGGTCGGCACCTCCCTTGCTGATGCGTTGCCGCCCTGACGGTACCGAAATGACAAGCTTATCCGGATCGACCAGGTGCAGATGAATTTTCGCATGCTCGATCGGAGGGACCTGGTCGAGCCAGGCGATCGAGGCATTGTCAGCGTCGAGGTCCCCGCTCGCCTTGGTCAGGATCAGGTCATGCAGATCGGTCGCGGACTCCGCCGTCACCGATACCGTTGCATGTGAGACCGTTCCGGTAGGGACGTTCTGGATAACCCATGGGCGCGCGCCGCCGCCGGTTCCTTCCGGCCAGAGCTGAGCCAGGTCCGTGAGATCGAGACGATCCAAAGTCGCGGCGGCCGAGACGGTCAGGCGCTCCGCCTCCCGCAGAACGGAGCCATGCAACGACAAATCCGCCGTGGCTCCAGCTTTGGCGGAGGGCAGGCTGAAGTGCGCGCTCTCGATCGAGACTTGCTCAGGCGTGGCCGACACTGTCACCAAGCCGCCATGAACCGGCACGTGCCCGGCAGCCAGATTGAACCTGCCAGCCCCCACCGTTATTTCCGCGCGACCGGTCAGCGGCGTGAGGCTGGTGTCCAGCTCAATCGCGGCGTGCAGTGACAAGGGTGCATCCACTGTCGCCAGCACGGGAAACGCCTTCGCCAGCTCGCCGATCATCCCGGGCTGAATGGTGCTGAGCGTCGCCTCGATTTGCCCGTCGGCGTAACGCGGCAGGTTGAGGCCGAAAGTGACCTCGGCGCTTTGATCGCCCAGCGCGAACGGCACGCGCGCCGAACCGATGACCTCTCCGGAGCGACGGCGCGAAAGATCGAGCTCGCTGCCCGTGGCCTTCCAGGTCAGCCCGACCTGCTTATCCTGGACGATCAGGTCAAAATTGCGCAGGCGGACACGAACGAGCTGACCTGGCTCACCCGGACCGTTGTCGATGGCAGCCGGATGAACGAAGGCGCGCAGGACCGATTGCACATCAGCGGCCGGCTTGGCCTGATGGTCATCCGGGGCCGTTGCCGTTGCAACCGTCTCGCCCAGATTGAACGACCCGCCGGGTTCCCGTGTCACAGTGACGCGCCCATCATCCAGTTCGAGACGCCGGGGAATGAGATGTCCCGCCAGCATGCCCCGAAGTGACAGAGTCAGCAGCGCTCGCCGAGCGTCGAGGAGACGATGGCCCTGCGGATCGGTCAGCACAACGTTCGAGAGCCGCAGATCGAGCGGCGACCCGACACCGCCGTGAAACCCTTCCCAGGCCAGCGCGATGTGCTCGAAGGACAGGCCAATGGCACCGTCGATGATGAAAGCATCACCGTGCACCACGGACACCCAGTTCACATTGATCGGCCCGGTGGAGAGCCGATATGCCAGGCCGGCGAGAACCAGACTGGAGGCGACCAGTAGCCCTATGGCCATCGCCATGGTGAAATGGAGCAGACGGCCGGTATGTCGGATGACGTGACCGGAGGCGCGGATCATGGGGAGGCGCTGTGCCGATGCGATCCGGGACGTATGACCTGCCAGGTCAATGGCCGGCGGCCTATGACGAGGCCGCGGCTGAGCGGTTGGTAAAGGATTTCCGTGCCCTGGGTCAAGTCGAAGCCGATCTCACCGACGTGCCCCACTTTTTGTCCATGCTCCGCTCCCTGGGCGGGAATAGTCCCTACCTGTCGCAGCTTGCAATCCACGAACCTGCAACCTTGCTGGGTTTGATGGCGCAAGGACCGGATGCCGTCACGGCCGACGTCCTGCGAGGCTTGGAAAAAATCCCGCCGCCGGCGCCGCGATCCGTCGTGGCCGCCGAACTGCGGCGCGCCAAACGGATGATCGCGCTGCTCGCGGGGATATCGGACGTTGGCGGGATCTGGCCGCTCGAAAAAGTCACGACGGCGCTGTCCGATCTGGCGGAGACCGCCTTACGCGTGTCGCTCCGTCATTTGCTCCGCGCGGCGCACGACAAGGGGCGAATTGGCCTGCGCGACCCTGACCGGCCCGAACTGGCGAGCGGCTTCACCGCGCTCGCGATGGGCAAACTCGGTGGCCGTGAGCTGAATTATTCTTCTGATATCGATCTGATACTGCTTTATGACCGAGGCTCGCCGATCTACGCGGGCCGAATGCCGACGGACGGTATCGGGCAGTTCACCACCCGGATGGCGCGTGATCTGGTTTCACTCATGCAGGATCGAGACGCCGGCGGCTATGTCTTCAGGACGGACCTGAGGCTGCGGCCCGATCCGTCGGCGACGCCACTGGCGGTGTCGTTCGACACGGCCGTCACTTACTACGAGAGCCTGGCGCAGAACTGGGAAAGGTCGGCGATGATCAAGGCGCGGCCGGTTGCCGGGGATGATGTTCTGGGCCGGCGCTTTCTCGACGCGGTGCGGCCGTTCGTCTGGCGGCATGGACTCGATTTCGCCGCCATGGCCGACATCCATGCCATGAAACGACGCATAAACGCCCGGAAAGCGGTTCCCGCGACCGCCACGGCCGACCCGGTCGCGCAAATCGCCGGCCGTGACGTCAAGCTTGGTGAAGGCGGCATCAGGGAGATTGAATTCCTGATCCAGACGCTGCAGCTCGTCTGGGGCGGGCGTAATCCGACGGTGCGCGGATCGACCACGCTTGGTGCTATGGCCGCCCTGGTCAGGGCCGGTCATCTCAGCGCGGAGGCGGCGGATGATCTCTCGGCGGCTTACCGCTTCCTGCGGCAGGTCGAGCATCGGCTGCAAATGGTCAACGACCGGCAGGTGCATAACTTTCCGAAAGCCGGAGCTGACCTGGATCGTGTCGCATGCTTCCTCGGCTATCCCGGTGCCGTGGCAATGGCCACGGATTTTCTCGGCCACATCAACAAGGTTCGCAGCCACTATCAGGCCGTCTTCGCACACGTCCCCGATCCGCCAGCAAGTGACGGGCCGCGGCCTGAGTTTGATTTTCGCCAGGACGATCCGGACGGAACCTTCACCGTCGAGGCATTGAAAACCCTGGGATTTCAGGAACCCGAGCGGATCATGGCGACGGTTCGCTCCTGGCTGGCGGGACATGTCCGTGCATTGCGATCGATGCGCGCCCGCGAACTGATGACCACGATGGTGCCGGCCATCCTGACCGCGCTGAGCAAACAACCCGCGCCCGACGAGGCATTCAAACGGTTCGATCGTTTCATTACGGCATTGCCGACCGGGGTCCAGCCGCTGTCGCTGTTTCAGCACAATCCCGCCCTGCTGGGGCGGATTGCCATGGTGGTTGGCGGCGCGCCGCGGCTGGCGGAACACCTGGCGCGGTATCCGAGTGCTCTCGAGGGCCTGATCTCTAGCGAAGATCACCTGTCGCCGAAACGCATGCTGGAGACCCGCATCGCCGGGACCACGCGCCTTGACGACTCCATTCGGATCATTCGTCGCGCCGTCAAGGAGAGGGATTTCCTGCTCTCGGTGGCAACCTTGGACGGCCGCCTGGATGCCAACTCCGCGGGACGTCACCGAACCGCCCTGGCTGACGCAACCTTGTCGGTGCTGATCCCACGCGTACTGGCTGACTTTGCCACGCGGTTCGGCGAAGTCGAGGGCGGCGGGCTTGCAGTGGTCGCGATGGGCAAAGCCGGCGGCCGCGAAATGATGCTCGGCTCGGACCTGGATCTGATGCTGATCTACGACCATCCGCCCGAAGTCACCGAAAGCCGTGGCGACCGGGTGCTGCCGAGCAGCCAGTGGTTCGTGCGGGCGACTCAGGCGTACGTGGCAGCGTTGACCGCGCCTGGGCCGGAGGGACAAATGTATGCGGTGGATATGCGGCTTCGTCCGTCGGGCAGCCAGGGGCCGGTCGCGGTGTCGCTGTCCAGTTTCATTCGTTATCACGCCGAGGATGCCTGGACCTGGGAGCGCATGGCACTGACGCGGGCGCGGGTGGTGACCGGTCCCCCACAACTGCGTGACCACATTCGCCGAACCATCCGGGAGGCGATTAACCATGCCGGCGATCCGACGAAGATCAGGGCGGACGCGACGGCGATGCGCGCCCGGATGCTGCGGGACCTGCCGGCATCCGGGCCGTGGGACGTGAAGCTTCGCCAGGGCGGAATGGTGGAAGTCGAGTTTATCGCCCAGGTGCTGCAACTGATCCATGCACGCGACGTCCACTCGGTGCTCAATCCGACCACCCGGACGGCGCTGCGGCGACTGCGCGACGCCGGATTGCTGGCCGAGGCGGATGCCAGGCTGCTGATCACGGCCGATCTGGTCTGGCGGACGATCCAGGGGATGCTGCGTGCCACTGTGGGACGGATCGGCACGGAAGGCCTGCCCCCGGCGTCGGCGGCCGTGCTGTTACACGCCGTCGCCAGTGCCGGTGTGGCGGCGGTGGATATCGCGGACCTGCTGCTTGAGCTCGACGAGCTTTCCCGGCAGGTGCGGGCTTTGTTTTCCAGACACGTCGGGGTTTTGAGCACATGACCGTGGCGGAGGGCGACCCGGCGGCCGGATAGGTGGCACGATGCGCAGGGCGCGGGGGGCTGAAGTCCGCTACGGGCGACCGAGCTCGGCGAAGCTGCTCTTACGCGCCGTCGCCAGGGCCGGTATAATCGTCGGTACAGCGACGGTGGATATTGCGGAGCTGTCGCGCAAACTTGACGAGCTTTCTCGGCAGGTTGGGCTTTGTTTTCCAGACATGTAAGGGGTTTTGCACGCATGACCGTAGCGGAGGGCGACCCGGCACCTGACTTTCAAATGCCCGCCTCGGGTGGCAGGACGGTGAGCCTGTCCCAGATGCGGGGGAAGACGTTCATCCTGTATTTCTATCCGAAAGCGGACACGCCGGGGTGCACGAAGGAAGCCTGCGCGTTTGAGGAGGCCGGCGTCACACTGGGCAAGATGGGCCTGGACGTCATCGGTGTGTCGCCGGACAAGATGCGTCCGATCGAGAAGTTCGCGGACAAATACGGACTGAAATTCCCGCTTGCTTCGGACGAAGACCACGCAGTGGCGGAGAAATACGGCACCTGGGTCGAGAAGTCGATGTACGGGCGGAAATACATGGGCATGGAACGGAGCACGTTCCTCATTGGCGCGGATGCGAAGGTGCTCAAGGCGTGGCGCAAGGTCAGCGTCACCGGGCACGTGGACAGCGTGCTGGAGGCGGTACGGCAGCACGTGGGGTGATGCGCCACGAATGGACTTGAATCGGGGATGGCGGTGGTATATATGATGTCGATATCATATATGGGAACTGTGCCATGCGGACGTTGATCGACCTTCCGGACCCTCAGGTCCGTGCGCTGGCCGCGCTATGCGACAGGGTCAACAAGTCGCGTGCGTCCATCGTTCGGGAGGCGATCGCGGAATACCTGGCCAAGTATCAGCGTGGCCCGGGCGAGGAAGCATTCGGCCTGTGGACCGCCGACGCACCGGACGGGATCGATTTTCAGCGCGATGCCCGCGCGGAATGGTAAAGGCGCTGTTCGATACGAACATCCTGATCGACTACCTGCGCGGGCTGGCGCAAGCGCGGGACGAACTCGCGCGGTATGGCGACAGGGCAATCAGCACCATCACCTGGATGGAGGTCCTGGTCGGCACCGCGCCGGCGGTACTTGATCGCACGCGGGCTTATCTCGATGGGTTTCGGCTCATCGAGATCGACCGGACAGTGGCCGAGTGTGCGGTCAAGCTGCACCAGGGGCACCGTATGAAGCTGCCTGACGCGATCGTCTGGGCGTCCGCGCAGGTGACCGAGCGGCTGCTGGTGACGCGCGACATCAGGGGTTTTCCGCCCAATGACCCGGGCGTGCGAATGCCCTATCTGGTGTAGAGGGCGGTTAGCGGCTGAACTCGGCGATGGCGACGTCGGACAGACGCTGGAACCGGCTGGCGCTGTTCGCCTCCTCGAGAAAGCCTGTGGTCAGGCAGACCATGGTCATGTCGCGCTCGGGATCGACCCAGTAGTTCGTCGTCCCGGCCCCCATCGCGCCGTAAGCGGACGGGGTCGCGAGCTGGCCGCAGTAGGTCGGAATGATACCTTCGCCACGCAGGAAGAAGCCCAGGCCCAGATTGGCCGGAAACCGCGGCCAGTTCAGCATCTCGCGGGCGTAGTTCCACAGGTTGTTGGGCATCGCGCCGGTGTGGTTGCGGGTGGCGAACTGGACCATGGGCCGCGAGAGGATGCGCCCGTCGCCGAGAGTGCCGCCCTGCCGGAGAGCCTCGGCGAAACGAAAAATATCGCCAGCGGTGGACACGAAGCCGCCGGCGGGTATTTCGATATCCAGCTCGGGATCGAGGATGGTGCGGGCCAGTCCGACCAGTGCGGACAGATCGAACATGCCGGGGCTGTCATCGGTCTTGCATGGCACGATGGCGCGCCGAACCAGATCGGACCGCATGCCGAGCGCGGTGTCGGTCATTCCGAGGGGGTCGAGGAGGTCGCGTTTGGCCAGGTCACGGAAGCGCTTGTCGCCGCCCTCGAGCAGCCGCACGCACTGCGCGATCACGGCGTGCGCCATGATCGGCGCATAGCTGACTTCCTCACCCGGAACGGTATTGACGCCGACATCGCAGATCGATGCCACCACGGCGTCGAGGTCGCCTTGCAGTTCCGGCGCCACGGGCGGAAAGCTCGCCGGCAAGCCAGCGCAATGACATAGCAACTGCCCGATCGTCGCGCGCTGCTTGCCCTTGGCAGCGAAGGTGGGGATGATCTCGCAGACCGGTGTGTCGAGCCTGACCTCACCGCGCTCGACCCGTTGCAGCATGAGGACCGCGGTCAGGGATTTCGATATCGAGAAGACCGGAAAAACGCTGTCGCGGCGAAGTTTTGTACCGGTGGAGCGGTCCGCGTAGCCGAGAGCTTCGTCGTAGGCGATCTTGCCGCCGACCGCCACGATCGTGACGGCACCATCATAAAGGCCACGCTCGATATCGCGTTCAATCGTCGCACTCAGCATACCCATGATCGCCCCCCATTCACCGCTGCGCCGTCAATGATTATGCTGACATCGCGGCACGGAGGCGAGTCGTCGCTTCCATGTCCACCGCGAGGTCCTCGCTGTCGCCATCGCCGATCAGTGCGACGCCGTATATGTCGCGCGCCCGTTCCGCTGTCTCCCAGCCTTCGAGGACATCGTGCCGCACCCTGTCGGCGTCCCGTTCCCAGGGTTTGCCGTAGCCGCCGCCGCCGCAATCCAGGCCGCGAACCTTTTCGCCAGGCTGCAGCACCAACGTCACCACGTTGGGCTGTTTCGTCTCATCGCCGTTGGCGCTGACCCGGTAGGTCGCCGCCGGTGCTCCGTTGGCGCCGCCACGCACGCCTCGCGGTGCGTTATCGTGGGCGTCAGAGGGAATGATAACGGTCATCGGTTGCTTGCGGGGCCCATAGACGATCTCGGTTCCCGGCGCACCGCGAAACTTGCCGGCGCCCCCGCTGCCTTGGACCAAACGCAACGAGTCGAACAGGACCGGGTGCTTCAGTTCGTCGATCTCCACCGAGTCGCGGTACATCAGACCGGCCACCACGGGGGTACCGAACGTCACCCAGCCGTCGGCCTTGGGACTGGCAGGGCCGCCGTTCGAACCGATAATGAGCTGATTGATGTAAGGCGCCCCGCCGCGACGGTAATCGTCGCCTGACACGACGGCAAAGCCGGCATTCATTGCGTTGCCGCCCTCGGCGACTCCGAAACCATCGCCCAGCTTGCCGAAGGCGCTTTGCGTAATGTTCACGAGACGGTCGGCCACGTTGGTGGTCGCCATCGAACAACTGTGCGGGAATTGCGGCCGCCCGACGACGCAGTTGTCCCGCAGCAGCAGCTTGACGCGCCTGAACGCGCCGGAATTGGCGGGGATACCGGGATCGAGGCAGTTCAGCACGCCGTTCATGACGTTGCTGGTGGTGCAGGCTTCGGATTTATTGAAGCCACAATCCAGGCAGTCGATGTTGTCGCGCAGATCTATTTCGATCTCGGCGCGTTCGGGATCGATCGCGATTTTCACTTTGATCGGGATGCCATCAGGCAGCAGCGGCATAAGCTTGTCGTGGCGGCCTTCATGCTCGAACTTGGCCTTGGGCATTTTGCTGATCGCCTGGACCATACGCTTTTCGGAATAATCAAGCCAGGCCTGGATGAAGCGCTTGACTGTCTCCTTGCCATATTTGGCACAGAACGCCTTGAGGCGGCGTTCGCCGATACGCGCGGCTCCGATACCGGCGAGGAAATCGCCATACCATTGTTCCGGAACCCGAATGCGCGAGCGGCACATACGCACGATGTCGTCGTTCATCTCGTGATTACGCTGCACCCGGACGCAGGGGAAAATCAGCGAGCCTTCCTCGTAAACATCCTTGGCGGCGGCATGATAGGTGGTCGGGATGCTGTTGCCGATATCCGCCTGGTGCGCCTTGGCGCAGGCGGTGAAAAGATGCTCGCCCTCGAAGAACACCGGCACCAGGATCGTGTGATCGGCCGGATGAGTGTTGCCGAGATAGGGATCGTTGTGCAGGAACGCGTCCCCTTCGGCGAGGTCGGGGTGCAGGTCGCACATCGCCTTGCTTTGCAGATGTGATCCGAAGATGTGGACCGGCAGTCCTTCCGCCGACGAGAAAAGCTGGTTGTCGGCGGTGGTGATGGCGCAGGAAAAGTCGCGCGCACTGTTGATCACCGCTGAGCGTCCGGCTCGCAGCAGCGTGTTGGACATTTCACGGACGATGCCGTCGACCCGGTTCGCCATCACCGCGAGCGTAACGGGATCAAGCCTCGGAGCAGTGGCCTCGCTGGTCTGACCGGTCATGCGCGTCCTCCTGCTACGGGTTCAGAATGAAATTGCCGGCACCGCTCACGTGCGCCGACATGTTGGGATAGACGACAATTGTCGTCGTCGGCTCCTCGACGATCGCGGGTCCGGCCACGCGCTGCCCCGGCCGGAGATCGCTGCCGCGATAAACCGGAGTCGAGACCATCGCGCCCTCACCGAAATAGGCCGCGCGGCGGCCGGATGGTGCTGGCGCGGTCAGCCCATTGGTCGCCGGCGTTGCCGGCCCGCGCTGGACCTCGCGGCCGATGCCAATGGTGAGGCGGCCCTTCCAGTTCATGCACTCGACCTGGCTGCCAGGATCGCGCACCGCGAACACGCGTTCATGCACGTCGTGAAACGCATCAACCAACGCCGCGACATCGTTGGCATCGCGAAAGCGTCGCACTGGAAGGGGCGTGTCGAGGTCCCAGACCTGGAACTGGTAACGGGCTTCGACGAACAGATCGACGCGGGCGTTCTGCAGCCCCCGGTCGCGCATGGTGGACTCAAATCGTTTCAGTTCGTCCTCGATGGACTGCAGCGCGCGATTGACGCCTGCCCGGTCGAAGTCGCCGGTGAGGGTGACGCGGCTCGCGGCGTGCTCGGCGATGATGTCGGCGTACTGCATGCCCGAGGCGCTGAGCGCGCCGGCGGTTTTCGGCAGGATGATGGTGGTGCAGCCGAGTTCCTGGGCGATCGGCATGATGTTGAGGCCGGCCGCGCCGCCGCCCGCCACCAGCGCGCTCTCGGCTGGATTGAAGCCCTCGGCCACGGTGATCTCGCTGATCGCCCGGATCATCAGTTCGTTCGCGAGTTTCATGACGGAGAAAGCGGCTTCCTCCACCGGCTGGTCGAGTTGCTCGGCGAGTGCCGAGATCACTCGCCGCGCCGCCGCCATATCGAGCTTCATGCGGCCGCCGAGGAAATAGTCGGGATCGAGATATCCGAGCACGGCGGCCGCGTCGGTCACCGTCGGCAACTCGCCGCCGTTGCCGTAGCAGGCCGGTCCGGGAACCGCGCCGGCGCTTTGCGGCCCCACATGCATCAGGCCGGCGGAATCGATCCACGCAATCGAGCCGCCACCCGCCCCGACGCTGCGGACGTCAACCGAGGAGATCGCCAAAAGGTTGCCGGTCCAGCGCGGGCCGAGCCAGGTGTCGCGGGTGTAGACGAGGCCGCCTTCGCGCACCAGGCCGACGTCGAAGGTCGTACCGCCAGCGTCACAGATGATGACGTCGCCGCCGAGTCCCTCGACTTCGGAATAGACTCGCCCGGCGACCGGGGCCATGGCGGGGCCTGACTTCACGGTGTGGATTGGGCGGTCGATCAGTTCGTCCACATGCATGCAGCCGCCGACCGTGGTGCCGACGAGGATTTCGCCGCGGTAACCGGCGCCGCGCAAATCCTGCTCCATCTCCCGCAGATGGCGTTGCATCAGCGGCTTGAGCGCCGCATCGATGGCGGTGGCCGAGGCGCGGCGGTATTCCCGCACCAGGGGGATCAACTGATGCGACAGGGTGTAGGGCACGCCGGGCATGATCTCGTCGATCAGGCGACCGATGGCGAGTTCGTGGTCTGGATTGACGATTGACCACAGCAGGCAGACGGCGACCGCCTCGAAGCCGCGCGCCTTGAGGGTTTCGACGACCTGGCGCGCCTGGGGCCGGTCAAGCGACCGGACGACCTCACCCTCGGCGCTGATGCGTTCCGAGATTTCGAAGGTGCGGCGGCGTGGAATGAACGGCTCGGGATAGTGCCGGCTGAAATCATGCGGGTCGGTCTTGCCGCCTTCCTTCATGACCAGGATGTCGGGGAAGCCTTCGGTGGTGAGGAACGCGGTCTTGGCGAGGCTTTTGGTAACGATCGCGTTGGTCGCCCGCGTGGTGCCGTAGACCAGGATTTCCGTGCGATCGAACAGTTCGGGCAGGGTGAGCGACAGATCGCCGGCCGCCGCCTCCATGGCGGCTTTCATTCCGGTGAAAATGCGGTCGGGCGTGGTGAGGGATTTGCCGACGATCTGGTTGCCTTGCTCGTCACCGACCACCACGTCGGTAAAGGTCCCGCCTGTATCCACGGAAATTCGGTATGCCATGGCTGCCCCCCGTCGTCGCGGGCGGGATCCGGTGCGGCACGATCTGGGCCGACATGATCCGCCACGCTGGTGTATCTACAGCAAATCATGGCAGGCACTGGTTGGCAAGCTGCGAGTTTTTGTGGCATTTGCACTTATTTTGGGCGTTACTTGATATTTAACAGCAAAACGCGTAGAATCCTATTTTCACCGGTCCGAAAATGCTCCAGTCTGCACTTTGCTGCACTGCGGCAACCGCCGGCCTCGTAACGGCTTGCGGCAACGTCAGGAAGCCACCGTCATGGGAAAGCTCGCCGACAAGGTTGCGATTGTCACGGGAGGCTCACAGGGCCTTGGCGAAGTCGTTGCGCGTGCGCTGGCCGGTGAAGGGGCGAGTATCGCCGTCGTCAATCGCGGCAAGCCGGAGCTGGGTGCGGCCGTTGCCGCCGCGATCGCGAGCGAAGGTGGGCGAGCCGTGGCGCTGGCCGCCGACTGCGCGTCGGTGCCGGAGATCGAGAAGATGGTGAGCGATGTAGTCGCGATGTTCGGACGCGTGGATATCCTGGTGAACAGCGCCGGCGTGTTTATGCCGACCTCCATTGAGGAGACCACCGAGGAGGTCTGGGACAGGCACGTGGACCTGAACCTGCGGGGCGCGTTCTTCGCCAGCCGAGCGGTGGTGCCGCACATGAAGCGTCAGGGCGGGGGCAAGATCATCAATGTCAGCTCGGTCGCGGGGATCGGCGGGTTTCCCAACTGCTCCGCCTATTGCGCGAGCAAGGGCGGACTGAACAATCTGACCAAGGCGATGTGTCTGGAACTCGCGCGGTTTGGGATCAACGTCAACGCGTTGGCGCCGGGCAGCATGGCGACGCCGCTCAACGCGCATCTGCGGGAGGACGCGGCGTATTCGGCGAAACTGCGCGATCTGACCCCGAGCGGACAGGATTTCCTGCCGGCTCAGGACCTTGCGGGCGCCGCGGTGTTCCTGGCGAGCGATGATTCGAGAGCGGTGCACGGCGCCATCCTGCCGGTGGACGGGGGATTCGTTGCGTGGTGAGAGTCAGGCCTGTGTCGTGGCTGTGCGGCCGGTAGGCGAAGTCGTGGGTCCTCGGCCTGCGCCTGGGATGACACGAGAGGAGAGGCCGGGGATGACACTGGGGGGAATGTTGCGATGAGTGGGGTCGAGGCGGTGCGGCGGCAACGTGACGGGGTGCGGCTGGCGCTGCTCAACAACCGCCTTGAGGCGATTGCGCGCAAGATGGCGAACACCCTGCTTCGCACCGGACGGTCAGGCGTGCTCAACATCGCCCGCGACTTTTCCTGCTGCATCCTGACAGGACGCAACGAATTGCTCGCGGCGGCCGAAAGTCTGCCGATCCATGTGCTGAGCGGGCCGGATCTGATGGCGGCGACGATGCAGCGGTTTCATCCCGATCTGAAACGAGGCGATGCCTTCCTGCACAATTCACCGTATCATGGCTGTTCCCATCCGGCTGACCATACGCTGCTGATCCCTGTGCTCGACGACGAGGGGCGGCATCGGTTCACTGTTCTCGCCAAGGCGCATCAGGCGGATTGCGGCAATTCGTTGCCGACCACGTACATGGGCAGCGCGAAAGACGTCTATGAGGAAGGGGCGCTGATCTTCCCCGCCGTTCAGGTGCAGCGCGACTACCGGAACATCGAGGACATCATCCGCATGTGCCAGATGCGGATCCGCGTGCCGGAGCAGTGGTGGGGCGACTTCCTGGCGATGATCGGCGCGGCCCGCATCGGCGAACGCGAGCTAATGGCGTTAGCCGAGGAGGTCGGCTGGGATGAACTCGACGCTTACGCAACGGAGTGGTTCGACTACAGCGAAAGCCTGATGGTCGAAGCCATCCGGCGCCTGCCCTCCGGCAGCCGCACGCGGGTCAGCACGCATGACGGCATTCCTGGAACGCCCGCCGAGGGCATCCCGATCCGCGCTGTGGTTTCGGTCGAACTCGGAACGGGCGGAGATCGAGATCGATCTGCGGGACAATCCGGACTGCCTGCCCTGCGGCCTCAATCTGAGCGAGGCCTGCGCCCGCACCTCGGCCATGGTCGGCGTGTTCAACAGCATCGAGTTGACTGTGCCGAAAAATGCCGGAGCCTTCCGGCGGCTGCGCATCCACTTGCGCGAAGGCTGCATCGTTGGCATTCCGAGACATCCGACGAGCTGTTCCGTTGCGACGACGAATGTCGCCGATCGGGTCGCCAATGCGGTGCAATGCGCGCTGGCCGAGATCGCCGACGGAATTGGCATGGCGGAATGCGGCGCGGTGCTGCCGGCTTCGACTGGCGTGATATCAGGCCGTGACGCGGTGTCGGGCGAGCCATTCGTCAATCAGATTTTCCTGGGCGTGACCGGGGGCGCGGGGGCGCCAACGACCGACGGGTGGCTCACCATCTGCCATGTCGGCAATGCCGGTCTCTGCTACCAGGACAGCATCGAACTCGACGAGATGCGGCAGCCGCTGATCGTTCGCGAACGTCGCCTGCTGGCGGACACCGAAGGTCCTGGGCGCACGCGCGGATCGCCCAGCCTGCGGGTCGAGTTTGGGCCGAGCGCCGGGGAACTGGAGATCGCGTATGTCTCGGACGGGACTGTGAATGCGGCTCGGGGAACCCGGGGCGGGGGGACCGGAGGCGCGGCGCGGGAATCCAAACGGAGCCGTAACGGTGACCTGACCGCGCTGCCATCCAGCGGCCAGGTGTCACTAATCGCGGGAGAAACGGTCGTATCGGTAACATGCGGCGGTGGCGGCTATGGCGAGCCGGCGTCCCGCGATGTCGAACTGGTGCGACGTGATGTGGCGGAGGGGTGGATCACGCCCGCTCGCGCACACGACGTCTATCGCGTCGCCCTCCACCCCAACGGCACCCTCGACGCAGCCACCACCGCTCGACTTCGCGGCGACGGCGCGGTGACGACGCCTTGAGCACTCAGATCGTCGCCGAAAGGACGTCGCCGGCCACGACGCCGCCACCGAAGGCGCAGGTGGCGCCTCGGGGCCGGGTGCTGAGCGCTGTGAACGTAACGGTTCGCTTCGAGGGACTGACGGCGATCGGCGACGTTTCGCTCGAGATGATCTCCGGCGAGATCCTGGGGCTGATTGGTCCTAACGGGGCGGGCAAGACCACCCTGGTCAACGTTCTGTCCGGCTTCCAGGTGCCGGGTCAGGGGAAGGTCCTGCTGGACGGCAACGATACCGCCGGGTGGCCCGCGCACCGATTCCGCCGTCGCGGTATTGCCCGGACATTTCAGGCGGGCCGGTTGTTTCGCGACATGACCGTGCTGGAGAATGTCGAGGCTGCCGCTGTGAATTTGGGCCTGAGCCGGCGGCAGGCGAGCGCCCATGGCCGTGAGCTGCTGGACTGGATCGGGCTTGGCGGCAAGGCGGACATGACCGCTGGCGCGCTGCCTTACACAGACGAGCGACGGCTTGGCATTGCACGAGCGCTGGCGCTAGCGCCGGCCTTCGCACTGCTGGACGAGCCCGCCGCCGGCATGTCCGAATTGGAGTGCGATGAGCTGATGAAGCTGATCGGCGAAATTCCGAAGCATCTGGGCTGCGGCATCCTGTTGATCGAGCACAACATGCGCGTGGTGATGGGCGCCTGCGACCGGGTGCACGTGCTTGACGGCGGGCGAACGATCGCCTCTGGTTCGCCCGCCGTGGTGCAAGCCGATCCAGCCGTTATCGCCGCGTATCTCGGGACGGGACATCGCACAAAGGCGGCGGCCGTTGTTTTCTAAGATTGAGCAAGATGCTTAAGATTGACAATATCACCGTGCATTATGGGCGCCTGGCGGCGGTGCGTGGCGTCTCAATCGCGGTCGACGAGGGCGAGATCGTCTGCATCGTCGGCCCGAATGGCGCCGGCAAATCGACCACGCTGCTGACCGTCGCCGGCGCGCTGTCACCCTCGTCCGGTAACGTAACGTTTGACGGCAAGCCAATCACCGGCGCACGGCCCGAAGCGATTGCTCGGCTTGGTTTTTCCATGGTTCCCGAGGGACGCCACGTCTTCGCGACGCTGACTGTCGAGGAGAATTTGCGAATTGGCTCCGCCGCCCGCCGTGACCGTAGTGGCGAGGAGAAGGATTTCCGACGTGTCCTGGAATATTTCCCGCAGCTTGCGAGCCGGCTGAACTCGCCAGCGGGCCGACTTTCGGGCGGGGAGCAGCAGATGCTGGTGATCGGACGGGCGCTGATCACCAAGCCACGGCTGATTGCGATCGACGAACCGTCGCTAGGACTGGCGCCGATGATCGTTGACCAGGTCTACGATATTCTGGCCGAGCTGCGGCGGCGCGAGGGATTGACGTTGCTGATTGTGGAACAAAGCACCGAGCGGGCACTGCTTTCGGCGGACCGTATCTACGTTCTCCGCTCGGGTCGGGTCGAGCTTACCGGATCGCAGGCGGAGCTGTCGGGGACGGAACGACTGACCCAGGCGTATTTCGGCTTCGCCGACGCCGGCAGGTAAAACGGAGGCGGCACGGTGCTCGAAATTCTGCAATACGTCATTGACGCGTTGAGCCTTGGAAGCCTGTATGCCCTGGCGGCGCTGGGCATCGGCCTGCTGTTCGGCATCCTGCGGCTGATCAACTTCGCGCACGGCGATTTCATTTCGATCGGCGCCTATGCGCTGATCGTTCCGTCCGCCAATGTCATCGCGACGATGTACGTGGGCGCGATGGCCTGGCCGGTGCTGATCGCCGCGGTGGTGGCGGTGGTGGTGCTGGTCGCGCTGATCTCCGAGGCGCTGGTGTTCCGGCCGTTGCGCGCCAGCAGCCCGGCGACGCTGATGATCGGGTCGTTCGCCCTGAGTTTCGTCATTCAGTATCTGCTGCTGATGATTTACGGTAGCCGCCCGAAGGCGGTCGACATGTGGTCGGGCTTGAGTGCGCAGGTCGATCTGGGGGGTGTGCGAGTGCCGGAGTTGCAGCTTATCACTGTCGCGGTGACGGCGGTGCTGCTGGGAGCGCTGGGTTTGTTTCTCAAGCGGACGCGCTTCGGGGTGCAGATGCGGGCGGCGGCGGAGAATTTCCGCATGGCGAGGATGCTTGGGGTTCGCGCCAATCTGGTGATTGCGCTGGCTTTCGGACTGAGCGGGCTGCTTGCGGCGACGGTTTCACTGCTGTACGTCACACAGACTGGGATCCTCAGCCTGCAGATGGGTGTGCCGCTGATGCTGTTCGCGTTTGTTTCGACGGTGATCGGCGGCCTTGGCAGTCTGCTGGGGGCCGTCGTCGGCGGCTTCACCGTGGGTATTCTGAGTGTGGTGCTGCAGGCTGTGCTGCCGCCCGATCTGCGTTCCTTCCGCGATGCCTTCGTGTTCACGCTGGTCGTTGCAATTCTGCTCTGGCGTCCCAACGGTCTGGTCCAGGTTCGTGCTATCAGGGAACGGGTATAGGTCAATGTTCGCTTCGCGCACTGACGCCCTAGCACAGGGGACGAAACACTGGCCGCTGGTCGCGCTTATTCTGATTGTCGTTGCGGTCGGGGTGGGAAGCAGCCTGGTCGACGATCTCGAGCTGGACCAGACAATCATCGAGATGCTGATCCGCCTTGTCGTTGTGGTCGGGATCTACATCTTCGTCGGGAATTCGGGCATCATTTCGTTCGGCCATATCGGCTTCATGGCGATCGGCGCCTATGCTGGCGCGTGGCAGACCTGCTGCCCAGCCCTGAAACCGATGACCATGCCGGGGCTGCCCGACTTCGTGCTCCACACGACGGTTCCCTTCATTCCGGCGATCATTCTCGGAGGCTTGCTGGCGGCAGCCGTGGCGGTGGTGGTCGGCTTCTTCATCATGCGGCTGTCGGGGATCGGCGCCTCGATCGGCACGTTCGCCTTCTTAGCCATCGTCAATGTTGTTTATTCGAACTGGACGAAGGTCACCGGCGGCACCAGCTCGATCGTTGGGATTCCGGTGAACGTCGATGTGTGGACCGCTGTCGGCTGGGTGGTGATCAGCCTGGTGGTCGCCTATCTGTATCAAATCTCGAGTTTCGGCGTTTCCCTGCGGGCCTCACGCGATGATGAGGTGGCGTCTCGCGCCGCCGGGGTTGACGTCTTCCGGCAGCGACTGTTTTCGTTCGTCATCAGTGCCTTCGTCGTCGGCGTGGGCGGCGGCCTGTACGGCCACTTCCTCGGCGTGCTGACCACCGACGTTTTCTACCTCAGCGTTACCTTTATAACCCTCGCCATGCTGGTGATCGGCGGCATCGGAAGCCTCGCCGGCGCGGTGATCGGGGTCATTGCGATCTCCGCGTTGATCGAGGCGCTGCGCCAGCTTGAGCAGGGCGTGGAGATCGGCGGGGTCGCGATTGGCCTGCCGGCTGGCATGCAGGAGGTCCTGCTCGGGGTCGCAATGCTGCTCATTCTGGTGTATCGCGCACGGGGTTTGACCAACAGCCGCGAACTTGTCTGGCCGTTCATGTCTCGGCCGGCAACCCAGCCTGTCGTCGCACCCGGCGCCGCGGACTGACGGATCGCTGGTTTGACGACGTTGGGGCGCTATGTTTTATTGTGCATAGCGACGGGTTGCCACGCAGGCTCTCGTCGGCCAAATCATTTTCGCCTGAGCGGAAGCGATATTGTATCAGCCTGAGGTTGCTTCTCGATTTGAGCCGGGTTGATTTTGCTCTAGCGTCGGCGCGGCGGGAGGGAACATTGCATGAGCTTGTCGGACATTTTCGGTCGAAGCCTGGCGCTGGTCGGTAGCGCGGCATCGCTGTGGCGCAGCCAGTCGGGCGGCGCGCGAGAGCCTGCCTGGGGCAGCACGCCGGAGATTCCCGTCGCAAGACCTCAGGGCAGTATCCCGACGCTCAAGATGCCGACGGCACGGGGGTGGAGTGCGGGGCAGATGCCGATCGCGGCGCCGGGGCTCAAGGTTAACGCGTTTGCGGCCGGTCTCAAGCATCCGCGCTGGATCCATGCCATGCCCAACGGTGATGTATTCGTTGCCCAGTCCATGAGCGTGGAACGGCCCCCGAGGTCGGTGTTTGAATATGCCATGTTCAGCACGATGAAACGAGCCGCCGCGGTGGGAGCGAGCCCCAACCTCATGACGCTGCTGCGCGACGCGGATGGTGACGGCGTGGCCGAAAGCCGGGAGGTATTCCTGTCCGGCCTCAACCAGCCGTTTGGCATGGCCCTGCTGGGCGACACATTCTACGTCGGCAACACTGATGGCGTGACGGCCTTCCCCTACGTTGCCGGAACGAGTCGCATCACCGCACCGGGGCGGAAGCTGACTGACTTCAAGCCCGGTGGGCACTGGACACGGAGTTTGCTGCCGAGCGGTGATGGAACGAAACTATTTGTGGGGGTTGGGTCGTCGAGCAATATCGGCGAGAATGGGATGGACGCCGAGGAGGGTCGGGCCGCGATCTACGAAGTCGATCTTGCAACTGGCAGAGCCCGAATCTTCGCCTCTGGTCTGCGCAATCCGGTCGGGCTGGCGTGGGAGCCGGAGACCGGCCGTCTCTGGACGGTGGTGAACGAGCGTGACGGGTTGGGGGACGAGACGCCTCCAGACTATCTGACGTCGGTTCGCGACGGGGGCTTTTATGGCTGGCCATATTGTTACTGGGGGAGAACAGTGGACGACCGGGTGCCGCAGGATGCCGCGGCGGTCGCCCGGGCGATCCAGCCGGATTACGCACTGGGCGGCCACACTGCGTCGCTTGGCTTGTGCTGGTTACCCGCCGGAACGCTTCCGGGCTTTTCCGACGGTATGGTGATCGGGCAGCACGGTTCCTGGAACCGTAGCACGCTGAGTGGCTACAAGGTGGTCTTCGTTCCGTTCTCGAACGGACGCCCTTCCGGTCCGGCACGCGATATTCTGTCGGGATTCCTGGCCCCGGATGAGCGGGTTTCGTATGGACGTCCGGTTGGAGTGACGTTGGGGGCAGATGGGTCCCTGCTGGTGGCCGACGACGTTGGCGATGTCATCTGGCGTGTCACTTAAGGCTGAGGAGGACACTGGAGCGCGGTCTGTCTACCCTGGGGCGAAGACGTAGAACGAGTGTACGGCTCCGGTGGCAAGGGCGGTATACCAGCCGACGACACAGCATAGCATGATACCGCACAGGATACGGGCGCCCGTGGTCATGACGGGCGCTTCGACAAACGTGCGCTCGGGGTAGGCGCCGAATCCGCGCGACTCCATCGACATGACCATGGTCGAGGCGCGCCTCAGGGCGCCGACAAGCAGCGGCATGGCGTAACGTTTGGTTTCACGCATGCGCCCAAGCAGCCCCCTCTGCGGGTCCACGCCGCGAACCGCCTGAGCCGACCGGATGATTTTGATCTCTTCCTCGATCGTCGGAATGATGCGCAGCGCAATGAAAAACGCGTAGGCGATACGATAGGGAATGTGCACCTGGGTCACCAGGGCGATGGCCAGCTCCCGCGGATCCGTGGCACGAACGAAGACCAGCGAAGCAATGATAATGGTGTAGATGCGCAGGGCCGAGGCCAATGCGTAGTCGGTGCTCTCGGCATAGATCGGCCTGCTGAACAACCGGAAGATCTCATGCGTGCCCGGAAGCGTGAATGTCTGGATGACAAAGAAGCTCGCGCACGCCAGGAGGAATATCCAGGTGCCTCTCAGCAACTCACGAAATGAAATACCAGCGAAGGCCACCGCCGTCGTTACCACCACCGCGGTGATGACGATCTGTATCCAGGCGATGTAGGCGCCAAACGCCAGGAACGAGATCGACAGCATCCAGGCGAATTTGGTTAGCGGATCGAGGCGATGGAAAACGGAATTGCCAGCCTGGAACCGGAAGACAGTGGATCGGGCCATGTGTCGCCTTAGCCGAGGATCGAATGTATAAGGGTGTCGACGGACAGTAGCGCGCCTGGCACGCGGCCGGGATGCTTGGCAGACAGGGCAGTACTGACGTCGAAGATTGGCGGCGGCAGCAGACACGTTTCCCGGAGCAGTCGGCTTTGCCCGAACAGTTCCGCCGGCGACCCATCAAAGGCGATAGTGCCCTCGGCAAGTGCTACCGCCCGATCGGCCCATTCCGCCACCAGACGTACATCGTGGGTGATCATCACGACGGTGGTACCGTAACGTTCCCGCGACCTCGCCATGAGACCCATCAGATGTTGGGCTCGTTCGTGGTCCTGACCGATCGTTGGCTCGTCCAGGACCAGCAGACGGGGCTCGAGCACCAGCATCGTCGCGACGCTCAGCCGCCGGCGCTCACCGAGGCTCAGATTGAAGGGAGAACGATGCCGATAGCGGGCAAGATCGACGATTTCCAGCACCTCATCAACGCTCTTGGCGATGGCATCGTCGGCAAATCCGCGAACTTTCAATCCGTAGGCGATTTCGGTGTCAACCTGGTCGGTGACGAACTGGTGGTCGGGATTCTGAAACACGTAGCCGACCTGGGCGGACAGCTCACTCCGGCTGAGATCGCCGATGTCCTTGCCGTTCAGCCGGATCGTCTGTTTCGGTGCAGCATTGATGCCGATCAGACACTTGGCCAGGGTGGTTTTGCCGGAACCGTTCTGACCGAGCAGGGCGATGATGCTGCCGCTGTCCAGCTCGAGCGATATGTCGCGCAGGATCGGCCGTTGCCGCTCGTAGGCGAACGAGAGGTTACGGATCGACAGCAACGGTCTGGTCTCGGCCGCGGCGGCAACAGGCTTGACCGGAGCCGGCAGCGGACTGGTGGTCGACTGGATGAAGGGTTCGGAGAAAGCGACTGCCTCGGCCACGTTGAGCGGCACCTTGGCGGGATCGAACGGGGCATGCGCGGCCGTTGCGAGATCGAGAGCAAATTCGCTGACCTGGGGAAACCAGGCGCTTCGGGTGATGAGCTTGGCTTCTTCGGAATGAGCGATTCGGGGACGGGAAAATGCCTCTCGCGGGGAGCCGTCGAACACGATCCGGCCGCGATCCATCATGACGACACGCGATACCCGGTCGGCCAGTTCGTCCACTCTGTGCTCGACCATGACGATTGTGGTGCCGAGGTCGCGGTTCAGGCGATGGAGCACGGCGAAGACTTCCGCCATGCCGGCGGGATCGAGATTGGCGGTGGGTTCGTCGAGAGCCAGCAGGCGGGGGCGGGCAGCCAGGACCGCTGCGATGCTGACGCGTTGCTTCTGGCCGCCCGACATGTCGAAGATCGAGTCGTCGCCGGCATCCGGCAAGCCGACGTAAGCCAGGGCCTCTGCCTGCCGAGCCAGGATTTCAGCGGCCGGGCGACAGAGGTTTTCCAGGCCGAAGCAAACCTCGTCACGGACTCGCGTATTGATGATCTGCGCTTCCGGGTCCTGGAAGACCATGCCGACTTCAGTGGCGAAGGTTGCCACTTTTGTTTGCGGCACCGACTTGCCGCAAACCGTCGCGCGCCCCTTTAGGGTCCCCTTCAGCGTATGCGGTATGGTGCCGTTGAGCACGTTCAGGAAGGTGCTTTTGCCGCAACCGCTGGGACCGAGGATGAGAACGAATTCTCCCTCGTGGACCGTCAGGGAAACCCCGTTCAGGACTGGGTTCGCCTCACCCTCATAGATGTATTCCAGGTCTTCAATGTCCACCAGGACCGCTGGCCCGGAATGGTCGCCGCCTTGCGGGGAATTCGTTTCGGTTACGTGTGACGCAAGCGGATGCCCGGTGTCTTCCCCCGGCGAAACTGTTGTCTCGCCGGGGCCGTCGATTTCGATCATTACGCCGTCTGGCCGCTGAGGCGGGCTTTATTTTCCTCGTCGGCGATAGCGGTGCCGCGCAGCACACCCGCCTTCGCGAGGCCGCGGGCGATCGGCCGAACCAGGACCATTGCGTAGACGGCGCCGCTTATCATGCGGATGATCAATGCGAGCAGATTGTAGCCGATCCCCATTTCTCCAACGCCGAAGAAGTAAACTTCAGGAATTTGCTGCAACAGCGGCGCCAGCGCCCCGGAAAGTCCGATGACGCCAAGCGTCCAGCGTTTGTAGCCGTAGAAGGCGAAGGCAAGATCCGACATGAAGCCCTGCAGGAAGCCGGCTCCCAGAACCATCACCCCGTTGGGATTGCCGGACAGGACCTGCGCGACGCCGTTCATCGTTTCGGCCAGAGTTGCGGCACCGGGCTTGCGGATGATGTAGGCACAAAGCGGACCGGAGAGATAGAAGCCGCCGCAGATGGCCGAGAAGGCGAGGAAGCCGTAACTTCCGGAAAAGGTCATGAAGAGCCGGCCGAGCATGGCATTCGGCGTGCCGAGGACGCCGTTGATAATGCCGATGATCGCCATGATGACGATCTCCATGAGGGTAAATCCGGCGACCAGGGTTCCAAGGTTGCGGTTTCGCATATAAGCGATGAGGGCGAGCACGACCCCGATCACCAACACGATCAAATACAGTGTCGCAACGTTCATGTTCGACGCTCCTGAACTTGGGCACGACCGCGGCAAGAGCGTTAACTTTGGGTCAACGGACGCACGGCCATCTCTGTCGTGCATAATGTATGCCACAGGTCCGTCCCGGTGCGGCGCGAGTGCGCGATGCGTATTACCCCGCTGGCGCGGCCAGTTCGTACGCAGTCACAAAGTAGTCTGCTCAGAAGGTGGCCTCATAACCGCCCTTGGCAGCGCGGAGGGCCCGCGCCAGCCGCTGGCACGGGACGTGCTGATCCAGACGTAACCAGAGCCGAAACGTTTGCCTCGAGCTCACCCTGTCGTTGGAGAACCGCGTCATGCAACTGGATTTCACGGATCAGGTCGTCATCATCACCGGCGCTGGGAGTGGTATCGGCAAGGCGGCGGCGATCGACTTCGCCAAAGCGGGGTCAATCACCATTTGCCTGGATGTGGCCGGCGCGGAAAACGTCGCGGGCGGGATCGTTGCCAGCGGTGGACGCGCCGAAGCGCGGGTAATGGATGTGCGTGATGCCGCTAAGTGGACCGCGCTGGTGGCGGAGATCACGGCGCGGCATGGCAAGATCGATGTCCTGGTGAACAACGCCGGTGTGGCGGTGTCGGGAGACACCGCGATCGATGTATCCGAAGCAGTCTGGGACAAAATCCTCGACATCAACGCCAAAGGCGTCTGGCTCGGCATGCGCGCCGTGCTGCCGGGAATGGTGGAGCGCCGGAGCGGCAAGATCTGCAATGTCGCCTCAACCGCGGCGCATATTGGCTTGCGGGACGCGGCCGCCTATTGCGCGTCCAAGGGGGCGGTACTGGCGCTGACGCGGCAGGCCGGGGTGCAGTACGCGCCGTTCAACGTGCAGATCAACTCCGTGTCGCCCGGCACCACCATGACTGGATTGCAGCGCGACGTGACCGAGGCACAGCGCAATGTATTTCGAACGCTGACGCCGATTGATCGCTTCGCCGAACCGGAGGAAGTGTCGGCGGCGATCCTGTTCCTGTGCTCGCACGGATCGTCCTTCATCACCGCGAGCGATCTGAGTGTCGATGGCGGCATGGTAGCGCTGTGAGACAGTGTTGTATGGGACGCCATGCATGTGATCGCGATCGGACGTCTGCGTGACAGCCCTGAGGCGGCGCTGTTCGAACGCTACAATGTCAGGCTGCGCCCCCGGCTCGTGGTGACGGAACTTGCGGAAGGCCGGGGCGAACCGGCCGAGGTGAAACGCCGGGAAGGGGCTGCCCTGATCGCCGCCCTGCCGCGACAGGCCCTTGCCGTGGCACTCGATGGCGGCGGCGAGATGCCCGGGAGTGAAGCACTGTCGGTCCGGCTGGAGCAGTGGCTGGCGACCGGGCGTCCGGTGTGCTTCATCATTGGCGGCGCCGAGGGGCTAGATGCATCTGTGACCGCCCGGGCCGATTTCGTGCTGTCGCTGGGCGCGCTGACCTGGCCGCATTTTCTCGTCCGCGCGATGCTGGCGGAGCAACTGTACCGCGCTCGCTCGATCAGTTCCGGGCATCCATACCATCGCGGGGGGCGCCCGGAGGACTGATCGGACTTCGCCTGGGCAGGCGCAAACATCGCTTGCATCACGTTGCAACACGCGCCATGTCTCCCGGATGACGCACCAGCCGACGGCCGCCGGCTTGATGGAAGTGGACCGGCGGCTTTAGGTCATCGCAGCGGTTTGGGAGGACCTATGGGTAGTTTCAGCATCTGGCACTGGTTGGTCGTTCTGGCCGTGATCCTTGTGCTGTTCGGTGGCGGCAACAAGATCAGCGGCTTGATGGGCGACTTCGCGAAGGGCATCAAGTCGTTCAAGAAGAACATGGCCGAACCCGAGGACGAGTTGATGGAGGCTGACGCCAAGTCGACGGGGACGATTGCTGGTCCCGGGGCGCGGGCCGCGACGACCAGCCGGGAACCCTCCGCCACGCACTAATCCGCACCGGCGAGGGTCGGATCGGGGGTAGCCTGGGCGACAACGGGGCGCGTGCCCTGCTTGCGCTGCAACTCGGCCTCATCTAAGCCGTTTATCAAACGACCGGGGCACCTTGAGCCGGCGAATCACCGCCGAGCCTCTGGCGATCGGCGGAAGGATGCCAGGCAGCGCATGAACAGGACCTTCGGAAAGCAGAATATCCCGGCCCAGCCGGCAGCATTTGGGTCGGCGGCGGCGTTGGATACGCAGTCGATTCTGGAAGCGTACCGGCGCTGGGCGGGCGTCTACGACACGGTCTTCGGGGGCATTTCCTCGAAGGGGCGGCTCCGAGCGGTCTCCCTGGTCAATCGGCTGCCGGGCCGCGAGGTGCTGGAGGTGGGTGTCGGAACCGGCCTCGCCTTGCCGCATTATCACCCCGACAAGTCCATCACCGGGATCGATCTGTCGGTTGAGATGCTGCGGAAGGCACGGCAGCGGAAGGCCTTGGTCGGGCTGCCCAATGTTCAGGCGCTGCACGAGATGGACGCCGAGGAGACCAGTTTCCCCGACAATGCGTTCGATATCGCGGTGGCGATGTTTGTCGCCTCGGTGGTGCCAAATCCCAGGCGTCTGCTGACCGAGATGCGCCGGGTCGTGCGTCCGGGCGGGAATATCCTGATGATCAACCACTTTGCCGCCTCGAAGGGGCCCAGGTGGTGGCTTGAGCGAGCGATGGCGCCGGCTTCCCGGGCGCTGGGCTGGCATCCGGATTTCGCGATGGACGCCATCTTTTCGGCCGAAGACCTCGCTGGAATAGAAACTGATCCGGTGTCACCTTTTGGCATCTTCACGCTGGTGCGGCTACGCGTCTGATCGGCTGTCTTCCGGGCCAGCGTGCCATACTGCCGCCGTGGGCCGCCTGAAACAGCGCCGTGCCGCGGCCTGGCACCTTGATCTTGGAGCAAGCGTCCGCTAGGCGAGCGATGCAGCGGCAACCATTGGGGCCAACCACTGGGCGGACCCGATCGATGGCCACACGAGCGGATGGGATGGTCGGTAGATGCGGATTGTAAAGTGGTTCCTGGCGATCATGGCGGGGTTTGCCGTCAGCCTGTTGATGGCGCCGTTCGCGCTGGCTCAAGGGGCGGTGGGCGCGCCACATGCCTGGGAAATGGGGATGCAGCGGGCGTTCGGCCCGATCAAGGAGCGCGAAATCTCCCTGCATGACCTGGTGCTGGTGATCATCACGGTGATTACCCTGTTCGTCGGTGTGCTGCTGATCTGGGTCATGGTCCGCTTCAACGCGCGCAAGAACCCTGTCCCGAGCCAGACCAGCCACAACACGATCCTGGAAGTGGCCTGGACGGTCATTCCGGTGCTGATCCTGGTCGTCATCGCGATCCCGTCGTTCCGCATCGTCTACTACCAGGACCGGACCCCCGATCCCGACATGACGATCAAGGTCGTCGGCCACCAGTGGTACTGGGAATATGATTACCCGGATCAGGGCAACATGGCGATCGAGAGCCGCTATGTCGCCGACGAGGATCTGAAGCCGGGTCAGCTCCGCCTGCTGGATGTGGATAATCAGATGGTGATCCCGGTCGGCAAGAAAATCCGCATTCTGACCGCCAGCACCGACGTGATCCACAGCTTCTTTATTCCGGCCTTTGGCGTGCAACGTTATGCGATCCCTGGCCGAACCATCGAGCTGTGGCTCGAGGCGTCGGAGGCGGGCACCTTCTACGGAGAATGCAATCAGATCTGCGGGACAAACCACAGCCGCATGCCGATCTCGGTTCGCGCTGTCCCGCAGGAGGAGTTCGACGCCTGGGTAACGCAGACCAAGAAGGCCGCCTCGCTGACCGCGCTGCCGAAGCTTGCGGCAAAGTGAGCGCGGCAATGGGTGCGCCTGAATTGCGATGAGCGACGTGATCTCGCCGGCGGTCACGGGTGGCTCGGGGGCCGCCGATGGTGTCCTAGAGGCGGACTATCGCGACTGGATTGCGCTGCTAAAGCCCAGGGTGCTGACCCTCGTGGTGTTCACCGGCGTGATCGGCATGCTGGTGGCGCCTGGACATCTCAATCCGGTGCTCGCGTTCACCGCGATCCTTTGCATCACGGTCGCCGCCGGCGCCTGCGGTGCCATCAACATGTGGTACGACCGGGACATCGACGCGATCATGCGGCGCACCCGGAGCCGGCCGATCCCGGCCGGGCGGATTCAGCCCGCAAGCGCCCTGGGCTTCGGCGTCGTCCTTGCCGGCGGATCCGTGATCTTGATGGGTCTGGCGGTCAATATCCTATCCGCCGTGATCCTTGCGCTGTCGATTTGCTTTTATGTATTCGTCTACACGGTGTGGCTGAAGCGCCGCACGTCCCAGAATATCGTCATCGGCGGCGCTGCCGGAGCGTTTCCCCCGCTCATTGGCTGGGCGGCGGTGACCGGGACGGTGGACCTCGTTCCGCTCATGTTGTTCGCCATCGTGTTCATCTGGACGCCGCCGCATTTCTGGTCGCTCGCGCTGTGGGCGAATGAGGACTACAAGCGCGCGAATATCCCGATGCTGCCGGTGATTGCCGGTGCCCGCGAAACCCGCCGACAGATATTCATCTACACGCTGCTGCTGATCCCGCTGACGGTGGCCCCGGTGATCCTGGGATTCAGTGGCACTGTTTATGGCGCCGCGGCGGTCCTGCTCGGGTCGTGGTTCCTGCTGCGCAGCTACTGGGTGCTGACCGATGGGCAGGACGAAAAGGGCAACAGCCTGACCAATGACGCGCCCGCGAAGGCTGCGTTCAAATACTCCGTCGTTTATTTATTCGCGTTGTTCGGGGCGCTTGCGGTCGATCGCCTGTTGCTGGGATGAGCGATGGTTGACCAGCGGACCCCCGTCGACAGTGTGTCCTCAGCCGAAATAAACCGGCGCAGACGCGGCAGAAGCTGGGCCATTCTGTTGGTGTTGCTGGGCCTATGCGTCCTGTTCTACGCGATCACCGTCGTCAAAATGGCGCATCCGTGAATGACGCGAAACAGACGCAACATCGTCGCGGGCTGGGCGGTGGCGGCGGCGATCTGCCTGATGGTGGGCCTGTCCTTCGCCGCGGTGCCCCTGTACCGGGTGTTCTGCGCCGCGACCGGGTATGGCGGCACGCCTAGGATCGGTCTGGCCGCCGCCCCGGGCGGCAATGGGCAAACCATCCGGGTGCGTTTCAACGCCGATACCAATCCAGGGCTGCCATGGAATTTCGGCCCCGATCAGTCGGAAGTCAGCTTGAAACTGGGCGACGAGCAGGTCGCCTTCTACCATGCCAGCAATCAGTCCGCTCACCCGGAGACCGGGATGGCGGTGTACAATGTGACACCCGAGAAGGTCGGCAAATACTTCCACAAGACAGCATGCTTCTGTTTCAACCGGCAAACGCTGGCGGCGGGTCAGAGCATGGAGTTTCCGGTCAGCTTCTGGGTCGACCCGGCCATCCGCGACGATCCGAATACCAGCGACGTCAAGGTGATCACACTGTCCTACACCTTTTTTCGTTCGGTGGACGATGCCGCGAAGGCAGGCGCGCTTGCGAAGGCTGGGCCTCACGTTGGCCCGTTGTCGGCGACCGAAGCGCGGCTGAAGTCCGGGACCAACTGACGGCGGGCTTTTCGAGCGGCTCGCCACTTGAACTGGGCTGGGATTTGGCGATTATGCGGCTGCCGTGTCCGGGCGGTTCCCCCGGTTGCATTGATATGGAATTGGCATGAGAAGCGACGCGCACGGTGCAACGGTTGCGGGGTCCCACGGTCCGGTCAGTACCCGGACTGGTCAGTTCGGGTATCAAACAACCGTACCATCTTCCAGATCCCAGCCCGTGGCCGATCATCGGAGCGGTCGGTGGGTTCCTCACCGTGTTCGGCATCATCCTGGCGGCTCATTTCGGCAGCTACATCGTGCTGGCGCTAGGCGCGACCACCGTGCTGAGCACCATGTTCTTCTGGTGGCGCGACGTCATTCGGGAAAGTCGCACGCCGGGTGCCCACAGCGCGATCGTAAGACTGAGCCTGCGCTATGGCATGACGCTGTTCATCGGCAGCGAGGTGATGTTCTTCGTTGGCTTCTTCTGGGCCTATTTCAACTTCCTGCTGTTCCCCGACGTTCAGGGCAACGGCCAGACAGTTTGGCCGCCGTCGAACATCCACACCTTCGACCCGTTTCACCTGCCGTTCCTGAACACGATGATCCTGTTGCTGTCCGGGACCACGGTCACCTGGGCGCACCACTGCCTGCTGGAGGGTGATCGCAAGGGGCTGGTGCGAGGCCTCGGCCTGACGATCATTCTTGGTCTGTGTTTCACCCTGTGCCAGGCGATCGAGTATTCGCACGCGCCGTTCCGGTTCAACGGCGGCGGTGTCTACTCGTCCACCTTCTTTGTCGCCACTGGCTTCCATGGCTTCCACGTCATCGTCGGCACGTGCTTCCTTGCGGTGTGCTGGTTCCGCGCCCGCGCTGGCCAGTTCTCGCCGGAGCGGCATTTCGGCTTCGAGGCGGCCGCCTGGTACTGGCATTTCGTCGACGTCGTCTGGCTGTTCCTGTTCATCTGCATCTACTGGTACGGCGCCGGCCAGATTGCCGCCGAATAAACCAGGAGCAACGCCGGGAGGAAGGGCTCCCTTCCTTCTGGTTGCCTTACGCTTCCGGTGCCCGCGCTGCGGTATCGGGCCTTTGTTCAAAAATTTGCTGGAGGTGAGACCGGCCTGCTCATCGTGCGGGTTGGATTTTCGCCTGGTGGATACCGGTGATGGCGCCTCGGTCGGGGTCATCATGGTGCTGGGCGCGTTTATCGTGGGGATGGCCTTCTGGGTCGAATTCCGCTTCGAGCCGCCACTGTGGCTCCATGCCGTTTTGTGGCCGGTCGTGACGATCCCGCTGGCGGTGATACTGATGCGGCCGGCGAAAGCAGCACTGATCGCGCAACAGTATCGCCACCGGTCCGCCGAGATGGGTTTGTGAACCGCATCACCCCCGGTGTCATGACCGGGCCAGGTAAGAGCCGATCACACCGCCGTCTCCTGGTTCCCGGAGCGACTGCCGTGGCCATGCTGGCGATCCTGCTTGGTCTGGGAACCTGGCAGGTCTACCGCCTACGGTGGAAAACGGCGATCCTGGCACGCATCGCTGATGCGGAGCTGGCACCGCCGGTTCCCCTGGGGTCCAACCCGCAACCTTACACCAAGGTGGTGGTGACTGGACTGCTGCGCTTCGACCTCGCCTCGCAGTTCGGCGCCGAGGTGCGCGATACCAGCTTCGGGCCGACCATGGGATACTATCAGATCGTGCCCCTGCAACGCGACGGCGCACCCTCGGTCCTGGTCAATCGCGGGTGGGTCCCGCAAAAGCGCGAGGCGGCACTCGATGATCCGTCCGGGCCGGTGAGCGTGGCCGGATACATTCGCCCGGATGAGAAGCCGCATTGGTTCAGTCCTACGGATGACGTGGAGGCGCGACAGTTCTTCACCCTGGACACCGCAGCGATCGCGGCCGCCGTCGGCATGGCGACGCCGCTGCCGTTCACCCTGGTCGCACTGGGGCCTCCGCCCGCGAACACCTATCCGGTTCCGGCGCAACATCTGCCCTCGCCGCCGAACAATCATTTGTCCTACGCCGTCACATGGTATGGCCTGGCGCTGGCGCTGCTTGTTATCTTCATTGTCTGGGTGAGAAAGCCTGCAACCACATGACCCAAGCCTCGGCTTACGGCCGCCTGACCGACCGCTTCCGGACCATCGCCACCATCGGTGAATGCATGTCCATGCTGAGTTGGGATGCCTCGGCGGTCATGCCGCTCGGCGGTTCGGCGGCGCGCGGAGACCAGCTTGCGATGCTGGCCGGCCTGCGGCATCAGCATCTGACCGCACCCGCGCTGGCGGATGACCTGGAGGCTGCGGAGGCCACTGGTGCGTGGGAGGAAGCCAATCTGGGACTGATGCGGCACGCCTACGTTCGCGGCCGTGCGGTGCCCGAGAAACTGGTCGTCGCGCTGACAAAGGCCTGCGCCACCTGCGAGAAGGTGTGGCGGATCGCGCGACAAAACGCCGATTTTGCCTCGGTGGAGCGCTATCTGGGGGAGGTGGTGAGCCTGACACGCGAAACCGCCGCGGTGCTGTCGCCAGCGTTGCGCCTCAGTCCTTACGATGCGTTGATGGATGCCCACCAGCCGGGCATCGGAGCGGACGACGTGGCGCCGATCTTTGCCGCGTATAAGACTTTCCTGGCGACTGCCCTGCCGGCAGCAGAGGAGCGCCAGGCGCGCCACCCTGAACCGCTGCGTCCCCCGGGGCCTTTCCCGATCTCGGCGCAGCAGAGTTTCTGCCATGCGGTCGCGGAGAAGCTGGGGCTGGACTTTACTCACGCGCGCCTGGACGAGTCGGCGCATCCCTTCTCCGGTGGCTCGCCAACCGATGTTCGGATTACCACCCGCTACGACGAGGCGGATTTCTCGCAGGCCGTGATGGCTGTGGTGCATGAGACCGGCCACGCGTTGTATGAGCAAGGACTGCCAGCCAAATATGCACGTCTGCCGGTGGGCGAGGCTGCCGGAATGGCGATGCACGAAAGCCAGTCGCTGATATTCGAGATGCAGGCTTGTCGGTCGGATGCGTTTCTGGGGTGGCTGGGTAGCAAGCTGCACGCAGCCTTTGGCGGCGATCCGGGGCCATACCAGATGCCGAATCTCGGCCGGCTGTCGCGCCGAGTGCAGCGCGGTCTCATCCGGGTCGATGCCGACGAGATGACTTACCCGGCACATGTGATTCTACGGTTCCGGCTGGAGCGTGCGTTGATCGGCGGCGAACTGGCGGTCCGCGATCTGCCTTCCGCCTGGAGCGACGGCATGCAAGCACTGCTCGGCGTTACGCCCCCAGACGATGCTCGGGGCTGTCTGCAGGACATTCATTGGTACGATGGGGCGTTCGGCTATTTCCCCAGCTATACGCTGGGGGCGATGGCGGCCGCGCAACTGATGCAGGCCGCGCGGGGCCAGGTTGCCGGGTTGGACGCGGCGCTGGCGCGGGGCGACCTTTCTCCACTGCTGGGCTGGCTCCGGGAGCATGTGCACAGTCTGGGCAGCCGGATGACATTTAGCGAGATCATGCGACAGGCGACGGGACGGGCGCTCGACGCAAGTGCGTTTGAAGCGCATCTGCGGGAACGTTATCTCGGGCCGGGCTGAGAAGGCACATTCCGGTCGACGATGATTCGCCGGAAACTTCAGTGCGAATGATAGGGACGACGACGTGGGTCACCGGCCCAAGCTTGGCCCTGCGGAGGCGGGGGTCCAGTGATGACACGGAGGAAAAATTGCCAAGGTCCCCGGCCTGCCCGGGGGACGACACGGGGAGGATACGACGGTCAGCTCAAGCACATTCGATGGGGAAAAATATCTTAACCTGGAGAGCTACCGCAGGAACGGCACTGGTGTCCGAACACCTGTCTGGTTCGCGGTCGCCCCCGACACACAAGGAAGCGACGCTCCGAAGCTTTACATTTACTCCACCGCGTCGTCCGGCAAGGCCAAGCGCATACGGCGGTCCAGCGTCGTCAAAGTCGCGCCTTGCGACATGCGCGGGAAGGTAACCGGGGAATGGGTCGACGCGCGCGCCGAAATCGTCACCGGGGACGATTTCGAACACGGGATGCGCTTGCTCAATGCGAAATACCGTCCGTGGAAGCAGCTCCTCGGCTTATCGGCCCGGCTGTTCAGTCGTGACCCGCGCGTCGTGATCGCGATCTGGTTGATTTAGCGCAACCATGCGCGGGAAGATCGGTCAGCCGGTGATCGTCTGCCAGTCCACACCACGCTCGAAGGCGGCCGCGGCGCGATAGATCGTCATCTCGCCGTAGGCTTTGCCGATCAGCATCATGCCCACCGGCAAACCGTCCACCTTGCCGCAAGGGATGCTCATGGCTGGGTGATGCGTGCAATCGAACGGCGCCGTGTTGGGCAGAATTTCGAACGCACGCTGGATAATCTCCGCCACCGGCGCATCGCCCGCGGGCAGGGGCGTCGCGGTCATCGGCAAGGTCGGCATCAGCAGCAGGTCATAGCGCGACAGCGCCTCGTCATAGGCGCGCCGAAGCTGTCGCACCAGGTTCTGCGCCTTGGCGTAGTAGCGCCCGCGATGGTGCGTGGTCATGTACTGACCCAGCAGCATGGTGTTCTTCAGGCTGTCGGACAGCTCGTCGGCACGCTCTCGCCACGCCGAATGCGCATCCATCAGCGAAACAACGTATTGACCCTGCCAGTTGAAGCCAAATCCGTTGCCCCACATCATCTGCACGGTGGCACCCTCGGCGGCGATCGGCAGCCAGATGGCGAGACCCTTGCGGTGCATCGGAATCGCGACTGTTTCCACCACCGCGCCCAGACCGCGCAGACGATCCGCCGCTTCGCGCACCACCGCGTCGGACCCCGGCATCGATTGCGGGTGACCGAAGCCCTCCTCCACCACGCCGATACGCAACCCCTGCAAGCCCTGGCCCAGCGCGTCCCGGTACGGCATGCCCGGGCCGCCGTACTGGCGCGGGTCGAGGCCGTCCGGCCCGGCCAGCACCTCCAGCAGCAGTGCGTTGTCCTCGACTGTGGCGGTCATCGGGCCGGTGTGATCGATGGTCAGTTCGATCGGCATGATACCGGTGTAGGGCACCAGACCATGCGTCGGCTTCATGCCGTAGATGCCGCAGAACGACGCGGGCATGCGGATCGAGCCGCCCTGGTCGCCGCCGAGCGCCATGGACACTTCGCCGGCCGCCACCAGCGCGGCACTGCCGGAGGAGGAGCCGCCTGCCGAGTACCCATGCCGGTGCGGATTGTGCACTGGCCCGGTGGCGCTGGTATGGCTGCCGCCGGAAAAGCAGAAATACTCGCAGACGCTCTTGCCCAGGATGGTGCCACCGGCATCGAGGATGCGCTGCACCACGGTCGCGTCGACCTCCGGCACATAGCCTTCGAGGGTGGAGGCGCCGTTCATCATCGGCACGCCGGCCAGGCAAATGTTGTCCTTTACCGCGAAGGTCTTGCCCTTCAGCTTACCGCTCGCGGCCCCTTCGACCGTGCTCTTCACGTACCAGGCACCGAGACGATTTTCCTCGGCCGAAGGGCGGCGTCCCGGCGTGCGGGGATAGCTGACGATGGGCAAATCGTCCGGCATCCGGTCGACGATGTTGTAAGCGGCAAAGCTCGGCAGCAGACATTCCAGTTGGGCCGCGAGTTCGGCATCGCCCATGTTAAAGCCGAGCGAGTCGGATACGTCTCGGAGTTGGTCAAGGGTGGGGATTTTGATGGTGTCGGTTGTCATCCTGTCACTCTCCTCAAGGGTTTAGCCAAGGTTACGGCAGGCGCACAATCCGCGGATCGTCGCCGCATCATAACGGTCGGGCAACGCGTGTCGAGCCGGGGCGTTCGCCGGCGGTTGATGCCCGATCCGCCCGGCAACTCGCTACAGATGCGCCTTGGCCAGCATCATGTGGACGCCTTTGTTGCCGTCCACCAGTTGCGTGACCCGCAGGTTACCCGCAAGCGAACACAGCATGTAGGCCTGATTTCGCGACAGATTGGTCCGAGCGCAGACATGCTTCACCATCTCCTGGACGGCTTGCTTCGCCGCGTCGTCCAGGTCCTCGTCCAGGCCTATGGACATCAGGTGCGTCGCGTTCTCGGCGAACGGAAAACTGAACTTCAGGTCCTTGCGCACTGTCAGCCGGAACGTTCCGGACAGACCGATTTCGAGCGCGGTGATGCAGACCTCCCCATCGCCTTGCATGCCGTGGCCGTCGCCGGCCATGAACAGCGCGCCCTCGTTGAACACGGGCAGATAAAGTGTTGTTCCCGGCTTGAGCTCCTTGTTGTCCATGTTGCCGCCGAAGGCCCGAGGCACCGGTGAACCGCAACGGCCCCACGCTCTTGGCGGCGCCACGCCGATAATGCCGAAGAACGGCTCCAGCGCGAGTTCGGTTCCCCAGGGCAGGATCGCGACCCCGCGTGCGTGGTCCACTACCGGGTGGATTGTTTCATACTCGGTGAACTCGTCCGGCAGCGTGCCCAGCAGCGGCAGGATCGACACGAAGCCCCAGTCCATCCGCACCTTCGCATCGAGGATGTCGACCTGCAACGTGTCGCCGGGCAGGGCACCGCGCACATGGATCGGACCCGTTATGAAGTGCGGGCCGGGGCCGGGGGGCAGTGCGTTCAGCGCGGCCAGATAGTCCGCCGGCACTCGCGAGAGTTCGGGCAAAGTCTCGCGTCCGCCGGCCGGAAATGAATGTAGCAGCACCGTGTCGCCGGAATCGATTTCGAGAATCGGCGGCGTCGTCGCGTCCAGGTAGCCCAGGACCATGTTGTCCGGCGTCGCGGGAATCTCGTGATGCTTAGGCATGGGTTGCGTGCTCCGGAGGTTAGGGTTGACGTGGCTCGAAGACACGGCCAGTCATCCACGAATATTTTGCTGTAAGCAGAGACATGGGTGACCGGCTTGCGTCGGCCCCGCGAAGCACATAGCGGCGGTAAGACGACGATGGCTGCACCGTAGGGCTCCTATTTACTGGAATTTTTTGTTCGTCTCCCGATCCGGTCGGGTCACCCTTGACGCCTCGATGTCAGCAAACATCGTGCCATCCTGGCCGAAGCGCCCAACGTGGCGGTCGTTGCCTGGATCAGGTGGGGACGCCGGCTTCCAAGTCAGTCCGCGTGCTCAATCAAGCGCCAGGACCGCGAAACTCGCCAGCCAGTGCTCGCCCATATACTCGCCACTGACATGAGCCAGGCCGGCGTCGATATGTGCCTGGGCGGTATGCATCGCCGCGACCGGATCCGGGGTAAAGTCGGCCAAGGAGCGCCAGCACCAGGCGCGGCTGAGGTTGAGCCCGTCCAGATGCGCGATCTTGCCGTCGCCGCGGTCGCTGACAATAGCCGGGGTGAACAGCGTCGCCGGCTGTCGCCGGTCCAGACGAGGCAGGAAAGCGGCGAACCAGGAACGAAACTCCGGTTCGGGGAGAGCGGCGCGCATGCACTCCGCCTCCATCAACGCAGGCGAGAGGAACTCGTCGCCGCCGGGTTCCCAGGCCTGGCAGTCGGTATCCCGCTCGTACCAACGCCGCGCGGTATCGGTCAGGAGATTACGCAGCGCCGCGTGCGGATAGTCCAGGGCGAGGCGGAGGGCGAAAGCCGTGCTGGAGTGGACGCCGGCGCGAATGGGATATGTGGCCAGCGGCAGGAATGCCATGAAACGGCGGACGAACGTTTCGGCGAGCGGTCGCAGGGCGACGGACCAGGCTTGCCCCTCCGGGCTGTCGTGCAGCGCCAGTTCGCTGGCAAGTTTCAGCAGCCATGCCCAACCATACGGCCGCTCGAAGCCACGTGTATTGGGGCGGTCGAGATAGGCGCGCTCGCCGGTTATTCGTTGCGGAACCAGATGGGTGTCGAACAGGGTCTGGATCGCTGTCGCATTGGCCATGCTGGGATAGCGCCGGTAAAGCCGAGCGAGCATCCAGTAGGCGTGGACGCAGGAGTGCCAGTCGAAGCTGCCATGGAACAGCGGGTGCAGAGTTCGCGGGGTGAGGGCATCTTCCGGCCCGGTCAGCACGTGGTCCAGCTTGTTGGGATATTCGCGCGTGACGTGCCCGAGAGCGATGGCGGCGAACTGGTCCGCCAACTCGACGGGGAGTGCCGAAAGAAACATCACGATGTCGCTTCGTGTCCTTGGTATCGCGGACGGGAGATCTGGCGTGCACCGTAGCAGGCCGGCGCGGAACTCAGAAAGCGCCCGTTGATCACTTGAACCACCTGCTTCGGAATGCCCATAGTGCGGGTCAGGGTCCCCGGGGATATCGTCATGTCGGAGGAAAGCAGCGGGTTCATACCGACACCGGAAGCGTGGGCCAAGCCGCCCAAGGTGCGGCATGCCTACGAGCTGGTAGTGCGGGACCATGGGCTGATGACGGCGGTCGGCCTACTGTTCCGGAGCCTGCCCTATGCGCTGGCCCGGTTCGGTATACTTCTGGCCTATTCGTTCGCCTGCGTAATCTGGATTGTCGTTGCGTTCGGCGGGGCGGCGTTGCTGGGTACCCACGTCGCCGGTGTGTTCGGGCTGATGTGGTTCGTGCTGTGTGTGGTCGGCGTCGGCTGGTTCTGGGGCACCGTCCTGCGCTATGCACTTCATCTACTCGCGTGCGGTCACGTTGCCGTGCTGACGGAACTGATCACCCGTGACCAGGTCGGGAACGGCAGCGAATCGATGCTCGCTTACGGCAAGCGTGTCGTGCTGCAACGTTTCGGGGAGGTGAACATTTCTGTTCGGCCTGAACATGCTGGTGCGCGGCATCCTGAACAGCTTCCATCGGACGCTGGATTGGATCGACCAGATGATCCCGATTCCCGGGCTGGAGAGTCTGTCCAGCGTCGTGACGATCATCCTGAGTGCCGCGACACGGTACCTGGACAAGGTCATCCTGTCGTACAACCTGGCGCGTAACGACGGCAACCCTTGGGTCGGCGCGCGGGAGGGCCTGGTTTACTACGCGCAGAACGCCCGGCCGATCCTGCTGACCTCGGTGTGGATCGTGATCCTGGAGCGCTTCCTTACGTTCATACTGTGGCTGCTGCTGTTGGCACCAGCCGGCGTCATCACCGTAATGTTGCCATCAGGAGTGCGCGAGAGCGGTGGCATCGTTACTGTCCTAATCGCCATCCTGCTCGCCGGCACCCTCCGCTCGGCCTTCATCAAGCCTTTGTTCCTGATTATGATGATGGTGCGGTTCCACGCGCTGATTGAGAACCAGCCGATCAATCAGGCGTGGGACGCGCGGCTGGCGGCGGTTTCAGACAAGTTCCAGACGCTAGGCGCGGGTTTGACGGGGGCGCCGGGACCGCGCGGCTTCTGGCCGCGCCGGACGTAGCGCCAGGCCGGCAATGCGGACGCGCCGTTTGCAACAAAGACGTAAGTGGCCAGCCTTCGTTGGCCATGACACGATTAAATGGATTGCCGGCTATCGCAACGACGCGTTGATCTTTGCCAGCGCGGCGGCGCCCGGGACCAGGGCGTCCTCCTGCAATGCGTTCAGCGGTGTGTCCGAGGTCTTGAGGTGGCCGTGCATATCGAGCGGATTCGGATCGACATACAGCAGACCCGTAACGATCTCGCCGGCTGCATGGCGCTGCTGCATGTAGGTCAGCGCGGACACCCGGTCGTGCATGTCGTAGTCGATATGAAGCTTGCGCAGCCGCAGCTTCGACCCGTCGTGCTGGGTCACCACCTCGACCGAGCCCGGGGCATAGTCGACGGTGATCTCCTCCCGCCCCGAAATCACGTCCAAGTAGTTTACCGCCGCGTTGTGCTCACGGACGTAATCGAAGCTCTTGGTCGATCCCTCGTGGTTGTTGAATGCGACGCAGGGTGAGATGCAGTCGATGAACGCCGCGCCCTCGTGCCCCAGCGCCGCTTCGATCAGCGGCACCAGTTGTCCCTTGTCGCCCGAGAAGCTGCGCGCCACGAACGTTGCACCAAGCTGCAGCGCCATGCCGACGAGATCGATCGCCTCGTCGCTGTTCTCGACACCTCGTTTCGATTTCGCACCTTTGTCGGAGGTGGCGGAGAACTGGCCCTTGGTAAGACCGTAGACGCCGTTGTTCTCGACGATATAGACCATGTTGATGCCGCGCCGCATCGCATGGGCGAACTGACCCAGCCCGATCGAGGCGCTATCGCCGTCACCCGACACCCCCAGATAGATCAGGTCGCGGTTCGCGAGATTGGCCCCGGTCAGCACCGACGGCATCCGCCCGTGCACCGAATTGAAACCGTGCGACGCACCGAGAAAATAGGTCGGGGTCTTCGACGAACAGCCGATGCCGGACAGCTTGGCGATGCGATGTGGCGGTAATTCCAGTTCAAAGCACGCACGAACGATCGCGGCGCTGATCGAGTCGTGGCCGCAGCCAGCGCACAGCGTGGAGATGGCGCCTTCATAATCCCGGCGGGTGTAGCCAAGACTGTTCTTGTGCAGTTCGGGGTGATGCAGCTTCGGCTTGGACAGAAATGTCATGACACTGCCTTGTCCAGAGCGCTGGCGATCGCTCCGGCGATAAAAAATGCGCTGATTGGGGTGCCGTCGTAGTGCAGCACTTTGCCGAGCTTTTTCGGATCGATTTCCAGTTCATTCACCAGCAGGGAGCGCATCTGGGCATCGCGGTTCTGTTCGACGACGAAAACATGGTCGTGCGCATCGATGAATGCCGCGACCTCGGCGCCAAACGGAAACCCGCGCAGCCGTAGCAGGTCGACGCTGATGCCTTGTTCAGCCAGCATCGCGTCTGCCTCGGCGATGGCCGGGCTGGTGGAACCGTAATAGATCGCCCCAATTTTTGTTGGCAAATCGGCTTTCCGCTCGATTGCTGCTGGCACGAGGGTGCTTGCGGTGCGATGCTTCTTCAGCAGGCGCTCCATGTTCTCCTGATAGTCCGGGCCTTCCTCGGAATAGCGCGCCATTCGGTTCTTCGAGGTGCCGCGCGTGAAGAAAGCGCCCTTGGTCGGATGCGTGCCAGGCAGGGTGCGGTAGGTGATGCCGTCCCCATCCACGTCGAGGTAGCGACCGAACACTTTGCCCGCCTCCAGTTCCGCCGCCGTCATGACCTTGCCGCGGTCCATGCGCCGGCTGTCATCCCAGGCGAACGGCTTGCTCAAGCGCTCATTCATGCCGATTTCCAGATCAAGCATGACAAAGATCGGCGTCTGCAGGCGATCCGCCAGGTCGAACGCCAGTGCACCAAATTCGAAGCACTCGTAAGGGTCTTCCGGAATCAGCAGGACGTGCTTGGTGTCGCCGTGCGAGGCATAGGCGCAGCATGTGATGTCGGTCTGCTGTGTGCGAGTCGGCATGCCGGTGGAAGGTCCGGCGCGCTGCACGTCGAAAATCACCGCCGGAATCTCGGCGAAGTATGCCAGTCCGACGAACTCCTGCATCAGCGAAATACCGGGGCCAGAGGTCGCGGTGAACGCTCGCGCTCCATTCCATGCAGCACCGATCACCATGCCGATCGAGGCCAATTCATCCTCGGCCTGAACAATGGCGAAATTGTTCTTGCCGGTAGCGCGGTCCACCCGCATGCGGCCGCAGTAACGGGCGAACGCCTCGGCTAGAGAGGAAGACGGCGTGATCGGATACCAGGCACAAACCGTTGCGCCGCCGTACACGGCACCCAGAGCAGCGGCGCTGTTGCCGTCGATGAATATACGATCTCCCACCGTATCGGCGTGGCGCAGCGTCAGACCGATCGGGTGGTCGAGATTCTGCTTCACCCAGTCGCGGCCCATATGCAGCGCCTGGACATTGGCGGCGATCAACTTGTCGCGGCCCTTGAACTGTTCTGCCAGCAACTGCTCGATCACCGCTGGATCCATGTCCAGCAGCATTGATAGCGCGCCGAGACCGACGATGTTCTTGAACAACTGCCGTTGCCGCGAGTCGGTGTAGGCCCTGTTGGTGATCTCGGTCAGCGGCACGCCGATCACCACGATGTCGGAACGGAATTTCTCCACCGGCATCGGCTTGGTGTTATCATAGAATAGATAACCACCTGGCTCGATCGAGGTGACGTCGCTGTCCCAGGTCTGTGGGTTCATTGCCACCATCAGGTCGGGGCCGCCGCCACGCGCCGCCAGATGCCCGGCATCGGAGATACGCACCTCGTACCAGGTCGGCAGCCCTTGAATGTTGGACGGAAAGATATTGCGCGGCGTCGCGGCGATGCCCATGCGCAGGACGGCCTTGGCGAACAGCGCGTTGGCGCTGGCTGACCCCGATCCGTTGACGTTGGCGAATTTCACTACGAAGTCGTTCACCCGCTCGAGGCCATGGTCCCCTTTGGCCGCGCGGTCTATTTGTTGCAGCATGCGTTCTCCGCCCTTGTCGTATCCGCTTGGGCCACATCGATCAAAAAACGTTGCATATCCCATGCGCCGGTCGGGCACCGCTCGGCGCACAACCCGCAATGCAGGCAGACATCCTCGTCCTTCGCCATGATCCTCCCGGTTTTCAAAGTCCCTGATGCATACAGCGCCTGTTCGAGATTGTGCGCGGGTGCCGTCAGCCGCGTGCGCAACTCGGCTTCCGGTCCATTGGCGGTGAACGTAATGCAATCCACCGGACAAATGTCGACACACGCATCGCACTCGATGCACAGAGCGTCGGTGAACACTGTCTGCACATCGCAGTTCAGGCAACGCTGCGCCTCGGCGAAAGCCAGCTTCTCATCGAAGCCGAGTTCGACTTCCGCCTTGATGTTCTTGAGCGCGATCAGCTTGTCGCGGTGCGGCACCTTGAAGCGCAGGTCGAGCGAAACGTCGTTGTCGTAGCTCCACTCATGGATGCCCATCTTCTGGCTGGCCAACGTCACCATCGGCGGCGGCCGGTCGTTCACATCGGTGCCCTGGCAGAACTGATGGATCGAGATCGCCGCCTGGTGGCCGTGCGCCACTGCCCAGATGATGTTCTTCGGCCCGAAAGCCGAGTCGCCGCCGAAGAACACCCGAGGCTCGGTCGACTGGAAAGTGGTTTCATCCACTACCGGCATGTCCCATTCGTTGAACGTCAGGCCGATGTCGCGCTCGATCCATGGGAAGGCATTTTCCTGGCCAACGGCGACCAGCACGTCGTCACACTCGAAGAACGCATCCGGCTCGCCGGTCGGCACCAGCCTGCGGCGGCCGCGGGCGTCGAACTCGGCCTTTACCTTCTCGAAGGTCATGCCATGCAGACGACCATCGTGGTGTTTGAACTCCTTCGGCACAAGGAAATTCAGGATCGGAATGTCCTCATTGATGGCGTCCTGCTTTTCCCAAGGTGACGCCTTCATCTCGTCGAAGCCCGAGCGCACGATCACTTTCACGTCGTCGCCACCCAGACGGCGCGACGAGCGGCAGCAATCCATCGCCGTGTTGCCGCCGCCCAGCACGATCACGCGCCGGCCGATCTTGCTGATATGGCCGAATGAAACCGAGGACAGCCAGTCTATGCCGATGTGAATGTTCGCGGCTGCTTCCTGTCGGCCGGGCAGGTCCAGGTCACGCCCGCGCGGCGCGCCGGAGCCGACGAAGATCGCGTCGTATCCCTGTGCCATCAGTTGCTTGAGACTGTCGACCCGCTGGCCGAGCCGCATGTCCAGACCGAGATCGGTGACGTAGCCGACCTCCTCGTCGATGACTTCTTCCGGCAGCCGGAACTTTGGAATCTGGCTCCGGATCATCCCGCCCGCTCGGCTGTCGCCATCGAACACCACAAGGTGATAGCCCAGCGGAGCCAGGTCCCGCGCCACTGTCAGCGAAGCGGGTCCGGCGCCGACCAGCGCGATCTTCTTGCCGTTTCGCGTTGTTGGCCGGGGCGGCATGCGGCCGCTGACGTCGCCCTTGTAGTCAGCCGCCACGCGCTTCAGGCGGCAAATGGCGACCGGCTCTTCTTCCACCCGAACGCGGCGGCAGGCTGGCTCACAGGGGCGGTCACAGGTGCGGCCCAGAATCCCCGGGAAGACGTTTGACTTCCAGTTCACCATGAACGCGTCGGCGTATCTACCCGCCGCGATCAGCCGGATGTATTCTGGGACTGGGGTGTGAGCTGGACAGGCCCACTGGCAATCGACGACCTTGTGGAAATAGTCGGGATTCCTGATGTCGGTCGGCTGCAAGTCGGACTCCTTTCCTCCGGCACCGTTGGGCCATGCCGGAACCCTTCGCCACGCTGCCGGAGCTTCAGCCGCCCCGGTCCGGCGTTGGCCGGCGGGACACTAGTCGCAAACCGATTCGTCGGCAATCGCGCACGCGCTATCAGGGCCGCATCCCGAACGCCGATGGCCCGGGCGTTCGCAGCGGCGCCGCCAGGTTGGCGAAATCGCACAGCAGCTGCCGCGTGTCCCGCGGGTCGATGACCTCGTCGACCCAGAACGCCTCGGCGGTGCGGAAAGGGGAGCGCAGCCGGTTCAGCCGTGTCCTCGATTTCCTCCAGCTTGGCGGCGGGGTCAGGCGGCGGCGTCGATTTCGGCGCGATAGGCCGCCTCGATGCCGCCTTCCAGCGGCAGCGACCCCCAACTCGCCGACGGCCAGGCGTAGCGCAGGCAGAGATGGCCGACCGGCTGGTGGCCCAAGCCGCCGACGCCGTAGCAGTTGCGCACGATGATGCTGCACCACGGCACGGTGGTCTGGTTGATGGCCGACAGCGCGCGCACGCCCCAGCGGATCACCGCGCTGCTTTCCGCCCGCAGCCCGACCTGGAAGCCCGGGCAGTCCACCAGATGCACGATCGGCAGGTGGAAGGTCTGCGCCATGTCGACGAAGCGGATGATCTTGCTGCAGGCGTCGGCGGTCCAGGCGCCGCCGTCGAACAGCGGATCGCCCGCCATCACCGCCACCGGCCAGCCGTCCAGCCGAGCGAAGCCGGTGATGATGGAGCGGCCGAACATGCGCAGCCCATCTCGAAGAAGCTGTCCTTGTCGAACACCGAGCGCGATGATGCGGCGCATGTGATAGGCCTGCTTCTTGACCTTCGGGATGGCCGAGATCAGCGCCTCGTCGCGCCGGTTCGGATCGTCCCAGCCGCGCACGCGCGGCGGCACGTCGTGGATCGAGCTGGGCAGGTAGGACAGGAACCGTCGGGCGGCCGCGAACGCCTCTTCCTCGGTGTCGACCGCGTGATCGACGGCGCCGCAGGCCAACTGGATCTGCCAGCCGCCGAGTTCCTGCTTGGTGCGTGGCTCGCCCAGTCGTTCGACCACCGGCGGGCCGGCGACGAACACCGCGGCGATCTCCTTCACCATCACCGAGTAGTGCGCACGCGACCAGTCGCGCCGCGCCGAGGCCGGCGACCGACCCAAGCCCGAGGCCGACGACCGGCACCTGCGCCATCTGGTTGGCGACCAGGTCGAACGATGTGGTTTCGGTCAGGCCCGCCGGGCAGGTTGGCGCGGCCGGTGGTTTCGATGGTCTTGACCGATCCGCCGCCGCCGGAACCTTCGATCAGGCGGATGATCGGCATGCGGAACTGGGTGGCGATCTCCTCCGACATCTTCGGCTTGCCCTTGATGGAGGCGTCAGCCGACCCGCCGCGCAGGGTGAAGTCGTCGCCGGCGACGACCACTGGCCGGCCGTCGACCGGCGCCGCGGCCGAACACGCAATTGCCGGGGATGAAGGCGGTGATATTGCCCTTGCGCGTCGTAGATCGCCTTGCCGGCGATGCTGCCGACTTCCTTGAAGGTGCCAGGGTCGAGCAGCCGATCGATGCGTTCCCGGACCGTCAGCCGGCCGCCCGCATGCTGCCGCGCCACGCGTTCCTTGCCGCCGAGTTCGCGGGCGAGCGACTGGCGATGGCGCAGTTCGGCGAGTTCAGGTTCCCATCCGAGGCCGGTTCCCGCCGGGGTCGCTTGTGGAGGCGCGACCTGGGGCGGGTTGGTGTTGTCGTCGGCCATGCGTGTCCTGTGGAAGTGCTTCCCGGCATCGGATACCGGTCGGTAGAACCTCGGGGGAGCCTATGAGCGATCGAGGGGACGCGCAATGCGGTGGACGCTTCTGGCGTGGATCGCGATCGATCCGATGAATGACTCCTGCTCCGGTGTGCCAACTGGAGACAGTCTCGCGCGAACCGGCGGACGTTGTTGAAGTTCAGTAACAGGCCAAAGCCGACCATTTTTGGAGACAGAAGGTCAGGAACTGCGCCTTGTGCAGCTGCAACCCGCGCGAGCCGCGCCAAAAGCAGGCTGCGGCTGTCCCGCCAGCCGCTGCTGTTACGCGGCTCTCACATCTCGCAGGAAATCGTCGACTTGGGACTTGAGAATTTCACCGCTTTTGCTGAGCTCTTCGACCGAAGCGAGAACCTCACTCGCCGCGGCGCCGCTGCTCTGGGCCGCCTCGCTGACGGTGGCGATATTCGACGTCACACTGGCCGTGCCTTTCGCTGCTTCCGCGACGTTACGCGCGATGTCCTTCGTCGCCGCGCCTTGCTCCTCAACGGCCGAGGCAACCGCCGTTGATGTCTCGCTCACCTGGGCAATGGTCTCGACGATACCCTGGATACTCTGCACCGAGGCTTGCGTGGCCGCTTGGATCGCCGCGACCTGCGCCGCGATTTCCTGCGTTGCCTTGGCGGTCTGGTTGGCGAGGGTCTTCACCTCGGACGCCACGACGGCGAATCCCTTGCCTGCATCGCCTGCCCGCGCCGCCTCGATTGTGGCATTCAACGCGAGAAGATTGGTCTGGCTGGCGATGTTGTTGATGATGGTCACTACATCGCCGATTTTGCTCGCAGCCGTGGCGAGTCCGCGCACCTGCTCGTTGGTGACGTTTGCTCGACTCACGGCATCGCTGATCATTTCGGTGGCTCGATTGGTCTGCTGCGAAATCTCCTGAACCGAAACAGCGAGTTGCTCGGTGGCGGCGGCAACGGTGTTGATGCTTTGCGCCGCCTCTTCGGAGGCAGCCGAAACGGCGGTGGACTGGCGTGAGGTTTCCCCCGCGCTCGTGGCCATGGATTGCGCTGTCGCATGCAACTCATTCGCTTGTGATGCAACCCCCGCAATAATGCCGCCGACCGAGACTTCGAATTTCTCAGCCAATCCGCGCATCGCAGTGCGCCGCTCGGCCTCGGCAGCTTCCCGGTCCGCGGAGCGCTGGATGATGCCTTGCTTCAGATCGTGCTGCATCGCGCGCAACGCGTCCGCCAAGATGCCGACTTCATCGGCCTGCTTGATCTCCAGGGTCTGGTTCAATTCGTGCTTTGAAACTCCGGTCGCAAAAGCCACGCACCGGCGAATTGGCTTGGCGATGCCGCCCGCGGCGAACGTGATCAGGGCAATCGCAGCCGCGGCGACGGTCAGACCGACGCCGAGCTGCCAGATGGTGCTCGCCGTGGCGCGAGCGTTCATCGACCCGCTCAGGTCATGCGCCTTGGCCAGCGCCACGTCCCGCGGGATGGTGATGAGGACCGACCAAGGGGCGTCCGTGAAGCCCAGCTTTATCGGCGCGTAGACGTCGAGGTTGGGCCAGTCGGAGCTATCCATGACAACAGGATTGCCAGCCCGGACAATGCCGACGCTTCCCGACCAGTGCCCGTTGATGGAAGCGGCGGCCTTGCCGATGGCGCCCGGATTGCCGCTGTCCGCGACGATCAGCCCGGTGTCATTCAGCACGACCACCTTGCTCTTGCCGTCATACAGCGTGGCGCTCATCTGATCGGCCAGCTTCTGCAGGAAATCCAGATTATAGTCGGCGCCCGCCAGCCCGCGGAATATGCCATCGATCATCACCGGCACCGACATGGTCGCCAGAAAGACGTCCTTGCCTTGGACGATGTAGGGCAGCGGGCCAAGGATGTTTTCCTTTCCCGTCGTGCTAGGATTGATATACCACGCTCCCTTTACCAGTCCGTTGGGATGCGTCGCGTGGCTGTCATACTCGACCAGGGGCTGGATTGCGATCGTGCCGTCAGCGCTGCGGGTCCAGTATGGCAGGAAGCGCCCAGTGCTGTCCGAACCTTGATCGTGACGGTCTTTGTAGGCTTCGTCGTTTGCGTCCAGCCCATTCGGTTCCCACGCTGAATAGGTACCATTGAATGTCGGGTTCTGTTCGAGAACGCGGCGTAGCACTGCGTTAAGCTGGGCGCGGCGATCGCTCACTGGCACGGCACTGCTTTTGTCGTCGGCCAGTATGGCAAAGGTCTGCGCCATGGTTCGCGCGGCGTCAAAGCTGACATCAAGCGCGGCCTTGATATAGCGCGATTCGGAGGCGGCCCGGTTCAGCAGGGCCTCCTTGGTCTGAGCGTCAACCTGGCGGAGAACCTCGGTGGCGACGTAGTCGTGCGTGCTGCTGGTTGAGAACAGACTGTAGCCGATCAGGACCGCAATCGTCGCCGTCAGGCAAAGACCGGCGATCAGCGCGAATTTCAGTTGAATCGAGCGGATTGCGGTGAACGAAAAGCTAGCCATTCTTCTTCCTTTCTGAACGATGCCAGGATGATCTCGCGTCGTCCATCCCGACGAGCAGCACTCGTTTGCCCTTTCAAACCGAGCTTGCGCCGAGTGGGAGAGCGGGCCGAGCGGGTGCCTGTCGAACTCGATCACACGAGCGATCTAGCGGCTATCGGTTAAGGCTCCATTAACGAGGACGCTTTTGCCGGGGGTGATCGGCATGGCCACCGGAAGGTGTTTCGATGCAGGCTGCGTGTGGCGGCGCAGGCCAGCGCGAACGCGAAATAATTGGAGAGATCGAATGACCCGAGCTGAACTGACCGAGAAGATGCTGGATATCAAGCGTGAGAAAGAGTGGAGCTGGAAGTATATTTGCGGGGAGATCGGCGGGATGTCCGAGATCCTCGTCGTCGGCGCGCTTCTTGGTCAGATGAAGCTGGTGAAGCCGCTCGCGAGGAAGGCCGCGGCGCTGTTCGTGCTCAGCGCGGCGGAAGAGCGGATGTTGAACGAGGTGCCGTATCGGGGCACGGCAATGCCGCCGACCGATCCGCTGATCTATCGCTTTTACGAGCTGGTGATGGTGAACGGGCCAGCCTGGAAGGCATTGATCGAAGAAGAGTTCGGTGACGGCATCATGTCGGCAATTGACTTTGACATGCACATCGACCGCGAGGCGAATCCCAAGGGCGACCGGGTGAAGCTGACGATGTCCGGGAAGTTTCTGCCGTATAACTATTACGGCAACGAGCAGGGTATCCCCGAGGCTGGGCACAAGGAAGAGTGAGCCCCCCAGGGGATGGATCCGGGGACGTATCCGGGGAGCGTACGGGGGTCAGCCGGCTTTGGTTTGCCGAGCGCGCTCGATCGCATCGATGACCAGGCCCTTGGCCTCGGCGGCATCGCCCCACCCCAGGACCTTGACCCATTTTCCGGGCTCGAGGTCCTTGTAGTGCTCGAAGAAGTGGCGGATCTGGTCCAGCGTGATCTGCGGCAGGTCCGTGTAGTTGCGCACGTTGACGTAGCGCTGCGTCAGTTTTGGCGACGGCACGGCGATGATTTTCTCGTCGCCGCCACTTTCATCCGCCATTTTCAATACGCCGACCGGGCGGACGTTGATCACTGCCCCCGGCACGATGGGCCGCGTGTTCGCCACCAGCACGTCTATCGGGTCACCGTCGTCGGACAGGGTGTGCGGCACGAAGCCGTAGTTCCCGGGGTAGCGCATCGGCGTGTAGAGGAAGCGGTCGACGACCAAGGCGCCCGCTTCCTTGTCCATCTCGTATTTGATCGGCTCGCCGCCAATGGCGACCTCGATGATGACATTCACATCCTCCGGCGGGTTCTTGCCGATGGCAATGGCGTCGATGCGCATGACTAATCTCCAACCGAGGCCCCGCCGGGGCGATGCCGACATTTTAGGCGGACCGGGCGAGGCGTTCGCGAAAACCGACCTCAGGCGCCGCGGGCCGCACTTGTTATGGCGCGAAAGACCGGTGGCGTGTCTACTACCAACTGGCAGAGTTGGCGTGAAATTTGACGTCGGTTCGAAAATCGAATGCCACCTACCGAGTCAGGTCGCATGAAATTGTGGGCCATTGCCGATCTGCATCTGGCGGCGGAGCCCAATCGCACCGGTTTGCGCGCCCTGCCATCATATCCCGACGACTGGCTGATCATTGCCGGCGATGTCTGCGAAAGCCTCGGGCTTTTTGCTGATGCGCTGGACTGGCTCACGCGGCGATTTGCGCGAGTCATCTGGGTGCCCGGTAATCATGAATTGTGGTTGACCGAGCACGGCCGAGGGCCTCGCAGCAGTGTGACGAAATACGCAAATTTCGTTGAGGTCGCGCGCCGCCGTGGGGTGCTGACGCCGGAGAATCCTTTCATTGCCTGGCCGCCGACCGGCGATGTAATCGTTCCGCTGTGCACACTGTATGATTACAGCTTCCGGCCAGATGACGTTGCGCTGGGCGACGTGGTGGCGTGGGCCGCCGAACTGCGCAATGTCGCCGCGGACGAGCACCTGATCAGTGCCGCCCCGCTATCGGGGATGGTGGAGTGGTGCGCCCTCCGGTGCGCCGAGACCGAGGAGAGGATGGCTCGCGAACTGCCGACTGGCGCGGGCACGATCCTGGTCGGGCATTACCCGCTGCGCCAGGACCTGGTTCGCATCCCACGCATCCCGCGCTTCACGCCGTGGTGCGGCACGCGGCTGACGCAGCACTGGCATCGATCGTATCGTGCTGTCGTTGCCGTCAGTGGTCATCTGCATGTGCGCCGCACCGATTGGCGCGACGGCACTCGATTTGAGGAAGTTTCACTCGGCTACCCGAAGCAATGGGATCCGTCGAAAGGAGTGGCACACTATCTACGGGAGATCATGCCCGAGGGGTGACCAGCCGGCGTCTGGCTGTCACCCAGGGCTAGCGCCGATCGATCCGGATGTTGCCAAAATCGTCCACTCGCGCGGTCATGCTGCTTGGGACCAGACAGGTCGCGTCGTATTCCTGGATAATCAACGGACCGATGACGCTATCCGCTACGCCGGCCCGATCGGTAACCGGCGTTTCCACCCAACCTTGATCCTTAAACCAGGCGCACCGACTGGCCGGCACAGCCTGCGCGAGTGGTGTTATCCGACCGGGCAGCCGCGGCTGGTCAGGCGTTCCGCGGGCCATTACCGACAGACCCATCAGCTCCACCGGCTCCCCGGCTGGCGCACGGAAGCCATAGGTCTTTTCATGCTCTTGCGCGAAGAGGTCGGCAATCAGGGCCGCAGCGACGTCACCCTCGGGCAGGGACACCTCGATTTCGCTTGACTGGCCGACGTAGCGAGCCGCCGCGGCCCGCTGGAACGTCTGCTTCTCGAGCGGGAAGCCATCACTGCTCAAGCGTTGTGCCCCCGCCTGCGTCAGGTCGGCGATGATCTGGCGGATGCGGTCCGGATCGGCAGCATCCAGGCGCACCCGGATACTCTGCCGAGCGTGGTGTTCGGCGTCGGCGACGAGCAGTCCGAAGGCGCTGAACACGCCGGGCAGCGGCGGGATTATGATTCGGGAAATCCCAAGTTCGGCGGCGATCCCGGCGGCGAACAACGGTCCGTTGCCGCCGAACGCCAGCATGGCGAATTGCCGCGGAGTCACGCCCCCGCTCGACGGACACCGCCCGGATGGCTCGCATCATCGTGGCCGACGCGAGCCGCAGCATGCCGTGCGCCGCTTCCTCGACCGAGCACCGCAGCGGCCTGGCCAGATCCCGGTCGACGGCGGCACGGGCGGCCTCCAGGTCGAGCCGCATGGTGCCACCCGCCAAGCCGCCCGGATCAAGATATCCCAGCACCAGGCTGCAATCGGTGATGGTCGGCGCCGTGCCGCCGCGGCCGTAGCAGACCGGCCCCGGATCGGCCCCTGCGCTCTCCGGTCCAACCTTCGGCGCGCCCGCGCTATCGAGCCGGCAGATCGAGCCACCGCCCGCGCCAACCTCCGCCAGATCGACCGCCGGCAGCTTCAGCATATAGCCGGCGCCAACCAGCAGACGTGACCCCGCCATGACGCCGCCGCCAATCTCGGTCGCCTCGGTGCGCAGAACTTCGCCATTTTCGACCAAGCCCGCTTTGGCGGTCGTGCCGCCCATGTCGAAGGTGACGATACGCGGTTCGTTCAATCCGCGCGCCAGGGCAGCGCCGCCGACCACCCCAGCGGCGGGTCCGCTTTCGATGATATGCGCCGGCGCGTGTGCCGCGAACTCGGCGGAGGCCAGACCGCCGTTGGACTGCATCAGTTGCAGCGGGGCCTCGATCCCCAGCGCGGCGAGCCGAGCGCCGAGGGCGGTGATGTAGGCGCGGACAACGGGCTGGACGTAGGCGTTGATGACGGTCGTGCTGGTGCGGGGATATTCCTTGATCTCTGGCAGGATTTCGCTGCTGACCGAGATCGCGACGTCCGGCAACGCCGCGCGGACGGCAGCGGCGACCGTTTGCTCGTGGACGGGATTGGCATAGCTGTGCAGCAGGCAGATCGCGACGCTGGCCACCGCTTCCCGCCGCAGCATCGCGATACACGCCTCGATGCTGGCGGGATCGAGCGGGGTCGCGACGGAGCCGTCGGGACGCATCTTCTCCCTCACTTCCAGACGCAGGCGCCGCTCCACGAGCGCGCGAGGCTTGGTCCACCGGATATCATACAGCACCGGCATGCGCAGATCGCGGATTTCCAGGATGTCGCGGAAACCGCGCGTAGTGATCAGCGCGGTGCGGGCTCCCTTGCCCTCCAGCACAGTGTTCGATCCGACCGTCGTCGCATGCAGCACATCGCCCGCCCGACCCGACTGCTCGGCCATCAGGGAGCGCAATGCCGGCGATGATTCCTTCGCCATAGTCGTGCGGCGTGGAGGCGGTTTTGCGCGTCGTCACTCTACCGTCAGGGCTGATCGCGACCAGGTCGGTGAAGGTCCCGCCGATATCGACGCCGATCCGGTAAGCGCTCACGCCGCTGGCTCCCACGCGACCGCGGGCAGTGGCTTTCGGTCCCGAAGCAAGCGGGCGCGCAAAGTCTCGGAGGCGACAGCATCGATCACCGGCGGATCGCCCACGGCCACCACGCCATAGTCGCGCGCGGCCGCCTCGACCGTCACCAGCCCGTCCCGCAGATCGCGAGCGACCAGGTCCAGATCGCGCTTCAGCGCCGGTCCCCACCCCCCGGCGCCGGGCAGCTCGTGCCGGAAGATCTCCCCGCGCTTCAGGTTCATCGTGAGCTTCGCGTGCAGTTTTTGCTCGATCGGCTGGCCAGGATCGAGCACGTTCACCCCGGGCGCGCCGGGCCCGCCGCCATACAGCCCGTACGGACGATGCGTCTGACGGTCGGCACGGACCTGCAGCACGCCTTCGTCGGCCAGCATACGCCAGGTCTTCCGCTGCGACATGCCGCCCCGGAACTTTCCCGCGCCACCGGTGTCGGGCACGAACTCGTAGTCCAACACTTCCAGCGGGTTCTCCGCCTCGATCACCTCCACCGAGAAGCTCGCCATGTTGGCGAACATGACGGTGTTGCCGTCCAGCCCGTCCGCCCATGGACGGCCGCCCCAGGCGCCGGACATGAAGTCGACATAGATGAAGGGATTGAGCTGCTTGTCGTACCCGCCGATGGTCACCCCTGTGTTGCCGCCGTCGGACGCGGCAAACACCCGGTCGGGATAGAGCTGCGCCAATGCGCCGAAGCAGCAATCGACGCCGCGAAACCCAGTCAGGCCCCGCGCGGCGCAGGCGGCGGGCAGCTTGCCGTGGGTAATGGTCCCCGCTGGTGCGATGATCTTGATCGGCCGGAACACGCCATCGTTGTTTGGCATGTTCACCGACAGCACCGACTTCACCGCGGTGAAGCTCATGGCGGCAGTGTAGCTCAGCGTGTTGTTGATGGCGCCTTTCACCTGCGGGGAACTGCCGGTCCAGTCGACCTCCATGGTATCGCCATGCTTGCGAACGGTGCAGACCAGCGGGATCGGCTTGCCCACGTCGATCTGATCGTCGTCGATCCAATCAGTGAACGTGGCTTCTCCATCGGGCAGTTCCAGCAGGCACTGCCGGGTCAGCCGCTCGGAGTAGTCCATCATCGCCACCATCAGGTCGCGCACGCCGTCGCCGCCATAGCGCCCCACCAGATCGGTCATGCCGCGCGCCGCGATCTCGCACGCCGCGAGCTGCGAACGGATGTCGCCGAGGACCCGGCCCGGCAGACGCACGTTTCGCTCGATCATGCGGAACAGGGTAGCGTTGGGCTGGCCGCGCTCGTACAGCTTCAACGGCGGAATGCGCAGGCCTTCGGCATAGATTTCCGTGCTGTCGGAGGCGTTCGATCCCGGCACACGCCCGCCTACATCCGTGTGGTGACAGATCGTCGCTGCGTAGGCGATCGGCTCTCCGCCGCGATCAGTGGCGGCAAACAGTGGCTTGAAGATGAAAATGTCCGGCAGGTGCATGCCGCCGTCGTAAGGGTCGTTGTTGATGAAGATGTCGCCCTCGTGGACGTCGGGCCCGAAATGCGCCAGCACGGCCTGCAGGGCCACCGGGATCGAGCACAAATGTCCGGGCAGCGACAGACCCTGCGCCACCAGCCGGCCCTGCGCGTCGCAGACCGCCGCGCTGTAGTCCATGATGTTCTTGAGCACGCCGGAATAGGCAGTGCGATAGATCGTCAGAACCATTTCGTCGCCGATCGCCGAAATCGCATTGCGGAACAATTCTTCGGTGATCGGATCGGACATGGGGCTCTGTATCACAAGTGGTTCGATATCCGACCATTGAAACGCCCTCGTGGCAACGGTCCAAATACCTTGACACGCTGGTCCGCTGTCCGAGGTCCGCATGCTGCCGCCATCGCCGTTGCGCCGGGTGCTTGCGCTTTGTTTGTCGCTGCTGCTGACCCGCTGTGCCTCAGACATGACCGGCTGCCGCCTGGACATGGTCGCTCGGCTGCCCCTGGAGGTGCATGATGATCTGCTGTTGGTGGCGGCTGGCATCAACCGCGGAAGGGTCAGGTTCGTGGTCGACACCGGCGCGGAGCGCACGACGATCGCCGCTTCGGCCGCGTGACGCCTCGGGCTGCCGCGTGACACTCGCCACACGACGCGTTCGCTTGGCATTGGCGGGGCGACCACGTCGAGCGACGTCATCCTCGACCGGTTGGTCCTGGGCGGGGTGCATTTTCCACTCGGACGGATCGCAGTGAGCGACTTCAAGCTGCGCAACGAGCGTGGCTTGGATGCCGACGGGCTGCTGGGCGCCGATGTCCTGCTGGCGTTCGACCTGGATATTGATGTGCCGGGCGGTCAGCTCACTCTCTATCGCCCAGGGGTTGCCCGGGAGCACGCTTGCCATGGCGGCAGCCGGCGGTGGAAATTCCCGGTGTCAGGGTTCGCAAGGACCGCCTGCTAATCCCGTTCGAACTGGAGGGTGCTGCCGGCATGGCGATCCTGGTCACTGGAGCGCAGCGGAACGTCCTGGGTGTCGCCATGGCCCGCCGCCTTGGCCTCGGACGCCAGGCCATCGAGAGCGATCCGCTGGTCCGCGAGCGTGGCGTAGGTCCGGCCGAAGTGGTCTCCCGCTTGCACCGGTCAGCCTTCTACGCATTGGTCCGCTTGTGCGGCACTTCCCCCGTCTGGCAATCATGGACACCGACGCAGACATCGGGGATGCCGTGATCGGGGAGCAGTCCCTGCGCGGCCGGCGCGTGTGGTGTCATTCCCGGACCGCCGGATCTACGTCTCTGACCCATCGCCCAGTCCTGATTGAAACCAACAGCTTCGCCCCATGCCTGGATGGCGATCCATAAAGGCGCAGGGTCCTGCCGTAGGTTCTTGTTCTGAAGCCGACAATGGTTCCGGATTTAATACGATATTTACGCTTCGATTGTATTGTAACGCTCAAATTCTGGTCTGACGTCGTTCAAAACAAATCGCGCCGAACGGATCGCTATCAGAAACCGTTGGAGGCGGTCACGCAGGCGTCTCGTTTAAGTCTTTTTCGACAAGAAAGAAGTAGCGATGAAACGCCTTCTGCAAATCGCCGCCAGTGTGTTCATCGTCGCCGTAATGGTCGCCGTGATCGCGGGGGAGGATAGCGGACCAGGCTCCAACCGCGCGCCGCCCCCCGTCGCGCCGCTCGCGCCGGGAGCCACGGTGCGTTCCGTGACCGAACAGATGCAGGCGACGATGCCCGCGGACGAGGTGGCCGTGATCGCCGCCGTGGAGAGCGCGCGCCGCCAATATGCCGCCGCCCCGAATGCCGTCGCCGAGGCCGCAACACGCCCAGCCCGCGCGGCGGCGCTCTGTGCCGTGCTTCGCGCTCGTTCTGTCGACGGCTGGATCGGGACCGTATCCACTCTCAGCAGCAATGCGGACGACAAAGTCGCGCTCGCAATCGAGATTGCCTCCAATGTCGCTGTCGAGACCTGGACCAACAACCTGTCCGACATCGCCGACAAAACCTTGATCGAACTCGTCCGCGCCATTGTTTACCGTCGCTTCCCAGCTCCACAAAGGGCAAATGGTCCGCTTCGGCGGGACGTTCTTTCAGAGCGCGAGCGATTGCCTGCGTGAAGCCGGCATGTCGCTGGCTGCCTCCATCGTCGAGCCCGAGTTCATTTTCCGGTTCGGTTCGATCTCCGCCATCGAGCAATCATAACGGTGGCCGGAAACGCAACGACGTCAGACGCGCCTGAATGTCACCACGAGGACATCGCGGAACGCCGGGGTCTCGGGATCGACCTGCTCCACTGGCGTGACGCCATGCATCACCCGCGCATCATCGACCAGCGCCGTGTCGAACGGATCGGTGAGCGTGAAATGGCCCAGCGTCGTGCCGGAGAGGTCGTGCACGGTGGTCATGCCGCTGGCAATGTTGCGGCGGTTGATCAGCAGCACCAGAACGTAGTCAACGCCGTCACGATGCATGCCCTCGGGTGTCGGGCGCCCCACCTCGTCCCGGCGCGCCTCGATGCGGAACTGATGCACCTCCACATGCCACGCAAGCGCCGGCGCCAACCTGTCGAATACACCGTGGCAAAACCTCAGGATGGACGTCATTGACGGGCCTGAACCGATCCCCTCGGAAACCGGCTCGAACCAACGCTCGATGCCGCCGTTCAGCGTGTTGTAGTCACGGCTCTGGTAATGCGGCTGAGGCGGCTGGCGAACCACGCCAGTGGTGCCGACGCTAAACACACCATGGCGACGCTTACGGTAACGCCCGCCGTCCGCCATGTAGGTGTCGCGGCCAAGATCGTCCCAGCTTGCGGCGAAGGCTTGCCAGTCGCCCAGTGGTCCCACCTGTTCCAGCAGCCCACGCATCTCCGGCCCCTTCACGAAGGTGTAGCCGTCATCGTGGATATGATCAGTTAGCTGCCTGAGCGTGCACATCGACGTTACCTTCTCCACTCGGACCGCCCCTTCCGCCGGCGCCGCCAGGGTTGGCCTGCACACCGGGCCGGGCCGGGGGCGAGGCCGGAAATTCAGCAGTGACCGAAATGGCCTGCACCGGATTGAAGATCCTGATACCAAGGTTCTGGAACCGCCGTTTCATGCGCCTGTTGAACTCCCTTTGCACCGGCCAACGGCCCTGATCCGTGCATACCACCTGCCCGGTGATGGTGACTCCCGCCCCATCGACCTTGTCGACGCCCCAAAGCTGCAGGTCGCTGAGCATCATGGCCGAGAAAGCGGGTTCGGCCCGCATCTCATCGGCTACCGCCTTCAGTTCGGCGGAAACCCGGTCGGTGTCCTCCTCGTAGTTCACGACGACGCTGACCGACGCGTTGCCCAGGCCACGGTTGACGTTGGTGACGCTGGTGACCGAACTGAACGGAATCAGGTGAACCGAGCCCTCGGCGGCGCGCAGCCGGATGGTGCGGACGGTCAATGCCTCCACCGTTCCGGACAGTCCGGAGACGGTGACCCAGTCACCGACCTGCATGGCATTCTCGAGCAGCAGAAAGATGCCGGTGATGAGGTCCTGGACCAGCTTCTGCGAGCCAAAGCCGATCGCCACGCCGACGATGCCCGCGCCAGCGAGAAGCGGCGCGATGTTGATGCCGATCTCGTTCAGGACCATCAGAATGGCCACCACCGCGATGCAGATCAGCAGCGCGCTTCGCAGCAGCGGCAGTAACGTCCGCAGCCGGGCGGAGCGAGCCATTTGTGCCTCGCGCTGCAGCCGGTCGAGATGACCGTGAACGTAGCCGTTGACGACCTCCCACACCGCGAACGCGAAACCCACAGTGGCCGCGATGGTTCCGACGCCGGACAGGATGCGCAGTCCCAGGTCGCTGCCGATCAACCAGAGAAAGGTGTTCAAGCCGTAAAGCTGCAGCAGGCCTAGCACGCACAGAACGTAGATGGTGAGGCGCAGCACGGCCGCGACGACCGGGTGGTAGATCCGCAGGCGGGCATCGACGGCCGGAGATATCGTGGTCTTGTCGGGCGCGGGCCGCATCGCGCGGTCGATCAGGCCCAGCAGCAGCAGCAAGACCAGCCTCGCCCCGGTCAGCACCAGCGCGGTCACGGCGAAATAGTGCAGCATGAGAGTATAGCCGTGTGGCACCTCGACTGCCCACACAAGCCACATCGCGATGAGCACGGACAGCGCGATCCAGTGCCAGATGGCGCCGAGACGATTGCGCAGAGCCGCCGTCAGCCCTGATTGCCCGCCCCGGCCGCGTATCACCCGCCGCACGGCACGGCGTTTCTGCACGATGATTATTGCCAGGTTGAGATATAGGACAAAGCCAACCGCCTTTTCCAGCAGGTCGTGCGCGACGTCGGACAGGCCGAGCAGCAGTCCAATTTGGCCGATCGCGTAGCCGAACACCGCGATGAACGCGAGCCGGCGGATCCAGCGCATGAGATAGGCCGCGGTGGTGTCGCGCAGGTGGAACAGCCTCAGCCGGTGCTCACCTGGCGACAGCAGCATGCGAGCGAAGCACAGAACGGCGGCGCAGACGGCGTATGCGTCGATTACCGTCAGGATCACCAGCCGGCCGGTCATGCCGCCGCCGAAACCCAGGCCTGCGATGAGATGTCCGACTGCCGCTATGCCAAGGACCGGCACCAGTTCCAGCATCAGCCGAGCGAGCACCAACGGGACACGCCGCAGCAGATTCCAGGTGGTCGGGGGTGCACGTCGCACGTCTCGAGGCTCGGTGTCCTCGGCTTCGGCGCTGTCGACGCCGGTCTCGGGCTCGTCTGGCAGCGGCGGGGATTGCTCTGGTTCGAACTGAAGCTGATGCGACGCCGTGGCCTCGAGTGACCGGATCGGGCGGCGCATGGCGCGGCTGAGCCCATGCTGCACGGCGGCGGCGCAGGTCAGGGCGATGGCCAGCCGCCAGGTGACATCGATCAGTTGATCGCGCGCCGCCGGATAAGTCACCATGGCGACCGCCCAGCCATACAGCGACGGCAGGCTCTGCACGGTGTCCAGCGTGGTCTTCGCCTCGGTGCCCAGGCGGCCCACGACGTCCGACGCCGATACCAGGATCTGCGCGCCGAGACTGTCCGGGGCGAGGGGTATCTTCAGTCCATGCGCCGACAGCTCAGCCTCCGGTGGTTTCCCGGCCGGCGCTGGCGCAGGCGCAAGCGTCGCCGCCGGGGCGGCGCCGGTATCAGTGGTCACCTTGTCGGCGGCAGGGCCGGACGCGGCGGCCGCTGGCTTCGCCTCGACAATTGCGTTCAATGTCGCGGCGAACGCGGCTCGTTTGGCCGGGTCGTTCAGTACGTCCAGCGCGGCGCGCGCCTGATTGGGGGAGATCGCCGACGCGCCAGGGTTCAGCGGGCTGGAGCTTTGCGCGGCGGCAGGCCTGAACGGGCCGAGCGCCAAGAGGCAACAGAGCGTGAGAAGAAGGCGTATCATCGGGCGGTACGAACACCCATGGCGAGTGCGGGTCAATGCAATTCCCCCAAGCGGCGCCGCGCGCACCTGCAAAAGTCGGCAGGACACACTAACTTGGGTCAATGCATGCGTTTTTGACCGTCCTGATCGGAATTCTGATGCTCGCCACGCTTGGCGTGCTGGTCGCCGGAATGGTCGGACTGGTGCGTGAGGGCGATCCTCGCAAATCCAATCGGCTGATGCAGTGGCGCGTCGCCCTACAAGCTGCCGCGATCGTGTTGTTTGCAATCATGATGAGCTTGCTTCGGTCCTGACCCTGGCGCCCCGAATCCTGCCCGGGATCGCGCCAATGTCATCATGCGGATCGCTCAACTCAACGGGCGCGTGGACCCGCCAATCGCTGTAAGGCAGCGGTTTGACACGCCGAAACCGCCTCAATATGGTCCGGCGCCTCTACCGCGGCTGCGAACAGCGAGGCCAGCGCACACCCGGCCGCCCTGTTGAAGCGTACTGTCAGCTCACGCGTTCATGTGCAATCAAACCACGTTCCAGGAAGCGGCACACTCTCCCATGAAAATACTCGTCCCAGTCAAACGGGTTGTCGACTACAACGTGAAGGTGCGCGTGAAGTCGGACGGCTCGGGTATCGAAACCTCCGGCGTCAAGATGTCGATGAACCCGTTCGACGAAATCGCTGTCGAGGAAGCCGTTCGGCTGAAGGAGAAAGGCGTCGCGACCGAGATCATCGCCGTTTCGCTGGGTGCGGCACAATGTGCCGAGACCATTCGGACCGCCCTGGCAATGGGCGCGGACCGCGGCATCCTGGTGGAAACGACCGACGAACTGCAGCCGCTCGCGGTCGCCAAGCTGCTGAAGGCGATCGCCGATCAGGAACAGCCGAAACTGATCATCCTGGGCAAGCAGGCGATCGACGACGACATGAGCGCGACCGGACAGATGCTGGCCGCGCTGCTCGGCTGGTCGCAGGGCACCTTCGCCAGCAAACTGGCCGTCGAGGGCGAGGCGCTGACCGTTACCCGCGAGGTGGACGGCGGCCTGGAGACCGTGGTGCTTCGGCTCCCATCCATCGTGACCACCGACCTGCGGCTGAACGAGCCGCGCTACGCCTCGCTGCCGAATATCATGAAGGCGCGAAAGAAGCCGATCGCCAACATGAAGCCGGCCGATTTGGGGGTCGATACGACGCCTAGGCTGACCATTCTGAAGGTAACCGAGCCGCCGAAGCGCAAGGCTGGGCAGAAGGTGGGCTCGGTGGCGGAGTTGGTGAACAAATTGAAGACCGAAGCGAAGGTGATCTGACGATGACCAGCCTGGTTCTGCTCGAGTTCGACCCTTCGGGTATCAAACAGCCATCGCGCAGCGCTGTCGCCGCGGCGCAGGCCCTGGGTGAGGTGCATGTCCTGGTGGCGGGCACCGCGCTGGACGCCGCCGCCGCGGCCGCCGCAAAGCTGCCGGGGGTCGCGAAGGTGCTGACCGCTGACGCCCCGGCGCTGGACCATTTGCTGGCGGAGCCGATGGCGGCATTCCTGGTGGCACTCGCGCCGGCCTATTCGCACCTGCTGGCGGCCACCACGGCGGTCGGCAAGAACATCATGCCGCGTCTCGCCGCGCTGCTGGATTTGCAGCCCATCAGCGACATCGCCGAAGTGGTGGACGCGGACACCTTCGTTCGCCCGATCTATGCCGGCAACGGCATGGCGACGGTGAAATCCTCCGACAGCAAGAAAATCATCACGGTGCGCGCCGCCAGCTTTGACCCGGTGCCGGCGGAGGACGGCAACGCGCCGATCGAAGCGGTCGCGGTGGCCGACCTGCCGGGACTGTCCAAATTCGTTTCCGCTGAACTGTCCAAAAGCGAGCGGCCCGAGCTGACGGCGGCGCGCGTGGTCATTTCCGGCGGCCGAGGCATGCAGAGTGGTGAAAATTTCAAGCTAATCGAACCGATTGCTGATAAGCTCGGGGCCGCGGTAGGCGCGTCTCGCGCGGCCGTCGATGCCGGCTTTGTGCCCAATGAGTTCCAGGTCGGACAGACCGGAAAGATCGTCGCGCCTGAACTGTATATCGCTGTCGGAATTTCTGGTGCCATTCAGCACCTGGCCGGAATGAAGGACAGCAAGGTGATCGTGGCGATCAACAAGGATGAGGAAGCGCCCATCTTCCAGGTCGCCGATTATGGCCTGGTGGCTGATCTGTTCACCGCGCTGCCCGAACTGGCGGCCGAACTGGAGCGCTCCTGAATGAATATTGCTGTCAAGGCCGGTGCGGGATTCGACGCGGATGCGATCGATGCGCCGGAGATCAAGTCGGTAGGGGTCATTGGCGCGGGGCAGATGGGCAACGGCATCGCTCATGTCTGCGCGCTGGCTGGCCTGCCCGTCACCATCGTCGATATCAAGCAGGACGCTTTGACCAAGGCCATGGCAACCATGAGCCGCAACATGGATCGTCAGGTCAACCGATCGCTGATCACCACGGACGAGCGGGATGAGGCGCTGTTACGGATCAAGACCTCCACCGACTATGCGGCGTTTGCCGATGCCGATCTGGTGATCGAGGCGGCGACCGAGAAAGAGGACATCAAGCACCAGGTCTTCAAGGCGCTGATCCCCAGCCTGAAGCCCTCCTGCATGGTTGCCTCCAACACATCTTCGATCTCCATCACCCGGTTGGGGGCAGCGACCGATCGGCCGGAAAAGTTCATCGGCATGCACTTTATGAACCCGGTGCCGGTCATGAAGCTGGTGGAGATCATCCGTGGCATCGCGACAGACGAGCCGACCTTCCAGGCGGTTCAGGCGCTCGCGCACAGCTTGGGCAAGATCAGCGCCGTGGCGGAGGATTTCCCAGCCTTCATCGTGAACCGCATCTTGGTGCCGATGATAAACGAGGCGGTCTTCGCGCTTTACGAAGGCGTCGGGTCCGTGTCCGGTATCGATACGGCGATGAAACTCGGCGCCAACCATCCGATGGGGCCACTGGAACTGGCTGATTTCATCGGCCTGGACACCGCTTTATCGATCATGCAGATCCTGTATGAGGGCTTGTCGGACAGCAAGTACCGCCCCTGCCCGCTGCTGGTGAAATACGTCGAGGCAGGCTGGCTCGGCCGCAAGACCGGCCGGGGATTCTACGACTACACCCAGACTCCGCCACGCCCCACGCGGTAGCTCAACGCCGCGGAGTCCATTTTATCATGACCGTGCCCGGCAATGACCCGTACGGCCACCCACGGATCATTCCGTCGGAAATCGTAAAGCTAATTAGACCATGATAGGCTAAGACTAACCCAGCCAGTCATGGTCTAAGGTTTTGATTTGAGAGGGCGATTCATGCCTGAGGTTGAAGCAACCTCAGGGGATCGCGCGCTAATCTAATCCGCCGCGTGCTTGAAGCGTTGCGCGTAGCTCGCCAAGGCGCCTTCATCGGTAGGGATAATCGGTGAGAAGTCGGTATGCGCGATCCATTCCGGGCGTGTCGGCTTGCGGATATAGTTGGAGACGGCATTGAGCGTGAGATAAACGATCTTGCGGGGATACGGCGTGATATTACCGGCCGATCCGTGCACGAGATTGCCGTGGAACAGCAGCAAACCGCCCGGCTTGCCGGTAGGAGCCACAATCCCGCCCTTGTCGACCAGTTTCGTAACGGTGTCCTCATCCAGGGTCCATAGCGGATAGGAGGTGGTATTGGTGTCATGGTCAGCGGCCAGAACGCCCTGCGTGTGGCTGCGCGGCACCAGCATCAGCGGGCCGTTGATTGGCATCACCTCGTCGAGGAATACGGCGATGTTCATCGCCCGGGGGTCCGGCATGCCGTCGTCACGCGCCCAGGTGCCATAATCCTGATGCCACTGCCAGACATCGCCGGTGAAGGACGCCTTCGCGTTGATCTTGTACTGGTGCATGTAGACCTGCTCGCCGAACAACTGCTCGACCGGACGGATCATGCGTGGGTGACGCGCAAGAAGGCCGTGCGCGTCATTATACAAATGTGCGGCAAACGCCGTGCGCGGCGCGCCCGATTTTTCCCGCCAGACTTCTGGGCGCTGTTGACGGTAAATGTCAACCGCCTCCGATTGAAGAATAGCCACTTCCTCGGGCGAGAAAGTCTCCGGCAGGAACAGATAGCCTTCCTCGTGGAACTGGCGGACCTGATTTTCTGTCAACACGGATAGGTTTACTCCTGTCAGCGGGTTGTTTTTGGTCAAGCTGCCGCGTCAGCCGCCTGGAGGCAGCGGGCGGTGCGGCCGGCCGCGAAGGCCGCGTGTTCCCGTGCGGCAGCCTCGGCCAAAGCGGCGTCGCCACCCAGGACGTGGCGCAGGATCGCGGGGTGCTCCTGTTGCCAAACGCGGTTTGCGTAGTCCGGTTCACGTAGCACCGCGGCCATCGAGCGCATCAAATGGGGCCACAGCGGCGCGGTCATTTCCTCGATCGCCGGGTTGCTGGAGAGAGCATACAGACCGCGGTGAAATTCGGTATCGGCGCGGACCAGCACCGGTACCGGGGTCGTGGCATTGAATACGCTGCCGGCGGCGAGTTGGCCCCGCAGGCTGGCAATTACCACGGGATCGGCTTCTCCAGCCGCCACCCTCACGGCCCCGAGACGGGCGGCGAGTTCATCGACGACTTCCCGGATCTGATAAAGTTGCAGCACGCGCAACGCGTCCAGGGGCACGACCCGCAGACCTTTCCGGCCATGATCCTCGACCAGGCCCTGACGCTTGAGCAGATGGAGAGCATGGCTGATCGGCTGGCGTGAGACATTAAAACTATCGGCCAGTTCCGCCTGACGGACGCGCTGGCCGGGCGCCAGTGTACCGTCGGCGATCGCCTCCAGCACTCGGCGATAGGCCTGGTCGATAAGACTGGGCGAAACCCGAAGTGGCTGAATCATAGAATTCGGAATTCCAACTGGCGGCGCATCGATACCCAGAGGGAGCCCGCAGGTCAAGCCCAGCGTTAGCCGAACTGTTACACCTCGAGCGAAGCGCGCCCAGCCTCGTGGCCAAGGCGTGCCGAACCGGCCCGCGAGCGAAGCATTGCAAGCCCATGCCATCGTGGCCGGCTTCTTTCTCAGTCCTCGCCGTTTCGTTTCGCGCGCTGGACCGGGCCGCCGGTCGTCCGCTCAGTCCACCGCAGCAAGCTGGTTGAGCTTAAGGGAGCGAGGCGTCGCGGCCCTTATCGTCGTGGTTTGGCACTTCGCCTACGCCTTTCTTCCAGGACGGATTGGCATTGTCCCGGACTTCCACCCCGCCGTCGGTCTGGTTGGCGACCGGTTGGCAGCCCGGCCTTTGCCTTGATCGATGGACCGGGGGCGATGACGTTGTTTTTCGTCCAGTCCGGCAATGTCCTGCCACTCGGATATTTTCGCTCGGGTGAGCGGGGAATGCTGCTGAGGGCAATAGCCAAGCGATGGCTTCGGCTCGTCGGACTGACGGTCGCGGCGAGTGTCGTCTCAAAAGCGTGTTCCGCTTCGGCTTGTATCGTTGTCGCGAAGTCGCGGCATTCACCGAGGTCTGACCGGCGCGCCGGATTTGGTGGCGGAGACGTGGGCGGACAGCTGCAGCCCTCGCTGTTCGGCGCGATTACGGAAGGTTCCGTATTCGGCATTTCTAAACGGCCTGATCCTGATGGGAGCGGCGGCCATGGTGACCCGGTGCGTCGATCCGCGTTTGCTTGCATTCATCGCCGGCCTGGCCCTGTCGTGGTTGCACGCGCTCGGGGTAGGGCCGGTCGGTCCGTGGGCGGCGGCCGCGTGTCTGTTCATTGGTCTGGGGTTGTTTCGGTTATCTGGAGCCGCGTGGCATGCATCGGCCATTAGCATTCCTCGCCGATGACTCGGCGTGGCGCTGCGATCGAATCTGGCTGCGTACGATCGGCGGTTCGTTGCTGATCCTTGGCCTGCTGGGCAGCGGACCTGCGGGACGGCTGCTCACCACCGCTCTCGGCCGGCTGCTGGGAACGCTCTCTTTCCTGGTGTAGCTGTTTCATTTTCCTTTGCTGTGCTCCTTGGCCTGCTGGCTGTTCCTGGCTGCTCGCCGATCACGGGCCTACGACGCGGCCCTCCTGGTGGCGGCACTTGGAACGTTGCCGGCGCTTCTCGCTGTCAGCCACGGCTTCGCGTGGATTGACGAGATGTAACTCACCCAGGTCAACCGCGTGACGAGTTCGGGTAATCCCACTCTCTGCCAGGTCGTGATCCTCGGAGCCGAACCGGTTCACCTAACTTGCGCCGGGGAGTTGACCCGTCCTTGGGCAGGAGGATGGATCAAAGACCACCCACCTGCCGCAAAATAACGCATCCTTGAATTGCTTGCCGATGTCGGGGCCGCCCGATCTCGGCACGTGACTTGCGTTACCCGTTCCGTCGGTAAGCATCGAGGGCGCGTCAACTGTGGGTTTCGTCTGGAAGCGGCTGCTCGGGACACTCCCCAGCCTGGCTGGAGTGGTGGTTGTGACATTCCTGCTGTCGCATGCCCTTCCTGGCGACCCGGCGGCGTTTTTTGCCGGGCCAGCGGCCAACGCGGAGTCGATCGCGGACATTCGGACGAAACTCCGGCTCGACCAGAGCCTGCCGGTCCAGTTCGTCCACTATGTTGCCGATCTCGCCACCGGCAATTTCGGCAACTCACTGACAACGGGGCAGCCGGTGGTGACCGATCTAATCGACCGCCTGCCCGCGTCGCTGGAACTGACATTCTTCGCGCTGGTGTTCGCGATCGTGGTGGCGATTCCGATGGGGGTGTGGGCTGCGGTCAAACCGGACACCCTGGTCGATCATGTGTGCCGAGCGACGGTTTCCGTGGCGGCGGCGTTTCCGACGTTTTTTGTGGGTCTGCTGCTGGTTTATATATTTTATTTCTTGCTCAATCTCGCGCCGGAACCGGTCGGGCGGCTGAACGAGATACTCTATACCCCGCCACCGCGGGTGACCGGAGCCTATACAATCGACAGCATCATCGCCGGCGACTGGACTGTGTTCCGGGCTTCGCTCGCCCAGTTGGTGCTGCCCGCGATCTCGCTTGGCCTGTTCGCCCTGGCGCCGATCGCACGCATCACGCGCGCGGCGATGCTCCAGGCGCTGGGCAGCGACTTCACCCGCACCGCCCGAGCCGGCGGCCTGCCGCGCCGCAAGGTGCTGGTGACCTACGCTTTCCGCAACGCGCTGCTGCCGGTCAGCAACGTCCTCGGCATGGTATTTTCCTTCCTGCTTGGGTCCAACGTGCTGATCGAGCAGGTGTTTGGCTGGCAGGGGATCGGCGCTTACGCGGTCAGCGCGGTGCTAGCCTCGGACTACGCCGCGGTGCAGGGTTTTGTCCTGATGATGGCGGTGCTGTATGTGCTGCTGAACCTGATCGTCGATCTGCTGGGCACTGTCATCGATCCACGCGTGCGGTTCGAGGCCTGAGGCGATGAGCGCCGCGTCCCTCACCCGTAACATCGGCTACGCGTTCGGCGAGAACCGTCTCACGCTGGTCGCGGTGGCTACACTGCTGCTGCTGTTGCTGTGCGCCGCGTTCGGCCAAACACTGGCACCCTATGACCCACTCATGACCGACGGTGCCGCGAGGCTGGCGCACCCCAGCGCCGCGCATCTGTTCGGCACCGACGCACTCGGCCGCGACATCTTCAGCCGCGTCATCGTCGCGGCGCGGCTCGATCTCGGCATGGCGATCTCGGCGGTCCTGCTGTCGTTCGTGGTCGGCCTCGCCCTGGGTGCGGTCTCCGGCTATTTCGGCGGCTGGACCGATCGCGTCATAGGGCGAGTGATGGACACGATCATGGCGTTTCCCCTGTTCGTCCTGGCCATGGGCATCGTCGCCGCCCTCGGCAACAGCATTCTGAACATCATTATCGCGACGATGATCATCAATCTGCCGTTCTACTGCCGGTTCGCGCGCGGCGAGGTGAACGTCCGGCGGGAAATGGGGTACGTCGAGGCTGCGCGGATGGGCGGCAACCGCGCGCTGCCGGTGCTGATCAATCACATCATCCCCAACATCCTGCCGCCAATGATGGTGCAAGCCTCCCTCAACATGGGCTGGGCGATCCTGAACGCGGCGGGACTTTCCTTCATTGGGCTGGGCGTCCGGCCGCCGACGCCGGAATGGGGCATCCTGGTATCGGAAGGCGCCAGCTTCATCATTTCGGGCGAGTGGTGGACCTTTGTATTCCCAGGCGCCGCCCTGGTGCTTGCGGTGTTCTGCTTCAACCTCCTCGGCGACGGTCTGCGCGACCTGCTGGACCCGAGGCGGCGGATTTGACCGCGCAGCTTTTGATCGAGGATTTTTCGCTCGTCTTCCGCACCCGCCACGGCACGGTTCGGGCGCTGGAGGATGTCTCCCTGTCGGTTGAACGTGGCGAGATCGTAGGCGTTGTGGGTGAGAGCGGGTCGGGCAAATCGGTGCTTGCCTACGCGATCATGGGGCTGCAGGACGCGGCGGCCCGCGTGCAGGGCGGCCGCATTGTTTTTGGCGGCCTCGACATGCTTGGGGCGTCTGAACGCGCCCTCGCCGACGTGCGGGGCCGCGAGCTGGCGATGATCTTCCAAAGTCCGCGGACCGCTCTCAACCCGATTCGCAAGGTTGGCCGCCAGATCGAGGACATCCTGCGCGAGCATGCCAACCTCCCGGGCCATGAGTTCCGGGGTCATGCGATCGCCGCGCTGGCGCGCGTCCGCATTCCCGATCCCGAGCGGCGCTACGAAGCCTATCCGTTCGAGCTGTCGGGCGGCATGTGCCAGCGGGTGATGATCGCCATGGCGCTTGCCTGCTCGCCATTCCTGCTGATCGCCGACGAGCCGACCACCGGCCTGGACGTGACGACCCAGGCGGTCATCATGGACCTGCTCCGCGACATGAGTCGCGACTCTGATATGTCGACCCTGCTGATCACCCATGATCTGGGCCTGGCAGGCGAATACTGTGACCGCATCGCGGTGATGCACGCCGGCCATCTGGTCGAGGTGGCGCTGACCGAGGAGTTGCTGAGCCGGCCGGCGCACCCGTACACCCGCCAGCTACTGGCTTCGACGCCGACGCCCCGCTCGACCATCGAGGGGCTGGTTTCTATCCCGGGACAGTTACCCGACCTGCGCCGCGACCTGCCTCCCTGCCGCTTCAGCGCCCGCTGCGTTCGCCATACGGCCGTGTGCGACGAGAGACCGCTGCCCTGGACATTGCTGACCGCCACCCACCAGGTGCGCTGCCAGGTCCCCCTGTGGGCACCATCGGTGTGAGCGCGCCACAAGTGTCATTTGACTCTCCTCGTGTCATCCCCGGCGAAGGCCGGGGACCCACGACTTGCGCTGGTGGCGCGGGCAAAAGACGTGGGTCGTCCGCAGGAGCCCCTCCTCGAGCACCTGCCCCTCCCCCAGTGTCACCCTCGGCGAAGGCCGAGGATCTCCCGTGTTCGCTGTCAAGCGGAATTTGTAGTGTCCCGCCTGATCCACTGTCGCGCCGTGCTCGCGGCCGTCAAAGACGCTGCGCGACGCTGTTCGAATGGTCAGGCCGGGACGAGGAAACGCCTTCCAGCCGAACCAGGAAACGGGGAGGATCGTCATGCCGCCACCGTCTCGGCTGGCTGCCACGGCTGGCGATCCCTGGCGATCGCATTCAGGGTCACCAGCATCTTGCGCATCACCGCGGTCAAGGCGACCTTGCCCGACCGTCGATTGCTCTGCACCAGGCGCTGGTAGAATGCCCGCATCGTCGGGTTGTGGCGGATCGCGATGCGGGCGGCGTTGAACAGCACCCGGCGCACGCCAGGCCGCCCGTGGCCGGTGACGGCGCGGCCACGCTGCTTGCCGCTGTCGCGTTGTTGCGGCGCCAGACCGACCAGGGCGGCGATCTGCTTGCCGGAGCGGCTGCCGAGCTCCGGCAGTTCGGCGAGCAGGGTGTGCACAGTGACCGGCCCGACCCCCTTGAGGCTGCGCAACAGCGTGGCCATGGCGGCCAGTTCGGGCGTCGTGCGGATGGTCTGCTCGATCGCCGCCTCGATCGCGGCGAGGGCGGTCTGAAGCGCCTCGGCGACCAAAGTAAAGCTGGCCTTCGCGGCCGCCGAGCTGGCCATCGCGGCGCGGCAGCGCTCGGCCTGCAGGGTGGCGGCCAACTGCGGCCTGCGGGTCGACAGTTCGCGCAGCGTCTCGTTGTCCTCGACCAACGGGGCGAGGCCGCGGTTGGCCAGCTCGATGGCGGCGAAGTCGGCCAGCAGGCGGGCATCCATTGGGTCGGTCTTGGCCTTGACGCCGCGGCGGCGGCGGAAGGCGGCGATCTCATTCGGATGCACCCGGGCGAAGGCGAGGCCGGCTTGGCGCAACGCGCGCTGCAAGCGTCGCTCGTAGCCGCCAGTCGGCTCGAAGGCGATGAGGCCGACGCTGGCCGGATCCAGCGTGCCGACCCAGTCCTGGAAGGCGGCGTCGGTGTTGTCGATGCGGCGATGACCGGGCTGGCCGGCCGTTGCCAGATCGATCCAGCCCTTGGAGACATCGACGCCGATGAACTGCTTGTCTGGCATGATGAGTTCCACCACTATCGTTGTTGCGGTCCGCACGCTGGATTGCATCCGGGCGAACAGCCCTCATTCCCGTACGCGTGTAAGACCGTGACGCCGGCAGGCCCGAGATCCTTACGGTCGAACAGACCAACCCACGTCCCGAGTGTCTGCCGGCGTCTCCCTGTGTCGCTCCAGGGAGCCGCAACATGCAACCCACGACTTGCGGTATTCAGGCCAGTGAAACCCGTAGGTCCCCGGCCTTCGCCGGGGATGACACGGGGGGCGGCCGCCGTTGCGTGTCCCGATTGATCGCATCCTGTTTTCCGCGGCGCGTCGTCATGAGCTCGCCCCTTCTGGAAGTGCACGACCTGCACAAACGCTACCCGGTCGGCGGCGGCGCCACGCTGCACGCGGTCGACGCCGTCGATCTGGTGATCGGACATGGCGAATGCGTCGGCCTGGTTGGCGAATCAGGTTGCGGCAAGTCCACCCTGGTTCGCCTGCTGGCTCGGCTGCTCGATCCGACGACGGGCCGCGTATTGCTGGACGGCGAGGATATCGCCGTTGGATCACAGGCGCAGTTCGTTACTACGCCGCAGCGCGCTCGCATCCAGGTCGTGTTCCAGGACCCAAGCGAAAGCCTCAACCCGTCGTTCCGGGTCTTCAAATCGATCGCCGACCCGATGCAACACCTGCTTGGTGTCAACGACCACGTCAAGCTCGAGGCCCGGGTGCATCGTGCCGCCGAGCTGGTCGGCCTGCCGCGCGAACTGATCGAGCGCTATCCGCACCAATTGTCCGGCGGCCAGCGCGCCCGCGTCGGCATCGCGCGCGCCATCGCCGTCGAACCGTCGCTGCTGATCTTGGACGAGCCGACTTCCGCGTTGGACGTCTCGGTACAGGCGGTCATCCTACGGCTGCTCGCCGACCTGCGGGCTCGGCTTGGGATGAGCTACCTGTTCGTCTCACATGATCTGAACGTCGTGCGCCTGCTGTGCTCGCGAATCGTGGTGATGTATCTCGGCCGCGTGGTCGAGGTGGCACACACCGAGGAATTATTCACGGCGCCACGGCATCCCTACACCCAGGCGCTGATCGCAGCCATTCCGGATCCCGCCCGACGCGGGGAGGCGAGGCCACGGCTTGGCGGCAGCCCGCGCAGTCCGATCGATCCCGATCCGAACACCTGCCGGTTTTACGGCCGCTGTCCGGCGAGCACCGAGCGTTGCGCCACCGAGATGCCACAACTGATGCCGTTCGGCGACGGCCATCTCGCCGCCTGCCATTTTGCCTGATCGACGGGAGAAACGATGAGCACTGACAACGAAATCTGCCGCATGGACGCGCTGACACTGGCGGCACATATCCGCGGCAAGGAAATGTCGGCGATCGAGGTGACCGAGGCGGTGCTGCGCCGGATGGACGTGCTGGAGCCGCATCTGCACGCCTTTTGCACGCCGACGCCTGATGTCGCGCGCACCGCCGCTCGCGCCGTCGACGCCAAGATCGCAGCCGGCGATGATCCGGGCGTGCTCGGCGGGGTGCCAATCGGCATCAAGGACCTGGTCGCCACCAAGGACATTTTGACCGTCATGGGTTCGCCGCTGTACCGCGATTTCGTGCCCGACGAGGACGACATCGTGGTCGAGCGTCTCAAGGCCGCCGGCGCGGTCATCATCGGCAAGACCAACGTGCCTGAATTCGGCTACAGCGGCGTCGGACACAATCCGGTTTTCCCGACCACCCGCAACCCATGGAACACCGCGATGACCTCGGGTGGTTCCAGCGCCGGCTCTGGTGCCTCGGTTGCGGCCGGCATGGCACCGTTCGCCATTGGCAGTGACGGCGGCGGGTCGGTGCGTATCCCCTCCGCGCTGTGCGGACTGTATGGCATCAAGGCGTCGATGGGCCGCGTGGCGCTGTACCCTGGCTGTCGCGACGAACGCTATCCGGGCGTATCGAGCTGGGAATCGCTGGAACATATTGGTCCGATGAGCCGCACCGTCGCTGACGCGGCGCTGATGCTGAGCGTCATCGCCGGACCCGATCCGCGCGACCGTTATTCCATTCCGGCCGCGGACTTTGACTACGTCGAGGCCACCAGGGGCGACTTCAAGGGCCTGCGCATCGCCTACAGCGAGGACTGGGGCTATGCGGCCGTCGACCCCGAAGTGCGCCGCGTCGTCTCCGAAGCCGTCGCGGCGTTCGAGAGCGATCTGGGCTGCACGGTCGAGCGGGCCAATCCGGGTTTTTCCGACGAGCTCGGAACGTTCTGGACGCTGGTCGCCGCCGATACCGACCTGACCGGCATGCGGCGGATGATGCAGGGCCGTGAGCGCGAGATGTCGCCGCATCTGGTCGATCTGCTGCAACGGCCTTGGACCGTGGAGAACTTCACCGACGCACGCATCGGCCGCCAGCGGGTGTGCAACCTGATGTGGCGCTTCATGGCCAAATACGATCTGCTGCTGACGCCCACGCTCGCGGTCCCCGCGTTCCCGGTGCACATGCAGGGGCCGGAGATCATCGAGGGTCGCATGGGATCTTCGGCGTCCTGGCTGTGCTTCACCTTCCCGTTCAACATGACAGGCCAGCCTGCCGCCACGATACCCGCCGGCTTCACCAGGGACGGGCTGCCGGTCGGCCTTCAGATCGTGGGCCGTCATCTGGACGACAAGACTGTGCTGCGTGCGTCGGGCGCCTTCGAGCGTGCCAGGCCGTGGGCACACAAATGGCCGTCTCTACTCGATCAGCTTGGACCTCTGACTGCTTTCCCCTAAACAGGAGATACCAATGGCGACGGCAAGAACAGGCTGGGCAGCCGCCCTGCTGACGATTTCCGGGGTGTGGGCGGCCGGCGGCGCCAATGCCGCGGAAGCACCTAAGGACACACTGGTGATCGTGTCGGAGGCCGGCCCTAACGGTCTCGACACGATGGTGCCCACCGCCAACGACTACAGCCGCATGGTGGTCTGGCAGGCATACGACCGCCTCGTCAGCCACGGCGAGAAGACGTTGCCCGACGGCACCACTTCCTACGACGCCAAGGTGCTGACACCGGAACTCGCGGAAAGCTGGGAGATCAGCGAGGACAGGAAAACCTACATATTCCATCTGCGCAAGGACGCCACGTTCCACGACGGCGCGCCGGTGACAGCGACGGATGTGAAATGGTCGTTTGACCGCGGCATCGCGGCCGGCGGGTTCCCGGCGGTGCAGATGGCCGCGGGATCGCTGTTCAAACCGGAACAGTTCTCGGTGGTAGACGCGCACACCTTTAAGGCGACCTTCGAAGTACCCAACAAGCTGACCATGCCGGATCTGGTGGTGCCGGTGCCGGTCATCATAAACTCCGAACTGGCGAAAAAGCATGCGACCGCTGCCGACCCGTGGGCATTCGACTGGGTCTCTCATAACGATGCCGGCGGTGGGGCCTTCAGGGTCGAGGCCTGGACGCCCGGCCAGCAAACCGTCTTCACCCGCTTTGACAACTGGAAGTCGGGGCCGCTGCCCAAGCTGAAGAAGGTGATCTACCGCCAGATCGCCTCGCCGGGGACCCGCCGCGCGCTGCTGGAAAAGGGCGACGTCGATATTTCGGTTGGCCTGCCACCGAAGGACTACGCAGAACTCGCCAAGCAGGGAAAGATCAAGGTCATCGGCGTGCCGATTCAGAACGATCTGGTGTTTGTCGACATGAACGTGAAGATGCCGCCGTTCGACAATCAAAAGGTGCGCGAAGCCACCTCCTACGCGATTCCTTACAAGGAGATACTGTCCTCCGCGCTGTACGGCAGAGCCACACCGATGCACGATGGCGATCCTGCAACACCTTACCAGCCGACTTGGCCGGTGCCGATCAAGCACGGCACTGACCTGGCCAAGGCAAAGGCACTCCTGACCGAGGCCGGTTTTCCCAACGGCTTCAAGACCACATTGTCATTCGACCTCAGCGAGGCAACCACCCGCGAGCCGACGGCAATCCTGATTCAGGAATCCCTGAAGAAGATCGGCGTCGAAGTCACGCTTGAGAAAGTGCCGGGATCAAACTGGTTTGCCCAGATGGCCAGCAAGACGATGCCGATGGTCATTGCCGAATTCTATGGATGGCTGGACTATCCGGAGTATTTCTTCTTCTGGAACTACGACGGCGCCAACAATTCAGTGTTCGATACCTGCAACTACGTAAACCCGGCGCTCGACAAGATCATCGAAACCGCGCGCTTCGCCCCTGACGAGGCGGTCTACAAGGACAGCCTTCAGAAGATGGTCGAGATCGTCATGACCGACCTGCCGCGTATCCCGCTCTACCGACGCTACGCGGATTACGCGATGCAGCCGAACGTCAAGGGCTTCGAATACTGGTTCCACGTCCATCCCGATTTCCGCAAGATCTATAAGGACTGAACGTGCCCTTATATGTCCCCGGCCGATTAGCCCAGTGCGTTGCCTCACCGATGTCATCAATGGCTCTCCGACGTGCCGGTAGGCGGCGAGATCAGCGACGTCAGTGGGAAAGTGGACTTATACCAGCGCCGGTAAATTTAGACCTGTGCCCAGGTTCGGGTGGCAATGGAAGTGATCGTGGCGGGCAGTTCCACAAGCCTGTTCCATGCAGGAACTCCCAGATGTTCTCGAGCGGGTTCAGTTCGGGAGAATACGGCGGCAGCGGCAACAGCGCGATGTTGTCGGGAAGTGCAAGGTTCGGCGAGCTGTGCCAGCCGGCCCCGTCAAGTATTAGGCTCCGGACTCGACTATGTCCACCAGCGCATGATCGATGCCAAGATGACGGTTGCGCGGAAATTTCGGGCGAGTTTGTCGTATCTTGTGGCGACTCGGCGCCAGTCCTTCAGATGTGAGAACGCCCGTTCGATGATGTTCCGCCCCTTATAGGCGTTCTCATCGAACGGATGCAGTCGCTTGCGACTGGGATTTGCTTGATGACCGGTGTGGTGCCGCGGTCGGCCAGGAACTGGCGGAAAGCATCGCTATCATAGGCGGCATCGCCCAAAAGCGATTTGGCCGGCGGCAACGGCTCCATGAGCGCCGCCGCCGGGCGTATGTCGTGGCGATTTCCACCGGTCAAATCGAACGCAATGATCCGTCCCTCGCCATCGACCACGGCGTGGATCTTGGTCGTCCGACCGCCCCGGCTGCGCCCGATGGCCTGCTCCCGCTCCCCCCTTTTCCGGCGGCCGCGCAGCGGTGTGCCTTCGCCGTGGTGCTGTCGATACACTGAGTGTCCGCGGCGTCGTGCTGCACCAGATCGTCCAGGATGCGTTGCCAGATACCGGCCTTCGCCCAGCGGTTGAACCGGTTGTAGATGGTCGTGTAGGCGCCATACTCCGACGGGCAGTCGCGCCAGCGACAGCCAGTCTTCAACACATGAATGAAGCCGCTGATGACCTCGCGGTTCCGACGTGGCTTCACCCCCCGACGATACATTGGTATCGAGGCCTCGATCGAAGCCTATTGCTCGTCGCTCAGCCAGAACAGGTTCGACATCGTCGCGCGCTCCCTCAATGTGGAAGCTTCGAATCGAACCCGGTGCAGTCACGTCAAGCAGAAATTGGGTTCAGAGCCTAATGCGCTGTTGACGTCATCGCGATATGCCAGAATACGCGACTTTAAATTCGGCCTTGGAGCGACCCATAACCATCAGAACAATCCTTCCACGAGATTCGCCTGCTTCCCCTTTAACAAAATCAAACAAGTTTGTCGTGAAGCACCCGCAACCCGCAATTGTGGCTGGCATCCGTCCCATCGTTAGTGCGCCGGGCGCACCGCCAAACGCCGCAGCGCTCGGTCGATCCATTGCGCGGTCAGTTTTTCCTGGGTGCCGTTTTGCCCAAGTCTTTCGTGTAACGCAGCGAAATCCACTTGATCCAACATTTGGTCCTGGTTGAAGCACGAGAACACAACCGTTCGCTCGCCGGTGGTCGGATTAATCTGCGGCTGCAAGCACTGCGCGCAGACCTCCTTCATCATGCATTGCATTGGTGAATTGATCGACCCTATCGCGATATGCCCTGGTTTTAGGTAGGGCGCGAGCGAGGAATGCCGCGCGGCGCCGACTGCTTGCATCATTCTATCGGAGCCGATGACGATCATATGCTCCGCCTCATCCAACCTAACGCCGGGCTTGCCCAACGCGCCGGATCCGTACACTGCCATGCCCTGTACGATGTTGCCGATGAACGTGCGGTCATTTGGACGGGCCGGGTTCGGGGCAAAGCCGGGCGCCTCATCGCAGCACCAGACTATCAAATCGGCGGCGCGCTCGATCTCCCGTATCTTGTAGCGGTCGCGTATGGCCTTATAACCGGCGAAGTAGATGACCTTCGAGCCTGCGGCGCGGGTCGCTGCACCGATCGAGAATAACACTGCGTTCCCAAGACCGCCGCCCACTAAAGCAACGGTTGTTTCGGAATGGATTTTTGTCGCAGTTCCGGTCGGTCCCATCAGCACCACCGGTTCCCCCGGCTTGAGCACGGCGCAAAGATCGGAACTACCCCCCATTTCGAGCACGATGACGCTGACCAGCCCCAACGAGGGATCGGTCCAGGCGCCGGTCATCGCGAGGCCTTCCATGTTCAGCACGGTCGAGCCGATGCCGGGTTCCTCGTCAGACGCAGCCAAAACCTCGAAATTCTGCAGCCGATAAAACTGACCTGGGCGAAAAGCGCGCGCAGCGGCCGGCGCGCGGATCACCACTTCGACGATTGTTGGCGTCAGGCGGTGCACCGCGTGGACCCTTGCGGTCAGTGCGTCGCGGGCAGTGGCGATCAGCTCAGCGCCAGATACCGTTGTCACCGGCAACGCGGCCAGAGCCCGTGAAACGATCGGATAGCCGCGCTTCGCCCCACCCATCGCCTTTACCACATTGCCGAAAAAGCTGGGGTGCAGGTCGCCGAAGAAACTCATAAACCGGCCATTCTCCGCGCGATGCATCAACACCTGCGCCTGATCGGGCTTGGCCAGCCCGCGCACCGGCTCTACCTTTTGGCCACTCTCATTCACTGCCTGAAAATAACGGCCATCCAGCTTGATTCGATGATCCTCGCGCGCCAGTACCGTATTCGGCTGGGTGCCTGCTGCCACCAGGATCGCGCGTGCCGGCAGCACGATCTCCGAGCCATCGGCTTGCGTCAGGCGCAGCGCGGCGGCGTGGCCAAACCGGTCGGTTTCCACCGAGGTAGGGGTCAGGCCCTCGGCGAAGCGGACGGCTTCCTCCATCGCCTTAGCCACTTCCTCGTGATTTAGGGTATAAGACGGGCTGTCCACAAGTCGGCGGCGGTAGGCAATGCTCGCGCCACCCCACCCATCGAGCAGCACCGCCAGCCGAGGTGCCCGGCACTCGACAGCCGCGGCTGCGCGCTCCGCGCGGATCGCGGCGGCATGGGCAAGGAACTCGTCGGCAGTCTCGGCTTCCTCCGGCGTCCAGGGGGCACGCACCGCAGCCTCGCCGTTCTCCATCACCAGTGTGCGATAGCGCAGGGCGAATTTCTCGACCTGACGGACGTAGTACGCCAAACTCTCGGTCGCAGTATCGATCGCGGTCAGGCCGCCGCCTATCACAACGACTGGCAGGCGTAGCTGCAAGTTGGCGATCGAAGAGACCTTCGCCGCCCCAGTCAATTGCAACGCCATCAGGAAGTCCGAGGCCTGCCGCACGCCGCGCGCCAGCCCGTTCGGGATGTCAAGCACAGTGGGTTTGCCAGCGCCCATGCACAGCGCGATGTGGTCGAAACCCATTGCCCAGGCGTCATCGATCGAGAGGGTGGCGCCGCCGCCGAAGCGGACGCCCCCGAAATGCGCGAATTCGGCTCGGCGCTCCAGCAGCAGCCGCACCAGTTTGAGATAATTCTTATTCCAGCGGACCGTGATGCCGTATTCGGCCACCCCGCCGAACCCGGCCATCACGCGGTCGTCGAGATTCTCGAAAAGCCTCTCCACGTCGCGCACCGGGGTATGAGGGTCAAAACCGAGCGGTTCGATCTTAAGGCCGTCGACAGCGACGACGGTGTGGCCGTCGTTCATCAAGTAGTGCGCCAGCGTGAAGCCGGCCGGACCGAGACCGACGATTAGCACCTTTCGGCCGCTGTCAGGGCGCGGCAGCGGCCGACTTATGTTGAGAGGATTCCACCGGGTAAGCAGTGAGTAGATCTCGAAGCCCCACGGCAGGGCCAGGACTTCCTTGAGGATGCTAGTCTCGGCCTGGGGAATATCGACCGGCTCCTGCTTCTGGTAGATGCAAGCCTTCATGCAGTCATTGCAGATGCGATGGCCAGTGGCGGCCATCATTGGATTGTCGATGGCGATCGTGGCGAACGCTCCAAGCACGTGACCGGCCGCGCGCAGGGTGTGCATCTCGCTGATTTTCTCGTCTAGCGGACAGCCGGCTAACGTCACGCCGAACTGCGATTTCCGAAACTGACCGGTTTTGCGGTCTTGCAAGCCTCTGCTGCAGGAGTCCTTGCCCTGAGTGTGGCACCATATACAGTAATTGACTTGGTCAAGTGCCTGCTGGGTGTTCATACCCTGGTCGGTGAGAGCAAACCCCTCGCGGTGCCGCCATTCATGTTCCGGCAGGCGTAGCATGCTGACGCCGTTGCGCTGGATCGTCTCGACCGGCACTAGGCGTTGTGGGTCGATGCGGCGCGGCATGCGGAATAGTGTGCCACCTTGATGCGCCGCCTGGCCGTCGATGGTCAGCGTGGCCCAGGCGGCGTAGCGCAGTGCAATGTCCAGCGCGTCGGTGTCTCCGCAGGCTTCCCATGCGGTGATGTAGGTGGCGAAGGCCAGTTCGGTCAGTCTCTCGCCCATTCGGGCTTGCAACTCCTCACTCAGGGCAAGCCCATCGAAGCCAGATGGATCCGGATATTTCTTTACCGCCTGACGCTGCACAAACAGCCGTTTAGAGGTGTGGACTGGATCCAGTGCATGGGTGATCCGCGCGAGCGCTTGGATCGGTTCCTCGATGCCGAACAGCTTCGCCAAAAACCCGTCCAGATGCGGCGCGGTATCCACGACCAGATCCAACTCTTGCCGTGCGGACAAGTCGTCAGGGTTGGCGCGTGCGGCTAGCATCCGGCGATGCAAGAGCGGGTCCCGGAGAGCCAAGGTTTGTAAGAACCGACCATCGAGCCGGCCCAATCCGTCACGGGATTCGAGATCGGCGAGAGAAAAACCGAAGCTAAGTCGAGGGCGGTCAGGATGCGTCACAGGGAGACCATTCGCTATCAAGATCCGTATTGAGCTGGATGCTCCGTCAAACAGAAGCGGGGCCCCAACTCGTTATCGTGGATGCCCGTCGCGGTTGGTTCGCAGCGGATGCCACAGCGCGCCCACCGAGGCAACTCTGCCTTGCGTAAGCGTCTTGGGAACCCGGCAGGAGTTGCGTCGTTCGATGGTCGCCGTGATGTCGCCGCGGAGCCATCGTACGTTCAGGAAGCGGCTCCTGGTTGCTTCAGCCTAATATCTGAGCAGTCTGAATCTGCGCCTGCCGTTTCCACCCGTTCCACGATGGTACGCCCACTCACGATCGCCTCGCCGACATCCTAGCAGCTGGACAGCAAATTTTTCTCATTTTGCCGGCCGGGAGGATTTCCTGGCGTCTTTCTGAGGTTTCGACAGTTTGGCGTCTCCTGTCTGGTTGAGGTCTCAGATGCAACAGTTCGGAGAGATCGGGGATTTATTTGAGTTCCCATCCGGTCAGTTGTGCTTCGACGGACTGACTGATGTTGCTTCAGGACCGCCTCCTCGATTCCTTGCGTGCCTGCTGCCGGTCGCTGCCCGACCAGCTACGAGGCCTCCAATATGGCGGATTTCGAGCTGGCCGCGTTCGCGTCGTTCTTCATGCAAGCCCGTCGCTTACGGGGAACAGCACCATTTGGAGACCGGCTAGGGGCGTTCCAACTGTCAGACCCTGTTCGGGATGGGTGCCGAAGTAATAGATAGAGCCTGAGCGTACGCCCGGCGGAATTTCAAGTCGGGCGGCTCCTCTGGAGGTCGTTGTCAACCCATGCACCGTTGCCACCAGGGCCACGAACTCATGTTTCAGTGGGTGACATTTTGACGTTGGGTTGATTCGATGGGGCACCCCCCAATTCGGAGCCCCCATGTCAGTGACCCCTGGCCTTTCGTCGCAAAAATCCGCCTCGGCGCACTGCTGGACCACTTCGCCACCATCGACGACCCGCGCGACGTCCGTCGCATTGCCCACCCGCTGGCCGAGGTCCTGCTCCTGGTGGTCTGCGGCACCATCGCCGACTGCGACGACTACGACCATATTGCCGCGTGGGGCGACGCCCACCTGGACTTCCTGCGACGCCATCTGCCCTACGAGCACGGCATCCCCGGCGGGCGCTGGCTGACCATTCTGATGAACCGTATCAACCCGGCCCTGTTCTCGGCCGCCTTCACCGCTTGGGTGTGCGAGACTTGGCCCGAACGCCCGGAGTTCGTCGCCATCGATGGAAAGACCTCGCGCCGCAGCCACGACCGCGCCGACGGCGGCGCCCCGCTCCACCTTGTCTCGGCCTTCGCCACCACGAGCCGCCTGGTGCTCGGCCAGGAGGCCGTGCCAGACAAGGCCGGCGAGGTGACGGCTAGCCGAGAACAACGGGCTGCGCGGTGCGCTCGTCTCCATCGACGCCATCGCCACCATCGCGACGGCCATCCAGGACGCCGGCGCCGACTACCTGCTGGCAGTGAAGGCCAACCAGCCAACCTTACGCGCCGAGGTCGAGGCCTGCTTCGCCGCCGCCCTGCCCGCCACGGTCACGATCCACACCGACCACGACAAGGGCCATGGCCGCATTGAGCAACGCACCACAAGCCTGATGCGCGAGGTCGATTGGCTATCCGGTGAGCGCCGCTTCCCCGGAGAACTGCGCCTGCCCGGTGTCGCCTGCATCATCCGCGTCGAGGCTCACATCCAGCGCGGCCCTGCCTTGCACACCGAAACCCGTTACTATGTTTCCTCAGCAGACCTCGATGCCGAACGGGCCGGCCAAGCGGTCCGAGGGCACTGGGCCATAGAGAACAGCTTGCATTGGGTCCTCGACCTCACCTTCGGTGAAGACCAATCCCGGCTCCGCAAGGGCTTTGGCGCCAAGAACATGGCTGTCGTCCGCCACTTCGCGTTCAACCTGGTCCGCGCAGCCAAGGACAAGCACTCCATCCGGCTACGCCGCAACCTCGCTACCTGGACCCCGGCCTATCTCGAACAACTACTCAATGCCAATACGCAATAACTTGGATTCGGAGCCCTGCCGCCGCCACCGAGTGCCTGTTGCGCCAATCATTTTCCCATGACCATATCGCGCACTCTTGGAAAGTATGGCCCACTCGCATGAATTCAATCTTCCGAGGCGATCTCGTCAGTGCGCGAGGCCGAACCGTAGCCTGGATCGAACTCGTTATTCGTCGACCACGCGGTTTTTCGCTTGATTTGGAGCAACTTGGGCACGGTACTGCCGGGCCGGGTATATCGCTGTAATCACCCTACGCCGGTCCGCCTTCGCAGCATGGTGCGTCGTCTAGGCATTCGGTCACTGATCAACCTGCGAGGTAAAACCCAGAGCGGCTCAGACGCGCTGTCTCGCGAGGCAGCCCGTTTGCTTGGACTGTCGTTCCACGACATAGCATTCGAGAGCCGCGGAGCCCCACAGCGGGACCGCATTCTACGGCTCTACGATATTTACCAGTCCCTACAACTTCCTGCTGTTATTCATTGCAAGTCGGGCGCTGACCGTGCAGGGCTCGCCGCCGGTCTAATGATCTTGTTCGAAGGCGGCTCAGCTACGGAGGCGTTGCGGCAGCTCTCGCTGCGCTTCGGCCATATTCGACAAGCCAGGACGGGCATTCTCGATGCCTTCTTTCTTCTATACAAACGCGAAGCAGAAGGACGCAAGAAGTTCCTCGATTGGGTCGGCGAAGACTACGACGAAGCTGCTTTGAACCGCAACTTTCATGCCAACGGTCTCGCTAGCTTTATTAATGACTGGGTGCTCGCTCACGAATAGGTGCGATCGTGTGGGAAGCAGCCAGCTCAGCGGGTACATACAAGGGACGAGCCCTCAGGCAAAAGTCCTAGGACATTAGAATACGCAATTCGTTAACCGCTTTCGGTGTAACATTAAGAGTCGGTCCGAAATCGATCATCTGGAATTGCGCAGTTTTCTCAGTATTAGCCGGATTGATGCCAGCTTGAGAAAAGCCAAACCGGTGCGGTTCCGATTTTCCCAGTCCTTGGCCAGTCGGCGACATCGGTTGAGCCAGGCGAAGGTTCGCTCGACCACCCACCTCAGCGGCAGCACCTCGAAGGCTTCAGCAGTGTCGGATCGTTTGACGATTTGCACGGAAAGCTGTGGCAGCAACTCCGCCAATGCGCTGCGGAACCGTGGCCCCTGGTAGCCCCCGTCAGCGAACACCACCCGCAGGAATGGGAAAAGTCCAAACAGTGTCGCCAGAACCAGCGCGCCGCCATCGCGATCCTGGATATGGGCCGGGTGGACCAGGGCATGCATCAACAAACCCTCTGTATCGACCAGGATGTGCCGCTTCTTACCACTGATTTTCTTCCCCGTATCATAGCCCTTGGGATCGATGCAGACCCCCCTTGTATCTTGCCATTGCCGGCGGAGACGAAGCCGGAGAGGCTATCGGTGGACGGGAGCCCGCAGCCCTCCAGGGTCAGTGAGCCCGAGAAAAAGCATGGCGCCCCGTCCACCGGTTCCAGCCGGAACCCGAACAGTCGCCTGGGCCGCACGTCGAGCCCGCATTCGCAAGGACGGGTCATGGAACAGCCTGCCACTTCGCCGAGCTTTGTCGGCATCGATGTCTCAAAGGATCGTCTCGATGTTCATGTTCGCCCATCAGCTCAGACCTCCACCGTGGCGCGCGACGGCAAAGGTCTCGAACAACTCACCAGCGAATTACGGGATCTGGCCCCGGCTCTGATCGTGCTCGAAGCCACGGGGGGATTTGAAATCACCGTGGCGGCGGCTTTGGCCAGCGCCGGCCTGCCACTCGCCGTGGTCAATCCGCGCCAGATCCGGGATTTCGCCCGCGCCACCGGGCGGCTCGCGAAACCGACGCGCTCGATGCTCAAATCATCGCCTTGTTCGCTGAACGCATTCGCCCCGAACCACGTCCGATCGCGGATGCCGACAGCCAGGCTCTGGCTGAATTGATAGCCCGCCGCCGTCAGGTCGTGGAAATGATCGGCATGGAGACCAACCGGTTGCGGCAGGCGTGCAATCTCCGCGTCCAGCGCACGATCAAGGCGACGTTGAAGACCCTCGAAGTCCAACTTGCCGAACTGGACCGCGAAATCGACAACTCCGTGCGCGGTTCGCCGATCTGGCGCGCCGCCGATGATCTCCTGACATCGGTACCAGGCGTCGGAGACGTCACCTCGCGCACTCTGATCGCTGATCTGCCTGAGCTCGGCCAACTCGATCGGCGCCGTATCGCTGCGCTTGTTGGTGTCGCCCCGGTCAATCGTGATTCCGGACAGATGCGCGGCAGGCGAACCATCGCCGGCGGCCGCACCGAGGTTCGAAACGCCTTATACATGGCAACTCTATCCGCCACCCGTTGGAACCCGGTCATCCGCCAGCACTGCAAAAGTCTGGTCGAACGGGGACGCCCAAGGAAAGTCGCGTTGGTCGCATGCATGCGACGCCTCCTCGGCATCCTCAACGCAATTATCCGGACCAAGACACCATGGCAAAACGCATGAACGATGGCGTCGAGCTGATCAAAACCCCGGCTGGCAACGGCCGCGGCGGGTCAAGGCCGAAGCCGCCGCAGGCGGTGGTGCGCAGCGCCAGCCTCGAGGCGCCGCGGCCGTTGCCGGATCATGACAAAGCGAAACGATGCTTGACAGCCAAGACAGTCGCTTTTTCGGCGCTCTTGACGCTTTGGCTGTCGATCACACAGGCCGTCGGACTTGCCTCCCGATCAACCTGCTCGCGACATTTCTGGTAGAGCGCGTAATGGATTTTCCCCAATGTCCCATCGTAATCCCAGCGTTGCAGATAGCCGTGCAGGGTGCTTCTCGCGGGTAGATCGCTCGGCACGTACCGCCACTGACAACCGGTGCTGAGGACATACATGATGCCGTTGAGAACTTCGCGCTCCTCGACTTTTCGCTTGCGGCCGCCGCGTTTTGCCACCGGGATGAGCGGGGCAACCAGGGACCACTCATCATCGGTCAGATCAATCGGATAACGCAGCTTGTCGCGGTTGTAGCGCTGTCGGTTTTCGCTCGTCCACATGCGGCACCTTTCAATTCGGTGCCGGACAGCGCATCGGGAAACTCCAGCTTATTCAAGCCCCTCCGCTAACCGACTCAAATAACTCGCAAAGTTCAGGGACGGGCACTAAGAGATTGCCTCGAGGATCAAGATGGAAAAACTTTGTCGCTTCTCAGATGCGTGATCCGACAACCGTGCTCGATTTGGCGGTACAGGACCATCGGATGGGGCACCTGACAGCAGCGGAAGCTGTCTATCGTCGTATTCTAGATCAGGATCCACAGCAGCCAGACGCACTGCACCTTCTGGGCATGTTGGCCTGTGATCGAGGCGACGGCCCCGGGGCTCTCGGCATCATTGACGGCGCGATCGGACTACAGCCTGACAGGGCGGCGTTCCACAATACGCGGGGCCGAGCGCTAACTATTTCTGGCTGTTTGAAAGAGGCCGAGTTCGCCTACCGCACGGCCTGGGCACTACGGCCCAATACGATGGAAATCGCCAACAACCTCGGATGCCTCTTGCGCGACCGAGGCGATATCAGCGGCGCTCTGGTTTGGCTGTGCCGAGCCAACTTACTTGCACCAGATTCAGCAGAGGTCATAGGCAATCTTGCCGAAACCCTCGCCTCAGCGGGCCAGTCCTCTATCTGTCTACCGGTGTTTCGAGACACGCTGTTGCGGTGGCCGGATTCCGCCGAGATGCATTATAGGTATGCGCGATTGCTGCTATCCCTGGCCCAACTCACGGAGGCTGAGGAAAACTATCGAGAGGCAGTGCAATTACGGCCTGATCACGCGGCGAGCCGAAACGACCTTGGCCTCGTATTAATGAGCCAAGGACACACCCAAGCAGCATTCCAATGCTTCAGAGAGGCCGTGCGCCGCGACCCGCATTGTGCGGATGCACACTATAACCTGGGTTGCTTACTACAACTGGAAAATCAGACTGATGAAGCGCGAGCATGCCACAACCGTGCGATTGATGTAGACCGTTTACATGGTCGTGCGCTCTGGGCGCGCTGTATGCTCGAACTACCTATTTTATATCAATCTACTGACCAGATCCTACTACAGCGAGTGCGATTTGAACAACAGTTGGAAAACCTCGCTCTTGGAGCATGCGCTCCCGAGGTCGCTAGATCCCTGGCCGCTGCAGTCGGAGCCAGTCAGCCCTTCTTTCTTCCCTATCAGGGAAAGTGCGACCGCCCGTTGAAAGCGACCTACGGCATGCTCGCGGCGCGCCTCCTGGAAAACGCAAGCACAACGCTAAACCGACCGCGCGTCAGTAGGGCTATCGCAAGCAAAAAAATCCGGATCGGCATCGTCAGTGGCTTCTTTTGTGACCATACAATCTGGCGGCTAATGCTGAAAGGCTGGCTAAGTGAGATCGACCGTGACCGCTTCGACATCCATACCTACCACACATCGATGACAGACGATCAGGAGACCGCACTTGCCCGTCATCTGTCTCCTCAGTTCGTAGCGGGCCGCAGCATCGACTTTCGTACCGCGATCTTGGCCAATCAGCCTGAAGTACTCCTGTATCCTGAGCTTGGAATGGATCCGGTGGCCGCTCGGCTAGCAAGTGAGCGGCTAGCCCCAGTACAATGCGTCTCTTGGGGACAGCCCGAAACCAGCGGTTTGCCGACGATGGATTACTTTCTCTCGAGTGCTCTGATGGAACCCGAGCACGCCACACTGCATTACACCGAACATCTTATTACTCTTCCGAACCTGGGCGTCCACTACACGCCGGACGAACGTGTGACCGAAATCTGTTCACGGCCGATGATGGGACTTCGCGACAATGCCGTAATATTCTGGTGCGGTCAGGCGCTGTATAAATATCTTCCGCAATACGATGAGGTCTTCGCACGCATTGCGTCAGAGGTGGGTGACTGTCAGTTCCTCTTCATTGGTTTTGCCAAGAGCTGCAAGGTGACGAATCTCTTTCAATCGCGGTTGCGGCAGGCCTTCGCGGAACTGGGCCTGGACGCTCGCCAGCACTGTGTGTTCGTCCCACCGATGTCACAGGAACGCTTTCTGGGCACGATCCGACTAGCCGACATCATGCTCGATAGTATTGGGTGGTCTGGCGGTAAATCAACGCTCGATGCCCTGGCCGAAGCATCCGCCATCGTGACCTGTCCTGGGCCCATGATGCGGGGTCGGCACACGATGGCGATTTTGACACGGCTCGGTGTGACCGAGACTATCGCAAAGACGGTAGACGACTACGTTAGTATTGCCGTACGCCTCGCCCACGGTCCTTCGATGCGCGCTTCCTTACGGGCTCAGGTGGCGATGGGGAGGCATCGGGTTATAGCCGATACTGCGCCGATACGGGCATTGGAGGTGTTTTTGACGCAAGCAGTGGAGGAGTTTCGTACGGGCAAGCCCGCCGCCAGTTGATTATGTCGGGCCACAATTCCCATCGAAAGTTTGGCTTTGCCCAGACGTCGCCGCTTTTACGTCACAACCTCTGTGGACTAGCACCAGATCGATGATGTTCAGCATCCCCGCAACCATTCCGCGAGTCGCTCTCGTCACTGGGGGGGCTAAGCGCATCGGACAGGCTATCGCGATCGAGTTGGCGCGAAACGGCTTTGATATTGCCATCCATTGCCGCACCAGTACTCCCACGGCTGAGGATACTAGAACCCGTATCCAAGCTTTGGGTCGACGATCGATCGTTTTGAGCGCCGACCTGGCGGTTGAGGAGGAAGCGTATCGCCTCGTCCCCGAGACGATACGGCAACTTGGTCCAATTGGAGTATTGGTCAACAACGCCAGCCGATTCGATCGTGATGAGTGGCACGACGTCACCCTTGCTTCGTGGGATGCGCATCTTCAACCGAACCTGCGTGCGCCTTTTGTGCTCATCCAGGCGTTTGCGCGCGCACTTTCGGGAAGTGCCGAGGGCGTGGTGATCAACATGGTGGACCAGCGGGTCTGGTCGCTCACCCCACATTTCGTCTCGTATACGGTTTCTAAGGCTGCGTTGTGGGCCTTAACTCAAACCATGGCGCTTGCATTGGCTCCCAACATTCGGGTCAATGCGATTGGGCCCGGTCCGGCGCTGCCCAGTCCGCGGCAAACCCAGGCACAATTTGCCCTCCAATCCAGTTCGGTTCCGCTCGGTCACGGCACCAGCCCAGGAGAGGTCGCGCGAGCCGTTTTGGCCATTTTGTCTCTGCCGGCGATGACGGGGCAGATGATCGCTCTCGATGGGGCACAACACATGCAATGGGGCGCCGGGTCCAATCCACGGGGGCCTGAGGAATGAGTGCTCCGATCGCGAATGCCGAGGCGAAGCTGCGGCATGTATTTTTGCGCGACATGGTGTTACACGCGAGCATTGGTATTCATCCGCACGAACACAATTCATCACAACGCATTCGCATCAATGTCGATCTTGGGGTGGATGACGACGCTCTCATGGTCGGTCTGCCGGTTGGACCGGACGAACTCACCCGCGTCGTGGACTATGAAAAGATAGCGAGCCGGGTGCGCTCCGTGGTCGAACGCGGTCATGTTCGATTAGTGGAAACGATGGCAGAACGAATTGCCCAGGTCTGCCTGCAGGATCCGCGTGTCCGAAGCGCTCGCGTTCGGGTCGAAAAACTTGATATCTTCGCAGATTCGCTTTCCGCCGGTGTGGAGATCGAACGCTCTCGCGGAAATTCATACACCTGACGGCGAGGGTTGAGGGACACCAACGCAGGACGCCTCGTGGGTTTCCGTTAGCGATACGCACTCCCAAACAGTGCCTTATGTCAATGCATTACAGTCGTTCACAAAACTCACAGGATGTTCGTCGGCTTGCCTGAGGACTCGTATCCTGTAATCGCAGGGCACCACATCCACAGACTTACTCACAGGATTTGCGGGCGCATGCAGACGGCCTATCGTGAGCGCGTGGAATTGTCTCGTGATGGGGACTTCTCGAACAGATGCTACAAGGGAAATGACGAGCCAACCAAAGACAGGCGTCTCAGTAATCGAGACGGCGTTGACCACCATGCCCGCCAACCCGGGCGTTTATCGCATGCTGGATGCAAAGGGGGACGCGCTTTACGTCGGCAAAGCACGCAGCCTGAAACGCCGGGTCACCGCATATGCTCAGACCGGCCGACTGTCGGAACGCCTGCGGCGAATGGTGTCCGAGACGGCAGCGATGGAGATCGTCACGACCCATACAGAGGCCGAGGCACTCCTGCTGGAAGCCAACCTGATTAAACGCTTGAAGCCGCGGTTCAACATCGTCCTGCGTGACGACAAGTCCTATCCTTGGCTGATGATGGCCGAAGACCATCCATACCCTCAGATCGCCAAGCATCGCGGCGCCCAAGGGCGTAGGGGCAGTTATTGGGGACCTTTCGCCTCTGCCTGGGCGGTCAACCAGACAGTCACCGCCATGCAGCGGGTTTTCCTGCTGCGCTCTTGTGCCGATACGGTGTTTGCCACGCGCACGCGGCCTTGCCTGCTGTTTCAGATCAAGCGGTGTTCCGCTCCGTGTGTCGGACGTATCAGCGTGGATGATTACGCTAGGCTCGTTAGCCAGGCAAAGGCCTTCCTGGCCGGAAAATCCGCGACGGTGCAGAGAGAACTTGCCGCCGAGATGGAACAAGCCGCAGAGGGGCTCGAGTTCGAGCGTGCAGCAGCGGTGCGAGACCGGATCCGCGGCCTGACCTTCGTGCAGGGCAATGACGTAGTGAACCCCGCCAGCCTGACCGATGCCGACGTAATTGCAGGTTGGCAGACCGCAGGCCAGACCTGTGTGCAAGTGTTTTTCGTCCGCGGCGGCCGCAACAATGGCAACCGGGCATTCTTTCCGCTCCATGCCAAGGCCGAGGAAATTCCGGTGGTGCTGAGCGCCTTTATTGCCCAGTTCTACGATGACAAATCGCCCCCGCCTCTGTTGCTGGTCAACCAGGAACTGCCGGAACAGGACCTGCTCGCCGAGGCGCTTACGTTGAAAGGAGGCCGCAAGGTCGACATAAGCGTACCGCACCGGGGCGAGAAACACGCCGTGATTCTGCACGCCGAAATCAATGCCCGCGAAGCGTTGGAGCGAAGGCTCGCGGAATCCGCCGGCCAGTCCAAATTGCTGGAGGGGCTCGCGCAGCTCTTCAATCTGCCCGCCACGCCAGAGCGAATTGAGGTATACGACAACTCCCATATCATGGGAACGAACCCATACGGGGTTATGGTCGTCGCCGGACCGGAGGGATTCGTTAAGACCGCATATCGCAAATTCAGCATCCGCGGTCCGATTGCGCGCGGCGATGACTTCGCCATGATGCGTGAAGTGCTACAACGGCGGTTCACGCGCGCCTTAAAGGAGCAGACTGAGGGATCGTCATCCGTCGACTGGCCCGATTTATTGCTGATAGACGGTGGTGTCGGCCAACTCTCTGCCGCGAGGGACACGCTGGCGGACCTGGGTGTTCAGGACTCCAAGCTCGTCGCCATCGCGAAGGGCCCGGATCGCGACGCAGGCCGCGAGTGGTTGCATACCGACGGTATGGCGCCATTCCAGCTCCCGCCGCGCGATCCAGTTCTGTATTTCTTGCAGCGTCTGCGTGATGAAGCGCACCGTTTTGCTATCACCACGCACCGCGCGGGACGCTCTAAGGCAATCCGGCAGAGTGAACTAGACGAAATCGAAGGTATTGGCGCAGCTCGAAAACGTGCGCTGCTAAACCATTTCGGCTCCGCCCGGGGAGTCAAAATGGCGGGGCTAAATGACTTAGAAGCAGTACCCGGCATCAGCCGCGAAATCGCCCGACGGGTTTATGCGCACTTTCATCCAGGGGTGAGGATGGAAGTCGTTTCCTAAGTCGGCCAGTGTGGATTAGCCTAGCCACGGCATGTTGACCGATCTTCCCAATCTTCTGACGCTTTCACGTATAGCGGCGATACCGTTGCTGGTCGTACTCATTGCAGTACACCATCCCGCCACGGATTTTGCGGCCTGCATACTGTTTAGTGTCGCGGCGATCACCGACTATTTTGATGGCAAGCTGGCTCGGCTACGGCGCCAGCAGTCGGATCTGGGCCGGATACTCGATCCAATCGCCGACAAGCTACTGGTTGGCGCCTCGCTAATGATGCTAGCTGGCCAAGACCGTCTTTCCGGCTGGGGCCTGTACCCGGCGATTGTAATCATGCTCCGAGAGATCTTGGTCAGTGGCCTCCGCGAGTATCTCGCCGGCATCCGAGTGGGCCTGCCGGTCACGAGGTTGGCCAAATGGAAGACCGGATTTCAAATGGGGGCGCTAGGCATGCTGTTGGCCGGCGACACATCAGCCATGCTGCTGCATCTGGGATTCCTGCCTGTCGCCGCAATTGGCGAACTCATGCTGTGGGTCGCCGCTGCGCTGACGCTCATTACCGGCTGGGATTATCTGACGGCGGGGTGGCGCCATGCCGCCACGACCCCCACACGCGGCCCCCGTACTGCCGAATGAAGGTGTTGGGATTGGTGGGCTGGTCCAGCAGCGGAAAGACAACCTTGCTCACGGCAATATTGCCGCTGCTAAGGGCTCGGAAGCTGAAGGTCTCGACGATCAAGCACACCCACCATGACTTTGATATGGACCGACCAGGCAAGGACAGCTATCGGCATCGCGAAGCCGGAGCCCATGAAGTGCTGATAGTCTCCGACGCTCGCTGGGCGCTCCTGCACGAACTTGAGGGCCCAGAACCTAGCCTCACGGAGCTGCTCACAAGACTGGACCCGGTCGACCTGGTGCTGGTCGAAGGATACAAGAGCCACGTATTCCCAAAACTTGAAATATATCGGCCGGCGCTAGGCAAGCCGCCAATCTGGCCGAATGCCTCAAATGTGATCGCGGTCGCTAGCGACAATGCAGGTTCCGGGATTTGTCTGGATATCGGCGATCGAATTCTGCTGCCACTAAGCCGACCTGACCGAATTGCGTCCTGGATCATCAGCTCATTCCTGGGGCTCGACCCCAACAGTCCTTGAGTAGCGGACTGTCTGCGGGCACAGTCTGTCGTGTCTTCAACTGTGTCTATCCCCCGGAAGGCCCCTTTATGCGGCGAATTGCTTTGCTCGGCCTCGTGCTGACCCTCGGTGGCTGCGGTTACAAGACCTGGTCGAGCCCACCATTCAGCGGCGGCACCAATCCGAATCTGCCTGTCGGCGATAGTGAGACGATGCGCCGCGTCATGGGGATTGCAACACCGACAGAGCCACTGCTGACCGAGCCGGGAGATATCTGGCCGGGCCAGTTGCCGCCCGCCCCCACCCTGCAGGATATCGAGACTACGAGTGGACTGACACCTCAGGTTGAAGCGCCGGTGCCCGGCTCGCCGCTGAGTCGAGGTGTCGCGCCACCAATGCTTGCACCCAGTCCGAGCCAGGGGAGTTCCACTCCTCCGAGCAGTGCTCGGCCTAATTCTCCCGCCCCACAAACCGCGCCACCTCTAACCAGCTACGCCACGCCGGCCTCCAAAGCCCCCTCGCGAAGGCCAGACGGGCAGGTCATCCAGACGCCGAATGGGGCCTCGGTCACCACCGGTAGCGGGCCTGGGTATCAGACAACAACAAATCCCGGCGGCGGTCAGTCGATCGTAGTTCCAAACGGCAACGGGACCAGTACCGTCATTCACTCCGACGGCCGCATCGAGACCATTCCAACACCCAAGTGATCCTCGATATCCTTTGGCTCGACGCTGCCCCAGGGCAAGATCGCCAGTCTAAACACTCCGCAAAGCGCACAAACACCCCACATGGACCGCATGAGCAAACCCCTGACGATCCTTTACTTCGCCTGGATGCGGGAACGTGTCGGCCTATCGCGGGAAGAATTGTCCCTACCCAAGGACGTGACTACCGTGGCGGATTTGGTTGACTGGCTTTCCGCGCACGGTCCCGGTCACGCCTCAGCATTTCAGAATCGTCGCACAGTACGTTGCGCCATTAATCAAGAATTCGCCGATCCGTCGCGGCGGTTGCACCCGGGCGACGAAGTTGCTTTCTTCCCGCCAGTGACCGGCGGCTGATCCAGTAGCACTTTGCAATCACAGGATCACATCCGCAAATCCTACGGCAGGCGCCCTGTTCGATGACAGACCGAATTGGGCATCATGTCGGTGGCAGATGCTATGCGGTTGGAAAGATTAAACAACGCGGCGGTCTCGGCCAGATCGAAGATGTCCTCCTGACTTAAGCCTTGCTGCGACAGCGCATCCCGATCGGCGTCCTCGATCAGATGCGGGGTCTTGGTCAGTTTCCAGACAAAATCCATCATGGTGCGCTGGCGGGGATCTAGGGTTGCGACCCGATAGTTGAATGCTAGCATTTCCCCTAGCTCCGGATCCCCGGACAGCTGCCGGACGGCGGCACCATGCGCCACCAGACAATAGTAACAGCGGTTGGCGGAGGAAACCACCACCGCCACCATCTCCCGCTCCAGCTTGGACAGACCCGACGGCGACAGCATGATCTCATTGTAGATAGTCATGAAGTTACGCAGACGCTGGGGTCTGAGGCTGTACGCACTCAGCACGTTGGGCACGTAACCCAACTTATCCACACACTTGGTCCAGACCTCCCTCAGGTCAGCGTCGAGCGTCAAGGGCTCGGGAACGCCGAGCTTCGAGATATGGTCGGGCTGGGGCATCAGTTGTAGACTTCTGGATTGATGGTGTTCTCGCGGATCGGCGACCCGTCGAGGACACTTAGGATGTTGCGCGAGGTGGCGAGAGCCATGGCGGCCACTGCCTCGGTGGTGACGCCCGCCATGTGCGGCGAGGAAATCACCTGATCCAGCCTCAGCAGCGGGTTATCCGGCGGTGTTGGCTCCTGATCGAACACATCCAGGCCGGCGCCGGCGAGATGTCGGGAGACCAGCGCCTGATAGAGTGCCGGTTCATCGATGATGCCGCCACGCGCGGTATTGACGATCAGAGCCCCCTTTTTCATCCGCCCGAGCCGGTCGGCGTTGAACAGCCCGACGGTCTCCGGGTTCTTCGGGCAATGGATGCAAACGATGTCGACCCCGGGCAGGACGGCATTCAAATCGGCGGCAGGTTCATATCCCGCGGAGCGGATGCTTTCCTGATTGATGTAGGGGTCGTGGATAACTACGGTCATATCGAAAGCGGCACAACGCCGGGCGGTCCGGGTGCCGATGCGCCCAAAACCGACGATCAGGACCGTCTTCCCTGCCAGCTCCATCGGCAGGGAACCTTGCCGGTTGCTCCATTTGTTGTCGCGCACTAACGCGTCCATCGCGCGGTTCTTCTTCGCCAGGGCGATAATCAAGTGGAAAGCCTGCTCGGCGACGGAGACGGAATTAGCCGTGCCGGCGACCATGAGCGGGACACGGCGTGCCGTCAGTGCGGGCACCTCCACCGCGTCATAGCCGACACCTATGCGGGCGACGACCTGCATGGCTGGTGAGGCGTCCGTTTCAGGTTGTCTGAACGGTGTGAGCGACAGCGCGATGCCGGCGACATCGGTCAGCCGCGGCAGCAGCTCGGCCTGTGTGATCATCGTCGGATAGACGATCGTCTCGATATCCTCCCGTGTCTGCATCAATGCTATGCCTTCACGCCCCATCGTGTCCGGCAGCATCACTTTGGTTTTGTTCGTGGCCATGGCAGCTCGTCCTATAGTTGGCGGTCCAGGGCGGCTAGGTAGCCCCGGTTCCAGGTCGGTGAAAGATGCACCTCGTTCATCACCAGATGCTTCGGCAGACAGGCGACGTAGCGGATCACGTCGCCGCAATCCGCCGGCTGCACCATGCGCGCGCGTTCCTCCGGGCTTACCGGGTTGGGGCGGGCGTCGAGGATGGGGGTGGCGACCTCGCCAGGCAGGAAGACTGTGGAACGTATCCCGTTCACACACTCCTGCATGTTGAGGCCATGGCTCATGGCGACGATGCCGTGCTTGGCGACGGTGTAGATTGGTCCGCTGAGGCCACCAATGAACCGGCCAGCCATCGAGGCGGTGTGGATCAACAGGCCGTCCCGCTGGGCTCGCATGAACGGCAGCGCGACGGTGACGCAGTAAAGCGCACCGCTCAGATTGCCTTTGAGCAAAGTGTCGATGCTCTCGGGGGTTAGCTTGTCCCAGTGGCGTTCAACGATATTGACGCCAGCATTGTTCACCAGGATATCCAGCCGGTGGAACGTCTTGCGGAGGTAATTTCCAACCCGTTGCACCTGAGCGGCGTCCGTCAGGTCCGCCGGCTGCACGTGGGCCTCCGAGCTCTGCCTGATGTGACTTGCGACTGCTTCCAGCGGAGCGGAGCGCCGGCCGGTCAGGACGATGGTGGCGCCTTCCGCTGCGAGGGCAAGCGCGGCGGCCTCGCCAATGCCGGTTCCCGCGCCAGTCACCCAGGCGATTTTGCCCGTGAGACGGGTCATGTCGGTTTCCCCCTTTGTTGTCGTGAATATTCTTGTGGGTCGGCCAGGGCAGGGCAAGCCCCCGGGCTGGTATCAGACGTCGTGGTCCGGGGCCGGCTCTAGCCAAGCGCCATTGGCTTCGTCAGATTGAGGCTCGGGAAACGTCACGTGTGGATAAATGGATCTGTCGTTCGACCTGCTGGGCAATGCCCTGGTGTCCGGCCTGTTGCTTGGTGGCTTTTACGCTGCCGTGACCGTTGGGGTTTCGATCTCGTTCGGCATGCTGGATATCGTCAATATCGCGCATCCCGCGTTTATCATCCTTGGCTCGTATACCGCCTACATCGCGAACAGCGTTTTCGGGTTTGATCCCATCCTGACCAGCATTGTTCTGTTGCCGGCATTCTATCTTCTCGGGGTGGCGATCTACCACGTTTACGACGTGTCCTTCGAGCGCCGCGGCGACGCGTCGATCCGCGGGCTGGCCTTCTTCTTCGGCATATTGTTTATCACCGAGGTTGCCCTGGTGCTGGTCTTCGGGGTCGATTACCGGTTGGTGGACGCACCCTACATCGGGCCAAGCCTACATATCGGCGTAGTCGACCTGCCGTTGCGGCTGCTGATTCCGTTTGCCGTCTCGATGCTGCTCGTCGGATTGCTGCAGGTGTTCATGTCGCACACGTTTATCGGGCGGGCGATCCAGGCAGTTGCGCAGGATCCGATGGCGCTGCGGCTGATGGCAGCCAGTCCCAGCCGGATCAAGCGTATCGCGTTCGGACTGTCGATCGCTACCACTTCGATTGGCGGCGCGATCCTGATCGTCATCCAGCCGGTCGAACCGTCCATTGCCCGCGACTACATCGGCCGCATATTCGCGATCTGTGTCATGGGCGGCCTGGGAAGTTTCAGCGGCACGGTCCTGGCGGCCGTACTGCTGGGGATCGTCGAAAGCCTTACTTCGACATTCTACGGTCCGTCGTGGTCGCCGGCGGTGGCATTCGGATTCTTGCTCCTCACGCTTGCGATCCGGCCGGCCGGCTTGTTCGGCAGACGCTAGTGCGGAACGTCCGCTTTATTCTGCTTACCCTCCTGGTCGCCGCCGCGGCCTTCGGCGTCGCTCGGCTAGTCGATAACGCATATGTTTTCTTCGCAGGCTACGTCGTGCTCCAGTATATCGTTCTGGCGACGGCGTGGAACATCTTGGGTGGCTACTGCGGTTACGTGAATTTCGGCACCGCGGCGTTTTTCGCCTCGGGCGCCTATACGACAGTGGTTCTGTATAAGACCGTGTCATTGCCGCTGCCGGTAATGATGCTCGTTGCCGGCATTGTCTCAGGCCTGATCGGTCTCGGAATGGGCTATCTGACGTTGCGGTTGCGCGGCACTTTCTTTTCGATCGCGACGCTGGCGATGGCGGTCGTCGCACAAACGTTAGTCACCAACTGGGATTTCGTTGGTGGTTCACGCGGCGCCTATATTGTCCGACCGGCTGATTCGCCCATCTTCCCGGGTGACTACATTGAATACCTGTTCGCGCTCATGCTGGTTCTTTCGGTCGTCGCGATCGTGGTTGCAAGAGCAATTCAGCACTCCCGCCTCGGCTACGGCTTCTCCGCGATACGTGACGACGAATTGGCTGCCGAGGCATCCGGGGTTCCGACATTGCGCCTGAAACTGATTGCCACCGCGCTTTCAGGGGGTTTCATGGGCATGGCCGGAGCACCGCTGCCCTATTATGTGACCTACCTGGACCCAGCCTCGGCGTTTAGCCTGAGCTATGCAGTCAATACGATTGCCATGCCCCTGATCGGAGGCACCACCACCTGGCTGGGGCCGGTCATTGGCGCGGTGCTGCTGGGGACGTTGCAACAAGTGGCCACCGTGACGATCTCCTCCTCCCTCTCGTTGCTGCTCGTCGGCGTGCTGCTGGTCGGTTTCGTCATTGCGGCGCCGCGAGGCATCGTTGGGTGGTTCAGGCAATGAGTGACGCTCTGCTGACGGTCTCGGGTTTGAGCAAACGCTTTGGTGGTTTTGTGGCGTTGGCGGATGTCGAACTGAGCGTGGCGGACGGTGAGCGCCTGGGGCTGATCGGTCCGAACGGATCCGGTAAGAGCACGCTCGTAAATTGCCTCTGTGGCACGTTGCGCAACGATACCGGGCAGGTGCGGTTCGCCGGGCATTCATTGAACGGACTGGCGGCGCATCAACGCACCCGACTGGGCATGTCCCGGAGCTTCCAGTTGCCGAGGCCCTTTCCCACTCTGACCTTGGCGGAAAATGTGCGCGTCCCGATCCTCTACGCGGCTCAGACGCGGGACGGGGGGGTGGTTGCCGACCCACGCGAGCGAAGCTGTTCGCTGCTGGATATGGTTGGCTTGGCCGACAAGGCCGACCACCGCCCGGCGGACCTGACGCAGATCGAGATGCGTAAGCTCGAGCTGGCGAGGGCCATGGCGTCTGACCCCCGGCTACTGATCGCGGATGAGGCGATGGCCGGGCTGTCGCATCAGGAAGTAGACGATATTCTGGGACTGCTGATGAAGCTGAACGGTCAGGGCGTCACGATCATCATGATTGAGCACATCATGCGGGCGGTTCTAGCATTTTCGGAGCGTCTGGTGGTGCTGGTTGCCGGTCGCAAGATTGCCGATGGCCTGCCGCACGAGGTGATTCGTCAACCCGATGTCGTGGCGGCGTATCTTGGCAGCTAGCCTTTCGATCAACGGACTTGATGCCGGCTATGGGGCGGTCCGGATCCTGCACGACGTTTCGCTGTCGGTAGGTGAAGGCCAGACCGTGGCGTTGCTGGGCACTAATGGCAACGGCAAGTCGACACTAATGAAATGTGTGATGGGAATGGTGCAGCCATCCGGAGGTTCGATCGTGGCCGAGTTCGACGGCAAGCGGCACGAACTGGTGGGCATGACGACCGAGGCTGTGGTTGATCTCGGTATCGCCTTCGTGCCGGAGGGCCGGCGGTTGTTCCCGCGTCTCACTGTTACCGAAAACCTTTTGATGGGTGCCTTCCGACCCTCCGCCCGTGCGGCCATTCAGACCAATCTGGCCCTTTGTTTCGATGTCTTTCCCAGACTGGCGGAGCGGCGAAAGCAGTTGGCTGGTTCCATGAGCGGCGGCGAGCAGCAGATGTTGGCGCTGGGGCGGGCGCTGATGTCGTCACCACGGCTGCTACTGGTCGATGAACCTTCGGTGGGACTGGCGCCGCTGCTGGTTGCGCGGACGATCGACAAGATTAAGGAGTTGAAGGACAGCTTCCGGTTGACCGTTCTGATGGCGGAGCAGAACTTCACCCAGGCCATCCGGATTGCCGACCGCGGCTACGTGATCGTGCATGGGCATATCGAGTTCGAGGGCAACTCGGCCAGTGAGCTGAACAATAACGAGCTTATTCGCCAGTTTTATCTGGGAGGTTGACGCCACTCCCTTGCATCGTAGCTTGCCTTGTTTCGTCCGCGCGTTGAAGGAGCAGCGATGAGCAACCTCAGGACGGACCCGGCCCGTTTCGAAGTGGTGAAGAACGGGCTTTGTTCGATAGCCGAGGAAATGAAGATCGTGCTCGCGAAGACCGCCTATTCGCCGCTGTTGAAAGTCGCCGGCGACTACTCCTGTGGCATCTTTGATGTTGCCGGCAACATGGTGGCGCAAGGCCCGGATCTGCCGATACACCTCGGGTCGATGCCAGATGCCGTGCGTGCCGTGGTCCGGGCGTTGCCCGACGTGCAGCCTGGCGACGTGTTCATCCACAACGATCCTTACGACGGCGGTTCCCATCTGCCCGATGTGAACGTCGTCGTGCCGGCTTTCCACGACGGCAGGCTGCTCGGTTATAGCTGCGTCCGCGCGCATTGGCCGGACATCGGCAGCGCCACCCCTGGCAGCTACGGGGCGGTGACCGAAATCTACGGCGAGGGATTGCGACTGCCGCCAATTCGTCTGTATCGCGATGGTCGTCCCGACCCTGGGGTGGAGGCAATCATCTTCGCCAATGTCCGCACCCCGGACGAACGTCTGGGCGACCTGCGGGCCCAGGTCGCGGCGAACTTACGGGCCGCCCTGCGGCTATCGGAGCTGGCAACGAAATATGGCGCCGACACCCTGTTGAGCATCATGCAGGAGGTGCTCGACTATTCCGAGGCGATGATGCGTGCCGCGCTGCGCGCGTTGCCGGACGGCGAGGCCGAATTCACCGATGTTCTCGATGGCGATGGCATCATCGACCCAGGCGACACCGATGATGCGACGTTCAAGGTTCGCCTCAAACTGTCCAAGCGAGGCGATACCATCTCGGCAGATTTCACCGGGTCCGATCCCGCGGTGGCGGGGCCGATGAATGCGCCGCTGACCGTTACGGCGTCGGGGGTGTTCTGCGCCCTGAAAATGATAGTCGATCCGAAGGACCTGATCCCGCCCAACTCGGGCTGCTGGCGCCCGGTCACGGTAACGGCTCCGCCCGGCACCGTGGTGAACGCGCGGCATCCATCGCCGGTGGTGTATGCCAATCACGAGATGTCGCATCGTGTCGCCGACATGGTCATGGCGGCGATGTTCGCCCTCACACCACGGACTGTGATGGCAGGGTCGCAGGGGACCTCGGCGGTGATCACGTTCGGCGGCATCGACTACCGCGACGGTGGTCGGTACGTCAGCTACGAATCGGTCAAGGGGGGATTTGGGGCGCGCCCGATCAAGGATGGCATCAACGCCGTGGCCAGCACGGTGACCAACATGAGCAACACGCCGATCGAGATCATCGAGATGAGCTTTCCGCTCCGGATCGAGGAATACGCGCTGGTGCCCGACAGCGGCGGTGCCGGAACCTGGCGCGGCGGTCTGGGTGTGCGACGCGTCTGGCGCGTGCTGGAAAACCAGGCCCATACGGCTGTGTGCTGCGAACGGACCGTCACGCCGCCGTTCGGGCTCGATGGCGGCCTGCCCGGGGCGCCTGCCAGACTGGAACTGATCGCGCCGCACTCGAACGCCCGCAAGCTGACCAGCAAGGGCGGGTTCCTCGCACCCGCGGGATCGCTCGTGGTGGTCGAGGCGCCCGGCTCCGGCGGATACGGGCCGCCGGCGGGACGCGACCGCGCCGCCCTTTCCGAAGATCTGCGGGACGGTTACGTTACCGCGGCGGAAGCGCGCCGGTTCTATGGCACCGACCCGTTCTGACGGAGATCCGGCTAGCGCCATTAACAGGCTGCAAGAAGAAAGGCACACGCGATGTCAGAGTCACTGCCGATCGTCGCCCAGAGAGGCCCGTTCAAAATGGAGGTGGAAGCCGGCAAGGCGTATTGGTGGTGTGCCTGCGGCAAAAGCGGCAAGCAGCCGTTCTGCGACGGTTCACACAAGGAAACCGCGTTTGCTCCGATGAAGTTCGAGCCCGGCGAAAGCGGGACCGTGGCTTTCTGCGGCTGCAAGGGCACAGGCAACACGCCGCGCTGCGACGGATCGCACAACAAGCTGGCACAGCCCTGTTGAGAGCTTGATTGCGAGACCGTTAGCCGGATGGCACGGCAGCGGAACGTGGCCGCGCTTCCCGGGGGCATGTGGCAAAGCCGAGAGGCGTCTCGGTCTTTTCTGTGCCGAGTGCTCGGTGGCACTGTCGCCGATATGGACGAAGGATCATCCTCTTAAATGGCCAAACCCGCGCATTTTGCCTCCGCCGCAACCGAATGGGACCGCGACACGGCGCTAACCGCCGCCCGTATCTTGCTCGAAATCAAAGCGGTGAACTTTCGCCCGGAGGAGCCGTATACGTTCACCTCGGGTTGGAAATCGCCGGTCTATGTCGATTGCCGGAGGATCATCTATTTCCCACGGGCTCGGTCGAAGATCTGCGACCTGGCGGTGGAGAAGATTGATCGGCACGTGGGCTTCGAGACGATCGAGGCGGTGGCGGGCGGCGAGACCGCCGGCATTCCTTTCGCCGCCTGGATTGCCGATCGGATGTCCGCGCCGATGGCCTACGTTCGCAAAAAACCCAAGGGCTTCGGCCAGAACGCGCTGATCGAGGGTGACGTGCCGGAGGGTAAGCGCACGTTGCTGGTGGAGGACCTGACCACCGACGGCCAGTCCAAGATCCGTTTCGCCAACGCGCTGCGGGATGCCGGGGCGTTGGTCAATCACGCCTTCGTGGTGTTCTTCTACGGCGTGTTCCCCGGTGCATTCGACACACTCCGGGGGATGGACATAACACTGCACCATTTGTGCACCTGGTGGGACGTCCTGGAGGCTTGCAAGGATCGGCCATACTTCGCCGAACACTCGTTGGCGGAGGTTCGTCGCTTTCTGGAAAACCCCGTTGCGTGGTCGGGAGCGCATGGGGGAGTCGCTTCGTCGGAGGAGGCAATGGCGCGTAAAGCCGCGTCGGAGGGCTAATCCCTGATCCGCGGGCGTCCCCTGCCTCGGCAATCGCGGCTCGTATCCAATGGCGGGCATTGAATGACCATCGTTATTGTCATGGGGGTGTCGGGCAGCGGCAAGACAACCGTCGCGGCTGCCGTCGCGGAGCGGAAAGGCTGGGTGCTGCTCGAGGGTGACACGTTTCACCCCCCCGCCAACATCGCCAAGATGAAGGCGGGCACCCCGTTAACCGATGAGGATCGCTGGCCGTGGCTGCAGGCGATCGCCGCTCGGGAAGACGCGTTGCGGGGGGCGGGGACCTCGGCGGTCGTGGCGTGTTCAGCGTTGAAGAAGGCTTACCGCGACATCCTCATTGGCGCTCGGGCGGATGTGCTTCTGCTTTACCTGCGCGGCTCGAAAGCGCTGATCGGCGAGCGCATGGCAGGACGGAAGGGGCACTTCATGCCTCCCGCGCTACTGGACAGCCAGTTCGCCACCCTCGAGGAGCCGGGGCCGGACGAGCGTCCGATGATCGTGGAGATTGGCGAATCGTCCGAAGCCGAGATCGAAAATGCGATGCGACAACTCGAGGCCCGTCTGGTAAAATTGGATGAAGCCGAGGCGCGTCCACGCTGACGAGGAGGCGCTGCACGGTCCGGGAGGGAGTACCGCCATGCCGCAGGTCTTCGCCACGTATCCCAGCCTGCGCAACCGTGTTGTTCTGGTGACGGGTGGTGCCAGCGGGATCGGCGCAGAGCATGTGACCCAGTTCTCGCGCCAGGGAGCCAAGGTAGCTTTCCTGGACATCGATCAGGATGCGGCCGGCCTGCTCATCGTTGGATTGCATCAGGAAGGGCTGCCGCCGCCGCTTTTTCTGCCTTGCAATCTGCGGGACATCAGCGCCCTGCGGGACGCCATTGGCGAAGTCGGCCGCCGGTTGGGCGCCATCACGGTGCTGGTCAACAACGCCGCCAACGATCAACGCCACACCTATGAGGAAGTCACGGTCGAATACTGGGATGAGCGGATGGCGACCAATTTGCGCCACCAGTTCTTCGCGATCCAGGCGGTGGCGCCGATGATGCGGGCGTCGGGCGGCGGCTCGATCGTCAATTTCGGCTCGATCTCCTGGCATACCAGCCAGGGTGGCATGCCCGCCTACACCAGTGCCAAGGCGGCGGTCGAGGGGCTGACCAAAGGCATGGCCCGCGATCTCGGTTCCGACGGCATCCGGGTCAATACCGTGATCCCGGGGTGGATCATGACCGAGCGGCAGGTCAATTTGTGGCTGACGCCGGAAGCGGAGGAGAATCTGCTGCGCGTCCAGTGCCTCAAGACGAAGCTGGTGCCGGCGGACGTGTCGCGTTTGGTTCTGTGGCTGGCCTCCGACGATAGCCGGATGTGCACCGGTCAGTCATGGGTGGTGGATGGCGGGTGGATGTAGCCGCAGCCCTCTAGGCCTCCTCGTCGTCCAGGGCGGGCGGCTCGGCAAGAGCGGTGTCCTCGGTGTAGTCACTGACGATGCTGCCGGAGATCAGAAGGACATCTGAACCCTCTAGCCGGAGCAGGTCCCATTGGGTGATCCAGCCCTTGATGAATTGCCGCATGGTGCGCGAACTTGTGCGCTCCGCCGGTGCCACCGGCGGAGCGGGCCAGTCGTACGCGGCGCGATACAGTGCCTGCACTTTGTCATGGCAGGCTGCCAGATCAACCGGTGTGGGCGGCAGCAGCCGATGCCTCAGCACCGTGCGCTCGATATGGCGGATGCCGGCCAGCGCCAGCGCGGCCTCAGCGGTTCGTCCCTTAAGGGTAAGTCGCTCCGGCAGCTTTTCGCCGTCGAGACGAGCGTTGATGACAGCGGTGGCGAAGTCGTCGGTGATGGCATAGGCAACGACGATGCCCTGGAAGCGCTTCGCCTCATCGAGGCCAAGCCAGGCGCCGAGCCAGGCGTAGGACAGTGCGCGCTGCAGGGGCGTGTAGCGGCCGATCAGCTCGATCTCATCGAACAGGATGCACCAGCCGGCATAACCAGCCGCGCGGAACAGCAGCGGGACGAACCGCGTGAGCTGCGCGGTCAGCTCGGCAGCGGGCACCGCCTTGAGCGAAAATGCCTTGCCGGCTCCGGCGGCCACCAGCGCCTGGCGGATCATCCGCATGCCCACTTTGACACCGGCCCAAAATCGCGCGATGCGGTGCAGGACTTCGGGGGTGGTGGATGCTCGCCGCAGCAGGAACAGGCAGGCGGCAAAGATCGGCGGGAAGGCGGGCTCGGTCGTGCCGACCGCGAGTTCCAGTGCGTCAAGCGCCTCGGGGCGTTCGCGCAGGACGGCTACGCAGGCGGCGGTCGGGTCGTCCGGCCGGTCCGGCAACGCGGCAGCGCGGAGCGCGGCGGCGAGTACGTGGCCGGGATGTGACAGCGGGGTCTCCTTGCTGACGACGACCCGGCTGACCACGAAATCCTGCTGTCGCGCGACCTCGGCGAGGTAGCCGAGCATATGCGACTTGCCGGCGCCGAAGCCGCCAGCCATGCCGATCCCGGCCGGGGTGGGACTGGTATCGGCCCAGGCCGCCGCCAGTGCGGCTTCGAAGGCGTTCTCGATGCCGGTCTGCTCGGTGCCCATCTGGCGAATTGCGGCCCGGTTTGGCACGCCGGCCCGTAGCGCCTCGATCGCGGTGCGGGCCTCCAGCCTCATGCCGCGAGCCAGACCAGCGGTGCCGCCGGATTCTGCCGGTCCCCGGGCCGCACGTCGGGCCAGACGCGCATTTGCAACGCCGCATATTGACTCAGTGCTCGGCGTGGATCGCCCGTGGCGAGCGCCGCATCAGCCAGCACCACCGCAAACAGTCCCGGTAGCTGCTCGGTGTCGTCGATGATTTCCCGCAGCACCTCATAGGCGTCCATCACCGCGGCGGGCGAATAGCGTACCGGACCCTCGCCGCCTGAGCTTCGCGTCAGGTGGCGCACATCGAGCACGACCAGCAGCCCGGTGGCTCCCGCCTTGCGCACGAAATGGCACAGCGACGCCAGCATGGCGCGCGCATTGATGCGGGAGATGCGGGTCGAGATGTCCGCGGCGTGCAATTGCGCGGCCGGAACCTTTTCACCTAGCAGCCATTGCAGCACCGGCTGGGCGTTGCCGGCGTCTTCCGGTTCCAGTCGAGACAGGCAGAGACGCAGCAGGGCGGCGCGGAAATCCTGTGCCAGCAGCCGGTCGGCCCACAAATCAGCGGTCAGCCACTGATCGCGTTGGCGTGCCAGCAGGCTAGGAGCCACGGCAAAGGCGCCCGCGAGGTCGGTCATTCCCATCGCCGCGCCGGGCTGCGGCCAGGTGTAGGCGTGAGCGGCGAACAGCTCCTCGAGGTAGCGCTGCACCAGGCTGTCCCATGGCAGCGCGCGGGTGATGGCGAAGAACAGCTCGTGCATCATGTGGATTCGCGTGCGGTCGGCATCGACTTGCACCGTCAGCATGCCCCGCGCTTCGCCCAGTCCGATCAGTTGGTCGGCCGCTGTATCGACGGAAAGGTCGTCAAGGATGGCGAACTTGACCGACGCGCCGCCTGCCGGCACGAACTCCGACAGGTATTCGCGGTCGAGAAGGGAGAGCCACTCAGCGAGCGGCAGTGGCTTGGTGTTCAGCACGTCCATCGGACGGCTCCAGGATGAAGCGGATGGCGTAATAGTCGTGCTGCTCACCGGTCTCGTCGAACAGCGTAAGCCGCTTGCTACCCTTGCGACCGGTTGAGCCGCCGAGTTCGAACCGGTGCCCGTGGCTGGCCGTGGCGTCGGGCTGCCGGTCGAGCCGCAGCAGATCGGTGACGAATTCCTCCGGCGGATAGTCGGCGGCGGCGGCGGGCAGCACCGTGAGCAGATCATAGAGGTCGGCCAGCGCCACGAGCGGTCCATGGCCGGGCTGGGTGGGACGCCAAGCCAGATCGGCGGCACGCGCCATGCTGTCGTAGAGCACGAATAGTCGGTCGAGAAACTGGCGGCCGTTGAAGCGTTCCGGCCGTTGCTGCAATGCCTTCAGGTGAGCGGCGAGGAAACTGGGCCGGATACGCCGCTCCAGCTTGCGCCCGATCCGCACCCCCTGCGCTCGCCCGTCGAGCCGCAGAGCCATCGGATAGGCGGTCACGCGCCCGTCCCGCCGCACCAGGACCACACCGGCGGCCTTGGCGGCGTCGGCCAGTTCGTCGAGCCAGGCGCCGCTGGCGAAGGCCTCGGCTACGTCGTAGTCAAAGGCCGCGGCGGCTTCTTCGATCGCCGCCTCGCTCCGGGTCGCCTCGTTCCGCGCCGCGGCGATGGTGGCGGGGAGAGTGGCGACGGCTCCTTCCTTGGCGGCGCGACGGGCACGCCTTACCGCCTTCAGCAGCGTGGCGGCCTGCCTCTCGGCGTCGGCCAAATGCGCATCAAGCCTCGCAAGCGTGTCCTCGAGGCCGCGCGCAAGCTGGGAGGAATCGGGCACCATTGCATCCATGCCCGCAGTCTATGGAGCCCGGGGCCGAGCAGCAAGCGAATCAGATTTGAAGGTCGCGCTTCGCTACCTCGCGGTCCTGGAGTTCGCGCGCGTCCCGTTCCGCGACGATCCTGCCCTTGTCCATCACGTAGCAGCGCTGGGCCAGCGACAGGATCACGTCCAGATTTTGCTCGACGAACAAGACTGTGGTGCCCAGTTCGTTGTTGACGCGGCGGATCACCCGCATGATCTCGATGATGATGGACGGCTGGATGCCTTCGGACGGCTCATCCAGCAACAGTAGTCTGGGATTGCCGATCATTGCGCGCCCGATGGCTAGTTGCTGCTGCTGTCCGCCACTCATCGTGCCGGCCTTCTGGTTGCGCCGCTCCGCCAGGATGGGGAAGAACTCATAGACTAGATCGTAGAGCTTCCTTCCCGAGCGCGAGCCGATCATTTCGCCCACGCTCAGGTTCTCCTCCACCGTCATGCGGCTGAACACCTCCCGCCCTTGAGGGATGTAGCCGAATCCCAGATGCGCGCGCCGTTCCGGCAACATGGTGGAGATATCGTTGCCACCGAAACGGATCGTACCCGCCCAGACGCGAAGCTGTCCCGTCACGCAGCGCATCATCGTCGACTTGCCTACGCCGTTGCGTCCGATGACCGCAACGATTTCGCCCGAGTTCACGGTCAGGTCTATGCCCTGCAGAATTGGTGAACTGCCATAGCCGGTGCGCAGGCCAGCAAGTTCCAGCAGCGTCTCAGATGGCATCGTGCGGCGTACCAAGATAGATTGACTGCACATCTTCGTTGGCGGTGATCTCGTCAATCGAGCCCTCGGCGAACAACTTGCCGAAATGCAGCACCGTTACCTGCTCGGCGATCTGGCGCACGAAGGCCATATCGTGCTCGACCACCAAGATCGTCATCCCTTCCCGCTGCAGCGCCAGCACCATTTCACCTGTCTTGAACGTCTCTTCCGGAGAAAGACCGGCGGTAGGCTCGTCCAGGAACAGCAGCGCCGGGTTCAGGGCAATCGCCATGGCAATTTCTAGCCACTGCTTCTGGCCATGCGCCAGTTGACCCGCCTGCTTGGCCGCATCGCCGGCGAGCTGGGCGAAATCCAACAGGCGTTCCACCTCATGTCGCGTTTGCGCGCGATTATGGTGCCGCTGCAGAGCAATGGTCAGGTTTTGCGCCACCGGCAATTCCGGAAAGATCCCTGGCACCTGCATCTTGATGCTGATGCCCGCGCGGATGCGTTGTGCTGTCGGCAAGGCTGTGATGTCTCGGTCTCGAAACCAGATGGTACCCTCGGTAGGCTGGTGGCGGCCAACGATGAGCTTGAACAGAGTGCTCTTGCCGGCGCCGTTCGGGCCGATCAGGCAGTGGACGCCGCCCTGCTCGACGCTGAAATCCAGATTGTCTATTGCCGTGACCCCGCCAAACCGTTTGGTCAGGCCGCGGGTTTCCAATAGCTTAGCCACGGTGCACGCCTTCGCGCAGCCGGATCTCCACGCCGTCTGGCCGAGCGTCGGCACGGCGGCGCAGTCTGGCTACCGTATCGACGACCCACAGCACATAGCCGCCCGGCGCCACCAGAACGGTTACCACCAACAATACGCCAATCGCGATCAGGGCGTACTGCTGGCTGACCACGGTGAGCATCTGAAAAGCATCGAGCACAACGAACGTGCCGATCAGTGTCGCCGTCACGTCCTGCCGGCCGCCAACCGCAACCCAAATGATTGGCATGGCCGCGGCCGGAAGCGCCATCGAGGCTGGGACAATGAAATTGCCCCAAGCGGCGTAGAGCGAGCCGCTGAGGGAGGCTAGGAACCCGCCAATTGCAAACGCCGCAAGCTGATAGCGACGAATGTCGTAGCCGAGAAGTTCAGCCCGCTCTGGATTTTCGCGGCTGGCGACAAGAACGTTGCCAAAGCGGGAGTTCACCAGAATCCGCAGCGTCAGATACGTCACGACCAAAAGTCCGAGCACGAGATAGTAGAAATTGGCACCGTCAAATTTGATGCGATGTCCGTCGAACCAGTCGACCGACAGCGATGGAATACGCGTCATCCCGTTGTAGCCATTCAACCGGGCTCGGCCGATGCGCCACTCGGGTCCCGCTGTCTGATTCATGAATGTTGCAAAGGCAAGTGTAACGGACAATGTGACGATACCGACGAACACGCCGTTGATACCGCCATAGATCATGAAATAGCCCAGCAGCGCGGAGAACGCCGTGCCGATCGCCAGCGCGCAAATCAACGCCAGGAGCGGGTATGAATGCGCAGCGCCAAAGTTTATGGCGATGACGCCGTACGCATAGCCGGCCAGTCCAAAGAACGCCGTCTGCCCGAAGCTCAGCATGCCGCCATAGCCCCAGATCAGGCCGAGCCCCAGTGCCATGAAGACCCAGACAGCAAAATACGCCGCGTTAGAGACCGCGAATGACTCAGCGAACTGGGGATAGACCGCGGCCACTATCAGCACGAGAATTGCCACGGACCAGAACCCGGCACCACGGCCGATGGTCTGCGGGCCGTTCAGCAGGGCTATCAGGTCTCGCAATACCACTCTCCCGCTGTCACGCACGTCGCCGCATCAGCCAGCCGCTGAACCCGTCGGGCAGCAGTCGAATAACGATGCATACAGTGACCAGCAGCCCAATCAGGCCAAACACCTGACCCCAGGCGGCAGTGCAGGCGGCGCGAATGATAGCCAGCACCGCCGATGCAGGTGCGGTGCCGGTCAACACATCGGCCCCGCCAACCACGACGGTCACGAACGATTCCACGACAAAATTGGCGCCCATGGTTGGGCTCAGCGTCAGCGTGGGCGCGTAGATGCCCCCTGCGAGACCGGCCAGTGCAGCGCCGATCCCAAATGTCTGAGCGTATATTCGTTCGACGGGAACGCCGAGTGAACGGGCCATTGCGGGGTTCTGTATCGTCGCCCGGGCATGGACCCCGAAGCGCGTTTTCATGAACAGCAGATACAATCCCAGCAGAACACCGAAAGCCACAGCGAGCATGACCAGCCGGTAAATCGCAAACGAATAGTCGCCAAAAGAAATGGTGCCGAGCGGCGTGCCGATCGTTGTCCACGCCGAACCTAGCAGCAGTAGCGCACCTTGCGTGAAGATCAGGCTGATACCCCAGGTCACGACAAGCGAGTCGATCGGCCGATTGTAGAACCGGCAAACGATGGTGCGCTCGAGCGCTATGCCGAGCACGCCTGCCGCCAGCGACCCGACCAGGATCGATAACGGCAAGGGCAGGCCGGTGCGGGCCATCGCCGTCGTGACATAGGCGCCACACGTAATGAACTCGCCATGGGCCATGTTGATGACGCCCATCATTCCGAAGATGATGGCGAGCCCGCTCGCCGCGAGCACCAGGAAGGCGAACACGTCCGCCACCTGGTACACGAAGGCGAATGCCTGGAAGGCGATCGTCGTCATGAACTTCCCGCCGACTAAATTACTTGTTCGGCAGGTTGCTCGGCGTGTACTGCTCCTTCGGGTCGTCCTTCGTCAAATCGCAGCCGATCTGACCGAGCCAGTACGGGTCGACGCGATCCCAGGTCCGCTCAACTTTGACCGAATGGTCAGCGGCCACCGATAACTGTGTCATCTGGTGGCTGGCATGTTGTGACTTAGGATCGATGCAGATCTGACCCTCAGGCGCGTCGATGCACGCCTTGCCGGTGGCGATCTGCTCACGAATCTTGGCAATGTCGGTCGAGCCGCCCATTTCCACCAACTTCTTGTACATATAGACGGCAGCGTATTCGTTCTCGCCCATGTCGTTGATGTAGGTCTCGTTGGGATACTTGGCGTGCCAACGCGCGACGAAGTCCTTGGCGGCGGGCCGATCGATCTCTTCGAACCAGTTGATCGCCACGTGCATCCCCTCCATGGTCGGCGGCTTGAACCGCTTGTGTTCGAAGCCGAGACCAATGGTGATGGAGCTGCCCATTGGAATGTGCAATCCCGCCGAGGCGGCCTGTTCATAGAAGGCGGACTGCGAGTTGCCGACGACCAGCGACATCAGCCAGTCGGGCTTAGCCTTCTGGATATTCTGGATCGTCTGGCCGAACTGCGAAACACCCAGAGGTATCAATTCGGTGCCGAGGATCTGACCGCCCGCCTCGGTAACCAGCTTCTTCGTCCACTCGGTGGAAATCTGGCCGAAGTTGTAGTCGGCGGCGATGATGTAGACCTTCTTGCCGTATTTCTCCATCATGTACGGTATCAGCGTGGAGAACTGCTGCTCCGGCAGACCGCCGGTGCCGATCATATTGCCGTCGCACACGCCGCCCTCGTACTGCTGGGCGTAAAACAACAACGCGTTGTCCTTGTCGATGATCGGCCGGATCGCCTCGCGCGAGGCACTCGTCGCGGCGCCAAAGATCACCTCCACCTTGTCCTTCTCGATCAGGCGGCGGGCGAATTCCTGAAACTTCGCGTTGTCGAATTGCGGGTCGTACTCAATGATCTCGAGCTTGCGGCCCAGAATTCCACCGGCGGCGTTGATCTCGTCCGCGGCGAGGTGGGCTCCGTGCACCTTCGGCATGGTGAAGATGGCGATATCGCCCGAGTGGTCCTCCAGCAGGCCGATCTTCAGCGGCGGCTTGTCCGCGGCGACCGCAGCCGTCGCCCATCCAAGGACAAGGCCCGCTATTGTGGCGAAGGCTACACTTCGACGCTTTTCCATTTTGGCTCCTGTCGCCGGCCGAGATTTTTCGCTTCTAAGTTCACGATCGGGTGAGAGCAAGAGGCATGCCATGAACGAGGTGCATGGCAATTCAGTATGGGTCTCAGTGACGCTGCCGACCGCGGGGGTGACATCAACAGGATGACACTCGGGATCCAAGCGGGGAGCCAGCATCATGGGCGGCTGCCATCAGACCAAAAAAGCGGCACGGCGGACGAGCGAATGCCTCACTCACTGGTCATTTGTTCAATGAGGAAATGGAAAAAAACGTCGTGACAATTCTCGGCGTGCTTCACAGCGGCCGAAAACCAAGGTGCTTCGGAATCCGCGAAGCTATGTGAAGCCCGGCACCGTCTCCGTGAAGGCCTCCGGCCCTTTCCGCGCCGGCCACTGGCAACCAGCTCAACCGAAAAAATTTCCTTCTCCCAGCCTTGGAAGTGATCTGTTCAACTGCAGCTCGGCCCCATGGGCGGCATCCTGCTGGCACGACGCAACCAAGCGGGTGCGTCAAGTGCAAAGGGAGTTTTCGTCATGTGCCGTGTTCAGCGTTCGCCTTTCCGGATCGCTCTCGCAGTGTCGAGCGCCGTGCTCCTGTTTGGCGGTCCCGTTATGGCGCAATCCGTGCCAACCTTCGATGACGCACCCTCGATCGAACAGCTTCGCAGTATCATGATCCCACAGTCAGCGCCCGGCGCCGGCCGGACGATCGTGATGCAGCACCCCGAGATCGGGCCGTCGCCGGTTCAACGTGCTTCCGCTCAGGTTGCGTCCGAACCAAGGCCGGCCCCAGCCCCGGCCACGCCCGCCGATGCGTCAGTTGCTCCGATCGCCGAGACCGAGCCGGTGCAGGTCGCTCAACCAGTGGCAAAGCCTGCTCCGTCGGCCGAAGCGGGCGTGGTTGCGTTTCACATCAACTTCGCGTTCAACTCTGCGGAGCTGCCGGCGTCAGCGGACCCGATGGTCGACAAAATTGTGATGTTGATGAAAGAGCTGCCAGAGATGAAGATTCGCGTGGAGGGGCATACCGACGCGGTCGGCTCCGCCGGCTACAATATGTCGCTCTCCCAGCGGCGGGCTTTGTCCGTGACCGAATATCTCGTTGAAAAGGGCGTGGAACCGTCGCGCTTGATCCCGGTTGGCAAGGGCATGTCCGAACCAATGATGCAGAACCGCTTTGACCCGGCCAACCGACGCGTGCAGTTCGTGCGGGTCGGGTGAGGCGTGCGCTCGCCGCCGCCCGCTATCTCGCATAGTTTCATAGGCGCAATCGCCGATGAAAAACGCTTGGTCACCGATTACAACGCCGCCCGGACCGGGACCCTAGCAGCGCGACCGCCGTGGCGCCGTCGCTGACCAAGGCATCTAGCAGACCTGAAGTCGCGGGCGGCGCGGCACCGAGACCACGGACTACCCGCTAATGATGGCGGTCGCGCCTGCAAGGCCCATTGCGACCGCGGCATATGGGGCACTCATACTCACGGTCTCGGTCGTTTTCGCGCTACTGATCGCACGGCCGCCTTCACCGCTCGCTGCCGCGGAGCACCTCGCGGAAGCTGTCGCGTTCCGTTTGCTGGGGCCGCTTCAGGCCCCCGACCCGGACGTCGTCGTGATAGCGATCACCGACGAGACCCTGGCGTCGCTTCCCTATCGTTCACCCATCGACCGCGCTTTTCTAGCCGATGTGATCAATGGCCTCGCACAGCATGGGGCCGCCGCCGTCGGCCTCGACGTCGTGCTCGACCAGCCGACCGAGCCATCGAAAGACGCCAAGCTTCGACAAGCACTGCTTCGAACCGACGTTCCAGTCGTGGCGATCTCGATTGCGCCAGACACCGCGATGACCGCCGACCGCCGACATTTTCTGGATGCCTTTTTAACCGGGGTGCGCACCGGTGACGCCAATCTCACGCGCGACCGCTTCGACGATACAGTGCGCGACCACGTGCCCGTGCATCCAGCCACAGGTCTAACTAGCTTCCCGGCGGCTATCGCGGCGGCACTCGGTGCGCCCATTCCGAGGCTGCCGTTCCCGATCGAATGGCGGCGCAGCCGCCGTGGTCCCCGTTCGGCGCCGGACGTGCCGGTCTACCCCGCGGAGTCGGTCAGCCTCTTGCCGACGAACTGGCTGAAAGGAAAGGTCGCGCTCATTGGCAGCCTGGTCCCCGGGAGCGACGAGCACCGGACCTTGGCTTCAAGCTTTGGACAGCCCAGTTTCGGCGTTGAGATCCACGCCCAGGTCGTGTCCCAACTACTGCAGCGGCGCGCGGTGCCTCCAACTGCCTTGCCATGGTTGAATGTTCTGGCGACCGCGTCGCTAGCGGTGGTGGGGCTGACCATGGGTGCTGTCTGGGCCGGCTATCTCGCAACAGGGGCGTTGCTAGCATCTGGCTTCGCCTTTGCCGCGGCTGCGCTAACGGTTTACGCGCTGACCGGGAACTTGATCCCCCTGTTACCGCCGATCATTGCCCTGGCGATCTCTGGTGGTGCCGCCCGCGCTTGGCGCGGCCAGGCCAGCCGTCGCGATCGGCGGGCGCTGCGGGCGCTGTTCTCCCGCTTCGTCAGCGAGCCGGTGGTGAACGAGATCATGAAGGATCGCGAGCTGTTCATGTCCGGCGGGCGGCCGCGACCTCGGGAACTGACCGCCACAGTGCTCTTCGCCGACGTAGCCGGGTTCACCACGATCTGCGAGGGCCTCGCACCGGAGCCGCTGATTGCCTGGCTCGATCGTTATATCGATACGATGGCGCAAATCATCGCTGCCCATAACGGCGTCCTGCTCCGCTTCATCGGCGACGGTATCCTGGCCGCATTCGGCGTGCCGATCCCGCGACGAGACGACGCCTCGATCACCGCCGATGCCAACAATGCGGCACGCTGCGCGCTGGCGATGGAGCTCGCGATGGAACGCCTGAATGATGCCTGGTGCGCCGAGGGATTGCCCGTGGGTGGGCTTCGCATCGGCCTCCACACCGGACCGATGGTGGCAGGTAGCCTGGGGACCGGCGCGCGGATGGAATTCTGCCTGCTCGGCGACACCGCGAACATCGGCGCCCGCCTCGAACAGCTCGGCAAGGAATACGCCGAACCCGGACCGCGTTATTGCACGATCGTCGTCGGCGAGCCGACATGGTCGCGCCTGTCAGGGGCGTTTCCGGGCATCCGCATCGGCGAGGTCACGCTCCGCGGCAGGCACACCTCAATGGCTGCCTACCGTATCGACACCGCGGCAGTGCAACCGGCCTGGGGACCCGAACCGGCCAAAGGCAGCCGTCCCGCGGTTTCATGTCTTCGTGACGAGGCCGCGTCTACAGTTCCGCCTCTGACAGACTCTCCAGCGCTTCCATGTCGGTGATCGTAATGAAACCGTTGCCGACCGACAGGTAGCCCGCCCGTGTCCAGTCAACGACGGACTTGTTGATGCTTTCGCGGGAAATGCCGATGAGATTGCCTATCTGCTGCTGCGACAGCTTGATGTCGAGGCGCAAGCCAGAAGACTCCTGCCTGCCAAACGCCTTTGCTAACCTCAACAGTCCGCGTGCCACACGAGATGGGGCATCGCGCAGCAGCGCATCCTCAAGCGCTTCACTAGTTTGACGAAGCCGTTGGCACAGCACCGCGATCAGCCGCGTCGCAACCTCCGGATGAGCGGTCAGGAACGGCATCAGGCGGTTGCGATCCAGCACCAGCAGCTCGGTATTCTCGAGCGCGACAGCGTCAGCCGAACGGGGCTGGCCATCCAGCAAGGCGATTTCCCCGAACAGACCGCCGCGATCAATGATGTTGAGCATCAATTCCTTGCCGTCCGGGGAATAAGTGCAAATCTTCACGCGTCCACTGACGACCGCCATCATGCCGGCACCGGGATCGCCTTTTTGGAAAATCGTTGCATTCGGCCGATGGTGAACAAGTGTCGCGCTCGCGGCCAGGCGAGACAACTCCTCCGAGCTGAGGTGCCGCAGGAGAAAATGGCCCGCGAGTATTTCCTCACGGTTCGTCGGACCCGTCGCCATGCCTGCCACTCCGCTGTCACCTGACCTGCTCGTGTACGGGGCTGGAAAGATGAATAGTGTCGACGCGAGGTGCGCTATAACATGAAACCGTAAGAGAACAATGTGAAGGCGATGTCATTGAGCGTGAGGATGATCACGGTAGGGGTTCGCAATCCCTGGTATCTCGGTTTGGCTTTGCGTGGCCAGGAGATATCGATGACCAAACATTTTCCGGATTTGCGCGTATCGGCGCCTCAAGCCGTACGTTCAATCTGGCGGCCGTATGCTGCCCGAGGTGGAGCGCTTGGTGCCTCGCCGGTCAGGCAAGTTCGGCGCCCCCTTGACCGCAATTTGTTTGGCGGCCAGCTCTCAGGGGCTGCGACCAAAACGGAGTGGAGCGCCAGACATACACTTCCTCACTCACTCGCCGCAGTTGTGCCTGCACCGATCAACGCCGCCATTTCTTGCGGCAATGTGTGAAATGGCCTACTTTGACCCTTCTTCGGTACGTCGAACACATCCAGCGCTGATGACAGCCACGCTCGCCCTGCCAGCGGCGTGCCAGCCGCGGCCCGAGACTATCCACGACGCGGCACCGCCACCGACTGCTGCGATCCAGAGATTTGCCATTTTCGACGAAGCTCTTCGCTGCATAGACGACTCGTTCCTCGTCCGAGGCAACAGGGACATCTACGTCGCAACCAACTTTGTCGCACGGAACCACTATGCGCGCGGCGCGGATGCGTCGATCCCCTGTTTGGCGGGTCGGTCACTCAGCATGTCACGCGACAAGTCAGAGGAATTCCATCAGGCAGTGCGCCACCTTATCGAAACGCTCGCGGTGAGCCAGGTGGACAAAGTGGTTACTCAGTTCACGGGGGTTCCCGGTCCCCATGTCGGCGAAGAGAGGCTGGCCGTGGAGGTGATCCCATGACCTGGGCACGCGCGGCGAATTTCGCCCGCAGTCTGGCGATTCTGTGCGCATTACTACCCCTGACCGCCGGCGCTGCTGCCGACGGCGAACGCCGGGTCGCGCTTGTCATCGGCATCAGCGCCTATCAAAACGCGCCGCACCTCACCACCCCGGTCAATGATGCACGCGCCATCGGCGACAGCCTGCGTCGCCTCAAGTTCGACGTCATTGAACTGTACGATCCGGACTTCCGGGATTTGAACAGCGGTATTCGTACATTTGGCATCCGAGCGGCGAGTGCGGATGTGGCGGTCGTCTACTATGCCGGCCATGGCGTCCAGGTGGATCGCGAAAACTATCTGATACCGGCCGACGCTAAGCTCGAACGTGAGCGCGACCTGCTCTACGAAGCAATGCCGCTTGACCGGATACTGGGCGAGGTCTCGCAGGCAAGCCGGATCGGCATCGTCCTGCTTGATAGCTGTCGCACCAACCCGTTTATCGAGCGTGTCGCACGGTCGCTCACGATCGCGGGTCGCGCCGTGGCGACAACACCTGGCCTCGCGCGGGTCGACAATGTGCCTCGCAACACCATGGTCGCGATGGCGGCGAAGGCAGACCAGATTGCCGAGGATGGTGCTGAACACAGTCCGTTCGCCTCCGCATTGTTAGCGCATCTGCAGATTCCTGGGCTTGAGCTGAGTTTGTTCTTCCGCAGCGTGCGGGACACGGTCCTGCGCGCCACCAGCAACCGGCAAGAGCCATATGTATTCAGCTCGCTCGGCGCTGATCCCTTCTACTTCTATCCGCGACCGCCAAATCGACCACCGGAGGTGCCTGTGGTCGCGCCCTTGGAGGTCGTGGAAACCGCCGGCCCGACCCCGCTGGGTATGCCGGACCCTGTTGATCCGGACCAGGATCCGCTGACCATACGTGTCATCGGCCTGCCACGCTTTGGCGAGGTGCGCATCGACGGGAAGACGATTGTACTGAACACGGTGGTTGCGGCCGATCGCTTCAAGACCGCCGTTTTCAAGCCTGACGGCAAGAACATCGGGCCGGCGGGAACGCTGGATATCTTGGTGGAGGATGGCCGCGGTGGGAGTACCACGGCCAGTTTGCCGATTACAGTACGGTCTTCGCATCACCCGCCGGTGCTGGCGGGGCCAAATCGCATGCAGGTCGCTCAGCAGGTATTGGGGATACCTCCGCCGGTCAGTCCAGACGGCGATCCGCTCACCATTACGATCAGCGCCTTGCCCCGCGGCCTCGTTCGGAACGGGGCCGCCCTGTTGCATCCTGGCGACCACGTTACGCCAACCGAATTGTCGAAGCTGACATTTCTCCCGGAGGCCGGCTTTACCGGACCGGCTGGAACCCTTCGATATTCGGTCGACAACGGACACGGCGGAATTGTCGAAGGCTCGCTCGATATCGAGGTCGGTCCAACATCTGGCGGGCCCGACCCAGGGATGGACACCGCGCTGTGGGATATCGTGCGGAATAGTAGTGACCCTGCCGAAATAGAGGCTTTCCTTCGCCTTTTCCCGGCGTCTCGCTACGGAGACGAGGCGAAGCGGCGGGTTACGGATCTGAAAAACGCCGCCACAAGGACGCGGGTCGCGACTCGGCCCGAACCGGCCCAACAGCCGGCAGCGGCGCCGGTTGCTCCGAATATCGAGCCGGCACTTCCGAAGCCGGCCGAGTCGCCGACCGCGATGGCGCAGCCGCCAATGCTACCCGCTGTACCACCGCCACCGAAGCCGTTACCTGAAGCGGCGCCCGCTCGCATAGTGACCGCAGCCAATGTTCCGCTCGAGATCCCGCCGACCCAGCCCCGCGGTGGCAACGCCGACGCGAACCGGTTCCAGGACTGCCCGACCTGCCCATGGATGATCCGCATCCCAGCGGGTGGCTTCACGATGGGACTGGGCGCCCGGGAACCCGAGTCCATGCCCGCCCACCATGTGGACATTCGTGCCTTCGCACTCGGCCAGGCGCCCGTGACCGTCGCCGAATGGAAGGCCTGCATCGCGGCAAAAGCGTGCAGCTTCCTGCCGCGTATGCGGGTCGCCGAGGACCGCACGCCGGTCCACAATCTGAGCTGGGAAGACCTGGGGCAGTATACGGCCTGGCTGTCCAAGACGACGGGACACCCTTATCGCCTGCCGAGCGAGGCCGAGTGGGAATACGCTGCGCGGGGCGGGACCACGACCCGATACTGGTGGGGCGATTCCGTAGGAATGTTCCTCGCAAACTGCACTGATTGCGGCGGTGCCCAGGACGCTTACGGCCCGTTGCCGGTCGATGCCCTGCAGCCCAACCCATTCGGTCTGTATGATATGCTCGGTGGGGTTTCGCAATGGACAGCGGACTGCTGGATCCCGAACTACCGTGGTGCCTCGGCCGACCCCGCGCCACGTCAGGCAAAAACCTGCGACAAACGAGTTTTACGGGGCGGTTCGTTCCGTGGCACGCACGACGAGGTTACCGTCACCTATCGAGGCAACTATGACGCACCGGTGCGTTACCTGGTCAACGGATTTCGCGTCGCGCGTGACGTCGAATAATGACCGGCCGATAGGTGTCATGACCGGGCTTGGCCGACTTGGCCCGGTCATGACAGGGGGCTAGTGATGCGTCATGTCATCCATTTGGCGGGCTGGTGCAAGCGCGGCGTCAGTGCGTTTCAGCAGCCGGACCTTCCGGCGCGACAACACGGATGGTGATCTTCTTCGACAGCAACGGCGGATCGTGCGGCACATGGTCGGCATCGCCCATGAGAAGCTGCAACGTGTGCGTGCCGGGCGGCAGATCGATTACGGTCTCGGTCTGTCCGAGGCCGAAATGCAGATGATTCTTGTCGTTCGGAATTGGCTGATCCATCGGCGGCGGGGCTGTATCGATCAGCAGATGGTGGTGGCCGGTGTTTGCTTTGACAGCCCCCGCCGGCGCCACGCCGAAGTTGCGGGTTCCGAACCAGACCTTGATATGGGTCGTGTGCAGGACCTGGCCGTCGTTCGGCCAGCCGATATACACATAAGCATCCGCCGGGGCAGGGGTTCGCTTGAGGCCGGTATCCGACGCGGCATGTTCGTGCGGCGCCGGGCTTGAGGCATCAGACGGCGCCTGGGCGTCGGCCGAACCCGCGAGCAGAAGGAAAGCGGCAGCCGCCGCCAGGCTTTGTCGTTGACGCATTGTGGTTCCTTCGCGGCGATGTTCACGGGGGAACAATAATGGTGATCTTCTTGGAGGTACAGCGGCGGATTGTGCGGAGTATGAGTGTCATCCGCGAACAGCAATTGCAGCGTGTGACGGCCGGGCGGCAATTCCAGATGCGCCTCCGTCTGGCCCAAGCCAAAATGCCGATGGTTTTTGTCGTTCGGAACGACTTGGTCTAATGGCGGCAGATCTACGTCGACGAGCAGATGGTGGTGGCCGGTATTGGCTTTCTCGATCCCGGCAGGAGCCACTCCCGCACCACTAAGCCCCATTCGAACCCAGAACTTGCCGCCTGGGATGACCTGCCCGTCGGCCGGCCAAATGATATATACCTTGGCGTTTTCTGATATCGGCTTGGGATCGGCCAAAGCTGTGACGGTTGTTAGCCCCCAGGCAACTGCCAGCAGCAAGGGTAGCCCAATCCGTTTCATCTTCGTCCCCCTCGGTTCTTGGCCTATCGTAACGCATCGCGCATGATTCAGCATGCCCGGTCAATGAAAATCACCTTGTCGGCGTGGTCAATGCTTGTCTGTGAAGTGGCCCACACGCGGCACAGCCGAACAACGATAGATTACGTGGAAGCGGAATAGGATTATTCGAAATGACGCATCTCCCGCGCTGCCTGAGTTGCTTTTCGCTATTGATTGTCGTAGCCGCGGCGTCGCTCGGTCTTGGCACCGCCTTGGCCGAGGACGCAGTGTTGCTTGCCTCAACCGTTCCGGGTTACACACCCGGTATGGTGGTGGCGTCCACCGACCGCCTCAGTCTCCCCGACGGTGCGAGCGCCACTCTGTTGTTTCGGTCCGGCAGCATGCTGCGCCTGCGCGGTCCGTTCGAAGGCACTTTGGAACAACAACACTCCGGCACGGGCGAAACAAGCATCGTAACGCTCGCGGACATGTTCCGGATGCGCGGCGTGGACGCGACCGTGATCGGGGGCACGCGGTCCACCGGTTCGATCCGCGCCGGGGAGGTAGTGGATGATGTCGAGGTCGATCCCCAGCGTTCCGGAACCTACTGCATCGAGCCGACGACGACCGTCTGGATCCGACGCCCCGCTGGGGACCAGAGCACTTACGCACTGCGCCGGAAGGGCAGCACCCGAACTATCGTTTGGCCGGCTGGGGCAGCCCGCGGCGAATGGCCGTCGGACGTGCCCATCGACGATGGCAGCCAGTTCGAAATCGTCACCGATGGTGCTGCTCACGCGACCGCGACCTTTCACACGATATCGTCTCCCTCAGCCACCGGACCGGCCAGGATAGCAACGGGAATTCTGCTCGGGTGTCATGATCAGTTCGATACGGAACTGCGCCGGTTCGGCCGCTTGGCCACTGGCCCGGAACTTTGGATCAACACCGATCACGGTCGCCGCCCGACGTATCGCAGCGGCGAGCCGATCGCGCTGACTGTCACCGCGGACAGGGACGGCTTTCTTTATTGCGTAACCATGAGGGATGATGGCGGTGTGGCGCCGATCTTTCCCGCCGGTGCGGTCGATGGCGCGCAGCTTCATGGGTCGGCACCGCTTTCGATCCCCGGACGCCGACAGGCAACCGGGCTGACCGCCACCCGTGGCGTCGCCCAGGTTCGGTGCTGGTTGGCCGATCGTGATATCACGCCGGAGTTGCCGCACGCATTGGTCGGCGCATCGGCGGGAACTCTGCCCGATCAGATCGCGGGTGATCTGGACCAATTGTTTTCCCGTGTTGGCGGTACGCGGATTGCCACGGATGCGCTGACCGTCAGAACCGAGTAGGGGAGCGGACTGTTCCACCCGCGAGCGGTGCGGCCATGTGCTGACTACAGCAAGTCTCGTGGCACGGTATAATCCCACTCGCGGTCGCAGACCTTATCGTCTCCGTCCCATGCCCGCATCGTTGCCCGCAGCAGGAAGCTGTCACGCGTGCACGACATTCGCGACCCTGTCTCGATCCGGGTCCGCCAGGCGCCTCGCGATATGGTTTGAACCTGGTGCATCTCGGCGACCGCAGTCAGCGGATCGTCCTCCTCGACATGGCAAGCGAAGTTGCCTTCGGACCCGAGTTCGAGGCCGATCCGGTCGATACGGGCTATCCCCGGACGTATCAGCGTCGTCGGCTCGGGCCGAGCGCTTTCCGGCTCCGGCAGCGACGGCAGCAGTGCATCCTCGGCGGTTGGTGGCCGGACCGGCAGATCAAGCGACCCGCCAAACACCGTCACCGTCGCTTTCTCCGGGCTCGGCCATATGATCGGCCAGTAGGTGGTGGACATCGCCAGCCTGATCCTGTGTCCGGCGGGGAATACCGAGCCAGCATCGTTGAGCTGGATGCGCACCTGGTAGCGGCGTCCCGGCTGCAGCGGCTCCGGTGTCTCGTGTCCGTCGCGGTGAGTGAGGTTCACCACACCGTAGCTGACCCGCAGCGATGATCCGTTGGGATGCACGTCGCAGAGTCGCACCGCGAGGTTAGCGACCGCTTTGTCGGACGCGATGTCCAGCATCACTACGGCGGCGCCCAGTATCTCGATACGGTCGTCGAGCGGCGCGGTCTCGAACACCAGCGAACGTGCGTCATCGGCCCGCTGGTCGCCGGCCTGGTCAGATGTGCGGCCGAATGGGCACCAGCTTCCGGCCGCCTCGCCAACCGTCTGTGGTGAGCAAACAGACTGCGGCACGAGTCCCTGCGCCCGCGAAGCCAATCCCTCGTCGGTGAGGAACAGGCGGTGCGTAACTATTGCCGAGGGCGGCCACGATGCTTCGGCGATCCAGCGCCCCGGCAACTCATGGTGATGCGTCGCGGGCCTGACGCTCTCCGTCATCCAGGCCCGCAGCATGGGCTCGGCCATCATCCCTGTGTCGATACCCTTCAGCCAGTGGTCAAACCAGCGCAGCGTCTCCTGCAGGAACCCGATCTGTGGACCGGGGAGCGCGAAATGCGGATAATTGTGCGCCCACGGGCCGATCAGGCCTTTTCGCGGCACGCTGAGATGCGCCAACAGGCGGGGGATCGTATTGGTGTAACCATCGGTCCAGCCGCCAACGGCATAGACCGGACATTGGATCGCGCCGTAGTCCTCACATACCGAACCATGTCGCCAGTATGCGTCGCGCCTTTGATGCCGCACCCATTTTTCGAGGAACAGAGGAACGTTTTCCAGGCGCCGCTGCCACATCGCCCGCCAGCGTTCGCCGACGAGCGCCGGATCCGGCGGACGGCACATCGAACCAAAGAAGAATGAGGCCCAGCCCCAGGTCGCCGTGAGCAGAGCGCCGCCCATGTAGTGCACGTCGTCGCGATAGCGGTCGTCGGTCGAGCAGATGGTGACGACGGCCTTCAGTGCCGGCGGACGCCGCGCCGCGACCTGCAGTCCGTTGAAGCCGCCCCAGGAGATCCCGATCATGCCGACCGCGCCGCTGCACCAGGGCTGAGCCGCGAGCCACGCGATCACCTCCAGGGCATCATCCTGTTCCTGCGGTGCGTATTCGTCGAACAGCAGCCCGTCGGACTCGCCACACCCGCGGAGGTCGACCCGGACGCCCGCGTAACCGTGCCCGGCGAGATACGGATGCGTCAGCGCGTCGCGTTCATAGGTGCCGTCGCGCTTGCGATAGGGCAGGTATTCGAGAATAGCCGGCACCGGGTCCTGCTCGGCATCCTCCGGCAACCAGACCCGCGCCGCAAGCTTCGTGCCGCCGCGCAGCGGGATCATCAAGTGCTCGATCTCGCGCACCGGTCGGGGGAAGTCCGTAACGATCAAGCGTCTGTCCCTTGGTGCGTGGTCCGCACGCGGTTGTGGAGCCGCCTTGTTTGCCCCGCGGACGCGAATCACCTAAACAATTGATTTCGTTATGGTGGGCGCGACAGGGATTGAACCTGTGACCCCTACCGTGTCAAGGTAGTGCTCTCCCGCTGAGCTACGCGCCCCGCCAATTTCGGGACCCGGTGTTTAGCCTGCACCATCAGCCAATCGCAATAGCGGAACCGCGCATACGGATCAGAATCGCCCCACCGCTCGGCCGGTCGGACAGTCACCCCAGCTTGGGATGATGCGTGTGCCAGTCGGTGATCGACTGAAAGGCGTGGCCCGCGCGGAGCAGCAAGTCCTCCGACAGATGCTTGCCGACAAGCTGAAATCCAATCGGAGCGCCTCGCTTGTCGAACCCGCCGTTGAGCGTAATGGTCGGCTGCCCCGTCAAATCGAACTCAGCCGTGTAGCGCAGCAAATTCGCGATGTCGCCCTGCAGCATCTCGAGCCATTCGGCCGCACCGGGCGTCGGGTTCTTCATCACCGGCACCAGCAGCACATCGATGTCCTGGAACACCGTCGCAACCTCGCCCCGGAACTTGCCGCGGGTGATCTGCGCCTTGCCCAGATCGAAGGCGCTGACCTTATGTCCGGCCGCGATGAAATCCCCCAGGCCAGGCCCGTACTCGTCCGCGCGGCTCGGGTATGTCGCTTCATGAGTGATCGCCGTCTCGACGGAACAGAGGTTGCCCCAGGCAACCGATGCCTCGGCGATTGACGGGAAAACCACCGGCACGAACCGTGCGCCCAGCTCGGCCAATGCCTGCTTCGCCGCAGTCAGCACCGCCACCACCTCGGAGTCCACACCCTCGAAGGCGTAAGCTTCGGCTATGCCCACCTGAAGGCCGCGAATGCCGCCGCCCAGTTCGCCGACATAGTCCGGCACCGGCGCCAGCAGGGCGGTCGGATCATCCGGATCGGACCCGGCGATCGCCGCGAGGATAGCAGCGGCATCGGCGGCGGTGCGTGTCATCGGCCCGATATGGTCGAGCGATTCCGACAGATGGCAGATGCCATGCCGGCTGACCCGGCCCCAGGTGGGCTTCAGTCCGGTCAGGCCACAGCCAGAGGACGGGAATCGGATCGATCCGCCGGTATCCGAGCCCAGCGAGGCGTAGCAAAGTCCCGCCGCGGTTGCCGCGCCCGACCCGCTCGACGAGGCGCCAGTCCAGACGTCCTTGTTCCAAGGGTTGATCGGCGTCAGCATCTTCGGGTGATGGGTCGCATACGCGCCCTCGGTCATGGTGAGCTTGCCGAGCAGGATCGCGCCGGCTCGCTCCAGCCGCTCGACGACGGTCGCGGTATAGGGCGGCACGAAATCCTTGTGAATGTACATGCCGGCGGTGGTCGGCGCGAAGCTGGTGTAGCACAGATCCTTCACCGCGATCGGCACCCCGTGCAGCGGTCCGCGCCAGAAGCCGCGTCGCAGTTCCGTGTCGGCTTCACGCGCCTTTGCCAGCGCACGATCCGCGAGCAGGGTAGTGTAGGACTTCAGCGCGCCATCGATACGCGCGATCCGTGCGAGCAGCGCCTCGGTCACATCGGTCGAGGTTAGCGCTCCACTGCGCAGCGCGGCCGAAACGTCCATCAGGCTGAGGTAGTGCACGAAATCCGATGCCATGGCTCAAGCTCCTTGTGTCACAAACCAGCGTCCGACCGGCGCGGACGCTTCCCGGCTCGATTGTTGCCCGATTATTGCATAGGTCAGAAGGTCCGCCAGTCGCCGAGGGCCTCCAGTCCGGCCGCGGCCCGCAACACGGTGGCCTCCTGGAAATGCCGGCCGACCAGCATCATCCCGATCGGCAGCCCGCCACGCATCCCGCACGGCACGCTGATCGCCGGATGGCCGCTGGCGTTGATCGCCGCCGTGTTGCCGATCATCGGCAGCGCGACCTCGAGGTTCTCGGCGAATGTCGCCTGCGTCGCCGGCATCGGCAATGCCGGAAACGGCACCGTCGGCATCACCAGCAGGTCGCAGCCGCCGAACGCCGCCGTATAGGCATCGCGCACCTTGCCCCGCAGCGCCTGAGCCTTGGCGTAGTAGTGCCCGTGATGATTGTGCTGCAGGTGCTCACCCATCAGCAGCGTGGTCAGCGCCGACGGGCTGAGCCCATCTGGCCGTGACCGCCAGCCCTGCGCGAAGGCATCCAGCAACGGCATCGACACGTGCCCCTCGGCGTAGCCGCCGGTGCCGGCACCGAACATCAGCGCCGCCGTGCCCTCGACGCAGATCGCATTCCAGATCGCAAACATCTCCTCGTGGGCGGGAACGGCGACCTCCTCGATTTCCGCCCCTGCGGCCTTCATGCGAGCCAGTGCCTCGCGCACCGCGGAATTGGTCGCTGGACTGCTCTCCGGCCGGCCGAAGCCTTCCTTCATGACACCGATGCGCAACCCCCGCAGTCCGCCGCCGATGGCCCCCAGATAGTCCACGGTCGGAATCGACGCCGGCTGACGCGGGTCCAGCCCGTCCGGGCCGGCGATGACCGTCAGCAGCCGAGCGACGTCCTCGACGGTGGCACCCATTGGGCCACAATGGTCGATGCTGGCTTCCAGGGCGCATATCCCGGTGTACGGTACCAGCCCGTGCGTCGGTTTCAGTCCCACCACGCCGCACCACGCCGCCGGAATCCGCACCGAGCCACCCTGATCGCAGCCCAGCGCCATGGGCACGTCGCCGGCCGCGATCGCCGCCGCGCTCCCGCTCGACGAGCCACCCGCCGAGAACGTCGGTGCGTGCGGGTTGACCACGCGGTCCGGCCAACTGGTGTGACTATGACCGGAATAGCTCAGGTTCTCGCATACCGTCTTACCGTGGATGGTGCCCCCGGCGGCCAGGATGCGAGTGACCACGGTCGCGTCTGAATCGGCAATGAACCCATCGAGCACGCGCGAGCCGTTGCGCAGCGGCAGCCCGCGCACCGAGGTGTTGTCCTTGATGCCGACCGACTTACCCGCCAGCAATCCTTTACCTGATCCGGTGATCGGCCCCAGCCACGCCCACGCCCCGAACGGATTCTCCTCTGCCCTCGGCGCTCGGCCGGGCGGTCGCGGTGATGTATCAGCACCCGGCACGACCGGGTCGGGCATCGCGTCCAGCGCCTGCAACGCACCAACGGACTTGTCGAGAGACGCCCGCATGATGGTCGCAATGTCGGCGCTCAGCGGCGGCAGGCCGAGGCGATCCGCCCCTTCCTGCAAGTCCCGAATGGTCGGGCCCGAGAACCCCACGGTCAGGCCGCCCGCTGAGCGGCGGCAGGCACGGCTGCCAACGCCTCATCGGTCGTCATCACGTCGGCGAACAGCGTTATCATGTTGACCAGCGTGGCATTGTGCTCCGCGTCGGTCAGCGCGGCGTTGCCGTCGCTGACGAAGATCACCCGGAAGTTGCGCTGCATCGCGTCGCGCGCGGTGGACTCGCAGCAGCAATTGGTCAGCGTGCCGGTGATGATCAGTGTGTCGATCCCGGCCGCCATCAGCCGCTCATGCAGGTCGCACGCGCCGGGGACGAATGCGCTGAAGCGCGTCTTGTCGACGATCCAGTCGGACGCCTGTACGTCGAGCTCCGGCCACAGTGCGAAATGATGCTCGTCCGGGCCGAACGCGGCGATCATCTCCTTGCGGCGGGCACTGTCGAAGAAGCAGTCGTAGAACGCCGACCAGTCGACCAGCGCGCAGGCATCGGTCTTGAAGCGGAGATACACGATGGTGCCGCCCGCATCCCGCAGCGCCTGCGTAATGCGGTTGACGTCTGGCACGATCTCCCGCGCCGTCGGCACCTCCACCGGGGCGCCCTGCTCCATGAAACCGTTCTGCAAATCCACCACGATGTGCGCGGTGCGGCGAGGATCGATCGTCGCGAACATGTGGCGTTGCGCGCGGGCTTGCGCGACGCGCGTCAGGATTTCGGCGGGAATGTCGATCGTGTGCATCTTGGTTCCTCTCCGGTGGTTAAATCGGTCAGGCGGCACGCGGTGCGGCGGCGGCCCTGCGAACCTCGTCCACGCGCAGGCACGACGCCGAATGATTTGCAGCGACCTCGACCCGGGCAGGGAAGGCGGTGGTGCAGGCGGCCATCGGGAACCTGCAGCGTGGTGCGAAGCTGCATCCTCGTGGCAGATTACGCAAATCCGGCGGACTGCCGGGGATTGCCTCGATCTGGGTGTCGCGCGACTGGCCATGCACCGTTGAGGCGAGCAGTCCCAGCGTATAGGGGTGCGCCGGCCGCATCAGCACATCGGCGACGCTGCCATACTCGACAATCCGTCCGGCATACATCACCGCCACCTTGTCGGCGATCTGCGCCGCCACGCCAAGATCGTGGGTGACGAAGATCATGCCCATGCCGAACTCGCGCTGCAGGCCGCGCAACATCACCAGCACCTGGATCTGCACCGTGGCATCCAGCGCGGTTGTCGGTTCGTCGGCCAGTAGCAGCGAGGGGCGGCAGGACAGCGCCACCGCGATCATCGCCCGCTGACGCAACCCGCCTGACAGCTCATGCGGAAAAGCACGCAGGCGGCGTTCGGGCGATGGCACCTTGACCAGTTGCAGCAGCTCCAGCGCCCGCGCTGCCGCGACCTCACGCGAGCACCCTTCGTGGCGGATCACCGTCTCGGTGATCTGGTCGCCGATGCGGTAGACCGGGTCGAGCGCGGTCATCGGCTCCTGGAAAATCATCGAGACCACAGGCCCGCGCACCTCGTTCATGGCGCGTTCGCTGAGCGACAGGATGTCGTGCTCGCCGACCCGGATGCCGCCACTGATCACCGTGCGCCGTGGTGGATGCAGCCGCAGGATCGAGCGCAAGGTCACCGACTTGCCGGAGCCGGACTCGCCGATAATGCACAGCACCTCGCCCGCCATCAAATCGAACGAGACGCCGTTGACCGCCGACACCGTAGCCTCACGGCTGACGAAACTGACGTTGAGGTCACTGATTTCGACCAGCGGGCGTGTCGCGACAGAGTCCATCGTCAGTGCACCGGCCCGCTTGGCGCGGCCTTGCTGTGGCCCGATCCTGGATGGGCCATGTGGCAGGCAACCAGGTGACTGCCAGCGTCCATTTCCAGCCCTCCCGCCGCCGACTCGCTCAACACCGGCCGCCGCGCCTCGCACACCGGCTCGGCGTGCGCACAGCGCGTGCGAAAGCGGCAGCCCGAGGGCGGATTGATCGGGTTCGGCGGATCGCCAACCAGAGGCGGCGTGTCGATACGATCGGCCGGATCGACGGTCAGCCGGCACTCCAGCAGCGCCACCGTATAGGGGTGACGCGGCGTCGCATAGATCGCCTCCACCGGCCCCAGTTCCACCACTTGGCCGAGATACATCACCATCACACGGTCGGAGATGTACTGCACCACATGCAGGTCGTGCGAAATGAAAATATAGGTCAGATCGAAATCGCGCTTGAGCTGACCGAGCAGGTTTAGCACCTGCGCCGCCACCGATTTATCCAGCGCCGACACCGCCTCGTCCAGTATCAGCATGCGTGGGCTCAGCGCCAGCGCGCGTGCGATGTTGACGCGCTGCTTCTGGCCGCCGGATAATTCGTGGGGGTAACGACCGCCAAATTGTTCCGGCCGCAGTCCGACAAGCTGCAGCAGTTCGCGCGCTGTCCGCCTCGCCTGGCCCCGCTCCATGCCATGCACCCGTGGTGAATAGGCAATCGATTCTTCCACGGGCAGCCGCGGATTGAGCGAGGAGTAGCTGTCCTGGAACACCATCTGCATGTTGCGGCGAAGCTCTCGCAACGGCAGGCCCCCGGCGACACCGACCGGGTCGCCATCGAAGATCAGTTCGCCCGAATCCCTGGCAAGCAAGAACATCAACAGCCGAGCCAGCGTGGACTTGCCGCAGCCGGATTCGCCAACGACACCCAGAGTCTCGCCTTTTGATACCGTGAACGACACGCCGTCCACAGCTTTGACCTCGGCCACCTTGCGATTGAGAATGCCGCCGTGGATCGGGAAGTATCGTTGCAGATCCCGTGCGATCAGCATTGGCTGCGCCAACCCGCCGCGATCGGCTGGCTGGTCGAGCAGTTGGCCGCGAGCTTCAGGTTTCATTGCGCCCTCTTTTCCCGGCTCATGCCTTGACGTCCATCGCCTGACGCAGCCCGTCACTCACCAGATTGAACGCGACGGAGGTGATCAGGATCGCGACCCCGGGCATCGCGCACACCACGGGCTGTACGTAGATCGCCTGCCGGAGCGTCGACAGCATCAGGCCCCAGTCCGGTGTCGGCGGCGAAACCCCCAGCCCCAAGAAAGACAGGCCGGAAGCGAGCAGTATCGAAGCGGAAACCAACGTGGACGCGTAGACCAGCACCGGCGAGACCGCGTTGACCAGAATGTGGTGGAACAGGATCGACATCGTCGAGGCGCCGGTGGCGCGTGCGGCATCGACGAAATCCATGCCGCGGATCTGGCTCGTTGCCGTTTCGGCTACCCGGCACAAGGGCGGGGTAAGCACCACCGTCAGCGTAATGAGCTGATTGATCATCCCGCCGCCCAGACTGCCGGAAATCGCCACCGCCAGCAGCACCGATGGAAACGCAAAGAAAACGTCCATGCCGCGCATGATCACCATGCCGAGCCGGCCGCCGGCGTATCCTGCGACGACGCCGAACAGGCCGCCGACGACAGTGGCCACCATAACAGGCAGAATGCCCATCAGCAGCGACGTGCGACCACCATACAACAGTCGTGACAAAATGTCACGCCCCTGCTCATCCGTGCCAAGATAGTTGGTCCGGAAAAACAACGGCTTCAACCGGTGTGCCATGCTCGCTTTATTGGGGTCGAACGGGGCCAGCAACGGGGCAAACACCGCCGACAGCACGATCAGGACAATCAGCGCCAGGAAGAACAGCGTGACGTAGTCGTACCGAAGCCGCTGCCACACGTTCCCCCAGTAACCACGCGGTCCCGCCGGAGCGGGTGTCCCCGCCGCGTTCGCACTCGCCGGTGTTGCAGTGGAGATTGACAGGTCACTCATGCACGCTTGATCCGAGGATCGATCGCCGTCTGCAACAGGTCAACGACCAGGTTGATCGCGACGAATGCCATCGCCAGCACCAGGATGGTTCCCTGCAGCAAGGGAATGTCACGCGTCAGGATGGCCTTGTTGAGCAGGAATCCGGTCCCGGGCCAGGTGAACACGGTTTCCACCAGGATCGATCCGCCAATGAGATAACCGATCTGCAAGCCGAACATTGCCAGAATCTGCGGCAGCGCGTTGCGGATGGCGTGCATCACCATCGCCGTGCTGCTCAGCCCTTTTGCGCGCAGCGTTTGAATGAAGTCGAGTGCCAGCACCTCGGCGATGGACGAGCGCGTCGTGCGCATTAGAATGCCGAGCGGCGTCATTGCCAGCGCGATCGTTGGCATAACGGCATATTTCGCCTCCGACCAGCGGAACCAAGTGAAATTGTCGGAGCCGGCAGACCCCATGCCAGTGGCCGGCAGCCAGCCGAGTTCGACGGCGAACAGGATGACCAAGATAACCCCCAGCCAGAAGCTAGGGACGCTGATGCCGAGCACCGCGACGCCGGTCGAGAACCGGTCGAGGAAGCCTCCGACACGCGTGGCGGCGAGGATGCCCAGGCCGAGCGCGACGGCGAAGGCCAGCAGCACCGAAAGGACCGCGATCGGAATGGTGTTGGCAAGCGCCCGCGTCACCTCCCCCAGCACGGGCCGGTTGGTCTGGATCGAGATGCCGAGATTGCCGGTCACCGCGTGACCGAGCCAGATCAGGTATTGTACCGGAATTGGCTTGTCGAGACCGTAAGCATGTTTCAGTTCAGCAATGTCCTTGGCGGTCGCGTCCGGCGGCAGCAGGCTCTGCACCGGATTGCCCGGAGCCAGATAGATCAGTGCAAAACAGATGACGGTCACACCAAGGCCGATGGGAATCGTCATCAGGACCCGGCGGGCCGCATAGAGCCACATCGCTTCGCTCCTTGCCCGGGGTCAGCCCCCCGGATTGAGGATGGTGTTTGACGCTTCGGTCAGGGCGAGATCGAGATCGGCGTTAGGTCCTGGAACCAACTCTGTGCTTGGACGAACCCGTGCACCTTGGGCGAGATGGCCCTTGGATTGAGGTCGTGGGCGATGAAGATTTCCTGCGCATCGGCGATCGCGGTCTCGTGCATCTTTGCGATCAGCTTGTCGCGCGGTCCCGGGTCAAACGTTGACAACGCTTCCTCACCCAGCTTGTCGACCGCCGGGTCGTTGAAGTAGCCCCAGTTCCAGCCGTTGGGCGGCTCATAGCGGGTCATCGTGCCCTTCATGACGCCCTGCACCGGCTCGATCGACGACAGGCTGACGTTGATCGCGTCGTACTTGTCGTACTTGTGCGAACCGCCGAAGAACACGTCGATCAGCGAATTCCAGTCCACCGGCGCCAGTGTGACCTGGAAGCCCGCGGCATCGAGCTGCTCCTTCACCAGTTCGTTCATCGGCAACGGCTGCATCTGCCCCGAGCCCGAGGTCGAGATGCCAACGGTGAATTTGCACGGAACGCAGCCGGCGGCCTTGAGCAGCGCCTTGGCCTTGGCCAGGTCGAAGGAATATTTGATAGGCTGGCCATACCAGACTTGCGACTCGATGAATTTGCCGTACCCCGGCGTCGCCACGCCTTGCAGCATCTCCACCAGTTCGTCGCGGTTGATCTCGTAGTTGGCGGCTTGCCGCACGCGGACGTCGTTGAACGGAGGCCGGTCGACGCGTAGCTGATAGTTCCAGTTGTGTGGATACGGAACCGTGATGATCGTCATCCCCCCCTCTTTGAGGCGCGGGATGGTGTCGGGCGACGGTGCCTCGATGAAGTCGACCTGCCCGGACAGCAGGGCGGCGGCGCGGGTCGACGCTTCCGGCATCGGCAACAGCACCAGCCGGTCGTGCTTGGGAATCCGTCCTGTGTCCCAGTATTCGGCGTTCTTCACCAGCTCCAAGCGCTCATGCGGCACCACCTTGTCGAATTTGTAGGGCCCGGTGCCGGACGGCTGCTTGGCGAAGGCGGCGTAGTCGTTATTGTCCTTGGTGACAGCGCAGTTGGAAACCTGGAAGTAGCCGGTCACCTCATACGGCAGCAGCGAGTCCTCGATCGCGGTATGCGCGGCGATCGTGTAGTCGTCGATCTTCTCGATGCTGGCGATGTTCGTCACCTGCCAGCCCTGCATCGCATGATGGCGCACATTGTACTGCGGCGAGGCGGAGTCCATCACACGGTGAAAGTTCCACACCGCGGAGTTGGCGTTCCACGCGCACCCGTCGTGAAACTTTACCCCTTTGCGCAGCTTGAAGATCCACGTCTTGTGGTCGTTGGGATCGATCGACCAGCTTTCGGCGAGTGCCGGCCGGATGTCCGCCGCCCGGTCGGAATGCGACAGGTCCCACTCGATCAGGCTGTCATAGATGGAAAAGCCAACGAAGCGAAAGCCCTCGTAGCCCTGGTCGGGGCCGCCGGTCCAGTCGGGGATGTCGGCCGCGCTCATGGCTACCCGAAGCACCGTCTCGGCACGCACGGTGGCGGTGCCCACGGTCAACCCAAGGGCGCCGGCAATCACCAGGTAGCGTAGACTGCTGCACAGCATTCCGCGAGTTCTCCCGGGCGACGCGATTGACTGATGAGGAGCACGCAGAGGCAACGGCAAGCGCGCTCGAGGCCGCGACTGAACTCGCCGCTACGAATGTGGTGCAAACCCGATGCCACGGCCGCGCGCCCACACGCTCGTCTTCGCAGGTTACCGAACTCTTAGCGGGCAGCGAAAGTTTCGCTGTCCCCGATTGCCTGGCTGTCGCCGCGACGGATCACCAACCGTGCACACTCCGCCGTTCGGCGATCAACTGCCCAATAGCTGTGCAAAACCGCACGCCGCGCGACCAACCGAAATCGATTGCCCGGCTCTGGCCCTGGTCCCCTCAGCCAGTGATCCGGGAGAACCCTCGATGGCTGTCACGAACTAGTTTTCGCCGCACGGTCATGTGTCATTAGGCCAACGGTTCGTCTTCCAGACCGCGTCACGCCTCAGAACTGCACGCCGCGCGTCAGCGCGCCATCAACCACGAGGTTGGTGCCAGTGATGAAACTGGCCGCCGGGCTCGCCAGGAACACCACCCCGCGCGCCATCTCCTCGGGCCTGCCCATCCTGCCCGTCGGATTGAGCGACATCGCCTGCTTGAACAGATCTGGATTGCCCTGTTCGATTTTTTCCCAGACCCCACCGGGGAAATACGTATTACCCGGAGACAGTGCGTTGACCCGAATACCCTTGCCGGCAAGCTGATACGACAAACCCTTCGCGTAATGGATCAGCGCCGCCTTGAACACGCCATACGGGCCAGCCGCGAAATCCACCTCCCGGCCGGAGACCGAGGCGATCACGACGATTGCCGCCGCGGATGATTTCTCCAGGAACGGCATGGCCGCGTTCACGGCGCGGACCGTGCCCATCATGTCCGTATCGAACTCGGCCTTCCACGACGCGTCATCCTGGCCGATGGCCAGCGCCGAGACGTTGGCGACCACGATATCCAGCCCACCGAGTTCGCCGGCCGCATCCTGGATCCACTGCGTCAAGGCAGGACCATCGGCGACATCGACAGCGCGGCCGGTTGCCTTCACCCCGGTCGCGCGCAGCGCGGCAACCGCCTCGGTGACTTCGCCGGCATTACGTGCGCAAATCGCAACGTCAGTCCCCTCCCTCGCGAAATGATCCGCCACCGCTCGACCGATTCCCCTGGTCCCGCCGGTGACGACGGCCTTCAACCCTGCCAGCCCCAGATCCATGATGATGTCCCCGCTATTTCGTTTCAGCCTGTCGGCGCCAGATACTTCTTCAGGATGCCGGCGCCCACGGTGTATTTTGGATCGACAAAATTGCCGAGCCGGACGCGGCCGCACTGGCTGAGCATCATGTAGGCGTCCCAGCGGTCGAACCCGTATTCAGCCTCCATCCACAGCACGAGTTCGCGGTAGGCGATGCGCGCCGCATCCTCCAGAGGCCGGGCGCTGCCGATCGTCATGATGAAATCCTCGCGCTCCAGACGTGGCCATTCCAGTGCCCAGCCCTTGATGAGATCAACGCGAATGGTCGTGGTCGAAGCGTATTCGACGGCGGTCCCACAGACCTCACCGTCACCCTGACAGGCGTGGGCGTCGCCGATGAACAGCCGCGCCCCCTCGGTCCGCACCGGAAGGTAAGTGATGCTGCCCGGCCCCATGTCCGGCAGATCCATGTTGCCGCCATGGCTGTCGGGCGTGAGCGAGTTGATGCTGTCGATCTCAGGCGAAGTGCTCAACGTGCCGATATGCGGACTGTAAGGCAGCGTCACACGATCACTCCACCGCACCTGCTTCTCGTCGACGTGTATCTTGCGCGTCAATTCGGGCAACGCGGGGTTCAGCATCGCAGTCAGCGAGGTTCCGGTCAGCGCACCGAAATGCGGGATCATGCAGCAGGTGCCTCGTGGATTCTCACCGCGCGGCAGCATGCTCTCGATATGCACAGCGATAGTGTCGCCCGGTTCGGCGCCGTTGACCATGATCGGACCGTTCTGTGGATTGACGAACGGCATGCGCAGCCGCTCGGTCGGTTTGTCGCGCTCGGTACGGATCGCGCCCTCGAAGGCGTCGCGGGTTTCGATACGGATGCGGTCGCCAGGTGCGACCTGAAGCACCGGCTGAGAGTACGGACCAATCGTATAGTGGAACTTGCCTTGAACCGCCTCGGTCAGTTCGTGCAGCTTGGGCTTGGCGGCCCAGCCGACACCGCGTGTCGCCGCGATGGAAGTGTCGAGCCATTTGTCAGCGGCCGATCGTGCCATCCAAACCGTCCTTCCGTTGCGCCAGCAGACAAGCACAGGCTCGGGCGCCTTGGAAGGCCGCATCTATTGCTGGGGTTGCAACCTCTATGGGTTGCAGATCAGGTCGCTGCCACCTGATCCATTCGGTCCCAGCGAGCACAGATCGTAATCATGTCCCGCTCGGCTTGAAGGATTTGCGTAGCTGTACGGCCGATTCCAGGGATCGACGGGAACGTTGCCCTTTACGTACGGTCCGTTCCAGGTCGAAACGCTGGCCGGCTGCTCCACCAGCGCGCGCAGGCCTTGGTCGCTGGTCGGGTAACTGCCGACATCCAGTTTGTACATGTCGAGAACTGACCCAAGCCGTTCGACTGACTGCTTGGCGACCGAGACCCTGGCGCCCCCAAGCTGTCGCAGCGCGGCCGGCGCCACCAGGCCGATCAGCAGGCCCAGAATAGCGATGACCACAAGGATTTCGAGCAGGGTAAAGCCGCCGTCGTCACGCCGCGAACCTGTAGACATAAATCGTCCCGCTGGTTGAGAGCCTGGTAGATAGCAGTCGCAACGAGCGCGGCAAATTGCGTTCACGTGACATCCCAAATACGCGGACCGCGCGATCGCGTCCTAGCGATCCGCCCGCCTCGTCGCACCGGGTCGCATCTCCTCGCGCCGAGCAAACATGGCGACGGCCGCAGCGATCACCTTCTGCTGGTATTCAGAACTCAACTTCGGACTGTGTGAATGATAGTAGCCAATCGCAACCATCAGGTTGCCGTGCGCCTGCGCCAGATAGTACCGCATGATCGCGGCCGCCGCGGCGATGTTGAAACAGGAATCATTCTTCAGGCGGTCGAACACCGCGATCGGGGCCATGTGGGCGTACCGGGCGAGCGGCTGGATCCAAATCGTGTTCACCTGCATCAGACCGAGATCGGCGGTATCGTTGCTGTTCATCTGCATCAGCCCAACGCGTCCCCCTTCCACCGCCTGAATCGAGGGCAGGACGCGGGGTGGCAGATGATAGAAAGCCGCGGCGGCGGCCATGCAGGCGAGAAATGGTGCGCTCATGCGGGCGCCTTGACCTCGACAGAAGAAGACCTGCCGAGGCTAACAATTCGGTGCACTACCCGCAACGACGCGCCAGGCCCTGCTACAACGCCGGATCTGCGCAACGCTGGAACGTCAATCCGGGTCACGCCCACGCACCGCCGCGTAGCCGCTGCCGAATGCCGCATCGCGCTTCTGGAAAGCATGCTTCACGCCGTGCTCACGCATCGTCTCCCGGAAGGCGCGCGCCTTCGGGGCCAGATGACCGCGGGCATCGATTTCCGCGCCGATCCGCTGGACCGTCCGCGCGCCCATGAGTTCCAGACCCAGATTGACGATTTGCTTATTGGCCGAGAGCAGATGTGGATCGACCAGGCCCATGCGATCCGCCAGCCGCATCACCTCGGCTGCAAGCTGGTCCGCCGGATAGGCCTTTAGCGCCAGACCCACCTCGGCGGCGTCCGTGCCGGTCAGACTGTCGCCGGTCAGCAGCAATCGTTTCGCCCATTGCGGTCCGCAATGATAAAGCCACATCGAGCCCGGCGGCGTGCCGAGGTCCCGCACTGGCGGAAAACCGATACGAGCGTCGTCGGCCACGATCACCAGGTCACAGAACCACGCGAGTTCGGTGCCGATCCCGATACACGTCCCGTGCACCTGCGCAATGACCGGCTTGTGCATGTCGAAAATCTGCACGCGCAGCCGCTGGCCTTGCTCCAGGCGCCAGATGTCGTCGTCGATCTCCTGCCGGCCGCGGTACTCCGGCCCGCGTCCGCTGGAGTATTCGTTCAGGTCCGCACCGGCACAGAAATGTGGCCCCGCGCCGCGCAAGATAACGCAATGAACCGCGTTGTGCTCGTCTGCCTCCAGCAGCGCGGCGTTCAACTCGCGCAGCAGCTTGCCACTCAGGGCGTTGCGGCGTTCCGGGCGGTTCAGGGTCAGAATTCCAGTCGTGCCCTGGATCTCGTAGGTGATTTGTTCGAAGTCCATCATTTCCTCCGGCCGGATTTTTGCGTCGGTCCGATCGGAAGGTTAGCGCCGACCTGTTCCCATCGGCAAACCAGAGGCAGCGGAGCATCCCGCCCTCAGAATTCCGTGGGGCGCAACAGCCGAGCGAGGCGGTCTAGTACGGCGTTGGCCATGCCGGATTCCGCGCCGGCAAAGAAGCCTCGCGCAACATCCAGATACTCGTTGATGACAACCTTGGCGGGTGGCCCGTCGGGCATCTGAAGTTCCGCGGCGCCCGCGCGCAGCAGGGCGCGCAACACCGGGTCAATCCGCTTCAGTGGCCACTCGGCCGGCAGGGCCTCGGTCAGCATGGCATCGATCGCATCCTGCCGCACCACCACGCCACGAACCACGCGGGCGAACAGCGGCACCTCGGCATCCGGGATGCGTCCATCCTCGAAGCCTCCGACGACAAATCCGCCACCCGCCGACTCACCGCCGCGCAAGGCCGCAATCTCGGGCAGTTCGCCGAGACGGTGCTTGATGAACTGATCGATCACGGTTTCCGCGTTGTCGCCGGCTTGCTCGGTCTGGAACAGTGCCTGCACGGCAGCGACCCGGGACGCGGTGCGCGCCCGGGCTTTCGGAGGGCGAGGCATCAGACCGCGCCGAGGGTGCGGGCCGCGTTGATCTGGAGCAATGCCGCCGCGGCCGCCTCGGCGCCTTTGTTGTGGCCGTCCTGACCCGACCGGGCCTCGGCTTGCGCCACCGTGTCGCAGGTCAGCAAGCCCGTACCAACTGCGATGCCGAACTGCAGCGCGACGTTCATGATGCCGTCCATCGTCGCCTTGCAGATGAAGTCGTAGTGGTCTGTCTCGCCGCGGACGATGCAGCCCAGCGCCACGAAACCGTCGAACCGCTTGCTGCCGCGCATGGCGATGCGGATCACCTGCGGCAGTTCATAAGCGCCGGCGACGTCCAGCACTTCCGCCGACCCACCGGCCTCCCGCAGGATGCGCAGCGCGCCGCTGGTCAGTCCGTCCACCACCTCGCGGTAATAGGGTGCACGCACGATCAGCAGATGCGGCGGCGGACCCGCGACCCGGGGGGCGCTGGGCAGTTCGGCGTCCTGGGTGCTCACCCTTCGTAGTCCACGCCGATGACGTTTGGGATCGGCCGCTGCTCGACGATGTTCAGCCCATAGCCCTCGAGCCCGATCACCGTACGGTGGTGATTGGTCAGCAGCACCATGTTGCGCACGCCCAGGTCGAGCAGAATCTGCGCCCCGATGCCGTAATCCCGCAGCTCCCGCGTCGGCCTTACGGTGCCCGCTGCCAGCAGCCGCACCCGTTCGGCCAATGCGGTGGAGCGATGCTCGCGGATGAACACGACAATGCCCCGGCCAGCGTTGCCGATCATGTGCATCGAGTTGTGCACGGAAATCCAGTGCGGCGCCCCGGTCATGTCATCCAGCAGGTCGACCGCATGCATCCGCACCATCACCGGTTCGGGTCCGCTGACGTCGCCTTTGATCAGCGCCAGATGCTCCTGGTACTCGACGGTGTTGGCATACACCACGGCGCGCCAGTCGCCACCGGCGGGATGCTGATAGGTACCTTCCTCGACCCGGCGCACCAGCCGCTCGGTCAGCCGGCGATTGGCGATCAGGTCGGCGATGGTGCCCAGCTTCAGGTTATGCTTCTGCGCGAAGGCAACCAGGTCCGGCAGCCGCGCCATGGTGCCGTCCTCGTTCATGATCTCGCAGATCACCGCGGACGGGTTGAGTCCCGCCTTGCGCGCGATATCGACCGAGGCCTCGGTATGTCCCGCCCGCACCAGTGTGCCGCCTTCGCGCGCCACCAGCGGAAAGACATGGCCGGGCGTGGTGATGTCGTCGCGAGTGCTGTCCGGATTGATCGCCACCGCGATGGTCCTGGCGCGGTCGGCGGCGGAAATGCCCGTCGTCACACCCTCCCGCGCCTCGATCGAGACGGTGAACGCGGTCTGGTGACGCGTGCCGTTCTGCCGGCTCATCAGCGGCAGCCCCAAGGTCTCAACCCGCTGGCGGGTCATCGCCAGACAGATCAGGCCGCGCGCGTGGCGGGCCATGAAGTTGATCGCATCGGGCGTAGCGAACTGCGCCGGGACCACCAGATCGCCTTCGTTCTCACGGTCTTCGTCGTCCACCAGGATGAACATGCGGCCGTTGCGGGCTTCCTCGATCAGATCCTCGGCCGAGGATAGATATTTGGACAGTTCCGTCGTGACGAAGTCTTGCATGAGGTTCTCCATCACGCCGTCTCCGGTGCGGCTTGCGCCGTTGATGATTCGGACAGCCGCGCGACATACCGGGCCAGCATATCGATCTCGATGTTCACCGCGTCCCCAGGCTGCATGTCGCCAAAGCTGGTGACCGCAGCGGTGTGCGGAATGATGTTCACGCCGAAGGTATCGCCCCGCACCTCGTTCACAGTCAACGATATGCCATCCACCGCGACGCTGCCCTTGGCGGCGATGAAGCGCGCGAGGTCTGGGGGCACTCGAAAAATCCACCGCACCGAGCCATTTTCCGGCGAGGCGGAGACCGCGTGGCCGACGCCGTCGGCGTGCCCGGAAACCAGATGGCCACCCAGTTCGTCGCCCATGCGCAGCGAGCGTTCCAGGTTCACCCTCGAACCCGCCTGCCAGGTGCCCAGCTTGGTGTGCCCCAGGGTTTCGGCCGAGGCGTCGACCGCGAACCAGTCCACGCCTAGTTCGACGGCGGTCAGACAGCAGCCCGAACAGGCGATGGAGGCGCCCAGCGCCACCGGCGGGTCAGCCAGGAACGCCGCCGGGGTATCGATGACCAGACGCATATCGCGACCGGAGCCGATCGGTCTGACGGCGCTGACCCGGCCGAGGGCGGTTATGATGCCGGTGAACATGGGCCTCGCCTCGTGTATTCGCTGAACATGTCGTCACCGATCGGAAAATGACAATGGCGCCGGAAACGCGGCATCAGGTCAAGCTTGTCGACGCCAAATGCCTGCACACCCGGCCAGCCATCGCCGCCCATGATAGCCGGGGCGTGGAACCAGGCAATTCGGTCGACCAGGTCGGCGCGCAGCAGGGCGGCGGCGATCTGGCCTCCGCCCTCGACCAGCAGGCGGGTCAGGCCAGCGCGCCCAAGCTCCTGGAGGCCGGTCGCCAGATCAACCCCGGCGGCGGCACCCGGCACGCTGATCAGGCTCGCGCCAAATTTGCTGAACGCATCGTGGCGGGCCGGATCGGTGCCGGGGCGGATCAGGAACCAGGTAGGAATTTCGGCCGCGGTCGCGGCCAGGCGAGAGGTCAGAGGCGTCCGCAGATGACTGTCGGCGACGATCCTGACCACCGGCGTGGAGCGGAACCCCGGGATCCGGCAGGTCAGCTCCGGATTGTCCGCCAGCACAGTGCCGACGCCGACCATCACCGCGTCGTTGCGCCCACGCAAGGCATGCGCCAGGCGCCGGGCAGGTGTGCCGGTAATCCATTGGCTCTCCCCGCCACTGGTGGCGATCCGACCGTCCAGCGTGGTGGCCAGCTTCAGTGTCACCAACGGGCGCCCGGAAGTGACGCGCTGGATGAAGCCCGCAAGGGTTTCCCGGCATTCGTCCTCCAGCAGGCCCTCATCGACCACAATGCCGGCGGTCCTGAGCTTATCGACACCCTGGCCGTCGACACGCGGATCAGGATCGCGGGTGCCGATCACCACCCGGGCAATCCCAGCCTCGATCAACGCGTCGGTGCAGGGTGGCGAGCGCCCCCAATGGCAGCACGGTTCCAGTGTGACATACGCCGTGGCGCCCCTGGCCTGCTCGCCGGCCATCGCCAGCGCAGCCGGTTCGGCATGCGGCCGGCCGCCGGGTGAGGTGACGCCGCGCCCGACCACCCGGCCGTCGCGCACGACGACGCAGCCGACGGATGGGTTGGGCCAGGTGGTCCCGAGGCCACGGCGAGCCATCGCCAGCCCCGCGCGCATATGACCCAGGTCGATGCCGCTCGGCGCCGGTCTCAGGGGAACGCCCTGCTTGATCGGACAGCGCGGGGTCCGAACCAGCCTCGCACTTCTAGTCCTCCGTCCCCGTCGTCAGGCCGCCGACGAAGTCCTCGAAATCCTTGGCCTCGCGGAAATTCCGGTAGACGCTGGCGAAACGGACATAGGCGACCTTGTCGAGCTCCTTCAGCGTGTCCATCACCAGCTCGCCGATCTGCTTGCTGGGGATGTCACTGTCGCCCGACGCCTCGAGCTGGCGCACCACGGAGTTGACGATACGTTCGATGCGCTCCTCCTGTATCGGCCGCTTGCGCAGCGCGATACGGATCGACCGGGCCAGTTTGTCGCGGTCGAACGGCACCCTGCGCCCATCAGTCTTCACCACCGTCAGTTCGCGCAACTGGACCCGCTCGATGGTGGTGAACCGCTGCCCACAATTGCCGCAGAACCGCCGCCGCCGGATCGCTCCGTTGTCCTCGGTCGGGCGGCTGTCCTTCACCTGGGTGTCGTCGAACCCGCAGAACGGGCAGCGCATCCCGGGCTACCGCCGATAAAGCGGAAAGTGGGCGCAGAGCTCCTTCACCCGCATCCTGACCGCATTTTCCACGGTCTCGTTGGTGCCGTCATTGGACCGCCCGATCCCCTCCAGAACCTCGTTTATCATCACTCCAACCTGACGGAATTCCTCGCTGCCGAAACCCCTTGTGGTTGCGGCGGGAGACCCCAGACGAACGCCGGACGTAATCGCCGGCTTTTCCGGATCGAACGGTATGGCGTTCTTGTTCGCCGTCATCCCGGCACGTTCCAGGCTGGCTTCGGCCGCCTTGCCAGTGACCCGTTTCGGCCGCAGATCAACCAGCATCAGATGGCTGTCGGTGCCGCCACTGACGATGTCCAGACCATGCTGCTTCAAGGTCTCCGCCAGCACCCGCGCGTTGTCCTGCACAGCCTTCTGATACAGCCGGAATTCCGGCCGCAAAGCCTCACCAAACGCGGCGGCCTTGCCGGCGATCACATGCATCAGCGGGCCGCCCTGCAGACCCGGAAACACCGCGGAGTTGATTTTCTTGCCCAGTTCCAGGTCATTGGACAGGATCATGCCGCCGCGAGGGCCGCGCAAGGTCTTGTGCGTCGTCGTGGTCACCACGTGCGCGTGCGGCAGCGGCGTGGGAAACAGATCGGCCGCCACCAGGCCCGCGAAATGCGCCATGTCCACCATGAAATGCGCGCCGACTTCGTCCGCCACGCGCCGAATACGCGGGAAATCGATAAACCGCGGGTAGGCCGATCCGCCTGCGATAATCAGTTTTGGCTTTTCCGATCGCGCCAGCCGCTCGAGTTCGTCATAGTCCAGAATGCCGTCCTCGCGGCGCACCCCGTATTGCACCGCATGGAACCACTTGCCCGACAGATTGGGCGCCGCGCCGTGGGTCAGGTGACCGCCCGCGGCCAGGCTCATACCCAGCACCGTGTCGCCCGGCCGCAGCAGTGCCAGGAACACGGCCTGGTTGGCCTGTGCACCGGAATGCGGCTGCACATTGGCGAACGCACAGTTGAACAGCGTCTTGGCGCGCTCGATCGCCAGGGTTTCCGCCACGTCCACGTAGACGCAGCCGCCATAGTAGCGCCGCCCGGGGTAACCCTCGGCATACTTGTTCGTCAGCACCGAGCCTTGCGCTTCAAGCACCGCGGCCGAAACAATGTTCTCAGAAGCAATGAGCTCGATGCCGTCCTGCTGCCGGTCGAACTCGGCCCGGATGGCGGCGGCGAGCTCGGGGTCGGTCTCGGCCAACGGAGCGGAGAAAAAGCGCTGCCCGCTCGAGGCCGCAATCTGCTGGTTCATGGGCTTTCCAGGATTTGGGTGTAGCGCAGTCCTGTAGCATGCGGCTGACCGCGCACAAACGAGACTTTCCCATTGGCTGGCCGGTCCCCCGTGCCCCGTCACGCCGCGGTGACCCCCAGCTAGCGACTTTCCATTGTGCGCAACTCCTTTGCAGGCGCAAACTGCGACCATGCCAGCGGCTTCATCCCGAGCCCTCACGCTGCCGGACCTGCCTTCCACCGAGGCCCTCGCTCGGCGCCTCGCCATGCTGGTTCGGCCCGGCGACAGCCTGCTGCTGGAAGGACCATTGGGCGCCGGCAAGACCGCGCTGGCACGGGCATTCTTGCGCGCGGCCGCGGATGATCCGGCGCTCGATGTGCCCAGCCCTTCCTTCACCCTGGTTCAGGCCTACGACACACCGGTCGGCACCATCTTCCACTATGACCTGTGGCGGCTGGACGGTCCCGCGGCGCTGAGGGAACTGGACTGGGACGAGGCGCGCGATAGCATCGTCCTGGTGGAATGGCCCGACCGGCTGGGTCAGCTACGCCCAGACGACGCCCTGACCATCGCCCTCGATCTCAACGACGGCGACGCGCGGGTGGCGACACTGACCGGCTGGCCCGACAGGATTGATCGCGTCGCATGACCCGCGGCGACCGGATCGCCTCGTTTCTGGCCGCCGCCGGGTATTCAACGGCCGCCGCCGAACCGCTTGCCCAGGACGCCAGCTTCCGCCGCTATCTGCGCCTGCGCTCGGAACCCCCCGCCGTCCTGATGGATGCTCCGCCGCCCGAGGATGTGCGGCCGTTCTTGCGCATCGCCGCGCATCTGCAGGGCCTCGGCCTGTCCGTCCCGTCGATCATCGCCGCGGACGTGGTCGACGGCCTGGTGCTGGAGGAGGACCTGGGCGACGATCTGCTTTCTGTTCTGTTGGATCGACATCACCTCCCGGCCGATGCGTTGCTGGACGCCGCGGTCGATGCGCTGGTGATCATGCATCGCGCTGCTCCGCCCGTGGACCTGCCGCCTTGGGACGCCCTCACGATGGCGCGCACCGCGGCGAGCACTCTGTTCGACTGGTGGTGGCCCCCCCGCTTCGGTGCCCCAGCGCCTGCCGCTGCCCGCCGCGATGTGGAGCAGGCACTGGATGCGATGCTGGAACCCGTCGCCGCCGGCCCGTCCGGCTTCGTTCACAGGGACTTCTTTGCGGGTAATTTGCTGTGGCTGCCAGACCGCACCGGCCCGGCGCGTATCGGCATTCTCGACTTCCAGAGCGCCGCGCTCGGACACCCCGCCTATGATCTCGTGTCGCTGGTGCAGGACGCCCGCCGCGACATCCCCCTCGACCTGCAACACCGCGCCATCCGCCGCTACCTCGCCGCGCGGCCCGACCTCGATCCTGCCGCTTTCCGAGCCGCCCTCGCCGCCTGCGCGGCACAACGCCATCTTCGCGTTGCCTGCCAGTGGGTCAGGCTTGCACTACGAGACGGGCGACCGCAGTACCTCGTCCATGGGCCGCGGACATGGCGGCTGCTAAACGAAGCCTTGCGTGAACCGGCGGCGGCACCTCTTGCGGCGGCCTTGGACCGTTGGCTACCCGTCGATCAGCGCGGCAACCCGCCCGACCTTGCCACCGGCCGAATGTGCCAACCTGCTAACGTCGCGCCCTGAGGATCGGACCATGACCATCGTTTCCCCTCGTACCGCGATGGTTCTGGCCGCCGGCCGCGGCACTCGCATGCGGCCTCTCACCGATACCACGGCCAAACCGTTGCTGAAGCTGGGGTCGCGTCCACTGCTTGATCACGCGCTTGACCACCTGGCCGCCGAGGGCGTGGAGGTCGTCGCGGTCAATGCCCACTGGAAAGCCGACGCCGTCGCCGCGTTCCTGGGGAGCCGGGCGGGCAATCCGCGGACGGTGCTGCTGCGGGAAGCGGCCCTGCTGGATACCGGGGGCGCGGTCCGCTCCGCGCTGCCAGTGCTGGGCGCTTCGCCATTTTTCGTCGTCAATGGCGACGCGTTCTGGCTGAACGGCCCGATCTCGGCCCTGCGCCGCTTACGCCTGGCGTTCACCGACGATGTTGACGGCGTGTTGCTGGTGCATCGCACCTCACATGTCCATGCCGAGGTCGGATTTGGCGATTTCGCCCTGGATAAGTGGGGCACGCCACGACGGCGCGGCGAGCGGGAGGTGGTTCCTTACATCTACGCCGGCGTGCAGTTGATTCATCCCAAACTGCTGGATGACACCCCCGAGGGCGCCTTCAGCATGAACCGCGTCTGGGATCGAGCGTTGCAGGCCGGTCGGCTGCGGGCCGTGGTGCACGATGGCGTTTGGTTTCATCTCTCCACCCCACCGGATTTGCAGGAAGCCGAACAGATTCTGGAGGCGCGGGTGACCGGCGACGCGCGATGGCCGCGGCGCTAAATCTTTTCAGCATACCGCCGCATGTGCCTTTCCTCGAAGCGTTGGCGACATTCTGGCTCGCCGGAGGCAACACCACCGCGAGTGGTCTAACCAGTGACCTCACACCGCATGAATGTGACGATCCACTTGCCATCAGCCACGGGCTGATCCTCCTGCCCACCCGTCGCGCCGCCCGGGCTCTGGCCGAATCATTTCTGCGCGTGTCCAACGGCCGGCCACTGTTGTTGCCTCGGATTACCGCGCTGGGCGCGCTGGATGAGGCGCCCCTGACGCTGGACGGCGCTCTCGATCTGCCGCCGGCGGTGGATCCGATGCGGCGCCTGGCCGCGTTGGCCGCTTTGATCCTGGCAATGAAGGGGGATGGTGGCGCCCCCAGGTCGGCCGACCGCGCCTGGATGCTGGCGCGAGACTTGGCCGCCCTGATGGATGAGGCGGAGCGCGCTGGCATCGATCTGGCCGAGCGCCTGCCGGACGCGGCGGACCCGGACTTCGCGGCACATTGGTCCAAGACTTCTGAAGTTCCTGCACATCGTCACCGGGGCGTGGCCAGAATGGCTCGCCGAAAACGGTGTGATGAATCCGGCCGCCCGTCAGGTCGCGCTGCTCGACGCTCAGGCCGCTTCCTGGCACGCAAAGCCGCCGGGCTATCCGGTGTGGATCGCCGGCACCACCGGCGGCATACCAACCGTCGCCCGCCTGCTGCGCGTGGTTTCTCGACTGCCGACTGGTCTGGTCGTGCTGCCGCAACTGGACCTGGAGATGCCGGAGACCGCTTGGCGGGACCTGGAGGCCTCACACGCCCAGGCCGGCCTCGCCCGCCTGCTGACCGATTTGGACGCGACGCGCGGCGACGTCCGGCCCTGGCCACTCGATCTGGCAACGACTTTCCCGCCCACCCGTTTTCCGCTGTTATCGCAAGCTTTGTTGCCGGCCTCCGCCTTGCACGCCTGGATGGACCGGACCCCCGTGCCGCTGAATGGACTGGCGCGCCTGACCGCACCTGACCAGTTGCGTGAGGCCGATGCCATCGCGCTGGTGCTACGGGACGCGCTGGAGACCCCGGGCGTGCGAGCCGCGCTGGTGACACCCGATCGCGATCTCGCGGGCCGGGTGGCCGCAGCGCTGCTGCGTTTCGGCGTCGTCGCCGACGACAGTGCTGGGGAGCCGCTGGCCGACACCCCCCCGGCGGTCTTGCTTCGTCTGCTGGTTCGCGCGGTCGCCGAGGACCTGGCGCCGGTGCCCCTGCTGGCACTTCTGAAGCATCCCCTCACCGCCGCCGGCATGACCCCCGCTTCATGCCGCTCGGCCGCACGGAACCTCGAGACGCTCTGCCTGCGCGGCCCGCGACCTTCCCCCGGCCTCGGCAATCTGCGGCGCGCGGTGGCCAGGGCGGCCGGCCCGGAGTTGCCAAGCGCCGTGTTTCTTTCACGGATCGAATCCTGTCTCGAACCGGTGCTGCGGATCGACGCGGCGATGGAGATCGACGCCGAGACCGCCATGGCCGCCCTGATCGACGCCGCCGAACGCCTGGCCGAAACAGCCGACCAGACCGGACCGGCGCGGCTATGGGCGGCTGAGGAAGGCGACGCCCTTGCCGAACGCCTCACCTCGGTGCAGGACGCTCTCGGCGTGCTGCCGGATCTGCGCCGGCGCGTGCTTCCGGGGCTGCTGGATGCTGTGCTCGAAGGCGCCGTGGTGCGCAGCCGCCGTGCCCTGCGCGGCCGCACCGGCACGGAACATCCCCGCATCTTCATCTGGGGCCTGCTCGAAGCCCGCCTCCAAACCGCCGACCTATTGGTGCTCGGCGGCTTGGCGGAGACCGTCTGGCCACCTGCGCCAGAACCCGGACCCTGGTTGTCCCGACCGATGCGCACCCGTGTCGGTCTGCCAGCGCCGGAAATCGAAGTCGGCGAGGCGGCGCATGACTTCGTCGCCGCCTGCTGTTCAGCGTCGCGCGTGGTGCTGTCCTGCCCGATGCGCCGCGACAATGCCCCGGCCGTACCGGCTCGCTGGCTGACCAGGCTGGACATGTTCCTGGCCGGCCGCGATCAGGCGATACCGCAACATCCCGCCTCCTCCTGGGCCCGGTGGCTCGACATGCCAGCCGGCCAGCCGACGCCCGTGAAGCCGCCCCGCCCCTGTCCCCCGGTTTCCCTGCGGCCGCGGCGGCTCAGCGTGACGGAAATCGAGACCTGGTTGCGCGACCCCTACGCTGTTCACGCCAGGCACATCCTGAAATTGAGAGCGCTGCGCCCGCTCGATGAGGCCACCGACGCTGCGGATTACGGCCTGCTGGTGCATGAGGGGCTGCACCGCTTCCTGCGCGACGTCGGTCCCGTCTGGCCCCCCGACGCCGTCATCGCGCTGCGGCGCGCTATGACCATGGCGCTCGCCGATGCCGACCTGCGGCATGCTCTCCAGGCGTGGTGGGCGCCTCGCCTGGAGCGAATCGCCGACTGGGTCGCGCGGACCGAAATCGAGCGGCGCCTCGTGCGGCAGCCGATGGCGATTGCGACCGAGGTGAGAGGAGAAATCGAGCTTCCGCGCCCGGGTGGCCGCTTCCGTTTGACCGGCCGGGCCGACCGGATCGAGAGCTATGCGGAGGGCGACGTGTCCATCCTGGACTACAAGACCGGCACTCCTCCCAGCCAGAAACAGGTTGAACAGGGGCTGGCGCCTCAGCTTCTGCTCGAGGCGGCGATGGCGGCGGACGGCGGATTCGGCACCGAAATCGCCGGGGTCACCGGCGAACTGATCTACTGGCACCTGTCGGGCGGTCTGGTTCCCGGCGACGCTCTGAAGCTGTTCGAGAAAAGTGCCGCGAACATGCGGGACGCCGTTCGCGCCGCCCGAGACAACCTGTGCCGGTTGATCGACCAGTTCGACTCCCCCGAGCAGCCCTACCTCTCGCGGCCGCACCCAGGCCTGGCACCGCGATTTTCGGACTATGGACAACTCGCGCGGGTCGCCGAGTGGTCCGCCGTGGCGGACGGCGATGAGTGAGAACGCCCGGACCCGCGCCAACCGGGAACAGCTCGCCGCCTCCGATCCGACAATTTCGGCGTTCGTCGCTGCCTCCGCTGGCTCCGGCAAGACCAAGCTGCTGACCGATCGTCTGCTTCGGCTGATGCTGGCCGGCACCCGTCCCGAGCGCATCCAGTGCCTGACATTCACCAAGGCCGCGGCGGCGGAGATGTCGTTGCGGCTGCAAAAGACCCTCGGCCTTTGGGTCACCATGCCGGCAGCCGATCTGGCCAGGACACTGCGGGACCTCGAGGTGGAGCCGACCGAGGCCGCCTGCCACGCCGCCCGGGCGCTGTTTGCCAAAGTGCTGGACCTGCCGGGCGGCATGCGCATCGGCACAATCCACGCGTTCAGCCAGTCGCTCTTGCGCCGCTTCCCCCTGGAGGCGGCCATCTCGCCGCACTTCCAACTGGTCGACGAACGCGACGCCGACGATGCAATGACCGAGGCGCGTGAAGACGTGCTCGCCGACTCAGGTTCTACAGAGATGCTGCGGGCGGTCCAATTGCTGGCCGGCCTCACCACGGCGGATCAGTTCGGCGGACACGTCAAAACCTTGCAGCTCGACCGCGAACGCTTGCAGTACGCGTTGCAGCTCGGCGAGGACCTGGAACGCGCGCAGCGCCGGGCGCTCGGCGTGACGGCACCGACCGATGCCGCGATATTGGCCAGCGCCGTGACCTGGATGGGCGAGGGGGCGCTGCGCGATGCGGCGCGGTTTGTCCTGAACAGTCCCAAGGCGGCCGATAAGGTGGTGACGCGCGCGGCCGCGATCCTCGATTGGCTCGGTCAGGGGCCGGAAAAACGTCAAGACCATTGGTCCAATTGGCGCGATTGTTTCCTGACCGCGGCGGGCCTGCCGCGCGGCGACACGGCGCTGGTGAGCAAGGCGCTGAACGCCAGCCACCCGCGGCTCCTGGCTCGCTACCAGGAAGAGGCCACGCGCATCATCGCGGTTGAGGACACTAGGCGAGCGCTCCAGCTCGCGACTGTGTCGAGTGCCCTCATGACTCTCGCCGGCCCGGTCAGCCACGGCTATGCCCAGCGCAAGGACGCGGCTGGACTGCTCGACTATGGCGATCTGATCGATCGCACCCGTGCTTTGCTGGTCGACCCCGGCGCCGCCTGGGTGCTGTACAAGCTGGACGGTGGCCTTGACCATCTGCTGCTCGATGAGGTGCAGGACACCGCCCCGCAGCAATGGCGCATCGCCCATGCGCTCAGCGAGGAATTCTTCGCCGGTGCCGGCTCGCGGGACAACCGCACGGTGTTCGCCGTGGGTGATCGCAAGCAATCCATCTACTCCTTCCAGGGCGCCGATACGGCGGAATTCGACCGCTCGCACGACCTGCTCAAGCGCCGCGTGCTGAATGCCGGCCAACGCTGGAAAGATGCCGAACTGGACGTGTCGTTCCGCTCCACCGCCCCCGTGCTGGCACTGGTGGATGCGGTGTTCGCCGATCCTTTGGCCGCGCCAGGCGTGGTCGCGGCGGGAGAAACTCTGACCCACTACGCCGACCGGGCGGGACATGCCGGGCAGGTGGAACTCTGGCCGCTGGCGCCAGTGTCGGACCCGCCGCCGCACTCACCCTGGACCATTCCCGGGCAGAACCAGTCGCAGACCTCCGCCAGGCAGTTGCTGGCCGACACGCTGGCGGATTGGATCGCAGCCCAGACCAACGGCTCGGTCATGCTGGAGAGCAGGGGACGGCCGCTTGCCCCCGGCGACGTGCTGGTGCTGGTGCGCCGTCGCGACGAGTTCGCGGTGGCCCTGGTCCGAGCACTGAAGGTCCGGGAAGTGCCGGTGGCCGGGTTGGACCGGATGATACTGACCGAGCAGCCTGCGGTGCAGGACCTCATGGCGCTGGCCGACGCTCTGCTGCTGCCCACCGATGATCTGACGTTCGCCTGCCTGTTGACAAGTCCGCTCGGCGGGCTGACCGACGACGAACTGATGGATCTCGCGCCGGGACGCTCCGCCTCGCTGTGGGACCGCCTGCGGGATCGCGCCGGCGAGCACCCTTCCTGGCGCCGAGCGGCTGATTTTTTCGCCCGCCTGCTTGCCCGGGTCGATTACGTGACGCCCTTCGCTCTATTCGCCGAAGCGCTGGGTGTCCTCGGCGGGCGAGCGCGGTTGCTGGCGCGGCTGGGGCCTGAGGTGGCGGAGCCAATCGACGAACTGCTCAACGCCGCGCAGGCCTATGCCGGCCTGCATCCACCCTCCTTGCAGGGATTTCTGCACTGGTTGCGACGATCCGGCGCCGAGGTGAAGCGGGAGCCGGAGGCTCAGGGCGGCCTGGTACGGATCATGACAGTGCACGGTGCCAAGGGATTACAGGCGCCGCTGGTGATTATCCCGGACACCACCGCGCTGCCGAAGGACATCGGCGGGCTGATCTGGATGAACGACCCCGCCACCGGCCGCGACGTGCCCTTATGGTCGCCGCGTAAAGAGTTCCGTTGCGAGGCGCTGGACCGCCTGCGCGGCGCCGATCGCGACGAACAGATCGAGGAACACAATCGCCTGCTGTATGTCGCTCTGACCCGCGCCGAGGACCGTCTGTTGATTTGCGGCTGGCAGACGCGCCACGCGCCCAAGGACAATTGCTGGTACAACATGGTGTCCCGCGGTTTCCAGGCGTTGCCCGCTCAGCGCGAAGCTTTCGCCGCGTGGTCGGGTGAGGTTGTGCGGTTTGCCTCGCCACAGCAGGTAAAGGCCACGTCCTCGCCCGCCGCGGCGCCCGCATCATCACCTGCCGCCTTGCCGGACTGGATCGGCTCGGCTCCCGACTGGCAGCCAGTTCCGCCGCCGCCCGAACCGCCCCGGCCGGTGCCACTCGCGCCAAGCCGGCCCGAGGGTGTGGAGCTTGGCTCGGTTCCAGCCGCGAATTCGCCGCTGGCCGACCGGAGGGGCTCTGACCACCGCTTCCGCCATGGTCGGTTGATCCATGCGCTGCTCCAGCATCTGCCTGCGATCCCTGCTGCCGAGCGTTGGGATGCCGCGCTGCGCTATCTGCGGCGACCGGCTTGCGGACTGTCGGACGGCGAGGCGGAGCGTGTCGCGACGGAGGTCTCGGCCGTCATGTCGCATCCCGACCTGGCGCCGTTGTTCGGTCCTGCCAGCAGAGCCGAGGTGCCGCTGACCGGCGTGATCGGTGATATGGTGATCGGCGGGCTTGTCGACCGGCTGGCGGTGCTACCGGACCACGTGCTGGTCGCCGACTTCAAGACCAACCGCCGGCCGCCGGTCACCGTGACTGACACCCCGGTGATGTATCTGCGGCAGATGGCGTCCTACCGCGCGGTGCTGCGCGGCGTTTTCCCCGATCGTCCCGTCCGCTGTGCCCTCATCTGGACCCACCAGGCTCAGGTCGCGCTATTGCCGGACGCATTGCTCGATCGGCATGCCCCAGGTCATTCAACAGACGAAACTTGACCGGTCACGTATGCGGCACCACTTTGCGGTGAACTGATTTCACGAGGCGGACACATGAGCGAGAACACGATCCCGGTGACCGACAAAAGCTTTGCCACCGACGTGGTGGAGGCAAGCAAGAACGGCCCGGTGCTGGTGGATTTCTGGGCAGAGTGGTGCGGGCCCTGCAAGATGATCGGACCCGCCCTGAACGAGCTGGCCGGGGAGTTCGCCGGCAAGCTGACGGTTGCCAAGGTCGACATCGACAACAATCCGATGTCGCCCAACCAGTTCGCCGTCCGTGGCATTCCCACGCTGATCCTGTTCAAGGACGGCAAGCCAGCGGCGACTCAGGTTGGCGCGCTGCCCAAGAGCAAGCTCAAGGACTGGATCGCCGGAAATATCTGACTTCTCACCCCCGACATCACGGGCCTCGGACCCTTCATTCGTGTCATCACCGGCCTTGGTCCGGTGATGACACGACTAGGGTAACGAAGGACATTGATGGTGTCCGGGCATGCACTGCGGGTCAATCAGGCGCCCCCCGCTTTCAGGGCTTCCCCACCTGCGCGGCGCGCCCGGCCGCCGGCGCCACCGAACCCGGCGCAGGCTTCGCCTTGGCCGGTGGTGGAGTTGCATCGAAGATCGGTCGGATCACCGTCACGCCCTCGGGCCCCGCGATGGTGACGTTGGTGTCAGCAATCTGCCGCACCTCATAAGCCCCGACACGGGCTCCCTCCTCCACGATGATCGGAGCTCCGCCAGAGGGTGCCGCGAAGATCGCCACCTTGCGAGTACCGGTGTGGATGATCCCGGTCAGCCGGGACAGCCCGCTTATGCTCTGAGCCGCCACCACCGCTGGCCGCCGGCCCGGGCTGAACAGCGGCCGCGACAAAATCTCGTCACGCCATGCGTTCCGCCCGTTTTGCAGCCCCGCCACACCCGCTGGGCCCGCTGCCTGACCTGATGACGGTGACCCAGCCTTGATCGGCGACCCTCCAGCGGTCGTCGCCAGGGTGGTCGGCACGATCGGCGTGGTGGGCCAATCCCGAGCCTCGTAGACGATCCCGCCACCCAGTCCGACCAACACGAACAGCAGCGCGATCAGGCGGGCAAACCGGCTCCCGATCATGTTCCCGGCCTCGGGTCCACCGGACGGAAGCCGCAGAGCACCATGGAGGCCTGGATCGGCGCCGAGGTCGGGCGCGCCACCCCCACCGCACTATGGAAATGCACGTCGTCGATCAGGATCCGGGTCGGTGACTGCTCGAGCGAACGCATCAGCTCCACCAGCACTGGCCAGGACGTGGTCAGGCTGATCCGCAGCGAAACCTTGTGCCAACGTCCCGCGGTCGTCTCCGCCGGCAGCGTCTCCACCGCCGTCAGGCTGGCCCCTGCGGCAGTGGCCATCTTCTGCACCCGCTCCTGCAGGTCCGCCGCCGCCACCGAATCGGTCGCGCCCGCCAGCAAGCTTGTCGCCGCCTCCACCCCTTCGCCCCGCTTGTCGGCTGACGCCGCTCGCAGCGTCGGCAGGCTTGCGGCCAGAGCCTGCATACGTTGCAGCAAGGCTTGCCGTTGCGCCAGCAACTCGTTCCTGTCGCCGTACCAAGACCACAGTGGATCAACGATGCCCAGCCACAGCAGCAACGCGGCCAGCACCGTAACGCCAACCGCCAGCGACTGCCCTCGGCGCCCGACCAGCCACGACTGCGCCGTCATGGCACGATCTCCCCCTGGATCGAAAACACGTCGGAGGTTGCCCCCTCGACGCGCGTGACCGGAGCCGCGAACGCCGCGTTGCGGATGGCCGGGTCGCCCGACAGGCCAGTGATCAGCCGCGGCGCCGATGCCGACCGCCCGCCGATCGTCAGATGCAGACTGCGGAGCGCGAAGTCGGTGAGATACGTGTCGTCCGGCAGAATCCGAGTGATTGTTGCCAGCACCTGAAGCACATCGCCCGTCCGGTGCATCTCCTGCGCCAGGACCTCGCGACCAGCGCCGTCGGCGGTGATGCCTCGGCGCAGTTCCTCCGCCTGTGCCACGGCTGGGCGCAGTTCCTCGATGGCATTGTCGGTGACGCGCAGCGCCAGCGCTTGCAGGCAAAATGGCAGGATCAGGACCGCGCCCGCCAGACCGAGGCTGGCCCATGCCAGGCCACGGACCACTTGGCCTTCGGTGCGCTGCTGAGCGACGTCCGCGATCGGCAGCAGTCGAGGCCGATCCAGCGGACCCACCTCCAGGAAGCGCGGCTGGATGCCCACCGCGGCGAGCCTCTCCAGCACGCCCGCGACTGCCACCCTCGGCACCATCGTCAGGGCGATCTGACTACGCGTCTTGTCCGCTCGGCTGACGCGGCCGCGCCAGTCCCAGAACAGCGCCTCGGCCGGAAACGGCGAAATACGGGCTAGCTCATGGCGCAACATCTGGTCGAGCTCACGGCGCGACGCCGCCGGCACCACGTGCAGCTTTTCCAGCACTACCTCAGCCGGCGGACGAAGCAACACCTCTTTCCTGGACGCCATCCGCGCCGCCACGCCTTCGGTCAAAGCCTCCTCGCGGCCTTTCCGCCGCAGCCAGATCGTTATGTCTCCCGAGGTATTGGCCACAACGACTATGCCGTTTCGCGCTCGGCTCGCCGAACCCGTCAGGAAGCGGGGAAGCAGCTCGGTCATCCGAGCCACCCACCAGGAAACGAAACCGTCGAGCACGAATCAGACCCTCACGAGTGGGCGTCGGGCGAATGGTCCGCCGGCCTGATTGTAGCACGGTCGAGCGACAAACGGTGGCCGCCCGCCTCATCTGAGCTCGAAATACGTTCGGAAGCAGGCATGCCGGTCTCGACTCCGCCCGCCCGCGCGAAGTCCTGGCGCATCCGTGAGACTCAAATCACGTCATCAGTTGCCCGGCCTCTTCGCTTATTGCGGCAATCAGTTCGCTGATTTGCTGCCGCACGACCCGAAACCCGATCGTTCGCTCAAAGCGCGATTCGTCCATATACAGCCGGCGCGCGATCTCGACCTGAAGCACGTGGACGTCCTCCGCCGGCCGGCCGTAATGAGCGGTCACGAACCCGCCCGCGAACGGGTCGTTTCGCCGCACCGCGTAGCCCCTGGCCGACAGGAACGACTCAACGAACCGCGTGGCGCGCGGCGCACAGGCCGCGCCGTAAAGATCGCCCAGAACGAAATCGACCGATCGTTCCCCCGGCCCGCCGGTCGGCATCGAGTGGCAGTCGATCAGCCAGCAGAAGCCGAACCGAGCCTTGGCGTCGTTGACTAGGCGTGCCAAGGCATCGTGATAGGGACGCCAATACGTCTGTATTCGCCTTTCGGCCTCGGTGAACGGAAGCTTTCCGCTGTAGATCGGTTCTCCGGACGCCACGACCCTGGCGATGGTGCCCAGCCCCGCGCTGACCCTCGCACTGGTCGTATTCACCCAGGCCGGAAGCGGATCGGCGAACATGGCCGGATCGAGCTCCCATGGCTCTCGGTTGGCATCGCAGAACGCCCGCGGAAAGTTCGCCGCTAATAGCGGCGCTCCGTGGTCAGGGGCCGCGCTGAACAGCTCGTCGACGAAGCTGTCCTCGCTGCGGCGCAGGCCAAGGGAGCACAACCGGACGCCCGACAGGAATTCGCCGCTATAGGATCGGCCCGAATGCGAGGAGGTGAACACCAGCGGCGTGACAGGTCGCTCGGGCAAAACGAGTTCGAACGGGCCCCGATCGCTGCAAACCGCTCCGGCTAGGGGTTCGGGACGGTCCATCAGTTGCTTCACGAGCGCAATCGGGTTGAACGCCACCTTGACAGGATTGTCCCTCGCCACACCGGTGGAACGCTAGCGGCGTAGTCGTCATGGATCAAGGTCGCTCATCCGCGAAGCAAGGCTCCCCTGCGGTACGCTAACAAAGCCCGCAGCCGTTCTCATTTTGCCGGGCAGGAACACTTTCGCGGCCTGGCTGGAGCTTGGCACAGCAAGTCACGTAACATCGGCCAGCCGCGGTGCGGCGTCGCCTCGTGTTGAACATCGCCCTACTGAACAACGCTCTCCGCCGTTTCGTCCAAACCTATCGCTCTTGTGGCGAAAGCTGTTGGTGCAGCCTGCCTTGGCCGGGCAACCCCCCGCCACGGCCGGCGCGAACCGCGGCCAAGTTTTTTCAGGACGGAGGAAAGGCGGAGAACACGGTTATCACGGAGCAGAAGGGAATTGTGACCTGCCGGGCAAAGGCAATACCTGCGTCTGCCAATTCTCGGAACAGGATTCCAGCAGTCCGGGGCCGGTATGTCGGCGCACTTCGATCGCCAACCCGATCACCCGATCGGTCAATGCTCTCGCAAGAAGCATAACGCTTCCTCCGTGGGCACCGTGCTCTCCGCACTTTCTCCGTGCTGAAGTCTATGAATCGTTAACGCACCGGTGGCCTCGCCAAACCGCCATGCCGGCGGCAACCACAGTGCGGCGGCCTGGGTCTGGTTCAACCAACAGAGTTCGCAATAGGAGCGAAACCTCTTCTCCGCGAACTCCGAGCACTCGGTGAACTCCGCGATTGCGCGATCTGTCCAGCAGGCACGAACGGCCCCGATCGGAGGTTGCCGGCACCGCACATGGCCCGACCGGACCTTGTCACCGCAGACCGGCTCGGCGTGGCGGATGGTTTCGTGCATCTCGGAGGGCGCGGGAGGTCTCGGATACTTGATCGCGGGGCATTTGACCCCGAACCCCATCGGGGAACAAGGCCCGCGCCTTCCTTGACAGTCCCGCTACCCACCGCTACGCCCCCGCGCCTGATCTACAGCCTGTTCGTCACCCGCCGTCCTGGAAAGAATCCGTTCGATGCCGGTTCACGCATTCATTTTCCCCGGGCAGGGCAGTCAAGGCGTCGGCATGGGTCGCGACCTGGCGGCGGCCTTCACCGCGGCGCGTGAAATCTTCCAGGAGGTCGACGACAGCCTTAACCAGAAGCTGTCCAAGCTGATGTTCGAGGGTCCCGGCGAGGAACTTACGCTGACTGAGAATGCCCAGCCGGCGCTGCTGGCGCATTCGATCGCTGTGCTGAGGGTCCTTGAGGTGGAAGGTCACCTGAAACTGCGGCAGCGGGCACTGGTCGTCGCCGGTCACTCCCTCGGCGAATACACCGCCCTGGCCGCCGCCGGCACGTTCACCATCCCGGCCGCGGCACGCCTGCTGAAGTTGCGTGGCCAGGCGATGCAGAAAGCGGTTCCGGCCGGCCTCGGAGCCATGGCCGCCTTGCTTGGCGCCGACCTGGATCTGGCCCGGGCGATCTGCGCCGAGGCCGCTCCGGTGCCGCGAACGAGCCCGAACCAGCCTGCCCGGACCGAGGTGGTGCAGCTCGCCAATGACAACGGCGGCGGCCAGGTGGTGATCTCCGGTCATCGCACCGCGATCGAGCGCGCCATCGAGATCGCCAAGGAAAAGGGCGTCAAACGGGCGCTGCTGCTGCCGGTCTCCGCGCCGTTCCACTGCTCGCTCATGGCTCCCGCGGCGGAGGTGATGGACGAGGCACTGGGGAGCACGACGCTAACCGAACCGACAGTGCCGCTGGTCGCCAATGTCTCCGCCGCTCGCGAATACGATCCGGTGCGCATCCGCGATCTACTGGTGCAACAGGTTACCGCTACGGTCCGCTGGCGGGAATGCGTCGAGGCGATGACCGCGATGGGTGTTGACAGCTTCATCGAACTCGGTGCCGGCAAGGTTTTGACGGGGCTGATCAAGCGCATCGCGCCGGACGCGTCCGGATTGGCCGCCGGAACGCCGGCGGATATCGAGATGGCGTTGAAAAGTCTCTGAAATCAAGGAGGCGGCAATGTTCCGACTGGACGGCAAGGCCGCTCTCGTCACCGGCGCCTCAGGAGGCATCGGGGCGGCGATCGCCCGCGCCCTGCATCGGCAAGGCGCCATCGTCGCGCTCTCGGGCACGCGCCGCGACGCGCTGGGCGCGCTGGCCGTGGAGCTTGGCGAGCACGCGCACGTCTGTCCGGCCGATCTCAGCGACCTGTCCGCCGCCGAAACACTGATCGAGACGGTCGAAGCCGCCGTCGGCCCGCTGCATATCCTGGTCAACAACGCCGGCTTGACCCGCGATATGCTGGCACTCCGGATGTCGGATGAGAACTGGCAGGCAGTGCTGGACGTCGACCTCTCGGCGCCGTTCCGTCTGGCGCGCGGCGCGTTGCGGGGCATGGTGCGCCGCCGAGCCGGCCGGATCATCAATATCTCGTCTATCGTTGGCGCCACCGGCAATCCCGGTCAGGCAAACTATGCGGCCGCCAAGGCGGGCCTCGTCGGAATGAGCAAGGCTCTGGCGCAGGAAGTAGCCTCCCGAGGGGTTACCGTGAACGTCGTGGCGCCGGGGTTTGTCGCGACCGCGATGACTGAAAAACTGGCGGAGGCGCAAAAGATCAAGCTGACCGAGGCGATTCCGCTGCGGCGGATGGGCCAGCCTGACGACATCGCCGCGGCAGTGGTCTATCTGGCCTCGGACGAAGCCGGGTGGGTTACCGGCGCCACAATCCATGTGAATGGCGGGATGGTCATGCTTTGAGGGACAAACCGATTGGCTGCCGACCTTTCCCGTTGTCGCGAAACCATGCTAAGCGCCCGGGCACTATGCAAAACGTGACATTATCAAACGCGCGGCCCCGCTGGATGGACCGGGACAAGGCTGCCGGCGGCCAGGGTGGCTGGCCGGTGACAAGAATAAAACCTAGCGAAACACAATAATTCAGGAGTACCGGAGCCGATGAGCGAGGTTGCTGATAAGATCAAGCAGATCGTCGTGGAACATCTGGGCGTGGAAGAGTCGAAGGTCACCCCGGAAGCGTCTTTCATCGACGATCTGGGCGCCGACAGCCTCGACACGGTCGAGCTGGTGATGGCGTTCGAGGAAGCGTTCAACGTCGAGATTCCCGAAGACGCGGCGGAAAAGATCGCCACCGTGAAGGACGCGATCGACTACATCGAGAAGCAGGGTAAGTAAGACCTTCCCGTTGACCAGCGTGAAAGGGCCCGCGGCAATGCGACGTGTGGTGGTGACGGGCATGGGCATCGCCTGTCCCCTGGGCGTGGGCGTGGAGCACGTCTGGCGCCGGCTGATCAATGGCGAGTCGGGAATCGGCGCGATCCAGTCATTCGACACCAGTGATCTGCCATGCAAGGTCGCCGGTCAGGTACCTGCCGGCAGGCATGACACCGGCGGGCTGGACATCAATGAATGGGTGCCGATCAAGGACCAGAAGAAGATGGATCGCTTCATCCATCTGGCGATGGTCGCCGGCAGCCAGGCAGTCGAGGACTCCGGCTGGGTTCCTGAGACCGAGGACGATCGCTGCGCCACCGGTGTGATGATCGGCTCGGGTATCGGCGGCCTCGAAACCATCTACGACGCCTCCATTCTCATTCATCAGGGCAAGGCTCGGCGTCTGTCCCCCTTCTTCATCCCGTCCGCGCTCAGCAATCTCGCGTCAGGCCATCTGTCGATCAAATATGGCTTCAAGGGCCCCAATCACTCCGTTGTGACCGCCTGCGCCACTGGGGTCCACGCGATCGGAGACGCCTCCCGGCTGATCGGCCTGGGCGACGCCGACCTGATGCTGGCCGGCGGCTCCGAGGCCACGGTTTGCAAGATCGGCATCGCGGGCTTCTGCGCCTCACGCGCCCTGTCGACCGGCTTCAACGACCGTCCCGCCGCCGCGTCACGTCCTTGGGACCGCGATCGCGATGGCTTCGTGATGGGTGAGGGGGCAGGTTGCGTGGTGCTGGAGGAATACGAACACGCCCGACAGCGCGGCGCGAACATCTACGCCGAAGTGTCAGGGTACGGCATGTCCGGCGACGCCTTCCACATCACCGCCCCGGCCGAAGGCCACGACGGCGCCTACCGTTCCATGCGCGCGGCGATGAAGAACGGCTCTGTCCTGCCGCAAGACATCGGCTACGTGAATGCGCACGGCACCTCGACGCCACTCGGCGACGACCTCGAGTTGGAGGCGGTGGAACGGCTGTTCGGCGATCACGCGCGCGGCCTGGCGATGTCGTCCACCAAGTCGGCCACCGGACATCTGCTGGGCGCGGCGGGCGCGATCGAGGCGATTTTCTCCATTCTGGCGATTCGCGACAGTGTTGCGCCACCGACACTCAATCTGGATCATCCCAGCCGAGCCAGCCTGATCGACCGGGTGGCGAATACGGCGCAGGAACGCAGGATCAGGGTTGCGCTGTCGAACAGCTTTGGCTTCGGCGGCACCAACGCCTCGGTCATCTTCCGCGCCGCTGCCTGATCTTGCACCAGCACGCGAGGCTTACCGTTTGAGATCGGCTTGGCTACGCGGGGCGCTCGCCGTGGCGGTGCTCGGGCTCGCTTCGGTGATCGGCGTGGCGTCGTGCCTCTGGTGGGTGACGACGGCGATGCGGGTGCCCGGACCGTTGGACGAAGCGCGCACGATCGTCGTGCCACATGGCTCCACCGCCGAACTTGCGGACACCTTGGCGACCGAGGGCGTGATCCGGGAGAAGATCGTCTTTCGCGCCGCGGTCTGGCTGACCCGGTCCGAGGGCACCCTGCACGCCGCCGAATTCGCTGTTCCCGCGCATGCGTCGATCAATCAGGTTCTGGCGATCCTGCGGTCCGCCAAGCCGGTCGAGCACTTGGTCACCATCGCCGAAGGTCTCACGGCGCGTCAGATCCTGGGGGTGCTGGCCCATGCCGAGGCGATGACCGGCGAGGTGCACGCGATACAGGAAGGCAGTCTGCTGCCGCAAACCTATGCCTACGAATACGGCACGGACCGCGCCGCGTTCGTCGTCCGGGCGACGGCGGCGATGGACAAGGAACTCGCCAGGGTCTGGGCGGACCGCGCGCCTGGCCTGAAGCTTGTCTCTCCGCGCGAGGCGCTGATCCTCGCCAGCATCGTGGAGCGCGAGACCGCCAAGCCAGACGAGCGTCCCCATGTGGCGGCGGTCTACCTGAACCGGCTGCGGCGCGGCATGAAACTACAGGCCGACCCTACCGTGGTGTACTCGGCGAGCGGCGGCGCCGGCGTGCTGGATCACCCTCTGACGCGCGCCGAACTGGAACGGGATGATCCCTTCAACACCTACCGCAACGTCGGCTTGCCGCCAGAACCGATCTGCTCCCCGGGCGTCGAGAGCCTGCGCGCCGTGACGCATCCGGCGAACAGTGACGATCTGTTCTTCGTCGCCGACGGCACCGGCGGTCACGTTTTTTCCCGCAGCTACGCCGAACACGACAGCGCGGTCGGGCGTCTCAGGGCGCAAACCCCGTCCGCGTCCCGCGTCGGTTCCGATTAACTTAATCCAACGTGTCGTCCCGGCGAAGGCCGGTGTCACTCCGTGGCGCTCAAGTGCGATCTGTGCGCGGCCCACGGGAGGAATGCGCGCCGCGGCGAATCAGCCGTGCAAACCAACGCGACGCTCACCCCGCGCAACGTCGGCTTACACAGCCAGAAGACGTTTCAAACTCGGCACAGAGTCCGGCAAGGTGACCTCCCCAAGCGCCTTGAACGCGCCGTTGAGGTAACGCGTGAAACGGTCGACGTGGTTGGGCGTGCCAATCGGATATTGCCGCAGCCGCCAACGATTGACCGGCGTGCCTTCATAGTAGATGCCGCCCGCGTTATAAGCGGCAGCCACCAATGGCGGATCAAACAATGTCCCGCGCGCTTGGATGAAAATGTAGGTCGCTCCGGCCTGGATGGATTTCTCCGGCGACATGAGATCCTCCCCGGTGAGCGCCGGCTCGTTGAGCGCCGAGCGCGCGGTGCTGACCAGGGTCTGCATCAGGCCGGTCGAGGCGCGGGTCGGTGTGCGGTCGAAATCGCTCGTGTCGCAGCCCGGCTCGAGGCGCAACGCCCTCGGATTGCCGCTGCTTTCGGTGCAGATGCAGGCAACGATCAGCTCGATCGGAACGTTGGATTGAGGCTTCGACAGGACCGATGCCAAAGGTTGCAGGAAATTCCCCAGCACCTGCGAGGCAAGTGCCACTTCCTGTTGCGCCGGCTCGAACCCGGGTGAGCTGTGATCTCGATTCCGTACGCTGAGGCCCTCGGGCGTGAGTTGCCACAGACAGCTATCCGAGTAACGACTATGTGGCATCCTCAGTGCGTTCAACGCGTCCTTGCTTAGTACGGCGTTCATGCCTAGATCGGGCATGGCAACCGCCGGTCCGCCATCGGTCGGGAACAGCTTGTCCCAGGTCGCCGGGCCCACCGTGCCATCAGCGTGCAAACCAGCGCTTTGCTGAAACGCCAGAACGGCGCTGCGGCATTCCTCGCCGAACAGACCGTCCGCCTGGAGACGTGGATCGAGGCTCTGCAGTCGTTTCTGCAGCATCAGCACGTCGTCGCCGCGCATCATAGGCGACATCAGCAAGAGCTGCCGGACTAGACCAGCCATTATTTGCAACTCCGCAATCTTTGATCGATGATTTGACGCAACGACGATACGCGTGACCCAAGATCAGGCGGCACGGACCCCGCGGGCAGGGAAGCCTCGGCCGAGCGGAGCGTGGCACAGGCCTCAGGCCCTGTGGCTCCAGTTGCCAGCACGTGGTTGACCGATGCATCAGCGCCGAAATACCCGGCGTACGGTGCGCCGCCGGGAATTGAGGCCAGCCCGGGAAGAAGCTTGCCCAGCTCAGCCGAAGCCTGCTCCCCGTCGGCCTGCGTCATGGCGTTGTCCCGTGTGACCTTCAGCGCATTCGCCAGGCCACGCGTCGCATCCAGCCGGTCCTGGCTCGGTGCGTTCGCCGGCAGCAGCGCCACAGCTTCACGGAACGCATGCACCGCGCAGGATCGCATCGGCGCACCACCTTGGTCGCTCAGCTTCTCGCAGGCCGCCCCCTGATACAGGTAAAGGCGGCTGCAGACGCCATCGACCGCGTCGCAGGTAATCGTTGCGGCCGCGATGGTACGGTCGTCGCTCGATTGGAACTTCTGCAACTGAGTGAGGTCGGCGCTGTTCGGATGACCGCACCCCGCGAGAGCAATGCCAAGTATGAGCCATGGCAGGCGGGCGACCCGTCTCATTGGCGCTGGTCCGTCTGCTGCCGCCCGAGCGTCGAGAGACTGATGCCCTTGCCCAGCGCCGACATAACGAATCTCAGCAACCGATCCGGGCCGAGACCCAGTTTGCCCAGTGCCTCGACGATATAGACGAGCCTTTCGATCTCGGCGGCAGCCCGTGGATCGGCGCAGAGCTTCATTGCATTCGTCAGCAGATCCCCAACATCGAGTGTCTGTGCGGGCTGATCGCCCACCGCCGGAACGTCGATGCTGCTACCTGTAAGTTGGGCGCGGGCATTGGCGAACACGATGCCGCTGCGATACTCCGTAATCGCTTCGGCAAGCTCTTCGGCCGATTGAAACTTGTCGTGCAAGCCCAGTGGCTCGCCCGCGGCAAACAGCTTGGCGGCTATGGTCGCCGCTGGAAGCGGGTCCCCGGCTGCATCTGCTTCCAATACCTTGCGCATGAGGTCTGTTGCCCACCCCTGGGCCGGTACCGGCGTACCGACGCGGCTTGCCATCAGCGGCGCCACCGAAGGATCGAGCGCGGCCAGCGCGGCAGTACCGTCCACTGTCGCGGGCATCAGCTCACGAGTGAGCGGTGCGCGCAGCAGGGCATTCTTCCATGCGTCGAACTTCTCTTTCTGCTGCAGCAGCTTCACCCCGGTCATTACGAGGCCGGTGACAATGCCCGCTGGGCCACCGGCGACGCCTGCCAGCAGAGGGCTCAGCGCCCCGAGTGTTCCGCCAAGGCCCGCGACTGCATCACCGAGCGCGCCGGGGAGGCCGGCGTTTTCAAGTTTCCCGAGCACGTCCTGCGCGGCGCCGACGACGTCAGCCAGTTTGGCGGGATCGGGGCTGCCGCTCAGCAATGGATCGATGGCGTCGAGCAAGCCCGCTGCCGTCTTGGTGATGTCTTGCGCACCCGAAATGATGCCTGACCCGACGCCCAGGCTGCTGAGTGCGTTCAAGGCCAGCATACCGGTCTGCAGGTCGCTCTTCACGCCCTGCAAGCGGCTCTGCGCCTCCGTCACCCCACCGCTCGGCGCCCCGTCCGGGGCGGGCAGGGGTGCCGTCGGCTGGGCTGCGCTTTGCGCCGCACTCTGTGCACTGACTGCCGCTCGCTGCGCCGCATCCACGACCGTCCGTTGCGTCTCGGTCGCGATCGTCTGGGCCTGTGTCGTTGCCTTGTTGGCCGCATCGACAGCGCTGTTGACGGCCTTCGTGGCTTGATCGTTTGTACGGGAGGTGAAGTAAAACGTGATAACGATACCAACAAAACCAGCGATGGCGTCGACGTTGGAAAGACCGAGCTGATTTTGCATCACCAGGACCAGAAATCCGAACACGATCACGTACATCGACACCAGGGCGCGGACTGACCCCTCGGGCGCCCCGAGCGGCAGTTGCATCAGATACATGCGCCAGTTTGAGTCGCTGTCGGGGCTGCTACCCCAGTATTTGCGCTGCACCATGATGGCCAGAATGACCAGGGCCGCACTTCCGAGTAGTATAAACACGCCGGTGAGCCAAAGCAGCCGGGAGGTGGCGCGGCTGCGCAATTCGTCACCGCTGGCAAGTCGTAGTTCCAGGCTGCGAGCCTCGGTCAAGGATTCGTCCAGTGTAGCAACCTGATCCCTGACGCCGTCTTGCGAGGTCGCCGTTGATTTCTTGATACCCTGCAGCGCCTTGTTGGCGTTATCGAGCGCCTGCTGCAACATGCCGATCGAACTCTGGTCTGGCGGCGGCGCGGCGGGCGGTGCCTGGGCGAGCGCCGCGAAACTGATCAGCCACAGAACCGCGGTGCACACGGATAGGAGCGTGTGTCGAGGCATCGTCCGGGACAATGCCTCCTGCGAGGTTCCGGACTTTCGAATAGCCCGAAACATCATCACCTTACGGAGCAGCAATGTCCGCCTCCTGTAGCTGAGGGTGCCAAGTTGACCTGGGTCTTCGTCAGCCATTCTCAGACGCCTCGAATTCGTTAGCAACATAAATATGCCGCTTCCGCTACAAGGTGTGATTGTACTCACAGAATGTTCCTTCAGCGCAGCGGTAGCTCAATACGTACGCCCGAACCTTAGGAGTACAGCATACCGCCGCGATGCCCGCGGTTAGCCATCGTTCTTATTGCAAACGGATCGAATGATCCGCGAAGCGTCGTTGGACGGCGTTGCCTATGCGTCGCGGCTGCGAGCCATGCCATGGAGCGCGACAGCGGCGATTATTACGATGCCCCTGATAGCCATCCGCAACATCGCCGACGCTCCCCCGTCAATCCCACGGACACGGGCCTGACGCCGGTCTCAGGTGAGCACGTCCGCGCCAGCCGAGAGTAACGCCTGGATCTCGCGGGCCTGCTCAATCACGAAATCCATGACGACCCGCGTTCGCGGAGCGAGGTTACGCCGCGATGGGTAGACGATGTACACCGGCAACGTCTGAGATGGATAGTCGATCAGCAGCCGGCACAGGCGACCGGCGTGCAGGTCATCCACAACGGCGACCTCCGGCAGCAGTGCGATGCCGTGGCCGGCGCGAGCGGCCCGAAGTATCGCCACGCTGTCATTGGCAATCAATGCCCCATTGACCCGAACATGCAACGGACCATTCGTGCCGGTGAAACGCCATGTTTCTGGATCAGGCATCGAGCTGTGGATCAGGCAGGCATGCGTCGCCAAGTCACTGGGAACAGCCGGCACACTGTATCGCTCGAGATAAACCGGAGAAGCGACCACGGCCCGTCCCAGTTCACCGACCCGGCGTGCCACCAGCGACGCATCGGCAATTTCACCAGCGCGCCACTCAAGATCCAGCCGGTCCTCCACCATGTCGCTGAACTGGTCGCGCATGACCAGCTCCACCTGCAACCCGGGATAGCGTTCGAGCAGGTGGGGCAGGCGAGGCGCCAAGACCAACCCGCCCGCGATCGACGTCCCAAGCCGAACCAAACCGGTGGGCGAGCTGCTCTGGCGGCCGAGTGCTGCCTCCATCTCATCAGCGACATCGACCAAATGTCGAGCGTGGGTCAGTAAGCTCTGCCCGTCGTCGGTCAGGCTGAGGCGACGGGTGGTGCGATGAAACAGGCGGGCTTTGAAATGCTGCTCCAGCCGCGCGATCTGACGGGTCACGGCGGATTGACTGACGCGTCGCTCGCGTGCGGCGGAAGAAAATGACCCCGTCTCGGCCACGCGAATAAAGCAGCGAAGTGAATCCAGGTCCACTATTTCACCGTTCGCAACAGAAGCCCCTGTTTATATCCCATTATCCTAGGAACAGGCCACCCAGGCCCTCGAGGAGCAGGCCTCGTCCTCGGGCCGTTCTCGATGAAGCCTGCACTCAGGTGTTCGACAGCTGGCAGGATTCGGTCGCGGCGGTGGCTAGTCAGGCCGCAAGCGGCAGCGGCATTGGACATAAATCAACTTTTCTGTCGTGTGCTACAACTAAATGGGCGCGCGCCTATACATAGGCGCTTGTCCCGCGCATCTGTCCAGGGTGATTGCTCTGGGATGGTCTGAAGCCGGCGCATGTTTGGGCTAGAATGCAACGATAAGTTTTGCCGTTTCGGACGTTGCCTGCAGTTCGGTTCCAACATCGCCGCGCTCAGCCAGGGAATTGAAATTCCGCCGACAACAACCAGTCTTTACGACGACGCCTCAAGCTTTAGCGACGGAATCCTGACCCAAATTCCTAGTTACATCGCTCCCCCGGGATTAACCGGAGCGCCGCCTGCGGAGTCGGTTTCTTGCCGAGCAGATTGGATATACGAGTTGGACTATGATGCGTCCGGCTGGCAATTGGGGCCGTCGCCTCCCGGCGCGTTCGAACCAGATCAAACAGGAAGCCCTGACGACCGCAGAGGCCACGACGCTCTGCGGACCGGGGGTCTCAGTCGGCTGCGGCCAAGTCCCCGCGGTCGTAGAGCTTGGTCGTGCGCCCGCTGATGTGCGCGGCCATCGCCCGAGCATCCTCGACCGTGCCGCCTGATTCCAAATACGCTGTGATGCCACTCGCCCGGAACGTGTGACAGCCAACGCGGACGCCCACATCGAGATCCGCCGCACGACGCTGGATCATACGCCAAGCGTCTATCCGGTTCATCGACTTGTCAGTCAACTTGCCGGTCCGACCGATGGCGGAACGGAACAGCGGACCGCCACTGTCACTGCGGATGCCCGATGCATCCAGATAGGCGTCGAGACACGCTTTAAGCGCAGGATGCACCTCTATCCGGTGCTGCTTGCCGCTTTTCTCATGCAGGCGAATCCACCACTTCTGACCATCTCGGTAATAGTCTTCGACGCACATCGCAACGACCGCACCAACTCGAGCGAACGCGAAAGTCATCACGCTGATCAACGCCCGGTCACGCAAACCGACGACGCTCGACGAATCGATGTTATCCAGGAATTTGTGCGCCTGCCCTACATCCAGCACGGTGGTTCTTCCACCACGAGCAACATGTTTCGGACCGCTTACCGCTCGGGCCGGATTCTCCTGGATCACCTGGTGAGTGACCAACAAATCCAGCAACGTACGTATCGCCGCCAGATGCTGCTTCACCGTCGGTTTCTGCACATGCTTGCTGAGAACCGAGATATACGCACTGATGTGGCGCGGCTGAATCACTGCGAGGCGGATCTGCTTTTGCTGATCGCACCATGAGAAGAAACGCGTGACAGCGTGTAGATACGCCGCCCTTGTGTTCCGGTTGCTGATGCCAGCGGCGAAAAATTGCTGGAAGCAATGGACGGCTGCCCCGCCCGCTTCGACAATGATCTGTGGCACTACCACCGGCACGGACGTCGCCGCACCGGGTAGAGTAATTTCGGAGGCCGTCGTCAGGGTTTTTGTTTCCCGAGCTCCGACCACGATGATTCCTTGCAAGGAAATCCTAAGACGCTGAAAGAATGAGGCTATCCGCCATTAGCGGCGGACGCATCATGTGCCGTCGCGGTCTTATTTGCCACCTCTGGCGCGCTTCTCAAATGACCAAAGATCTCCGAGAAGACTGTTCCTGTATGGTAAGGCTCGTTCGGGAATGCTTGCGGCGCGGTTCCGGGATCGGTGCCAGGCGGCTTGCCCTGGGCCAGCGCCGCTCCAGTACCAACAGCCAAAATCGTCAGCGCCGTCAAAATTGTCCGTTTCATCCAAATTCTCCTTTTGCGCCGGTCGGATCGCGGCCAGCGCACCGGGACTCAAATTAGGACGCTGTGCGGCATATGATTATAAGGTGTTCTGGCATAGAGGTTATGCTTACAGCGGTGAAATCCGGCCGCGTACGGACAGCCGTCTATAATCGCGTCTGCATAGACGAGTAGGCACACACACTTGCGAGACTCCCTCGACGCCGCCCGGGTCGCTCGACTGGATGGCGCAGCCGTTCAGAGATAGATTGCTGGACTGAGACCGTGTGATGGGGGTGTGATGCAGGCAGCTCGCGATTTTGTCGGCTACGGCGCCAACCCGCCGGACCCGCGTTGGCCGGGCAGCGCACGCGTGGCGGTCTCCTTCGTCGTCAACGTCGAGGAAGGCGCCGAACTCTCCATCGCTGATGGCGACGAGCGCAACGAGGCCGTCTATGAGGTCGCGGACGAGGTGCCGGACGTGCCGGACCCATGCCGGGACACCCATTTCGAGTATGGCACCCGCGTCGGCTACTGGCGGATCATGCGCCTGCTCGACGCTTACGGTGCCCGCTCTACGCTGAACGCCTGCGGCCGCGCCGTGGCCCGGTCGCCCTGGCTGGCGCAAAATGCCGTCGCTCGCGGGCACGAGGTTGCGTGCCATGGCTGGCGTTGGGAGCGTCACGCTGGAATGCAGGAAACCCAGGAGCGCGACACCATCGCCCGGGCCTGCGCCGCGATCGAGGCGGCCACCGGCACCGCTCCCCTCGGCTGGCACACCCGCTCAGCCCCCTCCGTCAACACGCGTCGCCTGCTGCTCGAACACGGTGGTTTTCTGTACGACAGCGACGCGTACAGCGACGACCTGCCGTTCTTCGTTGCGGTGGGTGACCACCGCCATCTGGTGCTGCCATACAGTTTCGATACCAATGATATGCATTTCCACCAGGGCAGCCAGCGATTTACCACCGCGGCACATTTCGCGGAGTATGTCATCGACGCCTTCGACCAGCTTTGGACCGAGGGCGCGGACACGCCGCGCATGCTCTCGGTGGGGCTGCATCTGCGGATGATTGGCCGTGCCGGACGGATCAGCGGGCTCGACCGCGTGCTCCGTCACATGCAGGATCGAGGCAGCGTCTGGCTCGCTCGGCGTGACGAGATCGCCCGACATTGGCTGCAACAATTTCCCGCCGAACCGGGGTAACGACTGGCTTCCGTCCAGCCGCCCGCGCCTTACCCCGTCGTCACGGGACCAGGTTGGCGGTGAAGCGCGTCCCGGCGCTCGGTGGATCCTCCGGCGGTCCCGCGAAACACTGCGCCAGACTCATCCACTTGCGAGCCGGCTCCCCCGTCACGGCCAGCGACGTGTCGGCGACGTTGCGGACCTGGGTCACGACCTGGCAAAACTCCAGTGCGCTGCCCTCCACGATATTATCCGCCGCGCGATCGTTCCAATTCCAGGTAACTCGCGACGGCGCCGCCAGCCGCACGTAAGGCGCTGGCCCCGGCAGCGGCAGCGAGCGATTGGCGAAGGTCCAGCCATAGGTGCGCACGCCGATCTCGGCAATGTTGCGCAGCCGGTCCGTCGGCGACCGGACCACCCCCACCAGGTCGTAGATCGCCTGACCGTGTGCCCAGGTCTCCATCTGTCGCGCGGTGGCAAACATGCGGACGCCCATGTCGGGGCCAAACCACGTCAGCCGTGTCTCCGGAGGCATTGCCGAGAGACTGTTGCAGAGCTCCTCCATTTGTTCGCGCCATCGTGCCAGCAGGGATTTTCCCGTCAGGTGACCCAGGCGATGCCGCGTGGCCTGAAGCCGGGTCATGCCGGCATCGCGCAGAGCCTGTATCTCGGCCCGCATGAGTGAAAATGATTCGGACCCGGCAACCGATGCCGCGGCCATCAAGTCGCTCTCATGCAGATGTTGCACGATGTCATTGACGGTCCAGGCCTTGAACAGCGTCGCCCGCCCCCAGTCACCGTCGCGCAACGTAGCGAGCAGAGCGTGCAGCTCAGCCGCTTCCGCCCGGAAATCAACCGCTTGTGGTAACATGTGGTCGTCCTCGCCTGTCGACTCCAATGCCCAATAATCGCTCTCTGGCGGACCACGCAATGCTCTTGTGTAATCCCTGATATACCATCGCTGGGAAATCGGCGCTGGGAAACGGCGTTCAGCGTGCACTGATTGGGGGAGTCCGAATGAGGATCCTCCTGGCCATCATCGTTGCGTCCATGGTTGCAACGGTGACGCAAGAATTTCCCTCACGGCGACGCGGTCCCCCGACCTATTGGGCAATCGTAACGGAACGATGGCAAGCTGTGTACCAGCAGAGCTACGCCAACGGCAAAGCTTCGCAATGATATATAGTCACGACGCGGGAGCTAACGGGCTAGAGGCAGTCCATTTCGAATGTCTGCCGAAAAGGTTGGTGTGATATTCGCGACTGGGCCGCGCTCGATCAGACTCTGCCGCCGTAAATCCGCGAACGGCTGATCGTCGTCCAGCAGCCCAAGCGAGTAAGCATACTCGGCTGCATGCCCACTGAGCAGGACACGCCAGTTGTAGCGGACGCGCGCTTGCGGCGTAAGGCGCAGACGATACAGATAGACCTGCTCGCGCCTGATATCGGTTCGAACTCCGATCAGATCCCGCTCGTCCGCCACCACGTAGAACAACTCGTAGTGATGGAATAACCCGGCCACCGTCGAATATCCGACACCCTTCGCACGCCGTGTTTCGATCGAGAAGGCGACGTAGCGCCCATCGCGGAAGCCGAACGTCAGGAACACGTGCGCGATTGCGTCTCCTGCCCAATAGGAGCTGATGAAATCGACGCTCTCCAGGTCATCGAGAGAAAAGACCGCGTCGTAGCAGGCCGGCGTATACGCAACTTCCGACCGATAGGAGAAGTTGCGCACATTCCGCGCCGAAACGATTCGGTCATGCACGCTGAACCTGGTCAGAATCGCATACTCAGATTCCCAGTCACGATCGTTCGAAGGACGGTCGTGCAAATACCATATGGCAAGCACTGCCACCGAAATGATCCATGTGCAGACCACCACGCGGAACGGTTTCGCAAAAGCGACAAACCCAGCCATCGCAACTGGCACCGCCGCGGACAGCTCCCGGAACCAGACCGGCTCCAGCGTCGAGTGGTGGACCGCCAACGCGCCTACCAGCATAGCCAGACCCATACCCATCCGGCCGAAGAACCGCACGACGCGCCGTCGTTGTGAGTGCATTCAGTGGGGCGTCGGCGCCACAACCGACCCCGACGCCGCAAGCTGCAGCAGCAGGATCCGCCGCACCTCCGCGATCGTCGCGGGGTTGGATTGTGTCGAATGTCCCGACCGCACCACGAGCTCGGAGTCAACCTCGTCGATGTGGGCGCTGGAGTAACGAACCACGCCGTCATTGCCTTCAGCGGTCGGGCCGTCGGTTTGCACCGGAATAATCGAGTGCGCATGCACACCGCTAACCACAGGCACCGCTGCGAGCGCCTTGATGAAGCGACTGGACGGGGACATGCCGTAGACACTCCCGAGCCGCGTATGGGACGGGTCGACCAGGACGCCAGACCCGTTCCCGGTCAAAACATCCTTGCTTGCCTGCGCAACAGACAACGGCAGAGTGACCAACCGGCCAACCAGTTGGCTAAGCGAGAACGCCGCCGCGTAACTGCCCCGCTGCGGTGTCGCAATGAACACCACCCGCTGCACGTCCGGCAGTGGGACCGGAAATATTGCTTCGCGCAGCAGTTCACGCGATGTATCGGTCACCTTTAGCGATCCGAATGGTTGCGTGCTGATGCCGGTCCACAGCCGATCCCCCGGGTCGATCACCAGCATCTTGGCAAGCAGCCCGCCCTGACTGTGGCCAATCACGATGATGCGGCCGAGCGCAGGGTCGGCCGTGGTTCCGCCGAGCTGGCGAACGGCTTCCTCGATGGAGTGGCGGAGCTGAAAAGCACTGTATGGAATTGGACTCCCGGTTGCATAGGAGAAGAACCAGAATTCGAAATTCTCGCGGATCGTGGGATCTTCGAGCAGATCGTTCACCATGTCGGCCCACCTGAAAGGACTGGAGGCGGTGCCATGAACGAGAATCACCGGCATCCGGCCGCGCTGATGTGGCTGCAGCGCAACGAGTTGATCCTTTGACTGATCAAACAGCCCGCCGTTCAGGAAACCCCAGTATTCGTTCTTCCACGCGGAAGCCTCCACCAAACTCAATGCCCGCGCTGCGGTCTCGTCATATTCCAGCGGCACGGTCCGGTTGCCGATCCTCGCGTCCAGTTCGTCAAAGATGGTGTGGATAAGTAGCTTGGCCCGCAGCTCGGAGCCAGACAGTTGCTGCCGTGGCGCCTCCATCGTCAGCAGCATGTTGGTGGGAACGCGCAGCTTGGGTGCGACCTCAAATCCCTTCGACGAGACCGAACCGGTTTCCGTCAGCGCGGCAAGCGGCGCTCCCAGGCCGGGAGTGCGATAGACGTTCTGCAATCCCTCGACCGCCAGGTTCGATGTCGGCTGAAACGATACCAGAGTGCGGCCGGCCCAGCGGAACTGGTCCTGGTCCACTTCAAGATCGATCGATCCGGACGGGATCTGATGGCGTCCCGAAACCAGTTGAACAGGGCCGCCGTCCGGTGGCGTGAAGGCAGCGGTCAGTCCCAGATTGTAAATATCGCACGCCTGGCGAAAACGCTGATCGTAAGGGCTGGGACGATCGCCCGTGCCGCTGGGAAAAAGGTAGGCATAGGCATAGATCGCCGCCGACAGGAACTCCGGGCGCGACCTGCCTCGCTCGCCCTGAAAGTAGCTCAGTTCGGCCAAGGCAAATAATTCGGGCCATAGCGGGGGGTCCTCGACGACCTCCGCGCGCAGCCGCCGAATCGCGCCAACCGGGTCCCTGTTCCACATCGGCAACAGTCCGTGTCGCCGCAGCGTGATAAGTGTTGGATCGCTTAAAATATCGCCCGACAGCGCACTGCGATTGAGCCGGTTATACCCTTCATGCGTATCAAGTTGCCTGACGGTCAGCGGCGATGTGCAACCGCCGAGGACCACCAACGTGACGCCCAGCAACCAGCCAAATTGCCTCAGCCAAATCACCGGCATTTGTTCGGCATTCCTCATGCTCGCGAATATCCGCTATAAGCCTCCGGATTCAACCCGCTCAATAGGAAACCGCAATGTCCGGCACGGCAATAGACAAGCCCCCGCGAGGACTCGGCTACACTCACACCGCCAGCCGCTGGGGCTGGTTCGTCGCGCTCGGCGTCCTGCTGTTCGTGCTCGGCGTCCTGGCGCTCGGGGATGTCGTCGTCGTAACCGTCGTCAGCACAATCTTTATTGGTGCGGTACTGCTGATCGGGGGCGCCTTTCAGATCATCCATGCCTTCGCCAATAAAGCCTGGAGCGCTTTCCTGCTCAACCTGTTCGCCGGCATCCTCTACCTGATCGGCGGCTTCCTGATCATGGGCGAACCACTGCAGGGCTCGGTCGTCATAACCCTGTTCCTGTTGATGGCCCTGCTGGTCGGTGGCGTGCTGCGCATCGTCATTGCGCTCAGGCATCGTGAGGTGCGCGGCTGGTGGATGCTGCTGTTGGGCGGCCTGATCAGCGTTGCGCTGGGGATTATGCTGTTCCTGAGCCTGCCGTGGTCGGGGTTCTGGTTGCTGGGCACGCTGGTCGCGATCGAGCTGCTCGTGCAGGGCGCGATCTGGGTCCAGTTCGGCCTCTCGCTGCGCCGGCTGCACCGCATCATGGCATGACCGGGATAGCAATACTGCGATAAACCGACTACCCAGCGCTGAAATGCGTCCCTGCCTACAGGGACGCCAAGGAGACTTCCGCTTGGATCAAGCTTCCAGCCACATTGCCGTCCGATCCGCACCACGATCCACGCCACTCGCCTTTCCCGCCGGGGTGAACCGAAACCGCATCGTCATGCGCTCCGCCGTCACCATTGGGCTCTATCATCTCGTGGCACTGCTGGCGCTTGTCCCCTGGCTGTTCAGTTGGACCGGCGTCGTGGTGGCTGCGTTCGGACTCTATGTGTTCGGCAGCCTCGGCATCAATCTCTACTACCACCGCCTGCTGACCCATCGTGGTCTTGCCTGCCCGCGTTGGGTCGAGCTTATCCTTGCCATCCTCGGTGTCTGCTGCGTGCAAGACACGCCTGCCCGCTGGGTAGCGATCCATCGCCGCCATCATGAGCACGCCGACAGGCAGCCCGATCCGCACAGCCCCTTGGTCAGCTTCTTCTGGGGTCACGTCGGCTGGATGCTGGTGGAAAATCCCGATCTTGGCCGTCTGCGCATCTACGAGCGCTATGCCAAGGACATTCTGCGCGATCCCTTTCAGAAGTGGCTGGAACGCAACTATGGCTGGATCGTGATGGCCCATTGGGCGGTCTTCTTCGGCGTCGGGGTGGCCGTCGAGCTGGCTCTCGGCGGTGACTGGACACACGCCGCGCAGTTTGGCCTCAGCCTGCTGGTCTGGGGCGTATTCGTGCGCACGGTAGTGGTGTGGCACATCACCTGGTCAATCAATTCGGTCACCCACCTTTGGGGCTACCGCAACTACGCCACCGACGAGGACAGCCGCAACAATGTGTTGGTGGCTCTGATCTCGAACGGCGAGGGCTGGCACAACAACCACCACGCCGACCCGCGCTCAGCGCGACACGGTCATTACTGGTGGGAATTGGACGTCGTGCATCTCACCATCCGGCTGATGGCGGTGGCGGGCTTGGCGAGCGACGTCGTGTCCCCAATGCCCCGCCGCGCGTCCCCAGGTTCTACCGGCGTCCCCGGCCCAGCCACATAATCTCGACATCCGATTGCGGCTGCGCTCGGCAGGCCAGGATCTTGCCCTCCTGCTGCTGCGCCAGGCTGAGTGCTCCGTCACCGTACGGCAGCATCGACACCTCGCCCGATTTCAGCTCCGAAATGCAGGTCGCGCAGTTGCCGGAGGCGCAGGCGTAGGGATAGTCGATGCCGGCGGCGATCGCGGCGCACAGGATCGGACTGTCATCCTCGCAGTCAATCGTCTGGCCAGTGTTTGCGATCGTCACCTTGAAGCTCGTCGCGCAGCATTCCTGCGGCCCGGCCTGGACCAGGACCGGAGCCACCGAGCCGCGCCGGCTGGGCGTTGTCCGCACGCTGCAAAACTCGGGGATGAACCATGACACGGACGGAAACCGCGAAAGCGCGTAGCCGTACAGCGCGAGGCCCCAGGCCGGCTCATCGCCCAGCACCTTGGTGTGGTGGATCGACTGATCCATCATGATCATGCCCAGGCCAGGAGTCACCAGGCTCTGGCCGATCTCCTCCACCGTCGCATAGCCCGGCCGAGCGCCGTCATCGGTGCGCCGATAGAACCGGTGCAGCTCGCGGCCGCTCAGGGATGCGTTGACACACCAGATCCCGTGGCAGTGCGGCGCGGCCTCCTTCCCGGGCAGGCCGATCGTCAAATACAGGCCAAGCCCGTCGCCGTCCTCCTCCACCAGGACGTGATTACGGGCCTGGGCGTTGGGCAGCGCGAAATCGGATTTGGGGAACAGGGTGTCGCCCTTCGCGGCCAGATCGACCAGCAGCGCCTTGATCCTCAGCAGCGATGCCTCGCCGGACCCGTCCTGGTCGACGATCTTACGAGCCTGCTGGATGACCGCCTGACAAGCTTGCATTCGCCGTTCGGCGATCGTGCTCGTCTGCACGGGTTGGACAGCCTTGGGCCGTTCAATCATTTTTGCCTGAGCCATCGGGTTACTCCTGTGGCGGGCTAGGATTCTGGGACGGTAATGATCGTCCCAGCATAGGCCCGTGCCGTCAAGGGATCGGCGATTGACTCGCCGATATAGTCGGCCACCATCGTGCAAACAGGCGTCGAAAACCACCCTTGGGCGCAACGGGAGGTATCCTTGGCAGAGCTGATTCTGCATCACTATCCGACCTCGCCTTATTCGGAGAAAATCCGTCTGGCGCTCGGATTGAAGCACCTGGCCTGGCGGTCAGGTACCGATTTCACCGGTGACACCGCGTCCCGAACTCACCCCCTTGACCGGAGGCTACCGGCGCACGCCCGTGCTGCAGATCGGCGCCGACATTTATTGCGACACCCAGCTCATTCTGCGCAGGTTGCAGCTTCTTTGTCCCGAGCCGAGCCTGTTTCCCGGACAAAGTGAAGGCGTGTCGACGGCGCTGGCGTGGTGGTGGGAGCGCTCGGCCTTTCTGCCCGCCGTTGGGGTGGTCGCTGCCCTGAACCCCGGCCGTTTTCCCCCGGAGTTCGTCGCGGAACGCAAAGTTTTCCTCGGTTTCGAACTGACCGATATGCCACCCCGGCTTCCCCTCTATGTGCAGCAACTCGCGGCCCACCTGGACTGGCTGACATGGATGCTGGCAGACGGCAGGCCCTTCCTGCTGGGTGACGCGCCGAGCGGGGCCGACCTGGCCGCTTATCACATCATCTGGTTCTTGCGGCGAAATGGCGGCGGTAAGGCCGAGACGATGTTGTCGCTCGAAAGGCTTTTTGCCTGGTACGATCGCGTCGCGGCAATCGGTCACGGACAGCAGCAGGAGATGTCCGCCGCCGAGGCGCTCAGGATCGGACGCGAGTTCGAGCCCGCCCCTGTAAATATCGCCGGCGGCGGCGATCCGTCGGGCCTCAAGCCTGGCCAGAGTATCAGTGTGACGCCGGACGACACCGGGCGCGAGCCGGTGGTTGGTGTGCTGGTGACAGCCGATACCCAGGAAATCGTCATCCGTCGCAACGATCCGGTGGCAGGCGAGATGCAGATCCACTTTCCGCGCGCCGGCTTCGATGCCAAGCCCGTGTAAACACCAACTGCCCTTGGCGCTCCGACACCCCCTCGTGTCATCCTCGGCTTCCGCCTGTGTCACCCCGACACTCCCCTCGTGTAATCCTCGGCAAGCAGCATGCCCCTGGCGCAGGCCGAGGGGCCGAGGACCCAAGTCTTGCGGTGCCCGACGCGCTACCGAGTATGCGCGGGGCCGGTGTGCCAGTCGAATTTGCCAGGAGGCCTCAAGGATGGTCGTCTCGGCAAGCCACGAAAACAGCGGCCCGGCTGCTCACCGGCACCGCCGCAACAACAGGGAGGACGGATGATAATGCAAAGCTACAAGTTCGATGACCGGAATATCACCTGGCGGACCTTCGACTTCCTCGGCAGCGCCTACTTCGTTTATGACGTGAACGAACAGAACGGCACAGTCGACGCGTTGATCAAATTCCCGCCAAACCGGCAAGGCGAGCTGCATCAGCATCTCATGCCCTACAGCACCTTCGTCTTGCAGGGGGAGCTTCGCTTTCACCGGCCCAACGGCGAGTTGAAGGAGATCCGTCCGGCGGGAAGTTATGTCCTCGGGGTCGCGAACGGCGAACCCCATACCGAGGGCGCCGGCAATGAGGAAGCCATTGTCCTGTTCAGCATCCGTGGCGGAACGGACGACATGTTTGCCATCTTCGACAAGGTGACGGGGGAGGTGCACAAACTCGGCTTCGCGGACTTCAAAGCCGCGCTGGCCGAGCAAGTCGCGTCGGGCGCCTCCGCCAAGATCGGGTCAAGGGCACCATGAGCGGTGGCTGCCCTGGAGCGCGGGCGGATTGAAGCGGCAACCCGCAACAGCTCCTTGCGGCTGGATCATCGTTCCGAACGGTTATCATCGGGCGGTTTGGTTGCGGTCCAGTGCCAGCGATAGCCCTACCGGGCGATAGGGCTGCGCGCCGCTTTTTTCTTGAGCTGACGGCGCCAGAGTCGATGTCCCCGAGCTCTCGATCAACCTCACAAGATTTTCGTAACCCTCGACCAATGCCACGCAGGCATCATGTTGGTGCCCTGGCGGCCAATTTTCTGCTTCCAGGCGCCATTGGCGCGCACGATCCCAGTAGGTTTCCGCGTTCCGGCCATCAACCATTGTGGCTCCGAGCTCTCTACGATGTAAGAGGTATTTACATTGGTCGGACCGGGGTGGCTATACGAATCAACGGTCAAATCGCTGAAGTTCTTACCCCAGCCGATGGCAACCGGCGCAACATCAACTCATCGAGCGGTCTCGCCTAAGTTTGAACGTGTGCGCGGTTCATCCGTTCACCAGGGGTCGCGCAGTGCCAGGCGTCATTCCGAGCGCGCGTCAGGTGACGAGGATCAGGAATGACAAAGTCTGAGGAGCTGAGAGCAGCGGCGCAGCGGTATCGGGAGATCGGCAAGAGGATCACCGATCCACGCACCATCGACGCACTTGCTGAGCTGGCACAGGAATACGATCGGAAAGCGGACGAAATGGAACGCAGCGACACGGAAAGGCCCGACCCAAGTCTGCCTGGCGCGCCGGATAGCTAGAAAAAGGACGAGCAGATGAGCCCGTCAAAGATCGACGACCTCAAGCGCGACCTCGACCAGCTAACGGCCCGGCGAGGACAGAAAGCCGCCACGCCGGCCGATGACCGCGGACGAGATGCCGAGCATCCGGGCCGGATACCGAGCGCTGGCTGGCTCGACGTGCTGTGGCGGGTCTGGGGCGAGATTTCCGAGGCGAACATCTTTCTGATCTCCGGCGGTGTCACCTACGCAATCCTGCTCGCGCTGTTCCCTGGCCTTGCAGCGGCGGTATCGGTCTACGGGCTATTTCTCGATTCATCGAAGGTCGAACAGCAGGTAGGGGCGCTAACCGGTGTTCTCCCGGAACAGTCTCGGCAATTGCTCGCCGACGAGCTCCACAAGTTGGCCAGCGCGCCAAGCGCCACGTTGCGCTGGAGTGCCATTGTTGGCCTGCTGCTGGCCTTGTGGAGCGCCTCGCGGGGCATGAGCGGCTTCATCAGCGCGCTAAACATCGCCTACGAGGAAAGAGAAACACGCAGCTTCATCAGATTGAATCTCCTTGCAGTCGGTCTCACCGTCGGCATGATAATCGGCGGCCTGTTTGTGATCTCGCTTATTGCTGTGCTCCCGGCCACCGTTGAATTTATCGGCCTGGGCGGCACGACAAAATGGGTGCTGCTGATCGTCCAGTGGCCCTTGCTGCTGCTGATGGTGCTGTTGGCGCTGGCGGTGCTCTATCGATACGCCCCCGACCGAACCAAGGCACAATGGCGATGGGTGTCGCCTGGCGCTTTCGCGGCCACGATCCTTTGGCTGATTGGATCGATTGGTTTCTCGGTCTACGTGGCAAACTTCAATAGCTACGACAAAACCTACGGCTCGCTCGGCGGCGTAGTGATTCTGCTGACCTGGCTCTACTTATCCTCCCTCGTCGTCCTGCTGGGCGCCGTCATGAACGCCCAGTCCGAAAAGCAGACGCGGGTTGACTTTACCGAGGGGCCGCCGAAGCCAATGGGTCAGCGTGGGGCAGTCGTTGCCGATACTCTTGGGGGGACACGCGAGTAATGTGGCCGTGCCGCCCCCCGTTTCGCTAGCTAGCTAGCGGGCGGGCGGAATAGCGGGCCACCGTGGCAGAAGTCTTCCAGCGCCCGGCCCGCATCCCGCCGACCGGTCGCCTTTAAGCCCAGCGCGGAACAGCGTCATGTCGGTGAGGCGGGCCGCCGTGATCCAGGCGGAGAGATGACGCATGGCGTCGGCGGCGATCGGCGCCACCTCGCCGACACCTTCCTGGTCGGTCTTGCTGCGACGGAGGGTGATGGTGCCGAAACCGTCCGCGTCGATCTGCAAGTCCTGGTGGCGTAGGGTGACCGGCTCTGACCGGCGGCACAACGTTGAATAGGCGACGGCGAGCAGCGCCCGGTTGCAGCGATGGCGCAGCGTATGACCGCGCATGCGAGCGAGCAGCACGTCGTTGACCGGCGCCGCCCGGGCCTGGGCGCGGCCGCGTTCGCGATGCATGCATTTGAATGCCGGCGCGCGTTCGGCTGGCGCGCAACTCTTAGCTGTTCCTCAAACGTCTTGCCGGCCTCGGAAGGCTGCAGCGCAAATTTCACGAATGGCGGCCAAATGCTCGCGTCCCCAGTAGAGTTCGCCCTCAACCACGAAAGTCGGAACGCCGAAGACCCCTCCCGCCTCAGCGGCGCGACTGATCGCAGCAACCTCTGCCCGTAGGGCCTCCTCCGAGGCTCGGAAATCTGCCTCCGCGGCCCCGGCCCCGACCAAGATCGCTGCGATCTCATCGATATCTTCTATATCCAAGGCGCGCTGCCAGAAGCGTTCGAAGACCCTGTCGTGAAAGGCTCGGAAAACCTCCGGGCCGGCCCGCAGCGCATACAACATGCCCGCACCGGCCAAGGTCGAATCCCAGATCTTTTGAGTTCCCCTGATCGTTAAGCCGCGTTTGCGGGCTTCACGACGGCAATCCATGTAGCTGTAGCGCACGCGTCGCCACTGATGTGCATTGCGCGCTGCTTCGATGACCCGACCAGCCGCGTCTACCCGAGCCGAACCAAGATAGCTTGGTATGTCAAGAATATAGGGGCGCCAATCGATGTTGATGGGGAAATCCCGCGCCAACTCGTAAGTTAGATCTTTGGCCAGATAAGCATAAGGGCTTTTGTAGTCGGTATAGACGGTGATAGTGTGGCGCATCCTCGAAGCCTCGTCAGTCGTTGCTGCCAGAATGGCCGGCGCAGTATCGCTCACACGACGTCGACAGCAAAAGCAAGATCAAGCGGGTGCTCAACCCGCATGGTTTTGCCCGCCAGCACGCCGCGTCAGCCGCCGCTGTCCACGACCAAGATCTTGATGTGATCGGAAGGCCCTGTGCGACCACGCCAGACTAAGATGGCGCTGCTCCCAGACGCCGGGGCGGCCCGATCCCAGATTTGCCCGAGTCACGAAAACCTGACGCAAATTCATCGTTGCTTATTTCACGATCGGCGGGGCTGACAGCACGGAGAGCGGCGGTTATGCTTTGTCCCAACTACAAAACGGATCGCGTGATCCGAAGGGGGGACGTCAATGCCGGACACGCTTGAGCAGGTGACCATCCGCAAAGTCGCATGGCGCTTGCTGCCTTTCGTCTTCCTGCTCTTCTTCTGGTGCCTCGTCGATCGGGTCAACCTGGCCTACGCGGCGCTTACCATGAACGTTGATCTCGGCTTGACCGCAACGATGTATAGCCTCGGGGCAAGCATCTTCTTCCTGGGCTATGTCCCTTTCGAGGTGCCAAGCAATCTTATTCTGGAACGCGTCGGGGCCCGTGTTTGGATCGCGCGGATCATGATCACGTGGGGGCTAGTGTCCTCGGGCATGGCATTCATGACCGGGTTCTACAGCTTTCTCTCGCTTCGTTTCCTACTCGGGGTGGCCGAAGCAGGCTTCTTCCCAGGGATGGTGCTGTATCTGACCTTGTGGTTTCCGCGGGCGTATCGCGCCCGCGTCACGGCCGCCTTGATGCTGTCGGTTCCGTTCAACGGAATAATCGGCGCGCCGCTTGCCACCTCACTCATGCAGATCGACGGTTGGGGGTTCAGGAACTGGCAGTGGCTGTTTCTGATCGAAGGGATCCCGTCAATTCTGCTTGGCATCGTCGTTTTGTTCTATCTGACCGATCGGCCGAGCAAGGCGCACTGGCTGAAGCGAGAACAGCGCGAATGGTTGGAGCAGACCCTGCTGCGTGAGCGGGGAGAACTTGAGGCGGTGCATGGAACAATGTCAGCCTGGCGGACCCTGATCGAGCCGAGGGTTTTGGCGCTCTGCATCATCTACATCGGTGTCGGCACAGTCAGCTACGGCGTCGGCTACTTTCTGCCGCAGATCATCAAAGGCATCGGCCTTTCGGTATTCGCCACCGGCTTCGTCGCGGCGATACCTGCAATTGTCGGTGCGGCCGGTATGATTATCATCGGTTGGTATTCTGACCGGTCGCCTGACCGGCGCTGGAGCTGTGGCATCACAATGCTGATCGCAGCGGTTGGGGTCGCCGGGATGGGATGGGTCGGCTCGACCTGGTGGGTGCTCCTACCGGCCTCGCTCATGGCGTTCTCGCTGGAAGCGTCGCGTCCCTTGTTCTGGGCGCTGCCGCCCATGTTTCTCAGCGGCAGCTCCGCTGCCGTTGGCATCGCTCTGATCAACTCCATTGGAAACCTGGGCGGCATAATCGGCCCGGTAGCGGTCGGTTGGGCGAAGGATACCACGCAAAGCTTTGCGGGCGGCCTCTACTTCATCGCGATCGTGACGGCGCTCGCTGCCATTCTGGTGATCGCGACCGGGCCGCGTCACATTACGGCTCCTGTGCCTGCGGAGTAGGCGGCAGGGAACAGTAGCTGGGGCCGAAGTGAGGCGGCGCGACATCGAGCCGATCCCTGGCCAACTGGGTCCAGAGCGATGATCCCGTCCCCGCCTCCCCTGGTCGAACGGATGGCGTTTCCGCTTTCAGCGCTGGCACGACGCCATACAGCCGCAGTCTTGGAGGCCATCGCAGAGATTGATCTCGGCGAACAACTCAGCATCAAGCCACCCATGGAAGCGATTGACTAGCCAAAGAGCCGAAGGTTTTCGCCCGACAACGAATGAAACCGAGCCTGGTCGCTCCGCGACTTGCCAGCGCCAATCACACCGAACATCACCAGTTCGTTACGGTTATTCTCACCCTGATTGACGCTCCGTCTCACCTAGACACTCTTGCGCCTTGGCTTCTCGGAGTTGCCTGATTTTCGCCGCCAAACTCGGACCCGTACCTGATTGGCGAGCGGAAATCGAAGACTGATGTGGTCAGAGGCAAGCTGGGTTGAGGGATGGCTGGCACGAAGTGCATGACCCCCGGCCTTTTACAGCGATCACGAACTTTCGGTCGGCTCCCGGCACCTCGATCATTCGCGTGCGTGCAGGCACAACCGGCGTTGTTGCAGGGAGCGACCCCGGCCTGCATGGCACCCCGCGTCATCACGGCGCGCAGCCGAACGCCTTCAGCTTGCGCGGCGATCTGAACTAGCTGAGTAGGGCGCTTCGCGGTCCGAAGCGACCGACAACCCAGCCAAGAGTAGCGGCAATCAATATCGCGGCCAGGGGTCGCTCATTCACCTGGCCAGACAGGCCCTGGGTCTGATCGACCACCGCGGTCCCTGCACGCCGCGCCGCGGCTCCCGTCTTTCCGGCCCAATCTGCCGCGACCGGGGTTAGCTGATTTGTCGTGAGGGCCAGAACCTGATCACGCAATTCACCTATCTGGCTCTGAACATCGGCAACCTTGCCGCGGAGGTAACGGGTAGACGACATGTTTATTACTCCAGGAAATCCGCCCTGGGACCCGAGCCCCCGGGCTGGGCGGTTTGGGTACGGTTGCAACCCGAAGCAGAGAAAACGTAATGGTCGGTATCCTGTTCCGTCTACAAGAGCTGGATATTGGTCACAATGTGCATACACCGAGCAACTAAGGCGCGTTTGGAATCAGTTGGTGGCCAAGCCCAGACTGGAATTTATGCAACTGCCGAGGCGGATCGTTGTCCTCCTTGTCGAGGACGAGGAACTGATCCGCTTCGTAGCCGCCGAAGCGCTTCGTGACGAAGACCTCGAAGTCATTGAGGCTGCGCATGCCGAAGATGCGCTCACTTCAATTGAGACCCACGCCACCGTCATCCACGTGCTGTTCACCGATACTCACAGGCCTGGAACGATGGATGGTCTCGCATTGGCGTATCACACCGCGCGAAGTTGGCCCTTGAGCTGTCTGCCGTAACGTTCCGCCTAACTGACGTTGCGCGCCGGCCAGAGTCCGAGACGAGATTTACAACTCGTCGCGTTGCCTGCCGCCAAGCGCCCCCGCGACGCTTGCGATGAATGCGCCGATCAGCATCGAAAAGAACAAGAAGAAAGAGCCCTGTGCTGTCGCCTTTCGGGTCCGATCAGCGACTTCGCGCAGCTTTATCTCGGCCGTCTGGACCTGCCCTAACACGTCGTTCACGCGTTTCACCGCGGCGTCTTCCGGCAGGCCGGTCCGTGCCGCGACAAGTTGGCCGAGATAGGCTTTGTCACCATCAGGAATGGTGCCATTTCTCGCTCCCATCACCATGATACGCGCGGCTTCGGCCTTGGCGTCGGGATCGTTAGCCCCTGGCTTGTCGGCGCGGAATAGCGCATCCACGAAATAGCCAGACGGATCAGCCGCCGACTGCGCCGCCCCCTCCACCGCGCCACTCGCCGCGGCCGTAGCAGCGTTTCCCGCGGTTCGTGCGGCGCCCCCCACCACCGAGGTCGCTGCCGATGCAACCAAGGCGACTGAGACTACTGTGGCGACCGCCCATGCCATAAAGCCGTGCGCAGTGTCGCGAAAGAACACCTCGTCGGTATGCATGTTCGCCCATTTCGTGCGCAGCCGGCCGGTCAGGTAGCCGCCAAAGGCTGAAGACAGCCACTGCACGATGATCAGCCAGATCGCAGCGCCGATGGTAAAGGTTGTTGCCGCCACACCCGAATTTGACCAGGTCGACGTGGAGGACAATCCAATACCGCTTCCTAAGGTCAGCAGCAGCAAAGTCATCGCCAGCGCGGCAGATGCTCCCCCCAGTACGGGACCCCATGCCACTGCCGAGACCGACGATTCGGTGTTCACGCCGGCGTCAGCACGGCGCATTGCATCCGTCATAGACATTTGTTGCCCGCCTCAGTGCCACAGAAGGGCGAGAATGATGATGATCGGTATCGGCACGCCCAACAACCATAGAAGAATACCGCGACCCATGATTTTCCTCCTCAATGCGCCGTCGCACTTGATACTGCACTGGCGTGTGCCCCTATTTTGGTTCGCACGATGAATAAATGCAGTAAACCTACTGTGATGGTGCCGAGGTGCTTCCGGCAGCCAATCAAATCATCTTCCCCGCGTCACTAGCGGCTATAACGAACAGTGAATTATTACTGAGAACAGGAGCGATGAATGCCATTCGCCAAAGCGTCTCCGGCAATCCGGGCGGACGGCCGAAGGAAGTCAGAGAGGTGGTGGAGTTGGCCAGGCAATTCACTACGACTGCGATCCTGCGGCTTGCTCATTGCACGGAGAACGACGATCCGCGTGCAAGTGTCGCGGCAGCGCTGGCGTTGCTTGATCGCGGCTGGGGCGAGCCAATGCAGCCAAGCGAGCTTTCGGGTAAGGACGGCGGCCTTGTCGGACCCATTCTCAATATTACGATGACAACCAGATCGATCGAGGGGGTATTGGAGATTGCCGGCTAATCATTAGTGCGAAAGCCGCGGGTTTTCATGGCGAGGGACCTTGGTTGGAGGCACCGGCGCGCATTCCGGGTTGACGTTGTCGCCGGCGTCTCATGTGAGGGCCATGGTGAGAGGTTCCACCAGAACCTGCATCGCGTTAACCTGCTCGGGGATCAGGCGGCTGGCTGATAGACGCCCAACTTTCCGCCGCTCATTGCTGAGTGCCGGTGCTTCACTACGGCGTCGGTGACCACTTTACAAATGCCGGCCTCACCTGACCCGCTGGCGGAAAAATGGCGGAGGTCGAGCCGGGTCCAACACTCTCAATCCGGCATCATCCAGAACTCTGCCCGCAGGGTCCGCAGGGGGTCCGCAAAAGTTCGCCACCCACTCCGATTGAGGCAAATCTGGCGATAATATACTGATTTTATTGGCGCGCCCTGGTGGATTCGAACCACCGACCCACAGCTTAGAAGGCTGTTGCTCTATCCTACTGAGCTAAGGGCGCCAATATCTTGACCCACCTTTGCGCCATTCTGTTCTCACAGTGAGGGAGTCTCCCGGTGGCCAAATGGCTACCAATCGGAACCTCAATGACGCATCGATTAAACAGACCGTCTGGCGCAGCACTCCGTTCCGACGCTTTCAGTGTCGCCTTATCCCACAGCGGGGATCGCAAGCAAACCTCTCAGAAAGCGGGGTTGCCTACCCTCTCCTCGTAGCTCGAGGCTTGGCAGGTCCACGACGGTCTGCACCGGATTTTCGACGCGCAGGGGCCGGATCCCAGCCCGCGACGCCAGGTTCCCCCCGTAGCAAACCTATCCCTGGCGCAGAGCCGGTGCAGCCGCCCCGCTGCTCAATCCGGCATGACCCGCCGCGGGCAGATCGCGGCGCGACACATCGGCCAATATCGACCAAATCCGATCCGGCTGAATCGGCACGTCGGGATCGTTCAAAAGCTGATCGAGTTCGTCCAGTTTCCGACTATACTCGGCGTCAGTCATCCTCACCTCTCCAAACACAGCGCCGCGCCGCATGCCCGCGCATCGCTCGGCGACTTCGGAGATATGAGTTGCCGTCTGGCTCGTAACTATACCGCTTTCGATCAAGTTGATGACATCACCGCGGGCGCCAGCGCCGCTACTCCGGCTGCCGGGTGGCCGGGATTGCGGAAGCGGATCTCGCCGTCAGGCGCCGCATCGGGCTGGCCAACGCCGAACATCTCCAAGCGAGACGTGAAGGTCACCGCAACCACGGGTCGCGCCGCCTTGTGGGTCAGGAACTGGCGGGCCTCGCCTTCCAGTTCGAGCCTTTCCCGCAGCCCGCGCCACTCCAGCCGGTCGGTATCCTCCACGAACATCGCCAGGATACCCGGACGTTCGCCGGTCAAGCGCAGCGGCGCGATCGCCGCGAGGCGCCGCCGGATGGCGATGGCGACCTCGTTCTCCTGACCCGCCCGGGCCGCCATGACAAAGACCCCGCCACCCGCGGCGGTAACGGAAAGATGCGCCTCGGGGCCGAACTCACGCCGCAGTGACGAGATCAGCCCCATGTCCTCGGCCTGTGCCCCCGCCAGCAGCAGCGGATCAAGCCGCAGCACGATCGCTTCGTCGTGGTCGTGGCGAGTGCGCGCTTCCAGCATTGCCGTGATCCGCTGGTGCAAGTGGCCCAGCACCGCGCTTTCCGGGCCGGAGTCATGCAATCCGCCGCGTAGCCCCTGTGGCAGCGTCATCTTCAGCAAATACCGCCCCGGATGCGCGGCCAGCCATATCTGCAAGTCGGGATCGACGCGGTCCGCGAGGCGAAACCAGGCGCCACGGTGCACGCCCCGCCCCTCTTCCGCGGTCACCACGTCGCACGCCACATCCGCCTCGGTGCTGTCGCGACGCAACACCAGGTCGTGGGGTGTGTCATGTTCGAGGCCGGTAAAAGCCACGGCGAACCCGCGGGAGCGTTGCAGCAACGCGGTGCGAACCAGGTGAAACAGCGGGATCAGGGTATTCGCGTCGGTCAGGCACGCTCGAGCCCGCTCGACCAGACGTTCGCGGCCCGCTTGGGTCAGGCTTGCGGCTATAACCGGAATTTCCCGAGCAACGCCGACCAGCAGCGCCTCGGTCGGCGAGCAGGGGCGGCTGCGCTCGCGACGAACCTTTTCGAGGGTAAGTTCCACTACGTGCCGCTGGCGGATCGCCTGGCCCGCGCGGGGGCCGGCCGCTGCGAGGTCGCGGATCTCATCCAATCGCCTCCGCCAACGTTCCACACCAACCAGGCGAATGAAAGGCTCCAGCGTAACCGATGCCACATCTGCTGATCGAGCGCTCATCGAGGCCTGCGGCGTTGATGCATTGCACCATTTGACGCGCGTTTGTTCCCAACCGTCAAGCTTCGGCGGAAGCAAGCCTTTGTCCGGTTGGTATGGTCCGGCGGGGCGGTTAGTTGCGTGGCAGCCTGGGAGTGGTCGGGGCGTCCGGATTCTGCGCGCGGTGCCGCAGCAGGTGGTCGGCCAGCACGCATGCCAGCATGGCCTCGCCGACCGGGACCGCGCGGATACCGACGCAGGGGTCATGGCGGCCTTTGGTCACGACCTCGACCTCGTGACCGGACCGGTCGACCGAGGCACGCGGCGCCAGGATTGAACTGGTCGGTTTCACCGCGAACCGTGCCACGATCGGCTGGCTGGTGGAAATGCCCCCGAGAATGCCGCCGGCGTGGTTCGACCCGAACACGACACTTCCGTCGTGCATGTGCATCTCATCGGCATTTGCTTCGCCAGACAGACTGGCCGCGGCGAAGCCTTCGCCGATCTCAACCCCCTTGACCGCGTTGATCGACATCAGCGCGCCCGCGATATCGGCGTCCAGCTTGCCGTAGATCGGAGCGCCCAGGCCTGGCGGCACGCCCTCGGCCACCACCTCGATCACGGCTCCGGCCGACGAACCGGCCTTGCGTACCTCGTTCAGGTAGGTCTCCCACGTCAGGGCCATGACGGGGTCCGGGCAGAAGAACGGATTCCTGCCTGTTTCGGCCCAGTCCCAGAGGCTGCGGTCGATTTCGTGCGGGCCGATTCTGACCAGGGCGCCCCGGATGGTGACCTCATGCCCAAGCACGCGACGGGCTATCGCGCCCGCCGCCACGCGCGAGGCGGTTTCGCGCGCCGAGGACCGGCCGCCGCCGCGATAATCGCGGATGCCGTATTTCAGGTCGTAGGTCAGGTCGGCGTGGCCGGGACGGAACTGTTCGGCGATGGCGGTGTAATCGCGCGACCGCTGGTCCTGGTTCTCGATCATCAGACTGATCGGCGTGCCGGTGGTGAGCCCCTCGAAGACCCCGGACAGAATCCTTACCTGGTCGGGCTCCTGCCGCTGCGTGGTGAATTTCGACTGGCCAGGGCGGCGGCGGTCCAGCCACGGCTGGATGTCCGCCTCGGTGAGCCTCAGCCGGGGCGGGCAGCCGTCAACGACAGCGCCAATAGCCGGGCCGTGACTTTCACCCCAGGTGGTAACGCGGAATAGATGACCAAAACTGTTGTGCGACATTGCGGTGAGTGACTGGGATACTGGGCGCCGTCAGGTTTCGGCGGTGGCGATGTCAGGCGCGTCGGGATGTTTCATGCCGACGGTGTGATAGCCGCAGTCGACATGGTGAACCTCCCCGGTGACGCCGGCCGAGAGATCGGACAACAGGTAGATGCCGGCGCCCCCGACCTCCTCGATCGTCACGTTGCGCCGCATCGGCGAGTTGAGCTGGTTCCAGCGCAGGATGTAGCGGAAATCGCCGATGCCGGAGGCCGCCAGGGTCTTGATCGGTCCGGCACTGATGGCGTTGACCCGAATCCCCGCCGCGCCAAGGTCGGCGGCCAGATAGCGCACGGACGCCTCCAGCGCCGCCTTCGCAACGCCCATGACGTTGTAGTGCGGCACCCAGCGTTCTGCTCCGAGATAGGTGAGTGTCAGCAGGCTGCCGCCCGGCTTCATCAGCGGCACCGCGCGCTGACACACCGAGGTGAACGAGTAGCAGGAGACGTCCATCGCCTGCAGGAAGGCCGCCCGAGGCGTGTCAAGGTAACGGCCGCGGAGGAAGGCCTTGTCGGCGAAGCTGATGGCGTGGACCAGGAAATCCAGCCCGTCCCAGGTTTGTTCAACTGAGGTGAAAGCCGCGTCGATGCTGGCATCGTCGGACACATCGCAAGGCACCACGAGGCCGGAGCCGACCTGGTCCGCCAGCGGGCGCACCCGCCGCCCCAGCGCGTCGCCCTGGAAAGTGAAGGCGAGCTCAGCCCCCTGCGCCGCGCAGGCAGCCGCTATACCCCAGGCCAGGGAGCGGTCATTGGCGACGCCCATGATCAGGCCACGCTTGCCGCGCAACAGGTTGCCTTGGACGGAGATGGACGCGGGGGCGCTGTCGGCCATGGGTACCCTCTTGCTCGCGATGCGCGGTGGGTGGTGGTGGCACATGGCGGGCGGCTGGGGCAAGGGGCGGGGGGATTCGGCCAGGGTCATTCGGTTCTCGTCCGGATCGCCTCGATCGCGGCCAGGCGGTGTTCGGCGAAATACTCGAAACCCTCAACCACTTTATAGCCGAGTTGGCGGATGATGGTCAGAGCCGTGTTGCGGAACGCCGCGAGCACCTGCGGTGAGTGTCCGGCATGAGCGCGTGCTTGGTCTTCACGGCAGGTGACATCGCGCACGTAATGAAGCTTGTTCTCGATCCCCCAGTGTGCTCGCGACAGCGCCAGCAATTGGGCCGGGCCAGCCTGCTCCGCGGTATGACTGGTGATCGCGTACACCGTCTCGATCGTTTTCTTGCCCCGCACGATCCGTTCGCGTGTGATGCGGCAGACCTGCCCTACCCCAGTCCAGTCGGATGCCAGGTGCTTGCTGATCGAGTTTGTGGTTTCGATCCGCCGGGTTTCGATCCGGCCGATGGTCTCGGCACACCTGAGGTCAGGCGGCGCCGACCACACCGATGAGGGGGGAAAAAGGCCGGAAGGCCTGTTCGATATCGGCTTTCAGGGCGGGCTGGTTGCCCTTCACGGTGAAGAAATAGGTCCCGCCGCCGTCGATGATCGTCTGGCAGACCGCTCTTTGGGTGAAGATCGCATCTCCGGTTATGGTGACGCCCTTGAGCGGCAGATTTTTCAGCAATTCCAGTGCGGCGGTGATTTCGTTGGTCTCGGGCGCCACCCGCAACTGACCGATCACACCTTGTAAACTGGCGCTGAACGCCGCCAGCAGATGCGTGCCGGGGGCCGTTGCCGTGGCACTTCCGCGCAGCCGCTTGCCGTCGATCGCGACGTGGCCCGATACCGCTGCTTCACCAGCGACCCAACCACCGAATGCCCGTTCCAGCGCGCCGACATCCAACGCCTGGAACAATTCGCACCACACCGATGGCGCGGGCACTCGGTCGCGGTCGATGCCGATCGTCGTGAGCGTTTCGCGCTTCAACCGCCGTCCCCAGCGCACGATGCCGAGTTGGTCGCGCCGCCCCGCCAACATCGCGGCGAGCGCGATCAACAGATGGCCAACGGATACCGCTTGCCTGCCGGACGCCGATGGTCCGGAACTGACGCCAGCGCATCCCAAAGGCTGATCGTTTGCGTTGCCGTCGAATCCATCCGCGATTCCCTTCCAGGCCGTTTCTCAAGAGGGATCAGAATCGCGATCAGCCCGCGCCGCAACCCGAAAAACCGGGATAAGCCCCAGAACCGAATCGCCCTTGGATTCGGCGACGGGAGGGGGTGGTCGATGTTAATGACCCCACGCCGCCACACTCAGCGAGAGTTCTTCACTTTTTGTTAATAAGAACCGCGTACAGCATGGCCCTCGACTAGTCGAGGATGTTTAAGATACTTGCTGGTTCGCGGCCCTGAACATTGTCCCCATTCTCCTGTGAGGTATTAGGTGTCGCAAGTGTCGCAAGTATCGGCCCATGCGCTAGGCGAATCAGCCGGCGATTTAAATATACCCCTTGCAAAGTGCCTCTTAAGGCTGAAACCATCCTCTGTCCTTGAATATGGCGCAGGGCGTGGGAAACTGGGGACAATTTGCAACCAGCTTTCGATCACTCCCAAAAGATTAGTTACTATACAGAAATTATTTGCCAATGGCGATGAGGCCCTTTTAAGAAGCGCGGGCTATACGGAGATAATAGACAACGATATAATGGACATCATCAAGTGTGGAATCAAGGAGAGCTTCGACCTCATCGTGGCACTTGACGTAATAGAGCATTTTCTATACAGCGACGCCATGTCGATTATTGATTACTCACTTTATCGCTGCAATCATTTTCTTATGGTTTGGCCAACCAAATATCCCCAAAATTCCGATAACACGTTTGAAATACACAGAACTTCTTTTGAATTACGTGAAATCGCAAACAAATTTGATTTAGTCTATTACAACCAGACTGGGTTTACAGAAACAACGAGTTTCTATATGTATCACATATGCCTCCTGCGGGGGCACATGAATCACTCCCCCCTTAGACCTCCTGTTGGCTAAAAGCTGTCAGCTAGAACTTATCGAAATTTCTGTTACTTCGTGTCCATATGACGTGGCCTCGAACGGTCACGTAAGTAAATATCTGGTGTCTATTACTCCAGAAAGGACTTGATTTCCGCGACCTTAAGCTTGAGCCGAATCAGAAAATTGTAGGAAACGCCGTCATCGCATTCGTTTCGGTCCACCTTGTGGAACCAGCCATCAGGGCGAACCATTAGCGGGTTCACGTCAGCGGCACCGCTGAGCTGCTTGTATTTCTTAAAGAACTCCCAACTCTGGCATGCATAGTGGTTAATTCGGAATTGCGCGTACGTCGGAGCGTAGGCGGTCCTTCCGTATACGATTTCACGCATGTTCTCATCAAACGTGCCCTTCTGTGTACGAAACACGTGGGACGTATTGCAGTCGATACGTTCGCTGCCCCTAACGACTGACTTCACATGCTTGTTATCGTCACAACTATCGCTGCTATGACGCGGGAACTTCTCCAACAGGAGCCCTCCTGGTTCCTCCAGGTGCCCATTGCTACCATAAATCTTCCAGTAGACGGCTAACGCCGACAGCGGTGCCGGACCGAACGACTCCAACGCCTCGCCTATGGTACCCGCCTTCGTCGGAAACAGGAATTCATCCCCATCTATGAAGGCCATCCAGGTGAAGCTGTCGCTGTTGAAGTTCCAGGAATGAGTATAAGCAGTCAACTGTGGCGCCGCCACGTCGCCGAGACGGTATGCGACGATTGGGTAGCCGAGCGAAAGCCTCGTCAACACCTCATCCATGCCGTCTGTTGATTTGTGAGAATAGATGATGATTTTATCAAACCCAACCATGAGGTGAAAAGCAATCCATTCTATGATCCATGGACGCCTGTTCTGCTGGATTGACGTAATTCCAATTGCCACGCTAAAATATCCCGCAAGGGATTAGAAAATTGCTCAACGGATGAACGCGCATCATGCCGCCACGAAGCGCGTCCGTTTGCAACCTGGGGGCGGAAATCATACCGCATTAGACCCTAGACTATCGGAACTGGCGCGGAAGCGCTCGCGCACGCTTCTAAAGGCTTCTAAGTATTGGGGGTAGGCGTGGTCGCGGAGTGCCATCTTTAGCGCATCGCTAATTACTGCATCGGTGGGATGTTCGCGAAGCCGTGACATTGACCAGGCCATGCCGAACGGGTTGTAGGCCACGCTGCGCCAACGGGACTGCGTGGCCAGTAGCAACGAGGCTGCCCGCTCCTGCAGAAACACCTTGCGTTCCACTGCTCCTGGATAGGTCGTCGACATGCACAGTGCGCGCCGAAGCGGGGTATCGGCTCCCTCGCATAGATCAAACAATGGCTCGTTGATGGCGAGCCACTCGCGCCAAAAGGCGGGGCGGGCGACGAAATAGTTCGAGAAGACCACATGGCGTGAATCCATTAGCAGGTCATGAAGGGCCAGCGGCCGATCGATGTGCGCCAGAAATGCGCTGTAGGCATCGATCAGTCCGGGGTCGAACGTTTCGGCCTGCTCAAAGACATTCAAAAAGAATGCTCCCATGTCCGGCTGCGGCGAAAACAGCATCACATCCGCATTCGGGGCGTTTGCCTGAACGAACGCTGTGACCTGGGCATGCGTCAGATTGGTCTTGGCCCCAAACTTTGAGCTAAAAAAGCCATAGAAACCATCTTCATCTAAGAGCTGGTTGATCAAATAGCGCCTTATAGGCCAATATTCGCGCCAATCGGGGCGCTCATTGGCAAAATTGTCTAGTATATGATAATCCGTTTCAGCGACGGTCGCCGCCGAGTAGACGATTTGGTATAGGTGTACGAGCGGCGCAACCGGTCCAAGGGCGACCGTCGGGGATTCAGCAGCGATGCGGGAAGCCGGCCTAGAAGCGACCAGTGCCGGGTTTTCGGTTTGGCGATCTGCCACCCCCTCCGCCGAGGCGTAGTCCGGCCGCGCCTCGGGAGCCATTTGCGCAAACGCGCCATTAAAATTCTCTACCTGAGCTATACATCCTGAACGAAGCGCTCCGCCAAGTTTGTTGTGACCTGCCGTGAGTGCTTTTCGGATGGTGATGATCGAATTCCTAAATTCGATGGCCTCGATCCACCCGTCGAGCAAGAATCTCGGCGTCGATAGCAGCGGGAAAAAAGTGCGAAAATATATGCTCATTGAAACCTGATCGCACCAAAATTGATAATTGATGGCGTCGATCGCCTTTTTGAAGAAGGCGTAAGCTCCGTAATCGTTTAGGATGCCGCCGCCGTATTGGTCAGAATAGATCGTATGCGTATCTTCCACGACATATAACCCGCCGGGTTTAACCATCGGAAAATAGTTCACGAAAGAGTTCAGGATGTCCGTCGATACATGTGATCCGTCGTCGATGACGATGTCGAACTCGACGCTGATATCGCGGATCGCCTGGAAACCCGGCGCGGCATTGGCATCACCGACCACGACGCGGATTCGCGGGTCATCGTATTTAAGCGCGCCGCACTTCGGGTTGATATCACAACCAACGAATTGTACACCGGACTCGAAATATCTTGCCCATGTTTCCAGCGAGCCGCCATTTTGCACCCCGATCTCCAGAATCGAAACCGGCAGGTGGCGCCGCGGGCCGAAAAGAATATCGTAGTAGCCGAGATATGAATCCCACTTGTCGCTAACCTTGCCAACCTTATTGCGGTGCAGGGTATCAATTGATTGTTCAGTCATCTGAACTCCCGTTATCCCGCCAGCGCAGTGGCCATAAACTGACAAACATCGCATTGCGATAAGCAGTCAAACCCCCGATGTTCTGGAAGGCGCTACTCATCCGTCAGCCAATCTAGCATGTTGAAAACATGTTCATCTTGCTATAATTCGAAACCCCGGTTTTTCGTCGCTTGCCAAAGCACGTGAACATTGCCTTCCTCGTCGGATAGCGATGCTGCCGAAATTTGGTTAACGCGACGTTAATCCGGGTCGCGACCTATTTAAGCGCAACGTTCAAGCGGGAAAGGCTGCTGTCATTATGTCGCTTACGATTGTCCCGATGCCGCCGCGGGGCGAGCACGGCCACCACATGCAGCGGCTGCATTGCCATCGGCAGCGCGCGGCGGCGCCGACGGTTCAATCAGGGGTTCTTTTCCTCAAGTGCGCGCAGCCGGCTGTCCAGCAAGCGCTGTTGACGTACCATTGATGCCAACGGCTCGTCGAGCGATCGGATGTGATCCTGGTTGATGCGTCCCGAACGATCGGCGGTGTTGAACGTGGTTTCAATGTCGCCGCGCATGAACCTGACCTGGTCGGCCAGCTCGTCGATACGGCCCATGACGACACGCATTTTGGTCTGGGCAATATCCAATTGATCGACCCTTGTGCCAAGCGTGTCGACCTTGGTGCCAAGCGCATCGACTCGCGTGCCAAGCGTGTCGACCTTGGCCTCAAGCGCGTCGACCCTGGTGCCGAGGGCGTCGACCTTGGTGTCAACCGCGTCGACCTTGGTGCCAAGCGTGTCGACCCCTTTGCCAAGCGTATCGACCTTGGCATCGAGGGACGTCAGTTTGGCGAGGATCTCGCCGAGGGCATTCTCGCTCATTGGGGCTCCTTACTCGGTATAATGGCAGCCGTGAGGCAGCCGCAAGGTGTGGCGAGATTCGTTAACATCAGGTCTGAGAAAGTGGTCGCAGCGCGCGTTCGCAACCCCACTTCACTCCTGCGGGCTTCGGGCCCCCCCGACCCGCGGCATAGTCCCCCTCAAGCCGCCTTGCGCCGCCTCGGGGATACGAGCGACGTCCGCGCGGGCAACGACCCCGCGGGACTCTCCCCCGTCAGCCGCCCGATCACCGCGTCATATGCCACCAGATACTCCGTCATCGCCAGCCGCCGCTCCGCATACGCCCGGGCATTGCCACGCAGCCGACGCGACAGCCCCTTGTCCTCCAGCAGGCCGAGCACAGACTCCGCGATCGCGCGGGGATCGAGGAACGGCACCAGCAAGCCGTTCTCCCCGTCAGTGATGAATTCCCGCACCGGGGTCGTGTCGCTGCCCACCACCGCGCAGCCGATCGCCAGCGCCTCCCGCAGCGACCACGATGCCACGAACGGATACGTCAGATACACATGGGCGTCCGAGCGCCGCAGCATCGCCAGGTAGGTGGCGTAATCTACCCGGCCAGGAAACACCACGCGGTCCGGGTCGATGCCCTCGCCCACTTCCCGCAGCATCACCTCGCGCCAGTTGCCGCCATGACGCGGCGCGCCGCCATAGCTGATGCCATCGCCGCCGACCATGACCACCTTGATGTCCTTACGCTCCCGCATCAGGTGCGGCAACGCGCGCATCATCACGTGGAACCCCCGGTATGGTTCCAGATCGCGCGACACGAAAGTAACCAGCTTGTCGGCCGGCCGGACCGTCATCCCGCCGATCTTGATTGTGGTCCTGCGGCTGCCCGCCTTCGGACTGCACAGGTCAAGGTTGACGCCCTCCCAGATCAGATCGATCCGCGGCCTCGCCCAGTCCGGGTAAGTCGAGCGTTGCCATTCGGTGGGAGTCTGGCCGGCGGCCCCCAGGTTCAGCGCTATGTGGTTGATCGCGTTCTTCGCCCTGATGCGGGGAAAGTCCAATGGATCGGCTGGGAATTCCGGGTCGAAGCCGACATCCGCCTGGTCGAACTGATAGTAGAACTCCATGTAGCCCAGCATCGGGACGTCCGGCCAAAGGTCGCGCAGGTTGAGCATCTCGCCCCAGCCGTGGTGGCCGATGATGATGTCCGGCGTGAAGCCCAGATGCCGCAGCCCGAACGCCGCGCGATACACCACCTCGGCCCGCCGCACCCCGTCATCCAGCTCGCGAGCGGCGACATGCGTAGCCTTGTTGCCCAGGGTGGGGCGCAGATACGGAATTTTCCGCACCCCGGCGATCTCGTTAGCGTTCGGTTCAGTAATGAACAGGATCTCGTGCCGGTTCATCGCGGCCAGATGACGGACGATATGCAGGAACTGTCCAGGATAATTCTGATGGACGAACAGAAACCTCAATCCGGCGATCCCGCCTCGGCCATGCGCTCGATCGTCACAAGGCGCGACGCACGCTAGCGTCGTCCGACAGGTTTGATCAACGGCTTTAACGCGGGCTTCACCATGGTCTTGGCCTTCGGCGCGATGACCGGCTTCTTGTCCTTCACAGCCGGTTCCTCGGGGCCGCGATCGCGGATGACCACCTGGAAAGCCTCCAGCGGCGCCAGGCTTTCCGCCTCGCAGGATTCGCCTCCGTTGACCGGACCCACCGCGCTGCCATCGAGAAAGGTCGCCGAATAGCTGCATTCGAAGGTCGTCGCCGCCCGGCCCTTTAGCCGGATCTTCAGGCCCAGCAACGGCAGCGCCATGCCGCGACTGCCGCAAAACTTACCGCCATCGACCCATGGCGACAGCCAGTTACGGCCGAGCACGCCTTGGTATTCAACGTCTTCCGGGGAGACGCCGCCCAGATTCGGTGCGATGCCAAAGCCTTCCATCCATTCCCCGCTGCCCCTGACGCCGATCCAATCCCCGACCTTGCCGGCGACGTCGCCTGTGCGCCGGATATGGGCCATAACCTCAGGATCGGGTCCGGCCGGCGCGAGTCCACGCCCTGGAGCAAAATTCCCAGTCGACAACTCTTTACCGGGCGCGGCGCCATCGGGCTGCTTGCTCAGGCGCAGCACCTGCAGTCGTGGCGCGCCGTCGAGTTTCTGCCGCAAATCCTGATACACCGAGACCAGGATTTGCGCCTGACCGTCGGTCACCCGCACCAGCGCGGCGGTACCGTTGAGCCAGCCGTCCTCTCGAAATGTGCTAACGCTCACAGCCTCCGGCCGGCCGGCGATGCCCGGGGCCGGCGTGATGCGGACCCCCGGCAGGCCAGTAGCGGTGTCCGGCTCCGGACTTCCCGGTGTCGGAAACACGCAGTAAACGCCGGTCTCCAGCGTCATCAGATGCGCCGAAACACGCAGTTCGGAGACCCGGTCTGGGAGCGTCGGTCGATTGTCGGCCGGCGGGTGCGTCAGTTGATGCACAGGGGCTGCCGGTTCGGCGGTCGCTGCGTCGGGTATCGGGCGTTTTAATTCTGCTGTTCGGGCCATTACTTAACATACACGACCATCAAGCGGATACGATAGGACTCTGAGCCGCAACTTGTCGGGAGCAGCGCTAGAAACGATACAATGTCTTATTCGTTTCCATCAAAGTATTATTGATGGCGCATGCTGATAGCCCCAGAGGAAGCAGAAAACCTCTTCCCGCGCGACGAATACGCTCGGCGGGTGCACCAATGTCGAATGCAGCGGCCTCCAGACCAGCGCGCCAGATATCCCCGAGACACAGACACCAGGTCTCTGGCCAGATCGATGGCACAAAACCGACCGAGGCCCGTTGCGCGACGATCAGCCCGACCGAATTGGCGGATCGAAAACCACCAGTCACGAAAGCGTGGCCAGTCGACAGCAGACGCCCGTCATCAATCGTCGTCCCAACCACGACAAACTCCAGCTCCAGGCCGCGAGTGGAGGCATCGCGGGCACACGCGAGCAGCACGTCATATCCCTTGTGCACGCCGATCGCACCGACAACACACACCCGCAGGCGAGACCCCGCCGCTCCGGTCAGCCCGACGCCGCGGACCTCGGCGGATGGTCGTATCGCGGCGTCATCCTCATGCGGCACGGTGACTGGCGACACATCCCCGAAGTGTCGTCTGATCCGCCTGCCAGCGTCATCTGATGGCGTAATGATTCGGCGCGCGCCAGCGAGCAAGCCGGCGGAGCGGGCGCGCAGCTCGGAAACCGTTATCTCCTCGTGCAGAAAATGCCCCAGGTCGGCGACGCAGGCTTCGCACCCCGCCAGGTCGGGCTCCCCGCAATACCGGTCGCCCGCACCGACCAGCGACACCCGAGGACAGAACCACGCATAGTCATGGATATGCACGTCGTACGGTGTACCCAGCGTGGTCACCAGTTCGTGCACCGCCTGTTGCGGGTGGCCCAGGAAATGGTGCACCTCGATGCTGCCTGGCTTCGCCGCGCGGAGCAGTCGCCGCAAGTCGGCAAGCTGGCGTGGCATGCGGTAGACCAGGTTCGGAAAGTCGGCCGCGACCCCCTCGCTCACCACGATCGCAAGCTCCCCGTCAGTGCCTTCGCTCGGCCGCAGCACAATCGGGCGGCGTCCGGCAGCGGCGTGCGAGCGCGCAGCCTCGGCGACCCGGCTTTCGACGCCACCCCCCTCGTTGTGCGTAATCAGCACCACCGCGCCAGCCCAGCGGTGGCCACCGGCTGCCCAGCGCGCCAGATCGATGCGCCGGCGAGCGGCGGCCAGTGGGTCCTGGGCGACGAAGGCCTCAATTAGCCGATCGTGGCCGGGATGAAGCCGTTCGAGGATGACGGCGTTGCGTGCGCGCAATTGATTGGCGTCGGCTTCGAAGCGGGTGTCCCCCTGGTGGCCGACGAACAGGCCGGTCAGCGCGACATGGCGCCATCCCAGTTGACCGCCGCGCAGGCAAAAGTCGTTCTGTCCGCCGGGGCCCTGGGCGAAGATGTCCGCCCGCGATAGTCCAACTGCGCTTAGGCAGTCGCGTCGCAAATACACACAAAAGCCGGCGCCCACCGGTATGTCGACCACATCGGCGCCGTTCGCCCGTCGCGCCAGCCGGTCCAACCGGTCGGTCGCGGCCTGGTCGGGGCGTTGGTTTATCCCGCCGCCGCCGGGGTAGCTCAGAACGCCGGCATTGTTCGAAAACGGCGTCACGCTGCCGATGTCGGCGGCGCTGTGCGCGGCCGCCCGCAGCCGATCGAGCCAACCCCGAGGCACCAGCGCGTCGCTGTTCAACAACGCGACATCGCGGTCGCTCGCGGCAATTATCCCGGCGTTCGCGCTCGCCGGAAAGCCCAAAGCCTTTGGGTGCCGCAACAAGACGATCTTCCGCTGCTCCGCCAGGTCGTCAAGCGTCGCGACCATGACGGGGTCCGACGACCCGTCGTCGACGACAACGACGTCCGTGTCGCGGGAGACCGTGGCAAGCACACTGCGCAGGCAGGCCATGGCGATTTCGGCACAGTCGCGCACCGGGATCACCACGCTGACACCACGCCTGCAACCATCCGCCCCGACTGCCTCGCGGGGTAACGCCGCCCGGTTCTTGCCTGCCGCGGGTGCCGCGCGGCGCCGGACTGACCACGCGGCAGCCGGATCGAGTGGGCTCCCGAGCAGGTCGTCGCCGTGCGGACCGCGGACATGGATCGGACCGGCCGAGTCGGACAGCTCATCCTTCGTCACGCGAAAGGCCCGAGGCCGCGCAAGTGGCCCAATGTCCGGGATCGCAACGTCCTCGCTGATCGCCCTGATCGTTTGCGTGCGGCCGGAGGCTGGATCGAGCAGGGTCAACTCGGCTGGGGTATCGGGGTCGCCGGGATGCCAGGCCCAGCCGCGGATGCCGCCTTCCCAGGCCTCCACGAATCCCATGGTACGGCGGACCGCGCGGATCAGGATCGGACTGCCCAAGGCGGGTCTGCCGCCAACCAGCACATCGACGCGACGGCCTCCACTCCACCCGCGCGGCAGTGCGGTTCCGGCCACCGGTTCGCCATCCAGCCTGATCTCGGTCCGGTCGCCCCGCGGGCGGATGATCAAATCGCCCGAGGAGGTCACGCTGCACCATCCCCCGCCGCCGAAGCTGCCGGCGATCTGATCGGCGACAGCTACGATGTCGGGCACGAAGGCGTGCCGTGCGAGTGCGCTGGAGAGTGGTTCCCGCGCTTCTGTCAGTCGCCCCATCCGCAGATACGCAGCGGCGAGGCCGAGCCAGGCTTGCCTCACATCGTGCTTGGTAACGAGGGCGCCGAACAGTTCGGCGGCACGCTCGGGGTCGTCTCGGAGGCACGCTGTCGCCAGCGCCAGGATGACATTCGCGTCCTGTGGCACCAGACTATGCGCCCGGTCCAGCCAGCGAACTGCAACATCCAGTTTGTTGGCTGCCATCGCCGCGCTGCCCTGCGCCAGGGCGGTTCGGGCGAGTGCGGCGACCGGCGGTTCAGCCTCGTCGGTGCGCCGCGGCACCTTTCAGTCGCCGGCCACCCTGGTTTCAAGTTCCCGGGCCGCGTCCGCTCGAGGTGGATCGGGCGGCGGCGGCAACGCTGTCAGATCGGCCTTGGCTTCCGCCAGCCCCTGGGCGACGGCGCGTTCCAGCCAGCGGCGAGCCGACGCGACATCAAGAACACCGGCAAGATTGCGGGCGAGATAACGGCCCAGCATCATCTGTGCATAGGGATGCCCGCGCTCGGCGGCGGCGCGGAACCAGCGCTGCGCAACGACGCGGTCGGTGGGTACCTGATGGCCGCCGCCATTCATCGCACCGACAGCAAACATGGCGCCGACGTGCCCTCGGTCCGCGGCTTTCTGGAATAATGCCAGGGCACCTGGATGATCCGCGGGACCACCACGGCCGGACAACATCATGTCCGCCAGCATGACCTCGGCCTCGATCATGCCGACATCGGCGGCTTTCTTCACCCACCGGCGGCCTTCCTCATGGTTGGCGTCGACGCCGCGCCCCTCCACCAGCATGCGGCCATACCAGGTACCTGGGCATTCACCACGCCGTCAGCCGCACGACGAAGCCATTCGGCCGCCTTGCGGTCGTCCCGCTCAATACCCACGCCTTCGGCCAGGCACACACCGAAATTAAACGCCGCGATCAGATCGCCAGAGGCAGCGGCATGTTCGAACCACTCCCTCGTGCGGAACCGGTCCTGTTCGTCGCCATGGCCGCGCAGCAGCAAATTCCCCAGATCGACATGGGCGTTGGGGTCACCCGCCTCGGCCGAGGCGCTGAACAGCCTGGCGGCCTCGTCCTGGTCGCGCGGTACGCCGGCACCGGTCAGGTACAACATGCCCAAGGCACGCGCGGCCCCACGGTGATTGGCGTCCGCGGCGCGACGAAACCACATTGCGGCTTCGGCGTAGTTCGGAGGCAGGTTGCCGCCCTTGGCATATATGTCGCCAACCAACGCCGCAGCTTCCGCATCCCCCGCCAGCGCTGCACGTCGCAACCACGACTCACCATCGAGTGTGTTCGCCTCGACGCCGTTGCCTTCCATAAGCGCGAGGCCCCAGCGGGCCTGGGCGCCGCGATGCCCTTTGATCGCAGCCTGACGGAAACAATCGGCTGCGAAGGCGCGATCCTGCGGCAATCCGGTGCCGCGGTCGTTAATGACACCGTACAGGTACAATGCCGTCGCCAGGCCCTTCTCAGCCGCCTCCCGCAGATGGAGCAGCAGTTCCGCTTCCGCTCCCGGCTTGCTGGTGTCGCGGGCCAGCGCAAGCGCGTAGCCGAGCTGCCCTTGAGGACAGCCGCCGGACGCGGACTTCTGATACCAGGCATCGCCTTCTTGCTGGTTGCGGAATTCCTCGGGCCCGGAACTCAGAATGAAGCCCAGCACGGCCTGACCCTCGGCGGAACCGCCCTCTGCGGCCAGCCGCGCCCATTTCGCCGCCGCGGCATAATCCGGATCGCCACCGGTCTGACCGCCAAACAGACTGGTGCTTACGTCCGGCCCTGCCTTGGAGTGACCCGCCGACATTCCGTGCAGGCACAATGTGGCGAGTAGGGCCTGCGCTTCCACGTATCCCTTCGAAGCCGCGCGTTCCACCCACCGGACGCCGTCCAGCTTGCTTGGCGGCACTCCGGCGCCTTCAAGATAGCAGCGGCCAACGCGGAATTCGGCCTCTGGAAGACCCGCCCGAGCAGCCTTCGACAGCCGCGTGAACGCAGCCTTGAGGTCACCGTGCTCCTGCAGTGTAAGCCCTCGCCGCAGCGCGGCGGCGGCGGAAAATCCCCCGACCAGATTTTGCAAAAGAGCCATGACTATCGCATTCCGTTCAATTCCAGCGGGCCCTACGGCTCCCGCATGCCTTCGGTGGCCAGCGGCACGAAACGCCCCAGCATGTAGCTCATAATCGTTTGCTTGCCGATCCGGATATCGGCCTGGATGGGCATGCCTGGCACCAAATGGAAATTTGTCGGCGTGCCGTGCAGGTTGATCTCATCCAGGGTAATCCTGCCGCGATACCAGACCGCGCCGATGCTCTGCTCCACCGGTGCTGACCCGGTTGGATTGCGCTGTTCCTCCTGGAGCGAGAAGCTGTCCGCGCTGACCAGTCGGACGACGCCGTGCGCCAGGCCATACTGCGTGTATGGGAAAGTCTCGAACTTGATATCAACCGGGTCGCCGACATGGATATATCCATCGTCCTTGCCAGCGATATTGGCTTCGATCTCAAGCGGCGCATCAGAAGGGACCAGGGTGATGAACTGCTGGCCGGCGGTCAGCACCGAACCGACCGAAACCTTGCCGATCGTCAATACCGTCCCATCCTTGTCGGCCCGCAGTTCGACAAGCTGACGACGCCGTTGCGCCTTGTTCAGGGATTCTCGGGCATCCGACAGTTTGGACAGCGCATCGGTCAGCTTCTCGGCGACGTCGGCATGCCAGCTCTGAATGTAGCCGTTGCGTTCGGCGATCATTGCCGCCAGGTCACGCTGGGCGCCACGCGACGCCTCCTGAGCCCCATCCAGATCGCGCTGCATCTCCGCTCGGCTGTCCATGGCCGAAAGGGTGTTGAGCTTCGACCCAACATTCAGATGTTCCAGTTCCCGGCGCATCTGCTCCAACGTCTTGGCGTAGACCAGACGGTCGGCATAGCTGGCCTCGTCGCCCTTGGAACGAGCCAGTGTGGCGCTAAGACTATCGATCTTCTGGTGGTAATTTTCCATTTTGAAATTGAATTCCGACTGCCGCTGGGCGTAGACGGCCGCCTGGAACGCCAGGTTCGGATCGAGACCGTCGTAGGCGAACGGCCGGTTCTCCATTTCCGCCTGCATGCGGGAAACCTGAGCCTGCAACGACGAGACCTGAGTGGCCAGCGCGCCCATGTCCGCCGCGGCGAATGTGGGATCGAGCCGAGCCAGTATCTGTCCGGCATGCACGGCGTCGCCCACATTCACGTCGATCGAGCGGACGATCGATATCTCCATGGGTTGCACGACGATAGTCGAGTCGCGGGCGATCACGACACCATTCGCGGTGACGACACGGTCGACCTTGACGGTGGAAGCGACAATGGTCAAAGCGACCATCATGCTGGAGATCGTTAGTATGAAGCCACGGGCAATCCGGGGCATCGGCATGTTGACGATCGCCGTCGAGGGCGACTGATACTCCAGGATGGCCGGCAGGGTCGGATCCAGCCGGTCAGCCGCCGCCGGACTAATCGCCTTGGAGGAGGGTCGGGGCAAACGCTGCATGTCCTGAACCTTCGCGGTTGAGATGGCGGTTCTGCTGATTCCAAAGCGTGCGGTAGATCGCGCAGCGTTCGAGCAGCACTGAATGCGGGCCGATATCCATCAGCTTGCCTCGCTCGAGTACCATGATCTGGTCACAATCAATGAGCGACGAAAGGCGGTGGGTCACAATGAACATCGTTCTGCCACGGGCGATGCGTGCGAGGTTGGCGTTCACCAGTGCCTCGGACTCCGGATCGAGCGCGCTGGTCGCCTCATCGAGAATGAGGATGCGCGGATCGGTGATCAGCGCGCGGGCAATGGCCAGACGCTGGCGCTGGCCGCCCGACAGGTTCGGTGACCCTTCCTCGATGTAGGTTTCGTAGCCGTTGGGCATCCGCTCGATGAATTCCTCGGCACCGGCAAGACGCGCGGCGCGGATCGCGTCATCCAGCGTCAGGCCCGGCCGGCCGGAAAGGATATTATCGCGGATGGAGCCCCGGAACAGGAAGTTCTCCTGCAGCACGACCCCGAAATTGGACCGCAGGTGGCGCAGGTTGATTTCCCTTAGATCGGCTCCGTCGATCTTGAGGAAGCCGGAATATTCGCGGTTGATCCCCTGCAGCAAACGCGTGACGGTCGACTTGCCGGAGCCGGAGCGCCCGACCAGGCCGAGCATGGTGCCGGCCGGAACTGAGAAGCTGATGCGGTCGAGCGCCGGAAGCTTGGTGCCGGCATAGGTGAACGTGACGTCCTCGAAACTGACCGCGCCGGCGAATTTCGGCCGCAGACCGCCGGACGCCGCGTCAACCTCCAGCGGGCGGTTGAGCACCTCGGCGGCCTGTGCCATCGACCCGGCCACCTCCTCATATTCCTCGACCAGACGCGCCAGGCTTACCAGCGGCGAGGCGACGCGCTGCGACAGCATCATGAAGGCGATCATGCTTCCCATCTGGTAGGCATTGCCCTCGGACAGCGCGAGATAGGCGTAGATCAGCACCACGCCCACCCACATGAACCGTTCGATCGGGTTGACCAGCGTCTGCGGCCAGTTCGACAGCCTGCCCAGTTCCATGCGCCACTTGCCGACGTCAGCGACCCGTTGGTCCCACAACTCTTTTCGCTGCGGCTCCAGCGCCAGTGACTTCACGGTCTTGATGCCGAAGATCGTCTCGCCCAGCACCGCTTGTTTGTTGGTCTCGGCGGCGATCACCTTCATGTAGACCAGCCGCAACGGACGCAGAAAGGCCAGGATAATGAGCATGATCGTGGTCGCGCACACCAGCACGATCCACGCCAGCGTGGCATTGATGAAAAACAGAAACGGCAGCAGGACCAGCAGCGTTATGAGGTCCAGCATGGTGGTCATCAGCTTGCCGGTGATGAACTGCCGCACCACGTTGACTTGTGTCACCCGGTACATCGTTTCGCCGGCCGGGTGAGTCTCGAAGTAATCCAGTGGTAGCCGCACCAGCCGGTTGAACACATGCAGATTAAGTGTCGCATCTGTGCGCACGCCGACCACGAGGATGATCAGCCGCCGCGCGTAGCCGAGCAAAGTCTCGTAGAGTACAAGGTACAGCGACAATCATCGAGATCAGGAACAGCGTCGAGTAGCTGTGATGAGCCAGCACCCGGTCGACCACCTGCATGGTGATCATCGGCGGTATGATGGTCAGGAAGCTTATGGCGACGGACGCAATCAGCAGGTCGCGAAGGTGCTTGCGCTGCTTCATCACGACCGACGCCAGCCAGCCCACCGTAAACGGGGGATCGGCCTCGGCCTGCGAACGTTCGGCGCGGAGCAGCACGGCATCGCCGCTCCAGACTTCATTCAGCCGCATTTCGTCGACCGGGATCGGCGGTTCCGCTTCCGGTGCCCGCGGATCGCGGATCAGGACGATTTTAGACTCAACGTTGGAGCCGCTCAGCAGCCCGGCCGAACCGTCGTTGAACAGCAGGACAACCGGCCCCGCCCCGGTGACATTGAACAGATGGCGCCAGCGCAGGCGGAGTGCCCGAGACCACATCCCGGATGTATGCGCCCAAGTGGACAGCGCGGCCGCGGTCGGCACCGTCTCGTTCTGCCCGAGGCGAAATTCCCCTGGATCAAGCTCCAGCCCATGATAACGCGCCGCCATCATCATCGCGAGCAGTCGCGGATGGATCGGCGCACGGTTGCCTCCGGACGCGGACGACATCCCCCCGCCGGCACCGCCATCGGAATCCGATCGGGCAAGCGTGGAGGGCGCACGGCCGCGCCCCAGCGGTCCCAATTCGTGTCCGTCAGATATATCCACGAGCAAACCCTTTGAACGGCGAATCAGGCGCCAACGGCTGGTCCCAGGAAAGCCATGGGCCCGCGACACCTCGCCAGGTTAATAGCATGAACGCCGGCCCTCGAGATCGGCTGAAATTCCCAACCGGGCGGATCGCGATCTGCCGGCTGTGTCCTCCGCGCTGTCCTCATCTCGACGGTTGCTCGATCGCGCTATCGACTATGTCGAAATGCGACCCCAAATCCAACGAAAATCTTAATTCCGAGATCAGATTCGAAATGGTATCGAATAGAGAGGCCATGGCCACCAATCGAGACTAGTTTACGGCCGCACGATAACACCCAAAGGTTTACAATTGATTTCGATGCGAGCCTCCAACCAGTCGTCAACGCGAAACTTTCGGCCTATTCTCGCCAGGCCAAGGGAGGGACCACGGGGGATGCACATTCGCCACGCGACAGAGGCCGATATCGCCGACATCCAGTCGATCTACGCTCATCACGTCTTGACTGGCACCGGGACGTTCGAGGAACAGCCGCCGTCGGTCGAGGAGGTGCTGGCGCGTTTTCGCAAAGTCATTGAGCAGCGTTGCGTCTGGCTGGTGGCGACTGATGCGACCGGCGTCCTCGGTTACGGCTATTATGCGCCATTTCACAAGCGCTCCGCCTACCGCTACGCCGTCGAGGACAGCATTTACGTGCGCGAGGACGTGCGCGGCCAGGGCGTCGGCAAGGCTCTGGTCGCCAAACTCATCGAACTCGCTGTCGCGCAGGGGATGCGCCAGATGATCGCGGTGATCGGCGATTCCGAGAATGTCGGGTCGATCGGCGTTCACGCCAGCCTGGGTTTCCATATGGTCGGGACGATGAAGTCTGTCGGCCTGAAGTTCGGCCGCTGGCTCGATGTGGTGTCCATGCAGCGGGCCTTGGGCCGGGGGGATGCAAACATTCCAGGCTGAGCCGTGACGATCGACACCGCCGGGGGCGCCCCAATCCCTGCAGCTCCAATCCCTGGCGCCCCGATGCCTGGCGCCGACCCGTCCGACGGCCGGTTGATGGTGATGGCGGCCTATGGCTTCGTCTCCGGCCTGCCGCTGCCGCTATCCGGATTTACCCTCAGGTTGTGGCTGTCCGATAGCGGCGTTTCGCTGGCCGTCGTCGGGCTGACGGCTTGGATCGGTCTCGCCTACTCGCTGAAGTTCCTTTGGGCACCGCTGCTGGACCAACCGCCTCCGTCGCGGGCGCTGCGCCGGCTTGGACGACGCCGAGGCTGGCTGATGCTGATCCAGCCCTTGCTCGCGCTGGCGGCGATGCTGCTGGCGCTCTCGCAGCCCGGGGGCGCCCATGCAAGCAGCGCCGACGCGGCCGTTCCGGGTGGGGTGCTGCTGGCGTTCGCCGCCGCCGCCGGGGTGGCATTTCTGTCCGCCACTCAGGACATAGCGATCGACGCCTGGCGCATCGAGGTGTTCCCCACGCGACGGCAGGGCGTTGCCCTGGCCGCCTACGTCTGGGGCTACCGGATCGCATTGCTCGTTTCCACCAGCGGCGTGATCGCCGCCGCCGCCGTAATCGGCTGGCATGCCGCGCTGCTGTCGCTTGCCGTGTTTGTCGCCTGCGGCGGCCTCGTCACCCTGTTCGCTCCCGCCGAACCGGCCTCGGACGGCCCCGCAGTTCGCCACGGCGGCCTGCGCCTGGCGGTGGTCGAGCCGGTGCGCTCATTCCTGGTGCGACCTGCTGCTTTGGTGATCGTCGCCTTCGTGATGCTGTTCAAGCTGGGCGAGGCGATGGCCGGATTGATGACCGCGCCGTTCTATCGACACCTGGGGTTCGACAAGGCCGCCATCGCGGGGACAGGATTGTTCTCGTTGTGCGCGACGTTGGCCGGCATCACCCTGGGCGGCTGGCTGGTCGCAAGAATCGGCACCGGCCGGGCGCTGCTGATAACGGGATGCGCTCAGACCCTGGCGATGGCGATGTATGTGGTCCTGGCCGGGTCGCCGGGTCAGCAGCCGGTGCTGTACGGCACCGTGGCCATCGAGGCGTTCGCGCAGGGCTTGGCCGATGCCGCCTTCCTCACGTTCCTGTCCAGCCTGTGCGCGCGGGAATTCGCCGCGACGCAATACGCTCTGCTGTCGTCGCTGCCGCAACTTTCGATCCATACCATCGGCGGCCTGTCCGGTCTGATGGCCGCATCGCTGGGGTGGACCTGGTTCTACGCCGTGTGCATGGCGGGTGCTGTTCCGGGCATGGTGCTGATGCTGATCCTGCTGCGCCGCGACGCAGCAGCCGCGATGCCCAATGATCGCCCGGTGCTTGATTAGCAGGGTGCCGGATTAGCAGGGTGCCTGATTAGCCCGATGCCTGATTAGCGTGGGCCGCACGGATCAGGAGGTAACCCGTGCCAGGGAAGAGCGGTGAGCCCCGGATTGGCGCTCCAGGCGGCCGACCAGAAGCGTGATCAGCATCAGGTTCCCCAGGTTGAACAGCACCCCGAGGACAAAAGCCGGCGTGTACGACAGGAACCCATCATACAATCGTCCGGCGAACCAGCTTCCGAACGCCATGCCCGACATGGAGGTGAAGAGTACGGTGGGGATCCGCCACGATGCCTCGCTGGCAGGGAACAAGTCGCGTATGGCCACCGAGTAAGACGGAATTATGCCGCTGAATCCCAGTCCAAATGCCGCGGCGATGGTGAACAATCCGATCTCGTTGCGGGTCAGCAAAAAGGCCGCCACCGTCAAAGTCTGAAAGGCCGATCCGGTCAGCACGGTGTGTAGACCGCCGTAGCGGTCGGCGAAGGCGCCCCAGAACTGCCGGGAGAGAAAAGCGCACCCCAGCATGAGCGAAAGCATCGCGGCGCCATGCGCGGGGGCGATTCCCAGATCGCCGCAGAACGCGACCAGGTGGGAGGCGGGAAGCGCCATCGGCACGCAGCACAGGAAGCCCGCCACGCAGATCAGCGCCATCGCGGTGTTTGGCGGCAGTCCCAGCACCGCTTCGCCTGGCTTGGGCGAGGCGCCGGACAGTCCACCGAAGGTCGGCTCGGGCGTCGGACGCAACAGTGCAAGCAACGGCAACAGCGTGAGGATAACGGCCGCGTAACCCAGCATGATCGCCTGCCAGCCGAATCGCGTCATGCCGGCCTCCAGCAGCGTCGGCCACAGCATGCCCGCGATGTACTGGCCGGACGAGATAAGCGCGAGCGCGGTCCCCCGGCGGCGGTCGAACCAACGGCTGACATAAACGATCAATGGCGCATACATGGCGCCGACGCCGAGAAAACCGATCAGCACACCATGCCCGACGAACAGCGCCCAGAGGGAGCCCTCGCTGGACAGGGCCAGACCGGCGGCCATCGCGGTGGCGCCCATCATTACGGTCTTGCGAAGCCCGATCCGGTCGGCCAGCCAGCCCATCAGGATGCCGCCGGAGCCAATGCCAATCCAGACCAGTGCGCTGGCCAGGGACAGCATGGAACGATCGGTGCCGAGCGCGGCCTGGATTGGTTTCATGCCAACAACCACAAGCAGCGGGGCGCCGAACGAAACTGACAGGATAAGCAGTACCGAGCACCGCTGCCCGCCACGACCGCGGCCCTTCGATACTGTCGCCTGCCCCCCGTCGGGTGCCCTCTGTTACTTGCATCGGTTCATTGTGGCGATCTGTTTACTGTTGCATTTGTCAGCGTTGGCGCTTCGTGTGTGCAACAGCGGATGGTTGCTTGCACCGAGGCGATCTAGGATGTTTATCGAGATGCGACGCAAAAGATCAACCCGCCTCGGGAGACCGTGATGACAGAGCCGACGCGCGCGACCGAACCGACCGGCCCGCTGAAAGGCCTGCGTGTGTTCGACCTGACTCGTGTTCTGGCCGGGCCGACCTGTTCGCAGATGCTGGCTGACCTTGGCGCGGATGTGATCAAAATCGAGCGACCCGGGGCCGGCGACGATACGCGAGGGTTCGCTCCGCCCACCATGCCAGGGACCAACGAGAGCGCGTACTTTACCGGCGTCAACCGCAACAAGCGCTCGGTCACCCTGGATATCGGCAAGCCGGCCGGCCAGGACATCGCGCTGCAGTTGATCGCGGGCTGCGACATCCTGGTGGAGAATTTCAAGGTTGGCGCGCTGGCGAAATACGGACTGGGGTATGAGCAACTGCACACCCGCTTCCCGCGGCTGATTTACTGTTCGATCACCGGCTTTGGCCAGACTGGTCCCTATGCGCCGCGCCCCGGCTACGACAGTTTGATCCAGGCCATGGGCGGGGTCATGAGCCTGACCGGCGAACCGACCGGATTGCCGCAGAAGGTGGGCGTGCCGGTGGCCGACCTGTTCGCGGGTCTTTATGGCTGTATCGGCATCCTGGCCGCCTTGCGCCACCGGGACCTGACCGGACAAGGGCAGCAGATCGACATCGGCATGCTGGACACCAGCGTCGCGTGGCTCGCCAACCAGGGCATGAACTACCTGGCGACCGGCGAAAACCCCCTGCGGCTCGGCAATCAGCACCCCAACATCGTGCCATATCAGGTGTTTCCCACCGCCGACGGTCACATGGTGCTGTCGGTCGGCAACGATCCCACCTTCAAGCGCTTCTGCGAGGCGTTCAACCTGACCCACCTGCTGGAGGACGCCCGCTTCGCCACCAATGCCGCCCGCGTCGGCAACCGCGATCTGGTCACCGATACGTTGACCCCGGTGATGCGGCAGCATCCGACCGCGTGGTGGATCGAGCAACTCGAAACCCTGAAGATCGGCTGCGGCCCGATCAACCGGCTGTCGGAGGTGTTCTCCGATCCGCAGGTCCTGGCGCGCGATATGGTGCTCGAGATGGCCCACGGGTCCGGCCAGACGGTGAAGATGATCGCCAACCCGGTCAAGCTCTCGGAAACTCCGGCCGATTATCGCATCCCGCCGCCGCTGCTGGGCGAGCATACCGATCACGTGCTGACCGAACGCCTGGGCCTGGATGCCGCCGCTCTGGCGGCGCTGCGGGACAAGGGGGTGGTCTGAGGCTAGCTGATTGGAGCCCTGGGAAATACCATTCCCATTGGAACTGGTGATCGAGGGAGTTCTGGCGCAATTTGCCGGCGTCCCTTGTTTTCCTCCCAGACCCGCGTCGATGAGACGAACGTGAAGATCCGCGGCCCCGTGCAATCCCTGGCCTCTGGGGAGCAAATCCAGCCTGCAGGCAATGCGTGACGCTTGACGTATTGCGTCTATCACGCTACGCTGAGGTTAGATGATCCTGAGCTACAAGGACAAACGGACCGAACAATTCGTCCAAGGGGAATTCGTCCGGGCATTCCAGGGATTCGAGCAGCAGGGCGCCCGGCGGCTCGCCATCCTGAACGCAGCACCTTCGCTGGATACTCTTCGGGCTTTGTTCAGCAACAGGCTTGAAACTCTCCGTGGCGCCCGCGCCGGCCAGTATTCCATCCGGGTCAATCAGCAGTGGCGCATTTGCTTCGAGTGGCCGGACGGGCAGCCAGGGCCGGGCAATGTCGAAGTTGTGGATTACCATTGATGAAAGGAGACCATGCCGTGTTCAAGCGCGCCGTGCATCCCGGCGAGATTTTGAAGGACGAGCTGGATGAGCTCCGAATCTCACCGACCGAATTTGCACGTCAGATAGACGTGCCGCCAAATCGCATCAGCCAGATCATCGCCGGCAAGCGCGCGATCACTGGCGATACTGCACTGCGGTTCGGCCACTGGTTCAGCACTGATCCTCAGTTCTGGCTGAACCTTCAGGCACAGTTTGATCTCGCCGTCGCCGCCAGGCAGTCCGGAGACGCTATTCGGCATCTGCCGACCAGGGCGACCCCGCCTCCAACGGTCGAGCAGGGCAGACTGGTCTAGGGCGTGTTACGTTAGCCCGACACGGATATGGTATTTCCGACAGGTCATTCATTTGACGGGCTGGGATTATTCTTAGGATTCTCCGAACCAGACATTATCCCGGGGGTGCCCGCCATGAACAGCAATCGGCGTGGTTTGGCGTGATGCGCGATTTGCCGGAACAGGCGGTGCATCTACCCTTCGCCGGCGGCCCGTACCGGATGGCGATGGACCTGGTGACCGTTCCCGAACAGAAATGGTTCGAACTGGATCAGCGCTATGCGGCGGAGATGGCGGAGCGGCGGCGGTTGCTGCGCACCATCCATGACCAGGTGTTCGCCGCTTGCCCGGTTTCCGACCCGGCCCGGGCCGAGGCATTGACCCTGATCGTGGCGGCGCTGACGGAACACCATCCCGACTGGTTCAGTCGCGACGGGTCGTTGCTGCACAACCATCTGACTGCCGAAACCTGGCAAATCCCCCCCGGGGCGGGGCGATGCACCGCCGAGCCCTCCGGCGAATCTGGCGCGCTGGATCCATTGGAACTGGCCGGCCGTCTGGTCCAGGAAGACCTGTGTGTGATGCAGAACAGCGCCGACGGACCGCTGTTGACCGCCGGCGTGCTATGTTTCCCAAGCCGGTGGCGGCTGCTGGAGAAGATCGGCAAGCCCTTGTCAGCGGTGCACGGACCGGTGCCGCTCTACGCCGATCGCCTGGCCAGGGCGGTGGACCGCTTCATGCGGCATCTGAAGGCCGGGCCGATTGCGTCCCGGCTCAACTGGTCGGTGCTGGACGACCCGGCACTATTCCAGCCGACCGGGAAATGGCGGGTCGACGGCGCCACCGGCATCACCGGGGACAACGCCGGCGACAGATTGTATCTGCGCGTGGAACGGCAGACCCTGCGGCGCCTGCCCGGCAGCGAGGCGGTGTTGTTCGGCATCCGCGTGCATTGTTACAAGCTGGCCGCGGTGATCGACCGGCCCACCCGAGCCGGTGAACTCGCCGCCGCGGTGCGCGCCCTGCCGCGGGACATCGCCCACTACAAGAGCATGCTGCCGTTCGGTGACGCCTTGCTCGCATGGCTTGACGGTCGTTCCTGACGGCCGTCGTTCCGCGACGCCTACCCTCGCCGCTTCAGGAACGCGGCGAACGCGGCCAGCGTCAGGTCGGACACATGGTGCTCGATGCCCTCAGCGTCGGATTCGGCTGCCTCCGCCGGCACGCCGACCGCAAGCAACAGATCGACGACAACGCGGTGACGATTGCGAACCCGGTCAGCGAGGTTCTCCCCGGCCGCCGTCAGGAACACGCCGCGATAGGGTTTGGCGACCGCGAGTCCCTCCCGCTTCAACCGGCCGATCGTCTTGATCGCGGTGGCGTGGGCAACGCCGAGCCGGCGGGCGATGTCGGTGGGCCGCGCCTCGCCGCCGTTGGCGATCAGGTCGGAGATGAGTTCAACATAGTCTTCCAGCAGCGCGCCGGACTGCGCGGTCCGCGCCTTGCCGAACCGGCTGGCCTGGGTGGGTTCGGCGGGAAGCTCCGTTGCGACGGGCGGTCGGTCTTGGGATTGAGCCGGCGATTGCGCCATGAGGATCGTCATCGTCAGTTGCCGAGGAACAGGTCTGGCGCAAACCCGAAACTTTGCAACAGGAGAATCACGTTCAGACCCAGCACCACGAGCGATGCCGTCCCCGCCAGCACCTGCGTGCTGCGGCTGATGGCAAATCGCGCCATGACGTCGCGGCGCCGCACCAGCACCAGAAGCGCCAGCATCGGCACCGGCAGCACCAGGCTCAATACCACCTGGCTCAGCACCAGGGCGTCTGTCGGTTGCACGCCCATCGCCACGACCACCGCCGCAGGCAGCATGGTGATCGTCCGCCTGACCCAAAGCGGAATGCGAAAGCCGATGAAATCCTGCATGATGACCTGGCCAGCCATGGTCCCGACTACCGAACTGGAAATCCCCGATGCCAGCAGGGAAACCATGAACGCCCCCGCGGCGACGACCCCCATCAGCGGCAGCAGCGTATGGTAGGCGGTCTCGATTTCGCCGACGTCGGAGTGTCCCAGATGGAACATCGTCGCCGCCATGGCGACCATCGCCATGTTGATCAGACCGGCGATACTCAGCGCGATCACCACCTCGGTGTTCGAGAACCGCAGCAGCCGACGGCGTTCCGCGTCACCGCTCGCCACCACCCGGCCAGCCATCATCGCTGAGTGCAGATAGATGACGTGGGGCATGACGGTGGCTCCGACGATACCAACCGCCAGGGTCACGCTATCGGCGCTGGTGAGTTGCGGCACCACGGAATGGTAAGCGAAAGCGCCCCAGTCCGGTGGCGCGATGACGAGTTCGATCAGATAGGACAGGCCGATCACGCCGACAAAGCCAGTGATGACCAGCTCGATCGGGCGGAAGCCGCGCGACTGGATCGTCAACAGGCCCCAGGTGATGGCGAACGTGATCAGCAGGCCGGTCATCAGCGACAAATGGCAAAGCAGGCTGATGCCGATCGCCGCGCCGATGGTCTCGGCCATGTCAGTCGCGATGGCGGCGACTTCGCTGGCGATCCACATCGCGATCACCAGCGGGCGGGGGAAATGCTGCCGGCACAGGGACGCCAGACTGTGGCCGGTGACGACGCCCAGGCGGGCCGACAGCGCCTGAAACAGCATGGCAATGACGTTGGCCAGCAACACGACCCAGAGCAGCATATAGCCGTGCCGGGCGCCTGCCTGAATATTGGTCGCGAAATTGCCCGGATCCATGTAAGCGATCGAGGCGACAACCGCTGGCCCGATAAATGGCAGATAGCCTCGCAGTCCGCCCCGGGCGCCGGAAAGTACTGATTGCGCGGCAAGGTTTGTCCGGTCGGAGAGTGTCGTCAGCGCCACCCCATCACTCACTGGCAACTCCCATCGGGGCAACTCCCATCGGCGGAACTCCAATCGGCAGGCTCGGGAAATGAAGTATCAACCACATGATGCGTCATCTACCACACTATGTAGCCAAGGCTACATTTTTCTAGGTGGCGGCGGGATGGGCGGTGTCAAGGCGAGCGAAGCAAAAGCCGCGGGGAGAAAATTAGCCGGCCAACCGCTGGCGGTGGCTTCGCCCGGGCTTCGGCCGCGGACCCGCTTCCTCCGCCGCGGAAGTGTGCTAAACGGCGCGCCGCATGCGCCATTTCCTTGATTTCGAAAAACCCATCGCTGAACTCGAAGGCAAGATCGAGGAGCTGCGGCGGATGTCGGAGCCGGACGGCATCAATATCGCCGACGAGGTCTCCCGGCTCACCGTGGTCGCCGACAAGCAGCTCCGGACCACCTACAGCCGCCTCACGCCGTGGCAGAAGACCCAGGTCGCTCGCCATCCTGACCGGCCGAGGGCGCAGGATTACATCGACGGGCTGATCACCGAGTTCACGCCGCTCGCCGGCGACCGGGCCTTCGCCGATGATGCCGCGGTCCTCGGCGGTATGGGCCGCTACAACGGCCGAGCGGTCATGGTCCTGGGCATCGAAAAGGGGGCCGACACGGAAAGCCGCGTGAAATACAGTTTCGGCATGGCGCGCCCGGAAGGCTACCGCAAGGCCCGTCGGCTGATCGAACTCGCGGGGCGCTTCGGCCTGCCGGTGCTGAGCTTTGTCGATACGCCGGGGGCTTTCCCTGGGATCGACGCTGAAGCCCGCGGCCAGGCGGAGGCTATTGCCCGCTGTATCGAAGCCTGCCTCGACGCTCCGGTGCCGTTCGTGGCGACGATTATCGGTGAGGGCGGATCAGGCGGTGCCATGGCAATCGCTGCCGGCGATCGCATCCTGATGCTCGAATATGCCATGTATTCAGTGATTTCGCCCGAGGGATGCGCCTCGATCCTGTGGCGGGACGCGGCCGAGGCGCCGGCGGCCGCGGAGGCCATGCGCCTGACCGCCGATGACCTGCTGCGGCTGAAACTGGTGGATCAGGTGGTGGCCGAACCGCTGGGCGGCGCGCATCGCGACAAGGCAGCGGCACTTCTGGCAGTTGGTCAGGCGGTGCAGGATGCGCTGACTGGCCTGATCCCTCTGGACGCAGCGACGCTGCGCGCCAGGCGACGGGAAAAGTTCCTGGCGATGGGCCGCGAGACATTAGGGTAGGGCGGCTTCCCACGGGAGCGGCAACGGCAGTCGCGGTCATGCCGGCAATTGATCTTCGGCGCGTGCCGTGTTTCGTTACGGCATGGCTTCATCAGCGGCAAAATCGGCAGCGGCTGCAAAACCGGTCAAGCGGCCGGCCACCAACCGGCTGAGCATCCGGGTCGATTTGGCCTCCGGCGCCCGCATCGGGCCTGGCAAGGTCGCGGTGCTGGAGGAAATCGCGCGCTCCGGCTCGATTTCCGCGGCGGGGCGCGCGCTGCACATTTCCTACCGCCGGACCTGGGAGCTGGTGGAGGACCTCAATGCCAGCCTAGGCGCGCCAGTCGTGGAAACCGCGGCCGGCGGCAGCGGCGGCGGTGGCGCCAGCCTCACGGAACTCGGTCACGCGGTCATTTCGCGATACCGCGCGATCGAGGAGGATTGCGCCGCGGCCGCCCGTAAGCACCTTACCGCGCTACAGCGCGTCACGCGCTCGCAATAAGGACATGAAGGGAAATAAGCGCCAGGACTTCAGGCACGGCCGCCGCCACGTGTCATCCTTGGCGAAGGCCGAGGACCCACGACTTTGCCAAGACCAGCGCTGCAAGTCGTGGATGGTCCGCCCGGGGTCGGTGCGCCACGCCAACCGATTCGGTTATTCCTGATCGCCGCCTAAGCGATATCGAAGAGCGTTACTGTCGGGGTCCGTGCCCGCCCGAAACAAAGGCACGACGGCAGGGCCTCTGGCACCTGCCGTCGTGCTTTGGTCAGGTCGTCAGGGTCGATCCAAACAAGCCGGATACCTCCTCGCCGTTCGGGCTGCCGAGGCCCGTGCAGGCGTCCCAGCCGGACCCCGCCGCGAAGTCTCCGTTGTTGCCCAGCGTGATGTCACGCAGCGCCGAGGGCGTCGCATACAGCGTCGGATTTATAAAGCCGACAGGACTGCCTTTCGTCGCGTTGATGCGGGCAATCAGACCGGCCCAGAGCGGCGCGACCGCACTGGTCCCGCCGATGACGGTGTCGGTCCCGTCGATACGCACATCATAGCCTGTCTCAGGGTCCGCATCGCCGCAAACATCGGGCACACCGCGCATCGTCAAGGCCTGGGTGCCCCCCGACGCCAGTGTCTGCAAACCGCCCTGCCAGGCTGGCAGCGGAAAGACGTCGCTCACGCCACCACCGCCCGCACCACGTTGGTCGCCATCATTCCAAACGGACTCGCTCGTGACAGTGTTCCCTGACACCTGGAGGCTAGTACCGCCGCAAGCCAGCACGTGCGGGCTCGATGCTGGGAAGTCGACGTGATTTGCGCCATCGGTCACGCCGTCGCTCGATCCGTTGTCTCCCGAGGCAACGCAAACCGTGATGCCCATCGCCGCCGCCGCCTGGAACGCTGAGTCGAACGCGGTCATGGACTGCTGCGTCCAGGACGATTCTGGACCGCCCCAACTGATGGAAATGACCGAAGGCTTGTTCGTTGTGTCGTGAATGGCGGTTGTGATCGCATCGAGGAAGCCCGCGTCCGTATTGGGGGCAAAATAGACCGCGATGTTCGCTTGTGGCGCGATCGCGCCGACGACCTCGATATCAAGCATCACCTCTCCGTCGGGCCCGTTGGGATCGCCGGTCGGGTGGTTCTTGCCGTGGTCCACCGAGACCACGGTGACCTTCGGAGCCGAGACTCCGAGGGAAGAAAAGTAAGCACTCAGATCCGCCGGCCGTTCGCCGCCGCCGAGTTCGATGATTCCGACGCATTCCCCCTGCCCCGTTCCGGGCGGGAAATTGTAGAACGAGGCGATCTGTAGCGGCGTGAAGGACGTGGCCCCCTGGGCTCTTGCGTGCCAGTGTATGTTGCCGGGTGACGGGCGGCCACGGAAATGCGGTTTCGCCACTGGCCGATTGTCGAGGCCAAGCACGGCTTCGACGCAACCATTCAGTTCGTCAGGCAAATGAATGCCCCCGACTCGCCCGCGGTACGAACCGCCAGGATGCTCGACCCGCTGCAGATCGACGCCGAACGCTGTGTTAAACTGCGCGACCGTGCCTGAGAGCACCACGGTTCGGCGTCCGGCATGTTCCTGGACGACCGAAAGGCCATGCGTGGTGGCAAACTTTCTGACCGCGGCCATGTCGGCGCTGTCGGCACCAAACTGCCGTTCGAACTCCTCCCGGGACGGCCGACTGCCTGCCGCCTCGCGATTGGCGAGCTTTCTCACCCGCGTCTTCAATGCATCAGCATTGCCGCGGCGGAGAAGAACGCTGACTTCGAGACGCTCCGAGGGGTCGGCCCTGCCAACCGCCCTCGCACCAGGGACGAGTTTACGCTCGCTGCCTTTAAGTAAATGTCCTGCCATTTTACTGCTCCCTCCCCCATCTCTACGCCTGGGGGGAGTGCCCCCTAGCATAAAGTACGTCGAGAGGGAGTGATTTGTATCACAGAGAGAAAGCCTCGCAATCCAGGACAGCCATTACTGTTACAGTGCGACGGAGTAAGCGACCCCGAGGTCGTTGGCGGGTCAGTTCGCTTAGGGCGGGAGCGGGGACGAGAGAGTTCACGCAATTCATGTGGCCTCTACAGCACCGGTCAGCCTATCGTGGGCACGCGATCGGCGGCGCCTCAGTGCGCGTCGGCGGGAGGCGCTTTCGGCGGCACTACCTTGCGCATCAGCGGCACCATGACGGTGGCGAAGCCCAGACAGACCATCAGTGCCAGAAAGGCGTCGGAATAAGTCTGGGTCTGCGCCTCCCGCATCGTCAGCGTCCATAGCTGCCGCAGCGCGAAAGCGTGCCCCAGTGCCGCATCGCCGCCGTTGAGCGATGTGGCATTGGCCGCAACCCGTCCCAGCGTTTCCACCATAGCCGAATTCCTATTATTCAAATGCTCGGCCAGACGCAGGAAGTGCAGATTGGTGCGGTCATTGAGGATCGTGCCGCAACCAGCGATGCCGATGGCGCCCCCAAGGTTGCGCATGAGATTAAACAGGCCAGACGCCAGCTTCAACCGTTCCGGTGCCAGGCCGCCCAGCGTCAGCGTCACCGTCGGCGCCACGGCGAATTGTTGCGAAAAGCCACGGAACGCCTGCGGCAACAGCAGTTCCCGCCAGCCCCAGTCATGCGTGATCGGGGTGAAGTTCCACATGCTGAGCGTGAAGCAGGCAAGACCGAACAGCATCAGCCAGCGTAGGTCAATCTTCCGCGCCAGAAACGTGTAGACCGGGATCGCCATGATCTGGAAAATGCCAGTGGAGAACACCGCCAAACCGATTTGCAGCGCGCTGAAGCCGCGCACGCGCCCGAGGAACAGCGGCGTCAGATAAATCGTCGCGAAAATGCCAACTCCGGTCATGAAGGAAAAGAAGCATCCGAGGGCAAAGTTGCGGCTTTTCAGCGCGCGCAGATCAACCACGGGCCGGTCGACTGCCAGGCTGCGCCAGATGAAGGCGACACCCGCAACACCGGAAATCCAAGCGGTGGCACGTATTGTATCGTCGCCAAACCAGTCCCATCGCGGGCCTTCCTCAAGGGTGTACTCGAGGCAGCCCAGGAACAACGCCATCAGCGCCATGCCGAGATAGTCGGCGCCCTTCAGCAGCGACAGATCCGGCTTGTCGATCTTGACCAGGATGGGCACGACAATCGTTACGAACAGTCCCGGCACCAGGTTGATGAAGAACAGCCAGTGCCACGAGTAATTGTCGGTGATCCAGCCGCCGATGGTCGGACCCAGCGTCGGGGCAAGCGAGGAAATCGCGCCAATCGTCGCGGCCGCAATGACACGCTGGTGATTCTGAAAATAGAAGAACGCGGTGGTGAACACCGTCGGGATCATCGAGCCGCCAAGAAAGCCCTGCAGCGCGCGGAAGATGATCATGCTCTGAATGTCCCACGCCCAGCCACACAGCAGGCTGGTGAGGGTAAAGCCCGCAGCCGAGGCGCAGAACAGCCAGCGCGTCGACATCACCCGCGACAGCCATCCCGACAGCGGAATGACAATGATCTCCGCTATCAGGTAGCTGGTCTGCACCCAGGACACCTCGTCCGAGCCGGCCGACAGCCCACCGCCGATATCGCGCAACGAAGCAGAAACGATCTGGATGTCCAGCAGTGCAATGAAAAACCCCACCGACATGGTGGCGAAAGCGAACACCTTCGCCGCCATGCTCATCTCCGCCGGGCTCGGCGGCGCGAATGAGACGCCGGCCGTCGTGGTGGCACTCATCGGGCGAACTTGTTGTCGTTGGCCGCGCTTTCCTGACGCCCGCCCTCGGGACGCAGGTCGATATCGGCAACCACGGACAGGCCGGGACGCAACCGCCCCAGTTCCGACGCGTCACCGTCCAGCAGAATGCGAACCGGCACCCGCTGCACGATCTTGGTGAAGTTGCCAGTGGCGTTCTCCGCCGGCAGCACGCTGAACTGCGCTCCCGTGGCGGGAGCCAGGCTGGCGACGTGACCGTGGAAGACCTCATTGGGCAGGACATCAGCCCGAATCGTCGCCGCCTCGCCAGGTCGCATGTGAGCGAGCTGGTTTTCCTTGAAGTTCGCGTCCACCCACAAACCGCGTGCGGGGACGACGGCGAGCAACTGCGATCCGACGCCAGCGAACGCGCCGGTCCGGGCGCTGCGGTTACCCACCGTGCCATCGAACGGCGCTCGCAGTTCGGTGTAGTCGAGGTTCAGGCCCGCGGTGTCGCGATCCGCCAGCGCAGCCTCCAGGGCGGCCTGGGTCTGCTGTTTCTGCGTGTCGATGACGTCGAGTTGGCGTTCCGCCGCATCCAGAGTGGCGCGAGCCTTTTCCGCCCCGGCCAGCGCCTTCTTGTAGTCGGCGTCGGCGGCCTGGAATGATTGCAGCGACGCGGCGGCGGTACGGGCCAGGGTCTGGAATCTAGCCTGGTCATCCCGGGCGCGCACGGTTTCAGCCTCCGCCGCCGCGATGCCAGCCTGAGCCTGGTCGATCACGGCGTGCTGCAGCCGCCGTGTGGCGTCCAGGTTCGCCAGCGTCGCCCGCTGACCGGCCACCATGGCCTCGGCCCGAGCCAGGGCGGCGCGGTAATCGCGGTCATCCAGCCGGATCAGCAGATCGCCGGCATGCACCGCCTGATTGTCAGTCACCGCGACCTCGGTGATGAAGCCGGATACCTTGGGCGCCATCACCGTGACGTCGCCGCCCACATAGGCGTCGTCCGTGCTTTCGAAGAAGCGGTCCACGGTCCACCATCTGTAGCCATACCAAGCGGCGCCGATCCCGATCAGAAGCGCGGCGCCGAGCAGTGCTGGCCGCTTGAGGCTGCGTTGTCGCGGCCTGGACTGGCTGATGGTGTCGGGCGCCCGTTGCAGCACGGCGGCGGTCATGGTTGCCTCCTGGCGTCGCCGGTCCCGGATCGGTCGGCATGACGCTGGCGGGTCGCGGCATCGGCGGCAGGCCCGGCGACCGAGCGAAACTCGGATGCGACCATGGGCTTGCCGCTGTTGGCATCCACCATCATCGGATCGGCTCGCCGCCCGGTCGCGCGATCCACCAGCAGGACGCTTTCGCCCTCGGGCGCGAAATGCCTGTTCCCCCAGGCGAGCAGCGCCCACAGCACGGGCCGAAAATCACGGCCGAGTTCGGTTAGCACATACTCGTACCGCGGCGGACGATCGCAGTAGCGCCGCCGCTCCAGCAGGCCCGATCGGACCAGGCCGGTCAGCCGCCGAGAAAGGATGTTCGGCGCGACCCCTAGACTTTTCTCAAACTGGTCGAACCGGCTGAGCCCGTGGAAGGCATCGCGCAGGATCAGGATGCTCCACCATTCGCCGACGCGGTCGAGGCTGCGCGCTATCGGACATTGCATTGCCGCGAGGCTGGTATGTTGCATGGCTTTCGCGTCCATTGCTTTCACGATGAAAGCTACATAGCGAGGTCGGTACCATATTGCAAGCCACTTCGCGGGGCGCAGTGGCTACACCTTGGAGGGCCGCGCCCCAGGGTTCGGTCGGAACCCACTGAGCCTGGCGATAAACGCTCTTGCGAGGGCGCTGCCAAACCACTAGGAAGTCCGCCTTCGCGGCGGATGGGCGCGTAGCTCAGCGGTAGAGCATCGCCTTCACACGGCGGGGGTCACAGGTTCAATCCCTGTCGCGCCCACCATCCTTTCCAACAGGCTAGGCTGTTACCCCGAAGCCAACCGGTGCTGGTGCGGCAACGGACGTCTCGCGCCGCCCACGCAGATTTCGTCCCCATCGGTATGGAGGGTTGAGACCAAAGCGTTTATGCAAGCCATGGTAGCACCGATTGCTACCAATCCATCGGCGTAACAACGGCGGTGAGGGGCAACGCAATGTTCTTGATACTGCGCTATCTGTTGCGGATGGTTAAAGCCTTTGGTCCTGTCAGGGGACTGGAGATATCCGGGTGGGCACTGGCGTTACATCACTTGCCCGCAAGTCCGGCGTCACGCGCGCGTCCGCGGATGTTTCGCCTGCCGAAGCTGGCTCACCCGATCTGGATTCGCCCGGGCACCACCGACGTGTTTGTGCTGTTCAAGATCTTCGTTGAGCGGGAGTACGATTTCGCCTGCTGGCCGTCCCACGCAGCGTCCGTGCAGGCCGCTTACCAACTCGGCAATCGCCGCCGGTCAGGTGCCGATCGTGGTGGATTGCGGCGCGAATATCGGGTTATCCGCGATCTGGTTCGCGCACCGCTTCCCTCTTGCCCGCATCGTTGCGATCGAACCCCAAGCGGAAAATTTCGCGCTTCTCGCCAGGAACGCCGCCTCCTGGGGCAACATCGTGCCCGTGCAGGCCGCCGTGCTGGATCGCAAGACAAAGGTCGTCCTGGTCGACCTGCACGCCACCTACGCCTGGCGAACGCGTGAGGCGCCGGACGGTTTGCCAACCGTCACGATCGAGGAGGTCATCGCATCAGTGCCAGCAGGCGTGCCGCTGGTCGTCAAGGTCGATATCGAAGGCGCCGAGGCCGATGTATTTGCCTCGGCGCTTGATTGGCTGGAGCCGACGCGGCTGGTCGTGGTGGAAACCCATGACTGGATGTTACCCTGGCAGGGTTCGGGGCACGCAGTTCTCAGTGCGCTCGTGCGTAGCCCGCGGGATTATCTGTACCGGGGCGAGAACATGTTCGCCTTCGCGCGCCCTCTGCTGGGCGTCGGTCACGAAACCAAGACAGGCGAGCCAGGCTGTCCGGCCTAACGTCCGTGTACCCGTCCACCCACTCCGAGCGGCACGGGACACCAACAAACCTAGCGCTCGCAACATCTTGCCTGACGCAACGCGGCGTCTGGGCGAGAGACCGCTCGCCTGTGGTGGATCCGCGGGCGAGCCGTTATTCGTCGGCCTGGTGAATTTCGACGACGTTGCCGTCCGGATCGTAGAAAAAGATCTGATACCAGCCATTCATCGACCACTTGCCGTAATCGGAATAGGGCACGCCCTTTTCCTCCAGACGCCTCTTTACGGCTTCGATATCATCAGTGCGGAAAGCGATGTGGCCCCGATGGAGCGGGTTCACGGTGTGGTTGGTGCGAAACCCAACGGAGAGATCCTGCTCCGCGAGGTGAAATTGGATTGCGCCATCGGACAGGAACGCGACGTCGCCCGCATAACCCTGTGCGGTGATGCGTCCCGCGCTCAACGTCGGTTCGGGTCCAAGCTCGAGGACGGTCCGATAGAACTCGTCCATCGCGGGAACGTCCTTTGAGCTCAGGTTCAGGTGATGCAGTTTGAGTTTCAAGAATTCTCTCCCTTGCGCGGTCTACGGTGCCAGATAGTGGACACACGCGGGGTTAAGCGACTTTTGGCATCACAGGAAGCCCGGCGTCCAAAGTTCCGCTTCGCCAAACCTCCGCGACCACCCCGCGCGTGGCGCGGATCATCAACGCGCATCGCGGATCGAACATCAACAGGCGGGCCGTGGCGCGACAGTCAGGTGAGAATCTGTGACCGCAACGATACCAAGATCGTTGCGTGATGAACCTGACGATCGGCGGCGGCAGCGTCAGGAAAAAACTTGGCCCAGGTGCCAGACGGCGGAGCCGGTTGACCTTGGGCTCGAGCGCCAGTTCCCACCGTGTCACCTGCAGCCTCCGCGCCAGAATCCAAATTGGCGCGCGCTCTTCCGCCACCCCTTCCGGTATCGCACCGAAAAAAATAATCGCCGATCCGTGGAAATTTTTTGGCGAGTGCACCAGTCCACAGACGCACCCCTATCCGCGTGGCTAGGTTTCGAGCGGGGCAACGATGGCTGCCAAGGCACCCGACAGTGAGTGCTCAAGGCGACCGGAGGCCCCTTCCGGATCATTCGATGCGGAACATTGCAATGATGGAGACGATCATGAACGCGAAGAAGCCCGAAGCCACCAAATCCGATCTCGATCGCGGCCTGGCGGTGAAGAAGGAGAACCTGAAGCAGCTCACGGTAAAGACCGGGCTGCGCGGCGGCCTCGCGGCGCTGAAGGCCGGTTGCTGCAGCGGCTGTCACTGCTCGATGGCGTGATACCAACTCCGCTTTGGTGCGACATGCCACTCCCATTGGACCGGTTCCCTCCCCTCCCGGCCTCGGGGATGGCATGGAAGCTAAACTCCGGAACCCAATGCGCGTTGGTCAGTTCCCCGGGCGCTCGGCTATGCCCCTGTCCGGGCATAGCCGCAATCGCGGAGTGGAAGTACGCTACAGCGGCGAACTAGTTGGCCAAGTGTCTGCGTCGGCCAGGCGGACCCGTATGGGCTCACATGAGAGTCCGCGGGTCCGCTTTAGTTTGTGCGATCCGAGCGGGATAATCAACCTAGGATGAAGCCAGCGACCACCGGGGCCCGTGGACCTGCGATCGATAAACCTAAATCCGGCAGTTGGGGCGGTGGCGACAAGATGGAGCATGAGCGGCCGGTGAAATTCGCTTCCGGAAACGACGACGCAATGAAACCGCCGCCGAATACGTCGGTGAATGACCTGGCGGACCACGCGGCCGAGGGATCGGGACTGACCGCGGCGGACTTCTTCGTGTTTCGGACACCGCTGCTCCCAGTCGAGGCGTGGACCAACTGGAGCGACGGTGTGTCATCTCCCGTCGCGCTGGCGAACCAGTCGGGCGACGCGGGGTTCGCCGCGGCTGTCGCGGCCGATCGCGCCCTGCTCTTGGCGCGGCTGCAAGCCACGGTCACCCATCCGGTGGTTCGCCAGGCGCTGTTTCTCGCCGCCCCGGGTGTCGACCGAGAACTGGAACGTCTCGGCCCGGATGGCGCGGCCGATAGAAAACTCTGCCGCACGCTGGTCCGGTACTTCGCCCGGATGACCGGCCGGGCAACGCCGTTTGGACTGTTTGCCGGCTGCTCCGTGGGCCGTTCGGGCGGCACGTCCAGCCTTCGCACAGCGCCACTCGAGCAGTGCCGCGGTTTCACCACACTCGATGTCGGCTTTCTCCACGCGGCCACTAATCCCTTGAGGAACGCGCAGGCCAGCGATCCAGCCCTGCGTGTCGTGGCCAATCCAACGATCTATCGGGTCGGCGACCGACTACGATACGTCGAGACCCGAGCCGAGCCGGAAACCCTGGTGCGCAGCTATCATCTGAGCGCGATCACGCCGACAGACGCCATCGACGCCGTCCTGACGCGGGCCTCCTCAGGCGCCACGCTCGCCGAACTGGCGATCTGCGTGCAAGATTTCGGCAACGGCGTGAGCAGCGGCGCGGCGACTGATTTCATCCGCGAGCTGCTGGAGAGCCAACTGCTGATCGGCGGCATCGAACCGATCGTCACCGGTCCAGAGCCTCTCGCCGACATCATCGCTCGGCTGGCGCAGGTGGGAACGCCGGCCGCCACTCAAATCCGCAACGTTCTGACCACGACCCGCCAGGCCCTGAGTGAGTTCGATCGCTCCGGTCTGGGTCACACGCCGTCGCGCTATCGGCATCTGCTCGAAGCCTTGCGGACGATCAATCCCGGCCTCGATCCGGCACGATGCTTCCAGGTCAACCTCTATAAACCGGCCCCTGAAGCCAGCCTGAACGGACCGATGACGGCGGCCATCGCGGACGCGGTGCGGCTGTTGCATCGGATTACGCCATACCCTGGCCTGGAGCCGCTCAATACGTTTCGCAACAGCTTCGGCGATCGTTACGGCAGCCGCGAAGTTCCCCTGCTGGAAGCGCTGGATGAGGATTTCGGCATTGGCTACGATTCCGACCCGCCCCCCGACGCCGATTCCGAGTGGCTGCCCGAGCTTACGGCCGCTCCGCATGCAGCGTCCGCCGCGACCACCTGGACCCGGCGCGATGATCATCTGCTGAAGCGTCTGGTTGAGACCCTTGCCAACGGCGAGCAGGTGCTCGCTCTCGACGACCGCGACATCGAGGCACTCGCGACCGGCCCGCACGCCCCGTTGCCGGCCTTCTTCGCCGCCAGCGTCACCCTTGCCGCGCCATCCGGGGCAGACCCGGAAACCGGGCCGTTCGACTTCCTGATGCACGGGCTGGTCGGTCCGTCTGGCGCGGAGTTCTTCGGGCGGCTCTGTCACGGCGACGCTGAACTGAGCACGGCGGTGCAGGACTGGCTCGCGCGGCAGGAGGCGGCGGAAACCGAGGCGATCCCGGCTGAGATCGTTCACCTGCCGCAGCCGCGTGATGGCAACCTCGTCTGCCGACCGCACTTCCGCCGACATGAGATCCTTTGCCTCGCACAACCCAGCACCGACACTGACACCGTCCGCCAGATCCCGGTTTCGGACCTGACCCTGCGCCTGAGCGGGACGCACCTCATCCTGCGCTCCCACACTCTGGGCCGCGACATCACGCCCCGTCTCGCGGCGTCGCATTACGCGCCGACCGCCGACCTCAATATTTACCGATTTCTGTGGGCACTGCAGCGCCAGGACGCGACGACCCTCACCTGGCAGTGGGGCGCTCTCGCCGGATCGCCGTTCCTGCCTCGGGTGACGGCGGGCCGGGTCGTGCTGTGCCGCGCGATGTGGCGGCTGGACCAACATGATCTGGCGCCATTGCGGGCGGCCTCGAAACTGCGGGGTGACGCGCTGGCGCCGGTGTTCGCGGCGGTCGCCGAGCTTCGAGGCCGGCGACGGATTCCGCGGCATGTCAGCCTGCTCGAGCGTGACAAGGCGCTGCCGCTCGATCTGGACAACGTGCTGTGTGCCGACGTGCTGGCGGCCGAGGCCGATGCAACCGACAGCATCATGCTGATTGAGCAGTTCCCGTCCGCTGACCGACACTGCGCGACCAGCCCCGAAGGCCATTTCGTCCACGAACTGCTGCTACCGTTCCACAACAGCCAGGCCAGTGACGGCAGTCCTGCATCGCCGGCGCGGCCGACATCAAGGCGGACCTCCCAGACGGTGGCAAGACGGTTCGCTCCGGCGAGTGAATGGCTCTACGCGAAGATTTATGGTTCGCCGGCCATCCTCGATCGCATCCTCGTGGAAGCTGTGCAGCCGGCGATCCGGGAACTCCAGCGGAGCGGCCTGGCGAAACGCTGGTTCTTCATTCGGTACTGGGACCAACAGCCCCACCTTCGGGTGCGGCTGCACGGGCCGCCGCAACGCATGCGCAATGAAGCCTGGCGGAAGCTGGAGCTGGCGTTGCGCCCATATCTGGACCGAGGCGACATCTGGACGCTGCAACTGGACACCTATGAGCGGGAGGTCGAACGTTACGGCGGACCCGGGGCGATCGAGGGCGCCGAACGTTTCTTCACCGCCGACAGCGATCTGGCCGTTGCGCTGATCGAACTTGATCCCGACCGTGCCGATGACTTTCGGGAACACTTCGCGGTGGCCAGCATCCATGCCCTGCTGACGGACTTCGGCTTCGACCACGCCGCCCGACTGACCTGGACCCGCTCGGTTCGCGACTCGCTCCTCGCCGACCTCGGCCTGGCTCCTGACACCCTGATCGGGCTGGGCCGCCATTTCCGGACGGCGAAATCCAGCCTGGAACGGCTGCTCGATCCGCATCCTGATGCAACCGGAGCTGTCGCCGCCGAGTCCGGCGACGATGTGCGCGAGGTGATCCGCGCCGCCCTGCGTCAAAGGTCGCCCGAGGCGAAGGCGTTCGCCGCCACCTTGCGCCGCCAAGAGCGCGCCGGAGAGCTGACCGCGTCGATGTCGGGCGTGATCGCAAGTCTGGCCCATATGAGCGTCAACCGGCTGGTTCCCAGATCGCCACGCACGGTCGAGCTCGCCATTCTCGATTTCCTGCACCGGCTCTATGCCGGCGAGGCGGCACGGTCCAGGCCGAGGCAGGCGCGGACGCGGCCGCCGTGAGACGATACGACGTGGTCGTGGCCGGCGCGGGTCCCAGCGGGCTGCTGCTCTGGGAATGCCTGACGGATGCCGGGCTGGACGTGTTGCTGATCGATGCCGGGCCGGACAGCGGGTCGACGCAGCGCCCGAAGGAGAGCGATCCGCGCATCTGGGCTTACGAGACGGGCGACGGCCAGGAATTGCAATGGCGGCGGGTCCATGGCGTCGGCGGCCGCACGCTGGGTTGGGGCGGCTTCTGCCATCGTTTTCCGCAAGTGGTCTTCGACGACGGCAACTGGCCGTATGGTGCCGGCACGCTCGCTCCGGACTATTCCCGGGCGGAACGTTGGTTACACATGACGGAGGGTAGCCTGGCCCCCGGGCACCGTGAAGCTGCCCAACGACTCGGCTGGTCGTTCGTGCCGCTGCGGGGCGCCCGGGTCGACGGGCGGGTCTGGACCGCCCTGGACGCGCGCGGGGCGGGGGCCGCCATCGGCAACAGCGTTGCCGTCGAACTCGACCGCGAACGGCGCAAAGCCCGGGCGCTGCGCGTGCTGCGGCATGACGGCCGGGAAGAATGGATCGCGGCGCGTGCCTTCGCGCTCGCAGCCGGCCCGGTCGAGAGCACGCGCATTCTGCTCGCAAGCCGCTTCGGCGACGCCGTGCCGCGGATCGGTCGTGGACTGGTGGATCATTTGACCGCTGGCTGGATGCTGCTGGAACCGCTGCCGGCGCCGCGTCCGTCTCGGTCGGTCCAATTGGAAGGCGCCCTCGTGCAGCGCTTCGTCAACATCGACGTGGCGAGCCGGCGCCCGTACCGGGGCGGCTTCACCATCGAGCTCACCGGGCCTCGGGGGCTGGCCGAAATGCCGGCCGTCGCCGAGGAACTGCGGATCGCCGTACCGGACGCCCGACGGCTGCGGGTCACCTTCATCAACGCGATGGGAGAAAGCACGCCGCACGAGGACCGCCGCATGACCCTTTCCGCCACGGGCAGGGATGCGCTGGGGCGGGCTGTCCCGGTGCTCCATCTCACAGGGGCGCCGGAAGATCGAAGAATGGCGGAGGAGATGGCCTCGGCCTGTCTGTCAGTGGCCGAGACACTCGCGGCGCCGGGCAGCGAACTCTACCCGCTCCAGGATGCCGCGGCCGGCCGCGCTTTGTTCCACGAGGCGGGCACCTGCGCGATGGGGGAGGACGATCAGCCGTGCGACCGCGTCGGCCGCCTCAGGTCGGCGGACAACATCTGGCTGGCCGACGCGTCGGTGTTTCCCTCGGCCGGCGATCGCCATCCGACGCTGACCGTGCTTGCTCATACCCTCCGTGCCGGACGCTCGATGTGCCGGTATCTCCAGCAGGCCGGGTCATAGAATCCGCGGCGCCAGCCTCTTCGTTGCTTCGCCTTCGGCGGCGTGTCGGGGCCAGCCGGGCTGATCTTTCGATAGTTCCCGGATCATTTCCGGCCCGGCGTCGGGGTCGGCCCTTACCGTCCGAGTGGGATCGGTCTCCGCCGTTTCCTACAAAACGCTTCTCCGCGAACTCCGTGATTGCGCGGGCCGTTCTTCCGGCACGAACGGCGCCGGTCCGCCGAGACACGGAAGGCGCCGCCGTCGCTGTATCGTTCAGACTGTCGGACCGCGGCTCGGCGTGGCGGATGGTCCCATGACTCACGGAGGACTCTGGAGATCTCGGAGGACACGGAGAAGCGGCGCGGATGCAGTGACCGGGGGAAATTTGACCGGCGCCTATCGGGTCCACATCGTCGAGGAAGCCGTCATCGGAAAGTGCGCTGGTGGGCATAATCGAGTCCAGAGCCTACTCCCCCTTCGCGGGTTGCCTGCCGGTCGCTCGCCCCAACGGGTTCGGTTGCAGCAGGTCGTCCGCCGTGGCTTGCCGTCCGGCTACGGGTGCGTAGATGCGCGGGCGATAGCCGTCGGGCAGTTGCTCCCGCGCCCAGCGTGCACCCTCATAAGCGATGGGCAGGGTGCGCGCATCCAGCACGACCTTCGGCCAGCGGTCGATCGGGAACACCATGCCCGCCAGTATATAGGCGATCATGATGACCACGGCACCCCGTGCGAGACCGAATAGCAGCCCCAGCGTCCGATCAACCCCGCCGAGGGCGGACCCGCGCACGACGCTGCCGATCGCCCTGGCGACGAGCATCAGCACGATCAGGGTGACGATGAAAACCACCAGGAAACTGACTGGATCGACCCATTCGGGCGTGTCCATCCAGTTGCGCACGTAACCCCGCATCAGCGGCAGCCCGGCGATGCCGGCGGCGATCGCACCGACCCAGGCGCCGATGCCAAGCACCTCGCGCACCAGGCCACGGACGAACGCGAGCAGCCCGGACACTGCGAGGATGCCGAAAACCGCCAAGTCTACCCAAGTCATACTGCCGCCATCGATGAGGAAAGCAACGTTATCGCCGCACCATCGCCGGTCGCCAAGCCGATCATGCGACGGCCGGCGGTCATGGCTTCCCGCCGTGGGATGCGGGTGCGAAACGGGCAACCAAATCGGCGATGTGGCCGATCTCGTTCAGCCGCAGGCCGTCGGGAGCAGGCAGCTTGCGGTTGCCTTGGGCGAGGCGGCGGGGCAGCGTGGCCTCCAGAAAGCCGAGCTTGGCCGCTTCCTTCAGTCTCGACGCGGCCTGGGCGACCTGGCGGACTTCGCCGGACAGGCCGATCTCGCCGAAATAGACCATGCCAGGGCTGGTCGGGGTCTCGAACGCGGCGGAGACGATGGCGGCGGCGACGGCCAGGTCGGCGGCCGGTTCGCTGACCCGCAGGCCGCCGGCGATGTTCAGATACACGTCGGTCTGGTTGAGCCGGACGCCGCCTCGGGTTTCCAGCACCGCCAGCAGCATCGACAGCCGACCACCATCCCAGCCGATGACCGACCGGCGCGGCGATCCGCCTGGGTTGGCGGCGAGCAGCGCCTGCACCTCCATCAGCATCGGCCGTGTACCCTCCAACCCCGCGAACACCGCGCTGCCCGCGATATTCCCCCTGCGCTCGGCCAGAAACAGCGCCGACGGGTTCGCCACTTCGGCCAGGCCGAGTTCGGTCATCTCGAACACGCCGATTTCGTCGGTGGCGCCGTAGCGGTTCTTCACCGCTCGCAGGATGCGGAACTGATGCCCGCGGTCGCCCTCGAAATACAGCACCGCGTCGACCATGTGCTCGAGTACCCTGGGGCCCGCCAGAGCGCCATCCTTGGTGACATGGCCGACCAGCACCAGGGAGAAATTGCCCGCCTTCGCCAGCCGGATCAGCTCGAAACTGCACGCCCGCACCTGCGCCACGCTGCCGGGAGCGCTGTCGACGGTGTCCAGCCACATCGTCTGGATCGAGTCGATCACCACCAGGGTGGTGTCAGTGGCCTGCTCCAGGCTGGCGGCGATGTCGCGGACGTTGATCGCGGCCGCCAGCTCGATCGGGCTGTCCGCTACGCCCAGGCGGCGGGCACGCAGGCGGACCTGGTCGATGGCCTCCTCGCCCGACACGTACAGCACGCGGCGCCCGGAGCGCGCCAGACGTGCGGCCGCCTGCAGCATCAGGGTGGATTTGCCGATGCCGGGATCGCCGCCGACCAGGACCACCGAAGCCGGCACCAGTCCACCGCCGAGCACGCGGTCGAGTTCAGCGATGCCGATGGCGGCGCGTGGCGGCGGTTCCGTGCTGCCAGCCAGGCCGACGAAGGTGATCCCGAGGCCGGGCAGTGCCTTGGCCCCCGGGGTGGTCAGAACGCTGGGTCCCGATGCGGCGGGACGAAGGATGGCGGCCTCCTCGACGCTGTTCCACTCGCCACAGCTCTCGCAGCGGCCGGCCCATTTTGGGGTGACGGCGCCGCAGGACTGACAAACGAAGCGGGAAGCGGGTTTGGCCAAGGGAAGGCTCCAGAGTGGTCGCCGCGAGTGTCCCGAATCTGAAGTCCGCCGAAGCAGGCGAAGCTCGGGTTCGCCACCAGCTCGTTGTTTCAGTGGCCTGCTGCTCATCCCCTGCGTCCGCCGTAAGATGCGGCGAACTTCGAGGGCAGGACACTAGGTACGGATGGTGTCCGTCACTCGGGGGCGGCGGTCAGCATGGCGTGGCCGCCTTTATCACCTTTCACCGTCGCAAGCAGGATTCGCCAGCTTCGGCCAGACTTGGTGGCGAGATATTCTCGATTATGGATGTCCGAAATGGCCGGATCATCGCGCTCGATGACCAGCCGGAAAGCGATGCCGATTTGCCGCAGGTCGGCCTCCAGCGCGTCGATCGCGCGTTGCTGGGTGGCCAGTTCGGTGGCGACTGAGCAGAGCCCGTCATCGGACGACACCAGCACGAATTTCCCGGCGTCACTCGATCCGTCGAACGCCTGCCCGGGTGCGCCATGCAAAAAGGCGGCGCGGGCCTCCTCGGGGACCGCGGGTAGACCCGTTCGTTTGGCCCAGGCGCGCACTCCCGCCGGGTCCCCGGCGTAGGACAGGCAGCTTTGAATGAACAGTCCGGCGAGCTCCTGCCCGGCGGCGGCGTGTGCCGGGTCGCTTGCCGCCGCGGCCGGGCGACAAGTCAGCGAAGCAACGACGGCGAGCGTGATTGGCCATGCTGGCCCTGGCCTGACGTCGCGCGGCCGGATGGGCCCGGTCAGCGGCGCAGCTCCATGTGGATCGGTCCCTCGCGGCGGCCATGGGTGAACTGATCCACCGCCGGATTGCCGCTGTTCATCAAATTCTCGGCTGGTCCACACCAGATGATGCGGCCGTTCAGCAGCATTGCCGCCTGGTCGCCGATCCGCCGCGCACTCGCCATGTCGTGGGTGATGGCCACGGCGGTGCTGCCGAGACGCTTGACGCAGTCGGTGATCAGCCCGTCGATCACCGCGCCGATGATTGGGTCGAGTCCGGTGGTGGGCTCATCGAAGAACATGATGTCCGGCTGAGCGGCGATCGCGCGTGCCAATGCCACGCGTTTCTGCATGCCACCCGACAGTTCGGACGGCGACAGGTCGCCCACGCTGGCGGCGAGGCCCACCTGTTGCAGAATGTCGTTGGCGCGGTCGCGGGCGCCGGCCCGGGTCGTCGCTCGGCGGGCCAGCAGCCCAAAGGCGACATTCTCCCAGACCGGCAGACTGTCGAACAGCGCTCCGTTCTGGAACAGCATGCCGATCCGGGCACGGACGGTTTCCCGTTCGCGCCTGGGCAGTCGCAGGATGTCCTGACCATCGACCTCGATATGTCCGTCGTCGGGCTCGATCAGGCCCAGGATGCATTTCAGCAGCACCGACTTGCCGGAGCCCGAGCCGCCGATCACCACCATGGAGGTGCCGGGCATGACATCGAGGTCGATGCCGTCCAGCACGATTTTAGGGCCAAAGCGCTTGGACAGGCCGCGTATACGGATTTTCGGCGTTTCCGCTGACCCGGGCGGGCGGGTCCCGGGAGCGGATACCGCTGTGGCTGTGGTGGCGCTCATGGGTGGGTAGATGCCGCTCGACCGGCGTTTGGGCAAGGCCCTGGGGCAAGGTTGGGTAGCGAAAGCAACTAAAGGCTAACCGAATGATCTCTAGACAATACCGTGCATCGCGGTTGGAGCATCGTCGGATACGCGGCTGAACTCCGCGGGCCTCGGCTCGCTTTGATTTGGCTTCCGGATCGCGGAGGGCTACTCTGGGCTCTCGCGGCACCTAAGGATCGCGTGCGCGGAACGGTGCCGGCAAGGAGGAGAACGATCATGAACGATTCCGTGGCCACGACGACGAGTGGCAAGCTGGCGCTGGCACGTGCCGACACACCCAACTATGTCGCCGGCAGGCGGGCCTTCTTCAAATATCGCGATCTTGGTGTGACCGACGCGACCGACGGTCAGATGCGGGCACAGGTGACCTCGGCCACGCAGGGTATGGGCGAGCCCACAGGTTGGCATTACCACGTCTGCGAGCAGCAGTTCGTCTACATGCTGAAGGGCTGGGTTGATCTCGAATTCGAGGATGGCCAGAAGATTCGTCTGATGCCGGGGGATTCGATCATGATCCCGGGCGGCATGCGCCACAACGAAACCGGGACGGCGGATGAGCTGGAGATTCTGGAGGTCTCGGTTCCGGCGAAGATGAACACTGTGGTCTGCGACAAGCCCGAAGGGCTGAATTAGCACCGACAGGGGTCTGTCCGGTCGTGTGGTGAACGGGTTTCGCTCGGCTAACGGCCTGCAGTAACCGCAGCAAGTGAGGCACAGTCGCCTCATCGTGTGATGGCCGGCGCAGGCCGGCTACCTACGACTTTGCCAAGGCCAGCACCGCAGGTCGTGCGTGGTCCAGTCTTTGCGGACCCTTCGCCTTCGCAAGGCGAGCATGACACGGCGGGCGCCCTTTGCAGGCCTCCACGGGGATGACCCGGGGTAGGGTCACACCTCTTGGCGGGCGGCCAATAAATAAATCCGCGCGCGGTAAAAAAATCTGTGTACAGCGTCTTGCTGCGACGCACCATCCGCTGCACAGTTCCAATATGCCAGATGTTCCCGCCGCTCCGCTCACTGCGACGCTCGCCCAGGAACTGCTGGACCTGACCGAGCGCGTTGGCGGCCGTGCGGAAGAAGACCCGTTTGGCAATCCGGTGCTGCTGGTTTCCCTGGCCATCACTCGACGGATGGATACCGGCAGCCTGACCGAGGACGACGTCGCGGCGCTGATCCGGCATTTGCGCGACGCGGCGTTTGCCGATCGTGCCGGCCGCATTGCCGACTACGTCGGGGGCATCGACACGGGCGCCAACGACGCGACGCTGGCCGGACTGGCGCATCATCTGCTGCGGCCCGACCCGGATGACAGCCCCGTCCGCTGGGCGGAATACCGCGCGCTGACGGAACGCACCCGGTTCGCCGCGGTATTCACCGCGCACCCAACCTTCGCCGTGCCACAACCGGTCAACCACGCCCTCGCCGAGGCTGCCTGCGGGCGTCCCGCCACGGCTTTTGAGTCGCACCGGCCATCGCCGATCAGTCTGCGCAGCGAATTCGAGCAGTCCGCCGCCGCCATCGCCAACGGGCGCGACGCGATCGACCGGTTCAACGCGGCGCTGATCTCGGTGGCCCGAGGCGCTTGGCCGGATCGCTGGACCGAACTGACCCCCAGTCCGGTCATCCTCTCAACCTGGGTCGGCTACGACACCGACGGTCGCACCGATATCGGCTGGTGGGACACGTTGCGCCTGCGCCTGGAGATGAAGCGGCTGCAGCTTGCGCGCCTGCACGCGCAGGTTTCCGCCGTCCCCTCGGGCGAAGCGCTGCGCGAACGGATTGCCCAGGCGCGCGAGGTGGTGGACCGGCAGATCGAGCTTTGTCCGATCCAGCCAGACCCGCCCGCAGTCGCCGCTTTCGCACATACGTTGGTCGGTGACCGGGACACAGCGCTGACCACTCCCACACCCCTGCTGCCGCTGTTCGAGGCGGCGATCGCTCGCGCGGACGAGCACGGCAAACTGGCGCTGACGGTGGCCCGCGCAGGCCTGATCTCGCATGGCATGGCGCTGGCCCATACCCACACCCGGCTGAATTCGTCGCAGATCCACAACGTCGTGCGCCAGCGGCTGGGTCTCGCCGATGCTCCCGAGGACCCGTCGCGCCGCCGAGCGCTGTTCGCCGCGATCAATGCGGCGCTCGACACCGTGAAGCCGGAGCCGGTGGATTTCGGCGCGCTGATCATCGAGCAGGCATCGGCGGCCAAGCTGATGATGACCGTCGCGCAGATCGTGAAACACATCGATGGGTCGGTGCCGATCCGGTTCCTCATCGCCGAAACCGAAACCGGCTACACCCTGCTGGCGGCGCTCTGGCTCGCCCGGCTGTTCGGCATCGAGCAGCATGTGGAGATTTCGCCTCTGTTCGAGACGGCGGAGGCCCTGGAACGCGGCGCCACCGTGCTGGAGGAGGCGCTGCGCAGCCCGCACTACCGGAACTATCTGAAGACCACCGGAAAACTGGCGCTGCAGTTTGGCTACTCCGATTCCGGGCGCTATGTCGGGCAGCTCGCGGCCAGCTACCTGATCGAGCGGCTGCGCCTGAAGATCGGCCAGACGCTGGAGCATCATGGCGTCACTGGCGTCGAGGTGATCCTGTTCGACACCCATGGCGAGAGCATTGGCCGTGGCGCGCACCCGGGGTCCCTTGCCGACCGCCTCAAATACCTGTCACCCACCGCGTCTCGTCAGGCGCTGGGCCGAGCGGGGTTGCAGGTGAGGGAGGAGGCGGCGTTTCAGGGGGGCGATGGGTATCTGCTGTTCGGCACCCCGGAACTTGCGCTGGCAACGATCACCCGGATCGCGGAACAGACCTATCACCCGGCGGCCGGTCCGATCGAGGATCCGGTCTACGCCAATCCCGACTTCGCCGCTGATTTCTTCGCCACCATCCGCACCGGCATGGAGGGCTTGGTCGAGGACGCGGGATACGCCGCGCTGCTTGGCGCATTCGGTCCGTCGCTGCTGGACCGCACCGGCTCCCGTCCCGTGGCGAGGCAGTCCGACGGCGTCGTGGGGGCGGCCCGGATCAGGCACCCGCGCGAGCTGCGGGCAATCCCGAACAACGCGATCCTGCAGCAGCTCGGCTGGTGCGCCAACACGCTGCAAGGCATCGGCGCCGCCGCCGCTCGGCATCCCGAGACATTCACCGAGATGCGGCAGAACAGCCGCCGGTTCAAACGCGCGATGGATCTGGCCAGCCACGCGCTGGCTCACTCCGACATCGACGTGCTGCGAGCCGTGATAGCCACGCTAGACCCCGGCACCTGGCTGGATCGCGCGGCTCACACGCATCGTCCGGGGCGGCGCGAGGCGCTGGTGTCGGTGGCCCGGGCGCTGGAGCGGTTGGATATCTGGGCCGATGCGCAGTCGATGTTCCGCCGTATCACCGCCGATCACCTGGCTTTGCGGGTGGCATGGCCCGATGTGCCGCACATGAAGAGCCGGGAGGTGTTGCTGCATGCCCTGCGGCTGGCCCTGATCCACCGCATCTGGCTGCTGGCCACCGAAATCCCCGATTTCTCGCCGCGCCATTCGGTGACCCGTCAGGGACTGGAGGCGGCGATCCTGCGGCTGGACATCGACGCATCGCTGGCGGCGCTGGGCGAGATCTTTCCATCGGCGGTCGATCCGTCGACCGATTGCGACTACGGCGAACCGGCGCCCAAGCGTGGCACCGCGGCCTATGCGCGCGAGCACGAGGAGATTTTCGCGCCCATCCGGCGGCTGTTCGCAATGGTGCGGGAGATCGCGACGGCGGTAACACACGAGGTCGGGGCGTTCGGTTAGCGCCTGCCGGGGAACAATCGCTGCACCTTTGCCCCCTAGGCCGCCGCGTCCTACATTCGCAATCTCGGATGATCCGGACCGGAGGGACAAGCGCATGTTGCTGCAACACCAGACATGGCAGGAGGTCGAGCGCTACCTGACCCGTTCCTCGGCTGTGATACTGCCCATCGGATCGACGGAGCAGCATGGCCCGAACGGCCTGATCGGCACTGACGCGATCTGTGCCGAAGTGATCGCCAAGGGCGTCGGCGAGGCGGCTGAGGCCATGGTCGGCCCAACCATCGGTGTCGGCATGGCGGTGCATCATATGGGCTTCGCCGGCTCCATGACGCTGCGGCCCACCACCCTGATCGCCATCATCCACGACTACGTCCTGTCGCTCGCTCGGCACGGCTTCCGCCGGTTCTTTTTCATCAACGGGCACGGCGGCAACCTCGCCACGGTGCAGGCCGCGTTCTACGAAATCTACGCCGAGTTCGAGGGTGCGGTCGGCAAACGGCAGGAGGGCGAAATCAGGTGCCGGCTGTCGAACTGGTGGGACGGGAAGGTGATGTACGAGCTCGCCAAGGAACTGTTCGGCGATGACGAGGGAAGTCACGCGACGGCAAGCGAGGTCGCGTTGACCCAGTACGTTCTGCCCGAAACCATCCGCCAGGTGGCACTCGAGCCGCCTCGCGCCCCGAGCGGCCGGTTCTTCGGTCCGGCTGACTACCGGCGGCGTTTCCCGGACGGCCGCATCGGGTCGAACCCAGGGCTCGCCACGCCGGAAAAGGGCAAGCGCCTGTTTGAGGCGGCGATTCCCGAGATGACGAAGACGTATACCAGCTTCATTACCGAGAACGAATAGACGGCCGCGGCAGGACGATCAATAGCCCGCGGCGCGATCGACGACTTGCTTCAGTGGTTGCCCGTCCAGAAAACGCCTCAGGTTATCGACGAACAGCCGAGAAACGATTTGGTCGCGTTGTGGATGCGGACCGCCGATATGGGGCAGCACGAGAATGCCCTCGGTGGTCCAGAACGGATGTTCCGACGGCAGCGGCTCCTGCCGAAAAACATCGAGCACCGCTCCGGCAATTCGTTTCGAGCTGACCGCGGCGATCAGGTCGGCGTCGTTGATGAGCTGTCCGCGGCCGAAATTCAGCAGCCAGGCACTCGATTTCATCTTCCCCAGCCGCTCGGCTTGGATGAAATTCTGAGTGTCCGGCGTCGACGGCAGCAGCAACAGGACGAAGTCGGACTGCGCCAGGACCTTGGTGGTTTGTTCCGGGGGCAGTATCTCGGCAATTCCCGGCACCGGCTCCGGCCGGCGGCGCGTGCCGACCACACGCATCCCGAGCGCGGTGGCGATACGCGCGACTTCATGGCCGATCTCACCCAGCCCCAGTATGCCGAGGGTCTTCCCGTTCAGCGGTTCGGCGATCCGGTTGGTCCACTTGCTGTGCTTCTGATCGGCCGCGCTGCCCGCGTAAGGTTTGGCGACGTAGAACAGGGCACCAATGATATTCTCCGGCATCGACTCGCGATGCGTGCCGCGGGCGCAGGTCAGGGTCAGGTCCGGCGGCAGGTCGGGCAGTGCGAGCCACCCCTCGACGCCAGCGGTCAGTGCCTGCGCCCAGCGCAGCTTCGGCATGGCCGGCAGCAGCCCAGGCGGCACAATGGCCGCGAGCAGGACTTCGGCGTGCGCGCGCTGGGCGTCCGAAGGTGTGGCGCCGCGCGCAAGCGTCTCGATCACAACACGATCCGCCAGCCCGGCCTGGCGGATGGCGTCGATATAGGGGGCGGCTGCGTCGGTCCAGAGCAGCAGTCGGGCGGCGTTGGTCATGGCGGGCTCCTGAGCGTGTGCCGCCAGTGTAGGAAAACCGGCGCGGCAGTGCCATGGCCGCGACAGCTCGCCTTGGCCGCCCGGGCTTATGAGCCGAGCCGCTCCACGGTTGCCTTCCCAGGTTCAATGAGTATATGACTGAGGTTTGGTGCTTTGTCGCTGTGCGCTAGGTCCTTGGTGGGCGCCCCGGTTTTAAGGAACGAATAGACGTCCGCGGCAACTGCGTCGGGAGCTTCCCATTGCACCGTGTGTCCGATATCCGCGTCCTGTTCCCCTGACGCCGACAAGGGCACCGTCCCATACTGCTTCCAGTAAACGACCGTATTATTGGCTTTGGCCGCGCCAGCCAATACTTGCCTCAGGGTCTTTTGATCGTCGTCGAAAAAGACGGTATCCTGCGTCCCCCAAAGTACTAACGTTGGAACCTTTAGCTTTTTGAGGTGCTCGGTATTATCGGTGGCAAGCACCGCCCTGGCTACGCCGATCCAGGTTCCCAAGCGAAGACGGGAGGTTTCCGGATACAATGGATCAAGCGTCGCAGGATCGGCGGCGACATCGGCGTCCCAGGTTTTCGCGACCCACTCCTGTGCGTTGAGATCAATGGCAGTCATCTCATAGGCGTCGGTTGGGAATTTCTTGCCTTTGGCCTCGATGGCCGGTTTCCACGAGCCCTCGATCGTGTCCTTCAGGACAAAGTCCCGGATCACCGGATTGTCGACGGCCTTGGTAGAAGTTGCGACCAGTACCAGGTGATCAACCATCTCGGGATGGGACAAGGCTACATTCTGAGAGACGAACGAACCGAGCGAATGTCCGGCCAGGCTCGCCCGGCTGATGCCCTTCGCTTTCATGAAGGCGACGACGTCCGTAGCGAGAATGTCGGGGTGAAAACATTTCTCGGGCGCAGGGGCACAATCAGCCGCCGGCGGCATGCTGCTGTCGCCATGACCACGCAAATCGATGGCAATCAAACGAAGACCAGGGTCTGCGTTATGAAGAGCCCGCATGGAGAATGACCAAGAGCGAACAGTGTCGGTGTACCCGTGGATGAGAATTCAGCGGTGTCCCGGACTCTGGGCCGGTCTCGACGTAGGCCATGGTGATTCCCGTCGAGAGCTGGATCGTGCACTTGCCCTCGGTGAGGTCGCTGCATGATTTAGCGGCCATAGCGGGAGTGGGTTTTAGCAGGTTTATACCAAATGCCAGTGGCAGGCCGACGATTACGGCACTGGCCAGACGACTTGCGCGCATTTTCATGATCTCCTCCCACGTTGTTGTTCTTCTTCGGATCACCGAATTTTCTTGGGCCCGGGCCCGGGTCCTCTGGTGCCCGCTATGTAACACAACGTATCACAACATGTCTTCGATGCAAGAGCGTTTTTCGCCGGGACGCGGCGGCTATTTCATGAACGGCGGGCGCTGTCGGACAGCCCGCCGGCGTCCGGTAGCCGGTCCTCAAGCGCCGCGGCTGAGCGGCCGACGACGCTTGGTCTCGGGAAAAGTCGGTCGCTACGCACCAGGTGGTTTCGGCTTCGGGCCAGCTTGGGTCTGATCGATTGGCTTGGTCAAATCGCCAGGCCTGGCAAGATCGCCTGTCTTAGCGAGAGTGGGCAAGGCGTCGTTCAGAATCTCCTCATGTCGTTGCTTCCACGACGCTACCTTGGCTACCTGATCCTTGTAAATCGTGGCAGCAATGTCTTCACCGCCGTATGTCGAACTTGGGATCTTTGCCTCTGTGGACTGCTCAGGCGGTCTCTCATCGATGCAGAGGTTTCGGTCAAATTCTGCGTCATTGATGATACGCCAATGCAACTGCTTGAGCTGCCCGACTGTTCTTTGGTCGCGCAACGCCTCATCCTGACTCCCATAGAAACCGTTCAGGGTTGTCAAAGCCGTAACCGAGGCAGAAGCGACCAGAGCAGAAATGCCCAGGAAGATGCCGAACCCCCTCCAGAATGGGGCGATATTTTCTGGCCAGATGGCCTTGATGCCAACAAGAACTGTGGCGAACGCCGCGACGATGGCAATTGCCGCCTGGTAAAGAACCGCCCTTTGTCGATTTTCATATAAGATGCGTTGATAGTAGAGACGATCGCGCGATAATCTGTCACTGTACGAGAGCGCTGCTCCCTGAAACCAATTTTTCAAAGTGAGATGCGCGGCGTCGTCCGCTACGCCGCTGGGTACCGGGTCGTGCCCTAAGTGTCCATTGAGTCCAAGCAATAGCATCGATTTTATCTGAGTGCTCCACTTCATCGGATTATTTGTATCCGAAAAACACCGGTTGAGAATCATAAGCGCGAGACTTAGGTGATCACTACGTGCCGTGCCGAATTCCACTAGCTCTGCGTCAGTTACGACATTAGGCGGGATCGGCTCGTAAGGATCCAGGGCAGGGCGAGTTGACGAAACCGCGCCCGGCCCTCCTGCCGCGAGACTCGGCGTGCGCCAGCTGAAAGCGCAATTGCCAAGAATGCAACAAGCCATAGACCCGCCATAGCCAGTTTGTACGCAGGCTCCCCGAGCCACGCCTTTCTTGAACCTTCCCATGATGCCCCCGTAATAATTCGAGTAAGGTCGCCGCGAAACTCTGTCGAATCACGGTTCATCCCGGAGATGCCTCGCTCCGAAAAACAGCCACAAGACGCCCAGGATCCAAAGCAGCCAAGCTCGACAACCGCAAAAGCCGTTGTTTCGGAGCCGCCGAGCCTGGAGGTCGAGAATGTTCCCTAGCCGCAGTCGAATTTGATCATTTTAAAGACATGATCTGGTCCGTAGGTATAAGGCCTGTTTGCGCACTTGCAATCAAAATCCGCGCGTCATAAGGCGCCATATCTATCGATTGTGAGCAAGCGCACACCCGGCGCACACCACACCGGGATTGAAGCAGATCTTTCACTTGCCCGATTGCTCATCGGCGAATTCAATCCGGGCCGGAACGATCCGGGTAACGAATCCTGTCAGGCTTCGATGCCTCACACCGCGGCGACCCGCACTCCCCGAGACCACCGCGGAGGGCACCCGCTTTTGCTTTGGCGCGGGAGACTGTTAGGATGCGGACTCAATCAAGAAGACGGGCCCGACACAGATGGCTGGCCGCTACTCCCACGTCGTATTCGTCCTGGCCCTGGTGCTGGCCGGACTGCTTGGGGCTGGAACGGCCTGGGGCCTGGGCGACAAGCCCCGGGCGGGCGAGACCGTCACGCAGTATCTCACGCCGGACATTCTGCACTCACTGTTTCCTGGAGCCGACCGGATCGGCGAGGTCACCGGCACGCCGCCGGCGGCCACGGTCTACCAGGCTGACCGGCCGGTCGGGTATATCTTCTCAACCTGGGACGTCACCCAGTCCCGGGGTTTCGCGGACCGCCCGATGGTGCTGCTGGTCGGTCTCGGGATCGAGGGCCGCATCACCGGCGTGAAGCTCGTCCACCATGCCGAGGCGATCGGCATTCTCGGCCTCCGCGAGGAGGATTTCGATCATTTCCCCGATCAATTCATTGGATACGACATCAGGAATGGCGTGGATGTGGTCAGGGAGCCGCCGGGCCAGGACAGAAGCTCTCGCCAAGCGACGCCAGGACCGGCCGTGGTGAAAGTGGACGCGATCGCGCACGCCACCGTTAGTTCGGTCTTCATGAGCGACGCCGTGGTCCGCGGCGCGCGCATCGTCGCCCGCAGCCGTGGCATGAGCACTTCGGCCAGCGTGCGCTCGGGCCGCGTCGACGTCGATCGTTTCGAGCCCGCCAACTGGCACGCGCTGGAAGCCTCCGGGGCGGTGGCGCATCTGCATCTCACCTACAAGGACGTGCTTGGCAAACTGAGCGAACGAGGCGCCGCGCGGATTATCGGCGACGGTCACAGCGCCAGCACCGACGATTCGTTTCTGGATCTGTACGTCGCGCTGCTGACGCCCGCCGGCATCGGAATCAATATTCTCGGCAGGACCTGGTACGATCAGTATGTGTACACGGCTGGGCGCGGTGCCGACGATCAGCGGCTGCTGATTGCCGCGAACGGGCGGTTTTCGATTCTCGGCGCGGATTGGGAGAGCACCGATATCATCGCGCCGATCGAGCTTGTCCAGGGCGAGAAGACCATCCGATTGTCGAGCAAGCAGATCAAGGTGCTGCCGTTCGTTCCGGCCGACGGTGCTCCGAAGCTGACCGAACGGGCACTCGTCATGCTTCCCGGCGAAGCCGAACTCGATCCGGGTCGTCAGTGGCAGGTCCGGCTTCTCGTCCCTGGTGAAACCGCTGACGGCAGGCCGGTCTTCGCTGATTTTGCGCTGCCGTATCGTTTGCCCGAGGGCTATTTGTTGCAGCCGGCGAGCGACGCCGCCCCCGGTTTTGACAGCAGCGGAGGTCTTGCGTGGCTGGCGATCTGGCGCACGCGTCTCGGCGAAATCGCGGTGCTCGGCGTCGCCCTGACAGCCCTGACCGCGATCTTGTTCCTGCAGGCCCCGATCAGCCGCAGGCCACGACTGCACCGCTGGATCAGGATCGGCTTCCTGAGCTGGACCCTGGTCTGGCTTGGTTGGTACGCCGGCGCCCAACTGACCGTCGTGCTGGTGATAACCGCCATCCACTCGGCTGTTACGAGCTTCCGCTGGGACTTCCTGTTTGCCGATCCGCTGATCGCGATCCTCGTCGGGTTCACGATCGTCAGCGCGTTCTTCTGGGGACGTGCCGCGTTCTGTGGCTGGCTCTGCCCGTTCGGGGCGCTGCAGGAACTGACGAACAAGGCGGCGCGCCGTCTGCGCATTCCGCAGCTCAAGATTCCGGTCGCATTGCACGGCCGTCTGGTGGTGGCTAAATATGTGCTGTTCGTTGCGCTGGTAGTTGTTTCATTCTTCGCGTGGGACCTGGCGATGGCGGGCACCGAGATCGAACCGTTCAAGGCCGCGATCATCCTGCGTTTCATGACCGAATGGCCGATGGTCGTGTACGCCTTGGCACTGATCGCGGCCAGCCTGTTCGTCGAACGCTTCTACTGCCGTTTCGCCTGCCCACTCGGCGGCGAACTCGCGATCCTCGGCAAAGTCCGAGTGTTCAACTCATTGAAACGTCATTCCGAGTGTGGCAGCCGCTGCCGGGTCTGCGAAAGCGTCTGCCCGGTCGGGGCGATCAAACGCAGCGGCAAGATCGACATGAACGAGTGTTTCTTCTGCCTCGACTGCCAGGTGACTTATTACAACGACCACATTTGCCCGCCGATGGTATGGCGCCGCAAGCTCGCGGAGCAACAGCCTGGCCTGCCGCCGCGACCGGTGGCAAGCCGCGCCGGGGTGATAACCCGATGAAGACCGAAAATCTGGCGCGCCGCCGGGCCATCACCATCCTGGGAGCGTTCGCGGGCATGCCGTTCCTGGCGAGCGACCTTCGGGCGACCAATCCGCCGGCTCTTTACCGGTGGAACGGCACATCGCTTGGATCGCCATCGCATCTTTTGTTGTATCACCCAAACCGGGCGGCAACCGAGCGGGTCATGGCGCAGTGCGCGGCCGAGATCGAACGGCTGGAGCGCATTTTTGCGCTGTATCGAAACGACAGCGAGGTCGCGCGGCTGAACCGGGATGGTGCGATCGCGGCGCCCTCGCACGATCTGCTGCTGGTGCTTGCGGAATGCCAACGACTATCCGCGCTGAGCGGCGGCGCATTCGACGTTTCGGTGCAGCCGTTGTGGAATGTCTACGCCGAGCACTTCTTCGGCGGGGGGGCTCGGACACAGGAGGGGCCGGAGCCTCGAGTCATTACGGCCGCGCTCAAGCTGGTGAACTGGAGGGAAGTCGAGTTCGGTCTCGGACAAGTCGCACTGGGAAAGCCTGGCATGGGTCTCACGCTCAACGGCATCGCCCAGGGCTACGTCACCGACCGGATCGTCGGGATCCTGCGTGATAACGGATTCGATCGCGTGCTTTCCGATCTGGGGCGGAGCGAAATCTACGCGCTGGGCCGGCATCCAGATGGCCGGCCCTGGCAGGTAGGGCTGACCGATCCGCGGCGGCCGGAACAATTCGCCCTGGTGCATGATCTGCTGCAAGGATCGGTTTGCACCTCCGGTGGCTACGGCACGAAATTCGAAGCCAGCGGGAAATACCACCATCTGTTCAATACAGCCACGGGCGCCAGCGCCGGCCATTACATAGCCGTATCAGTGTTCGCCCCGACCGCAATGGTGGCCGATGCATTGTCCACCACGCTTTATGTCACGCCCCCCGCGCGCGGGCTCGAAGTATTGGCAAGTTACCCGGGTGTCACGGCGCTGGCGACGCTGCCGGACGGCACGGTCGAGCATTTGCCCGTGTGATCTCCGCGACCGCTGCGTCCTTAACCCCAGCCGAACCCAACCGGAGCGGCATTCTTGCTGAGCCCGGCGGCAGCCGTGGCTTGCGTCGCCGCCGCATCCGAGGACCGGGACATGGCCGCTTCCGGCGAGAGCTGCTCCGGGGCAGCCGCTGCCTGGACCAGATCGGACGCTGGCGCGGCGGGAGAAGGATCGGCGAAGCAAGGCTGCGCCGCCGCCAGAAGGCCAACGAGAGCAAGTGCGGGAAAGAAAAAGCGAAGCATCTGCGTTCTCCTGTGCGGCAAAACCAAGCTGCCAATTCGTTGGCGGCAAGTTAGGCGGACAGGGGCGGCACCCATACGAAACGCTTCACACCTCGCTATCCCCGGCCGTGACGGTTGATATTGCAGGCCGAGCGGTGCACGTAATATGCGGCGTCTGGCGGTGACGAGCGGCCGCGCTGGCCCGGCCCAGGGAGCGGCGATGGAAATTGCTGACCGGCCGCGATCACTCGATTTGGAAGTCTTTGCTTGCGGATCTGCCGTAATAGGACTGGCACGGGACGGGGATTGCGGCAAGCTGCGCCCGCTCCGGAGTAATCGGTCAGAAATCACCGGAAGACGGAACTATCGGTCGGTGCGTCTAGGTAGCGCTATGGCTTCCAGGAGTAAGCGTCGGTGGCCTACCGAGGTGATGCCGAAATCCTTGAGGTCGTCGGCTGTCAGACCGGGCAGGCGGTCGGCAGTTACGCCATTGGCGTGAAAAGCCGCCTCATATCGTTCAAGGCCGAGCCTTCGCAGCCAGTCCGCGACCTCCATTTTTGTTCTCCTGGGCGATTAAGGTTTATTGCTCATGAAGCGCGCCGGGGCGGCTCAACGGCAATCAGCTTTGAAAGTAACTCCCGGCGAACCGAGCGTGCCGCTACGACCAAGCGTCACGGCCTACTCTCCCGCAATCAGGGCAGCTTGTAGGTGCCCTGAAAAGTTACGTACTGAACGTAACTCCCCTCGGGGGCCGGCGGGAACTCGCCTCCACGCATCGTGTCTGTTTCAGTGCAGCTAACCCCGGCGTACTTGCCCGTACCCCCATCACAGGTCACCGTCACTGTGAAACTCTTCTGCTCGGCCGTGTGCTTTTCACTGACAAACTTGGCGATCAGCTTGTCGCCCGAAAGGTCGGTCGCGGTACAATGGCCTTGATCCACCCCCACTCCTTTCACGTAATCGCCGTTGCCCCAGCAGTGCCAGGTCATGTGATCGAGGAACCCGTCGCTCATGTTCAGGCCGATCTCTTCGATGCTGACAAGCACTCGATCCTTGTCGAGAGCGTTGACCTTGAACGTACCCACTCCGCTGTAAGTGCCTTTATATGTGCCTTCCTTTGGCATATCGGCAGCCATCGCCGCGATGCCAAGAGACAGGCCGGCGGTCAGTGTGACGACGGACAGAAGACATCTGCTTGAAAGCATCGAATTTCTCTCTTCCTGGTTGGTTGTTTGTTTGGCCGATAGGCGTTGCATTGATTTCGGCAATGAGTTGGTGCCTGGATGTCTGGTCCTCCCTGTCCAAAGTGCTGCCCAGCAACGTGCAACGCCGGGATGTATTGGCAGACGGCGGAAGGACTGTCAGGCGCGCGACCAGCCTGATGTTCCGCGGTCAAGATTCGCTCAAGGCAGGAAGTAACTCCGTGTCGTTGAGCGCTTCCAGGCGTTCACATCGTCAAGGACGATACCGACGAGCAACGCCACCAGCAGTGCGCAACCTGCCACGATAAAGCTCATGTCACCCTCCCCACCTGAGCGGCGTTCCGTGCCACCCGCCCGCGTCGCTGCATCTGGGACCAGCACCTGGTGGCACCCTGGCGGCGACGAACCGATAGTGACCGGAGGCGCCCGGCGTTGGCTCTGAAGTATTTCACACCTCGGACGCACGCGCGGGGCGGGTCGGCGGCGGTCGCTCCCGGTGTTTCTTCCTGGACAGGTTTGCGCCGGTAGAGCCATGCTCCGCGACCGGCCAGACTGGGTCGAGGAGCGCCGATGAACGTCGCGGACTGGCTGATATCGCTGGGTCTCGAACAATATCAGGCGACGTTCCGCGAGAATGACGTCGATGCGGCGCTATTGCCCAGTCTGACGGCCGACGACCTCAAGGAACTCGGGATCACCTCGCTCGGCCATCGTCGCCGTCTGCTGGAGGCGATCGCCGCCCTGCGCCCCCAAGCCACGCCAGAGGCCAGCCAGACAAACGACCTCCATCCGACCGAGACCTCCGCCGAACGCCGCCCGCTCAGTGTCATGTTCTGCGATCTCATCGGCTCGACCGCGCTGTCCTCGCGGCTCGATCCGGAGGATCTGCGGGAGGTCATCCGCGCCTATCAGGCTTGCGTCACCGACACCGTCCGCCAGTTCGACGGTTTCATCGCGCGCTATGTCGGCGACGGCGTGCTGATCTACTTCGGCTGGCCGGAGGCGCGTGAGACCGACGCCGGACGCGCTGTGCAAGCCGGGCTCGCCGTCGCCGCCGCGGTCAGCCGGACCTCCGCTGGGGCCGAACCGTTGCAAGTCCGGATTGGCATCGCGACGGGACTGGTGGTGATCGGCGAGCCGATCGGGTTCGGTGAGTCGCGCCAGCAGACGGCGATCGGTGAGACGCCGAACCTCGCCGCGCGTCTGCAGGGCCTCGCCGGCCCGGGTCAGGTGGTGATCGACGCGGCCACGAGGCGTCTGATCGGCGGCTTGTTCGAATGCCATGACCTTGGCGCGGTCGAACTCAAAGGCCTGCCCGCGGCGGTCCACGCATGGCACGTCGTTTCCGAAAACCGCACGCTCGGCCAGTTTGAGGCGCTGCGTTCTGGCGCCACGCCGCTGGTGGGCCGCGAGGAGGAAATGGAGCTGGTGCTCCGCCGCTGGGCCCAGGCGAAGACCGGCAGCGGGCGGGTGGTGCTGATTTCCGCCGAACCAGGCGTGGGCAAGTCCCGCCTCGCCGAGGCGGTTGCCGAACGGATCGCGGCGGAACCGCACGTCCGGTTGCGCTATTTCTGCTCGCCGCACCATCAGGACAGCGCGCTGTATCCGGTGATCGCGCAAATGGAGCGGGCAGCAGGATTCCAGCACACGGACGACATGGCGGCCAGGCTCGCGAAGCTGCAGGCGGTGCTGGACCCGACCGATCCGCCGATGCAGGACGTGGCGCTGATCGCGGAACTGCTCGGGCTGCCGTCAGCCGATCTCGTGCCACCGCTCGATGTCGCGATGCTATGGGTCAGTCTGGCGGCGGACATGCTGCCGCAACGCAAGAAGGAGAAGACGTTCGAGGCATTGCTCCGCCAGGTCGAAGCTTTGTCGCGGCGGCAGCCGGTGCTGATGATGTTCGATGATCTGCACTGGATCGACCCCAGTACGCGCGAACTGCTGGATGGCGTGATGGAGCGGGTGGCGGGCTGGCCGGTGCTGCTGCTGGCCATGTTCCGCCCCGAATTTCAGCCACCGTGGACCGGGCAGCCGCATGTGACGACGCTGACACTGACGCGGCTCGACCGGCGCGACACGGCGGCGATGGTGGCGAACGTCGCCGGCAGTGTGGCACTGCCAGCCGAGGTCATGGAGGAGATCGCCGAGCGCACCGATGGCGTGCCGTTGTTTGTCGAGGAACTGACCAAGGCGGTACTGGAGGCCGGCCCTCCGGGTGGGTTGTCATTGGTGCCACATTCGGCGTTGCCGGTGCCGGCGACCTTGCACGCGTCGTTGATGGCGCGGCTGGACCGGCTGGGACCTGCCGCCAGGGAGGTTGCACAGACCGGCGCGGTGATCGGCCGGGAGTTCGGGTACGGATTGCTTTCGTCCGCAACCGATCTTCCGGAGCCGGAACTGCGCGCGGCGCTCGGCCGGCTGACGAATGCCGGCCTGTTGTTTGTGCGTGGCTCGCCGCCGGCGTCCAGCTATATATTCAAGCACGCGCTGGTGCAGGATGCCGCCTATGGCACGTTGGTGCGCGGGCGGCGCCAGCGGCTGCACGGCCGTATTGCGGCGACGCTCGAAGACCGCTTTCCGGAAACCTTGCAGGTGCAGCCGGCGCTGCTGGCCCGGCACTGCGAGGCGGCCGGGATGCTGGAACAGGCGGTCGCCTACTGGCTGAAGGCTGGTCAGCAGGCAATGGCGCGCTCGGCGATGGCGGAAGCAGTCGCTCAGTTGCGGAAGGGGTTGGATGCGCTGGCCGGTCTGTTGGACGGCCAGGGGCGCCGACAACAGGAGCTGGAGCTGCAGACCGCGCTGGGATCGGCACTGGCCGCGACCTTGGGTTGGGCGGCCCTTGATACAGATGCCGCCCTTGGACGAGCGCGCGACCTGGCCATGCAACTCGATCGACCCGAGCGTTTGACCCCGCTGCTCGCGGGTCAGTGGGCATTTCATTCCACTCGAGCCGACCACAAGGCCGCGCTGGCATTGGGTGAGCAGCTCGAAAAAGTCGGCGAGCTACGGAACGATCCCGCTGCAGAATTGCTCGGCCGTTTCATGCGAGGAGCGACCCACTTCTTTCTCGGAGAGTTCGTTGCTGCTCGCGCTGCGATGGAGCGCAGCACCGCCCTCGCCGATTCGGAGTATCGCGTGATCGCGGGATTGCCGTTCGAACCTTATGCTGATCTCCTCGCTTATCACGCCCTAACTCTGGCTTGCCTGGGCTACATTGATCAGTCTCGGTCACGGATGCGCGAAGCATTGTCCGAGGCTCGGAGGCTTGGTAACGTTCATACGTTAGTGTTCATATTGTGCATGGCGAATAAAATCGACTGGCTAAGCCGCTCACCTTTGACGCACACGGAAGAATTTTTCGCTCTGACCACTGAACACGACTTTTCGCTTTTCTTGGGGTGGGCGCAGGCATTCCGCGGAAAGTCTTTGGTCGCGGCCGGGGAAGCGCGGGAGGGCCTTACGCTGCTCACGCATGGACTCGCAAAATTGCGTGGCTCAGGAGCCGCCCTGAATACACCGCTGTTGTTCACATGGCTTGCTGAAGCCTACTCTTTGGTCGATCAGCCGGATGAAGCATTGAAATGCCTAGCAGAGGCGGCGCGGATCGTCGAGGCAACCGACGAGCGGACCTTCGAAGGCGAGTTGCTGCATCGGGTGCCAGGCGATCTACTGAACGCCACCGGCGACCGATCGGGCGCCGAGCGGCACTATCGGCAGGCCATCGCCGTCGCCGAGCGTCAGAGCGCTAAACTCTTCCAGTTGCGCGCGTCAGTCAGCCTCGCGCGACTTCTGGTGCGACCAGGGCAAGCGCTCGGAAGCCCGCGATCTACTCGCCCCGATCTACGGCTGGTTCACCGAGGGTTTCGACGCGACTGACCTAAAGGACGCCAAGCTGCTGCTGGACGAACTGGCCTGAACGGCGGGGGCGGCCCCGTCGCCTAGCCCCAGCCCATCCCAACCGGCGCCATCGTATCCGATGACCAAGACGAGGCGGGTCCCGGCGCGGCGACCTGCTCCGTCCCGGCCGCCGCCTGGGCACGATCAGCGTGATCCGGCGTCGTCGCGAGGGGATCGGCAAAGACCGGCTGCGCCGTGGCAAGAACACCGGCAAGGGCAATCGCGGAAATGAGAAAGCGGAACATGGTATTTTCCCGTGCTGGCTGAACAAGTTGATGGACGCAATTTATCCGGACGATCGCGCCATCTCGATGAAACGCTTCACAGGCCGTGACAAAATCGCCGGCACTGTTGGAAGCAGCGGGGGAAGCGAGGTAACCGCCCATGATCCCCCGCTATAGCAACCCCATGAGTTACCCAGATCACAGCGAGCGGGCGTGCCGGCGTCTAAAGGACCGGCGGTTTGGAGGAGAGCCCATGTCCTATGTCACAGCAGCCGAGCTTAATGAGATCGTTCCGGATCTTCGGGCCATGGCCAGTGTCGAAGCGTCAGCAGAGGTGCGCGCCGCGTTGATCCGATTGGCGGACAGATACGCCGCGATGGCGGCTGAGAGCGGAGGGCCAGGGCAGACCAGGGCTTTCGAGAGCTTGGCATGGGTGCCCCTCCGATAGCTGATTTTGCTTGCGTCGTGGTGTCCGGCGTCAAGCCCAAGCCGCCTTCGGCGGTCGCTTCGCGAGGCTTGACCCCGGCCACCTCAACGAAGCGCGGCTTGGGATCGGATGTGTCGGACGGTTTGGTCAGGACGCATGAGGCCGCTAGGGGCCAATGCGTGTAAACGGCGGTTTTCGCATCGAAGGCTGCGAGGCCCGCTGAGAGGCCGGTTAATCCAGATGCACAATGGCCGGGCCATAGAGTGACTGGCGAGGCCGATCGGCAAAGGCCCGCGGCACCGTCGACTGCATGCCTGCCGCGCCATTTGCGCAAGGTCTTGGACGTGACACCGAAGGCCGCAGCGACTCTCGCCAGGACCAACGTTGCGCCAGGCGTCGCACGGGTCGAGCTCACCGGCCGGCGTTGCCATCCTGTTTCAGCACCTCGCCGGCCAGATAGAGGCTGCCGCAGATCAACACCCGCGCCGGCCCGTCTCCGGGCGGAATGGCGCGCAGCGCGTCCTCCACGCGCGGTCCGGGACGCGCCACGCCGTTGGATGCGGCAATGATCGCTTCGACCGGTAGCGCCGCGTGCTGCTCCGGCTCTTGGACTGCCCAGGTCGTTGCCGCGAGGGGCAGCAGCGGGCGCAGAAACTCCGCCGAATCCTTGGCCTGTTTCATGCCCACGACGACGTGCACCGGCCGGTCGCTCCAGCCCCGCAGATGTTCGGCCAGCGCGACGCCGGCACCGGGATTGTGGCCGCCGTCCAGCCACAGGTCCCACTCCGGCGGCAGCAGATGCGCCAGATGGCCGGTCAGTTGCTGCAATCGCGCCGGCCACTCGGCGTGGCGCAGTCCGCTCGGGTCGGCGGCGACAGCGGTGGCGCGCAGCGCGGTGATGGCGATGCCGGCGTTGTCGAGCTGGAACAACCCCGGCAGCGAGGGCGCCGGAGCGTCGAAGCCGCCAGCGCCGTCCGTGTAGCGGAAGCCGGACTGGGTCGGCGTCACCTCCCAGTCCTGCCCGCGCCGCCGGACCGGAGCTCCAACCGCTTTGGCGTGGTCGAGCAGGACCCGCCGCACCTCGGCTGGCTGTGCCCCGATAGCGACTGGGACACCGGGCTTCATGATACCGGCCTTCTCGCCGGCAATGATCTCCAGCCGCGACCCTAGCAGCTCGCGATGATCCATCGAGATCGAGGTGATCGCGCAAGCCGCCGGCCGATCGATCACATTGGTGGCGTCGCCGCGGCCGCCCAGTCCGACCTCGAGCACACAAAGGTCGGCGGGCGTTTGCGCGAACAGGTCGAAGGCGGTTGCGGTAATGACCTCGAACACCGTGATCGGGGCGTTGTCGTTGATCCGCTCGATGCGCTCCATCGCGGCAAGCAGATGGTCATCGTCGACAAGCCGGCCGGCGATGCGGATACGTTCGTTGAAACGAATGAGGTGCGGCGATGTGTACACATGCACGCGCTGGCCGGCTGCCTCCGCCATGGCGCGGATGAAGGCGCAGGTGCTGCCTTTGCCATTGGTCCCGGCGACGTGGATCACCGGCGGCAGGCGGCGCTCGGGGGAGTCGAGCTTGTCCAGCAGGATACGAAGCCGGTCGAGACTAAGATCGATCAGCTTGGGATGCAGGCGCTCGAGGCGGCCGGTGATCTGGTCGATGGCGCCGGTCACGCGGCCGCCTGAAGGTCCTTCACACACAGCAGGCCGATGACCCGGGTCAGAATGGCCTTCAGCTCGGTGCGTTTCACGACCATGTCGATGATGCCGTGCTCCAGCAGGTATTCGGCGCGCTGGAAGCCGTCGGGCAGTTTCTCCCGAACGGTCTGCTCGATGACGCGGGCGCCGGCGAAGCCGATCAGCGCGCCAGGCTCGGCGATGTGGAGATCGCCCAGCATGGCGAAGCTGGCCGTGACCCCGCCGGTGGTGGGATCGGTGAGAACGACGATGTAAGGTAGGCCGGCGTCCTTCACCAGGCGCGTGGCGATGACGGTGCGCGGCAACTGCATCAGGCTGACGGCGCCTTCCTGCATGCGTGCCCCGCCCGAGGCGGTGAAGATGATCAGCGGCACCTGTTGCAGCACTGCCAGCCGAGCGGCGGCGACGATGGCGTCACCGACCGCGGCGCCCATTGACCCGCCGATGAAGTCGAACTCCATCACCCCGACGACGACCTTGAGGCCGCCGATGGTGCCGTGCGCCACGGTGATGGCGTCGTCCGAGTGGGTCTTCTCGCGGGCTTCCTTCAGCCGGTCGACGTAGCGCTTGGTGTCGCGGAAGCGCAGCGGATCGGCAACCGGTTTGGGCAGCTCGATGCGGGTGTAGCTGTCTTCGTCGAACGTCCAGTCGAGGCGCTCGGTCATCGTGGTGCGCATATGATGGCCGCAGTGTGGGCACACCTTCAGGTTGGCCAGCATGTCTCGGTGAAAGATCATCTGCTGGCAGGCTGGACACTGATGCCACAGATTGTCCGGCACCGACGACCGGGTGAACAGCGTGCGTATCCTGGGTCGGACGAATTCGGTGAGCCAGCTCATGCGCTGTGGATAGCGTCTGGGGGTGGCAGCCGGCAAGCCAGGTGTGGCGTGACGCCGGCATGACGTCAGTGCTTGACGAGTATCATCGGCGGAAAACCCCGGGGATGCACCATAAACGCCATGGGCGTCCCAGGGGGCGCTTGCTCGAATTCCCGGGCAAGTTCGAGAAACTTGGTCGGCTTCGATCCCGGGTAGTTGAAGTCAGCGACAATGCCCAGCGGCAGCAGGAGCAGAAATCCCCAGGCAAGACCACGGATGACAGTGGCTTGATGGCGGACGAGCGTAAACAGAATGCCGATCCACAGCAGCATCGGGATGAAAAAGTAACGGTTGCCGAGTCCGGGATGTGTCAGCAACGGCCATTGCGGCTCGGTCAATGAAACAACGGGTGAAATCAGCGCCGTCGCCAGCACCAGTGTGGCGAAGAAAAACGCCTGCCGCGGCAGTCGCCCGCCGCGGTACAGGGCAACTGCACCGAGAAAGCCGCCGAGCAGGGTGATCGGAACCAGTATAGCGTCGAGGTGTCCCGAAACTCGTTGCAGAACACGTATGCCCAGCATCGCGCCCAGGATGATTTGGATGGCGATGATGTGTGCGAGGGTGGGCAGGTCCGCGCCGAGCGGTGTCTGAAGTCGCGTCGCGTTCATTGTGCTGAACAGCAGCGAGGACTGTATCCCCACACACAGGGTCAGGATGCCAAGCCGGAGCAGCGAGGTGCGCACCAGGGTGGGACTGCGTCGTGCTTCGACGAACCGCCAGACAGCGATCGGCAACAGGAAGACGGCAAACGGTCCGCTCAGTCCGGCAACAGGCAGTGCGATCAGTTCGGCCGCGGCGACCGCCAGGTTCGCACTCGGCCGGATCACGACTATCAGGAATGCCAGGCAGGCGAGGTGCCACTGGGCATTGGTCAGGTTTGTCAGCACTTCCATCGAGTTCGGCAGTGCGACGTAGATCAGTGCGAAGCAAAATCGGCCGACCGGATCAGGCCAGGCGTCCGACATGCGTCTTGAAACCAGCAGCGTTGGTGGCAGGGCCTGGATCATCAGCGCCGCCGACGCGAAGATCGTCGGTCCCCAAGTCAGCGGGAAACACTGCGCCAGCAGCGCCACAAGTCTCGATGTTGTCTGCAGATAACCTGTGTACTGGGACAGCAGGGAGCGCCACCCGATCTCGTAGGCTTCACGGTACCAGACCGCACCGTCTTCACCCCAGAAGTCGGCGTGAATGATCCCCTGCGGATAGCGGAGAAACAGTATTGCCGCGAACAGGAGATACAGCGTCCAGGGCGGCAGACTCAGGATGCGCTCAATCGGCCGGCGAAGCCGCGGCGGGCACCAGTCGGGGCTGGTCACCACAGGTTCAGTGCCGCACTGCCGCGGCCAGCCCCCGCACCTGGTCCAGCACCTTCTCGACCGCACCGGGCATGACCTTCCCGCCCGGGTCAAGGTTCTGCGACAGTGTTTCGATCAATGCCGAGGCGACGACGGCGGCATCGGCGATGCGCGCGGCGACACCGGCCTGCTCCGGCGTGCGGACGCCGAAGCCGATGGCGATCGGCAGGTCGGTGGCCTTGCGCAGGCGCGGGATTGCCTGCTCCAGATGCTCCGCCGTCGCACTGCGAGTGCCGGTGATGCCGGTGATGCTGACGTAGTAGACGAAGCCGGAACTGCCGTTCAACACGTGCGGCAGCCGCGCGTCATCGGTCGTCGGCGCCACCAGCCGGATGAAATCCAGCCCGTTGGCGGCGCAGAACGGCAGCAGCAGGTCGGCCTCCTCGGTCGGCAGGTCGACCACGATCAACCCGTCCACGCCGGCGGCGGCGGCATCGCCGCAGAAGCGTTCCGGCCCGTAGGACAGGATGGGGTTGAGATAGCCCATCAGCACCACCGGCGTCGCGCTGTCGGCCGCGCGGAAGTCACGCACCATGGTCAGGACGTCGGCCACCTTGACCCCGGCGGCCAACCCTCGCTTTCCGGCGGCCTGGATGATCGGACCGTCGGCCATCGGGTCGGTGAACGGCATGCCGATCTCGATCAGGTCGGCGCCCGCCTCGGGCATGCCGCGCAGCAGCGCCATCGAGGTCGCCCGGTCCGGGTCCCACGCCTCGAGGAAAGGGATCAGCGCGCCTCGGCCAGCGCGCTTCAGTTCGGCGAACCGCGCGGCGATGCGCCGCTCTGGAGGGCTCACAGTTTCACGCCCAGGTGGTCCGCCACCGTGAAGATGTCCTTGTCACCCCGGCCGCACAAATTCATCAGGATGATCTCGTCAGGCCGCATGGTGGGCGCCAGCTTGGTCACGTGCGCCAGCGCGTGGGCGGGCTCCAGCGCCGGAATGATCCCTTCGGTGCGGGTGCAGAGCTGGAACGCCGCCAGCGCCTCCTGGTCGGTGGCGGAGACGTACTCCACCCGGCCGATATCGTGCAGCCAGGAATGCTCCGGCCCGATGCCAGGGTAGTCCAGGCCGGCGCTGATGCTGTGCGCCTCGATGATCTGGCCGTCCTCGTCCTGCAGCAGATAGGTGCGGTTGCCGTGCAGCACGCCAGGCCGGCCCCCGGTCAGGCTGGCGGCATGAGCGCCGCTGTCGATACCATGACCTCCGGCCTCAACGCCGATCAGGCGCACTGACACATCGTCGAGGAACGGATGGAACAGGCCCATGGCGTTGGAGCCGCCGCCGATACACGCAACCGCGGCGTCCGGCAGGCGGCCCTCGGCTTCCTGGAGCTGGGCCTTGGCCTCCTCCCCAATCACCGACTGGAAGTCGCGCACCATCATAGGATAGGGATGCGGGCCCGCCACCGTGCCAATGAGATAGTAAGTGTCGGTGACGTTGGCGACCCAGTCGCGCATCGCCTCGTTCATCGCATCCTTCAGGGTGCCGGCGCCCGAGGTCACCGGTTTCACCTCGGCGCCCAGCAGCTTCATGCGGAACACGTTGGGCGCCTGCCGCTCGACGTCGGTGGCGCCCATGTAGACAGTGCACGGCAGGCCGAACAGCGCGCACACGGTGGCGGTGGCGACACCGTGCTGGCCAGCGCCGGTCTCGGCAATGATGCGGGTCTTGCCCATCCGCCTGGCCAGCAGGATCTGGCCCATGCAGTTGTTCGCCTTATGGCTGCCGGTGTGGTTCAGCTCGTCGCGCTTGAAGTATATCTTGGCGCCACCGAGCTGCGCGGTGAGGCGTTCGGCGAACCACAGGGGGCTGGGTCGCCCGATGTAGTGTTTCAGGTGGTGCCGCAGATCGGCGTGGAAGCCCGGGTCCGCCTTGGCCTCGTCGTAAGCCCGCTCGACCTCCAGGATCAGCGGCATCAGAGTCTCGGCGACGAAACGGCCGCCGAATTCGCCGAACCGCCCGCGCTCGTTCGGGCCGGTGCGTAGGCTGTTGGCGCGCAATGGCGGCGCGGCGGGCTCGACCTGGGGCGTGTTCAATTGCTGGCTCTCCTTGCGGCTGGCTTCTAGCGCAGCCATCGCAAACGGTCACGCCCACGAACCGTTCTGAAGCTTGGATTAGCGGGCAAACGTTGATTATACTCCAGGTTGAAACGCCTTGCTGGCGGTGTGGCGCTGAACCGGTTCGCTTAGAAACCGGCCAGACGCGGCATCCCGGCCTGGTTCGGTGCAACATTTTGGGTAGGAAACGGAACTTGACGCAGGCCCCCCCACACGCCGCCGCGAACCGTAAGACATGGAGGCAACACGCCGCGGAAGCGCTGGTTGGCACTGGCGTGTATGCATCCCACCCGGTGCATTCGAACCAGGCCGCGCCCGCACTGGTGGCCGAGGCGCTGCGCCGGAATGAAGGCCGGCTTTCCGCGGACGGCGCCCTCATGGTCGAAACCGGCGTTCACACCGGCCGCTCGGCGCAGGACAAATTCGTCGTGGACGAGCCGTCGGTGACCGCTGACGTTTGGTGGGGCAAGGTCAACCAGCGCATGCCGGTCGACCGCTTCAACGCGCTGAAGGGCCGGGTGCAGGCGTTCCTGCAGGGGCAGGAGCTGTTCACCCAGGACCTGTATGCTGGCGCCGATCCGGCCTACCGCGTGCGGGTGCGCCTGGTGACGACGCAGGCCTGGAACGCGCTGTTCGCGCGCAACATGTTCATCCGCCCGCCGGCCGCCGAACTCGACGGCTTCGAGCCGGATTATGTCATTCTGCACGCGCCGCTGTTCCATACCGATCCGAAGATCGATGGCGTGCGGTCCTCCACCACGATCGCGCTGTCGTTCGAGCAGAAGCTGATCGTCATCGCCGGCAGCGAATATGCGGGCGAGGTGAAGAAGTCGATCTTCACCGTGATGAACTGGCTGCTGCCGGCCAAGGGCGTGCTGCCGATGCACTGCAGCGCCAATATCGGCAAGGCCGGCGACGTGGCGCTGTTCTTCGGCCTGTCGGGGACCGGCAAGACCACGCTGTCCTCCGACCCCGAGCGCAAGCTGATCGGCGACGACGAGCATGGCTGGAGCGAGGACGGGACATTCAATTTCGAGGGCGGCTGCTACGCCAAGGTGATCAACCTGTCGGCCGAGGCGGAACCCGAAATCTGGGCCGCCACCAATCGCTTCGGCTCGGTGCTGGAGAATGTCGTCGCGGATGCGAATGGCGCGTTGGATCTGTCGGATGGCTCGCTGACCGAGAACACGCGGTCCTGCTACCCGGTCGAGTTCATCCCCAACGTCAACCTGTCCGGTCGCGGCGGGCAGCCGAAGAACGTGGTGATGCTGACCTGCGACGCGTTCGGCGTGCTGCCGCCGATCTCCCGCCTGACGCCGGCGCAGGCGATGTATCACTTCCTGTCGGGCTACACCGCGCTGGTCGCCGGCACCGAGAAGGGGCTGGGCGCCGAACCGAAGGCCACGTTCAGCACCTGCTTCGCGCAGCCGTTCCTGCCGCGTCGCCCGGAGGTGTACGGCCGGATGCTGGCGGACCTGATCGCTCGGCATGGCTCGACCTGCTGGCTGGTGAACACCGGCTGGAGCGGCGGCCAGTATGGCGTCGGCAGCCGCATGAGCATCAAGCACACGCGCGCGTTGCTGCGGGGGGCGCTGGATGGGTCACTGACGAAGACGCAGTTCCACAAGGAGCCGTTCTTCGGCCTGGAAATACCCGCGCATGTCGAGGGTATCCCCGACGATGTGCTGGACCCTCGCCAGGCCTGGGCCGACAAGGCTGCCTATGACCGGATGGCCGAGCAACTGATCCAGCGCTTCGAGGATAATTTCGCGACGTTCGAGGCCGGTGTCGGTGAGGATGTCAGGGCGGTGGCGATCCGCGTCGCTGCCTGAGGCGACAATCCAACTCGACTAACATCGTGTTGACTTAGATCAAAGCCACCTCCGGCCACTATGCCAAGCTGAAATCTGGATGAGGTCCAGATGCTGGCGTGCATTGCCTCGGGAGCGTTCTCACGCGATGCCGACACTGCATCCCCTCATCACGAGGATGATTTCAACGGGGGATATGCGATGTCGCCAACCATCGAGAGAACGTGGGTCAAGGTCTGGGACCCGCTTGTTCGTTACGGGCATTGGGCTCTGGTGACAGCATTTGCAATCGCCTACCTCAGCGCAGAGGAGGAAACCGGCGGTCCAGACCAACTGCATGTCTGGGGTGGCTACGCGGTTGGAATCATCGTGGCGGTCCGGATCGTCTGGGGCCTTGTCGGCACGCCGCATGCCCGCTTCACTGATTTCGCCTACAGCCCGATATCGGCATTACGGTATCTTGGCGATCTCGTGCGCGGCCGCGCCCGTCGCTATATCGGTCATAGCCCGATTGGCGGCGTAATGGTCCTTGCCCTGCTGGTTTGCCTCTCCGGCACGGTTGGGACCGGGCTCGTCGCCTATGGCGATAGTGGCAAAGGACCGCTCGCAAATACTGCCGGCTTGTTAGCAACGCGAGCGAATGCCGAGCAGGACGAAGGCCGCGGCGCTGATGAGACAGAGAGTGCCATGAGCGAACTTCATGGCACGCTTGCAAACATCACCCTGGGGCTCGTCATCCTGCATATCTTCGGCGTGGGCCTTTCCAGCGTGATGCACCGGGAAAACCTCGTCCGCGCCATGTTTACCGGCAGAAAGCGTCCGGGAGATGAGAGTTAGAGCCGAGAGCGGGCAAGCCGTTTGGCATCTAAGTCGCTGCCGATTGGATTTTGAGCCATTTGCTCGGATGACCGGTCAACCGCCTCGGGGCAGTGTGGGGTGGGGCCCATGCTGATCTCCAAGCTCGATCAAACGCCCGGCCAGCCCAGCACTGGCTTGAATCTCGCCGGGTTCACCGCGCGATTGCTGGTGATCGTCATCATCGCCGCGCTGGCGGGAGCTTTGTGGCAACTAACCGATATCCTGGTGCTCTTGTTCGGCGCTATCCTACTTGCCATCGGGCTCTGCGCGGCGACGCGCCTTCTCTCCCGGCACACCGGAATACGCCGTGGCCTTTCCCTGGCCGGCGTGTGCGTGCTGGGGTGTGGCTCTTCGGGGCCGCCTTGTGGGTGTTCGGCTCTACCGTCACGGCCCAGTTGGACGAGGTGATCCAAGCGGCGCCCGCCGGGTTCAAGCTGTTTATGGCATGGATGACCGCCCACCCCTACGGTCGACAACTTCTCGAGCAGGTGCGCGGCGCAAATGTGGTGAACGCAACCGGCTGGGCGACATCGCTGGTCACGGCCGCTGCCGGTCTGATCACACGCGCACTTGGCTACGCCATCATCGCATTATTCGTGGCCATCTATCTCGCCGCTCAACCCGAGCGATACCGCCACCTTTGCCTGCGCCTCGTGCCACCCGCCCATCACCCGATCGCCAAGCATCTGTTCGACCTGACAGGGCTGGTGCTACAGCGCTGGCTGCTTGGCCAGGCTGTGGTGATGCTGACGATCGGCGTGCTGACCAGCATCGGTTTGTGGCTGATGGGCATCGAGGCCGCCTTCGCGCTCGGACTCATGGGCGGCCTGCTCTGCTTCATACCCTTTGTCGGCGCCGTCTTGGCCGCGATCCCCGCAACCCTCGTGGCCCTCACACAAGGGCCAGTCTACGCCGCCTCGGTGATCTGCCTGTATATCGGCGTCCACTTCATCGAGGGCAATTTCATCACCCCGATGGTGCAGGCAGAGGCAACCTCGTTTCCACCGGTTCTGGCCATCCTCTCAACGGTCGCATTCAGCGTGCTGTTCGGGCCATTGGGGGTGCTGCTCGCCGCCCCGCTTACTCTCTTTCTGATGGCCACTGTTGAGGTCCTGTATGTGCAGAAAGGCCTTGGCGAGGCGCCAGAAACCGAAACGGCCGGCACAGTCGCCAGCAAACTTGCACTGGAGCACGCGCGATGAGCGTCACGCTAGATCGCCGCCCTGGGGCCGTCGCGCAGGAACAGGGGCTCACAGGAGAAGATGCAGCCGAGCGTCTACAGCGGGACGGCCGCAATGAGCTGCCGCAGGAACGCCAGCGTGGCCCGTTGCGGATCGTGCTGGAGGCCGTCCGTGAGCCTATGCTCCAACTTCTGCTCGGCGCGGGCGTGATCTACCTGGTCGTTGGGGATCTTGCCGAAGCCCTGATCCTGCTGGCCTTCGCGGTGCTGAATGTCGTCCTTGTGGTTGTCCAGGAAAGCCGCACGGAGCGCGCGCTTGCGGCTCTAAAGGATCTGACCAGCCCGAGCGCTTTCGTGATCCGCGACGGCACACGGCAGCGGATTCCTGGCGCTGATATCGTCGCCGGCGACGTCGTGGTTCTGGTGGAGGGTGACAGGGTTCCGGCGGATGCAAGGCTGTTGGACGTCAACGATCTCGAGGCTGATGAATCGCTGCTGACGGGCGAGTCAGTTCCAGTCCGAAAGACGGCCGTCGGAAGCGACACACCGGATGCAAGGCCCGGCGGTGATGACAGCCCCAATGTGTGGTCTGGCAGCCTGATCGTGCGCGGCACCGGTCTGGCATGCGTGATCGCTACCGGCGCGCGCACAGAAATCGGCCGTATCGGGAAGTCGCTTAGCGCCCTTGAGAGCGCGCCGACGCCGCTGCAGATCCAGACCCGCAAACTGGTGAAGATTTTCGCGACCCTCGGCATCGGATCGTCGGTGGTGCTCGCAGTCATCTACGGGTTACTCCACGACGAATGGGTGAAAGGCATTCTTGCCGGCATTACCCTCGCGATGGCGACGCTGCCGGAAGAATTCCCACTTGTCCTGACCGTGTTCCTGGTGCTGGGCGCGTGGCGCATGTCGCAGAACAAGGTGCTGACCCGCCGGTCCCCCGCTATCGAGGCGCTCGGTGCGGTTACTGTGCTTTGCACCGACAAAACCGGCACCCTCACCGTAAATCGGATGACTGTCGCGGCACTCGTGGCGGATGGTGAGTGGTGGACGCCGGCATCGGCGGGTACCCCAGAACTGCCGGAACGATTTCATTCTCTGGTCGAGCTATCGATATTGGCGAGCCGGCCCGATCCGTTCGACCCGATGGAACGTGCGTTTTCCGACCTCGGCGAACAGTTCCTGAAGGACACCGCCCACATCCACCCGGAGTGGGTGCTGCGGCACGGCTATCCACTCCAGCCGCCCCTCCTGGCTATGTCCCAAGTCTGGCAAACCGATAGCAAGACTGACTTCGTGGTGGCTACCAAAGGCGCGCCAGAGACGGTGGCTGAACTTTGCCACTTACCAAGCGACCAGATCGAGGCCATCCGCCGAGATGTTGCCACCCTCGCAGCCAAGGGGCTGCGGGTGCTGGCCGTCGCACAAGCGAGGTGGCCTACCGAAAGTTGGCCGGAGACACAGCACGATTTTAATTTCGGCTTCATGGGATTGGTCGGCTTGGCCGATCCGCTGCGCCCGGAGGTGCCGGCCGCCGTGCGGGCCTGTGTGAGCGGCGGCATCCGGGTAGTCATGATCACCGGCGATCATCCGGCAACCGCGCTGGCTATCGCCAAACAGGCTGGCATCACCGGCAACGACACTCTAACGGGCACCGATTTGGCCAAGCTCGACGACGCCCAGTTTCAGGCTCGCCTCGCGCGAACCAATGTGTTCGCCCGCATCATGCCTGAACAGAAACTGCGGCTGGTGCAGGCATTCGCCGCATCTGGAGAGGTGGTGGCGATGACCGGCGACGGCGTGAATGACGCGCCTTCGCTCAAGGCCGCGCATATCGGCGTCGCCATGGGTGGACGTGGCACTGACGTGGCGCGCGAGGCCGCATCGCTTGTGCTGCTCGACGATAATTTCGCCAGCCTCGCCACGGCCGTGCGGCTCGGTCGCCGCATCGATGACAATCTGCGCAAAGCCATCGGCTATATCCTGGCGGTGCATGTGCCGATCGCGGGTATGTCGCTGCTCCCCGTGCTGTTCGGCTGGCCGATGGTGCTTGGCCCCATTCATGTCGTCTTCCTAGAGCTCGTCATCGACCCGGTGTCATCCATCGTGTTCGAGGCCGAGCCGGAAGAAGCGGGCATCATGGCGCGGCCGCCGCGCAAACCAGACGCACCACTATTCGATACGGCGTTGCTGCTCCATGGCCTTCTGCAGGGCGGTGTCGTCATGCTCGCCGCTCTCGGTATTTTCCAACTCGGAATCCATGACGAACATGGCGAGCAGGTCGCGCGTTGCATGGCCTTCGTTACCCTCGTGATTGGCAATCTCGGCCTGGTGCTGACCAACCGCTCGATGACCTCGAGCGCTTTTCGCGTGCTCACACGGCCAAACCGCGCGCTGGTATTCGTCATCATCACGACCATGACCGCGTTGACCCTTGCGGTTTCTGTGCCGTGGCTGCGCGGACTTTTCGGCTTCGCGCCGCTGGGCTGGTCGCGATTGACGGAAGCTGCAGGCGCCGCACTCGTCTGCATCGTGGTGAATGATCTGATCGGCATGATCTGGCGGTGGATCACCGGCAAAATTGCCGAAAGGAATGCGCAACCATGAGAACGGAAACTCATCTCGTAGGCCGCATCGGCTGGCTGCGCGCCGCGGTGCTGGGCGCCAATGACGGCATCATCTCGACGGCAAGCCTAATTCTCGGGGTGGCGTCAGCGGCTTCTAACAGCAACGCGGCTCTTGTCGCCGGGGTCGCCGGTTTGGTGGCCGGGGCGATGTCCATGGCCGCCGGAGAATATGTATCGGTCAGTTCTCAGTCCGACACCGAGCACGCCGATCTCGCCCGTGAGAGAAAGGAACTCGCCAGCGACCCATCGCATGAAAAGGAGGAGCTCGCGCAGATCTACGCCGCCCGCGGCGTAGAGATAGGGCTTGCGCGCCAGGTTGCCGTGCAACTCATGACGAAGGACGCGTTGGGTGCGCATTCCCGCGATGAACTCGGGATTTCCGAGGCGACTACCGCACGCCCAGTGCAGGCCGCCTTGGCATCAGCGGCCACCTTCACGGTCGGCGCCGCCGCACCGCTGATTCTAGTGGTGATTTCACCATCCAATGTTCTGCTGCCGGTGGTCGTAATCGGATCGCTCTTATTTCTGGCGCTTCTCGGTATGATCGGCGCCAAAGCGGGCGGTGCCGGCATCCTGAGACCGACGGTCCGTGTGATGTTCTGGGGCGCCCTCGCCATGGCGCTGACAACCGGAATTGGCTTGCTTTTCGGCAAGGTCGTCTGAAGAGCTCCGGTAATTCCCGTAGCGCCGGCACCCCGGCCTTGCCGATCGCCGAGCACGCCACGCCGCGTCCGGCGGATTTGAGGCTGGGCGATCCTGGGCTACAATCCTCCTGGCCAATAGGGGAAGCATCCATGGACCGCACGGAGCCCGTAACGGGGGCAGAGTACCTGGCTCGCAGCCTCGCCGCCAACGGCACGACGCACGTCTTCTTCATCGACGCCGTCCTGCGCCGTACCCTGATTGAACTCGGCACGCTCGGCGTCACCCGCGTCCTGGGTCACAGCGAGAAAGCCGTCGCTTACATGGCCGACGGCTATGCCCGGATCGCCAGCCGGCCGGGTGTCTGCTTTGCCCAGTCGGTGGGCGCCGCCAATCTCGCCTCGGGCCTGCAGGACGCCTATCTCGGCCGTGTTCCGGTGATCGCGATGACCGGCCACAAGCAGCCCGCCATGCAGCATCGCAACGCCTATCAGGAAATCCCCCACCTCCCCTTGTTCTCCGCCGTAACGAAATTCTCCGCGCGGGTCGACCAGGCGGCCGACCTGCCGCGGCTGATGCGCCAGGCGTGGCGGGAGGCGATGACCGGGACGCCGCGGCCGGCCCATCTCGACCTCAACGGCTTGCAGGCGGAAGTGATCGAGGCCGGCCAGGTCGACGAGGCTCCGGTTGCCGACCCGGCCTTCCAGTTAGACGATGCCGCCGCATCGTCCCACCCCGCCGGACGCCGACATCGATCGCGCCGCCGCACGCATTCTGCAGGCCAAGCGCGTGGTGCTGGTCGCCGGCGAGGGCGCGACCCTGTCCGGCGCGGGCAAGGAAGTGCTGGCGCTGGGCGAACTCCTGGCGGCGCCGATCGCCACCTCGCTGGGCGGCCGTGGCCTGATTCCGACACGGCACCGGCTGTCAATTGGTTGCGCCGGCAACTATGCCGCGCCGCCGACCAACCAGATCGTGCACGAGGCCGAACTGGTGGTGTTCGTCGGATGCGATACCGGCGACCAGGTGACCCACACCTGGCGGATCCCGGCGATCGACACGCCGTGCGTTCAGATCGATATCGATCCCGCCGAGCTTGGCCGATCCTACCCGAACACGCTGGGCCTGATGGGCGATCCCAAGGCGACCCTTGCGAAACTGATCGCCGCGCATCGGCCGGCCGACCCGAGACACCGCCTTCGCCGACCGGGCCGCCGGCATCGTCACCGCCTGGCGGAACAGCAGGGCCCCGGCGCTGGCATCGGATACAATACCGATCTGGCCGGACCGGCTGTGCGACGAGATCACCCGTGCGCTGCCGCAAGACGGCATCCTGGTGGCGGACACCGGCTACTCCGGCATCTGGAGCAGTTCACTGATCGAGCTGAACGGCGAGGGCCAGACCTACCTCCGCGCCGCCGGTTCCCTCGGCTGGTCCTTCCCCGCCGCGCTGGGCGCCAAATGCGCCGCGCCGAAGCGCAAGGTGATCTGCTGGTCCGGCGACGGCGCGATCTACTACCATCTCACCGAACTGGAGACCGCGCGCCGCCGCGGCATCGCCGTGGTGCTGGTGATCAACAACAACTCCGGCTTCGGTCAGGGCTGGCCGAACATCCAGCGTCAGCAGGGCAACAAGCCGGGCGACGTCAGCGAACTGGTGCGCTTTGGCCCGACCAATTTCGCCGATGTGGCGAGGGTGTTCGGCCTGCGCGGCATTCGGGTGGAGGATCCGGCTCAGATCGCTCCCGCCTTGCGCGACGCGCTGGCATCGGACGAGACCGTCGTGGTCGACGTCGCGACCGATATCGACAGCCGAGCGCCTGAGCCTTGGCTGCCTGAGGGGATGAAGTGATGACGGAGGTTGCGGTTATCGGCGCGGGCACCATGGGGCACGCGCTGGCTCTGGTGTTTGCTCTGGGTGGCCATCGGGTGCGGCTCACCGACAGCAGTGCGGAAACGCTGCGGCGGGCGCCGGCACTGATGCAGGCGGCGGTTGAGACGCTGGCCGAAGCCGGCGAGGTTGATGCGGCGTGGCGGGAAAACGGCATCGGCCAGTTCGTTCGTTGCTGCGAAACGCTGGAGGAGACGGTTTCCGGCGCGGCGATCGTCGTCGAGGCGATCATCGAGCAGGCGGATGCGAAACGGACGCTGTACGAGCAACTCGACCGGCTGATGGCGCCGGATGCGATCCTGGCCAGCAACACCAGCAACCTCGACATCTTTCCGCTGGTGCCCGAGGGGCGGCAGCGCAACGCGGTGGTGGCGCACTGGTATACCCCGCCCTACCTGTGCGACCTGGTCGATCTGTGCCCCGGGCCGAAAACCGATCCCGCCGCTGTCGAAACGATCCGGTCCACGGTCGCGGCGATGGGCAAGGTTCCCGTCGTGTTCAAGCAGATGGTGCAAGGCTACGTCGCCAACCGCATCCAGGCGGCGATCAGCCTGGAGGTATTCCACATGCTCGACGAGGGGGTCGTCACCGCGAAGGATATCGACGATTCGGTGATCCACGGCCTGGCATTGCGCATGCCGATCCTGGGCATCATCGCCAAGGCGGATTTCACCGGCCTGGCGCTGATGCAGCAGGGGCTGGCCAACCGCAGCTACACGCCGCCGCCGGTCTCCGGGCGATCCGCGACTCTGGACAAACTGATCGCCGAGGGCCGCTCGGGAGTGATGGCGGGCCGTGGCTTCTTCGACTGGGGCGACCGGAGTCCGACGGAACTGTTCCGGGAGCGCGACAGAAAGCTGATCAAGCTGAAACAGGCATTGCGGGCGATCGGCCCGATGGAGGGGACATGATCCGTTATGATTTGACCGGTAAGACCGCCCTGGTAACGGGTGGCGCCTCAGGCATCGGCTTCGCCACGTCGCGCATGCTGGTGGGATTTGGAGCGACCGTTGCGGTGAACTTCCTGGCCGATGATCCGCGCGGCCCGGAAGCCGTCGACAAGCTGAATGGTTCGGCGGCTGGCTCGGCGGGCAAGGCGATCATGGCGCCTGGCAGCGTCGGCGACGCGGCCGGCGCGGTCCGAATGGTCGAGCAGGCCATTTCCGACCTGGGCCGCCTCGACCTTTTGGTGAACAACGCCGGCACGCCGGGGACGCGGCACAAGATCAATCCGCCACAGCTCGACCTGATCACCGAGGAACTTTGGTCGCTGCTGCTGGAAACCAACCTGCTGGGCGTGTTCCGCTGCGCCAAGGCCGCGGCTCCGGCACTGAGGCAAACCAGCGGCGCCATTGTCAACACCGCCTCGATCGCTGGACTGGGGCGGGCCGGCAGCAGCCTGGCCTACAGCGCGACCAAAGCCGGCGTGATCAGCCTGACGCAGAACCTGGCCCGGGCGCTGGCGCCGGAGGTGCGGGTGAATGCCATCGCGCCGGGGGCGGTCGACAGCTCGTGGATGGTGGAGTGGTCGAACGAGGAAAGGCAGCAGTCGATTGAGCACGCCTTGCTGAAGCGCCGGTGTCAGCCGGAGGACCTCGCCGAGGTGATCCTGTTCCTGGGTTTTGGCGCGGCGATGGTCACCGGGCAGACGGTCACGGTGGATGGCGGGTTAACGCTGTAGTCTCACCCCGCGATCGGCGAGCGCGATCGAACGACCGATCAGGATTGGATGCGCCATCATGGCGTTCAGAAGCTCGTCGTCGGTCAGGCTCGGATTGTCCATTCCCAGCTCGTCGTAGGGCGTGCCCCTGCCCCGGGGCACCTCTCCGGCACGCAACGCGCATTCCGCCGATCAGGTCCCGCGGCTCGACCTTGCTCGGCGGCGCCGAGCAGAGCGTGCGCCATCGCTTATTCCCCGACAGAGTCCTTACCCCGCGCCTTCGGGATCATGGAAGGATCGTCAGTCCCGGGGGGCCGGCTGGACAGCTCGGGTCTTCACGCCATGACCCGGGATCGCCATCTTGCCAGCGTGCTTCGCCTCCTCCGCCTCACGTTGACCGATTTTCGCAACTATGCCGCGCTGACCTGGCGCCCGTCGGCTCGGATCAGCGTGCTATACGGGCCGAACGGCAGTGGCAAAACCAATCTGCTGGAGGGTGTGTCGCTGCTGGTCCCTGGCCGCGGCCTGCGCGGTGCCCGCAACGCCGACCTGCCGCGCCAAGCGGGTGTCGGCCAGGGCGATCGGGGGCAGGTGAACGGGGACGGTGGGCAGTCCGGTGCTCGTGCCTGGGCGGTGGCCGGGCGGTTTCAAACCATCGACGGGGAAGTCGATATCGGCACCGGGATGCCGCCAGGGTCAGCGCCCGACGGCCTCTCCGAGCGGCGGGTGTTCCGCCTGGACGGCGCCGCGCCGCGCAATCAGTCGGAGATCGCCCGCCGGGTCGCCGCGGTATGGCTTACGCCGCAGATGGACCGGCTGTTCCTGGAGGGCCTGTCCGGCCGCCGGCGGTTCCTCGACCGGCTGGTATGGGCGCTGGAACCGGGTCACGCCCGGGAGATGGCGTCGCACGACACGGCCGTGGGCAGCCGCAACCGCCTGCTGGCCGAGGGGCGGCGAGACCGGGCGTGGCTGGCCGCTCTGGAAGACGCCATTGCCCGCCATGCCGTGGCTGCCACCGCCGCTCGGCTGGGCCTGGTGAACCGGCTGAACGCGCAGGCTGGGGCGATTGGGCGCTTTCCGGCGGCTCGGATGGGGCTGCTCTGCCCGATCGCCGAGCGTTTGGGGTGTGAGCCGGCGTTGGCGGTGGAGGATTGGCTGCGGGCGGGGTTGGAAGCCAACCGCGCGCGTGACGAGGCCGCCCGGACGACGGCACTGGGCGCGCACCGGACCGATATGCTGCTGACCGACCTGGGCACGGGCACGACGGCGTCGCTGGCGAGTACCGGGCAGCAGAAGGCGCTGCTGATCGGCGTGGTGCTGTCACATGCCAGGCTGATCGCTGACGCGCGTGGCTTCGCACCGCTACTTCTGCTGGATGAACCGGTCATTCATCTGGATCAGGACCGGCGGGCGGCGCTGTTCGACGTGCTGGCGGAGCTGCCTGCGCAAACCCTGATCACCGGTACCGACGTCGAGACGTTTCTGCCGCTGGCGGACCGGGCGGAGGCGTTTGCGACCGGCGACGGAAAGCTTCGCGCCGACGGGCGTTTCTTGCCGCCGGACGTGCGTGTCGTGGCGATGTCCGGACGCCGCATCGATTAGTTCATTTCCACCTTGCGTGGAAACCATCCAGCCAATGTTTATCGAGCAATTTCATCAGCCTGAGGTTGCTTCGTGATTTGGCGCGGGCCGATATTGCTCTGGATAATCCACGCTGTAGCGTCTATATATCTATCGTACACACTCAACAGCATGGAGTCGTATCCCGGCATGTCCGACAACGCCGCGCCGCCGCCTGATTCTGACCCGGCACACCCCGACGCGTATGATGCCGCGTCGATCTCGGTGCTGAAAGGTCTGGACGCCGTTCGGCGCCGGCCCGGCATGTATATCGGCGACACCGACGATGGCTCCGGGCTGCACCACATGGCGTTCGAGATCATCGACAATGCCGTGGACGAGGTGCAGGCGGGGTTCGCCTCCCGCGTTGAGCTGACGTTGAACGGCGACGGCAGCGTCACTGTCCGCGATGACGGGCGTGGCATCCCGACGGACATCCACCAGGAGGAAGGCATCTCGGCGGCCGAGGTGGTGCTCACGCGGCTGCACGCCGGGGGCAAGTTCAACCAGAATTCCTATAAGGTGTCCGGCGGCCTGCACGGCGTCGGCGCCGCCGTGGTGAATGCGCTGTCCGAGTGGATGGAGGTGCGCATCTGGCGCCTCGGGCAGGAGCATCGTATCCGGTTCCAGCATGGCGACGCCGACGGGCCGCTGGAGATCGTCGGTCCGGCCGATCGCGGCAGCGGCACCGAGGTTACCTTCAAAGCCAGCCCGGGGACGTTCACCAAGACCGAGTTCGACTACACGCTGCTCGAGCGGCGGCTGCGCGAGCTGGCTTTTCTGAACTCCGGCATGACGGTCGTGTTGCGAGACGAGCGGCATACCCCGGCGGTGGAAAGCGTGATGCGCTACGACGGCGGCCTGGTGGCTTTCGTCGAATGGCTGGACCGGTCGAAAAATGCCGTCTTCACGCCGCCGATCAGCCTGCGCACCGCCGACGACCAGCTTGGCATCCGGGCGGAGTTCGCGCTGTCCTGGAACGACAGCTTTCATGAAACGATGTTGTGTTTCACCAACAACATTCCGCAACGCGACGGCGGCTCGCATCTGGCCGGTTTTCGCCAGGCGCTGACCCGGGTGGTGACGAAATACGCCCAAAGCATGGGGAAAAAGGATTCTCTCGAACTGGTCGGTGAGGACATGCGCGAGGGCATGACCGCGGTGCTGTCGGTCAAGGTGCCCGACCCGAAATTCTCGTCGCAGACAAAGGACAAGTTAGTGTCGTCCGAGGTGCAGCCGGTCGTCCAGGCGGCGGTGGCCGACGCCGTCTCGCACTGGTTCGAGACGCATCCGAAGGAAGCCAAGGGCATCATCCAGAAGGTGATGGACGCGGCGGCCGCGCGCGAGGCGGCTCGGAAAGCGCGGGAACTGACGCGGCGCAAGGGCGTGCTCGACGTTTCGACGTTGCCCGGCAAACTGGCCGATTGCCAGGAACGCGATCCGGCGAAGTGCGAAATCTTCATCGTCGAGGGTGACAGCGCGGGTGGCTCCGCGAAGCAGGGGCGCGACCGTAAGTTTCAGGCGATCCTGCCGCTGAAGGGCAAAATCCTGAATGTCGAGCGCGCCCGCTTCGACCGCATGCTCGGCAGCCAGGAAATCGGCACGCTGATTACCGCGCTAGGTACCGGAATCGGGCCGGGCGCGGTCGAGCAGGGCGGCTTCGACGCCGGCAAGCTGCGCTACCACCGGATCGTCATCATGACGGACGCCGACGTGGATGGGTCTCACATCCGCACGCTGCTGCTGACTTTCTTCTTCCGGCAGATGCGCGAACTGATCGAGCGCGGTCACCTGTATATCGCCCAGCCGCCGCTTTACCGTGCCAAGCGCGGCAACGACGAGCGCTACCTGAAGGACGACAACGCGCTGGAATCCTTCCTGCTGGACAAGGCACTGGCCGATGCTCGGCTGACCTACGCCAACGGCGACGTATATGAAAAGGAAGACCTGCGGCGGGAGGTCAATCTGCTGCGTGAGGCGTCGCTGAGCCTCAAGCGCCTGTCCTCGGTGATCCCGGTGACATTGCTCGAGCAGGCGGCGATTGCCGGGGTGCTGACACCCGACGCCGCGCGCGCCACCGCCGCCGCCCCGAACTTCGCCGCTCGGCTGAACGCGGTGTCGCTGCCGACCGAGCAGGGCTGGGTCGTGGCGGCGGACAGCGGGCTGTCGCTGTCGCGCACCGTGCGCGGCGTCGCCGAACGTTACTTCATGGATCCGGCCGCGCTGCGCAGCGCCGAGGCCCGGTGGCTGGCGGAGCGTGGACCGATGCTGGCGCAGCGGTTCGAGACACCGGCGAAGCTGAAGCTGGACGCGCAGGAGCCGTCGGTGGCTGGTCCTGCCTCGACATACGACCGCATCATCGCCCACGGGCGGCGCGGCCTGTCGGTGCAGCGCTTCAAGGGCCTGGGCGAAATGAACCCCGATCAGCTCTGGCAGACGACGCTGGACCCTTCGATCCGCACCTTGCTGCAGGTCAAGGTCGGAGATTCCGAGGATGCGGCCGAGGTGTTCAGCACGCTGATGGGCGACGTTGTCGAGCCCCGGCGGGAGTTCATAGTCGGCAACGCGCTGAAGGTGGCGAACCTGGACGTGTAGGCTGTGCTGATGGCGGCTGCTGGTGGTGTCGAACAAGACATCGTTTGGGACGAGGTTGAGACTGCCTTCATTGACCAGGCCAAGCCGCCCAAACGCATACGATGTTTTCGGCCCGCGGATCTTATCCGCACCGTTGGTGAGGTGTCGCGAGCGTCGGACGTATTCAGGCTCGCAGCTTTTCCGGCAAGCCTAGAATTCGGTTTGTTCATGCAGTCTCGGATGCCCCAAAATCGTGCCGGGTCCCATGCGGAATTTGACCGGACTGAGCCTGCGTCCTCGCGCATCTCTAGCTCACCTCGGCCCAGCCCCTAGTGACAAAGATAGCGCAAGGTGGTAGGAATCCTTGTAGCGGCTGTTCAGAGCCCATTTCCTTCTGCGGAATGGCGGGCGGCCAGTGCAAACCTATGGCTTTGGTTTGTAGGCTGGTGCAAGGGTATGGCTTGAGTCAGTGCAAAACTATGGCTGTGCAGATTCGGCTAAGTCATTGATTTGCGGATTTGGCCAGTGCAACGGTATCGCTGATCCTACAGGTGGCGCCGTGGCTGATGCTGAAGTTGGCCCCGGTGCGTCCGGATACCCATGGCGCGCGCCTGCACGACGAAGGCACGCTCGGACGCCTTTATCGCGCGGTCGCCACGCCGTTGGTCCGCACCCGCCGGTCGGCGTGTGTGTTCCTGCTGCTGGTGGGTCTCGGGACGCTCGCGGCCTGCTCTGCGTTCTATTTCCAGGCGGTGACAGTGAAGCTGCCGCCGTTCGACAACAAGTCCAAGTTGACCGTTGTGATCAATCTGCCTGAAGGCAGCAGTCTGGAGGCAACGGAACGGGCGCTGTTCGCCGCCGCCCGGACCGCCGGTGCTGGCAACCCTGCTGGCAGAGGTCTACGGTCCGGATGCGGCTTCGCGGCGTGCCACCGCCGAGGAACTGAAGACGGTCTTCCGCGGCGTGCCGTTCGTCGTCGATATCGACGACAGTTACGGCCACCCGCGGCCGCGCCTGAGAATTTCCATCGACCAGGATCGGCTGGAATTCTTTGGGGTCGGACAGAGCGACGTCTATGACACGGTGCAGGCACTATTCGGCGGTGTCCCGGTTGGCTACTCCTATCGCGGCGAAGACCGCTACCCTCTAAACATCACAGTCGGATTGCCGAAGCGTGACCTAAGCTGGAGCGAGCGCCTGGCTTCCACCCCGGTGCCTGCCAACGCGCTGCCGGGCAACCGCGCCGTCGTGGAACTTGGCGAGGTGGTGCAGGCGAAAGCCGAAACCGGCAGCCGAACGTTGTTCCGCCGCGACGGGCATTTTGTCGATATGGTAATGGCGGAACTGGCCGGTCGTTTCGAGGCGCCGATTTACGGGATGCTAGCCGTGGGTAAGGCAGTAGCCGAGCATGACTGGGGAAAGCTAGGACGGCCCGAAATTGCGTTGCGCGGCCAGCCGGAAGACGAGTCCAAACCGTCGGTGCTTTGGGATGGCGAGTGGGAAATCACATTCGTCACCTTCCGGGATATGGGCGGCGCGTTTGGCGTTGCGCTGCTGGGGATCTACATCCTGGTCGTCGCGCAGTTCGGCAGCTTTAGGCTGCCGCTGGTTGTCCTCGTCCCGGTGCCGCTGACCATGATCGGTATCGTGCTCGGACACTGGCTGTTCAACGCGCCGTTTACCGCGACCTCGATGATCGGGTTTATCGCGCTGGCCGGAATCATCGTGCGAAACTCGATCTTGCTGCTCGACTTCATCCGGCACATGCCGCAGGCCGGGCTGACGCTGCGGGAGGTCGTGCTTTCGGCAGGTGCGATCCGGTTTAAGCCGATCCTGCTGACAGCGCTGTCGGCGATGATAGGGGCCGCGACCATCCTGACCGACCCGATCTTCCAGGGTCTGGCGATTTCGCTGCTGTTTGGTTTGGCATCATCAACGTTGCTGACCGTGCTGGTGATACCGGCGATCTATGTCGTGCTGCGCGATCCCGATAGAGTGGCGCAGTGAATCCCATGAGGGCCGAAACGGCGTTTGCTCGTGGTGTATCGCGAACGGGCCCATGATGAGTGATTTCTGAATGAAAGGCAAAGTCAATGTCGACAAATGTAAAGGATCTGCTGTCCGCCGCGCGTGCCGCGGTTCCAGCTATCACGCGCGAAAAGGCCGAATATCTCGTGAAAAACGCTGACGCACTGGTTCTCGATGTGCGTGACGGGACGGAAGTGGCCGCGAGCGGCAAATTGAAGGGTGCTGTGGCGATTTCCCGCGGGATGCTCGAATTCAAGGCTGATCCCGCGGTCCCGAGCTATGAACCGGCGCTTCGCAAGGACCGACCGATCCTGCTGTACTGCGCGTCCGGCGGCCGCTCCGCCCTGGCCGGCAAGACCTTGCTCGAGATGGGTTTTTCCGACGTGCAAAATCTGGGCGGGTTCAAGGAACTGAGCGAAGCCGGTTGGCCGGTCGAACCGGCCTGACGATACGGCGGCTCAATGATGGCCGGATGACGCGGAATCTTCGATTGCTTCATGCGTTGGTGCGGTCTCACCGCGCCAGCGACGCAAGGTGCCGCACGCCCTGGCTGCTGCCAGTCGTGTCGGCGTCGAAAATGGTGGGAAGCCGGGAACTGCCGACAATCGCCGCGCACCCGGATACCGATCTGATCCTCGCCGATGATATAGTGCGCTTAGCTCCACATGGACCGAGCACCACCGGGTTCCACTCCATCGAGCGGGATGTACGCCGAGCAGGTCCGTAACCGATCCGGTGCCCGAGGACACCCCCCAAGGCCCTTGCGACACCGGCCAAACCGGCCGACGCTGCGCGGGTCAGGGGAGACAGACGATGGAATTTGGCATGTTCCACGAGTTTCAGCGCCGCCAGGGGCAGAGCGAGGCCGAGGCTTTCGACGAATCATTCAACCAGGTTGACGAGGCCGAGGCGGCCGGGCTCGACGTGATGTGGCTGGCGGAACTGCACAACGCCCCGGAGCGTTCGGTGCTCGCCGCGCCGCTGAACATCGCGACCGCGGTGGCCGGGCGCACCCGCCGCATGAAGATCGGCATCGCCGTGCAGGTGCTGCCGTTGTGCCATCCTCTCCGGATCGCCGAGGAGGCCGCGACCGTCGATCACATCAGCCGCGGCAGGCTGATCTTCGGCATCGGCCGCAGCGGCTTTCCTCGCACCTACCAGGCGTACGGCATCTCCTACGCCGAGAGCCGCGAGCGTTTCGCCGAGGTGACGGAAATCCTCAAGCGCGCCTGGACCCAGGAAACCTTCTCGTTTCATGGCCAGTTCTATCATTTCGACAACGTCTGTCTGGTGCCGAAACCGTACCAGACGCCGTACCCGGAACTGCGCGTTGCGGTGAACAGTCCGGACACCTACCAGCAGACCGGCGAACAGGGGATGCCGATTTTCGTGGCCACTCGCCTGGGCGACCTGAACGAACTGGTCCCGAACCTTCGGGTCTACCGCGAGGCCTGGGCTGCCGCCGGTCACCCTGGCGATGGTCGGGTCTATTTGCGGGTCCCCGTCTACGTCGCCGCCACCGAGCAGCAGGCGCGCGAGGAACCACGGGAGAGCGTCATGTTCTTCTACCGTTACCTGGGTCAGCGGATCGAGGAGTCCGCGACCCAGGAAGGTGCCCGCTCACTGGAGCAGCGCGCGGAACGCGGCCAGCGGCTGATGACCATCGACTACGACGAGGCACTGAAAACCAAGATCGTGGTCGGCACGCCGGCGATGGTGGTGGACCGGCTGGCCGAGTTGAAAGCGCGGCTGGGTTTGTCGGGCATCCTCGCCGAGATGAATTGTGGCATGCGCATACCGCACGAACACGTGGTCAATTCGCTGCAATTGATGTGTTCCAGGGTGATGCCGCATTTTCGCGCTCGGTGAACGAGCGTCTTCCGGGGACAAAGTGATCGCGAGCCAGATGCGTTTTTCCGCTCCGACCCGAGTTTGGTCTACAACGGCGAGATGAAGTCGATGCCTTGCCACCTGCATATTGCCTCAAGGCGCTTCCGCCTCGAAATGGACCCTGCCTCGGGCCGTTTCGGGGGCGCGATGCCGGTTGCGAGCCACGAATGCATGCCCGAGCAACTTTTTGATGGCTATGTAGATCAGATTGCTGGCTTATATTTGGTTCGCCACGATCGATAACACGAGAGGGTGTTCATGTGATTGCCCAACGTGCCCTCGCCATAGTCGCCGCCGTGCTGCTCGTGGCCGCCGTCGGTATCGCGACCTTCGGCCCGCAAAGCGTGTCGCTCGGGGAAGCACTGCTCCAGCTCGATGGCACGTCCGTGGACCTGCTGATGAAATGGGCAAAGCGCATCGGCGGGACGTGGACCTGGGTCGCCATCGTGCAACCCCTCCTGGCGCGGCCAGCCTGGTTGATCCCCGCCTCGGCCGGACTGATTTGCACCGGCCTCTCGATGTCACTGTATAATCGCAAAACGACGCACAGGTCGCATCGGCGGAGTTAGTGGCGCGGCGTTCGAGCCGCGTATGCAGGAGCGACAGCAGATGGCCGTTTCGCCCGACACCCAGGTCTCCCCTCGCTCGGCGCAGGGCATGGACTATGACGCGATCATCATCGGCGCGGGCATCTCGGGCCTTTACCAGCTCTATCGGCTGCGCGAACTGGGGATGCGGGTGCGGGTGCTGGAGGCCGGCACCGGCGTCGGCGGCACCTGGTACTGGAACCGCTATCCGGGTGCGCGCTTTGATTCCGAAAGTTATTCCTACAGCTACTCGTTCTCGCGGGAGCTGCTGGAGGAATGGAACTGGAACGAGCATTTCGCGCCCCAGCCGGAGACGCTGCGCTACCTCAATCACGTCGCCGACAAGTTCGATCTACGTCGCGATATCCAGTTCCGAAGCCGGGTCAGCGCGGCACACTACCAGCCGGAGACGCGAAGCTGGGACCTCACGGTGGAAGACGGCGCACGGTTCAGCTCTCGCTTTCTAATCACCGCCATCGGCCCGCTGTCGGCGCCGACCATGCCGCGCATCGAGGGCGTCGACAGCTTCCGCGGTGACTCCTTTCACACGGCGCGCTGGCCGCACGAGCCGGTGAGCTTCGAAGGTAAGCGGGTCGCGGTGATCGGCACCGGCGCCACCGGAGTGCAGACCATCCAGGAGGTGGCCAAGACGGCCGGGCACCTGACGATTTTCCAGCGTACGCCGAACTGGTGCGCGCCGCTGCACAACAGCAGGATCGACGCGGAGGAGATGGCTCGGATCAAGGCGGGCTATCCGGAAATGTTCAAGCGCTGCCAGGAGACGTTCGCCTGCTTCCTGCACACCCCGGACCCGAGGAGCACGTTCGAGGTGACGCCGGAGGAACGCGAGGCGTTCTTCGAGAAATTGTATGCCGAGCGCGGGTTCGGTATTTGGCAGGGGAATTTTCGGGATATTCTGACGGACCCCAAGGCGAACGACCTCATCAGCGATTTCGTCGCCAGGAAGATCCGCCAACGGGTGAAGGACCCCTCGGTGGCGGAGAAGCTGATCCCCAGGAACCACGGTTTTGGCACCCGCCGCGTGCCGTTGGAGACAAAGTATTACGAGGTCTACAACCAGCCGAATGTCCTGCTGGTCGACCTCAACGAGACGCCGATCGAGCGCATCACGCCAACCGGCATCAAGACCAGCGGCGGCGAGCATGCATTCGACATCATCATTTATGCGACCGGCTTCGACGCCATCACCGGCAGCTTCGACCGGATTGACTTCCGGGGCGTGAACGGGGTGCGGCTGAAGGACAAATGGCAACAGGGGCCGCAGACCTACCTGGGCGTGATGGTGGAGGGGTTTGCGAACATGATGATGCTGATGGGGCCGCACACCGCCCTCGGCAACATTCCGCGCAGCATCGAATACAATGTCGAATGGGTGACAGGCCTGGTGCGCTTCGCCCGGGAGCATGGTCTGACGCGGGTGGAGGCCACGGCGGCGGGGGTGGCGTCCTGGACGGATCACGTCAGGTCGCTGGGGGTGGGACTGCTGTCGAATGAGGTCAACTCCTGGATGACCGGCATCAACACCAACGTGGAGGGCAAGCAGACCCGGATCATCGCTCGATACAGCGGCAGTGCGCCGGCGTATCGGGCTCGGTGTGACGAGGTGGCCGCGAACGGCTACCAGGAACTCGCTCTGGCATAGCGTCCGATGCACCGCCGACTGGCCGCCTCGGCCTTTGCGAGCTGTCTCGCCGTCGCAATGCATGCCGCGGCCGATCAGAACGATCAGCGGCTTGGACCGTTGTTCACCGAACTTCAGACCGCTCCGTCGACTGGGGAAGCTCGGCCGATCGAGGAGCGGATCTGGGTGATCTGGAGCAAGTCCGGCGTTGATGCGGTGGACAGCCTGATGACGGAGGGCACCGCCCGCCTCAACGCCGGCGACAATGATGCGGCACTCGCACTGTTTGATCGCGTCGTGGAACTGGCGCCCGGGTTCGCCGAGGGCTGGAACAAGCGGGCGACAACGCTCTATGCGATGGGGAAATTCGAAAAGTCCGCGCTGGATATCGACAAGGTGCTGGCGCTGGAGCCTCGGCACTTCGGAGCGCTGTCGGGGCTGGGTCTGTGCGACATTCGGATGGGCAAGGACCGGGAGGCGCTGGCCGCCTTTCAACGCGCCGCCGCGGTCGATCCGCATTTGCCGGGTGTACAGGCTAAAATCGAGGCGCTGAAGAAGAAGCTGATCGAGAACTCGATTTAGCTGCCCTGAGTGCCTGTCAGGCCTTAATCAGCTTGCACCCGCCTTCGGACATCGGCCTGAAGGCTTCGGCGGCTGGGGTCGTCACGAGCAGCCGGTAGACCGCGCCAGGCTCGCGCACCTCGGCCGCGGGCTTTACCTGGAAAAGATACGCGGCGTGGATTTTCCGCCCGTCTTCGCGGATCGCGCCTTTGCCGAAGCAGTCATCCTCGGTCGGCAGTTGCTTCATCATAGCGACCGTGTCGCGTCCCGACGCTTTCGCCTGCGCGACACCCAGCGCCTTTGCAGCCTTCAGAAAGTGCAACGTCCCGGCATAGTTGCCGGCCTGCATCGAGTTCGGGATGCCCGGGACACTCAGTTGCGGCTTGATCCGCGTAAACCAGGACCGTGTCTGGTCGTTGAGATCCCAGTAGAAGTTCTCCGTCATCACCAGACCCTCGGAGACAGTGGGACCCATGCCAAGTATGTCGGTGATAAAACCCGTCATGCCAACGAGCGTGGCGGTCTGATTGAGGCCAAATTCGCGGGACTGTTTCACAAGATTGATGAAATCGGCTCCGCCGGCCCCGAAGGCGATCACCTTGGCGCCGCTCGCCTGCGCCTGGAGCAGGAGGCTCGAGAAATCCGTCGTCTCAGGGAACGGGTAGACGGCAGAGCCGAGCACCTGGCCGCCGGACAGCTCGACGAAGCGGGACGCGTCGGCCTCGATCGCCTTGCCGTATGCGTAGTTCGGTATGATAAAGAACCAGGTCTTGCCCCCCTGTCGCGTCAGAGCGGTCGAAGTCGAGTGCGCGAGGTTCCAGCTATCGTAGACCCAATGAACCAGATTGGGCGTGCAGGCGGGTCCGGTAAGCGCCGAGGTGCCGCCGGCGGTGACGATACAGACCTTGTTCTTTTCCGCCGCAACGTTGTTGCAGGCGAGCGCAACGGCGGAATTCGCCAGGTCGATCACCATGTCGACGTCGTCGCGATCGAACCAGCCGCGCAATATGCTGACAGCGACATCGGGCTTGTTGCGGTGGTCGGCGGCGACCACCTCGACGGGGATCCCGGGATTGCCGGCCATGAACTCCGTAGCCGCCTGCCGCACGCAGGCGACGCCGTTAGGGCCGGTGATATCCCGGAACGGTCCCGATAAATCGGTCAGCACGCCGACGCGAACAACTGGTTGCTGAGCACGCCCGCGCCGGCCTGTTCCGATGATTGCGGTTGCAGCGGCCGCGCCGAGGCCGGCACGTCGTGTTACTTTCATAATTCCCTGCCCCGATAATGGTTTGTTGTTAGTCAGAAATTGGCTTGCCGCCGCGCACTTCGGCCCCGGCCCAGTCTTCCATAAGCTTGATCAGCGCTGAATAATCCTCCTCGCCCATCCCCTGGCCAATCGCGAACCGCCAGACCTGGCGTGCGGTCTCAGTGGTCCACATCGGCACGCCGAGCGCCTCGGCCTCGGCCAGCCCGAGCACCAGGTCCTTATACGGCACCGCGAGGCGGGCGCCGAAATCGAAGCTGCGCGTTAGCACGGCCTTCGGCACCATCGTTTCGGTCACCGTGCTACGCCCGGTTGATTTGTTCACCACCTCGGCCATCAGGTCTGGATCGAGACCGGCCTTCGCGCCAAGCACCAGCGCCTCGAAGGCGATCGTCTGATTGGCGATAGCCATGAGATTATTGACCAGCTTCATCATTTGTCCGAGGCCCGGCGTTTCGCCGATCTCGAACGGTGAACTGCCGATCCGGGCGAGCAGCGGACGCAATTCGTCGAGCGCGGCGCGGGGTCCGGCCGCAAGGGTTGCAAGGGTGCCCGCACGAGCCCCGGCCGGTCCGCCGCTCACCGGGCAATCAACGACCGTCACACCATGCGCGCCGAGTTGCTCCGCGATGGCGATCATGCTGCGTCGGCCGATGGTGGACATCTCGACGTAGATGCGCATCACGCCTGGCGCGGCGGCGAGCTTTTCCGCGGTCTGTTCGCTGATCGCAGGTGCCGGAAGGCACGCGAACACGATCGGCGCGGTGGCGGCGACCGCCTCAGGCGAGGACTGCCCGACAGCCCCGAGTTCGCGAAATCGCGCCAAGGTGGCGGCAACGGGATCAAACACGTGCAGGCGCACACCCTCACCCAGCAGCCGCTCGGCAATGGCGCCACCCATCTGCCCAAGGCCGAGAAATCCTATATCCATCAATTTGTCCGTCCCCCGTTAGGCCGTCTCCCAACTGGCCTGATACCTTGCACGCCAAAAAGCGAAGGGCTGCAAGGGCACAGCTCTTGAGGGGCTAACCCGGCCGATCAAATTCCTTACGGTCAATGCACCCGCCGCCTCTCCGCGTCCTCCGAGACCTTCGCGCCGTCCGTGATGCATAGAACCATTCCACCACGCCGAGCCGTCGTCAGACAGTCGGGACTGTGCGGTGACAGGTTCCGGACGGCAATGCGCGGCGCCTGCTTGATCCGATCGGCCCCGCCTGTGCCTGTTGGACAGCCCGCGCAATCACGGAGTTTACAGAGTTCCCGGAGAAGAGGTTCGTTCGAAACGGCGAAGGCCGTTTTTTGCGGGAGGGTGTTGAAATATACTAACAGGCCGACGCCGCAACCGCTTAGAGCCGGACCCGAACAATCCAAACCCGGCCCGTCCGGCGCCTCCGCGGCTTGGCCGGCTTGCCGACCCGCCCGGCCAGCGCAGCGGTCAGTCGCAATGGCAATGGCAGGGGATTACTTCGCTATCATGACGCCTTGAGCGGTATCCTGATGGAAATCGCCAAAGAACTTGTATTCCCCGGGATCGAGCGGACCGAGGAACACGGTTATGGTCTGTCCCGGCGCCACCAGCTTTTCCCGGTTGAGGTCCACGCTCTCGAATTCGTCGGCGGTATCGTCGGTATTCTTCACCTGCAGGCGGAACTTGACGTGAGCCGGCACCTCAATACGGGACGGTTCGAAGCGGTGGTGGCGGAACACCAGTGTCGGCACGTCCTCGGCGCGGGCCTGCTTGCCCATTGGCAGCAGCGCGCTGAGCGCTATGGCGGCGACAACGACCGGGCGGGCCCGCGGCCGGCCGACGACGCGCGAAAGCCCCACCATCACCAGCAGAGTCGCCAGCCAAGCCGCGACCTGAATCCCTGACGGCCGCGACGAGTAGCCGATCAGAGCATGCAGGGTGCGGCCGAGAATGCCGTCGTCAGCGAGGATGGCGCTGGTGTCCCAGAGCCGCTCGCCCCAGGCTGGTAGTAGATCGGCACTGTGCAGCACCGCCGCCGCCTGACCGGCCATCCCGGCGGCGAGCAGTGCGATGAGGCCATTGGTGACATTGAACAAATGGCGCAGCGGAATGGCGACCAGGCCACGGTACAGCAGCCAGGAAACGCAGGCGGCCAGCAGCAGCCCGGCTACGCCACCGCCGACCAGCGACATGGCGGCGAGATGGGACCCGGCGGCGATACCGAACAGGAACAGGACAACCTCCGAGCCCTCCCGCATCACCGCGACGGCAATGACGACGGCCAAAGCCGCCAGCGAGCGCTGACCCAGCCGCACCGCCTGGCCCACCTGCCGGAGCTCCGCCGCCATGGCGCGCCCGTGGTGCGCCATCCAGGAGACGTGCCAAGTGAGCATGGCCACGGCGAAGCAAAGGATCGAGGCGGTGAAAACTTCCTGGCCGGCGCCCTGAAACGCGTCCGACAGGGCGGCCGCGAACGCCGCGACCACGCTCGCGCCAGCCAGTCCCGCGGCGATACCGCCGGCGACCCACCGTTCTCGCCCGGCGACACCCTCGGTCGCCGCCAGGACGATGCCGATGATCAGGCCGGCCTCCAATACTTCGCGGAAAACGATAATCATGCTGACCAGCATCGGGCGGGCGTCCTCTGTGCGAATGCGAATGGCTTGCACTTGTTCGATTCATACAAGTGCCCGACCCTCGGCACAAGAGGCGGATCAATTCCGTGACGGTTGGCAATGCGTCGTTTGCCGGACGCCCCGCCCGATGTTTATGCCTTTCGATGTCTATGTCTTCCTGGGTTCCGCGTCGGGCCACTCGCAGTGCCATTGCTTGACCTGATAGGTCGGATGATCACCGATCCATTGCGCGAGGTAAGGCTGGGCCTGCATCATGCAAGAGCGCAGCGAGCCCTGGCTTTGGAACAGCAGGTGTTCCTCGCGGCAGGCGCCGGGGTTGGCAAGCGAGCAAACGAGAACGATCAGATCAACGAGGTTCATATCGTGTCCACTGGCTGGTGTGTCCTGCCCTGGAAGTCAGCCGCTATACAGGTGTTGGATCGGCAGGCCACTGAAAACAAAGAGCCAGTGCACGAAATGAGTTTCGCCCTGCCACGGGCGGACCTCAGGGTCGGGACAACAGGCGTCAGATTGCATGCAAGTATTCTACCAGGACTTGCGCCGCCACGGTAACGGCGATTTGAACAGCCCTCACCCGTCGTTTCGACGCGGTCCGGTCATGCATCGGCACTTGCGCGTGACCCCGGCGCCGCGCATTTTCGTTGCATGGCTGATGTTCGACGCCACGGCGGACACGCCGCCGTCCTGACTGCCCTCGTCGCGGTGGCGTTAACCGCGGCCGTCGCGTATGCGGCCCCGGCAACGGACCCGGACTGGCCCTGTCCGCGCGTGGCGCCGGATTTGTCCCTGGCGGCAGCGTGGAAGGGTCCCGCGATCGAGCCCTACCTCACGACCTGGTCCGACGATCCGGAGGTCGCCAGCCTGGCGCATCGCCTGGCGCAGCGACGCATGAGGCCGGAGCAGGCCGAGCGGGAGGTGCGAGCGTTCGCGGAGGCGGCGGGGGCGAGACGGCGTGAGCAGCTTGTGGAACTCGAAGCCGGGTTGTTCGCGACCCTGGCGGCGGAACGCGGGGCCGTGGTGGACGGTCTAGGCCGGTACGGGCGGCGGCAAAAAGAACTCGCCTCGGAGGTCCGGGCCGACCTCGCGGCGTTGCGTGATCCGCAAGCCTCGGACGCCAATCAACTCCATGCCCTGCAACAGAAGGTCGACTGGGAGACGCGTCTGTTCGAGCAGCGCCGGCAGTCGATTGGGGCAGCGTGCGAGGTTCCCGCCCGCATCGCGCAGCGCTTGCTTGTGCTGACAAATATCGTGCAGCCGCTGGTCGAATAGGCAGCTCTCAGCGCGCCAGCTTCTGGCCCGCCTCATCGAGCAACGGCACACCGTAATCGATCAGAATGCGGTCAATCTCGGGCTGGTTCTCCCGCACCAGTTGATCGAGCACCTGCCTCCATGCCTCGTCGCCGCGCCGCACGCCGATGGCGATGCGGAAATCCATGGGCGCTCCCTTCTCGTCGAGCAAAGGCACCACGGTGAGCGGCTGCATGCCAGCCGGCTGCGCGCTAGGCGGCTGCGTGCTAGGCTGCTGCGCGCTGGCCGGCCCTGGCGATGCACTCGGGCTTTTGGCATAGAACCCGGCGATCGGCCCCCAGAGCACGCCGGCGTCGATACGATCCTCGGCGATGTCGCGAACCATGTTCCGGGCCGGCGAGTCCACGCGTGTGTCGACCGTCAGGGGGTACGGTTTGGCACGCGCCATCAAGCCATTCTCGATCATGACCGTGGCCGGCGGCGTGCCCGCGACGACACCGATCCGCTTGTCGCGCAATCGCGGATCTTGCAGCGACCGCACATCGTCGAGGTCGTGCCCGGGCTTGAACACCAACGCATAGGTCGTGTGGTAGTAAGGGCTGGTGGTCTTGACGAGATCGTCCCCCACGGCGACCCCGATCACGACATCGCAGCGATACGCATTGAGCGTGCTGCGATAGAAGCCGATAACCTGCGGGTAATACGTATACGCCACCGGCCGACCCAGCTTGCGGCCCAGCAGCTCGGCGATCTTGTTTTCGAAGCCTTCTCCGGCCTCGTTGGAGAAAGGCAGGTTGTGCGGGTCGGCGCAGACACGAAGCACCTTGGGGTCCACCAGTTCGGTCGCGGCGCCAAAGCCTTGCTGCTGTGCGTGCGCGCCCGCCGCTGATATCGTCAGCACGAGGCAGGCAATGCTCAGGCGGGCCTGGGCACGGTGGGCGACGACGCTGATGTTTCGCGTCAGGATCATTGCCGCCTCAGCCCATGCAATCATTTTCCGCCGCCGCGAAACCCTTTGGCTTCGGCTCATGATTGGCCGGCCGGCCGCGGCCGATTGCCTCGTCGGAGCGGGCGCGCAGATAGACGTAGATCGCGTCAATATAGCACATTACGTTCTTGTTGTCGCCGAGTGAAGGCATCACCAAGGTCTGCGCCGCGTTCACGTCCTTCTTGCCGCTGGCGACCGTCGCCAGGAAGTCCGCATAGGACAGCGTCCGCAGCGAGTGCAGCAACGCCGGCGCATAGGTCGATCCCATGCCATCCGGACCGTGGCATTGCAGGCAATTCGAGGAGTATCGGACGAAGCCGGAGTATGTGTAGAAATCCACCGTGCCGTCAGGTGCGATCTTGTAAGTCGGATTGCCGTTCTTGTCCGCGTACTTGCCGTCGTTATTCGTTACTGCAGCCGGATCGTCCGGCGGGCTGGCGGCGGGCTCCGCAGCATGGAGGCCCGCAACGGGTATCATCGCCAGCGCCACGGCCAGCAGTCTGGCGCGACGAGTATCGTGCATTATGGATCGTTTCCCATACCGCGAGTTCGTTGCAGGCCAGTGCGAGAACACCGGCCTGCTGACCAAACGTTCCGAGACCTATTGCGGCACGGCGAACACGGTCAGTTGACCGCCGAGGTTGGTGTAGTCGCTCAAGGCGGCATAGCCACCCACGGCGCCCAGCCCGGCGTGCGGATCGGTAAGACCTGCCGCGAGCCCGATGCCGGCCCAGCCGCCGACGCCCGACAAGACGGCGACATACTGCCGGCCGCCATGCTGGTAACTCATGACGTTGCCGATAATGCCTGACGCTGTCTTGAACTTGTAAAGTTCCTTGCCGGTCTTGGCGTCCACCGCCTTGAGGTAACCTTCCAACGTGCCGTAGAACACCACGCCGCCCTTGGTCGCCAGTGCTCCAGACCATACCGAGAACTGCTCGGGGTCGGACCAGACGATCTTGCCGGTTCGCGCGTCCCAGGCGATGAAATTGCCCATGTTGGTCTGCCCTTGGGGCGGATACATGGCCAAGGTCGCGCCGACGTAAGGCTGCCCCGCGGTGTACCAGACGCGGGAGGGCTCGTAGTCCATGCAGACGTGATTGGTCGGCACATAGAACAAGCCGGTGTCAGGCGAATACGCGGCCGGCTGTTCGTCCTTGGTGCCGAGCGCGGCCGGGCAGATGTTGGTGCTGTTGACGTCTTCGCCGTTATGCTCGGTCGAGTATTTCGGCACGACTTTCGGCCGGCCGTACGTGGCGCTTTCCGGGTCCATATCGACCCCGGTTGCCCAGTTCACCGCGGGATCGTACTTGGCCGCGACGAGCAGTTCACCGCTTTCGCGATCAAGCGTGTAGCCGAAACCGTTACGGTCGAAATGCACCAGCGCCTTGCGTGGTTTGCCGCCGATAGTCAGATCGGCCAGCACCATCTCGTTGACGCCGTCGTAATCCCATTCATCGTGAGGGGTCATCTGATAGACCCATTTCGCCAACCCGGTGTCGGCGTCGCGCGCGAAGATGGTCATCGACCAGCGGTTGTCGCCTGGCCGCTGCTTCGGGTTCCACGTCGACGGATTGCCACTTCCGTAATAGATCAGATTGGTCTGTGGGTCGTACCGAATACCAGCCCCAGGTGGCACCGCCGCCGATCTTCCACTGGTCTCCCTCCCAGGTCTTCAGGCTGGAGTCAGGGCCAACGGGCTTGCCCAGGCTGGTGGTCTTTTGCGGATCGATCAGCGTCTGGGCGTCGGGACCGACGGAGTAAGCGCGCCACACCTGCTTGCCGTCGGCCAGCGAATAGGCCGCGAACCAGCCCTGCACGCCGAACTCGCCGCCCGAGACGCCGACATAGACTTTGTCCTTGATGACCATGGGCGCATCGGTGCCGGTCTCGCCCTTGCCGGGGTCACCGGTCTTGATCGACCAGACCACCTTGCCGGTCTTGGCGTCGAGCGCGACCAGGGTCGTATCGGCCTGATGCAGTATGATTTTCCCGTCGCCATATGCCACACCGCGGTTGACGGTATCGCAGCACATCACCGGAATGACGTTGGCGTCCTGCTTCGGCTCATACTTCCACAGTATCTTGCCGTCATTGTTCAGATCGAGAGCGAACACCGTGTTTGGAAACGGCGCGTGCACGTACATGACGTCGCCGATCACCAGCGGCTGCCCCTCGTGACCGCGCAGCACGCCGGTGGAGAAGGTCCAGGCCACCTGTAGCTTGCCGACGTTGCCAGGGTTGATCTGATCCAGCGCCGAATAGCGGTGGTTCGAGTAATTTCCGGTGGGCATCACCACGTTCGCGGGATCCTGCTGCATCTTGAGCAGGTCGTTGCCGCCGGTTTGTGAATGCGCCGCGCCTGCGATCAGGCCAGATGTAATCAACGCGCCGGCCATGAGGCCAAGGCGGAACCGATTCTCGGTCATTTTTCCTCCTGCTTCGGTTAGCACCATTCGGGGACGAACCACGAATGCCGTCACGAACGCTGATCAACTCCTTTCACAACGCTAACAAAAAATTCCGGTTCCACGGAATTTCGCGTATATCTGGCTTTCAGCGTTGCGGAACCTGCATCAATTCCGCACCCTGCCGCCGCCGCGCTGTCTTTGCGTCTCACAACGCTGCTTTATCGCTATCACGGCGAGACAAGCACCGCAATCGGGTTCCCGGACGACCGGGCGTCAAGCCCGGAGGCGCAGCACCGCGTCCTTGATCAGCGGCATGCGATCGTTACCAAAGTACATGTCGTCGCCGCCAACGTAGATGGTAGGAGAGCCAAAACCGCCCCGGTCCATCAGTTCCTGCGTTGTGGTGCGCAGCAGATCCTTCACGGGTTGTTGCTCGATGGTCACGAGCAATTGATCTGGGTCGACATCGACCTTGCGGCAGATGTCCCGCAACATCGGGACCTGCGATATGTCCTGGTCGTCGATCCAGTAAGCCTTGAAGGTCTCCCGCGCGAACGGCACCAGCTTGTCTTGGGGCTCCAGCACGAAGCAGGCGCGCATCGCCTTGACGCTGTTCACCGGAAACACCGAGGGGCGGTAAAGGATCGGCAAACCGAGATAACGCGCCCAGTCCTGCTGATCTTTCTTGTTGTAAGCCGCCTTGGCCGGCACCGGCTTTTCGCGCGCGTCGTGAACGCTGGGGTTGACCGCGTTGAACACGCCGCCGACCAGGATTGGACGCCACCGAATGGTGACGCCGATTTCCTGCTGCATGAGCAACAAATTCTCGAATGCGAAGTAGGTCCACGGACTGGAGCAGTCAAAAAAACATTCCACCTCAGCCATCTGTCGATCTCCCTTCGTTACGCTGCCGGGACCGGGCGGGCGCGCTGATTGTAGAGCAGCTTGGCCCTGCGCTCCTGCTCCTCGGGCGGCAGCTTGGCGGGGTCCTGGGACAAGTCGGCGCCAACCGCCATGCCACGCTGGACGGCGGGGCGTGCGGCGAGTTCCTCAGACCAGCGCTTGAAATATTTGAACTCTTCGATGTCCTGACCCTGCGCCTGCCAGCTCACCGTCCAGGGATAGCTGATCATGTCGGCTATGGAATATTCGTCACCGGCCAGGTATTTGCTTTGATACAGCCGGTTGTTGAGCACGCCGTACAGACGGTTGGCCTCATCGGTGAAGCGGCGAACGGCGTAGGACTGGTCGCCCTGCTTGTCGCCGAGGCGGCGGAAGTGGCCACACTCGCCGAGCTTGGGGCCTTGGTTGGCCATTTGCCAGATGAGCCATTCGGTGACGGCGTATTTACCGCGCAGGTCCTGTGGATAGAAGCGTCCGACCTTTTCGGCCAAGTAAAGCATGATTGCGCCGGATTCGAAGATTGCGATCGGCTCACCGCCACCTTTCGGGGTGTGGTCGACCATGACCGGCATGCGGTGGTTGGGGTTCATCTTCAGGAACTCGGCGGAGAACTGGTCGCCGCGGCCGATGTTGCAGGGGATGATGGTGTAAGGGATGGCGGCTTCCTCGAGCAGTATGGTGACCTTCTTGCCGTTTGGTGTCGGCCAGTAGTGGAGGTCGATCATGGCACGCTTCTCCTGGTTAGAGTTGGCAGCCATGCTACCGTAAAGCTCCGAAAGGGGCCAATGACGGTTGACGGACGGTCTCGGCGCCGGTCTGATGGCCCATCGCAACCGACTGGATTTGAGCATCTTGGCGTCAGATATCGTGCTTGTGCACAGCAGCGACCTTCACGTGGATGATGATCCGCATCAGGGCCCGTATGGCGAGGATGGGACCACCGGACTTCGGGTCGTGCTCAACGCGGCGAAGACGCATCAGGCGGATTACGTGTTGCTGGTGGGCGATGTTTTCGACAGCAACCGTCAGTCCCGGATGATCCTCGATCAGTGTGTGGGTTTGCTGAACGAAGCCGGGCGCCCGGTTGTCGTGCTGCCGGGAAATCATGACCCGGTGACGCCGGACTCGGTCTGGCGTCGTGGCGGCCTGGACCAGTTGCCGCATGTCCATATCATCGGCGTGACGCATGACCTGACGGTGCACTTTCCGGAGCATGATCTGGAAGTATGGGGGCACGCACATGTGGACTACGGCAACATGGTGCCGCTGCGGCAGCCCCGGCCTCGGACCGCGCGCTGGCACGTGACGCTGGCGCATGGCCACTATGAGGATGACGGCGTCCCGCCGTTACGGCCTTCGTGGCTGATCAGCAATGCCGAGATCGAGGCGACGCGGGCGGACTACCTGGCGCTGGGACACTGGAACCGGGCGGCTCAGGTCGGAACCGGAACGACGGTGCCGGCGTATTACTCCGGGTCGCCCGATCTGGCGAAGACGGTGAACGTGGTGCGCCTGCGGGGGAACGGAACGGTGGAGGTCTCGCGGCAGGCCGTTGCGTGGTAGGCTGACCGAGGCGTTGACTAATACCAGCAGCCCAGAGGGCTGACTGATATGCGCGCAGGGTTGGTGTGGCGACCGAGCACGCGAGGGAGGTGGCTGCGCGCGAAATCAATAAGATACCAGCCGCCTGCCAGCCGATCAGAGGGTCGATCTTTCGGGCGGCTGGTATAAGAAACGTTTATCGCACGGCCAGATCAAGTGTCCTCGCCCACCGCGTGGCGCTTGAGTTCGCGCAGGCGTTCGTCGCCACCTGGCGTCTTGGGGTCCAGCTCCATGAACTTCTGCCATGCGGCGTAGGCCCCCTTCCAGTCCTCTCGCGCGATGGCAATCTCGGCCAGGTTGCGAAAGGCGGCGAAGTTGCGAGGCTCCAGGGTCAGGGTTTCCTGCAGGTCGCCGATGGCGCCACTTACGTCTCCGGAATGATATCGGGCGATGGCACGCTGGCGCCAAGCTTCGGCAAGATTTGGCGACAGAGTGATCGCATCGCTGAAGGAGTTGACGGCGTCACTATCCTGGCCAGCCTGGAGCGCGCGAAGACCCTTGCTCATCAGCAACGACACCGCCGGGGTTCCCGCCTGCATCCAGGTATGCATCACCTGACCTTCCAGCCTGGCGGCCTCCTGTTCATCAGGCGCCGCCTTGAGTGCGTCAAGCGTTCGGTCGATGGTTGTCCGTTTGTCGGGCGTGCTTTGCGCGCCGGGCTCCTGCGCGCGCACAGCCGGGGTCATGAGTGCAACGAGACCAAACATGCAGACCAGCACGGGGAAAAAATGCCGCGGCTGGGTCATTTTAGTGGATCACGCCAGGCGGGCGCGGTCCGCCGGCCATCCAGTCGAGCAATTCCACCGTGTGGACCACCGGAATGCCGTCGCCAGACAACTGGGTGATGCAGCCGATATTGCCGGCGGCGATCAGATCGGGCGCGACGGCTTTCAGGTTTTCCAGCTTGCGCGTCCGCAGACGGCCGGCGATCTCCGGCTGCAGCAGGTTGTAGGTGCCGGCGGAACCGCAACAAATATGCGCCTCTCGCGGCTCGGTCACGCGGAACCCGGCCCGCGTCAGCAAAGTCTTTGGCTGCGTCGTCACCTGCTGGCCATGCTGCAAACTGCACGCTGAGTGGTATGCGACAGTCAGGTTCGGCGCCTCTCGGGTCGGTGCATATCCGACACGAGTTCAGGAATTCCGTTACGTCCAGGGTCAGCTTGGAAATGTTCTCGGCGCGGCTGCGCCAGGGTTCGGACTCGGAGCGGAACATGAAGCCGTAATCCTTGACCGTGGTGCCGCAGCCGGACGCGTTGATCACGATCGCGTCCAGCCCGTGTTGGTCGGCCTCCTGGCTCCATGCCGCGATGTTGGCCCGCGCCAGGGCCATGGCGCGATCGTGCTGGCCGATATGATGGTTGAGCGCGCCGCAGCATCCGGCTTCCGGCGCTACCACGACCTCGACGCCGATCCGGGTCAGCAGGCGAATCGTTGCTTCGTTGATGCGCGGCATCAGCACCTGCTGGGCGCATCCGGTCAGCAGTGCCACGCGGGCGATCCGCTTTCCCTGCGCCGGATGCACCTGCGGCGCCTGAGCCGGGCTTGCGGCCGGGAGATGGTCGGGGGTCAGGGCGAGCATGGCACGCAGCCGCTGGGCGAGCATCGATTTGCCCGGGATCAGCCGGGCCATTGGCCGGGTCAGGCGGGCGCCGCGCAGCGCGAGGCGGAACAGGTCGGGGCGAGGCAGCAGGATGCCGAGGATCGAACGCAGCCAACGCTCGGTCAGCGGGCGGCGATAGGTCTGCTCGATGTAGGTCCGCGCATGGTCGACCAGATGCATGTAGTTCACGCCGGATGGGCATGTCGTCATGCAGGACAGACATGACAGACACCGGTCGATATGTCGGACGACCTCCTCGGTGGCCGGCCGGCCGGTCTCAAGCATGTCCTTGATGAGGTAGATGCGACCGCGTGGGCTGTCGAGTTCGTCCCCGAGCAGCAGAAAGGTCGGGCAGGTCGCGGTGCAGAATCCGCAATGCACGCAGGTGCGAAGGACCGCGTTGGATGCGGCGGTGTCCGGATCGCGAAGCTGTTCAGCGGTGAAATTGGTCTGCATCGTTGGGGCGACCGTTCTATATTCGTTCAGTCATAACGGGGGTCCGTCACCGGATCGACCTACAGTCCGGGGTAAAAGCGGCCTGGATTGAGAATGCCGGCCGGATCGAGCGCCGCCTTCACCTCTCGGGTGATCCTGGCCAGTGCTGACGGCTCATCTGGCACGACCCGGACCGATCCTCGTAATGTGTCCGGCGCGCGCATCAGCGTCCAGGTTCCGCCGGTTGCCCGCGCCGCCGCTTCGATTGCCGCGTGGGTTTGCGCTTCGGCCGGACCGGCGAGCCAGACGAGGCCGCCGCCCCAGTCGAGGAAACCCGAGACGCCTTTTGGTCGAAGGGCAGCGAGGACCGCGGGCCCGCCTGACGGCCGCACCGAGACGCGCCACACGGCGTCGCTCCGCTGTGGGGCGAGCGGTTGCGCATCCCTGATCGCCTTCCAAACGCTGCGAGAAATCTGGTCATCCAGGATTGTCGCACCCGCCACCGCCAATTCGGCCCGCAAGCGGTCTAATCGATATGCCACCGACGGGGTGAACTCCTCAATCCGCACCAGCGCCGCGGAAGCCCGGAGATGCTCCAGACCGGGCACCCGTGCGATCCCGTCCTCGGGCAACCAGGCCGCGGCGGACACGCCGTATGGCGAGCCCAGTGCAGCGGACAGGGCGGCAACCCCGGCGACGGCACCGAGACCAGGAAGCACCAGCGTGCCGGTTGCTTCGGGCGCCGGCAGCACCTTGAGTGTAATCTCGGTGATCACGCCAAGGGTGCCATGACTGCCGGTGAGCAGTTTGCACAGATCAAGGCCGGTGACGTTCTTCAACACCCGCCCGCCCGAACGGATCACCTCGGCTCGGCCGGTGACCGCGCGGACTCCCATGACGTGGTCGCGCATGGCGCCCCACGCGACCCGGCGCGGACCCGACAGGTTGGTCGCGACGACTCCGCCAAGCGTTTGAGACCGGCCGAAATCACCAAGAAGGCCGGAGAGGTCGGGGGGTTCGGCGATCAAATGCTGGCCGCCCGCCTTGAGCGCCGCCTCGATTTCCGGCAACGGCGTGCCGGCCCAGGCGGAGATGATCAATTCCTTCGGCGCGTACAGATTGATGCCGGACAGGCCGGCGGTTGACAGGGTCCGCGCTGCCTGGACCGGACGCAGCATACCAGCCTTGGTGCCGTGGCCCTCGATGAGCAGCGGCTCCCGGGACGCGGCGGCGTCGCGAATGACACCGGCGATAGCGGCCTCGGCGCTTCCGGGTGCCGTGGCGGCTTGCGCTGCCGACACGGTCAGGCCGCTTGGGGCAGGACTACGGGGGATTCCGCAGGCAGCGGGAACACCTTGCTGGGGTTCAGCAGCCATTCCGGATCAAAGGCCGACTTGATGCGGCGCTGCTGCTCCAGTTCGTGCTCATGGAACTGCACCGGCATCAGGTCGCGCTTTTCCACGCCAACGCCATGTTCGCCGGTCAGACAGCCGCCGACTTCGACGCACAGCTTGAGGATGTCGGCCCCGAAGATCTCGGCGGCGTGAAAGCTGGCCGGATCATTGGCATCGAACATGATCAGCGGGTGCAGATTCCCGTCGCCGGCGTGGAAAATGTTGGCGACTTTCAGGCCGAACGAGTCGGACATCTCCTGGATGCGGCGCAGCACCTCGGGCAGGCGGCTGGTCGGGATGGTGCCGTCCATGCACAGATAGTCGGGGCTGATCCGGCCAATAGCACCGAATGCGCCCTTGCGGCCTTTCCAGATGGCCAGCGATTCCTCGGGCGACTGGGAGACCCTCAGGCTGATTGGATCGTGCTGGTTGCAGATTTCAGAGAGTTTGCCCAGCAGGCGGTCCTGTTCCTCGACGCTGCCCTCGACCTCGATGATCAACATGGCCTCGGCGTCCAGCGGGTAGCCGGCATGGGCAAAGGCCTCGCAGGCATGGATGGCGGGACGGTCCATGAACTCGAGCGCCACGGGAATGATGCCGGAGCCGATGATGGCATCGACGCAGGCGCCAGCGACTTCGTTCGAGTGGAAGGCGGCCAGCATCGCCCGCGCACCCTCGGGCGCGCGCAAAATCCGCACGGTCACTTCGGTGACCACGGCGAGCATGCCCTCGCTGCCGGTGAGCAGGCCGAGCCAGTCGTAGCCGGCGGCGTCGAGATGGGCGCCGCCGATGGTGAGGATGTTGCCGTCGATGGTGACGATCTTGAGACCCAGCAGATTGTTGGCTGTCACGCCGTATTTCAGGCAATGGGCGCCGCCCGAGTTCATGTTGACGTTGCCGCCGATCATGCATGCGAGTTGGCTGGAGGGGTCGGGCGCATAGAAGAAGCCGCGTTCGGCCACGGCGTTGGTGATGCCGATGTTGGTGACGCCTGCCTGCACCGTGGCGCAGCGATCGGCATAGTCGATATCGAGGATCTGATTCATCCGCATCAGACCAATCACCACTGCGTCCGCCATCGGCAAGGCGCCCCCGGACAGCGACGTGCCGGCGCCACGGGGAACCACGCGGACCCCGTTCTCATGACAGAAGCGCAGAACATCGGCGACTTGTTCGGTGGTTTCCGGCAGGGCCACGGCCAGCGGCGCCTGACGATACGCTGACAAGCCATCGGTCTCATACGGTTTGAGCCGGTGCGTCTCGCTGATCAGACCGCTTTCCGGCAACAGGCCTCGCAGGCCTGCCACGATGCTGTCGCGGCGAGCCATGACGTCGGGCTTCGGGTCAGGCAGTCGGATCATGACGGTTCCTCCTCGGGCGGCAGGATGCATCTGAAACATAGTGATTTTCGGAATTGGCGCCAGTCAACTGAATTGGCCGTGCTTCGGCGGCAACTTCTTCCGTGCCTCAGCGGCAACGCTTCAACCATGAGCCGGTATAGTCTAAAGCCATCGCGATGCCTCCCCCCATTCTCGCACTCCAGGACGTTGCCCTCACCTTCGGCACGGCGCCGCTGCTGGCTGGCGTCGGCCTCTCGGTCTCCACCGGCGACCGGATCTGCCTGGTCGGGCGCAATGGGTCGGGCAAGTCCACCTTGTTGCGCATCGCGGCGGGCATGCTGCCATTCGACGCCGGCCGCCGCTTCGCACAACCAGGCGCCACCATACGCTATCTACCGCAAGAGCCTGATTTCGCTGGGTTCTCCACCACATTGGCCTATGTCGAGGCCGGCCTGGACGCTGCCGCCGCGGCCGATCACCACCGTGCGTCCTATCTGCTCGAGCAGCTCGGCCTGAGCGGTACGGAAGACCCTGCCCTGCTGTCCGGCGGCGAAGCTCGGCGCACCGCACTGGCCCGGGTGCTGGCGCCCGAACCGGATATCTTGTTGCTGGACGAACCAACCAACCACCTCGATCTGCCTGGCATCGAGTGGCTGGAAGCCGAGCTGGGCCGCTTGCGCTCCGGCATCGTGCTGATCAGCCACGACCGACGGTTGCTGGAGCGTATCTCGCGCACCACGGTGTGGCTGGATCGCGGCATCACCCGCGTGCTGGACCGTGGGTTCCAGCATTTCGAGGCCTGGCGGGACCAGGTCCTGGAGCAGGAAGAAACCGAGCGCCACAAGCTCGGCCGCAAGATCGTCATGGAAGAGGACTGGCTGCGCTATGGCGTGACCGCTCGGCGCAAGCGCAACCAGAAGCGGCTTGGCGATCTGCACGCGCTGCGCAAACGCCACAAGGAGCAGCGAGCGGCGGTCGGTCGCGTCAAGCTGGATGCGGCGGAGGCGGAGTTGTCGGGCCGGCTGGTGATGGTCGCCGAGGGGGTCTCGAAGGCGTTCGGCGACAAGATGGTGGTGCGGGACTTCTCGACGCGCATCATTCGCGGCGACCGGGTCGGCATCGTGGGCCAGAACGGCGCGGGCAAGACGACCCTGCTCAATCTGCTGACCGGCGCGCTGCAGCCCGATACCGGGGAAGTCAAGCTCGGCACCAACCTGATGCAGATCACCCTGGACCAGCGACGGGAGACGCTCGATCCAGCCGAGACACTATCTGACGCTCTGACAGGTGGCGCGGGCGACACGGTCAGGATCAACGGCCAGCCGCGGCACGTCATCGGCTATATGAAGGACTTCCTGTTTGGGCCAGAGCAGGCCAATACCCCGGTCGGCGTGCTGTCGGGGGGCGAGCGAGGCCGGCTGATCCTGGCTCGGGCATTCGCTCAGCCGTCCAATCTGCTGATCCTGGACGAGCCGACCAACGATCTGGACCTGGAAACGCTGGAACTGCTGCAGGAGCGGTTGGCGGAGTATGCCGGAACCGTGCTGCTGGTCAGCCATGACCGCGACTTCCTGGACCGCGTTGTCACGTCGGTGATCGCGACCGAGGGAGACGGGCGCTGGATCGAGTATGCCGGCGGCTACTCGGACATGCTGGCGCAACGGGGTGCGTCGAAGCCGACGGAAGCGGTGGCGACGCGCACCCGGGTGGCGACGGGCAGTCCGGCGGCGGTGCGGCCACAAAGCCGGAAGATGAGCTTCAAAGACAAACACGCGCTGGAAACGCTGCCTGGCCGCATCGCCGGGCTGGAGGCGGAAATCAACCGGGTCAGCGCGGTGCTGGCTGACGCTGACCTGTATGCGCGCCGGCCGGCCGACTTCGCCGCAGCGACGAAGGCACTGGAGGCGGCTCAGGCCGCGCTGGCCGCCGCCGAGGAGCAGTGGCTGGCGCTGGAAATGCTGCGCGAGGAACTGGAGGGCGGCCAGCAGGTTACGGCGTAACACCAGCCGCCACCTACCCCCTGATACCTGTATGTAACGCTTCATTCAGGGACGAATTGGTATGACCTACCGCCTGAACCGCAGGTCCAAGCCTTGACCAATCCAGCCGGCCTCGATCGCGTCCAGGTCGGTCAGGCCCGACGGGTTGGCCTTTGACGGTGTGGTTCCGATGCGGGGGACGCCCTCGCGTTTCCACACCGCCAACAGCCGCCGCAGTTCCTCCAGCGGTTCGGCGTGGTCGTCGACCCGCAGGTTAAGATCGGGAAAATCCTCGGTGGTGACCATGACCATGGCCGCCGACTGCTTGCCGCGCCGGTCACCCCCGGCGGCTTCCCCGGCGAGCATTGCGGTCATCAGACGGTCTGGCATCGGGAGCTGCTGGTTGGCTTTCCAGGCAGCCAATGTAGTAGCGACAGTCGGCTCGCCGGCCAGCATGTTGCCGGCGACACTGATACCGCCAGCGGAGACGCTGCCACACCACTCGACGCAATTGCCACCGGTCCAGGCGGCAGTGCGGCCGAGGCGGTCCACGGCATGCACCTGTCGGATGCCACGTCCTTCGTCACCGGCCAGCGCGCCCTCGATCGCGGCGGCGGGGGTCAGGCCGCGTGCCATGGCATCGAGGATCGCCGGTCCCAGATAGCGGTTGGTCATCGACTGGGTGGAGACCGCGCCGACGCCCGCCCGGACAAACGGGCAGGATGCGCCAACAGCAAAGGCCTTGGTGGCGACTGCGACCGCGAAGGCGTCACTGTTGGGGTCGTGGGCGACGATGGACCAGGTCATGCGATAATCCCCCTCGGCGAGGCGGTATCACAGCCGGTTCCATCGGCTCAGGGAAGGGTGTCCGGTCCGCGCCCCCGTGGTGAGGGCGCGGTTGCCCGATAGAAACGGATCTCAGTCGGTCTTGATCCAGACCGACTTTACGTTGAGGTATTCTTCCACGTGCTGCACGCCTGACTCGCGACCGTAGCCGCTCATTTTGTAGCCGCCGAACGGCACCGCCGGATCCATTGCCTGATAGCAATTGATCCACACCGAGCCGGCGCGAATCGCTTTCGCCAACCGGTGCGCCTTGCCGACGTCGCGCGTCCAAACGCCGCTGCCCAGGCCAAACTGAGTCTTGTTGCCCCGCTCGATCACCTCTTCGATGTCAGTGAACGGAATGGCGGAGATCACCGGGCCGAAGATCTCCTCCTGAGCGATGCGCATGTCGTCGCGCACGTTACCAAATACTGTGGGCGGAACGAAATAGCCCTTGGACAGGACACCATCGGTCAGGCGTTCGCCGCCGGACATAGGCCGAGCGCCTTCCTGGCGGCCAATGTTCAGGTAACTGGTCACCCGCGTCAGTTGCTCCTCGGATACAAGTGGCCCGACCTGAGTTTCCGGATCGTTACCGTTACCAACTTTCAGGGTTTTGCTGAAGTCCGCGACACGCCCGACGAACTCATCGTAGATCTTCTGTTCGACGAACAGTCGGGTGCCGGCGCTGCAAATCTGTCCGGAGTTGGCGAACACCGCCATGCCGGAGCCCGGCACCGCCTGGTCCAGATCGGCGTCGGCGAAGACGATATCAGGCGACTTGCCGCCCAGTTCCAGCGAGACGCGCTTCAGATTGCCGGCGGAGGCGCGGATGATCGACTGGCCGGTGAGATGGGACCCGGTGAACGCCACCTTGTCGACATCGGGATGCGCGGCCAGCGCGGCGCCCGCGGTCTCGCCATAGCCGGTCACGACATTCACCACGCCCGGCGGCACCCCGGCCTCCTGGCATAGTTCGGCCAGCCGCAGCGGCGTCAGCGGCGCTTCCTCGGCGGGCTTGAGCACCACGGTGCAGCCGGTGGCCAGCGCCGGTCCGATCTTCCAGATCGAGGCGGTCAACGGACCATTCCAGGGGATGATCGCACCGACCACGCCGACCGGTTCTTTCAACGTGAACGAAACGAATTCGCCGGGAAGCGAGTTGTTGATCGTCTCGCCATGCATCGATGTCGCCATGCCGGCGTAGAACCGCAGCATGCCCAGGGCGCGCTGCCGGTTGGCACGGGTGCGGGTGATTGGCGCACCCATATCCAGCGTGTCCAGCGCTGCGAATTCCTCGATGTGCTCCTCCACTAGATCGGCGAGCTTGAGCAGGATGCGCTGCCGTTCCGCTGGCTTGAATTTGCTCCACGGGCCGTTGAAGGCGGCACGTGCCGCGGCGACGGCACGATCGATATCCTCGGCGTCACCTTCGGCGACACGAGCCAGAAGCTCGCCGGTGGCGGGATTGCGGCTTTCAAAGGTCTTGCCGGAAGCGGCTTCGAGCCACTTGCCGCCGATCAGCATGCGCTTTGGCTTGCCGTCGAGAAATGGGTGAACTTCGGTCATGGCGTTCATCAGTTTGGTCTCCTCGCTAAAGGTGGGATGATGGTTTGCTTCGCGTCCAGCAGCGCGGTGCCGAGCGCATCGGCGTGGTCGGTGCTGAGTGAGAAGGCGACCTCGAAGCCGTCCGTCGTGCCGAGCTTCAGTATCAGGCTGCGGTCGGGTTCGTGTCGTTCAATGCTCCAGAGGCCGAGTGGCTGCACGACACGCATGGAGCCGTCGCCGAATCTTTCGTTCAGGGCGCATTGCAGCATTCGCGGCAACGTCATCATGAGACCGGACAAGGCGTCGAACGGCAGGATGACCGCGTGGGTTTTGCCGTCGGTCAAGGTCAGGTCGAGGCAAATCCAGGTTCCCCCGGGCAGGACGTTCCAGCCGGTCAGTTGCTGGCCCAGGATTGGCAGGGCGTCGGTCGGCACGACGTCCATGGTGGCTCCTCCAAACGCTATTCCCGTGTGAACATAGCGAAGCGCGTGCCGAAAGTCCATGCAGCACATTCCGGGCAACCGGCTAGCGGGTCAGTCGTTGCCGGTGCGATCAGGTTTGAGATCGATCAATGGTGTGCCATGCAGACAATCCAGGCCGCGCACCTGCAATGTTCCCCCGTCGATGCTGACCAGTTCAACGATCGAGGAGGCGATCGGGTTGGGTCGGTACTGGCGACCGCAGGGCAAAGCTTCCAGTTGTCTGGCCGGTGCGGAACGGCGTCTGCAACACCAGGTCGCGACGCGCCTGATGCATCCAGTAAAGCACCTGGATACGGCGATGGGAGGCGATGTCTGTAAGCGCCGAGCGCCAGCGTTCGTCGACCACGATCGAACAGACCGGGCCGTCCGGAGTGCCGCGTTTGGGGCATTCCGCACGCGTCCGCCAAGGCGTGTGAATGGTGCCGATGAAATAGACGCCGGCATCGGGGCGCGGGGGAAGCGCGACCCCAACCTCCCCCGCACGTGGGTTCTCGTAAAGCGTTTCGTCCGTCATCACCCGAAGCTGCGGCCCGGGCGGCGAAAAGTCCACCGCAGGCGGGCCGCGGTATTCATAGCATCATAGCGCCGCGGTCACCGCCTTGACCTCGGTGTAGTTGTGCAACACCTCCGCGCCCATCTCGCGACCCCAGCCGGACTGCTTGTAACCGCCGAACGGCAGCGACGCATCGAACACATTGTGGCAATTGATCCAGACCGTGCCCGAGCGGATGCGGCTCGCCAGCTTGTGGGCGGTGCTGCCGTTGCGGGTCCATACGCTCGCGGCCAGGCCATAAATCGTATCATTGGCGCGCTTGGCGATCTTTTCGAGGTCGGCATCATCGAACGGTTGCGCGCACACCACCGGTCCGAAGATTTCCTCCGTGATCACCTTCATGTCCGGCCGGGTGTCTTCCAGCACGGTCGGCGCCAAGAAGTAACCCAGGTTACCCACCCGGCTGCCGCCCACCGCGACCTTGGCGCCGGCGTTGCGTCCGTCCTCGATGTAGCCGGTGACGCGGGCAAACTGTTCATCCGACACCAGCGGTCCCATCTCGGTCGCCGGGTCGAGACCAGCGCCCACCTTGATCTTGCCGGCGATGTCGGCGACTCCACTCACGACCCGGTCGTAAACCGACTTGTGCGCATAGAGCCGCGATCCAGCGCAGCAGCATTGGCCGTGATTGAAGAAGATAGCGTTGGCGGCGCCAGCGATAGCCAGATCGAGATCGGCGTCGGGCAGGATGATCGCCGGCAATTTGCCTCCGAGTTCCAACGAAACTTGCTTCAGGTTGCCAGCGGCGGCGTGCACGATCAGCTTGCCGACCTCGGTCGATCCGGTGAATGCGATCTTGTCCACATCGGGATGAACCGCCAGCGCGGCGCCGGCGGTTTCGCCAAACTCGGTCAGGATGTTCACCACGCCGGCCGGAAATCCTGCCTCCAGAATCAGTTCCGCCAGCCGCAACGAACTCATCGGCGTCTGCTCGGCCGACTTCAGGACCACGGTGCAGCCCGCGGCAAGCGCCGGAGCGAGCTTCCATGCGGCCATCAGCAAGGGGAAGTTCCACGGGATGATCTGGCCGACCACGCCGACCGGCTCGCGCACACTGTAAGAGAGATATTCCCCCGGCAGTGACAGTGGCAGAGTGGAGCCGGAGATCTTGGTGGCCCAGCCGGCCACGTAACGAAACATATCGACCGCGAGGGGCAGGTCCGCGACACGCGCGACAGCATAGGGTTTGCCGTTGTCGATCGACTTAAGCTCGGCCAGTTCCTCAAGATCCCGCTCGATCAGATCAGCGAGCTTCCAAAGCAACTTGCCGCGGCCGGACGGTCCGATCCTGCTCCAGCGCCCGTCGTCGAAAGCGCGCCGAGCGGCGGCAACGGCTCGGTCGACGTCCTGTTTTGTCGCCCTCAGGCACATTCGAGATAAGCACGCCGGTGGCGGGGTCGTAGACGGCGAAGGTCTTTCCCGACGCTGCCGGGACCAGCTTGCTCTCTATCAACAGTCCGGCCGATCGACCGAGAAAGCCAGCGGCGTGTTGCAGCCGTGAGTCAAGCGCAATTGCGTCCATGTTTTTTCCTCCGGTTTATGAATTGCGGGCGGCGGCAACAAACGGCACTTGGCATTTGCCGCCCGCTGCGTCAGTATCGCTATATCCAATTACATATTACGACAAGAGGCTTGATGCTGGCGGACGGACATCGGGAGACAGGGGCGGGTATGAAGATCGACACGGGAGGGCTGGCTATCGCGGTGAGGAATGGCGCGGGCGCTCCTGCGCTGTCGCGCGTGTTCGACCTGTCGTCCATCCCGCCCCGGCTGGTGGCGCGCGAGGCACCGCCGCTGCCCCTGACTCCGGCGCGGCGAACGAAAATATGGGAGTTCAACAGCAATCTGCACTGCTCGATCATTGGCACCTGCCTGTCCACGGGCGAGTTGCGGCAGACACTCAAGAAACTGGGGGCAGCGTCCCAGGCATGTTCGGATCACGAACTGCACGGAATCGCGGTGTCGCTGGCTGGCCGCCAGGATGATGTGTCGCGGCAGTTGAACAAGGCATTGGATCACCGGCACAAGCTGGTGGTCAGCCAATTCGCCAAGGCAACCAACGAGGATGAGCTGCGGGCGCTGTGGGTGCAAGCGGTACGGCGAGGCGAGATACCCGGTGCTTACTGGGCCACGCTCACTCACCCTGCCTCGACCCAGGCGATGGTGCGCGAGGCGTTTGGCGAGGTGCACATGTTGTCGCATCTCGTTGGGTCGGCAAACCGCGCTGATATTCAGCGACTCTGTCAGCTTGAGGCCGAAAAGACCGAGCTGGAGGCACGGCTGGAGCGGCAGCAACTGGCGCTGCATCAGGCGGTCGTTACGCGTGACCAGCAGATCAGTGAACTGCGGCAGGCCTTGACGCAGGGTATCATTTCCCGGCCGGCGGATGGTCCGTCCGATACGCCCGGACAGAGCTCGGCGCTGCGCGGCCTGATCGCCGACCTCGAACGCCGGCTGGGTGCCGCAGCGCGACGCTGCTCGGCGCTGGAAGGAAGACTTGCCGCCGCCCAGGCCGATACGGATCGAGAACGGTCGGCGCGGGTGGCGGCCGATCGGGAGTGCGAGCGGCTGCGGCGTGAGCTCGATGCGGTAGAGGCATCACTGGCACCGGAATATTCCGGGACCGAGGCGGCGCCGGCGCCGCGGCTGGATGGCGTTGCGCTGCTTTATGTCGGTGGGCGTCCGCACCAGATTGCCCACCTGCGCGGGGTCGTGGAGCGGGTGGGCGGGACGTTCCTGCATCATGATGGCGGTGTCGAGAGCCATCAGACGCTGCTTCCCGGCCTGACAAGCCGAGCAGACGTGGTGCTGTTTCCGGTTGACTGTATCAGCCACGACGCCGCGCTTGCGGTAAAGTCGCTGTGCCGGCAGGGCGGCAAACGGTTCATCGCACTTCGGTCGGCCAGCGTTGCGTCACTGTTGGCCGCATTGCACAGTCCCGAAGTGGCAAGCCTTGCCGCGGTGACGGCGTAGGCTGGTTCCGGTTAGATCTGGGTTATCGGGCGCCTGGTCGTGCCTTCGGACTCCCTGACTTTGCCTGCACAGCATTGCCAGTCCCGGATCCCCTCGGCATGCGCGTGACAACGACGGCCGTGAACTGATGCCTCGATTGGTGCGGCAGCCGGTTGCGCTTTGGCACTATATCCTATTGGATATCGCATTGCTGATGTCTGCACAATTATCATGAAAGCCTGTCCCCCATGAATGCGCCATTCGATCCGGCATTGCTGGCGGGCGAGAAATTTGCCATCGGCCAACCGGTATCCCGCAAGGAAGATCCGGTTCTGCTGCGCGGTGAGGGCCGCTACACGGATGACCTCAACCGGCCGAACCAGTTGTTTGCCGTAATGGTACGGAGCCGTGTCGCCCACGGGGAGATCCGTGGCGTCGAGGCTGACGCGGCGCGCGATATGCCCGGCGTGCGCGCTGTCATTACGGCACATGAACTTGATCTGGCCGGGATAGGCAATATGCCCGCCGCGTCTGGAAAGCACCGCGACGGCAGTGCCACGCCGCGGCCGCCGCAACGTCCGCTTGCCACCAGCCGTGTGCGCTATGTCGGAGAGCCTGTCGCGATGGTTGTCGCGGACACCGCCAAGCTCGCGAAGGACGCGGCGGAGGCGATTTACGTCGACATCGACCCGTTGCCCGCGGTCACGATAGCGAGTGCGGCGGCGGCGCCTGGAGCACCGTTGGTCCATGCCGAGGCAGCCGGAAATGTGTGCCTGGATTTTCATTTCGGTGACTCGGAGAAGGTGGCGCTGGCGTTTGCTGAAGCCGCCCATGTCACGCGTCTGTCGATACGAAACAACCGCATCGTCGTCTGCGCCATGGAGCCTCGTTCGGCGATCGGGGAATATGATGCGGAGACGGATCGTCTCGTGCTGCGCTTAGGCTGCCAGGGGGTGTTCGGCCAGCGCGCTCTGCTGAGTGGCATCCTCGGGGTTCCGGTCGAAAGACTGCAGGTCCTGACAGGGAATGTCGGCGGCTCGTTCGGCATGAAGGCCTCGGCGTATCCCGAGTACGTATGTTTGCTGCACGCGGCGCGGACTCTGGGTCAGCCGGTGAAGTGGACCGACGAACGGTCAGACAGCTTCGTGTCGGATAGCCACGGGCGCGACCATGAAATGATTACTGAACTGGCGCTGGACGCGACGGGTAAGTTTCTTGCCCTGCGGGTGACCGGCTACGGCAACCTTGGGGCGTGGCTAAGCAACGCGACGACGCTTCCGCCGACCTTGAACACGGTGAAAAACATCATTGGCGTCTATGCGACGCCGCTGATCGAGGTGTCTACAAAGTGCCTGTTCACCAACACAACTCCGGTCGGCGCGTATCGCGGCGCGGGTCGGCCTGAAGGCAACTACTATATGGAACGTCTGGTCGAGACCGCCGCGCGCGAGATGGACATTGACCCTATCGAGTTACGTCGTCGTAACCATATTCAACCGGAACAGATGCCGTATCGTGCGCCCTCCGGAATGGTGTATGACAGCGGCGAATTTCCGACCGTCATGGACAAGGCTTTGCGAGCGGCCGACTGGGACGGTTATGCCAAGCGTCAGACGAAAAGCCGAGCGCGAGGGAGGATTCGCGGGCGGGGAATGGGGCATTATCTGGAGGTGACGGCGCCCCCCGGCAACGAGATGGGCGGCATCCGGTTCGAGCCGGACGGCAGCGTTACGATCATCACGGGCACACTGGACTACGGCCAGGGCCACGCCTCCCCTTTTGCCCAAGTTCTGTCCGACCGGCTTGGTGTTCCATTCGAGAAGATCACGCTGCTGCAGGGTGATTCCGATGAGCTGGTGGCCGGCGGCGGCACCGGCGGGTCGCGTTCGATCATGCAAAGCGGGGGCGCGATTGTCGAGGCCAGCGATATCGTAATCGAGCGCGGCAAACGGGCGGCGGCGCATTTTCTGGAGACCGCTGCCGGGGACATCGAGTTCCGACGAGGGCGGTTCAGCGTCGCGGGCACCGACCTGGGTATCGGGATTGTTGAGCTGGCGCAACGGCTGCGGTCGGAACAGCATGTTCCCGAGGATATCCCGAGGGCCCTCGACGTCAGCCATGTCTTCAAGGGCGTGCCGTCGGCATTTCCCAACGGGTGCCACATCGCCGAGATTGAGCTCGACCCGGACACCGGCATTGTGGAGGTGGTCAGCTACGCGACGGTCAATGATTTTGGCGTCCTGGTAAATCCGCTGCTGGTCGAGGGACAGGCACATGGCGGCATCGCACAGGGCATCGGGCAGGCGCTGAACGAAATGGTCGTGTACGACGCGGACGGGCAGCTACTGACCGGCTCCTACATGGATTACGCGCTGCCGCGGGCAAACGATTTTCCAGCACTCGGTTTCGAAAGTCATCCGGTGCCGGCGCGCACCAACCCATTGGGCGCCAAGGGTTGCGGTGAGGCCGGGTGTGCCGGTTCACTGCCAGCGGTGATGAACGCGGTGGTCGATGCGTTGGCGGAATTTGGTATCAAGCATATCGATATGCCGGCGACACCGTTACGTATCTGGCAGGCGATTCAGGCTGCGGGATAGATTACGCATGTCGTCGCCCCTGGTCTGGAGCGGCGACATGCTGCGCGGATCAGGTCTCGGGTGGGAAGAAAACCAGCGTCCGGACCTCGATGCTTTCCCGCGGCGGAGCATTCACCGCCAGCGGATTCTCGAACGAGGTATGGAACGACAACCGCGCTCGGCCGTCATTCTTGCTGTCATGCACACGGATCAGCAGAACCTCATCCCGCTGCTGTTCCGAGAAGTAGTACCAGCGGTGCCCGGGCTTGAACTCGACACGTGACGTTTCGCCGCGCACATGTCTGTAAACCAGATCGCTGGCGATCAGGTCATCATCCGTGAAGGTCCGTGCATCGCACAGGGCCAGCGGTGAATCGAGAACCGGTCCGCGGATCGGGCGCCAGACATTTACGACTCCGAACCGATGTTTCAGGAGCTCTTCCGCGTCTGCTCCCAGGTGGTCCCGCACCCGTCGTGGAGCGGAATTGACGGTGTGGTCGTTATGCACCTGACGCGACGGCACACGCCCGTCGGGCAGTCCGGCGTTGCGCACGGTGTGATCGAATATGAAAACGCGCGACGCACCTAGCTTTTCCTTAAGCAGGCGCTCGACTTCTGGATAGTATGTGGTCTGGACCTCGTCCGCGGAATAGAAGTCGCGCACCTGTGTCGGCGCGTGCACTAAAGCGAAACCGTTGCGGTCGAGCGAAAATTCTAATTCGCGGCCGCGGCCGTCCTCGATCCGCACCTCATGCGGGTCGTCGATGCCGTTGTAGGATTCGGCCCCCGGCGGCGGGTCATCAACATAACGCACCGGCTTTTCCGCGCCGCGCACCAGGTAGTGCAGCGTCGCGGTCACAGTTTTTGGGGAGACAGTGACATCAAGCGGCATGGCAGACGTCCTTCGTAAGGTTGGATATGATGCGGCCGCCATAAGGCGGCTAGTCGATGCGTCGCGTGCGGCTTAGCTCCTGCCGGCCGGTCGCCCGTAACGCTCGGGTTGAGTATTCTACGCTGGGCAGAGGGAGTCAATCCTGTCACACGTCTGTGCCACGTGTTTGAGACTGCCTGTCCGGGGTTTGCTCAAGCCGGTAGGACAACCGATCTCGGATCGAAATGGCGAGAATATTTCCACTTTTACAAAACGTTGAATATGTTTCGTCGTCGCACGATCGATCGGGTCGCAGGCAGGCTTCGGTGGGCGCGCGCATGCCGTGCCTCGACGCATCCGCCGGGGTGGCCGTGGCCTTGCATCGGTGCTCCGGGCCGCCGACAGTATGTGCCAGCGCTGGTGAAGTGCAGGATTAACGGAAGCGACTGGCTGCTCCTCGTCTCGCCCCGAAGCCGGGCATGGCATTGGTTTCACGGGAGTGTTCAATCATGGCGACGTATATCATGCTGGCGAACTGGACTGACCAAGGACTGAAGGCAATAGCGGACGGACCGCGCCGGCTGGATGCCGCCAAAAAGACCCTGGAGGAAATGGGCGGCCATTTCCGCGCGCTGTATATGACAATGGGCCAGTTCGATCTGGTGGGCGTCTACGATGCGCCTGATGACGCCATCGCCGCCCGGTATATTCTGCTGCTGGGGCAGTTGGGGAACATCCGTACCGTCTCGATGAAGGCGTTCCCGGAGGAAGCCTATCGGCAGATTGTCAACTCGCTCCACTGACGCCAGCGGTTCTTGCAGGAGGGACAAGGGCGGCCGGCCCTTGGGCTTTCGCCAAGGCGAAGGCCGAGGGGCGGAGGGCAAGGTGCGCCGGGGGTGATACATTGAGGTGGAATTTGGCTAATTTGACAAAACGGTTTGGATCAGCGGGATAGAGACATCATCAACAAAAGGAACCGCCTGTGCTGAAACTGGTTATCCTCGCCGCAGCCCTTGCCACTCTCTCCATTGGCCTCAGCAACGCCGAGCCGCCGGCATCCGGGTCGGAACAGGATACGATCCTCGCACCGCACGGTGGCTGGATCAGGAGTCTGGTCAATCCATTCACAAGGCAAGCTTGTTGCGATCTCTCGGATTGCCGTGCCGTCTCGGCCCGCGTGCGAAATGGTAATTACCAGGCCTTTATCGGGCGGAAGGAATACGGCGAGGGAGCGCCCGACCAGTGGCTCGACGTTCCGGCGGAAGTCATACTGCACGAGCGCGTCAATCCGACGGGCCTGCCGATTGCGTGCTGGCGGGCGTCGCGTCAACCCTTGTTCAACGGGTTCTTCTGTTTTCAGAACGGAATTGAAACATGATCGCAGCGGCGCCGGCCGGCGTACCGGCGGCATTGTTCACATAATGTTCTTGAAATCGTCGCTGCCGGATGGTAGGCTGTCACCGCAATGACAGGTCCGAGATCTCATCCAAGCGGAGGAAGCAAATGTCAGTTTCGCCCGTCCCGGCTGGCTACCACAGCGTAACGCCCTACCTGATCATAGACGGTGCGGCCCGAGCCCTGCCTTGGTACGTGCAGGTCTTCGGGGCCCGCGAGGTGATGCGGCTGTCTGCTCCGCAGGGGAAAATCGGCCATGCCGAAATCGAGATCGGCGACAGCCATGTCATGATCGCTGACGAATCGGCCGAATCGCAGGCAAGAGGTCCCGCCAGCTTCGGAGGGTCACCGGTCAGTCTGCACGTTTATGTTCCCGACGTGGATGCGATCGTGGCGCGGGCTGTCGCCGCCGGCGCGGAAGTAAAAAGTCCTGTGCAGGACAAGTTTTACGGGGACCGCATGGGCACGCTGCTCGATCCCTTCGGTCACACCTGGCACATTTCGACGCATATCGAGGACGTGGCGCCAGACGAGATCGAACGGCGGCTGGCGGCACTCCACGGCAGGTGAGCCAAGACGCCTATCGCAACGTCCACCAAGCCCCGGCCGTTCGCTACAGCCAGGAGAAAAGTCCGGAGAACCAACCTTTCTTGCTCGGCTGAATAATCGGCGTCTCCCCGACACTGGGGCTCTCGCCGAGCGCGGCATTCTGGCGCAGGCGTTGCGATTCTTTCTGGGCGTCGACCTGGACGTTCGGGTCCGGCTTGCGCCAGTACAGCAGCTTATCGACGAAGCCATTATCCGCGTCGGAATGGGCCTCCTGGTCGACGCGGTGACGTACGTCGCTGGAGGCGGCGGGGCCGGTCTCCTGGACCAACGCGGCTTGCCCGGGACTAACGCTGCCCGCCGGTTGCGCGCCCAGCGCGAGTGCCGGTGCCAGCGCCTGCTCGGCCTGCTGACGCTCGGTTTGCTCCTGTGGGCGAGGTGCACCGGGCTCAGGGGGACGCAGATTGTATTGGGGCGGCATCGACAAAGGCGCCCGCGTGGTGACGGTGTATTCGTCCGGCGAATCGCGGGTCAGTCCGAAGGTGCGGGCCAGGTTGCCGGTATCGCAGCCGGTTAGCAGCAGCAGCCCGCCGGACAGCACCAACGGGCCGAGCACGCGCGCTTGTGACGGAACAGTTTCCATGCGGATGCCTTAATCACGGACCTGCTCGCGCCGCAAGCCCATCTGGGGATTCCTAGCCTTAGCCAAGGTGATGACCTTGTTGCGGCGGCTACCCTGCTTGGCGGCAGGAGGACAACGCGGGCTGACACGTTCGCCGGAGGATGTCAGTCAGCCGTTGACCCGCTGGGGCGACTGCGACGTCGCGGAATGGCGATCAGCATCGCAATGAACAACCCCGCTGTCAGGGTCCATTGCGCGATCGAGAAGGCGTGCGCATAGGCGCGCTCGTTCCCCATGTGGTCCAGGCTCGCCTGGCGCAGGACGGTGAAGAACAGGCTGCCGATCGCCGCCACGCTTAAGGCCGCGCCGATCTGCAGGGCCGTGTTGGTGATGCCGGCGGCAACCCCTGCCTGGGCCGCCGGAACGTCGCCCAGCACGGTGGCGAACAGACGCGGAAAGGCGACGCCCTGACCGAAACCGGCCAGAAATACCGAAGCTGACAGCGGCCAGCCATCGATGCCCAGGGCAACCAGGACCCCGATGGCGATGTAAAACGTCACCTGGATGCTCATGCCGATCGCCAGCAGGGCGTGTCGCAGCCGGGTCAACGGCGCCGAGATCAGCGGGCCGATGAACAAGCCGATGCCGTAAGGGACGATCGCCAGCCCGGTCTGCAGCGGAGGCACGCCCCGACCCTCCTGCTGATACAGGCCGAAAAGCAGATAAAAGCTGGTGGTGAAAAAGAACAGGGCAGCTACCAGAACACCTCGCCGGAAGCTCGGGATCCGCAACAGGGCGGGATCGACCAGTGGCATACCCCCAGCACGACTCAGGCGTCCCTCGAACCAGAAAAACGCGGCCGCGAAACATGGCGCACAGGCCAGAGCGACGAACACCCACGGTGGCCAACCCTGTTCGCGGCCCTCGGACAGCGGGACGACGATCGCCGCAAGGGTCAGGGAGATCAGGGCGGCGCCGCCGATGTCGAGGCGCACGTTGGCATTGCCGCCGCCGGTTTCCGGTATCACCCGCGATCCAAGCGCCAGGGTGGCGGCGCAGACCGGCAAGGTCAGCAGGAAGATGGCGCGCCAGCCCAGGCCGGCCGGGTTCCATTGGACTAAAGCGCCACCGCTGAACTGGCCGACGACCGCGGCCATTCCCATCATAATTCCGTAACCGCTCATCGCCCGGGCGAGTTCGCGCTCCTTGGGGAACAAGGCCCGGATCGAACCGAGGACCTGAGGTTGAATAACCGCCGCGGCCGCGCCTTGCACGATGCGGAAGACGACGAGTTGCACCGCCGAGGTGGCGAGGCCGCAGCAGAGGCTGGCCAGTGAAAACGCGGCGAGACCGCCCAGGAAGCAACGCCGCCGGCCAAACAGGTCCCCCAGGCGGCCGCCGGTGATCAGGAAGACCCCGTACCCCGAGGCGTAACCCGAGATGACCAGTTGCAGTTCAGCCTGCGTCGCGCCCAAACTCTCGTGAATGGAAGCAAGCGCCACATTGACAATGAAGAAATCCAACGGCGGCAGGAACCCGCCTGCCAGAAGCACGACCAGCGCCACCCACCTGAGGGTGGTTGTTTCCCGTTGCGACACACATTCTCCATGAAGCGAAATCTGACCAGCCGGCGACTGACCCTTACTCAGCCCTGACGTGGCTTGGTCAGGCCGGCAACGCTGCCACCAAGCCCGGACGTAGCACCTAATCGACATGCTGCCACCCCGCACTCGCCTTGATCCTGAGGGCTTTTACGCCATCCTTGGGCTGGACCCGGCGGCGGGACCGGAAGCTATAACGGCTGCGTTCCGACGCAAGGCGCGGGAGGTGCACCCGGACGTGCCCGGGACCGGCAACACCAGTGCATTCGTTGCCGCCAGGCAGGCGTATGATGTGCTGTCAAACCGGGAGCGGCGGGCAAGCTACGACCATTCCGCGCGGCAGGCGGCGGCGAAGTCCTCGCACGTGAATGCGACCGTCAACCGGCCCGTGCGGCATGCGGCCGAACCATCTCGGGGGCGTGGTGATCTGGCGAGCAGCGCCACCGGGGAGAGTGTGCTGGGGCATCTGCGGCGCTCTGGCCTCGCCGGCCTGCCGATCGCGGTCTGGATCGGGCTGGGCGTGTTTCTGGGCTTCTGCGTCGTCGAGGCAGGCATTCACCTGCGTTCATTGCAACCGGTGGCGAGTTCGGGGATCAGGCCGAACGCGGCACCAATCGCGCCACTCTCTCCCAGCGCTCAGAAGGTGGAACTTTATGGCCCCAGGCCGTTGCGCCTGGCCGGAACGCCGAACTTCTACGTCGTGCCCGCGCTCGGCGCCGCGGTGCTTTGGCGCCGGGATCCGAAGCTCGAAACCTTTGTCCCAATCGGGCAACTGCCGCCGTTCAGCGCCGTGCAGGCGGTACGCCAATCTACCCAAACCGGGTTGGTGGAGGTGCTGATCAATCAGGCGGTGACCGGCTTTGTCGAGGCCAAGCGGCTCACGCGTGGCGATGCCGAAACGGCCTGGCGCGCCTACTGCGAGTACAATTCCGGGCCCGCTCCCTATGACGGAGAGTTGCTGGGGCAGCAGGGTCAAGGCAACGGAACGATCCAGCTTGAGAACCGGACGATCCAACCGGCTGTGGTCAAGCTACGGGATACCTCGGGGGCGGTGGCTCTCTCTGTCTTCCTGGGGCCAGGCGGCCACACCGAGCTGACCGAGATAGCGGAGGGCTCATTTCAGGCGGAATTCGCTATCGGCGAACTCTGGAGCAGGGCTTGCAGCACTTTCGCCGCGGGCATGCGCGCGCGCCGCCTGGGCGAAAGCGTGAACACCATGCGTGGGGCGCGGGTGGTGGTTGCCTCCGATCCCGAGGGCATCGAGCTATCCGAGCAGGATTTCGGGCGGGACTGACGCTCGAAGGAGTCCGCCGCGGGCGACCCAGGGCCGAGCGCTTTCCGCGTGACCGCAAACCGCCGCCGCCCTCTTTCTCATTTCCGCCGAGGGTCGCGGGACCCCAAAGGATCAGGCGACGTGGGTCAGGCGACGATCCCGCCAGCGGCGCCGGGCTGATTGCGGCGAGCCTGCCAAAGCGCCACGAAATCGATCGGCTGCAGCAGGACCGGCGGAAAGCCGCCGTCGCGGGTGACGTCGGAGAGGATGTTGCGGGCGAACGGAAACAGAATGCGGGGGCATTCAACCAGCAGAACGGGCTCGACGGCATTATCCGGCAGCCCGGTGAGCGTGAACACGCCGGCGTAGGTCAATTCTGCGACGAAAGCGACAGGGGCGGGTGCCGCCGCCTGACCGTTGGTCTGCGCTGAGCCGTCGCGAGCCTCGGCGCGGATGACGATGGCGACCTCGAACACGCTTTGGCCTTCCTGCAGCCGGCGCGCCTGAACGTCCAGGTTGATGCTGACCTGAGGCGGGGAACGAAGCTGCGTGAAGATCTGCGGCGCTCCCGGAACTTCAAACGACAGGTCCTTCACGTACTGGATATTGACGACCAGGGGCTGTGGCTGCTGGTCGGCCTGCGGGGCCGGACTGGTCTCGGACATGAGTGCCTCCGTTTAAGATGCCGCGCCGCCCTCAGCGAGAAGCACGGGCCGCCCGGTAACATGGTTGATGTGTGAATTCCACCAGCATTGCGGTGAGGCGTGGGCTATGCCTGCCAGACCAGCCGTTGCGGCGCCGGTGCCGTGGGGTCGCAGCGGAGCCACTGGCCGTTGGTCACGCTTTGACCGGTCATCGATAGGATGAAACCCCAGTGACTGACCACCAGCGTCCTGGCCCAGTCATGCCGGGCGGCGAGAGTGGAGCGGAAATCGGTCGCGCGGCGGACGATGGAATGTTCCGGTTCCTCCTGCCGCGGCCACCAGATGTCGTCGATCGCCGAGAAATCGTGGGTCGGCCAGTCACGTTCGAGATCGGCGCGTGGCGAGCCGATGTCGCAGGCGAAGGCGAAACGTTCCCGCACGATCGGATCGACGATGACGGGGACCCCGAGGGCGCGGGCGACCGGACCGGCGGTTTGCAACGCGCGGGTGTAGGGAGAGACAATGATCCTTTCGATGCCCTGATCCGCCAGGGCCGCGGCGGCTTGGTTCGCCTGAACGTGCCCGAGGTCGGTCAGCCGTGGATCGACGATGCCCGGATCGCGTCGCGTCGCACTGAAGTGCAGGTTGAACTCACTTTGGCCGTGGCGCAGCAGGATCATGCCAGCGCCATATCAGGTTGGCCGCGCCAGGGACAGTAGCAGCCGGACGGATGTAGATCCGGTAAGATTGGTGGCGAAATAACCGGACGACAGCACCGTGGGCCAACAATTGTAGGAGCACCGGCGTCCAACATAGCGGATTCGTTTGTCAGGACCGACTCTCGCTCCTATCTCTAGCGGAGCAGGAGGCTTGGGCATGGGTGCGAGCGGCGGATTCCCGATTGATCTGGTCCTTTTCGGCATGATCGCGGCCTTTCTGGTCTTGCGGCTGCGCGGCATCCTGGGTCGCCGTACCGGTTTTGAGCGGCAGGCCCCACCTTATCAACCGCCGCAGCCGGGTCGTGTGGCGCCGGGTCCGGTGATCGACGGCCGGGCGGAGCCCGCGGCTCCGGGTGCGCCACAGACGATTCCCGATGCCGCGTCGCCAACCGGTCAGGTGCTGGCGCGTATGCGCGAGATTGATCAAAACTTCGACCCGGCCCGCTTCCTGGCGGGCGTGGACCAGGCATTCCGGATGATTGTCGCGGCCTTTGCCGCGGGCGATAAGCCGGCGTTGCGCGCGCTGCTGTCAGACGAGACCTATGAGGCATTCCAGCAGGCGATCACCAACCGGGAGGCGACCAGCGATACCCAGGTCAGTGAGATCAAGGCGATTCAGCAACTTGCGATCGAGCAGGCGGAGCTGAAGGGGCGTTCCGGGCTGATCACCGTCAGGATTGTTTCGGACCAGATCAGTTACACGAAGGACGTGAACGAAAAGCCATTGACCGGCACCGACGCGGTCACCGAAATCACCGATCTGTGGACGTTCGAGCGTGATCTGTCCAAGCCCGACCCGACCTGGCGGCTGGTCGCCGCCCGCAGCGGCTGAACGCTGATCCCTTCGCGGCAGGACAGCGCCGCGGATTGGATGCTATGGGGCGATCTGTGGGCCAGCGGCGAGGGTTGTCGATAAAACATGAGCGAAGATAAGCCGCGGGTGGGTCTGTTCGTGACCTGCCTGGTTGATATGCACCGGCCCTCGGTCGGGTTCGCGGCGATCCGACTGCTGGAACGTGCCGGCTGTCAGGTAGAGGTCCCGCGTTCTCAGACCTGCTGCGGCCAGCCCGCCTACAATTCCGGTGACCGGGATACGGCTCGTGACCTGGCCGCGGGAATTGTCGAGGCATTCCGTGGTTACGACTATGTGGTGGCGCCATCGGGGTCATGCGCGGGGATGTTGAAACATCACCTGCCGCATCTGTTCGACAACGATCCAAATTTGCGGGCCCAGGCGGATGCCATGGCGTCTCGGGTGTACGAGCTGATCAGCTTTCTGACCGACGTCCGGGGATTGCGGGGTATCGGCGGCGCCCGAATCGAGGGCACGGTGACCTATCACGACAGTTGCTCCGGGCTGCGTGAGCTTGGCGTCAAGCGGCAGCCGCGTGATCTGCTGGAGGATGCCGGCGCGACCATCCTGGAGATGACCGACCCCGAAATCTGCTGCGGTTTCGGTGGGACCTTCTGCGTCAAGTATCCCGACATTTCGGTGCGGATGGTTTCGGACAAGACAGCCGACATCGTCGCGACCGGCGCCGGCACGGGTACTGGCCGGGGACCTGGGCTGCCTGCTGAACATTGCCGGACGCCTGAAGCGGCAAGGCCACGCAACTCATGTGCGGCATGTCGCGGAGGTACTGGCCGGGATGACCGGGGAGCTGCCGCCAATCGGCGAAGGCCGCGGCTGAAGCGACAGGGCGTTCCAGCGGGTCGCGGACAGCTCACTGCGGGTGAGGTCAGTGACCGCGCAGGATCTGGCTTAGGAACAGCTTTAGACGATCGGTCTTCGGATCCTCGAACATTCGCTTGGGGGTGCCGACCTCGACGATCTCGCCGCCGTCCATGAACACCACGCGATCGGCGACCCTGCGGGCAAATCCCATCTCGTGGGTAACGCAGACCATCGTCATGCCGCTGTCGGCCAGTTCGATCATGGTGTCCAGCACCTCCTTGATCATCTCTGGGTCCAGCGCCGAGGTCGGTTCGTCGAACAGCATGATTTTCGGCGTCATGCACAAGGCCCGCGCGATCGCCACGCGCTGCTGCTGGCCGCCGGAAAGTTGCCCGGGGTATTTCTTCGCCTGCTCCGGTATCTTCACGCGGCGTAGATAAGTCATCGCGAGTTCTTCCGCCTCGGTCCTTGGCATCTTCCGCACCCAGATCGGCGCCAGGGTGCAGTTCTCCAGGATCGTGAGGTGGGGGAACAGATTGAACGACTGGAACACCATGCCGACCTCGCGCCGGATGGTGTCGAGCGCGCGGAGATCATCCGTCAGCTCCGTTCCATCGACCACGATGCGGCCCTCCTGGTGCGTCTCCAGCCGGTTGACGCAGCGGATCAGGGTGGACTTGCCGGACCCGGATGGACCGCAGATCACCACCCGTTCCTTCTGCGCAACAGTCAACGAGACGTCGCGTAGCACGTGCAGGGCGCCATACCACTTGTTTACCTGTTCCAGGATGATCGCCGGCGGCTCGATCGGACCAGTGCCAGGCCCATTGCCAGGCATGATATCGTCGGCGACGGATTGCGTGGTCTGGCTCATGTTTCCCGGCTCCGTCAGTGCTGGCGGGAGCGATTGAGGTCACGCTCCAGGATGCGGCTGTATTTCGACATGGCAAAGCAGAACGAGAAGTAGATCGCGGCAAGTACAAGATAGACTTCGGTGGAGAAACTTTGCCAGGGCGGGTCGCTCAAGGCCACTTTCCCCATGGTCATCAAGTCGAAGATGCCGATGATCAGGACCAGGCTGGTGTCCTTGAAGAAGCCGATGAAGGTGTTCACCAAAGGCGGGATGACCAGCCGAAGCGCCTGCGGCAGGATGATCAGACGGGTCTTGCGCCAGTAGCTCAGTCCCAGGGCATCGGCGGCCTCGGCCTGGCCCTTCGGCAACGCCTGCAGGCCGCCGCGAACGACCTCCGCCAGATAGGCGCCGGCAAACAGAATGAAGGCGATCTGGGCGCGCAGCAGTTTGTCGATGTTCACCCCGGCCGGCATGAATAGGGGGAACATCACGCTGGCCATGAACAGCACGGAGATCAGCGGCACGCCCCGGATCAGCTCAACATACAGCACGCAGAGGATTTTCACCGCCGGCATTCTGGTCGATCGCCGGCCGAGCGCGATGAGGACTGCGAGCGGGAAGGAAAAGGCGGCGCCGAAGGTTGCCAGGATCAGGGTGATCGGCAGTCCGCCCCAGGCATCCTCGGGGACCGCGGTCAGGCCAAAAGCGCCGCCCCACATCAGAAGTGCGACCAGCGCCAGCGTCACCAGCCAGACCAGCGCCAGTTCGCGACGCCAGAACCGCCGCATGGCGGACACGATATACAGGCCCACGATCAGCAGCACGACCATGGCGGGCCGCCATTGCTCCTCGTACGGGTAACGGCCGAACAGGATCAGGCGGTATTTGTCGCCGATGACCGCCCAGCAGGCACCGATGCCCTTGGCGTTCTGACAGATCGCGGTGTCGGCTATTCCCTTGTCGCTGTACGGCACGGTCCAGACGGCATGGACGATGCCCCATTCGACCAGGCCGGCCGACACGCGGAGGATGACATAGCCGAGCAGCAGGGTGATGGCGGTTGACCACCAGGAACTGAGCAGATTGGCGCGGACCCAGGCCCACGGCCTGACAAGGGCGGAGGCAGGCCGATCCCGTGTCTCGGACGGCAGGGTGCCGGCGGTGGCAATGGAGTGGCTCAAATCTCAGTGCTCCACCAATGCGACGCGGGCGTTGTACCAGTTCATGAACAGGCTGATCGACAGGCTGATCGTCAGGTAGACGGCCATGATGATGGCGATGCCTTCGATCGCCTGACCGGTCTGGTTCAAAGTCGTGTTGGCGATGGAGACAACGTCCTGGAAGCCGATCGCGACGGCCAGCGAGCTGTTCTTCGTGAGATTGAGATACTGGCTGGTCAGTGGCGGGATGATCACCCGCATCGCCTGTGGCAGCACGACCCGCCGGAACACCGTGCCGCGATGCAGGCCGAGCGCGGCGGCGGCTTCCCATTGACCATGCGGGACCGACTGGATGCCGGAGCGGACGATCTCGGCGATGTACGAGGCGGTGTAGGTTACCAGGCCGAGCAGCAGGGCGACATACTCGGGGCTGAGGGTGAAACCGCCCTGGAAATTGAAGCCGCGCAAAACCGGGAAGTTCATCGTGAGCGGCGCGCCAACCACAGTCCACAGCAGCACCGGCAGGCCGACCATCAAGGCGAGCGCGATGGGCCAGATGGTGGGGCGCACGCCGGTTGCCTCCTGGCGGCGGCGGGCATGACGGGCCCATAGCAAGGTGCCGATCACGCCGGCGACCAAACCGCCGAGCGGCCAGCAGTGGGCGGGGGTCCATGCGAGTGCCGGAAGCCTGAAGCCGCGGTTGGACAGGTAGGCGACGGTGCCGATGTGCCAGGACTGTTTCGGCCCCGGCAGGCCCTGGAGCATCGTGTACCAGAACAACAACTGCAGCAGCAGCGGGATATCGCGCAGAGTTTCGACGTAGCAGGCGGCGCACCGTGCCAGCAGCCAGTTGCCGGACAGCCGCCCGATGCCGATCACCACACCCAGCAGCGTTGCCAGCACGATCCCCACGATCGCCACCTGCAACGTATTCAACACGCCGATCAACAGCGCTCGGCCGTAAGTATTCACCGCCGGGTCGTAGGGCAGCAGGGACTCGCCGATCGGGATGCCGGCAACCCGCCCCAGGAAGCCGAAGCCGGTGGCGATGCGGCGTGCCGTCAGGTTTTCGTTCGTGGTGCTGATGAGATACCAGGCGATGGCGACGACGATGCCGACGACCACGACCTGCCAGACCACCGACCGGAAGCGGGGATCGGACCATGACAGGCGAACGTGTCGCTTCGGTGCGGCGCGCGTCTGGATCGGCCGCGGATCGACGACGGTGTCGGACATCGGGTCGTATGCTCCCCTCGCGCGGGCGGGTGATGAATACCGAAGGCAAGATAGAGGCCACGACGGCGCTCGTTTCGCGAACCGATACTGTGCGGCAAATCCGCGGGCGGATTAATCAGCCGAGGCTTTGTGGCCGATGACTCGCGGAGCGGAAAGTGGCAATAAAGGCGCTATGATAATCGTGCTGTCGAAGCATCGCGAGGAGGGCATATGAACGCGCCACTGACAACGGTACTGCCGCTGGTGCCAGCCGAGTCGCGCCAGGTTCATATCCTGAAGCAACTGGAACGGAAGCTGCTGTGGCTGTCCGCGTGGATGATCCACAGCGCCAACCATGTCCGGCCCAACCGGGACGGTCTGAAAGTCGGCGGTCACCAGGCGTCCTGCGCCTCATGCATCTCCATCCTGGCGGCGCTGTATTTCGAAATCGCTCGCCCGCAGGACCGCATCGCGGTGAAGCCCCATGCGGGGCCAGTGTTCCATGCGATAAACTACCTGTTCGGCCGGCAGACGGCGGAGAAGATGGGCGGGCTGCGGCAATTCGGTGGCGTCCAGCCCTACCCCTCACGGGTCAAGGACGGCGGCGAAGTCGATTTCTCCACCGGCTCGGTCGGGCTTGGCGTGGCGATGACCAGCTTTTCGGCATTGATGGCGGATTACACGCGACTGCACGGCCTGGGCCGTACCGACCTTCCACCGGGCCGGCACATCGCGATCGCCGGCGACGCGGAGCTGGACGAGGGGAACATCTACGAGGCGCTGCTCGAAGGCTGGAAGCACGACGTCCGCGATGTGTGGTGGATTATCGACTATAACCGCCAGAGTCTGGACTTGGTGGTGCCCGACCGGCTGTTCGGGCGCATCGAGGGCCTGTTCCGTGACATGGGATGGAACTGCGTCACCATCAAATACGGTCGCCGGCTCGAGGCGGCGTTCGCGCGCGAGGGTGGCGAGGCGTTGCGCGCCTGGATCGACGACTGCCCGAACAGTCTGTATTCGGCGCTGACCTTTCAGGGCGGCGCGGCATGGCGGCAAGCGCTGCTGACGGATCTCGGCCGGTCCAAGGCGCGCGCCATCATCGAAGAGCTGACCGATGAGGAACTCGGCGCCCTGATGACAAATCTGGGCGGCCATGACATCGAAACCGTCATCGAGACATTGCGCGCCGCGGCCGCCGAGGGCGATCAGCCGACCTGTTTCATCGCCTACACCATCAAGGGCATGGGCCTGCCGTTCGCCGGCCATAAGGACAATCACTCCGGCCTTATGAGCAAGGAGCAGATGCAGCAGTTCCAGCGCGACATGGGCATCCGTCCCGGGCACGAACTGGACCTGTTCGAGGGTCTGGACGTCCCCGAGGAGGAGTTGCGCGCGTTCCTGCGCGACTGCCCGTTCGGCACGAAGCTGACGCCGGAGGGACGCTGCCTGTCGGCGCCGGTTGTTTCGGTGCCGGCGGCGCTGCCGTTGCCGAAGCTGGCGGGGCGGAAGATGTCCACCCAGGGCGGCTTCGGCGAGATACTGGCGGAAATCGGTCGCGGCCAGGGGGAGCTGAAAGACCTCGCCACGCACATCATGACGACGTCGCCGGACGTGACGGTGTCGACTAACCTCGGCCCGTGGGTGAACCGGCGGGGCATCTTCGACCGGCATACCCGCAACGACGTGTTCCGTGATGCCAAGCTGGCGTCGGCGCAGCGCTGGGGCATGTCGCCGAAGGGCCAGCATATCGAGCTGGGTATCGCCGAACAGAATCTGTTTCTGCTGCTGGGGGCGGCCGGGCTGGCGCCGGGGATGACCGGGGCCCGGATCTTGCCGGTGGGGACGGTGTATGACCCGTTCGTCAATCGCGGACTGGATGCGCTGCTGTACGCCTGCTACCAGGATGCCAGGTTCCTGCTGGTCTCCACTCCGTCGGGACTGACGCTGGCGCCGGAGGGTGGCCAGCATCAGTCGGTGAACACCCCGCTGATCGGCATGGCGGCGGATCGGCTGGCGAGCTTCGAGCCGGCCTATGTCGACGAGCTTGCGATCCTGCTGCGTCACGCGTTCGATTTCATGCAACGGCCGGATGGTTCGGCGGTCTGGCTCCGGCTGTCGACCCGGGGGCTGGAGCAGAAGGTGCGTAACCTGGACGCCGAGGCGGTGATTGCAGGCGCTCACTGGATCGTGCCGCCGGCCGAGGGCGCGCGGATCGCCGTGGCCTACCAGGGGCCGATCGCGCCGGAAGCCGAGGCCGCGTTCGCCGAACTGGCTGATGAAGAACCCGGCGCGGGGCTGCTGGCGATCACCTCACCCGACCGGCTCCATGCCGGTTGGCTCGCGGCACAGCGGGCTCGGCGGGCCGGTGCACAAGGGACGGTGTCGCACATCGAGCGGATACTGGCGCCGCTGGGTCGCGGCGCGGCGTTGGTGTCGCTGTTGGATGGCCATCCAGCGACCCATGCATGGATGGGCGCGGTGCGAGGGCAGCGCGTGATCCCGCTGGGTCCAGACCGGTTCGGGCAGGGCGGAGATATCCCGGACCTTTACCGGGAGTACGGCATGGATACCGATGCGGTTCTGGACGCGTGCGCGCAGGCGCTGCTGGGATCGTAGCTGGGTGCTTCCGCTGCGGGCTGGTTCCGGCGATAGGAGCAGAGGGACCGGGCAGGGCAGCCCGGACCATCCGGGTGAGCCCATTCCGCGAGCGGCAGGTAAGGCCAGTCGCTTGCGGTAGACCGGGCGATTTGTCGATCCGTGTGCCGACCCCGCCCGCCCGGTGGCGTATCAGACCTTCACGGTCGAGGCCTGATAGATCTGGTCAATTGCCTTCGCCAAGGATGCGTTGAACTCGGCGTCGGTCATCGAGTGCCTGAGATCCCCGAGCAGTGCGCGGGAGAAGCTCGCGATCATGCCATGATTGGCGGCGAGACGCTTGCAAGCTTCCGCCAATGAATAACCGCCGGACAGCGCGACCACCCGGGCCACGTTCTTGTGTTTGACCAGCGGCGCGTAAAGGTCGGGAACTTCGGGGATGGTCAGCTTGAGCATCACCTTGTGGCCATCTGGCAAGGCGTCGAGCCCCCTGGTGATTTCGGTGAGCAGTATCGCCTCGGCGCCGGCCTTGTCCGGACTTTTGATCGAAACCTCCGGCTCGAGGATGGGTACGAGCCCGTGCCCGGAGATCTGCGCGCCCACCTCGAACTGCTGTGCGACGATGGCCGCGATGCCCTTTTTCGACGCCAGGTTTATGACCGAGCGCATCTTGGTGCCGAAGACGCCAAGCTTGGTCGCTCGTTCGAGCAGTGCGTCGAGCCCGGGGATGGGCTTCATCCGGCTGACCCCGTCGTTCTCGGCCTCGAGCCCCTTGTCGACCTTCAGGAAAGGCACCACGCCCCGCTCGTTCCACAGATAGGCCGGGACCTGCTGGCCCTGCGCCTGCCCGTCCATCGTGCCTTCGAATAGGATCGCGGCTATGACCTTTGCCCCGGTGAAGGCTGGCGCGGTCATCACGCGCACGCGCATCTCGTGCATCAGCTTGAACATCTCGGCATCGCCGCTGTAGGCGGTGTCCGGAATACCGTAAAGCCGCAGGGCACCCGGGGTCGAGCCGCCGCTCTGGTCGAGCGCGGCGATGAAGCCGCTGGCCCCGGAGATTTGTGCCGCCATCTTGTCGTTGCTCATGATCATCATTCTCCTTTAGGACCGATACGCTTGGCAGGCGGTTGCGTCCCCCACGCAACGCCTCCGACCATCAAACCCTGGCTCCGGGACTGTGCACAAGCACCAATAAGCCACGGTTGTTGTCGTTGCGGCACACCCGTCGACCTCGACGCCTCAGTTGTATCCCCAGAAGCCGCTGCTGCCAGTGACTGGTGCGTTGGTGGGTCCGTAGTAAGTGCCCGTAGTTGGGACGCCTGGCATGGGGTTCGTGTCACCCGAGTTTTGCGCGGGGCTGGGTTTCGCCACGGCCTGGGGGCCCGGACCGGTGATGCCATAGGACCTGGGGTCGCCGGAGCAAGCGGCGAGGCCAACAAGCAACCCAAGGGCAAGGAGGCTGCGCATTCACCAACTGTGGCCGATGACGCCGCCACTGTCCATGGCCGAGACAAAAATCCGCTGTGCGATGACCGCGCCGGGACAGCCAGGGTCCTGATGTCGGCGACGGCACGGTTGGACGGGAGACCGGGACGCCGGCAAGACGGCATCTAAGGACCCGCAGGGGAATAACCGCTGCAAGTGAGGCACAGTCGCCTGATCGTTAGGCGGTGCGCCACACCAACCGATTCGGTTATTTCGCAGCCGGCCCTTAGTCGTTGGCGCCTCCGACTTTTCGCGTCGCCTCGAACAGGAACCAGGTGCGCCGCTCGGTCTCATCGATCCACACCTCGAGCAGGCTCGCCGTCGCGACGTCGCCATACTCATCGCAGACATTATGCACCTGGCGCATGATCGAGGTGAGCTGCTTGTTGTCCTCGCGCAGCTCCGCCAGCATGTCCTGCGGCTCAACGTATTCGGCGTCATTGTCGGCGATGCGCTGTTGCGCCGCGATCTGCCCGATCGACCGCAGCGTCGTCCCCCCGATCTTGCGCGCCCGCTCGGCGATCGGATCGGTCATGGCGAAGATCTGATCCCCGTGCTCGTCCAGCAGCAGGTGGTAGTCGCGGAAATGGTGGCCGCTCATGTGCCAGTGAAAATTCTTGGTCTTCAGGTACAGCGCGAAAACGTCGGCGAGCAACCCGTTCAGCCCAGCCGAAATATCGCGCGTCGCCTCCGGCTTGAGGTCGGTCGGGGTACCTAATGCCCCACGGGTGTGGGCCTCTTTGGCGGATTGGGATTTGGCCATGATATTTCACTCCTGGAATAGGGGCACCGGATGTGCCTCGAAGTCTCGGAACATTCTCTACGGCGGGCGGGCGGTTCCTGCCATGCGGTTTATCGCGCGGGACCAACCGCCATTGCCGCACCACCCTCCTCGCGGGACCAGTGCTGTGCGCGCCGGCATAGCGCTATTAAATCCCCGCCGTCCATACTGGTCCGCTTGCAACGGCCAGGCACCGGTCTCGGGGAGCGCTGACGGAGCCTTGACCCGGTTCCCGTTCTCGCCGTCCAGCACACCGCGGGGAATGGCGGTCCACACGTGATCCGCCTGTGCTCGGTGAGCCGTTTCAGCACGCTCGCCGGCGCTCGCAGGTGACAATCTCGAAGCGATCGGTCGATACACCCATTCCAGTTTAGCTTCGGCCGGACCGCTAGGGATTGCAGCAGCGCGTACCCCGGGAGGCAGGCGTCCGGGACACCCTCACCGAGCATCCGGCGACCAGTGGCGCGCTCTTGCCCCGATCGGTTAGCGGCGTTGACGCTCTGGTGGGGCGCCAATACCCTTGCGGCGGATATTGGCCGCCTCTGACCGCATGGCTGGGTGGTGGCCGATCAGGGGGGAAGACATGAAAATCGACCATGTGTCGCTGACCATCTTCACCTGGGACGGCATCCCAGCAACCCGCTATCATCAGGGCGCGTTTGCCGCTCGCGACAGCAATCTGGGACTGTTACGTATCCGCACTGACAGCGGAATCGAAGGCAACGCGTTCCTCGGATCGGCCGCGAATCCCGGCTCGATGGATGGACCGCAACTGATCCGGTCGCTGAAGCCCATGCTGATGGGCAAGGACCCACTGGCGCGAGAGGCCATCCATCAAAGCATGCGGCTGGTCTCCCGCAACGTTTCGTATCGCACCATCGGCGCGGTGGACGTTGCCCTGTGGGACATCGCGGGCAAGGCCGCGGGTTTGCCAGTGCACGCGCTGATGGGCGGCTTCCGCGATTCCATTCTGGCTTACGCAAGTTCCGAGGTGCTGCCTTCGCAATCGTACGCGCCGCAGGCGGTCGAGTTCAAGGAAGCGGGCTGGGCGGCGTACAAGATCCACCCGCCGCGCGACCCTGACACCGACATCCGGGTGTGCGAGGAGGTGCGTCGAGCAGTCGGGGATGACTACACGCTGATGCTGGATTTCGACCTGGTCGTATAGCTATCCCGACGCGCTGCGGGTCGGCAAGGTGGTCGAGCGTCTTGGTTACAAATGGTACGAAGACCCGCTCGCCGATGAGGACATCTACAACTATATCAGCCTGAAGCAGAAGCTCGATATCCCGATCATGGCAACCGAATATCCGGCGGGCGGCCTGGACACCTATGCGATCTGGATCACCGAACGCGCGACGGATTATCTGCGGGGCGACATCCCCAACAAGGGTGGCCTGACCACCATGCTGAAGACGGCGCACCTCGCCGAGGCGTTCGGGATGAACTACGAGATCCATCACAGCGGCAACTCGGCGAACAACTACGCCAACCTGCATCTGGCGCTGGCATTGAAGAACACGACGTATTTCGAGGTCCTGCTGCCCGACGGGGCGCATCGTTACGGGTTGCAACAGGAACTCCGGATCGACCGGAACGGGTTGCTGCACGCTCCGACGGTCCCCGGCATCGGCGCGCCCATCGACTTCGCCCTGATCAAGGCTAAGACCGAAGCTGTGCTGGAGTAGTGCCTGCACGCGAGCCGCGGTTTGCGCGGCTCGCGGTAGGTAACGCACCGGATCGATCGAACTCGCGGCGGGGTCGGCGGTGCTACAGCACTGGCTACGAGGTTGGAACTCCCGACCACGCGGCGACGGGCGACCCAGATCCGATACGATAGAACAACGTGCTCGATGTGCCCGGATGATCGATCGTCACCGCGGCGGAAAAGTTTCCGCTGGAATCGACGGTTGCCTGCACCCAGTCGGTGGAGGTAAGTGCGGGTATGCCGGTTGTGTGCCAATCGAGGAAAATCGACTGCGAGGGATCGGACTCCGTGCCGGTGATAGTCTGTACGCCCGCCTGCAATGTAGCCGGGCGATTGACAGTGACGGTGTCGACCGATGACCCTGACCCTGACCCTGACCCTGACCCTGACCCTGACCCTGACCCTGACCCTGACCCTGACCCTGACCCTGACCCTGACCCTGACCCGGAGCTGCCGGGTGCCAGGAAACTGAAGCTCTGAGGCCCAGACATGGTTTCCCGGAGCGTGGCCGCTGAAACCGTGCTGCCGTCGATGGTGGCGCCGGTCACATAGAGGTTGCGGTCGGTCGTGGATGTGCCGCCGTAGGAGTTGTTGAGGAAGTTGACCGTCGCGGTGTGGGTGCCAGCGGCGAACGTCCCGAGCACGTTGAAAGTCTGTGTCTGCCCTGCCGCGTGCGATGCGGTGGCGGTTTGCGTGCCGCCAATCTGCTTGCCGTCCACCGATACTGTGAACTGCGCATTCCCATTCCACGCATCCTCGGAGATCTGCAGCGCGAGGGTGTCGGGCCCACTGCCGATGGTGACCGGCGAGGTCGACCCAGATCCCGACCCAGATCCCGATCCAGATCCCGATCCCGACCCGGTGGAGCCGGGCTCCACGAAGCTGAAGCTTTGCGGCCCAGGGCCCTTTTCATTGAGCGTCGCGCCTGAAATCGTGCTGCCGTCGATCGTTGCACCGGTCACGTAGAGATTGCGGTCCGCCGAGGCCGTGCCGCCGTACACATCGTTGGTGAAGTTGACCGTCACGCTATGGGTCCCGGGAGCGAAAGTTCCCAGCACGTTGAAGATCTGCGTCTGACCCGCCGCATGCGAGGCGGTGGCGGTCTGGGTGCCTCCAATCTGCTTGCCGTCCACCGACACGGTGAATTGCGCGTCGCCATTCCACGCATCCTCGGAGACCGACAGCGCCAGGGTGTCGGACCCGCTGCCGATGGTGACAGGCCCGGTCCCGCCGCTCCCGCTACCACTCCCGCTGCCACTCCCGCTACCGCTGCCACTCCCGCTGCCGTTGACGCCGTCCAGTGGGGTGTATCCAGCCGGAAGGGGTTCGGCAAACCCGGCTGTACCGCCATCGATTGTGGCCACCGGTCCGGACCTGTACCAACTGTCGGTAAATGGATAGATAGTCTTGTCTCCGATGCCACTGATATCAAACGGACCGCCCTGTGCCACCCCGTTCAGCGTGAACTGTACCGTGTCGTTGATCCGGTCAACCAGAACGCCGATTATACTGCCATCCGACCATTGATTGGGCGCGGCGATGGCGCCGGGATGGGTCTGAGAGTAAGTGGCATTACCTTGCGGATCATAGATGACCATGCCGCTGTTGGTAACTGTCAGGTTATAGGCAAAACCCACGAACGTGGCGTTTGGAACGGTAACCCCTTCCGCAGCTATGTTCTTGTTGCTGGGGTCGAAGCCGTGCACGCCGAAACCCACGGTGAAGGCCGTCTGGATGCGGGCCCCGGACACTTTGAACTCGAAATAGGTTTTGGCATGGTCGGGGATGGGGACATCGCCGTACGCCACGAAGATGCTTCCCATCGTATCATTGTCTGGACTGGTCGCGGTGAGGTTACCGTTGGAAAGACGCCAGCCGCCAGTATCCGACGGATCCCAGGTGGTGAGGGTCATGATCGCTCCTGAAAAATCATGGATCTATATTGTTCGTAATAGAGAACAATACGCCTTGTTACGGCGGCTTCGGGTGCCTTCGTATAAACCGCTCGGGGCGCCGGCGGCATTCAGATCGTTGCTCTTTCGGCGATATCGCCGCGCTCAACCCAGTCGAGGCGCGACATGAATTCCAGCGCTGTCGATGCTGGGCTGTTTGGCTCCCGGCCGAGCCGCGCGTGGCGGCAGTGCCGGTCTTGGACCGGATGGCATCGATACCCTGTGGGATTCTGATTGTCATTACGTTGCATGTATCCAGGATATCTGGCCCCCCGCGTTGGTCCGACCGCCCATCGAGGTGTTCGGTTCGACCACGCAGTCAATGTCCGGCGACGGTCGGGCGTCCGAATTGAGGTCGAGCCTCACGGCGATCGAATCGTTATCGAACGGTTTATATTTCATACAGAATAAACGGTCATCAGTTGTAACATTCACGGTGGCAAATGGATTTGTGGCGTGGCGGAAATTGGTAATCCCGTTCATATGGTTTGCACCTCACGAGCGGTTGACAATCGAGGGTTAGCCGCCCTCATAACACGACAATGGTTGCAAAGAATACTATAAATTCGCGATCGGACCGAATTGATATGCGACAACCGGATTTCATTGCGAATTCAGAGTTATTTGTGACTGGAGTTTGCCGAGGATGACGCTGCTTAGCGTAATATTGGCGTCATTATCGATGATCTTCCGTACTGTGGAATGGAACAGAAAATTCGAGACGCCGTCTTCTAAATCGTTCTAAAACGAGGGCTACAGCGGCCATCCGTCGGGCCAGTTGCGAATGAGAACCATGTGTAATGAAACTATAATCGTCCCCTCATGATGCGATCAATCCGATTAATCGATCAGCGAATCAATGCCCAACCCGGGTGTCCGCGCAGGCCACGGTCTCACAGTCCCGTTGCGTGCCTCGGGCTGCACGCGACGCGCGGATGATTGATCGTTGCCGCATCATCAGGTGTATCGGAAACCAGCACGCTGCAAGCGCGGCGAAACCCCATAGGCTGTAATGCGCATATACTGTACGGTTCCGTACAGAGCGTACTGGATGTACTGTGCGATGCCCGCGATGCGCGCCCACCAGAACGGAGCCACAGGCCCCCCTCGGACGACCTGGCGAACACGCTTCCGAGGAACCGCAACGCGCGTAGCCTTCGGTAATATTTTGGCCATCTCGCACCTGGTCCCTTGATGCGCCCTGGAGCTCACCAAAGGTATTGCGGATGAATGTCGCCCGCACGCTGGGACCGCTGGGTGCAAGCCTGATACTGGCCGCTTGCGCCGCGTCCGCGCCGCAGGGTCCCTCGATCCTGACCTTTCCCGGAAACGACAAGAGCGCCGCCGCCTTTCAGCAAGACCAGGCTATATGTCAGCGGCATGCGATCTCACACACTGGTTATGGCCTGCGGTCCGAACCCGCCGCTCAGCCATCAGACAGCGCAGCGACGGCCACCGCTGGCGGAGCTCCCGCCGGAACCAGCTCCGGTCCCGCAACCGGCAACACGTCCGCCCCGGCAACACCCGAAATGCCGGATGAACTGAGCTACGCGCAATGCATGGCCGCGCGCGGCGACACGGTGCAGGTGTTGCCTGCACCCATGTATGATGAGCAATACGTCTATGCCTATCCGGGCAGCATCGGATACGGCAGCGCCTACCCCTATCCTTATCCGCTTTACGGGGCGGGCTTCGTCGGCGGATTTGGCTTTTTTGCCTACAAAGGCGGGTATCATCACGGATATTATAACGGCGCATACCACCACGGCGCCTATCACAGCGGCGGATATGGGGCATACCACGGCGCGGGACATCACGGTGGCTGGGGTGGACACGGCGGTAACGGCGGCGGCGGGCATCATTGAACGCGGATGCAAGCGGGCCCTCGGGCAGGAAACCCGGCGCGGCGCCAAACATCCCGGCTCACGCAGCGTGTAGGCTACGCATAGCAGACGCATCGGCCAGCGTTTACATGCTCGTGCGGCCAGCATAGCGTTCGGCATGCAGCCGCGGCGAAAACACAGCAGGAACCCGAGCGGAAGGCCCATGCATAGGTGGAACACACTCTGACTGGCGCCATCGACTGCGACATCCACCCGGCCGTGCCGACCACGCGCGCGCTGCTCCCCCACCTCGATCCATACTGGCGGGAGCACATCCTGCGCCGCGGCCTGGAGCGCGAGAACCTGGAACTCAGCGCCTATCCCGCCATGGCACCGATCAACGGCCGGCCGGACTGGCGACTTGCCTCGGGTCCCCCGGGCAGCACCCTGGCAGCGCTGCAAGCTCACGTCCTCGACAGGTTTCAGCCCCGCTTCGCCATCTGCAACGTGCTGCACGGCGCCCAGACCATGTTCAGCGAGGACCTCTCGGCCGGCCTCTGCCGCGGCATCAACAACTGGCTCGCCGCCGAGTGGCTGGACCGCGATCCGCGGCTGCGTGCCTCCCTCGTCGTGCCAGTGCACAGCGCCGAACTGGCCGCCGAGGAAATCGAACGGATGGCACCGGACCGCCGCTTCGTTCAGGTGCTGCTGCTGGCGATGGCCGAGCTGCCGTTGGGCCGGCGGCAGAATTGGCCGATTTATCGCGCGGCGGAAAAGCATGGCCTGCCGATCGGCATCCACGCCGGCAGCACCTTCCGACATCCGCCCAGCGCCATTGGCTGGCCCTCCTATTACCTGGAGGACTATGTCTCCCAGGCCCAGGGTTTCGCCGCCGCCCTGAACAGCCTCGTCACCGAGGGCGTCTTCGTGAAATTCCCCGGCCTTAAGGTGGTACTGATCGAGTCAGGTGTGACCTGGCTGCCAGCCTCACTGTGGCGCCTCGACAAGACCTGGCGCGGGGTGCGGGCCGAGGTGCCCTGGCTCGAGCGCCTGCCGACCGAGGTCGTACGCGAGCATGTGCGCCTGACGCTGCAGCCCTTCGACGCGCCCCCCACCGAGCCGCAGCTCCTCGCCATCCTCGAACAGCTCGGCTCCGACCGGATGCTGCTGTTCTCCACCGACTATCCGCACTGGCATTTCGACGGCGACGACGCGCTGCCGGCTGGCCTGCCTGCCGACCTGGCACGCAAGATCTGCGTCGATAATCCGTTGGAAACCTACCCGCGACTGGCGCAAGACTGATGCACGCCGCCGATACGAAGGAGACGACCCGATGAATGTGACCGTCCTCGATCGCACGCCCGATCCCGCCATCCAGCCCGAGCGCTCGGCGCAGAGCCACATGGGCTTCATCGACTGCGACGTCCATCCTTACGTTAAATCAGCCGAGGACTTCGATCCGTTCCTCTCGCAGCGCTGGCAGGAGCACCGCCGCACCATCGGCAACCGCTCCCGCCAGGGGCTCGGCAAGATGTCGATGTATCCGCGCATCTCCCCCGGCGCCGGCATGCGCATGGATAGCTGGCCGAAGAGCGGCGGTCACCCTGGCTCCGACCTGCCGTTGATGCAGGATCAGTTGCTGGACCTGTTCGATGTCGCCTACGGCCTGCTCGCGCCGCTGGTGGGCGGTGCCGGGGGCGAGCGCAATGTCGATTTCGGCGCCGCCATGTCGACCGCCGTCAACGAATGGCAGATTGCCCACTGGTGCGACCCCGACCCCAGGCTGAAGGGTGCGGTCCAGATCAACATCGAGCACGAGCAAGCCGCCATCGCCGAGATCGAAAAGCGCGCCGGCGACCGTCGCTTCGTCCAGGTCAACATTCCGCCGCGTGGCCTCGAGCCGCTGGGCCGCCGTCGTTACTGGCCGATCCTGCAAGCCTGCGCCGCCAACGATTTCCCCGTCTCTCTGCATCTGGGCGGCACCAGTGGTCATGCCTCGACCGGCGGCGGCTGGCCGTCCTTCTACCATGAGGAGCATCCCTCCTATGTCCAGACCATGCAGACCCTGGTCACCAGCCTGGTCTGCGAGGGCGTGTTCGAGACCATCCCCAACCTGAAGATAGTCCTGGTCGAGGGCGGCTTCGCCTGGCTGCCGGCGCTGTGCTGGCGGCTCGACAAGCACTGGAAGCACCTGAAGGCCGAGGTGCCCCATCTGAAGCGCGCGCCGTCGGAATACGTGCGCGAACATATCTGGGTCACCACCCAGCCGATCGAGGAGCCGGAGCGTCCCGCCGACATGGCCTCGATCCTGGAGTGGATCGGTCCGGAGCGGGTGATGTTCTCCACCGACTATCCGCACTGGGACCAGGACGATCCGCGCTACGCGTTCAAGATCCCGCTGCCGGATGAGTGGAAGCGCAAGATCTATCGCGACAACGCCCGCGCGCTGTATCACCTGGACTGACGATGACCGCCGCCGACCGCTCTCCGACGCGTGCTTCCACCGCCCCCGTCTTTGCTGCCACTGGCGCGAGCCGTCATGTCGTTGCCAAGGTCGACGAGATCCCACTGGGCGGGCGCAAGATCGTCACCGTCAAGGGGCGCGAGATAGGCATCTTCAACGTCGGTGGATCGTTCCACGGCCTGATCAACCGCTGTCCGCACCAGGGCGCGCCGCTGTGCCGGGGCGAGATCGTCAGCCGGCTGGTCGCGCCCAGCCCGGGCGACTACCGGCTGACCCGCCCGGGCGAAATGCTGCGCTGTCCGTGGCACTGCTGGGAGTTCGATATTCGCACCGGCCAGTCGTTATGCGATCCCAACAGTGTGCAGGCGCGCGCCTTCGACGTCGCGGTTGAACCAGGCAAGACCCTGGTCGAAGGACCGTTTGTTGCTGAGTTGGTAAAGGTAACGGTCGAGCAAAGCTACGTCGTGGTCATGCTGTAAACGAAATCCCGCGGCCGCGCCGACCGGTCCGCCCCAGGGCGATCAATCACTCACCGTTGGACCAAGCTTGTGGAACGGGCCTGCCCCTTTCTTCAGAAGCGGGGGCGCCAGAAGCCCTGTCGTTCCAAAAACTGAACACAGGTCGGTATAATATTGACGTCAAAGTAACGACTTCGCATGTTGCAGAACCAGGTCGCAAACTTTGTACGTTACTTGCGCCTTAACACCGCTGCCGCCAAGGGTGTAACCCTGACCGTTGCCGGTTTGCAGCACCCCACTATTGCCCGCCTTGAAGCCGCTGTCGTCCGCTGTATGGCCCGAACCTGTCATCTTGCTGACGATGGAGTTTCCAGCCGATGACGCGCCGGCCCCGCTCAGGTAGTTGTTGCGCATGCAATATTGCAACACCCCGGCCGTGTTGCTCGGGCTCGCCTGATCGACCGACGGTAAGCCGAGCCCTGGGAGCCCGCCGCCCTCATGCCCAGCCCCGGTGATGCCCTTCAACTGGTCCAGCAACTGCGCTCGCGCGGGGTCGTTCGGCAACGACAGCAGCGCGACGACGCCAATCGCCGCGATCCCGATTGCCGATTTCCGCACTACGGGCAGCACGCCACTAAACCGAAGCTTAGGCATATTTTGATCCTTGTGACGACGTCGCCGCTACAACGTCGGGCGCTGGCGAGCGTTTCGCATGCCCCAACCCGCATTCCACGCTCAATCGCCGAACCGAGAGCGGACGGCGCGGGCGGGGGACCCGAGAGCGTAATTCCTCAAAGCCGGCATGCTCGAGGATGCAACGCCGATGACAGGCACAGCCCCCCGGTCACCACACCAGACTAAAAGCGACGCCATACCGCTGCGTCAGATCGCAGCTCCAATGATCGGTGACGTTGGTGTCACTCAGTTCCAGATTGAAGAAGCTTGCCTCCGGGGCTTCGAACAATGGCCCCGCGTGCCAGGCGCCTAGCAGCAACATGACTGCGGTATCGCCCGGGATCTGGAAGGCGCGGATCGCCTCCAGCGGCGGTTCGGCGTCGGCCAAGTCCGTCGCGGGCGGCGGCGCGACCGCCAGCAGCCACGGCGACCCGCCGGCGGAGGCAAGCACCTGCGTCACCTGACGGTGGCGAGTGATGTGCCGGATCACCAGGCCACGGGTCAGCAGGCGCATGCAGTAAAAGCGCGGAGTACCGCTCGCCAGGTGCAACCGGGCATCCCCCTGGCCAAACGGCACCCCATCCTCCGTCGGCGGAATCACCGTGCCGAACGGCGCAAATGCTTCCGGCGTCAGCTTCATCGCCGGCAGGTCGCGGATGTCGGTGTCAGCCATGGGTCGCCTCCTAGATCAATGCATCAGGCAAGAATTGCCGCCGCCCGGTGTCAAGGCAAAAGCGGATTGCCGGGCTCGAGAAGGGGTGCCGATTCCAGGCCGAAGATTGTTAACGCGTTGTCGCGCAGGTTCGGGGTAGCGTGCGCAGGACCAAGCTGCTGGATAATCGGGCGGTGCACCGTCGGGCTGTGCCAGGCGGCGCTATCCAGTCCGGCGTTGGCCACGTGCGGCGGGAAAAACGGATGGTGGGTGCCGAACAGATCCGGTCGGCACCCACCAGTGATATCAGCAACTGCAACGTCGGCACCTGGTATCCGATAGCGTCGAAATACATTCGGCGCGGGTACTCGCTTGGAGGATGGCGAAGCCGGACAGGTGAGTGATGGTCGCCGGCAACACAGGCATCCAGCCGACGCGCGCATTGTTTCGGTGAGGTTAGGATAGTCGCCGATGGCGTCCATCTCGGCCGGATTACCTCCTTTCGTGCCAAACTGTCATGATCCAGACGCGCCGACCCAGTGCGCAGCAAATCGAGCCACTACCCGCCCGGGAACCACCCACTTGACGACAGGTCTAGGTGAACTCCTGCTCCTCCCGGCGACGCACCAGCTGCGACAGAGCCACAGCAAGCACCAGCCCGCCACCGTAGAACAGATTCTGGACGAACGTCTGGATGCCCAGGATCGTAAGGCCGGTGATGCCGATCACCAGAAAATACACTGCCACCAACGACCCCCAGGCGTTGAACCGGCCCGGCGAAATGCTGGTGGCGCCGAGGAACGCCGCCGCGAATCCCGGCAGCAGAAAGGTCAAGCCGGACAGCGGGTCGGCCGCACCGATGGTGCCGGCGTACATGATGCCGGCAGCCGCGCTCAGCACGCCCGAGGCAACCAAACAGAGCAGCCGCACCCGCGACACACGGATGCCCGACAGCCGAGCCACCTCTCGCCCGCGGCCGACAAACAGCAGGCGCCGCCCGGGCATCGTGTAGTCGAAGAAGTACCAGATCGCCGCGACCAGGGCGACAGCGTAATAAAACGCCAGCGGAATGCCGAAAATGCGGCGCACCACCACCCAGTCGGTCAACGCGTCATCCAGCCCGCTGATCGTCATCGACCCGCTCATCCACAGCACGATGCCGTTGATGAACGTGCCGGTGCCCAGCGTGACGATCAGCGAGGGGATACGGAAATACAGAATGAACCAGGCGTTGATCACGCCGGTCAAGGCGCCGACGACCAGCGAGACACCCATCGCGACGTACAGGCTGACACCCATCTGCGCGTTCAGCACCGCCAGGATCATTGCCGAAAGCGTCAGCATGCTCGCGACCGAGAGGTCGAAATCCCCGGCGGTCAGCGGGATGATCAGCGACATCGTCAGCACCACCAGGACCGCCTGAGATCCCAGCATCGTCGAGATGTTGTTCCAAGACAGGAACGCCTCCGGCCGGATGATGCCGAACACCGCGCCCAGCAGCACCAATGCGGCGAGCAAGGCGTACGCCTCGAGCAGCCGGACCCAACTGAATCGACGGGTCGGCTTGGACCGCGGCTGCGTCATGTCGTGTCGAAACCTTTCTGTCGATGAAACGTCCTTCGATCCGCCGCTGCGCAGGCAGAGCTCGGCGATGCCGGCCTTGCTGATCGCCCCGCCGGTCAGTTCCGCCACCACCGTGCCGCGCGCGAACACCAGCACGCGGTCGCAGATCTGCGCGAGCTGCTCGTAGTCGGTGCTGGCGATCACCACCGCCACACCGCGCTCGGTGGCCTCCGCCAGGGCCGCGAACAGATGCTGGCGCGCGCCGACGTCCACCCCCTGCGTCGGCTCGTCCAGCATCAACAGCCGCGGCTCGGTCTGCATCCACTTGGCCAACAGGACCTTCTGCTGGTTGCCGCCCGAGAGCGACGCCAGCCTCATGGCAGGCTGATTCGGGCGCACCTCATAGCCGGCACCGAGTGCGGCGGCGCGATCGAAAATCCTGCCCCAGTCGAGCAGCATCGCGCGGAACTGGTGCAGCACCGGCAGCGAGACGTTGTCGGCCACGGACAGCCCGCCGATACCCGCGGCGCCCAGGCGATCCGACGGCAACAGGGTGATGCCGTCCGCGATCGCCGCGGTCGGTGACATCTCGCGTAGCACCCGCTCCCCCTTGCCGGGCAGCAGCAATGTTCCCGACGTTGCCGTCCGGGCGCCGTAGAGCAGGTACGGGAGATCGTCGAAACCCGAACCGATCAGCCCGGCAAACCCAAGGATCTCGCCGTGCCGGATGTCGAGCGACACACCGGACAGCGCGCCGCCGCTGGCATCGCGCACGGTGGCGGCGATCGGTGCGGTGGAGAGATCGTGCGGCTGGGTGTGAAACAGCTCGATCCTGCGGCCGACAATGAGTTCGATGAAATCGTCATGGCTTGCATCGGCCGTTACCAGCGTGCCTGCAAGGCGCCCGTCGCGCAGAACGGTGGCACGGTCGGTGATCTGCATGACCTCATCGACATCGTGCGAGACGAAGATCACCGAGGCGCCGTCACGTACCACGGCGCGTACCAGCGAAAAAAGCTGCTCCACCCCGGCTGTCGGCAGAAACGGCGTCGGTTCGTCCAGCACCAAGATGCCGGCGTGGGCCCGGCCCGGTGACTGGACTGCCTCGAACGCCCGCACGATGGCGACCAGTGCCCGATCGACCTGTGCCAGGTCGGCGATACGTGCCTCGGGGTCGATGGCGAGGCCAAAACGCTCGAAGGTATCGCGTGCACGCCTGCTCTCCTCACGCCAGTTCACCCACCACCGGGCATGGGTGGCAATCGTGTTCATGCGCAGGTTTTCCAGCACCGTTAGCGACGGCACCAGCCCCAGATGCTGGTGCACGAACGCCAGCCCCTCCCGCTCGGTCGTGCCCGGCGGCACCGGCAGCTTGACCGCCTGACCGTAGATCTCCAGCTCCGCGCCCGGTTCCGGCGCGTGAAACCCCGCCAGGACCTTGATCAGGGTCGACTTGCCGGAGCCGTTCTGGCCCAGCAGGCCCAGCACTTCGCCCGGCAGCAGATCAAGCGAAACGTCATCGAGCGCATGCTCGCCGCCGAAGCGCTTGGACAGATGCCGCAGCGACAGCGCCGGGGGTTGACCCGGCGCGTCGTGTCGCGGTGACGCCATCCTCACTTAAGCATCCACAGCTTCTCATAGCCCGCCACATGCTGATCGCCGTAACCGCGGTCATAGTCGGCCGGTGTGCCGGCATTCTTCGCGTTCGAGCTGTCGAACAAATAGAACGGCACATACAGTTCGCTGTACGTCTTGAGCCCGCACATGTTGCGCATGTAGCCGTCCAGAACCGAGCGAGCGATCCAGCCGAGGCTTTCGCCCACGTCCATCTCCACCTGCCCCTTCTGCACCGCGTCGATGACGAAGGGCGTGCCGTTGAAGGTGGCGATTTTGACGCTGTTCTTCTTGCCGGTGATGGTGATCGCCGGAATGACGAACTGCGACATGCTGTCATAGATCGGAATGACGTAGTTGATCGTCGGATCGGCGATCAGCGCGGATTGCACGCTGGTCTTGATCTTGGTCGACCATTCCGGCACCGGAGCGTTCACGTAGGTGTACTTGCAGTCGGGCCCGCACACCTTGGCCAGCGTGTCGGTGATGCCTTTGACGAACGGGGCGGTCGGAACGATCTCGTCCGAGCCGACGATGACGGCATTGACCTTGCCGTTGGTCTTCACCGTGACCCAGTCGGCCAGCAGTTCGCCCACCTTGTGATAAGGCACGGCCATCGACTGATCGACGGCGGGGTCGGGCGTCTGAATGGTGTCGTAGAGGTGCGAGGTGAATATCTTCAGACCGGCCTTGTGAGCCTCGGCGATCTGCGGCCCCAGCACGGCGGGGTTGACCCCGCCCAACATGTCGATCGCGTCGAACTTGTTGTTGATGGCGAATTCCACGCCCTGCACCCACTGGGTCGGCTGGGCCTGGTTCTCCCACTCGGTCACCGTGAAGCCGATCTCCTTGGCGACGGCGGTCATCGCGGTGGCGATATTCTTGGTGAACGGGTTGGCGCTGGAGACCGGAATGGTCAGGATCTTCTTGCCCTTCATGCAGCTCCGGGCATCGAACGGCTCGCCGGGGGGCTGGAACGTCGGCACACTCGCATGTTCGGCAATGATCGCCTTGGCGGCGTCGATATCCGGCGTCGCGGCACACACCGCCCCCGCCGCGACGACCGCCGCCGCGATGACCGCCGCCGCGATGACCGCCGCCCCGCCGGTCAGACACCCAAGCAGTGTCCTGTAGATACGCATGAAAACCCCCTTCAGTGTTGGTGTGGTGCAGAATTGTCGTGGTGCAGAGTTGCCGTGGTGCGGAGTTTGGCTCCGCCGTGCGGTTTCGGACGCCCCGTCCGTCACGCGACCGGTGGCCGTCGGAGATGCCAGTCGGTGGTGCGTTGCCACGCCCGTCCTGCTCGCAGCAACACGGCCTCGTTGTTCCAGGCGCCTTCCAGCACCGCGCCGACGGGCAGTCCCGCGCTGGTCAGCCCACAGGGCAGCGACAGCCCCGGCAGGCCGGCGAGGCCACCGCCATAGGCAAAGCGCGTGGCGTGGCGCGTGGCATCCGCCAGATGCGCGCCGTCCTCGATCAAAGGCGCCGTGTACGGCGTGGTCGGAAACAGCAGCACGTCCACCCGGGTGAACAGCTTGCGGAGACTGCGGCGCCACGCCGCGCGGAACCGTTCCGCCCGGGCATAGTCGACCGCTGAAAAGCTCCGCCCGCGCAACATCCGCTCATAGACCTGCGCCGAGAACGAGTTGCGTCGCGTGTCCAGCGCCTGCGCGTGAACGTCGCACGCATCGGCCAGCACGATGGTGGTGGCGTGGGTGTGGGCCAGCTCGGCGTCCGGAACCGTCACGTCGACGATCTGGGCGCCGGCCTTGCCAAGTGATTCCGCGACGATGACGTACCGCCGTGGCGATCTCAGGGTCGACATCGTCAAAGTAGAAGTTCGTGGGCACGCCGATGCGCAGTCCCGCGACATCGCCGCAATCGGTCAGGATGGACATGTCGAGCGGCTGGTCCGCCGAGGTCGGGTCCTCGGCATCGAACCCGGCGATCGCGGCAAATACGCGGGCAATGTCATCGACGCTCCGGGCGAGCGGTCCGATAGTGTCGAACGACGCGCTGACCGGAAGTGCGCCGCGGTTGGGCACCCGCCCGTGCGAGGGCCGCAGTCCCGTCACGCCACAAAAGGCCGCCGGCACGCGCACCGATCCACCGGTGTCGGTGCCAAGCGTCGCCTGGCACAGATCGAGCGCCACGGCCGCCGCCGACCCGCCGCTGGAACCGCCCGGCACGTGCAGCCGATTCCAGGGGTTGCGCACCTGACCGGCAATCATGTCGGTGGAGCGCACCCCGAAGCACAGTTCCATCAGCGCCGTCTTGCCGACCACGATCGCACCGGCTCGGCGCAGCCGCTCCACCACCGGCGCGTCGGCTGCTGGGATCCGGTCGGCAAACAGCGCCGATCCGCAGGAGGTGCGCACGCCCGCCGTGTCGATGTTGTCTTTGACCGCGACAAGCATGCCGCGCAGCAGGCCGAGCCAGCGTCCCTCCTGGCGCGCGGTGTCGACAGCCGCCGCGGCACGCAGCGCGCCGTTACGGTCAACCGTGGCATAGGCGCGATAGTCGTCGTTGACCCTGGCAATCCGGTCCAGGGTTGCCTGCAGCGCGGCCGCCGCGGTCATCGAGCGAACTCGGTGTGGTGCGCATGCCACCACTCCGCGATGTCGAGCCGGCGCGTGAACAGCACCTGCCCCTTGCGCTGCGCATACTCGATGAATTCGCGCAACGCGTTGATGCGGCTGGCCTGGCCGATGAGACGAGGATGCAGACCGATGGACATCATCTTCGGATGCGTCTCGCCCTCTCGCCACAGCTCATCGAAGCCGCGCTTGAGGTTGTCGAGAAAATCCCACGGCCCGCCATAGCCCGGCAGCAAGCCGAACTTGCCGTCGTTGTAGGTAAAGGAATACGGGACGATGAGATGCGATTTGCCCTGCACCTGCGTATAGTACGGAAGATCATCGTTATAAACGTCCGAGTTGTAGACGAAACCGCCTTCCTGCACCAGCAACTCTCGCGTCCGGACTGAGGCGCCGTAGCGGCAGTACCAGCCGCGCGGCCGTTCACCACACGTCGCCTCGATCGAGGTTATGGCTCGGCGGATATGATCGGCTTCCTCTTCGGCCGAGAGCTTCCAGACTTCTTCCCAGCGCCACCCGTGCGAGCACGGTTCGTGACCGGCCTGTTTGATCCAGGCGCCAACCTCGGGGTTCTGCTCGAGGGCGACCGCGGCGGCGAAGAACGTGACCGGCAGCTTGTATTCCGTCAGCAGTCTTTCCAGCCGCCAGATGCCGGCGCGCGAGCCGTATTCGAACACCGATTCGGTGGCGAGGTCGCGATAGGCCGGATCCATGTTGTAGATGACCTCGGTGAGGCCGTCATTGCGACCGTCGCCGGCGGGGTGGGACAGTTCCGAACCTTCCTCGTAGTTGATGACGATGTTGATCGCCACTCTGGCGTTATTGGGCCAGTGCGCGCGGGGAGCATGCCGGCCGTAACCGACCATGTCGCGGCGTGGGCCAGGGACGTCCTGAAAAGCGAAGCTCTGGTGGGTCATGATAGCTCTCCTGGGACGGGCAAGCAGCGCAAGACCGCTTCGATCGGCTCACCGTACCGATCGAACGGCGGGGGCAGGGGCGGCATCATAGCAAAATAACCACAAGCTCCATCGCCGCGGGCGCGTGTTCATTCGGCCCATGGGTCCATGATCATGCGGCCGAAGAAGGCGCGGCTTTCCATCAGCCGGTGCGCCGCGGGCGCCTCCGCCAGACCGAAGCGGGCATGCACCACCGGCCGCAGCTTGCCTGCCGCCATCAGATCCTGCACCTCGCTGAACATCGCCCGGGTCGAGCGGCCGCATCCATGCAGGCTGATGTGCTTCCTGAACAGCTCGATCATGTCGATGTCGACATGCTCGCCGCCATGGGCGCCGACGCTGACGATGCGCCCGCCGAGCGCCACTGCCGCGATCGCGTCCTGCAGCCGGGCGCCGCCGACCATGTCCAGCGCAATATCGACGCCCAATCCCTGCGTCAGGCGCTGAACCGCGTCCGGCACGTTCGTTGTCGCGTAGTTCACCACCTCATCGGCGCCGAGCGCCTTGGCCGCGGCGAATTTCGCATCCGAACCCGTGGTGGCGATGACCCGTGCCCCGGCCAGGCGGGCGATCTGTACGCCGGCCGAACCGATGCCGCTGCCGGCGGCATTGACCAGGACGGTCTCCCCGGCGCGCAGCCTGCCGACTTTGACCAGCGCCTCCCAGGCGGTGGCGAAAGGTATCGTGCCGGCCACCGCGTCGTCGAACGATAGTGTATCGGGCAACCGAACGAGGTGGTTCTGCCGCACCCTGGTCAACTGGGCGTAGCCGCCCCAGGTCGTGACGCCCAGCAGATCGGCACGCAAACAGATGTTCTCCTGCCCACGTTGGCAATTGTGGCAAGTGCCGCAGGCCAAAACGAAATGCGGCATCACCCGGTCGCCAATAGCGAACCCGCTGACGCCAGGCCCGACCTTCGCCACCGTGCCGGCGCAATCCACACCCATCACGTGCGGGAACGCCAAGGCCACGCCGAACAGGCCACGCCGCAAATCGACGTCGCAGTGGTTAAGCCCGACCGCGTGGTTGCAAATCACCACCTCGTCGACACCCGGCTCCAGCGGTGCGACATCTTCCCACTTCAGGCGGTCAGCATCGCCGTACTCGTGCAGCACGATGGCTTTCACACCCACCCCCAAGACCCGCCGTGCTTCTCACGGGGGACGCTTTGTTGGCCTTATTGTACGACGGGGTCCGGACACCGGCAACCGCCGACCCAACACTCTGTCGGTAGCACACGATATGTCCGGTAATCATGGCCTCTTTGGAGAGCCTGATGCGCCGGACGGAAGCGTTGCAAGGTGTGCGGATGGTCGGGTTTCGGAGCATTTTGGGCCGTTATGAAGCGGCCGAATTCAATCAGATGGAGGCGGCGGAGCTGCTCGGGATTAGCGAACGGACGTTTCGCCCGTGGTGCCAACGTTTCGAGGACGGCGGTGAGACCGGTTTGTTGGACCGCCGGCTCGGCAAGGCTTCGGGCAAACGTGTACCGCTGGACCGGGAACAGGAGGTCGAGAGCTTGTATCGGACCCGCTACAGCGGGTTCACGGCGCGGCATTTTCATGAACATCTGGTTCGGCACCACCGCTTCAACTGGGGTTACACCTGGACCAAGGCATTCCTGCAATCGAAGGGTTTGCTGGAACCGGCTGCAAATTCCACCCAGCCCGTGGCGTCCGCATTTTGTCAAAGCCCGTGTCAAGGTCAGGCAATACAACGACGGTAATCACGCGATCTTTCACGGGCCTCGTTGTCTTGGCCGCTATGACGCTGCCGGTGAGTTGATCGCCGATATCAAACGCGCCGCGTGACGTGGCTCTGAGCCGTCCCGCCAGGAGGATCGCGTCTTGCTCGGGGCCGTCAAGGACGCTGCGCGCCGCGATGCGGTTGCCCTTCGGGCAATCCCTGACCGCCCTTCCGCGCGGCGCTCAACAACTGGCAGGTCGGCGCCGGGAAATGGTCCTGGCGGTCTCACCAGGAAATGGCTGTTGGCGACACCGCTCCGCCAATGGACAAAGCACGAACGAGCGGACAACTCGTGTGCTACCTAAACCGGACAAGTTAATTAGCTATCGCAACCGCCGACCCAACACTCGAGCACCACGCTGTCCACGCAGTTCCGGGTCACGTGGCCGATTGGTCATCGTAGGCCCGGACGTTGCCGAGCAGATTACGGGGGCTGGCGCGTGGTCTCCACGGTCGCGCTTTGCCCGCGACCGTGGTCGGTGATGCCGTCCGATCCCGGCGCCCCGCGTGACGACGACACGCCGCGACAAAGAAGCTCGGCCGGCACCGGATCTGGTGGATCGCGATTTCAACGCCGTGGGCCCCGACAAGCTCTGGTTCGCTGACATCGCCTTCGTGCCGACGGCAAAAGGTTTCATGTATCTCGCGGTTGTGTTGGACGCCTGGAGCCGAAAGATCGTTGGTTGGTCGATGGCGAACCATTTGCGCACCGAACTGGATCTGGACGCGCTGGAGATGGCGATCGTTCAACGCCGTCCCGGCGATGTCATCCATCACTCCGACCAAGGAAGCCGATACACGTCTCTGGCGTTCGGCGGGCGTTGCCGAGAAGCTGGCGTGCGGCCGTCAATGGTATCGGCTGGCGATGCCTACGACAACGCCATGTGCGAAAGCTTCTTTGCCACGCTGGAATGTGAGCTGCTGGAGCATCGCCGGTTCGCCTCCCAGGCGGAGGCCAAAATGGCCTGCTTCAGCTTTATCGAAGGCTGGTGCAACCCTGTGCGGCTGCACTCCGCGTTGGGCTACCGCTCGCCGATGGCATACGAAGCCATGACGGAGGTCGTCACCACGGAACCGCAATCAAGATAGACACCAAATACTCCACGGAAACGGGGCAGCTTCAAGCTTCAAGCTTCAAGCTACCTCTCCACCTAGCGGCCGTTTGATGACTATCGGCAGTCCCGATGTTTGCCCTGTGAAGATCATCTGGGCGGCGGTCTCACTGCGGGTGGCGCGCTTGTATCAGCTCTCACCGCCGACGGCGGCATTCATGCTACACTGACGGCATGGATGCCGTTCCGGACATGTCGCTATACAAGGTAGCATTGATCGTCCTTGGCGCTGCCGGTGTTGTCATTCCGCTCTTCCATCGACTCCGCATAAGTTCGGTGCTTGGTTTTATACTGGTGGGCGTGGCTGTAGGGCCCTTCGGCTTCGGCGCCCTGACTGCGCACTATCCCTGGCTTAAGGCGGTAACCATCGATGCCCCCCGGGCCATCCAACCGGTTGCGGATCTCGGAGTGACGCTGCTGATGTTCATGATCGGCTTGGAGCTCTCTTTCGAGCGCCTCTGGCTGATGCGCCGCCTCGTGTTCGGTCTCGGTACATTGCAATTTATGGTTTCGGCGTCAGTGCTGGCCGGCACCGGTGCCCTGCTGGGCTTAAGCGCAACAAGCGCCATCGTCGTGGGTATCGCGTTGGCAATGTCCTCGACCACCGTTGTCCTTCAGGTGCTCTCGGAGGAGAAGCGCCTTCACACACCCGCTGGCCGGGGAAGCTTTGCGATCTTACTGTTCCAGGACCTGGCGGTGGTTCCGACACTCATTGCGGTCAGCGCCCTGTCCCCGAATGCACTGGCCTTTAGTGTCACCAGTTTCGCTATCGCAATCATGCAGGCATTCTTGGCCGTTGCCGGCATCGTGGCGCTTGGCCGCTTGATTCTACGACCGCTTTTTCGCAGCGTCGCCCGCACGCGAAGCACCGATTTGTTCGTTGCCGCCTGTCTGTTCGTTGTCATTGCCAGCGCCCTGGTAACCGCGGCGGCGGGTCTCTCCATGGCCATCGGTGCGCTGATCGGTGGATTACTGCTGGCCGTCACTGAATACCGCCGCCAGGTCGAGATCACGATAGAGCCGTTTAAAGGTCTCCTGGTTGGTGTGTTCCTGATCTCGATTGGCCTTGGCCTCGACGTCCGCACACTCGTCGCTCATCCCATCGTCATTCTCGCTGCCGCCGGCGGGCTGATACTCGTGAAGCTGCTGGTCGTTGCGCCTCTGGCTCGCGCGTTCGGGTTACCCTGGGCACAAGGTGTGCAGAGTGGACTGCTGCTGGGGCCAGGCGGTGAATTCAGTTTCGTCATCCTGACCGTCGGTGGATCAGAGGCACTCCTGAACCATACGGAGGTCGGGTTGGCGTTGATTGTCGCGGCACTGACGATGGCGACAATTCCATTGCTCTCAAAGTTGGGACAGCCCCTCACGCTGCGTCTAGTCAAGAAGACGCCTCTTGATACTTCTCTGTCGGTGCTATCCATCCAAGATGTGGCCCCGCGCGTGATCGTTGTCGGCTTCGGCCGGGTTGGCCAGACCGTCGCCACGATGCTGGAGGCCCATAAAGTTCCCTATGTAGCGATTGATGCAGATCCGGACCTGGTGGCAAAGCAGCGGGGTCGTGGTACACCGATCTATTACGGCGACATGACGCGAATCGAATTACTTCGCCGTCTGCATCTGGAAGCTGCACGCGCGCTTGTCATCACAGTTGACGACCCGGATGCAGCGCATCGACTGGTCGTCAGCGCGCGGGCGGAGCGACCAGAGTTGCTTATCGTCGCGCGCGCCCGCGACGCTCAGCATGCGGCGCAGCTGTATAACAGTGGGGCCACCGATGCTGTGCCGGAGACAGTTGAAGCCAGCCTGCAACTGTCCGAAGCGGTTCTGGTCGATATTGGAATCGCGATGGGACCGGTTATAGCGTCGATCCACCAGAGACGCAGTGAACTGCAGGCCGACATCAAAGCCATGGCACCCGGGGTGAATGTTCGTTCCCTGAGCCGACGCAGATTGCGTGATGCCTTGCGCGAGAGGGAATGAGACGAGCCGCCCCGCCGTGCAAACAGTCCACCTCCGTCCACCACGCCCCTAACGACGGACCGCCCACCGTCAATCATGGTCAGCGCTTGTTGGTGCGCTGACCATGATCATGGCGGTCTGTTCGAAGTTGCGTTTACACGCGGATGGTCGGCTCTCCCTTGGGGCCGCTCACCCGAACGCGCATATCCCCGGTGGGCTCATCATTCCAAAATGAACGTCACCTCCATTGTTACCCGGTATTCTTCGATCTTTCCGTTTTTCACGCTGGCCTTCTCCTCGATTATGTGAAGACCGGTGATGCCCCGCAATGTCTTGTTTGCACGCGCGAGCCCTTCTTGGACAGCGGCATCAAAGCTGGCCGGTGAAGCCGCGGTGATCTTTGACACGCTTGCTACTGCCATTTTCTGCCTCCCTGGTGGATTGGCTACCAAACGGGCTGCCAACAGGCTATTATGCAACCCGCCAAGCCGGTTGCCAATCAGTCGCTACGGAGCGCCAAGCCGAAACAAACCTTTGGACCAGTGGTTCACTTCGGGGGGCCAAGCTGTTCGCCAATCCACGAGTTCCCGTTGCCATAGGTGCGTCCGGAATTATGGCGGCGCGGGTGCAGCCCGTTTCGGATGATCTGGAAGGGAGCCACGGCCTCCGCGTAAGAAGGCGGAGGCCCCCGCTGGCACGCAACTCGTGCCAGCCAACCAAGTCCTTCCTCCTAGCGCCAGCCGTAACGATACCCGTCCTCTCGACTGAGGTGCGAATGTTCGTGCCAGCTCGGTGCGGGACGGCGCCAGTGTCGCGGCGGCGGCGCGTAGTGCGTCCGGTAGTCGTCGGCATGGACAGGCACGACCGATGCCCGTTGATCCGTCGTGTGTATGGTCGTGTTGCCAGCCAGCGGCCCGGCGATGGAGGAGCTGACCATCCCTCCGCCGGCGAGCAGGCCAAGTCCGAGCGTGGTAGCAACGAGAAGGCGGCGCATCTGATTCTCCATCGGGTTTTCGATGGATGCAGGATGGGATGCCGACGTGGCAGGCTGGCGGCCGAATTGCCGTTTTTATGCGGCGGCTCGTAACGGAATGGCCCGCTTGCCGCCGGCGCGCCGCAGGACGTACCCCAGGATGTCGCAGCTTGGTTTTGTGTTTCAGCTTGCTGATTTCGATCCGCGGCGGTTGTGGATTACGACTTGCTAGGGTCACAAAGCGAGCAGCGCGGTTCAAGGCGGGAGGGCCCTGATGCGAGACCGTGTAACTGCCCTTGGCGCCGATCTCACCGCCCAATCGAGGGGTTTTGCAGCAGAGTCAGCAGCGGCTTGCTGATTTAAAGGGCAAGTCCTTGCGCCCAAGGGCCGATCCGAACTAAGAGGGCAGTTCCTAAGCTTTCTTGGGCTGATCTGCACCTCCAGTTTCATGCAACGCAGTTCACACTCGTTCCTTCCATTGTGATCGAATCGCAAGCAGCATGGAGCGAAGTGGTGCTTGCCGCTTGCGGCAGCGCCGGGAATGCCAGTGGGAGAAATCCAATGAAAGCAAAGGCAGCTCTCTGGCTGTCCACCTTGCTCTTAGCAATGCCGGGTGCGTCGGGTTTGGCCGCCCGGCAAAAGGTCGTGCCTGAGACGTTCACGTGGAGCGTTGAGCCAGTTTTCTCGTTCCTAAATGCAAACAAGCCTGTCAAGGTTCGACAGTCCCTGAGCGGGATTGCCTGCCCCGCCAGCCTCGATGCGCCACGCCGCTGCATCGCAGTATTCGACGAAGGCGTAGAAGTCCGTTACGTTCTTGTTGGCGATCTACGCCTGGCCGCAGAGCCGGATCGGATCGTGCTGCTGCCAGGCGGCAAGGAGATCGATGCGGAAGGTGCCGCCCGCGATGGAGGTTTCGTGTTCGTTACCGGCTCCCATTCGCCCAAGAGGGGACCGCCGCCATGCGAGGTAAATGCGGACAGCCGTCACGTATTCCGCTTTAACGTGGATCAAACGACCAGCCGCACAGAACTCAATGCCGAGGGCGTACCCGCAACAAGAGCAAGCGACGACGGCCGGCTGTGGGATCTCTTAACTCGGCATCAGGTCCTGAGCGCCTACATCGGCGACGACAAGTGCCTCGGCAAGTCCGGCGGTCACGCCGCCAATATCGAGGGTGTCGCGGCGAAAGGCGGCAGCCTTTATTTCGGCTTTCGTGAGCCGGCCGAAGAAAAGCGGACATACATTCTGCGCATTTCCGCCGACGCGCTGTTTACCGGCGGCGAGCTCGCAGACAAGCTGTTTGCAATCGAGGTGGGTGGGAGCCGCGGCATTCGCGATTTGCTTGCCGTCAGCGATGGCTTCCTCATACTGATTGGTCCGGATGATGATTCGGCAGACGTTGGCTGGAGCATCGCTTTCTGGGATGGATTGGCGGCGGAAGACACGATGGGCACCCCGGTAACCCCGAAAATATTGGCGGATCTCGATTTGCAAGGGGTGCCCCTGTCCTCGTGCGACAAGGAGCTCAAACCGGAGGCAATCACTCTGCTTGAGGACGGCAGCGACTTTTTCCGTGTGCTGGTCCTCTGCGATGGCATGTGCGATGGAGGCCCGTTATCGTTTCGGATCATGAAGTAGGAGTTCGATGAGAATTCAGATATTCGAGCAAAGACTTGGGACGCAGTTTAGGCCCTTACCGCGACGCCCGATGTCACAGCTCAGCAAACATACGGCCTGGTGAGTTGGTCCAGGGCTTCACCGACCTGACACCGAGCTCTGCGTCGGGGGCACCATAACTCGGCGGTCGTGGTTCGTCGTTTCAATATGATAGACGGTATAGCTGCCCTTGGTTCCGAGGCCGTTAGGCCCAATTTGACGGACGCGATCGAGGACCTCGACCATGATGCCCTTTTTGGCCAGGGCGGCGAGGAAGCCACGGTCCGTACGCGGCGCCCAACCCATCGCCTCTGCGATTGTGGTCCACTGGCGCCTTCGTGACTGCGAAGCAGGGCCGGGAGTTGTCTCGGGTCCTGCTCATCCGGTAGCTCCGTCCTTTCTGCGACCATACAGGCTCCGAATCGCGTCGGAGCCAAGCGAATAAGCAGATCATTTCATTGATCCCGAGGCTCAACACCGAGCCAAACAGAATTGAAACCGACACCATCTCAGCTCGCCAGCGGCGGCAGCCAGGATCTGATGCGAGCAAGCGTGGTAATGCTTCAGCCCACTCCGACTTCACGACGGCATCGCTCCGCTCTGAAAAGTGTATGTCCGCGGTGGAATATTTCGGCCTCGGACTTCGTACGCATCCCATTCTTCTGGCAGAAGTCTGCCGTCAGAAAGCTATCTCGATACCGGCAACCGCGGCTTCTTCGATTGTCCCGTTCGCGAATGGGTGCCACAAAACATGACGGGCATGGAGCGGGCCATAGATCCGACCTGGGTGCTGGCCGAGCATGGGCGCGGATCTGGGCTCTCAGGGATCCGCTCTGCCAGTTGCCAGAGGGGACGGAGCGATGACGGATCGCAAAATGCGGCTTGGCTTGTCGATACGCGGCCACGGTTACCACCCGGCCGCCTGGCGTCATCCGGATGTGCCAGCCGACGGCACGCTGCATGTCGAGCATTACGTGCGCAGCGCCCAGATCGCCGAGCGTGGCAAGCTCGATATGATCTTCTTCGCCGATGGGGCCGGCATTCGTCAGGGCGACATTCCGCGTGGCTCACTGTCCCGGACCGGCCGGGACATGCTCGAATTGGAACCGACGATGTTGCTGCCGGCCCTGGCGATGGTCACCAAGCATGTCGGTCTGGTGACGACGGCATCCACCACGTACAACGAGCCATATAATCTGGCTCGCAGATTCGCCACATTGGATCTGATCAGCAATGGCCGCGCCGGCTGGAACGTGGTCGCATCATGGTCCGAGCATGAAGCACGGAACTTCGGGCTGGAGACGACGCTGGACTATGACACCCGTTATGCGCGTTCCGCTGAGTTCGTCGAGGTGGTCAAGGGACTATGGGACGGCTGGGAGGATGGCGCTCTGCTGTTCGACAAAGCCGGAGGGCGATACTTCGACGAAACGAAAATGCACGTGCTCGATCATCAGGGGAGGTTCTTCAAGGTGCGAGGCCCATTGAGCGTCGCGGGAATGCCGCAGGGTCACCCGGTGATCGTGCAGGCAGGCGCTTCCGAACAAGGACGCGAACTGGGTGCGGCGACCGCCGATGTCATTTACGCGATCAGCGCCACACTGGATGGTGCGCGCGTCTACTACGCCGATGTGAAAGGGCGGATGGCGAAATACGGCCGTGAGCCAGACGACCTGAAGATTATGCCGGCGTTCTGTCCGGTCGTTGGCCAAACGCGCGCCGAAGCACGGGCGAAGTACGACCAACTGCAGGCGTTGATCGATCCACTGGCCGGCCTGGGCTCGCTTTTCAGCACATTCGGCGACCTGTCAGGCTATCCACTGGACGGTCCGGTGCCCGCCGACGCTGTTGGCAGTCAGGATCTTCGCAGCATCAGCGGGCAACTCATCGAGCGGGCGCGGCGGGAAAATCTGACGATTCGTCAGTTATACCTGCGCGCCGGTCTGACCGGTTCCGCGAGCATCGGAACGCCCGCCGACATCGCTGATACGATGCAGGAGTGGTTCGAAGCGGGGGCCTGCGATGGTTTTAATATCACCCCGGCCACATTGCCCGGCGGCGGCGAGGATTTCGTCGACATGGTGGTTCCCGAACTGCGGCGCCGCGCGCTGTTTCGCACGGAGTATGAAGGCGGAACCTTGCGGGAAAATCTTGGGTTGCCACCTGTGATCAATCGGTATAGCCGGGATCGCCGGGCCGCGCAGTGACGCAGGTATCCCCAGTGGTCGACCCGGTCCTGAAAAAGAACAAGGGCCCTAAAACTGTGAGCTGCGGTCAAACCCGATTCTGTAGCAAATGTTATGCAGGCCGCGAAGCACTTCCTCCTCCCGCCATTCGCGTACGGCCAATTGCGCCACGGGCATACAGGCCATTCCCAAGGCATGCATGGGAACGGGCCCGGATGTGCTAGCAATCGGCCGAACTGCTCCGGAAAACCTCTCCCCGAGGATCGATCATGGCCACATCTGAACACGCAAGCGTTTGCACCCTCGACTGTCCTGACACCTGCAGCCTGACGGTGACCGTTGAGGACGAACGGATCACCAAGGTGCTCGGCTCAAAGGCGCTGAACTACACGGCGGGCGTGATCTGCAACAAGGTGGCGCGCCATACGGGCGAATTCGTGCACGGCCAGGGTCGTATCCTGCACCCATTGCAGCGCGTCGGTCCGCGCGGATCGGGACGCTTTCGCCGCATCGAATGGGAAGAAGCGCTCGACATCATCCATGATCAGGTCAGCGCCGTGGTAAAGCGCTGGGGCCCGCAGGCGGTGATGCCGCTGAATTATGCCGGACCGCATGGAATGCTGGCCGGCGACAGTATGTCCCTGCGGTTCTTCCACAAACTGGGGGCAACCCTGCTGTTCCGCCGAGCCATGTGCGGCGGCGTGCGTAACGAAGCATGGGTCGGCACCTATGGCACGGTCCCCGGCATAGGTCCCGACGCCGCTGGGAAAGCCAAGCTGAACATTGTCTGGGGCAACAATGCGACGGTCACCAATTTGCATCTGATGCGCCAGGTTCGCATGGCTCAACGACAAGGCGGCCGCCTGGTCGTCATCGACCCGTTGCGCACTAAGGTGGCAGAACAGGCCGACCTGCATCTTGCAATCCGACCCGGTACGGACGTGCTGCTGGGCTTTGCGCTGGCCATCGAACTGGAGCGTCTGGGCGCTCACGACCTTCGGTTTATTGGCGAACATGTGGCTGGGTATGACGAGTACATGCAGACAGCCCGCGCTTGGCCGGTCGAAAGGGCCGCCGCCGAATGTGACGTGGCGCCGGAGCGGATCCGCACGTTGGCCGCCTGGATGGCGGCAGCGGACCCGCTCGTTATGGCGCCCGGTAACGGTCTCGAGCGCGGCCGAAACGGCGGCAGCGGTCTGCGATCGGCCATTGCGCTTCCTGCTTTGATGGGGAAGCTCAACGGCACCAGTGGCATAGTGCTTGGTGCCGGCTATGCTTTTCCAAAGACCATAGCTCGACTGACGCGCCCGGATCTCGTCCCGGCGGGCACCCGAACGCTGAACATTCTCGACGCAGGGCGTCACCTGGAGTGTGACGACCTCGACCCACCCTTGCGAGCCCTGTTCATCTACAACCACAATCCGATCGTGGTGCACCCCGATCAGAATCGCCTCAAGCGCGGTCTGATGCGTGAGGATATTTTCACGGTTGGTGTCGAAGTGGCGATGACCGAGAGCATGGCGTTCTGTGACATCGTGCTGCCGGCCGCGACTCAGTTCGAGTGCGATGATCTTTACGGCGCCTACGGCCATCACTGGCTGCAACGGGCGGAGCCGGTCATCCAGCCGCTCGGAGAGGCATTGCCCAACACCGAGATATTTCGTCGACTCGCTGCCCGCTTCGGCTTCGAGGATCCCTGCTTCAAGACCACCGACGCAGCATTGATGGATGAAGCTCTCGATGGCACCGACCCTCGGCTGAACGGAGTACGGCCAAGCGAGCTGCCAACCCGGGAGGCGCTGCGCATGGTGAGCTCAGGCGGCAGACCGCTGGCACTGTTCGACACCGTGATGCCCGCCACACCGTCGGGCAAGGTCGAGCTGGTGTCAGACGTTCTCGCCGCCCGGTGGGGCGAGCACGCTCGCGTGCCAGGCTTCCGCCCGAAACGTTCCGCACATTCCCTGGCGTTGATTTCGCCAGCGTCGGATAAGCGGATTTCCTCGACGCTACTGGGCGCGGGTGGCGCTCCTGGTGAAACACCGCTGCTTCTCATGCACCCACTCGACGCGGCGGCCCGAGGGCTCGGGAGCGTGGCGCAGGTGCGCGTATGGAATGACCTTGGGGTCGTTGTTCTCGCATTACGGATCACCGATGCGGTTGCTCCGGGCGTTGTCGCCTCAGAGAAGGGTGCCTGGCTGGCCACCAGTTCCACCGGACAGACAATAAGTGCGCTCGTTTCGGCTGACGATCGGGCGGATCTCTCCGAGGGAGCCTGCTACAACGACACCGCGGTCGAGGTCGCCGCAGCGTAGTCGGCTGTTCATGACAATCCGTAGCCCGCTTTCGCGCCGCGCCTGCCGTCCGAAGCCGGCTCTGCAATGAAATGCCTCCGGGGCCAGGAACTCAAGGTTCGGGGCGGCTGGTTGTGGATCGTCCGTTCCGCCTCAGCACAATCCGTCGCGGGTGCACTTATTGCCATCGATGCCGGTGATCGGTTGCGGCCCGCCGCCCTCCGTTTTGATTTAACAAAGTGCGACCCTCCTCCAGCAATTCCGCGCGCGACACCGGCTTGTGCAGAACCCGGATGCGCTTTGGTAGCTCACCAAGGCGCTCGACGCCGGGATACCCGGTGACTATCAGGCCTGGCAGATCCGGACGGATCCAGGCGACCTGCAGCATCAGTTCCGCGCCCGACATGCCAGGCATGGCGAAGTCGGTCACGATGGCATTGAGCGCCAGTGGGCTGTTGACGACACGCAGCGCCTCCTCGGCATCATGGGCCTCAGTCACCTGGAAGCCGCCACTCTGCAGGAAGGCGGCCAGAGTCACCAGCACGTCCGAGGCGTCGTCAACCACCAGGATGTGCCCGGTGGCGGGGAGCGACGTCGTCCGGTCGACAGTTGTTATCGCCCGCGGCTCGTCCGCGCTGGCGCGCGGCAGGAAGACCTCGACACGGGTTCCCTCGCCCGGGATGCTGTGGATACGAGCGTCACCACCGGATTGCCGAGCGAAGCCCTGCACCATCGACAGGCCGAGCCCCGAGCCGTCGCCGACGTCCTTGGTGGTGAAAAATGGTTCGAACACCCTGTCGAGGATCGCGCCGTCGATGCCTTCGCCGGTATCCTCAACGATCAGCACAACATAGTCACCTTGTGGCAAACCGTCCGAGGCCGGGTTTCGGTTAACCTGCGTGCCGCGGACGCGGATGGTCAGCGTCCCGCCGCGAGGCATCGCGTCGCGCGCATTGAGGGCCAGGTTGAGGATGCAAGCCTCAAGCTGGGCCGAATCCGCGAAGACGCGCAAGCCGGTGCTGACCCCAGTGGTGCGGATCGATATACTTGGCCCGAGTGTGCGTCCGAGCATTGCCACCATGGTGCGCAGCAGCGAATTGATATCGATTTCCGTGGGACGGAGCGCCTGTCGGCGCGAGAATGCGAGCAAATGATGGGTCAGGCGTGCCCCGCGCCGTGCCGCGTCGATCGACATCGCTATCAGCCGTTCACTTTCCGGATCCGTCCCGATCCGGTCTTGCAACAGCTCCAGGCCGCCCATCATCGCCTGCAGCAGATTGCTGAAGTCGTGTGCCACGCCCGCGGTGAGCTGCCCCACCGCCTCCATTTTCTGGCGCTGGCGCAGCGCCGCCTCAACCCGTTGGCGCTCTCGTGCCTCGGTGTGCAGGGCTTCGACAATTTCCGTCAGCGACGCGGTGCCGTCGGCCACGCGGGTCTCCAGAGTATCGTTGATCCGCCGCAGCGCCGCCTGGCTGTGATGCAGGGCGTCAATCGCCCGCCCCCGATCGTCAGCCAAATTCCCGAGTGCCTGCTCGGCGCGCTCTCGTTCACCAATCTGATGTTTCAGATCCTGGTTCAGCGTGGCGAGTTCTCTTATCCGGACCTGCAGATTATCCGCCATCTCATTGAACGAGTTGGTGAGCAAGCCGATTTCGTCGTGTGACAATACTTTGGCGCGCGCGTCCAACTCTCCGGCAGAAAACGAATTGGCGGCTCGAATTATGTTGGTCAGGCCCTTCTGTATACCTCGGCTTACGGATATGGCCAGCAACAAGCCAGTAGAATCAACCGTGATTGCGGTTATGAACAACAGCCTGAGCACAATTGTTTCCAGCCAGCGCGAGCCCTCGCCAAGGGTGAACGAAAACTCATCCTCGAGTGCGGTGAGCTTTTCGTTTACCGCATAGATAGAAACGAGACGCTCGTTGATCCGATCGCGAGACGGTCTCGGTGAGTTTATCTCTTCATGCAATGTTTCGGCGATAGGCAACAACTCCATTGCAATGGTTTGCGCTTCCCCCCAGATGGCGACGGCCTTCTTGATATACGAAACGTTATAAAACCGGGCAAACAGAGTTATCATTCCGTCGATATCGTCGGGATGGTTGCGTCCCTCCAAGAAGCCCTGACGCGCGGCATCCATATTCCGAACGTCCGCCAGCAACTCCCGTCGTGTCCTGGCGTCGCCGATCGGAACCCGCATGAACTGCTCAAAAAGCCTGTAATCCTTGTCATCGCCCGAATTCCCGTACCGGTACAGGTGGAAAACGGCGTCCTTCTGTGCCTTGGACCACAGACCTTCGCCGCCGACATAGGCTCGCAACGAAGAGAGTATGCTCAGGGAGAATAACAAAACGAAGAGCTCGACCCCTATCAACAGGGCCATGGCGCCCACTGTGAAGTATAGTTTGCGGGTGATCGAGACGTCCCTGAACCACCTGGATAGGAAGAACCCGTTCGCCATAGCGCGACACCTCGCGTAGAGGCGGTGGCCTTGCCGATGACCGGGAAAGCGCCACCCACTTGGTCCCGACTGACAATTCGCCGACATTGCCAACAGGCGGTGGGAATTGCTGCAGCACTCGTCGTTGGGGACGATGCTACATCTTCGAGCATAAGCCGGATAGATGATGGATTGGGAACCGCGGGCCGACGCTGGTGAGAGTGCAACGGGCTGCCGTAGACCCTTTCGGGAACAGGAGCACAGGACGGTTCGTTATGGGCTTGGCCGTCACGCCGTTCTATCAACAGCGCTTATCCTCACACCATCCTCACCGATCCGGCAGCACCACTAGGAGACGCTCTTCGCACCGCGTCTCAACCTAAGCTCCTTGAACAGAGAACTGCGCGTCGCCTACTCCAGCTCAGTAAGCAGCGCCTTCGCCTCCAGTAAATCCTTGGTGTCAAAGTCTTCAGTGAACCAGTCGTAAATCCGAGCGAGCAATTCGTACGCGTCCTGGCGTTTGCCTTGGCTCTGCCAGAGCAGCGCGAGGCTAGTCGAGGTGCGCGGCTCCCACGTTTTCGCCTGCTGGCGGGCGTGCCCAGCCGAGCGAGGAGAGATAGCTGCGTTCGGCACCCTCAAGGTTGCCCTTGAGCGAGAGCATCCAGCCATCGAGGCGCAGGAGCTCGGCGTAGAAATAACGTTCCTCCCACCCGGGCGTTCGATTTGAACAATCTGCTTGTCGATCAGGCGCAGGGCATTGTCCACGTCGCCGGTTTGCGCCATCGCTTCGGGCAAATACGCGTTCACTGTCGGACGGTGAAGCTTGCCGCCGCTATCGTCCCAAAATGTCAGGGCACCCTGAAGGCGGCAATTCCACCGGCGGGTTCGCCTCACTGGATAAGTGCCTGGCCAAGTGAAATGGGCGCGAAAATTATCCCCCAATACGGGCATGGTATTCTCCCGACCCAGCAAAGCGGCTTGAAATTGTTGATGGCATCCGGCGGCGTGCCACGCCGGACCGCCAGCCCCGACTCCGTCAACCGCTGGAGCGAATCATCGAGTTGAGCCTGCGGCATTGGCGCGACCGCGGCAAGCAGCTCGTGTTCGAATTCGCGGCCGATCGCAGCGCCGATCTGCTCGGCGACCCGCGCGGTGGAGCAGACGGTGCGACGTTGCCGTTCCGAACGGGGATCTATCAGACATAACGGTCCTCGTCGATCTAGCCTGGGGATCGAAAACACGGAGCGCGTTCACGAACTTTCTTGTTGCAGGCGGCTTGCTGCTTTCGACATCGCTCTCGACGATATCTTTGGTGCCAAGTGGTTTTCTCCGAAAAGCGCATTTTGGCAACGCATGAAATTGTTCGGAACGATCAAGCTTTGAGTGCGATGAGATCGCGCGGTTGAGCATTAAGCCATTCCGCCGCTGTCGCGGCCGCCAAAGCAAATTCCCGGTGTGAATGCTTCAGAGGATGTGGCCCAGAAGCAGGGCATCCTCGATTTGTCGGCATGGGTAACGAGTTGATCAATCATCGGTCATGTTGATGCAGCGGACGCGAGGGGTGCGAACCTCGCTTACCAACATTCGCAATAGCCGGTGCGAAGACTTACCCCTTCTGCGATCGGCACCTGCGACGAATGCCCCGATGCGGTTCACATCGCATCGGAGCACTCGCTCGATGTCGGTCTGGACCGCCCCGGCGCGCACGATTACCCCAAAGCTCTGCATCCAAACAAACCGACTTCACTCAGCCGACGACGCGGCAACCAGGCCTTGGCTGCCTCGAGTATCGGGCGAATGGGAACGCGTCCGGTGTAGATGGCGGAATTCCGGACGATTGTGATCACCGATTCCGTTTGATCGCGATCATCCAATCCGTTCGATCTCGATCATGCATTCCGGTGATCGCGATCATTCCGGAGATGACGGCGCCGACCGGCTTCCGCTGACAGTCTTCAACCGAGGGTAGTTTCGATCTTTTGCCGAGGAGCAAGGGTGTCAATCGGCACGGGAACTTTTTGGACGCCGATCACCCCTCAAACAGCGGATTCCCGCTCTGGATGGCGAAAATCCCGCCCGAAAGCGCCTCTTGACCCGACAACGAGGCCGAAACGCCGCCGTTTTCGGGCGAATTTCCGCACCCTGCAAAAAGCCTCGACGTCCCGATTGATCTCGCCAGCTTCGGCCCCCGGGAGGAAATCGAGCCAGGGGTTGGCTGGGCTCACCACCGACAGGGCGATGCCGTGGCGATCCATGAATGCGAGCTTGCGGGCGGCATCCCAGTATTCGCTGCCGATGGGCCGGCCGCCCGAGGTGCTGGCATCCGCGTCCTCCCCGCGCAAAATCAACAGCCGATCGAGCCCGTCACGCTCAACGATGCGCGGAACCGTGTCTCGTGATCGGAGCAGGGATACGTACCGCCCTGGGTAAAAATGCGAGTGCACGTCGATCGCGCCGCCGCCGGGGAATGCGCCGGCCGTCGGTGGGGGCTGGGTGCTCGCAAGCGCGGGATCGTTTGGCCGGCCGGGGATCACATAGTGTGCCATCGCTACGCCCATACTGTTTGACCCCGGTCGCCGCCACGGGCCCCCTGGCCATGCGTGGGGGGCGGTTTCGCCTCTTTTACAGGGTTCTACCTCTCCCGGCAGTTAGTATCAGAAAGAGGGAAGCCTGCTCGAGTTTTTCGGATGAATTGCGGTTGCCGACACCTTTAACGATAATCCGACGATCGGACCCGACGACGTCCTTGGACAGAGCGCGAGGTCACGGAGGCGGCGATCACACAGAAACTGGTGTTTAATCCAAATGCGTAACGAGACCCTCGCCCTTCACGCTGGCTTCGACATGGATCCGGCAACGCGGGCAATCGCGGTGCCCATCTATCAGACAGTAGCATATGGTTTCGATAGTGCAGAGCACGCCGCCGCTCTCTTCGATCTGGAGGCAGAGGGCTTTCGTTACAGCCGGATCAGTAACCCAACGAATGCTGTTCTGGAACGTCGCGTCGCCGCCCTCGAAGGCGGCATGGAAGCGCTTTGTGTAAGCTCCGGCCAGACAGCGATCTACTATGCCGTGTCAAATCTTACCGAGCCGGGACGAAATATAGTTTCGGTCCCGCAGCTCTACGGCACGACACATTCCATGTTCGCGCATTTCCTGCCGAACATCGGGATTACAGTTAAATTCGCGGAAAGTGACGATCCGTCGGATCTGGAGCGGCTTATCGACGACAATACGCGGGCGCTTTACTGCGAGAGCGTCGGCAACCCTGCTGGCAACATCGCCGATATTGCCGAGCTCGCGGTTGTGGCCCACAGACATGGGATACCGCTGATCGTCGATAACACGGTCGCCACCCCCATCCTGCTGCGTCCGATCGAGCACGGCGCCGACATCGTAGTCCACTCGCTTACCAAGTTCATGGGCGGCCACGGGACAACCATTGGCGGCGCCATCGTTGACAGCGGAAAGTTTCCGTGGGCTGACCACGCTCAGCGCTTTCCGATGTTCAATCAACCGGACCCGTCGTACCACGGGCTCGTTTACACAGACCGTTTCGGTCCGACTGCTTACGTAGCTCGCTGCCGCAGCGTCTACCTGCGCACAACCGGAGCGGCCTTGTCTCCGTTCAATGCCTTCATGCTGTTGCAAGGCATCGAGACGGTCGCGCTCCGGGTCGACCGTCACGTGGAAAACGCTAAGTGTATCGCGGAGTTCCTACGAAACGACGTGCGGGTCGAGTGGATAAACTACGCTGGGTTCGAAGATAATCCCTACCATCCGCTGGTGCGGAAATATCTGGGCGGGCGCGCTTGCTCACTGATGACTTTTGGGGTGAAGGGTGGCTTCGAGGGCGGAGTCAGGTTCTACGATGCTCTGAAACTCATCAAGCGTGTGGTTAATCTCGGCGACTCTAAGTCGCTGGCGTGTCATCCGGCCTCGACGACGCATCGGCAGATGTCGTCCGAGGAGCAACGCAAGGCTGGTGTAACGCCAGCAACGATTAGATTGAGCATCGGGATCGAGCACGCCGACGATATTATCGCTGACGTGGACCAGGCGTTGCAGGCTGCGGCGAACGGCCTGGAACTGGCCGCCTGCGATCGCGCGAGGCAATTGTTTCCTCAGGTGCAATCATGAACCGATTTGGTCGCTGGCCACCTGTGGCGCATGATCTCGGGTCCGACAGGCCGTTGGTCATCGGATTTGTCAATAATTCCTCAGACCGAGCACTGAAATCGGCGGAAGCGCAATTTCTGAAGGTGCTAACCGCGGCGGCGTCAGATGGCATCGAACTTCAGGTCAAGTTCTTCACCTGCCCGGAAATACCGCGCGGCCAGCGTCCAGCCGGAGACGCCGATGAGCCTTACGCCGACATAGCAGAGCTCTATGACACGCATTTGGACGGGCTGATTGTAACGGGAGCGGAACCTCAGGCGGTGGCACTCCAGGACGAACCGATCTGGGGAAGTCTAACCAGGTTGGTCGACTACGCCGAGGATCGCGGTATCCCGACGATCTGGTCCTGTCTCGCGGCTCATGCCGCGGTTCTCCATCTCGACGGAATGGCTCGCTCGCCCTTGCCTCAGAAGTTATCGGGTCTGTTTGAGTGCAACATCGTTGCGGAAGATCACATGCTGATGACCGGGCTTCCCTCCCGGTGGCTCACACCGCATTCCCGCTATAATGGTATCAGTGTGGAAGCGCTTATCGCGAACGGCTACGAGGTTCTGTCCGCTTCGGCCGAAGCCTCTGTCGATATCTTCATGAAGGAGGGGACCGCTCCGTTCGTGTTTTTTCAGGGCCACCCGGAGTATGATGGCGACACGCTTCTGCGAGAATACAAGCGGGATATCCGCCGATATTTCAGCGGTGAAAAAGACGAGTATCCGGCGTCTCCGAAAAACTATTTCCCGTCCGAGACGGAGGCTGGGCTCGATTTCTTGCGCTGCAAGGCGTTGTCGGGCGGTCGTGATCCGGCAGTGTTCGATGCGGTGTTCGCACTGGTAAAGCACAAGGCCCATCCGAACGCGTGGCACGTTCCGGCAGCACGGCTCTATGCGAACTGGTTGGCCTGCATCGCTCAAGGGAACCACTTCAAATCTTGGCCCGCTGAACAAATGGCGGGGGCCCTCAACCGATGAACGCCATAGCCGTACAAACCAAGCCTGTGCCTTCGCTGTTCTATGGCCCGGACGAGCGTGAGAAATGGGACGACTTCCTTACGGTGGCGCTGAGTGAGGCGCTGCAGCGAATTCCCGAGGGGCCCGTCAACCCGACCATTGATGTTGAGGCTTTCAAACTGGAGCTGCGGGACTTCGATTTTGGGTCTCCCCGCGGGCTTGATGAATTGTTACCCTGGGCGATCGAGGCGCTGGAGGGTGGTGTCGTCCATCTCACGCACCCGCGGTATTTCGGGCTGTTTAATCCCTCCCCCTCGTTCCCCGCCGAATGCGCCGAGAGGATTGTGTCGGCATTCAATCCGCAACTTGCGACTTCGACAACTTCGCCGATCGCTGTTGAAATGGAAGCGCATGTCATCAGGATGATTGCGCAACGAGCGGGACTTCCAACCGGATCGGCCGGTCATTTCACGTCGGGTGGCACTGAGGCAAATTTCACTGCCCTGACCTGTGCTTTGACCAACGCGAGTCCCCACTTCGGGACTGATGGCGTGACGGCCTTCGCTGGTGCACCCACGATATATGTCTCCCAGGACGCGCATCTGGCCTGGCACAAAATCGCACATCAGTCGGGTATCGGCCGGGCATCGGTGCGCCTCGTCGACGTGGACCGGACTGGACGAATGGACGTGTCCTGTCTGGTGGAAGCGATCGCGGCGGACCGGGCAAGCGGTCGAGTTCCTGTCATGGTCGTTGCTACCGCGGGGACGACAGGGGCGGGCATGATTGATCCGCTGACGGAGTGTGCTGAAATCGCCCGAGACTCCCGTGCCTGGTTTCACGTCGATGCCGCGTGGGGTGGCGCCCTCATCGCCTCGGATAGGTTGTGTGGGGCGCTCACGGGCATCGAAGCCGCTGAACTCGATCACGATGGACGGGCACAAGTGGTTCGCGACCACAATGTCCTGCGGCATGTTCATTACGCGCGACGCCGGCCTTCTATCCGACGCGTTTCACGTTTCAACGAACTATATGCCGTCTAACGTTCAGCATCTCGACCCCTATGTCACGACGGTGCAATGGTCGCGCCGTTTCCTCGGATTGCGCCTCTTTCTGTCGCTCGCTGCCGCGGGTTGGCGAGGCTACGCCGAACATGTGGAGCGTTCCATTGGGCTGATCGGTCTGTTGCGGCAGGAATTAACCGTGATGGGTTGGACAATCGCCAACAACTCCCCGCTGGCGGTCCTCTGCGCCGAACCGCCGCCGGGTTTTCCGGATGTCCCCTCGATCGTACGAGAAATCGTAGCCTCCGGTTCCGCCTGGGTATCCGGCACTGTCTTCGGCAGCCGTAATGTCATTCGGATGTGCGTCACAAATGGCTGGACAATGCCAGAGGACATCCAGTCGCTGGCTCGATCGCTAAATAGTTTCGCGGGTTCTCGCGAGTTCGATCCACATCGGGCAACAGGGGGATCGAGAATTGGCCAAACCTTGAAGAGACCGGAACTCCTTGCGTTCTTACCGAAGCCCGAGTGCCTACACGGAAATACAGCACTCTCTTTATTTAGGGAAATTCTGCGCCATGGAAGTAACCGAACGCCTCCAATACCACAGAGCCATTGACGAGATCTGTGACATGGACTGGTCAGCCCTGACGGGCCAGGACATGATCTCCGTGGCGTGGGCATACTATTATTTTTCGATTCAGTTTCGGGAGAACCTGAAAATCGCCCGCGCTCTCTATCCAGACGATGATAAGCTGAAGCATCTCGAGCGTGAGGAATGCCACACCGATAATCTGTCACCCTGGCCGGGTGTGGCAACCATCGGCGAGAAAATGAACCACGACGAGTATATGCGGCGGACGCTGGGACTATTTCCCGTTGATCAGACGACGGCGGAGTATTTTAACTCGGTCGGCGAGGCTTATCTGGCCCGCGTCCGAAAGATCGACGACCTACCTCGCGCCTTGAGCATCACGAGCTACGAAGACGGTGGCCTCGAGAGCGTGTTCAAAGCAATCCTCACATTCAAGGATTGGAACAATCCTTTGTTGCGGTCATTTGAGCACTTCCTCCGGGAGCATATACGTTTCGACAGCGACCCGGACCAGGGCCACGGCGCGCTCAGCCGGCACATGAAGCCCGACGACCGGGTCCTGCCCCTTTGGGAGGCGTTCAAGGATATTCTGACCACGTGCGTTCCGAAGCTGACCGCCTGATCTGCATCGACTGAACGAGGCGTCAACGGAACGATTGGGCGCCTCGGTTCCGTCCAGAATTTGCTCCAACAGGAACTCCGATGACCTCTCGCGATGCGTTGAACTCCTGGGTGCGCGCGCTAGAGTACAAGAAGAAATCCGACGACAGCGGGCACTCGACGCTGTTGTCGGTAATCGATGAGGTGGCGCGAACGCATAGCGACGCGCCGGCGCTAATAGACGAAACTGAGCAATTAACCTACGGCGAGCTAGTAGAGCGTTCCGCACGCTATGCAGGATGGGCAGTGGAGCAACGCACCAGGCCCGATGACGTCGTCTGCCTTCTCATGCCAAATTGTGCGGATTTCGTTGCCATTTGGCTTGGAATAACTCATGTCGGTTGTGTCGCCGCACTGATCAACACAAGCCTGGTCGGGGATGCGCTCGCGCACGGTATTCGCATTGCCGGAGCCAGCCATGTCATTGTTGCTGGCTCGTTGCTGGGAAATGTCGCCGCGATCCATTCTCGGCTGCCAGGCGGCATATCTCTTTGGGCGCATGGAAGCAACGAAAGAGAGGACCTGCCGCGTATCGACCGATATATCGCAAGCCAGAGCGGTTCACTTGCCATTCCGAATGTGAGGCGACCGACCCGCCGAGACCGCGCCCTGCTGATCTACACATCTGGAACGACTGGTGCCTCGAAGGCGGCCAACGTGACTCACGACCGGGTCCTCGAATGGAGCACCTGGTTCGCGGGAATGATGGACGTTCAGCCCAACGATCGGCTGTTCAATTGCTTGCCGATGTACCACAGTACCGGCGGCGTAGTTGCAATTGGTTCGATGCTGACCCGGGGCGGATCAGTTTTGATACGCCCGCGCTTCTCAGCCAGTCGCTTCTGGGACGATGTCGTAGATGGAGACTGCACGATTTTTCTGTATATCGGAGAGCTCTGCCGGTATCTGGCAAGAAGTTCACCGCACCCCCAGGAGGCGGCGCACAAGCTCCGGCTCTGCTGCGGGAATGGTCTACGTGGCGACGTCTGGAAGCAGTTTCAGAATTGCTTTGATATCCCGCGTATCCTGGAGTTCTATGCCGCCACCGAAGGTCAGGTATCGCTGTATAACGCTGAGGGAAAGCCCGGGGCGATTGGCCGTATTCCAAGCTTCCTCGCGCACCGATTTCCCGTGGCGCTTATCCGGACCGATATCGAAACTAATGAGCCGCTGCGTGATGCCGCGGGGCTGTGCATCCGGTGTGCCGAGGATGAACCCGGCGAGGCGATTAGCCCGATCGTTACCGTTGGTGGTTCGCCGGCGAAGGACTTTGATGGCTACACGGACCGGGAGGCCTCCGCGCGCAAGGTATTGCACGATGTGTTTGTTGCCGGGGATCGTTGGTTCCGGACCGGCGATCTGATGCGAAAGGACCGAGCAGGTTATTACTATTTCGTCGATCGAATCGGCGATACGTTTCGTTGGAAGGGAGAAAATGTCTCCACCGCGGAAGTCGCCGCGGTGGTGAGCGCCTGCCGCGGCGTGACAGACGCCGTGGTCTATGGCGTGATGGTCGAGGGGATGGAAGGCCGTGCCGGCATGGCGGCAATCAGCACCGACGATAGTTTCAGCTTCGCGGAGCTGAAGGCGCATTTGGCGGCAAACCTTCCGGGCTATGCCCGTCCGTTGTTCATCCGCCTTTGCCACGTTATTCCCACGACCGGAACATTCAAATTGGTCAAAGGTCAACTGGCGCGCGAAGGATTGTCTCCGCTATCGGGAAACGATACACTATGGTTCAACGATCCCGGAAGCCACAAATTCGTTCCTTATGAAACTTGGCCCATGGAGCTGACTTCGAGGGAGGCAGTCCGGGTTTGACGTGTGCGGCTGGGTATCAGCGGAACTCGCTGAAGCGTTTTGTGTCGGCGGGGCGTTCCTCCTCCGACTGACCGCAGGGCACCACAAATAAGTTCGCGCAAACCTGATTTCGTGCTTCGTCGGCGGCGATTGTTCTGCTACGCGGGGATGGCATCGTCGCGTTCATCCCTTGAAGGAAACTCCAAATGCGCCTGATCCCGATCGTCCTGTTGTTGGCGTTCGCTCTGAGTGGATGCCTCTCGTTCAGCAGCAGCAGTCCCCGGCCGCCAGCCGGCAACACCACAATCACCGTGCCACCCGGATCAACCGTCACGCATTAGTTTCATGCCGTAGGAATTACATCGCCAGGTAGCGCCGACGCACGTCCTCGTTGCCACGTAGTTCGGAGATAGTTGCACGGTAGACGATGTGTCCGCGGTCGATCACCACCGAATCACTCGCGATACCCAAGCAGAAATGCATGTTCTGCTCGGCCAGCAGGACCGTTGCACCCTGCGCCCTCAGGTCGCGCAGCAAGCCACCAATCTGCGCCACGATGATTGGCGCCAGGCCCTCGCTTGGTTCGTCGAGCAGCAGCACGACCGGATTGCCCATCAACGCCCTGGCAATCGCGAGCAGTTGCTGCTCGCCGCCCGAAAGTCGTCCCGCCGTGCGCGTCCGCAACCGCTCGAGTAACGGAAACACGGTCCAGATGCGATCGATCGTCCAGTGGTCCTGGCCATCCGGACCGCGCTTCGCCGCGATCAGCAGATTGTCCTGCACGCTGTGATCCGGAAAGACCTGACGATTCTCCGGCACATAGGCAAGGCCCGCTCGGGCGGCCACATGCGGACGTCGGCCGGTCACGTCCTGACCGCGCATGCGCACATACCCAGTTCTCGGAGGCAGTATCCCGGCGATTGATTTCATCGTGGTGCTTTTTCCGGCACCATTGCGTCCCAGCAACGCCACCGTCTGGCCCTCATACAGCGTCAGACCGACCCCGAATAGTATCTGACTGGCGCCATAAAAAGCATCGATCCCCTCGACTTCGAGGAGTGGAGCGGCGCTCATGCGGCATCCTCCTCAGGTGTGCCCAGATAGGCCTCGATTACCTTCGGATCGTTGCGAATCTGCTCCGAAGTGCCTTCAGCCAGCACGCGGCCATAGCACAGCACCCGAATCGAATCGGCAACTCGGAATACGATGTCCATGTCGTGCTCGATGAAAACGAGTGTCAGGCCCTGCCGCTCCCATAACGCATGCACGCGCTCCATCATGCGGGTCCGCTCCTCGGGCCCCATGCCGGCGGTCGGCTCGTCCAGCAGCAGCACGCGCGGCTCCAGGGCCAGAGCGAGTGCGATATCCAGCAGCTTCTGATCGCCATGCGACAAATTAGCCGAAAGCACGTCCGCCTGATCGGCAAGGCCAAGCAGGTCGGCCACTTCAAGTGCCCGGGTGCGAGTGCCGTACGGCGGAAAGCGGCGGCCAAGCCAGGTCCATTGACCACGATGCGCGCAGACCGCGGCCATCAGATTTTCGGCCACCGTCATGGTCGGAAAGATACTCGTTACCTGAAACGCTCGGCCGATGCCGCGCCGCACGATCCTCGCCCTCTTCTCGTGCGTGATGTCCACCTCGTCCAGAACAATGCTTCCGGCATCCGGGGCGAGCGCGCCCGAGATGAGGTTGAAGAACGTACTCTTGCCGGCGCCATTGGGGCCGATGATCGCGGTTAACGATCCGGATTCAAACCGAAGTGTTACATCACTGATCGCCGCGACACCACCGAAACGTTTGGTCAGGCCCTGCACGCGCAGCATCACGCGGCCCTGCGCCGGATCAAAAGACCAACTCTCATCAACAGGTCAAGCAAACCGCGTCGCAGCCCCAGTGCGAAAACAAGGATGATAAGGCCCAGTGCGAGCCCATAATACTCGGTTTGGCGGGTGACAAAGTCGTTGAGCGCCAGCAGCAATATCGTGCCGACAGTCGGTCCCAGGAAGGTCCCGATGCCACCCATCATGATGGCGAAGATCGCTTGCCCCGACAGCGGCCAGTTGATCAGTTCGGGATATGATCCTGAAACGAATAAACTCATCACCATGCCGCCCGTCGAAGCGAACAAAGCAGCCAGAACGAAAGCGGTGAGTTTCACGCGCCACACGCCGATCCCCAGGAACCCCGCGCGGGTCTCATTATCGCGGATCATGCGCAGGCTGGTGCCGAACGGGGTGGCAGCGATATGATGCATCAGCAACAGACCAAGCACCAGGGCGACGCTACTGACCACGTAAAGCGTTGATTGCTGCCCAAGATCGATACCCCAGAAGGCTCGGCGGGGGATGCCACCCTGAAGCCCCTGGTCGCCGCCGGTCAGTGAGACGGCGGAGATGACAATGCTGTGCATCAGCATCTGCATTGCAAGCGTAACGAAGGCGAAATAGATTGTCTTGAGGCGGATGCAGATCGCCCCGATGGAAGTTGCAACCACGGCCGTCAGCAGCAGTGTGGCGACGAAAGCCACCGGCATCAGCATGTCGGTGCGTTGCATCAACAAAGCGAAGGAATAGGCTCCGAGGCCAAAGAACATGCCGTGGCCGAACGACACCAATCCGGTATAGCCGACCAGCATGTTCAGTGAGGTTGCGAACAGCGCCATCGAGGAGCAGCGGATGACAAAGTCGGCAAAGCCCTTGCTGGGAAGCAGTGCGTGGATAAGCAGCAGTGCCGCGAGCACGGCCACCGCGAATGCCACGTCGCGCGCGAGGGAGGGGCGCATCAGACCACCTCGCGCCCGAACAGGCCGCTAGGCCGCACGACCAGAATAACGATCATGAAGGCATACATCAGTTCTTCGGTCAGGGTCGGGAAGCCAATGGTGCCAAAACTGCGCAGCAGGCCTAATGCTATCGCGGCGATCAGCGCGCCGGCGATCGAGCCCATGCCGCCGATGACAGTAACGATGAAGCTCTCGATCAGGATGGAGAAGCCCATCCCCGGGGTGAGCGAGCGCACCGGAGCCGCCAGTCCGCCGGCCAGTCCCGCCAGTCCACCGCCCACCGCGAACACCAGCCCATAGAGCAGATCGGTATTGATGCCGAGTGCCGAAACCATATCGGGATTTTGTGCCGCCGCGCGGATGGTCTTGCCGAGCCGGGTTCCCGAGAGGACGAGGCCCAGCGCCGCGGCAATGGCGAAGGCAATGCCGATCAGCACTAGATAAAATGGCGGCACCACGCCGCCGCCGATAAAGAACGGTGGAATCTGGAAGGCAGGGGGCATCCCCATTGCCAGAAAATCAGCGCCCCAGATCAGCTTCACGACGTCATCGAATATCAGCACGACCGCGTAACAGACCAGCAACTGCATCAGCACGTCGCTGCCATAAACACGAGCGATGGCAAACCGCTCGAAAGCGATACCGAACACAGCCATTCCCGCGGCGCCCGCCAACACTCCGAGCGCATAGCTGCCGGTTGCGGCGGTAACGGTCAGAGCGAGATAGGCGCCCAGCATGTAGAACGTGCCGTGAGCGAAATTAACAATTTTCAGCACGCCAAAGATCAGCGTCAGTCCCGCGGCCACCAGGAACAGCAGCATGCCGACGATCAGTCCGCTCGTGGTCTGCGTCACCAGACAGGACGTTGTGGTCGCACAGCCAAGTAGCGCATCGAGGTCCATGGCGGGACCGGCTCAGATGTAGTTCTTCGACTTCTTCCATTCCGTTTCGAGTTCGAAGATCTGGCCCCAGTCGGCTGGCTCAAGGTTGGTCACGTAGGGCGGCTGTGAGATCGACGTGCCCCAGCCGATTGCGTAGTCCACGATCGTCTGATCCTCGCGCATGGTGATCTTACCTTGCATTCCGAACGGGCTGTCGATAGTGAGGCCACGCAGGGCGTCCGCCATCTTCTTGCTGTCCAGCGAGCCGGCTTTCTTCGCCGCGGCTTCGAGGAATTGCATGCAGGTCGCCGCTTGCCACGACCAGTTGGTCGGGTAGTCGTGATAGCGCGCGAAATACGCGTCACCCCAAGCCTTGTTCTGCGGCGTGGCGGGAAACGTAGTGAGATAGCGGGCGCCGGAATAGATGCCAGTCGGCAACGACTTCACCGCCGTCAGCACCGGGTAGTCGGCGATATTGGGGGAGAAGACCGAGATTTGGCCGAACAAGGCGTAGATGTTGCCCTGGTTGATAAAGGCAGACAAGTCACCGGCGTACAGAGTGGTATAAAGTGCCTGCGGCTTGGCCTGAAGAATTTTCGTTATGACTTCGGTGAAGTCAGGCTGGCCCAGTTTCGGCCATGCGTCGGTTATCACCTCGATGTCTGGCTTGAAGTGCTTCAGGTATGACAGGAACTGCGCGGTGGTGTCGCGGCCATAGGCGTAGTCAGGGGAACAGGTCGCCCAGCGGGTGAGCTTTTTCGCGTCGGCTACCTTGGATGCGTAGCTGCCGGCGGTGATGCTGTCGTGCACGCCCTGGCGCGCGCCGCGGAAGGCGGTCGGAACCCGCAGCTTCGGGTCGGCGGTGAGGGCCGATGTTTCGCTCGCGCTATGAATGCACAGCACGCCGAGGTCGCGCACTACCTCCTGCACCGCGAAGGCGCCGGAAGACGCTTCGGAGTCGAACAGGATTTCGCAGCCATCGGTGTTGACCAGCTCGCGCGCTACCCGTGCCGCTTCCTGAGGCTGACCCTTCGAATCCCGGATCACCATCTCGATCGGCCGCCCGGCAAGGCCGCCCGCCGCGTTGATGCGCTCGACCTCCATCGTTACGGCATTGCGCGATGACGTGCCGAGCAGCGCGATGGCGCCGGAGAAGATGCTCTGCATGCCGATCTTGACAGTATTGGCGTCGGCACGGGCGATAAAGGGGCGAGCGAGACCGACAGCCGCGCCGCCAGCAATCAGCCGCCGTCGTTTGATACCCAGACCCTTGGACATGTGCATTCTCCCGGCTGGGCGCGTGCTACACGCCCCGTTGCCGGAAACTGGCCGTCAACATAGCGATCCGTCAAGATGGCAATGCGTCGGGAACTCAGTTCGCTGTCAGGCCGCCATCGATGACGAGCTCGGTGCCGGTCACCCACGCCGCTTCGTCGGACGCCAGATAGAGGCAACCCATTGCGATGTCGATTGGTTTGCCGAACCGGCCGAGCGGCGTGGCCTCCATGCGGGCCTTGCCGCTTTCGTTTCCGACTAAACCGGGCCGTGCCATGGGCGTATCGACGAAGCCGGGATGGACCGAATTCACTCTGATCTGGTCCTTGGCATACTGGATGGCGGCGGATTTGGAGAAGATGCGCACTGCGCCTTTCGATGCGTGATAGGCGGCGTTGGCGAACGAGCCGACGATGCCGCAAATCGAGGAGATGTTGATCACCGAACCGCCGCCGGCTCGCTGCATCGGAACGATCACGCTACGTGTGCCGAGGAACACGCCGGTTGCGTTCACCTCCATGATGCGGTTCCAGCTTTCCAGGGTCTGGTCCGCCAAGGCCGAACCGGCGATGTTGCCGGTCTGAACGGTCATGCCGGCGGGGCGGCCCGAAATGCCGGCGATGTTGCCGAGAACGTTGATCTTGCCGTATTTTTTCTCGGTGGCTGCGACCAGCGCGAGCCACTCCGCCTCGGAGCAGACATCGAGCCGGCGATATTCGGCGACACCCCCGGCATCCGTGATCTCACGCGCCACCGTCTCGCCGAGTTCGTCCTGAACGTCGCACAGCACGACCGAGGCGCCGTGATGCGCGAACACCCGCGCCGTCTCCGCGCCGATGCCGGAGGCCCCGCCGGTCACGATCGCCACTTTGCCGATGAGCCTGTCACCACGTTGCATTGCCGCGTCTCCTGCTTTTCGTTCGGCGGGCAGCATGGACCGATCCGTCGCCTGGGTCGAGCCGCACCAGGCTTTACAATACCGCCTCCAGGGCAGTGACGTATCGCGCTGGAGAATTTTCATTTGCCAGCCGGGCGGCGGCATTGCCGCGAAGCCGGTGCCACAGTTCCTGATCGCGGTATAGTCTGATGATCTGGTTCGCGAAGTGGTCTGGATCTGATACGTCCGCCGAAAGAATATCCCGTCCGTTTTCCCATCCCACCTGCCGTCGTAGCAATTCGCTCGCGACGATGGGGAGACCACACGAGGCGGCTTCGTAAAGTTTGTATGGGGCTCCGGCGGCGAAGCGCGTGGGGGCAACAAATACCCGATGCGTGTTGTACAGGGCTGTCGTGTCCATCACGTCGCGTCGGAACGTGATACGAGGGTGATCGCCGAAGGGCGGCGGGACGACATCGTCGGCAACATAGCCGGCAATGGTAAGTCGAGTTTCAAAGCTGAGCTCGGCTTCGACGCGGGGAAGGACGGCATCGAGGAACCAGCAGATGCTATCGAAGTTCGGGCTGCTGACCTCGTGGATCGCGCCAAGGAACAGCAGACCACTACGGTCTGAGAAGCCACGCTCTCCCAGCGCTAAATCGCGGACGTGCCCGATTACGGATACGCTGCCGAAACCGAGCCCGCGTAGCTGGCTGGCCTCATCCTCCGTCACCGCGATCATGTGGTGGCTGAGCGACGCGCCCTGAAACTCGGCGGCCAGCGCGGCGTCCAGATCAAACAGCTTTCCGTTCACGCGTGCGCGGCCCGCCTCACGTAACGACGCGATAGCCTCGGTGTCCAAAATGATCCGCGGCTGCTTCGCTTTGCCCAGGAGATGACGTGCCAGGACTGGACCTGCCCGATCCAGATTGTGTGTCCTGGCTATCCAGATCGTATCGTAATATCCGTCTCGATCCTGGAGGAAGGCTGCCAGATCATTGAGCGAACGGTCGTGCATCGCTTCGACCGTATCGGGCATATCCGCATGGATCGCGGCGGCATCGAGACGATTTGCCAGCAAGGGGAACACTGTCACCAGCAGTCCAAGTCCGGCCATTGTCCTGAGCAAATCATTGGAACGAACAAAGCCGGACCCGAGCATCCGAAGCGGCATCTGATCCTCGATGAACAGGACGCGACGTGCTTCGGATCGGGAGCGTGCGAAGACGGTCGCCCCATGGTCCGCATCGCGTGCCGGCACGTCGCGCGCCGTGCCGTACACGTACACCACAACCGACGGGTCATAAACGATGCGGAACCCCGCGCGTGCAATGCGGACACATAGTGTGAAATCCTCCCTCCCTCCGTCGGGGTATTTCAGCAGGTCAGCGCGGACCAGCAAGAATGCGCCGGAGCAAAAATCGACGTCGCGCACGAAATTGGCTTCAGGTGCGTGCGGAGAAGCGTCCTGCATATAGCCCCGGGTGCTCCCATCCGCGCCGATAATCCCTCCCGCCGCCAGCAGTCGGCCATTTGCGCGAATGAGTTTGCCCCCGACAGCGCCGATTGCCGGATCGGAGAAAAGCCTGCTCAGAGCGAGAGAAATAGCGGCGGGTGCAAGTTCGACCTCGCTGCCAAGGAGCAGAACCGCGCTCGCCGTGGCGCAGGCAATCGCGGCATTGGCGGCATTGACCAGATCAACGTCGCTGTCGAGCCGTAGCACGTGCGCGCCACGCATATAGCGATCAATGAAACGACCCTGCCGGATCGGAGTGGTGTCGACCAGGAGAAGCTCGACCCGGCCAGGAAAGCTTTGCCGCAGCGAACTCAGAGTTTGAACGGCGAGAGCAACATCCGCTCCCAGGATCATCACGACCGACAGTTCGGGCGTCCCAGTGAAAGTGAAATCCACGGGATGGCGAGCAGCCAGGAGCAGCAGATCTTCGGCCCGGAGTCGGAACAAAGTCATAGCCAGTTGCTCCTGCTTCCCGGACTCGATCGCCGGCGTTTGCGTGGCGGTGGCGCCTTCCTCACCCCGATCAGCCGCAACGATCGATGCCGAAATATTCCGCCGACCGTTATCGAGGGAGGCCACGGCCGGAACGGGCGCGCGCCCCTCGGCGATCCCGACAGTCAGATAATGCAGCAGCGGCGGTGTGCCGGCGGCGGCCACATCCGGGTACAGCTCCCGGTAGCGGCGGCCGCTGAACGCCGGGCTCGAGGAACGGCCCTGGCTGTCGCCGACCAGAACGAAGTGGCGGAGGCCGGACCATACGTCTTGGGCGCCGTCAAGCTGGCGATAGTACCAATGGAGATCGAGGAAAGCATTGGGCTGTGATCCAGACCGCAGGCCCACTTTCAGAAAATGCTCCAGCAACCCGGGTACGTCCGGCGAGGACTGCGATATTTGACCCTTGCAGTATTCGAGCGAGAAGTAAGGACTGGGGCTCTGGTGATCATCGTGCAGTACATCATACAGTTCAGCGGTCCCGAATGGCTGACGAAGTAAAAAAGGATTGGCTTTGACGATGTATGGTATATCGATCAGTGGATGCGGCGATCGCGCCTCGGGGCAACCGTTGACCACGAAATGAATGAACGGGTCCACGCCCGCGGCTGCGATATCGGGATTTGTTTCGGTATAGAACCGCCGGTCAAACAGATGAGAAATTCGCGGCCGTGCCCGAACCGGCAACTTCAGATACAAACTGGCAGCCTCAATGTCTTCCCGGTCGGCACCAAGACCGGCGCGATACAATGTGCCATCAACGAACGGCGAAGACAAAACCAGCTCGATGAACTTCGTTGGTTGCAAGTCTTGCACCTTCCGTTCGGGCCACGCTTGGCGCCCGCGGGATGGGAAAATCAGCCCGTCGCCTCTGGATGCGCGGTTCGACGGCGCGCCGCCACCCCTTTCGCCGCATCACCGACGACGGTATAGATCATCCGCGACAGCGGACAAGGAACCAGCGACATGCGCCAGATGACCCTGGTCGGGTTCCTGCAAGCGCAGAACTGCACCAATTTCGTCGGATCCTGGCGTCATCCTCGGGCCAGCCAGGATTTTACCTCGGCCGAGTATTACCGTCGCATCGGCCGAGCGCTGGAGGCGGGAAAATTTCAGCTCGGCTTCTTCGACGACCGGCTCGCGATGCCTGATCTGTTCGGCGGCGACCATGCCCACACGGTGGCCAATGGCATTCGCTGCGTAAAGATGGACCCGATCACGATCCTGACAGTGATGGGCATGGCGACCGAACGGCTCGGACTTGGTGCCACTTTCTCGACCACCTACTTCGAGCCGTTCCATGTCGCCCGCGTTTTCGCCACGCTGGACCTGGTGACGGACGGCCGCGCCGCCTGGAACGTCGTGACTTCGATGAACGACGGCGAAGCGCTGAACATGGGCCATGCGTCGCACGGCGAACATGACCGCCGCTATGACCGCGCCGACGAGTTCATGGAAGTCGTCATGGGGCACTGGGATGCATGGGACGACGGCGCCATTGTCGCCGACCGGCAAATCGGACTGTTCGCGCACCCGGAGAAAGTCCGCCGGCTGGACCACGAGGGGGAGTTCTTCCGCTCGCGTGGCCCCTTCACCGTCCCCCGCTCGGCCCAGGGGCATCCGGTTCTGATCCAGGCCGGACAAAGCGGGCGCGGCCAACGCTTCGCCGCGCGCTGGGCCGAGTGCGTTTTCGTGGCCTATCACGGACTGGCGCAGGCGCAACGGGACTACGCGTCCTTCAAGACCCAGGTCGACAAAGCAGGTCGCGACCCAGAGAAGGTTTTTGTCTGCGCCGGCGTCTATCCGGTGGTCGCCGAGACCCGGGCGGAGGCGGAGGACCATGCCGCCCTCATCGATAGCCTGCCCAAGGAGATCGACAGCCTGTCGCTGCTGTCCGAGGTGTTGAACTTCGATTTCTCCAGGCAGCCAATCGACCAGGCTTTCACCCAGGAGCAGATCGACAGTTGGACCGGCGTGCAGGGGATGCGCGACCGCATCCGCCGGGAACTTGGCGACCGGCTGCCGTCACCGCGCGATTTCATCAACATCACCCGGCGCGGCACTTTCCACGATCATCCGCGCTTCATTGGCAGTCCCAAGGATGTCGCTGACGGCATGGAGGAGTGGTTCGCCACCCGTGCCTGCGACGGCTTCGTGATCGCGGCCTCGCACGTGCCGGGGGCCTACGAGGATTTCTCCCGCCTCGTTGTCCCCGAACTGCAGCGTCGCGGGCTGTTCCATACCGAGTATAAGGGCGTGACGCTGCGGGAGAACCTCGGGCTGGACAGGCCGGCGGTTGGCGCGTGGCGATGAACCTAAAGCGAATGAAAGGGGACCGACCATGAAACTCTATTACGCACCCGGCGCCTGTTCGATCGGCATCCATGTCCTGCTGGAGGAAATCGGCAAGCCCTATGAGGCCGAGGCGGTGAACCTGCGCGAGGGCGCCCAGTACAAGGCGGACTTTACCGCGATCAACGCAAAGTCGAAGGTGCCGACGCTGGCCCGTGACGACGGGTCGGTCCTGACCGAGTTTCCTGCGATCGCCTACTGGCTGGCGCGCAACAATCCCTTCGCCAACCTGTTGCCGGACAATATCGATCTTCAGGCGAAGGTCTTCGAACTCATGGACTATGCCGTCGCCACCATCCACATGCAGGGCTTCACGCGCCAGTTTCGCGCCGCCAACTTCACCCCCAATCCGGCGGATGAGGAGGCCGTAAAGGCCAAGGGCAAGGAAATTGCCGCAAGGGGCTTCGAACTGCTGGACAAGGCGCTGGACGGCAAGGAGTACGCGGTAGGCCCGTTCTCCATCGCTGATGCGGCGATTTTCTACGTGGAGCTCTGGTCGACGCGGTTCGCCATGACGCTTCCATCCAACTGTGCCGCCCACCTGGACCGTATGATGGCGAGGCCGGCGGTGAAGCGGGTGATGCAGCAGGAAGGCCTGGCCTGACCGATGAACGACGCTCCTGACCGGGTCACTCCAATCGCCTTCTGGTTCCTGCGGCACGGCGAAACCGACTGGAACGCGCAGAACCTGTCCCAGGGGAGCGTCGATATCCCACTCAACGAGACCGGGCTGGCGCAGGCCCGGTCAGCCGCGCTGCTGCTGCGCAACCGTGGCATCACCAGCATCGTCTCGTCGCCGCTCTCCCGCGCCAAGGTGACGGCGGACATCGCGGCCAAACTGCTGGGGCTGCCGGTGGAGGTCGATGAGGAACTGCGCGAGGTCGCGTTCGGTGTTCAGGAGGGCCAGCCGATGTCCGAATGGTTCACCGCCTGGGTGGCCGGTGCGCTGACCCCGGCCGGTGCCGAGAGCTTTCCGGACCTGACACGCCGAGCGGTGGGGGCGATCAATCGGGCGATTCGGCGGCCGCCGGTGGTGCTGGTGGTGGCGCATGGCGCGCTTTTCCGGGCCTTGCGCGGCGCGATGGGACACGAACCGAACGTGCGGACTTGCAATGCCGTGCCGGTTTGGTGCGAACCGCCGCCCGACGGCAAGGACGTCTGGGGAATTACCTACGCGGATTGATCAAATCGCTTGGCATATGGTCCCGTAGGGGGCATCTTGCCTATGTCCCGGGCACCCGACGCGGGAGAGAGCGGATAAGACCCCGCCGCCGAAGGCGCAACCGGCCCCCGGAAACGCTCAGGCATACAGGACCGCGACGGGTTAGGGATCTCTGGAAAGCCGGGTGGCGCGAAGGCGCGGCTCGCACCGACGGAGAAAAGGGCAAACGCCCTGAATCTCTCAGGTTCCGCGACAGAGGGGGGTCAGTTCCGCCGACATTTCGTCGGTGGTTGGCCCGGTCGCGGAGATTGTCATGGCGCTAAACACATTGCCGGACCACCCAGGGCATCCCATGGCCAAGCCCCTGAACACGGTTCCGCTGGACGGCTGGCACCGACGACTCGGGGCCAGAATGGTCGCGTTTGCCGGCTACGAGATGCCGGTGCAGTACCATTTCCCAGCCGACCTCGTATCCCGCTGTCGTGGCGGCGTGATGGCAGAGCACTTGCACACCCGATCGGCCGCAGGGATGTTCGACGTGTCGCACATGGGGCAGGCCATCGTGACCGGAACAGACGTGGCGGCCGCGCTGGAACGCCTGACACCGGGAGACCTCCTGGGCCTGCGGCCGGGGCGGCAGCGTTACACACTGCTCACCAACGAGGCGGGTGGCATCATCGATGACCTGATGGTTGCGAGCCTTGATGCCAACACGCTGTTTCTGGTCGTCAACGCCAGCCGCAAGGAGACCGATTTTACCCATATCGCGGCGAACCTGCCGATCGGTGTGACGATGCAGTTGTGGGAAGACCGGGCGCTGCTCGCGATCCAGGGACCCAGCGCTGCCGCCGTTGTTGCACGCCTGTCGCCGGAAGCCGCCGCGTTGCCGTTCATGGGCGTCGCGACCGTGTCGCTGGGCGGCATCGAATGCCTGGTTTCCCGGTCCGGCTATACCGGCGAGGATGGCTTCGAAATCTCCGTGCCCAACACCGGGGCCGAGGCGCTGGCGGAGCAACTTCTGCGGCAGCCGGAGGTCGTTCCGGTCGGACTGGGCGCCCGCGATTCGCTCCGGCTGGAAGCGGGACTCTGCCTGTATGGCAACGATATCGACGAATTGACCAGCCCGATCGAGGCCGGCCTCACATGGGTGATCGGCAAGCGGCGAAAGATCGGCTGGGACTTCCCGGGCGGGCAGGTGATGCGCGATCAGCTCGCCAACGGCGTGGTCCGGCGCCGCGTTGGCATCCGTCCCGAGGGGCGGGCACCCGCTCGCGCGCTGACCACCATCATGGCGGAGGACGGCACCGAGGCGGGAACAGTCACCTCCGGCGGTTTCAGCCCCTCGCTCAACGCACCAATCGCCATGGGCTACGTCCGCAAGGACCTCGCCGAGGACGGCACGCGGTTGAACCTGATCGGTACGCGGAAAGGCCGTGCCGGCAACCGTCGTTCCGCTGCCCTTTGTCCCTCACCGATACCTACGCTGAAAGGAACGCTCCCATGGCGAACAAGAGTGCGGACAAGCGTTACACAAAGGAACACGAGTGGGTGGTGCTGGATGGCGACATCGCCACCGTCGGCATAACCGACCACGCGCAGGAGCAGCTCGGCGACCTGGTACACGTCGAGCTGCCGGAGCTCGAGCGCACCGTCGCGGAAGGCGAGAGCTGTTCGGTGGTCGAGAGCGTCAAGGCGGCGTCGGACATCTATGCGCCGCTGGCCGGCAAGATCGTCGAGATCAACGAGACGATCGTCGAGGACCCGTCCATCGTCAACAGCGACGCCGAGGGGGAAGGCTGGTTCTTCCGCCTTGAACTGGATGATCCCGCCGCATTCGAACAATTGCTGGATCAGGACGGATACGACGAATTCCTGGAGACATTATAGGCATGGACGTTCTGGCCGAACTGACCGAGCTTGAGGAAGCGGACAGTTTTGTCCGGCGTCATATCGGCCCATCCGAAACCGAACTGACCGCGATGCTGCGTGTCGTGGGCGCCGCGACCCTGGATGATCTAGCCTCCAAGGCGGTGCCGCGGTCGATCCGGTCGGATGCGGCATTGACGCTGCCGGACCCGGTCGATGAGGCTGGCGTGATCGCGGAACTGCGCTGTCTCGCGGCGCGGAACGTCGCGAAGAAGTCGCTGATCGGGATGGGCTACCACGGCACGGTCACGCCGCCGGTGATTTTGCGCAATGTGCTGGAGAATCCGGGCTGGTACACCGCCTATACGCCGTATCAGGCGGAAATCGCGCAGGGCCGGCTGGAGGCGCTGCTGAACTTCCAGACAGTGATATGCGAACTGACCGGCATGCGGATCGCCAACGCGTCGCTGCTGGACGAGGCGACCGCCGCGGCCGAAGCGATGGCCATGGCGCACGCGGTCAGCAAGACGAAATCCGACGTGCTTGCGGTCGCCACCGACCTGCATCCGCAGACCCTCGCGGTGCTGGCGACTCGGGCGAAGCCACTGGGCATCACGCTGGTGCATGTCGCTCCTGGCGACGTCGCCGCGATTGGGGCCGCCAATCCCTTCGCGTTGCTGTTGCAGTATCCTGGCACGACCGGCGCCCTGCGCGATCTGTCGCGGGAAATCGATGCCGCGCATGAAGCCGATGCGGTGGCGATCGTCGCGACCGATCTGCTGGCCATGGCGCTGCTTACCCCGCCTGGCGAGATGGGCGCGGACGTGGTCGTCGGATCGGCGCAGCGCTTCGGCGTGCCGATGGGATTCGGCGGCCCGCATGCTGGGTTCTTCGCGACGCGCGACGTGTTCCGGCGTGCGATGCCCGGCCGGCTGGTCGGGGTCTCCCTGGATGCGTCGGGCCAGCCGGCGATGCGCCTGGCGCTGCAGACGCGCGAGCAACATATCCGGCGGGAAAAGGCGACGTCGAACATCTGCACCGCTCAGGTCCTGCTCGCGGTGATAGCCGGCTTCTATGCCGCGTGGCACGGACCGGAGGGACTGCGGCGGATCGCCCGACGGGTGTCGTTGCAGGCGCGCATGCTGGCGGACTGCGCCATTCGGGCCGGACTGACGGTTCGCCACGAGTTGTTCTTCGACACCGTCGTGATCGAATGCGGCGACGCCGGCGACATGATCCGCCGCGCCGCCGAAGCCGGCCTCAACCTGCGCCGCATCGACGATGCGGCGGTCGGCATCGCGCTGGACGAAACCGTCACCCGTGCTGAGCTGCGGACCCTGGCCGGCCTGTTCGGTGTGGAGCTTGGCGGCGCCGTCGCCAGCATCCCGGCCGGGTTGCTCCGTGGGCCGGCGTTCCTGGAGCAACCGGTCTTCAACCAGTACCATTCCGAGCACGAGATGCTCCGCTACCTGAAGCGACTGGAGGACAAGGACATAGCGCTCACGCGCAGCATGATCCCGCTCGGGTCCTGCACGATGAAGCTGAACGCGACGGCGGAGATGATCGCCGTCACGCTGCCCGGCTTCGCCGATATCCATCCGTTCGCGCCGGCGGACCAGACCACGGGGTATTTGACCCTGATCGAGCGGCTGCAATCCTGGCTGTGCGCCGCCACGGGTTTCTCGGCAGTCTCGTTGCAGCCGAACGCAGGGTCGCAGGGCGAATATGCCGGACTGCTGGCGATCCGGGCCTGGCACGAGTCGCGCGGCGAGGCACACCGCGACGTATGCCTGATACCTTCCTCGGCCCACGGCACAAACCCGGCCAGCGCGGCGATGGCCGGCCTCAAGGTAGTGGTGGTTGGCTGCGACCGGGACGGCAATGTCGATCTGGCGGATTTACAAGCCAAGGCTCGGAAGCATGCGGGCCAGCTTGCCGCGCTGATGATCACGTATCCCTCGACGCATGGGGTGTTCGAAACCGCGATCCGCGATATCTGTGCCGTCGTCCATGAGCACGGCGGCCAGGTCTATATGGATGGCGCCAACATGAACGCCCAGGTGGGGCTGACCTCGCCCGCCTCGATCGGCGCCGATGTCTGTCATCTGAACCTGCACAAGACGTTCTGCATCCCGCATGGCGGCGGTGGCCCCGGGGTCGGGCCGATCGGTGTGGCGCAGCATCTGGCCGCATTTCTGCCCAACCATCCGTTGCGTGCGGATGCGGGTCCGGCGACTGGCGTTGGGCCGGTCTCGGCCGCTCCGTTTGGCAGCGCGCTGATCCTGCCGATCTCCTATGCCTATATCCGCATGATGGGTCCGGCCGGGCTGAAACGCGCGACGGAGGTGGCGATTCTATCGGCCAACTACATCGCTGCCAGGCTTCGCGGGGCGTACTCGGTGCTGTATTCGGGACCGGGCGGCATTGTCGCGCATGAATGCATCATCGACTGCCGGGGTTTCGCGGCCGAGGCCGGCGTTCAGGTCGAGGACATCGCCAAGCGGCTGCAGGACTATGGCTACCATGCTCCGACAATGTCCTGGCCGGTCGCTGGCACGCTGATGGTTGAACCGACCGAGAGCGAATCGAAAGTCGAGCTGGATCGATTCTGCGACGCGATGATCGCGATCCGGGCGGAGATCGCGGCGATCGCCGCGGGGACGCTGGACCGCTCCGACAATCCGCTGAAAGGCGCGCCGCACACCGCCCGGGAGGTCACCGCCGATGTGTGGACCCATGCCTATACACGGAACCAGGCGGTTTTTCCGTTGCCTTGGGTCGCAGCGTCGAAATACTGGCCACCGGTCAAACGGGTCGACAACGTCTATGGCGATCGCAACCTGATCTGCACCTGCGCGCCGATGGACGCCTACGCCCAGGCGGCCGATTAGAACTTGGTCAGATCGTCCCCACCACTTTGATCCGGGCTCGGCGGTGAATTCTCGGTCTGTGCCAGCACCGGGGTGTCGGCGCGGATCCGGTCGACGACGGCATGGACATGGTAGCGAATTCCAGTGCTGGTGAGCAGCACCGGGCTGTCGCCGTTTTGCACCGCCGCATCGACCACCGAGCGAACCCGGTCGATGAACTCGTGCAACTTGCTCTGGGGCAGGGCAAGCTGCCGGTCCTCAGGTGGCCCGACAAGCGCTTCGGCGAACGCTTCCTCCCACTGCGACGACATGCTGACGATCGGGATGTAGCCCGCAGGCCCGAGATAGCTGTCGCTGATTTGCCGTGCGAGACGCGAGCGAACATGTGCGACGATCGCAACCATGACCTTGGACGACATCGCGCACGCCTCCTGCACCGCTTCAAGGATCGTCGGCAAATCGCGAATGGACACCCGTTCGACCAGAAGCACCTGAAGGATCCGCTGCAGGCCACCGACGGTTATTGAAGCTGGTATCAGATCCGAGACCAGCTTTTGCTGTTCGCCCGAGAGCTGACTCAGCAGCTTCTGGGTCTCAGTATATGACAACAGCTCCGCCACATTTTCCTTGAGCAGCTCGGTGAGATGGGTGGTCAAAACGCTGGCCGGGTCGACGACGGTACAATCCTTCGCCAGAGCTTCCTCGGCTAATGTCGGATCGATCCAACAGGCCGGAAGGCCGAACGCCGGGTCGGTGGTCGCTTCGCCCGCCAACTGAGGGGTTTCCCCCTTGGTATTGATCGCCAGCATCAGCATTGGCCGGAGCTCGCCTTTACCGGCCGCGATGTCCTTGACGTAGATCAGGTAGTTGTACGGTCCAAGCTCCACATTGTCCTGTATCCGGATCGACGGCAGGACGAACCCAAGGTCGGCCGCCATCGTGCGGCGCAGGCTCTTGATCTGCTCGGGCAACTTGGCCCCGGTGCCTCCGGCCAGGGACAGCAGACCATAGCCGAGTTCCAGCCGGACCATGTCGATGGCGGCGACACTCTTGACGTTATCGTCAACTGGCGGCGGCGGCGGCAAAATCTCCAGGGCGTGATCCTGCTTGGAGCGCAAAAAGGCCCCCGCCGCCAACACGCCCGCGACCGCCAGGAATGGAATCGCCGGCAGTCCGGGCATCAGCGCCAGCACCGCCGCGGCGCCGGCGGTCATCGCCAAAGGTTTCGGCTTGACGCCGATTTGGGCGAACAGCGCGACGGACATCCCGCCCTCGACCGAGCCCTTGGCAACGACGATGCCCGCCGCGGTCGAAACCAGCAGCGACGGAATTTGTGAGGCCAGTCCATCGCCAATGGTCAAGGTCGTGAAGGCGGCGATCGAGTCCGCCACCGACATGTGTGACCTGACCAGACCGATGATGAGACCGCCGAATATGTTGATCATCGTAATAATGACGGCGGCGATCGCGTCACCGCGGACGAATTTCGCGGCGCCGTCCATCGCGCCGTAGAATCCGCTTTCCGCCTCGAGGTCAGCGCGCCTGCGCCGAGCGGTGGTTTCGTCGATGGCTCCGGACGAGACGTCGGCGTCGATCGCCATCTGTTTTCCCGGCATCGCATCCAGGTAGAAGCGAGCCGACACCTCCGCGATACGGCTTGAGCCCTTTGTTATGACAATGAAGTTCACAATCAGCAGCATGATGAAGACGACCACACCGATGGCAACGTCGCCACCCATCAGGAAACCGCCGAACGCGGCCACCACTCTGCCGGCCGCGTACGGACCCTCGCTGCCATGCGACAGGATGAGTCGCGCGGTGGCGACATTCAGTGACAGGCGCAAGATGGTTGTCAGCAGCAGCAATGTCGGGAAGCTGGAGAAGTCGAGAGGCCGCGTCAGGAACATCGCCACCATCAGGATCAGGATCGCGGTCATGAACGAGAACGCGAGTCCGAGGTCCAGCAGCAATGTCGGCATCGGCAGGATCAGGATCGACAGCAGCAGCAGCACACCGCAGGCAAGTCCGACATCACCGCCCGGGGTGTATTTCCGGAAGCGATCGAAATTGAAGGGGATGCCTTTCATGACCCCGGCTTGGCCAAACCCCGCTCAAGGCGTTCCGGACGACATCGGGGCCGGCACGTCTACGCCCTGTGTGACATAGGCGCGCAACTTATTTCGCAGCGCCCGGATCGAAATGCCAAGTATCGCCGCGGCATGTGTCCTGTTGCCCCTGGTATGGGTCAGTGTGGCGACGATCAGTTCACGCTCCATCTGCATCATCGAGCACGGAACGAAAACCTGCGACGAGCGCAAAGGTGCAGCCGCTGGGGTGGCCCGCGCGGAGTGGCCCATATGCGGATCGAGTATGTCGCCTGAGATTACGTTACCGGCCATCATGACGACTGCCCGATGGATGATGTTTTCCAACTCCCTCACATTGCCGGGCCAGGAGTACGACCGCAGAAGATCCCGCGCGGCCGGCGCGATCGTCGGAATCAGCAGGCCGTTCTGGAGCGCGTATTTTCTGACGAAATAATCCGACAACGCAGCTATATCAGCGGGCCGGTCCCGCAAGGCCGGAATCAGCAGAGGCGCGACATTGAGGCGGAAAAACAAATCCTCGCGGAAGTTTTGTTTCGACACCTCCTGCCATAGATCCTTGTTGGTGGTCGCGATGACTCGAACATCGATTTTTACGGGCGACTTGCCGCCCAGCCGGTCGACCTCACGTTCCTGCAATGCCCGCAGCAGCTTGGCCTGCAGGCGGCCGTCCAGCTCACTTATTTCGTCCAACAGTATGGTGCCGCCCCCGGCAGCCTCGAACTTGCCGATGCGACGGCTGACCGCGCCCGAGAATGCCCCTTTTTCGTAGCCGAACAGTTCGGACTCCATCAGATGCTCGGGGATCGCCGCGCAATTCAACGCGACGAACGGACCATTCGCCCGCCGCGAATGATTGTGGATATGACGGGCGATGACCTCTTTGCCGGTGCCGGATTCTCCCTGGATCAACACCGACGCCTCGGACCAGGCTATCTGTTCCGCTCGGCTTACGACCGATACCATGGCCGGATCGACGGAAACCAACGTATGAGCTGTAAACCCAAGGCGCGCGGTCTCGTTGTTGCCACGGGCGTCAATCATGTCGCGGCGGGCAGGTGGCCAGGCAGCAGTGGTCACGGTCGAGCTGACGGCTACTTCGCTGTCACCAGACTCGCCGGCGTGCTTGGTCAGGTCCGAATTCGCCGCGAGAACCATCACGCCTTTGGCCGCTCCGATTTGACAATTTCCGTCATCGTGATCCCAAGTCGGTTATCGTCGACCATGACGACCTCGCCGCGGGCGACGAGGCGGTTGTTGACATAGATGTCGATCGCCTCACCAAGTTTGCGATCGAGCTCGACAACCGCGCCGCGACCAAGCTTCAGCAACTGACAGACCTGCATCGTGGCCTTGCCCAGAACGGCGCTGACGGTAACAGGGATGTCGTAGACCGCCTCTAGCTCGTTGACCGCGCCGCTTTCGGTGCCTTCGTTACTATCGGACATGTTGAATTTACTCCGCTACGTCAATCTCAGTTCAACGCTGGTCTCCGCCGCTTCGGCCGCGGCCAGGGGCAGGATCGCGTTGCGAATCTCCTCCCATGTCCTTGAAGAATTGATCTGCGCCTCGCCTTGTTGCCAGGCGATGGTAATGCCATCAGTCGGTTCGTCGGTCTGCCATGCCTCGATCTGTCGGCAGACATCGTGCATACTGTGGAACGAAACCGAGGCTCCGTTTGCACTGCGCAGTTCAATTTTGGACTGAGATCGCAGTGCCGCGCCCAGCAGATCAATCACGACGCCGGTGCTGTCCTGCTTTGAACCGTCGGACAGGCCGGGGAGAGCGGCGATAAAAGTCGCGACGAGCCAGCGGGCGATCGCGGTGGCGTTCTGCGCGATCATCTGTTCGAGCCGTTGGTCTATGTCGTCAGCCCGAGACAGAAGCTCCGCGAAAATCCGCCGTTCGTCGCTTCCCCGACTATTGCCGTCCGCCGCAACGGCCGCCATGTAGCCGTCATTCCACGCCTCCAGACGGGCGGCCGCAAGCTCGGAGATCGAGTATGTCGGCTCCGCGGGGGGCGCATTTGCGGCCTCCGCCGCCCGCTCCGGCAGGCCGAAGTCCTCGAGCATGCGAGCGAGCGAACTGGATATCACGGGGTGCTCCGGGTCATCTATTCAATGACTTTGTCATCATTGGTGGCACTGATCTCGATCTCGCCCGCGGCCGCCAATTCCTTCGCCACAGTCGTGATGGCGCTTTGTGCGTCCTCGACATCCTTCATCTTCACTGGCCCAAGCGAGGCCATATCGTCGCGAAGCATTTTTCCCGCACGCTCGGAAAGTTGCGACAGGAAAAGATTTTTCATGACGTCGGATGTGCCCTTGAGCGCGATTGGCAGCCTATCCTTTTCGATCGATCGCAGCAGGACCTGCATAGCGGCAGGAGACAGACGTTGAAGATCGTTGAAGGTGAACATCAACGACTTGACCCTCTCCGCCAACTCGCGATTGCGTTCTTCCAGGCCGGCGAGGAAACGCGTCTCGGATTTGCGGTCGAAGTTGTTGAAGATCTCAGCAATCCTTTCGTGCGCGTCGTGTCGCGATGCCCGGGCGAGGTTGGACATGAATTCGGCTCTCAGGATCTTTTCCACACCGTCCAGCACATCTTTCTGGATCGACTCCAAGCGAAGCATCCGCATCACCACTTCCATGGCGAAGGAGTCCGGCAGAATAGACAGTACGCGGGCGGAATGGTCCGGCTTGATCATCGACAAGACGACCGACACGGTCTGCGGATATTCGTTCTTCAGGTAGCTGGCGAGGATCTCCTCGTTCACGTTGCCCAGCTTGTCCCACATGGTGCGTCCGGCCGGACCCCGGATCTCCTCCATGATCTGAGCGACACGATCCTTCGGCAGCGCGTTCAGCAGCAGGGATTCGGTGTTCTCGTAGCTGCCCATGATGCCGCCGGAGGCACCAAAGTTTTCGACGAAATCACCGCAAAGTGCCTCCACGGTCTCGGAAGGAACCACCCCAAGCTGCGCCATCGCGGACGAGAGCACCCGTATCTCGTCTTCGTGCATCATCGTGAAAAGACGTCCGGCGTGCTCGGCGCCCAGGGTCAGCATCAGAATGGCGGCTTTCTGGATGCCGGTGACTTTCGCGCCGTCCTTCGGGGCGTACATGTCAGCCCGCCATCCAGCCGCGTATGATTGCCAGCGCCGTGTCCGGATGATTGTCGGTCAGTTCGACCAACTGACGCACCGAGGATGCCCTGATCTGGCCCTCTACCTGGTTCAAACTGATCGTGGTTTCGTCGGTCAAGGCGGCCTGGCCGGTTTGCGAGAGGGCAGGCACCTGGCCGGAGCTGGTGGTCGTCAGGGCGTGCACACCTGACCCGCCGATCTGCGGATCGCTCAGGCCGTGGCCGGCGATAGCCATCGTCACGGGAGTGCCCGTCATGCCCTTAATGATGGACCGGGTCATCATGACGATGATGACGAAAGCGGTGAGACCAAGGGCGAGGGCTTCGACCAGGCTGATTAGATCGCGCCGCCCTGCATCCGCACGCGGGCCCTGATCTACCTCGGCGGCACCCAACTCGTTGATGAATGGCATGCTGACGACATCCACCTGGTCGCCCCGTTTCTCATCGAAGCCGATCGCGCTCTTGGCCAGTCGCTGGATTTGTTCCAGGTCCTGCTGCTGGCGCGCATGCCACGCGTGTTTGCCGTCCGGGCCCACTTCATCCATACCGTCCACCATGACGGCAAGAGTGATCCGCTCGATCTGCGGCTGATCGCGGATCGTGTTGTGGGTCGTCTTGCTGATCTCATAGTTGGTCGTCTCTTCCTGGCGGCCTTCCTGGCTACCGGTGGCCTGCGCCGAGGGATCAGCGTTCGGCAGGTTGTTCTGCAGCGAGACCGCGGCAACGCGATCCGTCGTTTTGTTGTTCGAAGTGACGTTCTGGGTGCTGCGAACCACGGATCCGTCGGGTTCGAAGCGTTCCTGGGTTTCGTTGGTCTTATCGAAATTGATGCGGACCGAGGCCTCGGCATGCACGTGGCCGGCGCCGAGGCTGCGCTGCAGCATTTCTTCGACCGAGCGTGCCAACCGCAAACCCATGTTGCGGCTGAGATCCTCGGAGAGTCTCGATCTGGTGCGGATGTCCTCGGGATCGCCGGCCTGGGCGAGCAGCCGCAAATGCGAGTCGACAACCGTGATGTTCTCTGGCCGCAAATCCGGAACCGCGCCGGCGGCAAGATTGACGATCGCCTGAATGGCTTCCTGGCCAAGCGCCTGATTGCCGACCAGGGTCAGCATGATGCTCGCCTGGGCTTCCTTACGAGCGTGCGCGAACGGCTCCTTGTGTGGCAGGACGAGGTGCACGCGGGCGTGTGAAATACCGTGCATTGCCTCGATGGTGCGTGCCAGTTCGCCTTCCAGCGCGCGACTGCGTTTGACGTCCTGATCGAATTCGGAAAGTGCCAGGTCGTTGCCGCGATCGAAGATCTCATTGCCGATGCTGCCTGAAGCCGGCAGGCCTTCCTTGGCGAGCAGTGCCCGGGCGGTGAACACATCGTCCGCCGCGACCATGATCCGCTTACCCTCGGCCTCCACCCGGTAGGGGATCTGATGATGTTCCAACTGGTCGACGATCTGTCCCGAGTCATGCAGATCGAGGTCGTTGTATAGCAGCATCATCCGAGAGGTGCTGACGCCGCCGAGCTCCATGAAGACGACGATGCCGATCATGCCGATCAGCACGCCGGTCAAAGCCAGGATGGGTGCCATGCCGAGCTTGCGGAGGCTGTCGAGAAGACCCTTCATAGTTTTCGCTCAGGACCTCCGCCAACGGCGCGTCAGACGATTTGCGCCTCGCAACGTTGGGGTCTTCAATTACCTGATAATGATTGCCGGTCCGTTAACGAGCAGGTCTGGCCCCGAGTAACGTGATCGAATGTTTGCTTCGCTCCGTTATACCCCATATGCATGGCTCGAACCCCACATACAGGGTCGATCTTTTTGCCAAGGAATCCGCCCCCGTGTCTCAAGCAAGCGTGTCTCAAGCAAGCGTGTCTCAAGCAAGCGTGTCTCAAGCCAAAGTGTCCGAAGCCAGAGCGTCCGAAGCCGGTGCGTCCGAAGCAATCCAGATGACCCGCCTGCCGTCCGGTCTGACCGTCGTCACGGAGCGTATGGATCGCGTCGAGACGGTGTCGTTCGGCGCCTATGTCGGCACCGGTTCACGGAACGAAACGGCGGTGGAGAACGGCGTTTCGCACTTCCTGGAGCACATGGCGTTCAAGGGCACGACGTCGCGCAGTGCGGCTGCCATCGCGGAAGAGGTCGAGTCGGTCGGCGGCCACATCAACGCATACACCGCGCGTGAGCAGACCGCTTACTATATCAAGGTATTGAAGGAGGATGCCGCTCTCGGGGCGGACATCATCGGCGACATCCTGACTCACTCCACGTTCGAATCCGGAGAACTGGAGCGGGAGCGGGGCGTGATCCTGCAGGAAATCGGGCAGGCGAACGACACCCCTGACGACATCATCTTCGATCACTTCCAGGAAATTGCCTACCCGTCGCAGCCGATCGGCCGGCCGATTCTAGGCTCCGAGGATGGCATTCGTCAGATGCCGCGCGCCACGCTGACCGATTACATGAAGCAGCATTACGGTGCCGGCAACATCGTCGTTGCAGCCGCGGGCAACCTCGAGCACGGTCAGATTCTCGACCTCGTGGGCCGGCACTTCGCTGATCTGCCCGCAAGCGCCCCGCCGGTCATGGCGAACGCGACATACGAGGGCGGAGAGATCCGCGAGGAACGGGACCTCGACCAAGTTCATATCGTATTGGGCTTCCCGTCCGTCGGCTACAGCCATCCGGACTACTACCCGACCTTGCTGCTGTCATCGCTACTGGGCGGCGGCATGTCGTCCCGGCTGTTCCAGGAGATCCGCGAAAAGCGCGGGCTGGTTTACTCGATTTACTCCTTCAACGCACCGTACGCGGACGGGGGCCTGTTTGGCGTCTACGCCGGCACCGGGGAGGCCGAAGTCGAGGAGCTGGTGCCCGTGGCGCTGGAGGAACTGCGCAAGGTGCAGTCGGAGGTTACCGAGGCCGAACTCTCCCGCGCGCGCTCGCAGGTCAAGGCGAGTCTGCTGATGTCACTGGAAAGCACCGGCAGCCGCTGCGAGCAACTGGCGCGGCAGCTTCAAGTCTTCGGGCGCATCATCCCGACGCAGGAGACGATCGCGCGCCTCAACGCCGTCACCACCGACGACGTCCAACGCAGCGCCGCTCGGCAGTTCCGACAGGACCCAACCCTGGCGGCGCTTGGTCCAGTCAGCCGCGTGCCCCGGCTGGCAACGGTGATTGAACAGTTGAATGCATAGCGATCTCAGTCACTTACCGGAGATCAGTCATCGCATGATCGCGGGAATTGGACCATGACCGACCCTCTGTCCCTCCTCGCCGATTTGATTTCGCAAGCCAAGCGGGCAGGAGCGGACGCGGCCGATGCCGTGCTGATTTCGGGGGCGTCGCTTTCGGTGACCCGCCGGCTGGGCAAGACCGAGCACGTTGAACGCTCGGAGGGGCAGGACCTGGGGCTGCGGGTATTCCTTGGCCAGAAGGTTGCGATCGTATCGTCGACGACGGTTGATCCGTCGGCCTTTGCCGGGCTGGCGGAGCGTGCCGTTGCCATGGCGAAGGTCGTGCCGGAGGACCCATTCGCCGGGCTGGCGGACACCGCCGCCCCGCCGGAAGCCATCGACCTTGACATGGAAGATCCGACGGTGCCGACAGCCACGGACTTGGTTGAACGGGCGGCGGCGGCCGAAGATGCCGCGATGGCGGTTCACGGCATTACCAATTCCGAAGGTGCCGAGGCAGGCTTCGGCCGGTCCGAGCTGACGCTGGTGACGTCGGCGGGCTTCGCTGGCCGTCGCGCCGGCAGCAGCCATTCGATTTCCGCGACGGCGATCGCCGGTGCCGGCACGGATATGCAGCGGGACTACGATCACCACAGCGCCGTCTATCTGGCTGATCTCGATGATCCCGCCCGCATCGGCCACAGTGCGGCAGAGCGGGCACTGGCGCGACTCAACCCGACGCGGCCGAAAACGGCGAGACTGCCGGTGCTGTATGATCCTCGGGTCGCGGGTGGGATTTTGGGCCACCTGGCCGGGGCGATCAACGGTGCCACGGTGGCTCGCGGCACCACTTTTCTGAAGGACAAGCTGCATCAGCCAGTGTTTTCCCCAGGCATCGACATTCACGATGACCCGCGCCGGGTCCGGGGTGCCCGTTCGCGGACGTTCGACGCCGAAGGAACCCCGACCGCGGCACGGCGGCTGGTTCGGGACGGCGTCCTGATGACCTGGGTGCTCGATTCCCGCGCCGCCCGCCAGCTTGGAATGGTGTCAACCGGCCACGCCGCCCGAGGTGTCGGCGGCCCACCGTCTCCGTCCACGACCAACCTTTACCTCGCGCCGGGCAAGCTGACACCGGCCGAGCTTATGGCGGACATCAAGGTTGGGCTCTACATCACGGAGCTGATGGGGAGCGCGGTCAACGGCCTTACCGGCGATTACAGCCGGGGCGCCGCGGGCTTCATGATCCGCGATGGAGCGCTGGCGGAGCCGGTGGCCGAGATCACGATCGCCGGCAACCTGCAGGAAATGTTCGCGAGCCTCGTCCCGGCCAACGATCTGACGTTTCGGCGGGGAGTTCGACTCCCCGACCGTGCGGATCGAGGGAATGACGATGGCCGGCGCATAAGTGCCGGTTGCGAAGTCCAGACAAACTCAGCGGACGCGGTGGCCGCCTCTACGCTTCACTGCATGAAGACACCATATTATCGGCGGACAACAAAAAAAGCGAAATCAGATGCGTCGCACGAAGTTCCTGTTAGCCGCTACCGCCTCGCTTGCCCTGGCGCTTGCGCCTGGACTGGCGGAAGCGCGCGCCGGGGGTGGCAGCTCCATGGGCAGCCGTGGCAGCATGACATACTCGGCCCCGCCGTCCACCAACACGGCGCCGTATTCGGCACAGCCGTTTCAGCGCAGCATGACTCAGCCCTCCCCAGGGTCGCAATCGCCGGGCTACGCGTCGCCGGGATACGGCCGCCCAGGCCTGTTCGGTGGCGGCGGGTTCGCGTCCGGGCTCATGGGTGGGCTGATCGGCGCTGGCATCGGCGGCCTGCTGTTCGGTCATGGCTTTTTTGGCGGCGGCCTCGGGTTCGGTGGCTTCCTGGGCTTCCTGCTGCAGATCTTCCTTCTCGTGATGCTGGGCCGGTTCCTGTTTCGGTGGTTCACCAACAGCCGGCGGCCGGCTGTGGCGGGAGGACCCAATATATTCGCCAGAACTGGTGCACCGGGTCCGGGCCCCTTCCAAGCTAAGGGTGGGGGTGGCGGACCGCCCCCGGTCGCGATCAATCCCGGCGACTACCAGCAGTTCGAGCAGCTCCTGCAGGGTGTGCAGGCGGCCTGGAGCCAGCATGATCTGAATGGTTTGCAGGCAATGGCCACTCCGGAAATGGTCAGCTACTTCGCCGACCAGCTCTCCGAGCAGGTCAGCCGGGGCGTCCGCAACAGCGTGACCGACGTGCGCCTGGTCTCCGGTGACCTGGCACAGGCATGGGCCGAGCAGGGACGCGAGTACGCCACTGTCGCGATGCGGTTCTCGATGGTCGATGTGACGCGCGACGGGGCCGGAAATGTCGTTGACGGCAGCCCGACGGAGCACGTGACGGCGACCGAGCTATGGACCTTCGTTCGTTCTCGCGGCCGCCACTGGATCCTGTCGGCGATTCAGCAGACACGCTAGACGGTGACCGCTGGGGGCCGGGTTTGGCCCCCCGCCTCCCTCACCTGCCCGGTCGGCGCTTCACGACCTCAGGCGACGGACGCGGCGTTGCGGGAAGGTCTTCCTCCAGCACGGTAAGGTGGATCGAGTAGGAGGTCTCACCTTCCTCAGTATCCTGATGCACGGTGCCGATGGTTTCGTCGTTTACGGCGAGCTCGACAGAAAGCCCTTTGCGCATCGGTGGCACGATGCGAATGCGTTCGCTGCCAAATAATTTGCGCAGGTAGGTTTGCAGACGTTCGATGTCCGTGGGTGTCATAGTCAGGTCTCGCGCGAAAGGGATGAGGCCGTTTAGCCCTGAACGGGAACCGGGTCCAGAACCCCTGTGGGGCTGACGTGAGTTCTTGCATCCATCGGATTAGCTGAAATTTATCAGTCCAGCATGTGCCCGAAGCGGGCGGCCTTGGTCGCCAGGTATTCGTCGTTGACGCCATTTGGCTCGAAGGCATGCGGCTCACGCCCGACGATCTCGACGCCGCAGGCGGCCAGTGCAGCGACTTTGTCCGGGTTGTTCGTCAGCAGGCGAACACGCTTGATGCCCATGGTCAGCAGCATCCTGGCACCGACCATGAAGTCCCGCTCGTCCGCCCCCCAACCCAGCGCTCGGTTCGCATCCATGGTGTCCAGACCCCGGTCCTGCAGGCCGTAGGCCCGTAATTTGTTGACCAGACCAATACCCCGCCCCTCCTGCGCCAGATACAGCAGGACGCCGGCGCCGTCCTCGGCGATGCGGTGGATCGCCCCGCGCAATTGTTCGCCGCAATCGCAGCGCATGCTGCCGAGCAGGTCACCGGTGAAACATTCGGAATGGATTCGGACCAAGGGGGCGTCAGAGAGCTCGGGCTGACCGATCACGATTGCGAGATGCTCGATCGCCGAACCGTCGGTTCGAAACGCCACCACACGGCTGTCAGGGGCCCCAGACAAGGGCACCAGGGCGGAGGCAACCCGGCGCAAACCGGCGGTCTCATGGTCGGTGTAACGAAGCACGTCCGCGGCGGGGACCTGGATCAGGTCGTGCGCCTCGGACACTGCCGCGATGTCGTCCGTTACATAACCGGCCAGCACCGCGGGCAGCAGGCGTCCGATCTTGGCCAGACGCAGCGCGGCCGCCGCGCCAGACGGGGTGGCCACCGAGGTCAGTAGGTGTCGCACCGGCGGCTGTACCGAGGTCGGATCCGCAAGCCGTTGATAAATCTCGATTTCAGCGGTGGATTCCGCAATGGTAACGGCCGCCGCCTCGGCGTCGAGAGGCATCGGTGCCCGCAGGATCGCCGCCGCCCGGGCAGGAGCCAGAAGCAACATGGGAGGTGCCCCGATCAACGCCTCCAGTTCCTTGAGGGTAGCCGGGCTCGCGGTCTCGGCGGCAAGCAGCAGCAGCGGCGCATCGCTTCCCAGCACCACTGGCACACCGCGCCGAAGCTCCGAGGCGGCACGGTTGATCAGCCGCAGGCGCAGCCGGTCTCTGGCGTCCGCCGGGCTGTGATCAAGCGACATGTGGCACCGGGCGGCACATCCCGAGGACGGTCTCCGTCATCATCTTTGCAAAGATTTGCACCAATCTGAACCAACTTTCGTCATTATTCAGTTCCAGGTTTCGAATCGCTTCGCCGCACCATGACGACCGCCGTTGCCTTCCCATATAGGCGGTGTCGAACGAAATGAGAGGTTCGCATAGCTACGAATCGGACCGCTCGCGCGCTATCTTGTGATTGATCTGCTATCCGGGAGCGATTTTGTCCGGTTAGGGAAACATCTAGTGTAATCTGTGCGCGTTGGTTTGATCAGAGCGGTGGCGCCGTCGCCCATCCACCTGCAACACCCGCAAGAGGAATTTGAGTATGTCCGCTGAACGTCCAGTCCTGATCGTTGACGACGACGCTGCGCTGCGCGAGACCTTGGTTGACCAACTCGCCGTGGACGGTGAATTCGCGGCGACCGAGGCTGCCTCCATCCAGGAGGCTGAGGCCAAACTTTCGGCCAAGGATGCGCGGTTCGACGCGGTGATCCTCGACGTCGGCCTTCCGGATGGTGACGGCCGCGATCTGTGCGCCAGATTGCGCAAGCAGGGCCAACGCATGCCTATCATCATGCTGACCGGGTCGGACGGTGAAACAGACGTCGTTCGTGGCCTCGATTCGGGTGCCAACGATTATATCGCCAAGCCGTTCAAGCTCGCGGTCCTGCTCGCCCGGCTTCGCGCGCAACTCCGCATCTTTGAGAACAGCGAGGACGCGGTCTTCACCATCGGCCCCTATACCTTCCGGCCGGCGGCGAAACTGTTGCAGGAGCCGGCCAAGAATCGCCGCATCCGCTTGACCGAAAAAGAAGCCGCCATCCTCAAATTCCTCTATCGCGCTGGCACCCGCTCGGTCGCTCGGCAGGTGTTGCTGAACGAGGTGTGGGGCTACAACGCGGCGGTAACCACACATACGCTCGAAACCCATATTTACCGTCTGCGGCAAAAAATCGAGCCGGATCCGGCGAATGCCCGTCTTCTGGTCACCGAGGGCGGCGGCTACCGGTTAGACCCGGAAGGCATCCCGACCATTCGGACGCCAGCGGCAGTCCACGCCTGACGGCCGCACCGTACAGGAAAAAGCCCTCTCGCGAGGGCTTTTTTGTGTCCGACGCAAACCGCTGGCGCCGCGGCATCCGGCGCGGTCAGAGCTTCTCGACCTGCGAGTACTCCAACTCGACCGGCGTCGAACGGCCGAAGATCGACACGCTGACTTTCACCCGGCCCTTCTCCTCGTCCACTTCCTCAACCGTGCCGTTGAAGCTGGTGAATGGTCCATCGGCCACGCGCACCTGCTCGCCAATCTCATACAGGACAGCCGGCCGCGGGCGATCGACGCCTTCCTGGCTCTGCTTCAGGATGCGCTCAGCCTCGGCCTCGCTGATCGGGGTGGGTCTGGTCTTGCTGCCGAGAAAACCGGTCACCTTCGGCGTGTTCTTGACCAGGTGCCAGGCGTCGTCGGTCAGGTCCATCTTCACCAGGACATAGCCGGGGAAGAACTTGTGCTCGCTGTTGATCTTGCGGCCCCGCTTCACCTCCATCACGTTCTCGGACGGCACCAACACCTCCTCGAACTGCTCGGCCAATCCCTTCTGAGCCGCCTGCTCCTTGATCTGCTGCGCGATCTTCTTCTCGAAGCCCGAGTAAACGTGGACAACATACCAATTCTTGGCCATTTCTGCCGGGATCCCTCAGATGCCCACGTTGAACAGGGCGCGCACGCCAAGGCCGATCACCTGATCGACCACAAAGAAAAAGATGGCGGCGATGGTGGCCATGGCGAATACCAGTCCAGTCGTCACCAGTGTCTCCTTCCGGCTTGGCCAAGTCACCCTGGCCATTTCCGTCCGGACCTCACGCAAGAATTTAGCCGGTTGAAACGCCACTTTCCGTTCGTTCCCTATGCTGAACGTCGATCGGACACCATGCCATCGCCCGCGAAAAACTGGCAGGGGTGGAGGGTCTCGAACCCCCAGCCTCCGGTTTTGGAGACCGGCGCTCTAGCCAATTGAGCTACACCCCTAAGCGGGCCGGGCGCAAACCTGGGATCACGCACGACAAGGGGCGTAGAGAGAATGCGCGCGCCACATTGTCAAGCGCTAAGCTGCGCCGCGGTTGGCGGAGCCTTGTGCGGCGCCCGCTCCTTGCCTCTGGGCACGGCGTCAATCCAACGCCGAGCTAATGCCGTTCCTTCTCTGTTCTTGACGTCCCGCGCTCGTCGTGACAATGATCGCGACGAACGGAAAGAGAACGGCCATGCATGAGTTCCCGTCGGGCGTGATCGAACGCGAGATTGACCGCGACGCCGTTGCCGCCCTGGAAAAAGCCGGGCTGCCGGACGATGAGGCGCCGCCGCGGATGCCCGGACGGCGCGCTGCCGGACGCGGTGCCGTCAGTAACCCCGGGGTCCGTTTCGACACCAGCACCGCGTCCGCGTTCGACGACGGCTGGGCCACGCTGACTCAGGAACTGGGCGACCTGCCGCGTCTCGACACCAGCTTGATACGCGACGCGACGCGAACCGCGATTAGCTGGAACGCCTCCCCGGATATCGGTTTCGACCGGGCGGTCAACCCTTACCGTGGCTGCGAACACGGCTGCATTTACTGCTACGCAAGGCCAACCCATGCCTATCTCGGTTACTCGCCCGGCCTGGATTTCGAGACCAAGCTGATCTTCAAGCCCGAGGTGGCCGAACTGCTGGAGAAGGAGCTGCGCAAACCGAACTACATCGTGCGCACCATGGCGCTGGGGTCGAACACGGATCCCTACCAGCCGGTGGAACGCACGCTGCAACTGACCCGATCGGTGCTGGAGGTGCTGGACCGTTTCAACCACCCGGTTGGCATCGTCACCAAGTCCGCCGGGGTGCTGCGCGACCTGGATATCCTGAAATCAATGGCCGAGCGCAATCTTGTCCGGGTGCATCTTTCGGTCACGACGCTCGATCCGCGGCTAGCCCGCGTGATGGAGCCGCGCGCTGCCACACCCGCCCGCCGGCTGCATGCGGTGGCGGAACTCACCAAAGCCGGCGTCCCGGTGGGGGTCCTCGCGGCGCCGATGATACCAGCGCTCAACGACAACGAGATGGAGAAGATTGTCGAGGCGTCGGCGAGCGCGGGCGCCACCCATGCGGGCTATGTCCTGCTGCGGCTGCCGCTCGAGTTGCGGCAAATGTTCGAGGAGTGGCTGCACACACATTTCCCCGATCGGGCCCGCCACGTGCTCAACCTGGTTCGCGAGACCCGCGGCGGCAAGCTGAATGACCCGAGGTTCCATCATCGGTTTTCCGGTCAGGGCGTCTATGCGGATTTGCTGGCGCAGCGCTTTGCGCGCGTGTCACGCCAGTTTGGTCTCAATGAAAACCGCACCCAGCTTGCGTGCGACCGGTTTGCCGTCCCGCCAGACGCGTCCGCCGGGACTGGGCGGCAGATGTCGTTGTTCTGATCCCCGGGTTTTTGATCCCTGACCCCTGACCCCAGCGGCCGGCCACGATTGACGCCCGGTGAACCGGCAACCTATGTTCCCGGCCAATGATAAATGGGGCCGCTCCGGTCCGTGGCTGGGAGAGTGTCCCGAGTGGACGATATCGCGCGCATATTGCAGCTTGTCATCAACGGTGCAGCGGCAGGCTGTATCTACGGGCTCATCGCGCTCGGCTTCGTGCTGATCTACAAAGCCACCGAGATGGTGAACTTCGCCCAGGGCGACATCATGATGCTCGGCGGCTTCGTCGCGTTCAGCCTGATCGTTCATTACGGACTGCCCTACTGGATCGGCGCGCTGCTGGCCATCCTGATTACCGCGGCCTTCGGCTACGCGCTGGACGCTCTGGTGCTGCGCCGCGTCATCGGTCAGCCGCAATTCGCCGTGGTGATGCTGACGCTCGGCTTGGGCTTCATTTTCCGCGCCGCGGCCGGCATTACCTGGGGCTATGATTCGGTAGGTTTCAACACGCCATTCACCAACAAGACGGTCAATATCGGCGGCCTGATTCTTGGTGAGGACAATCTTTCGATCATCGTCGGCACTCTGCTGCTGTGCGGCGTGCTTTACCTGTTCTTCAGCAAGACCCGGGTCGGCGTGGCGATGCAGGCGGCATCACAGAACCAGCTTGCGGCGTATTACATGGGCATCCCGGTGCGCCGCATCTTCTCGCTCATCTGGGCGATCAGCGCCGGTGTCGCGTGCCTAGCCGGCATCCTGTTGTCGCCGGTCTCGATGATCGACGTGAACATGGGCTCGCTGGGCATCAAGGCGTTTGCGGCGGCGGTGATCGGCGGCTTCGGCAGCATTCCGGGCTGTCTGATCGGCGGGGTCATCGTCGGCATCGTCGAGCAGTTCGCCGGGTACAAGCTGCCCGCCGGTTTCCAGGAGGTCACCTCCAACGTCGTTCTGCTGCTGATGCTGATGGTCCGGCCGCAGGGCCTGTTCGCCGAACGCATGGGCAAGCGGGTCTGAGATGCGCCATCTCTTCCGCACCGATTACCGGCAGGACATCGGGCTGTGGCGGCATAACGGCGATCGCTTCTGGTATGGTCTGCTGGCGCTGCTCGCCCTGATCGCGCCCGCCATCCTGGGTGAATTCTACATCGGAGAACTGGGGGCGGTCTTCATCTTCGCCATCGCCGGCGTCGGGCTGATGCTGCTGGTCGGCTACACCGGATTGATCAGCCTGGGCCACGCCGCCTTCCTGGGGATCGGCGCCTACGTGAATTCCGTGTTCCTGGCGCAGGGCGTGCCGTTTCTCATTACGCTGCCGCTCGCCGGCCTGTTCACTGCGCTGTGCGGCGCCGCGATCGGACGGCCGACATTGCGGATGAGCGGGCTTTACCTCGCGATAGCCACCCTGGCTTTTGGTAGTATCGTTGGCACTGTGTTCCAGAAATGGACCGCGGTCACTGGTGGCTTTGACGGTTTCGCCGTGCCGACCCCCTATGTTTTTGGCTATCCGATCGAGACCGCCGCGGGAATCTATTACGTTTCACTCGTGGTGCTGGCGTTCGTGCTGTGGATCTCGGCCAATCTGTTGCGGTCGCCGATCGGACGCGCAATGGTGGCGATCCGCGACAGCGAGGTCTCGGCCCAGAGCATGGGCATCAACCTGGCCTGGTACAAGACGCTGGCTTTCGCCATCAGTGCCGGCATGACCGGGCTCGCGGGCGCGCTATTCGCGCATTACGTGCGATATCTGGCGCCCGACGCGTTTGATGTTCTGTTGTCGATCCAATTCGTCACGATCGTCTTCGTCGGTGGCCTCGGCTCGCTCCGCGGCGCGCTGCTGGGCGCCATGTTCGTTCGGTTGCTGCCGCAGTTCATTGCCATCGTGCGCGATGACCTGCCGTTTGGCATCGGCCGGCTGCCGGGTCTGGAGCCGTCTTTGTTCGGCATGGTCCTGGTGCTGGTGATCCTGTTCCAGCCCGGCGGACTGAACGGGATGTGGCTCAAGGCAAAGAGCTGGTTCCAGGAATTCCCCTTCAAACGCCAGGCCAGCTTTCGCCGCCAGAAATCCTATGCGCGGTCGGAAAGACTGCGATGATCCTGTTTCAGGCCCAGGATATTTCGGTTCGTTTCGGTGGCATCCGTGCCGTCGATGCGGTCAGCTTCGACGTTCGCGAGGGGGAGGTCTTCTCGATCATCGGCCCGAACGGCGCCGGCAAGACCACGATCTTCAACCTGATCAGCCGCATCTATACGCCGACGTCCGGCAAGCTGATCTTCGAAGGCCGGGAATTCACCAACACGCCGGCGCATCGCATCGCCGGCCTGGGCATCGCCCGCACCTTTCAGAACATCGAGCTTTTCCCCAATGCGACACTGCTGCAGAATCTTCTGATCGGCCGCCACTGTCACTCCACGGTCGGCTTCTTGTCGCAAATGGCGTTCCTGCCGTCAGTCAGACGCGCCGAACTGAAGCACCGGGAAAAGGCCGAGGACGTCATTGCGTTTCTGGGCCTGCAGCGGTACCGCGATCAATTGATTGCCAATCTGCCTTATGGCGTGCGCAAGGTGGTCGAACTGGGGCGCGCTCTGTGCACCGAGCCCAAGCTGTTGCTGCTGGATGAGCCGTCGTCCGGCCTGAACGTTGATGAGACGGAAGGCATGGGTTTCTGGATCGAAGACATCAAGAAGGATCTGGGGATCACGGTGATCATGGTCGAGCACGATATGGCGCTGGTCAATCAGGTGTCGGACCGGGTGATGGCGCTGAACTACGGCAAGGTGCTGGCGATGGGCAGCCCCGGTGAGGTGCAGACCCATCCTGAGGTTATCCGGGCCTATCTCGGCGGCGATGTCGAGGTCGCGGGATGACCGAACGATTGCTGCGTGTCAACTCGATCGAAACGTTCTATGGCCCGATCCAGGCCATTCGAGGCGTCACGCTGGACGTCGACGCGGCTCAGATCGTTACTGTCCTGGGGGCGAACGGCGCCGGCAAGACAACGGTCCTGCGCACGATCTCGGGCGTGCTTGATCCTGAGCGTGGCAGGGTGGTGTTCGAGGGCCACGACATTGCCCGCATGCCGCCCGATCAGGTGATGCGGCGTGGTATCTGCCATGTGCCTGAGGGGCGGGAGACCTTTCCGTTTCTGACGGTGCGCGACAATTTGATGATGGGGGCTTATTCGCGCCGTGATCCTGACGGTGTCGCCCGCGATATCGAACTGTGCTTCAAGTATTTCCCTCGGTTGCAGGAACGACAGCATCAGCGTGCCGGTCTGCTCTCGGGCGGCGAACAGCAGATGCTGGCGATCGGACGCGCGCTGATGGGGCGCCCGAAACTGCTGCTGCTGGACGAACCGTCGCTGGGGCTTTCACCGTTGCTGGTGCAGCAGATTTTCGAGATCATCCGACGCATCAACCAGGAGCAGAACGTTGCCATCCTTCTGGTCGAGCAGAACGCGCACCTGGCGTTACGGACGGCGGATTTTGGCTATGTGCTGGAGGTCGGGCGCATCGTCGCCGCGGATCATTGCAAGGCGTTGATACAGCGGGCTGACATCAGGGAGTTCTACCTGGGTCAGAAGGAAGCGGGCGCCCGCGGCCAGCGCAGGTGGAAGAAGAAACGTTTGTGGAACTGACCATGCAATCCGCTCCCGCTTCGGCCTTCATATCGGTTCCGGCCCTGGTCGCGCGGCAGGCCGGGATGCAGGCTGATGAAACGATCATGCGCCGCAAGGACCGAGGGATCTGGAAGGCGATCAGTTGGGGACAGCTCGCCGAGCAGGTGAGGCGGATTGGCGGGGCCGTGCTTGCCGCGCAAGTTGGCCGGGGCGATACCGCGGCGATCATTTCCGAGACCCGGCCTGAGGCCGCGTTTGCCGATCTTGCGATCCAGGGTGCCGGCGCCGCAAGCATCGTGATCCATCCGGAAGAGACGGCCGAGTGCATCGAACAGATATTAGGTTCCAGCGGCTGCCGATTGCTGTTCGTTGAAAGCGAGGAACAGGTCGACAAGGTCCTGACGGTTCGGGAACGTTGTCCGGCGCTGTCCACTATTGTTATATTTGATATGAAAGGACTGCGCGACTTCTCCGACCAGGGCTGCCTGAGCCTGGACTCGTTCACCTCCGCCGCGACGTCGAACTGGGATGCCGCGGCAAGCGCCGTCGTGCCGGACCAGCCGGCCGTCATTCTGTATCGGCGGGAGGAAGCCTCGTCACAGGGGCGCGTGTTAAGTCATGGTGATCTGTCGCGGATGATCGGCGGCGCGGGCGCGCGATTGATGCTGCGGCCCCGGGATGAACGGCTGGCCGTGTTGCGGATGTCCGACACCACAGAACGCATATGGGGGCTGTATCTTGCGTTGAGTACTGGTTGCGTCAGCAACTATTTGGAAAGCCCCGAAACCGCGGTCGAGAACTTGCAGGAACTGCAGCCGACCGTTCTTGGCGCGGACGCCGAGGCATGGGCCCACCTGCATGCACGCGCCACCCGGTTGGCGAAATCGGCGACACGGGTGCAGCGACTGGCATATGGCTGGGCTTTGAAGGCCGGAGCGCGTGGCGGCGGTAGTGCCGCGTTGGCTGGGCCGCTTGTTCTGCATGCGGTTCGTCGTGAGCTTGGACTGAACAGACTGCGGGCGGCATATGTCGCCGGACCACCGATCGGTGCGGCGACGCTGGACTGGGCACGGTCGCTGGGTATTATTATCCAGCGCCTTGACGAGCCCGTCGCCAATGGTGGTCTTGCCGACGCCGAGCCCCAGGGTTGGATGCAAAACGCTCACGCGTGATTGTTGCGGTCATCTGGTTTTCGCCATCTCGAATCCAGCGTCGCGCTCGATATATTTCACGATCGCCGTCAGATCCTCGTGCGCCGCGCCCTTGTGTATCGCGTGCTTGAACACCAATCTTGCCGCTTCGCACACCCACATCGGCACGCCGAGTTCTTCGCCTTGTGCGATGGCCAGGTCGATGTCCTTCATCAGAATATGCATTTCGGCACCGAAATCGAAACTTTGGGTCAGCACGGCAATGGGGAACTTTGCCTCGGTTGCGCTGTTGCGACCGCTGCCGGCGTTGATCGCGGCGAGCATGACCTCGGGATCGAGGCCGCCCTTCGCGCCCATGACGAACGCCTCGGCTGTCGCAGCCAAGGCGACCGCGGAGAGGATGTTGTTGGTCAGTTTCAGCACCTGGGCGGCGCCCGGCTTGTCTCCGGCCACCGTGAGGGTGCGACCCCACAATGAAATCATCGGGTGCACCTTTGCGACGGCCGCTGGATCTCCTGACACCATCACCGAAAGTGAACCGGCGCGGGCGCCCGGCGGTCCTCCCGAGATCGGACAGTCGACCACGGTGACGCCCTGTGCCGCCATTGCTTTTTCGATCTCCTTCACGAACGGAACGCCAACGGTGCAGGTGTTGACCAACAGCTTCATGGCGCTTCCGCGAATAAGTCCGTTCTCGCCGAACGTTACGGCACGGAAGGCCGCCAGCGTTGGCAATGAAACGAAGACGATCTCGCACTGATCAGCGAGGTCCTTGGGCGACGCGGCACGCCGAGCCTGACGGTCCAACAGGGGTTGGATGGCGGCGTCACGGATGTCGTAGACGGTCAGTCTGTGTCCTCCGTCCAGCAACTTGCCGGCCATTGGCAGTCCCATGTTCCCGACGCCCAGAAAACCCGCTTCCATCTCTTATTCCTCACCCATCCCGAGGCCTGTCGCCTACCCGATTCAGTTTCCCCGTCGAGCTCCGGTCAGGGCTGCGTGAGACGATACACGCGCGCCGCGGTGCCACTGTACAGGGCGGTCTTCTCGGTCGCGGATGCGTTGGCGGTGATGCGCTTGAAAGCGTTCCACAGCTCGGTGTAACCGCCCGACTGCTTGTCTGGCGGAAAATTGCTCTCGAACATGCAACGGTCCGCACCGAACGCTTCTATACAGGGCTCGACATACTGGCGCCAGGCGGCGGCGAGTTCCTCTGATGAAGGCGGGACATCGCGTTCATGGAACTCGAAACCGAACGACGTCATGCCGATGCCGCCAAGCTTGACGTTGACATTCGGACATTTGGCAAGCTCGTGGATGTCCTTTCGCCAGCCTTGCAAGATCTCCTGTCGGCGTCCCGAATAGGGGCCCACTCCGAGGACGCCGCCGACGTGATTGAGGATGATCGTGGTATCGGGAAAGGCCCGGGCCAGGTCGATTGCATCCGGCAGTTGCGGATGATACTGCCAGGACTCGAAGCTCAGCCCAAGCTTGGCAAGTTCCGCGAAACCGGCGCGGAATTTGCTGTCGAGCACCAGGTGTGGCGGAACGATACGGGAGGCGAACTTGCCCACCTCGTCGCTGCCGTCCCAGGCGACTCCCTGGCGAATGCCGCGAAAGCGTCCGCCGCCGGCGGCGATCTCGGCTTCCAGCACTTCGCGTACCGGCGCGCCGCGGCTAAGGTCGGCGTAACCGATGATGCCCTCGGCGACGCGGCAGTCGCCATAGTTGCCCGACGCGCTCATCGCGGCGACGCCATTGACGAATTCAACCTCGCCCACCGGCGCCATCTCCGGCCGGCCATGCTTGCGGTACATTGCCTGGCATTCCAGGAAGACCGTAGCGACGATGTTGTGGCCGCCGCCGATGTCGGCCAGTAGTTCCGGCAGGAAGTAGTGGCCGCGGTGCGGTGTGTCCCAGAGGTGATGGTGCGGATCGATGATCGGCAGCTCCGGCTCCAGCGGCGCTTCCGTTGGCCGCTTCGCCAGCCATGCCTTCAGGTCGGCATCATTGCGGTAGATGATGCCGCGATATTCACCTTTGGAATCTCCTATTTGAACCATTTCCGAACCCTTTTCCCGAGGTGCCGTTGGGGGTGGCTGGTAGCCTGAACGGCGAGCCGCCGCACGTTGAGTCATTTCAGGCTGCCGTCGCACCTCTCGGTTTCTTGCCGTAGCCTCACAAGGGTAGGCCGCGTCAGGCGGTGAAGACAAGATGGCGGGGCCGCGCGGAGGTTATGACGGGCGGACGGGAGATCGATACGAAGTGCCGCCGAATCGCCAGTGGGGTCTTAAAGGGTCACGCGTCGCTCGATACCCGATCGCGACCGGCCGCCAACAGGGGCGGCATGAGGATGTTCCCCTCCTGGTAGCGCGAACCACCGGCGACCGGCCTGCAATGCCCGCCTTCGATCCGGTAGCCATCACCGGACATTCCGGTGAAGCCGAACACCGGCGCGGCCTGGTCACGCCACTTGCCGACAGCTTCGTCTTGCCCGTCCAGGCACGCCTTCATGCTGTCAAATCCTGGGCCCGCCGCCCCCGGCGTCAGCGGGACTTCGCGGCACAGCGCCTGCGGATGTTGCCGCGACCAAAGGCAGAGTGTGATATAAAGCCCGATCGGCGGGCTAATCGTCGATGGTTTGATACCCGGAGGCTGGTCTGTCGTTGTCTGATCGACCTGACCTGGGGAGGGAGATGAAAGCAGCATCATGGATGCGACGACGGCCATGCCAAGCATGTGATTTCCAGGGACAGTCATTTCTATTGCCTCCGAAAAATGTTGATCTTGAATCGGCAAATATAGCTGAGTGGAACGTAGGCGGATTCGTTGCGATCTGATTGCAGCTTCGGACCGCCGCTACCAAGGAGTCCAAGACGATTTCCGCGTTTCTGCGACCAGTATAGCGGCAAGTAATGTCGTGCTCAACGGACTCTGGTCGACCCAACGATAACATTCGGAGGCCATGGAATTCTCCACTGAGGGTGCAACAAACAGCCGGCGGACTGTAGCATATACGACAGCGAAAAAAGCCCTCAGCGCGATTTGTTGAGATCGGGCGGGACGGAGCATGGGCGACCTTTGACGCGGCTGAAACATCACACCTTCCGCGACATCGCCTCCGCCCCCGACCGCCGTACTGCTTGGCCGGGGTCGGCAACAGCCTCTAGTATGCCGCCTGCGCTGATGGAAATGCAGATGAACCCTCTTGTTTCGACCGACTGGCTGGCACGCGAACTGGACAAACCGGACCTGGTGGTGTTCGACGCGACAAAATATCTGCCCAACGAGCCGCACGACGGCATGGCCGAGTTCACCCGCGCGCATGTGCCGGGCGCACGGTATTTCGACATCGACCAGATCGCCGATCCGGACACCGACCTGCCCCACATGGTGCCCACGCCCGGCCGCTTCGCCAAACTCCTTGGCGCGCTCGGCGTAGGCAATCAATCGCGCGTCGTGTTCTACGATCAGAAGGGACTGGCCTCTGCCGCCCGCGGATGGTGGCTGATGGGTCTGTTCGGGCACGACGCCGCCGCGGTGCTCGATGGCGGCCTGCCGAAGTGGCTCCGGGAGGGACGGCCGATCGAGGCCGGCATCCCGCCGCTGCCCGCCGCAGCCGAATTCCGCCCCGATTTCCGCGCCGCACGGCTGCGCGGCGTGGGCGACCTGCTGGGCAATGTCTCCACCGCCCGGGAGCAGGTGCTGGATGCTCGCGCGGCCGGTCGATTTACCGGCGCCGTGCCGGAGCCGCGGGCCGGGATGCGCAGCGGCCATATCCCGGGATCGCGCAACCTGCCCTACACCGACCTGCTGCACCCGGACGGGACATTTCGCTCTGCCGAGGAGGTCCGGCTGCTCCTGGCCGAGGCCGGGATCGACGGTTCTCGCCCGGTCGTCACGAGCTGCGGGTCCGGGGTCACCGCGTGCATCCTCACCCTAGGGCTGCGCGTCGCCGGATTGCCCGAGGGCGCCGTCTATGACGGATCCTGGACCGAATGGGGCGGCCGCCCCGACACCCCCGTGGAGCTCGGCTGAAGATGGGCGACGACACCGCGGGACGGCCCAAGCCGCGCGGCTTTCGCACCCTGCTGTCGCATATCGGCCGGGGAACGAAACACCAGCACGGCTTTGTCAATCCGCCCTTGCTGCGCGGGTCCACGGTTCTCGTGCCCACCGTCGCCGAGCGTCAGGCATTGGCGGCACGGCGCGGTGAGCGGGTGCTGACTTATGGCACCGGCGGGTCCGCCACCCACTGGGCGCTGGAGGACGCGATCGCGGCGGTCGAAGGTGGCACGCACTGCTATATCGTCTCGACCGGCCTGGCCGCCGTGACCACGCCGCTGCTGGCATGGCTCAAGGCCGGCGATCACCTGTTGCTGCCGGACCACGTCTACGGGCCGGCGCGGAATTTCGCCTCGACCATACTGCGGAATTTCGGTGTCGAGACGACCTTCTATACACCGACCATCGATGAGGCGGGGATCACCGCCCTCATGCGCCCGAATACCCGGGTGGTCTACACCGAGAGCCCCGGCAGTCACACCTTCGAGGTGCAGGACGTTCCCGCCATCGCCCGCGCCGCGCACGCCGGGGGCGCCAAGGTGTTCATGGACAACACCTGGGGCATCCACCACTTCCAGCCGTTCGCGCATGGCGTCGACGTTTCGATCCAGGCGGCGACGAAATACCCGGCCGGCCACTCCGATGTGCTGATCGGCGCGATCACGGTCAACAACGACGCCGATTGGCAAGTGCTGCACGCCGCCGGTCGAACCCTGGGGCAATACGCCAGCCCGGACGATTGCTGGCTGACCCTGCGAGGCATGCGAACCATGGCGGTGCGGCTGCAAACGCAGATGGACTCCGCGCTGCTGATCGCCCATTGGCTCCGCCAGCAGCCGGAGGTGGCGACCGTGCTGCACCCCGGTCTGCCCGGCGCCCCGGGACACGATCTTTGGCGGCGCGACTTTACCGGGGCGTGCAGCCTGTTCGGCGTCGAGTTCAAGGCGTCATTCACCGCCAAGGCGACGCACCGGTTCGTCGAGGCGCTCGATCTGTTCGGGATCGGCGCCTCATGGGGCGGGTTTGAAAGCCTGGCGGTGCCGACGACCGGCTTCATAACCCGCACCGCCGGCGGCGCTGGGTTCGCCGGGCCCGTCGTGCGGATACATATCGGATTGGAGGAGCCTGATGACCTGATAGCCGATCTGCGGCAGGGGCTCGCCGCGCTCCGCGCCGCGGATTGAGCCGGGCTCGGTGTCACGGGGCGCTACGGGCCGCGGAAGGCCAGTTGGATCGGCATCGCTCGGTAGGAGGCAAGGGTGCGTCCGGGTGCCGCTCCCGACTGCGCGGTCGACGGCAAGGCGATTACGCGGCCGGGGCTTGGCCTGAACACCGGGGAAAATGGCGACCTGAAGATCGTCGCCGATAGGCCGCCGCCCAGGCTCGGTATTAGGCCAGCCGAACGGGTGAGCCCATCGCCTGACGGGGTCAGTGCGGCGAGACGCTGTTCCTCGGGCAAGGCTGCGTAAACCCTCCGGCCATATTCCGCGCCAATGTCAGGCGTCGCCGAGTGATACATCTCGACGGCCTTTGGCCAGGAGTTGGCCTGGTCGTGAAGCTGGGCCAGGAAACGTCCGCCGTAGTCAGCATTGATGGCGGGTTCGAACGCCTGTTCCAGACTGGCAAACGCGTCCGGATGATACAGCAGGCTGATCTGCATGCAGCCGACATCGATCGACCGTACACCTTGCCGCTGCATTCCCTGCACGGCCGCCACCGCTTGCGCCTTGCTGTCATAGAAATAGCCCTGGCCCTCGGCATTCACTGTCCAGGGCCAGGGACCGACGGTGTCAGTCATGCCGTCCCTGCGGCCGCTTTCCACCCGGGCGATCGCCGCCAGAATATGCTGGGGTATATTATGTGCCCGTTCCGCCGCCGCGATCGCCGGACGGCAAACTTGGCCTGGCGGCTCGGTCAGCACGGAAGGACTGTTGGCTCGACCTGGAGACGCCGCCAGCAATACCAAGACAATTGTCAGTCCGCGCCACAACATGGCGACAAGTTAGTCCAACAGTTATGAAGGAACGGTTCATCCGGAGCAGTGCGCCAGCGATTATTTTTCCGGCTGACCCGTTTGCCCCGCTGTCAGGACCACGGTCAGCGTCTCGGGAGAATAGCGCAGCGATATCTTGTTCGCTGGACACTCCCGATCCGCCGTGACGCTTTCGCACCAAGTCATGGGGCTGGCCTGATCAGGGCGCCCGAACCGTCCCGTCACTGATGCGCTGATCATCGCGGCCTCCCCCATCGCGGTCCCCTTCAGCGTGTAGGCGATCCGCACGACGATCGGGGTCGTCACCCTGCCACCTGCATCGGCAACCAGTCTGATGGTCAATGCCCCGTCGAGCGTAGGCGCCACAATGGTCACGTCGCACGCATCGTGATCCTGGCATGGGTTGGCCTTGCGCGTCATCCGGCTCGCGGCCACACCTTGCCGCCGCAGGATCGAGTCCACCTGAGGCTCCACCATCCCCAGTCGAAGCCCCAGGATCTCGAAAGCATCCGGATGGGTGGCGTAACCGCAGGTCGGCACGAGGACTGTGAGCCCGATCGCGCATGACACTGATACCACTGGATGCATTGAATTCTCGACTTCGTCCGGAATGTCGAGAGAGTGCGAGACATTTGCTAATTCCGGGTTAACGCCGCTGCCTTGTCGACTTGGCGTTTCGCCCGGTGACGCTATAACCTTGGGATTGGACCGGGCCAGCCAGATCGCCAACCCACAGGCTTGGCGAACCGGCGATACCGATTGCTCGCATATGATACCGGAAGGGAAACGACAATGCTGACAAGGCGCTGGGACAAGAGCAGGCTGCCGTCCCGTCATGTGACGGTGGGACCGGGCCGAGCGCCGCATCGCAGCTACTACTACGCGATGGGGCTGACGGAAGATGAGATCAACCAGCCGTTCATTGGCGTCGCCACCTGCTGGAACGAGGCCGCCCCGTGCAACATCGCGCTCAACCGTCAGGCTCAGTCGGTCAAGAAGGGGGTGTCGGAAACTGGCGGAACACCTCGGGAATTCACCACGATCACGGTGACCGACGGCATCGCCATGGGCCATCAGGGGATGAAATCCTCGCTGGTTTCGCGCGATCTGATCGCCGACAGCGTTGAGCTGACAGTGCGGGGCCATTGCTACGACGCCCTGGTGGGCCTGGCCGGGTGCGACAAATCGCTGCCCGGGATGATGATGGCGATGCTGCGGCTGAACGTGCCGAGCGTGTTCATGTATGGCGGATCGATCTTGCCCGGCCGGTTCAAGGGTCGCGACGTTACCGTGGTGGATGTGTTCGAAGCGGTCGGCGAGCATGCCGCGGGCACCATGTCGGACGAGGACCTGCACGAACTGGAGTGCATCGCCTGTCCGTCCGCGGGGGCCTGCGGCGGTCAGTTCACCGCCAATACTATGGCGACCGTCAGCGAGGCGATCGGGCTGGCGCTGCCCGGTTCGGCCGGTTCCCCGGCACCCTATGAGGAACGCGACCGGTTCGCCGTCGAATCCGGCCGCGCGGTGATGAACCTGGTCGAGCAGCGGATCCGGCCCCGGGATATCGTGACGCTGAAGTCGTTGCAGAACGCCGCGGTCGTCGTGGGTGCCACCGGGGGATCGACCAACGCTGGCCTGCATTTGCCGGCACTCGCGCATGAGGCCGGCATCCGCTTCACCATGGAAGACGTGGTGGAGATCATGCGCCGCACGCCTTACATCGCCGATCTGAAGCCAGGCGGGAAATATGTCGCGCTGGACGTGCATAAGGTCGGGGGTATCCCGGTCATCATCAAGGCGCTGCTCGATGGCGGGTTCCTGCACGGCGACTGTCTGACGGTTACCGGCAAGACCCTGGCGGAGAACCACAAGGACGTGGTGTTCCCGACCGGTCAGGACGTCATCTACCCGACCTCCAACCCGATTTCGGCGACGGGCGGGGTGGTGGGCCTGAGGGGCAGTCTGGCGCCGGACGGGGCTATCGTGAAGGTCGCCGGCCTGCACAACCTGCGCTTCGAGGGCACTGCGTTGTGCTTCGATTCGGAGGAGGAAACCTTCGCGGCGGTGCAGGCTCGTGCCTACAAAGCCGGCGACGTCATCATCGTCCGGTATGAGGGGCCGAAGGGCGGTCCGGGGATGCGGGAGATGCTGTCAACCACGGCGGCGATCTACGGCCAGGGCATGGGCGAGCATGTCGCGCTGATCACCGATGGCCGCTTCTCGGGGGCCACGCGCGGCTTCTGCGTCGGGCATGTCGGACCGGAGGCAGCGGTCGGGGGACCGATCGCGCTGGTTAAGAACGGCGACAAGATCATCATCGACGCGGCAATAGGGACGATCGAGCTGGTCGTGCCGGAGGCCGAGCTGGCGGCGCGCAAGGCGGCGTGGACGCCCCGGAAGACCGACTACAACGCCGGTGCGATCTGGAAATACGCGCAGCTTGTAGGTCCGGCGCATCTTGGCGCCACCACGCATCCGGGCGGCGAGGCGGAGACGCACTGCTACGCTGATATCTGACTGATCTGACCGCCGGGGCCGCCGCTTCTGTCGCGTGGCTGGTGGTTCGTGCTGGCATCCGCCTTGCTTCGAAAGTTCGCGGCAAGCGCTGATCAGTTGGCACGCTGCCGGCTCGCGCGGACCGCCCGGAGAAGATCGGATATGCAGCGACGACCCTTCCTCGCCGGAGCAGCTTCGGCCGCCATGCTGCCCATGGCGACGAGGGTTGGCCGCGCCGCGGTGCAGACGTCCGAGGCGCGGGTCCTGCGCTACGTGCCGCAGGCCGACCTGACGGTGATCGACCCGGTCATGACCACCGCCTACATCACGCGCTATCACGCCACGATGGTCTGGGACCAGTTATACGGCATCGACAGCAACCTGCAGCCGCGGCCGCAAATGGTGGCCGGCCACACCGTCGAGGACGAAGGCCGGCTGTGGACCTTCACCCTGCGCGACGGACTTGCGCTTCCATGACGGGGAGCCAGTGCGCGGCCGCGACTGCGTCGCCTCGATCAAGCGGTGGGCGGCGCGTGATCCGATGGGGCAGGCGCTGCTGGCCCGTCTGGCGGAGATGACGGCGCCGGATGACCGGCGGTTCGTCATCCGGCTCACCCGCCCGTTCAGTCTGGTGCTGAACTGTCTCGCCAAGATCGGTCCGCCGGCCCTGCTGGTGATGCCGGAGCGTCTGGCGACGACTGACCCGTTCCAGTCGATCAAGGAGGTCGTCGGCAGCGGACCGTTCCGCTTCCTCGCCGAGGAGCGCGTGGTCGGCAGCAAGGTCGTCTACGCGCGCAACCAGGATTACGTGCCGCGGCCGGACGGAACGCCCGACTGGCTGGCCGGTCCGAAGATCGTCAATTTCGATCGCGTCGAGTGGCTGGTCATGCCTGATCCGGGGACCGCCGCCGCGGCGCTCCAGAACGGCGAGGTGGACTGGTGGGAAAACCCGCCGAACGACCTGCTGCCGATGCTGGAGCGCGGCAACGATGTGCGGATCGAGGAGAACGGCCCGCTCGGGACACTGGCGACCGGGGTGTTCAACCACCTGTATCCGCCGTTCGACAAGCCGGCGGTGCGCCGCGTCCTGCTAGAGGCGATATCGCAGGCCGATTTCATGACCGCCGCCGCCGGCACCGACCACCAGATGTGGCGCGATGGCGTCGGCATCTTCACCCCGGGCACGCCGATGGCGAGCAGCGCCGGGATGGACATCATCACGGCCCCGAAGCGTGACCTGGCGACGCTGAAGAAGGCGCTGCGCGACGCCGGCTATCAGGGCGAGCGTATCGTCATGATGTCCGCGAGCGATCAGGCGGTGCAGTTCGCTCAGGGTGCGGTCGCGCTCGACCTGCTGCAGAAACTCGGCATGGACGTCGATTTCGCGGTCATGGACTGGGGCACACTGGTGCAGCGCCGCGCGAGCAAGGAGCCGCCGAACAAGGGTGGCTGGAACATGTTCATCACCGCCTGGGCCGGGCTGGACATGACGACACCGATCACCAATCAGACGTTACGCAGCAACGGTGCCAAAGCCTGGTTCGGCTGGCCGGATCTGCCGCCGGTGCAGGCCTTGATCGATGCCTGGCTGGAGGCGCCGGATGTCGCCGCCCAGCAGCGCATCGCCACCGAGCTTCAGGCCAAGGCGCTTGAGCTGGTGCCGTATCTTCCGACCGGACAATACTTCACCCGTACCGCCCACCGCGGCGACATCACCGGCCTTATTCCGGGCCAGTTCGTGTTCTGGAACGTGCGGCGCACCTGACCGCCTCGCCTGGCTACGGGGTAAGAACGAAACCCTCGTAAGCCCCGGCGGCCACGTCGTCGCACTTTTTCCGGTAGCCAGCGAAGCCGCCGACGTAGGGCATGAACACGCGCGGTTTGCCGGGAATATTCGCCCCGACGTACCAGGAGTTTGCCAGCGGATACAATGTGCTGTCGGCCACCTCATTCACGTGGCTTACCCAGTTTTCCTGCGCCGCGCTGTCGGCCTCGATCCGGCTGTAGCCGTGTGAACGCATGTATGACAGGCAGTCGGCGACCCAGTTCGCATGTTGTTCGATGGCCAGGATCATCTGCGTCTTGACCGAGGGACTGCCAGGCCCGGTGATGACGAACATGTTGGGAAATCCAGCCACCATCAACCCGAGATAGGTTCTCGGCCCGGCTTCCCATTGCTCCGACAGCGCGGGACCGTCCTGCACGCGGATGTCGATCTCACGCAGCGCGCCGGTCATGGCGTCGAAGCCGGTGGCGAACGCCAGCGCATCGAACGGGCCATACTCGCCGTCCTCGGTGCGCACGCCGGTCGCGGTGATCTCCTGGATCGGCTTCGTCTTCACGTCCACCAGGGACACGTTGTTGCGGTTGTACGTTTCGTAATAGTTGGTATCCAGACACAGCCGCTTGGTGCCGATCGGATGGTCCTTCGGCGCCAGGATCTCCGCCGTCGCGGGATTGCGGACGATGCCGCGGATCTTCTGCCGCACGAATTCCGACGCGGTGTCGTTGGCCTGCTTGTTCACTAGCAGATCGGTGTAGGAATACAGGAAGCTGATGCTGCCTCCTTCCGCCCATTTGGCTTCGTAGGCGCGCTGTCGCTCCGCCTCGGTGGCCTCCAGCGCGGATTTGGTCGGGGCGGGATGGCCGGCGATGCCGAACGGGGTGTCGAGCGCCGCGCGCCGGCGTTCCTCATAATGTTGCTTGTGCTCCCGCTCCTTGTCGGGATCGAGCGGCGCATTCCGCGCCGGCAAGCTGAAGTTCGCGGTCCGCTGAAACACCGTAAGATGTTCGGCCTGGGCGGCGATCTGTGGGATCATCTGCACGCCCGAGGACCCGGTGCCGATCACACCCACACGCAGGCCGGAAAAATCCACGCCTTCATGCGGCCACAGGCCGGAATGGTACCACTTGCCCTCGAAACGATCGAGACCGCGGAAATCCGGCACCCTCGGGGTCGATAGATTGCCGCTCGCCATGACGCAGAATTGTGCCGAGACCCGGTCGCCCTGCTCGGTCTCCACGGTCCAACGGCCGGCCGTGGGATCATACACGGCGGAAACCACGCGGGTATTCAACTGGATGTCGCGACGGAGATCGAAACGATCAGCCACATGATTGATATAGCGCAGGATTTCAGGTTGCGTGCCGTAGCGCTCCGGCCAGACCCATTCCTGCTGCAAGTCGTTGGAAAACGAATAGGAGTATTCCATGCTCTCCACATCGCACCGGGCACCGGGATAGCGGTTCCAGAACCAGGTGCCGCCAACGCCGGAGCCGGCCTCGAACACCTGCACCGTCAGCCCAAGGCCGCGTAGCCGGTGCAGCGCGTAAAGTCCGCCCAGACCGCCGCCGACAACCACCACGTCGCACTGTCGCGGTTGTGTCACGCTGGCGGGGCGGGTCTGCGGCAAGGTATCCGGCATGGTCGGTGGCCTCATCTGGTGCGGTGCTCTTCAAAGGCCTCCGCATTTCGTGCCGGGTGTCAAGGTTTTCCGTTTCCGCACCCGGCCGCGCACGCCTCAGCCGCCGGCGCCGGCACGCCGCTCTTGTCCGCCGCGGGCGGTGGACTCCCTTGGCTAGAAAGCCACCGCACTGCCGGCAAGCGGCCGCGTTTTCTGGTCGACGCCATAACCACCAGCAGTCACGGCCAGGATGTCAATGTCACGGCGGTCGACCACCAGATCGGCGGTTTGACCGCAGTCCTCGGCGTCGGCACTGGTGCGTTCGCCCGCCCAGTGCAGGAAGAAGGCCCTGGATGTTCCCGGAACCCGAGCCTCAAGCACCAGGCTGCCGCCACGATGGGTGATAACGTCCAAATCGAGCACACATGACGGCCTGTGTTCCCGGCTCACCGAAAGTCGCACATTCTCATTCGCGTCGGGACTGGCATCAGTCGACTGTTCGAAGGTGATGATATCGCCGACGCAAGGTCCGGATATGGCAAGAGCGGATATCACACTCATCGCGCCGGTCGCCACCAGCAGTGTCGCGGCGGTAAGTATCGCGGCTGGCAGCAAGCGGTTGATGTTGTCGTGTCTGGTGCTCATCCGTCTCTCCCATGGCGGGACGACGACGGTTCTACTACAATAACGTTTCGCAAAGCTTAACGGGACGGGTCGTTCCGGTAGACGGTTCAGGCTGCCGCCGCTGCTATCCGCGACAGCGCCTCCTCTCGCCCCAGCGCGCTGAGAATGGCGTCGATGCCCGGGCTGACCGTGCTGCCGGTCAGTGCCGCCCGCAGCGGCTGCGCCACCTGGCCCAGTTTGTGGCCACTGCTTTCCGCGAAGCGCCTGAGCGCGGTGTCGATCGACGGCGCCGTGAATTCCGTTTCGCCCAGCACCGACGCGACCTGGCGCAACATCAGCTTCGCGTCCGGCGTCAGTGTCGCGGCGGCCTTCGTGTCCATTGGCAATGGCACCGACCGGGCCAGAAAGGCGGACGAATCGGCCAGTTCCACCAGGGTTTTGGCACGTTCCTTCAGCGCCGGCATCAGCGCGTGGATGCGCGGCTCGAGGTCCCCCCGGAGCGACAGATCGGTTCGATTTGCCAGCCGCCGCAGCACGTCCCGCGTCAGCCGCTCGTCCTCGGCCTGACGGATGTAAATGCCGTTCAGATTGGTCAGCTTGGCGTAGTCGATCCGCGAGGCACCGCGGTTGACATCGATGATGTCAAACAACCGGATCGCTTCCTCCCGGCTGACGACTTCCAGGTCGCCATGGGACCAGCCGAGACGCAGCACGTAGTTGCACAACGCCTCCGGCAGGAAGCCCTGCTCGCGGAATTCCAGGGCGAACTGAGCGCCGTGCCGCTTCGACAGTTTGGCTCCGTCCGGGCCGTGGATCAGCGGCAAATGCCCGAAGCGCGGCGGCTCCCATCCCATCGCCGCGTAGATTTGTGCCTGGCGGAAGGTGTTTGTCAGGTGGTCGTCGCCACGGATCACGTGGGTGATGGCCATGTCATGGTCGTCCACCACGACCGAGTGGTTGTAGGTCGGCGTGCCGTCACTGCGCAGAATGATGAAATCATCAAGTTCCGCGTTGGCAACCCGCACCGTCCCTTGTACCAGGTCATGCACCACGGTTTCTCCGTCGCGCTGGCTCTTGACGCGGATCACCGGAGCGATGCCTGGCGGGGCCTCCGCCGGGTCACGGTCACGCCAGCGGCCATCGTAGCGCCAGACGCGCTTTTCGGCTTTGGCCTGGTCGCGCTCCCGCTCGATCTCTTCCGGGGTCAGGTAGCAATAATAGGCGCTGCCCGCGGCGAGCATGTCGCGCGCGACGGCGGCGTGACGATCCATGCGGGTGGACTGGAAAACGGTCTCTCCGTCGCGCTCCAGACCCAGCCAGTCCAGGCTTTCGAGAATGCCGTGGGTCGCCGCCTCGGTGCTGCGCTGCCGATCGGTATCTTCGATCCGCAGCAGGAACGCGCCGCCGGTGTGACGACTGTAGAGATAGTTGAACAGTGCTGTGCGGACACCGCCGATGTGCAGCGGGCCGGTCGGGCTGGGGGCGAAGCGGGTGCGAACGGTCATGTGGAAGAATGTAGCACAGCCGTTCACCTTTCGTAGACCGTTGCGGGTCTATGCTGCCGCGCATGAGCCCCACTGTTGCCCTGAGGTTAGCGCCCGCCGCTGGCCTGCGCCTTTGGCTCGGGTCCTGGCTGGGCGGTATGCGGAGCGTTTGGTTGAACGCCGAGCGGAGCAGGCTGGCGGTGTGGCTGCCGGTGTTCATGGGCGCGGGGGTAGCCGGATATTACTCACTCCGGTCCGAGCCCGCCGCATGGGTCGGTTCGGCGATCGCGATGCCGTTGCTGATCGGCGCCGTGGGTTTGCCGCGGTTACGCTTGCTGCTCGCGCCACTGGCGGCCATCGCACTGGGCTTTGCCTCCGGACAGATTGCCACTGCCCGAGCGCCGCCGATCGAAACCGGTCTGCCGACTCACGCCGTCGCCGTCACCGGGACCATCGTGGCGGTTGAAACCCTGCCGGAGAGCCGGCGCATCACGATCCAGCCGGCGTATCTGGATGGCGCATCCGCCCCCTTGGTGCGGTCGGTGCGGGTTCGTCTGCGCAACAGCGACGACGAGGAACTGGCCACCGGCGACCAGGTTCGCGTCCGTGCCTTGGTCCGCACACCAGCCCCGCCGTCGTATCCTGGCGGCTGGGATTTGCAGCGCGATGCCTTCTACAGCGGCCTTGGAGCTTCCGGCTTTGCTCTCGAATCGGCGGAGAGGGTGGCCGAGGGAGTTCCATCGGCACCGATGCATCGCGTCCAGTGGTTACGAGAGATCATCGAGGAACGGGTCGTCGCGGTGATCCCCGGTGCGGCCGGTGCCGTGTCGGTGACGTTGCTGACCGGCCGGTCAATGGCGATACCGGCCGCCGATCACGAGGCCTTCCGCGCGTCCGGCCTGGCGCATCTGCTGGCTGTCGCCGGGCTGCATATCGGCATCGTCATGGGCTTCGCGCTGGTACTTTCGCGACGGGCCTTCGCATTGAGCGAACATGCCAGCCTGTTCTGGCCGACCAAGAAGCTTACCGTGGCTGTCGCGCTGATTGCTGGCGGCTGCTACATGGTGCTGACCGGGATGCATGTGCCAATTATTCGCAGTTTCGCGATGGCATGCCTGTTGACCGTGGCGCTGCTCGCGGGGCGGCAGCCGGTTTCGCTCCGCGGGCTAGCCCTGGCCGCCACGGCGCTGATGCTGATCGCGCCGTATGAAGTGCCGAACGTGTCATTTCAAATGAGCTTTTCGGCGGTTCTGGCACTGATTGCCGGATACGAGGCACTGCGTCCCTGGTTGCGCCGTCTGCACGGCATACGCCGGTGGCGCAGGTTCCTGTCACATCTGGTCGCCCTTGCCCTGACCAGCGCGTTGGCCGGTTCCGCCTCGGCTCCTTACGGTGCGTATCATTTCGGTCACATTCAGGTTTACTTTGTCCTGGCGAACATGATCGCGGTGCCGCTGACTGCCCTCTGGGTCATGCCGGCTGGCTTGATCGCGCTAGGGCTGATGCCGCTGCATCTCGAGGCGCTCGCCCTCGTCCCCATGGGCTGGGGGGCGGAGGCAATCCTTTGGGTGGCCCGCGCCACGGCGGCCCTGCCCGCGGCGACGCTCGACGTGCCTCATATTCCACTTTGGGGGCTCTGTGTGTTTTCCCTCGGCCTGGCGTGGCTGGGCCTGGTTCGTGGCCGCCCGCGCCTTGCCGCAATCCCCGTCATGCTGGCCGGCCTGGCCTCGCCCATGGTGGACCGGCCGCCTGATATACTGATGTCGGCCGATGCTCGTCTCATCGCGCTTCATACTAATGGCGGAATGTTTTTGCAGCAAGCTCAGGGTGGTTCCAAATTCACCCGGGACGCCTGGGCGCAATACTGGGCGGCGGGCCAGGTAAAGCCGATGCCAGTTTCCGGTGACGAGGCTGATGGTGCGATCCGCTGCGCCGACCGTGCCTGTCTGCTGCACCCGTATCCTGACCGGCTGGGTGCCTTGTTGGTGCGGGGCGCCGACCGCCCGGCTGGCTGCGATCAGGTGTCCGTCATCGTCTCCGCCGAACCGGCCCGTCGACTATGTCCGAAACCATGGCCGAAGCTGGCCGATCGCTTCACCGTCTGGCGCGACGGCAGTGTTGCGATCTGGCTCGATCCAGGGACAGCGCGGGTGCTGACGGACCGGGCGGAACGAGGTGACCGGCCCTGGGTGCCCGGGCCGCCAAAACCACGCCAGACCGCACCACCGACGCTGCCGCCCGCCGCTGTGGATAACGGCTGACCAGCCAATCCGATGCCTTCCTTCGCCGCAGTCCAGATCTTGCGTTCGCAGCCTGGCTTGAAAAGCCGGCCGATTGGCACCTGGTTGATGTCTACCTGTCGAGAACGGCTCGTGCCAGGAAACCGCGTGCGTCAACTTCCTCCGACTGGAATCCCCAGAAACTTCCGCATTTCCCGGACGACTTCCGCCTCGTTGTCAATATAAATGTAGTGCGGCGCTCCAGGCAGTAGCAGAGAATGAACCGGATTTCGATATACGAACTTTTTGACCGTAGTCTCCGACCATTCGACTATCGGCGGCCAGGCTTCGTCAAATGCCTCCTGCTCGGCACCAGTCAGATACCAGTACCATGGCTGCCTCGCCTTCACGGTATATACCGCGAAAATGCCGAGCCGCGGCGCGTCGATGTTTCCCCAGTTCACCGGCGGATTAACCGATCCTGCTACACCTGCGAGAAGCTTGGTGGTGACCCATGCCGGTGTCGTGGAACCCGTTATCCCTCCATTTGCGTCGAATTGTAAACCTATGCAGACCGAGGGATCCGGTTCGCGGAGTGCATCGAACCGCGCCGAAGCTGCTTGAAAATCGCTCAGGGATCTGGTGGTTGCGCTCGTAAAGAGAGACGTGTCTCCAGGCGGCTCAGCCCGCGACGGGACGAAGCGCTCTGACAAATCCAGAGCGTCCAGATAGACCAATTTATCAACGCGATTCTTGTACGTCTCTCCGATCCGGCTTAGTTCCGAACCGGAAAGGGAATGTCCGACAAACACAGCCCGATCTATTTTCAAGGCATCAATGACGGCGATATCGTCAGCCGCCCTGGTCCCGACGTCGTAGCCGTCTTCGGGCTGGTTTGATGGAAGAAATCCCCGGCGGGTGACCCCAATCACGTGGAAATAGGGGGTGAATTGGAATGCAAATTCATCGAATACATGGGCATTATCTCCCAGGCCGGTGAGCAGCACCATCGCATCGCCCGAACCGCCCCAGTCCAATACTTCCAGCGCAACGCCTGGCGCGACCGTGACAAACTGCGTTTTGTGCGGGGTATGGTCCTCACAGGCCGCCGGCTTGGACACTTCGTTCGACAGGACAGACCTAAACGGACAAAGAACGAATAGCAGTACAATTGCCAGAGTCGCTTTAAGCCGCGGTCCCGCAGCCTGTGACTTCTTCATATGATTCACCCTGTATGAAACCAGGCACGTCTCCCCGACACCTATCACCGTTCGTGGCCGTGTTCAAACGTTGCGTGCCCGATACCGCACATGCCGCATCGTTCACAAAAACACGCTGATCAGATCGCATTTTCTATGATCGACGAACCAGCACCGAGAATTTCGTCTTGGAACGTCTCCCCTGAACGAAAAAAGGGCGGACCCTGCGGCCCGCCCCTCTCGTCACGTCGCAGCGGACAAAATGGACTAGAAGTCCATATCGCCCATGCCGCCCATGCCGCCGCCACCACCACCCGGCATTGGCGGACCCTTCTTCTCCGGCTTCTCGGCCACCATCGCCTCGGTGGTCACCAGCAGGCCGGCAACCGACGCGGCATCCTGCAGCGCGGTGCGCACGACCTTGGTCGGGTCGATGATACCGGCCTTCACCAGGTCCTTGAACTCACCGGTCTGAGCGTCGAAGCCCCAGTTATACTCGTCCTTCTCCAGCGTCTTGCCGGAGATCACCGCACCGTCCTCGCCGGCATTCTCGGCGATCTGGCGCAGCGGGGTCTGGATCGCCTTGCGGACGATCTCGATGCCGAAGCGCTGGTCGTCGTTGTCGGCCTTGATCTTGCCCAGGATCAGGGAGGCGCGAGCCAGGGCAACACCACCGCCCGGAACGATACCTTCCTCGACCGCCGCGCGAGTGGCGTGCAGACTGTCGTCCACCCGGTCCTTGCGCTCCTTCACTTCCACTTCAGTGCTGCCACCAACGCGGATCACCGCCACGCCGCCGGCCAGCTTGGCCAGACGCTCCTGCAGCTTCTCACGGTCGTAGTCCGAGGTGGTCTCCTCGATCTGCGCCCGAATTTGGCTGCAACGGCCCTGGATGTCGGACTTCTTGCCGGCCCCTTCGACGATCGTGGTGTTTTCCTTCTCGATCAGGATCTTCTTGGCCTTGCCGAGGTCGTTCAGCTTCACATTCTCGAGCTTGATGCCAAGGTCTTCGCTGATCACCGTGCCGCCGGTCAGGATCGCGATGTCTTCCAGCATCGCCTTGCGGCGGTCACCGAAGCCAGGCGCCTTCACCGCCGCGACCTTCAGGCCGCCGCGCAGCTTGTTCACCACCAGGGTCGCCAGTGCCTCGCCCTCGACGTCCTCGGCGATGATCACCAGCGGACGGCCGGACTGCACGATGCTCTCCAGCAGCGGCAGCATCGGCTGCAGGCCGGACAGCTTCTTCTCGTGGATCAGGATGTAGGGCTGATCCATGTCGGCGATCATCTTCTCCGCGTTCGTGATGAAGTACGGAGAAACGTAGCCGCGGTCGAACTGCATGCCCTCGACGACGTCAAGTTCGGTGGCGATGCCCTTGGCTTCCTCGACGGTGATGACACCCTCGTTGCCGACCTTCTGCATCGCCTCGGCGATCATCTTGCCGATTTCCGACTCGCCATTGGCGGAGATCGTCCCGACCTGAGCCGTCTCGGCCGGAGTCGTGATCTTCTTGGTCCGCTTCTTCAGCTCCTCGACAACAGCAGTTACTGCCTTGTCGATGCCGCGCTTCAGGTCCATCGGGTTCATGCCGGCGGCAACCGCTTTCGCGCCTTCACGCACGATCGCCTGGGCCAGGACCGTCGCCGTCGTGGTGCCGTCACCCGCGATGTCGTTGGTCTTCGAGGCCACTTCGCGCACCATCTGGGCGCCCATGTTCTCGAACTTGTCGGCCAGCTCGATCTCCTTGGCGACGGTCACGCCGTCCTTGGTGATCCGCGGCGCACCGAAGCTTTTGTCCAGCACCACGTTGCGGCCCTTGGGACCCAAAGTGACCTTCACCGCGTCGGCCAGGATGTCCACGCCGCGCAGCATGCGGGCGCGCGCGTCTCCGCCGAAGCGAACGTCTTTTGCTGCCATGAATAAAGTTCCTCGTCAGTCTATCGTTAGTATTATCGCGGCGATCAGACCCTGATCAGGCCGCCTTCTTCTTGCCGGAAGAAGCAGAGCCCTCAATGATGCCCATGATGTCGGACTCCTTCATGATCAGGAGCTCCTCGCCATCAAGCTTCACCTCGGTGCCCGACCACTTGCCGAACAGAATCTTGTCGCCGGCCTTGACGTCGAGCGTCACGAGCTGGCCCTGTTCATTGCGCGCTCCGGGACCCACGGCGATCACTTCGCCTTCCATGGGCTTTTCCTTGGCGGTGTCCGGGATGATGATGCCGCCCGCGGTCTTTTCCTCGGCGGTCAGTCTACGAACCACGACACGGTCGTGCAGGGGACGGAAATTCATTACTATCAGCTCCTGAGGTCAATCTCAGTCAGTCATTGATCGGATGGCACACACCAGTGCAGGGCCTCCAATGAGCACCCCGGCACGTGTTAGCACTCCCTATCGGGGAGTGCTAGCGATGTAGCCCCCTGTTCACCGCCTGTCAAGCGTTGGCAGCAGTCTCCGGCAACGAGTGATATGATCTTGAAATAATTGTGTTTTCTGTTGCATGTTGCGAGCTCAGTCCGACATCATCCGGTAATCCGGCGGCGCTCGGTCCATGGTGGGACAGGTCATGCCGGAACCGCGCTCGGAAAGGAAGCAGTTATCGATGAGTCTCACGTGGCAGATGAAGGACTACCGCCTGACCACCGCTGAAATTCTCTATCACCTGCCGGATCACCCAAACCTGCTCCAGTCCTATATCTGGCAAGATCTCGACATAGCTCCACAGTATCCGGTCCTGCACAAATTCCTGGAGTTCTGGCGGCGGGAAATCGAGGGCAGCCTTCATTCGGTCCGCGTGGCCTCCTGCAAGCTGACCGGCGGCGGCCGGATGCGCCACGCCAACGCCGTCATGCGCCTGCACTGACAGTCGCCAACCCCTGGCGCTCCACGGCGGTGCTGATCGCTCGGTGGGGCATCGGACGGCGCTTCTGTCCCGCCCATCTTTTCCCTATGATGGCGTGATGCCGTTCGACGTCGATGATTTTCCTGGCGCAAGCCGGTGGGACCGCGCCGGGACGAGACAAAGCCGTCGCCTGGTCGCGGTCTGGTTGTTCGTGGTCGCGGCCATGATCGCCGTCATGATCGTGCTCGGCGGCGCCACCCGGCTGACCGGGTCGGGCTTGTCGATCATGGAATGGGCCCCCCTGATGGGCGCGCTGCCGCCCATGTCGGACGCCGAATGGCATCGGCTGTTCGCTCTTTATCAACAAATTCCGCAGTATAATCTGGTCAACCAGGGCTTCGGGCTGGCCGGCTTCAAGCAAATCTTCTGGCTGGAGTGGACGCACCGTCTGTGGGGCAGACTGATCGGCGGCGCCTTTCTCCTGCCGTTGCTCTGGCTGTGGGGTACCGCCCGGATCGAGCGTCGATTGCTGCCCCGTCTCGCCTTGCTGTTGGTTCTTGGCGGCCTGCAAGGAGCCGTCGGCTGGTTCATGGTCGCGTCCGGGTTCCTCCCCGATTCCACCGCAGTATCGCCATACCGGCTGGTGATCCATCTGGCACTGGCGCTGCTGCTGTATGCGGCAATCGTCTGGACCGGCCTGTCGGTTTTGCAACCCTCACGTCCCGCCCGCGCGCCCCATGCCGTGTTTCGTGCACTGGCTATCATCAGCACCGTCATGCTGAGCCTCACGATCCTGGCGGGTGGCTTCGTGGCCGGCCTCCACGCCGGTCTCAGCTACAACTCGTTTCCCCTCATGGACGGCCGCCTGGTTCCGGCCGACTACGCGCTGCTGCATCCATTCCTGCGCAACCTGACCGAAAACATCGCCGCGGTGCAATTCGACCACCGCTTACTTGCTAGCGTGACGCTGGGCATCGTTTCCGTTCTGGCGGTGCTCAGCCCGTTGGCCGGCCTGCCGCGCGGCCTGGCGGTGGGCTTAGTAGCCGCTGTCGTGGGACAGGTACAGCCTCGGGGTCGCCACGCTGCTGCTGGTGGTTCCCGTAACTCTCGCCATCGCACATCAATTCGGTGCGATCGTGCTTCTCACGCTGATGCTGATCGCCTTGCACGACCTTACCAGCCTCCAGCGATTGCCCAACTATGCTAAGACTTCCATCGCGAAGGAGTCGGACGGGAAAGGCCAATAATAATAGTGCCGGTCGTGGGCGCAGTTTCGCTGGACTCGATCATGTCGGCGATCCCATTTGGGCTCGCCGTGGTCGACGACGGACGCCGGATCGTCATGATGAATGCGGCGTTCCACGCCTCGCTCGGCCTCGACCCAGACCGCTTTTCCCCAGGCGCCAAGATGGAGGAAGTGGTTCAAGCGGCAGCGCGGCGTGGCATCAACGGTCCCGGCGAGGCACAGGCCCTGGCAACCCTGGCGGCGAACCGCCTCCGGCAGGGCCGGTTGCGCCGTCGCACCCAGGCCGGGCGCAGTTTCGACATTTTCAACACGCCCATGCCGGACGGTGGCTGCATTCTGAGTTCGGTTGAAATCACCGCCCTGGTCGCCGCCGACCCGGTTCAGCAGCAAACCGCCAGTCCCCCAGCCACCCCGTGGATCGGCCTCGCCATGTTCGACTCCCAGGGCGCCTTGTTGCTGTCCAATCCGCGCTTTGCCGAGCTGACGGGCTTGCCGCCGAAGCTCCTGACACCAGGCCTTCCGTGGGCCCGAATGCTGGACCTGATGGCAACGAGCGACGCTTCCGGCGGCGTTGACTGGGCTGATTTCGCCACGATCGGGGCCGGCCGCGCCAAGCGTCGAGCCTCGCTGCGCCACCGGGACTCAGGCCGGTTCATCGACATCATGTTCGATCCCTTGCCGAGCGGCGGCTGGACCATTGCCGTTAGCGACCTGACGCCCCTCATCAACGCCAACGACGAGGCGCGACGCCACGCTGCGCTGCTCGATGCTGTCTTGCTCGCCGTTCCCCACGGCATCTGTGTTTACGGCCCTGACCGGCGCGCCGCGATGTTCAATCAAACCTATTTGGACGTCATGGCGGGGGCGTCGCTCGATGCCGGCGACCTGCTGACCGAAACTGTCCGTCGTCAGGCGGCAGCGGGCGAATACGTCGAGGAATTGCCGGACGAGATCTCCGAGCAACGGACGGGCTTCAAAATTCGCCGCCCGCAAGTGCTCCGGCGGAGCTGGGCAAACGGCACCGCGATCGACGTTAGCACCGCGCCGTTGCCGGACGGGGGCCACATCAGCGTGGTCACCGACATTACCGCCCAGGTTCAGGCTGAAGCCGAATCTCGCCAGCGCACCGGCGAGATGAACGTCGTGCTGGACAGCATCCGCCACGGCATCATGCGCTGGAACGCCGACAACCGGCTGATCACCGCCAACCTGATGGCCAGCCAGATATTTAATTTTCCGTGTGATCTGCTGGTCACCGGCCGGACCGAGGCAGAAGTCGTCGAGGCGATCCTGCGTGCCGGCCACCTTGGCACCGGTCCGTGCGCCAGGGCCGAGGCGGAGGCGATCCTGGCGCGAGACCGGTCGGTCCCAGACGAGCGTGAGATCAGAACGGTGTCAGGCCGCGTTCTGGCGATGCAGTCGAATCCCGTGCCGGCCGGCGGCTGGGTCACTACAGTCGTGGACATCACCACGGCGCAATCGAGCGAAGCCGAACTGCGCCAGGCAAAGCAGGTTGCCGAAGCTGCCAACCAGGCGAAGTCGCGCTTCCTGGCGACCATGAGCCACGAACTGCGGACGCCGCTGAACGCGATTATCGGCTTCTCGGATGCGCTGTCGCGAGACACCGCCCGGTGTACCGCCGAGGATGTCGCCGAATATGGCGAGCAGATCAATGCGGCGGGGAAGCAGCTTCTGGCATTGATCAACACCATCCTGGACGTGGCGCGGCTTGAAACCGGGCGCTTTGAACCGGGCGAGGAAGCAGTCGATGTCGCCAATCTGCTGCGCCGAGCGGTGCGGCAGGCTGAGAGTGCCGCGCTGGCCGCCGAGCTGTCGCTGGTTTTGAATGTCCCGGACGATCTGCCGCTGCTTCGGGCCGATGAACGGCGGCTGCTGCATGTTCTGTCGCAACTGCTGTCGAACGCGATCAAGTTTACCGACGCCGGCGGATGCGTCACGGTCGAAGCCGGGTCAGCGCCGAACGGCGACCTTTGGCTGCGTGTCGCCGATACCGGGATCGGCATCGCGGAGGCCGAACTGGAGCGCGTGTTCGAGCCCTTCACTCAGCTCGACGACTCACTGGCGCGTCGCTATGGCGGGACCGGCCTGGGGCTCTACACTGCCCGTGCGATCGTCACCGCTCAGGGCGGACGCATGAGACTGACCAGCCAGCCTGGCTCGGGAACGACAGTCGAGATCGTCATGCCTGGCCATCGCCTGGCGCATTAGCGCCGTGACAAATCGCCACGATGTGTATTGTGTAGTGTCTGAACCCGCCATCTTGGCTGCTCGGCGACCGTCCCGGCGGCCACCTCATACCGCTAAGGATTCTCCATGACCGCTATCGCAGCCACCGACAAACTGTTTTTCGAGCGCTCGGACGCGGCGCTTGGCCAAGCCGTGGCATCACGGATAGTCGAACAGGCGCTTGACGGCAGCGACGATGGCGAATTGTTCCTGGAATACCGGGAAAGCGAGCAGATCAGCCTCGATGACGGGCGGATCCGCGCCGCCGGCTTCGATTCCTCCCTGGGCTTCGGTTTGCGCGCCGTGGCGGGGGAGGCCACCGGATTTGCCCACGCCGGGGAGATTTCCGAGGCGGCGTTGCGCCGTGCGGCGGCAAGTGTCTCGGCGATCAAGGATGGCCACTCGGGTATCGCGGCGGACCCGCCACGGTCGACGAACTCGCGGCTTTACTCGGATGCCAATCCGCTTGGCCTGATGGCGTTTTCCGAGCGGACGTCGCTGCTGGGGGAAATCGACGCCTATGCGCGGGCCAAGGACCCTCGGGTGGTCCAGGTCATGGCGTCGATTTCCGGCGAATGGCAGGCGGTGCAGATCATGCGCGCCGACGGTACCCGTGTCGCCGACCTGCGCCCGCTGGTCCGCTTGAACGTTTCGGTCGTGGTTAACCAGGGCGGTCGACGCGAAACCGGTTCTTTCGGAATGGGCGGTCGTTTCGCCTACGACGCGCTGACCGGCGAAGCGACCTGGCGGGGAGCGGTCGATGAGGCGCTGCGGCAGGCGCTGGTCAATCTGGACAGCATACCCGCGCCAGCCGGGGAGATGGAGGTCGTGCTGGGATCCGGATGGCCCGGGATTCTGTTGCACGAAGCGATCGGGCACGGCCTCGAAGGTGATTTCAACCGCAAGAAGACGTCGGCTTTCGCGGGCCTGCTGGGCGAACGCGTCGCTTCTTCCGGCGTGACCGTGGTGGACGACGGCACGATGCCGGACCGCCGCGGCAGCCTGACCGTGGACGACGAAGGCACGCCGAGCAGCCGGACGGTGCTGATCGAGGATGGTATATTGGTCGGCTTCATCCAAGACCGGCTGAATGCCCGACTGATGGGGATGCGCGCGACTGGCAACGGGCGGCGCCAATCCTATGCTCATGCGCCCATGCCGCGGATGACCAACACGGTCATGCTCGGGGGCACGAGTTCGCCGTCGGAGATGATCAGTTCGGTGAAGCGCGGGCTTTACGCGGTGAACTTTGGCGGTGGCCAGGTGGATATCACCTCCGGCAAGTTCGTCTTCTCGGCGAGCGAGGCTTACCTGATCGAGGATGGCAAAGTCACCGCGCCGGTGAAAGGCGCAACTCTGATCGGCAATGGACCAGACGCCCTGACCAAGGTCGCAATGATCGGAAACGACATGGCGCTCGATCCGGGGATTGGAACATGCGGCAAGAACGGCCAAGGGGTTCCGGTTGGTGTTGGGCAGCCGACCTTGAAGCTTGCGGGGCTAACGGTCGGAGGCACCGCGGCTTGATGTCCTGACATGACGATTGCGAATCGGAAGCGACACAAAATCTCGTAGAGTCGTTCCGACGCGGGCAGTATCAGTTCCGCTAAGGCTGCTGCCGGATCTTTGAAGATCGATGCGATGAGCGATCCGCTCCGTGCATGCTCGGCTCGGCCTGTTTTGCCGATGCGATTCCGTATGGATTGGCCCGCTGGCACGGTGGGGTTTGTGTGCCGTATCGAAACGGCCTGATTGACAGGCGGTTCGCAAACGCCATCCGCGGAACGATCCTGCTTAAGCGCTGACATCGCCCCACAGTGAAGATCACCGCGCGACGAGTCGCTGTCGTGATGACCTCGACCTGTGCCTGTCCCTGGCGGCAGGAGTTCGCATTGGTGCATGCCCATGCCGCGGTCGGCCGGTCTTTGAACCGCCGCCAACCGGATTCATCATGTCGCCTCGCCGGGGCAGATCGATACCGGAACGGGTCGTTTCAGATCATCGCCCCAAGGAAACGCCGCCTGGCCCGGCAGTGAAAGCCCGAGCGTTACCGCAATGAGAACCCGCGGGTGGTCGAATCCCGTGGGAAATGCGGGCTAGCTCGCTCTGGTCATCGAAGCAAATTCGGTCAAAACCACGTTTTGTGAAACCCCCGTCGATTTAACGTCAGGATCACGTCAAGAAAACGATAAAAAATTTTCATTCTGCGAACCTGCGTCCATCGAGTGATCGCAAGTAGATTTTTGAGCGATTCACGATCGTTGAAAACATAGTTCACAGAAGGGTCTTGCGCATGTCCAGTCATTTGAACGTTATTGCCCTGGTAGCCACCGCCGACGCGGGCAAGGTGAGACTCGGTGCCTACGCCCCGACGTTGGCCACCGCCGATCCGGCCAAGGTGAGGCTCGGTGCGTACGCCCCGACGCTGGCCACGGCCGACGCGGGCAAGGTGCGGCTCGGCGCCTACGCCCCGACGCTGGCCATCGCCGACGCGGGCAAGGTGCGGCTCGGCGCCTACGCCCCGACGCTGGCCATCGCCGACGCGGGCAAGGTGAGGCTCGGCGCCTACGCCCCGACGCTTGCCACCGCCGACGCGGGCAAGGTGAGGCTCGGTGCGTACGCCCCGATGCTGGCCACCACCGATGCGGGCAAGGTGAGGCTCGGTGCCTACGCCCCAACGCTTGCCACCGCCGACGCGGGCAAGGTGAGGCTCGGTGCGTACGCCCCGACGCTGGCCACGGCCGACGCGGGCAAGGTGCGGCTCGGCGCCTACGCCCCGACGCTGGCCATCGCCGACGCGGGCAAGGTGAGGCTCGGCGCCTACGCCCCGACGCTGGCCACCGCCGACGCGGGCAAGGTGAGGCTCGGTGCCTACGCCCCAACGCTTGCCACCGCCGACGCGGGCAAGGTGAGGCTGGGTGCCTACGCCCCGACACTGGCCACCGCCGACACGGGCAAGGTGAGGCTCGGTGCCTACGCCCCGACGCTTGCCACCGCCGACGCGGGCAAGGTGCGGCTCGGTGCCTACGCCCCGACGCTGGCCACCGCCGACACGGGCAAGGTGAGGCTCGGTGCCTACGCCCCGACGCTGGCCACCGCCGACGCGGGCAAGGTGCGGCTCGGTGCCTACGCCCCGACACTGGCCACCGCCGACACGGGCAAGGTGCGGCTCGGTGCCTACGCCCCGACGCTGGCTACCGCCGACACGGGCAAGGTGAGGCTCGGTGCCTACGCCCCGACGCTGGCCACCGCCGACGCGGGCAAGGTGAGGCTCGGTGCCTACGCCCCGACGCTGCCGATTGTTCGCTGAATCGACTGATGCAACGACCGCTGGCGCCTACCCACCGATCGCATCTTCAGGGTTGGCGTCAGGGCCGTGGATATGGCTCCACCCCAGAAGACAAGCCGCGCATCCGCCGGTAAAGTATCGGACCGCCATCGCCAGAGCCAAGGTCCGATCTCATTGTCCGCATTTTCCAGGAATTTGTCTTCGTGACCGCCCCAGTGCCGGCCGAGCCGGAAGGCGATAAGAGCGTAGTCAAACCGAAACTGATTACGTTTTACCGGCTAACGCCGAACACCCGCCTGCCGCAAAGGGCGGATCGTTCCGCCGCCGGATCGCTGCCGACCCGCGCTTTCCGCTACTGCGAGCCGGTCACCACCGCTTCCGCCTTCGGCTATTATTTGTTCCCGCCCATCGCCTTTTCGGTCCAGTGGGACGGCCACGACATCATGTGGACCTTTGAGGGCGCCGGCGACTGGTATCCCCTGAAATCGGCGCAATACCCTGGTTTCCGCGATCGGTTCGATGCCATCGCGCCTGCCGAGATCAAGCAGTTCTCGCCTCCCATGGTGGGAGCGCTGCAAGAATCCGGCATGATCCAGCTTTGGACCGGCCTTGTCGCGCGTACCGCTCCTGGCTGGAGTTTGCTGGTGCGTGCACCAGCGAACCTGCCCCGGCCCGGCGGATACGAGGCGTTCGAGGGCATTGTCGAAACCGATCGGTGGTTCGGCCCGCTGATCACCAACCTCCGCCTGACGAAAACCAATGTGCCGATCGACTTCAGTCCTGATTATCCGTTGCTGCAGGTGCAGCCGATCCCGCGCAGCGTCTATGATGACTCGAATCTGAACAACTACGAGATCGTTCCCGATCTGGCCCAGTTCGAACCGGAGGACTGGGACGACTACTACGACACCGTGGTGCGGCCCAACACCCAGCTAGTCCGGCCGCGCGGCCAATACGCCGCTGCCGCTCGCAAACGCCGCTCTAACGCATCCGCAACGGATGACAAACCGGAAGGGAATTGACTGCGGCCTGGACAGCACAAGACGTTTACCGCATCAACCCACCATGATGAGGTTCATTCGCGCCTGGCACGCCCGCGGCAACCGGCCAGGTAAGGCATTTGGCAGCCCTGCAACGATGCTGCTGGCAACGGTGCTGCTGGCGACAACGCCGCGAGCCGGTCTGGCTGGCTCGGTGTCGGCTTGTCCGTCAGACCCCGCCATGGATCCATTGCACCTGCCGCACCTGAAGGCCGCCCTTGCCGCGCGGACCCAGGGCCTGATCGTTGCCATCGGCTCGTCTTCGACCGTCGGAACGATGGCGTCGGACAGCGCCCATTCGTACCCCGCCGTGCTTCAGGAGGAGCTGAGCAAAGCCTTGCCGGCGGCCCATATCGCGGTGATCAATCGCGGCATCGGAGGGCAGGACGCCCCCGAGGAGGTCGCTCGACTGGACAAGGATGCGATCGCCGTGCATCCGCAACTGGTCATCTGGCAGGTCGGCGCCAACGGAGCGATACGCAATGCCGATCCCCTCGAATTTCATCGCCTTTTGGCCGAAGGGGTCAATCGCCTGCGCGCCGCGGGTATCGATGTCATCCTGATGGACAACCAGCGCTCGCCGAAGGTCCTGGCCGCTGTCGAGCATATCGTGCTGGAAGAACTCGCTGCGCCGGGTCGCGCAGGAAACCCAGGTGAACATTTTCTCACGCAGTCATTTGATGGACGCCTGGTCCGACGCTGGCGCGAAGCCCGGCCTGTTCATCGCCTCCGACGGCCTGCATCATAACGATCTCGGCTATGAATGCGTCGCCGGTTCGCTGTCGCGGCTGATCGTTGCGGCACTGGCGATCACCAGCCTGGCCGCAAATCACTGAGGCATTCCGTTCCGCGGATCAAATAACACCAAGCCCGGGACGCAATACGATCGGCGCGTTCGCCACCCGAGGCTCGCGTTCGCGTATCCCCGCGAGCCGCAGGCCCTCCGCGTAGTGCAGCCGATCGCTCTCGCGCTCCAGCGGGCTGGTTCTGAGGAAGCGCTCGACGGTGAAGTCGGGCTCGATGGCGAGCAGCCGGCGGCGAATCGTCGCGGCTTCCTGGTCGCGCCGAAGATGCCCAAGAGCGGCCAGATAAGGCTTATAGGACGCGGAAAGAGCAGGATTGAGCTGGCAGACACTGCGTCCATACTCTACCGCTGTCTCGTAGTCGCGCTTCATGAAATGAATCACCGTGAAGAAGCCGTCGAAGAAGAACGCGTGCGGATCAAGGGGCGACAACTTCTTGTAACGATTGTTCCGCCGCTCCGCCTCGTCCGGGTCGCCCGCCCAGGCGTGTGTCATCGCCGAAAGTGACCACGCCATCGCCAGGTTCGGGTTCAGGGACAAGGCACGCTCATGTAACGACATTGCCTCGCGCAGGCGGCGGTGCAGGAATGCGCGGACATGCCCGCTGATGGTCAGCCCGCGGGCATCGTAAGGATCGAGAATGATCGCCCGCTCCGCCAGTTCGCCTGCTCGCTCCATCATCTCGGTCGGCTGATCCGCCCAGCCCTGGCCGACCAGGAAAGCGTGCCACCATGCATACCAGGCGTAAGCCGCGGCGTAGTCCGGCTCCAGGGCAATCGCCTCGGCCAGATACCTGCCGGCCTGATGAAACGGGCAAGGTTCCAGCCGTCCCATGAACGGCATGGCACGTAACATCAGATCGTACGCGGTGGCATCCACTGGCGGCCGGTTGATGATCCGCTTGGCTTCGATCAGCAGGATTTCCGGATCGATCTGGGCCACGACCTCGGCCGCGATCTCGTCCTGCAGCGCAAGCCAGTCGTTCCCCTGCCGGTCGAACCGACGCGCCCAGACTATCTGATCCGACGCCCGCAGGTCCAACAGCCGCATGTTGATGCGGATCGTGTCACCAGCTCGCTGCAACGATCCGTCGAGCAGAAAATCCAGCCCGAACTCCCGCCTTATCGCGGCCTCGTCGCGGTGCTGCGCCGCGAACCGCCCGAGAGAGTTGGACGACACCACGAACATCCAGCGAAATCGCGACAGCGCGGTGGAAATCTCGTCGGCGAGTCCGGGCGCCAGGTGCGCATCCTCCTCCGACATGCCAATCAGCCGTAACGGCAGGACACCGACATGGGCCCCCCCGCGCGCCGTTGGGTGATCCCGTCGCGGGCGAACCGGCGCCGCGTCCTCCGCGTCCGGCTCGGGCAGCGGCGCGGGAGGCCGCAGCGGCAAGCGGCTGCCCGACGGTCCCCTGATCTCGTTCAGCAGTTTCTGCGTCTCGGCCGACGGCGCCGCGTCCAGCATATCCGCCAGCACCGCTCGGCACCGGTCGTAAGCCTGGACCGCGAGGCCGCGCTCACCGCGGGCTGCGTGCGCCCGCATCAGCGCGCGCCAGCCGCCTTCATGCGATCGGTCAATAGTCAGCAGACGTTGCGCCGCCGCGATAGTTGCATCCGGCTCTAAATTCTCCCGCAACAAAGACTCGGCGATGCCGCGGGCGCGGTCGCGAAGTCGTTCCCTTTCAGTATTGAGCCACATGTCGAAGCTCGGATCGACTCCGTCAAGATCCTCGAGCAGATCACCATCCAGCAGCGACAGCGATGCCGGCTGGCTGGCCGTCGCCCTCATTACTTCCTCAACGTCGATCCACACGGCGCCGGGGCGCAACGTTACGTGATCACGGGTGATAAGAAGGATTTCGGTCTCGGCGGGGGCAAGCGCTTCCAGCAGGCGATGGATTTCCTGGCGCAACGACGCGCGTGCCTGCTCCTCCGGTCTCCGGCTCCACAGTTGTTCCGCGAGCCGTCCGCGCAGCACCGCTCGTGGAGCGGCCATGGCGATACAGGCCAGCAGCGCACGCGTCTTGCGGCCTGTGGGCAGGACGCTCTCGCTGCGAACAGTCCAGGCTTCCATTTGCCCGATTAGGCGGAGCCGCACGACGACGTGATTCAGAGCAGTGACCGTTGGTGCAAGACCGGCCAACCGGGGCATCGTCTCTACCATCATCCCCCCCTGGCATCCCCCCTGGCATCATCCCCCGGCATCATCCCCCCTGGGGCAGGCTCACAGGTTGTAGCCGTATGCAGGAGAGCATGCCAGCGCTTTGCAACCGTTCGTTTTGCTCCAATCAATTCTTCGTCGCCGTGCGTGAGAGCCGCCACAGTGCTCTCGTGTCATCAAAGGCGCCCCTGCACCACGGCGAGCGCGACTGTGAACGCCGCATCCGCATCCATTCCGGTCGTGTCCAGAGTGTAGGCCCCCGCCGCCACGCGCAGCGGCGCCGCCGTCCGGTCGGCATCCTTTTGATCGCGTTCACGCATGTCTTGCTCGACGTCCCGCAGCTCCGCGGCCACGCCCTTGGCCTGCAGCTCCAGCCATCGCCGGCGCGCCCTTTCTGCTCGGCTTGCGGTGACGAACAGCTTCGCCGATGCGTTGGGGAAGATCACCGTCCCGATATCCCGTCCGTCGAGCACCGCGCCATCCCGCACAGCGAATTCACGTTGAAAGGCGAGCAAAGCCGTCCGCACCGCCGCGATCGAGGCAACCGCCGCCGCCGCCGCATCAGCTTGCGGCCCGCGCAGATCGCCACGCTCGAGGTCCGCTGGCACCAGGGAACGTGCCGCGGCTTCGGCCAGCACGGCGTCGCCGGGATCGCCTTCCTGATCCAGGACACGCCGGCCCACCGCGCGATAAAGCAGGCCAGTGTCCAGGTAAGGTAGACCAAGCGTCGCGGCCAGGCGGCGGGCCAGGGTGCCCTTGCCGGCGGCGGCCGGACCGTCGATCGCGATAACCGGCTTGCCGTTCATGCGTCCGCATTCCGAATAGCGGCACCGGCGGCGTTCATTAGATCGACGAAAGCCGGGAAGCTGGTGTCGACAAAGGCCGCGTCATCAACGCTGACCGGCGCTCGGGTGACCATGCCAAGAACGAGTGCCGACATGGCGATCCGGTGGTCCATGAGTGTCGCCACGGTGCCGCCGCCCGCCGGAGGGTCACCATTGCCATGGATCACCAGATCGTCGCCTTCGATTTCCACCCTGACGCCGTTGACCGACAATAGAGCCGCGGTGGCTGCCAGGCGGTCACTCTCCTTTACGCGCAGTTCCTTCAATCCTCGCAGCCGGCTGGTCCCGGTGGCGCAGGCGGCCGCCACCGCCAGGATCGGATACTCGTCGATCATGCTGGGCGCGCGCTCCGCCGGGACATCCACCGCCCGCAACGAACCGGCCGTCACCACCAGATCGCCGACAGGTTCACCGCCCTCGGTCCGCTGGTTAACGATGGCGATGTCGGCACCCATTTCACCGAGGCTCAGGAAAAGGCCGGTGCGCAGCGGGTTCAGGCCGACCGCCGGGATGGTGACCTTGCTGCCGGTCACCAGCAGCGCCGCGACCAGGGGAAACGCGGCCGACGACGGATCGCCCGGCACGACGACATCGGCGGCATGCAGCTCCGGCTGCCCCTGCAGCTCGATGATACGCCCGGCGCCCTTCACCTCTACCCGCACCACCGCGCCAAAATGCCGCAGCATATTCTCGCTGTGGTCGCGCGTTGCCTCCGGTTCCTCCAGGCGGGTGATGCCGGGCGCATTCAGTCCCGCCAGCAGGATCGCGGATTTGACCTGGGCCGAGGGGACCGGCACCCGGTAATCGAGCGGCAGGGCGTCGTGGGCACCCTCGATCGCCAGGGGCAGGCGGCCACCCTCGCGCGCCGTGAACCGGGCGCCGGCAGCGGTGAGCGGGTCAATCACCCGGCGCATCGGCCGCCGCCGCAAGCTGGCGTCCCCGGTCATCACCGCGAACAGCGGATGACTGGCCAGGATGCCGCAAAGCAAGCGCGCCGCGGTGCCGGAATTGCCCATATCCAGCACGTCGTCCGGTTCGATCAGACCGCCGATGCCGCGACCCGCGACCCGCCAGGTGCCGTCTGGATCGAGCATCACCTCGGCGCCGAGAGCGCGCATCGCCGCGGCGGTCCGCAGCACGTCCTCGCCGGTGAGCAAGCCGGTGATGCGGGTCTCGCCGATTGCCAGGGCACCGAACATCAGGGCGCGATGACTGATCGACTTGTCGCCGGGCACCGCGATCGTGCCCAGGAGCGGGCCGGCCGGGCGAGCCGACGTCAAAGGTCGGGTGGCATGCGCGGGCGTGGCGAAATTTGTGTCCATGGGATCAGGTCCGAGAGAAGGCTCACAGCGGGTGACTACGCCGGTACGCCGCTCGTCGGTGAGCGGACAGGGACCGGAAGGCGAGATCGGCCAGGATGACCGCCGCCATGATAGCGGTTCCGGCCGTAAGCGCCACGCCCTCCGGCGATCGGTGGTCAACAAGCGATTTGACAGGGCGCCTGTGCGGTGGCATGGGCGCCCGCTCCTCCGTAGCCCATATCCGAAGGGCCTTTACCTGATGGCCAAAGTTGAACTCGGCACCAAGCGGGTCTGCGTGGCGTGCAGCACGCGATTCTACGATTTGACGAAATCGCCCGCCGTTTGTCCGAAATGTGGTACCGAACAGCCGATCGAGCAGCCCCGCCCGCGTCGCACCGGCGGCAATGTGGTGGAAGAAAAGCGCCCCAAGAAGCCGGTGCCAGCGCCCGAGGACGTGGATGTGGAGGTCGAAGGCGTGGAGGACGTCGAGGAAGAAGATGTCCTGGAGGATGCCGCCGACCTGGAGGACGATGCCGACGCGATCAGCGGCGACATCGAGGTCGAGACCGATACGGACGAAAACGAACGGTAGTGTCGGACGGCGTCACAACCGGCGGGTGACACGCAGCAGCAGCAACAGCAGCACGTCGTAAGGCAGGGCTGGCGTCTCTCGCAGGCGCCAGTACCAGCGCAGCCACTGACTGGCGGCGGCCGCCGAGGGTGGCTTGGCGGCACGCGCCGGGATACCGGCCAGCCGAAGCAGCAATAGGCAGCGCGGCAGATGATAGAAGCTGGTTGTCGCGTAGATCCGGCCGGCGGGGCGATGTACCGCTATCAGGCGGCGCACCGCACGGACAGATGACAGTGTGTCCGTGCCGGTTTCCTCGGTCAGGATCGCGGTGTCCGGGAACCCGGCCTGATTGAGCAGCCGAGCCATCACCACGGCCTCGGCCTCTCCGTGGCGGCCCTTGGCACCGGTCGGGATGAACAATGGCCGGGCAAACCGAGCGCCCAGCCGCACGGCTGCTTCGACCCGGTGCCGCAAGGTCGGGCTGGGCGTTCCGTCGGGCCGCACCGCGGCACCGAAGATAATGATGACGGCGTCGGTGCGGGCCATAGCGGACATTTGTTCTTTTGCCTCCCCTGACCGAACGGTGCATCAAATAGCCGTCGCGAAATGGCCGGCGTCGCCTGCTCGCGCGGCCAACGGGGGAACGCCATTCCATGGGAACCGTGGTGCTGCCAGTTTCCCCGGAGCGGGGGTTGTGCGGGATGGTCCGCCACCGCCGCAGTGCATTGGTTGCTAACCACTCACCAGGGGGTAAAGGTCTCGCGTTATTCGGCCGCTTCGTGGTTCACCGCGGCGGCCGGAGCACTGCGCAATCGCACGCTGATGATCTCTATTCCGATTGCGTTACCGGCTGCGTCGAACTCAAGAAACACGCCGGGGGCAACTTCTTCAGAGCCGTCGTACTTGATACCGTCGGGGCCGAATTTGACGTGAAGCACGTCCGCTTCCGGGTCGTAGTTGGTCTGGATCATCGCTTGGCTCCTCGGTCCCAATGCGCGGTTACAACGAAAGTATCAGCCACGTCGAGACGATGAACAACCCGGAGCACACGGTTTCCAAACTTGACGATCGCTTTGTAGGACCGCGTCAGAGTCGGGTCGGTTGGATCGCCGGTCACGCGATCAGGCGCGGCAAGGGCGGCCTCAATGTAGCACAGCAGAATGCGTCTGCCGCACATCTCGTCCGCCGTATGTTTGCTCAGCTTGATCATGCGGAAAGCGCCAAGGTCATTAAATTCCTCCGAATATCCGTCGACGATCGGCGGTCACGACAGTTGCCCTGGTCTTTTGGGCGCTACCACGGCGAAATTTACGGGCGAGTGCGGAAGGTCGAGTTTGTCGCTGGCCTTGTCAGGGTTCGGCGTATCGATGCTCATGCGGCCGTTTTTCCCCCGCGGCCTGGTCAGGAAAGCCCAACGCCTTGGACTTTTGATGTTCCCGGTTCCGCGCTAAACCGCATTAGGGGACTGAGGGAATACCAGACAATGTCCAAGCGTATCGCGATCATCGGTGCCGGCGCGGTCGGCGGCTACGCAGGTGCCCACATGACAGCCGCAGGCCATGACGTCACCCTGATCGATCCGTGGCCGGAACATGTCGAGCAGATGAAGTCGCACGGCCTGGAAATCTACGGCATGACCCCCCGGGAGCGGATGACCGTGCAGGTCAATGCGATGCACATCACCGAGGCGCAGAATCTGGCCAAGCAGCGGCCGATCGACATCGCCTTCATCGCCGTGAAATCCTATGACACGATCTGGGCAACCACCTTGATCAGTCAGTACCTGTCGGCCTCGGGATGCGTGGTCTCGATGCAGAACTGTATCAATGAGGAGCGGGTCGCCGGCGTCGTCGGCTGGGGGCGCACGCTGGGATGCATCGTGACCGGTGGCGTCGGTGTCGACCTTTACCAGCCGGGACACATCCGCCGCGGTTACGCGAAACGCGCTGATATCACCTCGTTCTATGTCGGCGAGCCAAGCGGCAGGGTCACCAGGCGGTCGGTCGAGATCGCCGAAATCCTGGCAAGCGTCGATACGTCGAAGGCCACCGACAATCTTTGGGGGGAACGCTGGACCAAGCTGTGCGTCAACGGCATGCGCAACGGTGTCTCGGCCGCTACCGGAATGGGCGGCAACGCGCGTGACAACCATGCCGCCATACGCCGCATCTGCATCCAGCTTGGCGGCGAATCTGTCCGCGTCGGCCAGAAGCTCGGCTACAAGCTCGGCAATGTCGGAGCGCTGCCGTTCGAGACGCTGGCCCGCGCGATGGAAGGTGACGCCGCCGCCTATACTCAGATCGAACGCCTGATGACCGAGGGTGGTGCTGGCCAGGCCGAGCGCAGCGACTACCAGCGGCCGTCGATGGCACAGGATATGGAGAAGCAGCGCCGCACGGAGATCGAATTCATGAACGGCTTCATCGCCGGCGAGGGCGCCAGGGTCGGGATCGGGGCACCCACGCACGAGATGTTGACCCGTCAGGTGCTGCGGGTCGAGCGAGGCGAAATCCCGCCGCGACCGGAAAACGTGCTGATCAACAGTTAGGGGAGGCTTTCCTTCTCCCCGACGCGTGTGGGGCCGACGTGAGGCGTGCCGCCCCGCGCGGGCACCACCCTATGCACCACCAGTAGAAGTGTTAATACTGCGGGGTGTTTGTCAATAAAAAGGGAGGGACGGATGGCACGCGTTGCACTGGTTACCGGCGGCACTCGGGGTATCGGCGCCGCCATCAGTCGGGCGCTACATGACCAAGGCCGCACCGTCATCGCGAACTATGCCGGCAACGATCACGCCGCCGAAGCATTCAGGCGGGAAATCCGGCATTGAGGTCGCGAAGTTCGATGTGAGCAAGTTCGACCAATGTGAGGCCGCGGTGGCGAAGATCGTCGAAGACCACGGCCCGATCGAGATAGTCGTGAACAATGCCGGCATCACCCGCGACGGAACCCTTGCACGCATGCGGCGTGACATGTGGGAGGCAGTGATCGACACCAACCTCGGCTCCTGTTACAACATGTGCAAGCTGACGTTCGAGAGCATGCGCGAGCGGAAGTTCGGCCGCATCGTCAATGTCGGCAGCATCAACGGGCAGGCCGGTCAGTACGGTCAGGTCAATTACGCCGCCGCGAAATCGGGCATCCATGGTTTTACCAAGGCGCTGGCGCAGGAAGGCGCTCGTTACGGCATCACCGTAAACGCGATCGCCCCGGGTTATATTGATACCGATATGGTGCGCGCGGTGCCGGGTGAGGTCCTGCGCAAGATCGTCGGCAAGATCCCGATCGGACGACTGGGGCAGGCCGAGGACATCGCCAGGGGGGTCGCGTTCCTGACCGCCGAGGACGCCGGGTTCATTACGGGGTCGACGCTCTCGATCAACGGCGGCCAGCACATGTACTGAAGCAGGGCGCAGCCGTCTGACGCGATCACGCACGCGAAATGGGTCAGCTTCAGTGTCATGGTCGTGCTTGGCACCGCCACCCACGTCTTTGAGTGCGCATCGAGAGAACAACGAGGCACTCACTGACCTGGCGCAGGATCGGAAGCTCAGAAGACGCGGCGGGCACCCGCGCCGCCTGAGCGCCGGACTTCCCATCGGCGGGTTTCGGAGTCATCATCCCGCAACGGAAGGAGAAGCCCGCCGATGAACGCCCCACGCAACACGCAATATCGACATCTGACCGTCGAGAAAATCTCCGGCGCGCTCGGCGCGGACGTCTACGGCGTCGATTTGTCGACCGACCTATCCGATGAGGTGCTGGCCGAAATCCGCGCCGCGCTGCTCGATAATCTGGTGATCGCGATTCGCGACCAGGACATCACGCCGGCTCAGCAACTGGCCTTCGCGCGCCGCTGGGGAGAAATCCATCTGCATCCGTTCGTCGAGGGGATGCCGGACTATCCCGAAATCCTGGCGATCATCAAGCGACCCACGGACAAGAAGAATTTCGGTGGCAGTTGGCACACCGACCAGATGTTTTCGCCGAGCCCCGCGATGGGCACTATGCTGTATGCCAAGGAAGTGCCGTCGGCTGGTGGCGATACCATGTTCACCAACCAGTACCTCGTCTACGAAGGTCTTTCGGATGCAATGAAACAGCTTGCCAGTCAGCTTCGCACCGTCTGTGTCGGCGACAACTTCAAGGCGGCGAACGGCTTGTCTCGCAAGGAACGTTATTCCCGACAAATGAGCGAGATGAAGGTCAAGGATCCCGGCGACGTGCAGACCACCAGTGTCCACCCGCTGGTCCGCACCCACCCCGAGACCGGGCGGAAGTCGATCTACATCGGCGGCCACGTGCAGCATTTCGACGGCATGACCGACGAGGAAAGCCAGCCGTTGATTGACTTTTTCATGAAGCAGTCGATCCGGCCGGAATTCACCTGCCGGGTGCGCTGGAAGACCGGAACACTGACCTTCTGGGACAATCGCTGCACACAGCACTTCGCGGTCAACGACTATCCGGCGGAATCACGGGTCATGCACCGTATCACCGTGTGTGGCGATCAGCCGTTCTGACTACGCTCCGCGCCAGCGGAATTCTCAGGCGGCGGTCCCGAGATAGGCACGGATGACGTCGGGATTCTGACGCACCTGCTCGGGCGTGCCGTCGGCGATCTTGCGCCCGAAATTCACCACCACGACCTTGTCGGACACCGACATGACCAGGCTCATATGGTGCTCCACGAGCAGCACCGTGATCTTCTGAACGTCGCGCACGCGGCGTATCTGGCCCTCCAGCACATGCACCTCGTCATGGTTCAGACCGGCGGCGGGTTCATCCAACAGCAACAGCTTCGGCTCAGCGGCCAGAGCGCGGGCCAGCTCCACCCGTTTGCGAATGGGGAACGGCAGTCCGCTGGCGACCCGGTGCGTAAATGCCCCGAGGTTCATGAACTCGATCAATTCCATCGCCCTCTCGCGCGCCGCGGCGTCCTCGTGCGTAACGGACGGCAGGCGCAAAGCGTTGGCCAGGAAGCCGGTGCCGGTTCGGCTGTGACGCCCGACCATGACGTTCTCCAGCACGGACAAGCGGTCGAACAGCGCCACGTTCTGGAAAGTCCGGCCGATGCCGATGGCCGAGATGCGATAGCGCGGCACCGCGAGCACCGACTGTCCCTCGAACAGGATTTCCCCTGCGCTGGGCTGGTAAAGGCGGCTGAGGCAGTTGAACAGCGTCGTCTTGCCGGCGCCGTTGGGTCCGATCAGTCCGGCGATCTGGCCGGCGGTGACGTCGAAGCTGACGTCGTCAAGCGCAACGACGCCACCGAAACGTAATGTCACGCCCCGGACTGACAGAATCGGAGTCGATTGATCGGACATAGGCGCCACATCCTCCCAGCGCCACCAGTTTGCCTCACTAGCGCTCGGCGCAGACTGCGCAAGGGGCGCGCCGAGCGCAAGTGAGGGTGGGAAGGCGTCCCCGTCATCCTGGTGCGACGGCATCCGAAAACCCAACGGAAGTGACGGGGGTCACCAAAATTTCTCGAGAACAAGTCTACGTAGCTACGGACGGGTCACAAAACCGCAATCGTGCAAAGTCGTGGCCAATATCTGTATCGCATGGAGAGTGACAATGGCGACACTTGATACAACCGCGAACCTGACGCCCAATCTGTCAGTGAAATACCATTCGGCGCGTGGCATGCCGCCGGAAGAACAAGATACCATCAAAAAGTGTCTTAAAAAGGCTAACGAAGCTGTTGCCATGACGGCTAATGTCCTTGCAGGAACTAAGTCGTCATCAATAAAAGGTGCAGCTCTCTTTGCACACTTCAGAGTGTCATCCGCGACGGCGCCAACGCTGGCAACCATCATCGCAAACTTCAACGCTATTCGGAATGGGTTGAACGGCCCGTTGAATATTTCCGATGTTAATGAGCGGCATGGGGTGGGAACACTCGGATACGTTGACACGGTAACACCGCTGGCCGGCCCAGCCAGAAACCGAAGCATCCATCTTGAATTTAACCTGCTCAAAGATGCGCTCCGACCTGTCGCCTCCATGACCATCATACACGAGGCATCTCACAAATTTGCCAATACAGCGGACAACGCATACGCCTACCAGGCCAACTACAATCAGCTTTCTGCCCTCCAGGCTGCAAACAATGCGGACTCGTATGCTTTTTTTGCCTGGAGTATCTATCTGGGGAAAGTCGTTACGGCGACTGACGCGCTTGCCCAAGCTTTCCGGCGTCTCCATCTCGGCATTCTCTAGCGGCACCCGCTACGCAGGCGGCGCTTAAGCACATCGACAGTGCTCCGCATCGTTCAAGGTGACCCGACTCAAACACTCGGATCACCAAGCGCAATGTGGTGTTCTAGCGCTAACTGCCATCGGGCTACCGTCGGGCAGCGGGCGAAATAGTGCGGCTTGCTTTGCGTCCACCCCGCTAGCATCATGATCGTGACATGGCTTTATCGCCTCGCGCGATCTCCCGAAGCGTTCTGTTAGGGAGATTTTGCTTTCGATAGTCGTATTTCCAAGGCCGGCCGGTCCGGGCAATCAGCTTGCCCGGGAGGCTCCGATGGGGCATTGCCCTGCCGCAGCGGCAGCCCGCGACAAGATGCGGAGAAATTTCAGATGAGACTCCACTCGTTCGGTTCGCTCTTCCCCGTGTCCACCCTGACGCTCGGCGGCGGAGGCCTCGGCATGCTATGGGGCACGACGACATTCGAGGAGTGCGTCGCGACAGTGCATGCGGCGGTGGCCGAGGGCATCAATCTGCTCGATCTGGCACCTCGTTACGGTGACGGAAAAGCAGAGCAGGTGGTTGGCGAGGCATTCGGCGGCCGGCTGCCGTACGGGATTTATGTCACCAGCAAGTGCAATCTTGGCAATCCGCCGCCAGGCCAGGTCGAACGGATGCTGCGCCAGTCGATCGAGGGGAGTCTCCGCCTGCTGCGGCGTAACAAACTGGATATATTCTTTCTGCACTCGAACCTGGTGCCGGACCGGCATCCGATGTGGCAACGACCGGATGTCAGCCGTTTCACTTCGCTGTCGTTGTTTCGCTCACATGTGCGGCCGGTCTTCGAGCAACTGGTAGCCGAGGGGTTGATCGGTGCCTGGGGCCTGACCGGCATCGGGCACCCGGACACGATCATCGAGGTGCTGGGCGAGGACCCGAAGCCGGCGGCGGTACAGTGTATCGCCAATCTGCTGGAACTCGCCGGGCGGGCTGAAATTGTATGACGGACCCGCCAAGCCACGAAGCGTGATGACCACGGCAAGGAAACATGGTGTCGCCGTCATGGGAATTCGCGCGGTTCAAGCCGGCGCGCTGACGGCTTCCATCGACCGGCCGTTGCCGGACGACCATCCGGAGAAGCGGGATTACGCCCTCGCCGCCGGCTTCCGCGCCTTGTGCGCCGAGATCGGCGAGGACCCGGCGATCGTCGCGCATCGCTATGCGCTGGCGCTGCCGATCGATACACTGGTGCTGGGGGTCAAGAACCGGGCGGAACTCGCCGGATGCGTCGCCGCAGCCGAGGCTGGTGCGTTGCCTGCCGAGTTGGCCGCCCGCATTGACGCATCGGTTGCCTCGGGGTGATCCTATGCGCCGCGTCGTGTCTGCCCCCGCCGCCCCAGGGACAAGGCTTGCGAAGCATGCCCCTGCCGCAGCCCGAGGAGTTGGCGCAGGCCGTCCCCGATCAGATCGGAATCCTTGGCTTCCGCCCGATTACCAGTTGGCTCCGTTGCGGGCGATGCGCTGCGCGAGGCTCCAGCGATGCACTTCGGACGGTCCGTCATAGATGCGGAAGCCGCGCACTTCGTTGAAGATACGCGCGACCAAGGTCTCACCGGTGACGCCTTGACCACCCAGTACTTGAACGCAACGATCGACCACGCGCCAGATCGCCTCCGAGCAGATCACCTTTGACATCGACGATTCGGTGCCGCCGCGTTCGCCCTGATCCAGCAGCCAGGCGGTATGCCAGATCGACAATCGGCTCGTACGAATATCCATTTCGTTATCGGCGAGCATAAAGCCGACGCCCTCGTGGCCGATGAGTTTCGAGCCGAAGACCTCTCGTTTCAAAGCATACGAGGTGGCGATTTCATGGGCGCGCTTGGCGGTGCCAAGCCAGCGCATGCAGTGGGTGAGGCGGGCGGGGGCGAGGCGGACTTGGGCGTAACGAAACCCCTTGCCGGGTTCGCCCAGTATATCGCCAGCGGGCACCCGAACGTTATTGAAGCGCACCACCGCGTGGCCGCCGGCGAAGGCGTGATCCAGGCTGTCCATGGCGCGAACGATCTCGACCCCCGGCGTGTCCATGTCGGCCAGGAACATCGTTGCGTGACCGTCCTCATCCTTCGCCATGATGATCGCGAAGGCGGCTCCGTCAGCCCCGGTTATGAACCATTTGTCGCCGTTGATGACGTAATGATTGCCGTCCTTGACCGCTGTCGTGCTCAGCGCCGCAGGGTCGGACCCGGCTCCGGGGGCTGGCTCGGTCATGCAGAAGCACGATCGCGTCGCACCGGCGGCCAACGGACGCAGCCAGCGGTCCTTTTGTTCGGTGGAAGCAACGGCCTCCAGCAGATGCATGTTGCCCTCATCGGGGGCGAAGATGTGCATCGCCACGGGGCCGAGCAGCGAATAGCCCGCTTCCTCGAAGACCACGGCCTTGCCGACATGGCTGAGACCGAGTCCGCCGTATTCCACCCCGACATGCGGCGCGACCAGACCGGCTTCAGCGGCTAATGCAACGAGTTCGCGGCGGAATTCCTCGGTGGGACCATGATGCGTCTGCCGCGCGTCGCTCTCTAGCGGAATGATCTTGTCACGAACAAAAGCCCGTGTGCGCTGCTGCAATTCCTGCAACTCGGGGGTGAGGGAAAAATCCATCAGAATGCGCGTCCTTGGGCGATCTCGTGGGTGAATTCCAGGATGCCGGTGCCGATGCCGGTCAGTGGCGCGTAGCGAGGTTCCTGGGTCGCGCCGGTGCGATAGCGCAGGCCGAGCTGCAGGAAAATCACGGACAATTTGTACATCGCGAGCACGCGGTGGAACAGGAAGTTCGACATGTCGCGGCCGGAAAGCCTGGCATAGTCCGACACCGCCTGCTGGCGCGAGCAAAGGCAGGCCTCGACCGCCGGCATCTGCTCCATGTCGTGCATCGGCCGGGGGTCGTCTGCGTGGATCCAGTAAGTCAGAAGCGTTGCGAAATCGAACAGAGGATCGCCTCGCGTGCCCTGGTCCCAGTCGACCACCGCGCGCGGCGAAAAGTCGTTGGGGTCGAGAATCATGTTGTTCAGTTTGAAGTCATTGTGCAGCAGCCCCGGCGGGCCGTCCGGCACGATGTTCTGTTCCAGCCAGTTGCCGATGTCGTGATGCAGGCTGTCGGTTCCGGTTTCCATCGCCGCCAGCCCGCGCTTGCGCCAGCCGGCGACGCCACGCGCCAGGAAGCCATCCGGGCGGCCGAGGTCATCCAGCCCGACCGCCTTGGTATCCACCGCATGGATCGCGGCGATGGTTTCCAGCAGCACCTGCGACAGACGGGCACCGATTTCCGGCCGATGCGCCAGTTCCGCCGGCATGTGCTCGCGGATCACCAGACCGGGCCGGTACTCGATGATCTGGAAGCGCTGGCCGATGATAGCCGGGTCGTCGCACAGATGCAGGCCGCGAGCGATGAACGGCAACGCGTCCGGTAGCCGCGACAGGATGCGGAACTCGCGCGCCATGTCGTAGGCGCCGGCTGGCAATTCTCCCATCGGCGGCCGGCGCAGCACGGCGGGGTGGCCGTCCAGGTGGATCAGGTAATTCAGGTTGGCCAAGCCGCCGGCGAACTGGCGCGGCGGTGGGTCGAGGACCAGACTGTGACCTTTGGCCGCCAGATAGTCGCGGACCGCGTTCCAATCCAACGGAACGCTGTCGGCGGCGGACCGCAGGCCGGTTTCGTTTGGCACGCTTCCTCCTGTCGCCGCGATCAATTCACAGGACTCAATACAGCAGGCAGCGAATCATGCAACCGAGCGAAGGTCTAGGCCGCGGGGTCGGCTTCGACGAAATTCACCAGTATTTGTCCTTCCTGCACCATCTCCCCAACGGAACAGGATACCGCTGCAACGACAGTATCGGCGGGCGCGGACAGGCGGAAGACCGTTTTCATCGCCTCGAGAACCACCAGGACCTGGCCGCGTGTCACCTGGTCACCGGGCGAGACCGCGACCTGGGTGACCTGGCCCGGGATCGGCGCCACCAGCCTGTCGCCGGCGTCTTCCTCATCGTCAGCCGACGCCAGCGGGTCAGGCAGGGTCAGCCGCCAGGTCAGGCCGCCATCGCGCACCGTAACGATGTGCTGGTCCTGCGTCGCGGTGACCGTCCGCCACGCTCCATCCAGCGACACGCGCAGGCGTCCAGCGTCGAGTCGTTCCGCTGTAGCGATGATGGTTTTGCCGCCAGCTTCGATGCGCCAGCCGGCCTTTTCACGCGTCACCGTGACCGGCCATTGGCTTGCCGCATCGGCGAATTCCAGCACCCGCGCCGGTGCGGTATTCAGCCACCACTGATCGCGCTGGTGCCAGGGGGAATGGGGATCGCCACTGACAGCCGCTGTCTGTTTCGCTGCCTCGGCCTCCAGATCGAGCACTGCCAGCGCGGCGGCCACCAGCATTTCCGGCGGTGGTGGGCCGGCGTCAATCAGAAGCGACCTAGCCTCGCGGGCGATGAAGCCGGTGTCGATGCCACCCGCGGCGAATTGTGGATGCGCAACGATACGGCCGAGGAGATCGAGGTTGCTGGCGACGCCGATCACCGCGCTGTCCGCCAGCGCCTGATGCATGCGGCGCAACGCGGCCTCGCGGGTCGGGCCATGGCAGATCAGTTTCGCCAGCATCGCATCGTAATGAACCGACACGGTGTCGCCGGTGGCGAAGCCAGTATCGATGCGCGTTCCGGTGGCTTCCGCCGGCATGCGAAACAAAGCCAGCCGGCCGACCGACGGGGCGAAATCGCGGGCCGGGTCCTCGGCATAGATGCGGGCCTCGATGGCGTGGCCCGATCGCGTGACCGCGGACTGAGTCACCGGCAGCGCCTCCCCGGCCGCCACGCGCAACTGCCACTCCACCAGATCGAAGCCGGTGATCATTTCGGTGACAGGATGCTCCACCTGGAGCCGGGTGTTCATCTCCAGGAAAAAGAATTTGCCTGATTCGGCAACGAACTCGACGGTGCCCGCGCCAACGTAGCCAACAGCGCGTGCGGCCGCCACGGCGGCGGATCCCATGGCTTCTCGTTGCGCCTCCGAGAGATCCGGCGCGGGAGCTTCCTCGATTATCTTCTGATGGCGGCGCTGAGCCGAGCAGTCGCGTTCGAAAAGATGGAGTGTGTTGCCGTGAGTGTCGGCGAAGACCTGAACCTCGATGTGCCGGGGCTGTTGCAAATAGCGTTCTATCAGTACGCGGTCATCACCGAAAGCCGACCCGGCCTCCTGTTGCGCGGACGCCAGCGCGGCCTGGAAATCACCAGCCGAGGCAACCACCCGCATGCCGCGCCCGCCACCGCCGGAAACCGCTTTGATGACGACAGGGAAACCAATCCGCACCGCCTGGTCGGCCAGAAAGGCACTGTCCTGGCGGTCGCCATGGTAGCCCGGAAGCAGCGGCACGTCCGATTGCTCCATCAGGGCCTTGGCAGAGGATTTCGAGCCCATCGCACGCATCGCCGAGGCTGGCGGCCCGACGAAGACGATACCAGCGGCGGCACAGGCTTCGGCGAAGGCGGGATTCTCCGACAGAAAGCCGTAGCCCGGATGAATCGCGTCCGCTCCGGCAGCCTGGGCCGTGGCGATAATCCGAGGGATACTCAGGTAGCTGTCGCGCGCCGGTGCCGGTCCGATCGGGTAGGCTCGATCGGCTGCCTTGACGTGCAGCGCGTGCGCGTCGGCCTCGGAGAACACCGAAATGGTTTCGATACCCATGCGGCGCGCCGTACCGATGACACGGCAGGCGATCTCGCCCCGGTTGGCGATCAGGAGAGTGCGGAACATTACGCTCACATCCGGAACACGCCGAAGCGGGTCTCCTGCGACGGCCGGTTCAGCGCCGCCGACAGCGCCAGGCCGAGTACGCGACGGCTGTCGGCGGGATCGATGATGCCGTCGTCCCACAGGCGGGCACTGGCGTAATAGGGATGGCCTTGGCTGTCGTACTGGGTGCGTATCGGTGCCTTGAATGCCTCCTCCTGTTCCGCCGTCCAGGACGCGGAGCCACTGCGGACGGTGGCGAGCACGCCGGCTGCCTGTTCACCGCCCATGACCGAAATCCGCGCGTTCGGCCACATGAACAAAAACCGCGGCCCATACGCTCGGCCACACATGCCGTAGTTCCCGGCGCCGTAGCTACCGCCGACGATCAGGGTGATTTTGGGCACCGCCGTGGTCGATACCGCGGTAACCAGTTTGGCGCCGTCCTTGGCGATGCCGCCGGATTCGTACTTGCGTCCGACCATGAAGCCGGTGATGTTCTGCAAAAACACCAGCGGAATGTTCCGCTGGCTGCACAGTTCGATGAAGTGCGCGCCTTTCAGTGAGGATTCCGAGAACAGGATGCCATTGTTGGCGATGATACCGACCGGGTAGCCGTAAAGATGCGCAAAGCCGCACACCAGCGTCGTGCCATAAAGCCGCTTGAATTCGTCGAAATTGCTGCCATCGACGATGCGCGCGATCACCTCCCGGGCGTCGTACGGCGCGCGCAGATCGGCGGGCACCACGCCGTGCAGTTCCTCGGGATCGTATTTTGGCGGCTCCGGATGGCGCAACTCCAAACTTAGCGGTTTGTCGCGGTTCAATCCGGCTACGATACGGCGGCAGATCGACAACGCATGCCGGTCGTGCCGGGCGTAATGATCCACCACACCGGAGGTGCGGGCATGCACGTCGGCGCCCCCCAGATCCTCGGCCGATACGATTTCTCCTGTCGCTGCCTGCACCAAGGGCGGCCCGCCCAGGAAGATGGTGCCCTGCTTGCGGACGATGATGCTTTCGTCGCTCATCGCTGGCACGTAAGCGCCGCCGGCGGTGCAGGAGCCCATGACGACGGCGATCTGCGGGATGCCTTCGGCCGACATGTTGGCCTGATTGAAAAAGATGCGACCGAAATGTTCCCGGTCGGGAAAGATCTCATCCTGCATCGGCAGGAAGGCGCCCCCGGAGTCGACCAGATACAGGCACGGCAGGTTGTTGTTGCGGGCGATCTCCTGCGCGCGGAGATGTTTCTTCACCGTCATGGGAAAATAGGTGCCGCCCTTGACCGTGGCATCGTTGGCCACGATCACGCACTCGCGGCCGGAGACGCGGCCGATGCCGGTGACGATGCCGGCGGCCGGAACGTCGCCACCATATAGTCCGAAGGCGGCAAGCTGGGAGAATTCGAGGAAAGGCGAACCTGGATCGATCAGGGCCGCGACGCGGTCTCGAGGCAGCAGCTTGCCGCGGGAAACGTGGCGGTCGCGGGCAACCTGGCCGCCCCCCTGGGAAGCCTCGGCCACACGTGCGTGCAGGTCGTCGACGAGGCCGCGCATGGCAACGGCATTGGCGGCGAATTCAGCGGAGCGGGTGTTGATGTCGGATCGGATGGCGGTCATTGCGGCGGGGGCCGGTGGGACTGTTCGGCGAGGGTAGACGTGGGTCCCCGGCCTTCGCCGGGGATGACACAGGAGAGCGGCATCATGCGGTTTCCGCGAACAGCTCGCGGCCGATCAGCATGCGGCGGATTTCGCTGGTGCCGGCACCGATCTCATACAGCTTGGCATCACGCAGCAGCCTCCCCGTGGGATAATCGTTGATATAGCCGTTGCCGCCCAGCGCCTGGATCGCCTCCAGCGCCATCCACGTCGCCTTCTCGGCAGCATACAGAATGGCCCCGGCGGCGTCCTTACGAGTCGTCTCGCCGCGATCGCAGGCCTTCGCCACGGCATACACATACGCCTTCGCCGCGTTCATCGTCGTGTACATGTCCGCCAGCTTGCCCTGCATAAGCTGGAACTCGCCGATCGCCTGGCCGAACTGTTTGCGCTCGTGAACATACGGCACCACCGAGTCCATGCAGGCCTGCATGATCCCGATCGGCCCGGCCGCCAGCACCACACGCTCGTAATCCAGCCCGCTCATGAGCACGTTGACGCCGCGCCCGACGGTCGAAAGAACATTCTCCTCCGGCACCTCGCAGTCCTGGAAGATCAGTTCGCAGGTGTTGGACCCGCGCATGCCCAGCTTGTCTAGCTTGGGCCCGGTGGAGAAGCCCTTGAACTCTCTCTCCACCAGGAAAGCGGTGATGCCCCGAGGTCCCGCCGCCGGATCGGTCTTGGCGTAGATCACCAGCACATCGGCGTCCGGCCCGTTGGTGATCCACATCTTGGTGCCGTTCAGCACATAGCGGTCGCCCTTCCTGTCCGCCCGCGTGCGCATCCCCACGACGTCCGACCCGGCGCCCGGTTCGCTCATCGCCAGCGCGCCGACATGGGTCCCGGCGATCAGCTCGGGCAGGTACCGTTGCTTCTGCGCCTCGGTCCCATTGCGAAAGATCTGATTGACGCAAAGGTTCGAGTGCGCCCCGTACGACAGGCCAACCGATGCCGAGGCGCGGGAAATCTCCTCCATCGCCACGACATGCTCCAGGTAGCCCATGGCGGCGCCGCCGTATTCCTCGCCGACGGTGACGCCCAGTACGCCCAGCGCCCCCATCTTCGGCCACAGATCCGTTGGAAACACGTTATCCCGATCGATCGAGGCTGCCCGAGGCGCAATCTCGGCTGCCCCGAACGCCTCGACCTGGCCACGCAGCATGTCGGCCGCTTCGCCCAGATCGAAATTCAGCCCCGGCAAGCGATTGGGGATGCTGGCCATCCACGCTCCTTCGACGTCGATCCGAACCGGGCGGCACACTGCCGCAGCCACGCCGGTTCGCCAAGCGCCGGCTTGTCCAGCTTGCCACTGATAATCGTCACTCCGGTTCCAGCTTCCGGGGCTTGCCGCCATCATCCACCGCGACCAGGACGAATTCCGCCGCCGTCACCCGTGTCCGCTCGCCTTGCCCGCGGCGCAACACCCAGGCCTCCGCCGCGACAGTCATGGAGGTGCGTCCGATGCGCGTGATATCGGTATAGACGCAGACCACATCGCCCACCTTGACCGGTTGCAGGAAGCTGAGGTTGGAGACCGCCGCCGTCGCCACGCGGCCTCGCGCCCGGGTGCCAGCCGACACCCCGGCGGCCAAATCCATCAGGGACATGATCCAGCCGCCGAAGATGTCGCCGGAAGGATTGGTGTCCGCCGGCATCGCAACGGTGCGCAGCGATAACTCGCCATGCGGCTGCTCCAGGATCGGCGACCCCGGTGACGCGGATGGGTGAACAGTCTCATTCGGCACGGCAAAGCCTCCTGCAAGCGCTGCGCCGGCGTGCTATATGCCGGTCATGACCGATATGCTGCTCCGCCGCGACAGCGACAATGTCGCCCTCCTGACCTTGAACCGCCCGGAGGCACGCAATGCGTTGTCGATGGGCCTGATGACTGCGCTCGACGCCGCGCTGGTCGCCATCGGCGATGACCGCTCCATCCACGCCGTCATTATCGCCGCCAACGGGCCGGCGTTCTGTGCCGGGCACGACCTGCGGGAAATCCGCGCCAACCCCACCCGTGCCGACTACGAGGCGGTGTTCGCACTCTGCTCGCGCCTGATGCAGCGTATTGTCCGGCTGCCCAAGCCGGTCATCGCCCGGGTGCACGGTGTCGCCACGGCGGCGGGCTGCCAGTTGGTCGCCTCGGCCGATCTGGCGGTCGCCGCGGACACCGCGCGTTTCGCCACGCCGGGGGTCAATATCGGCCTGTTCTGCTCGACGCCGATGGTGGCGCTGTCCCGGGCCGTCGGCCGCAAGGCGGCGATGGAGATGCTGCTGACCGGCGACCTGATCTCCGCCCAACGCGCGCGGGAGATCGGTCTGATCAACCGGGTCGTGCCGGAGAATGCGCTGGACGACGCGGTGCTTTCCCTCGCCCACCAGATCGCCGCGAAAAGCCCGCTGACCGTCGCCATCGGTAAGGAGGCGTTCTATCGCCAGGCCGAGATGGACCTGGCCGAGGCCTACGACTACGCCGCCCAGGTCATGACCCGGAACATGCTGGCCCGGGACGCGGCGGAAGGCATTGACGCATTTCTGAGCAAGCGCGAGCCGTCATGGACGGGGACTTGATCGCGGCCATTCGCACTTCCAGGTAACGGACACCGATGAAAGACCCATACGAAATCCTCGGCGTCCAGCGCAGCGACAACGAGACCGCGATTCGCTCCGCCTACCGTAAGCTGGCCAAGAAGCACCACCCCGACGTCAACCCCGGCAAGCCGGAGGCATTGGAGCGCTTCAAGGAGATCAGCACCGCTTATGACCTGCTCTCCGACAAGGAGAAGCGGGCCCGATTCGACCGCGGTGAGATCGACGCCGAGGGCCACGAGGTGCCGCCGGAACGCCCGTTCTACCGCGATTTCCAGCAGGGAGCTGGCCAGGAGCGTTACCAGACCAATGGCGGCTTCACCGAGGAAGATATCGAGGCGTTCTTTTCCCAGGCCTTCGCTCACGGTGGGCCGGGGGGCGGCGGGCCTAGAGCAGGCCGGGCCGGCGCGGGCTTTGCCGCCAGGGGTCGCGATGTGCACTACGGTCTGACGGTTAGTTTCGTCGATGCGGCCAACGGCACGACAAGGCGCCTCGCGCTGCCCGACGGCAAGACGCTGGACGTGCGCATTCCGCCTGGAACCGAGGACGGGCATATGCTGCGCCTGCGCGGCCAGGGCGGCGCCGGGATTGGCGGCGCGCCGGCGGGAGATGCGCTGATCGAAATCACCGTCGCGCCCGATCCGCTGTTCCACCGCGAGGGCGACGACATCATCGTCGATCTGCCGGTGACCTTGCAGGAAGCGGTCCTCGGCGCGTCCCTCCAGGTGCCGACGGTGCGAGGTCCGGTGCGGCTGACGATCCCGCCCGGGTCAGGCACCGGCACGCGGTTGCGCCTGCGCGGACGTGGCATCCGCAGCGGTCATCAGTTCGTTCAGCTTCAGGTGGTGGTGCCACCCGCCGAGGAACCCGAGCTGGCCGCGTTCCTCAAGGACTGGACCCCGCGCCAGAAATTCGACCCGAGGGAAGGATCATGATGCGCATCACCGCTGTGACCGCCCTGTTTCCGGACCTGCCGGAGCCGGAGCTGACGGCTTGGGTGGAGCGCGGCTGGGTCAGGCCGGTGGCCAACGACAGCGACTGGGTGTTCGAAGAGATCGACGTTGCCCGGGTGAGGCTGATCCACGACCTCCGCCATGCCATGGCGGTGCAGGACGAGGTGATCCCGCTGGTGCTGTCGCTGCTGGACCAGATCTACGCGCTGCGCGGTCAGTTGCGCTCCGTGGCGCGGGTGGTCGAGACGCAGCCGGACGCAGTGCGTAACGCGATCCTGGCGGCGTTGCGGGGCTAGGCCAGACACGCGCTGGTGCGGACCACCGGCCTCACCGACCTCCAGGTCAACGGTTATGCCGGCGTCGATTTCAACGATGCCGCCCTCACCCCGGACGCCCTCGACCACGCACTGCACGCCATGCTCCACAGCGGCGTCACCACCTGCCTTCCCACCCTGATTACCGCCGATGCGGCTACCCTCGCCGACCGCCTCGCCGCGCTGGACACCGCCGTCGCCAACAGCCGCCTCGGCCCCGTGATGGTGCCGGGCTTTCATCTCGAAGGCCCGTTCCTCAATCCCACCCAGGGCTACGCCGGCTGCCATCCCCAGGCGGCGATGATGCCCCCCGATCCAGCCGTGCTCAGCCGTCTGATCACCGGTCTGCGCCATCCTGTCCTGCTGCTGACCCTGGCGCCCGAACGCGACGGCGCGATTTCCCTGATCCGGTGGGCCCGCGCACACGGCATCGTGGTGGCGATGGGTCATACCGCCGCCGACGCCGCCGTTACCGACGCGGCGATCCAGGCCGGCGTCACGCTCAGCACGCATCTGGGTAACGCATTGCCGCAGCCACAGCCGAAGTTCCACAATCCGCTGATGGCGCAGCTCGCGCGCGACGCGCTGCATGCCAGCTTCATCGCCGATGGCATCCACATTCCGCCGGATGCGCTGAAGGTGCTGCTGCGGGCGAAAGGTCTGTCGCGGTCAGTTCTCGTCACCGACGCCACCGCGGCCGCCGCGACCCTGCCCGGACTGTACCGTTTCGCCGAAATGATGATCCAGCACACGGCCGACGGCTCCGTTTTCGTCCCCGGCAGCGCCACCCTGGCCGGTTCGGCCCTGCGGCTGGATCAAGCCGTGCGCAACCTGATCTCCTGGAAGCTGGCGGACCCGGTCGCCGCCCTGGCGATGGCCTCAACCCAGCCCAACGCCCTGATCGCCCCGGCGCTCGCCGCGCACGGGATAGCGCCGCCGGCGGGGTGCGTCAGTTGGACAGCGGATTGCCGGCCGCTCCACGTGAGCGTGGGCGGGCAACGCGTCTGGTCGGCTTAGGGCCTCCATTTACCAATTATTTACCACTTGGCGTTACACTTGAACTGCGAAAATGCGCAGGTGTCAGACTCTGTGGACAAAACGGACCATTCTTCTGACTTATCCAGAAGTGGGAGAGGTCGGCCCTTTCTTGTGACCCATTGTCCCAACACCTGTCCCCGAACCCGGACTGCCACACGCTCGGCACGGCAATGCTGACGGGTGTTGAAGTCCTCGCGCGGGCCGCCGACCCAATCGCGACCAGGCTGAGCTGCCGCCTGTGCGGAGCCGGATTGCGCCACAGGTTGATTGATCTCGGAAGCACCCCGCTGGCCAACCGCACCCTCGGACCCGATGCCACCTGGGGCAAGGACGACCCGTCCTATCCGTTGCGTGCCAGCGTGTGCGAAACCTGCCTTCTGGTGCAGATCGAGGACGCCGGCCCTGCGGGCGGAGCCAACAGCAACTGCGCTTACCTGGTCTCTAGCTCCGCCGTGCGTCTCGATCATGCCCGCCGCTTCGCGACAACGATGCGACAGCGTCTCGGGCTCGGGGCTGACTCGCTGGTGATCGAGATCGCGTCAAACGACGGCTATCTGCTGCGCCACTTTCGCGAGGCTGGCATTCCTGTGCTGGGGATCGAACCCGCGGGGAACGCGGCGATCGTCTCGCAGTCGCTCGGCATCCCGACGGAGGTGGGCTTTTTCAACGCCGAGACGGCAATGGAAATCGCCGTGCGGCACGGCCGAGCGGATTTGGTGGTGGCGGACAATGTCCTGCCGGAGGTGCCTGATCTGTTTGATTTTGCCGCCGGTTTTGCCGGTATTCTGCGGCCGACGGGGGTGGTGACGTTTCAGTTCCCTCATGTCTTATCGTTGCTCCAAAAGAACCAATTTGACGCCTTCCGGCATGACCGCTACTCGTACCTGTCGCTGCTTGTGCTGGAGCGGGTGTTGCGTTCGGTGGGACTGAGGGTTTTCGACGCCGAGCGCTTGCCAGATTGCGGTGGTTCGCTGCGTGTCTACGCATGTCATGCGCGCGGGCCGCGTGCCGCCCGACCGTCGTTGAAAGTCGTGCGGCACGCGGAAATCTGGGCGGGGCTGGACCGGCCGGACAGCTACGAGACGTTCGAAGCGAGGGCCGAGGCAACCCGCGAGGAGGTGAGGCAATTCATCCGGCTCAGGCGCTCGAACGGTCGCCGCGTAGCCGCATTTGGCGCCGCCGCCCGCGGCAACACCCTGCTGAATAGCTGCGGCATCACCGTCGAGCAAATCGCCTGCGTGGCAGATATGGACCCGGCCAAGTACGGCCGTTTCCTGCCCGGCAGCCATATCCCTATCGTGCCTCCGGCGGTGCTGACCGACGTGCGGCCTGACGACCTGATCATCCTGCCCTGGCCGAACGCCCCGGAGATCGCCGCCGGCCTGCTGCAATTCCGCCAGAAGGGGACCCAGTTCTGGGCTCTGATGCCCTCGATCAGGCGAGTTTGATCCCGCCCCCAACCGGTCGCTCCGTCTGGCCGCGGCGCTGGAAGAGACCGCCCCCGTCTGGCAACCTCCGCTGGCAGCATCGGCCGGGGATGAGTTCATGGCAACGCGGGAAAGCGCGATCGCACGCGCATTGGGCTTTTTCGACAGCGGCGGCTTTCGCGACTGTTTGGCGTCCCTGGTGGCGGTTCCCAGCACCTCCCAGGATCCGGGCCACGACGCGGATTTGCGGCACTATCTGGCCATGTGCATCACACCGTGGCTGCGGCGCATCGGGTTCTCGGTGGAAATCCATGCCAATCCCGAACCCGGCTTCGGCCCAATTCTGCTGGCGGAGCGTCTGGAAGCGCCCGACCGGCCGACTGTCCTGACCTACGCACACGGCGACACCGTCCGCGGTTTGGACGAGCAGTGGCGCGCGGGTCTGCAACCATGGGGGCTCACCGAGGAAGGCGACCGTTGGTACGGCCGGGGAACCGCCGACAACAAGGGGCAACACGCCCTCAACCTGGCCGCGCTGGAGGCCGTGCTTGCGGAACGCGGCGGCAGGGCGGGATTCAGTCTGACGCTGATCATGGAAACCAGCGAGGAACGCGGTTCGGCCGGACTACGTGCGTTCGTCGCGGCGCAGCGGGACCGCCTGGCCGCGGATGTGCTGATCGCCAGCGATGGTCCCCGGGTGGCGCCCGACTTGCCGACGATCGCCACCGGCACACGCGGAATTTATCATTTCGATCTGACAGTCGATTTGCGGCCTGGCGGGGTGCATTCGGGCCACTGGGGTGGCCTGACCACCGATCCCGCGGTCGTGCTGTGTCACGCGCTTGCCGCCATCGTCGATCGACACGGCAAGATCCTGGTGCGGGACTGGCTGCCGGTCAACGGATTGCCGGCCGACATACGGGCCGTGCTGGACGGCTGCCCGGTTGGCGGCGGCGGGGAAGCCGCCAGTATCGACGCGGACTGGGGCGAACCCGGTTTGACCCCCGCCGAGAAAATCTACGGCTGGAACAGCTTTATCGTCCTGTCGATGGTCTCCGGCCGACCGGAAAATCCGGTCAACGCGGTCGCCCCCAGCGCGCGGGCTCATTGCCAGATCCGCTATACGGTTGACACCGATCCCATCGGGTTCGAAGCCGCTCTCCGCCGGCACCTGGATGCCACCGGGTTCAATTCGGTGCGCATCGAGGGAGCCGGCGTGCGAATGGCCGCGAGCCGCACCAACCCATCGGATCCCTGGGTCCGTTGGGCCGCCGGCAGCATGGAGCAGACCCTGGGCAAACGGGTCCAGGTCATTCCCAATTCATCCGGCGGACTTCCGGGCGATGTCTTCGTTGACCATCTGGGCGTGCCCTTGGTGTGGATCCCGCACAGCTACAACGGTTGCAAACAGCACGGCCCGGACGAACACCTGCTTCGCGCCCCGGCTCGGGAGGGGCTAGCTGCTTTTACCGGCCTCTGGTGGGACCTCGGGGAACCGGGCACGCCCCCGCCGAAAGATACCAAGCGGTAGACAGACGACAGCCCGCGGATCCGGGTAACGCCACGCCATCACGTACGCGAGCGCGTCACCGACTTGATGACCCCACGTGGCCGGCCCGAGGCGAGGGCGATTTCCTCATCCTGCGCCTCGATGACTGGCTGGGCAGCCGCATCCCCCTCAAATCCCTTGAGGACCGACGCCAGCACCTTCCTGTTCGATCTCTTGGTGCCGTCGGCATAGGTAACGTCAAAGAACACGAACGTGCTCAGCGATCGACTTTTCATTTTATCCATCCTGTCCGGAGCATGCGCCGATCAGGAACCGGGCTGCACCTCGGACTTAGGCGCAACGGGCGGAGAAGAGTTCTTGCTCTTCCTTCCGGCGGGTCGCGACTTCCTCACGCTCACGCAGCTTCGCATCCTTCTTCGCCTGTTTCAGGCGATTCCGCTCGGCACGTTGCTGATTGTAATTCGGCTTGAAAACCATCTTGCTCTCCGGCGCGATTCGGGGTGAAGCGCTCTGCCTCACCCCGTTCTACACAACCGCGATCTTCGAGGATACCGTGGCCGGTGGTAAATTACCCCCGGCGCGGCAACGTCACACCATAGTCGATGCTGATGGTTGCTGCATCGACCGCTGAGTTCAGATCGACTTCAGGTTCGTTGCGGATGTTTTGCCTTGCTGCCCGCTCTCGAGGTCGTAGCTGACCTTCTGGCCCTCGTTCAGACCGCCAAAGCCAGCGCGCTCCACCGCCGAGATATGCACGAACACATCCTTTGAGCCATCATCGGGCTGAATAAAACCGAAGCCCTTTTGTGCATTGAACCACTTAACCGTGCCTTGCGACATCAACTCTCTCCGTAAGCTCGGCGGCCCACACGGTGTGGACCAGATTACTCTTCAACATTTAGGAGCACCGAATGCGAGGATTCGCAAAACCAAGGTACAACTAGTCAAAACTGAAAAGTGCCGTCCGACACAAATAAGGATGATAGCAAAATTTCGCCAGACAAATTTTTAAGATTACGCTTCGGCCTCGGCGGAAACCTGCTCAGCGGATACGCGCTCAGCGCGTGACACCTCGGCGTTCCGCACACCCTGCAGCATGTCGGTCAGCTTGCCGACCGCTCCCGCCTTGTCGGTCTGTGAGACCCCGGCAAGTTCACCCGCGAGCCGATCGATCGCCAGTTCAAAGAGGTTGCGCTGGCTGAAGCTTGGACCCGCGCCGCCGGCGCTGGTATGCAGATCGCGAACCACCTCGGCGAGCATCTTCAGATCGCCGGAGTTGATCTTGGCAAGGAATTCCTGCGCGCGCTTGGCCCACATCAGCCGGCTCGCCCGCGGACGCCCGCTGAGGATGCGCATCACCTCCGCCATGGCCTCGGGGGTCGCAAGCTTGCGCAGACCAGTGTTGCGCGCCTGGGCAACGGGAACCCGCAACGTCATCCGGTTCTCTTCGAACGAGATGTAGATAAAGTCGAGCTTATGGCCTGCGATTTCCTCGGACCCCACACGATCCACCTTGCCCACCCCATGGGTAGGATAAACCACGAAGTCGCCCTCGCCGAACGGATCCGCATCTGCCGATTTAGTCTGGGCCGCGGTTGCGCCGTAAGCAGCATCCACCATCGCGACCGTAACCGCTGTCATCGCCACCAATTTTTCCACCTGATCTGAACTAAGGTTAATATGGGGTTGCTGTCAGCGGATGCACCGGCACCGCCGCGCTATTCCGCTTCGAGATCGGATTTCCGGCGACGCCGCCAGCAATCATTAAGGCTTCGAGGCGGAACGATCCTGCGATTCGTCGCCCGCGTCCAGCGAGACGGCCGTCGCGCCCCGCGGCGCACCCGTGCCGCCGGACTTTCGCGGAGCCAGCGGCGTCCATGGCGCCGCGTCACGCTTCATGCGCTTGGTCTGGATGATCCAGGCGTCGGCTTCATGCTCACTGCCAAACCCGGTCGCCGTTTTCGACGGTCCGTCCGGCTTCCCCATCTGGACGTCGAAACCGCCCGCCGCCCCAGGTATCACGCGATAAGAAATCTCAACCATGCCTGCAATATATCAGATACTCCGGCGAAAGAAAGCATCAATATCAATCAACTACAAACATACGCGCTGGCAACCTGAGATTGCAATACACAACCACGCGCGCAGCGGCCTCCCAAGCGAAATGCAACCCAGCCCAGCATCATCATACCAGACGCCCATCTTCCCGGTCGTCATGTTCCCGGTCATCTTCCCAGTGGTCATGTTCCCTCTGGCACTCTCAGGGGAAGAGTGCTATCTGTCCCGCATTGGCACGCTATCTGGCGCCTCGACTGCGCCCAGACCACCGCCAAGACTTCAGTCATCGATACTATTTCTAAGCAATAACAGTGCGGCTGTCACCGGTCCAGCCAGGCGGTGAACCGCGCAGACCACGAATTCAGGAAGGATCAGGCAAATGCCCGCGAAAGACGTTCGATTCGGGGACGACGCTCGCCAACGCATGCTCCGCGGCGTTGATACGCTCGCCGAAGCAGTGAAAGTCACGCTCGGCCCCAAGGGCCGCAGTGTAATTCTCGACAAAAGTTATGGCGCACCACGCATCACCAAGGACGGCGTCACCGTCGCCAAGGAGATCGAACTCTCCGACAAGTTCGAGAATATGGGCGCGCAGATGGTGCGCGAAGTTGCCTCCAAGACCACCGATATCGCCGGCGACGGCACCACGACCGCCGTCGTGCTCGCGCAGGCCATCGTGCGCGAAGGCTTGCGCGCCGTCGGCGCCGGCATGAACCCAATGGACCTCAAGCGCGGCGTCGACAAGGCGGTCATCGCGTTGGTCGAGGAACTGAGGAAGCGCAGCAGAAAGATTACCACCGAGGCCGAAACCGCCCAGGTCGGAACCATCTCGGCCAACGGCGAGGCTGAGATCGGCCGCATGATCGCCGAGGCAATGCAGAAAGTCGGCAACGAGGGGGTCATCACCGTCGAGGAAGCCAAAGGCATACAGACCGAACTCGACATCGTCGAAGGCATGCAGTTCGACCGCGGCTATATGTCGCCGTACTTCATTACCAATGCTGAAAAGATGACGGTCGAGCTGGAAAAGCCCTATATTCTGCTGTTCGAGAAAAAGCTTTCCGGCCTGCAGTCCCTGCTGCCGCTACTCGAGGCTGTCGCTCAGTCAACGCGCCCACTGCTCATCATCGCGGAGGATGTCGAGGGTGAGGCGCTCGCCACGCTGGTGGTGAACAAGCTGCGTGGCGGGCTCAAAGTCGCGGCGGTGAAGGCACCCGGCTTCGGCGATCGCCGCAAGGCGATGCTGGAGGATATTGCCGTGCTGACGCATGGCGATCTGATTAGTGAAGACCTCGGCATCAAGCTGGAAAACGTTACACTAGCGATGCTCGGCCAGGCAAAGACCGTGCTGATCGACAAGGACAATACAACCATCGTCGAAGGCAGCGGCAAGAAGCACGACATCGCGGCGCGCTGCACGCAGTTACGCGCCCAGATCGAAGAGACCACGTCGGACTATGACCGCGAAAAACTGCAGGAGCGTCTCGCGAAACTCGCGGGGGGCGTGGCGATCATCCGGGTCGGCGGCTCAACCGAGGTCGAGGTGAAGGAAAAAAAGGACCGCGTCGATGACGGGTTGCACGCGACCCGCGCGGCGGTGGAGGAAGGCATTGTGCCCGGCGGCGGCGTGGCGCTCGCCCGCGCCTCACTCATCCTGTCCAAGTTGAACGCCGACAACCACGATCAGCAGGTCGGCATCGATATCGTTCGCAGGGCGGTCCTGACGCCACTGCGGCAAATCGTCGAAAACGCCGGCGAGGATGGTGCCGTGATCTCTGGCAAGGTGCTCGAAAAGGACGACTATAACTGGGGTTTCGATGCGCAGAGCGGCACCTTCAAGGACATGGTCAAGGCGGGCATCATCGACCCGACCAAAGTCGTGCGGTCCGCCTTGCAACATGCCGCGTCCGTCGGTGCGCTGATGATCACCACCGAGGCCATGGTGGCTGACCGATCGGAAAAGCAATCCGGCAACGAAGGATCAGCAAACTCCGGCTACTAGCGGCATCAGCGACAGCGGCCGTTCCGGAATCGGTCCGGAACGGCCGCTTCGCCGCGAGTGCAGCCCCGCGTTTGCCCACGCGGTACGGGGGAATGGCGGAAATGTTTCGGTTCTGCTAGAAAGCAGTGGCGTGCCGCTACACCCAAAGGTGATCAACGCGACACGTATAGTCTCTCCGGTTGCAGGGTCGGTGGGCTATCACGGAGAACCGGTTGGCGCCCCGTCATTCGACCGCCAGCTCTATCTCATCAGGAAGGGACAGATTGAGATGAATGAACAACCCGTCGACCCGCCGATTGATCCGGTCACCGACACCGACACCGACACCAATGCCTCGGATGCGATGAAGGACCAGTTGCGCGGCGATGTCGCTTCCTGGATGGCTGCCCGGTCCGAGGCGGCCGGCCAAGGGGCGGTTGAGCGCACCGTGCCAGTTGTGCGGCCGCCGGTGTCAAAGCCGGCGCGTGTGAGACAAGCAAAGCGTGCGGCTGCCGCGACCGACTCAGGCGAGGTGAAGAAAAAGCCCTTCGGCATGTCCTATGACGGCATGAGTCAGGCGGACTACATCAGCTATATGATCTCTCGCGGCGCCAGATAACCGGGGTCCACCCGCCCCGCTTGGCTTGCGGGTCTACCGGCCGTCCCCGCTGGGTGTTCGAAGCGGCCCGGAATGGCCAGGATCGAAGCGCGTCCGGTCCCGCAAGGCGGCGCCTCTTTGCTATGGCCTGCGGCTGGCCGGGAAAACGGTCCGTCAGCCGATTCCGCAAAACCACTGGTGCTCGGTTCGCCGCGCGCGCCGTGGCCTAGCCTTGCCGAGGTGTTCGGCAGCCGTCAAATCGACATCACTCCCTCCTGTCGGGTATCCTGATTGCCGGAAAAAACCGAGTCTTCGCCCGGTCGGCCGAGAAGGTGGCCTTGGGCGAAGGCGATGCCGTTGCCGCGGAGCCAGTTGAGCTGCTCGACGGTCTCCACGCCTTCGGCAACCACATAGATGTTCATGTCGGACGCCAGCCGGCCGATCGTGCGGACGATCGCCGCGACCTTTCGTGACCCGGGCAGGTCCCGGGTAAAGCTGGCGTCGATCTTGATACCGTCGACGTCGAAGCCGCGGAGATAGGTCAGCGACGAATAGCCGGTGCCAAAGTCGTCCAGTATGATCCGGACGCCGAGACCACGTACCGCGTCCAATTGGCTTACGGTCCTTTCGGACGACGCCAGGAACACGGTCTCGGTCATCTCCAGGGACAGTCGGCCAGGGGGCAGACCGCTCTCCTCCAGGGCGCTTTTCAGAATAGACACGAACCTGCCGCTGCGGAGTTGCTTCGGGGACAGGTTTACCGCCACTGGGACAGGCTCTCGCCACCCCACCGCAGTCCGGCATGCCAGGCGCAGGACGTACTCCCCGAGCCGCTCCATCAGGTCGCTAGCCTCCGCGCTTGGCATGAACACCCCTGCCGCCAGGACACCGCGGATCGGATGCCGCCAGCGCACGAGAGCCTCGACGGAAACGATCTTGCCCGAACGAACGTCCACGATTGGCTGATAGTGCAGAAAGACGTGTCCGTTATCGAGTGCCGTCGCCAGTTCAGCCTGAAGACGCATGCGGCCCAGATGCTCATGTTCGATCTCGAACTCGAACAGGTAGGTGGCGTTCTTGCCGCGCTCCTTGGCTCGGTATAGGGCCAGATCGGCGCGCCGCATCAGTACTTCGGTATCCGTCCCATGCGTTGGATACAGCGAAACCCCAATACTTCCGCCCGGCGTTATAGCCAGATTGTCGATCAGCAGAGTGGCCGACAGCGCCGTCGTGATACGCGCCGCGGTTTCCAGTGCCTCGGTCTCATCGACCCCGCTCAGCAGTACGGCGAACTCGTCTCCCCCGATACGGCCGCCGACATCCCCAGGACTGATCGCGGCACGAAGCCGATCCGCGACCATTCTGAGCGCGTCGTCTCCCGCCAAATGCCCGAGATCATCATTGATGCCCTTGAAATTATCCAGATCAATGAGCAGCAATGCAAACCGATCGACCGTCGGCGAGTGACAGGCGGCGCGAAGTTCGTCGACGAAGGCCTGCCTGTTGAGCAGCCCGGTCAAACCGTCATGGCGGGCGAGAAACTCGATCTTCTGCCGCCCAATCCGGGCTTCCGTTACATCCGACCCGATGCCGCGGAAGCCGCGAAATGCTCCGGTCTCATCATAGACCGGATGGCCGGTGAGACTCAGCCATCTGACCCGTCCGTCAATCGACAGCGCCACGACGGCATCGCGGAAGGCATTCCGTTCCTGTAAGAAAACGATCAGGCTTCCGACATCGTCCTCCTCGCCGGTGCAACGGCTCAGGAAATCAAACACCGAGAGGTTCTCGAGGCGGGCCTGCTCCACCTGAAGCGCCTCGGCCATCCGGGCACCCACGTTGCGCAGATTTGCCTCGCGGTCGGTCTCCCACAGCCAGTCGGAGGAAACTTCCTCGTATTCGCGCAGAAACACGCGAATCGTCTCGTGCTCCTTCTGCAGATTAAGCCGCCCAATAGAACGTTCCAAAATCGTCTTGTTCATGAACAGGATGCCGGTCAGGGCGAACGCGAGGAAGCCGAAGAACGAGTAAGCCGCTGCCGCCTGGACCGGCTGGGTCAGAATGACCAGTGAACAGAACAGGGATATCGGGACATAAAACGCCAGTGCGGCGGACAGTGGCACCGCCAGCATCGGGGTCGAGACGAGTGCCATGATGAGCCCGATGAGGATCCCTTGCTGGTTCGGCTGGGCATCCAGGGCGAACATGTTGACCAGTGCCCCCCAGGCCAGCCCGAGCGCGGCCAGGATTATCCCCGACAGCCGGATGAATGCCGCATCATCGCGGTTTTGTCTCCAGCGAAAACTGCCGGCGACCAAGCCAATATAGAGCACTATGATGCTGCAATATGCCGCGGCGATTCCCGCGTTCATGTGGCGTTCGAATGCCAGTGTGAAAAGTGTGCAACTGCCGATACCAAGGAACGCGAAAAGTAACGTTACGCCGAACAGGATCGTTGCTTGCTCGCGGCGGACCGGATGTTCGTTTTCGGTTTCCAGATACGACCGGAAAAGACGCCGCAGGGCCAGCAGTCGTTGCAGGCCCGTACGGGCCGCATCCCGCAGTGCCGCTATCATTTCGCCACCTCGGGCGGCCCTGCTCAACGCCTGCCTGGCCCAAGACGCGGCAGGAACATGCCGGTTCGCCCGCGATAGGCGTCGTAGGCGATCGAAAGGGCCGATGATCGAAAGCGTCTTTCTTCTCCTTTGGCGAGCCTTATGTACCAGAAGACCAGGATGAGTGCAGGCACCCATTGCCACCTGCCGGCGGCCAACCCGGTGGCAATCCAAAAGATGACGTAAGACAGATAGAACGGATGCCTGACATACGCATAGGGCCCTTCGGTATAAATAGTATCAGGGTCGATGTCCGAATAGGCCAGGGCCGGTGGACGCCGCTTGGTCGTTGCGACCGTCCACCAAAACAACAAGATCGACACAGCAAATCCCGCCAACCCGAGGGTTGCCCCAGCCGCGACTGCGCGATCCCGCCAGACAAGTAAGGCGACGTAGATCATATATGAGAAAAGGCTGAAGATAGAGAGCCGCCGCATTTCGTTTGAAACGGGTATACTTTTCTCAAAATGTCCGCGAAGCGCCCAGGCGAACGATCCGAACGCGACAAGGGAAAGAGCCAGCGGCGGCAGCCACACATCGTGGCCCACGATGGTCATGCTCCTCCGTCACGAGGGTCTTAGGGCGAGTGAAACGGCTTCCCCGGACAGGAAACCGTCAAGCGACCCGGTCGCGCCCGCGTACGGGTCGATCACCGGAAATGCAGCGCGGATCTCGTCGTAGCGTTCACGCGTGCAGGACATCAGTTGCATGGGGCAATTCAGGCCGGGATAGGACTTTGGTTCCGAGGCCGGAGTGTAACCAAGTCGACGATAGAACGGCGCGTGGTTTCTGCGCACGCAAGCGAACAGGATTTGCGAATGGGCCATCATCCCCAGATATCCCGCCATGCGGTAAAGCAGGAAGACGAGTCCCTGATTATTTTCCGCGGCGGGGCTCCTGACCAGGCGGGTCGTTTCAATCCCGCGGCCGCCGTAGCCGGTGCTCGACTGCTGGCCGAGCAACTCGTCGACTTCCTCGGCGAACGTGTCGGAGGCGGGGGAGCGCAGTCCGGACCCGGACGACAGGGTGCAGGTCCGCACGGAAGCAGCCGGTACACCATCGTCGTATATCACGATGGTCTGGCAGTTAGGGAGGTCATCGTATTGGTCTCGGAACAGTCGCGTTGGGTTGGGCTCAATATAGCCGGAGGTCAGGTAACTGTCATAGCGCAATCGAAAGGCGTCCCGCATCGTTTCATCATCCAGCGCGAGCCGAGCGGAGTATTGCGATTGGATGAGTGGAACGACCGTCCGGATCTGACGAGCTTCATAGCCCAGATTGTCGCGAGAAAAGAGCATGGCCGATCTCCTGGTATGGTTTGCAACCAGAATATGATATCGTGTATTGTGAGAACTGAGTATGACAGATCGCCAGACAGGCGCGGACAGCTCGGCTGGGATCAGGATTTTGGACCACAAAGGTGGCTTATGGCTGAGTTCGTACCCGTTGAAACGATCGCAGATTTTCGAAAACTCGACGACGGTGAGATTCTCGAAGGATATTTCGATGGATTTCATGGCAGCCCGCCGCCCGGATCAGATCGATCCCGATCTTTCTGGCATGGGTGGCGCAACGGCCGCGTCGACGCCGGCCTGGCCGAACCAGACCTGTCGCAACTATTCCTTGCAGGGGAATTCCGATCGCTCGCCGCAGCGCAAAGCTAGCCGGCGGCGGTCGAATGGCTCCACGGCGACCCCGGTGAGTTCAAGCTGACTGGCGCCTGGCACGCAATCCTACCCGTATTGATCGACCTTCGGAACGGTCTGGCGTGGCCAGATCGACCATCCCCGCGCCAGCTCGGTTGATCCTTCCCGGCAGGGCATATCTTTCACGAGCTCTCGTTACGAAAAATAGTCAATTTTGCGGCGGACTCGGTATTATTGTTACACCGCCGCCGCTTGTTTCACGCAAATTGAGAATGATGGCCGCCGAAGCCCTCCCGTAACGTCCGTCAACAGATCAGACCCGGGGGCAGCCCGGCGGCTGTTGAACCGCACGCCGCGGGGAGGACGGGTCGCATCGCGAACCGCCAGGGTCGAAGCAGCGCTTTGGCGCGCAGCGTTCCTCGAGGCAAGTGTTGGGCGTGCCAAATGACCAATGCCAGCAGGCCCAGTCGCGCCGAATAGTGACTGTGGAAGCGGCATATATTTTTCAGCTTCTGGCGGGGTATTATTTTACAATGTGCAAAAAATAAAAATTTCGTCGTAGGCGCCAGAAACACACCTGAGGCACGGGAAATTGCTTCCGTCGGAACCCCGTGTCCGACCGCCCGCTCATCCCCTACGTGGCACGACCACGGGACGGACAGCAGTTCCGCCTAGCGCCGGGGTCGACGCGGCGGTATGGGAAAGCGCTTTTTCAGGAGGTGCTCGTGCGACCATTCAGCGTGGCTATCGTGTTATCGCTCACCATGATGACCGCGGCCTTCGCGGACGCGGATGTCGCCGGCCACTGGCGCAGCAGCCTGGGCCACGGCGTCACCATCGACATGAAGGTGACCCCCGACGGCAAATGGACCAGCCAGACCTCGCAAGGACACAAGGTGGTGCGAAACATAAAGGGAACCTATACGCAGCAGCCTTCAAACGGCACTTCCGGGTCAATCGTGTTCACACCGACCCAGACCTCGGGCCCGAGTGGCAGCGCCGAGGTCGAAACCGATCAGTATGAGATCGCCGACAATGGCAAAAAATTGAAGCTGACCACCGAAGGCGATACCATGGTCTTCGAGAAGCGCGGCCGGCACTGAACGCACTCCAGTCCGCGCCCGCCGGTGGGTTTCGCGGCGGGAGCCTTTGCCGTCGGTCGCACAGGCCCGAGGCGGACCTCGAATCAGACAACGAACCAAGCGCGACGCCTGGCGTTCATGAGCACACAACCAACGGTGCTCGACATGAAGTGTTTTCGGGTCTTCGGCGGCGGCATGGCCATGGCCGCAACGTTCACCAGCTTCGCCATGGCGCAGACCATCCCTCCGCTGGCTTACGTTCAACCCGTTCCCCCACCCGCCGTTCAAGCGGTCCAGGACCACCTGCGGACCGCCGGAGCCTATAGTGGGGCGGCCGACGGCGTTTGGGGACCGGACAGCGTCGCGGCATTGCAACGCTTCCAGGCCGGTCACCAGTTACAGGTGACAGGTCAACTGAACCAGGCCACCGCCTCGGCCCTGGGCCTCGATCCGGCCGCGCTGCTCGGCACGCAGCAAGCGGCGCTCGTGCCCGCTCCGCCACCGCCCGAGGGCCTTCGGCAATCGTCGGTGCGGTCCATCCAGTCGCAACTTCGTCGCCTGGGCTTCTACAACGGCAACGTGGACGGTGTCTGGGGCGGCAGCACCCAGACCTCGGTGGAGCACTTCCAACAGAATCGCGGCCTCCAGCCGAACGGACAACTGAACCCGGCAACCATCGAGGCAATGGGGCTGCCCCCGGATTCGATCGCTTATAAGTAGACACACTTTGCCAGCGCGTTTGCGGCCAGGTGAGCCCCGTTGGCGGTCGGCCGGCGGGATCGCCACTATGCCGGACGATGCCAACTCCGGGGCTGGACACGGCGAGCGGTATTCGGCGACACATTGCGGCGGCAGAAATGTTGCATGCAGTGGAGGACGCTCGTCATGGCCGACTATGACCTCGTGATCGCCGGCGGCACCGTCGTCACCCCGGCGGACATGTTCCGCGCTGATATCGGGATCGTCGGGGAACGGGTCGCCGCCATCGGTTACGATCTGAAGTCGACACGCATAATTGACGCGCAAGGCCTGATGGTGATGCCCGGAGGCATCGACTCACACTGCCATATCGAGCAGTTGCAGGCGGGCGGCGGTGCCGATGAGGAGACGTTCATTTCGGGCAGCACCTCCGCGCTGGCCGGCGGCACCACCAGCGTCATTACCTTTTCGACGCAGTTCAAGGGCCACGATATTCTGCAACCGCTTGCCGAGTATCGCCGCCGCGCCGCCCAGGCGATGGTGGATTACAGCTTCCACCAGATCATCACCGATGCCTCGGACGAGGTGATCTTCAAGCAGGTGCCGCAGGTGGTGGCGTCAGGTGTGCGCAGCCTCAAGGTGTTTCTGACCTATGATCCGCTGCATCTGGATGACCGCCAGTTCCTTCGCGTCCTGGCCGCCGCGAGGCGAACCGGTGCGCTGGTAACGGTGCACTGCGAGAACTATGAGGCGATCCGCTGGCGCACCGCCGCGCTGCTGGCCGACGGCAAGACCGCGCCGAAATACCATGCGTGGTCGCGCCCGCCGATGCTGGAGCGGGAGGCAGCCCACCGGGCGATAGCCCTGGCCGAGATGGTGGATCAGCCGATCCAGATCTTTCATGTCTCCTGTCCGGAGGTGGCGGAGGAGATTGCCCGCGCCCAGCACCGCGGCCTGAAGGTCTGGGGCGAGACATGTCCGCAATATTTCGTGCTCACCGGCAACGATATGGACCGCCCGGGGTTCGAGGGTGCGAAGTTCATGTGCAGCCCCTCGCCTCGTGATGCGGCCGCTCAGGAGGGATTGTGGAAGACAGTGCGCGACGGTGTCCTGGATGTGGTTTCGTCGGATCACAGCGGCTGGGGCTATGATACGCCGGTGGGGAAGCGGGTGAACGGGGTCGATGCTTCGTTTCGCGATATCCCAAATGGCGTTCCCGGCCTCGGCGCACGTCTGCCGATCATGTTCAGTGAAGGCGTCTCGAAGGGCCGCATCGATGCCTGCGCGTTCGTGCGGCTGACAGCAACCAATCCAGCCCGGATGTTCGGGCTGTACCCGCGTAAGGGAACGATCGCGCCGGGCGCCGATGCGGACCTCGTGCTTTGGGATCCCAACCGGGCCGTTACCGTTACCAACAAGTTGATGCAGCACATTATCGATTACACGCCTTATGAGGGGATGCAACTGACGGGATGGCCGGTCACCACTATCCGCCGCGGGCAGGTCGTGATGCAGGATGGCCTTGTTCAAGCCGAACCCGGTAGCGGCCAGTTCCTGGCCCGCGGACCGTACGATCTGATCAAGCCGACCGGCACTTTGCCGTTCGGTTTCGATGCAAGTGCGCTGCTGGTGTAGTTCAATACGTTGCTTGAAGATGGATCCCTAACGCCAGCACCGGTGCGATACTGACTGAGAACGAGAGTGGAGCGGCGCTGGCGCTATGACGGTCGAGGAATTCACCATCCACGTTGGGGCATTGGTGATCAGGGCGCAGGCCGCCGGGTTATCGGTCGCGCAGGAAATCAGTGTGCTCAACGGCGTCCTGGATGAATTGAAGCGAGAAGTCGTGGTGAGGAAGGCGGCGGGAGGCGAGCGTCGAGGCAACGACTAGCGGCTCCAGATGATGCGACGTCGAGCCAGGCGCGGATTTACTGTGATTGCCCGCGCGGCGGAAAGCCGAGACGAACCCAGGAGGATATTCCATGGCGCAAACTTCATCGCTTCCGGCCTACAGCGCACTCTATGCATTCGGCGACAGCCTGTCCGACGCCGGCAATCTCTCGATTTTCACCTCCGTCGCGGGGGCGACCGAACCGGTGTCGCCACCGTACTATCAGGAAAAATACGGCGCGGTCAGCGGTAACGTATTCAGCAACGGCCCGACCTGGGTGCAGGACCTTTCCATAGCCCTCGGGCTTGGGACGCTTGCGCCTACTCTGGCCGGCGGTACCGACTTCGCCTTTGGTGGTGCCGAAACCGGACTGACGCCACAGAACACGAACGACCCGAAGGTCCAGGCGATCTCGCTGCCGGCGCAAATCGCCGCGTTTCAGACGGCCGAGTCGAACCCGTCCCCCAACGCGCTTTACACGCTGTCGATCGGCTCGAATGATGTTCTCGACATTCTCGGCGATCCCAGCCTGACCGCACAGCAGCGGACCGCCGACATCGACGTTTCAGTCGCCAACGAAATAGCTTTTGTGCAGCAACTCGTTGCCGATGGCGCGAAGAATCTGCTGGTGCTCAACGTGCCGGACTTGGGAAAGACGCCGGAGGTCACCTCGGGCCTGGCAGATGGCAGTGGCACGCCGTCGGTTGCCCTCGATGCCGAGGCCTCGCAGCTTTCCGCCGCGTACGACACCGCGCTCGCCACCCAGCTCGGCGCCATCGGCTCGGCCGCGATACACGTAGTGGATGCCTACCAACTTATTGACAATGCGGTTGCCGATCCGGCGGCTTACGGGTTGATCAACACGACGTCCCCGGTCTGGAGCGGTAGTTACACCAGCGCCAGCAGCGGCACGCTGGCCGCGACTGACCCAGCCACCCAGGACCAGTATCTGTTCTGGGACCACCTGCATCCGACCGAGGCCGGTCATCAGGCGCTCGCCGAGGCGGCAGAGCAGCAACTCAGCGGCACGGCACCGCTAACCGTCACAGACACCACCACCAACCAGCCGGTGGCCGCGGTGGGGCAGCCCTATACCGGGCCGGTCAGCGGCTTGCAGCAGCAGTACCTCAGTAACAGCAACGACAACCTGAACGTCACCGCAACAACGCCCGACTGGTATATCCTTACGGGCACTGGCGAGGATGCAATCACCGTCAGCAGCGGCACCAATGTGCTGGACGGCGGCGGGGGATCGAACTTCCTTACCGGCGGGAGTGGCCGGGATACATTTTTCGTTGACGACCGCAGTGTCTCGGCGGCCATCTGGGACACGGTCAACGGTTTCCATGCGGGTGATGCCGTGACGATCTGGGGTATGATGCCGAGCCAGATGTTCTCCTGGTGGAATAACCTTGGCGTCCCGGGTTATACCGGGCTGACGCTGCTGACCCAGTCGGCACCTGACGCACCAAATGCGGCCCTGACGCTGAGTGGCTACAGCACTGCGGACCTGTCCGACGGAAGGTTATCACTGGCGTACGGAACGGACGCGGGCTCCGGAAGTCCGTACCTGTATATTCAAGGGCATTGACAGTTGACCGCTGGCGGTGCCGCAACGACTGTGAGTAAAGATCAGTGACGCGGGCCTATTGTAGCTAAGGAGTTCTTCCCTGGGAGGCCGGGCGACCTGGATACCGGCCTCTTTGGGTGACGTTACAATGGACGGAGCAGGGCACGCCACTCAGTCGGTCATTCAAAAGTTCGCCCGATCTAGCGTCAGTATCGCGTACAAATCACGGCCCCCGTCACACGATCCGCAGGCTTTGCCCGGCGCTCCGCCAGCCTTGTGCCGCGATCGCTACTGGCACTGTTGACAAGACGTGAATCCCAGGTCGGCCGAGCACACGTACTGTGCTTTGTCGGGGCAGGTCTCGGTATAGGTCTGGAAACAAACGGGCAACGGGCCGCTGCTGCAGAAGTTATGGATGTTGGCTTGCGGGCATCCAGGGTCTGCTTCCGGTCCGCCAGTGGTTGGGCAATTTGGGAAATAGTTTGGAGGCGGATCCTTCGAGCAACCCAAAGACACAACTATGTTCTCGGCGCTCCCGATGTTCCAATTGGTTATGAGGGCGTCGAATTTGTTGGGCGGCCCCTCGGCGAATACACTTTCGGTGACTGTAAACCACCAACTGTTCCAAGTGAAATTTCCAGGTAAATTGGCGTTTCCAAGACCCCAAAAATAGGGATGATCCCCGGTGCAGTAGAAGGCCCAGCCACTGGCATACCCCGCGTCAAATGGGACCGGCGTCTGCACTTGCACTTCGCAGTCCGGGACCGGGCTAAATATATCTGGATCGCACGGTGTCGCCCAGGCCGCCAACGGCGTGAGGATCATGACTAACCCGACCAGCGGTCCCGCAACCAGACGGCGTAGCTTGAGACCAGCCATTTCAGTTTCCTCCATTGAGGGTGGCGCGATTTGAAGGAACACCGCTGATCTGGTGCCTCATGCGCGTCGGCAGGGTCGGCTTGGTTGAACAGCCGAGGAACACCGTTATATGCCCGGGTCGAGTTCCTACATTTTCGGCCAATATGATCAGCCGGATGTCGGGCCCATTCGGCACGGCACCGCTATCAAGGAGCGGCTGCGGCAGCATTGTCGCCCGGATATGTTCATGTTGTTCTGTGTCCCATCCGGCGAAGTAGGGCGCTTCATCGGGGCATTGAAAGGTCAAAACCTCGGTGTGACCTGCCTCCAGCTTCTGCCGTCCGCCTTTGAACGTCTTGCATTTCAGCGCGTCGCCGCAGGCGGAGCCCGGGCTGCTATGCAGGATCCTGGTTTCATCGAAAACCGTAGGGCTCTGCCCGAGCGCAGGCAGGGCTCCCCCCATCAACCCAATCGCTAACATGGCACGTATCATCGAGCGCCACGGCGTACCGCGGTTGGAAGGCAGCTCGGTTTCATGGTCTTGGACAGACATCGTGCATCTCCCTGATTGGCCGGACATTACCCGGATCACGGTGGTTGGAATTCCGTGATCATTGCGCGGAGTCACGTGTTATACACGGAACGAATTACCGTATGGTTCGCAACTTGGATCGAATCTCCTCACCGGCGGGAGCGGGCAGGATACATTTTTCATTGATGACCGCAGTGTCTCAACGGCCATCTGGGACACGGTCAATGACTTCCATGCTGGCGATGCCGTGACGATCTGGGGTATGACGCCGAGCCAGATGTTCTCCTGGTGGAATAACCTTGGGGCGCCTGGCTATACCGGGCTCACGCTGCTGACCCAGGCGGCTCCGGAGGCAGCGAATGCCGCCCTGACGCTGAGCGGCTACAGCACGGCAGACCTTTCCGACGGGAAGTTGACATTGGCGTACGGCACGGACGCGGGCTCGGGAAATCCGTACCTGTATATACATGAGAATTGGCAGTTGACCGCTGGCCGTGCCGCGACGACTGTGAGCAAGGATCATGTCATCCCCTTCGGCGCGCGCTTCGCCAGCATTGTACCGCGATCGCTACTGACACTGTTGACACGACGTGAATCCCAAGTCGGCCGAGCACACGTACTGTGCTTTGTCCGGGCAGGTTTCCATATAGGTCTGGAAACAAACGGGCACCGGGCCGCTGCTGCAGAAGTTATGGATGTTTTGTTGCGGGCACCCAGGGTCTGCTTCTGGTCCGCCAGTGGTTGGGCAATTTGGGAAATAGTTTGGAGGCGGATCCTTCGAGCAACCCAGAGACACAACTATGTCCTGACCGGTGCGGTCCCAATTGGTTATGAGGGCGTCAAATTTGTTGGGCGGCCCTTCGGCGAATACGCTTTCAGTGACTGTAAACCACCAGCTGTTCCAAGTGAAATTTCCGGGTAGGTTGGCGTCTCCAAGACCCCAAAAATAGGGATGATCCCCGGTGCAGTAGTAAGCCCAGCCATGGGTAACCCCCTTGTCATAGTGGACCGGCGTCTGCACTTGCACTTCGCAGTCCGGGACCGGGCTAAATATATCCTGATCGCACGGTGTCGCCCAGGCCGCCAACGGCGTGAGTATCATGACTAAGCCGACCAGCGGTCCCGCAACCAGACGGCGTAGCTTGAGACCAGCCATTTCAGTTTCCTCCATTGAGGGTGGGGCGATTTGAAGGAACACCGCTGATCTGGTGCCTCATGCGCGTCGGCAGGGTCGGCTTGGTTGAACAGCCGAGGAACACCGTTATATGCCCGGGTCGGGTTCCTACATTTTCGGCCAATATGATCAGCCGGATGTCGGGCCCATTCGGCACGGCACCGCTATCAAGGAGCGGCTGCGGCAGCATTGTCGCCCGGATATGTTCATGTTGTTCTGTGTCCCATCCGGCGAAGTAGGGCGCTTCATCGGGGCATTGAAAGGTCAAAACCTCGGTGTGACCTGCTTCCAGCTTCTGCCGTCCGCCTTTGAACGTCTTGCATTTCAGCGCGTCGCCGCAGGCGGAGCCCGGGCTGCTATGCAGGATCCTGGTTTCATCGAAAACCGTAGGGCTCTGCCCGAGCGCAGGCAGGGCTCCCCCCATCAACCCGATCGCTAACATGGCACGTATCATCGAGCGCCACGGTGTACCGCGGTTGGAAGGCAGCTCGGTTTCATGGTCTTGGACAGACATCGTGCATCTTCCTGATTGGCCGGACATTACCCGGATCACGGTGGTTGGAATTCCGTGATCATTGCGCGGAGTCACGTGTTATACACGGAACGAATTACCGTATGGTTC
>CAVWVL010000006.1:0-236686 GCA_963758415.1 uncultured Alphaproteobacteria bacterium | reverse complement strand
ACGTAACGGAATAGCGGTCATTGCGTGGCTGCTTCGATGGCGGTGCCGGGGCGTCGATACACCTCTCCACGCGACATGATAGCCCATGCCATCCGGGCCATCTTATTGGCGAGTGCCAGGGCGACGAGTTTGCGTGGCTTGCGTTGCAGAAGAGCCTGCAACCACTCCGTCATTTGCTGACTGCCCGGCTTCATCGCGGCCTTGATCACCGAAGTGGCGCCGATGACGAGCAAGACCCGCAAACGTTCATTGCCCGCTCGACTGATACCGCCCATCCGTTGCTTGCCGCCGGTTGAGTGTTCGGTGGGTGTCAAGCCAGCCCAAGCAGCGAGGTGACGCCCCAACTCAAACACTTCCGGATCGACTGCAAGTGCCAGCGTAAGCGCGGTAATCGGGCCGATGCCCGGGATGGTGGCGAGACGTTGACTGACTTGGTTGGCTTTGTGCATGGCGGTCAACCTGGCGTCGATTTCCGTGATCTTGGTGTCGAGGTCGGTGATCTGCCGGCCCAGCAGGGCGACCATGTCTCTGGCCTCGGGCGGAATGGAGGCCGTTTGTTCAATGGTTCTAAGCAACGGACCAATGTTAGCCAGGCCCTTACCAGTAATGACGCCGAATTCAGCCGCATGACCACGCAAGGCGTTGGTCAGTTGGGTCCGCTGACCAACCAGCCTCTCACGTACCTTCAAAACCATACTTTCAGCTTGTTTGCTCACCGACTTCACCGGCACGAAATGCATTCCCGGCCGCCCGCTTGCTTCGCAGATCGCCTCGGCGTCATTGCGGTCATTCTTGCCACGTTTGACATAGGGTTTCACGTATTGGGGCGGAACCAGGCGCACCTCGTGGCCGAGTGCGGTCAGTTCGCGCCCCCAATGGTGAGCGCTGCCACAAGCTTCCATGGCGATCTCCGTGCGTGGGAGCTTCGTGAAGAACGGGATCATTTGGGCGCGACGGAGATTCATCCGCAACACCGGGCGGCCGTGCTGGTCGATGCCATGCAAGGTGAAGACGGCTTTGGACGTGTCAATGGCTATGCGTTTATACTGGGTCACGGGCGGCTCCGGAATTGGTTGTCTACAGCTCCAATTGTGGCACGCGATGCCGTGGGGCCGTCCACCCCAACACTTGGCCGGTGCGGGGCGAGATGATCCCAATCCCAAGCGGCTACGCGGTGACCGGTTGTCGCCGGACAGAATCTGGGCGCCCGGTCGCCAACATCCGGTTCAGTACAGCCACACCGATCGCCGCCTCGGTCGTTTGGGCAGCAAAGCCGCGGGCGCGCAACCGAGGCCCGATCAACAACTTGTAACGACCAATTGTTGTTTCTACTAAGGACCGTCGACCGTAACCTGTCGTGGCTTGCCAGGCCAGGCGGCCTTGTTCTGCAATCATCGCCAGATGGCGATCACGCTGTGTCGGCGGACCCGGTTCGCCGTTTGGGACGGCCGTCGAGCGCGGTGGGATCACAACCTCGATCTCATCGCCGTGCGCGGCGATTGTCTGGTAGGTGGGCGCACCATCATAGGCGCCGTCCGCTGTCACCTGGCCAATCGGATCGTCGATCTGATCGAGCAGCGGGCCGACCTGGGACGGATCATCCGCCTCCTGATCCGTCAGCGTCTGCGCCACGATCATGCCGTTCGCCGCGTCCACCGCCAGATGCAGCTTGCGCCACGTCCGGCGCGATTTCGCGCCATGCTTGGCCTCCAGCCACTGACCAGCTCCGTGGACTTGCAGACCGGTGCTGTCGATCAATACGTGCAACGGACCATGCGGAATCGAGGTCGCCTGGATGACCGGCAACGTCGCCGCGCGACGGCTGACCGTGGTGTGATCCGGCGCTGAAATCGTCAGCCCCATCAGCGACAGCACTGACGTCATCAGGCCCTCGATCTGCCGCAACGCCAGCTTGAACGCCGCGCGCAACATCAGGCTGGTCTGAATGGCAGCGTTCGCATACCGAGCCTGCCCTCTGGGTCCAATGGTCTGCCAGCATTCCAGCGCTGCGTCCTCAATCCACAAGGTGAGGCTGCCCCGTCGGCGCAGGGCCGCCTCGTAGGCCGGCCAGTTCCGCACCCTGAACGACATCTTCGGGATGTGGTGGCGGCGATCGGCGTTGTGTTTATGTGGCATTGGGGCGATCAGAACCGGAAATCGATCATCATCCTACCATCCCGGACTGCCCGGGTGGAGTGCACCAACGCCGCGCTACTACCTCGAGCGGCGCGACGAGGCGTTCGAGGCGAAAATGGCCGACGTGCTCTGCGTCTATCGCGAGGTCGCGGTTCTGCGCGCGAGCCAGGCGGAGACCTCCGACGTGGCGATCATCTCCTACGACGAGAAGCCCGGCATCCAGGCGATCGCCAATACCGCACCCGATTTGCCGCCGAAGCCGGGAGAGCATGAGGGCTTTGCACGCGATCACGAATACCAGCGCCATGGCACACTGAGCCTGCTCGCCGGGATCGACCTGCTGACTGGCAAGGTGCATGCTCGTGTCGAGGAGCGCCACCGGTCGCGCGAGTTCGTCGATTTCCTCAAGTTGCTCGATGCCGCTTATCCCGCGGATACCGCCATTAAGCTGATCCTGGACAATCACTCCGCGCATGTTTCAAAGGAAACCAAGGCTTGGCTGGCCGACCAGCCCGAGGGCCGCTTCTCGTTCGTGTTCACGCCGAAGCACGGATCATGGCTGAATCTCGTGGAGGGATTCTTCTCCAAGATGGCGCGGTCGATGCTCCGTCACATCCGCGTCGCCTCCAAGGCAGAACTCAAGTCGCGGATATTGGCGTATCTCGATGACGTCAACAGCGAGCCAGTGATCCATACCTGGACCTACAAGATCGCCGAGGCAGCGTGATACGAGTCGGTTCATGGAAACGCTGTACCAGCTCATCCAGCAGCGCCTTCGCGTCCTTCAGGTCCGGCGCATCGAGACCTTCGGTGAACCAATGATAGATCGGACCGAGCAGGTCCCGAGCCTCCGCGCGCTTACCCTGCTCGCGCCAGAGCCGGGCGAGGCTAACTGAGGCCCGCAACTGGAATAGCTTTGCGCTCTGCCGCTCCGCGACGGCGATGGCGTGGCGATAGCGGCGCTCTGCCCCGATTTGATCGCCGGCGGCATCGAGCAGATCGCCCGGCACGCGGTGCAGTATCTCAGCCTCATTCCACCGCTCGTCAGTAGTCTCGACGACCCGCGCAGCCTCGATGAAGCAGGCCTGTGCTTCAGCGGTCTGCCCGAGCATGGCGTGGCCCTCGGCGAGCCAGGTGAGCATGATCGGCTTACATATGACGCTACCGATAGCACGAAATCCCTCCAGCCCCTGCGCGACCAGCGCAACTCCGTCCTGTGCTTGGCCGAGCGCGGTCAATGACCATCCGCGAAGCGCCAGGGCCCAACTCAAATAATGTGGAAAACCGTGCTCGGTCGTTAGGATCAAAAGTTCTTCGATAGGCGCCGTGGACGAGCCGATGAGCCAGTAGGTCCAATGCTGATGTGTGAGCACGTAAGCTAGGGTGTGGGCGTGTCTGAGCCGGCGGGCCTCCGACAACGCTTCGTCCATCCGGGACCGTCCTTGATCGATGTAACCCAGACAAACCAGGGTCATGGCGAGGTAATCGGGTTCCGTCAGGGTTCGCGCCAGCAAGTGTAGCCTGAGGTTGGATGTGCGGCCACGTTGGATCAGGCGGCCTCCAGGATGGCCATTACGGTCGCAGTGCGGCGGAGAAAGTGGAGCCTTTGGCTGCTGGCGGAAACATGTTGATGAGGACGGGAGCGGGGACGGAGGAGGTTGCGCAATTCATCGTAGCCTCGACAGAACCGGTCAGCCGATCGCGGGCACTTGAACCCACGCATCGGTTGGTAGCGACCTTTGATGCCACGGTGATCTTGCTCCAGTCGATTGTTGAGATAGCGGCTGGTGCGATGGCGCACCCTCTTGCCTAACGTCGTGCGGATCGCACGGGGGTAGCCGTCGTGGCCATCCGTGGTCACCCGGTCAGGGCTGACGTCGGTGACGGTCTTGGCTGACTGGAAGAACGCCATGGCGGCGGCCATGTCGCGGTGCTCACTCACATCGACCAACGTGCCGTTGCGATCAATGGCGCGATACAGATAGCGCCATTGCCCGTGCACCTTGATGTAGGTCTCGTCGGCATACCAGCTCTTGCCGATCTTGCCGCGTCGTCGACGGCGCAAACCTTCAGCTAATGCGGGGGTGAGCTTGGCCTCCCAGTCGCGGACTGCCTCATGACTGAACACGATGCCGCGGATCAGGAACATCTCCGGCAGATCGCGCAGGCTGAGTTTGTAGCGCAGCCGCCAAAGCACCACGAGGGCGATGACGTCGGACGGGTATTGCGCCCGGTTCAGCAGGCTTTCACTGCGTTCGTTGAACTGCTTGCCGCAATCGCGACAGCGAAACCGGCGGTAGCCCTGCGCGGTCCGCTCCGCCCGTTCTGAAACGGCCGTCGAGCCGCACCCAATGCAACGCATCCATCCCGCTCCTGGCCGCGACGCCTATACCCAGGCCGTCGCCCCCTGAACAGAGCTCACTGGCGCGAGAGCTGGCGGAACCCTTGCAAATCGATGGACGCCTTTGTCATCTCGTCCTTGCCTGCCCCTATGTCGGAGACGTTACAAATGGCAGGGCCCCTTCGCTCAACGGCCGTTACGCCGCGTCATCGCTACTGCGGACCCATCCGCCACCCTCTCGCCTTCGGCCGATTTCCCGGGGTTGCCGGTTATACGGCCTACCTTGCTCCGGCAATTTCTCGCCGGGACGAGCGGGCTTCTCCAGTTGCTTAGCATGTCCTTGTCACCGTGCTGTCGCTTCCACCCCGCCGAGGTGAACAGCCGTATCGGTCAGTCTTCGGCTGCCCATGTTGCCTTCGCCCTATGGATGCGGGCTCGGCCCTTGGAAATACTACCTTTCGAGGCCACAACGCGTTCACTGTTGTTACGGCCCGGTGAACTCGTAGCCTCCCTTGAGGAGACCTTGTCGATAGGCTTCGAAGGTTCTGTTTCCATCTCCTCCGCTATCCAAACTACGGGGCTCTGACTTCTACCCCGGCAGGTTTGACTCCTGCTGAACATGCCAGCCTTCGCTGGACGCACATCCAGACGGTCAGGCTTCCACGCTTGACCAGCGCCGTGTCGTATTCCGCCCAGTTCATGACCCGGTATTTGGCCTTGGGGATCTTGTGGCGGCGCGTTTCGTTGAGTTTATATGGCATGGACCTCACCGGCAGGCGAGCAGGGAACGGCCGGCGATGGTATCATGACGACGTAAACCTTGCTATGGCCTGGTTGCAGGCTGCGGCACGCGCAACCTCCGGTCTATTCGCGCACCAACGCTCCGCGGAGCCGATTCGGCGAATCTGATCTGTATCTGCTAAAGAAAAGGGTCGGGGTGCTTCGTCACCAACGAGCCGATCTTGGCTGAGATAGGGTCGCGTACGCTCTGGCCCACTGAGACCAAAAAGCGGGGAAATGAGATGCGCACGCTCCGAATGATTATAAAGGCGATCCTCTCGCTGGTCGCGCTGCTGCTCGTCGTGGTGATTGTCGGCGGATTGTATCTGTTCTATGGCAGTTCGGACCGATCAGGGATAGTAACCGATGAGGCGATGCGGGCCGGCCGCACCGCTCAATCGTTTCCCGCGGCGGGCGACGACCACTTTGATTACTTTACTGATCTGGACAACGGGCTTGTACTGACGTCGGGCCAGGTTAAGGGTCGCAATGCGTGGCTGCTGTGGACGGGGGGGAACGATCGGTTCTGGGACGTTATCAGTCGCTATACCTTCGGAACGTTCGACCTACTGAAAACCGTATCCTCTCACCCCAGCCTTCCGTTCAGTAAAGGCAATCGCTGGAACTATCTTGGCGTCGTCAACGAGCCGTGCTTCGAGCGGCCGACCAGCCCAGACCCCAAGCGATACGGTCTGTGGTTGGACACGCGAAAGACGGACTGTCCGGCCGATCCGTTTGCCGACCCCCAGCAGTATCCCGGCGTCAAGATCGATGCGCGCGGCGACGGCACCACTGAGATCGGTTCCTATTACGGTGAGCCGACCGGCATTGTTGGCCTGAGGCTGTTTCCCAATCCGGATTTCGATGCGGCGGCCCGAGCGAAATGGGACGCCGAACGATATTACAACGATGAAAAATACTACCTGCGTAAGGATCTTGTGCGGCCGTATCGCGTGGGAATGAGCTGCGGGTTCTGTCACGTTGGCCCCAACCCACGCAATCCCCCTGCCGATCCTGAGCATCCGGAGTGGAAAAATCTCAACTCGACCGTAGGCGCACAGTATTTGTGGTTCGACCGGGTGTTTTCCTGGAAGGCGGATAAGCAGAATCTCATCGTTCAGCTTCTACAAACATACAGGCCCGGCACGCTGGACACGTCGCTGGTTTCCACCGACAACATCGTCAATCCACGGACCATGAACGCGATCTACGATCTCCCAGCGCGCATGGGTCTGGCATCGCACTACGGGCGCGAGCGGCTGGCCGGCGGTCAACTGAACAACAAGCAGTTTAACGACTTCCCGGACACGCTGGGGCTCAGTGATTTCTATCAGAAACCCTATTCGATGACGCCCAGGGTGCTGAAGGATGGCTCCGACTCGGCCGGCGTGCTCGCGGCACTCAACCGGGTGTATCTGAACATCGGCGTGTTCAGCGAGGAATGGCTATTGCATTTTGATCCGTTCCTCGGCATCAAGCGAATCAGTCCGATTCCGATCGAGACTGCGGAACGCAACTCGGTCTACTGGCGGGCGACCGAACAGCAGACCTATTACATGGCGCAGTTCTTGCTCGCGGCGGGCCAGCGTGACGCGCTGGCGGCCGCCCCCGGCGGCTCCGCGTATCTTTCCACCGACGAGACGACGCTCGACCGCGGCAAGACAGTGTTCGCGGAGCGATGCGCGCGCTGCCATTCCAGCAAGCTGCCGACACCAATCGAGGGAATCGAGACGGGGCAGAACGCGTCCTGCGTCGGATCAAATTATCCGAACTGCTGGAGACGCTATTGGGAGTGGACCAAGACCGACGCGTTCAAGCAGCAGATGACGACCCTCGTACACAAGCCCGACTTTCTCGCGAACAACTATCTCTCCACCGATTTTCGTGTGCCTGTAACGCTGCTGCGCACTAATGCCTGCAGTCCGCTGGCGACCAATGCGCTGGCTGGCAATATATGGGACAACTTCTCGTCGCAGACATACAAGGAGTTGCCCTCGGTCGGCGAGCTCATGGTGAACGATCCCTTCACCGCTGAGGAACGTCCGCTCCCCATACCCGGCGGCGGTCGCGGCTATACACGGCCTCCCTCCCTCATCGGACTTTGGTCTACGGCGCCATATCTGCTCGCCAATACCGTCGGAAATTTCACTGAAGACCCGTCGGTCCAGTCGCGCATGCAGGTCTTCCAGTCAAGCATCGAGCAAATGCTGTGGCCGGAGCGTCGACCGCGCGATGCCGTATTGGGCGGCAAGGGCGTTGCCTTGATGGACCGTACCGACCGGCCAAGTTGGCTAACGGTGCCGGCTGGATTCCTGCCCAGATACCTACCCTATCTGCGAGTGCCACTCAACTGGATACTTGCCGGTGCGATGCAAGAGAACGGCGACATCGCAATAGGACCGATTCCGAAGGGCACGCTGACTGCCTTGTTTGGCAGCCTCTCGCCGTTGCCGGACGCCACCGATCTCTGGTCAGAAATAAAATGGGGCTGGGCCGGAGTTGGCGTCTATCTCAAGCTGCGCCACTACTTGGCGACGGTGCCCAAGGACGCCAGCGAGGAGCAAGCGAACACAATGTTCGCGCCGATTGCACGAGCACTCTACGGGTTGAGCAAATGCCCTGATCTGGCCGTCAACCAGGGGCATTATTTCGGCACTAATCGTTTTGCTGAGGAGCCCGGCCTTTCGGATGCCGATAAGCGGGCGCTGATCGAATTTCTGAAAACGTTTTGAATTGTAGAATCGAATCAGATATTGTAACGTTGCATATCCGTGGATGCGCCAGCATTGCCCTGGCCACCATCGTCAAGCCAGCGCGAGCATGGCCTTCATGAGGTTTGTTGCATGCACGACGATCTCCAGCCGCCCGAAGCCGAGTATGACTACATCGTTGTCGGTTCCGGTGCGGGTGGTGGCCCGCTGGCCGCGAACCTCGCGGGCGTCGGTCTCGCGAAAAAAGGTTACAAGGTGGCCTTGTTGGAGGCCGGCGGTGCCGACACCACCTGCGATTACCAGGTTCCCGCCTTCTTTACCAAGGTATCGGAAGATCCGCTGCTTCGTTGGGACTATGTTGTTCAGCACTACGACGACGTTGTGCAGCAAGGCCGTGACAAGAAGAAGCTCCTGGACAAGGACGGCAGGGTCGGCATCTGGTATCCTCGGGCAGGCACTCTGGGTGGTTGCACGGCACACAATGCGTTGATCACCATCTGTCCGCACGCATTCGATTGGGATGACATCGCCAAGCTGACCGGGGATACAAGCTGGGGCGCGTCCGAGATGCGTAAGTATTTCTCGCGGATCGAGCGCTGCGGCTATTTGCGAGAGCCAAATTTCGGCAGACCACACCCTGGTGGCCATGGCTTCACCGGGTGGCTTTCCACCGTCGCAGCTCCGCCGTCGCTTCTGGTTAGGGACTGGAAGATCTTTCGCATCGTGGTTGCAACACTTTGGTCGACGCTGGAGGGCAAACTGTGGCCCAGCCTGCGTTTGTTATGGCACTCTTGGCGGAAGTTCGACGGTGGGCCAATCGCTTTCCTTAGAAGTTTTTTCGATCCAAATGACACCAGAACACCTTGCACCGAACGGGAGGGGGTTTTCATCGTTCCGTTCGCGACTTCAAGCGGGCGGCGTGTCAGCGTGCGAGACCTGATCGACCTGGCCTCGCAGGACCATCCTGAGAATTTGCGTGTCTACTCGCATAGTCTTGCCACGCGGGTTCTGTTTGAACGTTCTTCCCCTGATCCAGCGGCTGATCCGGTGGCAATCGGCGTGGAGTTCATGCAGGGGCTCAACCTTTATCGAGCAGATCCAACGTCGGCGCGGAACGCTCCCGAGCCGCCGCGTCGCTGGTTGAAGGCGCGACAGGAGGTGATTCTGGCCGCGGGAACGTTCAACACGCCCCAACTGCTGAAGCTTTCAGGCATCGGGCCACGGTGTGAGCTGGAAAAACATGGCATTTGTGTTTTGCTGGACCGGCCCGGCGTCGGCGCCAATCTACAAGACCGATATGAGATCTCGGTGGTGACGAAAACCAAGAGCGACTTCGCCCTGACCCGCGGATCGACGTTTAGTTTCCCCAGCATTGGCCAGTATCCGGATCCGCTGTTCGCAAAATGGCTGAAAGGTCGGGGCCCCTATGCAACCAACGGGATCGTCATCGCCCTGACCAAAAAGTCACGGCCGACGCAGCGCGACACCGATGTTTTTATTTTTTGCGTGCCGGGCGTCTTCAAGGGGTATTTCCACGGCTATTCCGACCACCTTGCGAAGGACAAATCCTTCTTCTCCTGGGTGATCCTGAAGTCGCACACATCGAACCGCACCGGCAGCGTCACGTTGCGGTCGACGGATCCGCGCGACGTTCCGCAGATTTCCTTTCGCTATTTTCCCAGGGAGGATGACGGTGCCGATCTTGAGGCCGTTCTCGGTGGGGTGAAAGCCGTACGGCGTATAAATTCCAAGTTGGCCAGCTTCATCGAACAGGAGATTGTTCCCGGCCCGCAAGTGTCAGACGACGAAGCAATCAGGAATCACATTCAGGATCAGGCTTGGGGACATCACGCCGCCGGCACTGCGGCGATGGGCCGGCCCGATGATCAGCAGGCGGTTGTCGACAGTTGCTTCAAGGTCATCGGAACCAAACGGCTTCGGATCGTAGACGCATCAGTCTTCCCCAGGATTCCCGGCTTTTTTATAGTCACGTCGATCTATATGATTGCAGAGAAGGCTGCCGAAGTCATTCGGAGGGACGCGCCACCGTGCGAGCGAGCCTGACCATTTCCGGAACCTCTCGTCGCGGTGAGAGTTGCTGTTGCTTGACGAACCACGGGATGATCCTGGATCGGGTCCGCACGTACTCTTCGTAGCGGATGCCGTAGAGCTGGCTCAAATTCCTCTCCAGGAAGAAGATGCCAAACATGATATAGGTAGTCAGCCCTAGCGCGAAGACGAGATGCCCGACACTCATGGTCGGTGTGGCCCAGAATGCAACACAAAAACCGAAGAAATCCGGATGCCGCGCGTACTTCCAGACGCCCTTTTCGGTGATCGGCCAACCGGTCTCGAAGAACTCGTTGGGCAGTCGCGAACAGGTCATCCTGGTGTACGGCTTGTCGCAAATGTAATCGAGCGCTTGGGTCACGCCAAAGATCTTCCAATGGCCAACCTGAAATGTCGCCCACAGGACAGTCGCCCAGCCGCACACCTGGATGCCGGTCAGCAGTGCCCACACGGCGGGCTGCCCAATGTCCCAGATCGGCTGCTTCATCGGCCGCCATTGCCACATCAGGAGTGACAGCGCGCCGATGGCGAAGACGATGAACACGCCTCGTTCCGCATGCACCGCCACGACCTTGGTAACAAGTGCCTTGAACCCTGGTCGCGCCATGACACTATGCTGCAACCCTAGGATCAGGATCAGAATAAGGTTGATCGTCAGCGCGCTACTGAACGAACTGGATTTGCCGGTATCGATTGATTTCAGCGGCACCACCTGCTCCCAACGCGTACCAACCAGGAGGGAGAAAAAGTTTCCGACGAAACAGACAATGTAGACCAGGGTGATCCAGACCAACCCATAGATGACAGCCGCGAACAAAAAGGTTACAATTTTGGCAGGCGTGTCGCTCGGCTCGGGGAGCCGCTCGCAGTAGGCGTCAGCTTGCCCCGATTGTTCCGGGGCAGGAGAAACATCCACGGCACTAGACCTTTCGTCGGTTTTCACCGATCCTACGACCGATGGAGCCATGCAAGCGCCGGCGGTGAGCCGTGTCACATCCTCGGTCCCGGGTCCCATCAAGTTGCCTCCTTAAATCATTGCAAACTCCACTCCTTAGGCCGTTCAGAACTAGTCCGTAACCGACGACACGAACCGCGTCTCCAGTAGCGATTAAAATATCGATTAGTTGGTAGTACAGTCTCCGCCTTTCCTAGCAGTCGAGCGCCTGCGGCAACGTTACCGCTTGCGAGATGGTTGTTTGTGGACCTCGGCAAATCACAAATTTCAAGCGACCTACGGCAGGATATTACCTGGGCGTTAGCGACTTTCGCAGTCGTTCTTGATAGTCCATTATCAATCTGTTACTGTGTTTGCAAGCACTATACGCTGCCGCGCTGGTCTTGGCCAAATCGACCCCTGAGGCATACTGCGCCGTAGGTAATATCAAGCGCCAAGCAAGATATCATCCCTACTGCAACAACGGCCTACGACGGTGGCCAGGTCTGCGGTCGGCCTTGAAACGCGCGCTTCATGAATGCGGCGGCACAGTGCCAAAGTGGTGCGGCTGGGACGGGGTTCCGCGGAAAGTAATCTCCATGTCCGAAGGCTGCCGCGTCCGGGATCTGCCATGGCTGGGCAACCGGGAAGATCGCTGGCAGCGGCGGCCCTTTGTAGCCAAGCGCTGGCTGAAAGGGTGTGTGGTCATCATGCAGCAGATCAGCGAACGGATCACCGAGGCTGTAAGCGAGTTGCAGGACATTGTCCTTATCCGAAGCTAAAACCGCGATTCGCTCAGCAACACTGGGGACAAACCGGTATTCGTTGGTCAGACAGTCGCGGTTAATGGCTGCGGCGGTGAGGCACACCGATCGGACGTCCGCCCGGTCAAGATGGCAGATGGTCTCGAGGACCAGGCGGGCGCCAAGACTGTGGGACAGGAAGGACAGACTTTGTGCGCCCTTACACGAGGCGTTGCAGAACTGGGCGAGATATTTGCCGCAGGCTATTGCGACATCGCCCTCGAATGGATAGTTGACCACTGGGAGCCAAAAGTCCCCCGGCCAAAGTAGGCCGATGAGCATATCCGGTGCCCCTAGGCGGAGATAGGCGTCCAGGGTGCCGATGGAGAACGCGCCTTGCGGACGAGAAACGTTGAATCCATGGGCCACAAATAGCAGGTTTCGGCCGGCTATGATCCTCGGTATGGACGGAGGTGTGATGAGCTGTAGGCCGTCGGGTCCGGTGGTTCCGTCGCCTTCCAGCAGGTTGGGATAGACCGGCGGTCCGCCTACATCGCGAGTGCGGAAGTCGAGGAAGTAGGTCATCGGGATCAGTTTTTCGTTGCGCGTATGGCGGCGACCGCCGACTGTAGGGAAGTCGCCAAGTCCTTGGCCACCGGCGCGAGCGGAGTTGCACTCAGACCAACCAGCAACGAGATACCAAACTCACGCAGATCGAAGTCCGGTTTGTACAGCAGCCAGCCGCCTACGACAGCCAATATCACCGAAGCGAGCAACGCCAGCAATTTGCATGCGTTTCGATATTTCTGGTCAGCCCGCTCATAGGCTGCATCCAACACGGCGCTAAGGACCACGTCGAACTGGCCCAGTACGGCAATCTCGGTTGAGTTGGGGGCTGCTCCGATGGCGACTTTCCGGGCAAGGTTGATCAGTTTGTCCGCATCCACCCCCGCCGCTTCGGCGAGGGCGTTGGCGGTCCCTTGGGTGAGCTCAAGATGAATGAGCGCCTTGGCCGTTGCCTTTTGATCTGTCTTGGCGACGCCATTCATCCAGTTCGCTCTGAGTGTTTTGAGCACCTGGGTGTTGCCGAAAGGAGCGTCCCGGTTTGGCGAGGCCGGTAAAAACTTCTGCAGGTCATTCTTGATATCCGTGAACCCGAAGTTCGACGGACCGCCGGCGAATGCCTTGCTTGAATCCACTAGGCCCATCGCGGCGGTACCCAGCCCGGCGGCAGCCGGTAGAAAAGTGAGAGCGCTCGTGATTCCGGACGTTGCTACATCAGTCACTGCCGGCACATCAACCATTGTTTGGTTCTCCAGTGCAGTCTTCCGGTGTCGTATCGTACTGAGCGGCTAACTGCGTGGCCGGTATTAGTAAGCAACGACGCGAGAAGCACGCCGACCGAAATGCAGTCGCTAAGGTCGCCGCGAGCCAAGCCGCCGGAAGCTTCCCCAGCGACGAGTTGAGCGTCCGGGGAGATGAGCTGTCGCCTGAGACAAGCGGCGGCAGCGGAGAGGCAATGTCGGTTTGCAGCAGCAAATCCTATTTATGTATCAGCAGAAATACCGCAGTCAGGGCGGAGACTCTCCTTCTTATCCACGGGCGCGCCGTCAACCGAGCTAAGTAACCGCATACCATCAGCATAGCGCAGGTGCTGTGAGCTAGATCACAGCACCGTGTCGGGCGTTGCGTTGGTGCACTGCGGGGGCAGTGGCGCGACAATCGGCGAGACACTGCCACCTGCGCCGCCTTGACGATCTCACCAGCATTCCCCACCACGCGGCTTCGGCCGCGACTGATCGGTGATGAACCGGAATAGGCTCGTCCGACATTATAGCGGATGGCGCGAGCCGCGTCCATGCAAATGCAAAAGTGCCGCACGCGCCGCTCACGCCAGTTCATCCAGCAGCGCCTTGGCTTCCTCCAGGTCCGGCGAATCGAAACCTTCTGTGAACCAATGATAGATCGGATCGAGCAGATCACCGGCTTGGGCGCGCTTACCCTGGTCGCGCCATAGTCGCGCGAGGCTGGTCGACGTGCGTAGCTCCCAGGATTTCGCTTGCTGGCGGCGCGCGCAGTCGAGTGAGGCGAGAAAGTTTTGTTCTGCACCTTCAAGATTGCCCTTGAGCACGAGCATCCAGCCCTTGAGGCGCAGGATCTCGGCGTAGTGAAGCCGTTCCTCCCATCCGGGGCGTTCGATCTGGGCGATCTGCCCGTCGATCAGCTTGAGGGCGTTGTCGAGATCGCCGGTCAGCGTCATGGCTTCGGCTAGAAGTGCGTTCATGGTCGGGAGGCGGACCTTGCCGCCGCTCGCTTCCCAAGCCGCAATCCAGGCCTTGAACAGGGTTTTTGCTTCGGCGGGCCTTCCTTCGCGAATGAGGGCCTGACCAAACGGATAGAGTGCTTTTATTGCCCACAGTACGGGCAGGCTGTTGTCTCGGCCCAGTCGTTCACATTCTTGGGCGCGCTTGCGCAGGTCCTCGGGCGTACAGCGGTGATCGAACTCATGCGCCCCCACGGTCAGCGCAAATCCGAGGTCCAAGGGGTGACCGCGCCGGCGGGCGTGTGCGTCCTTTTCATCGCTCAGCCGTAACGCCCGATCTGGGTAGCCAAGCATCCAGGTGCAAATCGAGCCGGACATCAAGGCTAGAGTTTTAGGATCGTGATTTAGGATGCCCGCAAGGTGGCGATGCTTCTCGTCGTTGTAGAGGCGTAGCACCTTGTCGGCGTGCTCTAGGGCCGTGGCGAAGTCGCCAGCCCAAGTGTAGCCGACGCAGGCACTCATATGTCCTGTGATTCGCAGCTCGGCGTCACCCATCGCCTTCGCCACGTTCAGCATCTCCTCCACCCATGTCAGGGACTCTGCTACACGCCCTCGCGTGCAGACGTGGGTCGCCAGTCCCCAAAGGATGGGAGTCAGCGCGTCGGTGCGCTCAAGCGATTTCGCCAAGGCAAGAGCCGGATGCAGGCTGGTCCAGATTTCCCGGGCGGCCCACCCTCTGAGTGCCAGCCACGCGGTACCGAGGAGGCTGCGCAGCTCCAATTCGATGCTGTCTCGTTGCGGGGATGAAGCAAGGGTGGCGACCAGTTCAAGCCCCCGGTTGAGATGCGAGATGGCCTCGGTAAGAGCCGTGCGCCTCAACGCCAGTTCCCCAGCGGTCAGCCATCGGGGAATGGCGGCTTCGGCGAGGCCCGCTTCGGTGAGGTGATGTGCCAGCACTTCAGGCTCAGTGGCCGTGATGTTCGGGAAGCGCCGGTCGATCACCCGTGCGATCTTGCCGTGCAGCTCCTGTCTGCGGCTCTTCAGCAGTGAGTCGTAAGCTGCGTCCTGCACCAGTGCATGTTTGAAGGTGTAGATCGCATCGGGCGGCGTGCCACGACGGAAGGCAAGTCCCGAGTCGCTCAGCTGCAACAGTCCGTCGTCGAGTTGGGCCTGAGGCATTGCCGCGACCATGGCGATTAGTTCGTAGCTGAATTCACGACCGATCGCTGCCCCGATTTGGGCGATCTCTTTTACCGGCATGAAGCGATCCAGTCGCGCCATGAGCGAGTCTCGCAGCGTCGCCGGAATGGTGACGGCGCGTGCCGGGCCACCATACTCGTAGTGATCGCTGGCCTCCGTCAGTTCGCCCGACTCGAGAATCGACTTAGTCAGCTCTTCGACAAAGAGCGGTACGCCGTCGGTCTTGGTCAGGATCTGCTCGACCAACGCCGCCGGCAGAGCCTTGCCACCCGCCAGGGCGGATACCATTGCGGCACTCTGCGTCCGGGTCAGCTTGGACAAGTTCAGGGCGCCGACATGTCCCTGCCCAGACCAGCGCGACTGAAACTCCGGCCGGTGGGTGGGCACGACCAGCAACGGAACGGTTCTCACCCGGTCGATCAGCAAGTCCAACACCTCAAGCGTGGTGGGATCGGCCCAGTGCGCATCCTCGAACAGCAGCACGCTGGGTTGCCTGCGAGCGGCTGCTTCGGTGACGTCCACCAACGTCCGCAGCGTCTCGTCTTTGTGCTTCTGCGGCGTCATCGGCAGCGCGCCGTAGCGCTGCTCGGAGGGGAGGGACAGGATGTCCGCGACGAACCGAACGTCGACCAGTGGGCGCCCGTACTGCGTAACGATTAACGCTTCCAGCTTGTCGAGTTTCGCGTCTATGGTTTCGTCCCGGGTGAACTTCAGCGTCCGTTCGAAGTTGTCGATGATGGGCCAGAAGGCACTGTTCACGTAGTAAGGCGAGCATTGGAAGCGCAGAGCTTGCACGCCTTGGGCTTCCAGCCGATCGCGCAGCGCGCTCAGGATGCGACTCTTGCCGATCCCTGGTTCTCCAGACAGCAGCACCACCTGGCCCTCACCGTCCCTTGCGTGTGACCACCGCCGAAGCAGCAGATCCAGCTCCTCTTGACGGCCCACAAGCGGCGTCAGTGTGCTGTCGCCGCGGCGGGCGTCGAAACGGCTTTCCGTCGCCATGGCTCGCTCCACCCGCCAGGCGTGAACGGGTTCGGCGATCCCTTTCAGATCATTCGCGCCCAGATCGCTCAGTTCAAACGCATTTCCGATTAGCCGGCGCGTCGATGTGGCGATGACGATCTGGTCGGCGGCGGCCAATCCTTGCAGACGCGCGGCTAGGTTGGGCGTGCTGCCCACCGCCAGGGTCGAATCTTTGCCCGCACCGGCCGGCTCTCCGATGACCACGGGGCCTGTTGCGATGCCGATACGGACCGACAAGTTCTCGACAGACGAGTCCCCCTTGATGGTACGCACGATCTCCAGGGCCGCCCGCACGGCGCGTTCAGCGTCTTCCTCGTGGGCGGAAGGCCAACCGAAATAGGTCAGAATGCCATCACCCACGTACCGGGTGACAAACCCATCGTAGCGCGCAACCACCTCGCCGCAATGGATGCGATACGCGTGCAATAGGCCGCGCAGCTCTTCGGGGTCGAGCTTCTCACTCAACGCCGTGGAACCCACCAGATCGCAAAACATCACGGTAAGCTGGCGACGTTCGCCACCGTGCGACACGGCATCTTCGCCGAGCGATCCCGAGGTAGTGGTCGCCAGCTCGGCATTCGGGTTGACGGCGTCGGCGGTCTGTTGCTCGCTTAACTTAGTGATTGCCGACAGGAGTTGTCGCCGATGGCCGACCGAGGCGATCCCTAGATCCTTGAGATCTTCTGCGGTGAGATCGCGCAACACATCAGCGCTGACGTCATTCTCGCGGAATGTCGCCTCGTAACGCTCCAGGCCGAGCCGTCGGAGCCAGTCCGCAACGTCCATTGCCACTCCTTGGCCCTATTAGGCAGAGTATGGTTCAAGCCAGACTAAACCCGTTCAGAAACAACCGTCGAGCGATGTCGGTGGCAGAAGATCGCGCTGCGTCGCCTGCCGCTTCTCAACGCCCACACCGTCTAGCGCTATACTAGCGATCAACGCCAACAAAAGAGCACAACCCGCGACAACAAAGCACATTGATGGTTCTCCCTACTGGGACCCCCTCGGCCCCAGCCCAACTCAATGGGGGCTGTCGTGTCTGATGACGGTGACCAGGCGGCGGCTGATGGTGCGGGTTGTTCCGCTGCGGCGGATTGAACATAATCGGACATTGCTGCAGGCAGAGGATCAGCAAAGCCCGTATGCGCGATTACCAGAGCTCCGGCAAGGGTGACTGTTGAAAGGATGAGACGGAGCATGGAAACTTTTCCAGTGCCGAAAGTGGTTGCTTGGCTTTGACCCGGCCGTGCTGATGAAGAGAGAATGCCTCAGACACTCGACCGATATCTCTGAAGTGTTTCATATTACGAGAGGACGGCCAGTCGCGCTGGGCTGCGGCGCAGAGGAGGGTAGGGGAGACGCTCGCTGCTATCTTTGCGCAGGCCGTCTGTCAGCCCGAAGAGGAACTCGCGCCTGAATCGGAGCCGCATCGCACGATGGCAACGGTTCTGCCAGAGTTCGGGCCAGCAAGTAGCCGAGGCCGATGAGGCGGGATCGTTCGACTAGGCGGCTTGTGACAAGCTCATTACGGGCGCAGTCCGGCGAAGGAAGCGGAGCCGGCGGGTGCCCCGGGCCTTCGCCCGTGGCCGTCATTGCCACCGGGAAGGCCCCACAACACGCCTCGGAGGCACCCCAGGCGCCGACGGCCGCTGCTTCGCCCGCCCAGGCACAGCCCCCGTCATAAAGGCTGGCAAGCGCTGCGCCGGCCGGACCTCAGCCGCGAGTTAAGGCGTCGCCAAAGGAGGCGTTCGGAGGCCGGTTATTCGGAATCTTCGACGGGCAGGCGAAACCACTCAATCACCGTTAATGGTATCGCGGCGGGCGTTGTGTCGGATTCGGAGGCGACAGTCCGCGGTCAGCCCCGGCGAACAGAACACCTTGTCACCAACTTGCGACCTCCACCGTCTGACCATCGGTGACCGATATCGTGGCCTGGTTCGTCGTGGACCCGTCGACAGTCTGAGCGGTCCACGCGATGTTGCCGTTTGCGTTTCCGTCCTCTTGAACGTTGAGCGGAAATGTCTGATCCACGTTGATCCGCTGGTTGGTGAGGATCAACGGTCCGCCCGCGGCGTTCAGATCGCTAACGCTGACGAACAGATCGTTCGGGTTAGTCCTTTCGTTGTTATGCAGCACGATCCCGATAGACATCTCATCCTTCTCCCTAATTGTCGCGCAGTGGTTATCCAAGCAACGAGGCGCGCAACATTTCCAGCGTAGGTGCCTGCGCACCTGCAACGAACACGCTGAGATCGCACGCCCCAAAGTCCGGCACGGAATGCGGCAGGCTGGCGATCACCGCACTGCCGTCCCCACAGTATTGCCAAAGCACGACTTCGTCCAGCTTCCAGGCCTCCAGCCCATGAAGCGGCATTGTCGCGGTGTAAGCAGGGTTCCAGATTAGGTCGCATCCCATCCGGTCATTGACCTCAAGATCACGCATTGCGCCGCGGCCATACAAGATCACCTGCCGGCCGGTTTGCTGTTTGATGCGTTCGGCACAGGCTGTCACGCAGTCGATCAACTGCCGTTTGCTCGCGCCGCGGTTGGCGTGTGGCGCCGCCAATTGCGTTCCATCCGCCGCCGTCTTGCCTGCGCTGCCCAGCTCGACGTCCACGATCGGGAGGATATCGCCCGCGCCCCAGCCGCCCGCATCATCGACGGCCTTCAGGTAGGCATCGGCCTGATCGGCTCCATCCTGAAGGAACTCGAGGAACAGGTAAGCGCCGCGAAACCAGTTGTCGCCGTAGCGGTCGCCGCCCGCATCACGCACCGCCGGCCAGTGACGCCGGAACCAGCCGCCGTCGTTGAACCGCGTGCCGTCCCAGGCCTTCAAGATGGCCCCGTAATAGTTGTCCGTCGCGGCGAGCACTTGCCAGTTCGGTTGCCCTCCGACAAGGCGGCCATCGTCGCCTGAGTACAGGTCAACGAACAGATAGGGCTGGCCTGGATCTTCACCTGCGTTAATTGTCATGCTTATTCATCCCTTGCCAAAGATGCGAAGCCGCTACGGCTTAACAATGAGGGGTCGCCGCCATGCACCAACGCGACGCGATCGGCTACGTTGGGATTAGCTTGGTTTGGCCGGACTAGCGGGCCGAAATAGGCGATCCGAGAGTTCGTCGAGGAAGCGAAACACGCCATCTACGTTGTAGCCCGCGAGCAGCGCAAGCGCCGCGGTGCCAACGCTGCCAGAACCACCCATGCCGCTGAGGAATGTGGCAAAGAGGCCAATGACAGCGCCGCACAGGACGCCAAGTATGGCGCCTTGTTGCAGCCGCGCGCGGTCGGTGTAGCTCAGCAGGAACGCATCGACCTTACGGCGCAGCAGCCGCATCGAGGCCGCCATCGCGCCGAGAAAACCGTAAAGGACGGGCAGAATGTATTGGGTGACGGCGCCAAGAATCGAGTCGGCGACATGCCGCGAGCGGTCGATTTCCGCCCAGAGAATCCGCTCGCAGGAAACTCCGGCTGTTTTGATCTCATGTTCGGGTTGCCTCAGCTCGAAGCAACCCCGGTCCTGCTCTGCAAAGGAACGCAAGGTCGCAGGGACCACGCCAAACGGATAGGCGAACACTGACCCGAACGATTCAGTGATCACGCTACTCCAGCTTTGCAGATGCACGGTAACGATGAATAAATTGAGCAGCGCTTTGGCACGGTCAGTACAAAGATGTGCTTGGTGCGGCGTCGCATAGAGGGTCCGCATCACCGCCCCGCCTTCCGCGCCCGAACTGCCGCTAGTCCAATTGTTCCCGTTCGCGGCTACCCTCGAGAACTTTGGGTCGGTAGGGACCGTGCGAGTGAGCTCGCACAACCCTGTCACATCGAAATGTTGGCGTGCGTCCGCTGTGATGGGCATGTGTACCGGTTCGAAGATCTTGCTCTCCTCCGCCTCGATCTGTGCGTCGATCTTCGACCACGCATCCTGCATCATCTGTTCGTTGTTCAGAACCAGCCGGCCCGACAGGGCATAAACAGAGATCAGAACGGTCCCGAGCACGGCGGCGATTGTGCTGATCTCGTAGAGCCGCACTCGCCATGCCAGCTTGCTGGCGAGCCGGTTTCGGATCGCCGCGCAGAGGTCTGGCGGAAGCGGCGGTATGCTGGCCTCGCTTGCCCGAGGAGGGTGCCGCCGGCGCCAGAACGTCCACGCCTTACAAACCAGAAACTCATGCGTTATTCGGATCGATTCCGCGGTCGCCGGTGAGGCTACGGCCGACAGGAAGTCTCGGCTCCAGTAGACGAACGCAACATCCGCGCAGCCCCCTGCCGCATCTTGCGGGGCGTCTCCCTTGGGCAGCAGTTCAGTTCGTCCGGTCTGGAAGGCAGCCGCGATCTGGAACAAGCGGCGGAGAAACATGGCGTAGTCATCGCAAGGCGGGACACTTCGCGCCGCGCCGCTGTCGGCAAGCTTAGTCCGTGTGTCATTAAAATATCCGAGCAGCCGGGCGTCCGGCAACTCACCAAGATACTGGAGCAGGATAGAAACGTCCTGAAGCGCCCGGTTCACCTCATGCCATATCGTCGGCTCATCCCTCAGCCAGCCCGCGCTATCGTTGACGTCGCCGGGGTGCGTATTCTCAGGCATGAGTCGCTCCAAGCGGTTTGAGAACTTGCATGCCTAGTAACATCCAAGAAGGACGACATATGTGACGGTCCTCACACATGCACGCACTACGCCACCCATTTGCATTTCCAAAACGTCTCGTTGCTATTATATATTGGCCCATCGTGCTCGGTGTGACAGCAATTCGATATCGCGCGAAGGCCGGCGCTGAGGGCATGACTTGTTTTTGGATTGTTGCGATACGGCGCTGATCCGCACTTTGCCGGTCTGGTCTCGCACCTAGGAGAATAGGACAATGACTCTTGACCCGTTTACCGGTCTAGGCACACCGCTCACCCAGGATGGTCTCCAGAAGTCAGCGCAACTTATCGATATTGACCTGCCCACGTTATGGGCGGTGATCTTCACCGAAACGTCCGGGTGCGGCTACTTCGGGGACGGTCGCCCAAAGATTCTATTCGAGCGGCACGTCTTCCATCGCCTCACGGGGGGACGCTTCGATGCGGATGACCCCGACCTCAGTCAGCCGACGCCCGGCGGCTATGGTCCCGGCGGCGCACATCAGTACGACCGGCTCACCGCGGCCATTCTGCTGGATCGCCAGGCAGCCTTGCAAAGTGCCTCCTGGGGCCTTGGGCAGATCATGGGGGAGAACTGCCACGCCGCTGGCTTCGCCAACGTGGAGGAGATGGTCACGGCGATGGTCGCTGGCGAGGACATGCAGTTCCGTGCCATGGCGTCATTCATAAAGTCGCAGAGGATGGACGCCTCGTTGCGATCTCAAAATTGGACGTCCTTCGCCCGCGTATACAACGGGCCAAACTTCGCAGCCAAAAACTACGATGGCCACCTGCGCCATTTCCACGATACGTTTGCAGCCGGCCCACTGCCCGATCTTCGTGTGCGTGCTTTACAGATACTGCTTATGTTCAGAGGCTTCGATCCCGGAACGATAGATGGCGTAATGGGACCAAGGACGAGGGAGGCGCTGCAAGAATTCGAGGCTTCAAATGAAGGCCCCGGCGATCCCCCGATCGACGATGCGTTGCTCAACCGACTTTCCCGATGACGAGCGTGGCCCATAAAATGACGTGGCGCGGAAGTGCCCGAGCACTCTACCTGTCATCGATCATGTGGGCGGTCAGTATTGCACTGACTGACTGCTCGGTCCAACTCACCCCACCCTACGACGAGGTGATCGAGAAACAATCCGACGCGCTGAAAGCAGACTTCCTGCGTTTTGTAGCCGAGCGGCAGCACACCGCCGGCACGTCGAAGGGCTACTACTTGGATCACCAGGCAGCTTACGACGGTTTTGCCGCCAGCCTGGCCGCAATGGAACTGCGTTCCGAGGATCAGCCAGGCGGGGTTTCTTGCTCACAAGCTCTCGAACTAACAAAAAAAATGACCCCGGGAATAACCTCGTTCAATCTCGGTAACGCCGTGGGCAAATCCGGTGCACAGGACATCGCCGGGGGCGTCTCTTGCGTGACCGCGGGGATTAGGAACGCTCAGGACCAAATCGAGCGCTTTCGTGGTCAGGACGAGAAGCGATGCGCCAAAGATAGCCCCCCGGTGCAATGCACGACCCTATTCGGAACGGTCTCGGTCAGCCGCGTTGCCGCCTCGCTCCGCTCCGTACCAAGCGCAACCACGACTTCCACGGACGAAGGGGAGTCAACCTTGGTGAAGGCCGTCTTAATATCGCTAGATAATCTCGAGGGGCTTGAGCAAGACCTGAAACCGGCCTCAAGCGTCAAATAGAGGAGTGCTTTCCTTGTCTACCATCAATCCCGATGCAGCTTTTCGGACGATCTTCAAGGCGCTTACGGCACAGGCGCGCACCTCGTTCGACGGAATCGTTGCTGATTTCGAACAAAACGTGGTGCCCACCATGGCTTCGATCTCGCATAGCCTGGTGATTATCGGCACGCGGCTATCGAACGGCACCTATACGAAAGATATTGCTGACGTGGAGGTGACCGGGCAAGTCGAGGCCGCGGCATCGGTCATCATCAGGTTCGCCGATGCCGCGCTGAAGGCGGTCCAGGACATGATCAATGCTTTGCTCGCGGCCGTCGCCGGCGTCGTCAACGGTGCGCTTGGCGTAACCCTGGTCTGACCGGCGAGTAGTCGGGAGCCCGCGCCCAATGTGAGGTAGCTCACTGCGCTTGTCATCGCCTAAGCGTATTTTAGGGTCGGGCCATAAGGCTCGTTTAGCCGGCCTACTAGTCAAGTAATTCTTTAACGGGAGGTGGTTGGGACGAGAAGAAGCTCGCCGTGGCACCGCAGGCCGAGAGGGCCCTGGGCCCTCTCCCGTCTGCTACGGAAAGATTTCTATCCCGGGTGAGCGCAGGAATTCAGTTTCCTCATTTGGTAAAGGAGCAAAATAATGCCCGGTATCTCATATGACGTGGAGGTCATCCGCCAAGAAGCCAACCCGATCTGCTGGGTGGCTAGCTGCGCTATGGTAAAGGGTTTTGGCACCAAAACCAGCACCGGAGTGGGTGAGTTCACCGGTGGTTTCGACCCCTCGAACAGCTGCATCGCCAATCTCGCGAATAGTTGGTCGGAATGTACGGACCTGATGAACGATTGGGGGTTCAATGTCCACGCGGTTACCGATATCGCCGCTTCCGGGACGATCGAGGGCGGCGATTTGGTCGCCGCGCTCGGCGCCGGTCCTGCGGTTCTGCTGCATCTCTGCAACGGCTTCCCCTATGGCAGCCAACATGCACCGCTTAGCAGCGGAGCGCATGCCGTGGTTATCACCAGTGTCGACACTGACGCCAACAGCGCGACCTTCAACAATCCATGGGGTGATAAGGACCAGCCGATCGCACTTGACGTGCTCCTCGCGAAAATCAACGCCGACCAAGATCAAGGCAAGACCCTCGGCTTCTGGCGTGGCAGCTAGGCGACGTTGCAAGGAAAGGGAGGTGCGCAGCGACTTCCATCGAAAAGGGTCCGAGGTACGAGATCTGGCGGAACCACGCTTCGTCCTTCTGTGCGCCAAGTATCATCCTTCAGGGCATTGGCAAGTTAATCGGGGCTGGCAGGTGGCGGGGAGCCGGGCGAGGCTTACGGGATGACGCAACAGCCTGTCTCCTATCCTCGGCATCGGTTTCCGGCCGAAATCATCAGCCACGCGGTTTGGCTGTATCATGTTTTCAGCCTCAGTCTGCGTGACGTCGAGCTGATCTTGGCCGAGCGCAGCGTGGCGGTCACCCACGAGAGTATCCGTCACTGGTGTCGGAAGTTCGGAGCCGACTTCGCTCGTCGGTTACGCCGGCGACGTCCCCGACCCGGAGACACATGGCACCTCGACGAGGTGTTCATCCGTATCAGGGGCGTGCTGCACTATCTGTGGCGAGCCGTCGACCAGCACGGGGTCGTGCTAGACATCTTGGTGCAGGAGCGGCGCAACGGAGCGGCGGCTAAGCGCTTTTTCCGGCGCCTGCTGCGCGGACTGAAATACAAACCGAGGCGCCTTATCACTGACGGCTTACGCAGCTACGGCGTTGCTCAGCGTGCCGTCCTACCCGGGGTCCGGCATCGCACAAGTCGGTATCTCAATAATCGCGCGGAGAATTCACATCGACCGACACGGCGACGAGAGCGACAAATGCAACGGTTGAAATCATCCGAACAGGCGCAAGATTTCCTTTCGGCACACAGCATGATCTACGGTCACTTTCAACCACGGCGCCACCTTCTCACCGCCGCCGGCTACCGGTGCACTCGCGCCAAGGCGTTTCGGGTTTAGCGTCAGGAGACTTGCGTCCAGCCGGCGGCATGATCCTCCCTGCATCCGATAATCAAACCTCGATCCGTTCCGACGTCCGTTAAGTTGGCAATGCCCTGCGGTGTATTGCTGAGAACGGCCGCATGGCCTGGCAGAAGACCTATGGATATAATCAGCGTGCCAAAGTGGAAGCGACTATCGGGCGATGGAAACAAGTGATCGGCGACGGACTCCGCTCACGTATAGACGAACGTCGGTCGACTGAAGTTGACGTGGCGGTCCACGCCCTCAATCGCATGCTGGAGATGGGACGCCGAACTATGCCCGCATGACCTAACCCAAAATTGGGGAAAGGGTTGTTGCGGCTACACATCCGATACATGCACCACGCTGGCGGCGGTCCGTCGCCATTCTTTCTTTGCGACTACGATCAGTACGACTGTGACAAGGCACAGTCCTGCGACGATCAACCACTCGGCCGATCCATCGCCCCGATCTGGATCCCAGCCTGATACGAACTCGATCCAGTCCGGGGCGATTGCCGTGGTGAATGCCAATATCCCAGTGATCGTGGCCAAGCCGGCCTCAACCCAGAACAGGCGCCGAATGAGGTTCTGGTGCAAATAGCCTGAGGGACGGCAGTTGGCTGATTTAAGCGTGACATTGCCCACTTTATTACGCTGCCAGCACCGCATTCCAGATGGCGGGCGTACTTCTATCTTTGAGGCGCAGCCTGCCGAGGTTGAACTGTCCCTTATAGATCCGGCGAAGCAGTTCGATGCCGGTTATTGTAATCGCCGCGGTCCTGAACCCCTTGAAGCCAAGCATCGGATCGATGCGCAGCTTGACGCCGCGGTGGTCCTGCTCGATCAGGTTGTTCAAATACTTCGATGAACGCAGCTTGGTATCGGCGGCCAGTTGGCCAGCAGCCTTCATCTCGCGTACGGCGCGATGCGATGCCGCATACCCGTCCAATGTAATAGTCGTCGGGTTCGATCCCTGACCTTTGACGGCCTTCCGAAAGAACGCCTTGGCGGCGGCAACATCGCGCCTGGTGCTCAAGCGAAAGTCCACCGTCTTTCCCGCGCGATCGACCGCCCGATACAAATAAACCCACTGGCCGCGGATCTTCACGTAGGTCTCGTCGACGCGCCACGACGTCCCAACCGGCCGGGCGAACCGGTTCCAGCGGCGCTCGAACTCTGGCGCATAATGATGCACCCAGCGCATGATAGTGGTGTGCGCCATCGACAGATTGCGCTCGGCCATCATCTCCACCAGGTCACGGAAGCTGAGCTTGAAGCGCAGATACCACCTCACGCACAGCACGATGATCTCGCGATCAAAGTGGCGACCCTCGAACAGTTCATTCAAACTCAGCAGTCCAGCCATCTCAGCGCCTTCAACCCGTCAGGGCGTTGAAAGATGGGGACGCCCGCAATTTGCACCAGAGCCCGAGCATGGACTTCCGCGCGCAGCCCGTTAACCAAACGATCAAGCGTGCTGAACGCCGGCAAATCAATCGACGCGGCCTGCAGTGTTTCGACCGCTTGATTGATCAAGTCGGCTGGGTCGCTCATGGTTTCGGCCGTTTCGAGAATGGTTTTCGTAACCAACCCCTCGGCGACGTCATCGTAATGAGTGACAGAAAGGTAGCTTCGAACCGCCGCCTGATAGCAATACAGCGATTTGGTCTTATGCGGGACCGCGGGCGAGACCGAGGTGGGCAGTCCCAACTGCAGTGCCAGGTGCGCCGTAGTGTCGGCATGAAGCTCGTCTGTCGCCGGGAAGTAGCCCAGGTCCTGGCGAGCTTTGAGCAGTGTCGCAAGCATCAGACGTCCGGTCTCGCCACGGGCACCCAGGCGAATGAAGGTGAGGTCCGTCTCGGTCAGCGTATATCGGGCACGAAGTTCCTCGCGGGTCAGCCGCGAACCCGGTCGCGGGTAGGCGGTGCGGTCGATGGCTGTCATAGGGTGTCCAGAAAAGGGTCGGCCGTGGCAGCCTGATGGAGCGTTTGTTTTGAAGGGGATAGGAAGTCACGATTCGGTGTCCGCAAAGGAGCACCTTTATGGACGGAAACGCCGGCCATCCAAGGGGCAGGGCGGCACGCGCACGGCCCTCTATCTGAGGGTCTCCACCGCCGACCAGAAGCCAGACCTGCAGTATGACGGACTGCGCGCCTATGCCGCCCACGCCAGCCTCGAAGTCGTTCAGGATTATTGTGATGTCGGGGTGTCAGGCCGCCGGGAGGGCCGCCCTCAACTGAATGCCTTAATGGCGGCGGTCAGAAACCGCGAAATCGACTGCGTGCTGGTTTGGAAATTCGACCGCTTTGCGCGCAGCACACGCCACCTGTTGGTAGCGCTTGAAGAGTTCAACCATCTCGGGGTGCGCTTCATCAGCGTCCAGGATCAAGTAGACACCGATAGCCCGATGGGCCGAGCAATGTTCACCATCATCGGCGCTATGGCCGAACTGGAGTCCTCGCTCATCAGCGAACGCGTGACCGCCGGCATGAGGGCCGCCGAGAGCCGGGGAAAGCATTTGGGCCGGCCAGCCACCCAACAGCGCATCATCCGTGAGATCGAGACGCTTGCCACGTCCACCGACCTCAGCATTCGCCAGATTCAGAGCAAAATCGCCGGCCGTGCGAGCCGAAGTGTCGTCGGAGAAGTCACCAAACGTGCCCGCGCCATGCAGCCAGCGGCCTTGTGACCACTTTTTACACGTATCTTCAACTTACCCCTGCTACCGCGCAATGGACGGTGCAACTCCTGGCCGCCCTGGCGCTCGGCCTGCTTGTGCTGACTTAACTGCTTTTTGTGCTCCAGCCCGAAGGGATACTGGCCTGTGGCGACCCAATGGCCCCGCAGAACAAGTGCCTGCGCGCTGTCCTGCTGGAGAACTCCTTTCGTGGCTTCTGGCTTGTCCTTTTGGGTACCGGTGCCACCGCGCTGTCGGCAGCCTGGCTGTGCAGCACAGCCGAACGGCCAGTCGTCCCGGCCTGCCGCTTATGATCATGGCAATCGTTTTCGTGCTGCAAGTCCTGCTGCTGCCGTTGCAGGTCGGCGCCTATTATCCCGATCTTAAGGCACAGGAACTGGCCCAGGCACCAGCTAGCCTAAACGGCGTATCGCCGCCGCTATGGAGCGTTGATCGCGGTTCCGACAGGGTCGTCCTGTTGATCCGTAATCGAGACAACCGGTTCGCCCTCGTCAAGGTCAAGACCGAAGCCGTGGACGGGATTGCAACAACCGTCAGGCGGCTTGATGAAATCCTGCAGCACGGAGAGCCGGCATGTTCCGCCGCATCATCGTCTCGTTCGGACTGACAGTGTTCAGCCTGTCGCTCGCCATCGCTGAACCCGCGGCACCGGCGCAAGGCCAATCCGAATTGAAAAGTCTGTTCTGGCGCAGAATAGAAATCCCTGCACGTCCTGCTCAAGGGATTTGGCTCGCTGGCCGGAGGCCCCGACCGCGGCGTAATCTGGCAGTTCGATATCTCCACCCGAACCCGCATCCGCATCAGCGCAGGAGACGACCTCGCCTGGCCGGTCCTGGGTCCCGACAATCGCACCGTGTTCGCGCTCAAGGGAAAGCAGCCGGTGCAGGTTCGGACGTCCGGGCAACAGGACATGGATTTCGGGCCGCAGGCGACCTGGCGCAAGCTCGTTGGCGTTGCGCCGGACGGAACGATCCTGGGGCTAATCGCGCAGCCGGCGTCGGTGCGGCCCGCTCTCCTGACAGTCGATGGCCGGCTGTCGATCCTGCCCGAGCCATCGACCGATGAAGAAAAGGAAAGGATCTCGGCGTTGCTGAAGGAAGACCGTCGCTACACCGAGGGGCTGATGGAAGTCTCCCGCTCCAAACGCGGCGGCCGAGGCTTCGACGTCCTCTACACCATCGGTCAGCAGACGCTGAACGTTTCGGATTGCGGCGACGATCTATGTGGCCAGCCGTCGCTCTCGCCAGACGGCCAACATGTGCTGTATGTCAGGCACGAGCCCAATCGATCTTGACGGTTCCGTCGGCCAGCAATCCGTCGCACAGCGCAACGTGATCGCGGGTATAAGATGGGAGGATGGTATACTGATGCGAACACACATCATATTGCTGCTGCCTCCACCGCTGCGATACAGTCCTCTAGGACGATATGGTGCATTGGTTGTTCGAACTTGAGGCCGGCGAGCCAACGCCGGTGTGACACCGTCCAGGCCGGGCGGTGATAGTGCTGTGCCTGGCGTAGCAGAAAGCCGGACAATTGCTGGCGGGCCTGACGCAAAGTACGAACCGCCGCCAGACGCGCACGCACAAGGTCTCGGATCGCCTCGTGGGCTTGATCAGGCACCCAGACCGGAGTCAGTTCACCCGCGCGGTGCAACTTGGCAAGATTGATCGCATCCCGACGATCCGTCTTGATCCGCTCGCCGGGCTTTCGCGGGATGAGCGACGGCGCGACCACGACACAATCATGCCCCGCGGCACTCAACTGTCGCTGAATGCCATAACCGCACGGGCCCGCCTCGTAACAGAAACGCAACTTCCGACCGCCCCGACCCAGTTTTGCCGTCAGTAGCTTCAGCGATGCCACGGTGTTCGCAATCTTGCCGTACTCGCGGACATCGTCTCGCTTGAAAGTAGTGGAAGCTGGTTGTCTCCCGGCAGCCTGGAAAATCGGCCGTTGGGGAATGACCAAAGTTGCCCAATGAGGTCAAGAGTTTGGCTTTTCGGCATGTGCTCGGACGGCATCCCTCCCGGGCACGGGTCGCTTGGCTTTTGCTGCCGATGCGGCACGTTGCACAAATCGACCCTTGCCTCGGTTATTTGCTATGTGTCAAGCTCGGTCCAAGGGGATCAAACCCGGCTGGGAGCGTCCAAGATGCCAGGCGATGCGCGGCGGAAATGTCCTGATGAAGAACTGATGTCCGGGCTGTCTGCCCCGGCGTCGGCCAAACCGGGCGTCTTTATCCTCAGCAATGTCCGGCTCTATCGAGATGGTTTGGCCGGCAGCCTGTCCGGCTGCAACGATCTGGACGTCGTCGGGGCCGCGCCGCCATCGGACATTGCAAGATCACAACTGACCTGGTCCAATGTCGCCGTCGTGTTGCTGGACGCGACAATGGAGCATGGCCTTGAAACCGTGCAATACCTGAAATCGGCCGCACCACGGATCCGCGTCGTAGCGGTGGCCGTCAACGAGCATGAGCGTGCGCTGCTGGCCTACGCCGAAGCGGGCGTGGCGGGCTATGTCACCCGGGACGGCTCGATCGACGACGTCATCGACGCAGTGCGGCGCTGCCTGTGCGACGAGATCCCATGTACACCTCGGCTCGCAGGGTTGCTGTTTCAACGGGTCGCTGAGCTTTCCTGCGCTGCGCGCGCACCTGAGCCAGTCCCGGCCCTGACGCAGCGCGAGCGCGATGTTGCCGAATGCGTGGCCGACGGTCTGTCAAACAAGGAGATTGCGCGGGCGTTGCGGATCAGTGCCGCTACTGTGAAGAACCACGTCCACAGTATTCTCGAAAAACTCCAGGTCAGTCGTCGTGGTGAGGCAGCCGCTCGGTTGCGCCACACCGGGCAGCCTTTAATTGCTTGGCAGAGATCTCCGGTATGCCTCCATAACTGACGCAAGGATTGTCATCGCGGGAGCTATACGGATCAAATGACGCAACTCGCCAATGGCAGAATATACATCCCGGAAATATCCGTCCGACAGCACCCCGCCACAGTTCAGCCGAGGGCAGGATGGAATAGGCCCGGCCAGAACGAAGGGTCGACAAAATCCTGGTCGGCACAGACGAGCGAGCGCACACGCGGAAGCCGCGACGCGGAGCTGATCCAGAACTCACAAGCCAACCGCCGGCCGATATCATTGTACATCGGGCCGGCGCGGCTATCGCAATAGGTGTCAAACGGTGTCAGCATCCTGAGCCACTCACTTCGGGCCCACCAGAAGTTGCCACAAAAATGAGCGTTGGGCCGGCAATTGCGCCAGTTCACTCCCACCACATCGAACCAGTCCAATTCCTGTACTGTGGTCTGCCAATTGGCGAGTACTTCATGGTTCATCAGTTGCCGCCATTGCCGTTTGACCGGATCGTGTGGCGCGCTAACACCCTTGGTGTGGAAGTAAAGAATTGAGCCAGAGTCCGGACGGGTGCGCACCCACGCCTCGATCGCTCTCATTGCGGGACGCTCGAACGCGCCCAGGTCCGGATCCTGCCGCACGATCGCGGCGTTCACACCAGCCTCAGCGGCGGTGTTGAGTACATAGTCAATGCCGTCCAGGTCACCCACGTAACTAATCCGCACCGCATCGAGATCCTTCATGCCGAGCAATTGGAAATGCTCTGCAACCACCGACTTCCAATTCCCCATGGCCGCGACGTGATAGAAAGCGGTAATGTTGTAGTGCTGAACCAGGAAGCGGCCGACGCTGATGACATATTCGCCTAGCTTGGGAAAGTCGCGCGGGTATTCGACCGCGGAGGTCACGACGCGCCGATTTCTGGTAGCGTGCAAGCTGGTGTCGATCACACCGCATCCCCAGTCGCAGTCCACCACATAGCAGCACCATTCGCTCAGACCGAAGTACCTCAGGTACGCTTTTCCACACCGCACCGTTCCAGTTTTCGCCGAGCGTGAACTCGGTGATTGGGCGCTGGTGCCATTCGTCCGGCGGTAGGCAGTCGTGCAGAACGACTACGCCGCCTGGGTTCAGGTGGCGGAGCGCGTTCGCGATGTCTCGCCCTACCTGATCCTCCTCGTGCAGACCGTCTATGAAGACCAAATCGAAGGTTTGGCTGCAGCTGGCGAAGAATGTATCGGAGTCGACCTGCATGCACTCCGCGGAAGCTTTTGCCACAGGGTCAATACCCATCTTCCGTCCGCACGTGATACGATGGAAGTTCTCCAACTCCGTCCCGAGGCCAATCTCCAGATAAGTGGTGTAACCCCGTTTACGGATGAAGCTATTGATCAAGTCCGTTCTTGTCACCGTCGATGCCTTACGATCCCGCGTCAAACCAATCTCAAAGTCCTCGTTCCAGTCGCGTTGCGATTGCGCCGGCACTGGCGCAGCCAGGTCGCATCCCTGGAAGCCACGGTAGTGGCCAACTATCGAACTGCCGCGTGTTGGCGCGCCGTGACCCTGCCCGTGCGATCATGAGAGACGCCGAAGCAGCACCATCGAGCCTGCTCGCGCGTCTTCCACCCAGGCTTTACTGGCCAGAAGTTCTTCGACCACCGCGACGACCCCGGGGAAATAGTCGGCATGGTCGTGGAACGGGCTCTGGTGCAATTTGCAGGCGTCCCCATCTTTCAACACCCCAACGGGTTGAAGGCGCTGAGATGGCTGGACTGCTGAGTTTGAATGCACTGTTCGAGGGTCGCCACTTTGATCACGAGATCATCGTGCTGTGCGTGAGGTGGTATTTGCGCTTCAAGCTCAGCTTCCGGGACCTGGTGGAGATGATGGCCGAGCGCAATCTGTCGATGGCGCACACCACCATCATGCGCTGGGTGCATCATTTTGCGCCGGAGTTCGAGCGCCGCTGGAACCGGTTCGCCCGGCCGGTTGGGACGTCGTGGCGCGTCGACGAGACCTACGTGAAGATCCGCGGCCAGTGGGCTTATTTGTACCGGGCGGTCGATCGCGCGGGAAAGACGGTGGACTTTCGCCTGAGCACTAAGCGCGATGTTGCCGCCGCCAAGGCGTTCTTTCGGAAGGCCGTCAAGAGTCAGGGATCGACCCCGACGACGATCACATTGGACGGGTATGCGGCATCGCATCGCGCCGTGCGCGAGTTGAAGGCCACTGGCCACCTGGCCGCCAATACGAACCTGCGGTCATCAAAATACCTGAACAACCTGATCGAGCAGGACCACCGCGGCGTCAAGCTGCGCATCGGTCCAATGCTCGGCTTCAAGCGGTTCAGGACCGCGGCGACCACCATTGCCGGCATCGAATTGCTTCGCCGCATTCACAAGGGACAGTTCAACCTCGGCAGGCTGCGCCTCAAAGATAGAAGAACGCCCGCCATCTGGAATGCGGTGCTGGCAGCGTAATAAAACGGGGGAGGTCACGCTCAACTCAGCAAGATGCCGTCCCTCAGGCTGTTTGCACCAGAGCCGCCGTGACCTGGGCAAGGTTCCACGGCAGCAATTCATGGACCCGTTTGACCGGATGATCGGCGATCCGTTCCAGCACCTGGCGCAGATAATCCTCGGGGTCGAGGCCGTTGAGCTTTGCCGTTTCGGTCAGAGAATAAATTGCCGCGGCCCGCTCGCCCCCGGCGTCCGATCCCGCGAACAGCCAGTTTTTTCGTCCCAACGGGATCGGCCGCATGGCTCGTTCAGCGGCGTTGTTGTCGAGGCAGACGCGTCCGTCGCGCACCACCAGGCTCAACGCATCCCAGCGCGACAGGGCATAGCGGATAGCACCGGCCAGGTCGCTTTTGCCCGAGACGCGGGGGAGGGTTTTCTCCATCCAACCGCGCAGATCGGCGAACAACGGCGCGCTCTGCTCCGCGCGAACCGCCAGCCTCGCGTCGGCCGTTCTGCCGCGGATCGTTGCCTCGATCGCATAAAGCCCGGCGATCCGTCGCAGCGCTTCGTTGGCCAGCGGCGACTTGTCGGACTTATAGACATCGACGAACTTCCGCCGCGCATGAGCCATACACGCCGCCTCGGTCACACCGCGGTCGTACAGGCAGGCGTATCCCTGGTACCCGTCCGCTTGCAGAATGCCGTGGAACAGATCCAGGTGTTTTCGCGGATGCTCGCCTTTTCGGTCGGGGCTGTAACAATACAGCACCGCCGGCGGCGCCTGTCCGGCGAACGGGCGGTCATCGCGGACATAGCACCAAAGCCGTCCGGTGCTGGTTTTGCCCAGACCCGGCTCCAACACCGGCACCGTGGTGTCATCGGCATGCACTCTGTCTGCCGCCATCACGTGTGCGCCGACGACATCAACCAGTGGGCGCATCAGACGCGCCGTTTGCCCGACCCAATCCGCAAGGGTGGAACGATCGAGTTCAACGCCGGCGCGCGCATAGATCTCCGCCTGACGATACAGCGGGCAATGATCAGCATATTTCGCCACCAGCACATGCGCCAGCAATGCCGGCGTGGCCAGGCCGCGGTGAATGGGCAGGCTGGGAGCAGGAGCCTGCGCGATGCTGTCGCAACCCCGGCAGGATAGCTTCGGACGCACATGGCGAATGACGCGGAACATCGCCGGTACGTAGTCCAGCACCTCGGTGACGTCCTCGCCCAGCCGATGCAGCGTGCCGCCGCATTTCGGACAGGCGCAGGGTGCGGGATGTTCCTCCGTCTTGCGCGGCAGGTGTTCGGGAAGTGGCCGGCGTGCCGGTTTGCGCCGAGCGATATCCGCGGGTTCGGGCGCGGCGAGTCGTTGCGGCGCGGGCGGCGCGGTCTCGGCGATCTGTTCCTCAAGGTCGCCCATGATCAGCTCCAGCTGCTCGATCGCGGTGCGCAACTTCTCCGATGACGCACCGAACCGCTGGCGCAACAGCTTCGCCAGACGCAGTTTCAGCTGCTCGTTGCGCAGGACCTGTTCCTGCAACCCGTTGCGCGCGGCTTGCAGTTCAGCGGCGTGCTCGGTCTCGCGTTGTAGTAACAACGCACGCAGTGCAGCGATGTCGAGCGGTATTGTTGCGGGGTCCAGCGGCGCGGGCATGGCGGAATCTTCCAATACCGATTCGCGTCGCGCCAAGTCTTTTCTTCGGCCTGGCGCATGATTTCTTCAGCTCGCCAGCTCCGGACGCCAGGTCCGCGCCGGCATGCGCCAGTCGATGCCTTCCAGAAGCATCGACAGTTGCGCCGGCGTCAGCGACACCGCGCCTTCTTTCGCCTGTGGCCAGACGAAGCGGCCTTTCTCGAGCCGCTTGGCGAACAGACACAGTCCCTGGCCGTCCCAGCTCAAAATCTTGATCAGATCGCCGCGTTTGCCGCGGAAGACGAAAAACTGGCCATTGAACGGATCATGTCCGAGATGTTGTTGCACCTGTGATGCCAGACCGTCGAAGCCGCGACGCATGTCGGTGTGCCCGCAGGCCAGCCAGACGCGCACATTGGACGGCAGGGCAATCATCCGCGCAGTGCGGTCACGACACGGCGCAACGCTATCAGATTGACGCCGCTGCCGACGCGCACGCGGCTGCCATCGGGCAAGACGATCTCGATTGTGTCGCTCGCGGGGTGGTTATTGACCGATGGTGCGGCGGTGGACGCCGGCGATGGCGGGTCGGTCAGGCGCACCGGCACGAAGTGCGGCGCCGGCGCCGCGGCCAGATGCCCGTCGCGCACCTGACGGCGCCATGCGCGCAACAGGCTTGGATAGACATCGTGCCGCGCCGCCACGCCCCCCACCGTCGCGCCAGGCTCATGCGTCTCGGCGACGATGCGCAGCTTTTCTTCCACGCCCCAGCGCCGCCGCCCCTCCCGCCCATTGATGATCTCGATCGTGCTGTCCGGCATGACTTTAAGGAGGACCTTAAGGTGGGCTTTAAGGCCTACACTTCGCTACCCCGCCGATCTCGAGCAAGGCGGCCGTCACCGGACGGTTACGCCAAGCAGGTCGCCAATCGTTTTTATGCCAACGCCCTGGCCCAACAATCGCATGGCGAACGAGTGGCGAAGTGCATAGGAGGAGACACCGTCGAGCGGGAGTCCGCTTGCCCGCGCCCGCTTGGTGAAGACGTCGCATACCGCCCAGTGCGTCATGGCTCCGATAGGGCTGCAGGCCCTGGGGAACAGGAAGATCGTCACCTGGGCGCGAGGACGCCGATTAGCGAGATATTGGTCGAGGATGCGAAGTGTCTGGTCTGCCAGGGAAACAACCAGAGTGGAGCGTGTCTTGCGCTGGTCAACGCGCATCGTACCCGTCTTCCGATTGACGGCGTCCAACTTAAGACCCACGATTTCCGAAGCTCGCAGACCGTAATAAGCCATGAGGTGCAGGATGGCGTAGTCGCGTCGGCCCAGATCGTCGCTCCTATCCACCGAGGCCAGCAGCTTTTCAACCAGATCCCAGCCAATGGCGCGGGGAGGCAATTCGCCACGATAGGTTCGAGGCGTGTCAATGCGGTCAAGCCCGCGCGCAGTTTCACCGCGATCCGCGCAAAAGCGCAGAAACGCTCGCAGGTGCGCCACTTTATGCTGCAGCGTTTGGCGCCGAATCTGACGGCTCGTGGACTGAACGAAGAGTTCGACATGTTCGGATGTCAGCGCCGAAAGAGGGCCCAAGGTCATGACGGTCGACGTCAGAAAGGCATCGACCGTTACTAAATGCTGCCCGATCGTTGCTGAAGCCAAACCCCTCACATCCTCGAGAAATTGCCGATATCGCAGCCGCAATTGCCCAACCGGCTCGGTCGACTTTGTTCTTTCCAGCCGTCCTTCTTCCTGCAAGAAGCGGCGATATACTCGCTCTGTTGATGCGCCACGCGGGGCGCAAGGGACGAAGGCGAACGCTTCCTGTAATTTGGCTTCGTTCAGTGTTTGCCCGCATTGAAGGGGCGCAGAAGCCTCGAGGACGCACCTCAGGCGATAGACATGACGACGTATTGCTGCACGAATATATCCCGTGACGTGCAGCCATTGGGCAAATGCTTCCAGCTCGGCACTAAAGTGCGAGCTTTCGTAACGACGAAAAACCTTCGGGAACAGATCCTTCAGCATGACGCTCTCCTATCAGGGGGAGAGGTAAGCCTAGGCCCGAAGGCGCTCAGTTATGTGGAGTGATATCGTTGGAAAGTCGCGCAGTTTGCGGCAGATGGCGGCGCCACTCCACATCTCTACGGACTACACATTAGTCCAGGATGAGCAGGTTGACGCGCGCGAACTGGCGCATCAGACGGGCGTAGCGGCCGTCGCCACGCGCCAGCGCCAGGGCGCCGAACAAGCGCGAGCTGCGCTGGTAGAGGACCGAAAGGTTTTCCCGGCATGCCTTGTCGCCCAACGCGCAGGCGATGAAGCTCTTGCCGGTGCCGCAAGCGCCGGTGATCAGGCAGTGCCGGTGCTCGCGAACCCAGTCACAGCTGGCCAGGTGCAGGAATAGCGTTCGGTCGAGGCCGCGCGGCTTGCGGAAGTCGACATCCTCGACCGCGGCGGTTTGCCGCAGCTTGGCGGTCCGTGTGCGTGCCTCGAACCGCTTTTGCTGGCGGAACGTGGCCTCCTGGTCGACCAGCAGACCGAGCCATTCGGCGTGTTCGAGGGCGCGGCTTTCGGGATTGGCCACAAGATCGCGGAACCCTTTTGCCATGCCGTCGAGGCCAAGTTCGCGCAGGCGATCCAGTGTTGGGTGGTTCAGCAAAGTCGTTCTCCTAGTGGAAGTAGCCGGAGCCGCGGATGTTTTCGTGCAGCAGGGGCGCGCCGTCCGCGGCTTGCGGCGACGCCGATTGGTAGAGCCGGTGTTTGAGGATCGAGGCGACACTGGCGTAAGTCAGCACACCGACTTCGATGGCACGGCGGCTGATCGCCTCCGCCCGCGCCGCGTCGAGGCCGCGGAACAGCCGCAATACCCCAAGACAGGTGCGGAACCCCTGTTCTGGATGCGGCCGGCGCGCCAGTACCGCCAGGATCAACGCCTCCGTGTCAGGGCCGATGTCACGCGCCTGGCGCGCAAACCGTTCCGCTGACCATTCGCCATACCGCCGGTGCGCACTGGGCATGTGATCGGGCAGCGTGCCGTGCCGCGGACCGCCGTAGCGCCGCGCATGGCTCGCTACCCGCTTGCCGCGGTGGAATATCTCGATGGTGCGTGCGGTGGCGCGGGTGTCGACCTGTTCGCGGATCAGCGCGTGCGGCACCGAGTAGAAGAAACCCTCGACCTCGACATGGTAGTCGATGCCGACGCGCGCGAAGCACCATTCGGCATACTCATAGTCTTGCTCTGGCAGAGACTGCATGGCCGGCCGCTCGATCATTTCGAACAGCTGGCGCCGGCTGACACCTATCCGACGCATCTCGCGGCCGTTCATCCGCTCGAGCGCTACGTCAATCGCAGCCTGGCATTCAGCCAGTGAGAAGAAGGTAACGTTGCGCAGCCGACCAAGAATGTAGGACTGCGCAAAGCGTACGCCTGCCTCTACTTTGGCTTTGTCTTTTGGCTTGCGTGGCCGTGCTGGTACGACACCGACGTTGTAGTGCGCCGCCATTTTACCATAGCTGCGATTTATTTCTGGGTCGTAAAACGACGGCTTGTTGACCCCACTCTTAAGATTGTCCGGGATCAGCAGTCGCGGCGCCAAACCAAAGAACCGGAACATCCGCACATGCGCGCCAATCCAGTCCGGCAAGCTCTGTGTCCAGGTGGCGTCGGCATAGGTGAAGTTGGACGCGCCGAGCACCGCGATGAAGAGCTCCGCCATCCGCACCTCGCCGGTCAGCGGATCGACGATCGGCACCTTCTTGCCGGAATAGTCGACGAACGTCTTATCGCCGGCGACATGGGTCTGGCGCATCGTCGGCGACAGGCGACGTTCAAACGTCCTATATAACTCACAGAATCGGCTGTAAGCGTAACCATCGGGATGAACCCCCCGATATTCCTCAAACAATACCGACAGGTTGACGCCGGGCCGCTTCATCTCGCGCACCAGCGTCGGCCAGTCGGGCTCGACACAGCGGCGCGCACCAGGCCTGTTGCTCGGAGCCGGGAACAGACGTTGCTCCAGCACGTCGTCCGTCAACTCCGGCGCCAGGGGCCAGACCAGCCCGGCTGCCGCCGCGCGTGCCAGATAATCCTGCACCGTGCTCCGCCCAATGCCGACCGCCCCGGCGATCACCCGCGCGCTGGCACGTGCGCCAAAATGCAGCTGCAAAACCTGGCGTATCCGCCGCATGGACAGTCTCTCCGTCGGCATCCCGCGTTCCCTTCATCGATTGCGATGAGGCAACACTGGACCCAGGTGAAAACTGACCCGCGAGACGGCCTCTCCTTCCCCGAATGCCCTCCCTTCTGCGTCGGAGGGTGGCCGGGATCAGATTGGAATGGTGGCCGCCATCAAATCGGTAGCCTGGCCGCGATCAAATCGTAACAGGTGGCCGCGATGAATTGGAATCTGCATCGATCACCACGACCCATCTCACCGGCCCGGTTTATGAGGAGGTCCTGACGTCAAGCGGCTCGGTCGAAAGCTCATACAAGCAGGTCATGCTCACCAACGGCGGGGCCACCACCTCGGTCTTCATTGCCCATTCTGGCGACACGGTCCGGGTGGTCGACAACCCCACTACGCCAAAGGTCGCCGCCGCCAGCGCGCCGGTGACGATCACCGATCCGGTCGGGATCCCTCCGCCGACGGTCGTGATCGGTAGCGGGTCCGACACACTGGCGCTGAAGGTCTCCGAGGATGCCTTCCAAGGCAACGCACAGTTTGTCGTCTCGGTCGACGGCGAGCAGATCGGCGGCACCCAGACCGCCACCGCCTCGCATGCAGCGGGTCAGACACAGATCTTCGACGTGAAGGCCAGCTTCGCCGCCGGTAAGCATACCGCGACGGTCAACTTCCTCAACGACGCCTACGGCGGCGTCAAAGGCCTGGACCGCAACCTATATGTCACCGGCGCCACCATCGACAACAGCGTCGTTTCATCTGCAACTCTCAGCGAGGTGGTCGGCGGCCCGCAAAGCTTCAGCTTCATGGCCCCGGGCAGCGGCACGGTGTCCCCGCCGCCGGCTTCCGACGTTGTCACAGTCAACCATCCGTCGCCTCTGCATGCCGCCGTGCAGACCATCACCGGCATGGAAACCGATCCCTCCCGATCCGTCTTGCTGGCCTGGTTCACGCACGGCACGCCGCCGCTCAACTCCGGCGACTGGGTGCAGGCAAACGTTCAATCAAACGGCCAGTTCTCAGCCTCGATAAACGTTGACCATCCGGGTACCTTGAGCACGATGTTCTACCATACCAACTCTGGGCCAGCGACCGCCGCATGGTCCGCCACGCCAATCTAGCCCGGCAGATAGACGGCAATTCCGGACTGAGCTTGACGGGCACTGCCCGGCGATGGATTTGCGTCACCGGCAAGAACGGCAGCGTATTCATGTCGATCAGCACGGTGCCAAATCCAGCGAAACGTAGCACCTACATCAGTATTTCTGGTGACGGGCCGGGTGCCGTCTAGCGGTGCGTTGTCTGGAGGCACCGTCGTGGCGGCCATCGGCGCAGGATTTTCGATGGTCTGTTCGCTAAGGTTCGCCGCTCGGTTCACCTATGTCCACCCGGCACAGCCGTCGCCCGCCGCCGGATCACATGGACCAGATGTGTTCGAGACTCGAATGCACTCATCATACGAGTTGCAGCCTCATGGAACATCCCATTGGCAACGTGATCGAGCAGATGACTCTTGAATTGAAAGTCAACGACCAAATCAACGCGGGTCCTTTCCCCGACCGGAGTGAAGGTCCAGGTATTTGTCAGGTGCTCCAGCGGCCCCTCCACGGAGCGGACCAGCACCTGTCGGGGTCGGTCCAGCGTGACATGACTCGTGAAACTTTCCTGGAATGGACCAAAACCGATGACGAGTTCGGCGATGATTTCGCGCTGGTCCTCCCGCTGGATGCGCGCGCCGCTGCACCAGGGGACGAATAACGGATAGTCCTTCACATCCGCAACGACTTCGAAAAGTTCGTCGGGTCCATAGGCGAGCGTTGCCTGCTCCTCGTGACGTGGCATGCGGCACGGTCCTTTGTCCTTATGCGATGCTGCCAATGCACCGCCGTTGTACATGCTCATCTTAGCTGTACGCTGGACACATGGTGTCAAGATGCCCGCCGAAACGGCATGGCGGCCGGCACGGACGGGCCTTGGTCGCTTCCCGGACCCGCACTTACTTTTTCATCCTGACGCACGATCCGGCGGCGCCTATCGGAACGGCCTGTCACTCGGCGGCCGCACCTTCGTCGTGGGTAGGCACTGGGACCATGGTCTCGAACACGCCGTCACGTCGGACAAGCGCATGAAACAGTGCCGCCGCGACATGCAACAGGATCAATGCAAAGAACACGAAAGCAAGGTAGAAGTGCGCATCCCAGAGCAGTGTATGCAGATTGTCGCTCTGCGGCAGGATCGCTGGAAGGTGCACGCCGCCAAACAGCACGACTGGATACGCCGCCGCCGACAGCATCCCCCAGCCGATCAGCGGCATCGCGATCATCAGGACGTAGAACGCATAATGCGACAGCCGGGCCGCGAGCCTCATCGGTTCAGGCAGGTCAACCGGGAGCGGCGGTGCGCCAGAGCGCAGGCGCACCACCAAGCGGATCAACGCGAGCACCAGGATGGCGATGCCGAGCGGTTTATGGATCGCAACGAGCGTCAGATATTTCGGCATGACAGTAGACACCATGCCCACGCCGATGAACAGCATGGCCAGGATGCAGACCGCCATGAGCCAGTGCAGCACGCGCTGCGGCACCGTGAAGCGTTTGCGGTCCCCGTTCACGGCTTGGCTCCCGTCGTCGTTCGGGGGTAGCTCCGCGCCTCCGCCGTGCGACGGTCGTACGACTTCGCATAGGCAGACGACCGTGCGGCCGGGAACGGGTCGTCCGACGTGCGTATGCCGGTCGGCAGCACGGTCGGATCGAAGTTGATGTCGCGGCACGGGCCATCCGGCTCGGCTTCAATCTGCTGCGCGGTGAGCGTGCCGACCTCGACGGTGCGACGATCTTCCGGCCAGGCTTTGCTAGGGTCCGCGGTGGGATCGCCCGGATTGGCCACGGTTACCACCATCGCCCAGTGTTGCGGGCCGCCGCGGACCCGCTCGGTAATCTCCTGCTCCAGGAAGTCGGGACCACGTTTCGCGAGATCTTCGGGCGAGACCGGGACAGCTTGCGCCGCCGGCAGCAGCGACCATCGCACCGCGTGCTCCGCCCCGGAATTGTCGACGAAGACGAAGCTGTTGAGGCTGTTGAACCGCTCTTCCGCGTAGCTGCCGGTCCAGGGAGCATCATGGGCCCACGCGCCGAACGCCGCGATCTCGGGATGCGCGCCGGCGTAGGTCTTCATCGCGTCCGGATCCTTGCTCGCCGAGGCAAGCAGCAGAGCGTAAAAGGCCTGTGGCGTCGACGCCGGAAAGACTGGCGGATCGATCATGGCGGTGCGCCATTCCTGCCCGTCCGGCGTCGAGATCCGCAGTCCCAGGCCGCGCACCCGGACCGTCGCGTCCGCCGCGTTCGGATCAGGCGTGGCGACGTTAAATCGCCCGAGCGCCGGATACTGGCCGCGGGTGAAGACCTGAGCCTGTGAGAGCGCCGACCCAGCCCCGTTGGCTTCGAAGACGCCGGTGAAGCAGATGCCCTTGGCATGGTTCCGGCGATGGCCCGCCGGATCAACATTGGGGGGCGTCAGCGCATCCACCAACTTGTCGGGCGTGAGGCGCTGAGGCGACAACCATCCCGCAGTATAGGCGAAGGCGGCGGCGGAGGCGCCGATGACCGCGGCGATCAGCACCAGAGATCCAAGCACGGAACGCGCTGGCGGTCGGTGTGGCTGGAGCATTCGAACCTCGCTGTCACGATCGAACGGCGTTCGAATAAGGTTTACCATTCCTCCGCGCCGTGACAAATCTAGCCGGCTTTCCTCGCCCTTGTTGCAATCTCATGTCAGTACCGCCGCATCCGAAATCATGTCGATCAGCAAGCCCGGCGCACTGCGTTGACGAACACCAGCCGCGTGGTGCCTCCTTCCCGCTTTGTGCCAAATTGACTACGATCCCGTAAGGCTCTTACGGTCCAGGACATGGTTCCTCAAACGAGGGACGTAATCCTCTCGCTGGGCGAATGAGGCGCGTATGGAAGGCCCGGGATCCGAGCGGCTGCGCGATCTTCCTTCTGTCAATGCTGTTCTGACAACCGCCGCGGCTTCGGTGCTACTGGAGCGTTTCGGGCGCATGGCATCCACCAGCGCCGTGCGGGCGGCGCTTGACGAGGCGCGGGCGGCGCTCCGCACCGGGGCACACCGCGTTCCCGGAGCGGAGGATCTGGCTATCCGGGCGTTGAACAGGTTGGACGCTGACGACCGGTCCGGTCTGCGTCCACTCTTCAACCTCACCGGCACGGTGGTGCACACCAATCTCGGCCGAGCGACGCTGGCCGAGGCGGCGATTGAAGCCGCGGTGGCGGCGATGCGCGACCCGGTGGCGCTGGAGTTCGCCCTGTCGACAGGAAAGCGTGGCGAGCGGGACGACCACGTTCGAGCGCTGCTGTGCGACCTGACGGGGGCGGAAGACGCGACCGTGGTGAACAACAACGCCGCCGCTGTGCTGCTCGCCCTCAACACGCTGGCGGATGGCCAGGAGGCCGTAGTGTCACGGGGCGAACTGATCGAGATTGGCGGCGCCTTCCGCTTGCCGGACATCATGGCGAGAGCGGGAGCGCGGCTGGTCGAGGTGGGTACAACCAACCGCACCCACCCCAAGGATTATCGCCTGGCCCTGGGTCCGCGGACCGGGCTGATCCTTAAGGTCCATACCTCCAATTATCGCATCCAGGGCTTCACCGCCGAGGTCGGCGCAACAGAACTGGCCGCGATTGCCGATGCTGCGAACGTGCCGCTTCTGCATGACCTGGGATCAGGCACGTTGGTGGACCTGTCGCGTTACGGGCTGGAAAAGGAGCCGACCGTGCGCGAGGCCGTCACCGGGGGAGCAGGCATCGTGACGTTTTCCGGCGACAAGCTGCTCGGGGGACCGCAAGCGGGCGTCATCGTCGGCAAACGGGCGCTCATCGCAGCCATCAATGCGAACCCGATGAAACGCGCGTTGCGGGTCGACAAGATTCGCCTAGCGGCGATCGAAGCAACGCTGAAACTCTATCGCGATCCTGATCGGCTTGCGGAGCACCTTCCGACGTTGCGGTTGTTGGCCCGGCCCAAGGCTGAGATCGCGGCCCAGGCGTGCCAATTGCTGCCTGCGGTCGCGCAAGCCGTCGGCCCGGCGTTCACGGTGGAGGCATGTGAATGCCGCAGTCAGATCGGGTCCGGCGCACTGCCGCTCTACACCATCCCCAGCGCGGGCCTCGTCATTCGCTCGGGCGCTGGCGGCGGAGCGCTGCTTCGGCTGGCGGCTGCCCTGCGCAATCTGAGCCGCCCGGTGATCGGCCGGATCGAGGATCGCGGATTGATGCTCGATCTGCGGTGCCTGACCGACCAAACGGGCTTTCTGTCCGCACTGTCCGGCCTGGACGGTCATGAATTGGAATGAACGGCAGCCGCCTGGCAAGGCGGCCGGGCTTGAGCGCGAATGCCTGCCAATGGTTGCCCGACGCGCGATGATCATCGGCACCGCCGGCCATATCGACCACGGCAAGACCGCACTGGTCAAAGCCTTGACCGGGGTCGACGGTGACCGACTGAAAGAGGAAAAGGCACGGGGAATCACCATCGATCTCGGCTTTGCCTACTTGCCGGTCGCGACTGGATCAGTGCTCGGTTTTGTCGACGTGCCGGGTCATGAGCGTTTCGTCCACACGATGCTGGCCGGCGCAAGCGGCATCGATTTCGCGCTCCTTGTGGTCGCCGCAAACGACGGGATCAAGCCGCAGACGCTTGAGCATCTAGCGATCCTGGACCTGCTCGGCATCGGGCGCGGAGTGGTGGCGCTGACGAAGGCCGATCTCGTCCCGCCCGAGCGCCTGGCACTGGTGGCCGCCGAGGTCCGGGGAGCGGTTGCCGGAACCGCGCTGGAGGGCGCCGACATCCTGCCTGTCTCCGTGGTGACGGGGCATGGCGTGGGCAACCTGCGAGCGCACCTCGCCGCGGCGGCCGCCAGCACCGTCGACCGGCCGGCGGAGGGTCGGTTTCGCCTCGCTGTCGATCGGGTCTTCACGCTGTCCGGCGTCGGGGTCGTGGTCACCGGGACAGTGCTGTCCGGGTCGGTGCAGGTGGGCGATCGCGTGCTGATCAGCCCGTCGGGTCTGCCGGCGCGGGTTCGCTCGCTGCACGCCCAGAACCGCCCGGCGGAGACGGGGCGGGCGGGCGACCGCTGTGCGTTGAATCTAGCAGGCGAGGTCATCTCCAGGGAGGCGATCCGGCGCGGCGACATGGTAGTCGACCCCGAATTGCACGCGCCGACGAGCCGCATCGACGCCCGACTGCGCGTATTGCCGGAGGAAGCCAAACCGATTGGGCAATGGTTTCCGGTGCGGCTGCATCACGCGGCGGTCGAGGTCGGCGCGCACATCGTCCTGCTCGGCGACGTTCCGATCGTGCAGGGTGCATCGGCCGATGTGCAACTGGTGCTCGACCGGCCGATCGCTGCCGCGGTGCCAGACCGTTTCGTCGTCCGGGACGTGTCGGCACAGCGAACGATCGGCGGCGGCCAGTTCATCGATCTGGGTGCCCCGGCTCGGCGACGCCGCACACCCGACCGGCAGATGCAGCGCGCCGCCCTGGCGGTGGCCGATCCACGGGACGCGTTCGCCGCGCTGCTCGCCGCTCCGCCTTTCGTTTGGGATCTCGCCGCTTTCGCCCGGGACCGTGCCTTGTCCCGGTCGCGGACAGAGCGGCTGGCAGAGGAACTCAGGCTTGTGATTCTGCCGTCCGCCGCCGCCAGGACGGCGATGTCTGCGTACCGCTGGCATGTTTTCACGGCGGCCCTTTTGGCGAGGCTGGCTGCCTTCCATGCCGAGAACCCGGACCTTCAGGGCATCGGCAGGGAAAAGCTGAGGCTCTCGTCGCAGCCACGGTTGCCGTCGCAAGCGTTCGTGACGGCCCTGCAGAAGCTCACCCGGGGCGGTGAACTGGTGCTGGACGGTTCGTTCGTGCGCCTGGCCGCCCATGCGGTGCGCCTGACGCCGAAGGATGAAGCAGCCTGGGGGAGGATCGCGCCGCTCCTCGCCGGGTGTGAGCGGTTTCGGCCACCCCGGGTGCGCGACATCGCGACGGTAACGCGCTGGCCGGAACGCGATGTCCGACGCTTGCTCAAACTGGCGGGGAAGCTCGGCTGGGTTGACGAGGTCGCGGACGACCATTTCTTCCTGCGCGCCACAGTGCATGAAATGGTGACTATCGTCGCCGGCGTGGCGGCTCATGCGAAGGGTGGCGCTTTCACGGCGGCTCAGTTCCGCGACCGGGTTTCCAATGGTCGTAAAGTTGCCATCCAGATCCTCGACTTCTTCGACCGGCACGGCGTCACATTGCGCCGGGGCGATCTGCGCCGGGTCAACCATCACCGGTTGGACTTTTTCGGACCTGTCGTGCTTTCGTCCGGCGATGCCGATGGAGGAGAATCGTCTCTGGTGGGGCGCTCGGACTTCAAATCCGAGTGGGGCAGCGGGACTGTCCCAGGTGGGTTCAACTCCCGCTCTCTTCCGCCGGCGGTCTCGGGGGACGACTGAGCCGCGTCAGGTGATCCGTATCACTGGATCGCCGGAGGAAACCGATCCGATTATCCGTGCTCGCGGATAGCCGGCTCGCTCGATGGCGGCGCGGATGGCCTCGGCTCGTGGGCTCGCACAAGCGACGAGAAGTCCCCCGGAGGTTTGCGGGTCGGTCAACAAGTTGAGCTGCCACGACGGCAGCCCAGCAGGCAACAGAACCCGGTCGCCGTAGCTGCTCCAGTTGCGCGCGGAGGCGCCGGTGACGTAGCCGGTCTCGGCCAGTGCCGCCGCCCGCGCAAGGAACGGGATTCGCTCGTAACGGATATCGAGGCAGACACCTCCACCCCGCGCGACCTCAAGGCTGTGGCCGAGCAGCCCGAAGCCTGTCACGTCGGTCATGGCGTGGACGTCCTCGTCCTGCGCCAGCGTTTGCCCGATGCGGTTCAGCAGCGTCGTCGAGGCCATCATCTCGGCGTAGGCGTCTTCGGGCAGAGCCTCCTTCTTGAAGGCCGCGGAATAGATGCCGACGCCGATCCCTTTGGTCAGGATCAGCGCATCGCCCGGGCGGGCGCCGGAATTGCGTCGGATGGCGCCGGGGCTGCACAGCCCGATCACCGCGAGACCGTAGATCGGCTCGGGAGCGTCGATCGAGTGGCCGCCCGCGACAGGGATGCCCGCCTCGGCGCAGATCGAGGCGCCCCCTTGCAGGATCGCTCGCACCGTCTCCAACGGCAGCTTGCCCAGGGGCATTCCCAGGATGGCCAACGCCATGACCGGCTTTCCACCCATCGCATAGACATCGGACAGTGCGTTGGCGGCGGCGATCCGGCCGAAATCACCGGGATCATCCACCATCGGCATGAAAAAGTCGGTTGTCGCGATGATGCAGTGCTGGTCATCAATTTGCCACACGGCCGCGTCGTCGCCTGTCTCGGTGCCGACTAGAAGCTGTGCGTAGGGCGCCGCTTCCGGCTGCCCAGCCAGGAGCTGCTGCAGGACCGACGGTGCCAGCTTGCAGCCGCAACCGCCTCCATGAGCCAGGCTGGTCAGTCGGACGGACGATGTCGACATGTATGCTTTCCCTCGAGGTTGCATCCCGTGCGGCGGCGCCCGACGGGGCAAGATGAAGGACACTCATTTCACATGCCGTTCAACCGCGCCATTTGAACAGGATCAAAAAAAATCAGAGTGCCCCGGATTGTGCTGCCCTCGCCAGCGCGTATGCTCCACAGGCGGGCAGTGATAGCCCGTCGCCAAAGGGCTGCGGGGGGTGCCTTGGAACTGGATCGTCGCGGGTTCATCAAGCTCACCAGCGCCGGGCTGGCGGTTTCCAGTCTTGGCGCGCTTGGCTTTGGTTTTGCGGGCGAGGCCCTGGCGGCGTCGGTCCGGCCCTTCAAGCTGACGGCCGCGAAGGAAACCCGTAACACCTGCACCTATTGCTCCGTCGCCTGCGGCATCCTGATCTACAGCCTGGGCGATCGGGCCAAGAACGCGAAGTCCGACATCATCCACATCGAGGGCGACCCGGACCATCCGGTCAACCGCGGTACGCTGTGTCCCAAGGGGTCGGCGCTGCTGGACATCGTGCACGCTCCGACGCGGCTGCAATTCCCGAAATACCGGGCGCCCGGCAGCAACGAATTCAAGCAGGTTCCCTGGGACTTCGCGCTGGGCCGTATCGCGACTCTGATGAAGCAGGACCGCGACGCGAACTTCGTCGCCAAAAATGCCGCCGGCACCACGGTCAATCGCTGGCTCAGCACCGGCATGCTGGCGGCCTCCGCGTCGTCGAGCGAGACCTCCTATCTGACCTGGAAGGTCGTCCGTTCCTTCGGGATGCTGGTCTTCGACAATCAGGCGCGTGTCTGACACGGACCGACGGTAGCCAGTCTGGCTCCAACATTCGGTCGCGGCGCAATGACCAACACGTGGCAGGATATCAAGAATGCCAACGTGGTGGTGGTCATGGGCGGCAACGCCGCCGAAGCGCATCCGTGCGGCTTCAAGTGGGTGATCGAGGCGAAGATCGAGAACCACGCCAAGCTGGTGGTCATTGATCCGCGCTTTACCCGCACCGCCTCGGTCGCCGACCTTTACGTACCGATCCGGCCGGGGACGGATATCGCGTTCCTCAACGGGGTAATCCGCTATCTGCTGGAGAAAAACGCGATCCAGAACGACTATGTGCGGGCCTATACCAACGCCGGCCTGATCGTGAAGGAAGGCTTCGGTTTCGAGGACGGACTGTTCACCGGCTACAAGGAAGACACGCGCAGCTACGACAAATCGAGCTGGGACTACGAACTCGACGACCAGGGATTTGCCCGCGCGGACGACACCTGGCAGCACCCGCGCTGCGTTATGAACCTGCTGCGCGCGCACGTCGACCGTTACACACCAGAGATGGTGTCGCGCATCTGCGGCACGCCGCAGGACAAATATCTGCGGGTCTGCGAGCTGTTCGCCAGTACCGCTGCACCCGACAAGGCTCTGACGAGCCTGTTTGCGCTGGGTTGGACACAGCATTCTGTCGGCGCCCAGAACATCCGCACGATGGCGATGGTGCAGCTTCTGCTGGGCAATATCGGCGTGGCTGGCGGTGGGATGAATGCGCTGCGCGGCCATTCGAACATCCAGGGACTGACCGATGTCGGCCTGCTGTCAAACCAGATGCCAGGCTATCTCACGCTGCCGAACGACCACGAGGCGACCTTTGAAGAGTACATGAAGAAGCGGCAGTACAAGCCGCTGCGACCCGGCCAGACCAGTTACTGGCAGAACTACCGCACGTTCTTCATCAGCCTCCAGAAGGCGATATATGGCGACGCGGCGCGGGCCGAGAACGACTGGGCCTATGATTGGCTGCCAAAGCTGGATGTCCCGTTGTACGACATCATCCGCGCCTTCGAGATGATGGCGAACGGCCAGATGAATGGCTACATCTGCCAGGGCTTCAATCCGATGCAGGCGTTTCCGGACCGGGGCAAGATCCGCCGAGCACTGGGCAAGTTGAAATTCCTCGTCGTGATGGATCCGCTGGATACCGAGACGGCACGGTTCTGGGAGGATTTCGGTCCGCAGAACCCGTCGGACCCGGCCAGCATCCAGACCGAGGTGTTTCAGTTGCCGACGACCTGCTTCGCCGAGGAGGACGGCTCGCTGGTCAACTCCGCTCGCTGGCTGCAATGGCACTGGAAGGCAGCCGATCCGCCAGGCGAAGCGCGGAGTGACATATGGATCATGTCGCAAATCTTCCACCGGATGCGGGAGATGTATCGCAAGGACGGCGGGGCGTTCCCCGATCCGATCCTGAACCTGACCTGGGCTTACACTGATCCTGTCGACCCGGACCCGGAAGAACTGGCGAAGGACATGAACGGGCGAGCACTGGCGGATATCAAGGACGCGTCGGGCGCGGTGACGCTGCGCGCGGGCCAGTTGCTGGATGGGTTCGCCCAGTTGCGCAATGACGGCACGACCGCCTCGGGCTGTTGGATCTTCTCGGGCAGCTACACGGAGAAGGGCAATCAGATGGCCCGCCGTGACGCGACCGACCCGCGCGAGCAGGGTGTCGCCCCAAACTGGGCGTGGGCGTGGCCAGCCAACCGGCGCATTCTCTACAATCGGGCCAGCGCTGATCCGGCCGGGCGCGCCTGGAACCCCGACAAGCCGATCATCGAGTGGAACGGCAGTCGCTGGGTCGGCATCGACGTGCCCGACTATGCACCGGGCGCCAAGCCGTCCGATGGGGTGGGCCCGTTCATCATGAACGACGAAGGGCTCGGGAGGCTGTTCGCCCGCAACCAGATGGCTGAGGGACCCTTCCCCGAGCATTACGAGCCATTCGAATCCCCGGCGGTCGAACGTGCTGCATCCAAAAGTGCAGTCGAACCCGGCGGCGCGCGTGTTCGCCGACGACAGGGCGGCGTTCGGCACCGCGCCGGACTTCCCGTATGTGGCGACCACCTATCGGCTGACCGAGCATTTCCATTTCTGGACCAAACACGCGCTGATCAACGCGATCCTGCAGCCTGAGGAGTTCATCGAGATTGGCGAGGTCCTGGCGAAGGAGAAGGGAATCGCCCAGGGCGGCTGGGTGCGTCTGACCTCCAAGCGTGGGGTGATCGTCTGCAAGGCGTATGTGACCAAGCGCATCCGCCCGCTGACCGTGGACGGCAAGCCGACGCATGTCATTGGCGTGCCGTTGCACTGGGGGTTCACCGGTCAGGCGCGCAAGGGCTACGGCGCCAACACGCTGACCCCCTCGGTCGGCGACGCCAACACCCAGACACCGGAGTTCAAGGCGTTCCTGGTCAACGTCGAGCCAACCAGTCCATCGGTGGCCTGAAGGAGCGAGCGATGGCTGACCTGCAGTCCCAGGACTACATCCGCCGATCGGCAACGACGATGACCCCGCCGTCGGCCCGCGCGCATGAGCAGGAGGTGGCCAAGCTGATCGACGTCAGCCGCTGCATCGGCTGCAAGGCGTGTCAGTCCGCCTGCATGGAGTGGAACGATCTGCGGCCGGAGATCGGTCACTTTGAAGGCTCGTATGACAATCCCATGGACCTGGGTCCGCATGTCTGGACGCTGATGCGGTTCACCGAATGGGAGGACGAGAAGGGCAACCTTGAATGGCTGATCCGCAAGGACGGCTGCATGCACTGCGAGGACCCGGGCTGCCTGAAGGCATGCCCGGCCCCCGGTGCGATCGTGCAATACGCCAACGGCATCGTCGACTTCATCAGCGAGAACTGCATCGGCTGCGGCTATTGCGTGAAGGGGTGCCCGTTCGACATTCCTCGGATCAATCCGGTCGACCATAAGTCCTACAAGTGCACGCTGTGTTCGGACCGGGTCGAGGTCGGGCTGGAGCCGGCCTGCGTCAAGGCATGCCCGACCGGGGCGATCATGTTCGGTTCCAAAGCCGATATGACGAATTGGGCTGGCGAACGGATCACAGACCTGAAGGAGCGCGGCTTTGCCAACGCGGGACTTTATGACCCGCCGGGCGTCAGCGGCACGCATGTGATGTACGTGCTGCACCATGCCGACCAGCCGTCGATATATGCGGGCCTGCCGAACAATCCGCGGATCAGTGCCTTCATCGGCGTCTGGAAAGGTCTGCTGAAGCCGCTGGCCCTGGCCGGCATCGCCGCCACCGCGGTCGCCGGCTTTCTCCACTGGGTCGTGGCCGGCCCGAACGAGGTGCAGCCCGAGGACGAAGCGGCGGCGCGCAGGCTGCTGCATGCGGCGGACAAACCGCAATGAGTAATGCCGGCGGCGAAAAGCTGATCCGCAACACGACCGCGGCACGGATCAACCACTGGATCACCGGTGGCTGCTTTGTGCTGCTGCTGCTGTCGGGTCTTTCGATGTTCCATCCGCTGCTCTTCTTCCTTTCGTCGCTGTTTGGCGGCGGTGAATGGACGCGGGCGGTGCACCCCTGGATCGGCTGCTTGCTGCTGGTCAGCTACGCCGGACTGATCGTCCAGTTCTGGCGCGACAACCTGTGGAGCCGGGTGGATGTTGCCTGGATGGCCGCGATCCGCCGGGTGCTCGCCAACGAGGAGGAAGGGGTTCCGGAGGTTCCTCGTTTCAATGCCGGACAGAAGTTCGTCTTCTGGTCGATGGCGCTTCTCGTCCCGGTCCTGTTTGCAACCGGCATCGTGATCTGGGACGTCTATTTCTCCCCCTACACGACGATCGAGCAGCAGCGGATCGCCGTTCTGATCCACAGCCTGGCGGCCATAGCGGCCATCATAATCTGGATCATCCACGTGTATGCCGCGATCTGGGTAAGAGGCTCGGTCCGGGCGATGACGCAGGGTTACGTGACGCCCGGCTGGGCTTGGCGACATCACCGTAAATGGCTGCGGAGCCTGGCGGCGACAAATTCACCTGGGCCGCGGCCGCGGGGTTGAGGGCAAGACTGTGAGGCAGGGTCAAGTCGCGCCAACCGGCAAGTGGACGGGTGACGCGTCCGGCGGCGTGAAAGCACCGGCGGCTTTGCTGCTGCCTGACCCCGCCACAAGGTTCGCCGGCACCGCGATGCGGCTGCAGGCGCTGTCCATTGGTCACCCGATGGCGGAATGGCTGCAGTGCATGGCTCAGCTTGCCCAGGCGCAGCATGTCGTTGCCACGACGCTCGGGCCTCGGGCCGACCTGGAGCGAGGCGTGGTGGAGCAAGCGGTCGATGAGCGCAGACCGCCACTCGCCGCGGAGTGGCATGGTCGCGATCCAGGGTGGCGCGCTGGCCTCGCCCTGCTGCTCGACGCGGTTGACGGCCCGGGGATGCCAGAACCGGCGCGGGCGATCATCACAGCCTTGCGCGGCCGCGACGCCGACGCGATCGAAGCATTGGCCGACAGCTTTCTCTCTCGTGGTCTGGCCGCTGGTGATGCGGGTGCCGCGCTATACGTGGTGGCCGCGCTGCAGGTGTACTTCACCGGATCGGCCGCGGGTCTGCCAGTGGCTTCCCTGCGGTTGCTCCCTCAACGCGGATTGTGCCCTTGTTGCGGCTCGACGCCGGTCTCGGGTGTCGTAACCGCGAGGGGTCAAACGCCGGGGAGCCGGTATCTGCATTGCTCGCTTTGTTCCACCGCCTGGAATCACGTGCGAGCCGTGTGCATCACGTGCGGCGAGACGCGCTCACTGTCGCTCCAGGGGATCGAGGGCGATTCGGGAATGGTCAAGGCAGAGACCTGCAACGAATGTCACACCTACGCAAAGATGCTGTATCAGGTTCGTGACTTGAAGCTGGACCCGTTCTCGGATGACCTCGCGACGCTAGGCTTGGATCTGCTTGTCGCCGAAGCGGGATGGGCGCGCCATGCGCCAAATCCTTGGCTGCTCGTGGGCCGAGCGGTCGAAGGCTGAGCCTGCTCGCTATCCGGGAAGCTGGGCCCTGCCGTCCCCTTGGTTGAGAGACCAGAAACCGGCGTCGGCCGTCGCCGGTGGGACCCGCCACAGTATGAGGTGCTGGGTTGCTGAACCCCCTGAGGATCTGTTACCCCCGACGGTGACGCTGGTGTTCACCGACGGGCCGCCACGATTGGCATCAATTACGTTGGGTCGCAAAGGGCGTGCCGCCCAGACACAGCACGCCGCCCCCTACGCGGCCACGGCGTGCCGAGCCTGGCCCTCCTGTTTACTGGTTATTAGAAGCTGGGGCGGTGCACTGAAAGCTGCCCGCCTCGCTCCTCGGACCCGACCCAGAGTAACGGGCAATAGCTGGGTACGGGCACCAAGGCCGCTGCATCACAATTCCTTTGCCCGGGTCATCGTCCTGGTATTTGGTGGCCACTATCTTGGCCGGCGGCACACCGTCTTCCACCCAACGCGCGAGGGCGGTGACCACATCATGTTCTGCGTCATGCTTGGGCGGAGGCATGTTAAATGCACCGCCGACAGCACTGGGGCCCACGCCGCCGCCGCAATGCTCCATGCCTGGCGCCATGAACAAGCGATAAAATGATTGAACTTGCGGCACGCCCCCCATCTTACTCGCGACCTCTTCGTAGTACTGGATTGAACTGGGGACAGGAATCATGGAGTCGTTCCAGCCATGGTATTGAATGAGCTTGCCGCCTGTCGCCTTGAACCGTCCGAGATCCGGATTGGAGGCGTCCACTGTCTGCGCCGTTTTCACTTCCGCACGCTTGAGGTCGTCGTCGAAGTTCATGGTCCGGATATCCCAGTCGGCCCTGCCCAATACCATGTCGCCAAAGAAGCCACGGCCGAACGCAAGCTGATCAGAGCCTTCTCCCGGATTGGCGCCGTCGCCTGTCATCGAGATGTTCCAACTTGCCTCACTGCCGGGTTGGTACCCAGAAAACAGTAATTCCCCAGCGGCATTGCGGGTTCCAGAGTAGATCTTTTTGAGCGTGGTCACCTGCGCGCCGGTCAAACAGCTATCGTTTTCGACACCCCTGCAAGTTAGCACCGACGGGTCGAAACCGCACTGGCTGGGATCAGAGAGCATGTCATCTTCACCGTGGCAGGCGGCGAGTACGGCAGCGGTGATGGCAGGCAGCTTCTTTGTCGGCAGCGCACTGCCCGGTTCGGCCCTCATTGCCTGCTCGTTCCAGACAAAGCTGGCCACCAGTCTGTTCAAATAGTTGGCCGGGGCGCCCGCAACGATGCCGTCATAGTCCTCAGGGAATCGCTGTGCTTCCATCAGCGCTTCTCTTCCGCCATTCGAGCATCCGCTGAAATACGCGTGCGCTGGCGAACGACCATAATAGGTTTGCACAATTGCCTTGGACCGGCCTGCTGTCTCGTGGATCGCCCGCCACGCCCAGTCAACAATCTTTTCTGGATGACCTCGAGCCCAACCGGCGTCGTTGTAGGGAGCGACATGGCCGGTATCGGTGCCGGATGCCGCGTATCCCGCCTCAACAGCCCAAGCCATGGCGTGGTAGGAGATGGACCCCGCAAAGCCGCCGTTGCCGACGCCCTCATACTTGCCGTTCCACGCCGAATCCTGTGGAAGCCAGACCTCGAAACGAATATCAGAGTCCGGACTCGGCTTGATCGTCCCTTGCGCACGGCAGAACGGAACCGCAACAGTTATCTGCTGGTCCATACTTTCATCTTTGATCGTGAACGGCGGAGCAACCGCATTTGCCGCTGTGACTGTGGCGTTTCCGAACGACCTTCCCGATAAACTCTCGCAGGTTTCGGCGTGGGCACGCTCTGTGCTTACCCACCACGAGGCAAACAAGGCGGCCGCAACAGCGCCCGCACGAGAGATGTTTTGCATGGGACGTTTCCCTCCTTTAAAGTTTGTCGATCGCCCGCTGAGGCATTCTCGTCGAATGCCGCCTCGTACTGTTCAAGGCCGAGCGTTTCCAGCCAGTCCGCGTCGTCCACCTGGTCGGGTCGGGGTAAGGCATCACCCTGCGAGCCCAAGGCCTGTCCGTAACAAATATCAAATTGATTAACGACAAAGTCAATGCGATTGAAAGCCGCCAAGACTGCTGCGGAACGCACCACCAGCGAACTGCGAGGCCGCGCAGCTCCCCGCCGCGGTCGCTCGGCACATCGCCAAGCAGGACCGAGAAATGACACAGTTATATTCGCAACTCAGTCGGGAATTGGCCCTTGCTGTAAACAGCGTCTGTCCGTTGACTACCGCAGTTCGGCAAGCAGGGACTTTGCCTCCAGCAAATCCATGGTGTCGACCCAGGCTGGTTGATGTACGCGGGACCTTTAAGCGCTGTCCACGCAGGGCCAAGGCGGATGCCCAGCCCCAGTTGGCTGGCGTCTCGTCCCGATGAACAAGACAAGGTAGGAACAAGGTCGAGCCCCCGATTGAGGTGAATGCGCTTCAGCGCCAACTCGCCGGCGGTCCTCCAAAGCGGTATGGCGGCCGCGGCAAGGCCGGCGGCAGTGAGATGATGCGCCGGCACTTCGGGTTCAGTGATCTCGATGTTCCAAAAGCGAGTCTCAATGACGCGGGCATCGTGGCGTGCAATTCCAGGCCGCGGCTCTTGAGCGAGGAACCGTAGGGCTGCATCCTGCACCAGCGCGGTGCTTGAAGGTGTAGGTCGCAGCGGGCGTCGTGCCGCAACGGAAGGCAAGTCCCGACTCGCACAGTTGCAACGGTGAATCATCGAGTTGGGCCTGCGGCATTGGGGCGACCGCGGCGATCAGCTCGTAGCTGAACTCGCTGCCAATCGCTGTTTCCGATCTGGGCGATCTCCTTCACCGGCATGAAACGATCCAGTCGTGCCATCAGCGAGTTCTCGGAGTGTCGCCGGGAGCGCCTTGCCACCCGAAAGCCCGGAGATCATCGCGGCACTCTGCGCCCGGGTCAGTTTGGACAGGTTCAGGCGCCAACGTGGCTCTGTTGCGACCAACTTCGGCCGGTGGGTCAGCACGACCAGCAGCGGCACGGTTCTCACCCGGTCGATCAGCGGATTCAGCACCTCCAGGGGTGGGCTCCTGTCGGGCGGCCGCCTCCACGGTGTCGACCAACATCCGCAGCGTCTCATCCTTGTGCCTCTGCGGCGTCATCGGCAGGGCGCCGTAGCGCGCCTCGTATGGGATGGACAGGATGGCGGCAACGAACCGGACGTCTGCCAGCGGGCGGTCATAGTGCGTAACGATCAACGCTTCGAGCTTGTCGAGTTTCGCATCAGTTGTTTCGTCTCAGGCAAGTTTCAGCGCCCGCTTGAAGTTGTCGATGATGGGCCAGAGGGCGCTGTCCATCGCAGTGCTTGCACACCTTGCTCACCGAGCCGCTCGCGCAGGGAGGCATGCAGGTTGCTCCGCGCCGGGCCTCTTGGCCGTCTTGGCGCGCCTCAGGGGGCTGAGACAGCCCGATCAACGGGCACAGACCAAGCCGCAGACGGGCGAAACGCATGCTCATGGTGTGAAACGCTTCAGCGATATTGCCCGGCACTCGGGGCACTCTCCGGTCGTCAGCACAAAGCCGCTTCCGGCATTTGCCAACTGGAGAACTCACATGTTCCGTTTTGCTCTCCCTGCAGTTGCTCTTGCCGCGGTTCTGGCAAACTCGCATCCGAGCTTTGCTGACTCTGTCGCAGCCGCAACGGCGGACTATGTCCAGGCGGTCGCCGCACCAGAACAGCCTGCCCCGTCTCCAGCCGCCTGGTCGCCGTCGTCGGACGTGACAGCTCCCGTCGGGTTTGGCTGGGGCTAGGCAGCACGGGAATAGGTAAAGGGGGCGAACATCTCTCTATTTCGACGATGCGCTCGAGCGGCCGCGCGCCGCCCTGACACCGAGGGCCTTCGCGGCACCGAAAGCCACGAGCGTCGTCACAAGTACGAAGCCGGTCACTATCTGCTGCTCCTCGGGGGCGACGCCGGCCAGGCCCAGGGCGTTTTGCACGAACGCGAGCACGAACACCGCCACCAGCACGCCCCCGAGCGTGCCGCTGCCGCCGAAGATATCGACGCCGCCGAGCACCACCGCCGTGATCACCGGTAACTCCAGTCCGATGGCGGTATCGGAACGGGCGCTCGACAGGTAGGAGGTCAGCACCACGGCCGCGACCGAGCACATCAGGCCTGACGTGACGAATACGCCGAACACCGCGCGCTTCACGTCGATGCCGGAGAAACGGGTGGCTTCACGGTTGTTGCCAATGGCGAACAGGGTGCGTCCGCGGTAACCGGCATGCAGGAACACAGCGAAAACGGTGAAGAACGCCAGGAAGATCACCGCGCTCCAGGGGATCGGCGTGTTGCCGACATTGCCGAAGCCGATTTCCTGGTACCAATCGGGGAAGCCGGTGACGCCGCGCTCCTTCAGCATGATCTGCGCGATACCGCGATCGAGTGCGAGGGTGCCGATTGTGACGACCAGCGACGGTAGGCCGATGAAGGCGATAATTGCGCCGTTCAGCGCGCCGGCCAGTGTGCCCACGACCAGGCTCGCCAGCATGGATATTTCGATGGAGAGGTTCTGTTCCCGGCACACCGCGATCGTTGCCGCGCACAGCCCGACGATGGAGCCAACCGATATGTCGATCTCACCGCAGACGATCACCAGCGTCATGCTCAACGCCACGATGGCAGCCGGCATGACACCGGCGACCGCGATGGAAAGGTTAGAGGCGGTGAGGAAGTATCTCGAATTGCCGGCACCCAGGACGAGGGTGATGACCAGCACCAGCACCAGGAACGCCTCCCATCGCGCGAGGTATGGGCTCAGCTTTCTCATTGTCTTGCCCCCAGCCGCGTGGCAGGGCCGAGCCCGGCAGGCTGGCGTCGCGCCTCACGTTCCGCCCGCTCCGCCCGGCGGGTGAGCAGGGAATAGAATATCACGGTGCCCAGGATTGCCGCCCCGGTCACCGCCTGCAGCCAGAACTGGTTGATGCCGAGCAGTTGGACGCCATTCTGCAGCACCGCGAAGATCACCGCGCCGAGCGCCGCGCCATAGACCGAGCCGCTGCCGCCGAAGATGCTGACGCCGCCGACCACCACCGCCGAGATTGCCTGCAAGTGCAGGTCAGGCGCCAGCACCGCATCCACCGTGCCGAAGCGCGCACCCCACAGCACGCCGACGAAACCGCAGAGCCCGCCGCAGACGATGAACACGAGGGCGAGATGCAAGGCTTCGTTGATGCCGGTGATCCGCGCGCTCTCGGGGCTGCTGCCAAGCGCATACAGGTTGCGCCCGGTGCGCGTGAAGCGAGCGACCCAGCCAAAGGTGATGGTGAGCAGCAGGGCGACCCAGACCAGCAGCGACACGCCACCGGCATGCATCTGTGCGATCGCCTGGTAACTGTCCGGCAGCACGGTTGCCGAGATCTGCCGACCTCCCGCGATGATGATGACCGCGCCGCGGTAGATCGCCAGCGTGCCGAGCGTGGCGACGATCGCCGGGATGCGTGCCGCCACCACCAGCAGCGCATTGCCGATCCCCATCACCACACCCGCGCCGATGCCAATCGCGAACACGATCGCGATGCTGCCGTCGGGGTTGGCCTCCAGCCAGGCGGCGGAGACAAAGGCACTGGCGGCGACCATTGCGCCAACGGAAAGATCGATCTGGCGGGTGATGATGACCAGCGCCTCACCGAGCGCGACGATGCAGACCAATGTCGCGGACAGTCCGACCTGTTCGAGGTTCCCGCCGTTGAGAAAGCGCGGCTCGCGCAGCGCGACGCCGGCACAGATCACCAGAAGCGCGGCGACCAGGCCGAGTTCCCGAATGCGCATCAGCCGGCTCACAGTGCCGCCGCTCCGGTCAGCGCGGCAGGTTCGCGCGTGGCATGCGCCGCGGCCAGCATGAGCGCCTGCTGGTCGAAAGCATCGCGTCCGAACTCCGCGACCAGCCGTCCGGTACGCAGAACGAGTATCCGGTCCGCCATCGCGATCACCTCGGGCGCGTCGTCGCTGATCAGGATGATAGCCATGCCCTGCGCCGCGAGATGCGAGACGATGCGATGGATCTCGGCCTTGGCGCCGATGTCGATGCCGCGCGTCGGCTGGTCCAGGATCAGCACGCGGGGCGCCGGGATCAGCCACTTTGCCAGCAGCACTTTCTGTTGGTTGCCCCCCGACAGTGTCGAGGTCAGTTGCTCGATGCCGCGGGCGACAACGCGCATCTGTCCGGTGAAGTCGCGCGCCACACTCGCCTCCTTCGACCGCTTCACCAGGCCGAAGCGGTCCGCCAGCCGCCACAGGATCGGCAATGTCTCGTTGGCGCGGATCGGAAACTGCAGCACGAGGCCCTGCTGGTGCCGGTCCTCGGGCAACAGCGAGATGCCCAGCCGCATCGCATCGCGCGGCGAACGCGGTGTCACGGGTGTGCCGTCGATCAGGATATCGCCGCGGGCCGGCGGCGTGATGCCGAACAGCATCTGCGCCACTTCGGAACGGCCGGCGCCGACCAACCCGAACAGGCCCAGAATCTCGCCCTCCTTGAGGTCGAAGCTCACATCATCGACGAAACCAGCGCCGGACAGGTGGCGCGCGCCCAGCACCGGCGTGCCGATCGTCCCCACCTCTTTCGGGAACAGCGCACTGGGTTCGCTGCCGATCATGTGGCGCACCGTCTGCTCCGGGGTCAGCGTGGCCGACGGGCACGAGATGACCCTGCGCCCGGAGCGCAGGATCGTGACGTCGTCGCCAAGGCCGAGCAGTTCATCGATGAAGTGACTGATGAACAGGATTGCGATGCCCTGTTGTTTCAGCCGCCGCACGATCTCGAACAGCCGGTCGATTTCGCGGGCCGAGATTGTCGAGGTCGGCTCGTCCATTATCAACACGCGTGCATCCAGCGACAGCGCCCTGACGATCTCGATCGCCTGCCGTTCGGCGACGCTGATAGCCTTCACCGGCAGGCGGACGTCTATCCGCATGCGCAGGCGCTGCAGCAATTCCTCGGCGGTGGCCTGCATCGCGGCCCAGTCGATGCGGATGCCTCGGCGGGGCTGACGGCCGACGAAGATGTTCTCGGCCACCGACAGGTCGGGAAACATGGCCGGATGCTGATGGATGACCGCGATCCCGTGGCGTCGCGCATCAGCGGCGCCATGCATCGTGAGCGGCTGGCCGTCGAGCAGGATTTCGCCGCTGTCAGGCCGATAGATACCGGCAAGAATCTTAACCAGCGTGCTCTTGCCGGCGCCGTTCTCACCCGCGAGCGAGTGGATCCGCCCGCCGTACAGCGCGAGACCGATGTCTGTCAGCACCTCGACCGACCCGAATCGCTTGGCGACGCCGCGCATTTCAATGGTCGGCATAGCGTCGCCGGATGCGGCTTTGGCGTGGCTCACAGCGGACGGGCGAGGCTGGATGACCTCGCCAGCCAGGCTGGCATCAGAATTGCCCCGCCGGCCGGGCTGGCATCAGAATTGCCCCGCCAGCCGGGCTGGCATCAGAATTGAAAGTCCTTCACGTTCTCCGCGGTGAAACGCAGCGGCTCGCCGGTGATGATTTCATGGCTCGGCAGGATCGTATAGGTGCCGGGCCACTTGCCCTTGTCGATGGTGAAGCTGTCGCCCGGCTCGCCCTTGATCTTGCCCTCGGCGAAATACTTGGCGGCGTAGTAGGTCACGTAGCCGAGACGTATCGGATCCCACAGATGGAACCATCCGATAGTGCCGTCGAGCATGTATTTCGTTGTGATGCTGGGGACGCAAAGGCCGGAGACCTTGACGGCACCGTGCCCCTTGTTCACTGCCTCCAGCGCCCGCGCGACCGCCGGCAGGCCGGGACAGGTCGGCGCGTAGATGCCGCTGAGATCGGGATACTTTGTGGTCAGCGCGATCGTGGCATCGTATGCCTTCTGCTCATTGTCGTAGCCGTACACCTCGTCGACGATCTCGATGCCGGGATGCTGCTTGATCTCGTTGCGGAAGGCCGCGATCCAGGCGTTCTGGTTGGCCGCCGTCGGTTGCGCCGAGACGATGGCGACCTTGCCCTTATCGCCCATGATCTGCACCAGCCCGTCGGCGCCGAACTTGCCAACCGACTCCAGCGTCGCCTGATTGACCAGGAACGGCCGAGCGTCGGGCTCGGAGTCGGCGTCGTAGGTGATGACCTTGGCCCCTAGCTTCGCGGCACGCTTCATCGCCTGAACCACCGCCTTAGGATCACTGGGCGCCACCGCGATGGCCGGGATGTGCCGGTCGGCAAGATTGTTGATGATGTCGATCTGCGCCTGCGGGCTCGACTGCGTCGGGCCGTAGTTTTTCGCCGTGCCGCCGATCTCGCCGGCGGCGATCCGCGCGCCCGACAGCGTCGCGTTGTAGTATGGATTGGTTGTCTCCTTGATGACCATCGCGAGTTCGAAGTCATCGGCGAGAGCGGTGGCGGTGGTGGCGGCAAACAGGGCTGCCGCGGCTGACGTGGCGATCAGAGTGCGTCTTGTGTTCATTTTAATCCCCCCGGTGCGTCCTTCGCCGAGATTCCCCGGCTTGGTCTTTTTCCAGGTAACGAGGATCATGCATTTTCCGCCGATCCACAATGAGGCCCCTTGATCTCCTCATTCCGAAACCGGACATCAACGCTCCGGGCCGGTCGAAGATCTGGGTCCGCGAGCTCAAACAATTCGTTTCCGGTCAAGCGCAGGGTCGCCGGGCGAGCGGCACAAATGATCTGGCGAGCGTTCGCCGGCAGCTTTTGGCCGCCGTCGCTGGCGATCCGATAGAGCGAGAGCATGCGGCCCAGGCCTCCACAACGTAGGGGACGTGAGCGCCGGCCTGGGTGATGGTCACGCCTGCCTTCCGCGCGTAAAAATTGAGGGGTGATGCCGGATTGACAATTTTTCGTCGATCGCCGTTGATCGGTGTTAGGCCAGACTGAAATTGTCCGGGTTGTTCCGACCTCGGAAGTACTGCATCCTCCTTTTCACCTGGCAGAGGCATCGGCATGAAGTTTAACCACGTCGCCAACCGACTCGACCCGAGATACTTCGAGACTGTCGTCGAGATGCTGAAGGTTAAGCTTGAGTTCGTCGAGCTTCGCCGGACCGAACGGTCGATCTGGCTCCGCCAGCCCGGCGCCAACGTGGACCTGCAGTTCAGTCTTAGCGAGACGGCGAACCGCGATGCCGACAAACTCCGATCGCAAGTGTCTTTCCTGAGCGAAACACCGAGGGCCGATCTGGAAGACCTAGCCGCGTGGGCCAAAGCGCGTGGCATGGAAGCTATCGTCGGTAGCTACTCGGATCGGGAGTTCTATCTGGACGCGCCAGGTGCGTTCGTCGACTTCGTGCTCGAAGCGATGCGGCCTGAACTGGCGGATTATGGAGTCGTCGTCTAACTGCGACCTTGCCGGTATGCGCCTTCTCGCTCCGCTCGATCAAGTTGCGGCACAAGGGACCACCTCACACCGTACCCGCACCCCGGCCGGGCCAGCAGTTCAAGGTGCGTGCAGTGATGTTCAGTGGTTTGCAAGTTCGACCCGGAAGGCAAGCGGATAAGCGGATCATTTCATTGCTAGCGTGGGCGCGGTTGCCTCACGGGAGTATTGATGCGACGGATCGATTTCGTCCGAAACGACTTCGCAAGGTTCGTCGGCGCCAAACGTGAAACAACCATTACAGCAACAAATGATTTCAGCCGGGAAGCCATGTCGGCGATAACGAGGCGGCAGGTTGTATTCTCATCCCACCAGCCTCGCCCAGACGCGAGCCATGGTTAACTTGGCAATCCCGGCGATGGCTATTCGGCGGCCGCCATCAGTGGCGGTGTCTCGATGTAGCTTCGAGCCAGCCGTCGCCCGGTCTCACGGAGCAGCTCCTTTTCCAGCTCCGGCGTTTTCGCCGCTGGCACGCGCACGACCGTGTCATTGCAATAGGTCGGGATCACCGCCCGGCTATCGCGAAACAGCCCAACAGGGTCGCTACCGGCCCTAACTGCTCGAATACCGTGGCGGATCTGATTGCGAAACATCGTGATCCCGCGATCAGTCGTGCCGAGATGTTCGAGGCCATGGACGGCAACCGGCCGCTGCGAGACCTGGGCCTCGAAGTCGCCTGGCCGGCGCTGACTTTCCTCGTAGGTGTCGGCGCCAAGCTGGCCGGGCAACATGATGCCGCGGTCAGCCCACCAGGCCGGCGTGGTGACGCCTTCCGTCTCGCTGACGTGGCGCAATTCGATCAGCATCGTGTTGGTGTCGTCGAGCGGCACGATCCAGCGGCTCATCATCGGGCCGCTGAATGGATGTGGCTCGTGGCCAGTTTCCCAAATAGGCGCCACCTGCTGCAGATTGGGCAGCACGTTCTCGACCATGCGGGCCCAGATGTTGTCGCCGACCCGCCTGGTGGCGATGTAGATGATGCCGACAGGCGTCTCGGCAAACTCCAATTCCGGCAACACGCCGAATTCGTCGGTGAATACCGCGCCGCTGACGATCGTGTGGAGGAACGCGGTGTGGACCGCATCCATCGTGTTTTCGAGTATCTGTAGCCAGTTGCACGGATAGAAATACTTCTGTCCGGGGATCATCCGATAGCCCGGCCGTTTGAAGCTGTCATAGGTGGGAAATGCCGGCATCTGATCGGGCGGCCCCATGTAGGCGAAGACGATGCCGTGCGCCTGATGCACTGGGTAGGCGCCGTGGCAGAGCCGATCCTTGAGCGTGCTGGTTGCCGGCTCGCCGGGCGTCTCGAGGATCGCACCGTCGACGTCGAACAGCCAGCCATGGTAGCAGCAGCGTATCCCTTTCGCCCCGACCAGGCCGAATTCGAGCGAGGTGCCACGGTGCGGGCAGTGACGCTCCAGGAGACCTATCGCGCCGCTGCCGTCGCGAAACACGACCAGTTCCTCGCCGAGGATTTTGACCGCCACAGGCAGGTCTTTCAGTTCGTCCGTGTAGCAGATCGGCTGCCAGAACCGGCGCATGTACTCGCCGCAGGGCGTGTCGGGGCCGATATGAGTGAGTTCGTTGTCCTCCGGCGGGATGTGCCGATGATGGTAACCGCTGTAACGCGTCTTTAAGAACGGAGCCCTGGTTGTCATAGCAAGCCTCCTGTCTCTTGATTTATTGCCGAGTGCGGTTTTCGACTGGCTACGGCTCCGTAGCCAGATCCAGATACTGAACCCGCTTCGGCGGTTGACTGTCAACGCTCCGCGGAGCGCCCATAGTTGAAGCGGACCTGCACGCTCGCTGCCACGAACATTCATCCTACGATAGGGGGCGGCTATCGTCATGGGTGGCGCCGCTTGCAAGAACGTGGTCGGCTGGCACGAAGTGCTTAGCATGGCGGTTTGCTTTTGACAGTTCGGCCGGCCGAACGATCCAGGCCCTCGAACTTCACTCAGCGACCCGCTGTGGGTGGAGGAAAACAGACGTAGGATATTCCAGGCGCTCCATATGAGGAATATTGAGCATCGCCACTGGATACGAGCCATCGGTAAGGGAAAACAAGTCCATGAAAATCGTCCGGGTATCCGCCATTCCGATGTCCGCACCGGTTCCGTTGGAAAAACGTCACCGCACCGACCTCGGAACAAAAATCAAGAGTGACGCGACACTCATCCGCGTCGAGACCGATAGCGGGTTGATTGGCATCGGCGCGGCTCTTGGCACACCGCCGATCGTCGTGGCCATTGTCGAGCACGACCTGGCGGCGGAGTGCGTCGGCGAGGATCCCATGTTCTCCGAGCGCATCTACGAGAAAATGTATAACGGCTCGCGGGCGAAGCCGGCGCTCGAGCGCGGCGTAACGCAGGCAGACGAGAGCCGGCGACGAGGTGTCATCATGGAAGCGATCGCTGGTGTCGACATCGCGGTATGGGACGTCAAGGCGCAAGCTCTGGGGGTTCCGCTCTATCAGGCACTTGGCGCCGTGCGCAGCTCGGTAAGAGGCTACGCCAGCGGCGGCTGGGCGCCAGGCGACGAAGCCGAGGCGGAGCTTGCGGGCTACGCGGCCAAAGGCTTCACCGCCGCCAAGATGCGCGTGGTCGGCCGGGATGGATTCTCGATCCCCAACTGCGTGCGCCGGGTGAAAGCAGCCCGGCGCGGGCTCGGACCCAACGTCGAGTTGATGGTCGACGCGCACGGCTCGCTCGAGGTCTCAACCGCGATAAAGCTGGCACGCGAGCTCGAGCCCTACGACATTGCGTGGTTCGAAGAGCCGGTATCGCCGGACGATCATGCGGGTCAGGCGGAGGTGCGCCGTTCCACGACCATCCCCATTGCCTCTGGAGAGCGCGAGTTCACGCGGTTCGACTTTCAAGACTTGCTCGAGCGGCGCGCCCTCGATATCGCGCAGCCAGACGTCGCCCGCGCGGGCGGCATGACGGAGATCCGGCGCATTGCGGCGCTGACCTCTGCGCATGGTGTGCGTCTTGCGCCACACGCCTGGGGCAGTGGGGTCCTGTTCGCGGCGAGCATTCATGTCGCGATGGCGGCCGCCAACTGCCACATTCTCGAGGTCACGCAGGGCCACATGCCGATGATGTGGGATCTGTTCAACGAACCATTCGACATCCGTCCGGATGGCATGGTGCACGCTCCGGACAGGCCGGGCCTCGGTTTTACCTTGCGCGCGGACGCGCTGGAGCTGTTCCGGTACGTTGACGGGCCCGAGTTCGAGTTCTAGCTGCCCCGGCAAACGATATTGCCCTCTCTTATTCGCTTGTCAAAACGACATCCCGTTGATTTGCGCCGGCGTGAGCAACGCTGTTCTCGCGGCACTCAAAGTGCGAGCCCAAAAGCCGGGAGCAGGCAGCGGGAGCGCCGGCCAATCCTTGCTGCCCGGATTGAAATTGGCGGATGTCACCCGATCGGCTCTACTGTGGCTTCCCGCACTCCACACCGTTACCAAAGAGGAAATCGGATCATGCGTCACAATCGCCTACGCGCACTGCTCACGGACGGTCAGCCTTCTCTCGGGACACACCTCCTGTCCAGTTGGCCGACGCTGGTGGAGCTCATCGGCGACGCCGGCAACTATGACTATGTTGAATTCACGGCCGAGTATGCCCCGTTCCACATGCACGACCTGGACAACCTGGGTCGCGCCCTGGAACTGAAGAACCTTGGCGGCATGATCAAGATAGAACAGACCCAATGGACCCATCAGGCGATGCGCGCGATCGGCTCCGGCTTCCAGAGCGTGCTGTTCGCTGACCTGCGCACGGTCGCCGATGCGGAGGCGTGCGTGGCAGCGGTGCGTGCCGAGACCCCTGGCTCCGGCGGTCGGCTCGGCGTCGGTATGCGACGTGACGTGGGTACCGTGCGCGAGGGTGGCTCCCCTGCCTACGTGGCGGCGCTCGACGAGGTGGTGATCGCCGTGATGGTCGAAAAGCGGGAATGCGTCGAAGACCTCGACGCAATCCTGTCAGTTAAAGGCCTCGACATGGTGCAGTTCGGCGCGTCGGACTATTCGATGAGCCTCGGCCTGACCGGCCAGCGCAATCATCCTGACGTCATAAAGGCCGAACGTCGGACCATCGAGACAGCGCTTAAGATGGGGCTACACCCACGGGTGGAACTCGGCGACATCAAGCAGGCGGCGCCCTATTTGGAAATGGGCGTGAAGCATTTCTGCATCGGTTGGGATGTCCGCATCCTGCACGAGTGGTGGCGGATCAACGGCGAGGATATGCGGGCGTTGCTGGGCAGCGCGCGCGATGGGGCCTCCACCGCCGGATCTCAACTTCGGCAAACTGCTGAGACATACTAACGTACTCGATCAACCGCCCTGGAGAGAACCATGGCCAGGGCGGTCCTTTCCCGTCATGCGTCGTCTTCCCGCGCCGTTGAAGCGGGTGCGACGGCCGAATTCGATGCAAGGTTGACGACCTTCGACTTGCCGATGGTGAACGCTGAAATCACCTGCGCATGCGATAACTCACGTTTAAAGGAGCGCCATTTCAACTACGAGTGCCGCGGTGCCGACGTCGTCACTGCGCCGTGCCTGGATGTGTCGCCTTCTGGCCCCAGGCGAGCACAGGCTAGGTCGCCCGTGGCACGTTCACGCCACCGGCTTGGTCCGACACCTCGTCCGCCAACCCAAGTGCTGAGCAGCAATCGGACGACCTGTCGCGCCGCCTCGCAGTTAAGGGACTTGGCGCTCAGGCGGCGGCTATTGTCTCTCACCGAGACAATCCTTGTGGACGAGATGCCATACGTGCAGCCAATTCCATGGGCCTTGGCAAAATTTACCTTACCACATCCATCACCGATTTTGTCTGACAAATGCCATATCTTTGGGAATGTAATAACAATTATCGGCGGCATCGCTCTGGCGCAGCTTGATGTCACAGCTCGATTGGGCATGCGGCTTGCTGAGGCTGTGCCCGCCGCTTGGCTGTACCCGGGCTCGTTTAATGGGATAGACAATGTAGCTGCCCCTTGGGGCCCCGCTTCTTCATGCCGACCTTGGCGCCGCGTTCACCACGGTGCATACCGCTGCGAAAGTCTGCAAGATATCTTGGTTAATCACCGTGTCGGCAGGCGCTGCCGCGGATCTGCCTCGAAGGATAATCGCCATGAAGATCGGCTTTCTAGGACTAGGCGCGATGGGCCATGCGATGGCGCGTCGTCTGCTCGATGCGGGGCATGAGATCACTCTGTTCAATCGGACGGCGAGCAAGGCTGACGACCTGGTTGCTGATGGCGCGCGTTTCGCTCGGACACCGGCCGACGTCGCGACGGACGCTGAAATCGTATTCTCGATGCTCTTCGACGACGCCACGACGCAGGCGGGGACTTTCGGCGATGATGGGATCGCAACCGCGATGGGGCCAGATACAATCCATGTCTGCTGCAGTACGCTGTCACTCGACCAGGCCGGACGTTTGCGCGATGGGCATGCCGAACGGGGCCAAGCCTATGTCACCGCGAATGTGCTCGGCCGGCCGCCGGCGGCGATCGCTGGAGAGCTATTTGTCATCGTGGGTGGCGCGGAGAATTTGCGGTCTAGGATAGAGCCTGCGCTCAAAACGTTCGGACAGCGTGTATTCGTCGCGGGGGACGATCCCGTGCAGGCAAACCTGGTGAAGCTTTCTCTAAACTTCATGATCATGTCGACGATCGAGCAGATGGCGGAAGTCTTCGCGCTGAATGAAAAGGCCGGAACCGATCCACGCACGATGTTCGAGATCATGACAGGCAGTTTCTATAACGCGCCAGTCCATAGGAACTACGGAAAGCTGATGGTCGACCGAGCCTACGATTATCCTGGGGCGTCTGTTACGCTCGGCCTCAAGGATACCGAAATGTTCCTTGCGGCCGGGCACGACTATCACGTGCCACTGCCTTACGCTGCCATTGCCCGCGATCGCTTCCTTGCCGCTATTGCCGCCGGAGATGCCGACAGGGATTTTGTTGTCCTGAGCGAACGCGCTCGACAGGATGCTGGCTTGAGATCATGACCTAGCGTCAGAAGACCGGATCCATTCCACTTGGGCCAGAAGGAGTTCATCGTCCGCGGCACCAGCACCCTGCCGCGGCGCATTACCCGAAGCTCGCCGACACTATGTGCGGGCATCTTGAGGATGTGTCGGATCGCCGCTGGCGAGTTGCCGACGCCTGGGTTGCGAATACACGATGGTGTTTCCGTAGTAGAAGATTCCGGCGTTGGCGCCGCACCGGCTTCGCGGCACGACCAAGCAGTCCGGGTGAAGCCGGCGAGCAAGAGGGAGGAAACATGCGCGACAATCCGATAAAGCACCGTCTGGCGGATGGCGGTTCGGCCTTTGGCACCATGGTGTTCGAGTTCTTCACGCCAGGCATGGCGCAGATCGCAGCGGCTGCCGGCGCCGAGTTCGTGCTGTATGACATGGAACACAGTGGCGCCGGCATCGACACGATCAAGGCGCAGATGGCGGCCTGTCGGGGGCTGGACATCGTGCCCATGGTGCGTGTGCCTACAACGCAGTACCACTTCATCGCCCGCTGCCTGGACGCCGGGGCGATGGGGATCATGGTGCCCATGGTGGAGTCCGTCGCTCAGGCGAAGGACATCGTCTCGTTCACGCGCTATCCGCCGCATGGCGTGCGCGGCGCCGGCTTCGGCATGGCGCATGACGACTACGCATCAGGCCCGCCGGTGGAGAAGATCGCGGCGGCCAATCGCCGCACCCTGGTGATCGCACAGATCGAAACTCCGCGCGGCGCCGAGGCGGTTGACGAAATCGCCGCAATCGACGGTATCGACGTGCTCTGGCTTGGCCACTTCGACATGACCAACTTCATGGGTATCCCCGGCCAGTTCACCCATCCCGATTTTCTCGCCGCGGTGGACAAGATCGTCGCCGCGGCGGAGCGCCACGGCAAGACAGCCGGCTTCATGCCCGCCGATGAGTCCTGGGCGCGCGATTATGCCGCCAAGGGATTCCGTATCCATGCCTACGGGGTCGATTCGTTGCTGCTGCAACAATCGCTGTCACGCGGCCTTGCGGTGCTGCGAGAAGCCACCGCGGCGCGAACGCCGGCCGGCGCGCGGGCATAGAGGTGTGTTTCGGGGTCCAAATTTGACCCCCAAGCCGGGGGATCGGCGTGCAAAATCAGAACCGACCCCTGGATCCTGGACCGCTGGGCTGCCCGCTTCATTTTGAGCGGGCGGTGGGGGGCGCCGGTTGTGGAAACGATCGGCCGGATGCCGCGTGATCATCTGGTCAAGGCCAAGTCCAGGAGTGGTAGCAATGACAAGGCGGCGCAGCTTGTTCTCCGACCTGGCGGCCGGATTGCCGTTTTGTGCGGCGGCTTGTAATGGAATGCCCGCTTGCCAAAGGTGCACCTCTGGCCATGCGGCGGAGCACGCGGGCGGGCAGGGTAATGAAAATCTCACGACGGAGGGCCCGCATGCGCATCACTGCAGTCGATACGGCATTGTATCGTATTGAACTTCCGGTGCCGTTGTCAGACTCGACACACGGCATCATGACCCATTTCGAACTGGTGACGGTCCGGTTGCGTGACAGCGATGGGGCGGAGGGGGTCGGCTACACCTATACCACAGGTGCCGGGGGGATTGCGGCGGCAAACCTGATCGAGCATGGGTTGCAGCCGGTGCTGATTGGCGCTGAGGCGGATGATATCGAGGCGTTATGGCATCGGATGTGGTGGAAGCTGCATTACGGTGGCCGCGGCGGGTCGGTCAGTCTCGCGGTCTCGGCCTGCGACATCGCCCTGCATGACCTCAAGGCTCGGCGATTGAACGTGCCGCTGTGGCGGATGTTGGGTGGGTTTGATCCCGCAGTGCCGTGCTATGCCGGCGGTATCGACCTGGATTTCACGCTTGATGCGCTGCTCAAGCAGACCGACGACAATCTCGGCAAGGGTTTCCGGGCAATCAAGATGAAGGTTGGCCGAACGCGGCTATCGGAGGACAGGGAGCGAGTGCGGGCAATGCGGGCGCATCTTGGTGACGACTTCCCGCTGATGGCAGATGCGAATATGCGCTGGTCCGTGGATCAATCGATCACAGCGGCGCGGGCGTTCCGGGACAGTAATCTGACCTGGTTGGAGGAGCCAACGATTCCGGATGATATCGCCGGTCACGTGCGCATCGTGCGCGATGGTGGAGTGCCGATCGCGACCGGTGAAAATCTCCATACGCTGCATGAGTTCACGCAGATGATCTCGGCTGGTGGCGTGACATTTCCGGAACCGGACGTCACGAACTGCGGTGGTATCACGGTGTTCATGAAGATCGCACATCTGGCGGAAGCGTTTAACCTGCCGCTGACCTCTCATGGGGCACATGATCTCACGGTGCACTTGCTCGCGGCGGTGCCGAACCGGTCTTACCTGGAGGTGCATGGTTTCGGTTTGGACCGGTATATTGAGCGGCCGATCAAGATCGCCGAAGGCAACGCGCTGGCGCCCCATCTGCCGGGGCATGGCGTGGCGTTCGATTGGGGTGCGTTGGAAAAGGTGCACGTCGATGGCTCCTGACAACAGAACGCAAGGCGTCTAACCAGCAGCGATTTCCGACGACAATGTTTGAGATGGACAGGACAGGGGGGACAGGCCGTGTTGACACTGCGGAAGACGAAGGCGGGGTTTGGCCTCGACCTTGCGGAAGCGGCGGACGCGCCGCGACCTGGTGACGGCGAGGTCGTGGTACGCGTCGAGAATGCCGGAATTTGTGGTTCGGATGTCCACGCTTATGAGTGGACAGATGGCTACGACTTCATGGTGCCGCACCTGCCGGTGACAATGGGCCATGAATTTGCTGGGCGGATCGAAGCCGTTCGAGGCGGCGTTGCACTGCCGGTGGGAACCGCTGTGACCGTTATGCCCGGCATCGCGTGTGGTGGTTGCCTCAACTGTCTGCGTGATGACCGGCGCAACTGCCTGCGGCGGCGCACCGTCGGGCTCACGAGCCATGGTGGGTTCGCGCGCTACGTCACGCTGCCCGCGGAAAATTGCCTGCCGCTACCAGAGGGCGTGGATACCGAACTCGGCGCTCTAACTGAGCCGTTGGGCGTGGGCTGCGAGGCTGTGCTGACCGGAGAGGTCGGGCTGGGTGACACGGTGCTCGTCATGGGGCCTGGCACAATCGGACAAGCCATCGCGCTGTTTGCCCGTGCAGCCGGGGCCGGACGAGTGCTGGTAGCGGGGCGAGCTGACACACCGCGCTTCGATGTGATGCGTCAGCTAGGGTTTGACGACCTGCTGGACGTCGCCGAGGCGCCTCTCTTTGACCTGGTGATGGCGGCAACGGGCGGGAACAAGGTGGATGTCGTCATCGAGGCTACAGGGCATCCCCCGACGATCGTCGATGGGCTAGGCGTCCTGCGCACGGGCGGCGTGCTTGTGGTGGCCGGCATTCATCCAGGTCCCGTGTCGCTGCCGCTGACAGACTTCGTGCGCGCCCGGCATCAGTTGCGGGCGACGCATGGCTGCGACCGCTTCACCTGGGACAAAGTCCTGACCACACTTGGCCAGAACCCGGAACGCTTCCGTCCGATGATCACTCACCGTTTGCCGCTGGACCGCGGCCTCGAGGGGTTCGAACTGGCGCGGCAGCGAGCGGCGTCCAAAGTCATGCTCAGGCCCTAACCCCGTGTTTCAACGACAAGCACGATCTTTGCAAATGCCAGACCATTACTGGATTGCTTCGGCGACTTCGTTACGGCGTAGCGCCTAGCCAGCATTGGGATGCGCTGGCCCTCAGCTGCGGAGCCGCGCACCGCGCACGAGGCGCCCTGGAAGCTGCCCGGTATGCTCATCGTCTCGTAACGTTTCGACGCCATTTACAAAGACATGACGGTACCCGTGCGCGCGCTGCATCAACCGTCGCCCACCGGCGGGCAGGTCGTAGACAACTTCCGGCTTCGTCAGTTTCAACCGTTCGAAATCGATCACCGCGATGTCCGCGCGCAAGCCCGGGGCGAGCACCCCTCGATCGCCGAGCCCGAACGCGGCCGCGGTATCGGCGGTATGCTTCTTCACCAGAAACTCGAGCGGCAAGCCCGGGCCGCGTTTGCGGTCGCGCGCCCAATGGCTCAGCAAAAAAGTGGGCGCACTGGCGTCGCAAATTACGCCGACATGCGCGCCGCCATCGGCCACACCCATCACCGTCGCGTCGTCGAGCAGCATCTCGCGCACCACGTCGAGATTGCCGGCGTTGTAGTTTTCGAACGTGTTCAACAGCAAGCCCTTGCCATCCTCCGCCAGCATCAGATCGAGCGCCAACTGAAGCGGGTTTTTTCCCTGCGCTATTCCCTGCGCGGCGATACTGGTCGACGGATCGGGCTCGTAGTCCAGCGCCGGACCGATCGGGAAGGTTCGCGACAGCATCGCCAACACTGGCTCCGACGGCCCCCCCTCTACCAGCCTCGCCCGCAAGTCCGCGTCTTGTCGCAGCCGGGCCAGCCGGTCCCCAGGCGACAGCGCAGCCAGTTCCCGCCAGGCCGGATGCTCGTCGAATGGATGACGTGAGGTCTCAAGGCCCATCAGAACGCCAATCGGCCGGCATCCCACCTGGCAGTTCGCAGCCATGCCAGCTCTCCGGGCCGCGCGCACACCGTCTAACGTCTCGCGCCAGCGCTCCGGCGCGTCATTAACCTGCACGAGCAGGCAGGATAGCGGACGGCCCGCGGCCTCGGCGGCTGAGCGCATTGTCTCGAACTCGCCGGGGCCAAAATCGGAGTTGACCTCAAGCACGCCGGCGCCTGCGCGTTTCAGCGCCAGGGCCAGCCCGTAGAGCTCTGGTTCGCGGGCAGACAGGCTCGGCACCGAGCGGCCGTCCGCGGTCTTGTGCTTGATCGTTCGCGAGGTGGTGAAGCCGAGCGCGCCGGCTTTCAGCGCGTCCTCCAGCAACACGCCCATCTCATCGATCTCGGCTTGCGTTGGCAGCGCCGCGTGGTCTGCGCCACGCTCACCCATCACGTAGAAGCGCAGTGCCGCATGCGGTACTTGCGCGCCAACATCGACGACGCGCGGCATGGCTTCGAGCCGGTCGAGGTATTCGGGGAACGATTCCCAATCGAATTTGACGCCTTCCGCCAGCACCGTCCCGGGAATGTCCTCCACGCCTTCCATCAGATTTATCAGATAGGGTGCGGCACCTTTCCGAACGGGTGCAAAGCCGACACCGCAATTGCCGAAAATCACCGTAGTGACGCCGTGCCAAGACGAGGGCGTAATATACGGGTCCCAGGTCGCCTGACCGTCGTAGTGCGTGTGGATGTCGACGAAGCCAGGCGTGACGAGCAATCCGTCCGCGTCGACCTCGCGCGCTCCCGGGCCGATTTTGCCGCCGACCTCGGTGATGGTGCCATCGTCCACCGCGATATCGCCATGCTTGCCGGGCGAGCCGGTGCCGTCGACAATCAGTCCGCCGCGAATGACCAAATCGTGCATCGTCTACTCCCGTGCAACTATGCCGGATGACCTTGGGGCGAAACGTCGGCCGCTCCAGGATCCTCGTCCACTATCCAAACGTTGTATATTCCTCGACCGTCACTGACCACCTCGCAAAGGGCCACCCTGCGGCTATACGGCGACCTTGACCTGCTATCTCAGGGCACCGGGTCGCTCGTCGTCCAATTGCGGAGTACGGCCAATCGCGCTCTAGTAGCCTTAATCCGGGCTTGTTGCCCCTGGATGATTCGGCATCGCCTTTAGGGAGGCACAGGTCATGGACGTTGGCGCGTCGATCTTTTTCACTGACTATTCGATTTCACCGGCTGAACTCGCGGTCGCGCTCGAAGAGCGGGGCTTTGACTTGGTATGGGCGGCGGAGCACTCGCACATTCCCGTGCCACGGCGCACCCCTCCGCCCGGCGGCGGCGAACTGCCCAAGCGCTACTACGATGTCATGGATCCGTTCGTTACGTTGACTGCTGCCGCGGCGGCGACCAGACGGCTCAAGGTCGCTACAGGGATCTGCCTGGTGATCCAGCGCGATACGATCCAGACCGCCAAATCGGTCGCTTCAATCGATCAGATTTCGGGCGGCCGCTTCCTGTTCGGTATCGGTGGTGGCTGGAACGTCGAGGAGGTTGAAGCTCACGGCACCGTTTTCGAAACCCGCATGCAAAAGATGCGCGAGCAGATCGAAGCCATGAAGGAGATCTGGACCAAGTCGACCGCGGAATATAGCGGCGAGATCGTCAAGGTCCCCTCGTTGCAGACCTGGCCCAAACCGGCCCAGAAGCCCTATCCGCCAATCCTGCTCGGCGGAGCGTTTCCCCACGCGGCACGCCGAGCGATCCGTTATGGCGATGGCTGGTATCCAACAGGCGGTGGCGCTAACCTTGATGAGCAACTGCCTCGTTTCCGGGAGATGGCCGCCGAAGCCGGACGCGATCCGCAGTCGCTGCCGGTGACAGTGGGCGGCGCGCCGGAAGATATCGCTCAACTGCAACGGCTTCGCGACCTTGGCGTCGCTCGGGTGGTTACGCCGCTTCCGCCGGAGAAAGCGGACAAACTTCTGCCAATACTCGATCGTTGGGCAGAGCACATTCGCAAATTGCAGGCTTGATCGCGCCGGCGCGCGGTCGACGGCATCGCCGGCCACGTCGTGCGAGCCCCGCACCCAGCCTGCTTTGGTGCCGCCATCACGTCTTCAGCCTTAGCCTGCGCGACTTCGAGTTCGGTATTGTTGACGAGGACGATGCAGCGCCTGACAAACAAAAATTGCTCAAACGAAACTCTCTTATTGGGAAGCGTATATGCCAGGACTTCTGGAAGGACACGTCGCCGCCGTGACTGGCGGAGGATCAGGTATTGGGCAGGCTATTTGTCAAGCCTACGCAAAGGAGGGAGCGCGGCTCATCGTGCTCGACATCAGTCTTGATCGGGCAAACGAGACCGTCGAGCTGATCACCAACGCGGGTGGACAGGCGACTGCAATGCTGCTCGACGTGACCGATCGGGCTGCGTGCAAGCAGGTTGCCGCTGCAATCGCCAAGGACCGAAACATCTCCATCCTTGTCAACAACGCCGGAATAAACCGGCGTAACCCCATCACCGGGGATGCGCTGGCTGTCGCGCAGGACTGGGACGACATCCTCTCGATCAATTTGGATGGGATGTTCAACGTCACTCATGCCTTTCTCGACCAGTTGCGCGCAAGCAAGGGACGCATTGTCAACATCGGTTCCATCCAGTCGTTCGTGCATGTGAGCTGGCCGAACTCGGCTGCGTACACAACCTCCAAACACGGTGTGCTGGGCTTCACGCGGGCGCTCGCGGCCGAGCTCGGCCATGAGGGCGTGCGCGTCAATGCCATTGGGCCAGGACTGATCGAGACCAAGATCAACGCCGAGGCGCGGGCCAAGAACCCCGACATGGTCGCGGCCGTCATGCGGCACACGCCGCTCAGTCGTCCCGGAAAGCCCGAGGACATTGCGGGCCCCGCCGTGTTTCTTGCCTCGGATATGTCTGCCTACGTGACCGGTAGCATCGTTATGGCGGACGGTGGTTTCCGGGCAGTCTAATTTTGCAGCCGGCCGAGCGAGAGGTTGACCAGGCATGACCGCGGAACCGTCGGTGGCGCCGAATGAAGCGCGTTCTGCTTCAGCCTCTATCGCTGGGGCCATCTACCGACATCAAGTACCATCAAACAAGAATTGCGCTACAAATGCTGGGCGAACATCAGGGAGCAGCAAGCTTGTAGGTCGTCACGATGACGTTTTGTCTGCCCAGAGAATGTTTGTTGCCCGCCGGCGGTGCGCTGGCGGCCCTCAGGAGGCCCCAATGAGCGCTTCTGCTTCGCGCCCCGGCCGCTCGCACTCCTTCGGGGGCTCAAGACGTATGCGGCGGCACAATGCATGCCCATGATGTGAAACGCTTCAGCTATAGCGCCCGGCACTCGGGGGCTCTCCGTTCGTCAGCACAAAGCCGCTTCCTGTCTTTACCGACGGGAGACTCAGTCACATGCTCCGCTTTGTACCGTCCTTGTCAGCCCACCAGCACGGACGCTACTATTCTAAACGGTCGCAAAAAACGCGGCCGTTGGGAGACGACAAGAAAGGAGACTTCTAATGACCGAGAGTAAGTCCGAACGCGATGCGCGACGCAATGCCGGACTAGGCGATATCTACGTCAATACTTCGTCTGAACCCTGGATCAATTTCTCGCCTGGGATCGACTTCAAGCTTCTGCGTTCGAGCCAGGAGACAGGGGCTTGGACCGTTCTTTTCAAATGCTCTGCTGGATCGAGCTTCGCCCGGCATGAGCATCTGGCCGCCGGCGAATACCTGCTCATCTCGGGAAAGATGGAGTTGCGTGGCGGTGTCGAACAGGGTGGCGTAACGGCGTTCCCGGGCGACTATGGCTTCGAGGCGAACGGCACCTGGCATGACGAGACGAATTTCCCGGAGGAAACCGTTCTATACTTCACCAATTTCGGGCCGATCCGGTTTGTCGACGACGATGATAACACACAACTTGTGCTCGACTATAAGATGCTACGCACCGTGGCTGCAGCCGGCCAAGCGAAGCTCGCCGCCTGACTTTTACGTTTTGAGAGAGCGGGCCGAATACAATGCGTGTTCGGCCCAACTATCCCAGACTGAATATGCCCCGAATTAGCCCCGCGAGATCGGGCGATCGATCGGAGCCGCTATACCGCGGCGGCAAACTCGGGGGTGCGAGCCTCGCTTACCAGAATACGCAATAGCCGGTGCGAAGGCGATCCTTCGGCGATCGGCACCTACGACAAATGCCCCGATGCGGTTCACATCGCATCGGGCCATCCACCAGATGTCAGTCAGGACCGACCCGGGCGCATGATTGCGCCAAAGTTCTGCATCCGAACAGACCGAGATTACTCAGCCGACGGCGCGGTAACCGGGCCTTGACTGCCTCGAGTATCGGGCGAATGGGAACCCGCCCCAAGGCTGACCCAGCGGCGTGCGCGGGGGGCCGGTCCATGATCCTCCGGCCAGGCCTGCGATTTTCCGGCGGCGATCAAGCTGCTATCCTGGGAGACCGTTCCTGAGGCCATCCGAAGGGCGGTAAACGAACAGGGAGGACTATTATGAAGCTCTACGACTGGGATTTTGCCCCGAATTGTCGCCGCGTGCGCATGTTTCTCCTGGAGAAAGGCATCGAGATACCAAAGGAGGAGTGCATAACTCCCGATATTGCGTTGAAGACTGGCTATATGAGGCAGTACAGGCACGCCATGGTGCCGATGCTCGAACTGGACGACGGCACCCAGTTGGGTGAGGCGCTTTCGATCTGGCTCTATCTTGAAACTCTGCACCCCAATCCTTCGCTGATGGGTACGACAGCCCTGGAGAAAGCGGTGATCAGCGCCTGGGAGCGTCGGGCTTACGACGAAGGCATGGTTGGCCACGCGGAGATCTTCCGCAATTTTCATCCCCAATTCGTCGACCGAGGTTTGCCGGGCCATGTTGACCCCGTCCCGCAGATCCCCGCCCTGATCGAGCGTGGCAAGCTTCGCGTAGCCCGATTCCATGAGAAGTTCAACGAGCAACTGTCGAAGAATAGGTTCATTGCCGGCGACAAATTCTCGGTCGCGGACATCACCACGATTACAGTGTGCGATTTCGGGCTTGCTTTGGGAATGGAGATTCCCGATCGTTGCCTCCACGTCAAGCGTTGGTATGATGAAATGCAGACGCGCGAAAGTGTCCGAAAGAGCCGCCCGACCCACATGCCGGACGGGACGCCGATGCCACTCGCGGCCTGATGTCTGACAAGGGCCAACTCGGTCCCTGGTCTTTGATGCCTTACAGGGCATGAATGACTGACGGCGGTCGCCGAAAGCGATCGCCGTCGTTGCGCTTAGGCAGTGGCATCGATCTCGGCACGCTCATCAATCGCCGTGTCGAGAATCTCCCGACAGAACGAAATTTGCCTGTCACCGGCTCATCACAAGAAGGCGCCGCCCGACAAATCTCCAACTTTTTGCTGAAGGCTTGCGATCAAGGCAGACCCCCCGCCGCGGCCGAGAAGGGCACGGAAGTCGGAGCGCTGAACCGCGACACGGCTGATCGCACCGTTGACGAGTACATCGACCACCTTCCATTCACCGGCGGTCCGGCGCATGACGTAGCTCAGCGTAGTCGGCAGTCTGGTCGATGCGACGATTCGCGAGCCGATCAATTCATCACCATTGCCGACAGTTTGGGTCCCTGGCTCGATGCTGAATATTTCGCCTGCATAGCTGTCGAAGTTCGCCACGTAGTTGGCGATTGTATAGCGCCGAAACGCCATTTGAAGCTGGGCCTGTTGATCCAACGGCAGCGTCACCCAACGTGAGCCAATCGAATTTCGCAGCACCGTTTCAAGATCGAAGGCCCGATCCACCGCGGTCGCAACGATGTCAAAGCGCCGAGCGAAGGCGACCATATGTCCCGCCTTCATCACGGTTAGCAGCGCCTTGTTCAACTCTTCGATCGGTGCCGCCGGAGAGGCAATCGATTGTGCGCACGCGGCATGGATGCCCAGACCCATCACTCCCGCGAGGAACGTACGGCGTTCGATTTGATGCGTGGACATGCAATCACCTTTGACTACGTCTGCCTTGGCAGCACTTGGAACCAGTGGTCGGGCAAAATGGGCCATCAAGATCAGCGCGTGTGCGAAATCCGAGACCACCACCAATGATCGATCGAAAGCGCACCGGGGCCGCGGATGAGAACAAGTGTCAGCAGAACCGCCCAGGTCAGATGGTCGGTCCAGTCCTCAGGGTAGACAAACAATTGAATGACCGCGGTCATCACGAGCAGCGGCAGAACCGCAATGCGGCTTGCGAGGCCCAGCACAAGGAATACCGGGCACAGCAGCTCAAATGTCGCACCTAGGGCCGCGGCCTGCTCGGGTGGAATAATCGGCAGCGCGTACTCGTCGCGAAACAATGTGACCGTGCTTTGCCAACTGTGGATCTTGGTGAGACCGGAATGAAAGAAGATGCTGCCGGCCGCAAGCCGTGCGCCAAGTTGCACAAGTGATAAGGGGATCCGATCCAAACGGACGCGAAAGCGCTCCAGGTTGTCCCGCAGTGACGGATATGCGGTCGCGATTATCGTGTTCATGATGTTGCCTCGTCGGTCAAAGTGGAAACTGTTGTCTTTGTAACCAAGCCCTCAGTCGCCAACGCACGGAGGGTGGGGACGAGGTCGAAGAACGGGTCTTCCGCCAAGGCGTCCCTTACCGCGTCCATCAGACTGCCGCCGTGGGCGAGCGAAGAGCGAAATATCCAAGGTCCGGGTTGGAGCTGAAAACAGACGACCCGGTCCTGGCGGACGATTTCCAGCCATCTTGAGTCAAAAGCCGGCGCTTCCGGATAGAAGCCAGGCATCTCGGCCAGCATGCGGTCGATCGCCCAATCGGTTCGGATATAACGAACAGCAGGATGCCACCGCAGAAAGATCCTGTCCGGCTCGGCTTGCCGCAGGTCCGCCAGATGGAACCCAGCATCGACCTCAGGTTCGGGAGCATGGGCGACGCTATGCAGAGCCCACTCGACCCGTGCCAGATCGGGAAGGAACGGGTCTGCAATCGCAGCCGGGTGGGCTGCGACGACTTCATCAAACCCGTCCCCATAGGCAGACAGACAGGGCGTGACGGGTGGGCGCCACCGCATGAATGCGCCGGCGACATCGCTGAACCCATCTTCGCCCAGCATTCGGCGCGTGACCGGATAGGCAGCAGCCAAGGCGGCGGTCAGCGAGATCGCCAGATTGTTACGATGGACGTCGATGCGGGCTGTCGCCGGTTCGCCGTGCGCCCGCACCGTTCGGGCCAGCACTGGGGAGATCTCGCCAAGCAGCGAGCGGCAGATCGTGTGTTGCAGAGAGGACAAAGACAAAGGATCACGCTGCGATATCATGATACAACCCCTCCTGCGCGCGAGTAATGAACGCAGCCGCTCGACATGCCTCGTTCAGCAAGACCTCGATCGGCGGCAGATTGCTGTCCCATTCGATCAAAGTTCGCACCGCGCCGAAACGGTTTAGGGCGGCGAAGTACAGGTCCCATACGGCGTCGCCGACCAAAGACCCATGATCGTCGATGAGTATCGTGCCGCTTTCACCATGGACGATCGCGTGGCCGGCAAGATGGATTTCACCCACGCACTGTGGTGAAAGGGACCCCAGGTAAGCATATGGGTCGCCACCCACGTTGGCGCAACTGACATGGATGTTGTTGACATCCAGCAACACGCCGCAACCAGTCCGCCGCACGACTTCGCTGAGGAATTCTGCCTCGGTCATCTCGTTGTGACAGAATTCCATGTAGGTTGAAGGATTTTCGACCAGCAGCGTTCGTCGCAGCCGTTGCTGTGCCCGTTCAACATTGGTGCAAACCACATCCAGCGCCTCGCGTGTATACGGGAGCGGCAGCAGGTCATTGAGAAAGATGCCATCGGTACCTGGACCAGGACAGGTGATCGGAGATGACCGCGGGCTCGACTTGCTCCGCGAGCCTGGCCATCCGTTCGAGGTGGTCCAGCGCCAGACCGTCGGCACTTCCCAGCGAGAGACCAACGCAGTGAAAGGCGATGGGGTAGCGACGACGGAGCTGGAGCAGGGCGTCCAGTGCCGCCGGCGATCCCATGTAATTCTCCGGATGAACTTCGAGCCACCCGACCGAAGTCTGCTGCTGCATCAGATGCATGACGTGAGGGCCACGAAGTCCGATACCGGCCAGGGTGTGGTTCGTGTTCATCCGGTTGCTCCGAGTTTCCGGTCAAATCGGCTTTGTATTGCCGCCATCGATCTTCCCGCAGGTGCCTTCCGGCACGTAGATCCAGGACGCCTTGTCTCGGGCACGCGACGTCGTTCCGGCACAGGAATGTGATGCGGTTTGACAGTCATTGGCGCTGGCGGCGGCGATGCCGTAGCATTTCTCGGCCTTGAAGGTCGGTTCGGCAGCGGGTCCTGCCATCGCCATCGGCGGCAACACGACGGCAGCGGTAACGGCTGATGCGATCAGGTTTTTAAGATTCACGATTCGGCTCCTTTGTTGCGACACCGCGGCGGATTGCCTCGGCTGAACCAAGAATGGGCTGGCAGAGGTCGTCATAGGAAATGCCGAGACACTATCGAGACTATAGAAATTCTGCATGGTGGATTCTGCTTTGTACCACGGCCTCGGCTTCAGGCCCCGCCTGCCTATCGGGACTCGCAAGACCAAATGCCGGAACCGCCTTTTCCAGTGTGATTACTTGGCCCTGATTGAGTCGTTAATGGAGGCGATGACCTCGGTGGCTTTGCCGAAGGCCTCATCGCGGGTCCTGATATGATGGCGTCTGGCGATCCAGGCAAAGTCCGAATAGGCCGTCCAGACTTGACCTTTTGCATCCTCGGTCACGATCAGACGAACTGGCCAGTCCAACCCAGCCAACGGGTTGCCGCCCAGGAACTGCACGCCAAGTGCCGGGTTGCCAAATACCAGCAGGATGCATGGCCGTATGCTCAAGCCGGCTTGCATGCCAAGCTTCCTCTGATCGATCGTTTCGAAATATGTGATGCCCTTCTCGGCGACGGCGCGTTTGAGCCGATCAACGGTTTCGCCGTGAGGATAGGCGCTTCGAACGGTGATGACGCCGTCGCTGGTGCCCGGAGGAGCTGTCTCCGCGGCAAGCGTCGCGACGGCGGCAATCCCGCAAGCGGCCAGCGCGATTGCGCCGGTTCGGACAGAAAATCCCGACATGAGAGTCCCCTTGGATGTTGTTTTGTCGATCTGAAGAGAAGCGGAGTTCAACCGGTGGCCTTCGACGGATATTCGGTTTCATTCAGGACCAGCCGTCGTATATCGGTGGTTGCCTGCCGGATGACTTCCAGCGCTTCGACCAGGCTGTCGATCACCATTTCGCAGCTCTGATAGGAAAGCTTTGTGGCCTGTCCTGGTTGTGGCGGCCGAATTACCGCGCCGCCTCCGTTTGTCGCGAGCGTCATGACCCTGTTGGCGAGGGCGTACTGCTGGGCGGCGATGGTGCGGAAGCAGCCATAGACCAGTTCGGCCGCCGATGTCGCCATCTCGACGTTGCTCGTGCAAGCCCTTACCCAGGCCGCCGGATCGGCGACGGATGTGGACATGAACGGATCGGACAACGATTGTTTCGATGATACTTGCATTGCAGTCTCCTTCGTTTGTTCGAGTGAAACCAGCAGTCCATATGATCGGCCGCGCGCTGCCGCGGCGACCTGGTAGAGCAAAGGTTGGAACACCTGGCGGTTGCCCCGGTCGACGATCGTCAACCGGGTCAGTGCGCCGTCCAACCGCCATCGACAGGGATCGCTGCCCCGGTGATTGACGCCGCGGCCGGGCCGCAGAGGAAAGCAACGACGCCGGCGATTTCCTCGACCGTGGCAAAGCGTTTCGTCGGTTGCTCCGCCAACATCACGGTCCGGATCACGTCATCAGGCGAGATCCCATGAGCCGCTGCCTGCGCGGCTACCTGCTTTTCCACCAAAGGAGTCCAGACGTAGCCAGGACAAACCGCATTGCAGGTGATTCCCGCTTCGGCGGCTTCCAATGCCGTGACTTTGGTGAGGCCCACCACGCCATGCTTGGCAGCGACGTAGGCCGACTTGAAGGCGGATGCCACCAGGCCATGGGCGGAGGCGACGTTGACAATTCGTCCCCAGCCGCGTTCCCGCATACCGGGAAGGGCCGCGCGCGTGGCATGAAACGCTGCCGACAGGTTGATCGACAGGATGGCGTCCCATTTCTCAGGCGGAAAGGTCTCGATCGGGGCTACATGCTGTATGCCGGCGTTGTTGACCAGAATATCCAGACAGCCAAAGGCGCCGATTGCGCTTTCAATCAAACGGGAAACCACTTCGACCTTGCTGACGTCAGCTTCGTCGTAACGAACCTGGACACCGTGGCGGGAGCGGAGTCTCTGGCAAATACCATCAATTTCCTCGGGGTTGCCGAACCCGTTCAGGGTGACCATGGCGCCTTGCGCCGCCAGTTCCTCGGCAATCGCCAGTCCGATGCCGCTGGTAGATCCGGTCACCAGCGCAGCCTTTCCTTCGAACCGCCGGACGCTTGCGGATCGGGTGAAGCCGTCGGATTGCGCCACGCCTGATGATAACGATACATGTGTCATAACGGATCCCTTCGTCGGCGGCACGGTCCGCCTGGTTGAAAAATGCGGCGCGCGGCGATCGCGGGCCAATGCCACCTTTCGATAGACTTGATAATTTCCGTGCATGGCAGGGGCTGATTCCCCGCAATGCGGCGCGAACCATGACCGTCGGTTATGGACATAAGGCCGAAACGGCAATTTCAGCGACGCTCACGTCCCGTCATGAATGGATCACCGCCGCGCACGCGTCGGATGAACCGTCTACGAAAGGATTCCACATCATGTTTCATCAACGCAGCAAGTACGCGACCAGCAGTATTGCGATCGCCGGTGCGATCAGCTTCTTTACTGTTGTCGCTTCTGGCACGGCCCAAGCAGGCTCATGTCCCACCGACAAGATGACGCCGGGCGGGCAGGGCCAGGGTCAGAGCAATTCCCCTGCGAAGGGGGTCACCGACACGGTGATCGGATCAACCGACCTGTCGAAAGAGCCTATCGGCGTCCACGACCGACTGTTCCGCCTGCGCAAGCTCGTCGTGGAACCGGGCGGGGTCGTCCCCTGGCACAGTCACGGTGATCGGCCGGCGATCATCTACATCATTTCCGGTGAAATAACCGAGTATGCGAGCACCTGCGCGGTACCGATCCTCCACACGGCCGGCGAAACGACCACGGAGGTGCACAGCACGGCACACTGGTGGAAGAACACCGGCTCGACGACGGTCACTCTTCTGTCGGCGGACCTGCTTCGGGTCAAAGACAATCCGAACATGATGTGAGTGAGCCTCGCAAACACCCGGCTGGGTCAACCCGGCCGGGCTTCCTGTTCCAAACCCGTGGAGGCCACAATGGACCACGATGCCAAGACGACCATTCCGGTAACTCTCGGTAGCCTGCGACGCAACCTGACGATTGAACTCATGGCCTTCCTGACGGTCGTGGATCTGTTCGCCACGCAGGCGATCCTGCCGACACTGGCGCGTAGCTACGGCGTGAGCCCGGCCATGATGGGTGTCGCCGTCAACGCAACGACCTTTGGGATGGCATTTGCCGGTCTCGGGGTCACGACCTTCAGCCATCGCATCGACCGGCGGATGGGTGTGGCGGGAAGCCTGTTGCTTCTGGCCGTGCCGACCGCGCTGCTCGGCCTGATGCCGTCACTCGCGGCTTTCGCGACGCTCCGCATCGTTCAGGGCCTGTTCATGGCGACCGCGTTCAGCCTCACGCTCGCCTATCTGGGGGAGGCGCTCACGGCTCGCGCCACCGCCGGCGCGTTCGCCGCGTACATCACCGGCAATGTAGCCAGCAACTTCATCGGTCGGCTCGTCTCCGCGGGCCTGGCAGATCATTTCGGGTTGCCGGCAAACTTCCTGGGCTTCGCACTGCTCAACCTCGCAGGCGCCGGGCTCGCCCTGCTGGCGCTGCGCACCACCGTTGTCCGGCCAACGGACGTCAAACGCCTGTCCATTGCGGCGATCTGGAGGGAACATCTGAACAATCCGTCCCTGCGGATCGCGTTCGCGATCGGTTTTTGTATCCTGTTCGCGTTTCTAGGAACATTCACTTACGTCAACTTTGCCCTGACCGCCCCGCCCTTTGGCATCGGTCCGATGATGCTTGGTGTCATCTACTTTGTATTCCTGCCGGCGATCTTCACGACCCCGCTGGCTGGCGGCCTGGTCGAGCAAATCGGGCGGATGCGTGGGTTATGGGCGTCGCTGGGGATCGCAGGATTGGGCTTGCCGTTCTTGCTCGCCCCCAGGCTCGCCCTTGTCCTCTTCGGGTTGGTTTTGGTTGGGGTCGGCACTTTTCTTGCCCAGGCAATCGCCACAGGCATCGTCGGAGCGGCGGCGACGAGAGAGCGGGCCGCCGCCACTGGGATGTATCTCGCGGCTTACTATCTGGGCGGCCTTCTGGGCACCGCAATACTGGGCGAGGTCTATCAAGTTCTTGGCTGGACCGGCTGTGTCGCCGGTGTGGCCATGGCGCTGCTGGTTTCCGGATTACTGGCGTCCTGGCTGCGAACGAAACCGTTGCGAGCCATGCAAGCGGCTGTGCCTTAAGCCGCGGCGCGCATTCCTTCCGTACCCAAATCTTCCGTGGAGACGACAATGAACGATAACGTAACGTTGAGCGATCCAGAATCCCGCGGCGCAGCCCTGCGCCGACAGCTTGGCCAGATCGTGCTGGTGCTACAAGGCGGTGGGGCGCTCGGTGCCTACCAGGTCGGGGTGTACCAAGCCCTGCACGAAGCCGGGATCGAGCCCGACTGGGTGGTCGGGACCTCGATCGGCGCGATCAACGCCAGTCTGATCGCCGGCAACCCGATCGAGCGGCGGATGGATCGTCTTAACGAATTCTGGGCCGGCGTCGCCCATCTTGGCTGGCAGGAACTCGATCGGCATGTTGCCAGGTATCGGTGGGATGATGGCAAGCTGGATGACCATGGCAGCAGGGATCAGTGGATTCTTCGAGCCTAACCCCATTGCCTTCACCGGCCAGCGGGCGCCTCTTGGCTCCGAGGCGGCAGGCTATTATCGCACCGCCCCGTTGCGCGACACGCTCTGCCGGTTGGTCGATTTCGCGCAGGTCCGTGATGGCGGCTGCCGACTTACCGTCGGGGCGGCGAATGTCAGGACCAGTGAAATGACCTACTTCGACAGCAATAACATGCAACTGGGGGTCGAGCACGTCATGGCTTCCGGAGCGTTGCCTCCGGCCTTTCCGGCGGTGCGTGTCGGCAAAGACCTGTACTGGGATGGCGGCATTCTGTCGAACACCCCAGTTGAGGCGATTTTCGACGACTACCCACGCCGCAGTTCCCTGGTGTTCGCGGTGCATCTGTGGAACCCGCATGGGCCTGAGCCGACGAGCATCTGGGATGTCACCAACCGACAGAAGGATGTGCAATACTCAAGCCGCGCCGTAAGTCATATCCTGCGGCAAAAGCAGCTCCATCGGTTGCGCCACATCATCGCGGAGTTGGCGAAAAGGCTTCCGCCCGAGCTTCGGCAAGACCCTGAGGTGGAGGAATACGCTGGCTACGGCTGCCTGACTCAAATGCATGTTGTGCGGTTGCTCGCGCCGAGACTCGATACCGAGGATCACACCAAAGACATCGATTTCAGCCAGACCGGCATTCGGAAGCGCCGCGAGGCGGGATACCAGCATACCAAGGGGATCCTGGAACTGGAGCCTTGGGACGCGCCAATCGAAAAGATCGAGGGCGTCGTTCTGCACGAGGCGGCAACGACGTATTGACTGCACCGGGGTCCGCGATGCGGACCTCGCTGCCAAAACGAACGCCTGACGGCAACCCTGCGGGATTGTCGTAAAGCACAAGGCGACGCTCTGGATTGCGCCGCGATCGCTGGGACCTTATCATCCATCTGAGATGACGATACCGGTCCGTGACCCAAATGATCCGCGGGCCGGACATGTGGTTGCCTGGATCTTCCCAACCTCGCCGATGCGATGGCATATCGTTCACGCAGGAGGGTCGCGGATGGAAATGCAGCAGATTCGCTATTACATAGCCCTGGCGCACACGCTCAATTTCACCCGTGCGGCGGATGCCTGCAACGTTACGCAGCCTGCTCTCACCCGGGCAATCAAACAGCTTGAGGATGAGCTTGGCGGCGATCTGATCCGGCGCGAGCGCGGAAACTCGCACCTCACCGAACTGGGGCGTCGAATGCTGCCGCTCATGCAGCAGTGCTATGACGCGGCGATGTCGGCGCGGACACTCGCGCGTGCGGTCAAGAGCAATGATCTGGCGCCGCTGTCGATCGCGGTATCTCGGACCATCAACATGGCAACGTTTGTCGGCCCGTTAAGCCAGATGTTCGCGGCTTTTCCCGGCGCGCAATTGAAGATCAAACGCGGAGACAGTACCGAAATCAGCACCATGCTGAAGGACGGCAGCGTCGAACTCGTTCTGGCCGGACCGCTCGGCGACAACTGGGAGCGACTGGACGCCTGGGCATTGTTCGAGGAACCTTACGTGCTGCTGGCCAATCTCGATCACCCTTTGGCTCGCCGCAATGAGATCGAGGCGCCGCATCTCGCCGGCGAGCATTTCCTGTGTCAGGTCGGCTGTGAGATGAGGGACGTGTTGTCCGCGGCGCTTGCGGCCCACGAAGTGACCATGGCGAGCGCACATGAGGTGGAAACCGACAACGATCTCGTTTCGCTGATCGAGGCCAACGCCGGCATTGCCTTTGTACCGGCCAACGCGCCGTCTTCAATGAAACTACGGCGACTTGCAGTGCCAGGCGTGGACGTACGCCGCACCGTTTCGGTGTACGCCGTCGCCGGACGGCAACGGTCACACGTCACGACGACGTTGCTCAATCTCCTGCGGGCCAATGACTGGCCGGCCGAGCAAGTATTGACCGCCGGGTGATTTCCAGGCCTGAGATCGCGCTCAGCGCGCGGTCCTGAGAGCAGCCAGGAGCTGGTCGACATCCATGCGCTGCCTGAAGTCCGGATCGATGTTGCGAGCAACCACGAGGCCGTCGGTTCCGACGACGAACGTGGCGGGGATCGGCAACATCCAGCTTGCATTGCCTTGGTAGTCAGGCAGATCGTGGCCTGCTCGAGCCAGAAGGGTCCGGATCTCGTCGCCGACCCAGATTGCCAGATTCAAGGACAATGCATAGCCATTGTCCATGTCCGTCAGGATTGGAAACGACGTCTTCGCGTCGGTTTCGAGGTTCGCGGAGAAGCGCTGGCGCTCGGGCGTGATCGCAACGATCTGGCAACCCATGTCTCTCACTTGATCATCGATCTCGCTCAGGGCGAGAACATTGATGCGGCAGAAGGGGCACCAATGCCCACGGTTGAGTGAAATGGCGGCCGGACCATTGGCGAGTATTTGATCGAGGGCCACCAGGCGCCCATGTTGGTCGGGCAGCACGAAGTGGGGCATTTGGTCGCCTGGTGACGGAGCGGTTTCGCCTGCTCCTGCCCGACGGAATCGGACGGCCATGCGGTCGACCGCCTCTGCGTAGTTCGGGTTGAGGGCACGAAGGGCTTCGGCGATCACGGCAAGCCGGTCGTGCAGCGGAGCGTTCATAACGCGGGCCTGCTGGACGGCGATTTCCAGTGAGCCAACCGATGGGTTCGTGGTCATCCGACCCTCTCCGACCAAGTTCAACGCGAGCATGTCCCCGGGTCCGCGACCATACTTGCGGGATCGCCATGATAGAACGCTCCAGCCATTAGTGACCTGCATTATGTCGATGCCGGGATGGCATGCTTACCGTGCATGCGACGATGGTACCATATCAGCCCTGAGTGACTTTCCTCGGACGGCACGCGCGAATTCGTGGCTCATTGCTACTTCGGTGGATCGAGAATGGCAGAGACCTGCCGTTCTCATTGGCCGTCCGATGGGCGCATCGCCGGGCGACAAACGGCGCGCTGATCTGGCCGGTTTCGTCGACGTGGCCGCCGGCCCGTCAGTGGCTGCATCGACGGCCTGACGCACTCGAGCTCTTGCACGATGCAGCAGAACCCTTTGGTTTTCGGCTGATATATTGAGCAACTCGCATGCTTCTTCGGCAGTCTGGCCCTCTATGTCGCGTAGCAGCAAGACGGCTCGCTGACCCTGCGGCAGTTGGTCGATGATGTCCTGTACCAGATCCCAGAGCTGCCGCCCGCCCACGATACGCTCCGGGCTCAGATCGTCACGCAGCCGCGGCTCGTTGCTCCGATGCAGGTCCGGCTTTGACCTCGCCGGCGATACGCCGAATTGCTCCAGTTCGATGCCACCCGGTCCGGCGGGCAGGGCCACCAGACGCTGCTCGCGGCCGGCTCGCGAGCGGGCGCGATTCAGAACGATGGTGAACAGCCAGGTCGCGACGCTGCAGCGGCCCTCGAACCGACCGATACCGCTGAACACGGCGAGCCAGGCATCTTGCACCACCTCCTCGGCTTGCGCGTGGCTGCCAATGATGAACGCGGCGGCACGGGTCAGGGAGCGATGATAGCGCCGCATCAGGCTGCCATAGGCGGCCGCGTTGCCATTCCGGAGACGGTCCAGAAAGGCCGGATCGTCAAATTCGCTCGGCCGCATCGCTCGTCACTCCGGTAGTGTCGGCCACAGGAGGCCGCGGCTTGTGAGCACTTCCTTCTGACCGGGCGGCACAGAAAGTGGCATGGCCCATCTCATAAAGTCGCCAGGACCAACGCTGCTTCGAAAAGCGCGGCAAGCGCCGGCGGGAGATCGAAATCAGGCGCGATCGCCAAGGCACTCGCGGCGGCGGCGCCGAGGGTTGCACCTGACGCGATCTGCGATCGGAAGGTCCAGACAGCGGGCGGAAGTTCGGTGATTTGCAGCCAGCCCGAACCACGGATTTCAAGCCACGCACCGGGTCCGTCGAGTACCATCTCCGCCGGCGCGGCACCGGGGCGGTTGAGCTGCCAGATGCGGTGGATCGGGTATGGCGAAGCAACATATTCGCAGGAGGCCGTGATCCGCAGGCAGATCTGCGCGGGATCTCCCTGCGCCGCAAGCAGCGACGAGATCGGGATGGACACCTGGTGATGCGGCGCACGGAGAGCCCGGTTAATCGCCCACTCGAGTTCGGCCACGTCGGCCAGGTAGCCGAGGCTAGCGGCGGGAGGAAAACCTGCAAGGAAGGCCGGGAAGTCACCACCATACTCGACAAGGCAGGGACTGGCGGGAAGATTGTCCCGGATGAAAGCATGTGCCGCGTAGTCGAAGAAGCGATCATGCACCAGGCGGCACACCACCGGGAACGTCGCTTTCAGAGCGGCGGTCAACGTCGCCAGCGTATTGTTACGGTAGATCGACAGGCGCGATTCCGAGCTGAATCCGACACCGTCAACGACCTGAAGCAACTGCTCGCTAGCCTCTCCGGTCAGGAAGCGCCGAAACTCGGATTGCAAATCATGCAGCGTTGGCATGACACCCCCCGGTGAGCATGCCGGCCACGAAGCGCGCCTTGGCTGCCTCCGCCAGCAGTGTATCGAATTCTGGCAGGTTGGCGTCCCATTCTATGAGGGTAGGCGGGCTGTGGAAGCGGATCAGCGCCTGTCGATAAAGCTCCCATACCGCGCCCTGAACGCGCGAGGCGTGATCGTCGATCAGCACGTTGCGATCGCCAACGGCATTGACCGAATGACCGCCGAGATGGATCTCACGGACCGCGGCGGCCGGAAGCAGATCGAGGTATTCGATCGGGTCGGTCTGGATGTTATGCGCGCTGACGTAAATGTTGTTGACATCACATAACAACCCGCACCCTGTCCGCCTTACCAGCTTCGCCAGGAACGCCGCCTCGCCCATCGTCGAATGGGTGAAACGCAAATACCCAGACGGGTTCTCGACCAGGATCGTGCGGCCGAGGGTCTGCTGCACCTCGTTAACGTGCGCGGTCATCACATCGAGCGCTTCCTCGGTGCAGGGTAACGGCAGCAGATCGTTGAGGTGCGCGCCGTCGTTGGCGCTCCAGGCCATGTGCTCGGAGACGAGAAATGGGTCGAGCCGGTCAACCAGGTTTTTCAACCGCGCAAGGTGATTGCGATCGAGTGGACCGGCGCTGCCGAGCGACATTGCGACACCGTGCAAGGACAGCGGATAGCGGTCTCTGACTCGTGTCAACGACGTCAGCGCCGCCGGATCGTGCATGTAGTTTTCAGCATGGACCTCAAACCAGGCAACGTCCGGCCGGCGGATCAAGACCTCCTCCATGTGCTGAGCGCGCAACCCGATGCCAGGTAACATCGGGGTGTGGGTTGGTCTGCTGTTCAGACCCGCCGACCGGACTTGCATGGTGCCTAGCTCTTCGCGGTCAGGCTGCCGCCAACGATCTTCGTGCAGGTTCCCGCTGGGACGTAAAGCCAGGATGCGGGATCGGCTGCCTTCGTGCTGGTTCCAGCGCAGGAATGCGTTGCGGTGCCGCAATCATTCGAGGCCTTGGCGGCGATGCCGTAGCATTTCTCCGACGTAAAGGTTGGCATCGGTGCGGGCCCGGCGACTGCAAGCGCGGGCAAGGCTATAGAGGCGGCAATTGCCGATGCTACGAGACGGGACATATTCATGTGAAATCCTTTCCAGGTGGTCGTCGACGGATGGTGCCGCAGGCGCCTATCGTCTGCATCCATGATCGTCGGCCCTGGAAGTAGCACCTCGATGTGCGAGAAACTGTCGAGGATGTATAACGAATTGATCACGGCGGATGGTTGGGGCGTCAGGGATGCGGATAGGACATCCGCTCGACGTCGCGTATCAGCGCATTGAAAGCCGCCGCGGAGATGTGATTATCGCCCGCGAACGGATGTGTCAGCAGCAGAATGAGAGTGAGCACGAGGCCAATCGTCATGGCCAACAGGCAGACCATGGCGGCGTGCATTGCGAGGTTCGGTGCTCCGAAGAGGCACGAAAAGGTCAACAAAAGCGCGGCACCCGCTAGAAGGTTCCACCACAGTACGCGTGGCAATTCCACCGAGGCCGAGCGGAAACGCCCCCTGCGCGCGTTGTAGAGATCGGTCAGGGCAAGCAGCATCTGCGCCTGGACCGTTGCGGTCCCGGAATCCTGAGGGTGGACCTGGACCAAGGCAAGGTGGACGTGGTCGAGCAACTGCCACCCTGCCGCATCATCGTCCAACCCGGCCGCGAACGCAGGCCATTCATCCTGCACCACAGTTTCGGCGTATACGAACAGCGTGTGCCGCAGGTCCGACGCTTGCGGCTCCGGCAGACCGACGGTGTCGCGATACAGGTTCCCGACCAGGTTGGCCTCAGTCTGTACCAACATGTCTGCCTGCCCGTAACCCTCCCACACCGCGACCGCGATGAAGGCGAGCAGAACCGCGTACACGACCCCGGCAATGGCTATGGTGAAGCCGGCGACGTCGTTGTGCTCGCTGCGGAGCCGATGTGGGACCACTCGATGAATGATGAGAAGGCCGGCGGCGGACACGATCGCAGATAGCAGCATCATGATCGGCACCGCCGCAGCAGTCGGCAGGCCGCGCAGCCAGTCGATCAAGTTGGCCGGCCAGGCCGTGTCGGGAAGACGATCCGGAAGCGCGTGCCGACTCCAACGGTGCTGTCAACGGTGATCTGGCCGCCATGCAGATCGACGATGCGCTTGACGATCGCCAGGCCCAGTCCGGCGCTGCCTGAGGCGGGGTCTCGGCTTTTGTCCGCGCGATAGAACCGGTCGAAAATATGCGGCAGGTCGCGGTCGGATATCCCGGCGCCCGGGTCGGCTATCTCCAGACGCACGCATTCCGGATCGACCGCGACGGTCACGGTGATCGTTCCGCCTCGGCATGTGTGCCGGATGGCGTTATCCAGCAGGTTGCCGAGCATCCGCTCGACCAAGGCGATGTCGCCGTAGATCAGCGGCGTGTTCGGCGTGATCCGTCCGTCGAGCCGGACACCATTTTTCTCTGCCAGCAGCTTGAACTTCAGGATCACATCCTGAACCAGCTCGGAGAGCTGAATCGGCTCAGGCGAGATGTCGATGCCGACTTCGTCAAGCTTCGCCAGTTCGAACAATTCCTCGATCATATGGCTCATGTAGTCGCTCTGACGGAAGGCGATCTCGAGGTACATTCTCCGATCCTGCGGTGCCAGAGTTGCTTCCTTCAACAGCAGGGTCTCAAGGTAGCCGCGCAGGGACGCCAAAGGCGTCCGGAGATCATGCGATATGCTGGCGATCAGCTCGCGGCGCGTGGAGTTAGTGGCGGCGATCTGCTCCATCTGCATCCGGATATGCGTGATCATTTCGTTATACGCTCGGCTTAACCGATCCAGCTCATCGCCGCCGGGCCCATCGACAACCGGCACCTGCAGCGAATTTTCGAAGCTGCTAGCACGAAATGTGTCAATCGCGGTCGCCAATTGGCGGAGTTTTCTGGTCTGCGTTGTCAGGACGAAAAAGGCCGCGGCAAGGGCGACGACCAGGCCCAACGATGTCGTTGTGACTACGTTCCGGAGTAGCATACCGCCGCGCACCCGGCGCGCGACTGAGTTGATATTCGGATCCGCCCAGGATAATATACAAGAGCCCGCGCTGAGGGTTGCCGGCATCGACGTAGGCAGCCGAGAAGATTTTTTGTCCATTCGATTCCTTGGGGTCGTCGCCAAGCAATGGAAGGGCAAACTGGTCGCCGATAAAGGCGTGGATGGGCGCTACGTCGATCCGTTGCCTCAGGACAGTCTGCGGCGGTGCGGTGCAAGCCTCGATATTTCCATCCGCGTCGAGCAGATAAATCTCTATGTTCGGGTTGACGGCCATCAGTTTACTGAATTCAGCTTTAACTTCAGTAACGAAGTCAAGGTCCGATGCCAGTTTGGCAAAGCGCTCGGTGGCGAGGTTCGACGCCAGCGGTTGATTAAGCGCCTGAGTGAGCATGAGGTCGTAGTGACGGTAGGTTCGTTCCTGCAGGAAGAGAGCCAAACCGCCATTCGCGGAGACCAGGAGCGCAATGAGAACAAAAAACTTTAGGTGAAGCGACTTCATCGACGGCCGCGGATCGCCGCGCAACGCGGTCGTGGCATTCGCCTGCCGGGCCCGAGCCGATGCATTTATGCCGGCCCGGGACCAGGGAGTGCGCGTTCCGCGGCCTCCGAGAACTTGTAGCCTACGCCCCAGACCGTCCTGATATAGACCGGGTTTCCGGGGTCGACCTCGATCTTGCTGCGCAGACGGTTGATGTGCGAATTGACCGTGTGCTCGTAGCCACTGTGATTGTAGCCCCACACAAAGTCCAGCAGTTGATCACGCGTGTAAACTCTGCCGGGATTCTGCGCGAGATGCAGCAGCAGATCGAACTCCTTCGCGGTAAGCTCAGGAGACCTTCCGCGCAGGGTCACTGTGCGCTTTTGCACATCAATAAGCAGATCCCCTGCCTGAACCGTCGCCGTCCCGGTCATGGTTCCCGCTGCAACGGCCTTGACGCGCCGGAAGATCGCCTTGACACGCGCCAGAAGCTCCAGAAGGCTGAACGGTTTGGTCAGATAGTCGTCCGCGCCCATTTCAAGACCTAGCACGCGGTCGAGTTCGGACGCGCGGGACGTCAACATCAGAATTGGCGTGTAGTCGGCCCGGGCGCGCAGGCGACGGCAAATCTCCAACCCGCTCTCTCCGGGCAACATAAGGTCCAGGATTATCAGGTCGTAGTGATTGGCTTCCGCGTCGGCGAGACCGACCGCCCCGTCGAACGCAAGCTTGACCTGACAGTCGATGTCGCGAAGGTGCAGTTTCACCAACTCCGCGATCTCGCGTTGGTCCTCGATCACCAGCACCTTGTAACTCATGTCCGTGCCATGTCCCTCATGCGCCTTCCCGGGGCGGAAGCGCCGATCATGCTAGCCGCTTCCTGATCAAGGCGTCGAACGAGAACGCCCCGGGGCCCCGCGCCACCACATACAGCAGGCAGGCTGCCCATAGCAGATGATCGGGCCAGTTCTCGGGGTAGACAAACACCTCGATCACCGCGGTCATTCCCAGCAGACCAAGCGCCGACAAACGCGACGCCAGACCGATCACCAACAGGAACGAAAACAGGTGCTCCTGCAGTGCCGCAAGATTTGCCGCCAGTTCCGGGGGCAGCAGCGGCACATGATATTCGTCGCGGAACAGTTGCACGGTGGTTTGCGTAACTTCCCAGCCGGAGACCTTGGTCTGGCCGGAGCGCCAGAATACGTCGGCGATGGCGACGCGGATGATCAGTCCCACCAGCCATGCAGGTATCCGGTCAGCCAGCTCGAATGGACGCAGCAGCAGGGACGATGCGGAGGGCTCTGCTACGAGGGACGTGACACCAGGCTGATTCATGGCGGTTCCGATGCTTGTCAATCAGTGATGAGACACCTCTTACCGAGGCGCCGTCACTTGTCGCTCCCGGCTTGGTCACGAATTCATCACGAGAACAGTCGGGCGAGACGAGGTTACGGCGAGGTTCAATCAGCCTGGGACCGTTTCCCAACCCGGCCAATCAGGCAAAGCGGGCCGCACTGACTTTGACGGACCACCCGGGCTTACCCCGAAGCCGCCATGAACCGACTGATGCTGAGGCTACGGGTATTGTTTTACGCCCGCCGCGGCAATAACCTCGACGTTGAAGCGTAACGATCGGTGGCTGAGGGACCAATCCGCGTGACTCGACCAACCTGCGCAACCGCTGCGGGACGGTGGCCGGGCGCGAGACATGCGGGGAATGGTGGTCAGTGGCCCAGCCATCGAAACTGTCCTTGCCCCGGAAAGCATAGCAGAGGAGGGTCCAATGTGCCGGAACATCCGCACGCTGTACAATTTTGCTCCACCCGCAACTGACGAGGAGATCCGCGCCTCGGCGTTGCAGTTCGTCCGAAAGCTGAGCGGGTTCACAATACCCTCGCGGACCAACCAGACAGCGTTCCAACGCGCAGTCGACGAAGTCACTGATGCAGCGCGGCGACTTTTTGCCTCCTTGGAAACAGCAAGCGAGCCGCGTAACCGCGAGGCCGAGGCAGCAAAGGCGAAAGCTCGGACGAAAGAGCGGTTTGGGTAGACATCCCGACGCTGATGTTGGCGCTGCGTGGAATTGTCGGCGACATCGACCGTCTTTGTCCCGGCGTAACCCTTGGGCACGCGCGGATCGAGGCCCGCATCAACGCCGATGTATACCAGTGTATCGGCGCAGTGCGTCGACACGCTGATGGCTGCCGCCGCGGCCAAGAAGGAAGCGCCGCAGTAACGTCTCAGGTCGCCAGGTCAGACGCGCGCACGGCCCGCCGCCCGATCAGGCGATCACCAGGTCGGCGAAGTCGGGTTTGCGGAGGAAACCTGACATCTCGGCGGTATAGAACGGGTTCATCGTGGCCGAGCGGCCGTGTTCGGTCCAATAGTAGTTGTGGGCGCGCGGGTCGCTCCACGCCTTGGTGAGGTTGCGTTCGTCCACCAGACGGTTGTAGCGCCAGAAGGCGTCCGGCCGGACCTCTATCGCGCCGCCGTTGCCCAGGACCAGAGTCTCCATGCACTGGAGCGCGTATTGGGCGGTCTTCTCGTGGAACGAAGCCACGGGGAGGGCACCGTTGGTGTTCGGGCCGTAGATCGACCAGAGATTGGGAAAGCCCGGCATCATGCAGCCAAGATAGGCGCGGGCCCCATCCTTCGCCCACAGATCCTCGAGCGTCTGCCCCCCGCGGCCGGTGATGGTCATGGGATACAGATACTCCGTGGCGTGGAAGCCGGTGGCGTAGACGATCACGTCGGCCACGTGCAGCGTCCCATCCATGGCCACGATGCCGCGCGGCTCGATGCGCTCGATCCCGCTGGTGACCAGCGTCACGTTATCGCGCAGCAGGGCGTCCAGGACGGAATATTCCGTGTCGACGACAACCGCTCGGGCCGACCAGATCGGGTGCGGCGGTGTCATCGCCGCCACCAGCGCAGGATCGCCGAGCTTGCGCTCCAGGAAGGCGACGCACCCCTCGCGAGCCCGCTTGCTGAGCGGGTTGACGGCGTAAGGATCTTTGAAATCCGGATCGATCTCCGCGACGTAGGCAATGCGGTCGAGCGAGCAGGTGCGGGCGCGCATGAAGTTGGTATGGAACGGCAGGTTGCGGTCGAGCCAGTTGACCTGCGGCGGGAACGGCGACCGGTAGCCGGGCACTGGAAACAGCCACTGCGCCGTCCGCTGGAACATGGTGACTTGGGCGGCCTCCAGCGCGATCTCGGGAACCATCTGGTAACCAGTGCAACCGGTGCCGATTACCGCAATCCGCTTGCCCTTCAGGTCGACGTCCTGGGGCCACCGCGCCGTGTGCCATGAGGCGCCGGCGAACGTTTCGGCGCCGGCGATGTTGGGGATGTTCGGCCGGCTGAGGAAACCGACGGAGGTGATCACAGCGCGTGAGCGGATGGTACGGTCGCCATCCGGCCCGTCGATGTCGATCTGCCATTCGCCGGCGGCTTCGTCCCAGGTCAAAGCCTTGACCTCGGTCTCGAACTGGATGTGCCGGCGCAGGTCGAAATTGTCGGCGACCCAGTCGAAATACTTCACGTTCTCCTGCCATGCGCAGAACGGGTTTGGATACGGGAAGTCCACGCCGAAGAGGTGGGTGTAGGACCGGCTTGGCGTGTCGACCCGGGCGCCCGGATAGCGGTTCTCCCACCAGGTTCCGCCGACGCCGGTGTTCTTCTCGAGGACGGTGAACGGGAACCCCGCCTGGCGCAGTTGGAGGGCCGCGTTCAGCCCGCCCATGCCGGCGCCGATGACCGTCACGGTAAAGTCCTTCAGCCGCGCCGGATCAGGTTTCTCCCGCCAGTGCAGCGACCGCACGCCCGGGTCGAGCGCCAACTCCTCTATGTGATGCCGCAGGTTCTCGCCCTCCATGGTCTGCCCCAGCATCAGACCCAGGCTGACCGCAAGCCGTTCGTGCGGGCCGATGGCGATATCGCCCGCGCCGCTGTCGCGGTAGGCTTTCAGGAACGCGGCGCCCTTGCGCCGGAGCAGCGCCACGTCCGCTTCAGTCGCTGGCACGGCGACGTCGAAGTAGCCGGCCAGCACCGTTTTCACGCCCGTCGCCGCCACTTCCGGATCGCCGGTGAGCTGGTAGAGCAAGCCACGCAGGACCATGGGATCGGCATAGGCGATCGCATCCTCGATCACCGCGTCGTCCGCTGCCCGCAGCTCCGGCCTGGAAAATACCTCCTGCTTGGTCATGCCCTTCGGACTCCTCCGCATCGTTATTATTGCTCGACCTCGGGGGCCCGTGAGCGCAACGTAAAGTCTAACCAGAATTCCCCAGATGAACAGCCAATTCGGTCATCGGGGAGAAAGGCTAACAGCCGTCCTGGGGCCTGTGCAAATGCGGAAGTCCGGGGCGCCCACGGCTGTGTTGCATGGAGGTGGGCATGGCGTGGCCACAGATGTCGGGGAGGGGAGTTTACGTCCTCAACCGTATGCTGAGGCTCGGACGCCCGACTTTCGTCCGCATCACGTAAACGTCAATACGAGAGCGGGCGCGCGCGACTTTACAACCCTACCCGGTTTCGATGCGCCAGCGCGTCCAAAGGTGACATTCTAACTTTGCACGGAGGGGACATGCCCCTCCTTGGGGCGAACACGGGCCTTCTGGCGCATTGATGCCGCGGCTGTTCTGCCTCACTATCGGCAGACACCCAATGCGGGCGAGGAACTTGGCGCATCGCCGCTTGGTACAAGAGCCTCCGATCCGGTCGTAGCCGGCAACGCCGGTCCAGGCCCAACCCCACAAGATGATGAAAAGCGCGGCACCATCCCCCGTGCCGCAAGGGAGAACCCCATGAACAATCTCGCTAGAGCAGAAGCTGACTTCGATGCGATTGTTATCGGCGCCGGGTTTGGCGGCATTTATATGCTTCACAAGCTGCGCAATGAGCTTGGGCTCAAGGTCAGGTCGTTCGAGAAGGGCGGCGGCATTGGCGGCACCTGGTATTTCAACCGCTACCCCGGCGCTAAGTCCGACACCGAAGGTTTCGTCTACCGCTACTCCTTCGACAAGAACCTGCTGCAGGAGTGGGACTGGACCACTCGCTATCTGGAGCAGTCCGACATCGAGAAGTATCTCAACCACGTCGTCGACCGCTTCGACCTGCGCCGCGACATCCAACTGAACACTGAAGTGACGGGCGCGGTGTTCGACGATGAGCGCAAGCTCTGGCAGGTGCAGACGAGCGCGGGCGAGGCATTCACGAGCCGCTACCTGGTGACGGCGCTTGGGCTCCTCGCGAAGTCCAACATCCCCGACATTCCCGGGCGCGACAGCTTCGCGGGCCCCCTCGTGCACACCAACGCCTGGCCCTCCGGCCTCGACATCACCGGCAAGCGGGTCGGCGTGATCGGTACCGGTTCCACCGGAACCCAGTTCATCGTCGCCGCCGCCAGGCAGGCCGGCCATCTGACAGTCTTCCAGCGCTCGCCGCAGTACCTGCGTGCCGTCCGGCAACGGGCCGGTCGATCCGGCCGAGGTCGCCGAGACCAAGAAGAACTTCGACGCGATCTGGCAGCAGGTGCGCAACTCGGTGGTCGCCTTCGGCTTCCAGGAGAGCGGCGTCGAGGCGATGAGCGTTTCCGAGGAGGAGCGCGACCGAGTCTTCCAGGAGAACTGGGACAAGGGCAACGGATTCCGTTTCATGTTCGGTACGTTCTGCGATATCGCCACAAACCCCGAGGCCAACGCGGCGGCGGCGGCGTTTATCCGGTCGAAGATCAAGGAGATCGTCAACGACCCGGAGACCGCGCGCAAACTTACCCCAACCGGACTGTACGCCAAGCGTCCGCTGTGCAACGAGGGCTACTACGAGACCTTCAACCGCGACAACGTCACGCTGGTCTCGATCGAGGAAAACCCGATCGACGCGATCACGCCCGTCGGGGTGCGCACCGCCGATGGCGTCGAGCACAAGCTCGATGTGCTGGTCTTCGCCACCGGCTTCGACGCGGTCGACGGCAACTACCGGTCGATGGACCTGCGCGGGCGTGGCGGGCGGCACATCAACGAGGGCTGGGCGGACGGGCCCAGCAGCTACCTGGGCGTTTCCACGCACGGCTTCCCCAACCTGTTCATGATCCTCGGCCCCAACGGCCCGTTCACCAACCTGCCGCCGAGCATCGAGTCGCAGGTGGACTGGATCAGTGATACCATTCGGCATACGGAACAGTCTGGCGTCGCAACCGTGGAGCCTTCCCAGGAGGCTGAGGACGGCTGGACAAAGACCTGCGAGGAGATCGCCAACATGACGCTGTTTCCGAAGGTCGAGTCCTGGATCTTCGGCGCCAACATCCCCGGCAAGAAGAACACGGTCATGTTCTACATGGCGGGCATCGGCGCCTACCGCCAGCAGCTCGAGGCCGTCAGAAGCGAAGGCTACAAAGGGTTCGTCTTCAGTTGACGGCTGTAGGCGGAGCAATGCAGGGGATCAGGTCGGGGCAAAATGACGGCGCCCCGGCCACGGCTTCAGGGCCGCCCGGGTTCCGCGTCTAGACCTCGGTTCGCCGACTTGGTGGACTTCGATGATGTTGCCTTCCGGATCATGGAAAAAGATCTGCTGCCATCCGGGAATGGCCCAGGTCCCGTAGTCGGAGAAAGGAACGCCGCGCTCCGTCAGACGACGTTTGACCCTCTCGATGTCGTCGGTCCGGAACGCGGTGTGGCCACGCTCGAGCGGGTTGATGGCCTGTCCTGTACGGAACGAAACGTTCAGATCGAGGGTGGAAAGATGCATTTCGCACGTGCCATCCGTCAGGAAGGCGACACGCCCACCATATCCTTGATCCTTGATCTGGTCGTAGGATGTTTCGCCCAGCTCGAGCACGTCCTTGTAGAAACTGTCCAGCTCCAGGGGGTTCTTGGAGCAGAAGTTGATGTGGTGAAACCGAGTTGCCATTGATGGATCTCCTTAGCGCTGTCAGTGACAAGCAGTTAGTGGATCTGGCTGCCGCGGTGCCTCCAGCGTCGCGCCGTTAAGCGATCGTGCCGTCGGAAGTTGCGCGCGCGGGGAGCCACGGGGTGCTCGAAGGAAACTGTTCCGGACTGAATTCCCGGCTCGGCGCCGATTGCATTCGAACCAGGATCGTAACGAACATCTCCAGTCACGACCGTTACTTCTTAAACTTCATGTCCGCGGGCTTGAACGTCGTGACCATGAGCTGCATCATTCCGTTCTTAGTCACATAGGAATCGGCACCTTTGTATGGCTCGGCCAGCGAATCGGCCTCCACGCGCCACGACACGCCAATTGTGTCACCGACCGAAACGGATTCTTCCGGGATGAAGGTTGCTCCCTTGAAGCCGCCGTCCTTGTGATCCTTGCAGAACCCAACAAACATATTGCCAACCGCGGTGCGTCCCTTGATCCACGCTCCATTCGGCAGCATGACTTCAACGTCATAGGGATACTGCGCCATGAGACGGTTCCAAGTCGCATTTGTTGAGTGCATCGAGGTGTTCATCAAGCACCGCCCGAGGCGTCGACTGCCTCTTCAGCTCCGGCAACTTCATGTCGTCCGCGTAGGCCGGAACGCTCATTGCGAAACCGGTCAGCGCAACCACGGCAAGGATTTTTCATGTTTCTTCTTCCCGGTGGCAGTCGGCATCATGCCTAACTGATCAACTCTACTATGTTATACTGATGGACACCACACGAATCCCAATAACGGATGACGCAATGAACTCTCATGCGGTGGCGCGATGGACGTAATCCAAGAGGTCCCCGACGTCCACGAACCGTTCGAGGTCCTCATCCGGTATGGCGATACCAAAGCGATCTTCGGCCGCGACCGCCAGGTCGATCCTGGCGAGCGAGTCCAGGCCCAGCTTCTCGAAGCGCAAGTCGCGGGCGATCTGGCCCAGCTGAATTCCCAAGATACCTTCGACGAGTTCGGCGAGCGCCGTCTCGATTTCAATTCGCTGCATAGCGACCTCCTCAGGTATGTGCTGGAGCGTGGCGAGGCTGCGTCCGCATTGCGTTCCGGACCGTTTGGAGCGCGTCGAACTGGTGGATCCAGCCGAAATCCTCCGGGAACCGCGCCACCCGCCGGTCACGCTCCGCGAGTTGCGGACCATCCGGCAGATGCAGCAATCCATTGGTGATCCAGGAGCTGCGTTGAATTTTCCGGGTCCGGGCGCGGCGCAGCGACTGGTATTGCGCGAGCATCGGACCGAGCCCATCCGGAGCTGTTCCGGGCAAGAGTTCGGCCAGGGTGATCGCGTCCTCGATGGTTGTATTGGCGCCCTGGCCGTGGTGCGGCAGCATCGCGTGCGCGGCGTCGCCAAGGATGACGACGCTGCCTCGATACCACTGCAGCAACGGCCGCGTTCCGAACAGCCCCCACCGCACCGGCAGGTGTTGCGAAACCATTTCGATTACGGCCGGATGCCAGCCTTTGAACGCGGCCGTCGCCTCGCCCGGCTCGACGACATCCAGCCACTTGTCGGCATGCGGCCAGACTTTCGGATACTCGACGACAGCAAAGAAATTCACGTAATCGGCCTCGCCGCCGATGGCATAATGCAGCAGGTGGGCGTCCGGCCCCATCCAGAACTGGATCGCCTTGGGGTCGGGCAGCGACGGCAGCATCGCCACGGGTACGATGCCGCGGAACGCACTCGTGCCTGAGTAGACCGTGTCGTCCCGGCCGCTGATGAAGCGGCGAACGAGGGAGCGCACACCATCCGCACCGATGACAAGGTCAGCTTCAACAGTTTGCCCGTTGGCGAAGCTCAGGCGGTCGCACCGCCAAGATCCTTGACCTCGGTCAGCCTGTGATCAAGATGTAGCCCCGCGCCGCCCAGCGCGCCGCCCAGGATCCGTTGCAGATCGGCACGATGAATCCCGTAGTACGGCGCATCGCAAAGTCGCTGGTAATTCAGGTTCTCATGAACCGGATGCGCCGCGATGCGGCCGGCATTCCGCCAGTTGCGGTAGATGAGTTCGCTTGGCTCGGTCGAGACGGCCGCGAGCGAGTCGAGAATGCCGAGCCGACGAAGTTCCCGGGTGGAGTTGGCGGAGAGCGCGACGGCGGCGCCGATCTCGGTCAACTCCGTCGCTTGCTCATATACGTCGGCTTCGAGACCGCGCTGACGTAGCGCCACCGCCAGTGTCAGGCCGCCGATGCCGCCGCCGACGATCGCAATTTGCAATGTCCTGGTCATGTTTCACTCCCTCATTCTCAACGTTATCATATGATAATAACTTAGTTGCTAATACGGAAATGTATGGCCGCCACGACATGCTGTGCGGCACCGTGCTCACTCAATTGTCGAAGAATGCCGGGCAAGCGGCGTCACAGTAATGTCGATGAAGGGAAACAAGGGCAACGACGACAGGATGGCGTGCAGCTCATCGTGATCCGCCACGTCGAAAACGCTGACATTGGCGTAACGTCCGGCCACCCGCCACAAATGGACCCATTTGCCGGCGCGCTGCAATTCCTGCGCGCGAGTCTTTTCGTCGACCTTCAGGATATTGGACTGCGAAGAGTCCAAATCGTATGGAATGCGGACGTCCATCTGAACGCAATACAACATCTCACTTTCTCCTATTGCCGCGCGTAACGACGCAATTGCTCGGGATCGAGTGTGACGCCAAGTCCAGGACCGGTTGGCAGGTGGATGTGAAAATCCTCGAAGCGCAGCGGTTCGGTCACCAGGTCACCGGTAAGGATCTGTGGGCCGAAGTGCTCGCAGCCCCATGCGAGATCACGCAGTCCAGCGAAGACATGCAGATGAGCCGCCGCTCCGATAGAACTCTCCAGCAGGCAACCGCCGTAGAGGCCGATTCCCGCGGCCCTGGCGACGGCCGCGACATCACGTGTCGCCAGCAGGCCGCCGTGCTTGACCAGCTTCAGCGAAACCACATCGGCGGCCCCCGCATGTGCGACATCCAGCATGTCGTGGATCGAGAACACGCACTCATCGGCCATCAGCGGCACGCCGGAGCGGGCACGCAGGCGCGCCATGCCCGGAATGTTCCAGGCGGGCAGCGGCTGCTCGATCAAGGTGACGCCAATCTCTCCCAGGATCGGCAGGCACCGCAGCGCCGTCGTTTCGTCCCACGCCTGATTGGCGTCGACAATCAGAGTCGCCCGCCCCTCCAGGGCGCTGGCGAGCCGCCGCATGCGTGCCATGTCGGCCTCGGGAGTTTGAGCGCCAATCTTGACCTTGAAGACATTATGCAGACGGGCGGCGATTTTCGTTTCCGCTTCCTCGATTTCCTGAACGGGATCGCCGGACGCCAGGGTCCATAGTACGGGTATGCTTTCGCGCACCACGCCGCCCAGAAGCTGCACGGCGGGCACGCCGAGAGTTTTGCCCACGGCGTCGAACATTGCGCTTTCGATGGCACCCTTTGCGGCGTTGTTGCGCTTAGCCGCCCCGTCCATACAGGCACGGGCTGCTTCGAAGCGGTCCGCCGCCGCGCCGATAAGAGCGGGGGCCAGATACGTATCGATCGTAGCCTTGATGCTCTCGACGCTTTCCTCGCTCCAGCGCGGGCCGCCAAGCGTTGCGGCTTCACCAATGCCGGTCACTCCGTTGGCGAGACCCAACTCGACGATGACGTAGCTCTGTGCGGTGACGGACAGTGAGGACAGCTTGTGCTTCCGAACTGTTGGCACATCCACAATCGTGCTCTTGATCTCATTGATCGTCAGATCGCGCCGCAGGTCGGTAGGAATGGAGAGGGGTGTTTCGGGCATGTGTGGCTCCGAAGAGGCGCGAAATGAAACCCGACCGCCGCGATCGACGGCCGGGCAGGAGGTCAGGCGGCTTCGGCGTGTGCCCGCGTCACCTCGGTCTTCGGTGCGGCGGCGCTCTCCGGGTGCAGAACGAAATCGAAGGTGATCTCGGCGAATGGCGCGTTCAGTCCGCGGGCGTTGATGACTGCCGGATCGGTCGAGCGCCGCACGTGCGGGATCAAGCCATCGCGGGTGGCGAAAGCAAAATCGTCGTGCAGGTATGCATCGCCGTCGATGTTGATCTGAGTCGTCAGCTTGCGATAGTTCGGTGCCGACACAAAGAAGTGGATGTGCGCCGGGCGGTGACCGTGTCGGCCAAGTTGATTCAGCAACTTCTGTGTCTGACCTTCCGGCGGGCAGGAGTAACCCGAGGGCAGCAGTGAGCGAAATCTATAGCGTCCCTCGGCATCGGTTTCGATGCGGCGGCGCAGGTTGTATTTTGGCTGCGACGGATCGAAGAACGAATAACCGCCGAGCGTATTGGCGTGCCATACATCGACCACGGCGCCGGCCACCGGCTTGCCGTTCATGTCACGCACCTGCCCATCCATGAACAGGGTTTCACCCTGCTCGCTGCCGTCATCGAGCCGCGCCTCGCCCTTGAACAGCGGGGCTCCGGCGATATAAAGTGGACCTTCGATCGTGCGCGGCGTGCCGCCATCGATGCCGGCCTTGCGCTCCGCCTCATCCATGCGCAGATCGAGGAAGGTTTCGATGCCGAGACCCGGCACCAGCAAGCGCGGCTTCGTTCGCCTGACCGAGTGCGGTGATGTAGCTGACCGCTGACCAGAATTCGTCCGGCTGGACGTCGAAATCTTCAATGGTGCGGAACAGGTCGGATACCAACCGATGCATGATGCGCTTCATCCGCGGGTTACCGGCGTCGTTGGTCAAGCCGCTGACCTTGTTGATAAGGTCCTTCACTTCGTTGTTGCGCATTAGGGATTCACTCATTTTACATCCTCCATGATTTACGTTTCGTTAGCCGAGATCACCCCCCGCGACGGGCAGGGTTACGCCGGTGATGTAGGAAGCCTCGTCGGAGGCCAGGAACAGGATCGCCGCGGCCTGTTCCTCGGTAGTGCCGTATCGTTTCATCAGGCTGGATGAGACTGTCTGATCGACGACCTGCTGATACCACCGCACTTCTTGTTCCGTGGGCTGTGCGGCATTGCGCGGAATGCGCCGAGGCGATGCCTCGGTGCCGCCGGGAGCCACGCCGCAGACGCGGATCCCATGCTCGGCATATTCCATTGCCAGACACGCGGTGATCGCGTTCACCCCACCTTTGGCCGCTGCATAGGGAACCCGGTTGATGCCGCGCGTGGCGACCGACGAAACATTGACTATCGTTCCGCTACCGGCCTGTACCATCGCCCGCAACACCGCCCGGCAACACCACAATGTCGGAAACAGGGAGCGGCGGATTTCGGCCTCGATCTGCTCCGGCTCGTATGCGGCGAAAGGTTTTGCCCAGATAGTACCACCGACGTTGTTAATCAGGATGTCGATGCGGTCAAAACGTTCTTTGGTGGTATCGATGGCGGCAGCCGCGCCGGCGAATGTCTCCAAATCGGCAATGATCGCAATCGCCCGGGCACCGGCGGCCTCGGCTTCTTCCCGAACCTGCTCCACCAGACCGGAACGATCGACCAGCGCCACGCTGCCGCCTTCACGCGCGATCCGAAGGGCGACGTCCCGGCCGATCCCCTGGGCCGCACCGGTCACGACGGCGGTTTTGCCGGTGAAGCGGTTTGAGTGGATCATCATGACTTCCTCACGCGGCCTGCCGGTGGATTTCGCCGATGGTGGTCACGGCTCCGCTCGGCGAGAATTTTTCGTAATAGAAATTTGCCGGCGCGATGCCCTGATCATTGAGCCAGCCACGCACCGCCTCGACCATTGGCGGGGGACCGCACAGATAGACATCCACGTCCCCACCGTTGACGTGACCGGGTTCGATGTAGCGGGTCACGTAACCTTTCAGGGGATAGGCGCTCGCTTCCGCCGCGACGCAGCATGAAAAGGTAAAGCTTGGGATTTGTTTGGCGAACTGCTTGAGCTGCTCAATCCCGACAAGGTCTTCGTCATTGGTCACACCGGAAATCAAGTGGACCGGGTGCTCGCTACCGGTGGCGGCGATCCGGCCAAGCATCGACAGGAACGGGGCGAGGCCGGTGCCACCGGCGAGGAACAGCAGCGGGCGTCTGATCTCTCGCAGATAGAAGCCGCCAGCGGGGCCGATGAACTCCATTGATGTCCCGGGCTTGGCGTTCTCGCGCAGGAAGCTGCTCATCACGCCGCGCGGTATGTCACGTACCAGGAATGATAATTCGGCTGCGCCCGGCGCCGAACTGAAGGAGTACGACCGGCGCTGGTCGGTGCTGGGCACGAGCACGTTCACATACTGGCCCGCCAGGTGACCGAGGCCGTCGCTGCCCTCGAGCGACATCGAGAAGGCGATGGTGGTCGGCGACAGCCTCTCGACCCCATTCAGGCGTGCGTTGAAGTTTTGGCCCTTCGTCTTGCAGACCTCCGACGAAGCAGCGATCTTGATGACGAGGTCGGTTTTCGGCCGCATCTGACACGCCAGGGCGAAGCCTTGCGCGGCCTCCTCATCCGTCAGCGCGTCCTCGATGTAGTCGCCGCCGTCATATTCGCCGGATTCGGCGTGGCATTTGCAGGTGCCACACGCGCCGTCGCGGCAGTCAAGCGGGATGTTGATCCCCACCCGATACGATGCATCGGCGACCGTTTCGCCGGGACGGCATTCGACGAAGCGTGTAACCCCATCCTCGAAGTTGAGCGCGATGTTGTGGCCCATGATTTCCTCCTCCTACCTTCCGCCGCCTTAGATGTGATAGATGTCGACGACGTGGTGGATGTAGTCGTTCTTGAGAATGACCTTCTTGCGCTTGATCACCGGCCGAGCGGCGCTGGTGTCGAGCGTGTAGAATGACGTGCCGAAATAGGTGTCCACGGTCTTGTAGCGGAAGCTGAACGTTACCCAGTTGAAGCGCAGGCGGCACTCGCCGCCGGTTTGTTCGACGATCTCGACATTGCTGATGTTGTGTGACGTGCGCGGCTCCGGCAGACTGGTGGCGCTTGATCGTTCGGTCCTGATACGGAAGACGCGGTCCTCCAATCCGCCACGGTGGGCATAGTAGATCAGCGAAACCTCGCTTTGCGGATCGGTAACGAGCTTGTCGTCATCGTCCCAGGACGGCATCCAGAACTCGGCATCCGACGCATAGAAACCAAGCCAGGCATCCCAGTCCTTGTCGTCGAGCGCGCGTGCTTCGGCGAACAGGAATTGCCGGACATCCTCAATCGAGAGCGCCGCCGCGGAAGTTTCAAGTGTGCTGGACATTTTTGAGCTCCCTACGACTTCCTGCCGGTTTCCGTGGCAAGGGCCTTGGTCATGGTTTCCTGCCAGTATTTGTGCTGAACGACGAAGAGGCCCTCATCCTCGGTGCGCGCGCCACTGAGCAGCGGCTTCAAGCCGATCGCTTCCGCCGCGCCATCCGCGCCCTGGATCCAGTGCTGCGCACCCCGGCTCATGTCGTTCCAGTGCGCGGCGCGGCCCATATAGGACATTTGGCAGGCGCGGAATTCCTCCAGGTCATCGGGCGTCGCCATGCCGCTGGCGTTGAAGAAATCCTCGTATTGCCGGATCCGCCGCGCCCGCGGCTCAGGAGCCTCCCCTTTGGGCGCGATGCAGTAGATCGTCACCTCGGTCTTATCGACGGCGATGGGACGATAGGTGCGAATCTGCGAGCTGAACTGGTCCATCAGGTAGACGTTCGGATACAGACAAAGGTTACGCGAGCGCTGCACCATCCAGTCGGCCTGCGCCTGGCCGAACCTTGCCGCCAGTTCCTCGCGCCGGTCCCAGTTCGGACGATCTTCCGGATTGGCCCAATTGGTCCAAAGCAGCAGGTGACCATTCTCGAAGGAGTAGAATCCACCGCCTTGCTTGGCCCACCCGCCGGCGGACATCGCCCGCACGTTGTCCACCTGCTCGGCTTCCTTGCGCCGGCTGGTCGTTGCCGCATAGTTCCAGTGCACGGCACTCACGTGGTAGCCGTCCGCTCCGTTCTCTGTCTGCAGCTTCCAGTTGCCGTCATAGACATAGGTCGAGGAGCCGCGCAGGACTTTCCATACCGTCGGGCGACTGGTCAACGATCATGTCGATGATCTTGGCCGCTTCTCCAAGATGTTCGACCAGCGGAACGACGTCGGGGTTCAGGCTGCCGAACAGGAAGCCGCGATAGGACTCGAAGCGCGCCACCTTGGTCAGGTCGTGCGAGCCATCCTTGTCGAAGTTTTCCGGATAACCCGCGCCCCGCGGGTCCTTCACCTTGAGCAGTTTCCCGGCATTGCTGAAGGTCCAACCGTGGAACGGGCAAGTATAGCTGGTTTTATTCGCGCGCTTGTGACGGCAGAGCATTGCGCCCCGGTGACTGCACGCATTGATGAATGCGTTCAGCTCGCCGGTCCGGCTGCGAGCGAGAAAGATAGGCTGACGGCCCATCGTCGTCGTGAAGTAGTCATTGTTGTTCGGGATCTGGCTCTCGTGGGCCAGGTAGATCCAGTTGCCCTCGAAGATATACTTCATTTCGAGTTCAAATATTTCCGGATCAGTAAATATATCGCGCCCAACGCGGTAGGTGCCGCTGGCCGGATCATCCTCCAGGGCTGTGTCGAGCGTCTTCTGGATTGTGTCGAGCATTTGTTTTCTCCCTTGCGCCGCTGTTTCCGTCGCTTGTTGGGTCTCTCGACCCCGGCTCCGTATCCGATACCTGGAAGGTTGACTTCCTCTGATGCCGCATTCCTGCCTCTTCCCGTTTTCGCGGTCCAAGACTAAATAGGTCGGCAGGATACCTGGGAGGTATGAAGTGGAACTGCGGCATCTGCGCTACTTCGTGGCAGTTGCACGCGAGGGAAACTTCACGCGGGCTGCCGAGATCCTGCACATGGCCCAGCCGCCATTGAGCAGACAGGTTCAGCAGCTCGAGGACGAAATGCGCCTTGTCTTGATTGAGCGTGGCAGCCGCCCCCTGCGCTTGAGTGAGGCCGGACGGCTGTTCTACGAACAAGCTGTCCAGGTGCTCGAACGGGTGGACGAGATGCGGGCCTCTGTGGAAAGTCTTCACGAAGCCCATCGCGACCGATTTCAGCATCGGATTTGTTGGCTCGACGCTGTACGGCAGGCTGCCGGAGGTCATCCGAAGTTATCGCGCGGCGCGTCCCGACGTGGAGATCACATTGCTGGAGCTGACCAGCTTCGAGCAAATTGCGGCTTTGAAAGAGGGCCGTATCGATGTCGGCTTCGGCCGCATTCCGCTCGATGATCCGGGGGTGGAACGCCAGCTTCTGCGCAACGAGAAACTGATCGCGGCAATCCCGGCGAACCATGCGGTCCTTGGCCGGAAGGGACCACTGCGGCTTGTGGACCTCGCCAGAGAGCCGCTTATCGTTTACCCCAAAGCGCCGCGACCGAGCTATGCGGACCAGGTGCTCGCATTATACCGCGAGCGCGCTCTAAAGCCGCCGGGGTTATATGAGGTGCGCGAACTGCAGACCGCGCTCGGTCTGGTTGCGGCTGGCGCTGGCGTGTGCCTGGTACCGGCTTCCGTCGAGCGTCTACGCCGCGATGATGTGACATATTGGCCGCTCGACCAGGAGCAGGCCGTTTCACCAATCATCATGAGCAATCGCAAGGGCGACCGGTCACCGGAGATCGCCTTGGTTCTCAAGTTGATCCGTCAAATCTATCGGAAAGAGAAGATCCCGTTCGGTGTCTGACATTTGGCCGCTTGACGGCGACGTTAGGGGTGGCCGCGCGCCGGGCGCCACGCATCGGACCACGCAACTGCTTTTCCAGCGCGTCCTCCCATGGACAAGCCGGGGAGAACGCTCTGCGTTCCGGGCTATCCGAGCGTGACTTCGGCCTCGATCACTTCCAGATCGGCGGTCATGACCATACCCTTGGTTTCCGGCCCCAGATAAACCGCGATGATATACACGATCAGCGAACCGATCGTGCCGTACATCATCGGTTTGGCGAAACCCATGCCCTGGTTCACCGCGAAGTAGGTCAGGATCGGCGCGACGGCCGCGCCCCAGACCGCACCCTGATGATAGATGAAGCCCGACGGCGGTGGCTCGTACCTCGGTCGGGAAGCGTTCCGACAGCCAGCCGGGGTTCAGGGCATCCTTGCCGCTGAAGAAACAGATGAACAGCAGGAAGAACCCAAGGAACAAGGTCCGGTCGACCTGCGTGATATACAGCGGCACGAGGAACAAGGCGATGGTCGTGGGGATCATCAGCGCCCAGCGCCGTCCGACGCGTTCCGACACCGCGCCCCAGAAGCTGCAGGCGAGCGAACGTGAGGATGTTGCCCCAGAACACCGGCACCGCCACCTGGGCCGGCGTCCAGCCCAGTTCTTTCGTCAGATAGGTGCCGAGCATGGCCCAGACCGCGTAGTAGACGCAGAAGTTCGCGGCCATCCACAGGCACACCCGTGAGGGTGTTGTAACAGATACTTGGGCTTGAAGATGGCGAACAGCGGCAGGCGTGACCTGCTTTTGCGTCGCGTCCTGGATCTTCTTGTTTTCCGTCCAGACCTCGGGCTCTTTCACGTACATGCGGATCCAGACGCAGGCCAGGGCCGGCAGCACGCCCAGGATCAGCATCCCGCGCCACCCGTAGCCCTTATGCCATGCTTCCAACGGCGCGTACAGGAAGCCGTAGGCCAGGGCGGACAGTGCGAAGCCCAACCCCCAGGATCCCTGCAAGACGCCGGACATCAGCCCGCGAGACCGCGCCGGCCAGGATTCCATCGCCAGCGCCGCGCCGGCCGGCCATTCCGCCCCCATGCCGATGCCCAACAGCGCCCGGACCACGAACAGGAAGGTAAAGCTGGGCGAGAAGCCCGCGAGGAAATTGCAGATGGAATACCAAAGAATGGAGATCATCAGAGGCGCTCGGCGTCCCAGCCGATCGGCCAGCCAGCCGGATGCCGTCGCTCCACCCAGGCGCATGACCAGCGTGACCGAGAAGATCGCGGTCACGTCGATCAGCGGAACCCCGAACTCCTGCGCGATCGGCGCCATGATCAGAAGGAAGACGGTGAAGTCGAAGGCGTCGAGCGTCCAACCCATCCAGGCGGCGCAATAGGCGTACCATTGGTCCTTGGTCGGTTCTTTCCACCACGGACCGCGTGCCGCGTTTCCGGCGTATCCAGACATCGATTTAACTCCCTGCTTCTGGCCTGCCTGTTGGGATGGCTTATGTTCGCCCACTCAGGGAACAAGCTACCAGTGAGTTCAAGTTTTATGCAACCGATCCCAATGCGAGGCCGATACGGGTTTTGCCGATGCCGGGTTGCCCAATCGCGATGCACTCCTGCCACTTCTCGATCCATTGGTAGCCCGCCAGGTCGGGAATCTGCCCTGATCGAGCGAAGGCCGCGCAGCTGGGTAAGAGATTGTGCTTGAACGTCGATCCACCCCGCGCCGTCCAGGCGTTTAACGCCTGTCGCATTGCAGCGAGGGGTCTCGACTCAGTAGTGCGTCACCCATGGACTATCCAGGGCCTCCTCGATGCGACGGTGACGCGCTTTGATCACGTCAGCCGGCACCGCGCTGACAAATGCATAGAATGTCTTGGCGCGAATGGCGTCCACCACCCGTTCTCCCACCATCTTCGGGGCAAGGCCGGTGGTGGCCAGTCGTTCGGTCAGCACCGCCTCATCGCCAGGACGAACCTGCGGGCCGCCTAGATGGTCTGGCCGGTTGCGGGCGCCGCGCGCGATGTTCGTCGCGATCGGACCCGGACAGAGGACGGACACGCCGACATTGCTGCCCTCCAGTTCTAGCTCAAGGGCCTCGGACAGGGACACAACGGCGTATTTGCTCATGGAATATGGCGCCTGATTCGTTCCGCGGCGGTTCTGAAAGCCGGCTACCGAAGCAGTGTTGACAACGTGCCCTTCCTCGCCGTGCTTGAGGATGGCTGGCACGAAGTGGCGGATACCGTGGATGATCCCCCAGACGTTTACGCCGATCACGAACTTCCAGTCGGCCGCCGGCACGTCGATCATTCGCGTGCCGTGCATCGGCACACCGGCGTTGTTGCAGGCGATATGAAGTTTTCCGAAATTGCGTTCGGACTCGGCAAGAGCGTCGAGAACTGATTGTTCCTGAGTGACGTCGATACGAAGCGGCATGACGCGCTTGTTGGTGCCGGACAGACCATGCGCAGCCTGCTCGACTGCGTCCTTTTGGATGTCGGCCATGATCACGTTGGCCCCAGCCTCCGCGAGTGCGGTCGCAATAGACAGCCCAATGCCGGAAGCGGCGCCGGTGACGATGGCGGTTTTGCCTGAAATGTCCATTGCGACGGTCCCATTCGAACGGTTTTTTTCAAGCTTGGCACGACAAGATCGCGGGCGAAATAGCTGGCGGCAGTCGTTGTTCGCCGAGCCTCGATCCACAGATTGCAGAGGCGCCTCCGGTGGCGTGGCACTTCATAACTCGTGCCGCGTGTGGCGCCGTTACGAAGCGGCGGATCAGGCTGCTGTCACGCCGCCATCGACAATGAGGCCGGCTCCGTTCATGTAGCCAGCATCGTCGGAGGCCAGAAAGACGATGCCCTTTGCGATATCCAGGGGCACACCCATGCGGCCCCATGGAACCGAGTCCGTCACGACCTTTCGCGCCGTGGTCGTGTCATTGCTGCCGGTGCGTTGTGCGCGTGCGATGAAGGTCTGTTCGCCCATATCAGTTTGAATAACCCCCGGGTGGATCGAATTCACCCGAATACGATACCCCTTGCGGGCGAATTCCAGCGCGGCTGACTTCGTGAACAACGTCACGCCACCTTTGGTCATCGAATAGAGCGGGTCGAGTTGCGAACCGACGATGCCGGCAATCGACGCGAGATTGACGATCGCACTGCCATGCTCGCTGGAACTTGCCGCCTGCCGCAGAGCCGGCGCTGCCAGCTTGGTGCCCAGGAACACGCCTGTCATGTTGACCGCCACAAGCCTGTTCCATTCGTCGAGGCTGATCTCCTCGATACCCTTGCCAATGAATACCCCGGCATTGTTGACAAGGATGTCCAGCCTGCCGAACTTGGACGTTGCGAGGTTGACGGCGGTGATCCAATCGTCCTCTTTCGTCACGTCCAGGTGAACATATTCGGCTTGGCCTCCGGCGGCGCTGATGGCGCCCGCGGTCCGCCGGCCCGGCTCATCGAGGACATCGGCCACGACGACCTTCGCGCCGGCCTGCGCCATTAACTGAGCCGTCTCCCCGCCAATACCGCGCGCCGCGCCAGAGATCAGAGCGACTTTGCCGTCGAGCCGGTTCATCCGTGCCCCCCTTTAAAACCGGCGACAGGTTCGCCAATGCGAGGAGCTTACGGAGGCTGGAACAACTCGGCAAATCGCACTTCAGCGCTTCCGCGGATGCGAAGCACTGGTTGACGTCACGCCGATCGGCCTACGGCGACCGCGTTGCGAGCCAAGTGCATCCGGGGGCGGGGCTGATCATCACAATGGCGCCTCGGCGTCGCGCGGCGCAAGCTCGATCACTAGGCTCGGCGAACCGTATCGAAGAACACTTCGTTGCAGTCGATATCTTCGTACCGCACGTTCGCGCCGTCCCCGATAGGACCTATCAGGCCCTCGAAACGTGGCAATCCAAGGAGGTATTTCTCCATATATGGTTCCTGAACGGTGCCGACGACGCTGAAGCCAAGTTCCTTCATCGCCGGAACCAGCGTGTTCACGTCATGGACGGTTGTAATGATCCGTCCGTCCACCGTTCGAATGACAGTCGCCTTCATGGCCTCGGACCCCCTTGCTCCGACCGTTGCGTCGGTGCACTCAAGTGGTCAGTCGGGTCTGCAAAAGCAGCTTTCCGGAGGATAAACTTATCGCAACAATTGTTGCTGGATTTCAAGAGTTGTTATGACATGCTACTAGATGTGGCCTGCGCTACAGCTTGTGTCTGATTGCTCCACCCGAGTGTTGGCAAGGGGCCGGCAGAGCGAAGCGGCACGGTTTGAACCGGGACGCTTCGACCCACGGCCTCGGAAGCCGGCCGGTGCCAGCAGACGGCGACAGCATTCGCGCGCGAAGCCCCGCGAATGCTATCGGCAGGCTCGGTTCGGGACCGACAGGTCTACTCCGCGGCGAGGCTCTGGGACCGCCCATAACGAGCGATTGGACGCTTGTGGAACGCGCCATCCTTCATAATGGCCACCAGCCGGCTCGCATCTTGAAGGATACGGATATCGGCAAGCGGATCGCCATCGACCATTAACAGGTCGGCCAGATAACCCGGTTTCACCTGGCCCAGTTCGTCTCCTCGCATCATCACTTCGCCGCCATATTTTGTTGCCGCCACGATTGCCTCCATGGGGGAGAAGCCGAACAGGTTGACGAAGTGCTCGAGGTCGCGGGCATTTCGGCCGATCGGGTTCCAGGCGAAGCCATAATCGCCACCGGGCAGCACACGGATGCCGCGCTGCTTGTATTCGGCCATCCGCTTGCAGGCGTGGTCCAGCTCACGTCGCATGCCCAGGCCTTCGGCAATCGCGGTTGAGATGCCCCACTCCGAGGCTTCGTATAGAGAGGTGACAATCACGCCGATCGCCGGCATGACAAAGATCCGATCCTTCTTCGCCTCCATCATGTCCACGGCTTCGTCGTCGGTGAATGTGGCGTGGTTGATCAGGTCGATTCCGTGCCGCAGACACATCTTCACCGACTCGGCCGATCTCGCGTGAGCCATCACTCGCTTGTTGCGCGTGGTTGCAACCTCCACCACCGCCGCGACCTCGGCTTCGTTCATCACTGTCATTTCGGCGCGCGCGGCCGGAACGAACTCGTCACCGGAGGGATTGATTTTGATGGTGTCGACGCCCTCGCGGCACATCAACCGAGCGTATTTGCGGAATTCCTCCGGCCCGTCCAAGACGACAGCGAACGTGTCGCGGTGCATGTGCATCAGGCTGGGGTCACCGAGACCGCCGGTGGTGGTCATTTCGGGGCTGGCCGCCAGAATGCGGGGACCGGGAATCTGGCCAGCGTTAATCGCGTTGCGGACGACTATGTCGAGCCGAGGCTTGCCTGACGCCGCGCTGTTGAGGCTGGTAAAGCCTTGATCAAGCATCAATTTCGCATTAAGCGCTGTAATCAGGGTGTGCTCCTCGGGCGGAATTTCGCCGAGCGCATGCAGGCTGGAGATGTTTGCGAAGCTCGGATGGGCGTGCGCCTCGGTCAGGCCCGGCATCAGCGTGCAGCCAGTGCCGTCGACGATATCGGCATCGGGGCCGTCGGGCAGCGGCGCTTCGATCGGCAGCACCTCCTGAACGCGGTTGCCCTGGACGCGGACGTGGCCTGCAAAAGGAGCCTTGCCAGTGCCATCCAGCACACGGATGTTGGTAAACACGACTGCACTCATCATGATGTCCCTCCTTGCCTAGATTTATTGCGCGCCGCAGCGCGGTCGACTTGGGCTCCTGAACCATGTGAGCCCAGCCTTGCGTCATGATTTTGGGCTGCGGTCCAGTCGAGAGGCAGCTTCCCGTCAGCTCTGTCGGAGCCGCATACTCGTCCCCTGGACAGCGTCGTCTCCCTCCGTTTTTGTTTGCGCCCATCAAAGCCCAACGATGGAAGAATGGGAAGAGGAGAGCGGGCAAGGCTGGGACCCTGCTGGGCGTTCTCCTTGGATTGGCGCTCACCGAACGGTCCATGAATTCTCGACTTCTCAACCTTATTGTGCCGCGGAACTACATCGGTGCGACGACTAGACGACGAGAGCCGGCTCGCTTTAGGGTCGCTCAGGGATCAGTGGATGTGTTGCGCGTCCGACTGTTTCAGAATGAGAAGAACGGATTAGGGTGGCCAGGAACCACCGGGGGGGCGAAGGATGCCGACGAGCGTCGGGATGCGGGCCGTTTTCGAGCGAGCAGTCCGCGAAGCGCAGCGGAACGTCTCGCGAGAAGGCGGGACGCTGCGAAACTTTGATTACTTCGCATCAAGACTGGGTCCCGTTGGCAAGGACTGGGCAAAGACATCTTGAGTGCGGGGGCGACAGAAATCTTCAAACTGACGGGCACAAGGGCGTAGTTGTGGTGGCAGAACCCAATAGGTCGGTCGCTCTGGAAGAGGTCTCCAAGGCCTATGGCAGCGTGCGCGCAGTCGACCGCCTGAGCTTCCAAGTGTCCGCGGGCCGTTTCTTTGTGTTGTTCGGCCCTAGTTCGGTCGGGAAGACGACAACGCTGCGCGCAATTGCCGGTTTAGTGAAACCTGATAGCGGTATTATCCGTATTTCGGGCGTGGACGTGACCCGGACCCCCATAAAGGGTCGAGGGACGTCGATGGTGTTTCAGTCCTTCGCGCTTTACCCCCACCTGACGGTGTTCCAGAATCTCGCCTATCCGTTGGCCGAGACGGGTGTCGCCAAGGCCGATATCGACCGGCGCGTGCGCGAAACTGCCGGGATGCTTCAGCTCAATCACCGACTGGATCATAAACCAGCGACACTATCCGGCGGAGAGCAACAGCGGGTCGCGCTCGGGCGTTCGCTGATCCGGCGGCCGCCGATCCTGCTGCTGGACGAGCCCCTGACCAATCTTGATGCCAAGCTGCGATTCGACATGCGGGCAGAACTGAAACGCCTGCATCGCCAATTCGGCATGACCATCGTCTACGCCACGCCCGACGAGTTGGAAGCGTTGTCTATGGGCGAGGAGATCGCCGTCATGCGAGACGGTCGCGTCGTGCAACAGGGCACACCCGATGACCTCTACGAGCGGCCGGCGGATCTCTACGTCGCGTCGAAGATCGGTTCGCCGCACATGAACACGATCGACGTCGAAGTCCGAGGCGACGGCGTCAGCCTTGACACGCCCTTTGGTGTACTGGCGGCTCCTGCTGTTGCTGGAGGGCTGAGCGCCGGGGAGCCGCTCATACTCGGCTTACGTCCATGGGACCTGCGGATGGCCCAGGGAGCGGTGCCGAGCGTTGCTCCGTCGGTGCAGCAGCTCGAGCCGCTTGGCGACGTGACGGTCGTATCTCTATCGGCAAACGGCACGCCATTGCGGATCGTGCTGCCGGAGGCACAGGCTGTTGGTCTGAAGGCGGGCGATGCCTTGCCGGTCGTCATCGATGCTGCCAAGCTTCACCTGTTCCGCAAGCACGGCGGGTCGGCTCTCAACCGACAATCGTGACAAAAATGAAGGGGGAGGAAGCAAAGCATGCAATTACCAACGAAATTGGCCGCGGCCGTGAGCGCGGCGGCGCTCGCCGTGTTGACTGGAGGGGCCCTGACCCCCGCCTCGGCGGGAGACGTTACGTTAAAGATGGCGGTACCCGACTGGCCGCCGACGCACATCATGAAGGATCTATTCGACAAACAGTATAAGGCGGCCTCGGGCAACACTGTAAAGCTCGATCTGGATTTCATTCCGTGGCCGGATTACTATACCCGCCTCAACGCTTCGCTGACCTCCGGCGAAAAGAAATACAACATGGCTGTGTCCGACAGCCAGTGGCTCGGTGCCTTCATCGAGGGCGGCTATTATCTCAAGATCAACAAGTATGTCGATGCCGATCCCGGCCTGCAGTCGGTGTTCAAGGATCTGCATCCGGCGGTGAAGTGGTCCTATTCAACGTATCCGTACAAATCCGACCAGCTCTATGGCTTCCCGCAGATGCCGGACGTCGTCATCTCCTATTATCGTAAGGATATTTTCTGCGACGCGTCCGAGCAGAAGAACTTTATGGCGAAGTATCAATATAAACTGCCCTGTGCGCCGGAGGAGATGGACGCGATCACCTGGGATCAGTTCCACGATATCGGCGAGTTCTTCTTGCGTAAGAAGGGTGAGATGCTGGCCGGTAAAGCGGCCGATGACGATTTCTACGGCATCGAATTCCAGGCCGGTAAGACATACGACATGTTTACAACGTCGGCTTACGAGTTCCTGTGGCAGCACGGCGGCGACATTTGGGACGAGACAAAGCAGCCCAACGCCCACGCCGTTGGCGTCGTGAACTCGCAAGTTGCCGTCACTTCGTTAGAGCACCTGCTGTCGTTCGCCAAGTACATGCCGCCCGTGGTCAGGACGGGTGGTCTCGACGCTTTCAAGACCGACGAGCTGTTTCGCGAGGGCAAGGTTGCGATCAACCTAGAATGGATTGGCTTCGCCGAAAGTTCGATCAATCCGGCAACGTCGAAAGTCGCTGATAAAGTTGCATTTGCCCAGATTCCGGGGCTGAAAACCGACAAGGGTATCGTCAAGTGGTCCGTGATCGGCGGCCAGCCCTTCGTGCTCATGACCTGGAACACGGATGTGCAGAACAAGGAGGCCCTCGACTTTTGCAAGTGGTGGCTGTCGAAGGAAACGCAGGTAGCCTATGCCAAGGCTGGCGGCCAAAGCGCGTTGAGATCGGTCTACACCGATCCGTCCTACCTGACATTCCGGCCATGGAACCGCACCTGGTCCGCGAGCCTGGACTGGCAGAAGGACTTCTGGCATGTGCCCGAGTTCTTCGAGCTTTTGACCGAGCAGCAGGAGGAATACACCAAGGCGATCACCGGCCAGCAGGATTTGAAGGTGACGCTGGACAAGATCGCCAACTTCCAGGAGAAGCTGCTCAAAGAATCAGAACGTATCAAACAATAGGCAGCAGAACGATAACGCGGTTGGGCAGCCATGCCGCCGCGTCTTCGTTGCCCTTTCAAATGCGGCTCGCGCCAGGTGGAAAGTTCCCTGCTCTCCCGATGCGGAGAAGCGGGGAACGGGGCATCCAGAAAGTGGCATCTCTTCGAGTTCCAGCCAAATGACGCACGCATTCCCCACCGGCGAAATGACCGCCGCAAAGACAACACCGCCACGGGGTTCTGTTCGGGGACTAACCGAACTCCGCTGGGACAACTGGCCGGCCGCGATGGTCGTCTTGGTGATCGGCATGCCGGCGGCGATTGCGGTGCTGCCTCCAGCATTGTCCTTTTGTGTATCGGCTGTGCTCGCCGCATTGCTCGCGGTCAGTTTGATCGTCAACGCCTGGGGCCGCTATTCCGGCGGGCTGCTGGTGACCCCGGCGTTGGCACTGCTGTTTCTGATGAACATATTTCCGCTGTTGTGGTCCTTCGGCCTTTCGTTTTTCTCCTACCGAGCGAACCGCATGAAGGCTCCGGTTTTCGTTGGTCTGCGGAACTACGAAAACGTCATTACCGATCCGGTTGTCTGGGATCGGCTGCACACCACGGCGATCATGGTTGTGTTGACTGTAAGCGTACAAATGGTCGTCGGCTTTCTGTTGGCGATGCTGTTTGCCAAGCAATTTCCGCTGCGGCGATATCTTCTGATTCTCGTGCTGACACCTATGATGCTGTCGTTCGTCGCCGTCGGCGCTTTCTTCCGATACTACTACGAGCCGAGCCTTGGACTGGTCAGTCAGTTTGTGCGGTTGTTCACGGGTGAGCCCTATGTCCTCATGCAGTCGGTCTGGGGTGCACGCGCCGGCATCATTTTCGCCGATGCGTGGATGTGGTCCCCGTTCGTCATGTTGTTGGTACTCGCCGGGCTCGTCAGCGTGCCGAAATATCTTTACGAGGCGGCGGCCATCGACCGGGTCCCCGCCTGGCGGCAATTCTGGTCAATCACGCTGCCGTATATCCGCGGGCTTCTGCTGCTGGCGCTGTTGTTCCGTACGATCGAGGCGTTCAAGCTGTTCGATGTCGTGTTTCTCCTGACGGAAGGAGGGCCGGGCACCTCGACGGAAACGATTGCCGTCTATGTTTACCGCGTGGCCTTCCAGTATGTGAAGACAAGCGAGTCGGCGGCGCTCGCCTACATCCTGCTGTTCACGGTCATCGCGCTTACCAACCTCTATCTCTATTTCGCCAACCGGCGTGCGAAGGAGACTTGACCTCGATGTCCGATGCCGCGATGCAAGTGAGCGACCCGAAAGTCAACGATACGCAAGCGGTCGGGCTTTTCGAGCGGTTAGGGTTTCGTGCTGCTTCCGGCGTCGGCGAGGCGGGGTGGGGACGTACGCTGCTGGCGGCCGTCGTCAGCGTTATATACTTCTTCCCCGTGCTTTGGATCATACTCACGGCCTTCAAGACCTACGACGACGTGCTCGCGGTCCCGGCGAAATTCATTTTCACCCCCACGCTCGACAACTTCGTACAGGTGTTCAGCCGAGCCTATTCGGTTGGTGGGCAGGCTCAGGACACCGGCTTTACGCTTTACTTCTTCAATTCAATCTTCATTGCAACTGTCAGTATCCTGCTCGCGCTGATCATCGGCACCTTGGCCGCCTTTGGTTTCTCGAGGTATCCGCTGAAGGGCAACGACACTTACCTTTTCATCATTCTGTCGACGCGTATGCTGCCCGCGATCGTGGTTATTATTCCGATTTTCATAATGTTCCGCGTCACCGGCCTCGCCGGTACCTACGCCGGCATCATCGCACTCTACACGGCGTTCAACCTGCCGTTCACGATCTGGATGATGAAGAGCTTCTTTGACGAACTGTCACCGGATGTGGAAGACGCCGCGAGGATCGACGGCTCTTCCGATATACGTGTCTTCTTCAAAATCTGTCTGCCGCAAGTTGTCGCGGGGCTTGCGGCGACGGCCGTGTTCGGCCTGATCCTGACATGGAACGAATTTCTTTTCGCCCTGCTGTTGTCTGGCGTCGAGACGCGCACCGTGCCCGTGGCCATGGCCCAGACGATCGGCGGCGACATTGGCGTGCGCTGGGGACTTCTGGCGGCCATTGAGACGTTGTTCCTTATCCCCGTCATCATCGTGACTTTCGCATTGCAGAATCAGCTTCTGCGCGGTGTCACTTTCGGCACCATCAAGCGTTGAGCGGGAGTACGGATGTCGACGATTGAGCTCAGGCAAATCACCAAGCGTTTCGGTAGCTTTACGGCTGTGCGGAACGTTGATCTGTCGGTGGCGGCCGGAGAGGTCGTGTGCCTGCTTGGGCCCTCGGGCTGCGGCAAGACGACGACGCTGCGCATGATCGCCGGCCTTGAACGGGCGAGCAGCGGTGACGTCATCATCGCTGGCAGGCGCATGAACAATCTCAAGCCCGCGCAGCGCGACATTGCGATGGTGTTCCAGTTCTACGCCCTCTACCCGGCTCTGACCGTGCGCGAGAACATCATGTTCCCGCTGTATCGCGAACGGCTGAGCGCGGCGTCCGCCAGAGCCAGGGTCACCAGGGTTGCCGACCTTTTGCATCTGCAAGGCGTGCTCGACCGGCGGCCAGGCCAAATTTCCGAGGGTGAGAAGCAGCGCGTGGCCGTGGCCCGGGCGGTGGTGCGGGATCCGAACTGCTTCCTGTTCGATGAACCGCTGAGCCGTCTCGATGTTGAACTGCGCCAAGACATGCGCGGCCAGATCAAGAGTGTGCTGACGGATCTATCCAAAGCCACCGTCATCGTCACTCACGATCAGCTTGAAGCGCTGACCATGTCTGATCGCATCGCCATCATGCGTCAAGGCGTTATCGAGCAAGTTGCCCCGCCCCACGAGGTGTTCGCCAAGCCGGCCAACGTCTTTGTCGCCAGCTTCATCGGCACGCCGCAGATGAACCTGTTGGAAGCTCAGTTTGAAGGTATGGCCGATAGCGACGCTTTGTTCAGCGTAGAGGGCAACTCCCTGCGGCTGCAGGCCGATCCTGCCCTGCAGCGCCTGCCGAGGGGTAAAGTCACCATCGGCATCCGACCACGAGCGCTTATGCCGGTTAAGGACGCCGCGCCTGACGCGCTCACCAGCCGTGCCGAGCTGATCGAGCCAATGGGGGCTGAGACGCTGGTTCACGCCCGAACCGGCACGGGCTGCGACATTCGTGTCGTCGTGCCGCGCGAGGCACGTGTCAAATCCGGGGAGATGTTGCACTTGAGAACTGATGTTAGTCAGGTCCATGTGTTTGGTGCCGACGGAAGGGCTGTGCGGACATGAGCGACCAGACGAGATCGCAGATTTCGGTGGCCAGTCCCACCGTTACAGGCTCCCAGCAAGGAATGAGCGCGCAAACCGCGACGCGGGTCGAGTTTGCCCTCATTGGCCTCGCCATCGTTGCGCTGCTGCTCATTTTCCAACCGTTCAGCCTGGCACTGTTTGGCGTCGGCTGCGGCGTCGTGGTCGTTTCGGGCCTGGCGAACAATCTGCTGCCGTTGTGCGAACCAGGCGTTCCCGTCCGCTCGCTGGTCTGGTGCGGCCTTATGGTCGGCGGTATTTTCGTTGCGGTGCTGGTCCTCTCGATCGCGTCCGCGTATCTCTACGGGCGGCTTTTTGTTGGTCAATGAGGGTCTGGGACTGCTTCGTGCCGGTGGGAGCAACGCGCGTCGTCTACTGAAGCGCGACGCCAAGTTTTTACCCCCCGATCGCGGTCCATGACGCATCCTGGCGGCCGGACTCAACAGCCGCGGCGATGAAGTGCATGCCGCGTAGCCCGTCCTCGATCCCTGGCACCAGCAGACTGGCAGGATCGGGCGCGCGTCCCTCGATGCGTGCGGTGATCTGTTCCGCCAAGTCCCGGTAAAGTTGCGCAAAGGCCTCCAGATAGCCTTCGGGATGGCCGGCCGGGATGCGGCTCGCGTGTGCGGCGACCGGGAACGCACTAGGGCTGGCCCGACGGATCGTTCGGGGCGCCTCGCCGAAGGGGGTGTGCAACAGGACGTTCGGCTGCTCCTGCGCCCATTCGAGGCCGCCTTTCTCGCCATAGATCCGCAGGCGCAGCGCGTTCTCGTTACCGGGCGCGACCTGGGATGACCAAAGCACACCCCGGGCGCCGCCGGCAAATCGCAAGAGCATGTGCGCGTTGTCGTCCAGCGCACGCCCCGGCACGAAAGAGCTGAGATCCGCGGCCAGGCGTTCGCAACGCAAGCCCGTCACGAACTCCGCCAGGTTGAAAGCGTGCGTGCCAAGATCGCCGATGCAGCCGGCGGGTCCGGAGCGGGCCGGATCGGTGCGCCACGCCGCTTGCTTCTGTCCGGTTTCCTCGAGCCGCGTCGTCAGCCAGTCCTGCGGATACTCGACCTGTATGATGCGCAGTGTTCCGATTTCGCCGGCGGCGACCATCTCGCGCGCCTGCCGCACCATCGGATGCCCGGTGTAGTTGTGCGTTAGACCGAATACGATGCCTGCGCGGCGAACGGCGTCAGCCATGTCCAGCGCATCCTCCATTCGATGCGCGAGCGGTTTGTCGCAGATCACATGCACGCCTCGTTTGGCGAACGCCAGGACTGGCGCGGCGTGCATGTGGTTTGGCGTCACCACCGCGACCACGTCGATGCCGTCCGGCCGCTGCACCTCCTGCTCGGCCATTTCCTCGAACCCGCGGTAAGCCCGGTCGGGCGCGATATGGAGTTCGGCCGCGCTTGCCAAGGCGCGGTCAGGATCGCTTGAGAGGGCACCCGCCACCAGCTCGTATCGATCGTCCAGCCTTGCCGCGATGCGGTGGACGCCGCCAATGAAAGCACCCTGACCGCCACCGACCATGCCCAGGCGTAGACGGGCCCCTGCCGGGCGACCCTTGATCGCCATCTCAGCCGATCCCCAGAAGCTTGCGGTTCGTCTCCATGTCCATCCCGCTGGCTGCGAAGTCGTCGAACGCCCGGGACGTCACGTTGATGATGTGGTTGGCGATGAATGGCGCACCTTCGGAGGCCCCTTGTTCGCTGTCTTTTATGCAGCACTCCCATTCCAGGTACTGCCCAGCCGTCGAAGCCGTATTGCGATAATTTCGAGAAGATGGCTCCGAAATCCACCTGCCCATCACCGAGTGACCGGAACCTTCCAGCCCTTTGCGCCCACGGCTGGAACCCGGAATACACGCCTTGACGGCCGGTCGGGTTGAATTCGGCGTCCTTGACATGAAACATTCGAATGCGTTCGTGGTATATGTCGATGTAATCAAGGTAGTCGAGTTGTTGCAGCACGAAATGACTTGGGTCGTACAGGATGTTGCAGCGTCGGTGATTTTCCAATCGCTGCAGGAACATCTCGAAGGTGATACCGTCGTGCAGATCCTCGCCGGGATGGATCTCGTAGCACAGATCGACCCCGGCTGCATCGAAGGCATTGAGGATCGGGTTCCAGCGTCGGGCCAACTCGTCGAACGCGGTTTCCACGAGTCCGGTCGGACGTTGCGGCCATGGATAGATAAATGGCCAGGCGAGCGCGCCCGAGAACGTTGCATGAGCCGTTAGGCCGAGATTGCGCGACGCCTTGGCGGCCAACATCAGTTGGTTGACCGCCCAGGCCTGCCGCGCGGAAGGGTTGCCTCGCACCTCCGGTGGAGCAAAGCCGTCGAACGCGAGGTCGTAGGCGGGGTGAACCGCAACCAACTGGCCCTGGAGATGCGTCGACAGCTCGGTCAGTTCCACGCCGGAGTCGCGCAGAATGCCCTTGATCTCGCTGCAGTAGTCCGCGCTTTCCGCTGCTTTCGCGAGGTCGAACAGGCGTCCATCCCAGGAGGGAATTTGCACGCCCTTATAGCCGTGCCGCCGCGCCCACCGGGCGATCTCCGAAAGGTTGTTGTGCGGCGCGGTATCCCCGGCAAATTGCGCAAGGAATATTGCCGGTCCCCTTATTGTCCGCATTGTAATCAATCTCCCCCTTGGTTGCATTATCCTGGTGGCTCGGCGGGCACCTGGGTCTCTATAGCGCAATACGTCCACATTCGAGCCCTGACGCACGAATGCCGGCCGGTATCTAGTTCAACCATTCGCCGCAACGAGCGGCAGTATTCAGAAGCGCCTTGGTATGACATCCAGTTCAGAGGCTGCGGGTCCCAGGACTCGACAAAAGCTCAGTCCGACCCTCGGCTATTCGCCCAAGTCCGCGTAACGAACGGTTGACCCGCGGCACCCGCAACCGCTTGCTAACTTTCTCCCGCTCGCCACTTGCACTCCGCCTCGTTCCAGACTGCGAGAGGCTGCAGGTCCGGCACCCAGGCCAGGCCGGTTTTCGCATCGGACGACACGGCTTCCGGCGTCACGACCACATCCAGCAAAGCGGGGCGATTGGCCAACGCGCGTTCGATCGCCGGCCGAAGTTCAGCTTCCGTCGTAACGCGTTCGCCATGCATGCCAAAGGCGCGCGCCATCGCGGCGTGGTCGCTGAACTGCAGGCGCGTGCCGACGACCTTGCCATGCGTTACGGTCTGATCGTGTACCTCGATCTGCCACGCTCCGTTGTTCGCCACCACGATCAGGACCGGCGCTTTATGCCGGACGGCGGTGTCGACTTCGATCGCATTGAAACCAAACGCCCCATCCCCCGTCGCCACGAGCACCGGGCGGTCGGGGAAGGCCAGGCTAGCGGCGATGCCGTACGGCACTCCAACCCCAATACAGCCGAACGGCCCCGGGTCGAGCATGGTGGGCGCCGACAGGCCAATGCGCGCGAAACTCAGGAAATCACCGCCATCCGTAATGACTATGGCATTCGGCCCCAAAGCGTCCTGTAGTGCGGCGAGCACACGGTTCGGATGCAGCCTGCCCTGGCTGTCGGACGGCGCGCTGGTCATCGACTGCCGCAGCTTGCGAGCGCGATCCTCATGCCCCGCGCGCAATTTCGCGGCCCAGTCGCGGTCTAGCGACGACGGGCGATTACCTGCCGCCTCCAGCAAGGCGCGCAAGGCCTCCTTGGGCGATGCAAGGATTTCGGCGACCCCCCGCCGGTTGTCCCGCAGTTCCGGAGTAACGTCGGCGATGCGAACGAACCGCGCCGCGCCAAAGATCGCGGGTGAACCATAAGCCAGCTGAAAATCGAGCCGACGGCCGACAGTCAGAACGACATCCGCGTCGCCCATCACTGCCCCGCGCATCGCCCCCACGACCGATGGATGCGAGTCTCGGCACCAGACCGCGGCTCTCCCCGGTATCGAGGTAGACCGCGCCAAGACGATCGAGAAGGGCAATGAGTTCGGGTCCGGCGTCACGTGCGCCGCGACCGGAAATCACCAGCACGCGACGAGCCGACCACAGCGCATCGACCGCGATCTCGATCTGGGCTGGGTCTGGGCGCTGCGCTGTCCGGGGCTTCGCGCGGAAGTGCTCTGCAAGCTGCAACGGCTTTGGCACCAGGTCGCGCAGTGTGTCCACGGGGAAATCGATATAAGCCGGGCCTGGCTCACCGCCCTCACCCAGGGCACGCGAGACCGCCTCATCCAGCTCCGCAGGCGCCAGTGATGCCTCGCGCACTGTCCGGGCGTAGCGGGTAATCGAGCGGACCAACTGGGTGTGATCCAGATCCTGCAATCCGCCCCGGTTCTCCTGCGCGCGTGGGCTGGTGCCGGAGATAATCAGCACCGGTGCGCGCGACACATGGGCGTTGGCGATCCCGGTCATCGCATTGGTGACGCCCGGTCCCGCCGTCACCAACGCAACGCCCAATCCGCCCGTCAGCTCGGCGTGAGCCTGCGCCATATGCACCGCCGCGCGCTCATCACGTACGTCGACAATGCTGATCCCGTGCGCATCGAGCCGCATCCAGATCGGCATGATGTGGCCACCACACAAGGCGAATACGCGCTCCACACCGCGCGCCTTGAGCTGTCGCGCAACAACGTCCGCGACGCTGTCAGGAGATGCTTTCATTTGACGTTCCTTTCTTATTCATGCTGAGCCGCAACGACTGCGCCGTTTTGAAGTCAAACGCACCGCTTGGCGCGCCGCCTACTGCTGCAATTTCTCTTTCAACGCCCGATGCAGCAGTTTGCCGGTCGTATTGCGCGGCATGTCCTCGTCCAGCAGGAACGAGTAGGCACGGGGACGCTTGAAGCCGGCTAACCGTTCCTTGCACCAATCGGCCAGTTCGCTTTCGGCAACGAAGGCCCCCGGATGCAGCACCACCGCCGCATGGACGCTTTCGCCCCATTTCAAATCGGGCAGGCCAATCACGGCCACGTCCCTGACTGCTGGGTGCGCGCCAATCACCGCCTCGACTTCCGACGGATAGATATTTTCGCCTCCTGAAATGATCATATTGCTCTTGCGGTCGACGAGGTGGATGTAACCCTCTTCGTCGCGGCGTGCCATGTCGCCCACCGTGCAATACTCCCCCCTGAAGGCGGCGGCGGTCTTTTCGGGCAGCCTCCAGTAAGCGTCGAATGTATACGGCGTGCAGGTGTAAAGCTCGCCAGGCTCGCCATCCGGAACTTCAACGCCGGTCTCGTCCAGTAACCTGATCGCCGCCGACCCGACGCATTCGCGTCCCACAGAGCCCAGCTTGGTGTATTGCTCGTGCGGGTGGAGCATCGTTGCCCAGCCTATCTCTGTCGCGCCGTAGAGTTCGAACAGACCGGAGCCGCGGAACATCTCCATCACCTCCCTCTTGGTCTCCTGGCGAGCTGGCGCGGACGAAATAGCGAGTTTGCTTACCTTGCTCAGGTCGTATCGGTCGCGCACCGCCGCGGACAGCCCCAGCATCATGATGAAGTGGGTCGGCACCAGTGATGTGAACGTTGTGCCTGCCTCGCTCAGGGTGCGAACGCAATGTTCCGGATCGAAACTTTTGCGCGAATAAATCGACGTCACCGCGCCACAATAGCTGAAGGCGCCGAAGAAATTGAGCGAGTTGGCGTGGCACATTGGCATGACGAGCAGCGCGCCATCGGTGCTACCGATGCCGAATTCGATTTCGGTGATCAATGAAAGCAGCGCGCCGCTCTGATGGTTACTCAGCACCCCTTTCGGCGTCCCGGTGGTTCCCGAGGTGTACATCAAGGTCCATGGATCGGACGGGAGGACCGTCTGGCTGGGCTCACCGCTGCCAGCGTCACCGAGCAGCGTCTCGTAATCGCGGTAGCCGGCGGGGCAGGCACGCGCGCCGAAATGAATAAAGTTGCTGGGGGGCACCGACAAGTCAGCGCGGATCTCCTCGATCACGCCGACAAGTTCGTCCTGCACGATCACCGCCTTGGCGCCGGCGTTCTCGACAATGAAGCGAACCTCGGGGCCGACCAACCGGAAGTTGACCGGCACGACGATGACACCGGCCTTCGCTGCGGCCGCGTAGATCTCCAGCCATTCGAGCGTGTTGTACGCGAGCACAACGAAGCGATCGCTTTTGCTCAGGCCAATGCCGAGCAACGCGTTAGCCAGGCGGCAGGATCGCTCGTTCCACTGTCCGAAGGTCAGCGACCGGTCAAGGTCTCGAGCGCCTAATCGATTCCGCGACACCCGCGCGTGAACCGCTAACATTTGCCCAAGGTTCAGCAGTTCCTTCATAATCCGCTCCTCCCAGTTCGGCCATCTAGACTAGTTTTCCAATGTTGGTGTGCAAGCGCTTTCTCAACGAACCCAAGGATCGTAGCGGATGAGCAAACGATTGGAACACAAGGTCGCCATTGTCTTTGGCGCCGGATCGGTCGGCGAGGGCTGGGGCAATGGCAAGGCAACCGCCACCCTGTTCGCGCGCGAGGGTGCGCGGGTGATCTGCGTCGATATCAAGCAGGAGGCCGCGCAACAAACAGTGGACGTCATCCGCGGCGAGGGCAATGAAGCCAGCGCCGCAGTCTGCGACGTTACGCGCTCGGAAGACGTGCGGACGCTGGTCGATCGGGTGGCGGCTGACCATGGCCGCATCGACGTGCTGCACAACAATGTCGGCTACGCCACGATGGGAGGGCCAATAGAGCTGGACGAGGCCGCATGGCACCGCACCATTGACCTCAACGTCACGGGTTGCTTCCTGACCTGCAAGCATGTGTTGCCCCACATGTTGAACCAGGGCTCCGGCGCAATCGTCAACGTCTCATCGATCGCGGCGGTTCGCTATACCGGCTATCCTTACGTTGCCTACTATGCTGCCAAGGCCGCGGTGAACAACTTCACCATGGGGCTGGCACTGCAGTATGCGGCGCAGAACATCCGGGTCAACGCGATCATGCCGGGCTTGATGAACACGCCGCTGATCTATCAGCAGATCTCCGGTCAGTATGAGGATGCCGAGGCGATGGTGGGGGCGCGTGATGCCGCCTGTCCCACCGGGCGCATGGGCACCGCCTGGGACATCGCCAAGGCCGCCGTGTTTCTGGCCAGCGACGATGCGGCCTACATCACTGGCGTCAGCCTGCCCGTCGACGGCGGCCTGTCGTGCCGGGCGGCTTGACGATGCTCCCGGAGGGGCCGGCGCCTGCTCGGCCGGTTCGCATCGAGGCTGACTACCTGGTCGAGACGATCATCGACCCACGCCAGGCGGTCGAGATCATGGCCGGCGAGCAATCCAGCGGCACCTTTGTGCCCGTGCCAGGCGAAACGCCAGAGCTGAAGGCGCGCTCCGCCGCCCGGATCGAGCGATTGATGGTGCTGGACGATGCCCCGTCGGCGCCGTCGCTGCCGACGACAGCCAACATCGCGCCCGGAGCGTTGCGCCGGGCCGTTGCCACCCTGTCCTGGCCAATCGAGAATCTCGGCCCCTCGCTGCCGAACCTGCTGGCCACGGTGGCGGGCAACCTGTTCGAGCTGCGGCAATTCACCGGCCTGCGCATCGAGGGCATCCGGTTGCCACAAGCCTTCGCCGACGCCTATCCCGGCCCGCGGTTTGGCATCGAGGGCACCCGGCGGCTGGCTGGCGTGCACACAGGCCCGCTGATCGGCACAATTGTGAAACCAAGTGTCGGTTTCGGACCCGAGGAAACCGCGTCGCTCGTGCGCACTCTGTGTGCCGGCGGCATCGATTTCATCAAGGATGACGAGCTGCAGTCCGACGGTCCGCACTGCCCGTTCGACGAGCGGGTGCGCGCGGTGATGCGAGTGATCAACACGCACGCCGAGCGCACGGGGCGGAAGGTGATGTATGCCTTCAACCTGACCGGTGAACTGGATCAGATGCGTCGCCGACACGACCTGCTGGTGTCTGAAGGCGCCACCTGCCTGATGGCTAGCCTCAATTCCGTGGGGCTGGTCGGAATGATCGAACTGGCGCGCGTCACCGAGCTGCCAATTCACGCCCACCGCAACGGCTGGGGCGCGCTGACGCGGCATCCCATGCTCGGCTGGTCCTACGTCGCGTGGCAGAAAATCTGGCGCCTGGCCGGGGCCGACCACATGCACGTCAACGGCCTCGCCAACAAATTCTCCGAGGACGACGACAGCGTGATCCGCTCGGCCCAGGAATGCCTGAAGCCAATGTTCCCGAGTAAACCGTGTCTCGCCATGCCGGTGTTCTCCTCCGGGCAGACGGTTCGGCAGGCTTCCGGCACCTACCAAGCGCTCGGCTCGACCGATCTCATCATGACCGCGGGCGGCGGCATCATGGCCCACCCTGGCGGGCCGGCGGCGGGCGTGCGGGCGCTGCGCGATGCCTGGGACGCAGCGATCGTCGGCGTCCCGCTTGGCGACTACGCGCGCGGACGGCCAGATCTGGCACGCGCTCTGGGGGTTGCGGCGTGACGCAAGGTCGATCGCTCCCCGAGGGGCCGGTCATCGCGTTCTACGGTGACGACTTCACCGGGTCCTCGGCGTCGATGGAGGTGCTGGCTTTTGCCGGCCTGCCGACCGTGCTGTTCCTCGACTTGCCCACCCCGGCGCGCCTCGAAGCTTTCCGCGCATACCGGGGGATTGGCGTTGCCGGGACCGCCCGCGCCCGCTCGCCCGCCTGGATGGATGACCACCTGCCGCCGGTCTTTCGCCTGCTCGCCGCGACCGGCGCGCCGGTTGCGCACTACAAGGTTTGTTCCACTTTTGATTCCGCCCCCGGGATTGGATCGATTGGTCACGCCGCCGACCTCGCCATCGCGCTGCTGCGCCCGTCCTGGACACCGATGGTGGTCGCCGATCCCGGCATGGGCCGCTACCAGGCGTTCGGTCATCTGTTCGCCATGGCGGGGGACGCTGGGTATCGGCTCGATCGGCACCCGACCATGTCACGCCATCCGACGACGCCGATGGATGAGGCCGACCTCAACCGTCACCTCGCCCGGCAGACCAGTCGCCGCACCGGCCTGGTGGATTTTGTGGCGATGAAGGGCGGCAAGGCGACCGGGCAGCTCGAGCAGGCACTCGCCGACGGCGCCAGCATCGTCTCCCTCGACGTGCTGGACCGCGAGACCCTGATTGAGGCGGGGCGGCTGATCTGGGAACTTGGTGGCGACCGGGTGTTCGGCCTGGGGTCCCAGGGGTTCGAGGCGGCACTGGTTGCCTGGTGGCAGGAACGGGGACTGCTGCCCATGCCGCGGAAGTTGCTACCCCCAGGCGCGGCGACACGCATCGCTTGCGTGTCCGGCTCGGTTTCACCAGCCACCGCCGGGCAGATCACGCATGCGCTGGCGCACGGTTTCGAGGGCATCCGGCTGGACGTGGCGCTTGCGGCGGACCCGGTCGCCTGGGAGGCCGAGCTGAACCGCGCCTCGATGACGGCGCTGGCGGCGGTTGGTAACGGGCGTGACCCGCTCGTGTTCACCGCGACTGGCCCGGACGATCCGGCCGTGGCCGCGCTGACCGAGGTGACGCACAGAGCGGGACGCGCGCCGGAGGAGGTCAATGAACGGATCGGCTCGGGCCTTGGCTTCGTATTGAACACGGTGATCCGACAGGCTGAGCTGGCCCGTGCCGTGATATCGGGCGGCGACACGTCGGGCCGAGCGGCCGCCAGGCTGGGTATCGACGCACTGACTGCCATCGCGCCGATCGACCCCGGGTCCCCCCTATGCCGTGCCCATGCGCCGGAGGGCGGGCTGGACGGGCTGGAGATCGCGCTGAAAGGCGGCCAGGTCGGGCGCCCCGACTTTTTTGTCGCTGTCAGGCAGGGTGGCCGCGAAGTGTAAGCGCCGGTCGCCACCTGGTTCGCCGAGGCGGCATCTTGGCCAGCACCGGCTTGACCTTGCGCCGCGACCTTTGCCCATTCCCTCACTGTCGTCCACCACCGTGCCGAAGTGAACCTTTCTGCGTGACCGGGAAGGTCGCGGTATCGCCTCGAGACGAAGTCAAAGTCCCCTCGATCTCCCCCGGCCGATCAAGCCTCGATGCGCATTGAAAAGCAGCAGCGCCTTGAATGGCGTCCGGGAATGCAGCCGCCGCCGCTCGATTTGCGGATTTAACGTGCTGTTAACCTGCACCGATTAGGCAGGTCGTCGAGCCCGGCCAGAGAGGCGCGATGTTTGCAATCAACGATGTGGGCGATTGTGCGCCGCAAGGCGGCTGGTCTCTCGCCTGCCCGCGAGTGGGGCGCCGTCGGTCGCGGGTCAGTGCCATCATCGCTGGCAGCCTCTCGGCGCTGACATGCCAACGCTGACATGACATCGCTGAATCTCTCGCGGTATCCAGAATTATCCGCCGAAGGCTTGGCCATGCTCGGCGCGCGCAACGTATGCGACCGAGAATTCATCCACTTGTCCGGCGCTGTCCAACCACATGGCTTCCTGCTCGTCGTCGACCCCGTCTCGCTCGTTGTTGCCGCCTGTGCGAACGTTCCGCACCTGCTCGGCTGCAATGCCGAGCTGCTCGGGCTTGCTCTCGGCGACGTGCTTGGCCCGGAGGCCGCGAACGCCGTCCGCGCGATGCACCCGACGAGCAATCCGCACGATGCCCTGCCCGCACGTATCCGGCTACCGGTCGCCGGACAGATGAACAAACCGCTCTACGACATGGTGGCGCACCGGAGCGGGCCGCTGCTGGTGCTGGAGTTCGAGGAAAACGGCGACACCAACAGTGCGATGTTCGCGCTGTTTTTCCAGCGCCAGCGCAACGCGGTGAAGGCGCTGCTCACGCTCGATGATGTCGACCTGATCTGTCAGCTCACGGTGCAGGAGGTGCAGAAGTAGGGCGGAGACGAGTTTGTCGTCCTTCTGCCGAGCACCGATGCGCGCGAGGCTGCCCGCATCGGCCAGCGTATCGTCGAGGATTTCCGGCACCCTTTCGTGCTCGGCGGTCAAATACAGCGCTCTTTATCCGTCAGCCTTGGCGTGGCGCTGGTGCCGAAGGGCACGGAGCCCGGCGAGGCGTTACGCCAGGCGGACAGTGCCATGTACCATGCCAAGCGGTCAGGCGGGAATCAGGTAGCCATCTATGATCCCGCCTCGGGCACGGCCGCCAGCCGTCAACTGCTCGCGGCCGAGGAACTCCGGGACGCCATCAACACCGGGGAGATTACCGTGCACTACCAGCCCATCATGCAAATTCAGGGTCTGCCTTTTGACGGCGCCCCGGTCGTCGACGGCTTCGAGGCTCTTGTCAGGTGGCAACACCCCACCCGCGGCCTCCTGACGCCCGAACATTTCATCGGGCTCGCCGAGGAGTCCGGGCTCATTGATGCGCTTGGCGAGGCGGTGATGCGACAGGCCCTGCGCCAGCTACAGCTTTGGCCTGGCCGACGGCTTACCATGGCCGTCAACGTTTCAGTGCCGCAACTCCTCCGCCCAGCTTTTGCGACTCAGGTGCTGTCGTGTCTTGTCGAGTTCGGGATCAAGCCCGAACGGCTATGCCTGGAGCTCACCGAGTCGCAAATGATGGAGGAGCCACGGCTCGCGCTCGCCGCCCTCTCGGAGATCGCCGCTGTGGGCGTGTGCATTGCGATTGACGACTTTGGGACGGGTTACTCGTCAATGGCCTACTTGCGGGACCTGCCGGCGAAACAGCTAAAGATCGACCGCACCTTCGTGACCAACCTGCCGCACAGCCCGAAGGACGTTGCAGTGGTGCGCGCGATGGTAAGTCTGGCACACTCGCTTGGCATGCGCACCGTTGCCGAAGGCGTGGAGACCCAAGAGCAGCTCGCTTACCTGCGCGAGCTCGGCAGTGATTTCGCCCAGGGCTACCTGCTCGGAGAACCGTTGCCCGCCAGGGAAGGGTGATCCTTACCCGGACTTGGCACACGTAACCCTGCCGTGAGCGCGCGGGTCAGCCCAGGGCGCCGGTGGCCATGAAGCCGCCATCAACCGGGATGACGGCCCCGGTGATATAAGCCGCATTGTCCGAGGCCAGAAACGAGGCCAGCGCGGCGATCTCCGACGGGAGCCCGTAGCGTCGCAGCGGCACCGCGCTCGTGTAGGCGGCCCTGAACGCCGCGGAATGCAGCACCTCGGTCAGCGGCGTATCGACCGGCCCAGGCGCGATCGCGTTGGCGGTGATGCCGTGTTGTGCGAGTTCGCTCGCCATTTGCCGCGTCAGCCCGATCACCGCGGCCTTGGAGGTGCCATAGGCCGTCCTCCCCTGCCCGACGGAGCGCATGCCCGCCACGGACGCTATGTTGACGATGCGCCCCCAACGGCGGGTCGACATCAGGCGTGCCGCGTGTTGGCTGCACAGCAGTGTGCCGGTGACGTTCACCGCCATCGTTGCCAGGAAGTTGTCGAGCGGAAAGTCGATGAACGGGAAGGTCTTGGCGATGCCTGCATTGTTCACAACGACATCGCAACGGCCATGGCGGTCCGCAATCTCGCCAAAAGCCGCTGCAATCAAGTCGGCGTTGCCGACATCGAGATGTAAGGGCTGAGCCGACAGACCAGCCGCGTTGAAGCGAGCGGCTGTCTTGTCCGCCTCCTCTCGATTTAGGTCCGAGACGATGACCGTCATCCCGTCTAGCGCGAGCTGCTCCGCTATTGCCGCACCGAGGCCCATTGCGGCGCCTGTGACGAGTGCAACCTTGCTATCCTTGCTGATCGACATTTCTCTTCCTCAGGCTTTCCCCGATCGGCATTTCTGGTATCGCCTCAAATTCCCTTGCGCGGACGCAGACCCTCTTGCTTAACTCACCACTGGCCCATGTAACAAATAAAATCTGGTAGCACTGGCCAACGGATGCCACGGGAACCGAACGGACGCCACGGGGAGCGGGACATGCAAATGCTTCACGAACATCAGATGCGGCAGATGCGCTTTTTGTCCACGCGCTCGGCAAACACGGCGCCCAGGAAGCTTCCGTGACGGCCATCCGCTGTTACGGCTAGACCGCACCAATGCGTGGTGGCGTCGCGGCAAACGTCGCTGGCCTGGGCCGAAGTAAATCCTGTCAGCACATTCAGGCGCAAACACTATCGGGCGATATTCCGAACGGCGGGAGAACGACGGCGAAATAAAATACCGGAGGAAACAAAATGGCCGACCTCACCGAACACGAGCCCCACGGCACGCATCAGACGAAAAAGGCAACCGCCAGCGGTTGAATAGGGTCGGCGCTGGAATACTATGATTCTTTATCTGTGCCACCGCCGCGTCCCTGGTGTTCCCCCAGATATTTTTTCCCTCGGGAAACCGACCGTCGCGATCGTTGCAAGTTGATCGTCTGATCGACGCCAATGGCAACCTGCCGGAGAATTCATGGGGGCGATTTTCAACCAGATGTCGCCAATGCGCAGCCTGCTGAAATACAATCTCGACCTGCTCGAAATCATCGATGATGAGCAGCGGCTGATGAAGTGGATGGGCATGGAAAAGTGGATGGCGGACCGGCCCGACCACCCGGGCGAGGAGCTGGTGAAGCCGCGAAACTCATCGATCCTGGCTTCGCGAATCCCCAATTCCAGGCTGGAGCGATTGGCTGATCTCGGGCACCGGGCGATCTGGGAAGCCCCAGAGGAGATTGCCGATTTGATCGGCGATTTCCTGACCCGGCCAATCACCTGGAGCCAGTCAAATCCCGCCCCTGCCAGACTGGGAGGATCGCGGCGATGAACTTCTCCCGTTCCGAGTTGTTGGGCCGCTGTTCTCCGCTTCCCAAGACCACATCGAACGTCAGGAGGTTGCATTGACACAGAACGCCAGCCAGGTCGTTGGCACCTGGAAGCTGCGGTCCTATGAACGAGAGGAAATCGAGACCGGGCGGCGGCACAATCAGTTTGGCGACCAGCCGGACGGCTATCTGGGTTACGCGCCGGATGGCCGGATGTACGCGATCTTCGCCAGGCACGACCGCGTCGCGCCCGCGGACGTCGTGCCGACCGACGAAGAAGGCGTCCAGTTGCTCGGCTCCATGGTGGCCTACGCCGGCACTTACACGCTCGGTGACAAGCAGGTGGTGCATCATATCGACATCTCCTGGAACCAGGGCTGGACCGGCACCGATCAGCTTCGCTTCTTCGAACTGGAAGGCGATACACTCACGATCACCACCGCGCCGTATCGCAGCTATCGGGACGGCAAGGAGGGGCGTTCGATCCTGGTCTGGGACCGAGTCCCCGCCGGGTGACAACACATTGGCAGGGGGAAATCATATGGCCGATCTTTTCGCATTGCGGGCGCGGCACGCGCTGGTGACGGGTGCGTCCAGTGGGCTCGGCCGGCACTTCGCCGGTGTGCTCGCCGCCGCCGGAGCAAAAGTCACCGTCGCGGCGCGTCGCGAATCGGCGCTGGAGCAGACCGTGGCGGTGATCCGCGGCACCGGCGCCGAGGCCCAAAGCGTGCGCATGGACGTCACGAATGCAAGCAGTGTCGAACAAGGTTTTGCCGAGGCCGAAGCACAGTTCGGTCCGGTCAGCATCCTGATCAACAACGCCGGCATCACGGTGGCGCGCCCCGCGCTGGAAATGACAGAAAACGACTGGACGAGCGTGATCGACACCAACCTCAAGGGCGCCTGGGTGGTGGCTCAGCACGCGGGGCGGCGCATGATCCACCACGCCGTGCAAGGAAGCATCGTCAACATTGCCTCCATTACGGGGCTGCGCGTGGCCGGCGGGATCGCGCCATACGCCATCTCGAAGGCCGGTGTGCTGCAGATGACCAAGGCCCTGGCGCTGGAATGGGCGCGCCACGGGATCAGGGTCAATGCGCTGGCCCCGGGCTATATCGAGACCGAACTGAACGATGCATTCTTCAGCAGCGAGGCCGGCAAGGCACTGATCCGGCGCATTCCGCAACGACGTCTGGGCGAGGCGAGGGAACTCGATGGCCCACTGCTTCTACTGGCCTCCGACGCTGGTTCCTACATGACCGGCAGCGTCATTGCGGTTGACGGCGGCCACCTCGTCAGTGGCCTTTGACCGCAATCGCCAGAAGGGTGAGCGAGAAGGTAACGAGGAGGAAATGATGGACCAGCGCACCGCGGAGCATCCGTTCGATACAGGACTGGATCGCCATCGAGCCAACTTCGTTTCGCTTTCGCCGGTCAGCTTCCTGCGGCATGCGGTGTCATCGTTTCGCGACAAGACCGCGGTGATCGACGGCGAGCGCCGTTTCACCTACGGCCAACTGCATGAACGCTGCGTTCGCCTGGCGTCCGCGCTCGCGGATCGCGGGGTCGGGCGGCTGGATACCGTGGCAATCCTGGCATCGAACGTTCCCGAAATGATCGAGGCTCATTTCGCGGTGCCCATGCTAGGGGCAGTGCTCAATCCCCTGAACACCAGGCTCGATGCCGCGACGATCGCATTCTCGCTGAATCACGGTCAGGCCAAGGTGCTGATCGTGGACCGTGAATTTGCTGGTCTGGTCTCCATCGCACGCTTCCAGCTCGACCATGAGGTGTTGGTGGTCGACATCGAGAACCCAGGACTGCCGGACGCGCCGGCGCTCGGCGACATCACCTATGAGGCACTGCTGGCCGGCGGTGATCCCGACTTCGAATGGCACGAGCCTGACGATGAGTGGCAGTCGATTTGCCTGCTCTACACATCGGGAACGACCGGCGATCCAAAGGGCGCAGTCTACAGCCATCGAGGGGCCTACCTGCAGGCGCTCAGCAATGCACTGATGTTTGGACTGACGTTCGACAGTGTCTATCTGTGGACACTGCCGATGTTCCATTGCAGCGGCTGGTCCTATCCCTGGGCGGTGGTTGCGGTAGGTGGAACCCAGGTGTGCCTGCGGAAGGTCGATACCGCAATGATCTTCCAGTTGATCGCGCGGCATCGGGTCACCCACCTTTGCGGCGCACCGATCGTGCTCAACATGATGGCACAGGCGCCGGCCGAACAGCGGATCGCATTTACCCATACGGTCAACTGCGCCACTGGCGGAGCGGCGCCTCCCTCGTCGGTCCTGCGCGCCATGGAGGAAATCGGCTTCCGTGTCACCCACCTTTATGGCGCCACCGAGACCTACGGTCCCGCCACGTCGTGCGTTGCACAACCGGAATGGAGTGCTTTGCCGCCTGACCAGCGCTACGCCAACATGGCGCGCCAGGGCGTCGCGTATCCTACCGTGGCCGGAATGATGGTCGCGGACCCCGAAACGATGACGCCGGTATCGCGGGATGGAAAGTCGCTGGGCGAGTTGATGATGCGGGGCAACACCGTGATGAAGGGTTACCTCAAGAACCCGCACGCAACGAGCAAGACGCTAGTTGGCGACTGGTACTTGTCGGGTGACCTGGCGGTATGGCATGGCGACGGCTATATCGAGATCAAGGACCGGTCGAAAGACATCATCATCTCGGGCGGCGAAAATATTTCCACCCTGGAGGTGGAGGAAGTGCTGTCGCGTCATCCCGCGGTGTCCTTGGCGGCCGTGGTTGCTCAGCCGGATCCCATCTGGGGCGAAACGCCTTGTGCATTCCTGGAACTGAAACCGGGACTGGACGAGGTCAGCGAGACCGAGATCCTGCAGTTCTGCCGCCAGTCCCTGGCCCGTTTCAAGGTGCCCAAGCGGGTGATTTTTGGAGAACTGCCGAAGACATCCACCGGCAAGATCCAAAAGTTTACGCTGCGCAACCAGGCCGCGGGTCGTGACGACTCGCCTGACCAGAAGGCTGGCGGTTAGGCGTTATCAGGCCACGCCGCCAAACTTGCTGCGCTAGTTCCGCGGGATCCTGGGGGCACGGGTGCGCAATACCTCGTGCGTCGCTTCGATCGCCATACCGAGCCCTTCGGCGAGGGCGGAGGTCTCAACTGCTCCGGTCTGGACAGCATGCTCAAAGCGGCGGCTGAGCGAAGCCAGGCGGTCGAAGCCGAACATACCGGCGCTGCCAGCCAATTTGTGTGCCGTCTCAGCAGGCGCGTCGTCGTTGGACGACAGTGCATCCGGCCCGCGCAGCCCCCGCAGAAGGACCTGCCCGAGAGCGGCGATCGTCCCCAGATAGCTGGCAACCGCTTCGGGCGCGAGATGGGCCGTCGTGCGCTCGAATGTTTCTTCGGTGAACACCGGCAGTTCCAAGCCGATCACCGGATTGGCCAAGCGGCTCGGCATGGCGGTCGGCGTGGGCGCAGGGCTGGCCTCGTCTTGCCGCGGCTTCGCACTCACGGCACGCATAACGACGGCGACCAGCGTTTCCGGATCAAACGGCTTGGCCAAGTGGCTGTCCATACCTGCCTTGCGGCATTCCGCTATCTGGTCGGTGAAGGCCTGAGCCGTCAGGGCAACGATCGGCACTTTCCCTCGTGAACCTGCAAGTTTGCGGATGCGGCGCGTCGCCTCCAGGCCATCCATCTCCGGCATGCGCACATCCATTAGAACGACATCGAAATCCGTGGTGGCGACTGCTTCGATCGCCTCCGCCCCACCCTCGACGCAGGTTGCCTTGTGACCAGCCGCCCGCAGGAAGGAACCCGCGATGTCGCGGTTCATGAGGACATCGTCGACCACGAGTATGTGCAGGGCTCGCGTCAGCGCCACAGCCGGCGCGTCCGGCAATTCGGGCGTCACCGAGCCGTCCGGAAGTGAAACGGTCGCGATAGCCGTTGGCAGCTCCAGCCAGAAGACACTGCCGCCGCCTGGGTTATCGGTATAGCCAAGTCGTCCACCCATCAAGGTGGCGAGTTGGCGCGAGAGCGCAAGGCCGAGACCAGCACCCTCGGCCCTGGGTCCTATTGTTGTTTCAAAACGTTCGAATTCCTCAAACAGACGCTCGACCTGCCCGGCTGGGATGCCAGGACCGGTATCCACGACATCGATACGAAGCGCGGAAGCGTCCGGTGACATTCCAAGTCGCACCTCAACGTTGCCCTGTTGGGTAAATTTTACGGCGTTGCTGACCAAGTTCAGCAGCACCTGCCGTAGCCGAGTCGGATCCGATACGACCTTGTGCGGCGTGCCTGGGATCGTGGTCAGGCTCAGCGGCAATCCCTTTGCGTCGGCTGTCGGGCGGACCAGATCAAGGCACGCCACCGCAATCGCCTGGAGGTCAACCACGACTGCCTGGACCGTCACATGCTCGGCCTCGATCTCGGACAGGTCGAGCACACACGAAATCATCTCAAGCAGGTGCTTGCCTGCCGCGAGCATGGCGTCTACCCGCCCGTCCTGCGTGGGGGTTAGACCGCCTTCCATGTGCAGCAAGTGCGCGTAGCCCATAATGCCGTTCAACGGGGTACGCAGCTCGTGGCTCATGCCGGCCAGAAAGCGGGACTTTGCCCGGCTCGCCCGCTCCGCCCGATCCCGCGCCTCGGCGAGGTGACGCGACAGCCGATCGAGTTCGGCGTTCGTTGTCTCCATTGCCAGCCGCTCGCACCGTTCAACGGCTTCCTTATCGGCGGCAATCCTTAGCCGTTCAGTAACGTCAAGCATCGAGGCTATGACGATACGGCCGAGTGGGGTCTTGACCGGACTTAACAGAATTTCGATCGAGATGTCACTGCCGTCCTGTTTACGCCCAGTAAATGGACGCCCTTGCTCCATGCCCCGGACGTCCTGTCCGCTGGTGAATTTCGACCGCATCTCACCGTGCGCACTCCGGAGCTCCTCGGGGACCAGGATCTCCAACGGCTGCCCCATCAATGCGCCGTGCGGATAGCCGAAAATCCGTTCAACCTGGGAATTGGCGAGCGTAATCGTGCCCGCTTCATCGACGATCATTATGCCGCTCGGCGCCGCCTCAATGATGATCGAACGCTGCTCCTTCTCAATTTGCTGGTTTGTGACGTCCTCCGAAAATAACATCGCGCCGCCGATCGTGCCGTCGGCGTGACACCATGGGACCATTTCCCAGCGTATCCAGTCGATATTGCCCGTCTCTCGCGTGGAAAAGGCTCCTCCGTCAGCCGATAACGTTTCGCCGGCGAGCACGCGGCGATGGATGGCACGCCAATTCTCGGAGACTTCAGGGAACACCTCGTAGTGGCTGCGCCCGATCAGGCCTTGCCGCATCTTATTGTCAATTCGGTAGTCGGACACGAAGCGGTTGCTCACGGCCAGATAGCACATCGCGGTATCGAACATCGCGATCGCAGCAGGCGCGCCTTCGATAAACAGCCGCAGCCGCGCCTCGCTGTCGCGCAGGGCCGTCTCCATTTGCCTTGCGCGCGGTGGCGTCGCGAATAATGCCCGTCAGGCGGTGCGAGCCGTTGATGCCGAACGAACTGACCGAGAGGTCGATCGGGAACTCGGAACCGTCGCGCCGGACGCCGAGTAGCGGACGCCCCGGAATGCCGATCACGCGAGCGGGCGCCCCTGATGGTGCGCCGCGATGTAGCCGTCGTGCCGCATCGCCTCGTCGGCGGGCATTAGCACGCGCAGGTTCCTGCCAACCAGCTCTTCGGCCCGGTCGTAGCCGAACAGGCCAAGCATGGCCCGGTTGACTGACAGTATCTCGCCGTCACTGCTGGCAATAACGAACCCGTCCGCCGCGGTGTCAATCAGCGAGCCAAATTGGGCCTGGGTTTCACGCAGCTTGATTTCAGCTTGACGCAACAGCGTTACGTCGGTCACGGTCTCGACCACGAGGCGATTATTTCCGTCGTCGGGTAGTCATGCAGAGTCTTACTGGCTGAAACGATCACCTCGACGCCGTCCAGCGTGTGGTGACGCAGCTCGCCGCTCCAGGTCCCGTCACGTAGCAGCGTGGCGTTGAGATCGGCGAGGGACACCGGAAACACCGTTTGCAGCAGTTCGTGCGCCAAACGTCCGATGGCTTGCTCGGCGGTGTAGCCAAAGAGGCGACGGCAGCCCTCCGACCAAAAATGGATAATGCCGTCGACCTCCCGCATCATGACGTGGCGATGTTCACCATGTCGAGCAAACGTTGATGAACGACCGCTTCCGTCGCGAGGCGCCTCCTGTTGGCGCCTTGCATTGACCGCACGGGTGATCAAGACCGTGATCAGCAGAAGGCCGACGACCAAGAGAACGCGACAGTGTCAGAACGACCTGCGTCGATCGTTGTTCCGATTGCCGCGCTTCGGTGCGACGCTGCAGTAGCAGACGTCTGTTCCTGCGGCAGTATGTCCCCAGTCACCTGGCAGATGTCATCCATCAGGCTCTTGCCTTCGCCGCGACTACGATATCAATCGCCCCATTGATATCGCCGTGGCTGGGCGAGCTTCGATCGTCCCAGCCAGCTCAACGGTCTTTTTCTCGCAGCAGATCCGCTCATATTTGTCAGATTGTCCGTGCTGCCGCGGATTATCCGCCGTCAGGCTTCGCACGTCGAGACAATTCGATGCCATATCAACTGCTTGCCTTGGTCATAACGGCTCTAGATAGGCGGCATCCCTGGTCAGCAGGAAGCCACGCTGGCCGGTCTCGAGGTCACCCGCGCTCGCCACATACTCCGTCAACCGCCTCGATGACCTCCCGGGTATGTTCGACCCAGGCGACGGTGGACCGTGCCGCCAAATTCTGCGGCAGAATGAACCCAACATCACTCCGGCGATGGCTGTGGTAATGGCAACGGCAATGGCAACCCTCATGGCTGCCGGGCCTGCACGCGCTCGTTTCCCGCTGTCACTCGCCGATTGGTCGAACGAAGTCAGCGGCGGGGCCGTGGTTGGCTTGCCCCACCAGCGCGGATAGCTGGTCATGGTGTTTAACTCTGGTTATGCGGCTTTGACCGGCATGAACCTCACAATAGCCCCGAAAGGTTAACAAAGTATGAACGCTCGCCCCGTTATTTGGCGGTGGGAGTCCTTCTGCGAAGATTGGGGGTCAAGCCAGCACCGCTCGATTGAGCTGACTGTTACGACAGCCGAGCCCTGAGTTCCGCCTGGGTCGGAAGGGCATGCCGGCGGTACTCCCGATCTTGAGGCTGTCCATCGTGTCTGGTTGCGGCGGTTCCTCGGGACACGGCCCGTGGCCGAATGGTTATTCAGCTTGATTGCGCCACCAGGCAATAGTTTCGGCAATTCCCAAATCCAGATTGCGTGAAGGACGGAAACCGACCTCATCGCGCAGCCGGCGGACCGCGGCTGCCAGGCGTACTGGCTCCGAGGCGGCGCTCGGGCGCGCGCCGAGGCGCACAAGATCCGGCCGCCCGATCTTATCGGCGATACACCGAATTACCTCCCGTAAGGGGTGGCAGATGCCGGAGGCGATGTTGACGGGTCCAGTTACGTCACATTCCAGCAGGGCAACCAGGGCGGCCGCGACATCGGCCACATGCATGAAGTCGCGCTCGATCAGGCCCTCACCGCACAGTGCTTCGCGGCCTGCCAGGAGCGAGGTGATGACACTGGGCACCAATCGTGGCCTTGGCTCGTGCGGGCCATAGAGAAAGAACACCCGGGCCCAGGCAAGCTTTACCCCTTCCGGTGACGCCAGCAGCAGACGCCGCAGCGCATCCTTGGCGACGCCATACAAAGTCGAAGGGACGCACGCGGTCGTTGCCTCATCGAGCAGACTGTCCGACCAGTCATACTCAGCGCAGGTGCCAGCGATGACCGCTCGGCCGCCTCCCGCCGCGGCGAAGGCCCGGTGCAACGCCAGACTTGCGGCCACCCAGTCGAGATTGTCCGGCGCGGTCCAGAAGCGGCCCGGCATCGCATTCCAGGCCAAATGGAGCAAATGTGTTGGTCGGATCTCGCGAACGAGCGCGGCAGCAATGCCAGGCGCCAGCAGGTCGGCGCGGTCGCGGCCGATGGCAGCCACCTCAAAGCCACGGCTTTGCAGCAACGGTACGGCGTGGCGGCCGATGAAGCCTGTGGCGCCGGTGACCATGACGCGGCGGGCGGCAATCACGGCACGTAGTCTGGAAAGGCGGCGTCGCGCGGCGACAGGATCGGGTTGGCGATCGGCCAGTCGATACCAAACGCGGCATCATTCCAGCGCGCCCCACGGGCGAGTTCACGCCGGTAGGTCTCGCTCATCTGGTAAAACACTTCCGAGTCGTCAGCCAGGGTCTGGAACCCGTGCGCGAAACCCGGCGGGACGTAGAGCGCCCGCCCATTCCCGGCGGTGAGTTCGACGCCCACCCAGCGGCAATAGGTCGGGCTCGATGGGCGAAGATCGACAGCCACATCCATGATCCCGCCGCGTGTGCAACGCACCAGCTTTCCCTCGGGAAACGGGTCGGCCTGCCAGTGCATGCCGCGCAGCGTGCCGCGCGTCTGGTTGAACGAGGTATTGCACTCCGGGAATATCGTCGGCAGTCCGGCGCGGCTGAATTCTTCCGCGGAGAAGGTGCGGGCAAAATATCCGCGGTCATCTCTCATCGCGGAAATATCGACGATGACGAGGCCCGACAGCGCAGTCGGGGTGAACTGCATCAGATGATGCGGACGGTGGGAATTGGCACCACGAACCGCCCGCCCCATTCACGAATGCCGGCCATCTGTTCGGTGATTTCATCGGACAGGTTCCACGGCAGGATCAGAACGTAATCGGGTCTGGCCTGGAAAATCGCCTCGGGTGCCCTGATCGGGATACGCACACCCGGCAGCAGCCTGCCCTGCTTGTGGGGACTGCGATCGACCGTGAAGGGGATAAATTCTGGACCGATTCCGCAATAATTCAGCAGCGTGTTGCCTTTGGCCGGGGCGCCGTAGCCAGCAATGATCTTTCGATCGCGTCGCGCGGTGATGCAGAACGCCAGAAGCGCGGCCTTGGCGTCGATGACCTGGTCGGCAAAAGCGGCATAGGCCTCGCGTCCATCCAAGCCCGCCGCGCGCTCGTCCGCCAGCACGCGAGTAACCGCTGCTGTCGCTGCATAGGTCGTGTTGCTGCTCAGAGAAGCGAAAATGCGGAGCGATCCGCCATGAGTGGGTAGTTCCTGAAGGTCGAAAAGACGTAGGCCATGGCGAGCGAAGACGCGCTGCACTGTCAGCAGCGAGAAGTAAGAGAAATGCTCGTGATAGATGGTATCGAACTGATTCTGCTGCATCAGTCGCAACAGATGCGGGAATTCGACGGTCACGACACCGCCGGGGGCGAGCAGGATCGAGAATCCCTGCACGAAATCGTTGAGGTCCGGGACATGCGCCATGACATTGTTGGCGGCGATCACGTTCGGCGCGATACCGGATGCCTTGAGCCGGCGGGCGGTGTCAGCGCCAAAAAAGGCCACTTCGGTCGGCACGCCCTTGGCGGTCGCGATCTCGGCCACGTTCGCGGCCGGTTCCACGCCGAGGACCGGCACCCCGCGGGCCTTGAAATATTGCAGCAGGTAGCCGTCATTGCTGGCGACTTCGAGTACCATCGAGCCGGCATCCAATCCGAACCGGCGGATCATGTGGTCGGTGTAGTCCTCCGCGTGCTTCAGCCAGGAATCCGAAAATGATGAAAAGTACAGATAGTCACTGAATATCTGTGCCGGGGTCTCGAATTCCTCGAGTTGGACCAGATGGCATTCGTCACACACGAAAGCATGGAGTGGATAGAACGGCTCCATCGCCGATGCGCGCTCGACCGCAACGAAAGAATTCGAGAGCGGCGACATGCCAAGGTCCGCGAAGGTCTGCGCCAAGGGGCTGGCGCAGAAGCGACAGTTGGTCATCAGCAGGCAGTTCCGATCTGTTGGTAGCGGGCGATATCATCGAGCACCAGCCGCTGGGCGTCTTCACCGGCGTGGTGCCGCCGGTACCACTCGACGGTCCATTCCAGGGCGGTCCGCAGCCGAAGTCGGGGCCGCCAGAAAAGCCGAGCCTGGGCCTTTGCGGTATCAACGGCGAGCAAACCAGCTTCATGGCCGCTTAGCGCATCGACCACCCGCCATGTGGCGTCGTCGCCCCAAAGGCGCGTGACATGCTCGACAACCTGATGGACTGGTTGCACGTCCGCCATGGCAGGGCCGAAATTCCAGGCCTCGGCGACGGCGGCTCCGTCCTGCCAGAGGCGTTCGGCCAACACCAGATAGCCGCAAAGCGGTTCCAGCACATGCTGCCAGGGTCGCGTCGCGTTCGGGCTGCGGATCTCGATCACACGCCGCTCGGTCATTGCGCGGATGCAATCAGGAAGCAGACGCTGGACGGCCCAGTCCCCTCCGCCGATCACGTTGCCAGCCCGCGCCGAAGCCAGCGCGACCTGCGTTCCGGCGAAGAACGATGCGCGCCACGCGGTCACCGCCAGTTCCGCCCCTGCCTTGCTGGCGCTGTAAGGATCGCGGCCGCCAAGCGGTTCGGTTTCCCGGTAGGCCCAGACCCACTCGCGGTTTTCGTAGCATTTATCGGTGGTCACCGCGACCACTGCACGAACCGATGGGCAGCGCCGCACCGCCTCCAACACGCGGATCGTGCCCAGGACATTGGTTTCAAACGTCAGCACGGGTTCCACATAAGAACGCTGCACCAGGGCCTGCGCCGCCAGATGCAGCACGATATCGGGCGCGAAACCGCACATCGCCGAGTCCAGTGCCGCGGCGTCACGAATATCGCCATGCAAACTGTCGATACAGCCGTCAAGATTGGTGGCCACACTCAGTCGATCGGCCTGATCCGGCGGCAAGGCGAAGCCGCGCACCGTGGCGCCAAGCTGCGCCAGCCAGAGCGCGAGCCAGGTTCCCTTGAAGCCGGTGTGACCGGTGAGAAAGACCCGCTTTCCGCGCCAAAAGCCGGGGTCGGGGCTCAGAAGATCTTCCATGGCGCTCGACCTTGATCCCACAGCGCCTCTAGCAGACGCTTTTCCCGCAGTGTATCCATCGGCTGCCAGAAACCGTCATGCTCGTAGGCCTTCAGTTCGCCGGCCTGGGCGAGGCGCTCCATCGGCTCCCGTTCCCAGACGGTCTGGTCGCCCTCGATGGTGTCGAGCGCAGCCGGCGACAGCACGAAAAAGCCGCCGTTGATCCACTGGTTGTCGCCATGGGGTTTCTCGCGGAATCCGAGAACTGTCCCGTCGTGGATGTCGAGGGCGCCGAAGCGGGCCGGAGGCCGAACCGCCGTCACCGTCGCGAGCTTGCCGTGCGACCGATGGAACGCGATTGTCCTGCCGATGTCGACCGTGCTGACGGCGTCGCCGTAGGTCATGCAGAAGTCTTCGTTGTCGAGATGCGGAACGATTTGCTTGAGCCGGCCGCCGGTCATGGTGTCCTGGCCGGTATCGACCAGCGTGACCTTCCATTTGTCGGCCTTGCCGTCGCGCATGGTTGCGGAATTATTGCTCATGTCGAAGGTGACGTCGGTCATGTGCAGATAATAGTTGGAGAAATATTCTTTCAGCATATAGCCCTTGTAGCCCAGGCAGATCACGAACTCGTTGATCCCGTGGGCGGAATAGATCTTCATGATGTGCCAGATGATCGGATTGCCGCCGATTTCGACCATGGGCTTGGGGCGCGCGTCGGTTTCTTCCATCAACCGGGTGCCATAGCCGCCTGCGAGGATGACTGCTTTGGTCAAATGTGGCTCTCATGGATTGCTGGGATGATGGGTAGATGAAGGGTGTTCGGCACCTTGTCAAATCGGTTCGTGGACATCCGTGTGGTGGGCGGCAAAAGGGCTGCGACATGCACAGTGCCCGAAGGGGGCCAGGCAGCAGCAGATATTTTCGTCGGACCTGTGCTAGCCGCAGCCGGGCATCTCGTAGGGGCGTTCCACCCCAAGGCGCCCGTCGTACCAACGGCTTCCGTCCACGAGGGATGGTCTGTGCAGGGCAACGCCACGCCGGTCCGCCGGGGGCATCCCGAGGCCGTGGGCCACTCCCGCGCGCAAATGAGGAGTCACGCAGACGAACTCGTCCCGTTCGTGAGCGTCGAGCCCAAGCGCGACCATCAGCCCGTCTCCATCAACGACGTCGAAGCGCTCTATCACCCGAGCGATCGCCGCTGCTCGAAAGAGGACATTCACGGGCGCTCCGACGTCGATGCATCGCTGGCAGGACAGGAGCCCCTGGAAGCCACCACTTGCAATCGGCTGCCCTGCCTGGGGGTCGAAGACGCGTCCGCCCGGAAGGAACAGGCCACCCGACCAGTGCACCACCTCGGTGTCCACAAGCACGCCGCAGACAGCGTTGACGCGCTTGTCGAACATGGCGAGGGCGGAAAGTTCGCATAGCGCGTGATCCTGCTCGGGCCCAGCCGCCAGCAGCAGCGCGATCCATTCCACGCCCGCCTCGGCGGCCACGGCTTTGAGGCCGGCCACGCCTGACCCTCCGGCTCCCCAGATCTGTTGCGCTGCAAGGATCGTGAGCCTCGGGACCGGCGCCCCCGCCCTTAAATGCAACAGCGGATCGCCATGGGAGGATAGCGCCTCCACGGACAGTTCCGGTACGGCCCCGGCTGCCTGCGGCAGGCGCATGACCGCTCGGCGGTGAGCGTCCCCGGCCATTGACGACCCAGCGACAGGTTCCGAGCCGTCCGCCATGACCCGGCGGGCATAGGCCAGTTCGCGGATGTGGTGCGGTTCCTCGCCGTTCAGCATTGCGTGGGCGACGAGTGTCTGACCGATGCCGGAGATCGGCTCCCGAGGCGCCATCTCGCACGCCTGCCGGACAAGCTCTTTCCTGGCCGCCAGGAGATTGGAGGGGAACCATAGATTGGACAGCAGGACCGGATCAAAGTCAGGCTTGAAGAAGGGACGCCTGCGCGTCGAATGTTCGTTTGCCTCATAATGATCCGTGTAGAACAGTGTCTTGGAGGGGTTCTTCTTTATTTGAGATGCCAGGATTTGCACGGCATCAACGCTGATGAAATCCGCTCCGTCGAGAAAAACGACGAACTCGCCGTCGATACGATCCAGCACCTCCCGCGCGAACGCGCCTAAATCATTCAGCGCGACGCTTTCGACAGTTTGTAACCCACGTCGGCCCAGCGCTGTGAACCATTGGCGAACGGCGGATTCGCGGACACCTCGATCGAGAACGAGGAGCTGAACGTCCGTATGGGTCTGCATCGTGGCCGAGCGCAGGGCCTCGTCGAGGATGTGTATGGGCTGATCGGTGACCAGCAGGCAGATCGAGACCCTGGGGCCGCCCGTCTGATCCAGCGCCGCCGCGCGGCGGGCAATATGCCGATCCAGCCACGCGCCGAAGGGAGGGAGCCTGTCCGGAGCGTTAAGATTGAGCTGGAAATCGGGCCGGCCGGGATCGAACCATTTGCTGAAGTATGGATCGTGTGTGTCAGCACGGCCGAGAAACATGCGCTCCTGCTCCACCATTGCCGTTCCTATTTTGGTGGCGCTCTCGAAATGGTAGACCTCGACCGCGGGATCGACGACGCACGTGTAGCCGCGATCGCGCAAGCGCAGACTGAAATCCACATCGTTATAGTTCAGGGGCAAGTCCTCTTTGAATCCACCGACTTCCTCGAACAGCGCCTTCCGCATAAACAATATCGCCGCGCCGATGGCAAAAACCTCTCGTCGGCACATCAGATTCATACGATGGCCGCCAAAATCTCGTGGCCCGCCTGCGCCGGCATGTGCCGGCCCCATGTGTTCCAGAAGAACCACTCCACATTGCTGGATACTGCCATCCTCGAACAGGCACTTCGGGCCAAGCGCCCCGACATTGGGATTGACCGAAAGATAGCTGACAATTTCCTCGCCGCCTTGCGGCGTGATCGCCTCGATGTCGTCGTTGAGTAGGCAAATATAGTCGCCGTGCGCCGCGGCTACCCCCGCGTTCACTGTCCGCGAGAAGTTGAATGACGGATCCGCATGGAGAAGGAGACGAACGCCTGGAATTGTGTGCAGCACCTCGACTTGCTGGGCCGTGAGATTCCCGTTGTGAACGACGATGTATTCGCGATTTGGATAGAAAGCCGTGTTCTCAAAACTTTTGACGCAGTTGAGCACGAGGTCGATCGACCCGCCGCGGACGGCGCGCACGCCGCCGCCGGCCGGGATGACGTAGGACAGGAGCGGCGGGGGGGACGGAAGCGGGTAACGGATACGCCAATAGCCGTCAAAGAAGCCGGGTGTGACGACCGCGTCCGGATGCCGCTGACGTGCATATTCGAGCACCGCGCGCGCTTGCCGCTCGATCGCGCGGGGCTTCTCGTTTAGTCCGGTCGCGGCCGATCCGGCGATTGCCCTCCACAGGTAGGCGAAAACCGGAACGTGGACGACGGTTGGATCACGCAGCAAGGCGCGCAGGGCGAGATCATAATCCTGGGTCTCATCGAACTCAGAGCGGAAGCCGCCGAGGTCGTTCAGAAACGTCCGGCCGTAGACCGACAGGTGCCCGAGGCACATCGTGTACTCGAGATAGGCGGGCGACCAATCCGGCTTGGCCCAGAGATCGGTCAAGTTTCCGTCGGGCTGCAGCATGCACTCGTCAGTATAAAAGATCTGGGCTTGCGGCGCGGCCTTCCAGGCTTGGTAGACGGACAGGAAGGCGTTGCGGGAGATGAGATCGTCGTGATCGACCAAGGCTACATAGGAGCCTAGCGCGGAGGCCAGCGCCGCGTTGGAAGCCCCGGCAATGCCAAGATTGGCTGGACTGCACGCGAACCGCACGCGAGAGTCCCGTTCGGCGATTTCGCGGAGGATAGGGATCGACGCTGGTCGGGTCGAACCATCGTCCACGACCACCCATTCCCAGTTCGCGTAGCTCTGATTGGAGAGTGTCTGGTGCAGCTCTCTGATGTATCGGGGCTCGGCATTATAGGTCGGTGTGATAACCGAGATCAGAAAGGCTTCGTCGCTGACTTTAGGACCAACTTCATCATGTTCCGGGTCACACAGGTCGTGCAAGCGCATGAGTTCAGGCGCCGCCCGATGACGCCGCTCGTTCTTCTTGAGTGCGTACAACGACGGCGCACGACCTTCGTGTTGCCCGTGGAGGATATAGTGTTCGAGGGGATCGACGCCAGCCTGGGCGATATCCGGATAATGACCGAGATAAAACTCTGGATCGAGACCGAACTGAATTCTAGCGGACGCAGTGGCCCGGGACCCTCGGGGGGGACCTGCAACATTGTTGAAAGGCTGCCCGAAACGTGAAAGCATTGACCTTCCGCGGCTCGCGACCCGCCTTAGCTTGCGGCCCAGACGCCAGAGACGTGATCGGCTGATCTGGTCATTCAGCGACTGCAAACGCGCATTCGTTTCGACAATTTCGTTCAGCGACACCCGGATCGACTCCAGGCGCTCCTTCTCCAGCCGCTCTCGTTCGGCGGCGGACTGCGACTGGGCGAGACGCAGCGCCGCATTTTCCGCAAGCGCCCGCTCAAAATCATCCCGAAGGTGGACTTGGGCGGTCGCTACGATCGCTTGCTCCGCGTGCACACGATCGCGCTCAGCCGCAAGCCGGTCATACTCGACCGTCTTGACAGCGAGGGCGCGGTCCTTTTCGGAGAGCGCGAGGGAAAGCTCATGGACGGTCCGGGCGTGTGCAACGGATTTCATCCTACCCCGAACGATTTCGGCGCAGGCGGAGAGGAAGGCGTTCGATGGCTTGGTCTCATTGCGCTCGAATACGAGAGCATAGGGCGTGATCGAAAATAGCGTCGTCTCGATAGACGGAGCGAAGCCGTGCTCCGCGAAGGCCTGCACCCAATAGATGGGCGGCTTGACGTTGATATGTGTTGGTTCGTTGAGGTCCTCAGGCGAGGAAGAGAACACGATTCGATCGGCTACGGCGGTCATGTTCGCGATCGCTCGCATACCGTCCTGTTCGGTCATATGCTCGAGGACCTCGATGCAGACGACGAGGTCGAAATGCCCTTCGATGGGGTCGGTGAGGCTGCCGACCGAGCAGAATGGCCGGATGTCGGCCCTGGTCTTGGAGATGGCGTATTCGGAAATGTCACGGCCGCAGGTGACGACGCCCCGGTCCCACAGTGCTTCGACCAGAAAGCCGAGGGCGCAGCCAGCGTCGAACACGCGCCGCGGCCTGAACGTGCGAACGAGATCGTCGGCAATGTTTCCAAAGAAAGCAGCCCAGTGGGGCTCCGAACGATCATAGGCGATAGAGCCGCAACCTGAGGCGTAGTAGGCTTCGCCGTACAATTCGGCGGCGCTCGATCCGCTGTCGTCCGAGGTAGACTCACTCATATCGCAGTTCTCATTCATGGGGCGTGGTGAGCGTTTGGTAGGCGGTGCAAAGATTTCCTCGACATACCCGGGCCGTAGCGTCGGTGGAAACCCCTCCGTGCCGTTGATGACGAGACATCGTTCCCCCGGAAATTCACCCTGAGGGTGCGGATGGATCACCTCAGTCATGCCCATGCCCTCCAGGGAGATCGACGCGGCGGGAATTGCGCGGTCCTGGGCTGCGGGGGCCTTTATTCTTCAACCCGACCCGTTGCGTGCCTTTCCCCGTCCCGGCGGGCCGCCTGCGACCCACGAGCCAAAAGACGCCGAAAGCCCGACCTGCTCCCGCCAGGCGTGGCATCGCGGCCATATCGCGGCACTTCCGACACGCCCACGGCAAATGCGGGGATGACTCGGCCCTCCCGGATTTGCTATCAGGAGTTGCCAACTGAGGCGATACCGCCAACAAGCCTCGGTTCGGACACCATCGGCGCGGCCCGAAGGAGACTGACGTGCGTTTCGACCATATCGGCATCATCGTCGCGGATCTGCCGGTGGGCCTTCAGATGCTGCGCGACCTGTTCGCGGTCGCCAGGTGGACCCAGCCGTTCAGTGATCCCGTCAACGACGTGCATGTGCAGTTCGGCTGCGATGCCACGGGTACCTGCTACGAGTTGATCGCGCCGTTCTCAGCCAACAGCCCGGTCTGGAGATCTCTGAGAACCGGCAACAACATCACCAACCATGTGGCATATATCGTGGCGGACCTCGCCGCCGCGCGGGACAAGCTTCTGGCGGCCGATTTCAGTCCGGTCAGCGATCCCAACCCGGCCGTGGCCTATGGCGGAGCTCACATCCAGTTTTTCATGTCCCCGATATTCTCGCTGGTGGAGCTGATCGAGGCTCCGGATCACCAGCACCAGTACCAGTATCACGAGGACGGCACCCACCCGGTCACCGGCCCAGCCACGGCGTAGGTGCCCCCGGGTTCTGACAATCCCCGGGGTTCTGACAATCAAGGAGGCCTCATGCAGACCGATGCCGTGTATGCCAAACTGACAGGCATATTTCATGACGTGTTCGATGACGACGAACTTGTTCTGCGGCCCGATTTGACCGCCGATGAGGTGCCGGAATGGGACAGCCTGAGCCACATCCGGCTGGTGCTGACGGTGCAGCAGAAGTTCGGCATTAAATTCTCCGCGGCCCAGACCACCAGTTTGAAGAACGTCGGCGACCTGGTCGCCCTGATCCAGTCGCGCCTGCCGGCATGAGTTCGCCGTTCAGCAACCTGGCGTGGCTGCCGCCGGCGCCCGAAGATTTTCGGCAGCGCTGCGCCGCGTTGACGCGGGCCGAGGAAGGGATCGGCCGAGCGGTCATCCAGCTTGCTTCGCATGCGCTGAACGACAGTCAGTTACACCAGCTTGCCAGGACAACCACCGGCCTTCGTGCCCGTGGGGCCGATCTTGCTCCGCTGACGCCGTTCCGGCTCGGCGTCCTGGGCAACGGCACGCTGGACCTGCTGCTGCCGGCGCTCGTGGCCAGTGCTGCTCGCTTCGGGATTGCCCTCGAGTGCTTCGCGGCGGACTACGATCAGGTGCTGCTGCCTGCCACCACGGCGGATTCCGTGCTGTATCGAGGCCGGCCTGACGCGGTGCTGGTGGCGCTCGACTACCGCGGCTTCCCCTGGCGGCTCGGCCCGGACGGCGGCGCCGAAGCTGCCGAGGCGGAAATCGCCGGCGCCGTGGACTTCCTCGCCAGGATCCGTCAGGGCGTCCGCACCCACGGCAACGTGCCCTGCATCCTGCAGACGCTGGCGCCCCCGGTCGAGAACCTGTTTGGCAGCCTGGATCGGGCGATCCCCGGGACTCCCCGCCACATGATCGACTCGCTGAACCGGCGGATCATCGCCTCGCTGCCGGGGTCGCAGGACGTGCTGCTCGATGTCGCCAGCCTCGCCGAGACCGTGGGCCTCGCCGAATGGCATGCGCCGACCGAGTGGAACATGGCCAAGCTGCAGTTCGCTGGCGCTTTCGTGCCGCTCTACGCCGACCACGCTGGCCGCGTGATCGGCGCGTTGCGCGGCAAGTCCCGCCGCTGCCTGATCCTGGACCTCGACAACACCCTGTGGGGCGGGGTGATCGGCGATGACGGGCTGGAGGGTATCCTCGTGGCGCAGGGCGACGCCACCGGGGAGGCATTCCTCAGTGTTCAGCGCCTCGCTGTCGAACTGCGTTCGCGGGGCGTCGTGCTGGCGGTATGCTCCAAGAACGACGATCCGGTGGCGCGCAGCGGCTTCACCCACCCGGAAATGCTGCTCAAGGTCGACCAGATCGCTGTGTTCCAGGCCAACTGGAACGACAAGGCGACCAATATCAAGGCGATCGCCAAGGAGCTGTCCCTGGGCTTGGACGCGATGGTGTTCCTGGACGACAACCCGGTCGAGCGAGGACTGGTGCGGCAAATTCTGCCCGAGGTCGCGGTTCCCGAGCTGCCCGACGATCCCGCGCTGTATGCCCGCACCCTCGCCGCCGCCGGGTATTTCGAAGCTATCACCTACTCCGCCGAGGATCGCGCCCGCGCCGACTTCTACCAGGATAACGCGCGCCGCGTGCAACTCCAGAGCCAGGCCGGGGATGTCGGCGCCTACCTCGCCTCGCTGGACATGACCATCACTTTCCAGGCCTTCGACGTCACCGGCCGGGCACGGATCGCGCAACTGATCAACAAGTCCAACCAGTTCAACCTGACCACAAGGCGCTATACCGAGGTCGACGTGGCGGCGGCCGAGACCGACTGTTTCACGCTGCAGATACGGCTGGCCGACCGCTTCGGTGATAACGGCATGATCAGCGTCATCATTTGCCGCGACGCCGGGCCGCGTATCTGGGAAATCGACACCTGGCTCATGAGCTGTCGGGTGCTCGGGCGCGGGGTGGAGGCAATGGTGTTGCGCGAGATCCTCGCCCAGGCGCGCGCCCGGGGCATCGACACGCTCTTGGGTGTCTACCGCCCGACCGCACGCAACGGCATGGTCAGCGACCACTACGGAAAGCTCGGCTTTTCCGCGGTCCGTGTCGACCCCGACGGCGCGACCTGGTGGCGGCTGGCGACCGACGCCGCTTCCGAACCGGCGCCAGTTCCCATGCACGTCCGGCGGCTGGGCATTGCCTCGGCTGATAGCGAGCTGGTCGGGTGACGGTGGAGCAGGAGCGACTGCCGCGGCGCGACTGGTTCATCCTCCCCGTCCTTAGTCTCCTGAGCCTGGGTCTGGTGCTTGGGCTCAGCGAGGCCGGCGCGCGCATCGCTTTCCCGGAGCATCTGGAGGACCGCTGCGCTGTTCCGGATGCGATTCTCGGGCTGCATTTCCAGCCGAACTGCACCGCCGAGGTAAAAAGCCCGGAGACGCCCTGGCTGGAAAATAGCTACAATGCCTGTGGCTTCCGCACCGCCGAACCGTGCGGGCCCAAGCCGGATCAAGGCTTTCGCGTCGCGGTGATCGGCTCATCGATCAGCAGCGGTTACCTGGTGCCGTATGCTCACACGTTCCCTGCCCGCGCCACGGCGTTGCTGCGGCAGCGCTGCCATATCCCGGTTGACTTTCAGAACCTTGCCATACCCGGCACCGGCCTGGAGAAGGCCGTGTTTCGAGTGGACACGGCGCTCGCGCTGCAACCGAACGTTGTTCTCATGGCCCTCTCCGCGCACGATCTGGAGGTGTTTCGCGGCGATCCGGCTCCACCAACGGGACCGGTCACGGCGCCCGAGGGATCCGCTGGCCTATCCGCGGCCGTGCTCGGGCTTGCCGTGCAGCTCCGAGGTGCCAGCCGAGCGACATTGATCGCGCAGCATTTCCTGTATGATAACCTCGACTCTTATTTGCCGCTCTATTTGCAGCATGGGGATGAGGCGGACTTCCTGCGTCCGCCGCTGAGCACTGCCTGGCAGCACCGGCTGGTGCTGTTTGACCAGGAGGTGGGTCAGATCACCGCTCAGACGCAGGCGAAAGGGGTGCCGTTCATGGTGGTGTTCGTGCCGCTGCGAGCACAAGCGGCATTGCTGCGCTGGAAGCATCTGCCCGACGGCGTTGATCCCACCCTGCTCGGCAAGGCCGTCGGCGCCATCGCGCGACAACACGGGGCCTCCTATCTCGATCTGACGGAGACCATCGGCGGCCGTGCCGATGTCACCGACCTGTACTATCCGGTGGATTCCCACCCGAACGGGGCGGCCAGTGCGATTATCGCTGACGCCGTCGCAACGGCGCTGATTGCCGGCGACGACTTGCTGGCGATGTGTCGTGGTCAGACCCAGGCCCGGAAATGAACGTCCCGTCCTTCGAGTTTCTGCTGCTCGCGCTGGTGGCGGCAGGACCGTTTCACCTTTCCTCGTCGCGGCCATGGCGGCAGGCCGTGTTGCTGGTGGTCAACCTGGGCTTCTTCGCGACTTTTGGCCCCAGCAATGTGCTCGCCTATCTGCCTTTCGCGGGCTTCCTGCTGCTCGGGTACATTGGCCTGCACCGGGCGCGGAACCGTTACGCTGGTTGGCTGATCGTCGCCGGCATTGTGCTGGCGTTCTTCGTGCTGAAGAAATACACCTTCGTTCCGGCCCCGCTGCTGATCGGCTTCCCCTACGTCTCGATCGGTCTGTCATACGTTTTCTTTCGCGTCCTGCATCTGGCGATCGATACGCAGCAGGAATTGCTGCCTGACCGGCCGGGAGTGCTGTCCTACCTGAACTACACCCTGAACTTCACCAGTCTCGTATCGGGACCGATCCAACGCTACGAAGACTACCGGATGATCGAGACAGCGCCGGCGCCGATCGGCCCAGTCAGTCTCGGGCGCTCGGTGGAGCGCATTGTCGTGGGTCTGTTCAAGGTGTTCGTGCTGTCCGCGGCGCTGTCCGCATTGCAGCAGCAGATGCTGGACGGGATCAGCCCTGAGCAGTCATTCGCCGAGCGCCTTTTGTGGGGAACGGCGATCGTCGCGATCTATCCGGTGTACCTCTATTTCAATTTCTCTGGCTACACAGACTTCGTCATCGGTGTCGCCCGCTGGTTTGGCCTGACTCTTCCAGAAAACTTCAACCGGCCGTTCCAGTCGGAGAACTTCCTCGCCTTCTGGTCCTGCTGGCACATGACTTTATCCAACTGGCTGAAGACCTATGTGTATCAACCGCTGATGCAGACGCTCATGGTCCGATTTCCGGAGCGGCGGTACAAATCCTGGCTCATGGTCTTCGCCCTGTTCGTGACCTTCTTCCTGATCGGCGCGTGGCACGGACAAACCAGCTCGTTCCTGTTCTACGGCGTGCTGCAGGGGCTAGGGACCAGCCTCAACAAGCTTTATCAAGTCAAAATGGCCGATCGGCTCGGCCGGAAGCAGTACAGGACGCTGTGCGCCAATCCGGTTTACCGGGCCGGTGCGCGCGGCCTGACGTTCACCTGGTTCAGCTTCACCCTGTTATGGTTCTGGTCCGACTTTCAGCAGCTCGGTCAGCTTCGCGCCACGCTCGGCACCGACGTCGCGGTGCTTGGCTGGGTGGCGCTGTTCGTGATCGCCACTGTCGTCCTGGCGGCCTGGGTGGCGCTGTTCGATTTCGCATTGTCCATCACCTGGGCGGGACAACGCGTGCTGCTGTCGCGCTATGCGAGGACGATGTGGAACACGGCGCTGATCACAGTCGTCGCCGGCGTTATCCTGCTGCTGAACTCGCCCGCTCCGCCGATCGTCTACAAGAGCTTCTGAGCTTGAGCCGGGTGCGCGTGGGGGATCCGACCGTGCGATTGAGCGAGCGGGTCACCTTGGGGCGTTAGGATCGAGAATCACGGAACGGCGGCCCCGGGATTTTGGCGGTGCCCCAGGTCGCATTGTAAGTGATCTTGCGTTCCGGCCAGGTCATCGCGTCCCAGGCGCGCGTTTGATTGTCGAGGACGAGAAGGTTCGACTGATCGCCTTGACGGAATGTCCGGCTGCCGTTCCACCATTCGGGAGCATAGGCGCGCCCATTTGCGCCGACGATGACGGCGGCCAATCCGCGCCGCACGACCTGGCGCGTCAGTCCGTCTGGTCCGTGTTCGGCGAGATGGGCATCTCGCTTGGTCTTGATCTCCAGTCGCCCGAGCGTGCCGCGGGCCAGAGGGGCAGCCATCATGAACGCATTGGTCCGAACGTGAACATTGGGAAAGGTCTCGCCGCCGACGCCCGCTTCAAAGGACCCGGACGCTCCGGCGAGGCCCACGCCGGGTAAGTCGAGCGCACGATTGAGCTTGAGCAGCCAATGGCTGGCCACCGGCTCGCTGCCGGTGTTCAAAAAACACGCTCGGGAGCAGGGCGTTCGCCCAATGGCATCGGCATAGGCGCCGAGATCGAACGAATCGTCCCCCGTGTGAAGCTCGTTGAACACTATCCCGCTGAGCTCGGCTCGCGCGTCGTCGAGCGTCCGCGCCGAGGGAAAGCCTTTGAATATGACGAACAGATCGTGGTCGATGCCGCCGGGACAAGCTTTGTAAGCTTGTACAAATCGCCGAACGCTGTCCAAATGGAACGCGTCCGCGCCACGAAGCAAGTAAAAGACGGCGATCCGATCCGGCGAGACATGCATGTCCAGCATCATCCCACCAGGCTTCTCGACGGGACAATTTCGTAATCCGGCTCCCTGGTCTTCAGCATGGTCTGATTATAGTATCGATCCCTTATGAAAGACGCCCATCGCTTTTCGAAATACTCGATCTCAAAGGCGTCCACTTTACGTGTCCGTGACATCGATTCATAGTGAATGAGTTCCGCCTGCGGCGTATATACTATGGCATAGCCAGCGTCCGCGACCTTCAGGCAATAGTCGACATCGTTGAAGTTGATCGGCAAATCCTCGGTGTAGCCGCCTAGTTCGCGGTAGAGGGAGGCTCGCGTCATCATCACCGCGCCGGTGACGGCGCTGAAGTTTCGGACAGCGCAGGTGCTGAAGAAGTAGCCTTGATCGTCACGAGGATATTTGAAGCGCAGGTGATCCGGTTTCGCATCGATCATGACGATGCCCGCGTGCTGGATCTGCATCGTCGGGAACAGGAGCTTCGCGCCGACAACGCCGACATGCGGCTTCTCGAAATGTTCCACCATCCGTTCGATCCAGTCGGGCGCGATCGGTTCGACGTCGTCGTTCAGCAGCAGGAGAAAGTCTCCACTGCTTGCCGCGGCGCCGATATTGAGCTTGCGGGCAACATTGAATTCTCCCCGATAAGCCAACACTTTGATCCCTCGGGCAATCAGCAAGGACAGTCTCGCCTGGCCAAGATCGTCGTTGTGGATCACGATAAATTCGACATTCTGGTAGGTCGTCCTGCCCAAGAACTGATCGAGGCAGTTGAACAGCAGATCGACCTTGCGGCCGCCAATGTCCAAGATTTTGCCCGCTGTCGGTATCACGACAGAGACCAGAGGCGTCGACGCGGGAGCGAGACGTGTGACATAGCATGCGCGGTCCGGGTGGAGCGGCGTCACTGTCCCCGAGCGGCCTGTGCGCCGCAGGCGAAGGCAAAGGGCGTCGGCGTCTTGCTCGATCTGCTCGGGCGATCTCGGCTGGTCGAGTCCCGCCGGACGGTGGATCAGGACCTGTCGAATATGCTCGACCCTGCGTGCGACCTCGGTGGCTCGCAGCAGCAGGTCGTAAGCGCCACTGACGCCTTCGAGCGCCGCGGCGCAAACGGGGCCGCTGACGCAAGTGCCGGTGCCGAGGAAGTTGAACGACTCGAAGTAGTCGGGGCTCCAGTCCGGTTTAAAGAACGGACGCCGCCGATGACCCTGGTCGTCTATCTCGTCTTCGTCGGCATATATCACGTCCGCGGACGGTATCGCGTTGATCACGCTAGCGTAACAGTAGAGCGCACTGGAGTGCAGAACGTCGTTTGCATCGAGCCAGATCAGACGCCAGTCCGCTGCCTCGGACTGGCTCGCCTGCGTCAAGACGTCATTGAGATCGTTGCACAGGATCAGGCGATCGTAGATCTGGGCCGCAAGCGCCTGCCGGGTGCGTTCCAGCACGACATCTTCCTTGCTATCGAGATAAATGATGAATAGCGGCTGCGTCACCATCACGTCGATGTGGCGCCGCAATTCCGGTATCTCGAGGCCGTAGCTTTGCTCATGCGCGGAAACAAGCTGCGAATAAGCGGCGGCGTTCCGAGGGTTGGGATCGTAGCCGAGGGCGCGGCCGTGTTCGATAAAATGCCTTGAGGGCGAGGCTCCGGGTGGCTCGCCCTGCATGTAGGTCGCCCGGTAATAGCGTATTGAGAAATTCGGATTCGGATCGCGATCCTCCGATTCCCCGGACGAAATGAAATGAGTAAGCGCGTCTACGCCTGCCGCGGCGACATCTCCGTTGACTTCTAAATACCACTTCTGATCAAGTATCTGCAGAAGAATCTGTTCTTCCGCGCAAAGGGCACGAGCGCGGGCGGCTTGTGCGAAAGGCTTACTGGCGCGAAACCGCTGTGGTACCAGAACCAGTGGTATTGAAAGTCGAACCGCTCGTCTTCTCAGCGTCCGCCAAATGCGTTTGCTATAGTTTCGCACGCTAGGTCCCGCCACTTCATTGCCGGGCGGTGACGAGTCCGATACGTTTTCGTATGGTCATTTGTAGAGACAGAGTGTAAAGGCGACGAGGTAACGTCGTCTGTTCAGAAATCGAACCCGCATACACCGCTCCTAAAGTGCTGAATCTCCGGGTGATGTACTCCGCAAGGATGAGGCTTGCAAGGCTGCCCCGCGGCGGCTGAGCGGCTTTCGCCGGAATGTTGTTCTTGGGTGTTTGCGGCACCAGCCGGCCGGCCGCCGGCACAGGGCCCCTACCCGGCGCGGGCAACGTCGCCGCGGCGACGCAGATAGTGGGCCAATAGCAGAAGCGCCACCGTAAGAGCGATCGTGAGCGTGGAAACCGCGGCAATGGTCGGGTCGAGCGCATAGCGGAGATCCTCCCACATGCGCCTTGGCAGCGTGACCGCGTTTGCCCCGGACAAGAACAGCGACACGATCAGCTCATCGAACGAGGTGATGAAGGCAAACAGCGCTCCGACCAGAATCCCCGGCAGTATCAGTGGCAATGTTATCTGCTGGAAGGTGCCCCAGGGGGATGCACCCAGGCTCAGAGCCGCCTGCTCCAGCCGCCGGTCGAAGCCCGCGAGGCTGGCCCCGACGCTGGTCACCACGAACGGCACGGCCAGACAGGTGTGCGCCAGAACCAGACCCGTCGGGGTGCCGACCAGTCCGTAGCGCGCGAATGCATAGTATATGCCGATCGCCACGATGATGACCGGCATGATCAGCGGCGACAGGATCAGCCCGGTCGCCAGTATGCGGGCCACGCGGGGCAGTCTCGCCAACCCCAAGGTCGCCAGCGTGCCCAGGACAGTGGCGAGGACAACGACGGCGCTGGCGACTTCGATGCTGAGCCATGTGGCGGCCAGCCAGTCGCGGCTGCCAAGGTAGGCTTGATACCACCGCACGCCAAACGCCGGTGGCGGGAACGTCAGGTAGCTGGCTGAGGAGAACGACAGCACCACCACCACGACAATCGGCGCCAGCAGAAATACCAGGATCACAGCGACGAGCAGCCGCATCAGCCACTGCCCGCCAGTCAGGCCAGCGGTCACGCTGCCCCCGTCATTGGTGCCCATGTCATTGTTGTCCGGTCATCGCGCGGTGACCCGGAATGCGGTGCCGACATCGAACAGGCGCTGGAAGACCGCCATGATAACCAGCGTCGCCGCCAGCAAGGTCGCGGACAGACAGGCGGCATAGGGCCAGTGCAAATGATCGACCTCCTGGGCGATCAGCATCGAGACCGTCATATCGCGCGGCCCCCCCACCAGCGCCGGCGTGATGTAGAAGCCCAGCGAGAGCACGAACACCAGAAGGACGCCAGCCAGGACACCTGGCATCGACAGCGGCAGGATTACGTCGCGAAACGTCCGGAACGGCGTGGCTCCCAGTCCCGATGCGGCCCGCGCCAGCGATGGATCGATCTGCCGCAGCGCGTTGGCGATCGGCAGGATCATGTAGGGCATCAGAATATGGATCATGGCGATATGCACCGCGATCGGCGTGTTCAGTATGCGCAGCGGGTGTTCGATGGCACCGCTGGCAACCAGCGCCTCGTTCACCAGTCCGCGGCGGCCGAGCAAGCACCATCCAGGCGTAGCTGCGCACCAGAACGCTGGTCCAGAACGGCAGCAACACCACGATCAGCACGACCGTCGCGGTTGCCCCGGTGCGCACCAGCGCCAGGGCCACCGGATAGCCCAGCAGCAAAGTGCCGACCGTAACGACCAGGGCGGTCCACAGCGTCGTCCAGAAGACATGCTGGAATACGCGATCATCCGCCAACCGGGCGTAATTGTGGAGTGACCAGGTTGGATCGGAGACGCTGCGCAGCAGCATCGCCAGCACCGGCTCGATGTAGCACGCCAGCAGAAAGACAAGCAGCGGAGCGACCAGCAGCACGGGCACCGTGTGCTTCCAGGGCAGTCTGACCGCAGGCGGGAGACGGGTGGAGGCTGTGCCGGAGACCGAAAGTGCCTCAGACAACCACGGTATCCGCCGCCGGCCAGGTGATGTCGGCGATTTCGCCCACGGCGCGCCGGCGGATCGCCGAACCAGAGGGCTCCTTCAGCACCATCGGCGTGCCGTCCTGCGCCTGCAGCAAATAGCGGCAGCGCTCGCCGGCGAACACCGCCTCGGTCACGGTGGCACGCAGCCGGTTCAACGCGGGCGCGACTACATCACCATCCATGAACCGCATCCGCTCCGGGCGCATGGTCAGCATGACCTCGGCCCCCTGCTGAGGGCGCGACGCCGCGATCGCGCGAACCATCGTGCCTCCACAGGCAGCGACGACAATGTCCTCCCCCTGGAAGCCATGCACGATGCCCGGCAGAAAATTCGACTCGCCAATGAATGATGCGACGAACCGGTTGCATGGCCGGTCGTACAGCTCCTCCGGGCGTCCGAGCTGGGCGATGCGGCCGTCATTCATGACCGCGATGCGGTCCGACATGGTCAGCGCTTCTTCCTGATCGTGGGTGACATAGATGAAGGTAATGCCGAGCTCGCCGTGCAGCCGGCGCATTTCCAGTTGCATGCTCTCGCGGAGCTGCTTGTCGAGCGCACCCAGCGGCTCGTCCATCAGCAGCAGGCGCGGCTGAAAGACGATGGCGCGGGCCAGCGCGACCCGCTGCTGCTGGCCGCCCGAGAGTTGCCGAGGATACCGGGCGCCATATCCCGGCAGGTGCACCAGTTCCAGCGCCTGGCCGACCGCCCGCGCCCGCTCCGCTTTGCCCATGCCCCGCTGCTTGAGCGGAAAGCCGATGTTGTCGGCGACCGTCAGATGCGGAAACAGCGCATAACTCTGGAACACCATGCCGATGTTGCGGCGGTGCGGGGAGACCCCGACCACCGAGCGTCCGTCGATGGTGATATCCCCGGCGGTCGGCGTCTCGAAACCCGCCAGCATCATCAACGTCGTCGTCTTGCCGGATCCGCTCGGCCCCAGCAGGGTCAGGAACTCGCCGGAACCGACCTCCAGCGAGATCCCCCGTACCGCGCCGACACCGCCGAACACCTTCTCCAGGCCGCGGAGAGTGACGACGGCGCCGCTCATCCCAACAGCCACTTGTTGAAGCGGTCGACCACCGCGTCGTGGTTATCCACCCACCACTGCGCGTTGTACTGCACCAACTGCGATCTGATCGCCGGTGCGCTCGGCAGCCGCGCCATCTGCTCGGCCGGGATGTACTCGGCGGACTTCTCGTTGACGAAGCCGTACGGGATCAGCGAGGACAACCGGGCCTGCGGTATTGCCATGGTCGAGTAGGCGATGAACTTCATGGCGCTGGCGCGGTTCTTCGCACCCTTCGGCACCGCCCAGCAGTCGCGCTTCATCAGCCCCTGCGGCCAGCTCACCGCGACCGGGACGCCAGCCTTCTGCAACGGCGCCATGCGGCCGTTCCAGACACTGGTCATCACGACCTCCTTGTCGGCCAGCATCTGTGCCGGCACGGCCCCGGTCTCCCACCATTTCACCACTTCGGACTTGATCTTGTCGTAACTGGCGAAGGCCTTGTCCACGTCCAGCGGGTAAAGCCTGTCGGCGGGTACCCCGGCCGCCATCAGGGCAAACTCGAGCTCGGGCTCATTGCCGCTGCCGGTGCCGATCATTGCGCGATCGCCAGGAAATTTCTTGGTGTCCCAGAAATCGGCCCAGCCGGTCGGGACCGCGCCGTTGAAGACGTCGGTGCGGTAACCCAACACCTGGGCCCACACCAGCATCTCCAGCCCGCGCTCGAAGCGGAACTCCTCGCCCACGCCGGGATCGATCAGATCGTAGTCGATCGGTTCGAAGTAGTCGCCGTGCTTTTGCAGCAGCAGCACCGAGGCCCGGTCTATCTGCGCCAGGTCCCACTCGACCGTGCCGGTGTCCACCATGGCCTTGATCTTGGTGAAGTCTGAGCCGCCAAAGTCGTTGACCTTGATGCCACTGAGCTTCTCGAACGGCTGGAAGTACGCCTGCTTCTGCGTCTCCTGCATGAAACCGCCGAAGGTGGCGATACGCAGCTCCCCGGTGCCCTTGAGTTTTTCCGGGATCGAATTGAGTTCGGGCAGTGCCGCCTGGGACCGTATATTGAGGAACGGGGTCATCAGGGTGGCCGCGCCGATCGCCAGGGCGGTACGCCGGCTGAGGGGATGTTTCGCCATATTTGCTGCCTTTTGGGTTGCTTCCTTTTGGGGGGTCAGTACTCCAGCAGATTGTCGCGGAAGTGTTTGTGGCGGTACGCCTGCCGGACCAGGCCGCGGTCCTGCAGGGCGGGAACCAACCCGTCCTCGATCTCGGCCAGCAGGCGGCGGCTGACATTGGGCATCGAGAACAGGAAGCCGTCGCCGCCGACCTCCTGCATCGCCTCATCCATCTGTGCCGCGACAGCGTCGGGCGTGCCAATCAGATCGACCGAGAGGCCGGTGACGTTGTGTTCACTCATGGTCTGGCGGAGGGTCCGGCCGCGGGCCAGCTTCTTCAACTGATCCAGCGTCTGCTGATGACCGTTGGTCGACAGGTCGTCGCCGAGCGGCTGGTCGACGTCCATTTTTCCGAAGTCGATGTTCATGAGCTTGCCGAGGAATGCGAGCCGCTGCGGCAGGTGCTCGGCCGCCCGGGCCTCTCGCAGTTGTTTACGTTCCCGCGCATCGGCTTCGGTTTCGCCGATGATCGGGCTGATCATGAACAGCACCTTGCAGTCGTCGGGGTTGCGGCCGAGCCCCACCATCCGACTGCGTATGTCGGTGCGGTAGGCCTTCATCGCCTCGATCCCCTTCGCGTGCACGACGATGGTGTCGGCGAAACGCGCGGCGAATTCACGGCCTCGGGGGGAACCGCCGGCCTGGGCGATCACCGGGCGCCCCTGCGGGCAAGGACCCGAGTTCAGCGGGCCGCGCGTCTTGTAGAACTTGCCCTCATAGTTGACGGCGTGGACACGGGCGGGATCGGCGAACACGCCGGATTTCCGGTCAGCGACGATCGCCCCTGGCTCCCACGAGTCCCACAGGCGGTTGACGACCTCCATGTAATCGTCGGCCATATCGTAGCGCAGATCATGCTCCGGCATGCCGTTCATGCCGAAATTCATGGCCGCGAAGTCGGAGCTTCCGGTCACCGCGTTCCAGCCGCTGCGCCCGGCCGTGACCTGGTCCAGCGTCGCCATGAGACGGGCCAGCAGGTACGGCGGATAGGCGTAGGTGCCGAACGTCGGGACGATGCCGATGCGCGAGGTGACCGTGCTCATGAGCGACGCCACCACGGAAGGGTCCTGCCTCGGGACGGCGAGGGCGCTGCTCAGATAAAGCGCATTCGAGCCGTTGTAGCTTTCGCCGACATAGGACGAGTCTTCCAGCAGCACGTAGTCGAAGCAGGCGCGTTCGAGGCCGCGGGCCAGGTCGAGAAAAAGCTCCGGCTGCATCCAGGTCTGACCGATGTGCCCGGTCCAAGGCTCGCCCCAGGCCTGCACGCTGGAGCCTTCGAGGAACCAGGCGAGATGGAATGGCTTGCTCGACATTCAGCAACTCCGCATTGTCGATCAGTCCGTTTCGGCGGTCAGGCCGGAAGCCGGAGCACTTGGACGAAGCAAAAATTGTGCCCATGGGGAGGTATGACCGGCGAAGCTTTTGGTGCTGGGCGGACTGCCGGGGTCTCCCCTACTCGGCGGAACGCGTCAGTCCACTCGATCAGCTTCCGCGGTAAGTGCTGTAGCCGAACGGCGCAAGCAGCAGGGGAATGTGGTAGTGAGCGGACGAGTCAGTGACCTGGAAGCGTATGGGGATGGCGTCGTAGAAACCGGGGCCTGACCGCCATGCACCAACCTCGAAGATGATTTCATAGGTACCCGGTGTCAGTGCTTCCCCGGCGAGCAGGGGCTGATCGCATCGGCCGTCAGCGTTGGCGGTCCAGCGGCCGAGCGGAATCGTTCTGTCGTTTTCGAGGCGGGCGAGGGAGAACGCCAGTCCGCTTGCAGGCAGCCCGGTCGCCGTATCCAGCGCGTGGACGGTGAGCCGCCCCGTGGTGCCCCCCGTGGTGCCCCCCGTGGTGCCCCCCGTGGTGCCCCCCGTGGTGCCCCCCTGGGGTGCTCCGTCGTCGCTGACGAGGTCGCGTAGGCGGAAGCGAGCGATGTTCGCGACTTCGCCGAGTGCGATCTGACGCTCGGTCTGGATATCGCCGCCCAGGCGCTGGGTTAGTGCCGCCAGAATGGCGCCACGGTCCCTCTGTCCGCGAACCGCGATGATGAACGGAATGCCGAAACGCTCGCGGTAAAGACGATTCTTGTCGGCAAGCTCGCTCGCCTCCTGCGCGCCGACCGTGTCGAGGCTCATTTCGCGTTGTTCGGCTTCAGATGCCGCCGTGAGCGGACCGCGATGCGCGAGGTCCGGGTGAGCGCACAACAGTTCGGTCTGCCGCGCGGGTCCGGCTTCGCGCACGATCCGCACCATGATGGCGTGCAGCGCGTCGACGCTGGCGAAAGGCCGCTCCGCCCAGGCCAACGCCGCGACCCACGGCGCGTGCTCGAATACGCCGCCGAGCAACGCCGAGAATGCCTGGCGGTCGAGCTGGTTGAGCGTGGCGATCGGCATTGACGTGCTGACGGGGCTCAATGCTCGTCACTCCGGTTTACATCTTGTGGCGCCGGGGCGTGGCCTTTTTCCCAACCGTTGTCAATCAGCATCAAAAACGCTCGGCCGATAGCGCTGGTGGGGATGGATAGGAGAACGCCTCGCCGGCGCGATCCCGGTCGTAAACGCAATGACCGGCCACATAGGTGGCTCGGACCGCACGGTCGTCGCCGAGAGTCATCAGGACAAAAAGAAGATCGTCTATACCGTCGCATTGCGCGGTGCGGGCACGCAGCAATGGTGTCGCCTTCGGATCCAGGACGGTCACGTCAGCGGCATAGCCGCTCGTCAAGCGTCCGAGCCGGTCATCCAGATAGAGCGAACGTGCTCCCCCCAGCGTCGCCAGATAGAAAGCCTGGATGGCGCTGAGCCTGTCGCCCTGCAAGGCGGCAACCTTGTAGGCTTCTCCCAAGGTCTGGAGCTGCGACAGACTTGTTCCGGCGCCGACATCGGTTCCCAGACCAACCCGAACCGGCCGCCGCCGATCCATCGCATCGAACAGGCGGAACAATCCGCTGCCGAGAAACAGGTTCGAGGTCGGACAGTGCGAAAGCGCGGCTCCGGTGTCATGACATGTGCACAGCTCGGGCTCGGACAGGTGAATGCCGTGCCCGAACACCGAACGGGCGCCGACCAATCCAGCATGGGCGTACACGTCGAGATAGTTCGTCCGGCTGGGGAACAACGTCTTCACCCAGTCCAGTTCGCCGAGGCTCTCCGCGATATGGGTCTGCAAGAACAGACCATTGTGTTTTCGCAACAGGTCTGCGCACACGTCGAGTTGGGCCTCGGTGCTGGTTGGCGCGAACCGCGGCGTGACGGCATAGAGCTGCCGCCCGTGGCCATGCCATCGTTGGACCAGCGCCTCGCTCTCCTCATAGCCACTCTGGGACGAGTTGAGCAGCCCGGGTGGCGCATGGCGATCCATCATGACCTTGCCGGCGATCATGCAAGTATTGTAGCGGCAAGACTCCGCGAAGAAAGCGTCAACCGATTGCGGATGGACGGTGCAGTAGACGGCGGCGGTGGTAGTTCCGGACCGCAACAGTTCACGCAGGAAAAGCCTGGCGGCAGCAGCGGCGTATGCTGAATCTTGGAACTTCATTTCGGTTGGAAAGGTGTATTTCGTCAGCCACTCCAGCAGTTGCTCGCCGTAAGCGCCGATCATCTCGACCTGCGGATAATGCACATGCGTATCGATGAAACCCGCTGTCAGCAGGGCGTCAGGATACTCGACCGGCACGACACCATCTGGCAAGGACGGTCGCAGGGCGGCATATGGTCCGACCGCGGTGATCGTCGCGCCCTCCATGAGGACGAGGGCGTCCTCGTGGAAGGTGAAGCATGCACTGGCTGGTTGCTCGAACGGATTGTCGCGAAAGTCGATCGCCCGGCCACGCAGCGCGGTGACCGGTCCGCTCACGCCGCGAGCTTGGAGAAGCGATCGAATTGCGCGCTTGCTATCGGATTGGCGTTGGCGACCAATTCGTCGAACCGGTAATTTGCGATTTTGGCGATCTCGATCAGCCCAGCCGCACGCTCGACCGCCGGGGAATTGGCCAAACGGTGCCAGCCGGTCGCCAGTACGCGCTCGTATCGATCCACTTCCCTGGCGCAGACGATCAGCGGGAAGTGGAAGCGCGCGCGATAGGTTTGCGCCAGCGTCACGACTTCGTCGCGTTCGGTGTCCATCAATCCGCCGAAGCCCGCATTTTCGTGGTCGAGCAAGTAGGTGTCATGCGCCTCCTCGTCGCTGCCAAGGTCGGCGAAGGAGTTCATGAGCTGCGTCTGCTCGTCCAACGTTCCGCTCAATAGCGCTTCGTGAAATGCGGACCGCAGCGCCAGCGTGTCGGAAAACGGCCGCATGGCATAGGCACGATCCAGCACCCAAGGGGTATTCTCCACCAGGCCGCCGAAAGTCGTTGCGAATTGCTGCGGGTTCATCGCGTTGACATCGGCCAGTGTGACCAGATGGTCGGTCGGACGGCCCGCGACGGCGGTGTTGCTCAGGCCGCCGAGGTGATTGAAGACGATGTTGAGCACGATCGCCGACAGCGCGCCGAGGGTGATGCCACTGCCGAAGATGATGTGCGCCCAACTGGGAAAGGCTTCAGCGACGAAGGGCTGGGCGGTCACCAACATCCCGAGGCCGAGGCTGATACTGACGATGACGATGTTGCTGTGGTTGTTGAAATCGACCTTGCCGAGGGTCTGCACGCCGACGACCGCCACGGCTGCGAACATCGCCAAGGCGGCGCCTCCCAGCACCGGCAACGGAATGCCCGCGACGATGGCCGCGGCTTTCGGCAATGAGCCAAGGACAATCATGATCACGGCGGCGGCCGCAACGACCCACCGGCTCTTGACCTGGGTCAGCCGGACCAGTCCAACATTCTCAGCAAAGCAGGTGTATGGAAACGAGTTCAATACGCCGCCGATGAAGGTCGCCAGACCGTCGGCGCGGATGGCACGGGCAATGTCGTCCTGGCGGATGCGCTTGTGGACGATTTCGCCGGTCGCGTAGACGTCGCCGGTGGTCTCTACCATTGTAATGACCATGACGATCAGCATGGAGATGATGGCCGTCACGCTAAACGTCGGGATGCCGAAGTAGAAAGGGCTGGTGTAGCCCACCCAGTCCGCGGGTCCAACGTCGGTGAAATGGGCGGTACCGAAGGCCCACGCGACGAGCGTGCCGACCACGAGGCCGATCAGGACTGCCACCGTCGCCATGAAGCCATGGAACAGCCGCTGAATTGCAACGATAAGGGCCAGCGTGCCGAACGCGTATAGCAGGTTGCTCAGCATTACCGGGTTTTGCATTGCATCAGGACTGCTGCCCATGACGATGTCGTTCGCAGCGACTGGCAGCAGGGCGACCCCGATGATGAGTATGACGGTACCGGTCACGACGGGGGGAAGAATTTCACCAACTTGGCGAAATAGCCAGCGACCAGGAATGTGAAAATTCCAGCACAGAGCACTGATCCGTAGATCGAGAGCAGACCGGCGGTGCCGCCTCCCGCGGCCAGACCAATGGAGATCATTGGGCTGACGGCGGTGAAGGTCACACCTTGCAAAAGCGGCAATCGCACGCCGATGTTCCAGATACCGACTGATTGCAGCAGTGACGCAATACCGCATGTGAAGAGATCGGCGTTGATCAGATGGATCAGGTCTTCCTGGCTCAGCTTCAGGGCCCCGGCAACGATGATCGGGACCAGGACCGCGCCGGCGTAAAACGCCAATACGTGTTGAAACCCGTAGGCGGCCAGCTTGCCGACCGGAAGCACTTCGTCGACCGGGTGGATTTTCTGCCGCGGCCCTGCGGCGACACGAGGCACGGTTGCGCCCACCACGGTGGAACTCATGGCCCTAGGTTCCTTTGGTTCTACCAATGCGGAATGAGTACATCTCGTGCAGCATTGCCTTCGAATGGCTCATGTGGATACAATGTCGGCAATCTGCCGGTAGAGCCTGTCAGCCTTGATGGGGGTCTGGCGGCAACGGACACCGGTCGCATCGCGGATCGCATTGGCGAGCGCGGCGGCGATCGGATTGAACGGGCTCTCGCTCATGGATTTCGCACCCGCCGGGCCGAGCTTGTCGAAGGTGTCCGCGAAGTGGACGCGGCTCCGGGGGATGTCGGCAAAAGTCGGAATATGGTACTCGCGAAAACGCCGGTTCATCGTGTGCCCCGCGGAGTTGACCTCCATCGCCTCGAACAACGCAGCGCCCAATGCCATTGCGATGCCGCCTTCGATCTGACCGCGGCATTGCATGGGATTGATGACGACGCCGGCGTCGGCGGCATGAATACTGTTCAGGATACTGATCTCTCCGGTCTGGCGATGGACCGCCACCCGGAACGCTTGCACATTGAATGCCACTGAGCGCGCCAATCCATCCGAAAATCCCGTGGCGGTCAGTGCTCGGCCGTCGACAAGCGCCGCGGCGGCAAGCTGGGGCAGACTGATGTGCCGATCAGGGCAGGTCACGCCGTCTGGCCCTAGGGAACAGGCCTGTCGCCCACAGTTGGCGATCTCCGCCGCGAACCCGACGATCGCCGAGGCAAGGTCGGCGGCGCCGCGGATCGTTGCGTTACCGGCTACCACGGTCCCGGTGCTGCCGAAGGCCCCGGTATCGTAGCCCACTCGATCGGTGTCGGACTGGACGATGCGGATTCGGGACGGGACGGTGTTGAGCGCGGCCGCCGCCAACTGCTGGTGGACGGTGGTCGTTCCGTTGCCGAACTCGGCGGTGCCGACGGCAACTTCGTAACATCCGTCACCGAGCAAAGAGATGCGCGATTTCGGACCGATGGCCGCCGGGCGGGATAGTATCGAGCATCGCCAGTGCCATACCCTGCCCGACCAGCCAGTCTGGCGGTAACGAAGGCGGGACGGCGGCCGCCATTTCCCGCTCGACGATATCGAGGCACTGATCCAGTCCATAGCTGCCATATTCGACATCGTGCGGCGCATCGCCGGTCGAGATCATGGGGTCGCCGAGCCGGACGACGTTACGCCTGCGGAATTCGAACGGGTCGAGCGACAGCGCGCGCGCCAGTTCGTCCATTGCGCTTTCAATGGCAAACACCGTCTGGCTCAGTCCGTAGCCGCGGAATGCGCCCGCCGGCAAAGTGTGGGTATAGACGGCGAAGGCATCGACCTTCTTGTTGTCGCAACGATAGACCCCGAGACACTCGCCGCAGGCGTGATGCAACGTTCCGGGACCATGATTGCCGTAAGCGCCGGTGTTGCTGACGACATGAAGTTGCAGCGCGCGGAGGCGTCCCTGGGCGTCGGCGCCGGCCTTGATGTGCACCTGCATCGGGTGACGGGTCGTGGTCGCCGTGAACTGCTCCTCGCGGGTCAGTTCCAGCTTCACCGGGCGACCGGTTTTCAGCACCGCCAGCGCGACGATGTCCTCGACCAGCATTTCCTGCTTGCCACCGAACCCGCCGCCGACGCGCTCACAGAAGACCCGCACCTGATCGGTGGGAATGTCGAACAGTGCACTCAGGGCATTCCGCGTCAGATGGGGCGTCTGCGTGCTGGTGCGGATGTGTAACCTTCCGTCTGGCTCGAGCCAGCCGATGGCGGCGTGGGTTTCCAGGTGGGCATGCTGGATGCGCTGCGAGAGGTAGGTGCCTTCGACGACATGCGCGGACGCCGCGAAGCCAGCGGCCACATCGCCGACATGGCCGTGCACTTCGGCAACGATGTTTCGTTGTGGGTGCAGGATGCGCGAGTTTGGCGGTTTGTCATGCACGACCGGGGCTCCGGGCCGCATCGCCTCCAACAGATCAAACACTGCCGGAAGCGTCTCGTAGGTGACTGCCAAAAGGCAACAGGCTTCCTCGGCCGCCGCCTCGGTTTCAGCGACGACGGCGGCGACCCGCTGGCCGACGAAGCGCATGACGCAGTCGAGCACTCGCGTATCGTCGACGTCGTCCACCGGGTGTTCGTGTCGGGCCGTGGAGAACAGTTTGTCGGGTGCATCCTCGTGGGTCAGGATGGCATGGACGCCCGGGACGGCGAGGGCGGCGGTCGTGTTGATTGATACGATCCGGGCGTGTGGATGTGGTGAGCGCAGCAGCTTCATATGCAGCAGGCCGTCGAATGCGGCGTCGAGCGTGTACCGGGCACGACCGGTGACGATGTCGGGGCCGGCCGGCGCCGCAATGTTCTGACCGAGGGTTCCGGCGGCGGGGCTTTGCTCGATGTCACGGACGCCGGCGATCGCATCGCCGATCGCGCGGTAGCCGGTGCACCGACAGAGGTTGCCTTTCAGCACCACCGGCAAATTCCGCCGCTGCGAGTCCGACAGGCAGCTTGCGGTCAGGATCATGCCGGCGGTGCAGAAGCCGCACTGGAAGCCCTGGGCGTCTAGGAAGGCTTGTTGCACCGGATGCAGTCCGTTCGGTGAAGCGAGGCCCTCGATGGTGGTGACCCGCCGTCCCGCGGCGCGGTGTGCCGGAACCAGGCAGCTATGGACGGGGCTGCCGTCCAGCAGGACCGTGCAGGCACCGCAATCGCCCGCGTCGCAACCTTTCTTGACGCCGAACCATCCTTGGTCACGAAGCAACGTGCGAAGACATTGGCCCGGTCGCGGCTCGCACGTCGTTTCGCGGCCGTTGATGATGCAGTTCAAGAGGGGGCCTCGGCTGAAAGGTCACGACGGATTTCCTCGGCGTACAGCAATGTCACGTGTCGCCGCCAGTCTGGCCGGCCATGCATGTCGTCGTAGTATGACTGCAGGGGGATAGTCGTTTCGATCGCGGCGACAAGTTCCTCCGCCGTCGGCAATCCCTTAAAGCGAAGCTGGATCGGCCGAGGCGTTGATGCAGTCACCGTCAGGGTAAAGTCGCCGCCACTCGCGGAGCGGGTGCCGATGAGCAGCGCCCCGGAACGGCCATGGCGACTGAGCGAAATCTGCCGGAAGGCGGTTCGGCGGGTCAACGCCCGCGACGGCAGGGCGATACTGCGCAGCACCTCGCCCGGGAGAAGCGCATTGGTGTTTGGTCCGGTCACCAGTTCAAGGACAGGGGTCTGCCGGGTCTGCCCGTCTGGCATCCAAACCGTAGCCACGCCGTGTAGTGCGGTCGCAAGCGAGATCATGGCCCCCGCCGGCAGGGCGAGACAGATGTTGCCGCCCACGGTCGCCATGTTCCAGATCTTGAATGAGGCGAGAAGGGCCTCGCAGCACTGGCGAAACAGTGGCGCGGCTTTCCAGGTATCCGGGAGTTGCGCGGCGGCAAGCTGGGAGATTGTGCAAGTCGCGGCGATCTCCAGCCCCTGCTCCGTGAACACCAAAGGCGGCCAACCCATGCCGGACAGGTCAATGATGCGGTGGAGATGTGGCTGCGGCTCGGAAAACAGCCAGGTGCCGCCGCCCAGCCAGGCACTGCCAGTCTGCCACAGCTTCAGATCGGCCCGGCAGACGGGGATCTCGATCGCGGTGATGGTATGAAGGTCCAGGACCGGCGCCTAACTGATTGCGTGTGTTATCGTCCGACCGTGCACTCGATCTGACCGGAAGGGTCGCTTGTCGCAACGAACACCTGATTCTTGTTGTCCAGACCGAACGGCGTGAGGTTGAGCAGAAGATAGTGCTTGTTCGGGCAGGCCATGCTGATGTCGGATATCTCTGGCACCGCCTCCAGCGCAGCGGTACCCATGCGATACAGACTGTCCTGCACGCTGTAGCTATACGTCGTTGCGAAGACATCGAGCAGTGTCGCAAGAATCTTGGCATTGGCGGCATCGTAACTCGGTGGCGCCGCGCTCCAGCGCCAGGAGGCTTCCATCTCGGTGGATACGATACGGTCATGCGTCTCGGGGATCGTGGTGTATTTGTCCTGAATGTAGTTTTCCCAGCCGGACCGGGTCGACTTCAGGAAGGTGAAGCCGGAGACACCGGATTCGACGGTCGTGCCACTGCGTGTCGCCACCACCTTGGCGAACGGCTTGCCGTTGCTGTCAAGCACGAAGCTGTGCGCATGTGGTTTGCCGTTCACGGCCAAGCGCGACCATTTGGTTTCGTACGCGCTAACCGTCGCGCTCTCGACCTTCCCATAGCTGTCCAGCAGCTTCTGGGCGACGGCGGCGCAGAACGGCTCGGTCTCCAGCGCGAGGTTCTCCCGCGCGACCACGTTGATAATGTTCTTCACCGTGTCGGTCGCCACGGAGGTCGAATTGTCGGCATGGGTGAACGCGCGCCCGAAATCACCTGTCATCATCGCCCGTACGGTGAGCTCGCGCACGTCGTGCCGATCGCTCTGGCGATCAATGCGCATGACGCGGACTTTGTCCTTGCCGTAGGTCTTGTGCAGCAGTGCCATGCTTGATGCTCCTTGTTAGACGTGCTCGGCCGCCGCCGACGCGGCTGCGGCATCCCGGCGCGCCACCTCGATGCCGCTCACGCCGTTGAAGTACACGTTGAGGATCACGGAAACCACCGCCGAGAGCAAAATGCCGGACTCGAGCAGCGGCTGGAGTTCGTGGGGGAAGTTATGAAAGAACGGCGGCGCGACGACCGGGATCAATCCGAATCCAACCGAGACGGCGACAATGAAAAGGTTGTTGGGGTTCGACTTGAAATCCACTCCGGTCAGGATACGCGTGCCGGTTGCCGCCACCATGCCGAACATGACCAATCCGGCGCCCCCGAGCACGACCTGGGGAACTGCCTCAACGAGTGCCGCCATCTTGGGCAGCAGTCCCAGCACGAGCATCATGACGCCGCCGGTGACGGTGATCCAGCGCGAGCGGACTCCGGTCACGCCGACCAGGCCGACATTTTGCGAGAACGAGGTATAGGGAAATGTATTGAAAATGCCGCCGAGGATGGTGCCGACGCCATCGGCGCGCAGGCCGCGGGTCAGGTCGGCCTGGTCGATCGGTTTGCCGGTGATTTCACCAAGAGCCAGGAACATGCCCAGCGATTCGATCATGACCACCACCATGACGATGCACATCGTGATGATCGGGATCGGATGAAACTCCGGCGTGCCGAAATGAAATGGCAGCACGATATCGAACCAGTGCGCCGTCGCTACATGATCGAAATGCATCAGTCCCATTGCCGCGGCGAGTGCGGCGCCGGCGACGATCCCCAGCAGCACCGCGACGTTCGCGACGAAACCTTTTCCCCATTTGATCAGCGACAGAATGACGACCAGCACGAACAACGCGACGCTCAGGCCGATCGGCTGACCGAAGGCGGGATTGAGAAAATTGGCCGGCGTGCCATCGACGATCCTGGTGACTGTCGGCAAGCCACCGCCTGCCCAGTTTATCCCCACTCGCATTAACGAAACGCCGATGACCAGGATGATCGTGCCGGTAACGACTGGCGGGAACAAAGGCAGAAGGCGACTGATGAGCGGGGCGGCGAGAACGCCGAATAGTCCGGCGCCGATCACCGCGCCGTAGATGCCGAGCAGACCGACGCCTGGCGTGGCTGCCATCGACAGCATGGGGCCGACGGACGCGAAGGTGACGCCCATCATGACGGGCAGGCGAATACCGACGCCTGGGAACCCCAGGCTTTGCACGATGGTGGCCAGCCCGCAGGCGAACAGGTCAGCGCTGATGAGGAATGATACCTGTTCCGGCGGAAGGTTTACGGCGCGTCCAATGATCAGGGGAACCGCGACGGCGCCGGCATACATAACCAGTACATGTTGCAGCGCCAGCGGCAAGAGTTGGCCGAGTGGAAGGCGTTCGTCTACTGGATGGATGCTCGTGGGCATCGCCGCACGTCCCCTGTCATTATCGCGACACTGCACCGAATGGCTCGCCGCGGGCATGCTCCTTGTTCGCTGACCACCCGACACGCAATTTCCGGACCACGGGCTGTTCGCCGGTTGACGGAGGCCCGCGATCGGTGCCGTTTCAGGGCGGGGTGGATAAGCCCCGGATGACATCGCGCCCCAGGATCGGCCGGTCGTATGGTCAACAGCCTGACCTCGAAATGCATTTGGCAGGAGCTTTACGCCGCCAAATTGCAATATCGGCCAGCCACCGTCCGCTCGGGTTTCAGCCGCGGCAGCGCCAGAACAGGCCGACCTTTAGATTGTCCGCGAATCATTTCCGGTCCGGCTTTAAGCGGTTGCGGCGCCGGCCTGTTTCTAACTGCAACACCGTCCGTCTGGAAAACGCTCTCCGCCGTTTCGTACCACACCTCCTCCGCGAGCTCCGGGCACTCGGTGAACTCGGTGATTACGCGAGTTGTCCAACGGACACGGACGGCGCCCGTCCGACCAGGCAACGCAGTCGCCGCACATCGTTCAGACCGTCTGATGCCGGCGCGGCGTGGTGGATGGTTGCCTGAAGCACTGAGGGCGCGAAGGTCTCGGAGGACGCGGAGAGGACGCGGATACGCTGACCGCCGGGATTTGACCGGCCCGGACATTCGTTGCTAGTATGTTTCAGGTTAGGCTCTGATCAGGAGGAGGCGATCATCGAGGGGCCGACTACGGCGCCGAGCTTGATCGCGCGGCTCAAGCCAACTCTGACGCCCGGCCAGAGCGACGATCACATCCGGCGCCAGGTCATTGCGCGTGCCGCGTCATTGCGCGTGCAAGACCTTCGCCGCGGCGGTGTGTCGTTGCATGAGGGCCGCGATGTCCAGCCCCGGGATGGCGCCGTCCTCGACGACCCAGCGTCCAGCCACCATGACCCGGTCAGCGCGGTGGGCGCCGCAAATCACAAGGGCCGCCACCGGGTCCAGGGCACCGGAGAACCGCAATTCATCCATCGCGAACAGCGCCAGGTCCGCCTGCATTCCGACGGCGATGCGGCCTAGTTCCGGACGACCGATGCAGGCAGCGGAGCCCGAGGTGGCCCAGCGCAGCGCGTCGCGGTGGCTGACCTGCTCAATTCCGTAGCGGCCCCGTTGCAGCAGGAACGCCGCCCGAACTTCCTGGATCATGTTCGATGCGCTGTTGGACGCCGATCCATCCACGCCCAAGCCGACGTTCATCCCCGCCTGTTCCATGTCGCAGACCAGGCAGTCGCCGGAAGCAAGAATCTGGTTGCTGCACGGACAATGTGTGACGCAAGTACCCGCCCGAGCCAGGCGACCGATTTCACCACTGTCGAAATGAACCCCGTGGGCCAGCCATGTCCGGTCATGCAGCCAGCCGCATTGCTCCAGGTAATCCAGCGGACGGCAGCGCAGGGTGGCCAGGCAGAAGGCCTCCTCGTCCTTGGTTTCCGCCAGATGCGTGTGCAGCCGCACGCCGGTCCGCTGTGCCAGGGCGGCGGTTGCCGTCATCAGTGACGTGGTGACGCTGAACGGGGAACAGGGCGCGAGCGCGATCTGCACCATGGCGTCGGGCCGAGGGTCGTGATAGCGCGCGATAAGCCGCTCACTGTCGGCCAGGATGGTGTCTTCGTCCTGCACGACGCTGTCCGGGGGCAGGCCGCCATCGCACTGCGAACGGTTCATCGATCCGCGCGTCAGCAGCACACGGACGCCTAATCGTTGCGCCGCCGCGACTTCGATGTCGATCGCCGATTCCAGACCGGCTGGGTAAACATAATGATGGTCCGTCGTCGTCGTGCACCCCGACAGCAGCAGCTCGGCGAGCGCGAGCGTTGCGGCGGCGTCCATATGGTCGGGGGTCAAACCGGCCCAGATCGGATACAGCGCGTTCAGCCACGGAAACAGCGTGCGGTCCAGCGCGGCTGGCGAGGCGCGCGTCAGTGTCTGGTAGAAATGATGATGGGTGTTGATCAGTCCGGGCAGCAGCGTGTGCCTGCCGGCATCGAACACGGCCACGCCGGGGGTGACCGGTTCGGCCCCTCGCGGCACCAGTTCGGCAATGCGGCCCTCGCTGACGACGACGCCGCGTTCAGCACCCTCAGCCAGGATACCGATCGGGTCCTTGAGCCATAGTGATTGATCCGTGTCGTTACAGCTTGCCATGCATCGAAACACCTCTGTGTACGCAGCGTGCCGCAGGTTTCAGCATCGGGCAAGGCGGGGCCGCGAGGCTCGACGATCTGATCGGACCAGTCTTCGCGAGCTTCCGCCGCCGCGGCGCGTTGATCCCCGCCTGAGCGCACTGGTAGAACCGGATATGGCGGACCGCACGACCCTGCGCCTCGGTGGTTATAGCGTGGCCGGCAGCCTGACGGCCCTGCTGACGCTGCTGCTACCGCACAATGCGGTATCGCAGACGACGCTGCAGCCGCCGGTGACGCCGGCGTGCGTATCGTCGCCGTTCGGCTGGCGGCATGCGGTCGGTCCGCACGCCTCCGCCGGCTTTCACAACGGTGTCGACCTGCCGGCGCCGGCGGGCGCGCTGGTGCATGCGGCGGCTGCCGGAACGATCGAGGCGGTCAGACGGCAGGGTCTGGGCGGCGTCACCGTGCACCTGCGACATCCAGGCGGCCTGGTGACGCTGTATGGCCATCTCGGCAACCTGGTGCCCGCCATTGCAGGGGGCAAGCGCAATGTGGCGGCTGGAGAGGCGCTGGGACATGTCGCGCGCACCGGAGTGACCTATGGCACCCACCTGTTTTTCGCGGTGCTCGAGAACGGGCAGGCGGTCGATCCGCTTGGCCTGCTGCCGCCGCTGCCGCAATGCTGAGGCCCGGTCATCAACGCCGACGCACGGGGTCATGCGATCGCCCGCCTTTCCAGTCGTTTCGGTTCCGCCTGAGATTCGGCGAAGCCCGGATTTGCGTGATTGGCGGATCGAGGTATGAAGGCCAACAGATGACGGTGGCCCCAAGGGGCTGAAACGGGAACTGCCGGAAGGCGGCTGCCCCCGCAACTGTAGGCGGCGAGCCTGGTCCAGATGCCATTGCCCAACTTGGTTTCGACCCGGGGCGAGAAGGCGGACCCAAGGTGATGACCCGCTAGCCAGGAGACCGGCCGGCATCGAGACTGCGCGCGCGCGCCGGGCGGGGTAAACCGGAGCAGCGGGGAGAAACCCGCAGGCGGCAATCGACCCTGAGTCGATGGAGGACCGCGTGCGCAAAATCCCTGCGCTAATTGCGAGTTGTCAGATGAATAGCCTGCCGGAATGCCGTGCCACGAGGGTCGGTGACGCGGCATTCACCTGGCGGGCTGGTATCATTGCCGCAACGTTTGCAGGTTTGCTGCCGCTTCGTTCAGCGGCCGCCCAGCTAGCGCAATCCGGCCAATCCCAGTCGAGCCCAACCCAATCCGGGCCATCCCAGTCGGGCCAGACCCAGATGTCCCTGCCGCTGCCGGAGCAGGTCATCACCGCCACCCGCGTGCCTACGCCACTGGACGAGATTCCGGCCGGGGTCACCGTCATCGATCGCGCCACCATCGACGCGCATGGCTACGACTATCTCACCCAGGCACTGGCGGACGTTCCCGGCGTGCATGTCAGCCCCTCTGGCGGACCGGGCGGCCAGGCAAGCGTCTTCATCCGCGGCAGCAACTCGAACCACGTCCTGGTGCTGCGCGACGGCATGCCGCTGACCGACGCGTCGGACCCGACCGCGGCATTTAATTTCGGTATCGACACGCTTGGCGACGTCGAGCGCATCGAGATCATCCGTGGACCGATGGCCGCGGTGTACGGTTCCGGCGCGATCGGCGGCGTGATCAATCTGATCTCGCGCCGGGGCAGCGAGCAAGGCATCCACTGGTACGGCGACCTGGCCGGCGGCTACCCGGCGCTGGTCCGCGGCACTCTCACCGCCAGCGGAATAGAAGGACCGCTCGACTTCGCGGTGACCGTGGAATCCCAGTCGCAACGCGGATACGATTCGATTCCACAACGGGAGAGCGTCTATACCGGCGTGCCGCAGGGGTTCCGCGACCGGGTCGCCACCATCAATCTTGGCTATACGCCAACCGAGGGCACAAGGCTGTCGCTGTTCCTGCGCGCTCAGACGGCCTATTTCGGGTTCGATACACTGGGCAACCCGACCTTCGATGACTCCAACTCGAATGGCCAGACGACATCCTTGCTGGGGCGTATCGGCGGCACGACAAAGCTGTTCAATGGCAAACTGGACACCGGCATCTACGTCGGGCGCCTGCAGGACGACCGCCGATACCTCGAACCCCTCGCGGCGGCCGACCCCAATCAGACGACATCCGACAGCCGCTATCATTCGTATCGGACGGATGTGCAATGGAACAACACGCTGCATCTGGATGATCTGCTCGCTGTTCCGGGCCTGTCCGCCAGCGCGATGACATTCGGCTACGAGTACACCGGCGATACCGCGAAGGTGCGCGTCAACGAGGATTTCGCCGGCTTTCCGTTCGCACAGTCGGCCACCGCCTCGATGACGACGAATGCCGCCTATGCCGGGTTCCAGACCAACGTAAAGCAGCGGCTGGAGGTGACCGGTCAGGTGCGGCAGGACTGGGTGGTTGGGCAGACCCCGACGACCTGGCGTCTCGGCTCCGTGTTTGACGCGCACGAGATCGGCACTCACTTCAAGCTGGCCTACGGCACCGCCTTCCGCACCGCGTCGCTGTTCGACCGCTACGGTGTCGATTTGTTTGGATATGTCGGCAACCCGGCCCTGAAGCCGGAACAATCGGCGGGATGGGAAGCCGGTTTCACCACTGACATTCCGGCGCTTGGGCGGCCCGATTTCGCCTCCGTCAGCGCCACCTATTTCGAGCAGCAGATCAGCAATCTAATCGTCGGCGTCTTCACCCCGATCGATACCGAAGTGAACCTAGGGTCGGCGCAGGTGCACGGTGTGGAAAGCGAGGCGGCCCTGCACCCGGTGCGTTGGCTCGACCTGCACGCGACTTATACGTTCGTGGACACCACATCGGACGGGCAGCCGGCCGGTGAGGGCACGCAACTGTTGCGGCGGCCGCAGAACCAGGCTTCGCTGGACGTTACGGTCAAGCCGTTGCGGTCACTGCAAATAATCACCACGCTCGTCTATACGGGGCCGGCGCACGACTTTCTCTACGACAACAGCGGCAACGGCATCGGCTACGGGGTTGGCCAGCACGGGCTGATCACCAACGTCGCCGTCAATTACACGCTGACCCCGAAGGTCGAGCTTTACGTCAATGGCTGGAACATTCTGAATTCGCGTTTTGAGGCAGTGAACGGTTTCCAGACGCCCGGGCCCACGGTGCTCGCCGGCGCACGGATCAGGCTTTGACGCGCGCCGGCTGATTTGCGGCCACGAGCACCGGGTTAACCCGCCGCGGCATAGGCGCGCCGCCGGGCCCTGCCCGCGATCTCCTGTGCGGCGTCGAACGTCGTCTCGGCGGTCAAGGCGCGACGATGTGCCAGGGCCGGGTCTGGCCGGGGGTAATCGATGCGAAAATGGCCGCCACGGCTCTCGCGCCGGCGCAGTGCCGCGACGCAGATCATGAGGGCGACCAGCGCCGGGTCAGCCGCCCGCCCGGTCGATCCGGCCAGTGGCAGCAGGGTGGAGACGGCCGCCTCCAAGGTCCCACGGTCTCGCACCACGCCGGCGGCTTTCGACAGGATCGGCCGCACGGGTTCCGGATCGGAAGCGCTTCCGGCGTCGGTCAGGCTTTGCGGCCGGTCACGCCCGGGCGACGCCGCGGCAACGCTGTCGGCCACCGAGGCCGCGCCGACGACGGCTTCCAGCAGCGAGTTGCTGGCGAGGCGATTGGCGCCGTGCAGCCCGGTGCCGGCAACCTCACCGCACGCCCACAGACCGGGGAGCGTGCTGCGTCCGTGCCGGTCCACCGCGATGCCTCCCATGTGGTAATGCGCGGCCGGACGCACCGGGATCGGCTGCACCGCCGGATCGATCCCAACAGCCTCACAGGCAGCGCCGATGACCGGGAAATGCTGGGCGAAAGCGGAGCCGAGCGCGGCGGTCGCGTTGAGGAAGACGCGATGGCCGGCGGCGATGTGGCGCCAGACAGCGCGAGCAACGACATCGCGCGCGGCCAGTTCGCCACCGGGCACGTCGGCCATGAAGCGCTCACCCGTCTCGTCGATCAGCGTCGCGCCCTCGCCGCGGACCGCCTCGCTGACCAGCACCAGGGGATGGCCGCCCGGATGGCCGCCGGTGTCGAGCGCGGTGGGGTGGAACTGCACGAACTCCAGGTCGATGAGCGCGGCTCCAGCGCGCGCCGCGAGGGCAAGTCCCTGGCCGAACGATCCGCGCGGGTTGGTGGTGTGAAGGAACAAGCCGCCAACGCCGCCGGTCGCCAGGACCACCCGGCTGGTGGGGAACAATACCGTGCCGGATGCGGAAGCGGCCAGGACGAAGCTGACCGCATCGTCCGCGACCACCAGCCTGCGTGCCTCGCAACCTTCGATCACGGTGATCGAGGGCGTTGCCCGCACCGCCGCCGCGAGGGCGCGCATGATCTCCTTGCCAGTGCCGTCGCCCTTCGCATGCACGATGCGCCGCCGGCCATGCGCGGCCTCCAGCCCAAGCGCCAGCGCGCCGGCCGCATCACGGTCGAACCGCGCACCATACCGCACCAGCGTTTCGATCGCGGCGGGGCCGGCGGCGGTGACGTGCCCGGCCACGTCCGCGTCACACAGCCCGTCACCGGCGGCAAGGGTATCGGCGAAATGCAACGAGGGAGAGTCGTCGGGTCCCACGGCCGCGGCGACGCCGCCTTGCGCCCAGACACTTGATGCCTCGGTCTCCAGCGGCGCCTTGGCCAGCACCACCACCGGCATCGGCGCCAGGTGCAGCGCCGTCATCAGGCCGGCAATGCCGCCGCCTAGGATGACCGGTGCTCGCCCAATGTCTTGCAGGTCGCTCATATTGATATGCTCCAGTCGAGTATAATGGGCATATGCTGAGATTGAGCATAACATTTGTCAAGAGCAGCGGGGGGACCGTGTGACGGGTTGTCGCGGGCGTTGCGCGACCTTAGGCCCGGCCAGAATATCCGGAGCGCGCCGTCATAGCTGCTCGGCACCGCCGTCTCCGATCAAGCGAAAAGCGTCGCCGTCGTTGACCCTGGGCGCCTCGGGCCTTATCTGAACCTCGCCGGACCCAGGTGTCTCCCCGGGTGATGGCTGCCCTTGGAAGGTCCGCATGCTCGCCTCAATCGCCCGTGCCATTTTCGGTTCCGCCAACGACCGCTCCCTGAAGGGGTACCAGCGGCGCGTCGCGGGAATCAACGCGTTGGAAGACGGCATCAGCGCCCTGTCGGACCAGGCACTGGCGGCCAAGACGGCGGAATTCCGCGAGCGCCTGGCGAACGAGGCGACCTTGGACGAACTGCTGCCGGAAGCCTTTGCCGTGGTCCGCGAAGCTGCCCGGCGCACCCTCGGCCAGCGGCACTTCGACGTCCAGCTCGTCGGCGGCATGGTGCTGCACGACGGCAAGATCGCCGAGATGAAGACCGGCGAGGGCAAGACCCTGGTCGCCACGCTGCCGGTCTACCTCAACGCGCTGGCCGGCAAGGGAGTCCATGTCGTTACGGTAAACGACTACCTGGCCCGGCGCGACGGCGAGTGGATGGGACAGATCTACCAGTTCCTCGGCCTCAGCGTCGGCGTCATCGTCCATGGCCAGGACGAGGACACCAAGCGGACCCAGTACGCCGCCGACATCACCTACGGCACCAACAACGAGTTCGGTTTCGACTATCTGCGGGACAACATGAAGTATCGCCTGGAAGACATGGTCCAGCGGGAGTTCTTCTACGGCATCGTCGATGAGGTCGACAGCATCCTGATCGACGAGGCCCGCACCCCGCTGATCATTTCCGGTCCGGCGGAGGACAGCTCCGATCTTTACCGCCAGGTCGACATCGTGGTGAAGGAACTCGCCAAGGATCCGACGACTTACGACAAGGACGAGAAATTCAAGACCGTGTCGATGACCGAGGCCGGCAGCGAGCGGGTGGAGGACATGCTGCGGGAAGCCGGTGTGCTGACCGAAGGCAATCTGTACGACATCTTCAATGTTTCGGTGGTGCATCACGTGCAGCAGTCGCTGCGCGCCCACACCTTGTTCAGCCGTGACGTGGACTACATCGTGCGCGACGACCAGGTGATCATCATCGACGAGTTCACCGGCCGGATGATGCAGGGCCGGCGCTATTCCGAGGGGCTGCACCAGGCGCTGGAAGCCAAGGAGCACGTTACCGTCCAGGCCGAGAACCAGACCCTCGCATCCATTACGTTCCAGAACTATTTCCGGCTGTATCCGAAACTCGCCGGAATGACCGGCACGGCGCTGACCGAGGCCGACGAGTTTGCCGAAATCTACAAGCTGGACGTGGTCGAAGTCCCCACCAACGTGCTGGTGACCCGCAAGGACGAAGACGACGAGGTCTATCGTTCGGCGGCGGAGAAATACGAGGCCGTGGCTACGCTGATCGATGAGGCGCGGGCGAAGGGTCAGCCGGTGCTGGTCGGCACCACCTCGATCGAGAAAAGCGAAACCATCAGCAATCTGCTGAAAAAGAAGAAGGTGCCGCACGCGGTGCTGAATGCCCGCTTCCACGAACAGGAAGCCGAGATCGTGTCACAGGCCGGTGCCCCCGGTGCGGTCACCATCGCCACCAACATGGCCGGCCGCGGCACCGACATTAAACTGGGCGGCAACCTCGATGTCCGGCTGCGCAAGGAACTGTCCGACATCCACGACGAGACGCAGCGGGCGGCCCGCGAGGCGGACGTGAGACGCGAGATCGCCACGGCGCATCAGGCGGTCCGTGACGCCGGCGGATTGTTCGTTATCGGCACCGAGCGGCATGAGAGCCGGCGCATCGACAACCAGTTGCGCGGCCGCTCTGGCCGGCAAGGCGATCCAGGCCGCTCGCGCTTCTTCCTGTCGCTGGAAGACGATTTGATGCGCATCTTCGGCTCCGACCGGATGGGCGGCATGCTGCAGCGCCTCGGCCTCAAGGAAGGCGAGGCGATCGTGCATCCCTGGATCAACAAGGCGCTGGAAAAGGCGCAGAAGAAGGTCGAGGCGCGCAACTTCGACACTCGCAAGAACGTTCTGAAATACGACGACGTCATGAACGCTCAGCGCAAGGAAGTTTATGCCCAGCGCAAGGAGTTCATGAAGGCCGCCAACGTCTCCGAACTGGTCGCCGAGATGCGGTCCGACGTGCTGGCGTCCACGGTTGCCCTGCGGGTGCCGGAGAAGGCGTTCTCCGAGCAATGGCACCTGACCGAACTGACCGCCGACGTCAGCCGAATCTTCAATCTGAACCTGCCGGTCGAGGAATGGGGCCGCGAAGACGGCATCGACGAGACTCACCTGCGGGAGCGGATCGAGAAGGCGGCGGACGAGATGATGGCGGCGAAGGCGGCCAACCTGGGCCCCGACCTGATGCGCCTGATCGAAAAGAGCCTGCTGATCCAGACGCTCGACGCGGTATGGAAAGAGCACCTCTACGCGCTGGATCATCTGCGTCAGGGCATCGGCCTGCGCGCTTATGGCCAACGCGATCCGCTGAATGAATACAAGTCCGAGGCGTTCGCGCTGTTCAACGCCATGCTGGACGAACTGAAGGAGCGCGTAACGAGCCTGCTCGCCCGCGTCGAGCTGGCACCGGAGCGGCCGGCCGAAAATCTGTTCGCGCCGCCGCCGACCCTTCGAGTCATCGAGAGCCATCCCGAACCGATGTCCGAGATGGCGACCGATGTCGCGACGTTGGATGATCGTTCCGGTGGCGGGCTCGTCGCAACGCTTCCGGCGCGGACCCCGGCGGTCGATCCGAACAACCAGGCGACGTGGGCGTCTACCTCGCGCAACGCGCAGTGTCCGTGCGGGTCCGGCAAGAAGTACAAGCACTGCCACGGCCGCCTCGCCTGAGCGGAGAGTTTGTCGCTGCCCAGGCCGGAGATTAGCCCGGGGACTAAGTGATTGAGTGTGTCATCCCTGGCAAAGGCCGGGGACCCATGCCTTTTGTATTAGAGCTGTCCCGGTTTCAGCCCCATGATAACCACGTGACAATCTCCGGACGAACCGCCACACTCCTGGCGTGAACGTACTCGCTCCACCAAAGGCTCGGCTTGGCATTGAGGTCGTGCACGATCTCGTATGCCCCTGGTGTTACCTTGGTGTGCGGCGGCTGATCCGCACACTGCGGCGGCGGCCCGATATCCTGTTCGAACTGACCTGGCGACCTTTTCTGCTCAATCCGGATATGCCGCGGATCGGGATGGCCCGCCCGGACTACGTCGTCCGAAAATTCGGTGGCGAGGATCGCGCCCGCCGCCTGTATGCGACAATCTCCGATGTGGGCCGGCTTGAAGGCGTGCAGTTCCGGTTCGACCGCATCCGCCGCACGCCCTCGTCCGTCGATGCGCACCGGCTGGTGCGATACGCGTCCCGCTTCGGCCGCGCGGACGACATGGTGGAGGCGCTGTTCGCGGCGCATTTCACCGACGGCCGCGACATCGGCGACCATGACGTGCTCGCGGCCGTCGCGGCGACCTACGGCATGGACCCTGCCAAGACGCGCCGCTTCCTGGCCTCCGATGACGAGGCGGACGCAGTGCACGCCGACAATCTGCGGGCGCACCGGCTGGGCATCAACGGAGTCCCCTGTTTCGTGGTTGACGGCAACCACGCCATCGCCGGCGCGCAGGAACCCGAGGTGATCGAACGCCTGCTGGATATCGCTACCGTGGACGCGACCAGGATTTAGTTCGCCGCCTTACCTCGGGGCTCGGGGCACGGCTTCCCAATCTCGAGGCCTCCGCATAGCATTGCCGGATAATCAAACGGAAACCGTCCGGCATGTCCCCCAAGGTCGCCTCCCTCGTCGTTTCGCAACTCGCGCCGCATGGTGTGCTACGGGCCGGGATCAACCTGTCCAATTTCCTGCTGGTGACCGGCCGAACCGCGTCGGGTGACCCCGAGGGCGTGGCACCGAGCATGGCTGCGGCGATCGCCGACCGGCTGGGGGTGCCGGTGAAATATGTGCCGTTTCCGAAGCCCGGAGAGCTTGCGGACCAGGCCGGCAAGGATGTCTGGGACATCGGCCTGATCGGCGCCGAACCGGCTCGGGCCGAGCACATCACGTTCACCGCGGCGTATGTGGAGATCGAGGCGACTTATCTGGTCCCCGCCGGGTCGCCGCTCACGCGCATCCAGGACGTGGACAAGCCAGGCGTGCGCATCGCTGTGACCGCCCGCAGCGCCTACGACCTCTGGCTGGAGCGCAATATCGCGCACGCCACGCTGGTGCGATCCGATAGCCTGGACGCGGCGCTCGACCAATTCGTCGATGAGAAGCTGGACGCGTTGGCGGGCCTGCGTCCGCGATTGCTCTCCGACGTGACGAAACTGCCGGGCGCCATGATCCTGGATGGCCACTTCACCGCCGTGCAGCAGGCGGTCGGCACGGCAAAGGCCAACACCGAGGCGGCGGCGTTTTTGCGCGACTTCGTGGAGGAGGCAAAAGCCTCGGGCCTGGTCGCCGGCTTCATCGAGCAGTATAAGGTCAACGGGCTGTCGGTCGCTCCGCCAGCCTGAAAACTGGCATCAGGCCCGCCGGTCCGCTCAACCGATTCGCAGCAGCCGAGCGCCTTCCGCCTTCAGCCAGGGGATGGCCTTGGGCTTGTGCGGGGTAAGCTCTTCCACCAGGGACCAGAATTGTCGGCCATGGTTCATGTGCCGCAGATGCGCGACTTCGTGTGACGCCACGTAGTCCTGGACGAACTCGGGCGCCATCACCAGCCGCCAGCTCAATGCGATCGACTTGTCGGGGGCGCAGCTTCCCCAGCGGCTGAATGTATCCTTCATGGTGACGCGTCGCGGCGCGATGCCGATGAGGCTCGCCTTTGCGAAGGTGAGCGCGGTCAGCCGCCGGCGAGCCTCCTGGCGAAGGAAGTCGCGGACTCGGCGGCTGAGGAACTCGGGGGCGCCGGTCACATGCAGCTCGTTGTCGGCCAGCCACGCCACCCCGCGTCCCTGTGCCGTGTGGCGAATCCGATGCGGCACGCCACCGATCGGCACGACGGCACCATCCACGAACTGGACCGCCTCGGGCAGCGCGGCCAGGCGGTCCGCCAGCCAGCCCACGTGGCTTTTCAACAGCGCCAAGCCGGCTTTGTGGGAGGCGCGGGGTGGCAGGACGATGATGACCCCACCGCCCGCCGCATCGATGCGCAACGAGACGCGGCGGGCTCGGGTGCTGCGGCGCCACTCGACGCGCGCAATGCCTGACGGCAGGGTCAGCGTTTCGGGCAACACGTCGTTCATGGCAGTGATTGCGCAGATGCACAGGTATTTAGTCAATCCGTAGTCATTGAGCGGCGGCAAACTTTCTGTTAATGTTATATTATAACATTACAGGAGCTCGTGATGCACCGTCGTTCGCTACTTGCCGGCCTCGCCTTGACGCCACTCGCGGCGCGCGCCGAGGGGGTGATTGAGGCCATCGTCAGTTTTTCGATTCTGGCCGATCTGACGCGCCAGATCGCCAGTCCGGGCCAGCGTGGTGGCCCGGTGGTGCGGGTCGACGCGCTGGTCGGGCCGGACGCGGATGTGCACGTCTATGAACCGAAGCCGGCCGATCTGCGTGCGCTGATGCGAGCTAAGCTGCTGGTAACGAACGGGCTGGGGCTGGAGGGCTGGATCGACCGGATGACCGGCGCTGTCCACTTCAATGGGGTCACCGTGGTGGCGGCGGAGAAAGTTGTGCCCAGGACGATGAAGGAAGAGAGCGGCGCGATCGCCACCGATCCGCACGCCTGGCAGGATCCGCGCAATGCGATGTTATATGTCGACGCGATTGCCGCTGGCCTGGCGGCGGCCGATCCTGGGAACGCGGCTGGTTACCGCGAATCAGCCAAGCGCTACGCCGCTCGCATCGCCGAGGCGGATGCCTGGATTGCGGCCCGGCTGGCCTCGATACCCGAGGAGCAGCGGCGGATCATCACGACGCACGATGCTTTTGGCTACTACGGTGCCCGGTATGGCGTCGAATTTCTCTCGCCCGAGGGCCTCAGCACGGAATTCGAGCCGTCCGCCAAGTCGATCGCGGCGCTGGTCGCACAGATCAAGAGGGAGAAGGTGCGGGCGGTGTTCATCGAGAACATGACGAGCCCTCGCATGGCGCGGATGTTGGCGCGGGAGAGCGGCGCGGTGCTGGGAGGGACGGTCTACTCCGACGCGCTGTCCCCGGCGGGCGGGCCGGCAGCGAGCTATCTCGATATGCTGCACCACAATACGACGCTGTTCGCCGAGGCGATGAGCCCACGCTAGCGAGCGGGCGAGCTACTCCCGTGTCATCCCCGGCGAAGGCCAGCGAAGGCCGGGGACCCACGAATGTGCTGCGTACACAAGACAAGGGCAGCGGGACCCGGGCGCCCTGATTACGCCGCGACCTTGCCCGCCCCGGTCGTTCCCCACGATTGTAACACCGGCAGGACCTCCTTGGCGAACAGCTTGAGGCTGCGCTCCGAGACGTCCAACGGCGTGCCGCCGAAGCGGAAGGAAAAGTTGAGTTCGAAATCGCCGATGATCTTGCGCCGCGCCTCGAGTCCGCGAAGGATCTTGTCGGGCGTGCCCCAGCTTGCGGCCTGCATGAAGCCGTTCACGGCGCCTTCGAGACCACCCTTGCGCGCGATCTCCGCCTTCTGCTGGTAGGAATCGTAGCCTTTGACCGTCTTGAAGTGCTCGCCGAGAAACTCGTAGTGGTAGAAGTTGCTCTCGACAAACTTGCCCTGATACTGGCGGGCCTCCACCTCGGTCTCGGCCAGGTTGCTGCCGCAGACGCAGAACTCGGTCAGCATGATGTGCGGCGCCTCGGTGCCGTGGAATTTGCGATGCAGCTCGCGTCCCTGCTGGATGACGGGCGCCCGCATCTCCCAGGGCCGGTCGGCGAACATCACCATGTGGGCGCCAAGCTTCGCGGCTGAAATGACCGAGTCCTCGCTGGATGCGACGGCGTAGATGCGTCCGTCGAACGAATGGGCGGGGCGAGGACGGATCTCGGTTCGTGGCTGCTTGTAGAACGGCCCGTCGCCCTCGATGAAGCCGGTCTTCAGCGCGTTGACGATCATCGGCGCCGCCTCGTCGAAGCGGCCACGCGATTCGTCCATGTTGAGGCGGAAGGCGTTGAATTCGCGGCGCGCGAGACCGCGGCCCATGCCGAAACGGAACCGGCCCTTGCACAGATAGTCCAGCACCGAGGCCTGTTCGGCGACCCGCAGCGGATCATGCCACGGCAGGATAACCGCCGCGGTCCCGACATCGATGTTCGGACAGATCGCCGTCAGATAGCTCATGAGCTGGATATTGTCTGGCACGAACGAGTAGTCAGCAAAGTGGTGCTCGGCGGACCAGAGGCAGTTGAAGCCTGAAGTCGGCCGCAAGCCGAGCGAGCCGGATTTCCTCGTCCCAGACGCGGGTGTCCGAACAGTTCTCCCAGCCGTAGCTGGTGAAGGCCATCATCATGCCAACGTCCATGGACTTTATCTTTCTGTGGTTGGTGTTTGGCTGTCGCGGGAATGCTTTCACGGCCCGGCATCCGGCGCAAGTTTCAGCCCGAGCGCCCGGGAAGCGGAAGCAGGAAAGCTAACGCTACAGCGCCGCCTTGATCCGCGCCCAGTCTTCGATGGCCGCTTCCTGTCCCGGCGTGAGCTGAACGGTGAACTGGGTGTAGCCGGCATCACGCAAAGCGGCGATGCGCTCGACCAGGTCTGCATGTGGGCCGGTGAAGGTCGTCTGGCGAATCATCTCGGCGGTGACATAGGGCCGTTCGATGTCCTTCACCGCCATTAGGTGCCCGCGATGGTTTTGCAGATAGCGGGCATCTTCTGGCCGGAATGTTCGCGCCAGCTCGACATAGGCCGCGACCGGCTCGGCCACGGATGCCGGCACGGTGGAGGTGTTGGGCAGGCCGGAGAGTGCCTCGTCGGCGACCCGGTGCAACAGCACCGCTGCCCGAGGTCCCGCCTGCGCCATGGCTCGCTGGCTGTCCGAGGCCTCGCCCGGCTGCAGGACGCAGCCGAGCGCGAAGGCCACCGCGGACATATTTGCGGCGTTGTGTCCGGCGGCATCCCAACTCGCGCGCATCGCCTGCACCGCAGTGATCCCGCCGCTGACGTCGCCGACGAAATTGACCCAGCCGGCGCCCAAGCGGGCAGTCAACGCCCGCGCCTTTGGTCCGAAGGCAGACACATACAGCCGCACCGGGTCGGCGAGATTGATCAGCTCCAGCTCGGGATTGAGGAAGCTGATCTTGCGCCGTTTGCCCTCCACCTCGAAGTCCACCACTTCGCGGCGGAGCAGCCCCATGACGACGCGGATGTATTCCTCCATGTCGGCGAGCCGCATCGCGCCGAGGCCCATGGTGCGGCGGCCGGTGAAGCCGGTGCCGACGCCAAAGTCGATACGTCCCGGGGCAAGCTGGTTCAACGAGGCGAAGGCGTTGGCGGTGACCGGGGCGATGCGGTTGGACGGGATCAGCACGCCGGTCCCGAGGCGGATGCGCGAGGTCTTCACCGCGGCGGCGCCCATCGCGACGAAGCAATCGGCGCACAGCATCTGGGTGTCGTAGAACCAGGCGTGGGAAAAGCCGAGCTGTTCGGCGCGTTCGACGATTTTCCAACTGTCGGCGGCGGTGGCGACGGCGATGCCGAATTCCATGTGCTGTCGGTCCTTGTCAGTCCGGCGGCATAATCCGCCCCTGCCGTTGCAGCTTGATTCGCATGGCGGGCCGGCCGGTGGCAACCTGCTCCGGAGCAGCACAAGGATCCGCCATGTCCGGGATCACCCACGACAGCTTCAGCTTCAGCGATTTCCGTCTGGAGAACGGCGAGGTGCTGCCGAATGTCACGCTGGCCTACGCCTCTCGGGGCAGGTTGGCGCCGGACGGGCGGAACGCCATTCTGGTCACGCATGGCTATACAAGCGGACCGCGGATGATCGAGCCTGGCGTCGCGTCGTCGGAGGGCGCCTGGAGCACGCTGATCGGCGCTGGCGCCCCGATCGACACGGACCGCTATTTCGCCCTCTGCTGCAACATGCTGGGATCGAGCTACGGGTCGACTAACGCGGCATCGACCGACCCGCGCACCGGACGCCGGTATGGCTCGAAGTTTCCCCACATAACGGTTGTCGATATCGTCACCGCGCAGAGGCGGCTGCTCGAGCATTTGGGCGTGACGCATCTACGGGCGGTGGTCGGGCCGTCGTATGGTGGCTTTCAGGCGTTCCAGTGGGCGGTGACGTTTCCGGACTTCATGGATGGCGTGGCGCCGGTGGTGACGTCGCCGTTGCCGCCGGCCTCCGACCGCACCGCCGCGCTGCTGCGATGGTTCGAGCCTGATCGCAACTGGAACGGCGGCGATTATTACGATCGCGGCGGGGTGCACGAAACGCTGACGGCGCTGCGGATCGACACGCTGACGCGATACGGGCTGGCCGACAGCCTGGCGGAGCAGTTTCCCGACCCGGCCAGGCGCGACCGGGAGCTGCGGCGGATCGCCTCGGCCTGGGCTGACGTATTCGATGCCAATTCATTGTTTATTCTGGGCCGCGCGATGGAGGCGTACGACGTCAGCGGACATTACGCCAGGATCAAGGTGCCGGTGCTTTATGTGCTGTCACGCACCGATGCGTTGTTTCCGCCCAGTTTGGCGCCCGGCGTGATGGCGGGCTTGCGGGGCGCCGGGGTGGACGCGTCCTACGTGGAAATAGACAGCGAGCATGGCCATCTCGCATCTGGCGCCGACGCGGGAAAGTGGGCGCCGGCGCTGCGCGATTTTATTGCCAAACTGGAAGCGAACACCTGATGGATATGTCTGTAAGCGACGCCGGCGCGGTCGACCACGCGATTTCCTCTCGCCGCTCGATCCGGCGCTTCCTGCCGACGCCGGTTCCGGAGGCGACGGTCGAGGCGATCCTGGATGTCGCCGCGCGGGCTCCCAGCGGCACCAACATGCAGCCGTGGCGCGGATACGTGGTGGCCGGGAGCGCGAAACAGGCGCTCGTTGACGCGGTGCAGTCGGTGTTCGACCGGCAGGAGCCGGGCCATACCCAGGAAGTGCAGTATTATCCCGACGCGTTTTTCGAGCCGTTTCTGTCGCGGCGCCGCGCTGTTGGGTGGGAGCTGTATGGGCTGCTTGGGATCGGTCGTGGCGAGGCCGCGAAGATGAAGGCTCAGCACCGCCGCAACTTCCAGTTCTTCGACGCCCCGATCGGCATGATCTTCACCATCGACCGCCGCCTCGCGACCGGGTCGTGGCTGGATTACGGCATGTATCTGCAGAACGTCATGACAGCAGCCCGCGGCCGAGGCCTCGACACCTGCGCCCAGGCGGCGTGGTCGCATTATCACCAGGCGATCCGCCCGGTGCTGGGACTCGACCCGGTGGAAACCGTCGTCTGCGGCATGGCGCTGGGCTACGCCGACCCCGACGCGCCCGAGAACACGCTAATCACAACGCGGGCTCCGGCCCGCAGCTTCATGCGCTTCGATGGCTTCGACTGAGGGCCCGACGCGGCGGCCATACGACCAGCGCGTCCTGGCGCGGCGGGAGGCGCTCCGGCCCGACCGGCCCGACCACATTTACCTGCAGTTCCCCGTTGGATTGCACGCCTGCTTCAGCCGCTTCATCAGCCGGATCCAGATTCCGCGGAAGCTGCTCGTCAGTAAGTCTTGAGAAATTCCAGCAGCGCCATACGGTTCGGTTCGGACAGGTCGGTGCCCCAGAGGTGGCCGCCATTGCCGTCGCCAGTCCGCGTGGTGTCGACCAGACAGTCCTGCTGCCCGCAGGACGTCTCAACGACGAAGCCGAGCTTGACCGGATCATACTGGCGTCCGCCGAGAGCGAACGTCTTGGGCCGACGCTCGGGGGGTAGCAGCAGGTCGTACAAGGTTGGCACCGATCCGTTATGCAGGAACGGCGCCGCCGCCCAGATCCCATAGAGCGGCCGTGCCGCATACGGGCCGTATAGTGCTTTGGTGTCGAGCAGCGTGTCGCGCCAAGTGACGATCTTGCGCCGGTCGAGATCTTCCATGACTCGTTGCTGCGCCGTGTCGATCCCCGCCGCTTTGTAGGCCTTCTGCTTGATCCCATCCACGGCGGTCTGAACGGTCCGGGCGAAGGAGGCGCCCTGGAATGCGGTACCAGCTTTCACGCCGGCACAATTCCCCAGCAGCCGCGAGTCATCGGCGCTGTAGGACCGCGGCGGGACCGAAAGCGCGCCGGTATCGGGCACCGGGCAGGAGATCCGGAGCGCGGCGGTGGCGTCGGTGCCGACCTCCTCCGGACGCATGCCGCGCAGCTCGATTAGCCCGGCGGGCGTGCGCTGATCATTGCCATACTCGTGGCACCCGGCGCAGGTTCCGCGGAAGATTGCCTCTCCGACCGTGGCCAGGTCGGGTTTGATCGCGCCGAACGCCGCCTCCGGCCACCTGGGCGGGTCGATATAGTAGGACAGCCATTCGAGCGCGTGCATGTTGGCAATCGGGACGGAACTGTCGAACAGCGAGCCGGTCTGCTTGGGATCGAGCACGACGGTAGCGCCCGCACCCAGTGTCTCGGTGAAGTTGCGCTCCATCACAGTATCGGTGTCGATAGTCCATTCGACCCAGTCGTAGTCCTTGAAGCCCCAGACGGGAGGGAAGCGCCCGGGCTGGTCGCGATACGCCTCGACAGGTTCCGGCGGCGTGGCTTTACGCGACCAGAGCGGCGGGAACTTCACGGCCGCGTCGAGCTTGACCAGGTTCGCGCGATTGACCTCGAACGTTTCGTTCGCCTTCGCCTTGCGCAGCCGGGTGAACAGGAAGTTACGGGTGCCATCGAACGCATCGAGGCGGCCGAAGCCGGAGGTCGGGTGGTTGGGATCGCGCTGCTCCTTGGCGACGTCGATGACGCCGACCAGCTCGAGCCGCGCATCGAGCCTGTCCCGGTGCAGGAGAACGTTGGCGCCATAGTAGACGAGGGTCGCGGGACGGACGAGGGGTGCCGCGACCCCGTAGCGCTTCCAATCCTGCCGCCCCAGACGCTTCGCCGCATCCCACAGCTTGCCGCGGTCGCTCTTCATGGCGACCAGCGCATCGATCGCCTGCGAGTAGAAGAGCTGCAGGTTGAACATATTGGGCGCGCCGTCCACACGCACGGCCTTGCCGTTGTAGCGCAACTCCCCCAAGTGGCACGCGGCGCAATTGACGCCCACGAATTCCATGCCGAAGGTGAACGGGTTCGTCGCCACCGTCAGACCGGCAGGCAGTCCGTCGTCGCGCCCGGGGTCGGGCAGCAGGCCGAAGCGCGAAAGATTCTCGACAAAGGGCTTGCTTGAGCCGGGATCGGCGACGTCGACCGCGGTCAGCAGAGTCCAGGGTAGGATCTCTGAGCCTTGGGAGACGTGGTAGTAGGACTCACGCTGCTGCTGCGACAGGCCGTTACGGTAGTCGGCGACTATAGACGAGTTGGGACGGTCGAACTTGACCTCCATGCTATCGTCGAACGCCCCGCTGGCAACCGGTATTGCGTAGAGGACGGCCGCGAGCACATAGGCTCCGACAATCACGATGAGCAGGAGTTGGGCGAAGCGCACGGCGTTGCCTCCTCGGAATCACTGCGCGACGAACGCCTTGAGGGCGCCGAGCAGTGCCTTTGGATCGTGCTGACCCTGGTAGACGGGAGGCGGCGCGGGGCCGCGGCGCAGCAGGGTGTGGATCGCCTCCCAAGCGGTGCGGGCGGAATATTCAATGGTGAACGCCACGTCCTGCCCAACTTCGACATACTGGCCAATCAGGCCGAGATTGGTGGACCCTTCCGGGACCGGGCGGGGACGGTCCGTGCGGCGCCGCGGCATCCAGATATTGTTTACATAGGGCATGTCGCAGGGGATGCAGATCGAGGACGCCATGATGGCGTCGAACTGCGGGTCGAAGCGCAACTGCCGCAGCACCTCCTGCAGGATCTCCGCCCCGGTGCACTCGTCCATACGCTTGCGCACGAAATCGCCGGTCCGTTCGGGATACAGTCCGTAGCCCCACCAGAGCTTGGTGCCTTCCGGCTGCCCGATGACCTCGGGCTGGTGGAAGATCGAGAGCGACAATACCCAGCCCGAAATCCTTCAGCGTCACCAGTCCGCCTCGGCCGGGCTCGCTGCCGGTCAGCGCGGTCATCCGGTCGATGAACTCGTCTCCCGTGGTCGTAACCGTGAAGGTGACCCAGCGCGAGTCGGACACTGCCGCGTCGCCGAAGAACAATTCGGGGTCGCCGAAGCCTGGCCGGGCCTCGGCCAGCCGCTGCCACAGCGCCCAGGACGCGTTGCCGCGTCGCTTCGGCGGCGGCTCGGTCATCGACCCGGTTGAGAGATCGGCCGCCTGCGACCCGGTCGTCAGCAGCACGATGTCCTCCGGCCGGACCGCGACCGGAGCGACCACCCCATTCCGCTCGCAGTCGAGCCGTTCGACCGTGATGCGGTCCCGCGCCGCCGCCAGACCGAGATCGCGAACGAAGGTGCCAGTCAGCAGTTTCACGCCGCGGGCCAGCAGCCACGCCGCCAGGGGTTCGATGAATGCCTGGTACTGGCAGATCGGCGTACGCAGGATGTGCCGCATGTCGGACAGGTCGGGGAACAGGCCCAGGGCGCGGTTGATGTAGCGTCGGAACTCGGTCGCGCCGTGCTGGGGCAGCGACCCCATGATGGTCGACCAGAGCAGCCAGAACTCGGTCTGGAAAAAATCGGCGGGGAACACCTCCTCGATCCGGCGCCCGTCGAGCAGCGCTTCCGGTGTCAACGAGAGCTTCACGAGATCGAGCCCGTGACGCAGGCTCAATCCGTAGTGCGGGCCATGCAAGATCTGGCCCTCACGGTCGAGGATGTGCGCCCGGTCATGGAACGGGTTCTGGGCGTTGAAGGTAAAGAACTCGTCCTTGACCGACACCGAAGGATCGCGGGTCGACGGGATATCCGCCAGCAGGTCGAACGTGCAGCGGAACTCGGCGTCGAACACGGAGCCGGGGAGGCTGTAGCCGCTCTGTGCGTTCCCGCCCAGGAAGAAGCCGCCACCAGGCCTCGCGTCCGCCTCGTAGATGGTGATGTCGAAGCCGGGGACGCCTGCGTTCCGGATGAGATATGCGGCCGCGGCCAGTCCGCCGAACCCACCGCCGACGATATGCGCTTGCATCGCCCTTCCCTTTCGGCTGCTCATTCCGGCAGCGGGTCGCCAGCATAACAAATCGATGCGTGGTGCCATGTGACTTGGGTCACAGGTATGACGGACCATGACACGATGCGGCGACGGTGCCTCACTTGCAGCGGTTATTCCCCTGCGGGCCCTTCGGCCCCTTGGTTGGCACCGCCTTTGCCTCGGTTCCGGCCCGGCATGCACGGCCCTGACCGGAGGCAATCATGGAACTCGGCGTCTTCATTCCGATCGGTAACAACGGCTGGCTGGTTTCGGCCACCTCGCCGCAGTACATGCCGACCTTCGAGCTCAACCGGGCGATTGTGCGGCGAGCCGAACAGTATGGGCTGGATTTCGTCCTCTCGATGATCAAGCTGCATGGCTTCGGCGGGCCAACCGAGTACCGGGACCACAACCTGGAATCCTTCACGCTGATGGCGGGGCTGGCAGCGGTGACCAAGCGCATCCGGCTCTATGCTTCGGTGGCCGTGCTCACGCTGCCGCCGGCGATCGTCGCGCGCATGGCGGTGACCATCGACTCGATCTCCGACGGCCGCTTCGGCGTCAACCTCGTCACCGGCTGGCAAAAGGCGGAATACGATCAGATGGGGCTGTGGCCGGGAGAGGCGCATTTCGCGCGGCGCTACGAATACCTGACCGAATACGTGCAGGTGATGCGCGAGCTTTGGACCACCGGTCACTCGGACTTCAAGGGCGAATTCTTCTCTATGAACGACTGCCGGCTGAGCCCGCTGCCGCAAGTGCCAGTCAAACTGATCTGTGCCGCCCAGAGCGACAAGGGCATGAAGTTCGCTGCGGAATATTGTGACATCAACTTTTGCAGCGCCGAGGGCATGAACACGCCGGCGAGCTGCGCCCCGACGGTGAACCGGCTGCAGGCAGTGTCTCACCGCGCGGGTCGTGGCGTGGAGGCGTATCTGCTGCTGATGATCATCGCCGATGAGACGGATGCGGCGGCGATGGCGAAGTGGGAGCACTACAAAGAAGGCGTGGACGTCGAGGCGCTGGGCTGGGCCGCCGAGCAGGCTGGTGCCGACAGCCAGGCGGCGGCGCATTCAACTGCCGGGCTGTTGAAGCGGATGGGGACCGAGGCGGGGCCGGAAGGGCTGTTGCCCACGCGCATGGGCCGGCTGATCGGCTCGTATGCGTCTGTTGCCCGCATGCTCGACGAGATCGCCGCGCTTCCGGGCGTTGGCGGCGTGATGCTGACGTTCGACGATTTTCTTATTGGTATCGAGCAGTTCGGGCACCGGATTCAGCCTCTCATGGCCAGCCGCGCGAATATCGCCGCCGCTGCTTGAGGTAAGACGCAAGACCGGCAGCATCTGGATGGTGATTTGGACCGCGAAGCTGGGGACGCAGGATTTGTCCGCGGGGAACAGCTTTAGACGTGGGTCCGCGGCCTTCGCCGAGGATGACACGGGGGAAGCGAACGGCGGGTCGCGGGCCGACGTTTGACCGTTGACAAATGGCCGATGAAGGCAAATGACCAAAGATCGGGCATACTTCGCCAAATTCGCGGCATCGCCCGTGGCGATGGGCCCGAATACGCCTCATGGCAGCGATTGAAGAGCGACCGGTACGTGACTTGCACATCGAAGCCCGGTCTGAAAATCGACGGCCCGGCAAGAGTTGCATCGTGTGCTGAAGCCGAGGGTCCGCCGATCACACTGGTTTACAAAGGGGGTGCTCGCATGACGAATGATAATCGAACCGCGGACGGACCGGGGCTGTCGCGCCGAGGCTTGCTGAAGGGCGCCGCGGCGGTCGGCGTGGGTGCCGCGATCGGATCCGGAGCGGTTACCGGCTTCCCGACCATCTGGGCACAGAATATCAAGGACATAACGCTGATTCACATCGGCGGGTCATACGCCTGCATCAAGGAGATCGCTGACCAGGCCGGCAAGGACCTCGGTTTCAAGGTCGAAATGCAGGTGGTCGATCCCGCGACCCAGTTGAACCGTGCGCTGACGCAGCCAAAGAGCTTCGATATCAACAATATCGACAGTTCCTCGATCGCTTACATGGTCGGCAAGGGCGTGCTGAAGCCGATCCCGGTCAAGGACTACAAGCTGTGGGACCAGACCGTGCCGATCTTCACCACCGGCAAGTTTCCCGATGGCAGGCCGATCTCGAACCAGGGCCTGTCGCCGATGAAAATCGGCTTCTGGACCGGGCCGGACTGCAAGAAGCTGGCCGACAAGCCAACCGACTTCCTCACAATGGTCCCCAGCCTGTTCAATGCCGACACGCTCGGCATGCGCCCCGACCTCGTCGGTGGGCGGGACCAAGTCAAGAGCTGGGGCGATCTGCTGGAACCGAGATTCAAGGGTAAGACGGCGCTGGTTGATTACGCGCCGGTCGGCGTCATCGACGTGGCCATGGCCCTGGAAGCGCGCGGCGAGGTCAAGTACGTCGATAAGGGCAACATGACCAAGGCGGAGATCGACCAGACCATCAAGATCATGCAGGATCTGAAAAAGGCCGGTCATTTCCGCGCCTTCTGGAGCAATTTCGATCAGTCGGTCAATTTGATGGCGTCTGGCGAGGTGGTGCTGCAGTCGATGTGGTCGCCGGCGGTCACGGCGGTGCGCTCACGCGGGATCGACTGCTACTACGCGCCGCTCAAGGAAGGCCATCGCGGCTGGACCAACGGTCTTACGCCGATGGCGCACCTGACGGGACTGAAGTCCGATTGCGCGATGGAATACCTGAACTGGTACAACTCCGGCTGGCAGGGCGGGTTCATCGCCAAGCAGGGCTACTACTCGCCGGTTCCCGAGACGGCGAAAAAGTTCATGACGCCGGAAGAGTGGGACTACTGGTACGAGGGCAAGCCGGCCGCCGTCGACATCAAGGATCCCTATGGCAACCTGATGGAGAAAAAGGGTGCGACACGCGACGGCGGGTCGTTGTGGCAACGCGAGGGTAACGTAACGGTCTGGAACACCGTGATGGATGAGGACCGCTATCTGACCCGGCGCTGGAACGACTTCATTTCAGCCTGATCGAACCGCGGGCTGGCCTGCCCCCATGGTCTGCCCATAGCCGGCCGGCCCGCGACCCGACCTTCTTCAAGCTCCGACCTTCTTCAAGCCAGGAACAAGCATCGGTATGAAGCTGCCCCCAGCGTTGGTCTCGTGGCTGCAAGTGGGCCCGCTTGCAGTGATACTCACACTTTTCTTCGGCATTCCCGTACTGGTCGTGGTCATCGTCAGCTTCTTCGACTTCGATCACACTGATATCGTCCCGACCTTCATCTTCGACAACTACGTGGACGTGTTCACCTCCGACGTGACCTTGCGGCTGTATCTGAGCTCACTGAAATTCGCGGCGATGGTATGGGCGATCACACTGGTGATTGGTTTCACCCTGGCGAATTATCTGGTGTTCCACATCAACAGCCTGCTGATCAAGATTGGCCTGTTCCTGCTCTGCTCGGTGCCGTTCTGGACCTCCACGATCATCCGCATGATCTCGTGGATCCCGTTCCTTGGTCGCAACGGCCTGTTCAATTCCATGCTGATCGACGCCCACATCACCTCGAAGCCGCTGGAGTTCCTGCTGTTCTCCGACTTCGCGGTGGTCGTCGCCTACGTCCACCTTTTCACCCTGTTCATGATGGTGCCGATCTTCAACTCCATGGCGCGCATCGACCCGCGGATCATCGAGGCGGCGAAGGATGCCGGCGCCTCGCGCTTCGCGATCCTGCGCGAGATCGTGCTGCCGCTGTGCAAAAGCGGCATCGCGCTGGGCTCGATCTTCGTCGTTACGCAGGTGATGGGCGACTTTTTCGTCGTCAAGGTCATGAGCGGCGGCCAGAGCGCCTCGGTCGTTTCGGCGCTGCAAAACGAGATCGCGGCGCTGCAGTACCCGCCCGCCGCGGCGAGCGCGGTGACCCTGGTGATCGTCGTGATGCTCATGGTCGCCGGCATTCTTCGCCTGGTCGATGTGCGCAAGGAACTCGTCTCTTGAGGATACCACCGCTATGGCAATGACCGCATCCGGCCGCCGGCCGTGGACTTACTATGCACTGACCCTGTTCTTTTTGCTGTTCCTGACGTTCCTGTACGCGCCCATGCTGGTGATCTATGTGCTGTCTTTCCAGGGGCCGGGGGGAGGCCTGACATTCCCAATGAATGGCGTCTCGACACGCTGGTTCCACGAACTGGTGGAACGCGGGCGCAGCGGTGACATTGCCGGGACCTTCACCCGCTCATTGGAACTGGCCGCGGTGGTCGCTGTTATCACCGTCGCGGTCTGCGTCAGCGCGGGCCTCGGTTTCCGCCGCCGGTTCCCGGGAAGCGGCGTGGTGTTCTACATGGCGATCGCCAGCCTGGTGATGCCCGGCCTGTTCGTTGGCCTGGGCGTCTCGCTGATCTTCCAGTTGCTGGGCTGGGGAACCGACTGGCGCATCTCCGGTCTCGGCACGCAGTTGACGTGGACGTTGCCGTTCGGCCTGCTGGTGATGTTCGCGGTGATCGGTCGTTTCAATCGTTCCTATGAGGAGGCGGCGCGCGATCTTGGCGCCACCGCATGGCAGGGGACGCGCGAGGTGACCTTGCCGATCCTGTTGCCTGGCATCATCGGCGTTGCGCTGTTTGGGTTTACCCTCTCGTATGATGAGTTCGCCCGCACCGTGCTGACGGCGGGCAGCGAGAACACATTGCCGCTTGAAATCTGGGCGATGACCACGAATGTCACCTCACCGGCACTTTATGCGGTCGGAACCGTCACCACCCTGGTGTCGTTCACCGTGATCGGCGTCGCGCTCGGCTCGATCGCCCTCATTCAGCGTCGGCGTTCGCGCCACGTCGCTGAATCCCACTAGATACGGACGGAGACACTTCATGCCCGCCCCTGAGCAGAACGGCAAAATCGAGCTTGTTGCCGTCACCAAACGCTACACCCCGGGCGCGCCGCCGGCGGTGGCGAACCTCGATCTGCGGGTCGATCACGGCGCCTATTGCTGCCTGCTGGGACCAAGCGGCTGTGGCAAGACAACGATCCTGCGCATGGTGGCGGGACACGAGGAGCCGACGTCCGGCGACGTGCTGATCGGCGACCGCAATGTCACCGGCCTGCCGCCGGTCGAGCGCGGCACCGCCATGATGTTCCAGAGCTACGCTTTGTTTCCGCACCGCAGCGTGCTCGACAATGTCGGCTTCGCGCTGAAGATGCGCGGCCTCGGCAAGGCTGAGCGCAACACCACCGCGCGGGAGCTGCTGGAGAAGGTGCAACTGGAGGCATTCGCCAACCGGATGCCGTCCGAACTCTCCGGCGGCCAGCAGCAACGCGTGGCACTGGCACGGGCGCTGATCACCAACCCGCGGGTGCTGTTGCTCGATGAGCCGCTGTCGGCGCTCGACGAGTATCTGCGGCTGCGCATGCGCGGCGAACTGCGGCGCATCCAGCGGGAGCTTGGGATCACGTTCATCCATGTGACTCACACCCAGCTTGAGGCGATCGCAGTCGCCGATATGGTCGTGGTGATGGATCAGGGGAAGATCGAGCAGGCAGCCTCGCCGCGCGACATCTTCTTTCACCCGCGCAGCGCCTATGTCGCCCGTTTCATCGGCGGCCAGAACGTGTTGTCCGGAACGGTGGATCGCGTCAGCGAGGGACGCGCGGTGGCTGTCACCGGCAGCGGTGCCCGCATCGAGGTGCCGCTCGCGGGCAACCGGGTCGCACCGGGAGAAACGGTGTTCGCCTCGCTCCGCCGCGACCGCATCGCCGTGCGCCGGCCCGCCACGGGTGAGGCACGGCGCGATATGCTGAACAGCGTCACCGGCGAAATCCATGCGATCGAAAACCAGGGCTCGTACGTCAAGGTCACGATCGATCTGAGCGACGGCGAGGAGTTCGTCGCCAACGTGCTCGACGAGGATTATTTCGTTGATCCGATCGATATCGGCGAGCCGGCGATGGCGACCTGGTCCGCCGGCGACGTTCGCCTGCTGGGGGACGGACTTACGGCGTCCAGCGCCGAGGTTGCTGAACCGAGCGCCGTGGCCGCTTGAGGGAACCAACAATAATCGGGGGAAGATATGTTTGATCTCGTTGTCACCGGCGGCACTCACGTTCTGCCGGGCGGGGCGGAGAGCGTCGATCTGGGTGTGAAGGGCGGCAAGATCGTTGCGATCGGCGCGCCGGGCACCCTGGCGGCGATCGGCGCCGGCCGTGTCGTGGACGCCACCGACCAAATCGTCATCCCGGGCGGGATCGATCCGCATATTCATTGCAGCATGCCGATGCAGATGCCGAACCAGCCGGAGCCGACTGTCACCGGACCGCCCGAGCAGGTCAGCCGAGCGGCACTGTTCGGCGGCACCACGACTTTGATCGACTTCGTGCCGTGCGGCGAGGAGCAGACGTTGCAGGCGGCGATCGAATTGCGCGACAAGGACTGGAAGGACGCCTGCTACTGCGACTACGGCCTGCATATGATGCTGTTCGACAGCATCAGTCCGAGCAAGCTTGGGGAGATCCCCGAAGCGATCCAGGCGGGCTACGCCAGCGTCAAGATGTTCACTACCGACATCACCCCGCAGCGGATGGCGCACATGGTGCCGTTCGGTGACATCTGGGAGGTGATCAAGGCGGTCGCGAAAGCCGGCGGGCTGACCTGCATCCATGCCGAGGACAACGATCTCGTTATGCACATGTATGAGAAGCTGCTGCGGGAGGACCGCATGGGCTTCGAGAATCTTGCTGCCGCGCACACGACATTGTCGGAGGAGCTTGCGTTCAACCGCGTGATCCGCCTGGCCGAGAGCGTGGAGGGTGCCGCGATGTATATGGTGCACACCTCCGCCAAGACCGGCGTGGCGGCGATGGCGGCGGCTCGTGCGCGCGGCTTCCCGGTTTACGGGGAAACGCTGCACCAGTACTTGCTGTATAATTCCGAGGATTACAAACGGCCGGGCGGGCAGATCTATCACACCTACCCGTCGCTGAAATTCCCTGAGGATCAGGCGGCGCTGTGGCAGGCGATGCGCCATGGCGCGATCCAGACCGTCGCCACCGATGAGTGCTGCTGCCCGCTGGAAGTGAAGCTGAAGGGGCGCCGCATAGACGACACCTTCGGCGGCAATTCCGGCGTTGAACCGCGCGTGCCACTAATGTATACACAAATGGTGCGCGAACGCGGTTTCAGCCTGGAGGAATTCGTTGCGCTGGTCTCGAGCAACGCCGCCAAGATCATGGGTCTGTATCCGCGCAAGGGCGCGCTCGCGGTGGGTTCGGACGCCGATATCGTGCTGCTTGATCCAAAGGGCGCCGGGCCGATCCGCAAGGAGAACCTGCACGAGACCGACTACACGCCGTGGGAGGACTGGGACGCCGCGGTGTGGCCCAGCATCACCATCCAGCGTGGCAAGATTCTGGTCGAGAACGGCAAACTGCTCGCCGGGCTCGCTGACGGAAAGTTTCTGCCGCGCAAGATTGACGACGCGATTCGCAGCCGCCCCGCGCTGTAACAGATTGGGCTTTGACAAATCGGCGCTTTGACGGATCGATGTGGTAACAGATCAGCCAGCCAGCATGGAGATTGAGACTTGGATATTGGCGTTTTCATTCCCATAGGCAACAATGGCTGGCTGATCTCGAAGACCTCGCCACAGTACAAGCCCAGCTTTGACCTGAATAAAACGGTGGTGCAAAAAGCCGAGCGGTATGGCTTGGATTTTGCGTTGTCGATGATCAAGCTGCGTGGTTTCGGTGGCGAATCGGAATTCTGGGACCACAACCTTGAATCGTTCACGCTGATGGCCGGCCTCGCCGCGGTCACGCAGCGCATCCGGCTGTACGCCACCGCGGCGACGCTCACGCTGCCGCCGGCGATCGTTGCGCGCATGGCCAGTTCGATCGATAACATCGCTCCGGGCCGCTTCGGGGTGAACCTGATCACCGGCTGGGCAAAGGCTGAATATGACCAGATGGGTCTGTGGCCGGGCGATGACCACTACGAGCGTCGTTACGAGATGCTGACAGAATATACCACGATTCTGCGGCAGCTTTGGACCGAGGGACGCTCGGACCTCAAGGGCGAGTTCTATACCATGAACGACTGCCGTCTGAGCCCGCGCCCGGCGAGTTCGGTGCCGCTGGTCTGCGCCGGCCAGAGCGCTCAGGGCATGCGGTTCGCGGCCGAATTCGCCGACTACAATTTCTGTGTTGGAGCCGGGATCAACACGCCGACCGCCTATTCCGCCACCAATGAGCGGCTGCTGGCCGAGGTGGCAAAAACCGGGCGCGATGTCGGCAGCTACCCGCTGATGATGGTGATAGCCGACGAGACCGACGACGCGGCCTTCGCCAAGTGGCAGTACTACGTCGACGGAGCGGACACCGGGGCGTTGTCCTACCTGGGCCTCCAGGCGGGCGGGGACGCCCAGGCCGATGCCGGTTCCTCGGCGCGCTGGATGACGCGGCCCAGCAATCCGGTGAACTTCAACATGGGGACATTGGTGGGCTCATACGCCAGTGTCGCGGCGATGCTGGACGAAGCTGCGTCGGTGCCGGGCACCAAGGGCATCATGCTCACGTTCGACGATTTCGTCGTGGGAATCGAGCAGTTTGGGCAACGTATCCAGCCATTGATGACGACCCGTGCGCACCTCCGCGCCGCCGCGTGAGCGACATAGTCAGACGATGCATGTCGTCGCAGGCCGGCCACCCACATATCTGATTATACAAGAAAAGTCGTGGGTCCCCAGCCTTCGCCGGGGATGACACGGGAATCGAACCCCCCGCCTTCGCCGGGGACGACGATTGAATAGCGACCGCTGAGAATGCTCATGTCTCCCGCACTTGGATGCGGAAGCGGAAGGGCGAGTTCTTCCGGCCGGCAACCACGTCGTTGGCACCCTGGTGCAACATGGCAAACCAGTCGCCAGAACTCCGCCGTGAGCGTGGTCCCGTTGACGGTGGTACCGAACCGGCTGCGGAGGTCGCGTATCCCCAATACCCCATCATGACGAACGATTTCGAAATGGGGCGCCGACAAATCAATCTCGCCACGCGCAATGATACGGCAACATCGATCAGACGGGACGGCTGGCTTCTCCACACCGGCGCAATTGCCGACCTGGAACGGCAGGTGCCGCACATCGATCGGCGACATATGGAACTGACTGACCAGACGCCCGCGATCCGGCAACAGGCGGATGTCAGCATCTCCGGCCAACAGCGCATCCGGTTCCTCGACTTTGCAGCGTCGCGACCTGCTGGCGGGAGACGGCCGCGGGGAACCGGCGGCAGGCGAACGTGGCGGGCTGCCCGTGGGCGGCCGCGCGGGACCGGCCGGGAGCGAACGTGACGGGCCTCGGACGGTGCGTCGGGAGGTTTCGCGCAGCCGGCGGCAAAGCAGCTTGACCAGGGCCAGGGCACGCTCGTCGGTCATGCCGAACGCGTGGAAGAACGTTTCGGCCTCGGTCACCAGCAGCGTCGTGGCGGTAACCGCGGTCGCGGTTGCGGAACGGCAGCGGCCTTCCAGCACGCCAAACTCGCCGAAGAGTTCGCCAGCGCACAGCCGAGCGACACGTTCGCCTCCGGTGGCGTCGTCTACCGTAATGGCGACCTCGCCGTCCGCAATGACATACACCGCGAGGCTAGGGTCGCCGGTCTTGAATATGGTCGCTCCGGCCGCGACCCGCTGCGTCTGCATCGGCGTTCCTCTGGCACGCTTACCGGAGGACAATCTTAAGTCTAAAGCATTGACAGACAGTTAACGTCGATCCGGCCGCTTCAGGCCTGCCGCGTCCGCAGGCGAAGCACCGATGCCCGGTCGGCGTCGTGATGGATCGTCTGCCGGGCCGCGACCATTTCCAACGGGGCCTCCGACCCCAGCTCGCCACCGGTATTCGGGTTGCGGTCGAACGTGGGGTAGTTGCTGCTTGATACTTCCAGCCGGAGCCGCTCCCCGGCCGCCAGATGAACCGCGATCTGGGCCAGCGCGATCACGAAGCGATGGACCTGGTTCGGGGGCAGCAATATTTCCCGCGTTCGGTCGGTCGCATAGCGTGCGCGGACGATCCCCTCGCACAGGTTGATGACCTCCCCGCTGTGCCTGACGTGGCACAGCTTGGCGGTAAAATCGGTGTCCGCCGCCGTCGTGGCCGCATAGAGCTCGAGCTCGACGGGACCAAGCAGTTCGATCGGCGTCTCGAATGGAGGCGTCGTGTAGCACAGCACGTCGTTGCGGGTCTCGACGATGGATTGATCGAATGGCCCCATTGGGCTCACCGCGGCGGAGCAACAAGAATGGCCGCCGACGCTCTGCACCGGCATGCGCGGGTCGTAGATGAAAATGTCCGGGTATTCGCGGCCGGGCGGTTCGCGACTGAGCGCGCCGTCGCCATCGAGCGAATTGGCCTTGCCGCCGCTGTGCAGATAGAACGCATCAGGCCGCGCGTCGGTCGGTGGCCAGGAGTTGTAGCTGGCCCAGCGATTGGCACCGAGCAGGAAGACGGTCACCGGCGGCAGCGCGTCGAGCGCGCGGCGATCACCCTTCAGATGTGCGTCGTAGAAAGCGAGTTGATAGCGATCGACGATCTGGCCTCCCGCGTCTCGCCCGAAATCGACCCCGCCAACATGCTGTGCCCACGGCATGTGCACCCACGGTCCCACAAGCAGGCGCTGCTCGGCCTTGCCCGCCGCCGCAAGCAGGGCATAGGTGTCCAGGGTCTGGCGCAGGAAGGTGTCGTACCAGCCGCTGACGTGCAGGCACGGCAGATCAGTCGGCGCTGCCATCCGTTCCAGGTCCGATTCATGCCAGAATTCGCCGTACGCCGGGTGAGCCAGCATTTCGGCGGCAAATGGCGTGAGCGGGTTGGCGGCAAGCAGCGGAATTTCGTGCAGCGTGGTGCTCGGGCTCCATTGCCCGACTTGCGCGGTGGCATCGATGATGAGCGAGCGGGCCTCGGGCATGCCAAGCCGGACGGCCCGGTCGCCGGCGAGAATGGTCAACCACTGCGCCATCGTGCTGAGAGCGAACGCGCCCCCGACGTAGCCGAAGCCCTCGTACATGCTGGTCGGGTAGAAGCCCGGGCAGGCGGCACCGAGGCCGCGCGGCCGCAAACTGCCGGAGAGCAACTGGTTTATTCCGGAAAAGGAGAAGCCGAACGTTCCGACTTTGCCCGACGCGCCTGGCAGAGCCGCGCACCATTCAATTGTATCGGCACCATCGGTCGCCTCACCGCGCAACGGCCAGAATTCGCCCTCGCTCTTGTAGCGGCCGCGGGTGTCCTGAACGACCACGATGTAGCCGTGGCGGGCATACCAGATCGGATGGCCATAGACGTAGGTCTGAGCAACGAATTTGTCGTAGGGGATGCGCAACAGCAGCACCGGAAGGTCGGCGGCATCGGTTGGCCGGTAGATGTCGGCGCGCAGCACAGTGCCGTCTCGCATCGGGACTGGAACGTCCTGCGCGATCGTTACATCTGACAGCTCGGTGGTTGAGGGCAGCATCGGCGGCTTCCTTTCACGACGACGTGACGACCGGCGTCTTGCCGGCTGGGACTTGCAGGACGCTCTCGATCGAGCCTGCATCAAGGATTTCCTGGGCGCGGTGACAGGCGACGATGTGCCCTGGCGCGACCTGCATCGGCGGTGGCGGCTGCGTCACGCACCGTGGCAACGCGATCGGACAGCGGCCGGCGAGCGGGCAGCCGCTAGGCTCCTCGATCGGGCTCGGGATCTCACCACTGAGCACGAAGCGCGTTCGGCGCCGTTCCGGATCGGGCTCCAGCACCGACGACAGCAGCGCTCGGCCGTAAGGATGCACCTGTCGTCCGAAAATCGAGGCGGCGGGGCCGATTTCAACGATGTGCCCAAGATACATGATGGCAATGCGCCCGCTCAGCCGCTCCACCGCCGTCAGATCGTGCGAGATGAACAGATAGGCGAGGCCGAACTGGTCCTGAAGCCGCTTGAGCAGCGTGAGAATTTCGCCGCGCACCGAGACGTCGAGACTTGCCGTCGGCTCGTCAAGCACGACCAGGTCGGGGCTGGTTGCGATCGCCCGAGCAATGCCGACACGCTGCTGCTCGCCGGTCGTCAGCTGATGCGGATAGCGCGCGGCGGTCGCCTCCGGCAGCCTGACGAGATCGAGCAGTTCGCGAACCCGCCGTCGGCGGGACGCCGCATCGAGCCCGCCACGATAGAGCAGCGGTTCCTCGATCGAGCGTCCGATCCGGTAGCGCGGGTCGAGCGACTCGCCCGGCTCCTGAAAGACGATCTGCATACGCGGCCGGAACTGGCGCAAATGCCGCTCGGGCAGATGGGCCAGGTCGACGCCGTCGAACGTGACGGCACCTTCTGTAGGCTCGACGATGCGCAGGATGCAGCGCCCGACCGTGGTCTTGCCCGAGCCGCTTTCGCCAACCAGCCCCAGCGTCTCGCCCGGCCCGATGGAGAACGAGACACCGTTCACGGCGTAGACGGTGCCATGACCGCGGCCGAGCGGGAAATGTTTCACCAGGCCATCGACGCGCACGATGGGGTTCTCGGATGGCCGGCGGTGGTCGGTCACGGCGGCACCGGCTCGGTATGGCGCGCGTTGCGCGCGGCTAGCAGCAGTCGTTGGCTGTAGGCATTGGCGGGTGCGCGGAAGAACTGTCGCGTCGGTGCCTGCTCGACCACCCGCCCTGCCTGCATGACCGCCACGCGGCTGGAAAACTGCGCGGCGATGGAAAGATCGCGGGTCGCCAGCAGGATCGCCGATCCAATGTCGTCAACCAGCTCCTGCACCAGCTCCAGGATCTGCAGTTGGATCGTGACGTCGAGGCCGGCGGTCGGCTCGTCCGCGATCAGCAATGTCGGGCGGTTGGCGAGCGCCATGGCGATGACAATGCGCTGGCACATGCCACCGGACAGCTCGTGCGGATAGGCGTCGATGCGGCGGTGTGGATCCGGCATGTGCACCGCCCGCAGCAGTTCCAGTGCCCGCTCCCGCGCTGCCTTCCAACCGATAGGGTCGTGCGCGCGAATGACGTCGACAATCTGCCTGCCGATGGGTTGCAGCGGATCGAGCCGCGAACGTGGGTTGGTGAAAATCGGTGCCATGCCCTGGCCGCGCAAAGCACGCAGCCGCGAGGCCGTGGCATGGGTGATGTCCTCGCCTTTGAAGCGGATATCACCGGCGACGCGGCCGCCCGGCGGCACCATGCCGAGAACCGCCCGAACCAGCATGGATTTGCCGGCGCCGGTCTCTCCGACAACGGCCAGCACGCTGCGCGCGGGTACCGTCAGGTTGATGTCGTCCAGGACCCGCCGCCGGACGCGGTCGAAATCGACGCTGAGACCGGCGATCTCGAGAATAGGCGGCGCGTCCATCCGGGTCATGGTTCAGCGTCGTCGCGTTGGATCGAACGCCAGGCGGACATGCTCGCCGACAATGGCATATCCCAGGACGGTCAGGCCGAGTGCCACGCCGGGGAAGACGGACGGCCACCATTGGCCGGTGATCATGCGGGTCGCCCCGGTGGCGATCATGCCACCCCATTCGGGGCTGGTCGCCTCGACGCCGGCGCCGACGAAACTCAGCCCGGCGGTGACGAGGATGGCCTGGCCAACCGCGACTGAACTGCCGATCAAGGCCGGCGACATCGCGTTGGGAAGCACATGGCGCAGCATCACCGCCCAGGTGCCGGCGCCGGCACAGCGCGCTGCCTCGATATAGGGGCTGCCCTTCACCGCCAGCGCCGCGCCGCGTGTCAGGCGGAGAAAGACCGGCGCCTGAAGCACGACGAGCACGGCCACGATGTTCTCCTCGCTGGCACCGAGGGCGGCGACCAGGGCGAGCGCCAGGATGAACACGGGAAACGCCTGAATGACATCGAGCAGCCGCATGGTCCATTCACTCAGGAGGCCCCCCAGGCCCCGCTCGCCGCCGACGTAGCCGATGGCGACGCCTAGCGGGATGCCGATCGCGAGCGCCAGCAGGGTCGAGGTGACGGCGATATAGATGTCGATCCGGGGCGCGGCGATGACACGCGAGAAAATGTCGAACCCGACATTGTCGGTGCCGAACCAGTGCGCGGCGTTCGGCGGCAGCAGGATGGCCCCGGCCACTGTCCTCTCTGGCGGGTATGGCGCCAGACTTCGGCCGAACACCATCAGCAAAAGAGATATCGACACCAGAACGAACCCAAGCGCCGCGAGCGGGTCTGAGCGCGCGGACCGTAACAGGCGGGCGCCGAACTGATCCTGCATCGCTAGAGCAGTTCCGCACTGGCGGGGCAGGACGATGCGTTGGCCTCAGGATGGTCCCATTGCATCGGCGCAGGATCAATGCCCGTCATCATCGAAACACCCCTAGTGCCGCAGTCTTGGATCGAGGGCGAAATAGACCAGGTCGACCAGCAGGTAAACCACCAGGGTGAAGGCGGCGGCGATCAGCACGAACGCTTCGATGGCGGAAAAATCCGCGTTGACGATTGACTGTACCGCGTATTGACCGACGCCGCCCCAGGAGAACACGCTTTCCACCAGCACCGCCCCGCCGAGCAGGTAGCCGTACAGTACCACCGAAGATCGTCACCACCGGAGGCGCGGCGTTGCGCAACGCTCGAAGCATGATGCGGTTCGGCGGCAGACCCAGCGCCTCGCCGTATTCGACATGGCTCGACCGCAGCACCTCCTCCATTGAGGACCGCGTCATTTTTACGATTGGCGCCATGTAGATGAACACCAGCGTAATGACCGGGAGGGCGAGATGACTGAGCGCGGAACGAAGCGCCTCCCAGTTGCCCTCCAGCAGACTGTCGACGGTCAGCAGGCCGGTGACCTCCTCGGGTGGTAGCACCTCGAGATCGAGACGGCCGACCGGTGACGGCGCCCAGTGCAGTTGAACATAGAACACGAAAATCAAAATCAGCCCGAGCCAGAAATCCGGCACCGCGCCAGCCAGGCCGCCATAGGTGTTGGTCAGATAGCGCAACGGTCCGCCGCGTCGCTTGCTCGCGGCCAGCATGCCGAGCGGAATACCGATGACCACGGACAGGAAAAGGGCGATGGTGATGAGTTCCAGCGTCGCTGGAACGCGGTGCGCCAGGTCGGTCGTTACGGCGTTGCTGGTAACCCAGGAGCGGCCGAAGTCGCCGCGCAGGATGTTGCCCAGATAGATGCCATACTGCGTCCAAAGCGGGCGGTCGAGGCCCATCTCGTGCTGGATCTGCTGGATCATGCCAGTGGTGGCGCGCGGGCCCGCGATGGCTATTGCCGGGTTGCCGGGCAGCAGGCGGACGATCACGAACGTTACGATGGAGATGCCCAGCGCCTGTGGCACGAGATAGAGCAGGCGGCGGCCGATATAGATCAGGGTCCGCATCGAGGCCGAGGCGCTTCAGGCCGCCATCATGTCTTCGACCAGCGCGCATAGATGTTCGCGTCGTAGGTGAAATACTGCACTCCCTTCAGATCGGCGCGCACCGCATAGTGAATCCCGGGCTCGATCAGAAAGGCCATGGGCGCCTCATCGAGGATGATGCGCTGGATATCGACGCTGAGCTTCCTGCGCTCCTCCTGGTCGAAGGTATGGACGAGCTGTTCGACCAGATCGTCCATGTGGTCGTTTTTCCACTTGGTGAACGCCAGAACGTTGTTGCGGGAATAGAACCAGAGCCGCAGCGCATAGGCGGCATCCGGAACGAAGGCGCCGGCGTACATCGTCGACATGGGGAATTTGCCGCCCAGCCAGCGCTCGACAAAGGCGGCAAACGGTTGCTTGTCGAGGGTGACGTCAATGCCGGCCTTGGCGAGGCCCGACTTCAGAATGACCGCGGTTTCCTCGTCCTCGGGTGCCGCCGTGCTGAAGCCCAGACTGGTCTTGAAGCCACCGGCCAGTCCAGCCTCGGTGAGCAGCGCGTGCGCCCGGTCGAGATCGGTCTTGTACGGCGACAGGGTCGGGTCATAGAACTCGTAAGGTGCCGGCAGCGGGCTCATCTGGCGCCTGCCCGTCCCGGCGGTCACCGTCTGCACCAGTTCGTCGTATGGCACGGCGTAGCAGACCGCCTGCCGCGCCTTGATGTTGTCGAACGGCGCGATCGTCGCGGTCATTGCGAGCCACGACGAAATCTGCCCTGGCTCGACCGAATAGATCTTGATCGCGGGATCGGCGGCGGCTGACAGACGCTCGCGCGCGGTCAGGTTCCAGGCATAGTCGATGTCGCCGTTGCGCAGCAGGGCGAGACGGTTGGCGCTATCCGGGATCTCCCGCATCACCACGCGCTTGATGGCGGGCGGTTTCTGCCAGTATTTCTGGTTCGCCGTCAGGATCACCGCCTCGCCTGGTGACCATTGGGTGATCGAATAGGGTCCGAAGCCAGCCGAGTTGGTCTTGAACCAGGTTGCCGCCCACGGGTCGTTGGCGGTTGCACGCTTCTTGCCCTCGACCGAGTCGACAATGCCGAGCAACGGCAGGGCCAGCACCTTGAAGAACAGCACGTTCGGCTGCACCAGGGTGATGCGCACGGTGTGCGGATCGAGCACCTCGAAATGGTCCATGCCGGGGAAGTTGATCGCGCCGAAATAGAACGGGCCGTTGGCCCCGAGCGCGGCGTTGCGTTCGAAGCTCCAGCGCACGTCCTCGGCGGTCATTTCGTTGCCAAAATTGCTGAGCACGCCCTTGCGGAGCTTCAGCGTATAGACACGCCGGTCCTCCGATATCTGCCAGGATTCGGCCAGCATCGGTGTCACCGGTTCGAGGCCGGCGCCGTCCATCACCATCATACCATCGGCGCGCCGGTTGAGTTTGAACTCGAACAGCCGGTCGTAGATGTTCTCGATCAGTTCCAACTCCACGAACTGGTCGGCAAACGCGTAGTCCGCGCGCGGCGGGGTGTTGGTGACCGCGACAACGGCGACCGCGGGATTGGCGAGGGCCGGATTGCCGCGCAGCCAGCCGGCGAGGCCGAGCGCGGTCCCGCCTGTGGCCAGGGCTCGCAGGAGTTTGCGCCGGGTCGGAGGGCGGCCTGGCAGCGCATCAGATCTGTCCATCATGTCCTTGCTCGGCTCGGGCGAGTGGTCGGTTTTCCGGGAATGGCGGCGGACGCTGTCGCCGGCAAAAGGCTGTCAAAGGGCCGGGTTGTCCAAAGGCAGGCCGAGCTTGACGCGGCCATGCGTGGCGGCGTTCAGATCCCAGGCCTGGGTGGTGTGCCGATTGGCCGTTGTCACGTCGCGGTAGCCGCGGGAGATCGGGTTGCTGTCGTAGATTACGGCGCCACCGCCGGCCTCCCAAACGATCTGCACGGCGTTCATCGCCAGTTTGCCGGCAAAGGCTGACTGGCAACGGAAGCCGGTCCGCTCCTCGTTGGTCGGCAGCCGCCCCTGTTGCAGAATGGCGACCGCCTTGTCGGCAACGGTCTCGAGCAGCATCCGGGCGGTCTCGACCGATGTCACCGCCTCGGCGACCTTGACCTGCTGCGTGGTGTACTGCGCCATCGCCCCGCCGGTCATCGTGGTGACGCGCTTGCGCACCTGCGCGACATAGTACTCAACGGTCGCTTCGGCGGCGCCCAGGATCGCGGCGGCGATGAAGGTGCCGAACACGGCATAAAGCGGCGAGCGGAAAATCAGGCCGGTGTTGTGCTTGCTGCCTGGGCTGACCGCGCCGCCCTTCAGGTCCTCGACGGTGATCGAGCGGTGCTCGGGGATGAACACCTCATGCACGGCGACGTCGTTGCTGGCGCTGCCGCGCAGGCCGACGGTGTGCCAGGTGTCGATGATCTCGTAGTGCGCGCGCGGGATGATGAAGTGACGGTCTTCGATTTCGCCCTTGTCATTGGGCACCATGGCGGTGAAGAACGCCCAGTCGGAGCAGTTGACCCCGCTGACGAACGGCCAGCGCCCGGACAGCACGTAGCCGCCGTCGACGCGGTGGGCCCGTCCCATGCCCGGGATCAGGATGCCGCTCAGCAGGGCGTCGGGCTGGGTGCCCCAGACATCTTGCTGGGCCTGGTCGGGCCAGTGGGCGAGCATCAGGTTGTGCGTCATGTTCTGCACCACGACCCAGGCGGTGGAGGCGCAGCCTTGGCCGAGCGCGGCTAGTATGTCGACGCCGATGCGGAAATGGGCCTCGCTGCCGCCGAAGCGGGCGGGCTGGAACACGCGGTGCACGCCGCTTGCGCGGATGTCGTCCACGGTCGCCCGCGGCAGCTCACGGCCCCGCTCAGCTTCCTCGGCGCGGGCGCGAAGCGCGGGGATGAGGTCGCGGGCGCGTTGCAGCACTGTCTCGCCGTCACCGATCGAGGTGTGGAGTGAGGTGAGACCCGATGACTGGGATTGCGTGTCCATCGTCGCTCCTCGATCCGGTTTCCTACGTCTTCAGCCGCGGCGTTGATCAGAGACGCCGGGGGCAGTGTTAGGTGCATTACGTGCAAACCCTGCGCCATCCGCGAGCGGCGTCAGACCCCAGGGCGGTGCGCACCGGCGATATGAGTGCGCTCGATATTTGGGCAGGCGAAACAGGTTCAGCGCAACAGGGTCCTTGCCACGGCGGATTGCATTGGCCACTTCGGGGCGAGAGTTAGGATGCCGCCACGATGCCGATCGCCAGCTTGCCGGACCATGTCCAATCGCTGCCTCCGGGCCACGGGGTTGACCCGTGAGCTATGCGGTCAAGGAAGTGTTTTACTCGCTACAGGGTGAGGGCGCCCGCATCGGCAGCCCCTCCGTCTTCATCCGCTTCGCCGGATGCAATCTCTGGTCGGGTCGTGAGGCCGATCGAGCGGCGGCGGTATGCCAGTTCTGCGACACCGATTTCATCGGTGGCGAGCGCTATACCGCCGATCAACTGGCAGCGCGCGCCATGTCCCTCTGGCCGGCGGGTGAGGGCAACAAGTGGATCGTGCTGACGGGCGGCGAGCCGGCGCTGCAGATCGACGCAACATTGCTGCAAGCACTGAAGGCGTGGGGCTTTCGGCTGGCGATCGAAACCAATGGCAGCTTGCCGATCGCTGAGCTGGCGCTCGACTGGGTCTGCGTCAGTCCGAAAGCCGGTGCTCCATTGGTGCAAACCGCCGCCGACGAGGTCAAACTGGTGTTTCCGCAGCCTGACCTGATGCCTGACGTCTTGCCGCCGATGTGTGCCTCCCATCGCTGGCTGTCACCGATGGACGGCCCCAGCATCCGGGAGAACACGCGGGCGGCGGTGGAATACAGCCTGGCCCATCCGGAATGGCGCGTTGCCATCCAGGCTCACAAGCTTTGGGGGATCAGGTGACCGCTGTCCCCGCCATGGTCTTTTCCGCGTCCGCATCTGATTGCTCCCAGGCCGCGGCCGCCCCGGCGCGCGTGCCCTCTCTTGCGTCGAGCGCGGCACAAGCGGCACTGAACAAAGCCTGACCGTCCAGCCCGCGTTCATGTTCCCATCCCTTTACGGCATCGACGATATCATAGACCGCCCGCAACAACGCGACCGCCGACGCATAGTCACCCGGCCGCGGATCCTTGGTACGCTCCAGCCAGTGATCGATGCGTTGGTGAGCGAAGGCAACCAGACCTTCCGAACCAGCGGTGGCCGACGCCCGGTCCGTGCGCGAGGTGTAGCGGTTGGTCTTCTCGATCCAGGCCGCCGTATCGGGATGCGAGAAGTGGTGGATACACACCCCGCCGTCGGGCGCAACCTGCATCGCACGGTCCGAGTGAAGCACGATGCCGGCATGCACGGTGCGCGAGAACGTCACGGCGCCGCGACGAAACAGCCTTACGTGATGTTCGGGCCAGTAATAGGCGTGCTCATCATGCACACCCAGAATGTAGTGGCGCAAAGGCAACGAATAGATATCGGCTCGAGGGTCAAGGACCTCGGCCTGGATCATCCGGGCGGCCTCCGGGCTGAGGCATTCGTCGTCATCCATGAACAGCACCCATTCGTACCGGCACAAGGACAGCGCGAAGGTACGCGTCTCCTCCACCGTGGGCGTCCACGGCACAGTCACCACCCGGTCCGCATGCGCCTCGGCGATGGCGCGGGACCCGTCGGTCGAGGATTTATCGACGACGATCAACTCGTCGGCGAACGACAGCGCCCGCAGGCACGTGCCTAAAATGCTGGCACGATCGTAACAAATCACAAAGGCGCTGATCCTCGCACCACCCATCTCATCGCCCGGAAACGTCTTGCGACAGCGACTTAACGCGCCCAGGCTAACAAAAGGTTAACGCGGGGGTCAGGCGGTGAAGGCGAGTATCTCGGCCACGACTTCGGCGGGCTTGTCGAGTTCCGCCAGATGCCCGGCACCGGCGACGATGCGCGTCGTGGTCTCGCCGACAATCCCGCGCGCGAAGACCTCGGCATACGCTGACGGCATGATGCGGTCCAGTTCGCCCCACAGCAGCAGGGTCGGCGCCTTGATCAGCCGCAGCCGCTTCTCGATCCGCGTGTTGCCCAACGGCCAGAAGATCCGTGCGGCGGCCTCGTTCGCGCGCGCTTGCTCGATGGGCCATTCGATCGAATTGGCGCCCTCCGGCGTCGCCTTCAGCCGGGTCCAGATTTCGGGATCGGCGCACATCAGAGCCGGGATCGCGTCGGCCCGCTGCGCCCAGGGATCGGTGGGCGGATTGGTCTCGTCGAACAGCCCGAACGGCGCGATCAGTGCCAGCCTGCGGACGCTGTCGGGCCATAGCGCGGCGACCTCGGCCGCCAGCGAGGCACCGACCGAACTGCCCGCAAGATCGGCACCGACGAGGCCTGCCTGGTCCAGGATTTCGTGCACCGTCAGCAGCCAGTCCAGATGCGAGTCCAGGGCGGTATGACCGCGATCCCCGCCGGGAAAACCTGGCAGCGACGGGACGATGACGGTGCGGGACATTGCGAGCTGATCGAGGAACGGCACCCAGCGGGGCAGGCCCCCGAAGCCCGCCAGGAAACCGAGGCGTGGCCCGCTGCCCTTGCGCCACACGCGAGTCGAGAACCCGTTGATCTCGATCGTCGCCTCGCTAGGGGGTGACGGATCCAATGCGCTACTCATGTCTAACTCCACTGTCCGTCATTTGGTTGCGACCTCGCAGCAGTGGTCTTCAAGTCGCGCAGCACCACCGTTATCACGGTAGGTTATCGCTAGGACCGCATCAAGCCGCTGTCCTGGAGCGAGCCCCTTGGGGAACACAGGTTGCTGGACCGCATCCACAATTCTGCCGCGACAGATGAAGGAAACGCCGCGCGATGATCCCGACCATCAATGCCGACCGTTTGTGGCAATCGATCATGGAGATGGCCGAAATCGGTCCGCTGCCGGGGAACGGCAGTTGCCGTCTGGCACTGTCCCCCGAGGACAAAGCCGCCCGCACGCTCTTTCTGCAATGGTCCGAGCCGCTCGGCCTGCGGTACGAGCAGGATGCGATCGGCAACATGTTCCTGCGGCGGCCGGGCACCGACCCGGATGCCGCGGCGGTGGCGTTCGGCAGCCATCTCGACACGGTGCCGACCGGCGGCCGCTTCGACGGGGTCGCCGGTGTCCTGGCAGGGCTGGAGGTGATCCGCACCTTGGACCAGGCCGGGCTCCGCACGCGGGCGCCGCTGGAACTGGTCAACTGGACGAACGAGGAAGGCAGCCGGTTCCGTCCGGCGATGATGGGCAGCCGGGTGGCGGCGGGCGAATTGCCGCTGCGGGCCGCGCTGGCGATCACCGACGATGACGGCGTGTCGGTGGCGCAGGCGCTGCGGGACTCGGGCCAGGCCGGCGAGATGGTTCCCGCTCCACGCGACTGGAGCGCCTGGCTGGAACTGCATATCGAGCAGGGGCCGGTGATGGAGGCGACCGGGGCGGATATCGGCATTGTCGTCGGCACCATGCAGGCGCGCTATTTCCAGATTTCGGTCCATGGCGAGCCGAGCCATGTGGGGCCGACGGAAATGAACCGGCGGCGGGACAGTCTGGCGGCGGCGGCCGAGATCGTCCTGGCGGTGGAACGGATCGCCTTGTCGGCGGAACCGGGCGGCCGCGCCAGCGCGACGTGGATCGAGAATATCCCGAACGCGCGCGGCAACGTGTCGCACCTGACTCGGCTGCATTGCGACGTGCGGCACAACGAGGCGGCGCAGGCCGTAGCGATGGAGGCGACGCTGCGTCGGACGCTGTCGGAGATCGAGCAGCGCCGCGGTGTCCGCATCGAGGTCGACCCCTATGCGACGTTCGGCCCGATCGAGTTCGACGCGAAGCTTGGCGCGCTGCTGCGGCGGCAAGCGGGGGATCGCCAGTTGCAGACCCGCGATATGATCGCCGCGGCGGGGCACGACTCTGTGCTGATGGCTCCCCTGGTGCCGAGTGCGATGCTGTTCGTGCCGAGCGTAGGGGGGATCACGCATAATCCCAGGGAGTATTCGACGCAGGAACAGGTGGCGCGGGGTGCGCAGGTGCTGCTGGATGCGGTGCTGGAACTGGCTGGGTAAGGTTCGTCCGGCCGAGCCCGTATGTTTCTCGACGAGAAAGACCGCCGGGTCTGATGGTGCCACCTTCACCGAAACGTCGTCGTGAGGGTTGGGCTGGATTAATTTTCTTCACACGCCCAGTCGGCGAGTGCTAACATGGTTTGACATCAGAAGAAAAAGCATGAATGAATTTCAGTTCACAAATAATTGGTTTGATTCGGTCGCGCGCAATAATTGGGATCAATTCATACCGCAAGTAAAGCCGACAAAAATATTGGAGGTCGGCTCGTACGAAGGAGCCAGCATTTGCTACTTGATTCAGAAGCTGAGCCACTCCTTCCCATTGGAGATTCATTGTATCGATACTTGGGAAGGTGCATTAGAGCACAAGAAAGGCGGCTCTATCGAAACAGATATGACTGAGGTTGAGTCTCGCTTTCTACACAACATTAAAGTCGCCACTGATAATCTGCCAAATCCAGTTGAATTATATCGCCACAAAGGTTCTAGCGATATTGAGCTTGCCAAACTGTTGGTTGATAAGCAGAATTACTTCGATTTTATATACATAGATGGCTCTCATCAAGCGCCAGATGTTTTATGCGATGCTCTATTGAGTTTCAGATTGTTAAGGGTCGGAGGGCTTATTGCCTTCGACGACTATTTGTGGATGGAGGCGTTGCCTCACGGCATAGACCCACTTCTTTGTCCCAAAACCGCAATCGATGCATTCACGAATATATATTGCCGAAAGGTTAAAATCATTGGTGCACTCTTGTATCAACTTTACGTTCAAAAGATCTCGGATTAGCTTTCGCCCGTGATACTGCCAATATCCCTTCACCGGGCGATGACGCGAGATTGCGCGCTTTGGCCAGTATCTCCCATTGCGGACCCGCGGCATAATCGCCGCCGCGGAGCGTGGCTTGTGCTGATGGCGTCGCTGGTCCCCAGCGCGATGCCGTTCGCGCCGAGCGTGGGGTACGAAACATCATTCCGGGAAGTATTTCGACGAAGAAGCAGTTGGCGCGCGGGCCGTGCGTTTTTCTGGGGACACGCGAGTCAGGGCATATCGTAGAGATTGAACGTCACATCATCACCGTCGATATCGACTTCGACGACGCGATTGATCGGTTCCCCAAGCTAGGCCAGCTCATCGACTGCTCCGCGGGAAAGCGCCTGCTGCACGGCACCGTTGACGTTCGGAATGATAATGACCAGGCCGGCGTGAAGCGGTTGCGTCCGGTAGAGCCTGCGGAAATCGCCGGCGTTGTTGGTGACCAGCACAAAGTCGCATTCGGCGGCGTGGCGCAGGACGTTCCAGTCCTTCCACCCGGCCATGCCGACATGGGCAACGTGCTGAGCCTCATAGCCAGCCAGGCGGGCGACTGAAACCAGATCGATGCTCAAACACTCATCGATCAGAAACCTCATTCCATCCCGATCGGCACCAGCTTCCGGCGCGTGCTCCGGATCGGCGGATGATCGTGCCACGGCTGCGCTCGGCGGCGTCCCCGCAACGGATAAGCCGCCGCATAGATCGCGGCCACCCGAATCATCCCGGCCGTGAGACGCGGATAGTCATGCAGCAGCTCGGTTTCAGTCTGGCCCCCCCCAAGTAGCGCCGCGATCGAGTGCACGGGCACGCGCGTCCCCCGGAACACAGGATCGCCCCCCATGATGTCAGGATCGCTCATGACGGCATCGCGGGCACGGCGCAGGGTGCGCAGTGAACGCGCCAGTTCCCGGCGAGGCTCGCGCGGATCGATGGTGAGGAGCCCGTCTTCCAGGGAGACCCGATTGCGCGGTGCGGCCGCCACGGCATCGAACACTTCGCGACGGGCTTCCGGCACCAGGCGATCCACCAGCCGGCGCTCCAGTGCCAGCGACATCAGGGCACGCAAATCCAGCAGTCTGGTCGCAAATCCAGCACGGTTGCCGGCCACGGTCGGGACGGTCTTTCTGTCGATGGCATTGTTCACGGCCTTGACCGAGAGCCGCGTCAGAACCGCTGCCTCAGTGGGCGTGAACAGGGCATTTTCATAGGTCTGCATCGCATCGCCATAATATTTCTCTAACCAGAGAATATATATTGTTTCGTCCAGGAAGGCAAGGCATCTCCTCGCCTGCGGCCCGTCACAACGAGAACGACGGTCCCCGGCTTATCCGCCGAACCGCGGCAGGTGTCCGGCCAGTTCGGCGTAGGCCTCGTCGTCAGTCCGGTCGTATCGTAGCGGGGTAATAACGATCTTGCCGGCTCGCAGCGCGCTGTAATCGCTCTCCGGCCCCTGCTCGATCTCGCCACGGCGGAAATTCAGCCAGTGATAGGTCATCCCGCGCGGGTCGGTCCGGGTCTCGACATGCATGCCGGCCACCATGCCCTCGCCTTGCCGTGCCAGGGTCATCTGACCAGCCTCCGCGGCGGGTATTGGCGGAAAATTAATGTTCAGCACTGCGTTTTTGCTCCAGCCGATCGCCAGCAGCCGGCGGATCGTCCCGACACCGAGAGTGCGCGCCGTGTCCCAGGGCACGTTGTCGCGGTTCGAGAACGCCTGGCTCAGCGCGAGGGCCGGCACGCCAAGCATCATCGCCGTCATGGCCCCCCCAACGGTGCCGGAAAAGACCGTCTCCATGCCCAGGTTGAGCCCCCGGTTCACACCGGACAGCACAAGTTGTGGCGGCGTATCTTTCATCAGATGACACAGACCCATCGCCGCACAGTCACCCGGGGTGCCGGTGACGCCGAAGCGACGCTCGCCACGCTCGCTCATGCGCAACGCATGGTGCAGGCTGATCGCATGGGACTGGCCGCTTTGGTCGTGCTCGGGCGCCACCACCCAGACTTCGCGAGCCAACTGGGCGGCGATCTCCTCGAGCACCTGCATGCCGGGCGCGTCGATGCCGTCGTCATTGGTCAGCAAGATCCGGTCCAGCATAGGGTGTACTCCTGTTCCGCCCTGTTTGACCCGGTTGCGTCCCGGCGATCAAGAGGCCAGCGTCCCGGGTAAAAACGGGCATCCGCGGAGCACGGGGGGCGCCCCGGACCTGTCGGGGACTGATGCTGATCATCGACGTGCAGGTGCCACATATGGGGCTGCGGCGGATCCAGTGGCCATCACCGCCAGGTGCGATGATGTCGCCCTCCGTCAGGGGCAGCTCCCGCGGCACCCGGTCATGGGGTGGTCAATGGGAGGCCTTCGTGCATCGCTGGGCCTGGATCAGCCGCCCGGTACATCCTTTGTCAGCAAAGCGGGGATATTCGCATCGAGCCGGCCAGCCAGGATCTTCTCTTCGTCATCCATGGCGGGGAGAGTTCGGTCGGGCACGTCTCCAGACGCCTCAGTGACCGCACGGACCCAGTGGGTCTGCGCGCGGCCGTCAGGGCGTCCCTCTTGCTCCCAGATGAAGTATGCGGCCTCGCGGACGCCTTGTTCCTCGTTTCCATCAGGTTCAGGCATTCCTCCCTCCCGTCGGTATGAGATGCGTCGAAGACTGAGACGGTAGGAGATCGACCCACATAATGTCCATACGGCGAGATCGCCTTCCCGTGCTGAGAACCTTGTGCCGTGCATCGAAGCGCAACAGCGCCAGACCACCCTGCAACCGACCCGATGCACCCAGCCGCCCAGTGGCCCAAACGCAAGCACGCGCCGATATCCGCCACAAAACGGTCTTCCGACCGAATTACCCGGCCGCCGTTAACCCTTCGTTCAGGCCTAGCAGGCAATGTGCTCCGATTAACCTTCGCCCCGAGGTTCGCCATGCCCATGTCCCTGACACCCTCCGACGTCGCTCGGCTGCTGGCCGAGCCCTCGCCCGACCTGCGCACCGACCTGGCCGACGAAATCGCGGCGAATCTGGCGGGAAATGCGTTGACCCCGAGCGAAATCACCATCGCCCAGGACATCGTGCGTCTCCTCGCCCGCGACGTGGAGGAAAAGGTTCGCGCCGCGCTGGCAAGCGGCCTGCGACAATCGCGGCATCTGCCACATGACGTCGCGCTACGGCTGGCCAACGATATCGATGCGGTCGCCTTGCCCCTGCTGGCCGAGTCCATGGTGCTGACGGACGATGACCTGTCCGAGATCATCCGACACGGCTCCTCGATCAGGCAGGAGACGATCGCCGGCCGGCCCAATCTGAGCGAGGCGGTGGCCGACGCGATCATCACCCACGCGGCTGCCCCGGCGGTGGTGGTGGTGATGGGAAACGGCACGGCGAGGATCGCCGAGGATAGCCTCAACCGCGCGGTCACCCGGTTCGCCGAGAACGACTGGGTGAAGCAGGCCATGGTGCTTCGCCACAGGTTGCCGATCACCGTGTCCGAACGCCTGGTCACACTGGTTTCCAAGGAGTTCCAGGAACATCTGGTGAAGATGCACGCGCTGTCACCGAGGGTCGCGACGGATATCGTGCTGCGCTGTCGCGAACAGGAGATCCTGCACCTGAGCACGGGCTCCTCGAACGAGGACCTGCGGCGCATGGTTGCGCAGATGCACCATAACGGCCGTTTGACGCCCACCCTGATGCTGCGCGCTCTCTGTACCGGCGACATTGCGTTCTTCGAGGCGGCGATGGCGATCAAAGGCAACGTGCCGATCGCCAATGCACAGATCCTGATCCACGAGCCGAAACGCCGTGGCCTCGCCGCGCTTTACCGCAAGGCGATCATGCCAGAATCTCTCTACAACGCCGTCCGCGCCGCGATCGACGTGGTCCATGAGACCGGCTTCGATGGCAACCCGCGCGATCTCGAGCGTTACCGCTCACGCGTGATCACCCGGGTGCTGACCATGGAGGAGTATGTCGACGCCGCCGATGCCGACTATCTGCTTGAAAAGCTGGGCGATGTCCTGGAGCACGTCAGGGAACCCAAGGACACCGGCGATCTGGCATTGGCCGACTGACCCCGCCGGCGCGGGTCCCGCAAGCGCGCTGCCCGCGGGTGCGCGACTGAACTCATCAAGTCGTCGACGAGTAGTTGACAGCTTAGTCGCGCAGGACTTCTGTTGTCCGGTTCGCTACGAAGAAGCACCGGGGCGGCTCACCGCCTCGCCTCCGAGAGCGCTTTACAGCCACAGTTCGGGAGCGTCGCTGATGATCAATATCACAGTCAATGGCACCGTCCGTCCAGTCGATGCCGATCCGGAGATGCCGCTGCTTTGGGCCTTGCGCGACGTGCTACGAATGACCGGCACGAAATTTGGCTGCGGAGCCGGGCTGTGCGGCGCCTGCACCGTGCACATCGATGGCGTCCCGGCGCGGTCCTGCATAACGCCGGTTTCCGTTGTCGGCGCGGCCAAAATCACCACGATTGAGGGGGTTACGGGCAAGGCTTCGGACGCCGTGCACGCCGCATGGCGAAATCTGGACGTGGTCCAGTGCGGCTACTGTCAGTCCGGCCAGATCATGAGCGCGGTGGCGCTCGTTAGCCAGAATCATTCGCCGAGCGACGCGGATATTGATGATGCGATGAACGGCAATGTCTGCCGCTGCGCGACTTATGTGCGCATCCGTGCCGCCATCCACGAAGCCGCCGCGACGATGAGGGCCTGAGCCATGATCACGGACATTCTCCCACGGCAATCGGCGCGCCCCACCCGTCGTGATTTGCTCAAGAACTCTGCCGCACTCGGCGGGGCGCTGCTGATCGCGACCCATATCCCCGTGCCGGCTTACGCGGAGGACGCACCGGCCGCGCCGAAGCTCGTGCCCATGCCCAACGCCTTTATCCGGATCGCGCCCGACGACACGGTCACCGTCATCATCAAGCATCTCGACAAGGGGCAGGGGGTGACGACTGGCCTCACCACGATCGTCGCCGAGGAACTCGATGCCGACTGGGGGCAGATGCGGGCCGAATTCGCGCCAGCCAACACAGCACTTTACGCCAATCTGGCTTTCGGCATGCAGGGCACCGGTGGCTCGACGTCGATCGCCAATTCCTGGATGCAACTTCGACTAGCGGCGGCGGCGGCGCGAGCTATGCTGGTGACGGCCGCGGCGGCTGAATGGAACGTGCCGGTGTCCGAGATCACTGTCGAGGCCGGGGTCATAGCGCACAAGCCGTCCAATCGGACCGCTGGTTTCGGAGCGTTCACTGCGGCGGCGGCCCAGTTGCCGGTGCCGCAAAATCCGGCGCTAAAGGATCCCAGGAACTTCCGCCTGATCGGGTCACGCGGGGTGCGGCGGCTCGACACCCCGGACAAGATCACCGGCAAGACGATTTACGCCATGGATGTGAAACGACCGGACATGGTCTATGCCGTGCTCGCTCGCGCTCCGAAGTTCGGGGGAACCGTGAAATCGGTTGATGCCAGTGCGACCAGGGCGATGGCGGGGGTGGTCGACGTCGTTCAGGTGCCGATGGGCGTCGCCGTTCTGGCCACCAACACCTGGGCGGCGAAACAGGGTCGCGACGCGCTGAGGGTCGAGTGGGATTTCGCCAAGGCCGAGACACGGTCGAGCGCGGACATCCTGGCTGATTACAAGCGGCGGGCGCATGAAGCCGGTCTGCCGGCCGTCTTTCGGGGCGACGTGGCGAAAGCTTTGGCTTCGGCCGACAAAGTAATCGAGGCTGAGTTCGAGTTTCCTTATCTCGCTCATGCTCCGATGGAGCCACTCAACTGCGTGGTCGAGCTGACCTCCGACGGCTGCGAAATCTGGGCCGGCTCGCAGTTTCAGACTGTTGAGCAGGCTTCGGTAGCGGCGTTCCTAGGCATCAAGCCGGAACAGGTGAAGATCAACACGCTTTACGCCGGTGGCTCGTTCGGCCGGCGCGCGACGCCCAGTGCCGACTACTTTGTCGAGGCGGTGGCGATCGCGAAGGCGTCGGGCGTTCAGCGGCCGGTCCATCTGGTCTGGACCCGGGAGGACGACATCAAGGGCGGCTACTACCGGCCCATGGTGTATCACAAGGTGCGCGCGGGGATCGACCGAAGTGGTGCGATCGTTGCCTGGGATCACCACATCGTCGCGCAGCAGATCACCGAGGGCACGCTGTTCGAGGCCTTCACGGTTCGCAACGGTATCGATTTCATGTCGATCGAAGGCATCCCGGACATGCCGTACGCGGTGCCGAATATCGCCATCGCGGTGCATCCGGTGCGGGCGCCCGTGCCGGTTCTATGGTGGCGCTCGGTCGGCCATACCCACACGGCCCAGGTCGTCGAGGTCATGATCGACGATCTGGCGCGTGCTGCCGGCAAGGATCCGGTTGCGTACCGACTTGCGTTGCTCGAGGGACATCCGCGCCACGCCGCGGTGCTGAAGCTTGCCGCCGAACAGGCGGGTTGGGGGACATCGCTGCCGAAGGGTCGCGGACTCGGCATCGCGGTTCACGAATCCTTCCACAGCTTCGTCGCCCAGGCGGCGGAGGTGACCGTTGCCGACGACGGTAGTTTCAAGGTGGACAAGATCGTTTGCGCGGTCGACTGCGGCATCGCCATCAACCCCGACATCATCGTCGCCCAGATGGAGGGGGGCATCGGCTACGCGCTGGGCACCGCCCTGCGTGACAAGGTCACGCTGACAGACGGCGTGGTGGACCAGTCCAATTTCCATGACTACGAGCCATTGCGGATCAGCGACATGCCGAAGATCAACGTGCACATCGTTGCCTCGGACGCGCCGCCGAGCGGTGTGGGCGAACCTGGCGTGCCCGCGGTCGCGCCGGCTATCTCCAATGCGATCTTCGCCGCGACCGGCAGGCGTCTGCGGTCCCTGCCGTTCTCGGACACGCCACCGAAGGGTGTGTAGCGAAAGGAAGCCGATCCGCGGATCACGAACCTTGGGGCTGGCCCAGCGTCGCCCCAAGGCGCGGCCGCAGGCTAGAAATCCAGGTCGGCGTAGTGCGCCGCCGCGGACACTCCCGGTACCCGGTCGGCCAGCACACCCCTGAAGCTTGGCCGGGATTTCATCCGCGCGTACCACTCCTTGGCCGGCGCCGAGACCGCCCAGTCAACCTCGCCAAGAAAATCCAGCGTCGACAAATGCGCCGCGGCGGCGAAATCGGCCAGTGACAGCATACTGCCGGCGAGCCATTTCCGGGTTTCCGCTAGCCAGCCGATGTAATCCAGATGGTAACGCACCGCGGCATAGCCGGTACGGATCGCCGCCGGGTCTGGATTGCCCCGCCCGGTCAGGCGCCGCAGGTGCTTCTCGCCATACAGGTTGCCGGTGACCTCCGCCGCGAACTTGCCGTCAAACCAGGCGGCCAGCCGGCGCACCTCGATCCGCTCCGCCAGGGTGCGGCCGAGCAGCCCCGTGTCGGGATAAGCCTCGTCCAGATACTCGCATATCACGGTCGAATCCGGCACCACCAGGCCGTTATCCTCGACCAGGGTCGGCACGGTCCCCGCCGCGTTCATCTCCAGGTATTCCGGCCGCCGCTCCCAGACTTTTTCCAGCCGAAGCTCGTAGGGCAGCCGCTTTTCCGACAGCACGAGCCGCACCTTGCGAGCGTACGGCGAAAGCGGCAGATGATAAAGGACGCGCATCGCGGCGGCTTATCGCATCCCGACTCGAGCCGCGCCAAGACCCAAGTATGCAATCACTAGATCGCGACGCAATCTGATCGCCGGCTAATGTTCCAGCCAGCCATCAAATCGCTGACGCAACTTGGTCAGATTGTCGTGCCAGAACCCGACATCGCTGCGCAGCGCGCCGCTCAGGTTCGCCGGATTGCTGGCTGACAAGGCCAGCAGCTCCGGCGGCAGCCCGTCATTCAGCCCCTTCGCCAGACCGGATTCCCCGCCAATGTGCAGCAGTCTGACCTGGACCGCCGGCAACCCGGTAAAATACAGGAATTGCTGCGCCGTTCGCAGCGCCGGGCTACCCTTGATGATCGCCCAGCTCAGCACCTCGAACAGGCTCGATGCGAACTGGACGCCGAAATTACGGTGCTCCGCCTGGGCGGCGGTGACGATCTGTCCGCTCGGGGCGCTGGTCATCAGCACATCGCCCGATGACAGCACGTGCGCCGCCTCGGCGTCGGCCCCCCACCAGACGATATAAGGCTTGAGCTGATCCAGCTTGCGGAAAGCGCGCTCTACCCCGTCATTGGAGCCGAGGGTCTTGTAGACGTCGCCCGGAGCCACACCGTCGGCGAGGAGTGCGATCTCCAGGTTGCCGCGGACGCCTTTATGCAAGCCCCGCTTGCCGGGATATTTCGCCACATCCCAGAAATCCGCCCAGGTCGGGGTGACAGGAAACTTGTCTCGATCCCACGCGAGGACGGTGTTCGAGATCATCGCACCCACGCCGCAATCGCTGACCGCCTGCTGCACGTAGTGGTCCTTGCCGCCGATCGTCGACCAGTCCAGCTTCTCGACCAGGCCCTCCGCGCAACCGGTGGTAAGCTCATCCGGATCGACCAGAACCAGCGACCAGGTGTTGTCCGCGGCCTTCGCGTGAGCGCGCAGGACATCGATCCCACCATCCCACGCTTCTTGCTGGACCGGAAACTCGGTGAGCGCGCTGAACGGCTGCACGTAGGCTGATTCGATCGCTCGTTGCAGCGAATGGTCGCGCGTGACGATCGTCAGATCGTTCGAGGCGGCAAACACTGATGGCACGGCCGCGAGAAGCGCAACGACAGGCGCCACGGCGGCCAGAAACGAGCGGACGAGCATGAGCAGACCGGTTTCCGTCTTTTTGATTCCGGACGGACGCTACAGGCGGTGGCCGCTCGGGGCAACGACCCGCGCACAACAACCTTGCCTCAAAATCCGCGTTTTTTCTCCGTGCCGTCGTTCCAACTAACTCATTGGTACCCTTGGTCGAGCGACGGCGGTTGCTGCGGGGGTCAGCCCAGATGATCCAGCCCGATATCCAGCACCGTCGCGCTGTGCGTCAGCCATCCCACCGACAGCAGATCCACTCCGCTGGCCGCGATCGCCGGCGCGGTTTCCGGACGAATGCGGCCGGAGGCCTCGGTTATTGCCCTGCCATCCACCATCCCCACCGCCTGCCGCAGCACGTCCGGATCCATGTTGTCCAGCAGCACGGCGTCGACCTTGAGCATCAAAGCTTCACGCAATTGTTCCAGCGTATCGACCTCCAGTTCGATCTTCACCAGATGACCGACGCCTGCCCGCGCCCGCTCGACCGCGGAGCGCACCCCCCCGGCTATGGCGACATGGTTGTCCTTGATCAACACGGCGTCATCCAGGCCAAAGCGGTGGTTCGACCCGCCGCCCACCCGCACTGCGTATTTCTGTGCGAACCGCAGCCCGGCATCGTCTTGCGGGTGCAGCAGACCTGTGCCCGTGTTCCCGCAATGGCATCGGCAATTCCGCGCGTGGCGGAGGCGACGCCGCTGAGGTGGCAGAGAAAATTCAACGCTGTTCGTTCCGCGGTGAGAATACCGCGAGCCGGACCGTGGACCGTGGCGATGACGTCACCCGGGCGTATGCGCTTGCCGTCGGGCAGCGCCACGATCACGTCGATCGCGGGGTCGATCAGCCGGAAGGCGGCCGCGGCGAAATCCAGTCCAGCCACCACACCGGCCTGACGTGCCACCAGCGCCGTACGCGTAAGCAAATCGGCCGGCACGATCGCATCGGTCGTCAGGTCGCCGGCGCGCCCCAGATCCTCGAGCAATGCCGCGCGCACCGCCGGCTCGATCATGATCCGGGGCAGCGAAGAGATGATCATCGCCCCGCCCCTCACCGCACCGCCAGCATACGTTCGACGGAGGCGCGCGCGCGTTCGGCCAACACCGGGTCGATCGTCACTTCCTCCTGCAACGTCTCCAGCGCATGCCGGATCTTCGGCAAGGTGATGCGCTTCATGTGCGGGCACAGGTTGCACGGGCGCACGAATGACACGTCGGGATGGTTCACCGACACGTTGTCAGCCATCGAGCATTCCGTCAGCAGCACTACCCGCGCCGGCTTCTCGCGCCCGACATAGCCCGACATGTCGGCGGTCGACCCGGTATAGTCGGCTTCGGCGACAACCTCCGGCGGACATTCCGGATGCGCCAGGATCACCACGCCCGGATAGTCGGTGCGCAAGGCCCGCACCTCGGCCGCCGTGAAGCGCTCATGCACTTCGCAGTGCCCCGCCCAGGCGATGATCCTGACATGTGTCTGGGCGGCGATGTTCCGCGCCAGGTACTCGTCCGGCAGCATGATCACGCTGTCGGTGCCGAGCGACTCGACGATCTTCCGCGCGTTGCCCGAGGTGCAGCAAATGTCGGACTCCGCCTTCACCGCCGCTGAGGAGTTGACATACGTCACCACCGGCACGCCAGGATGGCGTTCCCGCATCAGCCTCACATCCGCCGCCGTGATCGACGACGCCAGCGAACACCCCGCTCGGCTGTCCGGTATCAGCACCGTCTTGCGCGGATTGAGCAGCTTCGCCGTCTCGGCCATGAAATGCACTCCGGCCAGCACGATGACATCCGCGTCGGCGGTCATTGCCTCGCGCGCCAGCGCCAGGCTGTCCCCCACGATGTCCGCCACGCAGTGGAAAATCTCCGGCGTCATGTAGTTGTGCGCGAGGATGACTGCGTTGCGTTGCCGCTTTAGCCTCAGGATGGCGTCGATATCGTCAGCGAAAACCGGCCATTCGATGGACGGGATCAATGACTTGACTCGGTCATAGAGCGGAGCGGTGCGTTCCAGCAGGGCAGTGGCAGCCATCGTCATCCTCCTGTTCTAATGCTCTTTACGAGCATTAATGAGCTTATGCTAGCAGTGAGTATAAGGATGTCAAGCCGCATTCGCCGCGCCCGGATATGGCGGTAGCCGAATCAACCGCCGCTGTGCGACAACAGCCCCCGTGCATCGACAGTTCAGCGACATCGACAGCGCGGCGGTTGCCGCGGAACTGACCGCGGTCATCGTTGCGGTGACCGATGGGCAGCCGCGCGTCCTGACCATCGACGACGGCGAGGCACTGCCGTCCGGCCCCTTCGAGGCGTCGCACCGCTCGCTCCAGGCCGGCTTGCGATCCTGGGTGGGAACCCAGACGCACCACCCGCTTGGCTATGTCGAACAGCTTTACACCTTCGCCGATCTGGACCGGAAAAAGGAGGCCACCGGACGCGTCGTTTCCGTCAGCTATCTGGGACTGACCCGCGAAGTGTCCACGGCGAGGCGCGGCAATGCCGCCTGGGAACCGTGGTACCGCTTTCCCCGTGGGAGGACTTCCGCGGTTCCAACACCATCCTGTCCGAAGGTCTGCTGACGGCTCCGCTGCTGGAGTGGGCGGAGAATGCCGACGACTCAGCCACCGCGCGCAACCGGCGCCGGCGTGTCGCAATCAACTTCGGCCTGCTCGGTCAGAAGTGGAATGAGGAACTGGTGCTGCAGCGATATGAACTGCTGTGGGAGGCATGCCTGGTGGCCGAGTCCCGCGCCCCGGCGAATATTCTTTCGGAACCGGTCCGATCCGCCCTTGGTGACCCATGCAGCATGACCACCGTCGCATCCTGGCCACCGGCATCGCCAGACTGCGCGCCAAGATCAAGTACCGGCCAGTGGTTTTCGAATTGATGCCACCGTCGTTTACACTGTTGCAGTTGCAACGGACGGTCGAGGCGCTGGCCGGCCGCCTGTTGCACAAGCAGAATTTTCGTCGCCTGATTGACCAGCAGGACCTGGTCGAGGAAACCGGAGAGGTAGCAACTGAAGCCGGCGGCCGCCCGGCCAAGCTGTTCCGGTTCCGTGGCGAAGTGCTGGCCGAGCGGCGGGTTGCGGGGACCAAGCTGCCGCTGGTCAGGGCGGTCTGAGCCGACGTCATCGGGCGCCCCAAATAGACAAGGCGTGCCAGGCAGGCGATGATCCGTCTCGATGCTGGCCGGCGCCCAGTTAAGGAGGGAAACATCGATGGACAGCCTGCTGCCGCTGGCGGAAAAGATCGGCGCCCGCCTGAAACAACGTGGCGAGACGATCGCGATCGCCGAATCGTCCACTGGCGGTTTGATCTCCGCCGCCCTGCTGTCGATCGGCGGCGCCTCGGCCTATTTCCGCGGCGGCGGCGTGATTTACACGGCGCACGCCCGCAAGGGGTTCCTCGACATCGGCAATCCGTTGCCAGCGCCGATCGAGCGCGCCTCCACCGAACCCTACGCGCTGTTGCTGGCTGACACTGTGCGCGCCCGCCTCGACGCATCCTGGGGATTAGGTGAGACGGGAGCCACTGGTCCGACCGGCAATCGCTATGGCGACAAGGCCGGGCACACCTGCATAGCCGTCACCGGCGCGGGATTTTCAAAGGCGATCACCCTGGAAACCGCCAGTGCGGATCGCATCGCCAACATGCGGGCGTTCGGCATCCGCGCCCTGGAACTGCTCGCCGAAGCACTGGGCTAGCGTCCACTCCCGTGTCGTAAGCGGCGCCCCTGTGTCAGCTTCAAAGTGGGCCGATACCACTACGGCACGTCGGTGGGCACCACGCTGATGCTGTTGAAGGGCGAGCCGTTGATTAGTTTCATGCTGACAACGGTGTAGACCAGCACATGCTTCTCCGCATCCAACGCGCGGTGGATCTGAAACGTCTTGAAGAACAGCGAGGCGCTGGAAAACGCGATGACCTCGCTTTTCGGCAGGGCACTCGGCATGGTGACGGGTCCGACCGCACGGCATGCCACGGAGAACGGCTGGGTCCTCGGCGAGGCCGATTCCTCCCTTGATCCCGCCGGTTTCGGCGCGGGAAAGATAACACGAGACGTTCTGCACCCGCGGATCGTCGTAGCGTTCGACAACGATCTTGTCGTCCGGGCCGAGCCAGCGGAAATTGGTACTGATCAAGTCGATCCGGGTCTGGGCCGACGCCTCGCCTCCGAGTAACGAAGTACCCAGAATCACCCAGCATCGCCATCACGACACCGGCAACTGTTAACGAGAAGCGCATCGAGTCATCCTTTCGCGTTTCAGTCGCCCCGCAGATGCTTCGCCAGGTCCGCGAGGATCGCGGCGGTGGCGCCCCAGATGAAATGTTCCGGATGCGGCCAGACCCAGTACTCCCGCCAAGTCCCCTGGACGTGCTGCCGCTGGCGCCTCGGCGCGTCCGGGTCGAGCACGACGTCGAGCGGAAGCTCGAACACCGCATCCACCTCGTGCGGTGAAAGCGTGAACACGAGTTCGGGCGGGACCAGGCCGAGGACGGGCGTGATCCGGTAGCCGGTGCCAGTGACGTAGTTTCGCATGCGTCCGAGAACGTCAACCGACCCGGCCGGTAGTCCGATCTCCTCCCAGGCTTCCCGCAGCGCCGCGGCTTCCGGACCGTTGTCCTCGGGATCGATGCGGCCTCCGGGAAAGCTGATCTGTCCGGCATGCTGGGCCAAGTGGGAGGTCCTTTTGGTCAGCAGGATGCCGGGCTTGTCGCCCATGACCACGGGCACCAGCACCGCGGCTGGTTTCAGGCGCCTGGGTCCTCGGTGGCCTGGTGGGTGGATGCCGCCGGATGGAAGGATGCCGACAGGGTTGATGCCGACGGGGTGGATGCTGGCGCGTCGTCGCCGTGCTCGGTGGCTGATTTGCCGGACTGGGCGATCCGCACCAGCCGCGTGCGCAATTCCGCCGGGGTCACCCCTCGCCGGGGGGCAAATCGCCCAGGGAAAAGAACTGGCCCTGGCTCCACACGCCAAGAACACGGCGGCTGCCAACCATCGCGGGACGGCGAGGGCGACGAGTTCGTAGTAGGTGGCTCGGTTGATGCGCGCCTCGACGCCAAGGTGGCCGGCGGCACCGGGCCGGATCAGGATGTAAGGGGTTGGCTCACAGGTGATGATGTCGTGGGAAATCCGGATCGGATGCTCGGGTCCGGCGGTGACGATCTCGTCAACGTTGGTGCGGAAGGAGAGAACCGATGTTGGCCCTCGCCCGCCCAGTCCAGCTCGACGGCGACGAACGGGGCGTCCTCGACTTCGATCCGGCCACGCTCCGCCGGGGTCTGCAGCCACCAGCTCCCGTCTTCCTCGCGCCGCAGCACGCTGGCGAAGAGGCACACCAGCTCCTTCCGGTTGATCGGCGTGCCTCGGTAAAGCCAGGTGCCGTCTCGCCGGATCACGAACGGTAAATTCCCACACTCGGCGGGCGGGCGCGCCGGGCGCCCTCGCGCGCATCCCTGCTCGGGATGCTCCAGCGCGTCGCCGGCGTTCAAGTAGGATGCCCTGGCTGTCTGCAAGCAGCCGCTCGATGCCTGAGCCGGCGGCGGACAACCGTGGACGGCTGCTCCGTCCGCTCCACCGAGACGCTTTGGCGAAGCAGCAGGTGAGGGTCCGGAAACCTGCGAGGCGGCGATAATGTTGGGCACGCCAGTGTCGTTCACGTATGCATCTCCACTGGAAGCCGGATTTCCTCGAACACAAAAGATATAGGCACCCTCCTTTGGCAAAAGGGGCCTATATGCTCAACGGCACACAATCGCAGAGGGCGCAATTTGTAATGTCAGGCGGTATGGCTGCAACGCCACAGGGTTTTTCCAATGATCGGCATGGCTCAGGCTTCGATGACCCCAATGCCGTTCTCGCGGCGGCCGAGGCGCTTGGTGCCCGCATCGCTCAGGTTCGCACCGCCATTGGCCATGTCATCTTCGGCCAGGGCGACGTCGTCGATCAGACCCTGATCACACTGCTGTCGGGTGGCCACGTCCTGCTGGTGGGGGTTCCCGGCCTGGGCAAGAGCCGGCTGGTGGAGACCCTCGGCGTGGTGCTTGGCATGGCGACCAAGCGGATTCAGTTCTACGCCGGACCTGATGCCGGCCGACATCGTCGGCAGCGAGGTGCTGGATGAGACCGAGGGGCGCCGTGCCTTTCGCTTCGTCCCGGGGCCGGTGTTCTGCCAGTTGCTGATGGCGGACGAGATCAACCGAGCCAGTCCGCGCACGCAGTCAGCGCTGCTGCAGGCCATGCAGGAGCAACGGGTGGCGGTCAGCGGCGTCGAGCATCCCGTTGCCGCGGCCGTTTCATGTGCTGGCGACGCAGAACCCGATCGAGCAGGAGGGCACCTATCCGCTGCCCGAGGCGCAGCTCCACTGTTTCCTGCTGGAGGTCAACGTGAGCTATCCTGACCA
>CAVWVL010000005.1:0-286934 GCA_963758415.1 uncultured Alphaproteobacteria bacterium | reverse complement strand
ACTTGCTTGGTGTCGAAGACAGAGCGCTCCTGGGCTAGTTCTTCATTCCCTCGCTGGCCGCGGTCGGTTTTGGCTGGGCGCGCATAGCCTCTCGGCGGGCCGCAATCAGCTTTCGCATCGCCGCCGGTTCGATGGCGCCTGGAACGAGCGTGTCTTCGACGACGTATGATGGGGTTCCGTGGATTCCGAGGGCATTCGCGAGTTCGGCATTTCGTGCCAGAGCTCCCTCGACTTCGAGAGCGCTCATGTCCTGTGCTAGCCGCTCTTTATTCAGGCCCGCCGCATCGGCGAGCGCCATAACGGCATCGTTGGTCAATGGACCTGTGCTCTCAAGCAGCGCGTCATGCAGGCGCTGGTAACCACCCTGCAGCGAGGCTGCGAGTGCGGCACGGGCAGCGAACGCCGAGTCTGGTCCAAGCACGGGCAGGTCCTTATAGACGATGCGCACGCCTGGATCCTCCTTGATCAAGGCCAGAATGTTGGGGTGTCCGCGCTTGCAGTACGGACATCGGTAGTCGAAGAACTCGACCACCGTTATATCGCCGACTGTATTGCCGACGACCGGCGTCCGTGCATCGGCAAACAGATCGTTTCGCCGTTTCGCGATGGTCGCCCGTGCCGAGGGGTCTCCGGAAGCACGAGCCACGCTTTGTGCCTTTTGGATCGCCTCAATAAAAGCGTCTGGATGGTTCAGGTAGTAATCATGGACGATAGCCTCGATGGCTGTCTTCTGCCCGGGAGAAAACACCTCCTCGGCGTCCGTCGGCTTTATTGCGGCCAAAGCCAATAGAGCGAAAAACAGGCATCGAAAGCTTGACACGACTAACCTTACCTCATCCCTGCACACGAGTTCCTTAGCTGAGTTTGGTTAGGCGGTGACTGGATCACGAAGTCTCGATTTTAGCCACAAAACATTTTGGGCGTCAATGCCGGGAAAACCTCAAAAATCTGCGCAATAGGTTGCTTGTTCGGATCGATGGCGGGGCTGGCACGGCGCCGTCCGAAGCATTTCAAACCGACGTTTTCCCACCGCCCGCTCATGCGGCGGGCCGGCGCGTCATCTATCGGTCTACTGGCGAAGATCGGCCACCCGCGACATAGTTCTCCCGCCCCTCGGCCTCCGCCAAGGGCTTGTCCCTGCGGAACCCCTGCGAAGGCGGGGGCACGCTTCGCCGGGGATCACACTGGGAAAGATGGATGCAGATGAACCTGATCGAAATCATTGCCGGCCCATACCGGTTCAAGGCGCGCTTCGAGGACGTCGACGCGCCGAAGACCTGCGCGAAATTCCGCTCCCTGCTGCCGTACCGGGAGCGTATCATCCACGTACGCTGGAGCGGCGAGGGGTGTTGGATTCCCCTCGGCGATCTCGATCTGGGACTGCCGTTCGAGAACCACACCAGCTATCCGGCCCCCGGACAATTGCTGTTGTATCCCGGCGGGATCAGCGAGACGGAAATCCTGCTGGCTTACGGCGGCGTCCAGTTCGCCAGCAAGATGGGTCAACTGGCCGGCAACCACTTCCTCACCATCGTCGAAGGCAACGAAAACCTGCTGCCCCTGGGCAAGCTCGTGCTCTGGTCAGGAGCGCAGGAGATTCTGTTCCAGTCTCCCTGATTCCGCTCCGGACCAGTCACCGTGGATACTATGCTGGGATTCGTACCTTCATCTCGGTGATCCCGTGAATGAAATTGGAGTAGATGCGCTTCGGCTCTTCAACCAACTCGATACGGGGGAAACGTTTCATGATCTCCTCCCACAGGATGATGAGCTGCATCTCCGCCAGGCGATTGCCGACGCAGCGATGCACGCCGAAACCGAACGAAAGATGATGCCGCGAACGCGCCCGGTCGATGATGAAGTCGTTCGGCCGGTCAATCGCTTCCTCGTCCCGGTTGCCTGAGACGTACCACATCACCACCTTGTCGCCCTTGCGGACCTGCTTGCCGCCAAGCTCGGCGTCTGCCAGCGCGGTTCGCCGCATATGCACGACCGGCGACTGCCAGCGAATGATCTCCGGCACCATGGTGGGGATCAATCCCGGGTTGTCCCGCAGTTTCTGGTATTCGCCGGGATGCTTGCACAACGCCCACAGGCCGCCGCTCATGGAGTTGCGCGTCGTATCGTTGCCGCCGACGATCAGCAGCGTCAGATTGCCGAGATATTCCGCCGGGTCATCGACCAGATTCTTTGTCGCCTCGCCGTGCGCGAGCATCGAGATCAGGTCGAAGCCACCCGGACGCGCGGCGCGTTCGTGCCAGATCGCGGTGAACCGGCTCAGCATCTCCGCGAGAATTTCCAGCCGCTTCTCTTCCGAGTCCACGATGCCGCCGGCGTTCACGTCCGCCACGGCGCAGTCGGACCAGTAGGTCAGCTTGTGGCGCTCTTCCTCGGGAAAATCGAACAGCGTAGTCAGCATCAGTGTCGTCAGCTCGATCGACACCCGCTTCACCCAGTCGAACGTTTCGCCACGCGGCAGACCGTCCAGCACCTTGCAGACGCGCCCGCGGATGATGCCGGACATGTTGTTGAGGTTTGCCGGCGCGACAATCGGGCTGACCACCCGGCGCTGCTCGTCGTGGCGAGGTGGATCCATCGAAATGAAACTTGACCGGCGGAATTCCATCGGACGGTCGGTGATGCTGATGCCTCCGAGCTTCGCCTCGGAAGAATAGATTTCCGGGTGGGTCTCGACGTGCATGATGTCCTTGAACTTGGTCACCGACCAGAACGTTCCGTACATGCCGTCCTTGCGGTAATGCACCGGATCATCGCGCCGCAGCCGCTCGAAATAAGGGTAATAGATGTCCTGCTGATACAATTTAGGATCGCTGACGTCGATCTGATCCAGTGCCGTGGAATAGGCATCCGAAGCTGGATCGACGTGCACGGGTGCATTCATTATATCTCTCCCTGGTCTGGCTTTCTTCCTGGTCGCGTCGCTACCTCTGCGGGGCTTATTTGACGCACCAGTATTTCAGTGCTGTCCTTCCGGCATCCGCACGATCAGACCGTCCAGCTCGGGGATCACGCTGATCTGGCAGGACAGGCGGGAATCCGGTTGGGTGACGGCGGCAAAGCTCAGCATACTGGCTTCCTGCGATCCCGCCGGCGGCAGGCCAACCCGATCGAGCCAGGCGGCGTCTATGTAGACGTGGCAGGTGGCGCAGGCGCACTCACCGCCGCAATCGGCATCGATGCCCGGAACGTTATTGTCGATCGCGCCCTGCATGACCGATCGGCCGACCGGCACCTCGACCGGGTGTTCTGTCCCATCGTGTTCGATATAGGTTATTTTTGGCATTCACGTTCCCTTTTCCCGTCGCTGGTCAGGCGGCGAGTTCCTGCATCGACAGTGACATATCCTCGATCCGCGCGCGAGTCAGCCGTTTTCGGCGGGCGATGATGCGCCGTCCGCCCATGAATTCCGGCGCGGCGTTGACGGCTTCCACCGCCTGCACCGTGCCGTCGGCGGTGAGATGGAACAGGGCAAATTTTCCACCTTTCACATCACCACGAATGACGATCTCGGTGGCGTCGAACGGTAGCCCGGCAATCTGCAGACGCAAGTCGTACTGGTCCGACCAGAACCAGGGCACTTCGGGCGCCGGCGAGGGCTTGCCGCAGATCGCCGAGGCGGCCTGTTTGGCCTGTTCCAGGGCGTTAGGAACGCTTTCCAGCCGCCCCACGCGCTCATAAAGCGGCAATGGCCGGCGGGTGCAGTCGCCGATCGCGAAGATGTCCGGATCGTCGGTCCTTGCCGCGGCATCGACGACAATCCCGTTGTCGCAGGTCAGTCCGGCCTCCCGCGCCAGTTCGTCGTTCGCCACCGCGCCCACGCCAATCAACGCCACGTCGCAGGCGATGATCCGCCCGTCATCCAGTCGCACGCCGGTGATATGGCCACCTGCTCCCTCCAGCGCCGCCACCCCTGCGTCGAGTTCGATGGCGACCCCGTGCGCGCGATGCGCGCCGTCGAAGAAGTCGGACAGGATCGGGCAGGCGACGCGGGCCAGTACCCGGGCTTCCCGCTCGATGATGATGACATCGGCACCGAGGGCGCGCGCCGAGGCCGCCGCCTCCAGCCCGATATAGCCGCCGCCGATCACCGCGAGCCGGACCCCCGGGCGAAGCGCTGCCTTCAGCCGGTCGGCGTCGGCGGCGGAGCGCAGTTCGAGCACGCCGGACAGGTCCGCACCCGGCAGCGGCAGGCGGCGGGCGCGCGCGCCCAGTGCCAGGATCAGCACGTCGTAATGTAACGTGCCACCGTCCGAGAGAGCGACACTGTGCGCCGCGCGATCGATTCCAACGACGCGGGTCTGGGTGCGCAGGTCGATCGAGGCGTCGGCGTAAAAATGGGCGGGTCGCAAGGCCAGACTTTCCGCGGTTGCCTCACCTTTCAGCCAAGCCTTCGACAATGGCGGGCGCTGATACGGCGGGATCGGCTCCTCGCCGACCAGGGTGATTGCGCCGGGCCAGCCAAGCTGACGCAGCATGGCCGCCGCCGCACCCCCGGCATGGCCGGCTCCGGCTATCACGACGTGCCTGGTCTGGTTGTCCACCCGGTTTCCCCCTGGTTCCGTCGGGCGGATAGGAGCAGCGCCCGGCCCGAGGGACAAGCCGCCACGTCAAGCCGTTGCTTGCAAACCGTGCTGAGGAAGCGGCATCCATCGCCAATATCCATTTTATAGAAGAAAAATCTTTCTCGCGACCGTATATTGCGTATAGGAAGAAAAATATGCTCCTGTGGTCCAGTTCATTGGATCTGGTGTCAGGAGAATCGCAAATAGTCCCCGCCGCATCGGCCGCCGCCTAAACCCCTGACCCTCGGTCCCGAAAGGACCCCGCTATGTTGCAGAGCCACGTTATCGATGTTGATGGAGCTTTTGTTGGTGCCGCCGTTCGCCTGGACCGCGGCTATCGGTTCATTGCCACGGACATCCGGCTGGACGATCTGGATGGATCGATCTGGCCAACGCTGGCCGACGTCAAGCGCCTGGCGCGCGAGCTCTATTTGACCAGTCGCTTCGCCCGGCCTGTCGCGGCCTCGCCACTTGTTCGAGGGCAATCCAGCCTCTGACCGGGCCATCCCCATCGAGGGCCGTTTCCGAAGCGGCTGCCTGAATCCAGCCGACATCAAGCAGGGACCGCCGAGCCGCTCGCGTTGACGGGGGCCGCCGGCGGCAGCGCATCGGTATTCCAGCGAACACCACCAGCCATGCCGCTTGTTCGGTGGGCTTGCCGCCACCCCCCTCAGGCGTGATATGCAACGCTGGGAGGTCGGCGGTGGACGGGCGCCTCGCCAACTCGGTCAGGTCCGGAAGGAAGCAGCCGCAACGGGTCACCGCTCGGGTCGTTTGTCGGCCTCCCACCTTCTCTTTCATGCCGAGCCTGCCCCTATCAGGGCGGGGGCGGCCGCCAGGTAAGCGCCCCCGAATGTCCGGCCTGTTCCAGGACGACCCCGCTCCGGAAGACCAAAGCCTGGAAGGTTCCCCGCGGGACGACCAGCGACCGCCCGTGCCCGAGGGGCCAGGGTTGTTCGGCGATGCCTTGCCGGTCGCGTTGCCAGCACCGGAGGCCGTCACCCCCTACCGGGTCCTGGCGCGGAAGTACCGGCCGACCAGTTTTGACGACCTGATCGGACAGGAGGCGATGGTGCGCATCCTGCGCAACGCCTTCGCCATCGGCCGAGTCGCCCATGCCTTCATGCTGACCGGGGTCCGGGGCGTCGGCAAAACCACCACCGCCCGCATCATCGCTCGCGCCCTGAACTGCGTCGGCCCCGATGGCACGGGAGGCCCGACGGCCGATCCCTGCGGCGTCTGCGACAATTGCATCGCCATCCTCGCCGACCGCCACCCCGACGTGGTCGAAATGGACGCCGCCAGCCGCACCGGCGTGGGCGATATCCGCGAGCTCATCGAGGCGACCCGGTTTCGCCCGATGCAGGCCCGCACCAAGGTCTTCGTCATCGACGAGGTCCACATGCTGAGCAACAGCGCCTTCAACGCGCTGCTGAAAACGCTGGAGGAACCGCCGCCGCATGTGAAGTTCGTGTTCGCCACGACCGAGCTGCGCAAAGTGCCGATCACCGTGCTGTCGCGTTGCCAGCGCTTCGACCTGCGCCGGGTGCGGATTGCCGAACTGGCGCGGCATTTCGAGCGGATTTCGACGCAGGAGGGGGTGACTGTCGAACCCGGCGCCCTGGAGCAGATCGCCCGCGCGGCCGACGGCTCGGTGCGCGACGGGCTTTCGATCCTGGACCAGGCGATCGCCCAGGCCGATGGAGCGGTAACGGAAAGCGCCGTCGTCGACATGCTTGGGCTGGCGGACCGTGGCCTGATGTTCGACCTGGTCGAGGCCGTTATGGCGGGCAAACCGGGCCAGGCGCTGCAGATCACCGACCGCGCCTATGACCGTGGCGCGGATCACGGCGTCGTCCTACAGGACCTGCTGGAGCTGATCTACACCGTCACGCGGCTGAAATCGGTGCGCGAGCTGCGCGACAGCGGCGAGTTGTCGGAGGCGGAACGGACGCGCGGGGCCACGCTCGCCGACCAGTTGAGCGTTCCTGTGCTGGCCCGGGCCTGGCAGATGCTGCTGAAGGGGGTCGGCGAGGTTGAGATCGCGCCGGACCGCCGAGCGGCGGCTGAGATGGTGCTGATCAGGCTGTGCCACGTGGCGGATATGCCGGCGCCGGCCGACTTGGTGCGCCGCCTGACCGTGCGCGGCAACTCGGGCGTCCGGCCGCCCTCGGTGCCGGAGGGCAGCTCCCCTGCCGGCGCCCCGCCGATCGCGGTCGGGTCAGTGAACGCGATGCTCGGCAACACGTCCGGAGACGTGGGCGTTTTGTCGGCGCGCGCAGGTTCACCGGAGCTAGTCACTCGAGGCAGCGAATCCTTGGCTCTGGCAGCGGTGGCAGAGACCGAACCTGCCGTCAGTTTGCCTCGGCTGGCTTCATTCCGCGATGTCGTCGCGCTGACGGCGGAGCGGAAAGAGGCGATGCTGCATGCCCATCTGCTGCATTCGGTTCATCTCGTGCGGTTTGCGCCGCCGGTGATCGAACTTCGGCCGCGGACGGAGGCACCTCGGGACCTGGCATCCAAAGTTGCCACCCTGCTGTCCGAGGTGACTGGAACCCGTTGGACGATAGCCCTATCAGCGGCGGCTGGAGAACCGACGCTGGCTGAGCAAGGCAGCGCGGCGAATAGCGCCCGTCGGGCGGCGGCGGCTGACCACCCGCTGGTGCGAACCATCCTGGAGGCATTCCCGGGGGCGCGTATCGACACCGTTCATGATAGGACAGCGGACGCATACGGCTTGCCGGCGGAGACGGCCGGGGCGCCCGACATGCCGGAGTTCGCGCCGCCCGATGCCGTGTATTCCGACGAAGACCCGATGGAGATCGACACATGAAGAACCTGGCGGGCCTGATGAAGCAGGCGCAGCAGATGCAGTCCAAGATGCAGGAGATGCAGTCCAAGCTGGAGGCCCTGGAGATGACGGGTGAATCTGGTGCCGGCCTGGTCACCGTCACGTTGAACGGCAAGAGCGACATGCGCCGGATCAAGATTGATCCCAAGGTGATCGACCCCAGCGATGCGGAAATGCTCGGCGATCTCATCCTGGCCGCGCACCGGGACGCCAAGGCCAAGATCGAGGCTGCCGCGGCGGAGGAGATGCAGAAAGTCACCGGCGGCCTGGAGTTGCCAGCCGGAATGAAACTGCCCTTCTGAGGTGGAAGACCCGCCCATCCAGCGTTTGCATCTGAAAACCGACGACTGAGAACTGAAGACTGTAAATGGGCGGCCCTGAGATCGACCGGCTGATCGGTCTGCTGGCGAAGCTGCCGGGCATGGGGCCGCGTAGTGCTCGTCGGGCCGCGCTCAAGATGCTGCAGCAGCCGGAAGCACGCATGCTGCCGCTTGCCGCCGCGCTGGCCGAAGCCGCCCGTTCGGTGCGGCCGTGCGCGGACTGCGGCAACCTCGACAGCCAGGATCCGTGCACCATCTGCGCCGACCCGCATCGCGACCGGTCCATCATCTGCGTCGTCGAGGGCGTCGGCGATCTATGGGCACTCGAGCGGGCCATCGTGCACCATGGGCTGTACCATGTCCTGGGCGGCACGCTGTCCGCGCTGTCCGGCGTCGGGCCCGAGGACCTCAATCTACCTGGGCTGCTGAGTCGGGTGTCGGAGGGCGAGGTTACTGAGGTGATCCTGGCCCTCGGCGCCACCGTGGACGGCGCCACCACGGCTCACTGGCTGACCGATCAGCTCCGTCCGACCGGGGTGCGGATCACCAGGGTCGGGCAGGGTGTTCCCATCGGCGGCGCGTTGGACGTGCTGGATGACGGGACCCTGGCCGCCGCTCTGCGCGCGCGCCGCGCCATCTGACCGCGGCAGCGGAGCCGGCACGCCGACGTACCACGTGCATTGGTTTCGGCGTCGCGATACCGTGGCCCCGGGAAAATGGGAGCGTGACATGGCGCAAAAACTGCTGATCTACCAATCGCTGTGGGCCATGGAGCGACGGCGGCCGGACGGCCTGGAATGGTCGCTGACCGAGAAACTGGAGATGATCCGGGATGCCGGTTTCGACGGCGCCGGCGTGCGCTTCATCGACCCCGAGTATGCGCGTGAGGTGACCGGATTCCTGCGCGCCCACGGCATGACATGGCAGGCGCAATGCTATCCGCGCACCGTCGACGAACTGCAGCCGGTTCTGGCGCTGGTGCGGGAGCTCGGCGCCGACCATGTCAACCTGCAGCCCGATGTCCGGCCGTATCGTCTGGCGGAATGCATCCCCTACATCGAGGGCTGGCGCCGGCTCGCCGCGGAGGCTGGCGTCCCGGTGCACGTCGAGACCCATCGCGACCGGATGACCACGGATCTGTTCTTCACGCTGCACCTGTTGGACTGCTTCCCCGACCTGCGGCTGACCGCCGATCTGTCGCACTATGTGGTGGGACGCGAGTTCGCCTGGCCGATCGCGCCGGAAAATCATGCCATGATGCATCGTTTGCTCGACAACAGTTGGGGCCTGCACGGGCGCGTCGCCAGCCGCGAACAAATCCAGGTCCAGCTCGGCTTTCCGCAGCATCGCGACTGGGTGGAGCTGTTCATGGGCTGGTGGGAATACGGCATCCGGTCGTGGCGGCGGCGGGCGCCGGCGGACGCCACCCTCACCTTCCTCTGCGAGCTTGGGCCGCCAACCTACGCGATCACCGGCGCGGATGGTTACGAACTGTCTGATCGCTGGCAGGAGGCGCTGCAAATGCGCGACATGGTCCGCGCACTGTGGCAACGGATCGAGCGCGAGGACGCCTGACCAGGGCCAGTCCCGCCCGCTCTCTCAGGCGCGATCCAGCACCGGCATCGCAGCGTCCACGGCAAGATCCTCCGGGCTGTCGGCGCGGATATCGCTGTTGTGGGTTTCCGGCCCGCACCAGACCGAGAACGCGGTGACCAGTGACAGGAAGATGACGTAACAGGCCACGCCCCAGGGCGCACCCGCCATCCAGCCGACCAGCGATGCGGCGATCAGCGGCGACGGACCGCCGGCCAGGATCGAGCCGAGTTCCCGGGCGAACGCGAAGCCGCTGTAGCGCAGTCGCGGCCCGAACAGCTCCGCGAAGTAAGCCGCCTGCGGGCCGAACATCGCCGCGCTGCCGATCCCCATGACCAGCATGAAGGCGAGGCAGATCAACGTCGGATTCAAGGTTCCCACCATCACAAAGAAGGGGAACGCGAAGGCGGCCGAGAACAGCGCTCCGCCCATGTAGACCGGCCGCCGTCCGACCCGGTCCGAGAGCCACGAGAAGAAAACGATGCCGAAAATCTCGGTGAAATTGCCGAGCATGACTGCGACGATCGCGAGTTCTCGCGGCATGTGCAGAGTGTTGATGACGTAGCTGAGGCCGAACACCGGGAACAGATATCCCAGCCCGTTCTCGGCAAGGCGTGCTCCGACCACGACCAGGAAGTTGCGCGGATGGCGGCGTAGCGCCTCGATCGCCGGGGCACGCAGTGCGGGGCGGCGGGCGTTGGCCTCGGTGAAGACCGGCGTTTCGGTGATGCGGGCGCGAATCAAAACCCCCACCCCGAGCAACAGCAGCGAGACGAGGAAGGGGATGCGCCAGCCCCAGGTCAGCAGGTCGTCCTTCGACATCATGGCAACGAGGTAGAACACGCCGGCGGCGAGCAGATTGCCGAAGGTGACGCCGAGCGGCGCGAAGCTGCCGTAGAAGCCGCGCTGGCCGGGAGGCGCGAATTCCACCGCCATGATGACGGCGCCGCCGTATTCAGCGCCGGCGCCGAAGCCCTGCACCAGTCGAAGTAGCAGCAGCAGGATTGGCGCCCAGATGCCGATCGAGGCATAGGTCGGCAGCAGGCCGATCAGGAAGGTGCCGCCGCCGACTAGCAGCAGTGTCGCCACCAGCATCGGCTTGCGCCCGATGCGGTCGCCGAAATGGCCGAAGAAAAGGCCTCCGAACGGACGCGCCAGGAAACCCACGGCGAAGGTCGCGAAGGCTGCGAGGGTGCCGACGGTGGCATCATATTTGGGGAAGAACAGCTCACCGAACACCAGCGCCGAGGCGGTGCCGTAGATGAAGAAGTCGTACCACTCGAGTGCCGAGCCCACGGCCGCCGCGAGCATGACGTGACGGAGCGTGTTTGGCGATACGGCGGGTGCCATAGGGCTCACTGCTTTCTCCCTGCGTTGGAGCGCCGCGACGACCAGGCGTTGTCGAGCCGCTCGGTGGTTTGAGCAGCCGTCTCGCGAATTTGCGTGGCGGCCCCTTAGGTTGCCCAAGTGTCGGAGATCAGGCGGGCTGGTGGCAAGGGCGGGAGCCGGGTGCCTGTTCAACAGGTCATCCCGGACAGGGACGCCGGAATGCATCGCCCGTTGGCCTGGCCTCCGGGCAGGGAGACCAGGCGCGGCCGCAACGGCGTTTTTTGTCCGCTAGCGTGACTCGGCTACTTCGAACCATAAGCGATACTATCGAATGTCGGCAGCGATAAGCTTGAACTTCAGCGCAGCATTGATGTCGCTGATCCGCGTGGTGAACTGTGCCAGAGGGCCAGGCACCGTCTTGCTCGGCGGGAAGCCAAGATACCAGTTGTTGACGGTCTGAATGGCATAGGTGCAGTCGCCTTGGTCGACAAACCGGAAGCGCTCCCAGGACTTAACCTGCGTCGCATCGGTGTGCAGGTTGTCAGAACCCGGCGAACCGGAGGCAAGCCCGCCCCCTCCGACAGCCGTGATGTAGTTACCGTTGGTGGTTTGTATGGCATACGACCCGTCAACTTGTCGGATCAGCGTGAATATGCCCCAGTTGTTGGTCGGAGCTTCGAAAGCGTGCAGCGCGTCGCTGACGCGGCCGCCGCCTTGTTCCGCCTGCAGCAAGGTTCCGTTGTATGGCACCCAGATGGAATAATGCAGATTCGATCCGAGGTCGCCGCACTTCCAGATATGGAATCTCTCCCAGTTGCCGACTGCCGTCGCGTCGGTATGGACCGCTGGCGAGTCGGCGTGGCCGCCGCCGCCGAGGGCGGTGAGATACTTCAGGCTGACCGTCTGGATGGCGTGATAGCCGGTGCCTTGGTCGAAGTAGAACCGGAAAAACTCCCATGCCTGAGCCAGTGTCGCGTCGGTGTGGAGGACGTCGCTGGTCCGGCCGCCTCCGTCCACCGCGGTGACGCAATTGTTGCTTGCGGTCTGAATGAACCACTGACCGACGGGACCGGCTGACGGCAGCACGAACAAGTGGAATTTCTCCCAGGCGGCGGCGGTCCGTGCATCCGTGCGCACGACCGGTTCGCTGGGACGGCCGCCTCCGTTGACCGCGGTCAAATAGGCCCCCGTCCAGGTCCCCAAGGCGTATTCGCCAGGCAGCACGCCGCCGCCGCCGGTGCACGGCAGCACGATGGGAGCGTCCTCGGCGGTGACGCTGGAATCCGCCTTGACGGTATCGTTCCGAACGGTCGGTTCAGCCGCCACGGCCACGCCAGATAGCAGACAGGCCGCGCAAAAGAGCGCTGTGATGAGTGTTGGGTTTCGCATGGTTCGTCCTCTTGTGGGTGGGGCGCTGAACGCCCATCCACAAGCTGTGGACTGTTCACCCGGACGATACTGTGAAGCAGTTCACACGTCTGGAAGATGCTGTCGAGACCTGATGCAGTTCGACTGCCGCACTGTTTCATTCCTTACATGATGCTGCGACGTCGCGCGTTGGGCGTGGCGGATCGTGGCGTTATCGGGGAGCCTCTGCCTGCGCCGATCGTTACGGATTGGGCGAACTTCTCGGCTCCGCGCATCGTCCTTGGTCAGGCGATGAGACTGTCAGGGACCACTGGAAAAGTCGTAGACTACCTGACCGCGTCCGTTGCTGGCACCTTGATCCTGAACCGCTGTTCCTCGCTCGCGCAGTCCGGGGGAAGCGACCAGTCTCCGGTAATCTTCGGCATCCCGGCTTTCCCCGGGTTTCGCGTTGCTTGCGCCACACGCAAGCCGACACTCCAGCGAGCCTTGATAAACGAAACAACCGCAAGCACGTCCTGGTCGTCAAGGTGAGTATGGCTTGCGGCTTCGAACAAATCATCGTCCGATTGGGTCCAGACGCGTCCCGTTTGGTCGAGCGCCGGGGCACGCTTTCCCGAGTATTGATCTTTCATCTGCCAGAGCGGCTGGCCCTGAAGGTTCCGCCCGTGGCATGAGGCACAGCGACCCTGGTATATTTGTTTCCCCTGGCGAACCTTCCCGAAATCGTCGGCATCCGCGAAACGTTTCGGCACAGGAGTGGGGGGGCGGTATTGCGTCACGCCGGCGAACGCCAGGGACGCCGCGAACAACGAGAGCGTGACAATGCCGTAGCCCCTAAGTCTCGTCACCCTCCCGATCCCGGGAGCACCCGGATAGTTGCCATCATGCCGTTATCCTCATGCCCCAGGATGTGACAGTGGTAGACAAAGTCGCCGACATCGGGACCGCGGAAGTCCATCCGAAGGGTCACGCTGGGATAGGCGCTCTTGCCGTCCCAGTAAGGCACCTGGACGGTGTCCTGCATCTGCTGCTGGTCCACGTTGGTGGGAGATCCATTCACCGCGAGCAGCTTGAAGTGGATTTGGTGGATGTGAAACTCGTGGTTCTCGCCGCTGCGGTTCTCGATCGTCCAGTCTTCTACCGACCCCTGCGTGGTGACGATCGCCGGCGGGTTGACCGCATCGAACAGTGTCGGAGCGGCTCCGTCCGCCGTAATGAAAAAGTTTGTCGGACTAGCGGGGTTGCTCGGATCGGACACCACTTCGGAGAAATAGAGCTTCCGGTGCTGGCTCACGGGCGCGCTGTCAAGACCGGTGAACCGCTGTATCTTGGCAGGGGTTTGGTCGGGTTTCATTGCGGGCAAGGGCAGCGCCGAGGCGGATGGATTGATCACCGCGAGGACGCGCTCGGGATCCAGATCGCCCAGCGGCCCCGTATCGATCGCCTGCGTCACCAGATCGGCCCTTCCCACGGTTGAGTCCGGGGTCGTGACGATGAATTCGGCTCGCCCGGCCGGCGGGATCAGGATGTGATTCACCGTAACAATCCGCTTGTCCGCGGAGCCCGCGGTAGAGGTCGGAACACCGTCGAGGCCTACCAACTGTAAGGGTTGAGCCTGGCCGTCAAAGCGAAGCTGGAGATCGGCGATCGTGTCGGCCGAGGCGTTCACGGCCCGCCACACTTCCCGCACACCCGGGGTGGCGGATATGATCGAAGGAACATACTTGGGATAGGATACCGGAACGTAGTTCAACGAAATGTCCCAGGCGGGAACATTCGGATCATTGCCGGCAGGCGCCGCGACGGCTTGATCCCGAACGATCAGCAGGCGCTCGGGAAGCCCCGAGACCGCAGGCTGTTCGTTGGCGAGGCCCTCGACGATGATCGCGCCCGAAGCACCCCCGAGGACGGCGGCCTCGGCTATTCCGTGAATGTGCGGGTGATACCAGTAAAGCCCCGGCGGTTCGTCCGCGGGGATGTGGACGACGTAGCGGAAGCTCTCGCCCGAGTTGATCAGCGTGTGAAGCACGTCGTCGGCGTGGCACGTGGGCGAGATGTTCATGCCATGGAAGTGTATGTTGACCGAAGTGCCGGTCATTACGGTGGCTCCGCACCTGTTGCTTGCGTTTGATACGGTCTCGGCCGGCGCTCCCGCGGGCAATGCCTGGACTTTGTTCTTTACAGTAATTTCAAGTGTGTCACCGGGATGCAGACGCAATGTAGGTGATTGGACGCCGGCGGAGGTCTTGAAGCAAAACAGCGTCCGTCCCGCGTCGTCGACACCGGTGAGAAAATTGAATGACACTTGTAGCAGACCATCTTCGCTCGCCAGCTCGGGTGGGGCGGTCACGGCGGACCCGGGTTCTGGTCTTGCACAAGCGGTGGTGTCCGCGCGCGTCGATGGTGCTGCCATGACAAAGGTAAGGACGGCCAGCAGGACAGCGAACAAAATCCGCTTCATCCGAGTTCTCCGATGTTGATGCTAATCCGAAATGGACCGCTGGAAACGAGCTATCCACGAGGGGCTGGCGGTCGTTCGTTAGCGACCTGGGTAGTCAGCAGATACGACATATTCGAACGACGGCGCCGGGACGAAGTCTGCCATCAAGCTCGAACTCGCTTGCGGCGCCCGATCCCTAAGGTCGCTCATGTGGATAAAAATTGTTCGCGAGGAATACCGAGCCGTTCCGCTTCGGTCAACGTAGCAACCCGGCTGAAGCTAAATGCGTATCAATCGCAGGGCTCGTCGGACAAGTCTTGTGATGAAATTCCTAAATCTTATATCAGAGACGTTCTGCATGAGCTCATATGATCCGCGCAGGCAGTTTGAAATGCGCGCTTCCGGGCTGCAAACCCTGGTGCAGAGATCAAAGTGCGAGGCGCCAGATGGCGCCGCCACGTGGCCACGAAGAGGACCCGCATCCGGCAGTGAAATTACGCGGGCGGATTACCCCAGAAGCTCGCTAGAGCGAGTATCAGCCCGACACGCATGGCGAAGCGACCTCGGGCTGATGAAACTGCTCGACAAGCCTAATCGATCGTTTCCACTCAGGGTGGAAATGATCTAGGCGTGCAGCAACTCCAGGGCTTCCTCATAGATTTCCATGTTCTTGCCGAAGGAAATCGCGGCGGCCTGGGCACCGGAAACGAGATGCATCCAACGCCACGGCTCGCGTGTCGCGTAAAACTCCTCCACGATCGCCTGGTGATGCTTGAAGGCGTGCATTTCGGTGAAACTATCGTGGCAGACAATTTCTCCAAGACGCCGCATCAGCACCTGCGGGTCATAGCCGCAATTCACGTATTGCTGGGCCAGGTTGACCGTCCCCTTAACCTCAGGCACCGCCCGCATCAGTCCGAGGTTGGTGACCTGCGACCAGTCGGTCGGCGGCTGCTGATAGATGCTGTCGGTAATGGCCTCGAGCAATTCGTCCTGGGACCGGTGCGGCAACGCAGCGACCGCTGCCTGATCCGGCTGCGGCGCCGGCTCCATGCGGTACTGCGTTGACTTCACCTCCGGACCGGTATGCCACAGCAACAGTATCAGCAACTTGTTGCGCAGGCTCAGGCCGTCGAGACTGAGTAGATAGCGGCGCAGGTTGGCGCTGGTGTGCAGATGGACGTCCATCGGGTTCCCGGTCAGGGAACGAAGGAAAAGCCCCGCGGCGCCGATCGACAACGCTTCGCCCGCGCCTTCCAGGGACAGGCCGGCCGCCAGGGCCTCGGACATCAGCACGGGGATATCGTTATAGTTGTCACAGCGTCCGATCGCCTCGCCCAGCTCACCGATCGTTGCGGTTTCGTCGTCGCCGCTCTTCTGCCGGGTGACCCGTGTCAGCAGCTCATGCTTCTCCAGCAGCGCATCGATCTCCGGCATTGCCCTCGCGGTCGGGAAGCGGGTCACATAGCGCACGGCGGGCCGCATCAGCACCGGCAGCAGCTCCGGCTCCATCGACTCCAGCGCCCGGTAGGTGAAGGAGGGAAAGATGAAGTAGTGATCATCCATCGCGTTCTTTGGTATCGCCACGCTCAGCAGCAGATCGAGTGCTTCCACCGGCGGAACGTTCTGCCACAGCCACAGGAAGCAATGGTCGGCCTTATTGGTCTCGCCCCGCTTGACCGCGGAGAGGAAGGCCTCCTTGGTCGCCTCGACCCCGCCGAAATCAATCGGTTCGAATTCCAGCAGACTGTACGGTCCCATCGCCGGGTGGTGAATATGCTTGTTCGACAGCGCCACATGCTGCAGCACCGGGACGAAGCGCTGTTCGCCTTCCAGCCGCTCGACCAGTTGCGCTATCGCATACATGCCGGCCAAAGGATGCAACGGGCCGCCATGATGACCCGGAGGAAGGTCGGACGAGCGCGCGACCGCAAGGGCAGAGGCTGTCAGCATTTTCCCGGGCGGCACGCCGCCACGAAGTTTCTCCAAGGCCCGATCCAAAATCTCGGCCGGTGGCGTTTCTTCGATAAATTGGACTAGCGGTTCGATTGAGTCGGAAAACTGGACACGACTTATCATGGTGAACTCTCCGAGGAGCTGATCTGAATACAGCCTGCAAGCTGGCGATGATTTCCGCAATGGGGTCGTCGGCTTTTTCGAGTGACGATTGATCTCAAGCGCCGTCGACAGCGAAGTTTTGATTCGTCGAATGATCGCTACCGTACGACATACGGAATGAATCGCAACCGCCTCACACTGACATTTTTCCAAGTCATAATCAGCATCCCTTTTGAACAGTGTGATGATCGCCAATCGCAGCCAATGACAGTCAGCCTGCCGTCGGGTCGGGTGGTGCCACCGAATTCGCAACGACCGGCCGGCCGCGCCAACCATTCCCGCATGATGCTTTCGTTGCGGCTCAGGTTGCATATACCCGGCCGTCAACCGCGACCGACCCTGCCATCGACCGCTTGACAGAAACACACCTATCATCCGAACATATAGGGAACAAACGGAACCGACGATCTTACGCGCGGCCTGCCCCGGCTTCAGAATGAGACGCCGCCCAGACTGCCCACTGCGCGCTTGCCCCCGCACGTGTCGTGGCTAATAGGTCACAAGACCTGCATATTGTGGACATACAAGGCCGCCAAACCCATATATGGTTGGCTCGAATCCAACGCCTCTCAGAGAAGGACCACTCGCGAATGACGTTGCCAGGGGAGGCCGATATGTTCGACGCAGTCCAGATGCCGGGGCGCTACCAAGTGCGCATTGACCGGTCGCGGGATGCGCTGCTGACCGATTTCGGCCGAGCGACGTTGACGGACCGGTATCTGATGCCGGGGGAAGATTTTCAGGATTTGTTTGCCCGCGTCGCGTCCCAGTACGGCGACAACCACGCGCACGCCCAGCGGCTCTATGACTATATGAGCAAGCTGTGGTTCATGCCTTCGACGCCGATCCTGTCGAATGGCGGCACCAACCGCGGCCTGCCGATCTCCTGCTTCCTGAATGAGGCATCGGACAGCCTCGACGGCATTCTCGGCCTCTGGAATGAGAATGTGTGGCTGGCCTCAAAGGGCGGCGGGATCGGCTCCTACTGGGGCAATCTGCGCTCGATCGGGGAGAAAGTGGGCGCAGTCGGCAAGACCTCCGGCGTGATCCCGTTCATCCGCGTGATGGACAGCCTGACCTTGGCGATCAGCCAGGGCTCCCTCCGCCGCGGGTCCGCCGCCGTGTATCTGCCGGTCTCGCACCCCGAGATCGAGGAGTTCATCGAGATCCGCCGTCCCACCGGTGGCGATCCAAACCGCAAGGCGTTGAACCTGCACCACGGCATCCAGATCCCCGACGCGTTCATGCGCGCGGTCGAGGCAGACGAACCGTGGTCGCTGCTGTCGCCGAAGGACAAGTCGGTGGTGCGGTCGATTTCGGCGCGGGCGCTCTGGGTCCGCATCCTGACCGCGCGGATCGAGACCGGAGAGCCGTATCTGGTGTTCTCCGACCACGTCAACAACGCCCGCCCGGAGCAGCACAAACTGGCTGGGCTAGAGGTCAAGACCTCTAATCTGTGCAGCGAAATCACCCTGCCGACCGGCGAGGACCATCACGGCAAGCAGCGCACCGCCGTGTGCTGCCTGTGCAGCCTCAACCTCGAGAGCTGGGCCGAGTGGGAGGAGCACCCGACTTTCATCGAAGATATCATGCGGTTCCTCGACAACGTGCTGCAGGACTTCATCGATCGCGCGCCGCCAGGCATGGAACGGGCCCGCTACGCCGCAATGCAGGAGCGCTCCGTCGGGCTCGGCGTCATGGGGTTCCACTCATTTCTTCAGGCCTTGGATGTGCCGTGGGAAAGCGTCGTCGCGAAGGTCTGGAACAAGAAGATCTTCCGGCACATCCGCGCCCAGGCGGACGCCGCGTCGGTCAAGCTGGCGGAAGAGCGGGGACCCTGCGCCGATGCCGCCGAATACGGCATGATGGAGCGGTTTTCGCACAAGCTGGCCATCGCGCCGACCGCGTCGATCTCGATCATCGCGGGCAATTCCTCGCCGGGGATCGAGCCGATCGCGGCCAATGTGTTTCTGCAGAAGACACTGTCGGGCAGCTTCTCGGTGCGCAACCGCCACTTGCAGCAACTGCTGGCCCGCAAGGGTTACGATACCGACGAGGTCTGGTCGTCGATCACTCTGACCAAGGGCAGTGTGCAGCATCTGGATTTCCTGACCGAGCAGGAGAAGGCGGTGTACAAGACGGCGTTCGAACTGGATCAGCGCTGGATCATCGAGCATGCGGCCGACCGCGCCCCGTTCATCTGCCAGAGCCAGTCGGTGAACGTGTTTCTGACCGCGAACGTGCATAAGCGGGATCTGCATCAGATCCATTTCATGGCCTGGAAGAAGGGCGTGAAGTCGCTTTACTACTGCCGCAGCCTGTCGCTGGCCCGCGCCGACAACGTCAGCGAGAAAGCCGTGGCGCCGGCCGCGTTCACTCTGATGTCCGAGGCGTTGCCGCTGCCCGCGAACGATGGCCTTGGAAACCTGCCGCTGGTCGCCATGGCGACCCAGACCACCGACTACGAGGAGTGCCTCGCCTGCCAGTAGAGGGACGGTCCGTGCCGTGGAGTCTTTAAGTCGAACAGCGCTTTTTCTTCATCATCTCGATGGCCGCGGATAGGGGCGGACATTCATCGTCGCGGCCCTTGGCCTCGCCTGCCACAGATCATAGGCGGCTTGCGCGCCGAGCCACGTCCTGGCCGTGCCCCATCCGGCCTTCTCAAGCCGGATCGCCATATCCGCCGACACGCCGAAGCGCCCGTTCAGCACTTCGGAAAGCGACTGCCGTGAGATGCCAAGCCACTCGGCCGCCGCCGTCACGGTCAGGCCAAGCGGCGCCAGGCAGTCCTCGCGAATGATCTCGCCCGGATGTGGTGGATCAAACATGGTGTCCATCAGTGATAGTCCTTCAAATCGATGTTCATCGCCTGGCCGTCCTCGAATTCGAAGATCAGCCGCCAGTTGCTCGTTACCCACGCCCCCCAATGGCCCTTGCGCCTCCCTTTGAGCGGATGCGGCTTGTATCCGGGCAGGTTAAGCGCATTCGGTCCATCGCCATTGTCCAGCAACGCCAGCATGCGCCGCAACTTCGGGGCGAGTTGCGGTTCGACGCCGCTTGTCTCGCCATGCGTGAATAGACGCTCCGGGGCCTTTGTGTCGGAACCGACGCATCATCGATTTTGATGTGTGCAGTGCGTCATGCGACGGCTGTCAACCCGCCCTGCTGCCACGGCATTAGTTAGAGCCCGCCGCCAGCGGATCCCTATGGTGAAGCCGCTGCCTGCACCGCCTACACCGGGTTGCCGACGGGGGCGGCGAAGAGCTGAGCCCCTTCCAACATCGAGAGCGCGTCGACCTCGAAACCTCGGCAGTGGGATCTGATCGCGGCGCCGCGCCCAGCCGACCGGGCATCGGCAGACTCAAGCGTCGTTCAATTTTTTAGATTCTGCCGCTACAGGCTGATTGACAGTCCGTGCACTTTGCTGGCAAACGTCGCCGGCATTGAGACTTTGAGGGTATCGACATGGCGCTGCGGGTAGTGATTGCGTCCGTCGACCCCGCCAAGGCCTGATGTGAACGACCACGAGTTCGGAGTGCCCTTTCGGGCACGCGCTAATCGTCGGGGCTCGCACCATTTCGTCGATCCATTGTCATCGAAGTGTTATCACGGACCCCCGCCTGCCGTCGCCTTCACGGGGTTCCGCGGGGCCAACCTTGGTCCGGGCCTGCCCCCTTGGGCCGGGGTGAGTGTGAAGACACGGTCGATGCGTCAGCACCAAGGGCAGTCGATATTACATCGTCGGACAGAAGGCACGCGTGCTGTGGATAAGTGGACGGCAAAAACGGCGTCCGACATCAGGCCGTCTGAATAAAAGCTTTCACCGCCCCAGCGGCCGTCACGGCTCTGGCGCTGGACCACAGGGGGTTTGCCTTGAGAACAAGAATTCTGACAAGCATGCTGGTTTGCGGCGCCTTGGCGTTCGGGTCGGCCGCGCACGCCTGGGCCAAGGACGGCATCACCATCGGCATGGCTGTCGCCTTCTCCGGCTGGATGGAGGCCTATGACGGTGAAGCCGCCAAGATGGCGCAACTCTGGGTCGAGCAAAAGAACGCCAAGGGCGGTCTGCTCGGCCAGCAAATCAAGGTCATCACCGCCGACACCAAGACCGACCGGGTCGAGGGTGCCAAGGCCGGCGGCCAACTCATCGCCGACGGCGCCAACCTGCTGCTGGTCTCGGCGGATTACGACTATGGTGCACCGGCCGCCCTGCAGGCCCAGAAGGCGGGCGTGATCTCCACCTTTCTCGGCGCGTCCGATCCCAAGGCCGGCATCCTCGGCGTCGGCCCGCTGTCCTTCACCGCCAACAATGCCGCCCAGCTCGAGGGCGCCGTCATGGGCGAGTGGGGCTACGACAAAAAAGGCTTCCGCAAGGGCTATATGCTGATCGACGAGACCATCGAGTACAATAAATCCATCTGCGCCGGATACGAATGGGCGTTTCCGAAGAAGGGTGGCAAGATCATTGGCCAAGACACCTTCAAAGGCCTCGATCCGACCATCAGCTCCCAGATAACCCGCCTGAACGACGCGATCCGCACCGGTGGCGTCGACAACATCATGCTGTGCTCGACCAATCCCGGCGCGGCCAGCTCGGTGCGCCAGCTTCGCGCCGCGGGCATCAACCTGCCGATCCTCAGCGGCACCGCCATGGACGGCACCTACTGGCTGAACTCCACGCCGGGGCTCAAGGATTTCTACCTGCCGGTGCAGGCGCTGACGGTGAACGATCCGCGCCCCGAGGTGAACGAGATCACCGCCGCCTTTACCAAGAAGTACGGCAAGCCGCCCACCACGCAGTATGCGTACCCTATCTATGCTTTCCTTGATCTGTGGGCGAAGGCGGTGACCGAGACCGGCACCACGGATGGCGCCAAAGTCGTGGCCGTCATCAACAAGGACGACGCGGCGCCGACCGTTCTGGGGCCGCGCAGCTTCTCGCCCAAGCTGCACATTCAGATCAGCATGCCGATGTTCGTCGTCGCCTATGCCGACGACAAGGAGACGCCAGTTGAAGAGTGGAAGATCAAGGACACCATTCCGGACCCGGTGCTTTACCGCCTCAAGAAGTGACGCCTGATCACGACGCGCCGACCAGTCCAGCGATCGGCGCGTCATTTGCATGGGCGTGGGCACTATGACCCGTCCTTACGCCGAACCATCCACCCCGGGCCTCAATCGAGGCAACAACAACGCAGCGGAGCTGTCGGCCGAGAGCCTGGTCGTGCGTTTTCAGGGTCTCGCCGCCATATCCGAGGTCAGCCTGACGGTGCGGCGTCATGAAGTGTTCGGGCTGATCGGGCCGAACGGCGCCGGCAAGACGACGCTGGTCAACTGTCTCACCGGCTTTCAGCGTCCAGCGGGAGGCCGTGTCACGGTTGGCGGCGAGGATGCCACCGGATGGACTGCCCCTGCTTTCCGGGAGCGCGGCGTTGCCCGGACATTTCAGGCGGGCCGGCTGTTCAAGGACATGACCGTCATCGAGAATGTCGAGGTCACCGCGGTCGGCATGGGCCTCACCCTGCGCCATGCACGCGAGCATGCGCATGCCATGCTGGACTGGATCGGCCTCGGCGATAAAGCAAGCTGGAGGGCGGGCGCGCTTCCCTACACCGACCAGCGGCGACTTGGCATCGCGCGCGGCCTGGTCCTGTCACCGGCGTTCATCCTTCTCGACGAACCTGCGGCTGGCATGTCGGACGCCGAATGCGAGCATCTGATGGAACTTGTGGCTTCGATCCCGCGCATCTTCACCTGCGGCGTCCTGCTGATCGAGCACAACATGCGGGTCGTGATGGGCATCAGCCAACGGATTCACGTATTGGACGGCGGACGGACGCTGGCCGAAGGAACGCCGGCCGAAATCCAGAGCCACCAGGGTGTCATGTCAGCCTATCTCGGCATGGAGGGGTGATGGCCGCGATGATCGAGGTGCACGGCATCCACGTGCGCTATGGCGAGCTGGTGGCGCTGCGCGACGTCTCGCTCACGGTCGCGGAAGGCGAGATCGTTTGCATCATCGGCCCCAACGGAGCGGGCAAGTCCACGACGCTCGCGGCGATCGCCGGAGGGGTCGCGCCCTATCAGGGGTCAATCTCCATCGAGGGCCGTTCCGTCGTCGGGATGCGGCCCGAGAACATCGCCCGGCTTGGTTTGTCCTTGGTGCCCGAGGGGCGCCATATCTTCGGAACCCTGACAGTCGAGGAAAATCTTCAGATCGGCGGCTATGTCCGGGGTGATCGCGCGGCGGCCAAGGCGGGACAGCAGCGTCTGCTCGAGCTGTTTCCACGACTGGCCGAACGGCTGCGTTATCCGGCGGGGCGGCTGTCGGGCGGCGAGCAGCAGATGCTGGCCGTCGCGCGCGCGGTCATGACCAAGCCACGCGTCTTGCTGATCGACGAGCCGTCACTCGGACTGGCGCCCCGGATCATCGACCAGATTTACGAAATTTTGCTGGACCTGCGGCGGCGGGAGAACCTCACGCTCCTGATCAACGAGCAGAGTTCCCGTCGTATCCTGAAGCACGCTGACCGCATCTATGTTTTGCGGGGTGGGCGCATCCAGCTTGAGGGCCGCGCGGCGGATCTTCAGGACGGGGTCGCGCTGCAGCACGCCTATTTCGGTTTCGGCGAGCCCGAAAGCGCGGCGGCGGAGGCTGTTGAATGATACAGTTCCTGCAGAACCTAATTGATGCTCTCAGCCTCGGCAGCATCTACGCCCTAGTGGCGCTGGGCATAGGCCTGCTGTTCGGCATTCTGCGGCTGATAAATTTCGCGCATGGTGACTTCATCACGGTCGGTTGCTACGCGCTGATCGTTCCGTCCGCCGATGTGACCGCCCGTCTGCTGATCGGTGCATGGAACTGGGCCGCCCTGGTTCCGGCCATTTGCCTGATCGTGGTCGTCGCGGCGTTGCTGACCGATGCGCTAGTGTTCCGACCGCTGCGACGCGCGTCGTCGCCGACGCTGATGATTGCCTCTTTCGCGGTCAGCTACATCATTCAGAATGGCGTGCTGATGGCGTACGGGTCGCGCCCCAAGGCCGTCGATCTCTGGAGCGGGGCCAACATTCAAATCTATATCGGCGATCTGCGCGTGCCGATGTTGCAGCTCATCACCCTGATTGTCACGCTGGCGCTGATGGCCGCGCTGTCGATCTTCCTCAAGCAAACGCCCTATGGCGTGCAGATGCGCGCCGCCGCGGAGGATTTCCGCATGGCGCAGTATCTGGGGGTGAAGGGCAATCTGGTGATCGGTCTGGCATTTGCCATCAGCGGCATTCTGGCCGGCGCGGTTTCATTGCTTTACACGACGCAGTCAGGTTCACTGAGCAACACCATGGGCGTGCCGCTGGCCTTGTTCGCCTTCGTCGCGGTGGTCGTCGGCGGCATGGGCAGCCTGGTTGGAGCGGTGGTCGGCGGCTTCGCCATCGGGCTTATCGTTACCATGCTACAAGCGTATCTACCGCCGGATCTACGCGCGTTTCGTGACGCGTTCGCGTTCGCGTTCGTGATCCTCGTGCTGCTGATCCGTCCAGCCGGTCTGGTGCCGGCCCGGAGCGTTTTTGAACGTGTCTGAAGGCGGGAGTGTCCCCACGGTCATGCAAAGTTTCGTTTCACGTCACCAAGCTCCGGTCTGGCTGATCGCGATACTCGGCGTGATCGCGCTGGTGAGCCTTTTGAGCGCCGACGATACCTTGAACGTGACGCTGACCGAAATGTTCATTCGAGTCATCGTGGTGGTCGGGCTTTACGTTTTCATCGGCAATTCGGGAATCATCTCCTTCGGACAGGTTGGTTTCATGTGCATCGGCGCTTACGCCGCGGCATGGGCGACGGCGGAGCCAAGCTTTAAGCAGATCATGTTGCAGGGGCTGCCAGCATTCTTGCAGGAGAACCAGTATCCGTTCCTGGTGGCGATGGCTGGCGCGCTGGTGCTGCCCGCGCTGGTGGCGCTGTGCCTCGGGATCGCCATCATGCGTCTGTCCGGAACGGCTGCGTCGATCGCAACGTTTGCGTTTCTCATGATCGTCAACAGCGTTTATTCGAACTGGGATTCGGTCACGGCCGGCGTCAGTTCGATCATCGGCATTCCGACCGTGGTCGGTCCGTGGACGGCATATGCGTTCGCGATCGTGGCGGTTTTGGTTGCCTATCTGTTTCAGATATCGCGCTTTGGCCTGATGCTGCGAGCGTCGCGCGACGACGATGTCGCGGCCCGGGCCTCGGCTGTCCACATCGTCAGGATGCGGCTCATTGCCTTCGTCGTTTCGGCCGCGCTGGTCGGAGTGGGCGGCGGCCTCTACGCTCAGTTCCTGGGCATCCTGACCGTCGACCCCTTTTACCTCAACCTGTCGTTCATAACGATCGCCATGCTTGTGGTTGGCGGCATGTCGAGCCTTACCGGGGCGGTCACCGGGGTCGTCGTTGTCACCGCGATCATCGAACTGCTGCGCTTTTTTGAGCGGGGGGTTACGCTCGGCGGCATGTTGGTTAGTCTGCCGCAGGGAAGCCAGGAGATCGGGTTGGGCATCGTCATGGCCTTGATCCTTATTTATCGCCCGAACGGCGTGAGTGCTGGGCGCGAATTGCGCTTGATCGGCCGCAGGGCGGCCTTGCCGGCGGTGAAGTTTGGCGCAGGTGGCAATGTCGCGAAGGAACTCAATCCAGCCGATCTGAGGCAGGTGTCATGACACAGGATTTCGCGGCGGGTGCCGCTTATATCGACGGGCGATACATGCCGATCGCCGAGGCAGCGATCCCAATCACAGACTGGGGCTATCGCCGATCCGATGTGACCTACGACGTCGTTGGCGTCTGGAAAGGCAGCTTCTTCCGCCTTCAGGACCATATCCGGCGCTTCCGTGCATCGATGGACGCATTTCGTTTCAAACCGCGTGAGAGTGACGAAGAGATTGCGGCCGTGCTGCACGAGTTGGTGCGCATGACCGGACTGCGCGATGCCTATGTCGCCATGGACTGCCTGCGCGGCAGGCCGCCGCTCGGCAAGCCATACCATCCGGCTTATGCGCGGAACTACATCGCGGCGTTCGCAATTCCGTGGGTTTCACTGTTGAACGACGAGGCCCAGACGCGCGGGGCGCATCTGGTGATCGCCGAGACGTTGCGCATTGCCCCGAATTCGGTTGATCCGACAGCGAAAAACTTCCATTGGGCAGACCTCACGCGGGGCCAGTTCGAGGCGCACGATCGGGGCGCCGATTTCTGTTTGCTCCTCGACGCCAACGGCAACGTCACCGAGGGTCCGGGCTTCAACGTCTTCGTTGTATCCGACGGCAAGGTGGCGACACCGGATAGCGGCGTTCTGGAGGGTATTACGCGCCGTTCCGTGATCGAACTTTGCGGCGAGCTTGGTATTGCTTGCGAAGTGCGGCCGGTGACGCCGGCGGAACTTCGGGACGCAGACGAGATATTCCTGTCGACGACAGCAGGTGGCGTGATGCCGGCGTCACGCATAGACGGCCGCATCATGGGCAATGACCGGCCCGGCCCGGTGTCGATGCGGCTGCGCGACGTTTTCTGGAACAAGCGCGCCGAGGGATGGCACGCGACGCCAGCGGACTACGGCAAGAAGATTTGAACGAGATTACCACAAGCAATAGCTAACCCCGCGGAGCCCGTCATGTGTGTTGTTTGTTATGTTGACGAGAAGATAAAGGACAAGATCATCGCCTATGCCTCCGAGTTCCATAAGGTAACCAAGAGCCCCTATGGAACGGACGACGAGATCGGCATGCTCAACCTGATCGACGCCAAGTCGCGCTCGGCGATTCTAAGCCGCGCCGACGCCTCGAAGGTCTTCGATCTGTCTGTCGACAATTTCGTCGGCATGCCGGGTTGGTTCGGTGCGGGCGACCAGCCTTACCAGATATGGATGACGCATACGCCGGCCGGAGAAATTGTTGCGAACACCATGGGCGTTAGCCCGGAGGCGAACCAGCTCGTTTCGTATTCTGGCGACAGCATCTCGATGTACACCCATTGCGGGACGCACATCGATACGTTCAACCATTTTGGTTACAACGGCAGGATCTTCAATGAGTTCAGCGCTGAGGAACATCTCGGCAGCCGCGCCTGGACCAAATGCGGACCGGAGAAACATCCGCCGATCTTTGCCCGGGGCGTGCTGCTCGACATCGCCGCGATGCACGGCGTCACCGTCCTGCCGCCAAGCTACGGGATCGGCGAGAAGGACCTGAAGGACTGTCTGAAGAAGCAGGATCTCAAGCTTGCTCCTGGAGATGTCGTCCTCATTCGCACCGGCCAGATGACACGGTGGCCCGATCATTCGTTCTGCCCCCAGACTCCCGGGTTAAACCGCGAGGGTGCGGAGTTCCTCGCAAAGAATGGCGCCATCATGATCGGCGCCGACAATCTGACGCTGGAGCAGACCCCTTCCGCCCACGATCTGAATTTCCTCCCCGTCCACACTTACCTTCTGGCCGAGGCGGCCGTCCCGATCATGGAAATGGCGTGGCTTGAGGAACTCTCCCAGGAAAGGCTTTACGAGTTCGCCTTCTTCGGCGCTTGCATCAAGTTGCGCGGTGCGACCGGATCGCCGATGCGTCCCGTCGTCATGCCGCTGTCCTGAACGCTCTCGATATGGGGGACCCCGCATTGCAGAAGCTGCGAGTTGCCGTCGATGTGGGGGGAACCTTCACTGACATCTGTATTATGGACGAAACGACTGGCCTGATCCGGATCGAAAAGACCGGTTCGTCGCCCGATCCCATCGACGGCATCATGTCCGGCATCGCCAAGGCGGGCGTCGATCTCAGCACCGTCGCCCTGTTCTCGCACGGGACGACCGTTGCGACCAACGCGCTGATTACCCGGCGCCTGCCGCGGACAGCGATGGTCTGCACTCAGGGTTTCCGCGACGTGATCGAGATCAGGCGCGCCAACAAGCAGGATCTGTGGGATACCTACAAGGACGTGGTGAAGCCCTACGTGCCGCGCCGAGACCGTCTTGTCGTGAGCGAGCGGATCAATGCGCATGGTGACATCGTAACGCCGCTCGACGAGGCCGAGGCTCGTGAGGTGGCACGCATCCTAAAGCGCCGCGGGGTGCTCGCGGTCGCGGTTTGTTTCATCAATGCGTACGTCAACGACGCCCACGAACGGCGCATGAAGGAGATACTGCAGGAGGCGCTTCCGGGGGTTCCGGTCTCGACTTCGTCTGGCGTCCTGGCCGAGATATTCGAGCATGAACGTTTCTCCACCACCGTCGCCAACGCAGCGCTCAGCCCGGTCATCGTCGACTACACCTCACGGCTCGGCAAACGGCTGCAGGCGGACGGCTATCAGCGCGACCTCCTGTTGCTGCACAGCGGCGGCGGCGTCATGACGCCCAAAAGCGTGGTCGATTTCGCGGCAAGGCTGGCCGGTTCCGGCATCGCGGCAGGCGCCATCGCCAGCCGTCACATCGCGATGCTCTGCGGCTATCAGAATTCCATCGGCCTCGACATGGGCGGCACGTCAACGGACGTTTCGCTCGCCTATGAGGGCCAGTCCCGGGTCACCAAGGATTGGTTTGTCGAATTCGGCTATCCGATCCGCTTTCCCTCGATCGAGGTTCTGACTATCGGTGCCGGCGGCGGGTCGCTGGCGTGGATCGACGAGGCGGGATCGTTACGTAACGGTCCGCAATCGGCTGGCGCCCATCCGGGGCCGGCCTGCTACAGCCAAGGCAATCGTCAGCCCACCAACACAGATGCCAACGTCGTGCTTGGACGCCTCGGCACCAGCCTCGCGGGCGGCAAGATCATGCTTGATCCGAAACTTGCCGCGGCGGCCGTGCAGGAGGGCGTGGCGGGGCCGCTCAATCTGGAATTGCACTCGGCGGCTGACGCGATCATTCGTGTTGCCAACGCCAACATGTCCGACGCGGTGCGATTGATATCGATCAGTCGCGGCTACGATCCCCGGGACTTCGCGCTGGTTGCATTTGGCGGCGCCGGAGCGCTGCATGGTGCCTCGATCGCCAAGGAGCTCGCCATTCCGGCTGTGATCGTGCCACCCAACCCTGGCGTCACTTCGGCCCTTGGCTGCCTGTTGGTCGACGTGCAGCACGACTTTTCGGAGAGTTTTATCGTTGCGGCAGCCGAAGCTGAGCCTGCGCGGATTGAAGCGGCCTTCGCGCGGCTCGAACTGGAGGCGCTGGACCGACTGGACCATGAGGGTGTGTCGCGTCCCGACATCGTGCTGCAGCGCACTATCGACATGATGTATCAGGGCCAGTGGCGCTCGCTTGCCGTGGCCGCGCCGACCCCGATCGGAACTGTTGCAGACCTGGTCGAGGCATTCCACCGTGAGCACGACCGGGAATATAATTTCCGTCGAGATGAGGCTGCGGTTGGCCTGTTCCGGCTCAATCTGAAGGCGGTCGGCGTGGTGCCGAAAGCTGAGCTTTCCGTGCATCAGCCGACCGGCGTTGCGCCGCGGCCGACTAGCCGAAGAACGGTCTGGTTCGATCCCGGCGAGGCTTGCCCCGACACTCCTGTCTATACACGGTCGGACCTGCCGGCTGGCTTCGCTATTGCCGGCCCGGCCGTTGTCGAGCAGGTCGAACTCGACCGTGGTCATTCCGCCCGGAACGACCGCCGAGGTCGACAAGTATCTCAATATCATAATACATGTGAGGGCTTGATCCGATGGCCGACGCCCAGCCGCTTGATCCCGTAACGTTCGAAGTCCTGAAGAATTCGTTCATTGCCAGTGTCGACCAGATGGCCGAGCAGATATTGCGGACGTGCTATTCGTTCGTGATTTATAATCGGGATTTTTCGAGTGCGCTGCATGATGCGGAGGGTAATTCCGCTGCGCAAGGAAATCAGGACATCGCCGTCCATGTCGGGACTCTTCATTTCACCTGCAAGGATGTCATCCGCGCCTTCGATGGTGATATGCATCCGGGCGATGTTTACGCCATCAATGACCCTTACGCGGGTGGCACACATTTCAGCGACGTGCGTCTGATACGCCCGATCTTCGCCGACGGGAAAATCATCGCCTTCAGCCAGTCGAACGGCCACTGGTCGGATGTCGGTGGCAGCGTGCCGGGTTCCTTTGACGTGCTGGCTCGTGAAATGTTCCGTGAGGGCTTGCGCATTACCCCGGTGCGGTTGTTCGATCAGGGACGCTTTTGCAAGGACGTGGCTCATCTCATCGCGTCCAACACCCGTGATCCGGTCTCGATCATTGGCGACGTCCATGCACAGGCGCAGGCGACCCAGGTCTGCGAGCGGGAAATCCTGCGTCTGGTCGATAAATACGGCCGCGAAACCGTCACGTCCGGGTTTGCCGCGGTTCAGGACTATGTCGAGCGCGCCGTCCGACAACGCCTTGCCGCCCTGCCGGACGGAGAGTGGGAAACACAGGATTTCATCGACCGCGATCCGTTAGGCTCGGAGGGGCTGATCCCAATCAAGATCAAGCTGACCATCAAGGGTGATCGTGCGATCTACGATTTCACCGGCAGCCATCCGACGATAGGTTCGATCTACAACTCCGCGTTCGGGGCCACCTTCTCGGCGGTCGCCGCCGGCATGAAGACCTTTTTTCCGGACCTGCCGCTCAACAGCGGATTCTACCGGGTGTTCGAAATCATTGCGCCCGAAGGCAGCATAGTCGACGCGAAATGGCCAGTCGCGGTCACCGGTTTTCTGATGCCGTTCGAGAAGATAATGAACGCGATCTATGAGATGTGGTCGAAGATCATGCCGCATCGAGCTATCGCTTGCGCCTTCAACCTCGAATATCTCCTGACCGGCGGCCGAGACGCGCGCCACACGGAAAAGCCGATCTTTATGTTCTACGACTGGCTGCCGGGCGGTTGGGGCGGCCGCAATGGTCTCGACGGGTGCAACGTTACCACCGCATGTTTCGGCACCGGACTGATGTCACAGCCGGTCGAGGGCCAGGAAAGGGCGAACCCGATCCTGACCACCGAATACGAAATCCTCAAGGACTCACCCGGGCCAGGCAAATGGCGCGGGGGCGCGGGCGTGCGTAAGACCTCGGTGATGCTCACCGCCGAAAACACAGTGATATCCTACATCTGCGACCGCGAGCGAGCGGTGGTGTGGGGCATCGAAGGTGGCTTGCCGTCGATACCGCATGGCCTCACCTTAAAGCGGCAAGGCTCCGACCATGAGGAGTGGCTCGGCGCCACATTCTCCGACGTGCGCATTGGCACCGGCGACGAGTTCAGCCGGCCGACGGCGGGCGGCGGCGGCTTCGGCGATCCTTTGGAGCGTGATCCGAAGCTGGTGCTGGAGGACGTTGCCGACGACTACGTGTCCGTCGAACGCGCAGCAAAGGATTATGGCGTCGTAATCAAAGTCATTGACACGGAGCTTTGCCATTACGAGGTCGACGACGCGGCGACGCGCAGCTCACGCGATGTCATACGACGGGACCGCGCTTCCTGGCTCGCAACCGATCCGGAGCAGGTGGCCGCCGCTTTCCGCGCCGGCAAAATCGACAAACTCGACGTGGTTCGCCGCTATGCTGTCGTGCTCGAGTGGGAAAGTGGCAAGTTACTCCCGATATCAACTGCCCAGTTCCGCGAAATGTTCCACAAGCGCTCGGCGGCAAAATGGCCTGTTGCATCCTCAACGTTATGATTGGAGGGATGGATCGTGACAACAATCAACTGTGACATGGGCGAAGCCTACGGACTCTACCGCCTGGGCGACGACAAGGGGCTGATGCCGCTGATCACGGTCGCAAATGTCGCCTGCGGCTTCCATGCCTCCGACTTCAATCACATGCGCGAAACGGTTCACCTCGCCAAGAGCTGCGGCGTAAAGGTAGGCGCGCATCCGTCACTGCCGGACCGACAGGGGTTTGGCCGGCGCGAAATGAAGATCTCCCGGGAAGAGATGGCGAATTGCCTGATTTACCAGATCGGGGCTCTCAAAGGCTTTCTTGACGCGGAGGGCATGACGCTCAATCATATCAAGCCACATGGTTCGCTCTATGGCATGGCGAGCCGGCAGGAGGCTATCGCGCACGCTGTCTGCGACGCGGCGGACGTCTTCCAGGTCCCGATATTCGGCATGATCGACACGTTGCATGAGACGATCTATCCGGCACGCGGGCACGGGTTTGTCGCCGAGTTCTATGCCGATCTCGACTATGCCGATGACGGCAGCCTGATCGTAACGCGTGAGCACGACGCGAAAGACCCGGACGTCGCGGCAAGCCTCTGCTTGCGTGCGATCCGGGAAGGCAAGGTGTCGAGCGTGGGCGGGAGAGACATCGCGGTTCGCGCGGACTCGATCTGCATCCATTCCGATACGCCAAACGCGGTCGCCATCGCGGTTTCGGTGCGGCAAGCTGTGAAGCCTTATCTACAATCTTGAAGTGTAAGCGCCGGACGGTGAACCGGCGCCCGCGGTGAAGGGAGACCCGAACTCGATGGCCATGAAGCAGATACTCTCGCCTCTTCCGGGCACCTTCTACCGCCGGCCGGCCCCAGACCAGCCGCCATACAAATCTGAAGGCGACCTGGTGGCGATCGGCGAAACGATTGGTCTCATCGAGGTGATGAAGTCCTTCCATGAGGTAACATCGGATGCGGCTGGGAAGATCGTGACGTTCTCTATCGGCAATGAAGAGCCCATCATGGCCGGCCAGCCGATCGCCGAAGTAGATGGTAAAGACGTCACATAGATGCCGGCCATCCGCTCCCTGCTCATTGCCAATCGCGGCGAGATCGCGGTGCGCATCATTCGTGCCGCGCGGGAACTCGGGATCAGGACGGTGCAGGCCCACAGTGAGGCGGACACTGAGTCTCTCGCGGTCAAGCTTGCGGACGCGGCGGTGAACATCGGGCCCGCACCAGCCGCTAAATCTTATCTGAACATCGATGCGATCGTTACGGCTGCCCGAGCGTCGGGCGCCGACGCGGTACACCCAGGATATGGATTCCTAGCTGAGAACGCCGATTTCGCCGACGCGGTTGCGGACTCCGGGCTGATCTTCGTCGGGCCTCCGGGCGACGTTATCCGGCTGATGGGCGACAAGGTCGCGGCGCGCGACGTGGCAACGAGAACCGGCGTGCCGACCGTGCCGGGCAGTGGCGGCCGGGTCGACAATCCGGAAACAGCGCGAGAGGTCGCTGCTTCGCTTGGCTTTCCGGTGATGGTCAAGGCCGCGGCGGGCGGCGGCGGGCGCGGCATTCGTATCGCTAACGATCCAGACGAATTGGATCGCGTAGTGCCCCAGGCCAGCCTCGAAGCCAAGGCCGCCTTTGGCGATGGCGGACTGTATCTGGAGAAAGTGATCGAGTCCGCGCGGCATATCGAGGTGCAAGTGCTCGGGGACGGGCACGACGTCGTCCACTGCTTCGAACGCGAGTGCTCGTTGCAGCGGCGCCGCCAGAAGCTCTGGGAGGAAGGACCAGCCGCCAATCTCACAACCGAGGTGCGCGAACGCCTTTGTGCGGACGCGGTGAAACTCGCCCGTGCGGTGGCGTACCGCGGTGCCGGCACGCTCGAATTCCTGTTCGACGACGGCACGTCCGAGTATTATTTTATCGAAATGAATACCCGCATCCAGGTCGAGCATCCAGTGACCGAGTTCATCACCAGCATCGACCTCGTGCGCGAAATGATCAGAATCGCGGGCGGAGAACGACTGCGCTTTCGTCAGACCGACATCATTGCCCGAGGTCATGCCATCGAGTGTCGCATCAACGCCGAGGATCCGGCGAAGGGCTTCTTGCCATTTCCCGGGGTCGTCGGAGCGCTACGTGTTCCGGGTGGTCCCGGCGTTCGCTTCGACAGCATGCTTTATGCCGGCTACTCGGTGCCACCATTCTACGACTCGTTGCTCGGGAAACTGATCGTATGGGACGAGAACCGTGACGCGGCGATCGCGCGACTGGAACGGGCACTCCTCGAGCTCGAGATCGGGGGCATGAAAACGACGATCCCGTTGCACCGGGCTCTGGCGCGAGACCCCGACGTGCGCGCCGCCCGCTTTGACACCAAGTTCCTCGAGCGCTGGCTCGAAACCAACGCGTCGCGTCTGACCTGACCGGAGAACATACGCAATGGCGATGAGATATTCCTTCGGCGGTGACGAGCACGTCTTCGTTGAAGTTAGCGAGGAGATGTCGCTCGAGGCCTTCTTCAAAAGCTTGTCCATCACCAACGCGGTGCGCGAGAGCCGCATCAAGGGCGTAACGGAAATCTGCCCGGCTAACGCGTCGTTTCAAATCAAGTTCGATCCCGACTTGATCGCGCCCGACGACATTATGGCTGAGCTGAAGGGGCTGGAATTGGCGGCCTCGTTGGACCAGGTGTTGAAGACCCGGATCATTGAGATACCCGTTTTATACAACGATCCCTGGACGCATGAGACGCTGATGCGGTTCCGCGAACGCCATCAGAATCCTACCGGCACGGACATCGAATACGCCGCGCGCATCAACAAATTTGCCTCGGTCGACGACTTCATCGCGGCCCATTCGGGGGCGCCTTGGTTCGTTTCGATGGTCGGATTTGTTGCCGGACTGCCTTTCCTCTATCAGATGGTCGAGCGGGCGAGACAGATCGAGGCACCCAAATATCTGCGCCCGCGGACCGACACGCCGAAGCTGACCGTGGGTCATGGGGGCTGTTTCAGTTGTATCTATTCGGTGCGTGGCGCGGGGGGTTATCAGATGTTCGGCATTACGCCGATGCCGATCTATGACCCGCGACAGGAGATCAGTTATCTTCACGAGTTCATGGCGCTGTTCCGCCCGGGCGATATGGTAAAGTGGAAGCCGATCACGCGCGAGGCGTACGATCAGGCCGTTGTCGACGTCGACGCCGGGCGCTTTCAGCCGCTGATGCGCGATGTCACATTTTCGCTCGCCGAGTTCGAACGTGATATCGATGGCTACAACCGCAAGCTCCAGCAGGCGCTGCATGGCCATTAAGATCATTTCTCCGGGCCTTGCCACTACGGTCCAGGATCTGGGACGGCCCGGTTACTATCATCTGGGCATTCCGCTCTCCGGCGGGATGGACCGGTTCGCGCTTCAGGCGGCCAATCTGCTGGTCGGCAACGATCCAGGAGCCGCCGTGCTCGAAGCGGTGTTCATGGGCCCGCGGATTACCTTCGACAGCGATCGTATCATTGCGGTAACAGGAGCGGAGTTACCCCCCAAGGTCGATGGCGACCCGCGTCAGACCTGGTCGTCTTTTCGAGTGAAAAAAGGCCAGACGCTGTCTTTCGACTTCCTGAAATCCGGAGCGCGCGCCTACATTGCCGTCGCGGGCGGGATCGATGTGCCCATCGTGCTCGGCAGCCGCTCGACCTATGTCCTTGGCGCGCTCGGTGGACATGAAGGCCGTGCGCTGCGCGCGGGTGACGAGTTGCCGCTCGGGCCTGCGGGGAAATCTGTTGAGGTGGAACGAAAGGTTGACTCCATGTTTCATGTCGGTCCAGCGCCGACCGTCGAACTGCGGATGCTTCCCGGACTATACTGGCATCGCATTACCGAACAGTCCGGCAACGACTTTTACGCGGATACCTGGAAGGTCGCACCGGAAGCCGACCGCATCGGCTATCGCTTCCGCGGCGGTCGCCCGCTGCAATTCCAGCCGCGCACGCCACCTTTTGGCGCCGGGTCAGATCCGTCGAATATCGTCGATGCCTGCTATCCATATGGATCGATCCAGGTGCCCGGCGGCACCGAGCCCATCGTTCTGCACCGCGACGCCGTCTCAGGCGGTGGCTATTTCATGCTCGGCACAGTGATCTCGGCCGACATGGATTTGATCGGCCAACTCCAGCCTCACACACCGACACGTTTCGTAGCAGTCGATATGAACACGGCACTATCCGCGCGCGCCGACCGGCAAGCACTGTTGGACAAACTGCGCACGTCACTCAAATAGCCTGAAGTCACCGCGGGACAAAAAGAGAATTTGCGGTCATGTTACTCCTTTACGTTGCATAGGCCAGCGGAAGAGCGCTAGCAAGCGCTGGCAGGATCGGACCTGTTTCCGATTAGAGGTGACGGGATGCGATTTGGCTATCCGACGACGGAACAAAACGCTGACTGCAAGCCGGGCCTTTGGTGCCCAGGAGATACTCGATGAAGCATTGGACCCTTGCCTGCCTTGCGGGCGTTGCGTTGCTTGCCGCGTGTTCGTCGGACAGCGGGTCAGGCAGCAAGACTGCAACTACGGGCTCTGGCGCTGGAGGAGGAGGGGCGGCCGGCGCGGGCCGGGCGGCGCCTGGCAGCGAGGAAGACCTCGTTCAGTCAGCAGGCGACCGGATATTCTTTGACACAGACAGCAGCAAAGTGAATGCACAGGCACAGGCCACGCTCGATCGCCAGGCTGGGTGGTTGCAGCAATATCGCCAGGTCAACGTGTGGGTGGCGGGCAATTGCGATGAGCGTGGCACGGAAGAATATAATCTGGCGCTTGGTCAGCGGCGAGCAAGCGCGGATCGCGACTATTTGGTGGCCCATGGGATTGACCAAGGTCGGATCGAAACGATCAGCTATGGCAAAGCACGACCGATCGACCCCGGCTCCACGCCCGAGGCATGGACGCAGAACCGAAACGCCATCACGTCAGTAAAATAGAACCGCGCTCTAGCCGGTGATATACTCGCATTTATACCCATCGCCCCACCGCTTGATGTAGCCGCGTGACGGCGACGGGAAATGCGCGAAGCAGCACTGTGTATTGGTATCGCAGTAGGTGTCGAGGAACTTGCGGCGGGTGGCGACGCTTTGCACCGGGTCGTAGTCGATACGCATTGCCAGCTCGGGATATTTCGCTTGTAACGGTGAATGGATCAAATCGCCGGTGATTACAGCGTCCTTGCCGCCCTTGCCGAGCGTGACGGCGTAATGATCGATGGTGTGGCCGGGCGTCGGGATGAGGGAGACCAGGTCATTTAGCGCATAGTCACTGGTGACCAGGTCGCAGCGTTTTGCTTCGATGATCGGAATGACACTGTCGGCAATCGGCGGCACTACGGTCTTTTCATTTTCCGCAAGCCAGAAATCGAGTTCGGTCTTGGAGAACAAATAACGCGCATTGGGGAAGGTGGGCACCCAACGGCCATTCTCCAGTCGGGTGTTCCAGCCTACGTGATCGACGTGGAGATGGGTGCACAGGACAAAATCGATATCGTTCACGGTCAATCCGACGTCCGCGAGACCCTGCATAAAGATGTTATCTTGCTTCAAATGCCAGATCGGTCGGGCCGGCCGGTCTTTGTCGTTGCCAACGCAGCTATCGACCAGGATCGTGTGCTGGCCAGTTCGAACGATATAAGACTGGAAGCACAGCACGAGCCGGTCCTCGGCATCGAGAGCCATTGGATCCTTCAGCCAGGACCGGTTTTCGTCCAACATCTCCGGCGTCAGCTTCGGCAGGAATTCGAGCACCGGCGTGAACCCGGTCTCCATTTCGACGATCCGGTGGATGGTCATGTCGCCAACCTTGAAGGTCGTGGTCATCGGGTTCGCTCCTTTTGTGGCTGAGGCTGCGGCAGTCGGGCATCCTAGCCGTCCCCGAGGCCGCCGACAAATGTGCGCTGCGCACGATGCAGTGGCTTCACGGGCGTCCCACAAACTGTCGGACCGCTGTCATCTGGCCAGCTACGGACAGTGCAAAAACCGATAGTCATGAATTGTTCAAATTACTGCGCCGGTCTGAGACTGAAAAATGATTGACCTGCTGCCCAATTGCTCCAATGAGAGCGGCGAAACTGTCCGACGCTTTTTGCGAGACGTGACCGCGCTGCGATTCCATCTGCTGATCGGGAGTGGAGACTTGGGTATAGCTAGAGAACTGGAGCGAGATCAGGTTGCCGAGGCCTATGGTCGCTGGGCGCCGATATATGATCTCGTCTTCGGTCCGATATTCAGGCAAGGCCGTCGCGCGGCGGTGGTGGCCGCGGAGCGCGTGGGGGGCCATATCCTCGAGGTCGGCGTGGGTACTGGTCTTTCTCTCACCGACTACTCCAAGGACAGTCGGGTCGTGGGCATCGACATCTCGCAGCCGATGCTCGACAAGGCGCGATCCCGAGTTGCAACGCAGCGGTTGGCCCACGTGGAGGCGCTCGCCGTCATGGATGCGGAACAACTGAAGTTTCCCGACGCTGCTTTCGATGTCGTGGTGGCGCAATACGTGGTCACTGCCATTCCCGATCCGGAGAAAGCGCTCGATGAATTCGTTCGCGTGGTACGGCCGGGTGGTGAAATTATTCTGACAACGCGAATTGGTGCGGAAGCAGGCGTACGCAAGGCACTGGAGAAATGGCTCATGCCGGTGACGAGCCGACTTGGCTGGCGCACCGAATTTTCTTGGGCCCGCTATGAACGGTGGCTGACCCGAAACGTGTCCGTTCGTCTTCTGGAACGACGTGCTCTGCCGCCGCTGGGCCATTTCTGGCTCATACGATTCGCCAAGTTGCCTTGATAAGAACAGGTTCTCTTGCCCGTCCAATCTGAAAGAAGGAATTGCAATGAGGGACTTCCTTGAGCTTCTAAGAGTGCAGCGTTGGGACGATCACCGATACTATCATCACAGTCGGATTAATCAGTCGCTGCATCTGCTCAGCGCGATCAGCTTCGTTTGCGCCTACGTCATCGTATTTGATGATCCGGCGGTTGCTGCCCTGATTGGATGGCTGGTGTCGATGACCACCCGGCAGATCGGCCATCTGGTCTTCGAGCCGAAGGACTACGATGTCGTTAACCAGGCGACGCATCGATACAAGGAGCAGATCAAGGTCGGCTACAACCTCCGCCGCAAGATCGTTCTCATGACGATCTGGTTGTTCTCCCCGCTGGTTTTGGTATTTGACCCGACCTTGCTGGGATGGTTCGTTCCGCACAGAACATTTGCGGCATTTTCCCGGCATGTCGGGTATTTGTGGCTGGCTCTCGGACTGGGCGGGCTAGTATTCCGGACGGTGCAGCTTTTCGTGCTCAAGGATGTGCGGACTGGTCTGGTCTGGGCCACGAAGATCATCACCGACCCATTTCATGACATCAAGCTCTATTACCGGGCGCCGAGCCAGTTGTTTCGTGGCGCGGGTGGCGAGGAGGAGGCACTGGATCTCTCCCACTAGCTGGCTTGAGCGAGCGCCCGCTTAAGTCGGGCCTCGCTTCAAGTAACGGCGATGGGCCACCATTTCCCATAGGATCCGGCGCCGGATCGATCTGTTGCTGCTGCGTTTGTCAGCCCACCACCACCCGTCGGCCTGCATCGCTCGGCATCCCGCCAGAAACCGATCTTGGACCGCATCGAAATCGTCATCGGTATAGTTCAGACTGAAAATGAGGCGCCCGGTTCCCACCCAACTGAGCGCCAGGCCCTCGGCACGGAGATAGAATTGCAGCATCCAGTTGTAACGTGATGGCCGGGTGTACGACACCGTCCAGATCGACAAGAGATTGTCGATCCTGACTGGAAAATCCGCTTCTTCGAGGGCGCGGTTGAGCTGGTCGGCACGCGCGTTCCACAGGCGGTCCAGATCCTGATACAGCTCGCTCACTGCCGGCGTATCGAGCCGGTGCAGGAACTCGCACATGGCGCCCATGACATAAGGATGCGCATTGAATGTCCCGCGGGCGAAGCAGATATCGGCGGGGCGATCCGGGCGAAACCGTTGCATCAGTTCGCTTCGGCCACACAACACACCCACTGGCAGGCCGCCACCGAGGGTCTTGCCGTAGGTAACGAGATCAGGTTGGACGCCAAAATATTCCCTTGCGCCGCCACGGGCCAGGCGAAAGCCGACGAACACCTCGTCGAAGATCAGGACGATGCCGCGCTCGTCGCAGACGGCGCGCAGCTTTCGCAACCAGTCGGTATAGGCCGCCCGATCGAATCCCGCCTGCCTGCTGCTGTCGATCAGCGACGAGTTGGCCGGTGCCGGCGCGTTCGGGTGCAGCGCTTGCAGCGGATTGACCAGGACACAAGCGATATCCCGTCGCCGATGCAGGACGCGCAGCGTGGCCTCGGACATCTCCGCCAGGGTGTAGGTATCAGGCGCCGGCGACGGATTGCCGATACCGGGTTGAACGTCGCCCCACCAGCCGTGATACGCACCACAGAAACGAACCAGATGCGACCGGCGCGTGTGATAGCGCGCCAGCCGCACCGCCTGCATCACCGCCTCGGTGCCAGACATATGGAAGGACACCTCGTCCAGCCCGGAAATTTCACGCAGGCGCGCAACGTTATCAGCAACGACTGGATGGTACGCCCCGAGCACCGGCCCAAGATCGCTCACCCTCTCGGCACCCCGTGCGATGCAGTCCTTGTAAAAATCTTGTCCGAAAAGATTGACACCGTAGGAGCCCGTCAGGTCGTAGAAGACGTTACCATCGAGGTCGGTAAGCGTCACGCCCGACGAACCCGCCAGGAACGATCCGAATACGAGATGTTGACGAACGAAACGGCTGAACTGGAAAGGCACCCGGTATGCCCCGATGAACTGGAGATCGGAGATGCCACCAGCCGCCGTGGCGGTCATTGCTTTGGTCTGGGCATACCGTTGGTAATAGATATGCGACAGCCGCGTGAAGCCGTCCCGGCGCAGCGCCGCGATCTCGCCAGGCGGGTCGTCGGAACTGAAGAAGCGGCTTTCGTCGTAGTCGTAGAACGGGATAATCGCGGCGATCCGGCGAGCCATTCGCGGGTGACCGGTCAGCGATCTGTGTTTCGCTCTCGACAGATCGAGTCGGATCTTCAGCTTTGTAAGCAACGTTCCCGCTACCACGGCGCCGGCGGCAACATAGGTCGCAGTCATATAAAGCTGCGCAGGCATCGCATCACCTTCCCAGCCGGAGGCTGCCGCACTGCTGCGGAAACGCACCGGGCGAGACACTGATCCCATGACAATCCACTCGGCCATAATGAAGATTGTGCAACAGGAGGACCTCAACTTCCTGCTGACCAATCGCATCCCCAGACGGCTGGCGACCCGGTTCATGGGCTGGTTCAGCCGGATCGAGCATCCGCTGGTCTGCCGTGCCTCGCTTGGTGTCTGGCGATTCTTCTCCGATCTCGACCTCGGCGACGCGAAGGAGACTCGGTTTCGCAGCATGCATCACTGCTTCACGCGCCAGTTGCGGGACGGGGCAAGGCCGATCGAGATGGATCCCGAAATCCTGATCAGTCCGTGCGATGCGATCGTCGGCGCGTCAGGCATGATCAAACGCAACGAAATCCTTCAGATCAAAAACCTCCCCTACTCGCTCGACGATCTGCTCGGCGACAAGCAGCACGCGGCGACGTTTCTCAATGGATCGTATGTGACGCTACGGCTGAAATCGAGCATGTATCATCGCTTTCACGCGCCATATGACTGCCACGTCAGCTCGGTCGCGCATTTTCCGGGTGATACGTGGAACGTCAATCCTATCGCCCTGAAACGAATTGAGCGGCTGTTCTGCAAGAACGAGCGCGCACTGATCCGGACCACGCTGGCCGGCAGTGGATACGCGGTGACCCTGGTGCCGGTCGCGGCGATCCTGGTCGCGGGCATCCGGCTGCGGTTCCTCGACATGACGCCCAGCCGTGGCGATCGGGACCGGCGAACCTTCCCCTGCAACACTTCGTTGCATAAGGGCGAGGAGATGGGTTGGTTCGAGCACGGATCGACCATCATCGTGCTCGCACCTGAAGGTTTCAACCTTTGCGACAGCGTAAGGGAAGGCGTGCCTATCCGCGTCGGGCAGCCGCTGATGCGGACACCGCGCTGACGCCGCGCCGATCCGCTACCGCAGCATTGCGCCGGTCGCCTTCGCCACGGCGGCAACGACTTTCTGACAGGCGGCTTCGATCTCCGCGTCGGTCAGGGTGCGCTCGCGCGGCTGAAACGTCACCTCGACGCCGAGCGACTGCTTGCCAGCCGGCAGTGTGTCGCCTTGATAAACGTCGAACAGCAAAACGGCGGTGATCAGCGCACGCTCCGCGCCACGCGCCGCACGGATCACACTATCCGCCGAGACCGAGCAGTCGACCAGAAAGGCGAAATCGCGTCGGATCGGCTGAAAGGCGGGAAGGTCGGGCGTGGCTTTGCGACGGCGTTTCAGGTCCATCACCGCGTCGAGATTGAGTTCGAACGCCACCATGGGTCCGGGCAGATCAAGGGCGGCCAGCAGGCGCGGGTGGATCTCCCCGAAGCAGCCCAGAACCGTCTTCGGTCCCTGCCGCACCAGACCGGAGCGGCCCGGATGCAGGAACGCCGGCGCCTCGTTGCTGACCAGGACGGCCTCCAGCGGCACGCCAACCGCCGCGAGCAGCGCCCACAGGTCGGCTTTCGCGTCCATCGTATCCACCGGACGCTGAGGGGCCAGCCAATTGCGCGGCGTCGAGCCGCCGCGGATTCCTGCCGCTACAAGCTTCTGACCGTCCTCGGCGTCGAGAGCGAAGGCCGGCCCGATCTCGAACAGTGCCAGATCAGGATAGCCACGCGCCGCATTCCGCCGAGCGGCGAGGGCCAGGGTGGCGATTGGGGTCGGCCGCATCTGGTCGAGGTCGGCGGCGATCGGGTTGGTAAGCCGCAGCGCGTCGGGTGACGCTCCGAAGTGCTGCGCGTCCGACCGTGCCATGAAGCTGAAGGTGACACATTCGAGCAGGCCCGCGGCCGCTAACGTGCGGCGTGCCAGAGCCGAGCGCTGCTGGCGGGGGGTGAGCGTGACAGGCGGCACCGGACCCGAGCGCGGCAGCGACACCGCGGGCACGGCGTCGAGGCCACGCAGGCGCAACACTTCCTCGATCAGATCGTTCTCAGGCTCGATCTCCTGGCATCCTTCGGCGGCCCGAAGCGCGGTGCCGGGCTCGAGCGCCGGGGACTGATCCAGCACGATTGGCGCCGCGATGTCGTTGCGCCAGGACGGCACGGCGACGGTCACGCGGTCCGCGTCGCGCCGTCTGACACCGAAGCCCAGATGTTGCAGCGAGGCGACCGCTGCATCCGCCGCGATGTCGGAGCCACCGACTCCGGCGATACGATCGAAGCGCAAGGTGGCGTCGCGCTGCCAGGCCGGTTCGGCACCTGCGGCGGTAACGGTGCCAGGCTCGCCGCCGCACAGTTCCAGTATCAGCGCGGTCGCCGCCTCGATCGCGTCGGGCAGCAGGGCGGGATCGATGCCGCGCTCGAAGCGCTGGCGAGCGTCAGAGACGATTTGATGCCGCCGCCCGGTCAAGGCGACGCGAACCGGGTCGAACAAGGCGCACTCTATAAATACTGTTGCCGTGGCGAGGTCGCACCCGGTTGCCTCGCCGCCAATCACGCCGGCCATCGATTGGACGCCGGCGTCGTCGCAAATCGCGCAATCCTCCGGGCCCAGGACGTAGTCGTTGCCGTTCAGGGCCCGTAAGGTCTCGCCGGCACCGCGCCGCAACACCAGGATCTGGCCGGAAAGTTTCGCGACATCGTAAACGTGCAGCGGCCGGCCGAGATCGAAAGTGAAGAAATTGGTGACGTCTACCAGGGCGTTGATCGGCCGCAAGCCGATCGAGGTGAGCCGGTCCTGGAGCCATTTGGGACTGGGCGAGTTCTTCACGCCGCGAAGCGTCCGGCCGAGGATCCAGGGGCAGGCTTCGGGAAAGTCGATCACCCAGCGAGGACCGCCGTCGAAGATGGGCGGAATGACCGGTGGCGCGAACGGCTTCAACGCCCCAATGCCAGCGGCGGCCAGGTCGCGCGCGACGCCCCGCACCGAGAAGCAATCGCCGCGGTTGGGGGTGACGCTGATTTCGATGACCGGGTCGTCCAGACCCGACCAGCTCGCGTACGAGGTGCCGGTCGGCGCCGTCGCGGGCAGCTCGATGATGCCGGCGTGGTCGTCGCCCAGCCCCATTTCGCGCGCGGACAGCAACATGCCGGCGCTTTGCACGCCGCGGATCTCGCCGATTTTAAGAGTGGTTCCGGTCCCGGGGATGAAGCTGCCGGGCGGCGCGAACACCGCCTTCATGCCGGTGCGCGCATTCGGGGCGCCGCAGACCACCGAGACGATGCCCTCGCCGGTGTCGAACTCGGCAGGCTTTCAACCGGTCGGCGTTCGGATGCGGGGCCGCCTCGACGACATGGGCGACGCGAAAAGCGGCGAGAGTTGCGCCGCGGTCCTCGACCCCCTCCAGTTCCAGGCCGATCCGCGTCAGAGTGCTGGTGATGCGGTCCAGCGGGGCGTCGGTGTCAAGATGCGTCTTCAGCCATGAAAGGGTGAATTTCATGGCTCACAGCCCTTCGTGCAGCATCGTGGGGGCGAGCGGGTTGAAGCCGTAATGGCGCAGCCAACGCATGTCGGACTCATAGAACGGCCGCAGGTCAGCCATGCCGTGCTTCAGCATCGTCACGCGTTCCACGCCCATACCCCAGGCGAACCCCTGCCATTCCCGCGGGTCGATGCCGCAATTGGCCAGGACGCGCGGATGCACCATGCCGCTGCCGAGGATTTCGAGCCAGTCCCCGCCGCGGCCCAGTTCACCGGTCTTGCGGTTCCAGCCGATGTCGACCTCCATCGAAGGCTCGGTGAACGGGAAATAGGACGAACGGAAGCGGATCGGCAGGTCTGACATGGCGAAAAAGGTGCGCAGGAAGTCGATGAGGCAGCCCTTCAGGTGACCCAGCGTCAGGTGGCGGTCGATAATCAGTCCCTCACACTGGTGGAACATCGGCGAGTGAGTAGCGTCGTGGTCGGCGCGGTAGGTGCGGCCGATGACGATGGTCCGGATCGGTGGCGGCTGGGTCAGCATGGTGCGGATCTGCACCGGTGACGTATGGGTCCGCAGCACCGGCGGCGCGCTTAGGTCCGCGGTGCCGGCGTTGTCGCCGCGGCTGGGCAGATAGAAGGTGTCGTGGTCGGCCCGAGCGGGATGATGCGGCGGGATGTTCAGTGCCCCGAAGTTGAACCAGTCGCTCTCGACGTCGGGGCCGTCGGACACCGTGCAGCCCATGGCGCCGAAGATCGCGGCGATCTCTTCCATCGTGCGGGCGATCGGGTGGATCAGCCCGGTGTCGCGCTGGCGTGGCGGCAGGGTCGGATCGATGCGTTCACTGGCGACGCGGGCGTCGAGCGCGGCGTCATCGAGTTGTAGTTTGCGGGCCTCGATGGCGCTCGTCAGATGGTCCTTCAGACGGTTGAGCGCCACGCCGCGCTGCTTGCGCTGCTCGGGCGGAGTCTTGCCGAGATCGCGCAGCAGCATGGTCAGTTTGCCGTTGCGGCCGAGCACGGCGATGCGGATGGCGTCCCAGTCGCGCAAGGTGGCGGCGGCCGCGAGCGCGGCGTCGGTCTCGGTCTGAAGGGCTTCCAGGTCGTCGGTCATCGTGATGTCCCGCATACGGAAAGGGCCGCCCGGTGTTGGCGGCCCTTGTCCTAGATCTCGGTTTCGGTCGGAAACCGGCGCTAGGCCAGAGCTGCCTGGACCTTCCGAACGATCGCCTCGAACGTGGCTGAGTCGTCGTAGGCAATCGCCGCCAGCACCTTGCGATCCATCTCGATGCCGGCCTTCTTCAGGCCATCGATAAATCGGCTGTAGGTGAGACCGTGTTCGCGCACCGCCGCGTTGATGCGCTGGATCCACAGGCCACGGAATTCGCGCTTCTTTACCCGCCGGTCGCGATAGGCATATTGCAGCGACTTCTCCAGCCGCTCCCGCGCGATGCGGTAATTGGTCGATGACCGGCCCACGAAGCCCTTGGATTGCGCCAGGACCTTCTTGTGGCGAGCGTGGGTCGTGGTGCCGCGTTTAACTCGAGCCATGCCGCGACCTCCTCAACTCAGACCATAGGGGGCCCACTGCTTGACGGTAATGCCGTCCGCGTGGGTCAACACCTGGCTGCCGCGATTGGTGCGCTTGGCTTTCTGGCTGCGGGCCGACAGGCAGTGACGCTTGTTGCCGGGTCCCGCGAGGACCTTTCCGGTCGCGGTGATCTTGAACCGCTTCTTGACCGACGACTTGGTCTTCATCTTGGGCATTTTGATCTCCTTCCACATTCCAGCTCGCGCCTCCGCCGGATGCAGCGATGGCGAGCGGTCGCGGCCGGGCATGCCCTTCCAGGCCCGGTCTCGCTGACGGGGCCGGGGTATACCGATGGCGGGCGGCGGAAGCAAGCGGTGATCGCTACGCCCGGGACGGAACTCAGTGGCAGGCCAGCCAACCCGTCGGTTTGGCAGCCCGCGTCCGCGGTGCCGCGGACAGGGCGTCCGGGTGGGGGCGATACGTATGGTCCGCCCTTCATGGCGGCGAAATTCCACGATCTGGGAGCGGGTGGTTGGGGAGCGTGATCATCCGGCGGGCGACCGAAGGACCGGTGCGTTCCAGGATTCGGTACACGGCGGCATCGGCACGCCGACGGAAGCATAGATTCCTTTATCTTGCATCAATGGGAAAGAAACGATCAGGGCGCCCGTATAGGTTGTGCCTGGGGCTCGCTGCCGGGGGCCCGACCAATCAGTTAGGAATGATAACAATTATTAGATGGCTCGATTCTCCTCGCATGCCGTTTCCGCTACAACGAAAGTTGCCATCTAACTAATTGATTCGTAATAAATCGTTAGAAAGTGCTGTGTAAGCCGCGAAATTGCTTGCTCTTCTTTGGCAGTGCTGCGAGCCTCCGGTGCCTCGACCCGTGTGCGCTCACCCGCGGCGGCTGCGTGACTGGTCCGCGATTACGAAAAAGTTACAACCATAACGAGAACAGAGATTGTTAAAATGAAATATCGTCGGTATAATGCTTCACGGGCGTTGGGAGGTTTCGCATGAAAGAACCTGTCCAGCTTGGCGAGAGCGATCTGGTCGATCAGTTTCGCCTTGAAGAGTTCTTGCCATATCGGCTCTCTGTTGCGTCTGACGGAGTATCCCGCATGATCGCGCGGCGATATCTTGGTCAGTTTGGATTAGGCATGCCGGAGTGGCAACTCCTTGCGGTCGTGGGAAGACACGGCGTGCTCTCCCCGACCGAGGCCGGTGACCGAACCTCAATGGACAAGGTGAAAGTCAGCCGAGCGGCCGCTAGTCTGGTGGGACGGGGGCTGCTGCGGCAATCGCGGGATCCTGACGATGGACGCGGGCGCCTGATGCGGCTTACACGCAAAGGCACGACTGTCTATACTGGGATCGCGCCGACCGGACAGCAGGTCGAACAAACCCTGTCGGCATGCATGTCGCGATCGGAATGGCTCGCGCTACACAAGACACTCGCCAAGCTGATCGATCACACCCATACGTTGATGGAGCAAGACGCGGTGGTCAGTCACCACTGATCGTCGGCGTCACGGCATCGACCAAAAAGATGATGATGCGGCGCCGAAGACAACGGTGGGCGGTTCACCAGACATCAGTCGAGACACGACACCCCGGGGTTTCCCGCCGCCGCCCTCCGTGATAGGCCGTCGCCGACGATACCGGGAATGCGGACCATGACCATCGAACCTGCTGTTCTTGATGCTCTGTCAGGCGTCTCAAGCGCCACGATCACGACGGTGCTGCTCAAGAAGGGCCTGAGAAATGTCTGGATGCGCGGCACCAAGCCGATCCGCCCGGGCCAGCCAAGACTGGTTGGCCAGGCATTCACGCTTCGCTTCGTTCCCGCGCGGGAAGATCTGGCAACGCCGGAATCGTGGTCTTCGCCGATTTCCACGCGCGCCGCGATCGAGGCAATGCCCGAAGGCTGCATCACAGTGGTCGATGCGATGGGAGTGACCGATGCCGGCATCTTCGGCGACATACTGTGCGCCCGCATGGCGAAGCGTGGCGTAAAGGCCCTCGTCACCGACGGCGTCGTCCGTGACCTCGCCGGCGTTCTCGGCACCGGGCTGCCGGTGTGGTGCCAGGGCGCCGCCGCTCCAGCCTCGGTCGCGGGCCTGACCTTCGTCAACTGGCAAGAGCCGATCGGTTGCGGCGGGGTGGCGATTTTCCCGGACGATGTCGTCGTGGTCGACGATGACGGCGCCGTGGTCATCCCGCAAAAACTACTCGCGGATGTTGCTGCCGCCGCAAGGGATCAGGAACGCATGGAAGAATGGATCATGCTCCAGGTCAATGATGGAGCCGCGCTCCCCGGCTTGTATCCGCCGAACGCGGACAACGTTGCCCGATATAAGCAATGGGCGGGGAACCGCTGAGCCTCGATAGGAACGCGCCCAAAACGCCGGGCGCTGGTTACCATAATGCCACGGCGTTGATAAATCCCTCTCGCCGGCTGGGGTTGGCGTGCGCGGATTGAAGCGGCGTGAGCGATTCCGAGTATACCGGATCCATGAGCCTCGCCTCGAACGACACATCGCTGCCGGGAAGATCATTGTTCCGCCACGGGATTGATACCCTTGTCAGCAAGGCGCGGCGATTTTCGCCCGCTGTCGGGCTGCGTTGGCTGTGGGCCGCAATGCCACCGCAATGGGCTCGGCTGGTGCGCCTCGGCGTCGCGTTCACGACGGCACGAATGCCGCGACCTTGGCGCGCCAAGATAGTCGGTCTGTTGGATCGGTTACGCGGGCGAAGCGTATTCATCGGACGTGACTACGCCGCGTGGATCGCGCAGTATCAGCGGATGGACGAGGCCACGGTGGCCGCCATCGAGGCTGACATCGCCCGCTTCGCCGATCCGCCGTTGATTTCGGTCCTGTTGCCGGTGTTCAACCCGGTTCCGGATCATCTTCGCGACGCGATACAGTCCGTACAGCGGCAGCTCTACCCGCACTGGGAGCTGTGCGTCGCCGATGATGCCTCGACCGATCCAGCCGTCGGCCAGCTTCTGCGTTCGATGCAAGCCCAGGACTCCCGCATCAAAGTGGTCTGGCGCGAGCAGAACGGGCACATCTCCGCGGCGTCCAATTCCGCCCTGCAGCTTGCCGGCGGCGACTTCCTTGCTCTGCTCGACCACGACGACCTGATCTCGCCCCGCGCGCTGTATGAAGTCGCCGCGAGGATCGTCGGGCGGCCGGACGTGGACATCATCTATTCCGATGAGGACCACATCGACGACCGAGGACGCCGGTCGGTGCCGTATTTCAAGCCCGACTGGAATCCCGACCTGATGCTCGGGCAGAACCTGATCAGCCATCTGGGCGTCTACCGGCGCAGCCTGATCGAACGGATCGGCGGTTTTCGACTGGGGCTGGAGGGCAGCCAGGACTATGACCTGGCGCTGCGCGCCGTGGCGCAGACGACCGCCGACCGGATCCTGCATATCCCCTTGGTCCTGTATCATTGGCGGCATGGCAGTCTGCAGAACAGCTTTTCGCAACGAGCCTTGGACCGCTGCCTGGAAAACGGCCGCCGCGCCGTGTCAGAGTTCCTGGCCGGCAGTGGGATCGCCGGCGACGTCGAGCCCACTCCGTCGGCTCCCACCCTGACGCGCGTCATCTTCCCGGTTCCGACACCTGAGCCGCTGGTGTCCGTGATAATTCCCACTCGCAACCAAGCCACGATGCTCGCCCGTTGCGTCGACGGATTGCTCAACCGGACGGCCTATTCGGCGCTGGAGATTCTGCTGGTCGATAACGGCTCGGACCAGTCGGATGCGCTGGCGCTGCTGCACCAACTGGCCGCTGATCAGCGCGTGCGTTTGCTGCATGCTCCCGGTCCGTTCAACTATTCGGCGCTCAACAACCGGGCGGTGCGCGAGGCGTCGGGCTCATTCGTGTTGCTGCTGAACAACGACATCGATGTGATCAACGGCGACTGGCTGCGGGAGATGGTATCGCATGCGGTTCGCCCCGGGGTGGGCGCGGTTGGCGCCAAGTTGCTTTATCCCGACGGCACGATCCAGCACGGCGGGGTCACCATCGGCATGGGCGGCATCGCGGGACACCCATACCTGAACAAGCCACGAGACGACGTCGGTTACTTCGGCCACCTGAAACTGGTTCGGAACGTAACGGCTGTCACCGGAGCGTGCCTGTTGGTGCGCCGGCAGACATTCCTCGATGTCGGCGGGCTGGACGAGACATCCCTGGCGGTCGCGCTCAATGACGTGGATTTCTGCCTCAGGCTGGTAGAGGCGGGCTATCGCAACCTCTGGACCCCGTATGCGGAATTGTATCATTTCGAGTCAGCGTCGCGTGGTTCTGACCTGACCGGCGAAAAGGCCGCTCGCTTCCGCCGGGAAATTGCCCACATGCAGCAACGCTGGGGGAACAAACTCTACAACGATCCGAATTGGAACCCCAACTTGTCGCTGCAAACCAGCGAGATCGCGCTGGCTTTCCCGCCGCGCGGCGTTCCTGGCGGAGTTGCAAATCCGGCGTAGTGCCGTAACGTTTCGTTACGAAATTTATTTACATGCCGGATCGGCTGAGAGGTGCGCAGGCTTGCCTCAGCCAGTCTCGATCCGCCGCCGCCAGTTCCGGCCCCACGGTCTCGAGCACGCGGGCGTGGTAACCATCGAGCCAGTCGATTTCGGCGGTCGTCATCATCGCCGGGTCGAGCAGCCTTCGGTCGAACGGCGCGAGTGTCAGCGTCTCGAAGGCAAGAAACGGCTTGGCGGCGTTCGGCAGTTCGGCGGGACGCACAAGCAGCAGGTTCTCCAGCCGGATGCCATATTGATCCGGCAGATAGAAGCCGGGCTCGTTCGACAGGATCATCCCCGCGGCGATCGGCACTGGCCTGGCGAGACGCGAGATACTGACCGGTCCTTCGTGTACCGACAGATAGCTGCCAACGCCGTGCCCGGTGCCATGATCATAGTCCAGCCCGACCTGCCACAGCTCGCGGCGGGCCAGCGCGTCGAGGTGAGCGCCGCCGACCCCCTGCGGAAAGATTGCGGTTGCGATGGCAATATGGCCGCGCATTACCCGGGTGGCCCGGGCGCGCAGTTCGGCCGGCGCATCCTCCGGGCCGGTCCAGACGGTTCGGGTGATATCCGTCGTGCCGTCGAGATACTGGGCGCCCGAGTTTATTAGATAGACCTCGTTGGCCTTGATCGGCCGATCGGACTGCTCGGTCACGCGATAGTGGATAATCGCGCCGTGCTCCCCCGCACCCGAGATTGCCGGAAAGCTTTCGCCGCGAAAGCCGTTCACCGCTTCACGGAACGCCAGCAACGCCGCGGCGGCGGACATCTCGGTTTCGCCGGGCTTGATGTCCGAGAGCCAGCGCAGGAAGCGGCAGACCGCGACCGCGTCGCGCGCGTGGGCATTGCGGGCGCCCTGCTGTTCGGTTTCGTTCTTCCAGGCCTTCGGCAGCAGGCAGGGGTCGGCGGCACCGACGACCGTGGCGCCAGCCGAACGCAGGCGTTGGGCGAACCAGACCGGGGAGCCGTTTGCGTCGACCCTGACGGTCTTGCCCGCCAACCGGTCCAACGCCGGGGCCAGGGCGGCGCGATCCGTCACCGATACGGCATTGCCGAGCCATGCCCGCGTGTCCAGCGACAACTTGGCCGGATCGATGAACAACTCGGTGCCGCCGTCGGCATGCACCAGGGCGAAGCTGAGTGCGAACGGGGTGAACGGCACATCGCCGCCGCGAATATTCAGCAGCCAGGCGATGGAGGCGGGGTCGCTCAACACCGCCGCGTCCTGCTTCGCCGCCCGCAACAGGGCCGCTACGTCGGCCCGCTTATCGTCCCCGGTCCGCCCGGAATAGGCCAGCGCGTGAGGGACGGCCGGGGCCGCGGGCGGTGCTGGCCGGTCCTTCCAGGCGGCGTCAAGCGGGTTGGATTCAACCGCGACCATGTTCACACCGGCATCGGTGAACCGGGACAAGCCCTCCTCGCTGATCAGCATGGGATCATAGCCGATCCGACTGCCGGCCGGCGCGTGCGCCGCGATCCACGCCGGTGGCGGCTCCTCAACCACATGAAGCCGCTGCCACAGCGCTGGGTCGGTTTGCTCGGCGAGCTGCAGGACGTAACGTCCATCGGTGAACACCGCTGCGCTATCGGCCAACACCGCCGCCATCCCGGCGCTGCCGGTAAAGCCGGTGAGCCAGGCCAGACGTTCCGCCGAAGCCGGGACGTATTCGCCGAGGTGCTCGTCCGCGCGTGGCACGATGAACCCGTCCAGATGCTGGCGTGACAGCTCGTGCCGGAGACACGCCAGGGGCGAATGAGCCATGGCACTGTCAGTCATGTTGCAGCCCCCCTAAGCGCGGAGTTCCCGGGATTATTCATAGCTAAGCCCGTTGCATGCGTTGGACGCATGGCAGCACGGGCAATTCGCGCTCTTAACCTGATTAATATGGGGCTTATGTTGCGCTGCGTCATGCTTAGGCGCGCCGCCACCGCGACGTTGCATTGTTGCAGGACCTGTATGGACGATTGCCATGAACGCTCACACCTTCAATTCTCAATTCTTCGAGCTGCCCAGCTTGAGCTATATAGACACCGCGTGGGAAGAGCAGCAGACCCGTACACCGGTCGAGACCAGGGGCCCGTCCTGGAAGACAAGCCTTGCCGGGTGGTTGGCGCATCGCGTTGAGGCTTTCAAGGCCTGGCGCCGTGACGTTCAGACGGCCTCCGAGCTCGCAATGATGTCGGATCATCAATTGATGGATGTTGGGCTCACCCGATCAGATCTGACTCGTGTGTTCCAGCCCGAGTTCAACGAGGACCTGCGCCAGCGCGGCGAGATTGCTTGCTCCACGAAGCCCTGACCCGGGGTGCTTCGGCCGATAGCGAAAGCGTGATTTTTTTCTGTGACTAAAAGGGCCTGTCAGGGAATAAAGGCTGTAACTCAGGCATGGTCGGCCCACATGCCACCCTCGGCGCAGGCCGCGCCTGCCCTTGCCGAGGCGAGCGGACCCGCGTCGTTCTCAGAAGCACGTGGATGTCCGCGCCCGTCTGTCATGGTGTCCCTGATCTGTAATAGATAATGTCGCCGTGAGACTAACGGATGACCTTGTCATCGGAGTTTCACGTGATGCGGCGCCGTAGTTTGATCACGCTGGCTGCGGCGTCCGCGGCGCGGTCATTGTCAGCCACCACCCCTGTCCGGGCGGCTGAGGCGTCGCCGGTGGTGATCGAGTTGTTTACCTCCCAAGGCTGCTCATCCTGTCCTCCGGCCGATGCGCTGCTGGGAGACCTGTCGCGGCAGGCGGGCGTCGTGGCGCTGGCTTGGCATGTCGACTACTGGAACAAGCTCGGGTGGGTCGATCCGTTCGCCAGGGCGGAGTGGACGCAACGGCAGCGACGCTATGCGCAACTGCTGAATGATGAGGTTTACACCCCGGCCCTGGTGGTCAACGGCGCGCATATGGTGGTTGGCTCGAACCGTTCGGCGGTTCAGTCGGCCATGGCCGAACCCCATGCGCTCCCGGTTCGCGCCGAGTTGACGCGAGCAGAAGATGGTCTGCGGGCTTCGATCGGGCCGAGGCCTGATGCCGCGACCGTATCCCTGGTGGTCTACGACGCATCTCGCGAGACGGGCGTAAGAGCCGGCGAGAACGTCGGGCGAAAGCTTCAGGAGACGAACATCGTCAGGTCGGTTATCGTCGTCGAACCTGGCGGCGTGGGGGTTCCGGTCTGGCTACCGAGGATAGCGTCCGATCAAGGCGCCGCGCTACTGGTGCAGGACCACAATTTGGTCGTCCTTGGAGTGGGTCACGTCAGGCCGGCCAGTGCAGGGCAACTTTGAGCAAGGCAAACAGCTTGGGTAATTCCGGCCACTCGGCGAGGACCCAGTAGCACACCATCAACAGAGCGACCCACAGCAATGGCGCCGCGTAGGCCCTGCCGCTTTGCACTGCCCTCCGCGACGACGGCATTTCATCCTCCCGCGACCAGGACCCTCGACCCAGAGATGCCGCCCCGAAGCGGTGACCCCCGCCACCGAACAGCCCACACATAACGTCTGTTCCGCAACGATTGCGAGAGAAAAGATGGCTGACCCACGCTGTGCGCATAGGTAGGTCGCGCCGGCGCCCCGATCAGGGGCTGGAGCGCCGGAGACGCCTCAGGCGTTATACGCCCGGACATGTTCCGGGAGGCGGCTATGACTGGCACATTCGGTCCGGTGACTGGTTTGTCCAACCTGCGCGCGCGTCCCCACCCGCGCGCGCGCTCTTGTGCCCCGCTGCACATGACTTCGCGGCGACCCAGCGGTCCGGCTTTCTGGTCGCGCCGCGAACCCGGGCTGCTCCAGGCAGGCGCGCCTAATGCCGGCCGATCATCTCGAGCTGGCGATGGTGCTGGCGATCGATGGTTCCGCCAGCGTCACGTATGAGGAGTTCGGCCTTATCGCTGGGGGAACCGCGGCCGCCCTGCGAGACCCGACTGTCGTCGCCGGACTGAGCGGGGGCAGTATCCTCGCGCTGCTGCTGTGGTCCGGTGCCGGTCAACAGGACGTCATTGTCGGCTGGACCCGGATTGAGTTCCGCGGCAGACCTGCTGGCCTTCGCCGATGCCGTGGACAACATGCCGCGTACCGTCCGGGCCGGCGCAACCGCCATAGGGGAAGCATTGTTGGCGTCACTGACGCTGCTGGCTCATGTGCCGGCGGTGGCCGCGCGCAACATCGTGAACATGATAGGCGACGGACGGTCCAACGACGGCATGGCCCCGGGCCTTGTCCGGGACAGGATGGCCGCGGCCGGCATAACCATAAACGGACTGTGCATCCTGCATGAGGAGCCCGACTTGTTGACATTCTATAACGAAGAGGTGATCGGCGGTCCTGGCGCATTCGCGATAACCTGTCGAAATTATCCCGATTTCGTCGAGGCAATGCGGCTGAAGCTGGTCCGAGAGATCACGGGACCGGTGGTTTGAGGAGCTGTCGTTGACCGACACAAAAATGGACCCAGCGATGAACGATGAGTTGAAGGCGGCCGAGGACAAACGCCTCGCTGAAACCGAGGTGCGCCACGAATTTGTTTCCCGGGTGGCAGCCGATGACGGCGAGCCGGGTGGTCATCTGATCGGGTCCTTGACCGAGAAGAAGGTCTATCACCGGCCTGATGACGACAGCGATGACATGCCGCTGCCAACCGATCCAAAGACCATCTTTCTGGGCGGCTTGTTCACGCTCGCCGTGATGGCGGCGATGTACGTCACGGCGGAAGTGCTGCTGCCGGTGATCCTGGCCATCGTTCTGAAACTTTTGCTGCAACCTTTGGTGCGGCAGATGAGCCGGATTTATATTCCGCGCGGGATCGGCGCCGCGATTTCGGTGTTGCTGGTGCTGGCGATCTTTGGCGGCGGGATCAGCGCGTTGGCCGGTCCGGCCGCGTCCTGGGCGGGCAAGCTGCCAGAGGCTATTCCGAAATTGCGCGATCAGTTGGCGTTTCTGCAAAAGCCGATCGATGCGGTTGAAAGCATGTCGCGGCAACTGCAAGGGGCGACGGGCGGGGAAGCTGACTCGCAACCTCAGCCGGCCTCGCAGCCACAGCCGTCGTCGGCCGCGCCGATAAAGCCTTCCAGCGTGCTCGGGGCCGTGTTCAGCGGCACCGCCACCGCGACGTCCGGTCTGTTCACCACGCTTCTGGTGCTGTTTTATCTGCTGGTATCGGGTGAAACCTTCCTGCGGCGCCTGGTCGAGATTCTGCCTCGCTTCAAGGATAAACGGCAGGCCGTGGAGCTGTCGGAGCATATCGAGCGCGACGTGTCCGCGTATCTGCTGACGGTGTTCTGCATCAACGCGCTGGTCGGCGTCGCGACAGGCTGCGCGATGTGGGCCTGCGGCGTCGCGAGCCCTTCGCTGTGGGGAGCGGTCGCCTTCGCGCTGAACTTCGTGCCGATCCTGGGACCAATGGTTGGGATCGTCGTGTTCCTGATGGCGAGCATCCTGTCACTCGGGGTGACCTGGTGGGCACTGCTGCCGGTGGGTCTTTACATCTGCATCCACGTGGCCGAGGGCGAGGTCGCGACTCCCATGGTGCTGGCACGCCGGTTCACGATCAATCCGGTCGCCGTGATTCTAGCACTGATTTTCTGGTACTGGATGTGGGGTGTGGTCGGGGCGATCCTGGCGGTGCCTCTGCTGGCGATCATAAAGATCGTGTGCGACGATCTGCGCCCGCTGCGCGCTATCGGGCATCTGCTGGAGGGGTGATTGTTCGATCGTTCCGGCGGGGATAGCTATGTGGTCTTCGCCGCGACCATCCGCGCCAGGTCACCAACGCAGCGAAGGTTGTCGAGCTCACGGGTGTTGAATTTGATCGCCCATTTTTCCTCGCTCGCCACGATGATTTCGATCTGTTTGAAACTGTCCCAGCCCGGCAACTGCTTTGCCGTCAGTCCGGCGAATAAAACGATATCGTCACTCATAAACACGTCGTGAAATATTTCGGTCAGAGCGCCGTATATTTCTGTTTCCGTCATCATGGGATCAGCCTTCAATTACGTGGATGAAGCTGTCGGCGGCCGTGTAGTTCGCCACATCGAGCGCGCAACGATTGCCGCCATCCGGGTCGGATCGCAGCTCGGCGAACCCGAGCCTTGTGTAATGATCCCGCACCATGCGGTTTTTCCTGGTCGGGATATATTCTCCGATGATACGACGGGCGCCGAGCCGCGTGGCCTCCGCGACAATCAGGTTCAAGGTTGCCGGTTCCACCTGGCGGCCAAGCACGCGGCAGCTCATGAGCCAGGTATCGATGTAAAGGTCGTTTCCCTGATCGGTGCCAGGGCTTCGCCGGAGCCGGCCGATGATGACGGCAATGATGCCATTGTCACCGAACCTGTCGAGCAAGCGTAGTTGCAGCCCGAATGAGTTCCGGATCCGCCATGACCGCGATCACGTCTGCTTCAGTGTAGCGGCGGGTGGTCAGATTGAACTGGTTGGACTTGTTGATAAGTTGCACGATGCGCTGCAGGCCGATGTTATCGAAGCGCTGCCAGACCAGCCGCATCTCCAGTCCGCGAAGATAAGAGGGCAAATCGGTAACCGCCGCTCTCAGGGCGTCTCGGGCCTTGTTGCTCTGATACTGGGAAGTGCGCTCGCGATCCTCGTCGGTTAGCGACAAAGCTTCGAAGTAGCCCGCGTCGGAAAGCGCGACCGCATAGCCGGTGGGGTCGTCCGAAACCTCCGGCACCGCGACCATGGGCAGTTCGTGGCGCACCAGATTGCGCTCGAACGGGTTGTCGTCGAGGAAAACCAGCGCGTCGAGTCCGATGTTCAATTCCTGGGCGATGGTTCTGAGGTTGTCCGGCTTGTTTCCCCAGTTAGCAACGAAACTAGCGATGTCGCCGCGCCTGAGGACCATATCTGGATGTTTCTCGAACGGTTCCAGCGCGTTGGTAGCGTCGTTCTTCGAGCAAACGGCGAGAATGATGCCGCGCCGGCTGAGCTCCTGGGCATAGTCCTGGAATGCGATGTAGGCTTCGCCAAGCGGAGTCCCCTGGCCGAGGACGATGCCGTCCAGGCCGTCGTCGCCGATGACGCCACCCCAAACGGTATTGTCCAGGTCCAGCACGAGGCACTTGAACGAACGGCCCTGTGTCGCGGCCGCCCAGCGGCTGACCAGGTCGCCGTAGAACGGCGCAGCGGTTGGCACGATCTCCTGCTTCGAGCGGTGCCACAGCGCGGTGTCGTGCCATTTGCTGATGCCGTCCCGAGCAGCCCTGTCGTCAACGGCCAGAACATCGACGCTATCGGCCTCGGCCATTACGCGAATGGACTGGTTGAGGCGGCTGATAAAATGCGCACGTGATCCCGGCAGACGATGCTCATTATTTCCCAGGAGGGACAAATGCACCGGCAGGACGGCTTGCTGAACGATCTGGCATCGAAATGCCTGTCTAGCCAGCCGCCAGACCTCTCGGATGCGGTCCTCTACCTCCCGCAGCGCCGCGTCAGCACCCTCGCGGGTGAGGGCTGCCGTTACGTCAGCGGTGAGATGATAGGCGTCGAGCGCGACGAGGACGGCATCAGGCGCAAAATCATGCAGCGGCGAATGAGGCTCCGACAGCTCCTGCAGGGTACTGCCCGTACTCGCTCTCGTACGTATCGATCCAAATACCCCGGCGCAGACCGCCGACACGGATCGCGGGGATAAGATGCGTCACTGTCGACGAGCCCAAGATCGCTAGCCGCATTTTCCTGGTCGCAATCGCGGCGGGACCGTCAGGAAGGATTCCTCGAATCGTTGCGTCGAGGGCATTGGTAAGGACAAAGTTCAGCCGCGCGTTGGCCAGGACGACTGCATTTTCCCAGGCCGCGGACGGATCCGACGAGAGCGCCTTCAGGCGCTCACGCCACTCCGGTAAAACCGGTAGCCAATGGAGATCGGTCACAGAGCCCCCGGCGTGCGCCGCCGAGCAGGGTAAGATTCACCAGGCGCTGTCACCAATCGACGGCATTGGATCGAGAGATTCACGTCGCCGCCCGCAGTTGGATGCCGGTTGCGTCAAACGCACGGAACAGTGCCTCCCGTTCAGCGTCCCTGAGCGCACGAATTGGCAGTCTTACTTTATTCCACTCGGACTTTCCGCAATGGCGGGCGAGAAGCGCCTTGATCGTCGCCACGGCCGGCCCGGGCCGCAGGACTTCGCATGCGGCGGCTATCGTCCGTTGCACATCCGTATCACGGCTCGGCGCGACGCCTTGCATGACGACGGCCAAAAGGCGCCCCAACAGATTGGCGCTGGGACTGATCAGCCCCGCCCCGCCGTGTTGGACCAATTGCCCCAGCGCGGTGGCATCCGCCGTGTAAACCTCGAACCGCCTACCGCGAAAATGCTCCAATGCGGCAAGACCGAGCTTGCAGCCCGTGGTTTCGTCGCGGATACCTCTGAGCCTTGCCGGCGCGTGCGCGACAAACGATTCCAAGGCGGTAAGACAGGCCGCAACCGCGGAACTTCTTGCGGACAGTGAAAGGTACACATGAAGCATCGGGTCAAGAGCTTGCAGCAGGTCCCGAGTAGGCTTGGCGAGGACTTCGCTTGGGATGATCGCGCCATTGACCTCAACGCGGATCAATACCGCTCGCACCCCCATCTGCCCCGCCTCCTCGGCCAGCCGGATACTATCCAAGGCCGAGGCGGGCCCAATGCCAACCAGCAATTTGGATACGGGGACACCGCGCGAAACCAATCCGGCTACGGTCCCGATGCGTTCGCGTAAGGTAAGTGCCGCCACCTCGCCTGCATTGTCCAGAACAGCAAGACCATGGCAGCCATTTGCCAACAGCCAGAAGCACTGCGCCGCCATCAGATCGAGGTCGATCTGATTATTTTCGCCGAAAGGCATTGGGACGGATGCATTGATGCCACCGAATATTGCCCTGATCCAGCGGCGCCCGACGTCATCCGTCGCGTCCTGCGCAGGCCAGTCGACGGTGTGATATTCGAGTGGCCCGGCGTGCCACGGCTTGATGACTCGTCCGGCGGCGGATATTCCCGCCTCGTGCACAGTGTTGGGATCGCCAGACACCAGCGGATGCCACCATTTCAGCGGCCTGCCGAGAAGGACACGCCGGTAGCCGCAGGTTGGCGGCAACCAGTCCATGCTCGGGACCCGCCGCGGGGTCATTTGAGAGCATCCAACATTGCGGCTCAGACGGTTCGCGTAGTCCGAGCATCGACCGGTTGCCGTGTCGAGCAATTCGCAACCGACATCGACGTGGTACACGTCGCCGCTGTCGTCGGCTTGCAGCTTTGCAAGACAGCATCGCCCGCAGCCGTCGCAGAGTGATTCCCATTCGCCGTCGGTCATTTCCTCCAGGCGCTTGTGTTGCCAGAAGGGAGTTGCGCCCGGCCCGTCGAACTCGGTCATTTCAGGCCGTCAAGCGTGCCGCTCCGTTGCGGACGGGATACCGATCGAGCGGTGAGCAGCGAATTGTTACCACCACTGGTTCAGCAACGGTCTTCCACGGAATTGTCGCCATGCCATCGGTCCATCGCCAGATCGTTCCGTCACCGCGCTCGATTTCATTCCAGCCATCCGCCAGCGTGGGGTGGTCGGCTGGGATGAGAATCTCTTCGTTGCTCGAGCGGATTGCTATCCAATTGACCCGCACTCCCAACCGCCTGGTATCGCGCTGGGTCGCAATCATGAGATCGGCTGGGATTCCGCTGCGAGAGATCAGCGATACCGACACGGCCCCCGCGGGAAGCAAAAAAACACAGCGGCCGTCACGATCCGATACCGGGTGAATTATTTGCCCATCGGCGAGAAGGTGAATGTTCGCATCGCGGGCTGTTGGCACCTCAGGTATCGGATAGCCAATCGCGGCCGACCGTTCGGCGAGACGGGTCCATATCGGCGCCACCTGCTCCGGCACCCGCGCCAACGGTGCGCAGGCATCGGTCTCCCAACGCGCGGAGGTGGCATTGACGCTGAAGGTCGGATGCAGCAGGCGCGGTGCGTCCGCGTTGTCGAACGACGCGCGGTTACCGGTATCGAGATAGCTTTCCGCCGGCGTGTTCTCGGCGAGCAGGATGCCGTGTCGTTCCAGTTCGAGATGGAAATAAGTGAACGGTGGATGATCCCGTTCGCTGACGATCGATCCGCCGTTCACCAGCAGCTTGGCGGGAACGCAGAGCCCGTCGAGGATGAGGCAGTGTTCCGGAGAAACAACGAGATCCCGAATTGGCTGTCCGTCCACGATCGCGCCTGAGCGAAAGCGGATTGGTGCCGCATCCTCTGGGTTGCCATGCCGGGCGATGTCGATATGGCTGTAACCGACCCATTCGACCGGTTCGAGACTCTCCTGGCCATCGCGTATAACGACCACCTTGTCCCCCCGCGCGATCGTTTCGACCGCGACGTCGCCCCGTGCCGCCCGGATGCGAGCGCCACTCGTAAAACATGGTACTCGACCCATCGTTTCGCCTTGCTCTGTTAGAGGAGACAGCGATGCCGCCGAGGCGCCGGTCCGATCGGTGCCTCCCGGAACCTGGAGATGGCGCCACATCGCGCTGCCCATTGTCAATACTTATAAATATATTACGTCCGATTCAAGCAAAAACCGTAACTGGAACGTATGGAAATACCAATCGTATTGAAAAGATAAGCTATGGCCAGGGGTTTTTTCTGGTATAGCAGTGACCAGCACGGTGCTCGTAGCCGAGCTTACGGTTTGCAGAGATTTGATCGGGAGTGGAGATATGAGCTGGCAGGACTCCCCTACTCGCTTTTTTTAAGAAAGCAGTGCCGATGAACAATCGCTCTCTCGCGTTGGTCGCTCTTGCGGTTTTGACGCCGCAACTGGCCGATGCCACGGTCTACATAGATACCGTCAATGTTGCGAACCCACAGTTCGGTTTCGACGGCCTGTCTGACAGCACGGCGGCCATGGCGGTTTCCTTGACCGCACCAGCGCAGAATTTCAACAACGTTTCCCTGCTTCTAGGGGCTGGGACGCCTTCCGACGGTGGCTCCGCCTCGGTTTTTCTTGTGCCAGATACCGGTACTGGAAGCTTGGGAATCGCGGGAAGTCCGACAGCCACATTTTCAGGCGGCGGTGTCTTTTCAAGCTTCGCTGGGGCTCAGCTTCTTGGCGTGGTCAGCGACTCGTCGCTGGCGGTGTCGGGAAGCGGTGCAACATTGGTCTCGCTCGCCGTGTCCCCTAGCATCACCACCCCGAACAACGAATACTGGATCGGGCTCGTTCCTGGCACGGGCTCGTCCGCGAACTGGTATTTTGGTTCGGCGAATGACGGCATTGGGGTCGCGGGGCAGAGCAACTTCTTCGCAGACGTGCTCGGTGGCAGCTCGACTCAGACGAATGCTAGTCTCGTGGGAGGCGGACCCTACGACCTGATCGTGTCCACGCCGGAGCCAGCCTCGATCGCGGTTCTCGCGGTGGGCTTGGCGGGTCTCGGATACTGCCGTCGGCACGGCAAGAAACAGCATCCGAACGCCTCGCTGGCGTTAGTGCCCCTGACGAGCGACCACGCCTAGATGCGCCAGTATCGGCCACCGATCGTCGACCGTACGGGTCAGCTCGGCTCGCAGCGCAGCCCGGGCTTGTGCTGGATCGGTCACGACCTCGCCGCCTTGCCGCACCGATCGTCCCATTCGGCCGAGGGTCGCCAGCACTCGGTCGGTCAGCCCCTCGATCTCCATCCGCTGGGCGCCGACGCTTTCGTGAACCATCAGCGTCTCCATCAGATCGACCTTCAGCGCCGCACCGATCGCGGGCGAGGCCAGCCAGCCGATATCAAAACCATGCGCATTCATCGCGCCGATCGCGGCATTCAGCCGGTCGGTACAGCCCTGGGCAGCGGTCGCCACCTCGGGCGGCGGCGCCGGATGAAGGAAGCCCGCTGACACCAGCAGCGTAACGGCCTGCAGCAGGTCTGGCAGAGGGCGGTTGGCAAAGGCCGGGCTGCCGCGAATCTCGCCGATGGTGCACGTCCGCGACCTCAGCATGGCCGCCAGCGGCTCATAGATCTCGGGCAGGCCGCTCAAGATGCCTAGCGGCGTCGGCAAACTGATCGGGTTCCCGACCGCCTGGCCGAGCCACTCCAACGGCAGGGCGTCGAGCATCCTGAGGTGTTCGGGGGCAGGGATCGGCGCCACCCCCCGACGGTAAATGTCGCGGCGGAACGCCTGGGCCGTGGCGAAATCCCTGACAGTCTCGCGCAGAGTCAGGTCCGGAGCCTGGGCGATCAGGCCCATCATGCCCCGCGGCACCGAGACGACATCCACGTTCTCCGCCAGCGTCGCGCTGCCGATGTAGTCGCATTTTGCCGCGGCCATGGGCCTGGCGACGTCCGCGAACATCATCGGGTGCCAGTCCTGGTTCAGGAACTCGTGCGCAATGTAACGAGGGTCCTGCTCGCTGATCTCCTTCAGACGCTGTTCCAGCGACGGGTTCGCCGCAAAGAAGGCCGCCCCGGCCTGCTTCATCGTGGCGAGATAATCCAGCACACCACTCGCGGAGCGATCGCTCCTGTCGCCCGCCGACAGCGTCAGCATCCGCATCAGCGCGCGCACCGGCGGCAAAGCGCCCCAGCCGGTTGCTACATTATAGCTGAGGTAAGCCAGGCCGCCCGCGCGCAGGCGCTGGCCGATCATGTCCACCACGTGCTGCTGGTTTTCCCGCGATACCCAGCTCAGGATGCCGTGCGCGGCGATGAATTCGAACTCGGGCAGTGCCGAGGCGGGCATCAGGGTCAGCTCCTTGAAGGAGGTCTCCTGAAACCGAACGTTGCCCAGACCGGCGCGCGAGGCCAGTTCACGGGCACTCTCGACGTGCGCCGGATTGAAGTCGAATCCCCAAACCTCCGCGTGCGGGAAGGTGGCGGCCACGACAATGGCGGTCAGCCCGTGGCCGCAGCCGAGGTCGGCATAATGGAACGGCCGGGCGAGGTCAGGCGGACGGTGACCGAGCAGAAGTGCCGCGGCGGCGAGCCATGTCGGCGTCGTCTCCCGGTGGAAGTTGCTGGTATAGACGACGTCGCTGACGTAGCCATCGTCCCATCCGGCCATCGTCACGCCTCGCTATCGTCGGTACCGGGCGTTAGCAGGCTGATCCGCCATTGACCAGATGCAGGAGCATTTCCCTCGAATGCTCCCGGTCCTGTTTGGCCGGCAATTCATCAGCCTGACGTCGCTTCTCGATACCAGTCAGACGCTTTAGTGGCCCGAACCGGAAAGTCCGCAGAGCGGGCGTGCCTCCGGCTCGCGAAGCATAGCGGGTCACTTTCTGCTGGATCAGATTCGAGCAACGCCCCGGAAAACGACGTGTCTTACCCCGTTTGCGCCGCTTGCCGGTTCCCAACACTCATCCGCCGCTCGGCGATCTGCGCCTTCATGGCTTTCTGTAGCTTCTCGAAGGCACGGACCTCGATCTGGCGCACCCGCTCGCGCGAGATGTTGTATTGCTGCGAAAGATCCTCGAGCGTCGTCGGATTGTCCTTCAGCCGCCGCTCGATCAGGATATGCCGCTCCCGCTCGTTCAACGAACGTAAGGCTCCCGACAGCAAAGCCTTGCGACCCGTCAGCTCCTCGCGGTCCGCGATCGACGTTTCCTGGCTTTCCGACTCGTCAATCAACCAATCCTGCCACTCGCCTTCGCTGTCCTGACGCACCGGGGCATTCAAACTATGATCCGGCGCGGCCAGGCGGCGATTCATGCTCACCACGTCCTGCTCGGGGACATCCAGCACCCGGGCGATCTTCGCTACCTGCTCGGGCTGGAGGTCGCCATCGTCAATGGCCTGCATCTGCCCCTTCAGGCGCCGCAGATTGAAGAACAACTTCTTCTGCGCGGCGGTGGTGCCCATTTTAACCAGCGACCACGAGTGCAAAATGTATTCCTGAATCGCGGCGCGGATCCACCACATGGCATAGGTCGCCAGACGGAAGCCGCGGTCCGGATCAAAACGCTTGACCGCTTGCATCATTCCGACGTTGCCCTCGCTGATCAGTTCCCCGACCGGCAGGCCATAACCGCGATACCCCATGGCAATTTTTGCCACCAGGCGAAGATGTGAAGTGACAAGCTTGTGTGCCGCATCCATGTCCTGTGCATCGCGCCAGCGGTGAGCCAGTGACAGCTCCTCCTCCGGCGTCAGCATCGGAAATTTGCGGATCTCCTGGAGATACCGCGACAGGTTGCCCTCGGGGGCGATGTTGAGGACGGCAGAGGCCACTTGGTAGGCTCCTTTCGTCAGCCGCTGTTACTTGCCCAATGGCGGCGCAAGATTGCGGCCTGAATATGACTGACAACAGTCTGGATGCAGGAAGGGCTTCACATCTCGGAGACCCGCCCCGAACTTGGCAACGGCTCGAACCGGCCCACCAGTTACGGTTCATCCGCCCGTACTGACAGGGTTTCGTATACAGGACTGAAATGGTCCTGTCAAGATTAACGATCGGTCATCGTCCCGACATGCGGCTATACTAGGGCTCGATCGACTGCGTGGATCAATCCGGCCATATCGTCCGGCAGGGGGGCGTGAAAAGCGATCGGCTCGCCGCTCCTCGGGTGGGCGAAGCCAAGGCTGGCCGCGTGCAGTGCTTGCCGCGGAAAATCAAGCAGCGCGTCGCGCAGCGGCTGTCCAATGTGCCGCGCCGCCGCGGGCACACGACGGAGATACAGCGGATCGCCGACCACCGGGTGCCCGTGAGCCGAAAGATGGACACGGATCTGATGCGTGCGGCCGGTCGCCAGCCGGCATTCCAGCAGCGCCAGGCTGGTCTGCCACGCGCGCAGGGTGCGGTACCGGGTCAGCGCCGCCTTGCCGCCGCTCGATACCACAGCCATGCGCTTGCGATCCCGGCGGTCCCGGCCGATCGCGCCCTCGATCTCGCCGGCAACTGGCGTGGGCAAACCCCAGACCAGGGCCAGATAGGATCGGTCCAGATCGCGGGCCGCAAACGCGGCGGTGAGTTTGTCGCTCGCAAGCTGGGTCTTGGCGATGACCATCACGCCCGAGGTGTCTTTGTCGAGACGGTGCACGATACCTGGCCGGCGCTCCGAGCCGATGCCGGTAAATCCGGATTCTGCCAGATCGCCGCCTTCGCTGGCACCGTGCGCCAGCAATGCGTTCACCAGCGTGCCGTCGAGGTTGCCAGGGGCGGGATGCACCACCAGCCCGGCTGGCTTGTCGAGGACGATCAGGTCGGAATCCTCATACAGTATGGTCAGGGGAATGCTCTGCGGTTGCGGCGTGGCCGGAGCCGGAGGCGGAACGTCGAGGGTATAGATGGCGCCGGCGCGCACGGCTTCGGCGGGTTCAGTGATCAGGCGGCCGCCGAGGGTCAACCGCGCTTCCTCGATCAGCGTCTTGACGCGGGAGCGCGAAATAGTGCCGATCGCATCGGCGAGAAACCGGTCGATGCGCTGGCCGCCTGCCTCAGGCCCGGCGGCGATGCGGATCGGCCCGGAGATCGGCGCATTCTGTCTCATGACGGGTGCGGGATAGGCGTATCCGCGGTGCGGGGGAAGCATGGGGTCAGGACTGCGGGCGTTGAAAATTGCGGTCATTGTCATGGCCGTGCTGATCGTGGCGGGGACGACCATGCTGATAGTCGAGGTGATCCGCCGGGTCAGCGCGCCAGCCGGGCCATTGCCACCGGGGCCGTTGCCAGCGGGGCCTTCGGCAGCGGGGTCATCTGCGGTGTTCAGCGTTACGTTGCAGGAACCTGCCGGCACCCAAATCACCGGCGTCGCGGAGACGCAGGACCGACTGGCTGTGCAGTTGCAAGGCGGCGGGGCGGACCGGGTCGTGCTGATCGACCCCAGGTCCGGCGTCGTGATCGGAAGGATTTTGCTGGCGCAGTAGTCTACTGGCCGCTTGAGGTATTGAAGCTTCCGGGATAGAAGGCGGCCCTCGGCCAAGGTCCCGTTCGTCTAGAGGCCCAGGACAGTGCCCTCTCACGGCACCAACAGGGGTTCGAATCCCCTACGGGACGCCACGATCCAGCATTGGTGCCGTTCTCCTCACTTCGTCCCGGGTTTCGGGTGGTGCGTCGCCGGATCGCAATGTTGACTGGTGAACGTCATCTGTCAGGCACGGTCCTGCTGAACCCCGATAGGATTGCGCCACTTTAACCCGGCGAAGTCGCCGTCGGCGGAGTTGAGTTCAAGCCCATGCTCGATCGCCAGCGCCGCGAGGTGAGCGTCTGGAGCCAGATTACCGTGCACACCCGTCGCCGCGAGAAGTCGCGCCAGGATTTCGGCGTGGCGCTGCGTAGGCGCCGGAACCCATGCCGGAGCGCTTCCCAACCAGGCGTCGACCTGATCCCAGGGCATCCGCCATGCTCAGCGGTCGCTGGAACACCCGGGGATTGGTGACCAGCCGCAGGAACGCCAGCAGGGATACCCATGGTAGACCCACGCGCGCGGCACCGTTCAAACGCGTGTCGAGCCACGACCGCGCCGCGACGTGCTGAGGTGCAGCCGCGTTGACCAGTAGGTTCGCATCCGCCAGGATCAACGGAAGTGTTCGCCCTCTGCTGTCGCCAGCGCTTCGGCAACATTGTCCAAGGGCAGACGTGGAAGTCCAAGATCGACACTCTTGGTCACGAAGGCGGATCCAGGCTTGTCGCCCTCGGCCATCGCTCGGAGCCCGCGCCGCAGCGCGTCGTTCACGATATTCTTCAGGCTGAGCCCCTGCTTTCGCCGCACGGCTTCAAGCTCAGCGGTCACGTCCGCGTCCAGTGTCAGGGTGGTCCGTATACATCTTGATGTACGGTGGATGATGTTCTGATGTCAACCGGCGTCGCACCGAACGCGGAGGTGTTGCGTCTCATCGATCGCCACACGTTGTTCGGGCCCCGCGTCGGATCAATCGATACCCATCTGCTTGCTGCCGCACGGCCCTGCGAGACAAGCAAGGGATGGGAAGGGATAGCAAGCGGCCGCGAAAAGAGAACACCTCCCTGCGGGTGCCCGGCCACGGTCCAGCCAAGGTTGACCTTGATCAGCGATCGGGAACACGGCCGTCCGAGCCAACCAGATCTCCCCTCGCCGGCCGGGCCTGCGCGCGGTCAGGCAGCGTGTCGACCGCCCCATGCAGTCGATACCGTGCCATGAACTCGTAACTCATGGCGAACGGTAACCAGTTGTTAATTCTCACTGGCCATGATGCGGCGCGGCGTCTCGCCGGGTAGAGGGTTTTATGTCGGCTTTCACGAAGATCAGTATCGGCGGCAGACTGCGCCTCGCGTTCGGTGCCATATTTGTTGCGCTTATGCTTGTTGGCGGGGTCAGTCTGCATCAGGCGACGCAGCTTCACGCGAATGCGGAGCATCTTTCCCACAAGATCCTGCCGGGCGTCAGGGCGCTCGGCCGGGTGGTCGATGCGACGACGCGGCTCCGTCAGTTGCAGGCTGCCACCATGCTCGCGCCCGACGCCGCGTTGAAGGCCCTATTCATGCGATTGCGGATCGAGACACTCGCAGAGTACCAGGCCGCCTGGCAAACCTATGTGCCAACGATCGATCCGGGTGAGGAACAGCGGCTGGCCGATGCCATACAGGCGGCGTGGAAGGACTACCTGGCGCTGGATGTGCAGCTTACCGCCAAATTTGATGCGGGCGGCGATGGGGGGGCGGCACGCTTCTACAGCGTGGACATGGAAGGTCCCTACCTCAAACTGCGCGGCGCTGAGATGGCGGATATGACTTATAACGACGGCGTGGCGCAGGTGGCGGACGACGACGGCGACGCAGCTTATTCGCAGGCGATCTGGGTAGTCGGCACCGGGATCGCGGTTGCGGCACTTCTCGCCATGGCGGCGGCGGCCTGGCTTAACCGCAACGTCACCTTCCGCATCGTGCGTCTGGCGGGGGTCATGCGCCAGCTTGCCAAGCGCGATTATGTCTTCGACCTGCCCTGCGTGACACGGTCTGACGAAATCGGCGACATGGCGCGTGCCATCGACGAATGTCGCGGCGGCCTGAAAGGCGCCGACGACGCTGCAACGGCTCTGGCGGCCGATCAGGCGGTGAAGGCGCAACGCGCGGCCGGTCTCGAAAACCTGACAGCGGCTTTCGAAACCAAGGTCGGGCAGATGGTCGGCCAGGTGTCTGCTTCAGCCACCGAGTTGCAGGCTGCCGCCGAGTCGATGACTCGGACCGCCAGCCAGACCACGCAGCAGGCAACCAACGTCGCGGCGGCAGCCGAGCAGGCCAGCACCAATGTGCAGACTGTGGCATCGGCGGCCGAAGAGTTGGCTGCCTCGATCGCGGAGGTATCGCGCCAGCTTGCACAGTCTGCGAGGGTCGCCAGCAAGGCGCAGGAGGACGCCAAACGCACCGATGAGGTGGTGAAGGCGCTGGCCGATGGCGCTCAGAAAATCGGAGATGTCGTGGGCCTGATCAGCAGTATCGCGGGACAAACCAACCTGTTGGCCCTGAACGCAACAATAGAAGCCGCGAGGGCAGGAGACGCTGGCAAGGGCTTCGCCGTGGTGGCGTCCGAGGTCAAGAACCTGGCGACACAGACTGCCAAGGCGACCGAGAATATCTCCCAGCAGATCGCGCAGATCCAGGCTGCGACCAAAGTGGCCGTGGATAGTATCGGCGGCATCGGCCGGACCATTGGCGAGATCAGCCAGATCGCCGCCACGGTTGCCGCCGCCGTGGAGCAGCAAGGTTCCGCGACCCAGGAAATTGCCCGCAACGTGCAGCAGGCGGCCATCGGCACACAGGAGGTGACCTCCAATATCGACGGGGTGAGTCAGGGTGCCAGCAGCACCGGATCGGCGGCCAGCCAGGTGCTGGGAGCCGCGGGCGGACTATCGCAACAGGCCGCACAACTCCGCCAGGATGTCGGGGAATACATCGCCGGGGTCAAAGCAGCATAGCTCGGCGGGCGAGCGACCCTCACCTCAGCGACGTCGCTCGCAAACGTCTCGTGTCAGATTAAAGCAACGCCTGGTGATCACCGCGGCCACTGCGATGAGTATGATGCCGCCCCCCGCGGGATGGACCACGGTTTGCTACGATCAGTCTTAAACGCACTCAAGATTCAGAGGTTTTTTAACCGACGGCTAATCCCGATGGAATAAGCAAGCGCGCCAGATATCGCAACCAACCCGGCGGGATTAACGATCATCGATGCCAGTCCAGTTTGGGGCGCAAGCGACACGCCGCGCCGGCGCGGGTGAGACCATGAAAGACCACGGCACGCAGGCGTTCAACAATATCCTGCTCGCAACCACCATGGAGAATTGCCCGGACGGCATCCTGGTGGTGGACGCCACCGCGCACGTTCTATCCTTCAATCGCCGCTTCGTCGAAATGTGGGCCATTCCGCCGGACCTGATAGCCGCCGGTAAGGACGAGGCGCTACTGCAAGTGGTGACGCCCCAAATGAAGGATGCGCAGGGTTTCCTCGTCCGCGTACAACACCTTTACGCACATCCGGACGAGACAGGTCGCGACGAACTTGAAACGCTTGACGGCAGGACAATCGATCGCCACTCAGCGGTGCTGCGTGACCCAGACGAACAATATCTCGGCAGGGTCTGGTTTTTTCGGGATATTTCAGAGCACAAGGCCGCCGAACAGGAGATCGCTGTGCTTGCCCGATCAGATGTCCTGACCGGCCTCGCAAATCGTCGAACGTTCCTTGATCGGCTCAATCATGCCTTTGCCGGAGCGCGCCGAACCGGCAAGCAGTTTGCTGTCCTGTATCTCGACCTCGACAGCTTCAAGGCGATCAATGATGCGTTTGGCCATGCGACCGGGGATGCGCTGCTCCTGACGGTGGCTGGCCGACTGACCAAGGTCGTTCGCGAAACTGACTTGGTCGCGCGGTTCGATTTTGGTTCCGACCAAAGCTCAATTGGGCATCTCTGGAGCAGTAAGGTAAGTCGGCTCAAGATTGCTCCGCAACTGATAGAAGCCATGCTCCGAGACGAGTTCGGATACGGTCCGATCAATTCTCGCGCTCGCCCGCCTTCTCGGTATCGAGATCATCGCGGAGAGCGTTGAGACCGAGGCGCAGCGGAAATTTCTACTTGCGGGAATGCCGACAGTGAAAGCGCAGGGCTACCTCTATAGCAGACCAGTACCTCCCGTCGAGGCGACGGCACTTTTGCGTCGATACGGAATGCATCGGTCTGCCTCGGAGCATCCAGCGATGATGCCTCAACCAGCTTGAGTTCCCGCTGCCGCATGCTCGGAACGTGCCCGGCCGGTCATTTTCGCAGCATTACGAACGGATCGGAGAGAACGCGTCGCCTGCGCCTTCGCGACCGCAGCCATCTCGATCCGCGATGAAGTGCCATCGATCGAAAACCCCCTCGTTTTTTGAGGGGCCATTAACCTTTTCTTAATGTTTCTCATGCACAATGGCCGGCCCATGACCCGCCCCGCTCAATCATTTCCGCCGCGACCGAAAAGTCGGTTGCCAACACCATGGTAATACAGAGCCGATGCCGATCATAACGACCCGCCAAACGAAGTCCGGCTGCAAGCCCCCTCGCGCAAATGCGGAGTGGACTTGCTGGCTTCGATGATATCACCATCGGCGGTATCCCAAGCGGGCGTCCCACCCGCGTCCGCGGGTCGTCGGGCAGCGGCGAGCTGCTCGCCAGGAAACCATGGTCCGCGGCATCCAACAACACGATGAGCACCGGGGTCTTCAACTCCCTTGAGGAGTGCGCCGCCGATCCGGCTGAGAACCTCGCCTCGCTTGGCTTCGACCTCGCGGCCCTCCCCGACGAAGAGAGTCTCTTCATCGACCACGTGGCGATCGAGATCGCGTCGAGATGACAGAGACCGGTGATCATAATCTCGACGGCTTGTTCCCGGGACTGAGTGCCGTGATCGCGCGAGCGACTGCGTCTCCATCGCCGCGACTTCCCTCAACTTGCTCAATGTTGCCTCCGCGACGCGCCTGAAGCCGTCAACAAAGGATAGTCTTCGTGGATACTCTCACCCCCGACCGCGCCTCGGAAATGTTTGATGGCATCCTGCTGCTGGATGCACTGGAGGGCTACAGTCGCGGCGACTTTGCCTGCCATATGCCGGGACACTGGACCGGAGTCGCCGGGAAGATCGCCGACAGGTTCAATTCCATCGTCGACTACACCAACGGCGTCGTGGAAGACTTCGAGCGGGTTGCCAAATCGGTTGGCCGCGAGGGTCTTGTCACCCAACGCATCCACATGGCGCGCGCCCAGGGCGGCTGGGCGCGACAGTTAACGGCCTCGAACGGCCTGATCAATGATCTCTCCGCGCCGATGGAAGAGATGACGCGCGTAATCAGCCTGGTCGCCGCGGGCGACCTGCGCCAGACCATGCCACTCGAGGCGAGCGGCTTCCGGTTACAGGGCCAGTTCCTGCGAACCGCCGAGATCGTGAACAACATGGTCGGTCAGTTGAACGGATTCTCCTCGGAAGTCACCCGGGTGGCGCGCGAAGTTGGCTCCGAGGGAAAGCTTGGGGGCCAGGCGCAGGTGGCCGAAGTCTCGGGCACCTGGAAGGACCTGACCAACTCCGTCAACGACATGGCCTCCAACCTCACCGGCCAGGTGCGCAACATCGCGCAAGTAACGACCGCGGTGGCCAACGGCGACCTGACGAAGAAGATCACCGCCGACGCCAAGGGCGAGATCCTGGAGCTGAAGGACACCATCAACATCATGGTCGATCAGCTCTCCTCGTTCGCGGCGGAAGTCTCCCGCGTGGCGCGCGAGGTCGGCTCCGAGGGCAAGCTGGGCGGTCAGGCGCAGGTGGCCGGCGTGTCGGGCACCTGGAAGGACCTGACCGACAACGTGAACGGCATGGCGGAAAATCTCTCCGACCAGGTGCGCAACATCGCCGAGGTCACTACAGCCGTCGCGCAGGGGAACCTGTCACGCAAGGTTACGGTTACGGTGCGGGGCGAAATGCTGGAACTGAAGAACACCATCAACACCATGGTGGACCAGCTCTCATCATTCGCCGCGGAAGTCACGCGGGTAGCGCGCGAAGTTGGCTCCGAGGGCAAGCTGGGCGGGCAGGCGCAGGTGGTGACCGGCGTGTCGGGCACCTGGAAGGACCTGACCGACAACGTGAACGGCATGGCCTCCAACCTGACCGGTCAGGTGCGAAACATCGCGCAGGTCACCACCGCTGTCGCCAACGGCGACCTGACGAAGAAGATCACCGCGGAAGCCAAGGGCGAGATCCTGGAGTTGAAGAACACCATCAACATCATGGTGGATCAGCTCTCGTCATTCGCGGCGGAAGTCACCCGGGTGGCGCGCGAAGTCGGCTCGGAAGGCAAGCTCGGCGGCCAGGCGCAGGTGCCCGGCGTGTCGGGAACCTGGAAGGACCTGACCGACAACGTGAACGGTATGGCTTCCAACCTGACCGGCCAGGTGCGAAACATTGCCCAGGTTACGACCGCGGTCGCCAACGGCGACCTTACAAAGAAAATCACCGCCGAGGCGAAGGGCGAGATCCTGGAGCTGAAGGACACCATCAACATCATGGTGGATCAGCTCTCCTCGTTTGCCGTCGAGGTCACGCGTGTTGCCCGAGAGGTGGGCACCGAGGGCAAGTTGGGCGGCCAGGCGCAGGTGGCCGGCGTCTCGGGAACCTGGAAACACCTGACCGACAACGTGAACGGCATGGCCTCCAACCTCACCGGCCAAGTGCGAAACATCGCGCAGGTCACCACTGCTGTCGCCAACGGGGACCTGTCCAAGAAGATTACCGCCGAGGCTCAGGGCGAGATCCTGGAACTGAAAAACACAGTCAACGTCATGGTGGATCAGCTCTCTTCCTTTGCCGCGGAGGTCACCCGGGTGGCGCGCGAGGTCGGCTCGGAAGGCAAGCTCGGCGGTCAGGCGCTGGTGGTTGGTGTTTCGGGCACTTGGAAAGACCTGACCGACAACGTGAACGGCATGGCCTCCAACCTGACCGGCCAGGTTCGCAACATCGCCGAAATTTCCACCGCGAGTGCCAGCGGCGACCTGTCGCGGAAGATCACAGCGGACGCCCGCGGCGAGATGCTCGAACTCAAGAGCACCATCAACACCATGGTCGAGCAGTTACGCGATTTCGCCGGCGAGGTCACCCGGGTGGCACGCGAGGTGGGCTCCGAGGGCAAGCTAGGCGGCCAGGCGCAGGTGAAGGGCGTTTCCGGCACCTGGAAAGATCTCACCGACTCGGTAAACGGAATGGCGGCAAATCTTACCAACCAGGTGCGCAACATCGCGGATGTGACCACCGCGGTCGCCACCGGCGATTTGTCCAAGAAGATCACGGTCGACGTCCGGGGCGAAATCCTGTTGCTGAAGGAAACCGTCAACACGATGGTTGACCAGCTCCGCGCCTTTGCTGCCGAGGTGACACGGGTGGCACGCGAGGTGGGCACCGACGGCCGGCTAGGCGGCCAGGCCTTCGTCACCGGGGTTTCAGGCACCTGGAAGGATCTGACCGACTCGGTGAACGGGATGGCGGCGAACCTTACCGAGCAGGTCCGCAATATTGCCCAGGTGACGACCGCGGTGGCCACCGGCGATCTGTCGAAAAAGATCACCGCCGAAGCGAAGGGCGAAATCCTCGAGTTGAAGAACACCATCAACATCATGGTGGACCAACTGTCCTCGTTCGCGGCGGAAGTGACCCGTGTGGCCCGCGAGGTGGGAACCGAAGGCAAACTGGGGGGCCAGGGCGCGGTGCGCGGTGTGTCGGGCACATGGAAGGACCTGACCGACTCGGTGAACGGCATGGCGTCCAATCTGACCAACCAGGTCCGCGGCATTGCCAAGGTGGTGACCGCGGTGGCCAAAGGGCATCTGCGGCGCAAACTATCGGTCGAGGCGAAAGGCGAGGTCGCCGAGCTGTCCGATACCATCAACGACATGATCGACACGCTGGCGCTGTTCTCCGACCAGGTGACGTCGGTTGCGCGCGAGGTGGGCGTCGAAGGCCGGCTCGGGGGACAGGCACAGGTTCCGGGCGCCGCGGGCACCTGGAAAGATCTCACGGATAACGTGAACCAGCTCGCCGCCAATCTGACCGGACAGGTGCGTGCCATCGCCGAAGTGGCGACAGCCGTGACGAAGGGTGATCTCTCGCGTTCGGTTCAGGTTGAAGCGAAGGGCGAAGTTGGCGAGCTGAAGAATAACATTAACGAAATGATCGGCAAACTTCGCGAGACCACGCGGCTCAATTCCGAGCAGGACTGGCTGAAGACGAATCTCGCCCGGTTCACTCGGCTGCTTCAGGGGCAGCGCGACCTGACGACGGTCTCGCAAACCGTGCTCTCGGAACTGGCACCGCTGGTCAACGCGCAACACGGCGTGTTCTACCTTATGGAGGCGTCGGAGTCCGGCAACGCGTCGCTGAAAATGTTTGCCAACTACGCTTATAATGAACGCAAGCATCTGTCGGTCGAATTCAGACTGGGAGAAGGATTGGTCGGGCAGTGCGCGCTCGAGAAACAAAGGATCCTGCTTACTAATGTTCCCAACGACTATGTCCAGATAAGTTCGGGTCTGGGTGAGTCGAAGCCGCTCAATATCGTGGTGATGCCGATCGTGTTCGAAAGCAAGGTGCGCGCGGTCTTGGAGCTGGCTTCCTTCCAGCGCTTTTCGCTGACCCACCTTGCGTTCTTCGACGGCCTTGCCGAATCCATCGGCATCGTGGTGAACACGATCGAGGCGGGCATGAAGACCGAAGGCCTGCTCACTCAGTCGCAGTCACTGGCGCAGGAACTGCAGAGCCAGCAGGAGGAGCTGCAGCACACCAACGCAGAGCTGGAGATCAAGGCGCGGTTGCTGGAAGAGCAGAAGAAGGAAGTCGAGGGCAAGAAGCGCGAGGTCGAGCAGGCGCGCACCGCGCTGGAAGACAAGGCCGAGCAGCTTACCTTGACCTCGAAATACAAGAGTCAATTCCTTTCGAACATGTCGCACGAGGTGCGAACCCCGTTGAACTCACTGCTCATTCTCGCACAGCAGCTTGGCGAGAACACCGACCACAACATGAACGAGAAGCAGGTAAAGTACGCCAGGACAATCGAGAGCTCGGGACGCGACCTGCTCGCGCTGATAAACGAGATCCTAGACTTGTCGAAGATCGAGTTGGGGATGGTGGTCCTCGACCTCACGGACGTGCCGTTCACTTCGCTAAAGGATCAACTGGAGCGCGCTTTCGCGCACGTCGCCAGCAACAAAGGCTTGAAGTTCTCGGTGCACATGGCGGCGAACCTGCCGTTCGCGATCCACACCGATCAGCACCGGCTCATGCAAGTGCTGAAGAATCTCGTTTCGAACGGGTTGAAGTTTACCGAGAAGGGATCGGTCAGGATCTCCGTCGAGGCTGTCACCTCCGGCTGGGCCGAAAATCATGACGGGCTCGATGCAGCGGGGCGGGCCATCGCGTTCTCGGTCACCGACACCGGCTTGGGCATTGCGCCGAAGAAGCACCAGATCATTTTCGAGGCGTTCCAGCAGGCCGACGGTACGACATCACGCAAGTACGGGGGCACCGGGCTGGGCCTGTCCATTTCTCGCGAGCTGGCGCGACTGCTCGGCGGCCAGGTATGCCTCACCCGCAGCGCGCCCGAGGAGGGCAGCGCGTTTACGCTCTACCTGCCGGTGGCGCCGCCCGTGGGAGTTGACCGTGCGCCGTGGGCGGCCCGCTCGGTTGGCACGCGTCCCGGGCCGGCAGCGCCTGTTGCGGTCGATGACGATCGCATAGGCATCAACGACCACGACTTGAAGCTGCTCATCGTCGATGACGACCCTTCATTCACCGATCTCATGCTTAAACTCGCGCGCGAGCAAGGTTTCAAAGGCATCGTCGCGCGGACCGTGGCCGAGGCGCTGAGGCTTGCGCAGGAGATCAGACCCAATGCCGTTACGCTCGATCTCCTGCTGGGTGAGGGGGATGGCTGGAGCGTGCTCTCCGCTCTGAAGGACGACCCGGAGCTGCGCCACGTCCCGGTCGCTATCATCTCGGTCGTTCCCGAAGTTGCGCGCGGGCGCCGGAGCGGTGCCAAATGGGTCATCGCGAAGCCGACGACGCGCCCGGAGCTCGAGGCCGTACTGGGAGATATCCTCGATTTTGTGGGGACCAAGAGGCGGAGCCTGCTCATCGTCGCGGACGATGAGGTCGAACGCCAAAAGCTGGCCAAATCATTCGGCGACGGCGATGTGAACGTGAAACAGGCCACAGGCTTAAGCTCCGCGCTGGCGGCGAGCAGGAGCGAGCGCTTCGACTGCGTGCTGATCGAGCCGCCGCTGTCGGACACGAGCGCCTCAAAGCTGATTGCCAGCCTACGTGGCGATCCATCCCAGGACATGACGCCGATCGTGCTGTTCTCTCCCAGCGCACCTGAGGGGGCTGAGACGAAGGCGCTCGAAGACATCAGCGCGGCTGGTGCGATGCTGTGGATCAAGTCGTTCGAGCAAATGCTCAACGAGACTTCGCGCTTCCTGCATTCCGAGGTAACCGAACTGCCCGAGCCGGTGCTGACGATCGTCAGATCAGCGATTGAAGCGGAACCAGTCCTCTCCGGCAAGAAAGTGCTGGTAGTGGATGACGACGTGCGCAACGTTTATGCACTCACGGCCGCGCTCGAGTCCCACAAGCTGACGGTGATTTCGGCGGAGGACGGCATCACGGCGATCCAAATCCTGGAACAGACGCCTGACGTCGCTATTGTATTGATGGACATCATGATGCCGGAGATGGACGGCTATGAAACCATCCGACGCATCCGGACGGTCAAGCGGTTCGAGGGCTTGCCGATCGTCGCCTTGACCGCGAAGGCGATGGTCGGAGACCGCAACAAATGTCTCGAAGCCGGGGCCACGGACTACATCTCGAAGCCAGCGGATATTCCCCAACTCCTGTCGGTGATGCGCACGATCCTGAGCAAATGAACGGTTTTCGCGTTCCGGCGAAGGGTGCTCATGGCGCGACTCTGTAATCTGCCCATCGTTGCGGACGGCAATGCGGAGCGGCCAAGGTCACTGACCGAAGACAATATCAATGAGACGGAAGCCTCGCGTCGGTCGGCTGCGTCGGCCGAGCGGCGGCGAGCGCGTTTTCGGATACACGCTGACCAAGCCGGATCCTCCAAACATATCAGCCCGGAGATTGATCGCCAGCTCGGGGGCGCTTGGAGACGTTGAAATGATGCCGATTGGACTGTGCACATTGTTGGACCCCGATGATCCCGGGGCAGAGCAAGGCGGTGAAGGGCGATCGCTTGAATTGCTCCAGAGCCGAGGCTTCGAATTTCATGCCCGAACCCGTCGAAATGGGCCAACTGGCGTCGGTGAGGGGCGCCCGGTTTTGGGGCCCGCGTCGCCGGCCACATTCAGATGAACGAAGCGCCGGTCAGCGTCCTGGTGGTTGATGACCACCCGAACAACCGGACCGCCCTGGTCGCCGCGCTCACACCTCTCGGGTTGCGCTTCGTCGAGGCGCGCAGCGGCCGCGCGGCAATGCGTGCACTGCTCGATAATGAGTTCGCGGCGATGCTCCTTGATATCAACCTTCCGGATATGAACGGCTACGAGGTTGCCGAACTCGTGCGTGCACGTCCGCGGAACGCGCGTCTGCCGATTCTGTTCATCACCGCGGAGCGTGCCGCGGACGTCGACCGCCAGCGTGGCTACGCCTGCGGGGCAGTGGACTATCTTCTGGCGCCTGTGGTTCCCGCGATCTTGCGGGCCAAGGTCAGTGTATACGCCGATCAGTTTCGGTCGTGGCGGGACGCGGTTGAACTGTCCGATCGTTTCGCGGCCCTGGTTCAACTGGGCGTCGACTTAGCCGCGGGGCATGAATTTCATCAGTTGATCCAACTTTGTTGCGGCGCCGCGCGAAATCTCCTGGCCACGCGTTATGCCGGAATCGTAATGACAGCCGACGTGGGAGCGGCGGAGGGGCACGTCGTGACGGTGGGACTTGATGAGGGCGCTCAGGCCAGCGTGACGGCGGAAATTGCGCACTGCGCGGTCGCCGAACGGATTCTTGGACCGGGCGGGACCGGCCCCCTGGCCATCGCCGCAAAGTCCGGCAGTATCGGCTTACCGGATTCGCATCCGCTCGTTACAGATTTTCTGGGTTGCCGAATTGCCGCAGGTGACAACACGCTGGGTTGGATCTACGTCGCCGATCGGGCCACGAAGGCCAGCTTCGATTTCGGTGATGAACGCATCATATTCGCGCTCGCGGGCCAGATCGCGATGGCGTGGAACCAGCGCATCATGTCGGACAAGCTGGGACTTTTGATAGCCGAACGTACGCGTCAACTCGAGGAACTGGATAGATTGGCGCGCAGCCTGGCCGAGGCACGGGACCAGGCGAATGCGGCCAGCAAGGCGAAGTCGCAGTTTCTGACCGGAATAACGCATGAGCTGCGCACGCCGCTGCATGGAATTCTCGGCTATACCGAACTGCTCAAGCTGGAAGGAGGCCTCAGCGCAACGCAGACAAAACGTGTGATAGCGATGATGGAAACCGGCGACCACCTGCTGGCCATGATCAATACCGTGCTCGACATGTCGCAAATTGAGGCCAACCGCCTGGAGCTGCATCCGGACGAGATCGACCTGTCGGCATTTATGCGGGCCTGTCGTGATATCGTGCGGCCCAGTGCCGAGGCGAAGGGGCTTGAGTTGACCATGGGCGATGTCCCGACCGTCCGGTGCTTCGCGGACGCCGCCCGGTTGCGCCAGGTAGTGGTCAATTTGCTCGGCAACGCGATCAAGTTCACGTCCTCGGGCGTGATCGAATTGCGAACCGCACGGACGGCGTCCGATCGTTTGAGGGTGGAAGTAGCCGATACCGGCCCGGGGATCGCGGGCGGCCAGCGCGGCAAACTGTTTCAGACGTTTGAGCGGCTCGACACTACACCGGTCCAGGGGATCCAGGGCTCGGGTCTGGGTCTCGCCCTCTCTGCCCAGCTTGTCCAGTTGATGGGCGGCCAGGTCGGCCATGATGACAATCCAGGCGGCGGCAGCGTGTTCTGGTTGGAACTGCCGCTGCGAGCAGACCCCGTGGCGTTGCCTGCTGATGCGCCGGCCGCAACCGCGCCGGAGGCCGCGCTGGTGCCGGTACAGGCGCTGCACCTGCTGGTTGTCGACGATGTCCTGATGAACCGCAAAATCGCGGACGCTATGCTGCGTGCGGCCGGGCACACAGTCACCTGCGCCGAAGGCGGGGCGGACGCGGTTGCCGCGGCTTCAGGCACGGACTTCGATGTCATTCTGATGGATGTGCGCATGCGGGAGATGGACGGGCTCGAAGCGACCCGCCGTATCCGCGCCCTCGGAGGCGAACGCGGGCGCGTGCCGATCGTGGCCTTGACCGCACTGGCTTTACCCGAACAGGTGAAGGAGTGCCGCGAAGCGGGCATGGACGGCTACCTGTCCAAGCCCTTCAACCAGGCCACTTTGCTCGCGGCTATTGCGCGTGTGGTAGGCGGAGAATGGTCGCATCCGGAGAGCCCCGGTTCTCAGTCCACGCCGGTGGTCAGCGCCCTCCAGGTTGCGGCGCCGTGCCTCTGACGCGCGAACGCTGAAGCTTCGGTCGGTCGGCAATGGCTACGGAGCACCTGGGACCGACGGCGCGCGCCCAGCAATGTCCTCGTCTTATGAAGCAATCTTCCACTGGCCGCCGGAGGTGCGACACCAGTTGAAATTATATTCCTGCGGCACAGAACGTCCCGAGAACGAAATCGCGGATCTCACCGCATGACACGTCGCACCGTTCGACTCGAACACCCGCGTCAGGGACACTTTACCCGAATTGCCTGAGGTGGTGTCACTCCACGCTCGCGTTTCCCCGGCGGCGGCATTCGGCGCCCGATTCAGGGCGACCGTCGATTCCCAAAGCAGGCGCCAGTCCTCGTCGGTCAGCAGCGCCGTATTCGGATCCCACCCGAAGGGGCTTATTTGGGCGAGGCACGAGCCCGAAGCCAGCATCAGCAATCCAACCCCCAGCACGAACGGCGCTAATCCGCGTCTCTGCGTCACCTGGTCACCCCCTGTCCGGTCTGTTGCCTTCATCGCCCGCCGCCGAGGCTTTGTCACCACCGCCCGTTAGACTAAAACGCGGACCCCGTCACGGTCGGCCGCGAGGTCGGGCCCTTAGTTCCCCGAGGCCAGCTTGCCGACGGTGGTCGTCGCGGCCTGCCAGTTCTCCGGAAACAATGCCTCCAGACTGCGGACCTTCGGCATATCATTGATCGCGATGTAAGGCGCGTCGGGATGGCGATCGAGGTAGTCCTGATGGTACCCCTCGGCCGGGTAGAACGTCCCAGCGGGATCGATGCGTGTGGCGATTGGGTGGCTGAAGACGTGCGCCGCGTCTAGCTGCGCGATATAGGCCCGAGCCACCCGCTCCTGCTCCGGACCGCTTACGAACAGCTCCGAACGATACTGCGTTCCCCAGTCAGGTCCCTGCCGGTCCACCTGTGTCGGATCGAGCGCCACCGAGAAGAAGATCTGCAGCAGCTTGCCGTAGCTGACGCGGGTGGGGTCGAACGTCACGCTGACCGACTCGGCGTGGCCCGTGGCGCCGGAACTCACCTGCTCGTAGCCGGGGTTGGCCACATTGCCGCCGGCGTAGCCCGACACTGCCCGGGTGACACCCTTGACGTGCTCGAACACGCCCTGCACGCCCCAAAAGCAGCCGCCAGCAAACACCGCCGTCTGCATGCCACCCCCGCTCGGCGTCATGTCCAGCGCCGGCGGCGGCAAGGCGCGGGATGGACTGTCCGCCCGGCCGGGAGCCAGCGGGAAAGACAGCGCAAGCCCGAGTAGGACGGCGGCACCAACGGCGGCGAAGGGAACGGCGATTGAGATGGGGCGCATGGGACTCTCCGGATAGGTCTGATTCTAGCGTGAAAGGACTGGGACGCGCTTTACCTCTTCGTGTGCAGTCTCGGCCGTCGCCCGGCCATGTGTCGTGGTTTGGTCAAGGTTAACACTGGGGTCGAGCAAAGCGATCACAAGAGGTCAGACCGTCACCGGGCCGGGATGTTACATCCTTCATCGAATTTCCGCGAAGGCCGCGGCACGTCGGAATACGATGACAGTGGCGTAACCCGCGTCCGTCACCAAAGCGTTTCTGGAGTTTGCGGGGCAGACGATGATGGACCACGCGCTGTTTCCCGAGGGGTAAAGTTTGTATCGAAACATCATGCGTGGCCGGCGAGTGTCGGATTGTTTGGCTAGCGGCCTGTGATGTTAGCATTTGATTCAACACATGGCGGTATAGTCCTGGGCTCGGAAGGATGCTCCGGAACGTGCAGTATTAGGGAGTGCCGTTGACCTTTGATTTTGGTCGTTGCCATAAAGTATTGGTATAAGACTATCTGTATTGAATTCACGCGATTACTTAAATTTACGGACCCGGACAGAACATCTCGGGTCATGGCAGAGAGCTTGACGGCACAACCTTGATGTCAGCGTTGCAGGAGTCGCTGGGGACCCTCGTATTACTTCCTATTAGACCTCGAGAGATGTTCCGACGCAAAGCAATAGGGGCCGATATTTTAGTGTGACACGCGAAGTTCGAGTTTTTCGAACAGTTACTTATTTTAGGTGCAAGTAGATGTCCGCAATTGGAAGTTCCGCGCTCTCGCAGAACACGCTAGCGCCGCTCGGCGCCTTTCTCGACGGTCAACCCAATGGGAATGACCGGGGGGCCGAGACCTACTTCGAGAAAGAATACAATGCCTTCTCGCAGCTAATGGGCGCACGGCCAGTTTTCTACAATGCTTACACCAACTTTACCCAGGATCCGAGCCTTTGGGGCGGCACTTCAAGCTGGTCCGCCTGGTCCTTCGCGAAGACCGGTGCCAACTTCGTCGGCCCGACCTCAGGCACCGTTCCACTGGTCGGCGTGCCAATGGCTGATCCCACCTACAACTATGGGACAGTCGATAACTTTTATAAGCAGGTCATCTCCGGTCAACTCGATTCCGCTTACACTGCGATCGTCGACGGTTGGGCGGGGCAAGGCTACAAGAACGTCGAGTTCCGTATTGGCTACGAGTTCAACGGCTCCATGGCCTGGACCCCCGCCGCCAACGGATCGAATAATGCTGACTTTGTAGCCGCCTGGCAGCATATCGCCACTCTGATCCACTCCGAGGGCGCGAAGGACGGCATCACCGCCAAGACCGTGTGGGATCCGTCGACGAGCAACGGCTCCCGCTACGATGTGCAGTCGCTGTATCCTGGCGACTCTTATGTTGATGTAATTTCCACCGACATCTACGGTGGGGGCACCCCAAACAATCTGGTCGACTTCGCCACCGGCGGCACCAAGGTCGACTTCGACTTACGCCGAGTGGGCCGCCAAGCCGGCCAATCTCGATCACTACTATATGTATTCGAATTATACCTTGGGTAATCCTGCGCCTGGTCTCGGTGCCGTTACCGCGAGCGGCTATGGCTGGTCCGTCTCCGATACGATCGCCTTCGCGCAGCAACACGGCAAACCACTTGGAATCGATGAGACCGGCGCCACGTCGGGCCAGGACGACGCGGTTTTCCCAGCATGGCTCGCCTCGACCATAGCCGGCGTGCAAGCCGAGGGGGTGGTCGTCGACCATGTCGACATCTGGGCCAATAATCGTGCCACGTGGGATTTCGTGAACGGCGAACGACCGCAGGAGGCTGCGGCCTGGGCGGCAGGCTTTGGCGCAGGATCGGCCAGCGCCCCGCCGCCGGTCCCGTCAATTGCTCTGTCCGCGCCGGGCACCGTGCAGGAGAGCGCGATCGGCGCCGGCGTTACGGTTGTCGAAACGATCACCACGACCAACCTGACCGGAAACGTCTATGAGGAGGTGCTGACAGCCGGCGGCGCCATCGAGAGCGGTTACACAGCGGTCGCCCTGGTAAACGGCGTGGCGACGGCGTCGATCCACCTCGCCATGTCTGGTGACACGGTCCGCGTCGTCGACAATATCACCGCCCCGGTCGTCACCGCGAACAGTTCGCCGGTGACCATCACCGATCCTCCGACGATTTCACTATCCGCGCCGGGCACCGTGCAGGAGAGCGCGATCGGTGCCGGCGTCACCGTTGTCGAAACGATCACCACGACCAACCTGACCGGCAACGTCTATGAAGAGGTGCTGACAGCAAGCGGCGCCGTCGAGACCGGCTACACAGCGGTCGCGCTAACGAACGGCGTGGCGACGGCGTCGGTCCACCTCGGCATGTCTGGTGACACGGTCCGCGTCGTCGACAACCCAACCGCCCCGGCGGTCACCGCGAACAGCGCGCCGGTGACAATCACCGATCCTCCCCCAACCAAAATCGGCAGTGGACCCGACACGCTGGCGTTGCGGATTTCCGAGGACGCCTGGAAGGGCAATGCTCTCTTCACGGTCTCGGTCGATGGCAAACAGATCGGCGGCACTCAGACCGCGACCACATTGCATTCGTTGGGCCAGGTGCAAATCGTCGACGTCCTGGGAACCTTCGCCAAAGGCAGCCACACGGCGACGGTCAACTTCCTCAACGATGCCTGGGGCGGCACGCCGACCACCGACCGCAACCTGTATTTGACAGGCGCAACGATCGATAACAGCGTGGTCGCTGGCGCAACCATAACAGAACTTGTGCAGGGTCCCAGAAGCTTCAGTTTCCTGGCTCCCGGCGCCCCCGTGTCAGCGCCGGCGGCGAATACTGTTACGGTCAATCACCCGGCCAGCCTGGCGGCCACGGTGCAAACCATCACCGGCACCGAGTCCGATCCGTCCCAAGCCGTCTTTCTGGACTGGCGCACCGCAGGCACGCCCGCGGTCGGCGCTGCCGACTGGGTGCGGGCGTCGGTCAGTCCGAACGGCCAGTTCGCTGCCTCGGTCGGCATCGACCATCCCGGGACCCGCAGTACCGATGTTCTACCAGGCGGGCTCGGGGCCGGTCGTCGCTGCCTGGTCTGACACGCCCAAGTAGCAGACGCGTAGAAACTCGGCGCGGGCAGGCTTTTGTAATCTGCCGAGAGATCGGTCCTCTGCCGCGGCCTGGGTGCGCAATCCATGGTCGCGGCGAGACTGGCATTTGCAAATACGGTTCCGTCGTTCGAACATCGGCCTCTGGTCGGCGCGTCGCCCGCCGGAGCGACCAAAGCGGAGCTACGCAACGAGCGAATGAGGCATCCGATTGGAACGGACGGTCGACTGCCTGTAGCTGGCGAAAGTTCCGAGTACGACCTGGCGATCATCGGCGGCGGGATCAACGGCTGCGGCATAGCGCGCGACGCCGCGGGGCGCGGCTGGCGGGTCTACCTCTGCGACCAGGGTGATCTCGGGTCCGCCACCTCCAGCGCTTCCACCAAGCTGATCCACGGTGGATTGCGCTATCTCGAACACTACCAATTCCGCCTGGTGCGTGAGGCGCTGCGGGAACGCGAGGTGCTGTGGCGGATCGCTCCGCACATCATTTGGCCGCTGCGCTTCGTGCTGCCGCACCATAGACAACTGCGTCCAGCCTGGAAGCTGCGGCTCGGCCTGTTCATTTATGATCATCTTGGCGGACGCAGACGCCTGCCGCCGACCCGAATGCTACGGCTGCGGCGAACGCCCGCCGGCGGCGTGTTGAAGGATCAGTTCACCCTCGGCTTCGAGTATTCCGACTGCTGGGTGGACGATGCGCGCCTGGTCGTCCTCAATGCTCTCGACGCGGCCGAACGGGGGGCGACCATTGAGCCTCGAACGGCTTGCGTCAAAGCCGAGCGGACGGGGAGCGGGCGGTGGAACATCGCGGTGCAGGACGAGGTCACTGGCCGGCGGCGGAACATCCGGGCCCGGGTGCTGATCAACGCTACCGGGCCCTGGTTGGCGAAATTGACCGGATCGGTGATCCACGCCGGGGTGCCGACTACCATACGCCTGGTAAAGGGCAGCCATATTGTCGTGCCACGGCTGTACGATCACCAAGACGGCTATATCTTCCAAAACGGTGACGGTCGCATTTTTTTCGTCGTGCCGTACGAACGCGACTTCACGCTCATCGGAACCACAGACGAGGATTTTGTCGGCGACCCCGCCGACGCGCGTGCCAGCGAGGCAGAGATCGCCTATCTGTGCCGCGCGGCTGGAGCCTATCTGCGCAAACCCGTTATCCCGGGGATGGTGGTCTGGTCATACGCTGGCGTGCGGCCGCTGCTGGACGACGGGTCCTCCACACCCCAGCATACGACACGGGACTACGCGCTGACGCTGGATGCCTCGCCGAACGTGCCAGCTTTGCTCTCCGTCCTTGGCGGCAAGATCACCACCTATCGCCGGCTCGCCGAAGCTGCTCTCGATATGTTGCGACCCTACCTGCCCGCGGCTTCCGGTCGGTCGGCAGGCTGGACCGGGGGCGAGCCACTGCCTGGTGGCGATTTCACGATGGACCGGTTCGACGCCCAACTTGCTGCCGCGGCCCAACGCTTCGCGTTTGTTCCGGGGCCGACGCTGCGGCGACTGCTGCGCGCCTATGGCAGGCGTATCGATCGGGTGCTGGACGGCGCGACGTGCTTCGGTGACCTCGGCGATGTGCTGGGGGCTGACCTGACGATGGCTGAACTCCGCTATCTGGTGGCGGCCGAATGGGCGCGCACCGCCGAGGATGTGCTATGGCGCCGGGGAAAGCTTGGGTTGCGCATGACGCCGGCCGAGATCGCCGCGGTCGACGATGCGCTTCGTGCAATGGTGCGCGACGCGACTGCATGACATGACCAGGGGGAACGCATGGCGGGCCACATCCTCGTTGTCGATCAAGGCACCACGTCGACACGCAGCATCGTGTTCGACGCCGACGCCGCGCCGGTTGCCACGGCGCAACAGGAGTTCGGCCAGATCTACCCCAGGCCGGGCTGGGTGGAACACGATCCCGAGGAGATTTGGACATCCACCCTCTCCACCGCTCGCCAGGCACTCCGTTCGGCCGGACTTGCGGTTTCCGATATCGCCGCCCTGGGGATCGCCAATCAGCGCGAGACGGTGGTGGTGTGGGACCGCCGCACCGGGCGCCCCATCTATAACGCCATTGTCTGGCAGGATCGCCGCACCATCGGTATCTGCGAGCGGTTGGAACTGGCGGGCCACGGCGGACTGGTCGCCGAACGCACCGGCCTCAGGCTCGATCCGTATTTTTCGGCGACCAAGATCGCCTGGCTGCTGCAGAACATCGATGGCGCGCGCGAGGCCGCTGTGGCCGGCCACCTCGCGTTTGGCACTGTCGACAGTTTCCTGCTCTGGCGGCTGACCGACGGCGTGGTGCACGCGACGGACGCCACCAACGCATCCCGCACGCTGCTGTTCGACATCCATCGCGGCGTCTGGGATGAGGCGTTATTGGAGCTGTTCGGCGTCCCGCGCGCCATGCTGCCAACGGTGCTCGACAGCTCGGCGGAATTCGGCACAACGGCTGCCTCCCATCTGGGTGGCCCGGTCAGAATCCGCGGTATCGCCGGCGATCAGCAGGCGGCGCTGATCGGCCAGGCTTGCTTCCGTCCGGGCATGGTCAAATCCACCTATGGCACCGGCTGCTTCGCATTGCTGAACACGGGTCGGCAGGCCATCGCCAGCCGCCACCGCTTGATCACCACGATCGCCTATCAGTTGAGCGGGTCGCGAACCTACGCGCTCGAAGGCTCCATTTTCGTCGCTGGCGCCGCGGTGCAGTGGCTGCGCGACGGGCTGGGTCTGATCGCGTCGGCCGGCGAGACCGGGACCTTGGCCGCCGAGGCAGACCCGATGCAGCCGGTCTACCTGGTCCCAGCCTTCGTCGGCCTTGGGGCACCGCATTGGGACAGCGCGGCCACTGCCCTGCTCACCGGCATGACACGCGGCACCACGCGGCGGGAACTCGCCCGCGCGGCGTTGGAGTGTGTCGCCTACCAGACCCGTGATCTGCTCGATGCGATGCAGGCCGACCTTGACAGCCGGTGGTCCGATGCCGCGCCCCCCGTGATCCGCGTCGACGGGGGCATGAGCGCGAGCGACTGGACGATGCAGTTCCTGGCCGACATCCTTGACGCCCCAGTGGATCGGCCGTCCTGTCTGGAGACCACCGCCCTGGGAGCTGCCTACCTCGCCGGCATGGCGGTGGGGCTTTATCCTGATGCAGAAACGTTCGCGGCGGGCTGGCGCGCCGAACGACGTTTCAAGCCAGTGATGGCGGCGACCATGCGGGATGCGAAATATCGCGGCTGGCAAGCAGCGGTGGCACGCGCGCTGTTACGTCCGTGACGGCGACGGCCTTGCCTGATCGGCGCGTTTAACAAGCGTTAACCATCTCGCCGCCAATATGGCCGATGCCCCGTTGTGAAGACCACGTTCCCCCCGCCAACCCGGGGGCTCCGCAGGCACAACTGGAGCAACAGGAGCTGTATATCAGCGGGCTGCTCGCTTTGCGGGATGGTGACGCGGATGCCGTCGGGCGGTTGCTCGCGGCTTCCCGGCAGCAACCGGCGCACCAAGGTGTAAGACGGAATTTGCTGCGGGCGTTCATCGCGGCCCGCCGGTTCCAGCAGGCACTGGAGCACGCGGATGTCTGTCTGACCCTCACACCAGACGATGCCGAATTCCATTTTGCTCGGGGCACCGCCTTGAATGCGCTTGGTGAACCGGCCGCGGCATGTGCGGCGCTCAGCCGTGCTGTGTCGCTTCGCCCAGATCACGCGCCGTCGCTGTTGAACCTGGCCAACGCAAAAGTTGATCTGGACGATCTGGAGGCGGCGGAGGAACTTTGCCGGCGCGCCATCCGGCAGGATCCTCGGTTGATCGAAGCGCATGCCAGCCTGGGATTTATCCTCACCGCGAGGGGCCGGCCCGCCCAGGCTATCGCGGCCTGCGAGGCAGCCATCGAACTTTCGCCCGAGTATACCCCGGCACACTGGAACCTGGCCGTGGCGGCACTGCTCTCCGGCGACCTGGCGCGCGGGTTCGCCGAGTATGAGTGGCGCAAGCGGCATTTGCCCTATTGCCGCGACTTCGCGCCGCTACCGGGCCCGCAATGGGATGGATCCGACCCCACCGGCCGAACCATTTTGGTTCGAGCGGAGCAGGGGTTTGGCGACATCATCCAGTTCGCCCGCTACCTGCCGTTGATGCATGAGGCTGGCGGCGACGCTGTCCTGGTCTGCCCAGCGGCGATGGCGCCGCTCATGCGGTCCATGCCAGGCATCAGGGTCGTGACCCAGGGCAGTGTGCCGCCGCGATATGATTCCTGGATCGACCAGATGAGCCTGCCGCGCGTCTTCCACGCCACGCTTGGAACGCTTCCCGGCGCCAATGGATATCTGCAAGCCGATCCGACCCGGGTCGCGGGCTGGCGGGCAAACTTGCCGGTTGGCCGGAAGGTGGGCGTGGTATTCGCCGGCAACGCCTTGCACGGCAACGATCGCCGCCGCTCAGTACCGCCGCGGACGGCCTTTCCGCTGCCGGAAATCCCCGGCGTGACATATATCAACCTGCACCACGGCCCCACCGCGATGGGGCTTGGCCTTACCGACCTCACCGCCCAGTTGACGGACTACGCCGAGACCGCCGCGCTGCTGGCGAACCTGGACCTGATAGTGACCGTCGATACCTCGATCGCGCATCTGGCGGGTGCGATGGGAAGGCCAGCCTGGGTGCTGCTGCCTGCCGCCCCAGACTGGCGTTGGCTCCTGGCGCGAACGGACAGTCCTTGGTACGCATCGCTACGCTTGCTGCGGCAGCAGCGTGCGGGCGACTGGGCCCCCGTGCTGGCCCAGGTCACGCACGAGTTGCCCGAGTTCTTGCGGTCACTCCTGGCTGCCTGACCGGGCAAAGCGGGCCGGCACGCTGACCGCCAGGCTATTCTGGGCACTGGCCAGCAATGCGTTCTTGGTGCTGCTGCCGATACTGGACCCCAGCCAGTAGTTCGCCACCTGCGTCGCCATCGCGGCAAGTGTTCCGATCAGGACCGAGCCGAATTGGCCGTCGCTCGTGCTGAGATGATTGGTCAGCACGGCATACGTGGTCAGCACGAACCCCGCCACGATGACAACAGAAACGACCACCCCGCCGTAAGCCATGCCGCTATGTGCCTTGGCGAGTTCGATGCCCATGCCTCGGGCGGATGCGGTGTCGGCCAGTCGCGCGCTCAACTCGTCGATCGTGTCATGGCGGGCCTGGTCGGCTTCCTGATCCTCCTCCTTCTGCATCTGCAGATGCAGATCGGAGAGTTTCGCCGCGAGTTCGGCGGTGGCTTGAGGATCGGCCTGGATCGCCGCCACGGCGGCCGCCGCTCCGCCCGCTGCCTTCAGGTCGGTCGCACCGCCCACAACGGCCTGAACCACATCGCTGACCTTGGTCGTAACGTCGGCTCCCTTCGGCCCAAAGATCATCCCCGCGAGTTGGGGTGCGAGGCCCAGAATAAGCGGAAGTAAGATTGCGAACACACTATCCTCCAATGGCATTCAGGGCGGCATTGCAAAGCGCGCTGCGTTGCGCCGCGCCTTCGCTGCCGCCGTTGATCTTTTGGGTGATGAGGTCGAGCGACCACGTGGCGGCCAGTTCGCTGAGGCCGCTAACGGACCAGAACCACGCCGCACTTTCGACCGCGCCGGCCTGCGTCCCCGCGTAAGTCACGGCGTCGTCCAGACCGAGATTCGCCGCGGTGGCGAACCGCTCGTAGTTCGTGCGGCCGGAAAGCTGCAACAGGCCGCGCCCGCGGAACTGCCAGCCATCACCGGAGACGATATTTCCGTTGCCCATCCGGCCGGCATAGACCTGGTTGGCGAGGGTTTCCGGTCGAAACGCGCATGCCGCCGCCGCGGCCGGGGTCGGGAAGCGATTGGGCCAGACCTGGCAGAGGCGCGTGGACGTATACGACAGATTTTCCTCCAGCCCGAGGAAGCCGCCGCTTTCGACCGCGCACTGGCCGAGGAAGGCCGCTAGGCAGCGCGGCGTGGTGATCTCGTACTTGCACAGTGGGCCGATCATCGCATTGGCCCAACGCGCTCGATCAGCGTCGGACATATGCGGCACCACCGCCGCCAAACCCCGGTTCAGGCCCGACAATGGTTGCTCGGTCGCCGGTTCGACCGCGGCTTGAACGGGTGTCAGACCAGATACCGAAGCCGGGGACAATCGAGGGGCGAGCACGACGGTGGCTGCCGCGACGCGGCCAGGGTGGGCGAATACTCGGCAGAAAAGACTTATAATGTCGGCTAGCACATCCGGCATGGCGCGTCCGGGGTGAGACAATTAAATGGTCGCAATGGATATTCTCTACTGTCGAAGAATGAATAACTGGGACGCCAACTAAATATCTTTAAGAATTAAATCATATTTATTGGCAAAAGTCAAGAAATTTTCCTAACGGAAGGGGCACTTCACCCGAGGACGCTCGACGCGTGACGGGCGGCGGGTGTAGTTTGCCATTCGCTAAAATCGGGGACAACCGAAGCACTCAGGGGAGGAACGACAAATGGAGTTTGGCATTGCACTGCCGACGCCCGCGAATGCTTGGAGGACGGTCAAGCGTGCGGAGGACGCGGGATTCCACACCGCCTGGTTCTACGACACTCAGGTTCTGAGCGCCGACGTGTTCGTCGCAATGGGCGCGGCGGCGGTGAAGACCGATCGGATCCGCCTCGGCACCGGCGTGCTGATCCCGTCGAATCGCATTGCTCCCGTCGCGGCCAATGGGCTGGCCACGCTGAATGCGCTGGCGCCGGGCCGCATTCTTGCCGGTTTCGGCACCGGCTTTACCGGTCGGCGCAGCATGGGCCTTGGCGCCCAAAAACTGTCCGACATGGCCAAATATATCGATGTCGTTTCGGCGATGTTGCGAGGCGAGACGCCAGACGTGCAGATCGAGGGCAAGACCCGCAAGGTCCGGTTTCTCAATCCGGACGCCAAGCTGATCAATATCGACGACCCAATTCCGACATACGTCTCCGCCTTCGGGCCCAAGGCACGCCGCGTGACCGCGGAACTGGGTGCGCACTGGATCAACGCGGATTTCGGCGAGGCGATCTCGGCCGCGTCGGCTCAGGAAATGAATACAGCCTACCGTGCTGCCGGCAAGGATCCGGACAGCATGCGCAAGACCATCTTTGTGTTCGGATCCGTGCTCAAGGCCGGCGAGACCTATGACAGCCCTCGTGTCAGGGCGGAAGCCGGTCCCGCCGCCATGCTGATGCTGCACAACGCGATGGAGGCCTCGGATTATGGCAATCTGGCGGGAGGCGAGGCGCCCGAGACTCCGGTCGATTCGCCGTTTGGCCAGTTGGAGCGTGAGTATCGCGCCGTCTATCAAACCTATCAGCCGGCCGATGCTCGGTATCTGACACTGCACCGGGGCCACCTGATGTTCGTGCGGCCAGAGGAGGAGCGCTTCGCGACGGCCGACCTGATACGCGCGACCACCGCGACTGGCACCGCACCCGAACTGCGTGACCGGATGCGACGCCTGAAGCAAGCCGGCTATAATGAGGTGGTGGTGCAGGTCACCCCCGGCTGCGAAACCATGGTCGTGGACTGGGCACGCGTGTTCGAGACCGTCTGACCCGGGGGGCACAACCACCGCCGCCGACGCGTCCAAGGGCCTCAGTAAGTGAGGAAGATGCGCAGGATTTCTTCGGGATCGCTGGTCACGGTCAACGCCAGGGCCAGCAAAAGTCGCGCCTTCTGCGGGTTGAGGTTGTCGGCGATGAGAAAGCCGAGTTCACGCTGCTTGCTGCCGCGGAAGGTCCGTCCCGAACCGGCGCGGGTCGATTGCACGACGACGATCCCATCGCGCGCGGCCTTGCTCAGCGCCGCGATCTCGTCCCGTGTGCAGAACCCGGGCGCGAAAGCGGCGGCAACGATGCCTCTGGCGCCGGCCGCCGCGAACGCTCGCACCGCCGTGCCGTCCCCACCGGCGTAGGAATAAGAAATGTCCACCCTCGGTAGGGCATCCAGGCCGGCAATGTCGAACTCGGTACCCGGCGCGCCGCGACGGACGGGGCGGCGATAGAACGCTATGGCGTCACCGTCGGCGTGACCCAGCACGCCGAAGTCCGGACTACGGAACGTCTGCAGCCGCAGAGTCGAGGTCTTCGTCACCTCCCGCGCCGCGTGGATTTCGTCGTTCAGCAGCACCAGTACGCCGAGACCGCGGGCGTCCGGACTGGCCGCGACGCGAAGCGCGTTGACCAGGTTCATGCCGGCGTCGCTCGACAGCGCACTGGACGGGCGTTGCGCTCCAACAACGACGACGGGAACCGCGACCTTGACGGTCAGATGCAGAAAATAGGCGGTTTCCTCCAGCGTCGCCGTGCCGTGGCCGATGACGATGCCGGCCAGGTCTGGATGATCGTTCACCAGTTGCGAGCACAGCGCCGACAGCGCCTTCCACTCGGGAAAACCGACATCGGGGCTAGGGATGTTGCGATATCGCACGGGCAGAACGTCGGCCACCAGGGCAGTCTCCGGCCAGCGCTCCAGGATCTCCTCGGCGTGCAACATGACGCCGGCGGCGCTGTAGTCCTGCAGGTCCAGGGGGCCGCGGCCGAGCGAGGAGATCGTGCCGCCGGTGCCGATGAAGGCAACTTTTGGCTTGCTCATACAGCGGACTCCAGACGTTCGCTTTTCGGCGCGGCATCGAGCAGCGCCGGGCGTGCCTGGTGCCAGGTCGTGTCCCGCTGATAGGCGTCGGCCACCTTCAGAATGCGTCCCTCGGCGAACGGCCGGCCGGCGATCTGCAGCCCGATGGGGCAGCCGTTCGGATCGAAGCCGCAGGGAACGCTGATGGCCGGCAACCCGAGATAGTTGAATGGCCTCGTATTGGCGGACACTGCCATGAACCGGTGTTCGGTGCCCGGCGGGCCGCGGTCGATGTCGGTTTCCGCCAGCGTCGGCAGGCAGGTGCGGATGGTGGGGGTGATCAGCACGTCCACCCGGGAGAATACCTCGGCCGCGAAAGCCCGAAGGATGGGGCCGCGGCGGCTGAGTGCCTCGACGTAGTACGGCGCCGGGATCGCGTAGCCGGGATACATGCGGCCACTGATATGGGCACCGTACGCCTGTGGGTCGGAGCGCATCCATTCGCTGTGAATCGTCGCGGCTTCCACGCGCGAAACAATACCGCCATAGCCCGCGGCCGCGTCCATCAGGGGCAGCTCGAAGCGGCTGATCGTGACGCCCCGCTCCGCCAGAACGCTCAGGGCCGCTTCCATCGCCGCGACCACGGGGTCGTCCGCGCCATCGAGAAACACGTTGGTCGGCACGCCGATCCGCATGCCCCTCAAGTCGCCGGTCATGAACGACTCGTAGTCGGGCACTGGCTCCCGCGAACTGGTTGGGTCGCGTGGATCATGCCCGGCGATCACCCTCAGGACCCGGGCGCAGTCGCGTGCGGTGCGGGCGAGCGGACCGACGTTATCGTGCGAGAACGACAAGGGCATCACGCCGAAACGCGACACCCGGGTCTGCGTTGGCTTAATACCAGTGATCCCACAGGCCGAGGCAGGCAGCCGGATCGAGCCGCCGGTGTCGGACCCGAGCGCCAAATAGTTGAAGCGCGCGGCGACCGAGGCGCCCGACCCCGAGGAGGAGCCGCCGGTGATGTAGGGCAGGTTCCATGGATTGTGACAGTCGCCGAACGTTTTGTTGTGCCCGGTCGGGTTCTGCGCGAACTCCGCCATGTTCAGTCCGCCAAACACGTACGCCCCGGCAGCCGCCATGCGCTCGATGACCGTGGCGGTGACGGTTGGCCGAAAATCCCGGCGCAGGGCCGAACCGCAGGTGCTGAGCCTGCCGGCCTGGTAGTACATGTCCTTGTGCGCCATCGGCACACCGTGCAGCGGTCCCAGGGGAGCCTTGTTCCGCACAGTCCCGTCGGCGGCCCGGGCGGCGGCTTCGGCGACCTCGCGCTCCTGCCAGATTATCGCATTGACCCGCGGATTGACCGCATCGAGGTTCGCCCAGCACGCGTGCAGCAATTGTAGTGACGTCGCCTCCCCGGTCGCGACCGCTTCGGCCGCCTCGACCAGGGACAGGTCGGCAAGCCCGGCCATCAGGCACCTTCCTTCGTCGCCTGGAGTGCGGCCTCGAAGCTGGAGGGCTCATCCTCGAAGACCAAAGTCCCGCGCAGCGCCTCGAACGCCTGGATGGTCTCGGTCAGCTCCGCCGCCAGCCGTTTCCCCGGGTCATTTGGCGGCTCGATTCCGTGCCATCGCGCAATTGTTTCCTCTGTCCTGGCCAGGAACGCATCCATCTGTCGGTTCTCCGGGTTGACCGCCGGTCAGTGGGCGGCGAAGCCAGTAGGCAACAGAAAACCAGGACGGGCAATGGCCAACGGCACCTTCGAAACCAACATCCCCAACCGGCTCGACCGGCTGCCTTGGAGCCGCTTTCACTGGCTGGTGATCGGCGCGCTCGGCATCGCCTGGATCCTGGATGGCCTGGAGGTCACCATCGTCGGCTCGCTATCGGGTGCGCTGTCGGAAAGCCCGGTGCTGCATCTGACGGCGGGCGAGGTCGGCGCGGCGGCCAGTGCGTATCTGATTGGGGCGGTCGGCGGCGCGTTGATTTTCGGCTGGCTGACCGACCGCCTGGGCCGCAAGAGGCTGTTCACCGTCACCGTGCTGGTCTACCTCGTCGCCACCATCGCCTGCGGGTTGGCATGGAATTTCTGGTCGTTCGCGCTGTTTCGAATGATCACCGGCGCCGGCATCGGCGGTGAGTATGCCGCGGTTAACGCCACAATCCAGGAGATGATCCCGGCGCGGCGGCGCGGCTTCACCGACCTGGTGGTGAACGGCAGCTTCTGGATCGGCGCGGCGATCGGCGCGATGGGCGCCTATGTCGTGTTGGACCCGTCCATCATGCCACCCGAGATCGGCTGGCGGGCAGCCTTCATAATCGGTGGCGTGCTCGGCTTCATCGTCCTGCTGCTGCGACGGTTCCTGCCCGAAAGCCCTCGGTGGCTCATGACCCATGGCTACCCCGAGGAAGCCGAACGGGTCGTCACCGAAATCGAGCAGCGTGTGGCGAGCGAAACCGGCCACCCCCTGCCGCCGGTTCCCCCGGGCATCCTCACGCTGCGGACCGACGTGCATTCCTGGTTCGCGGCCGGAACGAGGGCTCTGGTCACCACCTATCGGCGGCGGACCTGGCTGGGCGTCACCCTGATGGCAGCGCAGGCGTTCTGCTACAACGCGGTGTTTTTCACCTATGCGCTGATCCTGACGCGCTTCTACCAGGTGGCGTCCGGCAATGTGGGCCTGTTCATCCTGCCCTTCGCCGTCGGCAACTTCCTGGGGCCGCTGCTCCTGGGACGCCTGTTCGACACCATTGGGCGGCGCGTGATGATCACCGCGACCTACGGCCTGTCAGGCGTGCTGATGGCACTCACCGGCTGGATGTTCGCGCTGGGCTGGCTCGACGCGGTGCAGCAGACCATCGCCTGGACCATTATTTTTTTCTTCGCCTCGGCTGCCGCCAGTTCGGCCTATTTGACCGTTGGCGAGAGTTTCCCCCTCGAGGTGCGGGCGGTTGCCATCGCGCTGTTCTACGCCTTCGGCACCGGTGTCGGCGGTGTCGCCGGACCGGCGCTGTTCGGGGCGCTGATCGAGACCGGGTCTCGGATATCAATCTTTTACGGCTATCTGCTGGGCGGCGCGTTGATGGTGGGTGCCGCCGTGGTCGCTGGCTTTCTGGGTGTCGATGCCGAGCGACGGTCGCTGGAAGATATCGCGCCGCCGTTGTCCGCGGTGGTGAGGAACGCCTCGCGCTGATGAGTCGCCCGCCCGCCCGCCATCCCATTTTCTGAGCCGCCGTTGCCTGCGCAACTGTCGTTTTGTCTGGGGCGACTACTCACATGTTCGGAGCCCGACGAAAGCGGTGACCAGCGCCTCCACGCGCATTACATTTGCCTTGTCTTTGTCGCTGTGCGCCAGAGTTCTTAAGTCGCTGTTAACCGATAGCGCATTAAGCGGGTGGGGCTCCAACATTCGCTCGTGAGATAATTGCTCATGCCCATCCTTAGCCTGTTCGTCAATTTGTCGATCCGGAACAAGATCGCAGCAGCGTTCGCCGTAATCCTTGTGCTCGTGGCCGCTCTCGGTTTCGCGGCGGTGACCGGTCTGACCACCCTCAACCGCACTGTTGATGGTCTCGTCTCGGATTCAATGGTAGCGGACGGCGAACTGGGCGGCATGCGCGAGGCGCTGCTTCGCTATCGTCTTGCCGTCGCACGCTACATCATCGCAAAGGATCTGAATCCTGAATTCGATGTCAGTGCCAACCAAGCCCTCGCAAATTATCGCCTGCACGAGGCGAAATTCAGACCGACCGTTCAGGAACCGGAGGAACATACGCTCGCCAATGAAGTGCAGCGTTCCATGCAAGCCTATCTGGATGCCATTACCCCGGCCGTTGCGCTCTACCACGCGGGCAAGCTGAGTGAGGCCTGGGACCTCTACCTCGCCAACGGCGGCGTGACCAAAGCGGAAGCCATCGACGCTGCGCTCGGCAATGCGAAGAAGTTTAACACAGAAGAATCGGCCGAACTCGGCGATGAAGCCGCCGCCCAATATATCAGCGCTCTCTGGATCGTTGGGGGGCTGCTCGCCGGAGCCATCGTTCTGGCAGGCGCCGTGGGTTATGGGCTGGTGCGCGGCATTGCCCGCCCATTGATGCGAGCATCGTCGGTGTTGGCCCAGTTGGCACGACGCGACTATACCTTCGTGCTGCGCCAGATTGGACGCGGCGATGAGATTGGTGCACTGTCCCGTGCCATGGACACGCTGCGGCAAGCGTTGCAGGACGCGGACCGTGTGGCGGACGAACAACAAGCCGCGCAATCCGCCAAGGCGCGGCGTCAGGCCGCGATCGAGCAGCATACGCAAGACTTCGGCAGCTCAATTGCCGGCGTCATGGCCTCGCTGGCGGGCTCAGCCGAAACGATGCGGCAGTCTGCCGAGGCGATGTCCGAAGCGTCCGATATGGTGCATCGCGAAGCCGCGAACACATCGTCAGGAGCGGCAAAGTCATCTCAGGATCTCGCGGGAGTTGCCGCGGCGGTCGAGCAACTGAACGCGAGCGTCGCTGAGATCTCGCGGCAGCTTGCGGGCGCGGCGGACGTGGCTCAGCAAGCAGTGCGGCGTGCCGCCTCAAGTCACGCTACGATGCAGGGACTGTCGGAGGCAACAGTGCGTATCGGCGACGTGGTCCGTCTGATCAGCGACATTGCCAGCCAGACCAATCTGCTGGCGCTGAACGCAACGATCGAAGCTGCGCGCGCGGGCGACGCCGGCAAGGGCTTTGCGGTCGTTGCCGGCGAGGTGAAGTTACTCGCCGCGCAGACCGCCAAGGCCACCTCCGAGATTGCCAGCCAGATCGAAACGGTGCGCCTGGCCACCGGCGAGGCAGTCTCAGCAATGGCAGATATTGGCGGCATCATCGGCGAGATCAGCAACATATCGAGCGCGATCGCGGCTGCGGTCGAACAACAGAATGCAACCACGCACGAAATTGCTGGCAGCGTTCAGGGCGTGGCCGGTGCGACCGCTGGCACCGCTGAGGCAATGGAGCAGGTCGTTGCCGTCTCGCGGAAGGCCGGGAGCATCAGCCAGAACGTCCTGGGTGGCGCGGCAGGCATCGGGACGGATGCCGAAAAACTGCGCACCGAAGTGGAACAATTCTTGGCTGCGGTGCGGGGGGATGAGGTTGAGGACAAGCGTCGCTACGAACGATTTCGCCTGAACGGTGTCATGGTCGTCTTACAGGTTAGGGGTCATCCTGCGACGCGGGTGGAAGTTCGCAACATCTCGCGCGGCGGCTTGGCGGTCCGCAGCGATTTGATTCTGCCGACAGGGACCGCGCTTGAAGTTGAACTACCGGAGGGAGGCGGCACCGTGCCGGCGAGGGTAGTGAGGTGCGGTAATGGTCAGGTCGCCGTTGTGTTCAGCTCTGAGCCCCAGGCCCTCGCGCAAATTGATCAGGTCCTGAGCGTCCTGACGCAAACCCGCCGAGCGGCCTGATCCGAGACTTTCCGCTTTTTTTCCTCAATGCCCCGTGGAAATTTCGCTCGGTGACGACGCGGCGGCGGAGCGACCCCGCGGCAATGGACGAAGCCGATCGAGCTTCCTCCTCGCGGGCCTGTGTTCGCATGCAAACCTCATCCGGAGCCAGCGCTCCGAACTCGCCACTCTCGCCCCGGACGGACACGCTACCTCGGCAGCAGCATCACCAGCTTGTGGTCAGGATGGGCGGCCGGAACGAGGGTAACCTGATCATAACGCAGCATTCCGTCCCGCGGATGGTTGAACCTGCGCTCACCACCCTCCCGCGCCAAAACGGCATGGTGGCCCCACAGGCGCGCGAAGGACGCGCTGTCGCGCAGCAGATCACGAACCAGATCCTGAATGGCGCGATCCTCAGGATTATGCGCGGTGTCGGCCCGAAATTCCGCGATCAGCCGCCGAGCACGGTTTTCCCAGTCGCAGATGAAATGGGCCGCCGACGGATCGAGAAACACATAGCGCAACAAACACCTCTCGCCGCTGTCGAACCACGGCGAAAACAGCCGCCCCGCTGGGTCGTTCCAGCCGCGCACGTGCCACAGCCGGTCGAGCAAATAAGCCGGCGCCGCGGTGGATCGCAGCACCTCGGCGAGTTCAGGCGGGGCAGCCTCGGACAACGGCTCAGTGGCATGCGGCGCCGGGTCCCGCCGGCGGGTCAGCTCGAACAGATAGGCGCGCTCGGTCGCGGTCAGCCGCAGCGTGTCCGCGAGGCGCGCCAAGGCCGCGGCTGAGAGGGCGATATCCCGCCCTTGCTCAATCCAGGTGTACCAGGTCGTGCTCAGGCCACAGAGTTGCGCCACCTCCTCGCGCCGCAGTCCCGGTGTGCGACGCCGTCCTCGGGGAGGCTCGACCGGCGCCAGGGCTTCCCGGCGGGCGCGAAGAAAGGCGCCCAACTGGCGCCGGTGCTCGGTCGACAGCAACATGGTAGCACTACGTATACCAGTATAACCGGCCAACTTATACCCGGCGTCGATCGGCGCGAGAATGCCGCCCGCACTGAGGAAACCAACCCAGATGAGCACGCCGCAGCAAAACTTCGCCGCCGAACAATACGCTTCCCGGGCTCGGGACTACGTCACCAGCGTCGTCCACAGCACCGGCGAGGATCTCGACCAGATCGAGGCCGAGGTCCGCGGGATGAGCACTGCCCGTGTGCTCGACCTCGGATGTGGCGGCGGCCACGTCACCTACCGCGCCGCTCGGCACGTCGCCCAGGTCGTTGCGTGTGATGTGACCGCGAGCATGCTGGAGGCCGTCGCCGCGACCGCGGCCGAGCGGGGGCTGCACAACGTCGTGGTGCGACAGGCCGCCGCGGAGAATCTCCCATTCGAGAATGCCTATTTCGATGTCGTCCTGTGCCGGTTCACTACCCACCACTGGCAGAATATGGAGGCCGGCCTGCGCGAGGCCCGACGCGTCCTGAAGCCCGGTGGTAGTGCGGTGTTTGTCGACACGGTCGTTCCCGCCGACCGAGTGTTGGACACGCACATGCAGGCAATCGAACTACTGCGCGACATATCGCACGTGCGCAACTACAGCCTGGCGGAATGGGTGGCCGCCCTGTCTCGTTCGGGACTGGCCGTTGAGGGCGTCACCATCCGCAGGCTGCGGCTGGAGTTCCCCGTGTGGATCGCCCGCACGCGCACCTCGCCAGCGCATGCGGATGCGATCCGGTCGCTGCAGACCACCGCCCCCAGCGTGGTGCGCGAGTATTTCGCGATCGGAGCCGACGGCAGTTTTGATCTTGATACGGCAACGATCGTGGTGCGGGCGGTGTAGTCGCGGAGCGGAGGAGAATGATACAAGACTTGGCGTCAATTGTCCGAACCACTCGTGGCGGTCCGGTCTCTCGCCGCGGGCCCGTTGCCGGGGGTGACCAGGCCGACCTGAACAATTTTCTCCGAATCCCCGTTGATCCGAATTAGTGCCGCGGTAAAACATGTTAACTAGGCACCCCCTGACGCGAGCGGCATATCCTGTGGCGGTGCGAGGATGGGGGGTCTGTCATGGGTTTCTTACTGAAATCCCGTTGCTATGTTTTCGTGGTTGTCCTCGGTTCGTTGTTGGGCCTGGCAGGGTCATCTCAAGCCGCCGGATCCGAAGAGAATTCCCGTCAGATCGCAACAGTCGTCGCCAAGGTATCGTCGGCCGTCGTTCGCATCATCGCCGTCCAACCGCCGAACCCCGAGGACGGCAAATCCGGCCCCCCCGCCGTCGGATCAGGGTTCATCATCGATCCGTCCGGCTTCATCGCCACCAACAGGCACGTGGTCAAGGATGCGTCGGCGGTATTCGTAACGACCTCTGACGGCGTTCGCTACCAGGCTTCGGTCGTCGGCATGCCGGGGACGGTGGACATGGCTTTGCTGCGTATTCACCCGGAACACGAACTGCCGTCCGTCACGTGGGGCGACAGTGACAAAGTGCGGGTTGGCGACGCCGCTATCGTAATCGGCAGTCCGTTCGGCTTCGACACCACCGTGACCTCGGGTATCGTCAGCGCGGTCAACCGCGATATCATGGAAAGTCCGTTCGACGACTATATCCAGACCGACGCTGCGATCAACCACGGCAATTCCGGCGGCCCGATGTTCAACCTTCAGGGCGAGGTCATCGGCATGAACAGCGTCATCATCGCACCCGGCACCGGGTCGGTGGGGCTCGGCTTTGCGTTGCCGTCGGATGCTCTGCGATTTACGTTCGACCGCCTGATGAAGACCGGCGAAATCAGGGCAGGGATGCTGCCGATACACACGCAGCAGGTCAACTGGATGCTCAAGGAGGCGCTAGACACCCCCGACTTGCAGGGCGCCATGGTTACATCAGTGCAGGACGACGGCGACGCCATGCTGCACGGCAAGATCAAGCCCGGCGACGTGATCCGGAGCTTCAACGGGGAAACGGTCTCGGATCCGCGTGATCTTGCACGCAAGGCAGCGAGTGCGCCGGTCGGGAGCGATGCCACGCTGGGCGTGTCCCGGGTCGGCGTGGACGAAACCGTGCACGTGACAATACAGCGGTGGCCTGAAGCCAAGCCTGTTGCCGCCGGTGAAAGGCAGCAGCAGGTTGGCGTGAAACTGGCGTCCACGGTGGGAGAAAACGGTCAGCCGGTGGTGAAGGTGGCTTCGGTCGAGACCAGCGGAACGGCTGCCGACAGCGGAATTCAGAAGGACGACATCATCGTGCAGATCCAGCAGACTGCGGTCTCGGACCCCGACCAGGCTGCGCGCTTGTTCTGGGCCCGGTCATCGCAGGGTCACCATTTTGCCGCGGTCCTCGTAGAGCGCGACAAGAAGTTCTTGTGGATACCGGTCGCCATTCCAAACTGAACAGGCGGTTGGCGAATGCGATCGGCGATCCCGCGGCGGCAACTGATTGGTCCCGTCGTGACCATCCGCGGCGCGGCCACGGGCTGCCGTGCGGCAATTTACTCTGATAAGTCCCGCTGGCTTGCGATCTCCGGTGGCGGCTTGAGCACGCCCCAGTAAACCTGCATCGTCGGGAACAAATAGGCGGTGCCGATACCGAACAGCAGCATGCCGTCGAATGCCTCCAGTGCGCCCATCAAGCGCCAGGGGGCGTGCAGAGTCAGCCCCGAGGCCCCTCGCGTGCTCATCGAGTCAATGGAATAGAGAACCGCGTCCAGGCGAGAATCGAGTGCACCAAGCTGCAAATAGGCGAACGCCCAGATCGCGGCCTATCCCGTGTAGAAGTCCGGCGCACCCGAGCACGCAGATGACGATTGGAATCACATACCTAAATCCAAGCTTCCGGGCCTCCACCCGGATACGGATTCGCACCAGAACCCGCAATAACGGAGCTGCGGTGAGCGTCGGCATGATCGGCCTCGACGCAGCCAGCACCGTCTTCGAGCCTCACCGCCTGGGTGAAACCGGGAGAATGGAAATCAGACCCTAACCCAGTCCCTCCGCCGCATCCGCGTCGCGGGCGGCAGACTCGCGCAACACCGGATCGCCCCAGCCGCCACCGCCGCCGGACAGCACATGGATTACGCTGCCCGACGGCACCGGCACATTGATCTCCTTGCTTTTCAGTTTCCGAGGCGGCGCGCCGGGCGCCAGCAACCGGTAGTCATGCGGCGCTCCGTCATGGCCGCCGCGCATGCCGCGCGCGCCATGCACCACGCCCTCGCCCGCGGTATTGGCCATGGTGGGGCCCTCAGCCTCCACCCGCAGCCGCATGTCGCCGCCATAGCCGCCGCGATATTGTCCCTCGCCGGCCGATCCTGGCCGGTACTCATGCGTCTCGAACAGCAACGGAAAGCGTGTCTCGGCAACTTCGATGCTGCCGAACTTGATGCCGCCGGCGGAGTGCCACTCGCCGATCGTCGAGTAGCCGTCGCCCGCCACCGAGCCGCCGCCGCCCGGCCGAGCCTGGAACATGTGCCAGATGAAGCGCCGGCCGGTTCTCGGATCGGTGCCGTTCAGCGCGATCCGCAGCCGCCGCCCCCAGCCGCCCATCGCCCGCTCCGGGCAGGCTTGCGCCAACGCCACGATGATCGCCTCGATGATCTCGTTGGAGCAGTGGCTGGTGCACATCGTCACCGGTGCGCCCTCCCGAGCCCAGACGATGGTGCCTTCCTTCAGCTTCACCGTCAGCGGACGGAAGGCGCCATCGTTCTTGGAGATGCCCGGATCGAGCAGGAAGGCAAACGCCATCGCCACGGCGGATTGCGTGTTGGCGTGCGAGGAGTTGATGAAACCGGTGACCTGCGGGTCGGATTCCGTCAGATCAACCGTGACGTCGCTGCCCTGTTTGGTAACGCGTGCGCGGATAACGATGTCGGTTTTGCCGAAGCCGTCGTCGTCCAGCACCGCCTCGCCATGGTACACCCCGTCGGCCCAACCGGAGACGATCCGGCGAGCATAGCGTTCGGCGGCGTCGAGCATGGCCTCGACCGAGGCCGCCAGTGTCTCGGCGCCAAACTCCTGGATCACCCTCCCGAGGCGCTGCTCTCCCAAGCGTGCGGCGCCGATCTGAGCCGCCAGATCGCCGCGGAAGTCCCGAGGATGGCGGACGTTCAGCGCCAGCATCTCCAGCAGGTCCTCGCGCAACACGCCGTTCTCGGTCAGCCGCATCGGCGGCAGCCGCAGGCCCTCGTGCCAGATCTCGGTTGCTGCCGGATTGTAGGCGCCGTGCGTCGCGCCGCCGATGTCGGAGTGGTGCGCCCGGACCACCGACCAGAACATCAAAACCTTCCCGGCGAACACCGGCACGAACACGGTGAGGTCCGGCAGATGCGAACCGCCGCGATAGGGATCATTCAGCAGGTAGACGTCATCGCGCGACGGGTCGGGGAAGCGCGCCGCCAGCGCCTTGGCGGCCCAGGGCATGGCGCCGACATGCACCGGGATGTGGTCCGCCTGCGCAATCAGGCGGCAGCGCGCGTCGATCAGCGCGATGGAGAAGTCGCGCGAGGAGTTCAGTATCTGCGAGTAGGCGGTGCGCAGCATCGCTTCCCCCATCTCCTCGGCGATGGCATTCAGGCGGTTCTGTAGCACGGCAATGGTGATCGGATCGGTCATGCGCGGATCGTGACTGAACCGGCCGCCGCTGAAAACCCGCGCCTGAACCCCCGCCCCTGAATCCCCCCGGCAAGTACATGCTGCACCGCGACATTTCTGTTGGACGATTTTTGATCGCCAAGTCGATCCAAAACGATTACCCTCAAAGTCGAGCGTTGGCCGCGACCTTGTCGTCAGGCGATAACAGCAAGAAACGAGCGTGACGGGCCTGCGGCTCCGCGAGTGCGGCACTCGGGGAAAGGGAGGCTATCATGATCAGAACACCGCCTGGCTGGGGAGCCGATGTGCTTACCCGCGCCTATCATTCACTCACCTGGACCAGTGCGGTCACGGACCGAAGTGAAGCGCAGCGGCGGGCGCCGGCGGCGGTTAGTCGCCTCGGGTTGGCGGATTTGCGCTGGGCACTGACACGAGGACTGGAGGATTTCGGTGCATCCCGCACCGACGTCATCTTCCTGTGCGTCATCTACCCGCTGATCGGACTCCTGCTCGCTCGGCTGGCGTTCGGCTACGAGATGCTCCCGCTGGTGTTTCCGCTGGCCTCCGGCTTCGCGCTCGTCGGGCCGCTCGCGGCCGTTGGGTTGAACGAAATGAGCCGCCAGCGAGAGCAAGGGCGACAAGCCGGCTGGGCCGACGCGTTCGGCGTTTTCCAGTCGCCGTCAATTCGCGCAATCATTCTTCTCGGCTTGATCCTGGTCGTCATGTTCCTGTTCTGGCTGGTCCTGGCTCAGACGATCTACGATCTTACCCTGGGACCATTGCCGCCGGCGTCGGTGGGGCATTTCGCCTATAACCTGATCCACACGCATGCGGGATGGGCCATGATGGTGGTGGGAACCGGGGTCGGTTTCGTCTTCGCTGTGCTGGCGATGGCGATCAGCGTCGTCTCGTTTCCAATGCTGCTGGACCGGCCCGTGCCGCTGGAGACCGCGATACGCACCTCGATCGCCGTGGTCGGGCGGAATCCGCTGACCATGGCGGTTTGGGGACTGATCATCGTTGCCGGACTGGTCGTCGGCTCGATCCCGCTGCTGCTGGGCCTTATCGTCGTCATGCCGGTACTGGGGCACGCAACGTGGCACCTCTACCGACGCGCGGTGCCACGAAGCTGACGCATCGGACAAGTATCATAGTGTCATCCTCGGCGAAGCATGCCCTTGGCGCAGGCCGAGGGGCCGGGCCTGCCCCTGCGGAGGCGGGGGGAGCCACGACTTGCGGTGCGGAAAGACGGAAATCCGGAAGTTCAGCTCGCGGCGGTAAGCCGACCCGGGATCATGTCTTGCGAATATTGTGGAACAGCGGGAAGCCGTTGAGCATCCCTGTCAGGCTCGTGCGGTAGGCAAACGGCTGCATCCAGGCACCCGTCGGAATATACGGCACGTCCTGCCAAGCCTGGAGTTGCATGTCGCGACAGATACGCTGCTGCTCCGCCGGCGTCGTCGCGTCGAGGAAGTCGTTGCGCAACGCCTCGGTCCGAGTCGATTGGGGCCAGCCGAATGGCCCGGCTCGCCCCATGCCGCGCAGATACGAATGCGTCGCCGGCGTCACCGCGATGACGCCCGGAATATAGTTGCACCAGACGCTCCAGCCGCCCTTGTCGAGGCTTTCCTTGTTGGCAAGCCGCGGCAGCACGGTGCCCCAGTCCAGTGCCTGATAGTCGAGGTTGACCCCGACCTTGCGAAACATGTCGGCGGCCAGCTCGCTCATCGCATTCAACGCGGGCAGGTCGGTCGGCACCACGAATACCACCCGTTCCCCCTTGTACCCGGCCGCCTCGAGGTCATGTTTGACACGGTCGTAGTTACGCGGCCCGGTCATGGCCTCCAGCCCCGCGTCGCTCGCGAACGGGCCGCCCGGCATGAAGAAGCCACACCGGTCGTTCCACAAAGCCCGCTCTTCGCCCATCACGGCGGACATGTACTCGGTCTGGTTGACGCCGCCGAGGAACGCCCTCCGGATCGCTGGATTGTCGAACGGTGGCACCAAGTGGTTGAAGCGGATCATGCCCATCAGGCCGCCGCGCTCCTTGACCTCGATCAAGATGTCCTTGTGCCTCCGCAGCAGGGGCATCAAATCCGGCTGCGGCTGCTCCCACCAGTCGACCTCGCCAGATTGCAGCGCCGCGGCCGCGGTCGCCGCATCAGGGATCGTGTGCCATTCCACCCTGTCCACATACGCAATCTTCGGCCCCGCCGCGAAGCTCGGCCTGCCGGCGGGCCGCGGCACGTAGCCGGCGAACCTCTCATATGCGTTCAACGAGCCGGACACGCGCTCTCCGGCGATGAAGCGGAACGGCCCGCTGCCGGTCATGTCGGTGATCTGAACGTTCACCGGCGTCTTCGCCAGCCGCTCCGGCAATACCGGACAGAACGAGGACGGTTTCGCCAGCGCCGCCGACAGCAGCGGAAACGGCTTCTTCAGCCGGAACTGGACAACCTTGTCCGACGCGGCCGTGATCTCATCCGTCACCGCGGCCAGGTTCTTGCCGAACGCGTCGATCTCCATCCAGCGGTCGATGCTGGCCACGGCGTCTCGCGCCAGCACGGGGGCACCATCGTGGAAAATCATGCCGTCGCGCAACATCAGCTTCCAGGTCTTGCCGTTGTCCTCGATGATGTGACCGTCGACCATCTGCGGCTGCGGGTCGAAGTTCTCATCCAGTCCGTAGAGCTGGTCGTAGACCAGGAACCCATGGTTGCGGGTCACCAGTCCCGTGGTGAAGACCGGATCGAGCAGCGCCAGATCGGCCTGTGGCACGAATCGTATGGTCGAGCGGGTCTCCGCCAGCGCCGGGGCAGCCAGGGTCGCCGCAGAGGCGGCAAGGAAGTCACGGCGTTTCATGCAAGCTCCTCGATGTCCGGAGCGATCATAGCCCAGCCAAGACGCCGGAATGCCAGTGTTCCAGGACGCCGCAAGCGATCTTTATCGAGGCCCGGATGCCTCAGTCCTGCCGCTCGAAGTCGCCTGGTTTCCACGTCTTGTCGAACCAAGGCTTGCGGTGGAGCGTGGAGGCGCAGCAGCGTGTTCCAACCTTTACCCGGCATCGTCTGCACCCAGTTCGCCTCCTGTCCCGGCGGGGCCTTGGGGGCAAAGCAGACTGTCACCGAGCCATCCGGATTTTTCTTCATGCTGGGCTGATTGCTGTCGAGGCCGGCGAGCTTCTGGTCCGTCTCCAGCGTCGAGCGCGTCTGCCCGTCATAGACGATGAACGACCAGAACTGCCCCGCAGGTATTGGCGCGGGGAGCGTAATTTTGTAGGTCTTGCCGCCGTCGAGATAGCGCCCCATCGAATCCCGGGTTGCATATGCGTAGGCAGAGCCGGTGCCCGGCTTCGCGTAGGCCATCGCCGGCGTGATGCCGGTGGCGTAGTAATGAAAGAGAGTACGTGCATCGAGCATGCGTTCACCGTTGTTCAGGAACTCATAGCTGCCGCCTACGAACCCCGTCCCCCACTGGCGGTCGGGATAGAATTTCACGCGCTCGTCCCGTGCGAATACAATGGCGCGGGCTGTCGCGTTCGCGACGGCAACGGCGTCGGTGAGGATGCCTTTCAGGCGCGCATCCGGCGCAAACGGCTGGCCCTTCTTGATCCCGATCGCGGCGAACAATCCGACGATTTCCGGATCGAAGGCGTCGGGGGGCTCGTGCCGGATCACCGAGTTGATCTCTTCATAGAAATGGAAGTCGTTGGCGTGGATTGTGTTGAACTGCACGCCCGACAGGTCGACTAACGCTTGCGTCGGCGGATTTGCCGCCGCGGACGGCGGGTACATGCGGTCACTGGCTTTGATGCCATCGCTGCCGCCGCGATGTCTCCGCCTTGAACGAAGGCGCGATAAAACAATCGGTTGCTGTAAGTGGTGGACTTGATCCCGAAATAACCCTCCGAGGGCAACGTGCCAGTATAGCCGGGTGGAACGAACAGGTATTTGCCACCCTTGCCCTTGTCGGGCCCGGTGAGCCCCACGTCTGTCACCCAGCGGAAATACGCGTCGTCCATTGGACCAAGAACGCCAGGCGGCACTTCGGCGACGACTGGGCCGTTCTTGAGATCAACGCACTGTAGCACATACACGGTGGTTGAGTTCGCCGTCAGCAACAACGGGCGCGCGTTCATCAGGTCCTCGAAGACCCCGATGCCGCCGTTTCGCTTCACCCCAGCCTTGTCGAGACCTTCGCACGCCGCGTAGACCGATGCGGCTGGTATGCCGCTCAGAAATGCCTCGACTCCGCGCGCGAAGTCGAGGTTGTCATAGACCTTCCGCACCGTCGCGGGATCAGGCAGGCCGTCGAAAAACTTCAGTGTACCGATGCGCGTATCAACCGTGTCGGGCGTCGCGATATTGGACGGCACCTTGGCGGAATATGCTGGTGCGGGCTGCCCTTGCCCCCGTGCGGGCATCGCAGCAGTCACCGGAAGCAAGGCAAGCGTAGCTGCCCGGAAGCTTCGTAGCATACAGGCAGTTCCTCAAACGCTGTGTCGGGGTCGTATGGTGTTTCGCGGTTGAAGGAAACTCCTTCGCGGTGACGTTTTTGTCGCGGCAACCAGTTGCGAACCGCGGAACGACTTGCTCGGAACGGGACCCGCGGATGTCGATGGACTTGCTCTTCCGGCATCCTCCCGTCAGGTGTAATATGACGAGCGGAGGGAGAACGCCGATGGACAATCCTGCGATGACCCAGCTTCCCGCGATGTCGCGGCGGCAGGCCGAGTTCCGCGCCGAGTTCCGCACCCAGATTGCGCCGGCTTATGCTGGATGGGTCCACGTCGCGCTGATCTACGCCCTGGGTGCCGCGGCGATCTGGTACTGCGCCCGGCAGATCTCCCATCCGTCCTGGTATGAGTTCCTGATCATCCCCGTCGCTTTCTGCATCGCCAACGCGTTCGAGTGGTGGATACACCGCTGGGTGATGCACCGGCCGGTCAAAGGACTGATGGGCATCTATAACCGCCATACCCTTGCGCACCATCAGTTCTTCACCGACGTCGAGCCGACCTTCGACAACACCCGTGACTTCCGCATCGTGTTCTTTCCGCCCTATGCGCTGGTCGCGTTCATGGTGCTGTCGTTGCCGCCTGCCGCGCTATTGGCCGCGGTGGGACTGCCGAACGCCGGCTGGCTGCTGCTGATCACCAACGTTGGGCTGTATTTGAACTACGAGCTGTTTCATTTCTGCTGCCACGTCAGGGACGACCGCCTGGTGCGCCGCATACCCCTGATCAACTCGATCCGGCGGCATCATATCGCCCACCATGACCCCGCATTGATGATGGAACGCAACTTCAACCTCACCTACCCGATCGCCGACTGGTTCTTTGGCACCTCCGACCTGCACTGCGGTCTGCTGAAGCACATTTTCAACGGTTACGACAAATCAGCGGTGCGGACCGACCTGAAGCGGATCAACACGGCCGCGGCGGAATGAACCAGTCGCGAGTCCGGCCCAAATCCGGCAACGCCAGCCTGATCGGCGGCATCGTCGTCGGCCTTGCCAGTTTCGTGTTGTGGAGCGCCATTGCGCATGACCTCGGCGCTGACACGCTGCTTTGGCTGACGGCCGGAGCGATCGTCGCCGCCGCGATCGGCACCTGGATCAGGGTCGCCGACCTGTAGTCAGCACGGCCGCCCGGTCGCTCGCGCCCCAGGGGAAACTTAAGGGAAACATGCAGCAGGACAGCTTTGACTTCATCGTCACCGGTGCTGGATCGGCGGGCTGCGCCGTTGCCCGTCGCCTCGCTGAATCAGGGCGCTTTCGCGTGCTGCTGCTGGAAGCCGGACCGCCCGACCGCAACCCCTGGATCCACATCCCTCTCGGCTATGCCAAGACTTACGTCGATCCCGCGGTGAACTGGCGGTTCGAGACCGAGCCGCAGCCGCAGATGGCCGGGCGCCGGCTCTACTTACCACGCGGCAAGACGCTGGGCGGCTCCAGTTCGATCAACGGCATGGTCTACATTCGCGGCCACCACGGCGATTACGACGAGTGGCGCCAGCGCGGCTGCGTCGGCTGGGACTGGGACTCCGTCCTGCCATTCTTCAAGCAGGCCGAAAACCAGACCCGGGGCGCCGATCCCTTTCACGGCGTGGGCGGCCCGCTCCAGGTGTCGGACCAGGCCGAGCGGGGCGAGCTTTCCCAGGCGGTGCTGAAAGCGTGCGTCGAGGCGGGAATTCCCGCCAATCCGGATTTCAATGGTGCCGATCAGGAAGGCTGCGGTTACTACCAGACCACGACCAGCAACAAACGTCGCTGGAGCGCGGCAAGGGCCTATCTGAGCAATCCGCCGGCCAATCTGGTGATCCAGACCGGAGCGCACGCGACCCGCGTGATCATCGAGCAGGGCCGCGCGGTCGGGGTGGAATATCAGACCGCGGCGGGCCGGCAGATCAGCCGAGCGGGGCTGGAAGTCGTGGTGTCGGGGGGGTCTTATGGCTCGCCGCAGTTGTTGCTGCTGTCGGGCGTTGGGCCGGGGCAGCATTTGCAGGACATGGGCGTTCCGGTGGTGCACGACCTGCCGGCGGTGGGCGCCAACCTGCACGACCATTTCAACACCTCTCTGAGCTGGCGCTGCAGCCGCAAGATCACGCTGAACGATCTGGAAAACAGTGTGCTGCGCAAGGCCGCGGCCGGCTTGCGCTACGCTCTGTTCCGCTCTGGCCCGATGGCTGGCAACGGTGTCACGGCTGGCGTGTTCACCCGGTCCGACCCTCGGCTGGAGCGCCCGGATATTCAGGTCAACCTGCTGGAGTGGAGTACCAAGGAGCGCAGCCGCGATAAGGTCACGCCGCACGGGTTCCCCGGCTTCACCATGACTCCCGTGCACCTGCGTCCGGACGGCCGAGGCACGGTGCGGCTGGCGAGCGCCGATCCGTTCGCTCCGCCCGCCGTGTTGTTCGATTATCTGCGCACCGAGTATGATATTGGGGCGGCGCTCGCCGGCATCCGCCTGGTCCGTCGCATCGCCGAGCAACCTGCGCTGCGGCCATATATCGTGGCTGAGATACTGCCTGGACCGGGCGTTACCAGCGACGAGGAACTGCTGGACTATGTGCGCCAGACCGGGGTGTCGAACCAGCACCCGACCAGTTCCTGCGCGATGGGGACCGGGACGAACTCGGTGGTCGATCCGCGGTTGCGGGTGCACGGTATCGCCGGTCTTCGCGTCGCGGATGCCTCGATCATGCCGGTTGCAGTCGGCGGCAACACCAATGCACCGACCATCATGATCGGCGAGAAGGCCGCCGCGATGATCCTTGAGGACGCCAGGGCTGCGTCCACCTCCTTGGCGGCACAGTAGCCCCGCCGAATATTGCCACGGTCGTCTATCTGCCTGATCCTTGGCCCGCGTGACCGGGGGAATGGACAGGATGGCGGCCGAGGCAGACAGCTACGACTTTATCGTTACAGGCGCCGGATCGGCCGGCTGTGTCCTCGCCGCTCGGCTTTCCGAATCGGGCCGCTATCGTGTCCTGTTGCTGGAGGCCGGAGGCAGGGACACCAACCCCTGGATCCACGTTCCGATCGGCTATGCCAAGACCTTCGTCGATCCGAAGGTGAACTGGATGTTCGAGAGCGAGCCCGAAAAGGAGCTCAACGGCCGCACCATGTATCAGCCGCGCGGCAAGGTGCTGGGCGGCACCAGCTCCATCAACGGCATGATCTACATGCGCGGCAACGCGGCCGACTACGATCAGTGGCGGCAACTCGGCAATGAAGGCTGGGACTACGAGTCCGTGCTGCCCTACTTCCGCAAGGCCGAGGACAACGAACGCGGCGCCGATGCCTTTCATGGCGCGGGCGGTCCGTTGCGAGTCTCGAACCAGCCCTACGAATGGGAAATTGCCAAGGCACTGCTGGAGGCCTGCCAGCAAGCCGGCATCCCGCCCAATCCTGACTTCAACGGCAAGCAGCAGGAAGGTTGCGGCTATTACCAGACCACGACCAAGGACAAGCGCCGCTGGAGTACCGCCGCCGCCTATCTGAGAACGGCGAAGAAACGACCTAATTTGGTGATCAAGACCCGCGCGCACGCCACCCGTGTATTGTTCAAGGATGGCCGCGCCGCCGGCGTCGAATTCGACACGCCCGCCGGACGCCAGGTCGCCAACGCGGCACGCGAGGTCATCGTCTCGGGCGGGGCCTATGGATCGCCACAACTGCTGCTGCTGTCCGGAGTTGGGCCGGCACAGCATCTGACGGAAATGGGCATCGAGGTGGCGCGCGACATGCCCGGTGTCGGGTCGAACCTGCAGGATCATTTCAACACCTACTGCACGTATCGAATATCACGAAACCTGTCGCTGAACGCGCTGCAGTACAGCCTGCCGCATCGGCTGGTCGCTGGTGCGCGGTATGTGTTCTTCCGCTCCGGACCGATGTCGGGAAACGGTCTTTATGTCGGCGCGCTGGTGCGTAGTGACAAACGTCTGGAACGGCCGGACCTGCAGTTCAATATTTCCGCCTGGAGCACGATCGACCGTACCCGCCATGGTATCATCTCGCATCCGTTTCCGGGCGTTGCCATCAGCCCGGTGCATCTCGCACCGGACGGCCGCGGCACTGTGCGGTTGAACAGCAACGATCCGCTGGCGCCGCCACAGATCAAATTCAACTTCCTGCGGTCGGAGAACGACATGCGGGTGATGATCGCCGGCGTTCGGATCGCTCGCGACATCGCCCGCCAGGCGGCGCTGCGGTCGCTGATCATGGAGGAAACCGCACCGGGTGTAACGACACAGACCGACGAGGAGATCGCAGCCGACGTGCGTCGGCGAGGCGTCTCCAACCTGCACCCTGTGGGAAGTTGCGGCATGGGCAGCGGACCAATGGCCGTGGTCGACCCGAGGCTGCGTGTGCATGGTATCCCGGGACTGCGCGTGGTGGATGCCTCGATCATGCCGGTGATCGTTGCCGGCAATACCAATGCGCCGACCATCATGATCGCCGAGAAGGCCGCCGAAATGATCCAGGAGGATGCGCGGGCCGCCGGCTGATCGGGCGTGCGGGTGACGCGCCCTCGATGCTGATACCGCCGGTGATAGGGGGCGGCGCAGGCCGAGCCGTCGGGAATGTCGACACCTCCAGTGTCATGCCTGCCCTTGCGAAGGTGAGGGGCCGGCGCAGGTGAGGGGCCGGCGCAGGCCGGCCACCCACGTCGTTGCGCGTGCAAGTAATGTCACGGCCGTCTGGGCAGAGCTCCCTCGTGCTGACAGCTGCAATCAAGAAGGCCCGTTTGGCCGGAAAGGATGCGCCAAATTCATCCCCGGCGAAGCATGTCCCTGGGAACCCACAATATCGACTGCACGGCACTGGTAGTCGTGGATCCCCGGCCTCCGTCGGGATGACATCAGAGATGCGATCGGTAAGTCAGTCGAGGGCCATTACGGTGCCAGATATCGCAACAATTGTGGATCGTCACGAATTTGCTCGGCTGCCCCCTCCAGCGCCACGGAGCCGCGATCCATCACGTAAGCGTAGCTGGCAACGCGCAGCGCCAGATGCACATGCTGTTCAACCAGAACGACGCTCATTCGTTGCGCCAGCACAGCAAGGCGATCAGCGATCTCCTCGATCACCCCGACCCAGACGCCCTCGGTCGGTTCATCCAGCAGCAACAACCTGGGACGGCCCAACAGGGCGCGACTGATCGCCAGCATCTTGCGCTCACCGCCCGACAGCGTTGCCGCCGTCTGACCGAGGCGCTGGGACAGCTTGGGAAAGAAGTCCAGCATCTCGTCGATCCCGTCACGATCTCGCTGATGCGTTGCCCCCAGCAACAGATTTTCCCGCACCGACAGGCTCCCGAAGATCGCGTTTTCCTGCGGTACGAAGCCGATGCCCCGTCGCGCGCGCCGCTCGGTTGATTCTCCAGCCGTATCGATGCCATCGAACAGAATGGAGCCAGCCATCGGCCGCAGTTCACCGGCCACCGTCTTTAGTAGCGTCGACTTACCCGCGCCATTGCGACCCAGCACTGCCACCGCGCCCTGCCGCGGCGCCGCGATCCGCATGTCGAACAGGACCTGGCTCCGGCCATAGCCAGCGTCAAGGTGACTCACATTGAGAAACGATGCGGTGTCAGACACGGCTGGTGTAGATCCTTTGGATCTCCGGCGAGGCCTCGATCTCGCTCACCGTGCCATCGCACAGCACGCGTCCCTGATCGAGCACCGTCAGATGATCGCAGATGTTCTTGATGAAATCGAGGTCATGCTCGACGATGACCATCGTGCAGTCCGCCTTGATCGGCATCAGAAGCTCACCGGTCATGCGGCGTTCTTCCGGGCTCATGCCGCCAGTCGGCTCATCCAGCAGCAGCAGCTTTGGTCCGGGCGCCAGCGCCATGGCGATCTCCAGCCATTGCTGCTCCCCGTGACTGAGTTCGCCGGCCAGATCATCGGCCCGGTCCGCGAGGCGAAAGCGATCCAGTGCCTGCATGATCGGCGCGTCAAGCCGGCGCCGGTTGCGCGACCACACCAGCGACCAGATCGATTCCGCGGCTTGCAGCGCCAAAAGAACGTTATCATATACTGACAATTCCCGCAGCACCGCGGTGATCTGAAACTTCAGGCTGAGTCCCACGCGGGCGCGCTGATAGGGTGGGCGCGTGGTAATGTCGTGCCCGTCGAAGCGGATCATCCCGGTCGTCGGCAGATGTGCGCCAGCGATCGCATTCAGCAACGTACTCTTGCCGGACCCGTTCGGACCGATGAGACCATGAAACGTACCCGCTTCCACAACGGCATCCACGCCGTCCAGCGCTCGCAACGCGCCGAACACCTTGGTGACCGCCACGACTTCGAGCAAAGCCACGGCGTCAGTTCCTCGCCGATCGGCGTCCACGCACGCCGTAGGAACCGATACGCTCACGGGCCGATACCACCAGACCCAGCAGCCCCGTGGGCTGGAACATCACCACCACCAGCAGCACCAGTCCCAGGATGACCGGCCAGAACTGGCGGATGGCATCCACGTCGGACAGACCGTAGCTCAACGTTTCGAGGGCGACCGTTCCGATCACCGGTCCGACCAGCGTGCCGGTGCCGCCGAACAGGCAATACAGCACGGCCGTCGTCGACAGGCCCGGACCCATGTTGCCAGGGCCGATGAACCCTTGATGGTAGCTGTAGAGTGCGCCCGACAGGCCGGCGATCATTCCGGCGAACGAAAACACCAACGCCTTGAACACCTGCACCCGGTAGCCAAGAAACGCCAGCCGCTCTTCATTCTGCCGAATGCCGGCAAGCACCAGGCCAAGCTGCGATCGAACAATGAACCGGCACACCAGATAGACCAGCAACAGGCACACGAGCGCCAGCGTGTAGAACTCGAAGCCCTCGATGAATTCGTATGACCCCAGTTGCAGCAGCTTGACCGACGACAATCCGTTGCCCGCCCCGACGTACTGCCAACCCGAGACCAGTCGTTCCGCCGCGTACCGATCCAGTCAAAGTACCGAATGCAACGAAAATCGCGCTCGGGGCGCGGCGTCCCAGCAACAGGAACGCCGCGAAGACAAACGCCAGCGCAAGGCCGGTCAGCATCGCCAGCGGCAAGACGCCCCAAATGGCGCTGAAATCGAGGTCGCGGCCAACCAACGCGATAACATAACCGGCGACCCCGAAGAACAGTGCCTGGCCGAACGACATGATTCCGGAGAAGCCCCAGCACATATCGAAACTGATTGCGAGGATCGACAGGATCATCATGTTGGTGATCAAGGTGATCAGGTCGAGACGGTCCAGCAGCAGGAATGGTGCCCCGACGAGCGCCGCCAGCACGAAAAGCTCGACCGCCAGCAGTGCCCGGAAGGGCCGGCTTCCCCGCTTTGTGCGTGACCTCGCCGCCGTCAGCACTCCCGCGGGTCCACCATGTCGGCTTTGTCGACGATCTTATACGACGCCTTGTCACCATTCACTTTGCAGACGGCAGTGTACATGTTCATCGTGCAATGCATGTGGCCTGGAACCATCGAAGACCCCCCGCCGGGACCGTCGGCCAACACGGCGTGATCCATCGCGGCGGCGACCGCATCGCGATGCAGATCCCCCTTGGTCTCCTTGACCGCGGCCTCGTAGAATTTGATCCCGCGGTAGGTGCCGGTAGCGGCGCTGCCGGCGGTGAACAGGTATTTCGTGTCGGGGAAACGTTTCGAATATGCCTCGGTAAGATTCTTGCTGAACGGATCATCCACCGCCTGGAAGTAGTCGAGGCAACTGTGACTGCCGTCTATCTCGGGAGCAGGAAGGAAGTTCAGGATGTTCTCATCGAAATACACGCAGGTCAGCACGCCGCCGTTCTTCTGAAAGCCCGATTCGTGAAGCTGCTTCACAAACGGCAGCAGCCCCGGCGGGATGACGGTGTTGAATACGCAGTCGACCTTGCCGTCCTTGATCTTGCTGATGGTGGCGGAGTATTCCGCTTGGTCGAGCGGGTAGTATTCCTCGAACACCACTTCACCGCCATTGGCTTCGATCACTTTCCGAGCGTATTTGTTCAGCAACTGCGGCCAGACATAGTTCGCGGACGGCATCGCGAAGCGCTTCTTGCCCACTGTCTTGATCAGGTAGGGGATCAGTTTGTCGCATTGCTGTGCCGGGGTAGGGCCGGTGCAAAAGAGATTTTTCGTGCACTCCTGCCCTTCGTACAGTTGCGGATAAATATATAGCGTGCGGCCCCGGTTGACGATCGGGTCTTTGATCGCTTGCCGCATCGCGCTGGTGATGCCGCCCAGCACCACGTCCACTTTGCGCTCCTGAATCAGCCTGCGCACATTGCCCACCGCGACCTTCGGATCAGAAGCCGTGTCCTCCAGGTAGAGTTCGATCGGCTGACCGAGGATGCCGCCGTCCTTGTTGATTTGCTCAACCGTGAACTGAGCGACCTGCCAGTCGGCGTTGCCGGCTCCCGCGATTGGGCCGGTGATATCGGTTGCAATGCCCATCTTAATTGGGCCGGCGGCATGGGCCCAGCCTGGCCGCAACAGCCAGGTGCCAGCCGTTCCAGCAATCCAACCGGCGGCCGACAGGGCGCCAGCTCCGCTCAGCAATCCGCGTCGCGTGGTCCTCAAGGTCGGTTTCGTTTCGTTCATAATGTCCCCCTTGTTTCAAGCCTTATGAAGTGCGGCCGATTACGCGCGACCCACCGGCCACAATCCCTGCGGCCTTATCTTTACGATTACCAACGCGATCAGAAACACCAGCGGATCGGCCAGGACGGGCGGCACCACCCACGGCAGACCGGACGCCATCACGCCGACTGTCCCTGCCCCGAGCACGGGTCCCTGAAACGAGCCCACACCGCCGAGCATCACGGACAGGAAGGCCTGTACCAGGAAACGAATGCCGATATCCGCCGATAGTTGATACAGCGGTACGATCAGCGCCCCGGCGAGCCCGGCCAGCGCCGAGCCAAACGCAAAGGTCAGTCCGTACAGCCGGGCGGTGGAGATGCCGCAGGCCCGTGCCAGCATCGGATTTTCCAGTGCGCCGCGAATGCGCAAACCGAACGGGGTGCGGGCCAGCATCCACCAGCTTGCGGCCAGTACGACGAGGGTCGCCACAATGATGAGGGTCCGCCAGATCGAGAAATTGATTCCGCCGATGGAGAATGCTCCGGCGATCGGCTCCGGTATGGACCGGGTACCTGACCGCCGAGCAGCCCACGAACGATCTCCCGGATTACCAGTCCGATGGCATAAGTCCCAAGCATTGCGATGATCGGCGAGGCATAGAAGCGCCGGATTATGAGGCGCTCCATGACCAGTCCGAGCAGCCCGACGACGATCGGCGCCGCGAATATGCCGAACCACAGGCCCAGCCCGGCCGCAGCGGAAAGATAAACGGTGTAGGCGCCGAGCAGGACAAATTCGCCGTGCGCGAAATTGAAGATGCCCATCATGCTGGCGATGACGCCGAGGCCCAGCACGATCAGCACCATCACGGAACTGAATGAGGCTATATCAAAGACAAGCGTTACTATCTCGGCCATTACGTCCTGTCACGGCCCCCCCGACCGAGCTTTCCCCTTCGCGCTGACTCCCCGATCGCGTGAGCGGTGTCGTTCGGGCTTCGGATCAGGCCGATGACACGCACGGCGCGCGTGGATCATGATAGATGCTGTGGCGAGCCGCTGTCGCCGGTTCTCGTGCCGAGCGGTGGAAGTGAAAGGGGCCGACTGATCTTTCGGCGATTGTAACAGCCTGACGTCGATCGTCAACCCGAAACGACCGAAGCGATTTCGTTGCCGCCGATTGCAACTCCTGGCTATGCCGCATCGTGGAAGATCAGGCCCAGCGTGCGCCGCTCACCCGAATGAATGCGGCTTACTCCATGCCGCATGGTCAGGCGGTGCGGCCCGCGAGCGCCCATCCCCGGCCGGTGATGCACCGGAAAGAACACCGCCTCGCCCTGCCGCAGCGGCACCACCACCGGGCGCGACTGCGCACGCGGCCGCTGCTCCACCAGGATGAATTCGCCGCCGGTGAAATCTTCGCCCGGCGCACTGAGCAAGACAGTCGCCTGGAGCGGAAACACCAGCTCGCCATAAAGATCCTGATGCAGGCAGTTATACCCGCCTGGCCCATAGCGAAGCAGCAGCGGGGTTGGCCGGGTTTGCCCAGCCGCATGGCACTGCGAGAGATATTCGTCCAGTGTCGGCGGAAATGTTCCCGGCTCACCGAGCGTTCGGCGCCACGCATTGGCGACCGCGGCGAGACAAGGATAGAGCTTCTCCCGCAATTCGGCGACCAGGGCCGGCAGCTTATAGTTGAAATACTTATACTCACCTCGCCCATACGCGTGCTGTTCCATCACTATGCGTTTGCGGAACGGCGCGTCCTGCTCATAGAGAACGGCCAGACCCCGGCAGGTCTCGGCGTCAAGCAGCGGTCGAGTGGCAAAGCCCTCGGCGGCAAGGTCGGCTTCCAGGGTTTCCCCGCCCAGCCCTTGGATATCGATCCTGTGCATTTGCCAATCATACCCCTCGGCCGCCAGCAGGGCACTCCGTTTCATGCTGTTTCTGTCGACCCGGCCAACGCGGCCCCGCGGACGGTTTCACAACAGTTCGGCGCGCAGGGCGCCAAGGAGTTCGCTCAGCGGTTCGTCCCAGACACCCGGCTTGCGTTGGCGGAACAGCCGAGCGGAGGGGTACCAGGGAGAGTTGTTGCGATGCAGCAGCCAGCGCCAGTCGGCGGCTTTCGGAAGCAGGATCCAGACCGGTTTGCCCATGGCCCCGGCGAGGTGCCCGATCGCGGTGTCGACGCTCACGATCAGGTCCAGATTTTCGATCAGCGCGGCAGTCTCTCCGAAATCTGGCAGCTCCGCCGACAGATCGGTCATGCAGGGGAATTGGGTCATGGTCGCGATATCGCCCGCCGGGACGGGTTGCTGCAGCGAGACGAACGCCGCGGGTCCGACATTGCCGATGGCCGTCAGCGCGGCCAGCGGCATGGATCGACGGCGATCGTTGGGATGGGTTGGCCGGCCGGCCCAGGCCAGACCAATGCGCTTCACACCCGGCGGCAACTCGGCGGCAAGCCTGCCTCGCCAGTGTTCGACGCGCGCCGGGTCGGCTTCGATATAGCGGATCGGCGCGGGAATGATATCCACCCGTGTATGAAACAAATACGGCAGGCTGGAAAGCCGGCAATGCGCGGCATGCGGTGGAATATTGTCCCAGCGATGCAGGCATTGTTTTATTTCAGGAACGTTGGCGAACAGCGGCGCGATTTCAGCGCTGCATCCCAGTATCAGGTCGGCGCAGCGGTCCGCGACCAGCGGGATGTAGCGGGCAAACTGGATGGTATCGCCGTAGCCTTGATCACCGACCAGCAATAGCCGCCCATTCGCCAGACCCATGCCATTCCACACCGCGGAGGCGATCGCCGGCATCGTCGTCCTGCCGACCTCGGTCATATGCCGCCACTCATACTCGATCCAACCCGGATCGAACTCGCCCCGCGCGAGAAGGATCTGCGCCAGCGCCAGATGGCCTTCGGCATGGTCGTGCTTCAGGCCGAGCGCGCGCAGCAGACACGCGACCGCCCGCTCATGCTCGTCCAGGTCGACCAGGCTAAGCGACAGATTGACCACGTGGTCGGGATTGTTCGGGTCCAGCCGGATTGCCTGCTGGCCCGCCGCGAGCGCATCCTGCATGCGACATGTCAGACGGCAAAGCGAACTCAGATGAGCGTACCAGGCGGCATTCCCGGGTCGCAGGGTGATTGCGCGAACCAGCAGTGCGATGCCCTGTTCGAAGTCACCGTCCATCGCGGCGATGACGCCCTGCAATGCCAGCGCCTCAGGATGATTGGGCGAGGCAGCGAGCACGCCGGCGCAGATGCCACGCGCTTCATGCAGGCGTTTGTCGTTGGCCGCCGCCTGCGCGCGCAGCAATGCCGGTTCGGCGTTGGTGTCGTCTTCGCTAGTCGTCGCAAGCACAGCCGGCCGCGGCACCCTGTCGTCATCCGGCCGCTGGTTGTCGTCATCACGTCGAACCATGCGGACGAAACTGCTCCGCCTCGGTCCGTCGCCGCAATCGCCAGCGGCAGCCGGCGCCGCCGGCACGGGTCAAATCTTGACGACCATGCCTCAACCAGCCTAAACCGCGCCCCCTGGATGGCGGGCGTAGCTCAGTTGGTAGAGCGCCAGGTTGTGGTCTTGGATGCCGTGGGTTCGAGCCCCATCGCTCGCCCCATCCACCGCGCGTGACCCGCCCGCCCTCGGCCGCTGTCGTGCTGGCCGGCGGACAAGCTTCGCGAATGGGTGGCGGCGACAAGACCCTGCTCCCGGTCGCGGGCAGGCCGATGCTGGCGTCCATCATCGCGGTCCTGGATGGCCCCCACATCGCGATCAGCGCCAACGGCGACCCGGCCCGGTTTGCCCGCTTCGGATTCCCGGTGCTGCCAGATGGGCCGTTCGCCGGCGAAGGGCCGCTGGCGGGCGTTCTGGCCGGCCTCGATTGGGCAGCCTCGCTCGGCGTGACTACCTTGCTGACGGTCCCCGGAGACACACCGCTCCTGCCCCGGGGATTGGCGGAACGGCTGTCGCCCGCGCCCGGCTGCGCGTCCAGCGCCGGCCGCGTGCATCACCTGGTTGCCCTGTGGCCAATTTGCTGCCGAGGCCGCCTACGTTCGCTGCTTTCGAGTTCCGGTCCTCGACAGGTCGCTGGTTTTGCTGAATGTATAGGCATGCGTTACGTTGACTTTCCCGCTCAGTCGCCGGATCGGTTCGCTAACATCAACACGCCTGATGACCTGACCGGGATACGCGCGGTCTCCGATGGCCTGCCACCTGACACCGAGAGAAAGTGAGCCACGACGGCGCGCAGACACGCGGACGTGGCGATCTCCGGATACGCGCTGGAGTCGAGCCGGGTGGTGGCTGACCCGGGAAGCCGAGGACACGCGACATGCCTATGATCGTCACATGATGAAAACTGTAGCGATTGCCGGTCTCGGCGCCATCGGACTGCCGCTGGCGCGAGCTTTGGATGGCGGCGTCGATGGGCTGCGGCTGATGGCGGTGGCCTGCCGCGATCCTGTCAAGGGACGCGCCAATCTGGCGGGCTTCCAGGCCCCGCCCCGTTTGGTCGAAATCCCCGAACTGGCGGAAGCCGACATCGTCGTGGAGGCTGCTCCGGCGGCGATCTTCGAGCGCATCGCCTTACCGGCCCTCGAAGCCGGCCGGATTTTCATACCCGCCTCCGTCGGCGCGCTGCTGCCGCGACTGCACCTGGTGCGCCTCGCCAAAAAGACCGGCGCCCGGATCATCGTTCCGACCGGCGCCCTGCTCGGCCTCGACGCCGTGCGCGCCGCCGCCGAGGGATCTATCGACAGCGTCACGATCGAAACCCGCAAGCCGCCGTCCGGGCTGGTGGGCGCACCTTATCTGCAACAGAATAGTATCGACGTGATGGAGATGACCGAAGCCACCCTGGTGTTCGAGGGCAACGCACTGGACGCAGCCGCCGGCTTCCCGGCCAATCTCAACGTCGCCGCGGCGCTGGCGCTGGCGGGCGTGGGGGCGGTGAGGACCCGGGTCCGGATTTGGGCCGATCCCGCGGTGACGCGCAATATCCACACGATCCGCGTCGAAGCCGCCGCCGCCTCGTTCAGCATGACCATCGAGAATGTCCCGACGCTGGAGAACCCAAGGACGGGCATGATGTCGGCCCTTTCCGTGCTGGCCTGCCTGCGTGGCCTGGTCTCGCCGTTGAAAGTCGGAAGCTGAGGCTGGCGCAAGACGGCGCCGATGACGGAAGCACTGACCTACCTGGTCACGCTCGCCATGTTCAGCTTCGTGGTGGTGGGCGCGGCGTTGATCCGACACGAGATGCTCATTCTGATCAGCATCCCGCCAGTGTTCGTGGCGCTCATCACCGGCTTCGTCATGGCGATTTACGCGCAGGACAGCTTTGGGCTGCTGCCGGTCGTGGCGGCGCTGCTGCTGGCCGTGCCGCCCGCCGTTTGGCTGGGCCGGCGTTTCTCCTCCCGCGACATGCTGATCGCGATCTACCTGGCCTGGACGTTCGGCATGGTGCTGGCGCTGGTTGCGTTCACCTTTCCCGACCGGACATGACAGCAGCGCATCGAAAAGCCCGAATCGCGAAACGACGAGGTCAAAGCTCCACCACGACGTACTGTTCCTCGATGGCGACCGGTATGGTCTCGGCGACATAGGGCCCCTGAACGATGCGCTGACCCTCCGCCACCTCCATTGGGTAGCTCCGCACGCCGATCTTTGAGGGGTCGCAAAAGCTTTGCCCGGTGCGCACGTCGAACTCCCAGCCATGCCACGGGCAGCGCAGGATCTCGCCTTTTCGCGAATACCGGTATTGCCCCGGTTCGTCCGAGGAAATCAGGCCGGTCAGGATGCCTTCGCACATCGGGCCGCCCTGGTGCGGGCATCGGTTGAACAGGCCGTAAAACTCGCCGCCAAGGTTGAAGACGGCAATCTGGCGGCCACGCACCGTCACCAGTTTCCGCTGCCCAGGCGGGATTTCCGCCACGGAGGCGACCACGTGTTTGCTCATGATTTAGAACGGTGCCACATCTGCGAACGGCGATAGTGACGCAGGCCGGCGCGCGCGACAAGATCGCCCGGATGGCCTGATGCACGGATCACTCCGCGGCACTTGACATTTGGGGGGCCAGAAAAAACACTCGGTCCCGGTCTCGCAATGAGCCAGATGTGAGATCAACCGGCTTGCTACCGTGTGCCGATCGTCGGCTCGTGCGTCCACAGGTGTCTCGGATGAGATCGAGAAACCAGGCCCGATACGCCAGCAGTCTCGTGAATAGTGTTAGGCTCAAAAAAAGAATGGGTGGAAACAATGAGTATCAAGGGACTTCCGCGCGCCGGGCTTCTGGCCTCAGGCTTGCTTGCTTCGACAATGCTGTCGGCATGGGCCGCCGAGGTGACGCCGCAGCGGCTAATGAACGCCGACAAAGAGCCGCAGAATTGGCTGATGGTCAACAAGGACTACGCTTCGCATCGGTTTTCCGAGCTTGACCAGATTACCAAGGACAACGTGAAGAACCTCCACGTCGCCTTCACCGTCGCGTTGGGCGGGGTGAACGGTATCGGCTTCAGCCCGCTGGGCGGCCATCAGAGCACGCCCCTCGTCAACGATGGCTTCATGTATATCGTTGACGGCTTCGGCGCCGTCTACCGTGTCGACGTGCGCGATCCGGCCAGCGCCAGAATCACCTGGATGATGGATCCGGGCACCAATAAGAACGATCTGTTCATCGCCTCGAACCGCGGCGTCAGCCTGTACAAGGATTTCGTGATTTCCGTAACCGGCGACTGCAAGGTTCTTTGGACCAAGGCGGACACCGGTGAACTCGTCAAGACGGTTCAGTTCGACGACCTCAAGACGTCCTATTGTGCACTGACCTCGGCGCCTCTCGTCGTTGAGGACAAACTGATCGTCGGCGGATCCGGTGGCGACCGCGGCGCCCGCGCGCATATCGACGCATTCAACGCGGACACCGGCGAGCGGCTGTGGCGGACATATTCGATCCCGGCCCCCGGGGAGCCGGGCGGCGACACCTGGAAGGGCAATACCGAAGCCTGGAAGCATGGCGGCGGTTCGTTCTGGCAGACCGGTTCCTACGACCCGGCAACCAAGCTGACGATCTGGGGCACCGGACAGCCGGTCCCGATGTTCGATCCGGAATACCGTCCGGGCGACAATCTGTTTACCAACTCAACCGTCGCCTTCGACCTGGCGACCGGTAAGATGAAATGGTACTTCCAGTACACGCCAGGTGATTTCCTCGACTATGATGAGATTGGCATCCAGCAACTGGTCGACACCAAGGTGAATGGCGAGGATCGTAAGGTCGTCGCTCATTTCGGCCGCAATGGTTTCTTCTATACACTGGATCGCACCAACGGTCAGTTCATCGGCAGCCAGCAATATGCCGAGAAGGTCAACTGGACGGACGGCATCGATCCGAAAACCGGCAAACCGATCGAGTACAACCCCAACAAGGATCTGCAAACTTACAAGATCGGCAAACCGTCTCGGCGCGAGCAGGGTAAACTTGAGGGCTGCCCGAATATCCAAGGCGGCGTCAACTATTTCCCGACGTCCTATAGCCCGCGGACCCATCTTTCCTATGGTGGTGGTATCGAGGGATGCTCCACCATCACAGTCGATCCGTCCAACGATGACAACGGAGCATACTGGCTCGGGGGCGCCTATGCGAACGCCGAGGAAGTCAAGGGAAGCGTGACGGCGATGGATCCCGCGAGTGGGAAAAAGGCCGGCCAGCAGTCGATGCCGCATAGTGTCGCCTCCGGCGTCACCGCGACAGCCGGTGGCCTCGTATTCACCACCACCAGCGACGGCACGGTGTACGCCCTGGACGACCAGAGTTTGAAGCCGCTCTGGAGCTTCAACACCGGCTCGTTCAGCTCTGCTCCGCCGATGACCTACTCGATCAATGGCAAGCAATACATGGCCGTACTGATCGGTGGCAACGTCCAGACCAAGGCCCAGCTTAATAAAACACCGACGTTGAAAGACGTGCAGAACACGTCGATGCTGTTCGTGTTCAGCCTCTGATGCCGAACGCCATGCTCCGGCAAGGGGCATGGCGTCCTTTCACCTCTTGTGGAAATGCCGCGTTGGCCCGCGTTTGTTCGCGGGCCATTTTTGCTGCGGTTCCCTGACCGTCGCGGTGCGGAATATCCTCTGCTCGACCGACGGCACTTGACATTTGTCGGTCCAGAAAAAACACTCGCCCTTGATCTCAAAATGAGCCTTGGCTGTGAGATCGACCGGTTTGCTATCGTATGCCGATCGTCGGCTCGTGCGTCAGCAGGTGTCTCGGATGAGATCGAGATAACCAGGCCCGATACGCCAGCAACTCGTGAATGACAGGCTCAAGAAACCAATGGGAGGAAATGATGAGTTTCAAGAAAATTCCACGTGCCGCGCTGTTCACGTCAGCCTTGCTCGCATCGACTTCACTATCGGCCTTGGCCGCCGATATTACGACGCAACGGCTGATGAACCCCGACGCTGAGCCGCAGAACTGGCTGATGGTCAATAAGGACTATTCTTCGCATCGCTATTCCTCACTGGACCAGATCAACAAGGACAACGTAAAGAATCTTCACGTCGCGTTCACCGTTGCTCTGGGCGGGGTCAACGGGGTCGGAGCGATGCCGTTGGGCGGTCACCAGAGCACGCCGCTCGTGGCTGACGGTTTCATGTATGCCGTCGATGGCTTTGGCGCTGTATACAAAATCGACGTGCGGGACCCGGCGAGCGCTCGGATCACATGGCTGATGGATCCGGGAAGCAACAAAGCCGATATGTTCACTGCCGCGAACCGCGGGGTCACGCTCTACAAAAACTTTGTCATTTCCGTGACCAATGACTGCAAGGTGCTCTGGACCAAGTCCGACACCGGGGAACTGGTGAAGACGGTCCAGTTTGATGACATGAAGACAAGCCTTTGCTCGTTGACCTCGGCTCCGCTGGTCATCGACGATAAGCTGGTTGTCGGCGGCAGCGGCGGGGACCAGGGCGCCCGCGCCCATATCGATGCCTTCAACGCGGACACCGGTGAGCATCTGTGGCGGACCTACTCGGTGCCAGCTCCGAATGAGCCGGGCGGCGACACGTGGAAGGGCAACACCGAAGCCTGGAAGCACGGCGGCGGTTCGTTCTGGCAAACCGGCTCCTACGACCCGGCGACAAAGCTGACGCTGTGGGGCACCGGTCAGCCGGTTCCGATGTACGATCCGGAATATCGTCCGGGCGACAACTTGTACACCAATTCGACCATCGCCCTCGATGTCGCTTCCGGGAAGATCAAGTGGTACTTTCAGTATACACCTGGTGATTTCCTGGACTATGACGAGGTCGGCATAACTCAGTTGATAGACACCAAGGTAAACGGCGAGGATCGGAAGATCGTTGCGCATTTCGGGCGCAATGGCTTCTTCTACACGCTGGATCGTGTGAACGGTCAGTTTATCTCCAGCCAGCAATACGCCGAGAAGGTCAACTGGACCGACGGAATTGATCCAAAGACCGGCAAACCAGTTGAATATGACCCGAACAAGGACCTGCAAACCTACAAGATTGGCAAGGCTTCCAGGCGCCAGCAAGGTCAGATCGAGGGTTGCCCAAATATCCAGGGAGGGGTGAACTTCTTTCCCACCTCATACAGCGCTCGTACTCATCTCTCTTATGGGGCTGGACTTGAGGGCTGCTCAAACATTCTGGTCGATGCGACTGCCGATGGAGGCGAGAAACCTGCCGGCGCGCCAGGCCACATCTGGTTCGGTGGCGCCTCTTCAAATGCCGAGGAAGTCAAGGGAAGCGTAACCGCCATGGATCCCGCGACCGGGAAGAAGGGCGCCCAGCAGTCGCTGCCGCGCGCTAGCTATTCCGGGGTTGCGGCAACCGGTGGCGGCTTGGTGTTCACGACAACCGTCGATGGCACGGTCTATGCGTTGGACGACGTCAGCCTGAAGCCACTCTGGAGCTTTAACACTGGGTCGCTCAGCTCCGCGCCACCGATGACCTACGCCGTAAACGGCAAGCAGTATGTCGCAGTACTGATAGGCGGCAGCGTCATCGTCAGGGACATGTTGAACAAGACACCTGGTTACCAAGACCTGCAAAACACCTCCATGCTGTATGTGTTCGCCCTCTGATCCGAACCATTCCGGCAATAACTGACGCTTGATGCAACGGTGGTGCTCCGCGAGAGCGGCGCATCACCTGTTGTAGCCGATCTCACCTCCGAATTTTGGCGGCGACCGGCTTACTTTGCGGCGTAGGCGTCGCAACGAGACCCGGCTGCCGCGCGGAAGAATTCAATGCACTGATCACGTGTGACCGGCCCTGCTCCCTTGAGCTTGGCCGCGATATAGTCGGCCAAGGCGTCAATCTCATAGAGCTGGAGAGTCGCCGCGGCTCGATCGGGGACGCTGCTACCGAGATCGGCGGCAGTCATGTCGTAGCAACGTTTATCGGTGTAAGCGAAGCGATCGAAGTGAGGCATCGGGGTCCCGGGCCGACCGCATTGTATCGTTATTCGAATCTCATCGCGGCTCAACTGCGTGCCGCGGAGTGATGCCGCCAAGCCAGCCGAATGCAGGCCGCCATTGCCATCGCCCGCCCAACCATGACATTGCGGGCATTGTGCTTTCTGCGACCAAATCCTCTGTCCCTCAGCGATTGTATCCTCTTGAGCAACCGCCGGCCGGCTGAGTCCGGCGACCACCGCCAGGGCGACGACCGCCTGGGCAGCGATTGTGGCAAGACCGGGCCTGGCGGTGAAACGGGGCATGTTCATGGATTTCTTCCTCGTCGGAACGCGAAAAGCCGAAAGTGATGGCCTCCAGGTGGCGGACAGCATTCGAACTTAAGGCCGATCGACCGCAACCCCGGCTGAACTGCGGTAAGCGCTTGGTGCGGCGAACTGACCCTGCCATAGCCCAAGCTTCTTCTCCTTGGCCGCGGCCTCGTCAGCGACGTAGTCGGTCGACTCGTTGGTTCGAGCGACCGCGAACCCCCGGGAGACAAGCTGTTCGTTGACACTTTGGTCATTCACTTTGCAGCGCGCCAACACGCGGCCGAAAACATCGGGCTCCCCTACCGCGTCGCACACGACTGGCCCTTGATCGAGTAATGTTTGTAAGTCCTTGACCACGGCCTGCCAACACTGCCAGGGCTTGCCGTCCAGCGTGCAAAGCTGCTTACGCATCACCGAATCGACACCGAACAGCATGATGCGCTGATCGCCAATCCGAATCGTAGTGGAATCGATCGCCTTGGCTGGTCCCGAAATCTGACCAGCGTGGGCTTGCACCGCCCATGTCGCAAAGCACAGCAGCAGAATTATTCTGATCATTTTCCTACCCTTAGCCGATACAAATCGCAAACTAGCCGGTTTGTTCTGGTTTCCGTATCTGGGGTCACCATAAAGGTGGTTGCGCCCTTGCCGCAATGATCGGCCGGGCGGGACTATCCGTGCGTATCAAATGGTCCGATCGGCATGCGCAGCCCATGAGGGACACCCTGCCTCTCGTCCCTGTCCCCGCGCGCGATCTGTATGCCCGCTTTCTGAGCGAGGCTCCGGGTCAGCGGCCGCCAAGCCGCAGCATCGGCGGTTCCGCTCGTCCGGACGAAGCGAGCAGCAGCGACAATCGAACGCCCGACGCGTGAGCCAGCAGGGTGGTCAGCGGCATTTGTACGCTGTCCGACCCGGTTATCGCGGCGTCGGTGATCGCAGCGACGGCGGCGGCCTGGTCAACGGCACAAACCGCCAATCCCGCCGGCCACTCGGCGCCTGGGCCGGTGATTTGAAGAAACAGGTCGTCCGCCGATCCGGCCAGTCTGACGATCCCGCCCATCGGCAAGCTTTCCGCCGCCAAGAGCAGAAGGTTCAGGACAATCCGCCCGACCGGATGTGGGAAAACGCAATGCGCGTCGAGCCCGGCTCGATCGACCCTCACAGCAGCCGGAAGTCCCTCGGCGAGGGATTGCATCGTGTCGCACGAAATCGGCTGGCTATCCGGGCCCCAAGCCGCATTCAGCAGCCTCAGCCGCCGGTCGGGATCGGTCGGTGCCTTGGCAGCCTTCCCGTCAATTTGGGAAGCCGTCGGCGTATCGTCCGCTTGTTCCGGCAGACCGCCGATATCCTTGCGCAACCGCGCCGAGGTCAACTCGATCACACGCAGGGCATCGCTCGTCCCGGACAACAATCTCTCCAGAATGCGGAATGGCAATTTAATCCACGATGGGCCGTTTGGTTGGCGAAGTCGAGTGCAAGAACGGCGGCCATCCCGAGGCATTCAGCCATGCATATCGCTTCCATCCGGCCTGCGCGGGCTTGAACCGCGGCTCAACTGGGTGCAAGTCACTACCTGTATCGTCGTCCGGAATGCGTCCGGTAACAGCGATTTCTCGACAACACGGCCGGCGTGGATATTCCGGGAGGAGAAAACAGTCCATCATGATTGATCCGTTCGGCCGAGCGATCACTTACCTGCGAGTTTCCGTGACGGATCGCTGTGATTTGCGCTGTGTCTATTGCATGTCGGAAGACATGAGCTTCTTGCCAAAGCGTGATCTGCTGACGCTGGAGGAACTGGAGCGTCTGTGCGGCGCGTTCATCCGTCTTGGTACCACGAAAATCCGGATCACCGGCGGTGAGCCGCTGGTGCGTCGTGACGTGATGCGGCTGTTCGATGCGCTGGGCCGCCGGCTGGGCGACGGCCTGAACGAGCTGACACTCACCTCAAACGGGTCGCAACTGATCAAGTACGCGCAAACCCTGGTGGCATGCGGCGTGCGTCGGATCAACGTCTCGCTCGATACCCTCGATCCGTCCCGGTTCACTCAGATCACCCGCTGGGGCAAGATCGAGCAGACGCTGGACGGTATTTTCGCGGCCAAGGCTGCTGGCCTTGCGGTCAAGATCAACGCCGTGGCGATGAAAGGCGTGAACGAGGGTGAATTCGACGCCCTGCTGGCCTGGTGCGGCGAGCACGGTTTTGATCTTTGTCTGATAGAGACGATGCCGATGGGCGATATCACCGGCGACCGCACGGACCAGTACCTGCCGCTTTCCGTTGTTCGGGCTCGACTGCGCAAGGCCTGGACGCTGGAGGATACCGATTACCGCACTGGCGGTCCGGCTCGGTATTTCAATGTGAAGGAAACCGGGCGCCGGATCGGGTTCATCACCCCGATGACGCACAATTTCTGCGAGAGCTGCAATCGCGTGCGGCTGACCTGCACCGGTACGCTCTACATGTGTCTGGGGCAGGATGACTCGGCGGATTTTCGCTCGATGCTGCGGGCGGGCGTGACCGACGACCAGCTTGACGACGCGATCCGGGAAGCGGTTTCGCGCAAGCCGAAGGGGCACGACTTCATCATCGACCGCCGCCACGACAAGCCTTCCGTCGCTCGGCACATGAGTGTGACCGGAGGTTAGCGGGCCCGCCTCCGCCGGCGGAACAGGCCGCCTGACAACGTCGTGCCGAACCGGCCGCCCGACAACACCCGGCCGAACACGCCGCCTGACAGCATCGTGCCGAGGGTGACCACGATCAAACCCACTACCTGCCACTTCGTGGGGATGTCGCCAACCAGCGGGATGCCCAGCACGATGCCAAACGCCGGCACCAGAGCGCCGAAGACGCCCGCGCGGCCGCCGCCGATGCGTTCGACCGCCGCCGAGTAGGCGAACACCGCAACAATCCCGGACATCACGCCCTGAGCGACGGCCTGGGTTGTCAGCATGGCCCGCGACAGCGACAGCAATCGGATTGGCCCACTGCCTGCCAGGTAGAACGGGACGTAGACGACGCAGGAGAGTACTGACATGCATGCCGTAGCGCTCATGGGCGCGATGCGCCAGTGCCGCGCCAGCGTGGCGTAGGTCGCCCATTGCAAGCCGGCGCACGCGAACATTGCGTCACCAAGGAGTGTCCAATGGCCAACTCCGCCAAGGCTCTCGCCCGCGGTGATCGCCAGGCCGGCCACAATGGTTACGGTGCCGATTATGCGCGCCGGTCCTATCGGCTCGTGCAACACGAGGTAGCCCAGAATGGCGCTCGCGGTGGTCATGGTGCCCGGCTGAAACACCGCGCCATGGGCGAGCGGCGCAAAGGCGTATGCGCTTACGCTCATAAGGGTGAAAGGCGGCCCGCCAATGATGGTCAGGGCAGCGATACGCGGCCATGTGACGCCGCGCAGATTACCGCGAAAAGGTGGCAGGAACCAAACGGACAGCAGGGTGCCGGCAATGCCGTAACGCAAAAAGGTAATGTCACTGGCATTCAGTCCAACCGATACCCCGGCTCGGGCCAAGGCGAAATAGGCTCCCCAGATCAGCGCGGCGAGCAGCCCGAACAGGACGCCCTCGGTCACCGGAGCAAGTTGCGGCCGGTTGGCCGATCCCTGTGTGAGCATACGGCAAGCACATCCTGCGATTGTTCGGTATTAGATTGTACCCGCTAAGGGTCCAGCGGGCGAAACTGCAGGGTACTCAGGGATAAATCACGATATCCGAGTCTGATGCCATCGTCAGTCTTGCTCTAAGAGAACCTTCAGCCCCTTTCTCTCCACGAGGCTAAGCAGCTTGCCAGCCGTGCCGTTGGGCGTTTTCGTGCCCTGCTCCCATGCGGAGACAGTCGCAGTGCCGACGTTGAGCACTTTAGCGAACACGGCTTGGCTAGCTTGGCTGGCTGCGCGGATGCGCCGGACATCTTCGGGCGTGTAGGACGGAACAGGAGGAAGGCACAGGGCGTCAAACTCGCGCATCGTCGTAGCGTCGAGAAAGCCGGCCTTATGTAGGCGCTGGGCGGAAGCGTGAGTTTGATGCAGGATACGACTCATATTTTCACCTCTACGATCAATCCCAGGCGTACAAGCCCGTCGATTTCATCAGCCCTATAATTCATATACACATGCCTAGCTTTACGAATGCCACACGTTCCTTGCGGCTTATGTTATCGGTCTCATTCTTAGCGAAACCAAAAAGAAACGCCATCTTTTCACCGTTTCGATAGGCGATTATCGTGCGATGGCTACCGCGTTCTCCTTGGCTATTCGCGCTACGAATGCGCTTTTTCAACAACGATCCACCTAATCTTGCGTCAACCAACCCTCGAACTATCTCATCCGCTGCTTGCCGTATGGTGTCATCCGACAATCTGGCCTTTCGTCGCCATTTGTCGAACTCAAGGTCCAGCAGCAACCTTTGCGCCAACTATATCACTCCGTTATATATTTCGATGCAAGCGAAAACCGCGTCAGTCAACGACATCCGCCGGACGTTTGCCCTCTACCGCCCGGGCGCCCAGCCCGTCATCACCGCCATGCGAAGTGTGACGGCCACCCTCTCACCCTCCACCGGCAAGCGCGCCAGTGCCGCCGGGAAAAGAGCGCGGGCCGGCACGGTCCGGGAGCGGTGCGTGATTGCGTTCGTCTCTCCAGCCGCGCGCAAATCGCGGAGCAGCGCGAACGGATCGGCATAAAGCAGGCGGATCTCGTCCAGGTCGGCGACGGGCATGGCAAAACCCGCTCGCTGCAGCAGATGCGCGCAATCGCGTAGTTCGGGGAACGGGGAGACCCGGGGCGATGCGCCACCGGTGATCTCGGCTTCAGCCTCGGTCAGCGCGGCGCGAAACTCGGCCAGCGTTCCCAGAACGGGCAGGCTGGCCAGGAGCAGCCCCTCGGGCCGCAATGCCTGACGCAACTGGAGCAGCGCGCCCGGCAGGTCGTTCACCCAGTGCAGCGAGAGATTGGCGACGACCAGGTCAAAGCTACCGGCGGCGAAGGGCAGACATTCCTCGTCCGCCGCCACGACCACTGAACCATCGTGACCGCCGCTCAGGGCGGCCATGGCGGCGGAAAGGTCGCAGCTTACGACGCGCATGCCACGTGCCCGGAGCAAAGGAGCCACGACACCGCGGCCGCCAACGTCCAGCGCATCGACAAACCGGCGTGTGGTATCGTCCAGGCGGTCCAGCAGACGGTGCGCCGCATCGCGCAGCACGTCCGCCACCTCCCCTACCGTCCGCGCGGCGCGGTCCCGGTGGCGGCGGACAGCCGAGCGATCAAAGACGTGCATACTGTCCATATCGCGGATGTGCGCCCGCTCGGCACCGTTGCCAAGCCGTACGCGCCGAGCCTACCGTCGCTCCAACCAGAGGGTCCGCTCATGCAACGCATCAATGCTGGAAGATTATTGAGTTGGATCACCGATGGCCAGGAATTGGCCCTGCTGGATGCGCGCGAAGATGGCGAATTTGGCGGCTCTCATCTGTTTTGGGCGGTGCCATGCGGCCTGGCTCGTCGCGAGATTCGCGCTCGTGCGCTGCTGACGCGACTGACCGTACGAATTTGCTGTGTCGATGACGGGCGTGGGCTTGCGGAGGAATTAGCCGCCTGGCTCGAATTGATCGGGTGCAGCAACGTCTCGGTGCTCGATGGCGGCACGCCCGCCTGGGAAGCCGCGGGAAACGTGTTGTTCAGCGGTGTCAATGTGCCGTCCAAGGCGTTTGGCGAGTGGGTGGAACATCACTACGGCACCGAAAGCGTCGATGCCCTGGAACTCAAGGGTTGGATCGAGGCCGGGCGCGACATGGTGATCCTCGACAGTCGGACACTCGAGGAATTCACTCGTATGTCGATCCCCACCGGGATGAGTGTACCGGGCGGTGAACTGGCCTATCGCATTGGCGATATCGCGCCCGATCCGAAGACCCTGGTGGTGGTGAACTGTGCCGGTCGGACCCGCAGCATCCTTGGCGCCGAAAGCCTGCGGCGGGCTGGCATACCCAACAAGGTGGTGGCTTTGCGCAACGGCACCATGGGCTGGGAACTGGCTGGCCTGCGGTGTGAGCGCGGGCGCACAGAGCGCTATCAGCCCGGAGACCCGAAGACGGCGGGCGTGGCATTGCAGCGCGCCATAGCCTTCGCGGAGAAGTGCGGCGTTGGCGTCATCGGGGCTCTGGACCTGACCCGGTTCGAGGACGATCCCGAGCGCACTCTCTATGTGCTCGATGTGCGTGATCCAGTGGAATTCCGCGCCGGCCATCGCCCCGGAAGCAGCAATGCCCCTGGCGGGCAACTGGTGCAGGCGACCGATAGTTGGATCGGCGTCCGCAATGCCCGCATCGTTCTGGCGGATGACACGGGCGTGCGAGCGCGTATGGCGGCGGCCTGGCTGCGGCAGATGGGCCACCGCGACGTCTTCGTCCTAGAAGGCGGGCTGGAAGCCATCAAGACCCCCGGCTTGGCCCCGGTCGCCGTGCCGGAACTCGCCGCTCCGGTCGACCTGATCGACGTCTCCGGCCTGCAGCAGTTGCTGGACAGCGGCGACGGCACGGTCGTGCTGGACCTGGCCCGAAGTGTCGAATTTCGCGACGGCCACATCCCGGGCGCCTTGTGGGGGGTGCGCACGCGGTTGTCGGGCCTGACCGGACAGTTGGCGGCAGCCCGGCATGTGGTGATCACATCACCGGATGGCATGCTGGCACGCCTGGCGGTGCCCGAGGTGAATACCATGTTGCGTGAGGAGGGAGGCCGGCCCGATTTGCGGGTGCTGGATGGCGGCACCCAGGCCTGGCACGCCTTTGGCCGTCCTCTCGTCAAGGACCGCACCACGCCGCCCGACGACGCCTGCATTGACTTTTATCTGCGCCCTTACGACCGGAATTCTGGGGTCGAGGAAGCCATGAACGCTTATCTGACGTGGGAAATTGACCTGGTGCGTGAGATCGAACGAGACGGCACGGTCGTATTCGGCGTGCCCGGGGAAACTCACGCCGCGGCCTGAGAATGATCCATCCCGGGCGGCTGCGCCATATCGGCCAGGTCGTGCTCGATTTGCTGCTGCCGCCGCGTTGCGTCCTGTGCGACCAGACGGTGCAAGTCCACGGCCAGCTTTGCGGCGCCTGTTTTGGTCAGATCAGCTTCATCACCGCGCCGTTTTGCGCTCGCTGCGGAGTGCCATTTGCCTCCTCCAGCCAGGCGGATGAGGAGGGCGCCTGTCCAGCGTGCCGGGAACGGCCCCCGGTCTATCACCAGGCCCGCGCGGCGTTGCGCTACGACGATCAGGCGCGGCGGCTGGTGCTGCCGTTCAAGCACGCGGACCGGACAGAACTCGCGCCGGTCCTGGCATCGATGATGCTGCGCGCCGGCGCCGCTCTGCTTGCCCGGGCCGATGTCTTGATCCCCGTACCACTGCACCGACGGCGCTTGTATGAACGAAAATACAATCAGGCCGCCCTGCTGGCGCAAGTGTTGGGTCGGCGGGCCGAGCGCCTCGTGCTGCCGGATGCCCTGGTCCGGACACGCACGACGGCATCGCTTGATCACAAGACGGCGGAGGATCGTGCGAGGGAGGTTGAGGGCGTGTTTGCGCCACGCCTCTCGCGGCAGGGCCGTCTGGTTGGCCGGGCAGTGCTGTTGATTGATGACGTGATGACATCCGGCGCCACCGCGAATGCCTGCGCCGCGACGCTGCTGGCGGCTGGGGCAACGGTGGTGGATGTGCTGGTGGCAGCGCGTGTGCCCGATCCACGGCTGGAGTCATGAACGATTAGCCTCATTTTGCATTTGCACGAATGTGATTGTTGGCATGTCACGATTGTTTCGGATGATGCCACTGATGAACCCAGGCCACGTTGGCATACCGCCGAACCCCGGGCAGGCCTGGGGATGCCGCCAGTCGCTTCGCCCGGCAGCAACTACCGGCTAAACTGGGTCGATGGGCAGAAGTTGCCGGATGCGTCGATATGCCAGATGCCGCCCCCCGGTCGACAGCTCTCGAAATATTCCATTATTTCAATCGACTGGCGGGACACGCAGGGCGGAAGCTGACAGCCCAGCCTGACGGTGGGCTGGCACGGAGGTTGCTCTCAGTTAGACACCACCTCAAACTGATTGGAATGCCGAGATTCGGCGGAGCGAAGTGCCATGTCCCCCACGATTAATTCCACCACGAACAATTTGTTCAATTCGAGAGGGATCGATTCCGTAACCAGTGTCGGGGAAGGCGCGCCTCCCGGGTCAAGTGATCTGACCAACCGTTTGAGCTCGGCCAGGATCGCATCCGACTCGAGCGCGGCCAGGACCGCACCCGCTCTGAGCACAATTCCGGACCAGCCATTGTCGTCGCAGATGTTGGGCGCGCTGATGAACTTGTCAGCCTCCGCGGAGAACGCCACCGCCTCGGCTCCACGGACTTCGCCGAACCCTCTCATTGGGCTTCGTCAAGTCCAGCCCGACGGGCTGGGGTCGCCTGATGCCGCCGCTCGCGTGTGAGCCGTCCGTTCTTCGTTAGGCCATCCCGTCTTACAGGGGGATGCCCGCGCTAGGCGCGCCTCAGCGGCCCCAAGTCGCATCCCCGCCCCGCCAAGCCAAATCCTCAAAATCAGCCGGTATGATCCGGGGCAACAACCCTTGCTTCGCTTCGCTCGCAGGTCAGCACGGCATCTGAAAGTGCGTCGGCCGTGAAGGATTGCGGGATCAGAGGATTTTCCACCAACATCTCATAGATCGCCGGGTGCACCGCACCGTCGGGGCTGGCCACGCTCGACGTTGGTCGGCACCGTGCGACCTGCTGTGTTGATAACCCGTAATCGCGGAAACGCATCATGATGTCCGCATGTCTGCCATCTTGACGCCCATCCGGCCCACGCTCGCCGAGCCACCATGACGACTGGGATCGTTCGTGTCGGCATCTCGGGTTGGACCTATGCTCCTTGGCGGGGCGTCTTTTACCCCAAGGAAGTCAAGCGCGACCGCGAACTTGAATACGCCGCCAGTCAGTTTCGGACGATCGAGATCAATGGCACGTTCTACGGCCTGCAGCGCCCGGACGTCTTCGCTCACTGGGCGGAGCAAGTAACGGCAAACTTCGTTTTCTCGGTCAAGGCACCACGCTTCATCACCCACATTCGCCGGCTTCAAGACATTGAGGTGCCGCTGGCGAACTTCCTCGCTTCAGGGCTGTTGCGGCTAGGCGTTCACCTGGGGCCGGTCCTGTGGCAATTCCCACCCAATTTCCGCTTCGACCCGCTGAGGCTCGAACCGTTCCTGCGTCTTCTGCCGCATGACACCAACTCAGCCGCCAGGTTGGGGCGCAAGCATGACCACAGGTTGCGCTCGCCTGCATGGCTGGACGTCGAGTGCAACAGGAAGCTGCGTCACGCGATCGAGATCCGGCACGAGAGCTTCCGCTCCCAGTCGTTCGTCGATCTGCTCGGCGCACATGACGTAGCCCTGGTGTGTGCTGATTCCGTGGCGTGGCCAAAGCTGATGGATGTAACCTCCGACTTTGTCTACTGCCGGCTGCACGGATCAGAGGAACTCTACGCCAGCGGCTATGAAAACGAGGAGCTGGACGTGTGGGCTCGCCGCATCAAGGCCTGGGCGGCCGGCCACGATGCCCCCGACGGGGATCGCATTGGCGTCCCGGCGCGCCGCCGCAAGCGAGACGTCTTTGTGTATTTCGACAACGACATGAAGGTGCACGCCCCTGCGAATGCCATGGAACTGATCCGCCGCCTGCGCACGTGACCCGCTTATCGGGCTGGTCTAACCTACGTCGCGACCTGTCATACCGGCCGCCCGAGCGATCGACCCTCTGATCGGCGGCCGAGCGGATGGTATTGCGATTTCGCGCGCGGCCGCCACACCAACCCCTGCGCGCGCACCAGTCGCCCCTTGGGCTGCTGGTACAAGAGGACGAACCGATGAGTGTGCAAGCGACCGCAAGACCAGCGGCGACTATTTTGTTGTTGCGTGACGGGCCGGACGGCATCGAGGTCTTCATGGTGGTGCGGCATCACGCAATTGACTTTGCCTCCGGCGCTCTGGTGTTTCCCGGTGGCCGGGTCGAGCAGAGCGATCATCGCCTCGCCGAGAGAGAGGCCGACTGCCCGAACCCGTCAGGGTTGGACGTCGCCACAATGGCGTTCCGGATTGCCGCGATCCGAGAAACTTTCGAGGAATGCGGCGTCCTGCTCGCCCGCTCGCGCGGGTCCTCTCACCTGGTCGATGCAGCGACCCTGAAGCGGTTGGAGGAACAGCATCGCGCTGCATTGAATGCTGGTTCGATCGGTTTCGATGCAGTGCTGGCTTCAGAGGATTTGTTGCCGGCGCCTGACCTGCTGGTGCATTTCGCACACTGGATCACGCCCGCGGAGCAGCCGAAACGCTACGACACGCAGTTTTTTCTGGCCGAGGCGCCGGGTGAGCAACTGGCGGTGCACGACGGACGCGAGGCGGTGGAATTGATCTGGATCACCCCGGCGGTGGCCCTGACAGGCGCCGAAAATGGCCGGTTCAAGCTAGTGTTCGCGACCGCGAGGAACCTCGTGAAGCTGGGACGATCGCGGACGGTGAAATCCGCCATGGACGGCGCGCGAGGCAGCGTGGTGGTGACGGTGCAACCTCGGGCCTCGAAGCTGGGGGGGACCAAGCGACTGCTGCGGATCCCTGTCGAGGCCGACTACGGTGGCGGCGAATTTATCGTTGACATGGCGCCGGCGTCTTAGTGCGATATAGGTTCAGTCGCGCGCCAGGGAGTTACAAACCCGGGACAATGCCTCGGATGTTCGACGGATATATCGGCCTCCCCTTATGGGGGTGGGCGATCGCGACGACGTACTTATGCCAACCGACCTCCGCTGAGGGGAAGTGGTTGTATGGCAGGGCCGGCGCTTGGCCGGCCCGTTGTTTTCGCGCCGATTTGGATAACCTGTTCTGCCGCCGGTCGTGCCGGCCCACTTGGCTCAAGCGACCATTCGCACCGGAGCACGGGCCTCAAACGCATCGGCGAGGCGGGTGCAAACCTCTCTTTCGTCGGTCTCATCGACCTCATCAACGCGCAGATACAACTTTTCCGTCAGGCGTTCGTAAAGGCCGTCGCCATTGCGCGTAAAGAAACGCGTGCCCGGAACCGGTGCCCAGACGTTTTCCATAACCTTCCCTCCTGATCCGGCATGCCGCCCCACATTAGCCTCTGCGAGGCGTGCGACGCCGTGCGCGGTTCAAGGCCAAAGCGATATGTTTGTCAACATCAAGCTGCCGAAAAAAAGCAATTGAAGCCGTCACTAGCGGCTGACGCAAATACAGTCGCAGTTGAGAGGGCGATTTGTGTGCATCGCAACATGAAGTCGTATCCTGTTAGTTCCATTCACCGACCCGACCCCCCCGACATCGTGCCGCCGTGCCGAGGCGGTCAGCCCGAAGCCGCCACACCCGGGCCGCCGGTGATCAGATCTTTTCATGAGAACGAATAATGAACATAATGCCGGCATGAGCGCACCCTATGAAGCTGCCTGCCAATGTGGCCGCACGGTCGCCAGGGAGTGGCCACCCAGCCGGGGGCCGATCCGCTGCGCTGGCTGTGTTCGGGAGGATATGGATCGGTGCGTGCGGCAGGCGGAACTTGAACTGATTGGAAAACCAGTGCCCGGACGGCATCAGGCTAATGCCAAACCCCATTGAAGCACTGCGGTCTTCGATCTGCCGCAGGGGTGGAAATCGCCGCCGGATGTCGCCATTGTGTGTCGGAATCCAGCCGCGCGTCGGCCGCGTCGCGCGGCGCAGGCAGATGAGGAAATAATGGCGACCTATACCGCGGACATCGTCTGGACCCTGGCCAGCGGCGAGGATTTTGCCAAAGGCCGTTACAGCCGAGGCCACACCATCCACTTCGATGGTGGGACGGTGGTTCCAGCCTCCGCATCACCGCATGTAGTCGGCAAGTGGGCGGAGGTTGCGGCGGTCGACCCGGAGGAGATGCTGGTTGCCGCGCTTTCGGACTGCCATATGCTGTCGTTCCTGCACGTGGCCCGAATGGCGGGCTTCACGGTCGCCGCCTATCGCGACCATGCCGTGGGCACGATGGAGGAGATCGCGCCGGGCAAGCAGGCGATAACCAAGGTTGTACTCCATCCCGAGATCGAGTGGGTTGGAGATGCTCCGGAACAGGCGAAGCTGGACCACATGCATCATGAGGCACACGAGGTCTGCTTCATAGCGAATTCCGTGAAGACGCGGGTGACAGTGGCGTAGCTAGCGCGCACGGGCGGCGGCCTCCCAGTTCGTGCCGTGGATTAGAACATACCAAATGAAATAAAGTTGCTTGTAATTTGCCGTTGCAATCGTTGCGCGAGCGAATGCCGGCCCGCAGACATATTCGGTATCGTTTCTTGCCTCCAGGCCGGGCGCCGAGATTGCCCCGCCGTAGGGGATATCGCCTCGGGCGAACTTCGAGCCAGGCGACCGAGCTGGCGCCTGATCATCAAGCGCGCTTTCGCGTTCGCCGGGCTTATTCTGCCTGTCAGGGCCGGCATCCGCTCTTTAGTATCGTTAGATTTGTAACTAAATAATGCGATGCAGCTCAACTCGCAAATAATTTAATGTAAGTGATGACGTTGGTTCCCCCACTGTTCTCTTGAAGTCAAAGGCGCAAGTATGAGATTGAAGGGAATAAGTCACACGACAAATAAATGCTGCGACTGCAAAGCACAATGAGGAACGGGTTATGACAACCGACACGGTTGCTTCTGGCCAAGAGAGCAGCGCGATCGCCATGCTCAATAGCAGCGGCGCAGGTCCGACCCTGTTTCGAAGTAGCGTCGCCAGAGCCACGTTCATCGACGTTGGCGTCCGTCTGCCGCTGTTGAATGACTCCGCCCGGATCGTCGAAACAGTTTGCGATAGTGACTTCGACAGCGCGTGTCACAGCGGAGGTCGGACAGCGCCGTTAATCGGCGACTTAGTGATCTATGTCCTGTTGGCCACCCTTATCCTCGTGCTCGTGATTGCCCTGGTCGTCGTTCCCGATAACGGTCTGCTGCTCAGTGATCCAATCGGCTTCGCTCGTGGCGAATGAACTAGTGCATCGTTTCCATGGGACCAACCAGTCGAATTTATGCTGTAATCTCGGCGGAAATTGAACTTGATGGCTATCGGGCCACGTCGCGATCGATGTGAAGCGACCGCGCGGAAGTGCCCGCGGCGATCGAGGCGATCCGGACGAGAGCCGAATACCCCTGGATGGCCTGTCAGCGGTTCTCCGAGGTTACAGGCGGAAGGCCTGCCGAGCGAGCAATTTCCAGCCAGTTGTGTCCTTTTGCCATACCATCAGCACGCCGATCTTCACGGCATCCAGCTTTCCCTCGCTTTCGACCTCCCCGGTGAGCATGAAGCGAGTGATCGCGCTGGTGTCGGCAATGCTGATCTTGACATCGGAAAACTCGAGCGACTTCCACCTGGACTTGCCGCTGGAGGCATCGGCGATGTATTCGGCCTTCGTCTGGATCTTGCCAGCGGAATGGCCATAACTCAATTTCTCGGCGCATAGCAGCTCCAACTGGGCGCGATCATTGGTCTGCATCGCCTTGCGGAAAGCTTCCACCGCCTGGGCGACGGCGGCTTCGTCCCCGGCCTGGGCTGATGCGTCCCTGACGACCGCGGCAAGGCCCAGCAAGGCGCCGCCGATAATGCCAGCCGCGACGCGGCGACGAGACAGGTCCATATGTGTGCTCCTCCATCGAGGCGGGCAATTTAACATGACGCTGGTCGCGAGGAAAAATCCGGTGACCGAAATGGACCCCCTCCAGTTTATGTCCATTCCGTAACGAATATGCACGGAAGTAGCGGCAACGCGTAACAAATAATGCACCGCCTGGTCGATAGTGAAACGGCATCCGCGCACCGTGATGTGTCCGACGGCGGGGACGACTCTCACGCTGCCTTACGCTAGTTGGGAAGGCGGCACAGGGATCCGGGGAGCTTGATGTTTTTGACCGATGCCATTTTTGCGTGGATCAAGCGTCCGACCGCGATCGAGGCTTCGGGGAGTGTCCATCGCGTTGTGATCGTCGGCGGCGGATTTGGCGGTTTGACGGTGGCCATGGGTCTGGCGGAAGCGCCAGTAAGCGTGACACTGATCGATCAACGCAACCACCACCTGTTCCAACCACTGCTCTACCAGGTCGCGACGGCCTCGCTGGCGACCTCGGAGATTGCCTGGCCAATCCGCTCCCTGATGCGCCGGCGCAAGGATGTGACCACCATTCTCGGCACTGTTGGTGGGGTGGACGCCGAGGCGCGACGCGTGCTGCTGCATGATGGCAACGCCCTGTCCTACGATACGCTGGTTCTCGCGACCGGGGCGCGACACGCCTATTTCGGCCACGACGAATGGGAGGCATTTGCTCCGGGCCTGAAAACGCTGGAGGACGCCACGACGATCCGGCGGCGTATCCTGCTGGCGTTCGAGTTGGCGGAACGCGAGGCCGACCCTCGTCAGCGCGCTGCCCTGCTGACTTTCGTCATCATTGGGGCCGGGCCAACCGGTGTGGAGCTTGCCGGGACGATCGCGGAATTGGCTCGGGTCACATTATGGCCGGACTTCCGCAACATCGATACGCGGACAGCCCGCGTCATTCTGATCGAGGCCGGCCCGTGCGTGCTGGCAGGTTTCGCCAAAAGCCTGTCGGCTTACGCACAGCGTTCGCTGGAGCGGCTTGGCGTCGAGGTCGAACTCAATCAGCCAATGTCGGAATGCTCCGCCGACCACGTGGTGTTTGGCAGCCGGACCCTGGAGGCAAAGACCATTATCTGGGCGGCCGGGGTCAGAGCTTCCCCTGCCGCCGAGTGGCTTGGGGCTCCGGCCGATCGGGCAGGACGGCTCATGGTGCTTCCGGATCTCACCGTTCCCGGGCACCCGGAAATCTTCGCGATCGGCGACACGGTGACGATCGCGGGTCCGGATGGCAAGCCTGTCCCCGGTATCGCGCCGGCCGCCAAGCAGGAGGGACGCTACGTCGCAATCGTAATAAAAGGCCGCCTCGGCGGGCAGCCGGCCAAGGGCGCCTTCCGTTATGCGCACGCCGGCAGTTTGGCGACCATCGGCAAACGGCTGGCTGTCGTGGATTTCGGCCGGGTCAAGCTGCGGGGAGCGTTAGCCTGGTGGATCTGGGGCTTGGCGCATATCTACTTTCTAATCGGTGTGCGGAATCGCCTGACCGTCATGATCAGTTGGCTTTGGATACACACCCGGGATCAACGGGCAGCCCGCCTGATCACCCAAGGCAGGAGCAGGGACGCATTGCCGCCTGCCTAGGGGATGGCTTACGCACCGATGTGGCGGATGAGCGCCATATTTCATGCGCACCCAGGTGTCCTGGCCGGCGCGGCTTGCCCCCGCGGAACCGCTCGGGCGGGGGCAGGCGGGAGCCGGCCCCCCGAGACTTCCAAGCAATGGTCTGACGGTTAGATTGTCTCCCTCACTTCCACGATCGGATCACAGGGTTTCATCTCCCCACCCGGGTCACCGCTCGAAGGGACGCCCTGTAAATCAAGGCGTACAATGCTGCCGCCGCATCGAAAAGTTCCGGCCTCGGTGTTCACGAGTGATTTGGCGTCGGCCACGCCAAGCGCAAGCGTAACGAGAAACAGGATGGCAATGATGATCTGGTTCATGTTGCCTCAAAATCAGGTTGCAATCACCGAACGTGATCCCCCCTAATTCACGGCATTACGCTTTAGTTAGGTGCTCCGTCGTGCCTGACAACCCCCCGCTTTTGCCGGCGTCCGATTTACCGGCCAGAATCTTGTGATCGGACCCACCAAAAGGGTGGCAAGGCCAAGGGACTTGACCAAGTCTGGCACACGGTCACAATCGCGATATGCCGCGCATTGCCGCGCATAACGTGCTTCTGCTGTAGCACGACCTAGGTGACGTTTGTCGTGACCGGGAAATTCGCGGTTGGCGGGAGATGAGCGATGGGACAACGAGCGATGCGCGTGCTGCTGATCGTGGTTACAGCCTGGGGCGTTGCCGCCATGTCGACCACTCCGGCGGATGCGCATGGGGGCGGCTGCATCCTTCGTCATCACTCCGGCAACGTTTACAGCTATCGTCCGGGGAAGTGACGATTGCACGACGTGGGGTTGCTCACGCGTCGCTAGCTGCTCGCAAAAAAGTGGCCAGGCCGCCACGCTGGTCTCCGGCTTGCTTGGTGCGCTCTGGCCCCCCGGCACCCGCGCAAGGAATCAGCCGGGCATATTGACATGACACGGGGGTCAGAGACCGCCGGTCACGTCGATCGTCAGCCCAGTAACAAAATCCGCGTCGGATGAGGCAAGGAAGCAGATCACCTTGGCCTGGTCCGAGGCCTCGGCCACCCGGCGCAGCGGCGTGTTCTCGATCTGTACGTTCTGAGCCTCGGGAGACCGCTGGTTCCAGTGCGGCCGGATTCGTTCGGTCAGCGTCAGGCTGGGCGCTATGGCATTTATGTTTATTCCGAATGGCCCTAGCTCGAACGAAAGCTTGCGGGTGAAGGCGATGATGCCGCCTTTCGCCGCGGCGTAGGCAGCGCCGCTGGAGACACTGATTCCCCGCCCCGCGATCGAAGCAAGATTGACGATCTTCCCGGACTTTTGCAGTTTCATTATCGGCACGACGGCATGGGTGAACAGAAATGTTCCGTCCAGGTTGAACGCGATTATGCGCTGCCAGTCGTCGAGCGAGTGTTCCTCGACCGTTGCCGACGGCTTCGAAATGATCGTGCTGCCGCCCACGGCGTTCACCAGGATGTCGATATGGCCGAATTCCTGAACGGTGGAATCGACGACCGCGTCCACCTGCTCCTGGTCCAATGCGTTGCACAGTTTCGGATGCGCCCGTCCCCCGGCGGCGGCAAGGGCGGCGACGGCGGCATCCAGCCGTTCCGGGTGATTGTCGACGCACACCACGATCGCCCCGTCGCGCCCCATGATCTCCGCCGTTGCTCTGCCGATACCGTTGGCCGATGCCGTGATCAGCGCCACCTTGTCCTTAAACCGCATGACTAACCCTCACGCAATGAGTTAAGCCGGGCGGCATGCGCCATGACCTCGATCGCTTCGGGTTGCTGGGACCGGACGGTCAAGCTGGTGGCACCGGACTCCTCCCAGGGGCGAAAGCGTTCGCGAATGCGGGCCACCGGGCCGACAAGTGATTTCATATCGACCCATTCATCCGGAACGGCCGCGATGGCCTCTTCCTTCCGGCGAGCCAGATAGAGTTCCTGTATCCGATCAGCAGCTTCCCCGAAGCCGCGGCGGATCATCTGATCCTTGTGGAAATTCTTGTCCCGGTGGCCCATGCCGCCAACATACAGAGCGACCTCGGGCTTCAGCCTGGCCAGCGCCGCTTTGACGTCGTCGGCGATCTCCACGTGAACCGAAGCCTGGATCTCGAAATTCTTCAGGCTCTTGCCGCCGCCGGCGCGCTGGAAGCCGGCTTCCAGCCAAGGGCCGTATTCCGCCATGCAGCCCGGGACGAAGCCCATCGGCAACCACCCATCGGCGATTTCCGCTGTCAGCTTCACGGTCAATTCGCTTCCGGTCGCCAGATAGATCGGGATGTCCGGGTTCATGTGAAGGATCGACTTCAGTGGCTTGCCGACGCCGGAGGCACCTTCGCCGGCATAAGGCAGATTCATTTCCCGGCCTTGGTGGGTGACCGGTTCGTTCCGTTGAAAGATCTTCCGCATGATCGCGACATAATCCTTCAGCCGGTAGTAGGGGCGTCCCCACGGCTGTCCATACCATCCCTCGACGATCTGCGGGCCGGACACGCCGAGGCCGACGATAAACCGGCCGCCGCCCGTGAGTGCGTCCACGGTGCCAGCGCACATCGCCGCGTTGGCAGGTGTACGAGCCGCCAACTGCATGATCCCGGTGCCCAGGCGAATGCGTTTGGTCACGGCCGCCAGGAACGCGAGCGGGGTCACCGCGTCGGAGCCATAGGCCTCGGCCGACCACACCGAGTCGTAGCCCAATGCCTCGGCGCGTTGTACCAGCGCGACCGGCAGATCAAGCCGAGCCTTGGAATAACCGATGGAAAGGCCGAGTTTCATGCAACGACTCCGTTCGGCGTTGGTCAATTGCCAGCCGCGAGCAGCCTTTCCTTCTCCGCCATGCGCTGTTTGAGTTGTTCCGGGGACAGTCGCACAATGTCCTCGTTCTGGTGCGCGTACAGGTCGTATCGTTCGGTATCCAGATCCTCCAGCACAATCCGCCCAGCCAGAACGTCCTGCTTCCATGCCTCCTGAGCCGGCTGCCGCGCGTGAAACTCCGGCATCACCTCCCTGGCGAACAGCTCGAGACTTTCGCAGATGTCCTGATGCGAAGTCTTGCCGGCCTGATTCAGCAAGATGACCTGATCGACGTGTGCATCGGCGAACTGACGAAGACGATCGCGGATGGTTTCAGGCGAGCCGATCAGCCCGTTGCGCAGGGCGGCCTGAGCCTTGTCGGTATGCCGCCAGTCCTGATATTCACGCCATAAGTCGCCTTTGCCGGGCGCATCGACACCCTTCCGACCGTAGTAGCCGAGAGCAAAGATAAAGAATGTCCAGCCGGCGGCTTTTTCCAGAGCTTCCTCATCGGTTGCGGCACACATGAAACCATTGACGATCGCCACGTTCGGATTGAGTGTGTAATCAGTCAGCCGGCGCGGCTGATGCAGCAGCAGGTTGTAGTATTTGTGCACCCAGGCCTTCGCGGCGTCGGGCGAAACGAAGCTGAAACCCAGAGCGCCCATGCCCCACTGCCCGGCTTCACCGATGGTGCGGATATTGGAACATGCCACCCACAGCGGCGGGTGGGGTTTCTGATACGGCTTCGGCACGACATTGCGGGCGGGAAAGTCATGATACTTGCCGTGGAATTCCCAGCTATCCTTGGTGAACATCGGGATGATGGCCTGCACCGCCTCCTCCCAACGGTCACGCTTGTCACGCACCCGCACCCCGAACGGATGCAACTCGGCCGGCCCGGCGCCCTCACCCATACCCATCTCGACCCGGCCACCAGAAATCTGATCCAGCGTGGCGATCCTTTCCGCCACCCGGTGCGGCTGGTTGGTGGTTAGCTGAACGATGCCATGACCGAGGCGGATCCGCTTGGTGCGCTGACTGGCCGCCGCGAGAAAAACCTCTGGCGCCGAGGAATGAGAATATTCTTCCAGGAAGTGATGCTCGACCTCCCACATGTAGTCGTAGCCTAGCCGGTCGGCGAGTTCGACCTGAGTCAAGGAGTTCTGGAACAGCTCGTACTCGCTTGTCGCGGTCCAGGGGCGCGGCAATTGATGCTCGTAGAAAACACCAAACTTCATCGACCCGTCCCCGCTTACTTGATCGCGCCGATGACGCTCGCAGAGGCCTCTGACATCGTCAAGCTTGCGGCGCTTTACGGGCACGCCTAGCCTGTCCGCAACCAAGAGCCGGGGAGACGTGCCATGAACATGCGAGCCATGCTGCTGACGTTGCTGATCGCGGCGCCGGTGACGACACCTGTCATCGCGAGCACGAACGACATATTGATAGGGCTCGACGAGAAAGTCACGATCGGGCCCAACGGCCAGGTGATCGGGCCGCCAGGCCGCGATGCCGTGCTGGTCATGGATGTTTCGGACCCGGCCAAACCCCGCATCCGTGCCTCGCTCCCGCTGATGAACTCGCTGCTGGGACCGCCGACAAACCTGCAGATCACGCCGGACGGAGCGCTTGGACTGGTAGCCAATTCGGTAGTGACCAATCAGGATGGCGACGCGTGGAAGATCGCACCCGACAACAAACTGTTCGTCATCGATCTGACCGCCGACCCGCCAAAACTTATCGATACGGTGACCGTGGGAGCGCAGCCGTCAGGGATGGCGATCTCTCACGCGGGCGACCTCGCGCTGATCGCCAATCGCGCTGGCAAGAGCGTATCTGTCGTTTCGATCCAGAACGGCACCGCCAAGGCCCTGGGTGAGGTGCCGCTGGAGCAGGAAGCAGCCGCGGTGGTGATTGCGCCCGACGGGAAGCGGGCTTTCGTCTGCATGAACCTGGCCAACCGCATCGCCGTCCTGAACATCGACGGCCAGAAGGTTACCTACGACAAGTCGCTGGATGTGCCGGCGGCGTTCAATCCTTACAACATCGATATCACGCCGGATGGCAAGTACGTCATCGCATCCAACACCGGGGCGATGAAAAACAATTCCGACGCCGAGGTGGTGATCGAGGCCACCGGCCCGCATCCGCACGTGGTCGACCTTATGACACCGGGCATCGGACCCGAGGGGTTCGCGATCTCGCCGGATGGGAAGTGGGCGGCCGCGCCGTTGCTCCAGGGTTCCACCGCGAAGCAGAGTGACTGGTTCAGGACCCCCTCGGGCGAACTAGCATTCATGTCGATCGGGCCCGACGCCAAACTGGCGGTCACGGGTTCGGCGAAGCTCGGTGCCGTGCCGGAGGGAGTGGCGTTCAGTCCGCGCAGCGACTACCTTTACGTTGCAAACTATGTCGACAAGACACTGCAGGTGTTCCAGGTCAATGGCGGCCGGCCAGTACAAGTTGGCGAGACCATCGCGCTGCCGGGACAGCCAGCCTCGATGCGCGGGCCGGCACGCTAAGCCACTCGGAGGTTCTCAAACCGTGCGGTAACGGGCGACCGCCGCTGAATCAGTCTCTAGACGTAACGTTCCTTGCGCGAGCATATGGTTGACGTGCGCCAGCACTTCGCCGAAAGCGAACCCGGTCTGATGAGCGTCCAGCGGCCGGGGAAAGACAAAGGGCAGGATCTGCGCCACCGAGAGCGGCGTGTCCTTGCACGCGGCGGCAATCTCGGCGCAGCGGGCCTCATGATGATCAATCAGCGCGTCGATCCGCTCATGCAGCCCGTGGAACGGCAGTCCATGGCCGGGAAGCACGAGAACATCGGCCGCGACGTTTACTTTGACATCGGCGAGTGAGCGCAAATAAATCCCGAGCGCGTCGAGGTCGGGCTCCATCGGGTGGACGCTGACATTGGGGGAGATCTTCGCGATGACCTGGTCCGCCGCGAAGAACAGCTTCTCCGCCGGCCGGTACAGCATTGCCTGCTCCAGCGAGTGGCCGCCGCCCGTCAGCACCCGGAAGTCGCGACCGCCCACAGCAAGGGTGTCGCCATGCTTGATGCGATGATAGGAGGCCGGGACCCCACTCGTGAGGCGCAGATATTCGTGGCCTCGACTCAGGACGATCTCGGCAGCCTCGGTCGAGAGACCATGGGTTTGATAGAACGGCCGGAACACGTCCGCCCCGAGATCGGCCGGCGCATACTGCAGCAGCAAGCTGTGCAGGTATTCGGGCCGCGGCATGGCCATGTCAAGACCGAAACGTCCGGTCAGCCAGCCGGCGAGGCCGACATGGTCCGGGTGGAAGTGAGTTACGATCAGCGAGGTCAGGCCCTGCCCCCGCAGCGGTCCGGCGAGCACGGTTTCCCACGCATCCTTGCAGGCATCGGTCCCAAGGCCGGTATCGACCGCGGTCCAGCCAGCGCCGTTCTGGATCAGGTAAATATTGACGTGGTCCAGGCGAAACGGCAGGGGCAAGCGCAGCCATTGAACGCCCGGCGCAACCTCGGTGAGGGTTCCCGGATCGGGTGGCTGGTCGAACGGGAAGGTTAGTCTGGACGCGGGGTCTTGCTGCATCGCACCTAGCTAGCAAAAACTGGCTCGGGTGGATACGGCGAGGCGTGCCGGCCAGTGGGCTGCCCGCCAGCACATAGACAAGGGTCGCCTGCTTTGCGGCCGAACCTTGCCGAAATTCGTCCAAAAGTCGAAGGACACACGCGAATTTACGATGTTATCACGCAATTAGCACGGCCGCGAGCCGGGTCCCGGCGCATAACGCTGGGCGGGGACATGCAATGAACCGTATTCTGGCGTGGCTGACGGACTCGTCTGGGCTGACGTCGCATGGTTTCTGCCTGCTCTGGGAGCCCGGGCACCTCTGGACGCGTGGCATCGTCGATGTTGCCATCGGGTTGAGCAGTCTTTCGATTGCGCTGGCGCTCATGCGGATTGCGCGGCAGCGGCACGACCTGATGTTCAAGCCCATCTTCTGGATGCTCGCGGGGTTCGTTCTGCTTTGTGGCACTGGTTACTGGCTCGATCTGGCCGCCCTCTGGGTTCCGGCCGACGGCGCGCGGGTGGGTGTCAGAGGCGCGACCGCAATTGCCTCGATACTGACCGCGGCGGCACTCTGGGCGCTGCTGCCCCGGGCGCTCGCGCGGCCGTCACCGACACAGATGCAGATGGCGAACGACGCGCTGGAGCGTCTGGCCACCGACCGTGGGCGGGCCATGGCATCGCTGCGCCACGCTCAGGCGGCACTGCATCAGACTCAGAAGATGGCATCGCCGGGTCGGCTCACCGCTGAGGTGGCGCACGATTGCGGCGGCCTGCTACAGTCGATGATGGGTGGCCTGGAGCTATTGAAGGACCGCGTCGGCGCTGATCCTGCCAGTGACAGACTGGTGGCGATCGCCATCGACGCGGCCGGACGTGGTGCACGGCTGACGCATCATTTGCTAGCATTTTCAAGACTACAGGTGCTGCGACCCAGCCAGATCGACGTCGCCGCCCTGCTGCGGAAATCGGCGGCGATGCTGCAACGCACGCTGGGCCCCGGTATCGTTACCCGCACCAGCGAGGACGCCAGCGGTCTTCAGGCATTCGCGGATTCGGAGGAGCTCGAGTGCTGCCTTCTGCATCTTGCGCTGAATGCGCGAGACGCCATGCCCGAGGGCGGCATTCTGACGCTGCTGGTCTATTCAGCACACGTCGACGAGCCCTTGTCCGCGCTGCCGGCGGGCGACTACGTCGTGCTGGCGGTACAGGACACCGGCGAGGGCATCGACAGCGCCATCATCGGCAGGGTGTTCGAACCGTTCTTCACGACCAAGTGCGACGGCGCGGGCCTCGGCCTGCCGATGGTACAGGGGTTTGCCAGGAAATCGGGCGGCGACGTCCGCATCATGAGCATCCCGGGCGCGGGAACCCGTGTCGAGGTCCTGCTTCCGTTCGCCCCTGACGGCCTGCCTCGGACCGTGGCGATTGTCGAGCAATCGCAGCCGCCCAGCCAATCCGCGGGGCACATCCTGGTGGTTGACGACGTCCCGGACGTCCTGGTGACGATGGGGGCATTTCTGCAAGGCGGCGGCTTCGAGGTCACCAAGGCCCACAGTGCCGACGACGCGCTGCGCATCGTGGCCGGCCCGCTGCCGCTGAGTGCCATCGTGACCGACTACGCCATGCCTGGCATGTCCGGCGCGGAGCTGATCCGCCAGGTGGCTCAGATCAGGCCGGCGCTGCCGAGCCTTGTGGTGACCGGCTATCCGGGCGTGGAAGGCCTGAGGGAGCTTCCGGAGCGAGTCCACGTCCTGCACAAACCGTTTCCGCGCGCGGCCCTGCTGGAGCAGGTGATGACATTGCTGGACCAAAACGGACATCGGCCCGGGACGCATCTCGACCGTCAATCCGTGGAAGTTCTCGAGCGGGAGGAAGCCTTGACCGCCTCCGATGAAGAGCGCCTGTCCCAGGCTGTGCTGCACGCCATCGCTGACCTGGCCCGCCGTAATCCGCGACGGCAAACCGAGGTCGGAGCGGCTTTGTACCGGGCTGGAATACCGCTCAATCCACAGGAACGGGACAAGGTGCTGGATGTTCTGAGCGACGCCGGTTTCATTACACAAATCATCCGGTTGAGCGACGGCGGCGTGTTCGTGACCGTCACGGCGGCCGGTCTTGCAGCAGACTTGAATTGACGTTCGGGCGGCCTGGCTAGTCGTCGGCCGGGAGATGCAGTACGGCGCGGGTGCCTTCGCGCGGTTTGCTGCGCAGACGAACGTGGCCGCCTGACTGGCGAGCGAAACCGATCACCTGGGACAGGCCGAGCCCGCTTCCCCTGCCGACCTCCTTGGTAGTGAAGAATGGTTCGAAGGCGCGCGCCAGGACATCGTCGCTCATGCCGGAGCCGCTGTCCTGCACCGACACGGTAACGAAACGGCCTGGCTTGGCATCGGGATTTGTGACAAGATCCTCTCGCGCGAGGGTTACGATACCGGTTTCAATCGACAATGTGCCGCCCCTGGGCATGGCGTCTCGTGCATTGATGACGAGATTGAGTATTGCCGACTCGAAATGTGCTCGATCGACCCGACAGGCCGGCAGATGATCGTCGTAAGTGCTTTCGAAGCGAACTCCATCGCCCAGCGCCTGAAGCAGGATCGTTTCAAACTCCCGCATCACCGCATTGAGATCGAGACGCTCCGCGTGCAGTGACTGGCGCCGTGCAAACGCCAGCAGGCTGCTGATCAGCCCCGCGCCCCTCGCCGCCGCAAGCTCAGCCGCGGACGTGTAAGCAAGGATCGAGGTGTTGCCGTCGGCACGCTGCCGGATCAGATCCAAATTCCCAATCACCACCTGCAGAATATTGTTGAAGTCGTGGGCGATGCCGCCCGTGAGGTGACCGATTGCCTCCATCTTCTGCGCCTGCTGAAGGGACTCCTCGACATTCCGACGTTCGGCCACCTCCGCGCGCAGCCGCTCATTTGTCTCGCTCAACTTACGTCGCTGGCGCTGGACCGCCAGCTGGAGTCTTATGCGCGCGCCGAAGTCATAATGGTCGCGCAAGCTTGTGCATGAGAGCGCCACGGCGAAAACGATGATCATTATCGCTTGCACGACCTGCGGCCCCGAGGCATCGACGAGAAAACCACCCGCCAGCGGCAGGCTTGCCGGCAGGATGAAGGCAAGCACTGTTGGCAGATGGGCGGAGTTGACGGTCGTTGCGCCGGCACACATACCCGCAACGACAAAGGCGAGAAACAGTTGATATAGTCCCGCCGAAGGGAACAGGACGGTAGTACCGCCTCCCCAAAGGATACCCGTGGTCAACGAACCAATGACGCTAAGCACCCCCCAGCGCCGGCACTCGGCCGCCTCCGGCCGCCGGCGCAGGAAGCCGCGGCGGATGATCCAGCGTGCGATCGAGACTGCAACGATCAGCGCTGCCCAGATCGCAACGATTTCGTACCCCTCGACGGGGCCCAGGACAACCGCCGTCAAGATCGCGTTGACAACCGTGACCGACAGAGTCACGGGAGCGTGGCGAAAGACGGACTTTATCCGCTCGCACTCAACCAACGCTGTGTCTGGGTCGAACGACATACGCGTTTCACCCACGACTTACCTCGTGTCATGCCCGGGCGACCGAGCACACGAGCGAGGGTTGGCTCGGCCAGCCACGAATTTCCCTGTATAACCAAAGACATGAATGACCGGCCCGGTCATGACATGGATATGGCATTCCGACCGGCGCGCGCGGCCAATCTTGGACCAAGGTTCTGAAATCGTGTCGGCGCCCTCCCGCGCATGGAAGGGCGCCGATTGTTGCAAATCGGACTAACCTGCCTCGGCGCGGCCTATTCCGGAACCGACTTGCCCGAGCCACCGAACTCCGCCGGAAAATCACGCAGTTTCGGTAGGCCGTCGCGGATGCGAAGCACCGTCTCGGCGTAGTTGACGTGAACCTGAGGCTCGAACTTGAGGCCGGGGATGGTAGCGGTGAAGACGTCGATCATCTTCAACGGTGGGTGGGTCGTCATCAGGTGACCGCCGCAAATTTTACAGTATTGGCGGTGGCTCATGTCGGTCTTGTGGTAGGTCGCCACATTCTCCGCACCCTTGACCACCTTCACAGCTTCCGGCGGCCACAGCGAGAACGCGTTGACCGGGCCGCCCGACCAGGATCGACACGACCGGCAATGGCAATAGCCCATTGCGTTCGGTTGCCCGGTAACCTCAATCTCGACAGCACCGCAGAAGCAGGCTCCCGAATACGAATCGCTCATGGCTTCTTGTTCCTTGCCGTTTATCTGCCCGTTCGGACCGTTCCGTTATCCAAGCACAATTCCACAACCAGTGGAACCCGCCGCGGCTTCCTAGACGGCGGCGGCACTGTTCGCAAGCTGGCAAAGATCATCCATGCTCGCGCCGCATCGGACCCAACGGGCCGGGTGCCGAGCACACAACGAAACGACGCGAAACCTTCGGGAGTAAGAATATGCATGACCTGTCGCACTGGCTGAATTCCAGGTTCGCCGGCATCACGGTTGCCTGCGTGGCGCTGTCCGGTCTAGCCGCCGCGCCATTGCGCGCGGAGCTGCTGACGCATCACGACCTGCCGTACGCGGCCGCATTGACCATCGCGCGGGAGGCGGTGGAGAGCTGTGCGGCGAAGGGCTACGGGGTGTCCGTCGTTGTGGTGGATCGCGACGGCGAGACCATCGTTGCCATCCGCGGCGACAATGCCAGCCCGCACACCAGTGAAAACGCACGACGCAAGGCATACACCGCTATGAGCTTCCGCACCTCGACCGCGGACTATGCCAAGCGCTTCGCCGACAACAATCCGCTGGTGCGCCAGCAAGTGACGCTGCCGAATGTGATCGCGATCCCCGGCGGCTTGCCGATCAAGGTGGGCGACGAAATTATTGGCGGGGTCGGCGCCTCGGGGTCACCAGGCCAGGACGAGCCATGCGTGCAGGCGGGTCTGGACAAGGCCGCGGACCAACTGAAGTAGGTTGCGACCAGACCATTCCGAGGCCGATCGCCCAGACCGATCCAGGAAGCGTCACTATGCCAGCAGAACGAAGGCACGCACTGAAGGCGCGGAACACCGCTCAACTTGCATATTTGCTTGTCACGGCGCCCGCGCTGGCGGGTCAGGTCGAAATCCGCGACGGCCCGGTGCCAATGGTAACCATCGCGGGACGCATCGATCGCGGCGACGAAGTCGCTTTCGACCACATTGTCGCAAATGTAACCAATGCGCTTGTGGTACTGACCGGGCCGGGCGGAAACGTGGCTGCCGCGCTTGCGATCGGACAGCAGGTTCGAGCCCGAGGCTGGCAAACTCTGGTGCCCGCTGGTTCCTCCTGCGCGTCCGCCTGTGCGCTGATCTGGCTCGCCGGCACGCAACGAATGCTCGGCGTAAATGCCCGGATCGGCTTCCACGCGATTTCCGTCAAAAACAACGAGGGAACAGCGGTCGAGACGCACGAGATCGATCCAGCACTGGTGGACTACCTGATGGGACTTGGTTACGCCTTCGACGTGACTGCCACGATCGTGAACACGCCATCGAGGATGGTGCGCTGGCGCGACGGACTGGAGCTGAACGCCAACGGCATCGCGACCGAAAGCTATCCATAGCCGGCGCGCTGACCGCGAATTTCGCAGCGATCAGCTTCTATACTTCCCCCACGCGAACCATTGAGGGCCGCGACGACAGCGTCCACGGCGACGCCGTTATGCTGCCAGTACGGCCTGCGGCCCGCGCACCAGCTTGCCGGGCAGAACACCGGTCGGCTGGCCGCCGCGGAATGACACGTTGCCGGACACGATTGTCGCGTCATAGCCGTGCACTGCCTGCAGCAGTCGCTTGCCGCCGGCGGGAAGATCGCTGACCACATAGGGCGCGTCGGCCCCCAGCTTGTCCCAGTCGATGACGTTGACGTCGGCCTTCATGCCGGCGCGCAGGATACCCCGGTCATGCAACCCGGCCGCCTGCGCGGTATCCGAGGTCAGGCGGCGGATCAGTTCGGGGATGTCCCAACGCTTCTGGTCGCGGCCCCAATGCGTCAGCAGCCATGTCTGATAGCCGGCATCGAGGATGAAGGCGACATGCGCGCCGCCGTCGCCGAGACCCATGATACAGTTGCGATCGGCCAAAGTCGTTTCTGACACAGACAAGTCGTGATACGCATAGTTGCCGAGGGGAGTATAGATAAAGCCCGTGCCGCCGTTCTCGATCAGGATGTCGTAGGCAACTTCCTGCGGTGCGCGCCCCTCCCGCGCCGCGATCGCCGCAACGCTGTCCTCTTGCTTCGGCTGATAGTTGGGAGGGTTGCCGAAGCGGAACATGAAGTCGAACGACAGGCGGTGGAACAGCGGGAAGGTGCTGTCTTTCTTCGGGTCCTCGCTCAGGATGCGTCGGCGCGTCTCCGGGTCGCTCATGCGGCGGACGCGTTCATCCAGCGGCAGGCTGGCGATTTCCTTGTAGGTGGGCGTGCCGGAGAACGGATTCTGGCTGCCGGAGAGGCCCAGCAACACGCCGATCGCGCGCGGCGCCACCACCGGACGAATGGACAGGCCGTCGCGGGCGGCTTTGTCGGCGTGGGCCAGCAGGTCGCGCCAGACCTCGGGCCGGGAATGCCGCTGCGTCAGGGTGAACACGGCGGGCCGGCCGCATGCCTCGATCACCCGGCGCAGCATGGCGAACTCGGCGTGGTGGTCGGGCGACCATTCCGAGACCATCTCCAGCATGCCCGACCCGGCGTCCTTCATGCCTAGGGCGATGCCGCGAAGTTCATCCTCCTGGGCGCGCAAGGTAGGGGTTGGATCGCCGCGGAGGGTCTTGTGCGACAGACTGCGCGACGTGGAGAAGCCGAACGCGCCGGCCTGCATGGCTTCGCGGGCGATCTGGCGCATTTCAGCGATGTCGGCCTGGTTGGCGTTCTCCAGGTTGATGGCGCGGTCGCCCATGACGAACACGCGCACAGCGGCGTGGGGCAACAAGGCGCAGATGTCGATGTCGCGCGGACGCCGTTCGAGGGCGTTCAGGTATTCGCCGAACGACTCCCACTCCCACTTCAGGCCCTCGTGCATGACCGCGCCGGGGATGTCCTCGACGCCTTCCATCAGCTCGATCAGACGCTCCCGGTCCGCCGGCTTGCACGGTGCGAACCCGACGCCGCAATTGCCCATCACGGCGGTGGTGACGCCATGAAGCGAGGACGGCGCCATATGGCTGTCCCATACTGCCTGGGCGTCGTAATGCGTGTGGATGTCGACGAATCCTGGGGTGACGAGCTTGCCGCGGGCGTCGATCTCCTCGGTGCCGCCGCCGCTTATCGTGCCAATTTCGGCGATGCGATTGCCAATGATGCCGACATCGGCCTCACGCGGGGGGCCGCCGGTGCCGTCTACGACAGTGCCGCCGCGTATCAGCAGATCAAATGCTGGCATCGAAGTCTCCTGTGACTATGATTTGGCGACGATCCTGGGCCAGCCTGGGCTTACTGGCAAGTTTTTGGAGGTGACGGACGTCGACCTTCAGACCCCGCGGCAAGTTGGCACCCGCTTCAGCCGGAACCGCCAGCCCGGCGGCCGGCTTGACGAGAACCTGCCTCCAGGCGGCACATTGTCCAGACAGGAACTGGAGGAAGCCCACCATGGCAAGCCGGATCAACCGTGCGATCGAACTGCTGCAGCAGGACCAGGCGATCTACTACGACGGAGCGCACAGCGGCCATGTCCTGACCTATGAGCAGGGCCGGCAGGATGCCGCCACCTGGGCCGACTACATGAATGTCGGCATGGAACATGGGGCCTTCGACATGGCCGGCCTCGCCGAATACATGCGCGGTCTGGTCGACGGCGGCCCGACGCGATCCGGCCATCGCACGCCCGCCGTGATCGTCGAGGCGCCGGTCAACGGCACCGACGAAGCGAACGTCCGCTTCAACGCCTGGCAGTTCCGTCAAATCCTCGGCCGCGGCGTGCACGGCATCCTGCTGTGCCAGGCCGAGACAGCGGACGCCGTGCGTGCCTTCGTGGAGGCCTGCCGTTACCCGCACCATCTGGCCGGCGTTGATTCCGCAATCCCATCCCCAGAGGCTCGGCTTGGCGGGGCGAGGCGCGAGCCGCGCGGTGGGACGGATCCAGACGGCAGGCCGTTGCTCGGGATCGGCACCCGAGGCCGTGGCTCGGAGACCACCGCCGCGCCGATCTGGGGCCTTTCCGGGGAAGCCTACATGGACCGCTGCGATCCCTGGCCGCTCAATCCGCGCGGAGAACTGCTGCTCGGGGTGAAGCTGGAAAGCCCGGAGGGGATCGCCAACGCTGATGCGATTTGCGCAGTGCCTGGCCTGGGTTTCGCCGAGATGGGCCCGGGCGACCTCAGTCTTTCGCTTGGGTCGGTGACGTTGCTGCGTGACCCTTACCCACCGGTCATGCAGGCGGCGCGGGACCGGGTGTTCGCGGCCTGCCGGCGCAACCGTATCGCCTTTCTCGAGGGCTGCGACCCCACCAATATCACCGCTCGGCTGGATGAGGGGGTCCGCGTCATCGCCGGCCACAGCGAAGAGGCGGCACGGATCGGCCGAGCGCACCAGCGGCGGCGGATGGCGGTTTAGCGAAGCCCGGCGTCCGCCCACAGTGCCAGATCATGGCTCGCGCATACCCTCGGTCAATGTCGGAACCACGCGCGATAGCAGATACGACAGGACGGTGCGCCGCCCTACCTTGATGTCCGCGGTGACCGGCATGCCTGGAGTGAGGCGAAACCCGGCCGGCAGATTACGTAGTTTCATTTCATTGAGCGACAGTTTCGCCCGGAAGAAAGTGGCGCCGCCGTTCGCCTCCGGCTGCGCGATGTCAGGCCGGCCCGGGCGGTCACGGCCCGGTGCGGAGAAGCTATCGGCGCTGACGGTATCCAGCCGGGCGGTGGCATAGCCATAGGTCGAATAGGGGAAGGCATCGAACTTGATCACCGCCGCATTGCCGGGCTGCACGAAGCCGGTGTCGCGTGCCGGAACGCTCGCTTCCACCTCCAACTGCGCATCGGTCGGCACCAGGGTGATCAGCGCGTCGCCAGACTGCACCACCGAGCCCACTGACACCTTTGCCACACTCAGAACGATGGCGTCTCGATCCGCCCGCAGGTCGACCAGTTTTCGATGCAGGCTGGCCTTGCTTTGCTGCTCCCTGGCATCGGCGAGCTTGCGTCCCTGTTCCGTCAGATGTTGTGTCGTTTCGCTCTGCGTTTGTTGGACGAAGGCATCGCGCTCCGCCACCAGGGCTTCCAGGTCGCTCTTGGCCGCCGCATTTCCAGCGATGGCCGCCTGCAGCGAGCGATTGACCTCGGAGCGCTGAGCACCGGCGTCCAGAGTATTCAACTTGCTGCCAATCTGCAGGCGCTCCAGTTGCTGGCGCATTTCTTCCTTGGCCTGCGCCGCCTTGAACTGTTCCGCGTAACTGATGATATCGCTGCTGCCGCGGGCGATCTTGGCGCGGGCGCTGTCGATCTTCTGCCGGTACTCCTCGAGCTTCGACGCGCGTTCGGCATGGTGCTGACCGAAGATCAACACCTGCAACTGACTGGCGGGACTGCCGTCGGACTGGTACGGACGGCCGTTTGCTTCGGCTTCGAGACGATCGACCTCGGCTTTCAGGCTGGCCACCTGCATATCCAGCGCACTGACATCGGCCGTGGTGAACGTCGGATCGAGCATGGCCAGCAAGTCACCGGCGTGCACCGTCTGCCCCTCACGAACGTCGATGCGGCGGACGATCGAAGTGTCGAACGGCTGCAGCACGATGTTCGACAGCTTTGCGACCATCTTGCCGGGAACCGCAACGACCCGGTCGACCGGATAGACGCTCATGACGGCGATGGACGACAAGATCGCCGTCGCGATCACCCAGATCGTTACGCGGCCGCCCAACGGCACGCGCTCCGCGATCACCGCCGCCGTGGGCGACTGAAACTCCAGCAAGGCCCGGGAAGTCTCAGCACCGGACGACCGCGCAAGTCGTCCCAGGCGCGTCGGCAGACGGCGCAGTGGGTTCATCATCGTAACGGATGCCATGGCTCAAACTCCTTGTGCCGGAACAATATTTTGCGGTGGACCCTGGCGATCCATCATATGGCGGTTCTGCTGGTGCCAGAGTTGCTGGTAGGTTGTGCAGCGCATGAGAAGTTCGCTGTGCGGTCCGATATCCAGGACGCGTCCCTGATCGAGCACCAGAATGGCGTCGCATTCGGTCAGTGACGACAAGCGGTGGGAAACGATCAGCATGGTGCGGCCGTGTGCCATCTGGCTCAGATTGGCGTTGACCAGGGCTTCGCTTTCAGGATCGAGCGCGCTGGTGGCCTCATCGAGGATCAGGATACGCGGATCGTGAACCAGGGCGCGCGCGATAGCCAGCCGCTGGCGCTGTCCGCCCGAAAGGTTGGGCGAACCCTCCTCGATCATCGTTTCGTAACCGTTGGGCAGACGCTCGATGAACTCGGCGGCGCCGGCAAGCCGAGCGGCGCGCACCGCGTCGGTGAGGGTCAGTCCGGGACGACCGGCCAGGATGTTCTCGCGAATGCTGCCGCGGAACAGGAAATTCTCTTGCAGCACGACGCCAAGGTTGCGGCGCAGGTGTGCCAAATTGATATCCCGCAGGTCGATGCCGTCGATGCTGACCATCCCCTTGTAGTCACGGGTGATGCCTTGCAGCAGCCGCGTGAGAGTGGACTTGCCGGAACCGCTGCGGCCAACCACGCCCAAAACCGTTCCGGCGGCGACGCCGAAACTGATCTGATCCAGCGCCGGCGTGACAGCGTCCGGGTAGCTGAAAGTGACCTTGCGGAATGACAGCGCGCCCTGAAAGCGGGGGCGGATGCCACCGGTCGGATCAGCCGACTCCGGACGCTGGTTCAGCACGGAGGCCGCCAGGATGGTTGCCGTGCGAACCTCGCCAATGTCCTCCATGAGCTTTGCCAGGCTGGCCAGCGGCTGCGCGACTCGGGCGCTCAGCATCATGAAAGCGACCAGGCTACCGACGGCAACCGTTGCGGTATCAGACAAGGCCATATAGGCGCCGACCAGCAATATGCCGCGCTGCATGAAGCCCTCGATCGGGTTGATCATCATCTGTGGCAGGCTGGCCATCCGGCCGACCGCCACCTTCGTCCGGGTCGCCTCGGCAACCCGTTCATCCCACCGGGCGAACTGCTGCGGCTCCAGTGCCAGCGATTTGACAGTGCGGATACCGTGCAAGGTCTCCACCATGACGCTTGACTTGGCCGTTTCCGCATCGATCCAGTTTTTCGCGCGCCGGCTCATGGGCCGCATGAATGCCACGATGATGCCGGCTATCAGCCCGGCGCACAGCAGAACGAAACAGGACAGCACCGGCTGCAGGAAGCAAAGGATCGGCAGCATCACCAGCAGTGTCATCAGGTCCAGCATTGTCGTCAGCAGTTTGCCGGTGAGGAAGTCACGGATCTTGCCGACCTGCAGGCCCGTCATCGACCAGATATAGCCGGCCTGGTTACGCTCGAAATAATCCAGCGGCAGGCGCAGCAGTCGCTGAAAGACATGCAGGTTCAGCTTGGCGTCGATACGGGCGCCGACGATCAGAATGAGCTGTCGCCGGGCATATCCGAGCGCGGTCTCGGAGATCATTGCGATACCGATCAGCAGCGACATCAGGACCAGGGTGGACAGGCTCTGGTGGGTGACCACCTGATCGATGACGGTCATCACCATCAGCGGCGGCAGGACCGTCAACAGGCTCAGCACGAGCGAGGCAAGGCCGATGTCGCGCATCGAATGCCGCTCCATCCACACCAGTTCGGCCACCCAGCTCAACGAGAACGGTGCGTCCTCTGGAGCCTTGGCGCGCCTTGGCCGCATCAGCACGGCCTCGCCGGTCCAGACCTTCGACAGGGCGGCCTGATCCACTGCCACCGGCGGATCGGCCGGCCCCAGGCGGGAGTGTCGGAGGGAAACCAGGCCACGTCTCTGATCGCCGGCGACCATCAAGGCCGCGCTGCCGTCGTTCAGCAGCAGGACGATGGGAGCCGTGAGATCGGCCGCGATCAGCTTCTTCCACGGCAGTTTAACGGCCTTTGCCCATAGACCGCTGTTGCGCAGCCAGTCGGTCAGCGCGGCCGGCGACGGAACCTCATCCGCCGGGGTGGTGAGATCGTTACGATCGAGCTCGGTGCCGTGGAAGCGCGCGATCGCGGCGATCGCCATCAGCCGGATGCGGATAGCCACTGTGCCGCCCGGGGTCGGCACAGGTTCGGCCGCGGACAACGGGGCGGATTGCGGCTCGGGCGAACGCTGTGCTTCTGATACTGTATCCACCGGCTCGGTCCTTGTCTGTCGCAGCGGGATCGCTGTCCGCCGTTTCAGTGGCATCGATCGTGCGGGATTAAAGTGACCGCCGGCACAAGCACGGCATTATCGGCGACTACATTCGGCGGACGAAATCGGCAGGCGGGTTTCGTTCGAACATTTGTTTCCAGAAGTGACAGTGGTCACCTTGTGGCACTCGCGATCCTGGCAAGCAATCGGACGTCAACTGGTAGCGGATCAAACCGGGCCAGTGACGAAGCACCACCCGGATCGAGAAGATGCTCCATTGGGGAGACATCGGTATCCGGTAACGCCTGAACAGGAGTACAACAGATGCAACTAACTTTTCGGACGCTGAATGACCCCAAGGACCCGACCTTCAACCAGCTCCTTGCGATCAACAACGAGGGCACCGTCGCTGGCTATTTCGGCGAGAACGTAAACAAGGGCTATACGCTAATCCCGAGCACGCAGCCCGTCTTCACCGACGAGAACTTCAACGGCTCGGCCCAGACCCAGGTCACCGGCATCAACGACCACGGCACCACCGTGGGCTTTTGGGCCGACGCCAACGGTGACAATTTCGGCTTTGTCGATGTGAAAGGAGAGATGATCACCGCCCTCGATCCGAAGCTGCCGCAGTCAGCTCCAGGCACCCCAGCGGTGGAACAGTTCCTCGGGGTCAACGATCACAACCAGGTCGCCGGCTTCTATACCGACGCCAAGGGCGTAAATCATGGCTTCGTCTACAATGTCTCGGATAACAGCTTCACCGCGGTGAAGGTTTCCGGCTTCACCAACGTCACGGCCAGCGACATCAACAACTCGGGCGTGATCTCCGGCTTTGGCACGTACGGCGGCAAAACCGAAGGCTTCGTTGACGACCACGGCAGGGTCACCGTCCTGACCGGTCCGGCGGGTGCCACATCGGTCATGGCGCTCGGCCTCAACGACAAGCATGAGGTCGTCGGTTCATTCACCGACGCGAGCGGCACGCATGGCTTCCTTTATGAGGAGAAGACCCACAGCTATGTGACCATCGACCAAGGTGGTCAGAACAACACGACCATCAACGGGATCAACGACAGGGGGCAGTTGGTCGGCTTCTTCCTTGATGGCAACAAGAATACGGAAGGCCTGCTGGTTCAGGTTCACGGCCACCACGGCTCCTGAACAGCGCCCGGAGTAAGGCGTCCGTGCCGCGGTCACGGACGCCTTATGGGACAGCTGCGAACCAGTTCAACTGATCCGGGGAATAAAGCCAGGCACGCCCGTACTGACCACGGCGTTGAACCGGACTCTCGTGGTTATCCAGTCGCTGATCTCGCGCACGGCGGCTTCAGGCATTGCGGATATCTCGAAGTTTTCCTGGATCCGGCCGGATGTCGTCGATGTGGTCAGAAATGCCGTGCCGCGTTGCACGGCCCAGGCCAACGCAACCTGAGCAGGCGTCTTGTGAACGCGCCGCGCGATGGCTGTGATCACGGGATCTTCCAGCAACTTCGGGTCCAAGCCGTGTCCCAACGCCGCGAACGCCAGCAACACAATCCCCTGCTCCCGGCAGAAGTCGAGCAGTTCCCATTCGGGCAAATAGGGATGGGACTCGACTTGCACCACGGCAGGCTTGATCCGCGCGACCGCAACGATCTCTCGCAGTTTCTCCAAGTTGATATCTGATAAGCCAATCGCCTTGCATTGACCATCGTCCACCAGCCGCTCAAGCGCCCTCCAGGTCTCGATCAACGTCACCCCGGGATCATAGATCACCTGGCCGTGCTCGTCCCTCGGGTCCTGCTCGTCGCCCGGTCGAAAGGCAAAAGGAGTATGGACGAGATAGCAATCGACATAGTCGATCCGCAGTCGCCGGCGGCTGGCGTCGAGGGCGGGCTTGACCCGCTGTGGCCGATGATTGCTATTCCACAGCTTTGTCGTAACAAAGACGTCCTCGCGCCGGACCGTCCCCGCCCGGAACGCTTCCTGCATCGCATCACCAACCGCGTCCTCATTGCGATATCGTTCCGCACAATCGAGATGTCGAAATCCGACTTCCAGGGCTGTCCTGGTCGCCTGTTTGGTGGCGAGAGGATCGGGTATCAAGGTGCCGAACCCGACAGCGGGGATCGCACCAGATCCATGGTTGAGAGGAATCTTCGTATAGCGAAGTGTATCGACGGCTGCCATGCTCGTATTCCTTGTTTGGCTGGCCGGACGCGGCTTGTGGAGAAACAGCACAAGCGGGCTCACGATCAGCTTTTTGTGGTCGGCGGATTTCCCGCGGCTCCCAGGCGAAGGCCCGTCACTGTCCGGTCAGACTGCCACGGTCAGGAGACCGCCGTCGGATTACGGACCACTCCAAACGCCCACGCGACGCCAATGACGCCGCCTTTGGCGAACGGCAGAAGCAGGAGCGTTGCCACCAGAAAGATCGGAATTGCCACCTCCATCTCGACGGCGACCGACGCCTGCCAGGCCCGGTCGACCAGGATCAGGATCGGGATCATCAAATGCAGCACCAGGAAGATTGTCACATACGGCGCGAAGTCGTCTGAGGGATATTGTTCGTTGTCGTTCAGACAGGCGGGGCAGGTTGGGCGGACCGCAAGATAACCGCTGAACAACTGGCCCACGCCACAGGCGGGACACCGTCGCGTGACGCCGCGGTGAAGGCCCAGCAGCAAGTTGGGGGAGGACCGCTGAGCGGTGGGTTCTGCCGTCGTGGCGGCGGAGGCCTCGGGTGACAGGTCGTTTGGCATTTTCATTGGCTCCAGCGTGCTGTGCGGGAAGGCGGGAAACCACCTTCATGACTATCAGCCGGCTGCGTGGATGTCGCCGGCCCGGCGATAATGTTCATGGTTTCACCTCCGTCGTCGACGACTGGAGCCCTTTTTGGGTTGGAATGCGCCTCGTTGTAAGTAGGGGCCGGATTGATCGAACCATGCCGGTCCAAATCGCGCATGTTTTGTCCTCGCCCCCCGCGGCGGCAATCGGGGATCATCCTAACAGCCGAGCCACGACGAAATACTGCTACGAGGATGCCCGCCAAGCGGTGGATCGGGCGGGTCTCTTTCGGATCCCGACGAGTAGCGTCATTTTGACGCCGTCCGTTTTATCGTCTCCCAGCGGGTGCCCTACATGACCGAGGAAAGCAACGAGCCGGGTCTGATCAATGCGCAACCGACAGCGAATGGAGATGCTTCGGCTGGCCATGACGCGACATCGGCGCAGACACCGCCGACGTCCCGACCCATTCCACAGGAGGCGCGAAAGCCTGCGGGGAAGCGAAAGCTTTTGGCCGGCGTGCTGGGCGTCGCCGTCCTGGCGGTTCTCCTCGTGATCGGCGTCCCGTGGGTGAAGGGGATGCTCGACACCGTCTCCACCGACGACGCATACGTGAACGGCCACGTGACGTTCGTTGCACCCCGAGTGCCGGGACAAATCTCCCGTGTTCTGGTGGACGACAATAACCGTGTGCGCAAGGGAGAGCTCCTGGCCGAGTTGGACAAGGAGCCATACCGGGTTGCGGTCTCCGAGAAGCAGGCGGCGGTCGATACCGCGACAGCAGACCTGCAAGCAGCGACGGCGGCGGCACGCGCGATCGAAGCGCAGGCCATGAGCCAACGCTGGAAGCTACAGCGCGCCGTGGAGGGCGTCGATAACCAGGTCGCGCTGCTGCACGCTCGCGTCGCCGCTGTTGCCAAGAGCAAGGCCGCACTGACGCTGGCGCAGCTTGAATTCGATCGCGCGAAGCAGCTTGTGACCCGGGACGATGTGCCGCGTGAGGTATACGACCGGCGGCAAGCGGCACTGACCACGGCTGGCGCGGAACTCGCCCAGACGCTGGCTGAAGTCTACCAAATCCGCGCCTCGCTGGGGCTGCCGGCGCAACTGGTTGGGGGCGACGACCTGGGTCAGGTGCCTCCCGACCTCGACGAGACCTTTTCGTCCGTCCTCGAGGCGCAAGCCGCGCTCATTCAAAGCGCGGCCCAGCTAGGCATCGTGCACTCGTTCGACCAGGGACCGAAAGCGATGCTCGATCAGTTCTATAAACTGGGCGACGTCGATACCACGTTCGACCGGTTCACCGCCAATGCTCCAGCCGTGAAGCAAGCCGAGGCGAAACTGGAGGCCGCGAGGCGTGATCTCGAGCAGGCCGAACTGGATCTGCGTTACTGCGACATCATCGCGGAGATCGACGGCGTCGTGACGCGGCGCAACGTCAATCCGGGCAACTTCGTTCAGGTCGGCCAGAACCTGATGGCGGTTCGCTCGCTCAGCGAAATCTGGATCGACGCCAACTTCAAGGAAACGCAGTTGCGCGACCTGCGCATCGGGCAGCCTGTCGATCTGCGCGTTGACATGTACGGCGGGACGCAAAGCTTCGAGGGCCGGGTCGCCGGCTTCACCATGGGAACCGGATCGACCCTGGCACTGTTGCCGCCGGAGAACGCCACGGGCAATTTCGTCAAGGTGGTCCAGCGGTTGCCGGTCCGGATCGACCTCGTCGATTACGATCCCGATAAAACGCCTCTGTTCATCGGCACATCGGTGGTTCCCTACGTCGATCTCAAAAAGCCACCGACCGGGCCCGATGCCGGGAAGTTTCTCCAGACCAATCTGCCCCGGACCGATGTGCCGACATCTCCGAGCCCTGGACCAACCGCCAGCGCGTCGGGCCGCCGACAATGACCGGCGCGGTCGCGTCGGCGGCGCCCCTGAATGCCCGATCCGGCGCGGCGATCAACCCCTGGGTCGTCGCTGCTGTTGTCGTGGTGCCGACCTTCATGGAGGTGCTCGACACCACGATCGCGGTCGTGGCGCTGCGCTATATCGCGGGCGGCCTGTCGGCTACGGTTGATGACGGCGAATGGGTCATCACCAGCTATCTCGCCGCCAACGCGATCATCCTGCCCATCACCGGCTGGCTGATCGCACGCCTGGGCCGCCGCAACTACTTTCTGCTGTCGATCGCCGTGTTTACTCTCGCCTCGGGGTTGTGCGGCATGGCCACCGGCCTCGGCCAACTGATCCTGTTTCGCGTGCTCCAGGGTCTTGCCGGCGGCGGGCTGCAGCCATCGAGCCAGGGCGTGCTGCTGGACGCCTTCCCACCCGAGCGGCAAGGCATGGCGATGACGCTGTTCGGCCTGGCCGCGCTGATCGCGCCCATCGTCGGCCCGACGCTTGGCGGCTGGATCACCGACAGCTACTCCTGGCGTTGGGTGTTCCTGATCAACGTCCCCGTCGGCATACTGGCCCTGGGCGCCTGCGCCATCACACTCCGGGATCCCGACTACCTGGTGGCCCAGCGCACGGAGTTGCGTAAGCGACCGTTCAGCTTTGACGGCGTTGGCCTGTCGCTGCTGGTCATCGTCATCGTCTGTTGGGAGGTGGCTCTCAGCAAGGGCCAGGAGTGGGACTGGCTGGGCGACCCGTCCTGGCGTGTGCAAACGTTGATCATATTGTTTGCCGTCGGCTTGGCCGGGCTGGTCGTCTGGGAACTCCGCCATCCAAATCCCGTGGTCAACTTCCGTCCGTTGCGTGAAAGAAACTTCGCCGCCTGCTGCATCATCATCTTTTGCGCCTACGCCGTGCTGTACGCCTCCAGCACGTCATTGCCTGCCCTGCTGCAGACGCTGTTCGGCTATGATGCATTGAGCGCCGGGCTGGTCATGTCGCCGGCCGGCATCTTTGCCGTCATCACCATGCCGTTCGTGGGGCGCGCGCTCGGTCGTGGAACCGATGCGCGGTGGGTGATCGTCGCGGGTCTGCTGACCATGGCCGCGGGGAGTTACTGGATGTCGCTGATGAACCTGGACATCAGTCCGGGGCAGGCGGTCTGGCCGCGGGTGGTGCTGATCATCGGCATCGCGATGTGCTTCGCCCCGGCGAACGTGGCGGCTTACCTCTATACGCCGGTCGCGCTGCGTGGGGCGGCGGTCGGCCTATTGAGCCTGCTGCGCAACGAGGGCGGCAGCGTGGGGACCTCGCTGGCCCAGACGGTGCAGGAGCGCCGTGACCAGTTCCATAGCCTGCGTCTTGGCGAATGGCTCGATCCGTTCAACCCGGCGGCGGGATCGTTCCTCGATCAGGCTGCCGGGCCATTCCTGCGGCAGACCGGTGATCCGGCCGCCGCGCGGCAACTGGCCTTGCAGGCGTTGGCAAGTCTGCGCCAGCAGCAGGCGTCGGCGCTTGCCTACTTCGATGTGTTCTGGGTGCTGGCCGTCGTGATGGTCGCGCTGGTGTTTGTCGTGCTGCTGATGAAACGTTCCGTCGCGGAGAAGGGCGCTCGGATCGGCGGCGAGTAGGGTGAGCGGCGCCGCGCATTCTTGAGATCGGGCCGGCAAGTGGACCGGGCCGGGACATCCCGGTTCCCTCCCCGGGGCATCTCTGTTTGTCGTGGCAGCCTGCTGGCGTGGCGGATTCATGCGGCGACGGCTTCCCCTCGACCATCGCGATGTTGCGCGAACGTCATTGGGTACTCGCGGCCGAATTCATCGAGACAATGCAGGACACGTTCCGAGGCTTGCCGCATCTCCGCCACGCAGCGCTGGGCCATGGTCGCGTCGCCCTCGGCATTCGCGGCAAGCGCGTTGCGTGCGGCGCCATGCACGCCGGTATGGGGCCCCAGCATCGTGTGAAACGACGACAGTGCCAATGTCTCGGGGTCAGCAACTGAGTCGTACCAGCGTCCTAGACGACAGCGATGATGCGTCGCCAGGCTATCCGGCGACATCGCCTCGCGTGCCGCCACCGCGTCGGCCACCCGTTTGACAAAGAGCAGGTGGTCGTCCTTCGTCAACTTCACCAGTTCCGCGATGGTCGCCAGGCTGACCCGATCGACCTCCCTCGCTTGCATCCCGTCGCCGGCGAACGTGAGGTGCACGGTGTCCTCGACCTGCTCGACGACAGTGCCTTGCAACCGACTGCCGAAACTCGCGCTCTCGATGGCAAGGTGCTGTCCGGCGTGATATTTCTGGGTGACGGTCGCCCGACATCCATGTTCGGAAATGTCGTGGATCGACGCACTGTCCGCCTGCCCGTCGCAACTCAAGGTCGCTTCGATCAGGCAAGGGCGGCGGCGGTCTTGCCGGCGGTCGACTTCGGTCGTCGAGGTGCGAACGGCGTGGATGATCGAGCGCGACAAGTCCTGCACCGCGGTGTCCAGGCCGGCGGTATTCTCCCGCACCTCCACTGCTTGCTTGCCGGTCATCTCGGCCTCGGCCGATACCTCAACGATACGCTCGGTCATTTCGTTGGCCGCCGATGCCGTTTGGGCCACGTTGCGCGCGATTTCCTGCGTCGCCGCTCCCTGCTCCTCCACGGCGGCGGCGATCGAGCCGGCGATCGCGTTGACCTGGCTAATGGTTTGCTCGATGTGGTCGACCGCCGTGACCGAGGCCACGGTCGCAGCACGCACCTCGGCGATATGGCGGGTGATCTCCTCGGTTGAACGGGCCGTTTGAGTGGCAAGTTGCTTTACCTCGCTGGCAACCACCGCGAAGCCCTTGCCGGCGTCACCGGCCCGCGCCGCCTCGATGGTCGCGTTCAGCGCCAGTAGGTTGGTCCTGCCGGCGATCGCGCTGATCATGTCCGCCACCGCGCCAATGCGTCCGACATGCTCGTTCAGCGTCTCCATCGTCTGGTGCGTCGTGCGAGCGGCTTCGACGGCCCGCTCGACGACCATGGTGGAGTGGCTGACCTGAATGCTGATCTCATGGATGGAGGCGGTAAGTTCCTCGGCCGCGCTCGCCACAGTCTGTGCATTGCCGGACACCAGCGCCGCGGCTGTGGCCGCGCTCCTGGCCGAGGTGCCGGTGTTGCTGGCCGAGCCTGACAGGCTGCTGGCATTCTCGGCCATCAGGCTGGCGCGTCGGCCGACTTCCCGCACGGCCTGCTTGGCCTCGGTTTCGACCCGCTCCGCCATCGCGATCAGAGCGGCACGTTTTGCCCGTTCCGCGCGTTCACGCTCCTGCATCTGTTCCGAGCCCAGCCGCTCCGCCTTCAGCATGTGGTCCTTGAACACGAGAACCGAGGCGGCCATCAGGCCAACCTCATCATGCCGGTCAGCACCGGGAATGGCCGTCGCCAGGTCGCCCTTGGACAGTGCCGCCATGGCGAGCCGCAATCCGCCGAGCGAGCCGCTGATGTCGTGGTTGATCAGCCACGCGCAAGTCAGGGTGACGAGAAGAATGGCGCCCCCGATCGCTGCCAGGCGGAACAATACTGAACGAAAGTCGGCGTCCAGATCGTCGGTATAGGCGCCGGAGAAGAATATCGTTCGCCACGGGGCGAAGCGGGCCAGAGCCGATATTTTGGGCTGCACCCGTTCCTGTCCGGGCTTGGGAAACATGTAGGAGATCACCCCGTCATCCGAGGCGGTTAGGGCTTCGTTGGCCAGGGTTATGAGGGACTTTCCACTGACCGGATCGACCGGCGCCGGCTTGCCCTCCAGTTCCGGACTCACGCCGTGCATCGAGAACAGGCCATCCTCGGTCATGGCGCCGATATAGCCGGTGCCATGGTCGAAGTGTATGCCGTGGATGTCATTGCGCATGCGTTCCAGGGCCGCATCCCGGGTCAAAGTGTGTGCTTGCACTTCGGCTTCGAGTGACTGTGCCAGCCCCCTTGCCGACTGCACCATGGCGGTGAGCTTGTCGAGCCGGTCGTTGATCATACGCCGATGCATTATCGACGCTGCCACCCCGATCGAGGCCACCAGCGCCAGGGTCGACAGCACCAGGAGCAGCGCCAGCTTGGCGCGCAATCTCAAGCGGCTGAGGATGTTCATTGCTGCGCCCTGTGCTTCCAGGGAAGTGCTTGGCATGGAACGGCTTAATGATCGGTTAAATCTTACCCTCGGCGCGCCGGGTTCCCGGGCATAAGGCGCCGGCGTTGGGGCGCCCCGGTTGATGTCGTCCGTGACCATCAGAGCTGTCGCGGAACTTTGGCAGGGGGCCAATGATAGGTAGCATGGCGAACATGGCTGGTGACGGCCCGCCCGCGACGTCGCCGGAACGCGCGGCGCGGATAGATTCTCCCTTGTTCACACTTTGTTAAGGTCTTTGCTTTATCTTACTGCTCCGGCCCGCCTCGAGGCCGATGATTATCTGGTCCGCCCCGTCGAGCCGACGCCCTATCCTGGATGAGTTCAGATGATCGCTCTCAAGTGTATCTGCGCTGGTGAGCACACCTTGGCAGACTCCGCTTAGCGAGCGGAACCTGATGATCTTGACTCGGCGGCGGCCTCGCCTGCGCTCCGACAGAGCTGCGATAACGGATGCCACCGGGTCGCGGCGGACGGCTGCAATCGAGCCCGACGCGCAAGTGAGTAACTCCTTGCCGCATCGGGCTGCCACCTTCGTAGCGGCCGCCTGCCTGTTGATGATCGGACTTCAGGTGTGGAGCGAGTTGAGGGCGCGTTCCGAACAGTTGCGCGAAACCAGAGGGTTCCTTGCCAACCTGGCGAGTTCGCTTTCGAGCGAGGCCGACGACACGATCGCCATTGCCAAGAGCAATCTCCTCGGCGTGGTCGAGCGCCTGGAGGTTGACGGCACCGCGCCCGCTTCTCTCGCGCGCCTCAGGTCGTTGCTTGTCACAACGGTCGGCGAGCACGCCGGCGTCCGCGACATCACTATAATCGGCGAGGATGGTCGCTGGCTCGCCAGTTCGCGACCGGCCACGGGCGACAACAATGCCGACCTTGAGTACTTTCGCCATCACCGAGATGATCCAAGTCGCGCCGCATTCATCGGCCCTCCGATCAAAAGCCGCGTCACCGGGCGGTGGATTCTCACCGTGTCCCGCCGCTTTCAGTCCGCGGACGGCAGTTTCGCCGGAGTCGTGGTGGCAATCATCGACGCTTCTTTCTTCGTCGATCGCTATGCCGCGATCGAACTCGGCCCGGGCGGTCTGATCATCCTCGGCACGACACAAGGAGTCGTGCTTGCGAGTCATCCGTGGAACGAACAGACGATGGGCCGGGCTTTTCCCAACGCGAGGCTGTTCAGCGAGCTGAGCGAGCATCTCGCCGGGAGCTACGAGGCGATCGGCGCCGTCGACGGCATCGCGCGCCTCGCCGGCTATCGCGGAAGCGACCGATATCCGCTGGTCGTTGTGGCAACGATGTCGAAGGACCAGGCGCTCGCCGGCTGGCGACACGACGCGTCGATCCACATGTTGGCCGCCGCCGCTATGGCCGGTGGCGTCGCGATGCTCGGGCTGTTCCTGATTCGACAGGCGCGGCACACCAGGGCATCGCAGGAACGGCTTTCCGAGAGTGAGGAACGGTCCCGTCTGTTGCTGCACAGCAATGTCACCGAAGCCCTCTATTTGCTTGACCCAGACGGAATCATCGAAACCTGGAACACCGGCGCCGAGCGGATCATGGGTTATGCCGATGCGGAGGTCATCGGGGTAAACTTTGCGATGTTCTTCCCGCCGGAAGCCAGTAGTGAACCGGCGCGCGTGCTGGCGATTGCCCGCGCCAGGGGCCATTACGCTGGCGATGGTTGGCGAATCCGCAAGGATGGCAGCCGCTTCGAGGCACATGTCGCGATCGACGCGGTGCGCCGAGCCGATGGCACGCTGCGCGGCTTCGTCAAGGTGACAATGGACATCACCAAACAGCGGGCGGAAAAGGCGCAGCGCGAGGAGCTAAGCCGGGTGCTTGTCCAGGCACGCGATCATGCGGAGCAAGCGAACCGGGCCAAGTCGCGCTTCCTTTCCGGGATAACGCATGAGTTGCGCACGCCGCTGCACGGCATTCTTGGTTATGTAGAATTGCTGGGTCTGGAAGGGAGCCTTAAGCCGGCTCAGTTGGAGCGAGTGGAGGCCATAAGGGCAGCGGGACAGTATTTACTCGGCACGATCAACGCCGTGCTCGATATGTCGCAGATCGAAGCCGAACAGATGGACCTGCGGCCGGTCAGCGTCGAACTGCTCGACCTTGTCCAAGACTGTGTCGATGTGGTCAGTCCGGTGGCGAAGGCGAAGGGGCTCGCCTTGGTTCTGGCGCCCGCTCCACCGCTGCGAGTCCTCGCCGATCCGACGCGGCTGCGACAGGTGTTGATCAATCTGCTCGGCAACGCGGTCAAGTTCACCCCAGCCGGATCGGTCGAAGTGCGGCAGACGAAACTGACCGGGTGCGTTCGTCTGGAAGTGGCCGATACCGGCCCGGGGATCGAGGGCAGCCACCGCGACAAGTTGTTCAAGTCCTTTGAGCGGCTCAGCGCCGAAGCCAACAGCGGGATCGAAGGCTCGGGGCTGGGTCTCGCCCTTTCCGCCCGAACTCGTGCAGTTGATGGGTGGAATGATCGGCTACGCGGACAATCCTGGCGGCGGCAGCGTGTTCTGGCTGGAACTGCCGCTGAGCGCCGACGTTAGGCCACGATCCGTCGCCCCGCCTGTCGCGAACACAGCAGAGATGCCGGAGGCCAAACCGATCCCGGCGCGCCCACTGCACCTGCTGGTCGTCGACGATGTCCTGATGAGTTGTGACGTCGCGGACGCTCTGCTGCGCGCGGCGGGCCACACGGTCACCTGCGTCGAAAGCGGGGCGGAGGCGATTACCGCGGTCTCGAACACAGACTTCGACGTCGTCCTGATGGATGTGCGCATGCCGGAAATGGACGGACTCGAAGCGACACGCCGCATCCGCGCGCTGGAGGGTGGACGCGGGCGAGTGCCGATCATTGCGTCGACCGCCCATGCCTTTACCGAGCAGGTGGAGGAGTGCCGTGCCGCGGGCATGGACGGCCACCTGTCCAAGCCCTTTAACCTGGCCACGCTGCTTGCCGCTGTGGCGCGCGCGGTAAACGCAGCGCGGTCTCCAAACGAAACTCCCACTCGTGAAGCCACCCCGGTGGCCCTGGCCATCCCGGTCGCGGGCACTGAGTTGCAGATTTTCGACCCGCTTGCGTTCGATCGCACTGCTAACGTCCTGGCACCGATGGCGGTCATCGCTCATCTGCGAACCATCGCCAACGATGGGGAGGCCCTGTTGGGCGAACTGCGTAAAAAACAGGGTCCGAGACTCAGCGGCAATGAATTTGCCGAGGCGGCGCATAACCTCGCCGGGGGCGCCGGCATGTTCGGTTTCGCGCGCCTCGCCGCTTCAGGCAGCAACTTTGAACGGGCTACACGATCAGACGCCCCGGACACACCGGTCATTGCCGACGCACTCGGCGCCGCGATCGAGGCTACGCTGCCCGCACTGCGGGAGCGCATCGCGAGCACGGTCGCGGCTTGAACCGCGAGCGATGCAATCCAGATCGATGGTTTCCGGGAGTCATCCGTTCGACACGCCGGCCGTGCTGGCAACCGTGCCACCACCGCCCTGGGCGCCTCGCCGTTCCAGGAGATCCGGAACAAGCCGCTCCAGGAAACCGCCAAGAAACCCAATGACCAACACCATCTGCCAGGTCAGGACGGCAGCTCTGAAATCAGCGTCGCCGATCTTCAAGCTCGGAACCATACCGCATGTAAACAGCAGCAGCAGGACCCCGGCGGAGATGACTCCGATGACAAGCCGAAGACTGCCATCGGTGACATTGTCAAGCAAGTCCGTATCAAGAGCAACTGTTCTTCCTCGGATTGCCAGCGCAATTGAAAACACCGCGCCAACCACCCCGGCCTTTGCGGCCAGCCAGAGATTGACGGACGGATCCGGAAAAGGATAGAAACGATTCGCCACGAAAAGCAGGCCGATCAGAACCGCCGCCTCGGCGAAACTCCACTTCAGATACTGAAAACGCCCACGCGAGGCGCGTTTCAGCAATACTGTGGCTTTGGCCGCCGCGATTGTCTTCGCCGCGCCATCCGCGTTACCATCCAAGGCCAGTTGAAGGCCATAGGCAAGTTGCCGATCCCCGATTTCGCGACAGTCTAGGCCTTCAAGAAGGAAATTGACCTCTGCCCGAGCCGAGCTGACAGCAAGGAGCGACTTTCTTTGGGCGCTTACTTTGGTGGGATCGTCGGAGAATTGGACCATCACCTCTCCGGCCTGGTAGATCGCGTATTCAGTCCCCTGTGCGATGTAGATGTGGGTGATTTTCTGTCCGCGACCATCCTGTTGGCCAATTTGGACAGCCGCGAGCCTGAATGGAGGCTGACTGTCCAGCGGCGGAGGATCGGGCTGCCGCGGAGGCTCCGGCTGATGGCCAGCGATCCCGTCCGAGGTCATGTCGGCAGGATTGTCCACACTCCGATTTTGCTCGGATGCCGGCTGGGTCGGGATAACATCCGAGAGGTCTTCTTTCGCGGCCTGGCCCGCGGCGGGGAGCAGAGTAACGACTGTGCGATCGCTTACAGTTTCAGTCACGGGCATTTCCCCCTGGAGGTGGACTTCTTCAGCTTCGCTCCTGTCGGTTTAGACTGGCGATCAAGCACTGATCTGTGGCCCCGCGCACACATCTGTTCATTTCGCGCGGTATGCCGCGTATCGCTGCCGCGACATGCGCTGATGCACGACGTTTTACTGCTGGATTCGCGGGAGCGCACCGAACAACGCGTCGCCGGAACGAAGGGCAGGGCGCCTGGCTAGCTGAGGAGTTTCGATTACCCCAGGCGGCAGCGATACAGTGCGATCAGCCGCTCCCAGTGTCGTTCCGCCGCCGGTCTGTCGTAGCACCAGCGTTGCGGGAAAGCGAAGCCGTGGTGCACCGCGGGATACATCTCCAGCTCCCCGCTGTTCCCCGACTTCTCGAACAGCCCCTTCAACTCGGCTACCATCGGCAGGGGCGCGAGTTCATCGTGTTCTGCGCAGGCGATATAGAGTTCGCCCTGGGCGCGCGCCAGGTTCAGATGCGGGCTTTCCACCGCGTCGCTGACCAGCCACGTGCCATAGAAGGAGGCAGCGGCGGCGATGCGGTCGGGGTAGCGCGCTGCGGCGGCCAGGGCGTAGGGGCCACTCATGCAGTAGCCATGCGTTCCGACCGGGCCCGATTTCGCAGCCGGCTGAGTGTCGATAAATCCGAGCATGTCGGCGACGTCATCCATCACCGGGGGAATCGTCATCTTGGTGCGGACCACCCGCATCCGCGCCTGTTCGGCGCTGCCCTTGGTGGTGACATCGGGACCGTACTTGGTATCTCTTCCGGCTCGGTAATAAAGGTTTGGCAGCAGCACGTAGTATCCCACCGTAGCGAGGCGGCGGGCCATATCGTAGAGCTCCTCACGGATACCCGGAGCGTCCATCAACATCAAAACCGGAGGATGCGGGGAATTGCGTTCGGGGTGGCAGATGAACGTCTCCATCGCCCCGGCACGGGTGGCGATATCACGAACCTCCTCGATCATTCTTGTCTCCTCCCGATGCGGCAAAGCCATCCGTGCGATGCTCCCATGGCAGGCTCGGTCGGGCAAGCGCGCCCGCGACAGCCGTTAGCTGTTCGTCGCGCCGATCAGTCGCATCCGCAGATATCTCGACACCGTATCGATCGCGGCGACGGAGATCAGGATCAGCACGATCACGTATGCCACCTGATCCCAGGCGTTGATCTGGATGCGTTCGGACAACCGCAAGCCGATCCCGCCGGCGCCGACCAGGCCCAGGATCGTGGCCTCTCGCGAGTTCGATTCGATTGCGTACAGCGTTTGGCTGATCATCAGCGGCAGCACCTGCGGCAGCACGGCGTAGCGCAACAGGGCGACCGGGCCGGCACCAACCGAGGTGATACCCTCCACCGGACGAGGATCGATATTTTCGATCGCCTCGGCGAACAATTTTGCCAGCACCCCGGTCTCGGCCACGGCGATGGCCAGGATGCCGGCGATGGGACCGAGCCCCATGGCGCGGACGAAGATGAGCGCCCAGATCAGTTGATCGAGGCCGCGCAGGCCGTCGAACAGCCGGCGCGTAAGAAAGCGGAACATTGCATACGGAATGACGTTGCGCGCCCCCAGGAACCCCAGCGGCACCGCGAACACCACCGCGAGCATGGTCCCAAGATACGACATAGCAACGGTTTCCAGCATCGATCGCCACAATTCGGCATGATCCCAGTCGCTGAAATGCGACCAGTCGAGCATCAGCCGGACGATCACCCACAGGCGTGGCAGACCGCTCAGGACACGGCCAAGGTCGAACAGCCAGGTCAGATAAAGCAGATAGACCAGCAACGCCAAACCCAGCAGCCACCGCCATGTTCCGCCGAAACGAAACGCCTCCGGATGACGGGCACGCTCGATCGCGATCGCCGCGGCATCGAGCGTAGCCAGGCGAACCGGTTGACCGGTAGTTCCGAAGCTCACGTCGGGGCTCCAGCCACCGCCCCGATAAATCGATGGCGGACCTGTTCCGAAAGCAGGTCGATGGCGACTACGATCAGCAGGATCAGGACGACGATCGCACTGACCTCCTCATAGATATTGAAGCCGATCACCCGCTTGAGCTCCTGGCCGATGCCACCCGCGCCGACGAAGCCGATGATCGTCGAAGACCGCACATTGATCTCAAACCGCAACAGTGCGTAGCTGAGGAAACCGGGCCACACATTGGGTATCACACCGTAACGGATCTGCGCGAGCCAGGCCCCGCCGACAGCTTTGATTCCCTCGACCGGCCGCATGTCGGTATTCTCGTTGAGTTCGACAAACAGTTTTCCCAGTGCGCCGGTGGTGTGGCAGGCGATGGCCAGGATGCCTGCCAGCGGACCGATGCCGAACGGCCAGACCAGAATGAAGGCCAGCACGACCTGCGGGACCCCGCGGAAAATTTCCAGCAGGCGACGAGAGAAAAACACCACGACGCGGCTTCCCACCAGAGGCCTCGTCGCCGGGAAGCATAGCGCCACCGCCGCGGCGAACCCGATCGCTGTCGCCAGGATCGCCATCTGCACGGTCTGCCACAACAGCGCGCCGTAGACGTTGATGCGGTAGAACCAGTAAGCGATCGATTGTGGTTGCTTGACGCCACCGAACAGATGCGGCAACGCAAGCACCGCCACCGGATCGGCCCCATTTGTGGGTTCAATGGAGAACAGCTTGCCGAAGTATTCGCCGATGCGCGGGATGCCGGCGACCACCTGGGACGGCAGGAAATCGGTCCATGCAGCCGAAACAATAAACAGAAGTATGACCACGACAAAGGTCAGTATCGTTTCAGCCTGCCGCTTGCGCCGCAGCGCGCCGAAGCGCTGCCGGAACAAAACATAGGACGCATCATCGACCGGGCGTGAGCCGGAGACTTCGGCTGCATCCCCGGCGGAAGCGCGGTCACGGCGCAAACCGAGCCCTCAGACCCGGACTAGGACCGGCTGCCGTGGCGCTCGGATTGACGCAGCCCGATGATGTCCTTGTAAAGGTCCATTGTGGCGGGGACATAGCCAACGCCGCCACCTCGCTCCAAGGTGTCGAAGACGTCCTTGTGCGACTTCGGCAGGTCCATCATGAAGTCGGCGAATTCCTTCTTCAGGTCGGCTGGCAGGTCGCTGCGAATCGCCCACGGCCCGTTCGGAATTTTGCCGGATTGCCAGATGATCGCGACATCGGACATCTTCAGCATGCCGTGGTCGACCATGGTGCGCAGGTTGCCGCGTGAGTAACCCTCGGCAATGTCGCCCTGGCCGGTGGTCCACGTCACACATGCATCGAACTGCTTGTTCAGCACGGCGACCACACCCTGCTCGTGGCCGCCGGCGAAGCCCGTGCGGGAGAAGTATGCCCCGTCGGCCAGGTCAATGCCCTGTTGTTTCAGCGTCGCGCTGGGGATCAGGTAGCCGGACGTGGAGTTCGGATCGGCCCAGGCCAGTGAGTGTCCCTTCATCTGCTCGATTGAGGTGATACCAGAGTCTTTTCGGACCACCATGACCGAGATGTAGGAGATCGTTCCGTCTTGCTCCCGCGGAATGACCACCGGTTCGATGCATTTGCAGTCGAGCCAGGCTCCGGCGAAAGCCGAGGGGCCGAATTCAGCCGCTTCAAGCTGCCCCGCCGCGATGGCCTGCATCACGCCGGCATAGTCGGCGGCGGGAAACAGCTTCACCGGGACGCCAAGCGTCTGCTGCAGCAAGCGCTGAAAACCGTCATATCGGGCCAGCCGGTCCTGGGTGTTCTCGCCGCCAAGCAACCCTAGGCGAAACTCCTTGACGTGGGATTTCCAGTCCTGCGCTTGACCCTGGAGCGGGATGACAAAACCTATGGCTGCGGCCGCGGCGAACGCGAGACGGATGAAGCGGCGTCGGATCATGGGTTGGTGTGCCCTCTTGCGTTCTCGCCAGCCACTTCCGCCTTCCGCCAAGATTGCCCGCCGGCGGACGGTGGCTGAGCGCAACAGTAGTTCGGATTGCCGACCGGGTCCACGGGCTTCCCGGCGACCACTCCCAACTCGTCCCGCGCATCGTTCGATGCCCCATGCCCCGGCATAATATATGTTTTTATATACAATTCTCCGCGGTCGTGCCGTTGCGCTTGCCGTTGCCTGACCCGCCGCTTTCGCTTATGTCCGGCTGTCCCTGGGTCCGATCCGACCCGGGAAACTGACCCACAGCGAGGCACATCCGCATGGCTGAATACGTGATCTCCCCCCCGCCCGTCGCCTCCGTGCCCGTCGCGGGCGGCGGCGGTTTTCCGGTCAGGCGGGTGTTTTGCGTCGGCCGCAACTACGCCGAACACGCGCGGGAGATGGGCAGCGATCCCGATCGGGAACCGCCATTCTTCTTCATGAAGCCGGCCGACGCCTTGCTGCTCGACGGCGCCGACATGCCCTACCCGCCGCGCAGCAGCCAACTCCACCACGAAATGGAACTGGTCGTCGCGATCGGCGAGGGCGGGGCGGATATCGCCGAGTTGGATGCGTTGACCCATGTGTGGGGCTATGCGGCTGGCCTGGATATGACCCGCCGGGACCTGCAGAATGCCGCGAAGAAAGAAGGAAAACCCTGGGACATGGGCAAGGGTTTCGACCACTCGGCGCCGATCGGCCTCATGGTGCCCGCGGCCAGGATCGGCCATCCCGCGAGCGGCCTGATCGAGCTCAAGGTGAACGGCCGCGTGCGCCAGACCTCCGATCTGTCGAAGATGATCTGGAGCGTGCCGGAGACGATCGCTTACCTGTCCGGCTTGGTGAAGCTGGCGCCCGGAGATCTGATTTTCACCGGCACGCCGGAAAATGTCGCCGCCGTGGAGCGGGGTGATCTGCTGGAGGGAGTCGTGGAAGGCGTCGGCACGGTTCGGACTCGCATCGTCTGATGCCAGTTCTGCGTGTGGCGACCTGGAACATCAACTCGCTGCGCCTACGGGTCGGTTTGCTGTATCGCCTGGTCGAGGCACTGGAGCCTGACGTCATCTGCCTGCAGGAAACCAAAGTCCCCGACTTGCTGTTTCCAGCCGACGGGTTGCAGCCGCTGGGCTACCCGCACACCGTGTTTCGCGGCATGAAGGGCTATAACGGCGTCGCGATACTGTCGCGGTTGCCGCTGGAGGTGCACGACGCGGCACCCGACTGGTGCGGCAAGGGTGACTGCCGGCACGTGGCGGCGCGTATCGCGACATCGGGCGGACCGATCGAACTGCATAATTTCTACGTCCCGGCCGGCGGCGACGTGCCGGATCGCGCGCAGAACCCGAAGTACGGCCACAAGCTGGATTTCATCGCTGAAGCCCGGTCGTGGTTCGCGGCCCGCCCTGATCTGTCACGGACCGTCCTGGTCGGCGATCTGAATATCGCGCCGCTGGAGCACGACGTCTGGAGCCACCGGCAACTGCTGGATGTTGTCAGCCATACGCCGCCAGAGACCGAGGGACTTGATGCCTGGTTGGCCACCGGCTTCATCGACGCCGTGCGGCACTTCGTTCCGCCTGACCGCAAGCTGTATTCCTGGTGGTCATACCGCAACCGGGACTGGCGAGCCTCGGACCGCGGCCGCCGTTTGGATCATATCTGGGTCACGCCCGACTTCGGACCGGCCCTGAAACGTCAGACCATCCTGAAGGAAGCCCGCGACTGGCCTCAGGCATCCGACCACGTCCCCGTCTGCATCGAGGTCGAAGTGTAGTATCCGAGGCTCTCAAGGTGTCGTCACCCGACCACGCCTTCGCCGGGCTTGAGGACGGTGGGCCAGCGCTAAGCTCCGTTGGTCATCACACGTAATATTCCGACAGCGGTGCGAATCCATTGAACTTCGTGCTCGCATAGGTCGTGACATAGGCGCCGGTGGACAACAGCTCCACGCGGTCGCCGCAGGTCAACGCCATCGGCAGCCGATAGTGCGACTTCTCATACAGGATGTCCGCACCGTCGCAGGTCGGGCCAGCGATCGCCACCGGGCCCATCAACGATCCGTCGTGCGGAGTCGTGATCCGATACTTGATGGACTCACCTTCGGTCTCAGCCAGACCACCAAACCGGCCGATGTCCAGATACACCCATCGCACCGGATCGTTACGGTCGCGCTGACTGACCAGCACGACCTCGGCCGAGACCAGCCCGGCGTCACCAACGATGAAGCGGCCCGGCTCGATCACGATCTCCGGCAGCGCGTTGCCGAAATGATCGGTCATCGCGTTCATGATCGCCTGACTGAACTGCTCGATCTCGGGCACGTCGTCACGATACCGCGTGGGGAAACCGCCGCCCAGGTTCATCATCCGCAGGTTGATGCCGGCCTCGGTCAGGTCTGTGAACAGCATTGCGACACGGCCGACGGCGATCTCGTAGGCGCGCGTCGTGGTCTGCTGGCTGCCGACATGGAATGACAGGCCGTACGGGTCCAGTCCGAGATCGCCAGCTCGGATCATCAACTCCCTGGCGGTCTCGATCGTGGTGCCGAATTTGCGCGACAGCGGCCAGTCGGCTCCCTTGTTCTCGACCAGAACACGGCAATAGACCCGCGCGCCAGGGGCATGCGCCGCCAGCTTCTCCAGTTCCTCCCGCGAATCAAACGCGAACATGGTCACGCCGCGCTGATGCGCCTGGCGGATCGCCGACACTTTCTTGATGGTGTTGCCAAAGCTGATCGCTTCCGGACGGGCTCCGGCGTCGAGGCAAGCGTTCACTTCCTCGATACTGGCGGCATCGAAATAGCTCGACAAGCCGACCAGCCGCTCCAGCACTTGCCGGGCGGGATTGGCCTTGACGGCATAGTAGATGCGCGCAAGCGGCAGCGCATTGTGGAGCGCGCGGAAGTTCTCCTCCACGCGGTCAATGTCCAGCACAAGACACGGCGTCGCCGGCTGATGCTGGGCCAGGAATCGGGCGATCTTCGGGGTCATCGCACCGGGCCTCCCTCTATTGGACGCTCACCTGTCAAGGCGATGAGCGTAGTTGACGAAACGGTCGAACGAACCAGCGACCAAACGATTGCCAGAACGCTTGACGTCGTTGCGTAACCACAGAGGGCCAGAGGCACGTGCGTTGCTGCGTGTGGGCCACATAGGACCCCCCACCCCCCCACGCAATAGGGAATGTGCGGTGGGGTCAAAATTCGCGGCGGCATCGCCACATGGGTCAAGGGTCGGAGGGATCAGCGATTTTGGACGCGTCACCAGGAGGTCTGCCGGATAGCCTGCCCCATGGTCTGGCCGCACATCGGCCACCCAGGCGGCGAGCGGGATGGCAAAGCGTGGCCACCGGCACGATCCGCGCCAGCACGACGGATCGGGTGTCGCTGGCCGCCGCGGGCTGTGCCTTTTATGCCACCCTGGCGCTGTTCCCCGCCATCAGCATGCTGATTTCCGTCTACGGCATGGTGCTCGACCCAGCGACGGCGGAGCAGCAGCTTGGGGTGTTGTCCGGTCTGCTGCCCGCGCCGGCATATGGCCTGATCGAGGATCGCATCCATCAACTGATCAGCCAGCCGGCCCATACCTTGAGTGCCAGTTTGTTGATCAGCTTCCTGTTGACGTTCTGGAGCAGCTCGACTGGCAGCAAGTCGGTGCTGTCGGCGGTCAACGTCGCGTACGATGTTACCGAGCAGCGGCCATTTCTGCGCTTCCAGTTTATCGGCCTGTCGATGACGCTGGTCGCCGTGCTGTGCGCGATCATGGCCATCGCCGTGCTGCTGCTGTTGCAACCGGCGATCGATTTCCTCGGTCTGTCGCAACATGGCGGTAAGCTGATTCAGATGGCCGGCATGGCCATGCTGATCGGGTTCTTCTTCGTCGCCATCGTCTTGCTGTATCGCTTCGGGCCGTCGCGGACTCCGCCGCCGCGTCCTCGCATCAAGCCCGGTGCCGCCCTGGCAACCGTATTGTGGCTGATCGCCTCCGAGATACTTTCATTCTACATCGCCCGCATCGGTGCGTTCGGCGCCACCTATGGCTCGCTCGGCGCCGTGGTGGGCGTCATGATGTGGTTCTACATCTCGGCCTACGCCGTTCTCCTCGGCGCCGAACTCAACGCCAGATTGGAGGAAATCCACGCCGACAATCAAATCGGTCAGTAGCGCCTGGTCAACAAGCCGCTGAAACCAGACAACGAATAAGTGGCGGGTCTCTACCGCACCCGGTTGTCCACCAGGTCCGTCACCACCCCTGGATCAGCCAGCGTGGAGGTATCGCCCAGCCCGTCGGTTTCGTTGGCGGCGATCTTACGCAGGATGCGCCGCATGATCTTTCCGCTGCGGGTTTTCGGCAAACCGGGCGCCCACTGGATCGCGTCGGGTGAAGCGATCGGGCCGATCTCCTTGCGGACCCATGCGATCAGCTCCTTGCGCAGCGCCTCGGTCGGCTCCTCGTCGGCATTCAGCGTGACGTAGGCGTAGATGCCCTGCCCCTTCAGGTCATGCGGGAAGCCGACCACCGCCGCCTCGGCCACTTTCGGGTGCGCCACCAGCGCGCTTTCGACCTCGGCGGTGCCCATGCGGTGGCCGGAGACGTTGATCACGTCATCCACCCGCCCGGTGATCCAGTAGTATCCGTCGGCATCGCGCCGAGCGCCGTCGCCGGTGAAGTAAAGGCCTTTGAATGTGGAGAAATAGGTCTGCACGAAGCGTTCGTGGTCGCCATAGACGGTGCGCATCTGGCCGGGCCAGCTATCGGCGATGCACAGGTTCCCCTCGGTCGCGCCGGTGAGTTCCTGGCCATCGCCGTCGACCAGCAGTGGCTTCACCCCGGGCAGCGGCAAAGTCGCGGAGCCCGGTTTCAGCGCCGTCGCGCCCGGCAACGGGCTGATCAGGATGCCGCCGGTCTCGGTCTGCCACCAGGTATCGACGATCGGGCAGCGCTGGTCGCCGATGACATTGTAATACCACAGCCACGCCTCGGGATTGATCGGCTCACCGACGCTGCCGAGCAGGCGCAGCGATGCGCGGGAAGTGCGTTTCACCGGCGCCTCACCCTCGCGCATCAGCGAACGGATCGCGGTGGGGGCGGTGTAGAAGATGTTGACCTTGTGCTTGTCCACGACCTGCCAGAAACGACTGCTGTCCGGATAGTTCGGGATGCCCTCGAACATCAGCGTGGTCGCGCCATTGGCCAGCGGACCGTACAGGATATAGGTGTGGCCGGTGACCCAGCCTACGTCGGCGGTGCACCAGTAGACCTCGCCCGGACGGTAGTCGAAGACCTTCTCGTGAGTATAGCTGGCCCAGACCATGTAACCGCCAGTGCTGTGCAGAACACCCTTCGGCTTGCCGGTGCTGCCGGAAGTATAGAGTATGAACAGCGGGTCCTCGGCGCCCATCGGCTCCGGCGGACAGTCCGGCGAGGCCGCCGCCAGCAACGCCGTGTAATCGTGGTCGCGGCCGGGGTGCATCGGAAGCGCCGCGCCGGTGACGCTGACGACGATCACCGAGGCGACGCTGGGGCAGTGCGCCAGGGCCGCGTCGGCGTTCACCTTGAGGGGGACCTTGCGGCCGCCGCGACGGCCCTCGTCGGCGGTGATGAGCAGCTTCGAGCCGCAGTCCTGAATGCGGTTGGCGAGGCTGTCAGTCGAGAAGCCGCCGAACACCACGGAATGGATCGCGCCGATCCGCGTGCAGGCCAGCATGGCGACAGCGGCCTCGGGCACCATCGGCAAATAGATCGTCACCACGTCGCCGCGACGCACACCCAGCGACTTCATGCCGTTCGCCAGCCGGCAGACCTGGTCGTGCAGTTCACGGTAGGTGACGTGACGGCTATCATTGGGATTGTCGCCCTCCCAGATGATGGCCGTGGCATCGCCGTTGGTTGCGACGTGACGGTCGACGCATGATACGCTGGCGTTGAGGATGCCGTCCTCGAACCACTTGATTGAAACATCGCCCTGGAACGAGGTGTTCTTGATCCGCGTCGGCGGCTTGATCCAGGCGATGCGCTTTGCCTCCTCCGCCCAGAACCCGTCGGGGTCGCGGGCGGCGCGGTCGTAGGTGTCGCGATAGCCCTGCGCGGTCACACGAGCCTGTGCCGCGAATTCTGGGCGGACCGGGAAGACCCGGGCTTCGACGGGCTGTGTATCGGGCATGGGCTGGATCCCTCCTGTTTCTTGGTTCGGCGGCGCCGTCCGGTGAGTGCGGCGGTCGGCGGGAGACTGGCAAGACTATGTAGCATCTGGTGGCGCCTCACGCGAGGCGCCGATGCGTGGTGCTCAGGCCGGCAGGGTCCGAAGCACGGGCGGGACACTGCCCGGCGCACCGATCGGCAATACCACTCGGCCGTGGGTCTCGTTGATTATTTCGGCGGCGGCCAGGTAGAAGGCGAACGCTGCGGTGAGCAGGCCGGTGTAGCCGCCCGCCTGGTGCAGCGAAGGCATCGCGAACAAGTCGGCGCAGCCGAGCAGGAAGAAGGTTATCCAGAGCGCGAGGAAGACGAGCTGGACGGCGCGGTTGAGTGCCAGGCTCGCGAACCACATGGTAAAGGTGAACACGCCCCACATGACCAGCCACCAGCCGATAAAGCCGGCGGGCACGTTCGCGGCGTAGAACTGGATCAGCAGGGCGAAACTCCACCAGAACGCCCCGTAGGCACAGAAGGCGACGCAGCCGAAGCTGTTGCCGCGCGGCATCTCCATCAGACCGGCGGCGAACTGAGCCGTGCCGCCGAAGGCGAAGGCGCTCGCCAGCACCAGGGGCACGCTGGTTCCGGTGAACCAGCCGGCATTCACCATGCTGAGCATCCAGGTGGTCAAGGCGAAGCCGGTCAGGCCGAGCGGCGCCGGATTGGCGAATTTCATTTTGTTCCTCCGCGTGCCGGGATTTCCCGGTCGGTCTTGCTGCGTGCCAATCGCGGCACGATCAGCTCCTGTCCGCCAGGGTGTGCTGGGGCGGGGCCGCCGTCCTTGATGTAGATCAACACAGGTTGTAAATCTGCCGGCCGGCGACGCCGACGCTGCGGCCGTGTTCCCACGAGGTGCTAACTGCGCAGTGTCTCAGCGGCCGGGGCGGATGGGACTTGGAACAGCGCTGGGTCGACCTTCCCCTTCAAGCGCCGTCCCAGCTCGGCGGAGAACTTTACGACCATATGAAGCGGCCGGTGGTAAAGTCGGATACTTTCGATCAATCCGGAGGCGTTCTTGCTGAGCGTCGTCGAGCCCGCGACGTCCATGCCGAAGGCCTGGCCCTCCCACTCGAGATAGGTTTTCAAGCCATCAGTCGTCTGATGGGTGAACGCGATCCGGTCATACATGCCGCTGGCCGCCGAGAAGAACGCGCTGATCGCGTCGACGCCGACGCAGGAAGTGTTCATAACCGATGCGTCGAGGACAACCTTGTCCGAAAAGGCTTTCGCGAATTCGGATGATCCGTTTTTTCGAACGATATCGACCCAGTCCTGGCCGGGTCCCCGCTTTGGTTTCGTTTCGGACATGCCGCCCTCCATGGATCAGTCTTCGCTCGCGGCGGTGTCCCCGCAGTGAAGTCGGAACGAAACGGCAAAGCGTCATCTACCCAGAAGTGACGCAGGCGACGCCAGACCAGCCGTTTCAAGCTCCAGTGCCTGCCGCTGTGACTGTTCCATGGACCGAGTTGTGAGGTTGGCGCGTGTCAGACGACTTCGATGGTCACCTCAATGTTGTTGCGAGTGGCCTTGGAATAAGTGCAGATCTCGTCATGCGCCCTGGCGACCAGCCGCTCGGCGGTGGCACGGTCAACTCCCTCGACGTGAGTCTTCAGATGCACCGCGAGACCGAAGTCGGCATCCTTGACGTGCAAGGTTACATCGGCGGTTACCGTGACCGGACCGGCCTTGACCTTTTCCAGATGGGCCGCGTATTCGACCGACCCGCCGAAGCAGGCTGAGTAGCCGGCGGCGAAGAACTGCTCGGGGTTGCTGGTGCCTGCCTTCCCGGCTCCCCCGATGCTTTTCGGAATTGACAGGTCGGCCTTCAGCAACCCGTCGCTGGTCTCGACATGGCCGTTGCGGCCTCCAACGGTCGTGGCATGGGCAACATAGTCGGGCATTTCATGGGTCCTAAAGCTTTGTCAGTGGGTGCGGATGCAGCGGGGGATGGCTTGCAGAGTGTGGTGAATGAAGCCCAGACGATACCCTCGGAATATACCTACCCCTTCGTCGCAGGCGCCGAGCCGCCCTGGGCCTTTGACACAGCCGTCGCCACCTAGGCGTTGGGCAAGGATGCCGTTTCGTGCTGACTGCGACCGCAGGTGTCCTGCGCTTGGCCACGGCTCGCAGCGGGTTCCTGAGCTTCCGCGGCCGAAGTTCACTGGAGTTCATCCAATAGCGCCCTGGCTTCCTTCAGGTCCGGCGCATCGAAGCCTTCGGTGAACCAATCATAAATTGGGCAGAGCAGATCACGGGCTTCGGTCTGTTTGCCCTGTTTGCGCCAAAGTCGGGCGAGGCTGGTCGACGCGCGCAATTGCAGGAGCTTCGCGCTCTGCTGCTCGGCAACGGCAATGGCCTTACGATAGTGCTGCTCGGCCCCGGATTGATCGCCGGCGGCGTTCAGCAGGTCGCCGGGCACCCGATAGAGCAGCTCGGCTTCGAGGTAGCGTTCCCCAGTGCTCTCGACGATCTGCACAGCCTCCGCGAGATAGTTTCGTTCTTGAGCAGGCTGCCCGAGCATGGCGTAGGCCTCAGCAAACCACGTGAGCAGCAACGCCCTACTTAGAATGGCGCCAGTAGCACCCAGTACCGCTTGCCCCTGAGTAAGTAGCCCGAGGCCTTCCTGTGCTTGCCCAGGCACCACGATTAGCGATCCTCCGCGGAATGCCAGTGCCCAACCCAAGTAAAACGGAAAACCATGCTCGGTCGATAGTGCTAGACATTCCTCTAACCGCACCATTGGCGAGCGGGTGAGCCAGTCTGTCCAATCCGCCAGATGGAGGGTGGTAGCTAGGTTATGGACGTGTCCAAGCCGGCGGGCCTCCGACACCGCTTCGTCTAGCCGCGACCGTGCCTGATCGATGTAACCCAGGCACGCCAAGGTAATGGCAAGGTATATGAGCCCTGTTGAGTGGGGGTCGAGGGACAGTCTCTCGACGGCGCGATGCGATGAATCCAAGGGGTCCACGCACCGCTCCAAAACGGCGCGAGCTGCAACGAACTCGCCGAGCCAGAAGCGGGTGGCCCCGTGCATGACACGACCCAACAATCGCGCAGCAGCATCATTTCGCGCCTCGCCGATTTGTTCGAGCTGTTCACCTAGCGCGAGGGCCGGGCAGTGTTCGCTTCGTGCGTGATGAAACCCAAATTGGCCCATGACTAGCGGCACAAGACACTCGGACCGATCGAGCCGCTCTGCGACTGCACGAGCCCGACCGAGGGTCTCACCCACTTCCGCGCCGGACCAGCCTTCGGTGGCAGTCAACGCCGATACAAGCGCGGTTTGCAGATCCAACTCAGCTTGTCCATGAGACGGGCCATCCGGCAGACCGGCCAGCACATCCAGCCCCTTCCTCAACTGCGCCACTGCTTCCGCCATTGCCGAGCCCGCTACCGCCTGCTGACCGGCCTTCAGCCAATAGGCCACCGCCTTTTCCGCCAGCCCGGCCACCGTACAGTGCTGAGCCAGCAGCACGGGCTGCACCAATACAATCTCCGGAAAGCAGTCTTCGAGGGTCGCGATAATCCGGGCGTGCACTCTCTGGCGCCGGTTGCGCAGCAAAGTGCCGTAGGCTGCATCCTGGACGAGCACGTGCTTGAAGATATAGCTGGCGTCCGGCGGCGCGCCGCGGGCGAACAACAGACCGGCGCTCGTCAGCCGGTCGAGCGCCTCGCGAAGTTGCGGCCCCGGTAGATCGGCGACTGGCTCTAGCAGTTCGTATCCGAACTCGCGGCCGATTGCCGCTCCGATTTGCGCAACGTCCCTCGCGGCCGGTCCCAGCCGGTCGAGCCGGGCCATCAGCGAGGCGTGCAAGGTTGCCGGCACCGACATCGCCGGATGTGGTATCGAGGATACCGCCGCGGGCGCTTCGGGCCCGGATTCAATCACCGCCCTTGTCAGTTCCTCGACGAACAGAGGCACACCGTCTGTGCGCTCGGCGATCTCCTCCGCGATCCCTGGCGGCAGTGCCGCAGTTCCGGCGATGTTTGCAATCATCGCCGCGGTGTCGCGCCGATCGAGACGTGGCACCGTCAGCATCGTCACATGCGGCTGCCCGGTCCAGGGCGGCTGGAACTCGGGGCGGAACATCGCCAGCAGCAGCACCGACCAGCCCTCGACTCGGTCGATCAGCCGGTCAAGCAGTTCGCGCGAGCTCGGATCGATCCAGTGCAGGTCATCGAATATCATCAGCACCGGCTGTTGGCGGCTCAGACCTTCGACCTGCCGCAGCAGCGCCTCAGACGTCTTCGCCTTCTTCCGTTGCGGCGTCAAATCGAGCGGTGGCGCCAGATCGGCTGACGGCAGCGAGTGTAGCTCCGCGATCAGCGCCAGGTCTTCAACCGGTGCGGATGAGAGCAGAGCTTGCAGTTTAGCAACTTTAGCCGCCGGCCCGTCGGTGTGCGCGAAGCCGGCGGCTCGCTCCATGTGCGCGATAACCGGATAAAGCGCGCTGTCCTGATGGTGCGGCGAGCAGAAGTAGCGCAGGCGAACGTATGGTTCGCCACCGATCCGATCGGCCAGCGCCTCGGCTAGACGGGACTTCCCAACACCGGGTTCCGCGGAGATCAACACCACCCGTCCATTGCCGGCCTTCGCCTGCGCCCAGCGGCGAAGCAGCAGCTCCATCTCCTCGTCGCGGCCGACCAACGGCGTGGTCCCTGGACGGAGCGCCTCGAAACGACTTTCGAGCACACCCTCGCCGAGGACCTGCCAGGCGGGCACGCCCGCCGGCAGACCTTTCAGTTCGACCGTGCCGAGGTCTTGGCATTCGAACAGGCCGCCGATCTGCCGCCTCGTGGCCGTATCGATCACCACCTGACCCGGCCCGGCGAGGCCCTGCAGGCGGGCGGCGAGATTCGGCGTCTCACCGACGGCGGTCTGTTGGCGCGAATCACCGGAACCAATCGGCTCGCCGATGACCACAAGGCCTGTCGCGATGCCGATGCGGACACGCAACGGCTCACCGCCTGGGGTCACGGCACTGACGGCGGCGGCAACGGCGAGGCCGGCCCGCACGGCGCGTTCGGCATCAGTCTCGCGTGCCTCCGGCCAGCCAAAGTAGATCAGCACGCCGTCCCCGACGTAACGCGCAAGAAACCCGTCGAACTGGCGGATCGTGTCGGTGACACAGGTTTGGTAGGCGCGGATGACGTCGCGCAGGTCCTCGGGATCGAGTCGCGATGACAGTGCGGTGGAGCCGATCAGATCGCAGAACATTACGCTGAGCGGGCGGCGTTCGGCGGTGGCGGCAGGCGGACCAGGGCTCTCGGTCGGGCTGGTTGCCGGCGCGGATGATAACGAGACGCGATCACCGTCGGGCGTGACCTCCAGCGCGGCGATCGCCACCATCAGTTGACGACGGTGGCCGACGGCGGCAACGCCGATCTCCTTGAGATCATCGTTAGTGAGATGGCACAATACTTCGGCGCTGACGCCGTTCTCGCGGAACGCCGCCTCGTATCGTTCAAGCCCCAGTGCTCGTAGCCAGTCCGCGACGTCCATTGCCGCTCCTTGGCCCAAACCAGACCTTGGCAGATCAGGCCCTACGAACTTGACCTACTCATGACAAAAATCAACAGGAAGCGGGTGAAGTCAATGGCCAGGCCTGATCGCCATAAACTCCGAAATCGGTGCGGCGCCGCGCCTACACCTCGCGGGGCACGAAAACGACGCCGTCGCTGATCGTCGTCTCGACAGCTAGCAGAAAGTCCCCTTGGCACGGCCCTCTGATGCACTCGCCAGTATCGATGGTGAATTCGGCGCCGTGCGTGGCACAGATCAGGTGCCGACGATCGGCGGTCAGGAACCGGTCCGGCGTCCAGTCCAGCGGCGTGCCAATATGCGGGCAGGCATTCTGATAGACATGGACACGATCGCCCTGCCGCACCGCGAGCAGGCCGATGAAGCTGCCCTCGGCGCCCTCGAAGCCGCGGGCGTCGCCGTCCGCGATATCGTCCACCCGACACAACGCCCGCCGATCATCCGGTGTCACGCCTGCCAGCCCCCCATGCGGCACAGCCGGTCCCAGTGGGTCTTCGAGACCGGCACCACCGACAGCCGCGACAGCCGCACCAACGCAAAGTCGGCGAATTCCGGATCGGCCTTGATCTCGGTCAGGCTGACCGGCTTCGGCAGCGGCCGCACGGCCTGCATGTCGACCGACACCCAGCCCCCGCTTTCGGCCGTCGGATCCGGGTAGGCCTCGCGCTTCACCTTGACGATGCCGACGATCTGCTTGCCGATGTTCGAGTGATAAAAGAACGCCAGGTCGCCGACCTGCATCGCTTTGAGGTTGTTCTTCGCGGTGTGGTTGCGCACCCCGGTCCACGGCTCCACGCGGTTGGCGACCATCTGGTCCCAGGAAAATGAGTTCAGGCTCTGATTTCACCAGCCAGTAGTTGGTCATCCCGCCCCCATCGCGACCCGTGGCTCCGCACGACGCGCCGCCAGCCGACGGCCGCATCGGCATCCGCGACCGACCGCGGGACATCCGGACCGCCGTCCATGTCGATACGTCAATGGCGAGCCGCTTTCAACCGAGCCGCCGATAGATTATGTCTCCGTCCGTGGACACTCAGTTACCCGCGGCGCCGATCCGTACCGGGCGGTCGCTCCATCGTTTCGCCAATCCGGGCCGGTTCCTGCGGCTGTCCCGACGGGTGTTGCCGTGGCTGATGGTGCCCGGGGCAGCGCTGACCATTGCCGGCCTGGCGTGGGGTCTGTTCTGGTCGCCGGCTGACTGGCAGCAGGGCGACGCCTCGCGCATCATGTACGTCCACGTGCCGTCCGCGTGGCTGGCGTCGGCGGGGTACTTTTCCATCGCGGTGTGCAGCTTCATGTCGCTGGTCTGGCGGCATCCGCTGGCCGATATCGCAGCGGCCGAGATATCCCCGGTCGGCGCTGGCTTCACCGCGCTTTGCCTCGCCACCGGCAGCCTGTGGGGTAAGCCGATGTGGGGCGCCTGGTGGGTATGGGATGCCCGGCTGACCTCGGTGCTGGTGCTGTTCTTCCTGTATCTCGGGCACATCGCGCTGGTGCGGGCGTTTGACGACCCGACCCGAGGCGCCCGCGCCGGCGCCATTCTGGCCCTGGTGGGCGTGGTCAACCTGCCGATCATTAAATTCAGCGTCGACTGGTGGAATACATTGCATCAGCCAGCGTCTATCGGATTGACGGGATCGCCGACGATCGCGTCCAGCATGCTGTGGCCCCTGTTGGTTTGCACGATCGGATACACACTGCTGTTCGCGGCGCTCTCGTTGGCGCGGATGCGGGCCGCCGTCATGGAGCGCCGCATCCGCGCCCTGCTGATGGCCCGGGCCCAGTCCGACGCGAGCGCAACGTCCGGGGTGGAAGTTTTTCCGTGACCCATCTGCCGTTTGTAGCCGTGTCGTATACGCTGGGGGCAGGGCTGCCGATCCTGTTCGCACTCCAGGCGATGACGCGGCTACGCCGAGCGGCGCGCCGTCTGGATGCGATCGATCCGCGACGGAACCGAGGCGACAGATGACCCGCAAACGCCGTCGCCTAATCCTTCTGCTCGCCTGCGGGCTCGGCCTGGGAAGCGCGGCCGCGCTCACCCTCTCGGCGTTCAGCGACAATCTGGTATTCTTCGTCTCGCCGTCGGACCTGGCCAAATCCAACCCCGGCGTGCGTTCATGTGAGGCTGGGTGGACTGGTCGCCCAGGGCAGCCTGCAACGGTCCAGCGGCGACCAGCCCACGGCGCGTTTCAAGGTCACTGACGGAGCCGCCAGCGTAGACGTGACCTACAAGGGCATCCTCCCCGACTTGTTCCGCGAGGGCCAGGGCGTGGTCGCGCTCGGGAACATGCAGCCGGACGGCGTGTTCCGAGCGTCCGAGGTGCTGGCCAAGCACGACGAGTTCTACATGCCCAAGGAAGTCGCGGACGCATTGAAGCGGTCGGGACGGTGGAATCCGGCCGCCGGGCCGCCGCCACCGGCCTCGACCTGGAATACCCCGGTGGGGAATGCCCCGGTCGGAAGTGCGGCTGGGGGAGGGGGCGCGCAGGCTGGACACCCAACTGCCGAGACCTCGCCCGCGGGCAACACGTCGACCGGCGGCTGAACGGGATGTTGCGTCGATGACGGCAGATGTTTCGGCCCGGGTCTGCGTAATGGGCGCTGGCCCGGTCGGCGGCACCCTGGCGTGCCGGCTCGCCGGCGCCGGCGTTAGCGTCGTCGTGATCGATCAGGCCGCGCTGCCGCCGATGGAGCATCCCGCCTTCGACGGCCGAGCGTATGCGATCGCGGCGGGGTCGCGGGTGCTGCTGGAGAACGCCGGGCTGTGGGCGCCGCTGCCGGTGCCACCGAACGCAATCCGCGACATCCGGGTCAGTGATGGCCGCGTCGGGCGCCGCGCCTCCCGCCTGCATCTGCATTTTGACAGCCAGGAGACGGCCGGGCACCGGAGGGCCGGCGATCTCGCCACCCCGTTCGGCTGGATGGTGGAGGCGCGTGCCCTGCGGCGTGCCCTTAACGCCGCTTTGCCGGACCGGCCGTTGCTCCGGGTCTTCGCGCCGGCCCGCGCCAGCGTCGAACGGTCGGCGGATGGCGTGCTGGTCCATCTGACCGACGGCACCACGATCCGCTGTCAGCTTGTCATAGGCGCCGAGGGCCGCAACTCGCCGCTGCGGGAGCAGGCGGGCATCCCGGTCACCGTCGTGCCGTATGAACAGACCGGCATCGTCTGCGCCGTGGCTCACGAACGGCCGCATCATGATCTGGCGCTGGAGCATTTTCTCCCCGGCGGCCCCTTCGCCGCGCTGCCAATGGGGCCGAGCGAGGACGCCGAACCTGGTGGTTCCCCGAACGTGTCCGCCATCGTCTGGACCGAGACGACCCGGACCGCTCAGACCGTCCTCGCACTCGACGACACCCGTTTCACCCGGGAAGTGGGCAGGCGGCTGGGCGATCATCTTGGGGCGATCCGCGGCGTCGGCCGGCGCTGGAACTATCCGCTATCGGCGATGCTGGTCCATCGCTACGTTGATACGCGGCTGGCGCTGGCTGGCGACTCGGCGCACGGCATCCATCCGATCGCCGGCCAAGGTCTCAACCTGGGCTTTCGGGACGCCATCGCACTGTCCGACCTTATCATCGCTGTGAACCGCGCCGGTGGGGATGTCGGTGACGAGGCACTTCTGGCGCACTATCAACGACTGCGCCGAGCGGACAATCTGCTGATGCTGGCGATGACGGACCGGCTCGACCGGCTGTTCAGCAGCGACAACAGGGTGCTGCGGCGAGCGCGCGATATCGGCATTGCCGCGGTCGACCGGTCGGGACCGGTGAAGCGACTGTTCATGCGCCAGGCAATGGGGCTGCGGCCGGCGTAGTGTTTTCGTTTCCGATTCCCATCCTGGGTCGTTTGTCTCGGAGAACGGAGAGAGGACATGGTTGCAAACATGCCCGCAGCCGAAACTTTTTTGGCCGATCCGACGATCGAAACGTCGCGATGCCGCCTGGGCGATCTGGAGATATCGTTCGCTCAAGCTGGGCCGCGGGACGGGACGCTCGTTGTGCTGCTGCACGGTTTTCCGGAACACTGGGGTGCCTGGCATCACCACATGATCCGACTGTCGCGTGCGGGGTTCCACGTCGTGGCACCGGATCAACGCGGCTACGGGCTGAGTGGCAAGCCCTTGGATGTGGCCGACTACGATCTGGATCGATTGGCCGCTGACGTGGCCGGACTTGCCCGTCATCTCGGTCACGATACGTTCAGTCTGGTGGGGCACGACTGGGGCGGATCGGTCGCCTGGTGGCTCGCCTCCCGCGAACCAGCAATGCTGCACAGGATGGTGGTGATCAATGCGCCGCATCCGGCGGTGTGGCGGGAGGCGATGGATGGCGACTGGCGGCAGTGGTTGAAAAGCTTGTACGTACGGATCATGCGCCTGCCCGGCCTGCCTGAGATAATGCTCCGCACGCGGAACTATCGTGCTCTGACCAATGCGCTCGAACCGGCGAAACTCGATGCGGCTGAACTCGGCCAGCTTCGCGAGGCGTGGTCGCGACCGGGTGCGCTGACCGGAATGATCAACTGGTACCGGGCGTTCCTGCGCAAGCGCCTGCCCGCCGCCTCCAGCTTTGTCATTACGGTACCGACGCTGATCATCTGGGGTGATCTCGACGCCTATGCCGGACCCGAACTGGCCGACCGCAGCGCGCGTCTGTGCAACAGCTCAAGGCTCGTGCACGTTCCGGAGGCGAGTCACTGGATACACCATGAACAACCGGATCGTGTCGGAGCACTGATCGAGGAATTTCTCACCGCGCCAGTGTAAGTATTACGGTGTCAGAACGGTGCTGCCGGTGGTCTGGCGCGACTCCAGCGCGATATGGGCGGCGGCGGCGTCCTGCAGCTTGTAGGTCTGGTTGATCTCGATCTTGACGGCGCCCTTCTGCACGGCGTCGAACAGATCGGCCGCGACCTTTTCAAGGTCAGAACGTTTCGCCGTGTAGGTGGCAAGCGTTGGGCGGGTGAGGTAGAGACTGCCCTTGGCCGCCAGGATCGAGAGATCGACCGGAGGTACCGGTCCCGACGCATTGCCATAGCTCACCATCAGCCCGAGCGGCGCCAGGCAATCGATACTGGCGGCGAACGTATCCTTGCCGACGCTGTCATAGACGACAGGGACCCCGGCGCCGCCGGTGATGCGCTTCACCTCCGACGCCAGCTTGGCGTGCCCAATTACGGTATGTTCCGCGCCGTGGGCACGGGCGAGTTCCGCCTTCGCCTCGCTGGATACGACCCCGATCACGGTGGCGCCGAGGGACTTCGCCCACTGGCACAGGATCAGCCCGACGCCGCCGGCGGCCGCGTGCAGGACGATCGTATCGCCTGGCTTGACTGCATAGGTGCGTCTGATGAGGTACTGCGCGGTCATGCCCTGCAGCATCATCGCGGCCGCAGTCTCGAAACTGATCGCGTCCGGCAGCTTCACCAGCCGATCGGCGGATATGACCCGGTCCGTCGCGTAGCCGCCGATCGAGCCGGCGTAGGCGACGCGGTCGCCCGGCTTGACGTTCGCAACATTGGCGGCGACCGCCGTCACGGTGCCCGCGCCCTCCTGGCCGATAATCAGCGGCATGTTGGGAGCTTTGTACAAGCCGGTGCGGAAGTAGACATCGATGTAGTTCAGGCCGACCGCGTGCTGCTTGATCAGCGCCTCGCCCGGGCCGGGTTCCGGCGTCGGAACGTCCTCCCAGACCATGACCTCAGGGCCGCCATTGGCGTGGATACGGATCGCCTTGGTCATTTCGTCCTCCGTTGGATGAGTATCGTCGTCAAAGCAGCGTTCGGTCTGGATTTTCCAGGTTGAGCAGCCAACGCTTGGTCGGCAACCCGTCGCCGCCGGAGTAGCCACCCAGGTGGGTAGCGGCGACCACCCGATGACAGGGAATGATCAGCGGAATTGGATTGCGGCTGTTGGCCTGACCGACGGAGCGTGCGCTGCCGCCGGCACGGGCCGCGAGGTCGCGATAGCTGCATACTGTGCCATATGGAACTTCGCGCAGGGCTTGCCAGACCGCCTGGCGATAGGTTGTCCCGACAGGTGCGAGCGGCAGGTCGAAATTTTGCAGTTCGCCGTCGAAATAGGCCTCGAGCTGTTCGCGGGCGCGGAGCAGGAGGGCGGTTTCAGCCTGGTCGCGGCCCCATCCCCAGTCCAGGGACACGATAGCCCCGTCTTCCTCGGCGAGCGTGACATCTCCGACAGGTGTGTGAAGCGAAAGCTGTGGCACGCACGATGTTCCGGATTTCCAGGCCGGATGCCAACCGGGGTTGCGTCGGCTGTCAAGAGCGGTGCCTTGCCGGATGCCGTCCAACGGCCGCGGCGGCGTAGGACATGGCCGCTGTCGCTCCGAGCCAGGGCGAGGCGTCAATCGAGCCAGGCGGTGGCGGCGGCGCAATAGCAGCTTGCGCGCGGTCTTGTCGTAGCGGATTGCGATGGCGCGATATTGTTTGAGCCTGGCTGGAAAAGTACACTTCCTGCACGGACAGCGACTCCAGCCGCCGCTGCGTGTCGGCACGGCCTGAATGCTTACCGCGGATCGCCGCCGGCCGCCGGCCGCCGGCCGTGAAGGCGTCCAACTGCCGGACTTGGATTCGGGCTATTCGACGACGCGCCTAGGAGGAGGGTCACGGGGATGACACCGAACATGCCGCGGCCGGGGTAGCGCGGCTTGGATCACAGGCTGCTGGACTGGGGCTCGCGCGACCGGCAGAGTCGTGTCCCGCGACTTTGGCTGTTCACCGACGAAACGCGGTTGCCCGACCCGCGCGGCGCGGTCAAGCGCCTTCCGGTCGGCCGAGCGGGCGTGGTGCTGCGCCACGACGCCGATCCGGAACGTGCGACGCTTGGCCGCGATCTGGCCCGCATCTGCCGAGCGCGCAGGCTGCTGCTGGTTGTGGCGGGTGACGTCCAGCTGGCATGCGCGCTGCGAGCAGGGGTGCATTTGCGCGGCGGCCGGTGGCCAGGGGTGGTCCGGTCGCGCGGTTTCGTCACCAGTTCCGCTCATTCGATCCCGGAGCTGCGGCGGGCGGCGCGCGCGGGGGCCAAACTCGCATTCCTCTCGCCAGTCTACCCCACCGCCAGCCATCAATCCGCGGCCGCTCTGGGTCCGCTGCGCTGGGGCCACATGGCGGTTCGGCTGGGTGGCGCACTTCGATCGATGCGGCTTGCTGCCCTCGGTGGAATGGACGGCCAGAATGTCCGGCGGCTGCCGTCCCGGACGTGCCAGGCGGTGGGGGCTATCGGCGCGCTATCGCCATGACCGCAGCCGGTGCGGCGTGGCTCATTGCTCCACCACGCCACTGTCATCGGCTTCGAGGGTGAATGCGGCGGCCATAAGTGCCCGTGTGTACTCATGCACGGGGCGCGAAAGCACCTCATCGGCAGGCCCCTGCTCGACCACACGGCCCTGACGCAGCACGACGATGCGGTGCGCCAGCGCCCGCACCACCCGCAGATCATGACTGATGAACAGATAGCCGAGCTGGTGGTCGGCTTGCAGTTGCTGCAACAGATCGACGATCTGTGCCTGCACCGACATATCCAGTGCGCTGGTTGGTTCGTCGAGCACAACGAAGCGCGGCTTCAGCACCATGGCGCGGGCGATCGCGACGCGTTGTCGCTGACCGCCGCTGAACTCGTGCGGGTAGCGGCCGCCGATATTGGAGGCGAGGCCGACCTCCTCCAGGGTTGCCGCGACGCGATGCTCGCGCTGCACACGCGACAGCAAAGGTTCGTGCAGCCGCAAGCCCTCGGCGACGATCTCGGCGACCGTCATCCGCGGCGACAAGCTGCTAAATGGGTCCTGGAAGACGATCTGCATGTCGGCGCGCAACTGCCGCAGACGCTTCTTGTCCAGGGTTGCCAGGTTCACGTCGTCGAAATGGATGCTGCCCTGGGCGTTCACCAGCCGTAACAACGCATATCCCATGGTGGATTTGCCGGAGCCGCTCTCGCCGACCAGCCCGACCGTCTCGCCCTCGTGGACGGCTATGTCGACGTGGTCGACCGCGCGGACGTAGGCGACGGTTCGCCGCAGGACACCGTGGCAGATCGGGAAATGCACCCGAACGTCTTTTCCCTCCATCAGCGTGCCGGCGCCACGGCGCAGCGGCAACGGCTTGCCCCGAGGCTGCGCCGCCAGCAGCATTCGCGTGTAGGGATGCCGCGGATCGCCGAACACCTCGGAGACCGATCCCGCCTCCACCACCGCGCCTTCCTTCATGACGCAGACCCGGTCCGCGTAGCGCCGGACGATAGCCAGGTCATGGCTGATCAGCAGCAGCGCCAGTCCCCGAACAGACTTTTCCGTCGCCAGCAGCTTCAGGATCTGAGCCTGGATGGTGACGTCCAGCGCGGTGGTCGGTTCGTCAGCGATCAGCAGCGCGGGGTCATTGGCGAGCGCCATCGCGATCATCACCCGCTGACGCTGCCCGCCGGAGAGCTGATGCGGGAACGCGCCGAGACGGTGCGAAGCGTCAGGGAAGCCCACCTCGTTGAGCAACTGGGTAACACGCGCCCGCGCTGCCTCTGGCGTCACCTGCTGGTGCAACTGCACGGCCTCGGCGATCTGTTTGCCGATCCGGGTCAGCGGATTGAGGCTCGTCATCGGCTCCTGGAATACCATGCCGGCGACACCGCCGCGCAGCCGGCGCAGCAGGTCGCCATCGGCCCCTATCACGCTCTGTCCGTCGACCACGACCTCGCCGGTCGAGGTGGCGCCTGGCGGCAGCAACTGCAGCAACGACAACGCGGTCAGCGACTTGCCGGAGCCGCTTTCGCCGACCAGTGCCAGCGTCTCGCCTCGATCCAGGGTGAAGGAGACGCGGTCCACTACGACGCGCTGGCCGAAGGCGACGGTCAGATTGTTGACGGTCACGAGGCTCATCGAGGCCGCCCGCGTCGCGGCGATTTGCGCGGGTCAAAAGCGTCGCGCACCGCCTCACCGATGAACACCAGCAGGGTCAACAGTCCGCCCAGCACGATGAAGGCGGTGATGCCGAGCCAGGGGGCTTGCAGGTTGTTCTTACCCTGCGACACGAGTTCGCCGAGCGAGGGCGATCCGGGTGGCAGGCCGAAGCCGAGAAAATCCAGGCTGGCGAGGATGGTGACGGAGCCGGACAAGGTGAACGGCAGGAAAGTCAGCGTCGCCACCATCGCGTTGGGCAGAATATGGCGCCACATCACCGCCGTGTCCGATACGCCCAGGGCCTTGGCCGCCCGGACATAATCCAGGTTGCGGCCGCGCAGGAACTCGGCACGCACCACGCCGGTCAGGTTCATCCAACTGAATAGCAGAAGAAACACCAACAATATCCAAAAGCTCGGCGTGATGATGCTGGCCAGGATAATCAGCAGGTAGAGCTGCGGCATGCCGGACCAGATTTCGATGAAGCGCTGAAACAGCAAGTCCACCAGCCCGCCACGATAGCCTTGGATGGCGCCGGCCGCGACACCAACCGCCGAGGAGATCATCGTCAGGGTGAACCCGAACAGCACCGACGTGCGAAATCCGTAGATGACCCGTGCCAGAACATCGCGCGCCTCGTCATCAGTGCCCAGCAGGTTATCGCGGCTGGGTGGTGACGGCGCCGGCGTGGAGGCGCGCTTCACCACGGTGTTGTAGGAGTATCGGATGGCCGGCCAGATCATCCAGCCGTGCCTGTTGATCGCGGCCTGCAGTTCGGGATCGTTGAAGTCGGCCTCGGTCGGCATGAAATCGGCGCCAAAGGTGTCCTCGCTGTAGTCCTTGAGAACCGGCACGTACCAGTGGCCGTCGTAGCGGATCAGCAACGGGCGGTCGTTGGCGAGAAATTCGGCGAACAGGGTGAGGCCGAACAATCCCAGGAAGATCCACAGCGACCAGTAGCCGCGCTTGTGGGCACGGAAGATAGCCAACCGCCGGCGCGTCAGCGGCGAGAGATGCACTATTGCCTGGCCTCGAAATCGATGCGCGGATCAACCACGGTGTAGAGTATGTCGCCGATGATCTGCATCAGCAGACCGAGCAGCGTGAACACATATAGGGTGCCGAACATCACCGGATAGTCGCGCCGTATCGCTGACTCGAAACCGAGTAGCCCGAGGCCGTCGAGGGAAAAGATGATCTCGACCAGCAGCGCTGATGAAAACAGGATGCCGATGAACGCCGAGGGAAATCCGGCGATGATCAGCAGCATCGCGTTGCGGAAGACGTGGCGATAAAGGATACGCTGCTCGCTGGCGCCCTTGGCGCGGGCGGTGACGACATATTGCTTGCGGATCTCCTCCATGAAGCAATTTTTGGTCAGCACGGTCAGCCCGGCGAAGCCGCCGACCACCAGCGCGACGGTCGGCAGCACCATGTGCCAGAGATAATCCAGTATTTGCGCTGGAATGCTCCAGGTCTCGGTTCCGGTGCTGTGCAGGCCGCGCAGCGGGAACCACTGGACGAAGCTGCCGCCGGCGAACAGGACGACGAGCAGGATGGCGAACAGAAATCCCGGCACCGCGTAGCCGATCAGCACCGCGGCGCTGGTGGCCACGTCAAAGCGGCTGCCGTCGCGCACCGCCTTGGCGATGCCCAGGGGGATCGAGACGAAATAGACCAGCAGCGTCGACCATAACCCGAGCGAGATCGAGACCGGCATCTTCTCCTTGATCAGCCGCAGCACAGGCTCGTCGCGAAAGAAGCTGCGGCCGAGATCGAAGAACAGGTAGTCGCGCAGCATGATCACGAACCGCTCGGGGGCCGGCTTGTCAAAGCCGAACATGCGCTTGATGTCCGCGATGACATGCGGGTCCAGCCCACGGGCGCCGCGATAGTGACTGTCGCTGGGCTGCATCGACTCGGCGGCGCCAGCGCCGGTCATGCGTGCGGTGACGCCGCCGCCGCGTCCTTTCAGTTCCGCGATCATCTGCTCCACCGGTCCCCCGGGAGCGAACTGCACGACCACGAAGTTGATGGTGATGATGCCGAACAGCGTCGGGATCACCAACAGCAGGCGGCGGAGAAGGTAGGAGCCCATCAGGCCAGGGCGCCATCCGGGTTGGTCGGGCGCGTCACGGTCCGTTTTGCCGCGCCGAGTCGGTGGCGGCGGCGCGCACCGGGTCGACCCACCAACTGTCGAGCGCGAGCCCGGTCCGCACCGGCTTGTCGGGCCGGCCAAACCGATCCCAGTAGGCGACCCGGACGGACTGCAGATACCAGTGCGGCACCACGTACCAGCCGGCCAGCAGCACCCGGTCGAGGGCGTGAGTCGTGGTCAACAGATGGCTGTAATCCGGAGCAGCAACGAGCTGATGCACGAGGTCGTCGACCACCGGGTTGCAAACGCCCATCAGATTGTACCCGCCTTCCGGTTTCACGCTGCCGCAGGTCCAGTAGCCGGTCTGTTCATTGCCTGGGCTCTCGGACTGATCGATCGAGACCACGATCATGTCGTAGTCATAGGTGTCGATCAGCCGCTGGAACTGCGCCGGATCGACGGTCCGCACATGCGCCTCGATGCCCAGCCGCGACAGCCACTGGACATAGGGCAGTGCCACGCGCTCGAACGTCGGCTGGTCCAGCAGGATCTCGAAATTGAACGGCTGTCCGTCGGCATCGACCAACTTCCGCTCGTGCACTTTCCACCCGGCCTGCTCCAGCAGCGCCAGGGCTCCCCGCAGCTCATCGCGATTGTTGCCCGACCCATCCGTCACCGGCAGTTGGAACGGCTTGGTGAACAGATCGGGCGGCAACTGGTCACGATATTTGTTCAGCAACGCCAGCTCGGCGCCCTGGGGAAGGCCGCTGGAAGCGAGGTCGCTGTTGCTGAAGTAGCTGTTGGTGCGGGTGTAACTGCCGTAGAACAGGTTCGCGTTGGCCCACTGGAAATCAAACACCATCGCCAGCGCGTGACGCACCAGGACATCCTTGAACAGCGGCCGCCGCGTGTTCATGCCAAAGCCCTGCATGCCCGTCGGCAGATGGTGTTTCAGCAGCTCCTTCTTCACCAGCCCCTTCTGCACCGCCGGGAAGTCGTAAGCGGTCGCCCATTCCTTGGCGACGTTCTCTTCCCGGAAGTCGATCTGTCCGGCCTTGAATGCCTCCAGCGCCACCGTTCCGTCGCGGAAATATTCCGTGCGCCGGGTGTCGAAGTTGGCCAAGCCCCGCATCGGCGGCAGGTCCTTCGACCAGACATCGGGGACGCGGTTCAGCGCCAGGCTGCGGCCGAATTCGAAGTGGCCGACGCGGTAGGCGCCGGAGCCGAGCGGCGGGTCGGTCAGGGGCTTGTCGAAGTCGCGGCCGGCCCACCAGTGCTTCGGCAGCACCGCCATCTGACCCAGGATCAGCGGCAACTCCCGGTTCAGGGCGGATTTGAAATGGAACACGACGCGGCGTGGCCCCTCGACCGTTACCGAGGCGACGTCGGCGTAGTACCTGACGGTAGAAGGGGCGGCCCTTTTCACGCAGGGTCTCGAAGGTCCAGGCGACGTCCTCGGCGGTGACCGGCGAGCCGTCGTTGAATTTCGCCTCCGGCCGCAATTCGAACGCGACGCCCATGCGGTCGGCCGGCAGTTCAATCACCTGCGCGAGAAGGCCGTATTCGGTCTCGGCCTCGTCCGCGTTGGTTTTCGTGAGCGTGTCCCAGACCCTGAACACATCCGATGCAGGGGTGCCGCGGACGATGAACGGATTGAAACTGTCGAAAGTGCCGACCGCCCCGAGCGCGATCTCGCCGCCCTTCGGTGCGTCCGGGTTCACATAGGGGAAGAATTTGTAGTCCTCCGGCAGCGATGGCTCACCCAGCAGCGAGATGCCGTAGGTTCGCAGCGGTGCCTGAGTGGCAGGCGCCCCGGGGGGTTGTCCAGGGGGTTGGCCGGGTTGGGCGGATGGGGAAGGCGTTTGAGCACTGGCCGCACCGGCTCCCGCGAGCAGCCAGACGGCTAATTTGAATCCCCAGCTCACGCGCATTCCCTGCCTCCAATTTGATCCGCGATGTTAGCGGTCGAATCCGTGATCGTCCCTAGTGCTGTCCGGGGTCAAGGCGTCAAAGGGCGCCGGATGTTTGCGGGCTGGCGTCGGGACGTCACCGATCGCTTTCGCCTGAGCGCTCCGAGCGCGACACAGGCCGGTGGCGGATGAGCCGGCGTCACCATTGGCCCGACCGCCCGAGTTCATCGTCGCCCCCCTTTTGCAGCCATGCGCCAGTCGCAGCAGCCGGTTGGTGACTTGCCGGAGCCTGGCGGATGCGAGCGCGGTCGGCCGCACTCCAGACCAACAAGTCACGCCGGCAGCCGGTTGGACGAAGGCAAAATTTGTAGCGGTCGAGATATCACGTCCGTGCGCTGGCGGAAACCACGGCACAATTACGAGTTCGACACCTTCGTTTTGGGGTAGCTTCGCTGAGACGAGGATGTGGGCCGCCCATCGATGCTAACCGATGAGATCATATCTTCTTTTGGGTGAATTTTAATTAACGGTGCAACTGAAAAGCGATTTTGTCAGTCCTCCGGCCTGCGCACTCGGGCCGCTCGCCGAACGGATCGAATGCGGATATACTCAGGACGTGCTGGAAGAAACGGGAGGAGGCGACGCATGGCGCTCTACGAGTTGAGAACCTACACGCTTTACGTCGGGAAGATGGCGGAAGCCGTAAAGCTTTACCAGGAGATCGGCTTTCCGGCGCTGCGGAAGGGCGGCCACGACAAGCACCTTGTCGGATATTTTCAGGGCGACACCGGTATGATCAACCAGCTCGTGCATCTCTGGAAGTTCGAGGACGATGCTGATCGTCGCGCGCACTGGGCGGCGGTGTTTGCCAACACCGATTTCGTTGACGGCTTCGCCTCGAAATTCCGCCCGCTGGTGATGACGCAGGAGGTGAAGTTGTTACATGCCGCGCCGTGGGGACCACATCCGTAACGAGAACCCGGGTCTGACGGACGCTTGTGGAGCGTAACGGCACAATTGCGACGTTGGTGTTCGTCACGGCAAGATCGCGATTTTGGGCACCAGCCCTGGGTCCGCGGCGCGCGAGATCGATGCCTCGGGGAAGTCGGTCCTTCCGGGCGGCGTCGACAGCCACTGCCAGGTCGAGCGACAGCACCACCAACGCCGACAGTTTCGAGAAAACCGAGGGACAACGTGGTCTCGATCGTCGACCATCGGCTGGGGACGGCTGCTGCTCGGTCGGCCGTCGTCCGTTTGGCCTGATTCTATCTTTGTTCTCAAACGCCCGATTGTAAAATAACGGCAAGAACAACTTTTCGCAGAAATGTTCCCCATCCTCTCCCGGCCAGGAGTCAGCACGCCGGCCATTCCGGCGGATGATAACCGAGGGGCACCGATGGCCGAGCCCAGTGGGCGGGTGTGTCCGACAGCGTCACAACGGGCCTCAGATGACGCAACCGGCCCGATGGCGTGTCGCTCACCATCGACCACGCCACAAGCTCCTCGGCGGCAAATTCCGCCGGCACGTCGGAGAGCCCCGCTGCCGGGACCTCTCCCAGATCGACAATCCATTTGCCCACCTGAGCCAGCGAGATGCGCACCAGCCAACTGCCGCCCTCCTGCGTCCGCCGCGCCAGGGCGACCATGGCCCCGAACGCCATGAGATAGCCGGTGCAGTAATCGATGGCGGAGACCGGATAGAATTGCGGCCCGGGGGCCTGGCCCGGCACCGCCTCCGCCTGCCGCGTGGTGATGCCGCTGACGGACTGCACCACGGTGTCGAAGCCGCGCCGATCCGCCCATGGCCCGACGTGCCCGAATGCCGACAGCGACACGTAGACCAGCCCCGGCCGGATAGCGCAGAGCGCCTCCGGCGACAGGCCGCGCGCCGCGAGCGATCCGGGCCGATAACCCTGCGAGAACACATCCGCGTGCCGGACCAGCCCACGCAATGTCTCGACATCGCGCGGCTGCCGCAGATCGAGAAACGTCGACAGCTTGCCGTGACCCGTGTCGAATTCCTGGTAGCCGAGGTTTGGCAGATGCGCGCCAGTGACCTTCAGCACGTCGGCGCCATGCTCCGCCAGGGTGCGGGCACAGGTCGGCCCAGCCAGCACGCGCGTCAGATCCAGCACGCGCACGCCGGACAGTGGCCGATCGCCCGGAGGCAGGGGCTCCGGCGGACTGTCGCCTATGCGCACCACCTCCATCAGCGGCAGGCCGGCGACCGCGACTCCCTGCGGATGGCGCGCCCATTCCTGCTTGCTCCGCACCATGCCGCCGGCCCCCTTGGCGGCGATGATCGCCTCCTCCAGTTCGGCTGCATTCCAGGTCGCGACCGCGCGGGTGACCGCGCCAAGGTCCTCCGCGCAGCCAAGCACGCTGAGGGCGGCGGCGCGGTGATTGGGGAAGTTGCAGTGCAGATAGCTCCAGCGGCCGTCCTTGGTCGGATAAACGCCCATGATCGAGTTGCGGGTTGCCTCGACCTGGCCGTCGCCAAGTTTCATGTAGTGGCCGCTGCGCAGCGATGCGGTCGCCTGCCGGACGTCAACCGCAACCGACTGGCGGCGGCCGGTCCGCGCTTCCCACAGCGCCGCGGCGGCCATGCCGGTGGCGGCAAGAGCGGCGGCGCCGGCTTCGCCGATCCGGAACGGGGTCGGCAGGATGGGGTCGCCCGCGCCAACAAACTCGACCGTGGCCGCGCGGTCGGCGGACCAGCCAGCGATCGGCGAGATCGTGCGCAGGGCGTCGTGGGACATGGTCGCTCCCCGGTTCGGTTGATGGCCGGATCATGCCGCGGAATTGCGGCGGCGCAAGCGACGGGGCAACCAAGGTGCCCGAGTGTCCGGGTTGGCATATCCGACGGAAAACCGTGCGCCGGATCCTGGCGAGACACACCGAAGCGTCTTGAAATTCCGCGTGCGGCCGGATGACCCGCCGAATGGCCGCAACCGATCTAGCCGATCTGTCCGCTGCAAGTTGTGCTGGAATCACACCTTCAAATAATAGTCCCGGTACTGCGTCCTCAGGCTCGTCTTCAGCAGCTTGCCGGTCGCGGTATGCGGCAGTTCCGGCACCACCAGCACCTCGTCTGGCAGCCACCATTTGGCAACCTTGCCCTCGAACAGCGCCAGCACCGATGCTGGATCGACAGTCTTCCCGGGACGAGCCACCACCAGCAAAAGCGGGCGCTCGTCCCACTTCGCGTGCGTCGCGGCGATCACCGCGGCCTCCAGCACATCGGGATGCGACACGGCGATATTTTCCAGCATGATCGAGCTGATCCACTCGCCGCCCGACTTGATCACGTCCTTCGAGCGGTCGGTGATCTCCATGAAGCCGTCGGCGCCGATCGTCGCCACATCGCCGGTGGCGAACCAGCCGTCCGCGTCGAGCGCGCTGCCGGCCGCCTCGCCGTAATAGCCGCTGGCGATCCACGGCCCACGCACCTTCAGATCGCCGAACGCCACCCCGTCCCACGGCAGTTCGCGTCCTTCGCCGTCGACGATCTTCATGTCGATCCCCGGCAGGATGCGGCCCTGCTTCAGCATGTGCTGCACCGCCGCGTCGGGAGCGAGCCCCACATTGGCCGGCTTCGGCGCATTGTAGGTCCCCACGGGGCTGATCTCCGTCATCCCCCAGCCGTGCTCCACCGCAACGCCGTACTCATCGCGGAACGCCTCGATCAGCAACGGCGGGGCAGCCGATCCACCGGTCATGATGCGCTGCACCGTCTCGAGCCGATCCCCGCTGGCCCGCAGATGCTGCAATAGCCCCAGCCACACCGTCGGCACCCCACAGGTGAATGTCACCCTTTCGGCGTTCAGCAAACCGGCCATACTGGCGCCGTCGAGGTGCCGCCCGGGCAGCACCAGCGATGCCCCGGTCAGCGCCGCCGCGTATGGAATGCCCCACGCATTGACGTGGAACATCGGCACCACCGGCAGCACCCGGCTGGTCGCCTTCATGTTGAGCACGTCCGGCAGCGCAACGGCGTAAGCGTGCAGAAAGGTCGAGCGATGGCTGTAAAGCACCCCCTTCGGCCGCCCCGTGGTGCCCGAGGTGTAGCACAGCGCGCTGGCGGTGTTTTCATCGAAAATCGGCCAGACATAATCCTCGCTGGCGCCGTCCATCAGTTGATCGTAGCAGGCCAGCTTCATACCGGGTGCCAGCGTGACCTCCGGCATGTTCGCCGCATCGGTCAGCATGACAACGGTCCCGACGCTGTCGGCTATCCGCGGCGCGATGGCGGTGATGAGCGGCGCGAAACTGACATCGACGAACAGGACTTTGTCCCGCGCATGGTTGATGATGTACGTGATGTCATCCGGATGCAGACGCGGATTGATGGTGTGGCAAATCGCCTGCATTCCCGAGGCGGCGTAATACACCTCCAGATGACGGTAGCCGTTCCAGGCCAGCGTGCCGACCCGGTCCTGCGTCTCGATACCCAGCGAATGAAACACCCGCACCAGTCGGCGGGCACGCCGCTCGACGTCCGCCCAGGTGTAGCGGTGAGTGGTGTTCTCGTGGGTGCGCGACACCACTTCCGCCGACGCGTGATGCCGCGCGGCATGCGTCAGCATCGAGGATATCATCAGCCCATGCGGCTGCATCAGACCGAGCACGTCGTATCCTCCGGGTTGCTTGTTCTCTTGCACGGGATGATACGGAAACCTTCGGGCAAAAGAAGGGGGAAAGCGTTGTGAGCGAAGTGATAATTGTCACCGGCGGCAGCCAGGGGATCGGCGAGGCGGTTTCCAGGCTGGCCGCGACACGTGGCTACGCGGTCGCGCTGACGTATCAGTCGAACCGGGCGCTGGCTGATGCGGTGGTTGGCGACATAGCCGCCAGCGGTGGGAAGGCCATCGCCGTGCAGGCCGAGATGGCCGACGAGACGTCGATCCTCGATTTGTACCGTACCGTGGACAAGACGCTTGGTCCAATAACGGCGTTGGTCAACAACGCCGGCACGCCCGGGCCGATGGGCAAGATCGACACTGTCACCTCGGCCGTGCTGGACACCGTCCTGGCGGTGAACGTCCGCGCGCCATTCCTGATGATCCGGGAGGCGGTGGCCCGGATGGCGACCGACAGGGGCGGCGCTGGGGGCGCCATCGTCAATATTTCCTCGCGAGCGGCCGAACTGGGCGGGGCGGGCGAATGGATACACTATGCGGCATCAAAAGGTGCGCTGGACAGTTTGACCATCGGCGCATCCAAGGAACTGGCGACCCGCGGCATCCGGGTGAACGCCGTCAGCCCCGGACTGATCCAGACCGATCTTCACGCCCGCGCCGGCCTTCCGGACCGGCTTACCAGGTTGGTTGGCGGAGTGCCGATGGGCCGCGTCGGCACCACCGAGGAAGTCGCCACCGCCGTCCTTTGGCTGCTCTCCCCGGAGGCGTCCTATATCACCGGCGTCACCGTGCCGATCTCCGGCGGCCGTTGACGGGCAGGGGCCAGCCGGGTCCGACGTCGTCTCAAACGGCGTCACTATTCCGCGGCTGGCTTCAGATGTTCCTGCAGCCGCGGCATCAGCTCCACCAGGTTGCACGGCCGGTGCCGATTATCCAGTTGCGAGAGCAGAATATCGTCCCAGCCGTCCTTCACCGCGCCGGTGCTCCCAGGCAGCGCAAACAGATACGTTCCGCCGGCCACACCGCCGATCGCCCGGGACTGCATCGTCGAGGTGCCAATCTTCTGGTAACTCAGCATCCGGAACAGCTCGCCGAAGCCTTCGATCCGCTTTTCCATCACACGCTCGAACGCTTCTGGCGTCACGTCCCGCCCGGTGATGCCGGTGCCCCCGGTGGTGATGACCACGTCGATGCCCGGATCAGCGATCCAGCGGCGCAGCACTGCTTCAATCGTGGCGGTGTCGTCCTTCTCGATCGCCCGCGCCGCCACGCGGTGACCGGCGCCGGTGATCCGCGCCACCAAGGTGTCGCCCGAGGTGTCATTGGCGGCGCCGCGTGTGTCGGATACCGTCAGCACGGCAATGCTGACAGGGATGAACGGGCGGCTTTCGTCGATGCGTGCCATGGCGGCTGTCTCCGGCGCGGGGCTGTTGTCCCGTCGCGCCGGGCGGTCAGTTCAGCCGCAGCGCGACGTTGGTCACTTTGCTCTCTCGCGCCAGCGGCGTGAAGCGGGGAAATTCGCCACTCGCCAGGCTGTCCAGGCTGGGCGCCGGCCGGTGCAGGCGCGCCGCATAGATCCATGACGCGGCCAGGACGTCCGCCACGAAGTTCCGCGTTTCCGCCACCGGAATGGCCTCGATGAACAGCAACGGATCGTCGTCGTCGCGGATCTCCCCAATCCAGTGCAGGATGTTTCCGGGACCACTGTTGTAGCCGGCGAGCAGACGGATCAAATCGCTGTCGATGCCGTCCTGCCGCGCGAGATAAGTGACGTAGCGCTGGCCGATTTCGAGGTTGAAGCCAGGGTCGCGGAGCCGTTCCTCGGCACCTTCCAGACCGGTTCCCCCCACTCCGGTCACGATGTAGCTTGCGGTGGTCGGCATGATCTGCATCAGCCCGGTCGCCCCGCATGGCGACGTCGCACCGGAGTCAAAGTTCAATTCCATCCGTGTCAGCGCGTACACCAGCGCCGGATCGACGCGGAAGCCGCCGGACGGCCGCAGACGCGGGACCGGGAAGCTCAACTCGTCAGCGTAACGGTCATTCGGACTACGCAACAGCCCGGCAAGCTGCGACGCCAATTGGTTCAGGCCGGCGGCGGAGGCGACCAGCAACACCGATCGGCCGAACACCGGATCGGCTTGTATCGCGGGCCACAGCCCGCGCAGTTCCGCCTCCGCGCGTTCCGGCCGGCCGACCTGCAACAGTGCGAACGCCCGTTGTCCCTGTGACGTTTCCGCCACCGCATCGACATCGGCGTCGGTCAGAAGCTCGCCACCCGGAACCGACCCGATATCCAGGCGAAGCATCCGGCGCGCCAGTAGCCCGTGCAACGTTGCCCGGTCTTCCGCCGCCAGCCGAAGCCATTTCACGGTCGCAACGGCATGTTGCAACTTCTGGTTGGCCTTGGAGGCCCAGAATGCAGATGCCGCGCGCAATCTGGGAGACGAAATCACGGCCTGCGCACCGCTTTCAAAGAAAATCCGGGCCTGCTCGGGACGATGCATGCGCCAGGCCGCAAGACCGCCAATGTAGTAGGTCAGGCTGTTCTGCTCGTCGGGCGGCGTGTCCCGGATCGATGCCTCAACGATCCGCAGTGCATCCGCGTCTTCGTTACGGGTGAACAAGGTTCGCGCCACCTCGGCGCGTGAACGCGCGGCGCCGCTTCGGGAAAGCCCGCGCGTCGTTGCAATCAAATGCAACGCCTGATCGGCATTGCCGTGCTCGGCTTTCTCGGTGACCAGGCGATCAAGTGGGGCGGGCTGTAATCGATTGTTACGGTTCGCCCCGCTGTCCTGGCGTATCGCCACCGGCTCGACAGACCGGGACAGCGACACAATTTCCCGCTCGGCCGGCACTGGTGCACCCTTGGGCAGCTTTGTCAGCAGCAGCGCACGGATCGCCGGTGCATCCGGCTGATCGCTAAAGTTGTTGAGCCAGTCTGATAACTCAACCGCTGACGGATTGCGGTTCCGGCCCAGGTAACGCTCGGCGAGCAGCGCGCCCGACAGCAGCGGATCATGCAGGTCCGCGCCAGTTCGTATGGCCTCCGGAATGTTACCTTTCGCCTGAAGCGCAAGGACACGCCGGGTCAGCGCAGCCTCGCTCGGGCTCAACGGTTGCGGCAGCGCGACGCTCGCGCTGCTGCTTCGATAGATGCGCGGATTGGCGAACGCGACCTCATCGGCGCGCGTTCCATCTGACTTCAGTGCCCCAGAACCATTCCCCGATCCGGACCCTTGTCCGTACGCCGCGGTCGCCGACGACCCCGCAATGATCGCGGCTCCGGCAAGCAATGCGCGGAGCCCAGGAAGGCGGGAGAGCGTGTGACCGATCCCTCGCATTCCGTTTCGCTAACCGCTAACGTCGCGAGACGCAACCCGCCGTCGGCAGACATCGTATCATTATTTATATAACCGGTGTCGCGGGAGAGCAACGATCACGCCTGCCGATCAATCACATTGCTGTCCTGTCCGCCGCGATCGCCCGGCTCAGCAGGCGTATTCCGGTCCAGGCCAGCCGTCGCAATGGCAAAGTCTTGCGCATCTCGCCCAGCGACGGCAGGACCAACGAGGGTAGTGAATTTTGCAATCCTGGTATGCGACAATCGACCCACTCAGGATCTTGGCGGCGACGCGTCCGGGTGGGCGGTAGCAAGGCACGGGCCGCCGTTCCGCCAAACATGACCAGCCGGTGCGGGTGAACGATCATGATCAGCCGGTGCAGGAACGGCAGGCAGAGTGCGATCTCGGCCGCGTTGGGAGGCCGCCCGCCGGGGGGACGCCAGGGCAGCAACGGGGTCAGCATCAGTTGCTTCCGGTCGAGCTCGATGCTCGCGAGCATCTGGTCGAGCAGGTCCCCGTCCGGTCCGGCGAAAGGATGACCGCCGCGGTCTTCCTCTCGCCCGGGCGGCTCGCCGACAATCAGGGTGCTGCTGGCCGGATCGCCCTCGGCGAAAACGAGATTGCTGGCGGTGTCACGCAGGGCGCATCCGTCGAAGCTCGCCAGGCTCTCCCGCAAGGCATTCAGCGTCTCGGCCCGACCGGCAAGCGCCACCGCCTGCTGCACCGGCGTCAGTCGCGCCTGGTCGGCCGCCAGCGTCGCGACCGCCGCTGCCACCGGAGGCCGCGGCGCCCGCGCGACCGTAGCCACCGCACGCAGGCGGTCCAGTGGCTCTAGCTCGAGTGCCTCATCCGCCCCCCATTCAAGCTGGAGGCGCAACAAAGCCAAGGCGTCATCCAAGCAGCGCGGTCCTGAAACGATCCCGTTCCAGGTACGGCACGAGATTCTTCTTGTCGTGCTGGTTGGCAGGGCCTTCCTTGACGCGCAGCAGGATGAACGACAGGCCGCCGCCTTCCCGCAACAAACGGCGCGCTTCGGGCAGATCCGCCTCGGTGTTGACCACGTGCACCACCGGGAAGCCGGCACCGGCGGCGATCACGTCCAGGCGCACCCCCAGGCCGGTATGGCTTTCCTGATTGCCGGTCTCGCCGTAGTGACCATTGTCCACACAGATGATCGTCATGTTAGGCGGGTTCTGCAACGCGATCGTTGCCAGTGCACCGACATTCATCAGCAGTTCGCCGTCGCCCGTCGTCACCAGCACGCGCCGCTTCGGCTGTGCCAGGGCCAGCCCAAGGCCGACCATCGGCGCCGCCCCCATCGCACCCCCGAGGCCAAAGAAATTGCCCCCGTCCCTGGTCAGCGCCGCCAGTTCCCAGGTTGTTCCCGCCAGCCCGGCGACGATCAGGAAATCCTCCGGTTTTTCTATCAGTGCTGGCACTGCCTGACGGCGATCCAGCACCGCATCCGGCAGCGTCGCGGTCTGCAACCTGTTGAGTTTCGCCATGGCTGTCCCCTCGGGCCTTATGCAGTCAGAATTTCTTGGCGCCGATCAGGCGCTGGGTCAGCAGCACGGCCACTTGCTGCCCGGACTGGAACGCCATGGTGATCGCGGCGGTGACCATCGGGATCACATCGGACGGCGCCTCGGCCCGCAGCACGATCACCCCCATCGCCTTGAGCACCGGCTCGACCGCCTGCCCCATGGGAAACTGCCAGGGATTGCCCTCGCCGAACTCGCCCCGCATCGAAACCAGCGTGAGAAACGGGAAGCGGCCGCCGCTGGTCAGCGATAGCATGTTGATGCAGTTGCCCACACCCGAGGACTGCATCAGCAGCACCGCGCGCCGGCCTCCGAGGTCCGCGCCCGCCAGCATCGCGACACCTTCTTCCTCGGTGGTCAGCGGCACCGAGTGCACGTCCGGATCGGCCAGCGAGCGGTTGATCAGTACGCTGTGACCGGCATCCGGCACATAGGCAAACTGGGTAATGTCGTTCTGCCGCAGCAGCTCGTACAGCGCGTCCGGCCATTGCGCCTCGGTCAACCGCGCCTCGGTCATCGTGTCTGGCATCGTATCATTCCTGTCGCCGGGCCAAAGACCGTTGAGGTTACAGCATACCGCGGCCGGCTCAAGCCGCGTCAGCCGAGGCACGCCGCCAGCACCTGCGCAAAGGCCCGCGCCCGGTGGCTGACCGCGTGTTTCTCCTCCGGGTCCATTTCGCCGAACGTCTGTTTTCCCGCGCCCGGGAAACACCCGCCGGGCACGAACATCGGATCATATCCGAAGCCCTTGTCGCCACGCGGCGGCCACACTGCCTGGCCATCGATCCGGCCCAGGAATGTCTCGGTGTGACCGTCAGGCCAGCCCAGGCAAAGCGCCGCGATGAACCAGGCGCGGCGGTCCGGGCTTTCCCCGATCCGCTGGTTCACCCGCGCCATCGCCGAGCCGAAATCCTTCGCCGCGCCGGCCCAGCGCGCCGACATAACCCCGGGCGCGCCATCCAGGGCGGCTACGCAAAAGCCCGAATCGTCCGACAGTGCGGGATGCCCGGACGCCGTCGCCGCGGCCAGCGCCTTGAGGCGCGCGTTGCCCACGAAGTCAGGCGCATCCTCCACCGGTTCCGGCAAACCCAGAGCCCCGGCGGAGACGACATCGACGGAAAACGGATGCAGCAGCGCCTCGATCTCGCGCAGCTTGCCCGGGTTGTGACTGGCCAGAACCAGCGTTTCGCCGTGAACCAGCCGGCGCGCCATCATTCCGTCGCCAGGGCGTCGCGCTGCAAGGCAAACAGCGAGTCGGTGCCCTGGCGAGCGAGCGCCATCAACTCGCCGAACTGCGCCTCGCTGAACGGGGTCTTTTCCGCCGTGCCCTGAATTTCCACTATCCCGCCGGACCCGGTCAGCACGAAGTTGGCATCGGCGTCGGCTGATGAATCTTCCTCGTAGTCCAGGTCGAGCACCGACGTCCCGCCGACAATGCCGCATGACACCGCGGCGACCTGGCCGGTAAGCGGGATCGTCTTGAGCACATTCATCTTCACCAGGTGCCGGAAAGCCAGCGACAGCGCCACCCAGGCGCCAGTGATCGCGGCGCAGCGGGTGCCGCCGTCGGCATTGAGCACATCGCAGTCCAGGGTAATCGAGATTTCACCCATGCCGGAGCGGTCGACCACTGCCCGCAGGCTGCGCCCGATCAGGCGCTGAATTTCCTGCGTGCGCCCGGATTGCTTGCCGCGCGCCGCCTCGCGGTCGCCGCGGGTGTGGGTTGCGCGGGGCAGCATGCCGTATTCCGCCGTGACCCAGCCCAGGCCGGTGTTGCGCAGGAACGGCGGCACGCGGGTTTCCACACTTGCCGCGCACAAAACCTCGGTGTTGCCCATGCGGATCAGGCAGGAGCCCTCGGCATGGCGGGAGAACCCGACGCTCAGGGAGACTTCGCGCAAGGCGTCGGAGGCGCGGCCGGATGGGCGCATGATTTGCTGGTCCTTGGGGTCGGTGCGCGGCGGACCATACAGCCTCCCGCTCCGGTCGCAACGATGGTTTCGGGCGAGCTGCCACGGTTGGGCGCGTGGGCTCGCCGGCATAGCGGAATTTGGCGCTTCAAGTCCCGCGTGGGATTGTGGCGGCGATCGTCGCCCGACCGCGCGGCGAATCTGACCAAGGCGTCCCCCCATGAGCACAATCGTAACCGGCGGCATCGACTGCGACATCCACCCGGCGGTGCCGAGCCTGCGGGCTCTGCACCCTTATCTTTCGGAACATTGGCGCGACATTGTCGTGCAACGCGGTGTGCAGGAGCTGAACTCCGTCTCCTACCCGGCCAACGCCCCGATCACCGCTCGGCCTGACTGGCGCGTCGATGGGATCAGGCCCGGCTCCGATCTGCCCCTGTTGCGCCGGCATGCGCTTGATCCGTTCCGCACCAGCATCGCCATCGCCAACTGCCTGTATGGCGTGCAGTTGCTGTTCAGCGAGGACATGGCCGCCGGTTTTGCCCGCTCGGTGAACGACTGGATCGCGGCGGAGTGGCTCGACAAGGAGCCTCGGCTGCGCGCGTCCATCGTCGTGCCGGTGCAGAACCCCGAACTGGCGGTCGACGAGATCAACCGTGTCGCGCCCGACCAGCGCTTCGTTCAGGTGCTGTTGCTGGTGATGGGGGACATGCCCCTGGGCAAGCGCCACTACTGGCCGATCTACGCCGCCGCGCAAAAACATGGGCTGACCGTCGGCATCCACGCCGGCAGCGCCTACCGCCATCCGGTGACGCCGACCGGCTGGCCGACCTACTACACTGAGGATTACGCCGCCCAGGCCGCCGCTTTCCAGCAGGCACTGTCGTCGCTGATCTGCGAGGGCGTGTTCACCAAGTATCCGGACCTGAAGGTGGTGCTAATGGAGTCCGGCTTCACCTGGCTGCCGGCGCATCTGTGGCGGCTGACCAAATTCTGGCGCGGTCTGCGGATGGAAGTTCCGTGGCTCGATCGCGCGCCGGCCGAGGTGGTGAAGACCAACGTCCGGCTGACCATCCAGCCCTGCGACGGGCCGCCGACCGAGGCGATGTTCCAGAAACTGATGGAACACATGGATTCGGATGAGCTGCTGCTGTTCTCGACCGACTATCCGCACTGGCAGTTCGACGGTGACGACGTGCTTCCCGCCGGCCTGTCTGCCGCCCAGGTGCGGCGGATCATGATCGATAATCCACGCGCCACCTATCCCCGGTTAACCATCGCGTAGCAGTGATCAGGTAAACCCGTCCCGGGTTTGATCCATCCGCGGCGAGGAGACGATGAACGATGCACGGCCTTTCCGACGCGCCGGGAAGCAAGGTGCCGCGGGTCACCCTGGCCTTCTGGATCATCAAGATCGCGGCCACGACGCTGGGCGAGACCGGCGGCGACGCGGTCTCCATGACCCTCGGACTGGGATATGCCCTCAGCACCGTCATTTTCGCCGGCGTTTTCCTGGTTGCCGTCGTGGCACAGATCCGCGCCCGGGGGTTCCATCCGCTGCTCTACTGGGCGGTGATCGTCGCCACCACGACGGCCGGCACCACGATGGCCGATTTTGCCGACCGTTCGCTCGGCATCGGCTATGTCGGCGGCTCCCTGATCCTGGCGGTGCTGCTGGCGGCGACACTCGGCGCGTGGCGGCTGTCGGTTGGCTCGGTGTCGGTCGAACACATCACGTCGCCCAAGGCGGAGGCCTTCTACTGGGCCACCATCCTGTTCTCCAACACCCTCGGCACCGCGCTCGGCGACTTCCTGGCGGACGATTCCGGCCTGGGGTTCGAAGGTAGCGCACTGGTCTTCGCCGCCATGCTGGCCCTCGTCGCGGCGGGGTATTTTCTGACCAGCCTCTCGCGGACGTTGCTGTTCTGGGCCGCGTTCATCCTGACCCGGCCGCTCGGCGCAACCTTGGGCGATCTACTGACCAAGCCGGTGGCCGAGGGCGGCCTCGACCTGAGCCGCATCAGTTCGTCGGTCCTGATCGCGGCGTTCATCGTCGCCTGCATACTGCTGCTGCTGCGGGGGGCGGCGGACCACCCCGGTGCGCACAGGTAATACCGTTTTGAAGCTGACACATCGGGCGAGGCATCAGTGTCATCCTCGGCGGAGGCCGAGGACCCACGAATTGCTCTGCATAAACAGAGTCATTGGGTAACCGCGGGTAACCGGGCCAACCCTCGCTCGCGTGTTCGCTCGCCCGTGATCACACGAGGCGTCGCAGGCGTCATGTTGGCGGAAATGGGCGGATCGTGTAGAATACAGCTCCGATCTCCCCGAGCCGCGAGGCCCGCCTACCGGAGGACCGCCCCATGAACCTTCAGGTCGCCGCGCCTCCCGTGGCGCAGCCAGCCAGCCAGACCAGACTGGCGATCGCGGATTGCGACATCCATCCGCAGCGCGCCGACGACAAGACGCTTTACCCATATCTGGAAAGCCGCTGGATCGAACACATGCAGATGTTCGGCTCCCGCCCGCGTCAGGCTTACCAGTCGGGGCCAGCCTACCCCAAGGGCCAGCCCTTCGCCTCCCGTCGCGATGCCTTCCCACCAAACGGCCGGCCCGGCAGCTCCCTGCCGTTCCTGCGTGAGCAACTGCTGGACGCCAACAACTGCGTCCTCGGCGTACTGAACGCAACCGGCGATAACGGCCAGGCTTTCCAGAACCGCGAATTCGGCGCCGCCGTCTGCCACGCGCACAATGAATGGCTGATCGCGGAATGGCTCGAACCCGAGCCGCGGCTGAAAGGCTCAATCGTCGTTCCGTTCGAGGATACCGAGGTCGCGGTCAAGGAGATCGAACGCTACGCCGGCGATCGTCGGTTCGTCCAGGTGCTGATGCTGAACCGCACCAGCGAGCCGCCAGGGCAGAAGCGCTACTGGAAAATCTATGAGGCGGCCGCGGCGGCGAATTTACCGGTCGGCGTGCATGCGTTCGGCTTCGGCGGTTTCCCGGTCAGCGGCTCCGGGTGGCCGTCCTTCTACATCGAGGACATGGTCGGCCACGCGCAGTCCTGCCAGACCTTCATCACCTCGATGGTAATCGAAGGCGTCTTCGAGCGTGTGCCGGGGATGCGGCTGGTCCTGATCGAGGCGGGGTTCGCCTGGGTGCCGTCGCTGGCGTGGCGGCTTGACAAGCTCTGGCAGCGGCTGAAGGCCGAGACGCCGCATCTCAAGCGGCTGCCCAGCGAGTATATCCACGACCATGTATGGCTGACGACGCAGCCGATGGAAGAACCTGCCACGCGCGCCCATGTGCTGGACGCGATCGACTGGATCGGCTGGGACCGGCTGCTGTTCGCCACGGATTATCCGCACTGGGATTACGATGATCCAGCGCACGTGCTGCCACTGCCCGTCGCGGAGCAGAAACGGCGGGATTTCTTCCTGAACAACGCCGTGGCGCTGTACGGGCAAGGCTGAGCCGCCGCCCGGCCGCCGCGCATTGGGCGTCAGCGGATCAGCCTGACGGTCACTCCGATAAGTGGCCCAACCTCGGCCCAGGCGCGATCACCCGTCATCACCGGCAAGTCCTCACGCTGCGCCAGGGCCAGACAGGCACGGTCGCCCAGCGATAGCCCGTATTTGCGGGTCACCACGACCATCGCCCCGGCCCGCAGCGCTATCGCTTCATCGAACCTATGGATCGTGACGGGAAGCTTGCCCAACGCCCGTTCCGCATCAGCACCGGACAGGCCGCCACGCACCAGGATCGCCATGACCTCGGCGAGATTGACGCTGGACATGGCGGCATCAGATGCGATGGCCTCGGCGACCAGGTCCCGCCCGGGCTCATTCAGCAGACGAGCCAGCACAGCGGAGGAGTCCAGGATTACGGTCACGAACCCCCAGTCTGTCCATCTTTAGACCAGGTCTGTCTTTCCTTAAGATAGTCCTGATACTCCTGTTCCTCCCGCGCTGCTTCGGCATGACGGTCGGCGATGAATTGATCGACAGTATCGCCGGATGCTTTCAGGATCGGGGCGACCATCGCCGAGATGTCATCGAGCACGGCCTTTACCGTCCTGATCCGAAGCTCGCCGTCCCGCACAGTTGCCACGACCATGCCGCCATTTTCGAGGCCCAAAGCCTTGCGCTGCTTTGCCGGGATGCTCATCCGTCCGTTCGGCGCGACTTTAAGGGGCAAGTTATCATGTCCCATGGTTCATTCCCAGCTTTGACATGAATTCATATATGCCACGAAGACAAATCTGTCAAGTTTGGCCGTCCCTGATGTCACGTCCCCTTGCGGCACCAACAAAACCGCCCCATGTTGCCCCGTTCCGCTATACCACCGATTGATTTCATTGACCTGCCGGCCGGCGCGCCCCTACGTTTCGACGTTGGAGTGCACCCATGAACATGTCCGTCCCGCCGACTGGCCGTTTCCCTCGCCTCCACGGCCGCGCCCAGTCCTTCCCGTCGCCGCCCGCGCCCCTCCCCCCCGGCCTCGACGCCCGCTCCGCCGCCGTGCTGCGTGAGATCGTCGAACAATATGTCGAAACCGGCGAGCCCGTCGGCAGCCGCACCCTGTCGCGCCGGCTGCCGATGAACCTGTCGCCGGCCACCATTCGCAACGTCATGGCCGACCTGACCGATTCCGGGCTGCTGTTCGCCCCGCACACCTCCGCCGGCCGGCTGCCAACCGACCAGGGTCTGCGCCTGTTCGTCGACGGCCTGCTGAATTTCGGCGAGCTGACCGAAGACGAACGTGAGTTCGATTACCGCGACCCTCGCGGCGTCCGGCCGCAGTCTCGAGGACACCTTAGCCGAGGCGAGCTCCATGCTGTCTGGCTTGTCGGCGGCGGCCGGGCTGGTCCTGGCACCCAAATCCGAGGGCGCCCTCAAGCACATCGAATTCGTCCCGCTCGGCCCCGGGCGCGCCCTGGTCGTCCTGGTGAACAGCGACGGCCATGTGGAAAACCGCGTGATCGAGACCCCGCCCGGACTGCCCCCTTCCACCTTGCAGCAGGCCAGCAACTACCTGAACGCGAGGCTCTCCGGCCGTCCCCTGGCGGAACTGCGCCGCGTCGTCGCCGAGGAGATCGCCAGCAACCGCACCGAACTGGACGCGCTGTCCACCCTCGTCGTCGCGGCGGGCCTGGCTACCTGGACCGGCGAGGGCCGTTCCGGCAGCCTGATCGTCCGCGGCCAGGCACGTCTGCTGTCCGACGTGACCCAGCTCGACCGGTTGACCGCCATCCAGGCGTTGTTCGAGCGGCTGGAAGCACAGGAGACGATGCTGCGGCTGCTCGAGCTGGCGGAGACCTCCGCCGGTGTCCGCATCTTCATCGGCGCCGAAAGCGGGGTGTTCGCCACCTCGGGCGTCGCGATGGTCGTCGCCCCCGCGCGCAACGAAAGCGGCCGCATCGTCGGCGCCATCGGCGTGATCGGACCGACCCGGATCAACTACGGGCGCATCATACCCGTCGTCGACTACACCGCCCGGGTCATCGGTCAGTTGCTCGGCTGACCACGTCTGTCCGGCCTGATCGCGACGGCGTGACAGTAACGGTCGCTTCCCGCTTGTTCCGGGCGACATGTCGTCCTAACTGATGGCCGCTATGAGCGTCGAAAATCAGCCACCCCAGGAACCCATGCAAGAGCAACCCGCCGTCGAGCCCGATCTCACCGACCAGGCTCCGATGACCCCTGACCAGATGATGCAGGCCGCCAGCGACCGCATCCTCGCGCTTGAGGCCGAACTGGCCGAGATGAAGGAGCGCTGGATGCGGGCCGAGGCGGAAAACGCCAATGTCCGCGCCCGCGCCCGCAAGGACGTCGATGAGACCCGCCAGTACGCGGTGCAGAAATTCGCCACCGACGTGGTCGAGGCGGCGGAGAACCTGCGACGCGGTATCGCCAGTCTGCCCCAAGGCACCCACCAGGGGGGCGATGCCCTGCCCGAGATCCTGCTGAAAGTAAGGGACGGTCTCGAAGGCGTGGAACGCAGCTTTGTCGGGACGCTGGAGCGCAATGGCATCAAGCGGGAAGACCCCATGGGCCAGCCGTTCGATCCGAACCTGCATCAGGCGATGGCGGAACAGGAAAGCGAGTTGCATCCGCCAGGAACGGTGATGCAGGCGTGGTCCTCGGCCTGGACGTTGAATGGCCGTCTGCTGCGCCCCGCCATGGTCGTCGTTGCCAAGGCGCCCACCGCCGAGTTGACGGCGTCTGGTCAAGCGTAAGTCCAGACGCTGGGTCAGCGCGGCCACGGACGCTTCCGATCGTGCCGCCGGGACACGAAAAACTCGTGGGTAACCCTTGCCCAGGGCGGGTCTGTCCCATACATCAAAGTTATTCACTAGGGACTGCACCGGTGCTTCGGGCCGCTGCGATCCGCTGAAAGGAGTACTTAATGAGCAAAGTCATCGGTATCGATCTCGGTACCACCAATTCCTGCGTCGCCATTCTGGAAGGCAAGGACGTTCGCGTCATCGAAAATGCCGAGGGCGCGCGGACCACGCCCAGCATGGTTGCCTTCACCGACGGCGGGGAACGGCTGGTGGGTCAGTCCGCCAAACGGCAGGCGGTAACCAACCCGAGCAACACGCTGTACGCCATCAAGCGCCTGATGGGCCGGCGCTACGACGATCCCTTGGTTGCCAAGGACAAGGGCATGGTGCCCTACAACATCGTCCGGGGCGACAACGGCGACGCCTTCGTCGAAGTGAAAAGCGAGAAATACTCGCCGAGCCAGATCAGCGCGTTCATTCTGGGGAAGATGAAGGAGACGGCGGAGGCTTATCTCGGCGAACCCGTCAGTCAGGCCGTGATCACCGTTCCGGCCTACTTCAACGACAGCCAGCGCCAGGCCACCAAGGATGCCGGCCGTATCGCCGGTCTCGAAGTGCTGCGCATTATCAATGAACCCACCGCGGCGGCGCTCGCCTACGGTATGGACAAGAAGACCGCGGGCACGATCGCGGTTTATGACCTTGGCGGCGGCACCTTCGATATTTCCGTGCTGGAAATCGGCGACGGCGTGTTCGAGGTGAAGTCGACCAACGGCGACACTTTCCTCGGCGGCGAAGACTTCGACCTGCGCATCATCGACTACCTGGCCGATGAGTTCCGCAAGGAGCAGGGCATCGACCTGCGCAAGGACAAGCTGGCACTGCAGCGGCTGAAGGAAGCCGCGGAGAAGGCCAAGATCGAGCTGTCGTCCTCAAAGGAGACCGAGGTCAACCTGCCGTTCATCACCGCCGATGCCTCCGGGCCGAAGCACCTGGTGATGAAGCTGTCCCGCGCCAAGCTGGAATCGCTGGTCGACGACCTGATCTCCCGCACGCTGCAGCCATGCCGGGCGGCGCTGAAGGATGCCGGGGTTTCCGCCAACGAGATTCAGGAAGTGATCCTGGTCGGTGGCATGACCCGGATGCCGAAGGTGATCGACGCCGTGAAGTCGTTCTTCGGCAAGGAGCCCGCTCGGAACGTCAACCCCGATGAGGTGGTGGCGATCGGTGCGGCGGTGCAGGGCGGCGTGCTGAAGGGCGACGTCAAGGACGTGCTGCTGCTCGACGTCACGCCGCTGTCGCTGGGCATCGAAACGCTGGGCGGCGTGTTCACCCGTCTGATCGACCGCAACACGACGATCCCGACGAAAAAGAGCCAGACGTTCTCGACCGCGGACGACAACCAGCAGGCGGTGACCATCAAGGTGTTCCAAGGCGAACGCGAGATGGCCTCGGACAACAAGCTGCTGGGCAACTTTGATCTGACTGGCCTGCCGCCCGCGCCGCGTGGTGTGCCGCAGATCGAGGTCACCTTCGACATCGACGCCAACGGTATCGTTTCCGTGTCGGCCAAGGACAAGGCGACCGGCAAGGAGCAGCAGATCCGCATCCAGGCCAGCGGCGGTCTGTCGGAAGCCGACATCCAGCGCATGGTGAAGGAGGCCGAAGCCAACGCCGAGGCCGACAAGCAGCGGCGCGAGACCGTGGAATCCCGCAACCACGCCGAAAGCATGACGCATCAGGTCGAGAAGAACCTGAAGGAGCATGGCGACAAACTGGGCGCGCAGGAGAAGGGTGAGGCCGAGGCAGCTCTGGCGGCGGCGAAATCCGCCCTCGAGGGCACCGACGTCGAGGCGCTGAAGCAGGCGACGGAACGGCTGAGCCAGGCTGCGATGAAGATCGGCGAGGCGATGTACAAGGCCGAAGCCGCGCAGCCTCAGGGTCCCGACGGCAATCCTCCGGGTGGTCCTGGTGCCGGGGGCGCCTCGGATGACAAGGTGGTCGACGCCGAATTCGAGGAAGTTGACGACAAGAAGAAGAAGTCCGCCTGATCAGGTGACTGTCTGACGAATATGAGAAGTCGCGCCCGTGCTCCGAGGAGGCGGGCGCGACGTCTGTTCGAGGTGCCGGCATGAAAATTGCCTTCATGGGCGGCGCGTATCCCATGGACGAGCGGCCTCGACGGATGGGTTCACGGTGAGGCAATCCGCGCGTGCCCGGATTGTGAAAGGCTGAAATGGCCAAGCAGGACTATTACGCCACCTTGGGAGTGGCGCGCGACGCAAGCGGGGATGACCTGAAGAAGGCGTATCGCAAGTTGGCGATGCAGTTTCACCCCGATCGCAATCCTGGCGACAAACCAGCCGAGGCACGCTTCAAGGAAGTCAACGAGGCTTACGACATCCTCAAGGACGACCAGAAACGCTCCGCATATGACCGCTTCGGCCACGCGGCGTTCGAGCAGAATGGCGGCGGCGGCGGCGCCGGGATGGGCGGCTTCGATTTCTCCGCCAGTGGCGACCTTGGCGATATCTTCGATCAGATGTTCGGCATGGGTGGACGCCGCGGCGGTGGCCGGACCCGCACCGGCGCGGACTTGCGGCAGGGCGTGGAGATCGACCTCGCGGAGGCTTTTTCCGGCACCAAGGTCACGTTGCGGGTGCCGACCCGGGTGAAGTGCGAAAGCTGCGGCGGCAGCGGGTCCGAGGACAAGGGACGCGCCGCGGAAACCTGTCCGACCTGCCAGGGTGCGGGAAAAGTTCGCGCGCAGCAGGGCTTTTTCCTGATCGAACGCACCTGTCCCACCTGCAACGGCCAGGGACGCGTGGTCCGCAATCCCTGCCGCGTCTGCCACGGCGCCGGCACGGTGCAGCGGGACCGCAGCATCCAGGTGGCGATCCCCGCCGGTGTGGAGGACGGGACGCGCATCCGGTTGTCCGGTGAGGGCGAGGCCGGCGGCCAGGGCGCTCAGAACGGCGACCTGTATGTGCATGTCTCGATCCGGCCGCATGAATTCTTCCAGCGCGAACAGGCCAATGTGCTGATGCGCGTGCCGCTTCGCATGACTCAGGCCGCGCTCGGGGCTGAGATCGAGGTCCCGGCGGTGGACGGCACGCGTGCCAAGGTGAAGATCCCGCCCGGCACCCAGACCGGTGAGCAGTTCCGGCTGCGCGGCAAGGGCTTCTCGGTGCTGCGCAGTGCCGCCCGCGGCGACATGTTCATCCAGGTCGCGGTGGAAACGCCGCAGGGCCTGACATCGCGGCAGCGCGAATTGCTGGAGGCGTTCGAGACCGAGGCCCAAGGCGGCAGCAAGGGCAGCCCGGACCACGAGGGCTTCTTCGCCAAAGTAGCCGCTTTCTTTGAAGGTGGGCGCGGCTAGAGGGGGTTTCGTCCGTACCTTCAAAGTCATCCCCGGAGAAGCCTGCTTGGCGCAGGTGATTCCGCGCGGCGTGCCAGATGTCGCGAGCCGGCTGACAAGCTACTATTGAGGGTCGGTCTCCGGTTGCACCACACTCCCCGGCCTTATCTTCTGTAGTTGGCCGGTGATGACACGCTCCCCTGGCTTCAGACCGTCGGTCACGACGATCCTGTCGCCGTCGCTGTCGCCCAGCTTTACGAGACGCTCCTCGACCTTGTTGCTTTCGCCCACAATCATGAGCGTGCGCCCGATCTGTGTCGAGCCGACAGCACTTTGAGGCACCAGCACAGCGCCCTCGAGATCACCCAGATGCAGTGTCGCCGTCACATACTCGCCTGGCAGCAGTGCATGATCCTGGTTGGCGATCGTGGCGCGAAGCAGGATCGTTCCGGTGGATTGGCTCACCTGGTTGTCGATGAACGTCACCTTTCCGATATGGTCTGGCTTGCCGCCATTCTGCGACACCCCATTCTGCGACACGGCGGTCTCGATCGGCGCACGCTTCTGCTCCAGAGTGATCGCCGGCAGATTCACCTCGGCCGGGTTGAAGCTGACATAGATCGGGTCAAGCTGCACGAGCGTGTTCAGGGTCGCGCCGGCGACGCTGATCAGGCTGCCGGTGAAAACCTGGCTGGCACTGATGCGGCCGGCGAAGGGCGCGCGGATTTCGGTCCGGCTGAGGTTCAGCGCCGCTTCCTTCACGGCGGCATCGTTGTTCTCCAGGCTCGCCTGGCCCTGATGAAAGGTGCTGTTCGCCTGGTCGGACGTATCCTGTGAGACCCAGCCTTGATGGGCCAGGGCTTGGTTGCGTCCCTGGCTGACGCGCGAGTACTGCAGGCTGGCATTCGCCTGGGCGAGCGAGGCCTGAGCCTGCGCGAAGGCTGCCTGATAATCCTGTGGGTCGATACGATAGAGGAGGGCCCCCGAAGCCACGTCCGCGCCGTCGACTGCCCCCTGTTCGACGAGGTAGCCGGTCACCCGGGCCTGAATCGGCACGGTCCGCAAGGCTTGTGTCGTCCCTGGAAAGCTGCGGTAGATCGGCAGGGTCCGCCCCACGACCGTCATCACGGGCACCTTCATCGGCGGCGCCGCCGCCCCCTGCTGCTGCTGCGTTCGTCCCATGAACCACCAGGTGACACCTCCGGCTGTCCCCAGGATCAGCAGAATCGGCAGGATGATCCAAATCAACCGATAAGATCGCGCGCGACGCGGCGAGCCATCCGGCCAACTTTCCTCCTGATCAATTGCTCGGTGCGTGTCGGGCGCGTTGACGTCGGGCATCGAGCTACTCCGCTGGTTCGGCTGCGACGGTGCCGGCCGGCTTCGCCTCCGGCCGGCGGCGCTCCCGAAGCCGTTCGATCGCGACGTAGAAAACCGGGGTGAAAATCAGGCCGAACACGGTCGCCACCAGCATGCCGCCGAACACCGTGGTGCCGAGCGACTGACGGCTAGCACCCCCGGCGCCCGCCGCGATGACGAGGGGCGAGACACCAAGGATGAACGCAAACGCCGTCATCAGGATCGGCCTAAGCCGCAGCCTGGCGGCGTCCATGGCCGCCTGCAGCACGGGTTTGCCCTCTTCGCGCAGGCGCTTGGCGAATTCGACGATCAGGATGGCATTCTTGGACGAGAGGCCGATCAGCATGACCAGGCCGATCTCGCCATAGACATCCAGCTCCAGCCCGCGCAGCCACAATGCGAGAAGCGCACCAAACAGGGCGAAGGGGACCGAGAGCAGCACCATGAACGGCATGCTCCAGCTTTCGTACTGCGCAGCCAGCGAGAGGAACACGAACACGAACGCCAGGGCGAAGATCAGCGTTGCGGCCGATCCGGCCTTGAGCTGCTGGTAAATCACGCCGGTCCATTCGAAACTGAAATCCGCCGGCAACGTGGCGGCGGCAGCGCGCTGCATCGCCGTGATGGCCTGACCGGAGCTGAACCCGTCGGCCGGGCCGCCGTTGACCTCGGCCGAACCGTACATGTTGTAGTGCGGCACGGTCGCGGGGCCTGTCGTCGGCTGCAACCTGCCCACCGCGTCGAGCGGCAGCACGCCTCCCCCCGCGGTGGGGACGAAGATCTTGCTGAAATCGAGCGGATCGTTCCGTCCGGCAGCATCGGACTGTGCGATGACGCGGAAGGTCCGGCCGAACAGGTTGAAGTCGTTGATGTAGAGCGACCCGAGAAAGGTCTGCATGGTCGCGAAAACGTCGGTCAGGTTGAGGCCGAGCTGCTTCGCCTTGTCGCGGTCGAGCACGAAGTTGAGCTGCGGGGTGGACGCGCCGAAGGTCGTCAGCAGTTGCTGGGCATTCAGTTCCGGCTGTTTGCGCGCCTCCGCCAGAAAGGCCTGGGTCACGGCATCCAGCCGGCTCGCACCGGCGCCGGTGCGGTCCTGGATCTCGAACTCGAACCCGCCCGTGGTCCCGAGGCCCGGGATGGACGGCGGATCGAAGCTGAGCACGATGGAGGCCGGGATGGCGAGCAGGCGCGGCCGCAACGCGGTGACGATGCTTTGGGCGGTATGGGCCGCGCCGGACCGTTCGGCCCAGGGCTTCAGGATCGCGAACGCCACGGCGCTGTTGGACTGCGACGAGCCGGTCAGGAAATTGAACCCGGTGATCTCCACCATGTCCTGGACCTCCGGACGCTTCATCACGATGGCACGGACTTCGCGCGCGACCGCCTCGGTCCGGGTCAGGGCGGCGCCATCAGGCAGCTGCATGACGACGAAGAAGTAGCCCTGGTCTTCGACCGGGACGAAGGACGAGGGGATCGCCCGGGAAATGAGGTAGGTGCCGCCCGTCGTTGCGGCGAGCAGCAGAAACATCATCGGCCAGTAGCGCGATGTCGTCCGCACGCTGGCGGCGAAGCGGTTCGACAGCCAGCCGAACCCGGCGTTGAATTTGCGAAAGGCCCAGGCCTGCTCGCCGCTTTTGGGTTTGAGCAGCACGGCGCACAAGGCCGGGCTAAGCGTGAGCGAGTTGAACGCGGACAATGCGACGGAGATCGCGATCGTGAGGGCGAACTGCCGGTAGAGCTGCCCAGTGATGCCGGGCAGGAATGCGACCGGCACGAAGACCGCCATCAGCACGGCGGTGGTGGCGAGTATCGGCCCGGTGACCTCTTTCATCGCCGCCTTAGCGGCATCGAGCGGCGATTTTCCGTCATCGATCTGCCGCTTGACGTTCTCCACCACGACGATGGCGTCGTCCACCACGAGCCCGATCGCCAGCACGAGGCCGAGCAGGCTGACGGTGTTGATGGAAAACCCGGCCACCTTCATGACTGCCAGGGTGCCGATCAACGAGACCGGAATCGAGATTCCGGGTATCAGCGTGGTGCGCCAGCTCTGCAGGAACATGAAGACCACGAGGAACACCAGGCCCAGGGACTCGGCGAGGGTGATGGCCACCTCCCGCAGCGAGGCGGACACGAACATTGTCGTGTCGTATTTGATCGAGTAGGCGATCCCGGGCGGAAAATTCGCCGACAATTCCTGCATCTTGGCGCGGACCAGCTTGTCGAGCGCGAGCGCATTGGCGCCGGGTATCTGATAGACCGCCAGCAATACGGTCGGCTTGCCGTCGAGGTAAGCGTTCGAATCGTATGACTGCGCACCGAGCTCGACCCTGCCGAGATCCTTGAGGCGCACCATGGCGCTGCTGGCGTTCCCGGCGCGGACGATAATGTCCTCGAAATGTTTCACGTCCGATAACCGGCCGAGCGTATTGATCTGGAATTCGAACTGCTGGTTCGGCGGCGAAGGCGCCTCGCCCAGTTTACCGCCCGCCACCTGCTGGTTCTGTTCGGTGATTGCAGCCTGCACCTGCGCCGCGGTCACGCCGAGCTGGGCCAGGCGATCCGGGTTGAGCCACACCCGCATGGCATAGCGCTTTTCGCCGAAGATCGTGACGTCACTGGCGCCCTGCAGGCGCTTGATCGGGTCTACCACTTGCAGATAGGCGTAGTTGCTGAGCCCGAGCGCGTCGACGGAGCCATCAGGTGAGGTCATATTAACGATCAGTGTGAAGCTGGGCTGCTTCTTCTGGATCGTGATGCCGCCTTGATTGACAATCGCCGGCAGTTGGCCGGTGGCTTGCGCGACGCGATTCTGGACGTCGACGGCAGCAATATCCACGTCGTAGCCGACCTCGAAGGTGATGGTGATGGTCGATGTGCCGTCGTTGGCGCTGACCGAGGACAGGTAGGCCATCCCCTGAACGCCGTTGATCTGTTGTTCAAGCGGCGTGGTGACGGTGTCGGCCACGGTCTGCGCACTGGCGCCTGCGTAAGCCGTGGTGACGACGACCTGAGGCGGCGCGATTTCGGGGAACTGGGCGACGGGCAGCAGCACGTAGCCGACGATGCCGGCCAAAACCATGACGAGTGCAACGACTGAGGCGAAAATCGGCCGCGTTATGAAGAAGTCGACCATCTAGGAAGATGGGCCACGAAAGAGCCATGTGGTTGACGCGACCAGATGCGCTTTCAAGCGTTCACTGACTCGAAACGAACGACGTGCAAAAACTTGCCCATTCTGACATGGCTCCATGGTCACCGCGCATCGTGCAAGATGTGGCGGCTGGGCGCGAGCCTCGGAAACTACTCATACCCAAGCCGGATGAACCGGAACCAAGGCAACCGTTACGGATGCACGTCTGCTTTCTGACCGGCACTGCTTTGCAAAATCAAATGGTGGGAAAACGGTTTTTGCCAGCACGTCCAACGTTGGCTTCGGTGCCGAAATCCTTTTCCGCGACAGCCCCCGACATGAGATGTAGCTATGCGTGGCATGCGACCGGCGGTCAACAAGGCGGGTGCTGAATATTCCAAAGTATCGTTGGGTGCGATACCGCCATACTCGTGAGTATATTCCGAAGGTTGACTAGTGTTTGTATTGGACAGACGTTCCTGTACTTGCGGGAGAGAGGGTCATGTCCGGGGAGCATATTGTTCATGGCGGGGCGATGGTTTTGGATGAAACTCGAAAGCCGGTCGCGGTGATATTTGGGTGCGTTGTCGGTGCGCCTTGGCAGCGAACTATCCGCGGAGCTTGCATCCGAAATTTTGTCTGCGTGGACGGTTGAGGGCATGGCGATCTACCGCGCCGACGGGACACGGTGGTGGCTGTGCCACGGTCACTGGACGGTCGCTTAAATGGCCAAGGCTGACGCATGACGCGATTTAGGGTGGTTCCGTTAGCGAACGGGCTGAAGTTAGGATGGACAATCGAATGGTTGATCCTTGACGAACGCCCTGAGTTTCACGGCGTGTTCGTATCAAAAATGGAAGCTCAGGAAGAAGCAAATCGACTTAGGACTATGGAAAGCGTGTCTCTGTGGCCGCCTCGTTCGTCGATCGGGTAATAAGCCTCTTGCTGACAGCGGGTGATCGCTATCCGAGACAATGCCTCCGGGTCGAAGTCAAGCGGCGCGGCCCGTGAGCTTTGCGGTAGCGCCCGTGGCGATTTGATGGGCCAGCGTCGCCTTGAATTCCGAGAAGCCAAGGCGGAACGAGACGTTCGACGTCTTGTCCAGATACAGGATCATGTCGCCGGTGCTGCCGCGGAAGCTGAACAGCACGATGGCGAACTGATCGTAAGCGCCCTCTGAATGCGGCTCGCCGTTCGCGGCAACCTGCACGTAGCTGCCGGTCGGGCGCACCTCCTTCAAAGAGCCATCCGGACGCCAGAAGTGCAATTCTCCCTGCAAAACGAGAGTGCTGAATTCGCACACGTGTTGGTGCAGTTTTCCCGGTGTGTTCGGCTGAAATCTGATGAGCACATCCGCGATTCCGCGCGCGTCATCGACCGCGAGCACGTAGATCTGCGCTCCGATGAACTCAATCGTCTGCCAGGTGACGTTGCGGTCGTCAAAAAGGTAGGTCTGCATCGCTGTCGCTGCCTTCGAATGATCGGAACCAGTCGCAGTCGTTATTGCTGATCCGCGGCGGGGCTCGGGTCAACCCGGGCGTCGCGTTGCCGGCCGCCACGCAAAGGGCGTTACCGCAAGGAAACCCTGTTGGGTTCTGCCTGCATTGGAAATTCCGGGTATACCGGCGGACAGCCTTGATCGGGAGGCTGATCGCCTCGGCGGGAGGCCGCGATCCGATCGTCGCCTTTGTGCCGCCACAGCCGCCGGCCCAGCCTTCCCGCCAGATTGAAGTCACAACGTTTCGCGGCGATACTCGCGACAGGACCGCTTGACGCATGTCTCCAACGAGAGGGCGCAATGGCCATACGAGTCGGCATTGCTGGGGTAACCGGGCGAATGGGACGCCTGCTGCTCGAGGAAATGCCGGCCGCCGAAGCGGTCGTGGCGGGCGGCGTTGCCCGTCCCGGCTCCTCCGCGGCCGCGCCTGATCCGGTCAAGATGTTCCCCGATCTCGCCAGTCTGGCCGCCGACTCCGACGTGGTCGTCGATTTTACCCACGCGTCCGCCGCGCAGGCCACGGCGAAGCTTATGGCGGAGGCGCGAAAGCCCTGGGTACTGGGCACCTCTGGCCTGTCCGCCGCCGACGAAGCCGCCGTCGAAGCCGCCGCGCAGAACATCGCCGTGGTCTACGCGTCGAATTTCTCCGCCGGCGTCAACCTGGTGCTCGCGCTGGCCGAACGCATGGGCGCGGCGCTGCCGGCCGATCCGTACGACGCCGAGATCGTCGAGATGCATCATCGGCAGAAGGTGGACGCGCCCTCGGGCACCGCCGTTGGCATTGGCCGAGCAGTTGCCAGGGGACGGGGCGTGAAGCTGGATGAGGTGATGCAGAGCGGGCGGCACGGCCATACCGGCGCGCGCCAGACCGGCACGATTGGCTTCGCGGCCTTGCGGGGCGGTCAGGTGGTCGGCGAGCACACCCTGATCTTCGCTTCCGGGACCGAACACATCGCCCTGACCCATCGCGCTTTCGATCGGCGAGCGTTCGCCGCCGGAGCGGTGCGGGCCGCGCTCTGGGCCGTGGCGCAACCGCCGCGCCTGTATACCATGATGGATGTGCTCGGCATGAGCTGACCGAAACCTGGAGCGTCGCGCCGTGACCGTATCGCGAAGAGATCTGCTGACGGTGGCGGCCGGCGCCGTCGCGGCACCCCGTATCGTCGCCGCACAGACTAAACCGACCATCCGCGTGGGCGTCCTGGCTGACATGAACGGCCCTTATGCGGACTTCTCCGGCCAGGGCGCGGTCGTCGCCGCACGTCTCGCCGCCGAGGAATTCGGCGATGGCGCAAACTCGCCCAAAGTCGAAATCTTCTCCGCCGATCATCAGAACAAGCCGGACATCGCTGTTTCCATCGCGCGGGCGTGGACCGACACCCAGAACGTCGATGCCATCGTGGAATGCTCGACGTCGGGTTCGGCTCTCGCTCTGCAGTCGCTGGCGCGCGAGAAGGAACGCATCCTGCTTGTCACCGTGGCGGGAAGTTCCGACATCACCGGCAGGTTCTGCTCGCCGTTCGGCTTCCATTTCAACTGCGACACCCATGCGCTCGCGCACAGCACCGGACGCGCGCTGACCCGGATGGGCGGTGACACCTGGTTTTTCATCACCGTTGACTACGCCTTCGGTCATGCGCTGCAGCGCGACACCGCCCGTTTCGTTCAGGACGGAGGCGGCAAGGTGCTGGGCAGCGTCCTCCATCCGCTAGGGACCCCCGACTTCTCCAGCTACCTGATCTCGGCGCAGGCCTCGGGTGCCAAGGTGATCGCCTTCTGCAACGCGGGCTCGGACGCGCAGAACGCAATCAAGTAGGCGGTCGACTTCGGCCTTGGCCACGGCGCCCAGCAACTTGCCGCGATGCTTCTCTTCGTCACCGACGTCGTGGCGCTCGGCCTGCCCAGCGCGCAGGGGCTGCTCCTTTCCAACTCGTTCTACTGGGACCTCAACGACGCGACCCGGGCCTGGACCAAACGGTTCCGCGCCCAAAAAGACCGTCTGCCTTCGATGAACCAGGCCGCGGTCTACGCCGGGATACGTCACTACGTCCGCGCGATGCAGGCAGGCGGACGTGACGCGAAGCTCGCGGCGGCGGCGATGCGCCAGTTGCCCGTGAACGACATGTACAACCAGGACGTCCGCGTTCGCGAGGACGGGCGCGTGCTGTCGCGCATGTATCTGATGCAGGTGAAGGCGCAATCGGACTCGCGGTCGCCGGACGATGTGTACAAAATCATCGCCACCGAGCCGGGCGACGAAGCGTTCCGGCCGCTCGGCGAAAGCGAATGTCCACTGGTGCGGAAGTAATCGGCAGGCCAAGCTCGCAAAGGTACGGGATCGCCTGACGCTTTCGATTGTCATGGCGCGACCTTGAGCGGGCCGTTTGCCTTGACCCTCGTGCCGGATTCCGTCACACAGCCCCGACTCGGCATCCCGCCGGGAGCTGCCGTTTGGCTGGCCTCAACCCATCGCGACGCGAGAGATGACCCATGCGGGACACCGGCGAGTATCTTTTCACCTCGGAATCGGTATCGGAGGGACATCCCGACAAGGTCGCCGACCGGCTGAGCGACACCGTGCTCGATGCCTTCCTGACCGCCGATCCCTATTCCCGAGTCGCATGTGAGACCCTCGTCACCACCAACCGGGTCGTCCTCGCCGGCGAGACCCGCGGCCCTGAACTCGATCACCCCCGACCTGCTGACGCACCTGACCCGCATGGCGATCCGCGACATCGGCTACGAGCAGGACGGCTTCCACTGGAAGACCGCCGACGTCGCCGTCCATCTGCACTCGCAGTCCTCGGACATCGCCCAGGGCGTCGACAGCGCCGGCAACAAGGACGAGGGCGCCGGCGATCAGGGCATCATGTTCGGCTACGCCTGCCGCGAGACCGCAACGCTGATGCCGGCGCCGCTCTACTATGCCCACGAAATCCTGCGGCACATCCGTGACCTGCGGAAGATCGGTGACCGCGCCGTGGCCGGCCTGCTGCCGGACGCCAAAAGCCAGGTCACACTGCGCTACGTCGACGGCAAGCCGGTTGGCGCAACCTCGGTGGTGCTGTCTACGCAGCACGAGGAAGGCCTGGATCAGTCCGAGATCAAGCGTCTGGTGTGGCCGCTGGTCGCCTCCATTCTGCCCAAGGGATGGATGTGCGCCGAGGAGGAGTTCCTTGTGAACCCGACCGGCAAGTTCGTCATCGGCGGCCCCGACGGTGATTGCGGGCTGACCGGACGCAAGATCATCGTCGATACCTACGGCGGCGCGGCCCCGCATGGCGGCGGCGCGTTCAGCGGCAAGGATCCCACCAAGGTCGACCGCTCCGCCGCCTACGCCTGCCGCTATTTGGCGAAGAATGTCGTCGCCGCGGGGCTGGCCGACCGCTGCACGCTGCAGATCAGCTATGCCATCGGCGTCTCGCGCCCGCTGTCGGTCTACGTCGACCTGCAGGGCACTGGCCACGACGTGGATGAAATCCGGCTGGAGAAGACCTTGCGGGACCTGATGAACCTGTCCCCGCGCGGCATTCGGGAACACCTGCATCTGAACCGCCCGATCTACGTGCCGACCTCGGCCTATGGTCATTTCGGCCGGGAGCCGGATGACCGGGAGGGCACCTTCACGTGGGAACGGACCGACCTGGTGCCGGCGCTGAAGGCCGCACTGGGGCGCTGAAGCCGCCGCCGGACCGGCTCTACGGCCGCAGCCGCGGCCACAAGCTGCGCCCACGACAGGAACTGCTGCTTCACCGCACGCTGCCTCGGCTGCGCTTTCGCCTTTCGGACGCTGGTGACCCGGGACGCGCGTTTTCTGGCCCCCCCTCGCCCGCGCTGTGGCTGGAGGTCGGTTTCGGTGGCGGCGAGCATGCGTTGGCTCAGGCGCGGGCGCATCCCGACGCCAACCTGATCGCCTGCGAGGTGTTCGAGAACGGCATCTGCTCGCTGCTGTCCGCACTGGTGCCCGAGGGCCAGGAAGACCAAGGCCAGGAAGACCAGGCGCCATTGCCCGCGAACCTGCGCCTATGGGCCGACGACGCCCGGGTACTGCTGCGAGCGCTGCCGGACGCCTGCCTCGACTGCCTGTTTCTGCTTTTCCCCGACCCCTGGCCGAAGGCGCGGCACGCCAAGCGGCGGTTCGTGCATCCCGCGACGCTGCCCTTGCTGGCGCGCGTCCTGAAGCCGGGAGCCGAATGGCGGGTGGCGAGCGACGATCCGACGTATCAAGCCTGGGTGCTGCAGGTGATGGCAGCGCAAACGCTGTTCGACGTCCCCCCTGCGGCGGCCGAGCGGCCGGACGAGTGGCCACCGACACGGTACGAGGCCAAGGCGCTGCTGGCTGGACGTCAGCCGCTCTACTGGACGTTCCGCCGGCGATAGGTCGCCGCGTACTTGGCCTTGATCGGACGGGACATGGTGGCTATACCCCCTGCCTCATCGGTTCGGGGCCGTAGCTCAGTTGGGAGAGCGCCTGAATGGCATTCAGGAGGTCAGGGGTTCGATTCCCCTCGGCTCCACCACCGTCGCTGGTCGTAGGCGCCGTTTCTGGTGGCTTAGCCTCTAGTCCCCTCGTCTGCCCCCTCTAAAAGTTGCGGATCGGGACGGGCGAAGGCGCAAGATGGGCGAGGCAGTTCGACGCGGTGGCGATGCTCTCTTTCCGGCCGCCGTCATCACTCAATCGCTTTGGTGCGATACGTGATATTGCGAGCGGGCCCGATTGTTGCGCCATCATTACCCGAAATTTCACGCGGCTGCATTGGCTTGCCCCACCCACGCTCAAGCAATTTTCGCAGGCCGCAAGCGATAGATCGTTCATTAGATTTAACCGCGAAGAAGCTAGCCGAAGAAGCGGCGGCCGAAGAAGCATCTTCATAGGAACGGTCGAGGATATCGTAACGCGCTGCGTCGCAATGTTCGCCGGCCGCTGACATACAGGTATCCCAACCTCTCGCCGTTCTGCTGCAATTCAGCGTGTATGCTTCCGCCCATGGGGCCTAGGTATCGTGCACGGTCGCACACCCTAGAACGGCTGATGCGACTGTAAACTATCGCAACGTTTGACACCCGTGTCACCTCGGCATCTCCAGAATTGTTTCTCAGATTCATTTCAAGCTAAACTGGGGAACAAGCAAATCCCTAGACGAGAGCCGTTCGTGTCGCATTATGAAAAGGCCTGCGGTAAGGACGGTGAGCATGATATTGGGCTACTGGATCAGGACCAGATAATCGGCGTGAGGATGGCCCGCTCGATCCAGTTTGATGCTGCTCGCAAACACCCGTTGCTGGTGCGGATCGTCACGCAGGACCAGGACGCCTACGACGGTCAGTTCGTTGCGCGCCTGGTGACCGACGCGCCGACACCCTACGTCCTGCTGGCCGATACGCTGGAGGGACTGCACATTCAACTGCCGTCCGGTATGGAATGGTCAGATCGTCAGCCGGCCGATCCGCCGGAGGCACGGAAAACCTGGTTTCTGCCTACGCGTCAGGTGGTGGCACCAACTCGATCGACCAGTCCGACGAGCACCCGACGCGTGTTCACGATGGCTGTCGGAGAGAAGGATGCTGGCAACGTGTGAATTAGTTGTGTTTGGAAACTTATAGATCTATGTCGTTGCGACATCTGCTCTGAATACGAGCGCGAAGAAAGGATCGTGCTCCGCCATTGCGAGGAAGCATAAAATGTCCGGCTCAGTATCGCCAATCATTCGTAATCAGTTGTTATCTGCCCTACCGCCTGAGATTCTGGCGGCCATCAAACCCAGGCTGCGGCATGTCTCTCTGGCAGTTCGCGACTCTCTCATCGTTCCGGATAAAACGATCGACGCGGCTTATTTTGTCGAAAGTGGCTGGGTCTCCCTGGTGGCAACGATGAAGGATGGCACACAGGCCGAAGTCGGCCTTGTCGGTCGCGAGGGCATGGTTGGTTTGCCCCTGATCGTCGGCATTGATACCGGCTTCGAAGATGCGTTCGTGCAAGCCAAGGGTTCGGCACTGCAGATCGAAGCGGGTGTGTTTCGGCGGACCCTGGAGGAATTCCCGATCCTTCAGGCACGACTGTATCGCTACAATGAGGCAATGCGCGCGCAAGCAATACAAACTGCGGTGTGCAATGGCCGACACTCCCTCGAGCAGCGCCTCGCCCGATGGCTCCTCATAGCGCGAGATCGCTCCGAAGGGGACGATCTGCCGGTCACCCAGGAGTATCTTGCCTTGATGGTATGCGCCTACCGCCCCAGCGTGGCAGTGATTGCCGGAGCCTTACAGCGGGCAGGTATCATCCGGCGTGACCGCCGGGGCCAGATCACCGTCCTCGACCGGAGCGCGCTGGAAGCGACGGCCTGTGATTGTTACACCGCCGTGCAACGTCGATTTAGCGCTTTGCTTGGGTCCCAATCCGGGGCGGGTTAGGAACTGGCACCAGTTCGATCGCCCAGTCCGCCGGTGCGGCCATGGTGAACTCACGATGGCCAGCGCAAAGGTAAACCGGGGCAGGGGGCTCCCGCATGGTTTGCACCGCAGCATGGCTAGCACCATCCTGGCTGACGCGAGGGCCGCAGCCGGCCATGAAATGCTGCCGCGACCGTGCCGGGTGGTCAACGGTGACGACCCCATGCCAGACGCACAAGCAGAGTTCGCGCCACGTGGCAACCAGAAATCTATGGACGCCCGCGCATTTGAAGCGCAATGAGTGGGGTGCCGGCTGCGGTTTGCCCCGAGCCCACAGACGCCCCAGGTAAGGCGCCTGCTCCTCTGGTGTTGCAAACCAGGCCCGTGGCATCCACAGCCGGCTACGTATTACAGCATACGTAAGTAGCAGAGACAAACGATTCCGCGCGTAGTTGGAGTAGTGTATGCCACCATACACAACTGGCGGTGTTGAAGAGGTGTCTGTAACCGAACGGGGTGACACCAACCAAGACAGGCGCCCCACCGAGGTCGGACGCCTGTCTCTAGTAGTTCTCGATCTGCCCGGGGGCGACACCCCAGCCGGCACGGGGAGGCTGTCTATTTTGAGAATGGTTGTCAATCGCACAAAAGGAGGAGCTTGGACCGCCAAAAGGTGGGCACTGCCAGGCGCCCCACAGTTTTGGGAGGTAATCGATGATTGGCCGAGGTTGCGGTCCACTCCGCACCCGGCGCTGAAAAACTATGGGGACAGGTGTTGGTCGTCCACACGGCGAACTGCGCCATGACCGTCAAATAATGCGGGTGCGGAAGCCACTCGTGACAGGATGCTCCGGCTCGGCATTGGGCTGCCAGACCGGCGAGCCATACTGCTTCGGCCTGTAGCGCTTTCTGGAGGCTTCCGTGCCGGTCTGGGTTTGGCTATGCGCTCCGGCTTAGGAGGAGCTGGCGAATGTTGGCGCTGACGCAATCTTGGTGCTGAAGTCAGCCACAATCATGCTGTCCCGATGAGACGCGCCCGCAGCAAGTCGAGATTGCTGCGGGCATACATTTGCCGCTTGACCAGATTCAGTTTGGTGTTCTGACCTTCGGTCTGGCCGTTCGACCATGGCTAGTAGCGCCGCCATCACCGCCGCGCCGCATGGTCTTGAACGATGCCGGCAGCGAACGAAGCCATCAGACCCGGATTTGCATCAGCCAGCCATTCGTCCAGGCGTTTGTCTAGGCGGTGTTGGATCATGCGATGGGGCTGCAAGCCTAGGAACCTCGCGCGATAAGCTCGGTGACCTGCACTTCTGGATCCGTTGCAGGCGGTGCTGGTTGCAGTGAAGACTAAAAGGTGACTCCGAAAGTGGCGATGGACCCTGGCGACCCAGTAAGATTCCCAAACGTTAGTCATCGCCGGCTGCGGTTGGTCCGCGGGCAACGGTTTGCAACCCTTGAACTGGCGCGCTCTTAAGTAAGTGCGCCTGTTCTTGGTTACACCTATGCCGAGGCCAGCACTTCAGAGACGCATCGGCCGTCCCTCATCGTCGGCTCCCACCGAAGCTGAATTGAACGCTGCTAACCAGATGTTCGATTGCTTGGATCACCGCCTCGGGCCGGTCCACCTGGATGTGGTGGCCACTGTTCGGCACAATGACGTGCTCGCCGCGGATCGAATGAGCGGCGAGGTTGCCCAGCATCTCCGTGCGGAGTTCGAACAGGCGGGTTCGTTGTTCAATCGATAGCGCGGACGGAGCCTCGTTTGCTTGTAGCACGGTTAGGGGCAACGATAGGTTATGGGCGGCCGCTTCCAGCTCAGCAGTGTCAGTCGATTGCAACCCGGGCGATCTGGAGGCCAACTCCGCCCACTCGGACGCGAGGGTGGCCCATACCTTGGGTTCTGACGCGAGGCGCTGCGCTAGGCCCAGCAACGCGGGACCGTAACCGGGATCGCTCAGTGCGCACCCCTCTTGCATCTGGCGAATGGGATCGAGCACGCCTTCTCGCGCGACATCCGTGCACCGGCGATAGAGCTCTAATTTGTCCTGGTTACTCTGATAAATTTGAGGAACGATCTCGGCGAACCGCGCGTCCTGTCCAGCAACCGCTGGGTCTACGAGGAGCAAGCCGGCGAGTTCTCCCGGATAGAGATCAGCATAAAGCACCACATTCAAGCCGCCGAATGAGTGTCCAACCAATATGTAGGGAGGCACTTCTTCGGCTTTGCGCAGCAGGGCGTTCAAATCGGCAACGATCGCCCATGACGTTCGGGGGAACGGGCCGAGATCGCTCCATCCTTCCCCAGCCCGATCGTATGAGCAAACCCGCGTCGTCTGGGCGACCTCCGGTTGCACGTAACGCCAGACAGCGGAGAAATTCGCAAATCCCGCATCCATGACGACCGTTGGCGAGCCGCTACCGGTGCAATAGAGATTGATCCGCCGGCCAGGTGCGATTTCCACGAGCTGTTGCGAATGCGTATAGGGCTCCTCGTTAGCCACGTGCGTTGATGCGGACCATGCGGGCCACGTGGTTGATAGTGCCAATAGAGACGTGCCAAAGATTCGGCGAATTGTCGTATAGGCGGGTTTGCAAGGCAGCATTAAAGTTTGTCCGCATTTTCGTTAAATCGTTGCACATAGGCGTCTTATCTGGAATCTTTATATCAAGGAAGGAGGGGAAGGATTTGATCCGTCGCCTCCTCAAGCCTGCCGGGATCCGTTCAACCTGCAGCAAATCGACGTGCTGAAAGGACCAGCATCGGTCTTGTTCGGCCGCGGCTCAACCGGTGGCGTAATCAATCAGGTCAGCAAGCAACCGCAGCTTTCGCCCATCACCAAGGGTAACTTTGCGCTGGGCACCGACGGGACCAGACGCTTCACCATTGACCTGGACCGTCCAATTCAGGGCGTCGACGGCGCGGCGATGCGGATTAACCTCATGGGCAATCTCAACGGGATTTCCGAGCGTTCCTCGGCCGAATACCGTAGGCTGGGCTTCGCGCCCTCGGTCTTGGCACCGACACAAGGCTGTTCCTTAACTATTTCGACCAGCAATCCTATGACACGCCAGACTACGGCCTGCCGTGGTTGTATGCGTCACCCGCGCCAGTCAACCGCAACATCTTCTACGGTTTCTCCCAGTCCGACTATTTGCGGACCGAAGTCAATGTCGGCACCGTAACACTGCAGCACGATTTCAACGACCGGATCACACTGCAGAACAAAACCCGCTACGCAAGCTACCAGCGCGACGGCCGGATCACCGAGCCGCAGGTTGTCTATAGTGCTGGTGTCAGCCCCAACACACCCCTCACGCAACTGGCGATCCGTCGGGCCATGATCGCAGTCGCCAGCCAGGAGACATTCCTGCAGAACCAGACCGACTTGACCATACGGATCAATACCGGACCGCTCGAGCACATCATCGTCGCGGGCGCCGAAATCGGTCAAGAAACCTCGCGCCCGACTCGGCTTAACTACAATAATGTACCGAGCGCCAGCTTGCTTTACCCGGACTCCGCGATACCGTTCACGGCACCCTCGTTCTATCAGACCGTGATCACCGACATATCGAACTCTTATGGGGTCTATCTCATTGATACCGTCAAATTCGGTGAGCACTGGAAGGCGACAGGCGGCATTCGCTTTGACCAGTTCGACACTACCTACCAGCAAATCGTCGCCCCCAAGGCAAATCTTTCGAATAATTCGAGCATGCCAAGCTACCGGGCGGCAATCACCTACAAGCCAGCGCCGAACGGCAGCGTTTATTTTGCCTTCGGCACGTCCTTCAATCCCTCGGCTGAAACGCTGTCACTGTCGACCTCGACCGCTCAGTTGGCGCCCGAGGAGAACATTACCTATGAAGTCGGAACCAAATGGAACGTATTGAATGAGCGCCTGACGCTGACCGGCGCGATCTTCAACCTTCAGAAGCTGAATGCACGCGTCCCGGATCCGACCAACTCGGCCTTCAACGTTCTGGGCGGCAACCAACTCGTGCGCGGGTTCGAGGCATGCGTCGTCGGACATTCGACGGACCGGTGGCAGATCTACGCCGGCTACGCCTACCTCGACAGTCAGGTCACGTCTTCCACATTGCCCGCCACCGTCGGGCAGCAACTCGGCAACACACCACGGAATACTCTCAGTATCTGGAACGCTTTCGACCTTCCCTGGCGCGGCATTAAATCGGCGGCGGTATTCAATGGGTGGATCAACGTATTGCGAGTTCGACGCCTAGTACGACGACCGGTTTGATCGAGACCGCACCTGGCTACTACACAGTCCAGTTGATGGCCAAGATGCCAATCCGTCCTGGTATCGACTTTCAGGTCAACGGATATAATCTGACCAATGTGAAATATTATGATCTGCTGCATCCCTCCCCCGTTGTTCCCGGCAGCGGCGCCGCTGGCCTAGCCTCACTGAACGTCAGATTTTAGCCGTCTCGTATGCTCCGCGCCCTCCATGGGCTGATTGATCGATCGAGGATTTCGAAACGATGCGAGAATTGGATCGGGCGCGGTTCGGCAATCTCTTTGCGAGCTCGATGCTGGATCACGTCTGGGCTGACGGTCCCGAGTTCAATGCGCAATTGCGTCCCAGAATTTTGGAGCATGCACGGCGCTATCCCAGCGAAGCACGGAGCAATTTCGGAGGCTCGCATTCCGAAGCCTGATCCTTGGAGTTCTGCGGCAGCGCTGGCGCCCGCCTGATACGACATATGCACGACATGGTTGGGGAGGCGACGCGTCGCCTCTACGCCGAATTTTCGCGCGCGCCTGAACCCTTAAGCTGGACCCTGAGCGCCTGGGCGAACGTCAACCGTCCGGGCGACTTCAATAAGATGCACACGCATCCGGGAGCAACCTGGTCGGGGGTCTACTACGTCGATCCGGGAGATGCGGACCACACCGCCGAGGGCACCGCCATCCACATCTCCGATCCTTACCCGGCTCGCACCAATATCTTTTCCCCGAGCTTTCGTGTTCGAATATTCTGTTCCCGCCGCAGCCCGGCTTGATGGCTCCGTTCTACCACATCGCGGCGACCGCCTGAGAATTTCGATTGCCTTCAACGCACGCAAGGAACCTTTTCCTTAGGATCCTTGTCATAGCTCTGCGGTTGATCCCTGAACTCGATGCCTCCAGCAATCCCGAACTTACGTCGTGACCTCTTGTTCTATTTTGTTCACATAGGTTGGGTGCATTCACCGCCACCGTTCCACCGGGGCCAGCGTCTCTCGGACTGGCTGGACTGTCGCCTGGAACTGTCTGCCGGGGTCAGTCGGTGATGCCGGTGCGCATGCCGCTCCGGGATCGTGAAGGTCGAACATTCGTCGAGGTGCTCGCCAAGCTGCGGTGTCAAAAATGCCGGAAGCCCACTGCCCCGGTCTATCTCCGCACCGGGCACCGCGAGTTCACCATGGGTGCTCCGGCTGACTGGGCGATCGAGTTGGTGCCGGTGCTAGCTTCTTGGCCACCGCGGACATAGTGCGGACATTTACCGGCGCATCATTCTGCCCAACATCAGCAACGACGAAATTCTCAGCTGATTCAGTAATTTATTGGTGGGCGCGCACGGGCTCGAACCGTGGACCCGCTGATTAAGAGTCAGCTGCTCTACCAACTGAGCTACGCGCCCGCACCAACAAGCCGCGGGTTCTATCAAGCTCCCCTCCCGTTGGCAAACCCCGTCCGACCCGCCCGCTCACACACCGGTCAGAATCGCCTCCGCCATCTTCTCCGCCGTCATCAGCACCGGGAAGTTCGTATTGGCGCACGGCACCACCGGGAACACCGACGCATCCACCACCCGCAATCCCTCGACCCCGCGGACTCGACCGGACGGATCGGTGACCGCCATCGGGTCCTCATCCGACCCCATCCGGCAGGAGCAGGAGGCGTGCCAGACCCCGACCGCGGCCTTCCGCACAAACGCCTCCAGCTTGTCATCGTCCGTAAGCACGTCCTGCAGCGTCACCCCCTCCATGATCAGGTTCCGCATCAGGTAGCGCCGCAGCGCCTCCGGTCCGTCCAGCAGCTTCGCCAGGCCATCGGTAATCATCTTGTTCTTGCGGCTCAGCAGCCCCACCTGCCGCACCCTGTCGCTGTAGCTCGCCGGAAACGGATCGCTGGTCACGCCCTGCATGGCGGGTGTCAGGTGCATCGCCCCGAACCGCCGCACGCCGTCCATCATCCGCTCCAGATCGCGGGCGTCGGATAACAGGTTGAAATCGACCTGCGGCTCCTCCTGCCAGTTGGCGGACCGCAGCCGGACCTGGCCAGTTTCGGAGTAGGTCTTGTAGACCGCGATGATGAACGAGGCGATCTGCTCGCCCACCTTGTGCCAGGACGTCTTATTGGTCACCACGGTGAACATGTCGCCCGCCGGGATGCCCGGCAGCTTCGAGGAGTACCGCAAGCCGGTGTAAATATGCCGACGGGTGTACTTCTGAATGATCCGGGCGTGCGGCTTCAGAAACGCCGCCACCGCCACCGCCGGGTGATCTTGCAGGCGCTGCCCGACGCCCGGCAGCGCGGCCCTCACCTCGATCCCCAGGTCCCGCAGATGCGCCGCCGGCCCGATCCCGGCCCGCATCAGATGCGCCGGCGAGTGGATGGCGCCGCACGACAGAACGATCTCCCTGCCGCGGAACTCCTGCGGCCGGCCGGCGACGACCGCCTTCACGCCAACGCAGCGCATGCCCTCGAAAATCAGCTCAGACGCCTGCGTCGCCGTCGAGATGGTCAGATTCTCGCGCAGCCGGGTGCCCGGGTCCAGATAGCCGATCGCCGCCGACACCCGGCGCTCGTAAGCGTTGGAGATGGTAATCGGGAAATAACCGTCCTCCCACGCCGCGTTCTGGTCCTGCAGGAAGCGATAGCCGGCGGCCTCGAACGCCTTGCCCACCGCCTTCGCGTGTTCCGGCCAAAGATCGGGGAAGATGCGCCGAACCGGAATGCGGCCCTCGTTGCCGTGCCATGGACCATCGAAATCCATGTCCCGCTCAACCTTCTTGAAGTAGGGCAGCACGCTGTTCCAGTCCCAGCCCGTCGCACCCCGCGCGGCCCATTCGTCATAATCGCTCGGCGCACCCCGGTTCGCCAACTGCCCGTTGATCGAGGACCCGCCGCCCAGGATGCGAGCCTGCTCGTAAGGGCGCAGCGGCGGCTGTTGCTCATCCGGATTGTTATGCGAGATCACCTCGGTGGTGACCCGCAGCTTGTTCCACGTGTAGTTCGGGTTCAGGTAGGCCGTGCCAGGATAGGAATCCAGCACCGCCTCGGGCACCTTGCCGTGCGGCGTGTCTTGTCCCGCCTCAAGCAGCAGGACTTTGTTCGTGCTCCGAGCCGACAACCGGTTGGCCAGCACCGAACCCGCGGAACCGCCGCCGACGATGATGGTGTCGAATATCATGCTTGTGCTGCCCCGGTGACTGCCGGCATCGCGCTTCCCCTTGGTGGTCTATCGCTGGGTCAGGATCGCGCGGTTCTGAAACAATTGGCAAGTGCCTCGGGGCGGCAGGCAGGCGGCAGGCCGGACTGGCGTCAGACATAATCCCCGGCGACGGTGCTGTCGTTCGCCCGGTCGGAGGCGACCAGGTTGAGCACCAGCGAAACGACCGCCGACACCGCGAGGTTCACCGCCAGGGCGGTCAGCGCGATATAGCAGGGAACCGTGACGCCCAGGATATGGAGCGGATACACCGGGGCGTAGTTGTTGCCGACCACCATCAAGGTGCCGAGGCCAAAACCGCAGGCCCAGCCTATGAATAAGCCCCAGCCATGGAACAGGCGCGTATACAGCCCGAGGATCACCGACGGCAGTGTTTGGATGATCCATACCCCGCCCAGCAACTGTAGCCACAGCGCGTATTGCAGCGGCAGGAAGAAGATAAATGCCAGGGCGCCGGCTTTGATGACCAGGGACACCACCTTGGCGACCTGGCTTTCCTGCGCGTGGGTGCAATCCGGGTTGATGAACTCGCGATAAACGTTCCGGGTAAAGGTATTCGCTGTGGCGATCGACATGATCGCCGCCGGCACCAGCGCGCCGATCGCAATGGCCGCGAATGCCACGCCGACGAACCAGCTTGGGAACAGCGCCAGGAACAGCGCCGGGACGGAAAAGTTGTTGCTGTAGCGTTTGAACCCTTCGGCGAACTCCGGCATCGCCTGGACGCCGACAGCGATCGCCATGAAGCCGATCAGCGCCAGCAGTGCAAGCAGCAGTGAGTAGGCCGGCAGGATCGCTGCGTTCCGGCGCACCACCCGCGCGCTGGACGCGCTCAGTATGCCGGTGATCGAGTGTGGATACAGGAACAGGGCACAGGCCGAACCCAGCGCCAGGGTTGCGTAGGCGCTGAACGACCCCATCGAGCCGGCCGGCGGTGTCGCCAGCAAGAGTTTTGCCGCCGGCACCGCCGAGAACACCCGGCCGTAACCGCCGAGGTGCAGCGGCACGGCGATGATCGCCGCGATCACCGTGACGTAGATCAGCACGTCCTTCACCACCGCTATCATCGCCGGCGCGCGCAGGCCGGAACTGTAGGTGAAAGCCGCCAGAATCACGAAGGCGATGATCAGCGGCAGATCGCCGAACAGTCCCGACGTCTCCACGCCCATCGCCCCGATCACCACCTGGATGCCGACAAGCTGCAACGCAATGTAAGGCATCGTCGCGAGGATGCCGGTGAGTGCCACCGCGAGAGCCAGCCATCTGTTCCCGAACCGGCCGCGTACGAAGTCGGCGGACGTCACGTAGCCGTGTTTGTGCGCCACCGACCACAGCCGCGGAAACACCAGATACAGGATCGGGTAGATCATGATGGTGTATGGGACCGCGAAGAATCCCAGCGCACCCGCTCCGAACATCAACGCCGGCACCGCAACGAAGGTATACGCGGTATACAGGTCGCCGCCGATCAGGAACCAGGTGACCATCGTGCCGAAGCGGCGGCCCCCCAGACCCCATTCGTGTAACAGATCAAGGTCGCCCTTGCGCCAGCGTGCGGCAAAAAAGCCCAGGAACGTAACGAAGGCGAAGAGCAGCATGAAGACGGTCAGTGCGGTCCAGTCGATCGTCATGGATTACCGCTCCACCACGTAAACCAAGGCCACGATCACGGCGCTCAGCATCACCCACAGCAGTTGATACCAGTAGAAGAACGGCACCCCGCCGATGCTGGGCTCGATGGCATTGTACGAGGACACCCAGAGCATGGCGACGAACGGCAGCAGCAGCAGCAGACGCGCCCAGATCACCCGGCGCGCAGGTTTGTGTTCGTTACCGTCTCCGGACATTTCTCTCGCCCCCCTCGACCCGGCGAACGATTGTAACCGCTTCCATCCAGGGCGGTAAACGCGCCGATTTCCAGACAATTACTTAAAGTTCCACCTGTTACCGAACAGGCACATCGCTGACGGTAACGGATGCTACCGCTAGATCGCCGCCATCTCCCGATGCACCTCGGCCAGGATCTGGAACGACCGCTTGCGCGCCGCATGATCGAAGATCTGAGCCGCCACCATCAACTCATCGGCGCCAGTGGAATCGATGAACGCCCGCAATCCGCGCCGCACCGTTTCCGGACTGCCAACGACGGAACAGGACAGGGAGTCGGCCAGCATTGCCCGCGCCAACGGATCGAGCCTTGCCTCGAGATCATCCACCGGCGGCGGCAGCTTTCCCGGCCGCGCTCGGCGCAGGTTCACGAATGCCTGCTGCAGCGATGAGAACAGCCGCCTCGCCTCGGCATCGGTGTCCGCAGCAAAAACGTTGACCCCCAGCATCACGTAAGGTTTCGCCAGCCGCTCGGAGGGCCGGAACAGTTCCCGGTAAGCCGCCACCGCCTCGCGCATCTGCCCAGGCGCGAAATGCGAGGCGAAGGCGTACGGCAAACCAAGTGCCGCCGCCAACTGGGCGCCGAATGTGCTCGACCCGAGAATCCAGACCGCCACATCCAGCCCGGCACCGGGCACCGCCTGCAGCATCTGCCCCTCGGCCACAGGCTCGAAATAATGCAGCAGTTCCATGACTTCGCGCGGGAAGTCCTCGGACGTGCCGGCCAGGCTCCGGCGCATCGCCCGGGCAGCCACCTGATCCGAACCAGGCGCCCGGCCCAGCCCGAGATCGATCCGCCCGGGGTGCAGGGCCGCGAGGGTGCCGAATTGTTCCGCAATCAGCAGCGGCGCATGATTTGGCAGCATGACGCCGCCAGCGCCGATGCGAATGCTGTCCGTGCCGGCGGCCACATGCGCCAGCGCAACCGCCGTCGCCGCGCTCGCAATACCCGGCATATTGTGGTGCTCGGCCATCCAGTACCGATGGTAGCCGAGCGCTTCAGCGTGGCGGGCGAGGTCGCGTGCGTTGTGCAGCGCCTGGCCGGCGTCGCTGCCTTCGGCCACCGGAGCGAGGTCGAGGATCGAGAGAGGGGTCATGCCGACGATATAGGCACGATGCCGCCGAACGGCCAAGTTCGGTGCCTCACCGCACCCGATCGGCCGTCAACTTAACTGGAGCACGCTTGAAGGCAGCGTCGGCAAGTCGCCATCTGGTGTGGGATGATACCAGCCGCACCTGCGGGTAGTTGCCTGATGATCGAGAAAAATCCTCGCTCGGAACGCGCGCCACCGCGAAGGTTCAGCGCCGGTAAGATCGCGTTGAGCCAATGATCCAGCCCGACCCGAAATTTGCGGGCAAGCGAGTGCTCATCGTCGAGGACGAGATGCTGGTAGCCTTTGTCATCGAGGAAATGCTGACCGACCTGGGATGCCTCGTCCTGGGTCCGTACAACACCGTCGCCACGGCGCTCCGCGCGGCGCTGATGGAAGGTTTCGACCTGGCCCTGCTGGATGTGAAATCTTGCCGGCGAAAAAGTCTATCCGGTCGCCGACGCGCTGGTGGCGCGGCATATCCCTTTCCTGTTCCTGTCCGGTGACGGCGAAGCCGCGATTCCGCTGGGGCATGCCGAGTGGCAGGTGTGCCGCAAGCCGTTCAAGGTCACGGAACTGAGGCAAATGCTGGCAGCCATCCTTGCCAAGGGAGCCGCTTGACACAGGCCAGCACCGGCCGGTTGCCTGACACCCGCCCGCTAACGACGTGGTTGGTTTCCCGCTCCGCAGGGGCCCGAGCGCTGCTTGTCTCCACATGGAATGATTTTTAGTCTGCAACGGAGCGGTGGCGGGTGTATCACACCGTCTAGGCCTATTGCCGAACGAGCAGACATAATGACCCGATACATCGTCGTCCGTGCCAATACCTTGCTGTTCGGGGTTCTGGTCGGGACCCTGCTCCTGCTTGGCATCGCCGCGTGGGACCGCTTCAACGCTGACCAATCGGCGCGCGGCTGGTCACAGCATTCGTATCAGGTTCTCAGCGCCATCCAGGATCTGGATGTCGCCGTGCGGGAGGCCGAAAGCGGGCAGCGCGGCTATTTACTGACCGGCAAGTCCGAGTACCTCACTCCGTACGAGGCGGCGATGGGCCGCGTCGACGTCCTGCAGAGCGATCTGCAGCGACTGACCGCCGACAATTCTACCGAACAGGAACACTTGCGCACTCTTGCCCCCATCCTGCGACGCAAGCTCGAGGAGATGTCACGGACGGTGCAAATTCGTAGTGAGGATGGCTTCGATGCGTCCCTGAAGATCGTCCAGACTGACGCCGGCATCGGTTTCATGCAGCAGATCGAACGCATCCTCGGGACAATGAAAGGCGAGGAACAGCGACTGCTGGCGCAGCGGATCGATGCCGCAAGCAACCGCGGTGCCTGGGTACGAGGCCTCGTTACGGGGGGCGCCCTGCTTGCCATCGCGGCCCTGCTCTGGGCGGTGAGACTGCTCAATCAGGCGTGGTCCCGCTCATACCGCGCCGAAGCCGAACAGAGAGCACTCGCGTTGCGGCTGCGGGTTTCGCTGGACAGTTTGAGCCAGGGTGTCGCGGTATTCGGTCCCGACAGGCAACTGATCCACTGGAACGAGTGCTTCCAGATACTGCTGGATTTGCCCAAGGCAATGGTGCGCGCCGGCACCCCCTACTCCGCATTCGTCGACTACACCACTGGGGACGCAGGCACGCTTCTGGAAAGCGAGGAACAGGTAAGGCACGGGCGTCCGCAGCCCCACCAGCCGATCACCTATGAGCGAACTCGCTCGAACGGCCACCAGTTGGAGCTGAGGCGAACGCCGACCCCAGACGACGGTTTCGTCCTGACAATTTCCGATATGACCAAACGCGCGCAAGCCGACCTGGTGCTTCGGGAAGCCCAGAAGATGCAGGCCATCGGCCAGCTTACCGGGGGTATCGCGCATGACTTCAACAACTTGCTGACGGTGATCCTCGGCAATCTTGAATTGGTGCGAGGCCGGCTGGAGGGCGACAACGCGCTGTTGACCCGGATCGAGCGGGCGACATGGGCGGCGCAACGAGGCGCGACCCTGACCAGCCAGCTCCTGGCGTTCGCGCGCAAGCAGCCGCTGTCACCCACGCCGATCGATCTGACGACCACGGTGCAGGACCTCATCCCGCTGCTGCGCCGGACGATCGGCGAGCACATCGACCTGCGCTACGTCGAGACCGCCGGCGCCTGGCCGGCCATGGCGGACCCGGCGCAGCTCGAAAATGCCCTGCTGAACCTGGCGCTGAACGCCCGCGATGCCATGCCTGATGGCGGCCGCCTTACCATCGAACTCGCCAACATGGTGCTGGACGAGGCCTACGCCCGGGAGCACGTCGAGGTCACGCCCGGCGATTACGCGCTGCTGGCCGTCTCGGATACCGGGCATGGCATCGCCCCCGACGTGCTCGCGCGCGTGTTCGAACCCTTCTTCACCACCAAGCCTGATGGCAAGGGCACCGGCCTCGGCCTGCCCATGGTGTTTGGCTTCATCAAGCAATCCGGTGGACACGTAAATATCTACTCCGAGGTTGGCGAAGGAACCACGGTTCGCCTCTATTTGCCGCGCGCGATCGCTGTTGGCGTAACCGCCGGACAGCGCAGCGTGGCGCCGATCGAGCTGCCCCGGGGGGCCGCCACGGTTCTGGTGGTCGAGGATGAACCGGCGGTGCGGGAAATTGCCGTCGCCATTCTCGGCGATCTCGGCTACCGCGTACTGGAGGCGGCGGACGGAGAATCGGCGCTGCGGGTGTTTGGCGCCAATGCCAGCAGCGTGGACCTTTTGCTCACGGACGTTGTCTTGCCGGGGCGTGTTCGGGGGCGGGAGCTGGCCGAGCGCATCAAGTCGATACGGCCGGGGGTGAAGGTGTTGTTCATGTCCGGCTACACGGAAAATTCCATCGTGCACCACGGCCGCCTCGACGACGGCGTCCAGTTGCTCGGCAAGCCGTTCAAGCGCGAGCTGTTGGCGCGTAAGGTCGCCGAAGTGCTTAGCGCCGCCGCGGCCAACACTGATACTGATGTGGCCGACGCTGGGAACGTGGTCGAGTTGAAGCCCCGCCGAGGCACCTGAAGCGCCGACCCTCCCGATCGAATTATACCAGCAGCCCAATGGGCCGACTGGTATGCGCGCAGGGTTGGCGTGGCGGCTGCGCGCGAAATCAATAACATACCAGCCGCCCGCCCGCCGATCAGAGGGTCGATCTTTCGGGCGACTGGTATTAGACCGTAACGGCACCGTTCGCGCCGGTACGGAAGGCGGTCCAGAAAAAGCTGCTTGTCCGGTGCATTTTGCGTTAGCGTTTTGTCAAACATTCGGCCACTGATCGTCGTGGCAAGGAAGAAACGACGCCGGGGAGAAGGGGAGGCGAAAAATGCCGTCCGAGGAGATCGGTTCTGACAAGAATCAGGACCCGCCCGTTCGCGCTACGGATCCCGTTGCTGAGGCCGGAACAGTCGGAAAGGACACCGCAACGCCGCCGCCACCGGCGCGGCGGTCGAGATCATGGGTCGCGGCCATCGTGTCGGGGCTCGCGGTCGGTGTTGCCGTGGCGCTGGCGTTCGTTACTTACGACCATTCTTTCAGCCCAGCGCCGCCACCCGCGGAAAATGAGGCGCCTCTGGCATCGACGGAGGCGCGGTTCCAGGACAGTATCGCGGACGCGTCCAGTACCACCGACCTTGTCAATGAATGGCGGGCGGCACGCTCCGATCACAAGATCATCGCTTACAACATCGCCAGGTGTCTCAAGCTCGACGTCTTTTCGATGTCGCCCGACTTTTACAGCATGCTCATGCTGGATCTAAGGCCAAACGGCGACCACTCCTGGCGCCATTCGCCACTATCACGTCGCCAGGCGATGGAGTTGCAGACGCAATCCCCGGTTCTCGCCAAGTATCCCGCCGCGATGCTTGCGTTAAGCGATGCCGTGTCACGAGCACGGATTTCGGCCGCCGCTGGGGCAGGGGGATTCTACCCACAGATGTGGTGGTTCGGGTGGATCAGTGTCCTCGTCAGTGCCCTGGCAACGATGGTGGTAACCCTGAGAGCATCGATGGGTGCCACCGCCGGCTGGCTACCCAGGGTTGCCAGCATCTTCGCGATACTGCTGTCAACCGCCGCCACGGTGCTGACCGGCGCCAAGCAGTTCTGGGACCCGACGAACGCGTATATGCGCAACGAAACCGCGCTTCTGGCCCTCAAGCAACTGCACCAGGAAATAGTTCTGACATTCGTCGAAACCTGGGATACGTCAAAATGCCAACTGGATGATTCTGATGACGCCGCCGGAAAGATCAACTTTCCGCAATGGCGGAAGACGCTCGTTTCGCTCCAGATCGGCACCATGCCTGCCCCCGTCATCGTGCCGAATCAGACCGGCACTGGGGACCAGCGCGCGGTTCCCAACGAGGCGCCCAACTGGAAGGAGCGCGGCCAGGGGACGACGACGACCGCCAGCGCCGGCGTCTCCGGCACTCAACAGTCGTCCCAGCAGCCACCTCGCACAACCGAACCGAAGTGAGTTTCGGCGCGCCTCTTGCCGAACCGGATGCAGGGTGGGTTAATGCCCTTGGCCGCACGAAGTTGGGGGAAACATGACAACGTTCACCTGGGAGCATATCCATCTGCGCTCGCCCGATCCCGAGGCGACGGCGGAGTGGTACAAAGACAAACTTGGCGCGGAAGTGGTCCGGTCACAACAGGGCGACGGGTCCACTCGCATCGACCTTAACCTCAGCGGCCAGAAGGTCTTCATTGCACTGGCGCAACATGGCAAAGCCGCCGATGCGCCCGCTTCGCCCTATCTCGGGCTCGATCATTTCGGCCTGACCGTGGATGACATCGACACCGCGGTGAAAGACCTCAAAGCCAAAGGGGTCGCCTTCACCATGGACCCGACCACGGCCCGCCCCGGCGTGAGAATCGCCTTCCTCACCGCGCCGCAGAACGTTTCAATTGAGTTGATCCAGCGCGGATAGACCCGCTGAGCGGATGGCAGCCCGAGGGTGGTGACGCGGCTATGGCTCGTCGATCAGCAAGCGCATCGCCTGCAGGTCGCGAACGAACGCTGCGTACTCGCGCGCCTTGGCGGCCTCATCGGGCACCCGAAGCAGGTAGGAGGGGTGAACAGTCACGAACACCGTCTGCCCATCCGCCATCTGGATCGGTCGCCCGCGCTCACGGCTGATGGTGACAGGGCGCCCAAGAACCGCCCGCGCCGCGGTCCCACCCATCAGGACCAGCAGGCGGGGCCGAATCTGCGCGCGCTCGGCATCCAGCCAAAACGAGCAGGCCAGAATCTCCGGCGTTTCCGGCGTCTGATGGATGCGGCGCCTGCCACGCGGCGTGAACTTGAAGTGCTTGACAGCATTGGTCACATAGACAGTGCGGCGATCGATGCCCGCCTCCTCCATCGCCCGGTCCATCATCTGACCGGCCGGCCCGACGAACGGGCGTCCGATGGTGTCTTCCTGATCGCCGGGCTGTTCGCCGAGAAATATCGCCGTGGCGCCGGCGGGCCCCTCGCCGAAGACGGTTTGCGTCGCCGGCTCGAACAACGGGCAGCGATGGCATACCGAGGCTTCTTTCGCCGTCTTGAGCAACGCAGGATCGGCACTGGAGCGTATGACCACGGGTCCCAGCGCCGGCCGGTCGGGCGGGCGCGGCACCTCGTCCAGATCCTCGGCTTCCGGCACGGATGTGCCCTCCACGGCATCCCGGAGCAGATCGGTCCGGTGTGCGTCCCACCAGGCGGCGAACGTCTCGTCGTCCCGGGCGTGACGCAGTCCGGCACCGAACCGCAGCGTCGCGCGGTCCCAGTGGGCACTGCCGTCCGGGGTGACGATCGAAAACACCAGACCTGGAAACCGTCGTGCGATCAGTTGTGCGTTGGCCGGCAGCACGAAATGGGCCGGTTCGAACCAGCCCAGCAGCCGGGGCCGTCGTTCAGGGCCAGCCGCCGGCTCCTCATCAGCGACGGGCAGAAACCGCATATTGGTCCGCATCCGGTGGGCGTCGGCACGCACCGCCAGCGCCAGCCGGCGGGCGAGCGACAAGTCGGGGTCGCTGGAATCTTCCAGCAGCTTCTCGCCAGCGTGGGAGCGCCAGACCAGGGCGTAGAGCAGACCGAAGCGGTCCGGTTCACGCGCCTGGATGGCCACGGAAGCGAGCGTGACCAGCGCGCGCGGCAGATGAAAGGTTCCGGCCGCCTCAGGCAGAGCGTCTCCAGTCCCGCCAACCGACCATTCCACCTCGCCGGGTTCGATGCCCGCGAGGACAAGCGGACGCGCTGCCTGCCGCCAGCCTTGCCAGTCAGTCTCGCTCTCCAGCACGATCCGCCGCATAGGATCTGCACACTCCCCCCGGAGCTTCACCAAATCAAGACTGCCGGTCCGCCAGCCCAGATGCCCAGCCCTGATACAAACGTCGCCACTTTCCCGGCGGTTTCGCTCGGCGCGCCCGGGTGTAATCTGACCTGATCATGCGATCATTGTGGAATTCGGCCTGGGGTCTGCTGGCCGCGGCAAACCTTTTCTGGGCGGGCAACATCGTCCTCGCGAGGGGGCTCGCCGGGCAGGTGCCTCCGGTCACGCTTGCCTACTGGCGTTGGACCGGCGCGTTCGTCATTGCCGTCGGTTTCGCCTGGCCGAGGCTGCGAGCCGACCTGCCCGTGCTGCTGCGGCACTGGAAGATGATGCTGTTGCTGTCCGCGACCGGGATCGCCTCCTACAACACGCTCTCCTACATCGGATTGACCAGCACCACGGCGCTGAACGTCCTGCTGCTGCAGTCGGCGACTCCGCTCATCATCATCGTCTGGGCTTATCTGCTGTTCCGCGACGTGCCGTCGTTGCGCCAGACGGCGGGCGTGCTGTTTTCGCTTTGCGGCGTCGCCGTCATCGCCGCCCAGGGCTCGTGGCAACTCATGTCGGGTCTGAAACTCAACCCGGGTGATCTGTGGGTCATCGTGGCGCTGGTGATTTACGGCATCTACTGCGTCGTCCTGCGGCGGCGTCCCGCCGTTCATCCACTGAGTTTCCTGGTCGCCGCGATGGCGATCGGTTCCTGCATGATGCTGCCTTTCATGCTTTGGGAGGTGGTTTCGGGTGCGGCCATCCGAGGCGGCGCGTCCTCTTATCTGGCGATTGCATACACCGCCCTGCTGCCCTCATTTGTGGCCTACCTGTTTTTCAACCGTGGGGTGGAATTGATCGGAGCCGGCCGAGCGGGGCAGTCCATGCATTTGATGCCGCTGTTTGGGACGATCCTCGCGGCGGTGTTTTTGCACGAACAGCTACAGCCTTTTCACCTCGTCGGAATCACGATGATCGCGGCCGGCATTCTGCTGGCGTCGATCAAAGCCAGCGGCGCCAGGAAGGACGCCGCCCCGGCCCAACGGAACGTGATCACCCCAACTCGCTCTTCCGCTTGAATCGACCTGCCGTTGGGGTCGACGTCACTGTTTAATCTGGGGGTCTCAATGCGACGACTGGCCTTTCTCGCAATTCTGACAGCGGCGGTGTCGCTGTCTGGCACTGGACGGGCCGCCGATGCCCCACCGACAAATCCGGCTCCGGCACCCCCGGCCAGCCCGGAGGCTTCGGGCCCCGTACCAGCCGTCGCGTCGCCACAGGCTCCGCCGGCGCCAGCCCCGCCGCCACCCGCTCCGCCGCCACCGCCGCCGGCTAGCTCGGTGCAGAGCGTGCCTCCCGAGATGGCGGAGGCGATCCTGGGCCGTGAGGTCACCGATCCGCAGGGCAAGGACCTTGGACGCCTGATCGACGTTCTGGTGGACGAGACCGGTCTGCCTCAGGCCGCGGTGATCGATTTCGGTGGCTTCCTGGGGGTCGGCAGCCGCAAGCTGGCGGTGCACTGGAGCGCGCTCCGATTCAACCCGGCGGAGGGCAAGCACATTATCTCGCTCGACATGACTCCCGATCAGATCAGGGCCGCGCCGGAATACACCAACACGGACAAGCCGGCGCCCGTCGTGACTCCCGTTGATACCAAGCCGGCTGCGCACTGAAACGATGCCGCAACGTTTTGCCCCGCGCTGGCCAGGCAGCGGTCGTGCCCTCGACCTGGTGAATTTTTTCGTCGCCGACGCACAGACCGGCTTTGGCCCGTTTGTTGCGGTCTACCTGACGACGCATAAATGGACCCAGGTGGAGATCGGCTTCGCCCTGACGCTGGGGACCATGACTTCCCTGGTCAGTCAGCTTCCAGCCGGAGCGCTGGTCGATTCGATGCGCAACAAGCGGGTCGCTGCCTCGGTCGCTTTGTTCGGCATTTTCAGCGCGGCCATGCTGCTCGCCCTGCGCCCCGAACAGATTCCCGTGCTGGTCGCGCAAATGCTGCATGGCTTTTCCAGTTGCGTGATCACGCCGGCGATCGCGGCGATCAGCCTGCACCTCGCCGGTCATGCCGGGCTGGGCGAGCGCCTTGGCCGCAACGCGCGTTACGCATCGATCGGCAATGGCATGGCCGCGGCACTCATGGGGGCGACGGGCGCTTATTTTTCCAGCCGGTTCGTGTTCTTTCTGACCGCGGGCCTGTGCGTCCCGGCGCTGGTCGCGTTGTGGTCGATCGAGCGGGGCAGTTTCGCCCGCACTCAGACCACCAGCGAGATACGGGACTTCGCGGGCCTCCGGAAGCTGCTCGCCGATCGCCGGCTGCTGATCTTCGGCGTTTGCGTCATGCTGTTCCATCTGTCCAACGCCGCCATGCTGCCGCTCGCGGCCTCGGCCGTGACTATGCGGGCGGGTCACCTGGCCAACGTGATCATCGCGGCTTGCATCGTGGTGCCGCAGATCATCGTGGCGCTGCTCTCGCCCTGGGTGGGCCGGACCGCGCAGCGCATCGGACGCCGGAATCTGTTGCTGCTGGGATGGGGAGCGCTGCCGCTGCGCGGCCTTCTGCTCGCCGTGCTGCCCGGGCCTTGGCTGCTGGTCGCCGGCCAGTCGATCAGCGGCGTCAGCGCGGCGGTGTTCGGGGTCATGATGCCGCTGCTGGCCGCTGACCTCACCCTGGGCTCCTCCCACTTCAACCTGTGCATGGGTTTCCTCGGCTTAGCGGTGTATCTTGGTTCGGCGCTGAGCACGACGTTGTCCGGCGAGATCGCCGATGAGGCGGGCATGCAGGTCGCTTTCCTGGTCTTGGGGGGGATTGGTCTGCTTGGGGTCGCGGCGGTCTGGCTCGCGATGCCAGAGACGAGACCCGCCAGCGAGGTGCCCGTCGCATGATCGCCGCCGCGCCCCGCGCAACCCTTCCTGACCACTGACCACTGACAGGAGCTGCTGAATGGAACGCAGACAGGCCACCGTGGCGGTGATCGGTGCCGGTGATTTCATCGGCGCCGCGATCGCGAGGAAATTCGCCGCCGAGGGGTTCACCGTGTTCGCCGGACGACGCAACGGTGAAAAGCTCGCACCATTGCTGCAAGAGATCGAAGCAGCGGGGGGCAGGGCTTTCGGCCGTGCCCTGGATGCGCGGCAGGAGCAGGACGTTACCGCCTTCCTGGGGGAAGCGGATCGCGAGGCTCCGCTGGAGGTCTGCATCTTTAACATCGGCGCGAACGTCAATTTTCCGTTGCTTGAGACGACCGAACGGGTATTCCGGAAGGTCTGGGAGATGGCCTGCTACTCCGGCTTTCTCGCCGGACGGGAGGCGGCACGGCTGATGCTGCCGCGTGGCAAGGGGGCGATCTTCTTTACCGGCGCGACCGCGAGCCTAAGGGGCGGCACCGGCTACGCGGCGTTCGCCGCCGCGAAATTCGGCCTGCGCGCGGTGGCGCAAAGCGCGGCTCGGGAACTCGGCCCCAAGAACATCCATGTCGCGCATCTGGTGATCGACTCGGGCGTCGATACGGCCTGGGTGCGAGAGCGTATCAAAGCGCGCGAGGGCGAGGCCGCACTGGCCAGCCTCGACCCCAACCGTCTGATGCGGCCGGCGGCGGTCGCGCAAGCCTACTGGCAGTTGTATCAACAACCGCGCGATGCCTGGACCTTCGAGCAGGAAATCCGTCCCTTCGGCGAGACATGGTGATGTCATGAACAAGATCGAGTTTCATTTCGATTTCGGCAGCCCAAATGCCTATCTCAGTCACCTCGTCATCCCGGAAATAGAACGGCGAACCGGCGCCATGTTCGAATATGTGCCGGTGTTGCTCGGCGGCGTCTTCAAACTCACCGGCAATCGCTCGCCGGCGGAAAGCCTCGCTGGCATCAGGAACAAGCCAGAATATGAAAAACTCGAGACGCAACGCTTCATTGCGCGCCACGGCATCACGACGTTCCGCCCCAACCCGTTCTTTCCTGTCAACACCCTGGTGCTGATGCGCGGCGCCGTCGCGGCGCGGCGACTTGGAATCTTCCAACGTTATGTGGACGAGATGTTTCGTCACATGTGGTCGCGGCGGCAGAAGTTGGATGATCCGGCGGTGCTGCGGGCAGCGTTCGCGGAATCCGGTCTCGACGGGGAGAAGATACTGGCCGCCGCGCAAACGCAGGAGGTCAAGGACGAGCTTCTGGCCAATACGCAGAATTCAGTCGATCGCGGGACATTCGGCTCGCCCACATTTTTCGTTGGCGAGCAGATCTTCTTCGGCAAGGACCGGCTGCGCGATGTCGAGGACACCATCGCCGCGGCCGGAAATTCCGCTTGAGCGACCAGTGTCCGGGATCCACCTCGGACAGCGACTCCACCGCTACTCCGGTTCACCCTGTAGCAAACTCGCGGCCCCGGCGCAGGGCCGGGTGAACCGCCCTTTGAACAGTCCTTGGATCCGCGCCGATCAAATGCGCCCTCTCCCCGACAATGAGCGGATCGGGCCCGGTCACCACGCTCCGATCCTTGCCGTCATACGCGATCTGAGCCAGGAAACGCTGCATCGCATTCAATCGAGCGCGTTTCTTGTCGTCCGATTTGACGATCGTCCAAGGCGCATCCGCCGTGTCGGTATAGAAAAACATCGCCTCCTTGGCCTCGGTATATGCGTCCCACTTGTCGAGCGAGGCGCGGTCGATCGGCGACAATTTCCATTGCTTTAGCGGATCGGTCTCCCGCGCCAGAAAGCGCCGCCGCTGTTCCTCGCGTGAAACCGAGAACCAGAACTTTATCAGCGTCATACCGGAGCGAACCAGCATACGCTCCATATCCGGGCACTGCCGCATGAATTCCAGATACTCGCTCGGCGTCGAAAAGCCCATGACACGCTCGACACCGGCTCGGTTGTACCAGGATCGGTCGAACAGGACGATCTCACCAGCCGCCGGAAGGTGAGTGACATAACGTTGAAAATACCATTGCGTGCGCTCTCGCTCGGTCGGTTTCTGCAGCGCCACGACCCGCGCGGTTCGCGGGTTCATGTGCTCGGTAAAGCGCTTTATCGTGCCCCCCTTACCCGCCGCGTCACGGCCCTCGAACAGTATGACGACGCGCTGCCCGACTTGCTCGATCCAGCGCTGCGCCTTGAGCAGTTCCCGCTGGAGCTCCAGCATGTGCGCTTCGTAAGGCGAACTGCGCATGCCGGTCTTGTAAGGGTTCTCACCGGATTCGAAGATGCGGCGGATGGCGGCCGGATCGTGGCGCATTCCGCCGATCGTGCTCGTCGCCGGGGGTTCTTGCTCCGGCTTATCGACCAACACCGGATCGGCGATCGCCGTCGCAGGAGCGTCGGCGTCCAGCGTGCCGCTGCCGTCAGTTCTCGACTCCACCCGTTTAGCCATGGCCGACAATCCTGTCACTCAACTTCCCCGCATGATATAATACTATTCATTACTTTATCGTTAAAGTTACTCAGATCGAACTGGACGACCGCGGCGGAACTTGGCCTTGGCCCGACTTTCCGGCAGGATACCGCCAAGTACTCAGGAGGAACCTCAACATGGGCGTTACCGCCACTCTGTCCGCCTTCACCGCCGACATCCGGTTGGACCACCTGCCGCCCGCCGTTGTCGACCGCGCCCGGTTCCTTGTCCTCGATCTGGTCGGCAACATTGTCCGCGCTCGGCATGACGCCGAAAGCACCGCGTCGTTTCTCGCCGCGACCCGCGCCATGGGTATGGCCGCGGGCAACGCCGGCGTGTTCGGTGATGCCGCCCGCTACACCCCGGCCGGGGCCGCCTTTCTGAACGGCGCCCTGGCCCATTCGCTCGACTTCGATGACACCCACGCCGCCGGTTCGCTGCACCCCGGCGCCCCCGTGATCCCCGCCGCACTTGCCGCCGGCGAAATGGCTGGAGCATCCGGTGCCGACGTGCTGGCCGCCATTATCGCGGGATACGAGGTCACCTGCCGTGTCGCCCTGGCACTGCCCGCGGGAGAGCACTACGACCGCGGCTATCACCCCACGGCCACATGCGGCGCCTTCGGGGCCGCCGCCGCTGCCTCTCGCGTCTTCGGTCTAAACGCCGAGGCCGTCGCCGGCGCACTCGGCACCGTGCTGTCGCAAGCGGCCGGAAGCCTGCAGTTTCTTGCCAACGGTGCCTGGACCAAGCGCTTCCAGGTCGGCTGGGCGGCGCTGAACGGACTAATGGCCGCGACGCTGGTGCGCGAAGGGTTCAAGGGCGCCTCGGAAGCGCTCGAGGGCAAGCATGGGTTCATGCGTGCCTACGCACCCAACCCAACTCCCGAACGAGCGGTGCAGGATCTCGGAACCGTCTGGGAGTTGATGCATACGGCGGTAAAGCCTTACCCGTCCTGCCGTTACGGCCACGCCGGCATCGATGCTGCTCTGGCGTTACGCGCCGCCAACGACATCAAGCCCTCGGAAATCACCGCTATCCGCCTCGGTCTGCCGAAGTCGGGCATGCTGCTGATTGGCGCCCCGGCGGAAAAGAAGGCCGATCCGCGGAACGTCGTGGACGGGCAGTTCAGCGGCCCGTTCGTTGTCTCCGCCGCGCTGGCAACCGGCGCGATGGGCTGGGACAGTTACCAGTTGCTGAATGATGCGACGGTGCGGGCATTGCTGCCGAAAGTCACCTGCGCGTTCGATCAGGACATCGAGGCGGAGTTCCCCACCAACATGTCCGGCAAGCTGACCATCGAGGCGCGCGGCCAGCGCTTCGAACAAACCGTCGTCGTGCCAAAGGGCGAGCCATCCAACTTCCTGTCGGAATCGGAGCTACGCGCCAAGTTCGCCGGTTTGACCGACTCGGTGCTCGGCGCCGAGCGGGCGGAGGCGCTGGCGTCGGCGGTGCTGGCGATCGATCAGACCAGCGATGTGTCCAGTCTGATCCGCCTTGCTGCCCCGCTCATGTCGGCCCGACTGGCGGGCGAATAAATTTTCGGTGAGGATCGACAAAACGTTAGAAACGGAACGAGACGGAGGCTGACCCGAACTGGTGCAAGCCTCCGGTCTGACCTTGGAACTCCTGTGTCTGGACGACATACGCCACCGTCAGGCGCATTCCGTAGGCCATGACAGCGAAGCCGGTCTGCAACTCGCCCACGTCCCAGATTGCGGATACATGCGGGCCGGAGCGGAACGGGTTCGACTCCAGCAGCAGGTCGTAAGCCACCGCCTGACCGTCCGCGCCGCCGAAGAAATACCAGGCGAACGGTCGGGTCGGCGTGTAGGCGTCGCCTCCGCTTAGGCCGGGGCGCACGCGTGGCACGCCAAAGTCGGAATCGAGGCCTTGCCCGATGCGAAAGGTTATGCCGGTCTGAACGTAGTCACGCACGTCACCCAGCCCGACCGTCAGGGATGGCAGAGCGTCGGTTTCCAGGCCCGCCACGGTTCCGATTGGCAGGCGCCAGGTGCGCTCGTGCAACAGCTCGATCGCCGGAGTGTTCGGGATCTGGTAGCTCCAGCCATTGACCTGTGGCTGGCCGATGAGGTTATGGAATCCGTTCTGCAGGTTTTCGCCGCCGGCGCCGGGACCAACCAGACCCAGGCTGAGGGTCAGCACGCTTCTGGAATTGGCGGTGTCGCTCAGCAGCGAGAAATTTCCCAGCAGCAGGCCCGCATACGGGCGATCATACGGACTGGGAATGGCCGCTTGCGTATCGGCGGGTGTGTATATCTGCTGTGACAGATCGAACGCGATTTGCTGCTGGCCGGCACCCCACAGGGTATGGCCGAGGTCGACCAGGAAGTTCGGGACAGTGCCGGTTGGCGAGGTCCAGCCCAGCCGCAGACCATTGGTGTAAAAGCGATCGGTCGGTGTTCCAGCCGAGATCGAGGCGTTCTCGTCCTGCAATGTCCAGATACTGGCGGTGTCAGGCGCTGGTTGGGCCTTGGCGGTCAAGGCAGGCAACAGGAGGGCGGCCGCGATCGCGGTGGTCTTCTTCAAATCCATAGGGCGGTAGCTCTCCCGGTCGATCGTATGTCGCTTTCACCAAAACGATTACGGGAGGTTTCGTCAATGCTTGAGGCAATCGCGTGGACCGCCTAGTTTCGGCTCACCGGATGGGTGGCCGAGCGGTTGAAGGCAGCGGTCTTGAAAACCGCCGTGCGTGCAAGCGTACCGTGGGTTCGAATCCCACCCCATCCGCCAAATTGCATGCGCGGCCATGCACCGATGTTCCGAAAACCGCATTCCTGCGGATTTTTGTCATTTGAGGCGCTTGACTGTGCACTCGCGTGCGCCCACATCGCGATTTGGTTTGTGGGTAGGGATGTTAGTTTGTATCCAGGCCAAACCTGTCCGCGAGACGTAGGTGCATTAGAGAGATGGCCCGAGAAACCAATAAGCTGTTGTCAACTCGGGTTAAAGCGCTGATCAAAGCGCGAAAGCCGGGGCTTTATGGAGACGGCGCCGGCCTCGGGCTCCGAGTTGGCCACAATGGAGCGTCCTCCTGGGTTCTGCGATATATGAGGCAGGGAAAAGCCCACGAGATGGGCCTCGGTCCAACGCATACGTTTAGCTTGGCGGAGGCACGCGAACGAGCCCGGCGCTTCCGACAAGAGCTGCACAAGGGGATCGACCCGCTGGCCAAACGGGCTTTGGCGAAGGCCAGTTCCGGTCCAGTCGTCACATTTGGGCAGGTCGCGGACATGTATATGACTGCGCACGCGCCCTCCTGGCGTAGTGAAGTGCACCGGCAACAATGGCGGCAGACATTAGCCGACTATGTCCTGCCCAAGCTCGGCTCGAAGAACGTGGGTGAGATCGAAACCGGGGGAGTACCTGGAAGTGGTTGAGCCCCTATGGCACGTCAAGCCAGAGACGGCATCGCGCGTGCGTGGTCGGATCGAGAGCATCTTCGACTATGCGGCAGCGCGCGGTTGGCGTCGGGGCGATAATCCCGCCCGGTGGCGCGGCCATTTGGACCACCTGCTTCCGGCGCCTGGAAAAGTCCGGGCGGTGGTCCACCACGCCGCGCTGGACTGGCGCAAGATCGGGGATTTCATGCACGCGCTGCGCCAGCGGCAGGGTGTCGCGGCGAGGGCGGTCGAGTTCTGCGTCCTCACCGCGACCCGATCGAGCGAGGCCCGAGGTGCGCCCTGGGATGAAATCGATCTGTCAGCACGAACGTGGTGTATCTCCGGCACGCGCACGAAGACCGCCAAGGACCACAGGGTTCCCCTGAGCGAACCGGCGATCCACCTGCTTGACCAGATGGAGAGCCTTCAGGCGAATACAAGCGATCTCATTTTCCCGGGGGCAAAGGCCGGAGAATTAAGCGACGTGGCTCTGTCCAAGATAGCCAAGCTTTGTGCACCGGGAGCAGATATCACCTTACACGGGATGCGAAGTGCCTTTCGGGATTGGGCTGGCGAAACCACCAATTATCCACGCGAGGTCATTGAGATGGCTCTCGCTCATCGTCTTGGGGATAAGGCCGAGCAAGCGTATGCCCGAGGCGACTTATTTCAGAGGCGCCGACGGCTGATGGACGACTGGGGAGTTTTCTGTTCGGGTCCGGCATCCGCTGCGGACACAGATGCCGTGACCATTCAAACGGCGCTGGAAGCGGTGACATGAGCGCAGGCAAAAGGGACACGTCGACCGGGCCCACCCTGGCTCAGATCCAGGCAGAGAACGGATTGTGGAACTGCCTGTGGCAGGTGGCACTCGACGAAGCCTACAACTCCAAAGATGCCAAGCGACGCTTTGATGAGATCAGCGGTCTTCCTGAACGCGCGGTCGTCGAAATGTATTTCGGGTATCACCCGGAGATGAAGCGCTGGGCCGAGGAGCATATGATGGCGGGCACTTGTGAGGCTGCCGTAACCGAATTGCAAAAGCAGTTGCAATCCACGCATAGGGTGCGAGCCGAGCAACGAGCAGTACAGACATTGGCAGCGCCGGAGCATCATCTGGCCCCGGCAGTGGAGCTGGCAGGCGATTGGATGGACGCGTATTTATCTGGGCCGGCGCTGTTCCCATCCACACCTGCGGAAGAGGCCGTAAAGCCAAAAGCGCGAAAGTTCGTGCCAGTGGCTACGGTCGAATTGGTCATGCGTAAGAAGTTGGCGGACGGAGCGCGACTTAGCCGGATTGAAATGTTGGCTCTAGCCCAGCGGGAGTTGGATTGCGATCGCGACACAGCTCGTAAGGCCTACAATAACCTGCCTAAGGAGAAGCGCCCCAGCCGGGGACGTCCTCAAAAATCGGCGGGCTAAAATAGGCGGCTTATTCGGCAACGCATTTGAACCGCCGATTTTGCCGAAATTGTAACGAGCCAAAAATCTGCCATCTTACCCTGCATGTCTACACTTGCAGGAGCATTCATGCCTAAAACCACTAACCCCCGGGGCGGATCGCCTCAACTCAACACTGAATCCTTAACAAGGCCCGCCTTCTGTTCAATCGAGCACTGGTGCGCCCTGTCCGGAATGGGCCGGCGCAGCACCTACAGCCAACTTGGTGATGGTAACCTTAGAGCGATTAAGGTTGGCACACGAACCTTGATCGACGTTGAAGCTGGTTTGGAATGGCTGCGCTGTCGGCCAATGGCTGTGGTGCGCCCTTCACGCACTGCCCCATCGCCCGTTAACATGCGAGCGGCCGGGTCAAAGTCCGCCCGTCGAATGGAACCTCATGCTGATTCATTCTGCCTCAATAGCGAACTCGACGTTTAACGATAGACGACTGACCGTTGCTTCGGAGACCCCTTAGCGGGCTTGCTAGGCTTCGATGCGTCCAACTTTTCAACCCAACACCTGTTTCAACATTTGAAACCCGCGGTTACGCGGAAGGAACTAACATGAACGATCTTGATATTTCAACGTTACGCATCACGCCCGGAGTGGACATGATTCCGACTCACAAAGTCTGGACGGTGGTTGCAATCAGGAAGCCAACGAAGACGGAATTCGTTCGCGTTTCCTCAGACCCAGACACGCGTCTACCGTGTATGGTCTACAACGACCCGGACGATCGCGACGCAACATTCATGGTGATGCCGAGCGTGATGGCGATGGCCGGCACAGAAATACCGGCGCGGGCCGTCGAGTTGCGCCTCGCCGCTACACGGGGCGGTTCGCCATTTCTTTGGCCTGTGCCACTGCCGGATCCAGGCGGCCGTTCTTCAGGTTGGCAGACCTCCGCCGCTGAGGCGGCTCAACTCGCCGAACGAAATTGGATGCGAATGAGCGCGAACATAGCGAATGGTTGCTACGAGGTGGTGGTAGCCAAGTCGGGTGTCATTCCCGATCCCGACTGGAAAGCTTTTCCGAGCTTTGAAGAATTGGTTCGAACTGCAGCGAAAGGGCGGATCATCAGCGACGCTGATCACCTAGTCTTGAGAAAACTTCGTGGCGAAGCTTAGTCCGATGGACCAACTACCATTCCGAGACGTGTGGTTGCTCGATTTCGAGTTCGAGGCACCGGCCGGGGAACGGCAATATCCGTTATGCATGGTCGCGGTGGAGTTACGAGGCTGTCGTAAGATCAAGCTATGGCGAGATGAATTGTTTCGAAGTAGGGGCCATCCGCCGTTCGATATCGGCCCCGAGACACTCTTTGTTGCATACTATGCGAGCGCCGAGCTTGGATGCTTCCTAGCTCTAGACTGGCGTCTTCCGGTGGCCATTGTCGATCTGTATGCTGAGTTTCGGGTGCTGACGAATGGTTTACCGCTGATCGCTGGAGCCGGCTTGGTTGGTGCCTGCCAATATCATGGCATCCCCATGATGTCCGGTGACGAAAAGGACAGCAACCGCGCAATCATCCTACGAGGCGGCCCGTGGAACGCCGGCGAAGCCGCCCGAATCGTCGACTATTGCAGCGAAGACGTTGAGGCGACCCGCAGGCTGTTCCTGAGCATGCTGTCGGGCATCCTGGGAGGCCCGGGGGGAGCAGGCGCTGCGCTGGGACGGGCGCTCCTGAGGGGCCGCTATATGGGAGCGGTAGCAGCGATGGAATACCGGGGTGTGCCAATCGACACGATCACCCTGGCCGCTATCCGAGAACACTGGAGGTCGATCAGACGTTCGTTAATTCAGGCGGTCGACCTGGATTTCTGCGTCTACGATAACGAAAGCTTCCGTGAGGTCCGCTTCGCCGCCTACTTGGATCGTAAGGGGATTTATTGGCCTCGCCTAGCCTCCGGCGCACTTGACCTCTCCAGGGATACGTTCCGGCAACAAGCCCGGGCGTGGCCCGAGATCGCCCCACTGCATGAACTGCGGGCAACATTGGGTGAACTGCGACTGAATGACCTGACCGTCGGCAAGGATGGCCGTAATCGCTGCCTGTTGTCGCCGTTCCGATCGCGGACGGGTCGAAACCAGCCCAGCAACAGCAAATTCATCTTTGGTCCGGCAACTTGGATACGCCATCTGATCGTCCCGCCGCCTGGCCGCGCGATCATAGCCGCTGATTATTCAGCGCAGGAAATAGCCATTGCGGCCGCTCTGTCGAGAGACCCGGCGCTCATTGAAAGCTATCGGTCGGGCGACCCGTATCTACAATTCGCCAAGCTGGCCCGTCTCGTCCCGCACGACGCAACGAAGAAAAGCCATGCCGCAGAGCGGGACCGCTGCAAAGCGGTCGTACTAGGCACAAATTACGGGATGCGTGGGGCAGGGCTGGCGCTCCACACTGGATTGCCGATCCATGAAGCCAACCATCTGTTACGGTTGCATGGTGAGGCCTTCCCTCGCTTCTGGCAGTGGGTTGACGAACAGCAACAACAACTTGACCTAACGCGATGCATCAGCACCTGTCTTGGTTGGCAGATGCATGCGCTGGACGGCTGGAAGCCAACAGCAATTATGAACTGGCCGATGCAAAGTCATGGCGCCGAAATCCTCCGGTTGGCTTGTGTTCGGCTGCATGCCGCTGGGCTAGCCGTAATCGCCCCGGTTCACGACGCCGTTTTGGTGGAAGTGGACGAGAATGTCGCCGTAGACGCAGCCCGCGCCGTCGTCTCGCATATGCAACAGGCTGCTGCCCAGGTGCTTGCCACGAGCTGGGAGATGCGGGTGGATCATAAGATCCTGATGCCGGCCGAACGTTATTCGGATCCGCGCGGGGTTCGTATGTGGGAGACTGTCATGCGCCTCGTTGCAGAGGCTACAGCACGACAAAATTCGGGTGCTCTTATGGCCTACGATCATGTGTGATGGGGATCTCCTATCGGATGTGAGGGGTGGACCGGTCACGTCTGAGAGGAGTCTAGGTCCATTCTATATATTATTATTGGATTCTGCTATTATCAATGAGCTATGGAAGTTTCGGCTCATGGGGGAGCGCACATGAGCGATGAAACCGCTCCTCGGGGGACACGGGTGCTGCTGTATCAGGACGTCCCTGTCGTCCCAATAGCGTCCACGCGGCATCGGCGTACCAAAGAGCGTCAGTTTACCCGCGTGTTTCTAGAACACATCGCCGCTGTAGGGAGATGCCGAACGGGCCGAGCAGCGGCACTGTATCTCCTGACCCTCAGGGGAGATCAAGTGAGACAGTATCGAAACGGTGGCGAATGGAACGCGCGATGCGAGTTAGCAGGGGTGAGGGTGCCGACGTCGGACCTGGAAACGGCGGGTTTGCACAATGAACAGATTATGCGTCGAGCCACCGCCGAATTAGTCGAACTAGGTCTGGTTCGTCGCGTTCTTAGACCGGGATACGCGTCATTATTGGAATTGCTGCCGCCACCGGCATTTCGCCAGCAAGAGAACCTCTGATGGAACAGACGCATTACGTTGGGCTGGACGTTTCGCAGGAGATGACATCGGTATGTGTGATCGACGAGCAGGTGCTGTGGTTTGGCGCGGCAAATGTCCCTCTGATCCCGACAGTATCGCTGCAAGCATTCGTCGGCACGCACCGAACGCTTTGCGTGTTGGCCTCGAAACGGGCTTGATCTCGAATTTCCTGACCCGGACATTACGTCAGCGCGGGCGTTGCTCCTGTTCGGTCAACCTTTCGGCGTCAACGCGATCCTCGGGTTAATTGGCCTGGCCGGCATCATCATGCGCAACACGTTGATCCTGACTGAGCAGATCAAGGAAAATCAGGCAGCCGGCCTCGACGATTATCACGGAGTCATCGAGGCAAACGTCCAGCGGACGCGCCCGGTTATCCTGACCGCACTGGCTGCCGTTCTTGCGTTCATTCCACTGACGCACTCGGTGTTTTGGGGATCGATGGCGTACACGCTGATCGGCGGCACGGCGATCGGCACGGTGCTGATCCTGCTCTTCCTTCCCGCCCTCTACACCGCGTGGTTCCGCATCAAGCCGATCGAGGATGAGGTCCATGCGGTTTCCGCCGACGAATTGGAACGTCGCGGAGCAATGGCTGCCGAATAGGGCTATGTAGGAAATGGTTCAAGCTCTCGCCTGCTGGCTTTGCCTGAACATACGAAGGGCCAACGGTTTGCGGCCGGGGATCGGGCTGGAATGGGACAACGCTAGTGTTGCGCGCCACCGCGTAACCTAGCTGTCTCGCTGACACCGCGGCGACGTCGCGTGTTCAATACCCGCAATCAGAGGTGGCCGGCCTCGTCGAGACAGCGTTTCGGTTCCGCTAAGTGGATCCTCTGCCGGTTGGGTTCATTCTGTGCTGCTGCCGGGGCCTCACGCAGGGAGGGCTTGGGCCCGACCGAAGTGAGGCCCCGGCAGCAGCGGCTAAGTTTAGGCTGCCTCAGTCTGCGGCAGATGGTCGTAGTAAAAACACTCCGGCGTCCGGGCGTCAAGACTTGAGTGCGGCCGCTTTGTATTGTAGAAGGTGAAGTAACGAGACAGAGACGCCCGTGCTTCTCCAACGCTGTCATAGGCCCGCAGATACACCTCTTCGTACTTCACCGACCGCCAAAGGCGCTCGACAAAAACATTGTCCGCCAAGCGCCACGGCCATCCATACTCACGGCGATCGCATTCTCCAGCAGCAGCCCGGTGAAGGCCGCACTGGTGAATTGCGAACCTTGATCGGTATTCACATCGGCTGAATACTGCCCAGTACCAGGGCGCTGAAATCACCATTCATTATCCGCACCACCCGTACACAGGCAAGCAGGCCACGGTGATCGGGTGGAACCGGTTTGGTGACGAGGTTTACTTTGTCCTCGCTCGTCCTAACGCCTCGCCATTTCAGGTTCCGATCTGGATGACGAAGCCGGAAGCCGCGGCGATGAGGGCGCGCACACTGCCCCGGATCGATGTTGCGTCGCTGCGCGATCTCAGACGCCTGTTGGACGCGAACTCGGTCCTCTTCCGACGCTCGATCTGCGACAGATCGGAAAGACGACGATGAAAAAGATGCCAACGCTTCAGCCGAACCTATTCGATGTGCCGACGCCAGCAGCCAAGACGGACTTGCCTCCAAACATCCAGACGGCGTCGCTCAAGCCGCTGGTGCAGGCGCTGCTCACCGACTTCATCGCCGCGCTGCGGGTTCCAGTCGGAAAGGATAAGGTGAAGTCATGAGCAAGATCAATACCAGTCATTTGCGCCGATCCGCCTATGTTTATGTGCGACAATCAAGCATAGCGCAAGTTCAACACAATCATGAAAGCCAGAGACGCCAGTACGGCCTGCGGGAGCGGGCGCGGCTGTTGGGATGGCAGGATGTGACGATCGTCGATGAGGACGACCTCGGCCGTTCAGGCACTGGCGTTGCGCGACCCGGCTTTGACCGATTACTGACAGCGGTCGGTCGGGGCGAGGTGGGCGCCGTGTTCGCGATCGAAGCGTCTCGGTTGGCTCGCAACGGGCGCGACTGGCACACACTCCTGGAATTTTGTGCCATCGTTGGCGCCTTGATCATTGACGAGGATGGGATTTACGATCCGCGATTGAGCGATGACCAACTGATGCTTGGCCTGAAGGGGACATTCAGCGTGATGGAATCCTCCGCCATTCGTCAGCGTGCCTTCCAAGCCAAGTTAGAGAAGGCGGCACGGGGCGAATTGTTCGGCCTGATTGCCGTCGGTTATGTCCTGGGGCTGGATGGTCGTTTGGCAAAGGATCCGAACCAGCGAACGCGCGACTCGGTCGGCTTGGTGTTCAGCAAGTTTCGTGAACTGGGCAGCGTTCGTCAGGTGGCACTGTGGCTACGGCGGGAAAATGTTTGCTTACCCAAACTGACGACCGGTGGCCCGCGTCGATCGGTCGAATGGATGCTGCCGACCTACAGCGGACTTCTCAGTATGCTGGCCAACCCGGTCTATGCGGGCGCGTATGCGTACGGCCGCAACGGTCGCGAGACCAAGCTGGAAGATGGCCGTCGGCGCGTCCGCCACGGCGTGCGTCTGCCACGCGAGAAATGGCGTGTGCTGCTGCATGACCGGCACGAAGGCTACATCGATTGGGAGGAGTTCGAGCACAATCTGTGTGTGATCGCCAATAACACGAACCGGAACGGCCAAGCCGTTCAGGGTGCCGTTCGTGGCGGAGCGGCGCTGCTGGCCGGTCTGCTGCGATGCGGCCACTGCGGACGCAAGCTCAAGGTCCGTTACAGAACGGATATAGCGGCAAATCAATACTATTGCGTCCGGCCGATCGAGGAGGACAACGCTGGAAAAGTTTGTACCGTCATCAGCGGCGGTCACCTTGATCGCGCCGCCAGCGAGGCGCTCCTGCAAATTCTGGCACCCTTGGGAATTGAGGCGGCGCTGGCGGCGATCGACAGCGGACAGGATTGTCATCGGGATCAGCGCCGACAAGCCGAACTGGCATTAGAAGCAGCCCGATACGAAGCCGGGTTGGCGCGCCGACAGTACGATGCCGTTGATCCCGACAACCGACTGGTGGCGGGAGAACTGGAGCGGCGGTGGAACGAACGGTTGGTGACCGCGCAACGGCTGGAAGCGCAACTGGCGGCTATGGCCGACGATACCTCCGGGCAGTTGAGCGCCGCCGAGCGGGAAGGACTTATGAATCTCGGACGAGACTTGTCGTCCGTTTGGAATGACCAGGCCTCGTCGATCGAGCTCAAGAAGCGAATCACCCGGACCCTGATCCGCGAGATTGTGGTGCGGGTCGAAGACGATCGACTGCATGGCATGATCCACTGGCATGGCGGTGACCATACCGTCCTCGACATTGCGACCAGGGTGCGAGGCCGCTGGCGCGATACTAAGGAAGCCAACGCCGGAGCGGAAACTGCTGCGCTGATCACGGCCCTGGTCCGCATGATGCCCGATTCCAGTATCGCCGCCGTTCTCAACCGGCTCGGCAAACGAACGATAAGCGGATTGAGCTGGACCGCCGGTCGGGTGCAACTATTCCGTAACGATCACCACCTTCTGGCGTATCGTGAGGGTGAACGTGCAGACCGAGGTGAATTGATGCTCAACGAAGTCGTCGAGGAACTCGGGGTCAGCAAGATGACGGTGATCCGTATGATCCACACGAAGGCGCTTCCCGCCCGCCAGGTCTGTCCGGGTGCGCCGTACCTTATACTACGCAAGGATCTGGAACTGCGCGGTGTCCGCTCGGCGCCACCCAAAGCCCCAGTATCGGCAGATATTCGACAGACTGCTATGGAACTTCAATAACTTAAACGGAGGTGCATCATGCCGCGATCGTCTTGAAAATCTCCGGCCGCCCGTAGCGGGTGAGAGCCTCCTCAACGGCTTCGAGGCAGAAATCGACGTCCATCGTGATCGACAGCCGCCACGACAGAACTCGCCGGCTGAACCAGTCGACCACCGCCGCCAGATAGACGAACCCGCGCGCCATCGGGATGTACGTGATATCCGTCGCCCAAACCTGGTTCGGACGCTCGATCGACAGCCCGCGCAGCAAATACGGGTAGATTTTGTGTCCCAGCGCCGCCGTCGATGTGTTTGGCTTGCGATAGATCGCCTCGATCCCCATCCGCCGCATCAGCGTGGCGACCATTTCCCGGCCGATCACCACGCCTTCGCCGCGCAACAAGTCGCGCAGCATCCGGCTGCCCGCAAACGGGTAGTCCAGATGCAGTTCGTCGATCCGACGCATGATCGCAAGCTCGGCCGGTGGAACCGGCCGAGGCTCATAGTATACGGTGCTTCGACTTAGCCCCAGCAGCTCGGCTTGCCGCCCGAGCGAAAGGTTGTGGCCACGGTCGATCATCGCGCTGCGCTCAGCAGGCCCGCTTTGCTGAGCGCACCGGCCAAAAAATCGTTCTCCAGCGTCAGCTCGCCGATCTTCGCATGCAGCGCCTTCAATCCACCGCTGGCGGTGTCTCAGTCGCTCCGCAGCCGAACAACCCGGCGACCCGGTCAAGCACTTGAGCCTTCCACGCCGTGATCTGGTTGGGGTGAACGTCAAATTGTTGCGCCAGCTCGGCTAACGTCTTCTCGCCCTTAATAGCAGCCAGTGCCACCTTTGCCTTGAAGGCCGGATTGTGTGTCCGACGCACTCGTCTCGCCATTGTCACTCCTGATATGCGGCACTCTCGCCGCTCTCAGGCAGATTTTCCACTTATCGATCTGTCCGAATTTGCCCGGCCACCTCTATCCGAGTAGTTTCGTGTACCAACTGGTGAATTTCCGCGTCCCAAAAAACATCATTGCCAGAACGTTGATCGGGCGACTATGGCCAAAGCTCTCTTGGCAGGAGGGGCAGGAGTATAGCAATGAAGCGTCGTACAGTTAATCGAGAAGGGCATAGCAGGCTTGGCAGCGCTTACCGTGGCGCAGCCAAGCCTGGCACAAATCACCTCGACTCACCGGGCGCCATCTAGAGGCCTCGTCGTGATCGGTGTGGATGGTTCCGATCTGACAGTGCCCTACCTAAACGACTATCTGAGTGTCGGCGCTACAGTATGGCAATATTCTGGGAACACAATCGATAACGATCGTTTCGATAAAATTCAAAGCTTCGTGGACGCTAACTCATCGAAAGTCATACTGGCTAAGTCTTACAATGATATCCTGGTTGCCAAACAGACGGGGAAGGTTGCAATCGTTGTTGGCGTCCAAGACCTATGGCCACTAGAACCGGCATGGCATGCCGACACTGATCATCCCAATGACTGGGTTGCCAATCCTCCGGTTACCCAACTTCGACAGTATTACGAGAGGGGGCTGAGAATAGCCAACCTTTCATACAATCTTTCTAGTTTCTTTGGCGGAGGTTGCCTCGATCCGACGACGCCGCTGACGCGGGCGGGCCGATATATCGTGGGCAAGATGCAGGAAATCGGCATTTTGGTCGACTGCAGTCATTCAAGTGAGCAGACCAGCTTTGACATAACCGAGATGGCCAACCGGCCCGTTGTCTGCTCCCATTCGAACCCCAACGCCCTGGATGACAATCCGCGCAACGTCAGCAACTCCCTAATCGAAGCTATCGCCAGAACTGGTGGGTTGATCGGTTTGAACGCAACGAACGCTTTTTTGTCATGGAACCGAGCGGACGCCCCGTTTGCGGATACCGGGCCATTTCCTCCACTAGCAAGCATCGCAAAGTACGTGGACATGATCGACTACATTAGGCGGCTCGTTGGAATCGACTACATCGGCCTTGGTACTGATTGGACCATCGGTGACCCTCCCAACCCGGACATTCCTCCTGTTCCCTCTAAATCATTCACATTTCCTCCCGAAATGGCATACTACGAACCTGGTGGGATTCAGTATGTGGAAAATTTCAATCAAGTGGCGGATCTCCCGGCCTTAGTCGAGGAGTTGGTTCGTCGTGGTTATTCGCACACCGAGAGGGCAAAAATTCTTGGGGGAAACTGGATGCGAGTGTTCGAGCAAGCCTGGAATGCTTGATAGCGACGAACCCTGCCCGCTTCCCCGGAAGGAAGTTGCGATGATCAATCGAAAGCGGCGTTCGGATCGATCTGGGCGGCCGCCATTGTCGTCACCCGGCAGGCCGCCGGTGGCAGGGCGAGATGAGCAGCGACGGTTCTGGGTGGCGATCGCGGTCGGCATCGCAAGTGAGGATGCTGCTATTGGGTCGGTGTGCCGCAAGCTATCGGAACACGATGGTTCCGGAAGGCAGGCGGCATGCTACCAGCAAAGTTTGGACGATCGGCGAAACCGCTTTCCCGCCGATATCTCTCGTTTGCGTAGCGGGAAGAGATCGCGCTCCTTCGTGCGCAGGACCGCTCCATGCAGGAGATCGCACGCCAGTTAGGGCGGGCAACCTCGACGATCTCGCGTGAACTGCGGCGCAACGCCGCTACCCGAAGTGGCGGCCTCGAATATCGCGCGACGACAGCCCAATGGCACGCCGAGCGCGCTGCTCGGCGCCCCCAGCAGGCAAAACTTGCGCTGAATACGACATTGCGGACCTATTGGAGGAACGGCTGGCCGGTGTCGTCGGGGTTCCTGTTCCCGGCCCGGCGGTGACCTGGAAGGGCCGGCGGCACGGGCCGCGGAAGAACCGGCGATGGGCAAAGGCCTGGAGCCCGGAGCAGATCGCCCGGCGCCTGCGGGTCGACTTTCCAGACGATGAGACTATGCGGATCAGTCACGAGGCCCTCTACTAAGCGCTGTTTGTACAAGGGCGGGGCGCCTTGCGCTGCGAGCTGACAGCGTGCTTGCGAACGGGGCGGGCACTGCGGGTGCCGAGGGCGCGTGCGCGCAAGCGTGGCAAGACGCTTATCTCTTCAGAGATCATGATCAGCAAGCGCCCGGCGGAGGCCACCGATCGCGCCGTACCTGCCACTGGGAAGGCGACCTGATCATGGGTCTTGGTAGTTCTGCGATCGATACTTTGGTGGAGCGTACGACGCGCTTCACCCTGCTGCTGCATTTGCCGCGCATGATGGGCCATGGCCAGGAGGCTCGCGTGAAGAATGGTCCCGCGCTCGCCGGTCATGGTGCCGAGGCGGTGCGCGACGCGATCACGCGCACGATCATCACCCTGCCCGAGCAACTGCGCCGGTCGAATCGAGGAGGTTGCAGCCGTGGCAGCCGCTCTCAACGCCCGGCCCCGAAAGACGCTCGATTGGAGAACGCCTGCGGAGACGCTTGACCAGTTGCTTCGATCGGCCAACAAGTCTCCTGTTGCGACGACCGCTTGAATCCGCCCAGTATGCTTCGGATGCGTATCGTGCGCTGTTGGCCGAGCACGGCCTGAAAGTTCGATGAGCCGCCGCGGTAACCCCTACGACAATGCCAAAGCTGAGAGCTTCATGAAGACGTTGAAGGTCGAGGCGGTCTACTTGGTCGACTATGAGCCTTTGAGGATGTCACTGCCGATCTTCCCCGCTTCATCGACGAGGTCTACAATACGAAGCGCTACATTCCGCGTTAGGCATCTCAGTCCAGCGCAGTTCGAGGATCAACACGCCGCCCGCCAGACGGTCAAAGCGCCAGCTTGATTCTGTCCACCCACAGGGGCGCACTCCAGCGCCCCCCGTCCTACCGTTCTGCTTTGCCCCGCCGCACTATCGGCGGATCGCGCGCCTACCTCGTCCATCCATCCGGAGGTTTCGTCTGTGCTTCCGCCGCCCGATCTAAACGACCTCCTGATCCGCAGCGTCGTGGATTATGCGATTTACATGCTCGATCCCGAGGGTCGTGTCGTGAGCTGGAACCCCGGCGCCGAACGCATCAAGGGCTATGCCGCCAACGAGATCATCGGCGAGCATTTCTCGCGTTTCTATACCGAGGAGGATCGCACCGACGGCGTCCCTCGGGTCGTCTTGCGGCAAGCCGCAGAGACTGGCCGCTTTACTGCCGAAGCCTGGCGTGTGCGTAAGGACGGCAGCCGTTTTTGGGCAATGGTGGTGATCGATGCGATCCATCAGGACGGAAAGCTGCTCGGCTTCGCCAAGATCACGCGGGATATGACGGAACAGCGCAACGCGCAGCTTGCCTCGCTGGAAAGCGAGCGCAGGTTCCGCCTGCTCGTGCAGGGCGTAACCGACTACGCGATCTACATGCTCGATTCCAAAGGCGTGATCACGAACTGGAACACGGGGGCCTCGCGCATCAAGGGATACAGCGAAGCCGAGGTCGTCGGGCAGCATTTCTCGATGTTCTACACGACTGAAGATCGCGCGTCGGGTGTGCCGGAGCAGGCGCTTGACCACGCAGTCCGCGAGGGCCGCTATGAATTGGAGGGATGGCGCTGCCGCAAGGACGGCACCCAATTCTGGGCAAATGCGGTGATCGATGCGATCCGCGATGACGACGGTCGGGTTATCGGTTTCGCCAAGATCACACGAGACCTTACGGAACGGCGGCAAGCGCAGCTTGAATTGGAGAGCTCGCGCGAGCAGCTGGCACATTCGCAGAAAATGGAAGCTATCGGCCATCTCACCGGCGGTCTGGCGCACGATTTCAACAACATGCTTACGGGGATCTCCGGAAGCCTTGAGCTAATGAAGACACGGCTGGCGCAAGGGCGGTTCAACGATTTTCCCCGCTACATTGCCGCTGCGCAGGGCGCGGCATCGCGTGCGGCGGCGCTCACGCATCGCCTACTGGCCTTTGCCCGTCGCCAGACGCTCGATCCAAAGTCGATCAATGCCAACAAGCTGATCACGTCCATGGAAGAGTTGGTTCGGCGGACCGTAGGGCCGGCGATTCACATCGAGACCGTGCTCGCGATGGGTCTGTGGCCGACGCTGTGCGACCCGAACCAGCTTGAGAATGCGCTTCTCAATCTCTGTATCAACGCGCGCGACGCGATGCCGAATGGCGGCCGCATTACCATTGAAACCAACAATTCCTGGATCGACGTGCGCGCCGCGGGGCAGCGCGACATGCAGCCCGGCCAGTATGTCGCGATCTGCGTGAGCGACACCGGGTCTGGAATGACGCCCGATGTTATCGCCCACGCCTTTGACCCGTTTTACACGACGAAGCCAACCGGGCAGGGTACAGGACTCGGCCTCTCCATGGTTTATGGCTTCACCAAGCAGTCGGCCGGCCAAGTGCGCATTTATTCGGAACTGGGGGAAGGCACCAGTGTGCATCTTTATTTGCCGCGGCATCCGGGCGAAGTTGAGGACGATGAGATCGAGCCTCAGTTGCAACACGCGCCAAAGGCGGGAGCGGACGAGACGGTGCTGGTCGTCGATGACGAACCGAGCGTGCGGATGCTGGTAGCGGAGGTTTTGAACGATTTGGGCTATTCGGCGATCGAAGCGGCAGACGGGGCAGCGGGACTTAAGATTTTGCGCTCGGACGTGCGCATCGATCTTCTCATTACCGATGTTGGCCTGCCCGGTGGGCTCAACGGTCGGCAGATGGTGGATGCTGCGCGGACGAACCGCCCCGATCTGAGGGTGCTGTTCATCACCGGCTATGCCGAGAATGCCGCCATTGGCAACGGCCATCTGGAACGGGGCATGCACGTGCTGACAAAACCGTTTGCCATGGACATGCTTGCCACCCGAATACGATCTATCATTGCGGGTGATGCACGTTAACTTGCGGGGCCTGGATCACCATTAGCGTGTGGGGCGGTGCGCCTCGATCAATGAGGACCGAGTGTAGGTTATACATTGCCGCCGAGATCCGCTCGCGCCCATGGCGAATGCTGAGGCGACATCATCATCTGATGAAACCTTCACGTTTCGAATGCATTAGAGTCGGTCCGAAATTGATCATCTGGAATTGCTCAGTTTTCTGAGCATTAGCCGGATTGATGCCAGCTTGAGAAAAGCCAAACCGGTGCGGTTCCGATTTCCCAGTCCTTGGCCAGTCGGCGACATCGGTTGAGCCAGGCGAAGGTTCGCTCGACCACCCACCTCCGCGGCAGCACCTCGAAGGCTTCAGCAGTGTCGGATCTTGACGATCTGCACGGAAAGCTGTGGCAGCAACTCCGCCAATGCGCCGCGGAACCGTGGCCCCTGGTAGCCGCCGTCAGCGAACACCACCTGCAGGAACGGGAAAAGTCCAAACAGTGTCGCCAGAACCAGCGCGCCGCCATCGCGATCCTGGACGTGGGCCGGGTGGACCAGGGCATGCATCAACAAACCCTTGTCAGCGCCGGCTGAATATTCCCCAAAAGTGGCGGTTTGGAATTCCCCACTTCGTTGCGCTGGGTATTCGCTCCTGAGCTAGCTCGGGGGCGAATACCCAGCGCAATCGCCGAAGCTGCTCCCCTGGTTGAAGGGGAGCGAATCTGTGGTTCGACTTGGGGAGCTCATGATGATCTTGGACCTGCACCGGCAGGGGCTCAGCCCTACTGCGATCGCCCGTCAGCTCGGCATCGACCGCAAGACGGTGCGCAAATACATCGCTCGCGGCATGGATCCGCCAAACTATCGGGCGCAGCCACGCCGGCCGCGGCGCACCGATGACTTCCTGCCGTATCTGCGGGAACGTCTGGCAGCCTATCCCGGCTTGAGCGCCGTCCGGCTCCTGAGGGAGTTGCGTGAGCGTGGCTTCTCCGGCGGCTACACCACGGTCAAGCGCGCCGTGCAGGAGATCCGGCCTGAACGCGAGCACCGCTTCGAGGTGCGGTTCGAGACGCCGCCGGGCGAACAGGCGCAGGTCGACTTTGCCCGCTTTGAGGTGGTGTTCGCAGACGAGCCCGGCGTCCGGCGTATCGTCTGGCTGTTCTCGATGGTGCTCGGCTTCTCGCGGCTGATCTGGGCACGGTTTGTCGTTCACCAGGATCTGCAATCGGTCCTGCGTTGCCATGTCGCCGCCTTCACGGCGATCGGCGGCGCGCCGCGGGAGATCCTCTACGACCGCATGAAGACCGCGGTGATCGGCGAGGATGCCGACGGCCTGGTCGTCTACAACCGCAGCCTGATCGATCTGGCGCGTCATTTCGACTTCCATCCCAAAGCCTGCCGTCCGTACCGGGCCAAAACGAAGGGCAAAGTCGAGCGCCCGTTTCGCTACATCCGTCAGGATTTCTACCTGGCAGGAAGCTTTCGGAATCTCGATGACCTCAATACTCAGTTGCAGCACTGGCTCGACACCGTGGCCAATTCACGCACCCACGCCACCACCAAGCGCGTGGTCAACGAGGCCTTCGCCGAGGAGCGGACGGTGCTGCGCTCGCTACCGCTGGTGCCCTACCGCGCGGTGCTGAAGCTGGAGCGTCGGGTTTCCCACGACGGCATGATCAGCGTCGGCGGCAATGCCTACAGCGTGCCCGATACAGCGCGCCGCCGGGTGCTCGACGTGCACTGCCTGATCGACGAGGTGCAGATCTTCGAGGACGGCGTGTTGATCGCGCGCCATGTGCTGCTGCCTGGCCGTGGCCAGAGCTGCATCGACCCGGCCCATCGAAAGGCGTTGCAGCGGTCGCGGATCGTCATCGACGACAGCGCTGTGGTGGTGCGCGGCGCCGGTGACGTGGTCGCGCGCCGCTCGCTCGAATTCTACGACGCACTCGGGCGCGTCATGGCGGTGAAGGGGAACGCGTGATGACCCTGCACGCGCTATCCGCGCCCTCCATCGTCGACCGCATCAAGACGACACTCGTCGGTCTGCGCATGCCGCGTGCGCTGGAGATCGTCGACGTCATCGTCCGTCAACTCGAACGTGGCGAGACAACCGCGCTCGAGGCAATCGACAGTTTGCTCATGGAAGAGCTGACATTGCGCGAAACACGCCGGGTCAAGACCGCCCTTGTGATGGCCCGGCTGTCGACGCTGAAGACGCTCTCCGGCTTCGACTTCACCTTCCAGCCTTCGCTCGACCGCGGGCGGATCATGGCGCTGGCCGAGCTGAAGTTCATCGACCGCAGCGAAGCCGTTCACTTCGTCGGCCCGCCCGGCACCGGCAAGTCGCACCTCGGTGTCGCGCTCGGCGTCGAGGCGGTGAAGGCGGGACGCAGCGTCCACTTCATCACCCTGGCCGATCTCATCGACGCCCTTGCGCGCGCCGAGCGGGAAGGCTCGCTGCGTCAGAAAATCCGCTTCTACGGTCGGTTTGCGCTGCTTATCGTCGACGAGATCGGCTACCAGCCGGTCGTCCCCGGCGGCGGCAACCTGTTCTTCCAGTTGGTCAACGCGCGCTACGAGCGCGGCGCGATGATTCTGACCTCAAATCGCGGCTTCGCTGAATGGGGCGAGGTTTTCGGCGGTTCCGTGGTCGCCACCGCGCTGCTCGATCGCCTGCTCCACCATGCCGTGGTGGTCCAGATCGAAGGGGCCAGCTACCGGCTGCGCCAACACGCCGACCTGGTCCCGGACCACATCCGCTCCAAGGCGCTCATCCATTCGCCATCGGCACCGGTGATCTTGTCGCAGAAGCGTCGCGGCCGCCCGCGCAAGGTCACGGACGTTGTAGCGACCGCCGCCCCTCCATTGAATAGCGTTACGTAACGGTGAACAGACCATGCCCAGAGGCCGCAAACCCGAAGCCGAGCACGCCCTCAGCAATGCCGAACGACAGGCGCGATACCGCGCTCGTCGGCAGGCACAACAACCGCAGGCCGCGATCCGCCGCCGGGCGGCAACAGATCGCCGCAGTCGTGCACAGCGCTGGCGAGATGCCGTCACCGAGTTGCTGGCTTTACAAGCCGAGTGTGCCGCCTGGTCCGACGCCTTGCCCGAAAGCCTGCGCGACAGTGCGACCGCCGAGGCGCTTCAGGAAATCATCGATCTCGACCTCGACGGCCTTGCCGGTATCAGGCCGCCGAGAGGGTTTGGCCGTGACTGAATCAGAATGAAGTGGGGAATTTCTGCCCGACGATTCTGGGGAATTTCTCGCCGCCATTGACAACCCTCTGTATCGACCAGGATGTGCCGCTTCTTACCACTGATTTTCTTCCCCGCATCATAGCCCTTGGGATCGATGCAGACCCCCCTTTTTCGGCGCTCTTGACGCTTTGGCTGTCGATCACACAGGCCGTCGGACTTGCCTCCCGATCAACCTGCTCGCGACATTTCTGGTAGAGCGCGTAATGGATTTTCCCCAATGTCCCATCGTAATCCCAGCGTTGCAGATAGCCGTGCAGGGTGCTTCTCGCGGGTAGATCGCTCGGCACGTACCGCCACTGACAACCGGTGCTGAGGACATACATGATGCCGTTGAGAACTTCGCGCTCCTCGACTTTTCGCTTGCGGCCGCCACGTTTTGCCGCCGGGATGAGCGGCGCAACCAGGGACCACTCATCATCGGTCAGATCACTCGGATAACGCAGCTTGTCGCGGTTGTAGCGCTGTCGGTTTTCGCTCGTCCACATGCGGCACCTTTCGATTCGCTGTCCGGACAGCGAATCGGGAAACTCCAGCTTATTCAAGCCCCTCCGCTAACCGACTCGAATGACTCGCAAAGTTCAGGGACGGACACTTAGGCTTTTGAGCGAGGACATCAAAAAAGGGCAGGCCAATGCTTTGGAATGAACCGATACTAACTGGATGAAGCGGGCAATCGCCCTTGCGCGGGAAGGCGAAGCGGAACCCGGGAAAAACCCGATTGGCTGCGTGATCGTACGCGATGGGCAGGTGATTGGCGAAGCCTGCAACGAAGTTGACTTGCGTCATGACGCTACGGCGCATGCGGAAATTCTTGCGATGGGGCGTGCCGGCGCGAAGAGTGACGTGCAACGAACTGACGGATGCCGTGCTCTACACGACGCTGCAGCCCTGCGGGATGTGCACCATGGCTTCAATCTGGGCCAAAATCGGCCGTATCGTCTTTGGCGCAGGCCGTGACGATGTCCATGAGATGTATTTCGAGGACCGGCACCTCGACACTGTGGATTTCATTCGCGACGCCTACAGGGACGACCTTTCGCTCGATGGCGGCCTGATGGTGAAGGAATGCGCGGCGCTCTACGTGCCGCCGGGCGCACAAATTCCCAAAGACCAACAGTTCAATCGCTGAGCCGTTTGACAATCTGGCCGCTTCAAGCTGCTGAAACTTAGGGCGATCTAGCTTTTTCCGATAATGGCTTCGACGCGGCTGGCGAGCGTTTCCAATGTGAACGGCTTCGTCAGCATGTGCATGTCGGTCTCCAGGCCGCCGGCTTGCCTTGGAACCCGCATTGGCAAGCCATGGGCCACTGCCGGGAAGGGCGACCTGGCCGCAGCGACCGCTTTCTATCCATCTGTCGGAACGATTACCCGCCGGCGCGTTGCGCGAACTGTCCCAGTTTGACTTCTGCGCTTGTGACTAGGTTTTGGGGTCCAGAGATCAATCCAGCTTTTTGTCGCCTGCTTCACCGCTGTGGCCTGACCTCTACGTGCTTGCTGGAGCGAGACGCTGCGCGCGACCTGCGGCGGCGCGCGCCACTGAGGAACATGCTGAGAAATGGGTTCTTCTTTGTCCAGGGGTTGGTGATCTGAGCCTCCTGACGCTCAAGCGGGTGATGGCAGCTTCCTCTTCTTCATCAATCCGGACGCATCCGCAAGATGATGCGTTTCCTCGGGTTTATTGTCGTTGATAGCCATTCGGCTGCTGAACCTGCTGCCGCGTGCTGTTCGGTGCTCCAACCGAACGATGGGAAAAGCAGCCCAACTCGTAGCAACCGAACAAAGCCGCTGCGCCGACGCCAATCGCGACCTTCGTGCCGGTGGACATGCCCGTCGCGGCAGGCCCATGGCCACTCGGAACTGCTGTTTGCCCTGCGGCGCCGACCGTTACCCCAATGCGTTGCGCCTGCTGCGGGCTGCCTCCGGCCGGAATGTAATCGACGCTGGCCTGGGTGCCGGGAGCAACAGACCGGACATAGGCCGCGAAGCTGGCGAGGCTCGCGAATACCCGCCCGTCAACGGCGATGATCTGATCTCCGGATTTGAAGCCGGCCTGTGCGCCTGGCGATCCCGGCCGCACCTGTTTCACGCGCAGGATGTCGAACGTCATTCCGTCATCGGAAATTTGCTGCGCCCGTTCTACCTCCAGTCCCAGAGCGCCGCGGTTGTGCGGCAGTCCTGTAGCTTCCTGCTGCGAGAGCAGCCGGTAGCCCATGGGATTATCGGCCCGCGTCGCGACTGGCAGAACGAGTAGGGATGCGGCGACGATCATCGCCATTTTGCGTGTGTTCATCGGCCTAGACCGACACGGAGCCTTCGTCCGGCAACTGCCCGTTCGGCGTCATGCCGTTGACAGCGTTCGGCAGATGCTGGCTGAGCTGTGATAGGAAGTCGGTGGGTGCCATGCCAGATTGGCTGGCCATACTCTGCACTTGCTGCTCGCCGAACACGCTCTGAAGCTGCTGCGGCGAGACAGGCTGGTTCGGGCCGTTACCGATCCAAGACTGTGCGATATGGCCGAGACCAGCTCCCTGGAAGCTCGAAAGCAGTCCACCCAAGCCTCCAGCCATTCCGCCACCCATGCCCGGGTTTTGACCCGTGCCGGCCTGCTGGCCGCCACCGAGTATGTTCATCAAGACGCCCTGGATTGGTGACGCGCCGCCACCGCCCATGAGACCGCTGAGAACCGAATCGAGTAGTCCCATCATGAAAATCCTTCGTTGAAGGGGAACGCTAGCGAATAAAGGATGTCACATCACCCGGGACGGGCCGCGACGCTCAAGAGCGGGTGATGGCGATCACGCCTGGGCGGCTTTCGCACGACCGACCGACGACTTCTTGCGGGATGGCTCATCGTCTTTGTCCACGCCACTGCCCATGGCGGCCGGCATGACGTGCTGCTCGGTCACTTCAGTCAGCTTGAGGTCAGTCTGTTTCTCCTCCTCAAGGGTCAATGACAAAAGTTGCACCAATTCCTTTTCGCCCAATGCTTTTGCCAGCGCTATGTCGGTTCCATAAGCGGCGATCTCATAGTGCTCGATCCGCTGCATGCTGGCCACGATGACCAGGTCCAAGATCGGGCCCTTGCCATCCTGCTCCCCGATCTCGTGCGTGGCCTCTTCAACCAAGCCCCGCATCGCCTCGCAGACCTTGCGGCCCGGCCTTACCTCAAGCTTTTCCATCGCCTGCTCGACCCGTTCGATTTGCACCTGGGTCTGCTCGATGTGCATCTGAATGCCTTCGCGCAGCGCCGGAGCGCTCACCATTTTCAGTGTTTTCTGCATGCAACGCAGCGCCTGCTTTTCGGCGCTGTAGGCATCCTTCAGTTCTTCTGCGAGCAATTCGCGGACTTCGGATTCCATTTTTGCTGTCCTTTTTCTTGATGGAAGTCAGCCTGCTCTCCGATGGAGAGCAGGCTTAGAAGCGGCGGCAAGACCGCCTGCACCCATATTTAAGAAGCGGCCTCTAGCGTTAGCCCCTTGCCCGCTGAGCTTTGGCGGACGATACCAACTTCTCGTCGTCTGGATTGACCGGCGCCGGCGGCATGCCGCCGTTCGGTTGCGGATCTGCAATATATTCGAAAGGCGCCTCGTTCCAGGGGCCGCGCGCGTCTTCACCTTGAGAAAGGTTAAAGACCAGGTTCACGGTATCGTCGGGGGGGACGTTGCCGAACATTGGGTCGTCCAGCTTGCCCATCTGATCGAGCGCCTTCATGAACATAGCTGCATGGGTAATCTCGCGTGTAAGCAGGTGATGAAGTGTCTTCTTTGTCCCCTCGTCATCGCATGCCTTGATCAACGCCTCATAGGTCTGTCGCGCGCCGGCCTCAGCCGAGATGTTAGCACGCAGATCACGCACGACGTTGCCGCCTTCCTGAATATATGCGGCTGTCCAACAACTTCCCTGGCTGTCGAGAAAGTGCGGGCCGCCGCCTTTCAGTTTGAAGATGGGAGCATCATAGGCCGCCGCCTGATCGATCTTGCTGGTATGCTGAGCGATCAACTTTCCCACCATTTCCAAGTGGCTGAATTCTTCGATGGCGATGTCCTGCAGCATGTCGCGAATAGCGGCATTCTCCACATGGAAGGATTGCACCCAATATTGCAGGGCGGCGGTCAGTTCGCCGGTCGCGCCGCCGAACTGTTCCAGCAGGAACTGCCCGAACACGGCATTGGGCTTGCCGACGTTCACGGGTTGAATAAGCTCTTTACGATGGAAAAACATGAGACCTCACAGGTAATGAAAGTTGCTCGCAGTCCGCTCACGGTTAGCGAGGCAATTATCGAACGACGCGGCGGCCGATGATTGCGTGATAGATCGCCAGCACGACGATCGCCCCGATCACAGCCACGAAGATGCTGTAGATGTTGAAGCCGGTGACCGGGGACGCGCCAATTATCGAGAACAAGAAGCCGCCGACCACCGCGCCGACAATTCCAAGGACGATATCGACTACGACGCCTTCCCCGCTCTTGTTGACTATCTTGCTGCCGATGAAGCCGGCGACGAGTCCGAGCACAAGCCAAACGATGATCGACATAGCGGGCTGTCCTTCTAAAGTGCCGAACGTGGTTGGTTGATACGCTCGGTAGGTCCACTAACACGATCAACGGGCACGATGCGCTGTGTGACGGTCACGCGACGCTGCACGGCGATCGAACCTCCGATCGCAGCCGCGATGCTGCCCAGTAGCAAAACACCGAAGGCAGCGAAGGACGCCTTTGATGCGCTTGCGGCACTCGCATCAGCGGCATTCTTCGCAGTCTGCACGGCTTGATCTTTGGTTTGCTGCAGTTTCGCTTGAGCCTCGTCGAACCGCTTGGCGGCATCGTCGTGACTGATCTTCATCTGCGCCGCCATGACGCTGATAATCCGATCTTTTGCCGCCGGTGCTTCCGAACCACCCCGCGCATAAGTGACCAGATTTTTCGCGACGTCCTTCTGGGCATCCTGCGGGCTCATGGTTGCCGGATCCGGATTGGTCGGCTGCAAATAGGCCTGTGCTTGCTGCTGCAGCATGTCAGGCGACACGCCAGCAGCTTGGGCAAGCGGTTTCGCGGCCTCGCTCACGCCGCTTCCGGCCGCGGATGTGACGCTCCCGAGAGCCGAAAAGCCACCACCGATGACACCGCCGATCGCCGAGGTGAGCAGATAGATGGTCAACAGCGTCGCAATGCCCCATGTCACGAGACCATGCAGTGCGCCATCGAAGCGGATCTCAATACCGGCCAACCAGGCTGCCACGTAGCCGCCGCAGAACAACGCAAGGCAACTGCTGATTACCCACCAGATGCCGGCACCCATGCCCAGGTTGCCAGCGTCGGGGGTTGTTCCGGCATTCATATTCACCGTCCCGAGGCCGATGCCTGCGCCGAGCGTGCTCAACAGTAGCTGAACAACGACAACGAGGACGACGCCGCCGAAGATGGCGCCCCAAGAGATACGCCGGTGGATATGCGCGCCGCCACCGAGTGGCATCGCTGTCTCGACGCTCGTGGCACCGACTGGTGCCGCGCCGGCATAGACTCTGTCAGACATGTAGATTTCTCCCCCAAAACGGGTGGCCGAGGCAGGCAATCCGCCTCGGGTCTCCGTGTGGCTCGCTTAGATTTTTGGTGTGCCGGCAGCCGGTGTAATATCGGCAGTGCTGGTCGAGCGCTCGACGCCTGGCTCCTTCGTGATCTCGACGTCCTCGCGTCGCACCGTGTCACGGACGGTCTCGGTGCGCTCCGTTGCGTCCTTGCGGACCACCACTTCTTCCTTGACCCGAGCGGACTTGGAAACCACGGCTTCCTCCCTGCTCTCCGTCATCTCGATGACTTTGTCGGTGAAGTCGGCGTTGCTGACCGGGCGCGCATCAGTCACAGGGCGGCGTTCGATCGAGACCGTCTCATCGCGCAGCGATACCTGTTCCTCGATTGGCGTCTCGACGACGAAACGACGAACGCGCGTGGTGCCACGGTTGATGGCGCGCTTGCCAACGGCGAGCGTCTCCTCAGAGAGTTGGATGGTGCCATCCTCGGCCGTCCTGGCAGCAGGCGTGCCTGCTGCGACGGACGTATCGGCAATGCCTGTCGCCGTGGTCTGGCTCCCGAGATAGCTTGCGGCCCGTTCGTCGATATCGACCGGATTGTGCCGCTCAAGAATGTCCATCACTTGGGTGAGGTGCTGTGCAGGCGCCTTCACCGTCACCACCGTGGACCCGGCTTCCAGACTACGATCGTAGATGGATGTCTCGTGCTCATGTTCCGGCCCACTGCCAAACAAGCTTGCCCAGAAGCCTTCCTCATGAGCAGACGTCGTAGTGGTTACGGCGCTCGTCGCAGAGCCCCCCTTCGCGTGCTGCGTGATCGCGCCTGCCGGCACACCAGCAGCCTCCAGATCACGAACGGCGAGGGTCGCATGCTCGGCAAAATCGTATACAGCAACGATGGTTTCGTCGGTCATTTATGCTACTCCTTAAGTGATGGATAGAATGGGCGAGATCTCGTCGCGGACTGCGACGTCTCGGGTTTCGTGCGTTCGACAACTACGTCTTGCTTACGCAACGTTATCGTTTCCCGATGCGTGGCTGGAACTCGGACGCGGCGTATGTGCACCTCTTCTTTCAGAAACAGGCGCTTTTCGATAATCAGAATCTCTTCTACGACCGGAATAATCGTGACCTCTCCCTCTTCACGAACCGGGGGCGCGGTATCGACATGCCGGCCGATCGCGATATGCTCGACCTCGATGCGCTCATGTGAGATCTCTTCCGCAACATGTTCCTCCGTCGTGCTGGTGACGGTTGAAACGCGAATTGTGTCACCATCGATCCGCTGGCGGACAACCGAAAGTTGCTCTTCGAGCAGCGAAAGCGAAGCACTGACGGCGCTCGCGTCAGTTTCTAGGCTCATACACAATCCTCCGTATAGACGTTAGCTAAAGTGCAGATCTCTTTCTTGGAGCGGCCAACTGGGGCTTCTCAGTTCGCAATTCTGCTTCAGCCGCTTTCTTCTGTGCGGCTCC
>CAVWVL010000004.1:0-288317 GCA_963758415.1 uncultured Alphaproteobacteria bacterium | reverse complement strand
GGGTGTGCCATGGTCACGGCAAGGGACAGTCTGGTATCATAATTGCAGTGTTGGGGAGCGGCCGTTGTCCTGCCGAACCCGACAGGATGCAACATTGAAGGATCGTGCGGCGTCCCATGAGTGAACATCGAACATTCCGTCGCCTGATGGACGGAGTCCGGCGTTTCCGGGAACGCGGGTTCCCTGCCCGGCGGCAGCTTTTCGAGCAGCTCGCCTCGGGCCAAAACCCGCATACTCTGTTCGTCACCTGTGCCGACAGCAGGATCAGCCCGACCCTGATCACTCAGACCGGCCCCGGCGACATGTTTGTCTGTCGCAATATCGGCAATATCGTCCCTGCCTATGGCGAGATGATGGGCGGTGTCTCGGCGGTCGTGGAATACGCCTGTGTGGCGCTTCGGGTGACGGACGTCGTTATCTGCGGCCATTCCGACTGTGGCGCGATGAAGGGACTGCTGGACCCGGAAAAGGCTGGGTTGGAGAGGATGCCCACGGTTGCGTCATGGCTGCGCAATGCCGAGGCGGCTCGCAGCGTCATCGCGGCCACCAAACCCGATTTGCAGGGGGAGCCTCTGGTTCAGGCGCTGGTCGAGCAGAATGTGCGTCTGCAACTGGCGCATCTGCGTACTCACCCGTCGGTGGCCGCGGGTGTCGCGGAAGGGCGCCTGACGCTGCATGGCTGGATCTATGACATCAAGAGTGGCGCGGTCAGCGAGTTCGACCGCGACGAGCGGAGTCTGACACCGATCGCGCACGCTGCCGTCCCGTGATCGTTAAGGGCTTTGCGGGCGGGTTTCCGCTGCTCAAGCGGATCGGACCCTTTGCGGCCGTGCTGTTCGCCTATACCATCGCCGTGACGGTCCTCAATCTCCGCTACGGGCTGCTTTCGGTGCCGGTCGGCGAGTTTCCGCTGCCTCTGCTCGGCAGTGCCCTGGGCGTGTTCATGGGCCTGCGCAACAGCCTGGCTTACAGCCGCTGGTGGGAGGCACGGACGCTCTGGGGCGCCGCGGTCAACAATAGTCGCAGCCTGGTCCGGGGTTTACTGTGGATGCTGCCGGACGATGCCCGGACGCGGACGATTGCCTACCAGCAGATCGCCTGGGCACATGCGCTGCGTTGCCGGCTGCGCCATCAGGACCCGTGGGACGACATCGCGCCGCTGCTGGAGGCGGACGCGCTGTCGCGGGTGCGCCGAGCCACCAATACGCCGATGGCGCTGCAGGGTGAGCAGGCGCGGGTCGTCGGCCTGGCGACGCACGACCGGTCACTCGATACCATCCAGGCGGTGGCGATCGACCGGGTGATGGGGGAACTCGCCAACGCGCAGGGGGGTCTGGAGCGTATCAGCAACACGCCGTTGCCGCGGCATTTCGATCATTTTCCGATTATTTTCGTGTGGGCCTATTGCATCCTGCTGCCGATCGGCATGGTGAGTGAACTCGGCGAATTCACGCCGCTTGCGGCGACTTTTCTTGGCTTGATCTTTCTTGCCCTCGACCGCATTGGCCGCGATCTGGAGTCGCCGTTCGCGAATACCGAGCATGACGTGCCGCTCAGCGCGATCACGCGAACGATCGAGATCGATTTGCGGCAGATGCTCGGCGAGGAGAACGTGCCGAAGCCGCTGGCGCCGGTTCGGAACGTGCTGTGGTAGGGGAGCGTCGGTTTCCCATCTCGGAGGGTGGGTGACGATCATTTGGCGGGGCGAAATTACAGGCCGGACTGTCGCAGGGAAGACCTGACGGCGGCGGCGCGCTCGGTGTCGATGTCTTCTAGAGCGTTAATGACAGCGGCGACCAGCGTAGGCTGCTTCCGGGCAACACGGCCCAGTAAGACAGTGCCGACGTCGTCTGCGACGGGAACAACGGCCTCGATGACGGTCGGCGACGGGGCTTCGTGCAACAGGCGGAGAAGCATCGGGAGAGCCTCCCTGCGTCCCATGCGGCCGAGGGCACAGGCCGCCGCCGTCGCGACCGGTCGGTTCAGGTCGTCCAGCAAATCGACCAGTAGGATAATCTCCTCCTGGCTCGGCGGCGTACAGACGGCCGCGTTCGCGCGCACATTCGGATCAGGATGCCGCAGCAACCCCATGGCCTTATCGGGCGGCAGACGGCATCGCAGCTCGGCGGCCGCGGCGACGGCGGTGCACAGGCCGGGCCCTTGCACCACGCCGTCGACGATGGTTCGCACGATTACCGCCGCCGCCTCGGAACCACCGATCGCAACGAGGCCCCTCAGCGCGACAGTCTGTTCAGGCACTGCACCGGTTAGGCCGAAGCCTTTGAAGCGCCGGCACAACGCCTCGAGCGCGGGTATCGCGGCGATCAGGCGTCGTCGGCCGGCTTCCTCGGCGAGTGCGTGGCAGGTCGCGACCCTGGCGTCGGCGATGGCGGCAACCAGGGCAGCGTCGGACAGATCATGCGGGGCGATGGATGACGCAGGTTCGGCCACCGGCGCGGGAGGCGGGGGGACACCGGAGGCGGCAAAGAGGTCGAGCTGGCGGTCAGGCGGCACGGCCTCGATCGTGCCTCAGGCCGAGCGGTGATGAAAGGGCGGGTGCAGCCGGTGCTTCAGGTGTGGATCATCGGGCAGCCGCCTTCGGTAATGGGGCGGAAGGCATCGTCGGTCGGGATGGTTGCCAGGGTGTTGAAGAAATCGCCGCGGTAACGGCTGTCGGCGGGCCGCTTCACCTGGAACAGATAGCACGGGTGGATGGTGCGTCCGTCGGCCCGGATCGAGCCTGGTCCGAAACAGTCATCATCGGTCGGTAACGCCTTCATGGCGGCCACCGAGTCACGGCCGGACGCCTTGGCCTTCGCGGCGCCGAGCAGCTTGACCGTTTTCAGATAATGGGTGACCGCGGCGTAGGCGCCGGCGTGCACCTCATTGGGGATCACGCCCGGCAGCAGGCGCGGCTTGACGCGAGACATGAATGCCCGGGTGCGATCGTTGGCATCCCAGTAAAAGCATTCCGCGAGGTTGACATCCTGCATTGTCTCGAGCCCGGCGCCGGACACCGCGGTGACCGAGCCAACCATCGCGGCAACGGCCAATCCATGGCCAGCCATGCCGAACTCGCGCAGTTGCTTGACGCAGTTGATCAGATCGTCACCGGCATTGGCGAAGGCGATCACGTTGGCTCCACTGGACTGCGCGGCGAGCAGGTAGGAGGAGAAATCGCTGGTGCCCGGGAACGGATAGGCGCTGGAGCCGACCACCTTGCCGCCGGACGCGGCCAGCAGACTGGTTGCGTCGTTCTGGATCGAATGGCCGAAGGTGTAGTCGGCGGTGACGAAATACCATTTGTCGCCGCCGCGCCCGATCAGTGCCTTGACCAGTGTGTGGGCCAGGGCCCAGGTGTCGTAGGTCCAGTGGATCAGGTTCGGGCTGCAATACTTCCCGGTCAGCTCGGACGATCCTGCCGCCGAGTTGAGGTGGATCTTGTCCTTCTCATGGGCGACGGTGGTGACCGCGATCGCCGCCGCGCTGTTGCCGACATCGGTGATGAGATCGACGCCGTTCTGGTCGAACCACCGCCGAGCGATGGAGGCGGCGACGTCTGGCTTGTTGAGATGGTCGCCGCTCAGCAGCTCGACCTTGATCGCGGGATTGGCCGCGGTGAACTCGTCGACCGCGAGCTGCGCGCAGGCGACGCTGGTAGGCCCTGTGACGTCGCGGTAGTTGCCGGACAGGTCGGTCAGGACGCCGATCCGCACAATCTCCGGCGACTGGGCGATGACCGGGCGGAGCGGGAGGGCGGCGGTGGCCAATGTGGCACCCAGGACGGTTCGGCGGCTTGCGGGCATGGAGCGTCACTTCCTTGATGAAGACGACACCGCCTTACAGCGGAAGCGCACCGACAACCAGCTTGTGGCCGCCGCTTCCTAGGCCCAGCCGGTGGGCACAGGGCTTCGCACGGCGGGAGCGCGTCGCGATCGTCGTGTGGTTTTCATTCGCGTGGCGCCATCAGTTCTTATTTTCAGTAGCCCGCTGATCCCCTAGGGAGCAGGACCCTAGCTGATCACGCGACGCAGAGCCGGTTTGCCCGGATCGAGCCCGGCGCGAAGCTCATCGATGCGCCGCAACTGATCGTAGATCAGTTTTGTCCGTTCCCGAGGCCCCAGCGTCTCCCACTGCTCGTCTGTGTAGATCGCCCGTGCGGCCTCGATCGCGCGTCGCAGGTCTTCATCCATTGTCTGGACCCCGCCATGCGGGAGTTTATACGGACAGTCATGTGATTCGGATCACTGGTCGCTTCATCATTTGCAAAGGGAGTTGACGAACCGGGTGGAAGACCGAACATGCACTATCGCCGTCCCAATCCGGGCCGGCCTGAACCTGTTGCGCGGGGTTACACCGTGATGCGTCCAAGTCCATGCCGGCTGACCCTGGTTCATCCCGACCAGGCGGACGAGTGCGGTGACGCGCTTTGGGTCCAGCTTCGGGTCGAGGCGGAGCGCGCGTATGAGCGCTCGCCCAAGCTGGCGCCGCTGTTTTTCGACAGCATCCTGAACCAGCCCAGCTTCGAGGTGGCGGTGTTTCATCGCGTCGCGGCGCGGCTGAAGAATGATGTCATCTCGCTGCCGGTGATCGTTCAGGCTTTCGGGCTGGCCTACGCGGGCGACCGCGGCATCGGCGATGGGCTGAAGGAGGATATCCTTGCCGTATTCGATCGCGACCCGGCCTGTGAGCGGCTGATTGAGCCGTTCCTCTACTTCAAGGGCTTCCATGCCCTCCAGGCGCACCGGCTGAACCACTGGCTGTGGCATAACGGCGACCGCGACTTCGCGCTTTATCTGCAAAGCCGGTCCTCGGAGGTGTTTCAGACCGACATTCATCCGGCGGCGAAAATCGGCAAGGGGATCTTTCTTGATCATGCCACTGGCCTGGTAGTGGGCGAGACAGCGGTGATCGGCGATGATGTGTCGATGCTGCAGAGCGTTACCCTCGGCGGCACCGGCAAGGAGACCGGCGACCGGCATCCGAAGATCGGCAAGGGCGTGGTGATCGGCGCGGCGGCAAAGATACTTGGCAACATCGAGGTGGGAGAGCACGCGCGCATCGCCGCCGGTTCCGTGGTGCTGAAGTCGGTGCCGGCGCATGCCACGGTGGCGGGCGTTCCGGCCCGGGTGGTGCGTGTCGCGGCGTCGGACGAGCCATCGCGCGCGATGGACCAGACGCTGAGTGATCTGACGTACGAGGCGTTCAACTACACGATCTGACGGCACTACACTTGGCAACGACACGATCTGACTGGACCGCTCCTGGATGAACCGAGCCTGATGGGCAGCAATACAGCGGGGCTTGCCCGTCCGCACAGCTCGCACTGGGGCGCCTTCTCGGTCGTCGCACACGATAGCGGGATCAGGATCGTGCCGCATCCCGGTGATCCTGATCCGCCGCCTCTGCTGGGCAATCTTCCGGCCGCCCTCGGCCATCGCGCCCGTATCGCGGCGCCGATGGTCCGCCGCGGCTGGCTCGAACGTGGTCCGGGGGCCGATCACGGCCGCGGGCGGCAGGAGTTTGTTCGCGTCTCGTGGCCGGAGGCGCTGGACCTCGCGGCGGCGGAACTTCGCCGTGTTTACGCCGAACACGGCGGCCGGTCGTTATTTGGCGGATCATATGGCTGGGCGAGTGCCGGGCGCTTCCATCATACGCAAAGCCAGCTTCACCGCTTCCTCAATATCGCCGGCGGCTACGTCAAATCGGTCAACACCTACAGTTCGGCCGCTGCGTCGGTGGTGCTGCCGCACGTCATCGGCCCTCAGGAATCCGCCGGGCGGGAAAATGTGAGCTGGCATGAACTGGCGACCGTGACCGAGGTGGTGCTGGCGTTTGGCGGGTTGCCGCTGAAGAACACCAGCGTCAGCGGCGGCGGCACCAGCCAGCACATCGCACGCGACCATCTGGTGGCGGCGCACCGCCGCGGTGTGTCATTCCAGTTGATCAGCCCGCTGCGGGACGACCTGCCGGGGGCGATCGAGGCCGACTGGCACCCGATCCGACCCGGCACCGATGTCGCGCTGATGCTGGGCATTGCCCACACCCTGGTGGCCGAGAAGCTGCACGATCGGGCGTTTCTCGACCGCTTCTGCGTCGGCTATGGCGCGTTCGAGCGTTACCTGACTGGCGAAACCGACGGCCAGGCCAAGGATGCCGCCTGGGCCTCGGCGATCTGTGAGCTGCCGGCGGAGACCGTTCGCGGTCTGGCCCGCATGGCGGCGGGACGGCGGACGCTGATCACCTGTGCGCAGTCCCTGCAACGGGCCGAACACGGCGAACAGCCAGTGTGGATGGGCGTCGTGCTGGCGGCGATGCTGGGGCAGATCGGCCTGCCGGGCGGCGGTTTCGTCTACGCGATGGGCTCACTCGCGAATGTCGGCAAGCCGGCACTGGCCGTGCCGCTGCCAACCCTATCGCAAGGCGCCAATCCGGTTCGGGAGCTGATCCCGGTGGCGCGCATCGCCGATATGCTGCTGCACCCGGGGCAGGAGTACGATTTCAACGGCCGCCGCCTGACCTACCCGGACATCAGGCTGGTCTACTGGGCCGGCGGCAACCCTTTCCATCACCACCAGGACATCAACCGCCTCCGCGACGCCTTTGCTCGGCCTGACACGATAATCGTGCATGACTCGGCCTGGACCGCCACCGCTCGCCACGCCGATATCGTGCTTCCCGCCACGGTGACGCTGGAGCGGTCGGATATCGGCGCGTCCGCCAACGACCCGCTGATGGTGGCGATGCACCCTGTCGCCAAGCCCTACGGCCAGGCCCGCGACGATTTTTCTATCCTATCCGGCCTTGCCGCCCGGCTGGGACTGGAGGAGCGTTTCACCGAGGGGCGCACCGCCGACGCGTGGCTGCGGCATCTCTACGAAACGACCCGCGCGGCGCTGGCTCGGCAGGGCTACGACCCGCCCGATTTCGACGGCTTCTGGGCGGAGGGCGAGCTGACCCTCCCTACCCTGCCCTGGGATGGCGGTGTGGCGCGCGCGTTCCGCAACGACCCGGACAGGCGGAGGCTGCCGACGCCGACCGGAAAGGTCGAGATTGTCTCAGCCACGGTCGCGGGCTTCGGCTACGATGATTGCCCTGGTCATCCGACGTGGCTGCCGCCGGCGGAGGGCGCGGGCAGTCGCATCATGGAGCAATATCCGCTGCATCTGGTCGCCAACCAGCCGGCCACGCGGCTGCACAGCCAACTGGATTTTGGCGCCACCAGCCTTGGGTCGAAGGTTCACGGACGGGAGCCGATGCGGATCAACCCGGCCGACGCGGCGGTTCGTGGGATCGCCGATGGCGACGTGGTGCGGCTGTTCAATCACCGGGGGGCCTGTCTGGCGGGGGCGGTGGTCAGCGACGCAGTACGTCCGGGCGTGGTGCAGCTTGCCACGGGTGCCTGGTATGACCCGCTCGATCCGGCCGCGGATCATTCGCTGTGCGTGCACGGCAATCCGAACGTGCTGACGCGGGATGTCGGGACGTCTCGGCTGGCACAGGCGTGCACCGGGCAATTGACCGTGGTGCAGGTCGAGCGGTTCGAAGGCGAGCTGCCGCCGATACGGGCGTTCGACCCGCCGGCTGGGTGATACCGCCAATCGGCCCCAACTCGTAGGGGGTTCCGCGGGGTCAAGCTTGATCCGGCGACCGACGACCCTCACTCACGTCGCGCGGGACCATGCCATCTCTCGCGTCCTCCGGGGGGAGTCTTCGGCGTCTACTGCAAAGACTTGACGAGGCCGGCGAGATATTCGGCCAGTTTCTCGGTCTGACGGCGGATATCCGGCACCGCGGTCATTTCCCAGAAAGTGCCTTTGGTTACCGGGCCAACGGCAAACAGCCGACGGGAGATCGCGCCGTCCCGGTTCAACAGGGCGCAGTTGCCAGTGACATCGAGCCCAAGCCGCAGCGGGTCGGGCCGCACGACGCCCTCGCACAGCAAGTTGCGTATCAACGGGTCGGAAATCCGGTCGAAATCCGCGCCGGGCCCGGCACAGTTGATCACCCGCGCGACCCGAACCGTGGCGAGACAATCCTGTCGCCGGGGCCGGTAATGCACCTGGACCTGTTGGCCCTCGATCACGTAGTCTCGAACACGTCCGACCGTGACACTCAATTGTCCGCTCGCCTGCGCGGCCTCGATGCGGTCGGCGACCGCTCCGGCCATGCGGTGCCGGTGCACGTCCCACCAGGGACGCAGGTGGCGCAGGAAACGCCGCCGGTCAGCCAGCGGCATGGTTTGCCAGACGTCCACCGTGAACGGCCGCAGTTCGTCGATCACCGGTTGCCAAGAGCTGCCCTGAGCGGTCGCGCGAAGGGACTCGTTGCGCAGGAACCGGGTCAGCGCGGTGACCGTCGTTGGATAGGGCTCGTGCTCCGGGGCACGCATTGGCACGGCGGCGTGACGGCGCGGCAGCAGGCCTCGGCGGGACAGCGCATGGATCGGTCCACGGTGGCCCTGATCGAGCAGCGAGATCACGGCATCCACCGTGGTCAGTCCGGTACCGAGCAGCAGGACGGCAGCGTCCGGGTCGAGGTCGGTCAGTGCGTCGGGCGCCCAGGGATCGGGCCGGTAGAAGGGCGTGTCGTAAAAGCCAGGATGGGCGACCGGCATCGGCTCCGGCGGGAAGTTGCCGATGGCCAGCACGGCGAGATCGGCCTGCACCGTTCTGTCACGATCCAAGGTCAAGGTTAGCGGGTGGGCGATCCGGTCAAGGGCGACCACATCCCCCTTGATCAGTTCGAGCCGCTCGCGCCCGCTGCGTTTGATCTCGTCGTTCAGCAGGGCGCGGATATAGCCGCCAAAGAGGTGACGCGGCGCGAAGGTTTGCGGGCCGACGGCGATGGCGTTTTCGCTCTCGGGCTGCTTCGTCAGCCACTGCAGGAAGTCGTCGGGCCGATCATGGAATGCGCTCATGCGGCCGGCCGGGACGTTCAGGATATGGCTGGGATTGCCGGTCGAATACGCCAGCCCGCGGCCGAACTGGCTGTTTTTCTCGATCAGAAGCAGCCGGGTCGGCGGCGGGCAGTGGCGCAGCAGGTGCAGCGACAGGAGAGTGCCGCTGAAACCGGCGCCGATCACCGCGATCGTGGTCATGATCTGGCTGGCCCCGTGTGTGAGCGGACCGCTTCGGCCGAGCCTGGGTTGCAACGGTGGCGCAAGATGGTCTCCCGGTTGGGGGGATGCGTGGTGTTTGAAATGTCGCTTGGACTAAGGCCATGCTTTGGGCGCATGTCAGGTCCACGCATTGAGGGTGGGAAGCTGTCTGTTGTCCAGCAGATTTCACGGGCCTGATCGGGCGGATGAATTGGACCGAGAAAGTCCGGGCGAACGGGTGAGGGCTTGTAGGTCCGCTCGCGTTAAGGTGGGCGGAGCACGCTGGATTTCATTGCGTATGGCTACTCGGGGCTCGGTCGTCCAATGGCCGGTAGCCCGCGGTTGGGGTCACATCGGGGGGACGAGATTGTTCTTGCCGACCACGATGCGTGTGGCCGTCAGATTTTTCTCGGGGCTTTCCGTGCCAAACACGATAATGTGAGCGGATGGAACCAGCAACTCGCGATTGGCCGGTTCATAGGCGACGATCGGGGTTTCCGGTGACACGACGATGGTTTTGTCGCCCCCCTTGTAGTTGACTTTCAGCGTTCGCCCCTCGGACACGACCACTTCCCCGACGGTGCCGTTGGTCATTGTGCTGCCGGGACCCAGGTCGAAGGGACGATGGCCCTCGCCGGCACCGCGCATGGCTTCGGGAAAGACGTGCACCTCCTGTGCGCGGAGGGTTCCGTCCGGTTGCGGGATTGCGGCGGAGCCGATGAACGACCCCGGCTTTATGGCGTCGATGGCGATTGGTACGATGGCCTGGACTTTCATGTCATCCGCCATCCGCAGGGTGAATTTCTCGCCGCGACGGCTGATGATGTGGATTTGCTGGCCATCGACGGCTTCGACGTCGCCCCGGATACGGACGGTCCCTGGTGTCTGCGCGTTGGCGGTGCGGCCGATTCCCTGCAACGCGCACCGACCAGCAGGCCTGCCAGCAGGGCAAAGCTTGTTCTCCGTGACAGGCTCATCGGGGTATCCTTCGTCGTCGAGTTGGGTGAACGGATATACTACCCGACGCCGGGATGCTCGTAACCTCCCCGGCCCGGTGGCGACGCGAGGCGAGGAACGCAGAGACAAGCCGTTATTTGTAGGTAATGGATGGGTGGGCGCGTAGAATGCTTTCGTAGACGTCGAGGGTGGCTTGCTGCATTGCTTGCACGGTCGGGACGGCGGCGCGGGCTCGCTGTCCGACGGCGGTGCGCGCCGCGGGATCCAGGTCGAGTGCGTGGCCGATCGCCGCCGCCAAGGCGTCCGGATCACCGGGTGCGACGCGCCAGCCGGTCACCCCGTGCTGGACGGTTTCCACCGGACCGCCGAGGTCGGCGGCAATGACCGGACGGCGCATGGCCTGCGCCTCGATGACGACACGGCCGAAGGCTTCCGGTTGCGTGGACGCGTGGACTACCACGTCCGATAGTTGCAGTGCCGCGGGCATGTCGTCGCATTGCCCGGCGAAACGAATGCGGTCGGCAATGCCCAGGCGGGCGGCTTGCCGGCGCAGTTTTCGCACGTAGCGGTGACGTCCCTGGTGGGCGCCGACCAGCACGCACACCACGTCCTGGCGGGCGAGACGGGCGATGGCGTCGAGCAGGATCGCGTGACCTTTCCATTCAGTAAGGCGCCCGGGCAGCACCACTGTGCGTGCGCCCTCTGGTAGCCGCCAGTCCCGCGCCAGGCTGGCGGTACGGTCGCTCGAGATGGCGTCCGGATCGAACTCCGACGGATCGACGCCGCGTGAAATGACCCTGATCCGAGCTGGGTCAACCTTGTGGCGGTCGGCGATGAGGCTGGCGATGTAACGGCTGGCGGCGATGACGATTTCGCCGCGTGCCATGACCGCGTTGTAGCTGCGTTTGAGGGGCAGGTCCTCGCTGTAGGTGCCGTGGTACGTGGTGACGAATGGGACGCCGGTGCGCTGGCACGCGAGCCAGGCGGACCAGGCCGGCGCCCGGGAGCGGGCATGGACGATCGACACGTGCTGCTGGCAGATGAGCGTCTCCAGCCGGTGCGCATTGCGCCAGATGCCGAGTGGGTTTTTTGCCATCAGGGGCAGGGCGATGTGGCGGCCGCCGGCGGCTTCGAGCAACGGGACCATGCGGCCGCCGGCGCTGGCGACGATCGCTGTGCCGTTGGCCTCGGCGACGGCCTGGGCGATCTCGACGGTGCCCCGCTCGACCCCGCCGGTGTTCAGGGAGGGAAGCACCTGGAGCACGACCGTTGGGTCGGACGATCGGAACATGCGATGCAGATAGCATGGTTGCTGTCGGGGCCAAGCACGGGTAGGAATGCACGGGTTATTTCGCGCGGAGGGTGCCATGCGGGTTCCGCTGTACGACCATAATGCCCGGCGCAAGACGGTCAGCGTCACGTTGAATGCCGATCTGGTGGCGCGGTCGGCGGCGCATGGCATCAACATCTCCCGTGTTGCCGAAGCTGCGCTGGTGCGAGCATTCGAGGAGGCGGAGCGGGCAAAAATCCGGGAAGAGATTCAAGCAGCGATGCGATTTGCGGACGAGCTGGCGCGAAGGCATGGGCATCCGTTCCCGGACCAGCGCGCCATGTTCATGCCGGATGACGAATCCGCTGAAGATTTAAGCGATGACGCAGCATGATCTGTTTGCCAATCCGAACCGCCGCGGGCGCGGCGTGTATCCATTGATCGTGGCGTTACAGGCGAACGTCATTGACGGTGAAAGCGCGATTGTCGCTCCGCTAACTCCGGTCACGGCTCTCACCCCGAATTCGCGGTTGCTGCCGATCATTGCCCACGGCGACCAGCGCTACGTTGTCGTATTCAGCTTCGTTACGAACATCCCAGTTCGCCTGTTGCGCCATCCCGTCGGTTCCATTGCGGCCTATCGCGATGACCTGACGCGCGCATTGGACTGGTTGTTCTTTGGGATATAATCTGGATGGTTGAGACCACTCAGGCTGCGGAAACGACGGGCCGGCTCGACCGGGGTGACGGAGTGGAACTGTCCTGGATCAAGCTGGACGGTCGCGAACCGACCATCGTCTTCCTGCCGGGCTTCCGCAGCGAGATGACCGGCGACAAGGCGACGGCTCTCGCGGCGTTCTGTGCCGCTCGGGGACAGGCGATGCTGCGCTTCGACTATCGCGGCCATGGCACCAGCGGCGGCTACTTCCTGGATGGCACGATCGGCGCCTGGGCTGCCGATGCACTGGCCGCGATCGATCACCTCAGCAGCGGGAAGCTGGTCCTGGTGGGCTCGTCGATGGGAGGCTGGATAGCGCTGCTGGCGGCGGTGGCGCGCGCCGAACGCGTGGCCGCTTTGGTTGGCATCGCCGCCGCGCCGGATTTCACTCAGCGCCTGATGTGGGAGGCGATGACGCCGGCGGAGAGGGCGACGCTGGAGCGCGACGGCGTGCTGTATGTTCCCAGCCAGTATGGCGAGCCGACGCCGATTACGCTTGGGCTGATTCGCGATGGTGCCAACCATCTGGTGCTGACCGGGGCGATGCCGATCCATTGCCCAGTCCGCTTGCTGCACGGCCAGGCGGACCCGGACGTGCCCTGGGAACTGGCGCTACGCATCGCCGAGCGGGTTGAGACGCCGGATGTGCGGGTGATTCTGGTCAAGGACGGGGATCACCGGCTGTCGCGTCCAGCCGATCTGGCCTTGCTACGGCAGACCCTGGTCGCGCTGCTCCACCAGGATGGCGCGTAAGCCTTCCCGATAAGTCGGGTAGAGCCAGGCAATCCCGAGTGCTGCCTGGGTTTTTCGGCTGGCGACCTTGCGGTCCTCGGCCCAGAAGCCGCGCGCCATCGGGCTCATCGCCGGAAGCGCGTCGCCGAAGGCGATCTCAGGCGGCGGGTCGATGTCCAGCAGCTTTGCCGCCTCCGCCACGACCGCAGCGGATTTCGGACGGCTCGTCGTCGGCCAGGTTCAGGACACGCCGGCCGGGCGGAAGTTGCTGGTACATTGCAGCGACGACGGCCCGGGCGATGTCGTCGCGATGGATGCGGCCGAACTGATGTCCGGGCTTGATCAGGCGGCGCGCGCGCCCGGCCCTTAGGTCATCGAGCGCGGAGCGGCCGGGGCCGTAGATACCGGCGAGGCGGAAAATGTCCACCGCCTGCCGATCGGCGAAGCCGGCCCAGGCGTTCTCGGCGTCGAGTTCGACGGTGGCCGCGCGCCTGGGTGGGTGCGGCAGGGGTATCCTCGTCCACCCAACCGCCGCCTCGGTTACCGTAGACCGCCGTGCTGGAAAGATAGCCAATCCAACGCAAATTCGGGGCTGCCCGGATGTCCTGGCGGTAGCGGGCCAGCACCGGATCGGCTCCGTCGGCGGGTGCGGCGGTCGTCAACAGGTGCGTAGCGGACTGAATGAACTCCGCTGCCTGATCGAACGCGATGGTGCCATTTGATCCGGACCGCGTCGTCCCGGCGACCTCGAAACCGGCTGCCGCCGCCGCTCGGCTGATGGCAGTGCCGGAGTAGCCCAGGCCAAAGATGAGTAGCCGGTTGGGGCTCATGCCACGCCGCGTCGGCGCAGAATGGCCTGGCCAACCGCACCCAGGCCGAAATTGATCACGATCCCGGCGACGGCCAGCAACACCAGGGCGGCGAACATACGCGGCATCTCCAGTCTGAAGCTTGCCTCGAGGATACGGTAGGCCAGGCCGGAAGCGAAACCACCGGAGCCGGCGACCAGTTCCGCAACCACGGCACCGACCAGCGCGAGGCCGCCGGAGATGCGCAGGCCGGTGAGAAAATAGGGCAGCGAGGCGGGCAAGCGCAGCAGGGTCATGGTGTTCCAGCGGCCGGCGCCATACAGGCGGAACAAGTCGTTGAGTTCAGGCGGCGAGGAAGCCAGGCCGGCGGCGGTACTGGCGAACAGCGGGAAGAAGGCGATGATGGTGGCGCAGACGACCAGCGCGGCGAACGGCTCTCCGACCCAGATGATGATCAGCGGCGCGATCGCCGGCAGCGGCGTGACCTGCAATGCGACAGCCCAGGGCTGGATCGCCGCCTGCGCCAGCCGGCTGGCCGACATGGCGACGGCCATCGCTCCCCCCAACACGGCGGCGACGAACAGGGCGGCGAAGGTTACAAAAAGGGTCGAGGCCAGCGACAGCAACAACCCGACCGGGTCAGCCGCGAAGGCCGCGGCGATCGCAATTGGACCGGGCAGGAGATAGACGGGAACTTCGGCGAGGCGTACCGTTGCTTCCCAAAGCAGCAATGCGAGCAGGCCGAACAGCGCAGGAGCGAGGCGCAGTAGTCCGCGCGAAATACGGGGCTTGAGGCTAGTCCCGCGCGAGGCAGCCTGCCGGTTCATGTGACTGACGCTTTCAGGGCGTCCTCCAGGCAACCGGCGATCTCCGCGACCAGCGCCGCGTAGGCGGGATCGAGCCGGGTGGCGGGTCCCGGGGTGAGAGTGGAGACAATTTCCCGATCGATCCGTCCCGGGCGCGGCGTCATCAGCACGATGCGTCGGGCGAGGAAAGCGGCCTCGTAGATCGAATGGGTGACGAACACGACGGTCGCGCCCGCGGTTCGCCACACGTCGAGCAGGTCGGACTGCAACTTGTGGCGGGTGAACTCGTCCAGCGCGGCGAAGGGTTCGTCCATCAGCAACAGGCGCGGGTGGGTGACAAGTGCACGGGCGATGGACACCCGCATGCGCATGCCACCGGACAACTGGCGTGGCCTGGCGCGCTCGAATCCGGCCAGACCGACCCGTTGCAGGACGGCCTCGACGTCTGGCATCGCGGCTTGCCTGGACATGCCACGCAGGCGCAGCGGCAGGTACACATTGTCCTCGGCGGTGGCCCAGGGCAACAGCGTGGCGTCCTGGAACACGTAGCCGATGTCGCCTGGTGCGGGCGGATCGCCGTCCCACTCCAGGCGGCCATTGTCCGGCTGATCCAGCCCAGCGATCAGGCGCAACAAGGTCGATTTGCCGCAGCCGGACGGGCCGAGCAGTGCGACGAAATCGGATTCGAGCAGGCGCAGCGAGGTGTCGCGCAGCGCCTCGACGCCACCCGGAAAGCGGCGGCCGACATGGCTGACAGTCAGCACTCGCGGGTCGGGAGCCGGCGGATCGGGGCCGGGACGAGACCCAGGTGGATCAAGGCTTCTGGTCCATTCCCACCTTATGATTGACGAAGCGCAACGTGTACGCCTTGGCGATGTCCAGGCCCTTCGGATAAAGCCCCTGGTCGGAAACGGTCTGATAGAAACTCTGCCAGCGTTCGGCGGTCATTGCACCAATTCCCAAGGTGGCGGCGTCGCCCGAGTCCAGGATGCCGTGCTCTTTCATCGAGGACCGGCCGTATGCGATCAGCGCGTCGGTCATCTCGGGGTTGTCTTTCTTGATCAGAGCGTTCGCCGGTGCCGGATCGCCGTTCAGATAGGAATACCAGCCCTCGATCGAGGCATCGACGAAGCGTTGCACCAGGTCCGGCTGCTGCTCGATCCTTTTGTCGGAGGTAGCGATCAGGGTGCAGTAGCCGTTGAAGCCGGCATCGGCGACCAGCAGCACGACCGGTTCGACATGGGTCTCCTCCTTGATGGAGAACGGTTCCGATCCCAGGAAGCCCTGCTGGATCGCCTTCTTGTCAGAGAGGAACGGCGCCAAATTGAAGGTGTAGGGCCTGATCTGGCTGTCGGTGTAGCCGAATTTCGCTTTCAGGAAGTTCCACCAGCCCACCCGCGTATCGGAACTGATCATGATCGGTTTGCCCTTCAGCGCCGGGAAACTGTCGTTGCCCTGGCCGGGATGAGCGATCAGCACCGACGGGTCCTTCTGGAATATCGAGGCCACGGTGCGGAACGGAATGTTCTCCTTGACGAAGTTCAGCGCCAGGAAGGAGTTGCTGGTGATGTTGAAATCCAGCCGGCCACCGAGGAGCAACTGGGTGTGGTTGACCTGGGGTCCGCCCTGCTCGATGACGACGTCCAGACCATGCTTGGCATAGATGCCGGTCGCGGCCGCCTGGTAGAAGCCGCCGTATTCGGCCTCGGCTTTCCAGTCGAGGCCGAAACTGATCTTGTCGTTGGCATGGGCGGCGACAGGCAGCAGCAGCAACGTCAGGGCTTTGAGCAGGCTTCGCATCACGGGCTTCCTTGTTGATGTCTGGATGATTTGGTCCGAAGAACGATACTGATTGCGCAGCATGGCACCGATGGGGAAGGAGGCAAGATGGGGGTAGCAGTCAGTTTCGGGCTGGCGGGGCGGCGAGCGATCGTCACCGGGCATCGCGGCGGGATCGGAGGGGCCATCCTGGAGACGCTGGCGGCGGACGGGGTGGAGGTGATCGGCCTGGACCTGCCCGATTTCGACCTGTCGGACACCGCCACGCTGGAGCACCGTCTGACCGAACTGGTCGCGGCGCGCGGCCCGGTGGACATCCTGGTCAACAACGCCGGCGTCACGGTTCTGGGCACTGTGCTGGAAACGCCGCTTGCGGAGGTCGAACGGGTGTTCCGTGTCAACTTTCTGGCTGCGTACGCCCTGATGCGGGCGGTGCTGCCGGGGATGGTGCAGCGCCGGCGCGGCGCGATAGTCAACATTGCCTCGGACCAGGCGTTGATCGGCAAGCAGGTGAGCGCGGCTTATGGTGCCTCGAAGGCGGCGATCGCCCAGTTATCGCGGTCGGCGGCGCTGGACTGGGCTCGTTTCGGGATCCGCGTGAACTGCATTGCGCCGGGCAGCACGGACACCGCCATGCTGGCGACGGTGATCGGCGATCTGACGGCGAAATATCCTGACCGGTTCCCGGTGTCGTCGGCCGATGCGTACAAGTCCGGCGTGCCGCTGGGCCGCTTTGCGGCACCGGCGGAGATCGCGGCGGCGGTGGCGTTCCTGGCCTCGGATGCCGCGTCGTTCATTACGGGCGTAGTATTGCCTGTGGATGGCGGCGGCACGGCGCAATGACGGGCGGGGCGAAATTCGCGGTGGTCACCGGCGGCACGCGCGGGATCGGCCGAGCGGTGGCGGACCGTCTGGTAGCGGAGGGCTGGGATGTGCTGGTGCTGGCTCGGCGAGCGACTGCAGATGTTCCGCACCGGTTCGTTGCCTGCGACGTGGCTGACGCTGGATCGGTGAGGGCCGCGTTCAGCGGGCTTGGCCGGGTCGATACGCTGGTGAATTGTGCCGGCATCGCCGGGGCCAATGCGCTCGACGGGGACGATACGCTTTGGCACACAATCATCGGTTCCAACCTGCATGGCACGTATCATTGCTGCAAGGCCGTGCTGCCACTGTTGCCGGACGGCACTGGACGCATCGTCAATATCGCCTCGGTGCTGGGGTTGCGCGGGGTTCCGGACCAGACGGCGTACTGCGCCGCCAAGCACGGCGTGGTTGGTTTCACGCGCGCACTGGCTTTGGCCCTGGCGCCGCGCGGGATCACGGTCAACGCGCTGTGTCCCGGATGGGTCGATACGGGAATGGCCAGGCAGCGTTATGCGGAACTGGGCATAACCGAGGAGCAGGCGGCGGCTGGTGTGCCGACTGGCCGGATCGTGTCGCCAAGTGAGGTTGCCGCTGCAACGATCTGGTTGCTGCGGGGGGAAGCTGGCAGCATCACCGGACATGCGCTGCCGATCGAGGGCGGCGGGCTGGCGCTTCCCTGAAGCGGGCATGGGGGCGGCTCTTGGCTGGCGTGTTGGCATCGTGGCAAGATCGCCAAAGCCAAGAAGGGGAAACGGTCATGGTTACCTTGGGAAGCGGTGACTATATCTACGAGCCGGTCGAGAACTGGGCGAAACTGCCCCCCGGCTGGTCGTTCAAGGAAATTGGCGGGGTCGGCGTGGACAGTCGCGACAACGTCTACGTGTTCAATCGCGGTGAACATCCGATGATCGTGTTCGACCGCGACGGCAACTTCCTTCGCTCGTGGGGCGAAGGCGTATTTCCCCGCGCGCATGGCGTTTTCGTTGCGCCTGACGAGACGTTGTGGCTGACCGATGACGCAGATCACAGTGTGCGGCAGTGCACGTTGGAGGGGAAAATCCTGTTGACGCTGGGCACGCCGGGAAAGCCCGCTCCGTATATGAGTGGGGAGCCGTTCCACCGCTGCACCCATACCGCGATGGCGCCGAACGGCGATGTGTATGTTTCCGATGGATACGGTAACTCCCGGGTGCACAAATATGCTCCGGACGGACGGAGGCTGATGTCGTGGGGAGGGCCGGGCAGCGATCCGGGCGAGTTCAATATAGCGCACAATATCACGTGCGATGCCGATGGCTGGGTGTATGTCGCGGACCGGGAAAATCACCGGGTGCAGGTGTTCGACGGCAACGGCAAATATGAGACGCAATGGAACAACATGCACCGTCCGTGCGGACTGTTCATGCCGCCTGGGAAATGTCCTATCTGTTACATTGGCGAACTAGGTCCGACGCAGCCGGTCAACCGCGAGATGCCGAATCTCGGGCCGCGGGTCTCGATCGTCGACCACACGGGCAAGCGGCTCGCCAGACTTGGCGGGTTGCACGCCGGCCTGGGTCCGGACCAGTTCATGGCGCCGCACGGGCTGACGGTGGACAGCCGTGGGGACATCTATGTGGGCGAGGTCTCCTGGACCAACTGGCCGCAGACATTTCCCGATCGTCCGCGTCCGGACGGTCTGCGGTCGTTGCAGAAGTTCCGGAAGGTTTCGTAGCAGGACGGACTGTACCTGGAGTGCGTTGCAGGCAAAGACGTGGGTCATCGGACCAAGTCCGGTGATGACACTGAAGATGCTGCCGGGATGACACTTTGAGCGCCGGGATGATACCGCGGGTCACTGTCAGGGCGCTTTGTGAGAGTCGGTGAGCTACAATTCTTGCTATTTCCGGCAACCTGAGGTAGAAGAACGAAAGACGAACTTCGAGCCAGGGTGGTATGCCGCCGATGACCTCGCCAGACCGTGACGCCACATCCAACCTTGCGGACGAAGCTGATTATGCGGCCTACCCGGGCGATATGCCGTGGCATTCGATCGTCACTCTCCTGGCGCCGATGTTCGTGGGCGCAGACGTCGGGGATCCGGGCCGGGGGCGCCTCGCCGCGATGGAGACGATCGCGTCCTATGGGGCACGGACGCAGGTGGAGCTGATGCAGGTTGCGCAGATCATCGGGTTCAGCCTCGCGGCCATGGACAATCTTGCCTCGGCGACGGCGGATGACGTGCCGCTGGCAATGAAGCTGCGGCTGCGGAGCGGCGCCGTCGCACTGAACCGCGCCGCGCAGCAAAACGCCCGCGTGCTGGAGAAACTCCAACGCCTCGATCCGCCGCTGGAGCAGAGCATTGCTGAGCAAGCGGAGGAGGCAGGGCGGAGGCCGGGCGGGTTGGCCGGTGAGGATCGTGGTTCCGAGGTTGAAACCGGGGGCGGGACTGTGGCGGGACGTGCAACAGTCGAGGAAGTATTGGCCGCGATCCGGGAAACGGGCGATAGCTCGGACAGTATCGGTCGGCCGCATGACGCTCCACCCGGCATTGCACAGATCGAAGAGGTTATCGCTCCGGCCGAGCGCGGCGGGCCTATGTTGCGGACCGCTCCGATGCGACAGATCGTCGAGCCTCCTGCCCTCAGCGGCGAGCAGCAACGTAAACGGATGTGGGCCCGTGCGATGGAAACGGTGGCCGCCACGCTTTCCGCCGCCGATTTTGGGAACCTTTCTCCGTCTGGGGGAAGACCGGAGGCAATGTGGGCCGGGATGTCTGACTTTCCCGCGAGCGAGCTTGCGCCTGGTGTGGAGGGGATTCGATTGCCGATGCCAGCCGTCACCCACCGCGCTCAGGAGCTTGCGAAACCGCCGTAGTGTCTCGGACCCCGAAGGCCGCCAGCGTGGGCGAACCTCGATTTTTCCGCGCCAGTTGTTGTTTTGTTCAGTGGATTGGTACGAAACTGCGTCCTCCGGGCAATATGGCGAATTTCGGGGCAGGACACTGGCGGCGAGGGGTTTTGAGCCCTGGATCCCGCTTCCGAGGACCAGGCTTGATACGGACCTGGCCGAGCCGCGGATAATACTGGAGCCAGGTATCCGGGGATGACACCGGAGACAGGAACCCGGCGTGGCAGCAGCCCGCCGGGGCGTGGTCCGGCTGGGGTTGACACTGGAGATGCGATCGGTGAGCCAGCGCACTCCGTCGGGCTAACTACACGAAAGCTGATCGCGGACCATGGCAGGGCATTCGCAGTTCAAGAACATCATGCACCGCAAAGGGGCGCAGGACGCGCGCCGCGGCCGGCAGTTTGCCAAGATCATTCGCGAGATCACCGTCTCGGCGCGGCAGGGCCTGCCGGATCCGGCCTCGAACCCACGCCTGCGCGCGGCGGTGATTGCCGCTCGGCAGGCGAACATGCCCAAGGACACGGTCGATCGGGCGATCAAAAAGGCCACCGGTGCCGCGGGCGGCGATGACTACGTCGAGGTGCGGTATGAAGGCTACGGACCGGCCGGCGTCGCCATCATCGTCGAGGCGCTGACGGACAACCGGAACCGGACTGCGTCGGACGTGCGAACCGCATTCTCCAAACATGGCGGCGCGCTGGGCGAAACGAACTCGGTCAGTTTCCTGTTCAACCGGCTGGGCGTGATCCGTTACCCGGCGGCGGCCGCATCCGCCGACGACATGCTTGAAGCGGCGATCGAGGCGGGTGCAGACAACGTCGAAAGCGACGCCGAATGGCACGAGGTTAGCTGCGCGGTGGAGGATTTTTTCGTGGTGCGCGATGTGCTCGAGGGGCGGTTCGGAGACCCCGAGAGTGCGCGGCTGGACTGGCGCCCGACCACTCTGGTGACCCTCGATACCGAGCGCGCGTCAAGCCTGCTCAAGCTGCTGGACGTGCTGGAGGACAGTGACGACGTGCAGAACGTCTATGCCAATTTCGACATTCCGGACGCGGTGATGCAGACGTTGTCAGGCTGATGGAGGGGCAGTTCAAGCACGCGCAGTTCAAGCATTGGCGGCTCGTTCTGGACGATCTGCAAGCGCTTTTGTGGGCGTCGCCACGAGCAACCTATGCGAGCGCGTGGCATGGTCATGTGAGCTTTGCGCACTGGGTGGTTCAGGCGGCCCGGCCGAGGGTGGTTGTCGAGCTTGGGACGCATAATGGCGTTTCGTTCGCGGCGTTCTGCAACGCGGTCGTCCGATGCGGGTTGGAGACGATTTGCGTGGCGGTGGATAGCTGGGAAGGCGACGCGCACGCGGGGCACTACGGCGACGAGGTTTATAACGACCTGGCAAGATTTCCAGGCAGCGCATTTTCCCCTGTGCTCGAAGCTTCTGCGCTGTCGTTTCGACGAGGCGGTGGCACAATTCGATGACCGCTCGGTCGATATGCTTCACATTGACGGCTGCCATTCGTATGAGGCTGTAAGACACGACTTCGAAACATGGCGGCCGAAGCTGTCGGACCGCGCAGTTGTGCTGTTGCACGACACCGAAATTCGCTCGCGCGGCTTCGGGGTATGGAAGCTGTGGCACGAGTTGTCGGGCCAGTACCCCAGCTTTGACTTCCGGCACGCGGCGGGGCTGGGGGTGCTCGCGGTGGGGCCGTCTCCGCCTCCCCGGGTGGCCGAGCTGTGTTCGCGACAATCCGCTGAAATTCGGGAGATCGTGGGTCGCTGCTTCGTGCAGGCGTCGGAATTTGCCCAGCAAAACGGCGCTCGGCAAATCGGTGAGGGTCGCGAGACGATCCTGAAGTCGATCGCCGGCGATCGGCGTAACCTGGCACTCGACCGACCGGCATCCCAGAGCAGCGGTCTCGAAGGTTCGGCGCCCACGCCACAGGGCGGCGTCGACGGCGTGAAGAATGGTATGTTTGGGTTTCATACTGAATTCGAGTTGCAGCCGTGGTGGATGGTCGATCTCGGCGAAGCAACGATTTTTGATGAAGTGGTGATCTACAACCGGCTGGATGCGGGGTGTCAGAATTGCGCGCGCTCACTCGTGGTGCTTGTTTCGGTCGATGGCGAGAGTTGGACGACATTGTATGTCCACGACGGGACGATTTTCGGCGGGATCGACGGGTTTCCATTGCGGATCAGGCGCGAGGGCTGCATCGCCCGGTTCGTCCGGATCAAATTGAGCGACCGGCAATACCTGCACCTGGACGAGATCGAGATTTACCGCGATTCGATTTCCCACAGGTAGTGTTTGCCGGGTTCGCGGGGTGCCTATAAGCACAAGAGCTATGGGTGGGTATGCGATTTGCGTATGATCAGGGTGCTGGGCATCGATCCGGGGTTGCGCTTCACGGGGTGGGGCGTCATCGAGAGTGACGGCAACCGGTTGCGTCATATCGCCGACGGGGTGATCGCGACCGACAGCGCGCACGCGGTAGCCGATCGCCTGAAAACACTGCATGACGCGCTGGCCGATCTGCTTGGGCTGCACCACCCCGCCGAGGCGGCGGTTGAGGAGACCTATGTCAACCGGAATGGCACGGCGACGTTGAAGCTGGGCTACGCCCGCGGCGTGGCGTTGCTGGCGCCAGCACTGGCTGGAATTCCGGTGGCGGAATATGCCGCCAAGACGGTCAAGATGGCGGTGGTGGGCACCGGCGGGGCGGAAAAGGCGCAGGTCGTGATGATGGTGCGGCGCCTGCTGCCGGGGGCGTCGATGCGGCGCTCCGATGCCGCCGATGCGCTCGCCGTAGCGATTTGTCATGCGCATCACCGGTCGTCCAGGCTGGCCTGGTCAGCCGACTAGCTCGGGGCGTGAGGAGACGGTGGATGATATCCGTTGCTTGAGGTTCCGCGGTTAGTTTACGCGAGTGCCCAAGGGTGTCATGACCGGGCGACTGAGCGCGTGAGGGAGGGTTAGGATGGTATGTCTTTGTTTAAACTAAGGAAGTCGTGGGTTGCCCCGCCTTTGCAGGAGCAGACCCAGCCTTCGCAGCGAAGGGGGGAAACTGCTCACAGTTAGCGTCTACCCCCGTGTCATTCCCGGATTTGGTCCACGGCTGTCCGGCACGTTTTTTGAGTCCAGAACGCAACATTTTACTGTAAAGAGCCCACCGCAATGCGGCTGCTGCGCCTGGCTCAGGCGACTCGTCATCGCGGACGCGCAAGGATGATAGCGGCGACAATCCCATGTTTCAGCCCAGTCCGCAGGTAGGGGTCACCGACCGCCGCCCGCGGAACGAATTGCTCGCGCTAATGCCGGCGTTCGGCCGATCGGGCAACGCCGTCCACGGAGCCCCCCCATGACGCGGCGAACCGCTCCAGATCACGCCCCACCCGGGCGATCACCCCCGACCAGTCCATGCCCGGCTGCTCCTGCCGATAGAGCCGCATGGTCGGATACCAGGCGCTGTCAGAGCGATCGAGCAGCCACGGGAAATAGGGAGCGAACGGCAGCAGTGCCCAGGTTGGCACGCCGAGCGCGCCCGCGAGATGCAGCGGCGCTGTGCAGGAGCTGATCACCAGGTCGAGCTCCGACATGATCGCGGCCGTCGTGGCCAGATCGTCCAGTTCGCCGCCGAGATCGATCATATGAGGCGGCAGCGGCGTGGCCGCGATGTCAGCGCGCGCGGGACCGGCCTGCAAGACCACGAAAGTGATCCCGGCGAGATCGAACAGCGGCCGCATCGGTGCCAGACGTGGCGAACGGAAGCGATCGTGTTTCGTCCTCGGGTTACCGCCCCAGACAAGCCCGACTCGTGGTCCGGTCGACCCAAGCCGCTGGCGCCACGCCGTTCGGGACGCGGGATCAGCGTGCAAATAAGGCACCGGCTCGGATACGCCTGGGTAAGGCGTGCCACACAGGCGCGGCAGGCTCACCAGCGGGCAATAAACGTCGAACCCGGGCCACGGTCGGCTGGTCCAAGGGACAACGGTCACCGATCGCATCGAGGCGAGCAGCCGGTGCAGCGGCTGATGCGCCGCGATGATCACCCGCGCACCACGCTCCGCCAGTAACGGCGCGTAGCGCACCCACAGGATGATGTCGCCCAGCCCCTGTTCGGTGAGCAGCAGGATCGTCTTGCCAGACAGGTCTTCGCCTTTCCATTCGGGTTGTCCGACCTCGGCCTGAAAATCGCCCAGCCAGGAAAAGTCGGATAATTTCCAGCGCCATTCATACTCCTCCCAGCCGCCGCCGAAATCGCCTTGCAGCAATAGCAGATGACCGAGCTCGAAATGATAGCCCGCATGATCACCGTCGAGAGCCAGGGCTCGGCGGCAGGCAGCCTCCGCCTCGACCAGGCGGTTAGTTGCCTTGCAGGCATGCGCCAGATTGTAGTGTGCCATCGCGATCTTGGGGTTCAGTTCGATCGCGTACTGGCAGGCCGCCGCGGATTCCTCGAACGCCCCCAGTTCGAGCATCACGCCACCCAAGGTCGCTTGCGTCATGGCATCTCTCGGCTGCAACGCGATCGCTCGCCGGCCCGCATCCAGCGCCTCGTCCAGCCGTCCGAGCATGAACAAAGCGGTACTCAGATTTGCATGCGCCATCGCCATATCGGGTCGCAGTTCCACCGCCCGTTGGGACGCCGCTGCAGATTCGGCGTACATTCGCTGGTTCAGTAGCGCTCCGCCCAGATTGGCACGCGTCGTGCTGTTCCCCGGATCGAGCGTGCCCGCGCGTGTATAGGCACCGATGGCCTCCGAGAGCTCGCCCCGATCCTGGAGCGCCTTGCCCAGCTTGGCATGCGCCAGGGCAAAATCCGGTTTGACCGTGATGGCTCGGCGAAATTGCTCCGTCGCCGCCTGGCTCTCGCCGAGCGCCAGCAGTGCTGTCCCCAGGTTGGTGATTGCGTCCACGTTATCATGTTGGAGCGCGATCGTACGGCGAAATGCCTCCGCCGCCGCAGCGAAATCTCGGCGTGCATGGCACAGCAGTCCGAGGCCATAGCTGGCGGCGGCGTGCGGCGACGGTGCAGCCAGGATCGTCCGATACAAGGCTTCCGCGGCAACGAACTGATCGGAAAGATGCAACCGGTATGCTGCCGTCAGCAGATCGTTCAGCAATGACTGCTGCACCGACCGAGGCAGGTCGGCCGCATCACCCGCCAAGCTTGCGGCATTTCCTTCACTCATTCTCCGCGGCTCAGGTCCGCTTTGGTCTCTTTATCCATGGTGCGCGGGCCGCCCAGCCTAACAATTGAGGTCGCAAAGCCTGAGTCTGATCGCGGATGCTGTTCCAAGCCCTTGTCGGCGGCTTCTTCCGTCAGCCGCTCCAAGGCCACGATGAGTTCAGGCTTTGTCATTTGGCTGGCGCCGGCGGGACGACGATCGAACCGGGCTGGAAGATGATCTGCGCCGGCGGTTGGGGCACTCCCCTTAACGCATATCCGGCGATGCCGCCGAGTGCGCCTATGGTCACCGCCAGGGCAGCAATGATCGCGGCGAGGCCTTTCGGCGTTTCCCAGAGATGCTGCCGGATGGCCAGTTTCGCGGCGGCTTCTTTCTGGGCCAGGTCGGCTACCATGATTTTCTCCTCGAGCTCATGTCGTTCATCTGGGGTGAGCGGCATGGGCGATCCTAGCAGCTACAGTTCGACGACGTCAGTCATTGCCGCCTCTCGCGGAAAGGCACCTCGACCGGGCCAGGCGGGCGCGGCGATCGATCAGGACATTGCGGCCAGCCGTGGCACCGGCATCAACCAACCTGGCCATGAAGCGTCGTTGCAGGGTCACATGTGTCACAGGCTTCGGCTGGGAGACGCTCAGCGCCTGGCCCGGTCGCGCGGGTCAGGCGCCATCATCTCACGGCCACCAAGTCCGCGTCGTATCGACCAGGCACAGCCCCACGGAACAACATTTCCGGTTAAGCAATCGTTAAGGTGGGGTGCGCCTCATCCCACGCCGAAAGGGTCCCCGGGCGGGCGAGGCTCACCACACGCCGGCCGTGGCACGGCGGGCTGGGCGCAAGCGGGCAAAATGCCACAGGATCACCACGCTCGCGACGGCGGCAAAAAAGCACCAGACAGAAACGAATGCCTGCCGGTAAAAGACATCGGCCACGCTCAGGCCAACCAGCACGACGATGCCAAGCGCCAGCAAGCTGCGCCGCGACGACAGCAGGGGCGGCAGGCTGGTCGCAGCGAGATAGCCCATATTGAGCAGTACGGGGTGCCGGCCCTCTGTCACGTAGACGATATGATCGTGCAAAATGGCGGCGCTGTGCGATCGGGTCTGCAGCCACCACAGCAAATACACGCTCACACCCGCGCCGATCGCGACGCAGGGAAGCATGATCCGCCGACGCTCTGGACTCGGCTCGATGAGCCATATGCTCAAGGGCGCATATACCGGCCAGAACACTTCCGCGAACAGCAGGAACCAGAACGTCAGATCGGCGGCAGCCGTGCCCTCGGGCGCGGACGACAAGCCGAGCCACAGCAGTCCTTCGCCGCCCTGCTGCAACGCGAAGAACAGTGGCACCGACGCCAACGGCACCTGCCGCAACTCACGCACGCGCATCAGCGACAACGAACCGATCGCGCCTGTCAGACCGGCGGTGACGAAACTTGCCGAGGCGGAGAAGCACATTCAGTCATTCTTCCTCGGCCCTATGCCGTTCGCGATCCAGCCTGGTTTCACCACATACGACGGCGAAATTGACATGCTGCCGCGCCCCCTGGCCCCAAGCCAGTGCCGCAACGGTCAGAATGTCGATGACGGGAGACAATTTTGGCCGGCGCTGGGGCGACGAGGCCCAGGCCGACACTTCACCGATCATAGTGGTCGCTTTGTCCGCTGAACACCAGAACAATTGCCGACAACGCTCTGTTTCGCCAACGCGCCGAAGCACCGTCCTGCTAAACACTCCTTCCGACGCCACCACGGGCCGGCGCTTGCGCCACCCGGGTCCGCACATCAAACATTCTGGTCTACATTGGAACCGACGACTGGCCACGAGCACGGAGAAAAGCGGATGTTGATCGCGGGAGATATCGGCGGCACCAAGACCTTGCTGGCGCTCTACGAGCCGGGTGCGGACGTTCGTAATCCTGTCGCCGAGATGGAATTCCGCAGCGCGAACTACGCCACGCTCGACGACCTGGTGAAGGAGTTCATGGCGAAAGCCGGCCGCCCCGCGGAAGCTGCCTGTTTCGACGTCGCGGGACCGGTCCTCGATGGCCGCGCCCGCCTCACCAACCTTCCCTGGGTGATCGAACAAGACCAACTCCGCCTTTCGCTCGGCCTCAGGAAGGTCATTCTCCTGAACGATCTGAAAGCCGTCGCCTATGCGGTCCCTCATCTGCGGCCAGACGAGGTGCACACCATCAATGCCGGCAAAACCGAGGATCACGGGCCTATCGCGGTGATCGCACCAGGAACCGGCCTGGGCGAAGCCTTTCTGATCTGGGACGGCGCCCGCTACATTGCCTGCTCATCGGAGGGCGGTCATTCCGATTACGCTCCCGGCGACGACACCCAGGCGGCACTCTGGAGCTTTCTGTCGAAGCGCTACGGACATGTCGCCTACGAAAGGATCTGCTCCGGCAGCGGGCTGCCCAACATCTACGACTTTCTCCGCGACACCGGCCGGGTGCCGGAATCACCAGTGCTCGCGGCGACCTTGTCCACCGCGGCCGATCGCACGCCCCATATCGTGCAGGCGGCGCTGCAGGACCCGGCGGACGCACTCTGCAAGGCGGTACTGGACATTTTCGTCGCCAGCCTGGGCGCCGAGGCTGGCAACCTGGCGCTCAAGTTCGTCGCGACCGGAGGCGTCTATCTCGCCGGTGGAATTCCGCCACGCATCCTGCCGCAACTCAGCGCTGACCGCTTCATGCAGTCATTCTCCGCCAAAGGCCGCTTTACCGCGCTGCTGAGCGACATCCCGGTCAAAGTCATCACCACGCAGGTTGCCCTGCTCGGCGCCGCCCTGTACGGGTTGAGCCACATGCCGACGCCAGAGTGAATGGCGACGAACCGCGGTGCTTTCCGCTACGCCCGCGGACGACGCGTCGGCCGGACCCACTCGCGGACATGCGGCCACAATTCGTCATCCGGAGTCTTGATCAGGTCCCTGGCGAGGGTGCCGACGATCTTGCTCACGGCCGCTCGTTCCAGCTTTGCGCGGATCGCGTTAAGCGTGTGCGCCGGCGCCACGATGACCAGCTCGCCGAACGCTTCCCGCGCCGCGGCCTCATTAAGCTGCCCCGCGATCAAGTGTGCGAACTTCTCCTTTTCCATCGCATGCGGATCGTGCCGCGGGCTCAGCGCATGATGCGCGGTCGCATCGGAGTGAAACGAACCGCCCGGACGATCCGTGCCGAGATCGGCCGACCTCAGATGCGCCGCCGTCGAGTCAAGCGTCGCCTCGCTGTGAAGCGCATTGTCCTCGGCAGGGCGAACGAAGCGGATATGCTCGCCATCGGCCACGACGATCAACAGGTTTCCGTGCGTCGGCATTGGGGCATCCTCATGTATGACGGCGCAAACTGCGGCCAGGTCGCGGGAACATCATTGATGTGGGTCAATGAGCTGGCGATGGCACCGTGCAGGTGATCGGACATCGGGGCGCGCGCGGCCTGTTCCCTGAAAATACCCTGGATGGGTTCCGCGCCGCCGCGGCTCTCGGTGTGTCGGCATTTGAACTCGATGTCGGCATGACCTGCGACGGCGTGGTCGTGGTGTGTCATGACCAGGCGCTCGATCCAGACCTCACCCGAGACGCCGCGGGCGCTTGGCTGCCACCGCCCGGACCCCTGCTCCGCTCGCTGACCATGGCCGAACTGACACGCTATGACGTCGGGCGCAGCCGTCCCGGTTCGCCCGTCAACCTGCGGTTCCGCCACCAGAAGCCGCATGACGGCGCGCGTATCCCCGCGCTGGAGACCGTGTTGGCCGCCATGCCCGACGCGATCTTCATCATCGAGATCAAGACCGATCCACAGCATCCCCACCGCTCGGCCCCCCCTGTCACCGTGGCGGATGGGGTGCTCGCCGTCATTGATCGGACGGAGGCAGCCGAGCGCGTCGTCCTGGAATCATTCGACTGGCGGGTTCAGCGCCACGTCGCTCGCATCCGGCCAGACATTCGCCTGGCCTGGCTGACCCGAGCGGATACCGCCCGGCAACGCTCGCTCTGGTGGGATCTGCCGCATCTGGTTGACGACGACCGGTCGGCGCCCGAATGGGTCGCGGCGGCCAGCTCTCCGGCGGACACACCGATCTGGGCACCCGACCACGCCAGCCTCACCGAGGACCTGGTCCACCAGGCACACACCCTAGGGCTGATCGTCATACCGTGGACGGTCAACAATGAGCAGGACATCCGGCGTCTTGCCGGCTGGCGGGTCGATGGGCTGATCTCGGACCGGCCGGATTTGGTCCTGGCTCGCCTCCGGCCCGTTAAGGGTATTACGAACAAAAGAAGTTGGCCGACATCGACGTGCGGGCGATAAGTTCTTGCAACCGAAGGTTGTCCTCGCTATGTTCCTCGGTCAGAGTTTCCATCGGGACGAAGAATTCGTGCGCGTGCGGCAGTTGGTGTTGGGCGAAACCCTTGTAGTGGTCCTTCTTCAGGCCGTACAGCACGCGCATTTCCCGCACCGGGACAACCACGTCGTAGAACGGTTCGTGCATGATCACCCCGGTCGTCTTCCATCGCGGCGTCGGGTCGGATGCGGCGATCGGAGCCAGCAGCCATGCGGTCGGGCAGACGCACATGAGCGAGTGCGTGCTGGGCGAAAAGCGTGAGCGTTTGTCGAGAAGATTCTGAATGGTGCTGCAAGCTTCGATAGCCAGGATGTCAACGAACGGTTCGGCGAAGCTGCCGCCAAAGTTCAGCCAAAGCCCGTCGGGCAAGGTGCGCAGCCGCGTGCTGCCGGGAATCTTGAGGAACGGATTGCAGATCGTGCTTTCGTCCTCCGACGGTCGGCCGCGGAGCCACGCCTCCTTGCCTCGGCGTGGCTTGACCCCGGGAGGACGCTGGCCCCATCCTTTCAGACGCCTCTTAACTAAAATGTCCAAAGAGACTTTTTCCGACATGGATTTGTTCCTGAAACGTCGCAACTGAAATACAACCCAAGCGTGTGTAAATGATTTGAATTCTAACGAAAAATTATTTCTCGCCGAAACAGCACAAAAGGAGGGTGTCTATAAAAAAACACCTGTCGCACTAAATGCGAGGGACCTTTTCACTTCGGCTTTTAGCCGCCACTCGGAGATCAAACCGTGTGTTATCACACACTGGCAGGATGGACTTAATCCATTATCTGAAGTGCCGCATGCATGGCTGGATGCGGGTCTGAATATCACTGTATGAAATACCGGCCGCGAAGCTTTCGCGCGGAACAACCGTTCCGCGGTCCCCAGCCATCGACCGCCAGTCGCGAAAAGTGTGGACGACCTAGCCGCGCCGAGCCTGCGCTACATAATCGCGCTGGGGTGCCCCGGTGTAGATCTGTCTTGGGCGACCGATGCGCTGCTGCGGGTCCTCCATCATCTCTTTCCACTGGCTGACCCAGCCTATGGTGCGCGACACCGCGAACAACGCGGTGAACATCGTCGTCGGGAACCCCATCGCCTTCAGAATGATGCCGGAATAGAAATCCACGTTGGGATACAGCTTGCGGTCAACGAAGTACGGGTCACTAAGTGCGATCTTTTCCAGCTCGATCGCCAGGTCGAGCAACGGATCGTCCTTGATCCCAAGCTCCTGCAGCACGTCGTGACAGGCCTTCTGGATGATCTTCGCCCGCGGATCGTAGTTCTTGTACACGCGGTGACCAAAGCCCATCAGCTTGGTGTGGTTGTCCTTGTCCTTCACGTCGGCGAGGAACTGCTTGATGTTGCTGACATGGCCAATGTCGGCCAGCATTTTCAGCACCGCCTCGTTGGCGCCACCATGCGACGGCCCCCACAGGCTGGCGATGCCCGCGGCGATGCAGGCGAACGGGTTGGCCCCGGTCGATCCCGCCAGCCGGACCGTGCTGGTGGACGCATTCTGCTCATGATCGGCGTGCAGCATCATGATCAGGTCCATCGCGCGCGACAGCACCGGGTTGGTCTTGTATTCCTCAGCCGGTACGGCGTGGAACATGTACAGGAAATTCTCCGCGTACGAGAGGTCGTTGCGCGGATAAACGAACGGCTGGCCAATGGCATATTTGTGCGCCCACGCGGCGATCGTCGGCACCTTGGCAATCAGCCGGAACGCGCTGATGCGGCGGCTCTCCGGATCGTGCACGTCCAGGCTGTCGTGATAGAACGCCGACAGCGCCCCAACCACACCGCACATCACCGCCATCGGGTGAGCGTCGCGGCGGAAACCGTTGTAGAAGACGCGGAGCTGCTCGTGCAGCATGGTGTGCCGCATTACCCCTTTTTCGAAATCCTCCGCCTCCGCCGCGGTAGGCAGCTCGCCGTTGAGCAGCAGGTAACAGACCTCCAGAAAGTTGGAGTGCTCCGCCAGTTGCTCGATCGGATAGCCGCGATACAGCAGCACACCATTGTCACCGTCGATGTAGGTGATCTTGCTTTCGCAGGATGCCGTCGCGCCGTAGCCGGGGTCGAACGTGAACACGCCCAGGTCACCGTACAGCTTGCGGATATCGAACACATCCGGACCAATGCTGCCGGACAGCAGCGGCAAGTTGGCTGATTTGTTTGACCCGTCCAGGGTGACCGTGACCGACCGTTTGGCGCTCATACGCGATGTCCTCGTGATTGGAGTCAGCGACACCGCCAGCCCGACAGACGAAATGGTCGCGCCGGGTCAGTGGTCATCGCAAAATTATGGCGACCCGCGCCACGACGCAACCTTCGCAAGCGCAGCAGAAGACCGTTTTCGCTGTTTTCTTTACCTGGCGCCCCGACGGCGCCCCGATCGCCCCGCCCGCAATCAGCGCGTCATCGGTCCGCCCCGCCCTAATGCAGAACCACATGCCGGCGAGGGCGTAACATGCCAGGCGGCCGCGCCTGTTCCGCCCGACAGGCACGCAGCGCCTTGCGCAACGCCACCATGGTCCGCGGCAAATTCAAATTCTCCGCCTCGTCCACCAGCATCGTCAGGACCTGCAGCACGTTCGCCGCGGTCGCGAGCTGAGCAGCTTCGGCCACATCGTCGTCAATCATAGGAGGATCATCCCTGTCCCACGGCGTTTCACGGGCCAACCGCGATTTCACAGGCCAACCGAGGCTTCACGGGCAGTCGCAGCTCACACGCGAGCGGCTGCTTCACAGGCCAAAGGTCGCTTCACAGGATCGTGAATTCAGACCTTTTGCTCTATGCGGACAAATCCGCGCGGCGTGCAAGGGGAGAATGTCTTTGTCGTGGACCCGGAATGGAAACTGACGCGGCTCCGAACGCCGAGGCGCATTCTCCAGCGTTGCCCGCACTGGGCATCATCGCCGGCGGCGGCCCCTTGCCAGGAAGGGTCGCCACGGCCGCGCGCGCCGCCGGGCGGCACGTCTTCATTCTCGGCATCGAAGGCGCCGCCGATCCGGCGGTACCTGGCACCCTGGCCCCATGAAGTCCTGCGCATCGGGGCAGCCGGGCGCATCGTCGCGACGCTGCGGGAGAACGGCTGCCAGGACCTGGTCATGATCGGCCCGGTCAGCCGGCCATCACTGCTCGACCTGCGGCCCGACACCGACGGCGTCCGCATCCTGGCGCGCGTCGGCCGGGCGATTTTTCTCGGCGACGACGGGCTGCTCGCCGCGATCATGCAAGTCCTCACCGAGGAAGGCTTCCGCGTCATCGGCGCGCATGAGGTAATGCAGGGCGTGATCGCCCCGGTCGGCGTGCTGTCCCGCATCGCGCCGGACCCTCAGGCTCTCGCCGATATCGCCCGCGGCGTCGAGGTCACCCGGGTGCTCGGCACGGTCGACGTCGGTCAGGGCTGCGTCGTTCAGCAAGGCCTCGTGCTGGCGGTCGAAGCCATCGAGGGAACCGACGCGATGCTGTCGCGCGCGGCCAGCTTGCGCCGTGACGGCTTCGGCGGCGTTCTGGTCAAGCTGGTGAAGCCCGGCCAGGACAGGCGGGCTGATTTGCCCACCATTGGCCCGGAAACCGTGCGCCTCGCCGCCGCCGCCGGCCTGAGGGGGCTTGCGTTCGAAGCCGGGGCAACCATTCTGGCGGAGCGGGAAGCCTGCGTGGCCGCGGCGGATGCAGCAGGGCTGTTTCTGCTTGGCCTCGATCCCGCCGAGACTTGATCCCGCGATTTGCCCCACGGGAATTCAGGACCCGAACCGGATGCGGAAAGGAACCAACCATGAGTCAGTTACTTGCACACCATGCTGCGGGTCGGCGACCTGCAGCGCAGCATCGATTTCTACACCAAGGGTTTCGGCATGAAGGAACTTCGCCGCCGCGACGTGCCGGACGGCAAATACACCCTGGCATTCGTCGGCTACGGCGATGAGGACAAGAATACCGTCATCGAGCTCACCTATAACTACGGCACCGACAAATACGACATGGGCAGCGCCTTCGGTCATCTGGCAATCGGCGTCCCCGACGTCGCCGCGACAACCGAGAAGCTGCGCTCTGCCGGCGCCAAGGTGACCCGCGAGCCTGGCCCGGTGAAGTTCGGCAATACCGTGATCGCATTCGTTGAAGATCCCGATGGCTACAAGATCGAGCTGGTGCAGCGCGGCTAACGCCAGTCAAAAGCTAAAGGTGCGCGGACTTTGGTTGGCCGCGCAGGTTGCACAAGCGTGGCGCCGGCGCACAACGCGGCGTTACGAATGCACGGGGAGGAAAACACCATGGGACCTCTGGCCGGGGTGAAGGTCATCGAGTTCGCCGGAATCGGGCCGGGCCCCTTGGCGGCCATGATGCTGGCCGACATGGGTGCCACCGTCCTGCGCGTCGACCGTGTCGCCGATGTCGGCCTCGGTGTGCCGGTGCCGATCGAGCAGGACTTTACCCGCCGCGGTCGAGCGACGATTGGCCTGGATCTGAAGCGGCCGAAGGCGATCGATGCCGTCCTGCGCCTGATCGAAGGCTCCGATGCGTTGATCGAAGGCTTCCGCCCTGGCGTCATGGAGCGGCTTGGCCTGGGTCCCCAAATCTGCCTCGGCCGCAACCCGCGCCTGGTGTTCGGACGCATCACCGGCTGGGGCCAGGACGGCCCGCTGGCGCATGCGGCCGGGCACGATCTCAACTACATCGCGCTCACCGGCGCCCTGCACGCGATCGGCCGAGCCGGCCAGAAGCCGACGCCGCCGTTGAACTTGGTGGGCGACTATGGCGGCGGAGCGCTGTATCTGGTGACCGGCGTGCTCGCCGCGATCATCTCCGCCCGGTCCACCGGCCGCGGCCAGGTGGTGGACGCGGCGATGGTGGATGGCGCGCTGTCCCTGATGACCCCGATCTACGCCATGCAGGCCGCCGGCAGGTTCGACTCACCGCGTGGCGGCAACACCCTCGATTCCGGCGCCTACTTCTATGAAGTGTATGAGTGTGCCGACGGGCAGTTCATCTCGATTGCCTCAATCGAGGCGAAATTCCATGCCGAGTTGCTGCGCCGGCTGGAGATCGACCCTGCGTCGATGCCGGCCCAGTCCGACAAGGCCGGATGGGGCCGCTGGAAGGCGATGCTGACGGAACGCTTCCGCACTCGGACGCGCGACGACTGGTGCGCGCTGCTGGAGGGCACCGATGTCTGCTTCGCGCCGGTGCTCTCGATGGAGGAGGCGCACCTGCATCCGCACAATCAGGCCCGGTCCGCCTTCATCGATGTGGGCGGTGTGCGCCAGCCGGCACCCGCGCCGCGTTTCGAGGCGACCAGGCTGGAGCATCCACGGGCTCCAGGATCGGTGCCTGCCGCCGAGGCGCTGGCTGCCTGGGGCCTGTCCGCGGCCGAGACCGAAGCGATGTTCGAAACGAAATAGCAACGGTTTCGCCTGTGCGGTAACGATCTCGCGAGGCGCTGGATCACGCAGTGGTTACCCCACACCCGCTACCGGTCCGCTTGCAGCAATGAAATATGCAGCGTGGCTGCTTGTTTCGTGCCAACAAGAAAGGATCGATGATGCTATCGAGAAGAACTTCGCTGCGTGCCGCGGCACTGCTGGCGACCACGGCGTTCGCCGCCCCTGGTTTGATCACCTCTGCCCGCGCGCAGTCCAGTCAGCAGGTCACCGTGGATGGCGCCCGCAAGGTGCTGGCCGACCTGAAGCACGACAAGGAGTTCGGCAACGCGGCTCATCTGATGCGCCAGGCGCGCGCCGTGCTGATCGTGCCGAAATTGTTGAAGGGCGGCTTCATCGTTGGCGGCGAGGGCGGCGAGGGCGTGCTGATGGCACGCGGCCATGGCGGCTGGAGCGACCCGGCCTTCTATGTGATCGGAGCAGCCTCCTTCGGCCTGCAGATTGGCCTGGAGCAGTCGGAGATGATCCTGCTGATCATGACCAAAAAGGGCCTCGACGGCGTGCTCCACGACCAGTTCAAGATCGGCGCCCAGGCAGGGATTTCGGTGGCGACACTCGGCTCCGGGGTCGAGGGCGCAATCGGCGGGGCGTCGCCGCCGGATATCGTGGTGTGGTCTTCGTCGACCGGTCTTTACGGCGGCCTGACGGTCGATGGGTCGGTCATCAGGGCGGAACCGAACCAGGACTCGGCTTATTACGGCCGCACCGTGACCTCACGCGACGTGTTGTCTGGCAAGGTGACCAGCCCGCATGCCGCCGAGTTGCGCCGGGAGATCAATGCGATCGGCTAGCAAGCAGTCCCACAGGTTCGCCATGTCCGGCAGACGTAGGGGATCAGCAGGCCGCAGAAAACAAGGTAACTGGTGGCGCGAGGTCCGCCGGCCACCAGGGACTTCGGGTTCGGGGTGGCAGGAGTGCGTTGCGAGGCAAGGGTGCGCGTGCTATTGCGCGCTACCCGCGCCTGTTGGGGGATAGTTTAGCGGTAAAACTCCCGGCTCTGACCCGGGCATCCTTGGTTCGAATCCAGGTCCCCCAGCCACGAAGCGTTACCTCGTCCTATATACGAGCTTCGTGGACCCGGAACGCGGTTGCGGCGAGCATGGCTGCGCCGGGTGCTCTCTGCCGCTGCGATCGCCGCGACTTTCTCCAGGCCGCTGTGCGTGACGCGCTTGTGGAGCTTCAGGCCGTTGTCTAAAAGGCGACTGTCGATCGCCGGACAAGGCAGCCCGGAACCCCGGAAAACGTGCGACACCGCGAGCCAGCTTCATTGCAACCGTGCTGGCATTTCGCTAAGATGCAATCAACCCAAGCACTCCAGGTAATCTGCCATCATGACCTCGATCACCGTCAGGAATGTGCCCGACGAGGTGCATCGCGCTCTGCGGGTGCTCGCCGCCCAGCACGGCCGCAGCGCCGAGGCCGAGATCCGCGACATCCTGGAACAGGCCGTGAAGCCAGCAAAGCGCGTTCGCCTCGGCGACGCACTAGCCGCCCTGGGCCGCAAGGTGGGGCTCACGGAGCAGGACATCACGGCCATCGACCAGACGCGGGACAAATCGCCGGTAAAGCCGATGAAGTTTGAATGATCGTGCTCGACACCAATGTGATCTCCGAGGCGATGAAGCCGGCGCCAAATCCCGCCGTGCGGGCCTGGTTGAATGAGCAGGTTGCTGAAACGCTCTACCTCACCAGCGCCACCTTGGCGGAGATGCTGTTCGGGATCGCCGTGTTGCCGGCCTGCAGGCGCAGGAACACCTTGACGCGCGCGCTCGACGGCTTGCTCGAGCTATTCCGTGATCGCGTATTGCCGTTCGACAGCGATGCCGCACGCCACCACACGGCGCTCGCTGTCGCCGCGCGCAACGCTGGTCGTGGCTTTCCGACGCCGGACGGATACATCGCCGCGATTGCCGCCTCGCGTGGCTTTATCGTGGCGTCACGTGACACCTCGCCCTACCAGGCGGGCGGACTCCGGGTTGTCGACCCGTGGCAAGGCTGAATGTCACACCTCAGGCAGGTGGGCTTCGTCACTCTGGTGAACTGTGACCTGCCGGTGATCGCGGACGCCGGCCTATCCCACGCCGAAGATTTCTTCCGCCGTAATGACGATCCCCGGCGGGGCCATCGTGATCGGTCCGTTGACGATGATCCGTGTCTCGATGCCATCGCCAGTCCGCCGGTGGTGTGTGACACTCCGGCGGGTCGGATGAACGATCAAGTAATGAACGACCGACGGCACGCGGAAATAGTTAGCCAGTTTGCCGCCAGTATCGGTCGACGCCGTGCCTGGCGAAAGTACTTCCACGACAATCACCGGGTTCGGCGCCGAGACCGCGTCGTCGGCCATTGCCTCGCCGCAATTCACCAGGGCGCCCGGTTCATAGTCACTGTCGCCGGACTCCACCGTCGCGCCATCTGGCAATGCCTGGCAAGGCACCCCGGCGACGGCCACCGCGCGGTGCAGCGCCCGGTAGATTGCTCCCTTGGCCCGCAGGTGCGCGCCGCGCTCGGGCGCCATGGCCACGATCCGGCCGTCCACACGTTCGTAGCGGCCCTTCGTCTGCGCCTCACACCACCGCCTGAACTCCTCGCGGGCGTAGTATCTGTCCGCCCCAGGTTGCGCGAGGTTCATCGGAAGCCTCTCCAGTTGCCACCGATGATATCATGAAACCGCCTGCCGGGTCAGCCGCGATCGATTGGTCTACCCGCGCGCGCCGTTCGGTGCGAAGCTCGGCATGGTGCGGCCGGCCCAGGATGACCCCGGAACGGAGGTGCGGAATGGACGAGAACGAGATTCGAGAGGCGCTCAATCGCCACTGGGCCGCCTCGGACGCCAACGACTTCGACGTGGAACACGACATATACCGGGACGACGCCGTCCTCGAGTACCCGCAATCGGGCGAGCGCATCAGGGGCCGGCACAACATCCAGGCCTCTCGCACCGCGCAGCCGGAGGCCAAGCGCTTCACGGTGCGCCGTATCGTCGGCACCGGCGACCTCTGGGTCACCGAGTTCATCCTCACCTATGACGGCCGCCCCTCCTATACGGTCAGCGTCATGGAATTCCGGGACGGCAAGGTCGCCCATGAGACCCAGTACTTTGGCGACCCCTTCGACCCCGGCCCCTCCCGCGCCCATCTGGTTGAACGAATGGACTGACAGCGACACACTTGTGAGCCCATGCCTGCTGGACCGGGCGGAGCTGCCCGTCGATACCGCCCAGCTTGCGCGTTTCCTCATCGGCAAGGTCCTGGTGCGGAAGCTGGCGGAAGGCGTGGCGGGCGGCCGCATCGTCGAGACCGAGGCGTATCCCGTCGCGGACCTCGCCGGTCACGCCTACCGCGGCATAACCCCGCGCAACCGGACGCTTTTCCTCGAGCGCGGGCACGCCTATGTCTATCTCGCCTATGGCACCTCGTTCATGCTGAACGTCTCGAGCGAGGTGCCCGGCGTGGGTGCGGGCGTCTTGATCCGGGCGATCGAGCCAACCGACGGCATCGCGATCATGCAACGAAATCGCGGCACCGAGCGGCTGCGCGATTTGGCGCGAGGCCCGGGACGGCTGTGCGCGGCCTTGGCCATTGATCGCCGGCTGGACGGCATAGACCTTTGTCAGTCCGGCCCGCTGTGGCTCGGACCTGACGGCCACCCCCCGGGTGAAATCGGGCAGGGCAAACGGATCGGCATCACCCGCGCCGCCGACAGTCCGCTGCGGTTCTACCTCCGGGGTAATGCGTTCGTCAGCGGTCCGCGGGCACTCAATAGATAACAGATGCAACTTTATGGATGTAAGCGGCCTGATCCGCCCGCCATCCGCCGATTTCCGGTGTTCATCAACCCCAGGCAGATCGGTCGGTGGCTTGCTGATCCGGCCTCATTGTCCGACACTCGGTAGCGCAAATTGCAGCCCACGCAATCGCTTCATCTGGACACCCCGGAGAAACCGACATGTCACGTCTGAATTTTGGCGCCTTCCTCGCGCCGCATCATCCCATCGGCGAGCATCCCATGTTACAGTTCCGTCGCGATCTCGACCTCGTCGAGCGTCTCGACAAGCTCGGCTACGACGAATTCTGGTGCGGTGAACATCATTCCAGCGGCTGGGAAATGATCGCCTCCCCCGAAATGTTCCTCGCCGCCGCAGGCGAGCGGACGCATCGCATCAAGCTCGCCACCGGGGTCGTGTCGCTGCCCTACCACCATCCGTTCAACGTCGCCCAGCGCGTGGTGCAGCTCGACCACATGACCGGCGGCCGAGCGATCTTCGGTTCAGGTCCGGGCGCGCTCGCATCCGATGCCCACACCCTCGGCGTCGATCCCATGCTGCTGCGCGACCGTCAGGACGAGGCGATCGGCATCATCCGCCGCCTGTTCAACGGCGAGCGGGTCACCGCCAAAAGCGAATGGTTCACGCTGCAAGATGCGGCACTGCAACTACTGCCGCTGCAGGAGGAAATGCCCTTCGCGGTCGCGTCGCAGATCAGCCCTTCCGGTATGACGCTCGCCGGCAAGCACGGCATCGGTATCATTTCGATTGGGTCACTATCGGCCGAAGGTCTCAATGCCCTGCCGACGCAATGGGGTTTCGCCGAGGCGGCCGCGGCCAAGCACGGCAAAATTGCCGATCGCAAGAACTGGCGCGTCCTGTTGAGCTGGCACATCGCTGAGACCCGGGAAAAAGCCCGCGCCGAGGCCCGCGACGGCTTACTTCGACATCATAACGAATATATCACTGCAACATTGCAACGTCCTGGTGCCAGGCCATTCAAGACCCCCGACGAGGCGGTCGACAAAACCGCGTTCTCGGATGGTGCCGCGGCCACCATCGGAACGCCCGATGATCTAGTCCGCAGCATCAAATCCGTGCTCGAAATCAGCGGCGGTTTCGGCACCGTCGTCGGCTTCATGCACGACTGGGCCAACCCGGAGAATACCGCGCGGAGCTGGGACATGGTGGCCCGCTACGTGGTGCCCGAGATTAACGGATACCTCGCCGGCTTGCGTAAATCGCGGGAATTCGTTGCCACCAACCGGGAATACTTCGACCGCGCGAAAGAAGCCGTGATGAGCAAGATAACCGAGAACGAGGCGGCGGCCGCCGCGCTAGCGGTTACCAAATCCTCGATGCTGAGTGCATCAGCCAGCAACGTCCCCGACCTCGATAAAGCCCGAGCACGCCTGGCAACCCGCTGAGGTAGGAAGGCTCCCGTGTCCCGGCATACAGGTTCGAAAGTAGATTAAAGTGTCATCCTGTATGCCGACGTGTTATCTCCGCCGCCGCCGTGTCGTCTCCAACGTTAGGACGTGCCGGGCGTTGAACGTTTCAACCCCGGCGCTAGTCGTGTCATCCCCGGCGCTGAGCGTGCCGTACACGGCGCTAAACATGTTATACCGTGCGTTAAACGTGTCATCCCCGTGCTTGGCACGGGGACCCACGATTTACAGTGATGCAGTCAAACGGATCGATTCCTTGAGTGCCGAATCCGCGCCAGGCGCAACTCGCTGGCAGTCAGCGCGGCCAGGTGCGGTCCCCCCAGGCGCCGCTAACTCCCCGCCACCTTGTCCTGCGTCTTCGTTTCAAAGTCACTCGCTTCATGGCGCTCATGCAACTGACTTGCAGGCTCGCCCTGGACGCGGTTGACCATTCGCCCGCGTTGAACCGCCGGCCGCTGCAAAATCGCATCCGCCCAGCGCTGCACGTTCTTGTAGTCCTCCACTTGCAAGAACTCGGCGCCCCCGTACAGCCACCCCTTGGCGAGCCCGCCATACCAGGGAAAGACGGCCATATCAGCGATCGTGTAACTGCCGCCCGCCAGATACTCGCTCTCCGCTAGCCGGCGGTCGAGCACATCGAGTTGACGCTTCACCTCCATCGCGAACCGATCAATGGCATACTCGATCTTCGTCGGCGCGTAGGCGTAGAAATGGCCGAACCCCCCACCCAGGTACGGCGCGCTGCCCATCTGCCAGAACAGCCACGACAGACATTCCGCGCGCTCACTGACCTCGGTCGGCAGGAAAGCCCCGAACTTCTCGGCGAGATACACCAGGATCGCCCCCGAACTCGAACACCCGGATCGGCTTCGGACCGCTGCGATCCAGCAGCGCCGGAATCTTGGAGTTCGGATTGATCGCAACGAAACCGCTGCCGAACTGATCGCCATCGCCGATCTTGATCAGCCACGCGTCGTACTCCGCGCCGGTGTGGCCGAGCGCCAGCAGCTCCTCGAGCATGACCGTGACCTTGACGCCGTTCGGCGTTCCCAGCGAGTAAAGCTGCAGCGGATGGCGGCCGACCGGCAGCTCCTTGTCGTGCGTAGGCCCGGCGATCGGGCGGTTGATGTTCGCGAACCGCCCGCCGTTCTCCTTGTTCCAGGTCCAGACTTTCGGCGGATTATACTCTGGCAAATCGTTCATTATCAATGCTCCAGGCTTCAGCAAGACACACGATCATCACCCGCGATCGGCGTGACCGACACTCCTCAGGGCGACGGTGCTTACAGCGTACACCATTTGTCAGGCTTGTGCGAACGCCTCTGGCCGGAAGATGACCCAATGACCGCTCCAGGACCGTTTAATTTGGCCGGCGACCCGGCGGAACGCGCCCGCTCGGCATACCGATCACCCCGCCTCGAGCTGACGCGCCGCGGCCTCGGCGGTGTCCTCTGGCCGCGTGTTGAAAGCGATAGCCGCGCCGGGCGCTGCCTCGTGAACCACGTTGACCACGAGTTCAAACAAAGCCAGGCTCTTCGGAGGCAGCCTCAGTCCGCCGCCAATCACCACGCAGTCATAGCGTGCGCTCGACAGTTGCTGCTCGAGCATCGGACCAGCCGTCTCATCGGGTTTGATCATGCAAGTGTCGGCTTGCCAGCCTCGCTCCTCGATTTTTGCGACAGCGACCGCAATGCCGGCGTTGATCTTCTCCGCATCGAAGCCCGGCGGCAGTGCGGGGTCGGAGAAATCCACAGTTTCAGGCTTCTGGCCGACGAACAATATGCGGGTCATGTTTTCTTCTCCGTTCCAGCGGTTCTATCCGTAGTTGCGGCCGGTCGCCCAGCAGGCAAGGCGGCATCGCGGCAATGACCGGGGTCAGCATGCCAGTTTTGCCACAAAGCGGTGACGTACCTGGCATCCATCGGGCCAGCGTGCCCGTAACAGAACTGCCTTGCAGGCACGCCTCGGGCCGTTGAATTTCGACCACGAAGTTCGATCGCGGACCCGCCATGCCCGCGCCGCCGTCCCCACCTGAAAGTTACACTTCGTATTACAACGCACCTGTTGCGTTTCGTTTTTTCGTGCCCATATCCGCGGACATCATCCCTCGGGAACCATCGCCAATGTCCGACAAATCCCCGCCGATCCGCCAGACAGCCGCCCGCGGCCTGGCCGTGATCGCCGCCCTCGGCGTCGCCATCCTGCTCTCCGGATGCGTCATCGTTCCACCGCCGTACTACCATCCACACCACTACTGGGGATACTGACCCCGTGGCCTCCGCGGCGGACCCGCCCGACATAGTCCGCTCGGGCGGGCGGCCAACCGCGGTGGCGGCGGCCCTGCTGGAAGACACCATTCTGGACCATGCCACGGCCGCCTTCCTCAACGACGGCTATGCCGCCACCAGCATCGAGGCAATCGCTCGCCACGCCCGTGTCGCCAAGCGCACCATCTACGCCCGCTGGCCAGGCAAGCCGGCTTTGTTCGTCAGCGTCGTACAGCGACTGGTATCGGGTTGGATCTCATCCGCTGCCGTATGGCTCGAGGCCGACGACCTGGAGGCAGCCCTGCAAGTCGCCGCCCGTGCCATCCTCAAGGTGGGCCTGACCCCGGAAGCGATCGCCCTGCATCGCCTGATGGTCGCCGAAGCCGGCCGTTTTCCCGAACTCCGAGCCATGATGACGCAGGCCGGCGCGCGCGAGGGAGTGGCCCGGATCGCCGCGCTGCTACAGGCCGCGGTCGCCGCCGGCAAGCTGCGCCCGCTGGATACCGAATTCGCCGCCGAGCAGTTTATGCATCTTGTGCTGGCCGGCCCGCAGCGCCGAGCGGTCGGGCTGGGGCCGGTTTTGGACCCCGGCGAGTTGGATGCATGGGGTGCCGCCGCGGTGCGCCTGTTCCTGTCCGGCTGCCTGCCTCGCGACTAGTATCCGATCGCAGAGAAGCGTAAGTCGCGATGCGGCCGCGCTTTGCCGCGTAAATCGGCTACTTCGAAACATAAGCGACGTATCGCGCCTCACTGATGCGCGATGCTAGCTGTTGGAAGCCTCTGCCGGCATGTTGATCCCCGGCCCGCTCAGCTTGAGGTTGCCGCACCGCGCGCGTTGATGTTACGCCAACCCGGTAAGGTTGAGGCGGGATTCGCGGGCGTATGAAGCTTTTGCTGACAGGCGGTTGCGGTTTCATCGGCTCCGCCGTGGTGCGGTACCTTCTCCGTCACACCGGCCACGTCGTCATCAACGTCGACAAGATGACATACGCCGCCTCCGAGGAGGCGCTGGAAGACGCCAACGGGCACCCCCGCCATCTGCTGATCCGTGCCGACATCGTCGACGCCTCGGCGATGCGGCAGGTGTTCGAGGCCCACGACCCCGACGCGGTCATGCATCTGGCGGCGGAAAGCCACGTCGACCGCTCCATCGACGGACCCGCCGATTTCGTCCAGACCAACGTGGTCGGCACCTTCACCCTGCTCGAAGCCGCGCGGCAGCACTACGCCGGGCTCGATCGGGCCCGCCAGGCGCGGTTCCGCTTCCACCACATCTCCACCGATGAGGTCTTCGGCGCGCTGGGACCCGACGATGCCCCGTTCAACGAAACCACGGCCTATGATCCCCGTAGTCCCTACTCCGCCAGCAAGGCCGCGTCCGATCACCTCGTCCGCGCCTGGAGCCACACCTACGACCTGCCCACGATCGTATCCAACACCTGCAACAACTACGGCCCCTGGCAGTTTCCCGAAAAGCTGATCCCGCTGATCACCCTGAACGCCCTGCAAGGCCGCGAACTGCCGGTCTACGGCGACGGCTCGAACGCCCGCGACTGGCTGTTCGTCGAGGATCACGCCGAGGCGCTGGTCCGTATCGTCGAACACGGCCTCCCCGGCTCCACCTACGCCATCGGCGCGCGCCAGCCCCGCACCAACCTCCAGGTCGTGCGCGCGATCTGTGCGCATCTCGACCGGCTCGTCCCCGACTCAGCGGGACCCAGGGAGCGACTGATCCGCTTCGTCGCCGACCGGCCCGGCCATGATTTCCGCTATGAGATCGATCCGTCCCGTACCGAGGCGGCGCTGCACTGGAAAGCCCCGCACGACTTCGAAACCGGCCTGGCCCGCACCATCGGCTGGTACCTCGACCATCGCGTCTGGTGGGAGGGCGTTCGCACCGCCCGTTATGCCGGCCAGCGGCTAGGGACCACCGACACCAGGGGCACGGCGGGGGGGAAAGCGGCTTGAAAGGCATACTGCTCGCCGGCGGCTCCGGCACGCGTCTGCACCCGATGACCCTGGCGGCATCGAAGCAACTGCTTCCGGTCTACGACAAGCCGATGGTCTACTACCCGCTGTCCACGCTGATGCTCGCGGGCATCCGCGACATCATGGTGATCTCCACCCCCGAGGACCTGCCGCAGTTTCGCCGCCTGCTCGGCGACGGCTCCGGCCTGGGCATCCACTTCGAGTATGCGGTGCAGCCCAGCCCGGACGGCATCGCCCAGGCCATCCTGATCGCCCGCGACTGGCTGGAGGGTCAGGCTTGTGCCCTGGCGCTCGGCGACAACCTGATCCATGCCGATCACCTGTCCACCTTGCTGCGCGCCGCCGCCGCCCGTCCGGTCGGCGCCAGCGTCTTCGCCTACCAGGTGCGCGATCCCGAGCGCTACGGCGTGGTCGTGTTCGATGCCTCCGGCCGAGCGATGGAGGTCGTCGAGAAGCCGGCCGCTTCGACCTCCAACTGGGCGATCACCGGGCTTTATTTCTACGACAAACATGTCAGCGACATCGCCCCGCAAATCCGCCCGTCCGCCCGAGGCGAGCTCGAGATCACCGACCTGAACCGCGTCTATCTCGAGATGGGTACCCTGCACGTCGAGAAACTGTCGCGCGGCTGTGCCTGGCTGGACGCCGGCACCCCCGACAGCCTGTTGCAGGCGGCGACCTTCGTGCAGACCATCCAGTCGCGCACCGGCATGTTGGTCGGCAGCCCGGAGGAAGTCGCGTTCCGCATGGGGTTCATCGATGCCGACCGCCTGCGCGGCCACGCGACCGCTCTGGGCAAGACCGAGCTGGGCCGCGTGCTGATGGAGCTGGCGGTGGGGGACCTGGCGTGAGGCTGGAACCTCTGGCGATCCCCGACGTCAAACTGATCACCCCAGGGAGGCTCCAGGACCCCCGGGGCTTCTTCTCGGAGACCTGGAACCAGCACCGCTACGCCGAGGCGGGCATCCCCGGTCCGTTCATCCAGGACAACCACGTGCGTTCGACCTCGGCCGGGGTGTTGCGCGGACTGCACTGCCAGATCGGCCGCAACGCCCAGGGCAAGCTGGTGCGCGCGGTCAAGGGCGCGATCTACGACGTGGCCGTCGACATCCGCCATGGCTCGCCGACCTTCGGACGCTATGTCGCGGCGACGCTGAGCGACGACAACTGGGCCCAGCTCTGGGTGCCGACCGGGTTCCTGCACGCCTATTGCACGCTGACCGCCGAGACCGAGGTGATCTACAAGGTCACCGGCGACTACGACAAAGCGGCGGAGCGGGGCGTTATCTGGAACGATCCGGATATCGCCATCGACTGGCCGGTCGCGGCGGCGGAGGTTTTACTGTCAGACAAGGACAAGGTGCTGCCGCGGCTGGCCGACTGCCCCCCCTGGTTTCATGTCTGACCCATCGCCCCGGGGGTCGGCGATGGGGCCGGTCCTGGTGACCGGGGGCACCGGACAACTCGCCTCCGCCCTGGCTGCCGCGGGCAGGACGGATATCCAAAGCGTCGGGCGCCCGGTTTTCGACTTCGACCGTCCGGAGACGATCGAGGCCATTTTCCGTTCGGCGGCGCCTCGGCTGGTGATCAACGCCGCCGCCTATACCGCTGTCGATGCGGCGGAAAGCGATGCCGAGGCAGCCTATCGGGCCAATCGCGACGGTCCGACCATCCTGGCGCGTCTCTGCGCCGCCTCCGACATTCCTCTGATCCACATCTCCACTGACTATGTCTTCGACGGCGCCAAGCCGGACCCGTATGTGGAGAGCGATCCGGTCGCGCCGCAGGGTGTCTACGGAGCTAGTAAGCTCGCCGGTGAGCAAGCGGTGCTGGCGACGGGTGCCAAGACGATCATCGTGCGCACCGCCTGGGTCTACGCCGCCACCGGGAAAAACTTCGTCCGCACGATGCTGGCCCTCGGCGGCACCCGCGACCGCCTGACAGTTGTCGCCGACCAATACGGCTGCCCCACCGCCGCCGCCGATCTGGCGACCGCGATCCTTGCGCTCGCCGACCGGCTGGACCGCACCGGTTGGCTGCCGGAGTATCAGGGCATCGTCCACGCCGCCGGAAGCGGCCACACCAGTTGGTACGGCCTCGCCGTCGCCACATTCGAGGAAGCCGCCCGGCATGGCGTCCGGATTCCGGAGCTCGTGCCCATCGCCGCCGCGGACTGGCCGACGCCGGCAAAACGCCCGGCGAACTCCCGCCTCGATTGCTCCCGCCTCCGCCAGGTGTTCAACGTGGCGCTGCCGGACTGGCGACCCAGTCTCGCCGGAACGATCGACGCAATCTTCGCCAGCCAACCGGATGCGAAGAGGTTGGGGTAAGGTGGCGCTGAGAGGCCGCACCCACCCTCAGTGTCATGGCCGGCGCAGCATGCCCTTGCGAACGCAGGGGCCGGCTATCCTCGTCTTTGCTCACACGGTGCCACCGCGCCCGTGCAGGCCGCGCGGGTCGAGCAGACCTCGCTTGCGAACGGCATACCATGCCTAGGCTGATCGAGATCATGCTGTTCCTGACGCCGTTCGTGGGCTTTGCCGTTTGGCGCCTGCTCGTGCCGTCGGAACGCCCACCGGTCTGGCTCGTCGCCAGCGCCGCCTGCTTCGTCGTGCTCATGCTGGCATCGCTGGTCTGGCTACGTGCCCGCGATGCCTCGGACACCTTCGAGACCTACGTTCCCGCTCAGCTACGGGACGGCCGGGTTGTGCCCGGACATGCCGCCCCGCAATGACCGATGCGCCCGCGCTACGACTCTCACCGCCGCCATTCGCCGCGGACCAGGCCCTGGCGTCGGTCTGGGACGCGCTGCCGGACGCCCGGGTGGTCGGTGGCGCCGTGCGCGACGCGGTGGCGGGACGGCCGGTCGCCGATATCGATCTGGCCACCAGCCTGCCGCCCGATGCCATCATCGCCGCCCTGGATGCGGCGGGGCTGCGCTCTGTGCCGACCGGCCTCGATCACGGCACGATAACCGCGGTGGTGGACGGGCGTGGCTTCGAGATCACCACCCTGCGCCGCGACCTGGCAACCGACGGCCGCCACGCCGTGGTGGCATTCACCGCCGACTGGCGGGAAGACGCCCAGCGCCGCGACTTCACCATCAACGCCCTGTCGATGGCGCGGGACGGCGCGGTCTTCGACTACTTCGGCGGCTTGGAGGACCTGCGCGACGGCCGCGTGCGCTTCGTCGGCGACGCGGCCGAACGGATCCGCGAGGACTACCTGCGCGTCCTGCGGTTCTTCCGCTTCCACGCCCGCTATGGCCGGCTGGCGCCCGATCCGCACACCCGCACGGCCCTTCGCGCCGGCATCCCTGGCCTCGCTCGGCTCTCTCCGGAACGGATATGGGCCGAATTGTCCAAGATACTGGCGGCGCCGGACCCGGTCGAAGCCGTGAACCTCATGGCCAGTCTCGGCGTCCTGGCCGCTATCGCGCCGGAACTGTCCCGACCCGATCGCCTTGCCCTGTTGCAAGACGCCGGCGCCCCGCCAGACCCGATCCTGCGCCTTGCCGCCATCCTGCCACACCAGACACTGGCCTTCGCTCGGCGCCTGAAACTGTCCAACGACGAGCGCGACCGCCTCGTGCGCCTGCAATCGGTCCCAGCCGCGACGCCCACCGACGACGACGCGGCGCTGCGACGGAGACTGGCTGACTTCCGCCGCGCCGACCTGATCGACCGGACTTGGCTCGACGACGGTCCTGGGGCGCCGGTATTGCGAAAACGCCTGACAGACATGCCGCAGCCAGCATTTCCCCTGGAGGGACGGGACGTGCTGGCACTCGGGGTCGCGCCCGGGCCACGCGTCGGCAACCTCTTGCGGGAGGTTCGGCAGTGGTGGATGGACGGCGGCTGTGTGGCGGATTGGACCGTATGCGAAGCCGAGCTGGCCCGGCGGACTTGCGCGGCCTGCTGAACTCACCAAAATGAGAACGGTGAGGTGACAATATGCCGGACGTTTTGATCTATACCCAGCCTTGGTGCCCGTTCTGTGAGCGAGCAGTCTACACCCTGACACAAAAGGGCGTCGCATTCCGCGAAATCAACGCTCCCAACGGCTCAGCCGAGCGTGCCGAGGCTAAGAAGTTGTCGGGACGCGCCACCGTGCCGCAGATCTTCGTCAATGAGCGCCATATCGGCGGGTGCGACGACCTGATGGCGCTTGACCGCGCCGGCAAGCTTGATGCGTTGCTTGGGCTGACGTGATCGCGCTGGCACTCGGCTGCGTTGAGTGCCAAGGTGGGCATCTGACAGGCCGGTCTGATTAGGATGGGTAATGATCCACTACCAGTTGCAGTGTAGCCAGGCGCACAGCTTCGATGGCTGGTTCAAGGACAGCGCCACGTTCGAGCAACAGGCTCGCCGGGGACTGGTCGAATGCCCCGAGTGCGGCGACACCGGCATCGAGCGTGCCCTGATGGCACCGGCCGTGGCGAGGCGCCAGGCGCTGACCGTTGTCCCCCCATCGCCTCAGCCTGAAGCTCAGCCCGCCCCCGTGCCGGCCGCTCCGCCCGAAACACTTGCCGGAGGCCGCCTTCCCGCGCAGATGCTGGCCGCTCTGCAGCGCATGCGGGCCGAGGTGGAGAAGCATTGTGACTACGTCGGCCCCCAGTTCGCCGACGAGGCTCGGAAGATGCACCGAGGCGAGAGCGACTATCGGGGCATCTACGGCGAGACCACCGAGGAGCAAGCCGAAAGCCTCGCCGAGGATGGCATATCCGTAGCCCGCATCCCCTGGGTCCCCCGCGCCGACGGATAAGGGCGCCCCAATCTCTCCCCGAGTTCTCCTGACAGTGTCATCCCCGTGCTTGGCACGGGGAATCACCTCTAGCCACCCCGCCCCCAGGTGCGCAGTCTCATTTTCATTACTTGGTCACTTGCATGCGCGCCCAACCACCGCTTGTCCCGGTTCACTGCCCCCCATTCGTTAGCTGTTCGACAGCGACCACCATTCGAGCGGTCAGCGGCGCCATGGACTGCTCGGCCAGCTTGATCGAGACCTCGGTCAGCTTCCCCGTCTCGGCCAGGACCGTCTGCAGCGACGCCCGAGCCAGACTCGCCTGAAGATCAACCGCTTCTTTCATCGATTTCGCCTCGGTCAGCGCCTTCCAGGTCGACAATGTCTGGTCAAGCTGCGCCTGCGCCGTCTCGGCGATGGTCTGCGTGATCGCCTGCATTCCGGAGGCCCAGGCCTGACCGGACTTCATCAACGCATCGATCGTCCCCTGACTGAAGGACGTCACCGCGTCGGTGGTTCTGGAGATACTGTCCATGTTAAGGTCTTCCCTGATTGTACTCTGTATGTAACCGGTTCCCGCCGACTCGCTGTCGTTAATCACCGATGTCGGTTCGTCTTCCGCGCCCGATGTGTCCGAGGCCGATGGCGGGGCCGCCTTGGGCCGAGGTCGTCCAGCGCGGACCTTCTTGATCGCCATTGCTTACCTTGCATTTCCGTATCGATCGGTCGCTCGGCCGCTGCTCACTAAACTTGGCGCTTTCCGAGCCAGTTGGACCATCATGCCGGAACGAAACATGCCCCGGCGCGTGGTGAACGGTTCCTCCTGGACTGACCAGCCAACTCTCCTCGAACTGCGTTTTGCCGGCTAGTCATGACAATCGTATTCCGGACCCTGGTCCTCGCGATAGCTTCGGAAAATACCTACGCGCCACGTATCTTCAGAGCACCAACCGACTCACTTCAACCGGTTGTGTGACCTTTATGCTAAATAAGAGAAACGGCCATGACTGGAAAAGGACGAAAATCTCAAATTACACGCGGAAAATGTTCTGATTTAGGAACAGTTTCTAATCAGCCGTGAATCCCGTCTGGACATTTCTTAACAGAAGTGACATAGAAATGTAATGTTCCTCGCGACTGCCCGGCTCTCGGTCCCGCCAGCGCCAATCCTTGCCACGCAACGCGTTGCGCTAACTCGATGTTAACCCCAGCCCGCCACCCTACCGCCTCGCAACAACGCGCATAGGGCATGGGTGATAATGGCAACGGAACGAGCGGCCGCCGCTCTTGCACTACTGCACTCAGGCGCTTGGCTGGAAGCCGAAATCCAGGCTCGCGCGGCGCTCGTGACCGACCCCGGGGATCTCAACGCATCCCTGTGTCTTGGCCTCGCCATCGCAGCCATGGGCGAAGCCGAGCGCGCCGCTTCGGTGTTGGACCGGGTTGCCTCGCTCCAGCCCGATGCACCCCATCCTTGCCAAACCCTCGCCAGCATCGAACCGCCGCTGCCCCGCACCCTGGTCCGGCGTCAGTTCCGTGCCTGTCTGCGCCTCTCTCCAGCCACCCCTCGACTGCGGCTGGCCTTCGCCGAATTTCTGCTGGATCACGACTGGATGCAGGACGCCGAGGCGGTCCTGGCGGAGGCGCCGCTGGCTGGCCTGCCGGACAGCGCCGCCAACCGCCATCTCATGGGCATGGCGCAAGCCGAGCAGGGGCACTTTCAGGCGGCCATCGGGTCCTTTGACCGAGCGGTCGCGATTGACCCGGGCGCCGCGGCAAGCTGGTCCAATCTGGGCATCGTCCTGAGTGTCGAGGGTCGCTTCGAGGCAGCGATTCGCGCCCATGACCGGGCAGTGGGCCTCGACGGCAACAATCCCAGGTTTCGCGTCAACCGCGCGGTCGCGCTGCTGAAAGCCGGGCATTGGACAACCGCGTGGCAGGATTACGAGTGGCGCCTGAAACTGGGTGGCGCGCCGCTGTTCGACCTGAACCGCCTGCTGCCATCCCTGGCCGACCTCGGCGTCCTCGGTGGATTGACGATCGTCGCGCTGCATGAGGAAGGCTTCGGCGACACCCTGCAGTTCCTGCGCTACCTGCCTCTGCTGGCCGAGCGTGGCGCCCGCGTGGTGGCGTGCGTGCCGAGGCCGCTGGTCCGGTTGATGGCCGCGGTGCCAGGGGTCGCTGAGGTCGTCACTGACATCCGGCGCGTGCGGAAATACCATTTTATCTGTCCGTTCTTCAGTCTGCCTCGGGCGTTCGGAACCACCGTCGAGACCGTCCCGCCGCCACCGTCACTGAATTTCGCTCAGTCCCCGGGCATCCGGGACCTGCCGATGCCTGCCACGGATGCCATGCAGGTGGGCCTCGTCTGGGCCGGCCAGTCGCGCCCATGGCTGGCAGGGTTCCGCACCCTGGACCGGCGCCGCAGCGCCGGCCTCGCCGCATTTGAACCGCTCGCCGCCCTGCCGGGCATGCGCTTCATCAGTCTGCAGGCCGGGCCGCCGTCGCGGCAGGTGCCGCCGCCCGGCATGACTCTGTTCGACCCAATGACCGGGGTGACGGATTTTGCCGATACCGCCGCCATTATCGCTGCGCTCGACGTCGTTGTCAGCGTCGACACCAGCATCGTCCATCTCGCCGGACTTCTGGGCAAACCGGTCCTGATGCTGGACCGCTACGATGGATGCTGGCGATGGCTGAGCGGCCGGCGCGACAGTCCGTGGTATCCGAGCCTGACCATCTTTCGTCAGCAGGACCCCGGCGATTGGTCGGCACCGATGGCAAGGCTGGCGGCGTCGCTGCAATCGATGGCCCTGTACCGAGGCCCCAGCAGTCCCCCCGGCGCTCGCCACGACATCCGGGAGAGCGCCTTCACACCCTGATCACCACCATGGCTTGACGGTCCCCGCCATACCTTGGAGACAGGCGGCAAGGCCCTATCCCGACGAGCTGGATCAAGCCAAATGGATCAGATATGAAACGTTTGCTGCGGACCCTGGGCGGCGAGGCGGTCTGGCCACCCCCGCTGTGGCTGATGCGCCAGGCGGGCCGCTATCTGCCGGAATACCGCGCGATACGCTCCCAGGCGGCGGATTTCGTCGCCCTGTGCACCACCCCCGAACTCGCGGCCGAGGTCACCCTGCAGCCGATCCGCCGCTATGGGTTCGACGCCGCCATCCTGTTCAGCGATATCCTCATGCTGCCCTGGGCGCTGGGTCACGGCCTCGCGTTCAAGGAAGGCGAAGGGCCGGTCCTGCCCCAGTTGCGGGACGCCGCCGGGGTCGCCGCGCTTGATCCGGGACGCGTGGCGGCTCGCGTCGCGCCCATCATGGAGACGGTGCGACGGGTCAGCGCTGGCCTGAGCGCCGAGGGTTTCAACGACACCACGCTGATCGGCTTTGCCGGCGCGCCGTTCACCGTCGCCTGCTACATGGTCGAAGGCGGCGGCTCACGTGACTTTGCCGCCACCCGTGCCATGGCCTACAGCCAGCCGGACCTGTTCACCCGCCTGATGGACGTGCTGACCGAGGCATCGGTCGAATATCTCTCGGCCCAGGTCCAGGCCGGCGCCGAGGCGCTGATGCTGTTCGACTCCTGGGCCGGCGTGCTGTCCCCGCAGCAGTTCCGCAAGCATGTCATCGCACCGGCGCGGCGCATTACCCAGGCGTTGAAGCAGCGCCATCCGGGGCTGCCGGTCATTGGTTTTCCCCGCTTGGCCGGACTAATGATCGGCGCCTATGCGGCGACCGGAGTCGACGGTATTGGCGTCGACACCGGCAGCGACATCGGCGCGGCGGCCGCTCTGTTGCCGGCGCGGGTCGCGGTGCAAGGTAACCTCGATCCGCTCGCCGTGGTGGCTGGCGGAGATGCGATGGCCGCCGAAGCCGCCGCCGTTTTGCAGGCGATGCGGGGCCGGCCGTTCATCTTCAATCTCGGCCATGGCATCGTGCCGCAGACCCCCCTCGACCATGTCGCCGCGCTGCTGGAGCAGGTGCGTGCCGCGTAAGCTTGCGATCGTCCTGTTCAATCTCGGCGGCCCGGACCGGCCCGAGGCGATCCGGCCGTTCCTGCTCAATCTGTTCCGGGACCCGGCGATCCTCAGGGTGCCGCCGTTCGTCAGACCCCTGCTGGCACGGCTCATCACCCGCTCCCGGTTGAAGCCCGCGACTGAGAACTACGCGCTTCTCGGCGGCAAATCGCCGCTGCTGGAGTTGACGCGACAGCAGGCGGCGGCGCTCGAAATCAGCACTGCCCGAGGTCCAGCCCAAGTGCTTCATCGCCATGCGCTACTGGCATCCGTTCAGCCTGGAGGCCGCGCGGGCGGTGAAGGCGTGGGGTGCCGACGAGGCCGTTCTGCTGCCGCTGTATCCGCAGTATTCCACCACCACGACTGGCAGCTCGTTACTGGCCTGGCGGCAAGCGGCGGCGCGAGCGGGTCTGGCGGTCCGCACCACGACGCTGTGCTGCTATCCGACCGATACCGCCTATGTCCAGGCGACGGCGGCATTGGTGCGCCTGGCCTACGAACGCGCCCGCGCGGAGCTCGATCCCGCCGTGCCGTTGCGGCTACTCTTCTCAGCCCATGGCCTGCCCGAGGTCATCGTACGACGTGGCGATCCGTATCAGTGGCAGATCGAACAGACCGTGGCGGCGGTGATGGCGGATCTGGCGCCGCAAATCACCGGCGGAACGATCGACCACACGATCTGCTATCAGTCGCGCGCGACGCCGCAGAAATGGATCGATCCAAGCACTGAAACGGAGATCGAACGGGCGGCGAACGACAGGACCGCCATCCTGCTGGTGCCCATTGCGTTCGTCTCGGAACACACCGAGACATTGGTGGAGCTCGACGTCGAGTATCGCGATTTGGCGAAAAAGCTGGGGGTGCCTGGCTATTTTCGCATGCCGACGCAGAACAGCGACGCCGGGTTCATCGCCGCCCTGGCGGGCCTCGTGCGTCGCGCCACCAGTTCCGGGGCGGCGTTGTGCAGTGGCACCGGCGGCCGGCTTTGCCCCGTGGGTTCCGCCGGCTGCGCGTTTGGTCAAACGCGACATGGACGCAACGACAAGAGCCCAGGCTGAAATTGCTCGGCGAGCATAATTGGCTAAATCGTGCTTGATTCGTTTCTCCAGCTGCCGCGGTGCTGAAGCCCGACCATCAACCTCAAATCGCGGAGCCAGGCCATGAACACTATCAGCACAAGCCTGCTGGTCGCTGCCTGCATCTTCGCCGGCGGCATGGGCGGGCTGTATCTCCACCGGGTCCTGCCCCGGCAGCACCTCACCCGCGATACACTTGACGTCATCAAGCTCGGCACCGGGATGCTGTCCGTGCTGGCCTCACTGGTGCTCGGGTTGCTGATCGCGACGGCCAAGACCTCGCATGATTCGGCCGACCTCGCCGTTCGGAACTACGCCGCCGAGCTGGCGCTGCTGAACGAGGCGCTGCGGGATTATGGCGGCCCTGCTGCTGTCCCCCGCGACCTGCTGCGCGCCTATACCGAGGCGTTCAAGCAGCAGGCCTGGCCGGGCGACGGCAAACGCCCCCTCCTCGTCGAGGACGAGAAGACGCGCGTGTTGCTGGAGCAGGTGCGCGACTCGATCCGGGCGCTGCAGCCGGTCGACCCCGCGCAACGCGCGCTGCAGGAGGGAGCGGTCGCGATCCATATGGACCTGCTGCGCCAACGCTGGCTCCTGATCGAGCAGCAGGGGCCGAGCGTCCAGGGGGTGGTGCTGGTGGTACTGGTGTCATGGGTTACGATGATTTTTGTCAGCTTCGGACTGAATGCGCCGCGCAACGGCACGGTGGTGGCAGCATTCCTGATTTGCGCGTTGGCGATCGGGGGTTCGATTTTCCTGATCCTGGAGATGGATCGTCCGCTTGACGGCGTGATGCGGATTTCGAGCTGGCCGGTGGAGAATGTGCTTGCACATATGAACTGGTAGCCAACCCAGGGAGGCCATCGTGCCCTGGGCACCGAAGGCATTACCGCGTCCATGTGTCATGCCCGGGCGAAGCATGTCCCCGGGAACCCTGCGCGGGCTTCGGGCAGGCATAACAAGGAGGATCAGCAGGTAGCCTGAACTCTGACGTAATCATCGCACCTGACGGCTGCTGACCGACGGGCTTGAACTGGAATCTGCACCGATTTCCCGCAGCTCTTGTACGGCATCAGACCGACGCGCTTGCATATCGCTTTTAACTCGGCCCCGGCTTTGAGCGCTTGCAAGAGGATTGTGCTCCGCCATCGCGAGGGAGGAGCAAAACATGTCCGGTTCGGCATCGCCGATTGGTGTTCGCAATCAATTGCTGGCCGCTCTGCCGCAGGACGTGCTGGCGTCCCTCATGCCCAGGCTGCGGCACGTCCCTCTAGCCGTTCGCGATTATCTTATCGTTCCGGATAAAACGATCGAGGCGGTCTACTTTGTCGAAAGTGGCTCGGTCTCCCTGGTGGCGACGCTGGAAAATGGCACACAGGCCGAAGTCGGCCTGGTCGGCCGCGAGGGCATGGTTGGCGTGCCCCTCATCGTCGGCGTCGACACTGGCTTCGAGGAAGCCTTCGTGCAGGCCCCGGGCGCCGCCCTGCGGATGGAAGTCGACGCGTTCCGGCGGACCATGGAAGAAATCCCAAGCCTGCACACGCGAATGCATCGGTACAGCGAGGCCATGCGAGCCCAAGCCATACAAACGGCGGCCTGCAACGGCCGTCACGCCCTCGAGCAGCGCTTCGCCCGATGGCTTCTCATGGCGCATGATCGCTCCGAGGGGGATGATCTGCCGGTCACCCAGGAGTTTCTTGCCCTGATGTTATGCGTCTACCGCCCTAGCGTCACGGTGATTGCCGGTACCCTGCAACGGGCCGGTATCATCCGACGCGGCCGCCGGGGCCAGATCACCGTTCTCGATCGAAGCGCGCTCGAAGCGACGGCGTGCGATTGTTATGCCGCCGTGACCCGTCGATTCAGCTCGTTGCTTGGTTCCCAGTCCTGAGGCCCCGGGAGTAGCAAGGCTCCGGCCGGTCGTGGGTAGCCGTGTCGGCGGTCAGCCGAATCGGGCCGCCCCGAGCGTATCGTTACTGAAGTTATGATACCAGCAGCCCAAAGGGCTGACTGGTATAAGTGCAGGGTTGGCGTGGCGAGGCTGGCCAAGGTTCCGACGGCGCGGCCGTTGGAAAAGCCAGACGAGGTGGCTGCGCGCGAAATCAATAACATACCAGCCGCCCGTCCACCGATCAGAGGGTCGATCTTTCGGGCGGCTGGTATGATCTCGCGCGGCGACCGCCTGACGTCCATCAACCTGCGGCGGCGAGTCGGTATGGTACGGTTTGAAACCATGCGTTGTGTATGATATCGTACATAGCCGGCTGTGGTTACGCCCACGGGCATGGTTTGCAACCGGGGTGGGCGCCTCAACTCGCCGATCGGGGCGTCCACCTTGGTCGCGAAGAGCAGCACCGGAACATCGGCGCGGCTTATCGTCCGGTCGGCCCGGTAACGGAGTGAACGTGGTTTGTCGGGGGTCGAAAGAATACTGATGCCCCGCTCGCAGCCCCTAGCGCAATAAACCGGTGCCAACCGCTACTGCTGCAACCGCAACCTCTGTCGCAGCCGGTCCGATGGGTCGGATGACCCAGATGGGCGCAGGTTGTTGAGCACATCCGGCACTGCCGCCGCGTTGATCAGTTGTTCGCGCAGATCGTCCGTCAGTGCCCGCGCGTCACGCTGGTCGTGGATCACATGCGGCGTAATCAGGATCAGCAACTCCGTCCGTTGGCGCGAATTGTTCTGAGTGCCCGCAAGAAGGCCAAGCAGCGGAACATCCTTCAGCCAGGGAATGCCCTGGTTGCCCTTCGAGGCGTTGTCGGTGATCAGTCCCGCGAGCCCGATCGTCTGCCCGTCCTGCACCACGACCCTGGAGGTTACATTACGCTCATCAAACGTAGGCGAGTTCACCCCCGGCGTCGTCAGACCATTGACCACGTTGGTTACGTCCTGCATCACATCCAAGGTAACCAGCCCGCCGCTGTTCACCCTGGGCGTGACCTGCATGATGACACCGGTCTGCTGATAGTTGATCGAGGTGACAACGGGCGCGTTCTCGGACACGGTGCTCTGGGAGGTTTGGCTCAGATACGGGACCACGTTGCCGACCTGAAGCCGCGCCGGCTGATTGTCCAGCACCAGAAGTTCCGGCGAGGAAAGCACCAGGACCGTAGTGACCTGCTGCAACGCCTGGATCGCGAACGGCGCGCCACCGGCGCCGTGTCCGCCAATGAAGAAGCCGGGAAAACTCAGGCTCAGATTCGACGCGGCGGGCGCCACCGCTGACTGAGTGCTGTTGCTGAGAACGCTGTTGATACCGCCAGACTGAAAGAAAAACTGCGTGCCGTATTGCAGATTGTCATTTAACGTTACTTCGGCGATGACCGCGTCGATGCGAACCTGCAATGGCAAGATATCGATCTTGCGCAGCATCGCCTCGATCGTGCCAAGCTCGCGATCGGTCCCGTAAGCCAGGATCGAATTGTTCTGGTCGTCCGGGATGACCCTCAGTGTGTCGGTATTCGTATCGGACCCGCCCGGTTCAAGTCCGCCCAGCAAAGGATTGCCGCTAGGCGGCGGTAGCGGCGCCGCTTGCCCCGTCGCCGCCGATCCCGCGCCGGACTGGCCGATGCCGGACTGGCCGATGCCGGACTGACCGATGCCGGACTGGCCGCCACCAAACTGGCCGATACCGGTTCCATTCTGCCCGGAAGATGCCCCGCCGAAGCCGCCGGACAGATTGGAGCGCCCAAGGCCGCCCGCGCTTCCGCCGCCGAGACTTCCGCTCAGTCCGCCGCCGTTTTGCGAGCCCGAGCCAAAGCCCTGCTGCCCCTGACCGCGGTTGGTTGGTTGCGCCGTCACGTTGCCCGGGGTGAAGGCCTGCTGCAGCACGTACGCCACGTCCTCCGAGTGGCTGTTCTGCAAATAATAGACCCGCCAGCTCCGCAGCGTCTGCCGCCGCGTCCGGTCGATCAGCGCATAGACCCGCCGAGCTTGCTCGATGGTACGCTGCTGTGCCGCCACCACCAGGACCGCGTTGATGCGCGCCAGCGGGATGATGCGAACCTGGCCCGCCAGGGTGCCGCCACCCCCTCTTTTGAAAGCTTCCTGCAGCGCCGTCGCGAAGTCCTTGACGTCTCCGGTCGACACCGGGAACAGCGCGTAGGACTGCTGCGCGAGGATGTCGATATCGAACGCCTTCACCAGCCCGATCAGACCGTCGCGCGCCTGCGGCTCCCCGGCGACGAGCAGCGCATTTCGCCCGGGTTCGGCGGCGATCTTGCCGCCCTCGCCGACATAGGGTTGCAGCACCTTGGCCAGTTCCTCGGCCGAGGCATATTGCAGTGGCACCACCACCGTTCCAGCCGTTCCGGCCCCTTGAGCGGCAACCGAAGCGGCTTGCGCGGCCGGGACCACGCGGTACAGATCGCCGCTCGAAACCAGCGCGGCGCCGTTCTGCGCCAGCAGCGACGCCACAGTCGGGATCAGCTCGGCGCGGGTGAGCGGGCGCACCGTGTGCAGCGTCGCAGTGCCGTGAACCGAGGGATCGATGGTGTAGTTGACCTTGAGAATTGACCCCAGGATTTGGGCAACGACCTCCCGTATGTCGGTGTCCGCGAAGTCCAGCATGACATCCCCCGCCGCGTCGGTGGTCACCCGGGGCTGCTGCGGTTGTTCACCGCTGGCGCCGTAGGAGATTTGCGCCGGGGGTACCGCGTCCGGTGTGCCGATCGAGCCGTTGATCCGGGGCGGCGCGGCGGCTCCTCCGTTCGGCAGACGCGACAGCGCGGGGATCGCCGGAGGCGACGGATGGTTACACCCCGCAAGTTCGATAAGGCCGAGCAGCAACGCCAGGGAGCGGCAGGCAAGTTGGAGGCACAGGAAATACGGCCGCATTCTGCTGATATATCTCCGCCCGGGCGGTGTCGTTAGCCGCGGAGGGACCACCCCGTCGATCGGCAGCGACGCAACGCCCCGGACAGCGGTCCCAGGGAATCGATCTGCACCCGCGTCGAAACTGCTACAGATTCAATTGTCTAGTCAAACTAGTTATTAAACTTTCACAGTCCGGGCACCGTCGTCGCCATCCCCACGTGTCACCCCGGCGCAGCATGACCTTGGCGAGGGGCCGGCCCCTGCGCAGACCGAGGACCCGCGCCTTGCCGGCCCGTTGAACCAACCCACCTCGACCAGAGCTAGCTAGCACGAGCTAGGCCGCACCCGACGCATCAATTGCCAGCCAGGATCGGCCCGTCCCCCGCACCAACAACACGTTGACGTAACAGAATATCCACGTGCGGGAACGCCGCTCGGAAGTCGGCCGACGCGACGACCACGATGCCGAACCGAGCCCCCTCCGGACCCGCCGCGGTCACGACGATCCGCAGCACGGCATCACTCGTATCCTGGCCACCCAACGTGTCGTCGGCCACCCCTGAGACATCCGTCAGCGCGCGGGACACCACTGGATCGCGCGTCGTCATATCGGGGTCGCTGTCGGTGAAGACCGTCAGATGCGGTGCCAGGCGTTCAAACAGCACAGGTGTCATGCCGAGAACATCGCGGAGTTCGTCGACACTTTGGAATGGTGATCCCGGCGGACCGTACGCCAGACCGGCTGCCCGGTAGTCCGTGGCCTTGGCACCCACGGCCCTCGGGTTGTTCCCCGCCGTCCGCCAGCCCACGATCCCCTCCGCAACCCGCCCGGCCTCCGCCGGCGCCGCGCCCACCTGGATCATCAGCGCCCGCAACAGTGCCGCGGAAGCCGTATTGAGGTTGATCCGGTCGCTTTCGTTCTCAATCCGCACCGAAACCGCCGTCTCGCCGATCCGCAGCAGCCGGGACGCTCCATCGGCCCGGAATTGCGGGTCGCGCGCCGCCTGCATCGCGAACATCACGTTTGCCACCGCGCCGTCGGCCGCCGCCTCCAGCACCGCCTCGCGCTTCAGATTATTCGCCAGCTTCGTATCCGATCGCGCCGCCGCCACAAGTTGCGTCCCTAGCAGCGCGAGAAACCCCATCGTCATCAGCACGATCAGCAGCGCGAACCCCTTCTGGCCGCCGCTCATGGCCGCGACAACAGCGGCGCCGCAACGATGTCCGGCCATCGCTTCGCACGCTCGTCCGTGAATGTATCCCCCTCCTGACCACCGACCACTGACCCCTGACCCCTGAATCCCACACGCACGCGGATCAACAAGGGCAGGTCGGGCTCGCTCCAACTGGACGACCAGACGCCGCTTGGCAGCCAGTAGGAGAACCCCAGATGAGCGACGCCACCGATCAACTCGGTCTCCCGAGCCGGGGGCGGCGGCCGCAACAGATTGCCGTGGTGATAAGGACGCCACCGCAGCACCAGCCGCGAACCGGACAGAGCCAGTTCGGCCTCGGTCGGCGTCGCGGTCAGCCCGGCGCCAGGTAGCCGCAGCATGGTCACTCCACTCAGACTGGTCGCCGAACCGATCACCGCGGGCTTGTCCGCGCCCCCGCCCGGTGCCAGATTCTGAATGATCGAGCGAACCGTGCGATCGACCGCCTCCAGATCGGTCTTGCCCTCCGCCAGCCGCGCCTGCTGTCGCCATGCCGTCAATCCGAAACGCACCGTCTGGCTGAGGCCGGCCAGCAGAAAGCCGAACACCGCCAGGGCCACCACGATTTCCAGCAAGGTGAACCCCGGAGCCAGGCGGCGCCTCATCCCGCACCGCCGACCTGCTCGGTGTCCAGGCGCACGTGCCGTTGCGTGTCGCCGTCCGCCCAACCGATCCAGACGCTGATGCCGTAGAGCACGACCGGCGCGACGGCACGTGACCCCGGCTTGCCGGCCGAAGGCAATGAAGCGGAGGCGATAGGGGCAACACGCAAATGATACCGGAACCCCCCGCCATCGTCGCCGCGCCAGTCGCCGGCGGTCAGCCTCGTGCCATGGGCCGCCGCCGTCAGCCGGGATTTCGCACGAACAATGGCCTGATCGTACATCGCGGCAGCCCTGGTCGCTTGCAGACCACTTCCTGCTGCGGCGAGCAGGGCGGCCGCTGCGAGCCCGGCAATGATCAGTGCGATCATCACCTCCAGCAAGGTGAACCCGCCCATCCTGCAGTCGCCCGCACCCAGGGCTCGGCGCGGCCTCATCCCGTGGCGAGGTCGTTCAGGCTGAGCATCGCCGTCATCAGCGACGCAACGATACCGCCAACCGCAAGCCCCATCAGCACGGTAATCGCCGGCACCAGCAGGGACGTGAGGCGCTGCGTCGCGAGCCGGGTGCGCTCCTCGTGGATGTCCGCCGCGCGCAATGCCATCCCCGCAAGCTGTGCCGTCTCCTCGCCAAGACGCAGCAGGTGGATGGTGCGCGCCGGAAATATCCCTCCCGCCTGCAGTTCCGGGGTCAGCGAGCCGCCGCCCCGCGCGGTCAGGCTCGCCCGTTCGACGGCCAGCCGCCCAGCCCGGTTCCCCATCGCATCGCGCACAATGGCCAGGGCAGGGATCAGCGCGACGCCGTTCAGCAGCAATGTCCCCAGAACGCGGGTGAAGCGCGCCGCCAGCACCTCCTGCATCAGCGTGCCGATGATCGGCAGGCGCAGGACGAACCGGTCTGCCGTGAGCCTGATGGCATCCTGCTTCAGTGCTGCCCGTGCCACCAGAACCGATGCGAGCACCGCCAGCAGCAGCAACAGCCCATAGTCCTGGACGAAATTCCCGGCGTCCACGAGGAACTGGGTTGATGCCGGCAGCTTGACCCCGCTTTGCTCGAACATCGGCACGAACTGCGGCAGCACCTTGGTCAGCAGCAGCGTGACGGCACCGACCATCGCAACCAACAGGATGGCCGGATAAATCAGCGCCGAAGTGACCGTCGAGGCAAGGGCACGCTGCCGGTCCAGCAGGTCGGCCATACGGGCCAGGGTTGGTCCCAGATTTCCCCCGGCCTCGCCTGCCCGAACCAGGCCGAGATGCATTGCCGGAAAGCTCGCCGGATAGCGTCCCATCGCGGCGGATAACGGGCTGCCGTCGCGCACCGCCTCGCGCAGCCCGCTGACCGTCGCTCGGACGCGGGCAGGCGCGGCCTCCTCCATATACCGCAGCGCCCGGTCGAGATCCTGGCCCGCCGACAGCATCGTCGCCAGCTCCCGGATCAGGTCGGCCACGTCCTGCTTGCGCAGGCCACGCCGTCCCCCTAGGTCGACATGCAGCAGCCCGCTCCAGCGTGACGCATGCTCCGCTGGTTCGGCGCGCACCGGCATGGCACCCTGACGTTGCAGCCGAGCAATGACCTCGGCGGCCGTCGTTGCCTCCATGACACCTGCGAGCCGTTCGCCGCCGGCACCGATGGCGGTGTAGCGAAACATCGTCATGGATCGGCCCGGATGCTGCGGGTAACCTCTTCGATGGTGGTCTCGCCAGCCAGCACCGCCGCCAGGCCAGCGTCGAACATCGCCTCCATCCCGCCGGCAACAGCTTCACGCTCGATCGTGGTGTGGTCGGCGCGCGAGAAAACCAGCCGCTCGATCTCCGGCGTCATCTCCAGGAACTCCGCGATCGCCGCTCGGCCGCGATAGCCGGTCTGCCGGCACCCTGCGCAGCCAACCGCATGGCCCAGCATGATCGGCCTGACGTCTATGCGCTTTTCGAGCCCAAATCGTGAGACCAATTCCGGCGCCGCCGGAGCCATCCGCCGGCAGTCGGGACAAAGACGCCGGACCAGCCGTTGCGCCATGATGCCGCGCAGCACGGCGGTCAGCAGATAATCCTCAACCCCCATGTCACGCAGCCGGGTCACCGCCGCCGCTGCGGAGTTGGTATGCAGCGTCGACAGCACAAGATGGCCGGTCAGCGCCGCCTGCACCGCGATCTGTGCCGTCTCGCCGTCGCGGATTTCGCCAACCATGATCACGTCAGGGTCCTGGCGCAGGATTGACCGCAGCAGACCGGCGAAGGTCAGCCCGATCTGCGCCCTCACCTGAATCTGGTTGATGCCCTGGAGCTGATACTCGATCGGATCTTCTACGGTGACGATCTTCCGGCTGACCGAGTTCAGCGCCAGCAATCCGGTATAGAGTGTGGTGGTCTTGCCGCTTCCGGTCGGTCCGGTGACAAGCACTATACCATTCGGGAGATCCAGCGCCGAACCCAGCTTGCCGATGACCGCGGGGGACAGTCCCAGCCGGGCATAGTCGAAGGCGACGGCGGCGCGGTCGAGGATACGCAGCACGACGGTCTCGCCATGCAGCGACGGGATCGTCGAGACTCGGAAATCCACGTCCTGGCCCCTCACCGCCATCTTGATGCGGCCGTCCTGTGGCATCCTGCGTTCCGCTATATCCAGGCGCGCCATGATCTTGATGCGTGACGTGATGGCTGCGGCAAGGTGCCGGGGCGGCGCCTCAGCCTCGTGCAGCACCCCGTCATAGCGGTAGCGCACCCGCAGCCGGTCCTCGAACGGCTCGATGTGGATATCCGACGCCAGCGTCTCGACGGCCCGGGTGATCAGCAGATTGACCAACCTGATCACCGGCGCCTCGCTCGCCAGATCCTTCAGTCGCTCGGCGTCATCCTCCAGCGGAGCCTCGCCATCGGCGCCCGGATCGGCCGCGTCGCCCTCCGGATAAAGCCGGTTCAGCGCCGCCTCCAACTCGATTGGGACCGCCACCTCCAGACGCACGCGCCGGCCAGTGGCAAGCGCCACCGCCGACTGAGTGAACGGATCGAGCGGATCGGCCACCGCCAGCACCAGCGTGTCACCTTCGACGGCAACCGGCACGGCGCGGACATGCCGCAGGAAACCAGCGCTAAGCCGATCGGGCAGCACCGGCTCCACCGAGGGATACCGCTCAGGCGAGGCAATCGGAAGACCGAGCATACTGGAGTAGGCCTCGGCCAGACCGCGTTCCGACACCAGACCAAGCTGGATCAGAATCACATCCACCCGCTGATCCGACTCATCGGCGACACGGTGGGCGCGATCCAGCGTTCTCTGGTCGCAGTGCCCCTGCCGCAGCAAAATGTCACTCAGCGCGTCAAACTGGTGAGCGGCGACGGTGGTATCCATCAGGCCAATTTCCCGTTCAGGTCAGCCGCATGGGTCGCCGGCGGTCCGCATCTTCAGTGTCATCCCCGGCAAAGGCCCCACGACTAACTGTGCCCTCCAGCCAAAAGCGCGGATCCCGTCGCCCTCGCGGCCTTCCCCCGGCGATAGGCTGGGTAACTATTCTGGGCCATTGGTGTAACAGGTCGCCGTCCCGTGAACCAGATGCGTGAGCCAGATGAAGGATGCCGCGTGGGCGACGAAATTGGTCTAAATGGAATCTGGGTGATCATCAGTCCAATCTGGCTCCCGATCCTCGTGGCGCCCATTATCGGCAGTTTCCTCGGCGTCCTGATCACGCGTCTGCCGGCCGCCCAGCCCATCGCATTCTCTCGCTCGGCCTGCCCGCGGTGCGGCACCATACTGAAACCCTTGGATCTGATTCCCCTCATCAGTTTCGTCCTCCTGCGCGGACGGTGCCGTCACTGCGGTCAACCGATCGGTCTGATCCATCCACTGGTCGAACTCGCCGCCATCGCGGTGGCAATCTGGGCCGTGCTCGCCGATCCCGATCCGGTGCGTGTCTGGGCCGATTGTGCCCTGGGCTGGACGCTGCTGGCGCTGGTCTGGATCGATTGGACAAGCCTGGTTCTGCCGGATGTCTTGACCCTACCTTTGCTGTTGCTGGGCCTGCTGCTGACCTTCGCGCTTCGGCCGGAACAGTTGACCGATCACTGCCTGGCCGCCGCGCTCGCCTATCTGACCTTCCAGGCCCTCGCGCTGGGCTACCGCCGCCTGCGAGGTCGCGACGGCCTCGGCGCCGGCGACGCCAAACTGATCGCCGCGGCGGGCGCCTGGTGCGGCCTGGAAGCACTGCCCTTCGTCGTACTGGGAAGCGCCGCCGCCGGATTGCTCACCGCCCTGGCACTGGCACTCGCGGGCCGCCCAGTGACCTCCACGACACGAATCCCATTCGGCCCCTGCATCGCCCTGGCGTTTTGGCTGGCGTGGCTGCATGGCGGTATGGTTATGGAACTGAACCAGATGCTCGGGGGCCAGCCATGAGGCGAGTGATTGCCGCGGTCGCGTTGATTGTCTCGGCGCAGCCTGCGTTGGCATGGGAACGCGGCCCGGTCTGCCGTGAGCCGACCGTCGTCGACGAGATGGCGCGCGAAATCAAGGTCCAGCAGTACTACAGTCACGTCGATCCGGCGCTGGTCACCGAACAGCCCACCGCCGATCCCCAGATAGTCCGCTGCCAGGTCTGCGTGCAGGTCGCGCCCTACAACATGACTCGTTTCGGTGAGCAGCCCATCCGGCAGTGCGTCGCGCACGATTTCGAGATTCGGATCGTGCAGTCCGGCTTCGTGGTTCGCGACCTAAGGTGACCGCCCAACCGGCCCGCCGGCGAACCCATGGCTTTACGCTGATGGAAATGATCGTGGTGATCACCATCATGGGCCTGATCTCCGGTCTGGTTCTGGTGCGGCGACCCTGGCACAGCGCCGGCCTTGATCTCGACGCGACGCAGCGGGCGCTGACCGCGACCCTTCGGCTGGCCAGGTCTCAGGCGATCGTGCAGGACCGCAACGTGGCGGTCGTCACCGACGCGGCCGGCTTCACGCTCGATGGCGCCCCCCGCCGCTTCCTGCCTCCGGGCGAAAGCCTCACGCCGGCCGAGGTCATCTTCACCCCGGACGGCGAGGCGTCCGGGGGCATCATCGTGCTGGCTTCCGCCGGCGCACGCATCGCCGTGAACGTGAACTGGCTGACCGGACGGGTAACCGCCCAGAACCTCGCACCGGAATGAAAGCCCGCGAGACTACGCCTTCACGTCGTAACCGAACTCGATCGCCATATACCATTGTTCCGCCAGGCGTCGCACGATCGGGTCGAGCAGCGCATCGAGCTGCACGACCGCCTCCAGGATCGCCTGGGCATCACGGCGGTCGGCGACCACCTCGATCTGCGGCAGTGCATGCACCACGAAGCGCACACCCGGTTGCCGTTCGGCGTAAATGGGCAGAATCCGGGCGCCGGTCGAGCTGGCCAGCCGGACCATCTTGCCGAGATTGCCGTCCACCACCGGCGGGCGGCCAAGAAACGGCGCGAACACCCGTCCATTATGCGCCTCATCCCCGGCAAGCCACAGCACTCCGCCGGGCTGCCGCAGACGCAGCCCCGCGACGCGCCACACATGACGATTGACCTCGAAAAAATCCATCGGCAGATGTCGCCGTCTGTTACGGACCAGTAGCGAATGCGCGCGGCTGGCCGGCGGCAGGACAATGGCACCCACCCGGCCCGGCAGGATCTGCCCGATTTGCTGTCCCAGCACCTCCCAGTTACCCAGGTGCAGGAAGCACAGGATCAACGGGCGAGGGTCGGCAATGACCGAATTCAACAGCACGGGATCGGACTGTGTCACCCGGCCTTCCCGAACAATCCGCCGCAACAGGGAAAATTCCGCATAGGTCCGGCCCGTGTTCCGCCATAGCTCGGTCATCGCCGCCTCCAGCAGGGCCGGGTCGGCAAGCTCGGGACGGAGTTGCGCCAGCACCAGTCGGCTGCGCGCCTCGGCCAGCGGATGGTCGCGACGGCCAAAGGACAGCCCCAGCCTGGCGCCAAGATCGGAGCAGACCTCGGTGGGCAAGCCTCGCAGGCCGTAATACACCGCGAGATCGCGGGCCTCTTCCGCCAACAGGCGCAGCCGCTGCATCGCTGTCCCACTCATGGCGTCCCGCTGCTGAACCCGCGTCAACTCGGCAGCCGTCGCGCGCACCGGGCACTGAGAGCTTCGGGATGAAGATCAACGAGGGCATCGACGAGCACGTGTTTGACCGTTTCCTGGTCGTTATGTATAGAGACTGATCGGTGATTGAACTTGGCCGAACGGCTCGCGATTGACTACTTCTATCGGCTAGATCACGACAAGGTTTTCCCGCGCGCGGTTCTGCCGGTCGATCCGTCGGGCAGCGGTATTAGGTGCAATCATGTCGTGGCAGCACATCCGTATCGCCAGGTTCGGTGGTCCTGAAGTCCTGGAACTCGTGGAACAGGCCACTGTCCCTGATCCCGGCCCGGACGAGGTCCGCATCAAGGTCCTCGCCGCCGGCACCGGCTTCACCGACACGATGCTCCGGCGCGGCCGCTATCCCGACTTCAAGGGTAAGCCGCCGTTCACGCCCGGCTACGAAATCGTCGGCATCGTCGAGAAGACTGGCCCGGGCGTCGTTTCGCCTCACCAGGGTCAGATGGTCGCCGATCTGTGCGTCACCGGCGGCTATGCACAATATGCGATCCGCCCCGCGCGCGACCTCTTGCCTGTCCCGGACGGCTTGGATCCAGCCGAAGTCGTGTGCCTCCCGCTCGCGTATCTCACCGCCTTCCAGTTGCTCACCCGTTGCCGACGCCTGCTGCCCGGCGCGACGATCCTCGTGGTAGGCGCCTCGGGCACCGTCGGAACCGCGCTGCTCGACCTCGCCCGCCACTTTCGCCTGACGGCAATCGGCACCTGCTCGACAGCAAACCTGCCGGTGGTCAGGAGATTCGGCGCCACCGCCATCGACTATCGCAACGATGACTTTGTCGCCGCCGTGCGCCGGCTTACCGACGCGCGCCCCGGAGGCGCCGGCGTTGATATCGCTTTCGATCCAATCGGCGGCGCCCATTTCAACCGCTCGTTCGCTTGCCTCGCGCCAGGTGGGCTTCTCGTCGGCTATGGCGCGCAAACCATGGCAATCGGCCGCGAAACCATGCTCGCCGCAGGACTTGGCATGGCTCGGCTAAAACTGTGGGGCGCGCTAAGCTTCCTGTTCCGCGATCGTCGCGCAATGTTCTACAGCGTCACCTCCCGCCGGTTGGCGCACCCCCAGGAATTCACCGCCGACATGATGACCCTGTTCGAACTGCTGCGCGACGGCGCCATTCATCCCGTGGTCGTCGATCGCCTGCCGCTGGCGGCGGCAAGCCAGGTCCATGCCCGCATCGATGCCGGCGGCCTCGGTGGCAAGATCGTTCTGCTCCCCTGGTCGTCGGCGTGATCCGGTTATCGTGATGTCGCAGCGCCGCCGTATCCTGGTCATGGTCCCCGTCGTCGTGGTCGTCGCCACCGCCCTCGTGATGGCTGCGCTCTACCGGTCGTTCTTGCCCGGCTTGTCGAGCGCGCGGAATGACCCGCCCGCGGCCGAGGTCGCAATCGCCACCTGGCTGTTGCAGGCAAGCGTGCCGGCCGCGGACAAGGCGCGCGTCAATCCACTTGGCCACGACGCCGCCGATCTTGCGGCCGGGCAGGACTTGTTCAGGCAAAAGTGCGAGATCTGCCACGCCTACGACGGCAGCGGAAAAACCGAGATCGGCGCTGGACAGTATCCAAGGCCAACGGTTCTACGCTCGATGAATGTCATGGCGATGACAGACGGTGAGATTTTCTATCACATTCGCAATGGCATACGAAACACCGGCATGCCGGCCTGGTCGATGCCCGACGAGCGGATTTGGCAGCTCGTCGCCTACCTGCGCAATTTGCCCAGCGTTGCCGCGGTTACGCCGCCGGCCGCGGCAACTCCGGCTGCCCACTATGTCGGCTCCGCTGCCTGCCAGTCGTGCCACACAACAATTTTCGACCATTGGAAGAAGACACGGATGGCGAATGTCGTTCTCGATCCGAAAGAGCATCCCGACGCCATCATCCCGGATCTATCGAAGCCCGATCCGATCGTCACTTTCACCAAGGATGACATAGCCTTCACCTATGGCAGCAAGTGGAAGCAGCGGTACTTCCAGAAAGTGGGCGATGATTTCTTTCCGTTGCCCGCGCAATGGGACGTCACCCACAAGATGTGGCGAAAATACTTTGTGGCCAACGGGACTGACTGGTGGGTGCCGTTTTATCCGGCCGCCAATGCAGCCCGCCCCACCGGCCCGCTATGCGACGGTTGTCACTCCGTGAACTATGACATTGCAACCAAGACCGTCACGGAATGGAATGTCGGATGTGAGCGTTGCCACGGGCCCGGTAGCGCGCACGTTGACAAGCCGGTCCGAGACACGATCATAAATCCGGCTCGGCTCGACTACGTGCATGCCAACGACACCTGCATCCAGTGTCATTCTCAAGGGCAGCCCCTCAAGAATCCGATCAACGGCAACTACTATGACTGGCCGGTGGGTTTTCATGTCGGGGGCAGTCTCAAGGATTTCTGGAAGCTCGAGGACCATAAGCTTGGAGAAACGACGTTCACCCACTTCGCCGACGGGACCGCGCACAAGAACCGCATGCAGGGCAACGACTTTGTCACCAGTCTGATGTACGCCCGCGGCGTCACATGCTTCAGTTGCCACGATCCGCACGGCTCGGAGAACGATGCCATGCTGCGCCAACCCGCCAGCACTGTCTGCCTGACCTGCCACGGACCAAATTCGCAGAATGGCCCGCACACCGCAACGATCGGCCAACATACACATCACCCCGAGGACAGCCCGGGCAGTCAGTGTATCGCCTGTCACATGCCGAAGATCGAGCAAACCATTGCCGACGTGAACGTCAGCAGTCACACGTTCCACTTCGTCTATCCAGACCGGACCGAAAGTCTGAAAGTCCCGAATGCGTGCAACGTCTGCCATCAGGATAAATCGCCGGTATGGGCAACCGACGCGCTGATGCGCTGGGGCGATCGATCTCCCTGGCGCATCGCGAACTAGCGGTCGAACTGAAACTTGCTGAAACTGTGCAGTGCCTCCTCGATTCTTGCCTTGTGCGATCGGTCCGAGCCGCGGCCCACCCAGGTCCATTGCTGCACCAGAAGCTTCTGCTTCTCACGGTCCGCCTTCAGGTCGATGGCTGCAACGATCTCGTTGCCGATCAGCACAGGTAGCGCGAAATAGCCAAGCAGTCGCTTCTCCTTTGGGACATAGGCCTCGAAGCGATGGTCATATTCGAAGAAAAGTTGCAGCCGCTTCCTTTGAATGATCAGTGGATCAAATGGCGACAGCAGGTGGATCATCTCCGGCGGCGCTGGTGACAGACTGTCGAGCACCTCCGGCGCTACCCAGTGCTCCTGTTTCCCCGCTCCCTCGATCACCACCGGCAACAACTGCTTTCGGCGGACCCTCGATTCGATCAGGCGCCGGACCTGCGGCTTCGCACTCGCCTCAAGATGACACGCCGAATCGAGGCTTATCACGCCTTGTGACCGCAGCGCGCGATCGAGCAGGTAGGCCGTGACCTGCTGCGCGGAGGCCGCTTTCGGCCGCTCTTCCCAGCCAAAATGCCGCTCCGTCAGTTCGTATGTCTTGACCATGCCGGACCGCGCGCTGACGGTCAGCGCTCCGGTGAAGAACGCAAGTTGCAGTGCCCGCTTTGATGGCTTTCGGCTGGCCCAGGGATGCTCCTTTTCGACCAGCAGGTCTTCATCGATATCGCGAATCGACAGCGCACCGCCGTCCCGGACAAGTGCAACGACTCTGCGCAAATCTTCTTGCTTCACCGCACTGAACCAGCTTTTGGGCGAGCGGCGGTAACGCCTCATCGCCGGTAGAAAGAAGCGGAGGTCCTTGCTTGGCACGTAAGACAAAGCGTGCGTCCAGTACTCGAAGATAGTCTTGTCCACGCTCAATGCCTGGTGGAGATGCTGGCGCGCGTAGTCCGGGATTCGTGTCCACAGGATGTGATGATGGCAGCGCTCAATCACGTTGATGGTATCGATCTGAACGTAACCAAGGTGGTCAACCGCCCTGGCCACCGCCTCGGCTCCCGGGCCGAATAACCCGGGCTCGTCCAGTCGCTGCGCCCGCAGCCAAATCTGTCTGGCCTCTGAACGGGTGAGCGTGACGGATGTGCGGACATCTGAGGCCATGACGCGAGAATAGCGCATCGGTGCGCGTCGTGGCAGGCCACCGGCTTCGCTGCCCCCGTCCGTGCCGAGCATCTCCCCGGCGCGGCCGGATTTAGGCGCCGAGGCCCGACCCGGTTATACTCAACCTCCGGGAACCAGGCACAGGAGCGCGCTATGACAACCAGCGGCCACGTCGTCTTCAGTCAGATGGATGAAGTGATATTTGGCAAGCCCGCGGCACAAGCCGTGGCCGATCTGGCCCGTCGCGCGGAGGCCGAGCGGGTGTTCCTAATGGTGAGCGGCACATTGCAGCGCGAGACTAAGGAGATTGAACGCATCCGATCCGCGCTGGGAAATACCTGTGCCGCCGTGTTCGACCGTATGGCGCCCCACACCCCTCGCGCTGCCGTGATCCAGGCTGCCGAGATGGCCCGCGCCGCCAGGGCCGATCTGATCGTAACGGTTGGCGGGGGGTCGATCACCGACGCCGCCAAGGCTGTGCAGTTGTGTCTGGCGAACGATATTCGTTCCGAGCAGGCGCTGGACACGCTGCGCCCGGTCAAGGCTCCCGACGGAACGATGGGTCCGCCGCCATGCAAGCCACCGACGGTGCGCCAGATAGCCGTGCCAACCACATTATCCGCCGGCGAGTTCAGCGCGATCGCCGGCGTTGCCGATGAGCGGTCCCGGGTCAAGGAGATGTTTCGTCACCCGCGTATCATTCCGGCCGCGGTCATCCTCGATCCGGCGATCACCGTTCACACCCCGGAGTGGCTGTTCCTGTCGACCGGTATTCGCGCGGTAGATCATTGCGTCGAGGGAATCTGTTCGCGTGAGGCACATCCCTATGCCGATGCGCAGGCGCTCCGCGGCCTCGCCCTGCTGGTAAGCGGTCTGCGCAGGGTCAAGGCGGATCCTGCGGATTTGCAGGCTCGCCTGGATTGCCAGATCGGGTCATGGCTTTCGATGGGTCCATTGGCCACCGGTGTCCCCATGGGCGCAAGCCACGGTATCGGCTACGTGCTCGGCGCCGTGTTCGATATCCCCCATGGCCACACGTCCTGCATCATGTTGCCGGCGGTCATGCGTTGGAACAAATCTGCCAACGCCGAGCGTCAGGCGATGGTGGCGGCCGCGATGGGGCACCCGGGAGAAGATGCCGGCGCCCTGTTGGACGACTTCATCGGTGGCCTCGGCATGCCGCGCAGCCTGTCGGCGGTAAATATCGGACCGGAGAACATTGACCTGATCGCTGAAAAGGCGATGGCGACACCCTGGGTGCCAAGAAATCCACGCCAAATCGATGGACCAGCCCAGCTACGAGAGATTCTGCTTCTCGCCGCTTAGCCTGCGTCACGCCTACGGCAGCACGGCCTGTGCCTCGATCTCCACCTTGAGGCCCGGCAGAACCAGCGCGGAGACCTCGACCAAGGTCGAGGCCGGACGATGCTCGCCGAAATATCGCTGCCGAACCGGATTGATTTTTGCTCGGTCATCGATGTCCGTCAGATAGACCACCACCTTCACAACATGTTCCGAGCCAGCACCAACCGCCTTCAGGCAGGCATCCATGTTGGCAATGGCGACCTCGAACTGTTCCACCACGCCGTCCGGTATGGTGCCGTCCGCGGCGACTCCGACTGTCCCCGAGACCCAGATCAGGTTGCCCGCCTTGGTCACATGACAGTAATGGCTGACCGGCTCTGGTTGGCCCTCCAGCATCCATCGTTCGATTGCCGGCATGAACTCGTTCTCCCTTACATCAGCCATCGTGCCACGTTGGCATAGCCCGCTCGTTGCGATGGCGCTACGGTGTGAGTTGCGGTCTCCTCGGCGATCATTGCGGCAACGACGTCGCGGCGGTCCGCCTTCATCGCCGAGTCAACAAGTATCTGACGAAACAGATCACGTTGAGCGTTGCTGCCGCCAAGCAGGCGGATTTGATCCAGACGGGGCTGCAACAAGGAAACGACCTCCGCATGGCGCCCTCGGCGATGCGCCAGCTCGGCTTCGCACACAGGCAAGACAACGTCGCCAATTGCCGCCGCATCCCATCGGGATGGATCGCCGGCCTGTTCGCGCAACGCAGCCAGGAACCGCGCCCCTGCATCGTCCCGGCCAGTCGCCGCGAGAGCGAGCATCAGATGCGGCGGCAACAGCAGATACGCGCTGTCGCCAATCCGCGCCTCGGCCTTGTCCGCCAGTTCGTCCCAGCGATGCCCAACGTCCAGCCCCATCTGCTCCAGCCGCCACAGCAGCGCGGTCGCATTCTGCAGATCGTTGAACTGATCCGGTGCGGCTTTCGTCAGCGGCGCGTCGAGATTGCGGATGTTTGCATCGTAACTACCTAGCACCGCCTCCCGTTCGCCCAGATCGAGCTGCATCAGCGCCCGGTGCCACCACAAGTGATGCACGAGATTGTTGCCGATGGGCCAATAGCCCGTCTGCGCGGCAAGCCAGTCATTGCCCTCGCGCGGTCGGCTCTCCATTTCGAGAATATGCGCCTTGACATGATGAGCAAAGAAATTCCTCGGATCATTCTCATACGCGCTATCGATCGCGCGCTCGGCGCCCGCCGTGTCCCCGGCTTCCTCGTGGGCAAAGGCCCAGACGCACTGGAAGCAGTCGTATCCAGGAAGTTCGGCCGACCACGCTAGGGCGAGGCGGTCCGCCTGTTCCAGCACCGTCTGTGTGTGCCCAAAGCGGAAATGCGTGGCGTCGCTGATTCGAACCGCAAGCAGATCGATCGGCCAGGCATCGAGGATTTCGTGCCAGATCGAGAACGCCTGCCCAAGCGCACCCCGGTACCAAGCCGACAGTGCCGCGACGTGAAGCCGTTCACGTACCGTAACCACCGCACCCCCAGCCTCCGCCGCGCCAAGACTGGCCGCCACCGCTCGGCGGTGCGCCGGGTTGGCACCTGCCAGCATCAGATAGCCTCTGAGGCAGTGCCCCATGACAAAACCCGGATCGGCCGCGAGCGCCTCGTTCACCAGGGCCATGGTGTCGACGTGATATTTCAGATAGTGCTCCACCGCGCGATCGAACAGCAGGGCGGATTGCACACTGTCGGTGGACAGTTCCAACCCGCGTGCATCCCGTTTCATTTGCTACGTCTCATCACCAGCGCGCCCAACTCATAACGAATTGAGAAAGCCAATCATCGCCTCGTTGACCTCGCGCGGCCGCTCCTGCTGTGTCCAGTGGCCGCAGCCGGGAAGAAGCATCGTTTGGCGAAGCTGGGGCACGAATCGCGGTAGATTCGCAATGAAATCCGCCGCCCCAGGAAACCCTAGGACCAGATCGCGCTCGCCCGCGACATACAGCGCCGGAATGTGGACGCGAGCGCCCGCGAAAGGCGCCAGAAGCTCCCAGTTGCGATCGATGTTACGATACCAGTTCAACCCACCGCGGAACCCGGCACGGGAAAACTCGGCGGCGTAGAAATCGATGTCGGCGTCGGTGATCCAGCCGGGCAGCGGGGTAGCATCCCGGGTATCTCTGTCGATACGGCCGCGCAGTCCGCCAGCGCGTGGGATCATGCTGAAATTGTCCGCGATGGGTCCGCCGCTCGGGCGCGCGGGTGCCTCGCCCGCGATTGAAAGCAGCACACTGCGGATCGATGCGCGAACATCATGTTCCAGCTCGGCCTCGGCCACGCCCGGTGGCTGAAAGTAAAGCTGATAAAACACCGCATCCGCTGTCTGGGGCATCACGCTTGACGGGCGGACGGACCCGCGAGGCCGGTACGGAACGCTCAATCCGATTACGCCGCGGAATTGGTCCGGACGTAACAAGGCAGCATGCCACGCCACCGGCGCGCCCCAGTCATGGCCGGCGACAACCGCTGTTTCGGCACCCAGCGCATCCACCAATCCGATGATATCACCGATCAGATGCAACAGCGTGAACTGGTCGATGGCCTCAGGGCTTTCGGTTTGTCCATAGCCGCGCATATCGGGCGCCACGACGCGGAACCCGGCGGCCGATAGAGCCTCGATCTGATGCCGCCAAGAATACCAGGACTCCGGGAAGCCGTGGCACAGGATCACCAGCGGACCGATTCCCTGTTCAGCCACGTGCATCCGGATGCCGTTCGTTTCGATAGTCCGATGACTGATCCCGGTCATTGCTTCATCCCACCTTGTTCAAGCGGCCGTTTCGCGACAGCCCAGGCGATCACCTTCCAGGAACGCCGCCAGCGCATCGATAAAGCCCCTGGTGTTCTGGCCATGCACATTATGGCCGCAATCAGGGACGGTCACCAGCATCCCGCGCGGCAGCGCCGCCGCAAACCGCTCCGCCGCGTCCGCCGCCAGAATATTCGAGTTCGCACCGCGCAGCAGCAGCACCGGCAGGTCGAAACCGGCGGCATCCTCGAGCGTAATGTTCTCCAGCGGCCCGCTGCCGCGAACCAGACCCAGCCGGCGCGGAGTGGAATCGCACTTGCTGACGAACTTGCCGTCCGCCCGTTCCAGCATGTTGTATTTCACCGTCCGCTCGATGTGCTCGCGGGAGCGATACGGATCATACTGCCGCACCGCCCGCACGAAATGCTCCAGGTCATCAAATTCCTGCGCCGCCTGCACGAATCCGGCGATCGCCGCTCGGCCCTTCTCGGACAGTTCCGGTCCCACATCGACAACAACCAGTGCGCCCAACGCCGACGGATTACGTCGCGTCAGCAGCATCGCATTGCGGCCACCCATCGAATGGCCAATCAGGATCGGCCGCCGCAACCCCATCGCCGCGATAAACGTTTCGGCATCCAGCGACATCTCATGGTTGGAGTAGGTCACGTCCCGCGCCCACTCACTGTCGCCATGTCCACGCTGGTCCAGCGCCAACACCCGGTACCGGCTCGCCAGATGCAGGCTGACAAGGTCCCATGAATGCGCCGACTGATGTCCACCGTGCAGCAGCACGATCGGCGGCGCATCCGGCGCACCCCACTCCAGGTAATGAAACCGCATCTGCCGCAGCACGATGTTGCCGGACCAATAGGGCACATCAGGCTTATGCGGGATTCCCAGATCGGCGGCGCTGGCCAGCAAGCTCCGAAACTCGTCGGTCGTGCTCATGTCCATCGGTTGCTGGCCCGATGCGAAGGCGTTCAGATACATGGTGCCGGCATCATTCACGCTACCTTATCCAGCCTCGAACGACAACAACAGCGCGCACGCCGCCGGATTGCAAGTGCGGCGCGACGTGACCACCCTGGCCAGCCAACCGCCGCGTGTTATGTTGACGCCGACCGTTACGCCAGGAGCCCTCATGTCCCAGTCCGCGCTCGATCGCGCCCGCGCCTTCCAGCCTGAGCTGTCGGCTATCCGCCGCGACATCCACGCCCATCCGGAACTTGGGCTGGAGGAACACCGCACCGCCGACCTGGTGGCCCGCAAACTGGAAGAATGGGGGATCGAGGTCCATCGCGGCGTCGGCAAAACCGGGGTCGTGGGCGTGCTGCGCAACGGCAACGGTCAGGATGCCGTCGGCCTGCGCGCCGACATGGACGCGCTGCCGATCCAGGAAGCGACCAACCTGCCATACGCCAGTCAGAACCCCGGACGCATGCATGCCTGCGGGCACGACGGCCACACCACCATGCTGCTGGGTGCGGCGAAATACCTCGCGGAAACCCGCAACTTCAACGGCACCGTCAACTTCATCTTCCAGCCGGCCGAGGAAGGCATCGGCGGCGCGCAGGCAATGCTGGCCGACGGCCTGTTCGAACGTTTCCCCTGCAACTACGTCTACGGCATGCATAACTGGCCCGGGGAGGCGGTCAACCGGTTCTCCACCAGCCCGGGGGTCCGTTTCGCCGGCGGCGGCTTTTTCGACATTACCATCACCGGCAAGGGCGCGCACGGAGCGCATCCGCATCACAGCGTCGACCCCGTCCTCATCGCCTGCCACATCGGCACCGCGCTGCAATCGATTGTGTCCCGTAACATCTCCGCGCAGGACTCCGCGGTGCTCAGCATCACCCGTATCGAGAGTGGCGACGCCTACAATGTGATCCCGCAGCACGCCGTCCTCGCCGGCACGGTGCGCACCATGAAGCGCGAGGTCATGACGATGATCGAGCAAAACATGCGGCGCCTCGCGACCAGCCTTGCCGCCGGTTTCGAGGCACAGGCCGAACTCGATTTTCGCTTTCTCTTCGCGCCGGTCGTGAACGACGACCGCGAGGCCACCGCCTATGCCGACGCGGCCGCCGAACTGGTAGGCGAGCAGAATGTGCAACGAGACGCGCCCCCGCTGATGGCGTCCGAGGATTTCGGCTTCATGATGGAACACGTCCCCGGCGCGCACATCCTGCTCGGCAACGGCACCAGCGCGCCGGTGCACAACGACAGGTACGACTTCAACGATGACGCGATCCCTTACGGAGTCGCATTGTACGCCACAATTACCGAAAAGAAACTGCCGAAGGGCACGGCCGAGTAAATCGAATCAGTTCCAGGAGCCACCTTCATGTCCCAGTCCGCCCTCGATCGCGCCCGGTCCTTCCAGCCTGAGCTGTCGGCCATTCGCCGCGACATCCACGCCCATCCGGAACTTGGCCTGGAGGAGTATCGCACCGCCGATCTGGTGGCCCGCAAGCTGGAGGAATGGGGGATCGAGGTCCATCGCGGCGTCGGCAAGACCGGGGTCGTGGGCGTGCTGCGCAACGGCAACGGTCAGGATGCCGTCGGTCTGCGCGCCGACATGGACGCGCTGCCGATTCTGGAGGCGACCAACCTGCCGCATGCCAGCCAGAACCCCGGCCGCATGCATGCCTGCGGTCACGACGGCCACACCACCATGCTGCTGGGTGCGGCGAAATACCTGGCGGAGACCCGCAACTTCAACGGCACCGTCAACTTCATCTTCCAGCCAGCCGAGGAAGGCGTCGGCGGCGCGCTGGCAATGCTGGAAGACGGCCTGTTCGAACGTTTCCCTTGCAACTACGTCTACGGCATGCACAACCGGCCCGGCCTGCCGGTAGGCCGTTTCATAACCGGTCCCAATGCCCGCGCTGCCGGCGGCGCCTTCTTCGACATCACCATCACTGGCAAGGGCGCCCACGGTGCCCACCCGCAGCAAGGCATCGATCCCATTGTCGTCGCCTGCCACCTCGGCACGGCGCTGCAATCCATCGTCTCCCGTAACATCTCCGCGCAGGACACCGCGGTGCTCAGTATCACCCGCATCCAGGCCGGCGACGCTTACAACGTGATCCCACAGCACGCCGTGCTGGCTGGCACTGTGCGCACCATGAAGCGCGAGATCATGGCGACGATCGAGCACAACATGAGGCGCCTCGCCACCAGTCTCGCCGCCGGGTTCGGGGCCGAAGCAACACTGGATTTCCGCGTCATCTTCGCGCCCATGGTGAACAATGAGAACGAGGCGGTCGCCTACGGTGACGCGGCGGCCGAACTCGTGGGCGAAGCGAACGTCCGGCGCGACGGGCCGCCGGGAATGGGATCGGAGGATTTCAGCTTCATGATGGAGAAGGTGCCCGGGGCCCACATCAACCTCGGCAACGGCGATTCCGCCGCGCTGCACAACCATCTTTACGATTTCAATGACGCGGCAATCCCTTACGGTGTCGCACTGTACGCCAATATCACCGAAAAGAAGTTGCCCAAGGGAACGGCGGACGACTGACAGGGACTGACGTGTCGATGCTGCAACGGCCGGCGTGGTTGGGTCAAACTGAGCTAACCCTGAAGATCTTCTTCGAGGGACAGGAAATTCCCGCCCGCCCTGGCGACACTGTCGCCGTTGCACTGCTCGCCGCCGGCATCGCGGCTACCCGGACAACGCCGGTGACGGGATCAGCAAGGGGCCCGTTCTGCATGATGGGCGCCTGCTTTGAGTGCCTGGCCGTGGTCGACGGGTGCCCCAATGTGCAGACCTGCATGACCGCCGTGCGATACGGAATGCGCGTGCAACCCCAGCTCGGCCCCCGCACAATCACCATCGACAGCGTAATGGATCGTACACCAGAACGCTGCTGACGGGCCGCTTGAGGCCAGACATGCAGCCCGCGAAATCAGTTTAGGGCCCGTTGCGAAATAACCGAATCGGTTGGTGTGGCGCACCGCCGTCCCATCCGTGTCATGGCCCGCGGAGGCGGACCACCCACGACTTGCAGTGCTGGTCTCGGCAAATTCGTGGGTGGCCGGCCTGCACCGGCCATGACACGATGAGGCGACTGTGCCTCGCTTGCGGCAGTTATTCCCCCTGCAGGCGCTTAGCCCAGAGCAGCCAGTCGACCGTCAAGGAAACGGCGAACCGCCGGATCAGCCTCCAGCCCAATCGCCAGCCGGTAAGCTGCGCGCGCTTCGGTCGCCTCACCGTTCCGCGCCAACAACCCAGCGCGGGCCGCCCAGTACGGCTGGTAACTGGCCAGCCGCGGGTCATTGGCCAAATCGTCCAACTGCGCCAGGCCCGCCGCCGCTCCCGCTGTCTCCGCCACCGCGACCGCGCGGTTGATCGCCACCACCGGCGACCCGGTCAACGGCACCAGTGCATCGTACAACCTGACAATCGCGGGCCAGTCCGACCGCCCGGTCCGCCGCCGGACCACGTGCGCCGACTGCACCGCCGCCTCGAGCTGAAACCGCCCCACCGCGGCTCCCCCGGCGACTAGTGAACCGGCTCGCATCAGCAGCGTCTCGGCTTCCTCGATCAGTGCGTCGTCCCAGGCGTCGACCGCCTGCCGGTCCAGCGGCACATAATCGCCGGCGGCGTTACGCCGAGCGTGGCGGCGGGATTCGGCGTAGAGCATCAGCGCCAGCAGACCGAGGCCCTCCGGCTCCTCGGGCAGCAGCGAAACCACCAGTCTGCCCAGCCATATTGCCTCCCGCGTCAGGTCCCGCAGCCGCGGCTCGGCGCCGTCCCGCTCGGCCCAGCCGGTGCCAAAGGCCGCATAGATCGCGTCCAGCACGGCCTGCACACGCTCCCGCAGGTCGCCCTGCTCGGGCAGCCGGAAAGCGATACCCGCCAATCTGATCCGGGCCTTGGCGCGCACCAGTCGCTGGCCCATGGCCGCCGGCGCGGTCAGAAACGCCGACGCGATCGTCGCCGCATCCAGCCCGAGCACCGTCTGCAGCATCAGCGGCGCCCGTATCGCGGGATCGATCGCCCGGTGGGCACAGACGAACATCAGCGCCAGCCGTTCGTCCGGGACCGCTCCTTCCTGCATCGCGCCCACCTCGATCTCATCCGCCAGCAGCCGCAGATGGGCACTCGCCGCCTGGTTGGTGCGGTCGCGTCGAGCGGCGTCGATCAGCCGGCGCCGTGCCACGGTCAGCAGCCACGCCTGCGGATTATCGGGCACACCGCGGACCGGCCAATCGGCCAGCGCTGTGGCGAAGGCATCGGACAATGCGTCCTCCGCCCCCGCCACATCGCCAGTCCTGGCGGCAACGTAGGCGAGCAGTTTGCCATAGCTCGCTCGCGCCACCGCCTCGGCGGTACGACTGGCCTCGCTCACATCGCCCAGATCGGGCGCACTTCGACCGCTCCGGTGGCGGCCCCCGGGCACCGCTCCGCCCAGGACAACGCGCCGTCCAGGTCAGGCGCCTCGACGATATAGAAGCCGCCCAGTTGCTCCTTGGTCTCGGCATACGGGCCGTCCAGCACCTGCGTCTTGCCGCCGACCGAACGCACCGTGCTGGCCGCGGTTGACGGATGCAGACGGTTGCCGGCGACCATCGCTCCCGCCTTGACCATCGCCTCGCTGTAGGCGCCATAGGCCGCCATCATCTTGCCCATGTCGGCCTCCGACGCCGCTGCCATCGCGGCTTCGTTCACGTAGATCAGCACCATGTACTGCATGTGAAATTTCCCTGAAAAAGCGGCGGCACCATAGCCCGCCGCTGCATTGACGTTTCAGCCGCCCGCGTTTCGACATTCGCCGGTTGCAATCGGTGGCGTTCCATGCTTCAAGCCCGCCCTTCCCTGCCGGGGGCGACGGCATCGCACCCGGCTATGCCCGATTTCCATTGTGGAGACAGATCGGATCAGGCATCGGCCGGATCGGATCGTGGGCGGAGACAAGCCATAGGGGGTTCATCCATGCCGCTTTACGAAACCGTGCTGATCGCACGGAACGACGTCACGCAGCAACAGGTCGAGGCTGTCGCCGACGAGATCGGCACCGAACTCGAGGCTGACGGCGGCTCGGTCAAGAAGCGGGAGTATTGGGGCCTGCGCGGCCTCGCATACCGCATCAAGAAGAACCGCAAGGGCCACTACATGCTGCTGGGCCTCGACGCCAAGCCAGCCTTCGTCACCGAAATGGAGCGCAAGCTCGGCCTGAACGAAGACATCCTGCGCTTCATGACCGTGCGCATCACCGAGATCGACGCCAATCCGTCGGCCATCCTGTCGCGCAAGTCCGACGAACGCGAGCGCAGCTTCCGCGGACCCAAGCCGGCCGGCCGGTTCGAGAGCGGCCGCCGTCGCGGCTTCGACGATCGCGAGGAATTCCGTGCCCGCGACGACTTCGTTCGCGAAGACTTCCGTGCCGGAATCGAGGAATAGTCAGTCATGTCAGATACCGAAGTAAATCCCGCCGCCCGGCGCGCCGCCGTTGGTGCCCGCCGGCCGTTCTACCGCCGTCGCAAATCCTGCCCGTTCTCCGGTCCCAATGCGCCGAAGATCGACTACAAGGATGTGCGCCTGCTGTCCCGCTTCCTGTCGGAGCGTGGCAAGATCGTGCCCAGCCGCATCACCGCCGTGTCCGCCAAGAAGCAGCGCGAACTCGCCGTGGCCATCAAGCGCGCGCGTTTCCTGGCGCTGCTGCCCTATATCGTCGCCTGAGGAGCCACTTTCATGGCCGCCGTCGAACTGATCCTGCTCCAGCGTATCGAGAAGCTGGGGCAAATGGGCGATGTGGTGAAAGTGAAGCCGGGTTACGCCCGCAACTTCCTTCTGCCGCAGAAGAAGGCACTCCGTGCCAGCAAGGACAACCGTGCGCGCTTCGAGCAGCAACGGGCCCAGCTCGAGGCGCAGAATATCAAGCGCCGCGAGGAAGCGGAGCGGCTGGCCGAGCGGGTCAGCGGCATGGCGATTGTCATCATCCGCCAGGCGGGTGAGTCCGGCAGCCTCTATGGCTCAGTGTCCGCGAAGGACATCTCCGACGGCTGCACCCAGGGTGGACTAACCATCAATCGCTCGCAGGTGATCCTGGAGCACCCAATCAAGAGCCTTGGTCTGGCCAAAATCCGCGTATCATTACATCCGGAGGTTTCCATTCCGGTCACGGTGAATGTTGCCCGCAGCCCGGAAGAAGCCGAACGCCAGGCACGCGGGGAGCGGGCAACCGGCGAACCCGATGATGCGGACGACGAACAGGTGCCGACCGCGGAGTCCATCTTCGAAGGCGACAGCCCCCTGGTCGGCTGAGGGCATATTCGGCCGAGTGCATCTTTTCCGTCACGCAACGGAAGAATCAGCCTCGGGGCACTTTGACTAACCCCGCATTGTTGCGCCATTCTTACAGTCCCATTTCGGGCCAGGAGAGTGGGTCGGAACGATGCGGACTGTCCTCGATGCGATTCTGCGGCGATTTGTAACTTTTGGCCGGCTTACGGTGGGCTGGCCCGATGGATCTCAGACCAACTACGGCGCCGACGACGGCGGACCCCGTGCCGCGATGCGCCTGCGCGACAACCGAACGATCCGAAGACTTATCGTTAATCCCTCGCTCGCGGCGGGCGAGGCCTATATGGACGGCCAACTCGTCGTGGAGGACGGTCGTCTATACGATCTTCTCGACGTACTGCTGACCAATCGGGACAACAACCCGGTCGCCCACCCGGTGCTTCGCCTGCGCGAGCAGGTCAGCGCGCTCCGGCGTCGTCTCGATCAATACAATCCCGCCGGACGCGCCCGCCGCAATGTCGCGCATCATTACGATCTCAATGGCCGGCTCTACAGCCTGTTCCTCGACCGGGACCGGCAATACTCCTGTGCTTATTTCCCCCGGGGCGATGAGACCCTGGAAGAAGCGCAGGTGGCCAAGAAGCGTCACATCGCCGCCAAGCTGTGCCTGAACCGGCCAGGCCTGCGCGTGCTCGACATCGGCTCCGGCTGGGGCGGCATGGCCCTGACCCTCGCCAGGGAATACGGCGCCATCGTCACCGGCGTGACCTTGTCGGAAGAACAGTTGCGGGAGGCACGGGCCCGCGCCGCCGCCGAGGGACTGTCGGACCGGGTGCGGTTCGAGCTGCAGGACTATCGCGGGGTCACGGAAAAATTCGACCGGATTGTTTCCGTAGGCATGTTCGAGCATGTCGGCGTTGGCCATTTCCAGGAATTCTTCGATACCGTGGCGCGTTGCCTGGTGCGTGACGGGGTAGCCCTGGTGCATGCCATCGGCCGCAGCGATGGACCGGGCGGCACCAACCAGTGGATCCAGAAATATATCTTCCCCGGCGGCTATATACCGGCCCTCTCCGAGGTGTTGCCGACGGTCGAGCGCAGCCGGATGATGGTGATGGATATCGAAATCCTGCGCCTGCACTACGCGGAAACGTTGCGTCACTGGCGCCGGCGTTTCGCCGCCAACGCCGACGCCATCACCACCCTGTATGATGAGCGCTTCCGCCGCATGTTTGAGTTCTACCTGGCCGCATCGGAGATTACCTTCCGCCGCAGTGGTCAAATGGTATGGCAGATTCAGTTGGCCCACGACCAAACGGCAGTACCGCTCACACGAGACTATATAACTGCCGCGGAAATGACCCGCCCATTGGAGCAAACGACCGAGAAGGCCAGTCCGCTCCGCCGGTGAAGGCCGGAGCGCATCCCTCTGGCTGGAATAGTCTGGCTGTCAAGGAAGCATGGTCGCCAGCGATAGCTTCACAGAGTTTTTGCGCGAGCAGCTCACGCCGATGGGGCGCGTCACGATGCGGCGTATGTTCGGCAAAACAGGTGTATTCTGCGATGGACTGATGTTTGGGATGGTGGCCGACGACACCCTCTACGTCCGAGTTGACGACCACAACAAATCGATCTTCAAGGAATCCGAGTCTGTCCCGCCACTTAATTACGAGAAGCAGGGCCGGATCATAGACCTGGCTTTCTGGCGCGTCCCGGAGCGGCTGCTCGATGAACCCGACGAGCTTATCGTTTGGGCGCGTGCCGCACTGGGGGCGGCGCGCAGGGTCGCAGCCGGTCGAGGGCGCACAGCGCAACGACGAAAATGAAGTCGCAACCCTCGCGATGGAGGCACCCCGATCCTCATCTAGGCACGCTGGCCAGTCGCAAATTCTCGAGCGGGAGCGGCACGAAAAGAACTACAGCGCGCTCGCCTGAGGTTGCTTCAACCTCACGCGTGAATCGCCCTTCAAACAGTGACCTGGACCATGATTGGTGGGTAAACCTCAGCCAAACCATGGTCTAAGCGTGGCCCGAGCCGGGCATCGCTTGGCGCGCGCTCAAAACACGGTTACTCCACGCCTCCGGAAGACTTGCACCCGCTATCCACAGCCGTCCACAGGCGCGACCCCTGCGCGCCGCCCCGGCTTCGGTTACTATGCCTGGGTGAACACCATCGACTCGCCGATCTTCGGCCTCTCCCAGCGCCTTCCCCCATCCAACCACCAGGCGGAAAAAGCCCTGCTCGGCGCCCTGCTTGCCAATAACAAGGCGTATGAGCGGGTTTCCGAGTTCCTCACGCCGGAGCATTTCGTCGACCCGATCCATGGCCGGATCTTCCAGGCCATCGTTCGCCGCGTCGAAGCCGGCCAGCTCGCCGACGCCGTCACCTTGAAGGCGGAATTTGAGCACGCCGGTGTTCTGGAGGAAGTCGGCGGCACCCCCTATCTGACCGAGCTGCTCTCCGCGATGGTCGGCATCATCAACGCCGGCGACTACGGGCGCGCCGTCTACGACACCTGGCTGCGGCGACAGTTGATCGATGTCGGCGAAACCGTCGTCAACAACGCGTTCGGCGCCAACGCGGAACTCGACGGCCCCCAGCAGATCGAGGCAGCCGAGCAGTCGCTGTTCGAACTCGCTTCCGATGGCGGCACCAACGGCGGGTTCGTCACCTTCGAGCGCGCGCTGACAGACGCGATCCTGGGGGCGGAACGCGCCTTCCGCCGCTCCGGCAGTGTCTCGGGTCTGTCCACCGGCTTGCGCGACCTCGACAGCAAGATGGGCGGCATGCATCCCTCGGACCTGCTGATCCTTGCCGGCCGTCCCGGCATGGGCAAGACCGCGCTGGCGACAAAGATCGCTTTCGGCGCCGCCAAGGCCCTGCAGGCGGAGGCACGTCTCGCCGACCCCGCCGCGGTCGCGAAGCAGACGGTTGCGATCTTTTCGTTGGAAATGAGCGCCGAGCAGCTTGCAACCCGCCTGCTGAGCGAGGAGGCAAGGATTTCCGGCGACCGCATCCGCCGTGGCGACATCGGCCAAAAGGATTTCGATAAATTCGTCCAGGTGTCGCGGGACATCGCCTCGGTGCCGATCCAGATCGATGATACCCCCGCGATCACCATGTCGGCGCTGCGCACGCGTTGCCGACGTTTGAAACGAACCAAGGGGCTGGCTCTGGTGATCATCGACTACCTGCAACTGATGCGCCCCGCCGCCGGCACGCGGCCGGAAAACCGCGTGCTGGAGATCAGTCAGATCACCCAGGGCCTGAAAGCCCTGGCCAAGGAGCTCGCCGTCCCCGTGCTGGCGCTGTCGCAGCTTTCCCGCCAGGTGGAGAACCGCGACGACAAGCGCCCGCAACTGTCGGATTTGCGCGAGTCGGGCTCGATCGAGCAGGACGCCGACGCGGTCATGTTCGTCTATCGCGACGAATACTACCTGGAGCAGAAGATGCCGAAGGACGTCGCCTTCGAGGGCAGCTCTGACAAGTTCAATGCCGCCATGGACGACTGGCAGCAGCGTATGGCGAAGGCGCACAACCGCGCCGATCTGATCATCGCCAAGCAGCGGCATGGCCCCACCGGCAACGTGCCGCTGTTCTTCGAGGCGGAGTTCACCCGCTTCGGCGACCTCGATCTCGTTCACGCGGAATATGCCGAGTAGCATGTCCCGGACAGCCAGCGGCGCCGGCCCGTGCGTGACACCGGTCAGCGGCCACGCGGTGCTGGAGGTCGATCTCGGTGCCGTCGTGGCCAACTGGCGTTTGTTGCAGGCGCATCACCCGTCCGGAGCGACGGCTGCCGTCATCAAGGCCGACGCCTATGGCCTGGGAGCTCGCCAGGTCGCCGCGGCGCTCCAATCAGCCGGTTGCCGGCACTTCTTCGTCGCCTATCTGCCCGAGGCGCTTGCCGTGCGCGAAATCGTGCCGGACGCGATGCTGGCGGTGTTGTGCGGCCTCGTCCCCGGCACCGAGCCGGACTACCTGACGCACGATCTGACCCCGGTGCTCTGCTCCCTGGCCGAGATCGATCGCTACACCAACCTCGCCCGCTCGCTCGGACGGAAACCCGACGCCATCCTGCATGTCGACACCGGCATGGCTCGCCTCGGCCTCGACGACCGCGAACTCGCCACTCTGGCCGACGATCACGCTCGGCTGCATGGTCTGAACATCCGCTATGTGATGACGCATCTGGTGGCGTCGGAAATCCCCGGCGATGCCGCTCAACCAGTTGCAGCGTGACCGCTTCGCCGCTGCCCGCCGTCGATTGCCCGCCGCGCCGGCCAGCCTGGCCAATTCCTCCGGCATCTTCCTCGGTCCGGCCTTTGGCTCCGATCTGGCTCGCCCGGGGGCCGCGCTCTTCGGCATCAATCCGACGCCGGGCCGACCCAACCCGATGCGAGGCACGGTGCGCCTGATGGTGCGGGTGCTGGCCGTGCGGGACCTGCCGAGCGGCGCGACGGTGGGCTACAACGGCACCTGGATCGCCGCTCGCCCGAGCCGTATCGCGACTGCGGCGCTGGGCTACGCGGATGGTTTTCACCGCAGCCTGTCGGGTCGTGGAACAGCGTTCTTTGACGGCAGCCCCGTTCCGCTGGTAGGCCGCGTCTCCATGGACCTGACCACCTTCGACGTGACCGATCATCCCGCGGTGCAACCCGGAACCTGGCTGGAGGTTCTGGGTCCACATCTTTCGCCGGACGATGTCGCCGCCGCTGCCGGCACCAACGGTTACGAAATCCTGACCTCCCTCGGCCGCCGCTTCCAACGGGTGTATCGACCAGCGTGATGACAATTCTGGATCTTCTGGCGGCGACCGGGCGAGCCACCATCGCCCTGTGCCGAGGCGCCGGCGCGTTGGCTCTGTTCGCGATTGACGGACTGTCGCACCTGATCCGGCCGCCCTTCTACGGCCGGATGTTTGGGCGCGCGCTGCTCGAAATCGGCTATTTCAGCCTGCCCGTCGTGGCGCTGACGGCGGTGTTCACCGGCATGGTGCTGGCACTGCAATCCTATACCGGGTTCGCCCGGTTCTCCGCCCAGGGCGCCGTCGCCAATCTGGTGGTGCTGTCGGTCACCCGCGAGCTTGGGCCGGTGCTGGCGGGTTTGATGGTCGCCGGCCGGGTAGGCGCCGCGATGGCGGCCGAGCTCGGCACCATGCGAGTCACCGATCAGATCGATGCGCTATCGACGCTGCAGACCAATCCGATGAAATACCTCGTGGCGCCGCGGCTGCTGGCCGGCACCATCGCGCTGCCGCTGCTGGTGGTGGTCGCGGATGTGCTGGGCGTGCTGGGCGGGTTCATCGTTTCGACGCTGAAGCTGGGCTTCAATGTCAGCACTTACCTCACCAACACGGTCAACTTCGTGCAGGTGAATGACGTCGTGTCGGGCCTGGTGAAGGCGGCGGTGTTCGGCTTTCTCATCGCCCTGATGGGATGTTTCCAGGGCTACAACAGCCGAGGCGGCGCGCAGGGCGTGGGGTCGGCGACGACGTTGGCGGTAGTCAGTGCCTCAATCCTGATTCTCGCGTTCGACTACGTGCTGACCGAAATGTTCTTCGCGCAGTAGGCCGCCGGTCTCGACTCTCCAGCGTCATCCCCGGCTGCATCTTAGGTGTCGGCGGAGGCCGAGGCCCCACGTCTTGACGAGGCCACATCAGCTCCCCAACAGCGCGCCCTGGTCCAACCCCGCCTCCACCGCCGGCACCTTTTTGCCGCCGTCCCAGCGGACCCGGGCCACCTCGATGAAGCCACCCTGGCCATGCACGGTCAGGCTTCCGTCACTGCCGCCGACCACCTGGCCGATCTTCTTGCCCTTCACTTCGCCGAAGGTGCGGGCGACACGTTTCCTGCTGTCGAACAGGAACAGTTTCTTCCCGCCCAGTGTCGTCCAGGCGCCCGGCGCCGGGTCGCAGCCTCGGATCAGGTTGTACGTGATGTCGACGTGACTGGCCCAGTGGATCTGCGACTCAGCCTCCTTGATGATGCCCTCGTACCCGGCGGCCGGTTCATACTGCGCCACCGCCGGAGCCCGTCCGGCCAGCACCAGATCGGCCGCCTCGACCAGTCCCGCCACCCCGAGCGGAAAAATCTTGCCGAAATACAGCGTGCCCAGCGTGTCCTCCGGCTCGATCCTCACCGAGCGGGTCAGGATCACCGGCCCTTCATCCAGTCCGTCGGTCGGGCGGAAGATGCTGAACCCGGTTTCCGTCCGACCCAGAATGATCGACCAGCTCATGGACGAGGCCCCGCGATGCAGCGGCAGCAAACTGGGGTGGAACTGGATCGTCCCGAACCTGGGAATGGCGCAGAAACTCTGCGGCACGAACTGAGTGACGTAGGCCATCACGCCGATGTCGGCCCGCGCATCGCGCAGCGCACCCTCCGCCTTCGGATCGGTAAGCTTGGCAAACTGATGCACCGGAATGTCCCTGGCTTCGGCCGCGAGGCGCAGAGGGTCCGGCCGCCCCGTCTCCGGCGCGCAGAACACCGCACTGACCTGGTCCCCACGCGCGGCGAACGCCTCCAGCGCGGCCTTGCCGAAGTCCTGCTGGCCGATAATGGCAACACGCATCTTTTCCTCCCCTGGACCCCGCGCAGCATGCGGGGTGGCTCGGCCGGTTGTCGAGAGGCGCCCCGGGGGACGCCCCGGGGGACGTGCGGTCGGCCCAGGCGGCAGGCCCAGGCGGTCGGCCAACACCGGGAACGCGGAACGGCGCGACACCAGATTTGCACACGCGCGAGGCCGCAACCGGTCACGCCCTCACCGCGATTGATTAACGTTACGAAACGTGAGAACGTTCCGCGATAAGCCCCTGAAGACAAGGATCATGGGCGCAGGCGGGGGGATACCGTGCATGACCTCAGGCGAGCTCGGCCCCGACCCTCCCGCGCAACCACCCGGCGCCGCACCGGATGTCCCGGGCACATCACCTGCCTCGATAGAGCAAGACCGGACGTCACAAGCACAATCAGGCACGCCCCGACCGGCGACACCGAACTCTGACCCATTCAGTGAGGCGCTGGATGATGCGGAAGAGCTGCTGAAGTATGCCGCCGAGGTCGGCAAGTCTGTTCCGGCCGAGGTCATCAAGAACATTCTGGCGGCTCGCGAAGCCATGGCCACTGGCAACGATACCCAGACGGTGCGAGCGAATTTCTACGCCGCCTTTACGCAGCTTTCGACGATCTGCGGCGAGGTTACCGCGCGGACCATCCGGAACTGCTCGTCTCCGGAGACGCTGCGGTCGCTGGCCCGCAACCGGATTGCCGCTGTCGTATTGACATTGCTCATCGCCGCGTTGTCTGTGGTCACCTTCGTCACCGATGACCTGTCAAAGAAAATACTGGCCGACATCGAGTCCGGGAATGCGGACGCGGCAAAACTGCGCATCGGCCTTAGCGACGCCGCCGGAAACCCGGCCAAACTCGATCCACACTTCGCCAAGGATGCGCCCTGCACGCTCATCGCGGCGGCGGCAGGTCCCGGAGACCCGGTGATCCGCAGTCTCGACGACGTAACCCTGCTGCAACAATTCACCGCCACCAACCGAGAACTGCTAGGACGCTCGCTGAAGTTGAACTGGGTGATCAAGCGCTGGGAGTGCGATCCGTTCTACTTGCAACATTGCAACGATCCGGTCCACGATCGACAGACCCCGCCCGATGAACTCAACGAGCGGCTGCAGATCAATCCGGCGATCCTCAACTTCGGCGCCGAGGTCCTTTGCAAAATCCAAACCTATCAGCAGATACGAACCTTCGCCACCAACGTGCAGGCAGACTACGCCGCCATCATCGGGGCCCTCAGCGCCTTCCTCCTGCCCATCCTCTACGCCTGGCTCGGATCCTATGCGTATCGTTTGCGCGAGTTTGGCGAAACGATACGGCACAGGACATATCATCCGTCCTTCGCCGATTCGGCGCGTATGATCACCGCCGTCATCGCCGGCGCGATCGTCGGTTTGTTCAACCCAAGCCAGGGGATCTCGCTCTCGCCGCTGGCCACCGCGTTCCTGGTCGGGTACGGAGTGGAACTGTTCTTCCGCTTCCTCGATACCTTGATCAACTTCGGCGCCCCACCGCGACAATCCGGTCCCACGACCACCTGACCGCGTCTCGGTCCGGGCCTCGCCCCGGCGTTTCCGTCGGGCGTCGCGGCTTGGCAGCCCCGAACCCCCTGCGCTAAACGACCTGCGACCCCGGAGACACCAAGCCGCATGACGAACGAAGCCACCGTGATCGCCCGCCGCGACGGACGGGTCGGACGCCTCCTGCTCAACCGGCCCAAGGCGCTCAATGCCCTCGACCTCGCAATGATCCGCGCCTGTTCCGACAGCCTGTCGACCTGGCGGGATGACCCGCATGTCCATGCCGTGGTGATCGAGGGGGCAGGGGACCGGGCCTTCTGCGCCGGCGGCGACATCCGGGCGCTCCGAGACCAGCAGGTCGCCGGTGACCGCGCCTCGGTGGATCAGTTCTTCACCGAGGAATACGCCCTCAACCTGATGATCGCCAACTACCCGAAGCCCTATGTCGCGCTGATTGACGGCATCTGCATGGGCGGCGGCATCGGCATGTCGGTCCACGCTCCCTATCGCGTCGCCACCGAGCATGCCGCCTTCGCCATGCCGGAAACCGCGATCGGCTTCTTCCCCGATATCGGCGCCACCTTTCTTTTGCCTCGCCTCCCAGGACAGCTTGGCCTCTACCTCGGCCTGACCGGGCTTCGCGTCACCGGGGGCGACGCGGTGCACGCCGGGCTGGCGACGCATTTCGTCCCCCGCGCCCGGATCGCCGAACTCTCCACCGCACTGGCTCGCGATGGCGTCGCCGCGCTCGCCGCGTTCGCCGAACCGCCCCCGGCCTTCTCGCTGGCCGAACACCTGGAGCAGATCAATCATTGCTTCGGTGCCGAAACCGTCGCCGGCATCGTCGCGCGGCTTGAAGCGATCACCGCCGGCACTGGTGGTCAGTGGGCCGAACCGGCCTTGAAGGCGCTGCGAACCGTCTCTCCGTCCGCTTTGCACTGGACCCTGCTTGCACTGCGGCGAGGCGGCGACCTGACCCTGCCACAGGCGCTGGATGAGGAATTCAGCCTTACGCAAACCACCATGGCGCACCCGGACTTCGCCGAGGGCGTACGTGCGATGGTAGTGGACAAGGACCGCAAGCCGTCTTGGACTCCACCCCGGATAGACGCTGTCGATCCGGCGGCCATCGCAGCCCTGTTCGACACCTGACACCCGCACACAATCGGAGAGCGCACCGGTCTCATCCTAGGCCGGGCACCAGTGTCATCCCCGTGCTTGGCACGGGGACCCATGTCTTGCAGCGCTGCGGTACGGGCCCAGCCGCTGCGCGACCTCCCCACCTTCACGAGGCTCCGCAGGGACAAGCCTTGGGCGACTAGCCACGATTGGTGGGTACGACCGAGGGTCGTGTGCACCAAACCCTAACTAGTCCCGAACTAATCGCTCAATCCTTCCTCGGCACTCATCTCCTCGATTTCCCGGTTCTCCTCGGCGGTAAGCGCGGCGTCGGTCAGTCGGATCGATATCTTCTTCAGATCGCCGGTGAACTTGAATGGCACCTGATAATCCTCGCTGACCGGCGTGCCAGTGTCCTCGCCGATGTCGAGTGTTTCATCCGCGGAAACGCGAAACGGAATGGTGCGCTCGATCCTGCCTTGCGCCATCTGCTGTCCGTCGACCGTCATCGTCGCGGTGCCACCCTTGCCCAGGCCGCCACCGTCGTATTTGAAGTCGATCAGGATGGAGTGGTTGCCGGGCAAGAGCCGGTCGGGACTGGCGATTGTGTAACGAAAGACGCCCACTGTATTGTAATAAAAAACCAGCTTGCCGGCGAGCATGTATAAGCCCCAGCCGTTGAAGCGCCCGCCCTGCGTGACAAGCACGCCTTCCGCGCCGCCGTCCCCAATCGTCACCTCGGCGCCGATCCTGAACGACTTGTTCAATATGCTCGGCGCGCTGCCTTCAGGTATCCGAGTCATGCCCGGATAGTAAGTGAATAACCCGCGGCCCCGGGTCAGGCTGGGGCGGTTGTCAACATTCATCCGCTCTATCTTGCTGTTATCCAATGGCAGCACATTGTTCCTTGCCGCTTCGATCCAGAACAACTCCCGCAGATCGCGCAGCTTCTTGGGTTCCTTGGCCGCAAGATCATTGGCCTCGCTGAAATCCTTCGTGATGTCGTACAGTTCCCACTTGTATTCATCGATCCCGATGGTCTTCCCGACGGCCCACGGTGCCAGTGGCGGCGTTGTCGCGGCGACCCAGCCGTCGTTGTAGATCGCGCGGTTTGCAATCATCTCGAAATACTGCGTGCGGTGGGTCGAGGCCGCCTTCGCATCGTCAAACGAATACACCATGCTCACCCCCTCGACCGGTTTCTGGGGCACCCCGTTGAGCATCGCCGGCATTTGCACGCCCACCGCTTCGAGAATTGTTGGCGCTACGTCGATGACATGATGAAACTGGGTGCGGATGCCGCCCTTGTCCTTGATGCGCGCTGGCCACGAGATCACCATGCCGTTGCGCGTGCCACCAAAATGCGAGGCGATCTGCTTGGTCCACTGGAACGGCGTATCCATCGCATGCGCCCAGCCGATCGGGTAATGATTGAATGTCGTCGGCCCACCGAGTTCATCCATGCGCCGCAGGACTTCACTGAAATCCTCCGGAACGCCATTGAAAAACGACATTTCGTTGAGCAGACCTTGCGGTCCGCCTTCCGCACTCGCGCCGTTATCGCCCTGAATGTAGATCACCAGCGTGTTGTCGAGTTCACCCAAATCCGCAAGCGTATCGATGATGCGGCCCATTTGAGAGTCGCAATAGTCCAGCGCGGCGGCATAGACCTCCATCATGTGGGCCGCGACCTTCTTGTGGTCGGCATCGAGCGAATCCCACGCCGGAATGCCAGCGGAACGTTCTGTCAACCGAGTGTCCTGAGGCACCACGCCCAGCCTCTTCTGGCGAGCCAGCGTTTCCTCACGGACCTTGTCCCATCCCTGATCGAACTGCCCCTTGAACTTGGCGATCCAGTCTTTCGGCGCATGGTGCGGCGCATGAGCCGTTCCCGGCGCGTAATAGCTCACCCACGGCTTGTCAGGCGCGATCGAATGCAGCAGCCGAATCCGTTCGATTGCCTTGTCCGCCATATCCTTTTCGAAAAAGTAGTTCTTGTCGTCGTGTGGCGGCTCGATCGGCTTGATGTTCTCGAAGATCGCCGGCGCCCATTGGCTGGTATCGCCGCCAATGAAACCATAAAAATATTCAAACCCCAAACCCGTAGGCCACAGATCGAACGGCCCGGCCTGGCTGTTCTGCCAGTCGGGTATGTTGTGGTTCTTGCCGTACCATGCCGTGCTGTAGCCGTTCTGCCTCAGCACCTCCGCGAACGTTCCCACGCTCTTCGGCATCAGCGTGTTGTAACCCGGGAAACCGGTGCCGCCCTCCATGATCATACCGGTCGCCGCCGAGTGGTGATTGCGTCCGGTCAGCAGCGCCGCGCGGGTCGGTGAACACAGCGCCGTAGTATGGAATTCCGTATAGCGCAGACCCTCGCCGGCGAGCCGGTCCATGGTCGGCGTCGGAACCGGTCCGCCAAATGTGCTGCTTGCGCCAAAGCCAACGTCGTCGGTCAGGATGAGGAGAATGTTCGGGGCACCTCGGGGCGCCTTCACCTCTTGGGGAAAATCCTTGGTGGACTCCTCGACAGTGCGTCCGATGTGTCCCTTGAAGGGTTGCTCGGGCCGCGGCAGGACATCTTGCGCCCGCGCTGGGAGCGCAAAAGTCACGGTAAGCGTGACGCCCACCACAGCGAACCAGCTAGTCCTTCCGATCATGCTCAATTTTCCCCGCGCTTCGTGATATTGCTGAATGCAGCATGGTCGAGGCCGCCACAACCGCCGTGCGGTTGTTGCGTTAGCGGCATCCTTTTTCTTCGGCCAAAACAGTGAACCAATCCGAGCGGCAAGGCCGCCGACCAGCCAACGATTCCGTGCGACCGGATCCGCCGGCGGAGCACGACCTCAACCATTCCGGGTCCGTTCGTGATCGACGCCAGGCGCCCTCCCGGCAGGTCGCCGGAGCAGAAGGGGAAGCCAATTGACTCCCGAGCCTTCACTCAGTCCTCTCACGCCATCGGCCAGCAAGTCCTCGCCAACCTACTCCCGCCCCATCAATCGGCAGTCGCCCGCGCCACCGCGTCCGCCAGCTCACCCCGGCCATCCCGGCGCAGGCCCTGGATCACCCCCGGCACATCTGCCGCCGGCCGGTTCTGGCTCATCTTCACCTTGCCCTCCAGCCGCGTGATCGGCAGCACGATCCCGACGATGCCGCGCAACATGCCCCGCACATAATCCTCGGGCGCATCGGACACCGCCCAGGGCGCGGCCCGTGGCGTCTCATGCAGCAGCGTCAGCCGGGTCACCACATCGAGCAGCCGGACCGGATCGTCGAACGCCTCCAGCGTGCCGTAGGCGTGGATCGCCGCATAGTTCCACGTCGGCACCACCTTCTCGTGCTCGCGCTTGGCGGCATAATAGGACGGCGTGATGTAACCGTCCGGACCCTGGAAAATCACCAGTGTCTCCACGCCCCGGTCGGCGGTGCGGGCGTGAGGATTGGCTCGCGCCAGATGCCCGATCAAGGTCCCATAGGGCGCCGGCTCCGGGTCGAGCAGCAGCGGAGCATGGCTCGCACTCAATCCATCCGCCGTCATCGACACCAGCGTCGCCATCCCGGCCACTCGGATCGCGTCATGCAAGACCTCGATCCGATCTTCCCTGAAATGCTCCGGGATATACACGCCCGCCACTCCTTTATTTGCGCTTTGCAACATGACCCGCGACGCGGACGCAACCGAAGGATCGATCCCGGGCCGCCGCATCAGTCCATTACAGCGCCCCGCCTCGCCGCCCAGCCATCGCCCCCAGCCGCAGCCGCAGCGCATTCAACTTGATGAACCCCTGAGCATCCACCTGATTGTAGGCGCCTTCGTCATCCTCGAACGTCACCACCTTCATGGAATACAGGCTGTTCGGGCTCTCCCGCCCGACGCACGAGACATTGCCCTTGTATAGTTTCAAACGAACGCGCCCGCTCACGCTGTGCTGGCTGGTATCAATCAGCGCCTGCAGCATCCGCCGCTCCGGGCTGAACCAGAATCCATTGTAAATCAGCTCGGCGTAACGTGGCATCAGGCTATCCTTCAGATGCGCTGCCTCCCGGTCGAGCGTGATACTCTCGATCGCCCGATGCGCCGCCAGCAGGATCGTGCCGCCCGGGGTTTCATACACCCCGCGCGACTTCATCCCGACGAAGCGGTTCTCCACCAGATCGAGCCGGCCAATGCCGTTGGCCTTCCCCAGTTCGTTCAGTCGGGTCAGCAGCGCAGCCGGCGACAGCGTCACGCCATCGATCGCCACCGGATCGCCACCGGCAAAATCGACGGAAATGACGGTCGCCTCGTCCGGTGCATCCTCCGGCCGGATGGTCCGCTGGTAGACGATCTCGTCCGCCTCCTCGGCGGGATCTTCGAGGATTTTCCCTTCCGAGGACGAATGCAGCAGGTTGGCGTCGACGCTGAACGGCGCCTCCCCCCGTTTGTCCTTCGCGATCGGAATCTGATGCCGCTCGGCGAACTCAATCAACCGCGTGCGGCTGGTCAGGTCCCACTCACGCCATGGGGCGATGATCTTGATGTCCGGCTTCAGCGCGTAATACGACAGCTCGAACCGGACCTGATCGTTGCCCTTGCCGGTCGCTCCGTGCGCCACCGCGTCAGCCCCGACCTGTTCCGCGATCTCGATCTGGCGCTGTGCGATCAGCGGTCGGGCGATCGATGTGCCGAGCAGGTATTGCCCCTCGTAGACTGTGTTGGCGCGGAACATCGGGAAGACGAAGTCCTTGACGAACGGCTCGCGCAGATCATCGACGAAGATTTCCTTCACGCCCGCCATTTCGGCCTTCTTGCGCGCCGGTCCGAGTTCTTCGCCCTGACCGAGATCGGCGGTGAACGTCACGACCTCGCAGCCATAGGTAGTTTGCAGCCATCTCAGGATGACGCTGGTGTCCAGCCCGCCCGAGTAGGCCAGCACCACCTTTTTCACGTCCTTGACAGCCATGACGCCTGAAACCTCCGGTCTGATACCGGCGGCCTTCAGGACCGCCGGTATGCGCGCGGGTTTGCTCGGGGACCGAGGCCGCCGTCGCGTGCGCAGCAGGGCTGGAGTAGCGCCCGGGACAGCCCGTACGCAAGCCGCCGTCAGGCAGTCGCGCCGGTCCAGATCGAGATGACCCGTAAATGCGCCACCCGACGGGCAGCATCGGCAAGTTCAACCGACGATGCCAACCCGCGACGCTCAGGCATCAACCGGAAACTCGTTCCGGTTCATGCCATCCATATGACTTGACCGCCGCCGCAGGGGCCATTTGGCGGGTTTCGGCGGTCGCAATAGGAAGCTGCGAGTATTCGGTTTTGAAAGAAAGGGTCACCGAATGCGCCTGAACGTGCACACCCTTTTCCGCCTTCCGCGGCATTGGAATGCGCGCGCGGATGCAATACGCAACGAGCAGCGCCCCGACCATTTCGGCTTTCAGGTTAACCGCCCTCGATGCCTGTGAAGAGCCATACAGAAAATCCACCTTGCCCGCTTTGGGATGGAAGCGCACCCCCGTCGGTGGAAATCCCGGGAGGCCAAAACTCTCCGCGGCTCGTTGCGAAGTTACAACAGCGGCCAAGAGGGCCTCCGCATCAAACTCGATCTCACGTCTGTCGATAACCGGCATGTTCAATTCCTGAGCGGCGGTTCCGCGTCCGAGAACGTAGCAGTCTATTGTTAAGATGATGATAATCGGGGCGCCCGGGGCGAGCCGGCTCCCGGCCGACGCTGAACCATTGCCACCGCCGCCAGAGGACTTCATGATCGCATCCAACGACATCCCCGCCGCGAAGCGGTATGGCGGCTGGCCGTCGCAACAGGATCGCCCGACCCCAATGCCCATCCGCGCAGTCTGTTTCGACGTCGGTGAGACCCTGATCGACGAGACCCGCCACTGGATCGAATGGGCCGCGTTCCTGGGCATCCCCGCCATGACCCTGTTCACCGCCATAGGCGTGACGATGGAGCGCGGCCAGTCGCTTCGCCGCGTGTTCGAGATCTTCAAACCGGGCATGGACCCCGCGCTCGCCCTCAAGCTGCGAGCCGCCGAAGGCTGGGTCTACGACTTCACCCGACAGGACCTGTATCCCGACGCCATCCCCTGCCTCACCGAGCTGCGGGCACGCGGTTACAAGGTCCTGATCGCGGGGAACCAGCCCATCGCGGCCGAGGCAGCCCTCGCGCGGCTCGACATCCCCGCCGACGTCATCGCCAGCTCGGCCGGCTGGGGGGTGTCCAAGCCGGACCCGCGTTTCTTCGCCAAGGTGATCGAAGCCGCCGGCCAGCCGCCAGAGACCATCGCCTATGTCGGTGACCGCCTGGACAACGATGTGCTGCCGAGCCTGCAAGCGGGACTGACGGCGGTGTTCCTCCGCCGCGGCCCGTGGGGATGGATGCACGCCGAGCGGCCGGAGATCGAGCAGGCGCATCTGCGCCTTGACGATCTGAGCGACCTGCCGGACCGGCTCGATCGGTTGTGAACCACTATGATCCCGGCGCCGACGGCTGGCGTGCCCTGCCTCGAGCCGCCTTGCCGTCAGGCCTGGGCGTTCCCTGGGCGCGGAAAGTCGATGACCAGTGGCGGTACGGCCTGAGCACGGTGGCGGAGCACGGCAATCCGAACGGCGTCGTGCATGGCGGCGTGCTGATGGCATTCGCCGATCACGGCCTCAGCCTGCTCGCCTGGGAAGCGGCGGAGCGCGCGGTCTGCACGACGATCCAACTCAATACCCATTTCCTCGACGCGGCGAGGCCCGGTGACTTCCTCGAACTACGCGGCGAGGTGACGCGCCGAGGTCTGGGCCTGATGTTCCTGCGCGGCATCATCGCCTCTCGGCAGAGCGCCGGAAATAAGGACGTTGTCGCGATGGACGGCATCTGGCGTGTGCTGAGATCACGCTGAAGCGCCCGCCGGCCGGTGCGTGGCCGGTAAAAGTCATCCAGTTTTCTTGCCCGCTCTCATGGTATACTATTGTTCCAGCAGCCAGTCCGAGGCGATTTCGTCCACCGGACGGCTGGGGGCATGGAGGAGCAAATGGACGTCAATCCGGACCCGGCCCGGCATTACGACAAGCTGACTCTGGCGATTGATGTGGGGGGCACCCGGCTGAAGGTCGGCTTGCTCGATGCCAACGGCGACATGGTGGGCGGCCCCAACCGGGTAAACACACCGGCGAAGCCACTGCCGCTTGTGGTCGTCGACGCGCTGGCCGATCTGGCAAGCTCGTTGGGTCGTTTCGACCGGATTTCGGTGGGCTTCCCGGGCGTCGTGCGGCGCGGCGAGGTGCTGACAGCGCCCAATCTCGGCACCCCTTCATGGCGAAATTTCCCCCTGGCGGCGAAGCTGACCGACAAACTTGGCAAACCGACCCGGATCCTCAACGACGCCGAGGTGCAAGGTCTCGGAGTCATCAGCCGCAAAGGCTTGGAGAGCGTTATTACTCTGGGCACCGGTATGGGCTTCTCCCTGTTCCAGGATGGCCATCCGGCGCCGCACCTGGAGCTCAGTCAGCACCCCATCCACAAGGGCAAGACCTACGATGAGTTCATCGGCGTCGCCGCACTTCGAGCGGTCGGCCGCAAGCACTGGAACCGGCGCGTCAAGCGGGCCCTGGACTGCATCACCACGCTGGTTGGCTACGACACGCTGTATATCGGCGGCGGCAACGCCAAGCATCTGACGATCGATCTGACGCCGAATATCAAGCTGGTTTCCAACGAGGCCGGGATAACCGGTGGCGTCCGGCTGTGGGATGCCACTCTCGACGCGGTTTTCGCCGGCGAAGGCTGACAGTGGTCAGTGGATGAAGTGTAGGCCCGCGAACAGCACGCCGGTCATGGCGAGCATCATGGTGCCCAGCTTGATCGTCATCCGCTGCTCCAGCGCGCCAAGATCACGCCTGATCTCGATCTTAAACGCCTCGAGATCGTGTCTGACCTCAGTCTTGAACGCTTCGAATTCGGCTCGGATCTCAGCCTTGAACGCTGCCGAATGGGCTCGGATCTCGGCTTTGAACGCTTCGGAATCGGCTCGGATCTCGGCTCTGAGCGCGTCGAAATCGTGCTTCATGCCGATGCCGAGGTCCATTACGTCGCCCCTGGTGGCGACCTGAGCAACCGTCGCGGCGTCGCCGAGGGCGTTCGTCATCGCGCGAGCCTGCTGGTCGCTGAAGCCTCCGGCTTGCAACGTCTCGACCATCTTGAGCGTGTCGAACAAGACTGCGGTCATCAGGGTTACCATCGGCCGGCTGCTTGCCAATATCGACGATATTCGTTGTGAGTGCCAGAGTTCCTTGTCGCTACCCGGTGTCCGTGCTGCTCAGGTATCATCGGGCGCCCTGGACGAATATCCGAACTTGGCCCGTGGCGAAGCACGGTTCGCCTGCAAGCGCTCGACGCTCAATTGGCGGCTCAAACCGGCAAACCTCCGACTGGCTGAATGAGGTCCGTCCCGGTTCGACTTCGGCCGAGCCCGCGTGGCGGAAAACACTCGGGATTTCGGCGTTCGCCCGCAGCCTGTTAAGGTTGGACACCAAGGCTGGGCCAACAACGCGGTGCCCGCCGGATCGATGCGACGTATCGTGGATGCGCGTGCAATGAAAGGTGGCGAACATGGGAAGGCTCGACGGCAAGGTCGCGGCGGTGACGGGCGGGGCATCGGGGATCGGCGAGGCGACGGTCAGGCGTTTCGTCGCCGAGGGCGCGAGCGTGGCATTCTGCGATCGGGACGGCGAGCGCGGCCAGCGCGTGGCGGCCGAGCTCGAGACCGCCGGCGCCAAGGTCGCCTTCACGCAGGCTGACGTTGGCACCGAGGCCGCATGCCTCGCCTTCGTCAACGGTGCCGCGCAGAAATTCGGGCGCCTCGACATCCTGGTGAACAATGCCGGCATCCGCAAATACGAGAAGGTCGACGAGGCGAGTGCGGCGAGCTGGAACGAGATCCTCAGCGTCAACCTGATGAGCTACGTCTTCTGCGCCAAGGCGGCGGTTCCGCTGATGCGCGGCAACCAGGGCGGCGCCCGGGGGAGCTATCGTTAACGTCGCCTCCGTGCGGTCCGTCGTCGCGGGCGGCGGCAACCTGCAGTACGACACCACCAAGGCCGCGGTCGCGGGCTTGACGCGGGGGCTCGCCGCCGACCACTCGCCGGAGGGCATTCGCGTGAACGCCGTCGGCCCTGGCCCGATCTTCACGCCGTTCCATGCGCGCCGCATCGCGGCGGCCGGCGAGACCGTCGAGCAGTACAACGCCAAGGCCGCGCAAGGCACCATGCTGAAGCGCCCGGGCAGGGCCGAGGAGGTCGCCGCCGCGATCCTGTTCTTGGCCTCCGACGATGCCTCCTACGTCACCGGCGCCCTGCTGTTCGTGGACGGCGGCATGACGGCGCTGTGAAGCAGGTAGCAGGTGTCGGGCATCAGCAAGCGTGCATCGGCGGTTGTGCTACACGAAGTCCTGGCAGAGTCGCGGATTGCCCGCTCACCCTCCGCGCATTACATCACCGGCCAGCGGCAACAATGACCGCGGATGCATTGAATGCCCCTGCTCATACGATGGGCTTGCCGCCATATGGGGTCGTTAAGTCATGACGGTCGCCGCTCGACAGATTGACTGGGAGACATGGAGCCAGAGCCGGTTCCTTGCCTGGGCTGAGAGCCAACCGGAAGGCTGCCGATACGAGTTCGACGGTTCCCGACCAGTTGCGATGGCCCCCGCCACCGTTGGCCACAACCGGATTGGTCGCAACATCCGGGAGGCCATCCGCCCCAGGTTGCCGGCAGGGGCGCCGTGCGACACTTATGGACCGCAGGACGCGATCGAAACAGTCGGCGGCGCCCTGCGTGAGCCGGACGCGTTCATCGCGTGTTCCAGGCCGCACCGGACCGCGATCGCTGTCCCGGCGCCGATCGTTGTATTTGAAGTCGTCTCGCCCGGGCGTGGTAATCGGCAGCGGGACGAGGATAAGGTCGACGAGTACAAATCGGTCCCCTCGATACTCCGCTATGTCATCGTTGAATCCGAGATTCGGTCATTCCGTGCGTTCTGGCGCGAACCTGGTGAGCAGGCGTGGCGCCGGGACGCTGCCGATACGGCCGGGCCAATTCGCCTGCCGGAATTTGGCATCGACCTGACGCTTGACGAGGTCTATTCCGCCGTCGACTTCGATTGAGGCCCGCGGCCTTTGTGCTTGATCGAACACCCGTGTGAGGAGTTCCTACACTGGCCCTCGACCGCGTAGCGGGCATCCAAGCCCGACACGCCATCCAATCGCGGCCTTCTGCTGGCGTTCACTAATTGGAAAGGCTTTGGCGGCAATAAAGCAGGGCAATGGAACCGCAAAACGCGCCGAACACGCAAATAGATGTCGGCGAGAACAGGGTTGACCTCCTGTCCAAACAAATCATTGGCTGCGCCCTGACGGTGCTCCACGTGCTGGGAACTGGGTTCCTTGAGAAAATCTATGGAAACGCATTGCTGCACGAGCTTCGCAAGGCTGGGATCGCCGTCTCGCAGCAGTATCGCATGGTCGTTCGATACGATGGGATCGTGGTCGGGGACTATACGGTTGACTTGCTCGTCGAACGCACCGTCCTCGTCGAATTGAAGGTATCCAAGCAGATCGACGAGATTCATCGCGCGCAGTGCCTGAATTATCTGAAAGCCACAGGCCTGCACCTCTGCTTGCTGCTAAACTTCGGCAAGCCTCGCTTGAGATCAAACGTATCGTCCTCGACCTGTAAGCCAGCCTGCCCTTTGCGTGTTTTGCGTGATTTGCGGTTCGATTTTCCTTGTGGTCGGACAGACCGCGCTGAGCGGAACTGAGGCATACCGAGCTCATTCAGCCAAGCGACGTGCCGATCCCCCGCCGACCAAGATCGGCAAGCCCCGCCGCTTCGCTTCCGTTGCAGCCGCGTGAGGGGCCGCTGGGAAATAACCGAATCGGTTGGTGTGGCCCACGCCCCCATGACACGATGAGGCGACCGTGCTTCACGTGCAGCGGTCATTCCCCTCCAGGTCCTGAGTCGCCGTCGGAGATTTCGTCAGTCGTTGCGGATTTGGCGCCATCTCAGCGGCGACTTCCGCCCTACCACGAGCCGGTATTGGCCATGCTGGTCCAGGGTTCGGCAGGCGGCAGCGCATCCCCGGCCTGCAGCAATTCGATGGAGATGCCGTCCGGCGTGCGGATGAAGGCCATGCGGCCGTCACGCGGCGGGCGGTTGATCGTCACACCGTGGGCGATGAACGCGTTGCAGGTGTCGTAGATATTATCCACCGCGTAGGCGAGATGCCCGAAATTGCGGCCGCCGGGATAAGGTTCGACGTCCCAGTTATAGGTGAGTTCCACCGCAGCCGCCTCGTCACCAGGCGCGGCCAGGAACACGTTGGTGTAGCGGCCCTTCTCGTCCGGACGGCGGCGGATCTCGCGCAGGCCGAGCACCTCGAAGAAGGCGATGCTGTCCTCCAGCGAACTGACGCGGATCATGGTGTGCAGATATTTGGTCATGGCGTGTCCTCAGAAAGTCGGGCGACACCATACTGCGAAATGTCTGACGTGGAAGATCAGCAACAGCCGGCACGCCTCCGAGGAGGCCAAGTCGTCAGCATCGCTGATGTTGAGTCAGATCCAGCGCCAGTCGGCCGAACCAATCCAGGCGCGAACGCCCCTGCACAGCCAAACGGGACCCGCACCCCTGCTAAGCCGCGCGGCGCGCCGCCAGGGCGGAGGGCAACTGCATGATTGCCTGATCCACCAGGCCGGCATCCGCCTCCGCCGTCAGGCCCTCGGAGATCACCTGCCGCGCGGCGGTGGTCGCAACCTCGGCCGCGGCCAGCCGAACCTGATCCACCGCGGCCTTCTCAGCCGCGGCAATCCGGTCCATCGCCATCTGCTCACGCCGTTTCGCCCCGGCCTCCGCTTCGGCCGCTGTCGCCGCGGCGACGCGCTTGGCCTCAGCCTGGGCACCATCTATCAGCATCTTGGCCTCGGCCAGCGCGTCGGTTCGCTGCTTCTCGGCATCCCGCAGCATCGCCTCCGCTTCCCGGCGCAACCGCGCGGCCTCCTCCAGCTCGGCTTTCACCGACACCGTCCGGGCATCGAGGATACCCGCCAGCGCGCCCCACAGCTTGCGCCCGAACAGGACGAAAAACAGCACGAACGCGATCAGCACCCAACTGCTGGGTTCCGCGAAGAAGCTTGCCTCGTGTTGCATTCCGCTTGCTCCTGCTAACCGAGGCCCGCGCCGACGCCGCGAGCTGCCATCGCTGCGGCGACCGCGCCATCGAGCCGCGCCTGGTCCGGCGGCGTCCCGGTCAGTCGTGTCACCACACTGGCCGTCGTTTCGGTGGCAACCTGCCGCAGCGCTCCCATCGCCGAGGCCCGCGCCTGCGCAATCTGCGTCTCGGCTTCCTGCAGGCGTGCCTCCAGCCGAGCGTTGAGCGCCTCGGACTGGGCCGCCGCGCTTTGCTTTGCCTCGTCCAGAGCGGCACTGACCGCTGTCTGTGCTTCACTCCGGGCCTGCGCAACGGCCCGACGGGCTTCCTCGGCACCAGCGTCGGCGCTGGCCTTGGCGGAGCGGGCACCCTCCAGGTCGCGCCCGATATGCGCGGCCCGCTCGTCCAGCACCGACGCCACCAGCGGCAGACCGCTGCGAGATAGCATCAAGTACAGCACCACGAAGATGATCGCGCCCCAGACCACCTGACTGACGGTCAGCGGCGTCTTGAAGTCGAGCTGGGGCATCCCCTCCGCCATCGCGGCCGCGGGAAGCAGGATCCAGCCCACCACAAAAGCCCCGAGAATGGCCCCAGGGGGAGCAATCACCCAGTCCGATCGTTTCATCGGCGCTTGCCGGGCGCGCACCGCGCACACCCGCCTTGGTCAGACGAACAGAATGATGAAGGCGATGACCAGCGCGTACAGCGCCACCGCTTCGGTCAGCGCGAAGCCCAGAATGGCCAAGCCGAACACGCGATCGCGCGCGGCCGGATTGCGCGCCACGCTGCTCACCAGCGAGCCGAAAATCGTGCCGATGCCCACACCGACCCCAGCGAGAGCGATCACGGCAAGTCCAGCACCAACCATCTTGGCGGAAGCGAGGTCCATAGTCCGGTTTCCTTTCGATTATCCGGTCGCGCGGGCCGGTAAGTCAGCCCGGTTATTCAGATATGTAAGTACGGGATCAGTGCAGGTGAACCGCGTCGTGCAGATAGATGCAGGTCAACACTGCAAAGACATAGGCCTGAAGGGTCGCCACCAGCAGTTCGAACCCGATCAGGATGGTATTCAGCCCCAGCGACAAAGCCGCCGGGATGTAGCCCAGCAGTCCGAGACCGCCAAGCATGACAATGAAGGCACCAAATACCTCCAGCATCACGTGCCCCGCCATCATGTTGGCGAACAGCCGGACCGACAGCGAGATGATGCGCGACAGGTACGAAATGACCTCGATCACGACCAGCAATGGCGCCAGCGCCACCGGAATTCCCTGCGGCAGGAAGTAGCTGAAGAAGTGCAGCCCGTGTTCCTTGATCGCCACCACCGTCACCAGCACGAACACCAGCAGGGACAGCGCCAGCGTCACCATGATGTGGCTGGTGAAGGTGAAGAAATACGGAAACACGCCCAGCAGGTTGCCGAACAGAATGAAAAAGAACAGGGTGAAAACGATCGGGAAAAACTTGCGGCCCTCGGGCCCGATCTGCTCGACGCACATCGACATGATCGTTTCGTACCCAAGCTCCGCCGCCGCCTGTAACCGGCCAGGCACCATCGCGCGCGGCCGCATGCCCAGCCACAGCAGGCCCAGCACCAGCACGCAGGCGACGATCATCATCAGGTTGGCCTGGGTGAAATTAACCGAGCGGCCAATGGCGCCCAGAGCCGGATGAAGCTGGAACTGTCCCAGTGCGTCGATGCTACCCGAACCTTCGGCCGCCACTCTGCCCGCTCCCTACCTGCTCCGCTCCGACCCCTTCGGCGAGAACATGCGCCAAAGGTTCAACACGCCCGCCGCACCACCCAGCGGCACGAACACCGCGGTCAGGATCGGCGTGGTGCCGAACAGCCGATCCAGCCCGTAGCCGATGGCAACCGCCACCACCAAGGCCGCAACCAGCTCAACCCCAACCCGCAAGCCAATTCCCATCGGGGAACCTTCGAGCCCGCCCTGATCGCCCGGCTGTTGCCGCGGCGGCGCGTCCAGACCCTGCTTGCCCCGAGCAGCCTTGAGACGTTCCTCAAACGAGGGATCCGGGCCGCCCGCTTCCTAACTCATGCTCGCTCCTGGCAACATGCCGTGCCGGAAGGCGGGGGCTTGCTACCGACCGGGGGAAGGGGTGTCAAGGACGCAAGGGCGCTTTCCGAACCGGAACGAACCCGGAGTGGCCTGCGGGACACTGCCGCCGGCGGCGCGTGAATGACCGGACCCTGCAGGTAACAACGCCGGGGTGAAGTCACCCCATCAGCTTTTTCAGGTTCGCCGCCAACTCGTCGCCTGTCTGATCCGCCCGGACCGGCGCCACGAAATCACCTTTCGGGTCCATCAAATACAGTATCGAACTGTGGTCCATCGAGTAATCGTTCGGACCGGGGCCGGTACGATGTTCCGCATAGTAGACGTGGTACTCCTTGGCGACGTTGGCGATTTCCTCGGGGGTGCCGGTCAGCCCGGTGACATGCGGGCCGAACGCCGCCGCGAATTGCTTTACCACCGGGGCGGTGTCCCGCGCCGGATCGACCGTGATGAACAGCGGCCGCAACCGGCTCGCGGCGGGGCCGAGTTTGTCCATGGCATCGGCGACCGCGCTGAGAGTGGTCGGACAGACATCGGGACAGAACGTGTAGCCGAAGTAGACCAGCATGTACTGGCCGCGAAAATCCCGGTCGGTGACCGCTTTGCCATCGCCGTCCCGCAGAACGAACGGACCACCGATGGCGGGGCCGCCGGACCCTGCGTTGCCCAGCCACAGGAACACGCCGGAGCCGATCAGCAGCAACGCAACCACCATTCCCATCATCGCATAGACCATGCGGTTGGGCGGCCGGCCATCCGGTGGGCCCCCCGGGGAACTGCCCGGCGAGCCCCCGGACGGCGTCGGCGACGGGATGGGCGATCTATTGGTGGTGTTCATGCTGTCCTCCAGCGGCCATCGCGAGCGGATGGGTGGCAATGTCATCAATCGCCGCCGCCAGCACCCGAGGGTCGTTCCAATTGTCTGGATCGCCCGGCCGCCATCGCGCGCGCAACCATCCGTTTTGGTCGGCCAGCATGTGAGTCTCCGCCAGCGTATTCGACTTCACCCCCGCCAGGATCGCGAACGCGTCCCAGGCCGCCGGCTCGACCGTGACGCAGGCCGACCCAATTGGCTTCGCCTTACGGTCGCGAGACAGAAGGATCGTGGCGACGCCGGAACCGCTCGATACCGGCGGACCCGGCGGTGGCGCCTCCGGGTCGGCCACGATGTGCAGCACGCGGCCGTGCAGATCGTCCAGATTGATCGCGGTCCCGTTGGGGCAGATCGCGTCGAACTGCGGCAGGGGTGGGGGCGAGCCCCAGCGTCCGGTAGGAAGCATGCTGTATCCCGCGTTATGGGCCTTCAGGAAATCGATCAGCGCCCACCTGTCGTCGCTGGACAGAACGTCGCCGAACGCCGGCATGGTCCTGACACCGGATGGACCACCCCGACCGTGCGAGATGTACCAGAACAGGTCGCCCTCGGTGTGCATTCGGAAATGCGCCGCCGTCAGATCGGCCGGTGCGACCGGCAGCGACTTCGCGACGGGTCCGTCGCCCCGCGCCTCCGGCCCATGGCAGATGGCGCACCTTGCCGCGAACAGCGCCGCGCCGTGCACGATCGAGCTGTCGGCAAACTCGGTCGGCGAGGCGGCAAACGTCGTAGGATAGGCATCGATCGTCAGGAACGTCGCCAACCTTGGTCCTGCCAGCACGCCAGAGGCGGCAAACACCCCCAGCGCCGGCCAGAGCGCCGGACGCCAGAACCAGCCAATCGCCAGCAATGCCACGGCGATCGCGACGGGCACCAAGGTCACCAGGAACTGCTCGCGTACGGAAGCAATCGCCAGTCCCTCGACGTTCGGCCGCCACGTCAACGGCCACACCGGCGTTTCGTGGGTCGCGGGCATCGAGGATGCCAAAAAGGCGGCCGCGAGAATGATCGCCAGTCCGACCACGCCTTCACCCGCCACCGACAGCCGCAGCCGGCCTCGCGCATCCAGGGCGTCTTTCGACAGTCGGTCCGTCAGCCTCAGCCGGTTCATCGCGGCGAATACCAGCGCCAGCAGGAACAGCGCGATCTTCACCAGCGCTATTTGACCATAATGCGTGCCGAGCAGGCCGGGCAGGCCGCCGATCAGCTCGATCCCCTGTGCCAGGCCGGTCCCCGCGATCACCAGAACGCAGCCCAGCCCGATCGGCGAGAAGCGTTCGCAGACGGTCGCACCGGCTCGAGCGGGTAGCCTCCCAAGGCTGAGCCACAGCGGCGGCAACGCTCCCAGCCAAAGGCCGGCCGCCAGCAGATGCAGGGCCTCGGAAGCGACAATGCTGGCGCCGAGTTCGGCCACCCATGGCGCCGGCGTGGCCGATCAGTCCTTGCAGCCCCAGCGCCCCCGCGACCAACGCGATGGCCGGGTAAATCCGCCAGCGCGTTCTCCCCGCCAGCGACGTCGCCAGAAGCAGCAGGCCGCCGCGCGCCAGCATCGCGCCGCCGTAACGTGTCTGCCCGGCGACGATCGGCAACGCGGCGACGACCTGTTGCAGCTCCGTCGCGCCGGAGATCACCGCCGCCTGCAACGCGAACCACGCCACCAACGTCAGCAAGGCGACGGTCCCGCTCAGACGCCACAGACGAACCAGCGGCGGCAGCACAGCCTGGCCATCCGCCCCCGCCGCCGGCAGCATCCAGGCGATGAACCCGGTGACACCCAGCAGCGCCAGGGTCGCCGCCAGATGCACGGCGCGCAGCAACGCCAGAAGCGTGGCCTCGTCCATCATTCAGGGCTTCACCGTAAAGCTGAAATGCCCATCCGTCTTGTGGGTATCCACCGAGGTCACATGCCACTCGACCTTGTACACCCCCGGCGACAGCGGCTTCAGCCCGATGCTCAACCCACGCCCACCAGCCCGGGCGTTCAACGAACCCTGGTCCACCCGGCCGCCCGAAGCATCGGTTACCCGCACGCTGCTGAACGACGGTTCGATCGGCTCGGTGAACGTCAGCGTCAACGACGCTGGCCCGGCGGCGATTTCCGACCCGACCGCCGGCGATGCGCGTTCGAGGAAAGCATGGGCAAACGCAGCGTTGCCAATCAGGCAGACAGCGGCGGCAAGAGCGAGGACGCGGGTCATGTCTTTTTGAACCAATCCACAATCGGTTTGCCCAGGCTGTTGGGCAGCAGGTCGTCGAAATAGAGATGGAACTGCGCGATCACGCCGAGATGGGAACCTGTCTGCCGGTTGCCAGGGATCAACGCCTCAATCCCGGCGGCCCACGACGTGGTGGTGTAGTTCACCCCGACGCCCCACAGGTACAACGTCGCGTCCTGGTTCGGCTTGCTGGCGGAAGACGACCACGACAACTCGACCAGCGGCGTCAGTTTGTTGATGAAGTCCGGCAGCCCGTAATCCTTCACCTGCGATGTGAGGTATCTCATGCTGTATTGTAATGACAATCCACCGGTCCAGGCATTCGCGATGCCGTTGTTGATCGGTGTGAGGGTCACCGGATCGACCTTCAGCTTTTTGTCGGCGATCACGTAGCCCAGCTCTCCGGTCAGGGCCAACGGGCGAAGCCAGCCGATCGGCAAGTCGCCAAACCCCTTGCCGAAATAGATCGTTGGCGTCGTCGAACTGCTGTCGTCGTTGTCGAGCACCGCGCCGTTCGAGCCATTCGCGCCCGTCCGCCCGAACTCCCGCTCCACCCCCACCGACAACATGAACTCGTGCTCGGCGCTGACATATGGCTTGTATTTCAGCGCAACTTCCAGGTTGTCCCAGCCAGTCGCCGTCTTCGCGCCCGGCTGGGTCAGCCAGTTGTAACCCTGGCTCAGCGAGAAGCCGAAGTTCTCCGTGATACGCTTATCGAACTCATAATCGAGGCTATACAGGCCAGGCGCCGGACCACCATCGGTCGGCTGCGGCAGATAGCTGAAGGTGGGCAGGCTGGCCTCGTCGGCGACATTGGGATCGTCGATCAGCAAAGTGCTGACGAACATGTGGTCGCCCGCGAAGCCGTGCGCGTGGGCCTGTTGGCATACAGTCGTCGCGCTCATGACAAACGCGACGAGTACATAGCTCAGTCTCATGGGAAGCTCCTGAAGCAAGATGCAAAACGGCCCGCGTCCGGCGAGCCGGCGGCGATGCTCAGGAGGTGATTGGGGGTGCCCGGGGCTGGCTGGGCGGATGACGGGTGGCCGGCGGAGCCGTTGAAGGCGGTGGCAGTTCGGCCCGCGGAACCGCCGCAACCTGGGGCGCCGCCATGCTCGCCACCGGCGCAATCAGCGCTGCCGCCGACGTGTGCAACGCGACGCAGAGCGGGCAAACCAGACACTCTGGCGGATGCGCCGGCGCCGGAGCATCAGGCACTTCGCTGGAACGGTCCGATGCGTGGCAGATCGCCGCGGCGCCCGCGACAATCGCAATGGGAGCAGTGCGCGGCACGCTCGCCCCAATGCCGAGCTGAGCCATCAATGCCAGCAGCACCGCCAACAGCCCATGCAACGGGAGCCGTCGGTTCAACATCCGCAATCTCTTAGCGGAAGGCGAACGCCGGGAAAACCCATTCCGGCGCTTCGCCATGATATCGATCATCGCCATCAGATCGGCCATGTCCCCGCGCTTATCGCTCAGACCAGCCGCCAGTGCCGGGACGCAGCGCGGAATCCAACACGGTGTCGAGGCCGGCGCCCTTCGCGCGGAGCCCGGCGCGATGGCCAGTCAGGTGGTCGGACGGCGTGGCGGCCTGAGCGGGCAGCCGAACGGTCCCCAGCGGGTTTCAGGCGATCGGCCGGTTCAAGGACTGATCCCCATAATCGCGGCTGCCGACCTTGTTTTCTTGTCCCGCGCGGCCCCGGAGGCTACGGATATACTTGGTGGCATGAGGGACGCGTACGATGGCAACTCGACCGGTGATGCTGGTGATCCTCGACGGCTTCGGCTGGCGCGAGGAAGCGGCGGACAACGCGGTCAGACAGGCGAAGACACCAGCTTTCTCCGGCCTGTGGCAGACCTGCCCGCACGCGTTCCTGCACACCTCTGGCCGGGATGTCGGTCTGCCTCAGGGCCAGATGGGCAACTCCGAGGTCGGTCATCTGAACATCGGTGCCGGCCGGGTGGTGAAGCAGGAACTGGTGCGTATCGGCGATGCGGTGGCCGACGGCAGCATCGCCAAAGCGCCGGCCTTCACCGCTCTGGTGGCGGCGCTGCGCCAATCCGGCGGAACCTGCCACCTGATGGGACTGGTCTCGCCCGGCGGTGTCCACTCGCATCAGGATCACGCCGCGGCCCTGGCGAAACACTTGCAAGCTGCCGGGGTCAAGGCGGTCATGCACGCATTCACCGACGGGCGCGACACGCCGCCGCAATCGGCCGGCGAGGATCTGGCCCGCCTCCGCGCCGCGCTGCCGCCCGAGGTGGCGATCGCGACAGTGATCGGACGCTATTTCGCCATGGACCGCGACAAACGCTGGGATCGCGTCGCCCAGGCGTATGCGGCGATAACCGAAGCCGAAGGGGCGAAATTCGCCACCCCGGAGGCCGCCATCGAGGCCGCCTATGCCGCCGGGAAGTTCGATGAGTTCGTTCCGGCGTCGGTGATTGGTGACTACGCCGGGATGCGGGACGGCGACGGCATTCTCTGCTTCAATTTCCGCGCCGACCGGGTGCGGGAAATCCTCGCCGCCCTGCTCGACCCGGGCTTCGACGGCTTTCCCCGCGGACGCACGCTGAAGTTCGCGGCGGCGGCGGGCATGACCCACTACTCCGACGCGCTCGCGCCGTTCCTGGGGGTGCTGTTTCCTTCCGATGAACTGCACAACGTCCTCGGCGAGGTGGTCGCGAAGGCCGGCAAGACGCAGCTTCGGATGGCGGAGACGGAGAAGTATCCGCACGTCACCTATTTCCTGAACGGCGGCCGGGAAACCGCCTATGCCGGCGAGGACCGCATCATGGTGCCGTCCCCCAAGGTCGCCACCTACGACCTGCAGCCGGAGATGTCGGCGCCTGAACTCACCGACAAGGCGGTGGCGGCTATCGATACCGGAAAATATGACATGATCGTACTGAATTTCGCCAATCCCGACATGGTCGGCCACACCGGCATCCTGCCCGCGGCAATCAAGGCAGTGGAGACGGTGGATACCGGGCTCGGCCGCATCGCCGAGGCCATCCGCAGGCAGGGTGGTGCCCTTCTGGTCACCGCCGACCACGGCAACTGCGAGCTGATGAAGGATCCGGAAACCGGCGGGCCTCACACCGCTCACACGACGAACCCGGTGCCGGTCGTGTTGATGGGTGGCGGCGCAAGTTCGATCGAGGACGGTCGTCTGGCCGACCTCGCACCCACAATCCTGCACCTGATGGGTGTCGCGCAGCCGGCCGAGATGACCGGGCACTCGATCATCCGCCCTCAGGACGCGCGCGCGGCGGAGTAGCGACTCACGCTGAAGGCGGAGCATTCGCTATCGAATGAAACATTACCTGCACGGGAGATGCCCATGGCCGAGGATCGTCCGCCACTGCCTCCGTTCACCCGCGAATCGGCCATCCAGAAAGTCCGCGCGGCGGAGGATGGCTGGAACACCTGTGATCCGGAGCGGGTGTCGCTTGCCTATACCGAGGACAGCGTGTGGCGCAACCGCAACGAGTTCCTTCAGGGGCGGCCCGCCATCGTTGCGTTCCTGACGCGCAAATGGAACCGCGAGCTCGACTATCGTCTGATCAAGGAGCTGTGGGCGTTCACCGGCGATCGCATCGCGGTGCGCTTCGCCTATGAATATCACGACGACTCAGGCAACTGGTTTCGCGCCTATGGCAACGAGAACTGGGAGTTCGATCAGCATGGCCTGATGCGCCACCGTCATGCCAGCATCAACGACCTTCCAATCACCGCTCAGGCTCGGCTTTTTCACTGGCCCCGCCAGGCACCTCGGCCCGCGGACCATCCTGGCCTGAGCGATTTGCGCCTGTAGCCGGAAACCTATGGTTTCATTCTGGTAACAGACGATACATTCTGCCGTCGAACTGGGCGAGGCGCATGCTTTTCATTGGTCGGTAATCTGTGGGACTGGTGCTGATCGCAATTCCCGGCAGGACCATCGGCAGCTTTGTCGTGTCGGGCAGATTGGTCGCGGCCTTCAGGATATTCTCCCGCGAGAGATCGTTGCCGGCCTGCTTCAATACGATCACCAGGGCCTGCGCCATGGTGTAGCCATACGCCCAGACCGGGTTCGCCGGATCGCTGTCGGGGGCATATTTCGCCCGCCAGGCCTGGAACTCCTTCATGCCGGCATCATCGTTCCACTGCGGATCGGTCGGGTCCTTCAGGTATGCGGCGGTCAGCACACCCACCGCCTTTTCAAAGCCGGCGGATTCCAGCGCCGGCTTCACCCCCGCGCCATTGGAATCGACGATGTGCAGCGGGTGCCAGTCAATGTCCGCAACTTTCCGGATTGCCATGGCGGCGAACTTCGGTGTGCTCGCATCGAACAGCAGATCGGCGCCAGAAGACTGCAATTGCAGGATCTGCGAGTCGATCGTGGGATCGGTGACCTCATACGACAGCGTCTTGGCGACCATCTTGTCGAACTTGTCGCCCAGGCCGTCTTTCAGTCCGTTGAGGTAATCCCGCCCCAGGTCGTCGTTCTGATACAGAATGGCGATCCTGGCATTCGGCTTGTTTTCAAGAATATACTTCGCGTACATCTGGGCTTCCAGGCGGTAACTCGGCTGGAACGGAATACTCCAAGGATAGTCCTTCGGGTTCGCCACGAACATCGAGGCGCCGGAGCCAAGCCAGATGTCGGGCACCTGCTTCTGGTTGACGTACTTTCGGATGGCGGCATTGCAGGCCGTGCCGATGGTCTGGAACAGGATCGCCACCTGGTCTTCCTCGATCAGGCGACGCACCACCTCGATGGCCTTGGGCGGGCTGTAGCCGTCGTCGAGCGCGATCAGATTGATCTTGCGTCCATTGATGCCGCCTTGCTCGTTGATCATCTTGAAGTAGTCGGACTCGGCGGTCGAGATCTGGCCGTAGACACTGGCGGGACCGCTGAACGCCGCGCTCTGGCCAATCTTGATTTCGCTGTCGGTGACCCCGGGCATTGGTTTCTGCGCCAGCGCCGGCGGCGCCAACAATGCGCAGAGCAATGTCATAACCGCTCCGCCACGCGCTCGCCTGATCATCCGCGTTCCCCTCCCGTCATTGGGTCGTTCACAGGGCGGTGGCCCCTGTGGAATGCACGGTCGGCCAGGCCATGGGTGCCGCCGCTCAGGCCCAGGTCACGATGCACCGTCAGCGCGGCGAAGCCGAGGTCGATGCGGGCTATGCAACAAAGAACGGATAGTAACAAACAAAACGGCACGGCGCGAAGGCAGCCCTGCCTCAGCCTGATTCGTTCCACATTCGAAGTCATGGCCGCATCCATGCGTCGCCGCCCCCCGCGCCGGGTCATTGTCAGTTGCCACGGCGTTATCGCGCCGCGACGTTGGCATTCGTGGCCTGGCGGCGCAAGGGTTGCACGCGGTCTGTGACACTAATGTCCGATGCGCAGCGACCGCAGGCGAAACGTACGGTTGCCCCCGGTTGCCGCTAGCGCCGAGCAGTATAGACTGCGGCGATGGACCAAGCTCGTGAGCACCCGACCCGAACTTCCGGCCAGATGAGCACCCGGCCTGTCGCGTTAGACGACGCCACCAGCCGCAACTCCAACCCGGCCTTGATCGACACCCTCCGAGGACGTGCCGGCCATTCCACCGAGCCGTCGCACGGCGTCAGGGCCGTTCAGTCGGCCGCGGAGGCTATCGCCCGGATTGCCGGCGAGGGGCGGCGGCTGGCGGTTGAAGGGCCGTTCGGCACCGAGCGAGGCTTGTTTCAGAACGCGGGCACTCCGACGGTTGTCCGCCGACCGGGCCATAGCGGGCAGCGACAGCCTGACGAGTGGATCCTGCAATCGGACTTGCAGGCGTGCGACAGGTTTTCCCGGCGCCTTGCGGACCGGTTACTGGTCTGATCCAAGGTGGTTGATGGGCTCTTTCGTTCCTCCCTCCCCGTTGCCTGATTTCAAGGTCCGACTGTCCCCGCCGGACATCTCGGGCTGGATCGCGGGCAACACGGGTGTTCCGGGTGTGACCAGTCGGCAATCGGGTCGGCCGGGGCCGCACGTGGCGCTGCTGAGCCTGATGCACGGCAACGAATTCGCCGGTGCTATCGCGCTGGATCGATTACTGAGGGCCGGGCTGGTGCCGGTGCGCGGCAGCCTGTCGTTTGTGTTCGTCAACATAGCCGCGTTCGAGCGGTTCGATCCAATGCGCCCAACCGCGTCGCGCTTCGTCGACGAGGACATGAACCGGCTCTGGTCAGAAGCAACCCTGAATAGCACGCGGCGTTCGGTGGAACTGGATCGAGCGCGTGAACTGCGCACCTTTGTCGATACCGTCGATGTGCTGCTTGACCTGCATTCGATGCTCTGGCCGTCGGAGGCGCTGATCCTGAGCGGCACGACGCCAAAGGGGCAGGCCTTGGCGGCGGGCATTGGGACCCCGCCGCTGATCGTATCGGACCATGGCCACGTGAATGGCCGCCGGCTGATCGACTACACGCGTTTTTCCAGCCCCGATACTGCGCCCGCGGCCGTCCTGGTGGAGGCGGGACAGCACTGGGAGCAGACCACCGTGGATACGGTTCTGGCGAGCGTGGCGGGTCTGCTGCGACATCTCGATCTGGTCGCACCGGATGCGCCCTTGCCTCCGCGGCGCGCTCCGGCGCGGCCCCGGATGGCGCAGGTCACCACCGCGGTGACCGCGACCACCACCAGTTTCGCTTTCGTGCAGGCCTACCGGGGCGGCGACATCATACCTCGGCGCAATACGCTGATCGCGATGGACGGGGAGACGGAAATTCGGACTCCTCACGACGACTGCCTGCTGGTGATGCCGAGCCTGCGGCCGAGCCGAGGGCATACCGCGGTGCGGCTGGGCCGGTTCGCAGTCGGCTGAGCGGTCGGGCGCATCCCCTCCCACCGCTCGCGGGGCTACCGCCGGCCCGAGGCAGCGGACGGCGCCCGGGCGGTTCCTAGCGCTCCGTCGAGCAGCATTTGGCGGAACAGCCGAAGCAGCGTCATATCCAGATGCGAAGCCATCTCGTCGACCATCATCGTGAGGGCCGTCTCGGCATCCATCGGCGCCTTGTAAACCCGCCGGTCCGTCAGTGCGCTGAACACATCGATGATCGAGGCCATGCGTGCCAGCCGATCCAGCTTGTTGCCGCGCAGTCCGAGTGGATAGCCGCTGCCGTCCAGCTTCTCGTGGTGCTGCGCGGCAATGGCGATGATGCCGCGGGGCAGGTCCCGACAGCCTTTCAGATAGTTCACTGACGCGGTGACATGGTTTTTCATGATGGCGAACTCGGCACCGGTAAGACGGCCCGGTTTGTTCAGCACCTCGTGCGGGATCGTCATTTTGCCAATGTCGTGCAGCAGCCCGCCAGTCGCCAACAGGGTTTGTTCGTCTTCGCACAGCCGCAGACTGGAGCCGAACAACGCCAGGAATGTCGCGGTCCGCAGCGAATGAACATAGGAGTAATTGTCGTGGTCTCTCACACCATGGAGGATGCTCTGGTAGTCATTGTTGGCGATCGCCTCCACCAGCGGCTTGCAGGCAATCCGCACCGTGTCATAGGCAATGGGCTCGCCTTTGCCGATGACATCCGACACTCCGTTGAACAGCTCCAGCGTGCCGATCAACGCTTGCCGCTGCAGCGAGGGCAACCGCGTCCATCTGCGCTCGACGGCTCAATTCAACAGATTTGAGATGACCGCGATCAACGCGCTCCGCCGATAGGGGGCGACGATGTATCCCTGAGCCCCGCACTCGCGGACTGCATCCTGGGTGCGCTCGCCGTCGCCGCTGACGACCATCACCACCGGGACCGATCCAAGGGCGGCGCCGTCGAGGCGCAGAGTGCGAACAAATTCGAAGCCCCCCGCGGTGGGAAGTTCCTCACCGACCAGGGCAACTAGCGGCGGCCGGGCGCGGAAACCCGCGGCGGCCTGTGAGATATCCTGGTATTCCGCAAACTGGTAGAACGACATCAGCGACGAGGCGGCTTGGCACCGCTGCGCCGCGTCGCCGAAGGCGAGGGCAATATACGGCTTGCCTTCCCCCGCGGTCCGCGAAACGATCATTTATATCCGATATGTTCCAGACGGCCGGCCGGTCGGCCTCTGCCCGGGAACGATAGCCCATCCCGGAGGATCTATCCCAGTTTATTCAACCTTACGTTGCAAATCGCATGCCCGCTATGACGGAGCGCCATTGCCGCACCCAACCGACGGCAGGCGCTACTCCGTCACGCAGCCTTGCGGAAGGTCGGCGGCAAACCGGCCTTCGGCATCTGCCCATGCATCGGCTCCTCGGGCAGACCCGCATGCAACACTTTCCGTGCTTCCAATAGTGCTGGAATGTCGATGCCAGTGGCGAATCCCATACTCTCCAGCATGAACACCAAGTCCTCGGTCACCACGTTGCCCGAAGCTCCAGGAGCATAAGGACAACCACCCAGACCGGCCAGGCACGAATCAAACGCCCTGATACCAACCTCCAGCCCCGCCAGGGCATTGGCGATGCCCAGGCCACACGTGTCATGCAGGTGCAGGCCGTAAAGCACGGGACCGATCGCCTCCCGCGTGGCGATCACCACTTCCTTGACCTGAGCCGGATGCGCATAGCCGACGGTGTCCGCCAACATGATCTCATCGACCCCGGCGTCCGCCAGGCCTTTGCACAGCGCCACTGTCTTGGCGGTCGGCACCACGCCGTCGATCGAGCAGCCAAACGCGGTCGAGGCCCCGGCAACCACCGGAACGCGTCGCGGCTGCGCCTTCAGCCACGCCATGATCTCCCGCATCATCTCCACCGACTCCCCCGGCGTCCGATTCAAATTCGCTCGGCTGTGACCGTCGCTGACCGAGACCGGGATGCTGATCTTGTGCACCCCCGCATGGTAAGCATTTTGCACACCACGAAGGTTCGGCGCCAACGCCTGCACGGTCAGGCGAGGCAGCCTTGCCAGTACCTTCGCCACCACTTCGGGCGTGTCGGCAAGCTGTGGGATGACGCGTGGCGGAACGAAGCTGCCGACCTCGATCTCCTTGACCCCGGCGGCGGCGATCGAGGCGATCCAGGCCACCTTGTCGTCCGTCGTCATACGCGACTTGGCAATCTGCAATCCATCGCGCGGACCCACCTCACAGATGGAGACGAATTCTCTGCTCATGGTCTGGGAACCTCCGCGATCAGGATGCTGCCGGTTTCGGATTCAGTGATGACGACCCCGCTGCCGTCCGGCGTCAAGGCACAGTTGGTTGTCATTCGCCCGGCACACGATTGGATGCGGTACAGAGGCACACCGTGGGGATCGATGACCCAGACGCAGCCATGGCCCGGATTGGCAACATAGAGCCGGTCGGCGCTGTCCATCGCCAGCCCGTCCGGACCGGATGCGCCGGCCGGAACCCGAGCAAAGCACTGCGCCTTCGCGACCACGGCATCGGCGCGCAGCAGGAAGCGCCAGACCTCGCAGGAACGAGTCATCGCGACATACAGATGTGTCTGCGCCGTGTTCAGCACCAGGCCATTCGGGCTGGGCCCGGTCGTGATCAGCTTGTCCAGCCGGCCATCCTTGTGCAGCCGCCAGACGCGCCCGGTGGGGTCCTGCAAACCAGTCTGGCCCTGATCGGTGAACAGGATCGATTCGTCGTGATGCAATGTGAGGTCGTTAAGACCCTTGAAGCTTTCGCTCATCACCGTTTGCAGCACAGCGGCGGTGGTTCCGGTCTCCGGGTCGATGCGAACAAGGCCATGACGGTAGTCGGCGGCGAGCAGCACGCCATCTGGCTGGACCTTCAGTCCATTCGGCCAGCCTGGGTACTCCGCGACCAGTGTCCAGCTATCCCCTTCGATACGGAAAATGCGGCCGTAAGGGATGTCGACGACGTGAAGCCGGCCTTGCGCGTCATAGCAGGGGCCTTCGAGGAAGCAGTCGACAGGCTCACCCGCCCGGTTGGCGTCCGCCCACTCCGTCCGCTCCGGTCGGCGCAGGTGCCCGGGCATGCGAGCCAATACGCGGGTGGGGATCTCGGTCGGAGGTGCAAACCACATGGGACCGACAGTGGAATTGGCGCCGCCGGTTGGCAAGAGTTGCCCTTCAACCACGCGCCGTCCGGACCACGCCGCCAGCGCGGTTCAGTCGTCGCGGTGGACCCGCTCCATGCGTTCGTGGCGCTCCTGCGCTTCGATCGACATCGTGGCGATGGGCCGAGCTTCGAGACGCCGGAGGCCAATCGGTTCGTCGGTTTCTTCGCAGTAGCCATAGGTGCCAAGTTCAATGCGCACCAGCGCCTGATCGATCTTCGAGATCAGCTTGCGCGCGCGGTCCCGGGTGCGCAGTTCCAATGCTCGGTCGGTCTCCACACTGGCACGGTCGGTGATGTCAGCTTCGTGGATGCCACCCTCGGACAGACTTGCCAGGGTGCCGTCGGCTTCCCGCAACAGATCGCCGCGCCAACGCAGCAATTTCTGGCGAAAGTATTCGACCTGGACGGGATTCATGAATGCCTCGTCCTCGGAAGGACGATAATCAGGGGGCAAAGTCAGCATCATTCACACGCGGTCCTGGTTATGCTTCCGTCCAACCCTCGGCGGGAAGCCAGGGACGAACTCCCGGCCCATTCCGGATAGGGAACGCGCGGGCTTATAGCGAGGTGTCCGCACCGCGCCAAGACCACCAGCGAAAGCATCTTCTGATTGCAACGAAAACCGTGCCGGAAGACGTTTTTAGCCCGGCATCGTTTACCGATAGGCAAAATCCGACCCGTGGGCCACGCGAAGTTTCCTCGGGATCGGGCCGGATCGCGCGCGGCACGCCGGTTGCTCTGTCTTACTCGTCTTCCAGCCCTGCCTCGCGTCTCCCGACACAGCCTTCAGGATGAACCCGTGCGCATGATGCGCCTGATACCGGATCGTGCCGTCGCCATTTTGGCTATCGTGGTTTTTTGTCTGCTGTCGCCCGCATGGGCCCCCGTATTGGCCGACGTAAGAATTAAGGACATTACCGATGTGGAAGGTATCCGCGAGAACCAGCTTATTGGCTATGGCCTCGTGGTCGGCCTGAACGGCACTGGCGACAAACTTAACAACAACGTTTTCACCCGTAAATCGCTGATCGGCATGCTGGAGCGGCTGGGTGTGAACACCCGCGACCAGGTGACAGCGCTGTCCACCAAGAACCTTGCCGCTGTCATGGTGACGGCCGAACTGCCGGCGTTCGCCCGCAGCGGCAGCCGGATCGATATCACGATTTCCGCCCTCGGCGACGCCACCAACCTGACCGGTGGCACATTGCTGGTCACGCCACTGCTTGCCGCCGACGGCGACGTATACGCGGTGGCTCAGGGGGCGTTGTCCACCGGAGCGATAGCGGCGCGCGGCGCGGCCGGTTCGGTAACCCGGGGGGTGCCCACCGCTGGCCGCATCGCCAATGGCGCGACCGTCGAGAAAGAGGTGCCCTTCCAGTTCGGCAAAAGCGCCAGCCTCCACCTTGGGCTGCGCAATCCGGACCTGACCACGGCACAGCGGATTGCCGCGGTCATCAACCGATCCACCGGGCCTATCGCCAGGGCCATCGACCCGCGAACCGTCGAACTCAGCCTGGCCGGTCGCGACGTGCTTGAAACCCTCGGCTCGATCGAGGATCTCCGCGTCGAACCCGACAGCGCCGCGAAGGTGGTGATTGACGAGGCCAGCGGCACCATCGTGATGGGTTCCAACGTGCGGATCAGTACCGTGGCGATCGCCCAAGGCAATCTGACCATCCGGGTGACGGAAACGCCCGAGGTCAGTCAGCCCAACCCATTCTCCGACGGGAAGACCGTGACTGTTCCGCGGACGAACATCCAGGTCGACGATCAGCACGACAAAAAGCTGGGCATGATCAGTGCCGGCACCACGTTGCGGGAACTGGTCGCGAGCCTCAACGCACTGGGCGTCGGGCCGCGCGATCTGATCAGTATTTTGCAGGCAATCAAGGCCGCCGGAGCGTTGCAGGCGGATCTGGAGGTACGCTGATGGCTCTCATTGCACTGCACCCCGCGCCCGGGCCTTCGCCGCGCCCAACCGCCATCACCTCGCGGTCGGCTCCGCCATCCGTCTCGGCGCCGCCCGATCTGGCGAAGATCGCCAAGTCCGCGCAGGACTTCGAGGCAATGGCGATTGGCCAACTGCTGCAACCAATGTTCGATACCGTGGACACCGCTCACTCCACCTTCGGGGGACAGGACGGCGAAGAGGCCTGGAGGCCGATGCTGGTCCAGGAAATGGCGAAACACATCGCCGCGAGCGGCGGACTGGGCCTCGCCAAGCCGGTCTATGACGAAATGTTGCGGATGCAGCAGGCAGGAACGGAGGGGAAGCCGAAATGACGCAGAATCTGCTCGATGCCGCGAACGCTTTGGCCGAGGTGCTGGAGTGCGAGAACGCCGCGCTGTCGCGCCTCGACTTCAATGCCGCGGTTATCGTCGGACGAGCCAAGGAGGCCGCGCTCTCTGGCATGACAAGAGCCTGCTCCGCGCTGCCGCCTACTGATCGCAGTCCGCTGCCGCTGGCCCTGGGCCTGCACATGCGCAGGCTCGTGTCAGAAAACCGCACGTTGCTGGAGCGCGCAATCACCATACAGACCCGAGTCGTCGGCATCATCGTCCGCGCCGGCGCGCCGTCCGCCGCCGACGAGTATATGGCCGGGCGCTTCAAGGGCCAGCGGCACAAGGCTCCCGCGACAGCCTTGTCGTTCGGCGTCTGACCCGCCCCTCGGCATATCCCGCCCGCCGTCAGCGCGGAAACACGAGGACATCCCGGCGGCCCAGCCTGTAGAGTGCTTCCGGCAGCCGGGAGTGCAGCAATGTCGGGGAGCAGCGCCAGTGTCCTGGCCGCAAGGGCTGCCGGCCAGCGATGAAACTGGCCGAACTTCTACACTGCCCGCGCTGCAAAAGCGTGCTGGCCGCCATTGCGGCAGCCCAGCCCGCCGGACCCGTCCTGCGCTGCACCAGTTGTCAAAGCGTCGTCCCGCTGGTCGACGGCATCGCCGATTTCGGCGGCGATCGCGCGATCCCAGCCAGCCCTGGACCGGCCAGCCCTGGCCCACCCAGCGATCCCTTTGTCCTCTCAGCCGATCAGCGCGACGAAGACGCGGCCTCGACCGGCCAGATGGAGCAAATCCGGAGCGCGGCCGAGGTCCGCTGGCCGTACAGCCTGGACCAGGTGCTGGAACTTGGCTGCGGCAGCGGCCAAATGACCCGCGCGCTCGCGCTTCACGCCGAGGTGCGAGGCATGCTGGTAACCGACACGGCAATGGACCCGCTGCGCCGTTGTCGCGATCGGCTCGCCAGTGTCGCGCCGGCCCTGCGCGACACTCTGCATTACGCCAGGCTCCGCGATCAGGAGAACGCCATCCGCGACGCGGTGGCGGACACCGTGGTCGGCGCCTGTGCGTTGCAGCGCTGTGGCGACCCGCGGGCTTTTCTGGCGATGGTGCATCGGGTGCTCAAAGCCACCGGCCGGGCGTTCTTTCTGGTCCCCAACCGCCGCTACCATCAGGCCTTTTGTCACGCCACGGCCACCGCGCTGGTCCAATTGCACTTACGGGACGGGGGGTGGCCGGAGGCGGGCCATGCCACCCTGCGCATGCTCGCGGACCTCCGGCACCAACTGCTGCATCGGGGCGACCAGCCGTTGCTGTCCTCGCGGCTCGAAAGGCACTTTTTCGACAGCGATGCCCTGGGAGACCTGGCGCTCGAGATCGGCTTCGCGACCGTCGACGTCATCCCGCTGCGGCCCGATCCGCTGGGCGGCGAAACAACGCTTCGCTTCTGCCGCGATGCTGGCATACCGGACGACTTTGCCGCCGACCTGGCGCCCCTCGTAGCCTCGGCCGGTGCGCCGTTTTTCAGCTTGCTGTCACGCCAGGACGCCTCAGCGACCATGCTGCTGTGGCTCACCAAGGGTGTCGGACCCACCCTGCGCACCTTCCGCGCTCGACCGAATGTGCCCGTCGTCGGCTTTGCCACCCCGGGTGCCGCGGTGGGCGGGGCGCCCCCGCGCTGGTCGGTCGAGTTGACGGCACAGGATCAACCAGACGGGATCGTGGTGTCAGTCGGCGGATGGTGCCTGGTGAACACGGATGTTGTCAGGCTGCGCGTCGCCCTGAATGGGGTCAGCCGCGATGCCCCGGTTTGGCGACCTCGGCTCGACGTGCACGAAGTGCTGAACAGCCGCGGCCTGTATCACCCGCTGAACGCTCTTTGTTGCGGTATGGCGAGCGATCTGCTGTTCGACGGCCTGCATCCGGTGGACGGCCAGTGTCATCTTCACGTCGAGATCGTGCTCGCGAATGGCATGACTGTCAGGGGCCCGGCGCCGCCCGCCCTGGTGATGAACAAGTTGCTGGTCATCGCCCAGTAGGCCAGGTCTCGGTCCCGCCTTCCAAACTACCGCGTGAGGCGTGATGGCGAATCCTGCTATGGCGGGCAACCTGGTCGGAAATATGGATTCGCGGGGCCGGGGCGGGAGCAGGATGTTGGCAATCGGCCGCGGCCCTATGATTGTCGGGGGAGCGATAGGTGCGCTGACCATTGTGCTCGTCCTGCTGGCGATGCCGCCGCCCGCGTCCGCGGCTTCCTCAAGGCAGGACGCGGCGCGCCAGAGCCTGCGCGAAGCGGAACGCCAGAGAAATGAACAGCTCGCCATCGGCAAGGGCGCGGCGGATCGGGCGCGGCAGGCCGCGGCCGAGACCCAGCGTCTGGCAGCGGAGCGGGTCGCCGCCGCGGCAAAAGTGCAGCAGGCGGATGCGGCGACGCGGGATGTCGCTGCCCGGATAGATGCCCTGGCCGAGCAGCGGCGCGACGCCGAGCAACGGCTGAAGGCGCGGGCCGCCGCCATGCAGCCGTTGCTGCCCCTGATCGAACGTCTGTCGCTCTATCCGGTGGAGACTTTGCTGGCGGTGCCCGAGACGCCCGAAGCGACGTTGCGCGGCGTCATGGTGCTCAAAGGTCTGTCGCGGCGAATTGAGGTCGAGGCGGAAGCACTGCGGCAGGACCAGACCGATCTGGACGCGGCGAGCCAGGCACTGGAGTCCGAGATGCCCCGGCTGGCTGACGCGAGGACGGAACAGTCGCGTCAGGCGGTGGTGCTCGACCAGCAGATTGCCTCGGCGCATGCGGAGCAAGCGGCAGCCGAGACCGATGCGAGCCAGGCCACCAGCCAGGCCGCCGCCGCGGCATCACGCATGGACACGCTGCGTTCGGCGCTGAACGTGCTGGAGGCGCAGGAACGCAGCGATGCGGCCCACGCACGGGAGGAGGCGGAGCGCGCCGCCAGGCAGAAACAGCCAGCCGAGGAGCAGGTCGCGCGCCAGGCGGCGCTGTCCCGTCCGGCCAGGGGTTCGCCAGGCCGTCTGCAGTCGCCGGTGATCGGTGTCATGGTGAAGCAATGGGGGCAGGCGACGGACGGTGGACCGGCGACCGGTGTGTCCTATTTCGCCCCCCCGGCGGCGCGGGTCGTCTCGCCCTGTGGCGGACGGGTCGTGTTCGCGGATGCTTTTCGCAGTTACGGGCTGCTGCTGATCATCGACTGCGGTGGCGGGTACCACGTCGTGTTGTCCGGTTTTGACCGACTCGATGTCAGGCTGGGCCAGAACGTGGTGGTGGCTGAGCCGGTGGGTGTCATGCCGGGCTGGGAACCGGGATCGACCGGCCGCCGACCCGCGCTCTACGTCGAATTGCGCCATGACGGCCAGCCGGTCAATCCGGCGCCCTGGCTTAAGCCGAGCGGCTGATGGAGCGAAACTTACGAAAACAACACTGGACGGGACCCGCCCGCCCGCGCGAGAACCTTGTGCTACGCCTTGTTCGCATCATGTTGGCATTTATGCCTTAACTTGGCTGGCTTAATATGGCTGGTCACGCGGCGGGACTGGACCCGCGGCGCCGAAGGAACACACGCATGGTTTTCCGCGCGCGGCATTTGCGCTATGGTCTTCTGCTTGGAACCGCCTTCATGGCCGGCGTGGTCGCCGGGCCCGGCCTGGGCTCGCTGCAGCAAGCTTTCGCCCAGGACAGTTCCCGCACCGACATGTACCAGTTGCTGAAGGTGTTCGGCGACGTGCTGCAACGCGTGCGCGCGGAATATGTCGACCCGATCGATGACAAGGAGCTCATCGAGAACGCCATAAACGGCATGCTCACCGGCCTCGATCCGCACAGTTCCTACATGAACGCAAAGGCGTTCAAGGATATGCAGATCCAGACCAAGGGCGAGTTCGGCGGTCTTGGCATCGAGGTCAATGAGGAGAAGGGCCTGATCAAGGTCGTCTCGCCGATTGACGACACCCCGGCGGCACGCGGCGGCATCAAGCCCGGTGACATCATCACGGCGCTGGACGGCAAGACGGTGATCGGCCTTTCCCTGAACGATGCCGTGGACCGGATGCGGGGCCCGCCGAACTCCAAGATCGTCCTGACGATCAAGCGGCAGAACGTCGAAAAGCCTATCGAGATTTCGCTGACCCGGGAGACCATCCATCTCCAGGTGGTCAAGTCGCGCATGGAGCCCGGCGATATCGGCTACATACGGCTGTCGCAGTTCACCGAGCAGGCCGACGCCGGAATCAAGCAGGCGGTGCAGAAACTGAAGCAGCAGAACGGCGGCAAACTGGCCGGGTTGGTGCTTGACCTGCGCAACAATCCAGGCGGCCTGCTCGATCAGGCGGTCGCCGTGTCCTCCGATTTCGTGGATCAGGGGGAGATCGTGTCCACCCGCGCGCGGCATCCGGATGACAGCCAGCGCTGGGACGCCAAGGGCGACGATCTTCTGAACGGCGCGCCGCTGGTGGTGCTGATCAACGGCGGCTCCGCCTCGGCGTCCGAGATCGTGTCCGGCGCGCTCCAGGACCACCATCGCGCCGTCGTGCTCGGCACCAGAAGCTTCGGCAAGGGGTCGGTGCAGACCGTGATTCCGCTGCCTGGCAATGGCGCCATGCGACTGACGACGGCGAGGTATTACACGCCCTCCGGACGCTCGATCCAGGGGCTTGGCATCGCGCCCGACGTGCCGGTGCAGGAAACCCGTGATGAGCCCGTAAGCTTCGGTGGCGAGCGCGAGGCTGATCTGAACCATACATTGAGCAACTCGGGCGGCACCGGGCCCCAGGCCGCCCCGCCGCGGACAGACCTGCCGCTGATCGCTAAGCAGATCCCCGACAAGCCCCCGGAGAACTTCCCGAAATTCGACCCGGCAAAGCCGGACGAGACCGATTTCCAGTTGCAGGAAGCGGTCACGCTGGCCAAGGCGATGGTGGCGCAGAAAAGCGCCTCCGCCAATTGATCCTGTGCCATGGCCGGCGCCGGCCTGCGCTCGCTGGTGGGGTTCCCACAGCGTGCGGCGCTTGAGTTAACCCAGATCAATTGGCCGCCCAGCAGCGGGATATTGGCTGGGTGGGCCGGTCTGGGGCGAGCCTGGATCGGCATCCTCGCACTGCTCGTGATTGGCGTGGGCGTGCTGCAAACGCTGGGGCCGAGAACCCCGGCGCCGATGCCGGAGAACCCGGCGCAGCGCGCTGCCGCGAAGCCCGGTCCCGGGTCAGCGGAAAAAATCGCCGCGGGGACCTCGGGCCATCCCAAGCCCACCGAGAACGCCGGATCCGAGCCCGACAGGCCCGGCAGAACCAGTCCTGGCCCGGTGCGCGATCCCGATCCCGCGCTGCTCGAGCCCGACCGGGACCCGCCTCACGCCTTGCTTCCTCGCATCGCGGCCGACGGCCGAGTGCCCATGCGCGAGTATGCGGCTGGCTTCGATCCCAGCAGCCGGTTAGCGCGGGTCGGCATTCTGGTGGCGGCGCTTGGCATGAACGAGGCGGACACCTCTGCCGCTATCCGTCTTCTGCCCGGCGCCGTGACGCTCGCATTTTCTCCCTACGCCACCAACATCGGCCGGCTGCTCGCCTCGGCGCGCATCGCGGAACATGAATATCTGCTGTCCGTCCCGATGGAGCCGCAAGGCTTTCCGGCCAGGGACCCGGATGATCGTCACGCCTTGATGACCTCACTCTCCCCGGACGAGAACCTGAAGCGCTTGCACTGGGCCATGTCCCGCTTTGCCGGTTACGTCGGCGTTACGAACGCACTCGGCCAGCTAAGCGGCGAACGTTTGTCCGCCAGGCCGGAGCAGTTCGACCCCGTGCTGAAGGACGTGGCCTCCCGCGGTTTGCTGTTTGTCGACGCCCGGCCGGGACAGCCGGTCCTGCGGCAGACATGGAACCGCGCGGTCGATCTGGTGATTGACGACGACCCGTTGGACGAGGCCTCGCTGGATGGCCGCCTCGAGGCCCTCGCCAAATTAGCCCGCGACAGGGGGACGGCGCTCGGTCTCGTCACGGTTCCTCGGCCGATGACTCTGGATCGGGTCGCGGCCTGGACCAACACATTGCGTGAAAAGGGCCTCGTGCTGGCGCCGATGAGCGCGATTGTCGTGGCGCCGGCCGTCGCTGGTAAAGCCCAAGACCAGGGCAAGGCGGACCAGGGCAAGGCACAGGACCAGGGGAAGTGAGCTGGAAATGACTGATCTGCCCTACCGTCCCAACGTTGGCGCGGTGCTGTTCAATACCGCTGGCCTGGTCTTCGTCGCCCGCCGCGCCGACCTGCCGAATGCCGAGGGGCCGGCCGGTGGCTGGCAGTTGCCACAAGGTGGCATCGACCAGGGCGAGGATCCGAAAACCGCCGTGCTGCGCGAACTGGAGGAAGAAATCGGCACCAGCCGCGCCGAGGTGATCGGCGAGCACCCGGAATGGCTGACTTATGATCTCCCCTCCAACCTGCTCGGTATCGCCTGGCGCGGCCGCTACCGTGGTCAGCGGCAGCGCTGGTTCGCACTGCGGTTTACCGGTGACGACAGTGACATCCGCCTCGATCTCGACCCTCACCCGGAATTCAACGCCTGGCGCTGGGTCGACCTGAACGATCTCCCGGCCCTCGCGGTGCCGTTCAAGCGCGAGATCTACCAGACGCTAACCCACTCCTTCGCGCCGTACCGCGGTCCGCGTGCCGTGGCCGCGCGGTTGACGGATCGGGCAATCTCGCCATGCTGATGCCAGGCGACACCGATTTCACGGGAGGGGTAGATGGGTGATACAATCAAATTGAAGGCCGCCGATGGCTTCAGTTTATCGGCCTACGTGGCCGGGCCCGCCAGCGCGACCAAGGGCGTCGTCGTGGTGCAGGAGATTTTCGGCGTCAACCATCATATCCGCGCCATGGCCGACCGTTTCGCCGCGCTCGGCTACCGCGTGGTCGCGCCCGCTCTGTTCGATCGCGCCGAACCAAACGTCGAGCTCGGCTACACGCCGGACGACATCGCCAAGGGCCGCGACTACCGGATGAAGCTGTCGGACCCGGCGGTCATGCAGGATATCGAGGCCGCGGCGGACTTCATGTCGGGCAAGAAACTTGGCATCGTCGGCTATTGCTTCGGCGGCACCGTGGCCTGGTGGGGAGCCACGCGCACCAGCAAATTCTCCGCCGCCTCAGCCTGGTACGGCGGCGGCATTCCGGGCACCAAGGATGAGCGGCCGAATTGTCCGGTGCAGATGCATTTCGGCGAGAAGGACGCTTCCATCCCGATGAGTGACGTCGATGCGGTGCGCGCTGCTCAGCCCAAGGTCGAGGTCTATGTCTATGCCGGCGCGCAGCACGGCTTCGGCTGTGATGAACGTGGCAGCTACAGCAAGCCGGACTACGACCTGGCGCAGCAGCGCACCGTCGAATTCTTCGCCAGGCATCTGGGGTAACCAGCAACCGGCGTCACTACACTCGTGGTGACGCCGGCAGTGTTGGGGCGGCACGCCGGTTGCGCCATCCGCCAGCTTCCGTGCGGGAGCGCCATCCGGTTGTTGCCTCTGTCCGCTGATGTTCGACGCGCCATAAGTAGGCGTTAACGCTGATGCTCAGGGCAACGAAGTACCAACACATGGGCTGAAATGCGATGCCGACAAAGGCTCCGCTGGCGAGGAATACGGCGAGACCATTTTGCAAAGCTTCCGACAGCCCTGCCACCCAGCGCAGTTCCGGGTTGCCTCTCGCCCGCTTGGCCGACCGGCCGAGCCTGAACATGGCTATTCCAATCGTTGCCAGGAACATCGCGAGGCCGGGATAACCCTGCTCCCCTAGAAGCTCGAAGTAGATGCTGTGGAAGGCCCTGCCGATCTGAATATATCCGGGTTCGCCGTCGGCGGGTAATACCTCGACGTGGTCGATCAGGTAGGACATGAAACCGCCGCCAAGGGGATGCGTCGCGGAATAGCTCAATGTCCATTTCCAGACGAGAACGCGGACCAGGGCGGACCCCTCCGACTGGTAGTCGCCGATCGTGGAGATACGTGCCATCCAGGCGCCAGTCGTGGTGTAAATGACAACGGCGGTGACGCAAGCCAGCGCCACGCCGAAGCTGATCTTGTGCCGTGAGCGTAACCACATGAAGAGCCCCAGGGCAGTCAACCCGAACAGTGCGCTGCGCTCATAGGTGCCGATAGCGGTGACGATCGCCAGCGCCGCGATACCCCAGTACGCCAGCGGCATCAGCCTGAAGCGCGGAACAAGCTGACCGTATTTCCCCAGATACAGCGCGAGCGGAACGATCATCAGGCAGACCGTCGACAGCAGGCCGCCTTCCGACAGGCCGGTGTTGCCCTGCTCCAGCCCGAGATTGACGCCGTATCCGCCGCCGGAAATCAATGTCTTCAGACCGAATGGAACAAAATTCGCGGCCAGGGAAAAAACGTAGATTTGGACAAACGCCTCGATCTGCACGCAGGATCGGATGACGTAAGGCACGAACGCGGCGAACAGCAGCGTCTTGACGGCCCAGTCCCATTTGCCCCAGGCCGCATCGGGCATCTCGGCCCACTGCAGGGTCACCGTCACCCAGGCCGCCAGCGCAACCTGCAGGATCGTTTCGATGTGCAGCCGGGGTGGCGAACGCCGGTCGAGCAGGATATAGCTCCCGAATGCCGCGGCAGCCATGATCAACGCGACTGGCATCTGGTTCAGCCCGATGTAGGCCACGTTCTGTGGCCGGAACGTGTCGACCCAGACGTAGCCAAGCGTCGCCACGAACGGCGCACTGACGCCTAATCCGAGGAACGCGGCATAGAGCAGCAACAGCCAGAGACTGCGCAGCATACGGTGTGCGGCCTGCGTTCAGCCGCGGCGCCGCCAAGTGCGCGGCCGGCCTTTTGCCGCGTTGTCCATGCCCGCGACCGTCTGAAACCAGGGCTGGACGCGGTCGAACCGCACCGCGCGGACGATGACGACCCACATCATTACTGAACTGAACATAATTCCCGTCAGGTCGAGCATGCCGCCTCCTGAAGACAGGACCGCCCATCCGAGCGGCCGGAGCTGGCTATACAAACTTTCGGGTGACTAATACCAGCCGCCGTTGACCTTACTCACCGGTTCGCATCCCCGGTCATCCTCCTCGGGCCCCCAACTCAGGCCCGCCGCTTCAGGCAGCGCCTTCAAGCGCCTCCGCGGCGGCAAGCCACACCTCTTCGGCGGCCATCGCCTCCTTCTTGATTGCGGCCAGCCGAGCGTTCGCGGCAGTGATCTCGGCGGCCCGGCCCGAGGCCGCGTATAGTGACGGATCAGCCAGCACCGCCATGATCCTGCTCCGCTCAGCTTCGAGTCTCGCCAGCCGGAGCTCGGCATCCTTGGCCTGCTTGCGAAGCGGCGCCAGGGCCAGGCGCGCTTCCGCCCGTTCGCGGCGGTCATCCTTCCGGGTGACGGCTTCCCCTCGCCCCGCCGGCCTGGCACGCTCCACCAGCAGGGCGCGATACTCATCGAGGTCGCCATCAAACGGCCGGACCGTTCCATCGGCCACCAGCCACAGCCGGTCGGCCACCAGCTCCACCAGATGCGGGTCGTGGGTGATCAGCAGCACGGCGCCCTGGAAGTCCGCCAGCGCCTTCACCAGCGCATCGCGCGCATCGATGTCGAGATGGTTCGTCGGTTCATCCAGAATCAGCAATTGCGGCGCATCCCGTGTCGCCAGCGCAAGCAAAAGCCGCGCCTTCTCGCCACCGGAGAGGTTCGCGATCGGGGTGTCGGCGCGGTCGGCATCCAGGCCAAAGCGGGCAAGCTGCGCGCGAACCTGCGTCTGCGTGGCGCGAGGCAATACCCGCGTCATGTGGTCGACCGGATTTTCCGCAACCACCAGTTCATCGGTCTGGTGCTGCGCGAAGTAGCCCACCTTCAGCTTCGGTCCCCGCCGCATCTCTCCCGACAACGGCGCCAGCCGATTCGCCAGCAGCTTGGCCAGGGTGGACTTGCCGTTGCCGTTGGCCCCGAGCAGCGCGATCCGGTCATCCATGTCGATCGCCAGAGAGACGTTCCGCAGCACCGGCATCGCCGCATAGCCGATATCGACGCGGTCCAGTGCCAGGATTGGCGGCGCGATCCGGGACGGCTCCGGAAAAGCAAACCGCGTCGGCGCATCCTCGATCACACTCTCGATTTGCGGCAGCCGCTCTAGTGCCTTGATACGGGCCTGTGCCTGGCGAGCCTTCGATGCCTTGTAGCGGAACCGGTCAACGAACGACTGGATGTGCGCCCGCTCGGCCGCCACCCGCTCGGCCGCGCGAGTCTGCTGCATGGCGCGCTCGGTCCGAATACGGACGAACTCATCGAAGCCGCCGGGCGTCAGCGACAGCTTGCCCTTGTCCAGATGAGCGATCGCCTCCACCGCGCGGTCGAGCAGCCCTCGGTCATGCGATACCACGATGGCCGCGCCGGGGAATCGAGCCAGCCAGGTCTCCAGCCAAAGCGTCGCTTCGAGATCGAGGTGGTTGGTCGGTTCGTCCAGCAGCAGCAGGTCGGGGTTGGCGAACAACGCCGTGGCCAGGGCGACGCGCATCCGCCACCCGCCGGAAAACTCCGCCACCGGGCGAGCCTGGGCGGCCTCGTCGAAGCCCAGTCCGGCCAGGATCGTGGCGGCGCGGGCCGGGGCCGCATCGGCGCTAATGGTGCGCAGACGTTCATGCACTTCCGCCAGGCGGTGTGGGTTGGCGGTTTCGGCTTCCGCCAGCAGCGCAAGTCGCTCCGGGTCGCCTTGCAGCACGGTTTCCAGCAGCGACGCGGGCCCCTCGGGTGCTTCCTGCCGGACCGTGGCCAGGCGGGCTTTGGATGCCAGGCGGATTTCGCCACCGTCGAGCGGAAGCTCCCCGGCAATGGCGCGAAGCAGGGTGGATTTGCCGGCGCCGTTACGCCCGACAAGCCCAATGCGCCGGCCAGAATCGACCGTCAGATCCGCGCCGTTGAGCAGCGTTCGGCCACCCATGCGGATGACGATACCGGTGATGACGAGCAGGGACATGCGTGGGGTGTAGCGCCGGAGGCCGTGGAATGAAAAGTGCGATGAAGCGTGGCCGCGATCTTCGGGGGACAAGGCCTATCCAAGGGTGCTGGTACGGACAACATTGAGTATGACAAAATCGCTAAATGCTCATCGCGGACAATGAACAGATTGGGGCGGTACGCCACGACACCAATTTCGCTGATTCCCCGACAGGCCCCTCTCGACGGGCCCATAATGGACGTTAGTGGTGGTTGGTGATCTCGATCATTTCACGCACCCTCGGATAAATCTCGCGCGCCCAGCGTGAGCCGCTGAACACGCCGTAATGACCTACCCCAGTCTGCAGATGATGCCGCTTCTGACTGATGCGGAGGCCGCTGCACAGATCGAGCGCGGCCATCGTCTGACCGATGGCGCAGATGTCGTCTCGTTCGCCTTCCACCGTCAGCAGCGCGGTGCGCCGGATACGCTCCGGCCGCACTTTCTCCCCGTGCCACGTCAGCTTGCCGAGCGGCAGATCATGGTCCTGGAACACCCGCTGGACGGTCTCCAGATAGAACTCCGCCGGCAGATCCATCACCGCGCCATACTCGGCATAGAATTTCTGATGCGCCTCGGCGGCGGCTTTATCGCCGTCCGCCAGGGCACGGAACTGATCGATGTGCGCGTTGAGATGACGATCGATATTCATGCTGACGAAAGCCGTCAGTTGCAGGAAACCGGGATATACCCGACGGTTCGCTCCGGCGTAGCGCCATGGCACGGTCGAGATCAAATTCTGTTCGAACCATTCGATCGACCGTGACTTCGCCAGGTCGTTGACCTTGGTCGGATTTGACCGCGTATCGATCGGGCCAGCCATCAGGGTCAGGCTGCGCGGCTGCGCCCTGTTGCCGGTCTCGGCCATCACCGCCGTCGCGGCCAGAGCGGCAACCGCGGGCTGACAAACCGCGATCATGTGGCTGCCCTCGCCCATTTCCTCGAGGAAGCGAATCAGATGATCGGTGAATTCGTCGAGGCCAAAAGTGCCAGCCGACAAAGGCGTGTCGCGTGCGTTCTTCCAGTCAGTGATATAGACGTCGTGATCCGGCAAAAGCACGGCGACGGTGCCACGCAGCAGTGTGGCAAAGTGTCCAGACATCGGCGCCACCACCAGAACGCGGGGCTGAACAGCGTTGGTGTCCTTCTTGAACCTCAACAATGTGCCAAACGGAGTCTCGAAGGCGACTTGCTCGGTCACCTCGACCACATCGTTGCCCATCTTGCTGGTGCGAAAGCCATAATCAGGCCGGTGATGCGTCAGGCCGCTGTCGGCCAGCATCGTGCAAACAGCACCGAACTGCCGCAGCGGCGCGGGTGTGTGTTTGCCGATGTCCATCGCTCCGGCCAGAACGGCGCCGAAACGGGCCGCCTGCCGCACCGGGTACAGCAGGTCAGCCTGCGCCTGATAGAGCTTGTACAACATTGCCTGCTGCGTCACGCGATTCCTGTCACTCATCGATAGTCACGTTAACACAAAGCCTCGCCAGCATGGCAAACGTGTTGCTATATTACCGACAGCATGCCAGCGGGTTCGAGGATTGTCACCATGGCCAAAGCAATACTGCTGATCAGCAGCAAGAACTATTCCTCCTGGTCATTAAGGGGGTATCTGCTGGCTCGGCTGGCCGGTCTGGAATTCCAGGAGCAGGTGGCCGATCCCGAAGATCCGGCGAACCGCCGCGAATTGCTCATGCAGTCCTCGTCGATCCGGGTGCCCGCGCTGATGCATGACGACGTGGTGCTGTGGGACACCTTGGCCATCGCCGAGTATTTGAACGAAACTTTTCCCGAGAGAGCCATGCTGCCGTCGGACCGCCTCGCCCGGGCGCGCTGCCGGTCGATCTCGGGCGAGATGCATTCAGGCTTCACCGCCCTGCGTGAGGCGCTGCCGATGAACCTGCGACTGTTCCGGCCTGGCTTCGCGGTCTGGTCAGCGGTGCAGGCCGATGTTGACCGCATCACCGAGATCTGGCGGGAATGCATCACCACCTGGAAGGGGCCCTGGCTGTTCGGCAATCATCCCTCCGTTGCCGACGCGATGTATGCACCCGTGGTTACACGTTTTCGCAGCTACGATGTTCATGTCGATACGCCATGCGAGCGTTACTGCCGGCAAATCATGGCCTGGCCGCCGCTGCAGGAATGGTTCGCCGCGGCTCAGCGGGAGCCGGAACAAATCGACGAACTCGACATCGAGTTCTGATCCGCCAGGCGCTTCACCGCCGAGCGGTGCCAGCTCCCTACCAGGGCTTGGGTGCTGGCACCGGGACCGGTCCATCGACGTCGACCGTCTTGAAGTCCGCCGGACCCACCACCTCCAGATATTCCATGTCTGGTGAGTAGTCGAACAGGAAATGCGTGACGCCAGGCCGCTGATGCACGCAGTCGCCGGCGGCAACGAGATGCTCTTTGTCCTCATACATGAAGCGGGCCCAGCCCTTCAGCATGAGAACGATGTGAAAGTCGGCGACGTGCTGGTGCCAGCCGGTGCCCTTTTCCGGCGCCTCGTTGGCCCTGACCAGTTGGGCGATCACCCGGCCGCCGGTGGCATCGGCGATGCCAAGGTCACGATACTGGAAAAAGCTCCGCAGCCCTTCGTTGACCCAGGGCGTATCGCCCGGCTTCACATGGGCGAATGTATTGACGATCGGCTTGTCGAGCATCAGCGAGGTTCCTTGTTGGCGGTCCGGGCATCGACGCGTTGCTCCACCCGCGACCGGTCATGAACAGGTCCACGTTCCGGATCGCCTCCTCCGCCGCGCGCCCGCCTTCCAGCTCAGCCCGCGCTTTCGCTTGCGACCAAACGTGACATGAGGTCGCGACCGACACAATCGTTATTCCCGGCAACGTCGGCGGAATCGGGGGTTTTACCGCTGAAATGACCCGCCAATGCCCCGCGGGCAGTTCGCTGCGGGGCCGGATCGTAGGTGCTATTCGCCCGACAACTCCCTGCGGCGCCGGTCCAGTTCCTCGGTGTAGCGGCGCAAGGCGTACTGCTCGGTCAGAACACCAATGACATGGCGGCCCTCGGCGCTGTCGACCACGACAAGGGCGTCGCTTTCGGCGTTCTCGAACATCGCCACCGCCTCCTTGATGGTCATCTGAGGCAGCAGAATGGTCTCCCCGTAATGCACGATATCGCGGATCTTATGGTCGTCGTCGGCATCCGCATGAGCTTCCGGGAGCAGAACAATGCCGGCGTAACGGTCGTCCTCGTCCAGCGCGATGACGCGCTCGGTGGTGCCCAGCGGAAAGTCGCGCTTGAACGCTGTCAGCTTGGTGTCCGCGCGCGCCGTCCGCATGTCCCGCCGCATCATTCGGCCGACCGTCAGATTGCGCATCCAGCCGATATCGACGGCACTGCGGATCGCCTCGCCACGCAAATGGAACCGCCAGGTGGCAAACGAATAGCCGAACGTGCGTCGCACCGTCAGCGAGGAAACCACGCACGCGGCCAGCACCGCGACCGTCATCGGCAGGCTGCCGGTCGCCTCCAGGGCCAGGAATCCCATGGTCAGCGGACCGCCGATGATGGCGACGGCCAAGCCGCTCATGCCGACCAGCGCGCAGACCACCGGTGACACCGCGTGCGCCGTGCTGACAAGCGCCAATACACCGCCAAAAGCCTTGCCCAGCAGCGCGCCAAGGAACAGCGAGGCGAAGAACAGTCCGCCGCGGAACCCCGACCCGATCGAGATCGCCGAGGCGCACGCCTTCAGGACCACCATCAGCAGCACCCATTTCAGCGGGGTGTGTGAGGTGAAGCTCAGGCCGAGAGCGCCGTGCCCGGATGACAGCACGGACGGAGTCACCAGCGCCAGAAGGCCCACGGCCAGACCGCCGATCGCCGGACGCAGCCAGGTCGGAACGCTGCTGCGACGGAACAGGTCCTCGGTTATGGTGACGCCGCGCATGATCGCGACACCCAGCAGCGCGCACAGCATGCCCAGCGCGAGGATCGGGATGTAGTCGAGAGGATCGATATGGGTCGGGACATCCGGGGTCAGGTCGAACATGTTGCCGCCCATCGCTTGCACCACGGCTTGCGAGACCAGGGCGGCGACGGCGACCGGAGCGAAGGTGCCCAGTGTGTAGGTGCCCATGACCAGTTCGAAGGCATAGAAGGCGCCCGTCAGCGGTGCATTGAATGCGCCGGAGATGGCCGCGGCGGCGCCGCATCCGACCAACAGCCGCAGGTCCGACCGGCGCACCCGAAACGCGTGGCCCCAGCGCGAGGCGATGGCGGACCCGATCTGCGTGTAGCCGGCCTCGAGCCCGACCGATGCACCGACGCCGTTCGACATGATCGTCTGCAGCACGACGACGAGACTGCCGTTCATCGACATTCGGCCGCCGTAAAGCGCGTTCGCCTCGATCGGGTCGACCGTGCGGCGTGGACGCCAGCGCGTGAGACCCGCCGAAACCAGTCCCAGCACCAGGCCGCCGATGGCGGGCACTACGACGGTGCGGATCGGATTGAGGTACACCATCGCACTCAGCCGCTGCGTGTGTCCGATGCCAAACAGGACTTCGTGGATGAGCTGCGTCGTGAAGGCCATCAGCCACACTGTCACCCCGGTGGCGCAGCCTAGGAACGCCGCGAGAACGACCAGCCAGACCTCATCGGCGCGGACCAGTGCCCGCAGGACCTGCGGCGCGTGCAGTACGGCGGAACCGATTGGGCGGCGTGGGCGGCGGGCGGCAGCGCGGCCGGCGCGGGTTTCGGACTTGCTCGCGGACACGGTTTTGCTGGCGAGACGGACGCTTTGTGCGTCCGCGAAAGTAGACTCGCCTTGCGGTGTCGACATTCGCGATGTCCAGCCGAGCGGGAGGAACGACAGGTAGGTGTTGTGGGACGAGGGGGGGTCCCAAGGCAACACTGCAACCTCGATTTAGGCATGAGTGTGGTAAAAACATCGCTCGGACAACGATCTCACCGCAACCGATGCTGGCGATGCAGCCGGGGCCAAATCGGTCAGCCGGCCGAGGCGCCTGCCACCCGAAGGATCGTTCGACCAACGGCCGTGAGATTTATCAGCATTTTCAATTGATTGCCTGCATCATCCGGCTTCAGGATGAAGCCTTGGCCGAAAAAATGCCCGCCATGAGCGAATAACTCTCCCACCCCGGCGTCCACTCTCTTGTAGCCGGCGCCTCGATCGCGCCTCGGCAGCCGACGCAATGAGGGGACGCAAGCATGCGGCATGTGCTTCTGGGTGGATTGGCTTTTGCGGGATTTCTCGCCGCCGCTGGCGTGGCATGCGCGCAAGACGCCGCGTCGGGCGAACAGGTATTCAGATCACAATGCAGCGTTTGTCATTCTGCAAAGCCCGAGCGGAACATAATTGGCCCGAGCTTGTTTTCCGTGGTTGGGCGCCATTCGGGGTCGATGCGCGGTTTCCAATACTCGTCAGCAAATAGAGCCTCCGGCTTGGTCTGGGATGTCGGCACGCTCGATCGATATCTCACCGCGCCGCGACAGGTCGTGCCGGGTACCCTGATGACCTATCCCGGGCTGAAGGACCAGCACCAGCGGGCCGATCTGATCGCCTACCTCGCGACCCTGCGCTGAACCATGATTCCTATCATTTCGAGCATGCGCCGCGGGTTTGCCTGCGTCCTTATCCTTGCCCTGCTGGTCCTCGCGGCGGCCAGTCAGCCCGCTCGGGCGGTGCCTTCCTTCGCCGCCCAGACCGGCCAGCCTTGCACCGCCTGTCACATCGGAGCATTCGGACCCCAGCTCACGCCCCTCGGCAGGGCATTCAAGATCGGCGGCTATACCCAGACCGGCGGCGACGGTCCGCTTTCGAAGATACCACTCGCCGCGATGGCTCTCGGCTCCTTCACCCATACCAACACATCTCAGCCCGAACCCGCGGCACCTGATTTCGGCCGCAACAACAACTTCGCCCTTGACCAGGTCAGCCTGTTTTTCGCCGGTCGCGTGACCGACTACGCGGGTGCCTTCGTGCAGGGCACCTATGACGGGGTCGGACGCGCATTCTCCTTGGACAATACCGACCTGCGCCTGACCAAACCGTTCGACCTGAGCAGTGGCGAACTGCGCCTCGGGTTGTCGGTGAACAATGGACCGACCGTTCAGGATCCATACAACACAACCTTTGCGTGGATCTTTCCCTTCGCCTCTTCGGCTCTCGCGCCAACGCCTGCCGCGCAGCCGCTGCTGGCCGGTGGGCTACTCGGTAATTCGCTCGGAGCAACGATTTATGGGTGGTACGACCGCCGCCTTTACGTCGAGGGCGGCCTCTACAATACGTTTGGACCCACCTTGCTCAGCCTGACGGGAACCGCACTCGATCCGGGAGCCACTGCCAATCCGGCGCCCTATGCCCGGATCGCATATGAATGGAACTGGGCGGGCCAGTCTGCTCATGTCGGTGCGCTGGCGTTGTATTCCAATCTGAACCCGGCTACCGGAGATCACACGGTCGACACCACGTTCGGTCGCAACAGCTATACCGACGTCGCCATCGATGGAGGATATCAGTTCCTTGGCGACGGCACCAACATAGCAACGGTCGACGCCATCTTTACGCATGAGGACCAGAACCTGAAGGCATTCACCGCGGCAGGCTCGTCCACCGCGCCAGGCAATCACCTGAACCAGATCCGGCTGAATCTTACCTATTTCTACCGCAACACGTACGGCATCAACCTCGGCTGGCAAGATACCTGGGGCAACGCCAACCCGGCACTGTATGCGCCCGCGCCAGTCAGCGGCAGCGCCAACGGCAAGCCGAACAGCAACAGTTTTGTCATCGAGGCGGACTGGGTCCCGTTCGGGAAGGAAGACTCGTGGGCCAGGCCGCTTGCCAACCTCAAGCTCGGGATCCAGTACACGATCTACACCACGTTCAACGGCGGAACGACAAATTACGATGGCTTCGGCAACAACGCGAGCGGCAACAATACGCTTTTCGCCTTCGCCTGGCTCGCCTTCTGAAATGTGCGGTTCTGCAATGAACGGCGCCCGGGAACGCCTGCCGATGTCGCGAACGACGTTGCGTCGGCGTTTCATTGGCGTGGCCTCCGTCACCACGACAATGCGGGAGGTCTGACCGTCCGAAAGAATTTCCTATACCGGCAGTCGAGGCATGCTGGTCTTGCTCAACGCAGGCACGTGTGCGCCCGCTTCGGGGTGTCGCGCGGCGCGCCGGCGTGCATAACTACCCCAGCGGCTCGGCGCCCTCCGGCCGGCAAGCGGTCCGGCGGCATCCAGGCGACGCAAATGGGCCAGGAGAAGCATGACCTTTTTGCTCGACAGTCCGTTTTCAGCCGTCGTGGGCTCCTGCCTTGCAGCTGGACTGGTGTTGAGTCTTTTGGCGCGCCTGGTGCACGGACCGTGGGTCGCCGGTCTCGTGGCACCGATCGTTTTTCTATTGGCCTACTATTTGACCTACGGGAAAATTCCAGCCTTCCCGCCCGTCGGCGCAACCAACAAGATTTTTTATATCGTGCTCATCGCTACGTTGGCCGGGCTACTGTTCGACCTGCTGATGCCGTCTCGCCTCGCCGATGCAGGAGGTCGTCTCGCGGTGCTGCTCCTGGCCTCGCTGCTGATCGCGATCTGGATCGGATTGCCTCGCTTCACCGCGATGGATGCGCCGCTGTTGCTGACAATCGTCGCGCTGATACTGGGCGGGACGCTGGCGCTTTGGCGCGTCGCGACAATGGATGCAGCCGAACCCGATGCGCTCGACGGCTTGGTTTTGCTCGCAGTGCTCCCGGGAGTGTTCGCGCCAATCGCCTTGTTCGGCGGCTCCTCCACCAGCGTTGGCCTGTGCCTGGGGCTGACGGCCGGGCTGGCGATGATGGCGCTGGTCAACCTGTTCTCACCCCGCCTCCTTGGCTTGACGGCAATACTGGGTGCCGGTGGCGGACTGGTCGCGGTGGTCGATACGATCACGTTGATTACCAGGCGCGTCGACTGGCTGGCGCTCGCGCTGTTTCTGGCGGTATTGTTTGTCGGCCGCCTCGGCGCTCGGCTGCTGTTGCCGAAGCGCCTCGCCAGACCCGCCGTCCGCGCGGTCGCCACTGGCCTGATAGCGGCCATAACCGTCGTGCCGATCCTGGCCATATTGTTTCTCAGACACGAAAGCCCGTTCTGACCACCCCGACCAACGAAGGAGTTCGTCATGCGCCGCACGCTGCTCGCCGCCACCGCCACCATCGCACTATCCGCCGCCACCATGCTGGGTGGCACTCCGGCCCGTGCCGCTGAGTACACGATAGACCCGAGCCATACACATATCTTGTTCATGGTCGATCACCTCGGGTTCTCCAAAATGATCGGCCTGTTCACCGGCATGACCGGCACGTTCAGTTTCGACCCCGCCGCCGTCGCGGCCAGCAAGGTCAAGGTGACGATCAAGACGGACAGCCTCTCCACCCAGTTCGGCCCGCGCGATGCCGACCTGAAGGGTGCGGACTGGTTCAACGTGACCGAATTCCCCGAGATGACCTTTACCGGCTCCAGTTACACTAAGACCGACGAACACACCGGCACCATGACCGGGAATCTCACCCTGCTCGGCGTCACCAAACCGGTGACGCTCAACGTCACTTTCAACAAAGCCGGCGTGCGCCCCAGCGACAAGAAGCCAGCCGCTGGCTTCTCCGCCAACGGCACGTTCAAGCGCTCGGAGTTTGGCATGAAGACCTTCATCCCTTATATCGGTGATGAGGTGTCGGTGATCATCGAAACCGAGGGCACCAGCGGATAGTCGATGGCGACGTGAGCCAAAATCTGGCCGCCCCGTAGCCCAAATCGGCGAATGATGCTCATTTCGCGAGCATCGTGAGTCATCACGAGTTGGGATATCCATGTTGAGCGCCTTTTTCACGAGGCCGTCTGATTATGTCGCGCCAGATTCCAATGTCCGCAGGCTGGTCAGCAGGCCGCACTCTGCGCCTTCGGTGCCTGGCGCGCCTGCGCCTGCCACTCTCGGTGTAATGGAGTCCTGTATCCCGGCGCTCAGACGCTACGCTGGCTCGCTGTTGCGGGACCGTCAGGACGTGGACGACCTGGTGCACGATTGTCTGGTACGCGCACTCGATCGGCTGCACACGCGTCAGGGCGATGGGGAAATGCGACCGTGGTTATTTGCGATCATGCACAATCTTTTTGTCAGCCGGATCCGGCGAAGGTACGTCCACACGGAGACGCAACCGCTTGACGATGTGGCGGAATCGACCGTTGGCGTGATCGCCACGCAAGAGATGCAACTCGAGACCCGTGAAATACTGGCCGTTGTTGAGCGCCTGCCGCAGGATCTACGTGCTGTCCTGCTTTTGGTCACGGTCGAGGATCTCTCCTACGCGGAGACGGCTCAAGTGCTGGACATTCCGATTGGCACCGTAATGTCGCGTTTGTCTCGGGCCCGTGAGCGAATTCGTCGCGAATTTTGAAAAGAGGAGCCCTGTTTTCAGGCGACTGGCATGAAAGAGACAACGGCACCGATCGGTGAGAATGACTTGCATTCCTATGTGGACGGCCGCCTTGACGTTGCCCGACGCAGCAAAGTGGAACGTTACCTGGCAATGAACCCACAGGCGGCAACACGTGTGGCTGCCTATCAGGCGCAGCGTGAGGCTATTCGAGCCGCCTTCGCTGCCGACGGCGCCGAACCAGTCCCGCCGCACCTCTCGCTCTCAAGCATTCTCGCCAAGCGCAATCGTCGGCCGCGAACCCCTTGGCTCGTCGCGGCGTCGGTTCTGCTCGCGCTCGTGCTGGGAACAGCCGGAGGATGGTGGTTCCGCGACCTGCCGGACCTCGGGCAAACGCGGCGGTCGCTCGAGCGGGAAGCGTTCGCAAGCCATCTGGTATATTCGGTCGATGTCGACCATCCCGTGGAGCTCGCGGCTGACGATGCGCCACGCTTACTGGCTTGGCTGTCGCACCGGCTCGAACGCACCGTCGTGGCGCCCGATCTCTCGACATTCGGCTACCGTTTCATTGGCGGCCGTCTGCTGGCGACCGAGCGTGGTCTCCCCGCCGCGCTGCTGATGTATGACGATAAGAAACACCACCGGATGTCCATAGTCCTCCGACCCATGGCGGTCGAAGTTTACGCGCCGTGGCGCATTACCCAGAAGAACGGCGTCAACGTCTGCACCTGGATGGATGACGGTCTCGGATTTGCCGTGGCCGCGGAACTGCCCGAGAGCGAGCTCGTTCCCCTGACGACTCGGATTGGCGAGGATTTCGAGGCGCACGCCTAGCATCGGCAGGCCGACCGAATTCCCGTGTCATCCCCGGCGAAGCATGCCCTTGGCGCAGGCCGAGGGGCCGAGGACCCACGACTCGCGGTGCCGCGCCAGATACCTCGAGAACCGGCCCAGCCTCATGTTGCCATAACCTCGCGGTCCGTGCGTCAGGCGCCAGACGACCGATCAGGGTGACCGGGCGCGATCCGCCTTGGTTGCCTCCAGGTCGTCCTCAACGAAGGCGCGGACCACCTCCAGGATCGGTTCGTGTGGGGAAAACCCCAGTGTGCGGGCATGCAGCGCCTCGAACGCCGGTGGCCACGTCGAGACGATGGCCGCGATCGTCTTGTCCTCAACCCGCTTGACGTGCGCCGAAGCACCGGGCGCGACCTGATCCAGCGCCTGCAGCAGATGCGCTACCGTGGTGCTGATGCCGGGCGGATCGATGCTGCGATCGAGCCCCATGCCGCTGGTGTTCATCACCGCCGCATGCAGCAGCCAGTCGACCACCCGGCGCGGACTGCACACCCACACCGCAAAGTCGTCGGCGACCGGCAGTTCTGTGTCCAGCCCTAGCAGCGGCTCCCGCACGATGCCCGAGAAGAACGAACTGGCGGCCTTGTTGGGCCGTCCGGGACGCACGATCACCGTGGGAAGTCGCAGCGATATCACGTCCAGAAACCCGCGCCGGGAGGCGTCCGCCAGGATCAGCTCCGCCGCCGCCTTCTGCGCGCCATAGCTGTTGCCGGGCACTTGCCGCGTGTTGTCCGCCAGCGTCTGACTCTGGTTGGCGCTGAAGCTCGCCACCGAGCTTGTGAACACCACCCTCGGTGGCTTGCCCCCGGCCGCGGTCAAAGTCCTGCAACGGTCGATCACCGCGTCGGTGCCGCGTAGGTTGACCCGGCGGCCGAGATCGTAGTCTGCCTCCGCCTGGGCGCTGACCACCGCCGCCAGATGGAACACCACGTCGGTGCCAACCGGGATCGCGGCGTCGGGCATCTCCACGATGTCGCCGGCCAGTGAGCTGACCGGGAATCCAGCGGCCGGCCGGGGTGGTTCGACGACGTCGAACAAGGTCAGACCGGTTACCGGCTTGCCGCCCAAGGTGCCATCAGCGGCCAGCCGCGCCGCTATCTTGCGGCCAAGGAACCCGCCCCCGCCCAGTATGGAAATCTGCATTGTCGCTCTCTCCGCTCGATGCCCCAGTGCTTCGTATTTTGATCAGCAGTTCGCATAGGATTGATTGCACCACTGCGACAAGTGGTCCATCGCTGCGGGTCGCATTCCTTCCTTTGTGAACGGTCGGTTCCCACCAGCCTCCGGTGCCCGGCGGTTCCTGATCGGCTTGCGCGACAACCGGGAATCGCGCGCGATTCGGCGGCAAACCGAAAGAAATTTTCGTGACACAACCGCGCCGAACCCGCCCGCGCCGAGAGCGAAAGTGCTTCGTTTCCGACCGAACGACCGGGCGCCGCCACAGGCCGAAGACGCCCGCGGCCGCCTTTGCGGCCGGTTGCCAGACCTCGCTGACAGGGTCAAAATCCGCCCCGGGCGTCAGGACACATCGGCGGCGCACGCACGAAATATTTTCCCGGAATCCAGGGCGGCACTAACGGACGATCAACTACTTGTGGTTAATATGTTGCGCTGTTGATGGAAATGCTCATGATTGTCCTGCGTTGTGGTATTAGGCTTGACAGGATGACGTGTCCAACGAGCGTCGGAGAATTGTTATGATGCGCGCCAGGTTTCCCATCTCTGCGATGTTTCTAAGCGTGGCCATCGCTTACGTGGCCTACCCCTACATTACGTTGTACCGCCTGGGAGAAGCCATCCGAGGCGCCGACGCGGCAACTCTCGAAACGCTGGTGGATTGGCCATCGGTGCGGGAGGGTATCAAAGAGGACATCTGTGACCTCGTGGTGGACGACCCGGCGCCACAGCACGGCGCCAAGCTGCCGCCGTTCGGGGCATCGTTCATGCGAGGTATCGCGTCCAGTACCATAGACCAGAAGGTCACCCCGCAGGCGATCGCCGCGGCCAGTGTCGCGCTGCCTGCCACCAAGCAAGCCATAGCCAGACCAGGAGCGGACGTTGACGTCGAATGGGCGTTCTTTGAGAGCCCCACCGTGTTCTCGGTCAGTCTTCGTCAGGGCAGTCTGGCCGACCCGATCCGGCTGGAGATGAAATTGCGCCACGGTGAGTGGCAGATCCACCGCGTGTGGTTGCCGCCCGAACTCCTGACCGCCGCGCCCGCCCGGACCTGACCGCTACGGGCGGGCAGGCTCCACGGGGCCTCCCGCCTGCTTCCAGGCGCTGAAACCGCCTTGAAGGTCGGCAACGTTCTCCAGCCCCATGTCTTTCGCCGTCTTCGTGGCGAGCGCCGACCGCCAGCCGCTGGCGCAGAAAAATACGAAACGCCGCGGCTCGGCGAAGATCGGCTTGGCATACGGACTTTCCGGATCGATCCAGAATTCCAGCATCCCCCGCGTGCAGGCGAACGCACCTGGAATCCGGCCCTCGCGGTCCATCTCCCTCGGGTCGCGCAAATCGACGAACACCGTGTCGGGTCGTCCGTGAAGGGCGATCGCGTCCGCCGTCGGCAGGGTCTCTATCTCAGCGTGCGCCTCCGCCAGAAGCTGCTTGTAACCCGTCTTGATCGGCATGGTGATTTCCTCCGGTCGGGGGAATTAGCACCCTCGCAGGAGGATAAGCGAGCCCGGAAACACGGTGGGCCATCTGGCGCAAGCGACTGCCCGTCGGCCGTTAGGGCCTGCAGGGGAATAACCGTTGCAAGTGAGGCACAGTCGCCTCATCGTGTCATGGCCTGCGCCAAGGGCATGCTTCGCGGACCATGACACGGATGGGACGGTACGCTGTACTAACCGATTCGGTTATTTCGCAGCGGGCCGTTACTCTCCGATGAATCCGAGTTGGATCCTGCGCACCGCGCGATTGGTGCTTACCCCCGTCGGAGGCGCCGATCTCCACGATCTGCGCGCATTGTCCTCCGACCCCCGCGTCTTCGCCGTCATGCTCGGCGGCGTTCGCGATCAGGTCCAGACCGCGGACGACCTCGCGCGCCAGGTCATGGCATGGGGAGAGCATGGCTTTGGCATCTGGGCGATCCGTGATGCCGCTCAGCGGCGTTTCCTCGGCCTTACCGGTCTGGAGCCTCGGCGCGACGGGCGTGGCGTCGCATTACGATTTGCACTGTGGCCTGAGGCCCAGGGAGCCGGCCTGGCGAGAGAGGCCGCCTGGGCCGCGCTTCGCTTCGGACACGAAAGGGCGAAACTCACCCGCATCGTCGCGGTCGCCCGCGAGAGCAATTTCGGTTCCCGCATCGTGCTCGGCAGCATAGGCATGCGCGAGGCAGAGACATTCCAGCAGCACGGTTACCAAATGATACTATATGAGAGCGTCAGCCTGCCGCGACCCGAGGCGCTCTGATCACCGGACTGCCGCAATTTCAGCCCGAACTCTGCGTCGCGTTGCCTTGCTCCTGACCACTGACGACTGACATTCAGCCTGAACTCTGCTTCGCGTTGCCTTGCGACACCTGCTGCCGCATCGCGGCGATCAGCGCGTCGACGCTGTTGCTGTTGTGCGCCAGATACGATGCGTAATCGCTTCTCTGTGTCAGCCGCAGCGAAGTTCCCTCCGCAACCACATCGATGATCTTCGGACTGGTCGACGGGTTGGCGATGATCCAGTCGACAGCGGTCGGCGGATTGTTTGGCCGCTCGACGGTCGTGGAAACGGCCGCCTCCTCGTCCTGAGGCCGGCTGCGTCCCATGGTGAATCCGACGCCTTTATACTCGCCCAGCTTGGACGTGATATTCGTGATCAATACCTCGTGGAACAGCTCGAGATATTGCTTTTGCTGCTGCTCGGACGCCGTCCGCCAATAGCGGCCCAGGCAAAAACGCCCGATCCCGTCCACGTCAACGGCCGCGTTGATGATTTGCGTCATCGCTGCCCGCTTCTCGTTGACCGACCCGGGATTGTTGACCACCGCGACAAGTTTGTCGCCGACTGACTTGACGAAGGCACTCGCCTTCTCGGTGCTCTGAGCGAAGGCGAACCGCGAGGTCATCGTCATCGCAGCGATGCCAAAGGCGACGGACGAAAGGAAGTTCCGACGGTGAATCATGCGGACTTATAACTCCGATGGCGGACCCGCTTACTGGGCTGGGGTGTCTTTCGGCTGGGGAAACCAGGCGGGGACGGTGGCGCGCTTGTCATTGCGCATGTCTTCTATCTGGCCGTGGCGGTGCTGCCGGTACAGGCTGCGGAACGTCGCGTAGGGATCGAGCGCCGTCTTCTTGATCTGGTCCAGGGAATCCAGCACCCGTTCGCGCGCGTCAACCGCACTCAGGGCATAACGCGACCAATTGAACGCGGTAAGGCCGGTGTCGTGGGGACCGCCGATCCAGGTGAACGGGTCCAGTAAGATGTTTACCCCGAATCCGATCGCGTCCCGTGGATCGCTCGGGCCAAGCACCGGCAGGAACAGGAACGGTCCCTCCGGCACCCCCCAGCTCGCCAACGTCATGCCGAAATCGGAGTCGTGATCCGGGTAGCCCCATTTCTTCGCCACGTCGAAAATGCCGAGCACGCCGACGGTCGAGTTGATGAGAAGGCGCATCGCGGTGTCGCCGGCCCGCCTCGGCTTGCCCTCGAGCATATCGTTCGTCAGTTGGACCGGCGAGGACAGGTTGACCAGCAGATTGTGGATGCCCTGGCGCATCGGCCCCGGCACGGCCCATCGGTAGGCAATGGCCGCCGGGCGCAGGATCACCGTGTCGAGGCCGTTGTTGATCGCATAGAACACCCGGTTGGTCGGCTCCAGCGGATCATTCGTCTGCTTGAAGTCGGCGACCGCGTCCGGATCGTCGGCGGGTGGTGGCGTGGCGCAACTCGCCAGCACTACAGCAAGCGTGCCGGCCAGTGTCCAACGCCGCATCGCTCCGATAAACGGCCGCGTTGTCCCGACGGACGAATGAAGGGCGCGTGGGACAGATCGCATCAGCTTCCTCGGGCGAATGTTCGAGCATGTTCGAGCCGCCCAAAAGCCGGGCGGATAGTCAGATGGCGGGCTTGACCGAGATTTCGAACACCCGGGCAGTGACCATCGCGTGAGTGACCTAACGCTATCAATAGCTAACATGAGGTCTTCCGCCGTGAAACCCTTATGGAAACTTAATCGGCGCGTGTGCCCGCGCGACCGCACAGCGCGGAAACTCTTGCGTTCCCGCGAGAATCCGGAGATGCAGTCGGCATGAGCGATGCCTCCGCCCCCACCTTGCAGCCCGCAACCTTGCAACGATGGCTCACCGGTCCGCGATTCACCGGCCTTCCCAGGCAAGCGAGCGATCAGCCGCCTCCGGCGCTCTCGTTTGAATTTTTTCCGCCCCGGACCGAGGCTCTCGAACAGCAGCTTTGGGCCTGCATCAACCGGCTGGCCCCGCTGTCTCCTCGCTTCGTATCGGTGACCTATGGTGCTGGCGGCAGCACGCGGGAGCGCACGCATGCCACGGTCGCGCGACTGGTGCGGGAGACCAGTCTGGTTCCAGCCGCCCACCTGACTTGCGTCGGCGCAACCCGGCAGGAGGTCGATGACGTCGCTCGCCAGTACCTGGGAAGCGGGCGTTCGCCATGTGGTCGCGCTGCGTGGCGACGCACCGCCCGGGACGGCCTACGAGCCTCACCCGGGTGGCTATCCCTTCGCCGCCGATCTGGTCGCCGGGCTCACCCGCGTCGCCGGCTTCGAGATTTCGGTCGCGGCCTACCCCGAGGTCCATCCCGCGGCATCAAGCCCGGTCGCGGACCTGGAGAATTTGAAACGCAAGCTGGACGCCGGAGCCACTCGGGCGATCACGCAGTATTTCTTCGACACCGCGACCTATCTGCGGTTCATCGACCTTTGCCTCGCCGCCGGGATAACCGCGCCAATCGTGCCCGGGATCATGCCGGTCTCCAATTTCGCGCAAGCGACCAGGGTGTCGGCAATGTGCGGCGCCAGCGTGCCGGCCTGGATGGGGCAGCTCTTCGAGGGGATCGATGACGACCCGGAGGCCCGCCGCATGGTGGCGATGGTGATCGCCGCCGAGCAGGTGCGTCTGCTGCAGGCGAACGGGGTGGACGAGTTCCATTTCTACACCCTCAACCGGCCGGATCTGACCTACGCGATCGCCCACGTCCTGGGAGTCCGGGCAAAAACTTGATTCTTGGCGAAATATTCACGTCGCGGCGCGCCAGGGAGCCCAGGTGGCACCTCTGGCGAACATTCACTCCGATCATTGACCCGGGCCAAATCGAAAGCATTGCATCATGAACTATCTTCGGCATGTGGCAGCGGGCTTGATGGCGGCGACCTTGGCGACATCTGGCGCCGCATATGCCATCCCGGTCGCTGGCTCAGACAGCGTGCTGCTTGGCACTGTCGGCACCAGCCCCGCGACCGACCTGCTGACCTCGCTGGCAAACGGCGGGACGGTCACACTGACCGATTTGCTCTGGGGTCGCGGCAGTGGGGACCTGGCCAATATCCCATTCTTAACCCCAATCAATCCGACGAGCCTCACGCTCACCCCCACCGGCCTCGGCGTCTTTGGCTTTACCTCGGCTGACGGCCACTTTGTGGGCAGTCCATCGATTGCGGTCGGCACCAGCACCTTCTCGCCGGCGTTCACCGGTTCAACCGGCTCGGTGGCAAGCGGCAGTGAGACGGTCGGTGTCTACCTTGTCGGCAGCTTTATACCCCAGGGCACGATCGGCACCGCCGAACCTGACAACATGAGCGTGGCTCTGACATTGAACGAAAACGGCATCACCCGATCGAGCCTGGGATCATTCAGCGGCAGTGCCACGGTCGCCGCCCCGGCGACCGACCCCTTCTTGTCCTTGCCCGTGCCGGAGCCGTCGTCCCTGCTGCTGTTCGCCACCGGGCTGCTCGGTATCGCCGCTGTCAAATCGCGGCATCATCTCAACCGGCACTGAACCGCATCGGCTCGCGCTGCCCCCATACCCAGTCGGCTCGGCGCTCCAAACCTCATCCCCCAGCGCACCTCGCCGGCGGCGGCTCACGCCTGCTCGCGACGCGGAGACGACATGAGCGCGTCCGCGGCGGCACGCAATTTGGCGGCGGACGCTTTCACCGCCCGGATATTCTCGGCGGGATTGTTCATGATCACGGCCGCCCGATAGGGAAGATCGTTGAAGATCACCGAGTTGGCGAGATACGGGAAGCTGTGCTTGCGCAACGTGGCTAACACGACCGCGTCGCCGGTCGCCAGCAGGACCGGGATATCTCGATCGGCGGCAATCTCGGCGAGTTCGAAGCCCGAAATATCCGGCAGGAATACATCGAGCACCGCAAGGTCAAATTTCTCACGCTCAAGCGCCTCGGCGCCGAGTGTGCCGGTCATGGCGCGGGTGATCAGCACGTCGAAGTGGCACTCCATCCCGACTGCCAGGATATTGCCAAGCATCGGATCGTGGACGACCAGCAACACCTTGATCATGAGTTTACTGTCCCGCCCTGGTTGGTGAAATCTCCGTTGCTGGTTGCGACGATGGGGACAGGCCGCGACGTGCCGGGGTCTGGACTAAGCTCATTCCGTTTGCGTGGTCGGGCTCATCGTGAGATGCGACGAAGCGTGACGGCATCGGGATGTTCCTCCCGGGGGTCATGCCCCGCGTAGTAGCTTCCCAGTTGCGTGACGCCCGGGTTCGGTGCGCCGCGGCCCCGGGTGTCCGCCGCGTGCATCTCTGCGTCCGACATGGCTTGGGATGGCTTGAGAGCTGATTTCGTTTCCTCTGTCCAACGGTGCTTTGCAACGCGAGGCACCTGACCGTTTTCCGGAACAACTGGTTTCAAGGAACGATTGGCCGCATCCGCGCGTCCGACCCTGCGGCCTTCCGCCCAAACTTCCACGGCGGAACGGCCGCCGAACAGTCCGCGAGCGGCAGCCACTGCGCGTGCCGCGGCCATTGCCTCCGAGTCATCCGGGTAAAACACGTTTTGGACACCAACGAAACGGTCATTTGCGTCGAGTACCGAATAGTCTGTAACTGGCCATCTCCACAAACCCTCGCCGAAAGGGGTGGTACGATCAGACCTTTTGGCGCTCCGGACTGTCTGCTTCCGTACGATAAGCTTATTTATTTACGATCCCAGCAAGCGGTGCGCTCTGAGTTTGACCCGGGCGTAGCAATCGCAGGCCGTCGCCTCTAGCGTGCCTCGGTCCAGCACCGTGATGAGGCCGCGTCCGTATCGGATGATACCGGCTCGTTGCAGGACGCCGGCAATGACTGTGACACTGGGACGATAGACGCAAAGCATCAGTGACAGGAATTCCTGCGTGATCGGCAGGTCGTTGCCATCCGCGCGGTCGTGCGCCATCAGCAGCCATCGGGCGAGACGTTGTTCCAACGCGTGGCGTCCGTTGCAAGCGGCCGTCTGCGTCGTTTGCGCGTGCATCGCCAGAATATAGCGAAATAATAGAGTCTGAAGAGCGGGGAACTCCGCCAGGAAGCGGCGAAACGCGCTGGCTTCCATTCGCAGCGCAGTGCCGTTGGCCTGCACGAAGGCTTCTTCGAAGGCCGTGTCGATACCTAGAACCAGCGGCAGCCCGATCATCCCTTCGCGGCCGACTAATCCGACCTCGGCCTGGGTGCCGTCTTCGAGTGTCGTCACCAACGATACCCACCCGCTCTCGATGAAATACACCGCCTCGATGGCCTCGTCCGGGCGAACCAAGGTCTCACGAACGGTCAATTGGAACGGGTGCAGCACGGGCAACATCTCGGACAGGATTTCCGACGGCAGCGCGGCGAGCAATTGATTACGGACGGCGATTGGAGGCGTGGGATTCGCCATGGGTGCTCCTCGCTGCGGGGCGGGAGCACCAACCTCTCTCAAGCGCCCACAGCCGAAGATCGTCTTGGGCGACGCGGCAACTAGCGCCGTTTCGAGGAACTTTACAAGAATTTTCCCGCTGTATAAGGCGGAACTTCGCTGGGAACCCGGTCGCGGTCCGCAATAATGCGGCAAGCCAGTGTTTCCGGCACCCGATTGGCCTGTCCAGGTCTCGGGGCTATATCGGTCCCGATGACCGATTACCTGACCCGCCTCAATCCCGAACAGCGCGCCGCGGTCGAGACTGTCGATGGCCCGCTGCTGGTCCTCGCCGGAGCCGGCACTGGCAAGACCCGGGTGCTGACCACCCGCTTCGCCCACATCCTGCTGACCCGGCGCGCCTTCCCCAACCAGGTCCTGGCCGTCACCTTCACCAACAAAGCCGCACGCGAAATGCGCGAACGGGTCGCCGCCATCCTCGGCCACCCCGCCGAGGGCCTCTGGCTCGGCACCTTCCATGCCCTCTGCGCCCGCATGCTGCGCCGCCACGCGGAACACGTCGGCCTTGCCTCCAACTTTTCGATCCTCGACGCCGACGACCAGCTTCGCCTGCTCAAGCAGGTCATGGAGGCCGACCGGGTCGACACCAAGCGATGGGTGCCGCCAGCGCTGATGGCGGTGATCCAGCGCTGGAAGGACCGCGGCCTGACGCCGGCCCGAATCACGCCGACCGAGGACACCGATTTCGCCAACGGCCGCGCCACCGCGCTTTACGCAGCCTACCAGGCTCGGCTCAGGGCCCTGAATGCGGCGGATTTCGGCGACCTGATGCTGCATATGACGGAAATCCTGCGCGGCCAGCCGGACATTCTCGCCAACTACCATCGTATGTTCCGTTATATTCTGGTCGACGAATACCAGGACACCAACCTGGTGCAGTATTTATGGCTGCGGCTGCTTGCCCAGGGCCATCGTAATATTTGCTGCGTCGGCGACGACGACCAGTCGATCTATTCCTGGCGCGGCGCCGAAGTAGAAAATATCCTGCGCTTCGAGAAAGACTTCGAAGGCGCCAGGATCGTCCGCCTGGAAGCCAACTACCGTTCCACCGCGCCAATCCTGGCCGCCGCCTCGGGACTGATCGCGCATAACCAGGGGCGCCTGGGAAAGACCCTGCGCCCGGGCCGCCACGATGCGCAGAGCGGCGAAAAGGTCACCGTCGTCGCTCTTTGGGACTCGGACGAGGAAGGCCGCATGGTCGGCGACCGCATCGAGCACCTCCGACGCGACGGCCACGCGCTCGCGGAAATCGCGATCCTGGTTCGCGCCGGCTTTCAGACCCGTGCCTTCGAGGAGCGCCTGATCACCCTCGGCATCCCCTATCGCGTCGTCGGCGGGCTGCGCTTCTACGAGCGGGCCGAAATCCGCGACGCCATCGCCTATATGCGCGCCACCGTTCAGCCAGCCGACGATCTGGCATTCGAGCGCATCGTCAATTTGCCCCGCCGTGGCGTCGGAGACGCGGCACTGCGGTCAATGCACGAGGTCTCCCGCTCGCTCGGCATCCCGCTTGCCGCCGCCGCCGCGCACCTGCTGGAGACCGGCGGCCTGAAGGGCAAGGTGCGCGAGGCGATCGCCACCCTGCTGCGCAGCTTCGGCCGCTGGCGGGAAATGCTGGGGGTCGATGGCCACGTCGTGACGGTCGCCACGATGCTGGACGAGAGCGGCTACACCGAGATGTGGCAGCAGGACAAATCGGCCGAAGCGCCAGGTCGGCTGGAGAACCTGAAGGAACTGGTGCGCGCGTTGGCCGACTTCGAGACGCTCGCGGGCTTCCTCGATCATGTCTCCCTGGTGATGGAAAACGAGGAACGCGCCGAGGGCGACCGGGTCAGCCTGATGACCCTGCACGGCGCCAAGGGCCTGGAATTCGACACCGTTTTCCTGCCGGGCTGGGAGGAGGGTATTTTCCCCAACCAGCGCTCGATGGACGAAAGCGGCAACAAGGGACTGGAGGAGGAACGCCGTCTTGCCTATGTCGGCCTGACCCGCGCCCGCCGGCGGGCCATCGTCAGCCACGCGTCCAACCGCCGCATTTACGCCAACTGGCAGGCCAGTATGCCCAGCCGTTTCCTGGAGGAACTGCCGGCGGAGCATGTCGAGGTGACCGGTTCGGCCGCGATGGCCCGGGACAACCGGATCGCCGCGGCAACGTCTTTCTCGGGCCAGTTCCCTTTGATGGCGCGACGGCCAAAGGTGATCGAGGCCTGGGAGCAGCCGTCGCGGCCGGCGCGTGCGGACCAGATTCCAGTCGGCGCCCGCGTTTTTCACAACAAATTCGGCTATGGAACGGTGACCGCCGCGGACGACGACAAGCTGGACATCAGCTTCGAAAAGTCCGGCGACAAACGCGTCCTCGACCGTTTCGTGGAACGCGCGTGACCGTTTCAGTGGTCAGTGGACCACCCGTGTCATGGCCCGCACCGGCCGTCCACCCCCCGTGTCATCCTCGTGCTTGGCACGGGCCTGCCCCTGCGAAGGCGGGGGGACCCGCGTTTGGCCTTGATTGCGGCAGCGTGAAGGACCCCTGATGCCTCGGCACACCCAGCCGCTCGAAACCGTCTCGGTCACCGTGCCGGAATTCGCCCTGGAAGCGTTCGAGGCCGCCCTGTCCAACGCCTGCGACACGGTCGGCTTCTTCCGCGATGACACGACCGGAGACTGGCGCGTGGAGGGCGTCAAGCCAGCCGGCGCCAACGAAGCGGAACTGACCGCCTCGATCGCGCTCGCCGCCGCGGTCTCCGGTGTATCGCCGGAACTTCAACGGTCATCCACCGAGGCCGAAGGCTGGCTCGCCCGCACCTACGCCTCGTTTCCGGAACAACTGATCGGCCGTCGCTTCGCCATTCGCGGCACGCACCTGACCGGGCCGCCGACCCCCGCCCGGATCACCCTGGTCCTCGACGCCGGCCTGGCGTTCGGCTCGGGCGAGCACGGCTCGACCCGCGGCTGCCTGGTGGCGCTGGAAACCGTGGCGCGCCGCCATCCGCGCCGCATTCTCGATCTGGGAACCGGGTCGGGTATTCTGGCGATGGCCGCCGCCCGCTTGCTCAAGCGTCCGGTCCTGGCGACCGATATCGAGCCCTGGTCGATCCGAGTCACCCGCTCCAACGCCGCCCGGAATCGCCTTTCCCGCATGGTGCGGCCTCGCCTCGCGGACGGCTGGCGCGATCCTGAGGTGCGACGCGGCGGCCCTTACGATCTGGTGTTCGCCAACATCCTCGCGCGTCCGCTCTGTGCCATGGCACAGGATCTGGCACTCAATCTGGCCCCTGGCGGCACGGCGATCCTGGCGGGACTGCTCGCCAATCAGGCGCGAGGGGTGCTGGCCGCGCATCGCCGGCAAGGGCTGCGGCTGGAGCGCCTGATACCGCAGGGTACCTGGACGACCGTTGTCGTACGCAAGAACGGCTAGCCCCGAAACCGGCTGTTGCGGATGCTGCTATTTCAGGCGGTCCCGGATTTTCTCCAGCCCCGCCCGTGCGCAGGCATCGTCCAGGGCAGCTCCGGGCGCACCCGAGGCGCCGATCGCACCGACCACTTCATCGTCCATCTTGATGACGATCCCGCCGCCGAACAAAATCAGATGCGGCAGTTGCGTGAACAGCGCGGAGAAGCCTGGCACCGACTTCGCCCGCTCCACCAGCGCACTGGTATCGGACTTGAACGACGCGGCAGTGTAAGCCTTGTCGTTCGCGCTGTCGAGCGTGTGGCTGCCGGCTCGATCGCCGCGCAGTACCGCCTGCCGGACACCGTCCGCGTCGACCAGCACCGCAGTCTCGTTGTAGCCCTGCCTGGCGCAGCTTGCGACGACTTCGCTGACGGCCTCGCTGGCAAGTTCCGCCGACACACGATGTGTGACGAGCACATCATCCGCGAACGCGGGCAACGCCAAGGACGAAACGCCCAGGGCAGTGACGATCGGCAGGACACGCGGTGGGATGCGGTTCACGGCAAAGATTCCCTGGCGGCGGCAGGCTGCGGCCATTCCCGTGGAGCAGAAGTGTGACTTCCAGTACCGCCGCGCCTCGCCACCGACCATAGCGATTTGCTGGCCACCCGCCAATCGCCGGCCGACCTCATGGGCGCCCGTGCTTCCAGCGACGCTAACCCGCCGAACTCAAAACCTGACAGCCCCCTCCCGCGTTCGAAGTTCGCCCTGTATCCTCCCCGCCGTCATCACGGGAGGAACAGACCATGGCGAGCATCAGCATCAAGGCCACCGACGGCAGCGGCAGTTTCGCCGCCTACGTGGTCGAGCCAAAAACCAAGCCGACCGGCGTTGTCGTGCTGATCCAGGAAATATTCGGCGTGAACCAGGCGATGCGCGACACTGCCGACTGGGTCGCCGACATCGGCTTCATCGCCGTATGTCCCGACCTGTTTTGGCGGATCGAGCCGGGGATCGACATCACCGACAAATCCGAAGCCGAGTGGAAGCGGGCGTTCGAGTTGTTCCAGACCTTCGACCAGGCGAAAGGCATCGAGGATCTGCGGGCCACCGTCGCCGCCTGCCGCACCATCCCTGGAGCCAACGGCCGCGTCGGCACCATGGGCTACTGCCTCGGTGGCCGGCTGGCCTTCATGATGGCGGAACAGTCGGATGCCGACGTGAACATCTCATACTACGGCGTCGGACTGGACGGGCTGTTGGGCGATCTCCCCAAGCTGACAAAGCCGATGCTGGTCCACATCGCCGACAAGGACGAGTTCTTCCCGGCCGAGGGGCGCGCCAAGGTCGCCGCCGCCACGGCAGGACACAAGCTGGTCAAGACCTACGTCTACCCCAATGCCGATCATGCATTCGCCCGGGTTGGCGGGGTGCACTGGGACGGCCGCTCCGCCACCATCGCCAACGGCCGCAGCGCCGAGGCCCTGGTCGCCGCGCTCGGCTAGGCTGCCGGCAATGAAGCCGACCACGCAAGCAAATCGATGCCCGCGCACGGAGAACTCTGATGGATAGTCCAATCACGCCGGCATCGACCAGCAAGGGTCTGGCGAAAACGCCGGGAGCGCTGGCGGGGATCAAGGTCATCGACCTGACGCGCGTTCTGGGCGGCCCATACTGCACGATGATCCTGTCGGACCACGGCGCCGATGTGATCAAGATCGAGCCGCCTCAGGGCGACGAGGTGCGCGACTGGGGACCGCCGTTCCACGAGGGCGATGCCAGCTACTTCATCGGGGTCAACCGCAACAAGCGGGCGATCTCGCTGGACCTTAGCAAGCCGGCGGGCAGGGCGGTCCTGCTACGGTTGTTGCAAGATGCCGACGTGCTGATCGAGAACTTCAAGCCCGGCGGCATGGAGAAATGGGGGCTTGGTTACGAGGAAGTATTATCGCGGCACTTCCCGGGCCTGATCCACTGCCGCGTCTCCGGCTTCGGCGGCGATGGGCCGCTCGGCGGACTGCCGGGATACGACGCCATCCTGCAGGCGATGGTCGGCCTGATGAGTATCAATGGCGACGAAACGACTGGCCCGATGAGAATGGGCACCGCCATCGTCGACATGGGCACCGGCCTCTATTCGGCGATCGGCATCCTGATGGCCTTGCACGAGCGCGGCCATTCGGGTCGGGGCCAGTTTCTGGACATGACCCTTTACGACTGCGGCCTGGCCCTGCTGCATCCGCAGGCGGCGAATTACTTCCTGAACGGCAAGCGCCCTGCCGGCACCGGCAACCCGCACCCGAACCTCGTGCCTTATGACAAGTATCCGACCCGAACCTGCGAAATTTTCATTGCCAGTGGTAATAACGGGCAATTCCGGAAACTGTGCGAGTTGATCGGGCGGCCGGAGATGGCGGACGATCCGCGATTTGCCAGCAACGGTGACCGCAACGAAAACCGGGTGGCGCTGACCCTCGCGCTCGCCGCGGCTTTTGCCGAGCAGGACGGCAACGAATTGTCGCTGCGGCTGATCCGTGCCGGCGTTCCGGCCGGCCCGGTGCTGCCGGTGGACCAGTCAACCGCCGCGCCGCACACCGCGCATCGGGAGATGGTGACCGAGCTCGACTGGTACAAAGGCATCGGCACGCCGATCAAATTCAGCCGCACCAAGGGGGGAACGCGCCGGCCGCCTCCGAAATTCGCCGAGCATGGCAGGGAAATTCTGACGGAGCATGGGTACGGCGAGGCTGATATCGATGCGATGACGGCAGAGTCGGTGCTGTATCAGAAACGACGAGTATAGCGGGGGTCACCGATGCGGCGCTGGGTTCTGCAGTCGTTACTTTCCCGCCCCGATTAAAAAGGTTGCCGCGGGTCAGGGGGCCCGCGGCGAGGTTCAGGGAGGAAACCATCGTCACCATAACTCACGTCCTCGTGATAATGCAACTGTATTTCCCTCATAGGTTGTAGAAATATTCCCTCATCTACCGGAGCGCTCATAGAGGCGTCCAAAATTTCAGGCGTCCAGGATTGCCATCGAGTCCCCAATTGAGAATCGTCCGCCCTCGATAACCTCGGCGTGCACACCCAGGTCCACGTGCCCGTAGAGCGCACGAAGTTCCGCAACCGGATCGGCATCGCGCTCGGTTGTTTCCGGGTTGACCTCGGTCGCGGGGCAGCGTGTCGTGCCCTTCACAACCCGTAACACCGCGCCGCCGACCTGCAACTCGCGCCCGATCCAGTTCCGTTCCGCCCAGGCAGGCGCCCCGCTGAACCAGATGTTGGCGCGAAAACGCCGCCGGTGTCGCCGCGCACCCACCTTCGCCTCGTAATCCCGCAGGCTGGCTAGATTGTTCAAACTGACCACTTTGGTGCGCTGGTCAGCGAACACATGCCCGGGCACATAGTGAAAGACGGGCGTGCCGCGCGCCTCCTCGCCCATGTACGCCGTCAGGAATGCGCCGATCCGCGCCCGGCCTGGCTCGGTCAGCGGGTTCGCCTCAACCGAACTCCCGTCGGGTGCCCGGATCGTCAATCGGCCGGCTTTGGGCTCGAACACGCTGAACAGCGCCGCAGCCCTGGCGTGCTTCATCTGGCACAGGAAGTTCCACTTCGGCAGCCAGGCCGGATTGGCCGGATCGAAGCCCGCGTCACCATGAGCCAGCGCGAACGCCCGGTCCCATGGGATTGCCTGGCCCGTTTCCACGTCGACCTCGTCAAGCGCCTCCGCCGTCAAACCCTTGACCGGATAGCGGTAGAGATATTCGATTCGCATCGGCTGTCCCCCTTGAGCCATACTTTGCGCGGCCCCACTTTGTTTGCCAAAGGTTCTTCTCGTCGCCTTTCAGGGGCGGGTTGAGACCGTCGCCTAAGAAAAGGGACAACACATGGATATTCAAAAGTTTACCGAACGCGCGCAGGGATTCCTGCAGGCCGCGGGCACCATCGCGATCCGCGAATTTCACCAGCGTATCACGCCGGAACATGTGCTGAAGGCACTGCTGGATGACGAGGAGGGCGCTGCCTCCGGGCTCATAAAGGCGGCCGGCGGCGATCCCAAGGCAGCCGCTGCCGCGACCGACGCCGAAGTCGCGCGGCAACCGAAAGTCAGCGGCGAGGGTGCCGGCCAGCCGCAGCTCACGCCCGAGGTCGTCCGGGTCCTGGACGCCGCGCAGCAGGCCGCGACCCGCGCCGGCGACGAGTACGTTGCGCAGGACCGGCTGTTGGTCGCACTGGCGGCATCCAACACCGCGGCCGGCCGCGCATTGAAAACCGCCGGCGTCACCCCGCAGGCGCTTGAGAAAGCCGTCAACGACATCCGCAAAGGGCGCAAGGTCACCAGCCCGAATGCAGAATCAAGCTTCGACGCGCTGAAGAAATACGCCCGCGACGTGACCGCTGTGGCCCGCGAGGGCAAGCTCGATCCGGTCATCGGGCGCGATGAGGAAATCCGCCGCACCATCCAGGTGCTGGCCCGCCGCACCAAGAACAATCCGGTGCTGATCGGCGAGCCCGGCGTTGGCAAGACCGCGATCGTCGACGGTCTGGCGCTGCGCATCGTTAACGGCGACGTGCCGGAGGCTTTGAAGGGCAAGCAACTGCTGTCGCTCGACCTCGGTGCGATGGTCGCCGGCTCGAAATACCGCGGCGAGTTCGAGGAGCGGCTGAAGGCCGTGCTGAAGGAGATCGAGACCGCGCAAGGCCAGGTGATCCTGTTCATCGATGAGATGCACACGCTGATCGGCGCCGGCCGAGCGGACGGGGCGATGGATGCGTCGAACCTGATCAAGCCGGAGCTGGCGCGTGGCGCGCTGCACTGTATCGGCGCCACCACGCTGAACGAATACCGCAAACACGTCGAGAAAGACGCCGCCCTGGCGCGCCGTTTCCAGCCGATCTTCGTCGGCGAGCCCAGCGTCGAGGACACCGTCAGCATCCTGCGTGGCATCAAGGAGAAATACGAGCTGCACCACGGCGTCCGCATCACCGACGGCGCGCTGGTGGCGGCGGCGACCCTGTCCAATCGTTACATCACCGACCGCTTTTTGCCCGACAAGGCGATCGACCTGATGGATGAGGCGGCCAGCCGGCTGCGCATGCAGGTCGACTCGAAGCCTGAGGCGCTCGACGAACTCGACCGGCGCGTCATCCAGTTGAAGATCGAGCGGGAGGCGCTGAAGAAGGAGCCCGACGCGGCCTCCCGCGAGCGGCTGGAGCGATTGGAGAAGGAACTGGCCGACCTCGAGGAAAAGTCGAACGCGCTGACCGCCGCCTGGAAGGCCGAAAAGGACCAGGTGCAGGAAACCCAGAAGCTCAAGGAGCGGCTCGACCAGGCCCGCAGCGAGGTTGAGGTTGCGCAGCGCCGGGGCGACCTGGGGCGTGCTTCGGAACTGCTTTACGGCGTGATCCCTGACATCGAGCGGCAACTGGCGAAATCGGCCGACGGCAAGCTGGTCAACGAGGCGGTGACCGAGGAAGCCATTGCCGGCGTCGTGTCCCGCTGGACCGGCGTGCCGGTGGACAAGATGCTGGAAGGTGAGCGTGCCAAGCTGCTGCGCATGGAGGAAGAACTGCATCGCCGGGTGGTCGGCCAGGAGGAAGCGTTGACCGCTGTCTCCAACGCCGTCAGACGGGCTCGCGCAGGCTTGCAGGACCCGAACCGCCCGATCGGCAGCTTCCTGTTCCTCGGCCCCACCGGCGTCGGCAAGACCGAGCTGACCAAGGCGCTCGCCGCGTTCCTGTTCGACGACGAGAAGGCCATGGTGCGCATCGACATGAGCGAGTTCATGGAGAAACACTCCGTGTCACGCCTGATCGGCGCGCCGCCCGGCTATATCGGCTACGACGAGGGCGGCGTGCTGACCGAGGCCGTCCGCCGCCGGCCGTACCAGGTGATCCTGTTCGACGAGGTGGAGAAAGCGCACGAGGACGTCTTCAACGTGCTGCTCCAGGTGCTCGACGATGGCCGGCTGACCGATGGCCAGGGGCGCACGGTGGACTTCAAGAACACCATCATCGTGCTGACCTCGAACCTCGGCAGCGATATTCTGGCGCATCAGCCGGAAGGCGAGCCGACGACGATGGTGCAGGGCGAGGTGATGGCGATCGTGCGGCGTCACTTCCGGCCGGAGTTCCTCAACCGGCTGGATGAGATCATCCTGTTCCGCCGCCTGCAGCGCAGCGACATGGCCAGCATCGTGCTGATCCAGCTTGAGCATCTGAAGGCGCTGCTGCATGACCGCAAGATCAACATCGAACTGGACCGTTCCGCCCTCGAATGGCTCGGCGCCGAGGGTTACGACAGTATTTACGGTGCCAGGCCCTTGAAGCGGGTGATCCAGCGGTCGCTGCAGAACCCGCTCGCCGGGATGATCCTGGAGGGGGCGGTCAAGGAAGGCGAGACCGTGCATGTCTCGGCCGGGGCCGATGGCCTGGTGATCAACGGTCAGATGGCCAAGGCTGCGTAATCTCACAGCACGATCGGGTCAGGTTGACCCGAACAGGTGAAGATGCAGGTGAAACGACACTGATGACCGGGAGGGGCACCGCCCCTCCCCACCTTCGGGCCGAAAAGGTTTCCCGCTCAGTTCGACAGAAACTTGAACGGCTCGGTCGCGACAAACTTGTCCGATACTTCGCCCGAATAGATCGGATGATCGGTGAGATCGAGGCGGCTCGGCTTTGATCCAGCCGAAAGCTTCAGTTTGGCCAGATCGACCCAGAAAATAGATGGATTATACGCGGACTCGAAATAATACCGCTTGGCACCGATATCGGAGACCGACCGCCAGATCGTTCCGGCAATATTCGGCTTTCCCGCTTCGGCGAGACCGAGCGGCACCGAGACAGCGCGGATCAGCGAGAAGGCCGTGGCGATGGCGAGACGCGTGTCGTTTTCCTTTGGTGCGGCGTTGAGCGCCCAGCTCGTGCGCACAAAGCGGTCAGAGGAGTTGATCGTTCCCGGCAGGAAGGAAAGGCCGTCGATGCTCTTCCAGTAGGTGGCAATCGCCAACTGCTCACTGAACATCGGTGAATTCGTCATCACCGTATAGTGCGGGCTATGGTGTATGACGAGTTTTCCATTGAGATATTCAAAGATCGCGCTGTCGCCGGACGCGTCCGCCAGAGAGAGATGTCCGCCCGCCGCATTGCCGTCTGGAAGCGCCGGCGCGACAATGACGAACGGCTCCTTCGAGAGTGCGTCGACCGCCTCGGCCACCGTAGCGTAGTTATCGAGCGCATATTGCGTCCAAGCGCCAACCGACATCAGCTTCTTGCCCGAAGCCTTGGCGTCACCGTAATCGGTTTCCACAAGATAGAGCGTATTGGCAACGAGGCCGGCAGAGTTCATGCCCTCGACGGTCGCGATGTTGTAGAACGAGGCGATCACCGAACCGTATTTCGATGTCCACGTCATCGAACCCTGCCCGAGGCCGCCGTCCCGCGTCATTCCCTGCGGGAAAGCCCAGAGGTCAGTTTTCGGGTCTTCCATCCAGTCCATGGAGCGGCCGACAACGAAGGTGTTGTTACCCGTCTCATAAACGAAGCGGGTGCAGGCATTGGCGGCGGAGCTCATCAGCGTGATCGCGGCGCAGGTGATCTGGCCCAGTCGGCGAAGCTTCACGGGGGACAGTCCTCCTCTGGGGATCAGAGCGCAATAAGAATACGCGATTCAATTATCACGAACCAGAAGTATGTTATATGAAATCTTTCTAGGTCAGTACGAATGTCTGTATTTGGCTTGCAATCACATGCCCTTTGTTTCCGCTAGGCCGCTTTCCACAGGCACCTGAAATCGTTCCAGCGAACACGCTTCTCCATTCGAATGAAACAGGTATCCGGCGCGCACGGCATGAGCATAGGCTGCCAGTGTGCGTTTGGGGCAAGGCGCTCCCGACCTGGTCTGGGCCGACAACATGACGCGATGAGGTTCGTCGCTCCATGCGGATCGTGACCGAACGGCTGACGTTCCTGCTGCAAAGATGGGAGGACATCCATGGCAGAGCTGACTGACGCCCAGATCGACGCCGCCGTGCAGCGAGGCTCGGCGGCTTGGAACCAAAGCCTACCTGGCGCGGCAGGCTGGGCGCGCGACATCGCCCGCCAAGGCCGCGGCGGCACGGGCAAACGGCGCCAAGGGTGGACGACCCCGCCGCGGCTCCCATTCGTGATACATTCTTGGCGATGGTGTGTGGGAGGCTATACGGGCGGTAATTTTCTCATCCGTCGATTGGCCGCTGTCGCCTGACAGCGCGGGCGCCGAACGGGTCTCGCGCCTGAATTTTCCTGCATTCAATGCATGCACTATGCTTACAATGGAACCGTGATACCGCATGAGTCAAACATGGGTAGTGGGTCCCAAAATGACCCACTACCCAAACATGACCACGCTGACTGTTCGCAACGTCAACCCAATGCTGAAAGAGCGGCTGCGCGTGCGCGCGGCCCATAACGGGCGTTCGATGGAATCCGAGTTGCGGCACATCCTGGACGCCGTCCTGACGGACGAAAACCCCGCCGAAATCAACCTGGCGGAGGCCATCCGCCGCCGGTTCGCGCCGCTCGGCGGCGTCGAACTGGAACCCCATCCTCGCCAGCCAGTTGGTGAACCGCCCTCGTTCGAATGAGGGTGGTGCTCGATACCAACGTCATCTCCGAACTGATGCGCCCGGAACCGCATCCGGCGGTGCTTGACTGGGTCGCTGCGCGGCCCCGCACGACCCTCTACACCACGGATATCAACCAGGCTGAAATCCTCTACGGCATTGCCGTGCTGCCCGAGGGGCGGCGGCGCACGGCGCTTGTCGCTGCCGCGCAAGCAATGTTCGCGGTAGACCTCGCCGGGCGTATCCTGCCATTCGATGGCGCGGCGGCTGCCCGTTATGCCGGTATCGTTGTCGCCCGCCGCCGAGCGGGCACCCCGATTGATGGGTTTGACGCGCTGATCGCCGCCACGGCGCTGTCGGCGGCCGTTGTCGCCACGCGCGATGTCAGCGGCTTCGACGGCTGCGGGCTGGCGCTCATTAATCCATGGGATGAATGAGTTGGGGAGCTTTCAGTGTTCCTCCGCTTCGCCGACCGTCTCGCTTTCCAGCCGGCCGCGCCGCCGCCGGCCGATCGCCAGCTCGGTGACCACCCCGTGCAATGTCCGCAGTTCCTGCTCGGTCACCTCGCCACGTTGGAACAGATGCCTCAGGTTCCGCACCATGCCGGGCCGCTTCGGCAGGTTTCGCAGGAACCCGCAGGCGTCGAGCTGATCCACCAGATGCGTCAGGAAATTCTCCAGCGAGCGCTTCGTCGCCACCATCGTCTCGTTGGTCATCAGAGTGCGTGGTGGCGTGCCGTCCTCCGCGGTCCACCACTCATAGGCCATCACCAGCACAGCCTGACCCAGGTTCAGTGACATGAACTCCGGATTGAGCGGGAAGCGCACCAGCGCGTCGGCTTGCGCCATGTCGTCATTGTCCAGGCCAGCCCGCTCGGGCCCGAACAGCAGCCCGGCGCGCATCCCGCGGTCGCAAATCGCGCGCAACTCCGCCGCGGCGCCACGGGCCGTCAGCACCGGCTTGACGATGTGCCGCGGCCTCGGGCAGGTGGCAAACACGTGGTGCAGATCAGCCACCGCGTCGGCGACGGTGTCGTGCACGGTAGCTGCGTCCAGCAGCCGGTCGGCGCCAGAAGCAGTCCGCCACGCCTTTTCCTGCGGCCATCCGTCCCTCGGCGCGACCAGGCGCAGATGAAACAGTCCGCCATTTGCCATCGCCCGCGCGCAGGCGCCAATGTTGTCGGCGAGCTGCGGCCGCACCAGCACGACCACCGGCGAGTTGCCGATCGGCCGCAAATCGGCGCCCCCATCTCGCCCGGTCATGCTCGACCGGTCATCAGCCGATGCGCCGCCAGGTGGTGCCCTTCGGCCCATCCTCCAGCAGAATTCCCTTCGCGGCCAGCTCCGCTCGAATTTCGTCAGCCCGGGTGAAATTCCTGGCCTTGCGGGCTGCCAGACGTTCGGCGATCGCCGTCTCGATCTCAGCGACGTCGCCCTCGCCGCCTCGGAACCACGCGTCAGGCGCCTGTTGCAGCAGGCCCAGCGCATTGCCAGCCGAGTGCAGGCCGGAGGCAGCGTCTTTGTCCCCGGCGAGGGCGGCATCCGCCAGCGCATGCATGGCGGAGATTGCCAGCGGCGTGTTCAAATCGTCGCATAGCGCGTCCAACACCGGCGCCTTGTCCGCAAGGACGCCGCCCGCCGGCAACTCCGGGAACCGCTCCAGCGCACGATAGAAACGATCGAGTTCCCGCTTCGCCTCGGCCAGTCCAGCCTCGGTAAAATCCAGTTCCGCTCGGTAATGCGTGCGCAACAGCACCAGACGAATGGCTTCAGCCGGTGCCTTGGCCAGGACTTCACGCACGGTGAAGAAGTTGCCCAGACTCTTGGACATCTTCTCGCCGTTCACCTGCAGCATGCCGTTATGCATCCAGTAGCGGGCAAAGCGGCTGCCGGGAAAAGCGCACAGGCTCTGCGCCAGCTCGTTCTCGTGGTGCGGGAAGATCAGGTCGCTGCCGCCGCCGTGGATGTCGAACGTCTCGCCCAGGTAACGCCACGACATCGCGGAGCACTCGATGTGCCAGCCGGGCCGGCCGCGACCCCAGGGGCTGTCCCAACCCGGCAAATCATCGCCGGATGGTTTCCACAGAACGAAATCACCCGGGTCACGCTTGTACGGCGCCACGTCGATACGCGCGCCAGCCAGCATCTCCTCGGCGCTGCGACCAGACAGCTTGCCATAGTCCGGATCGCTGGCGACGGCGAACAGCACATGACCTTCGGCCGCGTAGGCATGACCGGAGGCGATCAGCCGTTCGATCATCATGATCATTTCGGGGATGTGGTCGGTGGCGCGCGGTTCCCGGTCCGGCGGCAAGGCGCCGAGGGCAGCCATGTCGGCGTGGAAATCCGCCGTGGTTCGCGCGGTGAGGGCGCTGATCGGCTCGCCGCTTTCCTTCGCGCGGGCGTTGATCTTGTCGTCGACGTCGGTGATGTTCCGGACATAGGTCACCGATGGATACAGCCGTCGCAGCAGGCGTGCGACGACATCATAGACGACGACCGGGCGGGCATTGCCGAGATGCGCCAGGTCCCAAACCGTCGGGCCGCACACATACATGCGGACGTTGGTCGGATCGGCGGGTTCGAACCGCTCCTTGCGGCGGGTCAGGCTGTTATGGAGGTAGAGGTCTGGCATTGGCGACGATCCATTCTCGGCTCGCGCTTTCTCCGCGAAAGCCGCCGGCAACGCAACGCGCCAGTACATCGAGTACCCGAACCCCCGCTCGGTGACCGGCGCCGTGGCGCATTGACCGGGGCGCCTAGTGCCGCGTGACACGATCACCCGAGGCGGCTCGCGGCTGCAACGCTTTTTCGCCGTGTTCGGCCCGGGACTGGTGGTCATGCTGGCCGACACCGACGTGGGCAGCGTCATCACCGCCGGACAGAGCGGGGTGCAGTGGGGATACCGCCTCCTCGCGCTACAGCTTCTGCTGATTCCGATCTTGTACATGGTGCAGGAGCTGGCGGTGCGCCTGGCGATATTCACCGGGCGGGGCCATGGCGAGTTGATCCTCGACACGTTCGGCCAGTTCTGGGCGTGGGTGTCGGTCACCGGACTGGGCATCGCCACCGCCGGCGCGTTGCTGTCGGAATTCTCCGGGGTCGCCGGCGTGGGCGAGCTTTACGGCCTGCCGCGCACCGTGTCGCTGTCCTTTGCCGCGGTGGCGCTCTTGCTGGTGGTTTTCACCGGGTCCTATCGCCGCGCGGAGCGTGTCGCCATCGCCGTCGGACTGTTTGAGCTGGCGTTCTTCTTTGTCGCCTGGGCCGCCCACCCGAACCTCCAGGAGCTGCTCTCAGGCAGCTTCGACATTCCCTTCGCCAACCTGGACTATCGCTATCTGGTGGCGGCCAACATCGGCGCGGTGATCATGCCGTGGATGATATTTTATCAGCAGTCCGCCGTAGTCGATAAGCGGCTGCGGCCCGAACATCTGGCGGCGGCCCGTTGGGACACCGCGGCCGGCGCTTTGCTGACCCAGTCTATCATGGCCGCCGTGCTGATCGCCTGCGCCGCCACGATCGGCCACAACACCCCAGGCGCGAGCCTTGCCTCGGTCGGCGAAATAAGCCAGGCGCTCACCCCGTTTCTCGGCCCCACCATGGGCAAGCTCGTGTTCGGCCTCGGCGTGCTCGGCGCCGCGATGGTCGCGGCCATCGTTGTCTCCCTCGCGTTCGCCTGGGGCCTCGGCGAGGTGACCGGGTACCGCCGCTCGCTGGAGAGGCATCCGCTGCACTCGCGCCGGTTCTACATTGTGTATGCGCTGTGCACGATCATCGCCGCGGTCGTGGTCGGGGTGTGGCCGGACCTGGTCGCGCTGAATGTCGGCGTCCAGGTCATGAACGCGTTGATGTTGCCGGTCGTGCTGGGGTTCCTCATCGCACTGGCGATGAAAGCACTGCCCCGCGCTCAACGGCTGCGCGGCTGGTATCTGTTTGTCCTCACCGGCGCGGCCGCGCTCGTCTGTGGGTTCGGCGTGTACAGCGCATTGTCCGGTTATCCCAGCGTCCCCTGACGCCGCCCCTGCAATGCATGCGCCGCGGCCTCGCAGGGACGACGAGATCCTCTCCCGCCGGCTTTTCGCGCGATGGGCCCATTGATGAGGAGCGACCGAGTCTTTGCGGGGATGCCGCCCAGTATTCACGGGCAGGCCGGTATTACTTGTTCAATTGGTCCGGCGATAAATTCATTTATTGGTAGCTCCTGACGGTAGGGTCAGCCGTCAGGATCGATTTGCCAAGGTTACGCATAATTAATCAGCCGCTACTGACCGACTGACACCGAGATAAATCTCAGCAGCTCGTGATGGGACATCGGCTTTTCGAGCACGGTCATGACGCCAAGCGACGCGGCACGGCGTTCGACCTCCGGGTCATGCACACCGGTAATCAAAAGTGCGGGAATATTAATCCCTTGTTCGGACAGTTGCGCGATCATATCCAGGCCTGTCATGCGCGGCATATTCTGATCGACGATCAAACACGCGAGCTGTTCCATCCGTGCGCGTGACAGGAAATCCGTGCCGGACCGATAGGTCTCGAACTGATATCCCATCGTTTCCAGCAGACCCCCGAGCACGTCTCCGACATCATTATCGTCATCGATGACGGCAACGACGCTGGCATTGTCCCGATCCATGACCCGTCCCCCAGACACTTGTGTGAATTTCGGCTGCGTGGCGACATGTTCCAGAAGCTGTGCATCCCGACAACCCTAATCAAAGCCAAAACCGCTGCATCACTTGCTATTGTTGAAGGTAAGCCATAGATTGCTTGTGTCGGCTGCGGTTAATAGGCTGCGCTGACGGAAGGCGGGTTTCTGCCTTCTCCCAACGGCACCTCGAAACACTGAAGCAAATTGACAGTTTTGCCTTTTGGCACAAGCCAGCGAAAGACCTCACCGTGCGCAGTTGACTTTGACCGTAACCAGGTGTCGGCCGCCGTCATCGGCGCCCGGCGGCAACTGCCTCATCGGACCTGACCCTCCCAATCCATCCGGGTGATTGAATTGTCTGAAAACGTAAAGCTTCGCTTCGACCAAAGATCTTCACAAAATCAACAAGTTACAGCGGGTCCGTTGCAAGGGTCGACCACCGACCCCGACGACACGGGTCAGGCCGCCGAGGCCGAGTTGCAGATGCGCAAGGCCCTTGGTCTGCTCGGGGAAAGCACTCGCCACCGCGCGGATGCGGAACGAGTGGACCAGTCTGGACGCGGTCCCGAGCGTTTCAACACCGGCGGCGTGCACCGTCGCCGATTCGTTCAGGATGGCGACGTTCCGGTTACCGTACTCCGCCGCGAACCAGGCCATGAAGCGCCTCGATCCGCCGCCGCGGTGACTGCTCCGTCCAATAGCCGGCTGCAGCGAACCGAAACAGCACTGGCCGCTGAAACCGCCGCTCGGGAAAGAGCTGAACGGGCACTGGCGGAGTCGCAAGCCATGGCGCGCGATCTGCAGACCAAGATCGGTCATGCCGAACTGGCGAAGAACGAGTTGATCAACGCGTTGCAGCACGAACGCGAATTGATCCGGGGCCTGCGTGCCGAGATCGAGACTCTGGAGTTGCGCGTGCAGGAGGCCGAAGCCCGAGCCGAAGCCGCGGAAAAAGCCGCGAACGAGCACCACGCAAATCTGGCCGACGAACGCCACGCCCGAAAGACCCTGGAAAAGGCACTGCGCGCCGCGGAAGCCGCCCGGGACAGCGCCAATCAACTGGTTCTGAACCTTTCGGACCAAACGCGAGCAACGCCTCGTAACGATCCTCCGCCGCGCCGACGGCCAGTTGAGGAACCCGTGGTCGCCGCGGTCCGGCGTGGTCGTCCGCCTCTGGCCGTGACGACGGAGGCGGAACCCGAACCGGTGAAGTGGTGGCTCAATCCGAAGCCCGCCGCCAAGCGGCGCTGAACGACGTTCAGCGTCAGGCTGCCTTTTTCTCCCAGCCTCGCTCGGTCTGCTGCCAGTAGGCTAGCGCGTGTCCAGCATCGCGCGCCGCTTTCCAGCGCAACCGAGCCGCCGACACAGCGTCCGCGTCGTTGCCGTCGAACAGGTCGAACACGCGTTCGAACCTCTCCAATTGGTCGGTTTCGGCACCGTCCACGAGAAACAGAAAGTGGGCACCGTTTGCGGGCTCCGGCTCGGGTACCTGAGCCATATCGGCTGTAGATCGGGATCGCCGTCAGTCGCGGCACCGTGTGGCAGCCAGGCGGGTTGCTCCCACAGCGCGGTGCTCAGCGCGTCGAGTGCCGGCACGCTGATGCCTAGGACGAGTGCCCGCTGGCCAGCCGCCAGGGTGCGGACAAGAAGCTGCGGCAGTGCCTGGAATAACGTCGATCGAGTGAGGTGATAGAACCCGATATCGGACATCAGGCCTCGTAGTTGCTCGCGACCAGACGGTCCAGCAAGCGCACGCCGAACGCCGTGGCGCCCTTGGGAGCGATCGCGGTGTCCTTGGTGCTCCAGGCTGTGCCGGCGATGTCCAAATGCGCCCAGGGCTTGCTGTTGACAAAGCGCTGGATGAACTGCGCCGCGGTGATCGAGCCGCCAGGCCTGCCGCCGATGTTCTTCATATCCGCGATATCCGACCTGATCAGCTTGTCGTAAGCTTCATCCAATGGCATCCGCCACACCCGCTCCCCGGTGTCTTGCCCGGCGATTGTCAGTCGCTGCGACAGAGCGTCATCGTTACTGAACATGCCGGCATATTCGTGGCCGAGACCGACGATGATCGCGCCGGTCAGCGTCGCCAGATCGACCATGAACTTCGGATCGTATTTCTGCTGCGCGTACCAGATGACGTCGGCAAGCACGAGGCGGCCTTCGGCATCGGTGTTGATTATTTCGATGGTCTGGCCCGAATAGCTGGTGACGACATCGCCGGGACGCTGAGCAGACCCGGACGGCATGTTCTCCACCAGGCCGACCAAGCCGACGGCGTCCACCTTTGCCTTGCGGCCCGCCAGGGTGGCCATCAGACCGATCACCGTGCCGGCGCCGGCCATGTCCCACTTCATGTCCTCCATTCCGCCGGCGCCCTTGATGCTGATGCCGCCGGTGTCGAACGTCACGCCCTTGCCGATGAACGCCACCGGCTTTTCCTTTGGCTTCCTGCTGCCGCTGGAAACGCCGTTCCATTGCATCACCACCATGCGCGGCTCGTTGACGCTGCCCTGGGAGACACCGAGCAGCGCACCAAAGCCAAGCTTGGCCAGCTCCTTGGGACCGAGGACCTCGACCTTCAGGCCGATCTCGGACAGCTTGCGGCAGCGGTCGGCCATTTCCGCGGGATTGAGGACGTTCGGCGGCTCGCTGACGAGATCGCGGGTGAGAAAGACTCCCTTGGCGGTTGCGTCCAACGGCTCCCACGCCAATTTGGCCTTGGCCAGGTCCGCAGTCAGGACCTGTGATCTTGGTCAGCTTTGACTTGTCCTCCGGCTTCTCCTTGGTGCGGTACCGGTCGAAACGATACGAGCGCAGCACCGCGCCGAGCGCCACCTCGGCGGCCTGGGATGCGGTCAGGGTGCCGGCCGCGATGGCGACGGAGCTCTCGCGTGGCAGGGCGGCGGCAATGGCGCCACCGGCTTCCTCGAGGATTTTCTGGGTCAACTCGGCGGGTTTGCCCAGTCCGACCGCCAGCACACGTGTGAGTTCACCGCCCGGAGCCAGTATCGAGCAAGTCTTCCCCTTGCCACCCTTGAACTCCGCCACCACAAACGCTCGGCTGACGGCGCCTCCGGTGGCTTCGTCCACCTGTTGCCACAAGCCCGACGGCAGCTCGCCCTCGTGCACCAGCAGCGCGAGCGCGCCCGATTTCGGCAGAGCCGGCTTGGCGAAGGCGATGTCGAGCATATTGTTTTCCTTGGTGGGTCGGTTCTCCGGATAGCTTAGTCTCCGGTTGTGGTGTTTGCCATGGGCTGACGCTCCGCCAAGGCTAGCGACGCATGGCGGCCGGCCGGTCAGCCGAGGAATTCTCGACAGCCAAGATCGTCCACCGCAGCCATGATACGATCGAGATAGTCCCACCAGAGCTCCGCCGGGGCCTGACGTACGGCCAGTTGCGCGGGCGTGAGAATTTGCAGCAGAACGGCCCAGCGATAACCGTCTTGCAGTGCGCGACGGTCGTAACCTCGAACACCGTGTTCCGCGAGCGCGGCGTGGTAGTGGTCGAGCAGCGGCTGCTCCATGCGCCGGCGCTGGTCGGTCTCGAAGTGGGGTGCCATCATGTTGGCAAGGTCGATCGCCGCCACGTGCGGCCGCCACGCCTCCCAGTCGAACAGCCTGACGTCGTCGCCGCCGTCACGCGGCAGAAAGCAGTTCCAGATGTGAGCGTCGCCCTGGACGATAGTGACGTTGCGATGCGAATGATAACGGTTGAACAGCCGCGGCGTGGCGTCGAGAAAGCGCCGCAGGAGATCCCGGTGGTCGGATGCAACAGCGTCACCGAGACGTTTCGCGAAGGCCGCGAAGTTCTGTTCCACGGTCAGTGAGATCTCGTCCGCGGCGACCCAGCGTCCCGCGGAGACGCCGAGGCGGGGATCGTCCCACCAGGCGGCGTGAAACCGCGCACGGGCGGTCAGGATTGTCTCGCACACGGATTGGAAAGGCGGCGATGGCCAGTCGGTCGAGACAGCGTGCGAGTTGGTCAAGTCCTCCAGCAGGAGGTGCCAGCCGCGTGACGTGCTGTCCCAGTGCGTGTCGAAACAGCGGGGAACGATGCGATCCGCCATGAAGGGCGCGATCTGGGTGTAGAACTCGATTTCCTCTCGACCGCCGTGTCTGGCGCGCGGGCCGCCGTCGTTCCGCCGCCAGTCAAGCCTGCGTTCCGCGTCCGGATGCCGGGTCTTCAGAATATCCGTCAGGCAGCACGCCGGCGCGCCGAAGGGCCTCGGTGAGGTAGGCCGGGTCAGCGGGGGTGCGGGCCCATCGAGGTCGTTGCCAGGCTCCAACGTTCAAGCAGATGGAGATTGTGCGGGAGGCGCCGCGGCGTCCAGTATCTGCATCACACTGGCGAACCCGGTGCCTCGGGGACCACGTGCGGACGCGCCGTTCGACCCGGAGCTGGTTTCGGCGAAGCTGATGTTGCTGTATAGCAGCATGCATGACGCAGGTCCTGCAGGCGGACGAAGGTGGGGTGGCGACCGCCGCGGCATTGCTGCGGAGCGGTGCGCTTGTCGCCTTCGGGACAGAAACGGTTTACGGCCTGGGTGCGGATGCAACAAATCCGCGGGCGGTCGCGGCGATATTCGCGGCCAAGGGGCGACCTCGCTTCAATCCGCTGATCTGCCATTATCCGTCCGCCGCCGACGCCTTCGCGCATACGATCGCCGATGATCGCGCCCGCCGGCTGGCCGAAACGTTCTGGCCGGGACCGCTCACGCTGGTGCTGCCGCGCGCGGATCGCTGTCCGGTGGCTCCGCTGGTGGCTGCCGGACTGGACACGCTGGGGGTGCGGGTGCCGGGCCATCCGCTCGCGCTGTCCCTGTTGCGGCTGGCCGCGACACCGATCGCCGCGCCGTCGGCAAATCGTTCCGGCCACGTCAGTCCCACCTCGGCGGCCCACGTCCTGGGTGATCTGACGGGGCTGATCGCGGCGGTGCTGGACAGTGGGCTGTGCCCGGTCGGGGTGGAGTCGACAGTGCTGGACCTCAGCCGCCCTCGCGCGGTGATCTTACGACCGGGCGGTGTGACGCGGGAGGCGCTAGAGGCCTGCATCGGACCGGTTCAGTCCGAGTTATCGCACCCGGCGGCGGAGGAAACCGGCGGCGGCCTGCGCTCACCGGGGATGATGGCCTCGCACTACGCGCCGGCATTGCCCGTGCGGCTTGGGGTGACGACGGTCTCGGCGGATGAGGCTTTGCTGGCATTCGGGCCTCCACTGCCTGGTGCGGGATGCGTGTTCCAGTTGAGCGCGGACGGCGAGACGACCGAGGCCGCGGCGAACCTGTTCGAGGGGCTGCACTGGCTGGATGCCGAGGCCGAGCGGCTGGGTCGGGTCGGCCGGAGGATGAGGGGGATCGCGGCGATGGCGATACCGGACTGTGGCCTTGGGCGGGCGATCAACGACCGGCTGCGGCGCGCGGCGGCGCGCGGCGGCGCCACGTGAGGTGAATGCGGAGATCGGATAATTTGCGCCGTAAGGCGGGAGCCCAAAGGGGCTTCGATCTCGGCCGCCGCGATCCCGTCGGCGACAAGTGCCGCACGGATGGCACGGCGTTTGGCTGTGAAGCGCCGCGTGGCGGTCGCACTAGGAGCAGTTGCGCCGTTCGCGGGTGAGATACATGAGCTTACGCTTTCCCCTCCAGATCTGTCACGCGCCGTCCCAGATCGTTTCGGGTGCCGGCAATCGTTGACAGAAGTGCCGTGATGGCGGCGAGCGTGTTGTTTGTCCCGCGCGCAACCTCCGTGAGTGCTGCCACGGAGGTCTCGTTAATTCGCATCCGTTCCAGGAGCTTTTCCTGATTGTCATTCATCCCTGTCATTAAGCGTGCCTCCATCGCGTCGAGATGCGCACGCGTAGCGTCGTCCGTCTCTTTACCTCCAAAATCTCCAGCCACGTCCTGAGCTCGGTAGCGATCAGTGCCCCTCGGTCAAGGTGGCCCGCTCGGCAGTTGCCTTGACCGGCGCCGTCCTGGCGTGAAGCAGCTTGCGGTCGATCCATGCCAGAGCGTTGATCAAGCCGTCGCTCTCGTGATGCGCCGCGAGTGCCTCTCGGGTACGAAGTGCGCCCCTCGCGGCCCCATAAGGCGCCGGCACACTTCCGACAATCGGGAGGACGATCGAAACCAGAGCGAGCACGCGAAGACTCCTCAAAGCAACCCAGCGTCGATCAGCGCCAGTTCCATCTCGACGCGGAATGCGAGAACCAGATCAAACAGACTGAACACGGCCACCACGTAATACACGCTGTTCGGAAGCGCCTTGTCCTGGAGCGCCAGCGCGACGATCAGCGATATGATGATCAACGGAACGACCAGCAAGATCGCCTCGAACACGAACGACGGCCGGTGATCCCCTTTGGGCCGCCCAACCCGAATACAGTCCACGACTGTGCTGCCGCTTATGGCCACGCGCAGGAGGATGGCTTGCAGGATCCAAAATGCCTTGCTGTCGATCGCGTCGTCCGCCAGCGGAAACGCCTTCGAACCGGTGTCGTTCCAGATGACGAGCGCGGCAATCACCTGCACGGCAATTGGGACCGCCGCGACACCGATTCCCGAGGCGAACATCCATCGCTGCCTCCGCTTGACGGATGTCACATCCCCGGGTGTGCCGTCGGCACTCATGTTGCCCTCCCCGACTGCGACTGACCATGACGGCGAGCCTGGCTTGGCGAGTAGTCAAGCAGGCGCCGGCACCGCCGTCGACGGTCGCAACACCCAGGGTCGGCGGCGACCGGATAGCGTCACCGTCGGCTGTAACCAGCACTTCATCAAGCGGTTGTGCTCGCGCGGCCGCACAACAAACCGCCGGCGCCGTGGTTTAACTGCAGCGCGGAAAATTTCACCCGGAGCAGGATGATGCCAGCGAAATCAAAGGCTCAGCAGAAGGCCGCCGGAGCCGCCTTGTCGGCCAAGCGCGGCGAGCAGAAAGTCAGCAAGCTGAAGGGTGCGTCAAAATCGATGTATGATTCGATGAACGAGACGCAGTTGGATGAATTCGCGTCCACCAAACGGAAGGGCAAGCCGGAACACGCCGCAAAAAGCGATTAGTTCCTCCAAATCGCGCGGCCTGAAACTCTCGCAACTGTTGGACGGTCGGGCGCCAACGCGCTATTGGACGATCCTTGCCTTTTCGCGAGGAGCGCCACTCATGCCCGACGCAAATATTTCAGCCGAGCCAAAGCCCCTGCCAGCACCGCGCGATCAGAATTTGCGGGACCTGGCGGATTGCATCCGCGCCCTGGCCATGGACGCGGTTCAGGCCGCCAACAGCGGGCATCCCGGTATGCCAATGGGCATGGCGGATATCGCGACCGTGCTGTTCAAGGACTTCATGCAGTTCGATGCCGCCGATCCGCACTGGCTGGACCGCGACCGGTTCATCATCTCCAACGGCCACGGATCGATGCTGCTTTACAGCCTGCTTTACCTGACCGGCTACAAGGACATGACGATCGAGGAACTGAAGCGGTTCCGCCAGATCAACAGCAAGACGGCCGGCCATCCCGAATACCGCCACGCCGATGGGATCGAGACGACGACCGGGCCGCTGGGCCAGGGCCTGGCGAACTCGGCTGGTATGGCGCTGGCCGAAAGGATCATGAACGCCCGCTTCGGCGACGATCTGGTGAACCACTTCACCTATGTGTTTCATGGCGACGGCTGCCTGATGGAAGGTATCAGCCACGAGGCGATCTCGTTTGCCGGGCACCTCAAGCTGGGCAAGCTGATCTGGTTCTTCGACAACAACTCGATCTCGATCGACGGCGCCACCAGCCTGGCCGTCTCGGACAATCAGACCGAGCGGTTTCGTGCCTGCAACTGGCATGTCGTCGAGATCGACGGGCACGACACCGACGCCATCCGGGCGGCGATCAAGGAGGCACGGTCTGTCACCGACAAGCCTTCGATGATTTCCTGCCACACGGTGATCGGTTTCGGCCTGCCCACCAAGGCCGGCACTCAGAAAGCGCACAGCGATGCGCCGGGCGTGGAGGAGATCGCCGGCGCCCGCAAGCTGCTGGGATGGACGGCGCCGCCGTTCGTGATCCCGGAGCCACTGCTGCAACAGTGGCGCGAGATTGGCACCAAGGGGCGGGCGGCTCGCATGGCCTGGGCGGAGCGGGTCAAAAAGGCGCCCGACGATCTGCGCAAGGATTTTGACCGGCGCAACCGCGGCGAGCTTCCGACCGGCTGGAAGTCGGCCATTGCCGCCGCCCGGGCTGGATTTATCGAGAGCGGCAAAGCCCTTGCCACGCGCGCTGCCAGCGGTGCGGTGCTGGATCATCTGTTCGCCGCGATCCCGGAATTGCTCGGAGGCTCGGCCGACCTGACACCGTCCAACAATACCCGCGCCAAGGGCCAGGTCGAAATCCGGCCGGGCGAGTATGGCGGTTCGTACGTGCATTACGGCGTGCGGGAACACGGCATGGCCGCGGCGATGAACGGCATCGCGCTGCACGGCGGCCTGATCCCGTATGGCGGCACGTTCATGACTTTCTCCGACTATTGCCGCCCGGCGATCCGGCTGGCCTCGATGATGGAAATCCGCACCATCTTCGTCATGACACATGATTCGATCGGCCTCGGCGAAGACGGCCCGACGCACCAGCCGATCGAGCATCTGGCGGCGCTGCGAGCGATCCCGCACCTCGCGGTCTATCGTCCGGGTGACCCGGTGGAGACGGCGGAATGCTGGGAATGCATTCTGGAGGCACCACGGCGAGCGGCGCTGATCGCGCTGTCCCGCCAGCCCATGCCGCTGCTCCGTCGTGAACCGGGCGCCGGGAACAAGTCGGCGCGCGGCGCCTATGTGCTGTTGGAGGCCGAGGGCGGGCCGCGGAAGCTTACGTTGCTGGCCACCGGTTCCGAACTGCACCTCGCGGTCGAGGCACGGACGGTAATGCAGCAGCAGGGCGTGCCCACCGCGGTCGTTTCAATGCCGTGCCGCCTGCTGTTCGAGCAGCAGGACGTTGCCTACAAGCAGGCCGTCCTCGGCGCCGAGAGTGGCGCGCGAGTGGCGGTCGAGGCGGGCGTCGAGGTAGGCTGGGACCGCTACCTCGGCTTCAAGGGCAAGTTCATCGGGATGCACGAGTTCGGTGCATCGGGAAAGATCGGCGACGTCTACGCCAAGTTCGACATCACCACCGACGCCGTGGTGCGCGCCAGTAAAGCGGCGCTGGAGGCGGTGGCCTGATCCTTCGCCGGCCGCGGCTACTCCGCCGCGGCCGGCATGGCGTTCTGCGTTCGGGTGAACAATTGCCGCAGATGCTCGCCCGACGTCGTCGGCGCGTATTTGGGCTCGGCACCAGGCGCGAGGCAGGTGGGGATGCAGGATACGTCGGCGTCGTAGTTGGGGTTGTGAAAGAACACCACCGATTGCCGCCGGCTTTCCGCCAAGGCCTCGTCGGGGGGATTGGCGACGCGGTGCAAAGTCGAGACCCAGGCATCATTCGTCCATCGCGCCATCAGGTCGCCGATGTTGATCACGAAGGTTCCCTCGATGATCGGCACGTCGACCCACTCACCGGCGCTGTTGAACACCTGAAGGCCGCCGGGGCGGTCCTCGGTGCTGAGAATGGTCAGGCTGCCATAATCTGAGTGCGCGCCGGCACGGAGCTGGCCGGCGACCGGAGCCGCCTCGGGTGCCGGATAGTTGCGTACCCGCAGCCGGCTGATGCTGCGATCGACCTTATCATCGAAGTAGCTCTCCTCCAGGTCCAGCGCGACCGCGAAAATCCGCATCAACGTCGCGGCCAGTGCGATCATGCCACGATAATATTCCGTCCAGACGGGGCGCAGGTCTTTCGGGCGGTCTGGCCACATGTTGGGGGCGAAATGCCGCCCCGCCGCCGGCGCGAAGGCGTAGGCGGAGTCAGGCAAATCGACTGGCCCGATCATTAGACTTTCGTTCAGGTCGCCGGCGCTTGACTGGAGACCACGCGACCGGACCAGCGATTCCCCTTCGAGACCGATATAACCTCGCGCCACGTCAGGCGTTGGCCGCGCCACCCGCATCTTCTCCTGGAGTGGCAGATCGAAGAACGCTTCGCTGGTGCGTCGCATCGCGGCGATCAGTGACGGCTCCACACCGTGGCCGGAGATCACCAGGAACCCGATATCCCGGCAGGCCTGCGCGACCTGGCGGGCGACCCCGCGCTTGTCGCTGCCATCGCGGAAAGGGGCGATATCGATGATCGGCACCGCGTTGAGGGGTGCGGGTGAAGCCATGATGCAAATCCTCACAGGCCGTTGTGGCTGCTGTCATGGTACCGTGACAGGCCGTGCCTTCGCAAGGATCGGATCGGACGCGCGCGACCCTCACACGGCCCAAGTGAGACCGGTCAGTCGGCGAGGGAGAGGAACAGCGTGGAGAGCGGCGGCAGGGTCAGGTTCAGAGACTGCGCCTCGCCGTGCATCGGACGCGCCTCGGTACCGAGGCCGCCACTATTGCCGATGTTCGATCCGCCATAGACCTCCGCATCGGTATTCAGCAATTCCCGCCAGTATCCCGGCCTGGGCACACCGATCCGGAAGCCCGGCCGAGGCACCGGGGTCATATTGCTGACAACCAGGATCAGCTTGGTTTCATCGTTGCCCTGACGCAACCACGCAAACACCGAGTCATCCGCGTCGTCGCCGATCACCCAGCGAAAGCCCGTCGATACCGAGTCGCGCTGATGCAACGCACCCGCTCGGCCGTAAAGCGTGTTCAGATCACGCACCAATGACTGCAGGCCGCGATGCCGCGGGTGGTCGAGCAAGTCCCAGTCGAGCGACGAATCGTGGTTCCACTCCCGCCACTGCCCGATCTCGCCGCCCATGAACAGCAGCTTCTTGCCGGGATGACCCCACATGAAGCCGAAATAAGCTCGCAGGTTGGCGAACTTCTGCCACTCATCGCCGGGCATCTTGTTAATGAGCGAACCCTTGCCGTAGACCACCTCGTCATGTGACAGCGGCAGAACGAAATGCTCCGAGAAGGCGTAGATCAGGCCGAAGGTCATTTCGTTGTGGTGCCACCGGCGATAGATCGGCTCGTACTCCATGTAGCGCAGCGTGTCATGCATCCAGCCCATGTTCCACTTGAAGGTGAACCCAAGGCCACCCTCGTTGATCGGACGTGACACGCCTGGCCACGCCGTCGATTCTTCCGCCAGCGTTATGGCACCGGGACAGCGTTCCTCGACCACGGCATTGAAATGGCGCAGGAAGCCGATAGACTCCAGATTTTCGCGGCCGCCGTATACGTTAGGGACCCACTCGCCCTGCTTGCGGCTGTAGTCGCGATACAGCATGGAGGCTACGGCATCGACCCGCAGGCCGTCGACGTGGAACTCCTCCAGCCAGTGAATGCCGCTGGCGATCAGGAAACCCTGTACTTCCCGCCGGCCCATGTTGTAGATGTAGGTGTTCCAGTCCTGATGGAAGCCTTCCTTCGGATCGGCGTGTTCGTACAGCGCCGTGCCGTCGAACCACGCCATGCCGTGGGCATCGGTCGGAAAATGCGCCGGCACCCAGTCGACGATGACGCCAACACCGGCCTGATGACACGCATCGACGAAACGACGAAAGCCATCGACCGGCCCGAAACGTCCCGACGGCGCGAACAGCCCGAGCGGCTGGTAACCCCACGAACCGCCAAACGGATGTTCCGCGACCGGCATCAATTCCACATGGCTGAACCCCAGCCCCGCCACATAGGGCACCAGCCGCTCGGCCAGTTGATCCCAGCTCGCGGTGCCGTCACCGTTCGGCCGAAACCATGACGCGGCGTGCACTTCGTAGACGGAAACGGCTGCCTCGACGCCCTGACGGTCGTAGCGATTCTGCATCCACGCTGCGTCGTGCCAGACGAACGGTGCCGAATCGCTAACCACTGACGCGGTGGCCGGCGGGCACTCGGTTGCCTTGGCCAACGGGTCGGCCTTATCCGGCAGGCGAGTGCCGTCGGGACCAGTGATGGAGAACTTGTAGCGGGTGCCGGGACCGATGCGGGGGAGGAACAACTCCCACACTCCCGCGGGGTGACGCAGTCGCATCGGGTGGCGCCGCGGGTCCCAGGTGTCAAAATCGCCGACCACGGAAACCGCGCGGGCGTTCGGCGCCCAGACAGCAAAACGGGTGCCGCGCACGCCATCGATGGTGATCGGATTGGCGCCCAACGTGAACGCGAGGCGGAACAACCGGCCCTCGTTGAACAGATGCAAATCCGTTTCACTCAGCAGCAGGCCGAATGAGTAAGGATCCTCGGTCTCCTGATCGGCGTCCGGCCAGTGAATGCGGAACCGATACGGTTCGCCGCTGTCGACGCGACCGACGAACAAGCCATCCAGACCCCCGGGAGGGAGGGTGCCCAGGTGCCGGCCATCGGCTCGCGACAGCACGTCGACGCCAAGGGCGCCAGGAAGAAAGGCCCGGATGAACCGGCCGGCCTCGGTCTCAAACGGTCCCAGGACCGCGAACGGGTCGTGCAGCGATCCGCTTTGGAGCTGCCAGGACTGTTCCGGCGACAGCGATGGAACCAGGACAAAATCGTTCATGCCAACGCCTCGATTCCGAGCAAATGGGTTACCTGACGCGTCAGGCCGTGCAGCGGCACATCGATCCAGGTCGGCCGGTTGGCAAACTCGTAGACCACTTCGTATGCCGCCTTCTCGATCAGGAACAATGTGAGCACCGCCGGGTTGATGCCGATCGGCGATTGGTCTTCGGTCGAGGCGGTGGCGTCGCGGTAGCCGTTGAGGAACGCCTCGGTGGCAAGGCGGACAAAGCCATCCAGATACATCGTCACACGCTCATCGGTAAGATGGCCGTGGCTGGCCGGGCTGCGTCGCTTCACCACGGCCGCGGCATAATCAAACGAGCGCATGACGCCGGCGACATCCCGCAGCGGATGATCCTTGGCGCGCCGCATCTCCACCGGCTTACTCGGTTCGCCCTCGAAATCGATGATGGTGACGTCGCCATTCACCACCAGCACCTGGCCCAGGTGCAGGTCGCCGTGAATGCGCGTCAGGAGTGCCCCGGCGATTTCGTCGGCCAGCGCTGGAAGCTTTGCCAGCATCGCTTCCCGTGCCGCCAAGGTCGTGGCTCGGTCCTGGTCCGCCGCGCCCTCCCAGTGATCGTTGCCGGCGATGACGCGATAAGCGCCTTCGAGTTGCTGGCGAACGCGGTCGCCAATGTCGCGCGCGGTCTCCGGGGAAGCGTGCATCGGGTCGAAGGCAGGGTTGTCCGATGCGCGGGCCAGGACAAGGTGCATCTCGGCCAGCCGGCGACCCAACAGCCCGGCGAACTGCGCGTAGTCGGTGTGGCCCAGGGCATCGGCCGCGGCGGCCTCATCGCCACCGGTGATGTCGGACAGGCCGCGCATCAGCAGCTCGAGCGTCCAACCCCAGGCATCGCCCTGATTGCGGACGAAGGCCTGGGCGATGGCGAGCGCGTGGCGCGTGCCGTCTGGGTCGACCCGAACGACCTCCCCCAGCAGGGCCGGGACATTGGCGTAGCCCTGATCGGTCAGATAGCGTCCCATTTCCGCCTCGGGATGCGGTCCGTCGCTGACGCGGCGGAACAGTTTGACGATCGCGATGTCACCCACGATCACCGACGAGTTGGATTGTTCGACGGAAATCCACTGCATCTCGACGTCCGCCGGCACAACGATTTCGGCCACGCGCGACGTCGGCTCGAAGCGCAGTACGCCTCGTTCCGCGATAATAACATCGCTCTGCGTCAGTCCCGCCAGCACGCCGCGGGCGAAGTCGGAGAACGCGAAGGCGTCAGTCAACAGGCCGACCCGCGGGCCACGCCGGATGCGCGCGAGCGCGAGCTGCACCTGCAACGGCGGCATCGCCGGATCGTCCCAGGCGATCGCCACCGGCAGCAGCCATCGTGCGCGATCCGTCGCTGTCTCGGTCTCGATTTCCAGCAGCAGCGCCTCGGTGCCGGGCAACCGGGTGATCAGCGCGAGCCTGACGGAACGGAGGACCTGGTCCTTCATCGCGAACCAGCGGCGTTTCGCTAGGTAGGGGCGTAACGTCTCACGCTCGAGCACCGCGCGGTCGGTCCAGACGGCCTCCGCCAGGTCGCGGCGCAGAATAAGGGTTTGATATTCGGGCATTGGCTCCGGAGCCGGGGTATGGGTTGACGGCCAGTCAGCGGCCTCCGACAGCAAGAACCAGTAGAAGCCAAACGGAGGCAGGGTCAGCAGGTAAGTGAGCTGGCCGATTGGCGGAAACACCGAGTGCCCGTCGAGTTCGATCGGCACCAGCCCCTGGTGGTCCGACAGATCGAGCTCGACCGCTTGCGGCGTCCGGGACAGATTGGCCACGCACAGGATCGTGGTCGTTTCATGTTCGCGCAGATAGGCCAGGACCTTGCGGTTCTTCGGATACAGCAGGCGGTAGCCGCCGCGGCCAAATACCTTGTATTGCCGGCGCACCGCGATGGTCCGCCGCATCCACATCAGCAACGAATGCGGATCGGCCGCCTGCAATTCCACGTTGACGGCCTGATAGGCGTAGAGCGGGTCCATCACCAGCGGCAGCACCAGACGCGACGGATCGGCGACGCGCGAGAAGCCGCCGTTGCGGTCGGATGACCACTGCATCGGGGTGCGCACGCCGTTACGGTCGCCGAGGTGGATGTTGTCACCCATGCCGATTTCGTCGCCGTAATAGATCACCGGCGTGCCCGGCAGCGACAGCAACAGGTAGTGCATCAGTTCGATACGCCGGCGGTCGTGTTCCAGCAGCGGCGCGAGACGGCGTCGAATGCCGAGGTTCAGCCGAGCGCGGCGGTCGGCGGCGTAGGTTTCCCAGAGAAAGTCGCGTTCGGACTGGGTGACCATCTCCAGGGTGAGTTCGTCATGATTGCGCAGGAAGATCGCCCACTGGCAGTTGGCCGGGATTTCCGGTGTCTGCCGCAGGATGTCGGTGATAGGAAAACGATCCTCGCGCGCGATGGCCAGATACATCCGCGGCATCAGCGGGAAATTGAACGCCATATGGCACTCGTCGCCGTCGCCGAAATACTCCTTGGTGTCTTCCGGCCACTGGTTGGCCTCGGCCAACAGCATCTTGTCAGGGTAGTGCGCGTCCATCTCGGCGCGGATGCGCTTCAGTGCGGTATGGGTCTCCGGCAGGTTCTCGTTGTTGGTGCCTTCGCGCTCCACCAGATACGGCACCGCGTCCAGACGCAGCCCGTCAACCCCAAGCTCGGCCCAGTACCCGCAGGACGGACAGCACTTCGCGCATGACGCGAGGATTGTCGAAGTTCAGGTCCGGCTGGTGGAAATAGAAACGGTGCCAGTAATAGGCGCCGGCGGTCTGGTCCCAGGTCCAGTTCGATCGTTCCGAATCGACGAAGATAATGCGGGTGCCGCCATATTTGCGGTCATCGGTCGACCAGACGTAGAAGTCGCGGTAGATCGACCCTGGCTTGGCGTGGCGCGCGCGCTGGAACCAGGGGTGCTGGTCGGAGGTGTGGTTGACCACAAGTTCGGCGATGACCCGAAGACCGCGGTCGTGCGCGGCCGCGATGAAGCGCTTGACATCGGCCAGCGTGCCGTAATCCGGATGCACGCCGCGATAATCGGATATATCGTAGCCATCGTCCAGCCGCGGCGAGGGGTAGAACGGCAGTAGCCAGATGGTGTTCACCCCCAGCTCGACGATGTAGTCCAGCCGCGAGATCAGGCCAGCGAAGTCACCGATGCCATCGTTATTCGAATCGAAGAACGATTTGACATGCAACTGATAAATGATCGCGTCTTTGTACCAAAGCGGGTCCGTCTCAGCGGTCTGACCAGCACGTGGCAGCGAGTGCGGCTGCAGGACATTCATTCAGGGGGCTCCAACCACTGACAGTCGCCAGATACGGAACGGATGATCCGCGGGATCGAGGCGAATGCGCTGGGCCTTTCCATACCACGTAAAGCGGTCGCCTCGAATCAAATCCGCCACCGCGATTCCGGCGTCGTCGGGCAGCCCGAATTCCCACAGCGGGACCTCGATATTGGCTTCCTGGGCGTTATGAGGATCGAGCGAAACCGCGACCAGGATCATCGCCGGGTCGTCCTGATCCCGCTTGCCATACAGCAGGATCTGATCGTTGAAGGCGTTGTGGAAGGTCAGCCCGAGATGCGACTGCAGTGCGGGATACAGCCGGCGCAACCGGTTCAGCGCGGTGATCTCCGCGACAAGGTTCCCTGGCGCGGTGAAGTTTCTCGATCGGATCTCGTACTTTTCGGAGTCGACATATTCCTCCCGGCCCGGCAGCGGCGCCGCCTCGCAGATCTCGAAGCCGGAATACACCCCCCACAGCCCCGACAATGTCGCCGCCAGAACAGCCCTGATCAGGAACCCCGCGCGCCCCGATGTCTGTAGATACACAGGATTGATATCAGGCGTGTTGACGAAGAAATTCGGCCGAAAGAATTCCGCCAGCGGTGGCGTGGTCAGCTCGGTCAGATATTCGGTCAGCTCCTGCTTGGTGTTGCGCCAGGTAAAGTATGTGTAGGACTGCGAGAAGCCGACCTTGGCGAGGCGGTACATCAGCTTCGGCCGGGTGAACGCCTCGGCCAGGAACAGCACGTCGGGGTGCCGGCCTTGGATATCGGCGATCATCCAGTGCCAGAACGGCAGCGGCTTGGTGTGCGGGTTGTCGACCCGAAAGATGCGGACGCCCTGGTCGATCCAGAACTGGACAACGTCGCGCAGCGCCAGCCAGACGGCGGGAAAGGACGCCTCGCTGAAAAAATCAGGATTGACGATATCCTCATATTTCTTCGGCGGATTCTCCGCATAACGCATCGATCCGTCAGGACGCCAGCGAAACCAGTCCTTGTGCTGGCTGACCCAAGGGTGATCGGGAGCACACTGAATGGCGAAGTCCAGCGCGATCTCCAGTCCATTGCCATGCGCTTCACGCAGCAGGGCACGAAAGTCTTCCAAGGTCCCCAGCTCGGGGTGGACGGCGTCGTGACCGCCCTCGGCGCTGCCGATCGCGTACGGGCTGCCGACGTCACCGGGTTCCGCCCGCAGGCTGTTGTTGCGCCCCTTGCGGTTGATCGTTCCGATCGGGTTGATCGGCGGGAAGTACAAGACGTCGAACCCCATGGCGCGGATCGCCGGCAGCCGCTCGATCACGCCGCGGAACGTTCCGTGGACCTTGGGGTCGTGCGTGACCGAACGAGGGAACAATTCGTACCAGCTTGCGAAGACGGCCCCCGGACGGTCGACCCGGACGCTGTGCGAGGCGCTGCGAGCGGCGAAGGGGCGATCGTCGGCTACGTGCATCGCGGCCGCCGTCGCCGGGGCCAGCAGCAGATCGAGCTGGACATCGGGGTCAACCAGGGCCTGAACCCGGGCAAGCTGCACACTGGAGGCGCCGCAAACGCGCCGTGACGCGCGCTCCACCAGTTGCAGCCCCTCCTCGATCTCCAGCTTGACCGCCTGGCCGGCGGCCACCTTGGCGCGCAGGTCGTGGGTGAAGGTCGCCCACTGGTCCCACCAGGCCTCCACCGCGAACCGGTGCGTACCGATCCGTTCCGGGCGAACCGACGCGGCCCAGCGGTCGTTGGCCACAAGCCGCATCGGCACGCGCCGCCACGAAGCCTCGTCTTCCGCCCGCCAAAGCAGGTCGGCGGCCAGCACGTCATGACCGTCGCCAATCACGTCGGCACTGACGGTGAAGGCGCGGCCGACCACGGTCTTGGCTGGAAAATCGCCGCCCTGCACAACCGGTTCAACCGCCTCGATCGCGATCCGGGTGGACTGCGCCCAGGCGGCTGTCAGTTCAATCCGAGCCGCGGTCGCCAGGTCTCCCGACGGCACCGGGCGGGCCGGGGCTCCCGGCTTTGCGGCGGCAGGCGTCGTGGTGACGGTGGCGGGGGCGCGGACGTCGCGGGTCCGCTGGCAGGCGAGAATGCGCACCTCGCCGGGCAGCAACGGCGGGTCCGTGGCGTCGCGGTCCTGGACCGAGAGTGGCGCGCCGGCGGCGGGGGGAAGCGGCGATGGGGCGAATGGAACTGGCGCGGGGTGCACGATGTCGGGGTTGATCAGCAGCAAGCTGGCATCGGTGACGTCGCGGATATCGTCGACGCCGGCGCGCAGCCACGCGGTGACCGATGCCGTCGGCCCGCTGATGGGGCGGAGGAGGTTTGGTGGCGGCAGCCGGTCGACCAGGCGATTGGCGGCGATAATGGCGGCTGACAGGTCGTGGGGCGAGTTGGCGCGGGCGGCCTCGAGGTCGGCCGGGCTGGCACGAACCGGATCGAAACGCCGCGTTGTCGCGTATTCGAACCCCATTGGCACGAACAGTCCGGCCGAGGTCGCTACGGTGATGCCCAGTGCGAGCCGGTACGCCGCGGCGAGATCGGCGTCCGGAGGCAGCCGGGCAGTCAGACGGTCGAGAAACGACGGCTCTGGGCTACCAATGGCTGGCGCCACCTGGCGCAGCGCTTCGTGCTCATCAAGGAACCACGAAGCGCGCCCGTCCCACCAGGCCGCGGAATTGCAAGTCAGGTCGAAACCAACGCCGTGCAGGCGTTGCAAGGACTCGCCGATAACGCCGGGAGTCCAGGCGAGGAACAAGGCATCGGCGCGGGCGGCCCGGGAGCCGGCGATGACCCGGCGCCAGAACGACGCGGGAACCGTCTCCAGGGTCAGGCAGCGAAAGCCGACGAAGCCGAGCCGAAGCAGCCGTGACAATTGTCCGGTCCACCAGTCGGATACCGCGTCGACCAGTGCGGTTTGGCCGAACCGGAGGACGGCGACATCGGCCCGGTTAGGCGGGCGCCGCGGATCTGGCGTGACATCGCCGCCGGCCGCCGCGAACCAGTCAGGTTGCTGCTGGCGCACCGGCGCGTCCAGGGCAATATGACCTGGGGCGATGTCGAGCATCAGGCGAAGGCCGTGGCGAGCGGCCTGATCGACCGCAACAGCAAGTCCCGCGGCAGCCCCCGTGGCGGCGGCACCATCGGCGTTCAGGTCGGGATGCAGCCGGTCGAAGGTCGCATGCACAAAAATGTCGCCATTTTCGCCCGGAGCGAACGGCGGTGCCAGGCAAACGTGGCTGAAGCCCATCGCCGCTACGCGGGCAAAGGTTGTTGGCCAGGCCTCCAGCGGGCCGGCGACGAGCGGGTGCAGATGGTAGATTTTGGGCGCCATGGTACGATGCATTCAATAGCCGCCAAAAGGGGGGCCGCCAAAATAGGCCGGCGGGCGCGGGTGGGGTTCGCCGCATCCGGACAGGCAGGGTCGGGTATGGCTGAAGAGGGGGAAATACGTCACGTGCAAACAACGCCCCCGGCAGACCGGAGTTCCGCTTCGAGGGATTAACGTAACGGCGGTGGCCGTTCACGCCAACGATGTTTTTTGTGACGTTCTATCGGTGGTCGTCTGATGCGGCCAATCCTTGGCCGTGTCGCCGAGGATTCCCGCGTCACTTTCCGCGGAGCACTCAGCGGGGGCTCAATTCCGCCGCTGTTTTACTATGCCGCGGCGCTGGAAACCGCCAGCGACTTCCCAGTCTCCGCTTCGCCCAGCCGCTCGGCGTCAATCTGTCGCATTTCCTGATAAATCGCATCAGTAATCGTGCGTGGCGGAAGGGCAAACCAAGCCTCATCGCTATATCGGCTTCGCACTCTGGCGTAAGCGTCATGGACAATCTGGTCGCTCATGCAGCGTCAATTCCCCAATTCTTACAAAATGTGTCGCAATTAGCCGCGATAGCGTTTGACCGCGGAGCATTTATAATAGAACGTGAAAAAAACGTCAAAACCTCGTTGCAACAGGATCCGTCGCCTATGACCCACTCAAACCCGGCTATCCTCACGCTCGCTACCCAGATCGTAACGGCTCATGTTCGCCATAACGACGTGACCACCGATGCGATCCCGCCCTTGATCCGAAGTGTCTACGACACCTTGGTCGACATCGGGCGCAACTTTGCTCGATCGCCCGCACCACCGCCCGCACCTGTGTCTCATCACAATCACAACCAGGACGGGCATAGCCACGACGAGCACAATCATGGCGGTCATAACCATCACGGACACAACGGGAATGGGCGAGGCAACACCAACGCGGAATACGCTCATCCCACCTACGGCCAGACCGTGTTTGAGGACCGCCTGATCTGCATGGAGGACGGCCTGAGCATGAAGATGCTGAAGCGCCATCTTCTGACGGTGCACGGCATGACCCCTGACGATTACCGGGCCAAGTGGGGCCTGCCGGATGACTATCCAATGGTTGCCGCGACTTACGCGAAACTACGGTCCAGCCTGGCGTTGCAAAGCGGGTTAGGGCTGAAGCCGGAAGCACGCAGCGGCAAGCACCGCAGAACTTACTAGTAGCCCCCGCGGACGCGTTCCGCCGTGTCCTGGGTCCCGGCCTGAAATTCTTTGCCGCCGGCGTGAATTCTTTTGCAATAACGATTGCCGCGAGCCACTAGCCGCGCTTCTTGCCCGGGCTCGCGGTGCGCGACGGCGCCGGACGCTGCGCTCGAACCGCGCGCTTGGCCTTCGCCATCCCCTTTGGCGGCGCCTTTCCCGCCCGCAGGTCGGCAATCGTCGCCCGCGTGGTGATCTGATCCGGATTGACCCGCAATTCGATCAGGGCTGGCTTACCGCTTTCGACGGCGCGCTGGAATGCCGGAGCGAATGCCTCGGTGTCGCTGACCACTTCTCCATGACCACCGTATGCTTCGATCAACCTGGCGAAGTCGGGGTTGGTGAGTGCGGTGCCAGAGACACGCCACGGGTAGGCGCGCTCCTGATGCATGCGAATAGTGCCGTACATCTGGTTATTGAATACCATGACGATCGGCGCCACGCCGTGATGGAACGCGGTGGCGATTTCCTGGCCGGTCATCATGAAACCGCCGTCGCCCACCATGCTGACGACCATCCGGTCCGGGAAGGCAATCTTGGCCCCCACCGCAGCGGGGACACTGTAGCCCATGGCGCCGTTGGTCGGGCCGATGTAACGCTGATGTTCGGAGAAATTCAGGAAACGCGTTGCCCAGCCCGCGAAATTCCCGGCATCCGTGGTGACGATCGCATCCGGCGTCAGCATCGCCTCCAGCTCCCGCATCACCGTGCCCAGATTTAACACCCCCTGGTAGTTCGGCACCGCCCGCTGTGCCTCGCGCAAGGAGCGCAACTCCTGAGTCCATTTGACCCAACTTGGCTTGACCGGCTCTAGTCCGGCCGCCGCGAGGGCAAAGGTATTGAGATCTGAGACGATCCCCAGCGCGGTGCGGAACACGCGCCCGATCTCGGCGCCGTCGGGCAACACCTGAATGATCGGCACGCTGCCCGCCATGTCCAGCAGCGTGAAGCCCTGGGTAACCGCGTCTCCCAGGCGGCTGCCGATGGCCAGGATAAGGTCGGCCTCCTTGAATTTCGCGATAAGTCCGGGATCGGAGCCGACGCCGAGGTCACCGGCGAAATTTTCGCGCGTGCCGTCATAATGCGCTTGGCGCCGGAACCCTACGGCGACCGGCAGGGCGTTGTCGGTCAGGAAGCTTTGCAGCGCCGCGCGGCCCTCCTCGGTCCAGCAGGACCCGCCGACCACGGCCACCGGTTTCTTCGCCTTGGCCAGCATCGCCCGCATCCGGGCCAGCGCCGCCGGATCGGGGAACGCCGGCGTAACCGTGGTGCGCGGCAGGTCGGGAACCTGGACGCTGTCCTTCTGCATTTCCTCCGACAGAGCGATCACCACCGGGCCAGGCCGGCCGCTGGTGGCGACATCCACCGCGTGGGCAACCACTTCGGGAATGCGTGCCGCATGATCGATCTGAGTGACCCATTTCGCCAGCGGCGCGAACATCTGCCGGTAGTCGACCTCCTGGAAGGCATCGCGGCCGGTATCGGCGTGGGGGATCTGACCGATGAACAATAACAGCGGCGTGCTGTCCTGCATGGCGACATGCACGCCGATGGCGCCGTGGCAGGCGCCCGGACCACGGGTGACCATCGCCGCCGCCGGCCGCCCGGTCAGTTTCCCATAGGCGTCCGCCATGTTGACCGCGCCGGCCTCGAACCGGCAGGTCACCAGCTTCAGCTTCTGACGCTGGTCGAACAGCCCATCCAGGGTATCGAGGAAGCTCTCGCCCGGGACCTCGAACACATGGTCGATGCCCTGCGCGACGAGTGCGTCCGCCAGCACGCGCCCGCCGTGACGGGCCGCGATACGTGACGTGCGAGCCCGAACCAGTTCCATTCCCGCCACTCCATTTGCACCGCGAAGGATAGGCGACCGGTGCGGCGGCGTCATCAGTGCGGTGAGCGATTGTCGCTCCGCCGCCTGCCCCGCGCAGTGATGCAGCCGCGGCACGCTGCCACAAATCAACCACGAGCCGAACCTGATGTTGCCGCGGCGGAGCGTGATGGTTCCCACGATGAGTTTGCAGGCGGAGGGATCGATGCCGTGGGATTCGGGTTGGCATGGGACGGACACCGTGCTCCGGGCGGAGTTGAAAATGGCGCGGGCACTGGGCGAGCAGCTCAACATGACGGGCGATAACTGGTGTCGCGCGTTGCATCTGACCGATCGGCAGTGGCTGGCCTGGACTGACTTCCTGGCTGAGGGACCGCTGCCAGCGCAGCCTTCAGCGCCGGAGATGTTGCGCCGGCTGGGAGAGGTCGCGTTTAATCTGTCGCAGCGGGCGGAACGGGTCGACCGCGCGGCGGCGTGACCTGCGCCGGGGTGGTCCTCCACCAAGGGTCACTGACCGGGCATTGGGAGGCGATTGTGCGGGCGATCTTTGTTCAGATTAAATGCGAGATGGGACAGGCCTATCGCGTGGCGCGTGAAGCGGCCGACCTCATCCCGGAAATGTCGGAGTTATTTTCAACGTCTGGCCACTATGATCTGCTGGGGAAATTCTATCTCGAAGCAGATCAGGACATTGGCCTGTTCGTGACGGAAAAGGTCCAGGCGCTGGCTGGCGTCAAGGATACCTACACGCTGATCACCTTCAATGCGTTCGGCGGCGCTGGCGGCTAGCCTGATCTGCCAGTCAAGACCGGCCCTTAGTGGTGCAGCAGGACGGGCAGGTCGGCGAAGGCCAGAATGTCCCGCGTGACCCCGCCGAGGACAATCTCGACGAGGCGGAGACGGGTGTAAGCGCCCATGAGCAGGACATCGGCACCTGCACGGTTTGCCTCGGCCAGCAGGGCTTCGCCGATCGCGCGTCCCGAGGGCGCAACGCGTTGAACTGTGATCGGAAGTCCAGTGGCGGCCAGATCTTGCAACAGGGACACCGGATCCGGCACCGCCGTGCCTGGCTCGATCGCGATCAGGACAGTCACCCGTTCGGCCGCTCGCAGCAGCGGCAGCGCTGCCCTGACGGTAGTCTCGGCCACCTCACTCGGCTTCCAGGCTATCGCGATGTGCCGCCCCAACGTTTGGGGGATTTCCTCTGGCACCAGCAGGATCAGCCGCCGAGCGTCGAATAATGCGGCGTGGAGGGCTTGGCGCGCGGGGCCGGTGTGTCCGGGTGGCGGTCGCCCGATGACAATCAAATCGGCATGCACGGCCTGATCCTCAATGACTTTGGCTGTCTCACCAGTCACCTCCAGCCACGTCCCGCTGCCGCCGCGCTGCCGCCATGCCTCGAAGCCTTGCTTCAGTTCGGCCGACAGACGAGTTGATTCGCTGTCAATTTCGCGACGCCGCGTCTCGGTCATGACATCCTCGGTCGGCATGAAACCCTCGAGGGCATCGTGGCGCACGTGAACCGCCTCGATACGGGCGGGGCGCAATCGGTCGGCGGCAAGCGCGGATGCGGCCAGAACGGCGGGCGCCGTCTCGGTGCGGTCCAGAAACGCCAATATAGCGCGCGGCATTGTGACAGCCTCCGTGCGAGCAGTGCCGATGCGGTCGGCCGCGACGTGTCCAAGTGTGACAGCGAGCAGGCACAGCACGACCGAAAGCACGACGTTGCCCATAACGCCTAACCAGTTGCCGTCGCGTGCGAGCGACAGCGTCTGCAAGCTGAATGAGGAGAACGTCGTAAAGCCGCCGCAGATGCCGACCATGACGAAGGTCCGCAGATTGGCGCTGGCTGGCAGCACCCCGTCCGGCACGGTCAGCGTGGCGAAGAAGCCGATGATGAAGCTGCCCACGACGTTGATCGCAATGGTGCCCCAAGGGAATGCTTCGCCCCAGAGGCGCGCCGCGAGCAGCCCGAAGCCGTAACGGCCGACCCCCCCGAGCGCGCTGCCAAGGGCAACCCAGAGATAGGGGATCACGGGCGGCGCAGCCGGGTGTTCGCGGCTGGTTGCGTCGGATGCGGTCGTTGCGTCGAGCGGCGAAACGACTGGCGAGGATTATCAAGTTGCAGGGGCATCAGCCTTCGGGGGGCACAAACGTACGTTACGGGAATGTTATCCCCGACCCGGCGGAGCATAGGTCCGCCCAAAGGTGGGCTGCAAGCCAACGGGTCTCTCGGCATTTATAGCTATTGCGACGCATTCGCATTTACGGCAGCATGAGTCCACCACCTCGGAGCTTCTCCCGTCCATGGGCCAGATCATTCACCTGCAAGTTGCGTCGACGGCATACCCCGATAGCGCGTCGGCCCTCGATCCGTCCGAAAGCGCTTTGCTGGCCGGCATCCGCTGCTGGGTCGCCGGCTATCGCGAGCGCGGCGATCCGCTGCCTGATCTTTGCCAGGAGATGGACTCGGCCGGGGTCCACGACTCGGCCTTTTCGGTAGATCAACTGATGGCAATCTTCGCTCACGCCGCTCGGCGGCCACTGGAAATCCACTGCCCCGGCTGCCCCGCCTTGTCCGATGATGAAAAGCAATTGCTCAATGCCGCAAGTCTTGCGCAGGCGGGTCAGAGTAAAATGGCGGAACGCACTTTGCGCCTCACCTTGCTTTCAGCCCAAGGCGCCGAATTCGCTCTCGGTCCCTTGCGTGGGCTGGGTGAGCTGTTCGCCGAGGCCAAGCTGTTCTTTCGCAGGCGAAGGCCCCCGGTCGGCGCCAGCAGTCCAACCGCTGCGCAATCGAGTATCGAGATCCACTGACCGGCGGGAGAAATTGCAATGGAAAGGCATCTTTCCACCGGCGTGGCCACCATCGTGGCCCTTATGGTGGCGCAGCGAGCAGGCTTCGGCAGTACCAAGGTGGCGCCTGACGGTGCCGCTGCAATTCACTTTGAGGCGGGCACTGAGGCGACGTCACGGGAGCCCGGCTGTCGCGTCGAGCCAGAGGCCGGCGAGCGTCAACGCGGATATGACATTGAACAGTAGACCGGCCCGCTCCCTGGCCGGTCATCAAATCAAGCCATGCGAAACGGATTGAGGATCCGTGGCCCTGCGTCGAGCGCCATTCCGTGCTGCATGTCCTCGGACCAGAGTATGTCACAATCGGCATGCGCCGCCGCCGCCGCAATCATCGCGTCATATATCGAGAAACCATAGCGCTCGGCCAGCGCCAGGCCGGTTTCGTGCGTCTCGGCCGTGAGCGGTTGCACCGACAGCAAGCCACGCATCATCGATAGCAGCGCCCGGGTTTCCTGCCATGACATCCGCATCTTGCGGCGCGCGACGTTGGTCAGTTCATTCAGCACCTGAACGCTGATGGTGCCGCCGCCGGCGATAATTTCCTCCGCCCGGTCCGCCTTCACCACGTCGCTGGACGCGACGTAGAGAAGGACGTTGGTATCGAAGAAGCTACCGGGCATTCGCCTCGTCTCGATCGAACTTGAAGTCGGCAGGCAATCGGCCGCGGAAGCCACGCAGCCGCTGCAACAGATCCTCGCGGCCGGGTTTGCGCGCGACAGCGAATTCCCGGGCGCCGGCTACGTAGATCTCAATCTCATCGCCTTCCCTGAGTTCGAGCGCCTCAACCACGGCGGCGGGGAGGCGAAGCGCGAGACTGTTGCCCCATTTGGAGATATGCATAACCCGCTCCTGGATATACAAAACATAACATGTATATCCTCTGAAGAGCAGATCAACAAGCAGTTTTCCGCCTCAGCCGCGTTGACGCCGGTACCGGCTTATCAGTGCGTTGGTGGACGAGTTGTGCGCCAGCTTCGGCTCCGCGCCGCGGGCCAGTTCCGGGATGATACGGCTGGCCAGAGCCTTTCCCAGTTCGACCCCCCACTGATCGAAGCTGTCGATCGCCCAAATCGCCCCCTGGGTGAAAACGCTGTGCTCGTAAAGTGCCACCAGACTGCCTAGCGTCCCGGGATCGAGCCGATCCGCCAGGATCATGTTGGTCGGCCGGTTGCCCTGCATGACCCGGAACGGCCGCTGGAAGTCGGGCGAGCCTTCCGCCCGAAGTTCGTCTTCCGTCTTGCCGAAAGCCAGCGCCTCGGCCTGAGCGAACAGGTTGGCCATCAGCAGGTCGTGCTGCTCGGTCAGCGGGCTGAGCGGTTTGCAGAAGCCGATCATATCGCACGGAACCAGTTTCGTTCCCTGGTGCAGAAGCTGGTAGAACGAGTGCTGGCCGTCGGTTCCGGGTTCGCCCCAGATAATCGGGCCGGTCTGATAGTTCACGACATGCCCATCCAGATCGACGTGCTTGCCGTTGCTCTCCATCTGCAGTTGCTGGAGATAAGCCGGAAAACGCGCCAGATGCGCCGAGTAGGGCATGATACCGAGGCTCTGGGCGCCAAAGAAATTGTTGTACCAGACCGTCAGCAGCCCAAGCAGCAGCGGCAGGTTGCGGTCCGCCGGCGCGGTTCGGAAATGCTCGTCCATGGCGTGAAAACCGGCGAGCATGGCGCGATAGTTATCCGGGCCGATCGCGATCATGGTGGACAGGCCGATGGCACTGTCCATCGAGTAGCGGCCCCCCACCCAGTCCCAGAAGCCAAAGACGTTGGCCGGGTTGATGCCAAACTTCGTCACCGCGGGGATATTGGTCGACACCGCGGCGAAGTGTTTGGCCACGGCCGCGTCCGACCCAAGTTTGCCGACCAGCCAGGCGCGTGCCGTCGCCGCGTTGGTCATCGTCTCCAGCGTTGTGAATGTCTTCGACGACACGATGAAAAGCGTCTCCGAGGCATCGAGATCGTGCGTCGCCTCGTGAAAATCCGCGCCGTCGACGTTGGCGACGAAGCGGAAGGTCATCGACCGGTCGCTGAACGGGCGCAGCGCGCGATACGCCATCTCGGGACCGAGGTAGGAGCCGCCGATGCCAATATTGACCACGTTGCGGATACGCTTGCCGGTATGGCCCGTGGCGGTGCCGCCGCGCACCCGATCGGCGAAATCCGCCATGGCGTCCAGCACCTTATGGACGTCCGGAACCACATCGGTGCCGTCCACCTCGATGCGGGAGCCACGCGGTGCGCGCAATGCCACATGCAGCACCGCGCGGCGTTCCGTGGCATTTATCTTGTCGCCGGCGAACATCGCGTCACGCCGCTTCGTCACACCGCGCTCCTCCGCGAGCTGCAACAGCAGCCGCAGAGCCTCGTCGGTGACGCGGTTCTTCGAATAGTCGATGAACAGTCCCGCGCCCTCGGCCGAGAGGCGCTCCGCCCGGCCCGGATCGTCGGCGAACAGTTTGCGCAGGTGCAGGTCCTTGATCTGCGCGTGATGCGCTGTCAGCGCCTGCCAGGCCGGCGTCTCGGTCAGGGCGGTCATCGGCGTTCTCCTGTCTTAAGGCCCGTCTTCGGGCCCCCTCTTCAGGCCAAAACCTTGCTCTTGGACGCGATCGCTCCGATCAGCTCGTCCCAGGACTTCACGAATCCCTTGGCACCGTCGGATTGCAATTGCGTCGACAGCGCTGTCAGGTCGATGCCCGCCTTGAGGTGCGCGGCGAGCACTGACTCGAAATCGCCGCCGTCAGGTGCCAGCGCGCCCGCGAGCTTGCCATGGTCGGCAAACGCCAGCAGCGTGTCCTCGGGCATCGTGTTCACCGTGTTCGGCGCCGCGAGGCCGGAGATATACAGCGTGTCCGACGCGGCCTTGTCCTTGGTGCCGGTGCTCGCGAACAGCAGCCGCTGTGGCCGCGCGCCGAGATTCTCCAGCCGCTGGAAGCGGTCGCTGGCGATGATCTCGCGATACGCCCTGTAAGCCTGCCTGCTGACCGCCATGCCCAGTGTGTTGCGAATTTCCGCCGGGACCTTGCTGTGCACCGCGACATCCCAGCGGCTGATGAACAGCGAGGCGACCGATCTCACGTCCGGCGACAGGCCCGCGTCGACCCGGCGCTCCAGTCCCCTGATGTAGGCCTCGGCCGCGGCCTTGTACTGATCGGTGGAGAACAGCAGCGTCACGTTGATCGGCACACCGGCGAAGATCGAGTCCTCGATCGCCGGCAATCCCTCCGGGGTGCCAGGGATCTTGATGAACAGGTTCGGCCGGTTCGCCTGCGCGTGCAGCGACTTCGCCTGCTCGACCGTCGCCTTGGTGTCGTACGCAAACAGCGGCGAGACTTCGAGAGAAACGAAACCGTCGACCGTGCCGGTGCGCTTGTGGATCGCCGCGAACAGGTCGGCTGCCCGGGTCAGATCCTGAATCGCGAGGTTGAAGAACAGCGTCTCACCAGACGCGCCGCTGTCGAGTTGCCGGCGGATCTCGGCGTCGTACCAGGAACTGCGGGAGATCGCGTTGTCGAAGATCGTCGGGTTGGAGGTCAGCCCGGTGACCGAAAGCTCATCGATGTAGCGTTTGAGGGTGCCGCTATCGAGCAGGTCGCGGGTGATGTTGTCGAGCCAGAGGCTCTGGCCGAGCTTGTTGAGGTTTTTGGGTGCGTCTGAGGCCATGGGTCGGTTCCTTCAACTGTATGCCCGATGCTTCGGGCGCCGTTACTCATCCTACTCCTTGGGCTTCTCGACATGCCCACCAAATTCGAAGCGCAAGGCGGACAGCAGGCGATCGCCGTAATCGGCCTCGCCGCGGGAACTGAAGCGGGCAAACAAAGCAGCCGAGATCACCGGCGCCGGTACGCTTTCGTCGACCGCGGCCTGCACCGTCCAGCGGCCCTCCCCGGAGTCCGACACGCGGCCGGCGAAGTTGCCGAGGTCGGGGCTCTTGCGCAGGGCGCTTGCTGTAAGGTCCAGCAGCCAGGATGCGACCACGCTGCCGCGGCGCCAGACTTCCGCTACCTGGGCGACGTCGATGTCATATTTGTAGTGGTCGGGATGGCGCAGAGGGGTCGTCTCGGCATCGTGAACCTGCGTGTGCAGCCCGACATTGGCGTGCTTGATGATGTTGAAGCCTTCCGCGTAAGCCGCCATCAGCCCGTATTCGATGCCGTTGTGCACCATCTTGACGAAGTGTCCGGCGCCGTTCGGTCCGCAATGCAGATAGCCCAGTTCGGCGGTTCCCGGAGTGCCGGTCGCGCCAGGTGTCCGCGGCGCCGCCTCGACGCCGGGCGCCAGTGAATGGAAAATCGGGTCGAGCCGCTTCACCACGTCGGGTTCGCCGCCGATCATGTGGCAATAGCCCCGCTCCAGACCCCACACGCCGCCGCTGACGCCAACATCGACGTAGTGCAGGCCCTTCTGGCGCAGTTCCCCGGCACGCCGGATATCGTCGTGATAGTATGAATTGCCACCGTCCACGACGATATCGCCTGGCTCCAGCAGCGGCACCAGCGAACTGAGCACCGGATCGACAACGGCGGCGGGCACCATCAGCCATACCAGGCGCGGTTTGCTCAGTTGCTTGACGAAGTCGGGCAGGCTGGTGGTGCCTTTCGCGCCCTGCTTGACCAGCGCATCCACCGCCTCGTGGTGACTGTCGTAGACCAGGCATTCATGGCCCGCCTTGGTGAGGCGTATCACCATGTTGCCGCCCATCCGTCCCAGGCCGATCATTCCAAGCTGCATTATTTCTCTCCTCGGTCGATGGCCAGGCGTTGCCGCGCCATCAGGGGTCCCATCAGGGGTCATAGTCTGCTGGACGCGCGTCCATCGGCCTATCCAGGTGATCGTACCATCCACCGGCCGCCGCGTCCGGTTTTGCCACCGCCGGGTGGAGTTGAAAACGCCGGCATCGATTATGATAGTATGAACCTGCTCCCCAGATTGACAGAGCATTCCCCGGCGGTGAAGTCCCATCCCCGACCCGCCGCCGATGCGCGACGCGGCGCGCACGGTGCCGTGCAGGCTGGCGTGACGGTGCGCATCGTGACAGGCGACAGTTCGCGCGGCCGTGCCACTTCCGCAAATCGATGGCGAGCCAATGCCGCGAGCCCTGCGTAACACTGCCCCGGGGTGTCTCGCCGCGCGGATCGCGCTAACATCGGCCGGCGTCTAAAAGGTTGCCGACCGCAACCAACGCAAGGCAGGAGGAAATAATGCAGGGTGTCGTTTTCACGGGTGACCGAGGCCTGGAGATCATGACCTTCCCGGACCCGACCCCCGGTCCGGGCGAAGTGGTGGTGGAGATGAAGGCCTCCGGCATGTGCGGATCCGACCTTCACCAGTACCGCCGGCCAAAGAACCAGGCAGCCAACGCGACCGGCCTGCCGCCCAATCCCAATCCGACCATCGTCGGCCACGAACCCTGCGGCATCGTCGCCGCCATTGGCCCTGATGTCCTCCCAGCCGAAGCGACCATCGGACAGCGAGTCATGGTGCATCACTACCAGGGGTGCACCCAGTGTAGTCATTGCCGCTCCGGCTGGCAGCAGCTTTGCCAGGAAGTGCCGGTCAAGGTTTACGGCAACAACGCCCATGGCGGCCACGCGAAATACCTGCTGGTTCCGGCCAACACGCTGGTGCCGCTGGCCGACGAGCTGTCGTTCTCGGCTGGCGCCGCGATCGCCTGTGGCTCCGGCACTGCCTACGGCGCGTTGCGGCGCATGAACGTCTCCGGCCGCGACACCATCGCGATCTTTGGCCAGGGGCCGGTCGGACTGGCCGGGACTCAGTTCGCCAAGGCCATGGGTGCCCGGGTCATTGCGCTGGATATCAGTCCCCAGCGGCTGGAGCGGGCGAAGGAGTTCGGCGCCGACGAGGTGGTCAACCCCGGTTCCAATGACCCGGTCGCGGCGATCAAGGAACTCACCGGAGGTCGTTTTGCCGACCTGACGCTCGATACCTCCGCCAACCCGGAAGCGCGGCTGAACGCGATCCGCAGCACGAAAGTCTGGGGCACGATGTGCTTCGTCGGCGAGGGCGGCGACGTCCATATCGATGTCAGCCCGCACATCCTGCGGCGCCAGCTCACGCTGGTCGGCTCCTGGACCTTTTCCAACATCATCCAGGCGGAATGCGCGACCTTCTGTGTCGAGCGCAAGATCGACGTGGACAAGCTGTTCACTCACCGCTGGACGCTCGATCGAGCCGAGGAGGCTTATCAGTTGTTCGACAAGCAGTCGGATGGGAAGGGCGTCTTCCTCATATGACAGCGGATCAGGCCCGCGCCGAAACCGCCTGGCTCTATCAGGCGCTGGCCGAGCGTGGCCTGATCGTTGGCAGCGCGGGGAACGTGAGCGCGCGGACGTCGGAGGGCATGGTGATAACGCCCTCCGGCGGGTCGCCCGATGCTGTGGGGCCCGATGGTCTCGCGCGTGCGACCCTCGACGGGGAAAACCCGGGTGTCGATGGTACGCAGGGGCGCGCCCCGACGCCATCGACCGAATGGGCGCTGCACGCGGCGGTGTACCGGACCTGCCCCGAGGCGTCGTTCATCGCCCACACGCATGCGGATGCCTGCACCGCGCTTGCCTGCCTGAACGAAAGTCTGCCGGCGTTTCACTACATGGTCGTGCAATTTGGCGGCGAGGATGTCCGCTGTGCACCCTATGTCACCTTTGGCACGCCAGCGCTCGCGGACCTTGCGGCGGTTGCGATCCGCGGACGATCCGCGTGTCTGCTCGCCAATCACGGCATGATCGTGTCCGGTGGCGGCGCGGCTGAGACATTGACCCTCTGCATCCTGTTGGAAACGCTCTGCCGCCAGTATCTCCTGGCGCGCTCCGCCGGGACGCCTCGGCTGCTGACGGCTCAGGAGATGCAAGACGCGCGCGAACGCTTCAAGACCTATGGCCAGCGAGGCAGTGGCGCGGCGGCTGGTGGATAAATCAGCCATCGCACGACGGTTCAGGCGGGGGTCGGACGGTGGCCGCGCGCTTTGCCGACCGCGGCGTAATGATCGGCGAAGTCGGCGTAGTTGCCGTAGGTGACCTCCATCGCCGCGAGGGGGTACCGCGCTGAATACCAGCCCGGATCGAGGGCAAACGGCCGGCGTCGTTCCCTGAACCCGCACTTGATGTAATGCTCGCGGCCCGAGGCGAGCCAGCCTGCCCGGACATTGTGGGCGACGTCACCGTTCGACGCCAGGTAGAACGCCTCGTCGAACAGTTCGAGCATCGCTTCCAGATCGCGCGCCGGCTGTGTCGGCCGGCCGAGCTTCAGCAAGTCGGCGAAGATGTTGCCGGTCAGTGGATCGCGGTCGTCGTCGGGGCGCACCTCGTTGACAAGACGGTACGGTGACACACCCTGATTCTTCAGAGTGAAGACCACCTCGCGGTAGCCGACCAACCTGGCCATCTCCTCCAATGAATGGCGCGTAAACAGGTTGATGTGGTCCCAGTTGGTCCATTCGCCGGTATAGACACCTTCCATTCCGTCCTCGAAATGCGAGTGCCGCCGCATCGAGGCGTTCAGGCAGGGCGTGCTCACGCGATGCCAGGCGCCATTCTTTAGCACGCGCAAAGTCTCGGCCAGAAAACAGACCTGCTGCTTCTGGCTGATATGCTCGATAAAATCTTCATGAAAGATGTAATCGACGCAGTTTGCCGGGATCGGCCACGGCATGTCCGCGTAGGGAAAGAAGAACACGTCCGCATCGGCGAAGCGGTTGTCGCTCTTGTCCAGAAGCGGATGGATATCGAGGTTGACGAACCCCGGCGCGGGCGTCCAACCGAAGCCGACCTGAATCTTGACCGGCTGACCGGCCTCGACGAGATCGCGAACGCGCGCCGAAAAAGCCTTCACTTCGTCTTCCGGGCTGGCTGGCCTGCGCATCGCTCTCCGCCCCGTCACGTCGTCCCGTGGTATGGTAGGGCGGGCGGTAAGCCGGAGTCACCTCGCGATTGGTTCATTTAGGGACGCGGACGCCGGCCCCCGGCGTGTTGACCTGTGCGACAGGCCCAGGCAGCAATACCGAATCGGGACCCGTGGAAGTGGCGGCTTGACGACGGCGGAGCGGCGCATTCCCCCGCTTGTGTCCGGATGCGAAAGGCCGCGCTACTGGGGCCGTCGGTGTTCACCAGTTGCATCAGCGGACCAAATCCGACTAGGCCGTGCGCTCGATAGCGACAAACAGGAGAGAGAACGATGAGAAACGCATGCCTCATGTTAGCGGGCCTCTGCTTTGTCTCGATCGCGGTTCCGGCCACGGCCCAGATCAATCCGTTCAGGAGCAATCGCTCGCAGACGCCGCTTTCAGAGACGGACCTGGACCTGATGAGCAACAGCATCAGGCAGTTGAACAATAAACCGCAACTGGAGGTCGGCGCGGAAGAGAGTTGGTCGAACCCCGCGACCGGCAGCTACGGGTCGTCCAAGGTGACGCGGATATTCGTGCAGGCCAAGCGCCCTTGTCACGCGTTGCACCATGAGTTTTTCCCCCAGGGGAGCACACCGCCGACCACTTATGACCTGACCTGGTGCCGGATTTCCAACGGGCAGTGGAAGATCGCGAGTTAGCACGCCGCCGCGTCGTGCAGCCTCGCCGCGGCAGAGCCGCCCGATCGGTCCGCGCCACCCGTGTAAGGAGCCTTGCCCATGCCCCGTCACCCTGACCTCACCGGCCGCATCGCCCTGGTCACTGGCGCATCACGCGGCATCGGCGCCGCGATCGCGCTTGCCTTGGCCGAAACCGGGGCCGACATCGCCGTCAACTGCCGCGAGCGATCGTCCGAAGCGGAAGCCGTGGCCGCGGCCATCACCAACGCCGGTCGTCGCGCCATCGCCGTGCCGGCGGACGTCTCCGACAGTTCGGCCGTTGCCGCCATGATCGGCACCGTGGAGAACAGGCTCGGGCCGCCGGATATCCTGATCAACAACGCCGGCATCGGCCTGATTCGCGGCATCGATGACCTCACCGAGGCGGATTTCGACCAGACCATCGCGGTCAACCTGAAATCGGTGTTTCTCTGCACCCGTGCCGTCCTGCCGCATATGCGCAAGCAGGGCTGGGGCCGGATCGTCAACATCTCATCCGGCGCCGCGAGGGGGGCCGGCGGGATCGGCCCGCATTACAACGCCTCCAAAGCCGGCATGGAGGGGCTTACCAGGGGCTATGCCGCCCGATTGGTCGCTCAGGGCATAACGGTCAACGCCGTCGCGCCATCGCTGATCGAGACCGACATGGTCCGCTCCGGCCTCGCAACCTCCCCCGCCCGCATTCCGCTCGGCCGCTTCGGCAGCAGCGAGGAAGTCGCGCAAGTGGTGCTGATGCTGGTCGGCAACGCCTATATGACCGGGCAGACCGTCGCGCTGTCCGGCGGGATGTCGTTCAATTAAGGCCGCCCACGTCAGGCAACCGCCAATGTTGCCGAGACCACTCGGAAAAACCAGCAGTTGATTGATTTCCGGCAGAGCGTAAGCTTGATGCGTGCTACGGGGCCGGCTTTTGTCGGAGGTCCCCTTTGCCGAACGACGTAAAAGCAATTTGAAGGAAACACGGACCATGGAACTCGGCTATTTCGCCATGCCCTCGCATCCGCCCGAGCGGGACCTCAAGGAGGGAAATGAGTGGGACCTGCAGACGCTGCGTTGGCTGGACGAACTCGGTTACGCCGAGGCCTGGATCGGGGAACATCACACTTCGCCCTGGGAGCCGAACCCGTCGCCTGACATCCTGCTGGCTCAGTCCTTTCGCGAGACCAAGCGTCTCCGCATAGGCACCGGCGGCATTCTGCTGCCGTACCACAACCCCGCCGAGCTCGCGAACCGCATCGCATTCCTTGACCATTTGTCAGGCGGGCGGCTGAATTTCGGCATCGCTGCGAGCGGTCTGCCGAGCGACTGGGCGCAGTTCAATGTGGACGGTATGTCCGGGGTGAACCGCGACATGACGCGCGAGGCCTTGGACATTATCCTGAAGCTCTGGAGCGACGAGGGCCCGTTCCATTATGAAGGCAAGTTCTGGACGATCGACAAGCCAGACCGGATGAACAACACCCTTGTGCCGCACCTCAAGCCGGTGCAGAAGCCGCATCCGCCGATCGGAGTCGCCGGGCTGAGCCCGAGTTCGAGCACCCTGAAGCTTGCCGGCGAACGTGGCTTCCTGCCGATGAGCCTGAACCTCAATACCGGCTATGTGGGCAGCCACTGGAGCGCTTACGAGGAGGGCGCCCGCTCGAAGGGGTTGACGCCGCGGCGGTCAAGCTGGCGGCTGGTGCGTGAGGTGTTCGTCGCCGACACCGACGAAGAGGCCCTCCGGCTGTCGGCAGGCAGCATGATGGGTCGCATGATGAACGAATACTTGCTGCCGTTGTTCCGCGACTTCCAGTTCACGCACTACTTCAAGCACGACCAGACCGTCACCGACTCGGATGTGACCGCGGAATACTGCGCGCGGCACAACTGGCTGGTCGGCTCGCCGGCGACAGTGGCTCAGAAGCTGGAGAAGATGTGGGACGAGGTTGGCGGCTTCGGCACCCTTCTGGTGCTGGGCTTCGACTACGCCGACACACCGGAGGTCTGGCATAATTCGCTGCGGCTGCTGTCGCAGGAAGTATTGCCCCGGGTAAAGCACCTGCAGGTCCAGTAGTCGCCGGGGGGCTGCGTCGCGCGGCGCAGCCCTTTCCGACCCTTGGCCATTGCGGGCAATCCGGTGTCGCCGCTGGCCGGAGGAGGACAAGCTGATGGCGACGTCGAGCCGAATTGTATCGATCCAGGCACGCCCGGTGCCGCTGAGCATCGATTTGGCCCAAAGCGCCGTCCTGGTTATCGACATGCAGCACGACTTTGGGTCACCCGGCGGCATGTTTGACCGGGCGGGAATCGATCTGTCGTCGATCCAACGCGCCATTCCCCCCACGCGACGGGTCGTGGCCGCGGCCCGGACCGCGGGCCTGCCCATCGTGTATTTGAAAATGACCCACCGAGCCGACCTCTCCGACATGGGCGGTCCGGACTCGCCGCACTGGTTTCGGCATCAGCGTATGGCGATTGGCGAGCCAGTGACCGCGCCGGATGGGCGGCCGAGCCGCATCCTCATAGAGGGCACATGGAACACCGAGATTCTTCCTGAACTTGCGCCGCTGCCAGGTGACGTCGTGGTGTCAAAGCACCACTACAGCGGCTTCTTCGAAACTGACTTGGACGCGCAGCTTCACGCGTTGGGTGCTCGGCACTTGATTGTGACAGGATGCACCACCAGCGTTTGCGTAGAATCGACGATCCGCGATGCGATGTTCCGCGATTACGCCTGCCTGTTACTGGAAGATTGCACCGGCCAGCCGACCTTTCCGAACTCGTCGTTTGGAACGCATGAGGCGTCGTTGCTAACGATCCAGACCATGTTCGGGTGGGTCTCAGATTCGTCGGCGCTCATCGCAGCGCTTTGAGTTCAAGCGTGTCGCGAACCGGCTTCGCCCCCCTGCCGTGATGACGCGGTCAGGCGCCAAGCAGGCTTTGGCTCCTGACCAGCCGAGCGTAAAGCCCGTCATGCGCCATCAGTTCGGCGTGCGTGCCGCTTTCCTGCGCCCGCCCGTCGGCCAGGGCGACCACCAGGTCGGCATCGCGCACCGTGGACAGCCGATGCGCGATCACGATAGTGGTGCGTCCCTTTCGCAGCGTCGCCAGCGCCGTTTGCACCGCCGCCTCGTTCTCGGTGTCCAGGGCGCTGGTTGCCTCGTCCAGCAGCAGGATGCGGGGATCGCGCAGCAGCGCACGCGCCAGGGCAACACGCTGCCGCTGTCCCCCCGACAAGCGCTGCCCGCCGGGACCGACCCTGGTTTCATACCCCAGCGGCAAGACCGCAATGAAGTCGGCGGCGGCGGCGGCCTCGGCGGCAGCCTCGATCGCCGCTTGCCCGGCGCCGGGATGACCCATGGCGATATTCGCCGCCACCGTGTCGTCAAAAAGCAGCGCGTCCTGGCCGACATAGGCGATCGAGTCGCGCAGGCTGGCCAGCGTCACCCGCCGCACGTCCGCACCGTCGATGCGTACAGCCCCGCCGGTCGCATCGTGCAGCCGTGGGATCAATGCCAGAGCGGTTGACTTGCCGCCGCCGGACGGCCCGACCAGTGCGACCGTGGTGCCCGGGCGAGCCTCCAGGCTCAGGTCGGCGAGGCCAGTGCGGCCATCCGGGTAGACGAACCGCACGTGGTCGAACTCGACGTGCCCCAGACCGGGCGGCAGCGCCACCGCGTCCGGCGCATCGGTAATGCTGGGCCGCTCGTCGATGATGGTGAACACGCGGACCAGACCGGCCAGCCCCTCCTGCAACGCCGCATTCAGCGAACCGAGGGCGCGCAGCGGTCGGGCGGCAATCAGCAGCGCCGCCACGAAGCCGGTGAAATCGCCCAGAGCGTGGTCGCTGACCGCGGCCCGCCAGCCCTCGAAGCCTATCACCGCCGCCACCGCCGCGCCGCCCAGGACCTCCAGCACCGGCTCGACCCGCGAGCGGCTCTTGGTCATCCGCAGCAGCGCCTTGTAAAGCTGGGCGAAGGCGGCGTCAGCCCGGCGGGTCTCGCTGGCCTCCAGCCGGTAGGCGCGGACGGTGCGGGCCTGGGCGAAGCTCTCGTTCAGCAACGTGGCGGTTTCGCCCACACGCTCCTGCATGCCGCCCGAGGCCTTGCGGACGCGTTTGCCGATCCGCTCGATGGGGACGACGGCGAGCGGATACAGCGCCGCGGCGATCAGCGACAGCAGCCAGTTCAGGTAGATCATGCTGCCGACCAGCCCCACCACGGTGATGACGTCGGCAACGCCGTTCACCGCCCGGGTCAGCGCCTCGCGGATGGTCGCCGCGTCGGTGGTGAAATGGGCGGCAAGCTGGGCCGGCGCCTCGCGCTCCATGCGGGCGAGATCCGCACGGGTCAGATGCGCGAACATCCGCCCCTGGAGATCCCGGATTACCAGCAGCACCACCTGCTGCACCTGGACGTTCTGGAAATACTGCGCCACCGCCTTGACGCCCGTCACCGCCACGACGAGGGCCGGGATCTGATACAGGATGCGGCGGTCGTGCGCGGTGAACATCTCGAAGGCGTGGTTGATGACCACAGGATAGAGCGCCGTGGTGCCGGCCATCAGCAGGGTCAATGCCATGACCAAAGCCAGCCGAGGCTTGTGACGGACCAGATGTTCCCGCCACAAGCGGCCCAGCAATGCGAAGGTGCGCTCGCGTGGACGACCCGTCGGGATGGCGTGGCTCGGCGTATCGGTCATGGCGGCGGCGTGTATCAGCAGATTTGCGGCGCCGCCATGCAGGCTGTCATGGTCAGCGGTTCCAGACGGCCTCCTCGGCCCAGCCCAGCTCGGCAAATTCCGCGGCGCGCAGCGGTATATCCATCTCAGAGAAGAACTCGTCGAGCTGCGGCGGAGGGACTTCGGTCGCGCTCAACATGGCGTGCGCCTGACCGCGATGATGAACCTGGTGCTGGAACAGGTGCAGCAGCAGACGATCCGTCCGCTCGCGCTGCACATGGTCGCCGCGATTGATGTCGATGATGCGGGTGAGTCCGGCTTCGTCGAGGCGCTCGACGAACCCAATCAATCGCTGGTCCACTTCGCTCTGCGCCCGTCGCAGGACGGTTACCGTTTTGCACGGCTCCGGATTGGCCCAGGCCGCGGGTCCGAGTGTGCCGCCTTCCATAGCGTCCACGTAGAAGCGATCGATGACGAGGATGTGGTTCAGCGTCGCGCGGAGGCTGGGGAAGAAGCCGGTGCGGGGCGCCTCGAAATCGGCCTGTGACAGCTTGGTGGAAGCCGCGAGCAGCCGGTGATTGGCCCAGCGATTGTTGTAGGCCATCGAGCGATAAGGCAGGAGCACGTCCATTGATGCCTCCACGGTCCGGCGAAGGGGGGTCGGCATCCTGCCCGATGCCACCTCGATGCGACAGCCAGACCCGCCAGGGCGGATCTGTTCCGCCAGACGGGCCGGGCGCTCGAACACAACGGACAGATGCCCGCGGCAGGATTGCCGGGGTGAATTCCGGTGGCTTTGCTTGTGAGTCGCAGTGTATCACGCCCACGTAGTCGCACGGCTACGGCACGATCGAACCATTCCGGACCGACCTCGGCCTTGCGATGACGGCGATTTTGAGGAACTGATCGACACCGCCCGTCAGCGCGGTCCAGCGGGTCGTTCTGAATGGCGTGTTCAACCACGTCGGCAGGGTTTTTCCCGATCTTTCGGGGTGCCCGGCAAATCCGGACCGATGCCGAGGAAACCGCTTGGTTCCGGTTGCTGGGACACGACAATGCCTCCGGGGAGCCGAACTACACGACGGGGCATCGTGCATTGGTGGCGCTGAACCATGATGCCCCAGCCGTTGCGAATCATCTCGTCCAGGTCATGAACCACTGGCTGGACCGGGGCGTTTCGGGCCAATGTATTGCCAAGGATCATCGATCAGCATCCACAAGCGTATATATTCGGAGAGTTGACCCACGGCGATTATTCCGGGTTCGTCCGCGAAGCTGCTGCTGCTGCCGTCACCCAGTCCGAACTCTGGAAGCTATCGGCCTGGCCTGCCGTTCCACCACGATAGTGCTCGCGTAAATGTCGGAGCGCAATCTGTCCTTCCATCTCCGTTCGATGTTTCGGCGACGTTACTCCGCCGCGCGAGCGTCCGGCGCATCGGTGAAGCGGTGGCGGGCCGCGGGAAGCGGAGGCGCTGAAAGTTTCGGTGCGTCGAAAGTTTTGGCGACAGCCGCAAATCCTTTGACGAACCTGACGGCGTCGAAGCTTTAAACCTGCGGCACTCCGGAACTAGAGAGCATCACTTACGCTACCCCAAGGGCCCCGCCGTCGTTGGCGTATCCGCGTCCCATAGGCCATGCCCATCCATGTGGTGATAAGTGCTATTATCACTAGCAGAATAAATATCATGCTAAAAATACAGGTATGACGTATTGACTCACGTCAGACGGGCGCTAATGATGCGGCAAGGCTGCCACGCCGCTTACACTCGTCAGCCTTCGTTGCGATGGAGTTGGGATTTTGAACGTGCGAAAACGTCTTATCTTCAATGGGTTTTCGATGAACGTGGTGTCCCACATTTACCATGGATTGTGGCGGCATCCCGACACGAGGCAGATCGAATTCAACGATCTTGACACGTGGGTCGATCTGGCTCGTCTGCTCGAGGCTGGTCGCTTCGACGCCTTGTTCCTGGCTGACGTGATCGGCGTCGATCCCGCCTACAAGGGATCGTGGGATACCTACGTGAAGGAGGCAGTGCAGATCCCGTCTAACGATGCCGCCGTCCTGGCGGCCGCGCTGGTCGGCGTGACGGAGAACCTCGGCCTGACTTTCACCAGTTCAATCCTGTCAGAACATCCGTTCAGTTTCGCGCGTCGTCTGTCGACCCTGGATCACTTGAGCAAGGGGCGCATCGGCTGGAATATCGTCACCAGTGTCAGCCATAACGCGGCACAAAATTTCGGCCTCGATCGGATCGTGGCGCACGATGAACGCTACGCCTGGGCCGACGAATACATGGATGTCGTCTACAAGCTCTGGGAAGGTTCGTGGGACGAGGATGCGCTCCTCGCCGACAAGCAAGCCGGAATCTATGCCGATCCTGAAAAGGTCCATCGCGTGTACCACGAGGGAAAGCGCTACCGCGTCATGGGGCCGCATCTGACCACGCCATCGCCGCAGCGTACTCCTGTGCTGTACCAGGCTGGTTCATCCAAGGCCGGCCGAGCGTTCGCCGCGCGGCATGCAGAGGGAACATTCATCCTCAGCCCCAACCTCGAAGGCGCACGCAAGGCCATCGCCGAGACCCGAAGCTACGCCGCCGCGGCGGGACGCGATCCGTCAGATCTGCTGTTTATTCAAGGCCTTTCCTTTGTCGTTGGCAGCACAGAGGAAGAGGCGTGGCGCAAGTCGCGGGAGATCGATGAATACGTCAGCTTCGATGGCCTCGCCGCGCATATCAGCCGGGACATGGGCATTGATCTCGGGCGGCTTGATCCCGACCGTCCGATCGATCAGTACAGCATCGAAGGCTTGCAGGGCTTCGTTCGGACATTCGAAGAGGGCAATCCCGGCAAGAAGGCGACCGTCGGCGCCCTCGCCAATTCACTTTCGTACAATGGACGTATTGTCGGCACACCGGAAGGAATCGCGGATCAACTCGAGCTGTGGCAGGACGCCGGAATTGACGGCGTCAACGTCATGTACCAGACCACGCCCGGATCTTTCCGGACGTTCATCGAGCATGTGATTCCGGTGTTGCAGAAACGTGGCCTGGCACAGCGCGAGTATACGCCTGGCACGTTGCGAGAGCGCCTGTTCGCCGGCCGGCCAGCGCGCCTTAACGAACGCCATCCAGCGGCCCGCTATCGCGGAGCCTTCACGCGGTCCGCCGGTGTAGCCGCGAGCCATGAGGACACCGCTGTTCGCTGGAAGGCCGCCGAATAGCCCGCGCCCGAACTGGGCGCTTTCGCAACCCCTCACCCTGAGTAACATAGGCAATGAAACTTCCTCCTGTGCCAGGCACGCTGCCCGACTTCACCAGCACGGGCATCATTGATCGTCACATGGATCGACTTGACAGCCGGGGCGTGTCACGGCGGGATTTCCTGTCGATCGCATCAGCCGGCGTTGCTGCCTCGGCCGGTGCAGCCGCACTGGGGTTGCCGTCGGTCGCCGTCGCGGACCCGAGCGGCAAGTTGGCCTATCTCGCGTGGACCACGCGCGTCGAATACATGGTGCAGGCAGGTCATGCGATTGATGCCGCCAGCAAAGCTCTGGGCCTGAACTACACGCTGATTGACGGGCAGTTCGATAGCCAGCGTCAGTTTAATCAGTTTGAACAACAGGTCGCGGCGGGAACACAAACCATCATCCTGCACGCATCCGACGGCACGGCGCTGCGGCGAGCCGCGCAGTTGGCGGATCAGAACAAGGTCCATTTCGCCAATGTCTGGGCGACATTGCCTTGGTTCACACCGTTCGATGCCTCGGACTACTACACGTTGTACGCCGTCCCCGAAGAATTCTCCGCCCACCGCGGCGTCACCGTGGAGTTGCTCAAGGCAGTCACGTCTAAATTCGGTGGCGGTGATATTATCGGGGTTACTGGTGTGCCCGGGTTCTCCACTGACACAGTGCGAAGCCGAGGGCGTGACGACGCCTTCAAGGACTTCCCGAAGACCCGCCTGGTCGGTCAGTTGCCGGGGAACTTCAACCGTGAGGACTCGCTGAAGGCAACGGAAGATCTCCTTTCACGCTACAAGAACGTGGTTGGGGTGGTGGCGCAGAACGACGACGTGGCGCAGGGCGTGATCGCCGCACTTCGAGCCGCCGGGCTGAAACCAGGTAAGGATGTCCTGGTCGTCGGGGCCGACGGAACGAGCGAGGGGGCGAATGCCATCAAAAACGGGCAGCAGCTTGCGACCAGCGCCAACAGTCCGGCCTATTTCGGCGCCCACTTCACCGCCCGGCTTTTCGATGTGACGCATGGATGGCAGCCGCGCGCCGCGGAGCGGATGCTGTACCTGGCGATCCGTCACGACGACGAAGAACAATGTCGACGGCTATCTGGAGCGTTACGTCAACAATGGCAGCGTCGAGCCCTTTGACTACCGTTTACTGTCGAAGGTGTTGCATCCGAAGGATTGGGATCCGCAGGCCGAGGTCTTTCCGTTGGACATCGATGCTGAATGGGCGGGCATTCCAAAACCCGACAGTTGGGCCTACCCGAAGGCATATATAGACGCCAAATCGAACGGTGAGTGGGAAATAGTCATCAAGGAATATCAGGACCACTACAAAATCCCGTTCTTTGGGCCGTCGCCGAACAGACGTGTCTGACACGCCACACCAAACCAAACCCTCCAATGGAGAAACCTGATGACACGCAGCACCGTCATTCCATCACTTCCGGACTTCAGCAATCGCAAGGTGGTGGATCGGCATCTGGAACGGCTTGATACAACCGGGGTGTCGCGCCGGGATTTCCTCGCGCTCGCTTCGGCCGGGGCGGCGGCGGTAGCCGGTGCGGCAGCACTTGGTTTGCCCAACGTCGCTGTCGCCGCGCCGTCGGGCAAGCTCGCGTTCCTCACGGCCTATTACCGAAACGAATACAATGCAATCGCCGACAAGGCGTTCGACTCTGCTGCAAAAGCATTTGGGGTCTCCTATACGGTGTTGGACGGCAACTTTGACAGCCAGTTGCAATTGAACCAGTTCGAGCAGCAGGCCGTGGCCGGGACCAGCGCCGCGATTTTCAATCTGGCGGACGGCAGCGCCATCCGGCGGATCGCCAAGACCGCATCAGCGAACAAGATCTTTGTCGGCAATGTCTGGGGCACCTTGGCGTGGTACACGCCGTTCGACGCTGACGAATACTACGCGCTCTACGCCGTACCCGATGAGGTGGCGGCACACCGTGGCGTAACCAGGGTACTGTTGGAGACGGTGACAGCGAAGTTCGGCGGCGGCGACATCATCGGCGTGACCGGCGTTCCCGGACACCTGACGGACATTGCCCGCACTCGCGGCCGCGACGAGGCTTTCAAGGAGTTTCCGAAGACTCGCCTGGTTGGCGAATTGCCTGGAAAGTGGAACCGGGAGGATTCGCTGAAGGCGACGGAGGATCTGCTGACACGCAACAAGAACGTTGTCGGTGTGGTAGCTCAGAACGATGACGTGGCACAGGGGGTTATTGCAGCGCTCCGGGCCGCCGGCATTGTCCCGGGTCGCGATGTCTTCGTGGTCGGCGCCGATGGCACCAGCAATGCCGCGCACGCCATCGAGTCAGGACAGCAACTCGCCACCAGCGCAAACAGCCCGGCTTATGTCGCGGGCCTTTTCACCGCGCGTATCTACGACGTGACCCACGGGTGGGTGCCGCGCGCATCCGAGCGGTTGCAGTATTGGCGATCCATCACAACCACCAAGGACAATGTTAGCGCCTATCTGGAACGGTACGTCGACAACAAGGGCGTTGATCCCTTTGATTACCGTAAGATCTCCAAGGTACTGCACCCGGCCGACTGGGACCCCCAGGCCGAGATCACTCCGCTCGATATCGACCACGAGTGGGGCCCTGTGGCGAAGCCTGAAGGCTGGACCTACCCGAAGGCCTATCTCGACGCGAAGAATAACGGTGAGTGGGACAAGGTGAAGGCCGAATACGCCGCGCACTATAAAATCAAATTTGACGGTCCTTCTCCGGTCAAAGGGGCCTGATAGGCTCTTTTGGATGGGCCGTCCAACGCGGGATGGCCCGTCGACTGTCGCATAGTGGGGCTGACGAGTAGATGACAATGGTTGACACCGATCGGCCCGCTCCGCTGTTTCGCGCTGAAGGTCTTTCGAAACGTTACGGTCCGACCACCGTGCTGGACGAGGTCGGTTTCGAAATCGGCCGCAACAAAGTTGTCAGCTTCGTCGGCGAGAATGGAGCAGGCAAGTCTACGCTCCTGAACATCCTCACAGGCATCGTTGCAGCCGATAACGGGCAAATGTGGCACTGCGGTGTGCCCTTCCTTCCGGCGGATTACGGCGCGGCCTCACGACTTGGAGTCTCCCGGGTATTCCAGGAGCAGGCGCTGGTCCTCAACGTTCCAGTCTATGAGAATCTGGTGCTCGGTCACGAAGGCCGGTTCGATCGTTTCGGTCAGTTCGTCGACAAGGCCGCGATGATTTCGGCGGCAGAGAGTATCGTCGAAGAGGCGGGGATCGACGTGGACGTGCGTCGGAGGACCGGCGCCTACGACTTCTCCAAGCGTCAGTCTATAGAAATCGCCCGAGCCTGCTTGGTGCCAGCCAAACTGCTGGGCATCAAAAGCCCGCTGATCCTGCTGGACGAGCCAACGTCGGCGCTCGACCAACGCGATGAGGAAGCCTTCTTTCGCCTCGTGGCGCGAGTCAAAGCCAACGGTTCACTGATCTTCGTGTCACACCGCATGTCCGAGGTGCTGAGGCTCTCCGACGAGATCCACGTGCTCAAGGACGGCCGCCGTGTGGCCAGTTTGCACGCAAGGGAAGCCAATGAGGCAATGCTTCACGGACTGATGGTTGGGCGCGAACGCGTCGCCGACTATTACCATGAGGGCCGGCAGCGCTCGATCGCACCGGCCGCTCCGGTCGTCCTGAGCCTGCGCGGGCTTGGTCAGCAGCTTGAATATCAAGGCGTCAGCGTTGACGTTCGCGCCGGGGAAGTAGTCGGGATCGGCGGTTTGCTCGATTCCGGCAAGAGTGCATTGGGTCGGGGTGCCGCTGGCGTAGACCGTCCATCGGCCGGCACCGTCGCGCTCACGGGAGGCAAACCAGGAAAGCCCGATATCGCGGCTTTCGTCAGGCAAGGACTTGGATATGTGCCGGCCGAGCGGCTGACGGAAGGCTTGATTGCGCCATTTAGCGTGGCCTGGAACATTTCGGTTGCAAGCGGCGGCGATCTCTTCAGCAACGCGCTCGGGCTGTGGCGGGGACGTCGCGAAAAGGCAACGGCACAGAAATTCGTTGTTAACCTCGGCATTCGTTCCGGATCGCCTTCGCAGTTGTGCGTGCGCCTCTCGGGGGGAAACCAGCAGAAGGTCGTGCTCGCACGCTGGCTGTGCCGCAGTCCGCGCGTGCTGGTGCTGGACAATCCCACGCGCGGTGTAGATGCCGGCGCGAAGGAGGAAATCTATCAGGTCATTCGAGATCTGACGGATGAAGGCGTCGGAATACTGCTCATCACCGATGAGCTGCTTGAACTCATTGGCCTCTCGAACCGTATCCTGATCATGCAGCGTGGCCGTGTTGCCGCGGAAGTTCCGGCTCCGCCGGACGCCAAGCCGACCGAGAATGATCTGATCGCGTGGATGTTGCCGGGTGACAGTGCCAGCCCGTTCAAACCTCAGCCAGTGCCTGCCGAACCTACCAGGGCGACATACCCCGCGGACAAGGAGTTTGCGTCATGAGCGGTGCCTCCAAAGCCGTTTCCACACGCCCCCTGTTGGCGGCCTTTGAGCATGTGGACAAAAGCCTGTGGCTGCCGGTCGGTGTGGTTCTGGGCTTGGCCACCTGCTTTGCTCTTGCCACTGATTTGTTCGCGACACTCCGTAACTTCACTGCCATCACGGGCCAGGCCGGAACCTTGTTGATTGTCTGCCTCGGGTCGACGTTTGTGGTGTTGATGGGCAGCATCGATTTGTCTGTCGGTGCTGTGGTGCTCCTTGTGGGGGCCAGCAGCGTGATATTGTTGAACGCAACCCATTTGGGTCTGGCGATCATTCCGCTGGCCGCCGCGCTTGGCGGGTTGTTCGGCGCGGCGAATGGCTTGATCTATGTCTTTGGTCGGATACCCTCCTTCGTCGTCACGCTCGGTAGTCTGTCGGTTTTTACCGGTGTGGCACTGCAGATCCTGCAAGGCCGGGCGATCCAGTTCGATAATCCGGATTTCGAGGAGATCGCCATCGGCCAGGTGATCAATCATCTGCCGAATATCGCGCTGTGCGCCTTGATGGCATGGACCATCGTTGTATTCGTTGCGGACAGAACTCGTTTCGGCCGTTACATGTATATCATCGGCGGCGGCGAGACGGTGGCGCGCACCTCGGGCATCCCGGTGGGCCGTTACAAGATATATGCGTTCGCCCTGTCCGGACTGCTGGCCGGTGTCGGCGCCATTCTTGCGGTGGCACGCCTTGGCGCGGCAGGCCCCTCGCTCGGCTCCGACCTGTTGCTCAACAACCTGGCCGCGATTGTCGTCGGTGGCACTTCGCTTGCCGGAGGCTCCGGCGGTCCCCATCGCACCCTGATCGGCGTGCTGATCATTGCGATTCTGGACAATGGACTGAATCTGATGGGCGTTTCGCAGTATACGCAGATGATGATTAAAGGCGTCGTTGTCATTGTCGCGGTTCTGGTCAGCCAGGAGCGTATGCGCTCAGCGGTCGCCAAATAAAATCGGCGAATCGCACGGATCGCACGCGCATCCCGGTACTGCCGGCCGGCACCCTGCCTACGATATATCATAGTTTCCTGTATAGAGAGTAGACGCACCTAGACAGAAGGTTATTATTAGAGTTCTAACCCTGGGGGCCCACTGTGCCATGAGTGCATTGCCTATACTCGATTTCCGCCAATTCGAAGGCGTTCCGTCCGAGCGTGCTGGGTTTCTGGGAGCGCTGCGCGAGGCGGCGCGGGATGTCGGGTTCTTCTATCTGGTCGGTCATGGCATCGACGAACGGCTCATGAACGGCGTCGTCACGACCAGCCGTCGTTTCTTCACGCTGCCAGAGCGTGAGAAGCAGGCGGTCGAGATGGTGCTCTCGCCGCATTTCCGCGGCTACACGCGGCCTGGCTGGGAGCGTACCCGCGGCCGGCCGGACTGGCGCGAGCAGATCGATATCGGCGCGGAACGGCCGGCCTTACCGACCGGTCCCGGAACGCCGCCTTGGGCGCGGCTGCAAGGGCCTAACCAATGGCCGGCCGCCTTGCCGGATCTTAAGCCAGTCGCGCTTGACTGGCTGGACGCGACGTCACAATTGGCCATTCGCTTGCTACGCGCCTTCGCGCTGGCGCTGGGGCAGCCCGAGGACATCTTCGCACCGATCTATGCCCGTGATCCGAACCTGTTCGTAAAGCTGATCCGCTATCCTGGCCGCGAGGCCACACAGGACGATCAGGGCGTCGGGCCGCATAAGGATGGTGGGTTCCTGACCTTGTTGCTGCAGGATGTGCAAAGCGGTCTACAGGTCGAGGCGGCGGATGGCACCTGGATCGACGCTCCTCCGCTCGCCGGCAGCTTTGTCGTTAATATCGGCGAACTGCTCGAATTGGCGTCGGACGGCTACCTGAAGGCGACGGTGCATCGCGTGGTCACGCCGCCCGCAACTACCGACCGGCTGTCGGTGGCATCCTTCCTCGGTGCGAACCTCGACGCGGAGGTGCCGCTGCTGACCCTGCCGCCGGCGCTTGCGGCGCAGGCGCGCGGGGTCACTCGCGACCCGAACAATCCGATCATCCGCAACGTGGGACTGAATGTTCTGAAGGGACGGCTGCGCTCGCATCCCGATGTGGCCGCACGTCATTACGCCGACCTGATTGCCGTACGGCAGGACGTCGTTACGGCCTGATACCGACGAGGAAACGCACATGACCGAGCCAGCCAGCCGCTTTGAGACCCTCGCGCTGCATGGGGGCACCTGGCGCGCCGATCCGGCAACCGGGGCCGTGGCGGTGCCGATCTATCAGACCACGTCGTTCCAGTTCCGCGACACCGACCATGCCGATCGGCTGTTCTCGCTCGAAGAGCTGGGCTTCATCTATTCGCGCGTCACCAATCCAACACATGACGCCTTGGAGGCGCGCATTGCCGCCCTGGAAGGCGGTTCGGCGGCGCTGGTGGTCGCGTCAGGGCAGGCCGCGTCGGCCTACTCGGTGCTTAACCTTGCCGGTGCAGGCGACAACATCGTCAGTTCGACCGATCTTTACGGCGGCACCTGGGCGCTGTTCGCGGCGACACTGAAACACGTTGGCATCGAGGTTCGCTTTGTCGATCCCGCCGACCCGGACAATTTCCGGCGTGCCACGGATGCCCGCACCCGTGCTTACTACGCCGAGTCGTTGCCGAATCCGAAACTGCAGGTTTTTCCAATCGGCGAGGTCGCGGCGATCGGGCGCGAGCTCGGGGTGCCACTGATCATCGACAACACCGCGGCGCCACTGATCATCCGTCCGCTCGAGCACGGCGCGGCGGTGGTGGTGTATTCGGCAACCAAATACATCGGTGGCCATGGCACCAGTATCGGTGGCCTGATCGTCGATGGTGGCAATTTCCCTTGGGAGCAGCACGCTGATCGTTTCCCCACGCTCAATCAGCCCGACCCGAGCTACCATGGTGCGATCTGGGTTGAGAAGGCCAAGCCGGTCGGTCCAATTGCCTATGTATTGCGGGCGCGCTGCGTGCTTCTGCGTGACATCGGCGCAACGACTACCCCCTTTAACGCGTTCCAGTTTTTGCAGGGACTGGAGACGCTGCCGCTGCGTATCCGTCAGCACAACAGCAATGCGCAGGCGGTGGCGGAATTTCTTCAAGCGCGGCCCGACGTGGTGCGGGTGATTTTTCCAGGGTTCCAAACCGGAGAAGCCGGACGACGCGCTCGTGCTTATCTGCATGGCGGCAATGGCGCGCTGATCGGTTTCGAACTGGCGGGCGGCGCGCAGGCCGGCCGCCGTTTCGTCAATGCCTTGAAGCTGTTCTACCACGTTGCGAACATCGGGGATGCCCGATCGCTGGCGATCCATCCCGCGACAACGACGCACTCCCAGCTTTCGGCCGAAGAGCAGCTCGCGACCGGCGTCACACCCGGCTACGTGCGGCTGTCTATCGGCATCGAGCATCCGGACGACATTATCGCTGACCTCACTGCCGCGCTCAACTCCGCGGCAGTCGGCGGCGAAGCCGTACGGAGCGCGGCCTGAGCCGTGGCGGCAGGATCGCTGGTCTCGACCAAGCACCGAGGGCAGGCAAAAGGACGACGGAATACTCTGATCTCGCCTCGCCTTGCCTTCGTTCACATCCGTGCTGACGTCGTTGAAATTCCAGTACGACCAAATCACCAATTGATTCGCCGGGAGACGGGCGGCGGTCTGGCGGCCGAATCTTGGGACACCGAATGGCCTCGCACCCCTGTCCAACAATACACTGTGAACTGACGCATTATAAGTTTATAAACTGGGAAAAATAGTCTAACATCCCGATTGCCGGGAACTGGTCGAGCAATCGCAAGGCAGAACCGGTGGTTGAAGCGTTTTGGTTCGCCGGAATCATGGATAGATCCCAGTCCGCTACGTCGCGACCTCTATTGGGGTTGCCGCCTGGGTTGCAACAGGAGGAACTAATGCCGGACACACATTTCGCAGCGTCCAGCTCGATCGCCAGGGTCGACACCCCCGCGACCGGCGAAGAGGACGCCAGCGTCCGCGATCTCGTCGCCCGCCACCATGGCGAGAATTGGATCCGGACCCTCGCCGTCAATCCGGATACGGCAAGCCGTTTCGCGCAATACTTCGAACACCTGTTCCGGCAGAGCGGGGGGCGTCTGCCGCTGCGCGAACGGGAACTGATCGCGGTCATCGTATCCGCGCAAAACGGCTGCGGGCTCTGCGAAGCCCATCACACCAACGCACTTGGCGACGCGTTGGGTGACCGGACGAGGGCACGCCGGATCGCGCTCGATTACCACCTTGCCCCGCTGACCGAACGCGAGCGCGCTTTGGCGGAGTTCGCCCAAAAGGTCACAATAAACCCGAAGGACATCGGCACGGCAGACCTCGAGCGGCTGCGTGCGGTTGGATTGTCCGACCCGGACATCGTCGAAGCGCTTGAGACCAGTGCTTGGTTCAATCACACCAACCGAATCTTCATTTCACTCGGTGTTATTCCGGATCAGACATATTTCGAGAAGTAGAGCGTGGTCACGCGGAACGGAACGGGACGGTCAAGCGAGCGAATTGTGCGACGAAGCAGACGGTGCAACGCCGGATGCCCGTGACAGGCGAGGATCTCTTGGGTAGGCGACCCGATCAGGATGGTTCGCTGCTGCCCGCGTCACCCTTTGCATGTTGGGCTCGGGCTGCATCGCCGGACCCGACTTGGCGACAGCGGGAGTGGTCCGCTGGCGGCGTATCGATCTTGCGGAGCGGATCAAAACAGAATTCGCCGTGACGTTGGATGTACGAACCGTGGGCCGGCTGCTGCGCAAGCTGAACTTCCGTCGAATTTCGGTTCGCCCGCAGCATCCGGAAAGCGATGAGGCAGCGCCGGACATTTTTAAAAAGGCTTTGCCGAGTTGGCCCTGACGGCCATCCCTGAGCAGGCGCGCCGACAAGCCTATCGAATTTGGTGGCAGATGCTATGAGGGCGGACACGGCCTGGGTGATCGCCCAAACTAGTCAGCGTCCGCCACCAATACGGAGCGCGCTGCCATGACGCCACCTTCCGACACCGTCTATGTCGCCATCGAATTGAGCAACACGCTGTGGCTGGTCGGCACGCGCCTGCCCGGCGCCGACAAGCCGAATGCATCGCTTGGCTGCCGGCGACGTGACAGGGCTGGTAACGCTGATCGCCGACTTACGGGCGCGTACCATCGCTAAGCTGGGCCGGGAGGCAGCTATTGCATGCTGCTTTGAGGCCGGCCGTGACGGGTTTTGGCTGCATCGGGTTCTGAGTGCGCATGGGGTCGACACCCATGTCGTCGAGCCGACCAGCATCCTGGTGAACCGCCGGGCCAAACGCGCCAAGATCGACCGGCTCGATGCGGAGGGTATGCTGCGCATCTTGGCCGCCTACCTAGGCGGAGACCGACAAGTCTGCAGCATGGTTAGCGTGCCGTCATCAGAGGCGGAGGACGCCAAGCGGCCCCATCGCGAGCGGGAGCACCTGGTTGCAAGAGCGCACTCGGTATGAGAACCGCATCCTGGCGCTTCTAGCGACACAGGGCATCCGCGAGAGACCATCACTGCGCACGTGGGAGCGTGACCTTGCGACCTTGCAGACCGGTGATGGGCGAGCACTGCCCAAGCTGCGGAGCGCTGAGATCAACCGGCTGCGTCGCCGCCTCGTGCTGACGATGGAGCTGATCCGCGAACTCGACGCTGAGCGAACCGCAGCACTCGATGCGGCGCCGGATGACGCTGCCTGCCAGAAGATCACGGCCCTTTGCCGCATCCGCGGCATTGGCGAGAACTTCGCCGCAGTGCTGGGGGCCGGCTGGCACAGCTCGCCGAACCTTGCACTTCCCGACAACATCGCGCTGTTGCCGCTGCCGACGTATTCTCCCGGATCGTGCCCCAGGCATGGTGTAGGAGTGTCAGTCCTCGTTTCGGTCCGAGGTTGATCAGGCGGCCACTCCAGGCAACCTGACGGTGATATCGTTGCTGACCGGGGCGAGGCTTTCAAGGCTCATGTAGCGTCGGCTGACGGCCCCCTCATCGTTCTGTTCCAGCATCAGCGCACCGACCAGTCGAATAACGGCACGATCATTGGGCAAGATGCCGACGAAATTGGAGCGGCGTTTAACTTCGCCGTTGAGGCGCTCGAGCGGATTGGTGCTGGCGATCTGAGGCCAGTGCTCCTTGGGAAAGGCGGTATAGGCCAGAACATCCTCACGCGCTTCATCCATCAGTTCGGCGAGTTTTGGTGCGCGCTTACGCAGCGATCGGCGACGCTCTTCCACTGCACGTGGGCATCCTGGGCAGTCTCCTGTGCGAAAATGGTTTTGATCATGGCGATCACCGCCGGACGCTGCTTAGCAGCGACATGCGCCAGCGCGTTGCGCATCCAATGGACGCGACACCGCTGCAGGGTGGCGTGGAACACCTTCGACGCCGCCGCACGCAGGCCCTTGTGGTCATCGGCGATGACCAGCTTGACACAACGCAGGCCGCGGTCGGCCAGCGCGCGCAGAAAGCCCTTCCAGAACGTCTCGGCTTCCGAGGGACCGGTGGCGACGCCGAGCACCTCGCGTCGGCCATCGGTGTTGACGCCGACAGCGATTATTGTCGCCGTCGAGACGATACGTCCGGCTTCGCGTGCCTTCACATAGGTCGCATCGATCCAGAGATACGGCCACTCACCCTCGATCGGACGGCTGAGAAAGGCGTTCACCCGTCCATCGATCTCCTCAATCAGGCGACTGACTTGGCGTTTGGACACACCGGAGGACCCTCCGTCGCCTTGACCAGATCATCCACCGATCGTGTCGAGACGCCGTGCACGTAGGCTTCCTGGATCACTGCGGTGAGCGCCTTCTCGGCCGTGCGCCGCGGCTCCAGGAAGGAGGGAAAGTAACTTGCCTTTGCGTAGCCGGGGGATCTCAAGGTCGATCCGGCCCGCGCGCGTGTCCCAGGCACGTTCCCGATAGCCGTTGCGCTGCACCTGACGCGCCGGGTCACGCAGGCCGTGTCCCGCTCCAGTGAGGGCTTCCACCTCGGCTTTCATCAGCCGCTCGGCGGCAAAGGACAGCATCTCGCGCACCAGGTCGGTGTCGGCGTCATTTTTTTTCAATCAGTTCGATTAACGCCACTCTCTCGTCGGTCATCGTCGTCTCCGTCCAAGGGGTTCAGTCTCCAACTCGAACCTTAAACGAAGACCGACGATGGCCACCCGGCAGGGCGCCGCTGTGGATAAGTGGCCCGCCGCCGCCAGACTCTGGACGGTCACTACGGCGGGCCACTTACCCACAGCAATCATACACCACGACTGGGGACACGGCCTTCTCCCGAACTGAACCCGGTCGAGAACATCTGGGAGTTCCTGCGTGGAAACATCCTCAGCCATCGCGGGTTTGATGACTACGATGCGGTTATTCAAGCATGCACCGATGCCTGGAACAGGCTTATGGAACTGCCCGCCACGATCACTTCCATTGCCACCCGAACCTGGGCACAGGTCAAAATTTAGCGGCGCTGGTATCACACGTCCGACGTGCCGAACTACGGCTATGATCCGGAACGCGCGAGGACGTTGCTGGCCGATTTACTACCTCGACGGAACTGACCACGCCGCGTGCGATCAGACCTTGCCCGCCTTCGTTCTCGCTCGCGAAAGATCGTATCGCCCCCGGGTGACGGATGTCAGTCTTGATCGCGAATGCCATACCCTTCCTCACTGGAGCGGTGATCCGCGGCATCAGCCGCGAATCCAGGACAACAATCCGATCGACCTCATCCGTGTCTTGGTCCGCGAAGGCGGACCTTCGGAGGGCCATGCTTAGCCCGGGATGACTCGTGGAGGCGACCGTGCCTGACTTGTATTTCCCTGACGGGGCTCAGCAGTCCGGGAACGCAACAAGGCGCTCACTTCGGGTCGTCAACTCGCTGCGAGCGTTAGCCTGGTTGATATGGGGTTTGGCTCATCGGCGTGCCGAACCGCATGACCGTTACCGCTCAACGGATCGGTCAAGAGACGAATACGGAGGTTCGTTGCGATCGCACCTGAAGTTTCAAACCTTATCACTATTTTCGTCATGCCGCGGGTGGAACGGATCGTGCGGGGACGGGCGGTCTTCCGCCAACCCGTCCCTCGGTGGCTCAACGAAGCTCGCAGTTGTTGGTCCGGTTGCGTCAGACCCCGGTAAGGGCTCCGAGTGACCTGGCGATGTGAGCCCCGGCATTACCGACTGATCCAGGCCTGGGCTTTCAGACCCCGCGCCCGTCATTCCGTCACCGGAAGGGGTCTTTTTAAGCCATCCGGCAACGTAAGGCGCTCGTCCTGCCACCATTGCCAGAAGCGCCAACAGGAAAAGTAGTCCGAACGGGAATCTGTTGCCGATAGTCAGCAGCATATTGATCGCGCCAGCGATCAATAGAACAATCGGAAGGACCCAGAAACGCCGAAGTTCCGGCATTGCTTCGTATCGCTGGTTCAAGTCAATCAACCAGTCGAAGCCCGAGATCTGAAACCGTGACGAATCCTTGCTGGCGATCCCAGCACCGTTTGCCGTCGCGAGTTTGTCCAGCATGTAAGGTACGCGAACGGCGGCGAGAAAGATGATACCCAGGAGCAGCAACAGACCGAACGGAAATCTCGACGATACGGTCAGTAAAATATTGATGGTACCTAAGGCGATGAGTGGCCAGAGGACGAACTGAAAACGCCACTCATGAGGCAATTCATCATACCAGAGATTCCAGCGATGGAACCGTTCGCCGAATGTCATCTGCCGCTCCTTTGGGTATCTTATACTGCCATTACAACCTGCATCGCCGTCGGGTTTCCGACCGATCTTTCCAACATCCCTCGTCACATATCACGGCAACATTGTTGTCGCACAGGGATCATCACCTGATCGGCCACGCCCACCATGGAGCCGTTGAGGCAGTCGCTTCTGCTTTCCGCGCGGCTTCGGCTTCGTGCGCCGCCCGGTCCGGGGCCATCAGTGCCAGTCGTTCAGAGCCTGGCTGATCGGCTTTAAGGCTTTCGACAACCTTCTTGAGGACGTCGTCTCGACCGAGATCGTAAGCTCGGCGGACTATCGCTTGAAGTGAGGCGTCGATTTCCGCAAGTTGAGGGTTGCTCACTTGATTTTTCCTCCGCTCGAAGTCCGGTCAAACTAGCGACCGTTCCACGCGATACTGCCCGGCTCCTTGCCGATTGGGTGCCTGATGTTGGCGATGCGGCGTACTACCCGCCACCAAACCCATGGTACGCCATTCCAAACGTAATTGCTAGTTATAATCTACCAAATCCCACGGGTTCAACAGCCGATGGGCAGCCGAACCATGGCTGTTTACTGCCCAATCGGCACACCCATCCGGAAGAGCCGCAAAATGCATGTTTCGGTTGCAGGGCGCTCCGTGATTGCAATGACAACGCACGCTTCTCTCGACGCCGTATACCATGCTAAGCGTCCAATGTACCCCTCGCGGCTTGGTGTCAGACGGCATCAGACGCCCGCCCCGCTGAAGCCGGGCATTCCCGCCGTGATCCACCGACGTCTCCTCCCTGGTCACCTGAAAGATCTGATCGGAATGAAGCTGACAGCGATGATCATACTTACCTGTTCGTCGATCGTCCTGATCTGTGCTTTCGCGTGGCTGTATTCGCCTGACAAGTCCCGCCCGGAACTCGAGGCAAAGTATTTGCAAAGCCCCAACGACTATCGGCTGGTTGCCGGCATCCGGTTGCACATCAGAGATACCGGGCCACGGAACGCGCCGGTCGTGCTCCTGCTGCATGGCTTTGGCGCCAGCTTGCACACCTGGGATCCGTGGGCGGAGCAGCTCTCCAACGACTATCGCGTAATCCGTATCGATCTGCCTGGATTTGGGCTGACGGGTCCAGACCCAACCGGCGATTATTCGGTACGGCGCGGCTTGCAAATTCTGTCGGCGCTCATGGACGACCTCGGAGTCGCTCACGCCACCCTCGTTGGCAACTCACTCGGTGGCAAGCTGGCGTGGAATTTCGCCGTCCAAATGCCGACCCGCGTCACCAAGCTCGTTCTGATCTCGCCGGATGGCTTTGCAAGCCCCGGGTTCGAATACGGCAAGCAACCCGACGTCCCCATTTTGCTCAGACTGCTTCCATACACTCTGCCGCAAGCATTGCTGCGCACGACCCTGGCGCCAGCCTACGGCGATCCGAATAAGCTCACCGATGAAACTGTCACCCGTTATCGAGATCTCATGCTGGCTCCCGGTGTTCGTAAGGCCATCATCAACCGGATGCAGCAGGTGATGCTCGAAGATCCCGCTCCGTTGCTGAGACATATCCAGGCGCCGACCCTGCTCCTCTGGGGCGAGAACGACGCGATGATCCCGCTCAGCAATGCCGCCGATTACCTTCGTTACATCCCACACGCAAAACTCGTTACCCTTCCCGCGCTCGGCCACGTCCCGTTCGAGGAGGCGCCGGCATTATCACTCGACCCGGTGCTGCGCTTTCTCGCTTCAGACGAGGCGGAAACGCAACGTTGAAACGCGCGACCGCTAAACACTGGATGCCCGGTTGAGCCGCACGATCGTCAGGTTGAGGTAGGCCGCAAATGAAACCCACGCCAGATACGGCAGCAACAGCATACTCGCCCACCACGATACAGACCACAACAGCGCAATTGGCGCCAGGATTGAAAGCCACAGGAATGGAACTTCCGCCAGCGCCCAGTCAGGGCGTCGCAGCTTGAAGAAAAGCGGGCTCCAGAGGACATTGAGCACGCCGTTGACCACGAAAAGTACCGCGATCAGCAGCCGGCCTTCGCGATCCTGCGAGTGCCGCAGTGCCAGCAGCAGGGACAATGATGCCAGCCCCAGAATGACCGTCCAGGCCGGGCCGAAAAGCCAATCGGGGGGCTGCCACGAGGGCCGTTTCAGCGCATGATACCACGGCGACAGCTCAGTCAGGAACGCGCCGGCGCCGGCAACCACCACACCCCATATAACGGCTGCAACGATATCGGCAGTCACGCCGAGGCCACGCCAAGAAGGTGCGCCAGATCCTTGAAGAAAATGCGGACATGCGCGATCGGTCTGCGGCGCGCCAGACGTTTGTTCATGTAAGCTTCCCAGGTGAGGCGTTGCACATCGGGATCACGGCAAATACTCACGAAACGCTCGCGCCGCTTATCGCTCGAATACCAGAACCGCTGCATGATCCCAAGGATCCAAAACACTTTTCCGTGCGCCCGCATGAACCTCCGGCGAGCCGACCGCAGCGCGCGTGGGTCGCCGGACGTAAGAAAAGCCAGCGTGGCCTCGGCGGCAAGGCGACCTCCCTCCATGGCGTAGTAGATACCTTCGCCGGAGGCTGGTGCAACCACACCGGCGGCATCGCCCGCAACGATCACGTCGCGGCCATTGTCCCAGCGCCGCAACGGACGCAACGGGATCGGCGCACCCTCTCGCCGGATGGTTTCAACCGAGCCGAGACCGGTCGCCTGCCGCAAGGCGCTTACCGACTGCCGCAACGAAAATCCCTTGACCGCCGATCCGCTGCCGACGCTGGCTGTAGCGCCGTGCGGAAACACCCAGCCGTAGAAATCCGGTGACAACCGACCTTGATAATAGACATCACAGCGCGTGCCATCGAAACCGGCCTCGGGGGATCGCACAATTTCGTGGTACGCGAAAACATGAGGAAGTTTGCCAGCTCCGGCGATGCAGGACGCGGCGACCGAGGATCGGGCACCGTCAGCGCCTATAACGACACGGGCTCGCACGCGTTCCGCCGGGCTCGACGTTCCGGCGTCTTTCGAGTGAAAATGCACGACGGCAACCCCGTCCTCGTCGCGGGTGATTTTCTCGAACCGTCCGGCACGACGCACCGCACCAGACCGAGCCGCTCGCTCGCGCAGCCATTCGTCGAAAACCTCTCGGTCCACCATGCCAACGAACCCGCCGTCAATCGGCATGTCCACGGCGCGAGCCGATGGCGCGACCATACGGGCCGACTTGATACGAGCAACCAACAAATCACCGGGAATAGCGAAATCCTGTATCAGTCGTGGTGGAATTGCCCCGCCGCAAGGCTTGATGCGCCCGGCACGGTCTAACAGCAACACAGAACGGCCTTGCCGTGAGAGCTCGCTCGCCGCGGTCGCACCGGCTGGCCCCCCGCCAACCACCACCGCATCGAAAATATCGGGCATGGCGTTCACCCTCCGGCCAGGATTGAGCGCAGTGCGAACGCCGTCACCAGCATGCCAATGACGTAAAGCGTGGTGCCGGTGGCATTGTACCACGGAGCCCTTTCCTTCGGGTCCTGCAACAAACGCACCATCAGCAATAGTTGCGCCATCAGCAGCATTACGACCGTGAAGCCGAATGTCACAAATCCCCATGCGAGCAGCAATGCCACGACGAACAGTTGCGGCAGGGCCATCGCGAGGCACGCGGTGTTCGCGGCAGCCTCGACTCCCAGCAGGACTGGCAGGGAAAAGATGCCCGTTCGACGATCGCCCTCGACCGACTTGAAGTCGTTCAAGGTCATGATACCGTGTGCGCCGGCACTGTACAGTGCAGCCATGGTGACGACGCGCCAGTCGGGGCGGGCGGCGGTCATTACGGCGGCGCCGGTGATCCACGGCAGTCCCTCATAGCACGCGGCGCAGGCGGTATTGCCCCACCAGCCGTTGCGCTTGAGTCGGAGCGGCGGGGCGCTGTAGGCCCAGGCCAGGACCAGGCCGACCACCGCAGCGCCAAAACCCCAGCGCCCGAGCGCCGATGCAACCAGAAGTGAAATAATCGTCCAGGCAATCGCGATGTACAGGCCGCGACGGCCGGGCACCCGCCCCGAGGGTATCGGCCGATCCGGTTCATTGATCGCGTCGACGTGCCGGTCGAACCAGTCGTTGACCGCCTGGCTGGTTCCGCACACTAACGGCCCGGCCAGAATGATGCCCAGGCCGATCGCCGGCCAGCGGCCCGACGCGGGCACGCCGGATGATGCCACGCCGCAGCCGAACGCCCACATCGGCGCGAACCACGTGATTGGTTTCAACAGTTCGAGAACAGCCGGCATCGAGCTGCCTTGCCGCGGCGCCGAGCGATGAACGTCCGATAGGGCGTCGGCGGGAATGTTCCGCATCACGTTCATTTCAGTTCGCTCCTTGGGGCGCGGGATCACCCAGGCCATATCGGCGTAGCTTGACGTACAGGCTCTGCCGGCTGAGCCCGAGCATTTCCGCCGCAGAGGCGCGGTTGTCGCCGGTGAGATGCAGAGCGGCCTCGATGCTGAGCCGCTCGATGACGTCGGTCGCCTCACGGACAAGTTCCTTGAGGGCAACACGGCCGACCAGTTCCGTCAGGTGCTCGAGTGAGCGTGGCAAGCCGTGCTCCGCTTCCGGCTCTCGTCCCAGCCGTCGTCCGATCTCACGTATGACAAATCCAAAACACGGTTGCCCACCGTTCATCACCGTTACGGCCGATACTTCAACCGCCGCCGCCGCACCCAGCTCGCCCCGTATCGCGGTAGCGAACAACCGGACCGAGCCGTGATGCCGCAGATTGGCCATTAAAATCTCCAGTTCTACACTGGACCGGCCGAGCCATCGGTCGAGTGGTTGGGAGTGGGCCTGCGCCTCGGTGGGAAGTTGCGCAAGCTCCAGAAACATTACGTTAGCGGTGATGATCCGTCCGTCCGTATCGGTCACGACAAAGCCGTCCGGCGCGCTCTCCATCAGCTTGAGCAATTTTGATTGCACTTTCGGCATTGGTCGCGCGGTTTGGTCGGTATTTTCGCCGCCGATACGGACTATGAACGCGGTGCCGGCGTCGTCGTGGAACAACGAGGCGAATACCAAGGCGTCCCGCGCACCATCGTTGAACCGCACATGCACGTCGTCGGCGCGTCCCGATGCCTCCACTCCGGACAGCAGCAGCTCGACCGATCTGGCGCTTTCGGCACTGAATATCGCCGTGCCTGGCAGGGTTTGCCCGGGTTCAGCCGCCTCGGCGAAGCGGCGCCGCGCGGTCGGGTTGCTGTCCAATACCTTGCGTGAGGCGCAATCCACTATCATCACCGCGTCTGATGCCATCTGGAACAGCAGCCGGTACCGCGTTTCCATGTGACGGATGTGGGCGTAGTCCCTTTCCATCGACTGCTGTGCGTTGATCAGTTGCCGCTGCAACGCGGACACGCCGCGAAGGTCGCGACCGAATGCAACGATCGGTCCCGAGGAGCTGGCGCGGATAGCGACGTAAAGCAACGGCACGTCGCCGCTGCTGGCGATTTGATTGAGATGGCGCCAATGGGGTTCCGCCTGGGACAGTGCGTCGGCCAGAAGTGCATCCGCCTTCGGCCGGCTGTCTTCGGTCAGGGTGTCTGTCCAGCGCTTTCCGATCCAGCGCGGGTAACCCGTCAGGTCATCAGCCAATTCATCGCTGCTGATGGAGACGTCGCGAATCACCCCGTAATGATCGAGAATCAGCGCGATATCGGCAGCGGAAGCGATCAGCGCCGCGGCCAACTCCGCATCTATATCGCCAAGCGTCGTCTTCGGGGTTCTGAACGCCTTCACGATCGGCGGGATCCTTTACTCCGAACACTGGTCCCATTTATCCAGGCCGGGACACGATGAAATCCTCACTGTTCCGATCTTTTCAGCCGGTCGCTTGCAACGTAGTCAGCAACCTACGGGCCTGCCGCACCGCCTCCGTGGCATCACGTGCCATCGCATCGGCGCCGACGCGCGCCACCAGTCCGGGTCGCAGCCGAAACAATGGGCCACCGGCCATCACGGACAGGCCCCGATTGCAGGATGCGCGCCGAACCTCCTGGATGCCCCGGGCCAAGCCGTCCAGCAGTCTTGCTGATCCGATCGAGAATCCTGCGACGTCGATCCAGGTCCCGCGCACGATCTCCGCGGCCGCCTCGGGCGAACAACCAGGCCCGCCCGCGACGTGCCACCCATCACGCTGGAAAAACTCCGCCAGCATCGCAAGCCCCAGCGTATGGTGATCGCCGGGTGCCGCGAGCAGCAGGACATTCGCCGGCTGCGACCGCCTGACCGCCGCCATCTGGAACCGCGGCGACAGCGCGCGCAACACCTGCTGCAGCCGGCCCATGCTGATGGTGACCTCCGCGAAGCCGCAACGGTCGTCATCCCACAACTCGCCCAGACGGCACGCGGCCTGAGTCATGAGCCCAAGATAGAGCGCATCCGGTGTTGCACCGCGCCGGCGAAGCTGCTCGATGAACCCAACGGCAGCAGCCGCCTCCTGGGTCAACAAAAGCCGGACCAGTTCCGTTGCATCAGCGGCGGTCGTTGCGCCGGCGGCATCGGCGGCACCGGCTTGCGCCTGTCCCCGGGCTTGCGCCAGGTAAGGCACAATTTCAGCCTCCACGAGGCGGCCGAGCGTGCCGTTTCCGTGTGTCCGTCTCCCGTCCCCCACCCTGGGGTCGCACAATCCCTCCGCCGCGAACGTCCTCGCTCGGCTGTCCGAGGCGGAGCCGCTGTAGCCCGACCATCCGCCAGGGTCTGCGATTTGTTCCATAAAGGTGGTCATGCTCTTTCCCCCTGGGGACATTTTCACCGCCGCACACCAGATATGTCAAGTTTGGTTTACGTAAAACGCTATTGACAGTCCCGTTGGACGCGCTTTAGCCTCGTTTTCAAGGTTGCTTTTGGGGAGGGAGGGCGAGATGAAGAACCATCTATCCAGATACGCTCCAATCCACCGTCTGCTGTTATGCGAACGGAGCAATGCGCGTCCGTTACCGTCCGTTGCTAATTCCGATAACAACTCCGCCTCGTTGTCAATCTGTGTTTACGATTAATCTGATGGGCCGCTTGATCGAAGCGCTTGATTGTTGCCCATGGGGCGCAACCGCGGGGCGCCGGGAGATACGAATGGCGCAGACCAGTCCGTTGCGCGGCCGCCCGCTTTACACCGCCGATGAGCGCCTGCGACGCGATCAGTCCATTTGGACGACGGTGCAAGGTGTCCTGGCACCGGTGCAGTTTGTGGTCTTCCTGATCAGCCTGTGTCTTGTGGTGCGTTATCTGGCAACGGGAAACGGCCTTGCGGCGGCTACTGTTTCCATCGTTGCTAAGACGATCGTCCTATACGCCATCATGATCACCGGCTCGATCTGGGAGCGTGACGTCTTTGGCCGGTTCCTGTTTGCCCCCGCGTTCTACTGGGAAGATGTGGTCAGCATGCTGGTGCTGGCGCTTCACACCACCTATCTGATCGCATTCTTCTCTGGTGTGGTTGATGCCGAGCGGCAGATGTGGCTCGCACTGGCTGCCTATGTGTCATACGTGGTCAATGCGACCCAGTTCGTATTGAAACTGCGCGCGGCTCGCCGACAGGAACTCCCCTGGTCACCGGTCGCCGCGCTGGGCCATGGGTCATGACGCATAGCGCCATCGTCACCTTGGCACAGGATTTCGGACCCCCGACCGATCGGCCGATCCTGCGTGAGCGCGGCCAACGGGAAGTGTTTTGCGGCCTTACCGGCATCATATGGATGCACCGCAAAATCCAGGACGCTTTCTTCCTGGTGGTCGGTTCGCGAACTTGCGCGCATTTGATCCAGTCCGCGGCAGGCGTAATGATTTTCGCGGAGCCGCGGTTCGCGACCGCGATCCTGGATGAGCGTGATCTTGCCGGGATGGCGGACGCGAACGACGAATTGGATGCTGTCGCCTCCCAGTTGTTGGAGCGCCGGCCCGATATCAAGCTGCTGTTCCTGGTTGGCTCTTGCCCGTCCGAGGTCATCAAGCTCGACCTTTTTCGCGCGGCGGCGCGCCTGGGACGCCAGTTTGGCCCGGACGTTCGCGTGCTCAACTATTCCGGCAGCGGTATCGAAACGACATTCACCCAAGGCGAGGACGCCTGCCTCGCTTCACTCGTTCCCGTCCTGCCGGAGACCAATGCGCCCCAGCTGTTGGTCGTCGGTGCGCTCGCTGATATCGTCGAGGACCAGTTCGCCCGGCTGTTCGCGGCGATGGGAATCGCAACGACGCGCTTCTTGCCGCCTCGCAGGGCCGCCGATCTGCCACAAGTGGGACCGCGAACTCACTTCCTACTCGCGCAGCCATTCTTGGCCGATACGGCGCGGGCACTGGAAGAACGGGGCGCCATCAGGATCGCGGCGCCGTTCCCGCTTGGTGTCGAGGGCACGACGCTATGGCTCCAGGCCGCGGCCTCGACCTTCGGCGTCGATCCAGTTCGGTTTCGTGCCGCAACGGATATGCCGCGGGAACGTGGGCGCAAGGCCGTCGCGCATCACCGCGCTGAACTGAGCGGAAAGCGCATCTTCCTGTTTCCGGATTCACAACTGGAAATTCCGCTGGCGCGCTTCGTGGCACGCGAGCTGTCAATGCGCGTCATCGAGGCCGGAACGCCCTATCTTCATCGGCAGCATCTTGCCGAGGAACTTTCGCTGCTTCCCTCTGACGTTACGGTAAGCGAAGGTCAGGATGTGGAGCGGCAGCTTGATCGCTGCCGAGCGGCCCGGCCTGATCTGGTTGTTTGCGGTCTGGGGCTGGCGAATCCGCTGGAAGCGGAGGGGCTGACGACGAAATGGTCGATCGAGCTGCTGTTCACGCCGGTGCAGGGCTACGACCAGGCCGGCGACCTCGCGGAACTGTTCGCACGGCCACTGGTGCGGCGCATGCGGTTGGCGGTATGACGCAATGAAACTCGCGCTGTGGACCTATGAAGGCCCACCTCATGTCGGTGCGATGCGCGTCGCCACTGCAATGGACGCGCTGCACTACGTGCTGCATGCGCCTCAAGGCGACACTTACGCCGACCTGCTGTTCACGATGATCGAACGGCAATCCAAACGACCTCCGGTGACCTACACGACCTTCCAGGCGCGCGACCTTGGCGGCGACACGGCGGAGTTATTCAAGACCGCGGCTCAGGAAGCCTATGACCGGTTTAAACCCCAGGCCCTGCTGGTCGGCGCTTCCTGTACGGCGGAACTCATCCAGGACGACCCCGGGGGATTGGCACGCGCTCTTGATCTGCCAATACCCGTGGTATCGGTGGACCTGCCCGCTTATCAGCGCAAGGAAAACTGGGGCGCATCTGAAACTTTCTATCAGTTGGTCCGGGCTTTCGCCAAACCAGGGGCCGATTCCGGAAAATTCGCGTTCTGCAACATTCTCGGACCGACCGCGCTGGGTTTTCGGCATCGCGACGACGTCGCAGAGATAGCCCGCCTGCTGGGTCGCCTTGGTATCGGCATCAACGTCATCGCACCCCTCAATGCCACTCCCGCGGACCTCGCTCGACTGGGCGACGCACATTTCAATGTCGTGCTGTACCCGGAGATCGGGTTGCAGGCGGCATCTTGGCTATCACGTAATTTCGGTCAGCCGATGACGAAAACCGTTCCGATCGGAGTCGGCGCGGTCCGGGATTTCATTGCGGAAGCCGCGACTCTGGCTCGGGTTGATCCGACCCGGCTCCTGGACAGCGATGAGTCGCGTCTGCCATGGTACACCAGATCAGTAAATTCCACCTACCTGACTGGTAAGCGCGTCTTTATTTTTGGTGACGCGACACACGTGGTTGCCGCGGCCCGCGTCGCTTCGGAAGAACTCGGCTTCAAGGTTGTCGGTGTTGGCACCTACGCCCGCGAGTTTGCTCGTGAGGTCAGGGATGCCGCCGCGCGCCATGGTGTCGAGGCACTGATAACCGACGACTATTTGACCGTCGAAGCCAAGATCAGCGAATTACAGCCCGAGCTAGTGCTTGGCACCCAGATGGAGCGGCACATCTCGAAGCGGCTGGGAGTGCCCTGCGCGGTGATCTCCGCGCCGGTGCATGTGCAGGATTTTCCCGCCAGATACTCGCCCCAGATGGGCTTCGAAGGCGCCAACGTTATCTTTGACACCTGGGTGCATCCGCTGATGATGGGCCTGGAAGAACACCTTCTGGGAATGTTTCGTGATGATCCCGAATTTCATGATGATGCCGGAGCATCACATTTAAGCGAGACCACAATGTCCCCGGGACCGGACGCGGAACACACCCTGATCTGGGACACCGGCGCCGAGAAAGAACTGAAAAAGATCCCGTTTTTCGTCCGAGGCAAAGCGCGTCGCAACACCGAACGCTTTGCGTTGGATCGAGGCTTGACCGATATCACCCTGGAAACGCTCTACGATGCGAAAGCCCATTTCGGCCGCTGACCCCACGCCCGTAAGGGTTGTCGTGGTGACGATGGATAGTCACCTGGGCGGCTCCCTGTGCCGCGCCGAGAGCGTATTGCGTCGGGACCTGCCGAACCTCGAAGTGACCATGCATGCCGCCGACGAGTGGACCGGTAGCGCGACGGCTTTGGCGGCCTGCCACGCTGATATCGCCAGGGCCGATATTGTCATCGCAACGATGCTTTTCCTCGAGGACCATATTGGTGCGGTGCTGCCCGCGCTGGCAGCTCGACGGGAGCACTGCGACGCGATGATCTGCCTGCTGTCGGCGGGCGAAGTGGTGAAGCTGACGCGAGTCGGCAAGTTTAACATGTCGGCCGAGGCAACCGGTGCGATCGCCTGGTTGAAGCGCATGCGCGGCAAAGGGGGCACCGGATCGAACGCCCGGGGCCAGATGAAGATGCTGCGCCAGTTGCCGAAACTGCTGCGATTCATTCCGGGAACCGCACAGGATGTGCGAGCCTATTTCATGGCGCTGCAATATTGGCTGGCGGGTTCGGAGGAGAACCTCGCCAATATGCTACGGCTTATGGTCGACCGCTACGCCACCGGCGCCCGTGCCCACCTGGCAGGATCGTTGCAGGTTGCACCACCCGTCCAATATCCCGAAATCGGATTGTATCATCCGCATGCCCCGGGCCGCATCGTCGAGCGGCTCGATCAGCTTCCGGCCACCGGCCCCGACGGCACGGTCGGCGTACTGGTGTTGCGATCCTATACGCTATCCAGCAACACGGCACACTACGACGGCGTGATCGCGGCGTTGGAGGCGAAGGGACTGCGAGTTATCCCGGCGTTCGCAAGCGGGTTGGATCAGCGTGAGGCCGTGCAGCATTATTTCATGCGCAATGATCACGCGACCGTGGATGCCGTTGTTTCACTGACCGGGTTCAGCCTGGTCGGTGGCCCGGCTTACAACGATGCCCGCGCCGCCGAAGTGCTTCTTGCGTCCTTGGACGTGCCCTACATCGCCGCCCATCCTGTCGAGTTCCAGACTCTGGAGCAATGGACAGCCGATCCTCGTGGTTTACTGCCGGTAGAGGCCACCATGATGGTGGCAATTCCCGAACTGGACGGTGCAATCTGTCCGATGACCTATGGTGGCCGGTCGACGGCGGAGGGACAGGATCGCCGCCGGGATATGGTACCTCACCCGGAACGAGCTGCGATGCTGGCTGCGAGGGTGGCACGTCTGGTGTCACTTCGCGGGAAGCCTCGAGCCGAGCGGAAAATCGTGGTCGTGCTTTTCAATTTTCCGCCCAACGCGGGAACGGTCGGAAGTGCCGCCTACCTATCGGTGTTCGCGTCGTTGCACAATACACTTCGTGGCATGGCGGATGCGGGATACGACGTCGATGTTCCGCATGATGTCGATGCGCTGCGCGATCGGCTCCTGGGCGGGAATGCGTCGGTGTATGGCACGAATGCAAACGTCGCGGCGCGGATGCGGGCGGACGACCATGTGCGCCGGCAGCGTTGGTTGGAGGAGATCGAGGCCCAATGGGGACCGGCACCTGGGCGCCAGCAGAGCGACGGTGCGTCACTGTTTATTCTCGGTGCACACTTCGGCAACGTGTTCGTCGGCATTCAACCGGCCTTCGGTTACGAAGGCGACCCAATGCGTCTGCTGTTCGAGAAGGGCTTTGCTCCAACCCACGCCTTCTGTGCGTTCTACCGGTGGATCGACCAGGAGTTCGCTGCTGACGCGGTGTTACACTTCGGGACCCACGGAGCCTTGGAGTTCATGCCTGGTAAGCAGGCGGGAATGTGCGGCGACTGCTGGCCGGATCGGCTGATCGGCGATCTTCCGAATTTCTACCTATATGCATCCAATAATCCGTCCGAGGGTATGATTGCAAAGCGCCGAACCGGCGCGTCGCTGATCAGTTACCTTACGCCGCCCGTGGCGCACGCTGGATTGTATCGTGGATTGCTCGACCTGAAGGCGTCCCTGGACCGCTGGCGCGGTCTGCCCCCCGATGCCGATAGCGGGCAGCGTGATGCGCTCGCCGCCTTGGTTCAGGCGCAGGCGACAAGCGTCGATCTGGCCGCCCCTGAACCAGCTTGGACCAGAGACTCCGAAGCGGACATCCGGCGCCTCTCGTCGGCTTTGCTTGAACTTGAATACACCCTGATCCCACAAGGACTTCATGTCGTAGGCGAGGGGCTGGACGCCGAGCAGCGGAGTGCGATGCTGGACGCCGCTGGCGTAACGGATGTGGCGGAGCGACGGCGGCTTGATGAACTTCTGGCCGTGGATCACGAGATTCCTGCGATTCTGCATGCGCTCGACGGTGGTTATATTCGGCCCGCGCCAGGCGGGGATCTGCTGCGTACTACCAACGTCCTGCCGACAGGCCGCAATCTGCATGGTTTCGATCCGTTTCGTCTTCCCAGTCCTTTCGCGGTCCGTGATGGAGCGTCCCAAGCCGATCGACTGCTCGCACGACACCGTAACGACAGCGGGGCCTTGCCGGAGACAGTGGCGATGGTGCTGTGGGGTACGGATAATCTGAAAACCGAGGGCGGTCCTATCGCCCAGGCACTCTGGCTACTAGGCGCGGAACCACGCACCGACAGTTATGGCCGCGTCTCCGGCGCACGGCTTGTCACCCTCGAGCGATTAGGCCGCCCGCGCATTGATGTGGTGGCGACTCTGTCGGGCATCTTCCGCGACCTGCTTCCATTGCAGACGAGACTTCTGGCGGAGGCTGCACTACTGGCGGCGTCCGCCGACGAACCGGCGGAGCAAAACTTCGTTCGTAAACATGCACTGGCCTTTCAGGCAGAGCATGGCGGCACGATTGAAGACGCTGCGCTTCGCGTGTTCGGTAATGCGGATGGCGCCTATGGAGCCAATGTCAACAACCTGGTTGGCAGTGGCACCTGGAACAACGAAGATGAGTTGGCGGATGCGTATGTAAAGCGCAAAGGATTTGCCTACGGCCTGGATGGTCCACCACGTCGGCATGACGCGGTGCTGGCACACGCGCTTTCACACGTGGATATAGCCTATCAGAACCTCAACTCGATCGAAGTCGGTGTTACGACGGTGGACCATTATTTCGATACGCTAGGCGGCGTCAGCCGTGCTGTGCGACAGGCCAGGGGAGGATCGCCAGCTTCCGTCTATATCGGTGATCAGACACGTGGCGACGGCACCATTCGAACCATCGCCGAACAGGTCGCGCTGGAAACCCGAACCCGTGCGCTCAATCCTAAATGGTACGAGGCGCTTCTCGAACACGGCTACGAAGGCGTCCGGGAAATCGAGGCGCACGTGACAAACACATTTGGCTGGTCCGCGACGACCGGCGACGTCGCCCCCTGGGTCTATGAGAAACTGTCCGAGACCTTCGTGCTGGACCCGGAAATGCGCGAGCGCTTGGCCGCGCTCAATCCCACGGCCTCGGCAAAGATCGCGAACCGGCTGATCGAGGCACTGGATCGAAACTACTGGTCGCCGGGCGAGGCCATGCGGGAGGCCCTTCAACGCGCAGGCGAAGAACTCGAAGACCGGCTCGAAGGAATTGGATTGGGAGTTGCAGCGTGACAATCATCAGGCGAATTCCCACACGCGGAGATGGTGACGGCAGCGTACAGGTTCAGATGCAGCCCGATCTCAAGATCGGCAATGCGCAGGTGTTCGCTGTGTATGGCAAGGGTGGTATCGGCAAAAGCACGACATCGTCGAATCTATCCGTTGCGTTCTCGAAGCTGAACAAGCGCGTGCTTCAGATCGGCTGCGACCCAAAGCACGATTCGACATTCACTTTGACGAAGCGACTGGTTCCGACGGTAATCGATATGCTGGAGACGGTGGATTTTCATTCCGAGGAGCTGCGTGTCGAGGATTTCGTCTACCAGGGCTACAACGGCGTCATGTGCGTCGAAGCGGGTGGTCCGCCCGCTGGTACCGGCTGCGGCGGCTACGTTGTTGGTCAGACGGTGAAGCTGTTAAAGGAGCATCACCTTCTGGAGGACACCGACGTAGTCATTTTCGATGTGCTCGGCGACGTCGTTTGTGGTGGGTTCGCGTCGCCGCTCCAGCATGCCGGTCGTGCGCTGGTCGTTGCGGCAAATGACTTTGACTCGATATTCGCAATGAACCGTATTGTCGCGGCGATCCAGGCCAAGGCTAGGAATTATGAAGTTCGCATGGCCGGCGTCATTGCCAATCGCAGCGCCGGGACGGACCAAATCGACAAGTTCAACGCATGCACTGGATTGAAGACACTTGCACATTTCCCGGATCTCGACGTGATCCGTCGCTCGCGGCTGAAGAAGGCGACTCTGTTCGAGATGGAGGCCACGCCCGAAATCGTCGCCGTGCAGGCCGAATACCTCCGCCTCGCCGCGACTCTGCTGGCGGGCACCGAGCCACTCGCGACCCGGCCGATGAAGGATCGCGATATCTTCGACCTGTTGGGATTCGACTGATGCCGACCGTTACCTATGCGGCGCGCCGCGGCGAGCTGCTGCAATATTTCGACCGTACGGCGGTTGAAGCCTGGAAGCGACTGACTTCGGATGCACCAGTCAATAGCATCCGCGCAACTGTGCGCGCAGGTCGCAACGACATGCGCCAAACATTGCTCGGCTGGCTGCCACACGATCTCCACGGCGTCCGTATCCTAGACGCCGGCTGCGGCACGGGGGCTCTTGCGGTGGAAGCCGCTCGACGCGGCGCCACGGTGGTCGCCGTCGATCTGTCTCCCACGTTGGTCGGATTGGCCAGGGAGCGCTCACCGCACGACGTCGGGACCGGCAGCGTCGAGTTTCACGTCGGCGACATGCTCAATCCTGAACTGGGACGTTTCGATCACGTCGTTGCGATGGACTCACTGATCCACTACCGCGCCCCCGACGTGATACGGGTGCTGGATGGCCTGGTTCAGCGCACCACCCATTCGTTGCTTTTTACGTTTGCGCCGCGAACCACCTCCCTTAGCGTCATGCATGCCGTCGGCAGACTGTTCCCCCGCGGTGACCGCGCTCCAGCAATCGAGCCCGTTCGTCGGCAAACGATCGACCGGCTCATCACCTCCAATTTAATGGGGTGGGCCTCCCGCCGAACCCATCGTGTGTCTTGCGGGTTCTACATTTCGCAAGCGCAGGAACTGGTTCGCACGTGAGCGTGATTGGGACAAAATTCGCGCGGACCTGGACGCATGTCAGCACGCGGTTCCTGCCGTTTGCGGATGCGGCAACGCCGGAGCTGCCACTGGGGCGGTTGCTGCGACTGTCGCTTTTCCAGGTCTCGGTCGGGCTGGCCGTGGTGCTGCTGATCGGTACGCTCAACCGTGTCATGATAGTGGAACTTGGTGTCCCGGCTTGGCTTGTTGCGGTGATGATCTCTTTACCGCTGGTCTTCGCTCCTTTCCGGGCGGTTGTTGGTTTTCGCTCGGATACGCATCGTTCTGTTCTCGGGTGGAGACGCGTGCCCTACATTTGGATGGGCACGCTGATACAGTTTGGCGGACTGGCGATCATGCCGTTCGCACTGATCGTTCTTTCAGGCGATACCAACGGCCCCCTCGTTTTCGGCCAGATCGGGGCGGCTCTGTCGTTTCTGTTGGTCGGCGCTGGCCTCCACACAACGCAAACCGTTGGGCTAGCTTTGGCAACCGATCTCGCGCCCCCTTCGTCCCACCCCCGTGTCGTAGCATTACTATGCATGATGCTGTTGCTCGGCATGGTCGCCGGCGCCCTGACCTATGGCGCGCTGCTCGCTCATTTCACCGAAATCAAATTGATCCAGGTCATCCAGGGCACAGCCGTGGCGACCATCGTGCTGAACGTCGCGGCGCTCTGGAAACAGGAAGCCCGTAACCCTTCACTGACCGCCCGAGATCGGATGCAACCGACCTTTCAAGGCGCGTGGGCAATCTTCAGCGCCACACCAAAAGCCAAGCGCCGCCTCATTGCGCTCGGTCTCGGAACCGTTGCTTTCAGCATGCAAGATATCCTGTTGGAGCCATATGGGGGTCAGGTGCTACACCTCACTGTCGGTACGACTACGATCCTAAGTGCGTTGCTCGCGACTGGTGGGCTCAGTGGCTTCGGTCTAGCGGCTCGTTTGCTGGGACGAGGCACCGACCCCTACCGTCTCGCGGCGTTTGGCGCATTGGTCGGACTCGTTGCGTTCAGTGCTGTAATTTTCGCCGCGCCGCTCGAATCCATTCTGCTGTTTGCAATCGGCACTGGTCTCATTGGTTTCGGCGCAGGACTGTTCGGCCACTGCACATTGACGGCCGCGATGGGCACTGCGCGTCCGGGACAAATCGGGCTGGCGTTGGGCGTTTGGGGAGCCGTCCAGGCGTCCGCCGCCGGGTCGGCCATTGCGGCCGGTGGCCTGATCCGGGATGGCATATCATTGCTTGCGTCCAAGGGCGCTCTCGGTGAGGCAATGGCTGGGCCATCCACCGGATATTCGTTCGTATACCACATTGAGATCTATCTGCTGTTCGCTACCCTGATCGCCATCGGACCGCTGGTCCGGCGGCCGAGCGTGAATGTGAGTGACGAGATTACGCCGGACTTCGGCCTCGGCGAGTTATCCTCTCAATCGCTTAGTCTTCCGAGGTGATGCCATGCAAGCTGGAGCCATCACAGGCTATATAGACGTTGCACAAGTTGCACTTTACACTTTTTGGCTGTTCTTCGCCGGTCTGATCTTCTATCTGCGCCGGGAGGACAAGCGAGAAGGCTATCCGTTGGTTACGGAACGACCGGATCAGTTTCTCGAGGGCTTCCCGCGTATGCCGGCGCCGAAGACGTTTCTGTTGCCACATGGGGGAACTGTAACCGCCCCACGAGCCGAGCCGCCACAGCCTGGCTTCGTCGCGGCCCCTGTTGCTGGCTGGCCGGGCGCTCCTCTGCAACCGATCGGCAATCCGATGCTGGCGGGCGTTGGGCCCGGGGCGTCAGCGTTGCGCGCTGATACGCCCGACCTCATGAATGAGACAGCGGAAATCCGGATTGTGCCGCTGCGCCTGGCAACCGATCATTACCTGGACGACGAAAGTCCGGACCCGCGTACTATGCAGGTGTTCGGGGCCGACGGCCAGGTGGGTGGTGTGGTCTCGGACATCTGGATCGACCGGGCCGAAGCCACTATCCGCTATCTGGAGGTTACACTGCCAGCGGGACCCTCGGTATTATTGCCGATGCCGATGGTCCGCATCGACACCCGTGCCGGGCGCGTTATGGTGAATTCGGTTCTCGGAGCACAATTTGCCGACGCACCAATGCTGGCTCAGTCGGATCAGATCACCCTGCGGGAAGAAGATCGCATCCAGGCCTATTTCGCCAGCGGCCACCTCTATGCTCGTCCCAGCCGGTTGGAGCCGCTGCTATGAACGAGCACGATTATGAGCCGGTTAGGGGACTGCCGGCGCCACTCCCAGTCGGCGAATCCATTCTATGGCAAGGCGCTCCCGACTGGCTTACCCTCGCACGCCGCGCCCTGCGGGTGCGCATCGCCGGTGCGTATTTTGTCCTGCTGATCGCGTGGGGCATTTCCGGCGGCATTTCCGCCGGGACGCCCGCGATGGATATCGTGGTTTCCTCGCTTCAGCTCGCCGCACTGGGATCCGTGGCTGTTGCGCTCCTGTTTCTTTTCGCGTGGTTGCTGGCTCGTACAACACTTTATACGATCACGACGCGGCGGCTTGTCATGCGCTTTGGGATCGCGCTGCCTATGACTATCCAGATAGCATTTCCGATGATTGACTCGGCGGCTCTGCAGGTTTGGCCGGACGGCGGCGGAGACATCGCTTTAACGTTACGACGCGACCAACGCATCGCCTATCTGGTGCTTTGCCCGCATGCTCGGCCCTGGAAACTTGCGAAAGCCCAGCCGACGCTGAGGGGGATACCCGAGGCCGCCGCCGCCGCGCAAATTTTAAGCCGTGCGCTAGCAGCTTCCGCGTCACAGGCAGCGAAGCCGGTATCTCTCCCAGCGGCTGATCTGCGAGAGAGTGATGCGCGTGCTCCAGCCGCGGCGTGAGGCACACATGAGCTCAGACCACAAACCAGCGCCGTTCCCACGCAACACCCTGATCATCCTTGGTACGGTTGTACTGCTTTCTGTAATGACCGCGGCGGCCGGGCGAATTAGTGGCACCGCGAACAGCATACCAACCGCCGCGCCCGTGGTGTCACGCGACCTGCTGTTCCGAGACCTTCCAGGCGGCGGCGTCGCTGTTTTTGATGCGAAGGATACATCCTCCGCGATCGAGGTCGTTGCGCCAGCAACCAATGGCTTTCTGCGAGCCACCATGCGCGGCCTCGCACGCCAACGGCTCCGTCAGGACGCCGACAAGGAGATACCCTTTCGCTTGACGCAGTGGGCGGATGGTAGGCTGACACTCGAAGATCCCACGACTGGACGGAGAGTGGAGATGGAGGCATTCGGAATTACCAACGAAGAGGTCTTCGCCGATCTGTTGACCGCGAAGGCCGGATCATGAGGCGGTTCAAGGTTCCTTGTGTCATTGAGATCGGCAAGACACCCGATACGCTGCACGCGCATACTATCCTTGAAGGGGTTAACCTCCGTCCGGGCGATTCGGTTCTGGTGCACGGCGCTCCTTCGCATGTGGAATACGGCGAGTGCTTTTCAATCGAAGCATCGGCAACGATCATCCGGGCCTCCACGTTTGGCCGAGTTTTGACTCACCTGAGATCATTTCTGGAATTGGGTGAGTTGTTCGAGGTCGGCTTTCAGCCGAAGGAGTCAGCATGATCGCCGGGAAACAGGTTAGCGAAACGACCAAACTGGCGCAGCGCGACACGGTTTTGAGCCCGAGATTCTACACCACCGACTTCGCGGCGATGGACAAGCTGGATGTGACGCCGGTTCGTGCCGAATGGGATGAACTGATGGCGGAGTTCGCGCGAGACGCGAACAAATCGCACTTCGTCCGCAACGCGGACTTCGATCTGGACTTGTCCACCATGCCAGAAGATCTGCGAAAGGAATTCGTCGACTTCCTGGTCAGCTCGGTGACCTCGGAATTCTCCGGCTGCATCCTATACGCGGAGATCAAGAAGCGGGTAAAAAATCCCGATATTCGCGACTGGTTCGGCTACATGAGTCGAGATGAGGCTCGCCATGCAGGATTCATCAACGATACGCTGAAGGATTTCGGTGTCGGTGTCGACCTAAGCTTCCTGACGAAGGTGAAAAAATACACATACTTCAAGCCGAAATTCATCTTCTATGCGGTTTATCTCTCTGAAAAGATCGGTTACGCGCGTTACATTACCATTTTCAGGCAACTCGAACGGCACCCGCAAAATCGTATCCACCCGATCTTCAAGTGGTTCCGGGAGTGGTGCAACGACGAGTTCCGCCACGGTGAGGCGTTCGCAATGATCATGCGAGCCAATCCAAGCGTCCTGAGTGGGCTCAACCGGCTGTGGATACGCTTCTTCTTGCTCGCTGTGTTCGCAACGATGTTCGTGCGCGACCATGATCGGCCAGTCTTCCATCGCGCACTTGGCTTGGACACGACCGACTACGACATGCAGGTGTTCCGAATCACGACCGAGATCAGCAAGCAGGTGTTCCCGGTAACCTTGGACGTTGACCACCCTGCGTTCCTCGCCGGTCTCCAACGCCTGTTGTGGATCAGCCGCCAGATTGCCACGACGAAGCGGCAATACGGGCTGGGCGGCCTGTTGAAGCGAGGGGCCCTGACGGCGGCGGCCGGCCTGACGCTTTGCAGGTTGTTCCTGCTTCGACCGCAACGGCACGAACTCCCCAAGCAAATCCGAATGGCGCCGGCTTGGTAAGTCGGAAGGCATGTATCAATACTGGTTTCCGGCGGCGCACGGCCTACTCATCTGGTGGTCCAGTACCTGCCTGATTCTTTTCCTCAATAGCCTGCCGCAACGAACGTTTCGCTGGAGCATGGCCGGCGCCACGGCGATCCTGGCACTCGCAGTCTACGGACTGCGAGCCAGCGCCACGGACACCAGCGTTTTCGGTGCGTACGCGGCTTTCAGTTGTGGTGTACTGATCTGGGGCTGGCTGGAAATCAGCTTCTATATGGGATTCGTTACGGGACCACGCGATCAATCGTGCAGCCATGGATGCAGTGGCTGGCGACATTTTGGCCACGCCATTCAGGCCAGCCTGTATCATGAATTGGCGGTGCTGGCACTCGCGGCTCTTGTTGTCCTGGCGACGCGGGGCGAGCCGAACCAGTTCGGTACCTGGACGTTTATTGTTCTCTGGTGGATGCATCAAAGTGCTAGGCTGAACGTGTTTTTGGGTGTCAGCAACTTGAATTCCGACTTCCTGCCGGAGCATCTGGCCCACATTAGAAGCTTTTTCCGGGATGCTCCGATGAACCTGCTTTTTCCGTTCTCGGTCACCGCATCCACCATCTGCGCGGTTCTGATGGCACAACGAATTGGCGCCTGCGCCGCGGATACGTTCAATGCCACCGGCTACACACTGCTCATTACCATGATGATCCTTGCTATCTTGGAGCACTGGTTTCTGGTTCTGCCAATTTCCGCCACTCGCGTTTGGAACAAGCTGTGGCAATGGAGTACCGGCTCCCGTCGCCGCCTTAAGGTGCCGAAGTCACATCGAGGATCACTGCCGAAAAAAGCAACCGTTGGGGGAAGGCCATGAACTACGAGACGTTTTTCCGCAACCAGTTGAATGGTTTGCGGCAGGAAGGAAACTACCGAATATTTGCTGACCTGGAGCGCCAGGTCGGAAGCTTTCCTCGGGCGACGCACCATCGGGAGCGCGGGCAAGCTCCGGTAACGGTTTGGTGTTCGAACGATTATCTGGGGATGGGGCAGCACCAATCCGTACTGGATGCGATGCATGAGGCGCTGGATCGATGCGGCGCCGGTGCCGGCGGCACGCGGAACATTGCAGGTACAAATCACTATCATATTATACTGGAGCGCGAGCTTGCCGACCTTCACGGCACCGAAGCCGCGCTGCTGTTTAATTCCGGCTATATGTCGAACTGGGCGACGCTGAGCACACTTGCGGCGAAACTGCCGGAATGCGTCGTACTGTCGGACGAGGCCAACCATGCCTCGATGATCGAGGGCGTCCGCCACAGCCGCGCGGACAAGGTGATCTTCCGCCATAACGATCCGATCGATCTTGAACGGAAGCTGGCCGCGATCGAATCTGCCAGACCAAAGTTGGTCGCGTTCGAGTCGGTCTATTCAATGGACGGTGATATCGCGCCTATCTCCGAGCTTTGTGATGTAGCGGAACGGCATGGCGCCATGACCTATCTTGACGAGGTGCACGCGGTCGGCCTCTATGGGCCTCGCGGTGGTGGCATCAGCGAAGCGGAAGGTGTGACACATCGCCTGACGGTAATAGAAGGAACCTTGGCCAAGGCGTTCGGCGTGGTCGGTGGCTACATCGCCGGTTCGGCGTCGATGTGCGACTTCATCCGCAGTTTCGCTTCCGGTTTCATCTTCACCACCGCGTTGCCGCCGGCAATCGCGGCTGGAGCGATTGCCAGTATCCGCCATCTGAAAGTAAGCAACGCGGAACGTGCGCGTCATCAGAATCGTGTTACCGTGTTACGGCAGCAACTGGATCGGATCGGAATACCTCACTATAATAACCCCAGTCATATCGTGCCTGTGATCATCGGCGATCCGGTGTTCTGCAAACAGATCAGCGACCGCCTGCTTAATGAGTTCGCCATCTACGTGCAGCCGATCAACTATCCTACAGTGCCGCGCGGAACAGAACGACTGAGGATCACGCCGTCGCCGACACACACAGATGGCGATATTGCCCGCCTGGTTGAGGCGCTCGGCATGATCTGGTCGGAGCTGAACCTGCGCAGGGCAGCGTGAGCAAATTATCCTCTAAGCAACAACGGGAGTTGGCTACGTGAAAGAACAAGATAAGCGCGAGGCGACACGCCGACGGATCCTGCGGGCTGGAATAGCGCTTGGCGGCAGCTTTGCTGTTGGCGCCCGAGCTCAAGAGAAACTGGCTCCAGCGCAAGTACAGTATCAAGCGACGCCAAAGGATGGTAACAAGTGCAACGCCTGTGTGAACTTTGAGCCGCCGGCGGCCTGCAAGATCGTGTCCGGCGCGATCAGCCCGAATGGCTGGTGCATCGCGTTCGCACCGAAGGCGTAGTCGAACAGCTCTGGCGGGGGCCCCGCCTTGCGGCGAGGCCCTCTGATCTCCTCAGGCGTTTTGATCTTCAGTCCGAACGCCTGCGTCGATCGCCATCGCCGCACCGGGCGGCGTGCGCGCGGCCACGGGTCACGGATGCACCGCCGTCAGCTCGGGAAAGTCCTTTGCCATACTGGCGCCGAACAAAGGCTTGTAGACACCGTTGTGGCAGGTGGCGCAATTCACCTTCGGTGAATCCCCATCCGCGCCCAGACGAGCCGCTGGGAAAGTGGAATGTAGTGGGTCCAGATAATTGGTGTTGAGGTCTGCGTACCATTCGAATGCCATACCAAGCCGTCGCGCGCTGGGGCGAACTCTGGTCCCAGTCGGTGAACGATCGGGTGTTGTGGCAGTAGGTGCAGTTGACCCCGAGTGACTGGGAAAAGTTCATCATCAAAGCGTAGGTCCACTCGGTCTGTTTAATGGACTGATGGTCGGCGGCGGGAAGCGCGGTTTGCGACACCACTCGAATTTCTTTGTCCTGTTCCAAGAACGGTGTGAAAGGATCGAACGGCAGCGACGTGTCGCCGGCAATCGCGGTAGGATGGTTCTTTCCAGCCGGCGATTGCGCGAAACCGCCGGCCTGGACCGGTCCCGGATTGTTGAACCAGACGTTCGCCGGAACCGGCTGGCCACGATGGCAGGTGTAGCAAGTCACGCCGGTAGCGGCGACATGATCCTTCCAGTCACCGTTTATATGTTGCACCATCTGGATCATCCGTCGCGCGACGACCTTGGTATAAAGCGAATCAGATGCCATGTTGTTGACGTCGTGACAGTAAGCACAGCCCTGCGTCGGCGCGACCCACGTCGTGATCGAGGCCATCAACCGAGTGAACTCGCCCACACCCAAATCCTGCAGGACTTGGACATTCTTATAAGTGGCACCGGCTTTCGGGCCACTGTTGCCAAGCGGCGGCAGCGAAACAGGGATCTTGTTGGCCGCAAGCTCATCCGCAACGATCCGCGGATTGTAGATTTGCTCCATACCGGTGCCCCGGTAGCCTCTTTGGATGCTGTCCATGGGCGGACGCTCCGCCTGGACGAGGATGACCGCGGCGGCGGCAACGGCCGCGCCGCCCACCGTGAGACGAAGGGGAAAGCTCATTTGGCTACTCCCAAAGCTGAGACAGCGGCAGGATCGGCGACGTGCGGAAAGACTTGCGGATACACCGGCGCTATGCCGTGCTTCACACCCCAGAGATACCAGTTGTCGACGACGGTTCCGGTAAGAATGATACCAATCCCGCCGGTCAGTGGGCAGAGCACCGCGAACCACCAGCCCCAGCGGTGCAGTGATTCGAATGTAGCGTTGAAGCCCATGGTCCAGCGCCAGAACAACGCCGCGCGTTCCGCCGCCGTGCCACGATCGGTGATCTGTTCCACTTCGCGCTCTCCGCCGAAACGGCTGACCGCGAGAATGGTCGCGCCATGCATCGCGAACAGTACCTGCCGATCCATACAGAAAGACGATCGATAGCATATGAAACGGATTATAGAATAGATTGCCATAACGGATCGAGAAAGCGGCGGTCCAGTCCAGGTGCGGAAATATCCCAAATGGGACCGCTTCCGCCCAACTGCCCATCAGTATCGGCCGGATGAAGCCGAGGACAAGGTAAAGCCAGATGGCCGAAGCAAATGCCCATGCTGTATGTGTGCCCAGCCCTAAAGCGGTTGCGCGACGATACATCCGGACCCACCAGAGCAAGATGGAGGTGGTCAGGAAAAACCCTGCCAGCAACCACCAGCCTCCTTGAGCGAGGGGTGGAATGATCTTCAAACCGAACGCTGGCGGTGGCGGTTCAAGTGCGAGCCAGGGCAATTGCCGAATGAACTGTATTGGGCTCCAATTTACCGATGCCCACATATTTAGGCCGATGATCTCAATCGCCAGGAAGCCGCAGATCAGCGACGCAACTCCGGCAAATCCAAGATAGATGGGTCCAATTTGGGCGTCGCCGATCATGCCGAGCAGGTGGGAAAATCTCGGTTTGCCGAGGCGCGCCCAACTGCCGCGTGGCAGCGCGACTCCCATGTGCGTTGGTCCGCGCACCTGGACCCGGGTAAAGATGTTTTGATATTCGGCCATGTTCCCCTCCCGGTTTACGTTCAATGGGCCCAGATCGGCAGATTGAGCCACCAGCTCCACCATTCAGGCCAACCACGGCTCCAGAACGGGCCACTGATGATAATGCACACTGCACTCCAAAACGATGCCGAAACAGCCAGAAACAGACCCAGTCGGTGGATCCCGAGCGTCCCGATCGAATAACCGATCGTGTCACGAAAATAGGCGTTCTCCTGCTCGGCCGATTTCACTGTCTCACCGCGGCCAGGATTGGCGGCCGACAGAACCAGGGAACCATGCAGTGCAAGCGCGAGAACGTTGGTGAAGAAGAAACTCACCGCGATCATGTGCGCCGGATTATAGTGGAAGTGAAGGTATTGATAGCCGGTGTTTGAAACCCAATCCAGATGGCTCATGATGCCGTAGGGAAATCCGTAGCCCCAAGCACCCATTAGAACGGGGCGAACCACCACAAGGCTGAAGTAAGCCAGGATCGCAAACGAGAACGCGAACGGGATATGCAGACCCATCCCAAGCTTGCGGGCGATTTCCGCCTGCCGCAGCGCCCAGGAGCAAAAGGCGCCAAGCGCGCAGATCGTAATCAACTGCCAAAGGCCACCCTGCTTAAGCGGCGCGAACGCCAGCCCGTAGCTAAGATCAGGCGGGGCAATACTGATGCGCCACACATTCCAGGTTGGACCGAGAGCCGCGCCCCAGACGATCAGCGCCGTACCAAGGACCGCGAAAAAGATTGTCGTTACGCCAAAGAACCCGACGTAAAAGGGACCCACCCAGAAGTCAAACAGATCGCCGCCGATGAGGGTGCCTCCGCGCGTGCGGTATTTTGGTTCGAAATTCAGCATCGCCATCGCCAGGTCCCTCCAGTCGAACTTCAGACCGTCGTCGGTTGATCCGTGGTAGAGTGACGGACGAGACCTTGGGTCAGACCGCGACCTCGTCCGCCGTTTCAGTTACACCAGCTACTTTGTGGGTTGCGGTAATGGAGCCATTTGCGCTGCCGCGGTCGCACCGTGGTGCGGACCTTCCAGCCAATTGAACCGGTCGGTGCTGAGCAGGATGAAATGAATCAGCAATGCCAGCACGAACAGGAAAATGAACAACGCAACGAGAACCCGCCTGGGGTCGAATAGAAGCCAGAGTCTCCACATGATCGCTTCCTCCTAGACGAGTTGCGAGATCGTATGGGCAACAAAGCTACCTGCGTCATTCAGCCAAGACGTGGTGTAGCCATTGGGGCCCGGTAGCCACGGGCGCCATTGCCATGCGAGGAAATGCGCGATGATGGCAACTACGGTGAAGACGATGAAGCTGGTGATGAAGATCCCGTGGAACTCCTTCGCCTCCGCCTCCGTTAACCCTGTTACAGAGGGTCCTTCTGGGGTTATAGCCATACGGTTGTTCTCCGAAACGGCCTCGCGGCCTTTGTCGCGCCCATCCCGCGCGACTGGGATAGCCGTGGGATACCGGGCCACGGCGCCCGTTCCGCGCGGTGACCCGGCGGAACCCTGAACCGCGCCTCTCTCGAGCGGGTATTGTATCGAAATCGGACCATCACGCCGGCTGTCGTTCCGCAAGCACCCGCGCAACGCGCTCCGCTGTGACGCGATCTTCTCCTGCCTGGCGCATGTCACGCTCTACCCGGTCACGCAACCGCTTGGCCGCGGAAATTCGAGTCAGGAACGGTTCGGTATCAAGATGGTCATCGAAGAGATGCTGTGCGTTCTCGTCCCACGGGCAACTGGCGGACAGACGTGCCGGGGTCGGTTCCGCCTTGTCCATCTCAGTGCCGAGCGGCAGGATGTTGAACAGGGCATCAAACAGGGCGTTGCAGTATTCCTGCACGACGTAAGTTGCACCAGCATAGCCCATGAAAGGCGTTCCCGTCGAGCGGCGGATTATCGCGCCGGGAAACGACGCGGGAATATATCTGCTACGATTGCCAAATTCCGCCGCGTACATACGTTCATTAAACGAGCCGAACACAACAAGCGGGGCCTTCCCGCGCATCGCCTCACGCACTGCGGCGTTATCCGGTTTGGCACCGGCGCTGCGGGAGACCGCGAAGGCGCAGGGAACCCCCATCTCGTCTTCAAGGAAACGTTGCAGTCCCCGAGCGTAGGTTTCGGTTGCAACCACGGCGAAGGATGCCGTGGCGAAAAAGTCCTGAGTGACGCTCCGCCATAAATCCCAAATGGGCTTTATGGTTGTATGTTTTTCGCGCTCGATGAATGGCTCGGGATCGACCCCAGCCAATTCGCCTAGTGCACGCAGAAAATTAGTTGTCGAAAACAGTCCGATGGGTGCTTGCAGATAGGGACGGTCAAGTTCCTCGCAGAGCTTGCGTCCAAACTCCCGGTACATGCAGATATTCACATCCGCATCGACCAGCCGTGGAACGTCGTCGATATGGCAACCGAGCGGGAAGACCAGATTGATCTCGCAACCGATACCCTCGACCAGGCGACGAATCTCCGCGAGATCCGACGGCATGTTGAAAGTGCCGTAGATCGGACCAATGATGTTCACCCGCGGCTTGACCCCGTCGGCACGCGTGGGGCGTGGTTTTGGTTTGTTACGCCTGACCCCAAATTCCGACCACAGCCAGTAGATCGCACGGTCGGCGGCCTGCCACTGGTCCTCGTCAATCGTTCGTGGAATGAAGCGCAGCAGATTCGACCCTTCCGGTGTCACACCGCCGCCGATCATTTCTGCGATGCTGCCAGTTACGACCACAGCCGGCATATCCGGATCCTGAGTTGCGGCCGCTCGGCGCATCGATGCTTCGGTGCCGTTCCTGGACAATTCGTCCTCGGACAAACCGGTTACGACAATGGGCAACTCGTGCGGCGGCAGTGCGTCGGTGTAGTGAAGCACCGCGGTCACCGGCAGGTTCTCGCAACCAACCGGCCCGTCGATCACCACACGCAGACCACGGATAGCGGTGAAGGTGTAGACAGCGCCCCAATAGCCACCGGCGCGATCATGGTCGATCACCAGCATTGCGTCAGGTCCCCACCGCCGCACCCGCTTTCACCTTCGCTTCCCGCGCACGGCGGTAGCGATCACGGGCCCCCGGCGGATCTTTCGGGACATCCTTCCAGCCATAGCCAGCGGTTTCGCCCGCACCAACATTGTCGAAAAAGCCAACCATCCGGGTGTAACGATCCCGGCCTTTGGTCTGCGCAGCGACAATCGCGGCCAGCGCACCGGCTCCGGCCGGACCAAACAACGGTCGTGCTGAAACCATGTTTGTGAAGTAAAGTGCGGGAATACCGAGCGATTTGGCTTTTTGCACCAGGGGTGTGGTGCCGACTGCGAGATCCGGACGCACTTCCTGCATCGCGGCTACGTCCTGTTCCAGTGAGGCGCGGTACTGAACATGAGTGCCTCGCGCCTGAAGCCAAGCGTTATCGGCAGCGCTCCATTCGGTCTTGGGGCAGGCGGTGCCAACATAGGGCACCTCGGCTCCAGCTTCGATCAGCAGCCGTGCGACCAGTAGCTCCGAACCTTCATAGCCAGACACCGTGACCCTGGCGTCAATGGGATTGGCCGCCAGCGCGGCTCTGATCGTTGGCAACGCAACCGCCTTGGCGGCGTCAATCTTCTCGCTGGAGATGTTCGCGGCCGCACCGATCGCCTCCAGCCATGCGGCGGTGCCCTCCACGCCCACCGGTCCCGACCCGACGACCGGGCGTCCCGCGGCATGGAATTCACGGATTGATGCGGTATAAAAAGGATGGACCGCGGCGGCCACCACGCAATCCAGTGCGCCGTATAGGTCGCGCCACTCACGCGAGGGAATTTGCGGACCGACCGCGAGCCCCATCGGAGCAAGCAACGCACCGACGCCGATCGGATCGACCGGGAACAGTTCGCCGACAAGGCTCACCGTCGGCAGTTCAGCCTGCCCGCGAGGACGGGCGACAGGTCCCGTCTCGGCTTCCAGGCGAGCGTAGCGCAGCATGGCGCCGGCCAGGACGTCCTTTGCCTCCGCGTGGGTCGGCACGCCGAAACCGGGCACATCGATGCCGATTATCCGCACGCCGTCGATCACCTTCGGCAATCGGTCGAGCGGCACACCCGACGCCGTCGGCACGCAAAGGTTGATGATCACCACCGCATCGTAGTCCGCCGGTTTCGCGGTCTCGAACACCGCATTGCGGATGTCCTCGTAAAGCTGACCGCGCACCAGCGTTTCGGAGTTGAATGGAACGTAACCCACGCTGCGGCGAGCGCCGTAAAAGTGCGAGGTGAATGTCAGGCCGTACACGCAGCACGCCGATCCCGAGAGAATCGTTGCCGTACGCCGCATTCGCAGCCCGACTCGCAACGATCCGAACGCCGGGCACATCGACTGCGGCTGATCATGCGGTCCGCGTGGATAGTCAGTCAGCAGACGTTCCAGCGACTCGCTCTTCCCGGCGGCGCGTGCGGCTTGCTGCATCGTTTCGCGGCCGCCATGGCAACCTGACTCTGTCTGGACAGAAGGAATTGATGCGTCCACTTCAGGAACCTTCGTAGATGACTTCAAGCGATGGCTTCTCCAACACCGTCGCGGCGCACATATCGTCGATGGTTGCAGGGTCCAGGACGACGTCGCGCCCCACGGTATCGCCTGCAAACAGACCAAGCAGATTATCGTGGGTCAGCGGTGATGGACGCACAGGGGGCGCCACGGCGACCTGTTGCGCGAGTTGTTCGAACAGCGATGCCCAGCGGCCTCCGGGTTTGCCGATGATTTCATAGTTCGCGCTCTTGCGACGGATGTCCTCGTCGGCCGGAATCGCCGCCAGGACTGGAATTCCGACAGCGCTGGCGAAGGCGTCGGCTTCGCCGGTGCCGTCGTCCTTGTTGATGACCATGCCGGCGACGCCGACATTGCCACCCAGTTTGCGGAAGTAGTCGACGGCCGAGCAGACGTTGTTGGCGACGTAGAGGGATTGGAGATCGTTGGACGCGACGACGATGACCTTCTGGCACATGTCGCGCGCGATCGGCAGACCGAAGCCGCCGCACACGACGTCGCCGAGGAAGTCGAGCAGCACATAGTCGAAGCCCCAGTCGTGAAAGCCGAGTTTCTCCAGCAGTTCAAAGCCATGGATGATGCCGCGCCCACCGCACCCGCGGCCGACTTCGGGCCCTCCCAGCTCCATCGCGAAGACACCGTCTCGTTTGAAACAGACGTCGCCGATCCTGACCGCCTCGCCCGCGAGTTTCTTCTTCGAGGACGTTTCGATAATGGTTGGGCAGCTCCGGCCGCCGAACAGCAGCGATGTGGTATCGCTCTTCGGATCGCAGCCGATCAGCAGGACCCGTTTGCCCTGTTGCGCCATCATGTAGGACAGGTTGGCCAGGGTGAAGCTTTTGCCGATGCCGCCCTTGCCGTAGATCGCAATGATCTGGGTCTCTTTCTTCGCCGGTCCGGTTGAGGGCGCATCGGGTTCGATCGCCGCCTCGGACCGAAGCCGTGACAGCGTCGCATCGAACGGTGCGTTCATGAGTGGGCTCTCCAATCGAGGATCATCTTCAGGCAACCGGAATCGTTGAAGGCAATGCGGTAGGCCGCATCGGCTTCTGCTGCCTGCATGTGGTGGGTGATCAGGTCGTCGAGGGACAGCCGGCCGCGCTCGATCAAGTCCGTGACCGCATCAAGATCATTCGGCTGCCACTGTGCGGCGACCCGAAGCCTCAGCTCCCGCATGAAAGCGGGAGGGAAGGCGAACGACAGCCGGTCGGCGTAGAAGCCCGCGAGAATTATTTCGCCACCCGGGGCAATCCTGCCAATCAATGTGTCCAGCAGATTCGGATCACCGCTTGCGTCGCAAATGCAACGGTAGTCGCGGCGCGGATCATCGTCGGGGTTGACGATCACGTAACGATCCGCACCGGCCATTCGAGCCGGGTTGGTTTCCCAGACGACAGGTGGCGCACCGCCGGCCGCCAGCACGAGGCGAGCGAGCAGCCGCCCGAGCACGCCGTGACCCACGATCAGCTCTGGAGGCTGCGCGCCGGCGATCGCGTGCCGGGCGGTGGCGGCCAATGCCAGCAGTACCCCCTGTTCCGCCAGCCCCGGATCGATGGTCAGCGTGCGTGCGGCGGGAACCACGACACGTGACGCGGCGCCGCCAAACAGGCCGCGAATCTCACCGAAGCAGGTCGCACCCGGCACAAAGACTGTCTCTCCGACCCGCCGGGCGTTGTCGCCGCTGCCGGCGATGATCCGCCCTACAGATTCGTATCCTGGGACCAAGGGATATCCCATGCCAGGGAACGGCGGCATGCGGCCTTGCCACAGCAGACGTTCGGTGCCGGTGCTGATCCCGCTCCAGTCAATGTCCACGACCACGTCGGCATCACCCGGCGGCGTCAAGTCGAGCCGCCGCACCGACAGGCTTTCCGGTTTGCTCAGTACGACGGCGAAAGCCTGCATTCCCGGCACCTCCTACCGAGCCCGACGTGGCATGGCATCGGGCCTTTGTGTCATCCTAGATTGACTATGCGATGTGTCAACCATGACTTACGTACCCACACCAATTTCATCGCATCGGTTGTCATCCCGGCACCCATGGTCATTTCGTCGCGACAATCACTTGCACCAGCATGGGCCGGCCTGTGGCCAAAAGCCGCACCCGACTGAAACCGGCCGTCCGCAGCAGTTGGGCCAGCACCTCGGGACGGCGCGGCTGTCCACTTCCCATCGCGAGCAGGTAAAAGCCGAAATAGGCCGCGACCGGTTCGGCGCCTTTGGTCCCGGCCATCGGCTCCGCCAGCAGCAGGGTCCCGCCGCGCGGCAACGCCTGCAGCGCCGAGCGCAGGATCGCCAGCGCGGCCGCGTCGTCGTGGTCGTGGATGACCCGGATCAGCGAAATGATGTCGGCACCTTGCGGCAGCACATCGATCCGAAAATCGCCGCCCGCTATCGCCGTTCGATCGGTCAGACCCGCGGCGCCGATCCGCGCACGAGCCCGATCGGCGACGGCGGGAAGGTCGAACAGCATCAGCCGCAGGGAGCATGCCTCGGCTGAAGCCGCGATCAGGAAAGTACCGTCGCCACCGCCCAGGTCCAGCAGGCAGCGGTGTCGGCTCAACGGATAAGCGGCCAAAACCTCGGCGGCGACGAGCGGTTGGGATGCCGCCATCAGGTCGCTGTAGGCGGCAACCGCCTCGGGCTCCAGGGCGGCCGGCGCCGCCCCATGAGCGTAGGGCCAGTGGTGCCCGAGGGCGCTATTGCCAGCCTCACCGCATAGCAGGGCAACCGGATCACGCAGATCGGCATACAGCAAGCGGTGGTGCTCGATCATCGCCACGACACCCGGGTTGGCGATTAAGGCGGCGCCTCGCTGACCCAGGCCGAACCGGTCATTCGGACGCCGCTCCACCAGGCCCAAAGCCGCCGCCGCCTCAACCAGCCGCTCGGCCGACCTGACCGGGAGCGACAGGCGCGGCGCGAGCCAGTCGAGCGATCGGGGACCGTCCCGCAAATGCTCAAACAGCCGCAGCTCGACGCAGGCAGCTAGAATCTGGCTGTAGACGAACCCGGCGCACAGATCGAACAGATCCTGCGCATGCCGGCGGGCAATCGGTCGAGTGATGGGGAAACTGGCTGCCCAGCGCTGGAAAACGGGACTGGCGAGCAGCCGGTTCCGCAGCATGAACCAGCGGTCCGCGATGCCGCCGCCCGCCTGGTCACGGTGCATCCGCGGCAGGACGCTGCCTGACATCATGCGGCTCGCTGCGACAGGTCCTTTGGCAACAGCCTGCGGGCTTCGCTCAAGGTTAGCGCCTTGAGCGCCGCCGAACCCGGGCAGGGCGGAATAGAGGCCACCGCCGAGGCCGCCAACGCCTCGAGATACCGCATCGCGCCGTCAACACCCATTGTCAGCGCCGCGTTGGGGCGGCCGAATTTCTCGTCCTGGCAAACCGGCTTGCCCAGATCCATCGCGCTGGCGGTGACGTCGGCGATATCGTCGGCAACCTGATAGGCCTCCCCGAGACGTTCACCCAGCTCCCGCCACGCTTCCGGTTCCGCGCCCGCGGCGGCAGCTCCGGCCACCGTCGCCGCGGCGAACAACGCCCCGGTCTTGGCACGCTGGTAGCGGGTCCGATCGATGGACGGCTCACACTCCCATGCCTGCCCCGCCGCGATGCCCGACGGCGAGCCGGTCGCGTGCGCCAAGGTCAGCAGCAGCACGGGCAAACGCGCCGGCGAGTCTTCGGCGCCCCAGGCTATCGTCTGGAATGCCAGCACGATCAGCGCGTCGCCCGCCAGCACGGCCAGCGGCTCCCCGTAGGCCCGATGCACCGAGGGCCGACCACGCCGCGTGTTGGCGTTGTCGAAACATGGCAGATCGTCATGCACCAGCGACGCACAGTGCATCAATTCAATGGCCGCCGCGGCACCGTCGGCGGCGGCTGGATCATCCTCCCCACATGCGGCCGCGACGGCCAGACACAGGCGGGGCCGGATCCGCGCGCCACGGGGAAAGACGGCGTGACGCATGGCGGCCGCGAGCAAAGGCGGACCTTCGGCGCCATCCGCATGATCCAGGCAGGCTGACAACGTCCGCTCGATCCGGGTGACGGCATCCACGGCGATCCTCCCCTTATGTGTCAATTCTAGTTGTCATTCACGAGTGTCACGTATAACTGACACTCATGTCAACGGTGGACTGAGCGAGTGAAAATGCGGACGCCACGCGTCACCGTGATCGGCGCCGGAGCGGGAGGCCTCGCGGCCGCCATCGACCTGGCCAGGCAAGGCGCCGAGGTCACGTTGCTGGAGCAGGCGCCGGCACCGGGCGGCAAGATTCGCCAGGTCCAGGTCGGCGGGACCGCCATCGACGCCGGCCCGACCGTCCTGACGATGCGGTGGGTGTTTGACGCGCTGTTCGACGACGCGGGCGCCGCGTTGGGCGACCATTTGACCCTGCGTCCCGCCGACCTGCTTGCCCGCCACGCCTGGAGCGCCACCGAACGTCTCGACCTGTTCGCCGACCCAGATCGCTCAGCCGACGCCATCGCTGACCTGGCCGGGCCAGCCGAGGCCGCCGGCTTCCGGACATTCTGCTGCCGGGCGCGACAGGTCTACCGAACGTTAGAGGGACCGTTCATCCGTTCCCCTCGGCCAACCGCGTTGTCGCTAGCCGCCGGTTCCGGCCTGCGCGGCCTCACCGACATGTGGGGCATCTCGCCCTTCGCCACCTTGTGGAAGGCGCTCGGCGAGCATTTCCGTGACCCGCGCCTGCGCCAGTTATTCGGCCGCTATGCCACCTACAGCGGATCATCGCCCTTTCTCGCGCCGGCGACGCTGATGTTGATCGCCCATGTCGAACAACAGGGCGTCTGGCTGGTGCAGGGCGGTATGTTCCGGCTCGCGCAGGCCCTGTCCGGTCTTGCGGTACGCCAGGGGGTCTCGCTGCGCGTCGATGCTCCGGTCACCGAGATCATGGTACGGGACGGCCGGGCGGCAGGTGTCGCTTTGGCCACCGGCGAGCGCATTCAGTCCGATGCCGTGGTCTGCAACGCCGATTTCGCCGCGATCGCGGGCGGCGTCCTTGGACAGAAGGCAATGCGCGCGGTGCCGGCGGCCCGACCGGAACGACGTTCACTGTCGGCGGTAACCTGGGCACTGTCGGCCGAGACCGACGGCTTTCCCCTGGACCGGCACAACGTTTTTTTCTCCCGCGACTATGCCGCGGAGTTCGACGACGTGTTCCGGCGCGGGCGGCTGCCAAACCACCCCACTGTCTATGTCTGCGCCCAGGATCGCGGCGATGACAGCCGGCCGGCGACCGCAACGCGCGAACGCTTGCTGGTTCTGGTCAACGCGCCCGCCATCGGCGACCGACGTGCCTTCAGCAAAGCGGAGATCGAGCAATGCGCGACCCAGACGTTCGGGCTGCTGGACCGCTGCGGTCTGACTGTGAACCGCCGGCCGGAAGCGACCGCGGTCACGACGCCCACCGATTTCAACACGATGTTCCCGTGGACCGGGGGGGCGCTGTACGGCCAGGCGGTGCACGGCTCGATGGCAGCGTTCCGCCGTCCGGGGTCGCGCAGTGCGATCCCTGGATTGTATCTGGCGGGGGGGAGTGTGCATCCGGGGCCAGGGGTGCCGATGGCGGTACTGTCCGGGCGACTGGCCGCGTCGAGTGTGCTGCGGGACCTGGTTTCGACCTGACCCCTCCGGCTCGCGGCTATGCGTGGTGGTACCTGGATGCATTCAGCGACGACGGGGCCTATGGCATCACGCTGATCGCGTTCCTCGGCAGCGTTTTTTCCCCTTACTACGCCTGGGCGCGGCGGCACGGCGGCGGCGATCCGTTACGACACTGTGCACTGAACGTGGCGCTGTACGGCCGGGGAAAGCGGTGGTCGATGACCGAGCGCGGCGCCGGAGCTTTGCGGCGCGACGCCAACCTGCTTGCAATCGGCCCGAGCGCATTGTCCTGGGACGGGTCTGTGCTGACGGCGCGCATCGAGGAAGTCTCGGTACCGTTGCCACGCCGCATTCGCGGCACGGTGCGCCTGCATGCGCCCGCGGTAGAGACCCGGGTGGTATCATTGGATAGTTCCAGACGGCACCACTGGCGACCGATTGCTCCATGCGCGCGCGTGGAAGTCGATCTGGAAATACCTTGCTTGTCCTGGTCAGGCCCCGGTTATTTCGACACCAACTTCGGCGAGCGGCCTTTGGAGGCGGATTTCTCGCGCTGGGACTGGAGCCGAGCGCGGGTGCCTGGCGGGACGGTGGTGCTGTATGATGTGGTTCGGCGGGACGGACCGTTGACCCTCGCGATGCGGTACGATGACAACGGCGGAATTGAAGATTTTGTGCCCTCGCCCGCTGTGGCGCTGCGCCGGACAGCGTGGCGGGTGCCCCGGCGGATTTGCTGCGACAACGGCGGGGCGCCGTGGGTTGTCAGGACACTTGAAGATACACCGTTTTATGCCCGTTCGATCGTTGCGGCCGAGATCATGGGGCGCCCAGTGATGGCGATGCACGAAAGCCTGCTGCTCGACCGATTTCGCAGACCATGGGTGCAGGCGATGTTGCCGTTCCGAATGCCACGTGTGGCCTAGGGAAAGGCCCACTGGACTACGCGGCGACTGATCCATCCTCGTTCTGACCTGCTTCGGGAGCCTCCGTCTCGGCTTTTCGCAACAGATAGATCGAAATCACCATCACCGGAATCAGCACCGCAAGCACGCCCAACTCGATCATCGACATGCGAAACAACCGCTCGGCGCTGTCGGACACCTCGCCATGCTGCGTCGCCTGCGACGATTCCAGCGTAATGACGAGAATCCGGCGGATGCAGGCGATCAGCCCGACCACGAGAAACGGCTCGCAGGTCAGGGCGCCCGACCGGACTGATACACGCACGGTGTGCAAGATCTCGATCAGCATCAGCACAACCAGCAGTCGGTCGATGACAACGAACACCGAGTTCGACGTAGTCCAATCGCCGAGGCCCAACCACAATGTGGCCGCGGCGCCGGCGAGCGCCAGCAGACCCGTGGCGCAAAGCAGCAGCGCGAGCGCCAGATAAAGGGCATGCTCGACCTGGAGAAAAAGCCGGGCCGTAAACGGGCGCCAACCAGCGGTTGCGGGGTCTTGCTCTGTCATCTTCCGAACATCATAGACAGCCGGTCCCTAACGACGACAAAGCGAAAGGTTGTCGTACGCAACCTCGATGATATGTCACCGTTAATTGACACTACCGGGGTCTCGACATGGTATTGGAGGGGCCGCATGGCTGACCCACGGTCTGCGCCAGGATCCACCTCGCCGACGACCAGACCGCACTCCTCGGGTTGGCTCCGAGCGGCCGCCCTTCTGCTGGCACTGACGCTGACCGCGCCGATCCTTGCGGCGACCTCGAATCAGTCGGGGGATCGGTCGGGCGCCGACTTGAGCGGGTTTACCCGGAGCTGCGAAGCAACGGGAACGACTAACTAGTCGATCCCCGGCTCGCGTTCGGTTTTTTCCGCTTCGTTGGCCTTGTCGCGGTCGTGGCGCTGGATACGCCGCAGGCGGTAGAGTTCCCAGAACAGGAATATGAGCACGGCGAATTCGCCGATCGCCCATTCCCATTGTCCTCCCTCCGGCCAGTTCACGCCGGCGATCTGGCCTCAGCATCCTCTGGCTCCTCGCTCGCCACCGCGGCGACAACAGGTGTCGTCGTTGCCAGCACCAGATATCCGGCATAGGCGGCCAGCACGAACAGAATACCGGCGAAATCCAGTTGCGACAGCAACCGCCGGCCATCGAACAGGAAATAAAACACCGTCATCTTCAATGCGACGAAGGCTACGGCGAACAAGACCAGCGGCCGGATCATCTCCCCCATGGCAGCGAATTCCGGGCGGATCGCGCCAGCGCTCAACGGCGTGCGCGCCCTGATTCGGTGCTTGCGAAAGCCCGCCGCCAGCAATCCCAGTCCAAGCGCGATCAGTCCAATACCCAGCCAGTCATGCATCTCAAGCCTCCTTCAGCGTCAGACACGTTCCCGTTGTTCCAGCCGCTCGAACAGCTCGATCGTCCAGCGCAAGCGATCGCCGATGGCGGGCCACTGCGACCGAGTGTTCACCAGCAGCGGGGGCGGCGCGGACTGGACCACGGCAGCAACCAGAAATTCACCCTCCGCCACGTCAGCGTCAGACAATGGTCGCAGCGGCAGCACCATCCGTGGCAAGCCCGCGGCCAGAACCCGCACCTTGCGCCGGCCAGATACCATCGCTCTGCCGGACACCGAGTCCATGCCACGGCGAGCGACCTCACGCCCAATTTCCGCGTAGAGCAGCCGAGCGGCGCCAATGCCGAGCCGGCAGGTGAAGGGAAGCCGGGTGATGCCGGGTGCGGCATGGCGGTAGTGCTCGTCCGCGGCTTGGAGCAGCCGGCTCACGACGCTGCCGAGATCAGGACCATGCCGCGGATTGCGCAGGAAAAGGTCGGGATCAATGCCAGCTTCGGTCAGCCAGTCGAGCGGCAGATAGATGCGCCCGTTGCAGGCGTCCTCGCCTACGTCACGAGCAATGTTGGAGAGTTGCATGGCGACGCCCAGATTGATCGCGGCCGCCAGTCGCGCCCGGTCGCGCACCCCCATCAGGACCGCCATCATCGCGCCGACCGTGCCGGCAACACGCACCGCATACCCACGCAATTCGGCCAGGGTTTGATAGCGGCGCCCCTCGGTGTCCCAGGCAAACCCCTCCAGCAGCGCTTCCGGCAGGATACGCGGGATGGCGAAGCGGTCGACCACGTGGGCGAAGGCACGGTCCGCGGGAAGCGCGAGCGGCCTGCCCGCGTAGGCTAACGCGAGCCGTTCGCGCAGCCAGTCCAGATTGGCGGTGCCGCCGTCGATGGCGTCATCAGCCTCGCGGCAGAAGGCATAGAGAGCGATCGCGGGGTCGCGGACCGCCCTCGGCAGCAGCTTAGCGGCGGCATCGAAGCTCTTTGACCCGCCGCGGAGCAGTGCCCGGCACACCGCCATGTCGGCGTCGGCATCAGATATTTGCAGCATGCGGCACCACGCGATCGAGGATTTTCGCCGATGACAGCACGCCTGGCACGCCTGCGCCGGGGTGCGTTCCTGCTCCCACCAGATAAAGGCCCGCGATATCCTCGCTGCGGTTATGCGGGCGAAACCAGGCACTCTGCGTCAGCACCGGCTCCAGCCCGAATGCCGCACCCTGCCAGGCACGCAGCCGCTGCTGAAAGTCGAGCGGCGTCATCAGGCGCGAGGTGACGATGTGCTGTTCCAGGTCCGGCAGCATCGTGGCGGCAAGATGCCTCGCGATCGCTTGCCGATACGGCTCGGCCGCCACGTGCCAGTCGGTGTCTCCAGCCAGGTTCGGCACCGGCGACAGAACATAGAACGCATCGCACCCGGGCGGGGCCAGCGATGCATCGGTCGCCGTCGGGCGGTGCAGATAGAGGCTGAAATCTTCCGCCAGCACCTTGCGTTTGAAGATGTCGCGCAGCAGATCGCGGTAGCGGGGGCCAAGCACGATCGTGTGGTGCGCGACATCGTCGTAACGCCTGTCGGTGCCGAAATACCACAGGAACAGACCCATCGAGTATCGCGCCCGCCGCAACCTCCGATCAGTCCAGCGCCGGCGCGCACCAGGTGGCACCAGCTTGCGATAGGTCCAGGCGGAATTGGCATTCGACACGACGATGTCAGCCCCGACTGTCTCGCCGGAAGTCAGACGGACGCCCGTGGCGCGCCCTCGGCTGACCGTGATGTGCTCGACTTCGGCGCCATAACGGATCGTGCCGCCCTGAGCTTCGATCAGACCGGCCAGACCGCGCACGACCTCGCCGGTACCCCCCATGGCGAAATGCACGCCCCAGCGCCGCTCGAGGAACGGGATTAGCGTGTAGATGGCGCTGGCGGTGAACGGATTGCCACCGATCAGCAGCGGATGAAAGCTGAACACGATACGCAGCCGCGCGTCCCTGATGTATCGGCTGACCAGCGCGTAAACACTGCGATAGCCGCCAAGCCGGAGCAGGTCCGGAACGACCCGCGCCATGTCGGTCCAGGACCCGAACGGCACGTGGCCAAGCTGTTCGAAACCGATGCGGCAGGTTGTCTCGCTGAGGCGCATGAACCGCTCGTAGCCATCGACATCGCCGGGCGAGAGGCGGGCAACTTCGGCGCGCATGGCAACCGGATCGCCGGTGCAGTCGAAAATCGTCCCGTCACTGAAGCGGATACGATAAAACGGCGAGACCGGCTGCAACGTCACGTCGTCGGCCATTCGCCGCCCGCACAGTTGCCAGAGTTCCTCCAGCAGGAACGGGGCGGTCAGAATCGTCGGTCCGGTGTCGAAGGTGAAGCCATCCTGCCGAAAGACCGCGGCGCGGCCACCCGGGGTGTCGAGCTTCTCCAGCACGGTGACATGATAGCCGCGAGCGCCGAGGCGGATTGCCGCCGCCAGTCCGCCAAACCCGGCACCGATCACCACCGCATGCCGATACGGCGAGGGCGGCGGGATCGGCGGCGGCATAAGGTTGGAAGGCGTCAACCAGTCCATGCGGGGACTGTAAACTAAGTATGACAACCGTGACTAGGCCCGCGTTATCCCAGCCAGCGTTGCCGCAGGTCGAGCAGGTGCGCAAAAAGCGCCGCGGTCAGGGCCAGTGGCACCCAGGGCCAGGCCACGCCAGCCAAGGCCGCACGCAACGCGACGAGCAAGAAAATCCCCGGGAGCAGAATCAGGCCGATGTCGCCGTATCGAGCCACTCGTGACGGCCCTGAACGCTGGCCTGCCGTCCGAGCCCCCGCCTCACGGGGCGTGCACGCAGCGTTGCGGGTCGTACCTGACTGATGCCGGCGCCACAAGCCGAGAACAGCCGCCTCCAGAAAAGTGAAGACCAGAATCAGATCAACCAGGTGGGGTGAGACCAACATCGAGGACACGTCAGTGCTCGCTCGGCCCGTGCACCGCCTTACGAATACGATAGATGCCGAACCAGACCGCAACAGCAACAAACGGGATACTGATACCAGTCGCGAGGTCCGGCTCGACATGCACACCAGCCGTCCGGAGCGCCTCCGCCGCGTGTCCAATCAGAGCTGAAACGTAATAAGTCACCGCCGCCACCGACAACCCCTCCACCGTCGACTGCAACCTCAATTGCAATCGCGCTCGGCTGTTCATCGATTCCAGTAGTGCTTGGTTCTGTTTTTCCGTTGTTAGGTCAACACGAGTCGATAGCAATCGGGTCGCACGCGCCACTCGTTGTGACAACGACTCCTGCCGCGCCGCCACCGAGCGGCAGGTGTTGATCGCGGGCGCCAGCCGGCGCTCGGTGAATTCGCGGAACGTCTGCAATCCCTGGATGCGCTGCTCCCTCAGTTCGTCGATCCGGCGTCGCATCAGTTCGTAATATGCGTCCGCGGCGGCAAAACGGTAGCGCGTCTGCGACTCTTGATGCTCGATCTCCGCCTCAAGTCGTGTCAGGCTATCGAGCAGCTCCGGTTCCGCGGTCTCGTTGGCGGAAACCAACGATGCGGTAATGTTCGCCAACCCACGCTCGGACGCCGTCAGCAATGGAGCCGCCGCGCGCGCGACAGGCAGCGCCAACAGCGCCATGATGCGGTAGGTGTCGATCTCGAGCAGTCGTTGCGCAATCCGCCCGGCCTGCCACGGCGTCGTGCCGTGATCCAGCAGCAGATGCCGGCTGAACCCATCGGCATGGATGCGAAAATCCGTCAGCGCCGTGGCCGCCCCGCCGGAGATCGCGGCACCGACCGGCACGTTGCCGCCGAACCAGCGGTTGTCGATCGCGGCCGGGTCGAAACTTCCCCCCTCCGAGCGGACCAGCGCGGCGTGCGCGGCGACGATCACCTGCCCGGGAAGGCCCGCGACCCAGTGCCCCGGCAAAACCGAGATAGCAGGACGCTCGAACGGATCATCCGCGATGCCGTCGACGATAAACATGAAGCGGACGAATTCCGTGTGCCGCTCCCACTTCAGGCGAAACGCCCCGAGGTCCGCGCTAAAATGCAGCACGCGCTGCTCCGGCGGTTCGACGTGATACTGGCGGCACAGATCACAGACCGCGACCCAGGCGGCCTCGCGCTGAGCCGCGTCCGACAGCAACGCGAGGTAGGACAGCCGGGACGGCGCGATCAACGGCTCCGGCGGCCGGGCATGGACCTCGTCATTGAGCTCGATCCGCTGCGGATGGTCAGCCGGCAACTTCATGCGGCATCATCCGTTGTAGTATCGTTGCGACCTGTTCGGGCTGTTCCTCATGCGCGAGATGGCCAAGCCCGCGGAGTGAAATCAGGTCCGCCGAGGGGACCAGGGAGCGAACTCGAAACGATTCGGTGGCCGGCACCATGCCGTCCCGGCTGCCGGTCAACAGCACCAGCCGGGCCGCGAGATCTGGCAAGTCACGCGCCAGCGGACGCAAATCCCAGTTCGCCATCAGCGCCAGCGCGCCTTGAACATGCGCCGGGTTTGTCGCCAGCCGAGCGTAGAAACGCACGCCTTCGGCATCGATACGGGACCCGGTCGATCGGAGCATGCGCTCCACCGACGGCCGCGAGCCGGCAAACAGGGTGAATGCCTTTGCCGCGATGCCCGAACCCGCCAGCAAGCGTGCCGCCGGTCCAAGAACCACGTGAGCCATTCCCGGAAACGGCAGCAACGCACCGTTCAGGCTGACCACCGCGAGCGGGGAAGCGGCGCCGTCCAGGCACATGCGGACTGCCACCGCCGCACCGGCCGAATGACCGACCAGGAGAACCGGTTGGACGGCCATAACCCGCAGCAGCGCGGCAAACCCGGAGGCGACGCCCGGCAGTGAATAGCCGGACGCGGCTGGCGGAGGGCCGGTGAAGCCATGACCCGGCAAGTCCGGGGCGACCACAGTGAAATCAGGCGCCAGCAGCCGCATCACCACCCGGAACGAATGCGTCGAGGCGCCGGTGCCGTGGATCAACACCACGACGGGTCCATTGCCCATCACCTGCACGTGCCATCGAAATCCACCGGCGACAACGAACCGGCTGAACGCGCGGTTCGGCCAGTCGCGGCCGTCTCGTTCCCAGTTCAACCGTTCGCTCACGCTGCCGCGGCCGATCGCACCATGCGCGTAATGGCCGAGGCATCCGCATAGGGCAACGGCACATAACGCGCCTGCATTTCGTCAGCCAGGCGGCGAGCAAACGGGCTCGGCCGCGGTGAGGTATCGACCAGCAGCGTCGCCACCCCCGAGATGCGGAGCGACCGGGCACTTTCCATGGCTTCCGCTTCGGCTCGCGGGCGGCCGCCACTCCCGTCACGGGCGACGTTGGCCCGCGCGTCAGTCAGCAACGTGATCACAGGTGTTCGCCCGGTCCGGCAGATGCTGTCGGCGAGCGCGACGGCAGCCTCGATCCCGGCGGCGAGCGGGGTCGGTCCCCCACCCGGCAGCCCGGACAAGCTGCGTTTCGCCCTGACCAGCGATCCGGTCGGCGGCAGCAACAAGGTTGCTCCCTGGCCGCGAAACGAAATCAACGCTACCTGATCGCGGCGAACGTAACAGTCAGCCAACAATAGTTCGACCGCGCCCTTTGCCTCGCCGAGGCGTTGCATCGCGGCGGACCCGGATGCGTCGACGGTGAATATCGTGGTTGTGCCGATACGTTGGCGAAAGCGAACGATGCGGAAATCGTCCCGCCGCACCTCGAACCGTTCCGAGCCGGTGATCCCGCGGCGCACCGTCTGCCATGGCGCGGCGGCTTTCAATGTCTCCAACAGATGCAGCCTGGCGCCTCGTTTCGGTTCCCCTTGGCGCGAACCGATGGGCCGCCCGCGCTTGGCGGAGGCCTTGGCCTGGCCGGAGCGTCCCGCTGCGCGCACCACGCCCCGGGGGCTGTCCCGCATCGCGAGTTGGGCCAGAAGGTCGGGCGGCAAGGCGGCCGTGGCGGCTTCCAGCACGATCTCCTCCAGCGACCGATCTGGCAGGTTTTCCGACTCGTGCGTCGAATCCTCGGGCGGAGGCGGCTCAGGCTCCCGCGGTGCCTGAGGTTCCTCGGGCGGCGGCAGCCGGGTGCCGCGTGGCGCCAGGACCAGGCGTGCCGCCAGTTCAAGGTCCGTTTGCGCGATCATATTTCGTCCGGACATCGCGGCCGCGGCCCGGGCCACGCGCAAGGCAAGCAGTGGAGCGCGGAGCGAATTGATGCCGAGCGCAACGGCGGTATGACAGAGCACTTTGGCGGCCGCGTCATCTCGAGGCGCGAGATCGTCTGTGTTGCTGTCTCCACCGTTGGCCAGAGCGAGATCCAACGCGGCGGAGGCCAAAACCGGATCGCGGACATCCGCCATGGAGACATCGGTGAGATCGACGTGGAACGCCAGCCGATCGAGCAAGGACGCTGGAGGATTTTCGTCCGCATCGCCCTCATCCAGCGCGACCAACCCGAACCGGGCCGGCAGCCTACTCGACAGACCGTCCCGCTGCAGCACCACCACGCCGTCATCGAGGGCTGCATTGAGTTCGAGCACTGGTGCCGGCATCGAGGCGCTCCGCCATGGCCAATATCACGATGCCACCGTCGGCTTCCGCCAACAGGCCCTTCTGTTCGACAGGCCGTCCCGCCCGCAGGGTCGCCGCGAGATCGAGGCCACCGAGCAGCCTGTCGTCCCTGACGTGCAAAGGCACACGGCGTAACGGCGTGTCCGCCGCCAAGGTCTCCGTCAAAAGTTTCAGCCATGCGTCCCGCACCGGACCCGCGCCAGCACGGACGGCAACACCGCCAAACTCCGGCGGGCTGGCCGCGAACAACGCCAGTGCCTGCAACGCGTTGGCCCAGGCGACGCCGCCGTTCATGCGCCGAACAGTTCCTCGACCGCCCGCGTTACCCGCGTGCTGGCGACCGCTTCATCGAGCGGGTTGCGTCGCAGCCGATGGCCCAGCACCATGGCCGCCACCTGGCGCAGATGCGCCTCGCGGAGTTCGACGTCTCCCTCCAAGCTGGCGACCGCGCGGCCGGCGCGGACAAGCGTCAGTTCGCCCCGTAACCCATCCGTGCCGAGTTCCATACAAAGCCGAGCGGCGCACTCCAGCATGGCGTCGGACACCACGATCGAGGGCAGGCGGGAGCGGGCGTCGAGTATGCCGCGACGCAGTTTGTCCTGCGCTTTCTTCCAGGTGGCGGCAAAGGTCACGGGATCACGCTCGAATGCATCGCGCCGCCGGATGACCTCGATCCGGGTTGGCAAATCGGTAGGCGTTCGCACTTCCACCGACAGGCCAAAGCGGTCCAGCAATTGCGGACGCAATTCACCTTCCTCCGGATTGCCGCTGCCGATCAGCACGAACCGTGCCGGATGGCGGATGCTCAGTCCCTCACGCTCGACGACATTTTCCCCGGATGCGGCGACGTCCAGCAGCAGATCAACGAGGTGGTCCTCCAGCAGGTTGACCTCGTCGATGTAGAGGAACCCGCGATTGGCGCGGGCCAGCAGACCCGGTTCGAACACTTTGGTGCCGGTCAGGGCACGTTCCAGGTCGAGCGCGCCAACCACGCGATCCTCGGTGGCGCCCAACGGCATGTCGACGACCGGGACCGGCACCAACACGGACTTACGCTTCGGGGTGGCGTCACGGCAGTCGCCACACCACGAGCCGCGCGCCGCTGGATCACAGCCATAGCGAGCACCCCTGCATCACCTTCATCGGCGGCAACAACGCAGCCAGCGCACGCACCGTCGTCGACTTTCCGGTGCCGCGGTCACCGAACACCAACACCCCGCCGATGCCTTGATCCACCGCCGCGATCAGGATCGCGAGCTTCATGTCCTCCTGGCCGACGATGGCCGCGAACGGAAACACCGGCCGTGCCATCAGCCTGCCAAACCCCATGAGGCGCGCCTTGAAGTCCTCGACTCAGGTCCAGACACCGAATGTCCACCGGTCGCGGCGTTGAGCCGAACAGAATCGTGATGGAACCCCGTGCCGGGCGGGGGGATGACTGCTTGGGGTCGATGGGTCAGCGTCATTGCGCGGCGCCAGAGGTGTCGGGGAATTCCGGCCGGGTGAACCGTCAGCACGTCCGACTATCCGAGGCATGACCACGACCGTCAAGCTCCGTTGTCAGTCCTCTTCTGGCTTGTCTAACGATCCTGACAGCTTCGGGCGAGCGGGCGGACGGGCCCTGGACCGATTGGCGGCATGCCACACCAGTTGGCGCAACACCTCCGCCGTGCGGGAGACCGATGCCCGCAGCGCCTCCAGCATCTGCGGCATATGCGCCGGATCGACGCGGTCGGCGATTTCCAGTGCGGCCAGTTGAGCGTTCTCCACGATAGTCGACAGCATATTGCGGAACATGAGGTCGGCCCTGGAGTTCGAGCCGGCCCGACATCGAGGGACGTTGCTCGATGACGCCTTCCTGGAAACTGCGACGCGCGGCCTCCGGCGGCCTTCCGCTCGGTCAGGTCGGTGAACAACATGACGAAGCCAACTGAGCGGTCCAAGCGATGTGAACACCGGATCGGCACGAACCATGAGCGGTCGCTTGGCGTTCCCCGAGGCCGAGCCAGCACCTCTCCGCGCCAGGCACGTCGGTTCGTCACCAGGTCGTGGAGGCGGCGCTCGACCTCCTCCGCATCGGCAAACAGCGGCAGCAGTTCGGCGATCGCCGCGGTTTCGGCGTGGCCGGCGGCAGCAGCAGCATGAATGCCTCGTTCATCTTCAGGATGTCGCTGTCGACGTCGGCGATGACCACCGGCTGTTCGGACTGATCGACCTGCTGCCGCACCTGATTGAGCTGATCCTCGGCCAGCAGCATCCGGACCGAGCGAAACTGGATGATCACGTCGCTGACGGTGTCGCCGATCAGCCGCGCGGCCGCGAGGTCGGCGTCGCTCCAGGGGTCGGCGGTGCCTTCGACCAGCTGGTGCCACTGGGAAAACGAACGGCGAGGCGACAAAGTCGCCGGATCGTCGCCGACCAGGCTCGGCTTGAACGGATTGCCGCCCCAGGTCACGGTGCGCACCCGCTCAGGGCGCAGCCAGATCAGCTATTCGCCCGGCGATGTCGAGACCGGTGTCGCCAAGCACGCCGCTGGCAATCGCCGTCAGCAGTTCGCAATTCCGGCGCGATCCTGGCCGAGAGAGGCGGTGGCGATCACGCCAGTGCGCGGCTGCCGGTCGAGCCAGCGGCCGATCTCCCGCAGTGCCAGTGACCCCGGGACTTCGCCGACCGTGCGTACCTCGCCCTCGAACAGCAACGCGGCGCCGGTGGCCTCGACGGTCTCCAGCAGTGCCATGGACCCGTCGAACAAGCGCGCCGCGCCAGTCGCCCTCGCGCGAGATCGCCCGGATCATGCGCTGCTCCAGCCGCCGCACCGAGAGTTCCGCCTGTGCCTGGGCGAAGCTTTCCAGCGCCGAGATGCGGGTTGCCACCGCTTCCGCCAGCAATTCGCAGACCGCGCGTTCCTCGAAATGGACGAAGCGCGGAACGTAGTGGTGGCAGGAAACCAGCCCCCACAGCTTGCCGCTGACCATCAACGACACCACCAGCGTGGCCGCGAACGCCCATGTTCTTGAGATACTGCACGTGGATCGGCGACGAGCTGCGCAGAAAGCACAGCGACATGTCCAAGTCTTCGCCGCTGATCGGCGACAGCGCGGGCGTCAGCGGCACCGGCGCATACTCGACATCCACCAGCACGCGGATCCGGTTGCGCTCGTACAGCCGTCGCGCGATCTGCGGGATGTCGGACGCCGGATAGCGATTGCCGAGATAGGCTCGAGGCCGGGCTCCCGCTGCTCGGAGAACACCTCGCCATGACCCTCGTCGTCGAAGCGGTAGACCATCACCCGGTCGTAACCGGTCAACGCCTTGAAAATACGCGCGGTCTCGTCGCACAGCGCGCGCAGCGAGGCGGCGTCGATGATGGTCTGGAGGCCCTTCTCCAGATGTCGCGAGAGATCGACCGGCGGCACCGGCGCGTTCCAGCTCGACGATCAGGCCACCGCCGCGCGGCCGGTGGATCAGGCAGTCGAAAGCGCGCGGCAGGATCGCCAATATGGCATCGCACGCCGCGCGGCACATCCGCCAGCGAGTCGCTCAGATGCGGCCGCAGCCGTTCCGCCAGGTCGCCTTCGATGACGTCCAGCCGGGTGCCGATGATGTCAGATTCTCAATCCGAGGAACGCGCCGCGTTCTCGCTGGCCTGGACGATGACGTTATCCGGCTCGCGCAGCAGCAGCACCGCACCGTGCGGCTGAATCGACCCCGCGAGATGGATCTGCTCGCGCTCGCAATTCGACAGGTCTGCCTCCCCGAAGGCCGGGGTCGAGATCACGCTCGTCAACATGGCGAGCCTCCCTGTTGTTTTCTTTCTTATTTGTCAGGTATCAGCGCTGCGTTCGCGAATGTCCTTCCATCTCGTATTGGGCAAGCTTCTTATAGAACCCCTGGCGGCTCAATCCCGAGAATTTCGGCCGCCGCCGTGCGGTTGCCTTCGGAAAGCTGCAAGCGCCGCCCCGATGTAAGTGCCGCTCGACCAGGCCGACGGCGTCACGAACCAGGACGCGCAGCGAGGTCTTACCGGTCTGCTCGATGATTGCGGCCAATGCCGACTGCACGCTGGCGGCGCCCTCGGTCGGGGCCAGCCGGCGACCCACATCGCGCATCAACAATGCGATATAGCGCGGCCGTTCGCCAGCATTGCCGACGGCGGAAATCTCCACTTCGGTCTCGCCGCTGAGTTCGCCGTGTATCGCTGTGGCGAACAGGCGAACCGAACCGTGGCGGTGCAGGTTGGCGAGCAGGACCGAGAGGTCGGCGCCAGGCCGGGACAGCCAGCGGCCGAGCCGCTCGCCCAGAACGGCGCCTTCCACGCCGACCTGCACCAGGTCGAGGAAGGCGCGATTTGCCCGGCGGATGATGCCGTCCCGGTCAATGACGATGAAGGCATCCGGCAACTGATCGACAAATCCGTCCAGGCCCGTCTGCTCCGTCTCGCTCGGGAGGCTGGTTGCTGCCGGCCGGAGCGAGCTGAACCATGAACACCGGCCCCGGCTCACTGGGAAGCAATGAGGCCCGGGCAACCCAGGCTTCCCGCCCCGGCTCCCAGATGCACCACGGTTCCAGGCGCGCGGCCGTTCTGACGCACCCGCAGCAGCATCGCCTGGAATGGACCGCGCTCCTCGGGGGTCATCTCAGGCAGCAGCTCCCGTCCGCGGACCAGTCCCGACATACGTATCGCGGCCGGATTTGCCTCGATGATCCTCAGGCCGTCCACGCTGAGCAGCAGCACCGCCTCGTTCGAGGCATCAAACAACATACGATAGCGGGTCTCGACTTCCCGCAGCTTCCAGTAATCCTGTTCCATCGCCTGTTGGGCGGAGATCAGGCGAGACTGCAGCTCCGCCACCGCCTTCAGATTGCGTCCAATTGCGATCAGGCCCGCTTTTCCGCCCAGACGGACGGTGGTGTACTCCATGGGCAGTTCGAGACCGCTCGGGAAGCGCTGATCGACCTGGCGGAATGCCGAGATGCCGCTCTCGCGCGCATCCTCCACCATGCGCGCGACCTTGCCACTACCCGATTCGGCAACGGTTTCGAACCATGGACGCCCCCGCCACGCGTCGGCGATCTCGCCGGAGACGTCGTTCGCGAGCGTTACGTCCCGGATGACACCGTCCAGGTCGAGCGACAGGGTTACGTCTGGTTGGGCGAGGTTGACGCCCGAAAAGGCCGCTGCGGTAATTGTATCCTCCTGAGGACGCTCGTAGGCTGACAACATAGGGTGTCATGGCGCCGGTTGCACCAAAACATGAGTTAATCCGGGTCGATTGTCATCCTGGAGCCGTGGTGCGGCGTCAACCGATGGCTAGAACGCTTCGACCTCCACGGACAGATGTATGTTCATCGTGAAAGCGATGGCGGCTTCGTTGACGATCGAACCCCAGTCAGGAACACAGTCGCCGGCGCGGTCGAGACTGACCCGATACGCCTGGCTGAACTCCCGAGGGTCAGGGATGTCGGGAAATGTCGTGAAAGCGTGGGCCTGGAAGGTCGGGCCAAATGTCTGCATCAGACGGTGGCGCAAAATCTGACCGCCGTTCAAATCCCCAAGGCTTCGGGTGTAACAGTGAGCGATGAGCCCACCGCCGGTGGCGGCAAGCTCCACCCGGGCGGCATAGTCCTCGCCCGACGACAGCAGTGGCAGCGCGGTGGCCCAGTCAGGCCCGGCTAATTCTCCCAGATCCGAGACGATGCTCGCCGAACGGTAGAGCGCTGGTTGTGCCAGTTCCCGGTAGCCGGGCCGGTCGCGATTGCGTTGCAGCGCCCGTTCCATCGCCTGATAGGCGGGAAGCAGATTGCGCAGATAGAGTGCGTACCGCGGCTTACTGACACGCCCCTGCAGCACCGCCGCCACGACCCCCGACCGTTCGGCCTGCGCATGGAGGTCGGTGGTGCGACGGCGCATTTGCAGCACAAGGCTGCCGGCGCTTTGGCACGAAGCTGGCTCGAGCCGCGAGATAGGCCGGCCTCCCGGATGTGACTGACGATGGTCACCACTATCGCCACTTCGATCGGAGCGTCAATCGCCGGGGTCGGCAAACCGAGCCATGTGTATACCAGTGGACCAATCTGGCCCTAAGGGCCCGCCGTCTCCGGCACGGCAGTGAAGACGCGGCTGGCGAGGATTTCATCCGGCCCGAGCGTCATCAGGTCGTCAACGGTCAGGGCATGGCCACGGTTGTCAAACAACCGGACAGCCTGCCGCAGCCGCGCGCGATCCAGCGCATTGCGCACCGAGCGGGCGTTGGAGAAATGCGGCAACCGGATGCGCGCCTGCAGGTAGCGCGCAAAAGCCTCGCGGGCGGCGGGACTGAAGCGATAGTTTTGCTCCTGCAGCATCAGTTCGGCGATCGCCAGAAGTTCCGCCGCATCATAGTCGGGAAAGTCGACATGTTGCGCGATGCGTGACCGAAAGCCGGGATTGGACGTAAAGAAGCGGTTCATCCGCTGACCGTATCCAGCGAGAATGACCACCAGATCATCACGACGGCTCTCCATCACCTGCAACAGGATCTCGATCGCCTCCTGGCCATAGTCGCGTTCGTTCTCCGGACGGTACAGATAGTAGGCCTCGTCGATGAACAGCACGCCGCCCATCGCCTTTTTCAGGATCTCCTTCGTTTTCGGGGCCGTGTGCCCGATATACTGGCCAACCAGGTCATCGCGCGTGACCGACACCAGATGGTTCGACCGGATGTAACCCAGACGGTGCAGAATGTCTGCCATGCGGGCGGCGACCGTGGTCTTTCCGGTGCCGGGATTGCCGGTAAAGGACATGTGCAGCGTCGGCGGCTGCGCGGTGAGACCGACATCGCGACGCAGCCGGTCCACCAGCAGTAACGCTGCGATCTCCCGGATGCGGCGCTTCACCGGTTTGAGACCGACCAGCTCCCGGTCAAGCTGTTCCAGCACCGGCCCGACGCCGGATGCTTCAAAGCTCGTCGCGAGATCGATATCGGCCATCAGTAGCGGGAGCCGATCGGCTTGTCGGCCGAGTAGGCGCGGGTGGTGTACCGGATGGACCGGCCCTCCGCCTCCTGGCGCTGCAAGGCGAAGCCGGGTTCGTCCTCGGGCCGGTCGGTCAGAAACGACAGCCGCACACTTTCCCATCCCGCGGTTGAGTCGAAGGCGGACACTCGGATATACGATCTGCCCTGGTGCACCTTGCGGCATTCCGCCAGCTCATAAAGCACGCCCGCGGGATCCTTCAGGTCGAACATCGGCTGGCCCCACATTTCCCAGTAGGTGTTGCGCGGATGCGGGTCATCGGTGAACTCGATGTTCACCGCCCAGCCGTTGCGCTGGCAATACGCCACCTGGCGAGTGATCTGGTCGTCTGTCAGATCGGGCAAAAAACTGAAAGTACCCTGCGTGATGCGCATCGTGATGGCTCCTGATCAGGCGACCGTTAGGGTGGGAACGAAATCTGGTGTGTCCGTCGACGCGTAGTCAAAGGTGACGTCCTTCCACACCGTCAATGCTTCCGACAGCGGTGAGCAGTTTCGCGCGGCGGCGGCCAGTATGTCCGGTCCCTCGGCAAGATAGTCACGGCCTTCGTTACGGGCCATGATCATCGCCTCCAGCGCCACGCGGTTCGCCGTCGCACCTGCGGCGATACCCATCGGATGCCCGATCGTTCCGCCACCAAACTGCAGGATGCAGTCCTCGCCGAGATGATGCAGCAACAGATGCATCTGTCCCGGCATGGATGCCGCCGGACGCTACTGGCATCATCCGCCGTATGCCGCCCCAGTCCTGGTCGAAGAACAGGCCGTTCTGCAATGCCTGAGGATTGTAGGTCTCGCGGCAGATGTCGTAGTAGCCCCGGGTGGTTGCCGGATCGCCCTCCAGCTTGCCGACGACAGTGCCGGCATGAATGTGGTCGACGCCCGCCAGGCGCATCCACTTGGCGATGACGCGGAAGCTGACACCGTGGGTCTTCTGCCGCGTGTAGGTCGAATGACCGGCACGGTGCAGATGCAGGATCATGTCGTTGCGGCGGGCCCATTTGGAGATCGACTGGATCGCGCTGTAGCCGATCACCAGGTCGATCATAATGATGTTGGAACCAAGCGACTTGGCGAATTCGGCGCGCTCGTAGATCTGCTCCATGTCGCCGGCCGACACGTTCAGATAGGTTCCCTTGACCTCTCCGGTCATCGCCTGGGCACGGTTGACCGCTTCCATGCAGTACAGATAGCGGTCGCGCCAGTGCATGAATGACTGGCTGTTGATGTTCTCATCGTCCTTGGTGAAATCAAGACCGCCTTTCAGCGCCTCATACACCACGCGGCCGTAGTTGCGGCCGGACAGGCCCAGCTTTGGCTTGACGGTGGCGCCGAGGAGCGGGCGGCCAAACTTATCCAGGCGTTCCCGTTCGACAACGATACCTGTCGGCGGCCCCGCATAGGTCTTCACGTAGGCGATCGGCAGCCGCATGTCCTCCAGCCGCAGCGCCTTCAATGGCTTGAACCCGAAGACATTACCGATGATCGAGGCGGAGAGATTGACGATCGAGTTCGGCTCGAACAATTCGATATCATAAGCAATGTAGGCGAAATACTGACCGACCGCGCCGGGCACCGGATCGACCCGGTAGCATTTGGCCCGGTAGAGGTCGCACGCGGTCAGGCGATCCGTCCAGACGACCGTCCATGTCGCGGTGGAGCTTTCACCGGCGACGGCCGCGGCGGCCTCGTCCGCGTCGACGCCGTCCTGCGGGGTGATGCGGAAGCAGGCCAGGATATCGGTGTCCTTCGGCTGATAGTCCAGGTCGAAGTAACCCATGTCCTTGTACTTCATGACGCCGGCATCGTAGCGGCCGGTGCGTTTGGTTTGCGGTGTAACGACGTTCATGCGGATTGCTCCCTCGAAAATTCCCAGGCAGTGACCGTGTGCCGGATGGTTGGTTCAGCTTGCCCGGTGTGCGCGCTCGATCAGTTGCAGGATCATCGGCGTCAGGATTAGCTGCATGGCGAGGTCGAGCTTGCCTCCGGGAATGACGATTGAGTTCGCCCTCGACATGAAACTGCCCTGCAGCATCGACACCAGGTAGGCGAAGTCGATGCCGCGCGGGCTGCGGAAACGGATTACGACCAGCGATTCGTCTGCGGTTGGTATCCAGCGGGCGATGAACGGATTTGAGGTATCAACCGTTGGCACGCGCTGGAAGTTCACATCGGTTTCGGCGAACTGCGGGCAAATATAGCTGATATAATCCGGCATCCGGCGCAGGATCGTGTCGGTGACGGTCTCGGTCGAGTAGCCTCGCGTGGCTTTGTCGCGATGGATTTTCTGGATCCACTCCAGATTGATCACCGGAACGACACCGATCTTCAGGTCGGCATGTCGCGCCACGTTCACCTCGTCGGTTACGACGGCACCGTGCAGTCCCTCGTAAAACAGCACGTTGCTTCCGGCCGGAAAACGGTTCCCACTCGGTGAATGTTCCTGGTGGAGCGCCGAAACGCTGCGCCTCCGCGTCGTCATGCACATAGTGCCGGGTATAACCCGAGCCATCGCGGCCATACTCCGCGAACACTTGCTCGAGTTCAAGCAACAGATTTGCTTCCGGGCCGAAATGGCTGAAGTGGTTGTTCCCCAATGCGCCTGCTTCCGCCATCGCCCGCCGCATATCGTCACGGCCGTAACGATGGAATGCGTCGCCTTCAATCCACGCCGCCTGGATGCGCTCGCGAAGGAATATCCGCTCGAACGTCGATCTGACGGTTGTCGTGCCGGCTCCGGACGATCCGGTAACCGAAATGATCGGATGCTTTATCGACATTCCCGGCGGCCTCTCCGGTCAGGACTTGAACAGGCCGCGGGTGGCGAACAAAGGTCGCTGTCCAGCCTGCGGGACGCCGGCGGCATATAGTTCCATAACCCGCGCAACCTTGTCGCGAGAGCCGAAAATCATCGGCACATGCTCGTCCATGGCGTTGGGCACGAGGTCGAGAATGCGGCGGAAGCCATCGGTCGCGGCACCGCCCGCCTGCTCGATCAGCATGGCGATCGGGTTGGCCTCGTGCAGCAGTTGCAGGCGGCCGCGTCGGAAGCCCGGCCTCGCGTCGCCCGGATACAGATAGATCCCGCCCTGGGCCAATATCCGATATGCCTCCGAGACGACTGCGCCGAGCCAGCGGGTGTTGTAGTCCACGCCTCGGGGACCGTCGGCGCCGGCGACACATTCCTCGACGAAAGCACGGATGGCCAGCGGCCAATGGCGGCCGTTCGATGCGTTTATGGCGTATTCGCGTCGCCCGAGCGGCACGCTGACCGCGGCGCCGGTCAGCACGAAATTCGCGGTCCGCGGCTCCAGCGTAAACACGCTGACGCCATCGCCCAAAGTCAGCACCAGAGAAGTGTGGGGGCCGTAGAGGATAAATCCGGCGGCGCACTGTTCGGTGCCAGGAGCCAGAAAGCTGACCTCGGGCAACGCGGACGAGATCGTCGGCAGCAACGAGAACACGGTGCCCGAGGGCGCGTTGATGGTTACATTGCCAACCCCGTCCGACGGGTCGATCGCCACGACGATGGGGCGGCCGGGATCGAGAATCGAGAGCTTCCGCCGCGCCTTTTGCAGCGATCGCCGCGACCGGAGCATGACGCAGGCGATCGGCGAACAGGTTGCTGGCGCGACGTTCGTGGGCTGTCTGACGATCGCCGCACACGCCCGGTCCGGCGATCGGCATGGGGTCGCCAGCCAGCGGCCCCAAAGAGATCACCGCGGCGAGCTGCGCGCCTGCTTCCGCAACGGCCGCCACAGTGTCGGCGACAGCTTTACGATCGTTTCGGTCCAGCGACCAGGCGGCAAGATGATCCTGAAGCGTCGTCACTGGTTTTCCTCCTGGCAGAAGTTGGCCACTCGCGGTGGGGACCGTTCCGCCGTTGGAGGTACGCTTAGGTGACTTGGCGGAAGAAAGAAATTCCTTTATTATTTTTGTCGATGAAAGAAAATCTTGTAAATTTTCCACGCCGAACGTCCCTGCGTCAGTTGCGCGCGCTCGGCGCCGTGACCAGTGCCAAAAGCATTTCAGCCGCCGCGCAGCTGCTGTATCTGACGCCTCCCGCGGTATCACAGCAGCTTCAATTGCTGGAGGAGGCACTGGGCGGAGTGCCGCTTTACGAGCGGACCCCGACGGGTATGCGGCCGACCGAAGCTGGCCGTGAAGTCTTGACAGCGCTCGACCGGATTGAAGCCGCGCTGACCGATTGCGCAACCGCGGTTGACGCTTTGCGTGGCATGGGTGGCGGACGGGTGTCAATCGGGGTGATCAGCACCGCGCAATATTTCGCACCGTTTGCACTGGCCGCGTTTCAGCGGGCCAATCCAATGGTCGAGATCCGGATGCTGGTCGGAAACCGGTCGGAAATGATCGCCGGCCTGGAAAAGTTCAATCTGGACTTGGCTCTGATGGGGTATCCGCCCGAGCATTTTCCGATCGAGCGGGCCATCATCGGCGACCATCCGCACGTGATCATTGCAGCACCGGACCATTGGCTCGCGAAACGGCGCAACATCGCGCTGGGCGATATCGGCCGGGAGACGTTGCTGTTGCGCGAACCGGGATCGGGGACGCGGGCATTGATGCTTGGATTGCTCGCGGCGGCGAACCTTCCAGAAGGAGCAGGAACGGGAGCGCGGACGGAAATCGGCAGCAACGAGGCGATCAAACATGCCGTCATGGCGGGCATGGGGGTGGCATTGATCTCCGCTCACGTCGCCGTGGCGGAGCTGACGGCCGGGCGTCTTGTCGCACTGGACGTCGAGGGATTGCCGATCGTCCGCCAGTGGTTTGCGGTGCGACGAAGCGAGAGGCGCCTGCTTCCGGCCGCCCAGGCGCTGTGGGAGCATCTTCGGCGCTCGGGTCCCGGGTTCCTGCCGAAGATCACGCAGACAGAACCATTGCATGGACGTGGGCGCAGGCGTGGCGCAAGTCCGCATGCATCCGCGGAAGCACGCGACGCGTTAACAATCCAATCCGAGGTGGATTCATAAGGATCGAAACGTGACGCTCGCAATGACCTATCTGTCCACACTCGTCGTATTTCTCGTCCTCGATACCATCTGGCTTGGCCTCGTGGCCGGAACGTTCTATACGGCGGTGCTTGACGGCGCTATGCTCGACACGGTTCGGATCGTTCCGGCCGTGCTGTTTTATTTGCTTTACGTCGCCGGCATCGTGGCGTTTGTGCTGCCGCGCGTGGGCAGAAACCTTGGCGCCGCCGCCGTGTATGGTGCGTTCTTCGGCCTGTGCGCTTATGGCACCTACGACCTCACTAACGACGCCGTGCTGCGGGTTTGGACTTGGCAACTGACAGTCACCGATATGGCGTGGGGCGCTGTTGTGACAGCCGTTGCATCTGTTACGGGGGCGGGGGTGAAGCGTTGGCGTTCCTCGCCATGACCTTCGCCGGTCGTTCCGCCATGCCAGTGGCCAGAAGGCCCAGAAACGCCGCCAGCACCGCGACGCTGATCGCGTTCAGCCAGACAATCTTGCCACAGGACTCACCGGAACAGACGAAGGGTGAGATCGGATAGAGCCCATTCAGCGACACGCCGACCAGGATTGGTAACGCGATCATACTGAACAGCGCTATCGGTTCGGTCCGCCGGAACACCAGCGCGGCCAGCGTGATGCATGGCAACAGAAACAATTGTGTGCCGGATGCCTCGCCGAGCAGCCAGGTACAGAACAGAGTGTTGCCGATGCCCGCGATCATCAGAAGCACGCGACCGTAAAGATTGTGCCATTTCGTAATAAGCGGCACCAGGAGAAAGACCGGGAAGACGCACAGCGTCAGCCACGCCGCGCTTCGCATCGCCGCGCCGGCCGTGCCGACGAGATACAAAGGATAGAACGGAGTGTTCCACGCCAGGACCAGTGCCACGAAATTGGCCGCCGCCACCCGTGGATCGTCGGCCGCGGCGTAACGTCGCGCGACCGCGAACAGGCGTTTCATTTCATATCCGGGGTGCCATCCGATAGTGACTGACCCCCCAGGCGGTGCCCTCCGCATGGCCGAACAGACCGGCGACGGCCAGGAAGAACAGCCGCCAGCGACGCTGCCAAAGCCGCGCATGCTGACCGTACACATCACGCAGGATTGGCATGATTTCGGCAGCGTTTCTGTCATAGTTCGCCAGCCATGCCTCGGCGGTGTGCTGGTAATGCACGCCGTCCCACCGCCATTCCTCCTCCACCGCGAACAGATGCGGCCATCGGCTCGGTAGCCCGTGACTGGGCATGATGCCGCCGGTGAAGAAATGCCGGGCGATCCAGTCCGCCGGATCGTTTTGGTCGAAACGATAGGGTGCCGCGGCGTGCGAGAAAACGTGGAGAAACAGTCGCCCGTCAGCGTTTAACCAGCCACGCACACGATGCAGCAACGCATCCCAGTTCGCCATATGCTCGAACATCTCGACCGACACGACGCGGTCGAATCGTCCAACGGCATCGAACTCGTTCATATCCGCCGTGATCACCGCAAGATTGGTCAGTCCGCGGGCACGCGCCGTGGCCGTAATGAACGAGCGCTGCGAAGCCGAATTGGATACCGCCGTGATCCGCGCGCTCGGATAGTGCGATGCCATCCATAGTGTGAGTGAACCCCAGCCACAACCAAGTTCCAAAATGTCCTGTCCGTCGCGCAAATCGGCATGCGCGCAGGTCTCCGCCAGGGCGTTCGCTTCAGCCTGCTCCAGCGTATCGTCCACAGTCACGTACAAGCAGCTTGAGTATTTGCGTCGCGGACCAAGCACGAGGCCAAAGAAGGCCTCGGGCAACTCATAGTGCTGAGCATTCGCCGTGTCCGCGTGTTCCGCGATCGGATGCGCCCCCATTCCGGCGGCAAATATCGTTTCGATATCAGGCTGCGCCGTGGACATCCGCCGGTGCGTGCGCCCGACGAGGCGCGATATGCCGAAGCGAAGCACATGATCGGGGAGTGGAATACGCTCCAGCACCGATGTGGTGGTAGCGATGACGTTCATGTGCCGGCCTCGCTTCGCGGTGGGAGGGGAAGAAAAGCGCTGGTGCGACTCTGGTAGGCACGATAGGCGTCGCCGCGTGATGCCAGCATCACTTGCTCCAGTGGTGGAATACCTGAGACATACACGAGCAGCCAGTACATCAAGACAGGCGCCCCCAACGCGAGCCAGCCGAGCGGCCAAGCTGCATTGAACGCGAACAGCGGCCAGGCACACCAGCCCAGGAACTCGAAGAAGTAGTTCGGATGCCTGGACCAGGCCCATAGGCCACGATCGCACACGCGTCCGGTGTTACCGGGATCAGCCACGAATTGGGCGAGCTGTCGGTCCGCGAGCATCTCGCCGATGAGGGCACTCGCGATAACCGCCATCGCCACGAAATCGGTCGCGCGGGGGACGGGCGCCGGGTTCCGCGCGGCGAGCATGATCGCGACGGCAAGTGGCCACGCGGCAACGGCCTGGATCTGGAGGAACCAGAAAAGGCGGGTCTGAAACCGCGCGCCCCAGTCCCGGCGAAATCCGGCATAGCGCGCGTCCTCGGGTCGATGCAGCACGCGGGCGCGCAAATGCAAACCGAGCCGGATCGCCCATAGCGCGGCCAGCGCAGCCACGAGATATCGCCGCGCTGGAAAATCCTCCGCCCCGGGCAGGGGCCATAAGGCAGCCACGACCGCCACCGCTCCGGTGGCGAAAGTCCAGAATACGTCCACCCAGCCGGCATTGCCCAGCCGTTGCTGGAATTTCCAGGCCGCCGTCATCGCCAGGCTCAGTCCCACGCCCTGCGCGACGATCAATATAATCATTTTGCCTCAAACCTTTGTCGCCCCGGTGCCATCATCCGCTCCGGCCGCGGAGCGGGACGCTAATACACACAACGCGACGCGACGACGTTTGGATCATATCGAAAGCCGGAGTGATCCAGCGAGACATCGGTCTCGTTTGAAGGGTTAGGGACACCCCCCGTCGACGGGACGGCGTATCGGCATGTCCCTGGTCGGTGGACGGAACAGTGATGCGGAATACAGAGACGCGGGAACGACCGGACGATCGGGCGCCGCTTGATATCGCGGTGATCGGCAGCGGCATCGCCGGCCTGGCCTGCGCTTGGCTTCTGGCCAAGCGCCATAACGTTACAGTATACGAAAGCGCGGATCGAGTTGGCGGCCACGCCAACACCGTGAATGTCGCTTCCGCCGAGGGTAACCTGCAGGTTGATACCGGATTCATCGTCTACAACGAAACCACCTACCCAAACCTGACCGCTCTGTTTCGGCATCTTAACGTGCCGACGCACGCCTCGGAAATGTCCTTTGCGGTGTCGCTTGATGACGGGTGGCTGGAATATGCCGGCACTGATCTGGCCGGGCTGTTCGCGCAGAGGCGCAACCTGATACGGCCCAGATTCTGGGGTATGTTGCTCGACGTCGCACGTTTCTACCGTGAAGCGCCCGGCGAGCTTGAGGGATTGGAGCACAATCTGATTTCACTGGATGCCTATCTTTCCGAGCGACGCTATGGTGCTGGCCTTCGAGACCATCACCTGCTACCGATGGCGGCGGCGATCTGGTCATGTCCACCGGCGGATGCAGGTCTGCAGCCGGCGGCCGCGTTCATTCGCTTTTGCGACAATCATGGACTGCTGAAGATCTCCGGCCGTCCCGTCTGGCGCACCGTGCAAGGCGGCAGCCGGGAATACATTGCGCGCCTGACCCAAACTCTTGCCGGTCGGATACATACCAACCGGCAGGTGCTGGCAGTCGAGCGGCTCGATCGCGGCGTGCGTGTTCATTCCGTCTCAGATACATATCGCCATGATCACGTCGTGCTGGCCTGCCACGCCGACCAGGCACTGGCACTGCTTGGACAGGCGACGGCACAGAAGGAGCAAGCGTTACTAGGAGCGTTCCGCTATACGCATAATCTGGCGGTGCTGCACACCGACGAAACGTTGATGCCGAGACGGCGCGATGTGTGGGCGAGCTGGAACTTCCTCGGCCGCTCCGGCATCAGGCACCAGGATACGCGCCCTTGCGTGACCTACTGGATGAACCGCTTGCAGCGGCTGCGGGGCAACACTGATTATTTCGTTACGCTCAATCCGCCCCGGCCACCGCGTCCGGGAACCTTGCTGCAAAGCCAAGTCTACGAGCATCCGGTGTTTGACGCAGCCGCCATCCGCGCTCAGAGGCGACTGTGGTCGTTGCAAGGCGATGGCGGGGTGTGGTTCTGTGGGGCGCATTTCGGCGCCGGATTTCATGAAGACGGGCTGCAGGCAGGTCTTGCTGTCGCCGAGCAGCTTGGCGGTGTGCGGCGGCCGTGGCGGGTGCCGAACGAGTTGGGGCGTATCCAGCTTGATACCAGCGACCGCCGCGCGACCCCATTGAGAACGAGCGTATGACGGAGCCTACTCAGCCCGTTTCGCTTGGAACTTCGCCGGCGGCATCGGCCATTTATGTCGGAATCGTAACGCATCGCCGGCTGCGCCCGAAGCGCCACCGGTTGCGTTATCGCCTGTTCTCCTTGTTGCTGGATATCGACGAAATACCCACACTTTGCGCGCGGTTGCGCCTGCTTTCGTACCGGCGGTTCAATTTGTTCGGCTTCGATGAGCGGGATCATGCCGATGGTTCCGGCAAATCGTTGCGAGCGTGGGCCGAGGGCCATCTCGCCCGCGCTGGCGTCGACCTCGATGGTGGGCCGATCCGGCTGCTGGCGATGCCCCGGGTGCTGGGTTACGGATTCAATCCAATCAGCGTCTGGTTCTGTTACCGCAAGGATGGTGGCCTCGCCGCGCTGCTCCATGAAGTGCATAACACGTTCGGGGAGCGTCATACCTATCTGATCCCAGTCAGTGAGGATGACGGACCGGCGAATATCAACCAGACCTGCGCCAAGATCTTCCATGTCTCGCCCTTCATGGCGATGCACATGCGTTACGACTTCCGTATTCACGCGCCGGATGAGCGCATTAGCCTTGCGATCCGCGGCGGCGACTCGGACGGGCCCCTGATCGTCGCGGTTCTCGCGATGCGGCGACGGGAACTGAACGACGCTGCCCTGCTGCGGATTTTCTTCGGCACGCCGCTACTGACGCTGAAGGTGATTTCCGCGATCCACTGGCAAGCGGCGCGTCTGTGGATCAAAGGGCTGCGTCCCTACCCCCGCCCCGCCGCGCCAAAATGTGCCGTCAGCTTCATGGAGCACGGCCATACGGTGCGGCTTGAAGCAGCGCCTATACCGGTGAAAGCAGGATGAGGTAAGCAGGTAATGCCTGAAACTGTTACGCTTTCCGCAACCCAAGCTGGCTCGTCCGCCTCCCGCGGCATGCGCTTGTCGTTCGCTCGGCGTTTCCTGATGCATCTTGCACGGCAGGTCGAATATGGCCAGATCCTGATCAAGACACCGTCCGGCGAGGCAATCCATTGCGTCGGGCCGCGTCCCGGTCCCAGCGCCCGCCTCGACCTGAAGCGCTGGCGCGCGGTGCGGCGATTGGTGCTAGGCGGTGACATCGCTTTTGCCGAATCGTACATTGATGGTGACTGGTCCACGCCGCATCTGCCGGCACTCATCGAGTTTGCCGGGCGTAATCACGAGACGATGATGCCGTCCCTAAATGGCACTCGCTTCGCTCGGCTCACGAACCGTTTGTTGCATTTGCGACGGAGCAACACAAAACGCCGAAGCCAGCGCAACATCCAGGCGCATTACGATCTCGGCAATGCGTTCTACGCGACCTGGCTGGACCAGGGGATGACCTATTCATCGGGCTTCTACGAGCACGAAGGAATGGATCTGGAACAAGCACAGACGGCCAAGCAAGACATCGTGATGGAGACACTCGCGCTGTCTGGCGGTGAGCGAGTTCTCGAAATCGGCTGCGGCTGGGGCGGGCTGGCGGAACGGCTGGCGCGTGAGTGCGGGTGCCATGTCACGGGTCTGACCCTGTCGCCGGCACAACTGAACCATGCGCGCGAACGCCTGGGCGACGACTGTTCACCCGGATCGATCGAACTGCTTCTGCGGGACTACAGGGAGGTTGACGGAACCCACGATCGTATCGTCTCCATCGAAATGCTTGAGGCGGTGGGGAAGGAGTATTGGCCGCTCTACTTCGACACCATCCGAAACCGGTTGCGTCCAGGTGGCATCGCCGTGCTTCAGGTCATCACCATGGCCGAGGATCGCTACGCCGCCTACGAGACCAGTGCGGACTTCATCCAGCGGCACATTTTTCCGGGCGGGATGTTGCCGTCGGACGCCGTGATGCGGTCTCGGATCGCCGCGGCAGGACTGCTGCTGGACGGCGTAAGAACGTTCGGAATGAGCTACGCCCGCACCCTGGCCGACTGGCGAACCAGATTTCAGGCAGCGTGGCCTCGCCTGCGCTCGATGGGTTTCGATGACCGGTTCCAGCGCAAATGGGAGTATTATTTGTCATATTGCGAGGCGGGGTTTCGCACCGGCACCCTGGACGTCGGCCTGTACCGGCTGCGGCGGCCGGCGGAGACGGCGGAATGATGGCCCAGGCCCTGGCGCGGCCGGCCTGCCGGGAACGGGTCAGCCGAGCGCCCGATCCGCCGCGACCGGAACGACAGTTTCGTTCCTTCATAAAAGCGGAATAGCGAACGGAGGATCCGTAGTTGAACTGGAAGGTGTTGCCGTCCGATTTTCAGTTCGACCTGGCCAGCACACCAAGCGGCAGGGCGGCCTGGTGATCGCGTGCTGCCTCTGTTCCGAGTGACGACAGCAACACAGCGGAACAAACATCTCGCGACCATCGCAGAGCATGACGCATGAGTTTGCAGCGAAGCTCGGACTATAAGAGGCGGGGTTTGGTTGAGACGACAATGTTTCGCTACAAGACCATCATCGGTCGACGACTTCACGCGCGGAGTTTACCCAAATCAGCGGACCGAGGCGAAAGTCGGATGCAACGTGCGCAACCGGATGACAGGTCTCGGCGTGCCAGTCTCCGCCCGGATCCGCTGACACGAAACCCACAAGGGAAAACACAACCGCTGGTCTATTCGCGCGCCAACGCGGCGCGGCCTCCATTTGTTCAGCGCACCTCTCAAGCTCCAGCGCAGCCAGATCGCCCCGAGAAGAAGAGCCCAGCGACGGGCGCGGGCCGCATCCTCAAACAGGGTCTTGAGCGGTTTTCCATCCTCGTTCATCGGAGGCCAACGCGAAGGGCGTCCATGGATTTGAGCAAACCCGCCATGGTCAGCAAACGCATCCTAACATGCTGGCGAATTCCTCGACCAGGGAGATCCATCCTGCCCCTATATCGGCTGTTCGGGGGACTTCAAAGCGTCAGAGGTGCCGGCCTATTGGAAGCCGTTTTGCCTATCTCCGATGCGCTTTGTGGAACGCGTCGAAAGAGGCTCGTATCATAGCCGTGGTCCTTGAATTGATCGAGCAACGATTGGTATTTCAGGTCGTCGATCTCTGGCTGCCTCGCGAGGATCCAGCCAAAGTTTCGACCAGGAAAACCGACCAGGGCGTAGCGATAGTCTGGATCTACGTAGAGGATCAGGTAGGACAGATAAATTGGCCAGAATGGGCTTTCACGCCAACGCGCGTTGCCAGTGCCAGGCACCACATACCCGGACAACGAGTACGATTTCAGCGGGGCATCGAAGGTTTTGCTGCGCGCCGTGTAGACGTCGGTTTAGGCTCTGAACCCAATTTCTGCTTGACGTGACTCCACCGGGTTCAATTCGAAGCTTCCACATTGAGGGAGCGCGCGACGATGTCGAACCTGTTCTGGCTGAGCGACGAGCAATAGGCTTCGATCGAGGCCTCGATACCAATGTATCGTCGGGGGGTGAAGCCACGTCGGAACCGCGAGGTCATCAGCGGCATCATTCATGTGTTGAAGACTGGCTGTCGCTGGCGCGACTGCCCGTCGGAGTATGGCGCCTACACGACCATCTACAACCGGTTCAACCGCTGGGCGAAGGCCGGTATCTGGCAACGCATCCTGGACGATCTGGTGCAGCACGACGCCGCGGACACTCAGTGTATCGACAGCACCACGGCGAAGGCACACCGCTGCGCGGCCGGCGGAAAAGGGGGGAGCGGGAGCAGGCCATCGGGCGCAGCCGGGGCGGTCGGACGACCAAGATCCACGCCGTGGTCGATGGCGAGGGACGGATCATTGCGTTCGATTTGACCGGTGGAAATCGCCACGACATACGCCCGGCGGCCGCGCTCATGAAGCCGTTGCCGCCGGCCAAATCGCTTTTGGGCGATGCCGCCTATGATAGCGATGCTTTCCGCCAGTTCCTGGCCGACCGCGGCACCACACCGGTCATCAAGCAAAATCCCAGTCGCAAGCGACTGCATCCGTTCGATGAGAACACCTATGAGGGGCGGAACATCATCGAACGGGCGTTCTCACATCTGAAGGACTGGCGCCGAGTCGCCACAAGATACGACAAACTCGCCCGAAATTTCCGCGCAACCGTCATCTTGGCATCGATCATGCGCTGGTGGGCATAATCGAGTCCGGAGCCTAGTAGTGGGAGCGGGTTTCGGTTTCGGCTCGCGTCCGTTGCGGCGCACTTGGTTTGAGGCCGATGAGGTCATGGTGGCGGGGTCTTGCACCGCATCAGCGAAGTACCGATAGTGCATTGACTGGGTGAACATCAAAATCTTCTCGTGCCGTTGCGCCGGACGGATCACATGGCCGGAGGCTCGGCGCTCCCCTCATTTTGCTGACTTCAGCGTGGCGTAAGGAAAAAATCAGGAAAGGCCGAAACCTTATGGAAACGAATCCTGGTGACGCTCGCCGGGTTCGTTTGTTGCTTTCTGGCTGAGCGGGATTCCCCGGCATGATGCGCACCTTCAGGCTGACGTCTCCTTCAATTCGCGGAGCCGGCCATGAGTGCGTGCAAGACATTCTCCGGTCAGCAGGTGCATCAGTTGCTGGACGAGGTGCTGGGGCCGGGCCTGCACGCCAAACGTATCGCCTCGCTCGCCGATGCCACGCTGGGGGTGATGCACACGGCCTCGTTGGCGGTCTGCACGATTGGCCATGGCCTGGCGATGGCTCGCGGCCTGAATGCCCGGCACGCCGTCAAACAGGTTGAGTTGAGAAGAGCGTTGCTGCGCTGTGGCTCATGGCCATAGAGATTGACCCAGGAAAAACTTGCGTTGCCGGAACCCGCGCATCGGGCAGTTCGTGGTGATAAAGGAACAGACGGATGAAGCGGAGGAGATATTCTGCGTCATGGCCGAATGCTGCCCGCGCATAGCGTTGCAAGCCGTTGCGGGGATTTGCTTTCGTTCGAGATGGCGCGAGATGTGCTCGCCAATGGCAACGCATTCAGTACACGAGGGAGCGTGATGCGCGGCCAGCATCAGCTTGATGCGCGTGACCTCGATGCGATCTTTGCGTCTCCATGTGCTCGATACTTAGCTACCGATAGCGCGCGGTCAACCATTTTACCAAGAATGTTCTTGAACGAGTAAGTCCTGTTCACCGGAATAGTTGCGTATACCAAGAGGTTCCAGATAGGACCATAAAAAAGCCGACAACTGAACGGTTGGCGGCAATTCCCGCTGATGACGGTCGAGCCCACTGCTACCAGAAGGTGGCGCGGTAGTCGAGGCAAAGGTCTTAGA
>CAVWVL010000003.1:0-887486 GCA_963758415.1 uncultured Alphaproteobacteria bacterium | reverse complement strand
GCCCAGATCGCCGCCCTCTCGGTGGCCGACATCAAGGCGCTCACCACCGCTCAGCTCGCCGCCCTGACCAGCGACAACATCCCCGGCCTCAGCACCGCCACCCTGGCCAGCCTCAGCTCCGCCCAGGTGCGTGCGCTGACCGGCGACGCCGAGGCCGCCATCACCGCCAACCTCACTGCTCTCAGCACCGCCGGCGTCGCCGGCCTGACCACCGACGAGGTCAACGCCAGCATCGCCAGCCTCAAGGCGGCGCAGCTCGCCGGTCTCGGCACCGCCGCCATCGCCGCTCTCACCACCGCCCTGGACAGCGGCCTGACCACCGCCCAGGTGGCCGCCCTCAGCACCGCCCAGATCGTCGCCCTCGGCACCAACATCGGCGTCCTCACCAGCGCCCAGATCGCCGCCCTCTCGGTGGCCGACATCAAGGCGCTCACCACCGCTCAGCTCAATGCGCTGACCAGCGACAACATCCTCGGCCTGAGCACCGCCACCCTGGCCAGCCTCAGCTCCGCCCAGGTGCGTGCGCTGACCGGCGACGCCGAGGCCGCCATCACCGCCAACCTCACTGCTCTCAGCACCGCCGGCGTCGCCGGCCTGACCACCGACGAGGTCAACGCCAGCATCGCCAGCCTCAAGGCGGCGCAGCTCGCCGGTCTCGGCACCGCCGCCATCGCCGCTCTCACCACCGCCCTGGACAGCGGCCTGACCACCGCCCAGGTGGCCGCCCTCAGCACCGCCCAGATCGTCGCCCTCGGCACCAACATCGGCGTCCTCACCAGCGCCCAGATCGCCGCCCTCTCGGTGGCCGACATCAAGGCGCTCACCACCGCTCAGCTCAATGCGCTGACCAGCGACAACATCCTCGGCCTGAGCACCGCCACCCTGGCCAGCCTCAGCTCCGCCCAGGTGCGTGCGCTGACCGGCGACGCCGAGGCCGCCATCACCGCCAACCTCACTGCTCTCAGCACCGCCGGCGTCGCCGGCCTGACCACCGACGAGGTCAACGCCAGCATCGCCAGCCTCAAGGCGGCGCAGCTCGCCGGTCTCGGCACCGCCGCCATCGCCGCTCTCACCACCGCCCTGGACAGCGGCCTGACCACCGCCCAGGTGGCCGCCCTCAGCACCGCCCAGATCGTCGCCCTCGGCACCAACATCGGCGTCCTCACCAGCGCCCAGATCGCCGCCCTCTCGGTGGCCGACATCAAGGCGCTCACCACCGCTCAGCTCAATGCGCTGACCAGCGACAACATCCTCGGCCTGAGCACCGCCACCCTGGCCAGCCTCAACTCCGCCCAGGTGCGTGCGCTGACCGGCGACGCCGAGGCCGCCATCACCGCCAACCTCACTGCTCTCAGCACCGCCGGCGTCGCCGGCCTGACCACCGACGAGGTCAACGCCAGCATCGCCAGCCTCAAGGCGGCGCAGCTCGCCGGTCTCGGCACCGCCGCCATCGCCGCTCTCACCACCGCCCTGGACAGCGGCCTGACCACCGCCCAGGTGGCCGCCCTCAGCACCGCCCAGATCGTCGCCCTCGGCACCAACATCGGCGTCCTCACCAGCGCCCAGATCGCCGCCCTCTCGGTGGCCGACATCAAGGCGCTCACCACCGCTCAGCTCAATGCGCTGACCAGCGACAACATCCTCGGCCTGAGCACCGCCACCCTGGCCAGCCTCAGCTCCGCCCAGGTGCGTGCGCTGACCGGCGGCGCCGAGGCCGCCATCACCGCCAACCTCACTGCTCTCAGCACCGCCGGCGTCGCCGGCCTGACCACCGACGAGGTCAACGCCAGCATCGCCAGCCTCAAGGCGGCGCAGCTCGCCGGTCTCGGCACCGCCGCCATCGCCGCTCTCACCACCGCCCTGGACAGCGGCCTGACCACCGCCCAGGTGGCCGCCCTCAGCACCGCCCAGATCGTCGCCCTCGGCACCAACATCGGCGTCCTCACCAGCGCCCAGATCGCCGCCCTCTCGGTGGCCGACATCAAGGCGCTCACCACCGCTCAGCTCAATGCGCTGACCAGCGACAACATCCTCGGCCTGAGCACCGCCACCCTGGCCAGCCTCAGCTCCGCCCAGGTGCGTGCGCTGACCGGCGACGCCGAGGCCGCCATCACCGCCAACCTCACTGCTCTCAGCACCGCCGGCGTCGCCGGCCTGACCACCGACGAGGTCAACGCCAGCATCGCCAGCCTCAAGGCGGCGCAGCTCGCCGGTCTCGGCACCGCCGCCATCGCCGCTCTCACCACCGCCCTGGACAGCGGCCTGACCACCGCCCAGGTGGCCGCCCTCAGCACCGCCCAGATCGTCGCCCTCGGCACCAACATCGGCGTCCTCACCAGCGCCCAGATCGCCGCCCTCTCGGTGGCCGACATCAAGGCGCTCACCACCGCTCAGCTCAATGCGCTGACCAGCGACAACATCCTCGGCCTGAGCACCGCCACCCTGGCCAGCCTCAGCTCCGCCCAGGTGCGTGCGCTGACCGGCGACGCCGAGGCCGCCATCACCGCCAACCTCACTGCTCTCAGCACCGCCGGCGTCGCCGGCCTGACCACCGACGAGGTCAACGCCAGCATCGCCAGCCTCAAGGCGGCGCAGCTCGCCGGTCTCGGCACCGCCGCCATCGCCGCTCTCACCACCGCCCTGGACAGCGGCCTGACCACCGCCCAGGTGGCCGCCCTCAGCACCGCCCAGATCGTCGCCCTCGGCACCAACATCGGCGTCCTCACCAGCGCCCAGATCGCCGCCCTCTCGGTGGCCGACATCAAGGCGCTCACCACCGCTCAGCTCAATGCGCTGACCAGCGACAACATCCTCGGCCTGAGCACCGCCACCCTGGCCAGCCTCAGCTCCGCCCAGGTGCGTGCGCTGACCGGCGACGCCGAGGCCGCCATCACCGCCAACCTCACTGCTCTCAGCACCGCCGGCGTCGCCGGCCTGACCACCGACGAGGTCAACGCCAGCATCGCCAGCCTCAAGGCGGCGCAGCTCGCCGGTCTCGGCACCGCCGCCATCGCCGCTCTCACCACCGCCCTGGACAGCGGCCTGACCACCGCCCAGGTGGCCGCCCTCAGCACCGCCCAGATCGTCGCCCTCGGCACCAACATCGGCGTCCTCACCAGCGCCCAGATCGCCGCCCTCTCGGTGGCCGACATCAAGGCGCTCACCACCGCTCAGCTCAATGCGCTGACCAGCGACAACATCCTCGGCCTGAGCACCGCCACCCTGGCCAGCCTCAGCTCCGCCCAGGTGCGTGCGCTGACCGGCGACGCCGAGGCCGCCATCACCGCCAACCTCACTGCTCTCAGCACCGCCGGCGTCGCCGGCCTGACCACCGACGAGGTCAACGCCAGCATCGCCAGCCTCAAGGCGGCGCAGCTCGCCGGTCTCGGCACCGCCGCCATCGCCGCTCTCACCACCGCCCTGGACAGCGGCCTGACCACCGCCCAGGTGGCCGCCCTCAGCACCGCCCAGATCGTCGCCCTCGGCACCAACATCGGCGTCCTCACCAGCGCCCAGATCGCCGCCCTCTCGGTGGCCGACATCAAGGCGCTCACCACCGCTCAGCTCAATGCGCTGACCAGCGACAACATCCTCGGCCTGAGCACCGCCACCCTGGCCAGCCTCAGCTCCGCCCAGGTGCGTGCGCTGACCGGCGACGCCGAGGCCGCCATCACCGCCAACCTCACTGCTCTCAGCACCGCCGGCGTCGCCGGCCTGACCACCGACGAGGTCAACGCCAGCATCGCCAGCCTCAAGGCGGCGCAGCTCGCCGGTCTCGGCACCGCCGCCATCGCCGCTCTCACCACCGCCCTGGACAGCGGCCTGACCACCGCCCAGGTGGCCGCCCTCAGCACCGCCCAGATCGTCGCCCTCGGCACCAACATCGGCGTCCTCACCAGCGCCCAGATCGCCGCCCTCTCGGTGGCCGACATCAAGGCGCTCACCACCGCTCAGCTCAATGCGCTGACCAGCGACAACATCCTCGGCCTGAGCACCGCCACCCTGGCCAGCCTCAGCTCCGCCCAGGTGCGTGCGCTGACCGGCGACGCCGAGGCCGCCATCACCGCCAACCTCACTGCTCTCAGCACCGCCGGCGTCGCCGGCCTGACCACCGACGAGGTCAACGCCAGCATCGCCAGCCTCAAGGCGGCGCAGCTCGCCGGTCTCGGCACCGCCGCCATCGCCGCTCTCACCACCGCCCTGGACAGCGGCCTGACCACCGCCCAGGTGGCCGCCCTCAGCACCGCCCAGATCGTCGCCCTCGGCACCAACATCGGCGTCCTCACCAGCGCCCAGATCGCCGCCCTCTCGGTGGCCGACATCAAGGCGCTCACCACCGCTCAGCTCAATGCGCTGACCAGCGACAACATCCTCGGCCTGAGCACCGCCACCCTGGCCAGCCTCAGCTCCGCCCAGGTGCGTGCGCTGACCGGCGACGCCGAGGCCGCCATCACCGCCAACCTCACTGCTCTCAGCACCGCCGGCGTCGCCGGCCTGACCACCGACGAGGTCAACGCCAGCATCGCCAGCCTCAAGGCGGCGCAGCTCGCCGGTCTCGGCACCGCCGCCATCGCCGCTCTCACCACCGCCCTGGACAGCGGCCTGACCACCGCCCAGGTGGCCGCCCTCAGCACCGCCCAGATCGTCGCCCTCGGCACCAACATCGGCGTCCTCACCAGCGCCCAGATCGCCGCCCTCTCGGTGGCCGACATCAAGGCGCTCACCACCGCTCAGCTCAATGCGCTGACCAGCGACAACATCCTCGGCCTGAGCACCGCCACCCTGGCCAGCCTCAGCTCCGCCCAGGTGCGTGCGCTGACCGGCGACGCCGAGGCCGCCATCACCGCCAACCTCACTGCTCTCAGCACCGCCGGCGTCGCCGGCCTGACCACCGACGAGGTCAACGCCAGCATCGCCAGCCTCAAGGCGGCGCAGCTCGCCGGTCTCGGCACCGCCGCCATCGCCGCTCTCACCACCGCCCTGGACAGCGGCCTGACCACCGCCCAGGTGGCCGCCCTCAGCACCGCCCAGATCGTCGCCCTCGGCACCAACATCGGCGTCCTCACCAGCGCCCAGATCGCCGCCCTCTCGGTGGCCGACATCAAGGCGCTCACCACCGCTCAGCTCAATGCGCTGACCAGCGACAACATCCTCGGCCTGAGCACCGCCACCCTGGCCAGCCTCAGCTCCGCCCAGGTGCGTGCGCTGACCGGCGACGCCGAGGCCGCCATCACCGCCAACCTCACTGCTCTCAGCACCGCCGGCGTCGCCGGCCTGACCACCGACGAGGTCAACGCCAGCATCGCCAGCCTCAAGGCGGCGCAGCTCGCCGGTCTCGGCACCGCCGCCATCGCCGCTCTCACCACCGCCCTGGACAGCGGCCTGACCACCGCCCAGGTGGCCGCCCTCAGCACCGCCCAGATCGTCGCCCTCGGCACCAACATCGGCGTCCTCACCAGCGCCCAGATCGCCGCCCTCTCGGTGGCCGACATCAAGGCGCTCACCACCGCTCAGCTCAATGCGCTGACCAGCGACAACATCCTCGGCCTGAGCACCGCCACCCTGGCCAGCCTCAGCTCCGCCCAGGTGCGTGCGCTGACCGGCGACGCCGAGGCCGCCATCACCGCCAACCTCACTGCTCTCAGCACCGCCGGCGTCGCCGGCCTGACCACCGACGAGGTCAACGCCAGCATCGCCAGCCTCAAGGCGGCGCAGCTCGCCGGTCTCGGCACCGCCGCCATCGCCGCTCTCACCACCGCCCTGGACAGCGGCCTGACCACCGCCCAGGTGGCCGCCCTCAGCACCGCCCAGATCGTCGCCCTCGGCACCAACATCGGCGTCCTCACCAGCGCCCAGATCGCCGCCCTCTCGGTGGCCGACATCAAGGCGCTCACCACCGCTCAGCTCAATGCGCTGACCAGCGACAACATCCTCGGCCTGAGCACCGCCACCCTGGCCAGCCTCAGCTCCGCCCAGGTGCGTGCGCTGACCGGCGACGCCGAGGCCGCCATCACCGCCAACCTCACTGCTCTCAGCACCGCCGGCGTCGCCGGCCTGACCACCGACGAGGTCAACGCCAGCATCGCCAGCCTCAAGGCGGCGCAGCTCGCCGGTCTCGGCACCGCCGCCATCGCCGCTCTCACCACCGCCCTGGACAGCGGCCTGACCACCGCCCAGGTGGCCGCCCTCAGCACCGCCCAGATCGTCGCCCTCGGCACCAACATCGGCGTCCTCACCAGCGCCCAGATCGCCGCCCTCTCGGTGGCCGACATCAAGGCGCTCACCACCGCTCAGCTCAATGCGCTGACCAGCGACAACATCCTCGGCCTGAGCACCGCCACCCTGGCCAGCCTCAGCTCCGCCCAGGTGCGTGCGCTGACCGGCGACGCCGAGGCCGCCATCACCGCCAACCTCACTGCTCTCAGCACCGCCGGCGTCGCCGGCCTGACCACCGACGAGGTCAACGCCAGCATCGCCAGCCTCAAGGCGGCGCAGCTCGCCGGTCTCGGCACCGCCGCCATCGCCGCTCTCACCACCGCCCTGGACAGCGGCCTGACCACCGCCCAGGTGGCCGCCCTCAGCACCGCCCAGATCGTCGCCCTCGGCACCAACATCGGCGTCCTCACCAGCGCCCAGATCGCCGCCCTCTCGGTGGCCGACATCAAGGCGCTCACCACCGCTCAGCTCAATGCGCTGACCAGCGACAACATCCTCGGCCTGAGCACCGCCACCCTGGCCAGCCTCAGCTCCGCCCAGGTGCGTGCGCTGACCGGCGACGCCGAGGCCGCCATCACCGCCAACCTCACTGCTCTCAGCACCGCCGGCGTCGCCGGCCTGACCACCGACGAGGTCAACGCCAGCATCGCCAGCCTCAAGGCGGCGCAGCTCGCCGGTCTCGGCACCGCCGCCATCGCCGCTCTCACCACCGCCCTGGACAGCGGCCTGACCACCGCCCAGGTGGCCGCCCTCAGCACCGCCCAGATCGTCGCCCTCGGCACCAACATCGGCGTCCTCACCAGCGCCCAGATCGCCGCCCTCTCGGTGGCCGACATCAAGGCGCTCACCACCGCTCAGCTCAATGCGCTGACCAGCGACAACATCCTCGGCCTGAGCACCGCCACCCTGGCCAGCCTCAGCTCCGCCCAGGTGCGTGCGCTGACCGGCGGCGCCGAGGCCGCCATCACCGCCAACCTCACTGCTCTCAGCACCGCCGGCGTCGCCGGCCTGACCACCGACGAGGTCAACGCCAGCATCGCCAGCCTCAAGGCGGCGCAGCTCGCCGGTCTCGGCACCGCCGCCATCGCCGCTCTCACCACCGCCCTGGACAGCGGCCTGACCACCGCCCAGGTGGCCGCCCTCAGCACCGCCCAGATCGTCGCCCTCGGCACCAACATCGGCGTCCTCACCAGCGCCCAGATCGCCGCCCTCTCGGTGGCCGACATCAAGGCGCTCACCACCGCTCAGCTCAATGCGCTGACCAGCGACAACATCCTCGGCCTGAGCACCGCCACCCTGGCCAGCCTCAGCTCCGCCCAGGTGCGTGCGCTGACCGGCGACGCCGAGGCCGCCATCACCGCCAACCTCACTGCTCTCAGCACCGCCGGCGTCGCCGGCCTGACCACCGACGAGGTCAACGCCAGCATCGCCAGCCTCAAGGCGGCGCAGCTCGCCGGTCTCGGCACCGCCGCCATCGCCGCTCTCACCACCGCCCTGGACAGCGGCCTGACCACCGCCCAGGTGGCCGCCCTCAGCACCGCCCAGATCGTCGCCCTCGGCACCAACATCGGCGTCCTCACCAGCGCCCAGATCGCCGCCCTCTCGGTGGCCGACATCAAGGCGCTCACCACCGCTCAGCTCAATGCGCTGACCAGCGACAACATCCTCGGCCTGAGCACCGCCACCCTGGCCAGCCTCAGCTCCGCCCAGGTGCGTGCGCTGACCGGCGACGCCGAGGCCGCCATCACCGCCAACCTCACTGCTCTCAGCACCGCCGGCGTCGCCGGCCTGACCACCGACGAGGTCAACGCCAGCATCGCCAGCCTCAAGGCGGCGCAGCTCGCCGGTCTCGGCACCGCCGCCATCGCCGCTCTCACCACCGCCCTGGACAGCGGCCTGACCACCGCCCAGGTGGCCGCCCTCAGCACCGCCCAGATCGTCGCCCTCGGCACCAACATCGGCGTCCTCACCAGCGCCCAGATCGCCGCCCTCTCGGTGGCCGACATCAAGGCGCTCACCACCGCTCAGCTCAATGCGCTGACCAGCGACAACATCCTCGGCCTGAGCACCGCCACCCTGGCCAGCCTCAGCTCCGCCCAGGTGCGTGCGCTGACCAGCGAGAACGTAATTGGACTGTCGTCAATACAATTCATGGCTTTGACATCGGCATCGATAGCAGCACTGACCTCGGCAGAGATTGCCGGACTCTCAACCACCGAGATATCGGGGCTTTCGCCGGCTAAGTTCGCCGCAATTGCGTCCGCTGCCATTCAGGGTCTTACGTCCGCTGACATGGACTCGCTCGGCACGGCGACGATCGCCGCAATCACCACGGCCCAGATCCCCGCTATTACCACCGATGCCCTGCAAGGCCTTACCCAAACTCAGATCAACGCATTCACCGGCACTCAGACTGGGTATATGACCGACGCCCAGAAGACTGAACTCTTCGGCGGTTAACTAAGAACGTGCCGCCAACCCCGCCAACCCTTTCATACACGAATCGAAAACTACTTGCTCACTCCCCCAGCGCCTGATCCAGATCGGCGATCAGATCAGCCGCCGTCTCCAGCCCAACCGACAGCCGGATCACATCCGGTCCAGCGCCTGCGGCCTTACGCTGCTCGTCGGTCAACTGCCGGTGCGTGGTGGACGCAGGGTGCAGGATCAGGCTCCGGGTATCGCCAATATTCGCCAGATGCGAGAACAGCCCAACGCTCTCGACCAGCCTGATCCCGGCCTCATACCCCCCCTTGACACCGAACGTGAACACCGACCCCGCGCCCTTCGGCAGGTATTTACGCGCCAACGCCCGGTACGGGCTGCTCTCCAAGCCTGCATACGATACCCACGCCACCCGCCGATGCGCGGCCAGAGATTCCGCCACCACCTGCGCGTTGGCGCAATGCCGCTCCATCCGCACATGCAGCGTTTCGATCCCGGTGATCGTCAGGAACGCGTTCATCGGCGCCATGGTGGGACCGTAGTCGCGCAACCCCACCGCCCGCGCCTTCGTGGTGAACGCGAAATCACCGAAATTCTCGTAGAACCGCAACCCGTGATACGCGGGTTCCGGCTCGGTCAGGGACGGGAACTTCCCCCCGCTCGCCCAGTCGAATTTCCCCGACTCCACCACGACGCCGCCCATCGAGTTGCCATGGCCGCCAAGGAACTTGGTCGTCGAATGGGTAACGATGTCCGCCCCCCACTCGAATGGCCGGCATAGAAACGGTGTGGCCAGCGTATTGTCGACAATGAGCGGAATTCCCACCGAGTGGGCAACCTCGGCGATCGCGGCTAGGTCGACGATCACGCCGCCTGGATTGGCCAGGCTCTCCACGAAGATCGCCTTGCACCGCGGCGTCAGCGCGCGGCGAAAATTCTCCGGGTCCAGCGGGTCGACGAAATGGCAGGTCCAGCCAAGCTTCTTGAACGACAGCCCGAACTGAGTCAGCGAGCCGCCGTACAGGTTGCGGCTGGCAAGGAACTCATCCCCCTGTTCCAGCATGGTGGCGAACACCAGGAACTGCGCAGCGTGGCCCGAGGCCGCGGCGACGGCGGCCCGTCCACCCTCCAGGCTGGCGACACGTTCCTCCAGCACCGCCACCGTGGGATTTGTCAGCCGCGAGTAAATGTAGCCGAAATTGTGCAGGTTGAACAAAGATGCGGCATGGTCGACGTCATCGAACACATAGGCCGTGGTCTGGTAGATCGGCGTAATCCGCGCACCAGTGGTCGGGTCCGGTGCCGCTCCGGCATGCACCGCCAGAGTCTCGAACCCGTAGCTGACATTGCTCGTCTGTGCCGGCCTCGGTTTGCGGCGCCGCTGCAGCGGCGGTTCAGCCGAGCGGTTTCGGATGATGCCGGAGTTGACGCCGCTCCAGGAGAGTTCGCCGCCCAGCCGACCGAATTCGATCTTCGGGCAGCGATTCATGATCACGTCCAGACCCGCCGCCTCGGCCTTCGCCGCGGCTTCGTCGTTGCGCACGCCAAGCTGCATCCAGACGACCTTGGCGCCGATGGCTATGGCGTCGTCCACGATCGGGCCAACCGCCGCCGAGGCGCGGAACACGTCCACCATGTCGACGCTGTCGGGAATGTCGCGCAGGCTGGCGTAGACGCGTTCCCCCAGCACTTCCTTGCCCGCCGAGGCGGGGTTCACCGGGATCACCCGGTAGCCTTTGCCCTGCAGGTATTTCATCACGAAATAGCTCGGGCGGTTCCAGTTCGACGAAGTGCCCACCATGGCAATGGTGCGCACGGTCGACAGGATGTTCCGGATTTTGGCGTCCGAGTACGGAATTGGATCGAGTACCGGTCATCGGTAACGGCCTTCTGCGCGCGATGCGTCAGCTATAATCGGTGAGCCGAGGAAGGCAACGGACAGCCCCGCGCACCAGCCAATCTGGACGTGTGCCCCGCCTCGCGCCAACATCGGCCCGACACCCCGAGGCAACACACAATGCACCACACCCATCCGCTCCAGGCAGCCTGACATGCCGGTCGATCCGCAAATCAAGATGCTGCTGGACCTGCGCGCGGCACTGCCGCCATTGCACACCCTGTCCGTGCCGCAGGCGCGCGAGCAGTTCGCCGCCCGGAACATCCCCGGCTTGCGTATCCCCGAGGTCGCCCGAGTCACCAATCGCGACATGCAGGGGCCTGGCGGTTCATTGGCGCTACGTATCTACACGCCGCTTGGCGCGGACGACACAGCGAAGGCCGGCTATCCACTGATGCTGTTCTTCCACGGCAGCGGCTTCGTTGTTTGCAGCCTGGACACTCACGACGGCATGTGCCGGAACCTCTGCGCCGGCACCGGTTGCGTGGTGGTATCGGTGGATTACCGCTTGGCGCCCGAGCACAAGTTTCCCGCTGGATCGGATGATTGCCTGGCCGCGACGCGATGGGCCGTGGAAAACGCCGCAGAACTGGGCGCCGATCCTGGGCGCGTGTTCGTGGCTGGCGACAGCGCCGGCGGCAATCTCGCCGCGGTCACCGCGCTCCGCATTCGCAACGAAGGCGGCCCCACGTTGCTCGGGCAACTCCTGATCTATCCGGTGACGGATTATCACGATCCTGGGACGCCCTCCATGACCGAGAACGCCGAGGGCTACGGCCTCACGCGCAAGGGCATGGAGTGGTTCTGGGGACACTATCTAGCGGACCCATCCGACGCGGCCAATCCGTACGCCAGCCCGTTGCGGGCCGACGATCTGAGCGGCCTGCCGCCGGCCCTGGTGGTAACGGCGGAATACGACCCACTGCGCGACGAGGGCGAATATTACGCCGATCGGCTTCGCGAGGCAGGCGTGCCAACGCGGATGCAGCGCTGGGACGGGATGAACCACGGCTTCTTCGCCGTGCCGGGAGTTGTCGAGAAGGCCAGCACCGCGATCGATGAGGCATGCGTCTGGGTCACGACGTTGCTGCGACGCTGACGCGTCAACCCACGAAGGCGCCGCCGTTCACATCCAGGATCGCCCCCGACAGATAGCTCGCCGCCGGGGTGCACAGGAAAGCGATCGGCCACGCAAGCTCCTCCGCCCGCCCCATCCTTCCCATCGGCAGGCTCGGCCCCAGGTTGGAGCCGCGCGTCATCGGCGTCTCGACCGGCCCGGGTGCCACCGCGTTCACCAGCACCCGCCGCCCCACGGCATTCCGCGACAGCCATTTCACCAGCGCATGCACCGCGCCCTTCGACGCCGAGTAGTCCGGCGGCGTGCTCAAGGATGTGCCGCCAGTCTTGCCAGCGACCGACCCCACCAGCGCGATGTGGCCGCCGCCATGCTCCGCCATGTGCTCGATGGCCGCTGCGGTCAGTTGCAGCGGCACCCGGACATTGATGTCCATCACCCGGTGGAAGCGTTCGTGCCAGGCCAAGTCCTCATGCCAGGCCCGTGTCTCGAGTATCGCGGCACAGTGGGCCAGAGCGAACACCCGCTGCTCACCGAACAAGGAGGCGATGAAGGCATCCTCCGTCAGATCGCCTCGAATATTCGCGCATGCGGCTCCGGCCGCCTCGACCTCGCCCTGCGTCTCGTCCAGCGCCGAGCGGTCGGTGATCACCAGTTCGGCGCCCAGTTGCGCCAGCGCCAGAGCGGTCGCTCGACCAATGCCGCTGGCAGCGCCCGTCACCAGCACGCGCTTGCCCTGCATCGACAGCGCCGCCGGCAAGGGTATGGTGGTCATGGCTGGTTTCTCCGGTTGTTAACCTCGGCCGCCAGCATCCATCCTCAATGAATTTATGTCCATTGCGGCACCGCAGGCCGTTATCGTCGCGGTACTGATTGACCTTCGGCTGACCCGTCCATAGCTTCGAACCATGTCCGATACAGTCCGAGACAACAAACCCGTCGTCACGCGCGCTGACGTCCTCAAAGGATGGCCGTTCGACGAAGCGCGCAAAGTGGTCCAGCGGCTGACCGCGTCGGGCAAGCCAGAGGCACTGTTCGAAACTGGCTACGGCCCCTCCGGACTGCCGCATATCGGCACCTTCGGCGAGGTCGCGCGCACCACCTGGGTCCGCAACACCTTCACCAAGCTGACCGGCCTGCCATCGCGGCTGCTGGCGTTCAGCGACGACATGGATGGGCTGCGCAAGGTGCCCGAGAATGTGCCGAACCGTGACATGCTGATGCGGCACCTCGGCAAGCCGCTGACCCAGATCCCCGACCCGTTTGGCACCCATGAAAGCTTCGGCGCCCACAACAACGCCAGACTGCGCGCCTTCCTGGACTTGTTCGGTTTCGCGTATGAGTTCGCGTCGTCAACCGAATACTATCTCGCCGGCCGGTTCGACGCCGCCCTGGTTCGCGTCCTCGAATGCTACGACGCGGTGATGGCGGTGATCCTGCCGACCCTCGGCCCGGAGCGGCGCGCGACCTACTCACCCATCCTGCCGATCCATCCCGATACCGGCATTGTCATGCAGGTGCCGATGGAACGAGTTCGATCCCGCGGCCGCTACCGTCACCTGGAAGGATCCCGCGACCGGCGGAATGTTCGAGACCTCGGTCAAGGGCGGACACTGCAAGCTGCAATGGAAAGCCGACTGGGCAATGCGCTGGTATGCACTCGCGGTCGACTACGAGATGTCCGGCAAGGACCTGATCGATTCGGTGCGACTGTCGGGCCGTATCTGCCGCGTCCTGGGAGCGCAGCCGCCGGAGGGCATGACCTATGAGCTGTTTCTCGACCAGGACGGCCAGAAGATCAGCAAGTCTCGCGGCAACGGCCTGTCGGTGGACGAGTGGCTGACCTACGCCCCGCCCGAGTTGCTCTCGCAGTTCATGTACAATCAGCCGCAGCGGGCCAAGCGGCTTTACTTCGATGTGATTCCCCGGGCGGTCGATGAGTATCTGGGTAATCTGGACAAAATCCGCGCGCAGCCGCCGGAGGAACAGCCGGCCAATCCGGTCTGGCACATCCATGGCGGCAACCCACCGGATCACGGCGGCAGCCCGGTTTCCTTTGCAATGCTGCTCAACCTGGCCAGCGTGGTGAACGCCGACCAGCCGGAGTTGCTGTGGGGATTTATTGCACGATATGTGCCGGGGGCAACGCCGGAGAGTCAGCCTCTGCTGGCCCGTCTGGTCGCCCACGCCGTCGCCTACTACCGGGACTTCGTGCGCCCCAATAAGCGCTACCGGCAGCCCGACGCGATCGAACGCGCCGCGCTCGAGGATCTCGCCGCGTCGCTGGCCACCGTCTCGGAGCCAACGGCGGAGGCGATCCAAAGCGTCGTGTTCGAGGTCGGCAAGCGGCACAATTTCAAGGAACTGCGTGCCTGGTTCGGCTGTCTCTACCAGGTCCTGCTGGGTCAGGATGAAGGCCCGCGTTTCGGCGGCTTCGTGGCTCTATATGGTATCCCCGAGACGGTTGCCTTGATCCGCTCCGCCCTTACCGTCGAACCCGCGCTTGCCCCCGAGGCGCCGGCGGATGCGACCTGATTGATGGACGCCAGGATTTCCGACGGCATGAAACGCTGGCTACGCCATCTGCCCGCGGTGCTCGGCGTCATATTGCTGATCGGCGCGATCTATGTCGTGCAGCACGAGTTCCGCCATCTGCGGCTCAGGGACATCGGCGCGGCGCTTCATGCGATTTCCCTCAAGGCGTTGATCTTCTCCTTCACGTGGACAATTTTTTCCTACTTTATCCTGACCTTTTACGACCGGCTGGGGACTATCTACGCCGGCCATAAGGTCTCCTACGGGCGCGTTGCCTTTGCCTCGTTCTGCGCCTACGCGCTGTCGCATAATCTGGGCTTCGCGGCGGTGTCCGGGGCCGCCGTGCGCTACCGTCTGTACGCCCACTGGGGGCTGACCCCGCTCCAGATCGGCAAGACGGTCGCGTTCTGCAGCCTGACGTTTGCACTGGGCGGCATGGTGCTGGGCGGCGCCATCCTGTTCCTGGAACCGAGGGCGATCCCCTTCTTCGGCCAGCATCTGCCGCGCATAGCGATGTACGGCGTCGGCGTGCTGCTTTGGGGTCTGGTCCTCGCCTATGTCACCCTGTCCCGCGCGATCAAGCGCATCCGGCTTGGGGGGCACTCGATCGACCTTCCGGGATGGCGCATGGCGATCGTCCAGGTGCTGCTCGCCACCGTCGACGTGGCGGTGACGGCAACGATATTTTACGCGCTGCTGCCAACCGCCCCGGGGCTGACCTGGCTGATCTTTCTGGGCGTCTATGTCGCCTCCTACACCGCTGGTCTGGCCGCCAATCTGCCTGGCGGCATCGGCGTCTTCGACACCGCGATCCTGTTCGGGCTCGAGCCTTACCTGAGTCCGCCGCACATCGTCGGCGCGATCCTGGTGTTCCGCCTGTACTACTACGTGATCCCGCTGTTCCTGGCTGGCTCCTTGTTCGCCGGCAACGAGATCCTGCTGCGCGGCAATGGGCTATTGCGCCACATCGGCCGCCTGCCACCGTTTCAGGCGATCGGCCGATGGAGCGAGCCGGATTTCGCCGTCACCGCCGCGACCGGCGCCGTTGGCTTGTGCGGCGCGCTGCTGCTTGGCCTGGGCGTGCTGGCGCCGCAGACCGATTTCGCCTGGATCGATCCGGACTATGGAGAACTGGCCAGCCAGGCCGGCCAGTTTGTGCCGTCGTTGATCGGCGCCGGGCTGGTGATGATGGCGATCGGCCTGTCACATCGTGTGAACCTGGCCTGGGGCCTTACCATCTTGCTGCTGGTGGTCGGCGCCGCCTTTGCCGCGACGCAGGAAAACCGCCTCTGGGTCGTCGGCATCCTGGTGCTGACTACACTGCTGCTGGCGCCCTTCCGAGCCTGCTTCTACCGCCACGCTCACCTCATGAGCGGGCCGCTGCAGCCTGGCAGCGTCCTTTCGCTGGTCGTTCTCGCGGTGTGCCTGCTGTCCCTCGCGGTCACCCGCCCACACACGCATTTGCTGCAGAATAACGCCTTCTGGGCTGTGATCCTCTCGCCCGAATTGCCCAACTCGGTGCGCCTGGCCGTCGGCTGGGCGGTGCTGCTGGGGCTGACCGCCCTCTGGCTGCTGTTGCGTCCCGGCCGGGTGCGCTTCCTGCCCTGGGACAACCAGGCCAAGCGTGTCTTGCTTGACCTGGGCGGCGAGCCGGACCACACAGCGTCGATTGAGGCCGACGGCCTGGTGCTGGGTGAGGCCGCGCGTGCCGCCATCCCGTTTCGCCGCTGCAGTGGCGTACTTTTGGGTCTAGGCGATCCGTCCGGCGAGGCTGACGACCGCGTATCCGCGATCTGGCGCTTGCGTGACCTGGCGCAACAGGAAGGTTTGAATGCCGCCGTGTGGCGTGCGGGGCCCGATTTGCTGAAGGTCTACGGCGATCTCGGGTTGACCGCGCTGCCCTTGGGCCCGGACGATTTGCCGTTGCCGGAATCCGAGGGTGACACACCGGTGGCCGAACACTACCTGGTGTGCGTGGCGGAACGCGATTTGGCGGCCCTGCTGCCGGTGCTGCCGCGCCTGGCGCAGGGCATCTCTGCCGCGTCTGTTATCGGCAAGGCCACCGGGAGATTATCCGGGGTCCCGGTCTCAGCCTGATTTCCGTCACATCGCCTAGCGTCGTGTAGCACTTTGTTACACCAGCGCATGATGGCGCCGATAAATCCGGCAAAAATTCCGCGGCGACCGGGAAGGCTTACCCTCGATGGAGGGAATAACGAGATGCAAGCAGAATCAGATGACTGAGCCATGGTCTGAAGGCTCGGCCTGAGAACCGCAGAGGTGATTAACGACATACGACCGAATTTTCATCGTTTCGACGCAAATTTGCGTCGCATTTGGGTATGGGCGAAACGCCGTGCCCACGATATAGTGAATCGTCTGGCGTGGCGATTGACGGTTGGTATGCAAGGCTGAGGACGGCGACTATATTTTTGTTGGATCGTAAATCCAGACGGAAGCGAACCGGCGACATTGCCCACCGTGGCATCGATCGCCATGCACAACGCGTATGATGATAGGGACGACCTTCTCTTGAACATGACCAACCGCGGCCGCGGACGCCCAAGCCGGCGCCGCGGCTTCGATGACGATTTCGCCTTTGATCGTGCTCCGCCAGGCGACATGCCGCGGGCCGCACCATCATGGCCCTCCTCGGCAGGGTTCGGGCCGGAACATGACGCAACAGTCAAGTGGTTCAACCCTGAAAAGGGGTTCGGCTTCGTGGCGTTGTCCGATGGATCCGGTGATGCATTCCTGCATGCCAACACCCTCAATCAGTCCGGCCACAGCGCGGTCAGCCCCGGGGCGACACTTCGCGTGCGGATCGGCCAGGGACAGAAAGGCCGCCAGGTCTCGGAGGTGCTGTCGGTTGACGAAAGCACCGCCACACCATCGGCGGGTCGAGCCGGGGCGGGTGCCGCCCGGGGACCAGCGGCCGGTTTCGGCGCAAGCCCGGGCGGTGGAGCGCCGCGACGTGGCGCGCCGACTGGCCCATCCGTGGAAATGCAAGGCACGGTGAAGTGGTATAATGCCACCAAGGGCTTTGGCTTCGTTGCGCCAGCCGAGGGTGGCAAGGATGTCTTCGTGCATGCCTCTGCATTGCAGCGAGCCGGCGTTATGCAGCTCGCGGAAGGTCAGACCATCTGGATGGATGTTGTGCAAGGCGCCAAGGGACCGGAAGCCGCCTCTATTCGCATAAGCTAATTGCCCTCCGTGTGATGGCCGGCGAGGCACGTCCCTGCGTTGGCCGGGATCCGGCCATCCACGAATTCCCCGTGTTAGAGTGAACACGCCAAGCCGGGCGTCTCAGGTCTTTCGGACAAGTTGGGCAGAGGTGGCGGGTCTTTGGCCGAGCGAGGTCGAAAATCGTAGGAGGTAACCATCTGGGTCGGCGACAACGAATTGCCTACGACCATACTCGACCTCGTTTCGCCGGTACCATCGCTCTTCTAGCGGAATGACAATGGTGGATCCGGTAGCCTGAACGCGGCTATGCAACCCATCGATTTCGGCCACTTCAATCATGAAGTTCACACCTCGGCCATACGGATGCTCAAGCGGTGCCGTTCGGAAGCGCCGTCCAGGCCCGGCAGCCTCCTCGAGCATCAGGTGCACGCCCGCGAGGGTGAGGAAGGCAAAACGCTCCTCAGGGCGATCGAACATCACCGCGAAGCCAATCACACCAACGTAAAACGCTAGCGAACGATCCAGATCCGACACATCAAGTTCTGGGGTTGGGCCGCCCATGGTGTGTTCACTCCAGGGATTGATGACACGCTTGGTTCGGCTCGCTCGCCGCGGTTACCCGCCGACCGGCCACCCACGCAACTGATAAGCCCCGTCCCAGAACAGCCATTCATACTGGCTGCAGCGGATGAATGACGTCATCATGCGGCCCCGCACCTCAGCGGTCGCCCGGTCCGCCGCCGCGTCCGTGGCCGCGATCACGGCCCGCACGGCATCGCCAAACCCTTCGTCGGCGTAAGTATCGATCCAGCTACGATATGGATTGTCCGCGGCCGCCTCCCGCGCAATGGCGCTCCCCACGTCCCAGTAGATCCAGAAGCACGGCAGCAGCGCCGCTACGAGCACCTCCCATGGTTCATGATACGCGGTGGCCAGCAGGAAACTGGTATAACCCAGACAATCCGGAGACGGCTCTGCCTGCGCCTGGGCTGCCGCATCCACCCCGAATCGCGCCAGATATTGCTCGTGCAGCGCCTGCTCTACAGCGACTGCGCCCAGCGCGGATTTGGCGAACAGGCGCAGCGTCGCGGCGTCCGGGCCGCGCACGCCAGCCAATGCTAGAATGCGAGTGTACTGTTCCAGATATAACGCGTCCTGCGTGATGTAGAACTGAAACCGTTGCTGCCCGAGTGTACCGGCGGCCAGCTCCCGGTTGAAGGGCAGCGCATGGATCGACGCCCGCAGGTCGGTAATGCGCTGCCACGCGTGGTCACAGAAGCTCGCCATGCGATGCAGCCTCCCTTTAGGCCAGACTTTTTGACGCCATTTCGAAGGTGTTTCGTGACAGCTTCGGCCGCTCGAGAATCCGTTGCAATTCCGCCCGCATCAGCGTCTGCCGCACCGCGTCGAAGCGCCGCCACTGCCCCAGTTGAGACACCATCCTCGCCGCCACCTGCCCGTTCATCGGATCAAGCTCGATGATGACATCCGCGTACAGCCGATAGCCCAGCCCCGAGGCGGCATGGAACCGCACCTGATTGCCGGCGAAATTGCTGATCAGGGCACGCACCCGGTTCGGATTGCGCAAGTCGAAATCGATGTGCGACTTCAGCGCCTCCACCGCTGCGAGGGTATTCGGCAGCGGCGACAGAGCCTGGATGCCAAACCACTTGTCCAGCACCAGCGGATCGTCATGCCACATGGCATAGAAGGCCGCCAGAGCATCAGTCCGCTCGACCGCCTCCACCGTCGACAGAACGCTCAATGCGGCCAGCACATCAGTCATGTTCTGGCCAGCGTCGAACTGCGCCTTGGCCAGGCCAACAGCGGAACGATCGCCGCTCGCCACCAGGTAAGCGAGGCAGGTGTTGCGCAGCGACCGCCGTCCGATCGAGGCACCATCAATAAGGTAGCCACCACTATCCGTCAGCGCGTCGTAGGCCGCCCGCAAGCGGTCGAACAGCGACCTTCCGATGGCCGCCCGGGTGGCATCGCGGGCCGCGTGGATCGCGTCGACGTCAACCACCGTCATCTTGTCGGCGAGCGTCGCCTCACCCGGCAACACCATTGCCTCCGCCGCGAACGCGGGCTCCTGGCCTAAAGCCGCCTCAGCCGCGGTAATCAGCGCCGGATCGATCTCGGGCTCGCGACCTTGCTGGATCGCCGCCACCATATCGAGGAGCGCCGAGGCGGCGTATTGCTGGCCAGAATCCCAGCGGACAAACGGGTCCGTGTCGTGCGCCGCGAGGAAACGCAGCCGCTCTGGCGACAGACCCGACAGCTTGACCGGCGCCGAGAACCCCCGCAGCACCGAGGGCACCGGCGGGCTCGCGACATCGACAAAATCGAAACGTGTCTCGCTGTCCGTCGCGAGCAGCACGCGCGTTCCCGGTACAGCCTCGGGCTCGCCGTCAAGCCGCGTCGACAACTCCTGCCCGTTGCCGTCCAGCAATCCCATGGCGACCGGGATCACCAGCGGCTGCTTCTCCGGCTGCCCCGGCGTTGGCGCCGTCGACTGGCGAATGGTCAGCGAGTAGCGCTTTGTCGCGGGATCGTAGGTATCCTCGATCGCCACGTCCGGCGTGCCGGCCTGATGGTACCACAGCTTGAACCGTTCCAGATCAATTCCCGACGCGTCCTGCATGGCGCGGACAAAATCGTCGATCGTCACAGCGCTGTTGTCGTGCCGAGCGAAATAGAGGTCCATGCCGCGACGGAACGACTGGCGGCCGATGATGGTCGCCATCATGCGGATGACCTCGGCGCCCTTGTTATACACCGTCGCGGTGTAGAAATTATCGATCGCCATGTAGCTGGCAGGCTGCACCGGGTGCGACAGTGGTCCCGAGTCCTCACGGAACTGCGCCGCCCGCAATCCCCTGACATCACCGATCCGCTTCACCGCTCGGCTGCCCTGATCGGCAGAGAACTCCTGATCGCGATAGACCGTGAGGCCTTCCTTCAGTGAAAGCTGGAACCAGTCCCGGCAAGTAACCCGGTTGCCGGTCCAGTTGTGGAAATACTCGTGCGCGATGACTGTTTCGATACCCTCATAGTCACCGTCGGTTGCCGATTCCGGTCGAGCCAGGACGTATTTCGTGTTGAAGACGTTCAGCCCCTTGTTCTCCATCGCACCCATGTTGAAGTCCGACACGGCGGCGATGTTAAACACGTCCAGGTCGTATTCGAGGCCGAACACGTCCTCGTCCCACTTCATCGACGTCTTGAGCGCCGTCATCGCATGGCCGCAACGCTCCTCGTCACCCCGGCGGACGTAGATGCCCAGGTCCACCCGCCGGCCCGAACGGGTGACAAAACTGTCCCTCACCGAAACGAGATCACCCGCCACCAGCGCGAACAGATAGCTCGGCTTCGGATGCGGATCGGTCCAGGTGATGCCGTGGCGTCCGCCGCCCAGTTCGAGCAGCGGTCCCGGATTGCCGTTCGACAGCATCACGGGGCAGGCCACCTTGTCGGCGACGATCGTCGTCGTGTAACGCGACATCACGTCCGGCCGGTCAGGGAAGTAGGTGATCCGGCGGAACCCCTGCGCCTCGCACTGGGTGAAGTAGCTGCCGCCGGACACATACAATCCGGTGAGTTCGGTATTTTCGTTGGGCACGATGAGGGTGACGATCTCCAGCGTCGCCAGGTCGGGCATCTCGGGAATTATCAGGCCGCCAGGGACCTGGCTGTACCGGTCCGCCGTCAGTGCCACCCCGTCGAGGGTCAGTCCGACAAGGGTCAGCGCCTCACCATCGAAATGCAACGGTGCATCAACCGGCGCGGCCGGATTGCGGCGAACGGACAGACGAGCGACGACCTCGGTTGCCCCCGGGTCAAGTCTGAACGTGAGGTCGACAGTGTCGATCAGAAATGCCGGCGGGGTGTAGTCCGCGAGGCGAATGACACTGGGCTGGGTCTCGGCCTGGGTGCTGACGGAATCGGCTGGCATGATTTCTCCGGCTGGCGATCGGATTGAATAGCGTCAGGCGGCATATGGTGAGCAACGCCCGCGACGCTACCGGTTCCGTGCCGCATCTGCGAGTACCTCGCGCGCCAGCGGCAGCATTGCATAGTCAACCATCGCGCCCTGGTAGCTGACGGCGCCGAGCCCGGCTTTCTCGGCGGCCTCGAAGGCCTGCAGCAGGCCGGTGAAGTAGGCGACTTCCTCTGCGGTAGGTCGATACACCGCGTTGGCGATCGGCACATGGCTTGGATGCATCACCGCCACCCCGGCGTAGCCAATGTCGCGGGCCTTTCGGATCAGGCGCTCGACCGCCGGCAGGTCATCCTGCGCGGTGCCGAAAATGCCCGCCATCGGCCACATCGCCCCTCCCGCTCGGCTGTCCAGCACGAGTTTGGAGGCCAGATACAATTGCTCCGATCCGTCCGATGTCGCGCGGAAGCCGAAGGCACGGGCAAAGTCGCCGGACACGGGTCCGCTGAACGCGCCGTGGATGCCGCGCACCCGTGTGCTGGCCTTCGCCAGATGGCAGGCGTCGTACATGCCCTGCGCGGTCTCCGGCAGCGGCAGGATGCCCACGCTGCGGTGCGTGACACCGGCCTGGCCCTCGGCGTAGCTCAGCAGGTCGTGCAGGCGGTGGATTTCGTCGGGTGCCGCGACTTTCGGCAGCACGATCGCGGTCAGGCCGTCGGTCACCGCGGCGGCGATTTCGCCAGCCGTGCCGTCATGCAGCGGCTGGATACGGACAAACGCACCGACGCCGGCGTCACGCAGTTCATGGATCTCGCTCTTGAGGTGCTCCATGGCCTGAGGCTTGAACTGAGGCGGCACCGAGTCCTCGATATCGAGCACCACGGCGCCGGGGGAAACGCGGATTGCTTTGGCCACCCAGTCACGCCGGTGGGCAGGCACGAACAACGCGGATCGGATGGGCCACATGCGGTGTGTCTCCCTGTATCTTGGGCGAGAGTTTGGGCGGGCGCGTCGGATGGCGCAATCGGACGGTGAGTGCGGGACCCCCGGGTGCCTGGCCCTCCGCAATTTCAATCAAGCCCCGACTACCGCCTTACGCTACGCCAACCGCGCCAGAACACCGAGGCGCCCAGTCGCCTTTTGGATGGAGGGAGTAAGAATGGAATATCGCACTGCCAGGGAACTCGTCGCCGCACTGCACGCGCGACAGATGTCCGCAAGCGAACTGCTCGAACAAACCATGAGCCACATCGAAGCAAGCGACAGCCGGCTCAACGCCGTCGTCGTCCGCGATTTCGACCGCGCCCGTGACGCGGCGCGCGGCGCGGATGCGGCACTGTCCCGCGGCGACGACCGCCCGTTGCTGGGCCTTCCGGTCACCGTCAAGGAAGCCTTCGATATCGCCGGCCTTCCGACAACGTGGGGCATCCCCGGCACCGAACGGATACCGGTCACCCAAGATGCCGTCATCGTGTCCCGGCTAAAGGCCGCGGGCGCCATCATAATCGGCAAGACCAACGTGCCGGCAATGCTTGCCGACTGGCAGAGCGCCAACCCTGTCTACGGCGTGACCTCCAATCCCTGGGATTACGGCAGGACCCCCGGGGGCTCCTCCGGCGGCTCCGCCGCAGCCCTGGCGGCCGGATACGTCTCGCTCGAATACGGCTCCGACCTCGCGGGTTCGTTGCGCGCGCCGGCCCATTTCTGCGGCGTGTTCTCGCACAAGCCGTCCCATGACGTGGTGCCGATGCGTGGCTCCGCGCCGCCCGGCACGCCAACCCTTTCCGTTGCCCCACCGGTTGATCTCGCGGTGGTCGGGCCGATGGCGCGCAGTGCGGGCGATCTCGCCCTCGCGCTTGATATGACAGCGGGACCGGACGATCACGAGGCAATCGCCTATCAGCTCCGGCTGCCGCGGCCACGCCACGCCGCACTGAAGGACTATCGCGTGCTGGTGATCGATCAGCATCCCCTGATCCCCACCCAAGCCAGCATTCGCGCGGCTTTGTCGTCCCGGGCCGAGCAGCTACAAAAGGCCGGCTGCACGGTCGGTTACAGCAGTGCCCTGCTGCCCGACCTGACCGCGATCGCAACAATCTTCGTTGAGCTGCTGATGGCATTCCTGTCCGCCGGCATGCCCGACGAGGCGTATTCCCATGCCAGCGCCGCTGCCGCCGCACTGCCTCGCAACGCGAACGATTTTTCGACCGCTTCCGTCCGAGGCCTCGCGTTCAGCCACCGTGCCTGGATCATGGCGGACCGTCAGCGTGCAGGCTTGGCGCACCAATGGCGCGCGTTGTTCCGGGAGTGGGATGTTGTCCTGTGTCCCGCCATGCCGACCACGGCGTTCACGCACACCCACGCTGAAAAGAGTGAGCGGGTACTCGATGTCGATGGCGTGCCGATGCCCTACGATGCGCAAGCGCTATGGGCGAGTCTGGCGACCCTGACAGGCAATCCAGCCACCACGATGCCGATCGGCGCGGACCGAGACGGCCTTCCTATCGGGATGCAGATCGTCGGCCCGTTTCTCGAGGATCGAACGACCCTCGCCTTCGCCGATCTCGTCGAGCGCGAGTTCGGCGGGTTTGTTGCGCCGCCGGTGCGCTGATCACTCGGCCGGTTGCCCCCCAATGTGCCTCGCCTTCGCCACGGCGGCGCGCTACCGTGACACCGGAGGTCCGCCCAATGCCCTATCCGACGCATCTTCTGCCGACTACGGTCGTCGGCAGCTATCCGCAGCCCGCCTGGCTCGTGGATCGCGCCACCCTGCATCAGCACGGCGTCCCCCGGGTCCACGCCCACGACATGTGGCTGGTGCCCGATGCGCTGCTGGAACAGGCGCAGGATGACGGCACCATCCTGGCGATCCGAGCCATGGAACGGGCCGGGATCGACATCGTCACTGACGGGGAAATCCGGCGCGAAAGCTATTCCAGCCGCTTCGCCCTCGCGCTGGATGGCGTCGATGCCGAGAAGCCCGGGGAAGTGCGTTCCCAGACTGGACGGGTCACCCGTGTGCCACGTGTCGTTGGGCCAATCCGCCGGATGGCAGCGGTTGAGACCCGGGATGCCGAATTCCTACGCGGCAACACCGACCGGGCGACCAAGATTACCCTGCCGGGCCCGTTCACCCTGTCGTGCCAGGTGCAGAACGACTTCTACCGGGACGAGGAAGAGCTCGCGATGGACTACGCCGTCGCGGTGAACCAGGAATTGCTCGCGCTGAAGGCAAATGGGGTCGATGTCGTGCAGCTCGACGAGCCATGGGTCAGGTCGGCGCCGGACAAAGCGGTGCGGTATGGAGTCCGCGCCATTAATCGGGCCCTAGAGGGTGTCGAGGGGCCAACCGTCGTGCATGTCTGCTTCGGCTACGCGGCGGTCGTGACCGACAAAAAGCCCAGCGGCTACGGTTTTCTGGCCGAACTGGGGGGCACCACGGCGCAACAGATCTCAATCGAGGCTGCACAGCCCCGGCTCGATCTGGGCGTCCTGCGGGACCTGGCAGGCAAGACCATCATGCTGGGCGTCCTGGACCTGAACGATCCCGGGGCTGAGTCGGCGGGGACCGTCGCGACCCGTATCCGCGAGGGGTTACGGTACGTGGATGCGGAACATCTGGTGCCCGCTCCCGACTGCGGCATGAAATACCTGCCGAGGGATATTGCGTTCGCCAAGTTACAGGCGCTTGCCCAGGGTGCCGCGATCGTGCGGCGGGAACTGGCGGGTTAGTTCTGACAACCGGCGCGCCGTCCTCGGCATAGCATCGGAGAGTCGATGTTTGCCTGTCCCTACGGCCTCGGGACGAACACTTCCAACGCTCTGGGCAGGACGCGAACCGTCACCGGCGTCCTGGTCTTGATCTCTCCATCCAGGTTGACCGATCGAGGCCGCCGGGTGCGGACGACAAGTTCCTCACCCGCCATTGTGGATACTTCTGTCCAGGCGTGATGCGTGCCCTTGCGCAGCGACGGCAGCAGCAGGAGCAAGCGCCACCAGTGATCGACTTCCAAGCTGAACGCGTGCAGCGTGGCGTCATCGAGGCGTGCGCCCTGATGCACCACCATGCCACCGCCGTAATGGCGCCCGTTGCCGATGGCGAGATGCACAGTGCGAGACACCGTTGTCCGTCCCCCATGCTCAATGAACGCCGTGAACGGGCGCAGCCGCCGCAGCACCCGCAGGCCAGCGAACGCGTAACCCAATATGCCCCATCGCCGCTTTAAATCGCGCGTCAGGGCACGGGTCAAGTCGACGCCCAGACCGATACTCGCCACGTTCAGAAAGGGTTGACCATTCGCCTCGCCCACGTCGACCGGCTTGGTCCAGCCCTTTGCGATAACTCGTCCAGCCTCTCGCTCGTCGATCGGAAGCCCAAGGGTGCGGGCAAAGTCGTTGGCCGTGCCGAGCGGAATGACACCAAGCGGCAAACCGGTTTCCAGCAGGGCCGGTAGCGCGGCGTTCAGGGAACCATCGCCCCCGCCAATCACAACCAGATCGACATCCTTTGCATGACGCCGGATCGAAGCCGTCAGATCAGCCGCGTCGGTTACAGACAGGAACGCTAGCCCGGCCTCTCGCAGGCTGGCCTCCACGACGCCTCTGCTTCGGGCACCGCGGCGGCTGTGCGGGTTGATCAGCAGAAGCGCGCGACGCCTGGTGGCGATCGGCTCCTCCATCAGCGGGACGTTCTGTCCCCTCTCCGGCGACACGGCACCTGTCCTTTCACGCTTCCGTCCGCGGAACATTCGCTCGGCGGCGTGGGCGACGTGCCGCGAGCAAATTCAGGCCTTCGACCAAGGTCGAGAAGCCCATCGCGGCATAGACGTAACCTCTTGGCACGTGCGCGCCGAAGCCGTCGGCGACCAGCATCATGCCGATCATCAGCAGGAAGCTGAGGGCCAGCATCTTGACTGTGGGATGCGCGTTGACGAAGCGTGATAGCGGTCCGGAGGCCGCCAGCATCAGCAGCACCGCGATAGTGACAGCCGTCATCATGATCACAAGATGGCTGGCCATCCCGACGGCCGTAATCACGCTATCGAGCGAGAATACGACATCGAGGGCCACGATTTGTGCCACGGTGGCCGCCAGGCTGGGATGACGCGCCGATCCCGTGGGTTCGTCAGCAGCGCCTTCCAGGCGATGGTGGATTTCCGCAGTACCCTTCCAGACCAGGAACAGTCCGCCGCCGACTAGGATCAGGTCGCGCCAGGAAAAGTGGAAATCAGCGATGCTGAACAGTGGAGAAGTCAGCAGCATGATCCAGTTGATCAGTCCGAGCAGCAGCAGGCGCATGAGGAGTGCAAGGGCCAGCCCGGTGCTCCGAGCCAGGCCCTGTTGCGCCGGGGGCAGTCGTCCGGCCAGGATCGCCAGGAACACCAGGTTATCGATGCCCAGGACAATTTCCATAGTTGTCAGGGCCAGCAGGCTGATCCAGGCATTTGGATCATAAATCAGCTCAAGCATTTGTCTTTCTCACGCCAGCCGATCGGCGATGTACTGAACGGTTTCGTATCCGGCCAGCAAAAGGAAGGCATCGACCGCCAGGGCGAACACGGTGCATCCAAGACCCGCAAGCACAGCGATTCCATCACCGATCACCAAACCGGACGCCAGTACGACGACCGAGACGGCGGGAGCGGTGTTTCCGAAGGGTACGGGCAACATGATGAGTATACCGCAAGTCAGCGCGGCAAGACCGATCGTGCGGCGGCCCGCCGCACTCAAGACCCAGGCGGCGCGAGGGCGAAGCCGCTGTTCCAGCCAGCGCAGCTTCGGCGCGATTTTGTCGATTGCAGCTACCAGCCGGTGCCCGGCGACCGGATGATCACGGAATCGCCCCGGTATCCATGCGTCCTCGCGTCCCAGCAGCAGTCCGATCGCCATCAGGCAAAGCGGCACACCCAGCACGACCGCGAGGCCGGGAACCAACCCGGCCAGCCCGCACATCAGCAGCAACGTTCCACTCGCCGCATGCCCGAGCCGATCGGCCAGCGACCCCAGTGTGACCGGGCCGGCGGCGGCCTGCTGGCGCAGTGCGAACAGCCGGGCGGACGGCGAGGCCGGTCTCACCGGCTGTTCCAGCCAGGCGGATAACCCAGGCCGAGCCGGTTGCGAATCACCTCCAGCAGCGCGATCTCCTGCGGCCAGGTGACGCCATCGGCCAGAGCTACATAGGCGGCGGCGTGCGCCACCAGCGGCGCGCCGTGGGTGCCCGCGACGGCGCTGAACTGATCCGTGGCGTCGCAGATTTCGTCGAGGGTTAGCGACGATGTGTCATGCAACGCCGCGTTGAATGCCGCGAGGCAGGGGCCGCGGCCGAAGCGCTCCAGCACGCCGTGACGGTGCAGAAAGCGAAGGAAGCTCCGCCGTTCCTTGGTCGCGACATCACCGTCGGCGCAGGCGATCATGGCACAGGCCGTCGCCACCGCCTGAACGGTTGCGTGGCTTGGCTGGAAAATGACAGTGGGGCGGGACGACACGAAATGCGACATCTGGTTGCTCCTTGCTGGTGGCAGTCGCCGCCGTCGAGAGCGATGTCGAATGGGAAACAAGGCCCCTCGGTCGATCGCCGCACGACTGCGGTGATCCGACATCGCGGGTGGCGCCGAATGCTTCGGCGATCCGCCAGAGGGGCCCGGATCGGGTTAGTCCAACTCCCGTCAGATTGGAGGTGGGGGTTTGGCCTTCAAGAACGGCTGGCAATGATTCTCGTGGCGATCCGCAATCCGTCCGGTCCGTGACGGAGCCTGAACGGGCGCCTTGAATGGCGAAGTGCGACCGGGCTAGGCGAACCCGTCTGGGGCAGCGTCGCCCGGCCGCTGGGTGGTGAAAACGTCGAAACAGTCTGTGTAGCCGGGGCGACTATCCCAGCGTCGCCTCCAGGGTGATCTCCGCGTTCAGCACTTTGGACACCGGGCAGTTGGCCTTCGCCTCGCCGGCAAGCTTCTGGAAGGTCGCGTCGTCCACCCCGGGCACCTTCGCCTTCAGCACCAGATGGACCGCGGCGATCTTGAAGCCGCCAGGGACCTGTTCCATGGTCAGTGTGGCCTCGCAGTGCAGGCTCTCCGGCGGATGCCCCGCGCCGCTCAACTGAAATGCCGTCGCCATGCTGAAGCAGCCGGCGTGCGCGGCCGCGATCAATTCCTCGGGATTGGTGCCCTTGCCATCGCCGAAGCGTGAGTTGAAGCCATAGGGGGTGTCCTTCAGGGTCGCGCTCTGGGTGGTCAGGCTTCCGGTGCCTTCCTTGCCGCTGCCGGTCCACTCCGCTGACGCACGGCGCTTGATCTGAGCCATCTGAATTCTCCTCGCGTTGGGTCGGTTGGCCGCCCGGGCGGCGGCCTCTCCGATATGGGGAGTAGCCTAGCCAGGACAGCGCCTCTCGCAAAACGGAGCACGTTCTTATGCTCGTGGCGAGAGATCGGGCGCCAACCATCCCCCGTCAACACCGAGGCCGAGCGCTGCATGCCACCCAACCTCGGCGAATCGGGCAGGAGACCAAACCTGCAGATACATCCGATCCCAAGCCTCGCTTCGTCGGGGTGGCCGGGGTCAAGCCTCGGGAAGCGACCGCCGAAGGCGGCTTGGGCTTGACGCCAGGCACCACGGCGCAAGCAAAATCGGCCATCGGAGGGGCACATCCTGGCAGCAACAGCTAGTCGGCCGCCAGCGCAACCTCCGCCGCCTCGGCCCGCATCCACACAGCCGTGTCGTGGAACACCGCGCCACCCCAGGGCGGCCCCGGATCATCACTGGTCAGCGCATTGATCCCAATCCCGCCCTCGAACGCCTCACTCGGCCAGATGCTCTCCGAGATCAGCACTCCCGGCTGCTGACCCCTCTCTCCTTCCGATACACGGACATGCAACACCACCTCGCCACGGACGTTGCCCAACCGCACCTTCGAGCCCTCGACCAGGCCCAGCCGGGCAGCGTCGTCGGGATGCATCAGGACGCTGGGGCGGCCTTCGCGACGCTTGCCTGTCGGGGTCTCGGAAAAACTGGTGTTGAGGAAGCTGCGCGCCGGAGCGGTCACCAGCCGGAACGGCGCGTCCGCGGTGGCCGCCTCGACATTCTCCATCTGATCGGGCAGCGGCGGCATCACGCCCTTCTTGTCGCCCAGCCCGGCCCAGTCGGGCGCGAAGTGGAACCGCTTGTCGGACGTCGCGAACCCGTCGAGAAAATGCGCGGTGCGGAACGGCGGCATCGCATCCACCCAGCGCCGCTCCAGAACCGTGGCGGCGTCCGGATAGCCCGACATGCGCAATGTCTGGTCGACGATCTCCATAGCGGTCATCTCGAAGCCCCGGTGGCGCGCGCCGAGACGGCTGGCCAGACCCTGCAGCACCTCGTGGTTGGAGCGGCACTCACCCGGCGGATCGATCAGCTTCGGTCCGATCTGGAGATGGCTGTGGCCGCCGGCCTGATAGATGTCGTCATGCTCCAGAAACATCGTGGCGGGCAGCACGATGTCCGACCAGCGGGCGGTCTCGGTCATGAACTGTTCATGCGTGGCAACGAACAGGTCGTCGCGTCCAAAGCCGCGTCGCACCCGGTTGCTGTCCGGGCAGACCGTTAGAGGGTTCTGGTTCTGGATCAGCATGGCGTGGACCTGCGGCCCGTCGCCGAGTTCCGTCCGGTCCCCGGTCAGCACGCTGCCGATCCGGCTCATGTCGAGTTCGCGGATGGATGTGTCCCGCGCATCCAGCCCCTCGATCAGGGTCCGGTCCAAGCCGTAGATGGCGCGGTTCGACCACAAGGCGCCGCCCCCTTCGTGCTGCCACGCGCCGGTAACCGTGGGCAGGCACGTAACCGCATGCATCGCCGCGGCACCGTTGCGGCTGCGCGCGAACCCGTAGCCGGCGCGAAGGTAGCTGCGCTTGGTCTGGCCATACAGCGCAGCGAACGCTTCGATCTCCGCGACCGGGACGCCGGTGATGCCTGACGCCCATTCCGGCCCGCGAGACCGCAGATGCGCCTCCAGCCGGTCGGGACAGTCGGCGTACTCGCGCATATAGCCGCGGTCGGCGTAGCCATCGCGAAACGCCACGTGCATCACCGCGCAGGCCAGCGCGGCATCGGTGCCGGGGCGAGGCGCCAGGTGCAGATCGGCTACCGCCGCGGTCGGCGTGCGATACGGGTCGATCACCGCCAGCTTGGCGCCGCGCTCCTTCCGGGCACGCGCCACATGGGTCATCACGTTGACCTGGGTCGAGACCGGGTTGCCGCCCCAGACCACGATCAAGTCGGACTTCGCCATCTCAAGCGAGTCAACGCCACGGCTAACGCCAACGCCGGCCAGCCAGCCGACCTCCGGCAACGCCGTACAGATCGTCATCTTCTGCCGCGAGTAGCGCATCACGTTGCGCAGCCGGTTGATGCCGTCGCGCTGCACCAGCCCCATGGTGCCGGCATAGAAGAAAGGCCAAACCGCCTCCGCGCCATGGCGAGCGGTCGCCGCGGCGAATCGTTCCGCGATGCGGTCCAGCGCCTCGCCCCACTCAATCCGACGAAACTGAGTCGAGCCTTTCGGGCCAGTGCGTGCCAGCGGGTAAAGCAGTCGGTCCGGGTGATGGATGCGTTCGGCGTAGCGCGCCACCTTGGCGCAGATCACCCCGGCGGTGTAAGAGTTGTCCGCCGCGCCCCGCACCGCGCCGATGCGACCGCCATCCAGCACCTCCACCGACAGCGCGCAGGTGGAGGGACAGTCGTGCGGGCATACCGAGGACCTCATGGCTCGGGTCATGCGATCAGCCGTCCCCCTGGATCAGCGCCCAACGTCAGGCGCTGAATGAGTTAACGATATCCTTGTGTAGCGCGGCAACCTCACCTTGCACATAGTCGAGGAATGGCGATAGCCGCCCCGAGCCCAGCGCCACCACGTTCTGGTAGGTCATCGCACCGTTCAACTGGTCCAGCCGCTCCAGCGCGGCGGACATCCGGCGCAGCATGTACCGGGTCCGCAACTGCGTCAGGTGCCACTCGATCTGCGCCAGGTTCAGCCCGACCGAGCGAGGAAAAGCGGTGTTCGCCAGCAGGAAACACGCGACCTCCATCGGGCGGTAGCCGTTGGGATGCTCGCGGCGATAGGCGTGATAACCGGCCGCGGCACGCAGCAGCGCGTTCCAGGCGCCCGCGTCCAGGTCGGTGTCCGAGGCATCCATCTGCGGCGCCAATGAATGAAACCGCGTGTCGAGCAGGCGGGTGCCCTGATCGGCCCGCTCCAGATATCGGCCAATCATGTAGAAGTGCCACGCCTGGTCGCGATACAGTGTGCCTTCGGTGATGCCGGTGTGAAGCTGCGCGCCGTCCTTCAGCATGGCGCAGACCGCGGTGAAATGATCCGGCGTGATCATCGCCGGGTCCAGCGCCTTGATCCGGCTGTGAAACACGTTGATCTGCAGCCACATCTCGGTCGAGATCAGCGCGCGCAGCGTGCGGGCATTCTCCCGCGCCGAAGCGATCAACTCCTGCACCGACGTCGCATTGGTGGCATCCAGCAGATAGAAGTCGCCGACGCTGCGTTGCGTTGCCAGCGCGTGCTTCTTGTGAAACTTGGTCAGATCGCCGTTGATGCGCGGGATCGACAACCAGTTGCGCGTATCGTCGGGATCGCGCGCGAAGGTGTTGGTGACGTCGAGAATACGCGCCAGATTCTCGATCCGCTCCATGTACCGGGCCAGCCACAGCGTGGCCTCGGCATGTCTGGCGATCAGGTGAATGGTGTGCTGCTTCGGAACGATGTCCATCAAGCCGTCGCTCCAGGTATCGAGGATTCCACGGTCAGAGCGGGCGCTACGATCATGCCAGCACCCAGGTATCCTTGGAGCCGCCGCCCTGCGATGAGTTCACCACCAGTGTGCCGGCCCGCAGCGCCACCCGGGTCAGGCCGCCAGGCAGCACCCAGGTGTTCTTGCCGGTGACCGCGAAGGGCCGCAGATCAACGTGGCGGCCCCGCACGCCGTCCTCGCACAGCGTCGGGGAGACCGACAGTTTCAGCGTCGGCTGGCTAATGTAGTTGGACGGGTCGGCGAGCAGCAGGGCGCGGAAGTCCGCCAGTTCCCGCCGGGTCGCGTGCGGCCCGATCAGCAGGCCGTAACCGCCCGATTCGGCGACTGGTTTGACCACCAGTTCATCCAGATGCTCCAGCGTGTAGGCCAGCGCGTCCGGCTCAGCGCAAATCCGCGTATCCACATTCGGCAGGATCGGCTCCTCCGAGAGGTAATAACGGATGATCCGGGGCATGTAGGCGTAGATCGCCTTGTCATCGGCGACGCCGGTGCCGACCGCGTTGGCGATCGCCACGGTGCCCTTGCGCCAAGCCTCGATAAGCCCGCGCACGCCCAGCATGCTGTCCGGGTTGAACACGTCGGGGTCGAGGAAGTCGTCGCCGATGCGGCGGTAGATGGTGTGAACCGGCGCCAGCCCCGCCGTGGTGCGCATCCACACCTTACCGCCCTCGACCGTCAGATCGCGCCCTTCCACCAGCGGTACGCCCATCTCGCGGGCCAGGAAGACGTGCTCGAAATAGGCCGAGTTGAAGATCCCCGGCGACAGCACCACGACCTGCGGGTCGGAGACCCCCGGCGGCGCGATGTCCGCCATCGCGTTGTGCAGTCGCAGCCCGTACTCGTCGACGCTGCGCACCCGCAGACCGGTCATCAGATCCGACAGCACCCGCAGGCTCATGTGCCGGTTCTCGACCACATAGGCGACGCCCGAAGGGGTCCGCGCGTTGTCCTCGAGCACGCGGAACTGGCCGGTCTCGTCGCGGACGATATCGGTGCCGCAGACATGCACGTAGGTGTTGAACGGCACATCGAAGCCGACCATCGCCTGGCAGTAGCCGGAATTGCCCAGCACCAATTCGGCGGGGACGATGTTGTCCGCCAGGATCCTGCGCTCGTGGTAGATGTCGCGAAGAAACATGTTCAGGGCGCGCACGCGCTGGGTCACGCCGGTCTCTATCTGATTCCATTCCGCCGCCGTGATGACACGCGGGATCAGGTCGAACGGCAGGATACGGTCGATCGCCGTCGCGTCCGAATACACCGTGAACGTTATCCCCCGTTCCAGCAAATCCCGCTCGGCATCGGCCGCACGCCGCCGCAGACTTTCGATCGGCAGCGCCGCCAGCCGCGACATCAGCAAGGTCAGGGTTGCATCGGCGGGTGCGCCGGGGCGCTGCATCTCGCAAAAGAATGCACCCGGGTCATAGCCCTGCATCACACCATGAGAATGCAGCGGGCCCTGATCCTGGGACTGGGTCTGTGCCCGGGACTGGTTCTGAGACTGACCCCCGTCGACCACCGGCATTCGCTTCTCCATTTTGCAATGCGGGATGATAGACGAAACGAGATGGCTGGAAAGGACTTTTCCCCGCTCCTATAGATGGCATCGCGGCCTTGTCCGCCCGCCCCCGGCAAGCGCCACCCATCCGGCGGCCCAATGCCCGGCACAGGCGCGTTCGTAGCGCCTCAGCGCCTTAAGCCTCGGCAGGAACAGCTTTGTCCGCCGGCCGTGGCGGGGTATGGACCGGGCGGCGGATCGAGGGAGGAGTCGTTGGCCGACGAATTGCACTCACACGTGGGGCCGCTGCATGCCGCCGAGATCGCCGCGTCGCGGGCGGCCAAGGCACCCACCGCCCGGCCCACCGTGCCGGCCCTGGAGGCAATGCTGTATCAGCCCGCTCCCGTCCTGGACCACGGATTTGTCCGTGTCATCGACTACATGGGTGACGACGACGCCATCGTCCAGGCGGCCCGGGTTTCCTACGGCCGCGGCACCAAGCGGGTGCAGGAGGATGCCGGTCTAATCCGCTATCTGATGCGCCACCGGCACACCACCCCGTTCGAGATGTGCGAGATCAAGTTCCACGTCAAACTACCGATTTTCGTCGCCCGCCAGTGGATCCGCCACCGCACCGCCAACGTCAACGAATACTCCGCGCGCTATTCCATCCTGGACCGGGAGTTTTATCTCCCTTCGCCGGATCACCTCGCGGCGCAGTCGGCGACCAACCGGCAAGGCCGCGGCGCTGTCCTCGACGGCGACGAGGCGGCCCGCGTGCTGGACCTGCTCCGCTCGGATGCGGAACGCTGCTACGCGCACTATGCCGAGATGCTAAACGAGGGCGCGACGGCCGATCCGACCCGGCGGGGACTGGCCCGCGAGCTGGCACGGATGAATCTGACTCTCAATACCTACACGCAATGGTATTGGAAGACCAACCTCCACAACCTATTCCATTTTTTGTCGCTGCGGTCGGACAGCCACGCCCAGTACCGAAATCCGCGTCTATGCGGACGCCATGCTGGCCGTGGCTGACGCCTGGGTTCCCGTTGCGAGCGCGGCGTTCCGCGACTATCGGCTGGGTGGCGTCACGCTCTCGGCGCAGATGGTGACCGTCCTCCGGCGAATGCTGGGGGGCGAGACGGTCAGCGCGGAAACCAGTGGGCTTAGCCGGCGCGAATGGCGAGAGTTCGGCGAGCATTTTCAACTGGGGGACGCCGGCCATGCCGTGCCGGGGCAGACCCGCTGACATCGCGGCGGGTGTCCTTTCAGGGGTGGCCTGTCGGTAGCTGTCCGATCATGATAACCGGAATCCGCCGACAGCAACCAGGCCCGGGGTTCAGCGCAACCGGGAGCGCGGATTGTATGCTATCGTAAACCCAGATAGTGCGAGGACTCCGCCGTTGCCGCACCGCCAGCCAGCATGAGCCCAAGCTCTTGAGCCACGATCAGGAAACCGAGGGCCACAGCGCTCCACGCCCGAGCCTCGGCGTCTTGATGGCGGTTCTCGGCATCGTCTACGGCGACATCGGCACCAGTCCGCTGTATGCCTTCAAGGCAAGCCTGCAACTGTTCGACCCGGGACTCACCACGAACATCGAGATCATGGGCGTGCTGTCGTTGATCTTCTGGTCGCTGATCGTCATCGTCACGGTAAAGTATGTCTTCCTAGTGATGCGCGCCGACAATCGTGGCGAGGGCGGCATCCTGGCCCTGATGGCCCTGGCGCAGCGGGTATCGGTGGGACGCGGTGTCAAGAATGCCATCGTCCTGGTCGGCATCGCCGGCGCCTGCCTGTTCTTCGGTGACGGCGTTATCACGCCCGCCATCTCGGTGCTGTCGGCGGTCGAGGGGCTGGAGGTCTCGGCCCCCGAACTGCGGTTCTACGTCCTGCCGATCTGCGTCGCCGTCATCGCGGTCCTGTTCGCCGTGCAGTATCACGGCACCGGCGGCGTCGGCCGCGTGTTTGGCCCGATCATGGTGCTCTGGTTCTTCATCATCGGGCTGACCGGCCTGATGGAGATCATACCCCATCCCTATGTGCTGATGGCGGTTTCTCCCACCTACGCGGTGGCACTGTGCGTTGAATACAAAGGTCTGGCATTCTTCGTGCTGGGCGCGGTTGTCCTGTGCGTCACCGGGGCCGAGGCGCTATACGCCGACATGGGCCATTTCGGTGCTACGACCGATACGAATTTCCTGGCTGTTCTTCGTGCTGCCCTGCCTGATCCTGAATTATTTCGGCCAAGGTGCACTGGTTATCGGGGATCCCTCGGCCATCACCAATCCGTTCTTCCTGCTGGGCCCGCCATGGCTGCGCCTGCCGATGGTGCTGCTGGCGACGGTCGCCACGGTGATCGCCAGCCAGGCGGTCATCTCCGGCGCTTTCTCGGTCGCGCGGCAGTGCATGCAGCTCGGCTTCCTGCCGCGGCTGACCGTGCGCCACACCTCCAACATGGAGGAAGGCCAGATCTATGTGCCGCAGGTGAACTCGGCGCTGGCGGTTGGAGTCGTCCTGCTGGTGCTGGCCTTCAAGACGTCGGACAACCTGGCGTCGGCCTACGGCATCGCCGTCACCGGCACCTTCCTGTGCACCGCGGTCCTGGCAATGGTGGTGTTCCGGCGTCAGTTCCACTGGTCGCGCACCGCCGCAATCCTGGTGTTCGGCGGCCTGTTCCTGGTGGACGCCGTGTTCTTCTCCGCCAACACGGTCAAGATCGTCGAGGGCGGCTGGGTGCCGCTGGCGTTCGGCCTGGCGCTGATCGGCATGATGACGTCGTGGAAGCGCGGCCGCGACCTGCTGCTGTCGCGCTGGAAGCAGTCGAGCATGCCGCTGGCGCCGTTCCTCGCCCGCCTGCCGCAGTCCCGCATCATCCGCGTGCCCGGCCTCGCGGTGTTCATGACCGGCAACCCGGACTACGTGCCGACGTCACTGCTGCACAACCTGAAGCACAACAAGGTGCTGCACGAAAACGTCCTGTTCGTGACGGTGCAGAATGAGGACGTGCCTGAGGTATCGGCGCGCCGGCGGGCCGAGGTCGCCGAACTGGCGCCAGGCATCCACCGCGTGGTGCTGCGCTACGGCTTTATGGAGAGCCCGAACATTCCGCGCGAACTGGAGGATCTGACTGACCAGTTGGGCGTGCGCGTCTCCCAGGCCAGCTACTTCCTCGGCCGCGAGGTCCTGGTGCCGGGACTGGCGCCGAAAATGCCGTGGTGGCGCCGCGTGCTGTTCCTGTTCATGGCGCGCAACGCCGTCCCGGCCACCGAGTTCTTCCGCATCCCCAGCGACCGGGTGGTGGAACTGGGCGTGCGGATCACGATCTGACGCCGGTGTGTCTTCTTCCGACGGCCCCTACCGCCGGCCGAACATCTTCTCGATTTCGACTTTGGACAGCTTCAGCACGGTCGGCCGGCCATGGCTGCAGGTTGCGGCACGCGGCGTCGATTCCATCTGTCGCAGCAGCGCGCTCATCTCGGCCTCTGAAAGACGGCGGCCGGCCCGTATGCTGCCGTGGCACGCCATCCGGGCGATCATCGCGTCCAACCGCGCGGACAGCACGGTCTGCTCACCGAGGTCGGAGAGTTCATCGGCCAGGTCCCGCAGCAACGGCGCCGGATCGGGTGCGCCAAGTGCCGCCGGCATAGCCCGCACCAGGATCGCGCCGGGACCGAATTCTTCCAGTTGCAAGCCCAGGGTGGCGAATTCGTCCCGACAGGCCGCCAAACGCGCGACGTCGGCTTGCGGCAGATCGACGACCGCCGGTAGCAGCAACGGTTGCGCGCGCACCCCGCCGTCCAACATCTGCTCCCGAATTGCCTCATGCGTCAGGCGTTCATGCGCGGCGTGCTGATCGACCAGCACCAGCGAACCGTCGGCGGCCACGGCGATGACATAGGTGTCCAGCACCTGTGCGACCGGTGCACCCAGCGGGTGCCGTGCCGAGGGAACCGCCTGAGGCAGCTGTCGCGCCGCAGGGGCGGCGTCGAAGCCCAGCTGCGCCTCGGCCAGGCCGCCTCGCGAGGGAAGCGGCCGCGGCGCGACCCCCGTCAGCGTCAGATTGAAGCCATGCGACGGCCGCGCCCAGGGCTGCGTCCGCGCCGTCATCGAGGATGGCATCGACACCACCTGCCCGGTGCCGCCGCCCAGCGCGCGCCGCACCGAGCCGATCACCAGCGAGCGGATCGCCGCCGGATCGCGGAAGCGAAGTTCCGCCTTCGCCGGGTGAACATTCACATCCAGTTCATCCGGCGGCAGGTCGAGATACAGTGCCACAATCGGGTGCCGCCCGGCGGCGATGACGTCGCGATACGCCACCCGCACCGCCGTTCGCAGCACCGGATCGGCAACCGGGCGGTTGTTCACCACCAGCGCCTGTCCGATCGGCGTCGCCCGCGTCACCGACGGTGAGCAGACGTAGCCGCTGATTCGCGGACTGCCGTCGACCGGTCCGGTCCCCGACACCGGCAGCAGCACGGCGGCGGCCTCCGGCCCGAACAGCGCCGCCACCCGCTCGAGCCGGTCGTGCGCCGGTGCTTCGAACACCACGCGGCCGTCGATCTCCAGCCGGAACGCAACGTGCGGCGCCGCCACGGCTAGCCGCCTTACCACCGCCTCCGCATGCTCGGCCTCGATCCGCTGACTCTTGAGGAACTTGCGCCGCGCCGGCGTGGCGAAAAACAAGTCCCGGACCGACACAAGCGAACCGGCCGGCCCCGACGCCGGAGCCACCGCCGACACCGCGCCGCCCGCGACCGAAATGCAGTTGGCATGATCCGCGTCGTGCGTCCGGGAGGTGATGTGAAGCCGCGCCGCGGCGCCGATCGACGGCAGCGCCTCGCCACGAAACCCCAGCGTGGTGATGCGGATCAGAAGTCTCGTCGGCAAGTTTCGAGGTGGCATGGCGGAGAACCGCCAGTGCCAGCTCGTCGGCGGTCATCCCGATGCCGTTGTCGGTTACCTCGAGCCGGTCGATCCCGCCGCCGTCAAGGGCGACCGTGATGCGTGTGGCGCCGGCGTCCAGCGCGTTTTCCACCAGCTCCTTGGCGACGGCGGCGGGCCGCTCGATGACCTCCCCGGCGGCAATCCGATTGACCGTGGTCTCTGGCAGCAGGCGGATACGCGACATCGTGCCGTCACGCGTCCCCAAGCGAGGCCGCGCGGACCAAAGCCGCCAACGCGCCCCGGCGCACGGGGTCAACCGCAGCCAGCGACGAGAAATTCAGCGACTCGCTCATCAACCGACTATACCCGCCCCTACGCTTGCATAGAATAGCCCGCGCCAAAATGCGTCGCCAGCACGCCAGCGTGGCGCATTGCCCGCCCCACACCATTCCGCGACAGAAAAGGCGCCGTGTGGACTCGCACCGCGCCGTCCGCGACCATATGTCTTTGCCGGCGCACGGTTGCGCGCTATGGGTGCCCGGCGCGCATGACAGCCTTGGGGACACTGATGGACGATGATCAGAAGCAGCGGCCGGACAGTCTGCTGCCCTATGAGCGATGGATCGAACAGGCACTGCGGCACGTCGTCGCCCAGGCGATCGAGCACGTGGCCCGCGAGGGGCTGCCGGGCGGACATCATTTCTACATCACCTTCCGCACGGGCGACCCTGGCGTGGAACTGCCGCCGCGGATGCGGGCACAGTACCCAAAGGAAATGACCATCGTTCTGCAACATCAGTTCTGGGACCTGGCCTACGATCGCGACGCTCAGGCCGTCCGCGTCGGATTGTCGTTTGGCGGCGTGCCCGCCAAGCTTTCGAATTCCGCTCGATGCCATCGTTGAATTCGCCGATCCGCATATCCGCTACGGTCTGCGTTTCCAGACGGCAGAGCATGCCCCGGAGCCCGAGACAGCACCACAGGGGGCATTCCCCAAGCTGGTGCCGGTGGACAGCGTCAAAGCTGAAACTTCCACTGAGCTCCCCCCTGCGGAGGAAAAGGACTCCGAACCGGCCCAGGTCGTCAGCCTCGACGCGTTCCGTCGCCGGTCGCCCGACGCTTAGCGTTCCGCGACGCCCGGTCAACGCCGGGTGGACCGAGGGATCACGCAACCGCCAGCTATCAGCCACCAAGAGGACAGTTCCGTGGATTCTCCGGCTCAGCGGCCCGCCAGTTTCAGCTATTCCCCGATGTTCCCGCTGAGCGCCGCGACGACATCCTGGCGCAGGCTGCCGATCGACGGCGTGCGGACCATCTCGGTCGAGGGCAAGTCCGTGCTGCGTATCGCCCCCGAGGCGCTGAGCGAACTCGCGGTGCACGCCTTCCACGACGTGTCGCATCTGCTGCGTCCAGCGCACCTGGCGCAACTGCGGGCGATCCTCGATGACCCCGAGGCATCGTCCAACGACCGCTTCGTGGCGCTCGACCTGCTTAAGAACGCCAATATCGCCGCCGGCGGGATGCTGCCGATGTGCCAGGACACCGGCACCGCCATCGTCTTCGGCAAGAAGGGCCAGCGCGTCTGGGTGGACGGCGACGAGGAGGAGGCGCTGTCCTGGGGCGTCCACCGCACCTACACCGAGACCAACCTGCGCTACTCGCAGATGGCGCCGCTGTCGATGTTCGAGGAGGTCAACACCGGCAACAACCTGCCGGTCCAGTTCGACATCATGGCCGCTCCCGGAGAGCATCACGCCGACGAGTTCCACCTCATGTTCGTCGCCAAGGGCGGCGGCAGCGCCAACAAGACGTTCCTGTTCCAGGAAACCCGCGCCATCCTGTCGCCGGAGCGGCTGGCGAAATTCCTCGAAGCCAAGATGAAGACGCTCGGGACGTCGGCCTGTCCGCCTTACCATCTGGCGATCGTCATCGGCGGCACCTCGGCCGAGCTGACGTTGAAGACGGTGAAGCTGGCCTCGACGAAATGGCTCGACGGGTTACCGACCAGTGGCGGCAAGGCGGGGCATGCCTTCCGCGATCTCGACCTGGAACGGCAGGTGCTGCAAATCTCGCGTGATACCGGCATCGGCGCGCAATTCGGCGGCAAATACTTCTGTCATGACGTGCGTGTGGTGCGGCTGCCGCGCCACGGCGCATCGTTGCCCGTCGGCATCGGCGTGTCCTGCAGCGCCGACCGGCAGATCATGGCGAAGATCACCCCGGACGGCGTTTTCCTGGAGCGACTTGAGACCGATCCGGCCAAGTATCTGCCCGAGACGACCGAGACCCATCTCGGCGACGACACGGTGCCGGTCAACCTCGACCGGCCAATGCGGGAAATCACCGCGGAACTGTCGCGCTATCCGGTGAAAACGCGACTGTCGCTCACCGGGACCATGGTCGTCGCGCGTGACATCGCACATGCGAAGTTGAAGGAAAGACTGGACAACGGCCTGCCGCTGCCCGGCTACATCAAGGACCACCCGGTCTATTATGCCGGTCCGGCGAAGACGCCCGACGGAATGGCGACCGGCAGCTTCGGCCCGACCACGGCGGGCCGCATGGACAGCTATGTGGCGGAATTCCAGGCCGCCGGCGGCTCGCTGGTCATGCTGGCGAAGGGCAATCGCTCCAAGGCCGTGAAGGACTCCTGCCACACCCATGGCGGCTTTTACCTCGGCAGTGTCGGCGGCGCGGCGGCGCGTCTGGCCCAGGACTGCATCCGCAAGGTGGAGGTATTGGAATTTCCCGAGCTCGGCATGGAGGCTGTCTGGCGCATTAAGGTCGAGGACTTCCCCGCCTTCATCATCATCGATGACAAGGGCAACGACTTCTACGACGGGCTGGGATAAATGCGCTTCACCATCGACCGGATCGACCACATCGTCATCAACGTCAAAAGCGTCGAAATGACCGCCGCCTGGTATCAGCGTGTGCTGGGCATGGAGCGGGAGGATTTTGGCGCGCAGAACCGGACGGCGCTGAAGTTCGGTGGCCAAAAGATCAATCTCCGCCCGATGGATGCCGACACCGGAACCTGGCCGACCGGAGCAAACACCGACAGCGGCGCCGCCGATGTCTGCTTCATCACCGCCGTGCCGCCTGACGAGGTGATTGGACATCTGCATGACTGCGGCGTGCAAATCCTGCAAGGGCCGGTCGAGCGGGCCGGGGCACTCGGCCCGATCCAGTCTGTCTACTGCCGCGATCCCGACGGCAACTTGATCGAGATTTCCTCCTACCAGTCACGCTGACCGGCCGCCCTGAAAGTTAGACCGGCCCACCAAATGATCAACGCGTTGCCCAACCCCCGGTGCCATGACCGGGCTTGGCCAGGCTTGGCCCGGTCACCCACGAATTTCTCTGTACAAACAGGGATACGGGTGACCAGGCTAAACCTCGCTCGCGAACGAGGCCGCCGCTCACACCTGCTCAAATAGATCGCGCTCTTGTCTGACGATCTTCCCACCGCCCTGACGCTGGCAGACTTCGACTACCATCTGCCGCCCGACCGCATCGCCCAGGAGCCCGCTCGGCCACGCGACGCCGCTCGCATGCTGCACGTTCGCGAGCACGAGCTGGCGGATCTGACTATTCGCGACCTGCCGGCCCTACTCCGCCCGGGCGATATCCTGGTGGCGAATGACACGCTGGTGTTTCCGGCGCAACTCCAGGCCTTGCGCGGCGAGGCACGGATCGGCCTCACCCTCGATCGGCCCCGGCCGGACGGCATCTGGCAGGCGCTGGCTCGCAACGGCCGTCGGCTGCGAGCCGGCGACACCCTGATGATCGAGCGGTCGGCGGCGCTCACGGCGCGCGTGCTGGAAAAGTCCCCCGACGGCACCGTGGGCCTTGCGTTCAACCTGGGCGGAGACGAGCTGATGCGCGCCTTCTCCCAGGCCGGAGCGCTGGCATTGCCACCCTATATCCGCCGACCGGACGGGCCGTTGCCGAGTGACGCCACGGACTATCAGACCGTGTTCGCCAGACGCGAGGGTGCCGTGGCGGCGCCCACCGCCGGCCTGCATTTCACCCCCGGTTTGCTCACCAAACTGGAAGCGGCGGGAGTGCGGCGGGTCACTGTCACGCTGCATGTCGGGATCGGCACGTTCCTGCCGGTGCGGGTCGAGCGGGTGACCGACCACCAGATGCATGCCGAACGCGGCGAAATCACACCCCAAACCGCCGAATGCATCAACCAGGCTCGGCAGCGTGGCGGGCGGGTCGTCGCCGTGGGCACCACGGCCTTGCGGCTGCTCGAGAGCGCGGCGCTGCCGGATGGCACCGTGCAGCCATTCGCCGGCGACACCGCCCTGTTCATCCTGCCGGGCTATCGCTTCAGGGCGGTGGACCGGCTGGTGACCAATTTCCACCTGCCACGCTCGACGCTGCTGATGCTGGTTGCGGCGTTCTCCGGCCGGGAGTGCATGCTCGCGGCCTACGCCCATGCGGTCCGCGCGGGATACCGCTTCCACTCGTACGGCGACGCCTGTTTTCTCGAACGGTGAGACCCGTCCTTGACAAAGCGCACCGGACTTAGCGGTCGCCTGCCGGTGATGCCGCCCCACGCGGACCAAGCGTCGTCTCGACATCATCGTGCAACCTGGCACGGGACGCGTCGTCGAAATAGAACATATGACCACCCGGATAGACCCGCAGAAGCACCGGCGCCGCGCCATCCATTTCCGGCAACATGTCCAGCAACCGGGCGGTGCTGAAATAGGGGGTTCGCAGGTCGAACAGACCGTGCGCGATCAGCACGCGCAATCGCGGGTCGACCGACCGCGCCGCCTGCAGCGCCGTCAGCAACTCGGGACGACCCAGCCCCCGCCCCCAGTCCCACTCCTCGAACGCGGTGTCGTTCGACAGGCGGTATACGAAGTCGGGATGCCAGTTCAATTTCTGCGTGTATATCGCCATCATGGCGCTGGTCACCGGGGCCTGGAAGCCGCCGAGGATCGGGTCCGGAAACTCGCTGCTCAGTTGACGCGGTGTCGGATCAGGGCGCGTCGCGGTTGCGTCATAGACGCTGGCGACCCGGCCCGGTGACACGAATTGCTGGAACAGCGAGGCGTCCAGACGGCCGTGCATGCGCCTGACCAAAGCGGGATCGAGGCCGGTCAGCGACACCACCCGCTCGGTGAGGCGATCGGTTGCCGACGCGTCGTGCTCACCCCTTAGAATATCGGTGACGTACTCGCCCCGTGCATACGCCTCCACGTCGGCCAGGTCGGAGCGGGTCACAGGGCCGCGCCTGGCGCGAACCGCCGCGACTTCCGATGGCAGCAGATCGACCCAGCTCATCGGATCGGCAAAGCCGCTTTGGTCATGTGAATCGAGCAGCGGCGACAACAGTACCAGCCCGCTCACACCAACCCCGTCGTCGGCCTGAAGTTTTCGCACGAGTCGGGGTCCGCGAAACCCGCCGTAGCTCTCCCCAAGAATGTATTTTGGCGAAACCAGCCGGCCGGTGCGGTCCAGCCACCGGCGGATCGCCGCCGCCAGCACGTCGACGTCACCACCCACTGACCACAGCCTGCGTCGCTGCTCCCCGTCGGTGGTGACGATGCGCGAGTATCCCGTCCCGGGCGGATCGAGGAACACCAGGTCGGTGAAGTCCAGCCAGGTTTCGGCATTGGCCACCGGCTCGGGCGATGTCGAGGGACCGTCCGTGTGCGGATCAAGCCGCACCCGCCACGGCCCCACCGCGCCCGTTTGCAGCCAGGCGGAGGCCATGCCGGGTCCGCCATTGAAGACGAAGGTGACCGGGCGCGACGCGACGACAGCGCCGTCCAACTGATAGGCAACGAACGAAATATCGGCCAGCGGCGTATCGTGCCTGTCACGCAGCCGCATGCCGCCCGCCGTCGCGGTGAAGTGGAGGCTCCGCCCGGGCAGCTCCAGCACCTGATGGGTGGTGACGTCCGCAGGCAGTTCCGCGGGTGGATGAGCGCTATCTGTCTCTCGCGTCGGTTTCTCCGGCTCGGCCGCAACCGTGCCGGCGAAGCCACAGGCCAGGATCGCAAAGATGTACAACAGTATCTTCAACGCGAACGTCCCCTGGAATCATGGTCGAAAGCGGCCCTCTCTGCGCGCTCTCATCCGTTCGATCCACTGTGATTTCGCTCGGGCTGACCACCAAGGACTTTTCTAACACGGACGCACAGTCCGAAAGGTGTCGCCCTCGGCGAAGCATGCCCCCCCAGCATCCCCGGCTGCGTTCGCTTCCGTCTCCATGAAGGAAAGAAGTTCATAGTCTTGCACGCCGATGCCGTGTGGGCCGGCCGCGACGCTTACAGTGGACGAGACGGCCGCCCTGATAGCCGAGTTGCGCAGGAGGTTGGTTGCCTTAAGGTAGGCTACAGCCATAAAGTAATCACATGGGCAAGCGTGCATCACTGCCACAAGTGGCCGACGCGGCAACTTTGCGACGCGTCGCGATCGATGCCGAGCGTTCCGAGCCGCCTGCCATTATCCGGCGTGACCGAAAGACGGTGATGAGCAACGCGAAGGTGGCGGAGGATCTTGTGATCGCCCTGGCGGAGCGTGCCGAGTCCGAGGGCATTACTCAGAAACAGATCATCACACGAGCGCACGCCGCGGCTGGGCTGCCGGTGGACCCGCTCGACCTGCAGGTCCGGACATCCCGGCGGCGGGCCGCATGAGCGACCGGCTGACACTCGCGCACGCTATCGAGGATGCTGGCATAGAGCGGGCCAAAGCCGAGCGTGTTGCCAGCGCGATTGTGGATCTGATCCACGATAGCGTGGCGACCAAGGCTGACGTTGCGGCGGTCAGTGCCGATTTGCAACGCACGGAACTTGCACTGAAGGCTGATATCGCGGCGGTCAGTGCCGATTTGCGGCGCGCGGAATTTGCACTGAAGGCTGATATCGCGGCAGTCAGTGCCGATCTACGACGCACCGAGGTTTCGCTGAAAGCCGACATCGCAGCCGCGCGCGCCAATGCGGACCTGATTGAGCATCGCCTACTGACACGGCTTGGCGGCCTGACCATCGTGGTCGGGGGCGTGCTGTTCGCGGCGCTACATTACTGGCCGCCGGTGCACGGATAATCCCGCCAGCGACCACTAATCGGAGGAGGGTTGAGCGATGGCACAGAAGCTGACGTTCAAGCTCAAATTTGAGTTGGAAAAGGAGACCAAAGGCACGTATCGCTTCTCCGAAGTCGTCGCCAACGGCGCGGCCGTGGTGGGCACACTTTACTTACGCAAAGATGCCATCGCAGGGAAAGTGCCGCAAACGTTGACCGTGACCGTTAGCGGAAACGAATAATGCGCCACCCTTGAATCGCCTCCGCGGGGACAAGCCCCCGCCTTCCGCAGGGACAAGCCTTGACGCGGGCCGAGTGGCGAGGGAGGCGGGGGTCCGCTGATCACACAGGTGTGTCAGCGTCAACGGCCGTCGCTATAACCAGCCCGGAGCGGAGCAGAACATGGCACACCACGAATGGCGAAAGCTGCGCGCGGATCAGTTGCGTGAACAGGCGCGGCGAGACGCGGTCGTCATCGTCCCGGTTGCTGCAATCGAACAGCACGGGCCGCATCTGCCGGTCGAGGTCGATTCCATCCTCGGCGAGACCGTCGCCGCCCGCACCGCCGAGAAAGTGCTGGCAAAGGGCGAACCCGTGCTCGTCCTGCCGGTGCTCTGGACCGGACTGTCGGAGCATCACATGAGCTTCGGCGGCACTATCACCCTGGATAACGCCGCCTTTGCGGCCCTGATCGAGGGCGTCGTGCGATCAGTCCTGCGACACGGTTTCCGCCGCGTCGTGCTGCTAAACGCGCACGGCGGCAACGAGAACGCTCTCCGCACCATCACCGACGACCTGACCCCAAAGCTCGGCGTGCCGATCGTCCAGTTCACCTACTGGTATGCCGCCGCGGTGGCGATCGCCAAAATCCTGGAGACCCAGGGCGGCCTGCAGCACGCCTGCGAGGCGGAAACATCCATGATGATGGCAATCCGGCCCGATCTGGTGGCGGTCGACCGCATCCCCCTGGCGAAATTCAACACCACGCCGGACGTGACCGACATAGTGGGTGGCGGCGTCTATCGCTGGCGCAGCATCGGCAGCCGCTCCGGCTCCGGCGTTATCGGCAATCCGGAGGCGGCCACAGCGGAGAAGGGTAAGCGCCTGTTCGACGCGATCGCCTCGGCGCTGGCCGACAAGCTGTGCAACCGGGAGCTCTGGGAATTGCCGTGGACCTCGGAGCCGGTCCAGACTTGAACCCGAGGCGGGCCGGACGCCACGACCCGGACCGCACCAAGGGGAGAAACATGAGCATCGATCTGATCGTCAACGGCCACAATGTCAGCGTCGACACGGCCGCCACCACGCCGCTGCTCGATGTCCTGCGCAACCATTTGCACCTGAAGGGCACTCGTTACGGCTGCGGGCTGGAACAGTGCGGCACCTGCATGGTGCTGCTTGATGGCGAGCCGGCCTATTCCTGTGCGCGGGAGGTCGGATCGGTCGCCGGCCGCCATGTCACGACGATCGAAGGCCTGGGTTCGGCAGAGCATCCGCATCCGCTGCAACGGGCGTTCCTCGAGGAGCAGGCCGGCCAGTGCGGCTATTGTCTGTCCGGCATCATCGTCAGCGCCAAGGCCCTGCTCGACTGCAACCCGACCCCTTCCCGCGACGAGATCGTGACCGCCTTGGACAAGCATCTCTGCCGCTGTGGGACACACACGCGGATCATCAGGGCGGTCCAGAAGGCAGCCAGCATGGGAGCCACGGCATGAGCGACACTCTGCCCTTGAGCATCCAGAACAACCGCCGCATGGACAAATGGCTGCGTTTCGACCCTAACCGGACCGTCAGGTTGGCAGTCGGCAAGGTGGAAATCGGCCAGGGGGTGCTCATCGCCCTGTCGCAGATCGCGGCCGAGGAGCTGGACGTCGCGATCGAACGCATCGACATCCTGTCAGGCGACACGGACGATGCGCCGGACGAAGGCTCGACCAGCTCCAGCCAGTCGATCGAGGTATCGGGGCGCTCTGTGCGGCTGGTGAGTGCGGAACTGCGCACGCGCATCCTCGGGCGGCTGGCGCAGCGGCTGAATTGCTCGCCCAGTGATCTGTCGGTGGACGATGGCGTCTTCCTGCAGGATGGCAACGCCACCGGCCACGACTACTGGAGCTTCTCCGGGCCGGAAGATTTCGCCGGCGACATCAAGGGCTCGGCGACGCCCAAATCCCCCGCCGCCTACAAGGTGGTCGGCCAGCCGGTGCCGCGGCGCGACCTGATCGCCAAGGTGTCGGGCGCCGCGTTCATCCACGACATCGTCCGGCCCGACATGCTGCATGCTCGGATACTTCGCCAGCCATCCCGAGGCGCTCGGCTTACCGGGCTGGACGAAGCGGCGATCAAGCGGGCGGCCGGTGCGGACATCAGCATTGTGCGTGTCGGCGATTTCGTCGCCCTGGTTGGCGCCGACGAAACCGTGGTGCAGCGTGCGGCGGTGGCTGCTCCGGCGCATGCCACCTGGACCGGCGTGCGGCAGTTGCAGCCGGCGCAGCAGGAGGCAGCGTGGCTGCGGTCTCAGGCCGCCGACGACCGGCGCTACGGCGACCCCGAGACCCCAGCGGAAACCGGGACCGTGGTCAGCGCGACCTATTCGCGGCCGTTCGTGGCGCACGCGGCGCTGGCGCCATCCTGCGCCCTTGCCGAATTTCGCGACGGGCATTTATCGATCTGGTCGCACACCCAGGCTGTCTATCCGCTGCGCAACACTTTGACCGACATCCTGGGCCTGAAGCGGGAGCAAGTGACGGTGCGGCACGCCCATGGTGCCGGCTGCTACGGCCACAACGGCGCCGACGATGCGGCGCTGGACGCCGCGATCATCGCGCTCCAGATGCCGGACCATTGCATCCGCGTGCAGTGGCGCCGCGAGGAGGAGTTCGCCTTCGAACCGGTCAGCACCGCCCATATGACCCGGATCCGCGTTGCCCTGGATGAGGCGGGACGGCCGCTGGACTGGACAACCGAGGTCTGGGCCGGCTCCCACGTGCAGCGCCCGGTGTTCGGTGGCAACATGCTGGCGCATGAGGCGCTTCCCACGCCCCCGCCCCCGCCCAAGGCCAACGACCCGACCGAGGCGAACGGCGGCGGCGGCACCCGCAACGGCTTCCCGCTTTACGATATACCGGCGAAGCGGGTGATCCATCATCTGGCGCTCGCAACCCCGGTTCGCACCTCATCGCTGCGCGGCCTCGGGGCGCTGCCCAACGTCTACGCCATGGAGTGTTTCGTCGATGAATTGGCGGAGCGGGCCGGTGCCGATCCTGTCGCGTATCGGTTGTCGATGCTGTCGGATCTTCGTGCCAGGCGGCTGATCGAGAATGTGGCCGAGCGGTGCGGGTGGGCAGCGCGGGGAGCGGCCGGCACCGGGCGTGGGCTGGGCCTGGCGTGGAGTCGTTACAAGAACAAGGCGGCCTATGCCTGCGTCGCCGTGGAGCTGGAGGTCGACCAGGATATTTCGTTACGCCGGGTCTGGTGCGCCGCCGACGCCGGACTGGTGATCAATCCCGACGGAGCACGCAATCAACTCGAAGGCGGCATCGTCCATGCCGCAAGCATGACACTGAAGGAACAGGTGACCCTGGACGGCGACGGCATCACCTCGCTCGACTGGGACCGCTATCCGATCATGCGGTTCTCCGAAGTGCCGGAAATCGACGTTGCCATCATGCACAATCCCGATCAGCCGACTTTAGGCATGGGGGAGTGCACGTTCGGCCCAACCGCCGCGGCGATCGGCAACGCGGTGGCGCACGCGCTCGGCGTACGCATCAGGGACATGCCCCTGACCCGTGAGAAGATCGTCGCGGCCCTGGTCCGGTAAGGAGATCTGGCCTACCCCGTTTCATCGCGCGTCATCGTGTCATCCCCCATGACGTCCCGCGTCCCCCGTGTCATCCACGGCGAAGGCCGAGGACCCGCGCCTTTTATATGCCTCGGGATGGTTATAGATTGGATGCCTCGGTATTGCCCGGCCGGTCCACCAAGGCTGCCGCCGGGATGCGGTAAAGCCGTCCGGTTTCCTCGAGATCGTGCCGCGTCCACGGCGGACCCACGCCCTCGATCATCCAGCCCAAAATCGCCCAAAGATCGACATCGAGCACGTTGTCGTCGATCGGTTCAAGCGCATCGACGACCGCGTATATTTCTACGCCGGAAGGAAATGGCTCCCCGCTTCGCCCTATGAACACCAGCGCGTAAGCCAACCCCGAGGGCGCCTGAATGCACCCCGGCTCGGTCAGGCCAACCCGGTCGAGATCGAATATCCGCACAAAGAAAGCGCGGAACTCGGCATAGTGGCCGATGCGATCTTCGGCCAGCGCGAAGGCAAGCCGCTTCCCGGCCAGATCGGGTTTCGCGATGACGGTGACGCCGTTCATACCCCGGGCTCCGCGTGGTCGAGGCGGTCAATAAACGATCTGATCAGGCCGGCGATTTCCGCACCCGAATCCTCCTGCAGGAAGTGTCGGCCAGTCACCAGATAAGGCCCTTCCGCATGCGGCAGCAGTGACTTGAACCTTGCCGCGAATGTGGCGGCATCGAATACCTCATCCTCGCGTCCCCAGATGATCAGCGCGGGCAGATTCGATCTCGCCAGTTCCCGTTCCAGCCAGGAGAATCGATCGAACGCACGAGCCGCGTCGTCAAGCGGAATCCACCGTGGCCACGTCCAGGTCAGTAACCGCGTCCCGGCATCCGGCAGCACTTCCTCGTAAGCCGCCAGTGCCTCGCGGCGGAACTTGTCGCGGTCGACGACCGAAAGATAAACACCCCGTCGCGCGAGCACGTTGTGCCGCCCCAGCAGATACGGCCCGACCAATGGCGCATGCATCATGCGCCAGGGAAACAAACGCGTATGGAACTCGGCGGGCGGCCGTGGCCACGCCCAGGTGCTCATGACAACGAGCGCCCGGACGCGATCCGGGTTGCTCATGGCAAACGACAGACCCGTCGGGCCACCCCAGTCGTGGCAGACCACCGTCAAGCGGCTAAGGCCGAGTTGGCGCACGAGACCCACGAGGTTCGCTGTGTGTCCGTCGAGTGAATGTGCCCATTCCCGCGTGGGCTTCTCGGAGCGGCCGAAGCCGACCATGTCGGGTACGATGACCCGCCGCCCTGACCGGACCAAGGGGCCGATCACATCGCGATACAAGAAGCCCCAGGTTGGATTTCCGTGCAAGAGCAATACGGGCTCGCCGTCACCCTCGTCGACATAGTGCATGCGCCAGCCATTGACCCGAACGTATCGGGGGGCATACGGCCACTGCTCCTGCAAGCCCGGCGTCATCGCCTCCTCCAAACCGCGGTCACACCGTCAGTCTAGCGCGCAGTCCCGGGTCAACACCATGCCGGCCCCCCGCTTTCGCAGGAACTTTGGCGCAGGCCACGGGGCCGGCCACCCTCCTTGTGTCACCCCCGTGCTTAGCACGCGGACCCATGTCTTCTGTATAAGGAAGACATGGGCGCCCAGGTATCAACCGCAACCGTTCATCGAGCCGAGTGCCTGATCTGCCGCCGGTCCCACCCTCCGACGGCCTGAGCGATCGCCGCGGCGAGATCGCCTCGCTGGAACGGCTTGGGGATTTGTTGCAGCTTCGGGTCCGCCAACGGAGTGGCGAAGATCACCGCCACCTTTGGCCATTCCAGCCTGATCGCTTCGGCAAGCTCGACGCCGCTCAGCCCGAGCATGCTGTGATCGATGAGGACTATATCGATCCCATCTTTCCGGCGGAGCATCTCCAGCGCCGTCTCACCAGACGTTGCGGTCAGGACCTTGTGCCCGAGGTTGGCCAGCATCGCCGATGTGTGCATTAGCGACAGCCGGTCATGGTCGACCGCGAGGACGCCAAGCGACTGCCCAGCGTTCAAATGGCCCGCGCCGACTCGCCGGATGCTCTCGCCCGCCGGCAACACCGACGAGCCGGCCAATTTCGGCAGCCAGAGTTCGGCGACGGTGCCCTTCCCATGTTCGCTTCGCAGAACGAAACGGCCGCCCGACCGCTCGGCGAAGTCAACTACCGCCGACAGTCCGAGCCCAGCACCCTGATCCGGATACTTGGTGGTGAAAAGGGCCTCCGGTGCCCGCAACAGGATGCGCTCGTCCATTCCGTCGCCGTCGTCCCCCACCGAAAGCCGGACGTAACGGCCGCCTGTCAGATCGCCCGGGTAGTCATCGGAAATGACGTCCTGTTCCCGCGCGGCGATGATGATCCTGCCACCGTCAGGCATCGCATCGCGCGCGTTGAGCACCAGATTCAGGATTGCGATCTCGAACTGTCGGGGGTCGGTCCAGACCGGGCCCACCAAGTCGTCAAACCGTGTTTCGACGACGATGGCGGGTCCCACGGAGCGCGCCAGTATCGCAGTCATACCGACGACCAGCGACCGCGGATCGGTCGCCTCCGGGGTCAATTCCTGGCGCCTCGCAAAGGCCATCATGCGGTGAGTCAACGAAGTCCCATGCCTCGCGGCCTGAAGAGCGTTGTCCAGAATGGGCGTGATATTCGGGTCCTCCGGCAAGCGCTTCCGAAGGATCTCCTCAGGCTGCCGAGCACATTGGCCAATACGCCGTTGAAATCGTGTGCCACCCCGCTTGTGAGATGGCCGACCGCTTCCATTTTCTGCGACTGCAACAGCGCGTCGCGCGCGCGTTCTAGGTCGAGCTGCGCCTTCTTTGTGTCGCTAAGATCGCGCGTGACCTTGGCGAACCCGACAATCTCACGATCGTCCAGAATGACGTCAATGACGACGCTCGCCCAAAAGACGCCGCCGTCCTTTCTGACCCGCCAGCCTTCGGTCGAGAAGCGTCCTTCGCGGGCAGCGGTGTGCAGCGCCCGCATCGGCTCGCCCTTCGCCTGGTCCTCCTGGGTGTAAAATCGGGAAAAATGCCGGCCGACGATTTCATCCGCGGCATATCCCTTGATCCGCTCCGCGCCGGCATTCCAACTGCTGACGGTCCCGTCCAGGTCGAGCAGATAGATCGCGTAATCAATAACGTTCCGTACCAGAAGCGAGAACTGGTTTTCGCTTCTCCAGAGGGCCCGTCTTGCCACCATCTGTTCGGTCAGGTCGCGCGTTATCTTGGCATACCCTCGCACGCCACCGGAGCCATCCTGGTGATAAATTGGATTGATCACCACATGCGCCCAGAACCGGCTCCCGTCCTTGCGCAACCGCCAGCCCTCGCCCTCGTACCGGCCGTCACGCGCGGCCACCTCGAGCGCTTGGCCCGGCAGGTCGTCGCGCCTGTCTTCGTCAGTGTAGAATATGGAAAAATGCTTGCCGACGACCTCCCGCTCGCTATAGCGCTTGAAGCGCTCCGCGCCTGAATTCCAACTGCTGATACGACCGTCCTTGCCAAGCATGTAGATGGCATAGTCGGTGATCGCATTGATCAGGAGGTGAAGCGGCGTCTCTTCCGTCTGGGAGGCCGCATGTTGGTCCATGGGTGGTTCCTTCTTGAGCCAGTCGAGAATGGCCGGGAAAGCTTCCCGACTATCTTGCGAAACCGAAATTCCTGCAACCGGAGATTGTCATTTGGGGCGTCATCACGCCTCGGTCCGCGGCGATGCCCGGCGTCATTTTCGTCGCCCGACCGCAACAGCAACCTCTTCTGGGGTAGCAGGGGCGGTGCTAGACAGCGATCACCGACCGGTGAGGTCAAACCAAGGGGGGCCAGCATAGATGCCAGAGGCGGACACGGGCGGTTCGGTCAGCCAGCGGGACGCTCATGCGATCGGCGTGACGGCCTACGTCTACTTCTATCCCCTGGTGACCATGGATCTCACCCGCAGGCAACTGAGCAACGTTGCCAGGACCGAGGGCATACACGGACCGGCGAATACTTTCGTCAACGTTCCGAGCTTCCCGGCGGCGGACATGAAGGCGGTGGTCCGCCCAAACTTTGACACGCTGTATTCCAGCGCGTGGCTGGACCTGACCAAGGAGCCCATGGTCGTTTCGGTACCCGATACACTTGGGCGCTTTTACCTGCTGCCAATGCTCGACATGTGGACCGATGTGTTCGCCTCGGTTGGCTCGCGCACGACCGGAAACCAGGCTGGGGACTACGCGGTGATCCCGCCGGGCTGGAGCGGCGCGATTCCGTCTGGTGTCGCGCCGATCGATGCGCCCACCCCGTATGTCTGGATCATCGGACGGACCAAGACTGACGGGCCTGCCGACTATGACGCCGTGCACCGGATCCAGGCAGGCTACAAGGTGACCCCGCTCTCGCGGCTCGGCCTGGCACCCCACCCGGTTGCCGGTGTTGTCGATCCGGACGTGGACATGAAGACGCCGCCGAAGACTCAGGTCGATACCATGCCGGCCGACAGGTTCTTTGCTTACGCCGCCGAAATATTGAAACTGCATCCGCCGCACGTCACGGATCAACCGGTCCTCGCGCAGATGCGGCGAATCGGCATCGAGAGAGGCAGGAGTTTCGACATTCAGAAGGTCGATCCGGCGATCAAGGCCGGGCTGGCAACCGCGCCCGAGGCCGCCCTGAAACTGATGGCGTGGAAAGTAAGCATCATTGCCCGTGTCGAGAACGGCTGGTCGATGAACACCGACACGATGGGCGTCTATGGCACTTACTACCTCAAACGCGCCGTCGTCGCCCAGCTCGGCCTCGGCGCCAACCTGCCCGAGGACGCGATCTATCCCCTCAACTTGGCCGACGAGACCGGAACGCCGCTGCACGGCGACAATGCCTATGTCCTTCATTTCGACAAGGGAGCGACGCCGCCGGTGGCCGCGTTCTGGTCGATCACGCTATATGACAGTGATGGCTTCCAGGTCGCCAACAGTTTGAACCGCTTCGCCGTCAGCAGTTGGATGCCGTTCACGTATAATCAGGATGGCTCGCTCGACCTTTACTTTCAGAACGCCAGCCCAGGCGCCGACAAGGAGACAAACTGGCTGCCCGCACCGAAGGCTCCGTTCAACCTCACGATGCGGCTCTATGCGCCGGCGAACGATGCCCTGACCGGAAAATGGAACCCACCGCCAGTGATGAGGAAAGCCCGATGACAGAGAGCAGCACCATGCGCCCGGCGACAACGGCTGCAACCGGCGCCGAGACGAAAGCGACGCTGCGGCACCGGGCCGCTCACGAGTTCAAGGAGTTGCTGATCATCACCGCCTACCTCTACGTCACGCTTGGCGCGGTGATTCTGATGAAAGCCGCGGTTCTGCATACTCACGGCATCGGGTCGGTGGTGTGGGGTGTCGCCATCGTCAAGGCCGTCGTTCTGGCCAAGTTCATGCTTGTCGGGCACGCGATGAAGATCGGCGAGCGCGATACCACCCGTCCGCTGATCTGGCCAACGCTGTACCGGGCGTTTCTGTTCCTGTTGCTGCTGATCGCCATGACCGTTGTCGAGGAAGCCGTGGTCGGCCTGTTCCACGGCCAGTCGATCGCTGTGTCGCTCGGCGATCTTTTTGGCCCAAGGCTGCAGGAAACGCTGGCTGGATACCTCATCATGCTGATGGTGCTCATCCCGTATTTCGCCTTCCGCGTGCTGAGCGAAGTGCTCGGCGAAGGCCGGTTGGAACGGATGTTCTTTGTTGCGCGGGAGCCAGTCGCTCGACAGTGAGGCGGAGTGAGTGCCAGCCAGACGCCCCGCGGATTTCAACCCCCGCGTGAGCTGGCAACTGCGATTAGCACCGCCGAAGACGGCGTTTGAGATTCTTTTCGTATCTGACAACGTCGGCGTGTGAGCTTAATCAGACTGGCAACCGCAATGACCGACAAGCCTGCGCCGACCAACATCACCAACGAACTCGCGAAGGAGCGTAACCGCGCGGCGGCGGAACGCACGCTGATGGCGTGGATCCGTACCGCGCTGTCCTTGATCGGCTTCGGGTTCGGCATCGGCAAGCTGTCGGCTTACATAGAGGCGGCCGGCCTGCACCCGTCGCACGACCCCGTTCACACTTCCCTCGTTTTTGGGTCAAGCTTCATCGTCGTGGGTATTCTCGGACTGCTTGCCGCCATCGTTCAGCACGTCCGTATCCTGAACCGGCTCTCCCGACCAGATTTTGCCTATAATGCCATGCGGCCGATCGCCATGACGGTGGCCGTCATGCTGATTTTGATCGGTGTGTTCGGTTTGATCACGATATTATGGTGATCAGGCCTGAAAGATCGTGCGCGCGAGAAACCAGTAGCTGCCCAGCATGATGATTACGGCCGAAAGCGTGTAGACCGCCGCCGGAAGCCGGCGCCGAGACCGGCCGCCCTGACCAGGACTAGCGGCCAAAGCATCGAACACCATCAGCAGAGGGAATACCGCCCCAACAATCGCAATCTGACCGATCTCCACTCCGACGTTGAACGATGCCAGGGCCGGTATCAGCGCACTCTTGGGAATACCAAACTCCTGCAACGCGCTGGCGAAGCCAAATCCGTGAACCAGGCCGAAGGCGAACGTATCCCGCCAACGCTTCTGAACGTCGTGCGAGAAGAAATTTTCGGCCGCGACATAGACGATCGAAGCGGCGATCGCGGGCTCGATGATCGAGCTTGGAATCCGAACGATATCCAGCGCGGCAAGCGACAGGGTAATGGAATGACCGAGTGTGAAGGCGGTGACAAGTTTGACGACCGGCCACAGACGGTCCGCCCAGAGAACGATGGCGATCAGAAACGCAATATGATCATAGCCGATCAGGATATGTTCGATCCCGGCCGCCAAGTATAAACCGATGACCTGAACAGTGGTCGGTTGCGGCGCTTCCGTCAGCGTCGACTCGGTCCGGCTCGCGTCCAGCAGATCCTGCGAGGTTTTGTCGCCGCTACGGATCAGCACCACCTGGCGAGCATCGGGTGCGATATCGACCAGCACAGTCGAACGATAACGCAAACGGCCGCCCGCCTCGGCGCACGACCAGCGCGTATGAACCAACACGCCGTCGGCATCCGGCGAAACGCTGCTGGGCTCCGGGCGGCACGTCACGCCGTCTCCGGCCACTATCGCGGAATGTGTAACGACGTAGTTCGCCACCTTGGCGGAGACCGCGGCGAGGGCTTCAGGGCGGACCAGCCCCGTCTGTGTGTCATAGACATTGGTTCCCGCTACCCGGTCGACGTCGCTGCCCTTCATCGCGACATCGACATCCACCACGCGATCGGCACCGACCATGATCCGCGCGGTCGACAGATTGACCTGATGCGCCGTGGCGTGGCCGGCCCAGAGGGAAGCAACGCAGAAAGCAACCACGAAGCAAATCGTCGCCAATCCGGCAAGACGCGTATGAGTTGTCACAACTCATGTCCGGCGAACTCGATCTGCCGGCTGAGACGGGCAGCGGCGGAGCGGAAAATTGACATCACCGTGTCACACGCTCCGCATGGCGGCCGCTCCGTCGAGTTGCCATCCGCCGGCGCGCAGCGCGCGCGAAGCAACTCGGGTATTCACGAGCGAGCGCCCGCAAGCTGCAGCAGCTTCTCCACGTGCACGGCCACATAACTCGGAACCGTAACGACATCGCCGGTTTCCTGCACGCGGGCGTATCGCCCCAATCCGTCACGCGTAGGGTTTCCGAACTCGACGTGCGCGACGGCGCGAGATGAATCGCGCGTATACAGCAACAAGATCGACGGCGGGTGCTCAAGCCCTAATTCGCTAAGCGTATCGGGATCGGGATGTTCCGTCACGACCGCTTCAATCGGGGCGCTCTCCAGCGCCGTGAGTTCCACCGCAAGCAGCGGCGCAAGTCGCGGATCCGCCTTATGCACCGGCGCGCCCGCCGCATGCGAGTGTTGCCCGGTATGGTGGAACCAGTCACCATCGGGGTCTCGCTCGAAACGGGTGAGCGCGCCGTTCTCGACAATCTCGACCGCCCCTATCGTCGCCAGCGACGCCGGCAGAAGTAACGCGCTCGACCGTTGCGCCGCGTCCGTGTCAGACAGATCGGCCGGCAACAGCCGCCGCGTCATGTCAGCCGCGAGTTCCCATTCTACGCCCACATAGCGGGGCAACAGATAGAGATCAGGCTGGCCGATCACGCGGACATACTGTGCATTCCGCGCCGGGGTCGCCTCGCCGAACGTGACGCTGCTGGTCTTGCCGGTCTTTGCGACAATGCTGACCAGCAGTTGCGGAGGATCGAGACCGAAATCGGCAACCTGCGCCGCGCTGTAGTCACCCGGCTTGAGAACGCGCGGCGGGCTCGAAACGTTCAACATGCGAAGTGCGGCGTCGACGTGCGCGGCGACCGCCTGGTCGATTGCAACGCCGTTAACCAGCCATCCGCCCTCCGACCCGTGCTCGAAAATCAGATTCTTCTCGCCGGCGCTGACCTGGATGCGCGCGACCTGATCAGGGGGCATGGAAATGATGCCCCTCACCTCAGGATTTGGCAGCACGATCGAGCCGGTTGGCCAGCGGCCGGTCAGCGAAATCGCCCCAATCAGCGCGATCATGGCGATCGCCCCCGCGACACCCGCGAACCTGGTGGCCGAACGCGTCACCGGCGCCGCCGCCACACCACGAGGCCGAACACCATCACCGACAATGGCAGCAGGATTTCGATCAGGAAGAACGTGAGCTGCATCTCGTGATGCGTCAGCCTGACTTCGGCGTTGCTGTAAGTGGCCGGCCTCAGTTTGGGCGTTGTGCGGTCGTCGGCGAGCCAGCGGAACATCGATACCGCGAGATCGCCGTTCGACGCATAGGGAAAGAATGCGTTGGTGGCGAAGCTCGCGCTGCCGACCAGGACGAGGCGGAACGGCTGCTGCGCGCCTACATCCGGCCCACCGGAGTTCTGCTCGCCCTTTGGCCAGTCGCCCTGCAGCGCGACAGCCAGGACCGCCGGACCATGGCCTGCGGCAGCCTTTGGCTCAGGCGGCGGGTTCGAGGCCGGTGTGGTCGTATCCGGTGCGGTCGACGCGGTAATCGGGCGCACAAAGCTTTCCCGGCTCGTGCTGGCCAGCGGTGTTGCCTCGATCCCTGGGATTTTGCCCAGCACCTCAAGCGGGCGCGGGCCCGGGAACACCGTCAGCGCGACCTGATCGGTGATCGGGTGCGGCGGATAATACGGAACCGCAACCTTATTCGCCTCCGTGCCGGAATGGTTCACCGGATCGAGCACCATGCCGCTCCCCACCTCCAGGCCAACCTTGCCGAGCAGGGACTGGAGTTCCGGGGTTACCGGAAATTCCGGGTCATACATCAGCAAAAGCCGTCCGCCGCGGGCGAGATAATCCTCCAGGATCCGCACTTCATCTGGCGAGTAAGTGCCGCGCGGTCCAAGGTCGGCGACCATCGCGCAATCGGCTGGGATTTCCGCCACGGCGGGCAAGGCCAATGCGCGGTCGGAATAACCGATCGCCTCGATCGCCATCGTCAGCCGGTCGATGCCGGTGGCCGGCGCATCCAGGACGGCGACCGGACCTTCCAAGGTCTCGGTGTGCGCGAGGTGTGCGTGGTTGCCCGGTGCGCCGTAGGGCTCGCCATGGCCGGTGACGAGGCAGACGATCGGTGTCGTCTGCTTCAGCACGCGTGCGATGCCAAACGCGACGTCGCGAAGATCGGTGGAGTTGTCGACCTGGATGCGGCGCCCGTCAGCCTCGATAACGGCGGTGTTATAGATACGCACGCCGTAATTTCGTGCCGCGACCGGTTCGTTGTCGAGATCGAGCGTGCGGACCCGAAGATGCTGTTCGCGACGGGCGAGTGCGGCAAGCGTATCCTTCACTTGCAGCGCGTCGCTGTCCTGGCCGTTATAGAAGTAGGTCACGGACACGTCGCGATCGAGGCTGTCCGCGATCGTCTGCATCTCCGGCGGAGGGGTATAGCGGCCAGTCTCGGTTAGATCGAAATTCACGTCGTGCCGGTACAGCGCGATATTGGCCAGCAAGCCAACCCCGGCGGCGGCGACAATAATGCCGGCCGTCGCGAGCGGCGCGGACCCGCCGCGCAGATACAGCGGCAACCGCAGGCCGAGCGAGAACAGCAGGAGCAGCGCCGAGCACCACGCGACGAAGTAGAAAGTGTTGGCGACCCTCTCGTCCCGGGTGGCGAAGCCGGCCACCAGGGCGAGGACGAACGCCAGGACAAAGAGCGTGATTTCAAACCGGGTACGGCTCGATCGCATCAGTAACGCGTCCCGCTCAGCGCCATGCCAGCGCACGGACGCTGACGAACAACCCGAGAAGTGTCACGCTGAGGAAATATCCCGCGTCCGAAAGGAACAGCGATCCCGTGGCGAATGGCCTGAAGTGCACCAGCAGCGACAGGTTGACGAAAAATGCATTGAACGGATCGGGCAGCAGCCAGCCAAGATAGTCGATGATCCACAGCACCAGGAAGATGCTGAGCGACAACAGCGCCGCGATGACCTGGTTGCTCACCAGGCTCGAGGTCATCAGCCCGATCGCCACCAGGGCCGCGCCGAGCAGGAGCAGGCCGATATAGCCGCTGTAGATCGGCCCCCAGTCGGGGGCGCCCAGGACTGCCAGCGCCAGCGCGTAGGTGTACGACAGCAGCAGCATGACCGCGATGAGGCTCACGCTCGCCAGGAATTTCGCGAGAACGATGGAAACCTCCGACAGCGGCGACGTCAGCAGTATTTCCAGTGTCCGCAGGCGCCGCTCCTCGGCGACCAGCCGCATCGTAATGATCGGCACCGTCAGCAGGAACAGCACGTAGATCTGGAGAAACAGATGCACCAGCGTGGGCACATGCGTAAGGAACAAGGTGAGCGTGAAGGTGTATCCCATGATCACCAGGAAGACCGACACCACCACGTAAGCGATCGGCGACGTGAAGAGCGCCATCTCCTCTTTTTTCAGCAGTGCGACAAACGCTCTCATGCGACCTTCGCCTCCGTCGCGCGACGCGTAAGGTCCAGAAACACGCGCTCGAGATCGGGTTTCTCCTCGACCAGTTCGGCAAGCGCGAAGCCATTTCCCACCACCGACCGCGCCAGGTCCTCCGCGATTCGCGGATGTGACGCGGTTTCGACCAGATAGCCGGCCGTGTCCTCCGAATCGGCCGTTTCCGTCGGAAAAGCACCTTGGATCTCGGCTGCGACAACACCTGCCACGCTGCGCAAGACGGCCAGCACGGCTTGCTTTGTCCCGACAATTCGCAGCCGGAAGCGGGGCGCCCGGCTCGCGTCGCCCGTGGCATCCGCGGTGAGCAGATCGCCGTCCCGCAGGATCATGATCCGGCTGGCGACCTTCTCGATCTCGGTCAGCACGTGCGAGGCGACCAGAACCGTCCGCTGGCCCGCTAGTGAGCGGATAAGCTCCCTGATCCCGATCACCTGGTAGGCGTCGAGCGCGTTGGTTGGCTCGTCGAAAACCAGGATCGGCGGGTCGTTCAGCAGCGCCTGCGCGATCGCCACGCGCTGCCGATAGCCGCGCGACAGCTTTCCCACCGACAGCCCGATCACACGCTCCAGATCGAGCCGCGCGCAGACCGAGGCGATCGCCGTATCCGCGGCACGCCCCCGAACGCCCTTGATCGCGGCCATGAACTCGAGGAACTCGCCGACCCTCATCCAGTCATACAGCGGCGCATCCTCGGGCACGTAGCCCACGTAGTCGCGCGCCGCGTGGTCCGCGACATCGACACCGCCAATGCGCACGGAACCGGAGGAGGCCCGGAGATAGCCGGTGAGGATGCGCAGGATGGTGCTCTTGCCCGAGCCGTTGGGTCCCAGCAGGCCGACGACTTCCCCTTCCTTGACGGTGAAGGATACGCCACGCACGGCAAGGCGGGCGCCATAGCGCTTCACAAGGCGCTCGACGACGATAATGTCCGACTGCGGCATGGGATCAGGGCGTCTTCAAAGAGGGGCCGCGCGTTCCGAAGACCGCGCGGCCCGTTTTACCTGCGAAAAAGCTTCTGTTCTAAGAGCTTATTCGTAGAATTCCGGCGAGTGCTTATGTTGCTTGTAGCCCTCGGCGTCATGCGCCATGAACACCTGACCGCCCTCGCTGTCGCGGATGTGCTTGATCCACTGATAACCCTGCAGAATGCCCACCGGATCATAAGCCAAGCCGATGCTCGGCAGCAGGTCCTTCTCCAGGTTCTCCGGCAAATACGCAGTGTCACTGGTCAGCACGATCGCACCCGTCTTGGGTAGGTGCACCACGGCCATCTGGCTGCCCGGGGTGTGCCCGGGATTGCGATGGATCAGGATGCTGCCGTCGCCAAACAGATCGAGATCACCTTCCAGCTCGATCACCTTTTGCTTGGCCGGCAGGTTCGAACCAACCGGGGAGCGCAGCCCGGCCAGGTCGCCAGGGATATAGGGTCCGGCAAACCCGGGCTTCGGCCAGAACGCGTTGACGATCTCGTCGCGCTGATAGACGAGGGTTGACGTCGGGAACTTGCCAACATTGCCTGCATGGTCGAGGTGCATATGCCCGAGGACCACGTAATTGACGTCAGAGATCTTGTAGCCGGCCTTCTCCAACTGTGCATCGATCGCAACATCGGGGCTTCGGCTCTTGTTCGCGGGATTTTCCAGCATGGCCGCCATCGGTCCCCAGTAGCTCGGGTCGGTGATGACCTTGTCATTGTTCCCGCAGTCGAACAGGACATTGCCCTTCGGGTGATGGATCAGGAAGAACCCAACGGGGACATCGATCTTGCCCGGGGCCGCCCCAGCTTGCAGGGCCGATTTGTCGATATTCAGAAAGCCGGACGAGAACACGTAAAGCTTCATGCCCGGCGGCGGCTCAGCCTTCGCTCCCGCGGTCATCCCGGCCCAGGAACAGGCCACCGTCACCGTGGCCATAAGTAGCGTCTTCAGCTTGAGGCTCATCTTCCTAAACTTCCCCTCTTCCATTTCCAGCGTTGATCGCCAGTAAGCCCGCATGAAGCTGCCCCGGACTGGGCATTAGCAACCGTCGGGTGACGAGCAGCGGTTATCATTACCGCGGATCAACAACCTGTCAACGCGTGGACGGGCACAGGCGAATCGCATTTTGTAATGCCTTGACAACCCCGATTATCGCTTGCCCGTATTGTCCTCGCCGAGCGCCGGCGATCGAGCTAAATAGGTACCTCCGAAATCTAACCGGTTTATGTCCCCAACGTTCTTACCGCCCCAGGCGCCATCAACGGCCAGCGCACGACGGCCCGCCAGCCGAACCGACTCGCGTGATGCCGGCTAGTAATGCGCGTCCTCGTCATCCACCATGAAGACTGGAAGCTCTACCTGTTGCGCGCAGCCTCGCGGCGGAAGCATCAGAACCTGGGCAGCCTGGAAGCGGTGATTCGCCAAGCCGGCTGGCGCTGCGACTACCACGAGAGCGCCACCGGACAACCCCTGCGCACTGATCTCGATCGTTATAGCCACGTGATCGTGCTCGGCGGAAATATGAGCGCTTACGAGGAGGAGAAGCATGGCTTTCTCCGCCAGGAAATGAATATCATAGAGCGTGCTCTTGCGTGCGGCACACCGGTACTCGGCATATGCCTCGGCGCGCAGCTCCTCGCTCGCGTCCACGGCGCTCGCGTCTATCCCGGACCGGCCGGACCCGAACTTGCCTGGCAGCCTTGCCGGCTTACCGAGGCGGGGCGTAGCGAGCCGCTGTTTCGGGGCTTTGCCACCGACAGCTTCGTATTCCAATGGCACTATGACACGTTCGACCTGCCCGCCGGGGCTGAACGATTGGCCGGGTCCCCGCAATACGAAAACCAAGCTTTCCGGCTCGGGCGCCTTTCCTGGGCATTCCAATTCCACCTCGAAGCGAACCGGGCACTGATCCTGGCCTGGGTGCGCAACTATGCCCGTGAGACTGCAACGGACGCCGAAGCCGTGCAGCGCGACACTGAACGCCTTATCGCCGACTACGCCGCTGCCGCAACCATCGCCCTGCGCGGCTTCCTCGGCGTCGACCAGTCGCCTGCTACGGGAAGTGAGCTGCCAGTCGGTGGATTTCCCGACTCAGCGGGTGGTCGGGAAAGCGCAGGATGAACAGGCCGTTGCTGCCCAACTCCAACATATCCGGCGATTCCGGCAACATGCCGATGACCGGCGCACCGTAGATGCGCTCGACTTCGGACCGAAATCCGCGGTCAGCTACGCTAGGCAGCACCTTATTCAGCACCATGACCAGACTTTTGACATCAAGCTTACGGGCGACCTCGACGGTGACTGCAGTGCCCAGAAAATCCTGTCGATCGGGGCGTAACAGGATGATCAGTTCGTCCGAAATGGCGATGGAAAGCAATGTCTCTTCATTTAGCCCGGGATGCGTGTCGATGAGTAGATGATCCAGTTCGAGGTCGTCGATCAGATCGCGAAATCCATCGTTAAGCAGCCCGACATCGTAGCCCTCGCGCAGCACTTTGGCGATTTCACCGGCCTGCAGGCTCGATGGCACCAGCCAGACGCGTCCGCCGCCGGCAAGCGATGGTGGGGTGACCTCGGCAGCGGTCTCGCGGATGGTGCAACGCTCCCAAAGATAGTCGTTGAGGGTCTTGAGTTCCTTCGTATCCTCCAGCCCGAACAGCAAGTGCACACCAGGGGATTGGATGTCGGTGTCGACCACAGCAACACGTTTACCGGAGTTGGCGAGTACGACCGCGAGATTTGCGATAATGTTCGATTTGCCGGTTCCGCCGCGATAGGAATGGATGGCTATAACCTTAGGCACGCTTTTCTCCTCATCCATCCGCGCGCTCGCGCCGAAAGCGGTCGTTTCACCGTCCACTCTAATTCCGGATGCGCTCGGCGTGGCGCGATGCCAGACCCTTTACTCGCTCCTGCAAGCCTCTGAAATACTCTGACTCTGTGATCTCCGCGACTTGGGCGGCCTTCTTTCGCTCGTCGATCTTGATGGTCAAAAACTGCACCTGTTCGCGCAACCGCCGCTCACGTGCCGCGACCTCAACGCCCATGCGCTGGAACAGGCGCGCGAGATTGCCGAGCGCGTCGGGACGGCGTCCAACCTCATTGAGGCTTGCCGGGTCGAAGGTGCCGGCCTCCACCATGGTCGCCGCCGAGGTCACAGCCGCCACGCTGCGCAAGTAGACCAACAGGCGCTGGTTGAGCCTGACTTGCTCCGCTTTCTCCGCATCCAGCAGGGCCGCGTAGTAGCGGATGGCGGCGTAGACGATGGCGGTGACGACGCAGAAGTTCATGACGAAGAAGGCGCGCTGCGCCCATGGCGCAATCGGGCGCGCCAGCGGCGCGAGCAGTGGGTCGAATAGCGCCAACCCTACGATCACGGCGAGCGATGCCACAAACCAGGCGAGCGACGGGCGAGCGCCGTGGAATAGAATGGCGATCAGTGGGGCGAGAAAAGACCAGAGAATGACGCCGCTCGAAGTCAGGAACCCGCCAAGCGCTACGTGAATCCAAATTGGCGCAAGGAGGATCAGGATCTGCTGCCGTCGCCGGAATGCGGTGAAATCGCTGGTTCTGAGGAAGAGCCCGACGCTGCCGAGGGTGAAAATCTGGAACGCAAGGGGGCCAAACGCGGCCGGCGCCGCGCCCACTGCGAAATACGCACCATACCAAAACGGGCAGACGGCCGCTTTCAGCAACGTCGTGAACAGCATCAACCGCTTTTTGCGTAGGTCCTCATCGCGGTCTCCCGGCAAGGCGACCACGGCGAGCATCCGCTCACTCAGCCGCACAACCCAGCCGGCGCGCCCTGGTGGGACGACGGCTGAGCGGGCTGGACCGATCTCAGGATCGGCGTCGTCCCATGTTGGATCAGCGGTCTGCAAGTGCGTCAGTTCCTTTGCGTTGATCTAGGAAACGGGCGTGTCTAGCGGTGCTCTCCCATACGCCGCTTTCGCCAAATTGCATAAGCTGACGGCGCCACGGCCGGAGGTCGATCTTCTGCTGCGCCAGCCAGACGTCGTTGTAGTAGGTTTGCAGGTACCTATCGCCAGAATCGCAGATCAGCGTAACCACAGAGCCTTCCTCGCCATTGCGTCGCATTTCGGCAATCAGTTCGAATGCGCCCCACACGTTGGTGCCGGTAGAGGGCCCAACGCGCCGGCCAAGCAACTTGTTAACGAAGAACATCGCTGCGAACGATGCTGCGTCCGGCACCTTGATCATGCGATCGACGACGGTAGGGATAAACGACGGTTCTACGCGGGGTCGCCCGATACCTTCGATGCGCGAGCCTCGGTCCAACGTCAGCGCGGCGTTACCCGTTCGGTAGTAATCGAATGTAATGGAACGCTCCGGATCGACCACGCAAAGTCCTGTGTCATGGCCCTGATAGCGGATGTAACGGCCGACGGTTGTCGAGGTACCACCTGTGCCGGCGCCTACCACGATCCAGCGGGGAATTGGATAATCCTCCTGGGATAGCTGCACAAAGATTGTTTCGGCAATGTTGTTGTTGCCGCGCCAGTCGGTCGCCCGTTCGGCGAAAGTGAACTGGTCCATATAGTGTCCATCGGCCTCGGCCGCGACGATGGCGGCCTCCTCGTAAACCGTCTTGGGATCTTCGACGAGATGGCATCGACCACCGTAGGACTCGATCAGGGCGATCTTCTCCGTCGATGTGTTGGCCGGCATCACCGCTACGAAGGCCAGCCCGAGCATGCGGGCAAAATAGGCCTCAGAAATAGCCGTGCTGCCCGACGACGCCTCAACCACGAGTTTGCCTTCGCTCAGGCAACCGTTGGCCAGAGTGTAGAGATAGAGGGCGCGGGCAAGGCGATGTTTAAGGCTGCCAGTGATGTGCGAAGATTTGTCCTTGAGATAGAGTTTAACCCCCGGGCAGGCAGGCAGATGGACAGGCAGCATGTGCGTGTCCGACGACCGACGGAAATCCGCCGCGATCAGGCCCATCGCCCAGGCCACCCAGGCCCGATCGCGTTTGGTTCTGCTCATCGGGGTCGATCCAACAGGGATTCCCTTTCCTGGCGTACCCCGCGGCCAGGCGGGGGGCGAGCTTCCGAGCCTCCGGTCCCGTAGACAATCGATAGAAAGTTCGAACGGATGGCGCCGTAACGTAACGAAGCCGATTTGCTTTGGCGAGTCTCATACCGAAACTCAATCTTCTGGCCATTGGAATTGGCGTAGAATGGCCATGAACGCGTATACGCGGAGAAAGCGTTAGTTCCAAAAAGGTAACTCCGACACCGTTAACGCCGGTCTAAATCCAAAAAATGACGAAGGAGATCGCCGTCGCGTTCCAACGGTCGGGCGCGTGAGCGGGAGGCCGGAAACAACCGAACATGCTCGACTGAGGAGACGGTGCCGCATATTGTTACGGCGGCGCACGTTTTGGCGCCTTATGGACCGATCGATGCAGCAGAACACAAACGAACCGGGATTGCAGATCACCTTGGCAGCCGCCTGCCTGGGTGTGCTGGTCCTCGGCGTCAACGGTACGGCGATCATGGCGGCTCTGCCCACAATGCGTGGCGCCCTGGCTCTCGGCGATGCTGAGGTCGAATGGGCCATCAACGCCTACCTCGTGGTTTCTGCCGTCTGCATCATTCCCGGCGGGAAAGCTGGAGACAGATTTGGTGCAAGGCGCATCGCCCTGGCTGGGTTCGCGCTGTTCGCGGCGGCTTCGGCGATCGTGGCGACTGCGGATGACGCTTTGCCGATGCTAGTCGGGCGCGCACTGCAGGGGCTTGCCGCAGCATTGGCCGTTCCTGGCTCCTTAGCGGCGTGCAGTCGGTCCGGAACGCCCGAACACCGTGCCGCGGCGGTTGGCGCTTGGGCTGGATTTCTCATGCTCGGATTTAGCCTCGGACCTCTAATCGGCGGCACATTGACGCACTTCCTTGGCTGGCGTGCGATTTTTTGGGCAAATGGTGCCGGCATGCTTGTCGCCACTGTCGTCCTCCGAGCGGCTGGGGCTGCTTCGGTTGCCGCACCCGCTCGTTCGACTGCCTCGGTAGACTGGTGCGGCTTTGCATCGATGGCTGTATTCATGACGGCGACGGTCGCCGCGTTGCACGCGCTGCCCACCGTGGCGCAAGCACCCCTCAGCTTCGTGGGGCTCGCTGCATTGGCAGCGGTAGCCGCTATCGCAACGTTTGCCGTGGAACATCGGGCGGCGGCCCCGCTTGTAGATCCAACATTGTTCCGACTGGCTGGCTTTGGGCGCGCCGTCACTCTGGCATCAATCGCTATGTCCTGCATTCTGGCACTACTGCTATTTTACAATCTCGACGCCCAGAGTTCTTCAGGCTTCGCGTTGACGGCCGTGAGTGCCGGCCTGTCTTTGCTACCGTTAAGTGGCGGCCTATTAGCCTTCGCGTTCTTCGCGCCGCGCCTTAATCACCGATTCGGGCCTCGCTGTACCCTGACCGCCGCGAACCTGTTGGTCGCGGCCGCTGGAACAGGCATCGCCGTCGCGGCGAGCCTGCGGACTTTGGTGCCGCTCATGGTTGCGTTATTTGCGGCTGGCATTGGCCTTGCGCTGCCCTACGCCACGGCTCCCCGGCTCGCACTTTCGGCTTTACCGTCGAACCGTGCAGGCGCGGGAGCGGGCGTGCTCAATGCTTGCACGTTCCTGGGCGGCAGTATTGGCGTGGCGGCCGGCGCGGTTACGTATTCGCTTGGCGGCCTGCCAGGCGCTGCAGTGATGATTGCCCTCCTTGGACTGTGGGGAGCATGGCTCAGCCGTGGACTGGATGCGAACAAAGGCTGACGGCTTGCGCCATGAATGTATTCAAGATTGGCCGGATCTCGCTTCGACCCGCGGCGCGCGAGGGCTTATCTTGCTCAGCCTGATACCAACGCCGACGGCGACACCGAGCGCCGATCGGCCATCAAGGCAGACCTTGATGCCGGAGTCCGGTTTTTGGGCCGCAGCAAACGATCCGTGGTGAAGGGTGCAGCACATGATCGACCCTTGGTGCCCGCGGAGGCGACTCGCAAACTCGACAGTTGCGCTGTGCTTCATGGACTGGGCGCGACGCCCGCTACACCGGTCACCATCCTGAGCGATGGTGCCGATGGCCCAAGATCGCTCGGCGAAACTGCCAACGCTCCGCGGGGCGCCCATTTGATTTCGAAAGTCCGAAGCACCGGCGTTACGCTCGACCGGGACTATGCCGTCGCAGAGCGTTGGGCGCGCGCCGCCCGTTTCGGAGATCACCCCACGCTCTGGACGGTCCTGAATTCTCCAATCTGCTGCCACAGGCAAAACTGTCCAGGCTTCGATTTGCCAGTTGGTGCACTTATTCAGCGATAATGACAATCTAGCTTGTTGACACAGGATTAATGCATGTGCCGAAGGAATAGCCGGCGACTGCGCGCCCGGCCCACTTTCAAACCGTAAACAAAACGCCGACGTGCTGCTATGAGGCGACGATGATCTCCGGGGCGTCAGCCAATTATTCTGTTGGTCTTGTTGGACTGGGCGAGCAAGTATGCAGGGTGCGTAAGGCATGGCAAAGGGGCGCAACGATGTCAGACACGAAGCCTGTTCCCGCGAACCTGGACGTGCCCCGGCCGATCGCTGCCGGCACCCGCATCGGCCATGTGCATCTGAAAGTCTCCGACCTGGAGCGCTCGCTTGCCTTCTATGTCGGCGTGCTGGGGTTCGAGGTCATGCAGCGATCAGGAGGTGAGGTGGCGTTCATCTCGGCCGGCGGTTATCACCACCATATCGCCCTTAACACATGGTTCAGCCGGGGTAGTGCACCGCCGCCGGAGAATGCCACCGGCCTGTTTCATACCGCGATCCGCTATCCAACGCGGGCCGATTTGGCGGACGCGCTCCGCCGAGTTACCGCTGCCGGCATAGCGTTAGATGGCGCATCAGATCACGGTGTGAGCGAAGCGCTCTACCTATCCGATCCGGACCGGAACGGCGTAGAACTCTATTGGGACAAGCCGGCCGATCTATGGCCCCGCAAAACGGATGGCGCACTGGCGATGTTCACGCGCCGGCTCGACCTTGATGATTTGCTGGGAGAACCCCCGTTTCTGTGACCTTATCCCTGCCCAACCCCGACGCGGGCTGTCGCATCATCTGAGCTACCTGGACGGTGAAGTGTATTCAACCATGGGGATTCCTGTGTGATTACGGCAGGGCTCTACCTGATCGCCGGCATCACGGGGCAGGTCCTTGTGACGCTGCAGTCGGGTCCATCCGCAACAGAGAGACTCTTGGTTGCCGAAAGTGTTCCAACCGGCCCAACGGACGACTGTTTGGCCTCTAGCGAGTGTGATCGATCCAATACCAAATGCCAAGACAAGTGTATATTTGACAATCGATACAATGACGTCAAGCGGCCACAGTGCTTGGAACGCTGCACATTTCTTCTGAACCACTGTGTTTTAAATGCGAAAGCGGCATGCTCAAGGTAGCATGCTCGCTATCATCAGTGCGATCTGATCAGTTCGCAGTGGGAGAAAAGCGCCATCGTGACGTCACCGCAACATCCCACAAGGCCCCCCAAAGGCAGCGGACCGGACGTCGCCGCTCCGATCGCGGGCTAGATAGCAGGCAGTATCCAGATTTCGGACACTGAGACGGTCCCCGCCGACACAGGCCCTGTAACAAACACGGGGTAAAGCGCGGCGCGCGGGCATCCACCGTGCCGAACAACGACACGAACCGCCTGAGCGCTGATCTGTGAGCGGCCGCTGCGTGCCGCGGCGCTGGCAGCGTCGCCGGCGGCGGCAATGGACCCTCCGCCGGAGCTTGAACGAGATGGATCTGCAACGCAGCAAGCAGCCCTCCTCAAGCACCAGCCCGATCATTTGCGGCGGATATTCGGTTACGGCCGCGCCACCGCCGACCTCATGAACGCGAGCGATCCCATCCGGTCCGACCAACTCCACATGACCCGCCACCTCATCCCGAACTCCCGCCGGGCGGTCCCATAGCACCCTGTGGACAGTCTGCTGGGGGGCTTGGTCTGATGACGTTCTCAAGCCGCTAACGGCGGTTGCCGAGATGTTCGAGCAGCACCACGGCGCCGGGCAGTTCATGCCGCCTCTCCCGCAACAACTTCTCGCCGCCGACGGCATAGACCGCGACGGCCGAGAGAAGGTCGCGCAGCCGGCCGGGGGCACTTGCGTCGAACGGTAGCACGCAGCCACCGGTGCGCTTGGCAAGGTCCCAGAACACCTCGGCATCCAGACGTGCCGAGCGGTCCACCGTGTCATGCAGCACGATAAGTTTGGTGCCCTGCCCGCCCAGGGCATCCGCCAGCCGGCGGCCGTTAGGGATGCTCTCCTCGAACACGTCGCCGATATAGACGACGACGCGCACCGCCGGCTGTTTCAGACTCGCCGAAAGGATCGGCAACATGCGGGTCAGGCCGGCCCGGCAGACCACCCCAGCGGCATGATCGCGCAACGTGTTGGCGTCGGTGGTGAAGGCGGTGAAGGTGTGGACCCGGGAACCACCGTGCACGGCGAGCGCCACATCCAGTTCGCCCGGTAGTGCCTTGAACAGCGAGTCGGTGACCTGCCGAGCGGCGGCCCAGGCTGGCTCACGCGATGCGGTGGCGTCCACGGCGAACACCAGCCGAGGCCGGCTCCGCGTGTCAGTGGCCGCTGGCGGCTGGGATCGACCAGGTGCAGCGAGAAGTGCCGTCGCCGCGGCCGTTACGGCACTGGTCGCCGCCCGCAGTCGGGTCAGCATGCCTGCCGGCACTGTTGCGGGTGGTGCCGGGGGCGCGTCGTCCGGGATCAGGACGAAGTTCGGCTTATCGGTCATCCCCGTTCTCCGATGCTCGGCTGATCTTCCGCGCGGAGACGCGGGTCGTCAAAGCCGCACGGCCGGCCTATTGAATGACGCGTCCCTACTTCCCTTGCCGCAGGCCGAGGGGCCTGGTCACCCACCCCGGGTCACGCCTGACCTTGCGGAGGCGAGGGGCGGGCCCCCCAACCCCCGGTGATAGGGGTCGGTGCAGGCCAGCCACCCACATCTTCCTCTGTATAAACAGGGTCATTGGTAGCCAAGCCAAGCTGGCTCATGACACCGATATGCCGTTCCGACCGCTATGCCATTCCGACCGCGGCGGCCGCAGGCTGGACGATCGCCATCCGATTTGCCACATCTACCCGAGTTCTCGTCGGGAGCGACCAATGCTTAAGATCCAGGAAGGCGGCTGCCATTGCGGCCGGGTGCGGTTCCGCGCCCCGCTCGATTTGGAACTGCTGTCGCAGTGCACGTGTAGTATTTGCACCAAGAAGGGGGTCCTCCACCTCCCCGCCTTGCCCGCTGATTTCGAACTGCTCCGCGGCAAGGACGCCCTGACCGTTTACACTTTTGGCACCGGCGTGGCTCAACACACTTTCTGCGCGCACTGCGGCATGCACGCGTTTTATGTGCCGCGCTCACAGCCGGACACGATCAGCGTTAACGCCAGATGTCTCGACGACATCGATGCCGCCACCCTGAAACCAAATCGCTTCTTCGATGGCCGGCACTGGGAGGACGCCCAGCGGCAGCGAATTGCCAACGGCGGACACGTTGCGAGGGCAGGACTGACCGGCGCCGATACGCTGCGGAGCATCCTGGACCGGGGGGGGGGATAAGGTCGGTTTAGCAATGGTTGGACACCGGAATAGCCGGCCCCCGGACAACCGGGATGGCATGATACTCATCGCGGTCGCGGCAGAAGGCGTGCAAGCCCTCGGCCTGCAGCGCGTCCAACGCTGAAAGGCACAGCCGGGCAGCATCTGGTCGCGAGCGGTGGCTGAAACTATCCAGCACGCGCGCGTAATGGCTTCGGTCCAGTCCATAGCCCGCCGCCACCACTGCATCCATCTCGGTGCGTAGGGCCCAGCGCCCGTCAGGGTCTTCCATCGCCTGCCAGTCCGTCCGGCCAACCAACTGCTCCCGCCACAGCCCCGCGAATCCCGGATCGTTGCAAGACAAACGTAATGCGGAATGGATCAGAAACCGCTGCGCGTCACCGCGGAATTGTGGGATCGGCATCGGCTCCAGGATATACAGGCTGAGATGCGTGGCCGCTTTCTGCCGCACCAGCCAGTCAAAAACAAACGAGTTGAACAGCGCGCAAAGCAGCAAGGCGTCGCTGTTGGCACGCGTCCACGGCGATTTTTCCACTGTCGCGGTATGTCCGAAAACCACACCCGGCGGTGCGACGAAGGCGATCATCGTGCGTTCATCATTGGACCGGGCGATGTCACGGAACGCAACGCGGTAACAGCGCGCCGCTCGGCTAACCACCGGCTTCGATCGCAACGCTTCGGGTGCGATCGAGTAGCGCGGCGGCGTTTCCCAGTGATCAGTATACTGGTGGAAGGTCTTTCCCTCGTGCAGCAACATGCGCCCAGCGCCTATGGGCTGAAACGCCATGGCGTCGTCGGTCATATGCAGGTCGCGACCGAGCCAGATCCCACTCGCCGCGCACCAGGCGCCAAGGCGAAGCGGATGCGCGAAAACCCGTTGCGCAATCACGAGGTCGCCTTGTCCGCGTAACTCAAGCGGCGTGAGGTTTGCGCCGCCCGAAACTTCCAGAAATGACATCGTATACGTCATGATCCGCGCCGCGTCGGTGATCTGCTCGATTCCGTCCAGATAGAAGGCGCAGCGCAGCGACCGCGTTGGCCCCGGACGGCGAGCGACGATCAGGTCGAATTTGAAACGGCTGTCGATGTCGAAGATGCGGCGGCGATTCTCGAATGACAGGCACCAAACGATCTCGGTCTGATTAAAGTATAGCCGGCGAATACCGGTCGTACCCTCGTTGGCATGGAACGCCGACGGCATCATCACGCCGATGACCCCGTCGCCGGCCACCAGTTGTAGGTTACGCTCCGCGAACAGACGGAACAGGTCGAGGTTGCCAGCGGTCGACTGGCTTCCGACAATACTCGCACGCTGATGCTGGTACAGACGAGCCGCGATCCGCTTCCGCCGTTCAAATCCGTTGCGATACGCCTCAAACATGCCGGCCACGTCGGTTCGTGCCAGTACGGCCTGGGTGATCGACGCCCGCTGCGTCGGGGTGGCCGCGGTCAGTAAGGATGCGTCAAAGCCTGCAACGAAATCCTTCGTGTTGTGCTGCACCACGTCCCAAGGCGGGTTGCTCAGTACCACGGAAAACCCGGCTGGAAAAATCTCCGGAAACTCAAGATCCCAAGCGACTGCCTGCGCCCCGGCTTCGAGCAATAGTGCCTGACGCCGGGTCGGCACCTCCGGCCAGCATCCAGTGTCAGCTACGTGGCCAGCAAGCTGCAACCAGACGTCATCCGCATCCCGGTCCCGCGTCATCACAGCGCCAGACCAGGCCCGTGCCAACCGCCGCAACGGATACAACACGCCGTCGAGCCGTTCTTTCGCCATTTGTTTCGTTATCAGATCCGACAGGTCCCGACCGATCGACGCATTCAGTTCCGTCACCAGCAATCGTGCCCGACCCAAGGCAGTGGACAATCGATACGTTACACCGCGCGCCAGCAACGGATCGAGCGGGGCGCCGGTGACAGGCAGTATCGATAGCGACTCGAAGAACGGACCGGTCAGAGCGTCGCCATGGATAAGCCGGTGGTCGAGGAACGTCAGCGGCAGGCCCTCGGCGTAGGACTCAAGCCACAACGACAATTTTGCCAGTTCGACCGCCAGTTCGTTGCGATCGCAGCCATACAGGCAATGCACCGCGACCAGCCGCCGGCAGATCGCCCGAGCCCGCAGCTCGGAAAATCCACCGCCCGCATCGGCGCTCCGGCTTGGCAGATATGGCGCAATTGTCCCGTCAGGATCGGGCAGTTCGGCGATCCGCTCGTGCAGTCCGTACTCGTCGCAGAGGCGACAGGCGGTCAGCAATGCCTCGCCCAGGTATCGGCAGGCCTCCACCAGGAAATGCCCGCTGCCCGTCGCCGGATCGACAATCTTGAGACTCAGCAGCGCGGCGGGCCGAGGGTCGTGTGCCGGACTGAGTGCGGCGATCTTCGGCTCGAGCGTCTCAGCTACCAGGAAGCGAACGAATTCATGCGGTGTATAGAACGACCCGCTTGCCTTGCGGCCCATGCCCGCTCGCAGAAAAAAACCGCCGGGCTGAATTTCATCCGATCGAACACCGCCGGTCCCTTCGCGCGATGTGCGGAGTGTGACGGTTTCCATCCGGTCCCGGCGCTCGCGAATCACCGGATCGGCCGCGATCCCTGGCTCTTGCTCCAGCAGTGCTTCGTAGATACTGCCCAGATCCTCGACGTCCAGCGACCCGTAGTGAACGCGTGCCCTCTCGCCGCCCGGTGCCATGGTCCAGATCAGCCGGTCCAGCAGGATGGCAACCGCTCGGTCGCCCCAATCGAGCCGTTCCAGTAACGGTATCGTGTCGGCTCCAAACAAACTGCCGCCTAGTGGCGTGATGTGCAGCTCACTGCACGTCAGGCCGTTGCGAAAGATCGCGAACAAGGTCCGCAGACCGGTCTCTAGCATTCCGCCCGTGTCGGCACCACGATCCAGATGCCGGCGCACCAGGGGGCCGAGCGCCTGGTTCGGCGAGAATGCGGTGCGCCAAAGCCGGGTTGAGGAAAAGCTGAAGCCAGCCCCGTCCTGGTTCGGCGCTTCAAGCTTCAGGATGAACAGCAGTCGGTAGACCAGCACCAGCCCTTCGTGCCAAAGCTGGGCCGGATCGAGTCCGGTTCGATCTGGTGTGTTATCCAGCACGGCATTGATAAAACCCACGATGGCGTCGCGCGCCTGGCGCCGCAGATGCGTGGTGACCTTCGTCTGGTGCAAACGCGCCGCGTGCAACACAGAGGGTAGAAACGGGAGGCCCCGGGCGCCCATAAGCGCGACAAGCAGACAATAGGAGTCCGGCGGTGCTATCGCATCGCGCCACCCACTGATGGCAATCGTGATATGACTGTCGGCGCGCAATGGGTCGCTCAGCAACAGGCGGAGCATGTCGCCGTTGGTCACCAGGCCTGCCCGCTCCCCGGACGCCAACAGGTCCTCGCTGGGCAATTCGGGTGGGACTGCAACGATAGGCGCGGGCGGACCGCGCTGGTGCATCCAGGTCAACATCGCTTGGCACCGCCCAAACGCGCAACCTGACCTCGCCACCCGCTTGCATCAGCCATCCGCCGTCTTCCGGCCCATCTCGGGTGGTTACCGGCTCCTGACGCAGCGGCCTGCCATAGCCCAGGGCACTCGCCAGCTTCATTGTCACCCGCTGATGCACAAGCTGCGCGCCGCCACAGTGCAATGTTCGGAGGGACCGGTGCAGCGCATCCCATCCAGCCTGCATGTCTCTCGGGAGCAAGCCATGGCCGTGCAGCACCCGGGTCAGCCCGTCGCTGAGGAATGCGGCGGTCATCGCCGCGCCGGAAAGAACGCAATCCGGCAGATCGAGAGTCATGGGGACAGCATCAGCATTCCCAGCAGCCGGGCCACCGGAGGGGACCATTCCGGTCGGGACGCGATAATCGCGCGAAATCGAGAAAGGACATCGGCGGCGTCGCGCCGGTGGGAGACGGGCTCGGCAAGGTCGGCGGCGAACCCCGCCAGACGCTGTTCCGCATCCGGATTGGAACGCCAAAGACCAACCGGCGGTGCGGCATCGAACAGATCCCCGATCCAAGGGACGACCGCACCGCAGAGCTCGACGGTCCGCCGGTTCAGCCAGGCCGTGGCTACGGCGGCCTCTCGCTCGATCCGCTGCTGGTGCGCCCCGGCAAAACCATCGGCGAGCGTCGCCGCTGTTGCAGTTGCCAGTTGGGCAGCCGCCGCAATGCCACTCACCGTCCAGTCGGCAAAACGATGTCGCCACAGGCTCTCGGCCTCCAGCCTGTCGCATGGTTCGTTGCCAGGCCCGATCGGACCGGACAGCGACAGAAACTGCATCTGTTCCTGGATCGAACCGTCCGGAAACAGTCGCAGCCCAAAGACCTGCCGGAACAAAGTACCCGACGCACCGCCGACCTCCGCCGCGTAGGTGATCAGCAGTGACAACCCGTGCCCGCGCGCCACGCTCACGCGCCCGATCTCGGCACTCCGCGCCAGAGCGATTGCCCGCCTGGTCAGCGGATGAGAGCGCCCCGGATACATCACCTCCTGGCCAAGGGCGTTCCGCGACTGGCTTGGATCATTCGTCAGCCCGACCGTACCCGTGGTGCGCTCAAATCCGGCCAGTCCATCGAGTTCCTCCCTCCATTCGACCGGCACGCGGTATCTATCCCCGTCTGGTGACAAGGTTGACGCAACGAAGGCCAGCAGATCTATATCGTTGCACGCCCATGGGATGGGCGGATCGGCCGCGGCAGCGCCAGCCATCCAGCCATGCCGGACCGCCATGTAGTCAAAGCTTGCAAATGCACGGTCAATCTCACGCAGCAGGTCGCGATATGCTTCGCTTTCGGTATCCTCCCCGGCGACGTCCAGTGAATGGATCAGTCGCGGCGCGTCGCCGAACAACATCGGCTTGTCCTCGGCGAAACCGGCGAACAGCGGTTCGTGCAGACCGCCGGGGTCTGCGCCGACGCCCAGCGTATTGGGCATGAACGACAGACAGGCCCGCGCCTTCTCATATTTTGTGATCAGCCGCAGCAACAGCCGTTCCTCGAAGGTACCGGCAAGGAAGAAGTAACGGATTTGCGGATCGTTGCGCTGCCCGTAGCGATCGATCCGGCCATTGCGTTGTTCCAGCCGGTTCGGGTTGTACGGCAGATCGAGATGTATCAGATGAAAGCAGCGCTGATGCAGATTGAGCCCCTCCGCCAGGGAATCAGTGCTGATCAGGATAATACCATCTTCCTCGGCGCAGCGTTCGGCTGATCGGGCACGGACCGGCTCGGGGTCGGTGCCACTGATGGTCAGCACGGTGCCATCGATCGCCGCCATCGACACCGCGACCACCGCCGCCTGCTGACTGTCGGTATATTCCGTATAGACAAGGATATTGGTTCCGGGGTGAGCCAGGCGGATCAGGCGGATTTCCAGCACCAGCGCGGCCAGTTTCGGATCAAGGGACGCGGCGGCCTCGCCAAGGCGGATCAGCGCCAGAAGCTCCGCGGTGGTCTCGGTGCCGGCCAGGTTGGCGGCAATTTCCTCGGCTTCCAAAATGGCGATGTCGGCCTCCTCGTCGGCATCGAGCACACCGAACTGGACGCCTCGCCGGCGATACGCCCGCAGCGCGCGTTGCCGTTCGCGCCGGATCGCCACGTTGTCGGTCGCGGTCCGGTCCGCCTCGGTGTAGCGTTCCACCACGACGCGCAGGGTGGCAAGACAAGCCGCGATCGTCGACATCGATCGTTTCAGCAGGCTGATGAACGCCAGCGCGTCCGCCAGCCCCGCGCCGCCGCGCGTCCGTCGCAGCCTGGGCGCCACGAGAGCAGACAGCGCCTGATGAAACCGCCGCACCGGCGCCGTGTCCGCCGCGGTGACGTCGACACGCACTGGGATGACGATGCGTTCTCGGAACAGTGCCATGCCGGTCCGTGGGTCGCGGATGTGCGATTTCAGTCTGCGGACGACATGCCGGCGATACCCCGACCCGATCAGTCGCCCCGACGCGTCGACCAGGCTGGGATCGAGCAGCGCGATCAACGAGGCAAAATGCGCGTCAGTGCCATCATGCGGCGTGGCCGTCAGCAGTAGCAATCCGTCGCCCCGACGGGCCAGCACTTCGGCCAGACGGCGCCGCTGGTTGGCCTCCCGCGACCCGGCGACAGCGACACAATGGTGAGCCTCATCGATAATCACCAGGTCCCAGCTCGTTCGCTCCAGTTCCTCCAGCACCCGATCCTGCTTGCAGAAATCCATCGACGTCAGGCAAAGCGCTGTCGCGTCGAACGGATTGCCGCCGAGTTCCATCCCGCGTCGCAGGCCGCGAAGACTGGCGCTGTCGGTGATCGGGGTGAAGCGCAGGCCGAAACGGACCCGCATCTCCTGTTCCCATTGCCGCAGCAGCGGCCCGGGTGGCGTCACCACCAGAACGCGGTGCGCCCGCCGCCGCACGATCAGTTCGGCGGCGATCAATCCGGCCTGGATGGTTTTGCCGAGCCCGACGCCGTCCGCCAGCAGCAGCCTGGGCCGCACCATGTCCAGCGCGCGCAGCAACGGGACGTGCTGATATGCCTCGATCGCGACCCGGCCAGGCGGTGACGGCGCACCCGGCACCTGGTCCAGCAGCCACGCAATATGGTACCGCCGCCACGCCTGCAACGGGCCGGCGTCTTCGGGTCCCAGACAGGTCGGAAGCACGGTGACAGCCTCGGCCGGATACAGCAGGTCCCACTCCAGTCCCACCAGATCACCGCCGGCGCAGATCAGGTGGATACGTTGCTGGCCGCCAAGCTGCTCCACCTCGGCCACGTCCCATTGCAGCCCGCGCGCCGCCACCTTGATCCCGACCGAGATTTCCATGCACGTTCCGCCGCGGAAAACGGCCACGCAACCACGATATGGTTGCGAAACCGTTAATCGAGGGAGGACAAGGACAATGGGCATGACGAAGGACAGATTTGCCGGAAAGGTCGCCGTGGTGACCGGCGCCGCTTCCGGCATCGGCCTGGCGATCAGTCAACGGCTGCTGGCGGAGGGCGCGAAAGTCGTCGGCTGCGACCTGCGGGCGATCGAAACGCCGGGCCTCGGCGCCGGTTTCATCGGCATCACCGGCGATGTGACGCAGGAAGCCACGGCCGAGGAACTGGTGACGACGGCTGTCGAACGGTTCGGTGGCGTGCACGCCGCGTTCAACGTGGCCGGCGGGTCGCGGCCCGGCTACATCGTCGATCTCGCCGAGGCGGACTGGGACTTTACCGTCGATCTCTGCCTGAAGGGCGTCTTCCTGGGCATGAAACATCAGGCCAGGCAGATGATGCGCCAAGGCAACCAAACGCCCCGCGACGGCGGGAGCATCGTCAACATCGCCTCCTTGAACGCCCATGTGCCGATGCACGCCGGCTCCGCCTACGTCGCGGCCAAGGCCGGGGTGGAAATGCTCAGCCGCAACGGCGCGCTGGAATTTTCCGAGTTCGGCATCCGGGTGAACGCCATCCTGCCCGGCCTGGTGCAGACCCCGCTGACCCGCCGGCACTTCGACAACCCCGACGCGCTGGACGCCTTCGTGCAGCGGATCCCCATGGGCCGCCCGGCGCAGCCCGAGGAAATCGCCGCCCCCGCGCTGTATCTCGCGAGCGACGACGCCAGCTATGTCAACGGCGCCAGCCTGCTAGTCGACGGCGCGTGGGCGGTCAGCGGCTATCCCGATATGAGACCATTTCGCGGCCCGATCGGCTGGAACCAGAGGACCGCATCATGACCGCCCAATCAGTGCTAACCCGTATCGAGCGCCATGGCGAGCACGGCTATGTCGCCACCGTCTCGATCAACAACGTGGCGCGGCTGAACAGCATCGGCACCGAGCAGATCACCGCTTTCATCGACGCCGTCACCGCCCTGGCGGACGATCCCGAGCTGCGGCTGCTGATCGTCACCGGCGAGGGCGACCGCGCCTTCATCGGCGGCGCCAACCTGCTGGAGCTGGGCGCGCTCAACCCGCCCCGGGCACGCGATTTCCTGATCCTGATCCACCGCATGTGCAAGGTGCTGCGCGACCTGCCGGTGCCGGTGATCGCGCGGGTCAACGGCTTCTGCCTCGGCGCCGGGCTGGAGGTGATGGCGGCGTGCGATATGCATATCGCCAGTGACTCGGCGACATTCGGCATGCCCGAGGTGAAGATCGGCGTTCCCTCGGTGGTGGAAGCGGCGCTGCTGCCGCAACTGATCGGCTGGGGCCGCACCCGGCTGCTGCTGTATACCGGCGACAACATCGACGCCCGGACAGCGCTGGAATGGGGTCTGGTCGAGAAGGTCGTTCCGGCCGCGACGCTTGACCTCGCGCTGGCCGATTGGGTCCGCTCGATCGTCGAATCCGGTCCGAAGGCGATCCGTTTGCAGAAAGAACTGATCCGCGAATGGGAAGCCCTGCCGGTGAACGACGCGATCGAGGCCGGCATTCGCAGCATCTACCGGGCGTACCAATCAGACGAGCCGACGCGGATGGTGAACCAGGCGATCCATCGCCTGAAGACGCGCAAGGAAGAGCGGTAGTTCCTCGTCAGGTACGACAATCAGGGAGCAAGAAGGAACATGTTCCGGTGACGCGTGAGCACAACTGGTCGGACAACTACACATTCACCGCGACGACGTTCCACCGCCCGGATACGATCGATCAGGCGCGCCGGCTGGTCGCGGCCGCACGCCACATACGCGCCATCGGGACCCGCCACTCGTTCAACGGCATCGCCGATTCGCCCGGCGCCATCATCGATCTCAGCCGCCTCGACCCTGCTTTCACAATGGATCGGGAGCGGATGACGGTAACGGTCGGCGCCAACACCACTTACGGGGTGCTGGCCGCCTACCTGCATGCGCAGGGTTACGCCCTGCACAACATGGGCTCCTTGCCTCACATCACGGTCGCCGGGGCGACGGCGACTGGCACCCATGGCTCGGGCGACCGCAATAGCAACCTGTCGACCGCGGTGGCCGCGCTGGAGCTGATCACCGCCAGCGGCGACATTGTCCGAATAAGCCGCGGCGAGGCAGGTTTCGACGGCATGGCGGTCGGCCTCGGCGCCTTCGGCATCATCACGCGTGCGACGCTGGATATCGAACCGACTTTCGACGTGCGGCAGGATGTGTTCATGGATTTGCCCTGGGACGTGCTGCTCACGGATTTCGACGCGGTTTCGTCCGCCGGCTACAGCGTCAGTCTGCTGACGAAATGGTCCGATCCCGCCGTCAGCCGCATGTGGCTCAAGACGCGGCTGGGGAACGGCAGCCCGCTTGCGGTAACCGCCGCGCACCTCGGCGCAATGCCGGCGCCGGCCGACAAGGTCAGCTTCGGCCTCGATGATCCGTCGGCGCGGCTTACCCCGGTCGGCGGTGTTCCGGGGCCATGGTCCGAACGCCTGCCGCATTTCCGCCCCGACCAGGAACCTGGGGTGTTCGAGCAGATCCAGAGCGAATACATGGTCCCCCGCCGCCACGCGGTTGCCGCGCTGACCGCGTTGCGTGCCATCGCCGGCCGCATCGATACCCATCTGTATGCGACCGAGATCCGCACGATGGCGGCGGACGACCTGTGGCTCAGCCCATCCTTTGGCGATGACACGGTCGCGTTCCACTTCACCTGGCAGCGGAAGCCGACGGAGGTCGATGCGATCACGCAAGAAATCGAGGACCTGCTGCTGCTGCTCGGTGCTCGGCCGCACTGGGGCAAGCTGCTGCACGCCGATGCCCGCCGGCTCGCGCCGCTCTATCCGCGCATGGCGCAATTCCGGGCGCTGGCCCACCGCTACGACCCCACCGGCAAGTTCCGTAACGCGTATCTCACCAGGCACGTCTTCGGCTAAATCTCTGTCGAGCCGCCAGGTCCAGCCACCCGCCGCATCCATTCGCCCGCCATTGCCACCGCGTCACGAGCCTTCCGCACCGACCCCGTCGCGCGCAGAAAACCATGCACGACGCCCGCGAAAGTCTCCGTCTCCACTGGCACGCCCGAGGCCCGCAACTTGGCCACCAGCGCCTCCCCCTCGGAGCGCAGCACATCCAGTTCCGCCAGCAGGACCATCACCGGCGGCAATCCGGTCAGATCCGCTCGCAACGGAGCCGCCAGTGGATGCAGCCGGTCGATGTCATGCGGCACATAGACACTCCAGTAGAACGACATACGCTCGGTACTCAGCCCGTAACCGCCAGCGCCAAATTCGCGATAACTTTCGGTGTCGAAGCGAGCGTCGCTGACCGGATAGTTGGCCAGCACCCCGCGCAGCGCCGGCCCGCCGGTATCACGCAGGAGCAGCGCCGTCGCCAGCGCCAGGTTGCCACCCGCTGAATCGCCGCCAAGCAACAGACGTCGCGGATCCAGCCCCCAGGCCGCGCCGTCGGTCGCGACGAACCGCACCACCGCCGCGCACTCCTCGAGCGCCTGGGGGAACTTCGCTTCCGGCGACAGCGCGTAATCCACGCTGACCACCGCGACCTGACCCGCGGCGGCATATTCCCGGACCATGCGGTCATGCGTATTGACATTCGCCCAGACCCAGCCGCCGCCATGGAAATACACCATCGTCGGGACCGCCCGCTCCGTCACCGGCCGGTAAACCCGACAGAACACGCGCCGACCCCGTGCCTCCACCCACCGGTCCGTCGTCTCGGCCATCACTGGCCCGCCCGACGCCGTAAGCATCCCCAGCAGGTCGTTCACCTTCCGGTGAGGCTCCAGCGGCAGCTCGACCTTCACCGGAGGATATTTGGCCCCCTCCGCCTCCATCGCGGCAGTAAAAGCAGCCATCTCGGGATCCCAACGCGATCGGTCCGCCATTCTTGCCTCCCTCTTCTGGCGCGCGTCAGCTATGCAACGTCAGGCTCGACGGGAATGCAACTTGCTTTCGTCGCCACCCAATAGCTTATGCTGCACCGCACCATGACAATTCCCCGCATCGTTTCCACCGGCCGCTTCGATCCGGCGAGCCTGTTCCATCCCACGTCAGTCGCCGTGATCGGCGCGGACACGGAGGCTGGCGCACAGATTCTGGCAAACGTCGCGATGGGCGGCTTCAAGGGCCAGATTTACAGCGATCATGGCATCACGAATCTGCCGCCGGGCGTCGCTTTGGCCATACTCGCAGTCCCGCCCGAGCAGGTCGGACCGGCGATGACCGAACTGGCACGGCGGAACTGTCTCGCCGCAATTGTCCCCGGCGCCGCCGACGACCTGTCGGGGCACATGGCCCGTACCGGCGTGCGCGTCCTCGGCCCGCATTCCTTCGGCCTGGCGATCCCCGGTCTCGGGCTGAACGCCACCCGCTCCCACATGCCGCCCCCGCGTGGCCGCCTGGCCCTGGTTTCCCAGTCGACCGCCCTGACCCGAGCGGTGATTGACTGGGCCGGACCTAACGGGGTTGGATTTAGCCACGTCGTGGGCTTGGGAGGCAACGCCGATATCGGCTTTGGCGTCGTGCTGGACTGGCTCTCCCGCGACGCGGGCACTGGCGCAATCCTGCTGGACATCGCCCGCATCAAGGACCACCGCATGTTCCTCTCCGCCGCCCGTGCCGCGGCGCGCCTGCGCCCCATGGTGGCGATCCGGCCCGGCCTGCGTATGCTCGACCACGACGGCACCGCGGCCCTGTCGTTCGATGCCGCGCTGCGACGCGCCGGCGTACTCACCGTGAGCCGGTTCGAGGATCTTCTGGCGGCAGCCGAGACGCTGTCGCGTGCCCGCCCGCTGCGTCACGACACGCTCGCCATCGTCAGCAACGCAATCGGTCCTGCCAGGCTGGCCGCCGACGAGGTGCTGCGCGAGGGGCTGAGTCTGCTGCCTGACGGCGCGCTCGATCGCGGCATCCTGCATGTGCCCTCGGCCGACCTGGCGGCGACCGCATTCCGGCTGGCCGCCAGGACCGACCTGGGCGCGGTGCTTGTCGTGCATGCGCCGCAGGGCGCCCCCGACGCGGCGACCATTGCCAGCCTGGTTGCGCCGTGCCCGGGCCAGCGGGCGGCTTTGCTCGTCTGCGCCATGGGCGAAACCACGGGCGCCCTGCACCGCGCGACCTTGGGCCAGGCCGGCCTGCCGGTCTTCGACACGCCAAGCCAGGCGGTGGGCGGCTTCAGGCACCTGGTGTCCGACCGGCGCAACCGCGAAGTGGCGCGAGAGCTTCCCGCCAGCACTGTGCTGACGCTGACACCGGATCGATCCTGGGTTCGCGGCGGATTCCGGCGGGCACGGGCGGCCGGGCGCCTCGCCCTGACGCAGGACGAGACCCTGGACGTGCTCGCCGCCTATGGCATCCCGACGGTGCCAACCCGCTTCGCAGCCGGCGCCGCCGACGCCGCGACCGCCGCGGAGATGCTGGGATATCCAGTGGTGGTGAAAGTCAGGGAAACGACGCCGCCCGCCGACCGGGCGCCCGGGGGGGTGGCGTTCGACCTCCGTGACACGCGGTCAGTCACCGCGACAGGGCGCCTGCTGCTTGCGCGGGCGGCGAAACGGCCCGAAACGGGCGGGCTGCTGATTTAACGCCAGGTCGGCCGCGGGCGGGAGATTTCAGTGCACGTGGCTGACGACGCGACCTTCGGACCGGTCATCGTGTTCGGCGCCGGCGGCACCGCGCCCAATGCCTCCGACAAAGCGGCCGATCTGCCGCCGCTCAACCTCGCCCTCGCCCGCGCGCTGATCCACCGCAGCCCAGCCGGCGCTCGGCTCGTCCGTCCGCTGCGCGATCGTCCCGCTGCCGACACCAACGCCGTTGCAGAGACACTGGTGCGCGTCAGCCAGCTCATCGTCGACTTCCCGGAAATCGCCGTGCTCGACGTGCCGTCGCTGTTCGTCGACCAGACCGGCGTCATGGTAGCCGACGCCTGGCTCAAACTGCGCGGCGCAGACGCGCCGCCGCCCCGTCTGGCGATCGCGCCGTACCCCGCCGAACTGATCGAGCACGTGCTGCTCGGTGGCGAGCGCATCACCATCCGCCCGATTCGTCCTGAGGATGCTCAGGCCCATGGCGCCTTCTTCTCCCGGCTGTCGCCTGAAGACATCCGCTATCGTTTCTTCTCCGCCATGCGGGAACTCTCCGCCGAGCAGACCGCTCGGCTTACTCAAGTCGATTACGATCGTGAAATGGCTTTCATCGCCGTCCGCGAGGCCACTGGCGATACCGTCGGCGTCGCCAGGCTGGTCTGCGAGACCGGCACCGACCACGGGGAGTTCGCTGTGATCGTGCAGGCCGACATGAAAGGCCGCGGACTGGCCTCGCGCCTGATGCGCCGTCTGATTGACTGGGCCCGCGCTCAGGACATGCGGGCGGTGATCGGACAGGTGCTGGCGGACAACCCGCCGATGCTGGCGTTCGTTCGTCACCTGGGGTTCAGCGTTCGCCGCATGCCAGAGGAACCGGACGTGATGGAGGCCCGGCTGGAACTCTAATTGGACCAGAAATGAATACCGTCCACGATGCCCGGATCACGTTAACCGCGACGATCATCAACAATTTGGCTGCGGCGTTTGCGGTGGCCGGATTTGTCAGCGGCATGTGGACAGCGCGGGTCGGTTCATCATCGCCGTCGCCTAGCCCGGAATTGCAGTTGGATTACATCTCCTTGCGCGCGCCATCCTTTGAGGCTTTTAAAGCGATGACCTGGGACCAAATATTCCGGTGGCTGATCTGGCGGACGATCGTCGCGGCATTCGCTGGGTTTGACGGCCTTTGGCCGTCTCGCCGTAGATCATGAACCTTTGAATCACCGCCTTTGCCGTTTTATCCGCTCGGCCGATATCCGGTACTGCGCCCACTACGAGAGCGATACCTGCGTCCCTACTAGCGGAGAGCACTCCCGAGGATGAAATGCAGAACATGCGTGACCTGGGCGCTTCGGTTGTTAGCCCTCGAGGGGCAAACGGCCTTTTGGTTTATCGGGTAAAGCCGGGCACCGATTATACATCGATGGCATTTTTCGCGGATAGAACGTTTTGCCTACAGGTCGTATCTGGACTGCTGGGGCTATAGATGGACACTATACACAATGCCCGGGTCACCCTGCTGGCGACGGCGCTTAATAACCTCGACGCGGGTGCGATCATCACCGGCATTGTTGGGCCGCTCGTCAATGACCATATCGGTGACTTTATCCAAACTGTCGAATGGTTTACGCTGGGGGTCAACCTGATTGCCGCCGCGCAAGGGCTTCTTGGGACACTCCGCCCATGACATTCACCACCTATTGGACGGTCATCCCGCTGGTCGGGATCGCCCTCACGATCCCGTTTTGGTTGTGGCTGTGGATTACTCGACCGCGGCACCCAAAATGACCGAATTCGAGTGGCTGTACTCGACAATTGCGCCAGCGACCGTCTTTAAGTCGGCTACCCCGCCATATGGGCCGCGCACTTCACCCAATGACCTGGGAACAAGCGTGGGTTTGGCTGACCTGGCCGGCGATCCTGACGGCCGTGATTTGCGCCGGCGGCATATGGGCATCGCGACAAATCTCCCGACCTGATGCCTGCTCCTCGTTGAGGTTGCGGTCGCTTGCCGCAGGTGAGAACACACCGCGCCTTGTCCTGCGGGTCCGCGTTTTACTGTGTCGAGCGCACAAATGCAGGTCGCGTCACGCCTGCTTCGGCCGCCTGCTTAGCAATCCATATCGTCGTGCGTGCGGCGTACCAGGATCTCTCGCTTGCCCACATGGTTCGCGGGGCCAACGATGCCCTCCTTCTCCATCTGCTCGATCAGCTTCGCCGCCTTGTTGTAACCGATGTTCAGATGCCGCTGGATGAATGACGTGGACGCCTTGCCCTCGCGCGCCACCACGTCGACCGCCTGATCGAACAGCGTCTTGTCGCCATCGCTGCCGCCGGCGATGCCAGACAGCAGCGAGTCCGCCTCGCCCGCTCCCTCGACCGGTTCCGTTACGTCATCCAGATACGCCGGCTCGCCCTGTTCGCGCAGGAACGCGACCACCTTCTCCACTTCGTCGTCCGAAACGAACGGCCCATGCACACGGGTGATCCGCCCGCCCCCTTGCATGAACAGCATGTCGCCCTGCCCCAGCAACTGCTCCGCCCCCTGCTCGCCCAGGATCGTCCGGCTGTCGAACTTGCTGATCACCTGGAAACTGATCCGGGTTGGGAAATTGGCCTTGATGGTGCCGGTGATGACATCCACCGATGGCCGCTGCGTCGCCATGATCACATGGATGCCCGCGGCGCGAGCCATCTGCGCCAACCGCTGCACCGCTGCCTCAATCTCCTTGCCGGCCACCATCATCAGGTCGGCCATCTCATCAACCACCACGATCAGGAACGGCAGGGTCTCCAGCGTGAGCGGTTGCTCCTCGAAGGTCGGGCGGCCCGTGTCGGGATCAAAGCCGGTCTGCACCCGGCGAGTCAGAACCTCACCCTTGACCCGAGCCTCGGCAACCCGGTCGTTGAAGCCGCCAACGTTGCGCACGCCCAACTGACTCATCGCCCGGTAACGCCGCTCCATTTCGCGCACGGTCCATTTCAGCGCCGTCACCGCCTTGGCCGGCTCGGTGACCACGGGCGCCATCAAATGCGGGATGCCCTCGTAGGTGGACAATTCCAGCATCTTCGGATCGATCAGGATCATCCGGCACTGGTCGGGCGACAAACGATACAGCAGCGACAGGATCATCGCGTTGACGCCGACCGACTTGCCTGAGCCGGTGGTGCCGGCGATCATCAGGTGAGGCATCCGCGCCAGGTCTGCGACCACCGACTTCCCGCCAATGTCCTTGCCCAGTGCCAGCGACAGCCGCCCCGCGCCATGCCGCACTTCGTCGCTAGCAAGAACTTCGCTGAGGAACACCGTCTCCCGCTTGCTGTTCGGCACCTCGATGCCGATCACGTTACGGCCCGGAACGGTCGCGATGCGCACGGCCGTGACCGATAGACTGCGCGCCACGTCGTCGGCCAGCCCGATAACCCGAGCACTGCGGATACCAGGCGCGGGCACTAATTCATACAGCGTAACGACCGGGCCGGGGCGGATCTCCACGATCTCGCCCTGCACGCCGTAGTCCGACAGCACGGTTTCCAGCAGCCGGGCGTTGGCTTGCAGGGCTTCCTCGCTGGGGCCGGCGGCGGCTCGTTTGGGCGGCTCGTTCAGCAGCGACAGCGGGGGAAATTTCCAGCCGGCTTCCTGCAGCGGCAGGCTCTCCTGTCGCGGCCGGCGGATCAAGCTCGCCAACGGCCGCACCATCGGCACGGCATGACCCGTCGTATCCGCCGGCGGCGTCTCGATGACCGGCGGCTTGCCTGTGTCCATTCGGACCTCCTGCCGCACAGCCGGCCGCGGCTCGGCTTCCGGCTCGTCGGGCTCCAGGCCCGGGCCTCGGTTCACGAGGTTGACCAGCCACCCCGACGCGGTGCCGACATTGCCTGCCCCCCTGGAGAACGCTCCGGCTGCCCGAAATCCGCCGGAAAGCGAGTAGCGTCCGGCGATCGCGGCGGCGCGCCCGGCGCTGCGCCACTCCGAAGCCGACAAGCCAAGCGACAGCAACGCCAGGACAATCGCGAGCGTGGCGCCAAGCAGCCAGATCGAAGCAGTGCCGACGGGGCCGAATACTGCGTGGCCCGCGGCAAGTGCCTGGGTCGCGATGATCTCTCCGATTGAGCCGCCCAGTCCGGCGACGACAGGCCAGGCGTGATGCGATGACGGGAATGTGCCGAGCACCGCGGCCATCAGTGGTATCGCCGCGATCAGCGCGGCCAGGCGCAGCGCCACCCTGCCAAGTCCGCCGCCGGAAGCGATCCGCCAGCCCCACGCGAGCATCGTCACACCCGGCAGGATACCGGCGATGCCAAAGCCCTGGAGCAGGATGTCGGCGAGGATCGCACCTCCCCGCCCCGCGATGTTGGCGACCTGCCGAGCGGTGGCGGTGTCGAGCGACGGATCACGCGGATCGTAGGTTGCCAGGGCGACCAGGATCACCAGACCGAGCATCCCCAGCAGCAGGCCGCCGAACTCGGCGGTGCGGCGGGTCATCAGCGTCTTCATCGCGGGTGACGCGATGCGGCGGCGGGTTTGTCCGTTGGGGGAGCGTCCAGCCATGGTTCCTCGTAACCGCAGCCGCGGGTCTTGCGGCGTCGAGTGAACTATAGCCTCTAAGCGACTGACCAATGAAGCCCGATCCGCACGAGTCGGCGATCCGGCCCGATGCGCAAGTCGAACCAGGCTTCCCGCAAGCCCCCGCGCGGCTTGCCCCTCCCGCCGCTTCCGCCCAATCTGACCACTAAAGCCGAGGGAACCTGAACTGTGCGCATCGAGATCATCTGCACCGGCGACGAGGTGCTGACCGGCAAAATCGTCAACACCAATTTCTCCTACATGGCACAGAAGCTGGAGGATGTCGGCCTGTCGGTGCACTGGGGCACCACCGTGGGCGACGACCGCGAGAGCCTGCTGGCGGCCTTCCAGCTCGCAGCCACCCGCGCCGACGCCGTGATCGTCAATGGTGGCCTCGGCCCCACGGTCGACGACCTGTCGCAGGAAGTCGCCGCCCAGGCCGCTGGCGTCGACCTGGTCCTGCACGAGGAATGGCTGGCCCGCATGGAGTTGTTTTTCACCCGGCGTATGCGCACCATGCCGCCCAATAACGTCAAGCAGGCCATGCTGCCGGCGACTGCGGAGATGATCGACAACCCGATCGGCACCGCCTGCGGCTTCGCGCTCGACATCGGCAAGGCACGTTTCTTCTTCACGCCGGGCGTGCCACGCGAGCTGCGGCGAATGCTGGAGGAGCAGGTGATCCCCCGCATCCTGGCTCGCGCCGGCGCCCCGGCCTCGATCCACCTGAAGCGCCTTCATTCGTATGGCCTCGGTGAATCCCACGTGGACCAGTTGCTCTCGGGAGTGGAGGCACTCGACCCCGACGGCGGCGTCAAACTGGGATTCCGGGCGCACTATCCTCAACTGGAGACCAAGCTCACGGTGCGCGGCACCGACATGGACGACGTCCACCGCAAGCTCGCCCCGGTCACCGCGGCGGTGAGGCAGCGCCTGGGCAACTTCATCATCGCCGAGGACGACCAGACGCTGGAGGGCGTCGTCCTGGCCGCCTTGATCGCCGAGCAGGCGACCCTGACCGTGGTGGAGAGCTTCACCGCCGGCGAGATCGCATCACGCATCGCACATCTGCCCCATGCCGAGACGGTGTTCCGCCATGGCACCGTGGTCCGCCGCGTCGACGGTCTGTTCGGCGTGGTGATGCCCGCTGGCCTCGACCAGGACGTCACCGAGGCCGTGGCACAAGCCGCTCGGCGACAGACCGGCGCGTCGCACGTTCTGGCGGTCCTGATCGACCTGGACGACGGCGCGGATCGCATGGACCTGGGGGGCACGATCTGGATTGCCATCGTGACCGAGGGCCGCACCGAGTTCCGCCGATCCCGCATCCTGGGCGGACGCGAATGGGTCCGATTGGGCGCGGTCGAATTGGCCCTGGATTGCTTGCGCCGCTTCCTTCAGGGATTGCCCGTGGCCGAGCGTATCGACTTCGAGAAGACCTGACCCCGGCACGGGGTAAATCTGGAATGCGCTGAACTTCCTTATCGCTCTGCTCTTGCTATATCGTACCCCTCTCTGCGCTTCCCGCCTGGCCACAACACATCGCGCAGGCTTTGTAGCAGGATGACGCAGTCGAACAGGACCGAGAAGTTCTTCACGTAATAAAGATCGTAACTCAGCCTCGACCGGGCATCATCCAGCGAGATACCATGGGCGCTATGCGGGTAGTTGACCTGCGCCCATCCGGTTAGGCCAGCCTTCACCATATGCCGCTCAGCGTAAAGGGGAAGCCGTTTCACCAGTGAGGCGACGGTTGCCGGCCGTTCCGGTCGCGGACCGACAAATGAGAGCTCGCCCAGCAGAACGTTGAACAACAGCGGCAGCCCTTCGACCCGCGCCCGGCGCAGCGAAATCCCTATCCTGCCGCGCGGAATGCGTAACTTGATGATTGAGAACACGCGGCCGTCCTGAGTGACCCGTTCCTGTCGTTGAAACACTGGCCCCCGCCCGTCAAATCGGATCGCGATCATCGCGGCCAGAAGCAGTGGCGCCGTCAGGAGCAGGCCGCCGGCACTGCCGCCCACGTCAAACACTCGTTTCAGAAAGCGGTCCATGTTGCCGAAGCTGAAACCATCCGAATAGACCAGCCATCCCAGTTCCATCCGCTTGAGGTCGATGCGACGGATTTCCCTTTCGATGAATGTCAGATACTGGATCACCGGGTAGCCACTTTTCTTGCAGTCCAGCAGCGCATGCATCTCCATGCCGCGGCGTTCGTCGGGCGCCACTATGACCATATCGGGATTGACCACCCTGGCGACGGCGGCAACATTGAAATCCTCGGCAACGATGATCCGGTCGCGCTCTCGCTCAAGCAATCGCGGATCGATCTCCCCCAGCGACGGATGGTGCAACAAGGTCACGTCATCATGCCGGCCGGTGCCTTCCCTCCGGATCAGCAGCAGCAGGTCCCACGCCCGCTGACCGGCGCCGATGATCAGCAGCCTCCGCCGCAGCACATGCCGCCGCAACAATCCATGCAGCGCAAGGCGCGCGGTCCAGGCGCAAAGTGTGAAACAGATGGTCGCCACCGCGAACACGACGGTCTGATCCACCCGGTCGAGCGACTTCGCGTGGCCGGCCAGCAACGGCAGCGTGAGCGAAACCCGGGCGGACAGACTGGCGCCCATGCCCACCACCATCGGCACCCGGGTGAACGACCGCGCCACCTCCAGGATCGCGTCCCGGCGGTAAAGACCCATCGCGAACAGAAGCATCAGGTCGAACACCGGATAGATGTAGCCGCTCGCGTCACCGGGCAGCGCGAAAAGCGCGGCCTGGTCCGGTCGGCCGACATTCAGGACAAATGGCCACGCGGCCAGAATAAGCGTGCTGTCGAGGGCGAAAAGCGCCGTTCCCGTCGTGGACTTGGAAAAACTGTGCATACAGGTGCCGGCTCCGATGACAACTCGGCCGGCTGCGGTCCGCGCCCTGTTTGAGCTCCCCGGGCTTTGCGACCTCACGTTTCTCACATCGCCGCGAGCCAGATACCAGAAACCGGCCACCCGACATAGAAATCATCTCGGCCGGCTCCGGATTTTGCGCCCCCTGGCCGTGCCTCGGCATCCGGCTGCCCGCACCCTGTTCCGGGCCCAACTCTCACCAGGGGCCCGTTCGGCCGGAAAGTTCCCCTCGCTCGGACGAAAACCTCTCGACGCCGGGGACCCAACGAACCATCTTCCACTCTGAGGAGCCCCTGATGTCGCAGACCCTGTTGCGCCCGCCGCCCGCACTGTTCATGCCGCAAAAGCAGCCGGCAAAGCCGATGACGCGCCAGTTGCGCGTGGTATCGGAGTACCAGCCCGCCGGCGACCAGCCCACCGCAATCACCGAACTCGTGCGCGGTGTCCAGGCCAACGAACGCGACCAGGTCCTGCTCGGCGTCACCGGCTCCGGCAAGACCTTCACCATGGCCAAGGTGATCGAGTCGGTGCAGAAGCCAACCCTGATCCTGGCGCCCAACAAAACCCTGGCGGCACAGCTCTACGGCGAGATGAAGAGCTTCTTCCCCGACAACGCGGTGGAGTATTTCGTCAGCTATTACGACTACTATCAGCCGGAAGCCTATGTTCCGCGCACCGACACCTATATCGAGAAAGACGCACAGATTAACGAGCAGATCGACCGCATGCGTCACGCCGCCACGCAGTCGCTGCTGGAGCGCAATGATGTCGTCGTGGTGGCTTCGGTATCCTGCATCTACGGCATTGGTTCGGTCGAGACCTACGCCAAGATGGTGGCGAAGCTCGAGGTGGGCGGCCGGATCGAACGCGATGCGCTGGCCAAGGCGCTAGTCGACCTGCAGTACCGGCGCAACGATACCGCGTTCCAGCGCGGCAGCTTCCGGTTGCGCGGCGAAATTGTCGACATCTTCCCCAGTCATTACGAGGATCGCGCCTGGCGGGTGACACTCTTCGGTGACGAGATCGAAACGGTGCGCGAATTCGATCCGCTGACCGGCGAGGTCACCGCCGAGCTGAAGGAGATCACGGTTTACGCCAACAGCCACTACGTGACACCGCGACCGACGCTGACCCAAGCGATCCGCGACATCAAGGTCGAGCTGAAGCAGCGCCTCGCCGAGCTGAACACCGAAGGCAAACTGCTCGAGGCGCAGCGGCTCGAACAGCGCACCATATTCGATATCGAAATGATGGAAACCACCGGCTCCTGCAAGGGGATCGAAAATTATTCCCGATATTTGACCGGCCGTGATCCGGGCGATCCGCCGCCGACCCTGTTCGAGTACCTGCCGGAGAATGCCCTGCTGATCGTCGACGAGAGCCACGTCACGGTGCCGCAGTTGGGCGGCATGTACCGGGGTGACTTTGCCCGCAAGTCGATCCTGGCGGAGTTCGGCTTCCGGCTGCCATCCTGCATCGACAACCGGCCCCTCAAGTTCGAGGAGTGGGAGCGGTTCCGGCCGATGACGATATTCGTTTCGGCGACACCGGGGCCGTGGGAAATGGAGCGCACCTCGGGCGTATTCGCCGAACAGGTGATCCGGCCGACCGGGCTGATCGATCCTGTCACCGATGTTCGTCCGGTCGAACATCAGGTCGATGATCTGCTGGCCGAATGCAAGGCCGTCGCGGCGCGTGGCGCGCGGGTTCTTGTCACAACGCTGACGAAACGCATGGCCGAGGACCTCACGGACTACCTCACCGAGCACGGCGTGCGGGTTCGCTATCTACATTCCGACATCGACACGTTGGAACGGATCGAGATCATTCGCGACCTTCGCCTCGGTGTGTTCGACGTGCTGGTCGGCATCAATCTGCTGCGCGAAGGCTTGGATATTCCTGAATGCGCACTGGTGGCGATCCTGGACGCCGACAAGGAGGGTTTCCTGCGATCGCAGACCTCGTTGATCCAGACCATCGGCCGAGCGGCGCGGAATGTTGACGGCAAGGTGGTGCTGTATGCCGATACGATGACGCGGTCGTTGCGATCAGCGATCGAGGAGACCGAGCGCAGGCGCAACAAGCAGCGCGAGTGGAACGAAGCCAACGGCATCACGCCGGTGTCGGTGCGCACCAATATTGGCAACGTGCTCGAGAGTGTGTTCGAGCAGGACTACGTAACTGTCGCACCGGTCAAGGACTCCGATGCGGTTGAATTCGTCGGCAAGGACCTGAAATCGGCGATCGCGGCCCTGGAGAAGCGGATGCGCGCGGCGGCGGCCAATCTGGAATTCGAGCAAGCCGCTACGTTGCGCGACGAGATCAAGCGGCTGGAGGCAATTGAGCTGGGCCTACCTCCGCCGCCGCGGGCGAGTGCGACCCTGCGCCCGAAACGGGATCGCACGCCGGAGCCGATGGGTCCCGGCGGCGGTGGTTACGATCCCTCGAAGCGGCGCGGGCGCAGCGGCATGCGGCGCGGGGGCCCGTGAAGCCCGATACGCCGCGCCCGTGACCGCTCGGACCCGGCTTCGTCGTTCCAGCCAAGTCTAGTCCGAAGTCGGCTTTCATGACGCCATCTGGTTGAGCCTTGCAGTGCAACCTTGCATGGTCTAAATGACACTTGCGAAAAACATTCGCCACCCTCCGGAGACATTTATGTCAAATCGATCCACGTTCGCCGCGATCGGACTTGTGATGGTCACCGCGCTGGGGCTGCAGCCCACTCTAGCGGCGGCCGATTCGACCCCGAACGATGAAAGTCTGGTGCTGTCCAAGATAGATACGGATCATGATGGGACAGTGACCCTGGCAGAGGCAAAGGCGGCGGCTTCAGCGAAGTTCGATGCGCTTGACACCGACAAGGAAGGTACCGTGGACGCTCACGAGTTGACCGGCATCCTGAGTTCAAGCGCTGTGAAAAAGGCTGATAAGGACAAGGACGACACTCTCGATAAGGCAGAGTTCCTGGCACTGGTTGAAACGATGTTCAAGAGGGCAGACCACGACCACGACGGTACCCTCGATGCGAAGGAATTGTCGACCGATCAAGGCCGCGCCCTGGTCTCTCTCCTGGCGTATTGACATTTGCCACGACGCCGGTGCGGGTGTTGGCGCGTGGCGATCACCAGCCGGGCTATTTCGAACAGTCCTTCAGCTCAGACTCTGAGATCGAAAAGGCATACGCCTTGCCAGAACTCGATCGTCACGTCCTTCACCAGGCAACTGCGCCCGCTCGCGTCAGTGAACTTGACATCGTAATGACCACCCGCCGTCAGCCCAGCAAGCTTGAGACGCTCATCCGGATCGACGCTGCCATCCGGATCGTTGGCGCACTGATCAGGCCCCCATTTTGTCGTGCCCGCGGGAGCCAGATACAGCTTGGTGATTTTCGTTCCGGTCAAATTCCAGAACTGCATGCGATCGGCAGACCAACCGCCGACCGGCATGGCGACACATAGCAGAAGCGAGATGACCGGCGCGTATCTATTCATTGAACGTTTTCCTCCAACCACCGTATCGAACCCGTTCGGCCTCTCGCTGTCAAAATGTGATGCGCACGCCACCGTAACCCCCGACCGGGGCCGCGGGGCTATACGCGCGCGGATTGGTCGCATTCGGCGCTTGCGAGATATACACCGAGGACGTCGGGGAGAAAGTACCCGAACGTATAGTATTTCTCGTTGGTGACGTTCTCAACCGCGGCGAACAGTTGGACATGCGGAGTGACCTGGTAGCTGGTGCTCAGGTTCAGCGTGAAGAACGGCGGCAACTCCGCTGTCAGATTCGCTTCATCGCCGACCAGGAACTGCCCGCTCTGCGCCAGCAGGATGGCGGCGACTGTCCACTTGTCGGTGACGCGATAGGACAGGCCAAGCTTCCCCTGATTCAATGGAACCCCGGGCAACCGGTTGCCTGGATTGACGGTGATGTTGCCGTCGGCGTCCGCGGCTGGGTTGCTGCCCGCGGCCTCGACGAACCCGCTTTGGTAGGTCGCGTCGGTATAGGTGTAAGCGGCAAACGCAGACCAACGCGGCGTCTTGTATTCGATGCTGGCATCTATCCCTTGCCGGCGGGTCTGGTTGACATTGGTGAAGAACGCCCGGTTCAAGGTGACGCTGTTGACGAAGATGATGTCGTCGTCAAGATTGCTGCGATAGAAGCCAAGATTGTAGTTCACGCGGTTGCTCTCGGCTGTCGTCATGGTGCCGCGCAATCCGACCTCCACCGTGTGCGCCACCACCTGCTTCAGGTTCGGATCGCCGACGAAAAAGTTAGCCAGGCTGCACGCGTTCTCTGGACCGGCACAGGACAGCTCAGCCGGCGTTGGCGCCCGGTTCGCTTCCGCGTAGCCACCATAGGCCGTCAGCCACGGTGTCACCTGATAGGTCACGCCCGCGGCAGGATTGAAGCGCTGATAGGTGTGGTTGCCGTTCAGATCGCCGCCGTTCTGATCATTGAGATCGATCTGCGCCACGTTGAACCGGCCCGAGGCAGTGACCGCCAGGCGATCCGTCAAATTCAACGTGTCGGTAATGAACGCGCCGTAATACGCATCGCTGACCCCGACCCGAACCGGCGAGTTGCTGCCGGGCTCGTCGATGATCACGCCCGGACCGATGAACGAGCGGGAGTCGGTGGTGATGCCGCCGATGAACGAAGCGCCTGTGAACTCGGTCTGAGCACCGTCGAAGCTAAGCCCGGCGACCAGATGATTCTTGAGCCCAAACACAGTGTGGGTGTCGGTCGCCTGGACCGAGACGCCGTAGCCGTTGGTGTTCGTGGTCTGGTTGTCCAGCTCCGAGTAGGCGAATTGGCTCGATCCAAGGAAGGCCGGGATCGTGCCGCCCCCGAGCGTGGTGCTCGGACCAGAATCGGAACACAACAGACCCGAACCGTCGTTGCATGGTGTGTCGTTCGGAGCGTTGCCGTTAGCCACCTTCTGCAACAGATTATTGTAATACGTGACGCCCTGGATCGATATCGTATCGCTGACCTCCAGGTTGGCGGACAGGCTTACCTCGGTGAAGCGGTTGCTGATCCGGTTCGGCGCGGTGAACTGAGCGCTCGGATCGACCGCGAGCAGCTCCACGGGGGAAGTGCCCGGACCATTCAGTTCCGAGTTGCCGAACAACGCACTGAAATGCAGTTCACCCTTGTTGCCGCGCCAGCCGACATCGCCGTAGAAATTCTCGAGATCCGACGATTGTTCATCGCGCCAGCCGCCCGAGTGCACGCCGCTGGCCGCGACGTAGACCGCGGTATTGCCACTCTGCTTGCCGTACTGAAAGTCAGCACCGTAGGTGTCGAAGGAGCCGCCACGAAAACTGATTTCGCCGCCGTGATAGGTGAAGCCGTTTTTAAGCTGCACATTGACCGCGCCGCCCAGGGCATTCAGGCCGAACACCGGATTCGACCCTACCAGGTTCATTTCGTCGATCGCCAAATTCGGTATCAGATCAAAATGAACCGTATCGCCGAACGCCGAGTTGAAGCGCACCCCATTGACGTAAACAGCAAGCCCTTGCGGCGTGCCCTGCAACGCCGACGCCTCGAACCCATGGTAGAACAGGGTTGGCTGATACGGGTTACCGGACGCCGAACCGAGGCTTACACCGCCAACTTGTTCGTTCAGCGCCCGCGTCACGTCCGGCGAGATCAAGGTACCACCGCGCGTGAGTTCGTTGCCCTTCAGCACATTGGTCTCAGCCGGAATCGTGTCGCGGTCAACGCCCGAGCCAAGCAGGGGCGAGGCGCCGATGATGTCGACCGTCGGCACGGCGGTCGACAGCGGTGATTGCGCCGCAGGGCCCGGGGCCTGTTGCGCTCCGGCCGGAATGCACGCCAGCCCCACTGCGGCGATGCCAGCCAATCTGAGCACGCGACGGCCAGTAGCGGGTCTCGCGTGTTTGATCATCCCATTTCCCCCGAACATATGACTGAGCCTTGAGAGGCAGTGTCACCAATTGAGCGCTTCCCGCCCAGAGGGGTTATTCCCGATATTTCCGGGAAAACTTCCCGACCTTTCGCGGCTCGACGGAAATCAGTTACCAATGGCCTCCCGAGGGAAATATCAGCCATGTCGCTGCGTGCCCGGCTGATCACGTCGATCGTGGTCGTCTTGTTAGTCAGTCTGTGCGTCGGCGGCGCCGTGGCCGGCTGGCACGCCGTTCGGTCAGTCCGCGCCGAGATGCAGGCAGCGCTCGCTGTCGGGGTCCAAACCCTGCGAAATGGCATCGACGACCTGCCCGGTCCGCGCGATCGGGCTGCCGAACTGGGACGGCTCGTGCGCATGTTCGATGGTGACCGCCATCTCCAGGCCGAGCTGACCGATAGCACGGGGCGCCCCGACACGACGTCGAGCCCCGCCACGCTTGCACAAAAGGTTCCGGCCTGGTTCGTTTCACTGCTCGCGCCATCGATTGCTCCCGTCCACCTCGACGCCGGCGCAGGCAGTGTAATTACGGTTGCAACCGATCCGCGCAACGAGATTGGCGAAGTCTGGACACAGCTTCAGGATGACCTCGTCGCGGTTGGATTGTGCTGTGGACTGAGCCTGGTACTGGTAACCCTGGTCGTGGGTCGTGCCCTGCGGCCACTCGATCGGCTGTCGGCGGCACTCGCCTCATTCGGCTCGGGCGAATACACCGTGCGAGTCGAGCAAGCCGGCCCCCCGGAACTGGTGCGGCTCGGTAGTGGCTTCAACGCCATGGCGGAGCGGCTCGGCGAGGCCCGGGCGCGCAACATTCGGCTCAACGACCAACTGCTGACCCTCCAGGAGGAGGAGCGGACGGATCTCGCGCGTGACCTGCATGACGAGGTGGGGCCGTTCCTGTTTGCGGTTCACCTGGACGCCGCTTCGATCGAGCAGGCCGCCGCGTCGGGTCAAACCGGCGAGATACCGGAACGTGCCGAGGCGATTCGTGAGGCGGTGGCTCACATGCAGCGCCACGTCCGAGCGATGCTGCACCGCCTGCGCCCGACCAGCCCGGTCGAAGTCGGGCTTGCGCCGGCGCTCGGCAACCTCGTCGCCTTCTGGCGCGCACGGCAACCCGCGATCGAGTTCACGCTCGCCGTCTCGATCGATGATGACACCGTCGGCGAACCGACCCTGGCGGCAATCTATCGACTGGTGCAGGAAGGTTTGAATAACTCGGTTCGTCACGGCCGACCGCGTCGCATCGAGGTCATCGTCGAGACTTCACCGATCGGCGACATATGTGTCCGGGTCACCGACGACGGCACCGGGCTGGCCGCATTCGCCGAACCCGGACTTGGCCTCACCGGCATGCAGGAACGCGTCCGCGCACTCGGCGGGACGCTGAGCGTCAGCGCGGGGCGAAATGGTTTCGTCGTAGCGGCCAAACTGCCGAGCAGTACCATGATGGAGGAAGCGTGAAAGTCCTGCTGGTTGATGACCACGCTATTGTTCGCGCGGGCCTGCGACGGCTGTTTGCCGCGCTGCCGGACGCGCAGATAATCGAGGCGGCAACTGGCCGTGAGGCTTTGGCATCGGTGCGGGCCGAGCGGCCGGACCTGATCTTGCTCGACCTCAATCTGCCCGGCCTGGGTGGCTTGGAACTGCTTCGCCGCGTGCTGATCGAGCATCCCGAGGCTCGCATAGTGGTGCTCAGCATGCACGCGGAAGCGCTCTACGCCACTCGGGCCCTGCGCGCCGGAGCCGCAGGCTACCTCAGCAAGAATGCCTCACCCAAGGAGCTGCTCGAGGCAGTGCGGCGCGTGACGGAGGGCGGGCGTTATGTGGAGGCAGATATCGCGCAGGGCCTGGCGCTACAAACCGCTGGGCCAGGTAGCTCGATGGAGCAACTGACCGAGCGTGATCTCGAGATCATGCGTCTGCTTGGCGACGGACGCAGCCTTTCGAACATCGCTGAGGCACTCGGCGTCAGCTACAAGACGGTGGCCAACACCTGCAGCCAGATCAAGGCGAAACTTGGCGTCGCGCGGACCGCCGACCTGGTCCGCTTGTCCGTTGAAAAAGGAGTCGCCTGATACCGTTTCATACCGTCCCGACAGGACCATGGGCGGCAGACCGGATAACGCACGGCACGGCCATGAAGCGGACCGCGCCGCGCGTGAAGCGCAACTATTTCTTCGCGCCATCAGGCCCGAACGTATTGAGGTAGGCGATGACGTCCTGCCGCTTCTGCGCATCCGGAATGCCAGGAAACATCATTTTGGTGTGAGGTACAACCTTCGCCGGTGATTCGAGATATTTGTCGAGCTCTTCAGGGGTCCAGGTGATGCCGGATTCCTTGTTGGCCGATGAGTAGCTGAAATTCGGATCGCTGCCAGCCTTCCGGCCAACGACGCCGTTCAACTCGGGCCCAACCCCGTTCTTCGCCGTCGGACCAATCTGATGGCACGCGCGGCAGACCATGAATGCCTTCTCCCCAGCCGCGACGTCCTGCGCCATAGCCGGCGCGGCCATCACGACAGCAACACCGAAAGCAAAATAAATCGAACGAATCACGGTACCTCCCTACTGGTCGTGGTGGAGTGAGAACTCGAACATCATATCGCCCTCATGACAAGGGTTCGGACGCAATGAAATCGCGGTTGGGGATCGAACCTTGATCCCCCCGGATAACTCCGCCATGGTACGGCGCATGAAACGTCCAAAAGCGGCGGTGCGGCGAACGCTCAGCCGACGCTGGTCAACCTTGCGCGACATCCGCACCGATGTTGAAAGCGCCGCTTGCGGCGATCAGTCCGGATCATCCGCATTAGCTTGCGGTGAGTGCGCAATTACCAGCCCGAAACAGCAGCTTCCGGTCGGCCATGGAGTATGGCATCTGAGGCTCTGCCCGACGTGCATAGACCTGCTCACCGCGATGGCCTGATGTTTCAATGATCGACGCCGATGTCTTGGAGACTCTGAAATCAATCTCGGAATGGAGCCCGTCGCGGGGCACGGTCCCGGCGCCGCGATGACGACCGACACCCCCGCGCTGGAGGTCCGCGGCGTCAGCCATGCCTACGGCGCGCGCAAGGCCCTCCAGGATGTTTCGCTGATTGTGCCTCAGGGACGCTTCACCGTCCTGCTTGGGCTGAATGGCGCCGGCAAGACGACCCTTTTCTCACTGATCACCCGCCTGTTCGACACCCAGCAGGGCTCCATCGACGTGCTGGGTTTTCGCATCTCGCGGGAGCCAACCCAGGCGCTGCGCCGTCTGGGCGTGGTATTCCAGGCGCGCACGCTCGACCTCGACCTGTCGGTGATGGAAAACCTGCTCTACCATGCCGCTCTGCACGGCATCGGCGTCCGTGAGGCTCGGCGGCGTGCACAGACTGCTCTCGCCGAGGTCGATCTGGCGGACCGCGTTCGCGACACGGTGCGCAAACTGTCCGGCGGGCAGATGCGGCGAGTTGAGATCGCCCGCGCGTTGATACACCGTCCGTCCTTCCTGGTTCTGGACGAACCAACGGTGGGCCTCGATGTCGCCTCCAAGTCGGTGATTCTCAGCCACGTTCGCGAACTGGTGCGTCAGCGTGGCGTGTCGGTGCTGTGGGCGACCCATTTGCTCGACGAGGTCCAAAGCGATGACGCCGTCGTTGTGCTGCACCGGGGCCGCGTGGTCGCCTCGGGAACCGCCGCGGAGGTCATCGCGTCCGCTGGTGCCAGCGACATGCGCGCCGCTTTTACCGCCTTGACCGGCAGTGCGCCCGGGAGCGAGACCGAATGAGTGTCACAATGATCCGCGACGACGACAAGGCGGTCGCGTTCACCCTCTCCCACTACCTGATCTGCCTGCGCGGCATCGTTTGGCGGGAGGCACTGCGGTTCGTGCACCAGCGGGAGCGTTTCGTCTCGGCGTTGGTGCGGCCCCTGGTCTGGCTGTTCATCTTCGCCGCCGGCTTCCGTCAGATACTCGGCGTTTCGATCATTCCGCCGTACGACAGCTATGTGCTTTACGAGGTGTATGTCACCCCCGGCCTGATGGCGATGATCCAGCTCTTCAATGGCATGCAGTCCTCGCTGTCCCTGGTCTACGACCGGGAGATGGGCAACATGCGCATGCTGTTGGTCAGCCCGTTTCCCCGCTGGTTCCTGCTGCTTTGCAAACTGATGGCCAGCACCGCCGTTTCGGTTTTGCAAGTGTATGCCTACCTGGTTGTCGCCTACCTGTGGGGGATCGAACCTCCTCCCTGGGGCTATCTGACCGTGTTGCCCGCCCTCGTGCTGTCCGGCCTGATGCTAGGCGCACTCGGGATGCTGTTGTCATCCGCGATCAAGCAGCTCGAGAATTTCGCCGGGGTCATGAACTTCGTGATCTTCCCGATGTTTTTCGCGTCCTCGGCATTGTACCCGCTGTGGCTGGTGCAGCAGTCCAGCCCCGTCGTCTACATGATTTGCAGGATCAACCCGTTCACCTACGCAGTGGAACTGATCCGCTTCGCGCTTTACCTCGAGATAGACTGGCTGTCCCTGGCGGTCGTTGCGGTCATGACGACCATCTTCACCGCCGGCGCGATACTGGCTTACGACCCGGCCCGTGGCTTGATCGCCCGGCGGGGCGGGGCCGGGTAGGTCCGTTTCGGTCGGCTAAGCCGGCGCGCGTCCGCGATAGTTGTAACGGACCTCACGCTGCGCCGGATCGGCCTGCGCCTGTTCCGCCAACTCGTGCATCCGTGCGTGATGCGGTGACAATGAACAAGCGGGATCGGCTTCTCGTGCATCACCGGCGATCGCCAGCGCCTGGCAACGACAGCCGCCAAAATCAATCTCCCGCAGTTCGCAGGATCGGCATGGCTCGCGCATCCAGTCGGTACCGCGGAATGCCTGAAACGCCGGCGAACGCAACCAGATGTCCGCCAGCTCATGATCGCGGACCGACCAGAATTCGAGGCCCGGAATCGTCTCCGCGGCATGGCACGGCAGTACCCGACCCGTCGGCGTAACGTTCAGCGACCGTCTCGCCCAGCCGCCCATGCACGGCTTCGGACGTGATGCGTAATAATCCGGCACGACCAGATCGATCACCAAACGATCGGCGTATTCCTCACGCAGCCGCTCCACCTCGTCCATCGCCAGGAACACTTGGTCCTTGGTCGGCATCAGCGCTGAGCGGTTTTGCAGCGCCCAGCCGTGATACTGCGCGTGCGCCACTTCCAGCCGCCCCGCACCCAGGCCCGCGGACATCGCCACCAGCGCCGAGACGTTGCCGATATTGGCACGATGGATCACAGTATTGATGGTCAGCGCAAAGCCAAGCTCGACCACTTGCCGAGCGAAGGCAAGCTTGCGGACGTGGGCTCCGGTGTAACCGGCGATCCGGTCGGCCTGCTCTGACTCGATATCCTGAATCGACAGTTGCACGTGATCCAGCCCGGCTTCCCGCAACGCCACCAGTCGTTTCGTATCGAGGCCAATGGCGGAGGTGATCAGGTTGGTATAAAGGCCGGCGTCGTGAGCAGCGCCGGCGAGTTCAACCAGGTCGCGCCGAGAAGCAGGCTCGCCACCCGAAAGGTGCACCTGCAGCACGCCGATCGCGGCGGCTTCCTGAAACACCCGGACCCAAGTCGCCGTATCCAGTTCCTGCGCCCTGCCATCCAGCTCGAGCGGATTGGAACAATACGGGCAGGCGAGCGGGCATCGGTGCGTAAGCTCCGCCAGCAACCCGAGAGGCTGATGGATGACGGTGCTGCCCGAGGCGGTGGCCGCGGCGGTCTGAGTGATACTCATCGCACCACCAGTCGTTTCGTGGACAATTCAGTCAGCATCGCGTTAACGTCGCCTTCTATGGTGGCGCGGTCGACCCGGTACAGCACAGCCAGTTCATCGACAATCTGCGCCGCGCTGCGCATGCCGTCGCAGCGCCGCAGGATTTCGTTCGCCGGGCCTTCCATTTCAATCACCCGTTCGGGCGCCAGCAGCATCCATGCATTTCGCGTCTTATCGAAATGCAGCCGCACACCGGGGGCGAGACGAGGGCGGCTGTCCGCGGACCCGCCAGCAGCTTCAGCCATCGGCGGGATCTGGTACGAATGCGCCTGGCGGGATCAGCCCGGGCGACACATAGGCGTGGTGCAGCGCATCCAGCATGCACCACAGCACATCGCACTTGAACATCAACGTGGAGATCGCCGCTTCCTGCTGTTCCCGCGTAAGGGCGTGCCGCGTCACCCAGTCGAGCGCGAAATTCGCATCCCTTTGCGCCTGTGGGGGCCGCTTGTCGAAATACGCCATCACCCCCGGCGTGATGTATTTGTAATGACCCAGCATGCCGGCCATGCGCTCGCCAATGATCTGGGGCGAGAACATCTCGGTGAGACAGGAGGCCACCGCCTCCAGCATGCTCCGCTCCCGCACATAATGTACGTAGGCCTGCACGGCGAAGCGTGTGGCGGGCAGCAGCAGCCGGGTCGACGTCACCACGTCGCGATCGAGACCGAGACCATCGGTCAGTATCAGCCAGCGTTCGATGCCGCCCGGCCGTTCGTCGTCACCGTCATGATCCTCGAGGCGCTTGCGCCATTCGCGCCGCAACGCCGAGTCTTCGCAACGTCCGATCAGCGAGCCGTCTTTCAACGGGATCATCGCCTGATAATAGTATCGATTGAGCGCCCAGGCCTGTACCTGCCCTTTGCTGCACTGCCCGCTGTGCAGCATCTTATGGAATGGATGCAGATTGTGATAGCGGCGAGCACCGACTTCGCGCAGGCGTGCTTCCAGTTCCGCCGGCGTCAGCACATCAGTCACAGCCTGATCTCCATTCCATCATAGGCGACTTCGAAACCATTCTTTTCCACCGTCTGCCGCTCCGGTGAGCCGGCCATCAGGATCGGATTGCTGTTGTTGATGTGCAGAAAAATACGGCGGCATGGGAGATCCGACAGCCGAGCGAGCGTGCCGCCGGGGCCGTCGATCGGCACGTGACCCATCCGGCGACCCGTCTTCGGGCCGAGACCGGCGGTGATCATTTCATCATCCCTGAACAAGGTTCCATCGAAAAACAGCACATCGGCGTTCCGCAGTTGCGCAATTACGGCATCGGTAATTTCGGCACAGGCCGGCGCGATGATGACGCTCCGGTCGTGTGCCTGCACCAGCGCCGCATAAGTGGGTTCGGTCGGCACTGTGGCGGCCGATCGGTCCTCGAGATACAGCGGAGCCTTGCCCGGCATCGGCAGTATCGTCACAGTCAACCCTCCGCCGCAGTCGAATGGAACCAACGGAGCGACCTCGGATCGGCGAACCAGTTCAGGATCGAGCACGTCGAAAATGCGGCTCGCGGACAGCATGTCCAGGACCCGCGACGGCGCGAATACCGTAAGCGGTTGCCGCTCACGCAACACCAGAAGTCCCGCGATCGCATCGACATCGCCGCCGATAAGCACGATCCCCTTGATCGGCGAATCACGGCCGCCACCGTCACGCGGCGCAAGTCGTTCGGTTTGCAGAATCTGTTGCCGCAGATCGGGCGAACCGCCCACTAGCAGCCACGACTTGTCATCAGCGCTGAGCGCCATGCAGGCCTGAGTCGCTGGACGTACCCTTGAATCGCCAGCCCGTGCCATACGGCACAGGTGGCACCCGCAATTCCATTGCGGGAACCCCCCGCCAGCCGCGGAGCCCAGCACGATCGCTGTTAGCCCCACGGCCCGGTCAGTCATCTGTTATACCAGATAAAAGACTAGAGTTTGCCGGCCAGATAACCGTTGATTTCCATGCCGATGCAGATTTCCCGAAGGATCGGACGCGTCCAAGCCATGTGTTGTCTCCTCACAAATGTTGATCCGTAGGCCGACACAAATCCAAGTGCCACGATTAGAAACTACCATCCCGGTCCCACCCCGTCCAGGACGAGACCCCGCCCAAACCGCTTTATCCCGCCTGCAAAGTGTTATAAGTGCTATAAGTCCAATCAGGGTTGATGCGCCTGAATAGACGCTGGAAGGCTTGTGGAATGTGGGGTCGTCGGGTCCCCCCAGGATCAGATCGGGGCGGGTCATGCTGAACCAAATCGGCCATAGCGCACGCCAGACGATCTATCAGGGCCATCGCGGTATCGGGCGCCGAGCGTTGCTTGCGGCCGGCACAGCGCTGTTGCTGCCAGTCCGGGCAGGTGCCGCGCCACCACAAGTCCGCCTTGGTGTTCTCCAGTTCGGGTCCGTGCTCTGGGTCGCCGATGTCATCCGCCGCCACGGGCTGGACACCAGCAACGGCTTCGCACTGACCACGACCACGCTCGCCAACAACGACGCCAGCCGTGTCGCACTGATGGCCGACGCCGCCGATGTCGTTGTCTCCGACTGGTTCTTTGTTGCATCGCAGCGTGCGGCGGGCAACCGACTGACCTTCACGCCGTTCTCCGGCGCCAGTGGCGGCATCATGGTACCGAGCAACTCGCCAATCCGCTCACTCGCCGATCTCGCCAACCGCCGGCTCGGCGTCGCCGGCGGCCCGCTGGACAAGTCCTGGCTGATCGTTCAGGCAGCCGCGCGATCCACTGACGGCATCGATCTCGCTACGGCCGCGAAACTGACCTACGGCGCCCCGCCGCTGCTCGACGCGATGCTGCAACGAAACGACATGGACGCCGTGCTAACCTTCTGGAACTTCGCCGCCAGACTGGATGCGGCGGGCTTCCGACAGGCCGTTTCGGTCGGCGACTGCGCGCGCACACTCGGTCTGTCCGACCGCATCAGCCTGATCGGATACACTTTCCACGAGGACTGGGCGAAACAAAGCCCCGCCGCCATCAAAGGCTTCCTCACCGCCTCGGCAGCCGCGCTGGACATCATGGCGACCAGCGACGCGGAGTGGGACGCACTCCGACCGCTGATGGGCGCGCCGGATGGCGCCTTGTTCCGTAGCCTGCGCCAACGTTTCGTCGACGGCATTCCGCGGACGGCGATGGACACGCAGCAGCGCGACGCGGCGAAGCTGTTCGAGATCGTCCGCCACGCCGGCGGCGCGCGGGTCACCGACGGACTGGACGCGCTTCCCGATGGCGTCTTCTGGCAACCGACCAATGGATGAGGTTCGCCACCACGCCGCCCGTCCTCCGAAGCGTATTTCCTTGAGCCGTCGCACGTCGGAAAATCGCGCGACTGCCATAGCGGCCCTTGGCCGGCGGCCGGGCCTGCTCGGCATCGCGCCGGGTCGTCCGATGCTGTCGCTGCTGGCCTTCGTGCTGTTGTGGTGGGTCGCCGCGTGGCTGGCAGCCGACCCGCAGAGACTGCCCGCGCCTGATCGTGTGCTGGCACTGGCCTGGCGCGAAATCCTCAACGGCACGTTGCCGCTGAACGTCGGCATCACCCTGGCACGCGTGCTCGCTGCGTTCGCCGTCGCAATGATCGTGGGCTCGGTACTGGGTTATCTGGCCGGTCGCCGCCCACGCCTGAACGCCGTCATCGATCCGTGGATGGTCATCGCGCTCAACCTCCCCGTGCTGGTGATCATCATCCTTTGCTTCATATGGCTGGGACTGAATGAGGGCGCTGCCGTGCTGGCGGTCGCCATCGCAAAGATCCCGACCGTGTTCGTCACGCTCCGGGAAGGAGCCCGGACATTGGACCCGGGTTTGGAGGAACTCAGCACTGTCTATCGATTGCCCTTGCTCCGCCGCCTGCGCTGGGTGACGGCGCCGCAACTGCTGCCGTATCTCGCCGCGGCGGCGCGCAGCGGACTGTCGATCACCTGGAAGATCGTTCTGGTGGTGGAATTGATGGGGCGACCCAACGGGGTTGGTTTCGTCCTCAATATGTATTTCCAGAACTTCGACGTGACCGGTATCGTGGCCTACGGACTAGGTTTCGCCGCCATCATGCTGGTGGTGGAAACCGCCGTGCTGCAGCCGTGGGAGAAGCAGGCGAATGCCTGGCGACGCCGCGCTTGAACTGCTGATCGAGGCGAAGGCCTTCACTTCGCCGGCTGGCCTGCGACACGTCATTCTGCAAGACATCGGCCTGACCGTGCCCCCAGGCCAGATCGTTGCGCTGCTCGGCCGTTCCGGCGGCGGCAAAAGCACCTTATTACGAATCGCACTGGGGCTCGACACGGCATTCGAGGGCCATGTCCGCCGACCATCCGGCCGCCTCGGCGTGGTCTTTCAGGAGCCAAGATTGCTGCCGTGGATGACCGTCGGGGAAAATCTTCGGCTCGTCGCGCCCGGCATCACTGCGTCGCGGATCGGCGATCTGCTGGAACTCGCCGGCGTCGCCGGTACCGGCAACCATCTGCCATCCGAGCTGTCCCTGGGCATGGCGCGTCGCGTGGCGCTGGCGCGCGCGCTCGCGGTCGACCCGAACATGCTAGTGCTGGACGAGCCGTTTGCTTCGCTCGACCGCCAGCTAGGCACCACCCTGGCCGCAAAGGTATCCGAACTCGCGCGCGACGCGGGCAGCATCGTATTGGTGGCGACGCACGAACTGGAGCACGCGCTGGCCATCGCCGATCGGATTTGTGTGCTTGCTGGCCGTCCGGCGAGGTTGGAGGCGGATATCGCGATTACCGATCGCGGCGATGCGTTGGCGGTCGGATATCTCCGCACCAATCTGCTCGACCGCTTTCCCTTTCTGGGATCGAAACGGACGGCGCACCCGCCCTGAAATCAGTGACCGACGGCGGCGATCACTCGGTTCCGGTAACGTTCGCGATCAAGGGCACCGATACCATCGCCATCTCGTCGGTCCCTTGGATGTAACCGACACGGAACAGGCCGTTGATTGGGTGCTTGCCCGGCTTGGTCGCCCGCAGGCCAACGGCGAAGATGAGGGCACCGTCCTGCAATTCAGCCGGCACCATGTCACGTTCGAAAAGCACCCCGTCGTCGAACGCGGAAAGCTTGATGACGCGATTATTGTACGATTTGAGAACGCGGTAGCCGTCACGTGCCCGCAGAGTCGCGCGAATGACCGCACGCTCGCCGACTTTCGCAGTCACATCACCGATTTCAACGGCATACGCGGGCGATTCATCGGCGACGGCTGGCAACCAGACGCCCGCCGCGACAACGGCCAAGCTCGCGCCAGCCGAGGCTAAAATACGGCGCCGGGTCAGGATAGTGGCCGCTTGAGCAGGTAGCATTGCTGTCCCTTGGTTGTAGAATTTGTCGCCCAAGCCCTCGGCCAGCCGCCATTCTCAGGCGGCTGGCCTCGGTAGAAAACCTACAGCGACGTAGCCGTGGCGATGCTCACTTGGAAACAGCGAACACCCAGATAACGCCACCCTGCGGCACGTCTGCATTCCAGCCGACCAGGTCACTCAGCAGCAACTGCTGGTAAGCCGGATCGACGCCGTAGCCAGACGCCACCGCAATGTATTGCACGCCGTTGACTTCGAAGGTCGATGGCGGCGCAATGACACCGGAGTTGGTCTTGAAGTGCCACAGTTCCTCGCCGGTCTTGGCGTCATAGGCACGGAACTGGCGGTCGTTGGTGCCGCCGCCGAACACCAGATCACCAGCGGTGGTGAGCAGCGAGCCCCACATCATCGAGTTGGAGTACAACTGCCGCCAGGCGCGCTTGCCGGTGCCGACATCATAGGCCTGTAGTTCGCCGTAGAATCCAGCCTTCGTATCGACGGAGAAATGCAGGTCAGGCACTGCGATTCCGGTCCACCACTGGCCAGGAACGCGCTGCTCGACCTTGCCTTCCATGGTGTTGCAGTGGTTCTCGTTCGACGGAATGTAGACGATCCCGGTCTTTGGGTTATACGCCTCGAACGGCCAGTCCTTGCCGCCCCAAAGACCGGGGCAGAACTGCGCCGACTTGCCAGTGCCTGGCTTGTGCGAAAGGTCAACGTCAGGCCGGCCTGCTGAATCGAGGCTCTTGAAGACGTTCTGCGGAACGTAAGCCTCCGACTTCACATACGAGATGTTGCCGTCGGGGTTGCGCCCCAGCCAGTAGAGGTAGCCGTTGCGCTGTGGCGTCAGCAGCCCCTTCGTGGCCGTCCCGCCGTTCTGGAAATCCACCAGCATCGGCGCGTTCATTGCGTCCCAGTCCCAGGATTCGTTCTGATGGTACTGGAAGTGCCCCTTGATCGCACCCGTGTCACCATCGAGCGCGACCGTCGAGGAGGTGTAAAGGTTGTCGCCCGGGCGCTGATCGCCAAACCATGGCGAGCCGTTGCCGGTTCCCCAGTAGACTACGTTGGCCGCCGGGTCGTAATTGCCGGTCATCCAGGTCGAAGCGCCACCGGTCTTGTAGGTGTCCGGCTTCTGCCACGTCTCGCTGCCTGGCTCGCCGGGCGCCGGGATCGTGTATGTCTTCCAAGCCGACTTCCCGGTGTCCGCGTCGAACGCCTGGACGAAGCCGCGCACGCCGAACTCACCGCCGGCCACGCCGACCAGCACCTTGCCCTTAACAATGAGCGGCGCCATCGTCATGTAGTAGCCGGTCTTCCAATCCTCGACCTTGCTTTCCCAGGCGACCTTGCCAGTCTTGGCATCCAGCGCCACCAGCACCGCGTCCAAGCCGGGAAGGAAAACCTTATCGCCATACAGCGCGACGCCGCGGCTGGTGTTGTGCAGTGCCGCGAAACCCTCTGGCAGCTTGCGCTTGTAACGCCACAGCAGCGTGCCAGTGGCAGCGTCGAGCGCCATTACCTGGCTGTACGGGGTGCTGACGAACATGATGCCGTTATTGACGATCGGCGGCGCTTCATGGCCTGAATCGACCCCGGTCGAAATGGTCCAAACCGGCACCAGATTTTTGACGTTGCTGGTATTGATCTGATCCAGCGGACTGTAGCTCCAACCCTGGTAATTGCCTCGGGTCATCAGCCAGTTCTCTGGCTCCGGGTTCGCCAGGCGCGCATCGGTCACCGTGCTGTATTCAGCACTGTAGGCGGTGCCCAGCGCGCCCGCCGTCAGCAGGACTGCCAAACTCGAGCCAACAAGCAGCTTCCTCATCGTTTCCTCCCAATAATAGTCGTCTAGATCAATGGTCCGGCGCCAGGGTGTCCATGATGCGAGCGGGCAGCGCGGCCCGTCAGCGAATGCTGACGCATCAACTCGTTTGCATGCCAACCCGCCCGGTGAATCCACCGGCCACGGTCAGCAGGCCATTCTCGGATTTCAATGGCACGGCCGCCAGCCGACGAGGGGCTGGGCCAGACACCACCTCCGCGCTGTTCTTCGGGTCGTAAACCGAGCCGTGGCAAGAACAGTAGAAAGCGTGGAAATCGTCCGACCACATATTCACCGGACAGGCCTGGTGGGTGCAGACACCCGAATACGCCACCACGCCGTCGGCCATCCTCGCGAGCGTTTCCTCGTTGACGCCGTCGGTACCGATACGTGCCACGATCAGCAGATTGAGCCGCGATCCGTCCCGAACCGTTCCGTTGGGGTCGGCGGGATAGGCCTGAACCTGGAGCTCTCCGACTTTCAGGTCGTCACTGTGGATCGGCTGGCCCTGCTTGGGGCCGGTGAGGAAAACCAGACGATCCCCAACCTGCGGCGGCTTCTCGGTCGGATCATCCTCCGCCCGGGCAGCCGAGACCAACCAGGGCGCCATCGCCAGTCCCGCCCCCAATACGGCGCGGCGTTGGCACATTGGGCCTTCCTGCAAGTCGCGATCTCGCATCCCGTGTTTCCATCCTTTGCTTCCGTGTTGACGCGAAGTGTATACGGATACAACGGTTGGCTGTCCAGTCGCCTTATGGCGCTGAAACGGCGCGGGAGCCAGCTTGCTTCGGTGGGCCGCTTGAAACGGCAGCGCAAGAAAAATCGGCCTGACTGCTGCCAGCCAGGCCGATAGGACCAACGCTCGGTTTAGCGCCGGCTACTTCTTTACGGCGAACACCCAGACCACGCCGCCTTGCGGCACGGCGTCGGCATCCAGCTTCCAGTCGGTTGCGGCAAGACCGTCCTGGATCCGTTGGGCATCCACACCCCAGCCTGACTGGATCGCGATATACTCGGTGCCATCGACCTCGTACGCCACGGGCATGCCCATGATGCCGGAGTTGGTCTTCTGCTCCCAAAGTACTTTGCCGTTCTTGGCATCGAAGGCGCGGAACATCCGGTCATTGGTGCCGCCGATGAACACCAGGTCTCCGGCGGTCGCCAAGGTCGAGGCAAACAACTGCGACTTCGGGAACGGATGCATCCACACCTGCTTGCCCGTCTGCACGTCCCAGGCCTGCAGCTCACCGATATGATCAGCCGTGGGGGTCAGCTTCAGGCTGGGTATTTCCGCGCCGAGCCACAACTGGCCGGGAACGTTGGGCACCTTTTCTCCGGTCATTGCCCCGCACATATTGTTCTGCGCCGGGATGAAGATCAGGTGGCTGTTCGGATTGTAAGCGGCGGCCGGCCAGTCCTTGCCGCCCCACAGCGACGGGCAGAAGGTGATGTTCTTGCCGACGACCGGCTTGTGCTCAGCGTTGATCTCCGGCCGGCCGGTCTTCGGGTCGATGCTCTTGAAGACGTTCTGCTGAACAAACGGCTTGGCGTCGACAAAGTCGATTCCCTCCTCGCTTTGTTTCAGAGTCCACAGGTAGCCATCACGCGCCGGATGAATCAGGGCATCAAACGTCTTCCCCCCGTAGGTCATGTTGATCAGCATGGGCGAGTCAATCTCATCCCAGTCCCAGGAGTCGTTTTGATGATACTGGAAGTGGCCCACGATCTTGCCGTTATCCGGATTCAAGGCGATCGTCGAACTGGTGTAGAGGTTGTCGCCAGGGTGTAGCTCGCCAGGCCACGGCGCGGCATTGCCCACGCCCCAATAGGCGATGTTGCGCTTGGGATCATAGGTCCCAGTTATCCAAACGGAACCGCCGCCGGTCTTCCACGCGTCCCCTGACCAGGTCTCGCTGCCCGGCTCACCCGGCGCCGGAACGGTGTAGGTCCGCCACAATTCCTTGCCGTCGTTGGCATCGAACGCCGCCACGTAGCCGCGCACGCCAAATTCGCCACCCGAACCGCCAACCATGACCTTGCCATTCACCACCAGCGGTTCCAGCGTCATATACTGGCCCTTCTGGTAGTCCTGCACCTTCGTGTTCCAGAGCTCCTTGCCGGTCTTCGCATCGAGCGCGATCAGGTGGTCGTCGGTCGCGGCCAGGAACAACTTGTCCTGCCACATAGCGACACCGCGGTTGGTCGGGTGAAGCTGAAACAGGTCTTCCGGCATCTTGTGCTTGTAGCGCCAGATCAGGTCGCCGGATTTCGCGTCAAGCGCCAGCACCTGGTTCTGCGGCGTGCTGACGAACATCACTCCGTTGTTCACCATCGGGGGCGACTCGTGGCCCTCGATCACCCCGGTCGAGAATGTCCAGACCGGCACAAGGGATTTCACGTTCTCAGTATTGATCTGCTTCAGCGGACTGAAGCCCTGGCCGTTATAGTTCTGCCGATACAGCAACCAGTTGCCCGGCTCCGGGTTGGTCAGCCGTTCCTGCGTGACGGGGCTATAGTTAGCGACCTCGCCGGCAGTGGCTGCGACGGTGCCCAAGCCGCCCAGAAGTGACGCTGCTACCGAGGCCATTAAAATTCTTCTGCTTCCGACCATCGTGGTCTTTCCTTCCTGAGTGTCGTTTCCCGCTATTTTCTAAGGCCCGGCTCTTTCGTAGGCCAGGCTCTCACATGGACGATTGATCCATACCGATTTTTCCTATGAAACCTCCCGCCACTCTGGGCTTCCCATCGACGATCTTCAAGGGGAGGGCAGCCAATGGCCGCGGCGCCGGCCCCCCCACCACCTTTGCATTCCGCCGCGGGTCATACTCGGATTGATGACACGGGCAATGCAAGAGTTGCGAATCCGGCATCCAGCCCGCGACGGTGCATTGGGCATGGGTGCAAATCGCGGAATAGGCAACGATCCCGTCCGCCGCGTGTTCCAGCGTCTCCGGTCCCAGTGCTGACGGATCGAGCCGCAGCAGCAGGACCTGGTTCAGACGGGAGCCGTCGCGGGTCAGTTTCGTCGCAGGGTCCATCGCCCAGGCGATCATCGGATCGTTGCCAAGCTTCAAATCCTCCACCGCGATCACTGACCCTTCCTGATCACCTTCAAAACGGACAAACTGGTCACCGACCTGCGGACGCATCTTGCGTCGGGGATCTTCTTCGTCGTCGGCACGAGCCGCCGTCGGCAACAGGCCCGTCGAGGCAGCAACGAACCCCGCCTGGAGCAGGGACCGGCGAAGTGGATTGATCCCGGCGCCGTCACGACGCCGTGCACAGGGCATGTTCTCAATGGATTTAGGGTCAGCCATTCGTTGCTCCCCGGCTGTGGATCTTAGTTACGCAGGCTGATGATAGGCGTCAGCCAGCTCGAAGAATCTTCAGTTGCGTCGCGTTGGTAAAATCACTCAGGTCCTTGGAGGGATCGCGGAACAATTCGCGATCGAGCAGATAGCGCCGTGACTCAGTGGTCTTTTCACAGTGCTCGTGAATAAAGACGCCGCCGACCGGCTGTTCCGTCGGCGTGGGCGCCGTCCGACGACACGTCCATCCATCCTCGCCGAATCGGGCTCGGACCTGAAGCGCGAACAGAAAAGCCTTCTTGTGCAGGTACAGCCGAGCGTGTGGATCGGTGTCGATCTTGATGCCGGCCACCTCTCCGTTGTTGTCGATCAGCAGCGCAAGCTGCACCGGCTGGCCAGCCACCTCTGTCTTGTCTTCCCCGCCAGGTCCGCCGCCGTCATTACGAAAAGCGACCGCACGCGTGCCGTCCTCCGAGATCGGGCATGTCTGATAGGCGTCCCAGGCCGAGAGTTGCTTTCGTGGATCGGCCTCACAGGCGAACCCTCCGTAGCCGCTGCTTGGCAGCGCGGTTACCGGCATGCCAATGCGAAAATCACGCAGATCATTTTGCGGCGCCGCGGCGGCGCAGGCCGGCGCCGACAAGACAGCAATCACAGCTAGGGCGCAGTATAGTTTCATACTATCATTCCGCCCGTCACTTCGCCCGTCATTTCGGCGCGTTCGCATCGCTCGCGGCTTCCACCTGCATGTGCTGATGCGAAGGCGCTTCCGCGGAACCCGGCGCGGACGCGTCCCGCGCGCCGTCGCCTTGCCGAGCGTAACCATCGCAGACCCGCGTTTCGCTGCCAAAGAAAGCCTGGCACTGAACGAAAGTCGGCTCGCCCTGGCCCTTGATGTGAGCCGCCACATATTCGGCCACCGCTTTGATATCGGCGGGACGCAGCGGATGACTCGTCCCGGGCGGCATTTTGCCGTCAGCCAGGTCTGCTTCCTTCAGACCATAGCACTTGCCGTCTGAATAGGCGTCGGTCTGGAAATGCGGCATTCCAGCCATCGGCCGGCCGCAACGGATGGTTTCCTCGATATCGCCGAGGCTCAGTTGGGTCTGCCGAAGATTTGCCGCCGCACCGCCATAGCTGCCGCCGCCGATCCCCGACCATTTGTGGCAGCCGACACAGTTCGCCGCCTTGTAGATACGCATACCCTCATCGGAAGCAGCGGGCTGAGCCACCGCCCCTCCCGCTGCGATAAGCAAAAGCCATATGCCGGCGCCAATGGCCGCACGCACAGATCGAAAGCCAGTGGTCACGGCGCGTTCACCCCCTGGAAGCATCGATCCGGGCCGAAGCGCATGTCCGGCCCGGATTTCCTCTCAGTTCAGCGAGAACACGTAAAGTGTGGAACTGGGATGCACCGCTTTCAGTTCCGGTGTCGCCTCGACGAACCACTTGTCCCACGCACCGCCCTGGCCAACCAGAATGGCGACATATTGCTTGCCATCGGCGGTGAACGTCATCGGCGGCGCACTGACACCGCCCCCGGTGTTAAAGCTCCACAGCTCCTGCAGGGTCTTGGCGTCCAGCGCCGCAACCTTGCCGTCCGGCTGGCCGTAGAACACCAGGTCAGGGGTCGTCAGCAGTCCACCCAGCATTGGAAACGGGGTCTCGTGCTTGCCGACTTCCTTGCCCGTGGTCACGTCGATCGCGGTGACGCTGCCGGTTATACGCTCGGTCTCGGTCGGCCCGCCGCCAATCCACACGTCACGCGGCTTGGCCTTTTTGGCCGGGTCTTCCGCCTTCACGGTCACCGTGTTGCAGCTCTCGATCACCGGAATGTACCAGACCTTGAGTTCCGGATTGTAAGCGGTAGGCGGCCAGTTCTTACCGCCCATGTTGCCGGGGCAGATCAGTGTGTTGGGATTTTCCCGGGACGGGGTGACGGCGGCATTGTACTTCTGAATATCTGCCTTCGGATCATACTCGACAGGCTTGCCGGTCTCGGGGTCCAGCCCCTTGGTCCAGTTCACCTTCTTGACGAACGGCAGACCCCACACGAAGTTGCCGGTGTTCCGGTCGACCGCGTAGGCGAAACCGTTGCGATCCGCCTCGAGCACCAGGTTCATCGGGCGGCCGTTCACCGGCGCATCGACCAGCACATTCTCCGCCACGCTGTCGTAGTCGAATGCGTCGTTCGGCGTATGCTGATAGTGCCACTTGATCTTCCCGGTATCGAGATCCATGGCCAGGGTGCTGTCGGTATAGAGATTGTCGCCGGGACGATATTGCGGGTCCCAGTCGGGGCCAGGGTTGCCGACGCCCCAATACAAAGTGTTGGATTTGGGATCGTAGCTGCCGGTCACCCAGGTCGAACCACCGCCCATCGCGGCGGCATCGTAGCTGTCCTTCCAGGTTTCGCTGCCGGCCTCGCCTTTCGCGGGAATGGTGTAGGTGCGCCAGACCTCCTTCTGCGTCGTCAGGTCGGTGGCCGCAATCCAGCCACGGATGCCGTATTCGGCGCCGGAAGTGCCGGAGATCACCAGATTCTTCACCACCAACGGCGCCGCGGTGATCACCTCGCCCTTATCGGGATTGGCCACCTGGCGCTGCCACAGGATCTTGCCGGTGTCCTTGTCCGTCGCGATCAAACGCCCGTCCAGCGAGTGCGACAGCACCATGTTGCCGGCCAGCGCCACGCCGCGGTTGTCCACCCCGCAGCAGGCCACCGCGCCGGCCCAGTCATGATCGGTCTTCGGGTCCATCGACCACATGACCTTGGCCTGGCCGCCGCGGGTGTCGATCTTTGTCACCGATCCCCAGCCATCCGTGACGTACAGGTAGCCATCGGCGGCAAGCGGCGTGCCCTCGAGGCCGCCATGCGACCAGATGCCGCCGCCCTCGATCCCACCAAGCTGCAACGTCCAGGCGACATGCAGATTTTTGACGTTGTCCTTGTTGATCTGCTTCAGCGGGGAGAAGCGTTGCGCCGAGTAGTCCTTGTGGTGAGTAAGCCAATTCCCCGCATCGGAATCGGCCTTGAGCAGCCGGTCTGGCGTCACCTCATCAGCCGCGAACGCGCCCGACTGACTACCCAGAAGCAGCGCGAGCAGCGCCGCACCACAAAGACTCTTCGACATTTTTATTTCCCTCCCTACGCTTTAGCAGCTACTTGCCGACGGCCTCGACTTTCGCCTTCTCGTTACTGTTCATCGTCTTGACCGTCTTGTCCTGATTGGTGGCGCCGGTGGTCTGCGTCGTCGTCGCGGCCGGCGCCGAAGAGGGCAGCGACTTTTCGACCGCCGGTCCATTGCCCATGTTTGGTTTCGTGCTGCTTGTTGTTGCGGGTTTGGCCGGTGTCGCAGCGTCATCCGCTACTGCAACACCACCGCTCAACATCGCAGCAACCAGTGCCACACTGGCACCGATTGCCACCAATTTTTTCATGTCTTCCTCCCGGTCATAAGACCCAGTGTGCCACGCTCGAACTCGCCGCCTCGAACTTCAAGGCTGTGCGGCGCACGTATCGGATCGGCGGGCCAACGAAGCAAAAAACGCGCAGCGCAAAACCGAGGTCCGCCCTGTCACGGCGGACCCCAGATTCAGAGCATTAGGCTGATTTAAGCTGTTTGCCGATCGGCAAGCTGCGGATACGCTTGCCGGTCGCCGCAAAGATCGCGTTGCAAAGCGCCGGCGCGAACGGCGGCACTCCCGGTTCACCCACCCCGCTCGGCGGCACATCGGGACCCGATGCCGTGATATAGACGTTCGTCACCACGGGTGCCTCGTCTATCCGCGCGACTTTGAAGTCATCGAAATTGCTCTGCACCACACGGCCGTCCTTGAACGTGACTTCGCCATGTTTTGCCAGGCTCAGACCCATGATCGCGGCGCCCTCCATCTGCGACTGGATCCGCTCTGGATTGACGAAGGTGCCGCAATCGATCGCTGTGTCGACGCGTGGGATCGTGAGCTTGCCCTTGTCGTCAACTGCAACCTCGACGATCGTTGCGATGTAGCTGACGAAGCTGCGGTGAACCGCGATGCCCAACCCGTGGCCTTTCGGCACCGCGCGGCCCCACTCGCCCTTTTCGGCGACCAGTTCGACAACCTTGCGCAGCCGCCCGGCATCGATCGGGTAGCTGTCGTACGGTTCGCCGTAATCCCACAGGTCTTTCGCCCCTGCCCCGATGTCGACGATGCGCGCTGGGCCAATCAGTTCCAGCAGCATATCCTTCTGATCACGCCCTGTCTCATGCGCGAGTTCGCCAACCATCGTCTGCACCGCAAACCCGTGCGGAATGTTCGACACCGAACGAAACCAGCCAATCCTCGTGTGCGCGGCGGCTTCTGGATTCTCGCAGCGGATGTTGGCGATATCGAAGGGCATGTCGACCAGGCCCATGCCAAGCTCGAACGGAGCCTGGTGCTTGGCCCCAGCCGCGAATGTCGACATGATCGTCGGCGCCGCGCTGCGATGCCGCCACGCGACAACCTTGCCGCTCTTGTCGAGCCCCGCTTCGATCCGTTCGGCCGAGACGGTATGCATGAAATCGTGACGGATATCGTCCTCACGAGTCCACTGCACTTTCACCGGCGCACCGACCGCCTTCGACAGCAGCACGGCTTCCAGCGCAAAGTCGCACTTCGACTTGCGGCCAAACCCGCCACCCAGCAATGTCACGTTGACCGTAACATTCTCCGGGGCGATGCCCAGTGTCTTGGCAACATCGTCGCGGGTTCCCTGCGGGCTTTGCACCGGCGCCCAGACCTCCGCCTTGCCGTCCGCCACACGCGCCGTAGCTACAGGTGGCTCCATGCTGACATGCGCGAAGTGCGGCAGGTAATACTCGCCGACGACCACCTTGTCCGCCGACGCCAGGGCTGCCTCCGGATCACCGTTGTTCCGCACCACCAGACCCGGCTTGCGCACCGCGTCTTCCAGTTCAGCGCGATAGCTCACCGAATTGTACTTGGCATTCGGCCCATCGTCCCACACCACCTTCAGCGCGTCGCGACCCATGATCGCGGCGCCGGTGTTGCGTGCGACGACAGCAACGCCACCCAGCGGTTGGAACTTCGAGGGCCAGGGCCAGCCCTGAACCTCGAGCACCTTCTCCACTCCGGGGATCTTCATGGCCTCGGTTGCGTCGAACGAGACCAGCTTGCCACCCGTGACCGGCGGCCGCGCGATAACCGCGTATTTCATGCCGGGCAGACGTGTGTCGCTGCCGTACATCGCCTTGCCCATGGTGATGTCGCGCAGATCGACGATGCCTATCCGGCCCTTGCCGATATAGCGGAAATCTTTCGGATCCTTGAGCTGCAGCTTGGCAACGTCGACCACCGGCTGCGCCGCGGCGAGTGTTGCCAGTTCGCCGAAACCTACCTTACGCCCGGTTTTGCCGTGCACGACCTCGTGGTTTATCGCCTTCACCTCGGTGACCGGGACATTCCACTGCTTGGCGGCCGCGGCCTCAAGCATCATGCGGGCTGCCGCGCCAACCTGGCGCATCGGGATCAGGAAATGCCGCGTGCTGCGAGAGCCGTCGGTGTCCTGGTTGCCGTACTTCACTTCGTCGCCCGGCGCTTGCCGGACATGCACCCGGCTCCAGTCCGCTTCCATCTCATCGGCAACGATCATCGGCAGGCTGGTGCGAACGCCAGTGCCCATCTCGGAGCGATGTGCGATGATCGTAACCGTCCCGTCAGGCGCAATGGCAACAAAGACCTTCGGGTCGTTGACCGTGCCGTGCGGCATCGCGCCGGCACCGGTCGAATAGGCCGCCATGCCGCGACGCGACATCACGGGGACCGCAAGCACCAAACCGGCGGTCACCCCAAGCCCACGCAGAACGGTGCGCCGCGACACCTTCTCGATAGGCATCTCATTCATGTGCTTCATGGCTCAGGTCCCTGTCGCTGCAAGACGCACCGCCGCCTCGATGCGCTGGTAACACCCGCAACGACAGATGTTGCCCGCCATCGAGTCACGAATTTCAGCATCCGACGGATGCGGATTTTCCTTCAGCAGCGCTGACGCCTGCATGATCTGTCCAGCCTGGCAGAAACCACACTGCGGCACATTCGCTTCCCGCCACGCTTTCTGCACCGGATGGTCGCCCGCCGGATCAAGCCCCTCGATCGTAACAATCGTCCGACCCGAGACGTCCGACATCGCAGTGATGCAGGCGCGCGTTGCCTGGCCCTCGACATGCACTGTGCAAGCCCCGCAGAGCGCACGTCCGCAGCCGAACTTGGTCCCGGTAAGGCCCGCCTCGTCCCGTAGATACCACAGCAGCGGCAATGACGGATCGCCATCCCAACTATGCTGCTGCCCATTTACTGTCAATTTGATCATCGGTTACTTATCCCTTTCCGCCGATGCAGGAATCCGCACGACTTGCGCGCTCCGTGGTCAAGTCAGGCGCACGTTGGCTCGATGATGGAGCAGCAATACTCATCTGCCAAGAGATCGATATGCTGCGATGCAAGAATTTGACGACTGACCAAAGCGGCACGAACCCGCCTCGATCTGCCAGCGCGCTTTGGCTGACACTTCCCATTTGGGTCAACGTGCGTACGCGTGCGTGCCACGTCGTGACATGACTGAGCCTTCCACCCCAAACGTTCGCATTCTTGTTACGCAATCCCGAAGCACGAACCGCGGCTCGGTTGCGCCGGACCTAAGCGCAGTTAGGCAACGGTGTCAACTGGATAGAGCGCGGTCGACCGCCCGCCGATCGGGCGTCGCGGCGGCCGATCAGTCCACGGTCTGGGAGCCGTTCCACCCTGGCTCAAACCTCGCCCGCGCCTCCCGGAATGAGCCACCGCATGATGGCAACGGGGCTGCATTGTTCGTAGCCTCTCGGCGCCCGGATCGAGGAGGTCCCTGATATGGTCTGGCTCTCACGCTCGACCCATCCGCCGCGCTCCGCCCAAGCCAGGCAGGCGGGGACGACGTGGCGGGAGACAGCGAAACGATCCGGATGCCGGCGTTTCGTTGCCGCGACTACGGCCTTGCTTTTGAGTGCCGCCCACGAACCAGCGAGAGCCACCGAGGGCCTCGTGCTGACATTGCCGCCCGACAACCTTCCCGACCAGCCTGCCGCGATGCCCCTGCCGGATCCGCCGGTCAAAGCCGACGGATTTGCCGCCGCGGTCGCGGCTTGGGAGGCCTGGGTGGAACGGGCGCGGGCAACGCAACCGCACTGGAGTACCCCCCTTGTCACTACCACCGGTCTGCTCGAGCAGCGGGTGCGGTTCGATGTCGACCTTCAGCATGCCGGTAACGGCACCAGCACCACCGACATCGACGGCGGCCGGGGTCTGGACCTGATCGTGAGCGATACCAACGAGGTCCAGTTCGCCGCCCCGCCCTACTATATACGGTCAGGCGTCTCCGGCACCGGGCCTCACAACAAGGGCAGCATCCAGCCCCTGGCCGGGTTCAGTGACTGGCCCTTCATCCGCGTCAAGCAGCGCCTTCTGAGCAGTCCGGAGAGTGAAGGCAACTATGTGGTGACGGCCCTGCTGCAAATTCAGGCGCCGTCTGGGATTTCCCGGCTCACCACCAACTCCTGGGAATATCTGCCGACCCTGGCGTTCGGCAAGGGCTGGGGCGCACTCGACATACAAGGGACATTCGGCGGCGTCGTGCCGGCGTCGCATGCCAACATCATCGGCTACCAGACCCAGACCAACATAGCCCTGCAGTATCATGTGCTCAAGGTGCTCTGGCCGGAGCTGGAGGTAAGCTGGACCTACTACGCGAACGGCCAGCGAGGCGGCCTGAACCAGGTCTATCTCACGCCCGGATTGCTGGTTGGACGCCTCGCGCTCACCGAGCGCTTGAAATGCACGTTCGGGGTCGGCTACCAGGCGGCCGTCGCGCCCGCCTATATCGCAAAGCCGCTCACGCCGGCCTTCAACCACGCCTGGCTGTTCAGTACCCGGATGAATTTTTAGTCGTCCCCGAGGCAAACTTCCCCGGCTATCGCCTCGCCGACGACCAGCGCGTCAAATGGCTGAACAGCTTCTTGACGGCCCAGAAACTCGCCGACGCATAGACGATGATCACGAGTGCAACGAGGAACATGCGGTCGAGATAGCCAAACGATTCCGAATAGACGATGATGTAGCCCAGACCTGTTTGCGCGCCGAGATACTCGGCACCCAGCACAGTTCCCCAGGCGGCGCCAAGGCTCAGCAGGATCGCTGACTGCATCTCCGGCAGGATCGACGGCAGAATCACCGTCTTATAAAGCTGGAACCGCGTCGCCCCCATGGTGCGGGCATTGTCGAGATAGACCTTCGAGACGTTGCCGACAGCGTTGACGATCGCGGTGAACAGGATGACGCCGACGCCGTAGCCGACGAAGGCGATCTTTCCCAGGAACCCGATGCCGAACCACAACTGGAACAGCGGCACCATTGCCAGCAGTGGCAATACGCGGAGGAATTGCAACGGCAGGCTGACGACGCGCCGGCTCCACGGTGACCAGGACACCGCGAGCCCCAGCAGCGATCCGAGCAGCCCTCCGGCGGCCAGGCCGGCGATCAGGCGCCCCCATGTATCGAGCGAATTGGCCAGGATCGACAGCACCGCCATCAGATAGGTCTTCTGCGCCCCGTCGGCGACGGTCGGGACGCCCAGGCCGCCCTGCCAGTAATTGGCCAGCGAGAGCAGCGTGCTGGTGAACACCACCTGCCAACCCGGGACCATCGGCTCGCCGGGCAGGATTTCGGTCGTATAGACAGTAGACAATACCTGCCACAGAGCGAACAGACACAGGAACGCGCCCGCGGACATCGTCATCCGCAGCCGGCGCGACACGGCGCTCATGAGTGCAGCAGTTCCGATTCGGGCTTGGACCGGCGCGACCGCGCCAGACCGAGATGTTCCAGCAGCACGTGACGGTGCTCGACCATCTCCGGCTCCAGCAGGCTATCCGGTGTGCGCGGCCGCGCCGAGCGAACGGCGATGTCGTCGACAGCGCGTCCGGTGCGGAACACCAGAATGCGGTCGGCCAGCGTCAGCGCCTCGTCGACGTCATGGGTGACGAACATCACCGTGCGCTTTTTGTCACCCTCGCTGTCCGCCCACAGCGTCAGCAGCACCTCGTGGATCTGATGACGCGTGACATAGTCGAGCGCCCCGAACGGCTCATCCAGCAGCAGCACCCGCGAACCGTTGGCGAACACAGTGGCGATCGACACCCGCTTCAGCATCCCGCCGGAGAGTTCCTTGGGCCAGGATTTTTCCACGTTGCTCAACCCGACCAGCGCCAGATAGTGCCGCGCGATCTCCCGCCGTTCGGCCGCCGGGACGCCACGGCATTTCAGCCCGTACTGGACATTGTCCAGCACCGTCATCCACGGGAACACGCTGTCCCTCTGGAACACGAAGCCCCGGTCGCGACCGGGTCCGGTGACCTCGGTGCCGGCGACGCGTATCGACCCGGTCGATGGCAGCAGCAGTCCCGAGATCATCTGCAGCACCGTCGTCTTGCCGCATCCCGAGGGACCCACCATGCAGACGAACTCGCCCTCCGCGACCGTGAAATTCAGATCAACCGCTGCCCGAACCTCCTCCCCGTCGGCGCGGCGGAAGAAGCGCGAAACATTGTCGATCTCGATGCTGGGCGGAATCTTCCATGCTGCCATGGTTCAGTTCTTCCGGTCGGAGGAAGCGCCGGCTCTGACATTCCAGGCCGAGAGGCGAAAAATCGCGAAGGCGGTCAGCCAGTCGAACAGGATCGCCGTCAAGCCAAGCAGCAGAAGCGCCGCGAGGATGCCCTGAACGTCGACCGAGACCGCGAGACCCTGGATCATCTTGCCGATGCCGCGCTCGGAGCCCATCAGCTCCGAGATCGCCTCCAGCCCCCAGGCGCCGGCGAGAGCGATGCGCAGCCCGCCGAGGATTTCCGGCACGGTGCCCGGAAGCAGCACCGTCCACAGGATGTCCGACTGCGCCGCGCCCAGCGTCCGCGCCGAGTTCTCGTAGACTGGATCGAGGTTCTCCGCCGCCCGCTGCGCGTAAACATAGAGCGTCACGCTGACATAGAAAGTGACGACGAGGACAGCGCTGGCGCGTTCGACACCGAACCACAGCAGCATGAACGGCGAGGCGATGATGATCGGCACCGTTCCCGCCACCAGCATCACCGGGTCGACGGCGGCCCGGAACAGCGGCAGGCGCGCGGTGATCAGGCCCAGAATGATGCCGAACGAACCGCCACCCGCCACCGCCATGAGCACATTCTGGATGGTGTAGAGAAGACTGCTAAAATAGCCAGGATCGGCCAGCCCGTAGTAGCTGAAGTCCGGAGCCACGAAGAAATTGTTCACCAGGGTCGCGGCGGTGCTCCAGGGCGATGGCAGCGCCGACGGCGGCATCAGCATCGACAACCCCTGCCAGATGCCGACCAGCAGTATGATCCCAACGACACCGAGCGGGTCGAGGCGTCCGAATGAGGGCCTCGGCCTTTTCGGGGGCGCCGCCTCGGCTAGAACGGTGGGGTCGTCGACCATTGTCAGCGACGAGGTATCGAGCTCCCCCACGTCACCGGCCGACGATGCAGCGGATGCCGTCAAGGCGCAGCCGCGGCGGTCGCGAAGCGGAACGAATCGAGGTAGTCATACCAGGCATAGTACCTGGCGCGATTTCGCAACGAGCTCCTTCTTCTCGGCGCTCAACTGGTCCAACTTCAGCCCATCGAGGATTTGCGTGGTCTTTGCCTTGTACGCCTTCATCTGCTCCCAGATCGGTGCATTCCAGACGAACGTCTCGGCCGTCACCGCGCCGGCTGGCAGCACCTTGTGCTGCTCGAAATCCTTGATGATCGCTCCATAGACGTTCTTGTAATAGACTGTCGAGTTCGGGTCCTCGTAGTATTCGGCATCCTCGTCGAACGACTTGTAGGGATGCAGCGTGGCGACCGTCTGCGCCACGCCGTTGCCGTCCAAATTGGTGCCCGCGATGCTGTTGAGGTAAGGTGCCTGCAGATCATACAGCGATGGATCCTGCTTCACCGCGTCGATCGTGCGCCATACCACCGACAGGAAACGCAGCACCGTGTTCGGGTTCTTGTTGATGAAATTGGCATTGCCGGTGGTGCCGACGATCGCGATCAGATTCTCCAGCGGCGAATCGGGACCGCCGGGGCCGTATTGCAGCAGGTCCTTCATATTCACCAGCGGCACCCAGCCAGCCTGCATCAGGCTGTAAACGATCGGCGCCCCGTTTGGATGCGCGAAATCGGTGCGGTCCGACCGCGCCAGGACGAGCAGCTTGGCATCATCCAGCGCCTGCAAATTCATCTTTATGCCGGCGATCTTATACAGCGCCTCCTCGAACGGCCGTGCATTGATGTCGGGGGGCGCGGTCAGAGTCTTGCCGTCGGCTGGCGCCAGGGCCGCCTTGATCGCCTCCTGGAAATTCTTGCCTTCCTTGATGTACGCGCTGAACGGCTTCAGGTTCAGTTTCGGATTGGCCAGGATCGAGTTGGCGACGATGTTGTCAGTGAAGGCGATGCACTTCAGCAGTTTCGAGGATTTGTATGTCGGCAGCACGCTCGGGCAGTAGTTGCTGCTCAGGTCGAGCTGCCCGTTCAGCAGCAACGGGATCACGTTCTCTTCCGTGAGCGACAGGCCGATCGGCTGCGGCATGATCGTGATGCCGACGTCCTTGAACCAGTCCTTCTTCATCGCGATGACATAGAAGCTGTTGTCCGCGTACGGCTTCATGCCGAACTTCACCGGCACATTCGGGATGGCGGTGCCCGGTTCAGCGGGCGCGGGCATGTAGGCGTCGGCCGACGCTTCCGCTCTGGCCGGTCCGGACGCGGCGGCGAGGCCCAGGCAGACTGCGCCGAGCAGGGTCGAATATCCCGTCACTCGGGCGAGAATTTTGCGTATGGCGGTAGTTGCGACTTTCATACGAGTCCTTGTCTCATTGCCGATCCATCGGACGGTGGCGACGGAATTGCAGGGACGATCAGCACAAATCATGCCAACTCATGGTCGAATACGTTCGCGGATCGAGCGTTGCGGGCGGACGCACAGCATGATGTCAGCCCCTCGATGAGACGCGGACCTACCCGCGTGTCATGACCGGGACCCCCGACTTTGCAGGGGTTCCGCAGGGGCAAGCTTGGTCACCCACGAATTTCCGTGTTTAAACAAAGACGTGGGCAACATGGCCGCGCCGGTCATGCTACGGATATGGCATATCGGCAGGTCATCCTTTAGAAGAGTTGGTGCTAGGCTCAATTCCAACAGGATGTGCGCAGTAATGGATTTCCACCCGTCAGCAATGCCGAACCGCCTTGCCACTGGGGAAATTCACCTGCATGTCTGTTTCAATCATCTTGTCGAATGTCACTTGGTCCCCGCCTGACGGCGATCCTGTCCTTTCTGATCTCGATCTTAGCTTCGCAACCGGCCGCACCGGGCTGGTCGGCCGAAACGGCGTCGGAAAGACCACGCTGCTCAGGTTGATTTCCGGAGAGCTGAGACCTCAGTCGGGCAAAGTAACCGCGACCGGCACCATAGCCGTCCTGCGTCAACTCGTTCAGGTGGGGCTAAACGAAACCGTTGCAGACCTATTCGGCGTCTCCGAAGCGCTGGCCCTGCTGCATCGAGCGGAAAGCGGCGAGGCCGGTGCCGAGGAACTCACCCTTGCGGACTGGACCCTGGAAGCACGCATCGCTTCCGCTCTGGACCGCCTGGGACTGGATGCTCCACCCAAGACTCCCCTGGCAGCGCTTTCAGGCGGACAACGCACGCGGGTGGGGCTTGCCGCGCTCATCTTCGCGGAGCCTGATTTCATCCTGTTGGACGAACCGACCAACAACCTCGACCGGGCCGGCCGCAAGATCGTCCTCGACCTCCTTGCCAACTGGCGCGAAGGCGCGATCGTCGTCAGCCACGATCGGGAACTGCTCGACATCATGGATGTCATTGTCGAACTCACCTCCCTTGGCGCGTCGCGCTACGGAGGCAACTGGAGCCACTACACCGCGCGCAAAGCCACGGAACTCACCGCCGCTCGGCGCGACCTCGATGTCGCCGAAAATCGCGTGGCTGAAATTGCCAAGCGTACCCAGGCGGCGGCTGAACAAAAAGCGCGCAAGGATCGCGCCGGCCGGAAGAAGCGTGAAAAGGGCGACATGGCGCGCATCCATCTGGATCAATTGCGCGACCGCAGCGAGAAAACCAGTGGCGAAACCGCTCGACTGGCGGAACGTAGACGTTCGCAGGCGCTCGATGCCGCCGCTTCGGCGCACGAGCTTATCGAAGTGCTTCAGCCTCTGTCAGTCGTTCTTCCGCCGACCGGTCTGCCCGCCAACAAGACAGTCCTTCGCATAGATGCGGCCAGCGTCGGCTTCAGCCCGGATCGACCAGTAATCGAAGACCTTTCGTTCGCGATCATCGGACCAGAGCGCATCGCCGTCACCGGGCCGAACGGTGCCGGCAAGACAACACTGCTGGCGCTCCTGACCGGGCAGTTGCAGCCATGGACGGGAACGGTGCGGATCATGACCGATTTCGCAATGCTCGATCAGCGGGTCAGCCTGCTCGATCAGTCGGCATCGATCCGCGACAATTTCCGGCGTATCAACCCGCGATCGGCCGAGAACGCCTGCCGAGCAGCTCTTGCCCGGTTCATGTTCCGCTCGGACGCGGCGCTGCGGCTCGTATCCAGCCTCAGCGGCGGCCAACTGCTCCGAGCCGCGCTCGCCTGCGTGCTGGGCGGCGTGGCGCCCCCGTCTGTTCTCATTCTCGACGAACCGACCAATCACCTGGACGTCGATTCGATCGCGGCGGTGGAAGCGGGACTAAGAGCCTATGACGGCGCGCTGTTGGTTGTCAGCCATGACGAAGCGTTTCTGCAAGCCATCGGAACTTCGCGGCGGCTCGAACTATCCCTCATCTCGTAGACGCGCTTGTCGCCATGAAGACACCGGACAAGCCCATGCCACCGATTCCTCACCAGGTCCCGCCGCGGTCGGCATTGAAACTGAATCCACAGATGTCGCCGACGATCTCGCCCTGCATACTCCCGCCGGCCACCCGGCCGCTCATGGAGTCCGGCCCAGATTGCGCATTGAACGATCCGTCCGGTGCGATCGCGACGGTAAAGACGATCACCGGCTTCCACTCCGCCCGAGGCTGCGCCAGCCGGTAGGTAAAACTGTGATTTTGCACTTGCAGGGTGATCGGATTCTCGTTGCCGCAGTTCATCGCGTCGCCGCGGCTCAGTTGCATCACACCACCATAGGTCCCATCGATCGGTACGGGCCGGGCCGGAGCCGTGGCCACGGCCGGTAGCGGCGGACTCGGATTACAGCCTGCCAGGATGGTGCCGACCGCCACCCCCAGTAACGTGATTGCGTTCAAACGGGGCATGACTGCTCCTGTGTGGTGCAGCAACAGTGCCGCGACCACGTGCGGCGTCAAGAGGTCGGCACAACCCAAACGCGTTGCACCCGCCGGTCGGATGCCATACTGGAACCCAAGCTAGACCTCAGCCGGCAGGACCCAAGGGGCGTGCGATATTCATTGACCCAGCCAGTAGCGGTGACAAAATGCCCGAGCAACTGGCGGGTGCACGCGTTCTGCTGATTGATCCGTCTGAGAAGGGCGCGCTGCCGCTGTACACCGGCATGGTCGCCGAGGGCTTGGTCGCCGTCGGTCTCAAGCCGGTCTTACTGGCGAGCCGCCATCTGCGCGCCCCAGATCTCGCAATCACCTGGCCCATTCATCGCTGGCTGCCGGCACCACGTTGGCCGCCTCCCCCGGGGGCCAGGATCGCGTCCGCCGGGCGCCAGGGCATCAACTGGCTGGGATGCGCATTCACAATCGTCGCCGCCGCAATCGCCCTGAGGCCAAAGATCGTCCACATCCAGCACCCGATCCATCCACGTCTTGATCCGATGCTCCTTCGCGTCCTCGCCTACCTGGTACCGGTGATTTGGACAGCGCACGACGTCGTGCCCCACGATCCGAGCAGCAACGCGCTGGAACGGGCCCGCCTGCTCTACTCGCTGGCGCAGGCCGTGCTGGTTCACAGCACCTCGGCCGCGCGACAGGTCGAGCGGATCGCGGCAGTCTCGGCCGTGGTCATTCAGCACCCGGCGCGCAGGCTGGACCCGGTCCCGAACCGGCTGGCCGCGCGTCAGCGGCTAGGCCTCGACCCGCGAAAGCGGCTCGCCGTTCTGGTGGGTTTCATTCGCGCCTACAAAGGCTACGACCTGATCGCCGACACCTGGACCTTGCTCGGCGACGACGCCCCAGACCTGCTGGTCCTCGGCGAACTCGTCGACGAGAGCGAGCGAGAAATCGTTCGCCGGTTGCAGGCCCATCCCCGTGCCCATGTCCGCCTGGGCTACGCCAGCGACGCCGACATTATCGGTGCCATAGCCGCGGCGGACGTTGTCTTGCTCCCGCACAAGCGGGGCAGCGACAGCGGCAGCCTGCACATGGCCCGCGCCGTCGGCACGCCGGTTCTTTCGTCGGACATGGACCAACTGGCCTCGGTGGTTGCTGCCACCGCCTCGGGTCGCGTCCTGCCTCGCGACCCGGCAAAATGGGCCGCGGCGCTGGTCGGCGACCTTCCGCCGCCGCCGCCAAAGCCGCCGCTACCAGCCGCGACCGGCCAGGAACATCTGAACGCTTATCGCGAAGCTCTTCGGCGCTGGCGCTCCCGCTCACCGGCGCCGAGCGATGGACAGGGGAAAGCCTTATGATTCGAGCCAGCGTGGTGATCCCGGCCTTCAATGCCGCCGAGTACATCGAAGCAGCGGTGGCGTCGGCGACGACGCAGGAACTGGACGGGCTGGAGGTCATCGTGGTGGATGACTGCTCGACGGACGACACCCGCGACCGGGTCGGCCGTATCGCCGCCAGGGATCCAAGAGTGTCGGTCGTTGCTCTGCCGGTAAACGGAGGCCCGTCGGCGGCGCGCAACACTGGCATCGCGGCGGCGCACGGAACCTGGATCGCCCTGCTCGACGCCGACGACACCTTCCTGCCCGGACGACTCGCGACGCTGATCGAGCTCGGGGAAACGCAGGGTGCGGACCTTGTCGCCGACAATCTACTGCTGGTCGACGAAGACGACGGCTCGGAGGTGCCCATGATGCCTCCCGGTTTCCTCGCCGCCCCGCGCGCCATCGATGTAGTTGAGTTCATCGCCCGCAACGTTTCTTCCCCTGGCGCGCCCCGCACCAATTTTGGCTTCCTGAAGCCCCTGATGCGCCGGAGTTTTCTGCTTGAGCACGGCATTCGTTACGACGAGCACGTGCGCTTTGCCGAAGACTTTGCGCTCTATGTGGAATGCCTCAGGGCCGGCGCGCGCTGGTGGCTGCATCCCACGCCAATGTACCGATATCGTGTGCGGCAGGGCTCTTTGACCAATGTCCAAACCACTGACGATCTCGATCGGCTGCGCCGGCGTCTGCGCCGATTGCTCGCCGAGGCGACGGCCGAGGGTGACAACGCTCTGGCGACCCAGATCAGGCGCCGTCTGCGCGTCGTCGACCGTTGCTACTACTATCGCGGCTTCACCGACGAGGTAAAGGCACGGCGCCCGCGGGCCGCGTTGTCCTACCTCTTCGCCAGCCACGACAGCGTCCCACTGGTCGGCCTCGAAAGCATGCGCCAGTTGCCGGTCATTCTGCGCAAGGCATGGAGCGGCGGGTATCATCGGTCTCGCGACGCCGCCCACTGATCGAGGCCTGACGGCGCTCAGTCAAACCCGACCGGACAGCGCACCGGTGTCATCCTCGGCGCAGGCCGGGGATCCACGACTTACGGTTTGCGTCGTCTTTTGCCAGGTGAAATCTGGTGGGAAACTTTGCGGCGCTGCCTGGCGCGGTGCTACGGCAGACGCCACTCCGCGCGCTTTGATTGGTGTCCTGAAGGAAACGGTTTAGACAGTTGCCGCTAGTACACCGCATGTTGAGCAGCGCCCGACGCTCCCGCTCCTATAGTCAAACTACGGGAACTTTGACGGGAGCGGATCATGGCGACAAGCGTACCGCCCATCATGTCTCAGGTCGAAGACCCCGTCAGTAACGTCCTCAAATGGATCCTGCTGGTGGTGGCGATCGGCAGCTTCGGACTGTTCGCGTGGGCAACGGTGCTGACGTACGAAAGGGCACCGCCGCAGCCGGAGCGCTTCGTGACCTCCGGCGGCACGACGCTGATGACCGGGGAAGACGTCATCGCGGGCAAGGGAGGCTTCCAGAAAGCCGATCTGATGGATTTCGGCAGCCTTTACGGAATGGGTTCCTATTTCGGCCAAGACTATACTGCCTCGACACTGATGCGCCTGGCCACGCTCACCGAGGATGGCCTCGCCGGTAACAAGTATGGCAAAGCGTTCGATGCCCTATTGCCCGAGCAGAAGGCCGCCGTCCGCGACACAATGCGCGAGCAGCTTCAGCGCCTTGACCTCACGCGGCAGGAAGTCGTGGTGCCCGACGCCCTGGCGGCCGCGATCGCCGCGCTGCGAGCCGATCTGGCTGCCAGTCTCGGCAAGGTGGACCTCGCGTCCGGCTGGACGCCGGCCTACAGCCTCGATGAGCAAACGGCGCTGCACACCGCCGACTTTCTGGTCTATTCCGCCCTGACGACGGTGGCCCGGCGGCCGGACGTGAACTGGTCCTGGACTGAAAACTGGCCGTATGAGCCCGAGGTTGGCAACACACCCACCAGCAACACCTTCCTTTGGACCTGGATCAGCTTCTGTTTCACCTTCCTGTCTTTCGGCCTGGTCCTGTTCATCTACGAGTTCTGGCTGAACCATCCGGACGACGCACCGATGGACCCGGCGCTGGTGCGGTTCAGGCCGTTGACCGAAAGCCAGCGCAAGGTCGGCAAATACTTCCTGGTGGTGGCCGCGGTGCTGCTGCTGCAGATACTCGCCGGTACCATCATGGCGCACGCCTACTATGACCGGCGCAGCTTCTACGGGCTGAACCTGCACGAGTTCCTCCCGTTCAACTTCCTGCGCGACGTCCACATTCAGGCGCCGATCATCTGGATCGGCGTCGGCTGGATCGGTGCCGGGCTGTTCCTGGCGCCTGCCATCGCCGGCGGTCGGGAGGCACGCTTTCAAGGATTTCTGGTCGATGTGCTGTTCTGGGTGACACTGGCCATCGTCGCCGGCGCGCTGATCGGCAACTGGCTTGGCATCATGGGCCATCTCGACACCGGATGGTTCTGGTTCGGCAACCAAGGCCAGTCCTACATCCAGCTCGGCCGCTTCTGGCAGATCGGCTTCTTCCTTGGCCTGCTGATCTGGAGCGCCCTGGTGTTCCGCGCATTGTGGCCGACCGGCGCGGCGGTGTGGCAGGCCACCCGCCAGTTCTGGTCGGGGCGCATCCGGATCGAGAACCTGATCTGGGCCGCGACAATCAACATTGCGATCCTGTATGTATTCGGAATGATCCCGCTGACCGGCATCGAGAAGTCGTTCACCATCGCGGATTTCTGGCGCTGGTGGGTGGTACACCTGTGGGTCGAGCAATCGTTCGAATTCTTCGCCGCCAGCATGAGCGCCTATCTGCTGATGGCGGTCGGTCTGGTATCGCGCAAGCTGGCCGAGCGGGCGGTTTATTTCGAGCTGATACTTATTTTCCTCGGGGGTGTGCTGGGCACCGGCCACCACCTCTACTGGGCAGGCGGACCCAGCATGTGGGTGCCGCTCGGCAGCATGTTCTCGTTCATCGAGGTGCTGCCTCTGGTTCTCCTGGTCATCGAGGCGATCCAGCAGTACCGGCTGATCCGCGCACACCAGGGCTTTAACTACACGCTGGCGTATACCTACCTGATCGGCGCCGCATTCTGGAACTTCGTCGGCGCCGGGGTGTTCGGCGGCGGCACACTGAACGCGCCGCTGATCAACTATTACGAACACGGCACCTTCCTGACGCTGAACCACGCCCATGCGGCGCTGTTCGGGGCATTCGGACTGCTCGCGATTGGCCTGATTTACTTCTGCCTGCGCTATGTGGCAGCGGATCGGGTGCCGTTCAGCGAGACGGCAGGGTTATGGGCGTTCTGGCTCTACAATGCCGGCTTGATCCTGTGGATCCTGCTGAACTTCTTTCCGATCGGCTGGTCGCAGCTCAATGCGGTGTTCGAGCATGGGTTCGCCTATGCGCGCAGCCTGGAATTCTATGACACCACGCTGTTCTGGCAATGGATGCGGCTGCCGGGCGACGTGCTTTTCGGGGCGGCGGCGGTATTGATGGCATGGGACTTCCTGATCAAGCTGGCCCCGCTGTATCCTCGACTGGCAGGTTACTTGCCTGGCTCGCGGCCAATGCCGCTGATACCCAGAGCCGGAGAATAGGTGCCACCACTCTCGCGGCCGACTGCACGCCTGCCTTCGGTACTAGCATGTCTGGCCACGTAGATACGTTTTTGCTTGGCAGGAGCCTGCCTGATAGGCAATGAAGGGCCCCAATCGCGGTTCAGGTCATGATCACACAACGCATTGTTCCCGTAATACTGTCCGGCGGCTCCGGCACTCGGTTGTGGCCCGTCTCGAGAGAGAGCTTTCCGAAACAGCTTTGGCCGTTATTGTCCGACCGCACGCTGATGCAGGAAACCGCGCTGCGCGGCGTCGGCCCGGATTTCGCGCCGCCAATCGTGGTCTGTAACCACGAGCATCGCTTCCTGATCGCGGAACAACTGCGGGCCGCGGGCGTCAATGACGCGCGCATCGTGCTCGAACCTGTAGGCCGCAACAGCGCCCCCGCGATTGCCGCCGCCGCCTTACTGGTCGCCGAAACCGACCCGAACGCGGTCCTTTGGATGATGGCCGCCGATGCCTCGATCGCCGACGAGGCAGCTTTGCGATCGGCGCTCCAGGCCGCCGCGACCGCCGCACGCGCTGGTTATGTCGTGACTTTCGGTATGAAGCCGACCGCGCCCGAAACCGGCTATGGCTATATCGAGGTCGGCTCCCCGTTGCGCGATGCGGCGGGCGTGCATGCGATCGCCCGATTCCGCGAGAAGCCAGACGCGGAAACCGCGGCACGGTTCGTCGCCGACGGGCGGCATCTGTGGAACTCGGGCATGTTCGTGTTCACCGTCAATACGTTGCTGGAGGAGCTGGAGGCGCATGCGCCAGAGGTGCTTCCGGCCGTGCGACAGGCGGTGACCGACCGCACCGGCGATCTGGATTTCATCCGCCTGGGTGTGGCGGCGTTTACCGCATGCCCGTCCATCAGCATCGACTATGCCGTGGCCGAAAGGACAAGCCGGGCGGCGGTGGTGCCGGCGGATCTAGGATGGTCGGATGTGGGAAGCTGGAGTGCGCTGTGGGAGCTGGGGGCCAAGGACGCCGCCGGCAACGTGGCGGTAGGCGACGTCGTGCTCGAGGGAGCGGAGAACTGCTACGTCCGCAGCGACGGAATGCTGGCCGCGGTCGTTGGGTTGCGGGACGCCGTGGTGGTGGTGACCGAGGACGCGGTGCTGGCGATGCATCGCGGCCACGCTCAGGACGTCAAGAAAATCGTTGAGCGGCTGAAGGCCTCGGGGCGGCCGGAGGCGGTGGCGCATAACCGCAGTTACCGGCCATGGGGATATTACGAAAGCCTGATCCAGGGTGACCGGTTCCAGGTCAAACGCATCGTCGTCATGCCGGGACGGCAACTGTCGCTGCAGAGCCACTACCACCGGGCCGAACACTGGGTGGTGGTGAATGGCACCGCGCGGGTCACCAGGGACCAGGACGTGCTTATCGTGCGGGAAAACGAAAGCGTCTACCTGCCCCTCGGCTGCGTGCACCGGCTGGAGAATCCCGGACGCATTCCCCTGACACTGATCGAGGTGCAGTCCGGCGCGTACCTCGGAGAGGATGACATCGTGCGGCTGCAGGACACCTACGGGCGGGCCTGACCGGGCGCGTCCCAGGCAACCGCCTCTTTCTCCCTGATCGGAACAAGGCTAAACCGCCGGTCATGACGGAGATCAGGCATTGAGCTGGACGCGCATCACTGAGGCCGACGAGGCAGTTCGCTCGCTGCCGACGTGGTTTGGCAGCCGTATGATCGGGCTGCGCGGCAGATTCGGACTGCTGCTGACGACCGGCGACATCATGAAGATCACCTCCATCGTCGCGCTCAATCAGTCGTCTACGGGCATTGTTTTGCTGGATGTGCTGCTGGATCATGCCGGCGTCCCCGACGGGGTCGATCTCGCCTGGCGGCCGAAGCATTACATTGGCGCTCCGGTCCCTGGGGCGACCGTGGCGACAGTGAACCTCGCCCACGTTGTCGCCGCGGTGGAGTTCGTGGCCGAGGAGACAGTCGCTTCACCGGATGATGTGGCAGTTCCGGCAAGCGACGAGATCGAAACAGCCGAGCCCCGTATCGGTTCTTTATCCGACACCATAGAGCGCGCCAACGAAGTGAGTGCCGTCTAAGACCAGCCCGACCGATGAATGCCGCGTCACCTGCCTACCCAATGTCGTAACCGGCGTAGCATGCCCTCGGCGCAGGCCGAGGGGCCGGTCACCGGCGACTTTCTATGTAAAATCAGCGGTACGGGAAACCGATTCGAGGCTTTCTGACAGCACTTGCGGCCACCAGACAGCCTACGGCGCACCGCGGCGGGCCAGCGGTTCAACGAATTGCGGCTCCGAGTCCCACGGAAACAGGATCCACGTGTCCTGCGATACCTCGGTCACGAAGGTTTCCACCATCGGACGCCCCGCAGGCTTCGCGTAGATACAGGCAAAATGCGCTTTCGGCAGCAGACCGCGGACGACCCGCGCCGTGGTGCCGGAATCAACCAGATCGTCAATAATCAGGAACCCGGTGCCATCACCCGCGGCAACCGGAGGTTTGATGACGTGCGGCGCACCACGGACTTCATCCTGATAGGTGACGACACACACGCTCTCCACCAGCCGCAGATCAAGCTCCCGAGCGATGATCGCGGCGGGGATCAGTCCGCCCCGGGAAACCGCGACGATGCCGCTGAATGGGCCATTGTTGATCAGGCGCCAGGCAAGGGCGCGCGCATCGCGCTGAAGCTGATCCCAGGTGACAGTGTAGTAATGCGTGGCCATGGCGCTTCTTTGGGCGAAAACGGGCCGCCGATGCAAGTCTCCCGTCCCGCGTACTGGCATCCTGGAACAAATGCCTGAATCTCTGGCTACAGGTTTATTGCCGACCGCGCCGGCCACCGATACGCTATCAGCCGATCAGGGAGGGCTGCCATGACCGAGGTGATAGTCGAGCGAGCCGGCCCTCTGCTGGAAATCACTCTCAACCGGCCGGAGAAGAAGAACGCACTCACCCGGGCGATGTACCAGGCGGTGGAAGCGGCGTTCCGGACCGCCGACGATCCGGCGATCCGCGTCGTGCTGCTGACCGGGGCTGGCGACACATTCACCTCGGGCAATGACATCAGGGATTTCCAGGATCGCGCGTCAGCCAACGAGGCGACTCACGCCTCGCCGTTTCTGACCGCGCTGTCGTCGCTGACCAAGCCTTTGGTGGCGGCGGTGAACGGCGCCGCGATCGGCGTCGGCACCACCCTCCTGGCGCATTGCGACCTGGTGATCGCGGCCCAGTCGGCGCGTTTCGTCATGCCGTTCACCAGCCTGGGACTGGTGCCCGAAGCGGCAAGCTCGCTGCTGTTTCCGCGCCTGGTCGGCCATCAGCGCGCCAGCGCCCTGCTGCTGCTGGGCGAGCCCATCGATGCGGCTACAGCGCATGAGTGGGGGCTGGTCAATCAGGTCGTCGCGAACGCCGAATTGTTGACCGTAGCGCGAAGCGTCGCGTCGCGACTGGCCAGCCTGCCGCCGGAAGCCGTGCGACAAACCAAGAATTTGATCAAGCACGGGCGTCCGGACGTGCCCGGTCGGATCGAGCAGGAGCTTGCGCTGTTTCGCGACCGGCTGCGATCGCCCGAGGCGATGGAGGCTTTCCAGGCGTTCATGGAAAAGCGCCAGCCCGATTTCTCGCGGTTTTCATGATGGCCAGCGCGCAATGGCGCCGTTCTTGCGTCGGCCTCGCCACTCATCGACGCAGTGTCCCGGGAGCAAGGCTGGCGTGAAAATTGGCGTATTCATTCCGATCGGAAACAACGGCTGGCTGATCTCGGAGAACTCTCCGCAGTACATGCCAACCTTCGCGCTCAACAAGCAGATCACCGTCACCGCCGAGAACTACGGGCTGGATTTCGTGCTGTCGATGATCAAGCTGCGCGGCTTCGGCGGCAAGACCGAGTTCTGGGACCACAATCTGGAGTCCTTCACCCTGATGGCCGGGCTGGCGGCCGTCACCTCGCGCATCAAGCTGTTCGCGACCTGCGCCACCCTGGCCATCCCGCCCGCCATCGCCGCCCGCATGGCGTCGACGATCGATTCGATCTCCGATGGACGTTTCGGACTGAACCTGATAACCGGCTGGCAGAAGCCGGAATATTCCCAGATGGGACTCTGGCCAGGCGACGAGTATTTCGGCAGCCGCTACGAGTACGTGTCGGAATACATCCGGATCATGCGCGATCTGTGGGAAACCGGGCGGTCCGACCGACACGGCAAATTCTTCCAGATGGACGACTGCCGCCTCAGCCCGCTGCCGCAAGCCGAGATGAAAATCATCTGCGCCGGCCAAAGCGAAGCCGGCATGGCCTTTTCGGCCGAGTATGCCGACTACAATTTCTGTTTCGGCAAGGGCGTCAACACACCCACGGCCTTCGCGCCCACGGTGACCAAACTGAACGAGGCCACCGCCAGGACCGGCCGCAACGTCACCGCCTTCGCCCTGTTCATGATCATCGCCGATGAAACTGATGCGGCGGCGCGGGCCAAGTGGGATCACTACAAGGCCGGAACCGATCAGCAGGCGGTCGCCTGGCTGGTCCAGCAGTCCGCCGCGGACAAGGCCTCGGGCGGCGACACCAATGTGCGGCAGATGGTCGACCCGGTCTCGGTGGTGAACATCAACATGGGCACCCTGGTGGGCTCCTACGCAACGATCGCCGCTCTGCTGGACGAGGTCGCCACCGTCGAGGGATGCGAAGGCGTGCTGCTGACCTTCGACGACTTCATCAAGGGCGTGGAGGATTTCGGCGCCCGCATCCAACCGCTCATGCAATCCCGGCAACATGTGACCCTGGAGGTTGCCCGATGAACGCCCCTGTTCCCGCCGGCTACGCGGCCCCCGATGCCCGGACCGATAGCGTAACATTGCCGGCTCGCCCCGAACCACTGCGGCTCAAGCCAAGCGAAACCGCGGTGATCGTGGTCGACATGCAGAACGCCTACGCCTCCGAGGGCGGCTACATCGACATCGCCGGCTTCAGCGTCGCCGGTGCCCCGGCGGCCATCGCGCAGACCAAACGAACACTGGAAGCGGCCCGCGCCGCCGGCCTGACGGTGATCTTCTTCCAGAATGGCTGGGACAAGGACTACGTCGAGGCCGGTACCCCCGGTTCCCCCAACTATCACAAATCCAACGCCCTCAAGACCATGCGCGCTCGGCCTGAACTCAAAGGCACATTGCTCGCCAAGGGCACCTGGGACTATGCCATCGTCGATGCGTTGCAGCCACAGCCTGGCGATATCGTCATTCCCAAGACCCGCTACAGCGGCTTCTTCAACACCAACATCGACAGCGTGCTGCGCGCCCGCGGCATCCGCAACCTGGTGTTCACCGGGATCGCAACGAATGTCTGCGTCGAATCATCGTTGCGCGACGCGTTCCATCTGGAATATTTCGCCGTGGTGCTGGAAGACGCCACGCACCACGCCGGCCCCGATTTCGTCCAGCAGGCGGCGCTGTACAATATCGAGAAATTCTTCGGCTGGGTTTCCACCGTCGCCGATTTCTGCGGCGCTATCGGCCAGGCCGCGCCAACCTCCAGCACGTGAGGAGTTCCCATGCCCAAGACAGTTGTCGTGCCCCCCGGCACCACCGCGCCCATCGCGCCGTTCTCCCCCGGGACCATGGCCGACGGAATTGTATACGTCTCCGGTACGTTGGCGTTCGACAAGGACAATAACGTCGTGCATGTCGGTGACGTGGCCGCACAGACCCGGCACGTGCTCGAAACCATCAAGTCGGTGATCGAGACCGCGGGTGGCACCATGGCGGACGTAACGTTCAACTCGATTTTCATCCGCGACTGGGCTGACTACGCAGAGCTGAACAAAGTATACGCACAGTATTTCCCTGGCGACAAACCGGCGCGCTACTGCATCCAGTGCGGACTGGTGAAACCGGACGCCCTGGTGGAGATCGCCTCGGTCGCGCACGTGGGAAAGCAGTAGCGGTCAAGTGTACTACGAAATCCACGGCCGCCAGGATGCCGCCGCCACGGTGGTGCTGTCGTCCGGCCTGGGCGGCGCGGCGCATTACTGGACGTCGCAAATTCCCGAACTGGCCCGCAACTTCCGGGTCGTCGCGTATGACCACCATGGCACCGGCAAAAGCCCGGGCTTGCTGCCGGCAAACTATTCCATCGCCGACATGGCGCATGAGATCGCCGCCCTCCTCAGCGAACTCACCATCAACAGATGCCATTTCATCGGTCACGCGCTCGGCGGGCTGATCGGGCTGCAAATGGCGCTCGGGCGACCCGACTTGATCGACCGCCTCGTGCTGGTCAATGCCTGGGCAAGGACCCACCCGCACACAATCCGCTGCTTCGCCACACGCCGAAGCCTGCTGCTGGATACCGGCGTGGCCGCCTATGTCGCCGCGCAACCATTGTTTCTTTACCCCGCTGATTGGCTCGCCGAACGAAAGGCGTGGCTGGCTGAACAGGATGCAGCCGGCGTCGCCCATTTTCCCCCAGTCGAGACCGTGCTGCGCCGCATCGAAGCCATCCTGGCGTTCGATCTGGAAGCCGGGGTTCCAGCCATCGACGCACCGACCTTGGTGGTGGCAACTCGCGACGATGTTCTGGTGCCGAGCGGCTGCTCGACGCATTTGGCGACATTGCTGCCACGTGGCCGGCTGTGCCTCCTCGACCATGGCGGGCATGCCTGCAACATCACGAATCCGGACACATTCAACGCGACGGTCAGCGCGTTCCTGCTCGCAGCCTGACGCAGCGGTTCCTGCGTAGCGCATTCGGATTATTGTTGCGATGTCGGAAACATGAAGCTGAACAGATCAATGCCCGGATGCACGGTGATCCCCGAACTGGGTTATCCCGACGTGGATGCCGCGGTTCACTGGCTTTGCCAAGCCTTCCAGTTCAGCCTGCGTCTTAGGATCGGCGATCATCGCGCACAGCTCAATGTTGGCGAAGGGGCCGTGGTTGTGATGCAACTGCGGCGGGCGGGCCATGATGGTCAGCCGCCCGCTGGCATCTCAGGCACGCATTCCATCCTGGTCCGTGTCGATGAGGTTGACCATCATCACGCTCACGCCGCGCGGTGCGGAGCAGTGATCCTCCGACCACCCTCCGACTACCCCTACGGCGAGAGACAGGTACAGCGTCAGGGACGTCGGCGGCCACCTCTGGACGTTCTCCCAGTCCATCGCGGACGTTGCTCCGGAGCAGTGGGGCGGCACCACCAGCTAGCCGAGAATAACCAGAGCGGCAGGCCGCCACAATTTCGCGGCCACCGTGCCATTTGCATAAAATCTAATCAGGATTGCATGCAACTCGCCTGATTGGGCAAAAAAAGTGCATACCGGGACCGTCCGGCAGGCGGGACTCACGTCAAATCACCGGAGTCCCGCCGCACCTGCGCCTAATCGGCCTCGGCCGCGGCTTCGTGCATTTCCATCACCACTGGATGGAACTCCGCGTATTTCGCGCAATAGAACAGGATACCCGCCACCGCGAGATAGGACACCGCGAGCGTTGGCGACATCCCGATGCCCAGGCCGTCCGCCCCGTGGATGAAGCCGAAAAACGTCAGGATGGCGCCGGCGACGGCGAAGCACGCGGCTTTCTCGAAGGCGCGGTCGATGATGTAGACCGTCACCGCCCCCAGGATGATGCCCGCCAGCGTCGCACCGCCGCCAAGCGCCGCCAGCCCGTCATATAGCACGCCGACCTGCGCCATTTTGGCCGACCCCACCGCGGCGGCGTTGGTCCCCGCGGCTCCCAGCGCGCCATCGATCATCGTCTTGCCCCATTCGGCGATCTGCGGCAGCAGCGCCAGGACGATCGCCGGCGCGTGGCGGTGCGGCGATTCCTGGAATGCCTGCGAACCGATCAGCATGCCGATATACAGCAGGATGGGCAAGATCGCGACCACGGGGATCATCGCACTGATGACCGAGACGATACCAAACCAGGTCAGGACCAGTATCACCAGGCCGGTCATGGCGGAGTAGCCGATCCGCCCGCCCATCGCCTTCCACCCCGGATGGCCGATATAGACTGCATTGATGAACGGATTGCCCATCAGACAGCCGATCAGGCTGATCACACCGTCAGCGGTCAGAACGCTCGTGGTCGGGAAGCTGTCGCCGGCGGCAGCGGCGCTCTCGACATTGTCCAGCGCCTCGATCAGGTCGTACATGCCGAACGGGATCGCCGTCACCAGGATGATTCCGATGTACTTGAAGCCGTCGAAGGTGTAGTTGAACGCCGGGATCGGCACCGAGAAGCCGAAATTCGACACCGACGCTCCAAGGTTGGCCAGCGACAATTCGCCATAGCCAAGGCCAAGCGCTGTCGAACCCCAGGCGATAATGGTGCCCACCGCAATGGCCACCAAGCCGCCGGGCACGTCACGGAAATAGCGCACGCCGCCGAACCAGTTGGCCAGAATGACCGCGAAACAAACAACGCCGATCAACGGGGTGGTGAAAACCTGAGCCGCCGGCCGCATCGAGATGAAGGTGATGGAAATACCCGCCAGAGAGCCCAACAGGGCGGCGCGAGGCGTGATCTTGCGGACATACGGGCCGATGAACCCGCCGGCCATCAGCAGGAAGCTCTGAATGAACACCCAGGTCAGACCGGCCTCCCACGCCTGTACCGGGTCATTCGTCGCCAGCTTGATCGGCAGCATCACCACGAAGGTGACCACGAACATATGCGGCACGCTGATCCCAGAGGGCAGCGCGCAGACGTCGGTGCGCCCGGTTTTGCGGGCCAGGTTCCAAGCGAGGAACGCATAATACCCGGTGCTGAGGAACAGCATCAGGCCAAGCGCGGGCAGGATACGACCGAACACCAGCGCGTCGGGCATTTGCAGCACGAACCGCAGCAGTCCAGTCAGTACCAGCACGTTCACCAGGATGTTGGTGCCGAAGCCAAACAAGGCGTTCCAGTCGCCGGGAACCCAGAATTTTGGCCGGGCTCCAATCGTCATGCTTGTGCTCATCACACGGCTCCTTGCTTGACAGTTTCGCCTGACGGTCGGTTGAACATTTCGGTGCCGACGCTATCCAGTCTCGTGCCGGCGCTCGTTACCGCAACGCCTCGATCACCGCTCGTGACGGGGCCACCCAGCCGAAAATGCCCCCTTGGGCCTTGATCATCCGCAATCCCATCTCGTGGAATTCGGGGAAGTACGAACCGCAGCAATCGGCAACGACGAGGCAGTCGTAACCCCGGTCATTGGCTTCCCTGACCGTTGTGTTGACACACACCTCGGTGGTCACGCCGGTCACCACGAGTTTCGAAATGCCCCGGTTTTCCAGGATCGAATGCAGATCGGTGGCGTGGAAAGCGCCCTTGCCAGGCTTGTCGATCACCGGCTCGCCGGCTTCGGGATACAGTTCCGGGATGATGTCATGGCCAGCTTCGCCGCGGACCAGGATGCGGCCCATCGGCCCGGCGTCGCCGATGCAGGTGGCACTGCGGCCGCGGATCTTCTTGGCCGGCGGCAGGTCGGCCAGATCGGGCCTGTGGCCTTCACGGGTATGAATGACCATGCCCCCTGCCCCGCGCCACGCTGCCAGCAGGGCGCGGTTCGGTTCAATCGTGCGGCGCAGTTGCGAGACGTCGTTGCCCAGCATTTCCCCGAAGCCGCCCAGCTCCAGGAAGTCGCGTTGCATGTCGATAATCAGCATCGCGGCGGAGTTCAGCGCCAGCTCGTATTCGTACGGTTCCGCTGCGACCAACATGCCGACCTCGCTCGACGTTCTTCCGGACGCTGTTGTATGCAATCGCGATGCCAGCGGGGCGGCGCGCGGCGCCAGCCAAGATACATCATCGACGCCCGGCAACGGCTGAGGCACCATCACCGCATGCACTTCGACCCGAAGCTGTGGCGAATGACCGCCGGCCTGCGTGGCCGGATCGCCTTGTCCGCCGCCCTCGGCTTGCTCGCCCTGAGCGTCGGCATCGCCCGGTTCGCTTTTCTCGGCCGTTTCCTGGCCGGGGTCTTTCGCGGTGACGACGCGCGGGATTTGCTGCCGCCGCTGCTCGCCACCGCTGCGGCGATCTTGTTGCGAGCCTGGCTCGACCACCACCGTGCCATGATCGCCCAACGCAGCGCAGCGCTGGTGCAGGAGCACCTCAGGGGCCGGCTGTTCGACAAGATCATCGCACTCGGCCCCGCCTGGTTCGGATCGGAGCGCACCGGCGGCGTCATGCTGTCGATGGTCGACGGCGTCGAGCAGTTGCAATCGTTCTTCGGCCAGTATCTGCCACAGGTCACCATAGCCGTCTTCGCGCCACTGGCGATCTTCGCATTCATCGCCTGGTGGGACGTGCCGGTCGCCTCGGTGATGCTGGCCGCGGCGCTTTTCACCCTGATCCTGCCCGCCACCCTGCACCGCAAAACCGCCCAGGCATCCCGCGCCAGGCACACCGCGTTCAAGTCGTTCGGCGAGGAATTCCTCGACGCCGTGCAAGGCCTGCCGACACTGAAAGCCTTCGGCCAGAGCGCCGCCTTTGGCCGCACCCTGGCAGCCCGTGCACGCGCGCTGTCGGACAGCACGTTTTGGGTGTTGTCCCTCAATGTCGCCACGCGCGGGCTGACCGACCTCGGCACTGCCCTCGGTTCGGCCGCCGCCTTGGCCCTGGGCACCTACCGGGTGCAACACGGGGCCATGAGCATCGAGGCGCTGCTGATCGTGCTGATGGCCGGGACCGAGATCTTTCGTCCGCTCCGCGATCTGCGCACCGTGCTGCACCAGGGACTGAACGGCCAGTCGGCGGCGACCGGGATCATCGCATTGCTCGACGTCGAGACCGCCGCGGCGCCAGGGCCCTCGCCCGAGCCGCGGCCGGCGGTGCTTACCCCCGAGATCGCCTTCGACGCCGTCGCTTTCGCCTATCCGGGCGGCCGCCGTGCCGCTCATTCGGGGCTGAGCTTCCATGTCGGCGCCGGGGAACGGGTCGGGATCGTCGGGCCAAGCGGAGCAGGGAAATCGACGATCGTGCGCTTGCTGCTGCGGCTGCATGATCCGGACAGCGGCGCCATCCGGATCGGCGGACATGACCTGCGGGCGCTGAACCCGGAGCAGGTGCGCGGCATGATCGCCGTCGTGGCGCAGGACACCTACCTGTTCCATGGCTCGGTCGAGGACAACCTTCGCCTGGGCCGGCCGAACGCGACGCAGCCCGAAATGGTCGCCGCGGCTACCGCCGCGAACGCACACGGCTTTATCAGCGCCCTGCCTGACGGCTATCAGACTATCATCGGTGAGCGTGGCACCAGGTTATCCGGCGGCCAGCGCCAGCGACTGGCAATCGCCCGGGCGCTGCTGCGAGACGCGCCGATCCTGATCCTGGATGAAGCGCTGTCGTCCGTCGACACCGAGAACGAATCGATCATCCAGCAGGCGCTGGACCGGCTGATGGCCGGCCGCACGACGCTGATCCTGGCGCATCGTCTGTCCAGCGTCATCGGCGCCGATCGCATCCTGGTGCTGGGCGACGGTGCGGTGGCGCAATCCGGCCGCCACCAGGACCTGATCCGACAGGACGGGCCGTATCGCGAGCTGATGGGACCGCAACTGGCGGAGCGTGACAAGGTGCTCCCGACCCGACCTGCCGCCAGCGCCGCAGCCGACGAGGCCGCCGGGCCGCCCGGTCCCGCGACCTCTGGAGCCGCGGTCGCCAGTCTGGCCGAGGATGCCGCGGAGGTCGGCTGGCCCGCCACCATCCGCACCCTGCTACGCGTTGTCCGGCCCTATAGAGCGCAGTTGGCCATCACCGTGCTGTGCGGCATCGGCCGTGTCATCGCCTTTATCGGGGTCAGCGTGCTGGGCGCGCTGGTGCTGGGGGCGGTACGCAACCATGCGCCGACGTCCACCCTGATCGCCGCGCTGCTCGTCATCGCGCCCCTCGCCGGTGTGCTGCACTGGCTGGAATCCTGGATCGCGCACGCAATGGCCTACGCGCTGCTGGCCGAGATGCGGATCGATTTGTTTCGCAAACTCGATGCGCTGGCGCCCGCGTATCTGCTGCGGCGCCGTTCCGGCGACCTGGTCGCGCTGGCCACTCAGGACGTCGAAACCGTCGAGTATTTCTTCGCCCACACCATCGCGCCGGCCGTCGTCGCGGTGCTGGTGCCGGGCGTGGTGGTGGTTGCCCTGGCCTGGATCGCCTGGCCTCTGGCCCTGGTCCTGGCACCATTCCTGCTGTACGCGGCGGCCTCTCCGATCCTTGGACGCCAGCGCATTGACCGGCTGGGATCGGCGGCGCGCGGCGCGCTGGGGATGATCAGCGCCTATACGACCGAGACCATCCAGGGATTGGCTGAACTGGTTGTATTCGGCGCCACCGGCCGGCGGCGGGATGGCTTCCTTGGTGCCGTCAGGGAGTATCAGGACCTCCGGCTGTCGCTGCTGGCCGACCTGTCGTTCCAGGCCAGCGCGCTGGACGTCGCCACCGGCCTCGGCAGCCTGGCGGTCGCGGCGCTGGGGGCGGTTCTGGTTACTCACGGCTCGCTCGCCGCCACGGCACTGCCGCTGGTCACGCTGATCTCGGTCGCGGCGTTCCTGCCGGTGTCGGAGATCGCCCAGGTGGGACGCCAGCTTGCCGACACCATCGCCTCGACCCGGCGGCTGCATGTCGTGCATGCGGAACCGGTGGTCGTCACCGACGGCCCCCGCGACCCGGCGCCGAGGGCGGGCGGTTCGGCCATCTGCTTTGACCGTGTCAGCTTCACTTACCCCGGACGCGCCGTGCCGGCATTGAGCAAAGTGTCGTTCGATGTGCCGGCGGGGTCGACGGTTGCGCTGGTGGGGCCATCGGGTGCCGGCAAGACCACGGTCGCCAACCTGATGCTGCGGTTCTGGGACCCGGCCAGCGGCGCGATCCGCCTCGACGGGGACGATCTGCGGGCGTTGACGCTGGACGGGCTGCGCGGGCGGATCGCCCTGGTCGCTCAGGACACCTATCTGTTCAACGACACGCTGGAGGCGAACGTTCGTCTGGCCCGCCCAGAGGCGACGGCCGAGCAGATTGGGCTGGCGCTGTCGCGGGCGGCGCTGGCGGAGTTCGTGGCCGGGCTGCCCGAGGGCTTGGCGACCCGTGTCGGTGAGCGCGGTGTGCAGTTATCGGGCGGCCAGCGGCAACGCATCGCCATCGCCCGCGCCTTCCTGAAGGATGCGCCGCTGCTGATCCTGGACGAGGCGACCTCGCATCTGGATTCGCTCAGCGAGCAAGCGGTGCGGCGGGCGCTGGATGCGCTGATGACCGATCGAACGACACTGGTCGTGGCGCACCGCCTTTCGACCATCCAGGCGGCGGATCTGATCCTGGTGCTGGAGGCCGGCGGGCTCGTCGAATCCGGCACGCATTCGGCACTCCTGGCCCGCCGGGGCGCCTATGCCCGGCTCATCGAGCACCAAATGGCGAGCGTCGCCGCGTAGGATGGCGCCCATGCCGAGCTCGTGAAAGTCGTGGTTGGCCGGCCTGCGCCGGCCCCTCGCCTTCGCAAGGGCAGGCATGACACGGGGGCGAGGTCGACACCCCCGGTGTCATCCTTGGCGCAGGCCGAGGATCCACGACTTATCATGAGTGTCTTTCTGGACGCGGGGCCAGGCGACTTCTTCACGCAGGAGACAGATCGACCGCCCCCGCGGGCGTGGTGCCGCGCAGCAACGCCTTCCGGAGCTGCCACTGTGTCGCGGCATCCAGGGTCTCGCAGAACCGCACCTCCCCACCCGAGAGCGCGGCAATCGGCACCCCGTCCCGGTACAACAACCTGTTGCCGGTCATTGCCGCCAGCTTCACTCCGGGCGTCAGGATGCCAACGAGATTGAGCGGATCGGCGCCGGACAGCGATACCCACTCGCCCGGTGCGTTCTTGCGTCTGATCTCACGCAACAACCCTATCGCGTCAGGCAGGGCGAACTGCTCGCCAGAGAAGCCAGCGACGAAGCGCCCGCCTCTGATTTCGCCGCGTGCCTCCAGCCGGCGGTAGACACGCAACAGATCCCGCCACGGCGGCAGCCAGTCGGCCTCCCGCTCCACCGCGCGCCAGAACACCACGCCATAGCGGAGCAGCAACGTGCGTGCGGCGTGCTCGACCGCCTCGGCGCCGACCTGAGGCGCTGCCTGGCCTCGGCGGACAAGCGCCCAGCGGCCGGCATCATCCATGCTGCTCAACGCGGCCCGCCGTCTGCGCCGTCCGGCCGCACCCGACGCTCGGCGGTCGGACGGCACAAGCAAGGTCCGCAATCCACTGAAACTGTCGGAGGCCACCAGGCCAAGCGCCACGAGTTCGGCGATCGCCTCCTCCGCCTGCGCCCGCAACAAACCCGTGCCGGCCACGATCTCGTCGAAAAACGAAGCGCCGTGCTCGCGGATAAATTCGGCAACCGCCTGCGCGCGCCCACTGGGCGTCCCATTGGGCAGCGCCATCTCCTCGTTTTCCGACAAGGCATGCCAGAGCCGCGCGTGACGGCGAACCAGCAGCGTGATCGGCGTTGTGCGCACCGGGCTGGCGCCGCGCTCGCCGTTCGGCCGCGCGTTGCGTGGCTTCAGCCGCGCCCAGGCGACACGGCCCGCAAGGCACTCGTCATCGAGCCAGGCCGGCTCGTAATCCGCGACACGTGACGGCAGGATTTCGCTCTCCCAGGCAGCCGCCGCGGCCTCGAAGCCTTCGAGCTGCGTCACAGTCGCAGCCAGCGCATCCGGGCCTTCCATTCGTGTCTCCGCCGTCACGTGCTGCCACGCGAACAGGAAGCGCAGGAAGTCACGGGCGGCTACCGGTTCGATCTCGGCCCGCAACCGCCGGACCGTATACTGGTGGATGCGGGCCAGCAGCCGTCGGGCGCACCACTCCTCCTCGTTGGCGCCAGGCGTGAACCGCCCGCGCATGGCAAAGCCTTCGACCTCCAGCGCCGTCAGCGCCGCGGCAATGTCTTCGGGTTCAAGGCCGAGCGGTCCGGACAGCGCCGAAGGGGTGACCGGGGCCAAACCTTCCAGCCGCCCGCGCAATATCTCGACCAGCGCGGTTTCCGGCGACCAGACCTGGTCGGCGTGAGAGTCGGGCACGGCGATCGCGGGTTCCTGCGAAGCGTGTGGCAGCAGCGCCTGGAACTGCGCAAGTCGTTCGGCGGCGATCCAAATGTCCAGCCGGGCGCCTCGCAGCCGCGTCACCCGCTTTTGCCGCACGAGTTCGCTCAGCAGGCCGCTCCAACCGGTCGCCTCCTCGGCCGTGAGGTAGCCAATCCACACCAGCGCATCGTGCAGTTCGTCGGCATTCGTCGGATCGGGCCAGGCCTCCGCCCGGACGCGCGTGATCGCCTCGGGATCGAGCCGGCCGATATCGGCGGCGGATGACGGCGTCAGCCAGCGCCGGTTCATCACCGCCTGACTCCGGCGCTCCTCCAGCGGCGCATCGTCCAGGTAGGCATAGGGCTTGGCCGCGAGCACTTCGAGCGCCAGCGGGGACGGTTGCGTCAGGTCGCATGCGATGACGCGTATTTCGCCGGATTCCAGCCCGCGCAGCAGCCGCTCCAAGCCCGCCACGTCCATCGCGTCCGTCAGGCAATCGGCGATGGTCTGGTTGACCAGCGGATGATCCGGGATTTCGCGTTCGCCGACCAGGTTCTCGGCGCAGGCTAGCTGGTCGGGAAACACCGTCCCGATCAGATCCTCGGCCTCCATGCGCGCCAGTTGTGGGGCCAGCTTCTTGCCTCCCTGACGCCGCGGCAGCGCCAAGGCGGTACCGGCCACCCATCGCCAGCGTGTGGCGAACATCGGCGCGTCGAGCAGCGCCTCAGTCAGGATCGTCCGCACAGTCGCCGAGTTCAGATAGCGCGCCGCGTCGCCCAACTCGAAACTGTGAGCCGTGGTCAGCGACAGCACGATGTTGTCCTCGGTCGCCGCGGCCTGGAGCTCGAAGTTGAACTTGCGGCAGAAACGCTTGCGCAGCGCCAAGCCCCAGGCGCGATTGATCCGGCTGCCGTAGGGCGAGTGAATGACAAGCTGCATTCCGCCGGCTTCGTCGAAGAAACGTTCGAAGATGATCGTCTCCTGCGTCGGCAGGCATCCAAGAGCCGCGTGCGCGGTCGCCAGATATTCGCCGAGCTGTTCCGCCGCCGGCTGGCAAATGCCGGGCTGTTTCGCGAGCCAGCCAACGACCCCCGCCTCGTCACCGCCTTCGTGCAATTGCTCGGCGACGCCACCACGCAGCCGCGATACTGACTGTGACAGCTCATCGCTGCGGCCTGGCGCCTCACCGAGCCAGAACGGAATCGTCGGCGCCAAACCCCGCGCATCTTCCACCCGAACGACGCCCCGCTCGACCCGCATGATACGATAGGCGCTGTTGCCGAGCTGGAAGACGTCACCGGTCATGCTTTCAACGGCGAAGTCCTCGTTCACCGAGCCGATGGACTGGTTCTCGGGCTCCAGCACGACCTGGTAATCGGCGGTGTCGGGAATGGTGCCGCCGGCCGACAAAGCCGTCAGGCGGGCACCCCGTCGTTCCCGCAGTTTGTGATTAACCGCGTCGTGATGCAGCAGCGCGCCGCGCCGGCCGCGCCGCGTGGTGAAGCCCTCGGCCAACATGCGCACCACGTCTGAAAATTCCTCCCGCCGCAGGCCTCGGAAAGGCCACGCTCGGCGGCACAGCGCGAACAGAGCGTCCTCGTCCCACTCCTGCGTCGCGACCTCGGCGACGATCTGCTGGGCGAGGACGTCCGTCGGTTGATCTGGGATGGTCAGCCGGTCCAGCTCGCCGCGGCAGACGCTGTCGAGCAGTGCGGCACACTCGACCAGTTCGTCGCGAGATAGCGGGAATAGCCGCCCCTTGGGGGTGCCGCCGACCGCATGGCCCGACCGTCCAACCCGTTGCAGAAAGCTGGCGATCGAACGCGGGGAGCCGAGCTGACAGACCAGATCGACGTCGCCGATATCGATACCGAGCTCCAGGGAGGCGGTCGCCACCAATAGCTTGAGCGCACCCCGCTTGAGCCGCTGTTCGGCGTCGAGTCGCAGTTCCTTGGCCATGCTGCCGTGGTGCGCCGCAACCTGATCCTCCCCGAGGCGCTCCGACAACTGCCTGGCGACACGCTCCGCCATCCTTCGCGTGTTGACGAACACCAGGGTGGTGCGATGGGCTCGGGCCAACTCGGCGAGCCGATCATAATTCTGGACCCAGACCTCCGCCGACATCACGGCTTCCAGCGGCGAGGCCGGAACTTCCAATGCGATGTCGCGGGCTCGGATATGGCCGCTGTCGACAATTTCGCAGTCCGCCGTGCCATCGGCACCGACTCCGACCAGAAAACGGGCCATCGTTTCGATCGGCTTCTGAGTGGCCGAGAGGCCGATACGCAACAGCCGTTGGCCACACAGTGCCTCCAGCCGCTCCAGCGACAGCGCCAGGTGAGCGCCACGCTTGTTCGGCGCCAGCGCATGGATCTCGTCAACGATTACCGTTCGGGTGGTCGCCAGCATCCGGCGACCGGACTCGGAGCCCAGCAGTATGTAGAGCGATTCCGGTGTGGTAACCACAATATGCGGTGGAAGGCGGCGCATCCGGGCTCGTTCGGTGGATGGCGTGTCGCCGGTCCGCACCCAGGCCCGGATCTTCACCTCCGGCAGGCCCTGCTCGCGCAGAGCCTCAAGGATGCCGGTCAGCGGCTGCTCCAGATTGCGCTGCACATCATTCGACAGGGCCTTCAGCGGGGAGACGTAGACGATCTGGGTCTCGTCCGGGAGGCTGCCCGCCACCCCTTGCCGCACCAGCAGATCGATTGCCGCGAGAAACGCTGCCAGTGTCTTGCCGGACCCGGTCGGCGCGGCGATCAATGTGTGGCGACCCGCCTGGATGGCCGGCCATGCCTGGTCTTGCGCCGGCGTGGGCGCGTCAAAGCACCGGCCGAACCAAGCCTCGACCGCCGGATGAAACAGGCGTGGCACTATCGTCGCCAGCCCGAGGTCCGCCGTGGCCGAGGGGCCTCTATTCGCGCCATTCGTTCTTTTGTTCCCGTTGATCTGCTGGTCCCCTAGGCCCGTTGGACGATGGGGCGAGCTTCGGTGGCGGGTACCTATGGGGCGGTCGACGGCAGGCAATACACCCTGGCTCCCTCAATACCCAGGCGCCCTGGGCGCGGCGGCGAACCGTTCGTCGGGCAGACGCGCCGGGCGCCTCATCCACCAAATGGTTCGCCAAGCGGCAGCCTCGCGTTGCGGAGTATCGCATTAATCCGATTTAATTCGAACCCGCCAGCCACCATTGGTCGACCAGTTCGTTGCAGCATATCGAGATCGGCCTGTGGCAGGAATTTCTAGTATCTTCGCGCCACTTCGCTCGGCCGGCGGCGCGGCGAAGGTTAGAACATCGGGAGCGTGCGTGGTCTGTAAGATGAACGAGTTGCAACGTCATTCGCAACTTGCGCGCCCTTGTGCTAGTGCTTCCCTCCGCTGCGGGCTTGCAATTCAATATGCGATCGCTATCTGGTGCGGTGTCCGCTGGCGACACAGAAGCTAGGCTGGGGGTGTCCCCAAACTCAGGCACTCTTCTCCACTGATCACCGTTCCCCTTAGGAGGCGTTTATGAGGTTCCACCGCTTTTCACTGGCCGTAATGATGGGCTGCATGGTTGCCGCCCCGCTTGCCTTCGCTCAGAATGATACTACTGCGAAGCCCCCCGCTGAGAAAACCGCCAAGATGGCGCCGCAGAAGCAGCACACGGCTGGCGTTCCGGAGAGCATGACTCCGAGCCAGGGCACGGCGATGAAGCAGCACACTGCGGGCGTGCCGGCGGGCCTGCTCCCCGACCAGGGCACAGCCTACCAGGGTGCTTCCAAGAACCAGTAGTCGACCCGCAGGGAGAGCCGTCGCGCAACCGCGTGGCGGTTCGCCCAGTGCGAGCCATGTCGGGGTCTGGCGCCCGAATGGATCGTTGATAATGCCTTGGTCCGCACCGCAATGTCCCGATCAATGCTCCTGCCAGTCCACTTTCCCAATCGACGCCGTGCTGTTTCGGGCGCTTGAAGCGTTTGCCCGCAGTACGCGTTGTCGCGTGCCCTGGACCGCGCCGCGCCGTTGACCGCGCACGTGTGGCAGCCCCGTGAAATAATCACATCCTCGCCCGTCTGACGGAGGCGACAGCCGCGTCGGATCGAGATACCTCCGTTCCGGCCACGCCACGGGTGGTATTATAATCGAAACCCTGACTAAATGTCGGATCACCAATGTTCGGAGTTTGACGTTGGTGGCACGCTTGTTGCTGCTCGTGAATCTAGCCCGAACTCTGGCTGGACAGCGGGCACAGCCGATGATGAGGGGGACCCAAATGAAACTATGGATGCTCGCGGCGCTGACGCTCGCGGCGACGGCCGTGAGCCTTGGATCGGCCCATGCCGATGGGCTCGACTATTTCGAAGCCCAGCTCAAGCCTTTCCGAGAAAAACCAAGCTTCGTCGCCCCGGGTCCCGCGTTCGATGCCAAAGCCTGCATGGCAGGCAAATCAATCTTCAGCATCCCCGTCTCATCGGCAAACCCCTTCACCGCTAACATCGAAAAGGCCATGGGAGCGGCGGCAGCGAAGGTCGGATTCAAGTTCACCACGTGGGAAAACCAGGGTCAGAGCTCGCAGTGGGTTCAGGGCATGAACGCCGCGATGAATCAGAAGGCGAACCTGATCGATCTGCTGGCGGGAACCGACCCCAGGGTGCTGGTGCCTCAGGTCCGCGAGGCGCGCGCCGCTGGTGTCCCTGTCGTGCCGTCGCATTATAACGGCAAGGAGCAGTCCGATCTTGTCCGCAAGAGCGCCGACGCGGACATCCCGATCGATTACTTCAAGGCAGGCGCCCTGCTCGTCGATTGGGCAGTGGTTCAAACCAAGGGCGACATGAACGCTCTGGTGCTGATCTCCACCGGCCCGCTTTCCACCGACAGCATGATGGACGGGATCAACGCGGAACTGAAGCACTGTGAGCACTGCAAGACCAAAGTCATGAACTTCCCCGTGGTCGACTGGGGCACGCGCATCACGCCCAATGTGCAGTCCGCGCTGCTGAGCGATCCGACGGTGAATTACATCATCGTTATCTATGACAGCATGTCGCAGTTCGTGGTTCCAGCCGTGATCGGTGCCAGCGCGACCGAGCGGGTCAAGGTGGACGCCTTCAACGGCACGCCCTTCGTGCTCGGGCTGATTCAGGAGGGCAAGGTTCAGATGGACATCGGCGAAAACCTCGACTGGATCGGCGATGCCATCATCGATGCGGAAATGCGCATGCTGTGCGGTCTGCCCCACGTCACCGACCCGAAAATCCCCTTCTACATCTTCGACAGCCACAATGCGGACGAGGCAGGAAAGCCGCCGCAACTGTCGCAGGGGTACGGTGCCGCCTATATCGACGGCTACGAGAAGCTCTGGAAGCTGAAGTGACACCTCCCGCGCTCGAGTTTGCCGGCCTGTCCAAGACCTTTGGCGGCCAGCAGGCGTTGCGCGCGGTGGATTTCTCGGTCGCCGCCGGCGAGGTGCACGGCCTGCTGGGTCAGAACGGTTCCGGCAAGTCGACGCTGATAAAAATCCTCGCCGGATTTCACGCGCCAGACCCTGGTGCAACGTTGCGCATTGGCGGGCAGGAGGTACCGTTGCCGCTGCCGCCCGGCGGAGTCCGGCCGTTCGGCGTGGCGTTCGTTCACCAGCACCTCGGGCTGATACCGCCCGTCACCGTGCTGGAGAACCTGCTGCTGACCCGTCTTTCGGGGCGTGGCGGCATCGCGCGACCCTGGGCGATCGACTGGGCGAAGGAGCGTTCAGCGGCGCGGCGCCTGTTCGAACGATACGATCTCGACATAGACCCCGGCGTGCCGGTATCGCGCCTTTCCTCGGTCGAGCGCGCTCTCGTGGCCATCGTCCGCGCGGTCGAGGAGATCGCGGTGGGTCATGCCAGAAGTGGCCCCAAAGGGGGGCATGGCGTCCTGGTGTTGGACGAGCCCACGCCCTTCCTGCCACGCGCCGACGTGGATCGTCTGTTCACGTTGGTGCGCCGCGTGGTCGCCAATGGCGCGAGTGTTGTCTTCGTCTCACATGATATCGACGAGGTGCTGGAAATCACCGACCGCGCAACGGTGCTGCGCGATGGCCAGGTCGCCGGCGTCATGACAACGGCCGATGCCACCCGCGATTTGGTGGTGGGGATGATCGTCGGCCGTCAGTTGCAAGCTGGACCGTCGCGATCCGTTGCGGTCGGTGGAGCTCCGGGAGCAGTCACTATTGCGAACCTGGCCGGCGGTCAGGTCGCGGATTTATCGCTCTCGATCCGCGCGGGAGAGATCGTTGGCCTCACCGGTCTGCTCGGCTCCGGCTACGAGCAGGTCCCCTATCTCCTGTACGGGGCGACGCAGGCCCACGGTGGCGCGCTGACCCTCGGCTCCCAGCGTATCGACCTGGCAACGTTCACCCCCGCGGCGGCGATCAAGGCTGGCCTGGTGCTCATACCAGGTGACCGGCCGGTCGCCGGGGGCGTCGGGGCGCTGCCGATCGTCGACAACGTGACCCTGCCGGCACTGGCGACCCGGTTCCGTCCGTTCCTGCTGCGGCGCGGCGCGATGCTGGCGGCCAGCCGCACACTTGGAGAACGGTTCGGTGTCGTCCCCAACAGGCCGGTGTTGCCGCTCGCGTCGTTGAGCGGCGGCAATCAGCAGAAGGTCATTCTGGCGAAATGGCTGCAACTCAGCCCGAAGCTGATCCTGCTGGACGAACCGACCCAAGGGGTCGACGTCGGCGCCCGGCAAACTGTCTACCAGGCGATTCGTGATGCCGCCGCGACCGGCGCTTGCGTGATTTGCGCCAGCTCGGACGCCGAGCAACTGGCGGAGATATGCGATCGGGTGGTGGTGCTGGGGCGGGGCAGGATCGCCGCCGAACTGACCCAGCCGGCGCTTTCAAAACACGCCATCACCGAATGCTGCTATGGGCTGGCCGCATGACCGAAACGACCGCCGCCACCGCGAAGATCGCCGCCGCCGCCAAGCCTCCGCCCACCCACGAGCCGCGCTTCATCGATCTGGCGGAACGTTACGGACTGATCGTGGCGCTGGCGATCCTGGTCGTCGTGTTCAGCGTGCTGCGGCCGGAGACGTTCTTTACCTGGTCGAACCTGTCCACCATTCTCGGCTCGCAGGCCGTGCTCGTCGTCGTCACGCTTGGACTGATCGTGCCGTTGACGGCCAATGACTTCGACGTCTCGATCGCCTATGTCATGACGCTGTCGGCGATGATGATCGCGATCCTGAACGGGCAGAATGGTTGGCCAATCGGCGCGGCGGTCCTGGCCGCGCTGGCGATGGGGATCGTGGTCGGCGCCATCAATGCTTTCTTCATCACCGTCTTCCGCATTCATTCACTTATAGTAACGCTTGGCACCGGAACGTTCCTGCACGGGCTGACGCTGTACGTCAGCGATTCGATGACGATCAGCGGCATTTCCGATCGCCTGATGAATTTGGTCATCGTCGACCGGCTGCTAGGGATTCCGCTCGAGTTTTACTATGCCTTGCTTCTGTGCATCCTGGTCTGGTACGTGTTCGAGTTCACCGCGATCGGCCGGCAGATGCTGTTCGTTGGCCGCGGACGCGAGGTGGCGCGGCTGTCCGGCATCAACACCGATCGCGTCCGCCGAGGCTGCCTGGTGGTGTCCAGTTTCATGGGCGCGCTCGCCGGCGTGTTGTACGCGGGCACCCAGGGCGCGGCCGATCCGGTTTCCGGCGTATCGTATCTGCTGCCGGCTTTCGCCGCCGCTTTCCTCGGGTCCACCAGCATCACGCCCGGTCGTTTCAACGCGTGGGGCTCGGCGATCGCGGTTTACTTCCTGGTGGTGGGCATCACAGGGCTTGTGTTTATGGGCGGCAGCAGTTTCGTTCAGGACATGTTCTATGGCGGCGCTTTGGTCCTGGCTGTCACCTTGTCGCAGTTGGTCCGCGGCCGTGAGGAGCAACAGTTCTAGCCAGGTGCTAGGAAGTGAGGTTTGACATGTACCCAGCTAACGGTGTTCGCGATCTAGTGGGCTACGGCCGCAACCCGCCCAACCCACAGTGGCCAAACGGCGCTCGGCTGGCGCTGAATTTCGTGCTGAATATCGAGGAAGGGTCCGAATACACCATCGACAACGGCGACGGCCGTTCCGAGGCCACACTGACCGAAATGAGCGACAGTCCGGTGCCGCACGGAGAGCGGGACCTCGCGGCGGAATTGATGTTCGAGTACGGCAGCCGCGTCGGCGTTTGGCGTGTGCTTGAGCAATTTGCCAGCCGCAAACTGCCGATGACTGCCTTTGCCTGCGCCATGGTGCTCGAACGTCAGCCCGACATCGCCACCGCGCTGCGCGAAGCTGGCCACGACATCTGTTGTCACGGCTGGCGCTGGGTGGAACATTTTCATCTGTCCGAGGATGAGGAACGTCGCCACATCGCGATGGCTGTCGAGAGTTTGAAACGCACCATGGGGGCGGCGCCGGCGGGCTGGTATTGCCGCTACGGTCCAAGCGTGAACACACGGCGTCTGCTGCACGAGCACGGCGGATTTCTGTACGACAGCGACACGTATAACGACGAACTGCCCTACTACGTGACGGTCGCCGAAAAACCGCATCTAGTGGTGCCGTATTCGCTGTCGACCAATGACGTGAAGTTTCATCGCGGAAACATCGGCACCGCAACGGATTTCGCCGCCTTCCTGCAGGACGCCTTCGATCAACTGTACGAGGAGGGCGCGACCTCGCCGAAGATGATGTCGGTCGGCATGCATGCCCGCTTGTTGGGTCATCCCGCACGGACTCGGGGCTTGGCGCGCTTCCTTGACTACGTCAAGGGACATCCGGGGGTATGGATCTGCCGGCGTGAGGATATCGCGAGCCACTGGCTATCCGTGCACCCTCCGGCTGCCTGATCATGGACACACGGAAAGGCGGCACGTCGAGTTCCGTCGCCGATCGGACTGAGCGCAGCGAATGCATGAACTGTCGATCAGCGAGAGTATAACCGATTTGGTTGTCGACTGCGCGCAGCGGGAGCACATCGCCCGTGTCTCACGCGTCGTGATTGAGATTGGGGCAGCCGCGGCCGTCGATCCGGAAGCGCTGATGTTCTGCTTCCCCGTCACGACAAGGGAGACCGTGGCCGCCGGCGCCGAACTGATAATCAATCGGGTAGCATTGCAGGCAAAATGCGAAATCTGCCGCGGGATTCATTCCCCGGAGACCCAGATCTCCGCATGCCCCAGATGCGGCAGCTTCGCCAGCCAGCTGCTCGCTGGGCGCGAAATGCGCGTGGTGTCAATCGAAGGCGAATAGTCCAATCGACGCACGGCATGGGTGTTGACATCGAGTGGTCGGCGATCCGGCTATCAAGGTGCTCCCGGCGGCGCAGCCGCCGAAACGTTTCAACGGAAGCGCCCGGAGCCGACGCCGATGGGCGAACTCCTTCACCGTCCGCTACGGGACGCTGCTCCGAGACACAGCTAATTCTGCTCGCGATCCGACAGCCTCCTCCATCCCTGCCGGGTGATGAAGGCGATGGCTCTCGAGGCTCCTGGCGGCCTGGATCGGATAAAGCTCGTTGAAGTGGCGCTGCCGCCGCCTCCTGCGTCAGGCGAGCTGACCGTGCGAGTCCAGGCGAGTTGCCTCAACTATCATGACCTTGGCGTTGCGGTCGGCCGCTCGCCCACGGCTGACGGACGGATTCTCCTCGCGGACGGTGCGGGCATCGTCGAGGCGGTGGGCAGCGATGTCCATGAATTCGCGCCCGGTGATGCCGTCGTGGGGTGCGTGTTCCCCCCAATGCCAATCCGGCCCTCCGCAAGTCAGCAACTTTCTCCAGACGCCGGGCGACGGGGTCGACGGGTTTGCGTGCGAGTATTTCACTGCCGCGGCGTACGGATTCACTCGAGCGCCCGCGGGCTACAGCGCTGCCGAGGCGGCAACTATTCCGACCGCAGGTGTGACGGCTTGGCGCACGCTGATGGTGAACGGCCCGTTGCACGCCGGGCAGACCGTGCTCGTCCAGGGTTCCGGCGGTGTATCGATCTATGCCCTGCAGATCGCAAAGGCGGCGGGCGCCGCGGTGATCGCAACCTCGTCGTCCGACGACAAGCTCGCTCGGCTTCGGGGGCTGGGCGCGGACCGCATCATCAACTACCGGAGCATACCCGAATGGGGCCGGTCGGCTCATGACTGGACCGGGGGAAAGAGCGTCGACCACGTCATCGACGTGGGTGGGCCTGCAACGCTGCGGCAATCCGTCCAAGCCGTGACGGTGGGGGGCCCCATCGCCATGGTGGGCCTTCTCGGCGGCATGGAGACCGCCCTGCCGATCATTCCGATCCTCGCCAAGCAGATCCGGCTGCAGGGGTGTCTCGATGGCAGCCGGCAGGACCAACACGATCTCTCCGTCTTCCTCGGCGCGCACGGGATCAGGCCAGTCCTGGATCGAAGCTTCAGGCTCGAGAATTTGGCGGATGCATTCCGCTATCAGCAGTCAGGCGCGCATTTCGGCAAGATCGTCATCGACATTTAGACGACTGGCCCGGCTCCCTAACCGAACGGAATGCGCAACGTCTCGGATCACGACGGCAGGGCTGCCAAGACACAGGGTCAGGCGTTCCGACCCAGGTTATTCATTCGTCAAAGCCGACTGATCCCAGGCCGCACCGCCTGGCCCACGCCGTCGGGCTCAGCAGATTCGCGGAAGCTGCTCGCCGGACAGCCAGTCGACGATGCGCCCGCCACCGAAGCTTGTGGTCATCTGCACGAAGCGCTCGTCGTCATCGACCACCGTGCCAATGATGGCAGCCTCCCGCCCCAGCGGATGAGCCCGCATGGCAGCCAGCAGTGCATCCGCCCCCGCGGGCGCCACAACCGCGACCAGCTTGCCTTCGTTGGCGACAAATAACGGATCGAGGCCAAGCAGTTCGCACGCCGCCGCCACCTGGGGCTTCACCGGGATAAGATCCTCATCGATGCGAAATCCGACACCCGACTGCTGTGCCAACTCGTTGAGGGTAGCGGCAAGCCCGCCCCGCGTCGGATCGCGCAGCAGCCTCAGATGCGGACCGGCGGCGCACAGCATATCGGCCACCAGGCCGTGCAGCGCGGCACTGTCCGAGACAATCGTGGTCTCGAACTCCAGGTTGGCCCGGCTCGACATGATGGCGACGCCATGATCCCCGACCGAGCCCGAGACCAGCACGACATCGCCGGGAACCGCCTGGTCACCCGACAGCAGGATGCCGTCGGCCACCGCGCCGATCCCGGTGGTGGAGATGAAGACCCCGTCCCCCTTGCCGCGCTCGACCACCTTGGTGTCGCCGGTTACGATCGGCACCCCGGCGGCCGCCGCCGCTCGCCCCATCGAATTGGCGATCTGCTTCAGGTCGCGGAACGGCAAACCCTCCTCGATGATGAAGCTCGCTGACAAGTAAAGCGGCCGCGCGCCGGCCATCGCGACGTCGTTGACTGTGCCGTGCACCGCGAGCGAACCGATATCGCCACCCGGAAAGAACAGCGGCGACACCACGTAGGCGTCGGTGGACATCACCATCCGCCCGTCGGCAGGCGTCGGAAAGCGCGCCTGGTCGTTCCCCTGTTCCAGCCACTCGTTGGCGAAGGCCGCGCGGAAGATACCGCCGATGAGGTCCGCCATGGCTCTTCCGCCGGCACCGTGGCTCATATCGACACGCCCGTTCGCGATGTCCAGCTTGCGGCGATATGCCTTGACCGGACTGCTCCGGTTCATGCCGCCGGCCGTCGATCGTCGCGCACGCCGTCCCGCCGTGCCGTCCGTTCGCGGAAGCGGCCATAGGTCCAGTGCGCCGCGCAAGCGCCCTCGGCGGAGACCATACAGGGACCGGTCGGTGTCTCGGGCGTGCAGACAGTGCCGAACAGCCTGCATTCGGCTGGCTTTTTTTGCCCCCGCAGGATGGCGCCGCACTCGCAGGCCGGGTTGTCCTCCGCCGGCACCGTCTGAACCCCGAAGCGCCTTTCCGCGTCGAACCGGGCATATTCCTCGCGCAGCCGAAGCGCGCTGGCGGCGAGGACGCCGACGCCGCGCCACTCGAACGCCTCCCGCACCTCGAAGTATTCCGCGCACAACGCCTGTGCGGTTTGGTTGCCTGCCGGAGTGACGGCACGGATATACTGGTTCTCGACCTCGCTCCGTTGCTCGTTGACCTGCCGCACCAGCATGAGGATCGACTGCATCACATCGAGCGGCTCGAACCCGGAGATCACCACAGGCTTGCGGTCGTTCTCGGCGAACTCACGATACGGCGCCGTGCCGATGATGGTCGAGACATGCGCCGGACCGACGAAGCCCTCGATGGCGACTGGCGGCTCGCCGGGTCCCCCGGGCGTATCGAGGATCGCGCGCATCGCCACCGGTGTCAGAACGTGGTTGCAGAGCACGGTGAAATTCGTCAGGCGCTTGGCATCGGCCGCCTTCAGGGCGACCGCGGTCGGCGGCGTAGTCGTCTCGAACCCGATGGCCAAAAACACCACCTGCCGCTCCGGCTCCGTCTCGGCGATGCGCACGGCGTCAAGCGGCGAATAGATCATCCGGATGTCCGCGCCGGCGGCCTTGGCCTGCATGAGGCTGGCCCCCTTCGAGGCCGGCACCCGCATCAGGTCGGCGTAGGTGCACAACGTGATACCCGGCCGCCGCGCCAGTCCGATGGCGTCGTCGATCCTCCCCATTGGCAGCACGCAGACCGGGCAGCCGGGACCGTGGATCATGCGCACATTGGCCGGCAGCAGATCCTCGATGCCGTAGCGCGAGATGGCGTGGGTATGACCGCCGCAGAACTCCATGAAGGCATAGCTGCGGTCCGGGTGCACCTCGGCGGCGATCACGGCGGCGATCTGACGCGCCAGCGCGCCGTCCCGGTACTCGTTGACATACTTCATGCCGGTGGCTCCACGACAGATGTCAAGCCGTCGGCTTTCGACTTGGCTTCCTCCTCGGCCTCGGCGGCAACATATGCCGCCATCCCGGCGAGCAATTCGAAGGTGCGCGCCGCCTCCGCCGCATCGAGCCTCGCCAGCGCGTGGCCCACATGGACGATCACGTAGTCGCCGGGGACGACTTTCTCGACCAGCGCGAGCGAAATGATCTTGCTGACCCCGTCGAGGTTGATCCTGGCCATCTGGTCGGGCAGCAGTTCCGTGACCAGCGCCGGTATGGCAAGGCACATTGCGCTATCCTCTCCCAATGACCGCCTGCCCGAAGGACAAGCCTCCGTCGCCCGGCGGCAGCTGGTGCGCCAGATAGGCGGTTATGCCCAGCCCCGCCAGCGTCGCGTCCAGGCCCTCGGCCAGCACACGATTGGCGAGGCAGCCACCGCCGAGCACGATCCGGGTCGCGCCGGTTGCCGCGATCCAGGCGGTCAGGGCGGCAATCAGTGTGCCATGGAGCAGGTTGGCACCGGCGACCGGGTCCATTCCGTCCGCCAGCATGGACAGCAGCGGGCGGCAGTCCAGTCCGTTCCGATCGAGCACGAATCCCGCAGGCATGGCGTAAGGCTCAGTCACCAAAGCCTCCAGCTCCATCGCCGCCTGGCCCTCGTATGCCTGTCGCGGGCACAGGCCGAGCAGCCCGCTTGCGGCGTCGAATAATCGGCCGAGGCTGCTGGTCACCGGACAGTCTTCGAGGCTGGTGAGATAAGCCGCCAGCGGCCGGGCAAACGCGTGCCGGCGCAGTCGCTGTGGGATCTCCGAGGTTCGCCCAAGCGCTGCCAGTGCGGCGGCAGCCATGCGGGCCGGCTCCCGCGCCGCGCGGTCACCGCCCGGCAGCGGCAGCGGCAACAGCCCGCCGAGGCGCCGCCACATTGTCCCCTCGACCAGCAGCATCTCGCCGCCCCAGTTCTCGCCGTCCGGGCCCATCCCGTGCCCGTCGAGCGCCAGACCCAGCACCGGGCCGGTCAACCCATGCTCCCCGGCCACCGCCGCCACATGCGCCGCGTGATGCTGCACCCGTCGCAGCGGCAGGTCGTACTCCTCGGCGATCCGTGTCGAGCGGTAGTCGGGATGGAGATCGCACACCACGCGCTCTGGCGTCACATCCAGGACCGCCAGCAGATGGGCCGTGGTTTCGCGGTGAAAGCGCACCGTGCCGGCAGTGTTGAGGTCTCCGATGTGCTGCGAGACAAAGGCCTCGCGCCCGCGCGTGACCGTCACCGTCGTCTTCAGATGGCCACCGACCGCCAGAACATCGGGACCGTCCGCCGGCAGTGCGATGGGGTCCGGGACGAAGCCCCGCGCGCGCCGCAACAGCGCCGGAGCGCCAGCAACGATTTGCGCAACGCTGTCGTCGGCACGGATCAGGATCGGCCGGTCGTGGGTCACAACGACGTCCGCGATGCCCGCGAGACGCTCGGCCTCCGCGTCATCGACCACCAGCGGCTCGCCGCGCACATTTGCCGAGGTCGCCACCAGCACAGCGGAATTGACACCGCCCGGATCGTGTCCGGCGCTCATCCCACCCCCGAGTTCAGCGAACAGCAGGTGGTGCAGCGGAGCGTATGCGAGCATAACGCCGATACGGGCGAGCCCAGGCGACACCGACGCCGCCAATGCACCCGGCACCGCCTGCATGAGCACGATCGGGCGGGCAGTAGCGGCCGCGAGCTCGATCTCGGCGTGCGTCGGCCGCGCGACAACGGCGAGCGATGCCGCATTGGCCACCATGACCGCGAACGGCTTCGCCTCGCGCGACTTCCGCCGGCGCAGGGCGGCCACACTCGCCTCGTTGCGCGCGTCACACATAAGATGAAAGCCGCCGATGCCCTTCACCGCGACGATCTGGCCCTGACGCAACGCCGCGGCGATTGCCTGCGGAGAATGACTGAGGCGCGGGCCGCAGCATGCACACGCGATCGGTTCGGCATGGAACCGCCGGTTACGCGGATCGGCATAATCCGTGGCGCAGGCAGTGCACATCGTGAAACCCGCCATAGCGGTTCGTGGCCGGTCATAGGGCAGGTCACGGGTAATGGTGAAGCGAGGCCCGCACTGGGTGCAATTAACGAAGGGATAGCCGAAAAAACGGCTGCCAGGGTTGAACAGGTCGGCGAGGCAATCCGCACAGGTCGTGGCATCCGGTACGATACCGGTCGTGGCGCGCCCGCCCGCGCTGGCGCCAATCACGAAGCCAGCATCGCCGGCCGACGCAAGCGGTTCGACCGCCATCTTGTCGATCCGGGCAAGCGACGGCGTTTCCGCTGAAAGCCGAGCGATGAAGTCGGCGATCCGGTCGCCCTCGACCTCAATCGTCACGCCATCGGCGCCGTTGCGCACGAAGCCCGCGAGGCCGGATTCGATGGCAAGACGATGCACGAACGGTCGCATTCCAACGCCCTGAACCGCTCCCGTGAGCCGAACGCGAACGCGCCCCGGCGTTGCAAGGCCGCTCTGGTCCGTCGTCACGCCATCAGGTGGCATCGGCCCGGGCCAGCCGAGCGGCCGCCTTTGTGGCTGGGGCACGCGCTTCGATCCAGGCGTGGAAGGCAGCGAGACCCGCACCGCTCCGAGCCGAAACCGTCAGAATGTCCAGCCGCGGGTTGACCCGGAGCGCCGCCTCAATGCAGGCGACAACGTCGAAGTCGAGATGCGGCAGCAAATCGGACTTGTTCAGCAGCATAAGATCGGCGGCGGCAAACATGTCGGGGTATTTCAGTGGCTTGTCCTCACCCTCGGTCACCGACAGCACCACCACCTTGTGCGCCTCACCAAGGTCGAAACCGGACGGGCACACCAGATTGCCGACGTTCTCGATGAACAGCAGCCCGCCCGGCTCGCTCGGCAGATCATCCAACGCGTGGCCGACCATGTGCGCGTCGAGATGACACCCTCTCCCGGTGTTCACCTGCACCGCCGCGACCCCCGTGGCCCGAATGCGCTCGGCATCGTTGGAGGTCTGCTGGTCGCCCTCGATGACCACGATCGGATAGCGGCCCTTGAGGTCCATGATGACGCGGCACAGCAGGGTGGTTTTGCCCGATCCCGGGCTAGAGACGAAATTCAGCGCGAAAGTGCCGGTGCGGGCGAGCCGCAGCCGGTTGGCGTTGGCGAAGGCGTTGTTCTTCGAAAGAATGTCGCGCTCGATGCGGACAATCCGCTCCTGGCTCAAGCCCGGTTCATGCACACCAGCGAGGCCACCCCCCGCATCAACCCACCCCGCCGTCAGACGCAGCCCGTCTTCGTGGCCGTGCTGATGTTCATGGCCGGAGTGATGCGGATGGTTATGGGTGTGAGGTCGACGATCCGCCGCCGCGGCGTTAAACGCGACCCTTTGGGTTCCGCAGCCGCAGACCGTGCACATCGCGTTATCTCCAGTTGCTTCATCCTACCGGGTCGCCAGCTCGCGGGCGCTTGCTAATCGTGTCTTGGGCGTGATGTGCCGTTGATTTGATCGGCGGAGTACATTGCCCGCGAGGAGCTGTCTATGCGCGTCCGATTGTGGCAAACTGGCCTCATGACAAGGGTCGGGATTGCCACAGCCAAGGGTCAGCAGATGGGTCCGGTCACGCGGGTCGGCGTTACGGTTACTTTCCTGAGAATGGACCGTCCGCCCAGACAAGCCCCGCCGGGATTGGCACCAGGGTTCCAGACCGTACGGGCGCAGTCGCCGTCAGTCGCATTTTACCGTTATCTGTACAACACCGTCGGCGCCGACTATCTGTGGTGGCTGCGCCGGGCGGCGCCGGATGAGGAGGTGGCGGCGCTGCTCAAGGATCCGGCGATCAGCATTCATACCCTTTATTCCGAGGGCGAGCCGGCGGGTTTCTTCGAACTCGACGCACGCGCGTGGCCTGACATCAACCTGAGTTACTTTGGCCTGATGCCGCGAACGGTCGGATCGGGCATCGGCCTTGCCTTTCTGGGAGCCGCCGTTGCCGAGGCCTGGCGCCACGGTCCCCGAGGCATGACCGTGAATACCTGCAACGCTGATCATCGCCGGGCCCTACCGACCTATCTTCGCGCTGGTTTTCACATGGTTCGTCAGGTGAAGGAGGTCTGGAACGTGCCGAACAGCCTGGGTCTTCGCATTCCGCCCAGCTTGCGGCTTTGACCAATCCGACCGCGACCGGTTTGGCGGAGACCAGCTTGGCCGAGCCCTTGGCGCTATACATCCATTGGCCGTTCTGCCTGGCGAAATGCCCATACTGTGATTTCAACTCCCATGTGCGCGACAGCATCGATCAGGACCGCTTTGCCGCCGCGCTGAGGCGGGAACTGGCGACCGAAGCCGCCCGTCTCGGGCGCCGAACGCTGACCTCGGTGTTCTTTGGCGGCGGGACGCCCAGCCTCATGCGGCCGGAGACCGTGGCGGCCCTGCTGGATGACGCGCGGCATTTCTTCGACCCGGCGGCGGATATCGAAATCACCCTGGAGGCCAACCCGACCAGCGTCGAGGCCAGTCGGCTCGCCGCGTTTCGCGCCGCCGGCGTGAACCGCATTTCGGTCGGTATCCAGAGCCTGGACGCGGACTCGCTTCGCAGCCTTGGGCGAGAACACTCGGTCGCCGAGGCGATTGCCGCGTTGACGCTCGCCCGCGAGCTGTTTCCCCGCGTCTCGTTCGACCTGATCTACGCTCGCCCGGGGCAAACGCTGGCCGCGTGGCAGGCGGAGCTGCGCGCGGCACTGGCAATCGCCGCCGATCACCTGTCGCTGTATCAGCTCACCATCGAACCCGGCACCAAATTCGAGGCGCTGCACCGGCGCGGCCAGATCTTGCTGCCTGACAACGATCTCGCGGCGGATCTTTACCGCATGACCGAGGCGGAGTGCGCAGGGGCCAGGCTGTTCCCCTACGAAATCTCCAACTTCGCTGCTCCCGGAGGCGAAAGTCGTCACAACCTGGCCTACTGGCGCTACCTCGACTATGCCGGGATCGGACCGGGTGCGCACGGACGCACCACGATCCGCGGCAGTCTGCATGCCACTCGCAGGCATCGCGCGCCGGAAGTCTGGGCGCGGCGGGTCGAACAATTCGGCCACGGACTGACGACGGACGCGCCGGTCCCTGGCGAGGAGATGGCGAAAGAAGCGTTGCTCATGGGGCTGCGGCTGGCGGAGGGCATTGATCTGGCACGCTTCCGGACGCGCACGGGTCGTTCACTGGAGCAATCGGTTGATACGAGAATCCTCGCCGCCGCCATCGAGGAAGGCTATGTCGAGCACTCGACCAATCGGCTGATAGCTACCCGCGAAGGTCGGCTTCGGCTGGACGCGTTACTGGCGGCGTTGGTACTGTAGAGACTGCGCGCGGGAACGACCGCGCCAGTCCAGCGCATAGCCTGGCACGGACCGGCCGATTTGTCGCGGAAGTCCTCGTGGTGATGGCCTCCCGCACCAAAGACGTGAGTTCCCGGCCCTCGCGGCCCTTCGCCGGGGATGGCACAGGAGCCGGGGCGACGCGGAGCGTAACGTTCGCGGTCAGCCCCGCGTCACGCGCAGCGCTGCCAGCCGTTCGTCCAGGTTGCGCGGGGCAGCGGGCTGACCCTGAGCGGCCGCCATCGCGGCGGCGATGTTGGGGTCGTCCTGCTCCGGCTTGGTGGGCCGCAGCAGCCGCGCCTTGCTCATCGCCGCGTCGGCCGAGGCGAGGTTCCTGGCGGCGTTGTCCTGCATCGCCTTCAGCGCAACCGTCAGGCTGCTCGTGGTGCTCGCCAGCCCCGCCGAACGCCGCGCCGCCTCGGCTTGGCGCTCCGCCTGCTCGCGTTGCTGCGCGGCCCGTCCCATATCGCGCTGCGCCCGCTCCAGTTCCGAGCGCGCGGACTTCAGCTTGCCGCCGGCCTCCGCATACGTGCTGGTCAGCATGTCCATGAATTCCTTGGCGTCGACCGCGTCCTGCTTCTCCCGCGCGACATCCGGAGCCATTTGTTCGAGCATCGTCACCAGCGTGCTCAGGCTTTTCTCGAGCGCTGCCTTGCGCGTCGGGTCTGTCTCGGCCGCCGTCTGACGCTGGAGCTGCTCGGCCGCGGCCATGCGCTGGTCGGACAGAAGCTGGATGCCGTCCGCCTCCTTCCGCTCGCGGTCGAAGGACTGGCGCGCCAGTGCGACTTCCCGGCCCAGTTCATCGAGATGCTGCTCCATCGTGCGCAGCTCCGCCTCACTTGCTGACTTGGGATCCCAGCGCACCAATGCTTCGATGCCGGCCTCGACCGCCTGATCCATCTTTACGCCAAACATGTTCTTGACGAATTTCAGCATGGCGAAACATCCTTTGGTTGCATCACGTTGGGACCATCGTCGCCGCGTTGATGAGGGCGACGGCGACCTGAGTGGCGGCGACGGTCAGCGCGGCGGCGATGTTGCCCGCCTCGATCATCACCCGGAGATGCCGCAACAGCAGCAGCGAGACAACCGCAAGCGTCAGCAATTGGATCACCAGCGCCACGATGCCCCATATCACGATGTCGAGCAAATAACTGGTGGTCGCCAGCAGCGACGCCAGGGGTATGGCCAGCGCCAGGATCGCCCCAGCATACACCACGCCGCCCGCGGTGTTATTCCGGCGCACCAGGTCAAGCTCCTTGTATGGCGTGAATGCCATGTAGATCGCGACGCCCACGGTCAGCAGCACGATGGTGACGACGAACTGCATGAGAAGCAGCGGGAGCCCCGCTTGCAGGGCGTCGGCGATGGTGGATGTCGATGTGGGGCTGTTCATACGGTTTGTCCGTTCGTCGGGCTCACAGTGGGATGGAAGGCAGGCTCAGGGTCGCCGGATTAATGTCGATACCGGCATGGATTTCGACCCATGCCCGGCCCGCGTCCTGGACGGCGAAGATCAGGATGTACTCGGTATCTGGCGCCGGCGGCGCGGCTCCGGTCCTGCCACCGTACAACATGCACAGCAGATTGCGCCGGGTCGTGCCCTGGAGATCCTGCACCGTCTCGGCCTGCTGGCGAGGCTCGATACGGCTGCCCCCGGGAGCCCAGACACGGTCGTAGAGCTTGCCGTCCTTGGTCTGGAATTGCGGCCAGCCGATCATTCCCTGCGCCGGATCGAGCCAGAACCCCCATTCATCCTGGCTCGACGGTGTCACCTCGTCGATTTTGCTGAAGTAGCGGCATTCGTCGGGCTCGCCCGATCCGGCCAGATGCAGTTGCAGGAAGCTATCGCGGCCAGGGAGGTAAAGCCGGTTCAGCGTGTCGGGGCCGTCCGCGACCAGACCGATCGCCTCGACGCTGATCATGCCGTCCGCCGGCGGCGGTGTTACTTTCGTTGTGCCCGCGGCGAGCACGAAGGGTGACGGATCCATCGGAAATGTCATGCCGACGTGGAACCGGGTCCGCGCGCTTCCGGTCAACCCCGGAACGGCGGAGGCACCGGCGGTGGCCACCGAGCGCCTGCGCATGTACCATAATCCGATCAAACCGGCCGCCCCGACGACGATCACTGGCACCACGACGCCAGAGCCTCCCGGATTTTCCGCAGGGCCGGCGGACGGGCGCCGCGATGCGTTATCCGACTGACCGCCGCTGGCAATGCGGCTGTCCAGCTCGTTGAGTTTATCGGCCAGCACCGGGTCCTGCTGTGCCATCCGGTCGGCTTCCCGGCGCCAGGCCTGATAATCCGGATTGCTGCTGTTATCGCGGAAGAACTGCGTGTGGCCGGGGGTGCTGAGGGAGTTCAGCAACGACAGCAGGAAAATCGCGTCCCACGCGCCGAAACGGGACTGGCCCCCGGTCCAGGGCATGAAATTGCCGTAGCTTTGGCTCCCCCCATAAGGCGCCTGCGGACGGCGCATCGGCGGAAAGTAGGATCCGTAATTGTTGCCATAGGTCGAGGGACGCCGGTCCCGCGGTGCCTCGAACGGAGCCGGGGGCGCCTGCTGCCTCTGATAATCCCGGAATGCCTGCCCGGAGTAGCTCCGCGAGATCGAGCGATCGCCGCCCGAGAAGCCAGAGGTGCCGGCGTTGCCGCTGCCGTACGGCCGGCTGTAGCCGCTTCCGCTCGTGCTGGGCCGTCTCGTGCCGCCAGCCGCGGAGCCGCCCCCTGGTCGGGAATAGCCGCCGCTGCTGACTGCCTGCGCCGAGGCGGGCTGGCTGTGTACGACAGATGCCAGGACCGCGGCCGTGGCGCACACAGCCTCGATCGCTGGTTGCGACAAGCCAAGCATCAGGACAAGCCTGAGAACGGAGAATGAAGTGCCTGTCACGCCGCCGTTCTGGCACCGGGGTCGCGGCTCGACAATACTGTGGCCCGCCACGCACGACCTACCCAGCCGCCAGGTCGAACTATGGGGGTTGACGAGCGAGGTATGCGAATGCGATGCATTCTTATTATCTGCATCGGAGACCTTCCCGTGACATCTCGCCAATTCGCTTACGCCATCGCGTGTGCGCTATCCGTGGTACTGCCACTCGCGCCGCCGGCCCAAGCGGACAACACCGGGGTCGTGATCGAGATCAAGGACGGCAAGTTCATGCCGAGCGAGGTCGCCGTTCCAGCCGGCACGAAGGTGAAGCTGATCGTGCGCAATCGGGACAAGTCGATGTCCGAGTTCGAGAGTACCGAGTTCCATCGCGAAAAGACCGTTGGTCCCGGCCAGGAAATCTCCCTCTTCGTTGGCCCGCTTGACGCCGGCACATACGAATTCTTTGATGACTTCCACCCCCGTAATCGTGGCCATCTCGTCGCGAAGTAGGACGACTTTGATGCTTGCAACGCTGGTTATCGTCTTTCGCGAAGTGCTGGAGGCCGGCCTGGTCGTCGGCATCGTCCTGGCCGCGAGCCGAGGGGTAACGCGTCGCGGGTTGTGGGTCACCGGCGGCTGTGCGGCCGGCGTGCTGGGCGCGATTGTCGTCGCGGGCTTCGCGAGCGAGATCGCCGGCGCCGTCCAAGGTGTCGGGCAGGAGCTCTTCAACGCAACAATCCTGTTCGCTGCCGTCTGCATGCTCGGCTGGCACAATATCTGGATGAGCCGGCACGGACGGGAGCTGGCGGCCGAATCCACGCGCATCGGCAATGCGGTGCGCGCCGGTTCGCGCCCGCTCTACGCACTGGCGCTGGTCTGCGGCATCGCGGTGCTGCGCGAGGGCGCGGAAATCGTCCTGTTTCTTTACGGCATCGCGGTCGCGGGGGGCAGTAGCGGCATCGCCATGATGCTCGGCGGCGCGCTGGGTGTCGTGGCGGGCGCCATGGCCGGCGCGGCGATCTATTTCGGTCTGCTCAGGATCCCGCTGCGCTACCTGTTCAGCACAACATCATGGCTGGTCCTGCTGCTAGCCGCAGGCATGGCTTCGCAGGGCGCGGCCTTCCTGGCGGCGGCGGACGTGCTGCCTTCGCTTGGCAACAACCGATGGGACACGTCGGTGATCCTGACGGAGAACAGCCTGGTGGGACAGCTCGCGCATGTGCTGATTGGTTATACCGCCCGGCCAGCCGGAATCCAGATCGTGTTCTACATCGCAACCTTGGTTGTGATCGGCTCGTTGATGCGCCTGTTCCGCACCGAGCCGTCGGGTCGGGGACTTCCCGCAGCATCCTAAACAGCGGCGAGAAGCGCCATCAGATGCGAATCCGACGCATTTGCACAATCTAAGGTTGTCACGATGAAGAACTGGACGAGAACGACCACTCTCGCGCTTGCGGCCGCCATCATCTCCTGTCGGGCCGCGAGGGCTGATTTCAAGGTTTGGCTGCCGGACGTCAATCTCGGCGAGCTGGCGGTGGAGAGCGTCGGCGATGCCGGCTTTGATCCGCATGCCAGTCGCAGCGGGGAGCAGAGCTACACGGCGGAGTTTGAATATGGCGTGACGAGCTGGTGGCAGACGGAACTGGAACTGGAATTCGAGCGCGACCCAGGTCCCGGGCAAGCGACCTATTTCAACCAGGTGACATCGGAGAACCTGTTTCAGTTCACCGAGCGCGGCGAATACTGGATTGATGCGGGATTCTTCGCCGAATACGGCATCTCGACCCTGAAGGGCGATCCCAACGAGTTCACCGCCGGTCCGGTGCTGCGAAAAGATTTCTGGGGATTGAGTAACACGATCAACCTGTTCTTCGAAAAGGACATCGGTCACAACGCCGCGACGGGCACACAATTCCTGTGGGCGTGGGAGACGCGGGTGGACGCATGGAAGCTGCGGCTGGGAGATCGTTTCGTAGTCGAACCAGGGTTTCAATACTACAGCCAACCCGGCAAGATCGGACAGTTCTCGAACTGGAACGATCAGGACAACCGCATTGGTCCGCAATTGTTTGGCAAAGTGTTCGATATCGGACCGGGCACCCTGGAATGGAACGCCGGCTTCCTGGTCGGCCTCACCAACTCGGTGCCGAAGCTCACACCGCGGTGGCAGTTCGAATATGAGATTCACTATTGATCGCAAGCCGCCCAGATAGGTTTCCGTCGTCACCCGTCGCCGTCAACAAGCATATCGACGCCTCGGGGCGCGACGCCGGGATGATGTCCAGTCATCATGCCCGACCGCCCTGCCCGCGATGCGGCCTCACGCCCACATTTGGTGAACCCGCAGAATCTGTTGGATGCAGACAGGCGTACTCGTCGCCTTCGAAGTACTCGGTCATCCTCGCATCCGGATTTGCCGCATGCATGCTGTTGGGTTCGCCCGCTCTATTGCCACCGCGCGCATTCGCCCATGCAATCACGGCCAAATCAGTGAGGGCCACACCATATTGAGCGTGAAGCGCCGCGATCTCTAGCCCGGCCTGCCTGAATGCTTTGGTCATTGCTCGTCTCTTCTTATTGCCAAGTGACTTCTACCACCATTGCATTAAGTAAACGTTGTCGACCGGATGCATCTAGCGCACTCGGAACGTGCGGCGACAGAAGCCGTCGGTGGCCGTTAGCCGCCAGCGTTGGCGAAATCTCGTTCGTGACGCGAAACCTGCTCACGATAGTTCGCACGATAACGATCGCTGACCTCTTGATGGACGGCCAGCGCAGCCGCGTCACGCTCGGCCGACGGCGGTTCGATCAGGTCGAAGTGGCCATACTTGTCCTCGCCCCTGACCAGCATCGCCTGGCAGCGCACCGGCCCATCGACGCGGACATGCGTTGGGATGTAATTCAGACCAATCCCCACCCGACGATGCCGCGAGTGATTGGGTGCCGAGCGATGGATCGATAGTTCGTGGTGCAACGAGAAGTAGCCGGGGGGCAAGGCCATCGCCACCGGCTCCGACTGGTCGAACGGGTCCATGATTTTCTGACCGGCGCGGTTGATGCTGTCCTTGAGGCCGAGCGGCGCGTGGTACAGTTGGCGAGCGGCACCGCGGGCCGAAATGTGCTCCATGCAGCCGGCCTCTCGACTGGCATCAGTCAGCGCGACCCAGGCGCAAACCTGTTCTTTTGGTTCCAGTCCGAAATATGTCCCGTCCTGGTGCCAGGCGGCAAAAGTCGCCGAGTTTGCCTCCTTGATGAAAAACGTGCTGGTCCAGACAAGGATGTTCGGCCCGATCACGTTCTCGATCGCGTCGAGAATGCGCGGATGGCGGACCAACGTATTGAACCAGGGCGAATGGGCATAGGCGTGGGAGCGCCATTTGACGTCCGCGGCGGCAACCGGGCAGCCCAGATCGGTCTCAAATCGCTCCAGGCCGGCAAGGAAGAACGCGATCTCTTCTCGGCCGAGGGCGGGCAGCGGAAACAGGAAGCCATTGTGTCGATAGTAAGCCAACTGTTCCTCGGTCAGCGCTTTCATGGGATCCCTCCATTCGCTCGTAACGGGCGCGGCCTTGGCTGCGGCGCGAACACGTCGTCATATGATCCAGCTTGCCGCAACGCGGGGAGTCTGACCAGTTTTCGCCCCCGGGTACCGACAGCGGCCGGCCTCCGAGGATCCGGCCAAGTCTGATGACCCAACGACAAAAGGTGAGAGAGCGATATGACCACACCTAGTTTTCAGACCACGCTGGCCGGAAGCCTGCCGAAGCCGTCCTGGCTGGCCGACACCCACACTCTCTGGCCCGCATGGCGGCAACACGGTGCGGCGCTGGACGAAGCCAAGGCCGACGCCACTCTGCTGTGGCTGAAATTGCAGGAGCATGCCGGCATCGACATCGTCACCGATGGCGAACAATCCCGCCAGCATTTCGTCCATGGCTTCCTGGAGCAAATCGACGGGGTTGATTTCAACAACAAGGTAAAAATGGGTATCCGCAACAACCGCTACGACGCCATGGTGCCAACGGTAACCGAGGCGCTGCGACTGCGAGGGCGGGTTCACCAGACCGAGGCGAGATTGCTGCGCGCGCACACCGACCGCAAAGTCAAGTTCACCTTGCCGGGGCCGATGACGATCGTCGATACCCTGGCCGATCGCTACTATGGCGACCGCATAATGATGGCTCGTGCGTTCGCTCGGCTGTTGAACCAGGAGGCTCGTGGCCTCGAAGCCGATGGCGTGGACGTAATCCAGTTCGACGAGCCGGCGTTCAATGTCTACCCGGACGAAGCTGTGCAATGGGGGGTCGACGCCCTGCACGAGGCGACCGAGGGGCTTCGCTGCACCACCGCGGTGCATATCTGCTATGGCTACGGCATCGAGGCAAATATCCGGTGGAAGCAAGGCCTTGGAACGGAGTGGCGCCAGTACGAGCGCGTGTTCCCTGCCCTGGCGGCTAGTCGGATCGACCAAGTGTCGCTGGAATGTGCCAACGCCCGGGTGCCGATGCAACTGATGCAGCTACTGGCCGGCAAGGATGTGCTGGTCGGGGTTATCGATGTAGCAAACGATGCCGTTGAAACGCCCGGCGCGGTGGCGGCTGTTATTGCGGAGGCGCTGCGCTACGTGCCGCGGGAGCGTCTGTTTCCTTGCACCAATTGCGGAATGGCACCAATGGACCGAGGCATCGCAGTCGCCAAGCTGCACGCCCTGACCGCGGGTGCTCGGCTGGCATGGGATGCCCTGTGATTGAATCAGCCGCCGAGATCGGGAGAGTGCGCCGGGTTCCCCCGATCTGGACGATGAGTGGCCGTCCGCATTCGCGCAAACAACCGCGGATCAGCAAAAACATCCGGCCACTTAACCTGTGATTAGTCTATTTGGGTTCAGGATTGCATCAAGCCGCGAGACCAGCGGCACTAACCCCAACCGCAGAGGTCGCCATGTCTTTGTCCATCTCGCCTGTGGTGCCTGCCGCCACTGAACACCGAGCCAGCAGGCCGCCACTCAAACCTTCCGCTTCCAATGCCAGCGCCACCGCGTCGCACGAGGTCCTGCGAAAGAATGCGGCGCTCAATCAGGTTATGGCGGAATACGGCGCAGGGGTTTCGGCGGGTCAGCCCGCTGGGTCGCTCAACCCTCTTTCCCAGCAAATCGCCGGAATTGCCGCGTCGTTGGGAAAGGCCGTGTCGCTGCCTCATGCTCCTGGTGAGTGGACCAAACCTCCAGCGACGGCAGCGGACCAGGGTCAGGCAACGGCCGACAACGCCGGCCGGTTGGACACGCTCGCCTAACGGCTTCGTCTCGCGCGCTTTCGGAGCCAGCCGAATTGTCGGTGCTTCCCCTCCGGTCGAGCGGGCAGCTGAATTTGGCGGGTTGGATATTGACGTTTTACTCGACCGATCCGACTATTAAGATCGTAGCTACGAGTAAAGGCGGCCCAGACGATGCAGCGCAAGAGTTTCAGCACCATGCAATGCCCGATTGCGCGCGGGCTGGAGCGCGTCGGCGAGTGGTGGAGCATCATGATTCTGCGCGACGCGTTCCGCGGCCTCACCCGCTTCGATGAGTTCAGCGAAAGCCTGGGGATCGCGCCGAACATGCTGGCAAGGCGGCTGAACGCGTTGGTGGAGGCCGGGCTACTCGAGCGCCGGCGGTATAACGAACGTCCGCCCAGGGATGAATATGTGCTGACCCAGCGAGGCCGGGATTTCCGCCCTGTATTGTTGTCCCTGTTGGCCTTCGGCAATCGTCACTTCCCGCCTGATGATCGTGATGTACGCATAATCAACTTGGAGACGGGCGCGCCGGTGGACCCGTTGCTGGTCGATCCCGCTACCGGCCGGCAAGTGGACGGCCCAGGATACTCGGTCGTGTCCACCTTGCGCCAAGGCAGCGCGGCATAGCGAGGGCCGATACCCAGTCACCCGGCAATACCCGGATCGAGAGCGTTCCATCTGTCACGGCCGTGATCGGTGCCGGACCGGCCGGGCTGATCGCGGCTGAGGTTCTCATGCAGGCGGGCCACTCGGTCACGTTGTACGATCAGATGCCGTCGGTCGGCCGGAAGCTATTAATGGCCGGGCGAGGCGGACTGAACCTCACACACTCCGAACCGCTGCCTCTGCTGTTGTCGCGCTATGGCTCGGCGCGCGCTTGGCTGGAACCCATGATCACCGCGTTTCCGCCCGCCGCATTGATTGATTGGTGCAACCGCCTGGGACAGTCCACCTTCGTCGGCTCCAGTTCACGGGTATTTCCAGTGGCGATGAAAGCATCTCCACTATTGCGGGCATGGCTCGCGCGTCTGGACGCAGGGGGCGTTCGTTGGCGCACACGTCACCGATGGGCTGGATGGGACACCGAAGGCAGCCTCCGCTTCGACACCCCCGAGGGTCTCCGGCTGGAACATCCGGCCGCGACCATTCTCGCGCTTGGCGGGGCTTCCTGGCCGCGGCTGGGGTCCGATGCGCGCTGGACCCCGCATCTCGCGAACGCCGTCGCGCCGTTTCGCCCGGCGAATTGTGGCTTCCTGGTGAACTGGTCGGCGCATCTGCGGGAACGGTTCGCCGGCCGGCCGCTGAAGCGCCTGGCTATCCGCTTCAGTTCCGACCGAGTGCAAGGGGAAGCGCTGATCACGACGCACGGGCTGGAAGGCGGCGCGATTTATGCCCTGTCCGCCAAACTCCGCGACGCGATCCAGGCCGATGGGTCGGCCACGATCTGGATCGATCTTCGGCCCGACCTTGGATTGCCGGCGCTGGCGATGCGCCTGGCCGAGCCGCGACGTGGCCAGTCACTGGCCAACGTGCTGCGGAAGCGGGCGGGGCTGTCACCCGAGGCGATCGCCCTGCTCCATGAAGCCTTACATAGTGGTGCCGATCCCGCCGATCTTCCGGCGCTGATCAAGGCGGTGCCGGTGCAGCTGCTGGCGCCAGCAGCGATCGAACGCGCCATCTCCTCCGCCGGAGGTGTTACCCAAGATGCACTCGATGCGTCGCTGATGCTGCGCGACCATCCGGGCGTTTTCGCCGCCGGGGAGATGCTGGACTGGGAGGCACCAACCGGCGGCTACCTGCTGCAGGCCTGCTTCAGCACCGGAGTCGCAGCGGCAAAAGGTGCCGTGGCATGGCTGGGTTGAGCCTTGACTGACGGCGCCGTGGTTGCGCAATAGTCGCGGTTCGTCCAAATCAACGGTTCGATTGCAGCGCGAGCCCGACCAAAGAGCTGTAATCCACCATCTGAACCGGAGCAGACATGTCCGCCAGCAGGCCACGCACCCTTTTCGACAAGATCTGGGACAGTCACGTCGTGGAGCGACTCCCGGACGGCACCTGCATCCTCTACATCGACCGCCATCTGCTGCATGAGGTGACCAGCCCGCAGGCGTTCGAGGGTCTCCGTGCCGCCGGCCGCAAACTGCGCCGGCCGGATATGACGATCGCGGTGGCCGACCACAACATCCCGACGATCGGGTCCCGCACGCCCTCCGATATCGAGGAGGAGGACAGCCGCATCCAGGTGCAGACGCTGGAGGCAAACGTCGCCGAGTTCGGTGTGCCGTATATTCCAATCCTGGATGTGCGGCAGGGCATCGTGCACATCATCGGTCCGGAACTCGGCCTGTCACTGCCCGGCACGACGATCGTGTGCGGCGACAGCCATACGTCAACTCACGGCGCCATGGGCGCGCTGGCGTTCGGCATCGGCACGTCGGAGGTGGAGCATGTCATGGCCACCCAGACCTTGCTGCAGAACCCCGCCAAGAACATGCAGATCGACGTCACCGGCACCCTGGGCTTCGGCTGCTCGGCCAAGGACATCGTGCTGGCGATCATCGGCAAGATCACCACCGCTGGCGGCAACGGCCACGTGATCGAGTACACCGGCGACACGATCCGCGCCCTCGACATGGCTGGGCGCTGCACAGTCAGCAACATGTCGATCGAGGCCGGTGCCCGCGCCGGACTGATCGCCCCCGACCAGACCACGTTCGACTTCGTCCGCGGCCGCCAGTTCGCCCCCAAAGGCGAAGCGTTCGAGCAGGCGGTGGCTTACTGGAGCACCCTGCCAACCGATCCAGGGGCGCACTTCGACACCATCGTGCGGCTGACGACGGCCGAGATTGCGCCAATGGTCACCTGGGGCACAACGCCCGGCGCCGTCGTTCCGGTGACTGGCATCGTGCCTGATCCCCAGGACGAGCCGGACGAGGGCAAGCGCACGCAGATGCAGCGCATGCTGGAATACATGGGTCTGACCCCGGGCCAGGCGTTGCAAGATCTGCCGGTGGATGTCGTCTTCATCGGTTCCTGCACCAATGGCCGCATCGAGGACATCCGCGCCGCCGCCGCCGTCGCCAAAGGCCGCAAAGTCGCCGACGGGGTGCAGGCGCTGGTGGTGCCCGGTTCGGGTCTGGTGAAGCGCCAGGCCGAGGAGGAAGGTCTGGATCGCGTGCTGCTGTCGGCCGGCTTTGAGTGGCGGGACCCCTGCTGCTCGATGTGCCTGGGCATGAACCCGGACAAGCTGACGCCGGGCCAGCGTTGCGCCAGTACGTCGAACCGCAACTTCGAGGGCCGCCAGGGTCAGGGCGGCCGCACGCACCTGCTGTCGCCCGCGATGGCCGCCGCCGCCGCGGTGACCGGACGGCTGACCGATGTGCGACAACTGTTGTAGCGATGTCCGGTCGTTGCTGATCTGACCCAAGGGCTGGGGAAATAACAATGGAAAAATTCACCAAGTTGACCGCTGTCGCAGCGCCGATGCCGATGCAGAACATCGACACCGACAAGATCATCCCGGCACGATTCCTGAAGACCATCAAGCGCTCGGGTCTCGGGGTCCACTTGTTCAATCCGTTGCGATTTGATAAAGAAGGCCGCGAACTGCCCGACTTCGTGCTCAATCGGGAACCGTATCGGCACGCCCAGATCATCGTCGCTTTCGAGAATTTCGGCTGCGGTTCGTCGCGTGAGCACGCCCCCTGGGCGCTGCTGGATTTTGGTATCCGCTGTATCATTGCCCCCGACTTCGCGGACATTTTTTACAACAATTGTTTCAAGAACGGCATCCTCCCCGTTCGCCTGAGCCGCGCGATTTGTGATCAGTTGGTCGAAGACGCCAGGCTGGGCGGCAACGCGCGTATCACCATCGACCTGGAGCGGCAGATGGTCATTCGTCCCAATGGCGAGGAAGTCCACTTCGATATCGATCCATTCCGCAAGCACTCGCTGCTGCATGGCCTGGACGATATCGGCCAGACCTTGCAGCACGGTACTGCCATAGATGGCTTCGAAGCCACTCGGCGTCAGAATCAGCCCTGGATGCCCTCGACCGCCGCCTGAACGCGAGCGTCCGGAGCATCCCGCCCGGAAAATCCCACCGTCTGAACGTTAGGAACCGTTGATGGCCGCTAACAAGAAGCTTTTGATACTGGCTGGCGACGGCATCGGCCCAGAGGTGATGCGCGAAGTACGTCGTGTGATCGACTGGATGGACCGACGTCGCCTGGTCACTTTCGATGTTTCCGAGGATCACGTCGGCGGCTCCGCGATCGATACATACGGCGCGCCCATCACCGACGAGACCATGGAGAAGGCGAAACAGGCCGATGCGATCCTGTTCGGCTCGGTCGGGGGCCCGAAATGGGACAAACTAGGCTTTCAGATGCGGCCAGAGATTTCGATTCTGCGCCTGCGCAAGGAACTCGACCTGTTCGCCAACCTGCGGCCGGCCATCGTGCTTGACCCACTGGTCGATGCGTCCACTCTGAAGCCCGAGGTGATCCGCGGTCTGGACATTATGATCGTGCGCGAAAGCACCGGCGGCATATATTTCGGCGAGCCGCGCGGTGTCGAGACAATGGCCGACGGGCAACAGCGCGCTTTCGACACCGAGACCTATAGCACGGGCGAAATCGAGCGTGTGGCCCGCATCGGCTTCGAGCTGGCCCGAAAGCGACAGAACCGCCTGTGCAGCGTGGAGAAGGCCAACGTGATGCGGTCCGGTTTGTTCTGGCGGCAGACCGTAACCGCGCTGCGAGACCGCGAGTTCCCGGATGTCGAACTCAGCCACATGTATGCCGACAACTGCGCCATGCAGTTGGTCCGCAATCCGCGGCAGTTCGATGTGATCGTAACCTCAAACCTGTTCGGCGACCTGCTGTCCGATCTGGCGTCGATGCTGACGGGCAGTCTGGGCATGCTGCCCTCGGCGACGCTGGGCGCGGAACAACAACCGTCAGGCAAGCGTTACGCGCTGTATGAGCCCATCCACGGCAGCGCCCCTGATATCGCTGGCAAGGGGATCGCCAATCCGCTGGCGCAGATACTCAGCTTCGCGATGCTGCTGCGTTATTCCTTCGGGCTGGAGGAGGACGCGGTCCTGGTCGAACGGGCCTGCGTAAACGTCCTGAAGAACGGCCTGCGCACCGCCGACATCATGGCACCGGGCACCGCACGCGTGGGCACGGGCGTCATGGGCGAGTCGATCCTGCGAGAACTGGACAAATTAGCGGCTTAGGGGTTGATACGGTACCGGGGTTCGGCTACACCCCCGCGCCTGACTGCGCCCGTAGCTCAATTGGATAGAGCACCAGACTACGAATCTGGGGGTTGGAAGTTCGAGTCTTTCCGGGCGCGCCAGTAGAATCAGTATTTTATTGCTCGATTTGCCTTATTCGAATGTGGGCGACGAGCTGCGGACCGCGCAGGAACAATTTGGGTGACGCTGGGAGCGGTTGCCGACGCCTGCTGAACCACCGGCACTCTGCAACGGACGGCTGTGAGTTGAGTGGTCTGTCGTCTATCATTGGGCAATCGTGGCCGTGGCCCACGATGGCCACTGACTTTGGGATTGGGGCCACCAGCCGTTTGGGTGCCGTGCACATCTGATCGATGTTGCCGTTCACGCACGTGGACGACACGTGCCTAGGGTCCACGTGGAAGCCGGAGATGTTGACCAGGCCTGAGAATTTTATCCGGGCGTTGATCGAAATGAAACCAATGGCGTCGAGGGGAATTCGGACGGTCTCATGGGTTAGTATGTAGGCAAATTGACCCTGAGCAAGCTGGAACGCCTCGTCCTCGTGAAGCCTTCTGATCGTTTGACCGGTCACGCTTGAGGAAAGACAAACCTCTTTCCCGATCGACATGATGTATTTCGCTTCTTCGAGCCGGTTTGGATCGAATGGATGTACCAGCACACCGACGCGGCCGTTGCCAGCCGGGGTTTTGATCAGCTCGACGCCATCGTTCATGCGTTTTGCCATGGTGTCTTGGTCCGGATAATTGCGTTGAGGATGCCGAGGAGGCGTCGCATGCATGCGACCAACGCGACTTTCCTTGGGCGTCCCCGTTCGACCAGACTTTTGCAGTGCTGGCGGATGACCGGGTTCCAACGGGTGGCGGATAGAGTTGCCATGTATAAGGCGTTTCGAACCTCGGTGCGGCCGCCGGCGATGGTTCGCCTGCCGCGCATCTGTCCGGAATCACGATTGACCGGGGCGACACCAACAAGCGCAGCGATACGGCGCCGATCGAGTTGGCCGAGCTCAGGCAGATCAGCGATCAGAGTGCGCGAGGTGACGTCTCCGACGCCTGGTACCGATGTCAGGAGATCATCGGCGGCGCGCCAGATCGGCGAACCGCGCACGGAGTCGTCGATTTCGCGGTCCAGTTCGGCAAGTTGGACTTCGAGGGTCTTCAACGTCGCCTTGATCGTGCGCTGGACGCGGAGATTGCACGCCTGCCGCAACCGGTTGGTCTCCATGCCGATCATTTCCACGACCTGACGGCGGCGGGCTATCAATTCAGCCAGAGCCTGGCTGTCGGCATCCGCGATCGGACGTGGTTCGGGGCGAATGCGTTCAGCGAACAAGGCGATGATTTGAGCATCGAGCGCGTCGGTTTCGCGAGCCGCCCGGTGGCGCGGGCGAAATCCCGGATCTGGCGCGGATTGACCACGGCGAGTGGCAGGCCGGCGCTGGCCAAAGCCGCCGCCACGGTGATTTCAAATCCCCCCGTGGCTTCGAGCACGATCAGAGCCGGGGCCAGATCCCGTAATTCGCTGGTGAGTTGTTCGAGACCTTTGCCGTCGCGCGCCACGGTGGAGGTCTGAGCTGATGGGCGAACATGAACATCGAGACGATCCTTTGAGACATCGATGCCGACAAAGCTCGGCGAAGTGGCAGGCTGTTCCATGACCCGTCCTTGCGAATGCGGGCTCGACGTGCGGCCCAGGCGACTGTTCGGGTTCCGGCTGGAACCGGTGGACGGGGCGCCATGCTTTTTCTCGGGCTCACTGACCCTGGAGGGCTGCGGGCTCCCGTCCACCGATAGCCTCTCCGGCTTCGTCTCCGCCGGCAATAACAAGATACAAGGGGGGTCTGCATCGATCCCAAGGGCTATGATGCGGGGAAGAAAATCAGTGGTAAGAAGCGGCACATCCTGGTCGATACAGAGGGTTTGTTGATGCATGCCCTGGTCCACCCGGCCCATATCCAGGATCGCGATGGCGGCGCGCTGGTTCTGGCGACACTGTTTGGACTTTTCCCATTCCTGCGGGTGGTGTTCGCTGACGGGGGCTACCAGGGGCCACGGTTCCGCAGCGCATTGGCGGAGTTGCTGCCACAGCTTTCCGTGCAAATCGTCAAACGATCCGACACTGCTGAAGCCTTCGAGTTGCTGCCGCTGAGGTGGGTGGTCGAGCGAACCTTCGCCTGGCTCAACCGATGTCGCCGACTGGCCAAGGACTGGGAAAATCGGAACCGCACCGGTTTGGCTTTTCTCAAGCTGGCATCAATCCGGCTAATACTGAGAAAACTGCGCAATTCCAGATGATCGATTTCGGACCGACTCTAAGAGCGCACCTATTCGCCAGGTGCCACCACTTCCATCCAGAAGCCCCGATCGCCAATGTTGCAGCCGCCCGACCAGAGATGCCATGGTCCGGGCACCAACCGCAGATAGAGCAGCCGGCCAAGCAGTCAGCTACCCCGGCCGGGTAGCCGATCCCGGCCACCTAATGCCGTCACCCGCGCATTCGCCTTGGATCCGAGGCTGACCTCCTAGGGGAAGCACAATATGCTTGGCGACAGGCGTGGGGCAATAGATCCGCAAGGCGAGAGGCGCCCCGGGAGGCGGCGGCCGCCGTTGGCAGCCGCTCAACTGGCACGGTGGGTGAGGCAGCAACGGGCGGCGGGAGGTTCAAAGTTTTATAATTAGTGGGCTCCACGGTACATCGGGCAATCCGAGATAGCCGATTGCGTTCGTGCGTTGGTTGGTATTGAGTTTGCTGATCACCCGGAGGGATTCTCCTATGCCTATTACCGGCCGATGCTTTTGCGGTGCAGTCAGCTTCACCTGCGATGAACAGCCGATTATGACCCGCGCATGCTGGTGTAGGGACTGCCGCTATCTCGCCGCCGGCGGCCCCACTGTCAATGCGGTGTTCAAGGCCGAATGCGTGAAGGTCAAGGGCCAAGTCAGCGAATACAGAAGCACCGCCGATAGCGGCAGTGCGATGCTCCGCGGTTTTTGCCAGCAATGCGGAACCCCTATGTTCAGCGCGGCCGATAGTCGTCCCCATATCCTGATTATCAGGACCGGTACGCTTGACGACCAAGAACTTGCCCGCCCGTCTGCTAACATCTGGACAGCGTCGGCGCCGAGCTGGGCTTGCATGGACACATCTCTGCCGAGTACCGAAGGCCAACCGCCCTAGGGTCCGTTCGTAGTTCGATACTTGGCGAACCGGCAGGGCGTCCGGTTGTCTGGAGGATAACCGGGGAAAAACGATGCCAATATTAACCGGCGCCCAGTGGGTCAAATTCGAAGCGGGGATCGCCGCCGTCGCATCCAGCAATGGTTCACGCGTGTGGGCCAGGATATCGCTGATCGCGCCTTCGCTGATGGAGAGCGAGAACGGTTCGTGCAGCAAAGTCACCAGCCGTTCCATGCTGATGGCGTGGGTGTAACGCGGATATACCACGATGACCGTAATCGACTGGCCGAATGGCGAGCCTTGCTGCAGCTCGGGTGGGGCTTTCGGCGATCACGCGCGCACCACAGCAGGCGCAACGCTGCGGAAGGGCATCGCCAGTTGTACGGACCGAGACCCGTGAGATGCACTTGACGCCCGGCACGTTTCGCACTCAGCCCGAAGAGCAGGTGACAGTCGGACGTTGTCAACCGCCGTCGCCGGAAAGCCTTGCGCCGTTTATTGCGCATTTCGAACAGCGATATCAGTTGGAACCCCTCGGACGCGGACAGAGCATCATGCCAATTGCAGGCCCATCAGCGGCTGAACTATATTCATCCTTTTCTCGCGCTGCCGTCCTGGTCGGCTGCGAACTGCAGCTTGATCTGGTCTGAAAGAGGGCAGGAGGAATGATTACGGAAGCGCCGGCCACTGGATTGCGGTCACCTGACAGGTCTGGATCTCACCGTTGCTGAACCATATCAGTCTGATCAAGTCCAAGAAGCGCGTTGCCGACCACGCGGAGGTATTTACGCCTCGATGGCTGGTCGAAAAAATGCTCGACGTTGTCAAAGGGGGGACCGAGCGCATCGACTCCCGTTTTTTGGAGTCTGCGTGCGGAAGCGGCAATTTTCTTGTCCCAGTCCCCCAGCGCAAGCTGGCCGCGGTCGAGGCAAAATGTGGAAAGTCCGACTTCGAGCGGCAACATTATGCGCTACTCGCAACGATGTGCATCTATAGCATCGAGCTACTTATAGACAACATCGTCGAGTGTCGCGCGAACCTGCTCGAAATTTTTGCCGACTATCTGAAATTGGATGGATCTGACCTGTATCGTGCCGCATTCTACGTGCTGTCGCAGAACCTTGTGCATGGCGACGCGCTGACGATGCGCAGTTGCGACGGCCAGCCGATTACCTTTGCCGAATGGGGCTACCTCGGCAGGGGAAAATTCCAGCGCCGCGACTTCCGCTTCGACGTTCTTGCGGGTTCATCAACGTTCAGCGCTGAGGGCTCACTCTTTGCCCACTTGGGTAAACATGAGCTGTTTACACCGGCCAAGACCTATCCGGCGATGACGGCCAAGGAGTTAGCTGATGCTTGCTGAGGCGCAAGCTACCTTCGCCCTCCGCGGCCGCAACCCGGATGTGCTGACCTGCATCGCGAACCTCTCGAACGACGAGGTGTTCACGCCTCCCGAGTTTGCGAGCCGGATGCTCGATAGGCTGGCCGAGACGTGGGCGGGAGATCACAACGGCGCAAACCTCTAGGCAGACAAGGCGGTGAAGTTCCTGGACCCGTGCACGAAATCGGGCGTGTTCCTACGCGAGATCACCAGCCGCCTTATCAATGGACTGGCCGGCGACGTACCGAGCCTTGAGGAGCGCGTCGATCACATTCTGACCAGGCAGGTGTTCGGTAAGCGGAGCTCTGACGCCCTTGTTTAACGGCCGTGCCGGAAGTGCTCGATTTGCTTGAGGCAGGGAGCTTCGAGCTATCCTTATGTTTGACGTTAGTGATGACGCGAAAGGTGAATTTCGGCGCATTGAGCTGCTGACGGGTCCTGGCCGCCGGCGGCGCTGGTCGGCGGAAGCGAAGGCACAGATTGTTGCCGAGACGCTGGTTCCGGGAGCCCGTGTGTCCGAGGTTGCTCGGCGCTGGCAGGTGTGTACCCAGCAGGTATTCGGCTGGCGACGCGCCATGCGCCAGGACTTGCCGTCTGTGCCCACGAGACCCTCGACGCCTACCTTCGTTCCGATCGTGACCGAAACCGTTCCGCCCGCAACGATTGCGCGCGCGGCACCGCCGGTGCCGGCGATCGAGGTCAAGCTTGCTGGTGCTGTGGTGCGCGTCGCATCCGGTCTCGACGATGCCGCCCAGTTGACCGCGTGTTGCGCGCTGTGCGGGCGTCGGCATCCCGAACATGATAAATGTTCCCGCCGGAGCACGCATCTTGCTGGCGACGCGGCCCGTGGATTTTCGCAAAAGGGGCACACGGTCTCGCTGCGCTGGCACAGGAGGTATTGGTTGCGGATCCCTTTTCGGGAGCCGTCATTGTGTACCGCAGCAAACGCTCTGACCGCGTCAAGATCCTGGTGTGGGATACTAGCCCGTCTTGTGCTGGTCTGGAAGCAATTGCAGGCGGGATCGTTCCGCTGGCCGCCGATCATGGACGGCGTGATGAAACTCTCACCGGTCGAGTTTGCTGCGCTGTTCGACGGCCTCGATTGGACACGTGTCCAGACCGTACGGGGGATTCCAAAACCAACCGTTGCGGTCTAGGATTCGCAGGTGATGGATTCGCCGCACGAGAACATGCAGGACCTACCTGAAGATGCTGAGGCCTTGCGTTCCTTGATACTGGCGACGTTCGCCGAACGCGATGCGGCGGTCAGCGAGCGGGACATCTTACTGGCGCAGAATGACCGGCTACGTCATCTGCTGCTGCAGCTCAGACGCACGCATTTCGGCGCCCGCTCGGAGCGTCTGCCGGAGGAACAGCTGCAGCTCGGCCTGGAAGCCCTCGAGCAGGCGATCGCCAAGGAAGATGCGGAGGCGGAAAAGCGCGATCCTGAGCTGCGCAAAGACAATGCGGCCAAGCGGCGGGCGAGCCGCGGCGCGCTGCCGGCGCACCTGCCACGGATCGAGGTGACGCTGACGCCCGAGGACACTGCGTGCCCCTGCTGCCGGGCGACGATGACGGTGATCGGCAAGGACACCTCGGAGCGGCTGGATGTGATCCCGGCGCAGTTCCGGGTGATCGTGACCAAGCGTCCGAAACTGGCGTGCCGGGCGAGGCTGCCCAAGGTTCCGTCGGCGAAGCCGATGGAATGGCAGACGAGGGCTGTGCGGGCACGGTGATACAAGCCCCGGCGCCACCGCGATTGATCGAGGGCGGCATCCCGACCGAGGCGATGGTCGCGCATGTGCCGGTGGCCCGCTATGCCGACCATTTGCCGTTGTATCGGCAGGCACAGATGCTGGCGCGGCAGGGCGTCATCATCGAGCGATCCACCTTGTCGTTCTGGATGGGCGAAGCTGGCCCAAGGTTCCGCCTGCGTAGCAGGTGGAATGGCCAGATGAGGGTACGCGGCGGCCGAGGTTGCCCCGGTCGTGGCGCGGCTGCGCGAGATGCTGCTGGCCTCGACACGCATCTTCGCCGATGAGACCGTTGTGCCGGTGCTCGACCCGGGCCGCGGGCGCACGAAGCAGGGCTACTTTTGGGCCGTTGCGTGCGACGATCGGCCATGGGGCGGCAGCCAGCCACCCGCCGTGGTCTACAGCTACGCACCCGGCCGGGGGCATATCCACGCCAATACGCCGCTCGGCGGCTACCGCGGTATCCTGCAGTGCGACGGCTACGCGGCCTACAAGAAGTTTGGCGGCTCCAAGGCCGCTGACCCGCCCGTCACGCTGGCTTTTTGCTGGGCGCATGTACGGCGGGGCTTCTATGATCTGGCCAAGACGAAGGCGCCGATCGCGACCGAAGCGCTGAAGCGAATTGCCGCGCTCTATGAGATCGAGGCGGGTGTCCGCGGTAAGAGCGCCGCTGACAGGCTGGCGGTGCGTCAGGCCGAGAGTAAACCACTGGTCGCGGAACTGCGCGTCTGGTTCGAAGAGCAAATAGCGAAACTGCCCGCCCGTGGTCCAACGGCCGAGGCTATCCGCTATGCTCTGAACCATTGGGATGGACTGGCGCGATTTCTTGACGATGGACGCATCGAACTTGACAACAACAGTGTCGAGCGGGCCATGCGGCCAGTTTGTCTTTCGAGAAAAAATAATCTTTTTGCCGGTAGTGATGAAGGCGGAGAAAATTGGGCCTGTCTGGCATCACTTATTGAGACCTGTAAGCTAAACCAGGTCAATCCGCAGGCCTACTTCACCGACCTGCTGACACGCCTCGTGAACGGCTGGCCTCAGAAACGCATCGACGAACTGATGCCGTGGAACCGGATGCCTGAACAGCCACCCTGATTCCGAGCGCAATCCGGACGGGTCTCAAAGCATCGCTTCCGTTTGATGACTACGATGCGGTTATTCAAGCATGTGCCGATGCCTGGAACAGGCTTATGGAACTGCCCGCCACGATCACTTCCATTGCCACCCGAACCGTCCGAGATCACCAGTTGGACGCAGCGCAGACCGCGGCGGGCCAGCGTGCGAAGGAACTCAGTCCAGAACATTCCGACCTCGGAGCAACCAACCGCCATGCCCAGGACCTCGCGGCGTCCGTCGTTGTTGACGCCGATCGCGATGGTGACGGCGACCGAGACGATGCCCCCGCCTTGCCGCACCTTTACATAAGTGGCGTCAAGCCAGACATAAGGCCAATCGCCTTCCTGCGGCGGTTCAGGAAAGTCTGTTTCGTCGATCTCGCCGCACAGCCGCGACACTTGGCTTTTGGAGGTGCCGCTCGGGCCCATGGCTTGGACAAGATCTTGGACCGAGCGGGTCGAAGGCCGGAAAGTAGCTGCCCCTGCGCAGTTTCGGGAGGCGAAGCTCGACTGTTCCGGCCCCGGTCTCCCAGTCGCGGTCCCGGTAACCATTGCGGTGATTGAGCCGATCCGGTGTCCGGGCACCGGACTCAGCGCCGGTCAGGGTTTCAACCTCCAGCGCCATCAGCCTCTGAGCGGTGGAGCTGATCATCTCACGCAAAAGTCGAGGCCGCTGGTCCTTTGCAGCAGGGTCTGGAGGGGCATGGTCTCAGCGGTCATCGTTGGGTCCTCGGTTTGAGTTCAGTTGTGGTAACCAAACCTTACCGAAGATCCGCGATGACCACCGCCGTGGATAAGTGCCCCGCCTGCGCCTGACTCTGGACGCTCGCTACGGCGGGCCACTTATCCACCGCTCCTACACCACTTACTGGGACACAACCCCATCGAACCGTTACTCGACGATTCTTGATACAGCGAAACCGCCGCTACGGAAGGGTCAAGGACTTGAACCTTCGCGTCGCCGAGCGGTTCCCTTGGGCCCGCCTCGCGCCACCTTGTGCCGAATTGCCGGTAGCGAAAGGACGCGGGCCCTGTGCCCGTATTTCGGCGTTTCCTGCCCCCGAGGTGGGGCAATCCCAATAGGAGACATCAAATGGACGATAAAATAGTGACGGAAATCCTGCGTCGTTAATAGTCTGTTGATAACTGTACCTCAAGATAGTCGAAAGAACACATTGGTATGGCGGAAAATCGTCATAGGCTCCTTTTGTTGGAGATAGACTTTTATGTCTTTATCAGGTCTGTCGACATCGACTATCGCAACGCTTTCGACAAGCTTCATTTCGGGTCTCGGTACGGCAGATATAGCGAGCCTGACTACTATCCAGATCGCCGTGCTGTCCTCCGCCCAGCTCGCCGCCTTCGGCACCCAGAACATCACCGCCCTCGGCACCGCCGGCATCGCCGCCCTCGCCACCGCCGCGCTGCCTGGCCTCAGCTCGGCCGAGGCCGCCGCCCTCGGCACCAGCCAGGTCAGCACGCTCAACTCGGCCCAGGTCGCCGGCCTCGGCACCGCCGCCATCGTCGGCCTCGGCACGCAGAACATCCTCGCCCTCACCACCGCCGCCTTCGCCAACCTCAACACCGCCCAGCTCGCCGCGCTGACCACCGCCGAGGTGTCCGGCCTCGGCACCGCCCAGATCGCCGCGCTGTCCTCCAGCCAGATCAAGGGCCTCACCACCGCCACCGTCGCCGCCTTCTCCACCGCCGACGTCGCCGCCCTCGGCACCGCCCAGATCGCCGTGCTGTCCTCCGCCCAGCTCGCCGCCTTCGGCACCCAGAACATCACCGCCCTCGGCACCGCCGGCATCGCCGCCCTCGCCACCGCCGCGCTGCCTGGCCTCAGCTCGGCCGAGGCCGCCGCCCTCGGCACCGATCAGGTCAGCACGCTCAACTCGGCCCAGGTCGCCGGCCTCGGCACCGCCGCCATCGTCGGCCTCGGCACGCAGAACATCCTCGCCCTCACCACCGCCGCCTTCGCCAACCTCAACACCGCCCAGCTCGCCGCGCTGACCACCGCCGAGGTGTCCGGCCTCGGCACCGCCCAGATCGCCGCGCTGTCCTCCAGCCAGATCAAGGGCCTCACCACCGCCACCGTCGCCGCCTTCTCCACCGCCGACGTCGCCGCCCTCGGCACCGCCCAGATCGCCGTGCTGTCCTCCGCCCAGCTCGCCGCCTTCGGCACCCAGAACATCACCGCCCTCGGCACCGCCGGCATCGCCGCCCTCGCCACCGCCGCGCTGCCTGGCCTCAGCTCGGCCGAGGCCGCCGCCCTCGGCACCGATCAGGTCAGCACGCTCAACTCGGCCCAGGTCGCCGGCCTCGGCACCGCCGCCATCGTCGGCCTCGGCACGCAGAACATCCTCGCCCTCACCACCGCCGCCTTCGCCAACCTCAACACCGCCCAGCTCGCCGCGCTGACCACCGCCGAGGTGTCCGGCCTCGGCACCGCCCAGATCGCCGCGCTGTCCTCCAGCCAGATCAAGGGCCTCACCACCGCCACCGTCGCCGCCTTCTCCACCGCCGACGTCGCCGCCCTCGGCACCGCCCAGATCGCCGTGCTGTCCTCCGCCCAGCTCGCCGCCTTCGGCACCCAGAACATCACCGCCCTCGGCACCGCCGGCATCGCCGCCCTCGCCACCGCCGCGCTGCCTGGCCTCAGCTCGGCCGAGGCCGCCGCCCTCGGCACCGATCAGGTCAGCACGCTCAACTCGGCCCAGGTCGCCGGCCTCGGCACCGCCGCCATCGTCGGCCTCGGCACGCAGAACATCCTCGCCCTCACCACCGCCGCCTTCGCCAACCTCAACACCGCCCAGCTCGCCGCGCTGACCACCGCCGAGGTGTCCGGCCTCGGCACCGCCCAGATCGCCGCGCTGTCCTCCAGCCAGATCAAGGGCCTCACCACCGCCACCGTCGCCGCCTTCTCCACCGCCGACGTCGCCGCCCTCGGCACCGCCCAGATCGCCGTGCTGTCCTCCGCCCAGCTCGCCGCCTTCGGCACCCAGAACATCACCGCCCTCGGCACCGCCGGCATCGCCGCCCTCGCCACCGCCGCGCTGCCTGGCCTCAGCTCGGCCGAGGCCGCCGCCCTCGGCACCGATCAGGTCAGCACGCTCAACTCGGCCCAGGTCGCCGGCCTCGGCACCGCCGCCATCGTCGGCCTCGGCACGCAGAACATCCTCGCCCTCACCACCGCCGCCTTCGCCAACCTCAACACCGCCCAGCTCGCCGCGCTGACCACCGCCGAGGTGTCCGGCCTCGCCACCGCCCAGATCGCCGCGCTGTCCTCCAGCCAGATCAAGGGCCTCACCACCGCCACCGTCGCCGCCTTCTCCACCGCCGACGTCGCCGCCCTCGGCACCGCCCAGATCGCCGTGCTGTCCTCCGCCCAGCTCGCCGCCTTCGGCACCCAGAACATCACCGCCCTCGGCACCGCCGGCATCGCCGCCCTCGCCACCGCCGCGCTGCCTGGCCTCAGCTCGGCCGAGGCCGCCGCCCTCGGCACCGGTCAGGTCAGCACGCTCAACTCGGCCCAGGTCGCCGGCCTCGGCACCGCCGCCATCGTCGGCCTCGGCACGCAGAACATCCTCGCCCTCACCACCGCCGCCTTCGCCAACCTCAACACCGCCCAGCTCGCCGCGCTGACCACCGCCGAGGTGTCCGGCCTCGGCACCGCCCAGATCGCCGCGCTGTCCTCCAGCCAGATCAAGGGCCTCACCACCGCCACCGTCGCCGCCTTCTCCACCGCCGACGTCGCCGCCCTCGGCACCGCCCAGATCGCCGTGCTGTCCTCCGCCCAGCTCGCCGCCTTCGGCACCCAGAACATCACCGCCCTCGGCACCGCCGGCATCGCCGCCCTCGCCACCGCCGCGCTGCCTGGCCTCAGCTCGGCCGAGGCCGCCGCCCTCGGCACCGATCAGGTCAGCACGCTCAACTCGGCCCAGGTCGCCGGCCTCGGCACCGCCGCCATCGTCGGCCTCGGCACGCAGAACATCCTCGCCCTCACCACCGCCGCCTTCGCCAACCTCAACACCGCCCAGCTCGCCGCGCTGACCACCGCCGAGGTGTCCGGCCTCGGCACCGCCCAGATCGCCGCGCTGTCCTCCAGCCAGATCAAGGGCCTCACCACCGCCACCGTCGCCGCCTTCTCCACCGCCGACGTCGCCGCCCTCGGCACCGCCCAGATCGCCGTGCTGTCCTCCGCCCAGCTCGCCGCCTTCGGCACCCAGAACATCACCGCCCTCGGCACCGCCGGCATCGCCGCCCTCGCCACCGCCGCGCTGCCTGGCCTCAGCTCGGCCGAGGCCGCCGCCCTCGGCACCAGCCAGGTCAGCATGCTCAACTCGGCCCAGGTCGCCGGCCTCGGCACCGCCGCCATCGTCGGCCTCGGCACGCAGAACATCCTCGCCCTCACCACCGCCGCCTTCGCCAACCTCAACACCGCCCAGCTCGCCGCGCTGACCACCGCCGAGGTGTCCGGCCTCGGCACCGCCCAGATCGCCGCGCTGTCCTCCAGCCAGATCAAGGGCCTCACCACCGCCACCGTCGCCGCCTTCTCCACCGCCGACGTCGCCGCCCTCGGCACCGCCCAGATCGCCGTGCTGTCCTCCGCCCAGCTCGCCGCCTTCGGCACCCAGAACATCACCGCCCTCGGCACCGCCGGCATCGCCGCCCTCGCCACCGCCGCGCTGCCTGGCCTCAGCTCGGCCGAGGCCGCCGCCCTCGGCACCAGCCAGGTCAGCACGCTCAACTCGGCCCAGGTCGCCGGCCTCGGCACCGCCGCCATCGTCGGCCTCGGCACGCAGAACATCCTCGCCCTCACCACCGCCGCCTTCGCCAACCTCAACACCGCCCAGCTCGCCGCGCTGACCACCGCCGAGGTGTCCGGCCTCGGCACCGCCCAGATCGCCGCGCTGTCCTCCAGCCAGATCAAGGGCCTCACCACCGCCACCGTCGCCGCCTTCTCCACCGCCGACGTCGCCGCCCTCGGCACCGCCCAGATCGCCGTGCTGTCCTCCGCCCAGCTCGCCGCCTTCGGCACCCAGAACATCACCGCCCTCGGCACCGCCGGCATCGCCGCCCTCGCCACCGCCGCGCTGCCTGGCCTCAGCTCGGCCGAGGCCGCCGCCCTCGGCACCAGCCAGGTCAGCACGCTCAACTCGGCCCAGGTCGCCGGCCTCGGCACCGCCGCCATCGTCGGCCTCGGCACGCAGAACATCCTCGCCCTCACCACCGCCGCCTTCGCCAACCTCAACACCGCCCAGCTCGCCGCGCTGACCACCGCCGAGGTGTCCGGCCTCGGCACCGCCCAGATCGCCGCGCTGTCCTCCAGCCAGATCAAGGGCCTCACCACCGCCACCGTCGCCGCCTTCTCCACCGCCGACGTCGCCGCCCTCGGCACCGCCCAGATCGCCGTGCTGTCCTCCGCCCAGCTCGCCGCCTTCGGCACCCAGAACATCACCGCCCTCGGCACCGCCGGCATCGCCGCCCTCGCCACCGCCGCGCTGCCTGGCCTCAGCTCGGCCGAGGCCGCCGCCCTCGGCACCGATCAGGTCAGCACGCTCAACTCGGCCCAGGTCGCCGGCCTCGGCACCGCCGCCATCGTCGGCCTCGGCACGCAGAACATCCTCGCCCTCACCACCGCCGCCTTCGCCAACCTCAACACCGCCCAGCTCGCCGCGCTGACCACCGCCGAGGTGTCCGGCCTCGGCACCGCCCAGATCGCCGCGCTGTCCTCCAGCCAGATCAAGGGCCTCACCACCGCCACCGTCGCCGCCTTCTCCACCGCCGACGTCGCCGCCCTCGGCACCGCCCAGATCGCCGTGCTGTCCTCCGCCCAGCTCGCCGCCTTCGGCACCCAGAACATCACCGCCCTCGGCACCGCCGGCATCGCCGCCCTCGCCACCGCCGCGCTGCCTGGCCTCAGCTCGGCCGAGGCCGCCGCCCTCGGCACCGATCAGGTCAGCACGCTCAACTCGGCCCAGGTCGCCGGCCTCGGCACCGCCGCCATCGTCGGCCTCGGCACGCAGAACATCCTCGCCCTCACCACCGCCGCCTTCGCCAACCTCAACACCGCCCAGCTCGCCGCGCTGACCACCGCCGAGGTGTCCGGCCTCGGCACCGCCCAGATCGCCGCGCTGTCCTCCAGCCAGATCAAGGGCCTCACCACCGCCACCGTCGCCGCCTTCTCCACCGCCGACGTCGCCGCCCTCGGCACCGCCCAGATCGCCGTGCTGTCCTCCGCCCAGCTCGCCGCCTTCGGCACCCAGAACATCACCGCCCTCGGCACCGCCGGCATCGCCGCCCTCGCCACCGCCGCGCTGCCTGGCCTCAGCTCGGCCGAGGCCGCCGCCCTCGGCACCGATCAGGTCAGCACGCTCAACTCGGCCCAGGTCGCCGGCCTCGGCACCGCCGCCATCGTCGGCCTCGGCACGCAGAACATCCTCGCCCTCACCACCGCCGCCTTCGCCAACCTCAACACCGCCCAGCTCGCCGCGCTGACCACCGCCGAGGTGTCCGGCCTCGGCACCGCCCAGATCGCCGCGCTGTCCTCCAGCCAGATCAAGGGCCTCACCACCGCCACCGTCGCCGCCTTCTCCACCGCCGACGTCGCCGCCCTCGGCACCGCCCAGATCGCCGTGCTGTCCTCCGCCCAGCTCGCCGCCTTCGGCACCCAGAACATCACCGCCCTCGGCACCGCCGGCATCGCCGCCCTCGCCACCGCCGCGCTGCCTGGCCTCAGCTCGGCCGAGGCCGCCGCCCTCGGCACCGATCAGGTCAGCACGCTCAACTCGGCCCAGGTCGCCGGCCTCGGCACCGCCGCCATCGTCGGCCTCGGCACGCAGAACATCCTCGCCCTCACCACCGCCGCCTTCGCCAACCTCAACACCGCCCAGCTCGCCGCGCTGACCACCGCCGAGGTGTCCGGCCTCGCCACCGCCCAGATCGCCGCGCTGTCCTCCAGCCAGATCAAGGGCCTCACCACCGCCACCGTCGCCGCCTTCTCCACCGCCGACGTCGCCGCCCTCGGCACCGCCCAGATCGCCGTGCTGTCCTCCGCCCAGCTCGCCGCCTTCGGCACCCAGAACATCACCGCCCTCGGCACCGCCGGCATCGCCGCCCTCGCCACCGCCGCGCTGCCTGGCCTCAGCTCGGCCGAGGCCGCCGCCCTCGGCACCGATCAGGTCAGCACGCTCAACTCGGCCCAGGTCGCCGGCCTCGGCACCGCCGCCATCGTCGGCCTCGGCACGCAGAACATCCTCGCCCTCACCACCGCCGCCTTCGCCAACCTCAACACCGCCCAGCTCGCCGCGCTGACCACCGCCGAGGTGTCCGGCCTCGGCACCGCCCAGATCGCCGCGCTGTCCTCCAGCCAGATCAAGGGCCTCACCACCGCCACCGTCGCCGCCTTCTCCACCGCCGACGTCGCCGCCCTCGGCACCGCCCAGATCGCCGTGCTGTCCTCCGCCCAGCTCGCCGCCTTCGGCACCCAGAACATCACCGCCCTCGGCACCGCCGGCATCGCCGCCCTCGCCACCGCCGCGCTGCCTGGCCTCAGCTCGGCCGAGGCCGCCGCCCTCGGCACCGATCAGGTCAGCACGCTCAACTCGGCCCAGGTCGCCGGCCTCGGCACCGCCGCCATCGTCGGCCTCGGCACGCAGAACATCCTCGCCCTCACCACCGCCGCCTTCGCCAACCTCAACACCGCCCAGCTCGCCGCGCTGACCACCGCCGAGGTGTCCGGCCTCGGCACCGCCCAGATCGCCGCGCTGTCCTCCAGCCAGATCAAGGGCCTCACCACCGCCACCGTCGCCGCCTTCTCCACCGCCGACGTCGCCGCCCTCGGCACCGCCCAGATCGCCGTGCTGTCCTCCGCCCAGCTCGCCGCCTTCGGCACCCAGAACATCACCGCCCTCGGCACCGCCGGCATCGCCGCCCTCGCCACCGCCGCGCTGCCTGGCCTCAGCTCGGCCGAGGCCGCCGCCCTCGGCACCAGCCAGGTCAGCATGCTCAACTCGGCCCAGGTCGCCGGCCTCGGCACCGCCGCCATCGTCGGCCTCGGCACGCAGAACATCCTCGCCCTCACCACCGCCGCCTTCGCCAACCTCAACACCGCCCAGCTCGCCGCGCTGACCACCGCCGAGGTGTCCGGCCTCGGCACCGCCCAGATCGCCGCGCTGTCCTCCAGCCAGATCAAGGGCCTCACCACCGCCACCGTCGCCGCCTTCTCCACCGCCGACGTCGCCGCCCTCGGCACCGCCCAGATCGCCGTGCTGTCCTCCGCCCAGCTCGCCGCCTTCGGCACCCAGAACATCACCGCCCTCGGCACCGCCGGCATCGCCGCCCTCGCCACCGCCGCGCTGCCTGGCCTCAGCTCGGCCGAGGCCGCCGCCCTCGGCACCAGCCAGGTCAGCACGCTCAACTCGGCCCAGGTCGCCGGCCTCGGCACCGCCGCCATCGTCGGCCTCGGCACGCAGAACATCCTCGCCCTCACCACCGCCGCCTTCGCCAACCTCAACACCGCCCAGCTCGCCGCGCTGACCACCGCCGAGGTGTCCGGCCTCGCCACCGCCCAGATCGCCGCGCTGTCCTCCAGCCAGATCAAGGGCCTCACCACCGCCACCGTCGCCGCCTTCTCCACCGCCGACGTCGCCGCCCTCGGCACCGCCCAGATCGCCGTGCTGTCCTCCGCCCAGCTCGCCGCCTTCGGCACCCAGAACATCACCGCCCTCGGCACCGCCGGCATCGCCGCCCTCGCCACCGCCGCGCTGCCTGGCCTCAGCTCGGGTCAGGTGATGGCGCTGAGCGACAACGTGCTTGGGCTGCCAGCGATAGAATTCCAATATCTAACGACGTCGGCGATCAGCGGCCTGTCGACCAGTGCAGCGATGGCGTTAGGGACGGATCAGATCAGGGCCCTATTAACCGCGCAGATCGCCGCGCTTACGACAGCCGATATCCAGATGCTCACATCAACTGATATTCAGGCTTTCCAGACAGCCCAAATTGTCGCGCTTACAACAGCGCAGATCGTTGCGCTCACGACGGCACAGGTGGGCTACTTCAATGTGAACCAGGAAGTGTTCACCGGTGCGCAGATGAACGCGATGGGCGACAAGGCCTCTGACCTTCGTTAGCAACGTCATGCGATGTGGCCGACTTCGCCGATCGGCAGGCTCCTTGGTGCATGTTGGGGCGCCTTCCGCGTCGTCAGCACGCAATTGACACCACGTCCTTGATCGCTTGTGCATCCGGCAACACGCCATCGGCCTGTCCGGACCGCGCCACGCTCGCCGCGCGCGCAGCGGCACAGACCACACAATACCGCTAGCCTCCGCGGCCCGCGGTTCGGTTCAATCCGGCTTCAGTGATGTCGGGCTGGGAGCGCAGGGCGTCGTCGCTGTCGCGCGACCTCGCCACTCCCTGAACGATGCCGCGGGCAGCCCGTCTGATCGACGAGGCTGCCGGCGGTTTTGCCCCCATTGCCGACTTTAGCGATATAGCTCATGATTTCAGCTTTTCAGTTTCAAGCTGTAGTCTCATGACGATATATACAAACGTCCGAGCAAGCCGCGGCTTGGGATAGGGAACCGCCGGACCCGGTGCTCCGCCGCCTCAGCCCCCGCTTCATCTACGCTGACGGGAGGGTGCGGAATAGCTGCGCTCCGGTGCTCCTAAACCCTCAATCCTCGGCGCCTAGGTCAGTCGCCATCCAGTTCGGCATGGTCCGGCGGACGCGGGGTGAGCCATGGCCGGTCGGCACGATGGCGGGCACCACCCTGCCCATGCTGCCAACTGGCCGGTCGGCGAAGCGGCCGTGTTGCAGCAACCGGTCATAGAGCACGAGTGCTCCCGCCACCGCCAGGTTCAGGGCAAACCGAGTGGGGATACGCACGACGTGATCGCATCGGTTCAACAACCCCGCGGATAGCCCGGCGCGCTCCGGCCCGAGCACATAGGCAGCGTTCAGCGGATGGCGGAATGACGGCAGGTCAACTGCGTCGTCGAGCAACTCGATCCCCACGAGAGCACAACCACGCGGCAGCGAGACTTCGGCCAACCCGGCGAATCGCCACACCGGCACATGCGATGGCGTATCAGCGGTATCGGCGGTGCGGGCCGCCCGGGCATCCCATCCGGTGCCGATGGTGAAACAGAATGCCGCGCCGAAGGCGTGGCCGGTGCGCAGCAACGCCCCAACATTGGCCGATTTTGACACGCCCTCCGAGCCGATGCCGAAATATCCACGCGCCCGGGCTTGAACTCGAACCATCGCGGCGGTCTATGCCCGATTCATGACCGACGCAACGGACCGCCAGCTTGCCGACCAATACGAAGCCTATCCCTACCCGAGACGCGACCCGCGTGATGAGGCCAAGCGCCTGATCGTCGGCAGTCCCAGCCACCTGCGCGAGATCGACTACTGGGTGTTCGGTGCCACCAGGCCGTCGACCCAGCCGCTGCGGGCCCTGATGGCAGGCGGAGGCACCGGGGACGCGACGATCATGCTGGCGCAGCAGATGGCGCGTCTCGGGCGCACCGGCCAGGTGACGTGGCTCGATCGTTCGGGTGCGGCGATGGATATCGCCCGAGCCAGGGCGTCGGTGCGCGGCCTGACCAATATCGTCTGGGAGCAGCGTTCGCTGCTTGACCTACCCGGGTCAGGACTTGGGCCATTCGATTACATCGACTGCTGCGGCGTGCTGCACCACCTGCCCGATCCAATCGAGGGTCTGTGCGCGCTGCTCTCTGTCCTCGCCCCGGGCGGCGGTCTGGGGCTGATGGTCTATGCGCCACATGGCCGCACCGGCGTCTACATGGTGCAGGAAGGCTTGCGGATGCTGGCCCCGGCGGACGAAGCACCACAACCGCGGCTGGATGTCGCGCGCCGGGTGATGCGGCATTTGCCGCAAACGCAGTGGCTGCTACAGAACCGGCATTTCGACGACCATATCAGCGGCGGCGACGCCGGGCTTTACGATCTGTTGCTGAACCCGCGCGACCAGGCTTTCACCGTCCTCCAACTCGACGGTCTGCTGAAACAGGCGGGATTGCGCGTGAGCTGCTGGGTGGAGCCGATCCGTTACGACCCTGTTGCCATGCTGCCAGACGCGAAACTGCGTGCTCGCCTGGATGCCATGAACTCGACCAAACGCGCCGCCGTGGCTGAAGCACTGGCTGGAAACATGGCTGTGCATATTGTCTATTGCGTGCGGGCGACTGATCCCGCCGGCGGTAAGGATCCCTTTGCCGAGGACGCCGTGCCGGTATGCCGGGAAGTGTCCGGAGAGGAGCTGATGCGCGGTATCCGGCCCGACGGCACATTGCCGGTCACTTTCGATGGCTTGCGGGTTCCCATCGCACTGCCGGCTCTCGCGTCCGCGATCCTGCCGCTAATCGACGGCAGCAGAAACGTGGCGCAAATCGGCGAGATTCTCTCGCAACGCGGCGTGAAAGCCGACGTCTTCGCGAAGGCCTGGCGGGAAACCTTCGTGGCAATGCAACGGATCAATCGTGTCCTGCTGGCGGCTCCGCCGAACTACACCTGAACCCGACCGTTTCAGGCCTGCGCGACACGCCGACGATCGTCGGCCGCCGAAGCTGGCCGCTCCTGCGCGGGTGTCCGCTGCGCATTTCGCTGCAGACTCTCCGCGGTCAGTTGGTCGGCGGGCAAGAACGCCTCGATGGTCAGCTCCGCCAGGGTGATGTCGGCGGGCATGCCGAACCGCGTCGTGGCGCTAAAGAGCGAGAGAGTGCCGTCGATAGTCACGAGTTGGAGGGGAATCGCGATGCCGTGCGCTGCGTCGTCGAGATCGCGCACATCGCGGGATCCGGCGCCGAGCGGGCGGGAACCTATTGGTCTGGACAGCGAGGATGTGGTTTCGGGTGGGCCGGGATAATTCCGGATTTCCTCGAGCAGATCGATCAAGCCGGTGTCGCCGCTAGCCTCGATCTGGCGACGCAAGCGAGCGACGATCTGAGCCCGCCACTCCATAAGGTTGACGATGCGGGAGGCGAGTCCGGCCGGATGCAGGAATAGCCGCAACAGATTGACTGGCGGCCGCAATACGATTGGCTCCGCCCCGGCCACCAGGCTCGCCACCGCCCGGTTCGACGACAGTATGACCCAGTGACGATCGAGTGCCACGGCGGGGTTTGGCTCGTGCGCGGCCAGCATTGTTTCCACGTCGCGACGGGCAAAAGCCAGCGCCGGATCATCAAAAGTACGTTGCGGGAACACCGGTTCGAAACCGGCGGCGGAGAGCATGGCGTTCCTGACGCGCAACGGAACGTCGAGGCACTCGGCGAGGCGCTGCAGCATCTCCCGGCTTGGCCGCGATCGTCCGGTCTCGAGGAAGCTGAGATGCTTGGTGGAGATGTCAGCATCGCAGGCAAGATCGAGCTGGCTCATGCGACGCCTGCGCCGCCATTCGCGTAGCAATCCGCCTATGAGCTCGGCTGACGTGGAACTGTGCAATCCTCGCATCCCTGTGCTCGGATTCATCGCGCCGCCCGCCTCCGACCCAAAAATCTGAGGCTTTCGAGGGCAGATCGTCGCTTCTGAGTTACGCCTGTTACACCAGTGATATTAGTCGGTGGTCATCATCGCGTTAATCCTGCGTCCCTAATCGTGAATTCCCGGATTGAGGTGCATTATTTCCCATCACGTATTGGAGACAACTCGGTGCGGCGCGCCAGGACGACGAGCAAACCGGTCATTGCAACGACGGTTGCGCACGCGTTCCGCGGAGTGCTCGGTTGGCGGACTCGGCGGAGCCGTCTGGGACAAGCGCCATTCGATTGCGGACGCGACGAAAAATCGTCCCTCCCCGAGCGGGCTTCGCCGGCGTAGAACGCGATGATGCGCTATGTATCCACCCGCGGGCAGGCGCCCGCACGCGAGTTCGCCGATGTCCTGCTCGCCGGACTGGCCGAGGATGGCGGTCTGTTTGTGCCGGAAACCTGGCCGCACTTCAGCCAGACGGACTGGCGCGCGATGCGGGGCTTGCCCTACCACAAGCTGGCCGCTCGGATCATGCAGCCGTTCGTCGGCGGCTCGGTGCCGTTCGCCACGCTGGAGACAATATGCCGAGAGTCCTATGCCGGCTTCGGCCACCCGGCGGTCGTGCCGCTGGTGCAACTGGAGACCAACCTTTTCACGCAGGAGCTGTTCCACGGGCCGACGCTGGCCTTCAAGGACCTGGCGATGCAGGTTCTGGGTCGCCTGTTTGATTATGTGCTGAAACAGCGCAACACGCGCGTGACGATCGTCGGCGCCACGTCCGGCGATACCGGATCCGCCGCCATCGAGGCCTGTGCCGGGCGCGACCGCATCGACATCATGATCCTGCACCCACACGGCCGTACCAGCGTGGTACAGCGCCGCCAGATGACGACGGTGACCGCTGCCAATGTCGGCAATATCGCGGTCGAGGGCAATTTCGACGACTGCCAGGACCTGGTTAAGGCGATGTTCGCCGATACACGCTTCCGGCAGGAGATGCGGCTGTCGGCGGTGAACTCGATCAACTGGGCACGCATCGCGGCGCAAATCCCTTACTACGCGGCGGCGGCTCTGGCGCTGGGTGCACCGGACCGGGAGGTTGCCTTCAGCGTGCCCACCGGGAATTTTGGCAACGTTTTCGCGGCATGGGCCGCATGCCGCATGGGGCTGCCAGTGCCTCGGCTGGTGATTGGATCAAACCGCAACGACATCCTGACAAGATTTTTGCAGTCCAATGACATGTCGATCATGCCTGTCGAGCCATCGATCTCGCCCAGTATGGACATCCAGGTCAGCTCCAACTTCGAGCGCATCCTGTTCGAGCTGCTGGACCGCGATCCGCTGGCAACCAGTTCCACGATGCTCGGCTTTCGTGAAACAGGGCGGATGACTGTCGCCGATCCCGTCTGGCACCGGGCACGCCAGCGGTTTCATGCTTTCAGGCTGGACGATGCGGGAACCGAGGCAGAGATCAGACGCCTCCACGCCGCCTGCGGTTACCTCGCCGATCCGCATACCGCGATCGGTATCGCCGCTGCCCGCGCCTTTCCTGCCGGTATCGCGGAAGGAACCCGGGTGCCAACCGTTGCGATGGCGACAGCGCATCCTGCGAAGTTCCCCGAGGCGATGGAACGTGCCACCGGTTTTCGGCCGGCACTGCCGCCCAGGATGGCCGACCTGCTCGACCGGGAAGAGCGATTTGTCGTGCTGCCGAACGATCTTGGCGCGGTCGAAGCGGCGGTCCGGACGCTGGTCGGGCGAAACACACCCATTTAGGCCGCGAGGGCTGGGCGACAGGTCGACATTTACCGCACGCGCGCCAGCTCCAGCCAGTCCTGGCTTTGCATCTCGTCCAGGCGCGAGGCGGTGCGCTCGAACATTTTGGCGTCCCTGCCATGTTCGTAGAGCCGGTCTGGCCTTGCTTCGGCGGACGCAATCAGCTTCACCCGCTGATCATACAGCGTATCCACCAGCACGATGAACCGCCGTGCCTGATCGAAATTCTCAGGCGATAACCGCGGAATGCCGTCCAGGATCAGCGTGTGAAAATTGGTCGCGATGGCCAGGTAATCCCCGGCACCGAGGGCGGTGTTGCACAGCCGATCGAAATCGAAGCGAGCCACGCCGCCGGCTGCCTGGGGAACTGTCACCGCGCGGCCCATCACCGTCAGCGTGATCGAGGCCGGCTCGGCACCGTCGGAGAGCTTGTCGAACGCGGCATCCAGCTCTCGCCGGGACTGCTCATTCGGCGGTACATGCCAAGTCCGCAGGGTCCGTAGCCGTTCTCGGCGGTAGTCGCGGGAGCCTGGCAACACCAGCACCTCAAGCCGCTGCTTCATCAGGGCGATGAACGGCAGGAACGCGTCTCGGCCGGGGCGCCCCTCGAACAGGTCGTCCGGCGCCGTGTTGGAGGTTGCGACAACGACAACACCGCGGTCGAACAGGCCCTGGAACAACCGGCCCAGGATCATGGCATCGGCAATGTCGTTGACCTGGAATTCATCGAAACACAGCAGCGCGGACTCGGCGGCGATGCTGTTGGCAAGCGGCGGAATCGGGTCCGTGCCAGCAGGGTTGGCCTGTTTCCATGCATGGACATTCGCATGCACGTTCTGCATGAAGCGATGGAAATGGATGCGCTGCTTGCGCCGGACATCGGCGGCATCGAAAAACATATCCATGAGCATGGACTTTCCGCGGCCAACCTCTCCCACAAGATACAGACCGGTCGGGACATACTCCTCGGCGTGGCGCCGGCGCAGCAAGCGCGACAACAAACCGCCGCCCCCCGAGTCGCCTGCGGCCGCCTCCGGATCGTAGCCACGCAGCCGCTCCCACAGGTCCTGCAGACGCTCGGCTGCCGCGACCTGGGCGGGATCAGGCACAAGATTGCCGGCGGCGACCAAGGCTTGGTAGGCCGGCAAAGGGCCGGTCTGCCGTCTGAGGTAGGGCGGAGTGGAACTATCCATGGCGAGCGGCCATGCTGATACCGCGTCCACAGGCGGAAACCTAGCGCGGTCTTCGGCCGGCGAGGATTGTGACATAGCGGGCCTATCGGTCCGCTGAATAGTGTATCAGACCTCATGCACTCATTAACCCCTTCCGAGCCTCCTTCCGGCCCTGCTTCCCGCTCGTCCCACCTGCCGACACCCGGCGAAATCCTGCCATCCGTCATCGAGTTGGTGCGACAGGCCGGAGCCACGCTGGCCGCCGAGTTCAGCCGGCCCGACGGGCCTCGTTTCACCGACCAGAATACCGCGCCGATCGACCATGAAATCGAACTGTTCCTGCGCGGCCATTTGACGACGCTGCTCCCGGCCCGTTTCGTTGGCGAGGAAGCAGGTGTGCTCGCGGCAGAGGCAAACGGTTACTGCTGGGTAGTCGATCCGCACGATGGTACCCGCGCCTTCCTGGAAGGTCGCCGAGGAAGCGCCGTCTCAGTCGGCCTCCTCTGCGAGGGTACGCCGGTGCTCGGGGTCGTATTCGCGCCGCTGTGCGCCGACCGCGGGCCGGACCTGATCGCCTGGGCGAACGGCGGCGGCATCACCCGCAATGGCGAAGCAGTGGACATCGACCTGAGCACGCGCAGGCTTGCGGCCGAGGATGTGGTGTTCCTCAACCATGGTGCCTGGCAGCGGCCGGTGTGGAACGCGACGGCGTGTGCCCCGGCGCGGTTCATGCCGTTGCCGTCGATTGCGTACCGTCTCGCCCGGGTCGCGGTGGGGGATGGCATCGCGACGGTGACGCTGCGGCCGGTCAACGCGCATGACATCGCCGCCGGTCATGCGCTGCTGACCGCCGCGGGCGGGGTGCTGCTGACCGAGGACGGTCTGCCCGTTACCTATGACGAGCACGGCGACAGCAGACCGTCGGCCTGTTTCGGCGGTGCGCCCGAAGCTGTCACCGTCTTGCGGAACCGCTCGTGGCGGCGCAGCCCGGAGTCGGCGCGACAGGCCCGGGTCACGCTAGGCTGGCCTCGGCCGAGCGAGGGCCTGCGGCTGGACCGGGCGTTCGGCTGCATGCTTGGGCTGGTGATTGGCGACAGCCTGGGCAGTCAGGTGGAGTTCCGCTCGGCCAGGGACATTCGCGCCGAGTATCCAGCGGGGGTGCGGGATCTGGCGGTCAGTCCGGTCTGGCAGACGCTGGCCGGTCAGCCCACCGATGACTCGGAGCTTGGCCTAGCGCTGGCACGCAGCCTCGCGGGGCTGGCCGAATATGACCCAGAGGTGGCGGCCACCGCTTATGCACGCTGGTATCGTTCCAGCCCGTTCGACTGTGGCGGCACCACGGCGCGGGCCTTTGCCGCGGCGGCGAATACGACCGTGGACAAGGCGTCCGCCGCGCGCCGAGCGGCCGATCGGTCGAGCCAGGCGAATGGGTCATTGATGCGGGTCGCGCCGATCGGCGTCTGGGCCATTGATCCAGAGCACGCCGCGCGCGCCGCGATGGAGGATTCCCGGCTCTCCCATCCCCATCCGGTTTGCCTCGCCGCCTGTGCCGCGTTCACCTCGGCCATAGCGGCGGCCGTTGCCGGAGCCGACCGGAAAGGCATGACTGATGCCGCGATGCGGGCCGCGGCGACCGCCGGGTCGGACGCAACGACGGTTCAACACGCGCTTCGGCAGGCTGCTGCTGGCGTGGCCCCGGACGATTATCAGCATCAGATGGGCTGGGTGCTGATCGCGTTGCAGAATGCGTTCCTGCATCTGGCCTCCGGCGCCGGGACCGAGGCCGCGTTGATCCAGACCGTGGGATGCGGCGGTGACACCGACACCAATGCCGCGATCGCCGGCGCCCTGCTGGGTGCCGCGGACGGCCGTCGTGCCTTGCCGGTGCGTTGGTCGATGCCGGTGCTGACCTGCCGGCCCGATCCAGACTTGCGTGTGCGTCGCCCCAGACCTGAGGAATATTGGCCGGACGATCTCCTCGACCTGACCGAGGCTTTGCTGCTAAGGGCGGCCATGCATGAAGGCCTGTACGGCCCTAAGACGTGGTTCCCCCGCCTTCGCAGGGGCAGGCTCGGACCAAGTCCGAGGATGACATTGGGGAGCTGGGGGGCGCCGGAGCCATTGAGGTTTGCATGATTGAACTGGATTACGCGAAGCTGACCTCGACGGCGGTCGCGACCGAGCCTTTCCCACACGTCATGGTGCCGGATTTCGTGCCGCCCGCCGCGCTCGACGCAGTGCTTGCCGATCTGCCGCCACTGGGTAAGCGCGGCTCGTTTCCGATCGACGCCGTTCGCCTCGGCCCGCACGCGAAAGCCCTCATGAGCGCCATGGAGGGCCCGCGGCTTCGCACCGCCATCGAGGGGCTGTTCGGCCTGGACCTCAGCGATGCGCCGACCATGGTGACGCTGCGCGGGTGGACCAGCGACCGGGACGGCCGCATCCATTGCGATTTGCTTGCCAAGCGCGTGACGGTGCTGCTTTACCTGAACCGACAGAGCGACGCCTGGACCCGCCAGGAAGGCTGCCTCCGCCTGTTGCGTGGACCAAACGACCTGGATGACTTCGCGGTCGAAGTCCCGCCGGTGAACGGCACCCTGCTGGTCTTTCCGAATGGTCCCACCACCTGGCACGGCCATCGGCAATTCGTGGGACAGCGCTACAGCGTGCAGCTCAATTACATGACGTCTGACGACAAGGCCCGCAGCGAGTTGCGCCGCCACCGGTTCTCGGCATTCGTGAAGCGGCTGACACAGGCCGCCTGACTGCATTCATCCACCGGGGAACCCGCATGAGTTTCGACCCCGACCTGATCCGGCGCCTGGGTTGGCGAGCGTCACTGCTCACGCCGGCGCAGATGGGACAGGCAGACCGCGCGGCGGCCGCGGCAGGTCATCCGGGGCCGAGTTTGATGGAGGCCGCCGGTCGAGCGGTCGCTCGCGCGATCAAGCGACATGCCAGCCCGTGCCAGGTTCTCGTCCTCGCCGGCCCGGGAAACAACGGCGGTGACGGCTACGTCGTGGCTCGGCTGCTGCGGCAGGACGGCTGGCCGGTGTGTCTGGCCGCGCTGGCTCCGCCGCGGGGGGGATCGGACGCGGAGGCCGCCGCCAGGCTGTGGCATGGCCCGATAGTTCCGTTCACTCCCGCGGAGGCTGAGCGGGCGCATCTGGTGGTCGACGCGGTTTTTGGCGCCGGTCTTGCCCGTCCCGTGGACGGCGTCGCGGCCGAGACACTGCGGACGGCACGCCGCATCGTCGCCGTCGATGTCCCTTCGGGCGTCGACGGCGCCAACGGACTGGTGCGCGGCCACGCCTCCGGAGCCGAGATGACGGTGACGTTCTTCCGTCTGAAGCCGGGTCACCTGCTGCTTCCCGGGCGGGACCTTTGCGGCCGGATCGAGCTGGCTGACATCGGCATCCCGGACAGTGTGCTGCCCGCGATCAAGCCGGACACCTTCGCCAACCTGCCGGCGCTTTGGCGGCTGCCGACGCTGGCGAGCGATGCCCACAAGTACAGCCGCGGGCACGTCACGGTGGTCGGCGGTGCCGAGATGACAGGAGCCTCCCGTCTGGCAGCCGAGGCGGCTCGGCGAGCAGGCGCCGGCATGGTAACGATCGCGGCGCGCGGATCGGCTTCGGTGTATCGGGGTGGCGAACCCGGATTGCTGGTCAGCGAGGCTGATCTGCCGAGCCTGCTGGCCGATAAGCGGCGCGCGTTCTGGGTGTGCGGCCCTGGTCTCGGCGCGGACGAGGCACGGATCGTGTTTCCTTCGCTGATAGCGGCGAAGCGGACGGTGGTGGCTGACGCCGACGTGTTTTCGGCATTCGCGGGCAGTCCTGATGGGTTGAGGGGAGCTGCCGTGCTGACGCCACACGCGGGCGAGTTTGCCCGGGTGTTCGGCGATATCGCTCCGGACCGGCTGTCGGCAGCCCGCGCGGCCGCGAAACGCACCGGCGCCGTGGTGCTGCTGAAGGGCGCCGACACGGTCGTGGCCGCGCCGGATGGGAAAGCCGCCATCAACCTCTCGGCGCCGCCTTGGCTGGCGACGGCCGGCGCCGGCGATGTATTGTCGGGGGTGATCGGTGGCCTGCTTGCCCAGGGGATGAGCGCCTGGGACGCCGCCTCGGCGGGCGCATATTTGCATGGTCGGGCGGCGGTGCTGGCCGGCCCTGGCATGGTGGTCGAGGATCTTTTGCCCGAATTGATTCGCGTCCGCTAAGGTCCGCCCTTCGCCCGGTCCTGCCTCTCGGTCGAATACATTTTGTCATGGAAGTGCAACGCTTCAAGCCAGTAATAACCTGCAACGCCCCGACATTGTAATAATCTGTCGTACATGGGCCCGCTGGCTGTCGTTGACATGGCGTTTGGATTCGGTAAAAGCAAATCATAACGAGACCCGAGTCTTCTCAACTTCGGACGCAATGAGGAAACGAGCATGTTCAGAGGATCCGTAACCGCCTGTCTGTGCCTGTCCATCGTCTTGCCTACGATAGGGATGTTGGCGGCGACCCAGCCTGTGTCTGCCCAGATCGTTCTTCCACCTAATTTCATTAGTCCCGATGTGCCGCACGACGTAGCGGGCGGGACTACTACCGACATTCCGACCTTGGCAGTCTTTGCCTGGAACGAATTCATCGCACTGAACTGGCCCGCCCTGGAGCCAGCGACCTCGGGCGTCCGGGGCAGGCCCGACGTCACTGCTGACTTTGCCAGCATCAAACCAGACAGCAACGGCAATTATCCGCTGCTAGTGTGGCAAACCTACCTGCATAAGAACGAGGTATTCCCGGCTAGCGGGACGGCGCCTGCGACGTTTGATAAGAACGTGGTGCCGACGTATGACTACATGACTCAGCCCACGCCGGCCTCGGAGACCGCCTCGTTCGCACTATTTAATAACCTTGATGAGGCCAGCGAGATCGGCTTGGCCACGATGTACTCGCACTTCGGCCCGATGATGCCAGATTTCCACGTTCTCTACGAGGCGAAGGTCAACCGTTCATTGTTTGACTACCTCAACGGGCCGACACAGTCGAATAGTATGCGAGCTAATAATTTTACAAGTTGCCCCAACGACGGTTGCCAGACGTTAGACACAGCCAAGACGACTACGACGAACGATCTTGCTCAGTTTGGCGGGGTCTGCAGCACCAACCCGACGATCGTTTCATTGCCGTGTGGCGACGCCGCTGTGGCTGGTGACGATGGAGAGGGTGCGATCGAAATCAAGGCGGCCTGGAGGCAACTCACGTCAAAAGAGCTTACCGGCGGAAGATTCTACACGCGAACGGTCATATACTACACTGGTGGCAGTGGGAGCCCAATCTATAACAATGCGGTTTTTGGCTTGGTTGCTCTGCACATCATCCATAAGACCAAAACTTTTCCAACATTTGTGTTTGCTACCTTTGAGCAAGTCGACAACTACGACGACGCGACGAACGAGAATACGCAGGATCTAGCTGTCCTTAATATAGCGCCGCCGTCGACAAGCCCTGCCGTGACGCGCAATCACCCGATCCATTCGCAGATCCAACCCATCAATGTTGCCGCTCAAAACACGATTAAAGCGGCGGATTCGGCGTCGGTCTGGCAGTATTACAAGCTGGTCGGCGTCCAGGCCATGCCGGTCGCCGGCCCCCCGGCGCAGCCCACCGATCCATCTCCTCCGCCGGCGGAGACAGATCCTCTAAGCTACTACTATCTGGCGAATTTGATGGTCGAAACCAACCAGACACTGCAGAATTTCTTCGGTGGTCTGGGTGGTGGAAATGTGCCCGTGCCGAAGCAAAACGTATACTTTAACGGGGTCAGCGGCAGCCCCTTCCAAATGGGCGGTTGTCAGGGATGTCACGGCACTCAGGGACAGTCGGTAGGCGGGGACATGAGCGTTATCGTCGCTAATGCGCCATTTACGTCAAATTTCGGTCCTGACCCAATCGATGCCGATGATGCAACACTCCAGGCGTTGGGTCTAGCACGCCTTCCGAGCTTATATAGTTCGGCGCGAACCCAGCATCACTCGTCGCCCCCGCCCGACCGCAAGCCGTGGTAAGCCATGGCGAGCATGATGGGGTCTACCGATCCCATCATGTCTCGTGGAACGGAAGCTACCAGCGAACATAAACACTACGTTCTCCACCGCCAAAGTTTGAACAGACAACGGCGGCGCGAGAACGCTGGCGCTGTCATCGGTCGCACCCAGTCTTCCGCTGCGCTAGAAATGGGCGCCTCAAGTGGACACCCACCGTCGGTGGCCGGCGTTCGGGTCCGAGAGGCCACCGATGGCGGAGTTCGCCGGGATCACCGCGCCGAGCAGTCTAAAAGGCGCTCTGCCGCCGCCGTTTTAGCTATGATCCCGGGGTAGAAATTTTTGCTACAATGTCCCGGTCGTGGCGCAAATGAGGCCTGCATGAGCGAAGCTGTTTCGACCGGTCTGCTGGATCGTGCCATACGCCGCATCACCACCGTTTGGCGGGACATGGCGTCCAGTGTTTCGGGCGAGGCCGATGAAACACTGGAAGCGCAAATGCAGACCTGCCTTGCCGGGCGGGGTGGCGAGGTCAGCGCGCGCAACAGGGCCGCCAAGTTGGCGCAGACCTACCTGGCACTGGACGAGCCCGGCCGAAAGAACTTCCTGCGCACCCTGGCCAGCTTCGATTCCGATCCGGACGCGGTGGCGGCCGCCTTCGGCAAGGTTCAGACCGCCGAGGACCCAGCGGAGCGGGCCAGCGCCAAGGCGGCTTTACGGCGGGCCCTGGAGCCACCGCGGCTGAAGCTGCTGACGCAGTTCACCTCCATCCCCGACGGTCGGAAATTCCTGGTCGACCTGCGTGGTTCGCTGCTGAAGGCGCGCGGCTCCGACAAGCTGCTGACGGCGCTGGATGGCGATCTGCGCGGGCTGCTGGCCGCCTGGTTCGATATCGGGTTTCTGGAGCTGCAAAGGATCGACTGGAACAGTCCGGCCGCGCTGCTGGAAAAGCTCGTGGACTACGAGGCGGTGCACGCGATCCGTTCCTGGCGCGACCTGAAGAACCGGCTCGATTCGGATCGCCGCTGCTATGCGTTCTTCCATCCTCGGATGCCGGGGGAGCCGCTGATCTTTGTCGAGGTGGCGCTGGTGAAGGGGCTGGCGGGCAGCGTCCAGGACTTGCTCGACGAGAAAGCGCCGGTCCAGGATCCACGGCAGGCGGATACCGCGATTTTCTACTCGATCAGCAACTGCCAGTCCGGGCTGGCCGGAATCAGCTTCGGAAATTTCCTGATCAAGCGTGTGGTCCAGGAACTGTCTGGCGAGTTTCGCAATCTGAAGACGTTCGCCACATTATCCCCGCTGCCCGGGTTTCGGCGCTGGCTTGATCCGCAACTGGCCTCGAACGCATCCGGATTGTTGAGTGACGAGGAATCCGAGGCTTTGATCGCGGCTTTCCCGTCCGATACGGGGGCGGCGGCATTGGCGGGTATCATCACGAAACGGCACTGGTGGCGTGATGGGACGTGCCGTCGTGCGGCGGAGCCCGTGCTGGCCCGGCTGGCGGCTCGGTATCTGCTGGTCGAGGCAAGCGGGAAGCGGGCGCGCGACCCGGTGGCGCATTTCCACCTCTCGAACGGCGCACGGGTGGAGCGGCTGAGCGTGGCCGGTGACACCTCTGACAAGGGCTCGAAGGAGAGTGCCACGCTGATGGTCAACTATTTGTATGATCCGGCGAAGATCGAGGACTGGCACGAGGACTATGCCGGCGAGGGTAAACGGAACGCCTCGACGGTGGTGCGGAAGCTGGCGCGCGGCTGGGGGTAGATTGTTTGCCGAACAGTCGAATCAGCCTGAGGTTGGTTCGCTATCAAGCCAGGTCGTGGGAGGTCCCCGGCCTTCGCGGCCTTCGCCGAGGATGACGCTGCCGCGCGGTCCGGGGTTTCATCGGATCGGCGGCGCGTATTGCAGGCCGCCCTTTGACCAGATGTTGTTGATCGTACGAGGCACACCCATCGGGGTGATGTTGCGGTCCCACATCTCAGCGAAATTGCCTACCTGCTTGATCACATTGTAGGCCCATTTGTTATCGAGGCCCAGCGCCTTGCCCATGTCGCCCTCAAGCCCCAGCAACCGGCGGATATCGGGATCGGCGGTGTTGGCGAAACCGTCGATATTGGCGCTCGTCAAGCCCTTTTCCTCCGCCGTTATCATCGCGATGAAGGTCCATCGAATGATGTCGAACCACTTGTCGTCGCCCTTGCGGACCATGACGCCCAGCGGCTCCTTGCTGATGATGTCAGGCAGCAGGATCAGCTCGTCAGCCTTCGGCCCCTGGCTGAAGCGGAACGTCGCCAGCGCCGAGGCGTCGGTCGAATAGGCATCGCACCGCCCCGACAGGAAAGCTGACTGAACCTCGGACAGATCAGCAATCAGGATTGGCGTGAACTTGATATTGTTGAGCCGGAAATAGTCGTTGATGGCAAGTTCGGTGCTGGTGCCCGGCTGGACACAGATCGCCGCCCCGTCCAGTTCCTTGGCGGATTTCACGCCAGCGGTCTTCTTCACCAGAAACCCGGTGCCGTCATAATAATTGACCCAGGCGAACTCCAGGCCCAGATTGCCCTCCCGCCCGAGCGTCCAGGTCGTGCTGCGTGACAACAGGTCGACCTCACCGGACTGCAGCGCGGTGAAGCGGTTCTGCGTGGTCGTCGGGACAAACTTGACCTTTCCGGCATCACCCAGTGTCGCGGCCGTCACCGCGCGGCAGGTATCGGCGTCGAGACCGCGCATCACGCCCTTGCTATCCGGCAGGGAGAAGCCAGGAACCTGGCCTGCGACACCGCACAGCACCTGGCCTCTCGCGCGGACCGCATCGAGGGTGGCCGAACCGGAACCTTGAGCCACGGCCGTCCGGGTCCAACCGGCACACAAGAGCAAAGCGATGACGAGAGCGGCGCACGCAATTCTACCAGGTCGTCTCATTGCCAAGTTCCTCGTTCGAGCGTGGATCGTCGCGCCATGCCATGGGAGTGTGCGGGGCCGCCGGGGCGAGATCAATGGCTGGGTGATCGACCGGCGGCGTCGGCGACCGCCTCGGCGCGGCCGTGCCTGTTTCGGGCAACCCGGCTCGGCGCAATCCGTCGGCATAGCGCGCGATATCGTCAGCCAGCACCAGCGGCGAGCGGAGCATGGCCTGCTCGACCGAGAAGCCGGGTTCCAGATCGAGCAGGCGTCGCAAGACCTCGGCCGCGTCCTGCCGCTTGTCCATGTGGCCAAGGGCTGCGAGATAACCCTTGTAGGCGGAGGAAAACCATGGATTGAGTTCGATCGCCCGCCGCCCGACGTCGATCGCGCTGGGATAATCGCCGGCCATCAAATGCGGCATGATCAGCGCCATATCGAAGAAGAATACGTGCGGATCGGACGGCGACAGACGCAGCGCCTGCTTGATCCGGCGCAGCGCCTCATCATGACGGCCCAGATATGAATGAGAAAGGCCGGAAAAGCACCAGGCGAGGGCAAGGTTCGGGTTCAGCGCAATGGCCCTCTCGTGAAGGCCGATTGCTTCCTCGGGATGCCTGCCGAGGAAGCCTCGCACATGCCCCGCCAGTGTCAGAGCCCTCGCATCGCTCGAATCGAGCAGGATCGCACGCTCGGCCAGCGAGGCGGCGTCGGCAGTGGAGCGGACTGGATCGGGTGCCCAGCCCTGCCCGACGTAGAGCAGATTCCAGTATGCCAGCCAGCCATGCGCAACCGAACTGACGGGGTCGGCGCGAAGCGATGCCTCGATCAAGCGTCCCGAGGCCAGAAAGGCGGTGCGCTCCATGCGATACAGCGCGGGAAGCGCCTGCAGCAGCAGATCCTGCGCCGTCAAGTCGCTCGATTTCCGGCCCACGGACCGGCGGCCCTCGTGACGCATTAGCTCCGGATCGACCTGGGCGACGATCGCCGCTCCGACCTCATCCTGCAGGGCCAGCGGATCAGTCACGTCGCGGTCAAATCTGCCGGCCCAGACGATTTCACCCGCCGCGCGCATGTCGATCAGACGAACGATGATGCGGACCCGACGGTCTGCCCGCTGGATGGTCCCCTCGAGCACAAGATCGGCCTCGAGGCCGGCCCAGGTCGCCTCGGTCGCACCGCCGTTCGGCGTGCCCTGCCAAAAGGTGGCGGGGACGCAGGAAATCCAGCGAAACCGCGCCATTCCAGCGGAAATCTCCTCGGTCAGCCCGGACGCGAGGCCGTCGTCGGTGGTTTCGCCGATGCTGCGCAGAGGAGCAATGCAAAGGCGCACCGGAGGCCGATCGCGACGGGTCGCCGTCTGGGTCGACTTGAGCAACGGCGCCGGGCTGGGAGTGGCCTCCGTTCGGGTCACCACGGCGTCGTCGCGGATACGGCGGATCAGGTCCTCGGTCTCGAGTGACGGGCGCGCTTGCGCGACATCGGCGAGTGCGGACCGGCACCTCTCATAGGTCGATATGGCGGCACTGCGATCGCCCCGTTCGGCGTGCGCACGCATGATCGCCCGCCATGCCCCCTCATGCGATCGATCGATCGCCAGAAGCTGTTCCGCGGTCTCCACCGTCGACGCCGGGTCGAGCCGCCGCGCCAGGAGGCCTTCGCCGATGGTGCGGCCGATGCGGACGAAACGTGCACGTTCATCGTCCAGCCAGCGGTCGAAGGCAGGATCGAGCCCATTCAGATCCTCCAGCAGGGCTGCCTTCAACTGGTCGAGGATGCCGGGTGCATCTGGAGCGATATGGGCGAGCGTGGAGGCATCGACCGTGAGTGCCGTGCCTCTCAATGTCAGGTTGTGACGATCGGCGAACAGCAAGTGCCCATAGGTGTAGCCCAAAGTATCCTGCAACTCATGGACGCTTTGACGGAGCGAGGCCCGGGCCTGCTGCTTCTCGCGTTGGCTCCACAGCAGGGAGGCCAGTTGCAGGCGAAGCACTGGCTTTGGACTGGCCAAAGCCAGGACTGCCAGCAAAGCGCGAGTCTTGCGCGAGCGCGGCAGGAAGGTCCTGCCCTGGTGATCGTCCACCGCCATGTGTCCGAACAGTCGCAGGCGCAGTTGGGCCGCAGGGGAAGTGCTGATTTCGGCGACGTTGGAGCGGGGCGCGTTTCTCAGAATCTAACAACTTCCTCAAATATGAGCGTGTGCCAAGTCCACAACTATGACGGGAATAATGTTTCGATCTCTAACGCGACCGGGCAATTGCATCAATATGTATCCGGCCCGGTGGCACATTATTCGGCCGATGAGTTGCCGCGAGCCGCGCGGGCGGCGGAGATGCGTGCCCTGTCTGGCGCGCGCTCTATCGAAGCAACCTGTGAGCGGAAAAATAGGAAATTTATCTTGACTAGGGTTTATATTCAGGATAGGTCTTGGGACGTCAACAGGATCATTATGTCTTTCGGTCTCCGGCCAGCCACCGCTGCTATTGTCTGAACAGCAACGATCCTGTGCGGGCGCGATCCGGGGATTACTTTTACTTCAAGTCGATGGATCAAGATTTCTGGTCACCAAGGTAGGCAGCTATCTGGCTCGTCGGCGTGTTTTCATAGTAAGGAGATTGTCATGTTGTTTTGTAGCAAATCCGATGCCGGCAAGACCAACCACGCTCCCGTTGAGGCTAATATTCCTACTATCGATATTGGGAAGATTGTGTTGGGTGGCGGCTTTCGCCTGCCGGTTCGCACCGCCGACACCGGCGCCCTTCGCCTAGGTGGTGGTTTTCGTCTGCCATTACGAAGCGCCTGATTCTGCGGGCTCCGCCAGTCGCTATGCGCTAGCCGCAACAGCCATTAGCGGCGCGCGGACCAGCTAGAAGTCACCGGCCGAGCAGCAGAGCTTGGCCGGTGTTGCCAAGCACCGACACGAGCGGTGGCGTGGCTACGCGGATCGGCGGCACCATAGGCCAATTGATCTCGGTTCCCTCACGACAGAAGGGTAATGTCCGATGCAGAAAGACAGCGACCCGATCGTACGTTTTCACCAGCTCACTCGCCACGGGCGAGCGCCGATCAGGGCGGACCGTTCGGCTTGCGGGACGTTGCCGGCTCGGGCTGTGCGCTACTGCGAGGCGCTGACCAGCGCGACCGCCTTTGGCTGGTGGGTGTTTCCCCCGATCGATCTCGAGTTGTTATGGGACGGCTCGGACATCTTCTGGCGTTGTGACGAGGCTCCTGACTGGATGCCGCTGCTACCATCGGCCCAGATGCCAGATTATGCGGCGGAGTTTGACGCGGCGGCGCCCGCCGCGCTGAAGGGGTGCTCGCCGCCGTTCTTGACGGCGCTGCCGGAGCCCGGGGCACTGCAGATGTGGACCGGGCTGATCGCGCAGACCGCGCGGGACTGGCACCTGTTGGTTCGCTCCCCGGCCAATATGCCGCCGGTCGGGGGCATCAACCTGTTCGAGGGCATCGTCGAGACCGACCGCTGGTTCGGCCCGCTGTTCACCAATATGCGGTTCACCCGCAGCCATATGCCGATCCGTCTGCGTGCCGACTATCCGCTGCTGCAGGTGCAACCGGTGGCCCGGCAAAATTACAGCAACGAGACGCTGGACAGGATGGAGGTCTCGGCCACGCCGTTGGGCCTGACCCAGGAGCACTGGGACGCCTACCGTTTATCGATCGTGGAGCCGAACAGCCGGCCGAATCGGCCGTTTGGCGATTACGCGGTCTCCGCCCGCAAACAGCGGCACGCATGTGTCCGGCAGGCTGTGTCGTAGCTCAGACCTGCACCAGCCGCATGCACCCCGCTCGGCGGCCCGCTGTGAACAGGAAATCGGCGAGTTGCCCAGCCAGCGGCGAACTTGTGGACCTGCTGACCATGGTAAGACCCCAGGTCTCCTGCACTGCGTCGGCGGCGCCCATCGATACCGGGTCGCCGCCGGTCAACAGCATCACCGGCAGGTCGCGGTCATAGCTTGCGACGATCTTCATGGCGTGGAAACCATCCTGGCACTTGCCATCGACGTCGCCGATCATCGCCATCGGACGATGGTCCCGCAGCAACTGCATCAGCTCCCCACGGTCCGACAGCACCTCTACCGCGACCTCAAAAAATTCGCAGACGGTCTTGAGCTGATCCACGGTGTCGGGGGCATCGCAAGCAACAATCACCAGCGGCTGCCGGAGGACGGCCGCGCTGCTTTGAAAGCCAGTGTCTCCGGGCCTCTCGGCGGCCGAACGGATCATGTTCATCGGGTCTGCCCTTGCGAAGACACCGGCCGGGGGCGGCCGAGTGACATGCTACTTGTGCCGCCGCGACATAAATAGTTGAAGCCACCGCAGGTGCAGTTCCGCGTTGGCTTGCGCTATTTCGGCGTGAAAAACCGTGAACTCCGCCTAAGGTACGATCGCCTCACCCGGGAGCACGCCCCAGAATTGCTGCCGCCGCAGGAATCCACGGTAAGATCCGGCTTGCACGTTGCACCATTCAGACGCCGCCTCGCACGAACGAATGCGTCCAATCACCCCCGGCTGCAGGATCGCGACCGCCGAAGCGGTATCGGCCGGATCAGACCGCAGCGTGGCGTCGGCTTTCTGGACGATGAAATTGCGCCTTCCCATGAGCGTAGCCTGGTGAACCCAGCCGCGGTTGCCGTCGGGATCACTGACCCATCGCCAAACATCATACTCGCGCTCGATTTCCACCGGCAGGTCGCGGCGCTTGTAGACCCAGTCGATCCGGTAGCGCGTACCCGGCCCCAAGCGCATGTTGACGTCGTCGGAGCGCAGCGAGGCGAATCTGGGCAATTTGGCGACCGCGCCTTCGGGCTTGTCCGGGTCAGGCAGCTTTTGAGTCGCGGCTGCCTTGCTTTCAGCCGGAGCGTCGATCGAAGGCTGGGACGGCGTCTCGGGGTGAGCCGGGGATTTCGGCGACTGCGGAGGGCCGCCAGGGGTTGCGGCCGACGGGGCTCGGGAGAGTGCGTTGGGCGGCTTGTGCGGATGCAATGGCCCGTGTGGCGACACCACGGGCGGCGAGGCGGCGGCCGGCGAGGTGGCTTGGTGCACCGGCTGGCGGGGGGCCGAGGCAGGGGGCTTCAACGGCTCTTCGTGCTTCTGGTGAGCGGGCGCCTGCAGGGTTCCGGACGGTGATTGCGACCATCCCCCCTCACCGCCGGCCATGAGCAGACTCACCGTCAGGCACGATCGTCGGAAGATCGGCAGGTAGCGGAAACGCATGTGTATGCCCGTGCCAGCTCACGACGAATCGGGTCAAGCCCGCCGTAGAGCCATGGCTCAGATCGAGATGATCTGTCCAGCCCCGACAGCAGCCAGGAATGTCGCGATCCCGGCAACTTCCACCCGCGGCAGCAGCCGTGCCGGATCCAGTCCTTCGGCGCGCAGGCCGGCCTCGCAGGCGATCAATCTGACATCCATCTCGATACATGCGTCGCGCAACGTTGCCAGGCCAGCCACGCCGCGAGACATGATGAGAGTGTCGCGCCGAGCGTCGGCGAGGCCGGACCAGTCGAGACAGAGGGCGTGGCAACCGAGGTTGGTGGCAAAAAGGGTCACCGGCCGTCCCAGGGCCGCCGCCCCGGAAGCGACGACGAACGCATAATGTGCGCGGTCGTGAGAGCCGGACAGCAGCAGCACCCCGAGTTGTTGATGCGCCGCCGGCGGTTCAGATGGCACAGGCGTCAGCTCCCGCGCCGGCATGGGCGCTCAGGTCCTTGATGGTCGACGCCGGCCCGCATAGGGCGCAAGACGGATCAGGTCCGAGCTTGATTACCCGGAAGCGGGTCGCGAGGGCATCCCAAACCAACAGGCGACCGGACAAGGTGTCGCCGATGCCGAGTATTTCCTTCAGGACTTCAGTAGCTTGCAGCGTTCCCATGACGCCGGTCACCGCGCCGAACACGCCGGCCTCGCTGCATGTCGGAACCGTGCCGGGCGGCGGAGCCTCGGGGTACAGACAACGGTAGCAGGGGCCCCCTTCATGCGGCTTGAACACCGAAAGCTGACCTTCGAAGCGCAGGACCGCCGCCGAGACCAAAGTGCGCTTCGCCAGGGCGCAGGCGTCGGCAACCAGGAAGCGCGTGGCGAAATTGTCGCTGCCGTCGCAGATGATATCGTAGCCGCCGATCAGTTGCAGCGCGTTGCCGGCATCGAGCCGGGTCGCATGCGGCTCGATACGAACTTCGGGGTTGATGGCGGTCGCCGCCTGGCCAGCCGACACCACTTTCGGCACGCCGATGCGCCCGGTGGTGTGGGCGATCTGGCGCTGGAGGTTGGACAGCTCCACGCGGTCGTCGTCGACCACGCCGATGGTGCCGATCCCCGCCGCCGCCAGATACAGCATGAGCGGCGACCCCAGGCCGCCAGCACCCACCACCAGCACGCGCGCCGCCCGGAGCTTCGCCTGACCGCTACCGCCGACCTCCCGCAGAAGGATGTGGCGGGAGTAGCGCTGGATTTCGTCTTCGGTGAAATCTAGGTCCATGGATCGTGATGATAGGCTAGAGCTAGGGCGGATGACAGGGGACCGGGGGCGATAGATGACGCAGAGCAGCCAGACCGAGGACACTGCCCTGGTGCTGTTTTCCGGTGGCCAGGACTCCACGACCTGCCTGGCCTGGGCGCTGGCGAGGTATCCGCATGTGGAAACTGTCGGCTTCCGCTACGGCCAGCGCCACGCGGTCGAACTCGAATGCCGCCCCGCCATCCTCGACGCCCTCGGCTCCCGACGGCTTGGCCCGGATCACGTGGTCGATCTGACCACGACCATCACCGGCCTCGGGGAGACAGCGATGACCGAGGCGATCGAGATTGTGACCGACAAGATCGGTCTACCCAACACCTTCGTGCCGGGGCGCAACCTGCTGTTCCTGACCTGCGCGGCCGCTATCGCCTATCGGCGCGGGCTGCGGCGCATCGTCGCGGGTGTCTGCGAGACTGACTACTCGGGCTATCCGGACTGCCGTGATGACACCGTCAAGGCGATGCAGCTTGCGCTGAACCTGGGGATGGAGCGGCGCTTCGTGCTGGAAACTCCACTGATGTGGCGAGACAAGCAGGCGACGTGGGCGCTGGCGCTCGAGCTGGGTGGGCAGAAGCTGGTGGATGTCATTCGCGAACGCAGCCACACCTGCTATCTGGGCGACCGCACCCATCGGCACGCGTGGGGCTTTGGCTGCGGGACGTGCCCTGCCTGTCGGTTGCGTGCCCAAGGGTGGGAGCGCTGGGTGGCCGCCGGCGGCCTGGCGTCCGATGGAGGGCAGAAAGTTTCTTGATGGAGACATGAGAATGATGAAGCGACTTTTCGGCCTCGCGTTGGTTGCCGCGATCCTGCCGCTGTCGATCGCCACGGCGGCTGAACCGGTTTCCATTCGCACCAAAACCGCTGGCGAGCTGGCCGAGGCCTGCGGGACCAATCCGCGCGAACCGGCGGCCGACGCGAAAATCAACTTCTGCCGCGGTTTCGCACAGGGGGCGATTGACGTCGAGCTTCAGCACGCGGGCGAGAAGAAGCCGTTCTGCTTTCCCAATCCTTCACCGACCCGTGCCGCGACGATGAGCGAGTTCGTCGGCTGGGTGCGCTCGATGCCTGACCGTCGCGAGATGCCTTCGACCCAGGCGTTGTTCCGCTTCCTGGCTGAGCGCTTCCCCTGCAAGTGAGGGACGGTCACCGATGACAGCGACCGTCGCGGTAACCCTCAAGGTTCGAGTCCGTGAGCGGGCGGTTCTCGCTGACGCGCTGGGAGGCTTCGCCGAACCGGTCTACCTGACGGACCTCGATGATGTCGGCCGGGGGCAAGTTCTGCGAAAGGCATCGGCGGTTCTGGCGCACGACACCGGCCGGGAACTTCATTCCGGCGAGGCCGCGCTGATGGGGTCCGTGCGCCTGGTGCAGTTCATCAGCGCCGGTATCGACTTCGTCCGGCTGGACGAGATTCCCGACGGCGTGCCGGTCGCGGCCAATGGCGGCGCGTATGCCGAACCGATGGCGGAGCATGCGCTGGCCATGACCCTCGCCGCCGCCAAGCGGCTGTTGATCGAGCACTCGGCCCTGGCACGCGGCGAGTTCAACCAACACGTGCGGAACCGGCGCCTGGCCGGTGCGGTCTGCGGCATTCTCGGGTTCGGCGGCATCGGCGCGGCGACAGCCAGATTGATGCGGGCTGTGGGAATGCGCATCCACGGGATCAACCGCCGGGGGCGCTCAGATGAGCCAACCGAGTGGTTCGGCACCCTGGCCAACCTGGACACGATGCTGGCGGAGGTCGACGTGCTCATCATCAGCGTCCCGCTGACCCCGGCAACCAAGGACCTGATCGGTGCGCGCGAACTGGGCCTGATGAAGCCCGACGCCATCCTGGTCAACCTGGCACGCGGCGAGATCATCCAGGAGGCGGCGTTGTTCAGTCATCTGCGATCGCACCCGGACTTCTTCGCCTGTATCGACGCCTGGTGGGTCGAGCCGATCCGGCATGGCGCGTTCCGCATGGACCACGACTTCATGTCGCTGCCGAACGTGCTGGGCTCACCGCACAACTCGGCGTCGGTGCCGGGCATGACGGAGGCGGGATTGCGCCGTGCCGCCGCGAATATCCGGCGGGCGCTGGCGGGAGAGGCACCCCACTATGTTGTCGGACCGGAGGAACGGATGACCTTGCGCCCGGTTGCTCGCTGACCTGGCGGTCAGCCGGAGTCGACGAGGTGGGCAAAGGTCAGCAGTTGCGATGCCTCGACGTCGGAGACGGCGACATACGTCACCCCACCGCGGCGCCAGCGGACGATGTTGAAGCCATCGTGCGACTCCTGTTGCGGCGCTGCATCCGCCGGCCCGTCCGCGACAAAGGCGAACAAGTTTATGACATGCTTGTCGCGATGGTAGACGATCGCGGCCGCCCGGTGGCCATCGACGTAGTCGAGCCGCCCGCCCACCAGCGGATAGCCGTCCGCGGCCAGGTCCTTGACGACGGGTGAAAGGTCCAGCCGAGCGGAGAGCCAGGGTTTGACGGTGTGCCTGTCGCTGGTGGGGACGTCGGTCAGGTGGTCGGCCATCATGGAGCGAATGTGGCTCGCCACCACGTCGGACGCCAGCGGATCGGTCTCCGGCGCCGGCGCCCGCATGACTGCCAGGGTCAAGGCGATTCCGGCAAGGCTTCCGGCGAGCGCCGAGCCGGCGAAACCGAAGCGCGGCAGGGTCCGCCGAACGATCGGGGGCGGCGCTTCCCGCGGCAGCGAAGAGGCAATCCGCATCGCCAGCGCAGGTGGGGCGCGATGCAAAGTCAGGTTGGTGCGCAGCGCGTCACGCATCGACTGCAGGGCCTCCAGTTCCGCCAGGCAGGACGGGCAGCGGGCGATATGGCGCCGCAGAAAGAAGCGCCGCACAGGGCCGATCTCTCCATCCGCGTAGGCGGGCAGCCAAGGCAGGGCGCCGGGATGGTTCATGATTGCGCCGCGCCCTTCTCATGGGTGACCCACGATTTGCGTAGCGCCAGTCTGGCGCGCGAAAGCCGCGACATCACGGTGCCGGCGGGAACGCCTGTCACGTCCGCGATCTCCTTATAGGATAGCTCCTCGATCTCACGCAGGATCAGCACCTCGCGATACTCGGCCGGCAGTTGGGCGACGAGCAGGTTGATCGTTTCATGGTCCAGCCGCTCCAGCAGCATCGCCTCGGGGTTAGGCTGAGGATCGGTCCAGGGTTCCGGGTTGGTGTCGGTGCCGTCCAGGTCAGCCGGCAGCGGCTGAAACATCAGCCGGCCCGACCGGTTGTCCTTCAGCCAGTTGATGAAGCTGTTGCGCACGATGGTGAGCAGCCAAACCCGGAAATTGCCGGCGCGAAAGGCGCCGAAGTAGCGAAACGCGCGCAGATAGGCATCCTGGACGACGTCCTCGGCATCGGTCGGATTGCCGGTCAGCCAGCGTGCCAGGTTGAACGCAGCATCCAGGTGCGGCATCGCCAGCAGTTCGAAGCGTCGATTCGGGCTGTCAGCCGCCACATCGTGATCCCATGCGAAGTCATGATCATACCGGCGTCGCCCGGCTTTTATTCCCGGTCAAAAAACAATTTTTGTCGGCGGAATATCGGCGGGCGCAACTCGGTAACGCAACTCAGACCGGGCCATTGGGGCCAGGCACTGAAGGAGCGTGACATGACTTACAGGCAGGACAACAGTGAAGACCAGATCGATACAGGGCTGCTGAACCCGGACCGCCGCGGGTTCCTGAAATGCATGACGTGGGCCGGCAGCGCGATGGTCTGGACGGTCGCGGGCGGCGTTCCGCGCTCACACCTGATCGGTCAGGCTGAGGCGTCGGAGCAAGGCTTCAGCTTCGCTCAGATCAGCGACAGTCATCTGGGCTTCAACAAGCCGGCCAACCCGGATGTCACGGCTACATTCCAGGATGCGCTGACGGCGGTCACGGCAATGCAGGAGAAGCCCGCCTTCCTGATCCACACCGGTGACATCACGCATTTGTCGAAGCCCGAGCAGTTCGACACCGCGACGCAACTGTTGGGCGGGACGGGGCTGACGACCTACACCGTGCCGGGTGAGCACGACATCCTGGAGGATGAGGGCAAGAGCTATCTCAACCACTACGATCGCGGTTCGCACGGCGATGGCTGGTACAGCTTCGACGCGAACGGGGTGCACTTTATCGGGCTGGTCAACGTGGTGAACCTGAAGGGCAATGGCCTGGGCGACCTGGGTCACGAGCAACTCGAGTGGCTGGAAAAGGACGTCAAGCCGCTCTCGTCCAGCACACCCATTGTGGTGTTCGCGCACGTGCCGCTGTGGATCGTCTACCAGGACTGGGGCTGGGGCACGGTGGATGGCGGGCAGGCGCTCGGCTACCTCAAGCGTTTCGGGTCCGTGACGGTGCTGAACGGACATATCCATCAGGTGATGCAGAAGGTCGAGGGGCACGTGGCGTTCCATACCGCGCGCTCCACGGCGTTTCCGCAGGGCGTCCCGGGGGTGGCGAAAGGTCCCGGACCGATGGCGGTTCCGGCCGGCGAACTGAAGAATTACCTGGGAACGACGAAAATCAGCCTGGTGACGGGGCGGGCGCCGCTCGCCATCGTCGATACACCGCTGGCCGGTTGAGGGAGGAGCTATCATGTTCAATCACAATACTGCCTCGGTGCTTCCACGCCGCGGCAATGCCGCGACTCTGTGCGCCATGCTCTCCTGTCTGATCATACCGGCGGTGGCACGGTCTGACGCCAGCGGTCAGGTGACGATCGACAATTTCACCTTCTCGCAGCCGTCCATGACGATCAGCAAGGGAACCGAGGTGACCTGGACCAACCAGGACGACATCCCGCACAGCATCGTACTGGGGGCGCTTGGGGTCCATTCAAAGGCGCTCGATACCGGCAACACGTTCGCCTACCGGTTCGACCGCGCCGGCACGTATTCGTACATTTGTGGGCTGCACCCGCAAATGCATGCGAAGGTGGTGGTCAGATGAGTTGATTCGGGTCAGCGATGCTGAGCGCGGCGATCGACGACGCTGCCTGCGCATCACAGCAAGACATGGGTCACCGGACCAAGCTTGGCCCTGCGGAGGCGGGGGTCCGGTGATGACACGGGAGTAATCCCTGGGGATGACACCGAAGCGTGGCTGAGACTAACCCCAGGCGACCGGCAGTTCGCTCACGCCGCGCAACGCAAAGCTGGGCCGCCATTTCGGGCGGTCCGGCTGCAGCAGCCTCAGATCGGGAATGCGGCGCAGCAGGGTCTCGAACACCACGGCTGCTTCGATGCGCGCGAGCTGTGCACCAAGGCAGAAATGAATGCCGCCGCCAAACGACAGCGGCTTCAGGTCCTTGCGAGTGACGTCCAGCCGGTCGGGATCTTCGAACACGTTGGGGTCACGGTTGGCAGCGCCGAGCAGCGCGACCACCAGTTCGCGCTTTTCCAGCATGATGCCGCGTAGTTCCACTGGCTCCGCGACAGTACGGGCAACCGCCTGGACCGGGCTTTGGAAGCGGAGGATTTCCTCGATCGCATTCGGGATCAGCGCCGGGTCGTCGCGCAGCAACTGCCACTGGCCTGGATTGGTCAGCAGCGACCACAGACCGTTGCCGATCAGGTTCACTGTCGTTTCGTGGCCCGCGGCGAACAACAGGCGCACGTTGGCCCGCAGTTCAATGGTGGAGAGACGGTCGCCGGCATCCTCGGCCTGCACGAGCTGGGTGATCAGATCATCTTGCGGCTCGCGGCGGCGCAGCTCGAACAGATCCTCGAAGAAGCCGGAGGACGCATCGGTCTCCGCGTTGGCGGCATCCAGTTCAGCCCGGGTCGGCGGGGTCGGGTTAATCAACGCGACACCAGCACTTGATCCGGCCGTGAAGCGACCACGGTCCGGCTCCGGAATGCCCAGCAGTTCGCAGATCACCAAAACGGGAAGCGGAAAGGCGAGGTCTCGGATCGCCTCCATCTGGCCTTGCGGAATGACCTCGTCCAGAAGGCTGTTCGCAATGTCGCGCACCCGTTCGCGCAGAGCCTCGATACGTCGGGCAGTGAACGCCTTGGTGACGAGCCCGCGCAGGCGGGTGTGATCGGGCGGATCGCGCATCAGCATCATATGGGAGAGCTCGACGACCGCGGAGTCCTGTGGCGCGGTCGGCCCGAAGCGGCGCATCAGGGCTCCGGGATCGACATAGTCCTTGCCGAAGCGGCGGTCGCGCAGCAGCATGTTGCAGTCGTCATAGCGGGTGAGGAACCAGCGTCCGAATGGCGCCTTCCAGACCGGCGCGGCGGTGCGCAACTGCTGGAAGAGCGGATAGGGGTTTGCCAGGAAGGCGGGGTCGCGAAGGTCGAATTGCAGAGCCGCTGTCGTTGACATTGATGACCCCTCGGTTCGGTTTGCGCGATCGTATCACAGCGCGACGAGATATGTCGGCAACTGCGATGGGGCTTGTGATTCGGCGGCGGCTGCATTAGGTTAGTCTGGTCTAGCTAAGGTTCGTCCATGATCAATATGCTCGAAGCCAAATCCCAGCTCTCACGCCTGGTCGAAGCGGTGGAAACCGGGTCGGAGGCGGAGATCATCATTGCTCGCAACGGCCGGCCCGCGGCCCGCCTCGTCCCCATCAAACCGGTGCCGACCGGCAAGCGCATCGGCGTCGCCAAGGGCAAATTCACCGTCCCCGCGGATATCGATGCCGACGAAGCCGCCATCGCCGCGCTTTTCGCCGGTTCGGCGGCGTGAGGCTGCTGCTCGACACTCACGTCGCCCTCTGGGCCATCGCCGACCACCCGAATCTGTCCTCCAAGGCGCGGCGACTGATCGACGATCCGGACAATCAGATCGTGGTCAGTACCGCCAGCATCTGGGAAATCGCCACCAAGCACGCGCTCGCCCGCGGCGGACCGAACGACATGCCGATCTCCGGTGCGGCGGCGCTAGGCTATTTTCGTGATGCCGGGTTCGAGTTGCTGAACATCGCTTCGGCACACGCCGCCGCAATCGAGACCCTGGCGCCTTTGCATGCCGATCCGTTCGACCGGATGCTGGTCGCGCAGTCATTGACCGAACCGCTCAGGCTGCTGACGCACGACAGCAGAATTGCAGCATACAGCGATACCGTTATCGCGGTCTGATCGTCAGGGCGGGTCGCCTATGACGGTTCCGCCTGGCTGTCGCGAAAGTATGGTTCGACCGGCCCTTGCGCCTTCATCGTCAGGGGGAAGCCGCGCCGATCGACGGTTTTGCCGACGGCGACGCGGACCCATCCCTCGCTGACGCAGTATTCCTCGACGTTGGTCTTCTCGACGCCCTTGAACCGGATGCCGACGCCGCGGCGCAGGGCGGCCTCGTCGTAGAACGGGCTTGTCGGGTTGTTGGACAGGCGGTCGGGCGGGACATCGGACATCGGGCCTCCTCCAGGCGATCACTCCGGTGCCCGATACCCAGCCCTGGCGACCCTGTCCAGGCAGGCGCGCCGGCGGCCGCCGATGACGGCTGATGCTCAGGCGGGCAGATGCTCCCGGTACCATGCCAGGGTCGGGCCAATCACCTGACGGAACGCTTCCCCAGTATACACCTCGTAATGTCCCCAGCCCTTCAGTACCGACCAGCTTCTTCGGCTCCCCGGCATGCGCGTAGAGCGACTCACTTTCCTCCGGAGGCACCAGCCGATCGTCGTCGCAGGTGATGAACAGCACCGGCCGCGGAGCAATCTTGTCGACGATCCACTCCGGATGAAAGCCCAACGTATCATCGATGAACTCGAGCGGGATTTCGCCCACCGCGCCGGGGTTGCCGCGCCGCGCCGCCGCAGCCAGCTCGGCTGACTGACGATCAGGCAGCAGCACCGCATTCCGGTCGGCGAACTCAGACTGGCCGGTCATGACCCGCCGGACCCGATCGGCGGCCGACCGCTGCAGCAGATCGACGAATTCGTCGGGCCGGCGGACGCTGCGCATCCAGCGGCGGCCATGTCCGATGCCGACAACTGAAACCACCGCCTTGACCCGCGGGTCGACTGCCGCTGTCCATACAACCGTCGCTCCGCCGTAGCTGGTCCCGTAGATGCCCAGCCGGTCCGCGTCTACCATCGGCTGCGCACCGAGGAAGGTCAGCGCGGCCTGCGAGTCGATGACGCGGCCATACGGTGACAGGCGCGACTTCGGTCCATCGCTGTCGCCCCAGCCTTTGTAGTCGAAGGTGAGCACGACGTAGCCGGCGTCGGTCAGCGCCTTCGCAGTATCCGGCAAGTAAAGATTCCGCACTCCCGTGTAGCCATGACACAGGACGATGCCAGCCCGCTTTTCGTTCTTCCTCAGCCCGTCCGGCAGAAACAAGTCCCCTGACAGCCGCGTCCCCTCGCTGTAAAAATTCACCGTCTCGCTCGGCATGGCGTTCCCTCCTTTGCTGTGCTGAAGTTGCGGCACAATGCCGGGCTTGGCGCAAGATGGGGGGAAAACACCAATGGCAACCTATGTCCTGCTGCACGGCGCCTATCAGGGCGGATGGATCTGGCAACGGGTGACGCCGCATCTGCGTGCCGCCGGCCATACGGTGTTCGCGCCCACGCTCGACGGGTGCGCGGAGCGGCGGCACGCGCTGCGACCAGGCATCGACACCGAAAGCCAGGCGGCGGAGGTTTCCGAGCTGCTGTTCTTCGAGGATCTGCGCGACATCGTCCTGGTCGGCACGAGCTGCGGCGGCATGGTTGCTGCCCGCGTCGCCGAAACCTCGCGAGACCGCGTCGGCCGCATCGTATTTGCCGACGCGCTCGCGCTGTTTGACGGCGAAAGACTGGGAGACATTGTGAAGCGCCCGACTGCGGTAACCACCGACCTCAGCACCGGCCCGTCGCGCGAAGACGCCGGCAACCGGATGTTCGTATCGCTCACCGGGCCGACGAAGGAGTGGGCGCTCGCCCGCTACACGCCGCATCCGGTCGCAGCAATGGCCGAACCCGTCAGGCTCGAGCGGTTCTGGCAGCAGGACTGGAAGGCCTCAGTGATCTGGTGCCGGCAGAGCGCCAACCCACCGGTGGCACATCAGAAGCGCGCGGCGGAGAACCTGAAGGCGCGCTGGTATGAACTGGACACCGGCCACTATCCGATGCTGACCGAGCCAGAGGCCCTTGCCAGGCTGATCATGACCGAGTGACGCCGCAGGGAACGGTTCAGTCGAGCGGCGCCCATAGCCTGGCCGCGAAACCACGGGCGTCGAGCGTGAATGTCGTCCCGACGATCACCGGCCGCCCGCCGGTGCAACGGTAGGAATACATCGTGTCGTGTCCGGTCGCGAAAGCCGGCACGAAATCGGCGTCCGCGTTGGCGCGACAGTATTCGTCCGCCCCAGGATTGTTACGCGCTGCATTCATCTTGCCGCATGGCAGATTGGCGCCAGTGAAGCAGGCGAGCAGCCGCCCATTCATGCAGCGGACGTTGGCTCCGTTTCGCAGCTGTGCCTCCGGCGGCGGCATCGGCGCGCCGGGAAACAACCGGGCATAGGCTCGCGTCAATCCTGCCTGAAGCGAGGGGTCGTAATGTCTGATGGTGTCGTCGTTGCCTGCTTGCGCGCATTGCGCGGCCATGCGGGCGTCCGCCGCGTGGATTTGTCCGGGCGCCAGTATTGCCCAGGTGACGAAGAGGGCGATCAGCGCACCTGATGCTCGCATTAAGGACAGTCCGGGGAAATGCACCTGGGGTTGGGCACGGAAGACGGCTCCCATCAGGTTACGCGGCTTGGTGAGGTGCTGAACACGACTTGGTCCCACCGCCAAAGCTGCTGGAAGAAGGCGCGTCCGACGCTCCGATCGCCGGGCTCGGGACAGATTTCCGCGATCGAGCGTGCTCCGTCGATGGCCGCCAGCAGCCGCTCCTGTTGCGCATCGATGGGCAGATAAAGGTCGGTGTAAGTGTGATTGCGATTGATCAGCACCGCTGTGGCTCCGCGCGGTAGCCGTTCCCGCACGACCAGCGTATCGGGCAGGCGAATGGGGGTGTAGCCGAGCCAAGTCTCGCTATCGAAACTGACCGGCGAAGCCTGTGCCGGTCGGTCCTTCCTGTAAGCCACGACACTGTGGCGGACCATAGTCCCGCGGAACAGTTCGATGGCGGCGTATTGCGCTTCGGCGGTCAGACCAATCAGCTTGGATTGATGCGGCGCGGACGCCAGCGCGCCACACCAGGGCAAGTAAGGCGCCTGGCGCACCCAGCGTCCGAATGTCAGGCCGCCACGGTCGAGAAAGTCCAGTAGCTGCGGGACCGAGTACGCCCGGTCCCGAGGATGCAGCAGCGCATCCGCCAGCCCCGCCCTGTCCGCGAAGTCCGGCGAGTGGCGCAGAAGCGGCGCGATAGGGTGGTCCGGCGGGAGCGCCTTGAGGCTCGCGGCGAGCTCGCGAATCTCAAGTGCCGTCTCGCCGATGCCTAGGCGCCGGCAGTAATCCTGAAGCATGTAAACCCCGGCGCGGCCATAGGGCGCGTACACCATCAGATGGAGAGCGCCAGTGGGCTCGAGCACGTCGTGCAGCGCCCGCAGCCCCGCATCGGGGTCGGGCAGATGGTGCAGCACCCCGGTGCACACCACGTGCTTGAAGCTTCGGCCGAGTTCGGCGGCGTGCTCCACGGCGAGCCGGCGCACCTCAAGGTTGCCGAGCGCGTACTTGCGCTTCAGTCCTTGGGAGAACGCGATGCTCTTGGCGCTGACGTCGATCCCGATGACCTGGGCGCGCGGCCAGCGCACCGCGTAGTGGGCGGCCTGGGTAGTGCCGCAGCCGGCCACCAGTATGCTCCGGTCGTCGCGGTAGGGCTGGTCCGGCCAGAACAAATGGCAATCGGCGCGTCGGCGACTGTCGTCCCAGGCCTGGCGGTAAGCTTGCAGGTCGTCCACAGGCGGCGGGTAGGGATGAGCTTCGTAAAAAGCGCTCACTTGCCCGGAGATGGCGGCGGCGGTCGCCGCGGGAAGTTCCTCATCCTTCATGACCGGCTAGAGCTTCTCCCTGCAAAGTTGCATTGGCCGGAAGCGCCCTAGCCGCAAGAAACTGGCCCATGCACGGAAGGCTCCAACGCATGGGCCAATCAAGGCCCGCCGCCTAGCTGGCGTGGCTCGTCGTCACCTGCGCCAGCACCGCGTCCAGGTTGAACGACGCAGGCCTTTGCCGCGGCGGGAACTTCGCGAAGTCCGCGATCTCCCCCCCGATCACCGCCTGCATCTGATACATCAGGAACACGTGATCGACAAACCAGTCCAGGTAGGTGTTGGAGTTGAACTCAGCTCGCTCGAAGGGATCGCGACGAAGGTTCATGATATACGGCACTCGAAGCTTCACGAACGGTTCGGCCCACTGTCGCATCGTATTGGACCGTTGTTCCGCAAGGTGGAACTTGTAGTCGCCAATTCGCACCGCGATAACGTCGCCGTCGTCGCTGAAGTAGACGAGGGCGTTTCTCGGGCTCTCCGCGACCTCGCCGGTCAGGTATGGTAGCTGGTTGAAACCGTCGAGATGGACGTGGAACGGCTTGCCGTCGACCGTGCAGCCATTGACGAGTTGCTCCTTGACGTCGGGGTTGCCCGCGGCGGTCAGCAACGTCGGGAACATGTCGATGTGCGACACGATGCCGTTGAGCACCGAGCCGGCCTTGATTTTGCCCGGCCAGCGCATGAAGCACGGCACGCGCCAGCCGCCTTCCCAGTTGGAGTTCTTCTGGCCACGGAACGGGGTGTTGGCGCCGTCCGGCCAGGTGTCGTTCTCCGGCCCATTGTCGGTGGAGTACATGACGATGGTGTTGTCCGCGATGCCCAGCTCATCGAGCTTGTCGAGCATCTGGCCGATCTGCTCGTCATGGACCACCATCCGATCGCTATAGGGGTCCTGCCCGCTCTTGCCGAGATTTTTTTCGGCGACGTGGGTCCGGAAATGCATGGCCGTGGAGTTGTACCAAAGGAAGAACGGCTTATCAGCCTTGGCCTGCGTCTCCATCCACGCCATCGCGCGATCGGTGATCTCTTCGTCAATGGTTTCCATACGCTTCTTGGTGAGCGGTCCGGTGTCCACGACCGTCTGACCACCTTTGCCGTCGGACAGGCAGTGCAACACGCCCCGAGGGCCGAACATCTTCTTGAAGGCCGGGTCTTTAGGATAGTCGGGCAGTTCGGGCTCTTCCTCGGCGTTCAGGTGATAAAGGTTGCCGAAGAATTCATCGAAGCCATGTACCGTCGGCAGGAATTCATCGCGGTCGCCGAGATGATTCTTGCCGAACTGGCCGGTGGCGTAGCCCAGCGGCTTGAGAAGTTCCGCTATGGTTGGGTCTTCTTTCTGCAGGCCGACGGTAGCCCCCGGCACGCCGACCTTGGTCAGACCGGTGCGGATCGGGTTCTGGCCGGTGATGAAGCACGCACGACCGGCGGTGCAGCTCTGCTGGGAGTAATAGTCGGTGAAGGTGACCCCTTCGTTGGCGATGCGGTCGATGTTGGGTGTCCGATAGCCCATCATGCCGAGGCTGAAGCGGCTAATGTTCCACATTCCAATGTCGTCGCCCCATAGTATGAGGATATTGGGCTTTTTCGTCTGGGCCATCTTCGATCTCCTTTTGATAGTTGTAGTTCAGAACGACTCCGCAGTCCGCGAAGCCAGGCTCGGCAACCATGGCCCCACCCGCAGGCCCCAAGCACGCCGCCGATGCCGTTTCGCATTATCGAGCCGATGACGATCAACGAAAATGCCGCCGCGCTCGGCTTTCCGGCCGCGACGGTAAAGGCCCGCCCGCACCGTGCCAACAATGAGCCGACCAATCTCGCGGCCGATGATCTTGGGCGGCCCGATCCGACCCCGCTATGCAAATCTGGAACGGTTGGTCTTAACGCCCGGCGCGCCGAACCAGGACGCGAAGCGGATCGCTCACCTTGCGCCGAGCATCAGACACCGGACGCTGCCAGCGTCGTGGGGCAATGCTTATCCCAGGCCGAGTTTGACTGCGGACGCCCCAATTCAGTGGATATCCGACCTACACCCGCGGACGCCAGATCATGAATTCGCCAAACGGCCTGGCTAGAGGTCGTGGCCGGAATAGGAGCAGTTGAAGCTTTTGTTGCAGAGCGGAAAGTCGGCGACGATGTTGCCCTCGATCACCGCCTCCAGCAGCGGCCACTGGAACCACGAGGCGTCGCGCATGTGGCAGCACTCGATTATCCCCGCCTCGATCCGCAGCCACACCAGCACATCGCCACGAAACGCCTCCACCACCGCCATTCCCTCGGCCATCGCCGCCTGATCGTCCAACCTCTCGGTGATCGCGCCGGCGGGCAGCCCGGTGAGGAGCTGATCAAGCAACCGCATGCTCTGTTCGATTTCCCGCAGCCGGATCCAGATTCGGGCGTTGACATCGCCCTCGCGCAGCACCGGCACACTGAATCTCAGGCTGTCGTAAGGGGCATAGGGCAGGTCCCGCCGCGTGTCGAAATCCCGGCCCGAGGCGCGCCCCACAAAGCCGCCAGGCGCGAAAATTCTGACCAGATCCGGCCGCAGGATGCCGGTGGTCACTGTGCGGTCCTGCAGTGACGCGGTGGCGTCGTACAACGCGGTCAGCGACGGCATACTGGTGCGAAACGTGTCCACCAGGGCGCGCAGCCTGGTGATGCCGGCCGCGTCGAGATCGACGGCAACACCACCGGGGAGAATCCGGTCCATCATCAGCCGATGGCCAAAACAATCCGCGCAGGCGCGCAGCACCCTCTCCCGCAGCACCGCGGTATGCGCCTGCAGCAGGCTGAACGAGGCGTCGTTGCAGATCGCGCCGAAGTCGCCGACATGGTTGGCGATACGCTCCAGCTCCGCCATCACGGCGCGCAACCAGACCGCCCGCGGTGGCGGCGTCACACCGAGAGCCGCCTCGACGGCGCGGGAAAACGCCCATGCGTAAGCCACCGTGCTGTCGCCGGACGTCCTGCCCGCCACACGGTGCGCGCGGGACAGCGGCGCGTTCGCCATCAGCAGATCGATGCCCTTGTGGACATAGCCGAGGCGTTGCTCCAGCCGCACCACTGTCTCGCCGTCACAGGTGAAACGGAAATGCCCGGGCTCGATGATGCCCGCATGTACCGGACCGACGGGAATCTGATGCAGCCCTTCGCCTTCGACCGGCAGGAAGCGATAGGCGTTGGCCGGACGCTGCTCTTCGTCCCAGCGGCCATGATCCAGCCACGGCCTGGTGTCCTGCAATCCGACCGGGTGCAGCCCGAACAGATCGCGGACCGCCCGCTCCAGCCGGATCGCCGGAGCATGCACCGCGCCGACGGACGGATAGTGGCCCTCCGGGCAATCCAGGCTGAGAACGGCGACCTCCCATGGATCGGCCGCCAGGACCGCCATATGGATCCGGCCGGTCTCGCCCCAAAGGCTCAGCAATGTCAGACGGCCGTCGGCCAGATGGCTGGCAGCGTCCTGCCACGCATCTCGCGACAGCCACGCCCGCGGCCAGGGCCGGTGACCAACGACCGGCTGGCCCGTCGCAAGCAGCTCCGACAGCACGCTCATCCGAGCAGCGTCGCGATGTGCTGAAACCAGACGACCAGCGGTGGCGGCAGCCAGATTCCGGCGATCAGCACCAGGCCGAGATGGGCAAAGATAGGGATATAGGAAGCGTGGACGCGGTCGATTGGGCCGCGCACCGGGCCAAAGGCAAGATCGGTCAGACGCAGCAGCAGCGCCCCGAAGGCGACCAGGAGCCCGAACACCAGCAGCATCGTCAGCAGCGGCTCACGCGCGAAACTGGAGGAGATCAGCAGGAACTCGCTGGTGAAGACGCCGAACGGCGGCAGGCCGACAATGGCCGCGACACCGGCCACCAGGGTCCAGCCGAGCACGGGATGGCTTTGGGTGAGGCCACCGATCTCGGCGATGCGCTGGGTGCCCTTTACCTGCGCCACGTGGCCCACCGAGAAGAAGATCGCCGACTTGGTCAGGCTGTGCATAGTCATCTGCAGCAAGGCGGCGAAATTGCCGACGGGGCCGGCGACACCGAAGGCGAACACGATGATGCCCATGTGCTCGATGGATGAGTAGGCGAACAGCCGTTTGATGTCGCGCCGGCGGTAGAGCATGAAAGCCGCGAAAATCACCGAAAGCAGGCCCAGGGCGATCATCAACGGCCCGGGCGCGATGGCGTGCGGGTTCGCCGCCAGCAGCATCTTGAACCGCAGGAGGGCGTACAGCGCGACATTCAGCAGCAGGCCGGACAGCACGGCGGAGATCGGTGTCGGACCCTCGGCGTGCGCGTCCGGAAGCCAGGCATGAAGCGGCGCCAGCCCGACCTTGGTGCCGTAGCCCAGCAACAGGAAAATGAACGCGATGTTCAATAGCGATGGATCGAACGCCGGCGCCAGCCGCAGCAGGTTGGTCCAGGTCATCGCGTCCATGCCCTCGCCCGCCGCCGGACGCGCGGCGAGATAGACCAGGATGGTGCCGAACAGCGCCAGCGCGATGCCGACGCTGCCGAGGATGAAGTATTTCCAGGCGGCCTCCAGCGCCTCGGCGGTGCGGTAGAGACCGACCATCACCACCGTGGTCAGCGTCGCGAGTTCGACCGCCACCCACATCAGTCCGATATTATTGGCCAGCAGCGCCAGGTTCATGCCGAACAGCATGAGCTGGAACATCGCGTGATAGAAACGGATGTGCCGGGTCGCCAGCTTGCCGATTTGCAGCTCGTGGCCGATGTAGGAGGCGCTGAAGACACTGGTGGTGAAGCCGATGAAGCAGGTCAGCAGGACAAAGGCGATGTTGAGATCGTCGACCAGCAGATAGATACCGTTCGGCGGGCGTTGCCAGAGCAGCAGCAGCGCGAAGACCAGCGATACGAGGGAAGCCAGGACATTCAGCCCGGCGCCGATGCGGTAACCCGGCAGCAGCGCCAGCACCGCCGCCATCAACAGCGGGGTCAGGAGGATCGCCTCGACCGGGCCGATACTCATTGCAGCATCCAGCCGGCGCTCATCGCTGGCCGCCACGGAAGCGATCGAGCGCGCCGACATCGATGGTGTCGAAGCGCTCGCGGATGCGGAACAGGAAGATGCCGACGACGATGAAGGCGATCAGGATCGAGAAGGCAACACTGATCTCGACCACCAGGGGCATGCCGCGGGCGCCCGTGGCGGCGAGGTTGATGCCATTCTCCAGCGACATGAAGCCGACCACCTGACTGACCGCGTTGCGCCGGGTCACCATCATCAGCAGGCCGATCAGCACCACTGACAGGGCCAGGGCGATGTCTTCCCGGGCCACCGGATCGGCCTGTGCGGTGACCGGCAGCATCACCTCCAGCGACAGCGCGACAAGCGCGATACCGGCCAGCATGGTCAGGCCGACGCCGCCAACGGTCTCGATTTCCCGGTGCACGCCCATGCGAAACACCATGCGGCGGAGCGCCCAGGGGATCAGGATGGCCTTGAAGCCCAGCGCCAGCGCCGCGGTGATGTAAAGATGCGGCGCGTCCTGGATATGCGCCTGCCACGCGACCGAGAGCGCCAGGACGAGCGCATGCAGTGCCAGCACGTGCAGCAACGCGTAAAGCCGGACCTGGTACAGCATCATGAAGCTGACCAGCACCAGCAGCCCCGCGAGCATATGGGCGATGTCGAACGACAGCCCCCGGGTCAACGCGCCGCCCTCATCACATGCCCCGCGAGACGAACAGCAGCAGGACGCCGAGCAGGCCGAGCATCAAGGCGCCACCGAGCAGGTCGGGGACGCGGAAGACCCGCATCTTGGCGACCGACATCTCCGCCACGCCCAGCGCGACACCGCCCACGGCCATTTTGATCACCCAGGCCACGGCGCCAACGATATCGCGCAGCGGACCCGTCATGTCACCGGCCAGGCCAACCGGCACGAACACGCAGGCGATCATCGAGATATAAAGCATCAGCTTGAGCGCCGCCGCCCATTCGATCATCGCCAGATGGCGGCCGGAATACTCCAGCACCATCGCCTCATGCACCATCGTGAGCTCGAGATGCGTCGCGGGGTTGTCCACCGGGATGCGCCCATTCTCGGCGATCGCGACGATGATCAGCGCCACCAAGGCAAGCGCGAGCGACACACGCAGGCCCTCGTGGCCGTTCAGCATGGCCTCGGCGATGGTGGAAAGTTGCGTCGAGCCGGCGATCAGCGCGACCGAGAACACGATCATCAGCATCGCGGGTTCGGCCAGCGAGGCGATCATCATCTCACGTGAGGCACCGATGCCGCCGAAACTGGTGCCGATATCCATACCGGCTAGCGCCAGGGCGAAGCGCGCGCTGCCCAGCAGGGCGGTGATGGCGATCAGGTCGCCCGACCAACTGAACATCAGATTGGCGGCAAAGGTTGGGATCAGGGCGGCGGCGACCCAGGTGGTGGCGAAGATGAAGTAAGGTGCCAGCCGGAACAGCCAGGACGCATTGTCCGCCACCAGGGCGTCCTTGCCCAGCAGCCGCCGCAGGTCGAGATAGGGCTGCAACAGCGGCGGGCCCTGGCGGCGCTGCAGCCTGGCCTTGACCTTGCGGACCAGCCCGGTCAGCAGCGGCGCCAGCGTCAGAATCAGGGTCATCTGCACAAGCTGGGCCAGCAGCGCCAGGGTCACCGCCATGGCGTCATTGCCACAGCGCCAGGCTGAGCAGCAGCACCACGAGCGCCCCGAACACGAAACCGAGGTAGCGCCTGATGGTGAGGAACTGCAGCACATTCAAACGATCCGCCAGGCCGGTCATCAGCAGGCCCAGCGGCACATAGACATTGTCCCAGACCGGATCGCGCATTGAGCGCGTGATGCGAGCGGCCCGCTGGTCGCCCGGTACCGGCATGTCAACGGTGTCACGAGCGCGGAACACGACGCCGCCGAACACCCGACGAAGCGGCTGGGAGAAACTGCCGGCCGAATACTGCGTGTTCGGCGCGGCATCGGGAAATCCGCAGTCCCAGGCGGGCACTCGGCGCACCCGGCTCGACAGCCGATGCGCCAGGCCCACCGTCAGCAGCATCGAACTCACAATGAAGCCAAACACCAACAGGCCATTGTATGAGCTGCGGCTCGCCTCGATCGGCGCGATGGTCAACCATGCATCGCCTAGCTGCACCGGCATGCGGGCTCCTGTTAGCGCCTGCGCCACGGGGGCGATGGCGTCGATGACGAACCCGGGGAAAATCCCCGTCAGCAGACACAGCAGCGCGAACCCCAGCATGGCGGCGACCGACCACGGGTCGACCTCCAGGGCCAGCCGAGCGGCGTCGGTGCGGGGGCGGCCGAGGAAGCAGATACCGAAGGCGCGGACGAAGCATGCCGCGGCCAGCGCCGCCGCCAGTGCCAGCAGCGCGCCGTCCGTCGGAAGCATCAGTTTCAGGCCCCATTGCGGCATTTCCGGGCGCAGCAATATGGCCTGGAAGGTCAGCCACTCCGACGCGAAGCCGTTCAGCGGCGGCAGAGCGGAGACCGCAACGCATCCCACGAGGAACGCAACAGCGGTACGCGGCATGCGGTGGATCAGGCCACCCATGGTCTCCATGTCCCGCTCGCCGGTGGCGTTCAGCACCGCGCCGGCACCGAAGAACAGCAGGCTTTTGAAGATGGTGTGGTTGAGCGCGTGAAACAGCGCCGCGGTCAATGCCAGGGCGGCGCCAGCGTTGAAACCGTTGGCGCGGAACGCCAGCGCCAGCCCCAAGCCGATAAAGACAATGCCAATGTTTTCCACCGTAGAGTAGGCCAGCAGGCGTTTCAGATCGCGCTCCATCAACGCGTGTAACACTCCCAGCACCGCGGTAATCCCCGCCACCAGCAGCACGACCGTCCCTGCCCACCAGCCCGGGGCCGCCAGCAGATCGAACACGATGCGGATGAAGCCGTAGACCGCGACCTTGGTCATCACGCCACTCATCAGCGCCGACACATGGCTCGGCGCCGCGGGATGCGCCAAGGGTAGCCAGACGTGCAGCGGCACCAGCCCCGCTTTCGAGCCGGCTCCGACCAGCGCCAGGATGAACACCAATGCGGCGAGCAGCCCATCCGGATGGCTCGCGCGCATGGCGTCGAAGGCATAGCCGCCCGGTGCGCCGGCCAGGATGCCGAAAGCCAGCAGCAAGGCCATGCCGCTGAACGTCGCCATGAGCAGATAGACGAAGCCGGCCTGTCGCTCGCCCCGCTGGGAACCGTCGTGCTGGGGGTCATGCTGGGGGTCGGCCTGGTGCGCCATCACCAGCGCCCAGGAGCTCAGCGACATCAGTTCCCAGGCAAACAGGAACAGGAAGGCGTCATCGGCGACGACCACGAGCGACAAACCCGCCAGGAAGGCTGGATAGAAAGGCAGGACCCGCCCGGGGTGCGCCTCATGGCGGCCATAGCCGAGTGCAAACAGACTGGCGCCGCCGCCGCCCAGCCCAATCAGCAGCAGGAAGAAACCTGCCAGCGCATCCAGGCGCAAATGGGTGCCGATCCAGGGCAGGCCGAGCGGCAGGACCAGGCGCTCGACGGGGTGGGCGAGGCCGGTGAGACCGGCGAACAACAGCCCCGCGCACAGCGCCAGGCTGCCACCGTAGACCAGCACGCGTCCGGCCGCGAAACGCGCGGTCAACACGCCGACCATCGACAACCCGAACAACAGGGCGATGACCCAGACGATCAGGGTCATGGCTGCCGATCCCCCGATGCGGGCTCGGTCAGCCGAACGCCGCGTCCGCCCGAGGTGCTCGCCGCGCCGGCTTCGATCAACTCGATGCCAGCCGATTGCAGCGCGCCAATCAGTTTCACCAGGGAGTCGACATTGCCGCGGACTACGCCATCGCTGGCCTCCATCCGCTGAATGGTCGGAAGCGACAGGCCCGACAGCTCCGCGAGGGCGCGCTGGTCCAGTCCCAGCAGGGCGCGGGCGGCACGCATTTGGCCAGCCGTTATCACGTTTCAGACATCAATTATCCGATCCAGAACTGAAAACTGACGGATTTCCCATCATTGTCAAGGTTTGCGGATAAGCGGCACCTGGACGCCCCTGCCGCGGACAACCGGCAACATCAGCCCGTTCCGCGACAGACCCGAGTCCGTGCCGAACCGCCACTCGAGCGTCTCCGGCCGGCCCCACTCCCTGCCCGTCCCTTCGCCGACGCCACCCGCGGCGGGGAGCCTCACCAGCAACGCATGGTCGGGCGGCAGATGCGGCGCCAGTGTGCTCAACAGATCATTGAACGAGAACGGCTTGCTCAGGATCGCTGTGGCCCCGGCGGTGACGGCCGCCGCATCGACCCTTGGCGATCGCTCGCGAACCGTCAGCAGGATCGGCGCGGTCTGGTATCCGGTCCGCCGTCGGATGCGTGCGCAGGCATCGTACCCGCTGAAACCTGGAAGTTCCACGTCCAGCACCGCCAGATCAGCGATGGTGCGCGCCGCGTAGTCCTCGGCTTCCGGTCCGGTCATGGCGAGCAGGACGATAAATCCCAGGTGGGAAAACTCCACGCGCAGCACGTCGCGGACGAGTTGATCGCGTGCGGCGACGATAATCGTTGGAGGCTCGGACATCTGGGAACACGGTGCGACTGAAAGGTTGACGAAGGGTTAAATCCGCCGAAGCCAACTAGCGGTCCTTGGGCGCGGCTCGGTCGGCCGCAAGCTTGCCCCACCCCGCCCGGCGTGCTTGGAATGCGGCCAGGCGTGTCAGCGACGCCATCGCGACGGGACGGGACCAAGGCGGGGAAGCCATTCTCCGGGAGGAAAGATGAAGATCGCCCAGATCGAGACCCTGCAGGCCGATGCCGGCTGGCGCATTTTTTCTTTCCTTAAGGTCACCACCGACGACGGCATCATCGGCTGGTCGGAGTTCAATGAAAGCTTCGGCAGCACGGGGCTTTCCGATGTGATCCGGGGCCTGTCGCCGGTGCTGGTGGGCCGTGATCCCCTGCGTTTCGAGCAGGTGTCGCAGCATCTTCATGTGCTGACCCGGCAGTCGCGCGGCGGACTGAACCAGCAGGCGATCGCCGCTATCGAGAACGCGCTGCTGGACGTGGCCGGCAAGGCTTACAACGTGCCGGTCTGCGCGCTGTTCGGCGGCCCGATCCGCGAGCGGATTCCGGTCTACTGGTCACACTTCGGCACCTATCGCGTGCGCAGCGCCGCGCTGATGGGCGTGCCTCCGCTGCACAGCTATGACGACCTCGCCCGCCACGCCCGGGAGGTCCGGGACCGCGGCTTTCGTGCGCTGAAGACCAATATCCTGCCCATCGTCGACGGCCGGCTTGCGTCCTATGTCCCCGGCTTCGGTCGCACCGCCGGCTGGCCGGAACTGAACTGGGACAACAGGCTTACACGCGGTGTCACCGAACAGCTTGGCATTATCCGAGAGGCGGTGGGTCCCGAAATGGGGATCCATCTGGACACCAATTTCAATTTCAAGACCGAGGGGTTCAAACGCATCGCGGAGGCGGTCGCGCCGATCAACTTGACCTGGCTTGAAATCGATACGCACGACGCCGCGGCGCTGGCGGAAATCAAGCGCAGCGCCCCCTGCCCGATCGCATCGTGCGAAACACTGCACGGACGCCGGGAATTCAAACCGTTCCTGGACCATTACGCCACCGACGTGGCGATCGTCGACGTGATCTGGAACGGGCTGGTGGAATCAGTGAAGATCGCCGCGATGGCGGACGTGCACGAGATCAATGTGGCGCCGCACAATTTCTACGGCCATCTGTGCAGCGCCATCAGCGCAACGTTCAGCGCCGTCGTGCCAAACTTCCGGGTGATGGAGATCGACATCGACAGCGCGCCGTGGCGCGACGAGTTCTATACCACCGTCCCGACGATCGAAGACGGAGAATTCGTTCTTTCGAGTGGACCCGGCTGGGGCATCGATGTGAACGAGAAGGCCGTCAGGGCCAGGCCCCCGAAGAACTGACCGCGCAACGTGATCTGGCGTTGACGGTAGCGAAACGTTGCACAGGAGAAAGCAGTTGGCAAAATTCAAGATCGCAACCCCGGCCGGGGCCAGCTTCACCACAGCCGGCGGCGGCTACGACTACGAGATGGAGCCGCTGCAGGGGATCGACGCCGCGATCGTGGAAGGTCCCGCGGACGAAGACGGGTTTATTCGTTTCGCTCAGGATGCCGACGCGATCTACGCCAAGGGTATGCGCTTCTCGAAGAAGGTGGTGGACGGGTTGCCAACGAAATGCCGCGCGATCGTGCTGGGGAGTGTGGGTGTGGACAGCGTCGACGTGGTTGCGGCCACGGCGCGCGGGATGCCGGTGACCAACTGCCCCGACACCTTCATCGAGGAAGTTGCCGACCACGCGCTGATGCTGCTGCTGTCGGCGCATCGTCGGACTATCGAGCAGGACCGCATGGTGCGTGAAGGGCGCTGGCGCGAGGGCCGCCCGGCACTGCTTGGGATACCCCGGCTGATGGGCCAGACCCTGGGCCTGATCGCGTTCGGTCATGTCGCGCGGGCGGTCGCGAAACGCGCGAAGCCGTTTGGCCTGCGGGTGATCGCCTACGACCCGTTCATCGAGGAACTGATGATGGTGGAGCATGGCGTGCTGCCGGTGACGCTGGAGGAGGTACTGTCGCAGTCGGATTTCGTTTCGATGCACGCACCGGCGACGCCGGAGGCCGAGGGCATGCTGACGGAGAAACATTTTCGGCAGATGAAGAAGACGGCTGTGTTTATCAACACCGGCCGTGGCCCGACTGTGCAGGAAGCGGCGCTGATCAAGGCGTTGCAGGAGGGCTGGATCGCCCATGCCGGCCTGGATGTGCTGGAGATCGAGCCGCCTGGCAACAACAATCCGATCCTGGGCATGCCGAACGTGACGCTGAGCGCACATACCGCGTCTGCGTCCTCCCGTTTCGATCCGGCCAGGAAACGGCATGTCGGGCGCGAGCTGGCGCTGGTGCTGACCGGCAAATGGCCGATGAGCTGCGTCAATCCGGCCGTGCTGCTGAAGTCCGACCTGCGACGCTGGCAGCCGGTCTCGATGGAGCGTGGCCCGAACAGCTAGGCAGTTCGTCATGTTGGGACGGCGGCGGGGTATCTCTCCCCACGCCGTCGTCCGGAGTGCCGGCGGTTGCCTGACCCGCTTGGCGGATGCCTTGTCGAAACGCTGACGGCATCCCATCTGCGGCGGCGACAACAGCACGAGGCTCTAGAGATCATGATCCAGATCCGTCCCTTCGACAGTCTTGGCGGCTTTCGCAATGAATGGCTGAACGCCCACCACCATTTCAGCTTTGGCAACTACCATGATCCAGATCGCATGGGTCTCGGCCGGTTGCGAGTGTGGAACGACGACGAGATCGCGGCCGGCACCGGGTTCGATCCGCATCCGCACCGTGACATGGAGATCGTCACCTATATCCGCGAAGGCGCTATCACCCACCGCGACAATCTGGGCAACGAGGGTCGCACCGAAGCCGGCGACGTGCAGGTGATGCATGCCGGCACCGGCATCACCCACGCCGAATACAACCAGGAGAAAATACCGACGCGTCTGTTTCAGATCTGGATCATGCCGGATCGGCGTGGCGTCGCACCAGGCTGGGGCACGCGGACCTTTCCTCGCGGCGACACCGGGCTGTCCGTGCTCGCCAGCGGGCGTCCGGCGGACGAGGGCTCCGGCGCCCTGCCGCTGTATGCCGACGCGGCGGTGTTGGCCGGCACCCTGGCCGAAGGTCAGTCGACCGAGGTGAAACTGGCCCCGGGCCGGAGCGCATACCTGGTGCCGGTGACCGGCGCGGTTACCGTGAACGGCGTCAAGGCCAACGCCCGGGACGGCGTCGCGATCACCGGTGAAACGGAGGTCACGATAAAGGCGAGCCAAGCCACGGAACTGGTGCTGGTCGACGTCGCGGCCTAGTCTTTGACGGAGTGCGGCGAGACGCTTTTTGGGTCTCGCCGTTCCCTTACGTGTGGTCTCGGAACGTCAGTAGACGACGACGGAGCGGATCGATTCGCCCCGTCGCATGAGATCGAAACCCTCGTTGATCTGCTCGAATGGCAGCACGTGGGTGATCAGATCGTCGATGTTGATCTTACCATCCATATACCAATCGACGATGCGAGGCACATCGGTACGTCCGCGCGCGCCGCCGAACGCGGTGCCCATCCAGCTTCGTCCGGTCACCAACTGGAATGGGCGGGTGGAAATCTCCTGCCCGGCGCCGGCAACGCCGATGATCACCGATTTGCCCCAGCCGCGATGGGAACATTCCAGCGCCTGCCGCATCACCTTCACGCTGCCGATGCACTCGAAACTGTAATCCGCGCCGCCCTTGGTCAGGTCCACCAGATAGGGCACCAGGTCGCCCTGGACCTCGCTGGGGTTGACGAAGTGCGTCATGCCGAATTTTTCCGCCATGGGCTTGCGGCCGGGATTGAGATCGACGCCGACGATCTGCTCCGCGCCCACCATTCGGAGCCCTTGGATCACGTTGAGTCCGATGCCCCCCAGGCCGAATACGACCGCGCGCGCGCCGGCCTCTACTTTGGCCGTGTTGATCACCGCGCCGATCCCGGTGGTCACGCCGCAACCGATGTAGCACACCTTCTCGAACGGCGCGTCGGAGCGGATCTTCGCCAGCGCGATCTCCGGCAGCACCGTGAAGTTGGCGAATGTCGATGTGCCCATGTAATGGAACACCGGCTGGCCCTCGCTGGAGAATCGGCTGGTCCCGTCCGGCATGACACCCTTGCCCTGGGTCGCGCGGATCGCCACGCACAAATTGGACTTACGCGAGAGGCAATATTCGCACTGCCGGCACTCCGGTGTGTAAAGCGGTATGACGTGATCGCCCTTTTTCAGGCTGGTGACGTTCTTGCCGACGTCAACCACCACTCCGGCGCCCTCATGCCCGAGGATCGCGGGGAACAGCCCCTCGGGATCGGCGCCCGACAAGGTGAACTCGTCGGTGTGGCAGATGCCGGTGGCCTTGATCTCCACGAGCACCTCGGTGTCGCGTGGCCCGTCCAGATCGACCGTTTCGAGGCTGAGTTTTTCGCCGGCCTTGCGGGCCACCGCGGCGCGCACCTTCATGTCATTCCTCCACTCGGGCTAAGCGTTTGGTGATTATCAAGCCTTCCCGCCGGCGGCAATCCTGGCGCATTTGCGCATGACCGAAGGCAGTGCCGCCTCGTCCAGCGCCGACAGGTGATGCGGGAAGCCATCGCCGGTAATGCGCGGGACATGTGCGGCCAGCAGGTCAATGATCAATTCGAAATGGGTGAAGCCATGCCGCACCTGGCCCGCCGGCAACCAGTCCGCTTCTGTCGGGGCCAGCGGCAACGCCTCCACCGTGGTCCAGGGGGTGTCGCGCCAGGCCGTCCCGGGCAGTTCGGTCATTCCGCCAAGCAGTCCCTTGGCCGGGCGGCGACGCAACAGCACGTTGTCGCTGTGGTCGGTCAGCCAGAAATGCACTCCGTAGCGCACCGGCCTTAGCTTTTTCGGCGACCGGCGCGGCAGATCGCCTGCGACTCCCGACCTGCGCGCCTGACAAGATGCGACCCAAGGGCACAAGGCGCAGGCTGGAGCCGCCGGGCTGCAGAGCGATGCTCCCAGGTCGAACAGCGCCTGCGCGAAGTCGCTGGGCCTCGCCTGCGCCGCCGGGTGGCGACCAAGCAAGTCGGCCGCCAGGCGAATAGCCGGTTTGGCAGCCGGCATCGGTTGTTCGATGGCGAACAGGCGAGCGACGACCCGCTCGACATTGCCATCCACCGGAACTGCCGGGATGCCGAAGGCGATGGCGCCGATCGCGGCGGCGGTATACGCGCCGATGCCGGGCAGCGCCCGCAGCGCGTCGAGATTGGGGGGAAATCCGCCCATGGCGGCCACGACCTGCGCGCAGGCATGCAGGTTGCGCGCCCGGGCGTAGTAGCCGAGCCCCGCCCAGGCAGAAAGGACGTGATCCAGCGGAGCGGCGGCGAGGACTTGCACCGTTGGGAAGCGGCTTACGAAGCGTTCATAGTAAGGTATGACAGCCGCGACCGTCGTCTGCTGTAGCATGATCTCGCTCAGCCAGACCCGGTAAGGATCCTGGTCTTCGCCAGGCTCCGCCCGCCACGGCAGGCGACGCCGGTGGCGGTCATACCAGCGCAGCAGCAGATCGGCGGGAGCGATGGCGGACGACACAGACACAGATATGACCAACCGCCGGGGGATCGTCCATGGGCCACGCCCTCTCGGCGCCCTGGTTCCGGGTGTGACCCGCGCGGCGTTTCGCCGGCACAGTCCTGCGGCGGCGCAGATCATGGCCGACTGGCCAATCATCGTCGGTCCAAAGGTGGCCTCGATGACCACGCCACGGCGACTCGACCGCGGCGTGTTGACGATCGCCTGCGCCGGCCCGGTGGCCATGAACCTGCACTACGTCGGGGTCGAACTGATGAAACGGATCAATGGACACCTGGGAGGTCAGCCGGTTCATTCACTCCGATTCACCCAGGCCGGCATGCCGCGGCAAGCGCCCCCGCCGCCGCTTCCACCGCCCGAAGCAGTCGGCGAAGCCGAGGCGGCTGTTGCCGGCTTGCCGCCCGGCGATCTCCGTCGCGCCCTGTCGGCGCTGGGGAGGGTCGTGCTAGGCCGAACCCGGACCTAGACACGTGTTATCAATGCGTTGTAAGATCACTTTAAGATAGAGGTTCCGATGCCTGTAACTCGCCGTCTCCTACTGTCCTCCATCCCAGCCGCAGTGGGTCCCTTGATCGGTTTGCCCAGGCTCGCACGGGCGGACGACGACCTGACAAGGGCCGAACGGTCGATCGGCAAACCCGACGCCAAGGTCACGGTGCACGAATATTTTTCCCTCACCTGCACTCATTGTGCGGCGTTTGCCCAGACCACGTTGACGCAGGCGAAAGCCAAGCTGATCGATCCGGGTCTGGTTCGGTGGGTGTTCCATGATTATCCCCTCGACCAGGTGGCGCTTACGGCCGCCATGGTGGCGCGTTACCTGCCGGTGGACCGCTACGAGTTATTCATCGACGCTCTGTTCGCCACCCAGGATCGCTGGGCCTTCGCGCGCGGCTCAAATCCGACCGAGCAGTTGTGGAAGACCGCTGGACTGGCCGGCATGTCGCGACAGACCTTCGACAAGGCCGTGGCCGACACCGAACTGCGGACCTGGATCCTGAAGGAGCAACAGGCTGATCAGGACAAATGGAAGATCGACTCGACTCCGAGCTTTGTGATCGACGGTAAAAAGTACGCCGGGGAAATGGACTACGAGGCGTTTCGAAAACTGATCCCCGCGTGAGGCCGCACTAGGAGACATCATTGCCGGTCAGTTTTCGCCGACTTCGCATCTCAGGGTTCAAGAGCTTCGCCGAACCCGCCAGTGTGGAGATCTTGCCTGGACTGACCGGAATCGTTGGACCGAATGGTTGCGGTAAGTCCAATGTTGTCGAGGCGCTGCGCTGGGCCATGGGCGAAAGCAGCGCGCGCAACCTGCGCGGCGGCGAAATGGAGGACGTGATCTTCGCCGGCACCGCCGGTCGCGCCTCCCGCAACATCGCGGAAGTTACTGTTTTCCTCGACGAAACCGCCGGACGGGTGCCACCGCCGTTTCACGAGCAGGCAGAGCTGGAAATCATCCGCAGGATCGAGAGAGGATCCGGATCGGCCTATCGGGTCAATGGCCGCGAGGTGCGTGCCCGCGACGTGCAGACCCTGTTCGCGGACCTCGCCTCGGGGGCCCGGGCGTCGGCGATGGTCAGCCAGGGGCGGGTCAGCACGCTGGTCAGTGCCAGGCCGGAGGAACGGCGCACTGTACTTGAAGAAGCCGCCAATATCACCGGGCTGCACGCTCGGCGCCATGAGGCTGAACTGAAGCTGCGTGCGGCCGAAGCCAACATGGCCCGAGCGGATGATCTGCGCGCCCAGCTCGAAACTCAGCTCGGCGCACTGAAGCGCCAGGCACGGCAAGCCAGCCGCTACCGCAATATCTCTGGTGCCATTCGGTCCGCTGAGGCGGAGTTGCTCGCCTTGCAGCGTGCCAGGGTCGAGCAGGCGCGAGCCGAGACCGCAGCCGCGCTGCACGACGCCGAACTGGCTGTCGCCACGGCCACCGAAGCAGCCACCGCCGCCACCGCTGAAGCCACCGAGGCTGCGGCCAAATTGCCCGCCCTGCGCGAGCAGGAGGCTGTCGCGCGCACCGTCCTGGAGCGCCATCGGATTGCTCAGGAGCAGCTCGCCGAGGAGGAGCAGCGCGCACGCGCCGAGTTGGGGGAGGCGCAACGCCGCCTTGGGCAGATTGGGCGAGACCTGGCGCACGCCCGGCAGTTGCAGTACGACGCCGCGGCCGCGGACCAGCGGTTGGCGGAGGAGGCGGCCGAACTGGCTCGAGCGGACATTGGCCATGACACCAAGGCGGCCGCCGCCGACGACGCGGCCGCGACCGCCGGAGAAGCCGTCCGCGTTGCCGAACTGGAGGCCAACAGAGCGACCGAAGCGGCCGCCGAGGCCAATGCGCGCGCGCAGGCCGCGGCACAATTGCTCGCGCAGGCGGAGCAACAGGCACGGCGCCTGAACGAACGTTTCGAGAGCCTTACCCGGGAACGCTCCAGCATCGCCGCGCAGCAGGTCGATCCGGGCGAGGTCACCGGGGCGACAACGGCGGCGATCGAAGCAGATAAGGCCTTGACGGCATCTCGACAGGCCGTCGAGCAGGCCGAGCAGGCACGGGCTGTCGCCGCGGGTTCGCTCGCCGCAGCTCGTGACGCGCAGACCATGGCCGATTCGGCGCGGGCACGCCTCGCGGCCGAGGTGCAAGCCCTGGAAGAAATCCTGGCGGTCAAGGATGGCGAGCAGTGGCCGCCGATGATTGATTCGTTGACCGTCAGCGATGGTCTCGAAGCAGCGCTCGGCGCCGTGCTTGGGGAAGAGCTGACATCCGCGCTCAACCCCCGAGCGTCCCGGCACTGGCGAGAGTTGCCGGAATTCGACCCAGCGCCCGTTTTACCAACCGGCGCTGAATCGTTGTCCGCTTTCGTCCAGGGGCCTGCGGCGTTGGCACGGTCACTGTCACAGATTGGAGTGGTGGAGAGCGAGCCGGTTGGCGACGAACATCAGACCAGTCTGCTGCCCGGCCAGTCCCTGGTATCTCGCTCAGGCGCGATCTGGCGCTGGGATGGCTATACCATTCGCGCGGGCACGCCGACTCAGGCGGCGGTCCGCCTGCAGCAACGGAACCGGCTGTTGGGCCTGCGCGCGCGGCTGACCGTGGCGGAGCAGGACGCCGCGGAGTTGCGTGCCGAGCTGGTCGCGGCCGAAGCCGCGGCGCAGATCACCGCCACCGCCGAACAGCAGGCCCGGACGAGCCGACGGAGCAACGAGCAGGCCGCCGAACGGGCCCGCGCCAGCCTGACCGCCCTGCGTAACCGGGCCGCCGCCGCGTCTGCTCGGCTTGTCGCGGCGGACGATCAGCTCACGCGCATAACTTCGGAACGTGACGAGGCGGTCGCCGCACTTTCCCAGGCGCGAGAGGTCCACGCCGGGCTGCCAGACATCGCCGCGCTGCGAGACGCCGTGAGCAGCGCGCGTACCGTCCTGTCGACAGCCCGTTCGATCGAAACGACGGCGCGAACCGACCGCGACACGCTGCATCGCGAGCACGCGGCACGGGCCAGCCGCCGACGCGCGATCGACGGCGAGCGAAACGGTTGGTCTGAGCGCGCAGGTGACGCCGGGAGCCGGGTCACCGACCTGGTCGCTCGTCTTTCGGAAGCCGAAGATGCATTGAAGGCTCTGGAGGCGCGCCCGGCCCAGGTCGCCGCACGCCGCGCGGAGGCGCTGGATACGTTGCAGGCGGCGGACGCGGCCCACAAGCGGGGTGCGGAAGCACTGTCGGCCGCCGAGACCCGAGCGACCGAGGCCGACCGGGCCGCCCGAACCGCAGAGACGGCCGTGGCCGCTCGCCGCGAGGATGCGGTGCGCGCCGAAGGCAACCTGCAACAGGCCAGCCATGCCTGGGGCGTCGTCGCCGAGCGTATCCTAGAGCGGCTGGGTGCCAATCCTGCATTACCCAATCCACCAGCCGAGCTGTCGCAGGAAAGCGAGGACCGTGCCCGCAAGCGGCTGGAGCGGCAGTTGAAGGAACGGGAGGAAATGGGCCCGGTCAACTTGCGGGCTGAGCAGGAGGCCGAAGCGGTCGAGCAGCGGATCGGCGCCATCGAGTCGGAGCGCGAGGAGCTGACCACCGCGATTGCGAAACTGCGTGGCTCCATCGGCCACCTGAACCGCGAGGGCCGTGAACGCCTGACAGCGGTGTTCCAGGAGGTCGATCGCAACTTTCAGCAGTTGTTCAGCCGCATGTTTGGCGGTGGACGGGCGCATCTCGGCCTTGTCGGCTCCGATGACCCGCTGGAAGCTGGCCTGGAAATCTACGCTCAGCCGCCCGGCAAGAAACTGGCTGCCTTGTCCTTGCTGTCCGGCGGCGAGCAGGCGCTGACCGCCTTGTCCCTGATCTTCGCTGTGTTTCGCTGCAACCCGGCGCCGGTCTGCGTGCTTGACGAAGTCGATGCCCCGCTCGACGACGCGAATGTGGAGCGTTTCTGCACGCTGCTGGAAGATATGGTCCGCGACACCGGCACCCGCTTCCTGGTCGTCACCCACCATCCCTTGACCATGGCACGGATGGACAGATTATACGGTGTGACGATGCAGGAACGCGGCGTATCCCGGCTGCTGTCCGTCGATCTCACGGTGGCTGCCGGCCTGATCGATCCGCCGCTCATGGCCGCCGAGTAAACAAAACGCGCGGATACAAACCAGATACAGACGCGTAACACGAGCAGCCTAAGTTCCGCGACCTGGTTCAACCGGCAATGGGGTATCGCGATGCTGCAACTGAAGCGCCTCGGCACGGCAGCGATGGGTATTGGACTGGGGGCCTGTGGCGTAATCGCGCAGCCGCATCAGGCCAATGCGTGGTGGGGAGGTGGGTATGGCGTCGGCATAGTTGTGCCACCAATTATCGTGGCTCCCCCGGTCTACGCGGCCCCCGCATATCCGCCCCCGCCACCGCTGTATGCACCGCCTGTTTATGGGCCGCCGCCGGTAGCCTACGTCGCACCGCGTCGCGTCTGGGTAGTGCCGCATTGGCAGGGACCGTACTGGGTCCGCGGTCACTGGGGCTGATACCACTCCCCTCGCTATGACCCTTTGGCATCGCTGATCCGTCGCCATCGCGATGACGATCGCGGCAACGGCGATTGACTGCCCGCCTGTCATGGTCCACCGCTGGCAGTCATGTTGCGCCAACTCGAACGCCTGCTCGACCCCGTTGCCGGAATACCAGCGCCACCTCCGACCAAGGGCCTCGTCCGCTTCTACTGGCATTTCATTCGCCAGGTCAGGGGCCTGACGGTCGCGCTGTTTGTCTGCGGCGGCCTTATCGCCGTGCTGGACACCATGATACCGACCTTCGTCGGGCGCGTCGTCGGGATGGTCTCAACCCGGGCTCCAGCCACCCTGCTGCGCGACGAGGGCACCACATTACTTGTCATGGCCGCCGTTCTCCTGATCGTCAGGCCGCTGAGCTTCATGACGCATACCATCCTGGTGAACCAGATCGTCAATCCTGGCTTCTCCAACATGATTCGCTGGCAGAACCATTGGCACGTCGTCCGGCAAAGCTGGACATTCTTTCAGAACGACTTCGCCGGCCGGATCGCCAACCGGGTGCTGCAGACCGGGCCGGCGTTGCGCGAGAGCCTGGTCATGGCCTTCGACGCGGCCTGGTACATCCTCGTCTACGGCTCCAGCGCACTGCTGCTGCTCGCCGCCCTGAACTGGCGGCTGACCGTGCCGATGCTGGTCTGGTTCGTCTGCTATGCCGTCATGCTGCGCTATTTCGTGCCTCGGCTCAGGGATCGCTCTCGCCACGTGTCCGAGATGCGCTCCAACCTGACCGGCCGCGTGGTCGACAGCTACACCAACATTCTGACGGTCAAATTGTTCGCTCGCGCCCGCGACGAGGATGAGTTCGTGCGCGAAGCCATCACTGACCATACCGATGCGTTCCGCGATCAGACCCGAATGACCTCGGCCTACACCATCACCTTGTCGCTGATGAATGCTCTGTTGCTGGTGACCACAGCCAGCGTCGCGATCTGGCAATGGACTGACGGAAGGATCGCCGTTGGGGCGGTTGCCACAGCCATTCCGCTGGCGTGGCAACTGACCAACATCGCCGGCTGGGTGGCGCGCAGCGTGACGGGTATCTTCGAGAATATCGGCACGGTGCAGGACGGCATGAGATCGATCGACGTGCCGCGGCAAATGCCCGATCCAGCCGGCGCGGCCGAACTGGTCGTGACCGGTGGCTGCATTCGCATCGAGGATTTGCATTTCGACTACGGACGCATTCGCGACCGCCTGCCAGGCGTTCAGCCGGGCATCGCCGGAATGCGCGCGCCGGGTGTGCTCCACGGCATCGACCTGACCGTCGAGCCGGGGGAGCGAGTCGGGCTGGTCGGGCCATCCGGCGCCGGCAAGTCAACCTTGGTAAACCTGCTGCTGCATTTCTTCGACCCGGCAAGCGGCCGCATCCTGATCGACGGCCAGGACATCGCCGATGTGACCCAGGAAAGCCTGCGCGCGAACATTGCCATGGTGACGCAGGACACCTCGCTGCTGCACCGGTCGATCTGGGAAAACATCCGGTACGGCCGACGCGACGCCAGTGATGAGGCGATCATCGAAGCCGCCCGCAAAGCCGAAGCGCATGACTTCATTCTCGGGCTGGAGGACTGGCACGGCCGGCGCGGCTACGACGCTCATGTCGGCGAGCGCGGCGTGAAGCTGTCAGGCGGCCAACGGCAGCGCGTCGCGCTGGCCCGGGTTATTCTAAAGGATGCCCCGATCCTGGTGCTGGACGAAGCTACATCGGCGCTTGATTCCGAGGTGGAGGCGGCGATCCAGGGACAACTCGACCGGCTAATGGAGGGTCGCACCGTGATCGCCATCGCGCACCGGCTGTCAACCATTGCCCGGATGGACCGGCTGATCGTGCTGGATCAAGGACGTATTGTCGAAAGCGGCTCCCATGCCGAACTGCTCCGCCATGACGGGGTCTACGCTCGGCTTTGGCGCCGACAGTCAGGCGGATTCGACAGCGCATTCCTGGATGACAGCCTGCAGCCCGTCAAATAAGTGGGTGGCCGAGGCCTTAATATTTCTTTATAGGAACGTAATTACCTGGGCTCGGCCAGCGGCATAAGGAAGGTGAAGCACGTCGACTCCGGCGACGATTTCACGACCAGCGTGCCTTCGTGTGCCCGGGCAATCTCGGACGCGATAAACAGACCGAGACCCAATCCCTGCTGGCTGGGTCGTACCGCGCCCCGGGAGAACGGCCGGAAAATCTGTTCGAGCGCGGCGGGCGGGATAGGGTCACCGGAGTTCGAAACGGCAAGCATAAAGCATGCGGCATCGGTCGCGGCGGTCACTTCAACCGGCATCCCGGCCGCGCCGTAGGTCAAGGCATTGGCAAGCAGGTTCGACAGAAGCTGAGCGATGCGGACCCGGTCGCAGAAAATCGGTTTGTCAAACGAAACCGACGCAAGGATTGTCCGGTCCGGGAAGCTCGATTGCAGTTCCGCTATCACCTGCCTCAATAGTGGCTCGAGCGGGTCGGCTGCGGCGCGGTTCACTGCCAAGCCACCGCCGAGCCGGCCGCGCGCGAAGTCAAGGACGTCGTCGATAAGGTTCGACATTCGGGCGGCGCCACCCCGGATAATCCCGGCGACTGCTATAGCCTTATCGTTCAACGGAGTCTTGAACAGCAGATCAACGCCAGCGCTAATCGCCGCCAGCGGATTGCGGAGATCATGGCCAAGCACCGCGATAAACTGCTCGCGCAGTTCCGAGGTCCGTTGTTCATCCAAGAGCCGCGCTTCGCTTGCCGCGACCTGCTCGAGCGCATTGAGGTGAAATGCGATCAGTTCGGCGAACAACCTGAACATCCCGATCACTTCGGGAGTCTCCAGTCGCGCGGGCCGCGGATCAATGGCGCAGAGTGTGCCGAAGAACCGGCCGTCCGGCAGGACGATCGGCACGGAGATATAGCTTTGGAACCCGTAAAGCTCCGGCGTTGGATGGTCGCAGTAGCGGCCGTCCTCGGCGACGTTGTTGATGACGACTGCTTCCCGGCTCTCGCGGATTTCGTTGCATATGGTGGTTGCAACCTTGAGTTCGCCGCCGGTTCGAAGTCCGAAAGCGATCTCATCCTTGACGCCGCAGGCGACCCAACGGTCTTCAGTCACCCGCGCGACGGCCGCGAAACCCATGCCGGTAGTGCGGCAAACGACATCGAGGATCGTGGGCACTGCCTCGATGCGGGCGATGGCGGCGATATCCGCCTTGACGTCATCCGGCATTTTTTGTCTGCCACAAAATTCGGATGCACTGATCTCCGTCAATGAAGACTGAGTCGCCCCGCTGCTGTGCGCACTCTGCACGCGAATTCCCATCAACTCTCGAGAGGTGTGCAGCCAAAGCCTTTTGCCAAGAGCCGCCCTGTCGATTTGTATCGCAGTGCCAACAGCCATCATAGGGGAATCAAACGCGACGCGGACTGTCCCCGGCACCAAGCGACCTGGCAACGAGAGATCACATACAGGGGTATTGCCTATTCGCCCGGCGAGCGGCGGATTGAATTCCATCTTTCCGCGGGTGATGCTGACAGCGACACAAATGGAGGCAACGACATGAGCATCCTTGACGGAAAAATCGCGCTGGTGACCGGCGGCGGCAACGGCATCGGGAGGGAGACCGCGCTGGCGTTCGCACGGGAAGGAGCGAGGGTCGCGGTTGCCGACTATGAGGCCAGCGCGGCGCGCGAGACGGTGGGGCTGATCAACGGCGCCGGTGGCCAGGCGATTTCGCTTTCGGGCGACGTCACGAGTTCCGCCGATGTCGAGGCAATGGTCGCGTCGACGATCGCCGCTTACGGCCGGCTGGATTGCGCCTTCAACAATGCCGGCATCGCCGGGCATCAGGTCGGCGCCGTCGGTCAAAAGACCCACGAATGGTCTGAAGCCTCGTTCGACCGGATGATCGAGGTCAACCTGAAAGGCGTCTGGCTCTGCATGAAGCATGAACTGCCACGACTGCAATCCTCGGGTGGCGGGGCGATCGTCAACACCGCCTCGATCGCTGGCCTGATCGGTCTGCGTGGTTCCAGCGCCTATGTGGCGGCGAAGCACGGTGTGATCGGCCTGACCAAATCCGCCGCGATGGAATATGCCCCTGACGGGATCCGGGTAAACGCGGTCTGCCCGGGATTTATCACGACGCGGATGACGGCACCGACGCGCGACGAACGTGGCGAAGCGGTCATCGCGCGCACACCGCTTGGCCGCTATGGCGAACCGGGGGAAATCGCAGAGATGGTCGTCTGGCTGTGCTCGGGTCGTGCCAGCTATGTGACTGGAGCTGCCTATCAGGTGGACGGCGGCTGGACTGCTACCTGAGCGCAAGAAAACCCGATGTTGCTGGCGGTGGAGACGCCAGGGGCAAGCGTGGTCCGGTGACCTGCGGATCCTTGGCACCGCAAGCCAAGGATCCTCGGCCTGCGCCCAGGGGCATGCTTCGCCGAAGTTAACACGAAGAGCGACTTTAACGTGGCTGCCCGAAGGGAACGACGGCGCCGCGCGGGAACCCTTTCTCACCTTTATCCTCGAGCTTCGGTAACTGGCCGACGTCCCAGCCGCCGCCGAGGGCCTTGATCAGCAGAATGTCCGCCTCCATGCGACGACGCTGGATGTCCACGTCATTGCGCTGATTCTGTAATGCAATGGTCTGCGCGGTGATCACGTTCAGGTAGTTGTCCTGCCCGCCGAGATAGCGGTTGGTGAATGTTCGAAGAGAGTTCCCGGAGGATTCCACGGCCGCGCGTTGCTGTTTCGACTCCAGGCCGAGGATGCGAAGCGCGGAGAGATTGTCCTCTACCTCCTGGAACGCGGTCAGCGTGGTCTGCCGGTAACCCGCGACGTTCGCATCGTAGGCCGCCCGCGCCTGATCCGACTGCGCTCGAATTCTGCCGCCATCAAACAAGGGCTGAGTCAGCGACGTTCCCACCGCCCAGAACAGGCTCGGCCAGCCGAACCAGTTCACTGTGTTGGTGCCCAGGAAGCCGGACGCGGCGTTCAGGTTCAGCGAGGGATAGAATGCAGCGTCAGCGATGCCGATCTGCTCGTTGGCCTCGGCGACACGGCGTTCCGCGGCAGCGATGTCGGGGCGGCGTTGCAGCAGCTCCGACGGAACCCCAGCCGGGACCCCAGGCGGCTGCAGGTCCAGCGGCGCGGGAGGCAGCGTGAAACTCGCCGGCGGCTGTCCCATCAGCACGGCAATCGCGTGCTCATACTGCGCCCGCAACACGCCGATATCGGTAGCCTGCACGCGCGTGGTGTCGAGCTGGGTCTGCGCCTGCAACACGTCTGATTCCGGCGCATAGCCGCCCGCGAGGCGGTTGCGGGTTAGCCGCAGCGCGTACTCGTAAGCCTTCACGGTGTCATCCAGCAGGTGCTGCTGGGCATCCGCAGCGCGCACCTCGATATAATCGAGCGCAAGTTCGGAATGCAGACTCAGACTGGCGGTCGCAAGGTCCGCCGCGGTGGCCTGAGCCTCCTCCCGCGCCGCCTCGACGGAGCGGCCGATACGCCCCCACAGGTCAACCTCGTAGTCAAGATCGAAGTGAAGCCGCAACTGCCCCAGCGCTTGCGGATTGGACAACTGAAAATATGGCTGATTGCTTGACGACTGCACCGAGGCAGCATCGACGCCGGTGCCGATGGTGGGGAACTCGGCGGCGCGCTGATAGCGGATCATTGCCCGCGCCTCGCGAAACCGCGCCTCGGACTGTTTCAGGTTCTGGTTCGAAACAGTCAGCTCATCCTCCAGCCTATTCAACACTGGATCGCCAAAGATCTCCCACCATTTGCCACGGTCTATGTGATCACTCGGCACTGCCGGTCGCCACGTTCCAGCGGTCCTGTAGTCGGCTGGTGTGGCTTCCTTGAATCTGTCGGTAATCGGCACGGATGGTGTCTTGTAGTCGGGCCCGACCTTACACCCCGCCAGCAGCAACCCCAGGGTCGCGGCCAGTCCCCAATCAGCCAGACGCATCAGGCAGCCGGCCCGCTGCTGTTCACCTTGACCTTGGTGCCGCTGACAAGAGAATCCGAGGGATTGAGAATGACCTGGTCGTTGCGCGTCAGCCCCGAAACGACTTCGACCTTGTCCCCATAGTCACGACCGATCGTAATCGGCACCAGTTCCGCCTTGCCGTCGCGCACCACGCCGACACGCAACCCTTCACTGCGAAACAGCAGGGCATTGGCGGGAACGGTCAGACTGTCCGCACGCCCCGGCAGGGTGAAATGGACAAATGTATAGGCGCCAGGCAGCAGCTTGCCGTCTGCATTATCGACGTCCACTTCGACCAGCAAGGTGCGCGAGGTCTGGCTGATCGCACGATTGGTGCGCACCAGTTTTCCGTGGAATTCCTGACCGGGATACTCATCGAGCGTCACCGTGGGCGTCAGGCCGATGCGCATCGACGGGGCATAGGCTTCGGGCACCGAGACATAGATGCGAAGCGTGTCGGTTGCCGCCATGTGAAACAGTTCGGTGGTTGGGGTGCCGGCCCCGGCATTGATCAGGTTGCCGACATCGGTGTTGCGCGCGGTGACGACGCCGTCAAACGGTGCATAGACCTTCTCATAAGACTGCAACTGCTCCAGCCGCGCCACATCGGCCTGGCGTGAGGCGACGGTCGCCTGGTTGGCAGCCAGCGCGCCGGCGGCGTTGTCGCGCTCCTGGGTCGAGACCGACTGGCTTTTCAGCAGGGTGGCGGTGCGCTGGGCGGTGATTCCGGCCAGTTTGGCGTTCGCCTCGGCGGTCGCCAGATCCGCGCGGGCCTGGGACAACTGATGGTCCACCTCGGGCGTCTCGATCTGGGCGAGCAACTGGCCCTGATGGACCTGGGCGCCGATATCGAAAAACCATTGCTTCAGATACCCGTTGGTGCGGGCGTAGATCGGCGCGTCGGTGAAGGCCATCGTCTGCCCTGGCAGAACCAGCGACTCGTCGGGGGCGCTGGGCTGCGGGTGAATGACATTCACTGTCGAGACGGATGCCTCGATGGTGTCGGCGGCCAGCGCGGTCTCGGCTTCGGTACGGGAGCGAATTCCGAGGTAAATCCCGACGCCCAGCAGGGCGGCCACGCCAACTGTCACCAACAGTGCCGTGCGGTTTTTTCTTTTGACCGGGGCGGTCGTGGTCCTGGCCGCGGGCTCCACCGTTTGCTCCGATTCCAGCTCCTCTACTTCAGTCCTTTCGAGCATCACGTATAAAGCTCCTCATGCCGCATGAGTTGGGGCGCCAGGCGCAGCGGTTGACCCGGGCGGCGCGGCGGCAGCGCTCTGCTTGGGATGCAGCATGGCAAATACCGCCGGAACGAACACCAGCGTCGCCACCGTCGCCAGCAGCAGTCCGCCAACGACGGCGCGGCCGAGCGGTGCGTTCTGCTCACCGCCTTCGCCCATTCCGAGAGCCATTGGCAACATGCCGATGATCATCGCCAACGCCGTCATCAGCACCGGACGGAAGCGGGTGAAGCCTGCCTCGCTGGCGGCCAGGATCGGATCGCCGTGCTCGCTCAGTCGTTCTCGGGCGAATGACACCATCAGGATGCTGTTTGCCGTGGCGACACCCATGCACATAATGGCGCCCATCAGCGCCGGCACACTGAGCGTGGTTCCGGTGAAGAACAGAAACAGGACGATGCCCGCCAGGGCCGCCGGCAGGGCGGAGATGATGATAAAGGGATCGAGCCAGGACTGGAAATTGACGACGATCAGCAGGTAGACCAGCAGGATCGAGGCGGCCAGGCCGGCGAACAGGTCAAAGTAAGCGTTGTTCATGGTTTCGATCTGGCCGCGGATCGAGAGGAAGCTGCCGCGGGGCAGTGAATGGCGGTTCTCGTCGACGATACGGGCGATTTCGCGCCCTGCCGCGCCGAGGTCGCGGCCGTCCACGTTGGCATAGATGTCGATCACGCGACGGATGTTGTAATGATCGATAGCGGCCATTTCCTGTGATCGCTTGATAGTGGCGACGTTGGCCAGGATCGCCGGCTGGCGCGCCGACGGTCCGCTGATTGGGATGTTTTGTATGTCCTGCAATGACGTCATGTCGTACTGCGGCGTCTGAGCAGCAAGGGAGTAGTTGACGCCGTTCTTCCCATTCAGGAAGAACAACGGCGACGTCTGGAAGCTGCCGCTCAATGTGTTCAGCACGCTGGAGGTGACGTCGGCCTCGGTCAGGCCGGCTTGCTGCGCCTTGGTGCGATCCACGTCGATCTGGAAGTCCGGATAATCGAAGCGCTGCTGGATGCGGGCGTCGACGATACCCGGCACCTTGCGGACCTGCTCCAGGATCTTATTCGCGACCTCGCGGTTGCCGTTGATGTCGGAGCCGTCGATCCGCACGTCGATTGGCGCCGGCAGGCCGAAGTTCAGAATTTGCGTGATCATATCCGGCGGCAGGAAATAGAACACCGTCCCGGGAAACTTGCTGGCCAGCTCTTTGCGGATGGCCCTGACGTATTCCTCGGTAGGCCGGTGACCGGCCTTCAGCGAGACCAGGATATCAGCGTCCGAGGCTCCCACGACGCCAGAGGTGGAATGCGTCAGGTTGATGGTGCTGTATGGCAGACCGATGTTGTCGAGGATGGTGTCCATATCGCGCGGCGGGATGACCTGGCGGATGGAGGTTTCGACGAGGTCGGCGAGCCGCGCTGTTTCCTCGATGCGCGTGCCGGTCTTGGCTCGCATGTGCAGGATGAGCTGGCCGCTGTCGGTGTTGGGGAAGAAGTCCTGGCCGAGCCATGGCGCCAGGCCGAAGACGGCGATGCAACAAAGAAGGAAGACGGGGACGAACAGCACACGCCGCCCGATAGCGCCAACGAGCGTACGGTGATAGGCTCGGCGAGTACGTTCGAAGCCTCGCTCGAACCAGCGCTGTGCCCTCACCAGCGGATTGCGGGTCGGGGTGAGATGGTGCGGCTTGGCGCGCAGCAGGTACATCGCCATGGTCGGCACCAAGGTGCGGGACAGCACGTACGACGCGAGCATGGCGAACACCACCGCCTCGGCAAGCGGAACGAACAGGTAACGCGGCACGCCGGTCAGCAGGAACATCGGCACGAAGACGATGCAGATGCAGAGCGTCGAGACCAGCGCCGGGACCGCGATCTGCGAGGCGCCTTGGAGGATCGAACTGCGTAGCCCGTGCCCCTCCTCGAGGTATCGCTCCATGTTCTCGATGGTGACCGTCGCGTCGTCCACCAGAATGCCGACGGCGAGCGCCAGGCCGCCAAGCGTCATGATGTTGATCGTCTGGCCCAGAACGCTCAGTGCCATGATCGACGTGAGGATCGACAGCGGAATGGAAACGGCGATGATGATCGTGCTGCGCCAACTGCCGAGGAAGATCAGGATCATGATCGCGGTCAGACATGCGGCGATGACTGCCTCGCGGACCACGCCTTCGATGGCGGCTTTGACGAAGATCGACTGATCGGCGAGTGGCTGGATTCTGAGTTGCGGCGGCAGCGTCTGAGCGACCCGGTCGAGCATGCCACGGATGCCGTTGACGACGCTGATGGTGGACGCGTTGCCAGCTTTCAGGATGCTGACCAGAACACCGCGCTGTCCGTTCTGCCGCACGATGTTGGTCTGGGGCGAGAAGCCATCGCTGACCGTCGCAACGTCCCGCAGGTAAATCGTGGCGTTGTCGGCAAGCTTGATCGGCAGGTTATTGAGTTGCGCGACGGTGGTCGGGGTCCCGTTCGAACGCACATTGTATTCGAAATCCGAAATCTTCGCGGTGCCGGACGGCGTCACCTGATACTGGGTTCCGACGGCGGCCAGCACCTGTCCTGGCGACAGTCCCTTCGCCTGCAGCAGCTTCGGATTGAGATTGATGATGACCTGCCGCTGCTTGCCGCCATACGGATACGGCACCACGGAACCGGCGATGGTGACCAACTGAGGCCGCAGAAAGTTCAGACCAAGGTCGTTGAGGGCCTGCTCGGACAGGTCCTGGCCGGACAGACCAAGTTGCAGGATGGGAACGCTGGATGCGCTGTAGTTCAGGATCAGCGGCGGTTGCGTGCCGGGCGGAAGCTGACGCAGCAGCGTCTGCGACAACGCCGTTACCTGGGCGTTTGCCGTGTCGAGGCTGGCGCCGGGCTGCAGGAAGACTTTTACAATAGCCAGACCGCTATAGGTGGTCGATTCAATGTGCTGAATGTTATCGACCAGAGTAGTCAGAACACGTTCATAGACACTGGTAATCCGGCCCTCGAATTCTTCGGGATTAAGACCGGTATACTGCCAGCCGACGGCGATGACCGGGATGTTGATATTTGGAAAGATGTCGACAGGAGTCGCCATGATCGCCAGCGGACTCAGGATCATAATGAGCAAGGCCAGCACGACGAAGGTGTAGGGCCGATCGAGCGCGACGCGGACGATCCACATATAAGAACTCTCCTGGCGGTCAGAATGCACCTACGCCGTTCCTGGCGGCGCACTCCGCAATCAAGGCTTTAGAATGATCTCGTCGAATATGATGGCGGGCCCGTGCCCCGGCAACATGTCCGAATTGTCAGATGGTTATTGCCAACTTCCAGGTGGCGGCGATTGGCGGTGGTAAGCTGCGTACTTGCGGGGGAACCGTTTGCCTTTCTAGCCTGGACTGGTGTTACTCGATCTGGAGATATTGTGTCAGTGTGCCGGCAACAGTTCAAGAGCAGGCCCCCACAATCGGTGGGTACCCTGACGCGTCACTGGTATGTCCTTGGCAGATCCCCTGGCTTCTCCCCTTGCGCACGTGAGCCACCACGTTTGGGTCAATTCTCCCGCGCCTCCCTCGGGACGAGGCCCTGGTACGCTCTGAACATTGCGGTGCTCTGGCGTGGTCAGATCAGAGTGAACTTCGGCAAGGTCGTGTCCTCGGTCACCGCGTCAAACACCACCTTCAGGGGCGCCCCAATCCGCGGGTTTCCGGTCTTGCCAACCAGGTTGGTGACCATCACGGGGCCTTCTTCCAATCGCACGAGACAGACAAGATACGGCAGATCATCCTTGAGTCCGTCCCAGTAGGCTCGGTGCATCTCGATCCACGATTCCAGCGTTCCCCGTCCCGACGCCTCGATCCATGTCTGCTCGCCCGCCAGGCAATTCGGGCAAACCGGCCCCGGCGGAAAGCGGGTGTCGCCACACGAGGGACAGTGTTGCAGCATCAATCTTCCCTGCTTCGCCGCCGTCCAGAACGGTTCGTTGAGCGCATCGAGGCGCGGCAACGGCTTGTTGTAGCTCATTTCGATGATGCCTCCGTCAGGCGCGCGTGTAGATGATTGACCGCGTGCATGGTGTTGCCTGCACGTACTGGACGACCTCGCAATCAGGGACCTGCCTGGCGCCGCATTCGCGGCGAAGTTGCCGCACCGCCTCGACGTTCAGCGCCCAGCCCTGCATGTAGGAATTCGACAGGTGCCCCCCGTCGGTGTTGACTGGCAGCCGGCCGCCGAGGCGCAGCGCGCCATTCTCCACGAATGCCCCCGCCTCGCCTTGCTGGCAAAAGCCGAGCCCTTCGAGACTGAACAGAACGGTAGGGGAAAAATTGTCGTAACACATCAGCGCATCGACGTCCTGGAGGGTCACGCCAGCCATCTCATAGGCCTGCCTGCCAGCCGCGCTGACCGCCGGGCGCCAGAATTCCATGTCGAAGTTGGCGATCGAGGACGGGCTGAACGTTTCCCGCGCTCCGAAACCGGAGATCAGCACCGGCGGCTTGGCAAAATCCCTTGCTCGTTCCTTCGAGGTGAGGATCAGACAGACCGCGCCATCGTTGATCAGGCAGTAGTCGAGCAGCCGTAACGGTGCGGTAATGTAACGGGCACTCTCATGATCCTCGATTGTGATGGGATTGCGCATTACCGCGTCGGGGTTCAGGGAGGCGTGATACCGGACCGCGACGGAGACCTCCGCCAGTTGCCGCGTTGTGGTGCCGTAGAGCTCCATATGGCGGCGGAAGGCCATTGCGTGCGCGGCGCCCGGGGAGGTGAACCCCCACGGGTCCCAGGTGCCGGGGCTCTCGTCGCCGCCGTAGTTCACCCGGCGGGAGCGGCCGATATTGGCATACATCAGCGCGACGTAGTCGGCGTGACCCGCCGCGATGGCGGTTGCCGCCTCGATGATCCCCATCGCGGACATGCGGCCATGGCCCGGCAGGGTCAGGGTCCAGCGCGGGTTAAGTCCGAGGACCTCTCCCATCCGCGCGTAATAGGGAATCCGGCACACCAGCATGCCGTCGATCCGATTTTTATCGATACCGCAATCCTTGACGGCGTTGCGAAAGGCATGCGCGGCCAGGCCATACTCATCGATATGGGGAAAATTGCCGTAGTTCGTGTTGCCGACCCCGATAACGGCGATCTTGTCCTTCAGGTCCCGCAGGTCGGTCATGGCATGCCCTCCGCGCCGCGTGGCGGCGTTGGGGCGAATGATACAGGGGTGGTCCTGGCAGGCAAATCTCTCGCCGCCGTCATCGCGACCGGACAAGCAACGCGTCGACGATTATTGATCGATTGCGTATTGATTCGAAAAGCAACGAATTGCAACTGTTAAAAGCCACACCAGGACATGGTTGCGAGAGAACCCATCCCGCACGTGTGCACGGGACGGGAAATGGCGCGTCAGGTGTGTTTGATCAGGGTGCCACCAGACCCAAGGTTATCCGGTAGGATGGCGAAATCACTCGCGGTATAGGAACCAGCGAGATGGAAATTGGTATGAGCCGTGCCGTTGATCACCGACAACACTCCGGAGCTGTAGGTGAGATGCGACGATACCGGGCTGTATGGGAAGGCGCTGCTGTCGATCGTGTCGCCTTTGGCGAAGCCGGATATCGTCCCGCCAAACGCGACCCCGCCAGCCGGGATAAGCAGCTCCCCGCCGGTACCGCTGAAGGTCACGGTGGTGTTTGAGCCCATGGTTCCGCCGTCGATCAGGGTGCCTCCCGCGATGGTGAAGTGACCCACGGCGGTCCCGCCTGAGGTGACGTTCAGGGTACCGCCGCCGCTGATCAGGCCACCCGAGACGACGCCACCCGAGCGGATGAACTCGATCCCACCGTGGCTGATGGTGGAGAACCGATCGACGCCGCCCGCGTACACGACCTCGGTGCCCCCGTTCGAGACCACCGTGCCGCTCGTGGTGCCATTGAACACCCCTTCGAAGCCGCCGCCGCTGACCCGGGTGCCGTTGGCGGTACCGCGGGAGACGGTCTCGAACCCGCCCGAGGACACGACAGTCGAATTGGCAACGCCGCCGCTGTAGACGATCTCGTAGCCGCCAGCCTTGACCACCGTGCCCACGGTTGTGCCGCCAGGATTGTCCCACTGGGTGCCACCACTGACGACGGTCGCGCTGGCAATGCCGTCAACGGCCATGTGCCCGCCCGCGGCGACCACGGTCGCGTTGGCCTGGCCGCCAAGATGCACGTTTTCCTGACCGCCGCTCAGAACTGTCGTTGCGTTCGATTCCCCCCAGATCTGCCCGGGTACGATCTGCCCCGAGACGACTTCCAGGCCACCCGAGCTGATGACGGCGTTGTTCGAAACCCCGGCGAGAAACAGGGTTTCGATGATGTTTCCGCCGGTGACGCTCGATACCCCGCCGACTTTCACGGTCGTGTTGAAGGCTGTCGCACCGTCGACCAGTTGGAGGCCGCCACTGTCCACGATGGAGCCATACAAACCTCCGGTGGAGGAATAACCGTTGTACGCCAACTCCTCGCCACCGGCGTGGATGATCGTGCCGGTGGTCACCGCCGGGCCCTGCTGGGACAACTCGCCACCATTGAGCACGGTGCCTCTCATCACGCCGGTGATTTCGTTGTCAACGCCGCCGCCATTGCTCACGACCGTAGCCGCCATCACGCCAGCGTTTTGCACAAAACCACCGGTGTGGACGATCGTCCCGCTCGCGAAACCGCCGCTCAGGATATTGAGCTCACCCTGAGTGCCGACACTTGTCTCGTAGGCTACGCCTCCAGACTCTACTCGCTCCAGCGCAGTAGCATTAAGTATACTTCCGATGGTGATACCAAAGTCGTCCTGACTGCCACCCGGATACGGTCCGTTGAGCGTTGTGTAGATGGACTTGCCGCCGTGAAGAACGGTCATCGTATCGCCCGAATTGAGCGTGACCCCGTCCGTCCCCGTGCCAGAACTGACTATGTAGGTCGTCATGACGTTTCCCCTTCGTGTCTACTTGATAGCCCGCCCAGGGTAGTCTATTTTTTGTGATCGAGCATCAAGAAAGCACAAACCAGTCGTATTAATTAGTTGACTGTGGCCTGGAAGTTACGTTTCCGCTCCCGGATGCGACTCAACGGGTCATGCCGGCGATGGATGACCGAGCGCCTAATGTGTTTGATGGACGCTCGTGTACGGTATCGAAACTTCCCCGCAGCGCTCTCGTTCAAACCGAAAGTGGCGGGTCGGTGAACCTGCGGGCCGGTTCCGCCCCGACAGGTGATTTGTCGATGACCTGCGCGGTCGGGGGCGCGATAATCGCCAACATCAGCCGCCGCGGGCGCCGCTGGTCAGGCGGCGCCCGGTTCGCAACCGCCGTCAGAACCCGACCCGATCGCCACCCTTCAGCTTCAGGATCTCCCGCGCTTCCGCCGGCGTGGCAATCTCCAGGCTCAAATCCTCCAGGATACGCCGTATCTTCGCCACCTGCTCGGCGTTCGACTTCGCGAGCTGTCCCTTGCCAAGGTATAGACTGTCCTCCAGCCCGACCCGGACGTTGCCGCCATTGATGCCGGCCATGGTGGTGAACGCCATCTGGTGGCGGCCGGCGGCCAGCACCGACCACACGTAGGCGTCGCCAAACAGCCGATCCGCCGTTTCCTTGGCGAACAGAAGATTGCGCGGCTCAGCGCCGATGCCGCCGGTGATGCCGAAGATGGATTGCACGAACAGCGGCGGTTCGACGATCTTGCGATCCAGGCAGTAGGCCAGATTGTATAGATGCCCGATGTCGTAACATTCGAACTCGAAGCGGGTGCCGTGACCCTTGCCGAGCTTCTCGACGATGCCTTCGATGTCCTTGAACGTGTTGCGGAAAATGAAGTTGTCAGTGGCGTCCAGGTAAGGCTTTTCCCAGGGAAACTTCCAGTGCTTGATGCGGTCGCCGGCGCGGGAGATGTTGAAGTTCATGCTGCCCATGTTCAGGCTGCACATCTCCGGCGTCGCCACCAGCGGGGCCGCGAGGCGCTCGTCCAGCGTCATCGTCAGGCCGCCGCCGGTGGTGATGTTGATCACCGCGTCGGTGCTCTGCTTGATCACCGGCAAGAACCGCATGAACACGGCCGGATCGGGCGTTGGCGATCCATCCACCGGATTGCGCGCATGCAGATGGATGATCGCCGCACCCGCTTCCGCCGCCTCGATGGAAGAACGCGCGATTTCCTCCGGGGTGATCGGCAGGTAGTCGGACATGCTCGGCGTATGGATCGCGCCAGTGACGGCGCAACTGATGATGACCTTGGCCATGGATTTTCCCCCCATCGGATCAGAACAGCTCGGATCAGAACAGCCAGGACATTGCCGCAGCCGGCGTGGATCGGCTAGACCCTGGTCAGGCCATCGCCGTTCATCGATTGTCGCGCCCGGGCTGGCTCCCGCGCGAATTTTTCCGCGGGTGGCGCCGGCGCCGAAGCGTCCATGGCCGCGGCGGGCACCTGATCGTGCTGCAGATTCTCCACCAGCAGGACCCGGCCGCCCCAGCCACGCATTAGCTCAGCGCCTATCACGTCATCGATCGACTGATCGGCGCCCTGGACCAGCACGTCCGGCCGCAACGCCTCGATAAGGCTTTCCGGGGTATCCTCATCGAACAGACAGACCTGGTCGACACAGGCGAAGCTGGCCAGCACCGCCGCCCGAGCGGCCTCTGGCTGCACCGGGTGCGGCGGACCCTTCAACCGGCGCACGCTGGTGTCACCGCTCAACCCCACGATCAGCCGATCGCAGCGAGCCCGCGCCTGCTCGAGCAGGTGAATGCTGCCCTGATGCAGCAAATCGAAGAACCCGCTGGTGAAGCCAACGCGCCAGCCGCGGTGGCGCCAACGCTCCGCCTGCTCGACCGCTTCCTCGCGACTGACGATCTTGCGCAAGGCGCTGTGCTGCGGCGTAAGCGCGGCGAGCAGATCGGCTTCCCGCACCACCGAGGCCCCGACCTTGCCGACCGACACACCGGCCGCAAGGTTGGCCAGCCTGACCGCGACCGGAAGGTCGAGTTGCGCCGCCAGGGCCGCGCCTAGCATCGCCAGCGCGGTGTCGCCGGCGCCCGAGGTGTCGTAGACATCCGCCGCCTCGGCTGGGAAATGCATGACCTCGTTGGCATCCACCAGCGTCATGCCATCGTTGCCACGGGTCACCACGACGGCGCCGAAGTTGTGCAGAATTCGCAGACGCTGAGCAGCGGCCACGATCGCGGCCTCGGTATCCACCGGCATTTGCGCGGCGGCGGCGAGTTCCTGGCGGTTCGGCATCACCACGTCCGCGCCCGCATATCGCGCGAAATCACTGCCGCGGGGATCGACGATCAGTTTGCGACCGGCTTTGCGCGCCGCTTCCACCAGCCGAACCGGCACGTCGCCGGACAACACGCCTTTGCCGTAGTCCGAGAGCACGGTGACGGTAGTCGCGGCCATCGCATCCAGCGCGATGCGCACCATGCGGTCGGCCAGCTTGGGATGGATCGGATCGGTCTGCTCCCGATCAGCGCGCAGCAGTTGCTGGCCGGACGCGATCAGGCGAGTCTTCAAGGTAGTCGTCCGGCCGCCCTGGACCAGCAGCCACGGCTCGACATTCAACTGCCCGCCGATCAGCCCGGTGAGATCCGATCCAGCCTGGTCGTCGCCGACCACGGAAATAAAGGCGGTCGCCGCACCGAGCGCGGTCAAATTGCGCACCACGTTGCCAGCGCCCCCGGGCAACGCCACTTCCCGCTCGATGGTGAGGATCGGAACGGGCGCCTCCAGGCTGATGCGCGTTACGTCCCCGTAGGTGTAACGGTCGAGCATGACATCGCCGATGACCAGTACGTTCGTATGCGCCAGCCTGCGAACGGCGGCCGCGAGATCGGCCTGCGGCGTGTCCGCGCGAGGCGCCGGGCCGGGAGTGATCTGGTTCATTCAACCTGCCGTTCGGGTCTGTCGCTATGGTGCAACCATCTTCGCGTGCCACTGGGCGAATAAGCAAGCGAGATCGTCATTGCCGGCAACCGCGGAGCACCAGAGCATTCGTTGCGGCAAGAACGGCTACGCCCGGCGATGGTTGCTCAGCTCTGCAGAAATCCAAGCTTGTCCTGTTCCAGAACGACGCAGGTCAAGGCACCGCCAAGCACGGCTCCGGTGTCGATAGCGATCCGATTGGGGAGCACCACGGGCTCACGCTTCGGCGTGTGGCCGTGCACGATGACCGCCCCGTGGTCCGCGCGGGACTGCAGGAAGGGGTCCCTGATCCACAGCATGTCGTGCCGGGACTGCAATTCCAGCGCTACGCCCGGGTGAATTCCGGCATGCACGAACATGTAGGGGCCGATCCGGTGACTGATCGCCAGATCGCGTAGAAAGATCAGATGTTGGCGAGGCAGTCGGGCCGCCCACTCGGCCGGGGGCACCATCCTGCCGATGCCCCAGCTCGTCAGCGAATCAGCGCCGCCGTTCATCAGCCACAGGCCAGGTGCCTCCGGGTCAGCCCCGGCGACCGCGGCGAGCATCATCTGCTCGTGATTGCCCATGAGGTTGATGAACTGGTCGGCGGGCACCGGCGGGCCGTTGATCAGCCAGTCCACCACCTGAGCGCTGTCGTTGCCGCGGTCCACGTAATCGCCGAGATGGATCAGGGTGGTGTTGAGGGTTGGCCGATTCGCGAGATCCTCGGCGATCATCTCGTGCAATGCCACCAGGCGGTCGAGGCAGCCGTGGATATCTCCGATCGCATAGACGCGCTGGCCGAGCGGCAAGGTGGCGGGGGCGGCGAGGAGTTCTATCATATCGGTTAAGGTAGGTGTGCGAGTGGCTTTGGCCAATCGTGTCTTGGCGATCAGGCCCTGGCACCTTATCCCGACGCCATGACAGCAATCCAGGTTGAGGGTCTGACCAAGCGGTATGGCGACGTGCTGGCCGTCGACGGCATTGATTTCACCGCCGCGACGGGCGCCACGGTCGGCCTGCTGGGCGGCAACGGCGCGGGCAAGACCACCACGATCGCGATGCTGCTTGGCCTGCTGGTGCCGACCGCCGGCCGCATCACGGTGCTGGGTCACGACATGGCGACGGACCGGTTCGCGGCCCTGGCGCGGATGAATTTCTCATCACCTTATATCGCGTTGCCGGCAAGGCTGACCGTCGCCGAGAACATGCGGGTCTATGGCCATCTTTACAATGTCAGGCAGATGGATGAACGGATCGCGGAGCTGGCGCGGGAACTCGATCTGGGAGCGTTGCTGCACCGGCCGGCGGGGCAGCTCTCAGCCGGGCAGAAGACCCGCGTCGCCCTGGCCAAGGCGCTGATCAATCGGCCGGAGGTTCTGCTGCTGGATGAGCCGACCGCGAGCCTGGACCCGGACACGGGCGATCTGGTGCGCACCTGGCTGGAGCGTTACCGCGAAGAAAGCGGCTGCACCATCCTGCTGGCCAGCCACAACATGGCGGAGGTGGAGCGGCTGTGCTCACATGTTCTGATGCTGAAGCAGGGTCGCATCGTTGATCGCGGCAGCCCGGACGACCTGCTGGCGCGTTATGACCGCCACGACATGGAGGACGTGTTCCTCGACATCGCGCGCGATCGCAGGCAGGTAGTCACCGTATGAGAGCGTCGCCGCGCCGCATCTGGGGCCTGATGTATCGCCATTTGGTGCTGTATCGCCGCTCCTGGCCGCGCTTGCTGGAACTGGCTTACTGGCCGGTCCTGCAGATGTGCATCTGGGGCTTCACCGCCAGTTTCCTCAGGGCGCGGATGGGTAACCCGGCGATCATGGCGAGCGCCGCCTTGCTCGGTGGCGTGCTGTTGTGGGAGGTCACGCTGCGCAGCCAGATGGGCGTCTCGATCTCCTTCCTGGAGGAGATCTGGTCGCGCAATCTGGGCCATGTGTTCGTTAGTCCGGTGCGGCCTTTTGAAATGATCGCCGCGCTGATCTGCATGTCGGTCATCCGCATGCTGCTGGGGGTGATGCCGGCGATCCTGCTGGCCTGGGCATTGTATGCGTTCAACCTGTTCGCGCTGGGTCCGGTGCTGCTGCTGTTCTTTATCAACCTGATGATCATGGGCTGGTCGGTGGCACTCGGGGTCGTATCGCTGATCCTGCGGCACGGGGCGGGCGCCGAAGCACTGGCCTGGGGGGTGACATTCGGGCTGGCGCCGTTCTCCGCCGTGTTCTATCCGGTCGCGGTGCTGCCTCGGGTGTTACAGCCGGTCGCGCTGGCACTGCCCACCAGCCATGTGTTCGAGGGGATGCGCGGCATCCTGCTGGATGGGGTGGTGCGCTGGGACCATCTGGCCGCGGCCTTCGGCCTCAACGTGATATGGCTCGGGGGCGCCGCGTTGCTGTTTGCCTGGCAGTTCCACCAGGCCCGCGTGCGTGGCGCGTTGGTGAGCGTGGGCGAATGACTCAGACGAATTTCTGGCTAATCCGGCATGCCCTGGTCGAGGAGAATGCGCGCGCCTTCCTCTACGGGGTGATGGACGTCCCGCTCTGCGAGACCACCCTCATCGAGCAAGCCCCCATCTACCAATCCCTCGCCGCTCGGCTGCCGCGTCCAGCAGCGTGGCTGGTGACGCCTCTAACGCGGACCCGGCGGACGGCGGAGACGATCTTCGCGCATGGTTATCCGTGCACGGAACTGGGCGTCGAGCCGGGGCTGATCGAGCAGTCGCTTGGGGAGTGGCAGGGTCTGCCGCACGCCGAACTACCGGCGAAACTGGCGCTGCCGGCGCACGCGTTCTGGCCGCTAGGGGGCCATGAAAAGCCTCCGGGCGGGGAAAGCATGGTTGAGGTCATCACCCGGGTGGGCGCCACGATGGAGCGTCTGGCGATCGAGCACGCCGGGGAGAATGTGGTGATCGTGAGCCATGGCGGCGCGATCCGCGCGGCGGTGGCGCATGCGCTGGACATTGGCCCGGACAACGCGCTGCATATTTCGATCCAGAACCTGTCGCTGACCCAGTTGGAGCACAACGCGGACGGTTGGCGGGTGCTGTGCGTGAGCGAGGTGCCTGGCTACTGAAGGCTTCACGACCGAGGAGATTTGGTTCTTCGCAGGCGCTTGTCGTTCTTGCCAGGATTGCCACTTCTTATTGCCTTGAGATGGGCGGGTGGTGACACGTCTTGCTGAAGCTGGTCCGGCCTCCTGGAAACCCAATCGCATGGTCCCAACTCGGGCTTTACCGATCGGGAAACGCCCGTCAATGCGGGACGGGAGCATGCAAGGTGGCGCCCGACACGGAAACAGGGAATAGTGCGCCGTAGAACCGCGCCGTGTCTTGACCCAATGGGGCCATCGACGTGAATAAAATCCGGGGGGAGGAATTCGTTATGCGAAACAAGCTTCTGGCATTATTTGGCATCTTTGGCATTGCGTTGCCGGCCGCGGCGCAGAACCTGTCAACACAGCACGACAATCATGCGGGATACATTGTATTCCTCTATACTGGCGAGGTGCTACCGGGACAGGAGACGAGTTTCAAGGAGCTGGTGTCAAAGGTTGCGACCACGGTCGAGGCGGAACCCGGTACGATAGCCTATAAGTGGAGTATGCGACCGGACGGTACGACTTTTGACGTTGTCGAAATTTACCAGGACTCCCAGGCCGTCCAGGCGCACATCAAGGACGTCGGGAAATACCGTGAAGATATCGGCAAGAACTGGAAGGCTGTGAAGCTGGTCGTGTATGGCGATCCCGACCCCGAAACGAGGAAGATGCTTGAGCGTTTGCACCCCGAGTATGAAACGCCATTTGCAGGCTTTATCCGCTAAAGCCCAGCGCCTTTCCTGAGCGATCGGTTACCGCCGATCGTCAAAGTTCCGAACCGTCCACACCAGCGGCGCCGGGTCAACCCTTATAGCGCCGATGCGCGGACGATTGAGATCGGCGATCAGAACCATCCCGCCTGCCCACATCACGAGCAGCAGCGACGTCAATACCGTGTGCCGTGATCCCGACGCCCCAAAATGATAACCCATGGCACCGATGGCCAGCAAAGAACCTGCCATCAGCATCCAGGACATATTAGCCGGCACTCGGCTCTCGAACGCAAAACGTTCCGTTTGCGCGGAGTTGAACATATCGATGACCGTTGCCACCAGCGCGGAGGTGGTCGTCGAAGCCTGGTTGCGAGCGACCGTCTGCACCAACTGCCAGATCTGCCTCTGCAGCGTATCCTTTTGGACAATAAGTCCGGGTTCCACGTCAAAGGTGTCGGCAGTGACATAGGCCAGCTGCACCTTGCCAAAGGCCTCGATCAGCGCGGTTATCGTGGGGCCTTCTTCGCTGCTGATCAGTTTGGAGCGCAGCCAGGCGGCTTCGATCGCATTGGCGTCTTGCATGATGAAGCTGCGGCGCAATTCGAACCGGTTCTGCGCGATATTGATCGTCAGGCTGAGGGTGAAGGCCAGAAGTCCCAGCATGCCGGCGGTGATCGTGCCAATGCCGGCCAGATCACGGTCCTGCGCCGGACGGTGTCGGGCACGCCAGAGTCCGGCACGGAAACCGATCTCATTAGCTACATAGAGCAGCAGGAGAACCAGCGCTCCAAACAGCACAAGGCTGGTGTCAATCATTCTCGTGAGAATTCCGTCAAGCATGCCGGGTCCCGCCAATGGAATGAAGATCGAATACGGCCCCCGCGGTCGAGTGTCCACGTGTCCAAAAGCTCGACGATCGTGATCCCGTGCGGCCGATAGGTCGCCTTCTCAGCAGGAACGACCGTCGCCGCTTAGGGCACCCGCTCGATGGCAGTGCCGTTTTGCAGGCCCCGATGATGTCTTGGGCGAGCTGTCACGAGGAGGGCCGCCGCTCAGCCGCCGTATCGATCTGTCTGGAGCAGGCCGGTCGATCCCAGAGCGATCCACCGGGCATCCCGCTTCGCGCTGAGCAACATTTCGAGGCGCCCTGGCGATACGCCGGCCCGCCAGCTAGGCGGGGGGGTCGAGTGTTTTCGCGTAAGCCGAGACGGTCGCCGCCCAGCCAGACTCCAGCGCGTCGGCCGTGAGTTCGTGGCCGATGGAGGCCTCGGCGAGGAACGGCACGGCGGCCATCAGCGGCGGAATGTTGTGCAGGTTGAGGTCGTGGCCGGCGTTGACCACCAGGCGGGCGGCCTGCGCGGCGAGCGCCGTCGCGGCGATCCGTTCGAGGATGGGGCTGTGACTGCCGTCCCGGAACGCCGCGGCGTAGTGACCGGTGTATATCTCGATACCGTCGGCGCCACTGTCGCGGACCCGCTCGATCACCTCCGGCTGGGGATCGACGAACAGGATCACGCGCGAGCCAAGCTGCTTGATCGCCGCGACGGCGGGGAGCGCGAGCGCTGCCTGTGACGGGTCAAGTTTCCAGCCTTCCTCCGAGGTGAAGGCGTCGGGTGCGTCCGGGACCAGGGTCACCTGCTCCGGTCGTTCCTTGTAAATGATGGCCATTAACCGATCGTCCGGATAGCCCTCGATGTTGAATTCGCAGGCTGGACGATGCGGGCGCATCAGTTCGCGGAGCAGGGGGAGGTCGGAGGCGCGGATGTGGCGCTCGTCGGGGCGGGGGTGCACGGTCAGTCCCTGTGCTCCGTTATCCAGCGCGAGGCGAGCGAACCGCATCAGGTCGGGCACGCCGGTGCGGCGGGAGTTTCGCAGCAGGGCGATCTTGTTCAGGTTGACGCTAAGGCGGGCCATGCCGGCAAGGTAACCTGGATGCCGGGCCGGTTCAACGTGGGGCTGGGCTTCGGCGAACCCTCGACCAGGGCGGCTTGGCCTGTCCGGTTGCAGCGATAGCGTTGACAACGACGGAAGGGTCGGACGCAAATACCGCCTGATCAACGGATGTGCCGCGACTCTTGGCCGCGTCCGCCAGCAAGGGAGACACACCATGCCGGACACCAGCGTTCTGGCGGAACGGCCGGCTCAGGATCAGATCGCGACCTACGACGCGATCGTCATCGGCGCGGGGATCTCCGGCATGTTCATGCTGTACCGCCTGCGTGAACTGGGCATGACCGCCCGCGTCTTCGAAGCCGGCACCAACGTTGGCGGCACCTGGTACTGGAACCGCTACCCCGGCGCCCGCTTCGATTCCGAAAGCTGGACCTACGGCTTTTCGTTTTCGAAGGAACTGATGCAGGAATGGGACTGGAAAGAGCATTTCTCTCCCCAGCCCGACACACTGGAATACCTGAACCATGTCGCCGACAAATTCGACCTTCGCCGGGACATGCAGTTCCGCAGCACGGTCACGGCCGCGCACTGGGATGATGCCGCGGACCAATGGACGGTGACCCTGGAAAGTGGCCAGCAGGCGAAGTCGCGCTTCCTGTGCACCGCCATCGGCATCCTGTCAGCTCACACCCTTCCCGACATTCCGGGCCGAGACAGCTTCCGCGGCCCCGCCTACCACCCGGCGCGCTGGCCGCACACGCCGGTGGACTTTACCGGCCAGCGTGTCGGCATCATTGGCACCGGGGCGACCGCCATTCAGGCGATCCCCGAAATCGCGAAGCAGGCGAAGCAGCTCACTGTCTTCCAGCGACGCCCGAACTGGGCCGCGCCGTTGCACAATGCCAAGATCAGCAAGGAAGAAATGGAGCGGATCAAGTCTCGGTATGACGAAATCTACGCCCATTGCGCCTCGACACAGATGTGGTTCATTCATCAGGCGGATCCTCGCAAGACCCTGGACGTGACGCCGGAGGAGCGCGAAGCGTTCTGGGAAAAGCTATACGCTGAACCCGGATTCGGCATCTGGTTGGGCAATTTCCGGGATATTGGGGTCAACGAGAAAGCTAACGCCGCCATCAGCGATTTCATCGCCAGAAAGATCCGCCAGCGCGTGAAGGATCCGAAGGTGGCGGAGAAGCTGATCCCCAGGGACCACGGCTTCGGCTCCCGCCGCGTACCGCTGGAAAGCGGCTATTTCGAGGCCTACAACCGCGACAACGTGAGGTTGGTTGATACGCTCGAAGACGAGCCGATCGAATGCATCACGCCGAACGGCATCAGGACCACGAAGCAGGAATATGAGTTCGACGTGCTGATCTACGCCACCGGCTTCGATGGCGTGACCGGCGCTTTTGATCGGATCGACATCCGCGGCACCGATGGCCTGCGGCTGAAGGACGCCTGGGCGGAAAGTCCGCGCACCTATCTCGGCATGCTGGCGGAAGGCTTTCCGAATATGCTGATGGTGCTGGGTCCACACACGGCTCGCGGCAATATTCCGCAGGCCATTGAGCACAGCGTGCAATTTCAGACCGGCATGCTGCGGTTCATGCAGGAGCACAACCGCACGCATGTGGAAACCAGGCCGGAGCAGGTGGACGAGTGGACGCAGACCGTGATCAAGGCGGCTGAGCCGTTGCTTTCGTCGAAGGTCGATTCCTGGCAGACCGGCGTGAATTGTAACGTCGAGGGCCGCACCGTGCGTCGCGTCCTCGGCTACAACGGCCACGGCGTTCATTTCCGGCGGACGACCGACGAAGTCGCCAAAGGCGGCTACAAGGAATTCATCTTCCGCTAGTTTCGAGGACGGCCTCAGCGACGCGGCAAGCGCAGGGCGGGAGGAACCGCTGGGCGTATGCGGCTAGCACCTGCGCGCCCCGGGCGAGAATTGCCTATGCTAAGGGCCGCGGGTGCTGCGATCGGGAATCAGGCAAGGGCACCCTCTCCGGCCGGGTCGAGATACGCGAGGCCGTCTCTGCTGGCGACGAAGCGAAACGGGCTGCTTCGAAGCAGTGCGAATACCAATGCGGCTAAACTGCCTCGGCGGAAAAGCGGCGTGGCGCAGCGCAGCAACCACACCCGCCCGCGTGTGCCCGAGGTCGCGCGGCCCCGGGCTCAGCCACAGGTGCTCCCCCGCCAATTGCCGCCACTGTCAGCAATCTGGGCGCCATGACATTACAGTCCGGACAGGGCTGAGGCTGGTCATACTCGGCCATGGGGCGCACCTCGCTGAACGGCCCGCAATCCGGACATTCGTATTCATAGGTTGGCATTGCGCACCTCCGTCCCGCTGGCCGACATATTGTGCCACTTCTCCGGTCGCCGCGCCTAGCCGGATCGCGCGGGGCAGACAGCCGGGCAACGCGGGCCCCTCCGGCGGGCGGTGGACATGGCCCCCGGAGAATAAGATCACGACACCCCGGGTCTGGCATTGGTTTGTCCGTGCGTCTGCCTGGCCAGTCACGCCACCGTCGCAAGACGCGGTTGCGCAAATTCGGCCCGCGCACTCAGCAACTGCTTTACCCGGTACCACAACTCGGAATGATCTTCTTCCGACACATTGTCACTGTGCATCACCAGCCTGATCAGCGGGTCCTGCAGCATCGTGGTTAATGTGAGTGCGCCTGTCGTCAGCGTGCACATCCTGGACACCATTCCCGTTAAGTACCGAACCCAGCCGTTAGCTGGTAGTCAATACGATGGAAGTGAAGTGTGTCTTAACGGCGGCTTCCGCGGGGCAAATTTCTGAGAGAACGGAGGACTTTTCGGCGAGGTATGGCGGATTGGCACCACCCGCGTGTTGTATTTGTCCCTGGTCCTGCGGCGCGCTCAACGCAGGCGCGCCTGCGCCTCCGGGCCGGTGCATACGGGCCATGTCCGTTCACCGCAGCAGACCATCCGCCCGGTGCGGTAGTTACAACGCCCCGCGCCACCGGACGCGGCAAGTCAGGGCGGAAAACCATGAAGCCGATTGCGACGCTGTCGCAACGCATGATGTTCGCGTTCATCTGTTTCGTCTGGGGCACGACCTGGCTCGCGATGAAGGTCGGCATCCAAACCGTTTCCCCGGGGGTCTTCGCTGGGCTGCGCTGGAGCATCGCGGGCCTCGTCATACTGGTGGTGCGGGCGGTCCGGGCCCAGCGGGTGATGCCGCCGCCGCGTCTATTGCCCAGATTGATCTTCGTGTCCGTGATGCTCATCACGCTCAATCAGGTCATTCAGCTCTACGGGCTGAAATATATTACCGCGGGCCTCGGCGCGGTGATCAGTTCGGCTCTGACTCCCATCGCGCTGCTGGGATTCTCCGTGGCCCTCGGACAGGAGCGGTTCAGTCCTCACCAGCTCGCGGCGATCCTGATCGGCGTGGTAGGCGTGCTGACCCTGTTCGGGCCCGCGGCATTCGCCGGCACACTGGATCCCGCGGAAGTTGCGGGCGCCGCTGCAGTCACAGTCGGCTGCCTGTGCTATAATCTCGGATCGGTGATGACGCGGCCGATGATGCGCACCGTGGAGCCGGTCCAACTGGCCGGGCTGACCGGCCTGATCGGCGGCTTGGTGCTGCTGTTCGCCTCGCTGTCGGTAGAACCGAACGCGTGGCAGTCGATGCAACTCGACTGGGGATGGCCGGCTTTTCTTGCCTGGCTCTATTTGCTCATCCCCGGCGCGCTGCTGTCGACCACGATGTATTTCCTGTTGGTACGGGACTGGGGCGCCAGCCGTCCCGGCACATACGCGTTCATCTCCCCAGTGATCGCGGTCGCCATCGGTAGCATCTTCTTCGGCGAGAAACTCGATTGGGGCGGTGCGCTCGGCATGACCCTGATGCTGGTAGCCGCGGGCCTGGCATTGCGGCCCGCCGCTTTTGGCTTTCTGTCGCGGCGATCGCGGGCCGTGGCTTCCGAGGTTCCGCCGGAGCAGCGGCCGCCGGCACCGCGGCCAGGGGCGAAGTTGATCTGACCGAGCCTCGAGGCAGGGGGACCGTCGCGTCAGCGGTTTCGCGCCGTGGCTGTCAGCGGAAACAGCGCATGTCCGCCTCGGCCTGGGCTTCTTGCAATTGATGCACGAAGCCGTCTGTTTCACTTGATCTGAAAGCTTGGGCCAGATAGCCGCCGCCCATGCGGCGCATGCGCAGGACGGTGTCGGCCCGCTCATAGTCCGCATACGCCAGCACCGATCCAATCACGTCGATGGAGCAGGCGCATTGGCGCAAAGCATCCTGGGTGCCGCCGTTCGAGGCCATGCACGCGAATACGTAGTCGGCGCGCGCCGCGGTCGGATAGTCGCTATCGGGTTCGTCAGCGCGGACCACGCCAACGGTCAGCGCTACAATGGCCACGGTGATCGCCGCGACGATGACCCGCAGTGTCATGGGCTTTCGCTTTGCTCGCTGAGGCCGCAACAGGAAGCGCGGCTCAGCCGGTCCGCCGCAACGGACCGGTCGAATATCCACCTCCGCCGACACGCCCCTTCCGGTTTGGCTTGCCGCCGTCAAGCTGCCAGCTTGCCCGAGGCCTTCGCGATATGTGTGGCGACGTAGTCCATCAGCGCCGGGGACAGGCAATCGTATGGCTCGAGCCCCAGTTCCCGAAGCCGAGCTCTCACTTCGGCCATGCGATCGGGTGGGAAACCGGCCTCGATGATAGATGAGACGAAGGCAGCAAACGTCGGAGGAGCCCAGCCCTCCTCCCGAAGGCGCTCAGGATGGATAAAATCGAGCCCCTCGAATGGATGCCCGGACTTCTCGACCGGACCGTACATATGCACACCGCACGCTTTGCAGGCGTGGCGTTGGATCAGCGCGGCAGGGTCGACGACCTGGAGCTTGTCGCCATTTTCCAACACGCGGACATTGTCGTGCGAAACCACGGCGACGACCGAGAATGTTGCCCCGCTGGGCTTCCAGCATTTGCTGCAGCCGCAGACGTGGTCATGTGCGACCTGGCCGGTGATCGCCACCTTCACCGGGTTGCTGGTGCACAGGCACACCAGAGTGCCTCCGGCGAAATCAGCCTTGGCCGGCTTTAGGCCTGCATCCACCGCCGGGTGTATTTTGATTGCTTCGGACATATTGCTCCCCGTTCTGTTCAGCGCCCGGCGACGATGCGACGATCGCGGCCAGCTTTCCGCTGCGGGCGTTTACGCGACGCGATCGAAGAGGGCTTCAATCACATCGGCCGCCCGGGTTTGTAGCGCCTGGACGGTACGACATTGTGCATTGATCGGCAATGTCGCTTCCGAGGCGGCGGCAACGACCTTCAGCGGGAGACGCGGCCTCGCCTGTACAGCGCGGATGCCGCCGCCTCGACCAAAAAAGCGATCACCGCCAGGGGCGGTTCGCACGGCATCCGGTTTGCGCTTGGCGCACCCTGACCTTTTACATTTGCTCCGATTTGCGCTTCGTATCGGGCTGGACGGCGTCGCTGTCGGTGGCCTCTGAAGGAGTTTCACCCATGACCAGGTTTGGATGGATGTGCCTGCCGATCAGCCCAGCGTTGGCGCCCCGGATCGGCGGCCCTGGGGTCCCGGCCAGAGTTTGCATCCCATGAGCACAGCCGCCGTCGCCTTTGAGCCAGCCGACCGGATGAGCCGTGATGATTATCGCGCTTGGGCGCACGCCAGCCAGGCGGACGGTTCGAGCGGATGAATGGGGTGGTGGTCGCGAGGGCCCCGGAGCGGATAGGCCACAACCGGCGCAAGGGGCGGGCCTATGAGGTGCTGGATCGCGCCGTGCGCACCGCCGGTTTGCCCTGCGAGGTCTATACCGACGGGGTTGCGGTGGAGGTGGGCGATAGCGACTACGAGCCCGATGCCGTGGTGCATTGCGGCACCCGGCTGCCTGATAACGCGATCGCGGTGCCTGATCCAATTGTCATCGTCGAGGTGCTGTCGCCCAGCACCAGCGCCATCGACCGTGCCTGGAAACACCAGGAGTACTCATTACCTGATCATTTGGGCCGACAAGGAGCAGATTGCCCATCATCGGCGCAGCGCTGACGGCGAGGTCGAGACGGAGATCGTCACCGGCGGCGAGATCGCGCTTGACCCGCCCGGCATCAATATATCCCTCGAGGATATTTACCCGGAAAGGCCCTTTGCGGGGTGATTCCACAACCGAAACAACGACTCTGTTCGGCCAATGGCAGTCTATGGCCTGAACTCCAATGACAACGAGACCCGCGGCACCCCCACGCCGGGTGCCGCGGCGTTGTGTCGCGCTCAACGGCGCTCCACGCCCTGGCCACGTTCGTGACCTCTTAGAAGCCGTCGACCGGCGGAAACCATGTGGCCGCTGGCGCCGCTGTTGGAACACGCCAGCGCCAGCCTGTACGTCCTCGCCCACGACCACGCCGGTTGCCAGCGGTCCGCTCGCCGCGGGCAACCGGCGCACAACCTCGCTCAGACGCCTTCGTGCGCCACGGAAAGATCTTTGTTGGTATGATCCTGCAGCAGTGTCACGGAGACGATGCTGATCACGCTGCAGGCGACTATGTACATTGCCACTGCGTAACCGGACCCATAAGCCGCGAGCAGCGCCGTCGCAATGAACGGCGCCGGGCCGCCAGCGATGATCGAGGCAAGCTGGTAGCCCAGTCCGGCGCCGCTGTAACGCAGCCGCGGTGCAAAGGACTCCGCGATCAGCGCCGCCTGCGGGCCATATAGTGTCATGACCGGCAGCAGCGATAACGCGACCGCGATGAAAATGAGCGTCGGCGACCTGGTGTCGAGCAGCGCGAAATAAATGAACCCATAAACAGCGCTGAAGATGGCGCCGATGATGTACATGCGCCGGCGGCCGATACGGTCCGATAGATGGCCAGCGACCGGCACCCACAGGAAGCCGAGAACCGCTGATACCACCGCCCCGGACAGCAACAGATTTCGTGACACACCCAGCACACCCGTGCCGTAGGTGAAAATGAACGCGATATAGACGAAACCTGGCCCCTGCTCTCCCATCCGGGCTAGCGCCGACAGGATGACCTGCTTCGGCTGGCGCTTCAGCACCTCGAGAACGGGCGAGGCCGCGAGACGCTCCTTTTCCACCAGTTCCGCGAACACCGGGGTTTCGAGGACGCCGAGACGGATATAGATTCCGACCGCGATCATAACGATGCTGAGTAGGAACGGGATTCGCCAGCCCCAGACCAGGAACTGGTCGCCGGAGATCCAGCTAAACACCAACACGGCGAGATTGGCCAGGGCGAGACCGGCCGGGCCGCCGAATTGCGGCCACGAGGCTATGAAGCCGCGGTTCTTGTTGGTCTGGGCCCACTCCATCGACATCAGCACCGACCCGCTCCATTCGCCGCCGACCCCGACACCCTGGATGAACCGCAGGGCGATCATGATGATTGCCGCCCAGATGCCGATCTGGTCATAAGTCGGCACCAGGCCCACGGCGACGGTGGCCGCGCCGGTTATCACCAGGGTGGCGATCAAAGCGGCCTTGCGGCCGATGCGGTCGCCGTAGTGTCCGAAGATCGCCGCGCCGACCGGACGGGCGACAAAGCCCACGTAGAAAATCACGTAAGCCTTCAGCGTCCCCATCAAGGGATCCGAATCGGGGAAGAACAGTTTCGCGAAGACCAGCCCGGTGACGGTGCTGTAAAGCAGGAAATCATACCATTCGATCGTGGTGCCAATCGTGCTGGCGACCAGCGCTCGCCGCAACTGCCCGCGATGCTCGGCGTCGGATAAGGCTTGTCTGGGTTTACTGTCGGCTGTCACGTGCGATCCTCCCCTGCGACGCTTGCTGCGTCGGCCTATTTTTGCCACCGGACGTGTATACGCTGATTCTTGGGGAATCCGAAAAGCCCCTTGCGCATCTGTTAAGCCGTGATTCTGGTCCTGGCGCGATCCATGCCGGCTTCCTTGAAGCCGAAGGCTGTCGAAGGTCGGCTGGCTTCGGGTGCGCGGCGTGAACCTGGCAGACGGCGGCGCCCGCGGCGTGGCCCATGACGCGACGTGGCGGCGGCTCCGTAGGGCACACATCGTATCTGGCAGATCGCGGACGGGCCGCCGCCGGATGGTCGGCGTCCACATGGCAAGCTCTAAACTGGGCTCGACACCCGTTTGGAATCACGTCGGAGTCCGGCTCTTCACCCACCCAGCCGAGTTTCAGGAAGGCCTCTTATTGACCCAGATCAAGTGCGGACCGCCGCTCTCGTGCTCTCTGTTCGGAGGTTGCAATGGGCGAAATAGCACAACCATGAAGTGTCGGATCATTTCAGATGCATGGCCTGGCGGCGAGAGCGCCTTGACCAGCCTCGGCACGGTGATGACCGGGCGGCTGTCGCCCAGCTCGACCTCTCGCGACGTCCTGTCCGGCCGAAGATCGCTGCCGTTGTGCTGAGCATCGCCTGGAAGATGCTGGCCGGTGATCGAGCGAAATATTTCGGAATCGTCTTCTCGCTCGCTTTCACCACGCTCCTGATAACCCAACAGGGCGCCACCCTCGTCGCCATCTTTCGGTCCACGACGACGTTCGTCGATCAGATCAAAGGTATCGACATGTGGGTGACCGACCCGAAGTCCGAATATGTTGATGACATCAAGGCGATGGACGACATAGCGGTGGACCGCGTGCGCAGCGTGCCGGGGGTTGCCTGGGCGGTGCCGCTCTACAAAGGGAGCATCCGGGCCCGGTTGCCGGATGGCCGAGCGGAATCGGTGCAACTGATCGGCCTCGACGGCTCGACCCTGATAGGTGCGCCGGGCAAAGTGACGGCCGGTACCTTGTCGGACCTGCGTGTCGCCGACGCCATCTTCGTCGATGTGGATGCCGCCCATGGCCGGCTCGCCTATCCCACGGCCGAGGGCGGCCGGCGCGATCTGCGGGTCGGCGATACCGTCGAACTCAATGACCACCATGCTGTCGTCATGGGGATCTTCCAGGGCGAGAAGACCTTCGCGTCGACGCCGGTTGTCTATACCACCTATGACCGCGCCAAGGTCTTCGTGCCGTCGGAGCGCAAGCTGCTCTCCTACGTGCTGGCCAAGCTGAAGCCCGACGCTGACGTCGCCCGGGTCAAGTCCGTCATCAGCGAAAATCTGAGACTGCGCGCGCGAACCAGCGTGGAGTTCTCGGAGGAATTGCTGCGCTGGTTCATCGTCAATACAGGCGTCATCCTGAACATAGGGTTCTCCGCGGTGCTGGCCTTCATCATCGGCGGCGGTATCGCGGGAATGACGTTCTACAACTTCATCCTCGACAATCAGCGGCATTTCGCGGTGCTGCGCGCCATGGGTGCGTCGCGGTTGGTGCTGATCCGGATGGTCGTGCTGCAGGGCCTCGGTGTCACGTTGTTGGGCTATGGCGTCGGCGTCGGCGGCGTCGCCGCGTTCGCTCTGATGAACACCAATTCCGACATCGACATTCGTCTGACTTGGCCGTTGATCGGAGTGGTCTGCGCCATCATCGTGCTGGTGGGGACCACCGCCGGCTCGTTCGGCTTGCGTCGTGTGCTGCGCCTTGACCCGGGGGTCGTGTTCAAGTGACCGGCGAGCCCGTTGGCGCCGATCACGTCACCGATGCCAGCGTCGTGTGTCGCGGACTGACCAAAGCCTATGCGACGCCGGCCGGCAGTGTGCCGGCCTTGCGCGGGATCGACCTGTCGGTGCGACCGCGGGAGATCCTGTTTCTGGTCGGCCCGTCCGGCTGTGGCAAGACGACCTTGATCTCCATCATTGCCGGCGTGCTGCGGCGCGATGCCGGTCAATGCCTGATCCTCGGCACCGATCTCGACACATTGCCGCCGAACGCAGCCACGGCGTTCCGCCGCGACAACATCGGCTTCGTATTCCAGTCCTATAACCTGATCCCGTCACTCAGCGTCCTGGACAACGTCATGATCCCCCTGCTGCTGCGGGGCACGCGACATTCGGTGGCGGCCGATGCCGCGCAGGCGTCTCTCGCGGCGGTGGGACTGGGACAGCATGCCGACAAGACGCCGGCCGAGCTGTCCGGCGGACAGCAGCAACGCGTGGCGATCGCCCGCGCCGTCGTTCATTCACCGCGCCTCGTCGTGTGCGACGAGCCAACCAGTGCGCTGGACCACACGACAGGCAAAGAGGTCATGAATTTGTTGCGCAGCCTCGCGCACGATCGCGGCACGACGCTGATCGTCGTGACCCATGACCAGCGCATCTACGACCAGGCCGATTGCATCGCCGAAATGGACGACGGGCGCATCATCGCGATCCGGGCACCGACCGAACTGGCCCTGGCTGTCCGACAATGAGCGTCCGGTTGAAGCAGCTCATTCTTCCGCTCATCGCCCTGATCGGCGTCGGCATCGCCGCCATAGCGGTCGTCGGCGTGCATCCGTCGCCGAGCGCGAGCAAGCCGCTGACCGAGCCGGCAACGGCTCCCTTTGCCAGCTACATCAGCGGCACAGGACAGCTCGAACCGCCCGGCAAGACCATCGGCGTCGGTGCACCGGAAGGCGGGATCGTCGTCGATGTGCCGATCCAGGTGGCACAGCAGGTTCGTGCCGGTCAGACCCTGTTCCGGATCGACGATCGTATACGCAAGGCGATCCGCGATCAGCGCATGGCCGATCTCGCGACGGCGCGGGCGCAGATCGCCGAAGCCGAGGCCAATCTTGGTGATTACCGCGTTCAGTTGAAACTGGCGGAAGCGGTTCCCGATCGACGGGCGGTCAGCACCGAGGACCTGTCCAAGCGCCGCTTCGCCGTACGCCTGTATGAAGCGAAGCTGGCCAAGGCGCAGGCCGAGATTCGGTCTTACCAGGCGCAACTTGACGACGCCGAGGCCGAGCTTGCCCGCCTGACCGTGACGGCGCCGTTTGATGCGACGGTTCTGCAACTCAACGTCAGAGCCGGCGAATACGCCTCCGCGGCGGCGCTCTCCACGCCGCTCGTCATGCTTGGCCGCTCCGGCAAGTTCCACGTTCGCGTGCAGGTCGACCAGAACGATGCGTGGCGCTTCCACGCCGGCGCTGCCGCGAAGGCCTATCTCCGCGGCAACCCGGCGATCGGCACCAAGCTTCGCTTCGCCTATGCGGAACCCTATGTCATTCCCAAGTCATCGCTGACCGGCGACAGCACCGAACGCATCGACACCCGGGTGCTGGAGATCATCTTCGAGATCGAAGACACGGGCTTTCCCGCCTATCTCGGCCAACTGGTCGATGTCTTCATAGAGGCAGCGCCGCTTTCGTCCGGCAGCACCGGCGCCGCTACAACAGCGGCTGGCGGATGAAGCTCGGGCTTCTGGTGCTTCTGTCGGTGCTGGCCGGTTGCATGGTCGGGCCGGACTATCATGCGGCGCCCGTTCCGGCGCCGGCCGCCTGGGCCGATCGGACGGGGTCGGGCGTGTCGTCAAGTGACGTGACCGCATGGTGGCGGCGCTTCGACGACCCGACCCTCGATCGATTGATGGAAGAGGCGGCGGCCGGCAATGCCGACGTCGCTCAGACGGTGGCCAAACTGCGGCAGGCGCGAGCGGGTCTGGTGCAGAAACAAGCTGGCCTCCAGCCGACGCTCGACGGCAGCGGCAGCGCGACCCGCTCGCGGCAGTCGCTGGCGTCCATCGGAACCCTGGGCAGTATCACGACGAGCAGCTTCGAGGCGGGTTTCGACGCGAGCTTTGAACTCGACCTGTTCGGCGGTCAGCGCCGCGGCGTCGAGTTCTGCCGGCGCGAAGTCTCGACGCCGCGGCCTTGGATGTGGGTGACACCCTCCTGACACTGTCGGGCGACGTTGGGCGCTACTATATCGAGGCACGCGGCTATCAGGCGCGTATCGCGGTTGCCGAGGACACGTTGAGGTCGCGGACCGATACCTGGCACATCACCCGTGCCAAGGCACAAGGCGGCACCGGGACCGGGCTCGACGCGGTTCAGGCCCATGCCGATGCGGAGAGCGCGGCGGCAGCGATCCCGCCGCTCGAATATGACTTTCGCCAGTCGGTCAACCGTCTGGCTGTCCTCACCGGCCAGCCGCCGCAGAGCGTGCTCGATCGAATGCGCGCGGTGCGGCCTATCCCCCATGTAGGGGGTGCCATCGAACCGGACCCACCCGTGCTGGCGCTGGCGCGGCGCCCAGATGTCCGCGCGGCGGAGCGACGCATCGCGGCCGCCTCGGCGGATATCGGTGTGGCGCAAGCGGATCGGTTTCCTGCCGTCACGCTCGCCGGCTCCATCGGGATCAATTCCACCACCATCCAATCCATGGCCAACGCCTCGTCCAACGTCTGGTCGTTCGGCCCTACGTTCAGCGTGCCGGTCTTCGATGCCGGCAAGCGTCGGGCAAAGGTCGACGAGAAGGTCGCGGTGCGGGAGGAGAAGGTCGCCGCCTGGCAGGCCACGGTGCGCGGCGCGCTCGAGGAGACCGAAAACGCCCTGGTCGCACTGGATCGAGAACGGGCTCACAACGCGGCGCTGCGCCGCACGGTCGACGCCTATGCCGACGCGCTGAACGTCTCTCAGGCGCAGTACCCGGGCTGGACTGGCCAACTTCCTCAATGTGCTGGATGCCGACCGCTCGCTGGCGACCGAGCGCGACAGCCTGGTGCAGAGCGATGCCGCCCTCGCGACCGACGCAGTCGCGCTCTACAAGGCGCTTGGCGGCGGCTGGGAGGATGTCGGCAAGACGTCGGTGCAATGATGCTGCCACGGCCCGACCGCCGGACGACGATCCAATGCATGTCATGATGCGGCGTGTGAGCCCGCCTTGGCGGAGAGGCAGGGATTCGAACCCTGGGTACCCGCAAGGGCACAACGGTTTTCGAGACCGCCCCGATCGACCGCTCCGGCACCTCTCCGCTAACGATCAGGGTGCGCGATCAGGTGCCTAGCCGGAACGCGGCCGCCCTGCAAGCGCGCAGAGGGCAGCCATTGTCGCAGCCCCAGGTCCTCAGCGCCTCACCTTGCCCTGAGCCACCCCGGCTCGGCCTCCAGTCAAAGCGACAATGCGGGGGCGAACTGACCGATCGCCTGCACGGTGAGCCAGACTCCCATGCCGATGATCAGCAGTGTCGTCGCCAGTTGCAGCCGCAGCGCCCACACCCCGTCTAGCCAGCCGAGCACACGTCGTCCGAGCTGAGCTGCGATGACGCCCACCACGACAAGGGCGGCTGCGAAGCCGAGGCTGAATACCAAAACAGTTAAGAGGCCCAACACGACCCGCCCCGTCGACAGCGCCCCGAGCAGAATCGCCAGCGCAGCCGGATCCGGCAAAATTCCTCCCGCGATACTGAGGGTTATCAGTACCGCGAGCCGCGGCCGTTCTCCTGTCACAAGGTCAAGACGGTGCGCATGTTGGGTGCCCCAGCCGTGGCTATGCCAAACGACCCCATCCGAGACGCTTTGATCGTCCTCGTCGAGATGACGATCGGGGCCGGTATGGGTGTGGTGAGGATCGTGATGGTCATGCGAATGCGTGCGGTCATGGTCATGGTCATGCGAATGCGTGTGGTCATGGTCATGCGAATGCGTGTGGTCATGGTCATGCGAATGCGTGTGGCCATGACCATGTGAATGCATGGCCCGCGGCGTTCGTTGCGGCAGGGCGCGGGTGATGAGTGTCCGCTGCGTCCACAGCATCCAAAGCCCAAGGGCGACAACCAGCAGAGCCATTGTCAGCGCCAGTATCGCTTCTGTGCGTGCCGGTACCAGCCAGTTCGACCCAAGCGAGGCGAGCACGCCTACCAGCACGATACCGCTTACATGAGACAATGTGACGAAAACGCCCAGGATCACGGCATCCACAGGTCGGCCTCTCGCCCCGACGATATAGGCTGCGGCAATGGTCTTGCCATGACCTGGCGTCGCGGCGTGTACCGACCCCAGCCCAGAAACTGGACGCCATGTAAAATAACGCTTGCTGCATGCGCGTTCGTTTTCCTGCCCCGTCACATTCGGCCGCGACGCCTTGGAACCACGGCGAAATAACTCATTGACCACTCGTTAACCTCTCATTACGGTACTAACGCAAATGGGGAAAGCGTCGGAACTCGGCGATTGGCATTATCACGCAGCTCACTATTCTTGCTGTCCGGCGCTGGGGTTGCGTTGATGACTACGGTCGTCGTCTCGCTTCAGCGGGAGATGGCTTTCCATCCGGCACCCGGGTCGGCGTCGATATCCGTCGAGCGCGAACGGCCTGCCCCGGCGCCCCCGCCATTGACCGCTGACGAAGAAGCTTTCGCGGAAGCGCTGTGGCCCTTGCACCAGGAAGTGGTCGAAGGTTCGGCCGGGCGTTTGACCTCCGCCGGAATGGCATTCGCCGTCGACGACCACGATGCACATCGCCTTGCCGCGTCGGTTACCCCATTGCGCCAGGTTTTTCACGATACGCGGGAGAAGGTAGCCGCGATGTCCGCTCCTCCTTCCCTGCAGCAGGCCCGCGACCGCTACGTCGCCTTGCTCAGCCTGTACGAGCAATCCGCAACCGAAATGTTGGAGGTGGCCCGAGACGGCGACGAGGGGCATCTGATCAATGCGCAAGCCAAGAGCGAAAGCGCGGCGGAAGAGCTCGTGAGGGTTGGCGATATCCTATGGCCGGGGGAGCATAAGCCGAACTAGGCCGGCCTGTTCGCAGCCTGCTGCCGACCGCATGCAGGCTCAACGAAGACCACCAAGCTCCAAAGGGGAGAAACAAACTGATGAAGTCGATGATGCAAACTTTGGCCCTCGCTGGGGCCCTGGGAGCCGGGAGTCTGGCTCTCTTCGCGGGGGCCACGCCCGCCCAGGCTCAGGACAAGCCGGTCTGTTCGGTCTGGTTGGCCGAGGGCGGCCGGTTCATGGGCGTGCCATTCGGCTCGTTCATGCCCGACCGCGCGTTCATTCCGGGCAGCGATAGCCCGATGCACAATATCAACCTCACCGATCTGCCGGTAAATATCGGCATCATAAAATGCGGCAGCGAAATCATCCTGGCCGACTCGGGTTGGAAGCAGGCTGAATACCACAAGATGACGCACTTCGAGCACTTCACCCCGCTGCCTGACCAACTGAAGCTGCTGGGTCTGGACGCCGCAGACGTGAAGAAGATCGTCATCGGCCACGCCCACTGGGATCACGCCGGGCAGTTGCTCGATTTCCCCAATGCCAAGCTGTATGTGCAGCGCGAGGAGTTGCGCGGCATCGAATGGGCGTTGAACTATCCGAACCCGCATATCAGCGCCGTCAACAATACCCCCGGCGGGTGCACCCGGTCACCGGCCTGCGGTTACGAACCGCTGACGCTGGAACAGGTCTACGGCAAGGTACTGCATGGACAGGCAGTCATTGTCGACGGTGAGATGGAGATCGCTCCGGGCGTCGTGATCCATCCCGCGTTCCGCGCTCACACCGCCGGCTCGCAACTGCTGGAAGTTCCGACCAGCATCGGCAAGCTGGTGTTCGGCTCCGACGCCTATTCGTCGTGGGAAGGAATTCGCGACTGGATGCCCGCGAACATCCAGCAGACCGACACCGTGCAGCAGATGCTCGGATACGAGAAGTGCTACAAGATCACCGGCGGATACCAGAACTGCGTGGCGGCGCATGAGCCGTTGACCTACACCGACAAGTATCCGCTCACCAAGAACTCCTGGGCCGGCCCGAACGGGTCGCATTTCGCCGAAATCGCGTTGGCTCCGGGCGAGAAGTCACGCCATCCATAAAAGCCCGCGCCGTGCGTATCTCGCAGGAGGTCCGGCAACGGGCCTCCTGTCGTGTTTCAGGCCGCTGGCGCATGATCCGAACCCGTCCAACGGATAACCTGTCGGAGCGCCTTTTTCGTGTCATGGTCAGGTTTGAAGGCGCAGCGCGGATCGCGGCGTTGGGTGGTTGGTATGATTGACCGCATACGCCGGGCAGCAGGCGTGGTGCTGTTCCTCCTGCTTCCCTGCCTCGCCGCGGCACCATCGGCGGCGCACGACGCCAGTTCCTACGGCGGTGTCTTTCGGTCGCGAAGCATGGGGGCCGCCTGGCTCAATGCCGATGTCGGGTTGTTCCTCAACGCCCCGCTCGTGGTCGCCGTCGATCCTCGCGATTCCAACCATTTGCTGATGGGCTCCGACTCCGGTCTGCTGGCCTCTGGCAATGGTGGGCGAAGCTGGACACCCGAGGAGCCGGCACTGATCAGCGGCGCCGTCTTCGCGATTGCCTTTTCGCCTGACGGCGGCACCATACTGTGCGCGGCGCCAGGCGGCGTCTACCGCAACACCGGTGGAACCTGGCGCCGATCCGACTCACCGGCCAGCGCCACACCCGGCCGCAAAATCGTCTTCAGCGGGACCACCGGGCGCGTCTATCTGCTCGGCCGCGAGCGGCTGTTCGCCAGCAGCGACGGCGGCGCTCACTTCGCACCCGCGGGAGGCGACGCGGACGACGTAACCGGTTTCGAAACATTGGCCTTGCTCCCCGGGCCCCCCGAAACCTTGTTCGCCATCGCGCACGGCCACCTGATGGCCGGCACTGACGGCGGGCGACACTGGCAACCGCGGCCAGTCGCCGGCATGGGCACCGACGCCGGCGAACCGATCGACACCGTTGTGGTGGACCCCTCCGTCGCTGGTCGCGTCTGGGTGGCGGCCGCCAACCAGTTGCACGTCAGCAGCGACGGCGGTGTGACCTGGCGGCCAGTGGGCGTCACCTTGCCGCAGTCGCACACCATCGTGCGCGGCATCGCCTCCGACCCGACCGCGACGACGCTGGTCGTCACCACGCATCGAGGGACCTATCGCAGCACCGATGCCGGAGCGCACTGGGCGCTGGAGGAAGGCAATCTGCCGGTACACCTTGAAGCCGGGCCACTGGCGCGCGACCCGGCAAACCCCGGCATTTTGTATGTGGTGTATTCGCTGATCCCCTATTCCGAGCTATGGCGCAGCGCGCTGGAAGGCAGCAACCTGCTGGCGCGGGTCGATCCGGCTGAGTTGATCGGTGGCCTCGCGTTCCTGCTCCTGCTGTCCTTGAGCAGCCTTATGCTGGTCGCCTGGCTGGCACGCCGGCGCCGCGCCATGCCCAGAGAGGTTCGGTGAGCGCCACGATGCAGCGTCCACGACTGCGCCGGCCGCTCCTTTGGGCTGCGGCGGGAGCGGTTGTGGTGGCGCTCGCCGCCGGCATGGCTTTTCTGTTGCTGGGCCGAGGCGGCCCGTCCGGGCATTTTGTCGAGTATCCCGTGCGGGACGCCTCCGCGATGCCCACAGCGATCGCCACCGGCCCGGGCGGCAGCGTCTGGTTCACCATCGACCTGGGCGATGTGATCGGCCGCCTGCGGGAGGGACACATCGAGTTCCTGCCCATCGGCATCAAAGCGATCGAGCCGGTCGGCCTCGCCACCGCACCGGACGGCAGCGCCTGGTTCACCGACAACGCGGCGCATGCGATCTCCCGCGTGGCGCCGTCCGGCGAGGTGACCCGCGTCCCGCTGGACACGCCGAGCGTGCGGCTGGGGCGGCTCGCGGTCGGGGCGGATGGCGCTGTCTGGTTCGCCGAGGAGACCGCCTACAGCATTTCGGAAATTCGCGACGGCAAACTGATCCGCCACCTCTACGACTCGCCGCGTGGCGGACCTTACGGTGTCGCCGTTGCCGCGGACGGCACTGCCTGGGCCAGCTTGCAATCCGGCAACCAGATCATCCGCGTCGGCACCGACGGCGCCGTCAAAGCTTTCGATTTGCCGGTTGCCGCGTCAGTGCCATCGGATGTGGCGATTGGGCCCGACGGCGCCGTCTGGTTCCTGGAATATCGCTCCAATGCGATCGCTCGGCTGGACGGTGACGCGATCAAGGACTTTCCCGTCGGCGATCGGGCGGTTGGATTGTCCGGGCTTGCCGTGGCGCCCGACGGAGCGGTGTGGTTCGGCATGATGCGCGAGGGCAGCCTCGGCCGCCTGCGAGACGGGCAGATCGTCCATTTCCGTCTGCCACGGTCGCGCGCCAGGCCCTATACCGTCGCCACGGATCGGGATGGAAACATCTGGTATGCCGATATCACCGGCTATATCGGCATGCTTCCGGCACGCGACGCACAGCAATAAGCCGGCTGATATGGACCAACAGGACGAGAGGCCGCTGCCGTCGCCAATAGAGGGCATAATCAACGGCGTGGCGAGACCCCGCCACACCGGCATGCTGCTGGGCGGCGCGCTGGCGTGCGCACTCGCCGCGCTGGTGTTGCTGGGTCCGCCGCTGGTGTCCGCGGCAATGCCGGCCCTGGGGCTGTCGTGCCTGGCCGGCGTCCTTCTGCTTGCCGCCGCGGGCTTCGCCGCGACGCTGCATCATGTTCAGCTCCGCGCCGGCGAGATGCGGCCGCGATCCTGGCCGCAACCTGCCCTGGCGATCGGCGGCGGTCTCCTGGCCGGTGCCATCATCCTCGGCGCCTGGCGCGGATCCGTGGGGGCGCCGGAGGGACTGCTGCTCGCCATCGGCGGTGGCATGCTGGTCCTGGCGTTTCCCGTCCTGGTCCTGGAGCGCTCGTGTGCCGCGATCCCCGAGACATCGCTGGCCGAGGCGGCTGGTCTGGCCGCGTTGCTCCGCGCCGTCCTGCTGGTGCAGATGGTGCTTGGGCTGGCGCTCATGCTGCAAGGCGGCGGCTTCAACGTCGCGACTTTGATGATCTCGGGGTGCGCGGCGCTGGTCATCCTACTGGCCGCCGAGTTCATCCTGCGTGGTGTCGCTGCCCTGTTCCTGCCGTCATCTCTCTCACGTCCGGCGGCGTCCAGCATGGTGGCCGCCTATATCGGATTGCACCCGCTGCGCCCCGAGTTGGTCAATCAGGCGATCACCCGGCACTGGGGCATCGACCTCTCACGAAGCTGGGCGCTTGGCTTTGTCGGCCGAGCGGTGTTGCCGATCGGAGTGCTGCTGGCGGTTCTGGCGTGGGGGCTGACCGGCCTCGTGGCGTTGCCGCTGGACCAGCGCGCGGTTTACGAGCGGTTCGGCCGTCCGGTTGCCGTGGTGGGTCCGGGTTTGCATCTGCTGCTGCCCTGGCCGCTTGGTGTCAGCCGGCGCGTCGAGCTTGGCGTGCTGCACGAACTCACGCTGGCTGGTCCGGGCGCTGAGTCCGGAACCGCGCCGCCGGATGCCGAGGCACTGCCGCCGCAGACGGCCGACCGGCTGTGGAACCGGCCGCATCCGGGTGAAACCACCTATCTGATCGCCAGCGCGGCCGCTTCCGGCCAAGGCTTCCAGCGTGTCGATGTCGATCTGCGGCTGATCACCCGTATCGGCCTGTCCGACGCGGCGGCGCTGCAGGCGGCCTATGGCGTCGCCGACCCGGATGCGCTGGTTCGTGCGACGGCGGGCAGGCTGCTGGCGACCTATTTTGCCTCCCGTACCCTGGCCGGCGTACTCGGCGAGGACCGCCGCACCTTCACCGAGGCAGTCCGCACCGCACTGCAGCAGGACCTTGACCGTCTCTCCACCGGCGTCGAGATCGTGGCGGTCGTGGTCGAAGCGATCCACCCGCCGCCGGCTGCCGCCGATGCCTGGCACAACGTCCAATCCGCGGAAATCAGGGCGCGCGTGGCGGTCGCCGATGAAAAGGGCGCGGCCGCCAAGACTGTGTCCGCCGCCCGCACCACAGCCGAACTCGCGACCTACGCCGCGACTGCGACAGCGGCCGAGACTACTGCGAAAGCGACCTCTGAACGGGCGCTGTTCACCGCTGACCGTACTGCCGACACGGCGGAACCCGAGGCATTTCGGCTGGAACGCTGGCTCGCGCGACTGCGGACGGCGCTGCCTCGGGCGCAACTTCTGGTCCTCGATCACCGCCTCGCCGGCGTGGAAGCGCCGACCCTCGATCTGCGCGACCTCGCCCCCGTCGCGCCGCCACCGCCCTGAGCGAGACCACCATGCTGTTCCACCATCACCACGATCACGACGATGCCGATGATCACTCGAAGCACGGGCACTCGCAGCACGGGCATACCCACGACGGGCGCGCCCACGACGCGACCCAGGCGCGACAGGCCAGGGGCACGGTGCTGCGTTTCAGCCTCGCCGGGCTGGTGGTCCTGTTGTTCGTGGTGACGACCTGTCTGGTGCTGGTCGGCCCCGGCGAAAGCGTCGTGATGACCCGGTTCGGCGATCCGGTGCGGGTCATCACCCAGCCCGGCCTGACGTGGCGGCTGCCCGCCCCGGTCGACCGCGCCACTCGCGTTGACATGCGTCTGCGAACCACCTCCACCGGCCTGCAGGACGTCGGCACGCGCGACGGTCTGCGCGTTCTGGTGCAGGCCTATGTCGCCTGGCAGGTGCCCGCCGAGGCAGGGCGGGTCACGCAGTTCCTGCGCGCCGTGCGGAACCAGCCCGACGAAGCTGGCGAACAACTGCGCAGCTTCCTGCGGTCCGCGCTTGAGATCACCGCCAGCGGCTTCGACCTCGCGGCGCTGGTGAACACCGACCCGGCGAAGGTCAAGCTGGCCGCCTTCGAGGACCGGCTGCGTGAACGGCTGGAAGATCAGATCCTGAGCAGCTACGGCGTGACCCTGCGTCAGGTGGGTATCGAGAGCCTGACGTTGCCGGCCGAGGCTCTGACCGCGACCGTGGCACGGATGCGGGCCGAACGGCAGACGGTCGCGACCGAGCGTGTGGCGGAGGGCGAGCGTATCGCCGCCGAAATCCGCGCCGCGGCCGACCGCGATGCCCGGGTGACCGTGGCGCAGGCGCATGAGGAGGCCGCCGCGACTGAGGCCAAGGCGCGCGTGGAGGCGGCAGCGATTGCCGGTCGCGCCTACGCCGAGGATCCCGAGCTTTACGTCATGCTGCGATCTTTCGACACCCTCGATACCGTGGTCGGACAGAACACCCGGTTGATTCTGCGCACCGACGCCGTCCCGTTCCGTGTTCTGGTGGATGGTCCCTCCGGAACAAAAGCCGGGCCACGGTCTGAGGCGGAACGCCCCTCGGAGACGCCCCAGGGAGCGGCGCCCCAAGGACAGGTGTCCCAGGGAGCCTCGCCGCGACAGACTCCACCGGTGCCGGAACCACGGCCTTGATCGCACCGATCGCCGGAGCGTGGGAGCAAGCAATCCGCCTCGCCTTCGGCTTCCTGCTTGTCGCCATCGGAGTACTGGCGCTGGCCTGGGCCGTCTCCAATGTGCGGGTGGTGCCGCCCGACGCGCGGGCCGCGGTGCTGCGGCTAGGCGTCGTGGCGCGGCTCGAAGGGCCTGGCCTCCTGCTGGCCTGGCCTCAACCGATCGAGCAGGTTGTGCTGCTGCCGGGACCGGACCGGCAAATCGCTCAGACGGTGCATCGTTTCGACAGCACCCCTGTGGCGATGACCGGGCAGCCGCCGGAGTTCCAGGTGAGTCCCGATGCCCGCAGCAACGCGGCGTTCCTGCTGACCGGGGAGACTGGCATCGTTCACCTGCAGGCAACATTGGTCTATCGGATCGACGACCCGGAAGCCTATCTGCTGGCGGCGTCCCATGTGCCGGCCGCCCTCGACCGTATCTTCGGGGCCAGCGCCGTGGCGGTCTGCGCCGCTCGCGGACTGGATGCGATCCTCGTCGCCAGGCCCGGGGCGGGCGGCGGCGATGCCGGGGGCGCCAGCCGGGAGTCGTTCCGCTCCGATCTGGTACGGGAGACCAATCGCCGGCTCGATCTGCTGACCCGGCAAGGTGCCGGTCTTGGCGTGCATATTAGCCGGGTCGATGTGGCCGCCGCACTGCCAGGCGGGGCCAAGGCCGCGTTCGACCGCGTCCTGATGGCGACCCAGACGGCCGATGCCGCGATCGCCGACGCTCGGACCGAGGCGACGCGCACCGCCGCCGCCGCACGCCAGAAGCGGCTGCAAATTCTCGCTGATGCCGAGGCGCGGTCAGCGGAGAGGCGGGCCGAGGCCACGTCCGCCGCCGCGCTGATGGCGGGGTTTGGCGGCCAGATGCAGGATTCAGGCGCCGCGGTCCGCCAAGCTCTCTACGACGCCCGCGCTGGCGCCCTGCTCGGCCGAGCCCGCGAGGTCAGCGCGGTCGATCCGGAGGGCGGTTCGCGGCTGCTGCTGCCCGGGCCGCGTGCGTCACGATGAGCGCTCCAGCCCTCCTCAGCCGGTCGGAACGGCGCCTGCTGGGCGTACAACTGACCATGGCGATGCTGGCTGGCGGCCTCCTGCTGCTGGCCCTTGCGCTGCGCCTGCTGGCGCCGGATCAGGGCGATGTGGCCGAATTGGTGGCCGGCGCGGCGGCGGCGCTGGTCGCGGTTCCGGCTCTGGCCGCCGCCTGGCACAGCCTGCGCCATCCCGACCTGCACGGCATTACCGATTTGCTGATCGCGCTCGCCCTGATTGCCGCGTGGGCGGTGGGCGATCTGGTGACAGCCGCCCTGCTTCCCCTGGTCATGACCGTTGGCCATGTGCTGGAAGAGCGTTCGCTGCTTGGCTCGCGCGAGGCGATTACCGCCCTCGGCCGACTCACCCAGGGGCGCACCCGCCGGTTGCTGGAGTCCGGCGCCGAGGAGGACGTGCCGACCTCGGCGCTGCGGGCCGGTGAGCGGGTGCGCGTGCGGGCCGGTGACCACATTCCCGCCGACGGCGTCGTGGAAAACGGCGTCGCCAGCCTCGACACGGCGTCGCTCACCGGCGAGTCGGTGCCGGAGGACGTCGGACCGGGCGCGCTGGTATTCGCCGGTGCGGTCAATCTCGACGGCGTCCTGACCGTCCGCATCGACCGAACCGGCACCGCGACCACACTCGGCCGGGTGATCGCGTTGATGCGTGCCGCCGAACGGGCCAAGCCGCCGGTCAGCCGGCTGCTGGAACGCTATGCCGGCCGCTATCTTGTCCTTGTGCTGCTGGCGGCGGCGGGGTTGTGGCTGGCAACCGGCAGCACGCCGGCCATGCTTGCGGTGCTGGTCGCGTCGTGCCCTTGCGCCCTGGTTCTGGCCGCCCCTGCGACCGCGGTTGCCGCCATCGCCGTGGCCGCGCGACATGGCATACTGGTGAAAGGCTCCGCGTTCCTCGAGCATCTCGCACTGGTCGACAGCCTGGTGCTGGACAAGACTGGCACGGTCACCCTGGGTGAGTTGCGGCTGGCATCGGTGCGGCCCGAACCCGGTGTCGCGACCGAAACAGTGCTGGCAACGGCCGCCTCGCTCGGGGCAGCGAGTCGCCATCCAGTCAGCCGAGCGCTGGCAACCGCCGGTGTTTCGGCGGGGGTTGCCGAGGCGGTGCGCGAGATACCAGGTCTTGGCGTCACCGCCACCGTCAATGGGGCGGACGCCGCCTTGGGCCGCCCCGAGTTGTTCGTTCAGCTTGCCATCGGAGCATCGGCGCCGCCCGACCATGATGGTCCAGTGGCTGGGGTGGCGTGCGCCGGCCGCTTTCTAGGCTGGCTTCTGCTCGGCGACGAGCCCCGGCCCGAGGCGCGCGAGGCGCTGGCTGAACTGCGGGCGATGGGCCTCGATCGCCAGTTGCTTCTGACCGGCGACCGGGTTGCCGTAGCCACCCGGATCGGCCGATTTCTTGGCATCGCCGACGTACGGGCGGAGGCGCTGCCGGAACAGAAGCTCGAGGCGGTGCTAGCGCAGACCCGCGCGGGCTATCGCCCGTTGGTGGTTGGCGACGGGATCAACGACTCGCTGGCCCTCCGCGCCGGCGCCGTGGGTGTCGCGATGGGTGCGGGCGGCACCGATGTGGCGCTGGCTTCGGCCGATCTGGTTCTCATGACCAGCGATTTGCGCCGGCTTGCCACCGCCATTCGGCTTAGCCGTCTTTGCCGCCGAACGGTTCATCTCAATGTCGGGCTCGGGCTGGGTTGGACACTGGCGATCGTGATGCTTGCCGCAACCGGTCTGCTGGGCGCGGAGGGTGCCCTGGTGGCGGCGATACTGCACAACGCCGGAACCTTGGCCGTAATGGCCAATGCCGGGCGCCTGCTCCGCTTTGACGAAACGATCACCGTCACCCCCGACCCGAAGGCCGTGCCTGCGATGCCCCCAGGGCTGCGTCCGGGGCCGCCCCAGCGATTGGAGGCATAGGCAGTCTGGGGGTCCGGAGGGACTATTCGTGCAGCAAAGTGAAACGTGTGCACCAGCCCTTGGAGGAGACCGTTCCGGTGACGATCGCGCAGGTGCTTGGCGCCTGGAAATAGGTGCAGAACAGGCACTTCTGCCAGTCGTTGGGCGTCGGCTGGTAGCCTACTGCTTCAGGTGCGAACTTCTCCGCCGGTTGCCCGCTCGCCTGGTTTCCCGCGGGAGCCTTGTCGTCGGCTCGGCCCGTCCCGATGGCGATCGCGCCACCCACAACCGAGAGCCCTGCCCTCAACATCCGCCGGCGCGTGGTATCCCTGGCATTCGGCCTTGGCATTTTGATGTGTCCCCCCTCGACAAAGTCTAGCGATTGTCCGGAGGCAAGCCGACTGCCTTAGCGGCCACCGCGACGGCCATCGCTGGGCACTGCGCACCTCCGGTTACGAAGGATGATAAGCCGCCGGCGCCGCGGCCGCCAGTCGGCTAAAATTCACCGCGGCGGTATGCGTCATCCAGGCGTTTGGCATCCTCCTCGGACAGTTCCGGCAACGGCTCGCCGCGCCGGCGGAGGGTGCCGTCGAAGTGCGGCGGACGTTTCTCGTTGAAAGCCTGACGACCTTCCTCGCCGTCGGTCGTCGTCTGGATCAGCAGCGAGTTGATCAGGGTCTGCACGTGCCAGGCCTGGTCGGTCGGCAGATCGCCGAATCGAACGATGAACTCCTTCATCATGCGCACGGCCACCGGCGGCAAGGTGACGATGTGGCGAGCCAGTTGCTCCGCGCGCGCCAGCAGGTCGGCGTGTGGAACGACTTCGTTGATGAGGCCAACCCGCAGGGCTTCGTGGGCGTCGAAGGGTTGGTCGGTCAGCAGGATTTTCATCGCGTCGACGTATCGAAGCTGTCGGATCAACATGCTGGCGCCGGGTCCGTGGCCGAGCCAGCCTTGGGAGATGAGGGAGACTTTGAAGCGAGCATTCTCGGCACTGGCGATGCGGATGTCGGTGGAGGTCAGCAGCATGTAGAGGCCGGCGCCGGCGGCCCAGCCATTGATGGCTGCGATGACCGGTTTCCAAACGCGCGGGTAGTGGTCGCCCATGCGTCCGTCGAGCCCGGTTTTCTGGCCGTGGACGGTACCGGCAAGCGGCCAGAAGATACGCTGGGTTCGGAGATACTCCCTGTCGTCCGCCGTCAGATCCGGATGCGGAGTAAGATTGTGGCCGCCGCAAAAATGCCGGTCACCGGCGCCGGTGACGATGGCGCAACGGATGTCCCGATCCTCCCACAGGTCGATCCAGGCCTCGGAAAGCGCATCCGATGTCTGCTTGTCGAGGATGTTGGCCTTGGCCGGGTTATTGAGGGTGATAGTGGCGACCCCGTCTCGCTTCTCGTAGTTGATCGGCACGGTAGGGTCCTCCCGAACTGTGGCTTGGCGCCAGGATTGGAGTGCACCAAGTACCACCGCTGGTTTCAAGGGTGGCAATCGATCACGACAATCCATGCTTGCATGCAGGCCTCCGGCCACCCTAGACCGGATCCATTCAATCCAGCCGCGCGAGAAAGCCATGCCGACGACCCGACCGACGCCCTCGCCAGCGTGGCGCGCGGCGACACCGGCACGTGTGCTCGTGGCCCGCCAGTTCCTGCGCTTTGGTGTCGTCGGATTGATCGGGCTGGTTGTCGACACCGCCTTTGTCTACCTGCTGCGCGGTAGCCTGGGACTGTATGGAGCTGGAATCCTGGCCTACTTCGTGGCCGTGACGGGAAACTGGGTGTTGAACCGCGTCTGGACGTTCCGCGGGCAAGGTAGCGGCCCGGCGCACCGTCAATGGGCTATGTTCGTGGCCACCAACCTGATTGGATTTGTACTGAACCGAGGCACCTACGTGCTTCTGGTGACCTTCCTTGCAGCCGCGGCGGCGCAGCCGGTGATCGCCACTTCGGCCGGCGCCATCGCGGGCATGTTCGTGAATTTCAGCCTCTCCCGGCGAGTAGTGTTTCGCTAATGCCCTGGATTGGGTGTTCGTTGTAAGTTCCGGCGTGTTCCGGCGCGTGCCTGCCTAATGCTTCGAGGAACCTACGAGCGCGTGTGGCCTTAACCGGGCTCTAATCGTCTGGCGCTACTCTAGGCAGCATCGCAACCGATAGATGCAGCCGTCATGTTTGCATTCCAGCCTCACGACTTCGAGCGAATTGCCTATGGCGGCAACGAAACGGCCCCGGCCCCGATTTCCTATTCCTCGGCTGTCGCGCGAGACGTCGCGTCGAGGGGCGGCCGTGAGGCTATCGTCAAACGAGCGGAAGACATCGTCATAGCGCTGCTGCTGCTGGCTCTCCTCGGGGTGCCGATGTTAGTAATCGGCATCATCATTCGATTGACCAGCGACGGTCCAGCACTGTTCCTTCAGGAACGCATCGGTTTGCACGGGCGTCACTTCGTGCTCCTGAAGTTTCGCACCATGTATCAGTCGGTGGAGAGTACCGCCGGCTGGCATCAGGCGCGACGCGGCGATCCTCGCGTGACGCCGTTCGGTGGCTTCCTGCGCCGCACGTCGCTGGACGAATTGCCGCAGCTTTTCAACGTCGTCGCGGGATCGATGTCGATGGTGGGCCCTCGCCCGCATGCCCCAGGCAGTTGCGCCGCCGGCCGTCCCTTCGAACGCGTCACGCGCCGCTACGCCGCGCGGCACTGCATCAAGCCGGGGATGACGGGCCTGGCGCAGGTGCGCGGCTGGCGCGGCGAAACCGACACCGAGGAGAAGCTGCTCCGCCGCCTGGACTGTGACCTCGAGTACATCGCGACCCGAAGCGCCGGCGGCGATCTGAAGATTCTGTGCCGCACCACCGTCGCGGTGGCACGCATGCTGAACGCCTACTAGGCAGAAAACCAACTATGTCGCTAACCCTTGATACCGTCAGAGCCGCGCCGTCGCCGGTCACCCGGACGATAGCACCCATCGCCTGCCTGCGGGAGGCTGAGGGCTGGCTGGCCGACCGATCGTTCGAGCGGCAGGTCGGTATCAGCTCGAACCAGCCTCGCGTGGCGGTGCTGATACCATGCCGCAACGAGGAGGCAACGATCGGCGATGTCGTCTCCGCGTTTCAGACAGCCTTGCCCGACGCGATTATCTATGTCTACGACAACAACTCCACCGACAGTACAATGTTGTTGGCACGGGCGGCGGGTGCGGTCGTGCGTCGGGAACGGCTGCAGGGCAAAGGCCATGTGGTGCGCCGTATGTTCGCCGATATCGAGGCGGACATCTACTTCCTGGTTGACGGCGACGACACCTACGACGCCGCGGCCGCCCCCGGAATGCGAATGATGCTGCTCGATCGCCAACTGGACATGGTCAGCGCCGCGCGATTCGGCAGCACCTCGGGTGCCTACCGCCCTGGCCACCGGATCGGCAACATTGTGCTCAGCGGGATGGTTGCCTGGAGCTTTGGCAGCGGCATCACGGACCTGTTGTCCGGCTACCGTGTATTCAGTCGCCGCTTCGTGAAATCCTTCCCTGCGATGTCAATCGGTTTCGAGACAGAAACGGAGTTCACGATCCATGCACTGACGCTGCATATGCCTTTCGAGGAAGTGCGGACGGTGTATCGAAGCCGCCCGGCTGGCTCCTGCTCGAAGCTCAAGACCGTCGCCGACGGCGTTCGGATCATGCGGGCGCTGGTCGCGCTGATCGAGCAGGAACGGCCACTGCAGGTCTTCTCGCTGGCGGCTCTGACGTTCCTGATCTGCGCTGTCGGGTTTGGTATCCCGGTCGTCGTTGAGTTCCTTCACACAGGCCTGGTCCCGCGATTGCCGACCGCGCTGCTGTCAACCGGGCTGGTCCTGCTGGGATGCCTGTCGTTGGTCTGCGGGCTGATCCTGGACTCGGTCTCTCGCGGACGGAAGGAGATCAAGCGGCTGGCCTATCTGGCGATCCCGCCGCTGGATTACCGGCAGTGACCGTGGTCTTGCTGGCTGGTGCCGCGGGTCCCCCGACCGGCGACTATGACGTTGACATCGTCATTCTCGCGCTCGACCGCGCCGAGGAAACGCTGGCGGCGGTCGCTTCGGCATCAGATCAAATCGGCGTGTCGAAGCACCTGTTCATCCTCGATCAAGGGTCCGGCGCCGAAACATTGCGCCGGCTTGCCGAGGCGGTGGCGGACCGCGTGGACGCCACGTTGCTGATGGCAGCAACCAATCTGGGCGTTGCAGGGGGACGCAATATCGCTTCGAACCTGGGGCATGGACGCGTGATCGTTGCGTTGGACAACGATGCGGAATTCGCCACCGCCGACACCGTGTCCCGGATGGTGGCGGCGCTCGACGCGGAACCCGGGCTTGGGGCGATAGGTTGCCGGATCGTTACCTTCTCGGACGGTCGTGACGACCTGTCATCCTGGGGCTATCCCGTCAGCTTGCTGTCGCGTGCCGGCGAGTGTTTCGACGCCGTCACCTATGTAGGCGCCGGCCACGCGCTGCGACGCGCCGCCTGGGAACAGGCGGGCGGATACGACGCCGCGCTTTTCTTCTGCTGGGAGGAGTTTGATTTCTGTTTGCGCGCGATCGTCCTGGGATGGCGCGTGCGCTACCGCGGCGACATTGTGATCCGACACAAGGTGTGCGGCGAGCGGCGGGTCGAGTGGTGCGCCAACAGATGGTTCTATTTCGTACGGAACCGGCTGCACATCGAGCGGAAGCTGGGCCGGCGGTGGACCGCGATGGTGCCGCGCGCGGCCGGCTATGTGCTGAAGGGATGGCGAAACGGCCTGCTACGGCAGACATTTCGTGCGATTCTCGCGGCTAAGCGCATGGCATCTCGAGGCGGCGGCCGGACGCTGCCACGGGCGGCGGTGTCCTATCTTGCCTGCAACGATGCGGCGCACCGAGGATCGCTCGGGGTCAGGATCCGGCGGGAAGCGTTGGTTCGGATCGGCAAACCGCCGGATGTCGTCCCGACGGTCGACCACCGCGCCCGCCCTTAACCCCGGAATTGGCCCGGCGGCGTTACCGCTTGGAGGCGGTCTGTTCCAGTGGCATATCGGTCTCCCAGCCGCCGCCGAGCGCCTTGTACAGCGCCACGAGATTGGACGAGACGGTCGCCGTACTGTCCGCCAGTTGCTGCTGCGTCTGCAGCACGCTGCGCTCGGCGTCGAGCACCGTCAGGAAGTCCGCCACCCCCTGCTGGTACCGGCTTTGCGCTAGACCAAGGGCTCGGCGATTTTCGGCAACGGCCTGAATAAGTTCATCCCGCCTGGTTTGCTCCGCTTTATAGGCGGTCAGGGCGTTGTCGACGTCGTGCCAGGCCTGGAGGACGGTCTTCTGGAAATTGATTGCCGCTTCACGCTGCTGGTCTTTTTTCAATTGCAGCGTGGCGCGCAACTGACCGCCTTCAAAGATCGGGATCGTCAAGCCCGGGCCGAGCGCGTATTGCTTGGAAGCGAGATTGAAGGCTTGGTTCCACTGCAGCGACTGCAAGCCAAAACTGCCTGTCAGGGTGAGGGTCGGATAGAAGTTCGCCTGAGCCACGCCGATATCGGCGGTGGCGGCATGAAGCTGCGCCTCGGCCTGGCGTATATCGGGACGGCGGCGAGCCAGTTCCGAGGGGAAGCCGACCGGCACGACCGGCGGCACTGGTGGCACCGGATGCGGCACCTCCAGATCGGCCCGCAGTGCATTCGGCGGTTGGCCCAACAGAAGGCTCAGGGCGTTGATCAACTGCGCCTCGCGCTGCTCCAGGGCGGGAATCTGGGAAAGTGTGGTGCGCAACTGAGCGGAGGCGTTTGCCACATCCAGATCGGTCGTCACACCGCCCGCCGAGCGCTGCTGGGTCAGGTCGAGACTCTGGCGTGCGGTGCGGACGTTGTCTCGCGCGATTTGCAGCATTTCCTGCGCGCCGCGGAGCTGAACGTAGTCACGCGCGACCTCCGCCAGGGAGGAAAGCAGCGCGGCTCGCCTCGCTTCGTCAGCGGCGACCGACGATGCGGTTGAGGATTCGACGGAGCGGCGGACGCGGCCCCACAGATCGACCTCCCACGATGCGTCGAAGCCACCCTGGTAGATGTCGAAAGGTTGAATGTTAACGCCGGATATGCCGCCGGTGGTGTTGCCGAATTCGCCATTTGCCCCCGCGGCGGAGGGAACCGCCGCGAAGATGCCGTTGTTGCTGGGCTGCTGTCGCTCATAGGACAAATTGCCGTTCAGAGTTGGAAACTCGGAGGCGCGGGTGATGCCGAGTTGCGCGCGAGACTCGGCCAGACGGACGGTGGCGAGTTGCACGTCCAGGTTTTCCGCCGCGACACGCCGCTCAAGGCTGGTCAGCCGCGGGTCATTGAACAATGTCCACCAATTGGGGTCGATTGGCTGGGCGACCGGAACGCTGGCTGGCCGCTTCACGGCTTCCTTGTTGCCGCCGAACCAGGATGAAGGCGAGGCCCAAGCAGGACGTTCGAAATTGGGCCCTACGGTGCAGCCTGGCAGGAGCAGCAGCACGGCCAGGGACGTGACAACCGGCAGGGCTGACGCCAGCCGGATGGGCAGCGCCAACCACCGACGCTTGGCCTGAATAACCAAAGACTCAGTCGACCACATCGATGCACACCCGGAACTCTGACGATGAAGGACGCGGCCTAAAGCATTTCCGCCTTGAGTGGAAACGCCCCAGATCATGTTTGTCGAGCAAATGCATTAGCGTGAGGTCGCTTCACGATTCGAGCCAGGCTGATATTGCGCTAATGGGCTGGAGCCATCCCCTTTGGCACGCGCGGCAACAGCAACACGACGGGCCAAACGAGCAGGGCCACAACCCCAAGCAGCCAGAAAATATCGAGATAACTCATGATCGATGCCTGTGCTTGCACCACGGCATCCATCGGGGCAAGCGGCGTGTTCCAGCCAAAGCCATTATAGGCGGTGACGTGTTCCGCGAGCCGCGCGTGGTGAAACTGGGTCCGTTCTTGCAGCATCGTCGTGGTAAAGGAGACGCCGACGCTGCCGCCCAGGTTGCGCATCAGATTGATCAGGGCGGAGGCCTCGTTGGTGTTACGCGACGCCAGGCCGACGTAGGAAACCTGGCTTACTGGAATAAACAGGAACGGCAGCCAGATTGCCTGCGAGACTCGGACCGTGGAGATGCTCGAGAAGGAGATGCCCAGATCGAGGTGGGAAGCGCGCATCAGCGACCAGCCGGTGCCGAGCACCGCCATCAGGATCAGCCATTTTGGTTGGATGAACCGACCCGTGACGATGCCGGCGACGGGCATCAGGACCAGGGTGGAGATACCGCCTATACCCAGTGTCATGCCAGCGGTGGTCGCGTCGTAACTCAACAGCGTCTGGGCAAGCTGTGGCAGCAGTTGGGTGGTGCTGATCAGGAGAAAGCCAACCAGAAACATGAGCCCGCAGGAGATACCGAAGTTGAGGTGGCCGAGCAGGCGAACGTTCACCACCGGTTGCGGATGGATCAGTTCCCAAATGACCAGAGCGGTGAGGCACACCACGCTGATCACGGCCAGGGTAGTGATGAAGGTCGAGGAAAACCCGTCGTCCTGCTCATACCGGTCGAGGAATATCTGCAGCGCGCCGAATCCAAGCGCGACGAGACCGAAGCCCAGGAAGTCGATGTTCAATCCCTTGGACAGCAGCGCGCGCCGATCTTGCTTCAGTGCCTCGGGTTCGGTGACGAAAAGCTGGACCAGGGTCAGGGACAGCAGTCCGACGGGCAGGTTGATCAGAAAGACCCAGTGCCAGGAGTAGCTGTCGGTGAGCCAGCCGCCGAGGACGGGACCGATCGCCGGCGCGCTGACGACCGTCAGGCCATATAGGGCGAACGCCTGGCCGCGCTTTTCCGGCGGGAAGGTGTCGGCGAACATGGACTGTTCGGTCGGCGCCATGCCGCCTCCGCCGATGCCCTGCAATACCCTGGCGATCAGGATCATCGACAGCGACGTCGACATCGCGCAGAGCACGGAACTGGCTGTGAACAGAGCTACACACAGCATGTAGAAGCGTTTGCGGCCGATGACATTGGACAGCCAACCGCTGACCGGCAGGACGATTGCGTTGGACACCAGGTAGCTGGTCAGGATCCAGGTCAATTCGTCCTGGTCCGCGCCAAGACTGCCGGCAATGTGACGCAGCGCGACGTTAGCGATGGTGGTGTCCAGCACCTCCATGAATGTGGCGATCGAAACCACGACGGCGATGAGCCATGGATTGCGATCGCCCGCCGCTGACCTTGGCAGGCTTGCCTGAGGCCGCGCCGCGCCAGCCTGCGTCGCCACGCCTAACGCACCCGCACTTCAGGCACCACCGACATACCAGGGGCAAGCGGAAATTTCTTCACGCGATCGTCGTCAAACAGGATCTTCACCGGCAGTCGCTGTACGATCTTGACGAAGTTGCCGGTGGCGTTCTCGGCCGGCAGGACACTGAAGGCCGAGCCGGTGCCGGACTGGAAGCTGTCGACCTTGCCGCGGAAGGTGACCGAGGGCACCGCGTCGATCGACAGATCCACTGCTTGCCCCGGCCGTATCCTTGAAAGCTGGGTTTCCTTGAAGTTCGCCGTCACCCAACGCTCATCCTGAACCAGGGCAAACAGCGCCTGTCCCGGATTGACATAGTTGCCGGCATCGACGGTGCGGTGCGTGATGGTGCCGGCGACCGGAGCGACCATGGTGCAATACGACAGTTGCAGTTCCGCCGTGCGAGTGCTCGCCTGCGCCTGCTTGACCGACGCCTCGGCGGCAAGCACCTGGGCTTCGGCGGCGTGAACCTGGGCCTGGGCGGCGCCGACGCTCTGGCGGCTAGCCTCCAGCTTTGCCTTGGCGGACCGGAAGGTCGCGGTGACCTGGTCGATCTGCTGGCGGGTCACCGCCTTGGGGTCGATGGCATGGTACCGGTCGTTGTCTTCGCGAGCCTGCAGCAAATCCAACTCGGCCACGGTGACGTTGGCGCGCGCCTGATCGAGATTGGCCTGCTGGACTGAGACCTGGGCGTGCGCCTGCTGCAGGGACGCCTCGGCGCTGGTTTGTTGTGCCCGCGCCTGATCGAGCCGAGCCTGGTAGTCGCTGGGGTCCAGGAGCAGAAGGGTCTGTCCGGCGTCGACATGCTGGTTATCGGAAAACAGCAGCTTGGCCACCTGTCCGGCGACACGCGGTGCCATTTGCGTGGTGTAAGCGTCGATGAAGGCGTCGTCGGTGCTCTCGAAATTGCGCGCGTTCAGCCAGTAGCGGGTGCCTCCCACGATCAGGCCGAGCAGGACGAGGCCGACCACGGAGAAGCCGATCAGCCGTTTGAGACGGCTGGATTTGGGCGGCGGGCTGTCGTCCTGGCGCGAGGTGTTCTCCTCGTCGGGCCGCCGCCGCGTGTCGATCGTCTGGTCGTCCATTGTCGACCTCGCCTAGTGTTTCAGTTCTGGCGTCACGCCGAGTTGACCGAACGGTTCGGTCACCCTATATCGGCACGTAATCCATCCAAATCTGTTGTCAAGGCGACATTGCGATGCAGGGGGTGGCCGGCATGGACATTGAAGGCTCTTTCTCACCGGAAAAGCGGGAGCAGATCCTGCGCGGGGCGGCGGAGGTATTCGCGGCCGACGGCTACCAGGGTGCGAGCATGGCCCGGATTGCCGGGATCGCCGGCGTCTCCAAAGGCACGCTGTACAATTACTTCGACACGAAGGCAGCGCTGTTCACGAGTTACGTGGAGGATGAGTGCGCCCGCAATCTGTCGCATGTGTTCGATGGCGCGGATCATGACGGCGACCCGGCGGTTGTGCTGCGGGGGATCGGCCGGCGGATGCTACGGATGCTGCTGTCCGATGTGGGGCTGGCGATCTACCGGGTGGTAATCGCCGAGGCGTCGAAGTTCCCCGATTTGGCGCGTGCTTTCTTCGAGGCGGGGCCGGCCAGAGCGATTGGGTTCATGGCCGACTGGCTGGCGGAGGAGACGCGTCGCGGGCGCCTATCCGTGCCCGATCCGACATTCGCGGCCGAGCAATTCTTTAATTTGTGTCAGACGCGGCTGGTGCTGCGACGGAAGCTGGAGATGCTACCGGATCCACCGGCGTCCGAGATCGATCGCGTGGTAGAGGCGTCGATTACGATGTTCTTGCGGAGCTACCGGGTGGGTTAGGCGTAGCGGTTGAAGGTGGCTGTGCTCGCTGAGCGGGAGGCGTGGATCCCCGTGCCAAGCACGAGGATGACACTTGCCGGGGGCACTGGGAGCGACCGGTGAGCCAGCGCGACGGCTTCGGTCGTTGTCTGGGTTCGCGATCTAACCGCCGCCGATCTTTGGGATGAGATAAATCTCGCTGCCGGGCCTTAGCTCGGCGGCGTAGGCGTCCTGAAAAATCTCGCCATCGATAGCGACCGCCATGCTTTCCTCGACCTGCTTGCCAAGGCCGGGAAACCGCCGCTCCAACTCCAGGATCAGGCGACGGAAACTCGTCGCCTCCACCTCGAATTCCGTCTGGCCGTTGGTGAACTGCTGGCCGGCGGAACCCGAGGAGAGGACGACTTTTGGCACTGACCTTTTCGATCAGCCCGCCGCGTCGAACGCCGCGCGGACCTTGGGCGGCGACATCGGCAGATCCGGCATGCGAAGCCCGGTGGCGCCACGGATCGCGTTGGCGATCGCCGCCATCGGCGGGACGATGGGCACCTCACCCACGCCGCGAGCACCGAACGGGTGGCGCGGGTTGGGCACTTCCACCAGCACCGCTTCGATCATCGGCACGTCGGAGGCAACCGGCACCCGGTAATCCAGGAAGCCTGCGTTCTCCATCTGGCCCTTGTCGTTATAGATGTATTCCTCGTTCAGCGCCCAGCCGATGCCCTGCGCCGCACCGCCCTGGATCTGGCCTTCCACGTAGCTAGGGTGAATCGCCTTGCCGACGTCCTGGATCGCGGTATAGCGCTCGATCGTGACATGGCCGGTCTCCTTGTCCACCGACACGTCGCAAATGTGCGCGCCGAACCCAGGTCCCGCGCCCTGTGCATTGACCGACACCTCGGCCTGTATCGGACCGCCGGTGCGGGCAGCCTTCAACGCCAGCTCGGCCAGACCGAGGGGCTCGAACTCACCCGCGTTCGAGCCGGCCGGGTAGGCCATGCCGTCGTTCCACTCGACCGCCTCGACCGGGATGTCCCAGATCTGCGCGGCCCGCCGCTTGAGGTCCTCAACGACCTTCTCGGCCGCCTGGGTGGCCGCCATGCCGGTGGCGAAGGTCACCCGCGACCCGCCGGTCAGGTGGGTGAACCCGATTGACGCAGTGTCCGCCACGATGGTGCGGACGGCGGACGCCGGCACGCCTAGCACCTCGGCCACCATCATGCCGATCGAGGCGCGCGAGCCGCCAATGTCCGGGCTGCCGGTCGCCGCGGTGACCGAGCCATCCTCGTTGACGTGCACCAGAGCAGTCGACTCGCCGCCGATGTTAAACCAGAAGCCGGTCGCCAGACCACGTCCCTGCCCTGGCTTCAGCGGCGACTTCCAGTGCGGGTGTGACTTGACGGCGGCGAGCACGGCGGTGAAGCCGATGTTCTGATGGGTTGGCCCGTAATGCGTCTTGGTGCCGTTCTTGGCCGCGTTTTTCTCCCGCAGCGTCAGTGCGTCAATCCCGAGCTTCAGCGCCAGATCATCCATCGCGCTTTCCACCGCGAATGAGGTGATCGGGGCGCCGGGTGCGCGATAGGCGGCCACCTTCGGTCGGTTGCTGACGACGTCATAGCCAACGACGTCGACATTCGGCAGGTCGTACATGGCAAAGCCGCACATGCAGCCCGGCCCGATCGGCGAACCGGCGAAGGCGCCGGCCTGATACTTCAGCACCTGCTTCGCCGCGACGATCGTGCCGTCCTTCTTGGCGCCGATCTTCACCTCGACCGCGGCGCCCGAGGTCGGCCCCGAGGCGCGGAAGACGTCTTCCCGGGTCATCTGCATCTTGACGGTGCGGCCCGACTTCTTCGACAGCGCGACCGCCAGGGGCTCGAGGTAGACCAGTGTCTTGCCGCCGAAGCCGCCGCCGATCTCGGCCGGATTGACCCGGATGTCGGACATGTTGAGGCCCAGCAGCTTGGCGGTGTAGGCGCGGACCATGAAATGGCCCTGGCTGGAGCTGTGAATCTGCACCTGCCCGTCCGACGCATAGGTCGCGAGGCAGGCGTGCGGCTCGATGTAGGCCTGGTGCACCGGCTGGGTGGTGTAGCGGCCCTCGATGATCACGTCGGCTTCCTTGAAGCCAGCCTCGACGTCTCCCTTCCTGAAAGTGACGACCTTGGCGATGTTCGACGGCTTGGCCGGTTTCGGGTCGACGCCGGTGGTGAACATGTCATCGTGCAGGATCGGCGCGTCCGCGGCCATCGCCTCTTCCACGTCGATGACGTGCGGCAGGATTTCGTACTTGACGTCGATCAGCGCCAGGGCCTCGTCGGCGATCGCCTGGGTGGAGGCGGCGACGGCGCCCAGCGCATGACCCTCATAGAGAACCTTCGTCCGCGCCATGCAGTTCAGCGCCAGGTCGCGGAAATTCATCGGCCCCTCGCCGACGAAGGCCTCTTCCGACGGGATCTCGGGGAAATCAGCCGCCGTGACGATAGCGTAGACGCCCTTCAGCGCCTCGGCCTTGCTCGTATCGATCGACACGATCCGGGCATGGGCATGCGGCGAGCGAAGCACCTTTCCCCAAAGCATCCCGGACGCCCGGGTATCGGCCGCGAACACCGCGCGTCCGGTAACCTTGTCCACGCCATCGGGGCGAACCGGCCGGGTGCCAACGATCTTCAGGCTGGAAGTGATGTAATTCATGCCACAGTCTCCCCTCGCATTTCGGCCGCGGCGTCCATGACGGCACGGATGATCTTGTCATAGCCGGTGCAGCGGCACAGGTTGCCTGCCAGCCAGTAACGCGCCTCGGTCTCGGTCGGGTTGGGATTCTCGTCGAGCAGAGCCTTGGTGGCGACGATCAGGCCCGGCGTGCAGAAACCGCATTGCAGGGCCGCGTGCTCGAGGAACTTCTGCTGCACCGGGTGCAGTTTCTCGCCCTCGGCGATGCCCTCGATGGTGGTGATTTCGGTGCCCTCGGCTTCGACGCCGAGCACGAGGCAGGAGCAGACGAGACGGCCGTCCATGATGACGGAGCAGGCGCCGCAGTCGCCAGATGCGCAGCCTTCCTTGCTGCCGGTGAGGCCGATCACGTCGCGCAGCACGTCGAGCAGGGTCTGCTGCGTCTCACAGAGGAATTCCGCGGATTCGCCGTTGATGGTGGCGGATACGTATTGTTTGGCCATGCTCAGTGAGCCTTTCCGTTCGTTTTGATGCCCTGTGCGCGGTCGAAGGCGATCGCGGCGACACGGCGGGCCAGGACGCCCGCGACCTTGGTGCGATATTCGACGGTGCCGCGCTTGTCGCTGATCGGCTTGGCGGCGGCCTGCGCCGCGGCATCGAGTTTCGCGAGCGTGTCGGCGTCGAGCGTGTGACCGATCAGCACATCGGCGGCGGCCTGCACCAGCAGCACGGTCGGCGCGACCGCCCCCAGGGCAACACGCGCCGCGGTGCAAACGCCCTTTGCATCCAAAGTCACGCTGATGCCGCAGCCGACCACCGCGATGTCCATCTCGGTGCGCGGAATGAAGCGCAGATAGGCGTCGGAGGACCGCGCCGGGCGGGGCGGCAGATGGAATTCGAGAACGAACTCGTCCTTTGCCAAGGATGTGCGGCCCGGGCCGGTCGGAATCTGCTCGACAGGAACTTCACGTCTGCCCTTGCTGCCAACGACGATTGCGGTGGCGGCGGCGGCGAACAGGGCCGGCACACTATCGGCGGCGGGCGATCCATTGCACAGATTGCCGGCCAGGGAACAGCGGCCCTGTATCTGCGTGGAACCGATCAGGTCGAGCGCCTCCACCAGGCCGGGCCATGCGGCCTTAAGCCCCTCATGGGCCTCCACCTTCGCGCCCGACGTCGCGGCGCCGATGATGAAACCGCCGTTTTCCTCGCGGATGCCGATGAGGCCGGGGATTTTCTTGGTATCGACAATCAATTCCGGCTTCACCCGGCCGGAGCGAAGCTGGACCAGCAGGTCGGTTCCTCCCGCCAGCACTTTCGCAACGCCGGATGCACCGGCAAGTAGTTTGACCGCATCATCCACCGTAGTGGGCGCGGCATAGCTGAGACCTGACATCATGGCTCCCGTAGACTGCACTGCGACCCCGAAAGTTGTCATTGACCCGAAGCGGTCATCTGATTGGGGCGCTCTCGGTACAGAGTAAGCTAAACCACCCCTCCGGTCGAGAGGGTGCCCCTTGCACAGCGCGCCGGCAAAGGTTCCAGTGCCAACAATGACGGCCAACCCTGACATATCGCAGTCGTTTACCGCCGGTGTTGCGCCGGTCACTCGCCTGGCGGCGAATGTAATGCATTTCGCCCGTTTACTGCGGCGAGCGGGACTGCCGGTGGGACCCGCGGATACCATCGGCGCGCAGAAGGCGATGATGCACGTTGATCTGGCATCAAAAATCGAGGTCCGCACCGCGCTGCGGACCGCCATGGTGCATCGCCACGAGCACAGGGAGGTGTTTGATCAGGCTTTCGCGCTCTTCTGGCGCGACCCTTCTGCGGCGGAGCAGGCGGCGGCGATGGCGCTGATGGACGCCCAGAAGGAGCGCAAACCGGAAAAGCCGCCGCCTGCCGCCCGTCGCGTCGCCGAGGCGTTCGCGTCGCGCTCGGAGCGGCCTCCGACGCCCAAGGAGGAGCCGCCCCGATACGACATGACGATGACCGTGTCGGAACAGGAACGATTGCGCCAGATGGATTTCGAGGCGATGGGCGCTGGCGAAATCGCCGAGGCGAAGCGGGAAATCCGCCGGCTGGTGTTGCCGTTGGATCTGCGGCGCACGCGTCGGCTACGGGCGGACAGCAGTGGGCCGGTCACCGATCTGCGGCGCACCATCCGTGCCAGCCTGCGCCAGGGTGGTGAAATCACGTCGATCGCGCACAGCCGGCGGGTCACGCGGCCGCCGCCGCTGGTGGTGCTGTGTGACATATCCGGGTCGATGGCGCGCTACGCCCAGATCCTGCTGCATTTCCTGCACGCGGTGACCAACGACCGAGACCGCGTCAGCGTCTTCCTGTTCGGCACCAGGCTGTCGAACGTGACGCGCCAGTTGCGCGCGCGCGATCCGGAGGTGGCCTTCCAGATGGTCGCCCACAGCGTGCCCGACTGGTCCGGCGGTACGCGCATCGGCGAGGCGGTCGCCAGCTTCAACCGTCTCTGGGCGAAACGGGTGCTCGGGCAGGGCGCGGTGGTGCTGCTGATCACCGACGGGCTGGACCGTGACGGGGCGCACGGGCTGGCGGAGAACATGGACCGGCTACACCGCTCCTGCACAAGGCTGATATGGCTCAACCCGCTGTTGCGGTGGAGCGGCTTTGAACCAAAGTCTCAGGGTATCCGAGCGATGCTGCCACATGTGGACGAATTTCGCCCGGTGCATAATCTGGCGAGTTTGCGCGCCTTGGTGGATTTATTGTCCCGTCCGGCGACACCGAAAGGGCACCCCGGTGGGGGTTTTGAAAGGCTGAACCGATGAGTATGTCAGAAGCAGAAGACGTTCTGGGCACCGCCGCCGCTTGGCGCGCCGCGGGCGAGCAGGTCGCGGTTGCCACCGTGACGGAAACCTGGGGCAGTTCGCCTCGCCCCGCGGGCAGCCAGATGGCGGTGACGAAGTCCGGCCGCATGGCAGGGTCGGTGTCCGGGGGCTGCATCGAGGGAGCGGTCGCAGACGCCGCGATGAAGACGATCGAAAGCGGCAGCCCGCAGTTGTTGGATTTTGGCGTCAGCCACGAACGCGCCTGGGAAGTGGGCCTCGCGTGCGGTGGCAAAGTGAAGGTGTTCGTCGAAAGGCTGAGCTGACCGCCGGCGGGTGGTCATCAGCGGCCCCATCGAGCGGCCTCCATCTGTGTTCATCCGTGTGTATCTGTGGTTTGTTCTTTTAGCCGTGGGTTATCCTTACGACCCACGCCGTAAGGATTCATACGCATGACACCCGACACCCTCGCCGCGCTCGATCAGGCCAGACGCGACAAGCGCCCGGTGGTGCTGGCAACGCGGCTGCCATCGGGGGAGCAAATGCTGCTGCCCGACCCGGAGGCCCCGGCTAACCTGAACGACGCTGCGGCGCGCGCGCTGGAGCGGGACGAAAGCGGCACCGTGAAGCTGGGCGACACGGACTGGTTCCTGCACGCTTATAACCCGCCGCTGCGGCTGATCGTGGTTGGCGCGGTGCACATCGCCCAGGCGCTGGTGCCGTTCGCGGTGCCGTGCGGCTTCGCGGTGACCGTCGTCGATCCGCGGCGCTCCTTTGCCTCGGACGAGCGCTTTCCCGATGTCGCCATTTCCACCGACTGGCCCGATGAGGCTGTCGAGGCATTCGCTCCGGACAGCCGCACCGCCGTGGTGACATTGACGCACGATCCCAAACTGGACGATCCGGCGCTGGATCGCGCGTTGAAGTCGCAGGCGTTCTATATTGGCGCGCTGGGGTCCCGTCGCACCCACGCCGCTCGGCTCAAGCGGCTGCGGGAGCTTGGGCACCAGGACAACGCCCTGTCACGTATCCGCGGGCCCGTTGGATTGAACATCGAAGCCGTCACCGCGCCGGAAATCGCGCTGTCGATCATCGCCGAGATCGTCGCGGTGCGTCGGAACGCACCGTTGCCGCCCAAACCTGCCGCATGAAGTTTGGCGCTGCGCCGCTGAACGAGGCTCGCGGCGCCATCATGGCGCACAGCCAGAAGGTCGGCGAACGGATGATCCGCAAAGGATCGCTGCTGGACGAGGCGGCGATCGCGGCGTTGCGGGAGGCCGGGCGCAGCGAGGTGATCTGCGCCCGCCTGGAGCCCGGCGACGTGCCGGAGGATATCGCGGCGGACCGGCTCGCCACCCCCCTGCTCTCGCCCCTCATCGCCCGCTCCCGCTCGGCCACCGGGCGGGTGAACCTGGCGGCGGAGGCGCCCGGTCTGCTGCGTGTGGACACCGCCCGGATCGACCGCCTCAACACCATCGACGAGGCGATGACGATCGGCACCCTGCCCGATTACGCCGTGGTTGCGCCGAAGGATCTGGTGGCGACCATCAAGATCATTCCTTTCTCGGTCCCGGGGACCATGCTCGCGGTCGCCGAGACGCTGGCCAGGCAGGGCCCTTCGCCGCTGACGCTGCACCCGTTTCGCCCGCTGAAGGTGGGGCTGGTGGTCACCGAACTGCCGGGACTGAAGGCCAGCGTCACGGAAAAGACCATCCAGATCACCGACGCTCGGATCAGCGCACTGACAGGGTCGATATTGCCGCCGGTGCACTGCGCGCATCACGAGGAGGCGATTGCCCGTTCGCTCGCTGACCTGATCGCGCTCGGGGCCGATTTGCTGCTGGTGGTCGGTGCCTCGGCGGTGGTGGACCGGCGTGACGTCGGGCCGGAGGGGATTGTGCGGGCGGGGGGTGAAATCCTGCATTTCGGCATGCCGGTCGATCCCGGCAATCTGATCTGCCTCGGCCGTATCGGCGAGCGCCCGGCCCTGGTGCTGCCCGGCTGCGCGCGCAGCCCCAGCCTGAACGGTATCGACTTCGTGCTGACCCGGCTGTTTGCCGGCTTGGCGGTGACGCCTCGGGACATGATGTCCATGGGGGTGGGCGGGCTGCTGAAGGAGATGGAGACACGGCCTATGCCGCGTGAAAAGGCGCCGGCGACGCCTCGGTCGGGAGCCGCACCGCGCAGCGCGCCGGTCATCGGTGCCCTGGTCCTGGCGGCGGGACGGTCGCGACGCATGGCGCCTCACAACAAGCTGCTGGTCGCGGACAAGTCTGGCAAGCCGATGATTGCCCGCGTCCTGGACAATGTCCTGTCGTCCAATGCGCGTCCGATCCTGGTGGTCACCGGGCATCAGGCCGAGCAGGTCGAGCACGCGCTGGGGGGCCGGCCGGTGCGTTACGTGCATGCGCCTGACTACGCCGAGGGCCTGTCGGCCAGTCTGAAAAGCGGCATCGCGGCGGTGCCGCCGGAATGCGCGGCGGTGCTGGTTTGCCTGGGCGACATGCCGCTGGTGACCGGGCGAATGATCGACAGGCTGCTGTCGATGTATGACCCGGACGAGGGACGGCTGATCGTGTTGCCGACATTCCGCGGCAAGCAGGGCAACCCAATGCTGTGGGATCGCCGCTTCTTCCCGGAAATCCTGCAGATTGCGGGCGACTCAGGGGCGCGGTTCCTGATCGGCAAGCACGTCGAGGTGGTCTGCGAGGTCGAGATGGCGGACGATGCGGTGCTGCGGGACTTCGACACCACCGAGTCGCTCGCCACGCTGCCTCGGGGCATGCGTCCGGTGGGAGTTGAATAGCACCCACGCGGAGCTGCATGAAAAATCCCTACATCACCGTCTCCAGCCGCATCGCCTATGAGAATCGCTGGACTCGCGTGCGCGAGGATCGGATCATTCGCCCGGACGGCAGCGCCGGTCTGTACGGCGTCGTCGAACGCTCGGACTTCGTGATCATCGTTCCTTGGCACGAAGGTCGTTTGACGCTGGTCGAGCAGTATCGCTACCCGGTCGCCGAGCGGCTGTGGGAGTTTCCTATGGGTATGTGGGAACATACGCCGGGGAGCGAACCAACGGCGCTCGCGGCCGGAGAACTGCGGGAAGAGACCGGTCTGATCGCCGGCAGCATGACCTATGCCGGCGAGATATTCCAAGGGCCGGGGTATTGCACGCAGCGCGGTCGGATTTTTCTCGCAACCGATCTGCGGCAAGGGGAGCCGGAACGGGAAGCGAGCGAGCAAGACATGATTTGCCGCAGCTTCACACAGTACGAATTCGAGATGATGCTGCGGGACGGCACGGTGCGTGAGGCGATGACCATCGCCGCCTTTGGTTTGCTGCGGGTGAAGGGTCTGCTCTGAGCAGCATCGAAGCCGTTGGGGAGCTTCCATAACCCGTGCAAAGGCGACCGGCCTGCTTAACCTGAGTGGCAGCGGACAGCTCACAAAAGACATGTCTCTGTGGTTTGGACTCATGCCATCCTCGGAGGCCCGGTTCACTCGCCGCGAATTCAATGACGACGGGCACTAGGCCTGATCCGGCGGCACCAGATGCAGCGCGCGGGTGCCGATGGGGGCGCCGGTCTGACGATCGATCACAACGGCGTCGACGGGCCTTCCGGTCTCCACATCGACGAGATGGCTCATCGGGCCTCCACCGTTATGGCGACGACCCCACGCGCCGATGGCCTGAAGCACGGGTAGGAAGTCCCGTCCCGCCTCAGTCATCATATATTCGTCGCGCGGCGGACGCTTGCTGTAGCCCCGTTTCTCCAGCAATCCCGAGCGCGTCAGCGCCTTGAGGCGCCGCGTCAGGATGTTTGGCGCGATGCCCAAGCTGGCACGGAACTGATCGAAACGGGTCACGCCAAAACCGGCTTCGCGCAGGATCAACATGCTCCAGACGTCCCCTACCAGCGCGAGTCCACGGCCGATGGAACACGAGCCGGCGGAAAATTTCTCAATGTCCATTGCATCATGATAGTTTTGTCAGTATCTGAATGCAAGCGACCCCGCATTCTCGGGGCGCAAGGAGATCAAACGATGGCCAACAATTCCAAAGGCACCGCGCTCGTGACCGGAGCATCCACCGGCATTGGTGCCGTCTTTGCAGATCGGCTCGCGCGTCGGGGGCACAATCTTATTCTTGTCGCGCGCGATCGGGTGCGTATGGAGGCGATTGCCACGCGACTGCGCGCGGAGACTGGCCGCGAGGTCGAGGTACTCGCCGCGGATCTCACCAGTCCGGCTGATCTGGCGAAGGTGGAGGACCGGCTCGGAAGCGATCCTTCAATCACGGTGCTGGTCAACAATGCGGGGGCTTCGCTTAATGGCGGGTTGCTCGACAATACGCCGGCCGAACTGGCGAAGCTGATCGCGCTGAACATCACGGCGCCGACACTGCTGGCCTCCGCTGCCGGCAAGGCATTCGGCCAACGTGAGGCAGGAGCCATCATCAACATCGCTTCGGTGCTGGCACTGGCGCCTGAGCTTTTCGACGGCGTTTACAGCGGGTCGAAGGCTTATCTGCTCAATCTCACGCAGAGGCTCGCGCTAGAGTTGAAAGACAAGGGCGTGCGGGTTCAGGCGGTGCTGCCGGGCGCCACCCGGACGGAAATCTGGGAGCGCTCTGGCAAGGACGTCGACGCGCTGTTGCCGGGAATGGTGATGGAGGTGGACGATCTTGTGGACGCCGCGCTGGTCGGGTTCGACAAGGGCGAGGTGGTGACCATTCCGCCGCTCGCGGACGAGGGGCTTTGGACCACATACAACCAGGCCAGACTGGCGTTGGCGCCCAATCTCTCCCGCCGCGAGGTCGCCAGCCGGTACCGTCAGACCGTGGCGGCGTGAGTCGAGGTGGTTCGTGAAGGCATGACGTGGGTTCGCGTGCCAAGCCTGGCCCTGCGGAGGCGGGGGCACGGGGATGACACTCGGGGGCACTCCCCGTGCCAGGCAACGCCAAGCACGGGGATGGCACGTTAGATTACTCCGCCGCTATCGCCATCGGAACGGGTTGGGCGAGTTGCCCGAGCAACCGGGTCCGGGTCGCCTCTGCCTTGGCCCGGTTGGCGTCCTTCACCGGGCCGAAACCCCGGATCTGCTCCGGCAGCTCGGCCAGGGCGACCGCGGTGTTGAGGTTGTCAGGCCGCACAGCCGCCAGGACCGTCTGGAGATCGGCGGCATACTGGCGGATTAGCGCGCTCTCCGACCGGCGTTCGGCCTGGTAGCCAAACGGATCGAGCGGCGTGCCTCGCAACTTCTTGCCATGGCGCAGCACCCGGAACAGCGGCATGGCGAACCAGCCGGGGATGGCGATCTTGCGCCGCCGTCCGGTCGCCTTGTCCATGTCGGTGATCAGCGGCGGTGACATGTGGAACTCAGGCTTTTCTCCGTAGGTCGCGGCGGCGTGAAGGCGGGCAACTTCGTATTCGTCCTTGTAGGCCATCACGCGATACAGGCCCTCGGCCGCGGCTCGTGCCAGACGTCCCGGCTTGCCGAGCACGGCGGTTTCGCGGTCGATGACCGTCTGCACCAGCTTTTGGTAGCGACGCGCGTACGACTTCGACTGATAGTCCTTCAGTGCATCCATTCTTTGCGCGATCAGCGCATCAAGCGTCGCCGGGGGCCCCTCGCTCAGTCCCTCGAGGACCTGTCCGACGAGTTCTGGACGTTCAGCGAGGATGCGCCCCCACAGGAAGGCGCGCTTGTTCAGCTTCACCGCGGCGCCATTCAGTTCGATCGCGCGCATGATTGCCGCCTCGCCCACCGGGACCGAGCCGCGCTGCCAGGCCATACCCAGCAACATGGTGTTCATGGCCTGGGCGTTGCCGAACAGGCGCTCGGCCAGACGGACGCCGTGCAGCCAGACAGAACGCCCCGGGTCGGTGACCTTCTCGATGGTCCGGCGATGCAACGCGGCGTCGATCGACAGCAGCGCGTCGCGCTTGAACTCGGCGGTGGCAGCCAGGTCCATGTTGCCGATGACGACAGCGGATTTCGCGTTCCGCTCCAGCACCCCGGGCTGACAGGCGACCGCGAGGTCGGCCGCCAGCATCAGGTCGGCGGTTCCCAGTGGAATGCGCACCACATCGAGATCAGCCTCGTTGGCGGCAATCTGCACATGCGCCACGACGGCGCCGTTCTTCTGCGCCAGGCCGGTGAAATCCAGGGTCTTGACGGCGCGGCCCTCGAGATGGGCGGCCATCGCCAGGATGGCTCCCGAGGTGACGATGCCGCCGCCGCCAATGCCGGCGAACAACCCGCGCCATACCCTCAGGGTCGGCCACACGGGCTGCGGCAGGCTGGAGGCAAACTCGGCCTCCTTTGCCTGCCATTGTATGTCTGCGTCCGGCGCGGCGGGCGGCCCGGCCTGGGTCACGAAGCTGGGGCAGAAGCCCTTGAGGCAGGACAGATCGACGTTGCAGCTTGTCGGATTGATGCGGCGCTTGCGGCCGAGCGGCGTGTCCACCGGCTCGATGGCGATGCAGCCGGACTGGGTGGAGCAGTCGCCACAATTCTCGCACACCGACTCGTTGATCACGACATGACGAGTGGCCTGGGCCATCGATCCCCGCTTGCGGCGGCGGCGCTTCTCGGTGGCGCAGACCTGATCGTAGATCAGCACCGACGGACCTTCGAAGTCGCGCAACGACTTCTGAACGGCGTCGAGTTCCTCACGGGTGTGGCGGGTGACTCCGGGCGGCAGGTCGGCCGCGGGCGGCAGGCGATCCGCCTCGTCGGCCACGACGGCAATGCGCTTGACGCCCTCGGCGGCGACCTGCGCCGCGAGCATCGGCACGGTGGGGGAGCCCTCGGCCGGCTGGCCACCGGTCATCGCCACGGCATCGTTGAACAGCAGCTTGTAGGTGATGCGGGTTTTTGACGCGACCGCCTGGCGGATCGCCATGATGCCCGAATGCATGTAGGTGCCGTCGCCGAGATTGGCGAACATGTGCTTCATGTCGGTGAAGCTGGCCAGCCCGACGAACGGCACGCCCTCGCCGCCCATATGAGTGAAAGTGCGGGTCTGCGGCCCGTCATCCAGCGCCATGAAGTGGCAGCCGATGCCGGCGCTGGCGAAGCTGCCGTCGGGCAGTTTGGTCGACGTTGCGTGCGGGCACCCGGCGCAGAACGCGGGCGCTCGCCTGAGCAGCCCGTCCGGCCGGTCGACGGCGGCGGGCATCGGCGGAGCGGGAAGATTCAGCCCTGCCCTGCCCAGGAACTTCGCCATCCCGCCAGCGACGCTCTCCGGCGAGAGTTCCATCAGCGCGGACAGCAGCGGCGCACCCAGCGGATCGGTCTTGCCGCTGATGTCGGGCCGCTCGTCCGCCGGCAGATGATACAGCGCGTCACGGATCTGGCTTTCGACGAAGCTGCGCTTTTCCTCGATGACCAGGAGCGCGCGCTTGCCGCGGGCGAAGGCCTTCAGCCCCTCAGTCTCCAGCGGCCAGGTCATGCCGACCTTGTAGACCGCCAGTTGCGGGTGCTGGTCGAGCCCGAGGCGGCGCAGCGCATGCAGCGTGTCCTCGTGCGCCTTGCCGATGGTCACCAGGCCGATCGAGGCATCCGCCGAACCGCTGACCAGGCGGTCGATCTTGTTGGCGCGCGCCCAGGCAAGTGCCGCGGGAATTCGCTCCTCGATCATGCGGCGTTCGAGCTCGGCGCGATCGGCGGGAAAATTCAGGGTATGATCGTAGTTCAGCCCGTGCGGTGGCAGCGGGAAATCCGGAACGACGAAGGTTGGGTTCGAGGGGACGACGACGGTCGAGGCCTGCTCCATGGTCTCGGCGGTGGTCTTCATGGCGACCCAGAGGCCGGAGAACCGGGACAGCGCCCAGCCGGCGAGGCCGAGGTCAAGCACGTCCTGCACGGAGGAGGGGTTGAGCACCGGAATGAAGCAATTCTGGAAGATGTATTCGGTCTGGTGGGGATAGGTGGAGGAGTGCGCGCCGTGGTCGTCACCGGCGACCGCGAGGATGCCGCCGTACTTGTGGGTGCCACCCATGTTGGCGCAGTGCAGGGCGTCGCCCGAGCGGTCCACGCCCGGTCCTTTGCCGTACCACATGCCATAGACGCCATCGACCTTGGCGCCGGGGAAGGCGTCGAGTTCCTGGGTGCCGTAGAGCATGGTGGCGGCGAGGTCCTCGTTCACCCCTGGCTCGAATCGGACGGCGTGCTCCTGCATCAGGGTCTTTTGCGCCCAAAGCTCTCGGTCCAGGCCGCCCAGTGGCGAGCCGCGATAGCCGGAAACCAGCGCGGCAGTGTTGCGGCCGGCCGCCTGGTCCAGGCGTCGCTGCTCCAGCAACAGCCGCAACAGGGCCTGAATGCCCGTCAGAAGGACGGGCTGATCCAAATCGGCAAAGCGCGATTCCAGGGTTATGGCGGGGCGCTCGAGACCGATGTCCATGGATGTTGTCCCTTCTGGGTTTCCCGTAACTCTTACATAGTAGGTATGGCGGCGTGGGAAAGCTTGCCATAGTGACGCCGGCGGAGTGTCATTTTTGGCAGGAACGGTCACGACGCCGCACAGCGGGCAAGGATGGGTCGATGGAGTTGGACCGGCTGGACCTCGCGATCCTGGATCACCTTCAGGCCAGCGGACGGGCCACCGCGCAGGAACTGAGCGATGCGGCACATCTGTCTCCGTCGTCGTCGCACCGGCGGCAAAGGCTGTTGGAGGATGCCGGCGTCATCAGCCGGTATGTGGCGTTGCTGGACCAGGACAAGGTGGGTCTGCCGGTCAATGTGTTCGTGACGGTCAAGCTGGCGATCCATACCGACGAGGCGTTGCGCACATTCGAGCGGGCGGTACAGGCGTGTCCGGAGGTCATGGAAATGTACGAGATGACCGGCGCCAATGACTACCTGCTGCGGGTGGTCGCGGCCGATGTCGCCTCATACGAGGCGTTCCTGCGCGGACGCCTGACGCACATTCCCGGGGTGCGGTCATTCGAGTCGGCGCTGGCGCTGAAGCGCCTGGTTTATCGGACCAACCTGCCGCTGCGGCAGGGTGGGCGGTGACTATGCGCCGTGGCTATGCTTGTGGTGGTCGAAGATGTAGTCGATCCGACCGACTCCCGAAGGCCTGCCCATCGATTTCGCAACAAGAGCTACGGGGCTTCGAATGGCCGTTCGACGACCGCCGCATTACCTGGCCATTCCGGCAATGTGCTTGTTGCTCACAGCTTTACGAGCCGTCTCGGCGCTTGGGGCTGATACCGGCCCCGCGCTTAACGCAATCACTGACACTGCCGACAGAATTTGCGGAATCGTGGCAACCCAAGGTGAGGTGTCTGGTAGTAAGATCGAGGGAGATGTGCATGCGGAACTCAGTGGCCTGGCAAAAAAGCTTGCCTCGCTTGGGTTCGGCGGGACAGGAGATATATCCTCATCAAAATATCAAGGCGTCCTGCAGCAAGACCTTCCAACAACGTTAAAGGATACTCGCGAATGTAAACTTCGGGTGCTGGACAAACTTCAAGCTGTGCTTCTTCCGCTGGGAGGGCAGCAACCGAGGGGGCCAGGAGCTCTGCCAGCCAGTTTGATTCAGTCCCCGTCGTCAGCTCCGCTGATCGACACCGTCAAATCTTGGTTACGGCAGGAAGAGTTTGGCCTGTACAGCTGCACAAGTGGTCCAAATTCAATCAGCTGTTACATTGTGTTTTCCAGAGACGCTCCAGGCCCAAACGATTACAATATCGAACGTCGGTTTTTGGACCAAACCAAGCTAATCGATAACCTCCACGTTGAGCATCACCTACGCCAGGCATCCTTCATTGATGGCCTCGGAAGCCCCCACAAAGGCATAAATCTTTCTACCGGCGAGAGCGTATGGCTGCTGCTTGAGTTTGAAGGGAATGCCCGCCCGATCAGCTTTGCGCGGATCGTTTTTGCTCCCTCGCCGGTCGAACTTCGCGGGCCTGTCTCCTCAATCGTCCAATAAATGTGCCGTTCACCCCCTGCAGACGCTCTGGCAAGAGATCAAAGCGTATCGGCTAGGGATGCGCCAGGGCGGCGACGACGTGCGGCAATAGGGAAGAATCTCCGACCGCGATGATGCGGCCGTCGCCGCCGATGCTGGGTGGGTGTCCTTGCCAGTCGGTGACGCTGCCTCCGGCGCCTTGCACCACGGGCAGCAGTGCCGCCCAGTCCCATGGCTTCAGATCGCACTCCACGATCACATCGATCTGGCCAAGCGCCAGCAATCCATAGGCATAGCAATCGCCACCCCAGTAGGTGCGCCTGACCTGCACCGCCAGTCGGCGCCAACGGGGCAGGTCGTCGCCCAGCATTTCCGGACTGGTGCAGGAGAGTTCGGCATGGCCCAGGTCCGGGCAAGCGCGGGTGCCGACCTGCCCGCCCAGATTCCCCGTGAACGTGGTCGAGCGGCCCGCGGCGCCAATCCAGCGTTCGCCGGTCACAGGCTGATCGATGATGCCGATCAGCGGTGTGTCGCCATCGAGCAGGGCAATCAGCGTGCCAAATGTGGGGCGGCCGGTAATGAAGGCGCGGGTGCCGTCGATCGGGTCAAGCACCCAGCGCAGCCGAGCGGAGGGGCGTTCGAGGCCGAACTCCTCGCCGAGGATGCCGCAATCCGGACAGCGTTCCGCGAGGATCGTACGCATTGCCTGTTCGGCGTTGCGGTCGGCCAGCGTGACGGGAGACTGGTCCGCCTTCAGATCGGCCGCCACGGAACCGCGGAAGAACGGCCGGATGACATCGCCGGCCGCGTCGGCGGCAGCGATGGCGGCCGCCAGGCGTTGGTCGATGCTGTCGCTCAGGGCGACGGCAGCGGCTCGGGGTTGTGTGACAGGCTGCGCAGGTAGTCGATCACGTCCGCCCGCTGCTGCTCGTTGGAGATGCCAGCGAAGCCCATCTTGGTTCCGGGGACATACGCGCTGGGCTTGTGCAGCCACTCATTCAGCTCGTCGAAGGTCCACGGTCCCTGTATCGCCTTCAGTCCTTCCGAGTAGCCGAAGCCCTGCATGTGGGCGTGCGGGCCGCCGACCACGCCATACAGATTGGGCCCGACGCCGGCTTTGCCACCTTCGTCGAAGGTGTGGCAAACGGCGCACAGCTTCTTCGCCGTCGTTTCGCCGGTGGCGACGTCCGCCTTGGCCAGCAGCGGCGCGATCGGCGGCAGTTCCTCGTGCTTCGGCGCTTCCTTCGCCGACTCGGCCGGAGCCCCCGCGATTTCGATGGCGGGCTTCTCCAGCGGCTTGTCATAGACCAGATTCATGCCAATCAGTCCGGTCAGAAAGAACACAATTCCCGCCACCAGGACGGCGGCGATGGTCTTGTTGACTTCCATGCTGTTCATGCGGCGTTAACTTCCTGATCCGATGAAGGCGGCTGTTGACCGCTGATGTCTGCCCGGCCGGCGTTGCACAGGGGACAGCGCATCCGTAAGCTGAGGGGCACCATAGGGAAACGAAAACCGCACTTCAAGCCACCTTGGCACGGGCGCCGGCCGGCCCCCTCCACCGCCCTTCCGAGAAGCTTCCCAAGGAACCATTCCAGCGTGAACCCGCCCGCTTGAACCCGATCGTCGTGATCCCAGCCCGGATGGCGTCCACCCGGCTGCCAGGCAAGCCGCTGGCCGACATCCACGGTAAAGCGATGATCGTGCATATGCTCGACCGGGGACGGGAGGCGGCCATCGGGCCTGTGGCGGTGGCGTGCGGCGACGCGGAGATCGCCTCGGTGGTGCGTGCGGCGGGCGGCAGGGCGGTACTGACCGATCCAGCGTTGCCTTCAGGTTCGGACCGGGTGCATGCGGCGCTGGCCGAACTTGACCCCGATCGCCGTCATGACGTCGTGGTGAACCTGCAGGGCGATTTTCCGACGCTGGACCCGGCGTGCCTGCGGTTGGTGATTGTCCCCCTGGCCGATCCGCGGGTCGATATCGGCACCCTGGTGGTGCCGATCCGAGACGATATCGAGGCCGCCACGGCCTCCTTCGTGAAGGCGGCCTGCGCCTTCGAGGCTGGGCAATCCGTCGCGCCCGCACTGTATTTTTCCCGCCAGGCAATCCCGTGGGGTCCGGGTCCGCGGTGGCACCATATCGGCATCTATGCCTATCGGCGGGCGGTGCTCGACCGCTTCGTCTCGCTGCCGCCGAGCCCGCTGGAACGGCGCGAGAGTCTGGAGCAACTGCGGGCGCTGGAGAATGGGATGAGAATTGCGTGCGCGCGCACCGAGCACGGTCCTTTCGGGGTCGACACTGCCGAGGACCTCGAACGCGCCAGGTTAGTGCTGGCTGGCCCGGTCCGTGCGGGCTCGGTGCAGCCATGAGCGGGGTGATCGCGTTCCAGGGCGTCGCGGGCGCCTACTCCGATCTGGCCTGCCGCGGCGCCTATCCGCTGATGACGACGATGCCTTGCACCTCGTTCGAGGCGGCGATCGACGCGGTGCGCGAGGGCAAGGCCCAGCTCGGCATGCTGCCGTGTGAAAACAGCCTGGCCGGCAGGGTGTCCGATATCCACCATCTGCTGCCGGAATCGGGGCTGTTCATCATCGGCGAGCAGTTCCAGCGGGTCGAACACTGTCTGCTGGGCGTGAAGGGCGCCACGATTGCGGACATCAGGCGCGCGCATTCGCACTCGGTCGCGCTCGGCCAGGTGCGGCGCATCCTGCAGGACCTGCATCTGACACCGGTGGTTGAAGCCGACACCGCCGGCGCGGCGCAACTGGTGGCAAGCTGGGGAAAGAAGGAGGATGCGGCGATAGCGTCGTCACTGGCGGCGGAGATCTACGGGCTGCAGATCCTGCGCGCGAACGTGGAGGATGCGGCACACAACACCACGCGGTTCTATGTCGTAGCGCCGCGACCGGCGACGTTCGAGCCGACGACGCCCCATTTGATGACCAGCTTCGTGTTCCGGGTCAGGAATGTTCCCGCGGCGTTGTACAAGGCGCTGGGCGGCTTCGCCACCAACAGCGTGAACATGACCAAGCTCGAAAGCTACATGCTCGGCGGCGAATTCACCGCGACTCAGTTCCTGTGCGACGTGGAGGGCCACCCCGAACAGCCCGGCCTGCGGCGCGCGCTGGAGGAACTGTCGTTCTTTTCGACCGAGACCCGGGTGCTGGGGGTCTACCCGATGGCGGCGTTTCGGCTGGCGCAGGGGGCGTCGGCGCTGGGGGCCGAGTAAAGCCCGGGGTCGATCTGGCCGCCGGGTGTAACTTTCGTCGCCGGCGCGCGTTCAGGGTGCTTGCTGCAACGGGAGCATTCCATGGCAAGTCTGGATGACACCACAAATCCCTCTGGCCACCTGATCGGGGCCAATCAGGTGCAAGGGACCACGGTCTACGACCTGTCCGGCGAAAAACTAGGTTCGCTCGAAGATGTGATGATCGAGAAGCGCAGTGGCCGCATCGCCTATGCAGTGCTGAGTTTCGGCGGCTTCCTGGGGATCGGCGATCAGTATCACCCGCTGCCCTGGGAAAAACTGAGCTATGACATTGACAAGGGCGGCTATGTCGTCGACGTCGACCGCGAAACGCTGGAGGGTGCGCCGTCATACACTGACGAGGCGACCGCCAGATGGAACGACGAGGCGTGGAGCCGCAACGTCTATACGTATTACGGGGTGCATCCGTTCTGGGACATCGTTCCTTAAGCGGACCGGATTTGCGACGCGATGGCGGCGGTTTCGCTGGGTCAGATCAGCTTTGCCTCGAACGGTGGCAGCAGGTCGGGCGCCTCGAATTCCACTACCCAAAGGTCGGGATCGAACTTTACCTGGCGTGCTACATATGTATCGGCGGCTTCCTGGTCCACGGGGGCCGGACCGGTGGCCCGCATCCAGGCAAGCTCGCCGGTTGCCGAGCGCAACTGGGAGAGAACACAAAGGCCTTCACGGCAGCGAAGGACGACGAGCACGCCGCCTGAATCGGCGTCGCCCTTGCGCAGCACCGCGCCGGGGCGGCCATCTCGGTCGCCCATCCGCAACGCCATGCTGACCCAGATCCCGGCCTTGATGCGGGGCTCGCTCATTAGCGAAACGAGATCGTCATCTGCCGATGATCCGGCGGGCGATCGCCATGCGGTGGACCTCGGATGGGCCTTCATAGACCCGCATGGTGCGGACTTTTTGTGCCATGAGTTGCAACGGCAGTTCCTTCGCCACGCCCATGGCGCCGAATGCCTGCATCGCGTGATCGACGACCTCGGTAGCCATTTCGGTGCCGAACAATTTCACCATCGAGGCTTCCATGCGGACATCCTGACCCGCGTCGGCCTTGGCGGCGGCGTCGTAAACCATCAGACGACAGGCGTGGATTTTCATCGCCGCATCGGCAATCCACCACTGGATCGCCTGCCGGTCGGCAAGGCGCTGGCCGAATGTCACGCGCTGCTTGGTATGTTCCACCATCATATCGAGCGCGCGCCGCGCCATGCCGACGCACCAGGCTCCGATCTGGAGGCGACGGACGGTAAGCCGAAGCTGCATCGGCGCGTAGCCCTTGCCTTCGATCCCCAGCAGTTGCTTCGCTGGCACGCGGCAGTCCTCGAACACCAGTTCGTAGGTGCGCTGGCCGCCGAGCATGGGAATTTCACGCTCGATGATGAAGCCACGTGTGTCGCGTTCGACGATGAAGGCGGTGACGCCGTCGGCGCGCTTGCCCTCGCCGGTGCGCGCCATGACGATGACGAAATCAGCCTGTGGCACACGACTGACCCAGATCTTGCGGCCGTTGATGACCCAGTCGTCGCCGTCCCTGACCGCGCGGGTGGCCATGCCGGCGGGATCGCCGCCAGCCCCAGGCTCGGATATTGCGATGGCGGAATGTGCTTCGCCCCGGGCGTAGGGCTCGAGATATTTCTGTTTCTGCTCCTCGTTGGCGACCGCGATCAGCATGTGCAGGTTTGGACTGTCGGGCGGAAAGGTGAAGGAAACGCAAGTGCGGCCCGTCTCTTCATGGACTCCGACCAGTGCGGAGTATGGTAGGTTGGCGCCGCCATATTCTTCCGGCACGTCCAGCCCCCACAAGCCAAGTTCCTTGCACTTGGCGAGCAACGGTGCCTCCTCGTCCGGCGTCAGGCCTGACGGCTGACCGGCCATCTCGCGGGCGAGAACGCCCTTTTCCAGGGGCATCACGTCGCGATCGATAAACTTCGCAACCAAATCCTGGAGCATCCGGTGCTCTTCGGGCAGTTCAAACATTCAGTCGTGCCTTGGTTGATTACTCATATGCATTGTCTGATGCGTTAGCGTTCAGCTTCCCTGGAAACGAGGCGGACGCTTTTCCATGAAAGCGGTCCGGCCTTCCTTGTAGTCCGCGCTGTTGAAGCAAATCTCGCCCATTCGCTTGATTGCCGCCATATCGCGCTGACTTTCGTCCTTCAACATTTCGTTGATGGTCAGTTTCGACGCCGCGACCGAAAGCGGCGCGTTGTCTGCGATGGTGCGGGCGATGTCGAGGACAACAGCGTCCAAAGCCTCCTCCGTCGTCATCCTGTTGATCAGCCCGATCCGCTCGGCCTCCGCGGCATCGATACGCTTGGCGGTATAGAGGATCATGCGGGCGTGGGCGGGCCCCACCAGATCAATCAACCGCTTTACCGCGTCAGGGGCGTAGGCGATCGACAGGCGTGCCGCCGGGATGCCGAACTGGCTGTCGGCAGAGGCGATCCTGAGGTCGGTCGCCATGGCGATGGCGAGGCCGCCGCCCATGCAGAAACCGCGGATGCGGGCGATGACCGGTTTGCTGAACGCATTCAGCTTGTCGCGTCCGACGCCGGTCGCGCGATCATATTCCACTTGCGCATCGGCACTGTTGCGGTTCTTTTCGAACTGGCTGATGTCGGCCCCCGAAACGAATGCCTTATCGCCGGCGCCGGTCATGACAACGACGCTGATCCTGCTGTCCGCGCTGAATTCGTCGAGGATTTCGCCGAGGCCGGTCCACATCTCGATCGACATGGCGTTGCGCTTTTCCGGCTGGTTGAAGGTGATCAGGCCAATGCCGTCGTCCTTCGCCGCCAGCATCTTGCCACCCGCGTAAGAGCGGGTCTCAGCGTGGTCGAGCAGCATCTCAGATCACTCCCTTCTGTCGCATGTCGGCGAGTTCCGCGTCGGTGTAGCCGACGCCTTTCAGTATTTCATCGCCATGTTCCCCGGCATCCGGCGCATGGGTCCGGATCGCCTTGGAGAAGCCGGAGATGTTGATGGCCGAGGCCACCACTTCCTTTTCTCCAACGTAAGGACTTTGCATCTTTGTTGCCATTCCGAGATGCTTGACCTGCGGATCGGCGAACACCTGGTCGATCGAATAGATCGGGCCGCACGGGATGCCGTTGGTCTCGAACAGCTCGATCCAGTGGTTTGACGGTTGCGTCCGGGTGATTTCACTGATCGCGGCGTTGATCGCCTTGCGGTCGTGCGAGCGGCCGACCTGGGTCTTCCACTCATCTTTTTCCAGCCAGTCCTTCCGCTCGATCGCCTCGCAGAAGCGGGTGAAGACGCGCGACGAGCTGGCGGCGATGTTGATGTGGCCGTCACTGGTGGGGAATACGCCGGTCGGGATGCCTGTTGGATGGTCGTTGCCTGCCTGGCCGGCGACCTCGCCCTCCATCAGCCAGCGGCTGGCCTGGAAGTCCAGCATGAAGACCTGTGCTTCCAGCAGCGACGTGGTTACCCAGCGGCCGACACCGGTGCGCTCGCGGTCGAACAGCGCCATCATGCAGCCGAGGGCCAGCAGATTGCCGGCGGTCAGGTCGTCGACCGGGATGCCGACGCGCATCGGGCCCCGGCCTGGCTCGCCGGTGATCGACATCAGGCCGCCCATGCCCTGCGCGATCTGGTCGACGCCGGCACGCGGACCATAGGGGCCGTCCTGGCCGAAGCCGGAGATGCTACCATAGACGATGCGGGGATTGATGGCCTTGACGTCGTCGTATGAGACTTTCAGGCGGTGCTTCACGTTGGCCCGCATGTTCTCCAGGATGACGTCGGCCGTCTTGGCCAGGCGCATGAAAGCCTCGTGACCTTGCGTCGACTTCAGGTTCAAGGTCACGGCCCGCTTGTTGCGGTGCAGGTTCTGAAAGTCGAAGCCATGGCGACGGCCGGCGACGTCCTCGCCCTCGGTCGCAGGCGGCTCGATGCGGATCACGTTGGCACCCCAGTCGGCGAAATGGCGCACGGCGGTGGGACCGGCGCGCGCCAGAGTCAGGTCGAGGACGGTGATGCCGTTGAGCGGCAGGCGGGTCTCGCTGGCAGCGAACGCCGCCTTGTCAGCAGGGCTTTCGGGCATGCTTCAATCCTCCTGGGGCGTGCCGGGGGATCATCGGCCGGTCTTGACGTTTGCTCAAGGGCGGCGGTGCGGGCGATGTGAATGGGGCGCTGTTCGCGGCCGGCCGCGCGCCTGGTCTGGGGCTTGCCGCGGCGATTGCTCGAAATTTCAATATGATATGTGTGGAAACTTGCCGCCGTGCTAGGCTTGCCGCTCCTTAATCAATGTAGAGGTAGCGCCGTGAGTATTTTTGGCTCGATCATGAACAAGATCTTCCATCCGGCCGCTGCCGCCTCGGCGGATCCGGCAACGCCCGCCACGCCGTCGGCCGGCGCGGCGGCCCCCACCTCACCGGCTTCGACGACGGCGTCCGCGTCCGCGCAGCCGGTTGACGTCGAAGCTGTGCTTGTCCAGATGGCGGCACGCAAAAACGGAGGCGGCAACTGGAAGACATCGATCGTCGATCTGCTGAAGTTGCTCGATCTCGAATCCAGCCTGGATGCGCGCAAGGAACTGGCGCACGAGCTTAACATTTCCGGCACCGACGGCTCCGCCGAGAAGAACATCGCGCTGCATAAGGCTGTCATGCAAAAACTGGCTGAGAACGGCGGGAAGGTGCCGGACAGCTTGAGGGGCTGAAGCCGCTGCGTGTCGGCCTTCGCGATCGGGTGGAGGTGGGCTGCTCAAGAGGTGCTTGAACGTTCCGTTGGTTGGGATATATATACGGTATATCCCAACTTGAGGAATCCCATTGCCCCGAACAACCCTGTTTCAAACCAACCGCTCGCAGGCGATCCGTTTGCCCAAGGAGGTGGCGTTTCCTCCGGAAGTTCGGGAGGTCGTCATCCTGCGAGACGGCGCGCGGCGTATCATCGCCCCGGCTGACTCAGAATGGGACGATTTCTTTGATTCACCGGGCATCGACATCGGCGATCGGGACCAGCCGCCGGTACAACCGCGCGAAACGTTCTGATGCTCCGATACATGCTCGATACGAATTTCTGCATTCGCATTCTGCGGGATCGGCCGGCTGGTCTGCGCGATCGTTTCAATCGTGAGGCGGACGCAATGTCAATCTCGACCATCGTGCTGACCGAGTTACTGATGGGCGCGGAGAAATCGAACAGGCCAGCCGAAAATCGCCGGGAGATCGAGCGTATGACCGCGCGCCTGGGCGTGCTTCCGTTCGATGCTGAAGGAGCCGCTCACGCTGCCGAAATTCGTGCAAGCCTGGAGCGAGAGGGCCGACCCATCGGTGCTTACGATGTGCTCATCGCCGGTCATGCCCGGAGCAGGGGCCTCGTGGTGGTGACTGGGAATATCCGAGAGTTCAGCCGCGTCGAAGGACTGCGAGCCGAGGATTGGCTGGCGGCGTAAGGGCTGTCGACGGTTCGGGCGCCCATGACCGCATTACCCATGCCCCGTGAGCGGCGGGGGAGGGTCCCCAGCGACCCTCGCTACCGCGCGGCGCCCATCGCCCAGGCTAGGATACCTTTCTGGGCGTGCAGACGGTTTTCGGCCTCGTCGAAGACGACGGATTGCGGACCATCGATCACGTCCGCATCCACTTCCTCGCCCCGATGGGCCGGCAGACAGTGCATGAACACCGCGTCGGAAGCCGCCTTCGCCATCAAGTGACGGGTCACTCGATACGGCAGCAGCAACTCGTGTCTGCTTTGGTTCGGATCGTCGGACATCGACACCCAGGTGTCGGTCACCACGCAATGCGCTCCAGCCACAGCCTGCACCGGATCGGCGGTCAACTCGATGCGCCCGCCCTGCCCCAGCGCCCATGCCACCTGCTCGGCCGGAGGCTGCAGGCTGGCGGGTGTGGCAAGACGCAAGGTGAAGCCGAAGCGCACCGCCGCCTCGATCCAGCTACGGGCGACGTTGTTGCCGTCGCCGCACCAGGCGACGACCTGGCCGGCGATCGGTCCGCGATGTTCCTCGAACGTCATGACGTCGGCCATCAACTGGCAGGGGTGTGAGGATTCGGTCAGGCCGTTGATGACTGGGACGGTCGCGTATTCCGCCAGCTCACGCAGCTTCGCGGCGCGGTCGGTACGCAGCATGATGGCGTCGACGTATCGAGACAGAACACGAGCGGTGTCGGCGATGGTTTCGCCTCGGCCAAGCTGGGTGTCAGTGCCAGACAGGACGACAACGTCGCCGCCAAGCTGGCGCATCCCGACTTCGAACGAGACGCGCGTGCGGGTGGATGGTTTCTCGAATATCAGCGCCAGGGTCTTGCCGGCGAGGGGTCGGGAGGAGACGCCGCGCGCCCGCTTGAAGCCAGATGCAATATCCAGCATCTGGCGCAGCGTGGTCTGATCGAAGTCTCGCAGATCGAGGAAATGCCTGAGACCGATGCCTTGTCCGGTTGCCTGTTCACGGGATGTGGTTCGTGCCTGGGGCATCGCGGGGCCCCGGGGAGGCGATTTGCCCGGCGGCGCAGGCCGCCGCATCGCGGCACCGCTCATTGCGCCGCGACCTTCCCAGCCTCGGCGGCCGCGCATTTCGCCGCTGCTCGGCCCAGCATGGCGACCGCCTGATCGATGTCGCTGTCGGTGACCACCAGTGGGGGCGCCAGACGCAGCACGTTCTCGCCGGCGGTAATGGCCATGAGCCCCTCCGCGGAGCAGGCGGCCTGCACCTGACCCTGTGGGATGACGCATTTCATCCCGAGCAGCAGCCCCATGCCGCGGGCGTCCACGAAAACCGTCGGGAACTCACGGGCGATGCGATCGAGCTCAGTGCGAAGCTTGCGACCCTTGCGCTGGACCTCCTCGAGGAAACCGGGTGCCACGATGATATCCAGCACGGCGTTTCCGGCGGCGCAGGCGAGCGGATTGCCACCGTATGTCGTGCCATGGGTGCCGGGCTTCAGGGCTTTGGCATACTGTTCCCTGGCGAGAACGGCGCCAAGCGGAAAGCCGCCGCCGATTCCTTTGGCCGCGGACATCACGTCCGGGGTGATGCCGGCCCATTCGTGGGCGAACAACTTTCCGGTGCGGCCCATGCCTGACTGGACTTCGTCCATGCCGAGGATGATGCCGTACTCGTCACACACAGCCCGCAGATCGCGCATGAACTGCAGGTCGGCGGGACGCACACCGCCCTCACCCTGTATCGGCTCGACAATGATACCGCAGGTCGCCGGGCCGATGGCATTGCGCACGGCGTTCATGTTGTTGAACGGCACATGGTCGAAACCTTCGACCACCGGCCCGAAGCCCTCCAGGTAATGGGGATTGCCGGTGGCGGCGAGGGTGGCCAAGGTGCGGCCATGGAACGCGCCCTCGAAGCAGATGAGGCGGAAGCGCTCGGGCTTGCCGGCGTCCGACATGGCGCGGCGCATCATCTTGATCATGCCCTCGTTCGCCTCGGCGCCCGAGTTGCAGAAGAAGACGCTGTCAGCGAAGGTTGCGTCGACCAGCCGCTGCGCCAGCCGTTCCGCTTGTGGTATGCGATACAGGTTGGAGGTGTGCATCACCTTTGCAGCCTGTTCGGCGATGGTTTTCACCAGGTGCGGATTGGCGTGTCCGACCGAGGCCGTGGCGATGCCAGAGCCGAAATCGAGGAATCGTCGACCGTCGACCGTCCACAGCCAGGCGCCCTCGCCCCGCTCGAAGGCGAGGTCGAGACGAGCGTAGTTCGGCAGCAGAGCGGAAATCATCGGGGTTCAACCCTCGGTTTTGGACATTCCCCAACGGATCACCCGCCCGCGACCTTTCGGGGCGGGTCCGGGGGAGCACCGGACTTTGTTCGAAGCCTCGGTCGCTGTCAAACGAGGCCTGAGTAGATTTTTGCCGATAGGCCGGGGAGTCGTCTTCACGCGGATGAGGACGTGCCGCCGACGCGCAGCATTGTCGCAAGGGGCATTCGCGGGGCGGATCGGGTCATGCGGACCGGCGAAAAAAGCTTTTGCGTTCCCGAGCCAAGCCGCCATCGTGGCGTCATGTCGCCCCCATCCGATGCTCCGCCGTCCGATGCTCCGCCGCCCGATGCGACCAGCCTGCGTGAGGCGGCACTCTCGTATCTGGCCCGTTACGCCTCGACCGAGGCGGCGCTGCGCCGTGTGCTGCTGAAACGTATCGACCGCTGGGCCCGGCTCCAAGCGGATGCCGAGGATGTGGCAGTCGTGGTTGCCGCCGCTCGCGAGGCGATTCAGGGGGTGATCGCCGGCCTGGTCAGCGCCGGCGCGCTCAGCGACGAAGGCTTCGCGAAGGGGCGCGCACGAAGCTTGACCCGCACCGGCCGCTCCCGCCGCGCGATACAAGCGCGGCTGATGGCAAAGGGTGTCGCGCCGGGGCTTGCTCGAAGCGCCGCCGGCGATGATGCGGGAACGGAACTCGGCGCCGCCCTGATCCTGGCGCGCCGACGCCGCATCGGACCGTTCCGTGGCGGCGAGACTGCGCTCGGCCATGGCGACACCAGGGATCTGGCGGCGGCGAGGCGCCGGGAACTGGGGATGTTCGCTCGGGCCGGGTTTGCGAGGGGAACGGCCGAGCAGGCGCTGGATATGGATGCCGAAGAAGCCTTGAGGCGGATCGAGGCGCTGCGGCTGGATGCAACGCTTCCGGACTGATCCAACCTGAATCTTATGGCTTTACCAGCATCGTCTCGTGCCGACCAAGCAGCCGGTGCAGCATGTAGAGTGGGATAGCTATCGCCGACAGCGTCGCGGCCGCCAGCAGGCCGCCCGCCGGACTGCCGTACGCGTCGGCCGCGACACCGCACAGCGCCGGGGAGATCGCGCCTCCGAGATAATAGAGCGTGTAGAAAATCCCCATTCCGACCGCGCGGTTCCGTGGCCGGGCGGAGAGTGTTCCGACGGCCATGATGACGCCCGGATGGATACCGCCGACCACGCCGACGAGAGCCGACCACGCAACCGGCCAACCGGTCAGGGCCATGCCGGCCATGCCGACGACCAGCGACAGCGTTCCGACGAGAAACACGTTGTAGCCGCCGAAGCGGGTGGCCAATCCGCCGCCAAGGAGCGTTGCCGGAACATTGCCCCAAGTGGCAATCGTCATCACCAGTGCGATCACGAACAGGGTCTCGCCGCGCAGCGACAGGCTGGCGGGCAGATAGGAGGCAAATGCCGAGTATCCGGCGGTGTAGGTCATCCACGCCAGACCGGCGATCGCCAGCAGCATGCATTCGCGAGCGCTGGGCAGGGTGAACCGCCTGGGTATCAGCAACCCGTGCCGCGGCGTCCGGTGACTGGTTACGAACAACAGAAAAGCGAGGCCGGCTGGCACCGCGGCGGAAGCAAGGGCGGCGCGGAGCCCGAACGCGCCGAGCAACGACGGCAACAAAAGCTGAGCGAGGCCCATGCCGATCGGGAAGGAGCACACGGAGACGCTGATACCGATCATAAAGCGGGGGCCGGTGAACCACTCGGCGATCACCTTGCCCTGAAGCACAATCATGGCGACCGCCCCGACACCGGCCACCGCTCGGCCGACCGCGATGCCGGTTGGCGCATCCGAGAGAGCACTGATGCAGGCTCCCGCTGTCATCAAGGCGAGCCCGGTGCCGAGAATCCAGAGGTCGCCGAACCGGCTAGCCAGCAAGCCCAGAGGAATTGCCGTGAACACGCCGAGCAGTTGGTAGGTGCCGATCAGCGATCCGAGCTGGGCATAGGACAGATGGAAGCGGGCGATCAGGTCTGTGGCGAGTGTCGCGATGGTCTGGAACTGGTAGCCGAAGGCGACGCGTCCGAGAGCCAGGGCCGCCAGGATGATCCAGGGGCGAAGCCGCATTGTTTCCTCGTGCTGCGCCCGAGGTACGCCGGGCCAGCAAACGGGATATCCAGCGAATGACAGGTTGACCACCTGCGTCCGGCGCAATCCTGATGACCACGCTCGGGTGCGGCAGCCCCAGGATAGCGAGCGGAGCCGCCGATGAGCACCACACCGCGTCGCGGCATCACAGGTAGCCTCGGACGCGTCAGGCGTTTATCCTGGGATCATGTCAGATACGCCTGCCTTTCTGGACAGCGGCCGCCCGCCGGTGCCCGACCTTGTCGTGCCACGCGGTGTCTTGCCATTCTTTCTGCCCCGCCGTCCGGTGCGCGGCAGACTCGTCCGGCTCGGTCCGCTTGCCGATGCCCTGCTGAGCCGACACCAGAATCACGCCGTAGTCACCCGGCTGGTGGGTGAGGCACTGGCGCTGGCGGCCGGGCTGTCGACCGCGCTGAAGTTCAACGGCTCATTCAGTCTGCAAGCCAAGGGCGACGGGCCGGTGACGATGCTGCTGGCCGACAGCACCGATGCCGGCGAGCTGCGCGGTTACGCGCGTGCGGACACGGAGCGTCTGGATGCGTTGCTGGCGACAGATCCGTCGCCGTCGGCAGCACAACTGCTGGGTGCCGGCTATCTCGCGTTCACCGTCGACCAGGGTCCGGAGGAGCACCGCCACCAGGGCATCGTAACGATCGACGGCAGTTCCCTGGCCGGTATGGCACTGCATTATTTCGACACCAGCGAGCAACTGCGCTGCATGGTCCACCTGGCCTGTGACAGGACCCCGGCGGGCTGGCGGGCCGGAGCCTTGATCCTGGAGAAGATCGCCGGCGCGGGCGGCATCGATCCGGCGCTGGACGACCGGGCGCAGGAGGAAAGCTGGCGCACCGCGACGATGCTGGCCGCCACCCTCACCGACCAGGAACTTCTGGACGACGACCTGCCGGCGGACCGCCTGCTGTACCGATTGTTCCATACCGAGGGGGTCGCCACCGACCGCTCCCGGGCGCTCTCTTTCGGCTGCCGTTGCTCCCGCGCTCGGCTCGCAAGCATACTCGAGGGGTTTCCGCCGGACGATCTGGACCACATGACCGTAGATGGCGACATCATCATGACATGTGAATTCTGCAACCATGACTTTCGTTTTCCGCGAGGCGACGTTCATGGCCAGGCCGCCGCCGAACCGCGCCCCGACTGAGTCACCACAGGAAAATCCCGTTGCGCACTCTGACCCGCCGCCTTGCATTGCTGGTGCCATTCGCGCTGCTTGGCTGCGCCGAGCGCGAGGAAGCCTTCGCGCCGCTGCGTTATGACTATCTGCCGCCGATTCAGTTGAATGTGGCAAATATCCAGATCGAGCAGCGCTTCGTCCCGTCCGGCGTGGCGCCCGATGTCACCGCCGACGATCCGGCGCCGCCGGCCGAGGCGCTTCGGGCCATGGCGAGCGGGCGGCTGCAGGCGTTCGGGGTGTCCGGTAAAGCCGTATTCGCCATCCTCAACGCCTCACTGACCAGGCAGGGGAACGCCATCGACGGCGTGATGGCGGTGTCATTGACGATTTACGGAGCAGACGGAGCCCAGGCGGGATTCGCCGAAGCGCACGTCGAGCACAATCAGACCGGCGAAATCGAAGACCTCCGGAAGGTGCTTTACGACACTACCAAAACCATGATGGACAATATGAATGTGGAATTCGAGTATCAGGTGCGGCACAACCTTCGCACCTGGTTGACCACGCCCGCGGCCCCCGATACGCCAGTGGAGCAGACCCCGCTGACGCCGTCCCAGTCCCTGCCGCAGTCGCTGCCGGGGCCGACCGCATCGCCGCCGCCAATGCAGGCGCCGCCGAACGCGAACTGAAACCGGCCGTCCGGCGCCGGCTATTCGCTGAGGATTGTGCTGCCGCGATTGCCGATCATCGCCAATAGCTCCCGCCGCGTCGTGGCATCGTCGCGAAAGGCGCCGAGCATACGGCTGGTTACCATGGTAACCCCGGGCTTGTGGACGCCGCGGGTGGTCATGCACTGGTGTGCGGCTTCGATCACTACGGCTACGCCGCGGGGCTCCAGCACTTCCTGGATGGTGTTGGCGATCTGCGCCGTCATCTTTTCCTGGATTTGCAGCCGTTTGGCATAGGCGTCGACGACGCGGGCCAGCTTGCTGATGCCGACCACCCGGCGATGCGGCAGGTAGGCCACATGCACGCGTCCGATGATGGGCGCCATATGATGTTCGCAGGTGCTTTCCAGCCGAATGTCGCGGAGCAGCACGATTTCGTCGTAGCCGTCGGTTTCCTCGAATGTGCGCTCTAGCAGGGCGACCGGATCGGTGGCGTAGCCGACGAAGAACTCCTGATACGAGCGTGTCACACGCGCGGGCGTGTCGCGCAGACCCTCGCGATCCGGATCGTCGCCGGCCCAGCGCAGCAGCGTGCGAACGGCGTCTTCCGCCTGCTCCCGTGTCGGCTGGGCCACGCGCGCCGATGTCACAGTTTTGGGTTTAGCAGGCGTCACGATGTTCACCGCGGGAGTTCCTCCGTATGCTCTTCTTCAGGCAGCAAATTGCACCGATCGCGGGATATGGGGGCGCTCGCGCGGTCCGCAACCGAAAGCCCTTCACGCCGGGACGGCCCGATCCCGTGGCGGCGGAAAATCAGCCGGCCCTGCCGCGAGAGCGGGGCAGCCGGCTGGGGTGCGCAAGAAGTATCAGGGAATGCAGAATTCAGTGGACCCTTCCAGTCTGGTGCGGGCTGTCGAGACTGAAGGCGGGGATCGCCACGTCGAAATTCTGTCCGGAGGACGGCACCACCATGTGATACGTGCCGACCATGAAACCCGATGGGGTGTCGAGGGGCGTGCCGGAGGTGTACTCGAAACTTTCTCCAGACTCGAGCAGAGGCTGCTCGCCAACCACACCGGCACCGTGGACGTGCTGGGTGCGGCCTCGCGCGTCGGTGATCTGCCAGGTGCGCCGCAGCAATTGCACCGCCTCCGGCCCCTGGTTCTCGATCTTCACCCGATACGCCCAGACGAAATGATTTTCGTCTGGCTGCGACTGGTCGGCCAGGAAGAACGAGCGGACTGAAACACGGACGTCGCGCGTAGTCCGCGAGTAGTCCGCCCGATCCGCTCCCGCGCGGCCTGACCGCTGCGATTCAGTAGCGGCGGTCCGGGCGCCGCGGCCTGGCTTCGGATCCTCACTCGACATGGCACGAGACCTCAAAATGTCTTGCCGTAACCCGGCGGATCAAGACCGAATCCCGACGACTTGTCCAGGCGGAGGCGGTTGCGCCGAGGTAGCCGCCATCAGTTTGCCGCCACGACATCGGTCTGAGTCGCCAGTGCGAGCAATCCCCGGCGCAAATCGTCCTTCAGATCTTCAGTGTCCTCCAATCCGATAGACACCCGTATGACACCGTCGGTGATGCCGAGGCGTACGCGCTCCTGTTCGCCTATTCGCATATGCGTGGTGGTCGCGGGATGCGTTGCGAGCGACTTGGAGTCTCCAAGATTGTTCGACAATGCGATCAATTCGAAAGCGTTCATGACCCGAAATGCGCCCGACTTGCCGCCGGCGACTTCGAAGGTCACGATGGTTCCGCCGCCGCTCATTTGCTTCGCCGCGAGCGCCCGCTGCGGATGGTCGGAGCGGGTCGGGTACCAGACGCGAGTGACGGTCGGCTGTTCCGCCAGGAAGTCAGCGATCGCGGCGGCCGATCGGCCGGCGGCGTCGACCCGCAGCGCCAGGGTCTCGATCCCCTTCAAGAGCACCCAGGCGTTGAACGGCGATAATGCAGGCCCGGTGTTACGGATGAAGGGCTGCAGGGTATCGTTGATCCATTTCCTGCTCCCCAGGACGGCGCCGCCCAGGACGCGTCCCTGCCCATCCATGTGCTTGGTGCAGGAGTAGACGACGACATCCGCGCCGAGCGTGAGGGGTTGCTGAAGCAACGGGGTGGCGAAGACGTTGTCGACGACGACAATGGCGCCGGCGGCATGCGCCAGGTCGGCGACCGCCGGTAGATCGACCAGTTCGAGCATCGGGTTTGAAGGCGTCTCGACAAGCACCAGTTGCGCCGGACGCGCCAGCGCGAGACGCCACTGATCCAGGTTAGCGCCGTCCACGAACTCCGCCTCGATGGCGAATTTTGGCAGCAAGGTAGAAACAATCCAGTGGCACGAGCCGAACAAAGCGCGAGACGCCACCACCCGGTCGCCTGCCTTCAGGTGCGACATCAGGGCCGCATTGACCGCCGCCATGCCGGTTGCCGTGGTGCGGCAGGCCTCGGCACCCTCGATCAGGCACAGACGGTCTTCCAGCATAGTAAGCGTTGGATTGGCGAAGCGCGAATACTGATAATGCTCGACGCTGCCAGCGAAAGTCGCCTCCGCCTGCTCGGCATTGTCGTAAACATAACCCGACGTCAGGAACAGCGCTTCGGCGGTCTCTCCGTGGCAGGTTCGCTGTAACCCGCCTTGCACAAGGCGTGTGGCGGTACGCAGGCGGGATGGATCGAGTGTCATGTCAGGGGCCCTTGCACGCAACGCCTGACCGTGGAGCAGCCTGGACGCCCGATCAAGGGCCGCAGACTGGCCTCTTTAGCGCGTTTATTTCACCTCGCCGCAATCCGGCCGGACAAATCACGAGGACCGGCGGGGACCGGTGCACATGGTGATAGGGCTGGAGCAACCGGTCCGTCAATGGGCGCGACGCTGACTGAGAATATCACACGACTGTAGGGGTTTCCCGCTTTGGCAATCTGTAATTGCATCGGTGTGGTGAAAGCGGTTAGAAGACCGGCTGTCGCGGGTGTAATTCAATGGTAGAATGGCAGCTTCCCAAGCTGCATACGAGGGTTCGATTCCCTCCACCCGCTCCACTGATGCCGCAGGCATGCGGGCGCGAAATTGGATCGCGCCGCAACCAGATCAGGCGAACAGATTGGACGGCCAGTCCAGCATGGGAAGATTGAACAGAGCCGTCGCGGCCGATGCTTCGCGCTGGCCCGAGGCTGACGCGGACGCGTCATCACGCCGCGTGACCGCAGCAAACGCCGCACGCAGCGCTGCCGCGGGGCTTTGAGGCCGACGCCAATCCTGATTCTGTCCTTGGTTTTCGTTGCTCATGGCGGATGTCCTTTCAGAGGACCTTTTACCGTCTCTACTACGGACAGAATGTGACTCAGATCACAAGTTCCAGATGAATTCGAAAAATTTCTGTCGACGTGGAGCGTAACGCCAGCGGACTGTCGATGCGTTCCAGTGATGGGGGACGCTGCCTCAGACGGTCTCGGCGCGGCCGGCGATGATCCGCATCCCCATTGCCTGCCGAACCTTTTCCGCGAGTTGCGACTGGGTGAACGGTTTCACCAGTATGCAGCCGCCACGCTCGTGCATTTCGGCTGAGGCGTAGCCGGAGATAAAGATCACCTGCATCGCGGGATCGACGTTTCGGGCCGCGTCAGCGAGTGCTCGCCCGCTAACGCCTCCCGGCAGACCAAGGTCGGTGAGCAGCAGATCGACGCCGCCGTGGTCGGCGATCAGACGAAACGCCTCCATGGCGTCGGGTGCTTCGATGACCTCATAGCCCGAGCCGCGCAATGTCTCCACACAAGCATCCCGGACGGCGGCGTCATCCTCGACCACCAGAACCCTCGGGCGGCCAGCCTGGGCCTCGCGCGACGCCGAGCCGGAGGGGGCCGGCGGCTTGTGGCGTGGCAGCAGCAGACAAACAGATTGCGTATCCGCCGCGGCACCTGATTGTAGCAGGCAGCCGCCGGCCCCACGCGCAAAACCGCTGGCCAAGGAGAACTCCGCATTGGATGAATTGTCGGCGGGCGAATGGCATTGCCACATCACGCCCGACCCAGGCTGCGCGGCGGCGGTTACCGAGGTCGCATCACCGAGCGTCAGGCGGACGTAGTCGCCTGGAAGCATGCCCCGGTGGGCCGCGACAAAGGCGCTGTCGAGGGCTACATTGCAGACGGCCAGAGCCAGCGCGCCGCCGTTTGAGACACGTTGTCGCAAACTGACCGCGAGCGACAGCAGGGCGTTCTCCATTTCGTGGACATCGGCCCACACAAACCATTGAGCATCTGGCAGCCTGACTTCGAGGTCCATGCCCTCCCCCAGTGTGCGACCCAGCAGATCCGACAACCCGTGCAGCAGCCGACCGACATCGATCGCCTCGGGGTCCGGCGAGGACTGGCGCGCGAACGACAGCAGCCGCCCGGTCAGCATGGCGGCGCGCTGCACCCCCTGCATGGCGGCGTCGGCATGACGGATCAGCCGGTCCTGGCCGCCGCCGAGACGGTGCTTGATGAGTTCCACATTACTGCTGATCACTGTCAGGTGATTGTTGAAGTCGTGCGCGATGCCAGCCGCCAGCCGTCCAACCGCTTCCAGCTTCTGAGCCTCGCGCAGCGCCTCCCCCATGGCCGCGCGATCTTGCCTGACGACAGCGAGATGGTTGCGGAGAGAGATCAACTCCCGGGTGAACGACCACAGGACAACAATGAAAACGCCGAACCCGGCGCCGAGGAGTGGTGATCCGGCAGCGCATCCGACACCGAAGGCGATGATGGCGACGGCGGGGATCAGAACGGCGAGGATCCACCGGCCCCGGCGTGCCGCAAACGCGTAGCAACGTTCCAGGTGGACCGGCGAGAACAACATCGGATTTGCAAGTGTGGCACAAGCCGGGGGACCTCGCCATACCGGGACGGTTGCGATACGATCACGCCAGCGTGAGGCTCGCATTCGTGTGGTGCGCGTTGGGCCCTACAAGGATTTCACCCGGCCGCGCGGACGACTGCAGTCTGGTCAGGAACTTGTCTCATTCGGAACTATGTATGCCGGGACCGGGATGATAGCCGCGCGGTGAACAGAACCTGACGTCGCCACCGATCGACCAGTGGCAAAACCGAACCGACGCCACCCGGCGCAACCGCGGTTTCGACCCGCGCCGGCGCTATATCTCAACCTCCAGACCGACCTCGACGACCTGGGCGGCCGGAACGCCGAAATACGCGGCAGGGAGATTGGCGTTGAGGTGCATTGTGGCGAACAGGGATTTTCGCCAGGACGCCAGGCCGGGGGCGTTGCCGGGGATCACCATCACCCGTCTGAAATAGTATGTGATGTCATGCGGATCGATGCCCTGCAGCGCGGGATCGCGGCAGGCGAGCGCCAGGCCCTCCATCACGTCCGGCGTTTCCATGAAACCGAAATGCAGCAGCACGCGGGTGATGCCGGCGCCGACTGGCACCAGCTTGACGCGCCGCTCGGGCTCTACCCGTGGCTCATCGGTGGTGATGACGGCGATCAGCAGCACGCGCTCGTGCAGCACGCGGTTATGGCGCAGATGATGCGTCAGGGTGAGCGGGATGCCGGTGCTCGCGGCCGTGAAGATCACCGCCGCGCCGGACAGGCGGATGGGTGGCGTGGTGAGCACCCATTCAACGAACTCGTCCTCACGCTGGCGCAGCTTGGAGCGTTGACGCTCGAGCAGCAGCCACCCGGTGCGCCAGGTCAGCATCAGGAACGCGATAACGCCGGCCATCAGTAGCGGGAACCAGCCGCCCTCCATCAGCTTGGTCATGTTCGCGGCAACGAAGACCAGTTCGATGACCAGGAAAAACCCGTTCACGGCGGTGACCAGCAGCGGGTTGTAGCCCCATTGCAGGGCGACGAGGGCTGCCAGCACCGTCGTGACCGCCATCAGCATCGAGACGGCGATGCCATATGCGCCCCCGAGCGCATCAGACGATCCAAAAGTGATCACGGCCGCGAGGGTGCCGGCGGCCAGCAGCCAGTTCACTACCGGGATGTAGATCTGACCCTTTTCGTGGCTGGCCGTGTGCCGCACCCGCATCCGGGGCAAAAAGCCGAGTTGCATCGCCTGCTGGGTGAGGGAGTAGGCGCCGGAGATGATGGATTGCGAGGCGATCACGGTGGCCACGGTCGCGAACGCGACCATCGGGTAATGGCTCCACCGTGGTGCGAGCAGGTAGAACGGGTTCTCGACGGCCTGGGGGTCCACCAGGAGCAGTCCTCCCTGGCCGAAATAGTTGAGCATGAGAGCGGGCAGCACGACCGCGAACCATCCGAGTTGGATGGGCAGCCGGCCGAAATGGCCCATGTCCGCATACATTGCCTCGGCGCCGGTGAGGGCGAGGAAGGCGGCGCCGAGCACGGCGAAGGCGATGGCGGGCCCTGCGTTCACCAGATAGAGAACGGCATAGTGGGGGCTTATGGCGGCCAGGATGCCAGGGGTCCGCACGATACCGAGCAGGCCGAGCAGGCCGATCGCGACGAACCACACCAGCATCACCGGCCCGAAGATGTTGCCGATGAAGTCGGTTCCCTTGCGCTGGACCAGGAACAGGGCGACCAGGATGGCGATGGTGATGGGAACGACCATGGGTGCCAGTCCGGGCGCGTCGATCTTGAGGCCCTCGACGGCGCTGAGCACCGAGATCGCCGGCGTGATCACACCGTCGCCGTACAGCAGCGCGGCTCCGATCAAACCGACGATGAGCAGGGAGCCGCGCCAGCTCCCGCGTGGTGCGTGCCGGGCGTCGAGCAGCGCGAGCAGTGCCACGATGCCGCCCTCGCCGTGATTGTCGGCGCGCAGGATCAGGATGGCGTATTTGAGCGCGACGATGAGGATGAGGGACCACAGGATCAGCGACACGATGCCCATGACGGTTTCGGGCGTGGGCGCTCCGCCCGCCGTGACGGCCTGCTTCAGGCCATAGAGTGTGCTGGTGCCAATATCGCCGTAGACAATGCCGAGTGCGGCCAGCGCCGCGACGGCGGGCTGCTTCCGCGCGTCGTGAGGGGGCAACACCGTGGTTTGAGTGTTGGCCATCCGGGCGTCCTTCCTTTTATTGCGTAACTCTGCACAAATTTGACCCCGGGAGAAGCTAGGCTGCACCGGACACCTGCTGATCGAAAACCGCGATGGTCTGGTGGTGGATGCGTGCCTGACGCACGCCACCGGGACGGCGGAGCCGGAGGCGGCGCTGGCGATGCTGGAGGCGTTCCTGAGGCGGGCCACAAGACGGCTGGCGCAGACAAGGCCCACGACCCCGAGCGTTTGTCGCCAGCAGCCGGGGCACCGGTGTCACCCCACATGTGGCGCAGAACATTACCGCTCATCGTGGGTCGAACATCGACGGGCGGACGACGCGCCACGCTGGCTACCGGCTCAGCCAGGTTGTGCGCAAGCGGATCGAGGATGCAAACGGCTGGTCAAGGAGGTCGGCGGCGTGGCGCAAACCAGGCTGCGGGGGGTGGAGCGGGTCGAGTGGATGTTTGTGTTCAAGGCGGCGGCTTACCACTTGATCCGACTGCCGCGGCTGCTGGCGACAGGATGAGGCTGCCCGGACTCTGCCCAAGCCCGCGTCAGCGGCTTTGTGGAACCGCGAAAATGGCTGAAAATCGCCCTGGAATCGAAAATCCAAGGTCGATATAGCCGAAATTCGATTGACGGGCCTTTTTCAGCAGCCTGCTAGACTTGGCGCGGCGGTCCGGACGCTGGCAAGCCGAAGTTGTCGCCGATCGCGAAGGGACTGATTGCGCGCGGTTGAGGAGCGAACGGCTTGCAACCTGACATACGGCTCCCCCGCCGCAGTGAAACGCATTAGGCGTTTTCGGGCAATGCAATGCATGAAAGACTCGTTGTGTTGACGCGGTCGGAGGATTGGCCTCAGCGAGGGTCAACAGGGGCGGGCGTTTTATCAGTTCGGCGCGCCCTACCGCATCCGCGCGGCGGCCACACGTGCGGCGGCGATCCGATGCGCCTGTGATGATGCCATTCGATCTTTCATCAATGCCAGCACATCCGCTGGTGCCGTCTCCGGTGACCCGGCATTGAAGGGCGGCGCCGGATTATATTCCAGGCGGAGCTGGATCGCTTCGGCGGTGGCGCGATCGACGAGTTTCGCGACCAATGTCAAGGCGAAATCGATGCCGGCGGTGACGCCACCGCCACTGATCCGGTTGCGATCGACGCAAACCCGTTCTCGCGATAGCGTCGCACCGAACAGCGACAAGACGTCAGTGGCGCTCCAATGGGTGGTCGCGCGATAGCCGTTCAACAGACCGGCCGCGCCGAGTACAAGAGATCCCGTGCAGACCGACGTGATATACTTGGCGCGGTCCGCCCGGGAGCGCAAGAAATCCAACACTTCCTCGTCATTCAAAAGGTCGTCGGTGCCATAACCGCCCGGTACGCAGATGACATCGAGCGGCGGGCATTCGGCGAAGGTGACCGTCGGCGTCACCGTCAGGACGGAATCGCTCCGCACCGGCTCGATCCGCTTCCAGATCAAATGCACGTCAGCGCCCGGCACGCTGGAAAACACCTGCAACGGACCGGTGAAATCGAGTTGCGTGACCCGAGGAAAAACAAGAATACCGATCTGGAGCCGCTCTGACATGGTCAAGCCTCGACGATTTCGCGTTGCCGCGGCAACTTGCCGCCCAGGCGTCGCGCATTATACCGCATGTTTCGCTCATTTTCCGACATCGCCCCATGATCAGCCGTCCTGAGCGGGCGGTGCGGCGAGACCAAGGTGGCCGAATCCGCTCACTCTGTCAGCTCCGTCGCCTGCCGATCGAGCCACACGGCCGTCTTTCAACGTTGGAGCAAGACGCCCCGCTCAAGACCGCGATCACGACCTGGCGATCGCGGAGCAGCGCAAACAGCGCCGTCATACCGCCGTCCACGGTCAGCAGTGCGCCGGTGACCTAGGAGGCATCGTCAGAGGCCAAAACAGGATCGCGGCAACTACTTCGCATCCATGGTCGTGAGCGCCGTGTCCGTGCTGTTCACGACGAAGATGGCGAGTAGCTTGGCTGGCTCTGTTTCGCTCGCGTTCTCACTCACATCGTGCCGCGCACCCGGACTTTCGGCGAAGCTCTCTCCGGCCTGAAAGACCTGCACCTTGCCGCCGTCCACCTGGCTGCGGATCGCGCCCGACAGAACATAGCCGGTCACGAACGCAGAGCCTGCATGATGATGCGGTGGCGTTTTGCCGCCTGGCGGATACGCCACGACCACCGCGATCAGGCTCTTGCCGGGAATGTTGGGGATCGGCTCGTTGAAGGCTGGCGTCACCGAGCCGGATGGTGCCGCCCAAGCCAAATCCATCGATAGCAGCGCCAAGGCGGCAACAGCACCCCATGCTACCAGTGCGCGGATTTTCATTCTCGGTCCCTCCCGTTCCGCCAACGCTTACTGCGCTGACATCATTCTTCAGCAGTGTGTTCGATGCCACGTCAAACCTCGGTCAGTGGTGTGTATCGGTCGGGCAGATTTCCTGGCGCCGGACCGGTTGCCGAAGAACCTTCGCGACACGGTGGCCGACGCTGAAGCCTGGCCACCGTGAGCTGGCCAAGCGGGGCCGTTCTAGTCAAGACGCCCTCCTGATTCCCTTGATGTCGATTATGCCATCCGCAGCACGATTTTGCCGCGCGGATGCGGTCGTTCTCCTTCCGGCATCTCGTGCGCGACCTTCGCCTCGGCGAGCGGCAGGACAGCACCGACAGCGGTAGCGAGTTCGCTCCGTTCGATCATGGCGGTGATCTGCTGCAGCCGTTCGGTGGTGACGTCCACCAGGAAGAATGCTGTCCTGACGCCCCGCGCGGCGGCTGTTGAGGGGTCGGGCTGCGCGATCGCCGAGATCAGTGCGCCGCCCGGTTTGAGTACCGGTGAAGGACCGCGCCTGCATATCGCCGCCGATAAGATCGATCACCGCATCCATCGGCGGCAGGTTCTCCTCGAACCGGTCGGCGCGGCCATCGAGCACCGTCCACGCGCCGAGGCTGCGGACATAGCCGAGATCCTTGCTACTGACGGTAGCATAGACGCTCAGGCCCGCCCGGCTGGCGAGTTGCACCGCGAATGCGCCGACGTTGCCGGCGGCGCCATGGATCAGCACGCTCGGCCGGCAGGTTGGTGTCCCTCCCGCAGCAGTGCGATTTTATACGGTAAGGACCCCCATTTTCGGCTGATTCCGGCCGTAGTCGAGGCTTCGTTGCCATGCTCCGCGGTTTATGGCGCGTTAACATGGCGTAATGGATAAAGTTCTTTCCGCTATCATCGGCGCGGCCCAGACCCTGCCGCCGCACGGTGCGCCGACGATAGGGGAAAGAAGCGCGTTGAACTGAGCCGCGGGCGCCGCCGCGGACTATGGGGATTGCTTAGCGGTCGCCCCCGTGTTCGAACGAGACGGTGGTCGGTATGCGTTGGGACAGCCGCGGTACAAGCCGTGTCGTGGCCCGATCCAGGTTGGAGACAACAAGCTTGCATCGAACGCCAGCGATGGGCGACTGATCGGCGCAGTCAGTCTGACGTCTCAGCCTAGAAGGCTGGACGAGCGCGGCCGACTGTGGCGGGTATGATGTCGATGCGCTGCATGATGCCGACCGCACAGACCGGGCAGATATGAAGAGGCCGACCGGTCAGGGCCTCGTAACGATCGTGCGGGTCATCCAGCATGGCCAGCACCGGCGACGGCGGTCCGTCGAGGAGTTGGCGGCAGCGGGCCAGCTTGCTTTCGCGTGCGCGGTTGCCGAGCAACCCCAGGGTCAGGCCGACCTCGCGATGCAGATGACGAACGTGCTTCCCGGACTGGCCAGGCACCCGGACCGGTCCCTTGTTCACCGCCAATGACGGCCGGTCGGGTCCGTCCAGGACGGCGCTGGCGATCGCCCGGCAGCCACATGCCTCGGAGCGGTGGTCAGCCACAAATTGCGCTGTCCGCGGCATGGCGAGGCAAGCCGATCGGACTGGCGGTGTACGGACAGAGCGCGGTGTCGGTTCGTTGTGCTGGCCGCCAGGGTTTGGTCCGGCGCCAGGTTCGGCAGCGCTTGATCGACGTCAGACCTGACGCGCTGAGGCGGAACTCGTTACCCGGCGAAATACCGGTGGTCGATCCATCGGCTTTCCGCTACACAAAGCGCGGATCGTCATGTCTACCTGGGACTTGAGGCGCGCTCTGGTTGACGTGAACGAAGCCTTGATCGCAACGGTGCCTTGATCGCAACGGTGCCTTGATCGCAACGGTGCCTTGATCGCAACGGTCCGGGGCAAACACCGGCTAGGGATAACAGCGATGGCCAACAGCCTGCCCAGAGATGACTTCCCCTCGGTGCGACTGCGCCGCCTGAGGTCAACTCAGGTGATGCGCGACCTACTGCAGGAGCACACGGTGTCGCTCAACGACCTAGCGTATCCGATTTTCGTGGAGGAGGAGCTCGACGATTTTGCTCCGATCCGTGAGATGCCGGGCGTCCACCGCATCCCCGAGCGCAAGCTGGATGCCGCGGTCAAGCAGATCGCCGCCGCCGGGATCAAGGCGATCATGACCTTTGGTGTCAGCCACCACAAGGACGAGACCGGCAGCGACTCCTGGAACCGGGACGGCCTGATGGCGCGCATGATCAGCCGCGCCAAGGACGCGGCGCCGGAGCTGATGGTGATCTCGGACACCTGTTTCTGCGAGTACACCTCGCACGGCCACTGCGGCGTCATCCATGGCCGCGATGTCCACAACGACCACACGATCGAGAACCTGGGTCGGCAGGCTGTGGTCGCGGCGGAGGCCGGCGCGGACATGATCGCCCCCTCGGCCATGATGGATGGCCAGGTCAGGGCAATCCGCACCGCGCTGGACGGCAACGGCTTCGGCAACGTGCCGATCATGGCGTATTCGTCTAAATTCGCCTCGGCGTTCTACGGGCCGTTCCGCGTGGCGGCCGGCTGCGAGTTGCAGGGCGACCGCAAGGGCTACCAGTTGAACCCGATGAACAGCCGCGAGGCACTGCGGGAGTCCGACCTCGATGAGGCCGAGGGCGCCGACATGCTGATGGTGAAGCCGGCGCTGCCCTATTTGGACGTGCTGAGCCAGATCCGCCAGCGGAGCCTGCTGCCGTTGGCGGCGTATCAGGTCAGCGGCGAGTACGCCATGATCAAATTTGCCGCCGCCGCCGGGGCCATCGATGAGCACCGCGTGGTGCGGGAGACACTGGGCGCCATCAAGCGTGCCGGAGCGGACCTGATCCTGACCTATTTCGCGATGGATATCGCTCGTCAGGGACTATAGCTGCCGCCTCCGGACTGACGGTAATTCGAAAAACCGTCACCGGTGACGTTTCGCCTTCCCAGGACAGCGCGGAAAAATAAACTAGCGCGATCAGCAATGGCCCCACCGCGAGCTTAAACCCCAGCCCTAGAACCAACGGCGCCCGGCTGCCGGACAGTTGGTCCAGCCGTGGTTGCAATCCGACTGATACAAGCGCGAGCGGAGCCAGCGTGTCGCCTGCGATTACACGATCGCCAGCGGCAGCGCGATCAGCGGCGGGAAGGTCACGATAAGCCTTATGATGTCGTGCAGCGACGCGGTGCCCGGCGAACCGACGCAGGCCACAGTGATCCCAAGTGTTCTCAACACGAGATACGAACCGAATTGGTCGATCAGGATTCCGGTGGGAGATCATACGCCGTGGAACGTCTCGATCATCGGTAGTCGGACAAGGGATGTATTGGGCAAAGGGTGGTGCGGTTTTCTGAGGGTGGTGCGGTATCGGACGCCGCCAAGGACAGGCAGGGACGAACTCGTTGTCGTTGCATTCACGCAGCCGCCACTGCTGATTGCGTATGACCGCTCGGTGGTTGCCAACTCCGATCATTCGATCGGCGACTGAACTAGATTTTCCGCTATGTTCAAGAGCGAACGCCGTCGGGCGAATGCTTCTCCCGCGAAGGCGACGTGTGGATAATGCGCTGTTCCTGGCTCGGATGTCTTATCAGAGATCAACACCCAGTGGCAAGCCGATGCCCCGAAACCGGGCATCGACGACACAGAGATGCCTATAAAACCGGCAGTAGATCTCGTAACGACAAGGGCCCGTTATCCACGGCCTGGCATATGTTTTGCACCGTCCCATCGAGCAGCTCAAGTCCAGCGATCGAACAGCGGGAGGAATGATCGAATATGAGCATGCACAGAATTCCGACGACCGTGCTGACCGGATTTCTCGGTGCAGGCAAGACCACGTTGCTCAACAAGATGCTTATGGCCCGCCAGGGAGAGAAGACCGCGGTGATTGTCAATGAGTTCGGTGATATCGGGATTGACGGCCAACTGGTGATCGGCGCCGAGGAGGAAATCCTCGAACTGAACAATGGTTGCATCTGCTGCACGGTTCGGGGTGACTTGGCGCGAGCGGTGGAGCGCCTGATCGCCCGAACAGATCGGATCGATCGCATAGTGATCGAAACCACCGGCCTCGCTGATCCCGCGCCGGTGATTCAGTCCTTTATCCTTGACGAAACGCTCCGTTTGAACACCGAGCTCGATGCGATCGTGACCGTTGTCGACGCCCGCCATATCCTGGAGCAGATCAGCAACGAGCAGGCTCGTGAGCAGATAGCGTTCGCGGACGTCATCGTCCTTAACAAGGTCGACCTTGCAACTGGCCCCGGCTTCAGTCTCGATACGCTCGTTCGGAAACTGATGTTGCTGAACCCGACGGCAAAAATACACCGGACTATACATTGTGATGTTGATCCGCGGTATGTGTCGGATATTCACGCCTTTGATCTGCGCAACGTGTTGAAATTGGAGCCAACATTACTGGAGGATAGCGCTCACGAGCACGACGAGGACATCCAGCACACATCCATTCGCGAATCGGGCGAGATAAATGAAGCGCTGTTCATGCGCTGGCTGAACAATCTTGTTCAAGAGCAGGGCAAGGATCTGTTGCGGATCAAGGGAATTATCGATCTCGCCGGCGAGCCGCGCCGCTTTGTATTCCATGGTGTCCACATGAACTCTTGACGGTCGCCCTGGGAAGCCATGGCGGGCGGGGGAGACCCGCATGAACGAACTGGTCTTCATCGGCCGAAAATTAGATGCGGCGGCGCTGCGATCCGGTTTCGAAGCCTGCCGCGCGAGCGCGGTAGTGACCGCCGGATGATGCCCCCGACAGACGGATCGGTCGGCCCGCCATTCCGAAAGTCGTAATGCTCAGTGCGGGGGTTATGCCATGAAACTGCAACATTATCTTGGGGGCCTTGAAGGACTCGGCCCGGTAGCCTTCGAGAGGCAGGTATTTGTTGAACCCTGGGAAACGCGCATCTTCGGCATCCATGTCGCGATGATGGCGCTCAGCGTTCAATTGCCGCTGCCCGCCACGCCGAGCGGCTTCCATACTGTATGGACCTGGGCAGATCTGCGCAAAGGCGCGGAGTCGCTGAACCCCTTTGAGTATTTTAAGCACCGCTATTATGAGAAGTGGTTGGGCGGCATCTCCGGTTACTTCGTGCAAAACGGCTATATCACCGAAGCCGAGTTGGAAGCTCGGACTCAGCAGATCTTGATGAACCCGGCAGCCGCTCACAAGGTCGGTGGCGACCCGGCAATCGACGAGCGCGTCAACACCTATTTGATCCAAGGCGATTCGCCAAAGCGGGACTCTAGCGTCAGCCCAGACTTCAAAATCGGCGATAAGGTCTATGTCAAGAATCCACCAACGATCGAACACACACGGTTGCCGGGACATCTCCGTAACCGCGTCGGGGTGGTCTATACAGTATATCCTGGCACCTACACCTACTTGACCTCCACTGGGCAAGACGGGATCGGTCCTGCCATGACGGTCTACTGCGTCGCGTTCGATCCGCAAGAGATATGGAAAGGTAACACGGACGAAAACGTTGTGCTCTATGCCGATCTTTTCCAAGCCTATGTCGCGAAGCCGCCCGAGCCCGCTAATTAAATCAAAGGAGCCACCGTTGAGCGCTCATCCGCCGGCTACCGAAGCCACCGAGGCAACCAAACCGGAGATCAAGGATACCCCTCTCGGCCGGCGGAGCCTTTTGCTCGCTGGGTCTGCCGCACCGGTGCTCGGTGCCGCGATTGGCGCTGGATTGGCGGCAGCCGGCACGGCAGAGGCGGGACCGGCACCTTTCGTGTTCCCCCCGGACCGAGAAGCGCAAAGCGCCGCCCGCGCCATGGCCCTGGAATCGCTTCTGATCGAAAAGGGGATCATAACCAACAACACCGTCAACAACGTGCTTGCGTTCTTCGAAACCCAAATGGGTCCGTTCAACGGGGCCAAAATTGTCGTCAAAGCTTGGTCCGACCCGGCCTTCAAGCAATTGCTGGTCGACGACACCGCCGCCGCGATCGCAAAACTTGACCTTCCCGCGGGCATGACTGGCGCCGAAGGTGAACATATGCGTGCGGTCGCAAATTCGCCGGAGGTCCACAATCTCGTAATCTGCACCTTGTGCTCTTGCTACCCTTGGCCTGTGCTTGGCCTTCCGCCCTACTGGTATAAAGATCCGACATTCCGTGCACGGGCCGCCCGCGAGCCGCGTGCCGTGCTCAAGGAGCTGGGTTTGGAAATTCCTGCTTCGGTGACGATCAAGACCTGGGACAGCAGCGCGCAGATCCGCTGGTTTGTCGTGCCGGAGCGACCGGTCGGCACCGAGCGCATGAGCGAAATGGATTTGATGAAACTCATCACTCCTGAGGGCATGATGGGGGTCGCGAGGGTCTGATGCAAACCCGGTTCGAACAGTTCGCGGTCACCAGCATGCTAGGGAGCGGTGACTCGCCCCCACGGCTGAACGGGAGACTGTGTTTCAGCCATGCCTGGGAGCGCCAGGCATTCGGAGTCGCCCTTGCTCTTTCGAAGAGTGGTCACTTCGATTGGGAAGATTTCCGGCAAAAGCTGATAGCCTCGATCAGCGAGTGGGAAGGAACGCACGATCTTGAAGATCCTTCCTGGAGCTACTACGAGCGCTGGCTCACGGCGCTCGAGAACTTGTTGGTTCAAGAAGGAATCGTGACCACGGAGGACCTTGCGGCACGACTCCAGCCTTGGCCGCCTCCGGCGCGGGATGGAACTCTCTGAATGTAACGGATGCGGAGAAATCTGAACCGATGGTGCTGGCAACAGGACCTAAGAGGCGGCGCTTCTGATCACCCACGCGCGGCTTGGTACATCGGGCGCGTCGAATTACAGGGCGGCGACTGCAAGGCGGTCGCGCACTTGGGCAGGTTCCAGTGGTGCGGTGCGGCTTGGCGGCGTTGATGCGATCGACGCCCAGGGAGCCCTCGCCGAAGCACTTTCGTGCGTTGAAGAAAATGCCAGCATCGCTTTCGACCCGTCGATACCGCTGGATTTTTCTAGCTCCACGCCGTGGCTTGACATTGCTGCCATTCGGCAAAGCCGAGTTCATATTCGCTTGTTCTCAAACTAGGGAACTCCCTGTCGATGCTGCTCACGCCAACGGAATTGGAACGGCTCACAATCTTTACGGCGGCCGAGCTTGCCCGCAAGCGGCGAGCGCGCGGTTGTAAGCTCAATCATCCCGAGGCGGTCGCTCTGATGACCGACGAGATTCTGGAAGGCGCACGTGACGGCCGTTCGGTAGCCGATCTGATGAGCTTCGGCTCGACAATCTTGTCGGCGGAAGACGTAATGCCAGGCGTGCCTGCGCTGATCCCAATTCTTCAGGTGGAGGGTGTTTTTCCCGACGGCACCAAGCTTGTTACGGTGCATCAACCGGTGCGGCCGGTGAAGGACGGCGCGCCCGACTTGCTTGAACCCGGCGCACTGGTCGTTGGTGAGGATGAGATCGAGATCAATGCTGGTCGACGTCGCATCGAGATTGAGGCGGTCAATACGGGCGACCGCCCGATCCAAATTGGTTCCCATTATCATTTCTTTGAAGTCAATAAAGCGTTGCGGTTTGAGCGATCCAAAGCCTTTGGCATGCGCCTCGATATTCCCGCTGGCACCGCGGTGCGGTTTGAGCCGGGCCAGGCCAAGGTGATCGCACTAGTCGCGCTAGGTGGCCGACGCGAGGTGAGCGGATTCCACGGCCTGAGCGAAGGGCCGACCGACGGTGACGCCGCACGGGATGCCGCGCTTGTTCGTGCGCGCGCCGGCAACTTCAAGGGAGCCTGAACCATGGCGCGTATGTCTCGCCGAAACTATGCGGAACTGTATGGCCCGACCGTTGGCGATGGCTTCCGTCTCGCCGATACGTCCCTCGTTGCGATCGTCGAAAAGGATTTTGCTGTCTATGGCGACGAGTGTCTTCATGGTGGTGGCAAGACGCTACGCGACGGGGCCGGTCTGGCAGCCGGTGTGACCAGTGCGCAGGGCGCGCTCGATCTCCTGCTCTGCAACGTCGTTGTCATCGATGCGGTGCTGGGCATCGTCAAGGGCGACCTCGGTGTCAAGGACGGCCGAATCGTCGGCTTCGGCAAGGCAGGCAATCCAGCCATGATGGACGGCGTCGACCCCCACCTCGTGGTATCATCCGGTACGACCGTACGGGATTGCGAAGGCATGATCGCAACAGCGGGGGCGATCGACGTCCATGTTCATTTCAATTCAGCAGGTTTGTGCGACCATGCGATCGCTAGCGGCATCACGACCATGCTGGGAGGTTCGCTCGGACCGATCACAGTCGGCATCAACTCAGGCGGCCCGTTTAATACGGGCAAGATGCTTCAGGCGGCCGAAGCCTGGCCGATCAACTTCGGCTTTCTCGGGCGCGGCAACTCCCACAAGCCCGCCTCCTTGGTGGAGCAGATTGAAACCGGCTGTCTCGGCCTTAAGCTCCACGAGGACTGGGGCTCGATGCCCGCCGCTATCGATTGCTGCCTGAAGGTCGCCGAGGAGCTAGACTTCCAGGTGCAGATCCACACGGACACGCTGAACGAGAGTGGCTTCCTTGAGGACACACTGGCCGCAATCGCTGGCCGTACCATCCACATGTACCACACCGAAGGGGCGGGCGGCGGTCATGCCCCCGACATCATCAGAGTTGCAGGTCTTGCCCATTGTCTGCCGTCTTCGACCAATCCGACCAATCCCTATACGATAAATACCTTCGACGAGCACCTCGACATGACGATGGTGTGCCATCACCTCAACCCGGCCATTCCTGAGGACGTCGCCTTCGCCGAAAGCCGAATTCGTCCGCAGACCATTGCAGCGGAAGATGTCCTGCACGACATCGGGGCAATCTCGATGCTGGGATCCGACAGCCAGGGCATGGGCCGTATCCATGAGGTGATCTGCCGGACCTGGCAACTTGCATCCAAGATGAAGGATCAGCGAGGCGCGCTGCCAGACGAGCAACCCGGTCGGGGCGACAATGCCCGCATCCGTCGTTACATCGCCAAATATACCATTAACGCGGCCAGAACCTTTGGCATCGCCGAGCACGTTGGATCACTTGAAGACGGCAAAATGGCTGACATTGTGATCTGGCGTCCGGCTTTCTTTGGCATCAAGCCGGAGCTCGTGATCAAGGGCGGCTTCATCGCCTGGGGCGCGATGGGTGACTCCGCGGCGTCGCTAATGACCTGCGAGCCAATCCGGCTTCGGCCGCAATGGGGTGCCTTCGGCCGCGCTGCGTCTGCCCTATCCGCCTGTTTCGTTCATCCGGCTGCCATCGCCCGCGATCTGGGGCGCTCCCTTGGCCTTACGAAGGCATTACTGCCGGCCCATGGCACGCGAGCCTTGCGAAAGACAGACATGTTATGGAACGACGCGCTGCCGGAAATTCGCGTTGATCCCCAGACCTTCGACGTCTTCGTCGATGGAGTCTTAGCGACCTGCGCGCCGGCATCGGAACTGCCGCTTACGCAACGGTATATGCTGCGGTGAAGATGGCGCCCGCGGCGCGCATCGGAGCCGCCGGTCCCGCCGGTTCCGGTAAGACGGCGCTGATCGAGCGGCTCATTGCGGTATTCCATCAACGGAACGTTAATCTCGCTGTGGTGACCAATGATCTTGTCGTGGATTGGCGGATTTTCGCGATCGATGTGGCAGGCGGCGACCGCAAGCAGGAGCCGGGCGTTCCGCGCGGCGACCTTCCTATCGTGAACAAGGCTGATCTGGCACCGTTCGCCGGAGTCAACTTATCGCGGATGCTGACTGGAGCCGATGACGTGCGTGGCGGTCGCCCGGTCATCGCCAGTAAGGGCAAAGGCGTTGAGGCTGTCGCTGACGCGACAGAGCACGCTGTTCTGTTTGCCACGTGATGCTCGATCACACCGGCCCATACGAAGCGCGAGGGCAGGGCCACCGCGTCATCGAGGCCGCGCTTCGTTTCGAGTACGGCGGAGGACGCACCTTCCTGCAGCACCAGCGGGTTCCGTATCCCTTTCACATAACGCGGCCGCATGCCCTTGATGCGAAACGGCCGGACATTGCGACGCTTATTCTACAGTCGGCCTCGGGCGGACTGTACGACGGCGATCAGTTAACGCTCAATATTGTGGCGGGTGAAGGCACCCTGGCACACGTCACGAGTTCAAGCCGCGACCATTGTGCATCGCGCGGCGGAAGACGGCGCTGTTGTCCGCACTCGGCTTCACGCGGCGCCGGGCGCCTTTCTTACGGTAAGTCATGATCCCTATGTTCTGTTTCCTGATGCGACGCTCTCTGTGCGGACCGACGTGACGCTAGGACCGCGCGCGACGATCATCATTGCGGAAGGGTTTGCAGCTCATGATCCGATGGGAACAATGCGCCCGTTTGGACGATTTTCCGCACGCTGCCGCATCGTGGATGAGGCTGGCACGCTCGCTGTCGACGAAGCTGGTTCAATAGATGGAGCCGTCTTCTTTGGGTCGGGCTCTCCACTTGGGCAACATCGGACGATGGGAACGGTGATGGTCCTGGGCGGGGCAGCGGCTCGGCTCAGGTGTGCGGACCTCGAACGGCAACTGGACGGCCTCGGCGTGCTGAGCGGCGCCACGATCCTGCCAAATGACACAGGCCTCTGCGTCCGCCTTCTGGCGGGTGGTGGCGGACAACTTACAAAAGGGCTGAACATCATTGTCGCGGCCGCGTTCGAAGCGTCCCTCGACCATCCTCTGCCAGCGCAACGAAGATAATGCGCTTCACGCAACCCGAATCCAGCAGACGGCGACCTTCGCCCCAACGTACAACCGAATACCCGTTGTGAACAAGCCCGCCAGCCGGCGCTACGCCGCCAGGGCCCCGAACTCCTTTCGTTACCTTTTCCCAGTCGTCGACATTGCGGTCCTGGGGTGCCACCAGCAGGTGTTCCACCCCAACCGCCGCATAGCCATCGGCCAGGGCCCGCAACGCGCCGCGATCGGTCCCATCCCACTGCGCCCTCATGGAGATCGTGAAATCCGTTCCAGGGCGCGCCGAGCGCAGCCGTCTCACGATCGGCGCCGCTTCGTCCGCCGTTAGCCCACTGCCGTGCCATCCGTCGCCGATCCGGACCGTCCGCTTCAACGCCGGCTCGGCGCTCCCGCCGAACCAGAGTGGGATCGGCCCGATCGGCATCGGGGTCATTGTCATCCCCTCGATGACCGACGGGATGTAGCGGCTTTTGAACGTCACCGGGTCCTGCGACCAGACCGCGCGCATCATCGCGATCCCTTCGTCCAGCCGCCGGCCGCGCTCCTCGAACGGCACGCCCAGCGCCGCGAACTCTTCCTTCAACCAGCCGGAGCCGGCACCAAGGATCAGCCGACCCTCGGAGAAATTGTGCAGCGTGGCGAGCTCCTTGGCCAGGGGCAGCGGATGGCGTATCGGCAACACCAGCACGGTGGTGCCCAACCTCACCCGTTTCGTTACGGCGGCAGCCCAGGTGAGCGACAGCACGGGATCGTAGAACAAGGGGGAACGAGGGAATTTATCGCGTGGCACGATGATGTGCTCGCTGACCCAGACATCGTCCACGCCTAGATCCTCCGCAAGCTCGGCATGACGACGGATCAGCGCCGGTGTCGCCTGCTCGCCCGCGTGAGGCAAATGGATCCCGTACTTCATTGCCGCTGTCCTACGCCGTTGCAAACTGCATCATAGGACCCAAACCATGCGACCTCGCAACCGCGCGGGGTGGATCGGGAAGTCGAGGCGCAAGGCGACCCGACCGGGCGCGCATCAGCTTCTGCCTCGGCCGCCTCTCAATCGTGCGCTGGTATCGACCATTGCCGCTGAGACACCAGATTCGGACCAGCGTGCGGTTTGCATTGTGTGATTTCTGTTGAAATGATATTGCCTCGCACCGGGACTATCGGTGGGTGGTTTCCCATCGGATTCTGATTTCGTGGGGCGCCATGTTGGTCGAGCAGGTTAAAGACGGACCCGATGCTTCGGCGCGGGCTCGGGAAGCACACTTCCCCGAGCAGGCCAAGAAGCTAAGTGCCGTCGATGGTCGCCGGACCGCTATGGTTCTGGCGGTGCAATGGCTTTGCATATTTGCCGTCATCGTCCTCGCCGAGCAAATCACGCCGGGTCCACTGCATTGGCTGGCAGTGATACTGGCTGTGATCGCTGTCGCCAGCCGCCAACAGGCACTCTCGGTGCTGATGCATGAGGCCGCACATTATCGCTTGTTTCTCAGCCGTGGCTTGAACGACACGGTCAGCGACCTGTTCTGTGCCCTGCCGCTTGGCCTTGTTACGGCTCGCTACCGTGAGACCCATCTCGCCCATCACCTCGAACCGTTAGGCCCCGGCGATCCAGACTGGACGACCATGCAGGCCAATCCGCGTGAATGGTCGTGGCCCAAGACACCGAGAGAGAGAACGTGGACGCTGCTGCGCGATGCGTGCGGTCTTGGATTTCTGGCCTTTCTGCGCCAGTGGAACGCCTGGTTTCCACTCACCAACCACCTCGGCAAAACCGGCTTTCCGGCGCCACTGTCGTCCGCGGACCGCGTCCGCATCTATCTGTTCTACGGCACGGTCGCCGCCCTTGTCTTCGGTTTCGGCCTGTGGCGAGAACTGCTGCTCTACTGGATGCTGCCGCTGGCGACGGTCTCACAGATCATGTTCCGCCTGCGGACGGTCTCCGAGCACATGGGCTGTGGCGCTGGAAGCGGCGCGGCTCACACGCGTAATGTCGAGGCAGGCTGGGCGGAGCGGCTGCTCATCAGTCCGCTCAACGTCAGCCACCACCTGACCCATCATCTGTTTCCCGGCGTGCCCTGGTTCAACTTGCCGAAACTTACCAGGCTTCTGCATGAAGATCCGCAATTTCGTAAACTGGCGTATATCTCGTCGAACTACCTCGGTAAAACTGGAGTCATTCGAAAGGAATTGACCCGCGCGGCCTGAAATGATGTGTCACTGATCGGCCGCACCGATCCACCCCGTGCCAGGGCGGCCGGCCAGACAATCGGCGGTAAGATTATAGTTTCATATACAACTATATGTTGGTAGATTGAACGGAGGGTCAGGTTTGGGCGACAGCCGGTGCTGATCGGCAGCCACAAGCGGCGTGACCAAGAAAGCCAAAGGTGATGCTCCTGCAATTCCTCGGTCTGTCCTCCAGCAGCGTCAATGGTATTCCCTTTCAGCATGACACCAGGCTGATTGTGTTTTCCTATCTCATCGCCGTTTGCGGGTCTTATGCCTCGGTGGAGATGATCGAACGGTGGCGAAATGCACGCGGGGCCAAGGCGGTCTACTGGCAGCTCGCCAGCGCGGTCGCCCTGGGCGGTAGTATTTGGTCCACGCACTTTGTTGCGATGCTGGCCGTCAAGATCGGACTCCCGCTCACCTACGGGCCGGGCGAAACGCTTCTCTCACTGCTCATCGCGATCGGTGTGGTAGCAGGGGGACTGCGGATCGTCCGCCCCCGGGTTTCGTGGCTGCGTCTTTGTTGTGCCGGAATGACAGTTGGACTTGGCATTGCCGCGATGCATTACGTCGGAATGGCCGCCATCCACTTCCCCGGCAGCTTATCATATACGCCGGGCCTCTGGAGCCTGTCCCTGCTGGTCGCGCCGGTCGCGGCAACCGTCTCACTTTGGTTCGCGCTCAACGTGCGAGACACCTTGCACCGTCTTGTCGCGTCCCTTGTGATGGGGGCGGCAATCTGCTGTATCCACTACACTGCAATGGCTGCCACCATCTTTCACGCAGCGGCTGTTGCCCCGGCGATGCCAGGCCTGCCCGCCGGATTACTTGCGGCAGTGGTGATCTCGATCACCCTGGCGTTGCTGCTCTGTTCGCTAATGATCGTCGCGGCCGACCGCCGCGTCTTGGCCGCCGCGATGCACGAGACCAAGATGCTGCGGAATGCCAACAGGCAGTTGGCCCAGGCAAACGCCGAGTTGGAGATCGGCCGCCAGCAACTCGGAGCGGTGCTGGACAATATGAGCCAGGGCGTATGCTTTTTTGACAGAGCGGAGCGCCTTCAGGTGTGGAACAATCGTTACGCCGAGATCTACGACCTGCCGCAAGACGCCCTCCGTGTCGGCAGCTCATTGGAGGAGATCTTGGACCACCGCCATGCGGCCGGAAGCACTCCGGAAATGTCGTCGTCGGAGTACCCTTGTCTGGCGAAACCAGATTGCCGCCGTCAGCCAGATATCGAAAACCACCGCGACCCTCAGGAACGGGCGGGTCGTCTCCATCTATTATCAACCAATGCCTGATGGCGGTTGGGTCGCGACCCACGAGGACATCACCGAGCGCCAGGAGGCGGAGGCCCGGATCGTGTTCATGGCCCGCCATGACGCCCTGACCAAATTGCCAAACCGGAATCTTTTTCACGAGCGGCTCGAGCAGGCCATCGGCCGGGTTGGGCGAGGCAGCGGCTGCGCGGTCCTTTGTCTCGATCTGGACCACTTCAAGCGGGTCAACGACCTGCTCGGCCATCCCGCGGGTGACGGGCTGTTGCAGGCCGCCGCGAACAGACTTCAGGCCTGCATACGGGAAGTGGACACGCTGGCGCGCCTGGGTGGAGACGAGTTTGCCATAATCCAGCATGCGGCCGAACGGCCAGACGATTCGGGACTGCTCGCTGACCGTATCGTCGCAGCGTTTCTCGAACCCTTCGACATCGACGGTCACGAGATCGTTGTTGGCATCAGCGTTGGCGTCGCGATCGCGCCGGGAGACGGCGCTTCCTCTCAGAAGTTGCTCAAAAACGCCGATATAGCGCTCTATCTGGCGAAGACCGAGGGCCGCGGCACGGTCCGGTTCTTTGAACCGGAGATGGACGCACGCATCCAGTTGCGCCGGGCACTTGAGCTCGATCTGCAAGCCGCAATCGTCCGCAACGAGTTCGAGATCCACTACCAGCCGCTGGTCAATCTGGCCACCGGCAGGATCACAGCGTTCGAGGGCTTGCTGCGCTGGCACCATCCGATTCGTGGCCTGATCCTGCCTTCCGAGTTCATTCCCGTTGCCGAGGAGACAGGCGTGATCGTTACGATCGGCGAGTGGGTGTTGCGGACCGCATGCGCCGAGGCTGGGAGATGGCCAACCGACATCAAACTAGCGGTGAACCTCTCGCCGATCCAGTTCAGGAAAGGCAATCTCCTCGCCACGATCATTTCTGAACTGGACGGATCGGGACTGCGGCCCGACCGGCTGGAGCTGGAAATCACCGAACTGGTCCTGCTGCGGGACACCCCCAGCACCCTCGACACGCTGCATCAGCTTCGCGCCATGGGGATTGCCATCGCATTGGATGATTTCGGAACCGGTTATTCCTCCTTGAGCTATCTGCGAAGCTTTCCATTCGACAAGATCAAGATCGATCAGTCATTCGTCAGAGATCTGGTGAAGAACGACAATGCGATAGCTATCATACGCGCGGTCACGGGTTTGGGTCACAATCTGAATATGATCACCACCGCCGAGGGTGTCGAAACCCTGGAACAACTCGATAAACTAAGAAAGGAGGGGTGCTCCGAGGTTCAAGGCTCCGTCTTCAGCCCGCCACGGCTTGCCAGCGAGCTGCCGTCGCTGATCGAAAAACTCAACGGGATAAGTCAAAATGCAACCACCAGCGACGCAACCGATCGTTGATTGCTCAAGGCGGTCGTCGCGTGCTCGGTACAGACGGGATGCCTATTCCGCCGCCACCCGCTGCGCGTCCCGCCGTCGATCCGCCTCGATCCACGCCTCCGCCTGAGCTTCCGAGTCGAACCCGAGCATAGTCTGCCGCGCACCATCGTCGCCAACGATCTGAATGAGATACCCGCCCTGCGGCTGTTTTGGCGGCACGATCGTGTATGTTGACATGCGATGATCATAGCCCGCGTTGCATCAGTTGTATAGCTCCTGCGTGCTTACGAAACCGTCGCTACGGCGGTTCGCCCGGTCGATAGGCCGCCGCCTCCTGCGCCAGGCGCTCCGATATCTGCTCCAGTAGCTCAGCCTGTTCGCGTAGGAACCCCGCGATGTCCGGCAGCGAATAGCCATCGTCCATCAGGCGGCTGATCAGACGAATCAACTGATCTTCGGCTTTCGTCTCGCCAACGTCTGCCGGACAGGCGTCGCCTTCCGTAACGGTCCGCTTCACGAATGATGCGAATTCGATCACTTCCCCCACTGGCCCTGCTCCTCTCGCTGAGGGATTTCATCATCTGCGGGGCGAGGGCGTCTGTGATCCGGATCACACACACACACCACCGGCTTATGCGGAAAAATGGCATGGCGGGATAAGCGAGTTCTTACCGGAGCTTCTGTTCTTCGACTTCCAGGCTGTCGAAGTAGCCTGCCAGTTCATCCGAGGCCCCGCTCAACTGGAGGTAGTCCTTGCTGAGACCGGCAATTTGCTGGAGCGCCGGAACGTCTAACAAATAAAGTACCTTGTGCCTCATGGCGATCAGAGCCTGTGAACGGAATTCCTTGAGCACATGGTTGATATGAACTGGAGTGAGGCCAAGCGTATCACCAAGTTCGGTCTGAGTAAGCGGCAAATGAAAGCTCTCCCCGTTCGTCAGTTCGACGGCCTCGTGTCGCCAGAAGAGCTCGCACAACAGGTAGGCCAGGCGGCCGCGCGCGTCGCGACGGCCGAGGGAGACGATCCGCTCGCGTAGTATTGCCTTTTCCTGAAGCGAACTCCACCAGAGCGCAGCGGAGATCCGGGGACGGTGCGAAAACAGCTCCATCATGCTTTCTCGGGAAATCGGTGCGATGCAGACCGGAGTGATAGTGCCGATAGAGTGATCCATCGCCTTTACCACGAACGCATGCTCATCACACAGGTCCCCCGGTATGAGGAACGTCATTATCTGGCGACCACCCCGTGGCAATCCACGGTAGCGTACAGCCAATCCCCCTTTGATCCAAAATACCGACCTCGGTGATTCGCCTTCCGTAATAATATCGACATCGGCTGGAAAGCGCTCGTCACCAAGAGCCAGCACATCGAGCACTTGCCTGTCTGACTTTGATAAAGGTGAGAACAGGGAAAGCTTACGAGCAAGGAGATTTTGGCTGATCGAGAAGTCCACCGGTCGTTGATTGCGCCGTGATGCTGAAAGTTTCATTGGAAATCACTCCAGATCCTAAACCAGTTAATTGCTGGAAGGATCAGCGCTCAGTAAAGCACATTAAGAAAGTATATGAAACTCTGCTGAGGGAAAAATCGTCCGGGCCCGATATTCATCCGGCATTTGGTCTCTATCAGAACAATACGTCACCTCGGCCGCGGCACGTTTGTCTGCCCGTTGTCGAGACTTGTCGAGACTGGCGCTACCACCTTCCGCTGCCCCTAAATGAGGTTTGCAAAAATGAGCTCCACACTAGTCGAAGTTGATGGCAATGATACCAGCGGTACGACAGAGTTCATCTTTTACAAAGATGGTTCTAATTATATCCCACTGGGTAGCGCGTCGAACATCACAGCCGCGGCGGCGGCTAGCACTAACCCAGGGCTGCTCTTTTCTTATGCTGATCTCGTTAATCTTCCATCCGGTGATGACCCCGCAAACATCAGGGTGTTCAATCAGGCCGGGACGATTCAGACACTTGGAGCCGATCCCACAGTCAATGGTGACTATACCGTTCAGGTAGTAACTTCAGTCGGCACTACCGGAGCCACCGGGGCGACCGGAGCCACAGGTGCCACCGGAGCCACCGGTGCGACTGGCGGTACAGGTGCGACTGGCGGAACGGGAGCCACGGGCGGCACAGGAGCCACCGGCGGAACGGGTGCGTCCGGCGGCACAGGCGCCACGGGGGCCACGGGCGGCACGGGTGCGACAGGCGGCACAGGTGCGACTGGGGGCACAGGTGCGACTGGGGGCACAGGAGCCACCGGCGGAACGGGTGCATCTGGAGGTACAGGAGCCACGGGGGCCACCGGTGGCACGGGTGCGACAGGCGGTACGGGTGCGACTGGTGGCACGGGAGCCACCGGCGGAACGGGTGCATCCGGCGGCACAGGAGCCACGGGGGCCACGGGTGGCACAGGTGCGACAGGTGGTACCGGTGCGACTGGGGGCACTGGAGCCACCGGCGGAACGGGTGCGTCCGGCGGCACAGGAGCCACGGGGGCCACCGGTGGCACGGGTGCGACAGGCGGTACGGGTGCGACTGGCGGCACGGGAGCCACCGGCGGAACGGGTGCATCCGGCGGCACAGGAGCCACGGGTGGCACAGGTGCGACAGGCGGTACCGGTGCGACTGGGGGCACTGGAGCCACCGGCGGAACGGGTGCGTCCGGCGGCACAGGAGCCACGGGGGCCACCGGTGGCACGGGTGCGACAGGCGGTACGGGTGCGACAGGCGGTACGGGTGCGACTGGGGGCACCGGAGCCACCGGTGGAACGGGTGCGTCCGGCGGCACAGGAGCCACGGGGGCCACGGGTGGCACGGGTGCGACAGGCGGTACCGGTGCGACTGGGGGCACTGGAGCCACCGGCGGAACGGGTGCGTCCGGCGGCACGGGGGCCACGGGTGGCACGGGTGCGACAGGCGGCACAGGAGCCACGGGTGGCACAGGTGCGACAGGCGGTACGGGTGCGACCGGCGGCACGGGAGCTAGCGGCGGCACAGGAGCAACTGGAGCCACTGGTGGCACGGGTGCGACAGGCGGTACGGGTGCGACTGGGGGCACCGGAGCCACCGGCGGAACGGGTGCGTCCGGCGGCACGGGCGCGACCGGCGGCACGGGTGCGACGGGAGGCACAGGCGCGACCGGCGGCACGGGTGCGACAGGAGGCACAGGCGCGACAGGCGGCACAGGCGCGACCGGCGGCACCGGTGCGACCGGCGGCACGGGCGCGACCGGAGGCACCGGAGCCACCGGCGGAACGGGTGCGACAGGAGGCACAGGCGCGACCGGCGGCACCGGTGCGACCGGCGGCACGGGCGCGACCGGAGGCACAGGTGCGACTGGGGGCACCGGAGCCACCGGCGGAACGGGTGCGACAGGCGGCACGGGTGCGACAGGCGGCACAGGCGCGACCGGCGGCACGGGCGCGACCGGAGGCACCGGAGCCACCGGCGGAACGGGTGCGACTGGCGGCACTGGAGCCACAGGCGGCACAGGTGCGACTGGCGGAACGGGCGCGACTGGCGGCACAGGTGCGACCGGGGGCACTGGAGCCACCGGCGGCACAGGTTCGGCGTATGATTGTGATACTGGTAAGCCAGGTGCCCCGGGCGGTCACGGCTCGACATGTGATACCGGTAGTGGCGCAGGGGGCGGCGGCCCGCTCTGTGACACCGGAGCGACGGGAGCCGTCGGCAACGAACATTCCGGACCGACAGGACCTCTTGGCGTTGAGTGCCTTCCCCCGACGAAAGGCAGCCATCAAACTCGTGACGATGATGACGATAGCCGCCATGCCAAAGGTCACTATCAAACTCGTAACGATGACGGCGACAGTTGCCCCGCGCCGAAAGGCAACCACCAAACTTGCGGTGATGACGACGACAAACGCCCCACGACGAAAGGCCACCATGAAACACATGGCGATGACGACGACAGCCGCCGCGCGACGACCGGCAATCGCCAGACTTGTGACGACGGCGACGACGGCCGCCACACCAAAGGTCACTATCAGACCCGTGACGATGACGACGACAGTCGTCCCGCAACGAAAGGCCACCATGAAACGCATGGCGATGACGATGGCAGCCGCCGCGCGACGACAGGCAATCGCCAAGCCTGTGACGACGACGACGACGGCCGCTACACCAAAGGCCACTACCAGACTCGTGACAATGACGGCGACAGTCGCCCCGCGCCGAAAGCGCCTCCACAAACCTGCGACGACGAGGGTAAAAACGCCCCGTCGGGCTGGATTGATCATGTCTCCGCGAGCGAATGTCTGCGCTTCATCGGGAACCTCGCGCGCACCGATGGGCGCTTCGCGGCAGCGATTGACAACGCTCTGAGTGGCCGAGAGCAGTCGACACGAAGCCTTATGCGGAATTGGGGTGCAGCATTGACCCAGACCGATGTCGTGCCCCATTGGGGATCGCATTCGCCCGCCACCAATTCGACCCAAACCATGGCGATGGGCGCTTCGGTAAACCCCACCGGCTGCGCGGGCGCTGCCGCGCTCCCAACCTGCGAAGCTGACACGCAACATTTGAGGTGGCTTGGTCACTGAACACGTAACCGCAAAGATCGGCTGCTGAACGCCCGCTTTTCATGTTCTTTATCGGAAGGGGCCTGCGCATCTGGCGGCGTGGTGAGAACCGAGCCTCTTGCGCGCAGGCCTGATTTCCGATGAAATCAATTGGCGGAAGACGGTGGCTACGTTAAGAACAGCCTTCCTCAGGTTAACCCAGTGCAAAGTAACCGCGATCAAGCCACCCGTGGATACCGATCATGGCCGCATCGAAACCCGCATTGTGATCCTCTTAGGACGATGATCAATCGCTCGGCCTCTCCGCGATTGGCAAGCGGTGCGTTTTCGGGACCGCGCCTCGAAAATCGCCACCGCGTACTGGCACTGTTCTAAATGCAACGACCCCGCCAAACGCTCTGCCTGAACATGATCGTTAAGAACGAGGCCAGCGTTATTCGCAGGTGCCTGGATAGCGTGCGTCCTATCATCAGTCACTGGGTGATCGTCGATACGGGATCGACCGACGGCACTCAGGACATAATTTGCGAGCACCTGCGCGACCTGCCCGGCGAACTGCACCAGCGACCCTGGCGGGATTTCGCGTTCAATCGCTCGGAAGCACTGCATCTGGCTCGCCAGAAAAGCGACTACACGCTCATCATCGACGCCGACGATACGCTGGAGATCCCAGCCGCCATCACCATTCCCGCCCTGACCGCAGATGCATATTCGATAGCGATCGATGACGCGGGAGTGGTCTACCGGAGACCGCAGATAGTCCGCAGTATTTTGCCTTGGCGCTATGAAGGCGTGCTGCACGAATATCTCACCTGTGACGGCGCGGCCGCCGCCGAGCATCTCTCGGTCATCCGGATGCGGCGCAACCACGACGGCGCGCGTCGGAGAGACCCACAGACGTACAGACGCGACGTCGCGGTTCTCGAAGCTGCGTTGGAAACGGAATCGAGCCCATTTCTGCGCGCGCGCTATAGATTTTATCTGGCGCAGAGTTATCGCGACTGCGGCGACCGGGAAAGCGCACTGGAACATGACTTGGCTCGGGCCGAACTGGGCTTCTGGCAAGAGGAAGTCTTTATCAGCCTCTATCGTGCGGCTCAGATGAAAGAGCAACTGGGCCATCCTGAGCAGGAAGTGATCGATGCCTATCTGCGTGCTTCGGATGCACTGCCGACCCGCGCCGAGGCATTGCATGCGGCAAGTCGGTTCTGCCGCCAGAAAGGCCGCGGCGATCAGGGATATCAGTTCGCGAAACGCGGCCTGAATATTTCCATGCCGACCGACGCGCTGTTCGTCGAGCCCGGGGTCTATGAAACCGGCCTCCTGGACGAATTTTCCGTCAACGCCTATTGGTCTGGACGCTACCGCGACTGCATCGATGCCAGCCTGAAGCTGCTCGCCACAGGCAAACTGTCGGAACACGACACGCAACGCGCGATCGCCAATGCGCGTTCCGCGAACGACCGCCTGCCGAGAGATCATGATCTAGGTTCGTTCGCCTCTGAAGACTTCACACGGCAGCACCCAGGAACGCCCGAGAAGTCCCCGTGCTCGGCCCCGCCCAGCGCCTCACCCCGGGTCTTGATCGCCATTCTCGCAAAACAAAAAGAACTGCAGCTTCCACTATATTTGGAATGTATGGACGCGATTGATTATCCAAAATCATCGATTTTTTTGTACATCCGGACAAACAACAACACCGACAGGACCGAATCTCTCTTGCGTGAATGGGTGAGCCAGGTCGGCCATCTTTACGCCGGTGTTGAATTCGATGCCGAGGAAGTCGGACCGCGCGTTGAAGCGTTCGGTGTTCATGAATGGAACCCGACGCGGTTCGGTGTCCTCGGGCAGATCCGCCAGGTCAGCCTGCGCCGTACTCTGGAGCGACAGTGCGATTTCTACTTTTCCGCTGACGTGGACAATTTCATACGGCCCGGTACATTGCGCGAGTTGGTTGCGCTCAATCTACCGATTGTCGCCCCCTTTCTACGTTCCATCGGGCCAGGCGATTTCTATTCGAACTATCACTCCGATATTGATGCCAACGGATATTACCGCCAGTGCGACCAATATTTTTGGATACTGAATCGCTGGATCCGGGGTGTGCAAGAAGTCCCTGTGGTCAACAGCACTTATCTCGTCCGCGCCGATAAGATAAGCGCTTTGACATACGACGACGGGACCTCTCGTAATGATTATGTCATTTTCTCGGACAGCGCCCGGAAGGCTGGGGTCACGCAATACTTGGACAATCGTCAAATATATGGCTATATTGCGTTCGCGGACGGCCACGATCTACACTTTGACAATGACATTGAGCATGCCGCGACGCTATTGCGGATGGTTAAGCCCTGACGCTCGGTGCACCCTTTTCACGGTCGCGTTATTTCTCCACGCCCCTGCTTGAATGGCGTCGCTGGTAAAGAAGCCGTTGGTCGCGACCAGGACGGCACCGGTTCGATTCAGTTTCAGGATGTCAACCACCAGCAACTGGGGGGGCATGTCTCCCGGGCCATGGAAGTCATCGCCGGCCACTCGGAACAGTCCAGCGTTTTGCTCCCGCGTTTCGCCACTCCTCAAAGCCCGCTGAGAAATAACCGAATCGGTTTTTCCCCCTGCAGGCCCTTACAGAAATCCGATGGACAACCACGGCACCGCGGCAACGATCACCAACGCCACCACCAGAGCAAAAATATACGGCCAGATGCGCCACAGCGCGTCATCCGGCGAGATCTTGCCAATCGCGCAGGCGCCGTAGAACCCGACACCCAGAGGTGGCGCGAACAGCCCGATTCCCATCGCCAGAATCACGATGATCGAGTAGTGCACCTCGTGCACGCCCATGGCCCGGGCGACCGGCAGCAGCAACGGGCCGAACAGCAGAATCGCCGGAATTCCTTCCAGCACGCTGCCCAGGAAGATGAAGGTCACGATGGTGATGGCCAGGAAACCTGCGCGGCCGCCCGGCACGCTGGACATTCCCGCCACCAGCCAGTTGGAGAACCCGGACTGAGTCAGCGCCCAAGCCATCGCCGTGGCGGTGCCGACAATCAGCATCACCGCGCCAGTTAGCGCCACGGTCTCCACCAGCAGCGGGTAGATCCGCCGCCAGTCGAACTGGCGGTAGATCAGCAGCCCCAGCAGCGCGGTATAGACCACGCCCACGGTCGAAACCTCGGTCGCCGTCGCCACCCCACGCACCACGGCAAAGCGGATGACGAAGGGCAGCGTCAGGCCGGGCAGGGCGATCAGCAGGGTCCGAAAAATTTCCTTCGACGGAGCCCGCCGGCGCCCGCCGGTATCCTCCTTGCGCGAACGCCACCACGCCACCACCACCAGCGCGATCGCCGCGACCAGCGCGGGCATAAGGCCGCCGGTGAACAAAGCCGAGATAGAGACATTGGTGACGGAGCCGATGGTAATCAGCACCAGCGACGGCGGGATCGTTTCCGACATCGCGCTGGAGGTTGCCAGCAGCGAGGCCAGTTCGCCCGGATGCTGCCCGCGCCGGCGCATCTCGGGAAACAGCACTGGCGCCACGGCCGCCATGTCGGCGGCTTTCGAACCCGAAATGCCGGAAACCAGATACATCGCCCCCAGCAGCACGTAGGACAGTCCGCCGCGCACGTGCCCGACCAGCGCCACCAGGAAGGCGACCATGACCCTGGCGATGCCGGTCATCTCCATCAGCAGGCCAAGGAAGACGAACATCGGAACGGACAGCAGCAGCAGGTTCGACATGCCGTCATCCATCCGGTTGACAACGACGGACAGCGGCATGTCGGTGGTGGTCATCAGGTAGGACATGGTGGCGATGCCGAAGGCGAACCCGATCGGCACGCCGATGGCGACACAAGCTCCGACCAGCACGACGAAGAAGATGAACAGGCTCCCGAACACCATGGTCGTCAGTTGCGTCTGAAAATACCACAGCACCAGGCTGACGCCGGCCACCACCAGCACCGCGAGCAGGAAATCCCGCCAGGTGGTGTTCTCGATCAGGCGCAGGATGGCGATGATCGCAGCGAGGCTCATGCCGAACAGCAGCGAGACCGCCCGGTAGCCCTCCGATATGCCCAGCGAGGTCAGCTCGGTGTACTGCGCCTCGTCAAGGTAGGTGAAGGCAGGCCTGAGAATCTGCAGCACGAACGCGATCACCACCAGCGCGGCGACCGAGTTGAACCAGCTGCCAAGATTAGGGCGCACCCAGCCGACCAGGGTGGTCAGCCGCATGTGCCCATCAGTGCGTAACGCCACCACCGTTCCCAGCATCGAGAGCCACAGGAACAGGAAGTTCGCCAGCTCGTCGGTCCAGAAGAGCGGGCTGTTGAACACGTAGCGGGACACCACGCCGGCGAACAGGATGCAGGTCTCGGCCACCACGATCGCGGCGCCGAGGCCTTCAGTGACCAGCCCGATGCCGCGGTCCAGCAGAAAGGCGACGTGACGCAGTCCCGAACGATCGGTGGCTTCGAGTCCAGACGAGGTGGTCAGACCCATCGTCATACCGGCTACCTCCCTCAGGCCAGCTTGCCTGCATATTTTTCCAGCAGCGCCCAGGCCTCGTCGCCCATTTTCTTTTTCATATCTATATAAAAACCATTCTTGCGGGCCAGTACGCGGAACGGCTCGATTTCGGGGGTGTTGAATATCATGCCGTGACCTTGCAGCGATTTCTGTTCGGTATCGATAAGCTTTTGCCAGTCGTCACGTTCTTGCGTCGCCGCTTCGGTCAAGAAGTGCCCAACCGTATCCTGGATATCCGGCGGAAGCTTCTTCCACGCGGCCAGGTTGAAACCGGAGTAAATGCATATCCACGAATGCCGGGTCATGCTGACGTATTTCTGCACTTCGTAGAACTTCGCCTCGTCGATGAGTTGCAGCGGATTTTCCTGACCATCGACGATTCCGGTCTGTAGGGCGCTGTAGACCTCGCCGAAGTTCAGCGCGACGGGCGAGGCGCCGAGGCTCTTGAACAGGGCAATCAGGGTTGGGGCTACCGGCAGACGGATCTTCATGCCAGCCAGGTCATCGGGCGTATTGATCGGCTTGACGCGAGAGGTGATGTTGCGGAAACCGTGGTCGAACGTTTTCTCCAGAGCGAACAGGCCCTGCTTCTCCATCTGGCCGCGAATCCACGCGCCTGCCTCGCCGTCGACCGCTTCCCAATTCGGGCCATAGCCCGGAAACGCAAAGCCGATGCCCAGGATACCAAAGGACGCATTACGCGGGGCCAGGATGTCGCCGGCAAGCGAATACATCTGCAACGCCCCGGAGATCGTCTGGGCGAGCATCGCGGTGTCGCCGCCCAGCGCGCTGCTTGGATAGACTGCGTATTCGAAGCGGCCGCCGGTGGCTTCCTTGATCTTGGGCGCCGCCTCGGCCACACGGGCGACCATGGGGTGGGTAATCGGCAGAACCGAGCCATATTTCCAGGAAAATTCAGCCGCGCTGGCGGGCCAGTGGAGGATGCTCGCCGCACTTACGCCGGCGACGCCCGTCATGATCTTCCGGCGCGACAGTTTCTTCCGCTGCATGGTCGTGTTCCCCTCGTGTAGTCAGACCTTTAGGCCTGTCCATTGTAGAAAAAGCGTGCCGTTCCGTCAGGCGAGTGTCAATGCGAGACCCATTAGAATACCCGCGTTATTCGCGCTACCGCTTACGCGATTCCGATCAATTAGCCATTCATACTTTTGACGCCGCCCGGCACCCCACTGCCGTCAAGGCGCGCGATAGGCTAAGGTCAAATTCTCGCATCTAAAGCGAGGACACAGGGAGGCATCGCTATGACTGAGGGTGTTTATAAGGTCATCGAACTCGTCGGCACGTCCGAAGCGAGCATCAGCAAAGCGATTGACGGAGCCATATCCAAGGCCGGCGAGACAGTGCGCCACCTCGGCTGGTTCGAGGTGACGCAGATCAGAGGCCGCATCGATGCGGGCAAGGTCAATAACTACCAGGTGACCCTCAAGGCCGGCTTCAAACTGGAGGACTAATAGCGGCGGCCGTTGATCCCGCTTTCCCGCCTGCCCAGAGACAAGCCTTGGTGCAGGCGGGGCGATCCATCCAAGACTAGTGATGTGCGGACGAGAGGAAGACGTCGGTCCGCGTGCCAAGCTTATCCCTGCGGAGGCGGGGGCACGGGGATGAACTGTTGCCCCGATCGGTTCCGGCTACTTGGGCGGGTGCAGGTCGATGCCGTACTTGGCATAGATGCGCTTGATCGACCCGTCCGCGCTCAGGTGGTCGAGTGCGCTGTCAATCGCGGCGCGCAGCTTGTCGTCGGGCTTCGACATTCCGATCGCGACGTTCCAACTGAACGAAGGGTCGAGTGTATCGATATCCACGAGCCGGAGAGCCTGGCCTGGATGCGTCACGTTGAAATAACCGACCGCGGCCTGGCTGACCACCGCGCCGTCGATCTCCTTGTCGGCAAGCGCCTGCAACATCTCATCCTCGAAGCCGAACACCGAGGTCGTCAGGCCGCGTTTATTGAATATCATGGAGGCGATCGAGCTGCCCATCACGCCGACCTTGGCGTTCCGATCAATCACGTCGACGCTGGTGATCGGGCTGTCGGGCCGAACCGCCAATACGATGCCGGTCCGGTAATAGGGTTTCGAGAGCTGCAACCCGGCCTCGTCCTGCACCTCGGGCTGGGCGATCGCGTCGGTCACGATATCGCATCCAGCTCGCCGCAACTGATGCCCGCCAATGATCCAGATCGGTGCCAGCGCCACCCCGACCTGTTTCGCAATCGCCTCCCCGAGCTCTATCTGAAACCCTGACGGGTCGCCCTTGCGGCTGGAGAACGGCAGCGCGTTCGGGTGCGCGCACTGGCCGATCTCGCCCCGCCCGCGGATGATCTCGAGCGTCCGCGCCTCTGCCGGCGGCGCCAGCAAACCAGCGCCTGACAGCAGCGCCACCAAAACCAGCAGTCTCATTGCACCGGTCACTCCTTCAGCGAACGGATATAGGCAATGAGATCAAGGATCTGCTCGGGCGTCAGCGTCGCGCCGAACGCCGGCATCGCCGCTTCCTTGCCGTGCTGGAGACGGAACGTGATGAACTGGTCATCGCGCGCGGTGCCCATCAGCTTGGGTCCCCGGCCAGCCGACTTGCCGCCGCTCTCGTGACAAAAACCGCATGCGTTCGATGCGAACACCTGGGCACCCCGCGCCGCATCGCCCTGGGCAGGCGCGTCATCGGCCAACACGGGACCCGCCACCAGCGCCCCGGCCATCAGTGCAAGCCCGTACACGATCCCGGGAAGCAACCCTCTGATACCTGCCATATGCATCCGTCTCAAAAAAGGTGGAGCGGGGCATGACCCCCGCTCCTGTTGACATTACCTTCCGCCGCTGTCTGTCAATGGCTGGACGGCAGGGCGTAGACGATCATTGCGCCGGCATCCGTCGGCATGGACTTCCAGGGCTCGATACCGAACAGCGCGCCGTAGCCTTCGCCCGCCAGGCTGCCCCAGCCCGCCGCGACAGCGATATACTGCTTGCCGCCCGCGGAGTAGCTGATGATGCCGCCAGTATGGCCGATACCGTCGTTGTGCGACCACAGCTCCTTGCCGGTCTCGGCATTATACGCATGCGTGATGCCCGCCGCATCCGGCAGGAACACGAGGTTGCCCGCGGTGGCCAGCAGGCTTGCCAGCGGCGGTTGCGGGAACGACACCTGCCACTTCAGCTCCCCGGTGACCGGATCACGTCCGTCAAGGTGACCGCTGATCTGTCCGCCCGGCGGAGGCACGAATTTGAACTCCGCGCCGATGTTCAACTGCACCTGCGGCTCGGTGATCGGCGTGGTCTTTTTCACGTCGAGTGTCATACACCACTCGTTGCCGATCTTGTACCAAAGCCCCGTCTTCGGGCTGTAAGCGCCGCTGTTCCAGCTCACGCCGCCGCTGATCGCCGGACAAAGCGGCTCGCTCTGCGGACCGGCAGAGAAGTCGCGCCGCCCGATCAGTTCGCCGGTCTTCGGGTCGATACCCTTGACGAAGTTCGAGGCCTTCATGATCGGCCAGACGTTCTCGATCTTCGCGTCACCCCGGTCATAGACAAAGATGTAGCCGCTCTTGTTCGGGTGCACCATCAGCTGCTTGCCGTCGCGGTCGATCGAGATGAACTCGCCGATCGCACTGTCGAAGTCCCAGTTATCGTGGGGCAGTTCCTGGTGGTAGAATTTGAGTTTGCCGGTATCGAGATCGAGCGCGATCACTGAGCTGGTGTAGAGATTGTCACCCGGCCGCGCGCCGGTCTTCTGCCAGTCAGATCCGGCCCAGTCATACAGCGGATCGGGATTGGCGACGCCCCACCACACCGCATTGGTCTGTGGATCGTAGGTTCCGGGCATCCAGCCGCCGCCGCCGCCGACGCGCCAGGTGTCGTTGCCCCAGGTCTTCATCGCCTCGGGCGTGCCGCCGGAGGTGAAGAATTCCCACTTCTTCTTGCCGGACGCCGCGTCGACCGCGAAGATCGGGCCGCGGTACGGCCATTCGCCGCCCTGCGCGCCGATGATAACGGTGCCGCGCGCGAAGATCGGCGCGCCCGTGAAGCCGACCGTCAGTTTCTGGGAGTCGATGAGCTTGGTGTCCCAGGCCGGCTTCCCGGTCTTGATGTCTAGCGCGATCAGCCGTCCGTCGACCGTGCCGACATACAGCTTGCCCTCGCCCATGGCCATGCCGCGGTTATAGGGTGAGTGGGTCTGCCGAGCGACCAACTGGTCGTCGAGCTCTGGCGTGTAGGTCCAAAGCACCTTGCCGGTGGCACCGTCCAGCGCGAAGACCCGGCTGAACGAGCCGGAATAGTAAAGGATGCCGTCCTTGGCCAACGGCATCGATTCAATGCCGCGTGTGGTCTTCCCCGGGAAATGCATCCAGGCGACCTGCAGATCCTTCACATTGTCGGCGGTGATCTGGTCGAGGCCGCTATAGTCGTATCCCTTGTACGTGCCGTGGTAACTCAGCCAGTCGTTCGGGTTCGGGTTCGTCGCCTCCAGTTCCTGTGTGGTCTGCGCCAACGCCGGTGCGGCGGCCAACGCCGTCCCCAGCGCCAACAATGCCGCCAATCCTTTACTCTGTCGCATTCGCGTTCCCTTCGTGTTGCGGGCTCGCTTTATCCTGGGTGGACAAAGCCGTCGTGGTGGAACGCGATCAGGAGCCGCTCGGTCCTGATCGCAATCGCTTGCAAGTGGAATCGGAGCCGGGTCCGCCATCCGTGCGGTCGTTCGGCAAATCAGCTTCCCCTCCCGCGACGCAGGTTGACCTGGCGGGGGCTCAGCACGACCGCCAGCAACAAGCGTGTTCGCGATCGCATCGAACCTTCTTCCCCCATCTGGTTAGTGTTCCTAAAGCGGTCGACGTTCAAGGCCGCCGCGCATGACGGGAGGTCACGGCCGAACGCGTAAGCCTTCGGCCGCTCGGCGGGTGAGGAAGACAAATTGGCATCTGTTCCTGCCTCAGCGTCAAGAGCAAATCCACATGGGGTTTACTCGCCGCCGGGCAGCCGCGGCCTACGGGTTCACCTTGACCGGAGAGGCGGTATACGGCGGCGGGGTCTTGCCCTTCATCTTCGGGTCAAACAGGTATTTCAGCGGCACATCGAGCACATAGACGGTGTCGCCAACCTGAGCGAGCGACACCGGCCCCTCAAAACCACCCTTGACCACCTCGATCTTCGCGTTGTCGCCGCTCAGCGAAATGACATCCAGAGTTCCTTTGGTCTCGCCTTCGACCATCAGCAACTTGTCCGACCCATATGCGCGCAACCCGTCGGAGTGATACAACGGCTGCGACGTTTGCAGTTTGGTGACAGCTCCCGCGCCGCCGTCGGGTTTGACCGCGACGCGATACAGCCCGTCGCCCTCGAAGATGTTCGTATAGACGTTGTTCCCGACCACCGCGATGCCGTCGAGCTGCGGCGCCCCGGCAACGTCCCAGCGCGGGTCGTGCGCCCAGACCTCCAGTTCCTTTCCGCCGGGTTTCATACGCAGGATATGGCCCGAGAAGGAATCGGTGACATAGACCGTGCCATCCGGGGCGACCGCAATGTCATTGCACAGCGGGTTTGATTTCGGCAAAGGCGAGGGCGGCAGGTCCGCGCTGCCCTTCGGAGCGCCCGTCTTGAGGTCGAACATTTTCAGCGCACCGGGGGTCGCGCCGGTCGGGATGATGATGCCGCCCCCCGACAAATCCACCGAGCAGACATAGAGCGTGCCGCTCTTCTCGTCGGCCAGCACCCCAAGCGTCGAATCGAGCCCGTTGGTGCCTTGCTTGATCCACTCGGATGCTTCCGAGGCGCCCGGAGCGGACCTGAAAACTCGCCCGCCCGCCAGGCTGCTGAAGAACATGATGCCATCGGCTGTCGCGGTCATGCTCTCGGGGAAGTCGGTCGACCCCGGTATTGTTACGCTGCCCGCGCTGGCGGCGCCGGCGCAGAGCAGGCCGAGAGCGCAAGCGCTCAGGGCCAAGGTGAACGGCGGCAACCCGAGCTTTAGGTTGACGTGTCGCATGGTTTCCTCCCAGTGGGATGATGGTCGGGGATATTGGTCGGGCGGCCCGGTGCTGACTGCTCCGTCGAAGCAATGTGCATTCGCGAGCAGGTGCCCACCCCGCTGCGCGCAGCGTTATACGCAGATGAATACAACGAGGGGAAGATGGCACGATCGTCGCGGGAAGTTTGAGCAGGCCATCCGGGCATCTCGCTGGTTGGGACCGGGGGATGTTCGCCCGCGACCCGGCGCCGATCGGGATATCGAATTTGCCCGATGCCCAAGCATCTGGCATACGCGCCCATCAACGGCCGCGACCGTCGCGCCGGTTCATGATGCGGTTGGTTCGGCACGGTCTTGCGCACAAGCTGAAGCACGGCAAGGAGGGGAAACCAGGATGAGCGTGTCTCAAATCCTGATCATGGTCTGCGGCCTGGCGGCGCTGGCCTATGGCGTGATCACTACCCGCCAGGTGCTTGCGGCGGATGCCGGAACGGCGCGGATGCAGGAGATCGCCGCCGCCGTCCAGGAAGGCGCGAAGGCGTATCTGAACCGGCAATACATGACGATCGGCATGGTCGGCGTCGTCATCCTGATCCTGCTGTGGCTGATCCTGAACATCCACACCGCGATCGGCTTTCTCATCGGAGCGGTGCTGTCAGCCGCGACCGGCTATATCGGCATGAACGTCTCGGTGCGGGCCAACGTGCGGACCGCCCAGGCCTCCCGCCGCGGCGTCGCCGCCGGCCTCGAGGTCGCGTTCAAATCCGGCGCCATCACCGGCATGCTGGTGGTCGGCCTGGGTCTGCTAGGGGTCGCCGGCTACTATTTCTATTTGCGCGCCGGCGTCGGCCCCGACGCCGATGTCCGCCCCGTCCTCGAAGCCATGGTCGCACTCGGCTTCGGCGGATCGCTGATCTCCATCTTCGCCCGCCTGGGCGGCGGCATCTTCACCAAGGGAGCCGATGTCGGCGCCGACCTCGTGGGCAAGGTCGAGGCCGGCATCCCCGAAGACGATCCCCGCAACCCCGCGGTCATCGCCGACAACGTGGGCGACAACGTGGGTGACTGCGCCGGCATGGCGGCAGACCTGTTCGAGACCTACGCCGTGACGATCGTCGCCACCATGCTGCTGGCCGCGATCCTGTTCACCGGCGCGGTCCGCGACTCGCTGCTGATGCTGCCGTTAGGCATCTGCGCGATCTGTATCCTGACCTCGATCGCCGGCACCTACTTCGTCAAGCTGGGGCCGGACGGGGGGATCATGAAGGCGCTGTACCGCGGCCTGCTGGTGACCGGCGGCCTGTCGGTGATCGGCATCGCTGTCGTGATTCTGCTGACCACGGGTTTTGCCGCGCCGCTGGACCTGACCGCTGGCGGATCGGTCAACGGACTCGAACTGTTTGTCTGTGCCCTGGCTGGCCTGGGCGTTACCGGGCTGATCGTGGTGATCACCGAGTACTACACTTCGACCGAGTACCGCCCGGTCAAATCCATCGCCCAGAGCTCGACCACCGGCCACGGCACCAACGTGATCCAGGGCCTCGCGGTATCGATGGAGGCAACGGCGCTGCCGGTCATCGTGATCTGTGTCGGTATCGTCATCACCTACATGGTCGCCGGCCTGTTCGGGATCGCGGTGGCGGCGACGACCATGCTGTCGCTGGCCGGCATGATCGTAGCGCTGGACGCCTACGGCCCGGTCACCGACAACGCCGGTGGCATCGCCGAGATGGCCGATCTTCCGGCCGAGGTGCGGGTCACGACGGACGCCCTGGACGCGGTCGGCAACACCACCAAGGCCGTGACCAAAGGCTATGCGATCGGATCGGCGGGACTTGCCTCGCTGGTGCTGTTCGCCGCCTACACGCAGGACTTGGCGCACTATTTCCCGGACCTGCACGTCGACTTCGCGTTGCAGAACCCGTACGTGGTGGTCGGCTTGTTCATCGGCGGCCTGCTGCCGTATCTGTTCGGCGCCATGGGAATGACCGCGGTCGGCCGAGCGGCTGGGTCGGTCGTCGTCGAGGTGCGACGCCAGTTCCGTGAAATCCCCGGCATCATGGAAGGCACCGCCAAGCCGGAATATGGCCGCGCTGTCGACCTGCTGACCAAGGCGGCAATTCGGGAAATGATCCTGCCGTCGCTGCTGCCGGTGGGGGCACCGATCGTTCTGTGGATCGTTGTCGACATCATCGCCGGCCGAGCGGCGGCGTTCGCATCACTGGGGGCGATGCTGCTGGGAACCATCGTGACGGGACTGTTCGTTGCGATCTCGATGACCTCGGGCGGTGGCGCGTGGGACAACGCCAAGAAGTATATCGAGGAAGGCAACCACGGCGGCAAAGGCTCCGAGGCTCATAAGGCGGCGGTGACCGGCGACACGGTGGGTGATCCATACAAGGACACCGCGGGGCCGGCGGTCAATCCGATGATCAAAATCACCAACATCGTGGCTCTGCTGCTGCTGGCGATGCTCGCGGGCTGGCTGAAATAGACCCCTCCGCGTCATCCTCGGCGGAGGCCAGCGGAGGCCGGGAATCCACGCCCCCGAGACATCGGTCCAAACCACGAAAGCCCCGATGTCCCGGCGCCGACCGTGTCTGACATGGTCCAAAAATCAACCTGTGCCGGTGCTCGGGACACTTTCGACCATATGAACGTACTGCCCGCATCTGGCTTCCAGCGCCGAACCGGTCTTTTCCCGACGGATTAGCGAAGACTTAAGGTTTGCCCGCCATAGTGCTGCAATTCCGGAGGCAGCCATGGCGGGCAAACGCGGCAAAAAGGGCTCCCGCGGCGGAGTGATCATCAAGAGATACGAAACCGGCGAGGAAGGCCATCACGGCGGCGCCTGGAAAGTCGCATACGCCGATTTCGTTACCGCGATGATGGCGTTCTTCCTGCTGATGTGGCTGCTGAACGCGACCACAGAGGATCAGCGCAAAGGCCTCGCCGACTATTTCAGTCCCAACAACTTGATGTCCCACGCTTCCTCCGGCACCGGCGATCCGTTTGGTGGCCACACCGCGTTCGAGGAAGGCGCGCTGGTGTCCGATCGTGGCTCCGTCCAGCCGATAACTGGCAAGGCACCGGTGCCCGATCAGACAGCGGAAGGAAAGGACCCCGTCACGACCTCATATCATCGTGCCCGAGATGGTGAGGGAGTCGGGCAGGGACCAATGATCGAGGATCAGGGTGCCGACGATGAGACCACGCAACCGTCCCTGGGAGAGGCCGGAACTCGTCGTCTGCCTGGCCCGGGCGGTCCGGACGATGCGCGGACCGGGGGCTCGGCGAAACTGAACCGCGACGCTGACGGCGCCGACGACGGCGCGGCCCAGCAAGCTCGATCGGACCAGGCCGCCGCGGACCACACGGAGGCGGACCAGGCCGCGGCGGACCAGGCGCAACGAGCACGTCAGGAAAAGGCTGGGTTCGAGAAAGCGGCGGAGCAGATCCGGCAAGCGGTGCGGGCCGATCCCGCGCTGGCCGATTTGGCGAAACAATTGGCGATCGATGTGACCCCGGACGGGCTGCGCATCCAGATCATGGACGAAATCAAGCTTCCCATGTTCCCCTCCGGATCGGCCACCCCTAACGAGCGCGCCCGGCTGCTGATGCAAAAGGTGGTGCCGGTGCTGATGCGCCTGACGCAACCGATTTCGATCGCCGGGCATACCGACGCCCAGCCGTATCCGGGGCCTGATCGAACCAACTGGGAGCTTTCGGCCGAGCGCGCTAACGCGACGCGCCGATTGCTGACCGACGGCGGCTTCCCGGAAGCGCGTATAAAATCAGTGATCGGGGCTGCAGACCGGGATCCATTGCTGCCGGCTGATCCGATGGCCGCCGCAAACCGTCGGATAGCAATCCTGGTGCTGCGCGAGGCGCCATCGCCAACACCAGCGCCAGCGCCAACTCCCACCGCCAAGCGCCCGCCGGCCGCCGCCAGCGCGATCCCGGGCAAGCCGTTGCTTCCCGGCACCTCGCAACTGAGCCCTTCGCAACCTGGCCCTGCCGCATCCATTGCCGCGACGAACTGAAAACATGCCATGCTGACGATCGGCGGAATTGTCCTTCTGTTCGGCTGCGTCCTGGGTAGCTACCTGGCGTCGGGCGGCAGCATGGAGCCGCTCATCGAAGCGGTGCCGTTCGAGATGTGGACCATCGGCGGCGCCGCGATCGCCACGATGCTGATGGCAAACAGCATGCACGATGTGAAGCACACATTGGGTTCGTTCGGGAAGATGCTCAAGGGGGCGGCTTATCACAAGGCAGACTACATCGATCTGCTCAGCCTGCTGTTCTACCTCGTGCGCCTGGCGAGCACGAAAGGCACGATGGCGTTGGAGGTCCATATTGAAAAGCCGACCGACAGCCCCGCGTTTCAGAAATTCCCGAAGATACTGGCCAACCACCACGCCAGCACGATCATCTGCGACTACCTGCGCATGGTCGGTATGAACGCTGACGACCCGAACCAGATCGAGGACGTCATGGCGCGGGAACTGAAGAAGACCTTGATGGAAGAGCTTCATCCTTCGCATATCATGCAAAGTATGGCCGACGCGCTGCCGGCACTTGGGATCGTCGCCGCGGTCCTGGGCGTCATCAAGACGATGTCCCATATCGATCAGCCTCCGGCCATTCTGGGCGCCATGATTGGCGGCGCACTGACCGGAACATTTCTGGGCATCCTGCTGGCCTACGGGCTTGCCGGCCCTTTCTCTACCAGAATGAAAGGAATCGTCGAGGAGGAGGCCAAATTTCTTGAGGTCATTCGCGCCGTGCTGGTCACCCATCTTCACGGTAACGCGCCTCAGGTCAGCGTCGAGTCGGGACGAAAGATGGTGCCGACCGAGCACATGCCGACTTTCCAGGAACTGGAGGAGGCAGTCCAGGGCGTCGAAGTATAACGAATCCAGCAGCGTAATGAGTTACGCTTAAAGTCATCCTCTACTGATTTGATTTTGAATCAAGCGTTTTGGTGTTTGCCACATTGTTACCATACCGGTGTATCATGAAACTTTATACGTTTTTGCTCTCGATGCTGGCGGTGCCCTGTGCCGCGCTCGGGCAGTCACCGCCCGCTTCGTTGCATGTAAGTTATGCCACTTACGCGGCAGGCCTCCGGGTGGCCGAGGTCGACGCTGGTTTCGGCCTGGGCCCTTACACCTATCAGATGAACCTCGCCTACCAGACGACCGGATTCGTCGGGCTGGTCAATCGCGGCCATCAGCTCAGCACGGTGAGCGGAACCTGGCACGGTGCGGATCCTGTGCCGTCGCGCTTCTTCGGCGAGGGCGTGTGGCGCGGACAGCGCCGGGTGGCCGACATCGACTACGCGCACGGCCTGCCGAGCGTGCGCCAGTTGGTGCCGCCGAACGAGGTCGAGCGCGAGCAGGTGCCCAATTCGCTGCGTGAAAATGCGATCGACACGCTCAGCGCATTGGTCGAACTCATCCGCAACGTCGGGCAGAGCGGTCGTTGCGAGACCAGTGTGCGGACCTTCGATGGCAGGCGAGCTACCGAGATACACGCGTCAACCGCTGGCGAGGAGGTCCTGGAGCCGACCAGCCGCTCCAGTTTCGTCGGCAGGGCTCTGCGCTGCGACTTCGCGGGTCGGCTGCTGTCAGGGTTCAAGTTCGGCAACGACCACGACGAGGACGCCAGGACGATGCACGGCTCCGCCTGGCTGGCGGCGGCGATCCCCAGTGGCCCACCCATCCCGGTGAAAATGACGTTCGAGACGCGATGGTTCGGGGATGCCACAATGTATTTGATCGGAGCCGGTCCCGGCGCCCAACTGACCGCTCGAACCCGCTAAGCCACCGACATAGCTCAGGCGCGGCTCAGGTGGTCGGATCGCCCAAACGGAAGGCGTCGGTGATGCGCCTGACACGGCCCGCGGGATCAACCAGCAGCACGTCGAAGCGCACGCCGTTGATCCCCCAGTCGGGATGATCTCCCAGGATGATCTCGCAGGCTCCAAGCAGCCGGGATTGCTGTCTGGTGGTTATGGCCGCGGCGGCTTCGGCCAGGCATCGCCGATGTTTGACCTCGATCAGTGCCAGGATGCCGGCTTTCTCCGCCACCGCATCCACCTCACCCGCCTTGGTGCGCAGGCGACGCGCATGGATGGTCCAGCCGTCTGCCCTAAGCGCGGCGCACGCTAGGTCCTCGGCGGCGATCCCGGTCGCATAGGCGGTTCGGCGCGGGCCGGTGGGGGCAACCATCGACACAGGATGGCAGCGAAATGTTAACCATCCCTCAACAAATATGCGCTCGCGCGTGCCGCCCCATGGTCGGGCAGCGCCGGGTGGCATCCGGACTCGCAGCCCCTATGTCTCCAGGGCAACCTCGCAGGGAGCCGTGTCATGGCCGCGCCGGAGAACCTTCTGGGGCAAGAGACCTCGCCGTACCTGCTCCAGCATGCCGGAAATCCGGTGCACTGGCGCCCCTGGGGACGTGCCGCGCTGGACGAGGCGAAGCAGGCCAACAAACCGATCATGGTGTCGATCGGCTACGCCGCCTGCCACTGGTGCCACGTCATGGCGCACGAATTGTTCGAGGACCCGGAAACCGCGGCGTTGATGAACAGCCTGTTCGTCAACATCAAGATCGATCGCGAGGAACGCCCGGACATCGACCACATCTACATGTCCGCCCTGCACGCGCTCGGGGAGCAGGGCGGCTGGCCGCTGACCATGTTCACCACGCCGGACGGCACACCCTTCTGGGGAGGCACCTACTTTCCGCCGGAGCCTCGCTGGGGCCGTCCGTCCTTCCGTCAGGTGCTGCAAGGCGTCGCCAACGCCTTTCACACCGGTGCTGACACCGTCACCCAGAACACTGCGGCACTGACGCGGTTCCTGGCTGGACAGGCCGCCGTTTCCCCTGGCGATCCGCCCGGACCGACGCTGCTCACCGCTGTCTCGGGGGCCTTTCTCCGCACCACTGATCCGGATAACGGAGGCCTCCGCGGCGCGCCGAAATTCCCCAACCCGCCGATCTACCGGTTCCTCTGGCAGGACTCTTTCCGCTCCGGGGATCCGGCGGCGCGGGATGCGTTGCATCTAATGCTGGAACGGATGTCGCAAGGCGGCATCTACGATCATCTCGGCGGCGGCTACGCGCGTTATTCCACCGACGAAATCTGGCTGGTGCCACACTTCGAGAAGATGCTCTACGACAATGCACAGCTTCTGGAGTTGCTGGCGCTGGCTCACGCCCACCAGCCCAATTCGCTGTACCAGCAGCGCGCGGCGGAAACCGTTGGCTGGCTGCTGCGGGACATGACCGCCGCGTGCGTTGACGGCCGTGCCGCGTTCGCCGCTTCGGAAGACGCCGACAGTGAGCGAGAGGAAGGGCGCTTCTACGTTTGGACCGAAGCCGAGATCGACACGCTGCTCGGGTCCAGCGCCGCCGCCTTCAAGCGCGCTTACGACGTCACGCCGGACGGTAACTGGGAAGGCCATACGATCCTGCGCCGCCTGTCACCGCCGGGTTCCCCAACCGAGGAAGCCGCCCTGACCACCTCTCGGGACACATTGTTCCGAGCGCGAGAAAAACGCGTTCGCCCCGGCTGGGACGATAAAGTGCTCGCGGACTGGAACGGGCTTGCAATCGCCGCCCTGGCACGCGCCTCCGCGGTGTTCGACCAGCCAGCGTGGCTCGCCCGCGCGCGGCAGGCCTTCGACTTCATCTTGACTCAGATGACCGGCAGCCACGGCGGGGTCGAGCACGCATGGCGCCTGGGCCGTGTCACCGCGCCCGGCCTGATCGAGGACCAGGCGGCGATGGCCCGCGCCGCGCTCGCGCTGCACGAGGCAACCGGCGCCAGCACATTCCTCTCGGTCGCGATTCGCCTCGCCGATGCGGCGCGCGACGCGTTCGGCGACGGCTCTGGTGGGTTCTACTCGACGGCGGCCGACGCGACCGACGTGCCGCTGTCCCGCCCCCGAACCGCGGCGGATAACGCCACCCCATCCGGCAACGGCATCATGGCCGAGGTCCTCGCTCGGCTATATCACCTCACCGGTGACACCACGTGGCGCGCCCGGGCCGAGGCCGCGCTGTCCGCCTTTTCCGGCCAGCCTGACCAGATGATAACCATGCCGACATCGCTCGCCGCGGCCGATCTGCTGGAGGAAGCTGCCACCGTGGTTGTGACAGGCGCGCCGTCTGAACCCAGTGGCCTAGCCCTACTGCGGGCCGCCTTGACCACCGCCGATCCTGCCACCGTGGTGCTGCGTGCCGCCGACCCGGGAACGCTCCCCTCGACCCATCCGGCCTATGGCAAATCGACCGGTCCCGGCATGACACTGGCGTATGTTTGCCGGCGGAACGTGTGCGGCTTGCCCATTGCAGACCCGTCCACGCTGGCGCAAGCATTGCGCGGCCGGCACAGCCCGGACCCGGCTCAATAGTCACCCATCCGACCTCGGGAACCAAAACCCCGACCCGCCGTTCCGTCTTCATCCCATCACTCGCGAGCGCTCCCGCTGCTTCATGGATACCGTCACCCCAGCAGCCGGAGACAGCACAGTGGACCGCGAAGCGGTGGTCGAAGCGGCCGAGCAATCACCCGCCGATCGCCCCCTGACCGTCGCCGGAGCACTTGCGGCGCTCGGCATCGTCTACGGTGATCTCGGAACGAGTCCACTATACACCTACCAAACCATCATGGGCGCGGTCGGCGGCCAGCCTTCCGCGCAAGATGCCCTGGGTCTGCTGTCCCTCGTCGTGTGGGCTCTGATCGTCACCGTCTCGATCAAGTATTGCGTCTTCGTGATGCGGGCGGACAACCATGGGGAAGGCGGCATCCTCGCACTCATGGCCCTGGTCACCGGAAGCGCCGCGGGACGAACCGCACGCGGCCGTGGCGCGCTGGTCGTCATGGGCCTGTTCGGTGCCGCACTGATCTACGGCGACGGCATCATCACCCCGGCGATTTCCGTCCTCAGCGCACTCGAGGGCGTCAACGTCGTCACCGACTTATTCAAGCCGTACGTGTTGCCGGCGGCGATCGTCGTCCTCCTGGCCTTTTTCGCTGCTCAGGCCAGAGGCACCGCGCGCATCGGCCGCATCTTCGGCCCCGTCATGCTGCTCTGGTTCGTCGTCATCGCCGTGTTGGGCCTGTGCGGTCTGCTCCGCCAGCCTCAAGTCGTGTTCGCGCTCAATCCAGCACACGCGATCGGTTTTCTGTTCGAGCACGGTTGGCACAGCTTCCTTGTGCTCGGCGGCGTGTTCCTCGCGATTACCGGAGGCGAGGCGCTGTACGCCGATCTGGGACACTTTGGCCGCAATCCGATCCGATCGTCCTGGTATTGCGTGGTGCTGCCGGCTCTGTTGCTGAGTTATGCTGGCCAGACCGCACTCATCATGGAAAATCCGGCTCTGACCGGCAATCCGTTCTTTCGGCTGGCTCCGGGATGGGCTGTGGTTCCGCTGGTGCTGCTCGCGACATGCGCCACCATCATCGCCAGTCAGGCGATCATCACCGGCGCTTACTCCCTGACCCGGCAAGCCATCCAGCTCGGCTGGTTTCCCGGCCTGCATATCCGCCAGACCTCCGACCAGGAATACGGCCAGATTTACGTCCCCGTGGTGAACTGGGCGATGATGGCCTGCACGCTGATCCTGACCTTCGGTTTCGGCAGTTCCGACCGGCTCGCGGGAGCCTATGGCGCCGCCGTCTCGACCACAATGCTGCTGACCACCCCGCTGCTTTACCACGCCATGCGCAACGTGTGGCGCTGGCCGCTGGTCGCCGCCGTGCCGGTCTGCGCGACGTTCCTGATCATCGACTTTGCGTTCTTTGGCGCCAATCTGCTCAAGCTGCGGGAAGGCGGATGGATCCCGTTGCTGGCCGGTGCCGTGATCTTCGCCGCGATGACTACCTGGCGCGCCGGCGTCGAGGCGCTCCGTCGCCTGATGGCCCGCTTCGAGGAAAGCCCGGAGAAATTTCTCACCGGGTTGCAGACCGGAAGGATCCCGCGGGTGCCGGGGACCATCGTGTTCCTCAGCCGCGGCGATACAGTCGTTTCAGCCGTGTTGCTGCGTCACGTCAAGTTTTTCAAGGCGCTGCAGGAAACTGTGGTGAGCCTGACCGTCCTGTTCGAGGAATACCCGCGGGTGCCTTACGCGCGGCGGGCGGAGGTGGAACTGGTGGCCGAAGGGCTTTGGCACGTCACCGTGCGATTTGGCTTCATCGAGATGCCGAACGTTGCCGCCGCGCTTGCCTGTGCCAGGGAGCAGGGATGCCCGCTCAATCTCGACGACGCTGTCTACATTGCCGCGCACGACGAGGTGGTACGCAGCCCGACCCGGCCTCGGCTTACCGCATGGCGCCGGGTGCTGTTCAGCGTGATGTATCGCAACGCCGTCCGCGTGCCCGATCGCTTCGACCTGCCGCCCGACAAGTTCATCGAGGTTGGTCGGCAAATCGCGTTGTAGCGGCCCGTCTCGAGTACTCACCGCGGCGATTGGGTCAAGTCTTTTTTTGGAGCGGGTTGCTCCCGTTCGTCGGGCGCAGCCGAAGCCCGTCTCCCGCCCCGTCCCCTGTCAGGGGCCACGTTCGGGTCGCGGGCACTGGGGAGTGGCAGCCATCAACGATCTGGCCTGCTGCCTCAGACTTTGCGCTGGTAGCGGTTCAGTCCCAGCACCATCATGTCCCGGAAATGCGGTCGCATCCGCTCGGTCCATGGTGTGTTCGCCGCGCGTGACCAAGCGTCGGAGTTCGTTACGTTGGCGTCCCGCAAGTGATACAGCGCCAGATAGCGCCGCTCGCTCGTCGGGTCGGTGGCACGGAAACGCCGCGCACTCAGCACACCCGGCACCGTACCGAGCTGCGGCAAATGTTCCGCATTGTACCAGTCGTTGAATTCGGCCTCGGCCGCAGGTTCGACATTCATCGACGCGACCAGCAGCGCGGCGGCTCCCGCGGGCGCGGTCAGCTCGCCTGGAAGCAGTTGCTCACCCACGAACCGCGCCAGCCGCTGGCACATGCCGGTGACCCGCTTGGTCCAGACCGACTGGTTGTCGCCGCCGATCGCGCGGTACGCCGGCGTTTCCAGGACACCGACCGTCTCCAGGTCATACGTCGCCGCATGAATCCGGCCATTCTCCTCGCCTACCCACCGCTCGGCGTTGAGGAAGCCCGGCACGCGCAGACGCTCCGGGATGTGTTCATTGTCATACCAGTCGTGGAATTCATCCTCATGTGCCTTCGAGAAATCGAACGCCGCGAACAGCAGGCCTTTGCTCATGTGTGCCTCCTCCGGTTTGGCTTTGCTAGCAGCGTGCCACGGAATGGGCCGGTGTTGCCAGTGCGGGCGGATTACGGCATGCACTTCGACTAAATGGAGATTGAAGTAGATGGCCTTCCTGAAAGAACCGGAGCCGGAGCGCGGCGCCAACTTGCCCGTACTGCCGGGGATCAGCCGGATCATTGCGAACAATCCCGGGCCGATGACCTATTTCGGGACCAATACGTATCTGATCGAGACCGCGGACGGGCTAGTCGTGCTGGACCCGGGACCGGCCGATCATCCCGAGCATGTCGAGGCGATCCTGCGCCACACTGGTGGCCCGATCGCATTCATTCTTGTCAGCCACACCCACCACGACCACATTGGCGCGGTGCCCGCGTTGCAGGCGGCGACCGGAGCGCCGACCGTGGGTTTTCGCCAAAGCGCGTCGCCAGCGTTCGATCCGGACATCAAGCTGGATCAAGGCGGTTCAGTCGCCGGGATGCTGGCACTGCACACGCCTGGACACGCGTCGGATCATCTGTGTTTCGCTATGTCGGCGGCTAGCGGCGACAAGGTGCTGTTCAGCGCCGACCACGTCATGTCCTGGTCGACCAGCGTCGTCAGTCCGCCCGGTGGCAACATGCGCGATTACTTTGCCAGTCTCGATCTGTTGCTTGGCCGTGACGACGATATCTATTTGCCGGGGCACGGGCCACCGTTGCGGGATCCTCGCGGTCTGGTGCGGGGAATGCTCGCACATCGCAGGCTCCGCGAGCAGTCGATTGCTCACAAGCTGCACGACGGGCCCGCTGACACCTACACGATCATGGACGCGCTGTATTCACAGTTGGACCCACGCCTGAGGCGAGCCGCCGAACGGAACGTGCTGGCGCATCTGCTGAAAATGGAAGCCGACGGCAAGGCAGTACGCGAGGGCGAACTCTGGCGCGCGGCCTAAGCCTGGGGTGGTTTCCCCGGGGGCCTTGACCGCGTCAGACCGCTCTTGGCGTCATACGCGGTTTCAGACTGACCTCCTTATGGCGCTATCCCATCCTCGATCCGGTCCAGGAGGATGTTCACTCTAAAGCGCCGGAGAGAAGGCGTTTTCAATCTTGTTCCCCCGAGCAAGACCTGCTCACTTGCGAAGCCAGCTTCGGCATAATTCTTTCCAGTAAGCGCGAACCCTCGCCGAGGGTGAACGAAAACTCATCCTCAAGAGCTGTGAGCTTTTCGGGAGCCAGACGGCGGCCGCCTAGTTCCATCGTCATCCCATCGGGCGAAGCCTACCATTCGGCTGAGGCCACGAGATCGTCGTCGTGAGCGGTGTGACGGGGACGGTGGTGCTCATGTGATCGGGTCTGCCCTGCCACTGGCGCCTTCCTTTTTGCGCTAACGCATTTACCGGGACACCCCTACGCGGAGATGCAGAGAAGATCGATTTGGCCGATCTGTCCTGTCAATGTCCCGTTCACGATGAGGCGCGACGCGCGATATGTCCCATCGAAGAGAAGAAATGTATTGTAATATCACATGCTTGACCTGGTGCCGGGTGAGGGATTTGAACCCCCGACCTTCGGTTTACAAAACCGCTGCACTACCACTGTGCTAACCCGGCAAGATACCGAAATCAGTACACTCACACTTACGCGCGTTCAACTTCGCCGGTCAAACGGTCCAGCAATTCATTCGATTCTAGTTCGTGGTCCATAGGCTTTTAGGCTGATGATCCGCGCTATACAAGAACCCGTCCACCGTCAGCGGCACCGCGATCTCGACTGGCGGCCGCGCGGTGGGCTGTGCTGGCGGCACCAATCGTTTCGTAACCATCACAAAGGGCGGCATCGAGTTCATCCGCTCCGTCGGGACGGGCGGCGCCGTGTGGCTGGGCTGACGCTGCCGGACGGCATCGCCGACATCTCCGGATCGACGGCGGCCGGCCAGACCATCAGTGTCGCCGGCACCAGGGGCGATCGGGCGCTGTGTCACATCCGGTCGCTCGCCCTGCTGGACCCGGCCGGTAATTATTCTAAGATTGCCGTCACACGTTTCGAATGACCCGGCGGCCGACCGCGTCGCCGGTCACGATATGGCCGCACCCGGCTACGCCCGATATGGCTCGCCGACACGAAGGACCTGAGGAAAAAAGGCCATGCACCTCGATCCCGTTTTCCTTTCTCGCCTGCAATGGGCCTGGGTGGTCGCCTGGCACATCCTGCTGCCCGCCTTCACCGTCGGGCTCGCGTCATTCATTGCCGTCCTGGAAGGTCTGCACTTCTTCACGGGAAAAGAAATCTGGTTCCGCATCTCGGGCTTCTGGACCAAGATCTTTGCCGTCTCATTCGGCATGGGCGTGGTGTCGGGCATCATCATGCCATTCCAGTTTGGCACCAACTGGGCGCGCTTCTCGGACGCCGCGGCCAATATCATCTCACCGATGCTGGCCTATGAGGGTCTCACGGCGTTTTTCCTCGAGGCGTCGTTCCTCGGGGTCCTGCTGTTCGGCCGAGCGCTGGTGCCGCGGTGGGCGCATTTCCTGGCCGCGCTGATGGTGGCAACGGGCACGCTCATGTCGTCGTTCTGGATTCTGTCCACAAATAGCTGGATGCAGACCCCCGCCGGCTACAAGGTCGTGGACGGGCGCTTTTTCCCGACCGACTGGCTGGCGATCGTGTTCAATCCATCGTTTCCTTATCGCCTCGCCCATAACGTCACTGCCTTCTACATCACCACCGGCTTCGTCGTGCTGGGCGTCGGAGCCTATCTGTTCCGCTCGCGCAAATCGACCGAGGAAGCCCGGCTGATGGTCAGGATGGCACTGAACCTGCTGATCGTGCTGGTGCCGCTGCAGCTCGTCCTCGGCGACATGCACGGCCTCAACACCCGCGCCCACCAACCGACCAAGCTTGCCGCCATCGAGGGCGTCTACGACACCGAGCAGCCGGACGCCCTGGCGCTGTTCGGCATCCCGGACGACACGGCGGAGCAGTTGCGCTACGCGATCAGGATCCCGCATCTGGGCAGTCTGATCCTGACCCATAGCTGGGATGGCGAGGTGAAGGGACTGAAGGAATGGCCGCCGCAGGACCGTCCGCCGGTGTGGCCAGTGTTCTTCGGCTTTCGCATCATGGTGGGCATCGGCCTGCTGATGCTGGCGACCGTCGTCACCGGGTGGGTCCTGCGCTGGCGACAGGGACTGTTCGAGACCGCATGGTTCCTCCGGCTCTGCCAATGGGTGGCACCGCTCGGCTTCGTCGCGGTGATCGCCGGCTGGACCACGACGGAGGTCGGACGCCAGCCCTGGACAGTGTTCGGGCTGATGCGAACCGCCGACTCGGTGTCGCCGTCGCTCACCGGCGGCAACGTGCTGGGCTCGCTGCTGCTCTACATGGCGGTCTACCTGCTGATGTTCCCGACCGGCATCGCCTTCATGCTCAGCATGGTGCGCGGCGGCGTGCGGGGCGAGGCCCAGCAGCGCGAGGCCGTCGAGGGGCTGCAGTCTCGCGGTCCCGCCACGACACTGCCACTGCCTCTCCCTCTGCGCGACGGAGCAGAATGATGGCCGACAGCGTGTTTGACCTGGTACCGATATGGACGGTGATCCTCGGCGCCGGCGTGTTCTTCTACGTCCTGCTCGATGGCTTCGATCTCGGCGTGGGTATGCTGTGGGGTTTCGCTCCTGAGGGATCGAAGGACCTGGTGATGAACTCGGTCGCACCGGTCTGGGACGGCAACGAGACCTGGCTGATCCTTGGGGGCGTCGGACTGCTCGCGGCATTCCCGCTTGCCTTCGCGATCATCATTCCAGCGGTGTACTTCCCCGTCCTCGCCATGCTGCTCGGCCTGGTGTTCCGCGGCGTGGCGTTCGAATTCCGCTTCAAGCACCCCCGCCTGCGCAGCTTCTGGGCCGGCGGATTCTGCGTCGGTTCGGCGGTCGCTGCCTTCTCGCAGGGAGCGGTCCTCGGCGCGCTGATCCAGGGCTTCCGGGTCGACGGCCGCAACTTCGCCGGCACCTCGTTCGACTGGCTGACGCCATTCTCGGTGCTGACCGGGGTCGCGCTAATGTTCGGCTACGGGCTGCTGGGCGCGGGATGGCTGATCATGAAAACCGAGGGCGGACTGCAGGTCTGGGCGCGCCGAATGGGCCGGGTGTGTTTTGTTGGCGTGGTGGTAGCGATCGGCATCGTCAGCGTCTGGACGCCGCTGATGGAGCCGGCGATCGCCCAGCGCTGGTTCGCCTGGCCCGACCTGCTGCTGCTGGCGCCGATCCCACTGATCACGCTGGCGATCGCGGCCGCCGAATGGCGCGCCCTGAACCGGGACGGTCACGTGGGACCGTTCGCCGGCGCCATGGGGTTGTTCCTGATGTCCTACCTCGGCATCGCGATCAGCCTGTGGCCGTTCATCGTGCCGCGCCATTACACCTTGTGGGATGCCGCCTCCGCACCCAGCACACAGGCTTTCCTGCTGGTCGGCACGCTGTTCCTGCTGCCGGTGATCATCATGTACACCGCCTGGTCGGTACTGGGTGTTCCGCGGCAAGGTCCGCGCCGATATCGGCTACCACTGAACCACGAGGCCAATCCGATCCGGGCACCGCGGCCCGCCTGGCGGCGGCAGGCAGCGGCGGGGAGATATATTGCGGAACGATAGCAGCATCGTTAGGTTCCGCCGCTGATCGGGAGTCTCGCCTACATGATTACGACGCTGTTCTGGCTCGTCGGAGAGTTGCTGTCCCTGTATACCTGGGTGGTCATCCTGGCCGCCGTGTTCAGCATGCTGGCGTCGTTCGGGGTATTGGACACCCGCAACCGCATCGTCTGGTCCATCGGCGATTTTCTTTACCGCATAACCGAGCCCGCCCTGCGGCCCATCCGCAACTTCCTTCCGAGTTTCGGCAGCGTCGACATCAGCCCGATCATCCTGATCCTGCTGCTGCAGGCCGCGGCCTTTCTGCTGGGTCGAATTCAAATGGCGATCGTGACCGGCGCGATGCAGTACCTCCTCTGACGCTGTTCTGGCGACAACTGCCCGACGGGGTCAGCGTGACGGTAAAGGTTCAGCCAAAATCACGGCGGCCCGGCATCCAAGGGCGAGCGGTGTCCGCTCTTGGGCCGTGCCTGCGCATCGGCGTGAGCGAGGCCGCCGAAGCCGGGCGCGCCAACCGGGCCACCTGCGCCACCCTGGCTCAGGCGCTGGGTCTGCCAGGTTCGGCTGTCACCGTGGCACAGGGCCAGACCAGCCGGGACAAGACGCTGCGGATCACCGGGGATGCGGTCGCGCTGGGCGAACGACTGGAGGCGTTGTGGCCGCCCGGCTGATCGACGGCAAGTCCGTCGCCGCCGCCCTGCGCACCGCCGTGGCGCAGCGTGTCGCGGCTGCGGGATTCAGCCCCCGCCTGGCGGTCATACTGGTCGGCGACGATCCGGCGAGTGCCGTCTACGTCCGCACCAAGGATCGCGCCGCGCGGGAGGCCGCGATCGAGTTCCTCGACGATTCGCCTTCCCGCCGATACCACCCAGCGCAAGTTGCTCGGAACCATTGACCGGCTGAATGCCGATCCCACGATCGATGGCATCCTGGTGCAGTTCCCACTGCCCCGGGGGATCGACCAGCAGGCGGTGATCGAGGCAATCGACCCGGCCAAGGACGTCGACGGGTTCCACCCGCTGAACGTCGGCCATCTCGCGGACGGACGGCCGACGCTGGCGCCGTGCACCCCACTGGGCGTCATGAAGCTGCTGCGCGCCGCTGGCGTGACGGTCGCCGGCGCCCGGGCGGTCGTGCTGGGACGCTCCGCGATCGTCGGCCGTCCTATGGCCTCGTTGCTGCTGACCGCCGACGCCACCGTAACAATGACTCATTCGCGCACCCGCGACCTGCCGGGCGAATGCCGGCGGGCGGACATCCTGATCGCCGCCACCGGCAAGCCGGAGATGGTCCGAGCCGAATGGCTGCACCCCGGAGTGACGGTGATCGACGTTGGGATCAACCGGCTGCCGGACGGCCGCCTGGTCGGTGACGTGGCGTTCGAAGAGTGCGCCGCGGTGGCCGGCGCCATCACCCCGGTTCCCGGCGGCGTGGGTCCGATGACTGTTGCCTGCCTGCTGGAAAACACGCTGGACGCCGCACTCCGCCGCCGTTCTGCTTCCCACACCGCAAGTCGTGGGTCCCCGGACCAAGTCCGGGGATGAAGATGCACCCGCCACGACCCTGGTGCACTGTCAGATGTGTCAGCTTTGACATGTGCTGATATAACGCCGGCTTGAAGCCACGCAGGTTCCGGTCAGCGCACGTATACGCGGACCTCGCTGGCGTCCAGGCCGGGATCGCTGCGAAGGCCGAGGTGGATACGGCTGGCCGGCACCCGGTCGCGCATGATCGCACGCATCACCCCGGCCGCCCGCTCCTGACCCTCCGCAGCCTCCGACATATTCTTCAGCACCGCGATCACGTCGTATTGCACGTCGCCGTTTCGGGCCTCGGCCGCCCGCACCGCGTAGTGCAACAACTCGGTGTAGTCAGGTGACGCCACCGTGTAGTCGATCGTCAGCAGCGGCGTCCGCGAGTCGATTGGCACGACGGGCACACCCGGCGCCGGCTGTGCCTTCGCCTCAGGCGAGGGAGCAAAGGTCCGCTGGTCGATCAGCGTGCAACCCGTGAAGCTCAGCATCGCCAACAGAACCGGCACAAGCCGCATCATCGTGCGAACCAGCTCATTGTCGGTACTCCGGCGCGTCGCGATCGAGTTGACGTTTGATGCTCTCCAGATGCAGCCGCGGCGAATCGCGGCCGCCCTCGTGCCGCATCTGCTTCGCCGTCACCTCTGCCACCTCGCGCGAGACCGGGATCACCGGCCGACCCGTCGACTGCGCCAGACGCTGCACCTCGCAGGCGCGCTCGAGATAATACAAATCATCCCAAGCCTTGGCGATGCTCGGCCCGAGGACAAGGACGCCGTGGTGCCGCATGAAGATGATGTCAGCGTCGCCCACGCCTGCGGCGATGCGGTCGCCCTCGGATTCGTCCAGCGCGAGGCCGTTGTAGGTCTCGTCCACCATGGTGCGGCCATGGAATTTCAGCGCTGTCTGGCCGGCCCACAGCAGTGGCTCGCCCTCGACCATGGTGAGCGCCGTGGCGTTCGGCATGTGGGTGTGGAAGGCGGCCCGGGCGCGGGGCACGCGGGCATGCAGCCGGGCGTGGATGTAAAAGGCGGTGTCTTCCGGCACCCCTTCGCCGGCAATGACGTTGCGGTTGAAATCGCAGATCAACAGGCGGGAGGCGGTGATCTCCGCGAATGACCAGCCGTCGGGGTTTACCAGGAAAAGATCGTCGCGGCCGGGCACCATGAAGGACAGGTGGTTGCACACGCCCTCGTGCAAGCCCAGCCGGGCTGCGGCGCGGAAGCAGGCGGCGAGGTCGACCCGGGCCTGCCAGACCTCCGGACTGTCCAAGATGTCATTGCGCGTGATCGAAGGTGCTGTCATGCCGAGCAGGCTTGCAGGAAGCGAGTTCGCGGGCAAGATGTCGCTTATGGATCAGACAAATCAGCCACAAACGAATCAGCGGGTAGACGGCAAGCGCCTCTGGGACAGCCTCATGGGCTTTGCCGAGATCGGAGCGACGGCAAAGGGCGGCGTGCGCCGGCTGACCCTGACGGACGTGGATAGGCGCGCCCGCGACAGGTTCCGGTCGGAATGCGAGGCGCTGGGGCTGACCGTCCGGGTCGACGCGATCGGCAACATGTTCGCTCGCCGACCCGGGCGGGACCCGAACCGGCCGCCGGTGCTGTTCGGCAGCCACCTCGACAGCCAGCCGAGCGGGGGGAAGTTTGATGGGGCGTTGGGGGTGATCGCGGGGCTGGAGGTAATGCGGAGCCTCAACGACCTTGGCATCGTCACCGACGCGCCGCTGGAGCTGATCAACTGGACGGATGAGGAAGGGTCCCGGTTCGGCCACAGCCTGATGGGGTCCGGCGTCTGGGCGGGCGTTTTCGCGCTCGACAAGGCGTACGCGCTCACCGACACGGAGGGGGTGGCCGTACGCACGGCGCTGGAGGGCATCGGCTACCGGGGCGGCGAGACGGCCGAGCCGTTCAAGGCGGACGCGTATTTCGAGCTGCACATCGAACAGGGGCCGATTCTGGAACGCGAGACCAAACAGATCGGCATCGTCACCGGGGCGCAGGCGCAGGTTTGGTACGATGTGGTGACGATCGGGCAGGACAGCCATGCGGGGACCACGCCTCCGTCGACGCGGAAGGACGCGCTGGTGTGCGCCGCGCGGATCATCGACCTGGTGGACAGGATGATGCGGGCGCGGGGGGAGGACGGGCGCGGCACTGTGGGGCAGCTTCTGGTGTTCCCCAATAGCCGCAACGTGGTGCCGGGGGAGGTGCGGTTCTCGGTGGAGTTCCGCCATCCGAGCGACGCCGAGGTCGACGTGCTGGACGCCGAGTTCCCGCCGGCGGCGCGGGCGCTCGCGGATGCAAGCGGGGTCGGGCTGGAGCTGACGACGCTGTTCAAGATCCCGGCCCAGCCGTTTGATCCGTCGTGTGTCGAGCTGGTGCGCCAGGGGGCCGGGAAGCTTGGCTACAGCACGCGGGAAATCGTGTCCGGGGCCGGGCACGATGCGGTGTACGTGGCGCGGCATGTGCCGACGGCAATGATCTTTACGCCGTGCAAGGATGGGTTGTCGCACAATGAGGCCGAAAGCATCGAGCCGGAGGAAGCCGAGGCGGGGTGTCAGGTGCTGTTCGAGGCGGTGGTGGCGCGGGCGAACCGGAATTTGTAGGAGGCAGGCAAGGCCACGTTGGGTAAAAAAACTCGCCCATGGGGGTTTAGGGATTGAATTGCGCCAGGCGGCTGGATGGCGGGGGTTGCCTGGTCTGGCGACTAGGCAATTTGTCGCTCGCGAGAGGCCGGATCATCTCCCGATCGTGGTAGCAGGCCAGTTTGAACTGATACTGACCCCGGATGTCGAACTATTGTTCCGCACGGCCTCGATTTGCCAGAAAGTGGAGACTGGCTGTGTGCTCCCGCCGATCGGCCGGAAGCGGAATGGCGGTCTCGCGCGGGCGCAAGGGGGATCGTCGAGCATTCATTACCGCGATAAGATTGAACTTGGCGCCTCGTCGATGGGCCTTTCCTGTTGCGAAAGCGACAGAAAAAAATACACAACGATGGGCAATAGAGGTCTCCGAGAAGCACGATGGCACAATCCGCAACGCTGAGCTTGCACACCGTTGACTACCCGTTCGAGACGCTTGCGCAGCGCGCCAAGGCGGATCCCCCGAAACTGATTCTCGACCCTGACTTTCAGCGGAAATACAAGTGGGATAAGGACGGCTGGGGGCGGGCCTCGAAGTTTATTGAATTATGTTTGATGAGGATACCGCTTCCGTCCTGCTATTTCGCCGAGAATAACATGCGGGCGCACTTAGTCATTGATGGAGTGCAGAGGATCACAACGATCATTCGCTTTATGGACGATGAGTTTGCTCTCGAAGGGATGACCGCATTTCCGGACCTCGAAGGGAAGAAATTTTCGGAGCTTGGCTCTCTCGCAGCCGATTTAGAGTCCACGACCATCCGATGCGTCGTGCTTCGGAATGAAAACCCGCCAGGGCTTATTGCTGAGATTTTCTCGTGGCTGAACAAGGGCGCTGTCGAGCTCTCAGATCAGGAGACACGTCACGCGCTATTCGCAAGTCGTTTCGATGACCTACTTGGAGAGCTTTCAGAGCTTCCCAGTATCAAGAACTTCAAGATGGGCAAAGCAGGTCTGGCAGCGAAGGATTCGCGGGAGGGTGAAGAGCTCGTGCTCCGCTACTTCGCGTTCAAGGAGACAGGCGGAGAATATAGCGACAATTTGACCAAATTTTTGGATCGATTCATGGAAAAGTCCATAAGTTTCGACGAGATTCGTATTGACGATCTCAGGAAAGACTTCCAAGTCTCTTTGACCGCATGTCAGATGCTTGGAGAAGATGAGATTTTCTCGGACATCAGCCGGAATCGCAAAAGGGGTGAGACCTCCAAACCATCCATCGTCGGTGTTATCGCGTCATTTCAGGCGGCAATCCATTCTCAGCCGGCGAGCGTCGCATCCGCCTCCATTGCCAGATGCCCGGTCGCAGTGCGTGCCCATAGCGCGACGGCGCCCGCACCCTTGGGGCCCTTGCCGTCGGGGGCGCCATGCACCGAGAAGGGGGCGATATCGAACAGCGGGCTCACGGCCCGGAAGCGGAACGTCGCGACGGCGGCCGAGGTGTTCCGTCGCAACAGGTCCAGCAGCAGCGTGGCGATCAACGGGCCGTGCACGATCAGGCCGGGATAGCCCTCGGTTTCAGTGACGTAGCGACGGTCGTAGTGGATGCGGTGGCTGTTGAACGTCAGCGCGGAGTAGCGGAACAACAGGGCGTCGTTCGGGTGGATGTCGCAGCGCCAATCATCGTCCGGGGGGGCCGGACGCGGCGAGGCCGGCGGTTCGTCCGGCTTCGGCATGTCGCGATAGACGATGTCGTGCTCCTCGTCCAAGGCCAGCCCGTCCTCGCCGCTGATCTCATGGCGAACCAGCACGAAGCACAGCGGACCGTTGCGACCCTGTTTCACCGTGACGTCCCGAACGACCGAGGTGCGGCTGATCCTTTCATCCACCCGCAATGGCTGATGGAAGGTGAACCGGCCGCCGGCCCACATGCGACGCGGCAGCGGCACCGGCGGCAGAAACCCGCCGCGCGCCGGATGTCCGTCCTGACCAAGTAACGACTGGCGCACCACCGGCAGGAAATACAGCCAGTGCCACAGCGGCGGCAGCGGATCACCGCCGCGTGGCGGCGGATCGTCGCGGTCGAGCGTCGCCGACAGAGCGGCAACCGGGAACCGCGTGACGGCGTCGGCAAGGGTCTCCTGCCTGCCGATCCAAGATCGAAGGTGATCGACTTCCAACGTGGTCATTGCAACAACTCTCTCGCGGTCTCCCGGGCGCGCGCGGCGCCCTCACGCGCCATCTCGGCGCACAGGCCGGTATAGGCCGTCGGGTCAAGCAGGCGGCCGATCTGCCGTGCGGGCATATGATCGGTCACGCGCGGATCGGCGGCGAGCAGATCGCCGAACGGCTTGCCCTCGGTAAAGGCGGCCTGAGCCGCGTCATACACCGCGTCGTGCGCGTGCTGCCGGCCGATCGCCGCTCCCAGCTCAAGCATCACCGCCTCGGCCATGATCAGCCCGCCGCCGAGGTCCAGGTTGGCTCGCATCCGCGCCGGATCGAGGCTCAGACCAGACACGACCTCATGCAGCCGGCTGAGCATGTCGCCGGTGGCGATACAGGCGCGAGACTCGGCGGTGTCCATCATCAAGCTGGTGGTGCGGTCCGCTTCGTGCTCGGTCATCATCGCCTCCAGCGCCAGCGGCACCTGGGAGCGGATTTCCGCGGCGGCGGCGATGATGTCCTGGCACAGCTTCGGATTTCGTTTCTGCGGCATGGTCGAGCTGCCGACGGTGCCGGGCGGGACCGGTTCCTCGACTTCGCCGAACTCGGTCTTCATCAGGGTGTAGATTTCGCGGCCGATCTTGCCACAGGTGGCGGCGAGCAGGCCCAGCAGACAGATATTCTCGGCCAGGTGGTCGCCGATGGCGCGTGAGGGGACGGTCATCGAGCCGAAGCCGAGCAGCCGCCCGATCGCCTGCTGCACCGGGGGGCCCTGCTTGCCGAGCGAGGCATAGGTCCCTGCCCCGCCGCCGAGCATGGCGACGAACAGGCGGGGTGCGGCTTGATGCAGGCGTTCGACGTGGCGGATCAGTTCGTCGATCCAGGCGGCGACTTTGTAGCCGAAGGTGGCGGGAACCGCGTGCTGGCCGTGGGTACGGCCGGCGATCGGCATCTCCGCGCTTCGATCGGCAAGGTCCGCCATGGCGGTCAGGATATCGCCGATCTGGCGCCGGAAGACGCGGTGCGCCTGGCGGAGAACCAGCAGGTCGCCGGTCTGGGTGATGTTCTGCGTCGTGGCACCCCAGTGCACCCAGCCGCCATGCGGATCGCCCACGATGCGGCCGAGTTCCCAGACCAGGGGAACGATGGTGTGGCCGGTGCGAGCGAAGCCTTCGTCGATACGGGCCCGATCCATTTTGTCGAGCCGCGCCGCGCTGGCGATCGCCTCGGCGGCGGCGGTGGGAATGATGCCGCATTCAGCCTGGGCACGCGCCAGGGCGACCTCCACGTCGAGCCAGGCCTGCCAGCGGTTCTCCAGGCGATACAGCGCGCGGATGCCGGGGTCGGCCACCCGCGTGGCGGTCGGCAGTGTGTCGCTCATTGGCAATCTCCTGGCGCTTCCTGGGGAAGGATCGCAGCCGGGAAAGGTTGCGGCAAGGTGGTCGGGCCGTTCCGCTTCAGTCACCTGGAAACAACCGCGAACGGCGGTGGATGCGATCAGCCTCTCGCCCCGACCATCAGCAGTGCGAGGACATCGGCCTGTTCCTCAGGTGTGGTGCGATCGAAGGCATCCATTGCAAGTTCGGCTCCGTCAATAATCGAAGAAGCGTCTGAGGGAAGGAACTGAGTGCTGGGATGATAATCGGCGAGATGTCGCGCGTCCTGGAGACTCTGGGAAGGCGCTGGCGAAATCCCGCATCTCCTGGCTGACCGCGCTCTTGCCCAGACTGAACCTGAGTTTGTCGTTCAGCCTCGGAGCACTCAGCGCTACGCACACGGCTTTTATCCTTCCGTGCTCGAAACCTCGGTAGATCAACGCATAAGCAGCGCTCGCCTCATGACCGACGCCGATGAAGCGCCGAGCCGCGGCGCGAAGGATCGTGTGGAACACTGCGTAATATGCCGTCGATACGGCCCGGCGCAGTTGCGCATCTGTTGACGGGGACTGAGCGGATAAAAGGCGTGCGACAGCGATCAGGTCGGACGGATCAGGCACCCTTGCGTCGATCCCAGTCGGTCCTGTCCAGGATTCGAATGTAAGGATAATGCGTGTCTCCGCGCGCGGTCAGCTCGTCGCGAAGCTCTTGAATCAAACGCACATACAAAAGACCACCCTTCTGACTGGCCCGCCCTTGGTCTATGAGGAACGAAAAATAATAGGCTGGCTCTCCGGATTGGTCTTCACCAGACACCACCTCAACCTGTTCCACACTGCTGTCGCCGGCGACCTGCCGCGCGGCCTTGCGGCCCAGGAGTTCCAGTTCCGTGGCCACTGTCTCACCCATGAGCTTCGCCCCCTGCCTCCAGCTCGTCGATGAACCCTGAGATAACGTCCAGGCCCTTGCTCCAGAACGCCGGATCGGACGCGTCGAGCCCGAACGGCGCCAGCAGTTCCTTGTGCCGCTTGGTGCCCCCTGCACGCAGCATGTCCAGATACTTCGCCTGGAAGCCGGGATGGCCGCCCTGGAACACCGAATACAGCGCGTTCACCAGACAATCGCCGAACGCGTAGGCATAGACATAGAACGGCGAGTGGATGAAGTGCGGCACGTAGGACCAGAACACGCTGTACTCAGGGGTGAACTCGAACGCCGGTCCCAGGCTTTCGGTCTGCACCTGCATCCACAGCTCGCCGATCCGTTCCGGCAGCAATTCGCCCTTCCGCCGCTCGTCATGCAGCAGAGTTTCGAACTGGTAGAAGGCGACCTGACGCACCACGGTGTTCAGCATGTCCTCGGTTTTCGCCGCCAGCATGATCCTGCGCTGCGCCGGGGCCGCGCTGTCGAGCAGCGAGCGGAACGTCAGCATCTCGCCAAAGACGCTCGCGGTCTCGGCCAGCGTCAGCGGCGTGCTCGACATCAGGTAACCCTGCTTCGCCGCCACCACCTGATGCACGCCGTGTCCGAGTTCATGCGCCAGCGTCATCACGTCACGCGTCTTGCCGTGGTAATTCAGCAGCAGATAGGGGTGCACGTCCGGGACTGTGGGATGCGCGAAGGCGCCGCCGGCCTTCCCGGGTTTCAGTCGGGCGTCGATCCACGGCTGATCGAAGAACCGGCGGCCAACCGAGGCAAGTTCCGGACTGAACGCTCCGTACGCCGTCAGCACCTGCTCCCGCGCGTCCGCCCACTCGATCACCCGATCATCGTCGCTCGGCAGCGGCGCATTGCGATCCCAGTGCTGTAGTTTCGGCAGCCCCAGCCAGCGCGCCTTCATCTGATAGTAGCGATGCGACAGGCGGGGATAGGATTGCCGCACGGCCGTGGCCAGCGCGTCGACCACCTCGTCCTCGACCATGTTGCCGCGATTGCGAGCGCTGCCGGGTCTCGGGTAATGCCGCCAGGTGTCCTCGATCTCCTTGTCCTTGGCCAGGGTGTTGGTGATCAGCGAAAACAGCCGGATATTGTCGCCGAATGCGGCGCCGATGGCCTTGCCCGCTGCCTCCCGGACCGAGCGGTCGCGGTCGGACAGCTTGTTCAGCGCGTCGCTGACCGTCAGGTCCTTTTCGTCCAGCCTGATCCGCATGGCGGCGATCGTCTCGTCGAACAAACGGACCCAGGCGCTGTTGGCGGTAAGGTCTCGCTCATGGCTGATCTTTTCCAGGTCGTCGGTCATCTGGTGCGGCCGGAACACCCGCAGGTCGCGCAGCCACGGCCCATAGTGTGCGAGCGCCGGGTCGGCCAGCTTGGTCTCCAGCGCCGGGTCCGGGAGACGGTTCAGCTCCAGCGTGAAGAAGATCAGGTCGCTGCTGATCGCCGTCACCTGCTCCCTGATCGTCTGGTAGAACTGTCCGATCGCGGGATCGGTGGAGTCGCCGGCAAACAGCAGTTGGGCGTAGGACGACAGGCGACCGAGAGTTTCCTCGATGCGCTCGTATTCGGCGATCGCGGCGGCGATGGCGGCGCCGGAGAGGGTCGCAAGTTTGCCGGCATAGGTGGCTGCGAAGCTTTTTGCCATTTCCTGCGCGCGTGCAATGTCCGCCGCTACCGCGGGATCGTCCGGTGATGGATACAGGTCGGACAGGTCCCATTTCGGCAAAGGGCTGACGGAAGCGGGGCCAAGATCAGTCATTTGATGTGCCATGTCCTTATTCGTCAGGAGGGAGCCGCCCACGTACAACGTCGTCTGCCTCGGGGTCAGGCCGTCCGAATTTTGCCAGGCTGACCCCTGCTGCGTTATTCAGACATGTAAGCTAGGAATAGCCGGCGTCAAAGGGTGTGCCGCTTGCGGGCACTCACGCTGGAGGAAGCGTGCAAACCTACCCGACCTGGCCGAACCTGGCCGCCATGATGTTCGCGTTGGCCCGCGCGTGGCCACGCAAGCCGATGCTGAGGTTCCATCGCGACGGCGCGTGGCACTCCATGACCTGGGACGAGTTCGGCCGCATGGCGGCATCCTGCGCGCGCAACCTCCGGGCAGCCGGGGTGTCCGCCGGGGACCGCGTGCTGATCTGCGCGGAAAACCGGCCGGAATATCCGATCGCCGAGACCGCCCTGATGGCAATCCGCGCCGTGCCGGTGCCGTCCTACACCACCAACACCGTCGATGATCATGCGCATCTGCTGCGCGACTCCGGAGCGCGGGTGGCGATCGTGTCCTCGGCCTCGCTCGCGGAGCGCGTGCGGCAAGCCGCGGTCAAGGCAAGCATGCCGCCGCCCGGGCGCCTAATGGACCCTCAGTTGGACGAGGAGCTGCCGAACCGCGCCGCCGAACTTGACTTGCTGGTGGTGATGGATGGTGCGCCGGATGGCGTTGCGCCGGCCTCCCGCGTGATCGCGTGGAATGAGCTTGCGGGCGACCCGCAACCGGCGGACGACATCGCCGGGGAAGCGGCCTTGATTCCGGCGACCGCGCTGGCCTGCCTGATCTACACCTCAGGCACCGGCGGCGCCCCCCGGGGCGTCATGCTGCCGCATCGCTGCATCCTGTCGAACTGTGCCGGCGCGTTCGAACTGGTTCGCCCGCTGCATCTGAAGGACGAGATTTATCTGTCTTATCTGCCACTGGCGCACAGCTATGAACACACCGTGGGTCAGTTCTTCTTCGCCAGCCTCCGCACCGAGATCGTGTACGCGCGAGGGGTCGAACATCTGGCGGCGGACCTGTTGGAGGTCCGGCCGACAATTCTGACCGCGGTGCCGCGGGTCCTGGAGATCATCCGCGCCCGCGTGATGACCCAGGTGGCCCGCGAAAAGCCCTGGCGGCAGTATCTGTTCCGCGCGGCGCTCGAGATCGGCTTGAAGCGGGTCGACCGGGTCAAGCTTGGACTGCTCGAGCGGCTGGCCGACCGGCCGCTGGACCGGTTGGTGCGCGCCAAGGTGCGGGCCCGGTTCGGCGGGCGGCTGGTGGCCGCGACGTCAGGGGGGGCTCGCCTGGAGCCCGAGGTCGGGCGGTTCTTCCTCGCGCTGGGCATGAAGATCATGCAGGGATATGGCCAGACCGAGGCGGGGCCGGTGATCAGCGCCAATCCCGCCTACGCGATCCGCATCGATACCGTGGGCAAGGCGCTGCACGGCGTCGAGGTTCGCATCGCCGAGGACGGCGAGATCCTGGTGCGCGGCGGGCTGGTCATGGACGGCTACTGGAACCGCCCGGAAGACACCGCCGCGGTGATCCGCGATGGTTGGCTGCACACAGGCGATATCGGCGAACTGGACGACGGCTATCTTCGGATCACTGACAGAAAGAAGGACATGATCGTCCTTTCGGGGGGTGAGAATGTCTCGCCGGCCAAGATCGAGGGCATGCTGATGGCGGAGGTGGAAATCGCGCAGGCGGTTATCGCCGGCGACGGCCGAAGCGGTCTGAGCGCGTTGATCGTACCCGCGCTGGGGTACGATGACGTGGCCGTGGCACTGGCGGTGAACCGGACCAATATGCGGCTGTCGGTGACCGAGCGCATCCGCAAGCACGCGGTCGTGGCGCCGTTCACGGTGGAAAACGGCCTGCTAACGCCGTCGCAGAAAATCCGCCGCGTACTGGTGATACGCGCCAATTCGCAGTTGCTCGCGGCCTTGCATCGCGGACCGCTGGATGCATTGTCGCTGGCGCGGCAGGCCTCGACCGGAGCCGGGTCGATAGCCGCCCCCCAAGGCGCCTCGCTTGGGTCAGCCGCGGGGTTTCCCACCATATCTTCCAAGGAATTGCCGCGAGGTTTACAGTGACGACGAGCGTTTTTCCGAATCGACAGCCATTGCGATCGTGCGGACGCTCTGCTAGACGCCGCGGCTCGCGTTTTATCCAAGGGTGGAGCGTTGTCGTGGCCATGCGTCACGGCGCCCACGTCGTTTTAGAAGGGGCCTCATCAGTTGGCCGTACCGAAGAGAAAGACCTCCCCGTCCCGCGCCGGGATGCGCCGGAGCCACCAGGCACTGCCGCACGAGGCGCACGCCGAATGCGCCAACTGCGGCGAGCTGAAACGGCCGCACCATGTGTGCAGCCATTGTGGCCACTATGATGGGCGCGAAGTCGTCGCAGCCGGCAAGCCGCTGCGGGGCGCTGTCCGCGTCTGAGGCCGGGTCGCGGCGGGACGGTTCCGCGCCAGCGACCTGTGCCTTCACGCTCGCCGTCGATGCCATGGGGGGCGACAAAGCGCCCGAAATGGTGGTGCAGGGTCTGGAGTACGCCGCGGAACGGCACCCCACGGCGCGCTTTCTGCTGATTGGTGACGAGTTAGCGCTTAATTCCCTGCTGAGCCGCAACCGGCGGGCACGCGCGGCCTGCACCGTGAGGCACGCGCCCGACGTCATCGACGATGACATGAAGCCGACCGCGGCGCTGCGCAACCGTCAGTCATCGATGCGGATCGCCATCGACGCCGTGGCAACCGGCGAAGCGTCGGGCCTGGTCTCGGCCGGCAACACCGGCGCGCTGCTCGCCCTTTCCAAGATCGTCATCAAGGCGCTGCCCGGCATCGACCGGCCGGCAATGGCCGCGATCGGCCCGTCCGCGCGCGGCGACGTCGTGTTGCTCGACCTCGGCGCCAACGTGCAGTGCGACGTTCGCAACCTGGTCGAATTCGCCGTGATGGGAGACGTCTTCGCTCGCACCGTGCTTGGACTGACCGCACCGACCATCGGGCTGCTGAACGTCGGATCCGAGGAGCTGAAAGGCGACGACACGGTTCGCGAGGCCGCCGAGATCCTGCGTGCCAGCCACCTCGGACCACAATTTCACGGCTTCGTCGAGGGCCATGACATTGCCGCCGGCACCACCGACGTGGTGGTAACCGACGGCTTCACCGGCAACGTCGCGCTGAAGACTGGCGAGGGCGCCCTCAAGCTTATTTCCGAGTTTCTGCGACAGGTCTTCACCAGCGGCATCCTCGCCAAGATCGCCTACCTGCTGGTCCGCCCAGGCCTGGACCGGCTGCGCGAATGGCTCGACCCGAGACGGTACAATGGCGCCGTCATGGTCGGGCTCAACGGCGTCGTTGTGAAGTCGCACGGCGGCACCGACGCGCTGGGCTTCGCGCACGCGGTCGACGTTGCCATGGACATGGTGGTGCATCGTTTCAACGCGCGGATCCGGGAAGACCTCGCCCGCCTCCAGTTGGACAAGAATTTCGCGGCGGAGAAGAACCCGCGTGACGACAAGGGCGCCAGCAAGGAGCCGCTGATCACTCCGGGCGCCGAACCCGGTGGGGATGCGCCCGCCGAGGCTAGCCCAGGCATTTTCTCCCGGCCCGGGAAAGCGATGACGGTCCCCGATGCAGCCGTTGCGCTGCAATCCACCGGCTCGCAGGGCAACAGCGCTCGGATCGTGGGCTCGCTACAGGCGGCTGGGTCCCCGGCTCTCACAGCGCGACCGGTCGGACCCGAAGGCGCGAGCCCGCGATCGGGCGCGTCCGATGACGGTCGTCTCACCACCGCCTGATCAGGATACGCGATGCCGCGACGTTCCATAATCACCGGTTGCGGTGGCTATTTGCCTGAACGGGTGGTGACCAACGACGAGCTTTCCCGCACGGTCGACACCTCGGACGAGTGGATCCGTGAACGCACCGGCATCCGCCAACGCCACCTGGCCGCTCGGCATGAGACCGCCGCGTTCATGGGCACCGAAGCGGCGCGCGAGGCGCTGGCCGACGCGGGAGCGACAGCCGCCGACGTGGATGGAATCATCCTGGCGACCAGCACGCCGGATCAGGCCTTCCCAGCCACGGCGCTGCGTGTGCAAGCGGCGCTGGGAGTGACCCGAGGCTTCGGGTTCGACCTGTCCGCCGCGTGCGCCGGCTTCATCTACGCGCTGTCGGTCGCCGACAGCATGATCCGGTGCGGCCAGGCGCAGGGTGTGCTGGTGATCGGCAGCGAGGTCTACTCCCGTATCCTGAACTGGCAGGACCGAGGCACCTGCGTGCTGTTCGGCGATGGCGCGGGGGCAGTGTTCCTGCGCGCCGGCGAGGCTGCGTGTCGTCAGGAACCCGGGGACACCGGCGGGCCGGCCGGCGGGCCCGGTATCCTGTCCACCCATATCCACGCCCAGGGCACGCTGGGCAATATTTTGTACGTTGATGGCGCGGTCGGCCAGCCGGACAAGCCGGGTCATCTGGTGATGAACGGCCGCGAGGTGTTCCGCCACGCCGTGACCCGCCTGGCCGAGGCCGTCGAGGAGGCGCTTGCAGCCAACGGCCTGACCCGCGCCGACGTCGACTGGCTGGTGCCGCACCAGGCCAACCGACGCATTATCGATGCGATGGGCCGCAAGCTGGGTCTTCCGGCGGCACGCGTTGTGGTGACCGTGGACCGGCACGCCAACACATCGGCGGCCTCGGTCCCGCTGGCTCTGGCTGAAGCACGCCGGGACGGCCGCATCCGCCCCGGCCATCTTGTGTTGCTGGAGGCGCTGGGGGGCGGTCTGGCCTGGGGCTCCGCGCTGATCCGCTTTTAGTCTGAGCGAGACACGCCACACTCGGCGGGACTGACCGCAAACCCCTGATCCTGAGTGATTTTTTCAGTGCAATAACCTTGACGTGCCGGTACGATCTGCCTAGCGTCGTGCTATGTTGACGATCACCCGCGCTCATATCGCCGAAATGATCTACACGCAGGTCGGGTTGTCGCGCAACGAGTTGGCCGACTTGCTGGAAGACGTCCTGGACCGCATAGCCTCTCGGCTGGAACGGGGAGAAACTGTTAAAATCAGCGGGTTCGGGACCTTTTCTGTAAGGCAGAAGGGGCGCCGCATCGGCCGCAATCCGAAGACCGGCGAGGAAGTGCCGATCCTGCCGCGGCGCGTTCTGGTCTTCCGCCCGAGCCATGTGCTCAAGGCCCATGTCAATGGAACAACTCCAGGTCCGGAAGACGATGAATGACCTCCCTGCCATAGCTGGGCCTCATCTCACGGACGCGGAGCGCGGGCCATGGACCTCGACGTAACCGATGGCCGCCGGCATAGCGAACATGACCCGGGCGCCCGCGCTCGGCCACGGAAAGCGCCAAATGCCTTTCGTACTATCAGTGAGGTAGCGGACGATCTTCATATTCCGCAGCATGTACTGCGCTTCTGGGAGACTAAGTTTTCCCAGGTAAAGCCGCTGAAGCGCGGCGGTGGCCGGCGCTACTACCGGCCCGATGACATCGTCTTGCTGCGCCGGATCGCCGATTTGCTCTACACCCAGGGCTATACGATCAAGGGTGTCCAGCGGCTGCTGCGGGAAGGCGGCGGCCAGTTGTCCGACGATATCCCGCCGCCAACCGCCGATGAACGCGCCGCCGCCGAGGCCGAGAAGGCCAACCGGCCGGTGGATGGCGGGTTGATGATCCCAGGGCTGGAGCTCGCAGCGCCGCCCCCGTCGCTGGCGTACGCAGCCCGCGCGGCAAATCGGCCAAAGCCCGACCTGGAGGGCGCACGGCTGCGTGCGCTGCTGGTGCAGGCGCTGCGGGAGCTCGAGGCGCTACGGGCGTTGCTGGATTAACCGCGCGCGGGCAGCCAGTTCGCTTCGGAAATCGCGGCAGGGGCCGGTCGCTACTCATCCAATGGATGACCTGGCGGAACTCGTCATATCTCCGTTTGCATGAAGAAATTCGTGGGTCCCCTCGCCTTCGCAAGGGCAGGCCCGTGCCAAGCACGGGGATGACACTGGGGCACTGGTCCATGACACGGGGGTCGGTGACGCGTCATATTCCTCTGGCGGGCGTATTGGTGCGAACCCGCGGCCGTTTCTACTCGGGATAGATCATCTTCCGGGTTACGCCGCCATCCACCACGAACTCGGCGCCGGTGATGAACCCGCTTTCCGCGCCGATCAGAAACGCCGTCAGTGACGCGATGTCGGCGGCATTGCCGACCCGCCCCGCCGGGTGAAACGCATGCTCCTCGGGGCTCGGTGCCGGCCCCTTGGTGGCGATCCAGCCGGGACTGATGCAGTTGACCCGGACATCCGGACCCAGGCTGATCGCCAGCGCATGGGTCAGCGCCACCAGCCCGCCCTTGGAGGCTGAATAGGATTCCGTGTTCGGCTCGGACATCCGGGCGCGCGACGAGGCGATGGTCACGACCGCGCCATGGGCGGCGCGCAGCAATGCCTCGGTCGCTCGAACCAGCAGGAATGTGCTGGTCAGGTTGGTCGTCAGCACGGCGGACCACTCCGCCAGCGTCAGCGCCGCGACCGGCTTGCGGATCATGAAGCCGGCGTTGCAGATCAGCGCATCCAGGCGTTGCTCGCCGGCTTGCAGCGACCCGGCCAGCGATGCGACCGACGCCTCGTCGCCGACATCGCAGACCACGTAACGTCCACCCGCGGGAGCCACCCCGGATGCGTCGCGGTCCGCCACCACGACACGCCAGCCATCCCCGGCGAGACGTGCGGCGATGGCGGCGCCGATCCCCCTCGCCCCGCCGGTGACAAGTGCGACCCTGGCTACGCGGCGTGCCTCACTGGCGAGCGGCATCAAGGGCGTGAGAAAGGTCGGCCAGGATGTCGTCGATGTGCTCCAGCCCGACAGACAGCCGCACGTAGCCGGGCGTAACGCCGGTCGCCGCCTGCTCGGATTCCGTGAGCTGCGAATGCGTTGTGCTGGCGGGGTGGATCGCCAGGCTGCGGGCGTCACCGATATTCGCCACGTGATAGAATAACTCGAGCGCGTTGATGAACTTGCGGCCGGCCTCGGCGCCGCCGGCCAGTTCGAACCCAACAAGCCCGCTTTGGCCATGCGGCAGGTATTTCGCTGTGCGTTCGGCGGCGATCCCCTTGTGGTGCGCCGGATGGATGACCCGCGTCACGTCCTTGCGCCCGGCCAGGAAGTTGGCCACCGCCAGGCCGTTGCGGCTGTGCTCGCGCATGCGCAGCGACAGGGTTTCGAGCCCCTGCAGGAACAGGAACGCATTGAACGGCGCCATCGGCGCGCCAAGGTCGCGCAGCAGGGTGACGCGCATCTTCAGGATATAGGCGATCGGCCCCAGCGGCTTGGCGGCCTGCGACCAGACGGCACCGTGATAGGATGGGTCGGGCGTGTTCATCGCCGGCTGTCGCGCCGGATTGGCCTCCCAGTCGAAATTGCCGCCGTCGATGACGACGCCGCCGATCGAGTTGCCATGGCCGCCGATGTATTTGGTGGTGGAATACATCACCACCGCCGCGCCATGGTCGAACGGGCGTACCAGCAGGGGCGCCGCGGTGTTGTCCATGATCAGCGGCACCCCGAACGAGCGTCCTATCGCCGCCACTTCGGCGATCGGGAAGGCGATCAGCTTCGGGTTTGGCAAGGTCTCGGCATAGTAGGCGCGGGTGCGGTCATCGGTGGCGCGGGCAAACGCCTCGGGGTCGCTGGGGTCCACGAACCGGGTTTCGATCCCCTGGTCCTTCAGCGTGTTGGCGAACAGGTTCCAGGTGCCGCCATACAGGTCCGTCGCGCTGACGATGTTGTCGCCCGCGCGGGCCAGGTTCTGCACCGAAAACGCCGAGGCCGCCTGCCCCGACCCCAGGGCCAGGGCCGCGGCACCGCCCTCGATCGCCGCCAGCCGCTTCTCCAGCACGTCGTTGGTCGGGTTCATGATGCGGGTGTAGACATTCCCCAGTTCCTTCAACGCGAACAGATTCGCCGCGTGCTCAGCGCTGTCGAACTGATAGGAGGTGGTCTGGTATATCGGTACGGCCACGGAATGGGTCGCACTGTCGCGGCGCCAGCCGGCGTGCAGGGCGAGTGTCTCCGGATGCTTGCTGCTCATGGGTGTTTGCCTCCTCGGCCTTGTCGGGCGGCGCACTATAGTGAAGACGGTTCCGAGGTAAACGTGTTCGAGAGACAAAGAAAACTATTCTCGGTTATTTGGTCGTAGGAGTTGTTTTAGCCGGTCCGGTCCCCGGCAGGAGAAAGACCCGAATGCGCCGGTACGGCTGCCGGGGCGCCGAAGCGCGGGTTCACCGCCAAGGTTGCCGTCCATCAGACGGCGCGCCCCGGGCAATGCCTTCCCCAGGCCGATGATTGCAGCTCGACGACATGACAGGTGCACCAGGGTGCCGCCGCCACCATAGGCGCGACACCGGCCATCGCAAACGGGAACGCAATGATGGCGGACCATCCGGTCAAGGCAAACCAGGGAGGTAGGGCCGGAAGCCCGAAGACCAGGTCGAGCACTGCGAAATGCCGCAGGTAGCCGCGAAGCTGACCAACGACGTCGTGCGGTTGACGAACCGGCCTCGGGGTACTTGCGCCAGAGCCAAGATGAAGCGGGCGAGGGCAATGCTGGCGAGCAGGAATGTCGGCGTCCCAGTGAGACGAACCAGGAAGACCTCTGGCGATCCCGTTGCAGCAAAAGGAACAGATTTTTGCCGAGAGCGAACACGCTCATCTGGTTCGGAAACCAGATGCAGAGGAACCTGTCCGCGGTGCCGCGATCGTAAGCCGAGACTAAGATTGGCTGAAGTAACGAATTGGCCGCTGCTGCACCGATCAGCAGGCTGCCAAGCAGCAGCCACGCCGCGCGGGACCGTGTGATGATCAGCGAGGCGACACATGGGAAGGCCGCATGGAAGGTGAACTCGACGCCGATACTCCATCCCCCCGGCACGACGAACCAGGCACCCCTGTGTCGCCGGCATCAATGCGGGATGTCAGGCGTCGATGAAAAGAAACGAAGCCGCGGGCCTGGCGAAGATCAAAGCCACCAGCCGGGGAGTCAGGCAGAAATGCAGCACCGCCGCGGCAAAGCAGGCCGGCGCGACGCGGAAGAAACGGCGCAGAAGGAAAGAGCGGATATCCACCGCACATGCCGCGCGCGTCATGACATCATCAGGGTGACGGTACTGGGGAGAAACAATATCTGAACGCCGAACCAGCCCGAGACCGCGAGGCGATGGACCGGATAAGGCAGGCCGATAAAGAGAGAGGTGGCATGAACGATGATGACCATTCAGGCCGCATAGCCGCGCACGCACTCGATGAACGGGGGTGAGGCTTTCCCGTGTCGCTCAACGAGGTCTCATGCCGGGATGTCTCACGCCGGCGGCTCCTGTCGCAGCAGGATGTCACGGCCTCGGCGCAGAGCGCCCGCGATTGCCTCCGCCGGCATGGCACCTGAGAACAATTCATAGCCATCAAGGAAAAACGACGGCACGCCACTGACCCCGGCCTTCCGGGCGGCCTGATCCGCCGCGCGCATCTCCCGGTCAGCCAGATCCCCAGACAGGAAATCAGCCACATCCGCGCGGTCGAGCCCGGCGTCCGCGGCGCAATCGATCAGGACCGCATGGTCGCCAATATCACGCCCCTCGGTGAAATAGACGCGGAACACCGCCTCCATCACGGCATCCTGAACGGCATGCTCGCCGGCGTACCAGATCAGCCGGTGCGCATCGATGGTGTTTGGTGTCCGGGTCATCAGGTCGGTGCGGAATTTCAGCCCCACCGCCTCGGCCGCGTCGGTGATGCGCTGATCCAGTGCCGCCGCCTGCTCGGCGCCGCCAAATTTCCAGGCGCGGTAGCTGGCCCGGTCCCGCCCTTCCCTCGGCATATCCGGATTGAGCTGGAATGGGTTCCAGTGCACCGAGAAGGTCAGACCCTCTTCCGCGAGTGCCGTTAGCGCCCGTTCGAGCTGCCGCTTGCCGATGTAGCACCAGGGACAGATGGCGTCGGAGACGATGTCGATCCGCGTCCCCACTGTTCGCCCGTCGTCGGCCGAGCGGAGGTTTGGGGCGGCAGCCTGCATAGTGTTGTCCATGAATTGTCTCCTTTGCCGGTAGATGGTCCGCTGCCACTGAAGTCCGCCCTGGCAGGACACTCTTTTGTCATCGTCCTGTACCCTTGGATTACGAGCACGGGAAGCCTAGCGTGTCACGCGTTGCTGAACCGGTCAGCTACCAAGGAGCCAACCAATGGCATTCCCCCCTAAATCCATGGCGGATTTTGGCGACTTCACCAAGTTATTCGCCGATATCAAGTTTCCTGCCATGCCTGACATGGACGCGTTTGTGTCGGCCAGCCGGCGGAACATGGAAACCCTCGCGGCGGCCAACCGTGTCGCGCTCGAAGGCGCTCAGGCGGTCGCTCGGAGACATATGGAAATCGTGCAGCAGAATATGACGGAGATGACCGAGGCCGTGCGCGCGCTTTCGACCACAGAGGCGCCTCAGGCCAGGGCAGCCAGGCAGGCCGAGCTGCTCAAGGTTGGGTATGAGAGGTCGGTGGCGAACATCAAGGAGATCAGCGATCTGATCCAACGCTCCAGTGCCGAGGCGATCAAACTGCTCAACCAGCGTTTCACCGAGGCAATGGACGAGGTCAAGGCACTGGCTGACAAGTCCGCCAAGACCTGAGGCATTTGCGGGAGTCTCCTTGATTTGGCACATTGAGCGTGCCGAACAGGGAGATACCAGGTGATCGACAATCCGCCGCTGCTGTCCATTCATCGCGGCTTCCGCCGGCCCGACCCGGCGCTGATCGAGCAGTTCCGCGGCGCCCAGACGTCGCATTTGGCCGACGCGATGGACGGCCGGGGGGCGCTTCACTACCGCATCAAGCCGCTCGATCCGACGAACGCGACCTTTGTCGGGCCGGCGCTGACGGCTTTTGCCTATCCCGCCGATATCGTGGCGCTGTTTGGCGCGCTGTCCGAGGCCGAAGCGGGCGACGTGATCGTGCTGGCCAACGACGGCTACACCCGCACCGCGGTGATCGGCGATATCGTCGCCGGGATGATGAAGAACAAGGGCGTGGCGGCGTTCGTGACAGACGGGCTGGCGCGCGACAAGGCGGGCATCATCGCGGCTGGCCTGCCGGTGTTCTGCCAGGGCATCCAGCCGAACTCTCCGGCCATGAACGGCCCGGGCGTCGTCGGCGCCGCGATTACCCTGGGGGATGTGCACGTCGAACCGGGGGATGTGATCGTGGGCGATGCGGATGGCGTGGTCGTGGTCCCGGCGGGCAGGCTGCGCCACGTGCTGGATCGCCTGGCGGCGGTGCGGGCAGCCGAGGCTCGGACGATCGCACTGGTCAGCCAGGGCGCCACGATGGCGGCCGGAGCGATGCGGGTGATCGAGCAGGCGAAAATCATCGAGCGGTGAGGCGCTGGACCTGTCGGGAAGTCTTCTCTACTGAGCAGTAGGACACTTATCCGCGAATTGTAGGAGACGCACACCATGAGGTTCGGCCTGATCTACGAGCTGCAATTGCCACGCCCGTGGGATGCGGATTCCGAGCACCGGATGGTCCAGCATGCACTGACCGAGGTGGAGGTCGCCGACCGTCTCGGCTTCGACTACGTCTGGGCCAACGAGCACCATTTCCTGGAGGAATATTCGCATAATTCCGCGCCGGAAGTGTTCCTCGCCGCAGCCGCCGGGCGCACCAGGCAGATCCATGTCGGCCACGCGGTCGTGCTCTCGCCGCCCGGCTACAATCCGCCGGCGCGCGTCGCCGAACGCATCGCCATGCTCGACCTGGTGTCATCTGGGCGCGCCGAATGGGGCACCGGATCGTCGGCGTCACGCGCCGAACTGGAGGGCTTCAACGTCGATCCGGCAATGAAAAAGCTGATGTGGGCCGAGGCCACCGAGCAGAGCGCCAACATGATGGCGATGACGCCCTACCCCGGCTTCAAGGGCGATTTCTTCTCGATGCCGGCGCGCAACGTCATTCCCAAATCGTTGCAGAAGCCGCATCCGCCGATCTGGCTCGCCTGCTCGAACAAGGAGACGATCCACGTGGCCGCCCGCAACGGGGTGGGTGCGCTCGCCTTTGCCTTCGTCGATCCCGTCGAGGCGGCGAAATGGGCCGGTGAATACTACGACATCATCAAGTCCGAGCAATGCGTGCCGATCGGCCACGCGGTGAACGCCAACATCGCGATGGCGACCGGCTTCTCGGTGCATCATGACGAAGCCGAAGCGATCCGGCGCGGCGGCGAAGGTTTTCAATTTTTTGGCTTCGCGCTCGGCCACCACTACGTTTACGGCGAGCACACGCCCGGCGTAACGAACGTCTGGGAGCGGTTCGAGCGCGGGCGCGACGCGATGCCGCCCGCGGTGGGCAACGGCATCGGCACGCCGGCCCAGCTCATCGACCGGCTGAAGCAGTATCAGGACGCCGGTGTGGATCAGGTGATCTTCGTCCAGCAGGCGGGGCGCAACACCCACGCCGACATCATCGCCTCGCTGGAATTGTTCGCCGCCGAGGTGATGCCGGTGATGAAGGCCGATCAAGCCGCCCGCGACGCGAGGAAGCAGGCGGAGCTGGCGCCCTATATCGAGGCGGCTTTGAAGCGGAAAAAATGGATGCGCCCGCTGGCGCCGGATGCGATCCCGCCCATCCCTGCGTACGGCCGCTCCGTCGTCGCAGGGGACGCCACCCCGGCCAACCTCGCGGCTCGGCGCGGCGGCGGCATCAACATCCCCAGCGAGGATCCATCCGAGAAACTGCGCGCCGTCGGAGATGATTAGTCCGTTTGTCGGCTGGCTCGCGACAATTCCTGCATCAAGGAAATCCCATTGGGTGGTACACTGTCGGCTGCGTCCCGATCACTAACGCCCGGTCGAAGCATGACAGGACCCCCACAATCCGGCCGTCGTAGCGCTCCAACATTGCGCGGCCCATGGCACATCTCCGCTGATGTGCCATGGGCAGGCATACTACACTCTTATTGGTTCCGGCCGCGCCTGGGTCAGGTGGAGTAATCCGAGAACGCAACGCCGGCAAAACGCGCGCGATAGTCGGTGCGGACATTGACCAGCGCCACCATGCCTTCATCGACCTTTTTCTGCGCGCGCTCCAGAGCCGGACGAATATCCTCCACCTTGGTGATGTATTCTCCGTAGCCGCCCAACGCCTCACAGATTTTGTCGTAACGGGTGTAACCAAGATCACGGCCTGGCTTTTCGCGTTTCGGGTCACCGGTCCAGCCGCCGTTCAGGCTGATCACAACAAGAATCGGAATCTTGTGGCGGATCGCGGTGTCCAGTTCCATCGCGTTCATGCCCATGGAGCCGTCCCCATGTACGACGATCACCTGCTTGTCCGGGCAGGCGACCTTGGCGCCGACGCCGAACGGCAGCCCGACGCCCATGGTGCCAAACGGACCGGAGTTCAAACGATGGCCCGGCGAGAATGTCGGCATCGTCTGGCGGCCGTAGTTCAGCGTCTCCTGCCCGTCAACGCACAGGATAGCGTCGCGCTTGGCGAAATCCCGCACCGCTTCCAGCATACGGACGGGATGGATGTCACCGTCGTCGGCCAGCTTGTTGGCACCGGCGGCGGAACGTTTCGCCACCTCGCCATCCGCCAGTTGCTTGCGCCAGCCGGCATATTTGTCCGGATTGATGCGGCCTTTGATACCGACGAGCAGTTGGCCCAGCACAGCCTTGCAGTCGCCGACGATGGGAATATCGACATAGCGCGCGGCCGTGCCGATCTCGGCCGGATCGATATCGATACGGGCAATCTTGGCGGCCGGCCCGAAACGAGGCGGCGAGGCGTGCCCAATGATATAGTTCATCCTGGTACCGAGCACGATGATCAGATCGGCATCGCGGAACGCGCCGGAGCGCATCGACAGGTAGGAGTAAGGATGGTCGTCGGGCACCACGCCGCGACCCTGCGGGGTGGTGTAGAACGGTACGCCGGCAGCATCGACGAAGGCGCGCATCTCGTCCCAGGCGCGCGACCAGATGACGCCGGACCCTGATACGATCAGCGGATTCTTCGCCTCGGCCAGGGCGCCGACCAGCGCGTCGATCTGGCGTGGATCGCCCATCGGACGGCTGTCCAGGATCGGCCGCCCGGCGAAACTCCAGTCCACCAGATTCTCATCGATTTTCTGGTAAAGCAGATCGCCGGGGCAATCGAGATAGACCGGCCCCGGTTTGCCCGATATTGCCTTCTGCAGGGCGAAATTGATTTGTTGCGGAATGCGTTTGAGGTTGATCAGCCGGTCGACATGCTTGCAACAGCCGCGCATGAGTTCGACCTGGTCGATCTCCTGGAACACCTGCCGTCCGAACTGAGACAGCGGGCTGGACCCGCCCAGAGCCACGACCGGACAGCAGTCGATCAGCGCATTCGCCATGCCGGTGATGAGATTGGTGACGCCGGGGCCGGACGCGGCCATGCAGACCGACGGCACCTGCTTCAGGCGGCTGTAGGCCTGGCACATGAACGCCGCCGCCTGCTCGTGGCGGACGTCGATCATGCGGATGCCTTCCTTGATGCAGGTGGCCTCGGCCAGCAGCATCGGTCCGCCCATGATGTAAAAAAGGTCCTTAATTCCTTCTTTCTGTAGACAGCGGGCGATGATTTCCGAGCCGGTCAGTTCCGCCATTGTCTTCTCTCCCTATAAGCCGATAATTCGTTCCACATGCAGACAAACTCAACTGCTCGGCATTCAGCTCAAGCCAGCTTCCCGGCACGGCGTTTTTGATTCGCTACCAATGAGTGGCGCCCTCGGCGCCCCGTCGCGGCCGTGCGATCGCGCCGGGAACGAAGTCGTCCGGCATGACGTCGGCGTGCTTCCACCTCGATGCCTTCGGCGCCGAACCGGAGCGGGCGGATGCCCGAGACGCAGTCGCCACGAAAGCCGTTCGCCATACGCGCGCACCTCGCTATTTCCGGCCGCGCGAACGGTAGAGCGAAAAACCCGGAAAGGTAAGCCCCACGCGGCCGGCGCGGTGATAGCGCTCGCGACGCCACGGCGTAGCCGGTGGGCCGGCCAATATGGTAATCCTGGTATATGGCGTGTGGTCGGCACATATCGACGACGTCAGCCTGTTGGGCGGAGGCGGCATGAAGCGGCTTGTGAGTTGGTTGTTCATTCTGGTGGCGCTGGCATGCTCGGTCCTGCGGCCCCCTGTCGCGGTAGCGCTCGAAAGCGCGCCGGTAAGCAGCGCTCGTGCCGTCGCCACCCTGGTCACCGACACCGATGCGGTGCATCCCGGCACGCCGTTCCGAGCGGCGCTGCGCCTGCGCCTGGCGGATGGCTGGCACACTTACTGGAAGAATCCCGGCGATGCCGGCGTCGCGCCCGAACTGACCCTCGAGGTGCCTGAGGGCACCACTCAGTCGTCAATCGACTGGCCGACGCCGCGCCGGGTTCAGGAAGGTCCGGTGATGACTTACGCCTACACCGGCGAAATACTGCTGCCAGTGACGCTCACCGCGCATAATGAAGGGCCAGCAACCATACGGGCGCACGCGCAATGGCTGGTCTGCAAAGAAATCTGCGTGCCGGAGGAGGGGGACTTCTCGCTCGCCCTGCCGCTTGGTCAACCAACCCCATCGCCCCAGGCGCCGCTGTTCATTGCGCACGACCGGACGGTGCCGCGGACTTCGCCCTGGGCGGCGCACATCGCGCCGGACGGCACGCTGTTTGTTCAAGGGCCGGAGCTTAAGCCCGCAACGGTGACGGATGCCTGGTTCATCCCGGACCAGCCGAACCGCATCCAGGACGATGCCGCCCAGCCGCTGTCGGTGCGCGATGGGGGCTTCACGCTGGCGCTGAAGCCGGCGGCTGGGTTCGATGCGTCGAAGCCGCTGGGCGGGGTACTGTCGGTGCGCGACCGGGCCGGGCTGGAAGCGGATGTTGCCGTAGAAGCTGCCCCTGGACCGCTGCCGCCGCCGGCGATGCCGCCGTTGCCCCAGGTTTTGGTCTTCGCGTTTCTCGGCGGACTGATCCTGAATTTGATGCCGTGCGTGTTCCCGATCCTGGCGATGAAAGCGGTTGCGCTGGTCCGCAACGCCGGCAAGGGTCGCGCTCATGCAGTGGCATACACCGCCGGCGTGCTGGTGACGTTCGTGGGTCTGGCCGGCGCGCTCCTGGCGGCTCGGACCATGGGGACCGCGGCGGGATGGGGCTTCCAGTTCGCCTCGCCGGTGTTTGTCGCGGCAATGACCTGGCTGCTGCTTGCGGTCGGGTTGAACCTGGCCGGCGTGTTCCAGGTCGGCGCTGGCGGCGTTCTTGCCAACACCGGCAGCGGATTGGCCAGCCGGCACGGCACCGCCGGAAGCTTCTTTACCGGGCTGTTGGCGGTCCTGGTGGCGACTCCCTGCACGGCCCCGTTCATGGCTGTGGCGGTGGCGGCAGGACTGGCCGCGCCTCCCGCCGTTACCCTGCTGGTCTTCGCGGTCATGGGGCTGGGGCTCGCCTCGCCCTACGTCGCACTGGCCGAGCTGCCGGGATTGCTACGGCTGATGCCCCGGCCGGGACCTTGGATGGAGGTGATGCGACAGGCGCTCGCGTTTCCGATGTTTGGCGCCGCGGCTTGGCTGCTGTGGGTAGTCAGCCAGGAGGCGGGTTCGGTCGGCGTTCTGGTTACAGCGGCGGGCGCGGTTCTGGTGGGCTTCGCGGCATGGATATTCGGAGTGGGCCAAAGTGGGGTGGGCCAAAACGCATCAAGTCGCGGAGCGACAGGCCAGATGGCTTCAGGCCAGAGGGGAGCAGACCAGTTGGGGGCCGGACGCTGGGATGCGGCTCAGGCGGCGGGCGGGCCGCGAACGCAGCGCTTTGCGCAGATCGCCGCCGCCCTGGCAGTGCTCGGCGCGGGAGCCGCATTGAGCGGCATCGAAGCCGCTGAACCGCCCGGGGCTTCGGTCGAGGCGGCGGCCAGCGCGGAGGCCTTCACGCCGGCAAAGCTGGCGGCGCTGCGGGCTCAGGGGCGACCGGTCTTCGTCAACATGACCGCCGCTTGGTGCGTGACCTGCCTGGTGAACGAGCGAGTGGCGATCTCGACCGAGCCCGTGCAGCGGGCATTCGCGGCGGCGGATGTGGCCTATCTGAAGGGCGACTGGACGCGGCAGGATCCGGCGATCACGGCGTTCCTGCAACAAAACGGTCGGGACGGTGTGCCATTGTATGTGTATTATCCGGCGCATGGCGCGCGACCCGAGGTGCTGCCGCAGATTTTGACGGAAAGCGAAGTGCTGCGGCGGCTGCGGACCTCATAGTCTCCCGCGGCTGACTTCGGTCGTGGTAGTGCTTTCAGCCAGCCCTCGCCCCCATGGCACCACAGTGGCCATGCGCTGCCCGCACGGATCGTTGCTATCGTTACCATCAGGCCTGGGCCGTATCCAATCGTTGCAACTTCCGGCGCTTTGGCGAAACCGGCGGGACCGGCCCGCTTGCGCCGGGGACAAGCTTGGTTCATATCCGAAGGCGGTCAGGAGACGGCGTGACTTCGGTCCTGCGACGTCTCCTCCGAAAAGCAAAAAAGTCTTTGGGAGCAATAAAATGTTCGAGATCGGTGTATTCCACAACGGCGCGTCGAGTCTTCCGGTGATCACCACCAAGGACGGCGTGGCGGTGAATGACGGCAGCCTGGCCGAGGTCCATGTCGCGGCTCAGGAGGTGATGATAAACCAGATTCGCCAGGGTATCCTGGCAGAGAAACTGGGCTTCCAGTCGTTCTGGCTGACCGAGCACCATTTCCAGCCGGAAGGCGCGGAAATGAGCCCGAACCCGCTGTTCACACAGATGGCGATCGCGTCTCAGACCAAGAAGATCCGCCTGGGCCAGTGCGCCAATATCGTTGTCTGGCATCACCCCGTGCGTATCGCCGAGCAGATTGCGCAGCTTGACGTGATCAGTGGCGGACGGGTGGAGTGTGGCATGGGACGTGGTTACCAGCCACGCGAAAACGAGGTCCTGGGCCGACCTTACGGGTCGACCATCCAGGATCAGGAGCGTAACCGCAAATCGTTCGAGGAAGCGGTCGCGATTATCCAGAAGTGCTGGACACAGCCGTCATTTTCGCATCGCGGCGAGAATTTCTCCCTGCCGCCGACCTATACCAAGTGGAACCACAAGCAGACCATCGCTTACTTCCAGTTGGACAAGGTTGAGCGCCGACTGGAAGATGTGATCGCGATTGGCGCGCCAGACATGTATTCGGCTGGCAACCCGGTGCAGGCGACCACGACCACGCTGAAGGAGATCCAGGTCTTTCCGCAGCCGTTGCAGAAGCCGCATCCGCAAATCTGGGAACCGGTGACCAGTTCCCGCTCGCTGAAATGGGCCGCCGAACATGGCGTCAACGGCGTGATGATCGTTGAGCCAAACGACCGGCTGAAGAAGAATATCGACATTTATTATGAGGCGGCAGAGAAGGCCGGCTGGCCGGACATGCTCAACCGCGGCAAGTTCAAGTATGGCTGGGATGCGGAGAAGCGCCGCGGCATCATGACCAGCCGCTATATCCACATCACCACGCCGGGCAAGGAAAAGCAGGCGATGGATCGTGCCGCGCGGGCGATGGAACTCCAGTTCGACTACTACGGTCCGTTCGGTTTCGGCGCCGTCGTCGCTCGGCTGGACGAACCGATGTTCGACCTCAACAAGAAGGTCACAGCGGAAATACTGCGCGAGCGCGAGATCGCGATCCAGGGTTCGAAACAATTCGTTATCGACAAGATCATGAAGATGAAGAAGGAAATCGGCTACGACGATTTCAACTTCATGGGCTGGTTTGAACTGGGCGGCTTCGAAGGTCGCGAGATCGAGGACCAGATGCAGCTGTTTGCCGAGGAGGTGATGCCGGTGATCGCACGCGAATGCGGCGGCAAGGTAGAACTGCCGGAGCGGGGCTACAACTTCGCCTGAGAGCGAAACGCGGCCGTGGTGACATGGCCGCGTTACTTTTTATTGCATACCAGCGACTGGGGAAATTGAGATGGCTAGTAAGCAGAGCGATCAACTTATTGCGTCATACAAGGGGTTACTTGCGGCGCTGGCTGCCAAGCCGGACATGCCGCTGGACGAGATGCGGGCATTGTTCGAGCATATGGGCGACGTGACCGGCGAGCCAGGCGGCGTGGACTACATCGAAACCAGCGCCGGGGGTGTGCCGGCGCTGTGGGCGGTGCCGAAGGGCTGCACCGAGGACCGCGTGCTGCTATGCTCGCATGGCGGTGGTTACGTCACAGGATCGATGTTCACGCATCGCAAGCTGTATGGGCATTTGGCCAAGGCAACCGGGTGCAGGGCGCTGATTGTACATTACGGACTCGCACCGGAGAACCTGCATCCTGGCCCGGTCAACGACATGGCGAAGGCCTATCGGTGGCTGCTGGATCAGGGCATCAAGCCGAACCACATCGCGCTGACCGGGGATTCCGCGGGCGGCGGGTTGGCAATCACGACAATTCTTCGGGCACGCGATCAAGGCCTGAAGCTGCCGGCAGCCACCATGCCGCTCTCTCCGTGGCTCGACATGGACGCGAGCGGCGCTTCTTTTGAGACCAACAAGGACCGGGACGTGTTGGTCGCACGCGAGATCATCGCGGGAATGGTGGCGGGATTCCTTGGGGAGAACGGCAACAAGCGTGACCCGCTGGTCAATCCGCTGCACGCCGAGCTGCGCGGATTTCCCCCAGTCTACATCCAGGTCGGCGGCTATGAAACGTTGCTGAGCGACAGCCAGGATCTAGCCGAGGTGCTGCGACGGGCGGACGTCGAAGTGAAGATCGACGTGTTCCCTGAGATGCAGCATGTGTTCCAGTTCCTGGCTGGCACTGCACCCGAGGCGGATCAGGCGATCAAGCAACTCGCCGCCTGGGTTCGTCCGAAGCTGGGCCTCGCGTAACGTCGCTCCGACAACATGGACGGGTCCGTTGTGGCCCGTCCATTCGCGGACGAGCTAGCTGCGATCGACGCTGAGGCGGCCTGCGCCGAACGCAACGACCTGGAGAAAGCCGCCCGCCATGCAGATGTTCTTCATGAAGTGGATCATCTGATCCCGGCTCTCAGGATGGTAGTGCGCGACCATCGCCGTCAGCACGCACCATACGGCCAGCACAAGCGCGGTCAGCCGAGCGCGCCAGCCAACCAGGAACAGGATGCCGCCGGCGATTTCGATGATCAGGGCCACTGCGTAGGCGGCGCCGGGCAGCGGTAGACCTTCTTTCGCGAAGAAGGCCATGGTGCCGGCCGGTGCCATCGCCTTCATGATCCCCGCCTGGATGAAGATCGCGCTCATCAGCAGGCGCCCGAGCAGCCCAACCCAGTCCATGCTGGCAGACTTCATCCGACGATCTCGACGCCCGCGAAGAAAAAGGCGATCTCGGTCGCGGCGTTGTCAGCGCTGTCGGAGCCGTGCACCGAGTTCGCCTCGATGCTTTCGGCGAATTGTGCGCGGATCGTACCGGGGTCGGCCTTCTTCGGGTCGGTGGCTCCCATGACTTCGCGGTTTCGCGCCACGGCGTTCTCACCTTGCAGGACCTGAACGACAACCGGGCCGGAGATCATAAAACTGACCAGGTCTTGGAAGAATGGCCGCGCCTTGTGAACGTCGTAGAACGCCTCCGCCTGTGTCCGGGTCAGGTGCAGCCGCTTCTGCGCGACGATGCGTAGCCCGGCTTCCTCCAGGCAGGCGTTGACGCGCCCAGTCAGATTGCGCCGGGTGGCGTCCGGCTTGATAATCGAAAATGTACGCTCTACGGCCACCATGGCCTCCTTTGGGATGACTGAGGCGGCTGAGTAATGGTTCGCGGGACGAAGGGCAAGGCGGGCTCGAAACGGGCTAGTCGAGCGACGGAAACCGACTATCCCGATGCATCGTCGATGGTCGCGAACCGCTGCTCCTCCAGGACTTCGTGCGTTGGTTCCCTTCGTTTATCACACTGGCACCCATCAACGCAGGACGCAGGAGAGGTCGAGGTGAGCGAGTCAATGGAACGGGCGCACGAGACGATCCACGAGCATGCTACCGAGAACGAGCGCTGGAACCGCGGCGTCGCGGTGCTGGTGTCAGCCCTCGCCGCGGTGCTGGCGCTGACGGAGATCGGGGGCAAGGCCGCGCAGGTCGCTTACCTTACCCACCACGTCACCTGGACGAACGATTGGGCGTTCTTCCAGGCAAAAAATCTGCGCGCCGTGGTGCGCACGTCAGCGGCCGATCTGATGGCAAGCCTGCCGAACGCCGACGACCCCCACGTCCAGGCCCGAATCAAGGAGACGCGCGAGATCGCCGCTCGGCTGCGCGATGACCCGGAAGGCGGCGAGGGAATGAAGCAACTGGCGGCGAAAGCCGATGTCGAGCAGCAGGCGCGAGACGCGGCGGCAGAGCGCTACCACATCTACGAATACTCGGTCGGTGGGCTCCAGCTCGCGATTGTGCTCGCGTCGGTCTCGGTGGTGACCCGAATCCGTAGCATGACGATCGGTGCCGGTTTGATCGGCGCGGTGGCGGCGGTGGCCGCCCTCGGTGTCGCGCTGAACTTGATCTGAAGGATTTGGTTCCGATTACACAACTACAGGCCGTCCCGCCGGGGGAGGCGCGACACCTCGGCGATTATGCCTCTGGCATTCTTTCATAGTCCTCGACCAGCCAGTCATCGGGTTCGCGGGCCGCCCCGTCATACCACTCCGCGACCAACGGGTGGTTCCGCACCGCGGCGCAATAGGCGCTCGTTGCAGCGGAAACCTCCGCGCCCCAGCCCAGGAACCGCGCCACCACCGGCGCGAACATCGCGTCCGCCGCGCCAAATCCGGCACCGAACAGGAACGGTCCCCCGCCGCCGAAGCGTACTTTGGTATCCGCCCACAGTGCTTCGATCCGGGCAATGTCCCGCAATGCGCCTGGCGTGCGTCCTAACCCGGAGTAGTCGCGCCCCAGATTCATCCACATCGCCGTTCGGAGTTCGCGAAAACCCGCATGCATCTCCGCCGAGATCGATCTTGCATGTGCCCGGGCCACCCGATCGGCTGGCCACAGCGACGGCTCGATCTCGGCGCAGTAGTCGCAGATCGACAGCGACTCCCAGACCAGCGCACCGTTGTGCTCCAGAAACGGCACCAGTCCGTTCGGCGAAAGCTCCGCGATTGCCCGCGTCGGCCCCGGCCGTTCGAACTTTATCAGCCGCTCGGCGACGTCCAGGCCTGCCAGCCGCACCGCGAGCCAGCCGCGCATCGACCACGATGAGTAGCGTCTGTTGCCGATGTGAATCGTCCCGTCAGTCATTGCCTTCTCCAAACAACGGCGCTGGTTCACCGCGCGAGTAATCCATTGAGCAGAACGCTCCTCCCATGTAACGTTCCTCCACCGGATCGCCGCTGACCTTGCTCGCCAACTGTCCGGAGAACGGATCGGCGCTGTCGGTTGGCGTCCAGCCCACCGCCGCCCGCGCGTCGTCGCGCCACCACGTCATCCGTCCGTTTGCCGAGGTGCCCCACACCACAGCGCAGCCCACATCCCGGGCCAGCACGCAGCGCTGCATCAGCCGCGAGAAGTCCGGATAAGACAGCCAGGTCGCCAGCATGCGCGCATTCACCGGCTCCGGGAACGCCGATCCGATGCGAACGAAAACACTCTCCACGCCATGCTTGAACCAATAAAGCCGCCCAATCAGCTCGCCGTACGCCTTTGACAGTCCGTAGTATCCATCGGGCAGAAACTGCGTATCGGCGGGCAGGCTCTCGGACCGCTCGTGAAAGCCGACCGAGTGGTTGGACGACGCAAAAATCACCCGTGCGCGCTCCCGCCGGGCCGCCTCATAGACATGGTAGAGGCCGCGGATGTTGGGTCCCAGCACTTCCTCGAACGGCCGCTCCACCGAAACACCGCCGAGGTGGATGATCGCGCCGCAGCCTTCCGCGAGGCGCAGGATTGCGACGCCGTCGTTGAGGTCGGCCTGGGTGAATGTCGCACCCGCTGGCACAGTGTCCGGAAACGGCGCGATGTCGGTCAGCACCAGCCGCCATCCCAGCGTGCTTAGCGCCTTGGTGGCCACGCGCCCCAGCGCACCAGAGGCTCCGGTCAGCAGAACCGGCTTGGCAGGCGTGTCAGTCATGGCATGCTCCCTCAATTCGCAGCGGAGGCATCATGCGCAGGATCGACGAACTCGCCCAGGCCCTGGCCACGGGCGAAACGACAAGCCGGATGCTGATCGAGCAGGCACTGGCGAGGATCGCCGATCCTGCCGGCGAAGGTGCACGCGCCTTCATCAAAGTATACGCTGATCAGTCGCGAACCATGGCGGATGCCGCCGACGCGCTGCGCAAGGCGGGCCGTTCCCCGGGCCGTTACGCCGGCATTCCGATCGCGCTGAAGGATCTGTTCGATATCGCCGGTGAACCCACACCCGCCGGCTCGACCGTGCTGGCCGACGCTCCACCCGCCACGGCCAACGCTCCCGTGGTGGCACGCATGCTGGCCGCCGGATTCATTCCTGTCGGCCGGGTGAACATGACCGAGTTCGCTTTCTCCGGCCTCGGCATCAATCCACATTATGGAACGCCGGCCAGCCCGTGGGACCGCGCGTCGCGGCGCATCCCCGGCGGCAGTTCCTCGGGCACCGCAGTGGCCGTTGCCGACGGCATGGCGGCGGCCGGCCTGGGCACCGATACCGGCGGGTCCTGCCGCATTCCGGCGGCGTTCTGCGGCATCGTCGGCTACAAGCCCACCGCCCGGCGCGTTCCCATCACCGGGGTGCTGCCGCTGGCGCCGTCACTCGACTCGGTTGGGCCGCTTGCCCCCAGCGTGGCCTGCTGCGCGGCGATCGATGCAATCCTGGCGGGCGAAATGCAGTCACCCCCTCCCCCACCCCCTGGCCCGGTCACACTGGATGGGTTGCGGCTCGCGGTACCGGAAAACCTCGTCCTGGACGGTATGGATAGCAGCGTCGCCGGGGCATTCGACCGGGCACTGTCCGTTCTGTCCGCCGCCGGCGCGCAAATCCGCCATGTTCACTTTGGTGAATTCGACCAATTGCCCGCTGTCAACGCCAGCGGCGGGTTCGCCGCGTCCGAAGCCTATGCGTGGCACCGGCATCTGCTCGCCACCCAAGGCGCCGGCTACGACCCGCGCATCCGGGTTCGCATTGCCCGCGGGGAGCATATGAGTGCGGCCGAGTACCTCGATCTCGTCGCCGCCCGCGCCAGACTGATCGCCAGTTTTGACCGCGCCACCGCGCCCTACGACTGCCTGGTGCTGCCGACTGTCCCGATCATCGCGCCGCGGATCGCCGAGCTGGACGACGAACGCGCGTACAACAACATCAATATGCTGATCCTGCGCAACACGGCGCTGGGCAACTTCTTCGACCGTTGCGCCATTTCGCTGCCGTGCCATTTGGACGGCCAGCCGCCGGTGGGACTGATGTTGATGGGAGAGACTATGGGCGATGCCCGCCTGTTCGGTATCGCCGCGGCGGTGGAAGCTGCTCTCGGCAGGTGATCGGACCCCGCGTTCGGAACGCAAGGTCAGGCCGGGACGGCGGCGGCCGTCACTTCCTGAACCCGCCCGACATACTCAGCCAGGACAGTTTCCGGGGATCCGTCGGCACGGATTTGCCCCTGGTCCATCCACAGGACCCTGGTGCACCAGTCCTTGACGATCTCGGTCTGGTGGCTGGACAGCACAAGGATTTCGGCGCCGCGCACCATTTCCTCCAGCCGATGGCGCGCCTTCTCCAGGAACACCGCGTCGCCGGCCAGGAACCACTCGTCCATCAACAGGATCTGCGGCTTGATCGCCGTGGCCAGAGCGAAACCGAGCCTTACGGTCATCCCAGCGGAGTAAATCCGCATCGGCAGATCCATGAAATTGCCCAGCTCGGCGAAATCCGCCACATCCTCCTCCAGCCGCGGCAGCATGGACCGGGGCAGGCCATTGTACAGCCCGCGCAGCAGGATGTTTTCCCGTCCGGTCAGCTCCATGTTCATGCCCAGGCTGGGGTCGAGCAGCGCGTTCAGACTGCCCTGGATCCGCACCCGACCTGTCACCGGCTCGTAGATCCCGGCTAAAACCCTTAGCAGCGTGGTCTTGCCGGCACCGTTCGACCCGACCAGGCCGAGGCGGTCACCGCTGGTCAGCCGCAGGTCGATGTCGCGCAGCGCATGGACGACGATGCGCTGCTGCCGATCGTGCCCCAGCCGGCCGGATGCGGCCGCGACAACGGTTTTCTTCAGGCTGCGGGCGCTGCCGTGGTAAAGTGGGAACCAGACCGAGACCTGGTCGACCTCGACGCGTGCACTAAAAGGCATGCTTCAAATCCAAAACGTGACGCGGCCACGGGCACGGACGAAAAACGCCCAGGAGCCGCCGCACAGCGCGGCACTGTATATCACCGCGCCCAGCCACGTCATGCTGGTTACGGTGTCGCCGAGCAATGGGCCGCGGACGATCTCCAGCAGGTCGAAGAACGGGTTCCAGGCTAATCTCGACGCGGCCACCGGTCCAAGTTGTTCCGGCTTCCAAATCACCGGCGTGACGAAGAACGCAATCTGCATCACGCTGTTGACGATTGGTTGGATGTCGCGGAAGCGAGCGCAGAAGGTACCGAGCAGAAGTGTCAGTGCCAGTGCGTCCAGCATCCAGAGCAGCAACCCAGGGAGGGCGAGCAAGGCGTCCCAGCCCGGCCAGAGGGAAAATACCGCGAATACGATGATGATTACGGCGACGTTATGAGCCAGCGCGATGATGTTGCGGATCAGCGTGCGAATCGAGAACAGGAAGAGCGGCATGCGCACCGATCGGATGATGCCCTCGGCGTCGGTGAAGGCGGTGCACCCCTCTGACACCAGGGCGGCAAGGAAACCCCACAGCACCTGTGAAAGCGCCAGAAACGGCAGATAGGTCCTCAGGTCCATCTTGAACAGCGTCGAGTACAGGACGCCGAGCGCGGCGACCATGACGCCGGTTGAGATCGTCAGCCAGAACGGCCCCAGCATCGAGCCGCGGTAGCGCAGCCGTATGTCGAGCCAGCCCAGCGCCAGGGCAAGTCGCCACAGACGCGTGCCGCGAGTGAGGTCGCCGATCGCCAGCCGGTTGCGCGAACCAAGCGACATATCGGCATTCAGATCGAGGATCGTTGGAGGGGCTACCGCGGCGGCGGCGGTCGTCGCGACTGCACTGCTCATGACCGGGCGCCGATACTCCATTCGGCGCTGGCACACAACAAGCGCCGAGTTGCTGCCCGGGCCGATGTCATTTGGCGGTGCGGGTTACCCGCGCGGTCCGGAGCAAAATCGCCCGCGGCGGCGCGTCGCAATCAGTGGAAACACAGTTTCGGGTCAAACCGAGACGAGATGCCTTGTATGAAAGATGGATGTCGGTTAAGGGGTTACGAGAGGTTCCTAAACCCTTGCATCAGCGGCAAGCATCGCTAGCCGTAACGTTCCGCTGCCGCGTGCAGCCACGGAGATTGAATTGGCATGATCGGATCGGATCGCCTTGCATCAGACGACCAGATCACGCCCTCCCGCATAAAAAGCCCCCGTCGCCTGCAAGCCGTCGGCAGCATGGCAATTCTGGCCGCGTTGGCGGCTTGCAGCCAACCGCAGCATCAAAGCGCCGTGCAGGAAACCGCCCGCTATGTGGCCCACGCGCATCGCAATTACGTCCCGCCGGGACCGCCGGAAGACCCCTGGGGGCCTTACATCCGCCAGGCCGCCGTTCGTTACGACATGCCCGAGACCTGGGTGCGCTCGGTCATGCGGGTCGAATCCGGCGGTCAGGAATACGTCGATGGCAAGCTGGTGACGTCGGGAGCTGGCGCCATGGGCCTGATGCAGGTGATGCCGGAAACCTACGATGAGCTGCGCGTACGCTACAACCTGGGCGACGATCCGTTCGACCCGCGCGACAATATTACCGCGGGCGTCGCCTACATGCGCGAGATGTACGACATCTACGGCACCCCTGGCTTCCTTGCCGCGTATAACGCCGGCCCTGCCCGGCTCGATGAATACCTGGGAAACCGTCGCCCGCTGCCAGACGAAACCCGCCACTACGTCGCGATGATCGCGCCCAACCTGCAGGGCATCTACCCAAACAACCGCTCCGCCGCCGATCAGTTCGCGATGAACGCGCTGCCGGTGCACATCCCGCCAGGGCGGCGCTACGGCCGTCCCGTCATGCTGGCCGGAGCCAATGGCGGCCGTGGTGGACGCGTGCCGAAACGCATGCCGGTGGAAATCGCGCAACTGCCCACACCTCCGCGATATGACGGTGGACAGTTCCAGCAAGCCGCGCTGCTGAACCCGCCAGGCTCCGAGGGTCCGCCAGTGCGTCATGGTTTTCGCCTGATCGCGGCAGCCAACGCAGCCGACGCCGTTCCGTCCCGGCGTGGCGCGGCGTCCGGCGGCCAGTGGGCAATCCAGATTGGCGCTTACTCAAGTCAAGGGCTGGCCCACGGCGCACTGATCACCGCGCAGGAGCATGCGCATGTCGAACTTGCCGTGGCGCATCCCTTCGTGACCAGCGTGCGTCAAGGCCGCACCGTTCTGTGGCGCGCGCGGATGAAGGGAATGTCGCGAGAAACCGCTGAGCAGGCCTGCGAGAAAATCACCCACGGCCGTTCGAACTGCATCGTTCTGTCGCCCGAATCGCAATCCTGAGCCAAGCGGCGCGCTGACGTCAAAGCGGCCTCAGAGGCGGGGTTTCACCTTCGGGAAGCTGCACCTGTGCCACGTTCAGCACCAGCGAGACCAGGCTGTAGTAACCGACGGCACCCACAAGATCCATGACGCCGCGCTCGCCGAACCGGTCCGCCACCGGGTGGTAACGCCCGTCCGACACCGCACCCGTGGACAGCAGTTCGGTGACGAATTCGTAGACGAGGGTTTCATCGCCGCTCATCTCGCCGGGGCGGCGGCCGAGCGCGATGGCATCCAGGATCGAGGCGCTCAGACCAGCCTCGATACCTAGGCGGCGGTGAGCGTAGAATTCGTATTGAGCGCCCCACTTGCGGCCGGCCATGCAGATCGCCAGCTCGTTCAACGCGGCGGGGATCGAGCTGCCGAAGCGGACATAAGCGCCGACCCGCTGCACCACATCGCACAATGGCGGACTGCGCAGCAGGGCGTTGAACGGGCCACGCAGCCCCGAACCACGCGGCCCGGACTGTATGGCATCGGCGACGGCGCGCTGCTCCTCGGTCATCGTCTCTGGGGTCAGTTCGGGGAAGCGGGTCTCTGACATGGTGGTTTCTCCCTTAGCAGCCGAGATTGGCACAACACGGTCGGCGGCATCATAGTCCGTGTCGTGCCATTCAATAAGGGCCTGCACGGCCGGGGTGGTCGCTATCGATCCGCCAGGAGCCGCCGGCGCGTTCCATAAGCCTCCCGGCCCCGAGCCGATGTCTTCCTGACAACGCAACCTTCGGGGTTGCCTTGGCCCGTGGTGCGGCGCAACATCAACTATATTTAACTCTGGATCATCAGATGCCGCTGCACGTCGCGCTGACGCATAGGACCTCATACCACTACGATCGGCTCGTCACCCTGGGGCCGCAAACCATCCGGCTGCGTCCGGCGCCCCAGGCCCGTACCGCGATCCTGTCCTACGCGCTCACGGTGGAGCCACAGCCGCATTTCATCAACTGGCAGCAGGATCCGCAAGGCAATCATCTCGCCCGTGTGGTGTTTCCGGAGAAGGTGGACCGGTTCGAGGTGACGGTGGACCTCGTCGCCGACATGGTAACGGTCAACCCGTTCGACTTCTTCCTCGAACCCGAGGCGGAAATGTTTCCGTTCAGCTACGACCATGTCCTGGACCAGGAACTTGCACCGTTTCGCAAGGCGCTGCCGTCGGGACCGTTGCTGACCGCTGTCATGGCGGAAATCCCCCGCCACGAGCAAAAGACCGTGGACATGCTGGTGGCGCTCAACCAACTGATCCAGCACAAGGTCAACTACATCGTCCGGCTGGAGCCGGGCGTGCTGACGCCGGAGGAGACCCTGGGCGGCGGCCAGGGATCATGCCGTGATTCCGCCTGGCTGCTGGTGCAGGTGCTGCGACAGCTCGGCCTCGCCGCGCGCTTCGTCTCCGGGTACCTGATCCAGCTTGCGCCCGATGTGAAGCCGCTGGACGGACCTCCGGGTCCCGAAGCGGATTTCAGTGACCTGCATGCCTGGGCCGAGGTCTATCTGCCGGGCGCCGGATGGGTCGGGCTGGACGCCACCTCGGGGCTGCTGTGCGGCGAAGGCCACATACCGCTGGCCGCCAGCCCCGATCCGATCTCGGCCGCACCGATCTCCGGGCTGGTCGAGAAGGCGGAAACGACGTTCGACTTCGCCATGTCGCTGCGTCGGATCCGGGAAACGCCGCGAACGACGAAGCCTTACACGGACATGCAGTGGCAGGCGATCCTGGCGCGCGGCCAAGCGGTCGATCAGGCCCTGGCCCGCGGCGACGTTCGGCTGACCATGGGCGGGGAGCCGACTTTCGTTTCCGCGGCCGACATGGACGCGCCGGAGTGGAACACCGACGCGATGGGCCCGACCAAGCGCGCCTATGCTGGCCGGCTGATCCGTCGTCTGATGGACCGCTGGTCGGGCGGCGCCGTGCTGAACCGCAGCATGGGCAAGCAGTATCCGGGCGAGCAACTGCCTCGGTGGGCGCTGCACTGCCACTGGCGGGCGGATGGCGAGAGGGTGTGGAACGACGCCGGTCTGCTTGCCTCCGATGACGACCGGGACGACGCGACGGAGCGGGAAGCCGCGAATTTCGCCCGCGGCCTGGCGGAGCGGTTGCAGGTCGATCCCGGGCTGGTGGTGCCGGCCTATGAGGACATCCATTACTACCTTTGGAAAGAACACCGGCTGCCGGCCAACGTGGTGGCTGAGGACGCCAAGCTGCGTGACCCTCTGGAGCGTGCCAGGCTGGCCCGGGTGTTCGGTCTCGGCCTGGCCAGCAGCGCCGGCAGCGTCCTGCCGCTGCGCCGCGTCATCGCCGATGGGTCTCGCCGCTGGCAGTCCGGCAAATGGTTCTTCCGTGCCGGCGAGCTCTTCCTCGTTCCAGGCGACAGTCCGATCGGCCTGCGTCTGCCGCTGGAGGCACTGCCCTGGCTCGATCCGGAAAAAGCCGAGATCGACAGCGAGCCCGATCCGTTTGCCCCGAAGCCCAAGCTGCCGTCGCGCCAGGCACTGGGGCGGCGCACGCCACTGACACGCAGCCCGCTCGCCGACGGTTCCGGAATCGAGAACTTCCGCCCAGTGCCGCAGGACCTGCCGGTGGTCGGCCAGAGCGACCCCGGCGTGGTCCGCACGGCCCTGGCGGTGGAGGCCCGCGACGGCCTGCTGCACATCTTCTTCCCACCCCTGTTCGCGGTCGAGGACTGGCTGGCGCTGACCGCCGCGGTCGAGGAGACCGCCGCCGAGACTGGCCGGAAAGTCGTGCTGGAGGGCTATCTGCCGCCCGAGGACGAGCGGTTGCTGCATTTCTCCGTCACGCCGGACCCGGGTGTGATCGAGGTCAATGTGCACCCGGCGACTAACTGGGCGGATCAGGTGCGCCTCACCGAGGAACTGTACGAAGAAGCGCGGCAGGTCGGCCTGGCGACGGAGAAGTTCAACCTGGACGGCCGCCATGTCGGCACCGGCGGTGGCAACCACGTCGTGATGGGCGCCGCGAGGGCCGAGGATTCGCCGTTCCTTCGTCGCCCCGACCTGCTGAAGTCACTGCTGGGCTTCTGGCACAATCACCCCGGTCTTTCGTTCCTTTTCAGCGGCCAGTTCATCGGCCCCACCAGCCAGCACCCCCGCGTCGACGAGGCTCGGCAGGATGCGCTCGCCGAACTCGAGATCGCCTTTGCCCAGGTGAAGGCGCGCGAGCCGGTCGCGCCCTGGATCACGGACCGGCTGTTCCGCAACATCCTGGCGGACGTGACCGGCAACACCCACCGGACCGAGTTCTGCATCGACAAGATGTACACGCCCGACAGTGCGTCGGGCCGGCGCGGTCTGGTGGAGTTCCGGGCACTCGAAATGCCGCCTCATGCGCGGATGTCGGCGGCCCAGATGCTGCTGATGCGGTCGGCGGTCGCGGCTTTCTGGGAGCATCCCTACGAACGCGGACTGATCCACTGGGGCACCCGCGTGCACGACGATTTCATGCTTCCCCACTATGTGGAGAATAACCTCCGGGAAGCCCTGGAGGAGTTGGGCCAATTGGGCTTCGGCCTCGATCGCGGCTGGTTCGATCCGCATCTCGCGTTCCGCTTTCCGCATGTCGGCCAGATCGCGGTGGACGGCCTGGAGCTGGAGCTGCGCAATGCACTCGAGCCGTGGCACGTACTGGGTGAGGAACAGGCGGCCGGCGGCACGGTGCGCTATGTCGACAGCTCGGTCGAGCGGCTCCAGGCGCGGGTATCCGGTTGGGTGGACGAACGCTACACCCTGGCGTGCAACGGCGTCGCGGTGCCGCTGAACCCGACCGACCGCGAGGGTGAATACGTGGCCGGGGTGCGCTTCAAGGCGTGGAACCCGCCGAGTTCGTTGCACCCGACGATTGGCGCCCACGCACCGCTGGTGTTCGACGTGTTCGACAAATGGAGCGGGCGCAGCGTCGGCGGCTTGTCCTACCACGTCTCCCACCCGGGCGGCCTCAGCTACGAACGCTTCCCGATCAATGCGAACGAAGCGGAGGCTCGGCGACGCTCCCGGTTCTTCCCGTTCGGCCACACCCCGGGGCCAATGCCAGAGCCAATGGTAAGGCGGTCAAGGGAGCATCCGCGGACACTGGATTTGCGGCGGGTGTGATACCAACAGCCGTTAGTGCTGGCCCACCCTCGTCCAGGCTGCCCGCACCGGAAAGCATTTCGACCGGTCACTGATTGCACAAGTTGGCCTAACCGCGCTGGCAGTCGTCGCCATTGAGCGGCAGGGCATCCTGCCGGGTCGCATCGATGCAGCGCCAGATCAGATTGCGAACGGGCCGGTAAGTCTGTCGTGCATCGAGGTGATGATCGGCGCCGCCGGTTTCCGGGATGACGTAGCGGGGATCGACCAATCGATCGGCACCAAGGAACGGGGTCATGCCGTCGATGTATCCGAAGCCCAGTTGATCGCAGGCAGCCCGCAGCTTGTCGTTGAAATACGCGTGTATCGCGGTGCGTTGTGGCAGGCTGGCAATTTCGATCCCCTGGATGCCGCTGCGCAGATCCTCGACGGAGATGACCGCCTCACGATGTGCCACATCTGTGTTTACATAGCCCTCATGCCACGCCGCGTCCGACAACGCCGGTGGGAACACCGAGACAAGGAACACATGCGACCTGTTGGCGGCGGGGAATAGTTCGGCGACGAACCGGGTGTACTGCTCCAGGACCCGGTTGCAGAACACCTGGTAGTCATCCATGTCGAGCGTCCGCCGCGAGTCACGGACGCGCCTGTAGTGATAAACGAATTCGAGATCGACTTGACCGAACTGTAGCAGAAACGGCACGGCATCCGCGCCGGGAAGTCCTTGGACCTCGTGCACCGCTCGCCGCAAGCGTCGGCCGTAACCGGAACGCGAGTGAGGATTGGCGAGCCCGGCGGCCGAACCGGCAGTACACAGCAGGTGGATCGGCAGCATCCAGTCGTCGTATCTTGCCCCGGTCAGGGCGTAGTGGGTCGAGTGACTGTCGCCCGCGATGAAATACGGACAGCCGCCTTCCCGAGCCAGGTCCTGGACGGCGCCCCAGTGCTCGGCGATCGCGGTGCCGTCATGACCATCGACATAGTCGAACAGATGATGGCTAAGGAAGGTCAGCAGCTTGGCCTTGAAGGCGCCCCGGGACATGGGCAGCCGAGCCAGCGCCAGTAGCGCGCGCTTGTCCAGGCGCAGCGGCGCAATCCGGCGTTCGTCCAGGCCATGCTGGAACAAATGCGAAAGGGTCGTCCGCGCATCCCAGTTCATTGCCGCCAGGTCGCCATACGCGTTGCGATAGGCTTCGGCCGAGAATCCCACCTGTCGCAACAGATCAAGGAACGCCGTCGCCGGGACGGGCTCGCATAATGACGCAAAAACCTCGGCGTCAACGGCGCCGATCGTATCCGGCCCGGTTACATCGTCCTGATGGTCGGGAACGCGGCCGGCAACAGTCGGTGACGGAGGTTGGCCTGAAATGGCCGACGATCCTCCGTTACGATGCCATCCAACCCGGCACCGGCAAACCCTTGCCGCGCAGAAACCCCGGATTGAACAGCTTTGACTGATAGCGCGATCCTCCGTCGCACAGGATGGTCACCACGACGTGGCCGGGCCCCAGCGAGCGCGCCACCCTGATGGCCGCGGCGATGTTGATGCCGGATGAGGTGCCGACCGACAGCCCCTCATGGATCAATACCTCGAAAATCTGCTCCAGCGCCTCCGGGTCGGGGATGCGCTCGGCATCATCGATCTGCACCCCCGCCAGGTTGTCGGTCACCCGCGAGTTCCCGATGCCCTCGGTGATGGACGATCCCGAGATCGTCAGGTCGTTTTGCTTGATCCAGCCGTAGAGTCCGCTGCCGTCGGGATCCGCCAGCACGATGCGGACGTTCGGGTTGCGCTCCTTCAGCGCCAGGGAGACGCCAGCCAGCGTGCCGCCGGTGCCGCAGGAGCAGGTGAATGCGTCGACCTTACCTCCGGTCTGGTCCCAGATTTCAGGACCGGTGCTGAACCGGTGGCCCTCCCGGTTCGCCAGGTTGTCGAACTGGTTGGCCCAGATCGCGTTGCCGGTTTCCAGAGCGAGTTCCTCGGCGAGGCGGCGGGATACGTGCACGTAGTTCCCGGGATCGCGGTATGGTTTGGCGGGCACCAGCCGCAGGTCCGCGCCGATCATCCGGAGGAAATCGATCTTCTCCTGACTTTGTGTCTCCGGCATCACGATCACGCTGCGGTAGCCGCGGGCGTTGCCGACGAGGGTGAGGCCGATGCCAGTGTTGCCCGCCGTGCCTTCGACGATGGTGCCGCCTTGCTTGAGCGTGCCGCGTTCCTCGGCGTCACGGATGATGTAAAGTCCGGCGCGATCCTTGACCGAGCCGCCCGGGTTCATGAATTCCGCCTTGCCCAGGATGGTGCAGCCGGTAGCCTCCGACGCGCGTCTCAGCTTGATCAGCGGCGTGTTGCCGATCGCTTCGCCCAGGTCGTCCTGCCATGAGGTGCCGTGATACAACGCCGTCATCGTTTCCTCTATCTCAGCGGAGAAGTCAGAATGGTCGAGAATGTTGCCCCAAGCCAAACCTGGGAAGCCCTGAAGACCGATCCGAACGCACAACTAGTCGATGTGCGCACCGACGTGGAGTGGAATTTTGTCGGCGTACCGGACCTTAACGAAGCCGGCAAGCAGGCGGTGCTCATTCCGTGGCAGGTCTACCCGACGATGCAGCGCAACCAGTCGTTCGAGGACAAGCTCAGGCAGGCCGGGATCACGCCCGACCACCGCGTCTACTTCATCTGTCGCAGCGGCGCGCGTAGCATGGCTGCGGCCGAAGCGGCGCGCGCCGCTGGGTTTCCGCAGGTGTTCAACGTCGCGGACGGGTTCGAGGGACCGCTCGACGGGGACGGCCACCGCGGCAATGCGGCCGGTTGGAAGGCCTCCGGCCTGCCTTGGCTCCAGCGCTGACCGGTTAGGCCCCCGGCTCCGGGCTACGCGACTGGCTCGGGGCCGTCGACCAGCAGCCTTAGAACCGCCATCCAGGGGAAGCGGGTGTCCAGCACCGTCCCCTCGGGTGACGCCAGTTTGCCATCCTCGGTCACCGGCACCGTGTTCAACGTTACCGAGTCTTCGATATTGCCGCCGATCACCGCTATTTGCCCGGCCACCGTTGTGTCGACCACGACATCGCAGTGCGAGGTGAACAGACCAGGCGTCGGCAGGTCCTCATACTTGAGGCCGCGCCATGCGCCACGACCGAAGCAGACCAAATCGCCCGGGCGCGGCGCATAATCCTCCACCCGCTCGGCCCACACGACCCATTCCGCGGTCTTGCCGAGCGACACGCGTCTGGCGGCGTTGATGTAGTCGGCATGATCGGCGGAATAGGGAAAGTGCCGGGCCGCCCCGGCCATACGCATCACATAAGAAACGAACGCGGCGGACCAGGCGTAGTCGCCGTCCTGCTCCGGCGGAAACACCTTGCCGTGTCCATCGTGCTTGCCAGTCCACGAACTTTCCGGCGACCCGGCGTTCAGCCCCAGCCACCAGTATTCGCCCACTCGCTGCCACAACCCCTCGTCGCGTTCTGGCTTCGCGGTGCGGTTCGTTGCGGCCTCGGGATCAGCCACGTGCTGCCCGAACAGCCGCCATTCCCTGAGTGTGATGGCGACTACCGCCGCGCGCGATAGCGGCTGGAACGGGAGTTTCGCGAACGGTGGCACATGGGCGTCGGGCATCGGTCTTCCTGTGCAGGAGGCGAGAAGCAGGAGCGGCAGGGCACATATTCCAGGAAAGCACTGCATCGACGAATATCCCCGTGCGACCAGGAGACTGCCCAGCGCATTTTGTGGTGTCGTGCGTTTCATCGCGAACGGGAAATGCCGGGTTCGGCGCCACTCGTTCCCCAGTCGGACCGAAATTCGAGGTGATCGGATATTGCTGGCGGAAGTGACCGGCCTGATCGGCGGTTTCAGGTATCGGCCGTGCGAGGGTGGCCTCTCGTCTCGCCGCGATTTCATTCGATTCCTCAGCACAAAGGTGCCATGTTTCGGTTCCGCCGCGGTAGGCCCTGGCATACTTCAGCGGCGTCAGGCCATAGGCCGTCGCAGCAGCAATCTATTGTAGGTCCATATAGCATTATTGAGACTGAACAAACTTCTATTTCTCAGTCATTCCAGTGATCAGACGCCTGATCCCAAGTGGGATCGTGCGAAACAGTAGGGAGAACGGCGTTGGCCAAGGGTCGCGGTGGACGCAAGCGTGAAGCCAAGAAACCGAAAGCGGACAAGAAGCCTGCCGCGGTCGCTTCGACATTTCTTCGACCACAGCCGACCGGGCCTCGAACGAAAGAACCGGCACCCAGCAAATAGCTGGGTAAAGACGGGGTCACCACAGTCTGACATAAATGATGAACAATGCGGCGCGACCTGGGGTGCGGTGATCGTATCGGCCTCCCGAGTAGGTCAGAGACGTATTTTCAACAATCCAGGAGTGAAACAATGGCCAACTGTTGTCGCTTGACGGCGATCGCGACGACCGCCGCCCTTGGGTTGAGCGCCTTTGCCGCCCTCGCGGCTCCCCCGTTGGCTGGCGATCCGACGGCACCTCCAGCGGCAAAGATGCAGCCATCCCGGGGACACATGAAGTTCGACGGCATCGAGCAACGGATCGCCGATCTTCATGCCAAACTGAAAATCACGCCGGAGCAACAGCCGCAATGGGATCAATTCGCGCAGGTGATGCGCGACAATGCCCACGATATGGAGGGCACCTTCAAGGCACGGATCAAGGCCATGCCATCGATGACCGCGACCCAGAACATGAAGTCCTACGCGGAGCTTGCAGCCAGCCACGCGCGGAATGTGGAGAAACTGGTGCCGGTGTTTCAGGCGTTGTACGACACCATGTCAGAGGACCAAAAGCGGGCGGCGGACGAGATTTTCCGCGACGACGCCAGTCACCCGCATCATGGCCGGCATAACCGGGAAACCAACGGCTGATTGTCGCAGCGGCTCCGACACCCCCAAATCAGCACAGAGGCTTAACCATTTATACAGAATTAGTGCCCATCCTCGACGCATCAAGCATCGAGGAGGCCTTGGCGCAATGAAACTTTGGGTGACCCTCGCGACCGTTATCCCGGCCAGCGTGGCATTGATGACGGCTTTGCCGCAGTCTGGCTCGGCCTCCGACAGGGACTTTGTCGCCCTGCAAACCGCCGTATGGCTCACCGACTATCTCCGCATCGCAAAGATCGCCGTTGCGTGCAATCTGCGAACGGAGGCCTGGCAACAAGCCGTCGCCAGCGTCGCCGTCCCCGATGCCGGGGTGAGGCTTCGGCAAGTGTATCCTGATGCCATCGCCAACAACACCGCGGCCGCGCTTGGCTTCGCCGCTCACAGTGCGGCCGATGCGGAAATCACCAAGTATGGGACAGCTGCCTGCGAAGCGGTCAAGCTAGAGGTCGGGCAGGTGGATCAGCTTATCGACGAATCCGAAGTATCGCCATCTAAGTAGCATCGGCGCCCCGCCGCTCGGCGCGGCAACATTTCACCGCCGTTCCGGAAATAACCCCAGCAGCCCCTCCGCCGTGGCGGCGCAGCGGCCTCGCTCGGTGATCAGTCCGGTGACCAACCGAGCCGGGGTCACGTCGAATGCAGGATTGGCGGCTGGGCTATCGGCAGCGACGATCCGCATCGTGCCGATCGACCCGTCCGTCAGGCGGCCGGTCATGTCGGTTACCTCGGCCGCCGAACGCTCCTCGATCGGGATCTGTGCGACGCCATCCGAAACGTTCCAGTCAATGGTCGAGGATGGCATCGCCACCCAGAAGGGCACGCCATTGTCGCGAGCCGCCAGTGCTTTCAGATAGGTGCCGATCTTGTTTGCGACGTCACCCGCGCGGGTGACCCGATCCGCCCCAACTATGATCAGATCGACCATGTCGTGCTGCATGAAATGACCGCCTGCGTTGTCCGCCACAACGGTGTGCGGCACGCCATGCTTGCCCAGTTCCCAGGCGGTGAGCGCTGCTCCCTGATTGCGGGGCCGAGTCTCGTCAACCCAGACATGCAAATCCACGCTAGCATCGTGCGCGGCGTAGATCGGCGCCAGCGCGGTGCCCCAGTCAACCGTGGCCAGCCAACCGGCATTGCAATGGGTCAGCACATTGACGCGCCGCTGGGGATGCGCCGCGGCGGCCTGCCGGATCAACGGCAGCCCGTGTTGTCCGATGCTTTCATTCATTGCCGCGTCTTCGTCAGCGATCAGCGCGGCTTCCGCATATGCGGCGGCGACGCGATCCCCGGGTTGCGTATTGCGCAGCCGGGTCAGCATCCGCTCCAGCGCCCAACGCAGGTTGATCGCTGTCGGCCGAGTGGCACCGATCAGTTCGGCGTCGCGCTCCATTGCCTTGGTCGAGGCGTCGTCGCGCAGAGCCAGACACAACGCATACGCGGCCACGGCGCCGATAAGCGGCGCCCCCCGTGTCTGCATGGAACGGATGGCGTGTGCAGCCTGGTCGCGTGTCGTCAGGCGCAGTATCTCGAGCGACCAGGGCAGCTTCGTCTGGTCCAGGATATGGACGGACCAGCGATCGTCAGCGTCGACCCAGACGCTACGGTATGGGACGCTGTCAATCTTCATGGTCGGAGTTTCATCAGGCGGGGCTTCACCGGGCGGAAATCCGTTGATGCAGTACGCACACAAGTGTGAACAGCCGGCGAGCAGTGTCGAAATCGATGTCGATCTTTTCAGCCAGTCGCTGCGTCATGAGGGTCGCGCCCTCGTTGTGCAGGCCACGCCGGCCCATGTCGATGGCCTGGATCCGCGCTTCCCGCCCTTCCTCGACCGCCTTGATGTGACTGTCGACCAGCAACTGGTAGTCCTTCACCAGTCGCCGGAACGGTCCCAGCGCGAGGCCGATCGCGGTCAGGGGCGTGCCGGCAACGTCCCGGATGTCGAATATCAGACGACCTTCCTGGATCGACAGATGCAGCGCGTATGGTCCCGCTGCCGTGGTACCGATCAAAGGAGCGAAGTGATTGGCGGCGGCGAGGTCGGCGACGGCCTGCTCGCGATCCGCCTCGATGAACGGAGACAGTTTGGCGTGCAACTCGCCGTCGAGGACAACTCGATCCAGCCGAGCAGCCAAATCCGATCGGCTGCTTACCATGGGCTCACTGGCGATGGGATTGGTCATCCCGGACCGGTATCGTTTTTCAGCATGTTCAAGGTCAGCATCAGTCCGACCGTGCCGCCCTTGACCGGGCGCAGCAGGCCAAGTGCCATGACGAAGGTCAGCGGCACGAAGATCGCGGTCATGAGCCAGACGGGGGGTTCTCCCATACGATCGACCAGTAACAGCAGCGGGACGACGACGTGCCCGGTAATCAGGATGGTGAAGTAAGGTGGCGCATCGTCCGCTCGAGCGAGGCCAAGCGGTGCGCCACAGTTCCGGCATTGCGGCACGACGCGCAGGAATCCGTTGAACAAATGCGCCTTGCCACAAGCGGGACAACGTCCCAGAAGGCCGCGTCCAACCGCCGTTGCCATTGGCGGGTGTGGCCAGGCATCGGTTTCGGCATCGGCTTCTGGCGGCCAGCGTGTCGGGGTCATATCCAGGTCTTCCAGGTCCAGTTATTCGACGCTGCCCGCATGTCAGCCTGCGTGCACACGGCCCGTTCGAAGGTCGCCGAAGGTCAGAATAGGCCTTGCCGCACCGCAATACCACATAGGGTGTTCACATTCCGCATGTCAGGGTCGCTGGTCAACGCATCCGCGATCGCGACCGGTGCGCCGGAGTGATCAATGTCCGGGGCGTGCTTGCTGTCAGAAGGCGCGAGCGTCGCTCCCTCGGTGGACCCTTCGGTCGCCGGATATGGCCCCCGGACGTCGCTCCCCCGCACATCGTTTTGCAAGCGGAGGAGCCTGGTGCAGGCCCTGGATGGGCTTCCACGGCTTGCGGTCTCAGCGAGGCGCGGGAGCGTCAGGCGTCACGCGCGCCGCGAGGGCGGATGTTATACTTTCAGGTTCAGCGCATGCTCGCCCTCCGCGGCGGCAGACATCCGCACTTCCGAGGCCTCGGCGTCCTTGGCACCGTTCGGGGCAAGTCGCATCACCGCTGGTGAGGTTGGCATCGTCAGACCTGGATAGGTCAGGCTCGAACCGCTAGAGCCGATTGGGGTCATGTGTGTGTTCCCGAATACTAGAGCGAAGTGGTGTGTCGCCGTGCGCAGGTCCAACGGGGCTGGACCGGCTGAGAGTATGGCACTGTCCGGTTAACGGATCGATAAACGGTCCGAACGGAACTGCTGGCGGCCTTGGTCGAAGGGCACGATCTGTCCCAACGACCCTTATGATCGGTCCGGCGACCGCTCGGCGCGACGGCATCTTGAAGTCCGACGCGTGCGTTCGCCCCGTCCCTGGGCTCCGCTTATCCTTGCGTATGAACCATCTTCTGTCGCGTCAGCATTTCGCTGGACCGCGGGCTTCCGGGTCCGATGGCATTGCCGATCCGAACCGATGCTGATTCCGTGCCGCGCCCGCTTCACAAAGTTCGAGTACCGCCGAGGATGCACCGTCGTGCCGCCATCAACGTTAGGCAGCGAAGCGGCGTACTGATCGCCGTTGACTGGCGAATACATCGTAGCGCCGCTCGCTGTTGCCAACATCCGCGCAAACCCGACGATTGCACTCAATTCCGCCGCGCAGAATTCCTTTGCGGCGGCGCGACTTGCCGTTCCGCCATCGCGACTTTACGAAGCACTCAGGCGGCCTGGACCTCCAGGCCCTGGATGCGTTCCACGGCGAGGCGACCGTGCGGCGCTGCATGGAGGAAGTTAATGATTGTACATGACGTCCGGGTCCACCCTTCAAAGGAGGACCTGAAGCGCGAGGATCAACTTGCCTGGAAAATAGCCGGCGTCGCGGCGGACAAGGTCGCGGTGACCAGGGAAGTGTCGGCGATGATCATCAACCGCATCATCGACAACGCCTCTGTCGCCATCGCGGCGATCAATCGCCGCCCGGTCGTCTCGGCCCGCGACATGGCGCTGGCCCGACCGAATAAAACCGGCGCCACCGTGTTCGGTGTTGCGCCCGGCAAGCGTGTGAGCCCGGAATGGGCCGCCTGGGCAAACGGCACGGCGGTGCGTGAACTGGATATGCACGACACTTTTCTTGCCGCGGATTACTCGCATCCGGGCGACAATATTCCGCCGATCCTTGCAGTGGCGCAGACAATGGATAGGTCCGGCCGCGACCTGATCCGGGGCCTGGCCACCGGCTATGAGATCCAGATCGACCTGGTACGCGCGATCTGTCTGCATGAACACAAGATCGATCACATCGCGCATCTTTGTCCGGCGCAGGCGGCCGGGATCGGAACCCTGCTCGGCTTGAAGCAAGACGTGATCTATCAGGCGGTGCAGCAGGCGGTGCATGTCAGCTTCACCACGCGGCAGTCGCGCAAAGGTGAGATCAGCTCGTGGAAGGCCTATGCACCGGCGCATTCCGGCAAGCTGGCGGTTGAAGCAGTCGACCGCGTGATCCGTGGCGAGGGTGCGCCGAGCCCGATTTATGAAGGTGAGGACAGCGTCATCGCCTGGATGCTTGACGGGCCACAGGCGCACTATCAGGTGTCGCTGCCAGCGCCCGGCGAAGCCAAGCGCGCCATCATGGACAGCTATACCAAGGAGCACAGCGCCGAGTATCAATCCCAGGCACTGATCGATCTGGCCTTCCGCATGCGGGAGAAAATCGAAGACTTCGACGATATCGAGAAGATCGTGATCCACACCAGTCACCACACTCACTACGTGATAGGAACAGGTGCCAACGACCCGCAGAAGATGGATCCGAAGGCGAGCCGCGAGACCCTGGACCACTCGATCATGTACATCTTCACCGTCGCCTTGCAGGACGGAACCTGGCATCACGTCGACAGTTATGCGCCGAAGCGCGCGGCCCGGGCCGACACCGTGCGACTGTGGCACAAGATCGAAACGACGGAAGATGCCGAATGGACGCGGCGTTACCGCGCCACCGACCCGAACGAGTTGTCGTTTGGAGGACGCGTGGAGATCTTCATGCGCGACGGCTCCAAGCTCGAGGACGAGATGGCCGTGGCGAACGCCCATCCGCTCGGCGCGAAGTCGTTCGGGCGTGACGACTACATCCACAAGTTTCAGGTTCTGACGGATGGGATCATCAGCACCCGCGAAGCAAATCGGTTCCTGGAAGCAGGTACAGGACCTGCCTCGGCTGCCGGCCGGCGAGCTACACCGTTTGAACGTCGCGGTGCCGGTTGGCACGTTGACCGTCGGCAAGCCTGGGTTGTTCTAACGCGCGCCTCGGGCCCGTTCGCGGCCTGAGACTGTGCGCCATCGCACCAATTTGATCAAAGGGAGCCCAAAATCATGAGCGACACGCTGCCAACCCGCGCCAAGAAAGGCGTCGGCCTGTCGGGTGTAACGGCGGGCAACACCGCGCTGTGCACGGTCGGCCGTTCCGGAAACGATCTGCACTATCGTGGCTACGACATCCTGGAATTTGCCGACAGCAGCGAGTTCGAGGAAATCGCCTATCTGCTGGTGCATGGCACGTTGCCGACGCGCGCGGAACTCGCCGGCTACAAGGCAAAGCTGAAGGCGCTGCGCGGACTGCCCGCGGTGGTGAAGGCAGCCCTGGAAACTTTGCCGGCGGCGTCGCATCCGATGGATGTGATGCGGACCGGCGTGTCGGCGCTTGGCTGCGTGCTGCCGGAGAAGGATGATCAGAACGCGCCTGGAGCACGCGACATCGCTGACCGGCTGATGGCGTCGCTGGGATCGATGCTGCTGTACTGGTTTCACTATGCCCATCACGGCAAGCGCGTCGACGTTGAAACTGATGATGACACGATTGGCGGTCACTTCCTGCATCTGCTGCACGGCAAGCCGCCTTCGGACATGTTCATCCGTGCCATGCATACGTCGCTGATCTTGTATGCCGAGCATGAATTCAACGCGTCCACCTTCGCCTGTCGCGTCGTCGCGGGGACGGGCGCCGACATGTACTCGGCGATCACCGCCGGCATAGGCGCGTTGCGCGGCCCAAAACATGGCGGCGCCAATGAGGTTTCCTTCGAAACACAGAACCGATACGCCTCGCCGGAGGATGCTGAAGCGGACATTCGCAAGCGTATCGAGGCGAGACAGGTGATCATCGGCTTCGGCCACGCCGTCTATACGATCTCCGATCCGCGCAACAAAGTGATCAAGGAGGTGGCTCGGCGCCTGTCCCAGTCAGCCGGTTCCATGAAGCTGTTCAACATTGCCGATCGCATCGAGGCGACAATGTGGGACGCCAAGAAGATGTTCGCCAACCTCGATTGGTTCAGCGCCATCAGCTATCATATGTTAGGTGTCCCCACGGCGATGTTCACGCCGCTGTTCGTCATTTCTCGCACATCGGGATGGGCAGCGCATGTCATGGAACAGCGCGTCGACAACAAGCTGATCCGTCCGACCGCAAATTACACCGGGCCGGAAAATCTGAAGTTCGTGCCAATTGATCAGCGCGGCTGACCGGCGCCGTATCAATGCAACACAAAGTGACCGGGCGCGCGTTTGGCGCGACGACGAATTTATCGCCGGTCTTATGACTGCCTCTTAGTGCTCATTTGCTCTTATTTGGAACCGTCGCGACGCCACAGTCGTGGCGGTCCGATTTTTTTCATTCGGCCCTGAAACGCTCCGCGCACAAATTTTTGTGCCCAACTGCCCTTGAACTGTTGCTTTTCGTTGACATCCATGTGTGAGACGCGGAATAGCGGAATCTGTGTTCGCGAATCGATTCGCTCGCTTTGTTCAGGCTGTCGATGCGCGGGGACGTTTAGCAGAAGGACGGTCGATGGACCGCGACCTTGGAAAGCCGACTACGAGTCGATCAACCACCGAAACAGGTGCCCGTCCGGGCAATGTGAACCCAAGCCATCGTGACTCGCACGTCGCTGGTTTGGTGATGCAACAGAATCCGGCGGCGCGGTTACCCGGCGCGACTTGCTACTTGGCCTCGTCCAAAGCGCACGACATCAACAGGCACATTCGTGAAGGAGTTCTACAAGTGAGCACGGACGATACGATCATTGAGAAGCCACGCGCGCAGCCGATGGCAGTGCGGGCGGCGGTGAAGAAGGCCCCAGCGAAAAAGTCCGCGGGCAGAAAACCCGTGGCAAAGGCGGTGACAAAGAAAGCGGCTGCGAAGCCGGCGGCAGCGCGGGCGGTGATGAAAAAAGCCGCGGCAAAGAAGGCAGTCGCGAAGAAGGCCGCTGCTCCCGCCAGGAAGGCAGTTGCAAAGGCAAAGCCGGCGGCCAGGAAGTCGGTGGCCAAAAAGGCTGCCGCACCTGCAAAGAAGACCGCGGCAAAGAAGACTGTCGTCGCGAGGAAAGCGGTTTCCCCGGCAAAGAAAGCTGTGAAAAAGGTCGCAACGAAAGCGCCCGCGATGAAGAAGGCGGCGGCGAAGAAGTCACCCGTCCGAAAGGGAGCGCCGCGAAAGGCCAAGACGTCGTCCGTCCCAACGCCGGCGATGGAAGTGAACGCGGCGCCAGCCAACGACACACAGGAGTAATCGTTGCCGTGCCGTTTCTAAGGAAAGGTGCCCTCCTGGCGCCTTTCCTTGCGATACGAGCGGCCGGTTCGCGATCAGATTGCCTCCAGCGAGGCGCTCCGAGTTCGCTTCAATTCTATCCAAAGGTGCGGAGCAGGTCGTCTACCTGCGCCGTATTCAATAGCCGAGGCGACCCGTGCTTTCCCATTTGGGCACGAAGTATCAGGAACAGTTTGGCGGCTTCCTCCAGTTCCTCGGCGGCATAAACCGCATCGGTCAGGGTTTTGCCGCAAACCACGGGCCCGTGATTAGCCAGCAACACCGCACGCGCTTCGCGTGCGGCTGCGTGGATCGCTGGTTCCATGGCGACGTCGCCAGGACGATAGTAAGGAACGACCGGCATACGCCGGCCAACACGCATCACGAAATATGGTGTCAGCGGCGGTATCGGATTGGTTTGGTCAACGTCAGGCAGACATGAGACCGCGGTTGCCTGGGTCGAATGAAGATGCACCACGGCCGCCGCGTCGTCTCTGGCATGGTAGAACGCGCGGTGCATGAAGACCTCCTTCGACGGCTTGTCGCCATCGATGTGGCGGAATTCCAGGTCCAGCTTCGACAGCCGCTCCGGTTCGAGTTTGCCAAGACTCGAATTGGTCGGCGTCATCAGATACCCGTCCGCCAGGCGCACGCTGATGTTGCCGGCGCTGCCGACCGAGAAGCCGCGCACGAACAGACTCGCGGCTAATCCGCACAGCAGCCGCCGAGTGTCCTGTTCGGCATGGTTCGTATCGGGCATCACTCGCCCTCCAGCACGCGAAATGCCTTGAGGAAGAAGTCGGTCGCACCGAAATTTCCTGATTTCAACGCCAGCAGCAGGTCGGGGCCACTGCCTTCCGAATAGGTCCACGGAACGCCGGGATCGATCTCGCCGCCGATGCGCAGGCTGCGCACGCCGAGCCGTCCGACCACCGCGCCCGAGGTTTCACCGCCCGCAACGACGATCCTGCGGACGCCACGCGCCACCAGCCCCTCGGCGATGGTGGCAACCGCATCTTCCAGCAGCGCGCCGGCTGCCTCGCGTCCCAGTTGCGACTGCAGCGCCGCGACCTTTTCCGGTGGGGCGGAGGCCGCGATCACGACAGGCTTCTCGCCCAGCTTGCCGCTTGCCCAGTCCAGCGCCGCCGCGCTCAATACGGAGGCGTCAGGATTTGCCAGCGGGTCGAGGTCCAGCACCGGAAGATGATTCCGGGCGAAACCAAGCTGCGCCAGTGTCGCGCGTGAACAGGATCCGGTCAGCACCGCGCAAGGACCTTCCAGCCGCGGCAGCGACGCGGGATCGGTCTGAGCCGCCAGCAGGCCGCCGCGCCGGAAATTCTCTCCGAGGCCCATCGCCACCCCTGATCCACCCGTGATCAGCGCATGCGAGGCAGCCGCCTCGCCGATCGAAACCAGGTGCCGGTCAGTGACCGCATCCACGATGGCGTAGCGTCGGCCTTGTTCTTTCAACCGGGTCATCGCATCACGAATGGCGGCGGCACCCTGATCGACGGTAACGAAACTGACCAGACCAACGGTGCCCTCGGTCTGGCGCGATAGTACGCGCACCAGGTTGGCATCGGTCATTGGTGTCAGCGGATGATGCTCCATGCCGCTCTCGTTCAGCAGAGTGGCGCCGACAAACAGGTGGCCCTGGTAGACGGTGCGCGCGTTGGTCGGAAAGGCGGGGCAGGCAAGAGCGAAGCCGCAGCCCAGCGCAGCCACCAGCGCATCCGCGACAGGGCCAATATTTCCCTGGTCGGTGCTGTCAAATGTGGAGCAGTACTTGAAGAAGTACTGACGCGCGCCAGCGGCCCGCAGCCACGCCAGGGCGGCAAGACTTTGATCCACGGCCTGGCGCACCGGCGCCGTGCGCGACTTCAGCGCCACCACGACCGCATCCGCATCGGGGACCGGCTGGCCAGCCTCCGGCATGCCTATGAGTTGCACCGTTCGCAGCCCGCCCCGCACCAGCATCGAGCACAGGTCGGTGGCACCCGTGAAATCATCGGCGATCGCTCCCAACAGCATTTTCGGCCCTCCATTGTGTCAGTCGGCCACGATGCGGCCGCTGCGAGTTGGTTTTGGTTCCCGCGCACTACGCCGAGTGGCGCTATTCATCCAGCAGGATGGGCCAAGTGGCGTTATACAGCCAGCGGGATGGGCCGAGTGGCGCTATTCAGCCAGCAGGCTGGCGAGGCGAACCGCCTGATCATGCCAGGACGGCAGCGAGCGTGCGCACTGCCACGCTGTCTCGGCGACGTCGCGCCGCAGGTTCCGGTCGAAGATCAGGCGACGCATTGCTTTCGCCAATTGCGACACGTCGCCAGGGGCGCAGACGACGCCAGCGTCCGGCGAGACCAGTGTTGGCGCGGCTCCGGTAGCGGTGACGGCGACGGGCAGGCCGCGTCGCATGGCCTCGGCCAGTGCCATCCCATAACCCTCCGACCAGGACGCGAGGGCGAACAGGTCGGCATCCTGCCAGAGCGCTTCCAGTGCCTCGCCGCCAACCTCGCCGGCGAACGCGACCTGCCGAGCGATACGCAGCTCTTCCGCGAGCGCGAGGAGCCCTTGTGCGTGCACCGGGTCGCGGTCGGCGGTGCCGACAATGGTGAGCTTCCAATCCAGGTCGAACAGGAGGCTCAGCGCGCGGAGCAGCACGTCGTGGCCTTTGCGCGGGATGAGGGCGCCGACGGACAGGATGGAACAAGTGGGGCGCTCGGTGTGCGCGGGGCTTCGGGGCGGCTCTCCGATGCCGGGCGAAATGACCGTAATCCTCTCCCGCCGCGCTCCAAACTCTCCCACCAGCCGCTCGGCAGTCTGCTCGCTGGTCACCACCAAGTGCCGCGGCGCCTCGAATAACGAGGTCTCGATCGACCTCAGCCGCTGCCGACTCGCCTCCGATGCGCTGGTTTCGAGCGACGCGGGATGGTGGATCAGCGCAGTGGCGCGACGCGGGCCCAGCGCTGCCACAAGGCCGCCGAACGCTGTCAGCGCCGCGCCATCGATCATCGGCACACTGTCCGCCCCCAGTCGGGCCCAGGTTTCGTGAGCCGCGTCGACGGCGGGCTGATCGGCATCGGGAAAGCGGCCGGACAGCTCGACGATGTCCACCTCGTGGCCCACTGCTCGCAGGCACTCGGCCATGCGCCGGTCATAGAGGGTGGCGCCCGAGATCGCGGAGAACGGCGTCGGAACGATCAACGTGACATGCATGTATGAGTTTTAGCAGTCCGCCCGCCGCGGTGATACCGAGCACGGCGGTTCCGGCTGCGTTGATTGCCGCGTGATGACGCCGCTCGGGTGATCGGTTAGTTACAGCCAGACCCCATCGCGGAGTGTCCAATGCCGGTCCCTGCCCCGTCCGTCCTCGCGTCCGTATTGCGCCACGTCGATGCCAACCTGGTGCCGTCGCGGAATAATCTGTTTGCGCTGCTGCGGATCCCCTCCATCAGCGCGCAGCCGGCCCATGCCGCGGATTGTGTGCTGGCCGCCGAGTGGTGGAATGACCAGCTTTCCGGCCTCGGCTTCGAAACGTCAATCCGGCCGACCGCGGGACATCCGGTGGTGGTCGGGCACCATCCTGGCCCGGCGGACTACAGAGGTCCTCATATCCTGTTCTACGGCCATTACGACGTGCAGCCGGTCGATCCCGTATCGCTTTGGGGCAGCCCGCCGTTCGAGCCTCAACTGGTCGATGGCCCGCACGGAAAGCGTTACGTCGCCCGCGGGGCGGTGGACGACAAGGGCCAGACGCTGATGCTGCTGGAGGCCTTGCGCGCCTGGCGAAACGCCGGGGGCGGAATTCCGGCGCGGATCACCGTGCTGATCGAGGGCGAGGAAGAGGTCGGGTCGATCAACCTCGATCCGTTCCTGGCCGCCAACAAGGCTGAACTGACGGCGGACGTGGCGCTGATCAGCGACACCGGCATGTGGGACGTGGATACGCCCGCCATCACCACCAGGCTGCGCGGCCTAACATACGCCGAGGTGACGCTGAAGGCCGCTAGTCGCGATCTGCACTCCGGCCTTTACGGGGGATCGGCGCTCAACCCGATCAACGCACTGACGAAGATCCTGGGCGAGTTGCAGGACGAGACCGGGCGCATCCAGTTGCCGGGATTCTACGATAAGGTCTCCCCGGTGACCAACGCGCAACGCACGCAATGGGACGCGCTGGCGTTCGATGAGGCGGCTTTTCTTGGCGAGATTGGGCTCACCACCCCGGCCGGCGAGCGCGGCTACGCGGCGCTGGAGCGGCTTTGGGCGCGGCCGACCGCCGATATCAACGGTATCTGGGGCGGCTATACCGGCGCCGGCAGCAAGACGGTGATCGCGTCGGAGGCATCGGCGAAAATCTCCTTCCGGCTGGTGCCGAACCAGGATCCGGACGAGGTGCTGGAGCAGTTCAAGCAGTTCGTCAAAGATCGCCTGCCGCCCGGCGCCACCGTGGCATTCGCGGATTTCGCCCGGGCGCCGGGGATCGAGGTCAACGTCGACAGCCCATACGTGCGGGCGGCGCAGGCGGCGCTAGGGGATGAATACGACAAGCCGGCGTTGCTGATGGGCAGCGGCGGGTCGATCCCCGTGGTGACCTCGCTGCGCCGCATCCTTGGCGTGGATTCCCTGCTGATGGGATTCGGTCTGGACGACGACCGGGTGCACAGCCCCAACGAGAAGTTCGAGGAGACCTGCTTCCATCACGGCATCCGCTCGCATGCGCGGCTGCTGGCGAAATTCGCCGGGCTGTGACGCTCTCGTCGCAAAAGCTGTTGATGCAGTTGCCTTGGCCGGGCAGCCTCCCCGGCCGGCGCGAACCGCGGCCAGGTTTTTCAGCACGGAGGAAAGGCGGAGAACACGGTGCTCACGGAGTAGAAGCGGTCGGCTCCAACGGAAGCTACACCACGTAGAGACCAAGGCCATCCACAAGGCGTGGCACGTTGAAGTTCAACAGCAAACCGACGTGGATACCGCTCATACGCAGGTACGTTCGGAGCTGCACCCCATGGATGGGCAGAATGGTGCTGACGGCTTTGATTTCCAGAATAAGCTCGCCCGCGACGACGATACCGCCTTGAATCTGTCGCCGACTTCCGCGCCCTTATAGGGGATCGGAATTGTGACCTGCCGGTCAAAGGCAATACCTGCGTCTGCCAATTTTCGGCACAGGCATAGGTTCCGCAAGAAGCATAACGCTTTCTCCGTGAGCACCGTGCTCTCCGCGCTTTCTCCGTGCTGAAAACTCTATGAAACGTTAACGCACCGGCATTGCATATGTGGCCTCGGCAATGCCGCCATGCCGGCGGCAACAAGCAGTGCGGCGGCCTGAGTGTCGTTCAATCAAGAGAGTTCGCAGTAAGAGCGACCTGCAATCTCGATTCGGCGCGTCCGGGACATAGTCCTTGCAATCTCATCGCGTTTGACCGATATAGGGGTTGGCTTTCCGTGACCGCGTGATTGGCGGGCTTTACGCTCGCAGTTCCGGAAAATTTCATCCGAAACGCGTTCGTCCCCAATAATCGCGCGGGGCGGCGAACTTTCAGGCGTCTGCCAACATAATCGGGCAGTCGCTGGAGCATACCTTACCTCGTGACAAATCCTACTTTTGCCTCCCTCGGCCTTGCCGAGCCGCTTCTGCGCGCCCTTGATGCGCGTAAGTTTGAAACACCGACGCCAATCCAGGCGGACTCCATCCCCCCATTGCTGGCGAACAAGGATCTGCTGGGTATCGCCCAGACCGGCAGCGGCAAGACCGCGGCATTTGGCTTGCCGATATTGCAGCATCTGTCGACCCAATCGGTGCGCCCGGCGCCTTTCGTGACCCGCGCGCTGATCCTCGCACCAACGCGCGAACTGGCCTTGCAGATCGATGAGATGGTTCGGGCGCTCAGCATCAACCTGCGTCTGCGCACTGTCGTGATCATCGGCGGGGCCAGCCGCTTCAAGCAAGTCGAGGCGATGCGCCGCGGCGCGGATATCGTCATCGGCACACCAGGGCGCGTCTGCGACCTGATGCAGACCCGTGAACTTCAGCTCGGCGCCGTCAGCCGGTTCGTGCTCGATGAGGCCGATCGGATGCTCGATCTCGGCTTTATCAAGGATATCCGCCGTATCGTCGGCGCCCTGCCGATGACCCGGCAGTCCTGCCTGTTCTCGGCCACCATGCCGCACGAAGTCGCCAGCCTGGCAAACAGCCTGCTGCGCGATCCGGTCCGGGTCGAAATCGCCCGCAAGGAAGAGACCGCGCCGAAGATCAATCAATTCGTGCACCACGTGCCGCAGACCGGCAAGCAGGCCCTGCTGCTGTCCATGCTCGAAGACACGGCGCTCAGCCGGGTGATCGTCTTCACGCGTACTAAACACGGCGCCAACAAGGTGGCTTCGGTGCTGGAAGACAAGGGCCTGCAGGTGAACGCGATTTATGGCAACAAGAGCCAGCCGCAGCGGGAGAAGGCGTTGCGCGACTTCCGGACGGGACGCGCGCGGGTGCTGGTGGCGACCGATATCGCGGCGCGCGGCATCGATGTGACGGGCATCTCGCATGTCATCAACTACGATCTTCCGGCCGAACCCGAGAGCTATGTCCATCGTATCGGCCGCACCGCGCGTGCCGGTGCCAACGGTGTCGCAATCTCGTTTTGCGACGCATCCGAGCGCGGCACATTAAGAGCCATCGAGCGGATGTCCGGTATCTCGATCCCGATTATTGGTGACCCGCCGGGGCCGATGGACAGCCAGCAACGCCAGGGGAACCGCCCTGGAGCGCCGGGTCAGGCACAGCGTCGCCGGTTCAGCAGCCGTCCGCGCGGAGGTATGCGCTCCGCGGCCTGACGTTTGGGACGAAAATCTCCAGCATGACCACGTTGTTCGTTGACGGAGATGCGTGCCCGGTCCGTGACGAGGTTTATCGCGTCGCGGACCGTGTCGGGCTGCAGGTGTTCGTGGTGGCCAACGGTTCGCGGCCGCTCCGGCCTCCCGGACGTCCGAATGTGACCATGATCACGGTCGAGGCAGGTGCTGACGTGGCGGACGATTGGATCGTCGAACGTATCACCGCGGCGGATGTCTGTATTACCACGGACATTCCACTGGCCGCCCGATGCCTCGCCAAGGGCGCGCGCGGCCTGGCTCCGTCAGGCAAGATCTGGACGGGGGATAATATCGGCAACGCCCTCGCAGGACGCGCGGTCGGTCAGTACCCTACGGGAGATCGGCATGACCACCGGCGGCCCGCCGCCACTGACGAAACAGGACCGCTCACGGTTCCTGAGCGCACTGGATGCCGTGGTGCAGGCGGCGCGGCGCGGGTAGTCCCGCCAGCCGACACCGCCGGTTTCCTTTCTACTCTACTCCTGGCGCTCGAACCGAGCGCGGTCGGCGGGCAGTAGACGGACTTTCATGCGCACCGCGCTTTCGTCGTCCTGGCGATCCATCACCTCCCCGTGCTGGTACAGCCAGGCCAGGCGGGCGCCATCCTCCGGCGCGATGGCGTAATCGGCGATTTCCATTCCTCTGCTGATGCGGACGTCGATCGCATCCTTGAGGCTATCCAGCCCGGCACCCGTGATCGCCGAAACGGCGACCGCACCCGGCCGCAGCTGAACCTGGGAGACGCCCCCCAGAAGGTCGGCTTTGTTCAGTACCTCGATGGTTCGGTCCGGCCATTCCGGATCGAGCGCGTGGTCGTTCACCATATCGTCCAGCACGCCAATCACATCCGACCGCTGTGCCGCTGTTTCCGGGTGCGCGGCGTCGCGAACGTGCAGAATGATATCGGCCTCGGCGACTTCCTCCAGGGTGGCGCGGAAGGCTTCCACCAGTTCGTGCGGCAGCTCGCTGATGAACCCGACGGTATCAGACAGGATCACGCGCCGGCCGGATGGCAGCCGCAGGCCTCGCATTGTCGGATCGAGCGTGGCGAACAACTGATCCCGAGCGGTGACCTCGGCGCCGGTCAGCGCGTTGAAGAGGGTGGATTTGCCCGCGTTGGTGTAACCGACCAGGGCGATGACCGGAAAGGGCACTCGGCGGCGGGCCGACCGGTGCAAGCCGCGGGTGCGCCGCACCTGCTCCAGTTCCTTGCGCAGCCGCACGAGCCGGTCGCCGATCAGACGACGGTCCGCTTCGATCTGCGTTTCACCGGGGCCACCGAGGAAGCCGAAGCCGCCGCGCTGCCGCTCGAGGTGGGTCCAGGACCGGACGAGGCGGGAGCGCTGGTATTCCAGGTGAGCGAGCTCGACCTGAAGGGTGCCCTCCCTGGTCGCGGCGCGCTCGCCGAAGATGTCCAGGATCAGGCCGGTGCGGTCGATGACCTTGCAACCCCACGCGCGCTCGAGGTTTCGTTGCTGCACTGGACTGAGTGCGACGTCCATGATGACCACTTCGACGTCGGCTCGCGCGAGCTGTTGTCCCTGTTCCGCCACCTGACCTTCGCCCAACAGGGTAGCGGGCCGGCGGGAACGCAGCGGCAGTATCGCGGTGTGAGCCACGACCAGGCCGATCGACGCCGCAAGCCCGACCGCCTCGGCAAGCCGAGCGTCGGCAGCCCGAGGCTGGTCGGTGCCGTCACGGCCGTTGGCGTCCGCCGCCGAGTGCGCTCGACGCTCCCACGGCAGGATGACCGCCGCGCGAGTGCCCGTACCGTTGGACACCGGACCGTGTTGTCCTGCTGTTGGGCCACTGGGCGGGTGAGCGAACGGATCGGGATCCGGAGCGCCGGGGATGATGTCAGTCGTTTCCCGCGGCAGGGGTCAGCTCCCGCGCGGGCGCAGTCGCCGCGCCTTCCACCTTGGTGGCGTCGAACAACTGGATCGGCGCGCCCGGCATGACAGTGCTGATGGCGTGCTTGTAGACGAGCTGGGTATGCCCGTCCCGACGCAGCAGAACGGAAAAATTATCAAACCAGGTAATGATCCCCTGGAGTTTGACACCGTTCACAAGAAAAACCGTTACCGGAGTTTTGCTCTTCCGCACATGGTTCAGGAAAACGTCCTGAACGTTCTGCGACTTTTCGTTGGCCACGGCTATTATCCTTCTTTTCTCTCGTATTGATCGAGATTGCCTGACTGTACGTAACGGCGGTTCGTGGCACGGCCGCCGATGGTCTTATGATAACAGGACGCCCCCCTCAAGTGAGCTCACGAAGCCGTGAGCCTAGTATCTCAGCACTGGGGAAATGGATATCTGGCGCCGCTCGTTCAACTCCCCCGTCATGCGTCGCGTCACCCACCAGCACCGCCGTGACCCCAGCCGCCCGGGCCGCTTGCATGTCCAAGGCGGTGTCCCCGATATACCAGACCGACGCATCGGCGGCTCGACCCATGTGCCGAAGCGCCAGCAGTAGCGGATCGGCCGCCGGCTTGTCGGCCATCGCGTCGCCGGCGCCGACCACCGGGCCAAAGAATCGGTCCCAGCCCAAATGCGTCACCTCGCGCCGCAGGAACGCGCCTGCTTTGTTGGAAACAACGCCCTGCGGCCAGCTCGCCCCGGCGCCAAGCATGGCCTGCGCTCCCGGCATCGGATGCACATGCCGCAGATGCTCTTGCTTCAGGGTGTCGTAGAACAGGTCGCGGGCAAGCTCCCAGCGGTCGCCGAACATCACCGGAAAGCTCTCCCGCAGGGAGACGCGCACGCGATTGCGGGTATCCTCGACGGTCCAGAGCGGATGACCGAACTCCCTAAACGCCGCGTTGAGCGCGGCGGTGATCCCTGCCCAGCCATCGACCAAGGTGTTGTCCCAGTCGTACAGCAGGATCTCGGGCCGCCGCGGTGGCTCTGGCCTACGCATTTGGCACCGACGGGCCGAGGCTGGTCACGCTGCGCGGTGGCATGGTTCTCCTGCTTTGCTCGACTAGAGCGCACACCCTTTTGCCAAACCGTCGTGACACCGGCAATTGATTTCGGCCAGATCGGCGCCATTCGGGGTGCTTGACGGTTCGGCGCCCGCCATCCACATCTGCTCCGCAATGACCACCACCCGCCTGACCATCGACCATCGAAGCGGCCAGAATGGAAGCAGCCAGCATCGCGTGGAAGACCTCACGATCGGCGTCGCACCACCTGTTGCCGCGCGCCATCCCGAAAAGGCTCACCGGCCGGACAATCCGATTCAGCGGAAGCCTGCCTGGATCAGGGTCAAGGCGCCTACCCATCCGGTCTATCACACAACCCGCGCCTTGATCCGCGAGAACCGGCTGGTGACAGTGTGCGAGGAAGCGGCCTGCCCGAACATCGGTGAATGCTGGTCGCAGCGTCATGCGACGATGATGATCATGGGCGACACCTGCACCCGCGCCTGTAGCTTCTGCAATGTCCGCACCGGCAATCCCAATCCGCTCCAGGCCGACGAGCCGCGCCGGGTCGCCGACGCCGTGGCCAGGCTGGGGCTACGCCATGTGGTAATCACCTCGGTTGACCGCGATGATCTGCCTGACGGGGGCGGCGCTCACTTCGCGGCGGTGATCCGTGCGATCCGCGCGGCCACCTCGGCAGTGATCCCCCGCACGACGATCGAGGTGCTCACGCCGGATTTCCTGCGCAAGCCCGGGGCAACCGAGGCGGTCGCCGCGGCACGGCCCGATGTCTTCAACCACAACCTGGAGACGGTGCCCCGGCTGTACCCCTCGATCCGGCCGGGCGCCCGGTATTATCAGTCGCTGCGGCTGCTTGACCGGGTCAAACAGATCGACCCATCGGTTTTCACCAAGTCCGGGCTGATGGTGGGCCTGGGCGAGACACGGTCGGAAATCATGCAGGTCATGGACGATCTGCGCATCGCCGATGTCGATTTCCTGACCGTCGGCCAGTACCTGCAACCTAGCGTCAAGCACGCGGCGGTGGATCGCTTCGTGACCCCGGAGGAGTTCGCCGAGTACGCCTCTATTGCCCGTTCCAAGGGCTTTCTGCTGGTATCCGCCACGCCGCTGACCCGCAGCTCCTACCATGCCGACACCGATTTCGCCGCGCTGCGGGCGGCCAGGCAATCAGCCGGTATGACGGATACGATCCCGGGGCAGCCTGCTGCCTGATGCCGACCCATGCGGAGCGGAAGATCGTCCCCTACAGCCCCGAGCAGTTATTCGACCTGGTCGCCGATGTCGGCAAATACCCCAGGTTCCTGCCGTGGTGCACGGCGTCCCGCATTCGCAGTCACGTCGGTTGCGAATTGGTCGCCGACCTGACGATCGGCTTCGGCCCGTTCCGGGAAAGCTTCACAAGCCGCGTCACCCTTGACCGGCCTCGCCGGGTCAAGGTGCGATACGAGAATGGCCCCTTCCGCTACCTCAATAACCAGTGGGATTTCGCCCCGCACGCGCTGGGGGATAGCCTGGGGACCGAGGTGGCCTTCTTCGTCGATTTCGAGTTCCGCAGCCGGATTTTGCAGGCGGCGATCGGCGTGGTGTTCAATGAGGCAGTGCGGCGGATGGTGAACGCCTTTCTCAAGCGTGCCCGGGACGTCTATGGTCCGCCGCCAGTCACTGGCCCACCGGTTTCCGGACCGCCAGTCTCAACCTGAGGATTGCTTCATGGTCTACGCTCCCGTCCGGCAGGATCCGACCCTCCCGCCTGTGCGGGTCAATCTGTATTCCGACACTCAGACGCGTCCCTCGGCGGCGATGAAGGACGCGATGATGAGCGCGCGGGTCGGCGACGAGCAGCATGGTGACGATCCAACCGTGGATGCTCTGTGCGACCGCATGGCGGCGCTGACGGGCAAGGAGGCGGCGATGTTCCTGCCGTCCGGCACGATGTGCAACCAGATTGCCATCCTGACCCATTGCCGCCCCGGTGACGAAATACTCGCACATGAACATTCTCACATCGTGATCAATGAGGGCGGCGGACCCGGCGCCCTTGCCGGTGCGGCGGTGCTGGGTTTGCGCGGCGCGCGCGGCCAGTTCGACGGCGCCACGCTGCGGGCCGCCTTGCGCGAGAAGCGCCGCAACGCCCCGCCCCAGACCCTGGTGGAGGTCGAGCAAACCGCGAACGCGGGCGGTGGCTCGGTGTGGCCGGTGGCGCTGCTCGCCGAGGTGCTCACCGCCGCGCACGACCACGGCCTGAAAACCCACATGGACGGCGCTCGGCTGATGAACGCCGTGGTTGCCGCCGGGGTCGCGACGCCGGATATGGTCGCGCACTGCGACTCGGTGTGGCTCGATTTCACCAAGGGACTTGGAGCGCCGCTGGGTGCCGTGCTGTGCGGATCGGCCGAGTTCATCGATGACGCATGGCGCTGGAAGCAGCGCCTGGGCGGGTCACTGCGCCAGGCTGGGATCTGCGCCGCCGCCTGCCTCTACGCGCTGGACAACAATATCGATCGCCTGGCCGAGGATCACGCCAACGCCAGTCTTCTGGCCCGTGGTTTGGCCCAGATACCCAACCTGACCGTGGAGCGGCCGGAGACGAATTTGGTGTTCTTCGATACCAGCGCGACCGGGCTGACGGCCGACACGCTGGCGGAGAGGGTCCGCTCGGACGGGGTGGTGCTGTCCACGGTCGGTCCCTGCCGTGTGCGCGCCTGCACCCATTTGGACGTCGATGCCGAAGGGGTCGACATCGCGATACGCGCGATTGCGCGGGCAGTTGCCGCATAGCCGTTCCGCCGCAATCGGGGAACGACGGCACGCATCGATTCACGTTTCCTTAGGGAAACCACGGTAGGCTAGGAAGCGACCAGCACGAAGCGAGAGCCTGATGCGCCGTTTCCTAACCATTGCCCTGCTATCAGCCGCGGCTCTCGGCACAGTCATGGCGCTCCCGGCCAGCGCCCAGGACCAGCCCCAGGACGCTCAGCCGCCCGCGCAACACGCTCGCAAAACCTGGGAGGAACACTTCACGCAGGCCAATCTGGCGCATGACGGTCACCTCACCCTGGCGGAGGCGAAGGCGGGGTATCCATCGGTCGCGCGCAGTTTCCATGCCATCGATGTGGATGGGAAAGGATTCGTCACCGAGAACGACATCCGCGCCTGGAAGGCGTTGCAGAAGGCCAGCCGCGCGCACGCGCACGATGATCCGCTGCGACCCCGCAAGGCTTTCCAACTTAATCTTTTGCCGGTGCGGCCGATGAACACGGATGCCAAACAGATAGTACCGATGCCGAGCGGCGGGCTTCCGGGATCGCGACACCCGGACGAATCAGACTGATCTCGGCGACCCCTCCCCACTTACGGCTCGGCCTCGGCCTCCTTGAGTTCGCTGGCAACAGGAGCGTGATTGAGCAGCGCGGCCAGGATGGTGCCGCCGACTGAGTTCCCCAGCAGCGTGGGAGCCAGAAACCGCACGAGGTAGTCGGCGATCGTCGCGTGCCCGGAAACGACACCGAAAGCTGCCTCCACCGAACCCGCGATCACATGCGGAAACTGACAGATTGCCACTACATATGTCAGCAGAATGATGATCAGCGGACGGCTCGGCCCCGCGCCCGGCAGCAGCCAGACCATCAGCCCGATCAGCCACCCGGCTGCTCCGCCCGTTAGCGCGACATGCCAGAACGGCCCTTCCATGGTGCGAGCCGACAACACCTGCATCGCCTGCACCGTCGCGGCAGGAAAGACATCCGGCTGGGCCACGATCCCGGCCAGGACCCAGGTGGCTAAGATGTTGGCGCCCAGAACGATGATCCAGACCCGCAGCGTACGCAGCAGTGTGTCCAGGTTGCGTCGTGTGAGCGTCGGAATCACCGCCGTGAGGGTCGTCTCGGTGAACAGTTGCTGGCGGCCCAGGATCACGATGAGGAAACCGATGCAGTAGCCGAAGCTGCATACCAGGGGGCTCCATGGCGCGTCGGGCAGGCCGGCCTGCAATGTAGCCTGCGCCACGAAGGAGAAGCCGATCGAGGCACCAGCGGCGATACCCGACCAAGCCAGCCCGCTGAAGCCACGCTCGAGTTCCTCTTCACCCTGTGCCCGCACGATCTCGTGGATCACCAGCGGCCCGACGGGTGCCGAAGCGGCGGCCTGCCGCTGCTCGCGCTGGTCCAGATGGGGCGAAGCCTCGCCGGCCTCGCTCAATACGCTGTCGGTGGAACTGTCTCGCATTCCCGGCCCTTTCGGCGAGGCTAACGCCCGCGATGCTCGCCGTGTCGCATCACATTCGGTTACCCGGCCGGCTCAGCGCGTGGCACCCGCTCGCACCGTCGCGATGCTGTCGCCCGTCCGGCTTGCCAATGGCCACGCTTCGTGCTTTCCGAGGCGAACGGGCGTGAGGACGCGCCTCCCGCGGAGGACATAATGAGCGATTATCCCGCCGAAACCGTGTCGGCGCTCCTGGCGAGGGGTGCGGATGATGCTCCGGCGATCGGCGCCCCCGGGCGAGAATGGCTCAGGCACGGCGACCTGCGTGCCCTGGCGCGCGACACCGTGACGAGTCTGAACGCGATGGGCATCGGCCGCGGTGACCGCGTCGCGCTGGTGCTTCCGAATGGGCCCGAAGCCGCCTCCGCGTTCGTCGCGATTGCCTGCGGAGCGACGACAGCGCCGCTGAACCCTGCCTACAAGGCGGACGAATTCGCCTTTTACCTCGGCGACCTCAAAGCTCGTGCCCTGGTGGTCCAGTCCGGCACCGAGACCCCGGCACGGCAAGTGGCGGCGCAGCTTGGAATTCCCGTCATCGAACTGGCGCCAGGCGCCCAAGGTCCAGCCGGACACTTTACCCTGGCGCCGCCGCCAAGCCTGTCCGGCACTCCCGAGAGATCCGGAGAGGCTGTGGCCGAGGACCAGGCGCTGGTGCTGCATACTTCGGGCACCACCTCGCGGCCGAAGATCGTGCCATTGCAGCACCGCAACATAACCGCGTCGGCCTATCACATTGGCAGCACGCTGGCGCTGACGGCCGAGGATCGCTGCCTCAACATCATGCCGCTGTTCCATATCCACGGGCTGATCGCGGCGACGCTCTCCAGCCTCGCGGCTGGCGCCGGCGTTTCCTGCACGCCCGGGTTCAACGCTTTCCGCTTCTTCTCCTGGTTCGCCGAGGTGCGGCCGACCTGGTACACCGCCGTGCCGACCATGCATCAGGCGATCCTGGAACTGGCGCCGCGCAACCGGGCGGTCATCGACCAAGGGCGGCTGCGGTTCATCCGTTCGTCCTCCTCCTCGCTGCCGGGGCCGGTGATGACCGCCTTGGAGGCCGCGTTCGGCGTGCCGGTGATCGAATCCTACGGCATGACCGAGGCGGCGCATCAGATGGCGTCCAACCCGCTGCCGCCGCTGCCCCGGTTTCCCGGTTGCGTCGGCCGAGCGGCGGGGCCGGAAGTGGCGATCCTGGATGAGGACGGTGCGGTGCTGCCGCCTGGCGCGATCGGCGAGGTGGCAATCCGCGGACGCAACGTGACCGCCGGGTATGAGAATAATCCCTCCGCCAACGCCAGCGCGTTCACCAATGGCTGGTTCCGGACCGGCGACCAGGGGACGCTCGATGCGGACGGCTACCTGCGGCTGACCGGGCGGTTGAAGGAACTGATCAACCGCGGCGGCGAGAAGATCAGCCCGCTGGAGGTGGACGAAGTGCTGATGGAGCATCCCTCGGTCGCCCAGTGCCTGACGTTCGCGGTGCCACACGCGAAGCTGGGCGAGGAAGTCGCGGCGGCGATCGTGCTGCGCGAGGGAACCGCCGCCAAGGACACCGAGTTGCGGGACTTCTGCGGCAAGCGTCTGGCGGCGTTCAAGGTTCCGCGGCGGATCGTCTTCCTGAGCGAGATACCGAAGGGGGCGACAGGCAAGTTGCAGCGCATCGGCCTGGCCGAGAAACTCGGGCTGCACGGATGAAGGTCGCGATCTTCGGCGCCGGGGCGATCGGAGGGTTTCTCGGCGTCAAACTGGCGCAGGCGGGAGCCGATGTGACGTTCATCGCGCGCGGCCCGCATCTGGCCGCGATGCAGGCCAACGGCGTGACGCTGCGGTCCGGCGACGAGACGGTGACGGTCCGGCCGCGCTGCCTGGGTGATGCGTCGGCGGCCGGTGTTCAGGACTATGTGGTAGTGACGCTGAAGGCACACGCGCTGCCGGCCGCGGCGCCTTCGATCGCCGCGATGATGGGGCCGGAGAGTGCGCTGGTGACCGGGATCAACGGCATCCCTTACTGGTATTTCCATGGCCTCGACGGCCCGTATCGCGACCGTGTCGTTGAGAGCGTCGATCCCGGCGGTCGATTGTGGGAAGTCCTGCCGCCCCGGCAGGCGATCGGCTGCGTGGTGTATCCGGCGGCGGAGGTGATCGAGCCGGGCGTCATCGAGCACACCTACGGCGACCGCTTTACCCTGGGTGAGCCGGACGGCAGTCGCAGCCCGCGCATTGAGGCACTGTCGAAACTGCTGATCTCGGCTGGGCTGAAGGCGCCGGTGCGACCGCGCATCCGCGACGAGCTGTGGGTCAAGCTGTGGGGCAACCTGGCGTTCAATCCGATCTCGGCGCTGACGGTTTCGACGCTCGACCGGATCACCGGAGATGATGCACTGAGGGCGCTGTGTCGGGGCATGATGCTGGAGGCGAAGACCGTCGCGGAGGCGCTGGGCGTTCGGTTTGCCATCGACGTGGATAAGCGGATCGCCGGCGGCGCCGAGGTCGGTGTGCACAAGACGTCGATGCTGCAGGACCTGGAGCGCGGCCGACCGATGGAGATCGATGCGCTGTTGGGGGCCGTCGTGGAACTCGGCACGATGCTGGAACAGCCAATGCCGCTGTGTCGGTCGGTCCTGGCGCTAGTGCGGGAGAGGGCGCGTCAGGCGGGGTGCTACTGAATAAGATGTGGCTCCTCGGCCTACGCCGAGGATGACACGGGGGATTCGACCACCTTCAACCCAGCCCGAAACTTAGCCGCCAGCGCCCGATACACGATGGCGTTGCGGTCAAACCGGCTGCGTTCTTCGGCGTCCATCACGCGGCGCAGCTTGGCGGGCGACCCGGTCCACATCTCGTTCGGACCAATGACCTTCCCCGGCGTCAGCAGCCCACCGGCGGCGAGCATGCCGCCCTCCTCGATCACCGCGCCGTCCAGCACCGTCGCACTGATACCGACGAATGCCCGATTCTTCAGGGTGCACGCATGGATAACGGCGTTGTGTCCCACCGTCACGTCGTCGCCGATGAAGGTGTCCATGCCGCCTGAATCGATGTGCACCACCGTCCCGTCCTGAATGTTCGTCCGCGCGCCGATCCGGATGATTCCCATGTCGCCGCGCACCAGGCAGTGAAACCAGATCCCGGTTTCCGACCCGATCACCACGTCGCCGATCACCGCGGCGGTGGGGGCAATGAAGGCGTCATCGGCGATTTGTGGCGTGACGCCATCCAGCGAGAACACCGTGCCATGGGGCCAGTGCGGGACCGCTGTCGGGGAATCAGGCATGCGTTGCTCAGGCCTCCATCAGTTCCATCGAGCCGACGCCGGTATGTAGCCCTAGCATCAGCGCAATGTTCTGCACCGCCGCACCGGAGGCACCTTTGCCCAGGTTGTCCAGCCGGGCGACCAGCACCGCCTGACGGTGCGACTCGTTGGCATACACATAAAGCTCCAGGGTGTCGGTGTCATTCAACGCCTCGGGCTCCAGCTTGCCGTCGGCGGGTGCAGGCAGCACGCGCACCAGGTGGCAGCCGGCATAATGCGCCTGCAGTGCGGCGTTAAGATCGGCACCGGTAGGCTTGCCCGGCAGCGTGTCCAGATGCAGCGGCACCGAGACAATCATGCCCTGGCGGAAATGCCCAACCGAGGGAACAAAGATCGGTCGCCGGCTGAGCCCGCCGTAGAGCTGGGTTTCCGGCACGTGCTTGTGCTCCAGGCCGAGCGCGTAGAGCTCGAAGGCGGGGCCGTGGATCGCCTCGTGCGACTGGATCATGGCCTTGCCACCACCGGAGTAGCCGGAGACGGCGTTGATCGTCACCGGGTAATCCGCCGGCAGTAATCCGGCGTCGACCAGCGGACGGATGAGCCCGATGGCGCCCGTGGGGTAGCAACCAGGATTGGCGACGGTGCGGGCGGCGGCGATGCGATCGGCCTGGCCAGGAGCAAGTTCGGCAAAGCCGTAGACCCAGTCGGGATGCACCCGATGCGCGGTGCTGGCATCGAGCACCTTGGGAGCGGCGGCGCCCAGGCCGGCGGCCATCGCCGCGGAGTCACGCGCCGCGTCGTCGGGCAGGCAGAGCACCACAAGGTCGACCTCGGCCATGATGGCACGGCGGGCCTCGGGGTCGCGGCGACGATCGGCGGACAGGCTCCTCAGCGCGACGTGGGGCATCGCCCCCAGGCGCTCGCGGATGCCCAGCCCCGTGGTGCCGGACTCGCCATCGATGAACACGGTCGCCATCGCCCTGGATACTCCTTGATCGGGACGATGGTCGGGGGGCCGCGACGGAAAAGCAAGAGGCGGAATCACCGGACCAGGGCCACGAACTCATGTTTCAGTGGGTGACATTTTGACGTTGGGTTGATTCGATGGGGCAACCGCCGATTCGGAGCCCCCATGTCAGTGACCCCTGGCCTTTCGTCGCAAAAATCCCGCCTCGGCGCACTGCTGGACCACTTCGCCACCATCGACGACCCGCGCGACGTCCGTCGCATTGCCCACCCGCTGGCCGAGGTCCTGCTCCTGGTGGTCTGCGGCACCATCGCCGACTGCGACGACTACGACCATATTGCCGCGTGGGGCGACGCCCACCTGGACTTCCTGCGAAGCCATCTGCCCTATGAGCACGGCATCCCCGGCGGGCGCTGGCTGACCATTCTGATGAACCGTATCAACCCGGCCCTGTTCTCGGCCGCCTTCACCGCTTGGGTGTGCGAGACTTGGCCCGAACGCCCGGAGTTCGTCGCCATCGATGGAAAGACCTCGCGCCGCAGCCACGACCGCGCCGACGGCGGCGCCCCGCTCCACCTTGTCTCGGCCTTCGCCACCACGAGCCGCCTGGTGCTCGGCCAGGAGGCCGTGCCAGACAAGGCCTGCGAGCTGACCGCCATCCCGGTGCTGCTAGCACGGCTAGCCGAGAACAACGGGCTCCGCGGTGCGCTCGTCTCCATCGACGCTATCGCCACCAATGCGACCATCGCGACGGCCATCCAGGACGCCGGCGCCGACTACCTGCTGGCAGTGAAGGCCAACCAGCCAACCTTACGCGCCGAGGTCGAGGCCTGCTTCGCCGCCGCCCTGCCCGCCACGGTCACGATCCACACCGACCACGACAAGGGCCATGGCCGCATTGAGCAACGCACCACAAGCCTGATGCGCGAGGTCGATTGGCTATCCGGTGAGCGCCGCTTCCCCGGAGAACTGCGCCTGCCCGGTGTCGCCTGCATCATCCGCGTCGAGGCTCACATCCAGCGCGGCCCTGCCTTGCACACCGAAACCCGTTACTATGTTTCCTCAGCAGACCTCGATGCCGAACGGGCCGGCCAAGCGGTCCGAGGGCACTGGGCCATAGAGAACAGCTTGCATTGGGTCCTCGACCTCACCTTCGGCGAAGACCAATCCCGGCTCCGCAAGGGCTTTGGCGCCAAGAACATGGCTGTCGTCCGCCACTTCGCGTTCAACCTGGTCCGCGCAGCCAAGGACAAGCACTCCATCCGGCTACGCCGCAACCTCGCTACCTGGACCCCGGCCTATCTCGAACAACTACTCAATGCCAATACGCAATAACTTGGATTCGGAGCCCTGGAGTGTCGTGCTCCCGAACTTCGCCGCTTTTTGCGGCGGACGTAGGGGGAAGCCGAGGTTCTTCTGTCACGGCGAAACTCAGGTTCGGGACACTGGAACAGCCCTGGGGAACAGACCGGGACGTTACAGACCTGGCAGGGTTGGCGTCGGCTCCGGACGCACCGCGGCTTCCAATTCGCCCAGGCCGCCAAACTCGTACCGCCGCGTCTCGCCAAACCCGTGGGTCGTGAACGCCTCGGGGGCGACGCCCATCGAGTTGCGCGCTATCGCCAAGCCCTGCTCGGGCGCGTCAATCGCCTCGTCGGTCAACTGAAATGTGCCGAAATGCATGCCGACCGAACGCCGAGCCTCGAGCGCCAGATGGGCGTGGACGGCCTCGGCCGGGTTCATGTGCACCGGTGCCATGAACCATCTTGGTTCGTAGGCGCCGATAGGTAGCAAGGCCACGTCGGGTGTGCCCAACCGGGTCTTGATTTCTCCCCAGTGCGGTCCGGCGCCGGAATCCCCCGCAAAAAGCACCTGGCCGTCGGCCGTCCCCAACATGAAGCCGGCCCACAGCGTGCGGTTGCGGTCGAATGGCGTGCGAGCGGAGAAATGCCGCGCCGGGGTCGCGGTGATGCGCAGGGTCCCGTTCGATACTTCTTGCCACCAGTCCAGTTCCGTGGCTTCGATGCCAAGCCTCGCCAAAGGTGGTCCATTGCCGAGAGTGGTCACGAACCATGGCGCGTGACGTTGCTGCAGGGTTCGCAGGGTCGGCAGGTCCATGTGGTCGTAGTGATTGTGCGACAGCAGCACCACGTCGGGCCGGGGCAATTCATCCAGGCTAATCCCCGGCGGACGCGCTCGGGTGGGTCCGGCCCACGACACCGGTGAACAACGTAGGCTGAAAATCGGGTCCGTCAGCACGACCAAATCGGGCAGACTGATCAGGAAGCTAGCGTGATTGATGAACGTGATAGCCGCGCCGCCAGCATCCACATGCCGTGGCGGCGGCGGGAACACCGGATTTGACAGTTGCTTTGGCCACGCGGCGCGTTCACCCCGCATGCGCCACCGCAGGACCTGGAACAGACCACGAGGGCGCCCGGTGGGCCCCGGGTTGAAGAAGTGCCGGCCGTCGCAGTGATCAGAGATGGGAAAACTTCGGGGCATTTGGCCCAATCTCACTCAGGCAGAGGTCGATGATCGTCGTCGATCAAGCGACGACCAGCCGCCGCAAAGCGCAATTGGTTGCCCTCTTCACCCACGCCAAGGGTCGCGAAAACCGGGGTCAAGGAAACCCAACGAAAACGCGGGACAAAAAAAGACGGCGGTGCTTTTGGCACCGCCGAAGTTTAGGGAGGAAACGTCCAAGAAAGCAGTGCGCCTCAGCGCGACTGCCATGGCTACAATGCCGTTCGCGGATGCAGCACGCAAGGGTTATTTGCTGCGTTGCAGCATTATTTTGTTCCGTCTCGCTTTATGTTGCTGATTTGCCACACCACCCGCACCGCCCCCGAGACGACCGCGGAGGCGCCAACCCTCGCCGACACTCCACGGGGAAGTCGGCAGATTTACGCTTCCACATCGACGTCGGGCCGATCGTCCGGCTCGGAGAGTTCCGACCGCCAGATGCCGTCCTCGTCCTGATACTCGATATGCGTCAGGTTGCCCGGAACGTGCTGTTCAAGGGCGACCCGCCTGGCCACCGCCAACGCCTTTTCTCGACTGGGGAAAGGCTCGGAGAATACGTCGCCAAGCTTGTACGCCCAGCCACCGTCATGTTGGACAACCCTGTAGTGGATTTTTGCCATTGCCTTGTCCCCTCGCCGCAGCCGGCCGTGAACGTATTAGATGGCATTTGCAACCATGTTCTGGAAGTGGCCGCCAACCGACTGGTCGCCCTCGCCGCGCCCTGCTAGGATCGCACATGGAACATCTGTTCAACCCGAGAAGCACGCCATGACAAACTCGGACCCCACCGCGGCAACCGGTAACGCGGCGCAGATCGCCTATTGGAATGACCAGGCCGCGGTCACCTGGACGGCTTTTCAGGAACGGATCGACGCTGTTTTTGCACCACTGACCGCAACGGCGCTGGAAGCCGCGGACCCTCTCCCGGGGGAGAGCGTGATCGACGTTGGTTGCGGCTGCGGCGCGACGGTGCTCGAGTTGGCGCGCCGCGTCGGCCCATCAGGCCGCGTCCTGGGCCTTGACGTATCCAAACCGATGGCCGCCAGAGCGCGGGAGCGAATTGCCGCCGCCGAACTGAAAAATGCTGAGGTGGTCATTTCCGACGCCGCTACCCGTGACTTTTCTGGGACCGACGCCAACCTGCTGTTCTCGCGTTTCGGGGTCATGTTTTTTGTCGACCCGACGGCTGCATTCACCAACCTGCGCTCGGCGATGCGGCCGACCGGTCGGCTGCTGTTCGCCTGCTGGCGGCCGCTCGCGGACAATTCGTGGTTCACCTTGCCGCTGGAGGCCGCTCGCGGGTCGTTGCCACCGCAGCCACAGGTCGAACCCAACGCACCCGGGCCATTCGCATTTGCTGACCCCGACCGGGTGCGCGGCATCCTGGCCGCGGCGGGTTGGCGATTTGCGACACTGGTTCGCCATGACATCCCGATGCGGTTGGCTGGGCCGGGCCAACTTGACGAAGCGACCGAATTTGCCACTCGTGTGGGACCGCTGTCGCGAATGCTGGCGGAGCTCGACCCCGAAACCCGCGCCGGCGCTCGCGCGGCCGTCGCAAAGGCATTGCAAGCTGTTGAAGGTCCGGATGGATTCGGCTTGCGGGGCTCGATTTGGCTGGTGGTGGCGCGGGCCTAGCGTCCCGCCGGTCGTGGCGTTGACCGGCAATCATCATGCGACGAGCCGGCACGAGGGGCCAAGCGGCGGCGCGTCTTGCCGATTTCGCGTCAGTGGTGGCCGATGCAGGTTAGAAAATACCCGCGGCCAGTCCGCTTGCGAGCGCGGTGCCAAGATCGCGGCAACGGTCGAGGTCGTCGGGATCGATGACCTTGGGGGCCATGATGGCCTCGGGCGTCTGGGCGCCACTGCGGACGATGATTGGGTCAGCGACCGCTCGCAGCCGCCATCCCGTTGCGATCCGGGTAATCTGCCGAGCAGCGTTTGCACCGTCGGTGCCGGCGCAAATCAGCACCGCGTATGGGCGCCCGTTGAGGCGATCCAGTGACGCGTAGTAAGTGCGGTCGAAGAAATCCTTCATCCGCCCCGCCATTGCCGCCAGGTTCTCCGGGCACGCGAAAATAAACCCGTCGGCTCTCAGAACGTCTGCGGCAGTCGCGTCCGCGGCGGCCAGCAGCCGCACCGCCACCTCGGGTTCGAGGGAGGCGCCGCGTTCGGCCGCTTCGGCCATCTGCCTGGCGCCACCGGTCATGGAGTGAAACACGATCAAAAGCGTTTTCATCCGCCGCAACCATGCCTCACTGAGCGGCGGTATATTATCGCCGGTGCTGGCAGTGTAGCGGCCTCGCTGATGGTATGCCATCTATTCGCAGGACGACGAGTGGGCCCGGCCCTGCCATTCTGGAGGAAGATTATGAACGCTGAACAACTCCGCGCCCTGCAGGCGCCGCTGAAACAGCTCTACCGGGACAAGCCCGAGGCCGCTCGCGTGCCCGCCCGCGCCGAGGGAATCCTCGATCCGGACGACATCGCATGCTCGGTGCACGCCTGGCACGGCGAGGTGACCGCGGGCCTGCATAAGGCAGGCGGCGGGTCGGGTGAGCTGGCTTGCTCTGCCGATATGCTGCTGGAGGCGCTGATCGCTTGCGCCGGCGTGACCCTGCGCGCCGTCGCCACCGCGATGGGGGTGACCATCAAGGGCGGGCGCATCGTCGCCGAGGGCGTATGGGACGCCCGCGGGACACTGGGAATCGATCGCGCCGTGCCGGTCGGCCTGACCGAGATTTCGCTTCGCTTCGATGTCGACAGCGACGCCGATCCTGCCAAGCTGGAGCGGATGATTCAAACGACCGAGCGGTACTGCGTTATTCTGCAGACGCTCAAGACACCGCCTAAATTGTCGTTTAGCGTTGGGGCAGCCGAGGCGGGCGTAGCGACTTAGCAGGCGCGCGTTACCCGGGCTCTGGATTGGAAGGTGAGACGAATGGTCAGTCGGCCGAAGGACTGGCGGAAAATAATCGATGCCGAATCCGAGACCTGTCACTGGATGGCGGCGGACGGCACGCGCCATCCAGGCACGGATGATGAGAATGCCGAAGTGCGGCGCGAGTTACTGAATATGCGAACCATCAGTGACAAGCGCCGGCAGCAGAAGATCGCGGAACAATAGCGCGACAGCGCGCGGGGAGGTCGGGCGCTCAAGCTCAGCCATTGATGCTGATGTCGGTCAGCCGGCGGTGCTCGTCCATTGCGTACCGGTCGGTCATGCCAGCCACGTAGTCTCCGACGATGGTCGCGGCGCGGTGTGTCCCCTGCTCCCCCGCCCTGGCCCGCCAGTCATCCGGCAGCAGCGACGGGTCAGCGAGCAGCAACCGGTACAGCTCATCCGTTAGCCGCCGGGCTTTCGCCGACATCCTGTTGACCCGCCAGTGGCGATACATCCGTGCGAACAGGAAGTCCTTTATCGCTTGATTGGCCTCGGCCATCACTGGGCTGAAGGCCACGACTCGATGCTTGGACCTGCGGATTGCCTCGGGATTTTGCGGCGCCAGCTTGACCAGTCGTTTCGTCGTCTCTCCGATCAGGTCGTTCACCATCGTGTCAATCACTCGCCGGATCGTCTCGTGGCGCAGCCTCGGCGGCGGCACGTCCAGGCTGGAGCGCCGCGCGGCGGCCAGCGCCTCTCCCACGATCGGCAGATGCGCCAGGTCGTCCGGCGCAAACAGCCTCGCCCGCAGGCCATCATCCAAATCGTGGCTGTGATAGGCGACATCGTCGGCGATCGCCGCGACCTGTGCCTCGGCGCCCGGCTGGGTGTGCAGGTCCAGCCTATGGCGTTCGTTGTAGTCGGCGATATACGCCGCGGGATGGCGCAGTGGGCCGTTGTGCTTGACCAGCCCCTCCAGGGTTTCCCAGGTGAGGTTGAGCCCGTCCCAGCCGGCGTAGCGGCTTTCCAGTAGCGTGACGATCCGCAGGCTCTGCGCGTTGTGGTCGAAGCCACCGAATGGCTTCATCGCCAAGTTCAGCGCGTCCTCCCCGGCGTGACCGAAGGGTGGATGGCCTAGATCGTGCGCCAGCGCGAGCGCCTCGGTGAGGTCCTCGTCCAGGCCGAGGGCGCGCGCCACGGACCGGGCGATCTGCGCCACCTCGATGCTGTGGGTGAGGCGGGTGCGGTAAAAGTCGCCCTCGTGATTGACAAAGACCTGGGTCTTGTACTGCAGTTTGCGGAAGGCCGAGCTGTGGATGATGCGGTCGCGGTCGCGCTGCCAGGGTGAGCGGGTTTCCGCTTCAGGCTCCGGATGCAGCCGGCCACGGGCGTTGGCGGGTGAAACGGCATAGGGAGCGAGGGGGGGACGGGCAAACATGCGGCGCCGGCTTACACCCTGCCCGAACGGGCTTCAATTCCGCCGCGGGAGAGCCTATCTTACCTGGTATGGAACAATTTGCCCTGACCGACCGTGCCGCTGCCCGTATCGCCGAGATCGTGGCCGAGACGACCCCTGACCGCGCTGCGGCTCTGCGGGTGGCCGTGCTGGCTGGGGGATGCAGCGGATTTCAGTATCGCTTCGAGCTCGACGAGGCACCGCAACCCGACGACCTGGTGATTGAGCGCGGCCCGGCGAAGGTGGTCGTTGATCCGGCTAGTCTCGACCTGCTGGCCGGATCGGAACTGGACTATACCGATGAGTTGATGGGGAGCCATTTCGCGGTGCGCAACCCGAACGCCAAGTCCGCCTGCGGCTGCGGGACCAGCTTCTCGGTCGATTGATACAGCCTTCGGCGCTGGGTGCGGTATGGCGCCTTGAGGGCAATCAGTCAAGGGTTGGCATACATATACATCACCGGACGGGTTTGCGCCGCCGCCACTGTGGCGCGTCATCGGCTTGACATGGCGGGGGCACACCACTATCTACCGCGCCTTCGTATCCCCGGTTCGTCTCCCCAGGTAGCAAGCGCGCGTGTCATGAGAGTTCGTAACAGCCTGCGGTCCGCCAAGGTCCGCGACAAGAATTGCCGCGTGGTGCGTCGCCGCGGGCGCGTCTATGTCATCAACAAGAAAAATCCCCGGATGAAGTGCCGGCAGGGGTAGCTTGCCGCTGGTCGGACAGTCTGTCGATGGCCGAGTCCACCGAAGGCTTCGGGTCGAGCGCCGGGCGCAGGCAGTGGTCGACGACGTTCACGCCGTCCGCGTTGAAGGCGCCGCATTCGCCTACTCAGGGTCGATGCGGGTCAGGCTCGGGCCGCGCACCTTCAACTAGACCCCGCGACCGACAGCAACAGAGTTTCCAGCTTGGCTGACTGGATGCGGGCGTTCAGCGTGGCCCCGGCCGCCGCATATCCAGCGGTTCCCAGGGTCGTGCGGAGCCCCGGTTCAGCGGTGACCCGCCGCATCGCAGCCGCCAGTGCATGGGCGTCGCCGGGCGGCACCAGCAGCCCCGTCCGACCATGCTGGATGGCCTCCGCGATACCCCCCTGGGCTGAACCGATAACGGGGCAAGCTTGCGACATTGCTTCGGGGATGACGCTGGGCAGTCCTTCGGCATCCCCGTCCCGTGCCACGACACTGGGCACCAACAGCGAAACGGCAGTGGCCAGTCGGAGCTGAACGGCCTCGGGGTTCAGCCAGCCGGCGAGGCTGACGCCAGGCACCTCCCGAGCCAGGGCCTCCAGCAGCGGCCGCAGTGGACCCTCTCCGATGCAAACCAGCGGCGTCTGATCACCGGCGACACGCAGAATACGGATCGCCTCGGCGAGGACGGAAATACCCTTTTTCTCGACGAAGCGGCCGACGAACAGGTGAGCATCGGGCGGCGATGGGGCGGCCGGCGGCCGTGGCGGCACCTCCACCCCGATTGGAAGCACGACCAGTTTCGCGGCCGGCACGCCTCGAGCGGCGGCGATTTTGGCCACCGAGGCGGAGACGCAGACGAAACAGCCCACTTCCCGCAGCAGCGTGGGCCAGCGTCGGGCCAGTATCGTGCCGTGCCAGTTCTTCTGCTTGCTGACGTCACCGCCGTGCAGCGTGACGACCATCCGCGATCCCAACGCGCGCGCCAGCGGCAGCGCCAGAGCTCCGCCGCGGGCGAATTGGGCATGCAGCACCGGCGCAAGGTCGGCGGGGATGTTGAGCGGCGGCACGTAACCGAAATGGCGGAACAGGAGGCGCCAAGGTTCGCCTAGCGGCCCGTCGCCACCCAGGCGCGACGTCCGGTCAGCGATTTTCGCGGACGCCGGCAGCAGAACGCGGCCGGTCCAGATCGGGTTTAGGCGAGTGAAGGCGACATACTGGCGGCGAAGGAAGCTGATCTCGGACGGCACGCCGATCCGGTCCCGGTATACGAGGAAGGGGGTCTTCGTTTGCATCCGCAGCAACTGGCGACGGGCGCTGGTACGGCGAAGGCCGTCGTGTCAGCCCGTCGCTTCGTTTGCGCCAGCCGCTCGGTCGAACTCCGCTGCGCTGATGCCCAAGGTGGTCGCCGCTGCTCGGATATCGCGCCACGTGGTGTCGTCCACCTCGATCCCATGCTGGTTCCGGTGCGCGGCGTAACGTCGTTCGGGCTCGCCCGGGACTTGGACCGCCTCGAAGCCAGGGGCCGGGCGAGCCGATTTGACATGCGTCTTTACCGCCTGGACATTGGCCGCGATGACAGCTTGGTCGCCGAGTTTTGACAAATCGATGACGGTGGCGAGCATGGAGTTCAGCACGCCGCCGCGGGCGTCATGGAATGCGCCCTGGCCGCCCGCGACGGCCGCGGCCATGATCTCGCACATCACCGCGAGGCCAGAGCCCTTATGGGCACCGAACGACCTCAATGCGCCAGTGTGGTCGCGGATGAAGCCGGCGGGATCGTTTGTCGGCAGGCCGTCCGCATCGATCAGGCAGCCGTCCGGCACCGGCACGCCCTTGTTGTAAGCGACCCGCGCCTTGCCCGCCGCGATGGTCGTCGTCGCCATATCGAGCACCACCGCCTGTCCCTCGGGCCCAGGGACCGAAGCGCAGAACGGGTTGGTGCCGACGCGCGGTTCGGCCGCCCCCCAGGTTGCCTGAACGTCATGGTGATCCGCCACGTTGACGAAGGCGGTAAACGCACACCCAGCCGCCGCGGCGAGTTCCGCATAGGTACCGATGCGACCGACATGGGCGGAATTGCGCAGCGCCAGCACACACGCGCCGACCTCCTTCGCTCGGCCGATCGCCCGTCGCACGGCATCCGCGGCCATGCGCTGGCCATAGCCGCGTCGGGCGTCGATCACCAGCAGGGCGCCGGCGTCCAGCACAGTGTCTGCGGTCTGGTTCGGCACCAGCAGGCCGTCCGTGAGCAGTCGGACGTAGGTCGGGAGCATCCCAACCCCATGGCTGTCATGGCCGGCGAGGTTGGCGCGTATCAGATGATCCGCGACTTCGGCCGCCTCGCTCTCGTCGCTGCCCATCCGCCGAGCGATCAGGTGAGAAACGGAACGTAAGGCGTGCGGCATCAAAGTCGGCATCGTGAAGACCTCACTCGACTGGATTGGGGGGTTGGTCGCAATGACCCGATACCGCCCCCCGGGCCAGCCGAGATCACTTCAATGCGGCAGTCTCGCAGCGTCGGATCAGCAGCGCTATCTCGGTGACAGGACCATGACCATCTGGCGGTTTTCCATCCGAGGCATCTGCTCGACCTTGGACGTGGTATCCATCTCCGACCTGATTCGCTCCAGCACCCGAACGCCGATGTCCTGGTGGGCCATCTCGCGACCACGGAACCGGAGGGTCACCTTGACCTTGTCGCCTTCCTCGATGAAAGACTTCATGGCGCGCATCTTCACCTGATAGTCGTTTTCATCGATGTTCGGGCGAACCTTGATCTCCTTGATTTCGATGACTTTCTGCTTCTTCTTGGCCTCATTCTTCTTTTTTTGCTGTTCGTATTTGAACTTGCCGAAGTCCAGTATTTTGCATACCGGCGGATCGGCGTTCGGACTGATCTCCACTAGATCGAGGCCGACCGAGAAAGCGCGTTGCATCGCCTCACGGGCAGTCATGACACCCTGCATCTCCCCGAGTTCATCGATCAAGCGCACCTGGGGGATGCGAATTTCGTCATTTACGCGGGGGCCGTCGCGGGTTGGCGGAGCGGCCATTGGTCCTCTTGCTATCGTTCTCTCCTGTCTCTGTTGCGAAATCGGCGGCACGCGAGCGCGCCTTGTAACAAAAATCTGGAACGCGTTTTGTCACGTCCGCCAGCACCGGATAGTTTGCTCGAAATCGGAGGCCATAATCAAGCCATCTCGCGCTCCGGCTGTGCCACACCGGCGGCGGCTCGCTCACCGGTCCTGTTCGCGATGAAAAGCGGACCCAGCTCGGTCAAGCCGCGTTCCTCAGATCGGGCGGCGTTGCCTCGGATGCAAGACTGCTGACTGCCTGCTCCAGTCCGATGACCTCCTGTGCCTGGTTGCCGAGCCGGCGGAGGGCCACAGTGCGGGCCTCGGCTTCCTTGCGCCCGACCACGGCCAGAACCGGCACATGGGCCAGGCTGTGCTCACGGACCTTGGCGTTGATCTTCTGATTGGTCAGGTCGGTCTCGACGGTCAGGCCGGCGCGCGCGAAGACGGCAGCGACTTCCCGCGCATAATCGTCGGCGTCGGACACGATCGTCGCCACGACGACCTGGACCGGTGCCAGCCACAAAGGAAACCGGCCGGCGTACTGCTCGATCAGGATGCCGAGGAAGCGTTCGAAGCTGCCCAGGATGGCGCGGTGCAGCATGATGGGCCGATGCCGCGCGCCGTCTTCGCCGACATATTCCGCGTCCAGGCGCTCCGGCAGATTGGGATCGACCTGCAAGGTGCCGCACTGCCAGTCACGGCCGATGGCATCACGCAGCACGAATTCCAGCTTGGGGCCGTAGAAAGCGCCCTCACCGGGGTTGAGCTCGTAGTTGACGCCCGCGATGGCGCAGGCTTCGCGCAATGCGCCTTCGGCCTGGTCCCAGTGCTCATCGCTGCCAATGCGCGCCTCCGGCCGGTCGGCGAACTTTATGCGGAAATCCGGGAAGCCAAAGTCACGGTAAACCCGCGACAGCAAAGTGATGAACCGCGCAGTTTCCGGGGCGATTTGCTCCTCGGTGCAGAAGATATGGGCGTCGTCTTGGGTGAAGGCGCGCACCCGCATGATGCCGTGCAGCGCGCCCGAGGGCTCATAGCGGTGGCAGGAGCCGAACTCCGCCATGCGGAGCGGAAGTTCTCGGTAGGATCGCATGCCCTGACGGAAGATCTGGATGTGACAGGGGCAACTCATTGGCTTCAGGGCGAGGAATTTGTCCTCATCCTGCACCTGGGTGATGAACATGTGCGGGCGATACATATCCCAGTGGCCGGACTTCTCCCACAGCGAACGGTCCAGCAGTTGCGGGGTCTTCACTTCGCGGTACCCGGCTGCGTCCAGGCGGCGGCGCATGTAAGCCTCCACCGTCAAGTAAAGCTTCCAGCCGTTGGGGTGCCAGAAGATCGAGCCAACCGCTTCCTCCTGGATATGGAACAGGTCCATCTCCTTGCCGATCTTGCGATGGTCCCGCCGCTCGGCCTCCTCCAACTGGTGCAGGTAAGCGTCGAGCTCCTTCTGGTCGCGCCAGGCGGTGCCGTAGATGCGCGACAGCATGGCGTTGCGGTGATCGCCTCGCCAGTAAGCACCGGCGACCTTCATCAGCTTGAATGCGGGTCCGACATCAGCGGTCGAGCGCATGTGCGGCCCGCGGCAGAGATCGATCCAGTCACCCTGGCTGTACAGCGTGATGGTTTCCGATGCCGGCAGGTCCTGGATGAGCTGCGCCTTGTACTTCTCCCCTTTCGCCTGGAAGAAGGCGATCGCCTCGTCGCGGTCGATCACCCGGCGCTCGAATTTGGCGCCGCGGGCGATGATCTCCCGCATTTTCGCCTCGATCGCCGGAAAATCGTCCGGCGTGAACGGCTGGTTGCGGGCAAAGTCGTAGTAGAAGCCATTCTCGATCGACGGGCCGATGGTGACCTGGGTGCCCGGATACAGGTCCTGCACCGCCTCGGCCAAGACGTGCGCGGCATCGTGGCGGATCATCTCCAACGCCTCGGGATCGCGGCGGGTGATGAACACCAGATTGGCGTCGTACTCGATCGGCGTGGCGAGGTCGACCGTCTTGCCGTCCAGCTTCATCGCCAGGGCGGCGCGAGCCAGTCCGGGACCGATCGAGGCCGCCACGTCGGTGCCGGTCAGGTGCCCGGAGGCTGGCGCATCGAAGTGACGCACGGAACCGTCGGGCAGGGTAATCGCGGGCATCGGCTAGCCGTCCTCTGTTGCGAGGCGGTGTCTATGGCGTCAAGCACAGGCGGGAAGCAAGTGGGTCGGGGCCGGACAGGTGGTATTTGCGCTCTGTTTCTGACGCCTGCACCTCGCAACGGCGGCGCTTCCTGGTCACGCATTCACTACGGCCACGGCCTCGATCTCGATCATATAATCTTCTCCAGCGAGGCGGGTGACGCCGACTGTCGTGCTGGTGGGCGTCGCCACGCCGAGATAGCGCGCGCGTAAATCGCCACACTTCTGGAATTCGTCGAAGTCCGTAACGAACGTATTGGTCTTGACGACGTCCGCCCATGTCGCTCCGGCAGCCTTGAGGCAGCGCTCGAGGTTCTGAAATGTCTGCTCCATCTGGGCGCGCATGTCGCCTTTGCCGACGCAGTTGCCGTCGATGTCGCGGGCTAGCTGTCCAGCGACGTAGACGATCTTACCCGTGCCGCTCACCGTCACGACGTGCGAGTATGAGGGCTGGCCGCCCGACATTCTCACATTCATCCCCTCGGGCTGAAGCCGTTCAATCCTGAGCGCCATGTTCATCCCCCTGTTGCTGCCTCGCTCGCCCGATGCGGCTGGCCCTATCGCGCGATGGAGGCAAGCAGATTGGCAGAGTCTGGTCGTGCTATCCATCATGGTCGCGGCAGGGTGCGGCGGGCTCGGTGGCCGTGGCGTTCGGGGGGTGCGCCGGGTCGACCGCCTGACTTAAGCTTCCGCCGAAACACGCGTTCATTCCGCGCGTTGCCGGCACGTCGTATGCGCAGTGTCATCCCTGACGAAGCATTTCCTGCGAAGGACGGGGATGACACGCAACTACAATGGGTCAAGATCAGGCGCCGCTAAACTCAGGCGCCGTGCTCGGTATCGGCGACCGGGCTGATCCGCGTCAGTCGAATATTTGCCGGCAGCGTTGGGGCGAAACGATCAAGGGCGTCTGAGATTGCAGCCACATCACTTTGTCGCCGGGCATAGAAGATGTAACGATGCTGTCCTGCCCCGCTCGTGTGGTCACCCCCGGGCTGCAAGTCTCCGACCATGACCCACTGGGCTGGAACATCTGGGTCACTCGCCGGATCGATCAGCGCAAGACCGACGTCATGCCGGGCGAGCAGACCATCCATCCAGTCAGATGAGTGCGACTGTGCCCGCTCGGCGCGAGTCGTCTCGGAGCCAAGCCCTGACAGATCCAGAACGTAATCGGGGTTCTTGAAGTTGACGTAGCCAAGCTGATCCACCGCGACGGGCGCCCGGTAGAATTGGGTGACGAAGCGGTGCAGTTGAAAAGGCCCCTGATATTCCTTGCGAGCCATACCTGGAATGAACAGGGATTGCGCGACGTATCCGGCGAAGATCAACAAAAAGACGGTGCAGATTGCCGACACTCGTTGCCACGTCGCATTTTCACACCAGGTCTTCACTGTTTCGCGGTATATGATCGCGATGCCGCACAGATTGAGCGCCAGCACATAGGCGTCGTAGCGCGGGGGAACCCAACCCAGTTTGCCGCCGGCCAGTTGCGACAGCGTGACGAATGTCATGAGGCCAAGGGTCAGCAATTTGATCTGTTGCGCCTTGACCGGCGGTCGGCGTGACAGTGCAGTCCCCGCACCCCCCAGCCACGCCATCCCAAGCGCCACCCCGCCGAGCATCTGGCCCGCGCCATAGGTGTTGAGGTTGGCGTAGAAATTATGCGCTATCGTCACGATCACCTTGAAAACGTTGCCAGGCTGGAGCACCGCCATCTTGATCCACTCCGACCGCGCCAGCACGGAGCTCGGCAATGGCGGCAGCTCCAAGAAGCGCAGGAAAGCCAGATAGCCGATCACCATAACGCAGCCCAGGAGTATCGTTGCGACTGCAAAAGTGTATTGCCGAAGGAGCAGGGCGATCAGCGTCGTCGCCAGGACCATGCTGCCGGCCTCGAAACGGATCGCTGGCAGCAACATGATGCATGCGAACCACCACCAGTCGCACCTGTCGCGCGCCACGAAACGAACCAGACCCAGCATGTACGCGATCGTTATCGCGACATGCAGTGAATGCTCCAATCCGGTAAGAGCCAGCCCCGGGAGATTGAGTGCCATCGCCACCGTCGCGGTAACGAGAAACAGCCGCGGCCAGGCAATGCCTTGCAGCTTAATCCCGAGCTCCCGGGAAAGCAGCACAACGAAGCCTCCGGCCGCCAGCGTGGATATGAGATTGATAACGAGCGGCAACATTGCGCCGAGACCTAAAGGCCTCAGTCCGGCAAGAAGGAACGGGTACAGAATGGAAGAACTGGGTGCCGAGGCTTCGCTTGCATCCAGCCCGTAATTGCCCTGGGCGATCTGCTCCGCCAGCGCGAGATGAGTGTAGGGAGCCTCGAGAGCGTAGACGAAATGGCCGTGAGTGGCGACCAGGACGCAGACAATTTCGACCAGCAGCAGCGTTACAAGACTGCCCAGAACGACAGCCAGAGGCCTGACAAGATCACGATCCAGCAGCCTGAACCTCCTTCGACACCGAGCGAACGCCGTCGGTATCGACGAGCGTTGCGATTTAGAGCAATTCGCAACTGGGTGGATAATGGATGGGGATACGCGAGTAAACCTACTTTCTCCGCGACAGTCGTTGTGACTGCGCCCGACCCGCGACCCTATCAAAATGGACGATGTGAACTCGTCCGTATTATAGGCGTCGTCCTCGTTGCATTGCGCGAGGATGTGGAGATCAGCAGGATATTTGCGCCTGACGCGGGACGTTCGACGGGCTTCGAGCCTCGGCTCAGGAGCGGCCGCCCGCATGGTGGGAACTGCCCGGCAGCGGACCAGCCGTCAGGAACGCGTCGACAACGTTCTTGGTAAGCCGCGAAACCGAGTTCTGGAAATTGCCGACGGGCAGCGCACTGCCCCAGGCGATCGAACCGGTAGAGAACACAGCGCCGTTGCCGGGCGTGGTGAAATAGACCAGGTCGGCGCGCACCAACGGATGCTGCGTACCGCCGAGGCCCGGGGTCATGAAATAGATATCCTCCTGCACCAGCGGGTAGTTATCAGTCAGCGGCTCCGACGAAGCCAGGATGCGCGCATGCGGTGGCGTGCCGAGCGTCAGGTCGTAGCGGTCGATCTCCATGCCCGCGGCGCCACCGCCGGCGAGACCGAAATCGCCGAAGACCTCGCCCTCGACGCCGGCGAAGATCCAGGACGCGGCGCGATGGTAGCTGTCCGGCATGCGACGATACGGCACCGACATGTCCATGCCCTCGGACGTGAAGCCGACACCGACCAGCTTCTGCGGCGGCCGGCCGCGATGGCGCCACAGGCCACTGCGCTCGCCGGTGCTGGCCAGGTAGTGTTCGCCCGGCCGTGCCTGCCAGGCGCGCGACCCACCCTCCAGCTTGCGAACCTCCATCACCCAAGGTTCATCGTCGCGAAAACCGACGCACCAGTAGTAGCCGTTGCCCCCGAGATAGAGCAGCCGCCCGCCGCCGGCGAGGTAGTCCTCGGTGGCGTCCATCATGCGCTCGGAATAATATTCGTTGTGGGTACAGTTCAGCACGACGCGATAAGGTTTCAGCGCGGCGACGCCGTCGCGGTGCAGGTCCTCGTCGGTGATGACCTCGTAGTCGTATTTCATTGCCTCTAGCCAGCCGACGATCGAAAGGTCGGCGGCAAACTGCCATGGTCCGCCGATGCCGGGGGTGCGATATTTCGGCCGCAGATTGATGATCGGGCGATGGTAGGAGCTGTAGCAGACACCGGCGCCGTCATCGTGCGAGTCGTAGGTGGAGAGGCCAAACTCGATGTTGTTCTTGTAGACCTCGACATCGAGTTCCTGAAAGATCGGGGTGGCGGCGGTAATGGACTGCAACAGCGCGCCGTCGAACGCCGACCCGACATTGGCATAGGCGAGGTAGCTTGCGGTGGGGATCAGCAGGCAGATCGCGGCTTTCGGCGTAACCGGGCGGACGACGAACGGGGTGTATTCCTCGACGTCCTCGACGGTGAGCTTGACCGCGTAGACACCGCTTTTCAGATCAGCCGGGACGGTCAACGCCAGGGTCGGCTCCCAGTGGCAGTCAACCAGCGCGTCGGCATGCAACTCGATGCCGCCGAATTCGTGCGGAGCGAGACGGAAGCAGTCGTTACGGCCGCTCCAGTTCCAGCCGGTCTGAGCGCGCACCGGGCGGTTGGCGCCCTCGGCGTGCAACTGCAACGGTCCAGTATCCAGCACCAGGTCGCCGATGCCGCGCTCGGTGTAGCCGGCCGACGTGTCCCAGTAAGCGAGCACGCCGGCCGCGTCGGGTGTGCCGCCATCGCGGATCACATCGAGCGCCGCCCGGTCGAGCACCGCGCCCTGGACGCCGCAGCGATCGATCTTGCCGTTGTAACACTGGGTGAAGAATGCGCCGCGGGCCGGGTTGCGTTCGGTCGCGGCACCTATGAGGAAGCCGGAATGTTCCGGCAGTGACGGTCGCACCCGTAGCGTCTCGCTGACATGCGAGCGGTAGTCATATGGCACGATCCTGGAGATCAGACTGTTGTAGCGGTTGATCACCGCTTCCTGATACAGAGTCGCGGCACCACTCGCGGGATCGTAGCTCACCGCAACGAAATACCAGACGCGGGGGATCAACTTGACCTCGGCCGCCAGCGCGTCGGCCGCGGTGCCGTCGCCGACCCAGAATTCCAGCCGGCCGGACGGATTGATGCCGAGGCCGAATCCGCTGGTGCCGTCGACCGACCAGCGTCCCAGCAGCATCTGTCGTCCAGCATCCGGCAGAGTCGGAAAGATGTAGGCGTGCAGTGTGATCGGGCCAGTCGGCGCGAGCTTGCCTTGCTTATCTGCAACGCGAAGAAAATTACCCTTCTGGATATACTGCTTGCGCACCGGCCAATCGCGGTCAATCGGCGAGGCGACGGGCTGCTCCATGAAGCCTGGCCCGTCGGGGTGCTCGTCGCCGTGGATGAGGCGGACGAGCCTCGCCCGCACCGTTTCGGTGGCGTCGGCACTCGCCATGACGTTGAGCGTATCGCCGGCCTTGACCGAAAGCTTGTCGGTGTAGGCGGATATGCGGACGTTGGCCATGATCGTTGCGTTCCCTTATCTCGCCTCAGGATTCCATCAGGCCTTGCACCCGCTTGAGGAAAACGCCGTGCAGCGCTTCATCGGGGGTGCGGAACACCTGGTCGTCCACCACGCGCGGCGGCACGCCACGGCGGCCGGAAAGAGCAACGATACGATATTCCGCAAACGGCTCGACCGCGAGTACCGCATATTTGTCGGCGGCATCGGCCCGACGGAAATAGGTCAGCACGCGTTCCAGCGCATCACTGCGTCGCTTGCCCGCGGTTGTACGGTGTTCCTGGATGAGCTGATCGGTGATGAGCGGCTTGAGCTCCCGCCGCAGTTGCGCATCGAAACGTCTGAGATAGATTGTCTGCTTGTCGGCGATCTCGGTTGCCTCGTCGGCCATGACCTCACCTCCTTTGCCGGACTGCACCGCCCGACGCTCACTGTGTTTTTTCCCGCGCCATGCGATGAACTGCGCGGGAATGCCAAACAGGCCGCCGCGCAGGAACAGCACGGTCCCGAGCATGATTCCGGCGATCAGGATCAACCGTGTCGGTCCCAGACCGATGAACACCTTGTCGAGCAGCACGACGATCAGGGTGCCGAGCACGGCGCCTTCGGTGGTGCCGATGCCGCCGATGACGATCATTGCGAGCAGCAGCAGCAACTGGTCGATGGTGAACAGCGACGGGGATGCGCCGTGCAGCAGGGTGGCGTAGAATCCGCCGACGCCACCCAGCGCCGCCGAGGAGATCAGGAAAACCTGGATGCGCGCGGCTCGGTAGTTGATGCCCAGCGCCTCGGCGAATGCCTCGTGCCTCTCGGGCGCGGCGCGCAGCAGGCGGCCGAGACGCTGCCCATCCACCATGCGGTAAAGCGTCAGCGCCCCGAGCATCATGATGAACGCGGCATAGTAACCGAGGATCAGGCCGTGTCGCTCCGACATGTCTTCTGGCACGAAGCCGTCGGCGCCGAACAGACCACCGTTGGCGGCACCGAGCGGCTGCGATTGCACGACGTAGACGCGGCACAGTTCGGCGATGCCGACGGTCAGCAGCGCGTAGTAAAAGCCTTCGAGCCGTATCGCCGGGATCGCAATGAAGACGCCGAACACGAGGCCGAAGAACGGTCCGCTGAGCCACATCGCCCACCACGGGAAGCCTAGATACACCGACAGAAATGCCGTGCCGTAGGCACCCACGCCGACGGTCGCCAGGCTGGCCAGCGAAAAGATCCCGGCGGTGCCGATGGTCAGCATCCAGATGACGTTGATCGCGGCGTACATCGCGAAGGTCGTGGCGGCCGCAACGAACGAGTTGTTGCCGAACAGCGGCGGCGCGACCGCCAGCACGATCAGCGCCAGCAGCCACATCACCGGCCGCCGGTCCAGTATCCGCCGCTCAGCGGCCAGCGTGACCGGGTTGTAAACCGTTTCGAACAGCAACGGCGTGCGGCGGGTGAACGGATAGCGCCAGCGGCGCCAACTCGTGCCGCCGTGACCTTTCAGTGCCGGCAACAGGCGACGGCGCCCGACCAGCGTCTCTCCGGTCGTTTCGCCAGCGGTGAGAGGTGCCCCCAGACGGCTGGGCAACGACGTTGCAACCGGCAAACCAGCTTGGGGCATATCGGCGGGGGGCACTGGTTACTCCCGGCTGTGCTCGATCATGCCGGCTATGCCACGCGGGCGCACCAGAAGCACGGCGATGATAAACAGAAACTGCGTGATCAGAACGTATTGTCCGCCGAGGCTGACGGCGGTGACGGACTCGATGAAGCCAATCAGGATCGCCGCGATCAGGGCGCCGGCCACGCTGCCGAGGCCGCCGGCCAGGGCCACCACCATGCCTTTCACCAAGGGTGTGGTGCCGGCGAACGGGCTGATGAAATAGTTCTGCGACAGCAGCACCGAGGCCAGTCCGGCCATCGCTCCCGTCACCATCATCACCGCCATGGCGGTGGAACGCAGCCCGACGCCGACCAGCGCCGCGCCCTCGGGATTCTGCATCATGGCGCGGATTTCCAGTCCGCGGCGGCTGCGCTTCATCCAGCCCAGCGTCAGCAGCAGCAGGATCGCCGAACAGACGATGGAGCCGATTTTGTCGTGGCTCGCGACCGCAGAGCCGATATGGTAGTTGCCAACACCGAATATCTTCGGCAGGGCTTTCACCCGCGGTCCGAACACCCAGAGCAGGCACTGGCCGCCCATCAGGCTGATGGCGAGCGTCGCGATCAGACTTCGTAACGGGAAGTTCGGCTTGTCGTACAGCGGAATGAAGGCGATGCCGCCGATCAGCGCGCCCGCAAGCACTCCCGTGATGACGCCTCCGGCGACCACGACGAAGCCGTTGCTGCTGATGTTCTGCGCGGCGAGCCAGGCGCCGTAGCCGGAGATGGCGAAGGTGAAGCCCTGCGCCATGTTGATCATGCCGAGACTCGACCAGATGATCGAAATGCCAAGGGCCAGCAGTCCGTAGATCGAAGCCAGCGTTATTGTCGTCAGTGCCAGATAATATGGATCCATACCGTATCGATCACTCGCCTGTCGCGGTGGGTTCAGTGGTGGTGGGCGTGGGGTGTCAGGACGGCATCAGGCGCCATCGCGCCGCCCTTGAGCTTGCCGGCATGCAGGCCGATCAGCCGCGTGACCTTGCCCTCCAGCAGTGAAAGATTCTGTTCGGCGATGACCATGGCGCCGTTGCGGATGTCGATCTGCATCAGCGCCTCGATGAGGCCCTTGCTGATCTTCGGCGCGAGGCCGAGCGAGGGCTCGTCGATCAGCAGGAGTTTGGCGTCGTCCATCAGGCCGCGCGCCAGGCTGACCATGCGTCGTTCACCGCCCGAAAGCCTTCCCACCGGCTGGCTCAGCAGTTTTCCAAGCGGGGGAAAAATGCCGAGCACCCGCTCGCGCCGCTGTTTGCGCTCGCGCCATGCAAGCGGGGTGAAGGCGCCGCTGTCCAGATGGTCCGCGACGGTCAGTCCATGGAACAGCGCGTCCCCCTGTGGCATCAGCGCCAGTCCCATGCGAACGATCTTGTGCGTGTAGCGGCCGGGCCCCTGGCTGCGCGTGCCGCCGATTTCCACGCCATTGAGTTTGATCGAGCCACTCTGCCAGCCGGTCAGCCCAACGATCGCCTTGAGCAACGTCGATTTGCCGTGGCCGTTCAGACCGATGATGCCGATGCGCTCGCCGGCACGCACGGTCAAATCGACGTTGTGCAGCACGCCGAGCGGACCGTAGCCGGCGGAGAGACCGGCAATGGCCAGAATTTCGGTCATGCTGCCTCGACCTCGAAATAGGCTGCGCGGACCCGCGGGTCCTCGAACACGATCTCCGGGTCCCCTTCGGCGATCAGCTTGCCGAGATCGAGCACCACGACGCGGTCGGCGATGGCGGAGAGCAGTTCAAGCCGGTGTTCGACCAGCATTACGCCGACGTTCATCTCGCGGGCGAAATGCCGGATGATGCTGTCCAGCTCGTCGATTTCCGAGTTGATCAGGCCAGCGGCCGGCTCGTCGAGCAGCATAACTTTCGGGCGACGCATCACCAGGCAGGCGAGCAGCAGCTTGCGCCGGTTCAAGGTCTCGAGGCCGCCGGCGGATGCCGACATCGGCACGCGCAAGCCGACCTTCTCGGCTGCCCATTCGGCGTGAAAGCCGGTCAGATAGGGTCGGTAGGCCTGGCGGGCAGCGCGAAAGACGTCGCCGACGGTCTGCGCGTCCGGCACTACCGGCGACTGATAGGTGCGCCCGAGTCCAAGTCGTGCGCGCGCAAACAGTTTCAGCGACGTCACATCGCGACCGTCCAGCACCACGCGCCCTCGGCTTGGGTGGTAGCGGCCGGAGAGGATTTCGAACAGCGTGGTCTTGCCGGCGCCGTTCGGCCCGACCACGCCGAGGATCTCGCCGGGGCGGATGTCTAGCGAGATGCCGTCGAGGATCACCCGTCCGCCGAGGCTGATGTGGATGTCCTCGCAGGCAAACAGCATCTGGAGGGGCCGCCGCGCCGGCACTACCCGTCAGGCCCAGGGAAACGAACGAAACTTTCGATTCAGCCAGAACGGTCGGTTCGATGATCTTGTGCGCGCCGTCCTGCACCTGGAAATAGAGCTGCGCCATGCCCTTGTTGAGGTCGTCGGTCTGCAACGGGTAGTGCAGCGCCGCCTGGTATTCGTTGTCGAGCACCACGGCGCCATCTACACCCCGGTACGGGTGCGTGCGGATGTAGTCGGCCACCGCCTTGAAGTCGTCCGGACTGGTGTTCATCCAGGCGTTCTTCAGGATGTAGGTCGTGTCGTAGGCCGAGCCGTTGTAGCAGAGGCCGATCACACCCGGATGCTTCGCCGCGTATTTCTTGCGGAATTCCGCGCCTTGAGGATCGTTGTACACTCCTAGCACGGTGGACCAGACAAAGCCTTCGGCGGCGGGTCCGGCGACGTTCAGGAACTCGGGCTGCGATGGGCCATACTGGATGTAGACCAGCGCGCCCTTCACGGGATCGGCCACGAACTGCTGGCAGAACGCCGCTTCCTCGGCGCCGACCCAGTAGTCCAGCATGATGGTGCCGGCGCCTTCCTGCTTGATCGCCTGCATCACTGGTCCCCAGTCCTGCACCGGGTACTGGATATCGGTGATCTTCGCGAGCTTGAACTTGGTGGTGGGCAGCGTCTTCACGACCTGTTCCGCGATCGTCATATTGTAGTTGTTCTGTTCGCGGATGATGTGGACTTTCTCGTTGGTCGGCTTCCACGTGCCGCCGGCCGCGACCTTTTCCAGGAAGCGCGGAAACATCTGGCCGTAATAAATTTCCGGGGGGTCGACCTGGAAGAAATTCCAGTACTTCGCGCGGTTCTTCTTGGCGTAGGTGATCATATCGAAATTGGTGTCGCCGCTGAGGTAGGGCGCCTTGTAGTCGCCCAGGGCCTCGAGCGCCGGAACGCGAACCAAGGTGAAGGCGCAGCCGATCGCGTGCGGTTTGGTGTCAACCACGGCCCGCATCGCCGCCTGGGTGCCTTCTGGCGTCAACAGGTCGATGTCGTGGGTCTCGATTTTGATCGAACGGCCGTTCACGCCACCGGCAGCGTTGATCTCCTCCGCGGCCAGCATGGCGCCATTGAGGTAGTCGGTATGGTCGGCGATCTGCGCCGCGATGACGGCGAAACGGATCGGCGCGTTGTTGGCGGCCAGTGCCGGTGCCACGAACGGTGCGGCCAATGGTGCGGCGAGTGCGGCGCCGATGCCCTTGACGACGGTGCGTCGGCCGGGCGTCCTGCTGGTGTCGGTCATCCAGTCCCCCTCGTGTTCCCTGTTGATTTTTGTCCGCGGCTTGCGTGCGCCAGGTTCATTCGCGATCGGAACAGTGCCGATCTCGGTATGACTTCGGCCGGCGCCGACCGGTGGAGCGGGTGCCGGGACACCTGGACCCCGGCATGAACGGTATCCATCGCTTGCTCCCCAGCAGCGTGCGACTGTTGTTTGAGACTGAAACGTAAAGGGTCGATGTTCGTGCGGTCAAGGGCGCTGACGCAAGAATATACCTGCGATGAAGTTGCTCCGGCGGTGTGGTCGCATCTGACAATTGTATAGTCAGCCTCCGTCGCCGCGGCGGGACGAACAGACGATGGCAAGCTGCTTTCGCTTTACGGAGCTTCAGAGGGCCCATACACTCGGGCAACCGACCGACGAGATCGCACCACGACGACTTTGCCGACCATGCCCGGCAGTCCCGACAGGAGTTCGCAGTCCATGAACGATCGTATCGAGCGCAGCGAATACGTCCCGCACTCGGGCGCGTCGGCACACCCGCTCGATCCGCTGTCGGCCGCCGAACTGACCCGCGCGGCGTCGATCATTCGCGAGCATTTCGACTGGGGCGAGGATCTGCGCGTTGAGACCATCGATTTGGACGAACCGGCGAAGGATGTGGTGCGCGGACACAGTCCGGGAGGCGACCTGCCGCGGGTCGCGCGTTTCAACGTCTATCGCCGGGGCGCCGGGGGCGTGTGGCAGGGGAGGGTCGACCTGCGCACCGGGCGTGTGATGGACAAGACGCTCAATGCGACGGCGCGGCCCATGGTGGCGGTCGAGGAAGTGCTGCTGATCGAAAAGACCGTCAAGGCCGATCCTCGTTTCCAGGAGGCGCTGCGCCGGCGCGGACTGCTCGACGAGCTTGAGTATATCTGCATCGATCCCTGGACCGTCGGCGATTTTGGCATCGAGGAGGAGAAAGGCCGGCGTCTGCTGAATTGTTTCGTTTGGATGCGCACCTTCCCGCTCGACAATTTCTACGCCCATCCGGTCGAGGGACTGCACGCCATGATCGACCTCACGACCTTCGAGGTGATCAAGGTCGACGACCATTTTGCCGAGAATGGCGACTATATCTCGGTGCCGCGGACGCCGCTCAACTTCGACAGCGCGGTCCTGAAGGAGTTCCGCCCGGCTTCAGCGCCGCTGGACGTGGTGCAGCCGGACGGCGCCGGGTTCCGTGTCTCGGGGCAGGCGGTTTCCTGGGAGAACTGGGATTTCCGGGTCGGCTTCAACGGCCGCGAGGGGCTGGTCCTCTACACCGTCGGTTACACGCAGAACAACGTGCGCCGGCCGGTGCTGTATCGCGCTTCGATCGCCGAGATGGTGGTGCCGTACGGCACGCCCGAGCGCAGCCATTATCGCAAGAACGTTTTCGACAGTGGCGAGATCGGCTTCGGCCGCATGGCGAACTCGCTGACCCTGGGCTGCGACTGCCTGGGCGTCATCCATTACTTCGACGCGGTGGTGCCCGACCTGTTCGGCGGCACGCGAACCATCAAGAACGCCGTCTGCATGCATGAGGAGGATAACGGGCTCGCCTGGAAGCATTTCGATGTCAGAAGCGATCGCACAGTGGTACGCCGAGCGCGGCGGTTGGTGATTTCGTCGATCTCGACGATCGGAAATTATGAGTATGCGTCTTACTGGTATCTGCATCAGGACGGACGCATCGAGTATGAGATGAAGGCGACCGGGATCATCAATACGGCGGCCTGTCATCCGGGCCAACCCGGCAAGTTTGGCAATGAAGTTGCCCCCGGGATCGTCGGCCACATCCATCAGCACGTGTTTTGCGCCCGACTGGATGTGGAGGTGGACGGGCCGGACAATACTGTGCTGGAGGTAGATACCGAGGCGCCGCCTCCGGGACCGGATAATCCTTACGGAAACGTTTTCTTCCAGGTCGAGCGGGCGCTTACGCACGAGCAGGAGGCACAACGTGACGTTGATTTTTCTCGGATGCGCTACTGGAGAATTGTCAACCCACGGAAGCAGAACTGGGTTGGCAAGCCGACCGGCTACAAGCTGGAAGTCGACTCGGCGGTGCGGCCGTTCACCCATCCCGACAGCCCGTCCGGGCGACGCGGCCGGTTCATTCAGCACCAGCTTTGGGTCACGGCGTATGATCCGGCGCAACGGTTCCCGGCCGGTGAGTTCGTCAATCAGTCCGATGGCGGTGACGGGCTGGAAACCTGGATGCAGGCCGACCGTTCGATCGAGGACACGGATATTGTTCTGTGGCACAGTTTTGGACTGCACCATCTGCCGCGGCCCGAGGATCATCCGGTGCAGCCGTGTATCTCCTGCGGGTTCACGCTGATGCCGTCGGGGTTCTTCGATCAGAATCCGATCATCGATCTGCCGCCGGGGAGGAACATGAAGAGCTGCCACGCTTAAGGTGGAGTTTCATCCCCGGCGAACTTGAAGAGGGCGGGAACGCTATCCGTTCTCCACGCCAGCGACAGGAAGGAGCGCACCACATGAGCAAGCCACTTCGCGTGCTGGTGGTCGGGCTTGGCAACATGGGTTTGGCGCATGCCCGCGCGTATCATGCCCTGGACGGCTTCGAACTGGCGGGGCTTTGTGCACGATCCATCGCCGACCACACCGATCTGCCTTGGCATGACGTGCCGAAATTCGCCTCATACGAGCAGGCGCTGTCGGAGGTGAAGCCCGACGTCGTCTCGATCAACACCTGGCCCGACACCCACGCCGAATTTGCCATCCGCGCCATTGCATCCGGCGCGCACGTATTCGTCGAGAAACCACTCGCCGCAACCGTCGAGCAGGCGCGGCGCGTGGTGGACGCAGCAGTCCGCCACCGCCGCAAGCTGGTGGTCGGCTACATCCTGCGCGTCCACCCATCCTGGACAAAGCTGGTCGAGTTGGCGCGCACGCTCGGCAAGCCGCTGGTCATGCGGATGAACCTGAACCAGCAGTCGATCGGGCAGGCCTGGACCTGGCATCGCAATCTGATGCAGACATTAACGCCGCTGGTCGACTGCGGCGTTCATTACGTCGACATCATGTGCCAGATGACCCAGTCGCGGCCGGTGCGCGTTCACGGCATCGGTGCCCGCCTGTCGGACGAGGTCCGGGTCGACAACTACGGCCATTTGCACGTGGAGTTCGAGGACGGCTCGGTTGGTTGGTATGAGGCCGGCTGGGGACCGATGATGAGCGAGGTCGCCTACTTCGTTAAGGACGTGGTTGGCCCGCGCGGAGCCGTCAGCATCGTTGCCTCGGAGCAAGCGGCCGAGGCGGATGCCGGGGCTTTGACGACGGCGTCGTCCGACATCGACAGCCATACCAAGACAAGCCTGATCCGCCTGCACCATGCGGAATTGCTGCCGGACAACGCGCTGGCACGTCCCGACGAGTTGTTTCGGATGGATGACGAGCCGGGGCACGACGAGTTGTGCGCGCGCGAGCAGTCCTACTTGCTGCAAGCCATCACCGAGGATCGCGATCTGACCGAGCATATGAACGACGCGATCAACAGCCTGCGGATCGTGCTGGCGGCGGACGAGAGCATCCGGACCAAGCAGGTGGTTACGCTGTAACGTCGGTGCCCGGAACGTCCGCAGGTTGACTCTAACGAACCGCCGGGCTCAGTCTTTTCGTGAAACACAAAACAGGTTCACGGCGACAAGTGAACACAAGGGGGAACGACCATGCGGGACACTGTACGGTGCCTAGACGTTCGGTACTGCGACGATTGGCCTGGCATTTGGCCTGGGCGTAGCGGTGGCGCTCGCGCTGGCGACGCCGGCCAGGGCGCAGAACTTCACGTTGGGATATTCGACCGGCTTCTTGCAGGACCCATTTCAGGTGATTCAGGCCGATAGCGTGATCGCCAGCGGCAAGAAGGCCGGCCTCAAGACACTGCCTGTGGCCAATGCCAACGGCGATCCGGGCAAGCAGATCACCGACTTCCACAATCTGATCGCCGAGGGCGCTCAGGGCATCCTGTTCGTCGCCCGTGACAGCGAAGCGATCGTTCCGGCGCTCGACTTCGCAGCCAGCAAGAATGTCCCGGCGGTCTCCATCGACATGGGTCCGGCCGGCGGCAAGGCGGCGATGGTGGTGCGCGCCGACAACATCCGCATGGGCGAGGATTCCTGCAAACTCACCGGCAAAGCGCTTGGCGGCAAAGGTATCGTGCTGTCGCTGATGGGCGACCAGGCGACGCTGAACGGCCGGGACCGCACCAGCGGTTTCTCCTCGTGCATGAAGAAGGATTTCCCCGACATCAAGCTGATCGAGCAGCCGACCTACTGGGCGACCGACAAGGCGACGTCGATCGCGCAAACCGTGGTGACCTCGACGCCCAACCTGGGCGCGATCTACATGCAGAGCGACGCGGTCATGCTGGCCGGCGTGCTGAACGTGCTGAAAAGCGCCGGCAAGCTTAAGCCAGTCGGCGAGCCCGGCCACATCTTCCTGGTCAGTATCGACGGCACGCCGCTGGCGATGCAGAAGATCCGCGAGAACCAGTTGGACGCCGCGATCTCCCAGCCGCTGAACCTGTACGTGAAGTGGGGGCTCTACTATCTGCAGAATGCGGTCGGCGGAAAGACCTTCGCCCCCGGCCCGACCGACCACGACAGCCGTATCGAGATGTTCAACGGCAACCCGATGGACATGCTGCCGGCGCCGACGGTGACGAAGGCGAATGTCGACGATCCCGGCCTGTGGGCAAACGCGGCGAAGAGCTGATCGCACCATCCGGCGCGCCGGCGAAGATGACCCCCCAACCGGAAGCGGCGGCCAGCACGGCACCCGCTCCCGCGATGGTGGAGGTGCTCGGCGTCTCCAAGCATTTCGGCCTCAACCAGGCGCTGAGCAACGTGTCCATGCGGGTGCCGGCCGGCGACTCCCGCGCGCTGGTCGGACGCAACGGCGCGGGCAAGTCCACGCTGGTCGGTGTGCTGACCGGCATTCTCGCCCCCGATACCGGCCAGGTGCGCTTCGCCGGGCAGGATGCGCCGGGACCAGCCGAACGGCGGAAATGGCGCGACCGCGTCGCCTGCGTCTACCAGCAGTCCACACTGGTGCCGACCTTGACGGTGGCGGAGAACCTGCTGCTCAACGCGCAGCCCACCGGGAGGCTCGGCTGGATCCGTTGGGGCGCGGCGCGGCGTGAGGCCGAACAAGTGCTTGCAGGCTGGGGGATGGAACTCGATGTCGAGCAGGATTGCGCGCGCCTCTCGGTCGAGCAGCGGCAGATCGTGGAAATCGCCCGGGCGCTGATCCAGGGCGCGCGCTTCATCATCCTGGACGAACCCACCGCCGAACTGGAAGGGCGGGAGGTGCGGCGCCTGTTCGACCGCATCACGCATTTGCAGGCCAGCGGCGTCACCTTCCTGTACATCTCACATTACCTTGAGGAGATCTATGAAGTCTGCCGCAGTGTGACCGTGTTGCGCGACGGGCGCGTGGTTGCCGAGGCGCCGCTCGGGGAGATGGCGAAGGAGCGGGTGGTCGCTGCCATGGTGGGTGACGCGGCGCGGGCCAGCGGTACGCGGCGTGGCGCGGATGCCGGGATGGCCACGCCATCGCACACGGCACCGGCGCTGGAGCTGCGTGACCTTCACCTGGGCGCCGTGGTCTCGGGTGTCAGTCTGCGGGTAGCGGCGGGTGAGTGCGTCGGGCTTGCGGGGCTGGCCGGCTCCGGCAAGGGGCAGATCGGTGACGCCATCGCCGGCCTGCTTACGCCCTCCACAGGGGTGATCCTGGTCGCCGGCACCGCTTTGCGCGGCGGCGACGTGGGGCATGCGCGGCGAAACGGTGTCGGCTATGTGCCGCGCGACCGCCACGCGCGCGGCATCGTCCCCCTGCTCTCCGTCGCCGAGAACATGACGATGACCGTTCTCGAACGGATGGGAACCGCCGGCGTGATTCTGCCGTCACGCCAGGCCGAAGCGGCGGGGCGGATGATCCGGTCGCTGCAGATCGTCACCGGCTCGACCGAGCAGCCGATCGGGGAACTCAGCGGCGGCAACCAGCAGAAGGCGGTGCTGGCACGGGCGCTCGCCTCCGAACCCAAGGTGCTGGTGCTACTCTATCCGACGCAGGGCGTCGACATCGCTTCGAAAGAAGCCTTGTTTGCCATCGTCGAGCGCGCGCGTGCAGGCGGCACCGCCGTGCTTGTCATCAGTGACGAACTCGACGAGCTGTCAGTTTGCGACCGCGTGCTGGTCATCTTCAAGGGCCGTCTGACCGCGGAGTTTGCCGCGGGCTGGGAGAGCGAGGCGCTGGTGGCGGCGATCGAAGGAATTGGCGATGGCGAGTGAGCAGACCGACGCCCTGCGAAGCCGGCCGGCCACGCCACGCAGGCGCGGCACCTCTCTGGGATTGCGCGAGCTGACGCTGGTTCCGGTTATCATCCTGGTCGTGGTTATCGGCGCGTTTGCCTCCGATGCTTTCCTGACCACCGACAACTTCCTCAACATTCTGCAGCAATCGTCCGAACTTTCGGTCGTGGTGATCGCCGAGACGTTGATTCTGCTGGCGGGGAAATTCGACCTTTCGCTGGAATCGGTGGTCGGTCTGGCGCCGATGCTGGGCGCGTGGCTGATCATCGCCGATGTGCACACCGGCGGATCGGGCGTCGGGCTGCCGTGGGGGCTGGCGATCGTGGTGGTCCTGGCGACGGGCGCGCTGGTTGGCCTGATCAACGGCTTTCTTATCGTCAAGCTGCGGCTTAACGCCTTCATCGTCACCCTGGCGATGCTGATCCTGCTGCGTGGCGTGCAGCTTGGCACCACCAACGGCAAGACTCTGTTCGATCTGCCGGACGGCTACCTGTATCTCGGCTCCGGCAAGTGGGCGGGCATTCCGGTCTCGATCTGGATCGCCGGCATACTTTACCTCGTGTTCGGACTTTTCCTGCGCTACCACCGGCTCGGCCGCGCGATCTACGCGATTGGCGGCAACGCTGATGCGGCGCGTGTCGCCGGCATCCGGGTGGAGCGCGTGCTTTGGGGCACTCTGATGGTCAGCGGCACGCTCGCGGCGCTGGCCGGGCTGATGCTGACTGGACGCATCGCCTCGGTGGTGACCAGTCAGGGCCAGAACATGATCTTCTACGTGTTCGCGGCGGCGGTGATCGGTGGCATCAGCCTGAACGGCGGCAAGGGGCGGCTGATCGGCGCGCTGACCGGCGTGCTGCTGCTAGGCATCCTGCAGAACGTCCTGACGCTGGCGGAAATCCCCGCGTTCTGGATCGACGCCGTGTATGGGGCAATCATCCTGGTGGCGCTCGTGCTCGGTCGGGTGACCGGAGGGACGACCGAAGAAGTATAGAACGTGGCGTGGTCACGCGACTGCATTCAGCCGGCCGCCAGCCGCCTGCACGGAAGCAGCTTCGGTCGACGCCGCTGGCGCCGACGCGGCAGGAGCTTTGGGTAACGAAACGGACTGTCCCAAGGCCTTCGCGTCGGCCGCGATTTGCGTGCCGGAGACTTCAGCGCGGAGGCGGGCTGGCCCTGCGAAAGGTCAGCCTTGTATTTTCCCAAGGCCTGATTGATTGCAGCGGTTTCCTGCGAGGCGCTGGCTGCGCCGGCGGAGCCTGCGCTGGAACTTGCGGGTCTTGGTGGAGGGCCACGCGTCGGCGCGGTGACGGGGGGCGGAAGCGAAGCGGACGAGACCGATGAGATAGGTGGGGACATTTGACCCTCGCGGACCTGGGATGCGGTTGCCGTCCATATTGAGCGCAAAATGTTAAGGGCAGCTTAAGGCCATTCCGGCTGACGCCGAGTTGTCATACAAATGGGCATACAAGTCGGCCAGCTAGACGTTCCGAGGCTGCGCGAAAGCGCTGATACCGAGGTGTTGCCGGTCGGGCGGGTCACAACGCGCTGGCTCAGCAAACCTGACGCCTAACGCTCGCTCAGCAATAGTGGCAGATGCCGCGTCAGCAGGCCGTCCTGATCGCGCAATTCATGAACGATGGTGAAATGATTGGCCCCTGGCACGGGGATCAGCGCCCCCGGCAGATGCGCCGCCGACCGCAGCGCGTGCAGGTCCCGGCTGTCTGAAACCAGCGGCGGCAGCTCGGCGGTCCCATAGGCGATCGCCAGCGGCTTGCGCACCGGCGGCAGGCGCATCGGTGACAGCGACACGATTTCCCCCTCGGTCAACCGTAGCTTTTCGTTCAGATAGGTGTCGCGAACCGGCCCAAGTTCGAAAATACCCGAGATAGCCAGGCCGGCTTTGACCAACGGATGACTCAGGCACATCGCGGTCAGATGCCCTCCGGCCGACCAGCCCGACAGCACAACCGGGCCGTTGATGCCGTGCGCGGGGCCGTGCGTTCCCAGCCAGTCAAGCGCCGCATTGATCTCCGCCACGATCTCGGTCAGCGATGCGTCGGGCGCCAGCGTGTAGCCCGGCAGCGCCGCCGCCCAGCCGCGGGCATGCGGCCCGGCGATCAGGTTGGAGAACTGTTCCTTGGTGTTACGCTGCCAGTATCCGCCGTGGATGAACACGACGCAGGGCGCATCGGGATCGGCGACCGGAAACAGGTCCCAGGTGTTGCGCTCGCGCATGCCGTAGCGCAGGTCCAGATGCATCTGGTTGGTGGTGCGAAACACCGAGGACGCCATCTCCCGCGCCGCATTCAGCACCGGGCTGTCCGCCACCGCCTCCGAATTGTTGTAAGCCGCGTCCCGCTCGGCCTTGCTGAGCAGGCCCCATCGCGCCATGAAGCTCATGCCGCGGCCCGCAGTACCAGTCCATGATCTGCCGTCCCTGCCAGAACAGTGCGCCCGGCCGGCTTGCGATATGCGCCAGAGCGCGCTCGAACCAGCCGATGCGGTGCGGCACGCCACTGATATACGGATGGACGGCGAGCCCCATCACCTTGGCGCCCTCGTCCTCGGCTTCCTGATACAACCGCTCGAACTGCGCCACGGTGCGGTCGTAGAGTTCCTCGGCACGATGATGCTGGATCATCATGATCGGGATGTCATTCAGCTCCACGCTGTAGGGCATGGTCAGCAACGGGCCGTGCGCGGTGCGGAGCTGGCACGGCAGATCATCCACCACCCAGTCGGCGCAGTAGCGAATGCCGGCCTCGGCCAGCAGGTCCGGCGTCTCCAGCGTCTCCGTCAGGCCCGGCGCCAGCCAGCCGACCGGCTGGTGCCCGCCGGCCTGATGCAGGGCGTCGATCGCCTCGCGGATCATTGCCCGCTGATCCTCGACCAGATGCGTCGCCATCTGGTGATAGCCATGCACCATGAATTCCCACCCGGCGTCGCGACAGGCCTTGGTGACCCGAGGATAGGCCGCTGGCACCGCTGCGTTGATCGCCAGCGTCGGTGCGATGCCGTGCAGGTCCAGGGCAGCCTTGAGACGCCAGAAGCCGACCCGCATGCCGTATTCGTGCCAGGCCCAGTTGGGCAGGTCCGGCATCACCGAGGCGCCCTGCGGCGGGCTCAGCACCTGCCGCGGCATCGGGCCCTCGATGTCCCAGCGCTCGATGTTCACCACCAGGAAGACGGCGACCCGCTTGCCTTGCGGCAGGGCGAGCCGGGGACGGTCGACAGACGCCAGATAGTCCAGGCGGGCGGCCGGTTGCTGCGGGTTGGACATGGCGGGGATCATCACCCGAGCCTCCGGTGGGTTCAAGTCGGGGTTGTGGAAATCGCCTGTCGAATGAAGACGTGGGTACAGGTGCTGCCCTGTCGTCGGCGACGGAGACGTGGGTGGTCGGCCGTCACCGCCCGTGACCCGGGTATCGAGTTCGGGTCACTTCTTTTCGGGAAGTTCGATCCCGGTCAGCGCCTGCCAGACCCGGATGACGAACGCATCGTCCTTCAGCCCCTGCCCGTTCGCGGCCGCCGCCAGGAACAACTGATGCGCCGCCGCGGCCAGAGGCAGCGGGAAGGTCAGCGCCCGGGCCTGGTCCAGCACGATCCCCAAATCCTTGACGAAGATGTTCACGGCCGAGAACGGCGTGTCGTCGCCATCCAGAATATGCGGCACCCGGTTCTGCCACATCCATGAACTGCCGGCTGACTCCGAAATGACCTTGTACAGCGTGGTCGGGTCGGCCCCGGCGCGAATGCCCAGCGCCAGGGCTTCGGCCGCCGTCGCGATATGCACGCCGGCAAGCAACTGATTGACCATCTTCACAGTGCTGCCGATGCCGATCTGATCGCCGAGCCGCCATACCTTGGTGGAAATTGCTTCCAGGACCGGTTCGGCTTTGGCGAAGGCTGCCTCGGAGCCGGAGCCCATGACGGTCATCGTCCCTGCCCTGGCACCGACCGACCCGCCGGAGACTGGGGTGTCCAGCATGAGGAAGCCGGCGTCCTCGATCTTGCGGCCGAGGGCCTTTGCCGCCTCCGGCGCGACCGTCGCGCAACACAGCACCACGCCGCCCTTGGTCATCCGCGCGAGACAGCCCTTGTCGCCGAGCAGCACCTGCTCGGTCTGCGCGGCGTTAATGACGAAGACGACGACCACCTCCAGGTCGGAGGGGAGGGCATCGGGGGAGACCACAGCCTTGCCGCCCTCGGCGATGAAGGCGGAGCGGGTCTCCTCACGCAACTCGCAGCCGGTTACGTCGTGCCCTTTCTTCAGCAAATTCAGGGCGGCACCCATGCCCATGTTGCCCAGCCCAATGACGCCGACCTTCATTGCCGCACTCCCACCGCACGTTGTCCGGGATCAGGTGCCCGGAGGTGTGATTTGAGCGATCCGGTGCGGAAAAGCAAAGCGGCCGGGCGTGCCCTGACCGATCCGCAATCGAATGCGGCGCGCTCGCTGCGCCGTGGATCTCGGCGACGCGCTCGCCGCGGTAAAGACCGTGCGTCTCTTGCAATCCTCCCTTTGGGTCAATTCTGCAACTTGTCTGACATCAGTGGCCCCATTGGCTACAATGGGTGCATGACAACTTCCTCCGAAGCACCCGCTCAGACGCGCTGGGCAACAACGGCGCGTTCCTTCGGTCAGGCTCTGAGCAACCCAAATGAACTTGAGGCCACGCTACCAACCATGGGCTCTGATGAGGAGAATAGCCCTACGACCTAGACTAACGTCCGCCGCGGAACCGCTCGACGGCGGCGACCAGAGCCCGCCTGATCCCGGGCTCCAGCGCCGAGTGACCTGCGTCGGGCACGATCGTGAGCCTGGCACTGCGCCAAGCGGCCGCCAGATCGAACGCGGTGGTGGCGGGGCAGATCATGTCGTAGCGGCCCTGCACGATCTCGGCCGGGATGTGGGCGATTCGATCCATTCGGCCCAACAACCCCTCGGGCGGCAGGAACAGCCCGTTGGCGAAGTAAAATGCCTCAATCCGCGCCAGGCCCAGCGCGGTGCGATCCTGCGAGAAGCCGCTCACCGTTTCCGGACTGGGCAGCAACGTGCTGCAGGTGCCCTCGTATACCGACCAGGCCCGGGCAGCGGGCAGGTGGACCGAAGGCTCGGGATCGGTCAGCCGCCGTAGATAAGCCCCGAGCAGGTCGGCCCTTTCACCCTCCGGCAAGAACCCGGCGAATGCGGCGTGGGCTTCCGGGAACACCGCCTGCATGCCGTGCATGAACCACTCAACCTCTCGCGCGCGGCCGAGGAACACGCCACGAAGGACGCAGCCCGCGACCCGGGTGGGATGCGTCTGGGCATAGGCCAGGGCCAACGTTGAGCCCCAGGAGCCGCCGAACAGCAGGAACCGCTCGATCGCCAGGTGGTGGCGAAGCACTTCGATGTCGGCGACGAGGTCAGGCGTGGTATTGTTGGCCAGTTCGCCCAGCGGCCGAGACCGGCCGGCGCCGCGCTGATCAAAGATGATGATGCGCCAGTAATTCGGATCGAAGAAGCGGCGATGGACCGCGCCCGCGCCGGCCCCGGGCCCGCCATGCAGGAACAGCACCGGCCGGCCAGAGCGGTTGCCCGCCTGCTCCCAGTACATCACATGGCCATCCGACAGCGGCAGGTAGCCGGTCTCGTATGGGCCGATGTCAGGATACAGATCGCCTCGGGGCATGCTGCGGCCATGCTATAGGCCGCCGTCACGTCAGGAAACAGGATTGATAAAGTCATGCAGCGGATCTGGATTGCACTGGGCTCACTGGCGGGGTTCGGCACGGTGGCGATGGCGGCCGTGGCGGCGCACGGGCTGGAGCGGCTTGATCCGGCGGCTCTCCGTATGGTCGGCAGCGCCATCCAGATGCAGGGCTGGCACGCGCTGGCACTGCTCGCCGCCGGCCTGTGGTCGAGACAGGGCGGCCGGCTGGCGGACGCTGCCGCGCTGGCATTCGCGATCGGCACCGTGCTGTTCTGCGGGGCGGTGTATGTGCGCGGCCTGACCGGCAGCAGTCTGGGCCTCGTTGCGCCCGCCGGCGGCATCATTCTGATGGCCGGCTGGCTATTGCTCGGGTTGTCCGCGTTGGGCAGGCCTGGGCCAGGCACCGCCAAAGCGCTTGCTGATTAACGGCCTGTCCGGCAGGATATTGCTTGGTTCCGGTTGGGGGAGGGAATGGCGGTCAACAAGATTTATCCGAATGTGACGGCGGCGCTCGACGGTGTACTGCGCGACGGCATGACCATCATGTCGGGCGGCTTCGGCCTCTGTGGCATCCCCTCCGCGCTGATCGAGGCGATCCGCGACAGCGGGGTAAAGGACCTGACGATCATCTCGAACAACGCCGGCATCGATGGCGTCGGACTTGGTCAACTGCTGGAGACCCGCCAGGTTCGCAAGATGATCAGCTCCTACGTTGGCGAGAACGCAACCTTCGCCAAGCAATTCCTGGCCGGGGAACTGGAGATCGAGTTCAATCCGCAAGGCACGCTGGCGGAGAGGATCAAGGCGGGCGGGGCTGGCATACCGGCCTTCTTCACCGCCACCGGGGTTGGCACGCAGGTCGCCGTCGGGAAGCCCACGCAGGAATTTGACGGCCGCACCTACGTGATGGAGCGCGGGCTGCGCGCCGATCTGTCGATCGTGCACGCGTGGAAGGCCGATACCGAGGGCAACCTGGTGTACCGGAAGACGGCGCGCAATTTCAATCCGATGATGGCGACGGCAGGCGAGATGGTGGTGGTGGAGGCGGAGGAACTGGTCGAGGCGGGCCAGATCGATCCGGACCACATCATAACGCCTGGTATTTTCGTCAACCGCATCGTCAAACTTGATACTGTCGACAAACGGATCGAGCAACGCACCGTGCGCAAGCGCGGTTAGGGAAGGCAACAGCAATGCCCTGGAATCGAGACCAGATGGCCGCACGCGCGGCCAAGGAACTGCAGGACGGCTTTTACGTAAACCTCGGGATCGGCATCCCGACCCTGGTTGCGAACTACGTTCCTGCCGGCATGTCGATCCAGTTGCACTCGGAGAACGGGATGCTGGGCACCGGCCCTTACCCGTTCGAGGGCGAGGAGGACGCCGACGTGATCAACGCCGGCAAGCAGACTGTTACCGAACTGCCGACCACCAGCTATTTCGACAGTGCCGCGAGCTTCGCCATGGTGCGCGGCGGCCATATCGACATCTCGATCCTGGGTGCGCTGCAGGTGGCCGAGAACGGAGACCTGGCGAACTGGATGATCCCGGGCAAGATGGTGAAGGGGATGGGCGGCGCCATGGACCTGGTGGCCGGCGTGCGCCGCGTAGTGGTGCTGATGGAGCACACCGCCGGCGGCAAGCCCAAGTTGCTGAAGCGCTGCAACCTGCCGCTGACCGGGGCCGGGGTGGTGGATCTGATCATCACCGACCTGGGCGTGTTCGACGTCGAGGCGAAGGGCAAGGACGACGGGCTGACGCTGCTGGAACTCGCCCCGGGCGTCACCTTGGAGGAGCTGCACGAAAAGACCGAGGCGCCGTTCTCGGTGGCGCCGCATCTGAAGGTCGCCGCCTGACGGTTGATTCCTGCCACTGCTCTCGGTCGATTGGTGCGGTCGAGAAGACTCGAACTTCCACGAGGTTACCCCCACAAGCACCTCAAGCTTGCGCGTCTACCATTCCGCCACGACCGCACGTGATTCGGCAGGGGCGGGGATATAGCGGATGAACGACATCGGTTCAATGACTAGCGTGGAGACTACCATCGGGTCCCCCGGAAGTGCCAATGATCGGCCTCCGGTGGAGTGGCGCATCGATGACGGGCTCACCGAATACCCCGATGCGCTGGCCGTCATGCAGCGGCGGGTGGCCGCTATCCGGGCCGGAACAGCGGGCGAACTTGTGTGGCTGGTGGAGCACCCGCCGCTGTACACCGCCGGAACCTCGGCGAAGCCGGATGAGCTGAGCGATCCAGCCCGCTTTCCCACCTTCAACGCCGGCCGTGGCGGGCAGTGGACCTACCATGGTCCCGGCCAGCGCACCGCCTACGTCATGCTCGATCTGAACCGGCGGCACGGGGAGATCGCGCCGCAGGACATCCGGAGCTTCGTCCACGGGCTGGAGGAATGGCTGATCCGCACCCTCGGCCGCTTCAACGTCAGGGGCGAACGCCGCGAGGGGCGGGTCGGCATCTGGGTATCCGACCCAGGGATAAGGTCCGCTGGTGGCGAGGCGAAGATCGGCGCCGTCGGCGTTCGCATCACCCGCTGGGTAAGCTGGCACGGCGTCGCCCTGAACGTGGAGCCGGATCTTTCGCATTTCAGCGGCATCGTGCCCTGCGGCCTGCCGCAGTACGGTGTTACCAGTCTCGCCGCTCTGGGCATCCCAGCCACGATGCACGACGTCGACCTTGCGCTGCGCGCTGCCTGGCAGGAGGTGTTTGGCACCCAAGCGTGCTGACGCTGAGCGAAATCCGGGCTACTTAACCTGTGTGACCCCTTCCATCGCGCTGCCCGACGCTCCCTCCGTGGTCGCGGGCCATGGCCGAGCGGCGATCCTGACACTGGATGGCGAACTTTTGTTGCTGCCGCCGGATGAGGCGGTTGCCGCGCTACGGACCATGCCGCCGCCGATACTGGTGCACGCGCCAGCCACGTTCCGCCGCCTGGGTATGCGACCAGTGCCGGCATTCGATCTGCTGGAACTTTTCGCCTTCGTTCGCCCGGCCCGCACCGTCGCGCCGACTCCGCGTGGCCTAGCCCTCGCGCTTGACGATGACCAGCCGCCGATCGGCCTCGAAGCCGAGGTGACCCGGCTGCCCGACCTGGCGGCCATACTTCTCAATCAGCTCGCCCAGGGCCGCGACACGCTGATGAACCGCGACGCCGCGAGCCTGGCCGCCCGCATGCAGAGGGCCGGTTGGGGTTGGGGCGGCTATGTCACGCACGCCCTTGGCCGGCCCGACGCTCCCGCGTCGAACGAACCGTTGAAAATCTGGAAGCGCCTGCCTGAGTGGGAAGACAGCGCTGCGCCGCCCCCGCCATCCGCGCACGCTGTATCCCGGACCGAGGCACGGAACCGCCTCGCCAGCATGCTGGGACCGCACGCTGAACAACGTCCCGGCCAGGCGGATTATGCCGGAGCTGCCTGCTCGGCCTTTGCGCCGAGAGAAATCCGTGGCGATCCTCACCTGGTGCTGGTCGAGGCCGGCACTGGCACCGGCAAGACACTGGGCTATCTCGCGCCGGCCAGCGTTTGGGCCGAAAAGAACAAGGGGGCGGTGTGGATCAGCACCTTCACCCGCCATCTGCAGCGACAGATCGACAGCGAACTGGAGCGCCTCATCCCCGATCCGACCGAGCGGCGCCGCCGGGTCGTCGTGCGCAAGGGCCGCGAAAATTACCTTTGCCTGCTCAACCTGGAGGATGCGGTCAACACCGCGACCGGCGGGTTCATGAACCAGCAAACCGTGCCGCTGGGTCTGATCGCCCGCTGGGCCATGGCGAGCAATGACGGCGACATCCAAGGCGGCGACCTGCCCGGCTGGCTGGCGGAACTGCATGGCGGCGGCCTGGTTGCCTCGCTGGCCGACCGACGCGGCGAATGTATCCATGCCGCCTGCCCGCACTGGCGCCGCTGCTTCGTCGAACACACCATCCGCCGCTCCCGCACCGCCGATCTCGTGGTTGCCAACCATGCCCTGGTGATGACGCAGGCGGCGTGGGGCGGGCTGGACGACAACGCGGTGCCCACCCGCTACGTTTTCGACGAGGGTCACCACGTCTTCGATGCCGCCGACAGTGCCTTCTCGGCCGCGTTGTCCGGACTTGAGACCGCGGAACTCCGTCGCTGGCTGCGCGGGGCGGAGGGCGGCCGCTCACGCGCCCGCGGCCTGCGCAAGCGGCTGGAGGAGTTGGTGGCGGACCGCCCCGCTCTGATCGCGCCGCTGGACGCCGCGCTGCAGGCTGCCGCCGCATTGCCGCCGTCCGACTGGTCCAGCCGCCTACACGAGGCTGGGCAGGAACTAGACGGCATCGAGCCCGCCCGCCCGAATCCGTCGGAAGCATTCCTGCGCCTGGTCCGCCGCCAGGTTCTCGCACGTACCGCCGGCGGTGATGTCACGCCCTCTCCCGCGGCGCGTCCGCTGGCAGGCCCGACGGAATGCGATGTCTTCCCGGTCAATGAGGACCTCGGGAACGCCGCCGAACGCCTGGCGCGTGCCCTGGCCCGGATCGCCGAACCGCTCGCCACGCTACGAGAGCGACTGCTCGCACGGCTGGATGACGAGGCCGAGGAGATGGACGAGCCAACCCGCAATCGGATCGAGGCTATCGGCCGCTCTCTCGTGCGCCGAGCGCTGAACCCGCTGCAGGCGTGGCAATCGATGCTGTGGACGCTGACCGAGCCGCCCGCCGAACCAGGCCAGCGGCCGGGGCATGTGCTGTTTCTCCGGCTGGATCGCCGGGAGGCAGGCAGGGAAGTCGACGTTGGGCTGCACCGCCACTGGCTTGATCCGACCATCCCCTTCGCCGCGACGCTGGCGTCGCCGGCGCAGGGGCTGCTGGTAACCTCGGCGACGCTGCGCGACTCCGGCGACCATGATCCGGAAACCGCCTGGGCAGCGGCCGAGGCACGCGTAGGCGCGCCGCACCTGCCGTCCCCGGCGATCCGCGCCGCGGTCGCCTCGCCGTTCGATTACGCGGCGCAGACCCGCGCCTTCATTGTCGCCGACGTGGCCTCCGGCGACCTCAATCAATTGGCGGCTGCCTATCGCGCCCTTTTTGTCGCGTCAGGGGGCGGCGGTCTGGGGTTATTCACCGCAATCAGCCGCCTGCGCGCCGTGCACGCTCGCATCGCCCCCGAGTTGGAGCAGGTCGGCATCCCGCTTTATGCCCAGCACGTCGACGCCATGGGAAATGCCACACTGGTGGACATCTTCCGCGCCGAGGAGGAAAGCTGCCTGCTCGGCACCGATGCGATGCGCGACGGTGTCGATGTGCCCGGCGCGGCCCTGCGGCTGGTGGTGTTCGAGAAGACACCTTGGCCGCGCCCCGACATCCTGCATCGCGAGCGTCGCATCCATTTATCCGACGGCGATCCGAAGGGTTATGACGACCGCATCGTCCGGCTGCGGCTTCGCCAGGCGTTCGGGCGGCTGATCCGGCGATCGTCGGACCGAGGCGTGTTCGTCCTGCTGGATCGTCAGGCTCCCAGCCGGTTGATGTCCGCATTTCCCTCCGGCGTCGTGGTCCGGCGGGTCGGCTTGGCCGAGGCGGTGGCGCAGACCAACGCGTTCCTGCTGCCTCGCGCAGTGCCGGTTGGTGACCCTGACAAGGCGTGACCCAAATCCTGGGGCCGCTGAGGCCCACGCGGCCGCCGATCTCGGCGATCGATGACATGATTTAAAATTCGATGCTTGAAACAACGGCGGTGTATCGCATTGTCGTGATGCGGTGCTAGACCGGCGGCCAAGCCTGCTCGACCCATCATGCAGCCTTTCAATTTTCGCCGGACAGGAGAAACACGATGCGTTCCAAAGATGCCCTGAACGCACCCGAGGCACTGGTGCTGACCATGGTGCTGGTATCGGCGGCGGACGGCGGCATTACCGATCGCGAGATCGGGGTGATGTCCGGCCAGGTGCAAACGCTGCCGGCGTTCCATGATTTCACCACCGACCAATTGGTCGACGTCACCGATGCGGCGGTCGGTCTGTTGCGCGAGGAGAACGGACTGGCCCGTGCCGGGGAGCTGATGCGCACGGCGCTCAGCCCCAAACTTCGCGAGACCGCCTATGCGCTGGCGTGCGAGGTCATCGCCGGGGATCAGGACGTCAAGCCAAAGCGGCAATCGTTGGACATGCTGGATTTCGTTCGCGTGGAACTCGAGCTGGATCCGCTGGTCTCGGGGGCTATCGAACGCGGGGTCCGCGCGCGCCACCAGCGCGTTGACCCTGTAAGCTGAATCCAATGCCGCGGCTGGTTCGACTTGGTCCGTCGTGACCGCCAGCCATGAAAGTTCTGGCCTTCGCCTGTTTTCTGGCTGGTGTACCGGCGCTGACATTCGTCATCCTCGCGATCTTCGGATGGGCTCATGTCGGACCGGCCTTGGCGGGCATGGCGCTCACCATTGTGGTAGCCGGGACGTTCTTCCTGATTTGGCGTCGCGACGTCGAACTGCTGACCGAGGCAGTGCGCCGAGTGGCCTACGAAGAAGCGACGGTCGACACGCCCGGCACCGTCCTGATGGACGATCTGGCGCGCGAGATCGCTCGGCTGTCCCGCAGGCTGGCAGCACGCGCCGCCTTGCTGGAGCAGCACCGCCGCGCCGACACCTTGATCCTGGAGCGGTTGCCGGACCCGGTCATCGTGCTCGCTCGCGATCGGGCCGTGCGTCGGGCAAACGCAGCGGCGCGCGCCGTATTCGGCGATGATGTCCCGGCCGTCCTGCGCCACCCAGGCGTACGCGGTGCCATCGATCGAGCCATGTCCTCAAACCAGGCTCAGTCGGCGGAGGTCGGGCTGCCGGCCCCGGTGCCTCGCGACCTGCATGCCACCGTCGTGCCGATGGACCCACCGTTGGCGGACGGCGGGGAGGCCCTGATCGTCTTGTCCGACCGCACCCGCGAACGCCTGGTTGAACGGATGCGAGCCGATTTCGTCGCCAACGTGAGCCACGAATTGCGCACGCCGCTCGCATCGCTGATCGGCTTCACCGAGACGCTGCGTGGCGCCGCCGCTGACGACCGGCAAGCACAGCAACGTTTCCTGGGCATCATGGCCGAACAGGGCGCGCGAATGAACCGGCTAATCGACGACCTGCTGAGTCTTTCGCGCATCGAGCTGACAGAGCACCAGCCACCATCTGAGCTGCTCGACCTTAAGCAGTTGCTGCCACGTCTGGCCGCCGCATTCGAGCCGCGGCTGGAAGAGCGCAAGATCAACCTCGAGGTGCGAGTCAGCGATGAGCTGCCGACGATCTCCGGGGACGCCGATCAAATGGCGCAGGTGTTGCAGAACCTGATGGACAATGCGGTTAAGTATGGTCGCGAGGGCGGACTGCTCGCCGTGGATGCCGCACGCGCGACCCCTGGAACGCGCTGGCCCAACCGGCCCGGTGTCGTTATTTCGGTTACCGACGAGGGCAGCGGAATCCCCAAGGAGCATCTGCCGAGACTCACCGAGCGGTTCTACCGTGTCGACAAAGGCCGTTCCCGGGCTGTCGGCGGCACCGGGCTCGGGTTGGCGATCGTCAAGCACATTGTCAACCGCCACCGCGGCCAGTTGCTGATCGAGAGCGAGGAGGGCAAAGGCACCACCGTCAGCGTGTGGCTGCCAACCAGCCAGGCCTCGGTGCGGCTGGCGGATGCGGATTGAGCGTATGCCATTACCGAGCGAGGCTTGATGAAACGATCATGTGGGCGTGCTCCGGTCAACCCGTTTACCGTCGCGCGGCTTGGCATCGCGTGCCTGTTCGCAACGCCGGCCTGCGCTCAGGATGGGCGACCCGAAGCACTGCGGTCGGCGTTGGTTGAAGCGCTGGCGTTTGTCACCGGCGGTCTGGTCGCTCCGACGGAGCATCCAGCGCAGCTCACGCACGACGGCGAAACCTATCGCATCAGCATTCCACTGCCCGGGCTGACCTCACCGCCAGACGCGGCGATCGATGCGGTGGCGCGACCGCTCGACAATGGGGCGTGGGATGTCACGTCGATGACGTTGCCGCCGACGGGCACGATGCCGGTTGGCGGGACCGGGGACAGCATGGGATCGCTGTCGTTCTCCCTCGGGCAACAGGCGATCCGCGCCAAGATCGACCCGAGCCTGACGCTTCCCTCTCCGTTCACGGGGGAGCTGGGGGACATAACGCTGCTTACCGACAACAACGGCCAGCATGCTGAACAGTCCATCGAACGGTATACCCTCGGCGGCAGCGTCTCGGGGGCCGGCGCCGTGGCAGCGGGCGGCGAGCCCCGCCTGAACGTCCAAAGCCAGGGATCCGCAGTGAACTGGCGAATCAATACGCGCGACAAGGCGGGCGCGACAATGACCGGTCTGATCAGCTCGGCGGCCGGCAGCTTCAATGTCGAGCAGCTCGATCGTCGCCAGGCGGCTCGGCTCACCATCGCGGCACGATCCGTCACGGCGGACATGCAGGCCAAGCGCGGGGCGCCACCTGGTTTGCCCGCTCGGCTCGGTGTCCTGGTCGACGCCTTTCCGGGCCTGCTGACCCGATTGGACGCCGAAGAAACGCTGGAACATATCCATGTCGATGCTGGGAGCACCAATCAAGCCGATCTCGGGCAAATACGGGTGGGTTTGACCAGCGAGGTCCGCTCTGGACGACTGAACGCCCGCTTTGTGGTAACCGTCGACGACCCGGCTCTGAGCGCTGTCCCGGCGGACCTGGCGGCTTATGTCCCGCGGCACGTCGACCTCGAGCCGGCCGTCACCGGCGTGCCCACCGAGCTGTTGCTGCGGCTGCTGCGCGATGCGACGGCGGCGGACGCGGATCAGACGACGCTGGGGGCCGACCTGAATGCGCTGCTGGACGACCCGGACGCACGGGTCGGGATCGAAAGTCTGGATTTCACATCTGGTCCCCTGAGGGTGGCTGGATCCGGCCTGCTGCGAAAACAGAAGGATGGCAAGGCCGGGATCAACATTCACCTTGTCGCCACCGGACTGGACGCCCTGGTCGCAGACGCTCAAGGCAATCCAAGCATGCAGACCTTCCTGCCCCTGGTGTTTATCGCCAAGGGGATGGCGCGCTCGGTGGACAAGAGCCTGATATGGGACATCGCGCTGGGCGACAGCGGCGTCACCGTGAACGGGATGCCGTTCGGTCAGTCTCCGCCCGATCGCCCCCCACCCTCCAAACGATAGAGTCCGACCTCGCGACTGGTGCGATCCTCCAGTTCCAATGTCGTCTCGATGCTATAGGTGGCAAATGTCGCCAAACCGCTGCTCGGCAAATATGCCCGGCCTGGATCGGCAATCCACACCTCGGCGGAGCGCGCCATGCCGGTGAGCCACGGCATGATGCGGCTGGTCATTGGCGCTTCGTAGCAGACATCGCCGCACAGGATCAGATCCCAGCGGCAGGGAGCCCCGAGTATGTCCCCGATCGGGTTGACCACGGTGCCATTGGCGGCGGCGTTCAGACCGATCGCAGCCAATGCCATGGGGTCGATCTCCGCCGCCTCGACCCGCGCCGCCCCGGCGATGGCGCAGGCAATCCCGGCAATGCCGCCGCCGGCAGCGAAATCCAGCACTCTGCGGCCGGCCACCGCCGCTGGATCGTCCAGGACATGCCGAGCGAGGGCCAAGCCGCCGGGCCAGGCAAACGCCCAGAATGGCGGGGCCACATCGCGTTCGGCGAGCCAGCTCTCGGTTGCCTGCCAGATCGGGGTGATCTCGGTCGCGAGATGCAGCCGCACCTCGGGCACGGTGGGCGTAGCGCACAGGATCGTATTGGCTCGCACGAATGCCCTTGCATCGGTAAGCGTGGCCGCCCGGGTCACAGCCAGCCCAGTCACAGCCAGCCGAGCAGGATCGCCAACCCGACCGCCGCCCCGACCTCCCGATTGGCGCGGAACAGCCGCAGGCAATTGGCGGGATCGTCGATGTCCAGACTGATCACCTGCCTCGCCAGAAGCACCGCCGGCAGCAAGAGTGCCGGATAAAACCATGCCCCGATGCCATTGAGCCAACCCGCCAGCGCCAGCGCCACGATCGCCCCGGCGTAGCATCCCGCCAGGAATGGCCTGGTCCGCGAGCCAAACAGACGTGCGGTGGAACGGACCCCAACCAGCGCGTCGTCCTCACGGTCCTGGTGGGCGTAGATCGTGTCGAAGCCCAGGTCCCACAGGATCGCCGCCACGTAGAGCACGACGCAGGCGGCATCGATTCGCCCTGCCGCCGCCGTGTAGCCCATCGGCGCGCCAAAGCCGAACGTGAACCCCATCATCAGTTGAGGCCACCAGGTCACTCGCTTGGCCAGCGGATAAAGCCCGACGAGCAGCAGCGAAGCGACTCCGAGTCCTTGCGACAGATGATTAAGTTGCAGCAGCACCAGCAACCCTGCCAGCAGTAGGCAGACGAGGAACACCATTGCATAGGATGCGCGCAGGGCGCCGGAAGCAAGGGGACGACCGGCCGTGCGGGCCACCTGCCGGTCAATGTCGCGATCCCACAGGTCATTGACGACGCAGCCGGCTGCTCGCATGACAACGCTGCCAAGCGCAAACAGCAGCACGAGGCGGATCCCGTCCCCGGCTTGCGGCCGAGCCAGGAGGATACCCCACAGGCCCGGGAGAAACAGGAGCCAGACGCCGATCGGCCGGTCGACACGCGCGACCAGCAGATAGGGCAGCCAGGATCGCGGCAACCGAGCGACCCAGCCGGTCGCGACGATGTCCGTGTGGGTTGCCGTTGGGTGGATTGCCATGGGGTCAGTCTCCATGGATAGCAGAATTGTTTGCCGCGCCATGCCGCAGTCAACCGGATTGCCATGACACCGATTCGTCTGCATGTCGACGCCGCTTTGTCCGCCGGTGTCACGATCGAAGCGTCCCCCGGCCAGGCGCATCACTTGGGCGTGGTGATGCGCCGCACGAAGGGGGACCCGGTCCGGTTATTCAACGGGCGTGACGGCGAGTGGGACGGCACTATCGTGGCACTATCGCGGGGGAAGGCGGCACTGCTGGCGCAAACGCGCCTACGGCCGCAGCGAGACGACCTTGACCTATGGCTGGTGTTCGCCCTGCTGAAGCGCGACTCCACCGACCTGGTGGTCCAAAAAGCCACGGAACTTGGCGTCGCCGCGCTGCTGCCGGTGTTCACGGAAAGGACCAATGCGAGCCGGGTAAACGAGGATCGGCTGCATACAATCGCTATCGAGGCTGCCGAGCAAAGTGAGCGGCTGACCGTGCCGCTGATCCGGGCTGCCCGCGGCTTGGATCTGGTCCTGGCCGAATGGCCTGACGAGAGGCCGCTGTTCGTCGCGATGGAGCGGGAGCCTGTGCTGCCGGCGCTGAACCAGGTCGGCACGGCGGCCGCGTTACTGATTGGGCCCGAGGGTGGTTTTGGCCCACGTGATCGTGCTTTGCTGGGTCGCCACGGTTTTGTGCGGCCGGTCTCGCTGGGTCAGCGTATCCTCCGCGCCGAAACCGCTGCCATAGTCGGGCTGGCCTTGTTGCAAGCGCCGCGCTGTGGCTAGTACGCTGATTTTGACAAACACGCCCTCGGATTCCGGTTGGCGGCCTGCCAGCCCACCAGCCACCCTGGTGGGTTGGGGTCGACGACCGGCCATCCGGGCGCGCTATCGTTGAACCGTTGCCGGGCAGGTTCCCGGCCGGGTCGGCGATATCAACGGGAATGCCTCGAGAACCATATGTCCAATCCTGGAGACACCGACGCGACGCCTATCACGTCGGTCCGACAAATGGCCGACTATCTCGCCGCGGGCTGCAAGCCGGCGGATCAGTTCCGCATCGGAACCGAACACGAAAAATTTGGCTTCCGGGTGAGCGATGGCGCGCCGCCGCCCTATCAGTCCGCCGATGGGGCCAGCATTCGAGCCGTTCTCGAGGGTTTGGTCCAAGCCGGCGGCTCCCCCATCTTCGACGGCGAGAATATCATCGGCCTGAAGCAAGGCGACGCTTCGGTTTCGCTCGAGCCTGCCGGGCAGCTCGAGCTTTCGGGCGCGCCATTGGAGACCCTGCACGACACAATGCAGGAGCTGGAGACGCATTTCGAGCAGGTCCGCACGGCGTGCCAAGGCCTGGGCGTGGCGTTCGCGTTGTTCGGTTTCCACCCGCTGGCCCGACGGGACGCGATGCCGTGGATGCCAAAAGGCCGGTACGCGATCATGCGGCGGTATATGCCGCTCGTCGGCGGCTTGGGCCTGGACATGATGACCCGCACGTGCACGGTGCAGGTCAACCTGGACTATGCCTCGGAGCAGGATATGCGGCGCAAGCTTCGTGTGTCGCTGCTGCTGCAGCCGTTGGCGACCGCGTTGTTCGCAAACTCGCCGTTCACCGAGGGCAAGCCCAATGGCTTCCTATCCTATCGGGCTCATGTCTGGACCGACACCGACAACCGCCGGTCGGGCATTCCCCGGGTGATGTTCGAGGACGGCTTTGGCTTCGAGCGCTATGCCGCCTGGCTGACCGAGCAGGTCCCGATGTATTTTGTCTATCGCGACGGCGGCTATATCGACGTGGCCGGCCAGTCGTTCGCTGAATTCATCGCTGGCCGAGTGCCGGCTCTGCATGGCATCACGGCGACGATTGGCGACTTCGCTGACCATAGCACGACGGCTTTCACGGACGTCCGCCTGAAGCGATTTCTGGAAATGCGCGGCGCGGACGCCGGGCGACCTGACATGATGGTGGCTCAGTCCGCGCTTTGGGTGGGGTTGCTATACGACGATGCAGCCTTGACGGCGGCGGAGGCGTTGCTGCGCGACGCCGGGTGGGAGGATGCCGTGACGGCTCGCGCCGCGGTTCCCCGCCAAGCTCTGGCGGCTCCCTGGCGTGGTGGAACACTGCGCGACATTGCGCCGGACATTGTCGCCATCGCCAAGGATGGACTGCGCTCGCGTAACCGACGCGACGCGGGGGGCCAGGACGAGCAGTCGCTGCTGGCACCTCTGGAAGCGATCGCCGCCGGCGCGCCAACCCAGGCCGAATACTGGCTGCAACGTTACCACGGCGCCTGGAAGGGCGACGTCAGCCAGGTCTTCCGGGAGACGGCGATCTGACACCGATGCGGATGTCCGGGACAGAGCACTCGGTCCCATCACCTTGCCCGACGCCGACCGGCGGGTCATAAGCGGGCGGTAATGTCCTTCGCAGACGACATCGGACACGTTTTCGCGCCGCCGCATCCGGCCGGTCGTCCCTTCCTCATGGCGGGCCTCATCGCATTGCTGCTGGGGTTCGCGCTGGGAGCGTGGCTGATCTGGCTCGGCCTTATCTTCACACTGTTCTGTCTGTATTTCTTCCGCGACCCGGAACGAGTGCCTCCGGGCCGCCCTGGCGCCATCGTCGCACCAGCGGATGGACGCATTGTCTCGATCATCCTGGCCGCGCCGCCACCTGAACTCGGACTGGGCTTCGAACCGCGCTGGCGTATTTCGATTTTCCTGTCGGTCCTCAACGTTCATGTCAACCGGGTGCCCGCCGACGGTGTCGTGACCCGCATAGCTTACCGGCACGGCGCCTTCGTCAGCGCCAGCCAGGATAAGGCAAGCACGTCCAATGAACGAAATGCACTGGCCATACGCTTGCCAACGGGGCAAGAAATCGCCGTTGTGCAAATCGCCGGCCTGATCGCTCGGCGGATCCTTTGTTCGGTTCGGGAGGGCGATCCGGTGCGCATCGGCGAACGCTTTGGCATCATCCGCTTCGGCAGCCGGACCGATCTCTACCTTCCGACTGGCCTGCCCCCTTTGGTGGCGGAAGGACAGACGATGATCGGAGGCGAGACTTTGATCGCGGAGATGCCAGCCTCCGCCACCATGGCATGATAATCGCCGCGCGATGAGTGATCGTCAGCAGACATCGCCGATCCGCCGCCTGCGGCGTTACCGGCCACGCAAGCGGCGGCGCCCGCGCTACAGTGGCCCCTCATTCAACAGAATTGTCCCCAACCTGATGACGATGCTGGGGCTTTGCGCGGGTCTTACCGCGATGCGGTTTGGTCTAGAGGATCGTTTCGGCGCCGCGGCCGTCGCGATTACCGTAGCGGCTGCGATCGATGGGCTGGACGGCCGCCTTGCCCGTATCCTGAAGGCGACTTCCCGTTTCGGCGCGGAGTTCGACAGCCTGTCCGATTTTCTCTGCTTCGGTGTCGCTCCCGCGTTCACTTTGTATCTCTGGTCGCTGCGGCGGGTCGGCGCGTATGGGTATGTGCCCTGCCTGATGTTCGCCGTCTGCATGGCGCTGCGGCTCGCTCGCTTCAACGCGTCCTTGGACGGCGCGCCAAGGCCAGCCTATGCCTACAATTTCTTCACCGGTGTGCCAGCCCCCGCCGGGGCCGGTCTGGTGCTGTTCCCGCTGTTCCTGGGGCTCGAAGCGACGTCGCTCGGGTGGGACTGGCTGCTGCATGCGGCACAGTATCCGCTGGTCTGCGCCGTCGTATTGATCGGAACCGCGGTGCTGCTGGTGTCGCCGCTGCCGATCTGGAGCTTCAAGAATTTCAAGGTGCCATCGGAATACGTCTTGCCGTTGCTGCTCGGCACCGGGGCGTTCGCCGCGGTCCTGGTGGCTGACCCATGGGCGGCGCTGGCGGCGGCCGGTTTGATCTATCTAGGCATGCTGCCATTCAGTGTCCGCAGCTTCCGGCGATTGCGGCGGGAGGCGGAGGCACCGCGCGATGAGCTTGAGGCGGACCGACGGGACGGCCTGAGGCTGCCCTGATCGAGCCATAGGGCGCCCTCGGAAACAACCAGGCGGATGAATTATCCCGGCCTTTTCCCGGTGCCTCGCAGACGCCAGACGTAGGCAATGATCTCGGCTACAGCCTTATAGTGTTCCAGCGGAATATCGGTATCCAGCGGCTGTTGGTACAGCGCCCGTGCCAGCGGTGGATTGGCGACCATCGGCACATTGTTCCGCCTGGCAAGTTCCCTGATCCGAGCAGCCACCAGGTCCACGCCCTTGGCAACCACACGCGGAGCGGCGTTCTTCGTGCGGTCATACAGCAGCGCAACGGCGTAGTGAGTTGGGTTGGTGACCACGACCGTGGCCTTCGGCACAGCCGTCATCATCCGCCGGCGCGCCCGCATGTAGCGTATATTACGGATGCGCGCCTTGATCAGCGGGTTTCCCTCAGTCTCCTTGTTCTCGTCGCGCACGTCCTGCTTGCTCATGCGCGTGTCTCGCATATGCTTCCGGCGGACCCAAAACACGTCGATCGCGGCGAACAGCGCCTGCGCACAGAGGCCCGCGATAAACACATGGATGACCGGCGCTGCCACCGCTGCCGGCAAATGGGCCAGGTCCTGATCGGGCTGCAGCAGCAGGCGCGCGGCGTCGCCGCGGAGAGCCAGCCATAGAACGAAGGCCGTGAAACTCAATTTGCCCAGCGACTTGGAGAGTTCGACCAAGCCGTTGGAGCCGAACAGGCGTTTGAGCCCAGAAGCTGGGTTCAGTCGCGAAAAGCGGGGCTGCAATGCGCCCAGGTGCACCAGAAAATTCGTTTGCAACAGCACAGCGGCGGCACCTGCCACTCCGGCGGCGGCCAGCACGGGAGCGATCGCCGCAAGCGAATTCAGCCCCGCCATGCGCATTCCGGCTGCTCCAGCCAATTGGGACTGGTCGGCTCGCGCCAAGAAAATCACCATGTACTGGGAAAATTCCCGGACCATCTCCGGCACGCCATAGATCAGGATAACGACGACCGCGGCGAAGCTGGCGAAGGTCGCGGCTTCCCGCGACACGGGCACGTTCCCCGACTCCCGGGCTTGATCGAGATGCCGTTGGGTCGCCGCCTCGGTGCGGTCTTCGGCGGGCGTCGATCCACCTGACATCGCCCTAGCCGGCGCCCGGAAGCCCGCTGAGGAAGGAGCCGACGCCGTCCTGCCAGGCGGCGGCCATGGTCTTTATGACAATGCCCAGCAGAAGCAAGCCACCCAGGATCTGCCCGGGCATCGCGACGAAGTAAATTTGCACGCGCGACACGACCCGCGCGACCTGGCCCACGGCGAAGTGCCACAGGACGGTTGCCACGACGAACGGCGAGGCGACCTTCAGCGCCAAGGCGAAGGCGGTGCCAACTGCCTGAACGGCAACCTGCGCGCTGTCGCCGGCGGGCAGCATCTGGCCGGGCGGGATCAGTTGAAACAGCCCGACCAGGGCCCTTAGCGGCACGGTGTACAAACCCGACGCCAGAATAATGGTCGGCGCGGCGAGTTCAAAGAGCTTGCTCAAAGCCGTCGATTGCGCGCCAAGCTCGGCATCCGGCTGCAGCACGCTGGAGATGCCAAGAAAGTAAGCTGCGAACTGAGCGCCCATCGGCAGCGCCAGCATGATCAAACGAGCCAGCCAACCAAACCACAGTCCGGTAACCACCTCGCCGATGACCATCAATCCCATCGTCAGCCCCGAAGCTGGCACTGGCGGCATGAGCGGCTGCAAGGTGGGCAACAGAAGGGCAGTGATGCACATCGCGATGCCGATCCGGGCGAAGGCCGGCACCGCACTTTCCCCAAGGCCGGGCAGCAGCGTCATGGTCGCGCCGATTCGTGCCAGCACCAGCGCGAAAGCCGGGGCCCAGGTCAGCAACTCGCCTAAATTCAGGCTCACGAGCCGCCGATCTGAACCAGGCGGTCGAAGATCTGGTGAGTAAAGCTGGTCAGGGTCGCCATCATGAACGGTCCCAGCATGACCATTGCGAGGCCGATGGCGACCACTTTAGGTAGAAAGGCCAGTGTGGCCTCATTGATCTGCGTCACCGCCTGGATCAGTGACACCACCAACCCGACGAGCAGTCCGACGATCAGCGGCGGACCGCCAAGTTTCATGATGACGATCATGCACTCCCGGATCATCGCGGCGGCGTCGGTATCGCTCACGGTTCAGATCGGCATTTTCATGATGTCCTGATAAGCCTGCACCACACGGTCGCGAATGGCCGTCGCGGTCTGCAGGGTCATCTCCGCGTGCGACAGGGCAACCACGACATCGGTGAGGTTGCCGCCGCCGCTGATCGCCTTGGTAGCCGCATCGTCCGCCGTGTGCCCGGTTTGCACTGCCTGTTCCATCGCTTGCTGCATGGTCGCGCCAAAGCTGCCGCCTGCCTCGTTCGGACTGCTGCCCTGGCTGCCACGGCTGACTCGGGCATAGGCTTCGGCCGCGGCGGAGGGTGTAACAACAACTGTCGGGATGGTGCTCATTTTAACATGTCGATCGTGCGGGTCAGCATGCTGCGGGATGCCTGCATCGCCGCCAGGTTGGCGCTGTAGGACCGTTCCGCCTCACGCATGTCCATGACCTCGATGAAGCTGTTGACGTTCGGCAGCTTGACGTAGCCCTGGGCGTTGGCCGCTGAATTCGACGGATCGTAGCGCAGCGGCAGGTCGCTATTGTCCTTGCCGATATTCTTTACCTGGACCGTCTCGGCGCCGAGGGCCTTATCCAACTTGGCCTCGAACGATATGGTTTTCCGCCGATACGGATCAGAACCCGGCGCAGAACCCGTGGTCTCCTGGTTGGCAATGTTTTCGGCAATGACCCGTAGCCGCGTGGTTTGCGCCGCCATGCCCGTAGCCGAGATGCTCAAGGCAGTGTTGAGGTCCGCTGCCACGATCAGGAGCGTCCCAGCGCCATATTGAACATGCTCATGTATTTCTTCCAGATCCCCGTCACCATGCCCTGCGTCGTATCGGTGTCAGCGACCTTGGTCAGTTGTTCGTCCAAGGCCACCGTATTGCCGTCCAGGGCCCTTGCCTTGGGCGGATCAGTGATCAAGGAGGTCAGGCCGCTCGGCGCGGTTCCCGCCATATGACGCGGCTGTGTCATGACCGGCCCCACTGTCGCCGTGCCCGCAAGGACTCTTGCGAAGGATTCGACATCCCGACCCTCAAACCCTGGCGTGTTGGCGTTGGCGATGTTCGCCGCCAGGATGTTTTGCCGCTGCGCGGTCCACGCGAGCCGCTTTTCAGCCAAGTCAAACAGGGGAATCTTAGTCGGGTCCATGGGGACAGTCTGCCAGAATTGAATAAAGAAAGAGTTAACTCGCCATTTTAACACTTTGTTCATTTCTTCACCGCTATTTCGGAGCATGTTGACCGACTGCGCAGACCACGCTCTTGTCACCCTTCGGTCCTCCCTCGGGGATGTCTTGAACGCGGTTCAAGCGGCCGAATCGCTGCTGCACGCGGGGGGTGCCGTGGACCTGGCAGGGACGGACTCCCGCATCGAGCTGCTTTGCGCGCAAGCACTCGACCTGCCGCCACCCATGGCGCGCGCGATCCTGCCGGACCTGCTTGGCCTGCGGAGCTCGGTCGAGACGCTGATTGAAGCACTGACCCGCCGACCCGCGCGATGAGCGGCGGACTCGGACCGATTGTTACGGCAGCGGGCGCGCTGCTCATTGTCCTCGTCCTTGTGGCGCTCGGCGCTCGGCTGATTCGCACCGGTGTGTGGAACGGCCTTCCGAGAACAGGGAAACTGCTGACAATCCAGGAAACGGTGGCGCTTGACACCCGCAGGCGACTGCATCTGGTGCGGTGCGGGCAGAGGCAGGTCCTGCTGCTGACCGGCGGGACGCAGGATGTCGTTGTCGGCTGGATACCCGGTCCATGAGATTTCGGCGCGGGACGTGGGGGGCGACGGTCGTGCCCGGGCTCGTGCCAGGCCTCGCGATCGCCTGCCTGTTGCTGGTGCTGGTAACGGGGGTCTGTCACGCGCAGTCGATCAACATCGACCTTGGAGCCACTGGCCAGGCTGGCGCGACGGCACGCATCGTTCAGCTCACCGCGCTGGTCACCGTGCTGTCATTGGCACCAAGCCTGCTGGTGATGATGACCTCGTTCACGCGCATCGTGATCGTGCTGTCCCTGCTGCGAAACGCCCTGAGCACGCAGGGCACGCCGCCAAATGTCGTGCTGATCGGTCTGGCGATGTTTCTGTCGTTCTTCGTGATGCAGCCTGTGCTGGAACAGGCTTGGACAAACGGCCTGCAACCGATGACGGAGGGCCGCATCACGGAAATTCAAGGGCTGCAGCTAGCCACCGAACCGTTCCACCAGTTCATGACACAGAACCTGCGCGACGAAGACCTGCGCTTCTTCATGGATCTGGCACGTTTGCCGCCTGTCCGCGATGCCGCCTCGGTTCCCTGGCGAGCTTTGGTCCCCGCGTTCCTGGTCGGTGAATTGCGCCGAGCGTTCGAGATGGGATTTCTGCTTTTTCTGCCATTTCTGGTGATCGATATGGTGGTGGCGAGCGTGCTGATGAGCCTCGGCATGATGATGCTGCCGCCCTCGGCCGTTTCGCTGCCGTTCAAACTGATCTTCTTCGTGCTGGTCGACGGATGGCGGCTGGTGGCGGGAAGTCTGGTACAGAGCTTTTCCAGCTAGCTCCGGCCTGGCCGGATGGCATCACGCACCTTCCGTGGAGGCCGCGCTGCTAAAAAATGGGAGCGGCTGAATCTGGCGGAGATCAGAGACATGTTGGCTCGTCAGGATGCCACAGGGCTTCCCCCCGCCGACTCGGATCAGGGAAATCCTGGTCCGTGACGGGCGCGAGTTTGGAGCTTGGTTTCAACCGTTGATCGACATTATCAAGCATTAATGCACAGCAAACGGTTGCATCTCGTGCTGTAAGATTGCCGCAATAGCCACGTCGCGATCGCCGGCAACTGCCATCGGTGTCCCGTCAGCCGCATGGATCGCAAAGCCATGCTCACCATTCAGAACGACCGGCTTTACGTAAGCAATGTGCGACACGCCCAAAACGCCGAGCTGCTCCGCCGAGAGATGACGGATGTCGAATGCAATGTTGGCGCTTGTCATGTTGGCGCCCTGGGCGCCACCGTCTGTTTGGTTGTGTGAATCGTCCATGATCTAGGTGCTCCTTTCCTGCGGCGGCCTTGTCAAAGCACCGACGCAACCCTTGCCAATCGCGGGCCCGCTGATGGCTCCCGTTTTCAACTTCATTCCCGCTCGGGCTTGCTCTCCACCACGGGACCACTATCCACTCCGTTCGGGCGAAGGCTTGTCGCCGTACCATTTCGCGAGATCGGTATCGTTTTCACCCGCACTTCTGGTTCGGGCTTTGCCAAGTCGATATGAAGCAAGCCGTTGTCCAGCCATGCGCCACGAACATCTATTCCTTCGGCCAACACGAACGACCGCTGGAACTGGCGTGCAGCGATGCCACGATGCAGAAATATCCGACCTTGACTGTCATCGGTCTGTCGCCCTCGGATCACCAGTTGGTTGTCTTCCTGAGTGATCTGCAGATCGTCCATGGTGAAGCCGGCAACCGCCAGCGTGATACGCAACCCTGTCGGACTGATCTGCTCGATATTATAAGGCGGATAACCATCGGATGAGGTTTTCGACGCTCGCTCGAGCATCTGCTCGAGGTGGTCGAACCCCAAAAACAAAGGCGAGGTGAACATTCGAGTACTCAAGGCCCCCTCCTGCGAGCGAAGCAACCGTCCGGACCCAGATTGGCGTCCGGACTACGGAACATCTTGGCACCGGTGGGCGCGGTTGCAAGGGGCTCCAGTGCCACGACGAGGCCGCATATCGCATGACCACATTGCGCGGATGGCGTTGATCGAAGACCGCCGCGCCGCTACATCAGGCCCCAGAATGAACAAGCTAGCTCGAATCAGCGATCCCTCAGCCGCAGCGTTGGCGGCGACACCGGCCATGGCAGCGACCTTGCCAATTCTGATCGCGCCCAACCAGATGCTCAAAGCCGCCGCGCGTGCGGTGCAGCCTAAGGACACTGATCTGGTGCGGGACCTGATCCCGCGCATGTTCGCGACCATGTACAAAGCACCAGGGATCGGCCTGGCGGCGCCACAGATTGGGCACGGCCTGCGTCTTGTTGTCGTCGACCTGTTGCCGGACGACAAACCGCAGCCTTACGGACTGATCAACCCTGAGGTCGTCGCGATCAGCGAAGATCTCGCCACACGTGAAGAGGGCTGCCTTTCGCTGCCCAATCAGTTCGCCGATGTAACTCGGCCGGCCAAGGTCAAAATTCGATACCTGGACATCAGCGGAGCCAGGCAGGAGATCGAAGCCGAAGGTCTGCTTGCTGCCTGTCTGCAGCACGAAATCGACCATCTGGACGGCATCCTGTTCGTGGATCATCTTTCTATTCTAAAGCGCAACATGATCATGCGCCGGCTGGCCAAGGAACAGCGTCAGAAGCGTGATGACCAGAAGCGTTAGTTCCTGGCTCCCAGAGTGGGATTGAGCCCTCCGCCTGGCCGGGTGGCGGGGCTACGCCTAGCATTCATGGGTAGCCCGGATTTCGCCGTCCCTGCCCTGCGGTCGCTACATGGTGCCGGCTACAATATAGCGGCGGTCTACTGTCAGCCGGCGCGACCCGCCGGCCGCGGTCAAGCCATTCGGAAGTGCCCGGTTCACCTCGAGGCCGAGAATCTAGGGCTGCCGTTACGGACGCCGCGCCGCCTGCGCAATGACCCCGAAGCGCAGTCTGACTTCGCGGCGCTCGATCTGGATGCGGCGGTTGTCGCGGCCTATGGGCTTATCCTGCCCCAGGCGATGTTGGACGCGCCGAGACGTGGCTGCCTCAACATCCATGCGAGTCTGCTGCCGCGCTGGCGCGGCGCGGCGCCGATCCAGGCGGCCATCCTTGCCGGGGACACGGCAACTGGAATCACCATCATGCAGATGGATGCCGGGCTCGACACTGGTCCGATGTTGCTCTCCCGGTCCGTGCCGATCACGGCGCGGACCACCACGGCGACGCTGCACGACACCCTGGCGTCGATCGGCGCCAGTTTAATTCTTGACGCATTGTCGAGCGCCCCGCCGCCGCGACCGCAGCCGGACGACGGTGCCACCTACGCGCCGAAGCTCAGCCGTGAGGACGGGCGCATCGACTGGAGCCGTTCCGCGGACGCGATAGATCGCCAGGTGCGGGCGTTCGATCCGTGGCCGGGGACGTTCACGATTCTGAACGGCGTGCCGCTGAAGATCATAGCCGTCGAACCTGCCGAACAATCGGGTCGCCCCGGCATGGTGCTCGACGACGCCCTCACGGTCGGATGCGGGACCGGCGCGGTCAGACTGACCCGAGTCCAGCTTCCCGGCCGCGCTGCAATGGAATCGGCGGCGTTTCTGCGCGGCCATCCGGTGCCGCCGGGGATTATTCTCGGCGGATGATACACGCCGAAGGCATCACCCGCAGGAGCGTGACACCCACAGCCATCACCCGTTGGGCGCTGCTTCTGGAGTATGACGGGACCGGTTACGTGGGGTGGCAGCTTCAGGCTCACGGCACCTCGATTCAGGGATTGCTGGAACAAGCCGCGTCCCGCCTGAACCGGGGGAAGCCCGTCGCCAGCATCGTCGCCGGCCGCACCGACGCGGGCGTTCATGCCGCGGGTCAGGTGGTCGCGATCGACCTTCCTGACGGCTACCGGGCAGAGAAAGTCCGCGATGCGCTCAATTTCCATCTGAAGCCGCACCGCATCGTCGTGCTCGCCGCCGCGCCGGTGCCAGCCGACTGGAACCCCCAATTCGACGCCAACCGGCGCAGGTATCGCTATCGCATACTCAACCGTCGAAGCCGCCCTGCCCTGCTGGCCAGCCAAGTATGGCACGTCGCGGCCCCGCTGGATGCAGAGGTCATGGACCGAGCCGCCGCGACCCTGGTCGGCCGGCACGATTTCTCGTCGTTTCGAGCGACGTCCTGTCAGGCCAAATCCCCGGTTCGCACGCTGGATCGGCTGCAAGTCACCCGGCAGGGTGACCTCATCGAAATCGTTGCGGAGGCGCGCAGTTTCCTGCATCATCAGGTTCGCAACATGGTGGGAACGCTACGACTTGTCGGAGATGGCCACTGGCCGGCCGAGCGTGTGGCCGCGGCCTTGGAAGCCCGGAATCGGTCGAGCGGCGGCCCGACCGCTCCGCCTGACGGACTGACCCTGATCGAGGTGGGCTATCCGGCAGACCCCTTCGGCCCGGCTGTTGTGTCGGCAGGTCGCGAGAACGGTGACCTAGGCGGTGCCCATGGAGTTCTTGCGCGGAGGAGCCGGGTTCACGGACTGATCGACGCCGACAGAACCGCCAGTAAGATGCCGATCGACTGATCCAGTAGCACCAGCCACAGCGCGGTCAGTGTACCTGACCCCAAAGGCGAGGCGGGTTGCATACCACTCGAGCCAGAGCGCCCAGCCGATCGTCACAAGTTCGGCAGCTTCTCCAACGATCGGCGGTGCGCCCAGCAATTCGGGAAGGCACCCGAGCACGATCAGAACGCTCTCTACGACATTGCACCAATTCCAGACGGCAATAAATCGGCCCCAACGCTCGGCCTGGCCAACCAGGGGTGCCAGCCGATGGGTGACCTCGACGAAGATCAGCCAGCCCAGGACAAAAATAATCAGTTCGCGTCCCAGCAAACGTGAGGCGTCCAGGGGCACCCCAGTCGCCGCCCACGATATCAGCAACCGGCAGATCACGGACGGGATACAGAAGGCGATCGCCCAGAAGCTGCGTGCCGTGCTCGAACGGTCGCCAGGCACCAGCACAACGCCGTCCGCTCGGCCGCGCGCGAGCAGCAATGCGGCATAAAGCCCTGACGTCACAGACGACAATGATGTCATCCGAGCGCGGTCGCCAGCAGGCTCGGCCCCATGACCGCCGCCACGGTCCCCAGGTTGACGACCAGCACCAGAACTACCGCGCGGCGGCCAGACAACGAGAGTGCTTTTCGGGCCAGGAACCAGTGCAGCCATAGCCCGTAGGCACCGAGACATCCGACCAGGATCGTGCTGGCGGCGGTTTCGCCCAGTCCCGCGTCGATCGCCACGCTCAGCGGCACCATCACCAGGCAGGCGATAACCGGCAGTGCCCATTCGCACCAGTTGAACGCGGTGGCAAACCGCAGCCAGGCATCGGTGCGGCCCCAGACCCGCGCGAGTTCGTACGACAGCACCGCCGGTGTCAGCAAGGCGCAGACAGTCATTGCCAAACCCGTCAGGGCACGTCTTGGGCCCTCGGTGAATAAACCAAGCGCGGCGCCAACCAGAGGGAAGGCGATCAACGGCGCCAGGCTGGCCAGGAATGACTGCGACGTGCTGCCGAAGCAGCCAATTCCGTCCGCCCTGCCCCGCGCGGTCCGAAAAATGCCAAGCATCACGCTTTTCCGCGCTCGCGGCGTCTCGCTCATTCGAGGAAGGCCGCAATCACGTCGCGATAGATCCCCGCCAGGTCGCGCAACTCGGCCACCGGCACGCACTCGTCGCTCTGATGCATCGTCGCGCCAACCAAACCGAACTCCGCAACCGGACAGTATTTTGCGATGAACCTGGCGTCGGAGGTGCCACCGCCGGTATCCAGTTTCGGCTCGATTTTCGTGCTTCGGCGGATCGCCTGCCGCAGAAGGTCGACCAGCGGGCCTGGTTTGGTCACAAACAATTCTCCGCTGATCGAAGCATCCAGTTCGAACCCGTCCGCGTAGCGCGTCAGCGTCGCGCGAACCCAGGCGGTCAGCGAGGCGCCGTTGTGACGGTCGTTGAATCGGATATTGAGAGCGGCCCGGGCCGAGGCTGGAATCACGTTGGTCGCGGCGTTGCCCACGTCGAAGCTGGTTATCTGCAACGTCGATGGTTCGAACCAATCGGTGCCAGCATCCAGTGGCGCCCCCGTCATTGCCGTCAGAGCCTGGAGCAGGCGATGGACCGGGTTGTCGGCACGGTGCGGATAGGCGACGTGACCCTGTTTGCCATGCACCACGATCTTCATGTTCACGCTGCCGCGGCGGCCGATCTTGACCATGTCTCCCAGCTTCACCGGGCAGGTCGGCTCCCCCACGAGACAGAAATCAGGGATCTGGTCATTCACCCGCATCCATTCCAGCACTTTGGCGGTACCATCGACGGCCGGCCCTTCCTCATCGCCGGTTATCAGCAAGCTGATGGACCCCTTAGCCAAACCCGGCGGCGATCCATGGTCCGACAGGTATTGCGCGACACCCGCGACAAAGGCGGCGATGGCCCCCTTCATGTCGCACGCTCCCCTGCCATACAACACGCCGTCGCGAACCTCGCCGCCGAACGGGTCAGTCCGCCAGTTCGCGGTGCCAACCGGAACCACGTCGGTATGACCGGCGAAACAGAGGTGAGGTCCGCTCGTGCCGAGACGGGCATATATATTCTCGATATCACCGAAGCGCAGGCGATGTACCGAGAAACCGAGGCGGCCGAGCGCTTCCGCCAAGGCGTCCTGGGCGCCGCTGTCAGCCGGGGTCACGGAGGCACAGCGGATCAGCGATTGCGCCAGGGATAACGGATCACGTAGCTCCACGGCCGAACCTTGGAGGATTATCAATCGCGCAGCAGCTCATTGATTGAGGTCTTGGCCCGGGTCTGCGCGTCCACTGTCTTGACGATCACCGCACAGTACAAAGATGGACCCGTCGATCCGTCGGGCAGCGCTTTACCGGGCAACGAACCGGGAACGATGACGGAATAGGCAGGCACCCGGCCAATGTGGATCTCTCCTGTCGCGCGGTCAACGATCTTGGTGGATGCGCCAATGAAGACGCCCATCGAAAGGACGCTGCCGCGCTCCACCACGACGCCCTCGGCAACCTCGGAGCGGGCGCCGACGAAGCAATCGTCTTCGATGATCACCGGATTGGCTTGCAAAGGCTCCAATACGCCACCGATGCCTACGCCGCCCGACAGATGGCAATTTGCCCCAATCTGGGCGCAACTACCGACCGTGGCCCAGGTGTCGACCATGGTGTTGCGTCCGACCCAGGCACCGACGTTGACAAAACTCGGCATCAGCACGGCGCCGGGCGCGATGTAGGCGGAGCGGCGGACGACCGCGCCCGGCACCGCGCGAAAGCCGGCTTCCTTGAAGCGGTTCTTGCCCCAGCCGGCGAACTTCATCGGCACCTTGTCCCAGACCGGAGCACCGCCCGGGCCTTCCATCGGCGTCGAGTCGGTCAGGCGGAACGACATCAGCACGGCTTTCTTGAGCCACTGGTTGACCTGCCAGCCGGCGTCGGTCTTCTCGGCGACACGGACCTGGCCGCCGTCGAGCGCTTCCAGCGCCGCCTCGACGGCATCCCGTGCCTCGCCTTTGCTGGCGGAAGACAAGGTTTCCCGCCGTTCCCAAAGGTCTTCGATCGGTCGCTGGAGACTATGCTGAGACATCCCGTGCCGTTTCCTGTTGAAGCGGGCGGACGATGCGCAGGGTAACTTTGTTCTGTCAACGCAGAATGGACGGCGTTTTGGGCTGGCGCGCTCGGCTAGTGACCGGCCAGCGATGGCACCGGGCAGGCCGCAACGCATCGCCGGGGTCAAGGGCTTTGGGTTCTGGCTGTCGCGCCGCACTTCGACGGAGAAACGCCCATGAATCCCTCGCACCCGTGGTCCCGGCGGTTCAGCAATGCGCCTGGGCTCGTTGGCAGGCGGAGGCCGGCGCTGCCCGACGAAGGGAGCGCTCCCCGGGGAATCGGGGCTTTTTTCGATGCGCCGCCGCCGCCGAACGGCTATTGTCCAGCTCCGCACAGAGCAGACGATGGTGGTGGAGTGGAGTTCAAATATCGGGTCAGAGCCGCGTTGCCCCCGGCCATCTTCCTGGCGATCACCGGCTATTTCACCTGGAACGCGATTCAGGGCGACCGCGGGCTCGTCGCATACTCACATCGGCAGGGGCTGCTGCGTCAGGTCGTGGCCGAACAAGACGCGGCCAAGATCGAGCGGGACGGTTGGCAAACCCGCGTCGATGGCCTGCGTCCGCACCACCTTAATCCTGACACGCTGGACGAGCGGGCTCGAGCGATGCTCAACCTCGCCGATCCCTCCGACGTGATCGTCAAGCTCGGCCCACGGGAAAAGCTCTTCTAACCGCGGGCGTCGCCCGGACGAAGCGCTGCTCAGCGGTTCATCATCACTCAGCGGTTCATCATCACTGGAAGGGACGCGTGCTCCAGCACGTGCCGCGTCACCCCACCGAGGATGAGCTGGCGCAACCGCGAGTGCGAATAGGCCCCCATCGACAGCAGATCACAGCCGAACTCGGCAGCCGAGGCCAGAAGCCCCGCGCCAACCGACCCACTGACCGAGCGGAAGGTGATGATCTCAGCGTGAACGTCGTGCAGGGTCAGGTAAGCCGCCAGATCGGGCGCGCCCGGCCCACGACGCTGATAGCCCTCAGCCGACAGAATGGCCACTGCCTCGGCGCGCTGCATCCATGGCATCGCCGCCAGTACGGACGATGCCGACTCGGCGGTGCCGTTCCACGCCACGCAGACGCGGGTGCCGATCGTCGGAGGGGTCTTTTGCGGCGATATCAACACCGGACGGCCGGAGTCGAACAGCACGGCATGGAGCGCGTCCGATGAAGAGACGTCCTCGCCGGCATCGGGATGCGGCACCACGGTCAGATCGGCCAGCCTCGCCTGTTGCGCGACGATGTCCTCCTCACGGCCGGTCACCGCCGCGAAACTGGCGGTGGCATGATCCAGACCGGGATGAGCCTCCTGCACCTTCACGTCATGCCGCGCCACGAAACGCTCAAACATCGACCGCACGGCGTGGGCGCGGTCGCTGCTCTCTTTCTCGGTGGCCGACATCATTTCCTCGATCATCGCCCCGGACAGCCCCTCCCCGGCCAGCGGGGCAACGTCCCGGCTGTCGACGCGGACATGCAGCGCCAGCACGTGCGCGTTCCAGCGGCGAGCGATCGTCAAGGCGGTGGCCAGGGCTGCCTCACCCGCGGCAGTGCCCGTGAGAGGCAGCAGAAGCTTGCGTATCGACATCGTCAGCTCCTTCCAGTTGGTTCCGCGCGCGGAGCAATGCAGGTTTGCGTTACGAGCGCAAGCGTTCCGGGAAAAATGTCAGTGATGTGACGAGGGCGACGATATCCCCCGGTCAGGGGAACAGCTTCGTCTGGGTCCAGGCTCCCCCGGCGCCCAGTTGGTAGTGCGAGCGATCATGCAGGCGGAACGGCATTTCCTGCCAGAACTCAAACGCCTCGGGCAGCACGCGATAGCCGGACCAGTATTCGGGTCGGGGAATCTCGTCCGGGAAGCGCTGTTCCATATCCGCGAGCCGCTGTTCCAGGATCGCCCGGTTCGCCAGCGGCCGTGACTGGTCGGAGGCCCAGGCACCTAGTCGCGATACGCGGGCTCGCGTGGCGTAATAGGCGTCGGCCTCGGCGTCGGTGACCCGCTCGATCGAGCCCTCGATCCGAATCTGCCGTTGCAGCGACTTCCAGTAGAATAGCAGCGCAACCCACGGATTGGCGGCGATCTCGTCACCCTTGCGGCTGGCGGTGTTGGTGTAGAAGACGAAGCCGCGCGGATCGAGGCCCTTGAGCAGCACGGTGCGGGCGGCCGGGCGGCCATCCGCGGCGGCCGTCGCCAATATCATCGCATTCGGATCAGACGGTTCGGAACGCTCCGCTGCCTCGAACCAGTTCTGGAACTGGACGAAGGGCGAGGGGTCGAGTTCGGTCAACGCCGGCATGTGCGCAATCCTTTAGCTTGGGCCGCGGGAATGCGGGTAGAGACCAGTGCCGCGCCGCCGGCAAGCACTTATCGTTGAGCGCGAATGGATGGTCTCACACGTTGCCAGACCGCCGGAAATCGCCGTAAGCACGTCTGGCCGATCCGGAGGTTGCCATGCAAGAGACGCTGCGCCCAGATCCTCACCGGGAGATCCGCGATGAAGTCCGCAAGCTGTGCGCCAAATTCCCCGGCGAATACTGGCGGGCGCTGGACCGGGACCGAGGCTATCCGACCGAATTCGTCACCGCCCTGACCGAGGCCGGCTACCTCGCCGCGCTGATACCGGAGGAATATGGCGGCGCCGGACTGCCACTTTCGGCGGCCGCCGCCATCCTCGAGACGGTGCAGTCGGAAGGCTGCAACGGCGCCGCCTGTCATGCCCAGATGTATATCATGGGCACCATCCTGCGGCATGGCACCGACCAGCAGAAAAAGACCTACCTGCCTAAGATCGCCACTGGCGAACTGCGGCTTCAGGCATTCGGGGTGACCGAGCCTACCAGTGGCACCGACACCACCGCGCTGCGCACCTTCGCGCGCCGGGAGGGCGACAATTATATTGTGAATGGGCAGAAGGTGTGGACCAGCCGAGCGGAGCACTCGGATCTGATGCTCCTGCTGGCGCGGACGACGCCGAGGGATCAGACCGCCAAGCGCACCGAGGGTCTGTCGACTTTCATTGTCGATATGCAGGCCAGCCTCGGGCATGGACTGACGATCCGGCCGATTCGGACGATGATGAACCACAACTCGACGGAGATCTTCTTCGACAACATGGTCGTTCCGGCCGAGAATCTGGTCGGGATCGAGGGACGCGGCTTCCGCTACATCCTGGATGGCATGAACGCGGAACGGCTGCTGATCGCGGCGGAATGCATCGGCGATGCGAAGTGGTTCCTGCGGAAGGCGACCGACTACGCGCGCGACAGGCAGGTGTTCGGTCGTCCGATCGGCCAGAACCAGGGCATCCAGTTTCCCCTCGCCAAGGCCTACGCCCAGATGCGGGCGGCCGAGCTGATGGTGCAGACCGGCTGCGAGAAGTTCGAGGCGGGAGAGACGCCGGGCGAGGAGGCTAACATGGCCAAGATGCTCGGCGCGGATGCTTCATGGGCCGCGGCGGAGGCCTGCATCCAGACCCACGGCGGCTTCGGCTTCGCCGAGGAATACGACATCGAGCGCAAATACCGGGAGGCGCGGCTGTATCAGGTGGCGCCTATCAGCACCAATCTGATTCTATCGTACATCGCCGAGCATGTTCTGGGACTGCCGCGCAGTTACTGACCGGCCAGGAGCGGCCGGCGTCCAGGCGGTCGTCAGGCCGGTGGTTTGTGCCATGGATTGAGTACCGGCACGCCTGTAGGGGCAAAATCAGCGACGTTCCGGGTGACGACCGTCATGCCATGGACAATTGCGGTCGCCGCGATGAGTGCGTCACGTTCGCCGCGGCGATCGGGTACATGCAAGCGGGCACAACAACGCGCAACCGCGGTATCGACAGGTAAGACCCGCCTGGCGAACTCCGGCAGCACCTGTTTGTCCATCCATGTCCGCAGCATCGCGCCCTGCGCCCGGTCCCGACGCTCCATTTGCAGCACGCCGGTCTCCAGCTCCAGAATGGCTATGGCCGATACGTAGAGGATCAGCGCGTCGACGCCGTCAGCCCATGCCGCGACCTGGGCGTTGGCCCTGCCAAACCCAATCTTTCGGAGTTCAGAGATGACGTTGGTATCGAGGACGAACATCACGAAAGATCAGCGGGTCGACTGTCGATGGTGACCCGGGGCGGATCGAATTCGATGTCCTCGCCGCCAGCCATGGCCAGTGCATCGGCGATTTTACGGTGGGCGCCGGCAAGCCGCTGATAGTCCTCGAAGCGCAGCAGCACATGAGCCGGGCGGCCCCGGTCGGTGATAATCACTGGACCCTCCGAGGCTGCCTTTTTGGCCCCGCTGGTGTCCTGGTTGAACTCTCGGCTGGATAGGGTCGTGATCGTCATACACAATTCCCTCAATGGAACTATGTAGGCACGTTACTACATTGCCGAGCGGAAGACAATTCGCTTTTGGATCTCCCCTGCATCAGGCACGAAACACTACGACCCGAGCGACGCCGTGGGCCCGCTCGGCCAAGACTTCACAATCCGGCGCCCAGGTTTCATCACGCCCCATCTCGGCGACGATCAGCGCGTCGGGCGCGACGCGACCACACTCTCGCAGACGGGCGAGCGCCCGAGGAACCAGCGCCTGCCCATAAGGCGGATCGAGAAAAATCAGCGTCGCCGCTTTCCCGGGCCCGATGTTCAGCATGTCGCAGGCCACGACCTCGCCGCGGCCGGTCGCCTTGCATGCGGCAATGTTGGAACGCAACGCGCGCAGCGCCGCCGGGTCCGATTCCACGAAGCACGCGCTGGCGGCGCCACGCGATAAAGCCTCCAGCCCCAACGCGCCGGTTCCGGCGAACCCGTCCAGCACCGTCGCTCCCTCGATGACCGAGCGCCCCCCCCAAGCCGCATGCATGAGCATGTCGAAAAGCGCCTGGCGTACCCGGTCGGCAGTCGGACGGGTGGCCTCCCCCGGAGGCGCGATCAGGCTTCGGCCGCGCCACGAGCCGGCGATGATTCGCACCCTACCTGCCGGGTCGTGCCGGTGACGGCGGCACCGCGTCGGTCGGAAGCTGCTGGCGCAGCACCCGGGGCGGCACCTCGTCGATCCCGCCTCGCTCCAGATTTCCCAGTTGGAAGGGCCCATAAGCAACCCGGATCAGACGCGAGACCGACAGGCCCAAATGCGCCATGACCCGCCGGATTTCGCGGTTGCGGCCCTCCCGCAGACTGACGCTGAGCCACACGTTATCGCCTTTCCTGGCGTCGATCGCGGCCTCGATCGGGCCATAGCGCTCGCCGTCGACGGTTACTCCGCGGGACAGCGCAGCCAGCGCCGCCGCGTCGGGCACACCGAACACCCTGACCCGGTAACGGCGGATCCAGCCGGTGGAGGGCAATTCCAACCTGCGCGCCAGGGCGCCGTCGTTGGTGAGCAGCAGCAATCCCTCGCTGGTAATATCCAGTCGGCCAACACTGATGACGCGTGGCAACTGCTGGCGAAGCTTGTCGAAGACTGTCGGCCGCCCCTCGGGATCGCGATGGGTGGTCACCAGCCCCTCGGGCTTGTGATAGCGCCACATGCGAGTGCGGTCGGGCGGATCCACGACGCGGCCGTTGACCTGCACGATGTCGCCCGGCGAAACAAATGTCGCCGGATGCGTAATCGCCTTCCCGTTCAGTCTGATGACGCCGTCCGAGAGCATCTTTTCGGCGTCACGCCGGCTGGCGACGCCGGCACGGGACAGGAACTTGGCGATCCGGTCGCCACGCGGTCCGTCCGCCGCCTCAATCTCATCGCCTGTGGTCATGACGTCACGTTCAATCGAGCACCTTCATGCCGCCTCGACGGGGAAGCAGCAACCCGATGCCCGCAGCCTGGCGTGAACATAAAGCCATCGCGGCGCCGAGGCCAGACGTGGCTCGCGGCGCGGCGCTACCGTCGGGCCGAGGGTGTTACTGGTTTTGCGGATGACCGGGCGGTGGCTTGATCCATTCATCAACGTCGAGCCGCAGTTCCTCCACCATCGTAGCGCTGACCGGGTCGATGGCCTCAATCGCGGTCAGTATTGTCTGGCACGCTTCCCTGAGAGCCGTGAGCAGCGCTGATCCTACCCGGTTGCCCAACAACACCGAGCGCAGATGCGCGGCATGTTGCTGGTGGCCTCTCGCATGAAGGTGATCAGCGACACGCTTCGCGGTCGCGGCAGGATCTTCGGCCATCACCCAGCGCTCCCTACGAGTTCGTCGCCAAGCTTCCGATAGAGGATATCGACGTCAGCCTGGCGCACCAATGCCGTCCCATAGTTCATCACCGCGGCGGCGCCTACCGCCGCGCCCAGCGCCAATGCTCGGCGAGGCGAGAGACCGCGCCCGAGTCCCATGACGAGGCCGGCGAGAAAACTGTCGCCGGCACCAACCGCGCTGCGCTCTTGGGCCTCGGCCGCGGGAACCTGGATCATGCCGCGATCCGTGCCAAGCATTGCCCCATCGCGGCCGAGGCTGACCGCGATCATGCGCGCTGACCCAGAGCTTATGAGCCTCAAGATCTCGCGCTCCCGGTCTTGCGGGTCTTTCAGCTCACGGCCCGTCAGATACTCCAGTTCACCGAGACTCAGTTTCAGCAGGGTGACACCTGGCCCGACGCCGGCGCGGAGCGCCACACCGGACGTGTCGAGGACGAAGTTCTGGCCGCGTTGAGAGGCGACCGCGGCCGCCTGTGCGTAGAAATCGTCCGGGACGCCGCGCGGCAGGCTGCCACTCGCCACGATCCAGTCTGCGTCGATGGTGCGCAGAACCTCCAGGGCGTGAAGACATTCGTCTGGTTCGACGGTTGGACCTTCAGGGACAAACCGGTATTCGAGACCGCTGCCGCGGTCATGCACATTCAGGGAGATACGGTTGTTGCCACGTATCGGCAAAGCCTGCCAGCGCACTCCGGCCTGGCTCAGCAACTGTTCGATCAAGCGCCCGCTCAAACCACCGGTCATCACCAAGGCCAGAGCGTTGCCGCCCAGCGCGTGCACGACCCGCGCTACGTTGATGCCTCCGCCTCCGGGATCGAGCCGCTCGTCGAATGTGCGCACCTTGTGGGTTGGTCGCACCGCTGCGGCCGTCGAAGCGATGTCCACGGCGGGATTGAGGGTCAGAGTGACAATGCGCGGTTCCATGCCTACGCAGTCACGACGCAAGCCGGGAGCGATCGTGTTCAGACCGCCAGTCATCGTCGGGAAAATCGGTCATAGGTATATTCCCAGCTTTGCGGGTTCTCGGTGCATCCTGAAAAGCAACATTCCAGCGCCCCCGCGCCGACTATCCGATATCAGTTGTTTCCCAAGGCGGCGACCGCCGTCGGCGCCCTCGTTGCTACCGGTCATGCGGCCGCTGTCGCGTAAATGGATTGATCCAGGTCAATGCCGCTGCTGATTATTCCGCTAGCTTTGGTTGTGCGGCCGGCAGGAACCATGGCGTAAAACAGCCAATTGCCCATCCGGTCGAAGCAAAAGAGGGTGAAATGTGCTCGTATCTTCCGCTTTCTCAGGATGTTGAGACAAGGCTCCCAGCGGATTCCGTGCTCGACAGATGGAACGTCACAGTGGCCGCGGGAGATGGCATGACCATGCTTTCGGGCGGCGATGGGGGTCAGGATGCCAAGGTCAGGGTGCGCGCCTCCGCTACCAGCAAACCAGGCAGCGATACACTCGGCGCTGACAGCTTATCCGATGCGGATCTGGTCCGGTCGGCGCTTTCGGCTCTCAAACGAAACACCCTTCTGCCAGGCAACAAGATCAGGCCAGTCGCACGGGACGGATGGCTGATACTCGAAGGGGCGGTTGAGGCGCCGTACCAGAAGCGGGCCGCGGCGGACACCATCAGACGCTTGAACGGAATCCGCGGGTTCAGCAACAATATCGCCATTGAAAGTGACGTGATCGCGCGCCGCGTCAGCCAGCAGATCGCCGAGGCGTTCACACTGAACGCGCTGCTGAGTTCCCATCGCGTCTTGATCACGGTGCATGACCACAGGGTCGTTTTGTCTGGTTCTGCTCGAACTGTCGCCGAACGTGCGGAGGCAGAGGTCGCGGCGTGGGCGGTGCCCGGGGTCGCCGCCGTGATAAACCGGATCAGGGTCGCCCCGGTCTAACCGCGCCGGACCGTTCTCGCGACAGACGATCGATAGCCGAGCTGGCAAAGTCTTTCCTTGCCAGCTCGAAGCTCGGCGCCAACGCGGTTTCACGCCGCACGCCAGCCCGGCGGCAATCGGAACCCGGGCGATCAATCGGATCAGCCCGCATCCTCTGACCTGCCGGACGCCGACATGAGGTGAACCGCGGCCGGCAGGATACGGGCGAAGTGGACGAGAAAATCGCCCGACGACAAGCCAGCCAACGTGGCAAAGTCCCCAACGCGCTCGTCGCCGAGAACATGGCGCAGGTCTGACGAGCTTATCGGCAAATTCGGCCCGTCACCGATCCAGGACGCCATGATGCGCCCGAGCCCGAGTTTGGTAAACCGATCGGCCAGATCAGCCAAGGTGCCGCGCTCGCCGCCAAGAAGTTCTTCAAGCGCGGCAGCGATTGGGCTCACGTTTTCGTCCGGCAGTTCGCGCAAATCGTCGATCACCTCATGGATGAGCCGCATCATTAGCCTCCACATGTGGATGAGCCTGGTTGCTACGCGAATTGCGATGCAGATGCATTGACCTCAATCAAATGCACCCGCAATGCAGGGGAGGTTCCAACCCCAGGCGGCAACGATCATGCTGCCGTGCGATGCCAAATATGATGGCTGGGGGCCACGAAACCGCTGAACACTTGACCTTCGCAATGATGCTGGGTTTACCTGCCATAAGATCGCAAGGTTTCAGCGGCGACGTGGGGAAGATCGCGATGCGTGTAGAGCCAGACGGGCTGCCTGACAGTCTGGAACCTTCGCGAGGCCCTCGGTCGCCGAGGGTCCGCAACGCCCGCCGCGCTGTCGTCGTCGCGCCGATTGCCCTGGCGGCCTGCCAGCCTGCCGTCCTGGACCCACAAGGCCTGGTCGGAATTGCCGAAAAGACGATATTGATCGACTCACTGGCGATCATGCTCGCCATCGTCGTCCCGACGATCGCCGCGACGTTTGCCTTCGCGTGGTGGTTTCGGGCCTCCAACACACGGGCGCGCTATCTGCCCGACTTCGCCTACTCCGGCCGCCTCGAGCTCATCGTCTGGGCTATCCCGCTGCTGGTGATAATTCTGCTTGGCGGCGTCGCCTGGATCGGAGCGCACGAGCTCGATCCGGCCGAGCCTCTGGCATCCGACACACCGCCGCTGGATGTCCAGGTGGTGTCGCTGGACTGGAAGTGGCTGTTCATCTACCCGAGCCAGAAGATTGCCAGCGTCAACCAGCTCGTGGTTCCCGCCGCGGTGCCGATCCGCTTTTCGCTGACATCCGCCAGCGTAATGAACGCCTTCTTCATCCCGCAACTCGGCAGCATGATCTACACCATGAACGGCATGACCACCCGACTGAACCTACAGGCAGACGCGCCGGGCAGCTTCCGCGGACTATCGAGCCACTACAGCGGCGATGGATTTTCCGACATGCATTTCGACGTGCGCGCAGTGCCGGCCGACGAGTTTACCGCCTGGGTCGAGACGACGCGCAAGACGGGACCGACGCTGGATGCCACCAGCTACGCGGGCCTGACCAACCAGAGCGTCAACGTCGCGCCGTTCACCTTCAGCGCGGCCGATCCGGGTCTGTTCCAGAAGATCACCACACAGGAACTACCGCCGGGACCCGGCCCGCAGACCGGACGACCTGATCGCACCGTATCTCCGCGGACGGAGCAATGAACATGCTGGGCAAGCTCTCCTGGGCGGCCATTCCGTTCGACCAGCCGATCCCGCTGGTGGCGGCATCCGTTGTCGGTCTGGTCATCTTCGCGGTCCTCGTCTTGATAACGCTGAAAGGTTGGCTGCCGTACTTGTGGCGCGAGTGGATCACTAGCGTCGACCACAAACACATTGGGATCATGTACACCCTGCTGGCGATGGTGATGCTGCTGCGTGGTTTCTCTGATGCGATCATGATGCGTTCGCAGCAGGCGCTCGGATTTCAGGCTCCGGGGTACTTACCGCCGGAACATTACGACCAGATCTTCTCGGCGCACGGCACGCTGATGATCTTCTTTGTTGCCATGCCCTTCATGATCGGCCTGATGAACTTCGCCGTCCCGCTGCAGCTCGGCATCCGCGACGTGGCGTTCCCAACGCTCAACTCGGTCGGCTTCTGGCTCACCGCGACCGGAGCGTTGCTGGTGAACGTGTCGCTGGTGGTGGGCGAGTTTGCCCGAACAGGCTGGCTGCCATACCCACCGCTGTCCGAAATCACCTATTCACCGGGTGTCGGCGTTGATTATTATCTGTGGTCGCTCGAGATCTCCGGTGTCGGAACATTACTGACGGGCGTCAACCTGGTCACGACGGTGCTTAAGATGCACGCCCCCGGCATGACGTATATGCGAATGCCGATGTTCTGCTGGACGACGCTCGCTTCCAACCTGCTGATCGTTGCCGCCTTCCCCATCCTTACGGCGACATTGGCGATGCTGCTGCTGGACCGTTACCTCGGCTTCCATTTCTTCACCAATGAAGCCGGCGGCAACGTGATGATGTTCATGAACCTGATCTGGGCATGGGGACATCCCGAGGTCTACATCCTTATTCTGCCGGCGTTCGGCATCTATTCGGAAGTGATTTCGACCTTCTCGCGCAAGCCGTTGTTCGGCTACCGGTCGATGGTCGCGGCGACGATGGTCATTTGCGTACTCTCGTTCACCGTCTGGTTGCACCACTTCTTCACCATGGGTGCCGGCGCCGACGTCAACGCGATTTTCGGCATCGCCTCGATGATCATCGCGGTACCCACCGGCGTGAAGGTCTTCAACTGGCTATTCACGATGTACGGTGGACGGGTGGTTTATTCCGCATCCGTATTGTGGTCGATCGGTTTCATGGTCACGTTCGTGGTCGGCGGCATGACCGGCGTCCTGCTAGCCGTGCCGCCAGCGGATTTCCTGTTGCACAACAGTCTGTTCCTCGTCGCCCACTTCCATAACGTCATCATCGGCGGCGTGGTGTTCGGCGCCTTCGCGGGCTACACTTACTGGTTTCCCAAGGCGTTTGGCTTCCGGCTGCATGAAGGCCTCGGCAAGGCTGCGTTCTGGTGCTGGATCATTGGCTTCTACGTCGCGTTCATGCCGCTCTACGTGCTCGGTCTCATGGGCATGACGCGCCGCATGCAGCACTATGACGTCCCAGCCTGGCATCCATGGCTGCTGATCGCGGCGGCCGGAGCGGCGATCATTTTCGCCGGCATCATTCTGCAGATTGTGCAGCTCACGGTCAGCATTCGCCGCCGCGAGGAACTGCGCGACCTGACGGGCGATCCGTGGCAGGGCCGGTCGCTGGAGTGGGCGACAGCCTCGCCTCCGCCCGCGTTCAACTTCGCTGTGCTGCCAACCATCGAGGGCGAGGATGCCTACTGGGGCATGAAACAACGTGCACGCGAGAATGCCGGGCGCGATGAGGAACCGGCCTATGCGGCGATCGAGATGCCGCGCAACAGTCCAACCGGTTTCATTTGTGCCTTCTTCGCCACCTTCATGGGTTTCGCGCTGATCTGGCACATCTGGTGGCTGGTAGCCGCCTCCGCGGTCGGTGCCTATGCGACGTTCGTCATCTTCGCCTGGAGGGACCAGGACGAGTATGTGATCCCGGCTGATACCGTCGCGCGCCTCGACCGGGCCAATCGAACCGCCCGCGGGGAGGCGCTCGCCCGTGTGCAGGTCACACCATGAGCGCGTACCAGGCGGCGGCGGGTCAAGCTGATCCGAATCGTATCGGAAACGAACGGGAGGTCCGGCATGCGCCCACGGACCTGGCTTACAAACGTATCGTCGTTGGTTACGGATTTTGGATTTTCCTGCTCAGCGATATCATCATGTTTTCCGCCTTCTTCGCGGCCTACGCCGTGCTGGTCGGGGAAACAGCGGGCGGGCCGAGCGGAAAGGACCTGTTCCATCTGGGCAGTGTCGGGCTGGAGACTGCGTGCCTGCTGCTGTCGAGCTTTACTTGCGGTCTAGCCAGCATCGGGGCGCGGGCGCGTCGGGGGCTGTGGTTTTACGGTGCGATGGCGGTGACATTCGTTCTTGGCGCCGCATTTCTTAGCCTCGAAATCCGCGAGTTCGCCGGCATGATCGCTGAAGGAGCGGGTCCCACGAGGAGCGCATTTCTCTCGGCATTCTTCACGCTGGTTGGCTGCCATGGTCTGCACGTGACGGCCGGCCTGCTGTGGCTGCTGACCATGATGGCGCAGGTTTTCGCCAAGGGATACCGCCCTGATATCCTGCGGCGCGTGCTGTGCTTCGGCCTGTTCTGGCATACCCTTGATATCATCTGGGTCGCGCTGTTCACCGTGGTTTACCTGATGGGAGCTGGACAATGAGCCACTCGGATCACAGCGAGGCGGACAGCGCACCGGGCGACGAGACGGAGGGAGTGGGCAGCTACCTGATCGGGCTCGGTCTCGCGACGCTGCTCACCGCCGTGGCCTTTTTCGTCTCGGGCACGACCCTGGTCTGGGGGCCCAGTATTCCGGTTGCGCTGGTCGTTCTCGCGATCGCGCAGATGGGCGTTCACCTGGTCTTCTTTCTCCACATCACGACCGGCCCCGACAACGTCAACAATGTGATGGCGCTTGCCTTCGGCGTATTGATCGTCCTGCTGCTGCTGACGGGTTCACTCTGGATCATGTCGCACCTGAACCATAACATGATGCCCATGGATCAGTTGATGCGGATGCAGCGTTGAAGCAGTGATGCGCCGCATCCGGGGCCAGATGTTTGATGTGCCCGCTGCTCGGTAGCATCCCGGCGGCAGCGCGGATGGCAGGCCGAACCCCGTTGGGGGGGTGGCATTAAGGCCTCGAGCGGGTAGATTTGCGGCGCCGGGACCTGTCCGGCCACATGGGAGGAACGAAACGGATGAAAACCATCCATCTTAGTGCCGCCGTTCTGTCGGCGAGCCTTGCCTGGCAGATGCCGGCGCGGGCAGCGGATCGGACGGAGATCACCTTTCCCGGCGATCACGCCTATCCCGAGAGCCTGACCGCGACCTCGGACGGCACGATCTATGCCGGCAGCCTTTATGGCGGCGGGATTTTCCGCGTTCCGGCCGGGGCGACCACCGCGGAGCTGTGGATCAAGCCGGGCGCAGGCGATTCAATGTCCACGCTGGGCGTGTTGGCCGACGAAAAGTCCGGCACGCTGTGGGTGTGCTCGAGCAATTTGACCGCCTTCGGTATCAAGCCGCCCGCTGGTGACAAGCCAGTATCCCTGAAGGCGTTTGACCTCAAGACGGGTGCCGCGAAAGGCAGTTGGCCGTTGCCGGGCGAAAAGTCGCTTTGCAACGACATGGCAGTCGGCACTGACGGGGCGGTGTACGTGGCAGAGTCATTCCAGCCGCACATCCTGAAGCTTACCCCGGGCGCCGGTTCCCTCGAGGTGTGGGCGACTGATCCCGGGTTCAGCGGCGGCGAGGGTCCGGGCCTCGACGGCATTACGGTAGCGCCGGACGGGAATCTCTATGTCAACACCTTTGCCACCGGAAAGCTGTTCCGTGTTGAGATGGGCCAAGGCGGCAAAGCCGGCAAGATCACCCAGCTCAAGACGACGGCGGGCTTCGAACATCCGGACGGGATGCGCGCTTACGGGAAGAACGGATTGCTGGTGGTTGAAGGCGCTGATGCCGGTCGTTTCGACGTCATCGAAATCAACGGCGACAATGCCGAGGTCAAGACTGTGAAGGGTGGCTTCAAACAGCCGGTCTCAGTCTGGCAAATTGGCAACGTGGCCTGGGTGCTGGAAGGCCAGCTCGGGACGTTGTTCGATCCGCCGGAGAAACGCGCCAAGCCCGGGCCGTTCCGCGCCTATGCGGTGGACCTGCCGCGGTAGTTACGAAAGCTCCTGAATGGATACCTCCGGCAGCCGACCAAATGTTCGTGCTGCCGGAGGAGAGGGCCGTCATGCTTTGCCGGATTTGCATAGGCACGGATCCCGCTGTCGGGTTGGATGCGTGAAAGCTGGCGATTGGAGACCCTGTGAACTGAACACTATTGCAGGGAACGAGGGCGACATGACAGTTAGCCTCCCGCCCGCTTGATTGGCACCACTGGCGACCGCCGCCCTGTTCAGGGTGGGGCCTAAGTCAACCCGGTCGCGGTCGACAACACGCCCGAAGGGCTCACGAGAAATCGGCAGGTCGAGGTGTCGTTGAGCGGACCTCGTCGAGCCTAGCCGGAGAATACGCTGCCGAAGCATTACATACGCCATCGAGGAGAAACAACGATGCCGTCCGCGGAACCGACACGTAATGGAGGCTCTGAATGGCCATCAAGTTGAAATCATCACAGGTCGTTGCCGCGTTGGCCATCGGGCTTACGCTGCCGCTGGTCTCTACCGTCGCGCAGGCACAAAAGCGGCCCAACGTCGTCATGCTGATGACCGACGATACTGGTTGGAACGACTTCGGCGCATATTCAGGCGGCGGAGCCGCTCTGGGTCATCCAACTCCAAATGTCGACCAGATCGCTAGCGAGGGAGCAGTCTTCACCAACTGGTATGGCCAGGCGAGCTGCACCGCCGGCCGAGCCTCGTTTCTGACCGGGAGGATTCCGATCCGGTCGGCATTGTCGATCGTGGTTGCACCCGGGGACGAGAACTTCCTGCACAAGGAAACCCCGACGATCGCTGAGTTCTTCCAGAAGAATGGCTATTCGACATACTTCTCAGGCAAATGGCACATGGGAGACAAACCCGAAGCCTATCCGATCGAGCATGGCTTCGACGAAATGAAAAATTTCGCCGCCTATTATGCTGGGGTATATACCTACGACGACACCAGCAAGTGGTTCCATCCCTGGTTCCCGTCTTATAATCCGCAATTCGCCAGAATGTTCTCTGAGAATGTGAACCTGGGGGAATGGGAAGGCGTCGCCGGACAGCCTGCCAGGAGTGTCGGCACGATCAATTATGAAAGTTTCACCACCTTTGACGAGCGCCAGTCCGACAGCGCGGTCGACTACATCAAGAAGCACGCGAACAGCGACAAGCCGTTCTTCATGGATGTGAACTTCCTCAAGATGCACAATCCGACCAATGCCGCGCCGGATTTCGCCGGCCGCTCGCATCTCGGGGACTACTCGGACTCGCTGATGGAGCTTGATGCCGACATCGGTAAGATCATGGACACCATCCGCCAGGTCGCGCCCGATACGATCGTTATCGTGACCGCCGACAATGGCGCTTGGCTTGACGCGTATCCGGATGCCGGGACCACGCCGTTCCGTGGCGAGAAGGGGTCACCGTTCGAGGGCGGCTGGCGCGTGCCGGGGATCATGTGGTGGCCGAAACACATTCAGGCTGGGGCGAAGTTCGGCGAGATGATGTCACACATCGACGCCTGGGCGACGCTTGCCACGATGGTCGGACTGACTCCCCCGCCGCATGAGTGGGTCGGGAACGATAACAAGCCGATCTATTTCGACAGTATCGACAACAGTGCCTACATCCTGGGCAAGGCGGAACACTCGGCCCGCACCTCGTGGATCTATGTCGACGGCGAGACGTTCAATGGTGCGCGGGCCGATATTGGCGGTGACCCGAAGGAGCCATGGGTGCGCATCGCCTGGAAATATCTCTACACCGCGAAGGATTCCTGGCTCGGTTCGGAAGCAAATCTCGGTGCGATCGGCGCGACCTACAATCTGACGATGGATCCATACGAGAAATACGACATGACGTTCAACGGGGCGGCTCCGGCGCGCGTGCTGACGACTTCGCCGGGCAGATATTCCGGCCAGGACAATGGCTGGGTGCTGGCGCTGATCGAGCCGGTAATTCTGGACTTTGACAAGTCGATCATGAAATTTCCCAACATCAAGCGGTCCCCAGGCGGCGCTTCGACCGACCTGGTTCCCAACCTGCAGAATCCGGAGAACCCGCTCCCTATCTTGCGGAACATGCAGCAGCCACATGGAACCGTCGGCGCTGGCGGATAATCCAACACGCGCGAAACGGCGGGGGATGGGTTCGGCCATCCCCCGATTGCTCGCGGGTGACAGGTAGTTTGACGCGTCGTCTAGACGAAGAACGGCACGGATGAGATTGTTCGGTGGCATCGTCCTGGCTGCGGCCCTGTCGTTCGCCACCGCGGGCGGCGGAGCGATCGCCGATCCGGCGCCATCATACACCGTGCCGACTGAGGACGGCATGAGGGCCATCGCACTGCAATGGTTTTCCCAGATGCAGGCTGGCACGATCGACCGCGCGCGGTACGCCGACGGGTATAACGCCCAACTGACCGACAGGGCCGTGCAGGACATGTCGCGGCAAGTAAGGCAATACGGGGCATCGCCGACGAGCGCCGAGATCATGCAAAAACGCACGATCGACACGCAGACGTTCTACCGGGTGAAGCTGATTTTTCCGCGTGGCGATGCGGCGAGCCTCCTGTTCGGCTTTGACCCCGAGGGCAAGATCACCGGCATTGTCGTCATAAGCATGCCGGGAGATTGAAAACCGAGCAGGGTCGTGCGATTGGGATCAGCCCCGGCTCTCCACATTCGGTCGGAACGATCAGATGGACTTCATTGCCCACCTGCGTGCTCATGATCTGGCGCTGCCGACACTGGCGAAATTTGCCTTCGGACTCGCGGTCATCGTCGGTGTGCCGCCGTTGTCCCGCCGGGTCAGACTTCCGGCCGTGGTCGGATTGCTGCTGTGCGGTGTGCTGCTCGGGCCGCACGGCCTGGATCTGATCGGGCAAAACAGGCCGATCGCGGACTTCCTCGCTGAGATCGGCAAGCTGCTGCTGATGTTCTTCGCCGGCCTGGAGATCGACCTCGTACAGTTTCGCAATGCCGGCCGAAGGACCATGATCTTCGGTCTGCTGACTACCCTGCTGCCTCAGATACTCGGGACCTTGGTGGGACTGATGCTGGGTTACGGGCCGCTCGCGGCTGTTGTACTCGGATCGTTGCTGGCCTCGCACACATTGCTCGGCAGTTCGATCGTCGTGCGCCTAGGTCTCACCCGCCTTGAACCAATCACCGTGACGATGGGCGCCACGGTCATTTCGGACACACTGTCTCTCATCGTCTTCGCAGTCTGTCTCTCGACCTACCAGAGCGGCTTCTCCGTGTCGGGTCTGTTGATACAGATGGGGGAGATCGCGGTCTTCGTGCCGCTGGTCCTGATCGGTCTCAGCCGGGCCGGAGCCTTTCTGCTGAAGCAGGCCGAGAGGCAGGAAGACGCATACTTTATCCTGATGCTGGCCATGGTCGCGGTCGCGGGCCTGTTCGCGCAGCTTATCAACCTGCCGGGCATCGTCGGAGCGTTCCTGGCCGGCCTCGCGGTGAACTCGGCAGTGAAGAACCAGCCAGCGAAAGAGAAGCTCGACTTCGTCGGAAATACCTTCTTCGTCCCGATGTTTTTCATCGTGACCGGGTTCCTGATCGATCCGCCGGTGTTTGTCTCCAGCATCACCGGCGATTTCCCTCTGGTTGCGGGCATCATCGGGGCGCTGCTGCTTGGGAAGTGGCTGGCGGTTGAGATCGCGGCGCGCGCCTTCGGCTACTCGAAACCGGCAAAGCTAACGATGTGGTCATTGACGCTGCCCCAGGTGGCGGCAACGCTCGCCGCCGCTCTTGTCGCCTACGACACGTTCGATCCACAAGGACAGCGGCTGATCGATCAGGGCATGCTGAACGCGGTGCTCGTGTTGATGCTGACCACCGCAATACTCGGCCCGGTGCTCACCGAGCGCTTCGGGCCGCGCATGGATCACGAACCGGCAACGAACGGCAACGACGCAGCGACGCTTTCTTTCGGTCCCGGTCCCATTGGGTGAAGCGATCATTTTGCTGTTCGGTCCTTGCGAAGCAGCTAAGATCACCGGCATCGTCAGCGTATCGCGGGATTCGACGCGGTGCCGGTAGAGAAAAGTCGGACCAAAGGAGCTCCATGATGCCATCGGCCGAGGCCACGACCTCCACTTGCGCCTCGTTGCGGCGCTGCACTTTCATCGCGTTGCTGGCGGCGGTTGTCTTTGCCGTGTCCGCGTCAACTCCAGCGCGAGCGGACCCGCCGCCCGACAGAATCGCCGACGTCGTCGCCAAGGTGCAAAACGGGGTCGTGCGAATCATCGTCGTACACAATACCGCTCCCACCATCGAGATCGGCTCGGGATACGTCGTGGACCCGTCCGGACTGATCGCGACTAACCGCCACGTCGTCGAGAACGCGGTTGCTGTGTTCGTGGGCACCACGGACGGCGGCCGCTATCGCGCGGAGCTGATCATTACGGCTGGTGAGACAGATATTGCGCTGTTGCGGATCAATGCGGGTAAGGATCTGCCGGCGCTGACGTTTGGCGACAGTGACAAGGTGCGCGTCGGCGACTCGGTGATCGCAATCGGCAATCCTTTCGGCTTCGGGGGCAGTGTTTCGGCCGGCGTCGTCAGCGCAACGAATCGCAACATCCAGGAAAGCCCGTTCGACGAATACATCCAGACGGACGCGGCGATCAATCACGGCAGCTCGGGTGGACCGCTGCTCAACTTGTCGGGTCAGGTTATCGGCATGGACAGCCTGCTGTACGCACCCGGGACATATTCGGGATCGGCGGGCGTCGGCTTCGCCATTCCGTCCAATGTCGTAGGTTTCGTGCTCAAGCGGCTGCAAGAGCGCGGCAAGGTCGAAGCCGGCAGGCTGCCGCTCCTAACCCAGCAGGTCCCTGAGCTGATGGCCGCGGCGATCGGCGTTGCCGAGCCTGGGGGGGCGCTCGTCATCGGATTGACGGCACAGGCGGAAACGCTGGAGGGCAAAATCCAGCCTGGCGACGTCATTAGGACATTCGATGGGGAAACGGTGCTGGACTCGCGGGACCTGGCCCGCAAGGCGGCGGCTGCCACCGTCGGCAACCGCGTGGCACTGGGGATTAACCGGGGCGGGCAGATGTCGACGGTGGAGGTGCCGGTGCTGCCACTGGTTGGGGCACAGCCAACGATCAAGCAAACGGCTCCGGCGAAAACCATTGGCCTTCACCTTACGGCGGGGAAGCCGGGAGCAGGCAAGAAGCCAAGTATCGTCGTCGATGCCATCGATCCGTCCGGAAGCCTGGCCGACAGCGGGCTGCGAAAGGGCGATGTGATCCTGCGGGTCCAGCAAAAGCTCGTGTCGACGCCGGATGAGGCCATGGCGGAGCTACAGGCTCGGACGGACGCCAAGCTGCCCTATGCCGCGTTGCTCGTGGAGCGCGACAAGAAGCAAAGCTGGATGCCAGTGGCGCTGCCGAATGAAGTTCAGCACGCTCCTCGGACCTGACACCGCGGAGTGCCAAGGCGGTCGGCGACACCATCCGAATGATCAAAATTCCATTTCCCTTGAAATTTATCGCGGGTTGCCACGTCTCATGGTGCAGAAGCGCCGCGCGCTGCTGGCGCGATTTGTGTGAGGGGCAATACGAATGTTGACGAGACGCCTTTTGATGGCGGGCGGGGCGGTCGGCGCGGTGGGCGCCTATACCTTCCCCTGGTGGAGCGGTGAATCGCGCGCCGATGCCGTGGTTGAAATCTTTCCGGTGACACACACCGATGAGGAATGGCGAAAACTACTGACGCCGGTCCAGTATGCGGTACTGCGGCAGAGCGCGACCGAGCCACCCTTTTCCAGCCCGCTGTTGCATGAGGAGCGGCGTGGCACGTTCACATGCGCGGGTTGCGCTCAGGACCTTTTCTCTTCCACGACGAAATTTGACAGCCATACCGGATGGCCGAGCTTCTGGGAGCCGTTGGCGAAGGCGGTGGGCGAGCAGAGGGATGTTTCCGTGGGCATGGTGCGCACCTCGGTTCACTGCGGCAACTGCGGCGGGCATCTTGGCCACGTGTTCCCCGATGGCCCGCGACCGACGGGGCTGCGCTACTGCATGAACGGCGTATCCCTGGGATTCAAGACTGAGCCGGCGTGAATATTTGAAGTCACGTGACTGGTCCGGCTGGCCGATACGCCTGCACCCGCCTTCAAGTTCGACATGCCGGCTTCGCGGGACCGTACAATCCCGCTATTGCAGCGGGATGCGAAGACATCGTCTCGGCATCCTGTTCGTGGGTCTCGGCGTGCTGCTGTTTACCGGGCGACTGGTCGCCGAACCGTGGCCCGCGCCCGCGGTGGATGGGCTGGCCGACGACGTGTGGGGACATACGGTCCGTCTTGGACGAGAGCTGACCATTGCGACGCCTAAGCTGATCGGACCCGAGGTGGCGGACCCGGCACGCAGGTTTGCCGGCAATAATCTGTCGTGCCAAAGCTGCCACCTGAATGCAGGCACCGGCGAATTCGCGTTACCCTTCGTTGGCGTGTTCGCGGATTTCCCGCAATACCGGAGCCGCGAGGGACGCGTGGGTACCATCGAGGACCGCATCAACGGGTGCATGACACGCAGTTTGAATGGCCGTGAACTGCCGGTCGACGGACCCGACATGCGAGCCCTGGTGGTGTACATGAAATTCCTGTCCACGGCGATCCCAGTCGGGTCCGTGACCGCTGGACGCGGCACGCCAGAGCTGCCGCTGCTGGACCGGGCCGCGGACCCGAAGCTCGGCGCCGCGGTGTACGAGCGGAACTGTGCCGCGTGCCACGGCGCGAACGGCGCTGGCCAGCGCAGCGGGGCGGTCGGCGACGCCCGGGGCTATGTGTTCCCACCGCTTTGGGGACCGGACAGCTTCAACGATGGCGCCGGCATGGCGCGGCTTGTTACCATCGCGGGTTTCGTCCACGCCAACATGCCGGCGGGCACCACCTGGAAGACTCCGGCACTGACGAACGAAGAGGCATGGGATGTCGCCGGCTTCGTCGAGAGTCCAGGCGCGGCCCCACATGAAGGGCCTCAACCACGATTTCCCATACCTGCTGCAAAAGCCGGTGGACGCCCCATACGGACCGTATCCGGATCAATTCAGCGAAGAGCAGCACCGCTTTGGGCCATTCCAGCCCATCAGGGATGCCGTGCGCCGCCTGCGAATGCTCGCGGCGGGCACAACGGCCGATCCTGGCAAGCCCACCGATCCCACCAGAAACTGAAATGGACAGTGCCATGAGGCGAGTTGTCGGAATGAGTTTTGCCCTGATCCTGGCCGCGATATTTGCGACCAGCGCGAGGGCCGCGGCGCCACCGGGTTATTACGTCGACCAGAAGGTGGTCTATCACAACGACGGCGGCGGCCCCGACAACGCCGCCTACTTCAAGAAGATTCTAAACAATCTCCGCAATCACGTCGCCGCCCTCGGTAAGGACCATATCGAGATCCGCGTGGTCGATCATGGCGACGGCATCCTCTTGTTTTCGATGGCGAGCACCGATGAAAAACTCGCGCAGTCGATCGACGCCAGGAAAGCCGACGGCGTCCGCTTCCTGATTTGCCAGAACACGCTGGATGAGCGGCACATCGACTGGCACACTCTGTATGGCGTAACCGAGGAGGACATCGTCCCGAGCGGCGTGGCCGAACTCGTGCGGCTACAGATGATGGGCTTTTCGTACGTCCACCCGTGATGAAAGTTGCAGAAACGAGCTGGCACAAAGTCCCGCACATGTTGCGGGTACTTTTGCTGCTGATGGTAGCGTTTGGATCCGCATGCTTCGCCGTGACGCGCAGTGCCTGTGCCGCTGAACCGGTGGCAATTCCGCCCGGCCATGAGGCTGATCTGCGGTTCTTCGAGGCCGACGGCAAACAACTCGACGGCGTGGCCGCATTCAAGCGGATGGCGAACGCAGACTTGACGGTGTGGGTGGCTGGCAACCAGTTCTTTGCCATGACCCGAGTGATCGGTGACTTTCAGGCGCGGCATCCCGGCATGGGGGTCGGCCTGATGACGCTGCCGCCGGGCATGATCCTGAAGGCGATCCAGGCCGGCGGCTGGCGCCTTGGGGATGTCAGCCTAATGCTGCATCCGGACGTTTTCGCGACGGTCAGCACGGCGCAACTGCGCGAGACCGGGCAGGTGTCGAGCTACATCGTCTACATGCACAATGCGCTCGAACTCATGGTCGCCAAGGGCAATCCGAGGGGCGTCCGCGATCTGCATGACCTGACGCGCGCGGACTTGCGGGTGATGCTGCCTAATCCGTTGACCGAGGGGATCATGTCTTTCTACGCCAAGCCGATATTGCAGCGGCAGGGTCTTTGGGTTGCGCTATCGCCGGGCGCGGACTGCGCGGACTGCGACGGCGCTCCGAACGTACATTTCACCACCGTCCATCACCGCGAGATTCCGGCTGGGATCGAGAACGGTCACGCCGATGTCGGCTTGGTCTGGCGTACCGAGACACTGGCAGCGGTGGCAGGAGGCGCGGCGATCGAGAGTATTCCCTTGCCGCCCGACCAGAATGCCGCCGATCAGGTCGCATATGTCGCGGCCGCCCTGAACGACTCACCGCATCCCGTCGCCGCCGCGGCCTTCATCGGCTTCCTGGGTTCGCAACCTGGCCAGGATGCTTACGCGGCCTACGGGTTTCTTCCCGCCACCGGGGCCGAGCGCACGCCAAGGCCCCTGCCCCCGAACTGAGCTGCGGTTCCTGGTGTCGCCGGCTGCGGCACCCTATGGCGCCCGCCTCTCGCATCGCATTGTGATCGCTCGCTGCCTCCCCGGCATCCCGCTCGACTAGCGTCTGTCCTGGCACGACCGTAAGCTGGGTCACAGACTACAAGGCCTACGGGAGGAATAATGCCGGATTTTGAGAACGCGGTCATGCGGAAGGTCGCATGGCGCCTGATCCCATTTCTCAGCATTGGTTACATGATCAATGCGCTCGACCGTTTTAATGTGTCGATGGCGGCATTGACCATGAACAAGGAGCTTGGACTTACCGCAAGCGCTTACGGCCTCGGTGCCGGCGCGTTCTTCTGGAGTTACGTGCTGTTTCAGTTCCCGGCCAACCTAATGCTTGCCCGAATTGGTGCACGCGTATGGATCAGCCTCATCATGGCGACCTGGGGCCTTTGTTCGGCCGGCACGGCGTTCATCACCGGCGAAACCAGTTTTGTATTCGTCCGCTTCCTTCTTGGCATCGCCGAGGCGGGATTTTTCCCCGGCGTGGCCTACTTCATGACGTGCTGGTTCCCAGCCTCGCATCGCGGCCGGATGATGGGCATCTTCTACGCCCTAGGCGCCTTTTCCGGTGTGCTTGGCGGCCCGCTCGGCGGTAACCTGCTGAAACTGGACGGTATGTTTGGATTTGCCGGATGGCAATGGATCTTCCTGGTCGAAGGTATCCCCGCGGTTCTGCTTGCCTGCTATGGGCTCGTCATCCTGTCCAACTGTCCGATAGACGCCCACTGGCTGGCTCCGGAGGAGCGCACCTGGTTGCAGCAGCGGCTTGACTCGGAAGCCGCCGCCAAGTCCGGGCACGGCCAGGGGGTGCTGAGTTCGATCGCCAATCCACAGATGCTGGTCCTGACCTTGGCCTATTTCGGGATGGCATACGGTGTCTACGCGATGTCGTTCTTTCTGCCGTTGATCGTCAAATCGCTGGGCTTGTCGAACACCACGATCGGTTATGTGCTTGTGCTGCCGAATATTTGTGGCTGCATTGGAATGATTTTGTTCTCCCGCAGTTCCGACCGGACCGGCGAGCGGGTCTGGCATGTCGTGCTGCCGACCGCCCTGGCCGGGATCGGCGCCATGGTCGCCGGACTTGTGCTTGGGAACATCTACCTCACCATCGGGGCCTTCTGCGTCGCCACTTTCGGCATCGCATCGAGCCTGCCGGTGTTCTGGAATCTGCCGACGGCGTATCTGGGGGCGGCCGCTGCGGCGGGCGGCATCGCCTTCATCAACTCGGTCGCCAACATCGCGGGTTACGCGGCGCCGCAGGTCACCGGCGTGCTGCGCGACGCGACCGGCGGCTACATGGTGCCGATGTTGGTCACCGGGTGTGTCATGCTGGCGGCTGCCGGGCTGATACTGGTGTCCGGAATCCGCAAACACGTGCCGCGAGGCGCGTCGATTGCGGGGAGCGCCTCGCTGCTGCACTGATTGGATTCGGTGGGGATGCCGGACGTCGGCATCCCCGTGCGTGGCGCGTTGCTTAGCGTCGAGGTGGAGACCGGCGATTGCCCGAGATTGCGCGTCGCGAAAATCTCCCGCGGACGGCTGACTGAACTTCGACGAGTGCCTTGCCAGCCGCTGCTTGGCCGATCGACAAGCGATGCTAGCTTGGCGTGCCTGTCCATGCGGCCACCACCGGGCCGGACCCGGCATGATAGAACATCGTGCTCTGGACCCCTGGATGATCGATGGTGACCGAGGCGGAAAACTGACCGCTCGGCGTGACCGTCGCCGGCACCCAGTCACTGGCGCCGATCACGGGCACACCGGTGGTGTGCCAATCCAGAAAGACCGGCTGGGACGGATCGGTTTCACTTCCGGAGATGGTCTGCACGCCCACCGATAGCTGTGCTGGCCGATTGACGGTGACGACGTTCGGAGCGGGCTGCGATACGGAGCCGCCTGGAGCCAGAAAACTGAAGCTCTTAGGCCCCTGGACCAGCTCGGTAAGGGTCGCGGACGGAACCACGGCGCCGTCGATGGTGGCACCGGTTACGTAAAGGTTGCGGTCGGTGGTGGACGTGCCGCCCCATGCGTCATTGAGGAAATTGACAGTCGCCACGTGATTGCCAGCAGCAAACGTTCCCATCACCTTGAAGGTCTGTGTCTGACCTGACGAATGCAAGGCGGTCGTGGTCTGGGTTCCGCCGATCTGGTGGCCATCGACCGAGACGGTGAACTGAGCATTGCCTTGCCAGGCGTCCTCGGAAACCTGCAGCGCCAGTGTGTCCGGGCCGGTGCCGATCGTTACGGTTGACGGTGGCGTGGCGACCGGATCCGTAATGACTACGGGGGAACTGTCCGCCGTTACCGTGGGTGCCGTGGTATTGTCGACCGCGTGGATCTTGTCACCTGACTTGGCCAGAAAGACCGATGAGGTCGCTACCCCGTTGGTCAGAGTGATTGCTCTATAGCCGCTCTCGACGGCGCCACTTGCTGTCAGCACCTCTAGATATACGGGCCCGGCAAAGTTGGTGGCGGTGATCTTCTCAGAGATCGTGACCCCTGCCCCAACCGAGGCTTCCTGGACGGTCCCCGGCGCCGATAGCGAAATGGCGCGGGTTGGCGGAGGGGACGAGCCCGTGGATGGCACCGAGCCAGCGCCGAAATACTTCGCCCATGCCGCCGCTTCCAGGGGTCGCGAGCTGTTGAAGGAAACACTTCCGACGTCCCAGATGTTCACGTTCTGGATTGTCACGCCGTTGGCTTGCGCCATCGATAGCGCACTGGACAGCCATTTTGGGAAGTCGGGATCATCTATCGGCCCATAGGACGCGGGACTTGTACTGGAGTTTCCCGCGCCAGTCTCCGAGAGCGACAGCGGTTTATTATGCAGTTTGGCAAAAGCGATAGCATCCTGCATCGACCATCCCGGCGAACTAAGGCCAGGCGTCGGGTTTTGCTGGCTGGCGTTGTCGTATTGCCAAAAATGTTCCCGGTTGATCGGGTTATTGACCCAGGTCACCGGATCGACCTGCTGCGTGCCGCCAGTCGACCAATCTGTGAAGTCCGTTGTCCAGGTGAATGAGTATTCGTCCATACTCATGACGTCGACATATTGGTCCCCCGGATAGAGTTGCGTCGTGTTCCCAGACGTCCAGCCTCCGGGGTTCCATACGACCTGCGCGGTCGCGCCCAGCGCGGTTGCCTCGGAATGGACGATATTGGCAATTCTCTGGAAAGCCGCGACAAAATCCTGTGCCGCCGTGGGAGCCGTCGAATTGAACACGTCCCACGGGATGCTTCCGACATTGAACTCGTACCCGATGCGGAATTGAACGGTCTTGTATCCCGTGTTTATCCAAGCATCGACGATTGCCTTGAATGCCGCGTCATATTTGCCGGAAGCGATATCCTTGAAAGCGGCATCCACGTTGCTGCCGCTCTCGCCGCTCCAAGACATCGGAATGCCGACCACCGGCACGATACCGGACCCCGGCCCGACGTAAGCAGGCCCGGTCTTGGCATAGGACCACGCGGCCCAGTTCGCGTTGCTCACCCAGGTCGATGGATTGCCCGCTGAATTGTCGGTGTAAGCGTCCATGTACTTTGGCCGGACGCCCATGATTTGCGAAAACTGATCCAGAGTGGATTCAAATTGAGCATTTTCCACGGGGTCATTGCCGTTGGGACCTCCGACATAGGTGCCGACGGGGAACGCCGTACTGCTGGCCATGATACTCACCGAGTGTATGATTTCATAACATACTTAATGGTATCGGATTCAACAATACAATAAAGCGCTGTCCGGCGACATCGTCCGGCCACGGTCAGGGTCTGGACGGCGTTGAATGGCCGGCTTGCGGATGTCCATCAAGGCGGTTACGAACCCGGTGGCGTCCGTCGCAGACTGGCCGGACCGGCTCAGCGAGGGTCGGCCCGGCACATCGCCTGGCGCGGGTTCAGCACATGGGTGTCAGCCGAGTGGGCCGATCTTCCCGCTATTTCGGACGCGTGGTTGATCTAGCGCTCCTCGGCGGGACGCGGCAGGCCACTCTGACTGCGGCCAGGAGTTCCGGATTCCAAAGCGGCGCTGTCCGCGGAAACCGGAACTCGGATGACAGGTCTCGATAGCGATGCGAGCGTGGCGCCGGTCGCCTCGATAAGGACCGGTGTGAAAATCGACCGGTGAACCAGGTCGAGGCAACGCTCCGCCTGCCTAAGGCACAAGGTGCGCCTGGTCTCGGACGTTGCAGTCGCCACCTCGGCAAGCCATTCGGAGGCCCACGCAATTTGCACGTGCGGGTCATAATAGTTTCCGACCATGAGATCATGCCACTTGATGGCCACGGTCGGATGCCTCCTGCTGCTGAAAAATTACGCCGATCAAGCCATCGCAGCCCCACAGATTAGAATCCCGCAGACAACCGTGGCTAGATCACCTTAAGTCGCGGTGACCGTTCCACTAATGAGGTATTTGCACCCGACACCAACTTCGCACGTGCACCCTCTATGTGCGCTGCATTGTGAACGGTCGCGAGCTGTCAGCGGAAGAAGCGTTCGAACCATTCCAGGGTTTCGCCAGGGGCCTCCTCGGCGATATAGTGTCCAGACTGCACCGGGCCGCCTGACACGTCCTCCGCGCAGTACTGCCGCCAGACGCTGAGCGCATCGTACCATTGATTGATTTTCCCCTTGGCGCCCCATAACACCAACATTGGACAACGAACTTTTACCCCGGCGGCTCGGCTGGCGCGGTCATGCTCCAGGTCGATGCTGGCGGCGGCGCGATAGTCCTCGCACATGCCGCCCACCATGTCAGGTTGGCGAACAGCGGCGAAATAATCCGCCAGTGCGTCGGGATGGAACAGGTCGGGCTTTGACGGATCGCGGCCGGTGTGCTGGCGCCACCAGTCCTCGGGCGCGCGATTGATTAACCACTCCGGGAACGGATGTGGCTGAGCGAACCAGAACCAGTGATAGTAGCCGAGGGCGAAATCCATGTCGGCCCGCTCGAAATGCTCTAGCGTCGGGATGATGTCCAGCACGGCGAGCTTCTCGACACGGCCAGGATAGTCCAGCGCGATCCGGTGCGAGAGCCTGGCGCCGCGGTCGTGGCCCGCAAGGTTGAAGCGGTCGAAACCGAAATGGTCCATCACCGCCGTCATGTCCTTCGCCATCTCGACCTTCGCGTAGGGCGCGTGATCTGGTGTCGCGGGTGGTTGGAGGGAAAAGCCATAGCCGCGCAGGTCAGGGCAGATCACCGTGAAGTGTTTCGCCAGCGTTGGCGCCACCAAGTGCCACATCGCATGCGTCTGCGGATTGCCGTGCAGCAGCAGCAAGGGCGGACCCGACCCACCATGCCGCAGCCGGATCGAGCCACCCGGCACCGGGACATGCGCCAGGGTAAAATTCTCGAAGAACATCGCCGCCTCCCCCTTCGCCTAACCGTTCATACGCCTCGACGTTGAACCCGGTTGCGACGCGGCGCCAGTCCGAAGCGGCAAAGGCCGCGCGCATGAGCGGCAGGCTGGCGATACTGTCCCGGTCCTGCCCGATCAAGGCTAGGACGACACGGCGGTAACCGTGGGTGTGGGCGCGAATCAGGGCAGCGGAATCGGTCGGGCGAACCAGCAGCAAGGGCATCTCGGGCGCCGCCTCGAGACCGAACGCACCGACGATCCCAACGCCGTCGTTGCCGCGCGGCAAAAGGATTACGGCGTTGCGGGACAGCCGGCCGGCGGCTTTCGCGGTGGCGCGAGCGGGCTGCATGGTGGCGGATGCGAACAGCAGACCGAGGATCGAGGCAATTTGGGCGGATGCCACAGCGGTCAGCAGCGTTCGCCTGTATCCTGAGGCGAAGCCAGGGTCAGGAGAGGTCGCCCACGCAATCAGCAGCGCAATGAAAGGGACACCGAACGATAAATAGCGCAGTTCGATCGGCGTATTGTTGAACAATGCGCCGAGCAGCAACAAGCCGGCCGGGGGAGCGACCGAAGCGCCGAACAGCAAACGAATGGGCCGTGAGCCGGCTAGCCGACGGTTGGCCAGCAGAGCGCGCGCGCCAGTTACCAGCAATGCCAGCGTCAGCGATGCAACAAATGTGCTGGCAATGATCCTGGCGCGGCCGCCGAGATACAGCGGCAGCCCACCGAATATGTTGGCCACCTGGTACACCGCCAGCCGAGGCAGCGCGGAGAGCAGGTCGAACGGCGGAAACTGGCCGTTTCGTGCGCCCCTCTGCGCGGCAAAGAACCAGGCGTCCAAGGCAAGAAAAGGCACCGCGCCCGGCAGGACCAGCCAGCCGCCGGCCAAGACGGTAGCCGCCACCACAACGAATATGGCAAGATAGTTGCAGCAGCAGGCGGCGCCGAAGAGTGCGCCGGCTGCCAGCTTGCCGCATCGGCTTGGCGTCCGGACCAGGATTGCAATCGCGCACAGCGTCAAGGTCTGCGCTGGCGCAAATCCGCGGGCGACCGCATTGGTATAGACGAACCCGTAACTGCCCAGGGTCAACAGCATCGCTGGCAGCGGTCTGATGCCGGAGCGCCGCGCGATCTCGCCCACTGCCGCGAGGGACAGCACCCCGCACAGGACCGAGAACAGCCGTCCGGCGAACAAGCCTGCTCCAAACATCCTGCGCCAAACCGCGAAGGCCCAAAAATACCCCGGGGGATGGACATCGGTCGTGCGAAGGTCGTGCGAGATCGCCGCCAGATCAGCGTCAGCGCGCTGGATACGCGGGACCATCCCGGCGGTGAATACGGTGTCCGGCCAGGCAGGTCGTGGCGTGCCGGCCACGAGAAAAAGTGTGTACTGCTCGTCGTATTCGGCGCTCCGCAGCCATGCGGCCGAGGTCAGCACCAGGGCTCCCAGCAGCATGACCAGCCACCATCGGGGAGCGAATTTAGCCGCGTTAACCAACTGTCAGCATTTCCGGTTCAATTATAGCCCGCAAGGTGCCGATTATTGGTTAACGGAGTCCCTATGCCCGACATCACACCGCTTGCCATGCATCGGTCGTTGGTGCCGACCGTGTCGGTGATCGTGCCGGCCTACAACGAGGCAGCGGGGTTGGAGCTATTCCATCAGCGCCTCGTGCGCGCGATGGGCGGGCTGGGAAGCTGGGAGGTCGTTTACGTGAACGATGGCAGTCTCGACAGCACTCAAAAGGTGCTGGACTCGCTGCACCGGATGGACAATCGCGTCGCACTGCTCAGCCTGTCGCGCAATTTTGGCAAGGAAACAGCCATCACCGCCGGCCTCGATCATGCGGTCGGAGATGCCGTGGTGGTGATCGATGCGGACCTGCAGGACCCGCCAGAACTGATCCCGGCGCTGTTCGCCGCCTGGCAATCCGGCTTCGACATGGTCTACGCCAAGCGCCGCAACCGCCCGGGGGAGACCTGGTTGAAGCGTAAAACGGCGCATACGTTTTATCGGTTGATGCAGGGCTTGGGCGATCTGAAGCTGCCTCGGGATACCGGCGATTTCCGCCTGATGAGTCGCCGGGTGGTGGATGCCGTGAGCCGCCTGCGGGAGCAGCATCGTTTCATGAAGGGCCTGTTCGCCTGGGTCGGATATCCCACGACTTTCGTGCTGTACGATCGATCGCCGCGGTTCGCGGGTCGCAGCAAGTGGAACTACTGGAAGCTGTGGAATCTTGCGATGGAGGGCATCACCAGCTTCACCGTGATGCCATTGAAGCTGGCGACGTATGTCGGCCTGGTCGTTGCGCTGCTGTCGGTCATCTACGGCGTCCAGGTCATCGTGAAGACCCTGATCATCGGCAATTCGGTGGCGGGATACCCGAGCATCATGACGGTCATGCTGTTCCTGGGCGGCATCCAACTGGTGTTCCTCGGCGTCATCGGAGAATACCTTGGACGGGTCTTCAACGAAACGAAGCAGCGGCCGCTGTATCTGGTGGAGCGTTACGTTCCCAGCGCTGTGAAGATCCCAGCATGACGCGAGTTTGGCCCCTGGCGCTGCTGCTCCTGTGTCTCTCGGCGGGCCAGCCCGGCGCGGCTGAGGATGCGGGGCCGGTGACGCTGTCACGAGGCATCAATATAACGGGATGGTTCCGGTTTCCCGCCAGCCGTGCGCCCGCCGCGCTGGCCGGCTACATGAGCAAGCAGGCGCTGGCCGACCTGCGTTCCGCCGGGTTTGATTTCGTCCGGCTCGCGGTCGATCCAGAAGTGGTGGCCTCGACGGCGGGACTGGCAAGCCTGGTCAATGCGCTCCGCCGCATTCAGCGCGAGGGCCTGACCGTGGTCATCTCACCACACCCGCAGGGTTGGTACCTGGAGACCGAGCAGGGTGATCGGAACCGGCTGCTCGGTTTCTGGCGCGCATTGGCCCCGGCGTTGCTGCCGCTCGATCCCGCGCGCACGGTGCCGGAAGTGCTGAACGAGCCGGTTTTCCCGGATGATCCCGCTGGGTGGGGGGCGCTGCAACGTCAGGTGCTCGATGAAATCCGGAAGTCGTTGCCTCGTCAGACAGTGCTGCTGACCGGTCAGGATTGGGGCAGCATCGGGGGGCTGCTGGCGTTGCAGCCCGTGGCCGACAAGGCCGTCCTCTACAGCTTTCATTTCTATGATCCATCGGAACTCACCTCGCTCGCGGCGTATCGGCCCAACCTCGACCGGGCCTCCTTGGCTCGACTGCCATTCCCGGCGGCCGATCGCGCGGCGTGCGATATGACAGCGGATGCGGCGCGAGACCGCGATACCGGCGACCTGATGCGTTACTACTGCACCCTTGGCTGGAACCGGGCTCGGCTCGATGCGACGATAGATCGGGCCGAGAGCTGGGCGAAACTTCACGGGGTGAGACTGCTGGCCGGTGAGTTCGGAGCGAGCGCACGACTGAATGCGCCAGCGCGCCTGGCCTGGCTTCGGACTGTGCGCGAAGGCCTCCAGGCGCACGGCATCGGCTGGGCGCTCTGGGGCTATGACGATGTAATGGGCCTCGACGTATCGCGGCCGCCCCCCGCACATCCATTGCTTGACCGTGACGTCCTGGCGGCGCTGGGATTGCCTGCACGGTTATGATCCCCCGTATCCCCGCGGATTGTTGCGTGCGGGTGCCGCAACTGGATCTGCTCGGTGCAGCGTTCGTTGCCGGTGGCGGGAGGCTTTCCGAGGCGGCGATCATGTAGCACTCTCAATGGCCGATGAGCGATGTCGCGGGGGAAACCGGCAACGATCGGTGCGGGAAAAAGAGTGAGGACGCCATGAAGATTGTCGACGCTCAGATCCATATCTGGGGCAAGGGCACGCCATCGGCGCACCATCGTCAGGAACCGTATTCCGCGGACCAGGCGCTCCGCGGCATGAATGAGGCGGGCGTCGATCGAGCGGTGATCCACCCGCCAATGTGGGACCCGGATTCCAACGAACTTGCCGTCGAGGCGGTTCGCGCCCATCCGGATCGTTTTGCCATTATGGGTTGGTTCCCGCTCGATCGCCCGGAAAGCCGTGATCTGGTCGGCAATTGGAAAAGCCGGCCCGGCATGCTCGGCCTGCGATTCTACTTCATTCAGCCGCATGAGCGATCATGGCCAACCGACGGCACCCTTGACTGGTTATGGCCGGCGGCGGAGCGCGCAGGCGTGCCGGTTTCGCTCGCCGCCGCACCGTTTCTGCCGGTGGTCGGCCACGTCGCGGAGCGGCACCCCGGGCTGAAACTGATCATCGATCATATGGGGGTTCCTCGCGCCACCCGAGGCGACGAATCCTACAAGAATCTGTCCCAGCTCATCGCTCTGGCTAAGTACCCCAACGTCGCCGTCAAGGCGACCGGGCAGGCTGGTTACGCTGTCGACGATTATCCGTTTCGCAGCATTCATCCGCATTTGCGCAGGGTTTACGACGCGTTCGGACCGCGACGGATGTTCTGGGGGACTGACATTACCCGCATGCCTTGTTCCTGGCGGCAATGCGTCACGCTGTTCACCGAGGAACTGCCCTGGCTAACGGGAACCGACCTGGAATTGGTGATGGGAGGCGCCGTTTGCGACTGGCTCGGCTGGGAGCTGCCTCCGGCCTGACGAATTTTCGGCTGCGGGAGGAGTGTCATATGGCGAAATCGACAGGCTTTGTCGCCGAACGGCTCGGCCAGTTCGTGGCGGAAACGCGATGGGAGGCGATGCCGGCCGCCCTGCGACACGAGAGCAAGCGATCGATGCTGAATTCCATCGGGTGTGCCATGGGCGTTGCCCTGACACCGCCGATAGACATGGCAATGCGCGTCCTGACCTCGGTATCGGGCGCCGAGCGGGTCAGCGTGATTGGGCGCGCGGAACGGCTTGATCTGCTCGGCGCGGCGTTCATCAATGCAGTTGCGGCCAATCTGCTCGATTATGACGACACGCATTTGCCGACCGTGATCCATCCTACGGCACCGGTCGCTCCGGCGGTGCTCGCGCTGGCCGAGCAGCGGGGACTTTCCGGGGCGGCAATGCTCCACGCGTTTATTTTGGGCACGGAAATCGAATGCCGGATCGGCAATGCGGTTTCGCCCGGTCATTACGCTCGGGGCTGGCATATCACTTCGACGTGCGGCGTCTTTGGTTCGGCCGTGGCGAGTGCGAAGCTGCTGGGCCTCGATGCGCGGCGGACAGCGCACGCCATCTGTATCGCCGCGAGTTAGTCCGCCGGATTGGTGGAGAACCTGCCCAGCGCGGCAAAGAACGTGAGCGTCGGCAATGCGGCCCGCAACGGGTTGTTCGCCGCGCTGCTCGCCGAACAGGGCTACACCGGCGCACCGGCCGCGATCGAGGGTGCTCTGGGCTGGGCGCGGGCGATGGGAGATGAGCCCAAGGTCGACGCAATGATGGACGGTCTCGGCGAGCGTTGGGAACTGTTGCGGAACACCTACAAGCCCTACCCGTGCGGCATCGTCATGCATGCCGTGATCGACGCGTGTCTGGCACTGCGGCGAGATCACGCGGTGGCAGCGGCGGAGATTGCCGAGATCATCGTGGCCGGCGATCAGTTGCTGCTCGATCGAGGCGACAGGACGGTTACCAATGCAAGGGATGCGCGGGTGAGCATACATCACTGCGCTGCCGTATCTTTTCTGTTTGATGCCGCCGGGCTTAAAGAGTTCTCAGACGAAACGGTCCATGATCCGGCGGTCGTTGCCCTGCGCGCGCTGACCAAGGCGGAGCTGGATCCCGATTCCCCCAGGGGTGCAGCGACGGCAACGGTCCGCCTAAACGACGGCCGGAGACTGGTATCGACTGTGCGCCATGCCAGGGGCAGCGCGGAACAGCCGCTCTCCGACCAGGACATCGAGGCGAAGGTGCGAGAGCTAGCTCGATACGGCGACTTTCAAGGGCCGATCGACGAGGTCATCGAGGCGGTGTGGCGGCTCGACGCGATGGCAACGATCGCGCCACTGCTGGCGGCGCTGCGGACTGGGGAGAACACTTGGCCGCCCGGTCAGCTCCCGAGCGGCGTGGCCCAAGCGTGAGGGTCGGGGGCGGTGCCGTACTGGATGCCAACGATCGTGTCATACAGCTTCTGGGTGAGCGTCCCGGTACGGCCGCCGTTGATGACGTATCGCTCGCCCTTGTAGCCCAGTTCCCCGACCGGCGAGATCACGGCCGCCGTGCCGGTGCCCCACATCTCCAAACGCCCAGCCTGAGCGGCAGCGATCACCTCCTGGATTGAGATCGGCCGCTCGGCCACCCGAAGGCCCCAGTCGCGTAGCAGGGTCAGCACGGAGTTGCGGGTGATCCCCGCCAGAATGGCGCCGTTCAGTGGCGGTGTCAGAATCTCGTCACCAATCTTGAGCATGATGTTCATGGTGCCGACTTCGTCGAGATACTTGTGCTCGACCCCGTCCAGCCAGAGCACCTGGGTGTAGCCGGCCTTCTGTGCTTCCTCGGCGCCATAGAGACTGGCGGCATAATTGGCAGCGGTCTTCGCCGCGCCCAGCCCGCCCTTCACGGCCCTGACATAGGTGTCGGAGGCCAGGATACGAACCGGGTTCATGCCTTCCTTGTAGTAAGCGCCGACCGGCCCGACGATCACGTAGTAAAGATAGCTGTGCGAGGGATGCACCCCGAGGAAGGTCTCGGTCGCGATGACGGTGGGGCGGATGTAAAGCGAGGTGCCGGCCAAAGACGGCACCCAGTGCTTGTCGATGTCGACGAGCGTGCGGATGGAGGCCTCGACCAACGCGGGATCGAGTTCGGGTATGCAGAGGTAATGCGCCGAGCGGTTCAGCCGGCGAGCGTGGTCGGGCAGGCGGAAGAGGCGGATTTGACCGTCCGGGCCGCGAAACGCCTTCAGTCCGTCAAAGATCGCCTGGCCGTAGTGCAGCACACAGGTCGCGGGATCGAGGCTGAACGAGCCGTAGGGGACGATACGCGGATCGTGCCAGCCTTTGCCGGTGTCGTAGTTCATCAGGAACATGTGGTCGGTGAACACATTCCCGAACGTCAAAGCCGCATCGGCGGGTGGCTGCCTGGGATTGGCGGTCCTGGTGATCGCGATCTCTGTCACTGTGGTCTCGTTATGTAAAATGGGGGACGCCTCGACGTCACATTACGACACCATGGCGCGCATGACCAATGTCCGCTGGACGCCCCTGCGCTGTGCAGTGACTGGAGGTGCCCAGCGACCGTTCAGCGAGGATCGTCCAACAGCCAGGTCTCGGCGAGGCCCAGTCCTTTGACCTTGATCCCGTTGGGCAGCACGGCCGCGTAGGACCTGTGGTGATGGCCATGCACGACGAGGGTCGCATTGCAGGCGGCGGCAAGGGCGTCGATGACCGCGAAGCCATGCGGATGGGTCGACGGCGCCTCGTGGGTCACCAGAATGTCGCAGCCCATGCCCGCCAGGAGGTCGAAATCCTCCGGGAAGATGGTGTCGCGATGCCATAGCGGCAGGCCATCCCGCCACAGCTCGGACGGAAGCAGGCTGGCCTGGAATGCGGCGCGGGTCAGGAAGGACGGCGGCTCGATCCGCGGTGCGCCTTGCTCCTTCCGCGGATACCAGACCCGCGGCTTGAACACGCCGGGAAGTCCCGCGACTCGCAACCCTCCAATCGAACTGACCCGCAGGCCGAGGTTCCCGGGCGACGCATGCAAATTCTCGAACGCGGTTTCGGTCTCGGTGTCGTGGTTCCCCAGTATCCACTGCACGTCCCAGTCGCGATCGAGCAGCGGCGCCATAAGCCGTGTCAGGGGCGCTGGACAGTCGCAGTCGCCCACGATGATCAGTGTTCCGACGGCCATTGTCTGGCAGAACCGAAAGATGGGTGCGAAATTCCGGTGCGGGTCGCCGGCGAACACGATGGGTCCCGACTCCGGCGATCCAGGGTGGCGCGGCGCTGGTTCGGACTGCCCTGGTCGGAGAGCGGAGCACGCCTGCTCAGCCAATCGCGTTCTCGACCCAGCGAGCCCACATGAGCACGGCCCGGTCATCGCCGCGGCGTCCGACGATCTGGATGCCGAGCGGCAGGTCGTTGGGGCCGGTGCCGGCGGGAACGGTAACGCAGGGTACGTGCAGCGACGTCCAGATGAAGTTGAATACGGGGTCGCCGGTCCAGTCCAAGCCTGTTGGCGCCTCGCCAGGCGCGGCCGGCGTGACCAGGATATCAAGTCCCTCCATGGCGGCGGGAAAGGCGCGCTGGGTCGTCTCGAACGTTGCGTAGGCGTTGTGGCGCGCGGCCTGCGACTGGCTCAGGCCGAATTCCATCCGTTCCCGCAGACCCTCGCTGAGCAGGTCGGCATGATGGGCGAGCTCCCAGCCGAGGGCACGGGCACTTTCGCTGTTCATGACGACCGGATGGGCTTCAATCAGCGACGCAAACTGCTCCGGCAGTTCCCGCATCTCGACCGATGCTCCCGCTCGGCTGAGTGCATCCGTCACACGGGCCAGCAGCGTATGCGTCTCGGGCGCCGCCGCGTCCCAGGTCGGCGAACGACAAATGCCGATGCGAGGCGCGCGGTCGGGCTTGACGTCCGGGTCACCGAGGTCGTGGCCCGAAGCGGCGCCGGCGAACAGCGCGCAATCCGCGACGGTGCGCGCCATGACGCCGATTGTGTCCAGACTGTCGGACATCAGTTTCATCCCGATCCGGCTGATGGTCCCATAAGTCGGCTTGTAGCCCACCACGCCGCAGAATGCCGCTGGCCGGATGACACTGCCGGCGGTCTGGGTGCCATAGGCCAGCGGAAACAGCCCGGCCCCGACGCCGGCGGCCGAGCCGGAGGATGATCCGCCGGGGGTGTGCGCGGGATTGGCGGGGTTGGTCGTGGGACCGGGCTTGCGCGTTGCGAACTCGGTGGTGACGGTTTTGCCAATGGGGACACCGCCGACGGCGCGGGCCCAGGCGACGGGGGCAGAATTGGCTTTTGGGCGCCAGTTGGCCCAGATTGGCGACCCGTACTGGCTGGGCATATCGGCGGTGTCGAGGACGTCCTTGACGCCGATCGGGATGCCTTGCAGCGGGCCCTGGCGGGCACTTGCAGCGGCCGCCCGTGCTTGGGTGGGGTCGAAATGGACAAACGCGCGCACCGTCGGATCGCGACCGGCGATGTGGTCGAGATAGGCCTCCATCAACGCCTCGGGCCGCAACTTGCCGCTTCGAATCTGACTTGCCGCGGCGGTTGCGGTCAGGCTGAGCAGGTCCGCTGCCATGGATGCGCTCTCCGTATTCGTTCGAGCACAGAATGACGCGAGAGGCGCTATCGGTCTATCCGCGTCGCGTCGACCGCAGCCCTGATACCCGGCACTGGCGCCGCGGTCCATGCGGGTCCATCTTCGGGTCTCGATGAACAGCCAAGAGCAGCCCCGACATGGCAATGGCAAGGCGATCCGGGTCGGCGGGGGTCCCGGCGGGTCGGTGACCTATCTGGTCGACTTGCCGCCCGAGGCGTTGCCGACAGTGGGAAAGCGCGATCTCGAACTGGCCTGGTATGCGGCGCGGGATGCCGCCATGGCCGATCACTGGGGGTCGGTGCGAGCATTCCGCTTCAATCGTCCGGACGGCAGTCATACCGATCTGGCACTCGCCGACCGTGACGCAAGCTGCTGGGTCAGTGCGGTGGATCGTAGCGTCGGACTGGCGACAACGCGGGGTCTGTCGCTCTGCCTTCGCCTGCTCGCGCTGGTCGATCTGCTCGCCCGCGCCGCCTGGGCACGGCCGCTGTTCCGCCTGGCTCGCGACGGTGCCGAATTTCACCCGGCGCTGCTGCGCGCGGCCGCCAGCCAGCCATTGACTCAGGACGCGCGTTTCGACGAAGCCGGCTTTCGTCTGCGGCTTGCCCGCTTTGCCGCCGGTTTTCAGTTGGAGGCGCCCATCACTGGTGAGCCACAGACGGGGAATCGCCAACTGCCCGGCGACACGCGCCTGTCGGATGACAGTTGCCAAACAGACGAACCGAGACTTTCAGGAGCCCGTTCATGAGTTGCGTCCGTCTTTGCCTGCTCGCCGGCGCGATAGCACTGTCTGGGTGCGCCAGCCCGGCTCCCTTGACCGGGCAAGCTCAGGCTGACGCAGCAACCAGGTCCGCCTGCCGCCAGCGCGCCGAGGCCGCTTACAATCAGCAAAACCGCGGCGACATCTACAGCCCGGCCTCGCAGGTGAACTCGCCGTTTTCGGGCAATTTCGCGCCCGGCAAGACCGATCGCGGCCTGTCGCAGCTATTCACCCACGACGAGATGGTCAGCAACTGCGTGCGCAACAGCGGCACTGGCGCTGAACGAACCCCGCCGCAACCAATCACCCAGCCGTAGTCCACCAGGTCAAAGGTAGATTGTCGATTGGGCAGTCTGATGCTGCCACGGACGCCCGCGCATCCCATATGAGCGAAATGGACCTTACCGTTATCCCCGGCTCTCGCATCGTCGAGGTCGCCCGTCTTGCCTTTACCACGCCAGATGTCGACTTTTTGTGCTTCGGTGAGTCTGATCAACCGACCCCTGCATCGGTGAGCCACGCGGCGGTTCAGGCATTGGCGGACGGTGAAACCCGCTATCCAGACGTGCGCGGGCTTGCGGCGCTCGGCTCGGCTTTGGCCGGATATCTGACTGCACTGCACGCCAGGTCAGTCGCCGAGAGCCGTATCCAGGTGACTGCGTCGGGTATGGCGGCAATGTCCATCGCGCTCGCCGCCGTCGTTCGTGCCGGGCACCGCGTCGTCATGCACAGCCCGACCTGGCCGAATATTGCCAACGCCGCCCGCCTGCGCGGAGCAGTGGTCGACGAAATCGATCTGACCCCTCAGTCCGAAGGCGGCTTTCGGCTGGATTTGGACCGGCTGGACGCGATGATGGATGGCGCCCGGGTGTTCGTCCTGAACTCGCCCGGCAACCCGACCGGCTGGACAGCCACCGAGGCGGAGTTGCGGGAGATACTGACGATCACCCAACGTCACGGCGCCTGGCTGATCGCCGACGAGGTCTACTCCCGGCTGGTCTACGATGGCCGGGAGGCGGCGCCTTCCCTGTTGGACATCGCCGATCCGGCCGATCGCGTGATCGTCTGCAACAGCTTTTCCAAAGCCTGGATGATGACCGGTTGGCGATTGGGCTGGCTGGTGGTGCCCGAAGGCTCGGGAGAGACATTCGTCGACCTGGTGGAAGTTGCGCATTCCGGCGTGGCACCTTTCATCCAGCGCGCCGGCATCGCGGCAATATCTGATACCGCGGCCGTGGCGCGCTTTCGCGACCATTGCGCCACTGGCCGCATGCTGGCCAGCGAAGCGCTCGCCGGCCTGAACGGCATCCGTTACCGGCCGCCCGACGGCGCCTTTTATGCCTTCTTTTCGGTCGACGGTCTGCATGACAGTCTCGACCTCGCGAAGAAACTGGTGACCCGGCACGGTGTTGCTGTTGCGCCCGGAGTGGCGTTCGGTGCGGCGGGGGAAGGGTGGCTTCGGGTATGCTTTGCTCAGGCTGCTCCGCTGCTGGAACGGGCGATGCAACGGCTGCGAGACGGCCTGCGAGCGGAGATGGGATCATGAGCGAGTTGAACGACCGGAATTGTGGTGTTTGCGGCGCTTCTGTGCGGGCGGCGTTTCGCGCTCCGCCGCCGGAGATCGCGCCTGATCTGGACATGCGGCCGGGCGAGCCGACACGCTCGACCCTGACGGATTGGATCCAGGTGTGCTCGAAGTGCCGAGCGGCGGCGCCTGATTTGGCGGTGTTGCCGTCGGCGGCGCGGGCGGCGGTGGAGTCCGATGATTACAAGGCGCTGACCACGTCCGCGCTGGAGGAGACCCTGCCTTTCCGTCGCTGGGCGTTGATCTGCGAGCGGACCGGCGACCGGTCCAACCAGGCCGAGGCGCTGCTGCAGGCGGCGTGGGCCGCCGATGACGCGGCGGAGATGACCGAGGCCAGCAAACTTCGCACCGAGGTGGCCGCGCTGTGGGATGGGACCGACGATCTCGAGTTGGGCCTGCGGCGGCTGGACGTCCTGCGGCGCGCTGGGAATTTTGCCGAGGCTGAGGCTTGGGCGGATCGGCTGGCGCAGCGGTCGGGGGAGGAGTCGGCTCGGTCGATCCTCGACTTCCAGCGGGCGCGCATCGAGGCTCGTGATATCGGCCGGCACCTGATCAGCAGCGCCCTGCCTCCGCCGGCGCATTCACCGCACGTATCGCACACGAAGCGCGCCTCGCCGGGATTCTGGTCGCGCCTGCTCAAGAAGTAGCGAGCAAGCGCTTTTATGTCGGCCCCGCTATACGGTTGACCAACTCGTCGAACGCATCGCCCTCGACCCTGTAAGGCACTGCCGCCCTTTGCGTGTTCGGCGTGATTTGCGGTTGGGTTTTCCTTGCGGTCGGACAGACAGCGCTGAACGGAGCTCAGGCAATTGGAAAGGCTTTGGCGGCAATAAAGAAGGGCAATGGAACCGCAAAACACGCCAAAGACGCAAATAGATAGCCAAGCGCACAGCCACGGCGGACAGGCGCAGCTACCGAGGGGGCATTCGCAGTGCTCCGTCCAGCCGGATCACCTCGCCGTTCAGGAACCGGTTACGCACGATGTGTTCCACCAACTCCGCGTATTCAGACGGGCGGCCAAGCCGTGAGGGGAAAGGGATGCCGGCGCCGAGGCTGGCCTGGATTTCGGGGGGCAGCCCATCCACCATCGGGGTCTGAAACAGACCTGGCGCGATCGTCACCACCCGCACGCCCGCTCGGGCGAGTTCCCGCGCCGCCGGCAGGGTCAGCCCGATGACACCGCTCTTGGAGGCGGCATAAGCAGCCTGCCCGACCTGGCCCTCATAGGCAGCGATCGAGGCGGTATTCACGATCACCCCGCGCTCGTTCTCCTCCAGCGGATCGGCCGCGCTCATTTCGGCCGCGGCGAGGCGGAGCATGTTGAAGCTGCCGATCAGATTGACGCGGACGACGCGCTCGAACGCCTCCAGTTTCAAGGGTCCGTCGCGGCCGACGATACGGCCCGCCGTGCCGACGCCGGCACAGTTCACCAGGATGCGAACGGGGCCGTGCGCGGCGCGGGCGCGGTCGAAGGCGGCCTCCCCTGACGCAGAATCGGCAACGTCACAGCCGATCCCAACCCCGCCGATCCGGGTCGCCTGGGCCTCCGCGGCTGCCTGGTTGATGTCGACCACCGCGACCTTGCAGCCGAGGCTCGCGAGATGTGCCGCTGTCGCCGCACCCAGGCCCGAGCCGCCGCCCGTCACGATCGCTGTCAGACCCTTGATCTGCATCATTCCGCTCCCCGCTGCACTGGCGCAGAAACCACCGATCCGCGACCCGACGCAAGATCGGTACACCGCCTTGACCACCGAAGAGTGCCGCCGGAAAACCGGATAACGCCGACAGCCCGAACTATTTGCGACGTGCGTTGTCGGTATCTTAATGATCGCATGTGCGGCCGTCCCACCAGCCAGGTGGGCGGACCAGGGAGCAACGGACCATGACCGAAGCCAGATCGTATGCCGATGCCTACGGCGCCTGGGCGCGCGACCCCGCGGCATGGTGGGCGGCGGAGGCGGCTGGCATCACCTGGGACCGCACCTGGGACAAGATTTTCGACCCCACCCTCGGCGCCTTTGGCCAGTGGTTCGCGGGCGCGATGCTTAACACCTGCTTCAATTGCCTCGACCGGCACGTCGAAGCCGGCCGTGGAGCCCAGCCGGCACTGATCTGGGACAGCCCGATGACCGGCCGGGTCGAGAGTTTCACCTACGCCGATCTGCTGACCCGGACCGCGAAGCTGGCCGGCGCCCTGGCCGCGCTGGGGGTCACGAGGGGTGACCGGGTGATCATCTACATGCCGATGGTGCCCGAGGCCGCCATCGCCATGCTCGCCACCGCGCGCCTCGGTGCGGTGCATTCCGTCGTCTTCGGCGGCTTCGCGGCGGCGGAACTCTCCGCGCGCATCGCCGACGCTCGGCCGAAGGTCATCATCTCGGCCTCCTGCGGGCTGGAGCCGGGAAGAGTGGTGAAATACAAGCCGCTGCTGGACGCGGCGATCGCGATGTCGCCGCACCGGCCCGAGGCGTGCCTGATCCTGCAGCGGCCCCAAGCAGAAGCCTCGATGGTGGCTGGGCGGGACCTCGATTTCGCGACCAGCGTTGCCGCCGCGGCGCCACACGCCTGCGTGCCGGTGTCGGCGACCGATCCGCTGTATATCCTGTATACCTCGGGCACGACCGGGCGTCCCAAGGGCGTGGTGCGCGACAATGGCGGACATGCGGTGGTGCTGTGGAACTCCATGCGCATGATCTACGGGCTGGAGGCGGGCGACACATGGTGGACCGCGTCCGATGTCGGCTGGGTGGTTGGCCACAGTTACATCGTCTATGGGCCGCTGCTGCGCGGCTGCACCTCGGTGATGTACGAAGGAAAACCGGTCGGCACGCCCGATGCCGGCGCCTTCTGGCGGGTGATCGCGCAGCACCGGGTGAAGGTTCTGTTCACCGCGCCGACCGCCATGCGCGCGATCAAGCAGCAGGATCCGGAGGGCAGGCTGACCGGCAAGCACGATCTGTCAAGTCTGGAGGCGCTGTATCTGGCCGGCGAGCGCTGCGACCCTCCGACCGGCATCTGGGCGCATGAACTTCTGCGCAAGCCGGTGGTCGATCACTGGTGGCAGACCGAGACCGGCTGGCCCATCACCGCCGGCTTCCGCCAGTTCGGTCTGTTCGAGTTCAAGCCGGGGTCCGGCGGGCGGCCGTGTCCGGGCTATGACCTGCACGCGCTGGACGACGACGGCAAGGTGCTGTCGCCGGGCGAAACCGGAAACCTGTCGCTGCGCCTGCCACTGCCGCCCGGCTGCGGGCCGACATTGTGGCAAGACGACGATGGCTACCGAGGTGCCTACCTGGTGGACTTTCCCGGCTGGTACCGCACTGGCGACGCCGGCATGGTGGACGCGGATGGCGACGTCTGGGTGATGGGCCGCACCGACGACATCATCAACGTGGCGGGCCATCGCTTGTCGACTGGGTCGATGGAGGAGGTGCTCGCCTCGCACCAGGACGTCGCCGAATGCGCGGTGATCGGTGCCAGGGACGAACTGAAGGGTCAGACACCGATTGGGCTTGTGGTGCTGAAGGCCGGGGTCGACCGGCCGGAACATGAGGTCGCGGCTGAACTGGTGGCGTTGGTTCGCGAGCGCATTGGTCCGGTGGCGGCGTTCAAGGACGCGCGGGTGGTGGCTCGTTTGCCGAAGACCCGGTCGGGGAAAATCCTGCGCGGCAGCATACGCAAGATCGCCGACGGTGAAACCGCGTCGGTGCCGCCGACGATAGAAGACCCCGCGGTGCTGGAGGAAATCCGGACGGTTTTCGGCGAGTAGGCGAGCGTCGGGGCTTTGATTCGCGCTCCCCCGCCCTGCGTTCGTCCGTGTTGGGCCAGATGTGAATGTACCGCGTTCGTGCTTGATTTATCCCTGGAATAGTTGCGATTGGTTCGAATAGAACAAAGCGGCATTTAAGAAACGGCAAATTAGCTTGTTCCATGATACGCCGCTGGTCTTCCGCCATATCAGTCGTGCGAGTGAGGTGGAGATCGGTCTGCAACAGCGAGAACATAGATTGAACAAAACCACCATTGGTCAGAGGCGTTCTTCGCGATCCGTGATCTCCTGCCGCGGTCTTATCCGCTGCACCGCGACCGATAACCCCGCCATCCTGGCTCCCCCGGGAAGCCGTCTGCATGAGCAAGTCCCAATGTTAGGGTTTTGCTAACGCTTGGTGTGCTCATATCATCCATGCGTTGTTTTATCGGCTTTTTTGGACTTACACGCTCATTGCCACATACTGTGGGCGCGATTCGCAGCGGCTTTTATGAGCCGCTCCGGAACGCCGGCATGGACATCTTACGAGCCGGACATTTCAACCTGCCGGAGACGATTACCAACCCCCGTTCGGGCGAGTTCGGCGTTGTACCGGACCGTGCCGAAAGTGCCTTGCTCGACCTCGATTTATGCTGGGTCGAACCGCAAGTTCACGCAACGATCGCCAGGGAACTCGAGGTCGCACGCGGCTTCCCCGATACTTTCGGAGACCAATATCGCAGTCTGGACAACTTATGTCATCAGTTGCACAGCTTAGAGCGTCTGTGGACATTGCTTGAACTACTCGGCGCTGTCGCGACCGACATCGTATTGCTGCTGCGTCCAGACCTGCTCTATCTCGATCTGTTTGACCCGGCAACGCATCTCTTGCCGCTGCTTGATGGAAGCGCCGACCTCATCGTGCCAGGCTGGCAAAGTTGGGGGGGACTAAACGACCGATTTGCTTTCTGCACCGGGCGGACTGCAAAAATCTACGCGACCCGAATCCGTGAATTCACTGATGCCTGCCTGACGATGCGGGGAATGCACGCGGAGAGTTTCCTCCGCTTTGTCGCGCTGCGACAGGGACTGAGGATAGCATCAACCGATCTACGCGCGGTCCGGGTACGCGCGAACGGACAAATCGCGGCAAACGACATTTCAATGATGAGCGTGGCGGCGTTGCCGGCGGCGGCGGCGCAAGACACGCAACTCGCCGCAAGGTCTTGGCACATGGGGGCCGAGAACCGTGGGTCGTCAGTGTTGCCTACCTGGGCCAGCGACGGTTCGAGAGCACCTGCGGACGACCGGTCAGACTGGGAAACCTTGTCTCAGGTCGCGAGGCAGGTCTACGCATCACAGGGTCCGGCCGCCGCGATTTCGATGATGATGGCGGCGATCAGTGCCAGTCCGAGCGACGGCAACCTGCGAATGATTCTGGGGAAGGTCCTGTTGGCATCGGGTCGTCATGGACCTGCTTTAGCGGCCCTGTCCGAGGCAATGAGGCTTGGCACCGAAGTTGAAATCCTGAGCGCCGCGGCGGAGGCGACCTTTCCGGGACCGCGCTACGCGGACCATCTTGCCGCAATACACAAATGGCTGCGACCGGCCACCTATCTGGAGATTGGCGTGTTCGGTGGGGGCACCCTGGGACTGGCCCAACCCGGCACCCGAGCCATAGGGGTTGATCCGCGGCCGCTGGCTGAATCCGATCGTCGTTATGATACAGAAACGTTCATTCACCGTGTCACAAGCGACGCCTACTTTGAAGCGCTCGATTTGGTCGATACTCGCCGGTTGGTCACGGTGGATTTCGCCTTTATCGATGGTCTCCATCTGTATGAGCAGGTGCTTCGTGACTTTATCAACGTCGAAACGATGTGCGATCCTGACAGTATCGTGGTTTTTCACGATACCCTGCCAGTCGCCGCCGCCGCGACGGCCCGCCAGCGCCAAACCAGCCATTGGTGTGGCGATGTCTGGAAAATCCGGCCGTGCATCCAGAAATACCGCCCTGACTTGTCCATGCTGACCATCCCAACCCACCCGTCAGGATTGACCCTGGTCACCGGTCTGGACCGTCATTCGACCATTCTGAACGATCGCTTTCCCATCGCCGTGGCTGACTTCGCGTCATGCAAGCCGACTTTGCCCGGAGACGGCTATTTCGGTGACATTGCGAATGATTTGGGTGCGGTCCTGGCATGGCTGAAGAGCGCAAGGGGAACACCTAAGGCGCATCCCATCTGACGGCGGCGCTCAGCAAACGACAATCCTGTCCGAAGCTCTCACAGTCAATCTGGAAAATACCTATGATTGATTTGCCCTCGTCTGATTGGACGGAAACCAGCCTGATAGAAGGCCCCATGCCCTTCGACTATACGGGTGCCCTGTCTCTCGGACCGGGTCTCTGCGATCCAGAACAGAGACGCCAGTTCAGTCCACGGACCATCACAGGACGAGCCGAAAACTGGCGGATGCGTAACGTTACACTTGTCGCGCCGTGCAGCGTCTTGTTCAAGGGAAAGCAGGAAATCGAGGCCACGCGCTACTGCGTCTATCCCAATGAGGAGGCCTCGATGTTGAAGGCCCTGGAAGGACCACACCGCCGCCTCGACGGCCGAAGCGTGTTTGCCGGGCTAAATCGTTGTTCTGGTAATTACTTTCACGTTATAACCCAGATCATCCCTGCCATTGCCGGCTACCAACTCTGTCCGGGTTTTCACGAAGGTGTTCTGCTGCTGAACTCGCCGTCGCCCACACTGCTGCGAGGGCTGGAACTGGCGGGTGTTGTCATGCCTGAATGGCTCAGGTTCAATCCGACAGTACCCATTGATGTCGAAGACCTGACATATTCCAGCTATCTTGCGGAAGCAAACATGCTGTCCCGCTTCAGCCTCTCCATATTCGACAGGATGATACGAAACGTTAGAATACCCGAGACGGGCGCATCCCCCGCTGACCGTATAATCTATATCTGGCGCGCGGATACGGCAGCGCGCGAAATGCGCAATGAGGATGAACTGGTCGAACGGCTGGTTCGGGACTTCAATGTCGAGCCGGTGATCTTGAGTAGCCTCCATCTGGACCAGCAGATCGCACTTTTCCAGAGCGCCGGAACAATCGTTGCGCCGCATGGCGCAGGGCTTGCCAACGTCGTTTTCTGTTCACCTGGCGCGGTGTTGTACGAACTGTTGCCTGATCATTACATCAATTCCTGTCCTAATCAGCTCGCACAGCTTAGGGGGCTGGACTATTGGTGCGATGTGCATCGATCGGAGCCCGCGAACGGCCGTTGGCGGCATCATGTGCCGTGGGCCGTCGACATTGAGGCTGTCGCGCGGCGGCTGAGCGAAATTATATCGACCGGCCGGGGCCGTTCTCGCGCAGCAGCCAGGACGCCCAGTGCGGAACCGCGCATTGAACCTGGCGAACAGTCCGTGACTAAAACAGCTATGCCAGCGGGAGGTCGGCCGTTTGACGCAGGACGTTGCCCCTAAGGATCGAAGCCGGCAAACTCTGTCCCATCGAATGGTCGTAGAGAATCGCCGGGCGTCCCTGGTTGAATGAAATACCCAGCTTACCGCGGACCTCCTGTTCCACCTGATCGCGCGCGGCAATCAACTGTGCGCCGTCGATATAATCGGTGAACACGTAAGCGCTGTAATTGCCCGGGACACCCTTGTAGTAGTCTGCGGTCCTGGAAAAATCAACCGCCTGGGCATGCAGCCTGTCTCCGGACTTCGCTGTATATGTCCAGATACCGGGCAGGGTGTCGTGTGGCACGCTCAGATCATAGTAAGGTGTCCCCGGATAGGTGGTTATTATCGTGCAGTCGAAGTCATCCACTGACATCGAAATCAACCATTGGCCAACCGCCGCGACGGTGTCCGCCGACTCTCCGGGATGGCCAACCGACATCAGCGCCTTGATGCGCAGACCGTGCCGTTTTGCGATCTCCACGGCCCGTATATTGTCAACGAGAGTCGCCCGCTTCTGGATATTTTCCAGAATGCGTGGGTCCGCCGCTTCGAAACCGCAAAGCAGCCACCGAAAACCAGCCCGATACATGACCTGCGCCTGGGCGTCGTTGAACAGTTCCGCCTTGACGAAACCACGCAGGCGAAACTCGACACCCAACCGCTGTTGCAGATCACAGATTGCATTCATGAGTTCAACCAGCGATTTGCTCACGTTCAACTCATCGTCGTAGAACATAAACCCGGTGTAGCCATACGTTTTGTGTAACATTTCAAGTTCGTCGACGATGGACTGCGTTGATCTTGTGCGGGTCACACGCAAACTATTGGAGTGCCGGCCACCACAGAAACCGCAACTGAACGGGCAGCCAAGCTGCGCGATCAGGCTGGTCGAGCGGTGTCCCTCAATCGAATATTTATACGATGCCAGATCAATCAGATGCCGGGCGGGAGGCGGGGTCCGATCGTAGAAGTCGTCATTCATGAAGAAGCCGCCCTTACGGTCATCCCCATCGACAATGCGCGGACTGTCTGGCAAAATGGCCGTCAGGATGGCGATTTCTCCGTCGCCGGCGCAAAGCACGTCGAACGCCGCATGCAGCGAAGTCATTGCTTCTGTGGCACGACCTGTGGCGTCTCGCCCGAGCTTGTGTTCCAGCTTGTACGCCGAATGAGTGAGCGTGATGTGCGGGCCGCCCGCGATCAACCGGATGTCTGGTCGCAGCAACCGTGCAATCCGAGCCAGTTCCAAAGCCGAGGGCAACTGCGGAGTGGTGATGGTGATGCCGATCGCATCGTCGCGGCTATTCTTCAGGTATTCGGCGAAGGCATCAGAGTAGTTCTGCACACCTGAGAGATCAACGACGCTTACCGCATGGTTCGCCTGTTCAAGGACCGCGGCGACTTTAAGCAGGCCAAGACTCACAAAGACCCGTTCGTCCAACAGAAACGCGGAGGGCGGAATGACAAGCCCAATGCGTTTGAGCCCGGTGCCGGCAAAATTGGCGGATGTGGTATTCAAGATAGACTCAACAGCGGAGAACGCGGCCGCATCGCCGATCCCGCCTGGGTTGTCGAACGGAACCGAAGCCTCGATGACCGTTGCTTCTCTACAATCATACAATTGCAAACAACCATGATCGCCTTTCATGTTGTTTGCACGATGGCACGTAATGATAAACCACAAGTTAATGGCACCGTGGTCACAGGGTGCCGGCCTGCGATCCGCCGAATGATTTTTTCGCCGTGGCAAGTTGCCTCGACCCCAAGCAGTGCCGCGGCACGCACCGTCTCTCAGGACGTCATTGACTTTTCAGAACGATATCCGCGAATAAACAGACCGCAAACTCAGCCGAGCATGAAGCGTCGCGGGCGGCCGGGATGATGAGCGAGCCCCGCCCGGCGCGCTATTCCGCGACCGCCAGCGCGGGTCGGCGCTGGCTGATGCGCTGCACCAACAGTGCTGCCATCAGGCATGCCAGGCCGCTGGCCAGAAAGGCCGGCACGTAGCTGCCGGTCAGATGGCGGGTCTCTCCGGCACCCAGCGCGGCAAGGGCTCCGCCCAACTGATGGCCGGCGACGATCCAGGAAATCATCACGGGAGCGTCGCGCTTGCCGAACACGTCGTTGGTGAGTGTCACTGTGGGCGGGATGGTCGCCACCCAGTCCAGACCGTAGAACGCCGCGAATATCCCCAGGCTGACCACGTCGAATTGGGTGAACGGCAGTACGACAAGCGACAGCCCGCGCAGACTGTAATACCAGAACAGCAGGATGCGCGGGTTGTACCGGTCGGTGAGCCAGCCGGAAAAGGTCGTGCCGATCAGGTCGAACACACCCATCACCGCCAGCAGCCCAGCGGCACTCACAGCGGCGATCCCGTGATCGATGCAGAATGGTATCAGATGTGTCGCCACCAGCCCGTTGGTGGAAAAGCCGCAGATGGCGAAGCTGATGAACAGCAGCCAGAAATCCATCGAGTGGAAGCCTCGGAACAGTCCCTCGATCGCGATCATGAACGGGTTGCCGGAATGCGGCGGCAACGCGACGATCTCGTTCGACCCGAAGGGACCGAGGCCGACCGACGCGGGACTCTCCGGCAGCATCAGGATCACCACCGGCATCAGCAGCAGGATGACCAGCGCCACCACCATGGGCACGCTGTGCCAGCCCTGCGATGTGGCGAGGCTCGCCAGCAGCGGCAGGAACACCAGTTGACCGCTGGCATTTCCCGCGGTCAGCAATCCCACCACCAGCCCGCGCCTGGCAACGAACCAGCGGTTGGCGATGGCTGTCGCGAGCCCCACCATGCCGGCGCCAGATCCGAGGCCAACCAGCACGCCCCAGGTCAGATATAGTTGCCAGATCTGAGTGATGAAACTGCTGAGCCCAGCGCCGATCACCAGCAGGGCCATGGAGATGAGCACTGTCCGCTTCAGGCCAATCACCTGGATGAGGCCGGCGGCGAACGGTCCGACCAGCCCGAACAGCAGAATATTGAGCGAAATGGCGCCTGAGATGACGGCCGCGCTCCAGCCGAAACTTTGCTCCAGCGGCACGATCAGCACGCCCGGCGCCGCTCGCACGCCGACCGAGGCCAGGATGACGACGAACATCAACGCAACGACGATCCACGCGTAGTGCACCCGGCCCTCGATCATGCGGGCGATGCCAGTGGGTCCCATGCAGGCTAACTCCGGAAGCGATTGCGTTTAACATGACGATCGTCATATATATGTCAAGGACAAAACCGATTGGTCCAAGCGCGCTATGCCGATAGGTCTGGGCCGACAGGTCCGGCGATCAAGCGGAGGAAGCTGTCGATGCGGGATACCACCCTGCGCAGATCAGAGACGCGACGGCGGATACTCGATGCCGCGGGGCTGCTGTTTCGGGAGCATGGCATCGACGGTGTCGGGGTCGACGCGGTGATGCGGGAGGCCGGCCTGACACATGGCGGCTTTTATCTGCATTTCGCTTCCAAGGAGGCGTTGGCGGCCGAGGTCGCGCGGTCGCTGCTTGAAGCCGCCGCTTCTCGCTGGGACCAGGCAAGTCGCTCGGCGGACCGCGACGCGGCATTGCGGGAAATCGTCGAGTCCTATCTCAGTCCCGCGAAGGTCGCGTCGCCGGGCGGCTGCCCCTTGACCACGCTCGGCCCTGACGTGGCGCGGCGGTCCAGTAGCCGTGGGGCCGTTGCCGGGGCGCTTCGCGGCATGTTGGCCGCGCTCGCGAGATGCGTACCGGGCGCTACGCCAGGCCTGCGCCGACAGCGCGCCGTCGCCTCGCTCGCCACCATGGTTGGTGCCGTCGTGCTCGCCCGCCTCGCGGACGATCCGGGGCTGGCGGATGAGTTCCTGGCTGCCGCTAGTGCGAGCGTCCAGGCGACCGACGCTGGCGACCTGGAAGTCGGGCCAGCGTCGTAGGAAGCCACACCCCCGAGGCGACGGCGCCCGCGGCGGGTGGAGTGCGGGTTACGACAGCCGGACCTTCACATAGGCACCCGGCGCGTCCTCGATCGGTCGCAGTTTACCGTCTCCGGGATGGCGAGCCGGCACGTCCTCCCGGCCGAACGACAGCGTCCAGCGGTGCCAGTCCGGCCACCACGACCCGGACATCTCGGTCGCGCCTTCGAACCATGCCTCGGGGTCCGGCGGCAGGTCCTGATTGATCCAGTGCCCGTATTTGCCGCCGTCCGGCGGGTTCACCACGCCCGCGATATGGCCGGACGCCGCCAGCACGAAGCGCTTGGACCCGCCGAGCAACTGGGTGCCGCGATAGGTGGATTTCCAAGGGGCGATGTGGTCCTCGCGCGTCGAGAGGAAGTAAGCCGGCACAGTGATCTGGGAGAGGTCGATCGGCACCCCGTCCAGGGTGATACCGTTGGGCTCCGCTAGCAGGTTCTCCTGATACATCTTGCGCAGGTAGAAGCTGTGCATGCGGGCTGGCATGCGGGTCGAGTCGGCGTTCCAGTAAAGCAGGTCGAAGGGGAACGGGTCGTTGCCCAGCAGATAGTTGTTCACAACAAACGACCAAATCAGATCGTTGGCCCGCAGCATGTTGAACGTTGTCGCCATGTGGCTGCCGTCGAGGAAGCCCTGCTTGTTCATCTTCTCCTCGAGCGCCTGCAATTGCTCCTCATCGATGAAGACGCTCAATTCGCCGGCCTCGCGAAAATCCATCATGGTCACGAAGAAGGTTGCAGTCTTGATGCGACTGTCCTGCTTGGCCGCCATGTAAGCCAGCGTGGAAGCCAACAGTGTGCCACCCAGGCAATAGCCGATGGCGTCGACCTCTCGCTCGCCGGTGGCCAGCTCGATCGCGTCCAGCGCGGCGAGGTAGCCTTCCTTCATGTAATCCTCGAAGTTCTTCTCGGCGAGTTTTTCGTCGGGATTGACCCAGGAGATGACGAACACCGTATGCCCCTGCGACGCCGCCCAGCGAACGAAGCTGTTCCGCGGACGCAGGTCCAGGATGTAGAACTTGTTGATCCACGGTGGCGCGATCAGCAGCGGCCGCTTCAGGACCGTCTCAGTGCTCGGGTCATACTGGATCAACTGCATCAGATCGTTCTGATAGATCACCTTGCCGGAGGAGACCCCTATGTTTTCCCCCACCTGGAAGGCGTCCATGTCGGTCATCTTGATGCGAAGCTGACCCTTGCCCCGTTCCAGGTCCCCCAAGAGGTTGTTGAGCCCCTTGAGCAGGTTTTCCCCGCCGGTCTCCGCCGTCTTGCGCAGCACCTCGGGATTGGTGAGCAGAAAGTTCGACGGACTCATTGCATCGACGAACTGTCTCGAATAGAAATCGACCTTCTGCGCCGTCTTGTTGTCGAGCCCGTCGACATGGGTCACTACGTCCTGCACGAAGCGAGCCGACAGCAGGTAGGACTGCTTGATGAAATCGAATACCTCGTGCTCGTTCCAGGCGTCGTCCTTGAAGCGGCGGTCGGAGGAGGCGGGGCCGATGACCGGATTGGTCTCAATACCCATCATCCGCTGGGCGGTGTTCTGCCACAGCGTGATGTAGTCCTGCCAGAATCCAAGTTGCGCCTGCACCAACTTGGCTGGGTTCGCCATCAGCCGAGCGGTCATCTCCATGAAGGCGCGGCCGATGTTGAGCGGGTCGGCGTGATGTTCGGTTTCCGATTGCCGCTTCAGCCATTCGCCCACAATCCGCTGTGAGCGCTCGGCGATATCAGCCATCGACCGGCCGATCATGTTCGGATCGGGCACCTTGAAGCTGGGGTTTTCGAGGCCTGGACCTGTATTGGCGGGGGACGTACCCGCTTTCTTATCATTTTGCGCCATGGAGGCATCCTTTGCGTCGGCGGCACCAGCGGCTACACAGACGGCCGTTAGCGAAGAGCGATTACAGCATATGATGGTCAGCGAAAGTGGCGCGCAACCTAGTGGCGCGGATTTGACGGTTCAAGCGGCGTCTGCGCGGCTGTGCTGGAGACGCGGCCTGGCGCCGGGCCCCATGGCAGCGCTGGCCGCCGCCGCCTGCATGCTGAGCGGCTGTTCCTCGACGTCCTCGATGAACCCGGTGAACTGGTGGCACCGGTCAGAGGGGGGAAAGATCGCCGAACAGCGGCCACCCCCGCCCGGCGCCAATGATGCGTATCCGAACCTGTCGACGGTACCCCCCAAGCCCGCGCCGCCAGACGCCGAGGCGATGAAGAAGCTAACGGCGTCGCTGGTCGCGGACCGCACCAATGCGCAGCACGCGGCACAGGAGGCGCCACTGGGCGACCCGTCATCTCCGGCCTCGTCGCCAGCGCTGTTCGGGGTCGGAACTGCGCCGCCCCCAGCACCAGCTATCCCGCCTCCCCCACCCGGGACGGCGGCCGCTTCCGCCGGGGCAGCCAACGGCGCCGCCACGCCCACCGCGAATGCCTCGATGCCAGCAGTGACCGCATCGCCCTTGGTGCCGTCCCCCGCGCCTCGCCGGCCGGTGGAGAGCGCCGATCTTGCACCATCGACCCCCTCCCCTGCCGAGGGACCGAACTCGGCCTCGAGCGCCGCGCCTCCGCCGCGGGCATCCCAGCCGGCCGCCCCGTCATCTCCCACGTCGCCACCGGCCGTCGCGGCTGCCCCCGCCGACACGTCGCAGCCGTCTCTCCCGGCGTCACCGCCAGCACGTCCTGCCGCCGCCGGATCGCCGCCGCCGCCCCCCGCCGCCGTGCTGGCCCCGATGCCATCCTCCGGGCCGTCGTCTGGCGCCGGCTCAGCCGCCACCATCGTGTTCGTCGAAGGGTCCACCAGCCTCTCGAAACCGGCCGCGGACGAGGTCAAAGCCTTCGCCGGCAAGCGCGGCAAGGGGGCGATCGTGGTGACCGGCTTCGGCGACGGCACCTCCAGCGACCCCACCGCCCAATCGGCCGCCCTCGTGCTCGCCCTCGCCCGCGCCCAGGTAGTCGCTGATGCGCTGAAGCAGGCTGGCGTCCCGGACAACGCGGTCCGGGTCAACGCCGAAGCTTCCGGTCGCGGCGCGTCACTTCGCCTGATACAATAATCTGATCCTGAACCCCGAAAGGCCCGCCATGTCGTCCGCACCCTCCGGCGAGTTCCATCGCATCCGCCGCCTGCCGCCCTACGTCTTTGCCGAGGTGAATACGGCCAAGGCAAAGGCGCGCGGCGCCGGGGAGGACATCATCGACCTCGGCATGGGCAATCCGGACAGTCCGACGCCCCCGCATATCGTCGCCAAGCTGGTCGAGACGGTGCAGGACCCACGCTCTCACCGCTACTCCGTCAGCAAGGGCATCCCTGGTCTGCGCCGCGCGCTGGCGGCATACTACCAACGCCGCTTCGATGTCGGTCTCGATCCCGAAACCGAAGTGGTGGCAACGCTGGGCTCCAAGGAGGGGTTGGCCAACCTGGCAGCCGCGATCACCAGCCCCGGCGACACCATCCTGGTGCCCAACCCTTCGTACCCGATCCACCAGTTCGGCTTCATTATCGCCGGCGCCGCGGTGCGCAGTATTCCCGCCACCCCCGATGACGACATGCTGCGCGCGCTGGATCGCGCCGTGCGTCACTCGGTGCCGAAGCCCACCGCGCTGATCGTGAACTTTCCCTCCAATCCGACGGCTTATTTGGCGGATCTCGAATTCTACCGGGAGATCGTGGCGTTCGCGCGTCGGCATGAGATCTGGGTGATGTCCGATCTGGCCTACGCGGAGATCTATTTCGGCGACAACAAGCCGCCCTCCATCCTGCAGGTGCCGGGGGCCAAGGACATCGCGGTGGAATTCACCAGCCTATCCAAGACTTACTCGATGCCGGGGTGGCGGATGGGGTTTGCCGCCGGCAATCCTCGGCTGATCAACGCCCTGACGCGGATGAAGTCCTACCTCGACTACGGCGCCTTCACGCCGATCCAGGTCGCCGCGGCAGCCGCCCTCACCGGTCCGCAGGAGTGCGTCGAGCAGCTTCGGACCCTGTATCGCGAACGCCGCGACGTGTTGATCCGCGGCCTGGCCTCGGCTGGCTGGGACATGCCGGTCCCGGAGGGTTCGATGTTCGCCTGGGCGCCAGTGCCGGCTCGCTATGCGTCGCTGGGCAGTGTCGAGTTCTCGAAGCTGCTGCTGGAGCGGGCGAAGGTCGCGGTGGCACCTGGTCTGGGCTTCGGCGAGCACGGCGAGGGTTACGTCCGCATCGCGCTGGTCGAGAACACCCACCGGCTGCGGCAGGCGTGCCGCAACATCCGCGCCTTCATGCAAGCCGGCTCCAATATGGCCGAACCGGTGCTGTCCGAAGTGGCCGTGCCGTGACCCGGCCTCTGTCTGTCGCGCTCGCCGGCCTCGGAACCGTCGGTGGCGGCGTGCTGAAACTGTTGCGTGACAATGCCGACATCGTAACGGCCAGGGCTGGCCGGCCCATCGTGGTAACCGCTGTTTCGGCACGTGACCGGTCGAAGGATCGCGGCTTCTCATTGTCCGGCCTGCACTGGTACGAGGATCCGACCGCGCTGGCGGCGGACCCGGCGGTCGATGTGGTCGTCGAGCTGATCGGCGGGTCGGACGGGCCGGCTTTGGCTCTAGCCGAGGCCACCATCGGCGCGGGCAAACCGTTGGTGACGGCAAACAAGGCTCTGCTCGCCGTACGCGGGGCCGAACTGGCCTTGGCAGCCGAGGCGCAGGGTGTCGCGCTGGCGTTCGAGGCCGCCGTCGCGGGCGGCATTCCGGTCATCAAGGCGCTGCGGGAAGGGCTGGCAGGCAATCGCATCAGCGCCGTCGCCGGCATTCTGAACGGCACCTGCAACTATATCCTGACCCAGATGCGCGAACGCGGGCGCGAGTTCGCCGATGTCCTGGCCGATGCGCAGAAGCTGGGCTACGCCGAGGCCGATCCGAGCTTCGATATCGACGGCATCGACGCGGCGCACAAACTGGCGATTCTCGCCGCCCTGGCGTTCGGCCGGCCGGTGGCCTTCGATCAGGTGCATATCGAGGGCATTCGCCGCATCTCCGCCCTGGACATCGCCTTCGCCACCGAACTCGGCTACCGCATCAAGCTGCTCGGCATTGCGCGCCAGACCGAGGCCGGCATCGAGACCCGAGTGCACCCGTGCATGGTGCCCCAGGCCGCGCCGATCGCCCGTGTCGACGGCGTGTTCAATGCTGTCGTGGCGGAGGGCGATTTCGTCGGCCGGGTAATGCTGGAGGGACGCGGGGCAGGAGCTGGTCCGACCGCCTCGGCCGTGGTCGCCGACCTGATTGATATCGCACGAAACCGTTTTACGCCGGTCTGGGGCGCGGCGGCCGCCTCGCTGTCCAGTGCCCCGTCGGTGCCGATGAGCGACCATGTCGGTCCCTATTACCTGCGCCTGATGGTCGTGGACCGGCCCGGCGTGATCGCGGACGTAACGGCTGTTCTTCGGGACCTGGGCGTGTCTCTCGAATCGATGCTGCAACGAGGCCGCAGCCCGGGCGAGGCCGTCCCGGTCGTTCTCGTTACCCACGAAACCCGCGAAAGCGACATGCGCTCGGCGCTCGACCGCATTGGCGCGCTGCCGACGGTCATGGAAGATCCAACCCTGATCAGGATCGAGACCGGCTGAGACGATATCGCCGCTCCCGTTCAGCGCGCTTGCGCCGGGGACATCAACCGCATGGCGGTGAACTCTTCGGGAAACAGGCGGTCTTTGATATGGATCGAGGCGGGTTCGGTTTGCTTGAGCAGCGAGTCTATTACCTGATAGTCGCTCGAGTGAACCCAGGGACGACGTGGCTCCTCGCGATCATCGAGCCAGTAAACACTCCAATCCGTCGTTGTCGCGATGACCTCGCGGGCAAAATCCGCTCCATACGCCAGGGCACCGTGCAGCACGAGATCGATATAAGATTGTAACATCGGATACCGTGCCGACGGATCCGGTAGATCGATCCCTGGTTCTCCGCCCTCGCCTACGGGCACATAAACCCAGATCTGCCCAGCTTCCGGCATTCCTTGCCAGGAGACGGCTTCGATCATATCACGCGGCACGAGTATCCGACGGTAGTTTGCCTCCCGGTGGTCGAACGCCAGCAGAGTTGTTTCGTCAACCGGATAGATGACCCCGTTGATTGTCAGGGCAGCTTCGCCGGGGCGTGGCTTGCGCAGCCCCAGCGCAGTGAATCCGCACGGACAACGATCCACCCACGCCCGAAGGTAGCCGAAACCTGATGATACCCGGACCGGTATGGCATCGGTTGTCGCACCGGCTGTCTTGGCGCGCGACTCGGCGTCGATCAGGGAACCGTATCCGAAGATAAATTGTGTCGGCTGCCCGGGAAGCTTGTGGCCCCACTCGTCCGCCGCCGCGCATTGCGTCGTCAGCGCCAGAAAGCTCGCTGCGAAGAAACCGAAACAAACAGACCGGCGGCAAAATCTCATGACAGAAGCTGGATGCATGTTGATCGTTCGGAATTTCGGATACCGCCCGGGCCACTGGCCCGTTGCCGGTTTTCAAGGTTCGGGATCGCGAGTGAAATCGTAGCTTTGCCCATCGGAGAAGGTCAGCCGAAGCATATTCGATCTGCCGTCCTTGTCCATCTGAGGCTGAACGAATTCCGCCGGCGAAGGGCCGAGCGCTTCGGCTATCGCGGCAAATTGTCCTGCCGGCAGATAGGTCGCTGTCCGAACCCGAGCGTCCACAAGCCGACCGCATCCGGAAAGCCCACGTTTACCTCGTTGGTGAGGACGATGACGCCGACATTTTTTGCCGGGGCGAAACCGACATAGGCGCCGAAACTGCTCGTTCCGCCGTTGTGCCAGACAATGTTGCCATTTTCGGTCGCTTGATCGACCCATCCCGATGCATAGGAAAGATTGTTGTTTATCGCGACTTCTCGATTGATGCGTGAGCTCGAGATTCGCCTCCGACATCAGACGACGGCCTTCAAAAAGACCTTTCGCGAGCTCCAGCCGAACCCAACGGGCCATTTCCTCGATATTGGAATTGATATCTCCGGCGCTAAAAAAATCGTACGGAAAAATCTGCGTGAAAGGCACCTCGATCGTGCCCCGCGGTGTCCAACGGTATCCCGTCGCATGATTCGACGACGACCGCATGGCGGCGGCGGTGTAGCTGGTCTCACTCATTCCCAGCGGATCAAGCAACTCCTTCTGAAGAAGGGCGTTCCAGTCCGCGGCGCCGGCGGCCTTGGCTACGATGCGGCCAGCAATCATGTGCGTAATGTTGGGTAAGAGAACGTGGAGCGAAAGCTCGAAACCGGTGCCACATAGCGGAGCGATCGAATCAGATCGCTTTCGGAATAGCCAAACATACCCAGCCCGTCATTTACTTCCGGCGGCAGCCCGGATCGTTGTGCCAGCAGGTCGAATACCCGGAACTCGCGAGTCACCCAGGGGTCCTGGAGTTGAAATTCCGGATACAGGTCTACGATCCGGTCGTCCCAACGCAACTTGCCGCGATCAACCATCAGCGCGATGGTGGCCGCAAGAAACGCAGCGGATCTGTCGCGCACTCCAAACCCCTTGCTATAAACAAGCCGGTCATCGGCGAGAATCCCGATCGCCAGGCCAGGACAGTCGAACGTTTGCATCCCTTGCTGAATATAGGCCTGAAGGGATGGGACAAGCGGAGCGATAATTGCGCTATCGGGTCGATCTTCGATGGCACGAGCGGCAGGAACAACAAAACCGAAACAAACCAGAATCGCAAGGCACAGCTTGGCCAGTTTGGAGCCCAAAGTAATGCCGACACGAGTCAGTTCCAGGACCGTCATCGAGATCTGACCGGAAGAGCGAACACAGCAAATCCTTTCAGGTCACGGAATACGATAGAACGGGTCCGGCAGCAGGAAGGTCCTTTCCGCGTGGCCGCCGCTGAGATCGGATGGCTGGTCACCCACATTCGCTATGATTGCGAAACCAGCTTGCTCGATCGCCGCACGACGCGGCGCTTTGAAGTCAGCAGCCGACACAAATTTCGTCCCGTCCCGCGGCATGATAAGTTGCTGATAGGCATCATACCCCGCCGCGGCAAGATTGCGTTCGGTCGCGATGCGCTGACTCTCCGGTCGGCCAGTGATGAAAAACACTGCTACATTCAGCGACCTCGCATGGCGATATAGCTGTAGCGTGGTATCGATCGCGGGGTCCTGGCTGCGCATGTCCCACATCTCCCAGCCGCACGGCCCATGGGGAAGATCAGCGCACGAGCCCCGAATCACGCGCCCGAAGTCATCCGCCTTGATCACCTCCCAGTTGGAAAGCGCCGTCTCATCGATATCGAACACGATCGCCGGCCGCTTGGCGGCGCGCGCACGCTCGGTCAGCCATACTTCCGCCGGTGCTGTCGCCGTGCCCAGATCGCGTTCATAAGCACCCGAATCATGATACAGGGTCGCGGCGATCTTTGCGTCGCCGACATTGGCAGGCTCGGACGACCGAGGCGCGCTGACACCCGGCGGAGGGTGATTGGCACACGCGGCCACCAGCACGACAGCGACCATTGCAATCGGCGGCAGCAGACGATCAATCCGTCGGACCATCAAAGTCTTCTTGCTACGAAAGGATGCAGCCGTTTCCATCGCGCCCACGGTGCCGCTATCTATATTTCATCGACTCGATGTCATTGACACCCCCGGGCTGGCTGCATTCGCGGCACGGGTTCAGGGCAGTTTCGATCGGCAGGCGACCGACAGCCTACTTCGCCTGTCCACCCATCATTTGCCGAATGTAACCAACGATCACCATCAGGACGCCGCCGCCTACGCCGCCGCCCGCGATCTGGCTGATGATCGTCCCGATATCCAGTCCACCGGTCATATCGGCACCCCCCGGTGCGCCGGTTGCCATGCCGCCGCCAGCCAGCATCGCAAGAATCTGACCGCCAAGGCCGCCGCCGATGATGCCCGCCACGCTGTTCCCCAGCGGGCCGAGATTGAACTGCTTCAGCAGGGTGCCTACGATGTTGCCACCCGCCGCCCCGGATATGAGAGAGATAATAAGGCTTATGACAGTTGCGCTCATTTGCCCGATCCATTGTTAACAGACAACATATTGAGCCGTTTGACGACACCGCGCAACGTCAGCATTTGTGAAGGACTGAAACCATGGATTTCCAGATCAGTTCGCAACAAAGAGAAATGATAGCCTCCGTGCGCTCCCTGGCACAGACCGAATTCAAGAGCAGTGCCCTGCGCTGGATGGACGGCACGTTTCCGTGGGAGAACATTCGCAAACTGGCCAGTCTCGGCGTGCTCGGCATGTCGGTGCCGGAGGAATACGGCGGGCTCGGCTTGCCGATCCTGGATACAGCGCTGATTCTCGAGGAAATCGCCAAGGTTGACTACGTCACCGCGATGGCGGTGCTGGGAGAGGCAGGCGTGCAGACCCGAGTGATCGCCCGCTACGCTCCAGCCTCGATCCGGGATCGTATCTTACCCAAAGTTGTCAGCGGCGACTGTATTCTTGCTGTCTGCATGACCGAACCTCATGCGGGAACCGACGTTGCCAACTACCGCACCAACGCGCGCATCGTCGGCGACCGAGTGATTCTGAAAGGCACCAAGACGCTGATAAGCCGAGCGCGGGAGGCGGGGATGTTCGTGGTGTTCACGAGGGTTGATGGGAAGCCGGGACGCGAGGGCATCGGCTGCATCCTGCTGGAACCCGGCACCAAAGGGTTCGCTGTCACTGGCACCTACCACACCATGGGCGGCGAAAATCTGCATGAGATCCAGTTTGACGATTGCGAACTGCCATTGGAGAATCTGGTCATTCGCGAGGATGGCTTTCGCAAGCTGCTGTCTGCCTTCAACACGCAACGGTGTCTCAATCCCTCGATCTCGCTAGGCCTCGCTGAAGGCGCGTTCGACGAGGCGGTGAACTATGTCCGCGAGCGCACCGTTTTCAATCACCCGGTCGCCGACTTCCAGGGCATACGCTGGAAACTCGCCGACATGTTCAAGGACATCGAGGCCGGGCGGGGGCTGCTGTATCGCGCCTGCCTAACCGCGAACCCGTTTCCCGATCCGTTCATGGCCGCCGCCGCAAAAATCTTTTGCAACGAGATGTCGTTGCGGGTCACCAGCGAGGCCGTGCAGGTACACGGAGGTTTCGGCATTACCGACGAATACCCGGTGTCCCGGCTCTATCGCGGCGCACGCTACGGCTCGATCGGTGGCGGAGCGTCGGAGACATTGCGCGATCTGATCGGCAAAAAGATCATCGGTGACTTCGATGCGGTCGACGGCATCATGGGCCTGGGCACGTTCTGACCTCGATCCCTGCCGCCTCGGCGCACGCGTGTCGGTCGCCGGCGAGGCTTTAACCCCGGGCAAGCTCTGGCCCCTTGCATCGACGGGCCTTGCATCGGCGTGCTCAACCGACTAGGAACGCCCCCGCGCGGTTCCTCGGCGCTGCTGTAGCTCAGTGGTAGAGCACTCCCTTGGTAAGGGAGAGGTCGAGAGTTCGATACCCTCCAGCAGCACCAAAAAATCCTTCGTTTTCATAGGCACTTACCGGATTCGGGGCCTATGGCCCGAGTGGAACAGATCCAGTGGAACCGCACGAGATACGCGCCAAATCCGTGCCGAATGTTCCAGGGGGAAGGACAACCGGGGTCAGCATGGGCAGCGAACCTGCCTCAGATCCGCCATACGCCGCCTTGAAAAGCGTCGCCGTGGCTTGGGGCGGCGCGTCAAGCTAGATATTCCCTGGGTTAATGGAGAGCGTTATTCCTCGCGCGTTTTCGGTCGTTCGGGCGGACGGGCTACCGAAGCAAATCGCCCCGCCGGAACGGTAGGGCGGCAAGTCGCACCGCTGATCAGCGCCTGCCCAGAAATACCCGAATCGGTTGGCGTGGCTCGCCGCCCCCGTCCGTGTCATGCCTGCACCCCGCCTGCCCCGCCTTCGCAGGGGTTCCGCAGGGACATGCTTCGCCGCGGATGACAAATGGAGGTGATGGTGCCTGACTTGCAGCGTTGATTCGCCTTCAGGGACCAGAGCGCCGCCTTGTGTCGCCTGGGACGTTCCGGTAACCGATACATCTCACAAGGGAGAGAACGATGAACTGTGACGCATTGCCCGGCCCCGTGCGCGGATCGCTTGCCGGCCTCGCGACAATAACCGCCCTGACGATCATGGTTTCGCTTGCCGGACCCGCGCTCGCTCAAGAGGATACGGTTGCCAGGGGGCAAGCCATCTGGAGGGAGAAGGCCGGTTGCCAGGAGTGTCACGGCTGGGCCGGGGACGGCAAAGGCGGTTTCCATCACGAGGGCAAGGCGTTGTCGCTTCGCGTAACGGAACTGACCCGCGATCAGATTCGCATGACGATCCAGTGCGGACGGCCGGGAACGCCGATGCCGCATTTCGATCGTTTCGCCTATACGGACAAGCGCTGCTACGACATGACCGCCGAGGACCTCGGAACGGAAGTCCCCAACAATTCCGGAACAGCGCTGCAGGCTTACGAGATCGATGCGCTGGCGGACTATGTAGCGACCAAGCTCAAGGGAGCCGGGCCGGCGACGCGCGTGCAATGCCTGGCTTATTTCCAAATGTCATCCGCGGTGCAATGCGATACCTATCCTGACCAATAGTAGCATCCGCAATAAAATGGCCCGCGAATAATCACGGGCCATTCCACTCGCAGGAGACTGAAAGAACGCCATGCCCACTACCCGAGCATGGCGTTCGGCATCAGAGGCTGAACACGAATAGCATCGACGTGTTCTGCATGTCCTTGAAGGCAGGCGTCTTGTCCAGAATACCCTTGGTCTGCACGTTGCCGCCGATCAGCACGGCCACATACTGCTTGCCGTTGATCGAGTAGGTCATTGGCGGCGCGGAACTGAGCGATCCGGTGTTGAAGCTCCAAAGCGGCTTTAGACTCTGGTCATCCAGTGCGTAAACCGTGCCGTCGGCAGTCGTCGTGAAGACAACGCCACCGGCCGTCGCTGTCGCACCTGACATGACGGCATGCGGCATCGGCAGTTGGGCGACCTTCTTACCCGTGGCCGGATCCATGGCTGCTACGCTGCCCTTTTGTTCCTCGGCGTTCGCGGGGGAACCGCCGAGCCAGAAGGCGCCGTTGTTGTCGTTGGATGGATCGGGTGCCACAGTCTGGCAGCCCTCGATACCGCCGCCGTAGGAGAGATGCGTGCGCAGGCTGTATGAGGTCGGGAAATAGTTCACGCCGCCCTGCATGTTCGGGCAGAACTCGATTTTGCCCTGGGCACGCCGAGATGCCGCGCCGACCTTGTAGGTTTGCAGATCCTTGTTCTGGTTGTATTCGACCGGCTTGCCGGTTTTCGGATCGATCCCGTCCGTCCAGTTGACCTTCTCGGCATACTGCTGGCTGGAAATGAACTGTCCGTTGGTGCGATCCAGCGTGTAGAAGAAGCCATTGCGGCCAAAGTGCGCGACGACCTTGCGATCCTCGCCATTTACCTTGGTGTCGACCAGTTGCTGGATGCCGACTTCGTCATAATCCAGGAAATCGCCCGGCGTATACTGGAAGTACCACTTCATCTTGCCGGTGGCGAGGTCGAAGGCGACGGTGGAATTGGTGAACAGATTGTCGCCCGGACGGTATTCCGGATCGAACATCGGGACCGGCTGACCGGTGCCCCAGATCGTCAGCTTGGTGGCCGGATCGTAGGAGCCGGTCTGCCAGAACGAACCGCCGCCATGCTTCCAAGCCTCGGTATTGCCTTTCCAGGTCTCGCTGCCGGGCTCGCCGGGGGCGGGAACCGAGTAGGTCTGCCACAGCCGCTGGCCGGTGTCGGCGTTGAAGGCGTCGATATGCGCGCGGGCGCCGCGGTCGCCACCGGATCCGCCAACGATCAGCTTGTCTTCAACGACGAGTGGCGCCGAGGTCAGGGAGCAGAGGGATGATTTGAGGTCGTCGAACTGAACGGTCTTGACGAGTTCCCCCGTGCCCGCCTTGGTCCACAGAACCTTGCAGTCACCGGTGACCGAAATGACCATGTCCTTATACAAGGTGACGCCGCGGTTCGACGCGAGGAACATGTCGGTCTTGTTGGTGCCGGGGTCCATCATCCAGGTGATTCTGGCGCTGGCCGGATCGCGCACGTCGACGCGATAAACGGCGCCCCAGCCGTCGACGACGTACATGAAACCGTCATTTACCAATGGTGTGCTCTGATGGCCGCCCAACGGGTTGAACCCGACGCCGTTTACGCCGCCCAATGCGACGGTGAACGCGACGTGAAGATTCTTCACGTTGTCCTTATTGATTTGGTCGAGCTCGGAATAACGATGCGAAGAATAGTCTTTATTTACCATTAGCCAATTCTGCGGCTCTTTGTCGGCATTCATGAGCCGTTCTGACGTGACATCGGCGGCGAATGCCGTCAGCGATGTCGAGCCGAGAAGAACTGCTGCCAAAATCGTAGACTTGCGTATTGAGCGGACGCTCATTGTTTCCCTCCGTCGTTAGCATTGTCGTCACGTGCGGCTGCCGGCCTCGTTGTGCCGCGCAACAACCCGCGCATCATGATGATACTAGATTCTTGCTAGCGCGACCATGCTAATTATTGCGGTGGGGTGCGTATCGTGCCTCGACGCGTTGTATTGACATTTGTCAATTGATTAGTTTGCTTGCCGCGAAATTCCGCCGGGCTTATTGCACCGGCCCCTTGTCTGGCAGGAGTACCGGCGGCAGGTCCTCAAAACTGATCTCGTCCCCGTCCTCCTTGAAAGGAACCGTATCGGTCGCCGGGCTTTGCTGATCGTTGCTCCGCTGGATCTTGCCGAGCTTGATATCGCCTTTCGGCTCCTTGGTGTCGGGCGGGTCCTGGTCGGAGATCACCCCCATCACGTCGATGCCCTGGTCGTGCTTCTCCTGCGCGCCGCTGACCTTTCGGGCCAATGACTTCGAGTAGGCCAACTGGTAGCTGCGGGGCAAACCGGACGGCACGTTATACTCATTGATTTGGTCGGCCCAAATATAGATATGGCCTGGATTGTTGGTTCTCTGGTCCGGCTCGGTGATTTTGCTCGACACGAGGTTGAACCGGGGCGGCAAGTGCTGCGCCGTCGGCCAGCCCATCAACCCATTGATCGCCTGCCAGGTGATGCCAAAGAAGACCGTGGTGGTGATGATCGCGGCAGCCTTGATCCACCACCGCCACAGCGAGGTGAGATTGAGGCTGAGCAGCAACATGGTAACGACGACATAGGCCGCCAGCAGACCGACGACAGAAAAACTCACCAGATTGCTCTCCCCACAGGCATGGCCGGCCTATTTCGGCCCGTTCCCCGAGGCCGGCGTCCGCACCGCCCTGACCAGCGACAGTGACGGCCCGGTATTGACGTCAGTCACCTTGCCATCGGGATCAAGGGTGAAGCGGACGAAGGTTTCCTCCTGACCTTTATGGTCGAACTCCTGGGTGCCGTAAAACACTACGCTCGCGGTCGGATTGAGCTTCTCGACCTTGACCGAAACCGGCAGCTTGTTGCTGGAGGTCGCGAGGAACTGGTGCGCATTGATAACATACTCGCCCGGCACGATGCCTCGAATGGTGACGATCTCCTGATTAAGCGGATTTCTGAATCGTCTGGCCATTGACCGTGATCCGCTCACGGGTGCTGCCACGGTCGTCGTGGTCCAGATGCATCAGGCCGGCCTCGCGTGAATGGTACCAGACGATATTACCCGCGGGATCACGGACGTAGATGTCCATGTCGTCGGTGTCGTTGTCTGGCCAGTTCATGGTGATCAGAAATTCGGCCTTCAGCTCTATCGCGCCGGATTTGGCGGTCGGGTTGATCAGCGAGAAGGCGATGAAAACCATGAATGCCAGGCCGATGACGACGTTGAACAGCATGTCCGTAAACGGAACGAACGTGCCGTCGTCACTCGCCGCCATGAGATCATGTTCATCCATCTCGATCGTTCTCAAGCGCGGATATCACGTGAACCTCGGTCACTTCGGTAATCATATCGTAGAGTTCCACGACCCCCGTCGCCAAGAAGTAGTATTGAAGTTTCAGCAGCAACGCTGTCCCGATGCCGGCCACGGTGATGTTCAGCGCCACTGCCATGCCGCTGCTCATGCCTGACAGCGCCTTGCGCAAGGTTTCGACGTCGAAGGACGTGAGGCCGGCGATCGGGATGAGCATGAGGATGAAGCCGACGGCGGTGCCGAGCAACGCTAGCCGGAGCAGCGCCTCCGACACGAAAAGGCCGAGTCGCTCCCGGCCGCGCAGGCGGTTGGCCAAGACCCGCAGCAGGACGGTCTGGTCGATGCGGCGGCCGCCCTGGACTCGTGCCTTTGCAACGACATTGGCGACATGCTGCGCAACCATACTGCCTTTGGGAAGCCGTTCCAATTCAGCACGCCCAATGGCGAAGCGTGCCAGATCGCCATGAAGGGCCTCGCCAAATCGCCGCGTCGCGGCCAGTTCCTTGGACACGAACCAGGTTTGCACCAGACAATGCAAACTGGTGAGGGCGAACAGGATAAGAATGAGCGACGAAATATGCGTGCGTTCGGTTGCGAACATCGCCTGGATGATGTTCAGTTGCCAGAGTGCCGCGAGGCCGAACGCCGTCAGGCTCATAATGATCAGCCAGCGGAGCATCGGCAGATAGTCCCGTGCCTCGGACGACGTGCCGATGATCAGCGACCCTGGTGGTTTAACCGAAGCAGTATCCACGACGTATCCTTCGCTCTTTCGTTCGCCCGGCGCGTGGCCAGCCATTATTATCGGATTCGCTATCGAGCACTGGCCGAACGGGATTGGCAATAGGCACGGGAACAGGGTCCGCAACCTCGCCAGCAAGCCGCCGGTGGCGACGCGCGATATCGGATCGCCTGCTTAATACCGGTCCTCACCACTGGGAAAAACGCTTCAAAGCCTGTCCAATGCGTAACGAGGGGCTGTGATCTAATGCAAGAGCGCCAGGCGGCGCAACTAGTTGGCACGCGCGAGCCTGAGCGAAATTCCGCGCCGGTGATCCGCGCTAAACGGCCTGCACGGGAAGCAGTCCCGACTTGATGGCTTCCAGGAAGAGCCGCCAATCGGCTTCGGTCTGAGCCGCGTAGGCGACCGCGAAGGAGGCGATGGCCGCGTCGAAAGCTCCGCCTGACCCCATATATCCCGCGATGCACGCTGCATCTCCGGACCGGGCATGGGCTCGCGCCAGCGTAGCCCCGCACAAGGCCGCATAGTAGGCCAACGCGCCTTCGGCGAGATCGGAGCCCAGCAGCGCCAGGCGACTGTCTTTCAGATGGCGGACATAGCAGTGTTGATCATCGCCGTGGTTCTCAGTCCAACCCAGGAACTGGTCGGGCTGGGTCTGCATGACGCGCTGGCCGACGACAACCCGCTTGCCCTGGTTGAAGTAGCGGCTGGGACCAGCGAAATCCGCCAGTACCGAAGTCCGTGCCTCCTTCAGTTGCAATAGCAGGGTGTCATTGTCCCGAGTGGTGAACAGTCCGATAGCGCAGAAAGTTCCGACGCTGCCGACGCCGACCACTTTGAACGCAACATCCGACAATTCGTAACGATCGAGCAGGATGCGGGACTCTTCCGGCAGCGACACCATGTATGATTGGAACGCGGTGCGGGCGACGCGCTCATGCGTATCGTCCTCCTGGCCGGATAAGGGCATGAGAAGCGGTGGTCGCGCCTTGAGCCTCCAGCCGTCCTTTTGACGCTCGAACAGCTTGGGATACCCCTTCTGGCTTGCCTCGGTCGCGGTCTGTACCCGTTTCAGCTCGCGCTCTCGCAGCTTCGGGTCGGCGATGCCGTCTACCATCCCGACAACATCGATGCGGGACCGCCATGATTCCAGCGGGTCAAGCCTCGCGAGGCTCTGCATATGGGTGCGATAGCCGAGCACCGCGGCGACGGCGACGTGGCGGGCCGCGCGCGGCCCGAGGCGGCGAGAGGAAGCATAAACCGCGAAGCTGGCGGCGAGACGCTTGACGTCCCACTCGAACGGTGCGGGCAAGGTTTCGTCGAAATCGTTGATGTCAAAGACCGAGGTTCCTTCGGGGGCAGCGAAGGTGCCGAAATTTGCCAGGTGGCAGTCGCCGCAGCTCTGAACCCAGAGGCCGGTGCTAGGGGTGTCCGCGAGGTCGGCGGCCAAGACCGCGACGGCACCGCGAAAGAAAGCGACCGGGGAGGCGCGCATCCGGTCGTATCGAATCGGCAGCAGGCTGGCGATGCAATGGTTGCAGCTTTCAACGATAATCTCGACCGGGTGCCGGCGCGACGATGACGGCTTCCACTCCGCGTGCAGGCTGCGTGGCACGACCTTGCGCAGCGCCTGGCCGGCCAGACGCCGTTCCATCGCAGGTCGCACCGTGTCGATCCGCTGATGCTCAAGGGGCATGAGGCACGTCCGGAGGGGTGATGCCATATCAAACCGTAACCAACGCCGACGGCAAGCGCTAAACAGCGACGGCGCGAGGTTTCGCCGCGGGCGCGTGCCCGAATCGGGTCCTCAGCTTGCGGAGTTCAACAGCCCGGGCCACACGAAGTCAGTGATGGCAAGCAACAACGCCGCGACCGCGCCGGCGATCACATCATCGGCCATGATGCCGAAAGGCCCGTGCTGACGGTCGGCCCAGCCAACGGGCCCGAGTTTGGTGATGTCGAGAAGGCGGAATAGGACGAACGCGAGCAGCAGCCCGATCGGGGTAGGACGATGCAGCGCCAGCAAAGTGATCCACTGGCCGGCGAACTCGTCGATCACCACCCAACCGGGATCGCCCTGAATGCCGCCGCGGCTGATCGCCAGGAAGCCGCCGATGGTTGCCATCAGGGCGGCCAGCAATAGCAGCCAGGGCGACAGCCGCATCATCGCGGCACCGGTGAGCAGTGCCACCACGGATGCGACGGTGCCGGCGGCCACCGGAGCGAAGCCGGTTCCGAAACCGGCTGCGATGAAACGCCATGGCGTCACCGGGGCACAGCCTTGGTCGGCAAATCGGCTTCAGGCCGCCGCATTGGGTCAGCGCGTCCAGGGGACGTTGAGGATAGGCGCGGCATTGTCACTCTTCGCGCGATAAATTAGGGCGTTTTCGATCACCCGCTGGACGTAGTTGCGCGTTTCATGAGTTGGGATCAGTTCGATCCAGTCGATCATATCGATCGGACCGACCCGAGGATCGCCGTTGTCGTCCAGCCATTGCGCCACGCGGCGCGGCCCGGCGTTATAGGCTGCAGCGGCCAGCGGCAGACAATCATCGAAGCGCCCGAGCACCTCGAGCAGATAGGCGGTGCCCAGGCGCATATTGTGGCCGGCATCGTAGGTCAGACTGGGGATGTTCGCCGCAACGCCAAGCTGCTTGGCAACGGCGGTGGCGGTCGGCGGCATCAGTTGCATCAGGCCGCGGGCGCCGGAGGAACTGACCGCGCCGATGTCGAAGCTGCTCTCCTGACGCATGATTCCAAGGCTGAAGCTCGCCTCGGGCGGGGTTGGCGGGTTGAAGGGAACCGGCCATCCTGCCCTCGGCAACAGCAGACCGTCCCGGCCCATGCGGCGAGCCACGGCGACGGCGGTATCGGGCAGGCCAAGCTGGAGCGCGAACGCGGCGGTTAGGGCGCGTTCGGCCGGGATCGGCGCCAATTCGTCCATGCGCTGGAGGAAGGCCCGGGCTCGCTGGCTATCGCCCCATGCGACCAGCCAGGCGGCGGCTCGGATGACCTCATGCTCGGTAAATGCCAAGGCCGCGCCCTGGCTCCAGGTCGGATCCTTCAGGCTTCGGATACGCGAGACCAGCGCGACCTGCGCGGTCCGTGTCGTCGCCACCGGATTGCCGTCCTTAACACCGCCGAGGGACAGCGCGGCGATCTGGCCATAGAAGGTGGTGGCCCATGCGGCAGCCTGGCCGTATTCCGGTCTGGCGTCCGAGCCCTGCGCCGCGGCTGTGCGTGCAAGCCAGTAATGCGCCCGCCCTTGGGTGATCGCGGCGGGAGAGACGGCCGCCAGGGCTTTGAAATGGGCCGATGCCCGGGCCGGATCATGCAGCAGGCGCAGCGCGATGAAGCCGGCAAGGAATTCGGCATCGAGCAGAGGTTCACCCACGATCTGTCCATGATCGGCGACCAACCTGTAGGCCTGCTCGTAACCACCCCCCGTCTTCCGCGCCTCAAGCAGCAACTTTCGCGTCAGCAAATTCCGCTCGGCCGAGAATTCCGTCGACCGGGCGGGGGCGGCACGCTGAGCGCTCGCCCCGTCGCGCAGCCACACCCCAAGGGCATCCGCCGGACGGTCCTCGCGACGGAGCGCTCGCGCCCGATCAAGCATCAGACCAGGATCATCGCGCATGTCGGGCGGCAGCGCCTCGATTAACGCTTCGGCCCGTGGATCGTCTCGTTTGGCGGCCAGCCTGGCCTCGGCTGCCGTATGATGGACGTGGTCGAGGCGGGCGACCTGGCGAGTGGCGCCCGCGGCGTCGGTCCAGGCCAGACGCTGAAAGCGCAGCCACTGATCGTCGGCGTCGGCGACACCGGCCCACCGGCGCAGGAAGGCGGTTTCGGTGCCGGGATCGTCGACGGTGGAAACCCAGGCCTGTCTGGCGAGCTCATTCGCGTCGGCGGTACGGCCGGCGTTGGCGAGAGCCTCGGCGCAGCGCAGCATGGCGGCGGCGGTGGAGGGCCGGGCGAGCGGTAAGCCAGCCGCCACCTTGGGCGCTCCCGGCGGCTCCGAGGCACATTGCAGCAGGACGTCGGCATCGTCCGGGTCCGTGGCGATGGCCTCCTGACGGCGCTGTTCGAGCAGCGCCTGGGCCGGCCAGTCTGGATTGCGCTGCATGAAATCGGCAATTTCGGCGGCGGTGGCGGCGCCTGGCGCGCGCAGGCGGAAATACCGCACCAGTTTTTCCGCCACCGGATCGGCGAAACGAGCGGCGGCGGCATCTGCATCGGCCCATCGCTCGGCCCGCATCGCGGCGAGCGGGTTCTGCGCCGGGTCGCGCAAGTCCTGGGCATGGACACTTCCAGCAAGCAGCAACGCCAGGGCGGCGATGCGAACGGTGCGAACTCGAGGCGCGCATGTTTCCTTCTAACAAGCCAAGCCTTGCAGCGCATCCTTCACAAGCCTAGTTTCGCTCGCTTCATCAGAAAGCCGGTCGGGAGAGGGGATATGTTCAAAGGATCGCTCGTCGCGTTGATCACGCCCATGCGGGTGGATGGTTCCGTCGATGAGAAAGCCTACGCCGCGCTGGTGGACTGGCAAATCAAGGAAGGCACCAACGGTGTTGTCCCGGTCGGCACCACCGGCGAAAGCCCGACGCTGTCGCACGCGGAGCACCGGCGGGTGGTGGAGATCGCGATCGAGGTGGCGAAGGGGCGCGTGCCGGTGATTGCCGGCGCAGGTTCGAACAGCACCGAGGAAGCCATACAACTGACCCGCCACGCGAAGGAAGCCGGCGCCGACGCCGCCCTGGTCGTGACACCCTACTATAACAAGCCGACGCAGGAGGGGATGTTCCTGCATTTCTCCGCGATCGCCGATTCGGTTGACCTGCCCATCATCATCTACAACATCCCGCCACGCAGCGTAGTCGATATGAGCGTGGAGACGATGGCTCGGCTGGCGAAGCACCGGAATATCATCGGCGTAAAAGACGCGACGGCGAACCTGACGCGTCCGCTGCACACTCGCCGCGCCTGCGGGGACTCGTTCTGCCAGTTGTCGGGAGAGGATCACACGGCACTGGCGTTCAATGCCGTGGGTGGCGTGGGCTGTATCAGCGTCACGGCGAACGTGGCGCCGCGGTTATGCAGCGAGATGCAGGCTGCGTGGGCCGAAGGCCGCGTCGATCAGGCGATGGCGCTGCAGAACCGGCTGGTGCCGCTGCACGACGCGTTGTTCAGCGAAACTAGCCCTGGTCCGGTGAAATATGCCGCCTCGCTGCTGGGCATCTCGTCCGAACGCTGTCGGTTACCGCTGGCTCCGCTGATGGAACCGACGCGGGCGCGGGTGAAAGCAGCGATGACCGAGGTCGGGCTGCTGAACTGACGCTTTACCTCGGGCCGGCTTCAGTGAGGCCTCGGTCGTCGGGTTGCCGCGGCCGGCACGCCGGTCTTTGGCCGCATGTGATTTTACAGGCCAGGCTCTTGTTAAAGTGCGGTCCAGCGGCGAGATGCGCGCATTGCCCCCATGGCTGAAGCAAAGAAAAAGGGCCTGATCTCCCACGGCATCGCGGCGCAGAACCGCAAGGCGCGGTTCGACTACGCAATCAAGGATACGGTCGAGGCCGGCCTGGTGCTGAAGGGTCCCGAAGTGAAGTCGCTGCGCAATGGGCGGGCGACCTTGACCGACGCGTGGGCGGGCGAGCGAGAGGGGGAAATGTGGCTGTTCAACGCCTACATCCCGGAATATCAGGGAGGCGTTCTGTCGCGGTTCGAGCCCCGGGCACCGCGGAAGTTGTTGCTGAAGAAGAAGCAGATCGATCAGTTGCTGGGTCAGGTGACGCGGCAGGGGGCGACGTTGGTGCCGCTGCAGATCCACTTCAACGACCGTGGCCGCGCGAAGGTGCTGCTCGGAGTTGGCGAAGGACGCAAGAAGCAGGACAAGCGGGCGGTCATCGCCGATCGCGACTGGAAGCGAGACAAGGCAAGGCTGATGCGTGCACGCGGATAAGGCGCTCGCCTCGTCAGGCCGGAGGATAAGCGTTCCGCCAAACCAGGTGACATGCGTGCTGGGCGACCGCGTGACTGGGCGGCGGCGGGTGGGTAGAATGCGGGCCTCCGGCGCACGCCGTTGCGACGCCGCGCATCACCGGCACAGTCCCCTGATTTATCTTAACAAGTCACGATCTTGGCGGAGATCAAGCCGACACCCCGGATAACGGTTCTTGCAGGAAACCTTTGGTAGGCACAAAAATGACTTCCTTTGGGTACAAAAGTAAGATTATGCTTGATTAGGACCGCGGGGGTGGCCGATGAAAATCCTAATTACCGAAGATGACCTGATGCTTGCCGACTTTCTCGAAGAGGCCGTGGCGGAGCTCGGACATTCTGTGTGTGGCGTCGCCGGTGATGTCGGGCAGGCGGTTGCCATGGCGCGGGTGCATCAGCCGGATGTCGCGATCATCGACATGCAGCTTGCTGGAACTGAACTGGGAAGCGACATCGTGGATCAACTGATGGCGTCCGGGGATTTGGGATGCATGGGCATTCTGTATGTTACTGGTGAAGCCGATCAGGTAGTCCACGAAGCGCGGTCAGGACACGCATGTCTGAGAAAGCCTTACAGTATGGATGCTCTAGAGGCAGCGCTTGTCATTGTGCGTGATATCGCGATCGAGTGCCGCACCGCGCGAACGCTACCGCATGGCATGCGCCTTCTGCTCGGAGCGAAGACGAATGCAGCCCCGATCGCTCGCGAGATCATCCCGGCGGGCGACAGCCGCGCGTCGGGGCTGGAGAAAGAACGTTCTCGCACCATCCACCGAAGCCATCAGACCACCCTCTGCTGATCAACGGCCAGTCGTTGCTTTATTAGAAGAACGATATTTTTTAGACGCATTGCTTGAAGTAATGATTTTGTGCACCTCACGGTCATGACTTGTCTCGATCTTTCCACGCTTGCAACCGGCGCCTAACGGGCGCTGGAACGCGACCAGAAGGCGAGCAGGACATGGGTGGCGACGACGCGGAAAGCATCTGAACGTTCCAGAGCCCGCCGCCCGCCGCGTCTCGTCCCATACGGAGCCAAGCCCCTGGCGTCAGTCCGGAAGCGAGGCGACGAACCTGGGGCTGCCGGATCAGGCCGAACCATCGACGCGTCCGCGATAGCAAGGCATTCGTGCGTTTTTTGCGTCGTTTCTCATCCGTTGCCTACACCGCAACCATCGCGCCTGGCGTCGTCCGGAGTGAATTCCGCGCGGGAGTATGTCGTTCGCCGCGGCTCTCGTTAGCATGCAGGTAATGAATTCAGATTATGACCCCTCGATAAAGCTTGTGACAGGCGGGCGGGTCAGCAAGCTTCTCGTGATTGGCACCGGCACGTAACCGCGCCCGCCGCCGGGGGTGGTCTATGTTCTCGAGTTTGCCGCCGAAACCGCCGACCTGGTAGGAATATGCGAAACGGAGAACGCAAGCCCGTAGCGCGGGCCGAGGGTGGCGATGTGAAGAACAGGGAATTGTACCGCCGCGCCGTGCCGACGTAACAATGTATCAAGCCAAGTTCGCGGTTTGACCCAGGCGACCGATAGAAACCGAGGCTGCACGGCGGTCACATCATTTATGCACGGCGCCGTCGCTGCCGCATCCCAGCAACGGCTCGCAACGCAGGAATTGCCAGTTGTGAAAGAGTGACGGCGCTGGTGATACCCTGTACTGCCCGTCTCCTCACTTCCAGGGCCTCACGTTCTACCCGGCTAGGCCCGGATCGGCTGGCAAGAGCAACCAGGATCAGCGCGATCAGCAGATCGACGCCGCCAAGAATCCCGGAGGTCGCATAGAAGGACATGCCTTCATCGAGACGTATCCAGTACCAGGCGCCTATATGAACAAATACGATCGCGCCGATGATGAACAGCATCGCGACAACGAGGAACACGATTCGGGTCGCGAGACGTGATGCCATGCTACGCAGCCGAACGCCTTCGGCCTCGGCTGCGATTCTAGCTAGCCGGAATGGACGCATCGGTCAGCGCATCGCGCGGCCGATGATCCACCCCAGCGCGGCGGCAATCAGGAGTGCGATCAGAGGCTGCTGTCTGACCTGGCCGGATACCGCGTCTGCCTGATGGCGCACCGCCCCTTTCGCAGTGTTGACCGCTGATTCGGCACGGCCAGCGAAATCGGCGATGGCGGGGGTCACCCGGTCCTTCATCAATGCCTCCACCTGCTCCCGCAGGCGTTCAATCTGAGCCTGGGCATCGTCCAGTTTGCCGCGCGCGTCGTTGGCGAGAGTCATGATGATCGCTCCTTCGAATGCAGGTATGAACGCGAAACAGGCAGCACCGTTTCCCGAATGAACGGACTTCAGCCGCACGGTTGCGCGAGTGGGCAACATCGGGCACGGCTCCGACGAGCGTAGCAGCAGCGGAGCCCACCGACCACTAAGCCCGTTCGGGCGGTCCGGGCAAGCGCACCGCGGTCAACAGCCGACGGACCACCGCGTGGGTTGCAGCGTTCATCGGCAAACGCACGCTGGTTGAAATTGTGCCTCTTGCGCGACTTCCGTGCCCGGCGGGACCGCCGAGGACGATCACGCAGCCGATCTGGTCACCCAGCGGTCGGGTTTCTGCCATTCCTTTGGCTTCCAGGTTCCCGTGCCAGGGCGGTCGCCCGCCGCATCCAGGCCGTAGCCTCATCGCTCCCGGCCATGCGCGACGCCTCCGCCCATCACTGGATCGCGACTGGCGATGGTCAGGCCCTTGAACCGCGACGTCCAGCGGTGTGAGACGGTTTGCCCCTCTATGCCGTGGCGTCGTGCATGACGAATGGCATCCAGTTTGTCTCACGCCGAACCAGGCGCGCGTCGGTCGCCTCATCGTCATAGTCCGGCTGCTCGGCCATCTGCGCGAAGGCGGTCCGGTCGGCGAGGCAAAGGGTGTTGATTACGGCGCGACGACCGGAAGGTGTGTCGCAAACCGCACCGACATAAACCCCGCAGCGGCGGCACAGCAAGTAATCCGCAGTGCGGGAACCGAAACGATACTTTTCGACCAGAGACCAGTCGGCTGCCCAGAGGTCCGCCTGTCCCGCCGGGTCGGACACGGTGCGCGTGCCGTGCGACCTGCAGAACGAGCACGCGCATGAGCGCAGCCGCGCTGCTTCCGGCGGCCGGGTCAGCCGCACCTGAATCCGAAGATTACCGCAATGGCAGCCGCCCTGATGGTCCATGACTATCGGTCCCCACGACTATCGGTACGGCCGCTACTTCGGTGGCGGTGGTGGCACGGAAGCCGCGATGAGGCGGATATGCCAGCCATCCGGCCCATGCTGATAGACCGTTGTCAGATTGCCCTTGATCTCACGCCGGCCGCCATCAGGTGTTGGCACGGTGGCGGAAAATTGGCCAACCCCGAAACCGCCGTCGCCCTGGACGTGGACCTCGACGATCTTTGTCAGGTGATCCGCGGCCCCAGCGTCGAAGCGCGACTGATAGTACGGCTTGAGATTCTCCGCGCCGCGGACGACGGGCCCTGGTGAGACGAGCACGCCATCTGGGGTATATAGTGCCACCATGCCGGCCGCGTTCTTGGCATTATAGTTATCGTCGTAACCTTTGCCGAGCATTTCGGCGGCTTGCATGAGTTCGGTCTGAGTGACTTCCGCGGCGCGCGTGGGCTGCGTGGCCCATAGCGCTACCGGCGCGACGAGCGCGGCGGCCACAAGGATCTTGTGCATGACGTTTCCTTAGTCGAACGGGAGCCGGAGCGGCGTCGGCCGCCGCGGCCGACACCGTCACACCATATGTAAATCAGGCCGGCGTGAAGAAGGGCATCGGCGGGCCGTCCTCGGTTGGCACGAACTTCACCTTGACTTCCTGGCCAATCTTCAAGGCGTCGAGGTCGCAATCGACGATATTCGTCATCATCGATGGCCCTTCCGCCAGCGTCACGTAGGCAATGGCGTAGGGTGCCTCGCCGCGTTTCATCACGCTGAGGGAATAGATCTTGCCCTTGCCGGAAGCTTCCTCCCAGGCGCAGTCGCCAAAACAGAACGGACACAGGGCGCGCGGATACCAGTGCACTTTCTTGCAAGCCGTGCAGCGGCGCACCATGAATTTACCGGTCGCGCTGGCGTCGAAGAACGGTTTCGTTTCGGGATTGGTGTCGGGCGATCCGACGAACGGGATCTTGCGCTGTACATAGGCCATGATGGTTACTCCCGCTCCAGGATCACTGTACTGCCGCAATGCCGCGTTCCCAGCGATCCGCCGGTGCCGTGGGCAAGTGCCAGATCGCAGTTAGGAACCTGGACTTTCGGATGGGCCTCGCCGCGCAACTGACGCACCGCCTCGATGATCTTGGTGATGCCGCCGCGGTTGGCGGGGTGGTTGGAGCACAGTCCCCCGCCGTCGGTGTTGAACGGCAGCTTGCCGACGCCCGATATCAGGTTGCCGTCGGCGACGAAGGCACCGCCCTTGCCCTTCTCCGCGAAGCCCAGGTCCTCGAGTTGCATCAACACGGTGATGGTGAAGCTGTCGTAGATCGACGCGTATTTGATGTCGGTCGGCTTGATTCCGGCCATCTCCCATGCCGGCGGCCCTGACCAGCGGGCGGCGGTGTAGGTGAGATCCACCGCGCCGCCCATCTGGTGTTTCGGCGCCTCGCCGATGCCGATGACTTTGACCTTTGGTCGCTTCAGGCTCTTGGCGATCTCCGGCTTTGTAACGATCAAGGCGCCGCCGCCGTCGCTGATGACGCAGCAGTCCAGGCGATGCAGCGGGCTGGCGACAATCGGCGAACTAACGACGTCCTCGACCGTGACGACGTCGCGCAGCATGGCGTTCGGATTGTGCTGGGCGTGGTGCGAGGCGGCGACCTTGATCCAGGCAAGCTGCTCGCTGGTGGTGCCATACTCATGCATATGGCGAGCGGCGCACATGGCGTACATATTCACCACGGTCGGGCCGTAGGGATACTCGAACTGCATGTCCGGACCGGTGGGATTTCCCGCCCTGGCGGCTGTGCCGGTGGCCATGCCCTCGCTGCGCGGCCGTCCCGCCAGGGTGATCAGCGCGACGCTGCAACGTCCGGCGGCGATCGATTCCAGCGCATGGCCGACCGCCACCTGGTAGGACGACCCGCCCACATCGGTGGAATCAACGTGCCGGCACTTCAGGTTCATATAGTCCACCATCGACAGCGGACCCAGCGCGCCAGGCGCATCGCCGGCGCAGAAATAGCCGTCGACGTCATCCTTGGTCAGGCCAGCGTCTTCGAGTGCGCCCTTGGCGCACTCGGCGTGGAGCATGGCGACCGACTTGTCCGTCGCCCTGCGGGTGGGATGCTCCCACGCCCCCACGATATAGGCCGCACCTTTCAAACTCATGCTTCGCTCCCCCATCTGACCACGCCGCGTAGACAACGCTCAGCCACTTCACCCGTTGGCTGGCCCCCGCCCGACTTGGACGCCCCGAACTTGGACACGCGGAGTATACCGATCAGTATGAGGACGGCTACCCCTGCCCCGGCGATGCACCGTCGGGCGCAACAAGTCTTGCAGTCGAAAATGTCATTTTATGTCCGAGAGAAGGTTTTACTTGTTTGCAATCAAATCCCAGTGTCAATGTTGCACCATGAGAAATTAGGTGGGACATGGAACAAGTATCGCATATCGCGGTCGTTGAAGATGATCCCGACATCAGCCGCATGATGGTCAATTTCATGACGGAGCATGGATTTCAGGTGACGCCGGCACGGAGCGGCCGCGATCTTGATCGCGTGATGTCGGTCAACAAAGTCGATTTGGTCATACTGGACGTCGGGCTGCCGGGAGAGGATGGGCTCAGCATCTGCCGGCGTCTGCGCGGCAAGTCCTCGATCCCCATCATCATGGTCACTGCCCGCGATGCCGACACGGACCGCATCGTCGGGCTCGAAATCGGCGCCGATGACTATCTGCCGAAGCCGTTCAATCCCCGGGAACTGGTGGCGCGGGTCAAGGCGGTGATACGGCGGAGCGGCGGCGCCGAACCGGTGCAACCCGACGCCGCTCGAACCTTGCTGTTCGAGGGGTGGCGGCTGGACATGGGGCGGCGGGAACTGCTCGATCCGGGCGGCGCGCCACGCTCGCTGACCAGCGGCGAGTTCAACATCCTGGCGATCTTCTGCCAGCACCCGCGCAAGGTGCTGTCCCGCGACGATTTGCTTGACCTGCTGCATGGCCGAGCGGCGGCGGTATTCGATCGGAGCATCGATGTGCAGATCAGCCGTTTGCGGCGAAAAATCGAGGCCAGCCGGAAGGATCCCTCATTCATCAAGACGATCCGTCACGGCGGCTACTTCTTCACGCCTCAGGTCACGGTGATGGCCGACGCCTGATACCGGCGACGGCCTGATCTTTCAGACTACCCGAGGCGTTCGAAGATCGCGGCGATCCCCTGGCCGCCACCGATGCACATCGTTACCAGCGCGTAGCGGCCGCCGATCCGCTCCAGTTCATGCAGCGCCTTGATCGTCAGGATCGTGCCGGTGGCGCCAACCGGATGGCCCAACGAAATCCCCGAACCGTTGGGGTTGGTCTTGGCAGGATCGAAGCCAAGATCGCGGGCCACGGCGCAGGCCTGAGCGGCGAATGCTTCGTTTGATTCGATGACATCCATCTGCTCGAGCGACAGATTGGCTCGCTTCAGCACCGCCCGCGTTGCCGGCACCGGCCCAATCCCCATGATCTTCGGGTCGACGCCGGCATGCGCATAGGCCACCAAGCGGCCCAGCGGCTTGGCGTTGCGCTTTTCGGCCGTTGCACTGTCCATCAATACGACGGCCGCCGCACCGTCATTGATACCGGAGGCATTGCCGGCGGTGACCGTGCCGTCCTTGCGAAACACCGGGCGCAGCTTGGCGAGGTCATCAGCCTTGAGGTCCTTACGGACGTGCTCGTCGGTATCGAAGATCGTGTCGCCGCGGCGGGATTTCAGCGTCACCGGCAGAATCTGAGACTTGAAGCGGCCCTCGGCGATGGCGTGCGCCGCGCGCTGATGTGACTGCATCGACAGCTCGTCTTGCTGCGAGCGGGTGACCTGATGGCTTTCCGCTAGGTTCTCCGCCGTCTCGCCCATGTGGATATTGTGGAACGGGTCGTGCAGGGCGGCGGTCATCATGTCGATCATGCTGGTGTCGCCCATCCGCGCGCCCCAGCGCATGCCGGAAGCGAGATAACCCGCGCGGCTCATGCTTTCGGCCCCGCCGGCGACAGCAATATCGGCGTCGCCGAGGGTGACCGCCTGGGACGCGGAGACGATCGCCTGGAGGCCGGAGCCGCATAGCCGGTTCAGGGTCAGGGCGGGTGCTTCCTGGGTGATGCCAGCATTCAGCGCGGCGACGCGGGCGAGGTACATGTCCTTGGCCTCGGTGTGGATGACGTTGCCGAAGACGACATGCTGCACCTCGTCGCCGGCGACCGCGGCGCGCGAGAGGGCCTCGCGGGTGACCTGGGCGCCGAGCTCGGTGGGCGGAATATCCTTGAGGCTGCCGCCAAAGTCGCCGATGGCGGTGCGGACGCCGGAGACGATGTAAACCTCGCGCTGCATGGGGCTGCCCTTTTTGATTGCGTGCTACGACGACTGCATCACATGCGCTGAGGGCGGATGCAAGTTGGCCGGCATCGTCGCCGCCGCTGGGCCAGGGTCCGCTTGCGGACGACGTGCGCCATGAAGTGGCCACAGGCGACATGTATGCTGACGCTGTAACAGGTCGGGATCAGGTCAGCATGTCGTGCTCAGCTACTATAACCCGGACTGCTCCAGCTACTTATCGCCGGCAGCACGCTCAATTATAATTGATGGGGTTTGTGTTCCTGGAATATCTCGAACTGATGAAGCAATCGTCAAATAACGGTTGTTGCTTGCATTCCAGCTTGTCACCGACTGCCGCGGCTCGACCACAACCGGACTGTCGACGAGCGATATTGAGGCGCAGGTTTTGTTCCAAGGGGAACTTTTGTCTGGCGGCTGCGTCTTAACACTGACAAAATGAACGGAGAGCACAAGATGACGGGATGGCGCGCCATCACCCTCGCAGGACTGATTTGCGGACCAACCGCGCTAGCGATGGGGGCTGCACCGCCGCCGGATTCTCCGGAGGCGAAGCAGGAAGCCTTGCACCTCGATCAGATGCCCGCGGTGACGCCGCACGGCAAGGCTCGGGTCGATGCCTCCGGACGCAAGGAAAAAGGGCGGGCATCATTCTATGCTCCCCACTTCGCCAACCGGAAGATGGCAAATGGCCGTCGTATGGACCCCAATTCAGACGTCGCCGCCAGCAAGACCCTGCCGCTGGGCAGCGTCGCGAAGGTGACCAACCTGGACAACGGCAAGAGCGCTACGGTCAGGATCGAGGATCGCGGGCCATTCGTTGACGGACGCGTCGTCGACCTAGCGCCAAAGGTCGCGAACCAGTTGGATATCACCAAGAAAGGCGTCGCGCCGGTGGAAGTGAAGCCGATCACCGTGCCGCAGCCAGAGGGCGGCGTGAAGCTGGGTGCCGGTGGGGCAGATGCAAGCCCCGGGGAAATCCGTCAGGCCACGGAAGTGTCGAAGCAGTTGGGCGGCTCGCAGTCGAGCGAAACGGCGGTGCGGTAGCGTGCCATACGGGAAGACGTGGGTAGCCGGCCTGCGCCGGCCATGACACTTGCATCACCTCGGCGGGGGGACGATCCAGCCCTCAGCCGGCCAGCACACGACCAGCGACGGCGTCCAGCTTCGCGGCGAGCGTCGGATCACGGTGCGCCGGGGCGGTTATCACGGCATTGTCCAGCGCGCGGTCACAACCGCAGGGGCAAAGCGGACGAGGCTGGCCAATCCTTGGCAGCACCGTCCGCACCATTTCGCGCGCGTGGTCGGCGTTCGCCAGCAGCACTCGCACCACGGCCTCCACTGTGACGTGGTCATGGTCCGGGTGCCAGCAGTCGAAATCAGTCACCATGGCGACCGTGGCATAACTGAGCTCGGCTTCCCGGGCGAGCTTCGCCTCTGGCATGTTGGTCATGCCAATGACGCTGCAGCCCCAGCTTCGGTAGAGCTCGCTCTCGGCCTTGGTGGAGAACTGCGGCCCCTCCATCACCAGATACGTGCCGCCGCGCGTGACCGGCAGGGACAGCGACGAAGCGGCATCGAACATCGCGGTCGCCAACCGGGCACACACCGGGTGGGCCATCGAGACATGTGCTACGATGCCCTCGCCGAAGAAGCTCTTTTCACGCGCGAAGCTCCGATCGATGAACTGGTCCACCACCACGAAATGTCCCGGCGGCAGCTCGGCTTTCAGGCTTCCAACCGCTGACAGCGACAGCACGTCGGTCACGCCGGAGCGTTTGAGCGCATCGATGTTGGCGCGGTAGTTCAGGTGCGTCGGCGAGGTGGGGTGACCGCGCCCGTGCCGCGGCAAGAAGACGCAGCGAACATCGCCCAGGCGGCCGAACAGAAGTTGGTCGGACGGCGCGCCCCACGGCGTTTCCACCTGCCGCCAGACCTTATCCTCGAGGCCGTCAATATCGTACAGCCCGGAACCGCCGATGATTCCGATCACCGGCTGGATCATTGGCGACGCCACGCCGGCGGAGGTCGCTTCAGTGGACGTCGGACCAGACCTTGCGCTTCACGGCGTAGGTGAGGCCGGTCATGAACACCAGGAACAGAACGACGCGAATGCCAATCTGCTTGCGCTCGACCATTTCGGGATTGGCGGCCCAGTAGAGGAAGCTGACGACGTCGTGGGCTTCCTGGCCGAGGCTGTTACCCGCACCCTCGGTGAAAGTAACAGAGCCGTCCTGCAGCGGCGGCGGCATGCCGATCTGATGCCCGGCGAACATCTTGTTGTAGTACATTCCGTCCTGCATCTTGAACCCCGCCGGCGCCTCGGTGAAGCCGGTCAGAATGCCGTAGATGTAGTCCGGCCCGCCCTCCCGCGCGTTGACGATCAACGACAGATCGGGCGGCAGCGCACCGTTATTGGCGGCCCGGGCGGCCTTCTCGTTCGGGAACGGGGAGCGGAACTGATTGGCGGGCGTGGCCGGCCCTTCCTTCGGATTGCCCTGGTCATCGGTGCCCTGCGGCACCGTCACGCCGGCTGCGATGGCCTTGATCTGGTCAGCGTTCAAGCCGATGCCACTGAGGTCGCGATAATGCAGTTGCTCCAGGGAATGGCAGTTGGAACAAACCTGCGAATAGACCTGGAAGCCTCGCTGCAGGGAGGCGAGATCAAACGCGCCGAAGGTGCGCTCGAAGCCCCAATTCTCATGCGGCATCGGGTTTTCCTGTGCCACCGCACGGGTAAACGGCAAGCCGGCGAAGAGAACCCCCGCGGCGATCGTGCCAGCGACCGACACGCCGGCAAGCAGGGAACCCAGCGCGCGCATCAGGCTTTCTCCATCGGCTTGGCCGTGGCACCGGACGGGAGAGGCCCTCCTCCACCGCCACGTCCGCCAATCACGGGATGACTGATGCTCTCTGGCAGCGGCAGCGGCCGTTCCAGTTTGCCGAGCACCGGCAGGATCACCAGCATGTGCAGGAAGTAATACAGCGTGCCGATGCGGCTGAGGATGACCCAAATCCCCTCCGGCTTGTGCGCGCCGCAAACGCCCAGCAGGATGACCGCCGCAACCCACAGCCAGATAAGCTGCCGGTAGATCGGACGGAACCGCGCGCTGCGCACCGGGGAGGTGTCGAGCCACGGCATCACGAACAGCACCAGCAGCGAGCCGAACATCATGCAGACGCCCAGCAGCTTGTTCGGCACCGAGCGCAGGATGGCGTAGTACGGCAGGAAGTACCATTCCGGCACGATGTCGGCGGGGGTCTGCAACGGGTTGGCCGGAATGAAGTTATTCGGATCGCCGAGGTAATTCGGTGCGAAGAACACCAGGATCGAGAACACGATCAGGAAGACGCAGATGCCGACGCTGTCCTTGATTGTATAGTAGGGATGGAACGGAAGGGTGTCCTGCGGCGATTTGACGTCGATGCCGAGCGGATTGTTGGATCCGGTGATGTGCAGTGCGGCGATGTGCAGGAAGATCACGCCCACCAGAACGAACGGCAGCAGGTAGTGCAGGGCGAAGAAGCGATTCAGGGTTGGGTTGTCGACGCTGAAGCCACCCCACAGCAGGGTGACGATCCTTTCTCCAACGAGCGGAAAGGCCGAGAACAGATTGGTGATGACGGTGGCGCCCCAGTAGGACATCTGACCCCAGGGCAGCACGTAGCCCATGAACGCAGTCGCCATCATCAGCAGCAGGATCACCACGCCGAGGATCCAAAGCAGCTCCCGCGGCGACTTGTATGACCCGTAATAAGCGCCCCGGAAGATATGGATGTAGGTGACGATGAAGAACATCGACGCGCCGTTCTGGTGCACGTAGCGAATCAGCCAGCCGTAGTTCACGTCGCGCATGATGTGCTGCACGGAGTTGAACGCGAGGAGGGTGTTCGGCTGATAGTTCATCGCCAGGAAGATGCCGGTCAGGATCATGATGCCCAGGGACACCATCGCGAGCGCGCCGAAGTTCCAGAAATAGTTGAAGTTCTTCGGGGTCGGAAAAACCCCGTACTCCTTCTGCATCATCGTGAAAACGGGCAGGCGGGTGTCGATCCAATTGATCACCGGGTTGGTGAATTCGCTTTTAGTCAGGCCGGCCATGGCTGGTTCCCTGTCGCGGTTAGCGGTCGCGGGCGGAAGGCTGAGCGGATCAACCGACCTTGATCTTGGTGTCGGACTCGAAAGCGTAGGGCGGCAGCGCGAGGTTCGCCGGAGCCGGCCCATGACGCACGCGCCCCGAGGTATCGTACTGGCTGCCATGGCAGGGGCAGAACCAGCCACCCCACTCGCCACGGGGATCCGACGGCTTGTTACCGAGCGGCACGCAGCCGAGATGGGTGCAAATGCCGATCAGGACGATCCATTGGTCGTGGCCCGGCTTGACCCGCGCCTGGTCCGTCTGCGGCTCGATCAGATCGGATAGTTTGACGTCCTCGGCTGATTTGATTTCCGCGGCGGTGCGATGGCGCACGAAGATCGGCTTTCCCTGCCAGACGACGGTAATCCCCTGCCCCTCGACTACCGGCGTCAGATCGACCTCCACCGACGACAGCGCGAGAACGTCCTTGGAGGGATTCATCGAGTCGATCAGTGGCCAGGCGATGGCTCCGGCGCCAATCGCGGCGCCGGCGACGGTGATCAACTGCAACAGGTCACGCTTGGTAACATCGCTCCCATGGGGGCCGGCATGTGCGTGGTCGGCGGCGATTGGGTCAGCCATTCTTTCCCTCGAGATACCGTTTCAGCCAGGGCGCGGGCGCGGCTGACCCCGGACCACCGCGTAGTGGCCCGTAGACGTGGTGCTACATATCAGATGTGCCAAACCCGCGCACTCGGGCGGAGTTTACAGATCAGTCCCATCGCCTGCAACATCACGGGGATGGGTTATCCCGACTGCCCCGCAGGAACAAGTCCCCGATGAGCGAAAACCCGCAAGCTGTGGCTCATGAGGCGCTGAAGTCCGAGGCGCGTGCCTGGTTCGAGGCACTGCGGGACCGGATTTGCGCTGCCTTCGAGGCGATCGAGGATGCGCAGGGGCCCGTCGCCGGGGGATCAGCACTGGCCGGGCGGTTCGAACGCACCGCATGGGTGCGTCCGGTCCATGACACCGCGGAGGCCCCGGAGACAGCGGCGCCGGCTCCAGATCTGGGGGGCGCGGGTGTGCCGGAAGTCGAATCCGCGGGCGGCGGCGGCGTGATGAGCGTGATGCGCGGCAGGGTGTTCGAAAAGGTCGGCGTCAATGTCTCCACCGTGTGGGGTGAATTCAGCCCGGACTTTCGCGGCCAGATCCCTGGCGCGGCGGAGGACCCGCGGTTCTGGGCCAGCGGCATCAGCCTGGTCGCGCATATGCGCAGCCCTTTGGTGCCAGCGGTCCATTTCAACACCCGCATGCTGGTGACCACCAAGGGCTGGTTTGGCGGTGGCGGAGACCTGACACCGATGCGGCTCGAACTCGCCGCAGGCGATCGAGGACGCGGCGGAATTCCATGCGGCGTTCCGGACCGCCTGTGATCGTCACGATCCGACCTACTACGCGACCTTCAAGGCGTGGTGCGACCGCTACTTCTATTTGCCTCACCGGCAGGAGCCGCGCGGCGCCGGCGGGATCTTCTTCGACCATCATTTCTCCGGCGACGCCGCGGCCGATTTCGCCTTCACCCGGGATGTGGGAGAGGCATTCCTGGAGGTGTATCCCCGCATTGTCCGCCGGCGGATGGCACAGCCGTGGACCGCGGCGGAGCGGGAGCATCAACTGGTGCGCCGCGGCCGCTATGTGGAGTTCAACCTGATCCACGACCGCGGGACGCTGTTCGGGCTGAGAACCGGCGGCAATGTGGAGGCGATCCTCATGAGCTTGCCGCCGGAGGTGCGCTGGCCGTAAACGCCCCACGGTGCCCGCTTCAGGCGCCGGGAGGTCTGGTCAGGTCCCGCCGTGTGAGAATGGCCGCTGTATCCCGTTTCCCATCCAGCACGCGGACGATGGTCAGCAGCTCGGCCTGAATCTGGTGGTCCACGCGGAATTCGTCAAAGGCCTTGACCGACCATGAGCGCACGCCGGCAACGCGCGGGTTGCCTGTTGGCCGGGGCGCTCCGGGCCTCTGGCATCGCCAGCAAGGCGTCGATTGCCTCGAGAGTGGCCCAGTGGAACCGGCGGGCGATATCCGGCAGGCCCTGCCCGGCATACCACTCCACCTGGCGCAGCATGTCGTCCTCGGCGGATTGCTGGATAAACAGTTTCACGGGCGAGGGCGGTCTTTGTGTTTATCAATCACCTGCTCCACCTTGGCCTCGAGCCGTTCGCGGAATTGGGCGTCGAGCGGAACCCGCCCGGAAGCCAGGCCTTCGAGCAGCAACCCCTCAAGACGGGCGTCTTCCTCCTTGGCCTGTGCTTCCCGCAACAGACTGCGGAAATATTCGCTGACATTGCCGAAGCCCTTGTTGGCGAGCTGCGCATCGACGAAGGCCTTGAGCGACTCAGGAAGGGAAGTGATCGTCGTGATGACAGAATCCTCCGGGTTGTCCTCGATCCCAATCGGAGTTTTTATCTAATGTGAACAGTTGAGATGATTTGCCAAAACGACATTGCCCCGCCACGGTGCGGCGGGGGCCTGAACGAAGCGGCATGCCTGCTAAAACTGACTCCACTGCCGCTATTTGTCCCATGCCTTCGCGCCGTGCCCGCCCAGATTACTATCAAGCTAGGCCAGCATAAACTGGACGGGTCCCCTCGCCATGGACGCACTTTGGCCGCCCCATTTTAGGCGAGATCGGAAGTGTCGAATACGTCCCGTTTTCATTACGGCGGCGACCAACGCTCGATGGTCGTTTTCGACTCTCACATCACCGACGACGAAGCCCAATCCGCTATGAAAACGACTCGGTCATCGCCGAGTAGACCAGGGTGCGCAGATCGCGGCGGAGAGTCAGCCGCGCGTCGGTGCCGATGACTTGGGTCATGAAGACCACGGCGAGTTCTTCCTTCGGGTCGATCCAGAAGGCGGTGGATGCCGCGCCGCCCCAGAAATACTCGCCCAGCGTACCCGGCAGACGGGTTCTGGCGACATTGATATTCACGCCGCAGCCGATCGAGAAACCAATGCCCGAATAGCCCGCCTCACTGAACAGACCAGGGGGCGCCATGTCGCCCAACTCCTGGTTCCCTGGCAGGTGGTTCAGGCTGAACAACTGCACGGTCTTGGGGCTGAGGATCTGAACGCCATCAAGCGCTCCGCCATGCAGCATCATCCGGCAGAAACGCATGTAGTCATGCGCGGTCGATACCAGGCCACCCCCACCTGACTCCAGACTGGGCGGCGCGGCGTAGGTGCTCTTTCCCGCATCATCCTGCAGTTTCAGACCTCCGCCGTCCTTCGGCTGGTAGCAGGACGCGAAGCGATCGATCTTCTCCGGCGGGCACCAGAAGGCGGTGTCGGTCATGCCGAGGGGCTCGAACAGCCGCGTGCGCAGGAACTCGCCAAAACTCATGCCGCTGAGTTTTTGAACGAGGTAGCCCATCACATCGATCGATACCGAGTAGTTCCAGCCGGTTCCGGGTGAGAACTCCAGCGGCAAGGTGGCCAGGCGCTCGATCATCACGTCGAGATCGCCGGCGCCATTGAACTCCGCCACCCGGGCTTCGCGATAGGCGCGGTCGACGTTGGTGCGGTTCATGAACCCGTAGGTGAGGCCCGAGGTGTGCGTCACCAGGTCAACGACCTTCATTGGCCGTGCGACGGGCGTCGCCATGAAAACCGGCGGGCCGCCGGGCAACAGGCTGGGAACGCCACTGGCGTAAACCCCAAGGTGTTTCCACGACGGAATGTGAGTGGCGACATCGTCGTCGAGGCCGATCAGGCCCTCTTCGGCCAGCATCATCAGCGCCACCGAGGTGATCGGCTTGCTCATGGAGTAAATGCGGAAGATGGCGTCCTCGCGCATCGGACTGCGACGCTCGAGATCCATGTGACCGGACATGCCGGTATGGGCGAGGTTGCCACGCCGGTAGATCATGGTCAGCAGACCCGGCAGGCGGCCACTATCGACGTAGCGACGCCGCATTACCTCGTCGAGCCGCGCCAGCCGTGACGCCGACAACCCACTTGCTTCCGCTTTCACCACCGCCTCAAGCTCCTGTTAGCCGCTGGGTCATTAACCGGCGAAGCGACCACCGTTGTCAAACGATCCGCGGCCGCGAGGGAGGCGGCAGCGAAGAAGCCGGCCGAGAAATTAGCCAGCAATCTAGAGGGCTCACGGCACCAGGGGCCGGATCACGGGCTGGGCCGTCTGGCCCAGGACCCAGCCCTCCCAGCGGTTGATCCACGGGTCATCTGGGGCGGTGTCCGGGCGATTGCCCGCAAGCACGTTCAGCACGCAGAGCACACCCAGAACGCTATCGAAGCGATCCTCCCCTGCCGCATCCACCCCGAAACCATCGAGAATGGCTCGGTGCATCGTCTGATCAGGCGTCGCCGACAGCAGATCCATCGCGGCGAGCAATGGCTCGGCGGCGGCGGCACGATCAGAATGCCGGCGTTTACTGCCGCGCAACCGGATGCCCAGATGACGCAGCGCCTCGGCCGGGTAGGTTTCGGCCAATGCAACAGACCCGCGCGTCAGCAGCGATCGGTACGCGCCGTCGAACGGCCACAGATGCAGGGAGGTGCCAGTCGCCAGGGCCGGCATGATGAGCGCCCGCCAAGCGGCGATCGCCGCTTTCCCCGACTGGTTGGCACCCAGCGTCCAGAATAGTGGAGCGCCGGCCGGCCGTTCCGCCGTGGCGCGGTCGCAGTGGCGTGAAAGTGCGGCCGCATCACACAGTCCGAGCGCCCGGGCGTGGGCCAGGCGGGTCATACCGGCGACGCCACGGACCGGATAGAATGGCCGATCTGGCCGGATGTCCTCCAACGTGGCGCAGACGGCGAAGAATTCCGGCATCGCGTGCAGGCTGTCCAAAAAGGCTCGAAAGTCGGCCTCGTGACGCGTCGCGGCGTAAGCTCGAGGCAACCCAATGGGGAGATCGACGCCAAGTGCAACCGCGGCTCCTCCGGCCTCGACGGTTAGGCGTGCCAGCAAGCCGCCGACATCGCCGACCGGTTCGGGCGCGGACAACGTCCAGCCGGTGCCGGTACGATGTGCGACGGTCATCCATCGCTTGCGGGGATCGACGCTCCAATCCGCATGCGCGGCTAAAGCTGCCTCCATCCCTACATCTCGGGGCGGGGAGATATTCGGAGTGGGTCGAAATTTGCCCGCGCTGATAGTGCCCGGGCGATATTCGCTGCCCCTTGGGTCAGGACCCAAGCGGGCGTTGCGCGCGTTCCAGCAGACGGGAAAGCAGGCCGGGTGGCTTCGGTGGCTTGGCCGCCTCAGCCGCCTTTAATTTTGCCCTAGCCTCGGTATCCTGCTGCCGCTGCTTACTCACCAGCCACTTGTCCAGGCTCATTCCGGCCTTGGCGGCTCGTTTGGTCTCGTAGGCACGTTGCCCTTCTGTCAGCGTCTTGGTCGTCTGCACGGCGGCTCCTCGGAGATGCGCTACAGTTTACCCAGCCCGCACCTCTCCGGGCAAGTGCGTTGATGCGCATTCCGGGCACAAGTCCCCCGGGCAGCCGTCGATGGTGGCGGATCTTGCGTGAACGATCGACCCCGGAGGTCAGACCCGGGGCCGGACGCCCTGCCCTACTGAACTGTCGACTTCGGAGTGGGCACGATGCGGGTCACCACGATAGCCGAGCGGTCCAGATATTCCGGAACGCGGGGCGCGATTTCCTTTTTCCAGAACTCTGACTCGTAGACCGCCTTGTATTGTGCCTCCCGCTCTGCCTCGCTGTTAAAGCGACGCAGCCAGATATACACGGATGGATCGGTCTCGCCCTGGAAGCTGCCGCAGATCACCATGCCCTTGGAAACCTGAAAGGGAATGATCTCGTCTTCCATTATCTTCACCCAGCCAGCCAGCTTCCCGGGCAGCACCTTGTACTGGCGCAGTTCGTAGAATGCCATCACCATGCTCCTGTTCTCATGGGGACGTCCCCATGAGAATCAGCAAGCCATGCCCCGCGCGACGATGCAACGGTTCGGGCCGCGTCAACGGTCCTCCGACGCCACGTTATCGCGGTCAGCGCTTTGCAGCGGAGCCGGAGGCGCCTTGCCACCGGCCTGCGCCCGCGCCTGTTTCAGCAGTGCGCCGCAGCGTGCGTCCTCTGCCTCGGAGGTGCCGAACTGGATCGTCGGCAGGATCGCCAGCGGCAGGAACAACGCGCCAAGACCCGCCACCGCTCCGGCGCGCGCCGCGACCTCCGCACCTGGCCGGATCGATGGATCCTTGAAAGTGCCGGTCACGTTGATTCTGGTAGGCAACGAGCCAACGCTGAACTTTTTCGAATTGGTCTTGAGGTTGAGATCAATCTTCTCGTTGACGAGGTTGACCTGGCCGCCGACATTCACGATCGCCTCGCCGGTATCCAACGTCATCGTGGTGAAATCCAGCACGCCGCGCTTCAGGTTCAAATCGCCTACGAAGCATTGCACCGGGGTCTTTTGCGGGACACCGAGCGCCGAGAGCAGGGCCTTGCCGAATTGCAGGCCGGTCAGGTCGACGAGCACCGCCGACAGGTCACCACCTGCCATCGCCATCTTAATGCCGCCGTTGCCGTTGGCCATGAGCGAAGCGAGTGAATTGCCGGTCGCCTCGATCGCCCCCACGCCGCTGACGCTGCCGGCCCCCTCAAAAGTGTGGGTCGCGGCCATCATCCGCGATACATCCAGATTTTGCAGGCGCAAGTCGACCTTCGCATGCACGGTCCTTTCGGATGCCGGCGCAATGTCAATATTCCCCAACAGCCGGCCTTTGCCGACCCCGAAGCTGATCGGGTGAACAACGATATGGCCATCCACCGCATCAAGAGCCACGACCAGATTATCAAGCGGCACGCTGCGTCCCAGGATATGTTCCCCCTGGTAACGAAGGTGGATATCGGCCCAGGTCAGCCGAGGCACGCTGATCGGCTTATCCGGCAACAGCTTGCTGCTGGCCCTCGCCTTTGCAATCTCAGCCCGCTGCTCCGGCGTCGCAATGGCAGGATTGCTTCCTCCTGGTTCGCCGCCAATAAATCCGCTCAGATCAGTCAGATCGACTTTGTTCGAACGCAGGTCGAGGTCCACCACCGGCTTGGTTTTTCGACCGGCCTTTTCGCTTTCGGTACCGGCAGCTTCGGGCCGCACCTTGACCGACCCGCCGATATCCGAGCTGCCAAGCCGGCCATGGAAATCATCGAACGTGATCTGTTCGTAGCCGGCGAAATCGAGCTTGCCGGCGATTTGGTAAGGCGGGGTTTTCGGCACCGGGAAGCCAACCAGCGGCTCCAACAGCCCCATATCAGGTCCGCTGAACCGCAGGTCGATTTTGGCTCCTTTTAGCGCGATCGGATCCTGCAGCGTGCCTTCGAGCGCCACATGCGTCGATCCATTGGCAAGGGTCAGATTGATCGGCCACGGATTTCGCGGGTCACGCAGTGACAAAAGCGCTCCGCCGACAAGCCGTGCGTCAATCGGCTGCGCGGCGTAGGTCCCCTTCGCGTTGACGACGATCCGCGCCGTGCCTGCCTCCTCCTGGGTGGCGATTTCGGCACGGAAGTCGCTTTTGAGCTTCGGCATGACAACGTGCACGTCGCCCGAGGTGATCTTCACGTCGCCAATTCTCGGACTTGGTCCACCACCCTGCATCGCCGTGGAGAGCCTGAAATTGGGCGTGCCGTCTTTCGTCTCGGCCACATACAGGACGGGCCTATCGAGCGCTATCAACGGCAGCACAAGGCCTCGGCCCATTAGGTAGCCCAGCACATCGACTTGTATCGTCAAGTGGTCGACGGCGGCCAGCGGTGGGTCGCCGGCGGGCCAGTCGGGCGGGTTATTGATCACAGCGTTATCAACGGCGACCTGGACGGTGGGTCCGATACGGACATGCAGATGTCCGAGCGTTACGGGGCGGCCGAGCGCGGCGGACGCCCGGGATTGTATGGTCGGGATGAACCAATCCCAGTTCCAGAATGCCACCAGCAGCCCAAGCAGCACCACGGGAGTGGCGATCCAGGCCATGCGGCGCACGATACGGCGAGTGTCGGTGGATTTGGCCATGACAGCGCAACGGACCACCAGATCGCCGGGTTGCCGGCGCGGCCATCACTTTGTATTGGTGGTCGCCAGAGCGTGACCGGCGACCTCTCGCATACGGTCAGTGACGAAGCATACCCGCCGGCCCTCGGTCCCGCCAAAACCGCCGCAACCCCGACACGCACACCGGCAACACCTGCTCGGCGTCCTGGATCAGACCGTCGAGCGCATCGTCCGTCAGCGCCGGTTCGCCGCGTTCCGCTTCGGGGACCGCTGCCTGCGCTAGACTGGCGATCGGGATCAACAGCAGCGATGCATCCTCGTCCGCCAGCGCCGGTTGCCAGGCGTCGGAACGCAGGCTAACGGCCTGCATGAATCCGGCCGCCCAGTCTTCCGCCACGGTGGCCCCGGCGCCGTCCTGCCAAAGGATCGGGGCATACGCCAGCGGCGAGGCATCGAGGGCCGCCTCGATCGTGGCGAAGTGCGCGATGATTGCCCCGCGGACGGCTGCCTCCTCGGCCGCATCCGCGTAGGCTGGCTCCTCGTGATCCCAGACTTCATCCAGCCACTCGGCAACGGGCACGGGGACCGGCCCAGCGAGCAGTCCAGCGAGGAAGCCGTCGAGTTCCGACAGATCCATGCACCCTCCGGGGGCACGATCGGAACCTAGGAAATTCGCGAGTTCATCAAGAGACACGGTTGCGGCACCTGAGGTCGGGCGGGTTGTATACCTCGGAGGACTTCGCGGGGAAGTGAGTCAATTCCGAACGGTCCATGGGGTCGGAAGCCAAGCGGCCCTTCCGCCGCGGATAACGAAGCTATAGCTGGACCCGGAATCATCACGGAGCCGAGTTGTGCCAATCATTCGGACGGTCTGCGCCCACGACTGTCCCGACATGTGCTCCCTGCTGGTGCATGTCGAGGATGGCCGAGTGGTTCGCATTCAGGGGGATCCCGAACAGCCTTTCACAGCCGGTTTCGCCTGCGGCAAGGTGAGTCGCGACATGGAACTGGTGCACTCACCGGAACGCCTGAGGACGCCGCTGCGCCGTGTCGGACCGAAGGGCGACGGAAAATTCGCGCCCATCACCTGGGACGACGCGCTGGATGAAATTGTCGGACGGTGGAAGGGGATCATAGCTGAATCCGGGCCATTGGCGATCCTGGGCTATGCCTACAGCGCGCATCAGGGCCTGATGAACCGGGGCCTGACCAACGGGCTGTTCCACGCGCTGGGGACCAGCCGGCTGCTCGCCGGGACGGTCTGTGACTCATGCGCCGAGGCGGCGTGGGACGCCACGGTTGGCCCGATCGGTGGTGCCGATCCCGAATCGGTCGTTGCGTCCGATCTGGTGATCGGCTGGGGCTCCGACCTGCACGCAACGAACGTGCATCTGTGGGCGAGGATCGAGCAGGTCCGTCGGGGCGGCGTCCAGCTTGTTGTCATCGACCCACGGCGCACGCGCGCAGCCCAGGCCGCGGACTGGCACCTGCAGATTAATATCGGCTCCGACGCCGCGCTGGCCCTGGGCCTGATGCACGTCCTGGTCCGGGATGGCATCACTGACCGCGGCTACCTGGCCGAGCACAGCCTTGGGTTCGAGCGGGTGGAGCAACAGGTGCTGCCGCGTTTCCCGCCGGACCGGGTCGCCGCGATCACTGGACTGACGGCGGGCGACGTGGAGCGCCTGGCCGCGCTGTACGGGGCTGCCCGCACTCCGTTTATCCGTATCGGCTTCGGCATGAGCCGCTTCTCCCACGGCGGGCAGAATCTGCGGACGGTCGCCTTGCTGCCGGGCGTAACGGGCGCTTACGGGCGCTATGGCGGCGGCGCAACCCTGGCAACCGCGGCGTCGTTCGATCTCAACTACGATGCAGTGCGAAGGCCGTCCGGACCCGCCACGTCTCGAACCATCAACCACCTGCGACTGGGTGAGGCGCTTCTACGAGCGGCCGACCCGCCGATCCGCGCCCTGTTCATTGCCGCGAACAACCCGGCGGTGACCAATCCGGATACCGGGAAGATGCGAGCCGGCCTGGCGCGCGAGGACCTGTTCACCGTGGTGCATGACCCGTTCATGACCGCGACCGCTCGGTTCGCAGATGTCGTCCTGCCCGGGACCACCTATCTGGAGACCGAGGATTTCTACCGTAGCTACGGCAGCTATTACATGCAGTATGGTCACCGCGTGGTTGCACCTCAGGCCGAGGCTTGGTCGAACGTCAGGCTGACCCAGGAGCTGGCGTCGCGCATGGGCCTGACCGATCCGGTATTCGGCATGTCTCAACCGGAGATTTTGCGGCAGTTGCTCGTCGGTGCGCGGGGGGCAGCCGCGACGTTTGATCCGGCGACGCTGCTGAATGGATCAGCCGTATCGATTGCAGCAAAGGAAGGCCAGCAGTTCCGCACGCCATCGGGCAAGCTCGAATTCTACTCCCAGGCGCTGGCTGATCAGGGGCTGCCACCATTGCCGGACTGGCTGCCGGATCCCGCCGAACCGGTGGGGTCGCCGAACGGCCGCCTGCGCCTGCTAACGACGCCGGGCTACTTCCAGAGCCACACTGCCTTCTCGGGCGTCGCTTTCCTGCGTCGGCGGGAGGGCGTTCCGTGCGCCGTACTGCATCCCGATGACGCGGTGGCCCGCGGGCTGACCGACGGCCAGATCGTTTGCTTGAGTAATGATCGGGGATCGGTGTCATTGCGCTTGCAGGTCCGTGATGAGATCCGTCCGGGCATAGTGCTGGTTCCCGGCCAGCGCCCGGACGAGGAGGCGGAGGCCGGCACTGTCAACATGCTGTGCGCCGATGGCTACACGGATATCGGCGCCGGAGCGACTTACCAGAGCACCTGGCTCGACGTACGGGCGGCCTGATAGCCCCTGGGCATGGGGGGTCAGGTCCCGACTGACTGGACGGCGGTGAAGGGCACGGTCAGACCCCCCATCTGAAGCTGGACGACGCCGCTGACATTCTGCACTCCGGTGACAGTGCCGGTAACCGTGAACGGAACGGCGGTGGCGGTGCCGGACGAACCGACCGTATTGACCGTGACAGTATAAGCACCATCCGGCAGCGTCGCGCCACTGCTGGATTGACCGTTCCACGTCCAGGTATTCGACCCGGCGTTGCTGGTGGTCGTCGCGCTCGCAACCTGCGCCCCGGATGAGTTCATTACCGAAATCGTTATAGGTTCAGCGGAGGTCGTGGTGAAGTTAACCGCGCTCGTGCTGTTCTGCAGCGAAAGCTGGGTGCTTGTGACAGTCGCCGGCTTGTTGAGCAGCGCGGATGACTGCTCCACCTGGCTGGCCTGCGTGAGCTGGATCAACTGCGTCAGATTGGTGTTGGTGTTGATCTGCTGTTCCACGCTGGAGAACTGCACCAATTCGCTAGTGAACTGACTGGAATCGAGTGGACTGGTTGGATCCTGATTTTGCAACTGGGTCATCAGCATGGTCAGGAAGGTGCTGAAGTTGCTCCCAAGGCCGCTCAGCGCGGTGGAGCCGGTTTGCGCGATAGTCGAAGCTGAGCCGCTGGAGGCCGCCGCGGCGCCGGTCCCGGTGGTTGAAGTGATGCTCATTGCCTACAGATCCTTGTCGTCAGGCGGTAATGTCGAGGCCGGCGCGCCGCCATTTCGGATCCTGGGGCACATTTGGGTTATCCGGCCGGGCAGCTTGCGGCGGCGAACTGTTTGGCTTCCTGCTGCCAGCGTAGCCTCCCGCCTGTTCGCGGGCGGCATAACCGCCGCCCGTGCCTCCGCCGCTGGCGTTGCCATTGCCGCTGAGAACGTGGTCCTGACTTGCAGCGGAGGCTGCATTGTCGCCGGTGCCGGAGGATGGCGCCGCGTGCGTTACCGGTCCGATATGAAATTCGACCGAGCGGCCCTGTGAGGGTACGCCCGCCTGGTCGAGAGCCCGATGCAACTGCGGCTGATCGCGCATCAGCATCTGCAACGTTTCGGGGCGTTCCGCGGTAATCGCCACGGTCGCGGACCCTGCCTTCGGCTGCTCAATCTGCACCTGCACCATGCCGAGCTCGGCTGGGTGCAAGCGTAAGGTCAGGCGCTGGACGCCATCCTGACCCTGGGTGATCGCCAGTAACGCTGGCGCGATTTGCTCCGCCGGCGAGGCAATCGTGTGAGCTGACGTTACGCCCGAAGCGGCGGACGGGGCCGAGACCGGCTGGGACGGAGGCGGCAACTCGGTAAGTGAGTCGACAGGCAGGTTTGTTGAAGGGGGTGGCGTCGACGCGTCAGCCTTGGCCGCGGAATGACCTGGCTTTTGCTCGATGGTTCGCACGGCGTCCGGCTTTGCCGCCGCAGGTGGCCCGGTACCAGAATGCGGTGTCGCGACCGGTGGACGCGCCAGAGAATCGGTCTGAACCGGAGACTGGAGTTGCTTGGCTGCGGACGCATCCGCGGAAACCATCGGGGCTGAGGCCGCGGATGTCGAGGCGACGGACGGGCGCGATGGGGAGGCAGCGCCGGACCTGGCAGACCTCGGTGCTCCGGGGCCGGCTGTCGAAGGGATTGAAAAAGCGCCCTCAGGGACAGCGGACCAAGCATCTTCCGAAACCGCGGCCTCCGCGAGCTCGGCGGGAGCCGGCACGGCTGAAGCTGAGGCCACAATGGCCGAGGGCGCTGGGGCAGAAGTTGGGGAGGCTGGGGCCACGGGCGTCGATGTCGCAGCCGTGGGATCAGGGGCGGTTGGGGCCGAGGCTGAAGCCGAAGCCAGGTGAGTTGGATCTGACCGATCGGCGTGAATGATACTTGATGCAGTTCCGCCTGACGGGGCGGCTGCGGGGCCGTCGACGCCCAGGGTCACGGCATCAACGGGGGCCGCGGCGCCGGTGCCAGCGGGACGGAACACCGTAGAGGCTGAAACCGATGGCGCGGGCGCGAAAGCAGCTGGGGAAGCTAAACCCGGTCGAGTTGAATTTGATTGACCCCCGAGGAGGGAAGCCGACGGGAGCGTATCTGAGGAAGCGGACACGGAGGTCGAAGCCGGAGCCGTCGAGGTCAGGGCAGTCGGGGTCAGGGCAGTCGCGACCGCAGCCAACAGGGTTGGATTTGGCTGATCGGCGTGAATGATATTCGGTGCGGTTGCGCCTGACGTAGCCGCAGGGTCATCGACGCCCAAAGCCGTGGCATTGACGAGGGTAGACGCAACCGGGCCAGCGGGACGGACCGCCGCAGCGGCCGGCTCTGAAGGCGCGGAGGCAGACGCGGCTGGGGAAGCTGAACCCGGTCGAGTTGAATATGCTCGCCCCCCGGCAGCGGGATCCTGCGGGAGCGTATCCAAGGAAACGGACGCAGGGTTGGTTGGGCTCTGCGCATCACGGAAGTTCTGGGTCGGGACGCCGGACTCAGCGGAGCGAGGGGCCCGAGTGAGAGGCACAGAGGACGAAGCTGTAGGAGCCAAACCTGCTCGAGTTGCAGGGGGGCGGCTTGTTTCAGTTGTATCCGAGGGCGGCGGACCTGCCGGAGCGGCCCTACGGCTGGCGAGGCTCAAGGCTGAGGTATCATCCGGGACCGAGGCGCCGGAACGAACGGCGGAGAAACTCTGCGAGAAAGGTGCTGAGTCGTTAGGGCTGAGGTTGCCAGGCGCTAATGATGCAGATTGCGGGATATCCGGGTGGAGGGGCGTGGGCGCCATAGCGGGAATCGAGGAAGGAGCGGGACCTGTCGGATAAGCCGCCTGCGCTACGGCGGCTCCGGCCGGCACCGGGTCAGGCCAAGCAGGATTGGGCAGGGCGGCCGAGGTGCTGACAGGTCCGGTACCGACCTGGCGGGGGAACACGGCTGCGGCGACGGACCCACCGGCCTCCCGGCCGACACCGGCCGATGGGGCGTCTCGCACTGTCTCCGAGGCTGTAGTCGCTCCTCGCGGGTTACTCTCTACGGCAGGCACCGCTGTTGCTGCCGGCCCAAGCATAACTGAAGCGGACAGAGCGCTCGGCGGCGGGAAACTCGGATCGTTCGGCGCCGGTGTGGTAGCCTGGGCGGCCTCGGGAACGAAACGAGAGGTTCCACTTCCGTTACTCGCAAGAATATCTTTTGCATTCGCATTGCGATCCATTCGCGTGCGACGCGCCGAGCCTCCGACGGCTATTGATCCGGTGAGGGAGGGATCTGACAGCTTCGCCGCCTGAGTGCCTACAAGCGCACGTTCTACTGGCGGTGCCCGAGGGTTGGAGCGAGAGCTGTCGCCGCGCTGCGCGAACGGCGCCCCCTGAGCCGCCAGCACTTGGGCGGCCTGCAGGGCAAGCTGGAAGCCAGTGTCCGGACTTTCAGTCACTGACGACGCGACGTTGGCGCTGGGTGCCATGCTCGGAAGCAGCGCGGTCGCGATTGCGGCTTGCATTACAAATCTCCTGCGCTGAGCATACGCAATGCTCGGGCCAAGTCGAAACACCCAGCCAACCGTCATGCGTGGCCGGAGCTAGGCCAATACTGCCGAGGCTTTATTGCCCAGCGAGCCGATTTTGCCGAGGCAGCGCCGGCGTTGTTCTAGCGAAACGCGTCGGTTCGTCACTGGCATGATTCGTGCTGATCCAGGCTCAAGTCAGTTTGGAGCTTGGTTCGATGTCCTTGTTTGGCGCTATTGGTACCGCAATCAGTGGCCTGAGCGCGCAATCAGCAGCGTTCGGCAATATCAGTGACAACGTCGCCAACAGTCAGACCACCGGCTTCAAGCGCATCGACACCAGCTTCGAGGACTTTCTTACCACCAGCACGGCGCTTACCAATGAGTCGGGCGCGGTGGTGGCCAGTCCAAACTACATCAACAATATTCAGGGTCCCGTCACACAGACGGACAACCCGCTGGCCCTGGCCATCGCGGGTCAGGGGTTCTTTGCTGTGTCCCAGCCAACCTCCGTCACGAACGGGGTGCCGAGCTTCAATCCTCAGCAGTTCTATAGCAGGGACGGCAATTTTCAGATGAACTCGACCGGGTACATGGTAAACGATGCCGGACAATATTTGAATGGGTGGGCGGTCAATTCAACCACCAACGTGGTCAACCAGAACGCCCTTGCGCCCATCCAGGTTACGCAAACCAGCTACAACCCCGTACCCACGACCAATGTGACGCTGTCGGCGAACCTGCCTGCCACGCCGACCAGCGGCACTGCCACCACGGCTTCGCCCCTCTCGTCCGATATCACTGTCTACGACTCGCTTGGGACGGCGCACACGGTAACTCTGAACTGGGTGCAGGATACCACGGCGAGCGCCAGTAACGCCTGGACCGTTCAAGTCAGCGTGCCGGACGGGGTTACTTCATCGACGGACGCTACCGCCGTCACTGACGCAGGAAAAGCGGATGTCACATTTGGCGCGCTCAGCGGCAATTCCGTTCCGGAAGGCACCATCGGACAGGTGGTAAAAGACGCCACCGACCCCGGTACCGTGGCAACCACCGGCTACACCTCTGGCGGGGCAGCGACTCTAGACTTCACCACGAATTTCGGGTCGGGGGCGCAGACTATCACGCTCAATCTTGGCACCTATGGGTCGGCCACCGGGGTTACCCAGTTTGCCGGCACCGCCTACAATCTGCTTGGCCTGACCCAGAACGGGGTTCCTCCAGGCAGTTTCTCCGGCGTCACGGCCCTGGCCAGCGGGAATGTGCAGGTCAACTACAACAACGGCCAGACCCGGACCATCGCCCAGATTCCCCTGGTGACGTTCAACGCCCCCAATCAACTGCAAAGGCAGAACGGCCAGTCCTTCACGGCGACACTGAACAGCGGGACGCCGCTCGCCGAGGCGGCGAGTTCGAATGGTGCCGGCAATTTGGTCGTCTCATCGGTCGAGGGCTCCAACGTCGATATCGCTACCGAATTCTCACAATTGATCGTGGCGCAGCAGGCCTATTCCTCAAACGCAAAAGTGGTCACCACCGCGAACGCGATGCTGCAGGTTACGATCAACATGATCACCTAACGACGATGGACTAGAAGATGGGTCTCAGCTCCGCCCTTTCGATTGCCACCGGCGGCCTGGCGAACATCAACGCACAGCTCGCACTGGTGTCGCAGAACGTCGCCAACGCGGCAACGCCCGGCTATGCGGTGGAGATCGGTAACCAACAGGAAATAACGGCCAACGGCGTCGGAATGGGCGTGCATACCGGTCCTGCAACGCGTCAAATCGACCTGGCGCTGCAGGCTTCAGTGGTCCAGCAGAACGCCACGGTTAGCGGACTGACCACCACTCAGACCGCACTGCAGGCAATCGAACTCGGTGCTCGGCACGCCCGGACAGGGCAGCGATCTGGGCAGCCTGCTGGGCGTGGTGCAGAATCAGTTCTCCACCCTACTGACGAACCCGAGCAGCCAGGCGCAGCAAAGCGCGGTCGTTTCCGCCGCGTCCACCCTGGCAATGGGCATCAACAGTCTGAGCTCGGCCTACACAACACAGCGCCAGGCGGCACAGGACGATCTGGGGTCGGCGGTCACGACTCTGAATGCGACGCTGGCTACAATCGGCAAGCTCAGCGACCAGATCATCGCCATGCAGCCGACCACAATGGGTACGGCGGATCTGGAGAACCAGCGGGACGCGGCGGTGCAGACGTTGTCGGGCCTTATCAACATCAAGACGATCGCGCAACCAAACGGTGACCTATCGGTGTTCACACCCACCGGCCTGTCGCTGCCAACCCGGGGCGTGAGCAACCCGTTCTCCATCGCCAGCGGCGCCGCGATGCCCGGGGCCTATTATGGTCCGCCAAGTGGCGGCTTGCCCGGCATCATGGTGGGTGGCAACGATGTGACGAGCAGCATGACCGGCGGCCAGATCGGCGCCGACGTGACCTTGCGTGATACGACTTTGCCGACCGACCAAGCGGAGCTGGACGAATTCTCCTATGGCATATCCAGCCGATTCTCGGCCGAGGGGCTGGACTTGTTTACCGATCCGGCAGGGAACGTGCCAAGCGGCGGTGGAACGCCCGTCCAGAGCAGCTATGTCGGGTATTCGGCGACAATCCAGGTAAACCCGGACGTCATTGCTGATCCATCGCTTGTCCGTGACGGTACCCCCGAAAATAGCGGTGAGATCACGCCTAACGATCCGACCGCGCCAACGGGCGGCGGGGCCGGCTACACCGATCTCATTTCGAACGTACTCAACTATACGTTCGGTTCTCAGACCCAAAGCGGTGGGAATGCCCTGCAACCGACGTTCCAGACCACTGGTCTCGGCGCGAGCGGCACGCTGTCGTCGCCTTTCGGTTCAGCAGCGACTCTGGCGGGCTACGCCAGCAATATGGTCGCGGCCCAGGCACAACAAAGCGCGACGACGACCGGCAACCTGACGACCGAACAAGCGCTGCAGACCAGCCTGACGTCGAAGGTCGCCGCGAGCAGCGGGGTCAGCATGGATACAGAAATGTCGATGATGATCACTCTGCAAAATGCCTATGGTGTGAATGCCAAGATCATATCGGCGATCCAGTCGATGTTCGGTCAATTGCTGCAGGCCGTGCAATGAGCAGCAGCATCAACGGGACTGGTCCCTCTGGCTATGGCCTCCTAGGCCAGATGATCGCCGACAGTACGAGCGTCAACAATCGGCTCACCAAGTTGACCGAGCAGGCAAGCTCCGGCCTCATATCGCAAACCTATGCCGGCCTCGGCACCGGCACGGCGGTTTCGCTGAATTTGAATCCGCAACTATCGGCGATGCAGACGTGGCAAAACAATATTGGCCAGGCCACTGGGACGATGGGGGTGACCCAGAGTGTCATGACGCAACTGCAGGCCATAGCATCGGCCGCAGTGGCAAGCACCAACAACCTCAACAATCTGAGCCCGGCCGAGGTGGACAGCGTGGCCGCCAATGCACGCAGCGCGCTGACCCAGGTGGCCGGGCTGCTGGATACGCAGGACGGCGGGGTTTACATCTTTGGCGGCCAAGATACGTCGAACCCGCCCGTGCCGGATCCCGATAACATTCTATCGTCGCCATACTACAAGGCCATCAACACGCAGGTGACCAACCTGGGACCTGGGACGGCGGCGGCGACGCTTCCGATCGGCGGCCCTGACGATCCTGGTGACTCGCCATTTTCCACCTACATGTCGCAGCCCGTGTCGACACTGAGTTCGCCGACGTCGCTAACGCCACCGGTGGTTCAAGCCGGCGCCAACAGCATGGTGCAGACCGGCTTGCTGGCCAGCGCGAACACCGCGATACCAGCGTCCACCGGCACATCCACCACAGGCTCCTACATGCGCGACCTGATGCGGGCACTCGCCACCATCGGCTCGATGTCGAGTTCGCAGGCCAACGATCCAAATTTCGCCCCGCTGGTCCAGGACACGACGACCAGCCTGAACGGCGCGGTCAGTGCCATGGCAACGGAATCCGGTGTGCTGGGCGACCGCCAAACCGCTTTGACCGCGACGCGATCCGCCCTGTCCGATAGCGCAACGGCGCTCACGTCGCAGGTCTCGGCGGCGCAGAACGTCGACATGGCCGCGACACTTTCTGAATTGACACAGACACAAACACAATTGCAGGCGTCGTATCAGCTGATTGCAGGGGAAAGCGGACTTTCACTCGCGAAATTCCTTCCGGCGGGCTAAAATTCTTGTTTGATTCATGAAATGTTAATCATCGCAACCTATTTTCGTGGCAAGCCCACAGAATGAGGGCGACAGCATCTCCATGTAAAAGGTGACATACCATGTCCGGTGGCGTCAACTCAGTCCAGACCAACGCAGGCGCGATGATTGCGCTTTCGTCCCTCGAAAAGACCAACCAACAGCTAGCCGTCACCGAGAAGCAGGTGTCTACCGGCTATCGCGTGGCGGACTCGACCGACGACGGCGCAGCGTACGCCATAGCGCAAGGCGTGCGGTCAACGGTCGGCGCGTTGACCAGCGCCAATCAGCAGCTCGGAAACGTCCAGGGCCTATTGAGTACGACCCAGTCGGGCCTGAATAGCATCTCCGTCACCATGGCAAGCATGCGCAATGTGCTCGTAAAGCTGTCCGACGAAAACGTTAAGGCCAATGATCGCGACAATTATATAGCTTCGTACAAGAGCCTGGTTCACCAAGTGAAGACCTACGTACAAGACGCCGACTACAATGGCAAAAATCTGATCGGCAATGGCGCGGGAACTTTCTCATCAGTTGCTAGTCAGAATGGGCTTATGTCAGGTTCCAACGGCACGTTCGGGGCCATTAACGTCGCTCGCAACGAGACGGGATCGACGTACGGCATCGCCACATTCGGCGGCGCCGAACTCTACTCTGCAATCAATTTTACCACGGCACAACTTAGTAGTTCTCTGAGTGTGGCTGGGTTCATCGCGGCCCCACTCATCGTCACCAGCGGCGACACTCGTGCTACCAGCGCCGCGACGTTGGGCGGAACGTTCATGATTTAGATGAACAACGTAGGTAAGGGCCTCAATACGGTTGGCAGCGAGATCAACTTTGTCAACAACCAGGTCAGCTACAATAGTAGTAAGATCGACTCCCTGAACACCGGGCTTGGGGCCATGGTGGATGCCGACTTGGCGAAGGAGTTGGCTCAGCTCACCGCCCTGCAAATCCGGCAGCAGCTCGGTACGCAGGCGCTGTCTCTTGCCAACCAAGCGCCGCAAGCCTTGCTTAGCCTGTTCAAATAATGACTGTCTTAGCAGAGAGCCGTTTGGCTGCTGCCTCGTTGGACGAAAAAAAAGCAGCCAAAGGGCCACGGCCGTGTGGCATCGCATTCGCTTCGCAAAAGGTACGTTATGTCCAATCTCGTTCTGGAACTGCGCCAAGGCGAGGTGATGATCGTGAACGGCGCACCTATTCGTTTCCGGACAAGATCACGCATCGAATTGACCGCCAAGGCACGCTTCCTGTTCGGCAAGCAGATCATGACGCACGACCAGGCCCGCAGCCCCGCTCGACGGATCTACTTTGCTCTGCAGACCGCCTATATCGGCAGCGAAATCGAGCGCGAGGCCGGTCTGGCAGCAGCGCGGCACTTCATCGCCGATTTTCATCAAGCAACCACCTTGGACCTCGTGCGGGGGATGCTGGATCAGGCACTGGTCGCGGCCGAGGAGGACGATTGCTACCAGGCTCTGAAGCTAATCCGTCGGATCATCCAACACGAGGATGCCATCCTCGGCAAACCGCAAGACCCGTTTCTTCCAATAGGGAAAAATGATTACCATGCAACCACCGACCCAGGCTCGCCAGGCTTATGAAGCTGCCGTCCGGTTCCGCTCTCAGCGAGACCAGGAAGCCGACGTATTCCGCCATGCGACTTTGGCGTTGAAGGCGGCCCGCGATGCCGGCGCGCTTGCCCGAATCAGGGCGTTGGCAGACAATCGACGACTGTGGATCACGGTCGGCGATGTGGTACGCGACTCGGAGAATGCTTTGCCTGAGGACACCAAGGCGGGCATCGTTTCGATGGCGCTCACGGTACACCGGGAGCTGGATCAGGAATCACCGGATTTCGATTTCCTCATCGGTATCAACGAAAACATGACAGCCGCACTGTCCGGGCATCCCTGACCCGAGGCGGGCACGTTCATGAGCATCTCCACCAGCTATCTCACTTCGCTTTACAGTAGCGCGTCGAGTAGCGGAGGTTCATCGCTCCTCGACACGTTGTATGGCCTCGGCGGGCAGTCGGTGAACGCGTCACGGCAGACGCCCGTCCAAGCGCTACAATCGGCCGAAAAAAATCAGACGCAGGACATCAAGGCGACGGCCGAACAGCCTACTGTCCAGCACGCGATCGCTGCCTTCACCAAGGCGGTGACCTCCGCCACCAGTGTCACGCAACTTCTCGCCAATCCCGCGGTGATGAAAGTGCTGCTGACAGCGAACGGTCTGTCTGACCAGACTGCTTACACTGCCCTGGCGACCAAGGCGCTCACCTCCGATCTTACTGATCCGAATTCGCTGGCCAACGTGTTGCCCAACACTCTCTGGAAGACTGCGGCCTCAACCTACAATTTTGCCAAGAATGGCCTGTCGGTCATCCAGAAGCCGGCAACCATCGCGTCGATCACGGCAGCCTATACCCAGACGGTCTGGGAACAGAGCCTCGATGCAGCCACGCCCGGCATGTCGAGTGCGCTCGCGTTTCGCGCCGGGGCGTCGAGCATCACGTCGGTGGATCAGATCCTGGGGAATAACATCTATTATCATGTCGTAACTAAGGCGCTCGGGGTGCCGCTGCAAATCGCTTTCCAGTCGACCGCCGCGCAAGAAAGGGCGATCAGCACCAAGTTAGACGTCAAGCAGTTCCAGGATCCGAAGTTCGTCGAGAGCTTCGTCGATCGCTACCTGATCGCTAACAATGCCTCGGCGACCGCCACGGCCACGCCAGACCTGACTACCCTCTCCGTCGAGGCGTAGCGCTCGTCGTCCGCCTGTTTTCACCGCCCGCTCAACAGGAGCCTCTTTTTGGATCTGGTTCACACGACTGTCGAAGCTGGTGCCTTGCTCGAGCGGGTTGGGCAACTGATCGATGCCGGTCGCATAGGCGCCGCGCGCCCTTTGCTGGCGGCGGCTAGGAGATTATCTCCGCCGGGCGCCGACATCGCGCTGCTCGCCGCTCGGCTTTCCATGAAGGCGGGCGATCTCGCCCAGGCAATGCAAGAGCTGGACGCCGCGATAGTGGAGCTGCCAGCGCAACCAGCCTTGCGGAAAAAGCGCGCTGAGGTTCGTCAGCTTCAGGGCGACCGCGAGGGTGCCGCACGAGATGCGGCCGAGGCCGTGATCCTCGATCGTGATGATAACCAGGCCAAGGTCATCCTGGGCATTGCAATGCTGGACCTCGGGCGTGCCGTCGATGCCGTCCATTGCCTTGAAGAAGCGGTCGCGGGGGCGCCCGGGGCGTTGGGGTATCGGCAAGCCCTGGCCGCGGCGCTGGAAGCCACAGGCAACGGGGACGCTGCCATGCTCGTGCTAACCGACGCCATCGCGCTCGGTCCGACAGACCTGATGTTGCACAATGCGGCGATACTGTTGTGCATGCGCCGCAGAGACTACAGGCGAGCCGTGGAATTCGCGGAGCAAGCCCGCGTCGCCGGCATCGCCAACGCCGCTACGTTCGCGATGAAGGGGCATGCCCTCGCCAGCCTGGAAGACCATGAGGCGTCCGCCCTTGCGTACCAGGAGGCGCTGAAGCTCGAACCGAATGATCCCCATCTACGGCATCTCGTGATGGCCGGAGGCGGCATCCCGAGCGGCGCGCGCGCGGCCCCGGAATACGTCCGGGCGGCGTTCGACGGCTACGCCAGCCGGTTCGACAACCATCTGATATCCCTGGGCTATAGCACTCCCGGCCACGTTCGGGCTGCGTTGCTGGCGCACCCGAAAATCGTCGCCGGGGTTGCGCTAGGACCGGTCCTCGACCTGGGTTGTGGCACCGGCCTTGCAGCACTGGCAATCAGCGATCTGAAGCTGGGACCGATCACCGGCGTGGATCTGTCCCGCCGCATGCTGGACGAGGCGCGGGCCAAGCAGATCTACGCGGAGCTGCGAGAAGCCGATATCCTCACTGAACTGGCGGGCGAGACCACCGAGCGCTGGGCGCTTATCATCGCCGCGGACGTGCTATGCTACTTCGGCGCTCTGGAGGCCATACTGGCAGCCGTCCACAGCCGCCTGAAACCGGGCGGATGGTTCCTCTTTTCGACCGAAGAACTGCTCCCCGATCATGACGGCACGGTGCCAGGCAATGGATCCTGGGCGTTGCACCGCAAGGGCCGCTACGCGCATAGCCGGGACTACGTCCACGAAACCGCCTGCGCTGCCGGCTTCCGCGTGGTCCGGGCGGACCGGCATAGCATACGGCAGGAAGCCGGCGGCAACGTTCTCGGCGTTCTGCTCGCCGTCGAGCGGTTGGCGAATGACGGTTGACATCGGAGTCCCCGGCACTTGGCCGAGCCATAGTCCTCCTCTCGACACAGGATCAGGCAACCATCAGGCGGCCGACGGCATGGCACTACTGGGCCTCGGCAGGTTCGAGGAAGCCCTGGTTGAGCTGCGGCTGGCAGTCGCTTTGGGCGACGAGCACCCACCAACCCTACTCAACCTCGCGATTGCCGAAGATCGGGTCGGCGATCGGGATCGTGCCCGACGCCTGATCCAGAAGGTTGCGGTGCGCTTGCCGGACTGGGACGAGCCGATCTTGCGGCTAGCCGAAAGCCTGCGCGCCAGCAACGAAATCGAGGCCGCCGAGGCGGCCTATCGTCATGTCCTCGCGCTCAATCCGGATCGACCCAAGGCGCTGATTGCCCTCGGTGGCTTGCTGCTAGCCCGGGGGGAGGCAGCGGAGGCCCTCGATCTGCTGCGGCGCGGCTGCGATAACGCCCCGGGCGACCCGGAAGCGTGGGACACGCTGGGCCTCGCATTGCGCGCGACCGGCACCCCCAGCCTCGCCCTTGCTGCCTTCGTCGCGGCCCAACGGCTGCAGCCGCACGGCCTGGGTTCCGTCCTGAATGGGGTGACGGTCGCGATAGAAGCCGGCGAGTCCGACGCGGAACTAGCGCGGCTCGAAGCCGCCTGCGAGCAGGATCCGCTCAATCCGATCCCGCAGACTGGACGAGGTTTATTGCTCGACCGCCTTGGTCGCAGAAAACAGGCAATCGATGCGCTCGAGATCGCGACGATCCTGGCGCCTGACTTACCAGAGCCCCTAGGCTCGTTCGGCAATGCACTTGCACGCTCGGGCCGACTTGTAGAAGCGGACGAGGTATTGTGTCGCGTCGGCGACTTGCAGCCCCGCAATGCCCAGGCTCGCTCCGATCGTGCCGTCGTTCTGATGCGATTGTATCAGCACGCAAAGGCGCGAGCCATCCTCCTGGACCTGCTGGAGCGATACAGTCCGCAACTACATCTTTTAAGTAACCTTTCCGCCACGACCCTTTGCCTCGGCCTGCAAGATGAAGCGGTGTCGCTAGCCCTTCAGGCGATCAAACTCGAACCGGTGGCGACGCTGGCCTGGCGTGCATTGTGCAACGCTATGCCGTATCGAGACGGAACGACCGGTTTGGAACTGCTGTCGGCTTTGCGCGAGTGTGCCGCTCTCCTGCCGCGGACGGAGCAGCCCGCCTTCGCCAATACGCCCGACCCGGACCGCAATTTGGTGATCGGTGTGTCGTCCGGCTCGTTGTGCTGTCACCCGGTGGGGTGGCTGACAGCGGCTGGTGTCGAAATGCTCGATCCAGAGCGGTTCAGCGTAATCTGCTTGGTGCAGGGTTCCGAGCGGGACGATGCGATCGCGCGTCGGTATCGCGCAGCAACGACGGAGTGGATAGAGGTTGACGGAATGTCGGATACGGATCTCACTGCGATCGCTCGCGAGCACGGCCTGGATATTCTCATCGACCTTGGCGGTTACGGCGAAAAGGCACGTATGGCCGCATGCTGCAATAGGCTGGCGCCCGTGCAAATCAAATGGGTGGGTAACCAGAACCATAGCACAGGAATCCCAGAGATGGACTGGTTCCTCACAGATCGTTGGGAAACCCCGCCAGGGTTCGAGACATTCTATAGCGAACGTCTACTCCCCCTTCCGGATGGGTATATCTGCTATAGCCCACCGTCACATGCGCCCGATGTCGTAACGCTGCCGGCGCTGACGAACGGACACATCACGTTTGGTTGCTTTAACAACCTGGCCAAAATGACACCACGAGTCATCGCCACGTGGTCAACAATTTTGGATCGCATCGCCGACGCTCGCCTGGTCCTGAAGACCTATCAGTTCGGTGATAGCCCCACTGTCGATCGCGTGCGGGCCTCCTTTGCGTCGCACGGGATTGACCCGACCCGGATTGAGTGTCGTGGTTATTCCAGCCACCGGGAATTCATGGGGCAATACGGCGATATCGACATCGTCCTCGACCCGTTCCCGTATTCCGGCGGCCTGACGACGTGCGAGGCCCTCTGGATGGGCGTTCCCACCATTACCCTCGCCGGGGAGATTTTCGCCGCGCGGCATTCCACCAGCCACCTCAGCAATGTCGGGCTGGCGGATTGGGTGACGGAATCAATTGGCGAATACATTGAAATGGCGGTGTCCCGGGCCGGCAACATTCCAGCGTTGGCCGAACTGCGAAAGGGGCTGCGCGAGAGAGTGCGGCGCAGCCCGCTATGCGACGCGCCACGCTTCGGACGGAACCTGGGCGCGGCGCTGCGACACACCTGGCACGAATGGTGCGCCGCACAGTCGGCCGACCGGCAGCCACAACTTAACCCGGGCTCCCAGGTCAGCGCTTAGCGAATCAGTCCGGTCAGCGGGCTGGACGGATCGGCGCCCATGCGACGCGGCATGCGACCGGCCAAATACGCCAGCCGGCCGGCCTCCATCGCCAGCTTCATCGCTTTCGCCATGCGGACCGGATCCTTGGCGTGCGCGATCGCCGAGTTCAGCAGCACCGCGTCACATCCCAGTTCCATCGCGATGGCGGCGTCCGAGGCCGTGCCCACGCCGGCGTCGACCAGGAACGGCACGGTGACCTGCTCCATCATCATGGCGATCATCGCCGGATTCTGAATGCCGAGCCCCGAGCCGATCGGCGCGCCCAACGGCATGATCGCGACGCACCCCATCTCCTGCAGCCGCTTTGCGGCCAACGGGTCGTCGGCGCAATAGACCATCACCTCGAAGCCGTCCTTGATCAGCGCCTCCGCCGCTTCGAAGGTTCCCGGCATATCCGGATAAAGCAGTGGCGCCGGTCCGAGGACCTCGAGCTTGACCAAGTTCCAGCCACCTGCCTCGCGCGCCAGGCGCAGGGTGCGGACGGCCTCGTTGGCGGTGAAACAGCCGGCCGTGTTCGGCAGATAGGTGTATTTCTTCGGGTCGACGTAATCCTGCAGCATCGGCGCCTTGGGGTCCGACAGGTTCACCCGGCGCAGCGCGACGGTGACGATCTCCGCTCCGCTGGCCTCGATCGCGCGCCCGGTTTCCTCCAGATCCTTGTAACGCCCGGTGCCGACGATCAGACGCGACCGGAAGGTGCGGCCGGCGACCGTCCAGGTGTCTTCAGCCGTGATTGATCCGTCCATCCTCAGCCTCCCCCGATGAAGTGCACGATCTCCAGCGCGTCGCCACTGGCCAGCCAGGTTTCGGCATAACGCGAGCGCGGCACGATTTCCTCGTTCCGCTCGACCGCGACCTTGCTGGTGTCCAGGCCGAGCGCGAGCAGGAGGGCGGTGATCGACAGCGGGCCGTGGCCTGGCCCTTCGAACACCCGGCTCTCACCGTTCAGTGTCAGGGTTACGGAGCTGTGCATGGCGTCAGTATGGGGCTGCCGGCGGCCGGCGGCAATGTCGACCGGGATATCGCGCGGGTCGGCCAGAGATTCTGGGGCGGAATATTCGACTACCCGATTTCGGCGATCGCCCTCGCGAAGCTGTCGAGAGCCGCGCGAAACCGCGCTGACAAGGCACTATCCCCGACGATACCGTCGGCGTCTAGGTCTCGGCCCAGCAACGGAAGCGTGATCGAGGCAGCTTCGACCAGCCGAGCGGACATGGTGGTAAGGGTCAGGCGGAGGTGCGCGTCGGCATGAACCGCGCGTTGCGACGCGTTGATGAGCGCAACCGGCTTGTCCGGAAACTCCAGGCTGCCAACGAGCCAATCCAGAGCGTTCTTCATCGCTCCAGCCACCCCCCGGGCGTATTCCGGACTGCATAGCAGCAGTCCCTGGCATTCGCCGATCTGCTGCCTGAACGCCAGGACCGATCCGGGGGGACGGTCAGTATCCAGGTCCGCATTGAACGGAGGAAGGTTGGCCAGGCCGTCGTAAAGCACGATCTCCACACCCGGCGGCGCGAGGCGGGTGGCGGCCAGCAGAACGGCGGCATTGGAAGACCGTTTTCGAAGACTGCCCGAAATCGCCAGCAAGCGCATGAGGCTCTTCTAGCCGAGGCGGGGCGCTTGGAAAACCGTCCCCACGCATACAAACGGCTTGGTTTATTGGACCCCGGGCGCCTGCCATGCTACGCGCGCCCTTCATGTCCGTATCTGATCCCCGGCCCCTGATCGCGGTCTTGAATGGCCCCAACATCAACATGCTGGGGTTGCGCCAGCCGCATATCTACGGCAGGGCGACGCTGGACGATGTAGAGGCGCTGTGCGCCGAGGCGGCTGAACTGGTCGGTTTGGCGATCGATTTCCGCCAGACGAACGGCGAGGGCGAACTGGTGACCTGGGTGCAGGAATGCCGCGGGCGGGCGGCGGGGATCGTGATCAATCCAGCCGGGTACACGACGACGTCGATCGCTTTGCTGGATGCGCTGCTGGCCACCGAGCTGCCGGTGATTGAAGTGCATATCAGCAATATTCACCGGCGCGAGGCGTTTCGTCAGCAGTCCTACGTCTCGATGGCCGCTGTGGGCGTGATTTGCGGCCTCGGCGTGCGAGGCTATGCCATGGCCTTGCACGCGATGGCCGATCTACTGGAGGAAAATCGTTGACGCGCATTCCGATCGACCCCGATGCCATCCGGGCCCTGGCCGCCATACTGGCTGAAACCGGCCTGACCGAGATCGACATCGCCGAGAAGGACAGTCGCATCCGCATTGTGCGAGCGGGAGTCGCCGCTGCCACGCCAGCCACAGGCGCGCCCGCGCCCTCCGTGATCGCCGTGGCTCCGGCCGCGCCCGCGGTGCCCGACATTGCATCGCATCCCGGTGCGGTCATCAGCCCGATGGTCGGTGTCGCCTACCTGTCTCCGGAGCCAGGGACGCCGCCATTCGTTACGGTCGGACAATCGGTCGCCTCCGGGCAGACCTTGTTGCTGATCGAGGCGATGAAGACATTCAATCAAATCAAGGCACCGAAGGCCGGAACAGTAGCCGCAATCCTGGTGCAGAACAGCTCGCCCGTTGAATACGGCGAAGTGCTGATCATCCTGGAATGAGCCGTTGTTCCGGAAAATCCTGATCGCCAATCGCGGCGAGATCGCTCTTCGCATCCAGCGCGCCTGCCGGGAACTGGGCGTGGCGACCGTCGCGGTGCACTCAACGGCGGATGCGGAAGCAATGCACGTGCGGCTGTCCGACGAGAGCGTCTGCATCGGGCCGCCGCCCGCCAAGGATAGCTATCTGAATATCCCGGCGATCCTGTCCGCGGCGGCGATCACCGGGGCGGACGCCATTCATCCGGGCTACGGCTTCCTGTCGGAGAACGCGAGCTTCGCGGACATGGTGGAAGCGCACGGCATGGCGTTCATTGGTCCCTCGCCGGACCACATCAGTATGATGGGCGACAAGATTGCGGCGAAGGCGGCGATGGCTTCGCTGGGAGTGCCGCTGGTGCCCGGGTCCGACGGCGCCGTGCCGGATTTTGAAGCAGCACGGGTGGTGGCCGACCAGATCGGCTATCCGGTGTTGATCAAGGCGGCGGCGGGCGGCGGCGGCCGGGGCATGAAGGTCGCGCGCCATGCAGCCGGGCTCGAGGACGCGTTCAACGTGGCCCGCAGGGAAGCTAAGGCCGCGTTCGGCAATGACGCGGTCTATATGGAGAAGTACCTCGACGCGCCACGGCATATCGAGTTGCAGGTCCTGGCCGACAACCACGGCAACGTGGTGCATTTTGGCGAGCGCGATTGCAGCCTGCAGCGCCGCCACCAAAAATTGCTGGAGGAGGCTGGTTCTCCTGCCATCAGTCCGGCACAGCGCGACGCCCTGGGCGAAACCGCCATCGCCGCCCTGCGCAAGCTGGGCTACCGCAATGCCGGGACGCTGGAATTCCTCTATCAGGATCGGCAGTTCTCGTTCATCGAAATGAACACCCGGCTCCAGGTCGAGCATCCCGTGACCGAGATGATCTGCAATATCGACCTCGTCCGCGAGCAGATCCGCATCGCCGAGGGTGCCCGGCTCGGCTATGAGCAGCGCGATATCACCTACAATGGTCACGCGATCGAGTGTCGGATCACCGCCGAGGACCCCACGACGTTCATTCCCACCCCGGGTCGGGTGACCGCCTTTCACGCACCCGGCGGCCTGGGCGTGCGCGTAGATTCGGCGTTGTATGCTGGATATTTCGTGCCGCCTTACTACGACAGCATGGTCGCGAAGCTGATCGTCCACGCTCCCACCCGTGCGGACGCGATTAACCGGCTGCGACGCTCGCTCGATGAATTCGCGGTGGTGGGAATCCAGACGACGATCCCGCTGCACCGGCGGATCGTGGACGATCCGGAGTTTCAGGCGGGCGACTATACGATCCATTGGCTGGAGAATTTCGTGGCGGGTAAGTGACCCGCCTTGTCAGCGGAGCAGCGGCATGAGCCAAGACGGTAAACAGGGGCAGGTGGAGTTTCCTCCGCACCACGCGCCGCCGGCATCCGGCAGCGTGGACTGGCGGCTGAACGGGGTGCGAGTCATCAAGGGCGACCAACTCGACAGCAACACCGCCCAGACCCCGGGGATGAACCGCGCGGCGGCGATCAATGCCGCCAGGGTCGGCGCCCAGAAGATCTGGGCTGGCACGGTCAACATCCACCCGAACGCGAAAACCGGCGCGCATCATCATGGCGCGCTGGAAAGCGTGATTTATGTGTTGCGCGGCAAGGCCCGGATGCGCTGGGGCGAGCGGCTGGAATTTGTCGCCGAGGCGGACCCCGGTGACTTCATCTTCGTGCCGCCTTACGTGCCGCACCAGGAGATCAATGCCAGCACGGACGAAACGCTGGAATGCGTTCTCGTCCGCAGCGACAATGAAGCCGTCGTGATCAACCTGGACATCGAGCCGGTGGAGAAGCCCGAGGCTGTCCACTGGGTGGACCCGATCCACAAGCACCCGTGAAGCAACGCAGATTCTCTCGGGCTTACTGGCGGCTGCCCAGCGGGGCTGATGGGGGGCAGGCCGGTATCAGGGTCAGGAAGCTCTGAGCGCGGCGACTATGATCGCTATGCCTTGAGCGTGCCAGCGCTGGACTGCCTTGTGATCGGCACCTAGCGCCTTGCCCAGCCGGCGCCAGGGAAACAGATGCCGGTCGGTGACCGGGTGAACCAGACTACGCGCGCCGACCACGCGACGCAGCACGTAACGGTCGACAGGTATCAGCGGGATCCAACTCATTGCCTCGTCCATGCGGGTGATCTTCGCAGCCGAGGGAATTGCTGGCCGGATCCGCGTCTCGGTCCAACCATACGAGTCTAAAGCGGCGCGCACGATCTCCAGTGACGAGGTTCGCAGACGGGTGGAATAGCCGGTGCCGGGCAGGGCAAGCAATGTGGCCCCAGCCTCCTCCAAGCGGTAAACGACGAAATCCGGATCGATTTGGTAGCCGTCCGTCATGATCGGTCGTATCGCCCGTGCGACGGCCGGGGCCGGCGACGGCTTGGTTGAGCGCGCAATCATGATGATCTGTCCTTCAAGCATCGTTGATCCGCCGGCACGTCTGGTGGCCAGCCGGCCACGGTGCCTGCGGAGCGACTTTGGGCGATCAGCGAACAGGGTCAGGGAGTTTGAATCGAACCCCTTCGAGTGACGTGCCACGCAGGATCGGGCCCCAGGTCCTGGGGTGGCCAGACGGCAATGACGCGCGGTCAGCTTCGTCGGGTGCAGCGGCGGCGTTGGCTGGCGGCTTTTCCACGCCCAGAATGCGTGCACGTTCGATCACCGGGCCGCGAGAAAGTCCCAAAACCTGGGCGATGGCATCCCAGGTCGCACTCTCCGTACGAAGCCGCCGGATCTGCGCATCCTGGCCGTCGGTCCAGACAGTTTTCCTGGGCATTAAATCCTCCGGAGAGAACATGAAGTGAACGTACGTTAGTTAGTCACACTAACTAACAGCGTCAACCTATTAATGTTCGAGCTCAGGAAAAGTTTCTTCAAGGTTGAGGCTGGAGCGCCATGGTGCCGGATTTAAGCGGGTTTGACGCGAGACCGGCGCGTCGGATTGCTCCGAGGCGATATTCAGGCTGGTTCGCCCAAGGCAAAGTTGCCCAATGTTTCGCGTCTCGAATTTTGCTAGTCTTGTTAGCTCATGCAAGTTATACTAACACCCATGAGCACCCCCGAGGACATCGGCGCCCGCATCCGTACTGCCCGCCTTGATCGCGGGCTCACCCAGGATCAGCTTGCCGGCAGCGTCGGCGTGTCACGCAGCGCGGTGGCACAGTGGGAGACCGGCCGTACGGGACAGATAACGGGGAACCTCTCCCGCATCGCCGAGGCGCTGGAAGTCGGCGTGGAGTTCCTGATGCACGGCAACGACAAACGCGCGCCCATAGAAGCCCGACAGGGGGATGAACTGGCGCTGCTACGGCTTTATCGCGAATGCGAACCGGATGACCGTCAGATGTTGCTGCGCACCGCGCGACGACTGGCTCGTCGGGATAACGCGGCGGCCTTCGGCTGAGCCAGCCTCCGGCCCGCGGGACCTCACGTCTTTCCGAGAACGAGAGACGGCGGTTGGCCCCCTCGCCCAACGGTGACCGTTACGGAATGATGTGGCACAGAGCCGAGCGCGTAATTGATCCGGCTTCTCCTGGCACACCTGACCACCTGGAACGCGGGCGCCGCGTCCCTCGGCCTGAGTGCCAAGAGACGCGGCGGTGCAGTCGTTCGCGGAATCGGGCCATGGTGGAACCACGGCCCGGACCAGTATGCGGTCAGTGTGCCGTAAACACCGGGAATTTGAACACCGCGGCGAGGTCGAGCGCGGCCTGGAAGCCAACAACCCAAGCGTTGGACGGCTGCTTCGATCCGACTGGCGCAAGGAAGTTGTTCGGATTGACCACGTACTGGACATAAGGCTGGAACGTCAATCCAGGAATGATGCCGATCCCATAATTCAGTTCGTATATCCACTGGGTCGCTTTGTTGGGGTGCTCGTTCTGATTATTCGCATAATAGGACGCGATGAAGCCGATTGTGTCGAGCGGACGCGCTGGCCCAAACGGGGCTCGGTCGAGCAGGCCTCCGTAATATTGCGACCAGTAGGGTGCGTTGCCGTTATAGATCATCCCGCCGGCGAACAGGGTCAGGCTCTGATTGGTATTCTGATCGGGCCGCCAGACGGTCTGCTCAGCCTGGAAGAAATCCGCGGTGCGGCCGTTTTTCTGCGACGCTCCGGGCTGCGTATAGGTGGAGTTGTCCCAGTAGAAGCCGACTGAGTAGTGAGACGGCAGCAACGCGGTGGTGAAGTTGGTCTGGTAGCCAGCTTCCACGGGAATGAACACCCCGACGGAGCCGCTCACGTTCCAGGTGAAACCGTTCTGGTTCGGCTGCGCTTGGCTGGTGTCGTCGTCATACACGCCGGTCCGGACGTAGACGTTGGGCGCGGGAACTACGTTAACAAAGCCGCCCCAGGACGAGACCGGGTAACCGATGCTGTTGTTGCTGAAGTAAAAGCTGCCAGGCTGCGCGCAGACAACGCTGGCGACGAACTGACACGCGAAGTCGGAGGTGAAGAAATCCAGCGTCGGATTGGTACGGCCCACCCGAATGTCGATCCGGTCGTCGAGGAAAGCCTGCTCCCAGAAGAACTCCGCGAGACGCGTTGAACGTGTGGGGCCGCTGTTTTCGTTCAACGGACCCTGCGTCCCGACGTTGGCATTGACCGCGTAGCCGCTGCGTTCGTCGAATGTGATATGGAACGAGGCCCCGGGGATACCGAGGATGGTCTGCAGATCGAGTATGGTTCCGAAATAGAGTTCCCCGGTCGGGAAGGTGCCCGTCTGGAGGCCCCCGGAGACAAGTGACGCTACTATCTGAGTATAACCCAACTGCAGATAGATACCATCATTCTTCAAAGTCTGTCCGAGCGCGGTTACGCCCGCGAACGGCCCGGTGTCCGCGGGCGCGGCCGCGGGCGTGGATTGCGCGGCGGCAGGCGCGGTGGTCGCGGCGATGATGCATCCCGCGGCCATTGCGCTCATCCAAGCGCGGTGAAAAAGTTTATTCATCGATTACCCCCTGTTTCGGGCCTTTAACCAAATCGCCCTATGGTGTTGACCCATGTTCTTCGTATCCATCGAGACGAATACGTTCCACAGATAACGGAACTTCCCTGCGCTTGTTAGCTGACACACGGTACTATACTGAAATCGACAGACCTCACGAGCACGAAACATCGATGAACCCAGTCGGTTCCTGGATCAAAACGTAAATTCGACGCACCGACACTTGCTTCGGACTATCACTGTTAACTCCTGGTCATCCCTGTCTCCCTGCGGACAGCATTTTTACCGCCCTTGGCCGACGTCGTATTGCTGCGCAACATAACGTCTTGGACACATTTCGCTAAAGCCGCGTATAAACGTCAAGTGGAGAAAGCGAAAAAACTTCTAATGCCCAGAGGGTGTTGCGCCACAGCCAGACCGATTGGGCACCAAACGACCCAAAATTGATAATTTACAGAACATATATGGAACATAACCACGATGCACTGACGCGGGCGATGGCGAACCGGGTGAGGAATGGCTTCAAGATTCGCGCGAAAGAAGAGCAATGCAGCGAATCTGAGGCGCACGCGGCCTCGAGGGGATACACCAACGCGCGGCTGCGGCTGAGATCACCAATCGGCCGCAGATTAGTGTGTCATGTTCGCCACACCGAACGATTTCATACCGGACGACCAGCGATCACGTATGCAAGCCGGCCAGCCGCGCGCCGCCCTCTGCCACGGAGCCCGGAGCCGTTTGCCGCCCCGTCTACGATGATCCGCGTCGGCTGGACTCGAAATCGCAGGACCACCTTCGACCGGTGACCGGCTGCCGGTGAGTGGCCAGCAACAAGCCTGGCTCCGGCCGCTTATGTTCATGAAACGCCGCTCGGGTGGGGCGCTGGATTTGCCGCCTTCACAGCGGCGTGTCAGGCTCCTCGATCATTCGACCGGGGAGAGCAGCGATGCAGGTTGCCGTCATCACGGGCAGCAACGGGCTGATCGGTCAGGCCACGTGCCGCAAACTGGCGCAGTCCGGCTTTCTGGCCGTCGGCGTCGATATGGCCGCCGAAAGCAAAGGCAACTGGCCCTATTATCAATGCGATCTGACCGATTTGAAGCAGATGAGCGAGACCCTGGCCGCGATTGAAACGGATCACGGGCTGATCCGCGTGCTCTATAACAATGCCGGCGTCTTTCATCCGGAGAAGGATTGGCTGGAAGTGCCGCCGGAGCAGTACGACGACACCATGGCGGCGAATGTGCGGGTGCCGTTCTTCGCCTCGCAGTGGGTCGCCAGGCGTCTGATCTCCGCCGGCCAAGGGGGTTCGATCATCACGACGGCCTCGACCGCCGGCCTGAATGGCAGCACCGTGGTGGAGTATGGCGCATCGAAGGCCGCGGTTATCAACATGACCAAGAGCCTCGGCCGACGTCTCGGGAAACACGGTATCCGCGTCAACGCGGTGGCACCTGGTCTCATCAAGACGGCGATGGGCGCGCGGGTGCCGGAACTTTCGAAGCAGCGGGCGCTGGCCAGTGCACTTGGCCGAGCCGGCGAACCTGATGAGATTGCGTCGGTAGTCGCTTTCCTGGCGAGCGACGCGGCCAGCTTCGTAACCTGCGCAACGATCGAGGCTAGCGGCGGAGCGTGAGCGCGGTCGCCCCGAACACCCGGCCGGGATTTTTGGCCGAGTGGCAGACCCTAGTCCTATTGAGGTGTGGAACGGCGATGTGCCACTAGTCATTTTTAACGAACTGTAACCGCCGCAATTCAATGGCCGAGACGGCCGGATAGCGCTATTTTGCTTGCTGGACCAAGGGAGCGAGCATGTCGGATCACGCATCGATTTTTGAAGAGAAGTGGTGGTACCAAGCCGCGACTGACGGGAAGTGGCAGCAGGTCGAATACAATGATGGTCGGAGCGTGAGCGCGACGCTGGTGTTTGCCACCCACAGCAGCCGTGGGTCGACGATTATCGGCATGCCTACAATGGCCCGGGTAATGCAGCCGGTGATTCGTTTCGAATTAAACAAGCCCAAGGGATACGTCTCGGATTGCGTCAGAGCCTTGAAGGGGTTGGCAGACTTACTGCCGAGATTCGATCAATTCAAGTACACATTGCCGCCCGAGTTCGAACCTGGACATTGCCTACGCGCTGGCCGGTTACTCGGTGAACGCAAACTATACTTTCCGCACAGATCCTAGCGGCCAACATGACGCTTGGTCGGCGATGGACCAGAAGGTGCGCTACAACATCAAGACTGGCTTGAAGCGCATGGCCGTGGAGAGACATGACGACATACGCAGATATATCAACTTGTCCAGGCGGTTCATCAAGGAGAGGGCGTTCACCAATATTACTGACTACGACGCTATGGACAGGATCTGGGAAGCGTGCCACGGCCGCCGGCAGGGGTCGATCATCTCGTGCGTGAACGCCGAGGGGCACGATATTGCCAGCGCCATCCTGCTTTGGGATGATCGTCATCTTTATTACTGGCTCAATTGCCGGAATCCTGAACTGCAGGATTATTCCGCCAATAGTGTCCTGATCTGGAAGGCCGTCGAGATTGCCCAACAGGCCGGGTTGGTGTTTGACATGGATGGTTTCGCAACTCCGGATGCCGGGTTGTTCCTGTCGCGCTTTGGTCTGCTGCCGCAGCGGCGCTTCGACGTTTCGATGACCAACAGCTCGGCGCGACTGAGGGCCGCGATTTCATCCCATGTCGTTGGAATGGTCGGGCCCAGTCTTCGAAAGACGTTGCTAACTGCAAGAAATGCAATCGATTTCCGGAAGGTCAGGTCGTTCCATGGAACGATGACGTCCACGACGCGCGTGCCAGGCTAACGCATGCCAGGCTAAACGGCAGCTTTCCGAGATACAGAATTCTTCCACCGGGACTTATCCAAAAGGTCATTATTAGCGGAAAGTAGGAGGTCGTTCGGCAATTTAACTAGGTTGACCGATCTAACCGTTCGGTTCCATAGTCCTTCGCAGTTGAATAAAGGCAATTCTCGGCCTGGTGATTGTTGGGCCACTTTTCCCTCGAGGACGATTTGAACGAGGATAGAATCAGGCTGCGGTCCTTGGACGCCCTCCGAGGCCTCGCGGCGCTCGCGGTAGTCCTGTGGCACTGGCAGCACTTCCAACTGCTTGGAACAGAAAGGCTAACATGGTTGTGGGCGGTGGACGCATCTCCGTTGGACCACTCGCATCAGCCATTTTATTTCGTATTCAGGTTGTTTTATGACCATGGCCTCCTTGCTGTCGCTCTGTTCTTCCTAATATCAGGTTTCATTTTTTTCTGGCTTTACGCGGACCGGGTCGAGGACAAGACTATATCAATAGGACAGTTTTGGGTCTTGCGCATCACCCGGCTCTATCCGTTGCACCTCGTTACGTTGGCGTTTGTCGCTATCTTGCAATGGGTATTTTACAGGCGGACCGGCCAATACTTTGTCTACAGTGTCAACGATCTGCGTCACTTTATCTTGGGTCTGCTATTTTTCCAGACAAATGGCGCAGGCGCGGCCTTCAACGGGCCAGCCTGGTCAATCACGGTCGAGTTGGTAGTTTACGGGGTATTCTGTGCCGCGGCATGGATGGGCGTTCTCCGGCACACGATCGCGCCGCTGTTAATTTTCGTCTTGGGTCTAGTCTTCTATGCTAAACATCAAAATATCGCCATGGGGATTTGCGGGTTCTTCGAGGGCGGCTTCGTCTACAATGTGTTTTCGTGGGCGCGGCGGTCTCGACTGCGGGGGAAGGTACTGTGTGTGACAGTAGTGGTCTCTGTATTCGGGTGGCTCCTTGCCCTCGCCGACAGCTATGGCCTGTCGCTACCACACAATGACTTGCCGACCGGGATCGTGCCACCAAGTGGGTTGATGCCGCGCCTTTGCGTATCTTACCTGCTGTTTCCACTGACGGTTCTGGCCTTGGCGCTGCACGAGAATACGACCGCGATCAAATATCGATATCTCTCGTGGCTGGGTCAGATTTCCTACTCCAGCTATTTGTTGCACTTCCCTCTTCAGGTCATCTTTGCGCTCGCCGTCGTAGCCGGCTTCGTCCCACTCTGGGCAAAAGGCTCGGACGCTTTCCTTTTGGTTTATCTCGCTATTCTGATTGCCATATCGCTATTATCCTTCCGGTATTTCGAAGCGCCGGTCCAGAAAATGCTTCGGCGCCAGTGGGAGAATCTAAAATCGCCTTCGCGCCATTCAGCTAAACCGCACGGTGACGCTCTAGACGTTCCGGTGCCGCGATGACGGACAGGCGAGGGCGGCCGAGGAATCCCCACAGTTGACGTGGAGTTGGCTAGTTCAGGACGCAGCGTAACAGATTATTTGGCCGGGGATGGACGATCGCATGAGACCCCAATGACAAGCTGGAAGAGACATATTCTGGACGCCGTGACCAAGCCGCTGGGGCTAATAGTCGCGCACAAAGGCCTCGCCTGGGAATTGATGGAGCCCGAGCAGCTTGAGCGGTTCCTGACGGTGTTCAAAGTGGATTGTGTGTTCGATGTGGGCGCCAACGTTGGGCAGTATGGAATGCGGCTTCGCCAGATCGGCTTCAAGGGATTAATTGTCTCATTCGAGCCCAATCCTGAGGTGGCCCAAGTTCTGCGGGAAGCGGCCAAAGGCGACGATCGCTGGGTGGTCCAGGAACTGGCCCTCGATGAGCGGAGCCAACCGCTAACCTTCAACGTGATGAAAAGCTCTCAGTTCAGTTCGTTGCACGACCCGGATCATACCCACTCGGCGATGCTTGCTGATGAAAATTCGGTGGAGCGACAGATCAACCTCGTCACCCAGACCCTGGAGACAGTGTTTCCAGCCCTACAGGCTGGACATCAGTTTGGACGACCCTTTCTTAAGATGGACACGCAAGGACATGATATCGCGGTCGCCAAGGGGGCTGGCGCCTATCTCAAGCAATTCGTGGGCATTCAGAGCGAATTATCCTTGACCAGCCTGTACAAGGATCAACCGGGCTTCGTTGAGGTCATGGAATTCTACAGAGGTGCAGGATTTAAACTTTCCGCTCTGGTTCCCAACAACGCGGGACACTTCCCCGACCTCAATGAGATCGACTGCATCATGTACAACCCGGCATTTTACCACGCATAGACCACGCGCGAGCAGCGGTGCACTGTGCTCGGCTGGCCCCGGATCTGACCGGACCGGCTGTGAAAGGAGGAAATCGATGGATCGCCGCAAGATATTGGTTTACTTCTATGGTGCCTTCAGCCCGGAGTTTGACGGCTGCCATGCAAGGGTCCGTTCGTTGCTTGATCGGCTGACCGCCACATTCGCGGAGGTGGCGGTCTATTCTTATGACAACCACCCGGATTTTCCGTGGAAGCCAGCCAATGTCGAAGCCTTTCGCTTGCGTTGGCCCAACGTCGAGCTCGTTCTAGAGCCCTACACGACCAAGCTCAAGCTGCTCACACGCATGAAGAATTCTTCTGATCTCGATCTTTCCTGACGCTACGGAGCGTTTGCTTCGGTTGTCAGTGCGTGGCTGGAGCCCAAAATACGCGAAGCTCAGGGATGAATTGCAAGCCATTCTGGTCAATTACACACACGGTCTGAATCAGTTGAACGGGGTCGATCCCGAGCGATGTCTCGTGGACACTCACGACGTGAACTTCGCGAAGTGGGCGAAAATCACAGAGTCCAGCACAGTCTCGGTTACTTCGTTGCGGAAGCTCAGGGGAGAAATCGCGGCGCTGCAACCGACAGGCGCGATCATAGCGATCTCACCGGCCGAGGCCGCTTTCTTCCGAATGATGCTCTACGGCGACAAGGTTTACTATGTTTCGTCGTGGACCGAGCCGCGCGTTTCGGTCCCAGAGGAGCGGACGGCGCCGGATATCGATCTGGTGTTCGTTGGTTCAGGCTACGTCATGAACGCGCGCGGCTTATGCGATATGTTCGAACGGCACGGGAGTTGGTTGTCGCGCTATCGCATCGCGGTGTGTGGGCTCGTGTGCAACGACACGGACGTGATCGCGATGGCCAGTAAATTTCCCAACATCAGTTTGTTGGGTTACGTCGAGCGTCCGGGGGATATTTATGCCCGAAGCAAAGCGGCTTTGTCGCCGGTCGACGGCACCGGACTCAAGATGAAGATCATGGCGGCGCTGGAAGCTGGTATTCCGGCGTTTGCATCGAGACAGGCGTTCGACGGGCTTCCCCCCGGTTATGAAGACTCCGTATTTCCAATCAGCGAGTTCGGGGATTGCCGATCTCCTCGGCAGCGAACGCCGGCTGTCGGAGGCTCGTCACGCAGCCCTGCGCTACTATGCGAAATTCAGTGGGACCGGGGACGCCGCAGTCGTGCTCGAGCGGCTGAAGAGACAGTTGGCACATAGTCATGCCGATGGCGATGCCGATGCTCACGTCCTGTAGTGGGATTTCACCAGAGTTACCAGAATGTGATTCGACTAGAGAACGTTGGTAGATGCGACGGCCTCGCTCGTAAGCCGCCATGCACGTGACGGTAATCTAGCGCGTCCGCAAACGTGGTGGAAATTGGCCTCGACGCCTCGATCTTCTTCTTGAATTCAGACGCTTACGCCCTCTCCGCCGGTGAGATACGACAGGACTGATTAGACGGATCGGCCTTCGCCGCACCGCGTGTCAGCTAAGAATTGCCAACTTCCGAAGGAGGTGCTCCGCCAGTTCTTTGACACGCGGCGGATTGATCAGGCCTCTATGATCGGAGCGGCGGATGCGGACGATTTCCGCCGCCGGGGCAAGTACCCGCCAAATTTCACCGACCTGGCGAAGATGAAAAAGGGGCTGTTCGTCGGCTTCGAAAACAATGACCGAACCGAAATACTTACCCGCGGGTACGTAAGCATCGGCGATTTCGTAGAGCCGCCTCACGAATGCTTGCATATGCGGCATGTACTGTTCATAGGAGCCGAAGGTTTTCGCCGCAGGGTGTTGACGTTGGACCGTTTTTCCTAATATTTTTACCTTGTAGTAAAGACTCTGTGGTCAATGCCCCGATATCCCTGTGCATAACGCAGCGCACAACATTGGAAAACAGCCTGAAGTAGTATTTCGGGGTGTTTTTCTTCATTCCCGTAAGCGTATTCTCCGGCGCACCATCGATTGCCACAATAAGTTTGATCTCGCGGCCTTTCGCAGCGAGTTGTTCTGCCATTTCCAATGCAATGATCACGCCTACCGACCAGCCACCGAGAATGATTGGACCGTCAGGCTGATATTTCAGGACCTCGGACACATAGTGACTTGCCAGTTCGCCGACGGAAGCCGGAAACGACGCCCCCGACTGCTCACATTTTTTCATCAGGCATTGTGGGGCCTGGACACCGACTACGTGAAGGGAGGATGCAACCACACGCGCTAGAGGTAGGTATGAATTCGCTGAGCAGGATAAGTCGTGGACGCAATAAAAAATCGGCTGATGTTCGCCGAGCCGCTGGTTAAGCGGTACAAGCACGATCTTTGATCGCGGCGACACATTTGCGACCAAGGCCTTACGTTCGATGGTCGCAAGGAGATCGTTTCCGTCCATTCTACCTACCTAAACATGTGCCTGAGGGGTGTAGCCAGATAGTAGGTGAAAGCTGCAGTCAATGCCGCCTACTCAGAAACTCTACTGTTTTTCAATAGATTTTCAAATATAGCCGATATGGGCATATCGATGCCACATCGGGCGATCCCGACCTTCCTAAAGGCGTAACCGCGTCGCTCCGCCCTGACGTCGAGCACTCATCCGTGGCCTACTCACCTTCCGGCGGGCGGAGTGAGCGTGATGTCGAAGACCAACGAGGGGCGGAGGTCGCTAGACATTTCCATGTTTCCGGTCACCCGGTCTCAGCGCTGAAGCGTTCGCACTGCCACGGCGGTGGCCGACGCGCGGTTCTCCACGCCGAGTTTCTCGAACATCTGCTCGAGATGTTTATTCACAGTGCGCGGGCTCAGGCTCAGAATCTCCGCTATGTCCCGGTTCGACTTGCCGCGGCTGATCCATAACAGAACCTCCGCCTCGCGGGACGTGAGGGCCAGGCGCTCGCGCAGCACGATTTCGTCGCTGTTCGTCTGCTCCGCCACCACGCGCAACAACTGTTCGTCGGGTCCGACCTGCCCGATATAAGTGACCTGGAGCCTGTGCTCGCCGTCTTCCCTGAAAGCGGCGGTGAGGCTCGTCTGCCGAGCCGCGAGGGGACTGTCGGCGCAACTACGCAACCATTGGGCAACCGCGGGCGGCAGCGAGACGCTCGACGCGCCGTTCGCCTGTTCAATAAGGCGAGAGGCCTGAGGCGTCGACCAAAGCACCCTCCCCTGCCGATCGGCGGCGAGCAGGAAGCGGCCAGCGGCGTCGAGGGCGATTTGGGCGCTGCGCGTCAGTCGCGCGTTCGCCAGGTGAACCCCGATCCGCGCTATGACCTCATCCGGGGCGACCGGCTTCGAAACATAGTCGACGCCACCAGCGTCCAGGCCATGCAGCACGTGTTCGGTCTCAGTCAGGCCGGTCATGAAAACGATAGGCACCGAAACGAGCGTAGGATTCCGCTTCATGCGGCGGCAGGTTTCGAAACCGTCGAGGCCAGGCATCAACGCATCCATCAGCACGATGTCGGGCGTCACCCGCTCCACCAGGGCCAGCGCGCTGGCTCCCGATTGCGCGATCAACACAGTGTATCCAGCCTGCTCCAGCGCCTCGTTCAGGACACCAAGCGTGGCCGGGCTGTCATCCACCACCAGCACGATGTCGCGTGGCCGGTTCATTCCGCCTCCGCCGCGGGACCCAACACGTCCATGAACGCGTCGAGCTGAAAATCCGAGATCAGGCGACGGAGCTGCGCGATGTACGGCCGGCCAAGTGGCGCGTCATGTTCCAGGGCGTCCAGCCGGGCGTGGATGCCGCGGATGTAGCCGATCGAGCCGAGCTGACGCAATTCCTCGGTCTGGGCGGGGTTAAGCGTGTTCGTTACGTTGGTCCGTGGTTCTGGTGGCGGTTCCGCCCCGTCGGCCAGCCAGTCAAGCTGCAGCAGGAAACTGATCTTGTTGAGCAACTCCGGGATGCTGACGGGCTTGGCCAGGACGTCATCGTGCGACCGCTCTGCCCTCGGCGGCCGGCGCAGTTCACCCGGGTTGGCCGAGATTACGATAATGACCAGCCGGTCGAAGCCCTTCCCGCGTAAGCGTGCGGCAACCTCCCAGCCGCTCAGAACCGGCATCGATATATCGACCAGCAGCAGGTCGGGCTGACACTGCTCTGCCACAGTCAGGCAATCGGCGCCGTCGGCGGCGGTGAAGACGATGAATCCCAGCGGCGAAAGGAGGTCCTCGAGCAGACCGCGATGCACCGGATCATCATCGGCCACCAGGACAGTCAGGCGCTCACCTTTGTAGCCGAGCACGCGACTTTCCAGCGGTGCCGGCCGCAGCGGCTGCACTGCTTCCGACAGCATGAACCGCACCTGAAAGCGGCTCCCCTGGTTCGGTTGGCTGGTCACGGTCAACTCGCCGCCCATGATCTGGGTTAGCAGACGCGTGATGGTGAGGCCGAGACCGATGCCGGGCGTGACCGGGGTCCGGCCGTCCTCGACACGCTCGAACGGCTCGAAAATTCGCGTCAGGTCGGCCTCGTCGATGCCAACGCCGGTATCGACGACCTCGAACTCGGCGATCTCGCTGCGCCAGCGCAGTCGCAACTGCACTTCCCCAGTCTTGGTGAACTTGATGGCATTCGACAGCAAGTTAATCAAAATCTGCCGCAGCCGTCTTTCGTCCGTGTAGACCACTTCCGGAAGGCGTTCCGGATGCACGAAGCTGAAGCCAATACCCTTTGCTTCGGCTTGCAGGCGGAACATGTTGACCAATTGGCGCAGGAATTCCAGCAGTCGCACTTCGTCGCGATACAGCTCGATCCGGCCGGCCTCGATTTTGGAGATGTCCAGTAGCCCCTCGATCAGTCCGGCCAGATGCTCGCCGCTGCGCCGGATGATGCCGATGTTGTCCCGCCGCTTCGCGCTGATCTCCATGTCGCGTTCGAGCAACTGCGCATAGCCGAGGATTGCGTTCAATGGGCTGCGCAGCTCGTGGCTGATGCCGACCACATAGCGGCTTTTGGCGAGGTTGGCGGCCTCGGCGGCTTCCTTGGCCTTCTGAAGCTGGCGGTCGGTGCGCTGGTGCGCTCGGATCTCAGCCATCAGCAACGCTGTTTGCCGCTGGGTTTCCTCCCGTGCCACGCGCCGCGTTTCCTGCGCGAGGACCAGCAGCCAGGCCAGCACGGCGGCAACGGGAATGAGGATCAGGAAGGCCTGGCGGAATGCCCACCCCATGGCGCTTCGACCGGTAGCGTCGCTGGCGGTCTCGCCGTAGATGATCAGCAGAACAGCGCCGATCACGCCGGTGAACAGCATGAGGGTGGCGAAATACCGGCCGAGCGAGCTTGCCAGCGCGCGCCGCATTGGCGGTGGCAGAACCGTCGCGAGCGGCGTCAGAACTTGATCGGAGAAGCGCGCGGACGGCTTGCAACTGTCATGGCAGCGCGCGTCCAGGGAGCAGCACAGCGAACAGATGGCGCCGGTATAGGCAGGGCAATAAGCCATGTCTTCCGGCTCGAATTGGTTTTCGCAGATCACGCACCGCAGGTGGGCCAGCCTGGCCCAGTGGGCACGCGACTTGCGGGCGATATAGTACCGTCCCTCGGTTCGCCCAGGCGATCAGCGGCGCGGTCGCGAAGGCGGCCAGGAAGGCAACGAACGGCGAGAGTGCCAGCGCCAGCGGTCCGAGCACGCCGGCATACCCGAGCAGCGCCAGCGCGACCGCGAACAGCATCGACCCCGTGCCGACTGGATTGATATCGTAAAGATGGGCCCGCTTGAACTCGATGTAGGCGGGGCTGAAGCCGAGCGGCTTGTTGATCACCAGATCGGCGACCAGGGCTCCGACCCACGCCGCGGCGATGATCGAGTAAACCACCAGCGTGTGCTCGATCGCCTGGTAAATGCCGAGCTCCATCAGCAGCAGTGCGATGGCGATGTTGAAGATCAGCCATACGACGCGGCCGGGGTGGTTATGCGTCAGGCGGGAGAAGAAGTTCGACCATGCGATCGATCCGGCATAGGCATTGGTGATGTTGATCTTGACCTGTGATACGATAACGAAACAGCTTGTCAGGGCAAGCGCCGCGACTGGGGAATGCACGACGCTGGCAAACGCCAACTGATACATAGCCGTGGGCTGTGCCGCGACGGCGGGAGCCAGCCCGCTGGTGACGGCCAGGCATGCCAGGAAGGAGCCGCCAAGCAGCTTCAGCGTGCCGATGACGATCCAACCCGGCCCTCCCGCCAGCATCGCCACCCACCACCCGGAATTCCTCCGGCCAGGTTTGCGCACCGGCAGGAAGCGCAGGTAGTCGACCTGCTCGCCGATCTGGGCGATCAACGAAAAGACCACCGAGGCAGCCGCGCCGAACAGCAGAAGGTGAAACGAACCGTCGGCTCCGGGCGCTGAACCGACGTAGCCCGTCCAGCGGGAGAGTGCGTCGGTTACGGTCCAGCCGACGACGACGAACGGCACCAGTTGCAGCGTCAGCCAGATCGGCTGTGACCAGAGCTGCACCCGACTGATGAAGGTGATCCCGTGGGTGACCAGCGGAACGATCGCCACCGCGCAGATCAAGTAGCCGATCGATGGCGGGATGCCGAGGCTTGCATCCAGCACCGAAGCCAGAATGGCCGCCTCGATGGCGAAAAAGATGAAGGTGAACGACGCATAGATCAGCGACGTGATGGTGGAGCCGATGTAGCCGAAACCGGCGCCGCGGGTCAGCAGATCGATGTCCACACCATCCCGGGCGGCGTAATAGCTGATGGGCACCCCGGCCGCGAAGATCAGTATTCCGACCAGCAGGATCGCGGCCACGGCGTTGGTGAAGCCGTAGCTCATGGTGATGGTGCCGCCGATCGCCTCCAGCGCCAGGAACGAAATGCCGCCCAGTGCGGTGTTGGCGACACGGGCCGCGGACCACTTGCGGGCGCCCTTCGCGGTGAAGCGCAGCGCGTAATCTTCCAGTGTCTGGTTGGCCACCCACTGGTTGTATTCACGCCTGATTCGCACGATCCGCTGCTGAACCGCCATGAACCGCGCTATGCCCTCGCCTATGGGGGACGCACGAACGTCCGGCCATCATCAGATCCGGCGCTTTTTTTCTCTCGATAGCGGCGACTGGCCTCGAGGCTGGAAGACGCCCGTATGCACTTATGTAACACCAACGGCAGGGGCCTCGGGCGGTCTCGCGGTCAGTTGCCCTCGGTATTTATCAGTCCCCCCGCCGGAAGTTACATCAGCGCTCGCGACCATGGCGCGACGCCGTACCACGCGTCAAGCGCGATTCCGCGCCGTGGCGGTACGTCATTTGACGTATTGCCGCAGTGCAGCATCGCGGCGAAAGCAGTGACCCACGCGCTTTCAGATGGGGGTCTCATGTCGGAAAACGAAATGAACGGGGTGCCGAGTTCGCCAGTCCGGCGCCGCCTGCTTAAGGGCATGGCTGCGTTGCCAGCGGCGGCGATGCTGCCGGGCCTGAGTTATGCCGCGGCTCCGGCGACCACGGCTGTCAATACAACCGGCCTCGCGGTCACCGACGACTCTGTCACGGTGGGCATCCTGCATTCGATCACCGGCACCATGGCGATCAGCGAAACCGGGTCGGTGGAGGCCGAAAAGCTGGCCATCGCCCAGATCAACGAGAGCGGCGGCATCCTCGGGCGTAAGATCAAGGTCATCCAGGAGGATGGCGCGAGCGACTGGCCAACCTTCGCCGAAAAGGCAAAGAAGCTGCTGGTGAATGACAAATGCGCAGCGGTGTTCGGCTGCTGGACCTCCGCCTCCCGCAAGGCGGTGCTGCCGGTGTTCGAGCAGTATAACGGCATGCTTTACTACCCGACGTTCTACGAGGGACTGGAGCAGTCGAAGAACGTCATTTACACCGGCCAGGAGGCAACGCAACAGATCATCGCCGGCCTTGACTGGGTGAACAAGACGAAGGGCGCCAAGACCTTCTACCTGCTGGGTTCCGACTACATCTGGCCCCGCACCTCGAACAAGATCGCCCGCAAGCACATCGAAAACCACCTCGTCGGCTGCAAAGTCGCCGGTGAGGACTACTTTCCGCTCGGCAGCACCCAGTTCAACTCCGTCATCAACAAGATGAAGCTGGTCAAGCCCGACGTGATCTACGCGATCATCGTCGGCGGGTCGAACGTTGCGTTCTACAAGCAACTGAAGGCGGCCGGCGTCGACCTGAGCAAGCAGACGCTGCTGACAATATCGGTCACCGAGGACGAAATACTTGGCATCGGCGGCGAGAATATCGCCGGCGCGTTCGCCTGCATGAAGTACTTCCAGTCGCTCGACAATCCGAACAACAAGAAATTCGTTCCGGCCTTCAAGGAGATGTGGGGCGAGAAAAGCGTCATCGGCGACGTGACCCAGGCGGCGTATCTGGGTCCGTGGCTTTGGAAGCTGACGGCGGAGAAGGCCGGCAGTTTCGACATCGACAAGATCGCCGCGGCCTCGCCCGGCGTCGAGTTCAAGGGCGCGCCGGAGGGATACGTGCGGATCCATGAAAACCACCATCTGTGGAGCAAGACGCGGGTCGGGCGCGCGCGGACCGATGGTCAGTACGAGCTGATCTACGAAACCGCTGACCTGGTCGAGCCGGATCCCTTCCCCAAGGGCTACCAGTAAGCGCGCGGCGACAGACGGAGAACCGGCCATGCTGATGGGTTATTCATTCGGCGATCTTGGGTCGATCATGGCCATGCAGGGTTTCGCCGGCCTGAGCCTGTTCTCCGTCTTCGTGCTGATGGCGCTCGGCCTGGCCATCATCTTTGGCCAGATGGGCGTCATCAACATGGCGCACGGCGAGTTCATGATCCTGGGCGCCTACGTCACCTATCTGACGTCCGATTTTTTCACGACATACCTGCCGTCGCTGTTCGGCATTTACTTCTTCGTCGCCGTGGTGCTGGCATTCCTGGCCGCCGGCGCGCTGGGCATGCTGGTCGAGTGGACGCTGATCCGCTTGCTGTACCGCCGGCCGCTAGACACGCTGCTGGCGACCTGGGGGCTGAGCCTGATCCTGCAACAGGTCTACCGTTCCATCTTCGGTGCGCGCGAAGTCGGGGTCAATCAGCCCGACTGGATGATGGGCGCGACCAACCTGACCGACACGATTCAGATCCCGATCAACGGCCTGATCGTGATGGCGCTGACGGCGCTGATCACCGTCGGCGTCTATCTGCTGATCTACCGGATGGGGTGGGGCCGGCAGGTGCGCGCGGTGATGTCCAACCGCGCCATGGCCGGCGCCGTCGGCATCGACACCGAGCGGGTGGATCGTATCACTTTCGGAATTGGCTGCGGCATCGCCGGGGTGGCCGGCAGCGCCTTTACCATGATCGGGTCCACCAGCCCGACCGCCGGGCAACTCTATATCGTCGACACCTTCCTGATCGTTGTGTTCGGCGGCGCGCAGAGCCTGATCGGAACGATCGCGTCGGCCTTCACCATCTCTCAGGCGCGCTCGACCATGGAGTTCTTTCTCAGCGGATCGATGGCGCAGGTACTGGTGCTGTTGACAGTGGTCGGCATCCTGATGCTGCGGCCGCAAGGGCTGTTTGTTCTCAAGCTTCGGCGATAGGACGCGCGGGATGACATTTCTTAATCGCAAGGATATCGCGTCGATCCTGCTGCTGGCGCTGGTACTTCTGGTCGTGCTGCCGAGCGTGCTGGAGCCGTTCCGGCTGAACCTGGTCGGCAAGTATCTCACCTACGGCTTCGTCGCACTCGGTCTGGTGCTGTGCTGGGGCGATGCCGGCATTCTCAGCCTCGGCCAGGGCGTCTTCTTCGGTCTCGGCGGCTACTGCATGGCGATGTTCCTGAAACTAGAGGCATCCACCCCGGAGGCGACAAAGATCCAGTCGACGCCTGGAATTCCTGATTTCATGGACTGGAATCAGATCACCAGCCTGCCGTGGTTCTGGCAACCGTTCCACAGCCTGACGTTTACACTGCTGGCGATCCCGATCATCCCGATGCTGCTGGCCCTGGTGGTCGGGGTGGCCATGTTCAAGCGTCGGGTTGGCGGCACCTATTTCGCCATCATCACCCAGGCGATCGCGGCCATCCTGACCATTCTGATTATCGGTCAGCAGGGCTATACCGGCGGGGTCAATGGCATCACCGATCTGCGTACGCTGCACGGGTGGGACATTCGCCCGGATCATGCCAAGATCGTGCTCTATTACGTCAACGGCGGCCTGCTGATCGCCTGCGTCCTGCTGTCGCAGTTCGTCCGGCGCAGCAAGCTCGGCCGCATCCTGGTGGCGATGCGCGACAAGGAAGACCGGGTCCGCTTCTCGGGTTACAGCGTCGCCAACTTCAAGATCTTCGTGTTTTGTTTCGCAGCCGGACTGGCGGCGATCGGCGGCGCGATGTTCACCTTGCAGGTCGGGTTCATGTCGCCGTCCTTTGTTGGCATCATTCCGTCGATCGAGATGGTGATCTTCTGCGCGGTGGGCGGACGCACATCAGTGCTCGGCGCGATCTACGGCGCACTGGCGGTCAACTGGGCGCGCACGAGTTTCTCTGAGAGCATGCCTCAGCTCTGGCTGTTCGCGATGGGTTCGCTGTTCATCCTGGTGGTGGTGGCGTTTCCCGACGGGCTGGCCGGGATCTACCGGCGCTACCTCGATCCGCTGGTCGATCGCGTGCTGCCGCCCAGTCGCCGCCGGACGCCGACCATCGCCTCGATGGAGGCTCCCCACACCACCGCCAGCTTCGCCGAATAGCGGGAGAGCGCGATGTCACCCGAGACCAACTACCTGCTTGGCGTCGAAGGCCTGACAGTTTCGTTCGACGGCTTCCGCGCGGTCGACGATCTTTCGTTCTACCTTGATCGCAACGAAATCCGGGTCATCATCGGGCCGAACGGCGCCGGCAAGACGACGGTGCTCGATCTTATCTGCGGCCGCACCAAGGCGAGCAGCGGGTCGGTAAAATTCAAGGGCACGGAACTCACCCGGATGAAGGAATTCGAGATCGTGCGGCTCGGCGTGGGCCGCAAGTTTCAGACGCCGTCGATCTACGAGGACCTCACCGTCTTCGAGAATCTGGAAATATCGTTTCCCCGCGGCCGGTCGGTGTTCGGCGCCCTGGTGTTCAGGCGCGACGCGGAAGTCCGTGACCGCATCGAGGAAATCGCGAAAGACATTTTCCTGGCCGACCATCTCGACGACTACGCCGAGTTTCTGAGCCATGGACAGAAGCAGTGGCTGGAAATCGGCATGCTGCTGATCCAGGATCCGGCGCTGATGATGCTGGACGAGCCGGTCGCCGGCATGAGCGTGAGCGAGCGCAAGAAGACGGCGGAGCTGCTGCATCGGGTGATCCAGGACCGCTCGGTGCTGGTGATCGAGCACGACATGGATTTCGTCGGCGACATTGCTCACAAGGTTACGGTGCTGCATCAGGGCCGCGTCATCTCCGAGGGCTCGATCGACCACGTCAAAGCCGACCCGAAGGTCGTGGAGGTCTATCTTGGTCACTGATGCGCACCCCGTGCTGAAGGTTATCGACCTGCATGCCGGGTACGGACAGAGCGAAGTGCTGCACGGGCTCAACTTCAGTGTCGCACCCGCGGAGATCGTTGTCGTGGTCGGCCGCAACGGCATGGGAAAGACGACGCTGATGAAATCGCTCATCGGCATGGTCCCGGTAAAGACCGGACGGATCGAGCTGGACGGAACGGACGTCGCTCATCTGAAAAGCTACAAGCGGGTGTCGAAGGGCATAGCATTCGTGCCGCAGGGCCGCATGATCTTCTCCAACATGACGGTGGAGGAGAACATCGAGACTGGTCTTTTCGTGCACGCCTCACCGGCCGTGCCGCCTGACATCTACACGCTGTTTCCTGTACTGCGGGAAATGCGGTTGCGTCGCGGCGGCAATCTGTCCGGTGGTCAGCAGCAGCAGCTCGCAATCGCACGAGCGCTGGCGACCGAGCCAAAAGTCCTGCTGCTGGACGAGCCAACCGAGGGCATTCAGCCGTCGATCATCCTTGAACTCGCACGCACGCTGAAGCGGATTCGTGATGAGCGCGGTCTGAGCATTGTTGCCTCCGAGCAGGTGCTCAGCTTCGCGCTGGACATCGCCGACCGGGTCATCGTGCTGGAGGGCGGCGCTATCGTGCATGAGGACGTACGCGCCGACCTGGACCGGGAGAAAGTGGCGCGCTACCTCGCCGTCTGAGTGATCGCGCGCCAAGTCCGGTGATGGCACGGGTGTGTCGGAATCAATGCCGGCTCGCTAAGAGCCTGCGGAGACATAACAGCATCGGTTGGCGTGGCGCGCCGACCCCATCGTGTCATGGTCCGCGAAGCATGTCCCTGCGGAGGCGGGGGGCGGACCATCCACGACTTGCAGTGCTGGTCTCGGCAAAGTCGTGGGTCCCCGTGCCAAGCACGGGGATGACACCTGGATTTGACCGTGCCCGACTTGCAGCGTTCATTCCCCTTCAGGCCCTGAGTCGCTGCAGCGGCCTTCCATCACCCACCCCGTGTTTCCACTTGGTCTGATCCCGCGCGGCGCGTTGACCGTCCCACCCTGAACCCTCGCGGCCGCTCGTTTCTGTGACCCCGGTCGCTTCCGGTCCACAGCTCGACGCCTATTCTCCGCCGCGAGAACAGGAACAAGCCATGCGAACTCTCGGAACATCCACCTTTTCGATGACCAGCCCGTTGGGCCAGGACGCGCTCGTCCCCACCAGATTCAGCCTGGAAGAAACATTGAGCGAGCCCTTCCGCTGCATCATCGATGTGGTATCGGAACATAAAAGCATCGATCCGGAGAAGATGTTGCACCAACCCGTTTGCGTGTCGGTGTGGCAATTCGAAAACCTGAAACGCGAAGTACAAGGGTTGGTGCAGCAGTTCGCCTCCCTCGGTCCCCTTGGCGGTGGCATCGCCTACGGCTACCGACTTGAAATCGTTCCACCTTTGTGGTTCCTGTCGCAGACTGAGGATTGCCGCGTCTTCGAGAACAAGACGACGCAGGAGATCGTCGAGACGATCTTCAGGGAGCATGCGATTCGTTTCATCTTCCGCACCGACCCCGGCGTGGCGCGGCAGTTCACCATGCAGTACAACGAAAGCGACCTCGATTTCATCTCGCGCCTGCTGCAGGAGGAGGGCTGGTTCTATTTCTTTAACAATCAGAAATGCACGGTTGGACCTGATGAAACATCCGTTTCGGCCGGGGCGGTGGTGGTTTCTGATCGCGTCACTTCTTTCGCGAAAACCGAACCGGCGACCGTCGCGCCTGACTGCCATCACTCCGGCGAAATGCTCACGAACTGGGAGCCGGCTATCGCCACTTCGCTCGGCAGCATACGGTCCGACGACTACGATCCCGACCACCCTGGCTCGGCTCTGAGCGCCAGTACCACGACGCAGCGGGAAATCAGCGGTTCCACCAGCCGTCACGCCTATCACTGGCCGGCTCACACACTCCTGGGGGACGTGGCCAACCTGCGGACACGGCGCCGGATGGAATCGGCGGAGGCACAAGCGATGCTTTCGCGCGGCGCGGGAGAGGATCCCGGTTTCACCCCGGGCGGTCGCTTCAAAGTCTTCGATCACAACGGATCACGCCCATTCGTTCTGTATGCCGTATCCCACCAGGCAGGCGACGAAACCTGGCGCAACGGACAGGACTCGCCATCCTACAGCAACACCTTCACCGCATTCCCGGCGGGGCTTCGCTGGCGTCCCGCGAGGACCGTTCAGCGGCCGCGTATGGCGGGTATCTACTCCGCCACCGTCACCGACGACCCCGACGCACTCGGCCGGATCAACGTGAGGTTCCGTTGGGACTATCGCAGCGATTCGACGCCCACCGGTGGTGTGCGTGTCAGGGTGATGGAAGCCTGGGGTGGCGCCAACGCCGGAACCTGCTTCATCCCTCGCGTTGGAACCGAGGTTGCCGTGTCCTTCCTGGACGGCGATCCGGATCGTCCCGTGGTCATCGGTCAGCTCCGAAACGACAAGGAACGTCCGCCCTGGCCGCTGCCCGAGAACAAGACCCGCAGTGGTCTGCGCACCCGCTCCTCGTCGAATGGCGGCTCGGAACAGTTCTCCGAACTCTGGTTCGACGACAAGAATGGCGAGGAGCAGGTCATGCTGCACGCCGAGCGCGATCTAACGATCGAGGCGGAGAATGACGCGAACTCATGACGTTGGCCGCAACCGCACCGTCTCGGTCAGGAAGGGCGACGACAAGCTGACGGTGGAGCAGGGCAACCGGATCGTGGACGTACCGAACGGCAGCCATACGATCAAATCCACCACGGGCGACATCGCCATCAAGACATCGGCGGGCGCCGTCAGCGTCGAGGCGATGACGTCCCTGACATTGAAGGTGGGGCAATCGACCGTGACGCTCGATCAGAGCGGCGTCACCATCAAGGGAATGATGGTGAAGATCGAAGGCCAGGTGATGACCAACCTGAAAGGCCCAATGCTGCAACTGGATGCCGACGGAATGTTGAAGGCCGCCGGCGGCATCATGATGCTGAACTAAAGGATCACCATAACGATGTCGTCATCAAGCAAGCTCGACACACTGGCCCTGGCCGCCCTGTTGCCGCGGCTCGATCTTTCCCCGGACGCGGCGGCATCGGTCGCGGCTTGCGCCTTGCCCTCCGAAGCGCTTGGCCGCCTCATCGAGGCCAACCTGCTGATCGAGGCAGCACGACTGGTCGCGCATGCGCTTCCGGCGCGTGAAGCAGTCTGGTGGGCCGCCCGCTGCTCCGCCGCGACTGCCCCCCCTACCCTGCCCGAGGCGGACCAGGAAGCCCGCGTCCTGGCCGAGGCGTGGGTGCGCGAGCGTGCCGATCCAGTGCGACGCTCCGCTATGGACAAGGCGCAACAGGCCGGCTGCACGTCCCCCGAAGCCTGGGCCGCCGTCGCGGCATTCTGGAGCGGCGATTCTATGTCGCCGCCGGACCAGCCCAAGGTGCCGCCGGCGCCTCATTTGACCGGTGTCGCCGTGGTCGGGGCGGTCGTCCTCTCATCGGTCCGCACCGATCCGGGTCGCCAACCCGCTCGTCTGAAGCAGTTCCTGAACAGCGCCCGCGACATCGCCGCCGGTGGTGCCGGCCATCTCGAAAGGGAGGCAGCTTGATGGGCCAGCCCGCCGCCCGCGTGACCGACATGCACACTTGTCCGATGTGCAATGGCCCGGTGCCGCATGTCGGCGGTCCGATCCTGCCGGGCCAGGTGACAGTCCTCGTCGGTGGGCTGCCGTCCGCCCGGGCCACCGACCAGCTCGTTTGCGTTGGCCCGCCTGACCTGATCGCGCTTGGCTCCTTCACTGTCTTCGTCAACAAACTGCCCGCCGCGCGCATGGGCGACGTCACCGGGCATGGCGGGCCGATCGTGGCCGGGTGCCCTCGCGTGCTGATCGGATGATACGATGACACTGACCCTGACCATTCTCGCTTCCCCCGGTGCCGTGTCGCCGCATAGCCGACAAGTTCCGGACGGCAGCTTCAGCCTCGGGCGGTCGCCCCAGAACGACTGGATCCTGCCCGACCCGGACCGTCACCTCTCGAAACGGCACTGTGTGATCGCCGTTCGTGAAGGCTACTGGGAAGCGACCGACTTCAGTACCAACGGCACCTTCCTGAACGACGAGGACGCCCCGATCGGTCAGGGCAATATCCGCGATCTGCGCGACGGCGACCGGTTGCGCCTCGGTGGCTACGAGGTCGCGCTGCGTATCGCCGCACCGGATCGCGCGGTGCTGAGTGCCCCATCCGGTCTCAATTCCTCGGTAAACGCCCCACTGCTTACGCCCTTGCGGTCAACGCCCCTGCCGTTCGGTGATCCCGTGGAACCGGACCCGTTCGCGTCGTCGCCGGTCCAGCCGGACCATTCTCCCGGTATCGAGGACGCCTTCTGCCCTCCGCGACCGGTGGTCCTGCTGGATGACGAGTGGGATCTCGAGGTGACTCCGCGAATCGCCGCCGAACCGAATGTGCCGCCGCCCGCGCCGCCGGCGTCCCTGGCGGGCGATCCGCCGTTATCGGCTCACCCGGACGATATGTTCGAGGCATTCCTCGATGGCGCCGGACTGCCCGGCGTGACTCCGGCCGACCCGGTCGCCGCCATGCGCGCACTGGGCGCCACGTTCCGAGCCATGGTGGGCGGCCTGCGGGAAACCTTGATTGCGCGAGCGTCCATAAAGGACGAGTTCCGCATCGCCCAGACGGTCATTCGTCCGCGCGGCAACAACCCCCTGAAATTCTCCGCCTCCGATGACGATGCCATGCTCGCACTGCTCGGCATTGGCCGGCGCTCCGAAATGAATGGAGCAGCCGCCGCGGAGGAGGCGCTGCGCGACGTCCGGCTGCACGAACTCGCGACGATGGCGGCGATGCAGAGCGCCGCGCGGGCACTGTTGCGCCAGTTCGACCCAGCGAAGCTTCGCGACGAGGCGGGTGCCTCCGGCGTGCTGGCCCATGCGAGTAAGGCACGGGCCTGGGATGGCTTCGAGGCACTGCACGCCAAGCTGACCAGCTCATTATCGGACGATTTTGACAGCGCATTTGGCCGAGCCTTCGCCCGCGCTTACGAGCAGGCGCAGCGGGAGAGCGGCGCATGAGCCCGCGCCGCGGCAGTGCCGATCATCCGTTTCCCTCGTCAACCCTCACCATCGGCGCGCTGCCTCGCCGGGCGGCGCTGGTGCTGCCACTGGCGTGGCTGACGCAATGCGGTGCGCCACCACCCCCCAGCCTGGAGCTGACCATCGCGGGCGGGGCCGATCAAAATCCCGATCAGGCCGGACAGCCCACCGCGGTCGCGATCCGCGTGTTCCAGCTTGCATCCGACACCGCGTTCAATCGCGCCGACGTGTTCGCACTGACCGAACGAGAGGCAGCCACATTAGGCGCGGACGATCTGGGATCGGAGGAGATCGTCATCTCTCCCGGCGAGCAGCGGATCATCAAGCATCCGTTGAAGGCTGGCGCCCGCATCCTGGGCGTGGTCGTGCTGTTCCGCGAGATCGACCGCGCCACATGGCGGGCGCTGGTACCACTCGCCGCCGACGGCACGACGCAGCTTCGGTTGGCGACCGCGGCATCGCGCGTCACACTGACCTGACAAACAAGGCCGGCGCGTAACGGGCCGATGGCGGATTTATTACGAGCTTGTACGATGAATGAGCTGTCGGCACTTCGAGCCGGCGGGTCATTCATCTTGGCTGAGCGGTATTAGCTGGAGCGCGCGAACATGACGTGGACGAATCGAGTGGTGTGGCAGGAAGGCATGTTCCTGCGCGCTCAGCACTTCCAGCAGCAGGACCGCTATCTTGGCTTCCTGGCGAGGGCCGGCATCCTCGCCGCGCACCCCTATCCCTGGGGCGTCACCGAGATGTCGATCGATCGGGAGCTGCTGGCGACAGGCCGCTTTGCCTTGCGCCAGGCGACCGGCCTGTTCGAGGACGGGACGCCTTTCGCCATTCCCGCCGAAACCGACCATCCGGCGCCGCTCGATCTGCCTGATGGCACCCGCGACTCCGTCGTCTACCTGTGCGTGCCGATTCGCCAGGCAGGCGCCATGGAAGTCGCGCAGACCGACGCCCCGGAAGGCCGCTACGCCATGCGATCGTTTGAGGCATTCGACACGCATTCCGGGTCGCCGCGGCCAGCGGAACTGCTGGTTGGCCGGTTGCGGCTTCGCTACATGCTGGAATCCGAGGACCGGTCAGGATTTTTATGTATCGGCCTCGCCCGGGTGACCGAGGTTACATCCGATCGGCGTGCGACCCTGGATGATCGCTGGGTAACGCCATGCATCACATCATCCGCATCCCCCGCGCTGGTTGGACTGCTTGCCGAGCTTGCCGGCATGCTGAACCAACGTGGCGAAGCGCTCGCCGCAAGGCTGACCGCTCCGGCCGCTGCTCGCGGCGTGTCGGATGTGGCGGACTTCCTGCTGCTGCAATCGATCAATCGCTGGCAGAAGCTGCTGGCGCACTGGGCGGATGCGGCGCGTATCCATCCGATGCAGATGTTCGACGTGCTGTTGCAGATGGCCGGGGAGTTCGCGACGTTCACCGAAACGACGCGCCGTCCGGCCAGCTACCCGCCATACCGGCACGAGGATCCGCAACGCAGCTTCGCACCGGTGGTGGCCGATCTGCGCCGCTCCCTCTCGGCGGTGATCGAACAGAATGCGGTCGCGATTCCGTTGCAGGAGCGGCGCCAGGGGGTGCGGGTCGGACCGATCACGGATCGGGCGATCCTGCGGGCCTCCAGCTTCGTGCTTTCGGTGCAGGCCGACATGGCGACCGAAACGTTACGCCGGCTGTTTCCCTCGCAGGCCAAGATCGGCGCGGTGGAGCACATTCGGGAACTGGTCAATGTGGCGCTGCCCGGCATCACCATCCGCGCGCTACCGGTAGCGCCGCGGCAGATCCCGTTCCATGCCGGCGCCTCTTACTTCGAGCTGGATCGCAACAGCCCGCACTGGCAGCAGATGCAGGCCTCGGGCGGCTTCGCGATCCACGTTTCCGGCGAATTTCCCAACCTGCGCCTGGAGTTGTGGGCTATCCGAGGATAGCCGCGACGGGCGCTGAGGAGTGCAGCGCCCATGACTGACCTGTTGCAAGACAATCCGTTCGCGGAGCCGGACGACGGTGACCACACCATCATCCGACCGATGCCTGGCGGCCGTCCCAAAGGGGGCGAGCGGCGGGTTCCTCCACCCGACCTCGCACTCGGCGGGGGCGCGGACGAAACCCTGATTGCTCCCCGCGCCCCGCGCAACCCAGCTTCGCGCCGGCAACCGGCGCAACCGGCCGAACTGCCGGCCAGTTCCGAGTCGCCGCTGCTGGCCGCGGCCGCCCCTCTGCTGCAACTGCTGGCACGCCTGCGCAACACGCTGACCCCTCCGGACGCCGGGGATCTGCGGCACCGGACCGCCGAGGCGATCCGCCAGTTCGAGCGGGAGGCACAGGCCAATGGCGTGCCACCGGATCAGCTCCGCCCCGCCCACTTCGCGCTGTGCGCCAGCCTGGACGACGTCGTGCTGAACACGCCGTGGGGCAGCGAGGGCGACTGGGCGTCACAGTCCCTGGTCTCCAGCTTCCATAACGAAGTCCGCGGCGGCGAGCAGTTCTTCGTCCTGTTGCTGCGCATGCAGCAGCATCCGGCGAAATTCACGCCTGTGCTCGAACTCATGTACCTTTGCCTGTCGCTGGGCTTCATGGGTCGCTATCGCCTGTCGCCGCGTGGCCGAGCCGAAATTGACCAGTTGCGCGAGGAACTGTACGCCGCGATTGCCGCCGCCCGTTCACCCACGGACGTCGAGTTGTCACCAAACTGGAAAGGGGTCGCCGCGCCGTATCGCCCGATACGTCTACGCGCGCCGCTTTGGGTAACAGGGGTCGCCGGGTTCGCTGTCGTCGGTGGATTGTTCGCGTGGTCGTCGATATCGCTGAATGCATCATCGGATGCGATCTATGAGCGCGTCGCGCAACTGCCACCGGTGCAAATACCGGCGATTACCCGCGCGGCCCCGGTCAAGGCGGTCGCGGCCGTGCAAGGCGATCCGGGGGCACTGGAGCGGTTGCGACAGTTCCTCAAGCCAGAGATCGATGCCGGTCTGGTCGCCGTGGTCGGCACTCAGGACACGCCGATCGTGCGCGTCCGTCAGAGCGGCATGTTCGCTTCAGGCAGCGCCACGCTCGCGGAAAAATCGGCGCCATTGCTGAGCCGCGTTGGTGCCGCATTGAAGGCGGAACCGGGTTCCGTGCAGGTGGTCGGTTACACCGACGACCAGCCGATCCGCTCGGTGCGGTTCCCATCGAACTTCCAGCTCTCCGCGGCCCGTGCCGCCGCCGCCGGCGCGGTCGTGTCGCAGGCCCTGGGAGATCCGAGCCGGCTGCAAACCGAGGGCCGGGCCAGTGCCGACCCCATCGCACCCAACATCACCGCTGAAGGACGCGACGCGAACCGCCGCATCGAAATCGTCCTGCACCGTCAAGCCTGAGGAGACACCCCAATGCGAACCATCCTGCTGTCCCGCTGGACCATGACCGCTGTTGGTACGGTCCTGCTCGCCGCGCTCGTCTGGGTGTTCGGCCCGTTCCTTCCCGCCCTTGAAAGCTGGCTGCCGCAGACCGCGATCATCCTGACGCTGGTCCTCGTATGGGCCGCCTTGAACCTGCTGATCGACTACCGCCGCCGCTCGCGTGACCGCGCGCTGGTCGAAGGCGTGGCCGAACCCGATCCCTCGGCGGCTGCTTCGGCCGAGGAAGCGGTCGCGATGCGCGAAGGCCTGTCGCGCGCCATGGCACTGTTGCAAAAGACCCGCGGCAGCCGAGGCTGGCTGTATGAACAACCGTGGTACGCCATCATCGGACCGCCGGGAGCAGGCAAGACCACCGCCCTGCTGAACGCCGGCCTGCGCTTTCCACTCGCCGAAGAAATGGGCCAGCAGGTCGTCGCCGGCGTCGGCGGCACCAGGATGTGCGACTGGTGGTTAACCGACGAGGCCGTTCTGATCGATACCGCGGGCCGCTACACGACCCAGGACTCTGACGCGGCGGTTGACCGTTCCGGGTGGGAGACGTTCCTCGATCTGCTGAAGCGCACCCGTGTCCGCCAGCCGTTGAACGGCGTGATCGTCGCCATTGCCCTGCCGGATGTTGGTCAGGCGCCCCGTGAGGAGCGGCTGTCACAAGCCGCCACCATCCGCCGCCGCCTCAAGGAACTGCGCGACCGGCTCGGCGTGCGTCTGCCGGTCTACGTGCTGTTCACCAAGGCCGACCTCATCACCGGCTTCTCTGAGTTCTTTGAAGATCTGGATAGCGAGAAGCGCGCCCAGGTCTGGGGCACGACGTTTGCCCTGAACGGCACCGGCGACAGTGCCGGCGTCGCGGGCTGCGGCGCCGCATTCAGTGCCCTGGTCGAGCGTTTGGAAAGGCGTGTGATGGATCGCATGCAGGCGGAGCGCAGTCCGGACCGCCGGGCGCTGATCGTCGGCTTTCCGCGGCAGGTCGCCAGCCTGGCCGCGCCGCTGCAGGAATTCCTGGATGCGGCCTTCGTCGGCTCGCGCCTGGACCCGGCGCCGTTGGTGCGGGGCGTCTACCTGTGCTCCGGGACGCAGGAAGGCACTCCGATCGACCGCCTGACGGGCGTGCTCGCCCGCGGCTTTGGCATCGACCAGCGGCGTGCGCCAAGCCTGCGGCCGGAACATGGGCGGAGCTACTTCCTCAACCGTCTGCTGCGCCAGGTGGTGTTCGGAGAAGCGATGCTGGTGTCCGAACCCCCGGGTGCCATCCGACGGAAGCGGCTGCTTTCGGCCGGCGGCTATGCGGCGATTGGTCTGGCCGGTACTGGCGGCCGGAGGGATGCTGTGGTGGAGCGATACGACCGCCCGCGCCGATATCGACCGCCTCGATACCGCGCTCCAGACCTATCAGCAGACCATCGCTCGCCTGCCGCTCGATCCGGTCGCGGACGGTGACCCGACCACGGTGCTGCCGGTGCTGGACGCCGCGCGCGAGCTGCCGTTCCGGACTGACAGCGACACCAGCCTGGGCTTCTCCCAGAGCGGGAAGCTAGGTGCGGCAGCCCGGACGGCCTATCGTGATGCGCTGGACCGGGTGCTTTTGCCGCGGCTGATCTGGCGCCTGGAAAACCAGATGCGCACCGCGCTCGACAAGCCGGATTTCCTGTATCAGGCGACCCGGGTCTATCTGATGCTGGGTGGCGAAGGGCCGCTCGATCGCAACCTGGTGCGCGCCTGGATGCGGCTGGACTGGGAGCGCGTCTACCAGGGCGACAGCGCCGCAGCGATCCGCGACCGCCTGGCAAATCATCTCGACGCGTTGCTGGCCGAGCCGCTGCCGAGGGTCGCGCTGGATGGCGCGCTGGTGGAGGCCGCGCGGGTTACCTTCAGTCGCGTTCCGGTCGCACAACGGGTCTATTCGCGCATTGTTCCCTCCGCCGAGGCGCAGCAGATGGCACCATGGCGGCCGGCGGACTCGCTGGGCGCGGCTGGGTCGCAGCTCTTTGGCCGCATATCCGGGAAGGCGCTGACGGACGGCATTCCAGGACTGTACACCGCCGCGGGCTTCCGTGAGGTGCTGCTGCCATCCGTGCCGGCTGTCGTGAAGCAGGTCGCCGGGGAAAGTTGGGTGCTGGGCAGGGCGAGCGAGATCGATGCCTCGCCGGAGGCGCTGCGTACGCTGGAAGCCGAGGTGGTGAAGCTTTACCAGGCTGATTTCACCCGCCAATGGGATGCCCTGTTGGCCGATCTGACCATCAGTCCGGGCCGCACCGCCCAGCAAGGGGCGCAGGCGCTCTTCGTTCTGGGATCACCGCAATCGCCGATACGCAGCCTGCTCAACGCGGTGGCCCAGGAGCTGACCCTGTCCGCTGGGCAAGCCAAGCCAGCAGCGCAGAGCGGAGTGGCGGCCGAACTTCGGCAGGTGCTGGTGCCGTCTGCTTCCGCGGCCACTTCGGCCCCGGGGCAGGAGATCGATGCCCGCTACAAGACGTTGCGCGACTATGTCGGGCAGGGTCCGGGCGCACCGATCGACGCAGCTTTGGCGGCCATCAACGGCCTGCAGCAGAACCTGGCGCAGCTTGCCGCCACGCAGCCGGGCGCTCCTCCGCCGGCGCCGACGGCGGACCCGCTGCTGACGCTGCGCGCGGCGGCGAGCCAAGCGCCGCAGCCGGTGCAGCGCTGGCTGCTGTCCCTGGCCGGCGGCGGCGGGACGCTTCGAGCGGGCGGGCTGCGCCAGCAGGCCGCGGCGTCGTTCAACGGCGCGGGTGGCCCGGCCCAGCTCTGCGCGCAGGCGGTGAGCGGGCGATATCCGTTCTCGCCGTCCGCCTCGGCTGACATCCCGTTGGACGATTTTGCCCGGCTGTTTGGACCGAACGGATTGATCGACGGGTTCTTCAACACCGAGCTTCGGCCCTATGTCGATACCACGGGCGGCGTGTGGAAGCCGCAGGACGCGGACGGGATGCCGTCGCCGGTGAAGACCGCCGACCTGGTGCAGTTCCAGCGCGCCGCAGCCGTCCGCCAGATGTTCTTCCCCGCCGGTGCGACGGCGCCGACGATGCGACTGGACCTCACGCCCACCGACCTCGATGCGGGGTCGCGGCAAGCGACACTCGATCTGGGCGGCACCACCGTGTCCTATGCACATGGCCCTTCGCGCTCCACGCAGGCCACCTGGCCCGGGCAAGGCGGGACCATGGCGCGCCTGGTGATCGACCCGGTCGCCGGCGGCACGCCTGTCGTGTTCGAGGCGAGCGGGCCGTGGGCGCTGTTCCACCTGATCTCGCAGGGCAAACTGCAACAGGATGGCTCGTCCGATCGCTATACATTGGTTTTCCAGCAGGGGGATCGCCGGGTGGCCTTCGCGGTGCGAGCCGCGTCCGTCGTCAATCCGTTCGCCAACCCGGCGTTGCGGGACTTCCGGTGTCCGTCGCTGTGACGGCGGTCGGTTTCTTCGGCAAGCTGCCGGCTCGGGGCGACTTTGTGCGCTCCGGGCTGCCGCGTGGGTTTGTCGATCCGTGGGATGCCTGGCTGCGGCACGTGCTGCCCGCCAGCCGCGGGATCATGGGCGAGGCTTGGGAACCAGCGTGGCTGGAGGCGCCGGTCTGGCGTTTCGCCTTGCCGCCCGGGGTATGCGGGCCTGAGCCGGTGGTGGGGGTTTGGATGGCGAGCGTGGATCGCGCCGGGCGGTATTTTCCGCTTATGCTGGCGTGTGTCGGGGCCGATTGCGCGGACGACAGCGTTTTCCTGTCCGCCGCCGAGGCCGCCGGTCGAGCCGCGATCGCCGACGACTGGGCGCCGGAGGCTCTGCTGGCTCGGCTTGCCTGCTGGGAGGACACTGGCCGGCATGGCCGGGGTACCTGGAACGGTTCGGGTGCCGAACGGATGGGCATCGGGTGTTGGTGGACCGACGGAAGTCGTCGTCGACCTGCCGGATCGCTGGCTCTGACGGCCTTGCCAGACGAGATGACCTTCGCCGGCATGCTGGACGCCGGGCATGGGGAGCCGGCAGCATGACCGGGTTCACCGGCAGCGCGGCAACCGATCCCGGCGGACGGGCCGACAACGAGGATGCGTTCCTCAATCGCTCCGATCTTGGGCTCTGGGCGGTCGCTGACGGGGCCGGGGGTTATGCGCATGGTGCGGCGGCTTCCCGCGCGGTGATAGAAGCGCTGGACGCGATTCCGTCCGGCCTGTCCGGCGCCGAGATGCTGGCGCAGGTGCGCTTGCGCCTCACGGCAGCGCATGTCGGGCTGTTGGCCAAAGCCGCGGCACAAGGCAACGGCTGTGTCATGGCCAGCACCGTCGTGGTGCTGATCGCGCGTGGTTCCCACTTCGTCTGCTTGTGGGCGGGCGACTCGCGTGTCTACCGGCTGCGGGACGGGGCGCTGCATCAGCTCACGCGCGACCACAGCCTGGTGCAACGACTGCTGGACGATGGCGAAATCACCGAAGCGGAGGCAGACACACATCCGCAGCGAAACGTCATCACCCGGGCGATCGGGGGCAGCGAGGACCTGGAGACAATGGACAAGGTAACCGGCCGGCTGCATGCGGCGGACCGCTTCCTGCTGTGCAGCGACGGCCTGTGCAAGACATTATCGTCCGCTGAACTGGCGGAATGTCTGGTGGAGAACGCGGAAGCTGAGCCGATGGTGATGGCGGCGCTGCGACAAGGTGCTTCCGACAACGTTACGGCCGTTGTCGTCGATGTCATTTGAGGCGGGGTCAAAGGTAGCCAGCCTCGTCGCTACGCCGTGTCGCTTGCATTAAGCGGATGCTCGGCCGGTTGGTTGCCGAAGCGCCGCGCAGGGCGGGCGGGCTGTGGAACGACCGTGGAGAGGATCCAACAACCGCTGCCAGATTGGTTTGAGTGATATCGGCTTCGGTATGATACCAACCGCGTTAAACATTGACCGTTGTCCAGGGGCGAGTGCCAATGGAGCGGATGCGGTCGGGGTCGTCGACCAGGAAGATCCAATCCTTGCAAGCCTGGACGATCGCATTGTAGCTGTCCCGGACGAGGGCACATAGTTTGTTGGCTCGCGGGTAGAGTCGGTCCGAAATTGATCATATGGAAATGCTCAGTTTTCTCAGTATTAGCCGGATTGATGCCAGCTTGAGAAAAGCCAAACCGGTGCGGTTCCGATTTTCCCAGTCCTTGGCCAGTCGGCGACATCGGTTGAGCCAGGCGAAGGTTCGCTCGACCACCCACCTCAGCGGCAGCAACTCGAAGGCTTCAGCAGTGTCGGATCGTTTGACGATTTGCACGGAAAGCTGTGGCAGCAACTCCGCCAATGCGCTGCGGAACCGTGGCCCCTGGTAGCCCCCGTCAGCGAACACCACCCGCAGGAATGGGAAAAGTCCAAACAGTGTCGCCAGAACCAGCGCGCCGCCATCGCGATCCTGGATATGGGCCGGGTGGACCAGGGCATGCATCAACAAACCCTCTGTATCGACCAGGATGTGCCGCTTCTTACCACTGATTTTCTTCCCCGCATCATAGCCCTTGGGATCGATGCAGACCCCCCTTGTATCTTGTTATTGCCGGCGGAGACGAAGCCGGAGAGGCTATCGGTGGACGGGAGCCCGTAGCCCTCCAGGGTCAGTGAGCCCGAGAAAAAGCATGGCGCCCCGTCCACCGGTTCCAGCGGGAACCCGAACAGTCGCCTGGGCCGCACGTCGAGCCCGCATTCGCAAGGACGGGTCATGGAACAGCCTGCCACTTCGCCGAGCTTTGTCGGCATCGATGTCTCAAAGGATCGTCTCGATGTTCATGTTCGCCCATCAGCTCAGACCTCCACCGTGGCGCGCGACGGCAAAGGTCTCGAACAACTCACCAGCGAATTACGGGATCTGGCCCCGGCTCTGATCGTGCTCGAAGCCACGGGGGGATTTGAAATCACCGTGGCGGCGGCTTTGGCCAGCGCCGGCCTGCCACTCGCCGTGGTCAATCCGCGCCAGATCCGGGATTTCGCCCGCGCCACCGGGCGGCCCGCGAAACCGACGCGCTCGATGCTCAAATCATCGCCTTGTTCGCTGAACGCATTCGCCCCGAACCACGTCCGATCGCGGATGCCGACAGCCAGGCTCTGGCTGAATTGATAGCCCGCCGCCGTCAGGTCGTGGAAATGAGCGGCATGGAGACCAACCGGTTGCGGCAGGCGCGCAATCTCCGCGTCCAGCGCACGATCAAGGCGACGTTGAAGACCCTCGAAGTCCAACTTGCCGAACTGGACCGCGAAATCGACGACTCCGTGCGCGGTTCGCCGATCTGGCGCGCCGCCGATGATCTCCTGACATCGGTACCAGGCGTCGGAGACGTCACCTCGCGCACTCTGATCGCTGATCTGCCTGAGCTCGGCCAACTCGATCGGCGCCGTATCGCCGCGCTTGTCGGTGTCGCCCCGGTCAATCGTGATTCCGGACAGATGCGCGGCAGGCGAACCATCGCCGGCGGCCGCACCGAGGTTCGAAACGCCTTATACATGGCAACTCTATCCGCCACCCGTTGGAACCCGGTCATCCGCCAGCACTGCAAAAGTCTGGTCGAACGGGGACGCCCAAGGAAAGTCGCGCTGGTCGCATGCATGCGACGCCTCCTCGGCATCCTCAACGCAATTATCCGGACCAAGACACCATGGCAAAACGCATGAACGATGGCGTCGAGCTGATCAAAACCCCGGCTGGCAACGGCCGCGTCGGGTCAAGGCCGAAGCCGCCGCAGGCGGTGGTGCGCAGCGCCAGCCTTGAGGCGCCGCGGCCGTTGCCGGATCATGACAAAGCGAAACGATGCTTGACAGCCAAGACAGTCGCTTTTTCGGCGCTCTTGACGCTTTGGCTGTCGATCACACAGGCCGTCGGACTTGCCTCCCGATCAACCTGCTCGCGACATTTCTGGTAGAGCGCGTAATGGATTTTCCCCAATGTCCCATCGTAATCCCAGCGTTGCAGACGGCCGTGCAGGGTGCTTCTCGCGGGTAGATCGCTCGGCACGTACCGCCACTGACACCTGGTGCTGAGGAAATACATGATGCCGTCGAGAACTTCGCGCTCCTCGACTTTTCGCTTGCGGCCGCCGCGTTTTGCCGCCGGGATGAGCGGGGCAACCAGGGACCACTCATCATCGGTCAGATCAATCGGATAACGCAGCTTGTCGCGGTTGTAGCGCTGTCGGTTTTCGCTCGTCCACATGCGGCACCTTTCGATTCGGTGCCGGACAGCGCATCGGGAAACTCCAGCTTATTCAAGCCCCTCCGCTAACCGACTCAAATGACTCGCAAAGTTCAGGGACGGGCACGTAGGCCCGACATTCACGATCGGGTTCAACTCGGGTGCGTAGATCGCGCCGAACAGATATGCGGTGTCGTGTCGGTTGTCGCGCACCATTGGCGGACACGAGCCAACAGGGGACACACGTAACTATGCGTGCCTTTCTGCCCGACCCGTGGTTCGTCTTGGAACCAGACCTCGACCGGCGTTCCGGCGGTGGTGCTGAGCAGAGCTTCCTTCAGGATAGGAGTGAAGTTTTTTTAAAAGCCTGCTCCGCTCCCTCGTCCTTCTTGGGATGATACGGACGCGGCTGCACCCGAGTCAGTTTGAGCTTGCGCAGCCATTTGCCGATCGTGCGTTCCGGGACCATAACCGCGAAACGCATGGTCACCTCCGCGCACGCCGCGGCGCCGCTTGTGGCGGTGTCGCTCTTAACGGGCAGAAATCAGCTTGTGCTTCCGCTGATCCCTGCCCGCCTCGCCGCGATCGACCGCGGATCAGCCGTTGGCCTGCATCTGCGGCAGGTTGTAGGTAACGACGTCTTTCTTCGTCGCCTTGCCGTCCTTGATCTCGAAAGTCGTTACGGTAAGTTTGGTGTAGTTCAGGTTGAACGACTCGTGAGGCTGCGTGTCTCCGCCGCTGCCGACAGAGTAGTTGCTGATCACGACCTCTTCCAGATCGTAGGTCATGAAGGCAAGAACAACGTTCTTGCTGGTGGTTGTGAAGCTGATCGTAACCTTGTGGTCGCCGACGCCTGCAAGTGCATCCTGCAGCAGCTTGGCGGAAGATGTCGAGTCCCACTGCTTGGTGCAGGATAGCTCCGACAAGGTCGGTTCGGCGTGGCCGCGGTTGGCATCGCTCCGCTTGCTCATGCCCATATGTCGGCCAGCGCCGAAAGACGCTGTCTCAAGCTCGATCTGGTTCTTGAAGCCTTCCGTTGCCGTGTTGCCGGGGATCTTGTCGTTTTTCAGGTAGATAGCCATGGTCTTGTCCTTCTCTGTCTTCTCTTGACGCCGACAGGGCCCGTTCGGGAGACTGTCATTTCGTCAAAACACTTGTTAAGAGCGGGAGGGATTCCTGATGACCGTATTCATGCCGGTCCGCTCTGACTGAAGTTGTATTCGAAGCCGCCGGTGTCATCTGTGACCACGGTTACCTCTGCGAAATTTGAATCTTCGGCCATCCGACTTAGAATTTGCGCGGACAGCGCGGGCAGCAGCGTGCGCGACAGAATGCTCTCCACGTTGCGCGCGCCCGAGCCGCCCTCCGTGCACCGTTCCGCAATGACATCCACGACCGACTTGTCGTAGCTGAACCGTGCGCGATAGGTTTGCCACACGCGTTGCGCGATCCGCTCGAGCTGCATGGTGACGATGCGGCGGATAATGTCAGCCGGCAGCGGGAAATACGGCACGACCGTGGTGCGCCCCAGAAAAGCCGGCTTGAAGTGCTTCATCAGCTCCGGCCGCAGCGCCTCGGTCAATTCGTCCGGATCCGGTATGGTTTCCTCATCCGCGCACATCCGGCTGATCAGGTTCGTGCCGGCGTTCGAGGTCATGATGATCACAGTATTGCGGAAGTCGATCTCGCGCCCCTCACCGTCGGTCATGGTGCCTTTGTCGAACACCTGGTAGAATACGTCCTGCACGCCGGGATGCGCCTTCTCCATCTCGTCGAGCAGGATCACTGAGTATGGCCGGCGACGCACGGCCTCGGTCAGGATGCCGCCTTCGCCGTATCCGACATAGCCGGGCGGACTGCCCATCAGCAGACTGACCTTATGCTCCTCCTTGAACTCGCTCATGTTGATGACGGTCAGGTTCTGCTCGCCGCCGTAGAGCAGGTCCGCTAGCGTCAGCGCGGTCTCTGTCTTGCCGACACCGGATGTGCCGACCATCAGGAACACCGCGATCGGCTTGCGCGGGTCTGTCAGCTTGGCGCGCGACGTATGGATCGCCTGAGAAACGGCTTCCAGCGCATGCGGCTGGCCGATCACCCGGCGCTCCATCGTCTCACGCAGGGCCAGCACGCCGCGGATCTCGTCGCTACGCATGCGGCCGGCGGGAATGCCAGTCCAGCCCTCGACGATTTCGGCGATTGCCTGGCCGTCGACGACCGGGTGGACCAGCGGCTCCTCACCTTGCAACGAACGCAACGAAACCGTCGCGCTTGTCAGTTCGTTCCGCAGCGCCGCCTTGTCGCCTGGATCCGCTGGATCCTCGATCCGTGCCCTGATCGCCGCGATCTGGCCGGCCAGACGCTTCTCATCCTCCCAGCGCGCTTCGAGCGCCGCCAGCGCCGCCTCGGCCGAATGTCGCTCGGCCACCAAAACGTCCTCGCGATCGGCGTGATCGCCACCCGACGCGGTTTCGCGCGCCAGGATCCGAAGTTCCGTATCGATCAGCGACAGACGCCGGCGGCGATCCTCGATCTGAGCCGGAACCGCAGACTGGCTCATGCCGACGCGCGCGCACGCAGTGTCGATCAGCGATACCGCCTTGTCAGGAAGCTGCCGGCTGGGGATATAGCGCGCCGAAAGCCGGACCGCCTCGCTCACGGCCTCGTCCAGGATACGGACGTGATGATGCATCTCCAGCTTGCCGACCAGCCCGCGGATCATGGCCACGGCCACGGGTTCCGAGGGCTCCTCGACCTTGACCACCTGAAAACGCCGGCTCAGCGCCGCGTCCTTCTCGACGTATTTCTTGTATTCGGCCCAGGTGGTGGCCGCGATGGTCCGCAGCTCGCCGCGAGCCAGCGCCGGCTTCAGCAGATTGGCGGCGTCGTTCTGCCCCGCCGCGCCACCGGCACCGATCAGTGTGTGCGCCTCATCGACGAACAGGATGATCGGGCGCGGACTGGCACGCACCGCTTCGATCACCGATTTCAGCCGGTTCTCGAACTCGCCCTTTACGCCCGCGCCGGCCTGCAGCAGCCCAAGATCCAGGGTCCGCACCGAAACGTCGGCCAGCGCGGGGGGTACGTCGCCCTCCGCGATGCGCAGCGCAAACCCCTCCACGACCGCCGTTTTGCCGACACCAGCCTCGCCCGTCAGAATCGGATTGTTCTGCCGACGTCGCGTCAGGATGTCGATCACCTGACGGATCTCGGCGTCGCGCCCAAGCACCGGATCGATCTTGCCCGCGCGCGCCTGCGCTGTCAGATCGATGGTGTACTGATCGAGCGAGCCGTCGCCACGCGTCGCGGGCGTGTTACCGACCGATGCCGGAGCGGAAGCCGCCTCGGCACTATCGGCCGTCAACCGCGCGTATTCCTGTTTGAGCACGTCCGGCGCGACGCGCGCCAGCAGCGGCGATATTTCGCGTGCGCGGCGTGCCAGCGTCTCGTCGGCCAGGAGGGCCCACAGTAAATGGCCGGACCGGACCACCGGGCTGGCGTGTTCCACCGAGGCGAGCATCCAGGCCTGCTTTGCGAGTTCCACCGTCTCCGGTGACAGGCCAGGTGCGCGCCCGTTGCCCGTCCCCAGGCGGTCCAGTGAACGGTCCAGGTCGGCGAGCAGCCGCCCAGGATCAACCTCGAACCGGCGCAGAATAGAGCTGATGTCGGTATCGCTGCCGTCGAGCAGCTTGACCAGCCAATGTTCGATTTCGACGTTGTAGTGGCTGCGGGACAGGGTCAGCCCCGCCGCGGCTTCCAGTGCGCGTCTGCATCGATCGTCAAGCCGACCGATCAGAAGCTTCAGATCAATATTGGCCATGTGGACTCTCCTTGGTTACGGTTGTGTTATCGTCGTTGCGAAACAGGGTGGATGGACGTGATGGCGGGGGATCTGGACCTTGACGTGTTGCTCGCACCGATCGCCGGGGAACGGCCGACCGGCAGCGACCCGCGACAGAACTTCGATCCCAACTCGCGCTACTTCAGGCTGCGCGACGCCCGTGCGGAAGCGCGTGCCGCCGAGCGCCAGGCGGACGCAGCGGGTTCGGGGGAGGAGGCGCCGAGTGCGCAATGGATGCCGGTCCTGCAATTGGCGACCGACTTGTTGACGAACGAAGCGAAGGATATCGAAGCTGCCGCCTGGGCCACCGAAGCATTGCTGCGCCTCGATGGCCTCACCGGATTCGCCTCCGGCTGCCGGCTGATGCTCGGCCTGCTCGAAACGTTCTGGGACGGATTGTATCCGGCGCTTGACGAAGAAGGGCTGGCCGGACGCCTCGCCCCCATCTCCGGCCTGAATGGCGAAAGCGGCGAGGGCACCTTGATCCAGCCGCTGCGCAAAGCAATTCTGTTCGAGCGCCCAAACGGTGCGGCGCTGGCGCTGTGGCAGTACCAACAGTCCATGGAAACCGCCGGAATTGGCGATGCCGTTCGGCGGCAGCAGCGCCTGGCCTCCGGTGTCATTCCTTTCGAGCAGGTCGAGGCTGAAGCGTCCGCCGCGGGGCCGGAGGTCTTCGTGCGGCTGCAAAGCGATGCCGCCGCGGCGGCAAAGGCGTGGCGTGATCTGGCCGCCGCATTGGAAGCTCTCGCCGGCGCCGACGCTCCATCCGCCGGCCGCGTGCGCGACCTGCTGGACGAAATCGCCGCGATTGCCGATCGTTTCGCTCCCAAGGGGGCAGCTCCGGCAACGAACGCGGATGCCGGGCGCGCGCCCGACGCCGTTTCGCGAACCGATGCATCGGTGCCACCCGGCAGCGGAACAATCGCCACACGGGAAGACGCATTGCGCGCGATCGATGAAGTCGCTGCCTTCTTTCGCCGTACCGAACCGCATTCGCCCCTCGCTTACACCTTGTCGGAAGCCGTCCGCCGCGGTCGCCTGACCTGGCCGCAGTTGCTGGAGGAACTCGTTCCCGACCCGGACAGCCGTGACACGATCCTCCGCAGCCTTGGTATCCGACCCCTTCAGCCGCCGGAGTGACCCCAGTCACGAAACCGGCGTGTCATGCGCATTGCTTGCGGGACTGATGAAAACGTAGGTTCCGATCACGAGAGACGCAGTCGAACTGAAATCATTTCCTGACCGCGTCTGGCGTGACCCATGATCCACGGAGGACATCCCATGAGCGCGAGTATCCATGACAAGCTGAAACGCGTGCGCAAGCCGCGTGTTCACATCACCTATGATGTCGAGACCGAGGGCGCACAGGTGGTGCGCGAACTGCCCTTCGTCGTCGGCGTGCTGGGTGATTTCTCCGGCGACCCCACTCAGCCGGTCCGTCCACTTTCAGAACGGAAATTCATTCAGATCGACCGCGACAACTTCGATGACGTCATGGCGCGCATGGCGCCGGGTCTGAACCTGAAGGTCGACAACAAGCTGCAGGACGACGGCAGCCAGATGTCGGTCAATCTCGCGTTCAACGCACTCGAGGACTTCGAGCCCGCGCGCATCGCGGCGCAGGTGCCCGCTCTGCGCGCCCTGCTGGAGACCCGCGAGAAGCTGCGCGATCTGATGAGCAAGGCGGACCGCAGCGAGCAACTGGAGTCCCTGCTCGAGAACATCCTCAAAGATCATGACAGCCTGCGTGACCTCTCCGGTCTGCTTGGCGTCGAAACGAAGGAGGGCTGAGACATGGCCCAGACCGAAACTGCGACTGCGCCTGCCGTCGCTGATGCGACGGCCGGTGGCGTCAGCATCCTGGACGAGATCGTCGCCGCCACGCGGCAGACCGAACCCGACCGGGCCGCCGAACTGGTGAAGACCCTGGTCGCCGAGGCGATGGCCGGTACAGTAACGTTCGACCGCAATCTCGGCGTCACCATCGACCGGGCGATTGCCGCGATCGACGCGAAACTGTCGGCGCAGCTCAATGCGATCATGCACCAGGAGCGCCTGCTGAAACTCGAAGGCACCTGGCGCGGCCTCAATCATCTGGTGATGAACAGCGAGACCGGCACCGGCCTGAAGATCCGGGTGCTGAACGCGCCGAAGAAGGACGTGACCCGCGATCTGACCCGGGCGGCGGAGTTCGACCAGAGCCAACTGTTCAAGAAGGTCTATGAAAATGAGTTCGGCACGCCCGGCGGCGAGCCTTACGGTGTCCTGATCGGCGACTATGAGTGGTCGGCCAGCCCCGAGGACGTCGAGACGTTGCGGTTGATCTCCAACGTCGCCGCATCCGGCTTCACCCCGTTCATTTCCGCCGCGGGAGCGAAGATGTTCGGCTTCGAGGAGTGGACCGAACTGTCGAAGCCGCGTGATCTGGCGAAGATCTTCGAGAGCCAGGAGTACACCAAGTGGCGCAGCTACCGAGACACCGAGGACAGCCGTTTCGTTTCACTCGTGATGCCGCGGGTGATCGCTCGTCTGCCCTACGGCGCCGACACCGCGCCGGTGGAAGCGTTCGCCTATGAGGAGGCGCCGAAGGACGCCGCCGGTGCCGCGCGCCCGATGGGGCACAAGGAGTATTGCTGGATGAACGCCGCCTATGTCATGGGCGCACGCCTCACCGACGCCTACGCGAAGTCGGGGTTCTGTGTTGCGATCCGGGGCGCCGAGGGCGGCGGCAAGGTGGAGAACCTGCCGACCCACGTCTTCACCTCGGACGACGGCGATCTCGACACCAAGTGCCCGACCGAGATCGGCATCACCGACCGGCGCGAGTTCGAGCTGTCGAACCAAGGCTTCCTGCCGCTGTGTCACTATAAGAATACCGACTATGCCGTGTTCTTTGGCGCGCAGACCACGCAGAAGCCGAAAAAGTACCGACCGCCCCGAGGCGACAGCAAACGCCGCCATCTCCGCTCGCCTGCCCTACATCATGGCGTCCGGTCGTTTCGCGCATTACCTGAAAGTGATCGCGCGCGACAAGATCGGCAGCTTCATGGAGGCGACCGACTGCGAGGATTGGCTGAACCGCTGGATCATGACCTACGTCAACCCCAACGAGCAGGCCGGCCAAGAGACCAAGGCCCGCTTCCCGCTACGCGAGGCAAGAGTGCAGGTGCGCGAAATTCCCGGCAAGCCGGGATCATACAACGCCGTCGCGTATCTACGTCCGTGGCTGCAGATGGAGGAGTTGACGACAAGCCTGCGCATGGTGGCCCGCATTCCGCAGATGTCCTGACCACGGAAGACACGGAACGCAACCATGCACCCGATCGTTCAATCGGTCCCGGCGCCGGAGCCGTCAGTATTGGCGGCTTCCGGTTCGGTGGCCAAGGCGCGGGATACACACCAGCGGAACCCACCCGCTTCGTCGCTCGCGGAAATTGACCGAATGATCGCTCGGATCGATGCGGCGGTATCGGCGCAGCTCGATGCCATCCTGCATCACGCCCGGCTGCGCCGGCTCGAAGGCGCCTGGCGCGGACTGGCGTGGCTGGTGGCCACGTTTGCTCCCACCGCGCCGGTCCGTGTCAAGCTGCTGCCTCTGCCTTGGGGCGAGCTATGCCGCGATCTCGCCCGCGCCGCGGCATTCGACCAGAGCGCCTTGTTCAAAATGGTTTACGAGCAGGAATTCGGCACCCCCGGCGGCGAGCCGTTCGGCCTGCTGGTCATCGACCACGAGGTACGGCACCGACCCTCGGCCGACTCGCCCACCGATGACGTCGGCGCCCTGACCGCCCTCGCCGGCGTCGCGGCCGCGGCTTTCGTGCCCACCGTCGTCTCGGCCTCGCCGGCGCTGCTGCAGGTGGACCGGTTCTCCGACCTGGCGTTCGCGACCGACCTGACCGATCCGTTCCGTTCGCCCGACCACGCCCGCTGGCGGGCTTTGGCGGGACAGGAGGACGCTCGTTTCCTGGCGGTCACCCTACCTCGCCTGCTGGCGCGTCCGCGGTGGGGCGACCACCCTGCGCGTTTGGACGGGTTCCGCTACGCTGAGGAGGCGAACGGGTCCGACCAGCGAGTCTGGATGACCGCGGGATTCGCGTTTGCCGCCGTGACCGCCCGGGCTTTCGCCAACCATGCATGGCCGGCCGACGTGCGCGGCAGCGAGAACGACCGCGTCGGAGGAGGTCTTGTCTCCGACATTCCGGACGAGGCGTTCGCCGCCGATTCCGCCTGGCTTCGCCCCTCGCTCGAGGTTGCTTTCACCGACGCACAGGAAAGGGCGCTGGTGGAGGCATCGCTGATGCCGCTGACGGCTCTGCCATTTGGGCAGCAGGCCGTGTTCGGAGCGGTCCGCAGCCTGCAGACCCCGCCGCGCTACGCCGGAGCTGCCGCCAACGCCAACGCTCACCTGTCCAGCCAGATCAATGCGATGCTGTGCGTCTCCCGCTTCGCCCACTGCATCAAGTTGCGCGGTCGCGACATGGTGGGCTCGTTCCGAACCGGCGACGAGATCGAACTTGCATTGCACGACTGGCTGCAGGGTTACGTTAACCCCGGCTCCTCCGGCGGCCACGATTTGCGCGCCCGGTTCCCACTGGCGGCGGCGCGCATCTCGGTGCGTGAGCAGCCCGGACGGCCGGGCGTTTATGGCTGCACGGTGCACCTGCAGCCGCACTTGCAGTTGGACGATGTTACGGCGACGTTCCGGCTGGTCACCGAGATCGCCGGCCCGCACCGGACCTGATCCTGCCCTCCCCGGAGGGAGCACGAATTTTCAGCAGCGTGTGGTACGGTGCAGCCGGCCTGCCGCGCTTACCAGGAGGAAAACACCGATGCCGCCACCCGATCCGCGCCGTGGCCAGATCAGGGCTCGGCTGCCACTGCTGGACCGGTTACTCGATGACACACCGGATCAACCCGTGGACCCGCCGATGTCGGCCGCCGAGGCGGTGGCCACCTTGCGCGCGAGCGTGCAGCGCGACCTGGAAGCTCTACTGAACGCGCGGCGGCGCTGGCAGTCATGGCCGGCCGAGCTGGACCAGTTGTCGCGGTCCGCGGTTGGTTACGGCCTGCCGGATTTTACCGCCGGCGCGCTGAACGATCCGGCCCAGCGGGAGCGGCTGCGCGCGGAAATCGAGGCGACCATCCGACGCTTCGAACCGCGCCTCGCCGACCTGCGGGTGGCGTCACTGAACGCACGGGACAGTTTGGAAGCAAGGCTGCGCCTGCGCATCGAAGGCGTGCTGCACGCCGAGCCAGGTGATGAGCCAGTAACGTTCGAGACCGTGGTGGATGCCACCACCGCTGAGGTGACGCTGAACGCGAGAGGCGGCCGGCAAGATGTCTGACGCACTGCTGCCCTACTACAACCGCGAGCTCGCGGCGCTGCGTGGCCTGGCGGGCGAGTTTGCCGCGGCACACCCAAAGATAGCAAGCCGACTGAGACTGTCGGGGGACGCGGTCGAAGATCCGCATGTCGCGCGTCTGCTGGAAGGCGTCGCGTTCCTGGCTGCCCGCGTGCATCACCGACTTGATGACGAATTCCCCGAACTGACGGATGCGTTGCTGGGCGTGCTGTATCCGCATTACCTGGCGCCGGTGCCTTCCTGCGCCATCGCACAGTTCCAGTGCGACCCCAACCTTGACGCACCGCTGCGGTTGCCGCCCCGCATCATGCTGGGAACCGAGGCGGTTCAAGGCGAGGAATGCCGATTCCGCACCGCCTGGCCACAAACGCTATGGCCGATCGAGATCGAAAGCGCGCGACTGTCCGGCCCGCCGTTGAACGCCCCGGCCAATCCACGCGCCTCGGGAGCGGGGTCCGTGCTGCGGATCAGCCTGCGTGCCATCGGCGACACCAGCTTGACCACCCTCGGCCTCGACCGGCTGCGGGTCTTCCTGCGCGCACCGGCCAATATATCGCTGCCGCTGCTGGAGCTGCTGTCAGCACATGCCGTCTCGGTCGCATATGCCGACGGCCCGGCCGACCCGGCACCCGCAATCCTGCCGCCGAGCGCGATCGTTCCGGTGGGATTTTCGGCCGATGAGGCGATCCTGCCGTGGCCGGCACGGAGCTTCTCCGGCTTCCGCCTGCTGACCGAATACTTCGCCTTCCCGGAGAAGTTTTTGTTCGTTGATTTCACGGGGATCGAACAGAAAACGCTGCTGCAGGCTGGCAAACGGATGGACATCTTTGTCTATCTCGATCGCGCCGTGCCGGAACTCGAACGAGTGATCGGCGCCGATAGCCTCGCGCTGGGCTGCACCCCGATCGTCAATCTGTTTCCGCAACGTTGCGAGCCGGTCTCGCTGACCCATACCGCGACTGAATACCGCATTGTGCCGGATGCCAGGCGGCAAAGCGCGATGGAGGTCTGGCGGGTCGAGCGCGTGCAGGAATCCGGAGCCGATGGCGTGTCGCGCCCGTGGCGCCCCTTCTATCGCCTGAGCGCACTGGATGGCGAGGCCGAGGCGGGGGGCGCCGCCTACCATACGTGCCGGCGCCCATCTCCGAATGGTGGGACGGAGGTGTTCCTGGCGGTCGCCGATCCAGACTTCGACGCGGGTCAGCCGGCGGACAGCGTGCTGTCGGTCGAGGCGCTGTGCCTCAACCGCGATCTTCCGGCCGCGCTGCCGTTCGGTGGCGGCCACCCGATCCTCAAGCTGATCGACGGCCAGTCGTCGGTGCAGCGCGTTTTGTGTATCACCGCGCCGACCTTCACCCTGCGCCCGAAGCCGCGGGACCAGCATTTCTGGCGGCTGGTTTCGCATCTTTCGCTGAGCCATCTGTCGATTGTCGACGGTGCGGCGGGGGCGACGGCGCTGAAGGAGATGCTGCGCCTGTATGACTTACGCGATTCGCCGGAATCACGGGCGGCGATCAACGGGCTGTTGTCGGTTACCGCTCAGCCCGGGACAGCCCGTGTGCCCGGGGCACGCGCCGGTGCATTCTGCCGGGGCCTCGACGTCGCCATGACGTTTGACCAGGCAGCGTGGCAGGGCAACGGCTTGTTCCTGTTGGCCTCGGTGCTCGACCGCTTCCTGGCGCTGCACGCGACGGTCAACAGTTTCGTCCGGACCAACGTGACACTGCATGGACGAAGCGGCCGCGTCGTGTCCTGGCCTGCCCGGGCCGGGGCTCAGGTGTTGCTGTGAGGCGACCGCTCTCGGCCATGGGGCGTCTGCTGCGCGACCCGCACCGGTTCGGCTTCGACGCCGCGCTGCGCGTGCTGATGCGCGCGGCGCGTGTCACCGACCCCGCTCAGTCCGCGCGATTCGTGAGCGACGCCTCGCTGGGATTCCCCGGCAGCGAAATCAGCGAGGTGCGCTCAGGGGAGATTCGACCTGGGGAGATCCGACGCGGGAAGATGCGGCCAGAGGGTGGGCAGCCAACCGACGTGGCCCCGCTGCCACGCGTAAAGGTGCCGCTTATCGGCCTGGTTGGAGCGGCGGGCGTGCTGCCTCGACTTTACGGCACCCTGGCGATGTCGTCCGCGCGACGTGGGTCGACCGCACTGCAGGATTTTCTCGATCTGCTGTCGCATCGGCTTGTCGCCCTGTTCGGATCCTCTGGTATCAAGTACCGCCTGCATCGGTCAACGGAGGTCGCGGCGCAGTCACAGCCGCCCGCTACGGACCCGATCGCCGGTGTGCTGCTCGCACTCGGCGGTCATGGGATGCCGGGCCTGACCGAGCGGCTGGCGGTCGGTCCCGAACCGCTGCTGCACTATGCGGGGCTCTTCGCGATGCGGCCGCGTTCGGCCGAACGACTGCAGGCGCTGGTGTCCGACTGGCTTGGCCGGCCCGTCGAGGTGCGCCAGTTCGCCGGCAACTGGCTGGTGCTGCCACCTGACCAGCAGACCGCACTGCCGTCGGGCACTTCGGATGGCGCGTGGAACTGCCTGGGGGTTGACGCGGCGATCGGCGTCCAGAGCTGGGACATTCAGGCACGCATCATGCTGCGGATCGGACCGCTTGATCGGGAAGGGTTCGAAGCGCTGCTTCCGGATCGGCCGGTCCATGCTCGCCTGGTCTCGCTGGTGCGTGCATTTCTCGGGCTGGAAACCGGCGTGGCGATCAATCCGGTGCTGGCGCGCGAGGCAGGATTCCCGCTTCACCTGGCCGAGGCGGGGCGTCCCCTGCTAGGGTGGAACACCTGGCTGGCGGAGCCAGGCCTCGCGTTCGGCAGGGACGCCGCGGAGGCGGAATTCGAGGCCGGCTAGGACAGCATCCGCTTCGATCCAGGAGACGGTCGTATCGCGGTTCACGCCAACGGATCACGCCAGTGACGGCAGCGCCCGAGGGTTCAGCACCACGAGCCGGCCGTTGTCCTTTCCGAGCACCCCCTCGTCCTCCCACTGCCGAAGCTGCTTGTTCACCTTCTCCCGCGATGCGCCAACCAGCGTACTGATATCTTTTTGCGACAGCCTCACCTCGATCCTCGTGCCGGTTCGGGCCGGGACGCCATATTCGCTGGCCAGGCGCGTCAGCAACCGGCCCAGGCGCGTCGGCAGATCGAGCAGCGCGATATCCTCCAGCGCCGCGTTGGAACGGCGCAGCCGGCGTGTCAGCACGGCCATCAAATGCAGGCAAAGCTCGCCGTTCGACCGCAACAGCCGGAGGAATTGATTGCGGTCCACCACCAGCAGGTTGCAGTCTTCCTGAGCGGTGACATCGGCGCTGCATTCCTGTCCATCCAGCAACGACATCTCTCCCAGCACGTCTCCCGGGCCTAGCACTGTCAGCGTGATCTCCTTGCCCTCTTCCGAGACGACGCTGATCCTTACTTTGCCGGTCACGATCACCACCATGCCGGCATTGGCGTCGCCACGCCGCATGATGATTTCACCGCGGAGGGTGCGACGGACAGCCACGCGCGCCAGCACAGCGTCGAGGTCCCCGGTTTCAAGGGAGCGAAAAAGCTCAGTCTTAGCCAGTGCCGCCCGTCGCGCGGCGGCGTCCATCGTCTTCATTTTGTCCTGTCCGTTCCAGCGTGCGCGGCACCAAGGCCACCCGCCCCCCTTGGTTGATTGGGATACCGGATTGAACCTTACGCCGCCTTGGCAACGGGTTGAAGGCTGCATCTGTGGGGATCGCTGGTGGCGCGACGAAGCCGTAGCGACCTGGAGTTCGGAAGACCCAGGACAGCCGGGAGAGTCTGATCCCCAGGCGCCATGGCCGGATGTTTTGATAAGCTCCACCTTCTCGTTCGGGAACCCAAATAAGGCAGGTGGTCCAGGCGGATGCTGGGCACTGGGAAGAAATGCGGTACTTGTCGCGTCAAGGCGATCGTGGGAGCGTCCAGCATGTCTGGGATGCCCGAACCCGCTGCGTCGAGCCTGAATGAACGCTCGTCGCGAGGCCGTAAGCTCATCGCCGTCGCGTATGCCGATATGGTCGGATACAGCCGCCTGATCGAATTGGACGATATTGGAACGCTCGAACGGCTCCGGTCTCTCCGAAGCGCACTGATTGAACCCGCGATCGCGGAGTATGGTGGCAAGATCGTGCAAACCGGTGGCGACTCGATGCTGATCGTCTTCGATAGCATCGATGGGGCCGTTCGCTGTGCGCTCAAGCTACAGCAAGAAATTCCCACTCATGATGGCGAGCAGGACCGCGATCGAACCATCCGCTATCGCATCGGCATCAACATCGGTGACGTCATCGCCGATGGGACCGATCTGCACGGCGACACGGTCAATGTGGCGGCGAGGCTTCAAACCGAATGTCCGCCAGGGGAAGTTTGCGTTACGCGAGCGGTACGTGATCACATCCAAGACCGCTTCGATCTGGCGTTCCATCCGCTCGGGACGCTCGACCTGAAGAACATCAGCCGCCCGGTCGAAGCCTTCGTTGTAGCATTCGATCAGGAGCCAACCGCGAGGAAACCCCAGGGACCGTCGCGCCAGGCCGAATCCCTTCCGCTGCCGGACAGACCCTCGGTCGCGGTGCTGGCCTTTGCCAACATGAGCGGCGACCCCAGCCAGGAGTTTCTTTCAGACGGCATCGCCGAGGGCATCATCGGCGAACTCTCACGCAATCGCTCACTGTTCGTGATCGCCAGGACCTCCAGTTTCTCTTACAAGCGCCGATCGATCGCGATAAAGCAGGTCGCTCGAGAACTCGGTGTACGTTACGTCATCGAGGGGAGTGTGCGACGCGCCGGCAAGCAGATACGTGTCGCCGCGCAGTTGATCGATGCGGAGAGCGGCAGCCATATCTGGGCTGAGCGGTTCGAACGCGAGTTGGCTGATCTGTTCAGTGTTCAAGATGAAATCAGCCGCTCCATGGCAGCGGCGATCGATCCCGCGATTTCGCAGGTCGAGGGACAACGCGCCATGCGGAAGCCGCCGGAAAACCTGAGCGCGTGGGAGGCGTGGCAGCGGGCCCTCTGGCATTGGTCGAAGGGCGGTGACGTCTCCGCTCGGCGCGACTTTCTCTTGCGGACGGTGGCGCTGGACCCGCTGTTCGCGCCCGCGCACGCGATGCTGGTCTGGCTGCATCTGTCCGAAGGCACGCGCGGGGTCGGTCCGCCATTGCCCGAAAGCGAGAAACTGGCGGAAGCCGAGGCTCGGACGGCGCTCGACCTGGACCCGTACAGTGCCTTCGCTCATGCCGCGCTGGCATGGGTGCTGTATCACCAGGGTGACTGCCGAGCGGCGCTGGAAGAAGCGGAGATTGCAACGACGCTTAATCCCAACGATCCGCAGGGACACCTGATCAAAGGGCACATCCTGGTGATGTCAGGCTCACGTATCGAGGCACGGGAACCGTTGGCGACCGCCCTGCGTCTTGATCCTCGGGGGCCGACGGCGCCCGCCGTGATGCATAATCGTATCGTTGGCGCCTATCTCGATCGGGATTACGGCGCGGCGGAGGAGGCGGCGCGCAGGGCGATCCGCGCCTACCCCGAGCACCCTTCGATAGCGCGACCTTACCTTTGGCTCGCCGCGGCGCTCGGTCAGATGCTGCAGCCCGATCAGGCGCGGTCGGCGCTGGATGCGGCGATCACCGCCTCGCGGTCATACTTCGATTACAAGACCGGGAGTCGGGCGCGTTACGTGCGGCCGGAGGATCACGAACATCTCTTGCAGGGACTGCGTCGGGCGGGTTGGCAAGGCTGACGGCAACGTACCCGACGATCGGGCGTGCTCCGCGATTCGGCCGCCGCGATGCTCAATCTCCTCCCGGGTCGTCGACGGCCTAGGACGGCTTGCGGTCTTCCGCGCTCCTCGGCGGAGGAGCCGAGTGCTCACCGGCTGGCTGTGACGTGGCCAGGCGCTTCTGCGCGTCGGTCGAAACCGATTTCTGAAGCTCACACGCGAAGGCAGGCGCGGCGGCAACGGCGAGCAACATGGCGGCAGCGAACAGACGGGTCATTTGCGATCTCCATGTGGAAGGGTCGGCGCTGGAACCTTGGCGGCCCGAGCATAAGCTTCGCGCCGAGCGAGGCCAGGCGCAAGCTTTGTTATCGGCGAAGGTAAAGCCCGACGGGATTTGGGACGCCGTCCGTCAATGCGGTCGGAGAAATTCGTGCAACCGCCTGCCCCCAGACACGTTTTTGTTAAAGACAGTGCCGCGAGGGCAACCGGAGGCAATCATGGCGTATGAGCTACGTGTTACAGGCCGCGCCGTGGGGCGTTACGAACAGTCCGACGAGGCCGAGGAGGAGGCGCGGCAGATCATCCGGAGCGACGCCGATAGTGTCATCGAGATAATCGATTTATCGACCGGGCGCCCCTATGCGCCAGCCGCCAGTGCCGTCGATCGAGAAGCCTTGGCGAAGAAGATCGGATTCTAGCGAATTGAAAGGCGGACAGGATGACCACTGAGCCCAAACTTCCACCGGAACTTCCCGGCCCAGGACAGGACCTCCCGCCCGCGGAGATTCCGCCTCCAAGTGACCCGACGCCAACGCCCTCCACCCCTCCTGAACTCTGAACGACGCCCACGCCTTTGAGTGCTCCGGGTGATAAACCGGGTCTAGACTACCGGGCCCAGACCGCCTCTCACGGGGCGCTTGGCGTGAAGAATGTGTAGGTGGCGCTGTAGGGAACGCGGATTTCGGCGCCGGCGTGGCCCGTGTCGCACCCGGTGAGAGGTGCGTTCCCGCCAATCGTGCGGGAGCGAACGATGTAGGCGACCCGCGCGAACATGCCCGCGCTGCCGTCATTTTCGGTCGCCTGAAGCACCAGCCATGGGATGGATGCCGGACCGCGGGGAATACTGGCGACGAGCGGAACGCCAACCACTTTGCTGCCGTCGGTTGCCTGCCAGGTCGGACCCGCGAACTGCTGCCCAACGACGTGGCCCGCCGAGTCACGCAGCGTCGCCTCAGGCGCCTTCAGGTTCCAAGCAGCGCCCGCGGGACCGGCGCTGCAGGTATAGATCTGCACGCCCTTGCCCAAAAGTTCGAGCGCGGTGCCGGGCGGTTCGGCGCCCAGGGCCGGTATCGACGCCACGCCGACCGCGACGAGGCACGGCACCGGCCAAAACCTCCCTACGGTCAAACGTCGCTGCCCTGAGTAAGCAACACTCCGGAAGGCTAATCTTGCGAGATTCACCTCCGGCATCAGCCTCGCGACCAGCAAGAAGCCTAACCCCTCAGTATGTCGACCATGGTGCTGCCCAAAGCTGCCGGGCTTTCGGCCACATGAATGCCAGCGATCCGCATCGCGTCCATTTTCGCCGCCGCGGTATCCTTGCCGCCGCTGATGACGGCGCCAGCGTGGCCCATCCGCCGGCCGGGCGGAGCGGTGGCGCCGGCGATGAACCCGACCGTGGGCTTTTTCACCTTGCTCCTCGCCAGGAATTCGGCCGCGTCCGTCTCGCTCTGGCCGCCGATTTCGCCGATCATGACGATCTGTTTCGTCTCAGGATCAGCCAGGAACATCTCCAGCACTTCGATGAAGTCGGTGCCCTTCACCGGGTCGCCGCCGATACCGACGCAACTGGTCTGACCGAGCCCGACCGCCGTGGTCTGAGCCACGGCCTCGTAGGTGAGCGTCCCGGAACGTGAAACGATGCCGACGCTGCCGCGCCGATGGATATGTCCGGGCATAATACCGATCTTGCAGGCGTCAGGTGTTATCACGCCGGGGCAGTTCGGCCCGATCAGGCGCGACTTCGACCCGCTCAGGGCGCGCTTCACCCGCACCATATCCAACACCGGGATGCCTTCAGTGATACAGACCACCAGCGGGAACTCGGCGTCGATCGCCTCCAGGATCGCATCGGCGGCGAACGGCGGCGGCACATAGATCACCGTCGCATTGGCGCCGGTCTTCTCCCGCGCCTCCCACACGGTATCGAACACTGGGAGATTGAGGTGCGTCGAACCGCCTTTGCCGGGCGTCACGCCGCCGACCATTTTGGTGCCGTAGGCGATTGCCTGCTCTGAGTGGAAGGTGCCCTGGGCGCCGGTGAAGCCCTGGCAAATCACCTTTGTGGTGGCGTCGACGAGAACCGACATCTATGCGGCCCCCCGCACGGCGCTGACGATCTTTTCGGCGGCGTCGGCCAGATTGTCGGCGGCGATGATCGGCAAATTCGACTTCGCCAGGATCTCCTTGCCAAGGTCGACGTTGGTGCCCTCGAGCCGCACCACCAGAGGGACCGATAGCTGCACTTCCCGCGCGGCCGACACCACGCCGTCCGCGATCACGTCACAGCGCATGATGCCACCGAAGATATTGACCAGGATGCCTTCGACATTCGGATCCGACAGGATGATTTTGAATGCGGCGGTCACTCGCTCCTTGGTGGCGCCGCCGCCGACGTCGAGGAAGTTCGCCGGCGCCATGCCGTATAGTTTAATGATGTCCATCGTCGCCATGGCCAATCCGGCGCCATTCACCATGCAGCCGATATTGCCGTCGAGCGCCACATAGTTCAGCGAATACTTCGCGGCCTCCAGTTCCTTCGGGTCCTCCTCCGACTCATCGCGCAGCTTTTCCAGTTCCGGGTGACGGAACAGCGCGCTGTCGTCGAAGCTCATCTTGGCGTCCAGCGCGATAACGTCGCCTGTGTTCGTAATGACCAGCGGGTTGACCTCCACCACGGCGCAGTCGAGTGCCGTGAAAGCGGCATACATGGCGCCGACGAACTTGCCGAGTGCGGCGGCCTGCTTGCCGGCGAGCCCCAGTCCCGCCGCCAGCCGGCGACCGTGAAAGCCTGAAATGCCGGATGCGGGGTCGACACCGACGCGGAGGATTTTCTCGGGGTGGCTGGCCGCGACCTCCTCGATTTCGATGCCACCTTCCGCCGAGGCGATGATGGTCACCCGGCCGCTGACCCGGTCTATGAGCAACGATAAGTAAAGCTCCCGCGCGATGTCGCAGCCTGCCTCGACATAGACCCGGCGCACCGGCCGGCCGGCCGGCCCGGTTTGCTTGGTGATCAGCGTATGCCCGATCATTGCATCAGCCGCCGCGCGGACCTCGTCCCGGGAGCGCGCGATCCGCACGCCGCCTTTCCCCTGCGGATCGTCGGCGAAGCGGCCGGCGCCGCGGCCACCGGCGTGGATCTGCGACTTGACCACCCACACCGGGCCGGGAAGTTTCTCGGCCGCCGCCGCCGCCTCGTCGGGCGTCCAGGCGGCGTACCCGTCCAGAACCGCGACGCCGTAGCGCTTCAGCAGTTCCTTGGCCTGATACTCGTGGATGTTCATGCGCTGATCCCTAGCCGATGAGCTTGCGGGACGCCTCGATCAGTTCCTTCACGGTGCCGCAGGATTTTTCGAAAGCAGCCTGCTCGCCGGCGTTCAGCTCGATCTCGACGATGCGCTCGACGCCGCCGGCGCCGATCACGACCGGAACCCCGACATATAGATCCTTGATGCCATATTGGCCGGTGAGATAAGCGGCGCAGGGCAGCACCCGCTTCTTGTCCTTCAGGTAGGCTTCGGCCATGACGATGGCTGAGGCAGCGGGTGCATAGAAAGCGCTGCCGCGCTCCAGCAGCTTTACGATCTCGCCGCCGCCATTGGCGGTACGCGCGACGATGGCGTCGATCTTCGCCTGCGTGGTCCAGCCCATCTTCACCAGATCGGGCACCGGGATGCCGGCGACGGTCGAGTAGCGGGTCAGCGGCACCATCGAGTCACCGTGGCCGCCCAGCACGAACGCCGTCACGTCCTCCACCGACACGCCGAATTCCTGTGCCAGGAACAGGCGGAAGCGGGAACTGTCGAGCACGCCGGCCATGCCGACGACCTTGTTGGCGGGCAGGCCGGATTTTTCCTTCATTACCCAGACCATCGCGTCGAGCGGATTGGTGATGCAGATAACGAAAGCTTCCGGGCAATTGGCACGAATACCGGCCGCGACCTCGGCGATGACGCCCGCGTTCTTGCCTATCAGGTCGTCGCGGGACATGCCCGGGGTGCGCGGGAAGCCGGCGGTCACGATGACCACGTCGGCGCCCTTGATCGCGGCATAGTCGGAGCCACCGGACATCGCGGAGTTGAAGCCGTCGACAGGCCCCGACTGCATGATGTCGAGCGCCTTGCCCGCCGCGACGCCGCCGAACACGTCGAACAGGACGACGTCCCCTAGCTCCTTCAGGCCGATCAAGTGCGCGAGAGTGCCGCCTATGTTGCCGGCGCCAATAAGGGCGATCTTGCTGCGGGCCATGGGGCGGGTCCTTCCGAGGGCGCGATGGCGGCGCCGAGCTGAGATGAGGCGGGCCTGCCGGCCGGCGGATGGGAGCGGCGCCCGGAAGGCGCGTCGTTGCTAGCGTATCACGCGGCACCCGGCAAGGCGGTGCAGTGCAGCACAACCGAAAGCAGGCAGGCAGATCGGCTCTGTCCATACAACAGCTTGCATGGCAGTTTTCCCGCCATGCGTATCCATCTGCAGAACCCCACCGGCGACACACTGTTCGCATTCTCCCTCGCAATGTGGGAGGCGGCAGCGGAGCGCGCGGGCGAGATCGGCGCCGGCCATAGCGTTACCATTGGCACTTCGAGGGCCGAATTCGCCGCCGCCATGCGCGACGCCGAGGCGCTGATCACCGACACCGGGACCGTCTCGGCGAATTTCCCCTGCGACGCACCCCAGTTGAAGCTGCTGTTCGTGACCAGCGCCGGCCTGGATGGTCTGGCGCCATTCTCCTGGCTGCCGCCTGGCGTCACGCTAATGAACAACCGTGGCACGCACGCCGTCAAATCCGGCGAGTTCGGCATCATGTCGCTGCTGATGCTGGCGAACCGAATCCCTCGCATGGTGACGCAGCAGCGAGCCGGGGCGTGGCGCGAGATCTGGGGCAGCGTGCTTGGTGGCCGCTCCGTCACCATTGTCGGGCTGGGGACGCTGGGTGGCGCCGTCGCCGAACACGCCGCCCGCTTTGGCATGGTCGTCACCGGAGTGAGGTCCAATCCGGCTCCTCATCCCCACTGCGCCCGGGTCGTTGGTACCGACACGCTGGACGACGTGCTGCCAGGGTCCGAATTCCTGGTGCTGGCGTGCCCGCTGACCGAGGCCACGCGGAACCTGCTCGACCGACGGCGGCTGGCCCTGCTGCCGCCCGCCGCCGGCATCGTCAACATCGGCCGCGGCGGCTTGCTGGACCAGGACGCGCTGTGCGAGATGCTCGAGCAGGATCGAATTTCGGGTGCCGTGCTGGACGTCTTTACGCCGGAGCCGATCCCCGCCGAGCACCGGCTGTGGACCACGCCTAACCTCATCATCAGCCCGCACACTTCGGCGGACGATCCAGCGACCTACAACCCGCGCAGCCTCGACATCTTCCTGGACAATCTGCGCGCCTGGCGGGACGGGCTCCCGCTGCCCAACCGTTTCGACATCGCGCGTGGCTACTGACATGCGGCCAGAGGGGCGGCCAGAGGGGCGGCCAGAGGGGCGGCCCGAGAGAATGCGAACTGCCGTCGGGCTGACCACGACCAGGACCGGCCGATGCTGACCACGCTGGTTTCCCTGCTGGCGGCCGCCACCATCGCCGTCCCTCTAACCCGACGCTTCGGCCTCGGCAGCGTGCTCGGCTACCTGCTGGCGGGCGTGGTGATCGGGCCGTCTGGACTGCGGCTGGTCAGCGAGGTCGACCAGATTTCTGGCGTCGCCTCCCTGGGCGTCGTCATGTTGCTGTTTCTGATCGGACTGGAGGTCCGCCCGAAACGTTTGTGGGTGATGCGCCAGGCGGTATTCGGCCTGGGTTCGGCGCAGTTGGTGCTGAGTGCCGCGGCGCTTGGCGGGCTGGCGTTCGCGGCGGGGGTGAGTTGGCCAGGCGCGGCGGTGCTTGGCGTTGGCCTGGCGATGTCGTCCACCGCCATCGTGCTGCCGCTGCTCGCGGAACGGGAGTTGATGCAGGGGCGAGCGGGCCGGGACGCGTTCGCCGTGCTCCTGTTTCAGGATCTGTCGTTCATTCCGCTGGTCGCGCTGGTGCCGCTGCTGGCGGACCAAACGTTGCCGGACCACGTGCCGTGGCATGACGTGGCGCGGGCCGCGTTCGCGGTGGGCGTGATCCTGGTCGGCGGCCGCTTCGCCATCCCGCCGTTGATCCGAGCGATCGGCGGTGCCCGCACACCGGAACTGTTCACCACGGCGTCGTTGTTGACGGTGGCTGGCACCGCGTTCATCGCCAACCTCGCCGGCCTTTCCATGTCGCTGGGCGCGTTCATGGCCGGGGTGCTGTTGTCACAGTCGGAGTACCGGCACGAACTCGAGGCCGACATCGCGCCGTTCGAGGGCCTCTTGCTGGGCTTTTTCTTCATCTCCGTCGGCATGTCCGCCGATTTGGGCCTGGCGCAGGCAAACCCGGGGCTGCTGGTCATGGCGACCTGCGGCCTGCTCATCGCAAAGATCGCGATATGCTTCGTCCTTGCCCGGTTCAGCCGGCAGAGCCTCGTGGACTCGATCCGCTTCGCCCTGGCCCTGCCGCAGGCCAGCGAATTCAGTTTCGTGCTGTTTGGCGCGGCGGTCGCGGCGGGTGCGCTCGACGCCGACCGGGCGGCGATGGCAACGCTTGTGGCCGCGGTTTCGATGGCGGCGACGCCGGTGCTGTTCGCGTTGTCGGAGCATTTCGTTGTGCCTCGCCTGCACGCCGTGCCACCGCCGGCCTACGATCTGATCAATCCCGAGGCGAATCCGGTCATCATCAGCGGCTTCGGGAGGTTCGGGCAGGTCATCGGCCGGGTGCTGCGCATGCACGGCATCCCCTTCACCGCGCTGGAACGCGACCCCGGGCAGGTGGATGTGATACGGCGGTTCGGCGGACAGGTGTATTTCGGTGACCCGACCAGGCCCGACCTGCTCCGCGCGGCGGGGGCCGAGCACGCGAAGCTACTGGTGGTTGTGCTGGACAACATGGAGGATGTGCTGCGGGTCGTGGATGTCGCCAAGCGTCAATTCCCCAACCTGAAGATCATGGCCCGAGCGCGCAACCGTAGGCATGCCCACCTGCTGATGGACCGGGCGGTGGACGGCGTGGTGCGCGAGACATTTCTTTCCAGTCTGAAGTTAGCGGAGGAATTGCTGACCGCCCTGGGCGTTCCCCCGGAGGAAGCGGCCCGCTCGGTGGCGTTGTTCCGCGAACACGACGAACGCAATCTGCTGGAGACACACGCCATTTACCGAGACGAGCAGCAGCTCATTCAGAACGTGCAGCAGGCCTCGGACGAGCTGATGTCCCTGTTCGAGGCGGATCGGAAAAGCAACGGCGGTTAGGCCCGGGATCGATCAGTCTGGACGATTGAAGTGCGCCTTCATCGGGTCAAAGTAATTGTCCTGCGATCGGCCATCGCGGTAGCTGGTATGCCTGTCCGGCAGGTTGGTGTGGCGTAACGTCACCATTGTCCCCACCGACCCGGCTCCGGCGCCAGCTCGAGCGCCGGACGGCATGCTTACAGTCGTTATGAATACTTGTACTGCGGCTTCCAGCCGGCCGAGCCCTGGGGAAGCAGATCGAAGAAGTGCCAAAGCGAGCAGAAATCGTCGCCCGGCCCCATGCCCGTGTCGGTTACGCGCTGCACCCGCTGTCCACTCTTGCGAAACGCGGTGATGCCGGGCATCCAGCCGCCGGCCGCGGACCGGTAACCCATGTCCGCCGCGAATGTCGTGTTGGCGTGACTGACCATGGGAAAGCGCCAGCCGCGAGCAGCGGCAAACCGCTTCTGCACGTCCGGCTTATCTGGGCTGGAGATCACAAAGGCCGTTCTGCTGGCAAGATGATCATACACGCCATTGAACCCATCCGCCCAGAGCGTGCAATAAGCACAGGACGCCCCCATGTTGTGGATCACGATGAGATCGGACTTGTCGCCGAACAGGTCGGACAGCGTCGTGCTGCCGCGCGCCGTGGAGAAGACATAGTCGGTGACGGCTTCCGGTTCGATCAGTGCCTGCGCCTCACGCATTTTCGCGCGTATGCCGCTGATCTCGGCGCGGTAGGTCGCAAGTTTTTCCGCCACATCCTGATATTGCATCGTTTCAACCTCCAAACTTCATTGTTCGCGTATCAGACCGGTCACACCCGCCCCTGGTTGCGGTTCGAGGATGGGCTGGACTGCTCCCCGGCCATTTCCTCGAGCGTTACAGCCAGCATGTCGAACTGTTCTTGCCAGTACTTGCTGTAGCGGTTGATCCAGACCGCGGCGGGAAAGATCGGACCGGCGATCAGGCTGCACCGACTCACCCGGCCGGAACGTTCCTGGCTCAGCAGGCCGGCCCTTACCAGCACCTGAATATGTCGTGATACGGCCTGCAATGAGATATCGAACGGTGCCGCGAGTTCCGATACGAGTTTCGTCTCCTGGTTCAGATGCTCCAGAATCTTGCGCCGAACCGGATCGGACAGCGCAAAGAAAACGCGATCCAGGACGGTCTCGGCGGGGTCCTCGTCGTCGATCAAATCCATGGTCGGCAGGCTGCCCGTCATGCCGCTCAATTATCAACTGATTCGTTGAATGTCAACCGATCCTTTGAGTATCCCGAGGCGGCCGTATGGGCTGGATTCAGGTGCGGGGCGATTTCGAAGACCTCGGCCAGCGCCGCCCGCCGGTTGTGTCGAGGGCCGAATCTCCTCACTTGCGCGGGATGAGGCGTGCATGGTTGCATCGCAGCGAAGAAGGAATCGGAGTGCGATTGGCCTACGCCCTGCAGCAACTCATCAATGGCATCACGCTTGGCATGATCTACGGCCTGATCGCCGTCGGGTACACCATGGTCTACGGCATCATCGGCATGATCAACTTCGCTCACGGCGACATATTCATGGTCGGTTCATTCCTGTCGCTGATCGCTTTGCTCGGCCTGGCGTCACTGGGCATCACCGCGGTTCCGCTGGCGCTGGCCCTGGCCTTGCTGTTCGCGGCAGGGATCGCGGCACTGTATGGCTGGACGGTGGAACGCCTGGCATACCGCCCGCTGCGAGGCTCCTTCCGGCTGGCGCCGCTGATCAGCGCGATAGGGATGTCAATCACGCTGCAGAATTTCGTTCAGGTCAGCCAGGGCGCTCGGGTCAAGCCGATGCATGCGCTGATCCCCGGCGGCGTTGAACTGATGGACCGGGACGGGTTCGCGGTGCAGCTGTCGTGGATGCAGATCGCCATCGTGGTCGTGACCTTGACCGTGCTCGGCGTTTTCACCTGGCTGGTAACGCGGACGCCGTTGGGGCGGACGATGCGGGCCTGCGAGCAGGACCTGAAGATGGCCAGCCTGCTGGGGATCGACACTGACCGGACGGTCAGCCTGACGTTTGTCATCGGCGCCGCGCTGGCCGCCGTCGCCGGCTTCATGTTCCTGCTTTACTACGGGGTGATCGACTTTTACATCGGCTTCGTCGCGGGCATCAAAGCCTTCACGGCCGCGGTCCTGGGCGGCATTGGCAGCCTGCCGGGGGCGGTACTGGGCGGCTTGCTGATCGGCCTGATCGAGGTCTTCTGGGCGGCCTATTTCAGCGCCGAATACAAGGACGTGGCCGCGTTCTCGATCCTGATCGTGGCACTGATCTTTCTGCCCACCGGAATCCTGGGGCAGGCAGAAGTCGAGAAGGTATGATTGGCTTCGCGCGGTGGGCGGCGGCTCGGAGTGCCCGGCTGGCGTTACACCTGATCCCCCGGGAACCCGCGTTGGCCGCCTGGCCATGACCGCATTGCGGGACGCTTTCCTGTCCGCCCTCGTCGCACTCGGCTTGTTCGGCCCCTTGGTCGGCCTCGTTGCCTCAAGCGGCGGAAATGGCCTCGCGATCCATACGCGCCCGATCGCCACCGCCGTGGTCGTCGGTCTCGTCTTCATCGGCCGCCTCGCGATGCTGACCTGCCAGGGACACCGGTCCCGCGCGGGCGCCGTGCACGCCAGCCACGCATTGCCTGGTCCCCTTGCCGCCGCCGGCAAATACGCCGCCCCGGTCCTGATAGTGCTGGCCGTCGCCCTGCCGTTCACCGGGTCTCGTTACTATGTCGACTTGGGCACACTCGTATTGACATATGTCATGCTTGGTTGGGGGCTGAACATCGTCGTCGGACTGGCCGGGCTGCTCGATCTCGGCTATGTCGCGTTCTACGCCGTCGGCGCCTATGCCTATGCGCTGCTGGCTCAGGCCTTCGGTCTTGGCTTCTGGAGCTGCCTTCCCCTCGCCGGGATACTGGCCGCTTTAGCGGGCATCATGCTCGGTTTTCCGGTGCTGCGGCTGCGAGGTGACTACCTCGCCATCGTCACCCTGGCGTTCGGCGAGATCATCCGCATCGTGCTGATCAACTGGGTCTCGCTCACCAACGGCCCCAATGGCATCTCCGGGATACCTCGCCCCACACTGTTCGGACTGGCCTTCAGCATGAACGGCGGCGAAGGCACCGTGGCAGGTTTCTTTGGTATCGAACCGGCAACCATTCAGCGGGTGATTTTCCTTTACTACGTCATCCTCGGCCTCGCGTTGCTGACCAACTGGGTCACCCTTCGCCTGCGCCGCCTGCCACTCGGCCGAGCGTGGGAGGCGCTGCGGGAGGATGAGGTCGCGTGCCGCTCGCTGGGGATCAATGTCACCAGCACCAAGCTGACGGCGTTCGCGATCGGAGCCGGTTTCGGCGGCTTGGCCGGCGCGTTCTTCGCCACCCGGCAGGCGTTTATCAGTCCCGAAAGTTTCACTTTCATCGAGTTGGCCACGGTGCTGGCGATCGTAGTGCTCGGCGGACTGGGCAGCCAACTCGGGGTTGCCCTCGCCGCCCTCGTCATGATCGGCGGCCTGGAAACGTTGCGAGATTTCCTCGGTTGGCTCGGCCAGCAGATGAACAGCCCGCTTTTCGCCGGAATCGCCGGCGAGCTGCCGCTCTATCGCATGTTGATCTTCGGACTGGCGCTCGTGGTGATGATGGTGTTGCGCCCGCGCGGTCTGGTGTCCGGTCGAACACCCTCGGTCGCGCTGGGAGAAAAGCGAGATATCGCGCCCGAAATCGTCGCTCAAGGCCGCGCGTGAGCGATCCCGGACGGTTGTTGTCGGTCGACAACCTGACGATGCGGTTCGGCGGCTTGAAGGCGGTCGATCACCTGTCATTCGAAGCCCGTTGCCATGAGATAACCGCCGTCATCGGCCCCAACGGAGCCGGCAAGACGACAGTGTTCAACTGCATAACCGGATTCTATCGTCCCACCAGCGGTGCCGTCGTGCTGACCCACTCGACGGAAAAGACGTTTCAGTTGCAACGCATGCCCGGCCATCGCATTGCCGCCGTCGCCAGGGTCGCTCGCACTTTCCAGAATGTACGCTTGTTCGCCGGCATGACGGTGCTGGAAAACCTGTTGGTCGCGCAGCACAACACGCTGATGGCGGCTACCGGTTTCGGCGTGCTGGCGGTGTTCGGTCTCGGCCGCTACCGTTCCGCGGAGGCGGCGGGACTGGCGAAGGCGCGGCACTGGCTGGACGCGATCGGCCTGATCGAGCGGGCCGACGACCCCGCCGGAGCATTGCCCTATGGTGCGCAGCGCCGGCTGGAAATCGCCCGTTCCATGTGCACCGAGCCGGTGCTGTTGTGCCTGGACGAACCGGCCGCGGGGCTCAATCCGCGCGAGTCGGAGGAACTCAATCAATTGCTGCTGCGCATCCGCGCCGAAGGCTGCTCGCTGCTGTTGATCGAGCATGACATGGGCGTGGTGATGCGCATCTCGGATCACATCGTGGTGCTGGACCATGGCAAGAAGATCAGCGACGGCTCACCGGCCGAGGTGCGGGCCGATCCCACGGTGATTGCCGCCTATCTGGGCGAAGGCGATGACGACGAAGACGCGGACACGGACGACACGGTCTTGGCGTGAGCACTCTGCTTTCGCTGTCCGGTGTTACCGCTTTCTATGGTGCTATCCAGGCGCTGCGGGGGATCGACCTGACGGTGGACCAGGGCGAGATCGTTACTCTCATAGGTGCGAACGGCGCCGGCAAATCGACCCTGATCATGACGGTCTGCGGCAATCCCCGGGCGCGCTCCGGCCAGATCGTGCATGACGGTCAGGATATTACCCAATTGCCGACGCACGAGATCATGCGGCGGGGGATCGCCCAGGCACCTGAGGGCCGGCGCATTTTCGGCCGCATGACGGTACGCGAGAACCTTCTGATGGGGGCGGAAGTGGCTGGTCGAACCGATATCGGCGGACGGCTAGAGGAAGTCTTTGCACTGTTTCCCCGGTTGAAGGAACGCATGGGACAGCGCGGCGGGACGCTCTCTGGCGGCGAGCAACAGATGTTGGCGATCGGGCGAGCCCTGATGTCCCGACCTCGGCTGCTGCTGCTGGACGAGCCGTCGCTGGGCCTGGCGCCCTTGGTGGCACGCCAGATTTTCGCTGCCATCCGCGACTTGAACCGCGGTTCGGGCCTGACGGTATTGCTGGTGGAGCAGAACGCGTATCAGGCGCTGCGGTTAGCGCATCGGGGGTATGTGATGGTGAATGGTTCGATCACGATGGCGGGCACTGGGGCCGAGCTTCTCGCCCGGCCTGAGATTCGCGCAGCTTATCTAGAGGGTGGCAATCCGTAACGAACTTTCAGGCCTGGCATGCCGGGCTCGCCTCGACAAGCACCCAGCGGCAGACAGGACGTCCGGTCTTGTCGTCCGTCGACCAGTGCATTGCCGGAACCGGGCGTCCCGACGGCGGGCTGAACTGCTCGGTGACTTCGGCGATCGCCTGCAGACGAACCTGGTTCATGTCACTCCATCGGCCTACCTCCTGTTATCGATGGGCGCATTAATGCGCGACCCACCCTCACGCGCTGTGACCCGCGTAACATTCGCGCTGTGACCCGCGTAACATTTCGGTCAAGTTTTGCGTCTGGAGCTGTCTTCGACTCGTCAGACCACGGGTAGTCCGCACCTGGGGCGGGGTCCAGCGCAACTCAGGCAACAAAGGTTTCTCTGTCATGGCGATCGGGTGATAACATCATCACTCGATTGCGACACGGAACGGACAATGAAGACTTTCGCAACGATGACGCTGCCGAACGGCGTTGACGTGATCGCGCCGGACGGGTCTGAGGTCCGGGTCCTGCTGTCGTTGGGCGCTGGCGGCATGGCACATTTTCGCCTTCCGGCCTGGCAGGTGTCGCTTGCCGTTCGTCACCGGTCGGTTGAGGAGATCTGGTACATCGTTGCAGGGAGGGGTGAAATGTGGCGGTCCGATGGGGCGCGCGATGAGATCACGATCCTGGCGGCCGGGACGTGCCTGACAATCCCTGCCGGAACCAAATTCCAGTTTCGCGCCCTCGGGGAGGAACCGCTTGAGGTCGTCGGGGTGACCATGCCGCCGTGGCCCGGCGAAGGCGAGGCAGAACTCGTCGAGGGAAAGTGGCAGCAGCTGGGTCCGGGTGCCGACAAGGGCGGATGACAACCAGCGTGCGTGGCAGGTTGCGTTTCCCGCGCTTGCCGCCAGACTGGTGCCGCCGCAAATGGGGAGGGAATGATGGGCCTTAAAATCGCGATCATGGGCACCGGTGCGGTCGGTGCCTACGCCGGGGCGCACATGGCTCAGGCCGGCGAGGACGTCACGTTCATCGACCCCTGGCCGGCCAACGTGGAGGCGATGCGCTCGCGTGGCCTCAAAGTGACTCACATCCGTGACGTGCCCGAGTGGTCGACGCCGGTGCGCGCGCTGCACCTGACCGACCTGCAGCAGGCGGCGAAGGAAAGGCCCTTCGACGTGGCCTTCGTTTGCATGAAGTCGTACGACACTGAATGGGCGACCGTCATGATCTCCCAGTACCTGGCGCCCAACGGGTTCGTGGTATCATTGCAGAACTGTATGAACGAGGCGACCATCGCCGGCGTCGTCGGCTGGGGCAAGGTGGTCGGCTGCATCGCCAGTTCGATCACGGTTGATCTGTGCGAACCCGGCCATGTCCACCGCGCCGCCGGCAAGAGCGGCGACAAGCACACCGTGTTCCGTACCGGCGAAGTGCATGGCCGCATCACCGAGCGGGTGCAGGAAGTCCAACGGCTGGTCGCGCTGGCGGATTCCGCGCTGGTGACGTCCAATCTGTGGGGTGAGCGCTGGTCCAAGCTGGTGACCAACGCCATGGCGAACGGCATGTCGGCGGGCACCGGGCTGATCAGCAAGGACATCCTTCGCAACGACACACTGCGCCGCTTTGGGGCTCGCCTGGGCAGTGAAGCGATCCGCGTCGGCCAGGCGCTTGGTTACGTGCTGGAGGATGTACACCATATCGATCCCGAAGTGATTGCGCGGGCCGGAGAGGGCGATCCCGCCGCCGTCCGGGAGTACGACGAGCACCGGCTGCAGGAGGTAAACAAGGCTGGCGGTGGCGAGCACCGGCCCTCGATGGGTCAGGACATGGTGAAGGGTCGCCGCACGGAGATCGAGTTCCTGAATGGTTTCATCGTCAGCAAGGGCGAGGAGATCGGTCTGCCGACGCCGGCCAACGCGGCGCTGACCGATATTGTCAAACGGGTCGAGAAGGGTGAGCTACAGGCAGATCCGAAGCATCTGATCGATCTGCGGCTGAACTGACTGCCTGGTGCCGGGTGCGCCGCGCCGCTGCGTAACGTTCTGGTGCCAGTCCCAGCGTGCGGCCGCTGGCATTGCGGCCACGACGCCGGCGGCGCCCGGGTCTACGACCCCGAGCCCTCGATGATGTCGCCGAACCGGCTCCAGGTGGTGCCAGTCCATTTCTGCAACTGCATTGCCCGGATCGGATGGAAGTTCGTCGGGCTGGTGTTCACCTTGATGCCCGGCAGCAGCACCGGATCATACGCATCGTGCAGGTTGGCCGCCTGCTTCATGATGTTGGCGCGGGAAAAGTCGCCGTCGCACTGCTTCAGGACCTGCCACATCACCATGCTCACCCCGTAGGCGAAGCTATGATTGCCGTCGGTCAGATCCGCGTTCGGCATATACTTTGCCATGAACGCCCGCCACTCGTTCATCCCGGGATCGTCCTTGAATGCCGGGTCCGTCGGATCCTTCATGTAGCCGGTGGTGATGATCCCGACCCCGTTCCCTGGACCCGCCGGATTCATCACCGCGCCCACCGAGATCGAAACATTCGTCAGGAAGAAGGTCGGGTGCCAGTCAAGGTCATGCACTTTCTTGATCGCCTGGGCGGCGAATTTCGGCGTCGCCGCCACCAGCAGGGTGTCCGCTCCGGACGCCTGCAGCGCCGTAAGCTGGCTGTCCACCGTCGCGTCGGTCGTCTCGTAGCTGGCCTCCTTGACGACGACGCTGGCGTATTTGTCGCCCAGCACATCCTTCACGCCGGCGGGGTAATCCTTCCCGAAGTCATCGTTCTGGTACAGAATCGCCAGCTTCGAACCCGGTTTCGACGCCGTCATGTACTTGGTGTAAATCTGAGCCTCGGTCCGATAACTCGGCTGGTAGCCCATCGTCCAAGGAAAGTGCTTGTAGTCGCCCCATTTGTCAGCGCCTGTCGAGATGAACAGGTGTGGCACTTTCTTCTGGTTCACATAGCGCTGGATCGCGGTATTCGGCGGGGTCCCGAGGTTCTGGAACAGGAAGGCGACCTGGTCTTCCTCGATCAGACGCCGCACCTGTTCGACGGTCTTCGGCGGGCTGTAGGCGTCGTCATAGGAAATGAAGTTGATCGTGTGACCGCTCACTCCCCCCTGGTCATTCACCATCTTGAAGAACGCCGCCTCGGTCTTCGCAATCACGCCATAGGCCGACGCGGGCCCACTATAGGCGTTGGTGTTGCCGATCTTGATCTCGGTCGCCGTGACGCCTGGCATATCCTCGGCCGAGGCCGGCCGCGATACGGCGAGCAGCAGTGTCATTGGAAGTGCCGTCCACAGCGATACGGCGCACAACGGGCCTGCCAGCTTCGGTGCCACCGTCACAGGTCGCGGCCGATCTGCCCGTGGTGCTCGCGACTTCAAGCCCGCCCTATATCCCTGCATACTTTGACACTCCCATTGCACGCCGGTTGTCGCATGATCCATCGCGCCAAGGGAAGCAACAGACCCGCCAGTTGCCTGCCCGCGTCTACCCGACTGGCGTTGCCACGGCGGGCTTTTCCCATCGTCGGGCCGAACCGCTCTTTTTCCGCTGGCCTGCCATGCTAACTGACTGAGATGCGTTTCCCGGTTCATTGCCTCGCGACCCATTCATGAGCACCGAGACCGTTCCTCCAGCGGCGGCGCCGGTCGTCGAGGCCCCTTCATTGACCGCACGTCGGCTGGCGGAGTGTCCCGATTGCGGGCAAATGCAGGTGCTTCCGGCCATGCCACCGGCGGCACGGGCCGTCTGTCTGCGCTGCGACACGGTGCTGCGGCACACCCGGCACAATCCGCTGCTGCTGCCGCTGGCGCTGAACCTGTCGGCGCTGATCCTGTTCACCGTCGGGGCCACGCTGACCCTGATGTCGGTGACCACGGGTGGGCAGCAGCGCGTCGCGGGGCTGCTCACCGGTCCGAGGGAACTGGAGCAGTACGGTTTGTGGGAGTTGTCGCTGGTCGTTCTGGTCACAACGCTGGCTGCGCCTCTGGTCCGGATCCTCTGTATGCTGATCGTCCTGGGCGGCCTGCTGCGCCCGAGGCCGCCGCGAGAGATACGCACCATTTTTGCCTGGGTGGCGCACCTGAAGCCCTGGTCGATGATCGAAATCTATCTGCTGGGTCTGTTCGTCGCCTACGTTCGTCTGAGCGACATGGCGCAGGTTGACCTGGGGCCAGCGGTCTACGCCCTGGGGGGGCTGATGGTGGTGATGGCGCTGGCCGATGTCAGCCTGGACGAACATGCCGTGTGGGAGGCGATGCAGCCCCGCGAGCGGCGGCGGATGGCGCGCGGCGATTGGCTGATGAGTAAAGTTCCCAATACCACCCATCGTTGGCGCATTGGCTGCGATACCTGCCTCCTGGTCAGTCGTTCAGCGCCTGGTTCGCGGTGCCCACGGTGTGGCTTTCGCCTGCATGACAGGAAGGTCAATTCGATCCGGCGGACCTGGGCGTTCCTGCTTGCGGCGTGTTGCCTTTACATTCCGGCCAATATCTATCCGGTGCTGACCGTGGTTCAACTGGGCGCCGGGCATCCCAGCACCATCCTGGGCGGTGTCCGCGAACTGCTCAATCTCGGGATGTGGCCGCTCGCGGCGCTGGTCTTCTTCGCCAGCATCGCCGTGCCGGTACTGAAACTGCTCGGTCTTTTGACGCTGCTGATCTCCACCCAGTTAGGCGCCACCGGCTCGCTGCACGACCGGACAATCGTCTATCGGATTGTCGATGCGATCGGCCGGTGGTCGATGATCGACATATTCATGGAGTCGATCCTGGTTGCATTGGTGCAGTTCGGCAAGGTTGCCAGCGTCTACCCCGGGGGGGGCGCCGTTGCCTTCGCCGCGGTGGTGATCCTGACAATGCTGGCATCGCACAGCTTTGATCCGCGCCTGATGTGGGATAATCCGCGGCCCGAACCGGCTGCGACGCCATCGGATAAGCCGGACCGGAGCGATTCTCCGCTCGATGTTCTGGCATCCGGAGTCGGTTCGGCGGGACTCCGATGAGCGACCGGCCGCCTTCCGCCGTCGTGCACTCCCGCCTCGAGCATCGCCGACGGCTTTCGGTGATTTGGGCGATACCGGTGATCACCCTGATCATTGGCGTATGGCTGGCGTGGCAGACCATCTCGGAGCGCGGGCAGCTGATCACCGTGATCTTCGAGACCGCCGAGGGTCTGTCGGCGGGTCAGTCCCACGTCCGCCACAAGGACGTCGACATGGGCGTCGTCAAGAATATTGCGCTCACCCCGGATCGCAGGCGCGTGCAGGTCACGATCCGGATGAGCAAGGAAGCCACGCCGCTGCTGACCGATGGCGCGCAGTTCTGGGTCGTACGGCCGCGATTTTTTGCCGGCGCTATCAGCGGTCTGCAAACATTGCTATCGGGGTCCTACATCGACCTGCTTCCGGCGCCACCCGGCGGGGAGGCGAAGAACGATTTCGTCGGTTTGGAAAATCCGCCCGTGCTGCAATCGGACGTCCCCGGCCGTACCTTTCTGCTGGCGGCAAACCGCATCGGTTCACTCAATCTCGGCTCGCCGGTCATGTTCCGCGACCTGGAGGTCGGCGAGGTCCTCGGCTGGGAGGTCGGGGAGATGGCGCGAAACGTCGTCATCCACGTCTTCGTGCGCGAACCTTTCAACAAATATGTCCACGACAACTCCGTGTTCTGGAACGCCTCGGGCGCCACCGTCCAGCTCGGCGCCGATGGCCTGAAGTTCCAGGTCGAGTTGCTGCGCGCCATCGTGCTGGGGGGCATCGCCTTCGACACCCCGGACGATCCGCGGATCACCACGGAAAGCGCCTCCGACCATTCGTTTGCGCTCTACCAGACGAAGGACGCGGCGGATTCCGCGACTTACAAACGCAGCGTACAGTTCATCGTCAACCTCCGTTCGTCCGTCGCCGGGCTGGCGCCTGGCTCGCCAGTGACCTTGCATGGCATCAAGATCGGCGAAGTGTCGAGCGTGTCACTGGTTTACGACCGTGCCTCGGATAACGTAATCGCCCCCGTGCACTTCACCCTGGAGCCGGAGCGGATCGCGATGCTGGACCTTCCCACCGATGGGGATCTTGACGCGAGAATACGCGAACTGGTGCATCGCGGACTGCGGGTGAAGATCGAGACGTCGAGCTTTCTGACCGGTCAGAAGCAACTGGCCATGGATATGTTTGCGAACGCCGCGCCGGGCGAGCTGGAGAAGCGCGGCGATGCCTATGTGATCCCTGGCCTGGGCGGTGGCGAAGATGTCACCACGGCCGCGACCAATCTCATGAACCGCCTGAACGAGATCCCGTTCGAGGCCATCGGACAGAATCTCAATCAGACGCTCTCGGGCGCGAGCGCGTTGGTGAACGATCGCCAGCTCGCCGGAACGATCGCGGCGCTGCGTTCGACGCTGACCAGCACCCAGGCGCTGGTGACCAATCTTGACCGCGGAACCGGGCCGCTGCTCCAGCGGCTGCCCAGTATTGCGACCGAACTCGACGAAACGGTGCGGCGGACCGACAAGCTGATCGGGTCGCTCGACAGTGGTTACGGTGGAGATTCCCGGTTCAGCCGGGATGTGAGCCAGATGATGAACCAGCTCTCCGACGCGGCGCGCTCAATCCGGGTTCTGGCGGACCTGTTGTCCCGCCACCCGGAGGCATTGATCCGAGGCCGTACCAACCAAGGGACGCAATGATGCCAAGGGGCGTGACGATCGCTGTGACAGAGCAGGTATCACCGAATTCGCAAGATGTTGCTGCTGTGGCAGGCTTGCGGCGGCGCGCGACCTTGTTGCTGCTGGCGGCCCTGCCGGCGGCATGCGCCTCGCCCAACCCGGTCCTGTATGTGCTGGCACCGGTGCCTGGTCTGGTGCGTAGAGGCGCGCCACTGAACATCGCGGTGCGGTCGATCAGCCTGGCAAGATACCTCGAACGCTCACAGATCGTGCGTTCGTCGGAAGGCTACCGGCTGGAGGTGCTGTCGAACGAATGGTGGGGAGAGCCGCTGGATGCGCTGATCGATCGCATTCTGGTGCAGGAACTGGCGCAACGGTTACCGGAGAGCACGGTGTTCGCGGACACTGGCGCCATTTCCACCGCCCCGGATGCGACCGTGGAGGTCAACATCCAGCGCTTTGATCTCGACCGCGCCGGCGCGCTGCTGCTGTTGGCGCAAATCGCGGTGGGCGGGAAAGCAAAAGGATCGCGTGGCGTATCGGTCTCGGTGCCCCCCACGGGCAAGACGACGTCCGCCCTGGTGGCGGCGATGAGCAACGCGATCGGCCAGCTCGCCGATGCGATCGCGGCGCTGCTGGCGCCGGAGGTCTCGCCTCCCGCCGGGGGTTCGACGTCGCCGCCAGCACACCATCGTGGGAAGCATCATAAGTCGCCGCGTCCGGCCTGATGGTTCGGCCTCTTCCGGCGATTCGTCTTGCCGCACCGCACGTCGCGGGTCCCCTCGCCTTCGCCGAGGATGACACGGGGGCGCCGGGGAGGACACGACCGTGCTGGTTACCCTCGCCACGGCGATTATGCTTCCAACCAGTGCGGATCGACCGTCACGCTATGATCCAGTGGTCCGTGGCCGCGGCCGAATCCGGGGGCGCCGGTGATCGCTGCCCGGACAAAGCGACGGGCCCGAACCAGCGCGGCCCTCAGGTCCATGCCCTGGGCACGCCCGGCCGCTATTGCCGACGCGATGGTGCAGCCGGTGCCGTGGGTGTGGCGGGTCTCGATGCGCGGCGCGCTGAACGCCTCGGTCTTGGTGGACGTCGCCAGCAGGTCGGTCACCGTGCTGGATGGCAGATGACCACCCTTCAGCAGCACGGCGGGTGCACCCAATTCTAACAGGGCTCGGACCGCGGCATGCATTTCCGCCTCGGTGGTGATCACGAGGCCGGTCAGGGCCTCGGCTTCGGGTAGGTTAGGCGTGATCAAGGTGGCCATCGGCAGGAGGCGATGACGGAGCCGTTCCACCGCGGCAGGCTCCAGCAAGTGCTGGCCTCCCTTGGCCACCATGACCGGATCGAGCACCACCGGCACGCCTGGCGCACAGGTTGCCAAGGTCTCGCACACCGTCTCGATCGCCGCGATGTCGCCGAGCATGCCGATTTTGATGACGTCGGCGCCGATATCGTCCATGACCGCCGCGATCTGCTGGCGGATGAAATCCGGCGGGACCGAGAAGATGCCATGTACGCCGACGGTGTTCTGCGCTGTCAAGGCGGTGACAGCGGTCGCGGCGTAGGCACCCAGCGCGGTTACCGTCTTGATGTCGGCCTGAATGCCGGCGCCACCACCTGAGTCCGATCCCGCGATAATCAGGACCCGGCCGCGCATCAGAGGGTGACTTCGCGCTCGGTGGCAGCAGCCTGTCGCATCACCTCGGGGAAATTGGCCTGGAGGATCCCACCTCGCGCCTCGGCGTCGGCGGTGCGAGCCACCTCGGCGATGATTTCGCACAACGAGTTGACGACCTCGGCGACCACGGAGCCATCCTCTCCTTCCGCCATGACCCGCACCAGCGGTTCGGTCCCGCTTTCTCGGATCAACAGCCGTCCGGTCGTGTCGAGGCGTTGTTCCGCCGCGCGGATGGCGGCTTGGACCCCCGGCGCGTGGAGTGGCGAGCTGCCGGCGAACCGCACGTTCTTTAGTCGTTGCGGCAAACGCTCGAAAACCCGACAAGCCTGGGAGGCTGCGAGATTTCGCTCGACCAGAACGCCCAGCACCTGCAGCGCGGCCAGCAGGCCGTCGCCGGTGGTGGCGAAGTCCGACAGGATCAGGTGGCCGGATTGCTCCCCGCCGACATTGATGCCCCTGGCGCGCATGTCTTCGGCCACATAACGGTCGCCGACCCTGGTCCGGTGCAGGGCGAGCCCAAGCGTGGTCAGGTGCCGCTCGAGCCCGAGGTTGGACATCACGGTCGCGACGATTCCGCCGCCTTGAAGCCGGCCGGCCCGGTGCCACGATTGAGCGATCAGGGCCAGGATCTGGTCACCGTCAACCAGTTCTCCGGCCTCATCGGCGATCAGCACCCGATCCGCGTCTCCGTCCAGCGCGATCCCGAGATGCGCGCCATGCTCCACCACCCGGGAACAAATGAAGTCCGGTACGGTCGAGCCGCAACCTTGGTTGATGTTGAACCCATCCGGGCCGACGCCGACCGGGATGACCGTCGCGCCGAGCTCCCACAATACGGTAGGGGCGACCTTGTAGGCGGCGCCGTTGGCGCAGTCGATGACGATGCGCAGTCCATCCAGCCTCAGGCCTCGGGGAAAGCTGGCCTTCGCCGCCTCGATGTAGCGGCCCGCCGCATCGTCCAGGCGCGCGGCGCGTCCAAGGTCCGCGGAAGGCGCCAGGCGACCGTCGACACCGGCTGCCATGAGTGACTCGATCTCCAGCTCCATCTCGTCGGATAATTTGGTACCGTCCGGGCCGAACAGCTTTATGCCATTGTCTTCATAGGGATTATGTGACGCGGATATCATTACTCCCAGGTCGGCGCGGAGCGATCGCGTCAGCATTGCCACGGCGGGGGTAGGCAACGGGCCGAGCAGGGTGACGTCCATGCCGGCGCCGATGAAGCCGGCGGTGAGTGCCGGTTCGATCATATAGCCCGACAGTCTGGTGTCCTTGCCGATCACGACGCGATGCCGGTGAGAACCACGGTTGAACAGCAGTCCCGCGGCCTGGCCGAGTCGCAAGGCGATTCCGGCGGTCATCGGATCCGCATTTGCCTTGCCGCGAATCCCGTCGGTGCCAAACAGCCGTCTCGCCTTATGCGAATGGATCCCGTCAGCCAATTTTATCCCCTTGCCGCGGCGAGGCCGCCCCGCCGTTCCGCTGTGTTCACGCTTCGGGGCATCTAGTGCCTTGAGCCGCGCCGCGAAAAGCGAAACCGTGCCTCACTGCGCAAGTGTCCGCCAGATGTGAACGGCTTGCACTGTCTCGCGCACGTCATGCACCCGGAGAATGGAGGCGCCCCGGGCCAGTGCGAACAACCCGGCCGCGAGAGAACCGCCGAGGCGCTGGTCCGCGCGCGATTCGCCTGTCAGGGCACCAATAACGGATTTTCGTGATGCCCCAACCACGACAGGATAGCCCAGGCTGACAATATCGGCCAGACCGCGCAGCACGGCCACCGAATGCTCGCCTTGCTTGGCAAAGCCGATGCCGGGATCGACCGCGATCTGTTCGTCACGGATGCCGGCGGCCGCCGCGCCTCGGATCCGGTCAAGCAGTTCCGCGCGCACCTCCCGCACGACGTCGCCATACCGCGCGTGGCTGTGCATCGTCGCGGGCGTCCCGCGCATGTGCATCAGCACGACGGGACAACCGGCGGCGGCCACCACGCCGGCCGCGTCTGGATCGTGGGTCAGTCCGGAGACATCATTTATGATGTCGGCGCCGGCAGCGAGGGCCGCCCGCATGGTAGACGCGTTGCGTGTATCGACCGAGACGCGGACCGATGCAGCGACCAGGGCGTCGACAACCGGGATGATACGATGCAGTTCCTGCTCGGGCGTGACGAGGGGCGCCCCTGGCCGGGTGCTCTCGCCGCCAACGTCAACGATGTCAGCGCCATCGTCGCGCATCGTGAGGCCTGCGGCTATCGCTGCATCGGGTCGGGACCGGCGGCCGCCGTCACTGAAACTGTCGGGTGTGACGTTGAGGATCGCCATGACCCTCGGCTGGGTCAGGTCGAAGCCGGCCCAATGTGTCTGCCGCGTCCGACCCGTTTGGGGGGACCGGCCGTCGTCAACGGAATGCTGCGACATTGCTCGGATGCACCCAGGATCGCCCGACCGAGCGGACTCGAACCGCGACGCGTGCCAGTTCTGTCAGCCAGCCGACAAGTCTACGGCGGGATGCCCTTCCCGACGGCGGCCTGACCGATGTCGCTGCCGCGGCAGGCAGGGTGCCGGCGGTCGCCGCATCGATTGCCTCACGAACCCGGCTGCGCGCACGATGCAGAAGAACGCGTTGGTTCTCAGCCGTTATTTTGAGCAGCTCGCACGCTTCTTCGGCAGTGCAACCCTCTATGTCGCGCAGCACCAAGACCGCCCGCTGACCATGCGCCAGGGTTTCGATAAATTCCTGAACCAGGTCCCAAAGCTGGCGGCCGCCGACGATCCGCTCGGGGTTCACGTCGTCCCACAGCCGCGGTGCCTCGATCCAATGTCCGTCCGGCCTGAAAGCGGATAACGGCACGCCGCGTTCCCCCGGTTCGGCCCCATCCAAGCCAGAGGGCAGTGCCACGAGACGCCGCTCGCGACTCGCCCGCGAACGCGCTCGGTTAAGGACGATGGTGAACAGCCATGTCACCACGCTGGAACGGCCCTCGAACCGTCCGATGCCGCTGAATACCGCCAGCCAGGCGTCTTGCACCACCTCCTCGGCCTGTGCGTGGCTGCCGATGACGGACGCAGCCACGCTGGTCAGTGAGCGATGGAAGCGCCGAATGAGGCTTCGATAGGCAGCCGGGTCGCCACCCCTGAGGCGATCCAGAAAAGCCGGATCATCGAATTCGCTCGGCCGCATCTTCCCCACCCCCAGGCCGGCCCGCGGTGTCGCCGGCGTTGCACCGAACGTGATCCCGGCCGAGCTCTTTGCAGCCGCGTCGGATGGTCCCATTGTAATAATCAGAGGGACGCCGAGTCATCTCGTAAGGCGGTCGACGAATATGATGCGATTGGCAATCCCAAAATGCCGTGACATGACTGAGCTGGCTACCGAGTATCTTGAAGGCGAGCTGGGTTTCTCGAATCGCCTGTTTGCGCGGCTGCATATTGGGCTGTGTCCGCCCTGCACGCGCTATTTCGACCAGATGCGGCGCACCATCGGCCTGTTGCGCACGGGGCCCGCGCCGACACTGGCGGTTCAGCGGGAAGATGCGCTTTTTCAGACGATTCGGCCGGGATTGCCGCCAGGCTGACGATGCCACGGCGCCCCCCAACCTAGGGTTGCCACGCCAGCTTCGCCTTTGGGGTATGCAAGCCTGCCCATCAGTGGATGTTCGGAAGATTTTGGTCACGCCTCCTCGCGGCTGGTGTAGCGTGCAATTCTGAAAAGAGATCGCGGAGTTGATTATCGAAATATTAACCTTTCCTTAAGCATATCCGTGTATTCGCTGGCCCCTGTATGGCCCGGACTAGGCTATGCCTAATGGCTTCGAGAGGCGCGCCGATGCACCTGACAGCCTTAGCTTCATCCTGCCAATCACCACTGTGCTCGGCGCGGACTTGTAGCCGCGGGTTGGCGGACGTGCTGGCAAACTCGCGGCGGTCGGTCACGAGGGAAACTACCGCCTGTAATGACGAAGCTGCGAATTTCCTTGAATTACGGAGCAGCGCCTTTCACAATCCGAAGAGTTGGAGCAGCGGCCGCTTCGTTGATAGCGCCCGGTATCTCGGATCGTCGTTGGCTATTGTCCGAGTTGTAGCTACGGGACAGCGTTACGTCGACGGCGCCCGGGTTCTGGCTACGGTGCGCAAAAGCAATGACCGCGCCGGATCCAGGGTGCCGCCCGACCGGATGTAAGCAGTTGAACAAAGTCGGCGCGCTGCAACCGGAGTTTCCGGGCGGTTAGCGGGCGAACGGGGGCGAACCAAGACTGTGCCAGCGCGATGTAACCGATGCCTCTTCCCAGTTAGGCGAATCTTCCCAGTTAGGGCCGAATGACCTTATCGAGCAAAAACATTCCTGAGACACCCCATCAATCTCCGGCGGTTGCACCCATCTTGCATTATGATGTGCATGTGACGGTGACCGACCGTAGCATCACCCTTACCAGCGGAGCGGCCAATGCAGCCCGTCGATGATATTTTTTCCGCCTATACGCGTACCTTCGAAGCTCACCGCGAAGCTGAGATGTCCTTGGCTGACTATCTGGAAGCCTGCCGCAAGGATCCGTTGATCTACTCGACGCCAACGGAACGCCTGCTGGCGGCGATCGGCGAACCAGAGATGGTCGATACTTCCAAGGACGCCCGCCTCGGACGCATCTTCATGAACCGGACGATCCGGGTCTATCCGGCGTTCAACGAATTCTACGGCATGGAAGAGACGATCGAGCGTATCGTCGGCTTCCTGCGTCATGCCGCGCAGGGCCTCGAGGAGCGCAAGCAGATCATGTATCTGCTGGGCCCGGTCGGCGGCGGCAAGTCGTCGCTGGCGGAACGCCTGAAGGCGCTGATGGAGGCCTACCCCATCTACGTGCTGAAGGCCGGCGACGACCTCAGCCCGGTGTTCGAAAGCCCGCTCGGCCTGTTCGACCCGGAGCGCATGGGCCCGATGCTCGAGGACCGCTACGGCATTCCAGCCCGGCGGCTGACCGGCCTCATGAGCCCCTGGTGCATCAAGCGCCTGGACGAGTTCCACGGCGACATCTCGCGCTTCCGGGTGCAGAAGATAACGCCGTCGCGGCTGCGGCAGATCGGCATCGCCAAGACCGAACCGGGCGACGAGAACAACCAGGATATTTCATCGCTGGTCGGCAAGGTCGATATCCGCAAGCTCGAATTGCACTCGCAGAACGATCCCGACGCTTACAGCTACTCGGGCGGCTTGAACCGGGCGAACCAGGGCATGCTCGAGTTCGTCGAGATGTTCAAAGCGCCGATCAAGATGCTGCACCCGTTGCTGACAGCGACGCAGGAAGGCAACTACATCGGCACCGAAAACATCGGCGCGATCCCGTTTCAGGGCATCATCCTTGCCCACTCCAACGAAGCCGAGTGGCAGACCTTCAAGAACAACCGCAACAACGAAGCTTTCATCGACCGCATCTACGTGATCAAGGTGCCCTACTGCCTGCGGGTGACCGAGGAGCAGAAGATCTACGACAAGCTGGTCACGCGCTCGGAGCTGGGCAACGCGCCCTGCGCGCCCGCCACACTGGAGATGTTGGCGCGGTTCTCGGTGCTCAGCCGCCTGAAGCGGCACGAAAACTCGACGTTGTTCGCGAAGATGCGGGTCTACGATGGTGAGAGCCTGAAGGAGACCGACCCGCGTGCCCGCAGCCTGCAGGAATACAAGGACACCGCGGGCGTCGAGGAAGGCATGGACGGCGCTTCCACCCGCTTTGCGTTCAAGGTCCTGGCTGCCACCTTCAATCATGACACGACGGAAATCGCCGCCGACCCGGTGCATCTCATGTACGTCCTGGAGCAGTCGATCCGCCGGGATCAGATGCCGCAGGAAACGGAAAAGCGTTACCTGGAGTTCATCAAAGGCGAACTCGCGCCGCGCTACGCGGAATTCATCGGCAATGAGATTCAGAAGGCCTATCTGGAATCATACCACGACTACGGCCAGAACCTGTTCGACCGCTATGTGGCCTACGCTGATGCATGGATCGAGGACATCGATTTCAAGGATGCCGACACCGGTCAGTTGCTGAACCGTGAGTTGCTCAATCAGGAATTGACAAAGGTCGAGAAGCCGGCCGGAATCGCCAATCCCAAGGATTTCCGCAACGAAGTGGTGAAGTTCTGCCTGCGCGCCCGGGCGAACAACAACGGCAAGAACCCGTCCTGGACCAGCTACGAGAAGGTCCGCGACGTGATCGAGCGCCGTATGTTCAGCCAGGTCGAGGAGTTGTTGCCGGTGATCAGCTTCGGGTCGAAGAAAGACAGTGATACCGAAAAGAAACACACCGACTTCGTCGAGAGGATGACCGCCCGTGGTTACACGGAACGGCAGGTGCGGCGGCTCGTGGAGTGGTATATGCGGGTGAAGCAGGCTGGCTGACCCCGCCAGCCCAATCAAAAGAGGTCTCACAGGCACCTATGCACATTGTTGACCGCCGGCTGAACCCAAGCGGAAAAAACCTGGCGAACCGCCAGCGCTTCATGCGCCGCGCGAAATCACAGATACGGAAGGCGGTCCACGAGAGCTCAGCCAGCCGCAGCATCAAGGACGCGGACGCCGGCGGGGAGGTCTGTACTGCCCGCCCAGGGCGTGCACGAACCGTCGTTCCGGCGCAGCGGCAGCGGCGGTGTCCGCGACCATTTGCTGCCGGGCAACAAGGAATACATCGCCGGCGACACCATTCCGCGTCCGCCCAATGGCGGCGGCGGCAGCGGGTCCGAAGGCAGTCCGGATGGCGAGGGAGAGGACGATTTCCGCTTCGCCCTCTCGCGCGATGAATTCGTCGACCTGTTCCTCGAGGACCTGGAACTTCCTGATCTGGCGAAGCGCCGGGTGGTGAACGCGGATGCCGTCGTGTTCCACCGCGCCGGCTACTCGGTGAACGGGTCCCCGGCCAATCTGGCACTGATGCGCACGGTGCGGAACAGCCTGTCCCGGCGCATCGCGCTGCATCGGCCGAAGCCCGAGGAATTGCAGGCGCTGCGCGATGAAATCGCCGCGCTGGACGGTCCCGAGGATGAGGAGCGGCGTCTGGTCCTGGAAGCGGAACTTGCCCGCAAGCAACGCCGCACCGGGCTGATCCCCTACATTGATCCGCTCGATGTCCGCTACAGACGCTTCGAGGCGACCCCTAAACCGGTCGCCCAGGCGGTGATGTTCTGCCTGATGGATGTTTCCGGCTCGATGACCGAGCACATGAAGGATCTCGCCAAGCGGTTCTACGTGTTGCTCTATATTTTCCTGAAGCGCCGCTACAAGAACGTCGAGGTGGTGTTCATCCGCCACACCCACCAGGCTTCGGAAGTGGACGAGGAGACATTCTTCAACAGCCCGGAAACCGGCGGCACCGTCGTGTCGACCGCGTTGGAGGAGATGCAGCGGGTCATCGACGAACGCTACAGCCCGGACAACTGGAATATCTACGCGGCGCAGGCGTCGGACGGCGACAACACGGCGAGTGACAACGACAAGACCGCGGCGCTGCTGACCAAGGTGATCCTGCCGTCCTGCCAGTACTACGCCTATCTGGAAGTGGGTCGCGACTCGGAGCACTTTCCGCCCGGATTCATTCGCCGCGACAGCGATCTGTGGCAAACCTATTCGTCCATCATCCGAGGCGGCGCACCGATGGCCATGCGCAAGGTCGGGCATCGTCGCGATATCTACCCGGTGTTCCGGGAATTGTTTGCCAAAAAGCAACCTGGAGAGGTCGCCGCGGAATGAGCAGCACAGTGATCCGTGCCGAACGCCCGCTGTTCGAAAGCGCTGACTGGGGCTTCGAGACCATCCAGCGCTGCAATGACGAAATATCGAAAATCGCGATCGATGAGCTCGGGCTGGATATCTATCCGAACCAGATCGAAGTGATTGGCACCGAGCAGATGCTGGATGCCTATTCCTCGATCGGCATGCCGCTGTTTTACAAGCACTGGTCGTTCGGCAAGCATTTTGCCCGCAACGAGGCGATGTATCAGGCAGGCATGCAGGGTCTGGCGTACGAGATCGTCATCAACTCAAACCCGTGCATCAGCTACATCATGGAGGAAAACACCGCCACGATGCAGACGCTGGTGATCGCTCACGCGGCGTTCGGGCACAACCATTTTTTTAAGAACAATTACCTGTTCCAGCAGTGGACAGACGCCAACGGCATCCTCGACTACCTGGAATTCGCCCGTGACTACATCATGTCGTGCGAAGAGCGCTACGGCGAGACTGCGGTCGAACGCCTGCTGGATGCCGCGCACGCTCTCATGAGCCACGCGGTGCACAAATATCCACGGCCCCGCACCAACGATCTCCGTTCCGAGGAGAAGCGGGAGCGGGAGCGGCGCGAACACGATGAAAAGGTGTTCAACGATCTGTGGCGCACTGTCCCTGGCAAGGAGAACGTGCGCCACGACCCGACGGCTGAGGAACGCCGCAAGTCGCTGATGCAGCTTCCGCAGGAGAATATCCTGTATTTTCTGGAGAAGACGGCTCCGAAGCTGGCGCCCTGGCAGCGCGAGATACTGCGGATCGTGCGGATCATAGCGCAGTACCTTCTATCCGCAGACGCAGACCAAGTTGATGAACGAAGGCTGCGCGACCTACGTTCACTACACCATCATGAACCGGCTGCATGAAAAGGGCCTGCTGACGGATGGTGCGATGGTCGAATTCCTGAAATCCCACACCAACGTGGTGTTTCAGCCCGAGTTCGACGATCCTCGCTACTCCGGCATGAATCCGTACGCGCTTGGCTTCGCGATGATGCAGGACATCGAACGGATCTGCACGGTGCCGACCGCCGAGGATCATCAGTGGTTCCCGCACATCGCCGGCAAGGGCGACCACATGGCTGTTCTGCGCGACGTCTGGGCGAACTACCGAGACGAGAGTTTCATCCTGCAGTTTCTCAGCCCGCGCCTGACCCGCAAGTTCGGCCTGTTCCACGTGATGGACGATTCGAGCGATCCCAACATGCGGGTCGAGGCGATCCATGATGAACGCGGCTACCGCAAGATCAAGCAGGCCCTCGCGAGACACTACGATATCTCCTGGATGGCGCCGGATATCCAGGTCGTGGACGTAAACCTTGCCGGGGACCGCCGCCTGATCCTGCACCACCGAGCGCTGAACCGGGTGCTGCTGGATGAGCGCGACACTCGGATGGTGCTGCAGCATCTGGCTGATCTTTGGGGCTATGATGTCCTGATGAAGGAGATCGACCCCGGGAACGAGTTAGTTCTCAAGGAGCACGCTGCCTCGCCGAGGAACGGGATCGTGCAAATCGAGACCACGTGACATGGCCCCGGTCGTCGTTACCGGGAGTCGTTACTTCGGTGGGTGTGCCGTTTAAGAACGTATGAAATGATCGGTCCCACGTTGCCTCTGAGTGTCATCAGGCCCTGCGGCACGTAACGATACCAATAAGATACAGCAGAGCCGCCTCGCAACTCGACATTGCGCGGCGGCTCTTGTGCGAATTTGTTACTGGTTCTTGTTTGCTTCGTAGGCGTTGCCGGGGTTTTGAGTCATGCTCCGCGGAACGCCCGCGGTGTGCTGCTTGAACGCGGTCCCGGCGTCGGGAACCAGACCTTGCGGCACCCCAGCGGTGTGCTGTTTCACGACCGCCGTGCCTGTCGCTTCGGCCTCCGGCTTCGCACCAGCCGTGTCGGACTGAGCGAACGCAAGCGGCGCGGCACTGACACTCCCCAACAGTGCGTAGAGGGCAAAACTGCGTAACTTCATAAAAACCTCCTGATTGATCAATCGAGAGGGACGCTCGTGCATCCCAAGTCCTTCGTCGCCACCAAGGGGCTTTCGACCCACCCGTGTTGACGACCGAAGAATGACCTCAAAGCCACGCGACATCTCTGAAGTGTTTCACACCATCGATGTGCGAAAATCGTGCGACCGCGGCTGCTGCATTGTTGCACCGGACACCATGGTCGCCGGAGAGGAACTGACTGTGAATCGGCGGCCGACCGGGTTGCGATCAGCCTCCGGACGCGGCGATTTGCAGCGCCAGCCATTTTGGCCCGGCCACTTTATGCACCTTGGGCACAACCAGCATCAGCAGGAAATCGCGCTTGCCGGCACGCGCCGCATCGATGCCGGACTGGACGTCTTCTGGCGTGGCAACCGGCAGGTCCTGCACACGCAGGATGACATCACCGCTCGCCATGCCGCGCTGCGCCGAATCCGAACCAGCCATGACGTTCGTCACCAGCACACCGGATGTGCCAGGTTGCAAACCGGACGTTGCACGCCTCTCCGCATCCAGCGCCGCGAGCGACAGGCCCAGATCCGGTGGGATGATGACCGCCGGCCGCTGCGCCGTCCTCGGGGCATCCAGCGCCTCCCATTGACTGCGCGGCCAGGTCTCCACGGTGATCGGGACACTGAGTTCCTCGCCGCCGCGTCGCACGATAAGCGAAATGGTTTCGCCGCCCGGCGTATGGGCGATGTCACGCAGCAGCGCGCGCTCGTCTGTCGGCGCGCTTCCGGCATAGCGCAGGATCACGTCGCCAATCGCGAGACCAGCCCGTTTCGCCGGCCCGTTCGGCAGCACCCATGAAACGATTGAACCCTCCGCCCGCGCCATGCCGAGGGCAATAGCGGCCTCCGGCGTCACCTGTTGCACCTTGACACCGATCCAGCCGGGGTGAACCCAGCCATAGGTGCGCAACTGTTCGACCACGAAACGTGCAACGTTCGAAGGTATCGCAAAGCCGAGACCGACCGATCCGGCGCTGGGTGAAATGATCGTCGAATTCACTCCAACCACACCGCCTTGCATGTCGAACAACGGCCCGCCGGAATTACCGTGGTTGATCGGCGCATCGGTCTGGATGAAATCGTCGAGCGGCGAATCCTGAATGTCGCGATTGAGTCCGCTGACGATACCGGACGAAAGAGAGAGGCCAAGGCCGAATGGATTGCCCACGGCAAAGACCTGATCTCCCACTTGCACCGAGTCGCTGTCATCCCAGTGCGCGACAGCCAAAGGATGCTCCGTCTCCACCTTCACCAGTGCCAGATCGACAGTGCGAGACGCGCTCAGTCGCTTGCCCGCCAGGCGTGTCCCGTCGGAGAGTGTCACGGTGATTTCGAACGCATCCTCGATCACATGATAGTTGGTCACGATGACCCCCGTCGCATCGATGATGAAGCCCGAGCCTACGAAGGTCTTTACGGTGGGGCCGGCACCCGTGGCTGGCACCTCAGCGCCCACCATCGCGGTGGCGGTATCTTGCCACTGGGCTTTTCTGACGGAGATATTGACTACAGTGGGCAGCAGGCCGCGGACGAGTTCGGATTTATTGGCGCCAAAGTCAGCGGCACGCGCTTGCAACGAAGCCGTCAGCGCCGCCGCGAGGGTGATCGCGACGGCGAAGGGACGCAGGCCCAGCTTGGATTGAGACCGGTCCATCATTGTCATCCTCTGCTGGCAGCCTCTCTAGCCTGTTTCGTAATACCGGCCGGGATGCCATGCGCCGGTCGTGACGTTCGCGGCAGACAGGTCGGATGGACACTGGTTGGAAAGCACTAATGGCAGGCCGAACGCCGATCAAGGCCGTTCCGTTCACGGCCCGTCAAACGGCGAGAGACCGCGCCGTGCCGCCGGTCGCCTGACGTCTCCGCCATCCTCGACGACAACACTTGCGAGTATTGCCACCAGGAACACGCAACCTGCCAGAATGAAGCACATATCACTCTCCTTCTCGATCGGCGTTTCCCTGCCCTGCCCTAACCCCAGCCGAACCCGACCGGGGCCGTCGTCGCATCTGATGACGGCGACCATGCGACTGGTTGAGCAGGCTGATTGGTGACTTCGGCGGCGGCTTGAGCGTAGTCCGGCACGGTTACGGCTATGGGATTGGCAAATGTTGGCCGCGCCGCCGCAACAGTTCCGACGACTACGATTGCGGAAAGGACCAAGCGGCGCATGCGACTTCTCCAGGTACTGGCGAACCAACGAGAACCACTAGACGGACCAGTGCGCATCCTTGTGACACGCGTTGTGGTCGTTTTGTCCGAGCTTCCGGGTTTTTGACCCGGCGCTGCTGACGAACCGAGAATGACCCGAGACGCGGGGCAATATCTCTGAAGTGTTTCACATCGTCGGAACGCGCCGCCTGGCGCGGTTGCGGTTATCGCTTGTGATTGAGTTCGACGATTGCCTGCATTGCCGCGATGTCTTTCACCGTCAACAGCGCCCGCTCGGTGTCGTAGACGACCAAACCGGCGGTGCGCCACGCGTTCAGAATGGTGATGATGCTTCGCGTGGTCGCGCCGAGGAGATCGGCCAGGTCCGCCTGGCGAAGCCGAGCGGTCAACCGCAATCCGTCCTGGGTCGCTCGGCCTTTGTTGGCCGCAAGATACAGCACCTGCCGTGCCAGGCGGACTTCCAGCGTCTCGAAAGCGGCATCCTGGAACAACTCATAGGTCCGCCGCAGCCGCTGCGCCAGCTTCCGGCAGAGCGCCTCCCCAACCGTCGGAGCGGTTGCGAGAGCAGCGAGAAACACCGCCCGCGGGATCTTCGCCAGTTGCAGCCTGCCGTCGGCCACCGCCGTCGCGGAACGGGGAGCACCGTCGATCACGCCGATTTCGCCGAAAATCTCGCCAGCGCGAAGCACCTCGACCATCAAGGCCTTGCCGTTTCGGTCGACGGCTCCGATGCGGACATACCCGTCCCCCCCGATGATCGCATAGAGCGAGTTCGGACGCATCGCCCTGCGCGAAGATCATTGCGCCCTCGCGCGGCTCCAGGACCGTGCTGCCACGCTCCAACTGGCTGAACGCCTCGCTGGTCATGCCTGCGAACACCGCGACCGAAGCCAGCGACATTTCTCATTCCCCCTTGGCGCAATGTGACCCCTCTTTGGGCAATCTGGCAACAAACGGAAATTCACGGCCGATCTCGCCAAGACAGCATCCGGGCTCTGAACTACTTCAGACCAGGCGGTGAGGATTGGAATTAAGTCTGGACCGGCGGGGTCGTCCCGCTCGTTGAAAGCCAGAGGTCAAAGCATGTTTAGCCAAGCTCCGCGTCGTGCGAGTAAGATACAGCGCGGTATCTTCGCGCCTCTCGCAATAGTCTCAATTCTACTGCTGGCAATCGGCGGAGTGGGCTGGACTGCCGCGCAACTGAAAGCGCGCCTCGCGGAAGCGGCCGACCCCGCTGTCTGGCTCGACGGCTCGATGTTAGCCAACGCTGCGGACCACCGCCTGTTGGGGCTCCGTGGCGCACCCCAGCCGCGCGTTGGTCGTTACGTCCTGGGCGGAAATGTCCAGCGGCCGATGGTGCGCGCGCCGGTCCACACCTGCCGTTGGCCGGCGACGTCGGGGGGAGTTTGATCGCCAATCCCACCAACAGGCCGGATGCTTATTCTTGGACCAATATGAAAGGCCAAATCAGCATTACCAGACAGCCAAGATCCATCCCGCCGCAGTCCGTGTCATGGTGTGGCAGACCCGCCGCTCTTGCGGCAGCGGCCGAAAGGCGAGAAGATTCCGGCCTTGTTCAGGGGAAGAAGCATGGTCACCTCACAGGTGCTGGAGCGCGAAGCTGACACGGATGCGACCGCGGTTTTGGACGCGGTCATCATCGGGGCCGGCGTTTCCGGTCTTTACCAGCTCTACAAGCTACGCGAGCTCGGTCTCAAGGCTCTTGTGTTCGAGACCGGCACCAATGTCGGTGGCACCTGGTACTGGAACCGCTACCCCGGCGCGCGCTTCGATTCTGAAAGCTGGACCTATGGCTATTCCTTTTCGCGGGAACTGCTCGAGGAATGGGACTGGGCCGAACACTTCGCGGGGGCGCCCGAGACGGAGCGCTACCTCAACTATGTCACCGACAAGTTCGACTTGCGCCGCGACATCCAGTTCCGCAGCCGTGTCAGCGCCGCGCACTACCGCGAGGAAACGCGGACCTGGGACATCACTCTGGACGACGGCAGGCACTACAGCACACGCCTGCTGATTACCGCCATTGGCGTGCTCTCCGCGCCGACCTTGCCGCGCATCCCGGGCGTCGACACGTTCAAGGGCCAGGCGTGCCACACCGCGCACTGGCCGAAGGAACCAGTGAACTTCGAGGGCAAGCGCGTCGCGGTGATCGGCACCGGCGCGACCGCGGTGCAGACGATCCAGACCATCGCCAGTGAAGTCGGCCAACTGACGGTGTTCCAGCGCACCCCCAACTGGTGCGCGCCGCTGCACAACGCCAGGATCGGCGAGGAGGAGATGCGCCAGATACGGACGCGCTATCCTGAAATCTTCGCGCTGTGCCATGAAACCCCTGGCTGTTTCATCCACAGCCCCGATCCACGCTCCGCCCTGGAGGTGACGCCTGAGGAACGGGAGGCGTTCTGGGAGAAGCTGTATGGCGAACCGGGCTTCGGCATCTGGCAGGCGAACTTCCGCGACATTCTGGTGGATCGTGACGCGAACGCGCTGATTTCCGAGTTTGTTGCGCGCAAGATCCGACAGCGAGTGAAGGATCCCGTTGTGGCGGAGAGACTGATCCCGAAGAACCATGGCTTTGGGACACGGCGGCTGCCGCTCGAGACGCATTATTACGAGGTCTACAATCAGCCCCATGTCAAACTGGTCGATATCAACGAGACGCCGATCGAGCGCATCACGCCTTATGGCATCAAGACCAGCGATGCCTATTACGAGTTCGACATGATCATCTATGCGACCGGCTTCGACGCGATCACCGGTGCTTTCGACCGCATCGATATCAGGGGAGTCGACGGGCGCCGGCTGAAGGACGTATGGCGCGACGGGCCCCAGACCTATCTTGGTGTCCTGGTCGAAGGCTTTCCCAACATGCTGATGGCGATGGGTCCGCATGCCGGCCTGGGCAATTTTCCGCGCGCCGCGGAATACAACGTCAACTGGGTGACCGACCTCATTCGGCATGCGCGCGACCACGGCCTGACGCGGATCGAGGCGACCCGGGCGGGGACGGAACGCTGGACCGAGCATGTCAAGGCGATGGGCCAGGGATTGCTGGCCAATGAGGTGGATTCCTGGATGACTGGCATCAACCGCAACGTCGATGGCAAGCAGACCCGCAAGATCATGCGCTACAGCGGCGGCTACCCGGCGTATCGCGAGCACTGCGATGCGGTGGCGGCGGACGCGTATCACGAGATCGCGCTGGATTAGGCGCCGCCGGGACGGCCGACCGCGCGCGGCCGGCGCAATCCAGAGATTTCGTTTGGCAAACTCTTAGTAGCGTTCTCTTGGTCGCGTTCACGCTGCAACTGGAATCGGCCGCTGCGAGCCAATGGGCGTCCAAGTCGCGCCAGGGCGGTCGGGACGATCCACCTCAACCGCCCGTAGTATTTGGATCGCGCCACGCCCTCTCGAAGGGCAGCCTCCAGGCATGCGGCGCGACGAGCTGATGGACAGATTTTGGCCCCCATGATCCCGGCACGTAAAGGCGAACCGGCGGAGGCGCTTCCAGCAAAGGTGTCGAGACTTCCCACAGGCGCTCGATACCCTCGGCCGTCGTGAACAGCGTGTGGTCGCCGCGCATCGCGTCGAGGATCAGGCGCTCATAGGCCTCCAGCACGTCGCCGATCAAACCGGTATCGTGCATGGCGAACTGCAGGCTCAGTTTGTCCAGCCGCATGCCGGGGCCGGGACGTTTGCCGTAGAAAGATAGTGACATCTTCGACGCATCCGCCAGATCGAACGTCAAATGGTCCGGGCCTTGCGCACCGACGCCCGATCCAGTGGGAAACATGCTCTTGGGTGGTTCGCGAAAGGCGATCGAAATGATCCGCTGTCCCTCCGCGAGCCGCTTTCCGGTGCGGAGGAAGAACGGTACGCCGGCCCAGCGCCAGTTGTCGATCGAGCATTTCAACGCGATGAAAGTTTCGGTATCGGATTCCGGATCGACGCCGGGTTCGGAGCGGTATCCGGTATATTGCCCGCGCACGACGTCCTTTGGATCGAGCGGCAACAGACTGCGAAAGACCTTGTTCTTTTCTTCGCTAATGGGCGCTGGTTCCAGGGCTGTCGGGGGCTCCATCGCCATGAAGCCCAGAATCTGAAACAGATGCGTCACCACCATGTCCCGATAGGCCCCGACGGTCTCGTAGAATCCTGAACGTTTGCCGAGCCCGAGGGTTTCGGGGACGTCGATCTGCACATGGTCGATGAAATTCCGGTTCCAGATCGGTTCGAACAGCCCGTTGGCGAAACGGAACGCCAAGATATTCTGTGCCGGTTCCTTGCCCAGGAAATGATCGATCCGAAAGATCTGTCTCTCGGAGAAGACCTCGTGCAGCGTGGCGTTTAGCGACACCGCGCTGTCCAGATCGACGCCGAAAGGCTTCTCCATGATGATCCGTGACCGCTCGACAAGCTTGGCCTCCGCCAGCATTCGCACCGCCATCAAGGCGGCATTTGGAGGGACGCTCAGATAGTGCACCCGACGCGCCTCATGGCCTAATGCTGCCTCGGCTTTATCCACCGCCGCCCTGAGGGACTGCGCGCCGGCCGCCATTGGAATATAGTCGAGCGTCTCCGCAAAACTTGTCCACTGGGCCTCGTCCACTTTTCGCGTGGAGAAGTTATTGAGTGCCTCTCGCGTGAGCATCCGAAAGCCGTCGGGGTCGAGATCGTCGAGCGAGACGCCGATGATCCGGCAGCCAGGGATGAAGCCGACGCTCGACAGGTGAAACAGGCCGGGCAACAGTTTCCGTTGAGACAGGTCGCCGGTGGCGCCTATAAGGACGACAACTTGTGGAAATCTCGGGCCAACGCCTGAACGAATTCTTGGTCAAAATAGCCATCCTGTTCGATGGTGGATCCATGCTCGGGACTCAGCGACGGCGCTCGGACGATTTCCCGTTCCCGGCGCGGGAAACGATCTAGTGGACATGCAGGGATGGTGCCACCGGCGGTCGCTGATCCTTGGCAGGGAGCGTTTCGTCAGGCTGCGTCGAAGATCGCCTCAGGCAACAGGGCGGAAACCACGTAGTTGGGAACGTCCACCACATTGGACACACGTAGATCGACGGCGACGCTGCAGATCACGTAGGCCTGCTCACGGCTGAAGCCGCGCTCCTGCAGCAGTTCCATCATGTTGAGCACGGCGTTGCGGCAGGCGAGCGTCAGGTTTTCCGCCTCGATCTCGCCAGCGGCGTTGATCGGCATCCCCATGACGCCGAGCAATCGTTCCGGGGCTGCGAAGCGCGGATCGGTGAAGTAGGTGGTGCGCGAGAACACCGGCGCGCTGAATTTTCGCGACGCCGCCAGACCTTTGTGGACCTGGAAACGGACGACCGCGGTCGCGCCCATCTCGACCGCGGTGACGCAAACCTCGCCATCTCCCTGGGCAAAATGTCCGTCGCCGGTGGAGAACAATCCGCCTTCCGTCAACACGGGCAAGTAGAGCTTGGCCCCTTTGGTGAGTTGCTTGACGTCGAAATTCCCGCCGTTTTCACGCGGCGGCAGTGTACGCAGGCCGGCCAGACCGCAAGGTCCGGTGGGCACCGCGCCGGCGGGATCCGGTGGCAGCGCGAAGCCTCCGCGGTCGATGACGCGCTGCTCGCGGGCAGTCCACGCCACCAGTTGCTCCGCTGACGGCGCCACCGCGGAGACACCCATGAACGGGGCGCCAGGGATGCGCACCCCGGGAAGTTGCGCCGAGGTCGCCCAGTTGTCCTTGATCTGCCAGTGAACCAGGAACGGCTCGGTCATCACGTCGCGCAAAAAGCCGAGCCCTGGCACGATGGCGGTGAATCCGGTCGGCTGGGGAATGATGTCGGTGAATTCGATCTCCAGGATATCGCCGGGCATGGCGCCCTTGACGAACACCGGTCCGGTCAGTGGATGCACCGCGCCGGTATCGAGGTTGGCAAGATCGGCGGCTACGGAGCCCGGGGTGATCTGGCCGTCGACCCCATCGCGTGTTTCCAGCGCGATCTCTTCGCCTGGATTGATTTCCACCAATGGGGCGATATCCGGATGGTACCGGTTGTGACCACAATTCGGCTCGTCGCAAAGCCGCTTACCCCGATCAATACGAATGGCGTGCATGGCGGTGCCCCCTCGGTCCAGTTGCCTGGCCGCCATGAAAGCGCAGTTCGCCTGATCGATCCACTGGCCTAACCAAAAAGTCTTCAGATATTCAATCAGGGCAGCCTTTTCGGCATCGCCCGGCCCCGGGGCGAGGCTTTTTGACTTGATGCGCGGTCAACCCATGGCGACCGCCATGTCCGCCCTGACACCTGGCGAGCAACGGTAGTATTGGTGGGAACTCGCCAGGTTGAAGTCGTAGTCTTCAAAGCGAGTGCAGTCCACCATACGGTACTTGTCAGACGGATACACCGTCGTATCGAACCTCTTGTGCGGGCCGTCCTGACCCAAACGCTTTGCTCCGAGGTTCACAGCCATGCTGAGTTTCAGGACGGCATAATAAGTCGAGATCCGCGTGGCCAGGCGGTTCAGGCCGCTGAGCCTGCCGGAAGGCTCGAACTGAAAAGTGGTGTAGATTTCGTCGGCCGCGGCAAGCATCGCCTCATCGAACAGCAGGGCATCGCCATTGCCGTGCGCGAACCAGCTTTCTATCGCGGCCGCCAGAGCCCAGTTCCCCATGCTGTGCGCCAGCAGAAACACGCGCCTGCCCTGGGCCCGCGCACTCTCGATAATGGGTTGAAGCCGAGTGAAGAAACTGCTGATGTGCTGGCCCGATTGTCCAGCCATGGTTTGATCTCGCCGATAGTCGCGATCGAGGAATGGCAGACTGATCAGCTTGCCCGCGGAAGGCCAACTGAAGGCGACAACGGTGGTGTCGGCCGCTTTTCGGTTGGAAGCGGCAAACCATGCTCGATTGAACGCGGCACGGGTGAGGGCCTCCTCGAAACTATTGTCGAAGCCGTGGATGAATATGAGCAGGTTGCGGCCCGGACTGGAAAGATCGTCGATTGCCTGCTGGCTGAAGCCGCCCTGCTGCACGTCCTGGAGTTGTGTGATCAATCCGGTCGTATTCGCCGTCAGGTTGCTGTCATCAATGAACGCTGTACCGTATGTCACCTGGGTCGGATCTGATGGCGCGGCGATTCCGATCGTATAGTTTCGCCACTGATCGGAGGCGCCTTTCACGATCCGGTTGGTCGCGAAATAGACTGTTGTCGTCATGATTTTCCCCTTGTTGATTTGCTTCCCTTGGAGCGCGATCCAGGCCCAATTCAAGCATTGCCGAGAGCTGAGGATTGGTGCTGTGATCTAGCTCACGATGTGTTCGAGGAGACGGCGCATGACCCATCGCCCGACCATTCACGGCACCCGGCACGCCATCTCGGCCGGGCACTATCTTGCTGCTTCGGCCGGGTTTTCGATACTGGAGGCCGGCGGGAATGCGATCGATGCCGGCGTGGCGGCCGGTATCGCGCTGGGCGTGCTGCAGCCTGATCTGGTTAATGTCGCGGGTGTCGCACCGATCCTGATCTGGCTCGCCGACGGAACGACCGAAAGCATCGCAGGGCTTGGCTGGTGGCCAAAGTCACTGCCGGCCGACCTGTTCATGCGACAGCATGGCGGCGAGATTCCCGACGGCGTGTTGCGCACTGTCGTGCCGGCCGCTCCGGACGCCTGGATCACCGCCCTGCGGCGCCACGGGACGATGCGCTTCGCCGACGTCGCGGCGTCCGCCATCCGTTTCGCCGCCGAAGGCTTCTCGGTATATCCGCTGTTGGCGGCTTCAATCGCCTCGCATGAGGCGGAATATCGCCGCTGGGAGTCAAACCGTGCGGTGTTCCTGCCTAACGGCCGGCCACCGAGGGCAGATGAAAAATTCGTGCAATCGGACCTGGCTCGGACGTTGCAGTATATAGCTGATCAGGACCGCGCTGCCGGACCGGATCGGCTGGCCGGCCTGGATGCGGCGCACCATGCCTTTTACCGCGGCGACATTGCGCGTGCGATCGTTGGCTTTCAGCGCGAACACGGCGGTTACCTGTCGATGGACGACCTGGCCGAATACCGTTCGGCGATCGAGCCCGTCGTGAGAAGACGCTGGCGCGGACATGAACTCATCACCTGTGGACCGTGGTGCCAGGGCCCAGCGCTGCAGCAGGCGCTGGCACTGGTCGAACGTGTTGGGATCAACGGACTGACGCATAACTCGGCCGACTACCTCCATCGGATCGTCGAATGCCTCGATCTTGCGCTGGCCGACCGGGAATATCATTTCGGCGATCCGCGTTTTGTCGAGGTCCCGATCGACCATCTGCTCGATCCTGCAACCATCGCCCGCCGGGTGGCAGCGGTACGGGACGACCGGGCGTTTGGGCGGATGCCGGCGCCGCTCAATGCTTCTACGGTGGTGAAGCCGGTGGACGGTTCGTATCTATCAAGTCACGAAGAATTGCCGAAGGTGGAGGCGGACACTTCGTATTGCTGCGTCGTGGACCGGTGGGGCAACGCATTCAGCGCCACCCCGTCAGATGGTTCCGGTAACGTTCCGGTAGTGCCCGGGCTCGGCATCGCGCCTTCTGGTCGCGGATCGCAGAGTCGCCCCGATCCGCGCCACCCGGCCGGCGTGGCACCGGGCAAGCGCCCGCGCCTAACGCCTAACCCCGCGCTGCTGGTGACCGAATCAGGCGGCGTGATGCCATTCGGTACCCCGGGTGGCGATGTGCAGATCCAGGCGATGTTGCAGGTATTGCTCAACGTGGTACATTTTGGCATGGACTTGCAGAGTGCGATCGAGGCACCCCGTGTTGCCTCCTATAATTTTCCTTCGTCATTCGCGCCGTTCCAGTATTTCCCGGGGCGCCTGGCGGTCGAGGGCCGTATCGACAAGACGACACGCAATGAACTGGCGTCGCGGGGACATGTCATCCAGGACTGGCCGGACTGGACCTGGCTCGCGGGTTCGGTCGAGGCGATCCTGACTGATCCCGAAACCGGGCTGATCGGTGCCGGCGCCGACCCGCGTCGGCCGGCTTATGCGATCGCGATCTGATCAGGCACGACCCGACACCTTGACCTGTCTTGCGACGGCCGACGTGGTGATTCCTAAGATTTTGAGCGCGGAGACTCGGTCGCGGGTGCCGTAGGAACAAGCTCGGGGTCGGGGTCGATGACTTTGCCTACGCGACCCTCCAGTCGTGGCTCCCCCGCCTTCGACCTGCGCCAAGGGCATGCTTCGCAGGGGCAGGCCCGTGCCAAGCACGGGGATGACACAAGAGAATTGACGACCCGCGTTGACCTCACTCCGCGGTCAACATCTCCCACAGCCCGTCGGCGCCGTTTGCACAGGCATAGTAACCGACCTGCGTGGCCCATTCCGGGTCCGACCCGAACTCCTCGCGCCACGACCACAGCCGCCGGGTCGAAAGCTGCAACGCGTATTCCTTGGTGAAGCCGATGGCCCCGTGCACCTGATGCGCGATCTCACAGGCCAGCGTCGCCGCCTCGCCCACCCTCGTCTTGGAGATCGCGATCAGGAACGTTTCGCGTTCAGCGTCGTCCTTGCCAAGCGCCTCGATCCCCAGGTTGGCGGCAGCGACCGCCGCCGCCGTCTGTCCGGCGAGCACCGCCAGATTCTGCTGCACCGCCTGGAACTTGGAGATCGGGCGACCGAATTGCACACGTTCCTGCGCGTAGTTCACCGCCAGGTCCATGGCACGCTCCAACGCGCCCGACATCATGACCGCACGAGCCAACGCGCCGCGGCGATATAGTCCGTCACGCGAAACCCCCTGCCCCAGCGGCCCGACGCTGTCCGCCGGCAGGCGCACGGCGTCGAATGTCAACGTGTCGCGGGCCTCGTTGGCGATGTTCTTTCCCGCCGTCACCGAGGCGCCCCCGATGCCATCCAGCACGACGCCCATTTCCCCATCCGGGCCGTCCGCTATCAGGACCGTCTTCGCTGCATGTGAGGCGTACGGCAGCCGCCCCGCCAAACCCGACAGGCGCCAGCCGTTGCCGTCACGCTCCAGCGACAGCCGATCGCGTATTCTCACCGGTCCGACGCTCATTGGTCCGTCTGAAGGATCAAGTCCTGCACTCGAGGCGATCCAGCCGGCCAGCATTGTTTCCGCAAGCGGGATCGGCGCGGAATAGCGGCCGGCCAGCCGCAATACCGCATAAAGGTCGGACCATTCGGCGTCGGCACCCCCGGCGGACTCCGGCAGGGCGGCCAGCGGCACGCCGGTTTCGGCGACCGCCCGCCACAGATCATCGGCGAACGTTCCGATCTCGGCGCGGTCGATCACCGTCTTGGTGGACTTGTCCTCGAACAGCCGCGTCATGCTTTCAAGCAGCATCCTGGTTTCGTCACGAATCGCCATGTCGGACGCTCCTTTCAGCGCAGGCCCAGGCCGCGAGCGATGATCCCTCGCAGGATTTCCCGTGTGCCGCCCTGGATCGAAAAGCGGGGCGCGTTCATCGTGCCGCGGGCGATCATCGTGACGTAGGCGTCCACCGCCTCCAGGTCCGGTTCCGTTGGAAACAACTGCCGAGCGACTACCGGGATGTCCTGCTCGTATCGCGTCCCAAGGTCCTTGACGACGGCGGACTCGTTATTTGGCTGCAGGCCTTCCGACAACATCCCGGCGATCGACAGCGACATGCTTCGCAGCGTTGCCAACTGCGAGATCAGTTTTCCGATCGCCGCCGCGGTCGCCTTGTCCGGCGTTGGACCGGCCATGCGGACCATTTCGCGCAGCAACTGAAACAGCACCAGGAACCGGTCGGGTGCGCTGCGTTCAAACGCCAGCTCGCTGGTGACCTGGTTCCAACCGTTGCCTTCACGACCCAACAAACGATTATCCGGCACGAACACGTCGGTCAGGAAGATTTCGTTGAAATGATGCTCGCCCAACAGGTTGAGCACCGGCCTGATGTCGAGGCCCGGAGACTTGAGATCCAGCAGGAACTGCGTTGCGCCGGCGTGCCGGTCCGGTTCCTCCTTCCCGTCGCCCGCCATCTTGCAGAACAGGATCGCATAATCCGAACGGTGCGCGTTCGAGGTCCAGAGTTTGGTGCCGTTGATCCGGTAGCCGCCATCGACCTTGACCGCGCGGGTTCGGGTCCCGGCGAGATCGGAGCCGGAGTTCGGCTCGCTCATACCGATGCAGAAGGTCAGTTCACCGGCGGCGATCCTGGGGCAGAAAAATTGCTTCTGCTCCTCGGTGCCGAAACGAAGGATGTTCGGTCCGCTCTGCCGATCCGCGATATAGTGCGAGGAAAGCGGCGCGCCGGCTGCCAGCATCTCCTCGATAAGGACGTAGCGTTCGAACGCTGAGCGCTCGTGTCCACCGTATCGTTTCGGCCACGTCATACCGATCCAACCGCGCTCACCCATCGCTCGGCTGAATTCCCGGTTGAACCCGTCCTGGCCAAAACCCATGACCCGCTCTTGCTGCTTGATGAATGCACGGACCTCGGCACGAAGCGCGAGCGCCTCGGGCGGCAGCTCAACCGGGTCAAAGCGGAACATTGGCGTCGCCATTGTCGTTGCCCTACCAGTTCGTGTTGAACCCGGCGAAGGTGTGCGGGATACGGCGGATGTCCGACACCAGTTCCCGTGCCAGGCCGACCGAAGTATCGACCGGTAAATGAATATCGATGGAGTCGGCGGCGCCACCGAAACGCTCAGCGATCGTTGCGGCGAGCGTTTGGTACGGGCTGCAGGCGGCGAAGATGCGGACAGTATCGTCGGAGATTTCGGCCGCCATCTGATCCCACTGGCCCTTCACCGACATGGCATGCAGTTTCAGACCCAGATCCTCCAGGCCGTGCAGTGCCAGAATCGGCAAATAGGTCCGTGTGGAACCATAGAAGCCGATGCGCCTCCGAGCCTTTTCCATTTCGGCGGCGACTGTCGCGGCGTCGGGCCCCGTGCAGACGAAACCGCCGCCGTGCACGTCGAAATTCAGTCGCGACCGGCCGCCTCGACGCATGCCCTCCATCATGTGCGGCATGCACACCTGCTCGAGATAGGCGCGCGAGCAGAGCGGATGCAGCCGGACCCCGTCGCCGACCTGGCCGGCCACGCGCAACATGGCCTCCCCGACGGCGGCAACTGTCACCGGAACCATTGGCAAACCGGTCGGCTCGGGCGAAAAATCTGGCGTCATCAGTGAAAGCTTGTAGTGCGGGCTGTCGAAGTCCAGCTTGCCCCGGGTTTCCCAACAGCGCAAAACCGCCCGCAGTGCCTGGACGTAGTCGCGCATGCGCGGCGCTGGCGCGGTCCACGGAATGCCGAACCGCCGCTCGTTGTGGCCCTTCACCTGGCTGCCAAGGCCGAGCACGAGGCGTCCGCCGGAGTTGGCGTGGATGTCCCAGGCCTGCTGAGCCAGCGTGGTGGGGCTACGCGGAAAGGCGACGACGACCGAGGGGGTCAGCTCAACCCGATCGGTCGCCAGCGCGGCGACCGCGAGCGGGGCCAGCGGGTCGTGGCCAAGCTCCACCGTCATCAGCGCGTCGAACCCTGCGGCTTCGGCCTCCCGGGCGGCTCTCTTGGTATCCCGCCAATGGCGTTGCGGCAGGACGGTGAAGACGCGCATCAACCGCGTGCCAGGCGACGCTCGACGAACTCGAGCCGGTCCTGACCCCAGAAGATCTCATCACCGATGACATAGCCGGGCGCGCCAAACACGCCCCGGTCCAGCGCCGCCTTCGTATCGGCCACCCGCTGCTCGGCCCAGCGCGGTTCGGCCCCCAGCTTCATGATCTGCCCGGCATCGAGGCCGATTTCGGAAATCAGTGCGGCCAGGGTGGCCGGATCCGCCGGATTCTTGTCCTCCTGCCACAGCGCCTTGAGCACACGGTGCGCCAGCTTGATTGCCGGCTGGTCGCCTATTGTCTCCCGCACGGCGATCACGCACCCGGCGGACGCTGTTTCGCTTGCCGGGAAGAATTTCGGCTCGATCTTGATCGGGATGCCAAGGTGATCGCGCCAGCGTCGCAGCTCCATCAGCCGGTAGGCCTGCCGTTGCGGCGCCCGCTTGGGCAGGGGCAAGCCGCCCGATTGCGAGAAGATGGCGCCGAAATCGACCGGGAAGATGCGTAGGCTGGCATTGTTGGCCATCGCCATCGCCTCGATGCGGGCCGCTCCCAGATGTGTCCAGGGCGAGTTCAGTGATGCGTAGTAGTCAATGTGCAAAGCCATGTGTTTCCTCCGAATATCCCACCGGATATCCTGTTGCTGGCCGTCCGATCCTGATGGAGGGCGCCGGTTGGCACAAGTCACGCGAACCGAGATAGGGTGGTTTGGGAGGGGCGCTTGGTATGAAATGGACCATCGGCGACGTCACCGTCACCAAGATCGTCGAGTTGGAGATGACCGGGGGCAGCCGCTTCCTGCTGCCGCAGGCGACGCCGGAGACGATTTTGCCGATCGCCTGGCTGCGGCCGCATTTCGCCGACGAGAACGGCCGGCTGCGCATGAGCATTCACTCGTTCGTCGTGCAGACGCCAACGCGGCGGATCATCGTCGATACCTGTCTGGGCAACGGCAAGCAGAACCGGCGGATTCCTCACTGGAATGACCGCGATGGCCCGTTCCTGGCCGATCTGGCCGATGCGGGCTTTCCCCCGGAGTCGATCGACACCGTGTTATGCACGCATTTGCATGTCGACCATGTCGGCTGGAACACGATGAAAGTTGACGGCAAGTGGGTGCCGACCTTTCCGCGTGCAAAGTACCTGATGGGCCGCACTGAGTATGATTACTGGCGGTCGGTGCAGGATCGCCCGGACATGCAGAATATCCTGATGGATTCGGTCAATCCGATCGTCGAGGCCGGGCTGGCGACGCTGGTCGAAACCACCGAGCGAATCTGCGACGAGATCAGTCTTGTTCCGACGGTTGGCCACACACCGGGCCATGTCAGCGTGATGATCGGCTCAAAAGGCGAGCAGGGACTGATCACCGGCGACTTCATGCACCACCCCTGCCAGATCGCTCACCCCGAGTGGGAGACGACGGCTGACAGCGACCCGGCCTGCGGCATTCAGACGCGTCGCTTGATGTTCGAACGGCTGGCTGGGTCCCCCGTTCTGGTCATCGGCACGCATTTTGCGGGCGCGACGGCGGGGCGGGTTGTTCGAGACGGCGACGGCTACCGGCTTGACGTTTGACCGGGTAATTCCGGGCAAGGCTGGCCCCACTCGGCCACCAGGCGATTCCGACTACAGGCTGACGGAAGGATAATCCAATCTCAGACGCCCACCATGACGTCGGACGCCTTGACGACGGCAAACGCTTTCATGCCGGGTTTGAGCGCCAGTTCCTCGGCCGCTTCGTTCGTTATCGAGGCGGTGATGGTCACGTCCGCGGATATCTCGATCGTGACGTGGGTGGTCGTCGCACCGGGTTTTACGGCCTTGATGGTGCCGCCGAGTTGGTTGCGAGCGGATAACTTCATGTGCTGAGATCCTTTGGCCGATGATGGGGACGCTTCCGGGATTGGGCCAATTTCATGCGGCCACAATTGCGCTGACAAACCGCTCGTAGCGCGTCGCCGGTAATCGCCCAGCCCGGTATCCTGTGTTGGGTCGCGTCGCAAGCGATAAAGCAGGTCAACGCACTGGTGGAGAGGTTACGCCAACGCCAGGGCCGAGGCTGCTTCCGACGCACGGGCGGGCGCGACGACGTCAAGCTTCACCATGATCGGCCGATGATCCGACGCTTCTCGCAGCAACGCACTGGCCCCCAGGCACGCCACGCCTCGGACGAGGCATCTGTCGATCCGTAGTGGCACCATGTCGCCCGCCACGTGGGTGGGTTCGCGCGGCCCGACATCGCGAAAGCCCGGCAGCAGCGCCGGTCCTACGAGATTGTAATCCCCCACCACCGCGGCCCGATACGGCAAGGTCTTCGCGATGCTGCGAAGCTGGCGCCGATTGAGCAGTTGACCGTGCGACAGATGCACGTTGGCGACGGTGATCGCCTCAAGCTCGATGATTTGGCAGACCCGCTCAAACATTGCTCCGGACGGCAGCGGCAGCACCACGGGCCGGGTCGCGAGTGGCACCGGTGTCCAGACCGCGAGGCCGTGGATACGGCCCGGCAGCGGGCTGCGGTGATACTGGCCGCCAACGTGGCTGGTCAGTTCATCCATCTCGGATGTGACTTCCTGCATGAGGAGAAGGTCGGGCCGTTCCCGGCGAATCAGGCGGGCTATGTCGTCCAGCGAGGCGCCGGTGAGACGAAGCAGGTTCCAACTGATGAGTTTGGTCATGTGGTTCGTAAATGGGGGTAACGAATGGCGCAGCGCAACAACTCTCTTAACATAACTGTCCTCAGTCCATCGAGCGGCTTCACGGCACCGTCGACAAATATGCCGCCTGGTTCCGTCTGGCATCTGTATTCACAGGTAAGGTAACATCAGTCGCGCCCCTGCGTCGCGCAATTTGACGAGCAGCGGGCGGTCATTCAGGTCAGATTCGGTGAGCGGCGAGCCGCGCCTGGCCCGCATAAGTGCCATGAGGTCGGTCGCCAGATCACGATCGTACACCTCCATGCACAGCTCGAAGTTGAGCCGGAACGAGCGTATGTCCCAGTTGGCGCTGCCGATCAGGCACCAGACAGCGTCAACGACCATGATCTTGGTGTGGTTGAATGGCGGAGGGCTTTGCCAGATCCGGACACCCTCGGCCAGCACCGGCCCGGAATTTGCGCGGGCGCCCCAGTCCACCAACCGATGATTGCTTTTTTCAGGGATCACCAGGTCAACCGCCACCCCGCGCATCGCGGCCAACGACAGCGCCGTGATCAATCGCTGATCGGGAAGAAAATACGGCGTCATCACGGCGATGCTGGTGCGGGCGCAGGCAACCGCCTGGAGCACCGCGAACTCGATCTTCTCGAGGTCCTCGTCCGGTCCGGAATCGATCACCCGGGCCAGCGAGACGCCGCCACTTTCGACGGCCGGGTCCCAGGCGTCACCGGCCAGGCTCTCATTTGCCTCGGATTCCCAGTCCTGCGCGAACGCTTCGGCAAGCTGGGCCACGACCGGCCCCTCGATCCTGAAATGGAGATCCTGCACCGGCACTTTCGGATGGGTCGCCATGACGTTCTCGTCGGCGATGTTCATGCCACCGGTGAACCCAACCGACCCGTCGATCACCAGAAGCTTCTTATGAGAGCGCAGATTAACGAAGGGCATGCGCCAAGGCAGCAGCGAATGCATGAAACGGGCGGCTTTGACCCCGTGGCGCCGCAACCGGTGATAGGTGCGTGACAGGATCCAGCCGCCGCCGATCCCATCGATCAGGACGCGAACCGCGACGCCGCGCTGGTGCGCCTCGGTCAGGGCCTCGATGAAGCGACCGCCCCAAAGATCGTCGCGGAAAATATATGACGACAGGCCAACGCTTCGCTTTGCCTCCGAGATCGCCGCCAGCATGGCGGGATAGGCCGCATCGCCGTTCTGAAAGATCTCCGCGACGGTCCCGATTACGAGCGGCCGTCCCGAGATGCGGCCAACGCCTTCGACCAGTGAGGCCAGATCGCCGCCCACGTTCGCCGACAGGTGCGCGGCGGGTTCGTCAGGGCGGTCGTCCTGGGGACGCAGCAACTGGGCGCGGCGTTTCACCCGGTTGACGCCAAACAGCGCGTAGCTGACGGCTCCGAGGACCGGCGCGAACCAGACCAGACCGATCCAGCCAACCGCCGAGGCAACCTCGCGCTTGGTCAGCAGGATGTGGATGGTGACGCCAATGGCCAGAATCAGACCGACCGCCAGGGTCACGTCCGCGCGAAGATGGAACAGCTCTCGCCAGATATCATTCATGACGGCAGGATAACCTAGCAGCGGCCCGCGGCTAACACACCACGCGCTAAAATCATTGTTCTCCCGAGAGGCGCCGACTGCCTGGACTCAGATACAACGGCAAGCGTCCAGACGACCTGCGCGCACCTGACAAAAAAAATCCCGCCGATAAGCGCCGGTTGATGACCTGCGGTGACCACGCCCGCGGCACTCCCCATGCTATATAGGTTCAGATGTGAGACGACTTCCGGCCTCTGCCTTCCCGGTCATGGTGTGGGCGGAAAATCCAAAAGGCGAAACCCCCGATGACAGAGAACCAGACCCGGGCGGAAAAGCTTGCGGGGCAAATCTCGAATGCCATCCTGGCGGGCGAGTTCGTTCCCGGATCACGCCTCGACGAGCAGCAACTGGCGCAGCGGTTCGGCGTTTCGCGGACTCCGGTGCGGGAGGCACTGCGGCAGCTTGCCACCAGCGGTCTGATTGACCTGCGGCCACGCCGAGGCGCGCTGGTCGCCGCGGTGACCCCGGAAGACCTCGAGACCATGTTCGTCGCGATGGCCGAAATGGAGGCGTCGTGCGCCCGCCTCGCGGCACTCCGCATGAGCCCGACCGAGCGCCGCCACCTACAGGAACTGCAGGAGCGGATGGCCGCCCTGGTCCGCTCAGGCGATCCGGATGCCTACGCGGATGCCAATCAGACTTTTCATCTCACGCTGTACGCCGGTGCCCACAACAGCGTCATCGCCGATTTCACCGCCGGACTGCGGCGGCGACTGGCGCCGTTCCGCAGGGCGCAGTTCCGCATCCTGGGCCGCCTGCCCCGCTCCTACGCGGAACACGAGTCCGTCGTGCGGGCGATCCTCACCGGCGATGCGGCAGGTGCCCATGCGGCGATGCTGCACCACGTCAGTCTGGTGGAGGATGCCTACGATGAATTCACCAGCGTCACGCGCGCGGGCAGTCTCGGGGACTGAGTTGACCCGACGGGCCGATCCAGCGGGCGGGCCGATCCGGCGGGCAGGCCGATCGACCAGCAATTGCTTGACTTGGGCGATCGGGCGAGGCTTGTGTCCGCCCGTGATACGGCCCCCGGAACGCTGGCCACCGCGGCGACACCTTCCGTGACCACCTCACACATTGCGTTTCGCCAGGACACCAGACGATGCACGCCTACCGCACCCACACATGCGGCGCCCTGAGAGCAGTCAATTCCGGCCTCGAAGTCCGGCTGTCGGGCTGGGTGCATTCGAAGCGCGACCACGGCGGGCTGTTGTTTATCGACCTGCGGGACCATTACGGGATCACCCAGTGCGTGTTCCCCGCGGGGTCCCCGGCCTTCGCGGCGGCCGACGCGGTGCGGCCGGAAAGCGTCATCACCGTGACGGGTCACGTGGTGATGCGCGATGCGGGCACCATCAATCCACGGCTGCCGACTGGCGAGATCGAACTGCGGACAGCCGCACTGACGGTGCAGTCCGCCGCCGAGGTGCTGCCCATGCAGGTGGCCGGCGACGAGCGGTTCCCGGAAGACATCAGGCTGCGATACCGCTTCATTGACCTGCGGCGGGACAAGGTGCACCGCAACATGGTGTTGCGCTCGCAGGTCATCACGTCGTTCCGCCGCCGCATGACAGACGCCGGTTTCCTGGAATACCAGACGCCAATCCTGACCGCGTCCTCACCCGAGGGCGCCCGCGACTTCCTGGTCCCGGCACGGATGCACCCGGGCAAGTTCTATGCCCTGCCGCAGGCGCCGCAGCAGTTCAAACAGTTGCTGATGGTCGCGGGCTTCGATCGCTATTTCCAGATCGCACCCTGCTTTCGCGATGAGGCCTCGCGCGCCGACCGCTCGCCGGGTGAGTTCTACCAGCTCGATTTCGAAATGAGCTACGTCACCCAGGAAGACGTGTTCAACACCATCGAACCGGTGATTGCCGGGGTGTTCGAGGAATTCTCCGCTGGTCGCGCCGTGACGCCCCCGCCCTTCCCGCGCATTCCCTACGACGTCGCCATGCTGCAATTCGGCTCCGACAAGCCGGACCTGCGGAACCCGATCCGGATCGCCGATGTCACCGAACACTATGCCGGCTCCGGTTTTGGCCTGTTCGCCCGCATCGCCGCGCAGGGTGGCATCGTGCGCGCGATTGCCGCGCCTGGCGCCGGCGGTCAGCCTCGGAGCTTTTTCGACAAGCTGAACGACTGGGCAAAGGCCGAGGGTGCCGGTGGATTGGGCTACATCATCTATGACCATAACGGTGCGAAAGGCCCGATAGCGCGCAATCTGGAGACCGACAGAGCCGAGGCCATCGGCACGGCGGCCAACGCTGGGCCCGGCGACGCGGTATTTTTTGTCGCCGGCAAGAAGGATGTCGCGGAGAAGTTTGCCGGGGCGGTGCGGACCAGGCTGGCCAACGAACTCGGTTTGACGGAACCAGGCGCCTTCCGCTTCTGTTGGGTCACCGACTTCCCGATGTATGAGGTGAATGAAGAGACCGGTCAGATAGACTTCAGCCATAATCCATTCAGCATGCCGCAAGGCGAACTGGAGGCGCTGAACACACAGGATCCTCTGTCGATCAAGGCGTTTCAGTACGACATCGTCTGCAACGGAATTGAATTGTCCTCGGGCGCGATCCGCAACCACCGACCCGAAATCATGATTCGCGCCTTCGAGATCGCCGGCTACTCGGCGGCGGATGTGGAGGCGCGGTTCGGTGGCATGCTGAACGCGTTCCGCTACGGCGCCCCGCCACATGGCGGATCTGCCCCCGGTATCGATCGCATCGTCATGTTGCTGGCAGACGAGCCGAATATCCGGGAGGTCATTCCATTCCCCCTGAACCAGGGGGGCGAGGATCTGCTCATGGGTGCGCCTGCTGAAATCAGTGCTGCCCGGCTGAAAGAACTGCATCTGAGAGTCGAGCTGCCTCCGAAGGCGCGCGCCACGGGCGGCTGAGGGGACGACCTGATTTGAGAATCCGTGGTAAGATGGTCGTGGACCTTTATTGTGGTGCTAAATCCCTATGATCGGGATCCGCCGTCCCGGATCAGGGTCGGAACATTCCGCGGAGATTTTCATGCGTCTTCCCGCCGTGCTCGCCGCGTTGCTTCTGACCGCTTTAGCGACCATCCAAACGGGCGCCGCCGCCAACAGCGCTCCGACGCAGGCTCCGCCCCAGGGCCAGGCCGCAATGCTGGCCCATCGCGCGCTTTACACCCTCACCCTTGCCTCGGCGAAGAGCGGCGATGTGGTCGCGGCTCATGGCACCATGGGCTACGAGGTGACGGATGCCTGCGATGGCTGGGCGGTGCGCCAGCGGCTGCGGATGACCATCAGCAATTCCGACGGCCAGGACATCGAAATGGCGTCGGATTACGCGACATGGGAAGCGAAGGACGGCCTCAAGTTCCGCTACCACGTCCGGCAGATGACGGACACCGCGGTGACCAGCCAGACCGATGGCGAAGCCTCACTGAAAAAGACCGGCGGACCGGGGGAGGCGCACTACACGACGCCAACCGACAGCACGAGCGCGCTTCCGGCCGGCACGCTGTTTCCGATGATGCACACCGCCGCGATCATCGCCGCGGCGCGGGAGAAGAAGCGGTTCCTGGCGTTGCCCTTGTTCGACGGGACTGACGAGAACGGCGCGGAAGACAGTTCCATCGTGATCCTGAACTGGAACCTGCCTGCCGCGACCAAGTGGCCGGTGCTCTCGGCGCTGCCAAGTACCTCGCGTGCGACTGGCGTTCTTCGATCACCAGCCGAATTCGATCACGCCCACTTACGAGGTCGGAATGCGCTATTGGGAGAACGGGGTCGCGGACGAGATGCTGATGGATTTTGGCGACTTCGTCATGGCGGCGAAAATGTCCGAATTCACCCCACAACCGCACCGTTGCTGACCGACCAGCCCAATCACACCCGCTTGAGGACTACTTCTGGTCCTCCCATTGGTGGGCGGTTTCCGAGCCGTGGCGGTCCGAATTCGGCGTACCGGTCGGGCGAGCCTCGACCGGGCGCTCATGGGATGGGGTGGATGTGGGCTCGGGACCGGTGATGCCGGAGTTGGCCGGCGGGTCGCTGGCTGGGAAGCTGTCTTTCCCGGCACGATCCTGCGCCTTATCCTTCTTATCATGCTGGTGTCTGGTGGACATGGTACCGGTTTCCTTCGGCCCGTCAGGGGCTGATTGTGAAACGCTCCACCCGGTCCGCGGTTTTATGCCTGCATGACCACTCCAGTCCGCCTCGGAATGCTGACGCCATCCTCGAACACGACTCTCGAGCCGGTGACGGCGGCCATGCTGGCGGGACTGCCAGAGGTCTCGGTGCATTTCTCGCGGTTTCGCGTGACCGAGATCGCTCTGACCGACAATGCGCTGGCGCAGTTCGACGACCACGCCATTCTGCAGGCGGCGGAGCTTCTCGCGCATGCCAGGGTCGACGTCATCGCCTGGAACGGAACCTCGGCGGGGTGGCTCGGGTTCGAGTCGGATGCACGCCTGTGCCGCGGGATCGAGGCGGCCACCGGGATCCGCGCCGCCACATCGATGCTGGCACTGAACGAGATACTGACGGCCACGGGGGTCAAGCGTTTTGGCCTGGTTACGCCATACACCGGGGCGGTACAGGATCGCCTGGTCGCCAACTACGCGAAACTGGGGATCACTTGCGTCGCCGAAGCGGGCTTGGGCATCCAGGACAATTTCGCCTTTGCCGAAGTCTCGCGCGACAAATTGACCGAGATGATCCGCGCCGTCGCGAGGCATCAACCCGATGCGATCGGGGTGATCTGCACCAATCTGCGGTCGGCGCCCTTGGTAGCCGGTCTGGAGCAGGAACTGGGCTTGCCGATCTATGACACAATCGCAACGGCGGTATGGAAGAGCCTCCGTCTGGCGTCGATCGATCCCGCCAGGGTGGAGGGGTGGGGCCGGCTGTTCGAGATGGATCAGCGCGGCGCCTAGCGTCGCGCCTCCGATCGTATCGCCATCGACATAGCCGCCTGTCCTAGCAAAGCCGATCCCAGCAGGACAATCGCCACCGGGTACACGGCGCCCGGGTGCCAGGCCTCGGCAACGACGGTGCACAGCATTCCGTAGGTCATCTGCACGAAGCCATACAGTCCCGACGCCGAGCCGATCGCAAGTGGATTGACGCTGACCGACCCAGCCAACGCGAATGGGCTTGCCATGCCGGCCCCTACCATGAACAGGGCGACCGGAGCGACAACGGTCAATACGCTGAGCGTGTCGGTGATGTCGGCCAGAACGAACAGCGCCGCGCCGAGCACCCCGACGCCGTTGGCGATGCGCAGAGCGGTTGGGATGGGCAGCCGGCCCGCGAGGCGATTTGCGCCCAGACTGCCAAGCGCCACGCCGCCCATCAGCACCAGATAGTAAAGCCCGATATCCTGGGTGTTTTGATGCAACTGCGTCTCGAATATGAACGGCGACGCCGACATGAAGCCATAGAAAGCAGTCGTCGAGCAGGCGCCGCCGACCGCATAGCCGCAAAAGCGTCGCGAGCGCAGCAACCGGACGTAGCCCGTGATGAGCGACCGACCGGCCCCGCCATCCGGCGCTCGGGTCTCAGGCAGGCGCAGAATGCATGCGATCAAGGTCAGGCCACCGATGGCCGCAAGCAGCACATAGCTCGCACGCCAACTGACATAAGCGGTTATGAAGCCGCCGATCGCCGGCGCAATCGCTGGGATGAGCGACATGACAAGGGTCAGCAGCGCCAGTTGCCCGGCCGCTCGGTCAGCCGCCGCGCCGTCGCGGACGGCAGCGCGGCCAAGGACAAGACCGGCGCAACCTCCGATCGACTGGACGATGCGCGCATCGATCAGGATCGTTGCATTTGGAGCGACCGCGGTCACCACGCTGGCAGCGGTAAACAGCGACAGGCCAACCAGGACGACGGGCCTGCGGCCGAAGCGGTCCGACACTGGTCCATACAATAGCTGACCCATCGCCAGCCCGATCAGGTACAGCGTGATGGTGAGCTGCGCAGTGCCGGACGAAATGCCGAGTGCACGCGCGGTGGCTGGAAGCGCCGGAATGATGACGTGCATGCCAAGTGTCCCGCACGCCGTCATCGCGACCAGCAGAAGAAACGGCGCGCGCTTGCTCCCTCGAAGCGGCGGGGAGGTCATCAATCGCATGGTAGGTCCCGATGTCAGCGGCGGCATTGCCCCGGTCCTGGGTGCGCTGCAACGACGCTCGGATCAACACTCGGCCGGTGGCGGGACCAGGTCCCGGGGTGATCCCAGGTCAGCCCGAGAGCGCATCCATCGTGAGCGGCAGCGCACCGACGAATTCGCCCGCAAAGCACGACAAATCGGGGGGCGCGGCTATGACAATCTGAGGAGGGCGCTTGCCCCGACCGGCGTCAATGCCGGGCGGAAGACACCGGGGCGCCGAGGTCGAGTCCGGACGCTAACCGCTCCTGGACAGCGGTGACGGCGTCGGCCAGCGCGGGGTAGATCCCGAGCTCCTGGATCTTGTCCCAATGCAGTTGGTCCAGTCTGAAGCCGAAGGTTTCGCGGCGGATCACAAAGCTCGGCCCCATGGCGTCGTCGCCACCCTCTGGCAACAGGACCAAGCTTGCCTCGTGTTCGCAAACACCCTCGAGATCGACCGACCAATCCGGCGCCACATCGGACAAAGCGTCCTCTACGAAGCGCGCTTCGGCAAGTCCGAGCGGACGGCTGGGCATGGCGCCGACCGGCTGTTGGATCGTCGCATGGCTCGACCGCTTGAGGGACATTTCAATCTCCAACCGCGCGATGCAGCAACGCCGCGACCCTGAATGGAAGGGTTGTTGCACACAGGCAGGAGAAAAGAAAGTGTCTTTCTACTTGACTCATCCACGTTTTGATACTGACTGTCACCCGCCGGTCGGGCGGGCTGCCGACGCGGATTTTCGCGCCAAGGTCAATACGGCGCCGCGGCAAAGTGCCTGATCTGGCCAACCCGTCCTTTTGCACCCGCGCTCGGCCTCGGTCATGGCAGTGATAGCTGCCCTCAGGGATTCGGCGGACCAGAGGCCAAGAGCACGATTGAAGGCGCCAACCATTCGGTAGAAGACGGGTGGACGCAGGGCGCGAGCCGCATCGGCCGCTGGCAACCCGTGTTCCTCCATGGCCAGCCTGACCCGGTGCAACCGTTGCAGATGGTTGAGCGCGACGCGCAACACCTGCACGGGAGAAGTGCCTTCCGCCATGGCCAGTTCCAGGGCGCGGTCGGCGGTCGGGACATCGCCAGCGGTGGCGGCGAACAGAGCGTCCTCCAGCGACAGCCCGGCCAGGTCGCCGACACAGGTCATCGCGGCGTCGACATCGACCCGGTTGCCCGGACCGACATACAGCGCCAGCTTCTCGAGTTCGGCCCGGGTGGAGGCGCGGTCGGCTCCCAGGTGCTGCGCCAGCCAGGACAGCGCGTCAGGGTCGATGCCCACCCCAGCCTCTTGCAGGGTGGAGCGGATGGTTGCTTCCAGCGCGCGGCCCTCTTCCGGGTAGCAGCCGATAGCGGCACCGTCAGGCGCGGCCTCCAACAGGGTCCGCAGCTTCGAACGGCTTGGCAGGCTGCCACCTTCGAGCACCACCAAAGCCGGCGCCTCGCTCTTGAGCACCGCACGGAGAATCTCAGCCGCCGCGTCGGTCACCTCGCGGACCCGCACCACCCGGCGGCCACCGATGAGCGACATCGACGCGGCCTCGTTCGGGAGGTCCCGCATCTGGTCGCGGGCCAGTTCCACGACGAGAAACGGGTCGTCGAGGGAGCCGGCGACGGCGCGCACCAGGGTTTCCGCGCGATCGCGAATCATACCGGCGTCCTCGCCGTACAGCAGCACCACGCGGACGTTGCCGGGATCACGAAGCAACGCCGGAATGCGAGCGGGCAGTAGCTTCACAGCGGATTGGCCCTAGTTCGCGGCCGTCTGAGGGGTCTGCTTACGGAACCAGACGGCGAGCTGGGTCGCGATCTGTTGCGCGACGTTCTCGGCCATGCGCGCCTGCACCGCCTCGGTCTCCAGGTCGGCGGCAAAATACTGCTCGTTGAAGATGTTGACCGCATCCATCGCGCGTGCGCTGCCGCTGGTCAGCGTGCTTGGGGGGATGTCGTGAGAGATCAGGGTCCAATTCGCGTAGCCGATGAGGCGAATGCGTGTGGCGATGGTATCGGACTCGATCGCAATACCTTCGCCGGAGATCGAGAAGGACACGCGAAGATCATAGGCCGACGGCGTGCCGGAGTCGTCACCCAACCGCTCCTGCAGCGCCTGACGTAACAGTTGCCCGGGCCGCTCGGGGATGACGGGCACATAGACCGACGCCAGGCCGCGCTGCGCCACCCCTGGCTTTCTCGATGCCGTCGGCATGTAGACCGGCTGAAAGCCGCAACCTGCCATCATTACCGCCAGCGACAGCGACAGCCACCGGCGGCAAAGCGGCAGGCGGACAGTCATCCGGCCACCACGAAATTGACGATACGGTTTGGCACATGCACGCGCTTGACGATGCGCTTGCCGAGCAGCGCCTTGGCGACATTCGGATCGGCTTCCGCGGCGGCGATCACCGTTTCGGCTGGCGCATCGGGGGGCATCTCGATGGTGCCACGCAGTTTGCCCATGACCTGCACGGCGATAGTGACGCTGTCGGCCACCAGCAGCGCCGGGTCGGCGTCAGGCCAGGTCAGTTCGGCGATCAGATGACCATTCTCGGGGAACAGCCGGGCGTAAACTTCCTCGGCCAGATGCGGCATCATCGGGCTGCTCAGCCGAGCCAGCATCTCGACGGCTTCCCGTCTGGCCCAGGCGAGGCCAGCCTCGGGGGCGGTGCGTTCGGCGTCGGCGATGGCGTTGGCCAGTTCGTAGAGCCGAGCGACGGCGACGTTGAAGGCGAAATTCTCCAGGGCATCGGTGACGGCGGCGATGCAGCGATGGGTGGCTCGCCGCAGCGCGCGGCCGGCGGGACCAAAGCCGTCGGGCATCATTTCGGAGCGAACGCCGTCCAGCGCCTCCGTCAGCCGGAAGACGCGCTGGGTGAAGCGGAAGGCGCCAGCGACGCCGGCCTCGGTCCACTCCATGTCGCGGTCCGGCGGGTTGTCGGACAGGATGAACCACCGCGCGGTATCGGCACCGTAGCGGGCGATGATGGCGCCGGGGTCGATCGTGTTGCGCTTGGACTTGCTCATCGCCTCGACGCGGCCGACGGTGACCGGAGCGCCGGTCTGGCGGTGGATTGCGGTGCCGTCGGGTCGCTTTTCGACTTCATCCGGGTAGAGCCAGCGCTGATCGGCCGCGCGGTACGATTCGTGGTTGACCATACCCTGGGTGAACAGGCCGGCGAACGGCTCGTCCACTGCGACGTGGCCGGTGTCGCGCATGCCGCGAGTGAAGAAGCGAGAGTAAAGCAGGTGCAGAATAGCGTGCTCGATGCCGCCGATGTACTGGTCCACTGGCATCCAGTGATCGACGGCGGCGCGGTCGAGCGGCACATCCGCGGCGGGGCTGCAGAACCGGGCGAAGTACCAGGAGCTGTCGACGAAGGTGTCGAAGGTGTCGGTTTCGCGGTGGGCCGCAGCACCGCACGCGGGACAAGCGACATGTTTCCACGTGGGATGGTGGTCGAGTGGATTGCCAGGGCGGTCGAAGGTCACGTCGTCGGGCAGCGTCACCGGCAACTGTTCGTCCGGCACCGGCACCACGCCGCATGTTCCGCAGTGGATCACCGGGATCGGACAGCCCCAGTAGCGCTGGCGGGACACCCCCCAGTCGCGCAGCCGCCAGTTGGTAACGCCTTGGCCGATCCCCAGCGCTTCAAGCTTTCCGATCGCGGCACGCTTGGCGGCATCGACCTCGAGCCCGTCCAGGAAAGCGGAGTTGAATATGGTGCCGGGGCCGATATAGGCCTCGGTCCCGATGGAGAAAACCGCCGGATCGGCGCCGGGCGGCAGCACCACGGGCAGGACATCCAGGTGGTATTTGCGGGCAAATTCGAGGTCGCGCTGATCATGGGCGGGGCAGCCGAAGATCGCCCCGGTGCCGTATTCCATCAGCACGAAATTGGCGATCCACACCGGGTAGGTGGCGCCCTCGATGAACGGGTGAGCAACCCGCAGCCCGGTATCGTAGCCCAGCTTCTCGCCGGCCTCGATGGTGGCTTCCGAGGTGCCCCGGCTACGGCACTCGGCGACGAACGCGGCGGCGCCGGCGTCGCCTGAGGCAACCGCCGCGGCCAGCGGGTGCTCGGGTGCGATGGCCAGGAACGACATGCCGAACAGCGTGTCCGGGCGGGTGGTGTAGACCTCGACCGAGTTGCCGCCGTCGAGGTTGAAGGCGAGCCGAGCGCCTTCGCTGCGGCCGATCCAGTTGGCCTGCATGAGACGGACACGCTCAGGCCAGCGGTCCATGCGGTCCAGGGCGTCCAGCAGGTCGGGCGCGTACTTGGTGATGCTGAGGAACCACTGGCTGAGCTGCTTCTTCTCCACCGGGGCGCCGGAACGCCAGCCGCGGCCGTCGATGACCTGTTCGTTCGCCAGCACGGTGCCGTCGACCGGGTCCCAGTTGACCCAGCTTTCCTTGCGCTCCACCAGGTCGGCGTGGAGAAAGTCGAGAAACAGCTTCTGCTGGTGCCGGTAATACTCCGGCTGGCAGGTGGCGAACTCGCGCTCCCATTCCAGGGACAGCCCCATGCGCTGCAGTTCCGTCCGCATGGAGGCGATGTTTTGGTAGGTCCATTTGGCGGGGTGGATACCGCGCTCGCGGGCGGCGTTCTCGGCCGGCAGTCCGAAGGCGTCCCAGCCCATCGGATGCATGACGGCGTAGCCACGGGCGCGCTTGTAGCGGGCCACCACGTCGCCCAGGGTGTAGTTCCGGACATGCCCCATGTGGATGTTGCCGCTGGGGTATGGGAACATCTCCAGCACGTAGTATTTCGGCTTGCCGTCGGTCGGCACGTCAGCCACCCGGAAGCACCCGCGCTCGGCCCAGGCCTGCTGCCACTTTGGTTCGGCGGCGGCGAAGTCGTACTGGTGCCCGGCTGCCGGGGGAGGCGCCTCCTGACGCGCCGCGGTTTGAGTGTGTTCGTCCATTCGGGATGTATCGGGCGGCGCGCGTCGGCTGGCAAGTATTGTTGGCGGTGATCAGCGGGAGTGCGTGGCGGCGGAAGTGGTCGCGGAGCGGGGCACGCCGCGTCCCCGACGTGCTGCCTGATCTCCGATGATTAGGTTGAATTTCCTATCTTATATACACGTATTACGTGTATACGTAGGGAGAATGACAAGCCGAGGGATCATCCGGGATGGCGCTGCACTCCGACTTCCCACGGTCGCCCTACGCGATACTCCCGCCGGACCTGCGCTGGTTCCCGGCGGCCGAAGAACTGCGCACCACGGTCTATCGCAAACTGTTGCCGCCGCTGGTGGCGAAAATTCGCGACGAGGTCGCCGTCTGGCGGGAGGCTGACTACGCCGGCGCATCGGCCACGTCGCGCTCGCTGCTGGCGTGGTGGTTCAAGACCGAACACCTGACGGAGCAGGCCGACGGCAGCCTCCGCCCGTTCCGCTACTACTTCGCCCAGCGCGAGGCGGTCGAGACGGTGATCTGGCTGCATGACGTGCGCCGGGTGCGCGACAAGCACGACCTGATGCGGTTCGACTCGTCCGGCGCGGTCTCCGCCAATATGTTCGACGAGGACTGGCCGCGGTTCGTCATCAAGATGGCCACCGGCGCCGGCAAGACCAAGGTTTTGTCCCTGCTGATTGCCTGGAGCTATTTTCACCGGCTGTACGAGCCACATTCCACCTTGGCGCGGAACGTCCTGCTGATCGCCCCGAACATCATCGTGCTGGACCGGTTGCGCGCGGATTTCGACGGCCTGCGTATCTTCTTCAATGACCCGGTGCTGCCGGAGAACGGCCATGCGGGACGCAACTGGCGCGAGGATTTCCAGGTCGCGCTGCACATCCAGGACGACGTGCGCATCGTCCGCCCGACCGGCAATCTGTTCCTGACCAATATCCATCGCGTCTATCTGGGCGAGGCGCGCGAACCTTCGCTTGGGGACGACGACCTGCGCGACTACTTCCTGTCGCCGTTCGGATCCTGGCCCGTTGGAAAGACCACCGACAGCAAGGTCGACCTCGGGCAGATCGTGCGTGAGATCGACGAACTCGCGGTGTTCAATGACGAGGCGCACCACATCCACGATCCTCGGCTGGCGTGGTTCAAGTCGATCCAGGACATCCACCACGGCATGCAGCAGAAAGACCTGGGGCTGGCCCTGCAACTGGACGTGACCGCCACGCCGCGCCACGACGACGGCGCCATCTTCGTCCAGGTCGTGAGTGACTACCCACTGGTCGAGGCGATCGCGCAGAACGTGGTGAAACAGCCCGTGCTGCCGGACGCCCCCAGCCGCGCTCAGCTGCACGAACAGCAAAGCGCGCTGATCACCGAGAAATACGCCGACTACCTGCAACTGGGCGTCGAGGAATGGCGTAAGGGCACCGCCGAGCACAAGGCGCGCGGCAAGATGGCGGTGCTGTTCGTGATGGTGGATGACACCCGGAACTGCGACGAGGTCGGCGCCCATCTGGAACGCATCTGCCCCGAGCTGCGGGGCGCCGTGCTGATCATCCACACCATGAAGAACGGCGAGATTTCCGAGGCGCCGTCAAGCAAGAACAACGAAGAGCTGGGCCTGTTGCGGGAAGAGTCGAACCGCATCGATACCTGGGCCTCGCCGCACAAGGCGATCGTGTCGGTGCTGATGCTTAAAGAGGGCTGGGACGTGCGCAACGTCACCACCATCGTCGGGCTGCGTGCCTACGCGGCGCAAAGCAACATCCTGCCGGAGCAAACCCTCGGGCGCGGCTTGCGGCGGATGTATTTCGGCAGCGGTGAGCGGGAAACCGTTTCGGTCATGGGAACCCCCGCCTTCATGGAATTCGTCGAATCGATCCAGAGCGAGGGGGTCACTTTCGACCACGTCGCGATGGGTGGTGCGGCGGGACGGGAACGGAAGGATTCGCTGGTCGTGGAGGTGGACACCGGCGCCCCCGACAAGGACATCGACGCGCTGGACATCGCGCTGCCTCGGCTGCGGGGTCGTTTTAATCGGGAGTATCGCGAGCTGGCCGAGCTGGATGTAGCGACGTTCGGCAATGCGGGACTGAAGGTAAAGGCGTTCACGCCGGAGCAGACGCGGGAGATCGTGTTCAAAACGATGCTGGAGGCGGAGATCGATCACACCGTGCTGCTCGACGGCAGTGGCCCCGCCGACCACCGCTCCGTCGTCGCCTTCTTTGCACGGCAGTTGCTGAAGGACATGCACTTGGTCGGAGGCTACGACCTGCTGTATCCGAAAGTGCGCGATTTCATCCGCGATTATCTGTTCGATCGCGTGGTCGATCTGGCGGACCCGGTGATCCTGCGCAACCTGTCCGAGCCCGAGGCCGGCAAACTGCTGTTCGATACCTTCCGGACGGAGATCAACAAACTGACCATCCGTGACGCCGGCACTTCTCGCATCGAGGGCCATATCCGGTTGCGCGACACCCGCCCGTTCAGCACCGAGGCGCGCGAGTTCGTTGCCGCCAAACGCTCGGTGTTCAACCGGATCGTTGGCGAGGTGAACGCCGGCGGGCTGGAACTGGACTTCGCCCGGTTCCTGGAACGCGCGCCGGACGTGCAGGCATTTGGCAAGAACTACATGGCGGTGGGGTTTCGGCTGGACTACGTGCGCGCCAACGGCGACCTGTCGAACTACACGCCGGATTTCATCGTCCGCACCACGGATGGCGCGGTGTGGATCGTCGAGACCAAGGGCCGCGAGGAACTCGACGTGCCGCAAAAGATGGCGCGCCTGCGTCTATGGTGCGGTGACGCGACTGAGGCGAGTGTGGCGGAAAACGGCTCGCGTTACGGCTTCGTCTATGTCGATCAGGAGGGTTTCGAGCAGCACAAGCCGGCCTCGTTCGCCGGGCTGGTGACCGCGTTTCGCCAGTACCAGGAGGCTTGAGCGTGGCGCCGAAAGTCTCCTACGAACTCAACGACTCCGACCAGCGGGACCTGATCGCGCTGATCCGGGCTGGCAAGTCATTGCCGGAGAAGTATCGTTTCATTCTGTTCGAGGATAAGCGGGAAGTAGAACTGGTCTGGAACGGCAAGACGCGAGACGTCTGCACGATGGTGCTGCCGTTCCAGACGCTGGAGCATATTGATGAGCCACGTGTTGAGAATACGGCACAGAAGGGGCTATTTATCGGCGGTGGGCAACCGTTACCTGGATGGACAAACAAGCTCATTTGGGGCGACAACAAGCTGATTCTTGCCTCGCTGAAATCGGGTTCTCTCCGCCATCAGATCGAGGACGCCGGCGGATTGAAGCTAATCTATATTGACCCCCCTTTCGACATTGGTGCCGATTTCAGCGTGGAAGTCGAGATCGGTGGCGAAACCTTCCACAAAGACGCAAGCCTGCTCGAGCAAATAGCCTACCGGGATACCTGGGGTCGCGGTTCCGATTCGTTTATTTCAATGATCTATGAGCGTCTAATACTAATGCGAGACTTAATGACTCAAGATGGGAGTATCTATGTACACTGCGACTGGCGTGTCAATACACTTATACGTCTGGCGTTGGAAGAGGTATTCGGGCGTGACACGTTTCAAAATGAAATCGTCTGGATTCGAACGAATGCCCACAACATGCAAACGCGAAGCTATGTTCGATCTCAAGATACAATTTTCTTTGCTAGCAAATCCAAGAAGTTCTTGTTCAATGAGCAAAGGACGGAGTATGGCGACGCGCAACTTGGGCGCTACAAGAAAGATGAGAACGGCCGCCTCTATACTGGGCGGGATATGACATTTTCGTCGTCCAATCCGAGTCGCCAATTTCAATGGCGCGGTACAAAACCGCCGTCAAATCGCTCATGGGGTTATCCCATCGAGAAGCTGGAAGATCTGTGGACGCGCAATCTGATTTTGACCAAGGCGGACGGGACGCCGCGGCTTGACGGGCTCAAGACCTATTTGGACGAGACGAAGGGTAAGCCAGTTACAACTGTGTGGGACGATGTCGGGCGCGTTGCGAATACTGCTGCCGAGCGACTCGATTATCCCACTCAAAAGCCCGAGGCCCTGCTAGAACGCATCATTCGCGCAAGTAGCAACGAAGGCGATCTTATAGCCGACTTTTTTGTCGGTTCTGGCACCACCGCCGCTGTTGCCGAGAGGCTGGGCAGGAAATGGATTGCCGCCGATCTCGGAAAATTCGCCATCCATACCACGCGCAAGCGGCTCATCGGCGTGCAGCGCGAGAAGAAGGCCGTCGGCGAAGACTTCCGCGCGTTCGAAGTGCTGAACCTCGGCCGCTACGAACGCCAAGCCTATCTCAACGTCGGTGGCCGCCTCTCGGAAAAGCAGAAGGCCAAAGCCCTCGCCCAAAAAGAAAACGACTTCCGAGACCTCATCCTGCGCGCCTACAAGGCCACCGCCTTCGGCGGCAGCGCGGGCACCCAGCCCCAGGACGGCTTCTTCCACGGCGCGCGCAACGGTCGCCTGATCGTCATCGGCCCAATCAACTTGCCGGTCGGCCGCCTGTTCGTGGAAGAAGTCATCACCGAATGCCGCAAACGCGGCGCCACACGCGCCGACATCCTCGCCTTCGAGTTCGAGATGGGCCTGTTCCCCGCCGTGCTGGAAGAGGCGCGCGGCAAAGGCCTGGACCTGACACCCAAGTACATCCCCGCCGAGGTGTTCGACAAGCGCGCGGTGGACAAGGGTCAGGTCGTCTTCCACGATATCAGCTTCGTCGAGGCCACTCCCCGTCCCGACAAGAAAAACAAACTCGCGCTCGGCATCGAACTGACCGACTTTTCGGTCTACTACTCCCAGGGCGCCGCCGACGCCGCGATCATCGCCATGAAAGTCGGCAAGAGCGAGGTCATGTGCGAGCAAGGCCAGCTCTTCAAGGTGACCAAGAGCAAAGCTGGCGTCGTGGAGCGTATCCCCCTGACCAAACACTGGACCGACTGGGTGGACTACTGGGCGGTCGATTTCGACTACCTCCAGCGCAAGGAGATCATCAAGGTGCCGGTGGGATCAGGCCTCAGCGGCATCACGTCCCTGCCCGGCTTCGAGCAGCCGCAAGGCGAACTGGCCGTGCCAGTCTTCGAGGAACGCTGGACCGGCGGCTACATCTTCGAAAACGAATGGCAAAGTTTTCGGACGCGCCAGAACCGCAACCTGGAGCTGACCACCCCGCCACACATTTACGCGAAGGCCGGACACTACACCGTCGCGGTCAAGGTCATCGACATCTTCGGCAACGACACGATGACGCTGGTCCCGGTCCATGTGGGGTGATCCCTGTGCACGCGGCCAACCCATGCAAAATAAACCAGAACCAGCCGCCTGTCGGGAATCCCGGCTCCACAGCCAAGCACGCCGTGAGCCGGTTGGTCCCTGACAGGCCTAAGCCGCCAATGACCGCAGCCTGTTTACCAGCCGCACCGCCTGGCTCGGAACGACTTTGGTGAAGGATCTTACGTCCTGGAAGTCTCGATCAGACAATATCCACGCAGAGAAGCAAGCTGTGCCGGTCAGCCAAGAGACCCCCTCCCAGTTCCCCATCGTCTTTGTAAAATAATGATGAAGTTCGAACTCTTCAATAAGGTTACCCAAGCTGATTGGGAAAATAATGAGCGATATATAGATCAGGACTAAATAGCCAGCGGGAATGAACCTCTTGATATAGGAAGCTACGATCAAGGCAAAAAACGACCCACCTACCATCACGGTAAGGAACTGTACCTGAATCAACGAGGGATGTGAATTTTCTGACAACGTGCATTGGTCCCTCCTGAATGAAACTTTCTGGATTGGTCCAGTAGAATATGAACCATGCTAGTAAAGCAAATGTCTGCGCGACGGCCGCTATCGCCTGCCTTCCCGCAGCCGATGACGTTATCAAGAGACTCGGGAGAACCAGATACGGAAGGCGAAAATGGGATACAGCGACAGCTAGGGATGTTGTGAGGAAACAGACTATCCAATTGCCGAACCATGGACTTTCCACCAAGCCTGACAGAGCCGCAAGAACGACCGAAAATGTTGGAAAATCCACACGGTCAGCGAGACTTAGCCAGAAGCTTGGTATCAGAGCCAAAAGTACAAGAAATCGGCTCGTCCGCCTCCAGCCACCAATCAAAACCATTACTATTAGGCTCGAAACAATTATGGCTAGAACCGCAATGGGATACGACACGATAGCCAAAAACGGTACATGTAAGGCGACCCAACCTGGGCCGCAACTGAGCGGGTTGTGTGACCAAATGCTCGCTGTGTCGTATGGCCACAAACCGGATGTAAGACGACGTGCCGCTACGATGATGCAGTCACCCTGGTCCGACGAACTCGCAATCTTGTAGCTTGGGGCTATTACAACAAGAATGAAAACTATTCCCGCCAGTACCTAACGGCGAGACGATGACGCTCCATCGCAAAATCCAATTTAACGCAAATGGACTAACGACGACACACACCCCAGCGACACAGAGGCCGGCTAGCATCAAAGGGCTAGTTCTCACCACCTCGTATGCCGCTAGCCTACCGAGCATGGCAAAGCCAGTCGCCACCGTGGACACCCCATATATACCCAGCGCGATATAAAATAGGCTCATGCTGGCGGTAACGTAACGGAATTTAGTCTGGATACTCGGAAACACCTTTGAGAACCTCGCGCGCGTCGGACGGCCTGCGCTTACACCCAAGCCGCGTGGTAGAATGCCGTCGGTAAAGCCTCATCCTGGGATGCATCGCGGTCGTGGATGACCACCTTTTGGAGATGCCGCCCTGGGCAAATGCTCCATCCAGGTCTGGCCGATTATTTGACAAAGGCCATGTGCCTAGGTCGACCTTTGCGATCGTCGCGGCAAACGGTATTCCGTCAGCCGACCTCACCCACTAACAGCACTCGCAACGGAGTGTGCTTGACGGAAAATCATATACACGAAAGGCAAGCTGATCTGTCATGACGTCCATCTATATGGGTTCCGGCTACATTCCGGTTTCGTAGCAGTCTTGATGGGGTCTGGTAAGCAGACGCAAATCGAGGCCAGCGATGCGCATCCACCTGCAGATTTGTAACAGAATGAACGACGTAGGGTGCCGGTGCTACCCCGATGGTATTAAGTATCCCGAGGTTACCACGTTCGTCCAAGGACTATACCGAGATCGGTCAGGTAGTTAGCAGCGGGAGGTCACTGCGGCGATCGAGCTTCATCGGGGTGATCGGACCGGTTTCGAATTGGTGCCCCGCTTCCTGGTTCATCTTACGACGATGGCAGCGTTAGCTCGACGCTTACCGATGTCCGGGTATGCCAGCGAAGAATCCCGGACGCTCCGAGCAACTGGAAGCCCCGTCCAGGGCAGGGAGCAATTTGGCTCAGAGCCCCACCACCCGGCGGAGATGTGTTAACGCGGCGCGCCAGCGTGCTAACCTCGCCGCGGACGAATTTTGACGCGCCCCAATGAGCGGACGCCATCCAGACCGTTCTGGCGCATTAATTGAGGAGCACGCGATGCCTTCCCTGACTGGTAAGACCGCATTCGTAACAGCCTCCGGACAGGGCATCGGCCGCGCCACCGCCCTCGCCTTCGCCGCCGCGGGCGCGCGGGTCATCGCGACCGACGTTGACGCCGCGAAACTCGCCGGTCTGGGCTCCGCGGTCATCCAAGTCGCCGCTCTGAACGTGCTGGACGCGGCTGCCATCACGCGCGCGGCGGCGGACGCGGGACCGGTCGACATCCTGTTCAACTGCGCCGGCTTCGTGCACCAGGGCACCGTGTTGGAAGCCACCGACGCCGAGTGGTCGTTCGCATTCGAGTTGAACTGCCGCTCGATATTCCACACCATGCAGGCGTTCCTGCCAGGGATGCTGGCGCGCCGGCGTGGCGTCATCCTGAACGTTGCCTCGGTGGCGTCCAGCCTGAAGGGCGTCCCGAACCGCTTCATCTACAGCGCGACCAAGGCGGCGGTGATTGGCATGACCCGCTCGGTCGCCGCGGACTACGTAACCCACGGGGTTCGCTGCAACTGCCTGTGCCCTGGCACGGTGATGACGCCGAGCCTGGAGGAGAGGATCGAGGCTAATGCGGGGGTGGCGGGTTCGGTGGACGCGGCTCGGGCCGCCTTCGTCGCTCGGCAGCCGATGGGGCGCCTGGGATCGCCCGAGGAGATCGCTAGCCTGGCAACCTATCTCGCCGGCGACGATGCCCAGTTCATCACCGGCCAGGCAGTTGTTATAGATGGCGGCCTGACGCTGTAACCCGGGTCTGACACCGCAAATCAGAACTCGACCTTCTGACCTGAACGGGAGAAACGCCATGAAGCTGCTGCGCTACGGTCCGCCCGGAGCCGAAAAACCCGGAATTTTCGCCAGCGATGGCACGATTCGCTGCCTCAGCGGCCTGGTGCGCGATATCGACGGCTTTGCCCTGTCGGACGCCTCGCTGCGGATGCTTGCCAGCGTCGAGCCGTCCACCCTGCCCAAGGTCGAGGGCAACCCACGCATCGGGCCGTGTGTGGCGCGCCCGCTGAACTTCGTCTGCATCGGGCTGAACTACGCTGACCATGCCGCCGAAACCGGCAGCCCGATCCCGAAGGAGCCAATCGTATTCCTGAAGTCGCTGAGCGCCTTTTCCGGCCCGAACGACGATGTGAAACTGCCGCGCGGGTCAGTCAAGATGGACTGGGAGGTCGAGCTGGGCGTGGTGATCGGCAAGCTGGCGCGCTACGTGCCGGAGAACGAGGCGATGAACCACGTGGCGGGTTACTGCGTTGTCAACGACGTGAGTGAGCGGGAATTTCAGGCCGAACGCGGCGGCACCTGGGACAAGGGCAAGGGGTGCGACACCTTCGGCCCCACTGGTCCCTGGATGGTGACCAAGGATGAAGTGTCCGACCCGCAGGACCTGCCACTGTGGACCGAGGTGAACGGCAAACGCATGCAGGATGGCTCGACCCAGACGATGGTCTTCAACGTCCGCCAGATTGTCAGCTACGTCAGCCACTTCATCACCCTGCACGCAGGTGATGTGATCGCCACCGGCACGCCGCCCGGCGTCGGCCTGGGCATCAAGCCGGAGCCGATCTTCCTCAAGGCCGGCGACGTCATGCGCCTTGGTGTCGAGGGGCTCGGCATTCAGACCCAGCGCGTCGTTCCGGCCTAGCCGAACCGCCAGAATTGGCCGGCGAGGTCACGTCTCCTCGTCGGCCAGCGGCGGCCCGGCGTGCGGGCCAAAACGGCGGTCGCGCAGGCGAAACAGTTCCACCAGATCGGTCACGCCCGGCAGCACGGCGGCAATCCCGCAGTGGGGGCATAGGGGCGTATCGCCGTCGTCGATCCAGTCCACCACCTCCGTCGCCGGAAATGTCTGAAGGCAGCAGAAGCAGCCGCACTCCATGAGGCTCTCTCCGATCTTCCTACTGGTCGCCGGGTCGACCCTGCTCCGGCTGGGCTTCGCCGCGGCCACCGGCCTGGGGGTGGACGAAAGCTATATGGTAACCGCGGGCCGGGTTCTGAGTCTGGGCTATTTCGACCATCCTCCGGCATCGTGGTGGCTGTCCTGGGGGGCGGCGCACCTGTTCGGCACCGAGACCGCTGTGGTGGTGCGGCTGCCGTTCATTCTGCTGTTCGCGATGTCGCAGGTTCTGATGTGGTGGATCGGCTGCCTGATTTCAGGCCGTCAGGCGGGCTTCTGGGCGGTCGTTGCATTCAATCTTTCCCCGGTGTTTGGCGTGACGACGGGAAGCTGGGTGCTGCCGGACGGTCCGCTGGATGCGGCACTGCTCGCGGCGGTGCTGTGTTTGTTGCGAGCGCTGTCCACTGATGGACCGTCCACCGCGCACCCACCCTTCGCGCGTCGAGCATGGGGTTGGTGGATCGGGGCGGGATTATGCGCCGGACTGGCGCTGTTTTCGAAATACTCCGCCGTGCTGACGATGGCTGGCGTGTTGCTGTTTCTACTGGCCGACCAGCCGCACCGGCACTGGCTGCACCGACCACAACCTTATCTGGCGGCGGTGGCGGCGCTGGCTGTGTTCTCGCCGGTACTGATCTGGAATGCCACGCACGGCTGGGCGTCGTTCGCGTTCCAGGGCGATAGGGCGGCCGGGATTCAGTTCCGCCCCTTGGCCCCGATAGCGACTCTAGCCGGAGAGGCCTTGTTCGTGCTGCCATGGATCTGGCTGCCGATGGTGATCCTGTTGGTGCGCGGATTTGGTCGACAGCACCCATCGACACACCGGCTGCTGGTATGGCTGGCGGCGCCCCCAATCGTTGTTTTCGCCCTGATCTCCGCCTGGTCCAGCCAGCGCGTGCTGTATCACTGGGCGGCGCCAGGCTACCTGATGCTGTTCCCGCTCCTGGGCGAGGCGATCGCGACGCGGCAGACCCTTGCCTGGATGCGCGGGCTGATCGCTGGGTCAGCCGCGTTGGTGCTGGCGGCGGTGGCGATGATCTCGGCGCAGATCCAGTTCGACTTGCTGGGCGACAGCCTGGCCGCGATCATGCGGGACGACCCGACCCAGGAGGGTGCCGACTGGACGTCGCTATCGGAAGATTTGCGAGCGCATGGCCTGCTGCATCCCGGAGCCGTCGCGGCGGCGATGAACTGGCGGAACGCGGGCAAGATCGGACACGGGCTGGGACCCGAAGTGACCATGCTGTGCCTAAGCACCGACTCGAGGCAATTCGGCTTTGCCTACCCGGTGCGGGATTTCGCCGGACAAGACGTGATACTGTTGTTGCCGGACCCGCCGGGGTTGGCGATGCAGGAGGCGGGACGCTGGTTTCGCTCGGTTCAGACACTGCCGGGAACCTCGGTCAGGGCGCACGGCCGGATCTTGCGGACGGTTACCGTGCTGCGTGGCCAGGACCTGAGGCCACAGGCATCTGAGCCAGGGGTATTGCGGCCGGAACCATGATGGCGCGAAACTTGCGGCGCGAAACGTGCCATACGTGTTGCAATACGAGCGGAGCGCGACAAGCCCTTTTCGATCGATCCAACCCACAGGCGGGAGGTAACCCATGTCAGCATTATCCGACCGCGTACTGAGCATCCAGGAACTTCGCTCGCTCCAGGGCCGATCCAACTTCCGCGGCGGCGTGCGGCTCGCGATCCACACCGGACTGCTGATCGGAGCCGGCTCGCTTGTGGCGTTGGCATCCGGCTGGACCGTGCTGCCCGCAATGTTCGTGCTTGGTCTGGTTCAGGTGGCGTTATTCGCGCCCGCGCACGAGACCATGCATCAGACAGCATTTGCCTCACGACGAGCCAATTCGGTCGTCGGCTGGCTGACCTCCTGCCCGTCGCTGCTGAACTGGCATTTCTACACCGCCTTTCATCTCGCCCACCACCGCAACACGCAGATTCCAGGACAGGATCCGGAACTGCTGGCTCCGCCGCCCGTCTCGTTGCGCGACTATGCATTGCGCATCCTTGGTGTGCCGTTCTGGCAGTTCCGGCTCGGCGCGGTAGCGGACTGCCTGCGCGGCGACCTGAGCGCCTATCCATACATTTCGAGTGACGCGGCACCCGGGATCATTCGCAGCGGACGAGCGATGATCGCGGTGACGGTGGGCGGCTCACTCGCTTCGGCCTGGCTGTTTGGCTGGGCAACGCCGCTGCTCTACTGGATCGGGCCGCAGTTGATCGGCCAACCGCCGTTACGGGCGTATCTACTGGCCGAACACACCGGCTGCACCGAGGACCGCAACGGGCTTACGAACACGCGCACCACGCTGACCAGCGCGCCGGTACGCCTGCTGATGTGGGATATGCCCTACCACGCGGAGCACCACCTGTTCCCGTCGATCCCGTTCCATCGGCTGGCCGAGGCGCATCAATTGATTGGCTCCAAGCTGCGCTTCGTGCAGCCCGGTTATGCGCGCTGGAACCTCGGATTTGCGCGGTCCCTGGCGCGGCAATAGCGGCTTTTCCCTCGATTTTGGGCCGTCGATCGAGAGCCGGAACGAGGTGCCGCGATGTTGGCATGGTGCAGGCAAAATCACTTGCCAGCTTAGCTCCTGCACGAAACAGGAGGTTAGCAATGCGTAAGGTTCTGCTCGCGACCATCGCGACGGCGGGGTTGCTCATGCTGCCGATGCTCAACGCTTCGGCTGCTCCAACCAAAGGGCTGGACGCTATGCACAGGATGCCGGCTCACGGCATGGTTTCGAACGTCGATTATTACTGGAACCACCACCACTATCATCACCGCAGGTGGGATCACGGTCACTGGCATTACTGGAACTGACAAACTCGACCTTTGCCCTCCAGACACCCATGTCTTTGTTTGTAAAGGAATTCCAGGGTGATAGAACCAAGTCCGGTCCCTCGCGCCTCGGCCTTTGCCAAGGGCACGCTTCGCGAGGCTTGTCCCTGCGGAGGCGATGTGCAGGCGGGGGGCAGGCATGACACCCGGGGCCTGCGCCGGCCATGATGGGGGCGGACAGGGGTAGGTGACACAAATTATTTCGCTCTCGTCGCGAAAGCTGTCGATGCAGCCTTCCTTGGCCGGGCAGCCCCCCGGCCACGGCAGGTGCGAACCGCGGCCAAGTTTGTTCAGCACGGAGAAAGTGCGAGAACACAGTGATTACGGAGCAGAAGCGGTCGGCTCCGACGGAAGCTACACCACGTAGCGACGGAGGCCATCCACCAGGCGTGGCACGTTGAAGTTCAGCAGCAAACCGACGTGGATACCGCTCATGCGCAGATACGTTCGGAGCTGAACCTCATGGATTGGCAGGATGGTGCTAACGGCTTTGATTTCCAGAATAAGCTCGCCCGCGACGACGATATCCGCCTTGAAGCCGTCGCCGACTTCCGCGCCCTTATAGAGGACCGGAATTGGGACCTGTCGGGCAAGGGCAATACCTGCGTCCGCCAATTCTCGGCACAGGCACAGCTCATATACGGATTCCAACAGTCAGGGGCCGGTATGTCGGTGCACCTCGATCGCCAACCCGATCACCCGATCGGTCAAGGATTCCGCAAGAAGCATAACACCTTCTCCGTGAGCACCGTGCTCTCCGCGCTTTCTCCGTGCTGAAAGTCTATGAAACGTTAACGCACCGGAATCGCGTGTGTGGCCTCGGCAATGCGCCATGCCGGCGGCAAATAAGAGCGAATTATTTCGTGGGCTGGTATTAAGTTTCAGGATGTTTCGATACGCGCGAGTACCTCGCCCACGGACATGCCGGCGTCCCGCATATCTCTCAGGGTCGCCGCCTGGTCGCGTTTCGCCAGTCGCTTGCCGTTACGGTCGAGCAGCAGGGGATGGTGCGCGTAGGTGGGCTCGGGCCAGCCCATCAGCGTCTGGATCAGCCGGTGCAGATCCGTCGCCGGCTTCAGGTCGATGCCACGCGTAACCAGATTTATCCCCTGCACCGCGTCATCGTGAGTGACACAGATATGATAGCTTGCGGGCGCATCCTTCCGGGCCAGCACGACATCGCCAAAGCGTTCAGGCCGACAGATCACCCGCCCCTCGCCTTCTTCCTGGTAGTCCAGTCGGGCGCGGCGGGGCCCTCCTTGGCGCAGCGCCTCCGCCATATCGAGACGCAGCGCGAACCGCTCCCCGTCGGCGATTCGATCCCTGCGCTCAGCGACAGAAAGAGTGCGGCAGGTTCCGGGGTAAACCGGGCTGCCATCCGGCGCATGCGGCGCGGCAATAGAGGCGGCAACCTCCCGGATGATATCCGCCCGCGTGCAAAAGCATGGATAAAGCAGATCGCGCTGCTTCAGTTCGTCCAGCACCGCCTGGTATTCAGCCAAGTGCTCCGATTGGGTCCTCACGGGTCCGTCCCAGTCCAGGCCGAGCCAGGCGAGGTCTTGCTGGATTGCCGCGGCATATTCGGGACGGCAGCGGCCGGGATCGATATCCTCGATCCGCAGCAGGAACCGGCCACCGCTTTGTCGGGCGGTCCGCCAACCGTTTACCGCGGATGCCACGTGGCCCAAGTGCAGATATCCGGTCGGGCTGGGTGCGAAGCGTGTCACTATGTGCATGATACAGGCGGGCCTGAGCGGTGCGGGCTGTAAAGCGGCATAATCGTTCAGTGGGCGACGGGAGACAGCGGTGGACAATCTTGAGGCGATTCACTGGGGGCCGGCCTCCAAAGCGACCCCCAGGCAACTGGTGGTGCTATGCCATGGACTCGGAGCCGATGCCTATGACCTGATCGACCTGGCGCCGGCGTGGTCGCATGCCTGCCCGGACGCGCTGTTCGCCTCGGTGCATGCACCGTTCCGCCACGATTCGGGCCTCGGCCGCCAGTGGTGGAGCGTCGCTGACCGCTCCCCCGCGGTTGTCGAGGCTGGCGTCAGAACGGCGGCACCCTTTCTGCACGAATTCATCGATGCGGAACTTCTCCGGCTGGGGTTGCCGGCCAACGCCTACGCACTGATGGGCTTCAGCCAAGGCGCGATGATGTCGCTTTACACCGGCCTTCGCCATCCCATCGGGCCCGCCGCCATCCTGGCTTTTTCCGGTGCACTGATCGCACCCGACAAGCTGGAGTCGGAACTCGCGAGTCGCCCGCCGGTGCTGCTGGTGCATGGCGAGGACGATGATGTCGTTCCGGCCGATCGCTCTCGCGCTGCCGAAACCGCGCTGCGTGCCGCCGGCGTGCCAGTGGAGGCGCACTATGTCCCGCGGCTTGGCCATGGCATCGACGACAGCGGAATTTCGCTTGGCGCACTGGCGTTGCAGCGCGGATTCGCGTGACGAAACAATGAAGTCGCGACGCCACCGAGCGGCTTGGGTTGCGGCGGCCGTGTTGCTCTGCCATAAATCCACTCGAGTTTTCGGCGGTGCACGATACTTTGTGGCTCGATGGCTTTGTCATGCCCAGGTATGCGCTCCGGTCACAGGGAGTAGCGCTTGCCTGACGGCGGACTGCATTTCCCCGCACTTGTGCTGAATGCGGATTTTCGTCCGCTGTCCTACTTCCCGTTGTCGCTGTGGTCCTGGCAGGATGCGGTCAAGGCCGTGTTCATGGACCGGGTCTCGGTGCTGAGCGAATACGAAACCGTCGTCCGCTCGCCCAGCGTAACGATGCGGCTGCCCAGCGTGATCGCGCTGAAGGACTACATCCCCTCGGCGCGCAGGCCGGCGTTCACCCGCTTCAATGTGTTCCTGCGAGACGCGTTCCACTGCCAGTACTGCGGCAACCGCTTCCCGACCCCCGACCTGACCTTCGACCACGTGGTGCCGCGCAGCCGCGGTGGTCGAACCACGTGGGAGAACGTGGTGACCGCCTGCGGCGGCTGCAATCTCCGCAAGGGCTCGCGGCTGCCGCGGGAGTGTCACATGTCGCCGCGCATGGCTCCGCGCCAGCCTACCACCTGGGAGTTGCAGGATAACGGCCGAGCGTTTCCGCCGAACTATCTGCATGAGAGCTGGCGGGATTATTTATACTGGGATGCCGAGCTGGAGAGCTGACCGGCGGGGCGATGGTTTAGTTTCGTATTGGCTCCACGGTGTCGGGCAGTCGCTGCTGGATGAACTCGCCCAGTACCGGTCAGGTCCTCGCAACGCGGAAAGCTTGCGCGCCAGAGCAGACCGATCCGCCGCTGCGCCTTCGCCGCCACAACTGGCCGCACCGCAAGCCTTTGATCGCGCGCGGTAAGACACGGCACCGCCAGCGCCGGCAGCAACGTGCAGCCAAATCCAGCGGCCACCATCTCACAGATGGTCCCTAGGCTGGTGGCGCGAAAGTCGTCGCCAGGCGTCATCTGGTCACGATACTGGCTGCCGCAAACCGACAGAGCCTGATCTCGCAGACAATGGCCATCGTCGAGGAGCAAGATCCGCTCTTGCGCAAGGTCATGTTCGGCGACCGCCAACTGGTTGCTGAACCGGTGCTCGGTCGGACACACCACCGAGAAAGGCTCGATGAACAGCGGCATCGAGGCGTATGCCTCGATTTGTTCAGGCAACGCGATCAGCACCACGTCCAGGGCATGGGTATCCAGCGCCACCAGGAGATTGTCCGTCAGATCCTCCCGCAGCATCAGACGCAGCTCGGGAAAATCATGATGCAGCCGGTCTAGAACCAGCGGCAGGAGATACGGACTGAGCGTGGGGATGATGCCGAGACGCAGCACACTGGTCAGAATGCCGTGAGGATGGCGCGCGATTTCCGCGATCTGTTCCGCTTCCTCGAGAATGCGGCGGGCATGCACCATGATCCGCACGCCCAGCGGAGTCAGCGTCACGGAGCGCGTGGTGCGTTCGACCAGCGGCACACCCAGGGTCTCCTCCAGTTTCCTCAACTGGCTGCTGAGCGTCGGCTGAGTGACGTTGCAGCGCTCGGCGGCGCGGCCGAAATGCCGCAGGTCCGCAATCGCGACCAGATAGCGCAACTCGGCGAGAGTCACGGTGATCCCCTCTCATAGCTGGACACTATTAATATCATCGTATATTTAGATTGGACAAATAAGCCAGGCGCAACAAGGTGTGGATTGCGATCGGCTGTCGGCCAAGCCGCCGACTTTGGCGTTGAGGCTGGCACGGATCCGACGATCTGCTGGAACCGCGGGGCGTGAACGCTGGTTCTGACTGAGTCCGCTGGCCCCAATGCTGAGAGCGCCAGAATCAACCAGGAAAGGTCCTCACCATGCCTGACGACACGGGAAAGCCCACCATGACCACGGCCTTTGGCCGCCCGGTGGAGGATAACCAGCATTCGCTAACCGCCGGCCCACGCGGACCGGTATTGGCGCAGGACTATCACCTCATTGAGAAGATGGCCCACTTCAACCGTGAGAGGGTGCCGGAGCGGGTCGTGCACGCCAAGGGTTACGGCGCCTACGGAACGTTCCGTGTGACGCAGGACATCACGAAATATAGCTGCGCCAGGATATTCAGCGCGGTGGGCAAGAAGACCGAGATGTTCGCCCGCTTTTCCACCGTGGGTGGGGAGAATGGATCGGCCGATACGGCACGCGATCCTCGGGGCTTTGCGATGAAGTTCTATACCGAGGACGGCAACTGGGACCTGACGGGTAACAACACGCCAATCTTCTTCATCCGTGATCCGCTGAAGTTCTCTGACTTTATCCGCACGCAGAAGCGTGACCCGAAGACGCATCTGAAGCCACACTGGCGCCGGTGGGATTACTGGAGCCTGTCACCCGAGGCGATCCACCAGGTGATGTTCCTTTACAGTGACCGCGGCACTCCGGTTTCCGCGCGCTTCATGAACGGCTACGGAAGCCACACCTACAGCCTGTGGAATGCCCAGGGGGAACGGTTCTGGGTCAAGTTCCACATCAAGACCAAGCAAGGCAACAAGACCTTCACCGATGCCGAAGCCCTGAGGCTGACCGCCGACGATCCGGATTATTCGGCGCGTGACTTGCTGACGGCCATCAAGAACGGTGATTTTCCGAAATGGACTTTCTCCATCCAGGTGATGCCGGAGACCGAAGCGGAGACCTACAAGTGGAATCCGTTTGATCTGACCAAGGTGTGGCCGCACGGTGACTATCCGCTGATCGAGGTCGGCGAACTGGAGCTGAACCGTGCTCCGGAGAATTACTTCGCCGAGGTTGAGCAGGCGGCGTTCGAGCCCTCCAACATTGTGCCGGGCATTGGGTTCAGTCCGGACAAGGTGTTGCAGAACCGTATCCTGTCCTACGCCGACGCGCACCGCTATCGCATCGGAATTAATTACGATCACATTCCGGTCAATCAGGCCAAAGCCGCCAAGGTCCACACCTACCACCGGGATGGCACTATGGTGACGGGCAACAACGGCGGCGGCAGCGTGGATTACGAGCCAAATTCATTTGGTGGCCCGGTTGAGGACAAGTCGGTGATGGAACCGCCCCTCAAGATCAACGGCGACGGCCAGCGTTATGTGACATATCCCGGGGACGACACGGACCTTTACGGCCAGCCCCGGGCGTTCTGGGAGAAAGTGCTGGACGACACGGGCAAGGCGCATCTTGTTGCGAATATCGTTGGCAGCATGACCGAGCCGGCGATGGGCATGGAGGATGACGTGAAGCGCCACGAGATCCAGCGACGGATGCTGGCGCACTGGTACAAGGTCCATCCGGACTTTGGTGCAGCCGTCGAGAAGGGTATTGGCGGCGTTCAGGCGAAGGCGGCCGCGGAGTAGTGTTGTAGGGTAACCGGGGGCCTATCACGGCCCCCGGCAGCGACGCTCGAGATTCGCCTGGAAATCGACGTAGTCGCGAACCTTGCGATAGATTTGCAACCGATTGCGCTGGCTGTCGGCGACGATGATCTCGTCGGTCTTCGGATTGAAATCGACGGCCGTGGGAAAACAAAATCGCCACTGCGGTTCCATATTCCTCACCCGGCGCAGCGCCTTCATCATGTCCGGATTGGCATCGATGCTTTGCTGCCCCCACTTGGACATCACCTGGGCATCGCCCATCAGGTTGGTGAGTGGCCTGCCCTGAGAATCGAAGATACTGACCCGATGATTGCCCCAGTCGGCGATGTAGATATCGCCATCGTTGTCAACGGCGACGTCGGTAGGATGATTGAGCAGGCCGGCCTTGGGGTATTCTCCCGGCAAGGTGCTTGAGACGTAAGGTCCGAGGTAGGTCACGGCAAACGAATCCGCGGGCGCCGGCACTGTGCCGTATTCGCCGATCTTCATCAGGAACTCGCCTTCGGGCGAAAGCTTCTGGATACGGTGGTTCTTCCAGTCCGCGACGTAGATATTGCCGGCGGCGTCCAGGGTGATGCCCCAGGGTTGGTTGAATTCGCCATCACCACTGCCGGCCTTGCCATACTTGGTGACAAACTTCCCGTCAGGGGTGAAGACCTGCAGCCGATTGTTTCCGCTGTCTACAACGATGATGTTTCCGTTCTCGGTGCATATCAGACCGGCCGGACGCAGCAGTTCGCCGTCGCCGCTACCAGTCTTGCCCCACGAGCGCATGAACGAGCCATTGCTGTGGAACACTGAAATGGTATTGGTCCATTCGTCCGACACATAGACCGTGTTGGCGCCGTCGACCGCGACACCGAACGGCCAGGTCGACCGCCCTTCCCCCTCGCCCCACTCGAAGAATTCGGACAGCAACTCCTCCTCGCCGGGACCGCCGAGTTTCACCCGGTTCACCCGCTGGCCAAAATTGTTCTCGTTGCCGCGATTGGCCACGAAGATGTCCCCGTCGTTGCCAAGGCACATCGTCTGCGGATAGTTGAATCCGGTGCCGGTTGCCGCGGCACGTCCGACCGCATGGCTCCAGTCGTAGGTCCTTCCGTTTGAAACCGTCGTAAGCGGCATCTCTTCCTCCCATCCAGTTCCTGCCTCCGGTTATCCGGAAGACAACTCAGGCTCGCCTCGCCGAAGGCCCAACCTCACGCCATTGGCAACGAGGTTGGTTCGACGGCACCCAGCTAGTTCAGAAATGCCTGCTGCTCATAGCTGCCGTTCACGATCGGGACCGGATTGACCTTCAGCCACTTGTCCAGGATCGTCGAGTAAATCCCCCGGAAGTCCATATTCGGATTCAAATCGCCCTGCACCAGGCGCTCGGCTGCCAGCGAGGGATACTCGCCGTAATGACCGCCTTTGACTTTGTCACCAAACACGAAGGTAGCACCGGCTGCCCCATGATCGGTACCGGAACCATTGTCGCGGACGCGGCGGCCGAACTCCGAGAACATCAGCACGATGACGTTGTCGGCTGCGTCATGCTGTCGCAGGTCCGCCATGAATGCGTCGAGACCTTCCGACACGTCGGTCCACAGCTTGGCATGCAGGGGGTTCTGCCCGGCATGGCTGTCGAAGCTGCCATGGTCGCAATAAAAGATCCGGGCGCCCAGGCCGGCGAGGTGCACCTGGGCAATACCCCGCAGCTTGCTGGCGATCGAGGTATTGGGATACTGGACCGTCGACTTATAGAGTGACGGCGCCACCTTGAGGATGTCGGCCCCACGCAACGAATCCAGGCCGGTGGTGCCGAGGTATTCCATCACGCCGCTGCCTTCAATCGGCTGATACATGCGTGAGAAACGATCCAGCACCTGCTGGCGCTGTGTCGGCTCCTGGATGTTCGGCAGGAAGCCGTAGTTTTCCAGGGCGCCGGCTACGCACGCCACCGGCACGCCGGGAACCGCCAGGGCCCGAAACAGGCAGGGGCCGAAGCTTACAGCGGTAACGACATTTTCCTTCTTGGGGTCGAACTCGCGCACCACGCGGCCGAGCCAGCCTTCGGTGCCGACTTTGTCGGCCTCGCAGGTGTGCCAGATGTCCATTGAACGAAAGTGCGAGCGCGGTGAATCGAGATAGCCAACGCCATGCATGATCGCGAGCTTGCCCTCATCCCAGATCTTTTTCATCGGGGCCATGTATTGCGGCAGGCCGTATTCATTATCGATAGCCAGGATCTGGCTCTCCGGTATCCCTACCGCCTTACGGTTGTCCTGGTAAAGCGTGTTGTTATACGGAATCACCGTGTTGAGGTAGTCATTACCGCCGGTGAGCTGGACCACTACGAGCACTGGGTCCTTTTGCGCTGCCGCCATCTGAGAATTCCTCCTTATCGTTTACAAAATTGATATCAGGCGAACTGATACTCTCGCGTGGCGACGATCAGTTGCATCATCTGGGTGGCACGCTGAGCGGAAGTCTGGGCGTTCGGCTCACTGTCCCAGCTCAACCGGCCCCACTGCGTGGCCTGATCAGTCAACTCCCTGCGCGTGTCGGGGCGGACTTCGATCGGGCCCAGCAGGTCCAGGCATTCATCAACCAGTTGGTCCGGTCCGAGTGTGCCCTTTGCCTTCAGCCGATCGATGATCGCGCGGACGCCTGGCAGCGACTGATTGCCGATCTGATCGGCGACAAAGTTGATACGAGCCATCAACGAGCCGCTGTTGATCCACTCGGATCCGGTGTGCCAGCCTTCCACTGAGGGCGGATTGAGCAGGTCCTGACCCATGTAGGAGGGCTGCATCGACAGCTCGCCGTATCCCGGCTTGGGCAGCTCGTAGCCGCCGACCAAGCGCAGAGTGCCGACGACAACCTCGGCGGGAGACTTCAGATGCTTGTAGCGCGCGTTCTTGAAGAAGTCTGAGTTGAACAGCAGGCGCAGCACCGGCCCAATTTCGAAGTTCGACTCCCGGAACGTTTTCGCCATTGCATCGATCGCTGCGGGATCGCGCGGTTGTTCCAGCGACCAAGCGGGCACCTGCGGCTCGTCAGCGACGAAGAAATTGTAGAGGTGCCGACAGATGAATCGCGCGCAAGCTGGTTGCTGCACGATGATATCAATAATATCTTCGCCGTTGAGGTGGCCGCGATGACCCAGGAATTCCTTCACGCCGTCATCGTGATCTTCCGGCCGATACTCAAACTTCCACGGGAAGCGCCCATAGGGCAAGCGCGGTATCTTGGTCTCGAAGGTCCAGCCGGTGAATGCGCGTGATGCCTCGCGGACATCTGTCTCGGTGTAGTTGCCGGCGCCCAGGCTGAACAGCTCGAGCAATTCGCGACCCCAGTTCTCGTTGACCGCGGTGCCGTGATTCTGATTGTTGTCGAGCCAGAAAATCATTGTCGGGTTCTTGGCGATCTTTAGCAGCAGATCGCGATAGTTGCCCATGCCGTCGTTGCGGAACAGCTCGATTTGTTCCAGCAACTGATCATAGTTGTCAACCTTGGAATTGCCGGTGGCCAGCACATGGTGCCAGAACAGCGCCATCTTTTCCTGCAGCGGGCGCTTCGTGCCTACCAGATAGTACATATAATTGACGTTGCCCATCGGCGGCTGACCTCCCGGCAGCAGCGCCGCGGGCTGATAACGCAGCAGCAAATACGGATCGACCGGCGGTTGGCTTGCGGGGTCCAGCAATTCCTCGACTGTCGCCTCATACCCCTTGGCAGCGCGCGCTTCGAGTTCGTCCCGCGACGCTCCAAAGCCTGCACGCCGCATCAGGTGGGCCATCAAGGCGATGTCGCTCTGGTTTGCCATTCTTGCTTTCTCCCTTTGTCAGTAATGAATTTTTTTGTCTACCTGGCGTCCCTTCTATACTCGTGACCACGGGTTGGGGCGGCCATGCGCGACGCCACGACAAGCGGCGGCACGACAGGTTTCGAGCGAACAGCGCTGAGTAACTTGCGATAGCGATGATCGCAACGATCCGGCATCGTCACAGCCAATCACGGAGCGAACTCTATCCGCGCGGGCGCCACCTGACCGGTTCGCCTTGTTCCGTCGCGAACTGGCGGACGCACCCGCGCGACGCAGCCGCGCCTTGATCACGAGTCTCCCGAACTCCACGACGCATTTCCTTTATGTGATTGCGCGTGTGGTAGCTGGGATAACGGTGTCGCAGGACGCGCTGGCAGTCAAGGGCGGCGCCCCACCAACCCCTCCCGGAAGCGCACCCTGCAACACAATCGCGGCTCCACTAAAGGACTGGCGTGGCGGCGAGACTGTCCATAGCGGTTCGAACTCGCACCAAGTTTCCACGCCACGTTCTGCTAGCGTGCTGAGGTCCACCCCTTGTAATCCGCAACGTTTTCTCGAGTAACCAGTTTGCTGTCCATCAGCAGCGGATCCTTCTCCGGCTTGGTGCCGTTCAGCAGCGCCACACCCTCCTGCACCGCGAGCCGCGCCATCATGAACGGGTCCTGACTGGCCGAAGCGACAAACTGCGTGGAGTTCGCATCCTTCAGCGCTGTCTCGGCATCCGGCGCGCCATCGACCGCGGTGATCGGGAAGTTGGTTCGCTGCATCTGCTTCGCTGCCAATTGGGCGCCGACCGCGGTCGGATCGTTGATGGCGAAAACCCCATCGACTTTGGTAAAGCGAGTCAGCAGCGACTGCATGACCGCGAGCCCGCCGTCCCTCGATCCCTTGGCGTCCTGGTCGAAAGAAAGCAGCTTGACCTCTGGATGTTTGCTCAAAACTTCCTTGCAACCATTGACGCGCTCGATCACCGAGGAAACCTGCGGACCGTTTACGATGATCATGTCGCCCTTGCCGCCCATCTTTTGGATGAGATAATCGCAAGCAATCGTTCCGGCCTGAGTGTTGTTGGTTTCGACGGTGGCATTCGCCCCCTTGGCCGCCGTATCGACCGCAACAACAACAATCCCCGCCGCCTGCGCTCGGCGAATGGCCGGCGCGATGGCGTTGGGGTCGCCAGGGTTGAGCAGAATCAGATCAACACCAGCAGCAATGAAATTATCGATCTGAGTGTTCTGCTTGCCCAGGTCATAATCGAACCCGACCGCGGTGACCTTCACATTTGGATTGGTCTTCTGTGCCTCGAACACGGCGCCCTTCGACAGCGCAACAAAGAATGGATTGCCCATCGAGCCGAGCGAGATGCCGATCGACTTAAGGTCCCTGGCCGAGGCGACGTTCGCGCCGAACATAAGCGCGGCTCCGGCAAGCAGGATTTTCTTCAGCATGCTTTGCATCCCTCCCGGAGCGTTATTTGCAGCCCTCGCGCCCACCTGCCCGGAATCGGCTGGCGCGAGGCGTTCAGGTCCGGGCCGAACCGCGTAGCCGGTAGCGGTCGAGAGCCACCGCGCCGATGATGACCGCACCCTTGGCGATGTATTGCCAGACATCGGTGACGCCGAGGAGGATCAGCCCATTGGTGAGCACCGCGATAATCAGTGCGCCGATCAGTGTGCCCCAAATGCTGCCGATCCCGCCGACGAAGCTGGTGCCGCCGAGGATCACGGCGGCGATCGCGTCAAGCTCGTAGGACTGGCCCAGTTGCAGTCCGTTGGCGGCGAACAGTCGCGCGGCCTGCATCACGCCGCCGAGGCCGGCTAGCAGACCGGACATGCCATAAGCGAACAGCAGCACCGCCCAGACCTTGATGCCTGACAGCCGCGCCGCGTTATCGTTGCCGCCGACTGCGTAGATGTGCACGCCAAGCACGGTACGGCGCAGGATGAGCCAGGAGCCGACGATGACCAGGAAGGCGATCACGATCAGCCACGGCACCGCGAAGATCCCGAGGTCCAGCGTGCCATTGCCGATGAAGGCGAACGGCAGGTCGGGGTTGAAGACCGTGGTGTCGTTGCCGAGCAGCCGCGCCAAGCCTCGCACCGCGGTCAGCGATCCAAGGGTTACGATGAATGGCGGCAGGCGAAGGAAGGCAATCAGCACCCCGTTGCCGAGTCCGATCAGCAGACCCGTCAGCAATGCCGCGACGATACCGAGGTTGCCGAGTGTCTGCGATACGAGCAGCCCGACGACGGCGGAGGCAGCAAGTATGGAACCCACGGACAGATCAATGCCGCCGGTCAGGATGACGAAGGTCATGCCGGCACCCAGCACCGCATTGATCGACGCCTGCTGCGCGACGATCGAAAGATTCTGCCAGGTCAGGAAGCGGCCCTCGCCGGTGAAATAGATGCCGGCGCCCTGGATGAGCAAACCCAGGACGATGAGCACGGGCAGCATGCCGATCGATCGCACGAAGGCGCGCATTTGCGCCTTCCGCACGCGTTGGCCGCCGGCAACGTTGGCGTCGGTGAGGGTGTCGCTCATGCCGCTAACCTTTCGATATCGACGCCTGTAGCGAGTGCCATGATGCTTTCCTCGGTGATGGGAACGCCGGTGCCGCCGCCGACCTCGCCGCGGGTTTCGCCCTCCCGCATCACCACGACCCGGTCAGCGATGCCAACCACCTCAGGCAGTTCCGAGCTGATGACCAGCACCGCGGCGCCGCTCTGAGCGAGTTCGTCGATGATGCGGTAGATTTCCGATTTGGCGCCGATGTCGACGCCGCGTGTTGGCTCGTCCAGGATCAGCACCTTCGGCCGACTCTCGAGCAGGCGCGACAGCAGCACTTTCTGCTGATTACCGCCGGACAAGGTGCCGACTGGAATTTCCGGGCCGGGCACGCGGATGGTCAGAGCCTTGATCGCCGAGAGCGAGCGGAGCCGGGCACGGGCGCGATCGAGCCAGCCGCCGAATTTGGCATCGCGGCCGATGACACCCAGGTTTATATTGTCACCCACCGTCATGTCGAGAAACAGCCCGAGCGCCTTGCGGTCCTCGGTCAAGTAAACCACGCCGCCATCGATGGCCTCGCCGGGGGTGGGGAAAACGACGGGCTTTCCTTCGAGCGTCACGGTGCCGGAGGTCCGCGGTTCAGCGCCGTAGATGAGGCGGGCCAGTTCCGTGCGCCCTGCCCCGACGAGGCCCGCGAGACCGAGCACCTCGCCGGCGTGCAGCGTGAAGCTGGCGCGCTTCACGCGTCCGCCATCGCCGAGATCAGCGACCTCCAGCACCGGCTTGTTGGCGCTGCCCGGCCGGTGCTCCTTTTTGTAGAACGATGACAGGTCTCGCCCGACCATCATGCGGACGATGCTCTCGGGCTTGATCTCGTCACGGCCCAGTGTGCCGACATAGGCGCCATCACGCAGCACGGAGACGCGTTCGGACAGCTCGTACACTTCCGCCATGCGATGCGAGATGTAGATGATGGCGAGACCTTCGGCCTTCAGCCGCAGGATCACCTCGAACAGCCGGTGGGTCTCCCGGTTGGACAAGGCCGTGGTCGGCTCGTCCATGACCAGAATGCGCGAACGCGCGTGTATCGCCCGTGCCACCTCGACCATCTGCTGCTCGGCGATGGAGAGGTCTCCGACCAAGGTGCGGGGTCCGAATGTGGCGCCAAGACTGGTCAGTATCTCGCCGCAGCCTCGGAACATGGCGGCGCGATCAATCGCAGGCCCACGATGCACTTCGCGGCCGAGGTAGATGTTCTCGGCGACCGTCAGGTTCGGCGCCAGCGCCAGTTCCTGATAGATGATGGCGATGCCGTGTGCTTTCGCGGTGAGCGGCCCGTCGATATGCACTGCCTTGCCGTCGATCAGGATCTCCGCTCCGGCGTCGGGGATATAGGCGCCGGAGAGGATTTTCATCAGGGTCGACTTACCGGCGCCGTTCTCGCCCATGAGTGAATGGACCTCGCCGGGGTAGATCGTGAGCTGAACGTTCCGCAGCGCCTTGACGCCCGGAAAAGTCTTCGAAACATTGCTCATCCGCAGGATCGGCGTGGCCTCAGGTGATGTGGGCATCGGCGCCCTCCTGGCGGTGAAGATCGTGGGGATCGGGGTGGCTGGCGCCGGCATGGCTGACGGAAGGCCAAGGTCGGGGCCGCAGGTCTCGCCGATGGCGTCCGGCGCCCGCGCAGCCGGAATCATAACGAATAACCATCGACCCGGACCGCTGCGCAGCCTCGCGGACTTTCATTGCCCTGACGCTCCCTCGGCCGACGGTGTGCTCCGTCGGATTATGTATTTGATTTATCAGTTTCAGCCTGGGTCAAGCGGGCTGTCAAGGTGGCGCAATGCAGCGGCGGTTTGCTTCTCGATTGAACTGAGCAAAGGCTCGTCGAGCGGCGCAATCGCACGTCACCCCGCTGGGCTGGAGGGGCGTTACAGGTTGCGCCGCACAAAATACGTGTATGACACGTTGATTGAACGAATTTCTGCTGAACCCGCGTAACCCCCTATTGACTTAGTGCTGGAGTTCATTAAACGGTCTCCATCCGTGCAATTGGACGCGCCTGAGTTCGATCTGGGGCGTTCATTTACGACAGAGTGCGGCAATTTTCCGCACTGGCTTCGTGGTTATGGGCCAGCGCGCTTGCGCGAAGGAGACCGAGTATGAGTGCAGTCCTTAGTGCGCGCCCCGCGTCGCGACAGAAAGACGAGGTGGCGGAGCCGGGTGTGCCGCGGCCAGCGCGGCCGGCGCATGTGATCGGCAGTGACGCGGAAGCCATCGCGGTCGCGACCAGCCTGGCCGCCGATTTCGCAAGGGAAGCGTCCGATCGCGACCGTGAGCGGCGACGTCCGGTGGCTGAACTCGATGCGTTCTCGCAGAGCGGGCTGTGGAGTATCAACGTGCCACGCCGTTTCGGTGGCCCTGAGGTGTCGTATGTGACCCTCGCGAGCGTTATTCGCATCATCTCCGCCGCCGATCCGTCGATCGGCCAGATTCCACAGAATCATCTCGGGGTTGTCGCGGCTATCCGAACCGTCTCAGACGCGGACCAACAGGCGCTGTTGTTCGGAGAAGTATTGCGCGGCATTCGTTTCGGCAATGCGTTTTCGGAATTCGGCAGCAAGCGCGCGGCGGATTTCGAGACGCGGTTCACCGACCAGGGCGACCATGTCATCGTCAACGGGCGCAAGTTCTACGCCACTGGTGCGTTGTTAGCGCATCTGGTGCCTATCGTGGCGCTGGATGACGAGGGTCGCGCCTGGTATGCCATCGCCGAACGCGACGCGCCTGGCCTTACGGTGGTTGATGACTGGTCCAGCTTCGGGCAGCGCACCACCAGCAGCGGCACGGTTATTCTACACAATGTCCGGGTGCCTAAAACGCATCTCGTGCCAGGCTACAAGGGCTACGACCGTCCGACGGCTGACGGGGCGATCTTCCAGATCATCCAGGCGGCGGTGGACGCGGGTATCGCCGCCGCGGCAATCGATGACACCATTCGTTTTGTGCGCACGAAGTCGCGCGCGTGGATCGATAGCGGGCAGGAACATGCCTGGCAGGACCCGTATACCATCCAGGCGGTCGGCACACTGAAGCTGCGGCTGAACGCGGCGGAAGCGCTGCTGGAGAAGTCGGGTCTCGCCGTGGACCGAGCGGTGGCCGAACCCAACGCCGAGAGCGTCGCGGCGGCGCAGATCGCGGTCGCCGAGGCGAAGGTGCTGACCACCGAAATCGCCATTGAAGCGACCAACAAGCTGTTCGAGCTAGCCGGCACCCGGTCCACGCTCGCGGCGGAGAACCTCGACCGGCACTGGCGGAATGCACGCACCCACACTTTGCACGATCCGGTGCGGTGGAAATATAACATTCTGGGCAACTTCTACCTGAACGGCGTCAACCCGCCGCTGCATGCCTGGAGCTAGGGAGATCATCATGAACAACATCACGCCATTCCCACTACTGCCAGCCGACCCGGTCAGTTTTGCTTACTGGGTGCCGAATGTCAGCGGCGGCCTCGTGGTCAGCAAGATACCGCAACGGACGGACTGGAGTTTGGAATACAACGTCAAGCTGGCACAGATCGCCGAGGAAGTCGGGTTCGACTACGCGCTGTCGCAAATTAGGTTTATTGGCAGCTACGGTGCGGAATATCAGCACGAGTTGACGACTTTCTCGACCGCGCTGCTGGCGAACACCAAGCGCCTGAAAGTGATCGCGGCGATTCTTCCGGGGCCCTGGCATCCGGCGGTGGTGGCCAAGCTCGGTGCGACAGCGGATCAACTGTTCGGCGGGCGCTGGGCGGTGAACGTGGTCAGCGGCTGGTTCGCTGGCGAATACGAGGCGCTCGGCCTGCCGTGGCTGGAACACGATGCGCGCTATCGCCGCTCGCGTGAGTTCATCCAGATCATGAAGGGCGTGTGGACGCAGGATGATTTCACCTTCAAGGGCGAGTTCTTCAGCGTCAACAACTTCACCCTCAAGCCCAAGCCGCTGCAGCGGCCGCACCCCGAAATATTCCAGGGCGGCAACTCGCGCGCCGCGCAGGAGAACGCCGGGACCGTTTCGGACTGGTACTTCATGAATGGCAACACGCCGGAGGGTCATCGCGCGCAGATCGAGAACGTCTCACGCCTTGCCGCGGAGAACGGCCGGCGCGTACGCTTCGGGGTGAACGCTTTCATCATCGCGCGAGAGACCGAACGGGAAGCCCGCGAGCAACTGGAGGCGATTGTCGAACAGGCTGATGCCGAGGCGGTGAACGCCTTCGGCGGCGCGGTGAAGCAGGCCGGCCAGGCATCGCCCGAAGGCAAGGGCATGTGGCAGGATTCCACATTCCGCGATCTGGTGCAGTATAATGATGGTTTCCGTACCAACCTTATCGGCACACCCGAGCAGATCGCCGAGCGGATTTACCATCTGAAATCTCTTGGCGTGAACTTGGTACTTGGCGGTTTCCTGCATTTCCAGGAGGAAGTGCGGTTCTTCGGCGAGCGCGTGCTGCCGCTGGTCCGTCAGTTGGAAGCTGCGCGGCCGCTGCCGGTCACCGTCGCCGCCTAACGCCGCCGCAGCAGAAAGTACTACGCGTTGCCTGTCCAGACTTTGCCCGTCCCGACGCTGCCCGCGCTGCTGTGCCGCCATGCGGAGCAGCGCGGTGACGCCGTCGCGATGCGGCACAAACGGCGCGGCGTCTGGCAGAGTTGGACCTGGCGTGACATGCGAGATGAAGCAGAGCGTCTAGCCGGCGCTCTGGCTGCTCGCGGGGTGGGGCTGGGCGACCGTGTCGTTGTGGCCGGCAGTCCGCAACCGCATTTGGCAACAGCACTCGTCGCCCTGCACGCGCTCGGCGCGGTGCCTGTAGTGCTGGCGGGAGATGAACCTCCGGAACATCATGCGCTGCTGCATGGTGTTCGCCTCGGCATTGCCGCCAATCGACGCAGTGCCGATCACATTCAATCGCTTGCCGACGAAAATCCGACGGTATTCGTTGTCGATGCCGGACGAGCAGACCACACGTCGCCCGCTTACGAGACGTTGCTTGCAACAGGCAACGGCGCTCGCCACGCATTGGACGCTACGGTGATCGATCCCGCGCGGACGGCTTTCATCGTGGGCTCCGCCGGCAGCGGATCACTTCGTTCACTCAGTCACCAGCAGGTCGCCGATCAGTCACAGGCCGCGGCTGCCGCGTTGAATGCCGGCCCGCTGGATCGATTGTTTCAGGTGGTACCGTTCGGCTGCGAGCCGGCGCTGCTGCTTGGCCCGGTGCTGTCGTTGCTGTGCGGCTCGACACTGTTCTTTCCCGAGAGTGACGAGACATTACCGCAGGATCTGCGGGAGGCAGGTCCCACGTTGCTGGTGGCGCCGCCGCTGCTGCTGCGCCAGCTTCGGCGGGCTGTGTTCGTGCGAGCCGCGTCGTCGCGCACCGGGTGGCGGCGGAGGCTCGAACGGACGCTGGACTTGCACGGGGAACAACCGCCCCCGCGCGGCAGTCTGGGACGTCTATTCGGCGACATCGCTATCCGGCGCCCGGTCAGCGATCAGATCGGTCTAAATCGGGTGCGTGTTGCCATCACCTTTGGCTGCGCCGTGCCGCCGGCGTTGGCGTCGTTTTGTGACGCGATCGGGATGCAGCTCCGCTCGGCGGAAACGCTGATCGGAATTCCGCCCGATGGCGCGACTGACGATCTCGAGTTGGAGTTGCGGGGGAGCCTGTTCGTCCGCGAAGCAGTAGCAGCGCGCGCACGGGACGGCGCTCGGGTGGCGCTGTTGTTCCTCGACACCGAGGCGATCGGCGCCTGGGCGCAAACCGCGGGATTGACGGTTGCCGGCACGGATACGCTGGTCGACATGCCGGAAGTACAAAATCTCGTTGCGAGCGAAGTCGAACGGGTCAACCGACGTGTTCCCGAGGCACTCCGGCTGGACCGCTTCCGACTGGTCGTCGGACGCTTCACGACGGCGTCGGGTGAAATGACCGTCGACGGGCGGCTGCGGCGTGAACTGGCCGCGAGGCGCTATGCGACCGATCTGGTGGCCCTCGGCACGATACCCCTGGTGCAACGCCACGCGGAGGTGGCGGCATGACTACGCCCGCGCTGGAACTCCCCCTGCTGGAACTTCATGACATCAGCCTGGCGTTCGGCGGCGTTCGTGCCGTGTCCGAGGTGTCGTTCGCGGTCCGTAAGAACGCCATCACGGCGGTGATCGGACCCAATGGTGCTGGCAAAAGTTCATTGCTGAATATCCTCAGCGGCATCTACGCGCCAGACTCCGGCCGGATCGTCGCCGACGGTCAGTCCTACAATCACATCACGCCACGCATCGCGGCACGCGTCGGCATCGGCCGCACCTTTCAAAGCCTGGCCCTGTCGCCGGCCCTTAGCGTGCTGGACAACATCATTCTTGGCCGCGCGCGGACCGTGCGGAGTTCTATCCTTGAACAGGCATTCGGCCTGAAAAGAGCGCGGCGCGAGGAAGATGAACTGCGTGCCGCGGCGGAAGAAGTGATCGCGTTCCTCGACCTGCGGCGCGTGCGTTCCGTACCCGCGGGCAAGCTGCCCTATGGGTTGCAAAAGCGAGTTCGACCTCGGCCGTGCCTTGGCTGGCGAGCCTCGCCTACTGCTGCTCGACGAACCGATGGCGGGCATGAGCCCCTCGGAAAAGGACGAGATGTGCGGTTTCATTGCCGAGGTGAACGCCGAGCTGGGGGCCACCGTGGTGTTGATCGAGCACGACATCGGCGTGGTGATGAGCCTGTCCGACCACGTCATTGTGCTCGACCACGGGCAGAAGATCGCCGACGGGCCACCGGAAACGGTGCGGCGCGACGCTCTGGTAATCGAAGCCTATCTCGGTGTCGCCGCCGACATTGAAACGATTGGGCTGACCTGATGGACTGGTCGTTTTTCCTCGAGGTGCTGGCCGGCGGCCTGCTGTCCGGGGTGATGTACTCGCTGGTCGCGATCGGCTTCGTGCTGATCTACAAGGCGTCGGGCGTGCTGAATTTCGCTCAAGGCGCGATGGTGCTGTTCGCGGCTTTGACTTTCGTGAGCCTGCTGGAGTACGGCGTGCCGTTTGCGGTGGCCTTGGCAGCCACGGCGCTGTTGATGGTGCTGCTCGGCTTTGCCGTCGAGCGCATGGTGCTGCGCCCGCTTGTCAACCAGCCGCCGATTACCCTGTTCATGGCTACGCTTGGCTTGAGTTATGTGCTGGAGGGCGCGGCGCAACTACTATGGGGCGGCGAGGTGCACGCGCTGGAACTCGGTGTCTCTGATCTGCCGCTTGAATTCCATGGCATCATGTTCAGCAGCTTCGATTTGTTCGCGGCCGCGGTAGCCGGTGTGCTGGTGGTGGCGCTGACACTGTTCTTCAACGCGACCCGCACCGGGCTGGCCTTTCGTGCGGTCGCCGATGATCAAATCGCCGCGTTGGCAGTGGGACTGCGGCTGCGGCGAATCTGGGGCGTTGTCTGGGCAGCGTCCGGCCTGGTCGCGCTGGTCGCCGGGCTGCTCTGGGGTGCTCGCCTCGGGGTGCAATTCTCGTTATCCCTTGTCGTACTCAAAGCATTACCCGTCCTCGTGCTCGGCGGATTCGATTCGATTGCCGGAGCAATTGTTGGGGGCCTGGTGGTCGGCGCGACCGAGAAGCTGGCCGAGCTATACTTGGGTCCATATATTGGTAGTGGCATCGAATCCTGGTTCGCCTATGCCGCCGCGCTCGCGTTTCTGCTGATACGTCCGTCCGGACTGTTCGGCGCCAAACTGATCCAGCGGGTGTAGCAATGATCTACGCCGAGGCTGGCCGTTTCGAGACCACCTACGCCGCCGGCCGCGGGCTGCTGCGCCATCCGGCGAACCGCTGGCTGCTGATCGCCGCCGTGGCAACGCTGGCAATAGCCGCACCCCTGTTCGGCAACGACTATTTGTTCTCGGCCATTCTGATTCCGTTCCTGGCGCTGGCGCTTGCCGGTGTAGGACTGAACATGCTCACCGGCTATGCCGGACAGCTATCGCTCGGCAGCGCGGCGTTCATGGCGGTCGGCGCTTTCGCGGCGTACAACTTCACCCTGCGCTTGCCGTGGCTGCCGATCCCGGTGGCGTTCCTGTTGGCAGGGCTGTGCGCGGCGGCGGTCGGAGCGGTGTTCGGGCTGCCCAGCCTCCGGCTGCGCGGCTTCTACGTCGCCGTCTCCACCCTCGCGGCGCAGTTCTTCGTGCTGTGGCTGCTGACCGACTTCGGCTGGTTCTCGAACTACAACTCTTCGGGAGTCATTACGGCACCACGATTGTCGGTCGCCGGCATCGACCTGGGCTCACCGGCGGGGCGCTATCTGTTCAGCCTCGTGGTGGTGGCGCTGCTGACCTGGGTTGCGGCACGACTCTCCCGCTCGCAAACCGGGCGCAACTGGATCGCCGTGCGTGACATGGAAATCGCCGCGACCGTCATGGGTGTGCCGGTGGCCCGCACCAAGCTTTACGCCTTTGCAATCAGTTCGTTCTATTGCGGAATCGCGGGTGCGTTGTGGGCATTCTGCTACCTCGGCACGGTCGAGCCCGCCGGATTCGACCTGGCGCACTCGTTCGAGGTGCTGTTCATCATCATACTGGGCGGGCTTGGCAGCATTCGCGGGGCGTTCTTCGGTGCCGCGCTGATGGTGGTGTTTCCGCTGCTGCTCAGCCGCTTCGCCAACAGCATTCTGACCACCACGCTGGATTCCGGCGAGCAAGAGAACATCCAGAAGATCGTGTTCGGCTCGCTGATTATCGTGTTCCTGATCGTCGAGCCGCGCGGCCTGGCGAGCCTGAGCAAGTCGTTCGAACGTCGTCTTCGGCAATGGCCATTCCGGGGTTGATCCGAACAGTAATTTGTAAACGTAACAAGGACCGTTCCATGAAACCAACAAGCATGCTGCGCGCCGGGATTCTGGCGGGGGTGATTGGTGCCACGCTGGCGCTGGCGCCGGCACCCGCGCAGGCGGACGAACAGTACTTCCCGCTACAAAGCTATCGCGTGGGTCCATATGCGGCGGACGGCACCGGGTTCTTCGGCGGCTTCATCGACTACATGAACCTGATCAACCTCCGCGACGGCGGCGTGAACGGGGTCAAGCTGACCTGGAGCGAATGCGAGACCGAGTATGCGGTCGAGCGCGGCGTCGAATGCTACGAGCGCATGAAAACGCAGGGCAAGCCCGGGCCGGCGGCGTGGAACCCGCTCAGCGTCGGCATCGCCTACGCAATGATCGACAAGATCACAGCGGACAAGGTGCCCCTGATCACCATCAACCATGGCCGCACCGATTCCACCGATGGCCGGGTGTTTCCGTACGTGTTTCCGTTGGTGCTCAACCCATGGAGCGAAGCCTCCGCGATGACCAATTATATCGGCACGCGGGAAGGTGGCCTGCCGGCTCTGAAGGGCAAGAAGATCGTGGTGCTGTATCACGGCTCCCCTTACGGTAAAGAAACCATTCCGATCTTCGCGCTGCTGTCACAGAAATACGGCTTCGACGTGACTGAGATCGAGGTGCCTCATCCCGGCAACGAACAGCAGTCGCAATGGTTGCAGATCCGCCGGATCAAGCCGGACTGGATCATCCTGCGCGGCTGGGGCGTGATGACGCCGGTGGCGATCAAGACGGCACAGAAGACCGGGTTTCCCGCTGACCACATCATCGGCAACATCTGGAGCAACTCCGAGGAGGACGTGACGCCCGCTGGTGACGCGGCCAAAGGCTTCCTGGCGATCACCACTCATCCGGCGGGCAATCAGTTTCCGGTGATGAAGGACATCTCCAAGGTGGTCTATGGCGCCGAACAGGGCAACATGAAGGATACCAAGCGGGTCGGCAGCGTGATTTACAACCTTGGCGTTGTGAACGGCATCCTTAATGTCGAGGCGGTCCGGATCGCGCAGGGCAAGTTCGGCCATCGGGCGCTGAGCGGCGAGGAAGTCGCATGGGGCTTCGATCACCTCGATCTGGACGACAAGCGCATTGCTGAACTTGGTGGCGAAGGTCTGGTGGAGCCGATCAAGGTCACCTGCTCGGATCACGAAGGCGGCGGCTCGATCAAGATCCAGCAGTGGGACGGCGCCAAGTGGAACGTTCTGACCGACTGGATCGCGGCGGACCGGGCCCTGCTGCGCCCGCTGATCGAGGCGTCGTCGACCAAGTACGCGGCGGAGAACCACATCACGCCGCGTGACTGCGACAAGCTGACGCAGAACTAGCGGCGAGCCAGGTCGGGGGCGTCGATGGACAGCCATATCGAGGCGGCGGCCCCGGCCGAAGGGTTGCTCGTCGTGAGCGGTATCGAGGTCCGCTACAGCGACGCCATCCTGGCGTTGCGGGGGGTGTCGCTGGCGGTGCGGCAGGGCGAAATCGTCGTGCTGCTGGGGCCGAACGGTGCCGGCAAGACGACAACGCTCAAGGCGGTGAGCAACCTGCTCGCCGCCGAACGCGGGCAACTGACGAAGGGTCGGATCATGCTGGACGGCCAGTCCACGGCGGGGATCGCGCCGGGTGACCTGGTCGGCAGGGGCATGGTGCAGGTGCTGGAGGGGCGGCACTGCTTCGCGCACCTGACCGTTGAGGAAAATCTGGTCACCGGCGCCCTGCTGCATCGCCCCGGCCGTGCCGCGCTGGCTTCGGAGCTGGAGCGCGTCTACAGCTATTTTCCCAGTTTGAAGGCGAAGCGGCGGATCCGCGCCGGTTACGTCTCCGGTGGTGAGCAGCAGATGACCGCAGTCGGCCGAGCATTGATGAGCCGGCCTCGGTTGATGCTGCTGGACGAGCCGTCGATGGGTCTGGCGCCGCGTGTGGTCGAGGACATTTACGGCGTCGTGCAACAGTTAAACCGCGATGAGGGGATCAGCTTCCTGATCGCCGAACAGAACACCGCCACCGCCTTGCGTCATGCCCATCACGCCTGTGTCGTGGAGACCGGGCGCGTGGTGTTGCACGGGCAGGCGCATGACCTGTCGGGCCGAGAGGAAGTCCGCGATCTGTATTTCGGCAAGGGGGCGCAATCCGGCGGCCCTGCGCGGCGATGGAGGCAGCGCGCCACCGTTTCGTGGACGGACTAGTTTCTGTAACCGAATCGGAAGGATGCGCCTCCGACCTGCCCGCGAGCTATCCAGCATTGGAGGGGGGCACGAGGGGAGGTTGTTGCCGCTATACCATTCCGACTATACCGGACCGAGGCAAGGAGGACAGCATGCTCGGTCGCGTAATCCTGATTGGGGCGTTGATCTGGTCCGCGGTCGCGACGGCGGCCGAGGTCATCGACGCGACAGGCCGAACGGTCCAGATTCCCGACCACATCGCCCATGTCGTCCCCGCCGGGCCGCCCGCGGCGGTTCTCCTGGAAGCGGTGGCGCCCGATCTGATGATTGGATGGCCGTCGCCGGTGTCGGACGCCGCGCGAGCGCTCCTGTCCCCGGAGGCGGCGAAACGGCCGCAAATCCCCAGGCTGACCGGCCGGGACGATGTTTCCGCTAAGATCAAGGCGCTCGAGCCAGACCTTATCATCGACTACGGGACGGTATCGCCACGATATGTCGAGACGGCGCAGACGACACAGCAGAGAACCGGCGTTCCTACCATCCTACTGGATGGATCGATGACAAAAATCCCCGAGGTTCTCAGGACGCTCGGCGGCATCCTGCATCGCGAGGACCGGGCGGAAACGCTGGCGCGGTTCGCGGAGGCGCTGCTGGCGCTGCCCACACCGAGCGCTCATCCGCGCGTCGTCTACGCCCGCGGGCCGGATGGTTTAGTGATCGCTGCGCCGAATACCGATGTCACCGAGGTATTCAGCCGCCTTGGCTGGGAAGCTGTCGCCCCCGAAGGACAGGGCACCTTCCGTCCGGCGACCATCAACGCGATCAAGCAACTCGATCCAGACCTCCTGATCTTCTCCGACCCCGCCATGCGCGCGGCGCTCGGACACTCCGAGGCCTGGCAAGCGGTGCGCGCGGTGCGGGAGGGGCACGCTTTCGTCGCTCCCGCATTGCCGTTCGGCTGGGTTGAGGAACCTCCGTCGATCAACCGGCTGATCGGTCTCACCTGGCTGCGTGGCAGTGACCCTGTGACCCTTGCGTCGCTGGCGAATGCGGTGATGTACGGGCACACCCTGACACCGGCGGAACTCGACGGCGTACTCGCCGGTGTCCGCTCCCCATGAGAGTTCGATTTATGCGTGTCCTGCTGCTGCTGTGCGTCCTGCTCGTGCCGCTGGCGTCACGAGCGCAGGAACTGACGGTCTTTGCCGCCGCCAGCCTGACGGACGCGATGAAGGATGTTTCGGGCCAGTGGGTGGCAGCGGGTCATCAACCGCTTCGGATGTCGTTTGGCTCAAGCTCGACACTGGCGCGGCAGATCGAGCAGAGTGCCCCGGTCAACGTCTTCGCGTCCGCCGACGAGAAATGGATGAACTACCTCGTCGACAAGAAGCTGATCGCCAACGAAACCCGCAAGGATTTGCTCGGTAACGATCTTGTCCTGGTGGTACCGGCGGACAAGCCTGAGCACGTCACAATCGGACCCAGCTTCGACCTGTCAGCTCTGCTTGGGCCGACGGGCAGGCTGGCGGTGGGTGATCCCGCGCATGTGCCGGTTGGTATTTACGCTGAGCAGGCGCTGAAGAAACTAGGGCTCTGGAATAGCGTCAGCTCCAGACTGGCACGGACTGACGATGTCAGGTCGGGCCTGTTGCTGGTGGAACGCGGCGAGGCTCCGGCCGGTATCGTTTACGGAACCGATGCGGCGGTATCAAAAGCCGTGATGGTCGCTGGAATTTTCCCGGCCGACAGCCACGATCCGATTTCATATCCGTTCGCCGTGACCAGGTCCGGCGATACGCCCGAAGCCCGCGCCCTGCTGGCGTTCCTCGCAGGCCCGGAGGCGCGTTCAACGTTTGCGCGGCGTGGCTTCAAGGTGGAATAGCTGACCCTCACTTCGGAAGAATGGCAGGCCGTCTGGCTCACATTGTCGGTCGCGGCGCGTGCGGTTGGTTTCGGGTTGCCTGTCGCGGTCCTGATGGCGTGGCTGCTGGCGCGTTATCGCTTTCCCGGCCGGCCTCTGCTGAACGCCCTTGTTCATCTGCCGATGGTATTGCCGCCCGTGGTCACCGGCTGGCTGTTGCTGATCGTGTTCGGTGTCCGCGGACCGGTCGGCGCGATCCTCGAGCACTGGTTCGGAATTCGCCTGGTGTTCACCACCGCAGGAGCAAGTCTTGCCTGCGCCGTAATGACCTTTCCGATCATGGTGAGGTCGGTGCGGCTGTCCTTGGATGCGGTCGATCCGGGTCTGGAACAGGCGGCGCGCACCCTCGGGGCCGGCCGGCTGGACCGGCTGTGCAACATTACCCTGCCGCTGGCATCGCCTGGCATCCTGGTGGGCGGCATTGTTGCCTACGCGACGTGTCTCGGTGAGTTCGGCGCGGTGATCACCTTCGCCGCCAACATTCCCGGCCAGACCCAGACGCTGCCACTGGCGATCTACTCCGCGCTTCAGGTACCTGGGGGAGAGGCAAAAGCGGCCGAACTGTCGGTGGTCTCGCTGACGCTGGCTTTGGTGGGATTGCTGCTGTCGGAATGGATCGGCAAAAGACTGAACGTCATGCTCGGCCGAACAGAGCGCCCGCGATAGTCTGGGGGCGCCGGGAAACAGGTTGCACTCGTTCGTTATATCCTATTGGATATCACGATCCGATGTTGAGGACCATGATGTTGTCTGATCACGCTGGGTTGTCTGATCACGCTGGAGCTTATTGCCACCGACCTGATCAGCTTGCGGCTTCGGCTGCGCGACCACGCTGGCCGGATCGTAAATCTGTCGCTGCCGGGCGACTGGCTGAACTCCATGCGAAACGCCATGCCACCGCAAGTCGAAAGCGGCACCGTGCATCCGTGGATAGCTGGAGCATGGATCGGGCCGGAAACGGTCAGGAGCTGGTTTTGACACTGCGCACGCCGGAAGGGATTGCGGTGTCGTTCACCACCAAGCCATGGCAGCTTGAGGGAATGGCAACGATCGCGACTTACGGAAACGCCGGGCCACTTCCGGTGAAAACAGTTCATTAAGCAGTTTACTGTCCAGCCCGGCCGGTTGGTTCGAAGCCATCACACTGCGCAACCGGCGCCGCCATTCTGAGTTCCGCTTGTCTGGACCCTGCTGCGCCCGGTCGCTATATCGGTGGCAACATCTCACACGGCACGCGAGGATCGGTGCCCAAGGAGAATTCAACACATGTCGACAACTGAACTCACGCGTCCCATCGGCACCGGCGAGCACCGCCATGCCCGGATGTTGATAAACGGGGCATGGGTCGACAGCGCCTCGGGCGCCGTGCTCGCGGTGGAGAATCCGGCGAAACGCAGAACGATCGCATCGATCCCGCGTGGCGCCGCAGAGGATGTCGATCGCGCTGCCAAGGCCGCCGAGAGCGCGTTTCCGGACTGGAAAAAGGTGCCCCCGCGGCAGCGCGGCCGAATGCTGCTGCGCATCGCCGAGGTGCTGGAGGCGCGTATCGAAGAACTAGCCCGCGTCATCGCTGAGGAGACGGGCAACGCGCTGCGCACCCAGGCTCGCCCGGAGGCAACGCTTTCCGCCGATATCTTCCGCTATTTCGGCGGCCTGGCCGGCGAACTGAAAGGCGAAACGATACCGCTGGGCGAACAGGTTCTCAGCTACACCAGGCGCGAGCCGCTGGGTGTAGTCGGGGCCATCATTCCATGGAACGCGCCGGTTCTGCTGGCGGCACTGAAGATCGCGCCCGCACTGTGCGCCGGCAACACCATGGTGCTGAAAACCGCCGAGGACGCTCCGCTCGGCGTATTGCTGATGGCCGAAATCTGCCAGCAAGTGCTTCCCCCCGGCGTGCTGAACGTGCTGACTGGGACTGGCGAAGAGTGCGGCGGACCGCTGGCGCGGCACCCGGCCATTCGGAAGCTGTCGTTCACCGGGTCAACCGAGGTGGGCAAGATCATCATGCGCGCCGCGGCCGATCGCATCGTGCCGGTGTCACTCGAACTCGGCGGCAAAAGCCCCTCGATCGTCTATCCCGATGTGGATGAGGACTGGGTCGTGGACGGTGTCATCGCCGGCATGCGCTTTACCCGCCAAAGTCAGTCCTGCACGGCTGGCTCCCGGCTGTTCCTGCACGCCGATATCTTCGACAGTTTCCTCGAAAAGCTCAGCCGGAAGACCCGGGCGCTGACGCTCGGCGATCCACTGGACGAGGCCAGCGACATCGGCAGCATCATCAACGAGAAGCAGTTTCGCAAAGTCTGTGGCTACGTCGATGAGGGACTGAAACGAAAGGATGCACGCCTGGTGTTCGGCGGCCTGCCGCCGACGGAGGGACCCTTGAGCGAAGGTTACTTCGCGATCCCCACCGTTTTCGCCGACACCTCCAACGACTGGCGTTTGGCGCGCGAGGAGATCTTCGGGCCGGTGCTGGTGGCGATTCCCTGGCGTGACGAGGCGGAGTCGATTCGAATGGCCAACGACAGTCATTACGGTCTCGCCGCCTATGTGTGGACGCGCGAAATCGGCAGCGCCCTGCGTGCCGCGCACGCGATCGAATCTGGCTGGGTGCAGGTCAATCAGGGCCTGGGGCAACAGCCCGGGCACTCGTACGGTGGCTACAAGCAGAGCGGCATCGGGCGGGAGTTCTCCCTGGAGGGAATGCTCGACAGCTTCACCCAAAGGAAGAATGTCACTGTCAACCTAAACGTGCCACAGCGCGGCTAGACGCCGATGCGAAAGTCCGCCAGGACGATAATCTCCGCTGGAGGTGGCGGCATTTCGCCAGGGCATCCTATATTACGAGCGTCATAACCCGGAGAACGCTCATGGAACTCAAAACCGCACTGATCGTCGGTGTCGGCCCCGGTCTCAGCGCCTCGCTCGCTCGGCTGTTCGCCAAGAACGGCCTACAGGTGGCGATGGCCGCCCGCAACCCGGACAAGCTGAAAAAGCTTGCGGAAGAGACCGCCGGGGTCACATTCGCCTGTGACAGCACCGAACCCGAGGAGGTTGCCGCTCTGTTCGACGTGGTGATCGCCACGCAGGGGGTGCCGGATATTGTGGTTTATAACGCCAGCGCCCGCGCGCACGGACCGGTGACCGACCTCGATCCGGTCAAGTTCGCCCAGGCAATTTCAGTCAGCGGCTACGGCGGCTTCCTGGTGGCACAGCAGGCGGCGCGGCACATGGTGGCACGGGGCTCGGGAGTGATCCTGCTGACCGGGGCGTCCGCCAGCGTGAAGGGCTATCCGAATTCCTCCGCCTTCGCGATGGGCAAGTTCGCCTTGCGCGGACTGGCGCAAAGTCTGGCTCGCGAGCTGTCGCCGAAGGGCGTGCATGTCGCTCATTTCGTTATCGACGGCGGCATTCGCAGTGCAAACCGGCCTGATCCCAACGAGAACCCCGACAGCACCCTCGATCCAGACGCGATTGCCGAGACTTACTGGCACGTCGCCAATCAGTCGCGTAGCGCCTGGACATGGGAGGTTGAATTGCGTCCCTGGGTGGAAAAATTCTAGCCAGCAGCTCGTCGCGTGAGGCGCTGGGTGAAGCCGCCGTCCGGTCCGCCGGGCGGGAGCCCCAGCGCTTCATCGTTGCTGCTGGTGAAACGATCTGAAACAAAACGTCGGGCGGGTGAAGGAAGTGCCGCGGGTCTGTTCACGAAAGATTGAGCGAAGGCGCACGCTGCCGGTGCGATACCTAGCACGGCGATTTGTTGCGCAGTCAGGGTCGAACTCTAGTGATGTCAAACACGACCACCTTCATTCTTGTGCCGTTCCTTTGTGCCTTCCTGTTGTTCATAGCGCGTTTCTATTTCAAGGAGGGCGCACGTTCGAAACTGCGCCTGAGCTTCCTCATGGCTATCGCCACTGTGGCTATAACTGGGGCATATCTGGTTCTAGGGCTCCTGACGATGTTGCCAGAGTACGGCGCGATCGGCTTTGGACTGGTTGGTCTGGCGTTGATGGCATTCTCGATCCTCCGGCTCTTTATGATCTGAGCACGGGCGCGAGGACAGGTTGCTCGCGGTGTTTGAAGTCCGGGCGATTTATGCGACCCTCACACTTCACCAGGAAAGGCGGACCTCCACATGCCGGGAATCCCGAAGGTTCTTCAACCGCACATCAATTCCGCGTTCCCCAATGATGTTTGCCTGATCGCGACGATGCTGCCGAGCGGCTATGCGCAAGTGACGCCGCGGGGTAGCACGCAGGTGTTCGACGATGGGCATTTCTCCTTGTGGGAACGCGGGAAAGGCTCGACGACCGAGAACCTCACCGACGGCACAAAGGTTACGGTTTACTTTCGCAAACCGCAGCTTCGCGTCGACGGTGTCCTTCCGAAAGGCGGCATCGCCCGCTTCTATGGCTCGGCGCGAATTTTTAAGTCGGGAGCGGTCTACGAGGAGGTCTGGACGCGGCTCATCCAACCGGAGAAGGATCGAGACCCCGATAAGAAGGGTTTTGCGGTGCTGATCGAAGTGGAGCGGGCCGAACAACTTGATGGCACACCGCTTCCGATGGGTTGAGTTCAGCCAGGCGCTGGGCTTTTCCCCGCGGTGTTCCGGCCGGTACCAGCGCGACTGATGGCAATCAGGTAACAAAGAATATTCCGAACAGATCGGCGCCTTTCGAGGAGGTGTGGGCCTGCGAGTTTGCCCGCCATGCGCCACGCGGGGATGGCCCGTTGCATTGCCGGTACGGCCCGAAAGACTCGCGCGCGAGGCGGCGGGCTGCGCAAACAGCAGCCAATGTCGCTAGGCGGAGCCACGGCCGAGCTGGTGGCTCTTGACATCCGCAAAAGTAAAAAGAACACTCGGAATGTGATCTCGCGGCGAGCCTGTGTTACGAGATCAACGAACTTGTTGTCCGTGCGCCTGTTCGCTGCGCGTGCGTCAGCAGACATGTCGGATTGAACCGAGCAAGAGCACGCAGGCGCGAAAGGTTCAGCAAGTCCCGAAAGTATCAGGCTCGGTTCAATGAGCTCGAAGCAAGAAACGGGAGGAAAATTATGCGTGGTACAATGGTTTCGCGTGCCGCCCTTCTGGCGACCACGATACTCGCTGCAACATCCCTGTCGGCACTGGCCGCGGATGTTACGCCGCAGCGGCTGTCGAACCCCGACAAGGAGCCGCAGAACTGGCTGATGGTGAACAAAGACTACTCTTCGCATCGCTATTCGGAACTTGACCAGATCAACAAGGACAATGTGAAGAACCTTCGCGTGGCGTTCACCGTGGCGCTTGGGGGTGTGAACGGGGTCGGGCTCATGGCTCTGGGTGGCCATCAAAGCACGCCCCTGGTCAATGATGGCTTCATGTACGTAGTTGACGGCTTCGGCGCGGTCTACAGAATTGACGTGCGCGATCCGTCGGATGCCCGGATCACCTGGCTGATGGATCCAGGAACAAACAAGGCCGACGTGTGGATACCTTCGAACCGCGGCGTGGCTCTGTACAAGAACTTCGTAATTTCGGTAACTGCTGACGATAAGATTCTTTGGACTAAGGCCGATACCGGTGAACTGGTCAAGACAGTTCAGTTCGACGATCCCGCGACATCCTATTCCTCATTGACGGCGGCGCCTCTCGTCGTCGATGACAAGCTGATCGTCGGCGGTTCGGGCGGTGACCGTGGCGCCCGCGCCCATATCGACGCCTTCAACGTCGACACTGGCGAGCATTTGTGGCGAACCTACTCGATACCGGCCCCCGGGGAGCCAGGTGGCGACACCTGGAAGGGCAATACGGAGGCATGGAAGCATGGCGGTGGTTCCTTCTGGCAGACCGGCTCCTACGATCCGGTCACCAAGCTAACGATATGGGGAACTGGACAGCCGGTTCCCATGTATGATCCGGAATACCGCCCTGGCGACAATCTGTTCACCAATTCCACCGTTGCCTTTGACATCGACAGCGGCAAGATGAAATGGTACTTCCAGTATACGCCCGGTGACTTCCTGGACTATGATGAAATCGGCATTCAGCAACTAGTCGACACCAAGTTGAACGGCGAGGATCGGAAAGTCGTCGCTCATTTCGGTCGCAATGGGTTCTTCTACACGCTGGACCGCACCAACGGACAGTTCATCTCGGGCCAGCAATATGCCGAGAAGGTCAACTGGACGGACGGAATTGACCCGAAGACTGGCAAGCCGGTCGAGTATAACCCCAACAAGGATCTGCAAACGTACAAGATCGGCAAGGCGTCCAGACGGGAACAAGGTAAGCTCGAAGGGTGCCCGAACATTCAGGGCGGTGTTAACTTTTTCCCGACCACCTATAGTGCCCGCACTCATCTTTCTTACGGCGGAGGCATCGAAGGCTGCTCGAATATCACCGTCGATCCGTCGAACGACGCCAGTGGCTACTTCTGGCTCGGCGGCGCCGCGGCGAACGCTGAAGAGGTCAAGGGAAGCGTGACGGCCTTGGACCCCGCGACCGGAAAGAAATCCGTGCAGCAGACGTTACGGCGAGCAGTTTATTCCGGTGTGACCTCCACAGCCGGTGGCCTGGTGTTTACCACGACTGTCGACGGCACTGTTTACGCCTTGGACGATGTGACGCTGAAGCCGCTATGGACCTTCAATGCTGGCTCACTTGGCTCGGCGCCACCAATGACTTACTCAGTAAACGGCAAACAATATGTTGCCGTATTGATTGGGGGGAATGTTCCCGCGCGGGATATGTTGAATAAGACGCCTGGCTATAAGGACGTGCAGAACACGTCGATGTTGTACGTTTTCGCGCTGTAGGCCCACTCGCCGTCGGTATCACGAGACGGCTGGTCAACTGCATCGTGCTCCGCGAAATCGGAGCACGACGTGGCGCGTTCTCTGTGAGAATGTTTATCGTGCGGATTATTGTTCGGGATATCTCTTACAACGGCTGCCAGCTTCGGCCTTGAAGAAGTCAGCGCACTGGCCCCGCGTCACTGGCCCGGCGCCTTTGATCTTGACCGCAATGTAATCGGCCAAGGCATCGATCTCGTAAGACTGCAGCGTGATCGCGCCTCGATTCGGAACGCTGTCACCGAGATCCTCTTCAGTCATGTCGTAGCAACGCTTGTCCGTGTAGGCAAATCGGTCGAAGTGGGGCATCGGTGTTCCCGGTCTGCCGCACTGTATAGTCATTCTGATCTGGTCACGGGTGAGCTGCGTGAGACGAAGCGAGGGCGCCCTGCCCTCAGAATGGATTACGGAACTTTCACCATTGCCGGCCCAGCCGTGACACTCCTGGCACTGCGCCTTTTCCACCCAAATCCTTTGCCCTTCGGCGACACGGTTCTCCTGGGCAGTCGCGCGCCCGGTGAGGCAAGCAACGACCGCCAACGCCACGATCCCGGCCGCGCCGGTGTGCGCCGAGGTGGCGGCGGAGAGACGCGATTTGTCACGATACATGTTCTTCCTCCCGTAGATTCCATCGCGAAGACAGGACGTCGAGAGACCGCGCTTCTATTGAGCGTTAAGGCGCAGGGTTGATCTGACGCCCAGTCTGTTATTGTTCCGGACCTAAGCGTATCATAACTGGTGGTCACACCCTAGGCGCAATCGAGTCAGCAAGGACGGTCATGCGGTTTCAAGAAATTCATCTCGGCAGGCGTGGGCTTCGCTTGCTGCTGCGATACGGGGCGGCGCTCGCGTTATTCGGTTCCGCGGCGGCGATTGCCGACGAAGCGCCGCAAGACGTAAGGAATTCACCCGAACGGCAAGCGTTCCTGGCCGGTACAAGCAAAGACTGCCCCGGCTGCGATCTGCGGGGGGTCAACCTGAAACGTCGTGACCTCAGTGGAGCCGATCTCACCGGCGCAGATTTGAGCGATGCCGTCCTGCACGCCGCGCGACTAACCAAAGCAAAACTTGGCCATGCCAACTTGCGATACGCGAACCTCGACAAGGCGGATATGAAACGAGCCGAGCTGATGGGGGCCGATCTGAGTGAGGCACTGCTGTACGCCGCGGATTTGAGCGGCGCTCAGCTCGATGGCGCCGTTATGATCCGGGCGCACATGGGACATTCCCGGTTGACCCGCTCCGTGCTTCGGGATGTCGATCTGTCCCGGGTGAACGCCGTCGACGCTGAGTTGGCGGACTGCGACCTCGCCCACGCCAATGTGAAGATGGCGAATTTCACCGGTGCCAATCTCAGTCGGTGCGATCTCTCGGCGATCATCGCTGACGGCGCCAGCTTTGTCGGCGCGCGCTTCAGGAACGCCAAAATGTCGCCTGCCTCAGCCCGTCAGACGGATTTTCTCAAAGCGGATTTCGGCGGCGCTGACCTGACGGACGGCGATTTTCGCGGTTCACGTCTGGAGGGAGCTAATCTCGACGGAGCCGTGACCGTCGGAATGAAAACACAGGGTGCGGTTCTCGTCGATGGCACCATGGGGCAGTAAGGCGGAGCATCACCGCGACGGCAAGTCGGCGTCGTACATTTCGAAGCGCGTCGCACTCTCGAACGCTTGCGGCTGCGGCCTGCCCGATTGGGGGTCGATGAACTGCTGACCCTTCTTTTGGAAAAAGCGCTGTTCGAGGATCAGGCGCTTTCCAGAGACGGTCTTTTCGCAATGGTTTTTAAGGAATCTTGTTCCGGCGGGCGCCTCTCCGTCATCCGGCGGCAGGTCTTTGCAGGTCCACGTATCATCCCCGAAATTATGCCGCAGGAAATTCGCCAGTTCCCAAAACTCCAGGCGATCACGTGATGTCTGCTGGCGTGCGTCCGTCACCATGCGTTCACCGCGAACCCGGCCAGATTCATCGAACAGCACCGACGCGACGATCGGGAACTCGAATACGGTGGTTCCGGCATATCGCATGATTTCGGCACGGTTCTCCAGCGCCCGCGCCTGGTATTCCAGCTCATCGTCATATTCGAAATAGACTTCGTACAACCCGTTCGTGTTCGGTTTACACTTCTTGAATGACGCAAAATTTGGCAGTGGGACCGAGGGCGGACCTCCATTGGTACCGCATGCGTAGTTTACGTATTCGTTCGGGATGGAGGACGCGGTGTCGCCGAGGTGAATATCCCAGACGCTGAATCGTTTCGACCGCTCCTGTGCCCGAGGAAGAGTAGCCAGTGCCATGCAGGCCAAAAACGTAGCCAGCCAACTCACACTCCGCAGTGTCTTCGTCATTGCAAAGGCCCCAAAATTCGCGCGACGCGCGCCGGTAACCCAACGGAGTCAGAACCGGCATGCACTTTCGGGCGCGTCAATCCCAAGCGTATCCAGCACGTCTTTCTGATGTAGAAACTGTGGTAACGGCGCCCGGGCAATCACCGCGTCGGCCGTGCTGAGCAGCACCGGTGCCCGGAGTTGATGATCCCACGCCCTGAAGCTGCCGGGATTGCCTTTCACGGTATCAAGCGTGAGCTTATCGCTCAGCAGAAACCCCTTCACCGGATCAAAATCTGTCGATTTCGATCGCACGGTTGCTTGCGTAATTGCCTTCACCGCTTCCCACGCCGCCCAATCGGCGCCGTTCATGCGGCGGTCCGGCGCCGATTTCTGGTATCGATGTTGCAGTTGGACGGCGGCGTCGCGGTCCCAGCTCCATGACCACGCCGTTGGCACCAGTCCGGCACTTCCGACGACCGGCCGGGGAAGACTGGTTTGATACGGAACGTAGCGACCGAACTCGCCGCTGCTGTCCGCGACATAGACGACGTCGTAACGACCCTCCGTCATCAGAACGATATTACTCTGCGTGCGGTTGTGAGGATCGGTGGAGAGTACGAACGGCTTGGTGTCGACGATCTTCGCACCGAATTTCTTCGCCGAATGCTGCAACGATGTCACCAAGGCGGCATCTTCGGGGGTAGGCCCCTGCAGGACAAGAATCTGCATCCATCCCTTGGTGTCGAGATACTGTATCAGGGCGTCCGACAGCATCGCCTCGCTGGGATAGGTGTGAGCCACATTCGACATGCAGTTGGCGCCGCGCAGCGAATCGTCGGGAGCCGAGACGTTGAACAGAAGCACCGGCTTGTCCTTGAGCCGGCGTGCCAGGTCCAGCAGCGCGGGCGCCGGAAGATCGGCGAGGATGAAATGAATGTCGCCGGAATCGATCCAGGCACTGGTTTGCTGGAAGAGCTCGTCAACCGACTTACCGGTGACCTTCTCCATACTGAAGTCGATCTTGGTGACGCGGCCGATCGAGCGCGCATCTTCAAGCGCGACCTGACTAGCTTGATATGGCCGCCCGAGATCAATGAACTGGATGCCCCCGATGGCACCCTTGTTCGCGTAACGCGGGTCATCTTCGAGCTCGACGTAACCGAGCTTCATCGGCTTCGCCGGGGCTGGTTCGGAATGGCCAACGGTGGGTGACAAAACCGCACCGATCTCGAATGTCATTGCCACCGCGATCAGGAGCGCGCGCAAAAGTCTAGTCATCGACTAGAACCGTATGCGGCACCCGTCCGACTGGAACGGCCCGGATTGATTTGTGACTTGCCATGTCGACGATCGAGAGATCGTCGCTCAGGCCGTTTGCGACGTAAAGCGTCTTTTCGTCTGGGCTGAGCGCAACGCCCCATGGCCGGTTCCCGACCAGTACGTAGTCCTTGATCTTTCGCGTGGCGGTGTCGACGAAAGCGACATAATTTGCTCGGCCGAGCGTTATGATCGCGGTGGCGCCGTCCTTCGTCATGGTCATTCCAACTGGCGTCACATCGACCTGCCGGAATCCTGGCGGCAGGAAGTTCATCGTCGCGGAGACCTGGTTCGTCGAGCGATCGATGATGGTGACCTGTCCTGACAATTCGTTCGAGACCCACAGTTCTTTTCCATTGGGTAGCAGAAGGAAGCGCCTAGGCCGAGTGCCGACCACGACGTTGTCCGTCACCGCTCCAGCCGCGAGGTCGACCACATGGACCATGTCGCTCACCTCGGACGTTACGTAAAGCGTCTTTCCATCAGGGGTTATAGCGATTCCCTCGGGTTCAGCTCCGGTCGCGATGTCACGCTCGATGATCTTATCCTTGATATTGATTTCCTGAACCGCGGATGCTTCTTCATCCGAAACGTAGAGCGAGGCCTCATCGTGGCTGAGTTCAAACATTTCGGGGCTTGGGCCGGTCGGGATATGATCGACCACCTGAAGCGTTGCGACATCGATCACGTCGATCACATCATCGTCGCCGCAAGCGACGAGTAGCTGGGTCCGGTCGTGACGGAAGTTCATGTCGCGCGGACGGTGGGACGTGTCGATCCACTTGATGATCCGATAGTCTTGTTTCGGGTCAATCACCGCTATGTTGTTGGTCTTTTCATGGCTGACGAAGACATACCCGGTGCCTTTCGCGCCAGCCGCCGTCGACACGGCGAGCATCGACAGTAAAGCGCCGAGCAGGCGCCAAGTCTGGCGGCGCGATTTCTCGGATAGCCTGTCGCGCCGCGGAATTGCCAAAATTTCACCTTGTGGCGGATTGGCATAAGCTAATTCGAGAGCCAGGCCTGACACGTCGTCCCCCCAAGCGAACAACTGGACGAGCCCTGCGGGGGCCGACAATCTCCGCCGCGTTGATAAGCATCTTTGCTGCCGCGCCTTATAGCAGAGACGCCAGCCCGATCCAAACGGCAACCCCTGAACGTGTCCGAAATCGAGGCGTTGGTTACTATTGCCCGGCCACCTCGGCCACGGAAAAGGCTGGACGCAGAAACGGCGGCGCCGGCTCAACCTCGGGGGGCTGGATCGCGTCGCCTGCCGCCCGAAGAGCAGCAATGAACGTTGCCTGCGGCTCCGTGGCGCGATATTGCGACGGCACCAAGGCAACGACCCGGCGATCTTCCATGCCGACGTTATACAGCGTCACGTCGTAGCCGGTCGTGGCATTCACGCGTGCGCTGAGCGCCGGGACAATCGTTACGCCGCGTCTGGCCTGGACCATTGCCAAAGCCATTTCGTAGGAGCGGACGTGACTGATCACGCGATGGGCCGGCAAGAAGGTCTGGTACCAACCATCGATCCGCAATTGATACGTGCTGCCGAACGTGAACTGAACCACACTGTTGAGTATTCTCCGCTCGTCGGCATCAAGTTCCGAATCCGGATCGGTGACGCGGGACAGGTCGAGGCCGCGCGGCACCGCCAACACATAGGGGTCGGAGAACACTGCCGTCTGGGTGAACGTCAGGCTGCTGCTCGCGAGTGATCCGGCGGAGACCACGGCAACGGTGAGTTGCCGCGTGTAGAGCATCTCGACGGCCTCGGCGGGTGCCACTTCGTGCACATCGAGCTCGACGTCCGGGAATGTCTCCGCCAACCGCGACTGCACGTCAGGCAACAAATTCCGGGCGATCGAACTCGCCATGCCAACCGACAGCACGCCGCGGACTCCCCTTGCGTGGTCCGCCAACCCCCGTGCCGCTTCATCGACCTCGGTCATGATGATCTCGGCACGACGCAACAGGAACGCACCGGCATCCGTCAGTTCCAACTGACCGCGGCCACGCTGGAACAAAAGCTGTCCAACGGCGTCTTCGAGCTTTGCGATGTGCTGCGACAAGGAGGGCTGTGTTTGATCCAGGATCTTTGCCGCATGCGTAAGCGATCGCGAATGCGCCACGGCGAGAAAAATGCGAAGCTGGTTTAGGGTGAAAGCAGGTGGGGACGACATCAGGTAGCGCACCCGGCTGTGATGGAGAGGACATTCACAAATCGAGCGCGGCGGCGCAAATGCTGCCCCCGCACACGGGATTCGGCCTCAGGGTCGAGCCGCCGCCGCGCCAGATAATCCATTACCGATGCTGGACGAACTCGCGGCGGTGCGCGCCGAGTTCGCAGCCAGGCACCACGGCCCGGTTACTCGTGGACATGTTCTAATCCCCATTCGATCGCCGCCAGATTGTCCGGTCGGGCCTTAGGGGCCAGTCTACCAGCACCTCGGAACCAATGGCTATAGCGGCCAGCCGACAAGCTTGACCCGGGGCATCGTTGCGTGAGGCCGATTGGTTCATCATGATCGGCTCGCGGGACTCGTTGCAATCAGCGCCGTGTGGCTGAGGAGACAACACCGCGGGAAGGAGCGTGCAATGGTCGATGTCCTGATCGCTGGGGCCGGCCTGGGTGGTCTGACCGCGGCCCTGGCGCTGCTGCGGCGCGGCCATCATGTGCGTGTCTTCGAGCAAGCCACTGAACTGCGGGAAGTCGGGGCCGGCGTGCAGCTTGGCGCCAACGGCACGCGCGTTCTGATCGCCCTCGGCCTGGAATCGCCCATGCGGCAGGTTGTCTGCTCTGCCACCGGGAAGGAGATTCGGCTCGGCTCGACGGGGCAAAGCTGGCGTACCTTCGATCTCGGGGATTCGTCGGTCGAGCGGTTTGGGGCGCCTTACTGGATGGTGCATCGCGGCGACTTCCACAGGGTGTTGCTCGATGCTGTGCGGCAGGCCGACCCGGAGACGGTTCGCGTGGGCAATGGTTGCGTTGGTTTCGATCAGAGCACCGACCGGGTGACACTGCATCTCGCCAACGGCGACCATGTCACCGGGGACGTGCTGATCGGTGCCGACGGCGTTCATTCCCGTATCCGTCAACAGATGTTCGGCCAGGGTGCGGCCCATTTCACGGGCATAATGGCCTGGCGCGGCCTGGTGCCGATGGAGCGCCTGCCACCGCATCAACGCCGGCTGGTCGGTGCCAACTGGATCGGCGTGGGCGGCCATGTCGTTACCTACCCGCTGCGGCGCGGCGAGATACTCAATTTCGTCGGCATAGTGGAGCGGGACGATTGGCTCGTGGAATCATGGACGGAGCCTGGAAGTCACGAGGAGTGCCTGCGCGACCTCGCCAACTGGCACCAGGACGTGAAGACGATCATCCGCAATATCGATACGCCGTTCAAATGGGCGTTGCTGGGTCGGGAGCCGCTGGATCACTATGCGCAAGGCCGGGTCTGCGTGATGGGCGACGCGGCGCACCCGACGCTGCCGTTTCTGGCGCAGGGTGCGAATATGGCGCTGGAAGACGCGATGATCATCGCCCGCTGTCTGGATGCTGTCGACCCACCCGAGGCGCTGCGGCGTTACGAAGCTGCGCGCCTGCAACGGACAGCCGCCATCGTGCGGGGATCTTCGGATAACACGAGGCGTTTTCACAACGCCGAGCTGGGCGACGCGGCAGGCGCGGCAGCCTATGTGGAGCGGGAGTTCCGTCCGGAGATAGTGCGAAAGCGCTTCGACTGGCTGTATGAGTACAATGCCTTGACCGTGGAGATTTAGCACGGAATGACGATCCTCGCCGACTACACAACCTATCAGGATGCGCATCGTCATTTCGCGCCGCAACGCCTGTGGGAGTTGTTCGACGGGACCAGGGCGAAGCTCAATATTGCTCACGAATGCATTGACCGGCATGCCGCCGACACATCACGGGTCGCGGTATGGGTGGCGTTTGCCGACGGCCGCGACGAGCGCATCACATTCCGAACGATCTCGCTGCTGTCATCGCAATTCGCGAACTGGCTGGTTGCGAATGGGATCGACAAGGGCGACCGCGTCGCCATCATGCTGGAACCTTCACTGGCCTTCTATGCCGTGCTGTTTGGCGCGATGAAATGCGGCGCAATCGCGGTGCCGCTGTTCACCCTGTTTGGACCTGACGGCGTCCGCTTGCGGATCGACGATTGCGCACCGCGCCTGTTACTTACCAACGCCGAAAAGGCAACCGAGCTCGGCGATGCCGCTGGAGTGCGGGTCGTGGTCACGGATGCGAGCCTGATGGAGACGATTGGCCGGCTTCCCGACAGTTTCGAGCCAAACACCAGCGCCGATGACCTGGCGATCTACCAGTATACATCCGGAACGACCCGCGACCTGCCGGCTGCCGTTCGGCACACGCATCGAGCGATCGTCGTCGTGATGGTGGCGGCGCTTTACGGCACCGGGATCCGGCCAGGCGACAGGTTCTTCTGTCCGTCCTCACCGGCCTGGGGGCACGGGCTCTGGCATGGCACGCTGGCGCCGCTTGCCCTCGGTGTCCAAACCGGCACCTACTCGGGGAAATTCGACGCCGAACGTCTGCTGCGCGCGTTGCAGGATTCTGGCACGACCAACCTGTCCGCCGCCGCCACGCACTACCGGATGATGAAGAACAGCGGGGCCGCGCCGCGATATCGAATCACTCTCGAAAAGATGTCGTTCACCGGCGAGCCGATCGACAGCGAGAGCCTCGGCTTTGCGGAAGCCAGCTTCGGGGCCATCCTGTGCGGCATGTATGGAACGACCGAAGTTGGCGTCATCCTGGCGAATTATCCCGGCGCGGCGGACTTCGTCGTGAAGCGCGGTGCGCTGGGCAAGGCCGTGCCCGGTATCCGCGTGGAGGTTCAAGGCCCGGACGGAAAGTCCTGCGCGGCGGGGGAAACGGGCGAGATCAAGGTGTGGCGCCACAACACCTGGTTCTCGACCAAGGACCGCGGCCAGGTCGATGAGGACGGATATTTCCATCACGGCGGCAGAGCCGATGACGTAATCATTTCCGCTGGCTGGACCATCGGCGCGGTCGAGGTGGAGAACATGCTGCTGAAGCATCCGGCGGTGAAGGAAGCCGCCGTGATTGGAGCAGCCGACGCAATCCGCGGACAGGTCGTGAAGGCATTCGTTGTCGCCGATCGCGTGCCGGATGCCGGCTTCGCCAAGGAATTGCAGGATTTCGTCCGTGCACGGCTCAGCCAGCACGAGTATCCACGCCTGATCGCTTTCGTCGACGAACTGCCCAAGACACCCGCCGGGAAAGTAAATCGCAAAGTGCTGCGCGAGCGCGAAGCATCTCTCGGCGGCTGATTGAACGCATCGCTGCCCACCGGAGCACTCCAAGCCATGTCCTCAGACGCGCCGCGCTACTTCCCCAAGATAACCGACGAAGCGCTTGACAGCCTGCGTGGCAGGATCGGCGTGCCGATCGAGAATACGGCTGAACCCTGGTGTTACGAGGCCACTCGGGACAATATCCGCCACTACGCGCACGGCATCGGTGATGACAACCCGTTGTGGTGCGATCCAGCCTATGCCGCGACGACACGACATGGCGGGATCGTTGCGCTGCCAAGCTTTTTGTTCGCCACCAGCCGGATCGTTTCAGGATATGTCGGAGGATTGCCGGGCGTGCACGCGATGTGGGCGGGTGCCGACTGGACCTGGCACAAGCCTGTGTTGCGCAATGACGAAATCCGCACCCAGGCGTCGCTCAAGGACCTGATCGAGCACCGGACCCGGTTCGCGGGGCGCGCCATTCAGCAGATTTACCACGTGAAATTCTTTAATCAGGCGGGGGATATGGTCGCCGAGGCAGATAGCTGGTGCTTCCGTACCGATCGCGACGAGGCACGCGAAAAGGGCACCAAATATGACGAGCTGCGCAAGCGTCCCCAGGCGTCCTACACCGAGGATCAGCTAGCCAAGATCTACAGATACTATCACGACGAAGAGGTGCGCGGCGCGCGGCCGCGGTACTGGGAGGACGTTGCGGCCGGGGACTTGCTGCCGACGATGGTGAAGGGACCAATGACCGTCACCGGGTTCATTGCCTACGCGCAGGGATGGGGCGGGCTTTATATCCGCGCCAACAAGCTGGCCTGGAAGCAGGTTCACGCCCACCCCGGGCTTGGCATCAACAATCGTTTCGGCATACCCGATTGCCCAGAGCGGGTGCACTGGGAGGAGGAGTTTGCCCTGATGGTCGGCGCGCCTGGCGCCTATGACTATGGGCCCGAGCGTTGCTCGTGGCTCACCCATCACCTGACCAACTGGATGGGTGACGACGGCTTCCTCCGCGCTGCAAACTCACAGATCCGGCGCCACAATCCCGCCGGCGACACCTTGTTCATCACCGGCAGCGTAGTGCGAAAGTTTGTCGAAGACGGGCGGCATCTTGTGGAGATCAAGCAGGAAGCTCGCAATCAGGATGACGAACTATCGGCCTCGGGGTCCGGGGTGGTCGAGCTGCCGACCCGCGGCGCTTGACCGCGGTTCATTTCAGAACGTTACGGTGCGCGCGGCTGAGCTCAGCTTAGCAGGTCGGCGAGCCCCGTCATGCTCGGCACCAGCAGATCAGGCTGATGCGGGGTGATGCCGAACGGACGTCCCCGCCTGTCGATGAAGGCGGTCCGCATGCCGGCCGCCTTTGCACCGACGCAGTCAAAGGCATGGTTGGCGACAAACAGAACCTGTTCCATCCGCACGCTCATTATTTCGGCCGCGCGTGTGTAAGTGGCGACGTGCGGTTTGAAACTGTTCGCTTCGGCGACCGAGATCACCCGGTCGAACGGCACGCCGTGATGCGCCTTCGCGCGCTCGAGCATGTCCGGGTCGCCGTTCGATAGCACGACCAGTTGATAGCGTTTGCCGAGCCGGGCGAGTGCGGCGGGGACTTCCGGGAATGGGGGGAGGCGCTCGATCGCCGCGACCAGGGCTCGTGTTTCCTCGGGCGTATGGGCGATCCCGGCGCGATCCATTACGTGTGAGACGGCACGCTCGCCGATCTCCCGATAGGGGGTGTGTTCGCGATGCAGCAAGGCGTCGATCATCGAGTTCTCGAAGTGGGTGCGACGCCACCATGTGACGAAGCTATCCGGCCTGCCGGCCCATCCCTTCGCCCGCAGGAAAGGCGTTGCCACCGCAACCAGTCCTCCCTGCATGTCCACCACCGTACCGTACTGGTCGAACATGCAGATCTTGATCTGCTCTTTCAGGACTGTCGGGTCAGTCATTCGGGGAGTGCCTGGCATTGGCCGGAGTGCGGATGGCCCGAGGATCGGTCCAACTGGTACGATAAGGCATCAGCCGGTCTTCGTCGAATTTCGGGCTGAAACCTTATGATTAGCGCATAAACGGGGTTTCTATGGCGGCATGATTGTGATACCAGTCCGATTTAATGGTGTGTTACGATACAGTCTTTCTACCTTGGATAGATCGGTCGCATGGCGACATGTCCCGAATCCGTCCGACTTACCGCGGCAGTCAGCGTCCTGTCGGCCTCGACGTATATAAGTCTGTGGTTCACATGTGTGGGAGCCGATTGCAACCACCGGTGGATGGTGCCCGCTTCCCTGAGTGTCAGACATCATCTTTCACATGAGGTAACATCCTATGCGTGCAGCACTTCTGTCGATAACGTTTGGTATCGGCCTGTTGTCGGCTTTTTCCGCCTCGGCGCAGACATCTCCAAGCGTGACCGCCACTTGTAAGGATGGCACGGCTTATTCCGGCACGACTCGGAAAGGCGCGTGTCACGGACACAAAGGCGTCGCAACGTGGGACGCGCCCGCCGCTACGACTTCTCCCGCCACGGCATCGCCTGCCGCCTCGGCGCCACCCGCCAAGATGGCCGCGACAACGCCTCCGGCCCGCACGCCCACAACGAAATCCGGTGCCCCGGGGCAGGTTTGGGTGAATACCAACAGCAAGGTCTATCACTGCCCGGGCACCCGTTACTACGGCAAGACCAAGCAGGGTGAGTATATGTCAGAGTTTGACGCGAAGGCTGCCGGAGACCATCCCAGCAACGGAAAGACCTGCTCGTAGTTTCAGCGCGTAGCTAAACTGTTCTCAAGGTCCGCGTGCTTGGATCGCGCGGACCGGAATTTCCTTAGCCCCTGCACCACTCGGCCACCTGGGCATGGGTCGCGAACCAGCAGCCCCCCTTTGCCTTCATGTGGCGAATCAGACGCTCCAGCAGCGGCAGCCTGGACCGGTGGCCGGTGATATGCGGATGCATGGTCAGCAGAAACAGCCCGCCCTCGTCCCAGGCACCATCGAATTCCGCGGTGAAGATCTCCTCGACCGCCGAGGGTGGCGTGTAGGGGCGCAACCCGGAAAATCGTAGCATATTGAAGTAGACCGCGTCATCGCGAATCCATTCCGGCGGCAGTTCCACGATGCCGGTCGGCTCTCCCTGGTCCTCCAGCTCATACGGGTCGTCGTCCGCCATCAGGCTGCTGTCGTACAACAGTTTCATCTCGCGGATAATATCCAGCGTGTTGACCGAGAAATCCCAGCTCGCGGTCCGCATCCCCACCGGCTCCTTGCCGCTGATACGAGCCAAGGTTTCGCGCGACCGCAGTGTCAGTTCGCGCTCGGCCTCCAGGGAGAGCGTTGTATTGACCTCATGTATCCACGAATGAATGCCGATCTCGTGCCCATCGCCGGCGATCGCACGCACTTCGTCGGGGTGCAGCAGAGCGGAAACCGCCGGATAGAAAAACGTCGCGGGGATCGATTCGCGCTCCAGCAACCGGCGGATTCGCGGGGTCGCCTGGCGCGCACCATACTGTCCCTGACTGATACGCATCGGGCTTGGGTCGTTGTCGCGCAGCGGGATCGTCTCGTGATCGGCATCGAAGCTGATGGCGACGGCACAGCGCGCACCATTGGGCCAAGTCGCCGGCTTCAGGCTCCGCCCGGCCCTGGCGCGCCCGACCATGTGGCGCCACGTCTGTTCCGGCCATTGCCAGGGTTGCAATGCGTCCGAGTTCGCCGTTGTGTCGCTCATCCGGGGTTCCCTCACTTCGCCGCCGGGCTCATGCTGCACAAGAGCACCCCGCGTGTCAGCCCCTCCCTGTCAAGCCGATGGAAACCGCGCCAATGCCACCCACCGCATCGACCATCTCGACAGATCCTGCCCTGCTCAGCGCCGAGGACATGCTCGCCCACTTTGGCCGCTGTGAGCTCAGCCCGGTGGACGTGCTCCACGCCGTCACCGAACGCATCGCTCGCCGCAACCCCGAACTGAACGCGTTCGCGGTGATGAACCCGAGCGCGTTGGAAGCGGCGCGGGAAAGCGCCGGCCGGTGGCGAGCGGGACGGCCGGTCGGGCTGTTGGACGGGGTGCCTTACACGGTGAAGGATCTGGTCGATCTGGCGGGATTTCCCACCAGGCGAGGCAGCCGGACGACCAGCGACGAGCCGGTGACGGAAGACGCGCCAATGGTTGTCGGGCTCAAAGCCGCGGGAGCGATCGTCGTCGGCAAGACCACAACGACCGAGTTCGGCTGGAAGTCGCCGGGCGATTGCCCGCTGCATGGCATCACGCGCAATCCATGGAATACAGCGTATACCACGGGCGGTTCGTCCTCAGGTGCAGGTGCCGCTGGTGCCGCTGGGTTTGGCCCGCTCCATATCGGCACCGACGCCGGCGGCTCGGTTCGCATCCCGGCCGCCTGGTGTGGTCTGGTCGGGCTGAAACCCACCTATGGACGCATCCCGCAATGGCCGGCCGGTGCTTTCGCCAGCGTCGCCTGTGCCGGGCCAATGACACGAACGGTGCGCGACGCGGCCTTGATGCTGTCCGCCATGGCGCGATACGACTTACGCGATCCGTTCTGCATGCCGGATGACGGGCGGGACTGGCGCGTTGGTATCGAGGACGGCGTATCCGGCTTGAGGGTCGGCATCCTGTGGAACCCCGGGTTCGACGCGCCGGTCGATGCCGACGGGATCGCCGCGGTGGAGCGCGCCGCGTCCTTACTGGCCGGAGCCGGTGCAATCGTGGAGCAGGCCGAGGCCGATCTGCCAGATACCAGCGACGTCTTCGGCCGTGTATGGGGTGCCGCGCTGGCACGTCTTGTGGCCGGGCAGCCCGGGCAGCTCGTCGGATTGCTCGATCCGGGGATTCGCGAGGTGGCCGAAAAGCTGGGCGGAATTAGTGCCATCGAGTTCATGGACGCCGAGGCGATGCGGGCGGCCGCTGGTCACGCGATGGCGCGTCTGCACCAGCGTTTCGATCTTTTGCTCTGCCCAACCGTGCCGGCGGGACCTCCCTTGGCTGATGCGCCAACGGTTGATCCAGTCCGCGCATTGTGGACCGCCTGGGCGCCGTGGACGTTCACCTTCAATCTGACGCGCCAGCCGGCGATCTCGGTGCCGCTGGGCCTGCGAAGCGATGGACTGCCGAGCTCGGTGCAGATCGCCGCGGCGCAATATCGCGACGATCTGGTGCTGCGGGCGGCAAGGGCGATCGAGATCGCCGAGCCGTTTCTGGCGGCTGATGCGGGGTAGATGTCGGGGCCTTTGGGGGAGATAGATTGATGCCAGGCCAGCGCGTCGAGGATCATTACGCCGCCGCCGGCACGGGCAGCGAAATCGCTACCCGTATCATCGAGGCGCTGCGCGGATCGACCGGCGCCGACGTGGCGATCACGCCTGATACGCTGGCGCCGTCCGATCATGTTCATGGCCGCGGTGTCCTGGCGACCCGGGAGCTTGCCATGCTGCTCGAACCGGAGGCCGGAGAAGCGATCCTGGATATCGGCAGCGGCATCGGCGGCCCGGCACGGTGGATCGCGGCAAAATATCGTTGCCTGGTAACCGGTGTTGATCTGACGCAGGAGTTCTGCGACGCGGCGCGGGCATTGAACGTCGCGTGCGGCATGACCGATCGGGTTCGGATCATTCAGGGCAGCGCCGTCGATCTCCCGCTGCCTGATGCGTGCTTCGATCGTGCTTATTCGCACAACGTCGTCATGAACATTGCCTACAAAGGATGCGTCTATCGCGAGGCATTCCGCGTGCTAAAGCCGGGCGGGCGGCTGGTGCTGTGCCACATCAACGCCGGATCGAACGGGCCGCCGGAGTTCCCGGTGCCCTGGGCGGCGGCCCCGCGCAACAGCTTCCTGGCCACCGATGAGGAAACGCGCCACGACCTCGTCGCCGCCGGATTTGAGATACTGGCGTTCAGGGATACCACTCAGGAACACCTATCCGTTAACGCGGACAGACTGCGGAAACTAGAAACCGAAGCGCTACCGCCGGTCGGGGTGCATCTGCTGATGGGCGATCTTTACCGGCGATGCCTGATCAATTCGCTACGTGCTGCGGAAGAAGGCCGGGCCCGGACGGTGGAAGTCGTTGCGCAAAAGCCTGTCTGAGCTGGGGTGTCTTTCCGCCCTCGGATCAGCCCGCGACGCTGTCAGTCTCGAGCAGGATGTGATACCGATGCGCTGTGACAACAGGGGGCATTCGGGCGATGGCGGTGGTGCGCAAGTTTTTGTTTGGCGTTGCGATCTCCGCATTGACCTTGTTGGCAGCTTGCAAATCGGTGGCGCCGGTAGATGCCGCCGTCGCTGTGGATGACCGATACGGAATTCCACCGTTCAGCGTCCCGCCGCATCTGCTGAAGTCGGACGGATTCATGAGCAATGGATTGTTGCCGGCCCAGCCCTATGACTGATCCGGAATGTAGCGCCAGAAGCCAATACGCTAGAAGCCAGGCCGGATCGCCCGTAACGTCAGCCGCTCATTGCTGCAGGCCGCACAGAACGTCATCTCTCGCCGATACGCTGGGCTTTCCCTGATTATGGCCGCCGTTGCCTGTTGTACGTGGTGTCGCCGTCTCAGACCCAATGATTTCCTCAGGCAGTCGTCGCAGAATGCCTGACCGCCACGACGCGCCAGGAACTCGCAGATACGATTGTCAGTGTTCAACGTTGTTCTGCTCCGCGTGACCGGTCGAGAAACCCTTTCCGCCAGAAGATCGAAAGCCTCAGGCATGGTTGGGAAATCACCGGTTTTCGGGACGTCGATACCCAGCAGGTTCCAGCTTGTCCAGGTGCCTGATACGTTTTGAAATTTACTGTTGCGCGTCCGCCGCACGGGTCTTGCTTGCGCCGTTTCTGATCGAGATCGATACGCGACATCGACCCTGAACATTTCGATGTGGCACTTCGGCTTGCCTTCCGCAGTTGCAACAATTTGGCTTATTGCAACTTAGCGCCTGCCGAGAAATGGATGACGCATCACCAGCCCCCGTGTCATGACCGATCAGTCGATACCGAAGAATCGTGACCGCAGCGCACCCTCGTAGGCCGCTTTGGCGTTCTCCGCCTGGTGACGGGCGTGTTCGGCCAGGAAGTGGGCGTTCTCCCATATGTCGACTTGAGCCACCGTGTGATGCACCGAAGCGAGTTTCTCTTCGGCCCGGATGGCGTCGATCCAGGTGTCGACCGCAGCCGTATAAGCGTTCTGCATCCGATCGAGTTCCGCGTCATCGTCAACCATGTTACGTCTCCTGTGCCGCGAACATATCCGAACGGTGTCACTGCGGAATGTCAGTTCCGTGAATTGCCGAAATCCGCTAGTCCTGGCTCACTCGATCCTGCCGCCTACGGAATGCCAGCTTCGAGGTGACGGCCAGTCCGTGCAATGCGGAACCTCGGCCAGACAGGGACGGATTCGTCATAAAGTAGTCGTGCGCGGAGACTGGTTTCTTGCCAGGTGCGGTGCGACGCCAGGCGCCATCCGCCCGCAAGTCCCAGGATTGCGCCGTATCCTTCAGGTTGACCCCCATGATCTGGTCAAGCACCTGGGCGTGGACGGTCGGATTGTGGATCGGCACCAAGGACTCGACGCGCCAGTCCATATTACGCTCCATCCAGTCGGCGGAACTGATAAAGATCAGCGCATCCCGGCTCGGCAACGGGTGGCCGTTACCGAAAACGTAGATGCGGCTGTGTTCGAGAAAGCGGCCGATGATCGATTTCACCCGGATGTTTTCCGACAGGCCAGGTACGCCCGGGCGCAAGCAACAGATGCCACGCACCACCGCGGTGGTCAGGACGCCGGCACTGGACGCCTCATAAAGCGCGTCGATCAGTTTCACGTCCAGCAGGCTGTTGAGCTTGATCCAGATGGTTGCCGGCTTGCCAACCTTGGCGAAGGCGGCCTCCTTGTGGATCAGGTCCAGCAACGTGTCGCGGCAGGTCAGCGGGCTGAACCCGATCTCCTGCATCCGTTCCGGTTCAGCATAGCCAGTCATATAGTTGAACATCCGCGCGGCGTCGCGGGTCAACCTCGGATCGGAGGTAAAGAAACTAAGGTCGGTGTAAATGCGAGCGGTAATCGGATGATAGTTACCGGTGCCGAAATGCGCATAGGATCGGAGGCCGCCGACTTCGCGACGTACCACCAGCGACAGTTTGGCGTGGGTCTTGAGGTCAACGAAGCCGAATACCACCTGAACCCCGACGGCTTCCATACTACGGGCGAGGGTGATGTTCGCTTCTTCGTCGAAGCGGGCGCGCAACTCCACCAACGCCGTCACCGACTTGCCTGCCTCGGCGGCTTCGATTAGCGTCTTGACAATCGGGCTATCACGGCTGGTGCGATACAGCGTTTGCTTGATCGCGATGACCGCCGGATCCTGAGCGGCTTGCCGGAGGAATTGCACCACGACGTCGAAACTCTCGTACGGGTGGTGAACGATGATGTCCTTCGCTCGGATGGCGGCGAAGCAGTCCCCGCCGAAGTCTCGGATTCGTTCGGGAAAGCGCGGTGTATACGGCGCGAACAACAGGTCAGGCCGATCATCGACAATCAGTTGCTTGACGTCGACCATCGCCATGAGCCCTTCAACCAGGCTGATCTCGCTGGGCGCCGCGTCGAGAGCATCGGCGATGAACTCGCGTAGTTCCGGGGCCATATCGCTGGCCAGGTCCAGTTGGATGAGGACACCGCGGCGGCGGGTCTTGAGTGCCGTCTCATAGGATCGCGCGAGGTCCTCGGCGTCGTCCGCGAACTCCACGTCGCTGTCGCGGATGACCCGAAACAGACCTTTGTCGCTCAGGCGGAAGCCAGGGAAAAGGCGCTGCAGGCAAAGCAGCACGAGGTCTTCTATCAAAGCGAAACGGATGCGGCCGTTCTCGGGCGCCGGCAGCCGAATGAAACGCCCACCCTGACTGGGCAGCGGCAACAGCCCCGGCATCACGTGGCCGTCTGTCTCGCGGGTAAGCCGCAGGGCCATGACCAAGCCCATATGCGGAATGAACGGGAACGGGTGTGCCGGATCGACCGCGAGCGGGGTCAGGACCGGAAACACGCGCTCCATGAAATAAGCGGCGAGCCACTCGCGATCATCCGCTGACACACTGGCGACGTCGCAGATCTCGATGCCGTCGCAGTCTAGTAACTGGCGCAGGTTGGCCCAAACTTGCTGTTGATCGGCGCGCAAACTGACGATGCGATCGCGGATCGCCTTAAGCTGCTGGGCCGGGCTGCGTCCATCGGCCGATACATGACTGGTGCCGCTCTTGGCCTGCCCGATCACACCGGCGACACGGACGGAATAGAACTCATCGAGGTTGGAGGCGCTGATCGAAAGGAAGCGAACTCGTTCCAGAAGCGGCTGCGCAACATTCTCGGCCTCTTCCACGACACGGTGGTTGAAGTCGAGCCAGGAAAGCTCCCGGTTTATGAAACGTTCGGGGCTATCGCGCGAGATGCCGCCTTCCACCGCGGCCGCCGGCTTCGCACTACCCGGCGTCGACTCGGTGCGAGAAATCTGTATCGCCGCCCCATCGCCGTGGGTCAGCGGTTTCGCTAGCGGCTCATTCATCCGGCAAACGTTACCGGTTAGTTCACATCGATGGTAGAGTGTTCAGAGACTGACACAAAACCATCATCCATTCCCCTGACCGAGCGACCATCTCCGATCTTGCGATCCGCGATCCTGCTGCTAATGGCTGTTTCAGTCGGCAAGCCAAGCCGCCGGCCCAAGGTCACGGGACAAGTCATGGAATTGACTATCGAACCGATCAACGTGGACGGGATGTCTTGGTCACTCAAATTTCCTGGCCGTGGCGAGGAGCGGCCCTGGGATTGGCTCCACTTCGATCTTGTACATGCCCAGGCGAAAACGGTCATTACGAAGGACGCCATGTTGCCCGAGTTCGCGCGGCATCTGGTAACCGGCGCCGATGAGAGTCCACGCATCCTCACCGACGGGAACGCGGTGGCGGGTGTTGTGCCTGCTTACGCCCGCACCGGCGAAAGCGAGGAGGACGAGATCGTCTGCTGGCATTTCGCTATGGTGCCAGGCCGCCTGGTCACTGGGCGGCGACACTTCAATCGGACCCTGGTCGACATTTACGAGAGTGCCAACGCGTCATCGCAACCGTCGTGCCCGGCCGCGCTCATCGACCGCCGGATCGCCGAATTCGCGCGCGAGGTGCGGAGTCGCTTGTCCAAGCTCCATGAGGACCTCGATGTGGTCGAGGATGCATTGATCGGTGATCGCGAGGAGACGCGCCTGGCCGATCTGGGCAGCCGTCTCGGCCTCGCACGGCGGGAGGCGACACGCCTGAAGCGAGCCTTGTCTCCGCTGGCTCGCGCCCTGCATGAGCAATCCGACGAGTTTCCTGAGTGGGCAAAACCCGACGGCCACGATACTGCTGAACGCGGCCTCCATGACGCATTGGACGACATCGTGGCGCTGCATGACCGCTCGCGCTCACTGCACGATGAGCTTACGACACGAATGACCGAAGAGACCAACCGCCGGCTTTACATAGTCTCGCTCGTTACGACACTGTTGCTGCCAGCAACTTTCGTCACCGGGTTTTTTGGCATGAATACCGGGGGGTTGCTCTGGGCCGGTGACGCGGCACCTTTTGGCACGGCCTGGGCCGCCATGGTCTGTGTGTTCGCCGTTGTTGTCACACTGCTGCTATTGCGGTGGAAGCGCCTGCTCTGACCGCCGCCGGGTTTTCGTCACCGGATCCCCCGGTGTGCCAGCGCCTGCGTCCAGAATGGTTTCGCGTTGCGAAAGTCGCGCCAGACGTGCCGCAGGCTGGTGTCGCCCGACTGTCGATAGGTAATTAACTTGTCCGGTTCAACGATTCACCATCGGCCGCGCGCACCTGCATCCGCGTACCGGCATCTACGTCGGGACGCTGATGAACCTTCGGCCGCGCTGATCAGGGTCAATGGCGACCGCCGTGAGTATACCCGTGAAATACGCTCCAGTGTCGATGCCAATACGTCCCGGTCCGAGACGAGGCTGCCCGTCTGTCGGCGTGTGGCCGTGAACCACGGTGAACGGAAGCCCATGGGGCTTTCTCAGAAACCGTCCACGGATCGTCGTCAGAGTGCTGGCATCCTGGCGTTCCAGCGGCACGCCTGGTTCGACCCCGGCATGGACAAACAAGTAGTCTCCGACGACGTGCATAAGCGGCAGGTCCGCGAGGAATTTGACGTGCTCGGGATCGATCAACTGCCGAGCGGAGTTCTGGCGAGACTTTCTTTCGAGTGGAGCCGTAGGACGCGAGGGTCTGTGCTCCGCCTGTCTTCAGCCACCGCCGGAAGGTGGTCTGGCTGTCGGCCAAAAGCGCGTCAAGCATCATTTGCTCATGGTTGCCGCGCAAAACGATCCAGCGATCATCGACCCGCGTCGGTCCAGCAACGAGCCGGTCAAGCACTTGCCGTGTCTGCGCGCCTCGATTTACCACGTCTCCGAGAAATACAACCGTCGCGGGTAGTCCGCGGTGCGAGGCATCGGCTTCGATCGCGGCGAGCAGACGCGCCAGCAGATCGTTCATTCCGTGCACGTCGCCGATGGCATAGAGGAGTGAAGCTGGGACTGCCTTGGATGTATCGATCCCCCCGTATACGAAACGTCCGACCGTCTCGGTGGCGGTCTGTGCTCGACGGTCCATGGTCAGGGTCTTCACCAAGGGAATTGCCGCTTTCCAGTGGTAGCCAGGATCAGAACAGGATCGTTTCGGCTGCCACTAGCGAAAATCGAATTACCGATCGAGCGCAAATCAGGCCGAACTCCCGTACAAATCGACAGCGATGCCACGACATTCACTCTGGTATGGGCTTAGCGGCCGAGGGGTCAAGCTTTGAGCGAGCCTTCGCGCGCTGAAAAGCGCAAACCCAGGTGCGACCTCAAGACTTCCCTGGTGCGTCCCGAACAGTTCGATGATGGGATGCAAAGTGAGATCGGGCGTGGCGCGGGGCCAGCGCCTGGAGCCAATCCAATCGATCAACTGGGATCACGCCACGGTCCGTCGCGACCAATCAGGCGCGTTGCTTCATCTGGTCCCCATGTGCCTTTCTCATACGTGTAGAGGGGCGCTACATCACCGAGGATGTGCTGCACAATGCGCCATTGCGCATCGACGATATCCTCGCGTCCAAACAGATCGCCGTTGCCGTGCATCGCGTCGCCAAGCAGGCGCTGGTATGGCGGCCGGAACCCCGCGGGCTGCTCGGTCAGCATCAGTTCCACGTCGTTGCCTTCCATGCGTTCGCCCGGTTGTTTCACCCGCAATCCCATGCCGATAGCCATGTCGGGGCTCAGGCGAAATCGCAGATGGGCCGACGATCCCGAAACAAGTTCTCCGAAGGTCTCACGCGGCGGCCGCTGGAATTCAACGCATAGCTCGGTCGCGGTGACCGGCAGGTGCTTGCCGGCGCGGATATAGATCGGCACACCTTCCCACCGCCAACTCTCGATGAAGAGCTTCACCGCGATATAGGTCTCGACACTGGAATCCGGCCGAACCCCGGCGACTTTGCGATAGCCGGCATACTGGCCACGAACCACATGGGCCGGATCGGCCGGCCGCACGCATTTCAGCAACGCCGCTTTCTGGTCGCGGAGCGCCTCATGCTCCTCGCCGGTTGGCGGATCCATCGTCAACTGCGCCAGAAGCTGTAACAAATGATTCTGCAACACATCGCGGTTGGCGCCGGTTTCGTCGTAGAACTTGCCACGCTCCTGCACGCCGAAATCCTCGGCCATGGTAATCTGAATACTGCGCACATGGTTGCGGTTCCAGAGAGGCTCAAACATTGGATTGGCAAAGCGTGTGTAGAGCAGATTTTGCACCGGCTCCTTGCCGAGGAAGTGGTCGATTCGGAAGATGCTCTCCTCGGGGAAATACTTCCGCAAAGTGCTATTGAGTTGCTTGGCCGAGGCTCGGTCATGGCCGAACGGCTTTTCGATCACCAGCCTTGCGTCGTGCGCCGCACCTGACTGCGAGAGCCCGGCGGCCACGGTGCCGAACAGGCTGGGCGGTACGGCGAGATAGTGCAGCGGCCGCTTTGCCTCACCGAGTTCGTCGTGCAGCTTGGTGAAGGTTGCCGGATCGGCATAATCGCCGTCGACGTAGCGCAACAGCGCCAGCAGCTTGTCCTGCGTCGCCTGATCGCTCAGACCGTGATGGGCCAGACTGTCCTTTGCCCGCTCCCGGAGTTGATCAAGCCCCCAGCCGGATTTGGCAACGCCGACGATGGGGACGTTAAGACCCTCATCGCGCACCAGGCCGAACAACGATGGGAAGATCTGCTTGTAGGCCAGGTCCCCCGTTGCACCGAAAAAGACAATCGCGTCAGACGGAAGCGGGTCGGTCGGGCTGGACATCAAACATCATCCCTCGGGCTCTCGACATGGCCATCAAGTTCGAAGCGCGGCGCGGACACCCGATGACCGCCATAACTTCCTCGCCCTACTGACTGAGCCGGCTGCGTCTTTCATGGGCCGAGGGAATAGTCCAAACGGGTTGCCGCCGATACTGTCATGTTAGTTTCGCCATCGATTTGTCACGCGGCTGACATCGAAGCCGGCGCCAGCCCGGGCTACAGCCATCGCACGCATGCCGGGGGCTGACTATGTCGGATACATCGATGGATAACGCCATGACGGACATTCCGTCGCGAGCAGGGATGGCGTCGCCACGTCCACATCTGGACAGCAAGCCACATATCGGGGGGGCCGTCGCCTTTCTGCTGGTGCTTGTCGCGGGCCTTGGTTACGCGGCCTTCAGCATCTCGAACGACATCAGCGCCGTGGGTGAGCATACCCTCGCCATCGGGGCATTTGTGATGCTGGGTATCGCCCTGCTGATTGCCCTGGGCTTCGAGTTCGTCAACGGCTTCCACGATACGGCAAACGCGGTTGCGACGGTCATTTATACCCACAGCATGCCGCCCCTGGTGGCGGTGATCTGGTCGGGAACCTTCAATTTCCTGGGCGTGCTGACGTCGAGTGGCGCGGTCGCGTTCACCGTGGTCACCCTGCTGCCGGTGGAGCTGATCCTGCAGGTTGGCAGCGGCGCCGGCTATGCGATGATCTTCGCCCTGCTGATCGCGGCGATCATCTGGAACCTCGGCACCTGGGCGATGGGGCTGCCGAACAGTTCGTCGCATGCCTTGATCGGCTCCATCATGGGCGTAGGCCTGGCCAACCAGCTTATCGCACCGGCGGGATCGGCGACCTCGGGTGTGGACTGGGCGCAGGCGGTCAATGTGTTGAAGGCCCTGCTGTTCAGCCCTCTGATCGGCTTCGTGCTTGCCGCGCTGCTGCTGCTGTTAATGAAAGTGGTCGTCAGGAGCCCATCGCTCTACACCGCGCCCGAGGGCAGGAAGCCGCCGCCGGCGCCGATCCGCGCCCTGCTGGTGCTGACATGCACCGGCGTCTCATTCTTCCACGGCAGCAACGACGGGCAAAAGGGTATGGGCCTGATCATGCTCATTCTGATCGGCGCCGCACCGACTGCCTACGCGCTGAACCGCGCGATCCCTGAGAGCACGACGCCGATGTTCCTTCAAGCGACGGAGGCCGCGAAGCAGGTGTTCCAGACGCATGCCGGGAACAGCGGTTTGCCGGCAAACGCCGCGGCGGCGCGTGCCACGGTCGGCAACGCGCTGAAGTCCAAAGAGGTCAACACGCCTGAGGTCTATGCCGCACTCGCGGTGCTCACCGCGGATATCGGACGGCAGGTCAAGGATTACGGCGCGATCAAAGACATACCAGCCGCTGCCACGTCCAACGTCCGCAACGACATGTATCTGGCTTCCGATGCGGTGCGTGTGATGGGCGCCAGCCCGGCCGGTTTTGACGGTGCTGACATCACCAAGCTCAAGTCGCTGCGGTCGTCCCTGGACAGTGGCACCAAGTTTATCCCGACATGGGTGAAGGTTTCGGTCGCGCTGGCGCTGGGGCTGGGCACGATGGTTGGGTGGAAACGCATTGTGGTCACGGTGGGCGAAAAGATCGGCAAAACCCATCTGACCTACGCGCAGGGCGCCTCGGCCGAGATTGTCGCCATGGCAACGATCGGCCTGGCGGATGCCTACGGTCTGCCGGTATCAACGACCCACGTGCTGTCGAGCGGCGTCGCCGGCACAATGGCGGCGAACGGATCGGGCCTCCAGTGGAGCACGATCAAGAACATGGCGCTCGCCTGGGTGATGACCCTGCCGGCGGCCATGGTGATCGCCGGCTCGCTGTATGTGATCCTGCGGCAGGTGTTTTGAGGGCGTTGGGTAGCGCGGCAATGAGGCCGCCGCTACTCCCCGCGGAGTAATTCCGGCACCGAGGGAATGCCGATGAGCGAGCCGATTGTCGAGTCGCCTGAATGGGCTTTGGAATCTAGCAAACGGAGCGTCGCTCGCTTCCATTGAGCGAGCCGAGCCAGGGCGGGCATCTCATGCGTAATAACGCCCTGGCCAAGAATGAGCCGCGTCTCAAGATCCATCATCTGATGGCGGACCTCCGGCAAATTCTCGGGATCATACTGACCCTTGGCCACGGAAATCGCGAAGAAACGGCGCAGATGCTCCTTGAGTATCGCCGGGTCTAGAGCTTGGGCGACAGGCAACGTTTCCGCGGGATAAAGCAACCGTAAGAACAGTGAGGAATTGGGCGCACCGCCTGTTCGGAGTGACGGCTGAACATAGCTAAATGCCAATGGCCGCGCGCCCAGTGCCCCCCACATAGCGAGCCGATCAAATGCATCATGCCCGGAAATTCCGGCATCCGCCTGAAAGCTCGCAAGTGTCATCTTAAACGGATCTTTTTGCTCGCCGATAAAGATTATCACTGTTTCGGCATGCATCCCGACCTCATGGGCATATTCAGCGGAAACGTCCTTGATCTTTCGATAGGCGATGCGCAGCAGCCCACGTCCCCGCCATGCAGGGTTGACGATTACGTATATCGTATGAACTGTCATCATCCGGTCGTTGATCGGAAAGCAGATGAAATTCATTGCCGCGGCGATCTGTCCGCGAGCGTCCTGAAGGACCGCTACATGTTCCCGGCTTTGCCCAAACCGGGCGCGCAGGCTCTTCCCCTTGGCTCCGTTCATGGACAGGCATAGACGCAAACCGGCGCGATTTTCACGCTCAGTAAAGCGCACCGATGACCGCGTGTACTCTCGGTAAAATGCGTCCACTAGTCGAGAATATGGCCGCGTTGTGACGCGAAAACACAAATCGACTCCAGAGCAGCGCGCTTCTGTTTGGTCTCGCCACGCCAGGCCGCCCTTGCGCACTCCGGCTGCCATTGCGATTGCCGACCAGAACTACGCGACCCGGAAATTCCCGAACTGCCAGGGATCGCTGAGGTCAACTGATTCCTCGAACAACCGGCCGCGGTCCTGAAGCGGGGTCCAATCGGAGTATGCGCCAACCACTTCGCCGAGATAGGGTCGCGCAATCTGCAGTGTCCGGACATGGTCGAGCTCATCCGGTTCGACGATGCCGCGGCTCGGGTTCTCCATCGCCCAGATCACTCCCGCCAGGACAGCCGCTGTCACCTGCAGGCTGGTGGCATTGTTGTGCGGCACCAGCCGGCGGGCCTCGAGAATGGACAATCGGGAACCGTACCAATAAGCCCCCCGCTGATGTCCCATCAGCAAGACACCCAGTTCGTCGACACCTCGCGCGATCTCGTTCATCATCAACCGCTGCCTCGGCTGCATGATCCAGTTTTTGCCAGCCAGTTCGTGTAGCGAGACGATCGCATCGTCGCACGGGTGATAGGCGTAATGCACTGTCGGCCGGTAGAAGACGGCCTGGCCGTCGGTCACCGTGTAGTAGTCCGAAATCGAGATCGATTCGTTATGCGTAACGAGAAAGCCATGGAACGGACCCTCCATGGGCGTCCAGGTCCGCACCCGGGTCGCCGCGCCAGGGCGGGATAAGTAGATCGCGCTATCTCGGCCGAAAGCATGATGGTGCGCATCCGGCGGCCAGGTTTTCTCGTGCGAACCCCAACCGAGTTCGGCTGGCTGGCAGCCTTCACCCACGAAGCCGTCGATCGACCAGGTGTTGACGAACTCGCCCGGCGCCTTGGCCAAATCCGCTGTCTGCGTATCGCGCTCGGCGATGTGGATGACCTTTACCCCAAGCGACCGAGCCAGCTCAGCCCAGCCCTCACGCGTCGTGGGAGCGGGCGTGGTTCGACCGGCGTCGATTTCCAGGTTGAGCAGCGCCTCCTTCACCAGATGAGATACCAGCCCGGGATTTGCGCCGTGGGTTAGAACCGCGGTTGGACCGCCTGCAAAGTCTGCCGCGAGCGCAAGCGCCGACTCGCGGAGGGCATAATTCGATCGCTCGGAGGGCGACAGCGACGGATCGGTATAGCCTCCGGCCCATGGCTCTATACAGGTGTCCAGATATAGCGCGCCCACCTCGTTGCAGAACCTGATCAGCGCGACCGATGAGATGTCGACCGATAGGTTCAGCACGAAATCGCCCGTGTTAACATGGGTCCGCAGGCGATCCAGGTAATTGTCTCGGGTCAATGGTGCTACCATGAAGCCGACGCCGTACTCTTCGGCTACGTCACGCCCGCGCTCGTCTCCGGTCAAAATCGTGATTTGGGCAGGAGAAATATCAATATGACGCAGGATCAGCGGTAGCACGCCTTGTCCAATACTGCCGCAGCCGAGCATGATGAAACGGCCGGGAAAGGTGAGGTGTTTCAAGCGAACGTTTTCCTTCACGTCGGGCTGTAGGTGATCGAACATGGCCCGGGCGGTGCTATCGGTATCGAAGGCAGAGCGCAACGGGATCGGAAAGACATGAGACCGATCAATTATTGTCATCCCACATTCATGTTTGTCATCCTATCGAGATGGTCAAGGGAATGAAGAGCGATCGTCGTATGACACGAAAGTGTCATGAAATTCGGCGTGGGCACGGACCAAGTGAGCCAGCTCCGTCAGATTGGTCGACCCAGCGGGATCGTCTTACCTCAGGCCAGGCCTCGTTCCATGAAAGTTCAATGTCACCTGATGTCCGGGCCGCGCGCGACAGCTTCGGTGGTATGACGAGCGACCGCCGATCTGGGGATACAGGAACATGGAATACTCCCGCCACTTCAAATTCTTGATTTGTGCCCCCGCCTTCGATCGGGCCGACCTGGAGGGTCAGAGGCTCCAGTCAATCGCCGACGAGATCGAGCGCGACGGCTACGGGGTCATGACAGCGCATAAAGTCGACGACGCCGAACTGGTGATCCAGACCGATGCCGCCGTAGGCTGCGTGCTGCTGGATTGGGGCAAGCGCGGGCCGCAGGGCAAGATGGCCGGGCTGGTCGCGCTGATCCGCAAGCGCGGACTGGACATGCCGATCATCATTCTGGTTCGCCACCACCGGCTGGAGGACATTCCAGTCGATGTCCTGCGAGAGGCGGATGGATACGTTTTCCTCGCCGAGGAGACACCCGACTTCATCGCCAAGAACCTGATCAGCAGACTGCGCCAATACGCTGATACGCTGAAAACGCCGTTCTTCGGGGCGCTGGTGGACTATGCGGAGGAGGGCAACCAGTTGTGGACCTGCCCCGGGCACAACGGCGGCGTATTTTACGCGCGCAGCGCTATTGGCCGTATTTTCATTCAGCACCTCGGCGAGGCGATTTTTCGCGACGATCTCGACAACTCGGTCCTCGATCTGGGCGACCTGCTGGTGCACGAAGGCCCTGCGCTGGCCGCGCAAAAGGAGGCCGCGAAGATTTTCGGCGCCGAGCGGACTTATTTCGTTCTGAACGGAACTTCATCGTCGAATAAGATCGTGCTGCAGGCGCTGGTGGCCGAGAACGATCTGGTCCTGTTTGATCGCAACAATCATAAGGCCGCGCATCATGGCGCGCTCTACCTGGGCGGCGGTATCCCGATATTCCTGGAGACCGACCGAAACGTGCACGGATCGATCGGCCCGATCGATTATGACGCGCTGGACGAAGAACAAATCCGCCAGAAAATCCGCAATCATCCACTCGTCTCCGATCCACAGGCCTGGCAGCGCGAGCGGCCGTTTCGTGTCGCTGTGATTGAACAATGTAGTTATGACGGAACGATCTACGACGCGCGGACCATTCTTGAGAAGCTTGGGCCGCTTTGCGACTACATCCTGTTTGATGAGGCCTGGGCAGGCTTCATGAAGTTCCACCCGCTGTATCGCGGCCGGTTCGCCATGGGGCTGCAGGACCTTGGACCGCGGGACCCCGGGATCATCGCAACCCAGTCCAGCCACAAGCAACTGGCGAGCTTCAGTCAAGCGAGCCAGATCCATGTGAAGGACAGCCATATCAAGGGTCAGCGCCGTCACGTCGAACATCGCCGGTTCAACGAGATGTTCATGATGCACGCGTCGACGTCGCCGTTCTACCCATTGTTCGCGTCGCTCGACGTCGGTGCTCAAATGATGAAAGGACGACAGGGAGAGGTTCTGTGGGACGACACGATCCGGCTGGGTATCGAGCTTCGGAAGAAGCTGCGCGCGATCTCCCGCGAGTTCACTGAAAACGAAGCCGATCCGGAACGACGGTGGTTCTTTGATCCGTTTGTGCCAGATCTGGTTGAACACAACGGAAGCGTGGCAAAATGGGAGGACGTGCCTACTGATGACCTGGCCTCGAGATCACACTACTGGCAGCTCGCGCCTGGCGAGGCGTGGCACGGTTATCGTTACGTGGCGCCTGGCTACGCGATGACGGATCCGAATAAGCTGACCGTTTTGACACCAGGTTTCGATCGGCTCACTGGCGAATACAGCGACAACGGCCTTCCTGCCCCAATACTGGCTCAGTACTTGCGCGAAAACAGGATCGTGGCGGAAAAGAATGACCTCAACAGTATTCTGTTCCTGCTGACGCCGGGGGTGGAGTCAAGCAAGGCCGGAACACTGCTCAGCGCGTTGGTGTTCTTCAAGCGACTGCATGATGACAATGCCGCGTTGGAGGATGTCATTCCGGAATTCGTCCGCCTTCGGCCGCAGCGCTATGGTGGCATGCGGCTTCGTGATTTGTGTCGGGAGATGCATGCCTTTTACCGTGACAAGGACACCGCCGGTCTGCAACGCCTGCAGTTTCGATCACAGCATTTTCCGACGCTGGCAATGCGCCCGCAGGAAGCCGTCCGTCGTCTTGTCCGCAACGAAGTCGATTATTTGCCGATAGACGAACTTTCAGGGCGCATCGCCACCACGCTTTGGGTGGTTTATCCGCCTGGCATCGCGACTATCATCCCCGGCGAGCGCCTCGATGAACGAGCCCGGCCGATGATCGAATATCTGAAAGTGTTCGAGCAGGGGGCTAATCTTTTTCCTGGCTTCGAGAATGAGATCCAAGGGATCTATCGTGAGAAGCAGCCGGACGGATCGACGCGAATGTTTACTTACGTGACGAACTAGGCGTGCAGCGATGTCGTGGCAGGAGGGACCCTTCGAGTCGCCGGACGCGGACCGAAGGGTCGGTATGGAATTCCACTTCCACGACGCGCCAACAACTCTCTGACCCGACTAACGATGTTCAACGCGGAGGGCCGGTCACCCATTTCACTGGAAGATCGAAGGCCTGGGCCTGCTCCACGATCCACTCGGTTGCTTCTTCTGAAGTGGAACACAGCCGCGCCGCTGGCACGCGGCCCGTCGCACCCTCACCGACGAAGGCGCCGATAAAGTGGCCGACGCCCGAGCTGCCCGCCTCGATCCAGGCCAGGAGCCTGCCGGTGGGTCGCAAGGCACGGGCGAAGCTCGACCCGTCACGTCGCGAGTGTAGACCTATTTCCATCTTGTCCGTGTTTATCCGACAAAAAGTGCAACAGTCAACCTGACCCAAGGGTGCGCTGGGCGTGGCCGTATCTCCTGGTCGGGTGGCGCCTTGGCAGCGCGCTTTCGCCGCTATCACGCAGGGTCAACCTAACAGCGGATATTCGTCGGCCTGCTCAGAACATCTCCATCGCGGCACCCGCGGGTTCGGCGTCTGGCTGGCCTGCCGCCGGCTGGCGGCTGCCCCGTAGCTCCTGCATCGCGAACTGAATAGCCTCGCCGAGCTGAGCATCCAGGACGGTCGCCACCTGTTCCCGCGTGCTGTTCCCGTCCGCCAGGCCGTTTACGGAATTCTCGATGCAACCGGTGATCTTCTCGAAGCAGTGGACGATGGCCTGAAGCCGTTGCTTAAGCACGTCCTGAAATTGAATGGCGCCGATCATCTGCATAATGGGCTCGGCCATTTGCTCGTTCTCGTAGTGGACCTTCGTCAGAGTGTCGCGCTGATGGCTGAACAGCTTCTGCAAATTCTCGGTCAGTTCGCTTACGGCATTGGAAATGTCGTTGAAGCCACTGGTCTCCTTGGTGATGCGTTGGCCGACTATGGTGTCCAGGCTCGCCTGGACCACGTGTTCAAGCTTCTCGATGCCGCTGCCGATCTGCACCGCGGCCTTATCCGAGAGCAACGAGAGATCCTTGATCTCCGATGCGATGACGGCGAAGCCTTGCCCGGCGACACCGGCCCGCGTGGCTTCGATGCTCGCATTGAACGCGAGCATACGGGTCTGCCGGGACAGCGTGCGCACGACCTGGATCATGCGCCCTAGGTCGCCAACGACCACGCCTATATCATCCATGGCCTTTTGAGCGTTGGCGGCATCCAGGATGCGTTCCCTGCTGAACTCCTCGATCACCATCTTGCTGTGTGTCAACTGGGATTCCGTGTGCTCGATGATCCGGACAACCCGGTCGCTGGAACCCGCGGCGGTGATAAAGGTCAGCAACGCCTCCATGCTGGTCTCGACACTCCGCAGGTCCTCCATCAGGCTGACGGCGTTGAGATCGGTGTCTCCGATGACTCGCTCGGTTTCCTCTTTGAGAACCCCAATTATATTGCGGAAGCAGGCAACCGCTTCCACGGCGTATCCGGTGTAGAGCGGCGGACTGGCGGGGCTGACCGACGAGGGCGCGGCCGGTTCCTGCTGCCGGGGCGGCGGCGGACACCCCGCGACGGGCAGGGTCGCCTGCCGTCGTCGCGACGCCGCCAGCAAGCCAGCCGCGGCGACCATGACGATCGCCAGGCGCAGAGCGGTCCCCATTGTCGTCGAGGTAACCGGTAGAAGGGCGACCACAACGTCCGCGAGAAGCAGGCTGCAGGCCAGTCCGGAAAGCAGCATCCAGCGCGAGGGGACTGCCCGTTCACTGCAGCGCGCGAATGAAGGGTCCATATCCACTATCCTAAAATTGCCGGCCGAACTGCGTCGCCGACGCTTGAGGGACCGTAAATACAACCGTCATCGCCCGGCGGTGCGGGAAGATTCACCAGGGGCAGCAGGACGTCAAACGCGGCACCCCCGTCCGGAACGTTACGGGCGACGATGCAGCCGCCCCATGACCTGACAATCCCCTGCACGATGGACAGCCCCAGGCCGGTGCCCTCACCGATGCCTTTGGTGGTGAAGAACGGTTCGAAGACCCGCTCCAGCAGAGCCGGTGCAATGCCATGCCCGCTGTCGGCGATCGACAGGCAGGCATAATGACCCCCACCTATTTGCATGCGGGCGGCCAACGCGTCGGCGATCCGCACCTCGTCCACGCGGACCTTCACCGCGCCGCGTCCGCCCATCGCGTGGATCGCATTGTCGACCAAATTCTTCATGATCTGGTTCAGCTCGTCCGGATTGGCGGCAACCTGGCCCACCGCCTGGTCGGCACACAGATCGAGCAGGATCCCTGAAGGCACCGTACGGCGCAGGGCGTTCACGCCTTGCTTCACCACCGCGACGAGGCACAGGGGCCGCAGCTCCTTGGGTGAGCGACGCACATACAGCAGCATGCCGTGGACGATCGCAGCGGCACGCTTGGTGCTGTCGAGGATGACCGCGAGCGCTTCACCAAGCTCCGTATCGGCCGCATAGTCCTCCTGAGCGATCTGCGCCATGCTGAGGATAGGCTGCAACAGGTTGTTGAGTTCGTGTGCCAGACCGCTGGTCACTTGGCCGACACTTTCCAGTTTGCGCCGCTGAAAGGCTCGTTCGCGCGCGTCGACCAGGTGTTTGACGTCAGAGATGGCGATGATGCCGCCACCATCGTGGAACGGACAGACAATCAGGCGCATCGGATCGGTCCCGGCGGACAGGGTGGTCTGGAACATGGCAATGCGGCGTTGCGCGATCGCGGCTCGTGCCGCGAGGCAGACCTCGTGGCCGACCCGAATATCCAGCCAGCCGTAGATATCGCCCGATGGATCGCCGACCAGCGCGCCATCGGGATGAAACCTGACGAATTCGGACGGCGGCTCGTCCGTCCGCGGCTGACGGTCCGGTTGGGTCGTGTCGTCGTCGAACGCGACCCGCTGGGACGCCAGGCGGCAGGCCAGCATCAGCTCCGACAGAACGGTGACGGCAGCGGCCACCAACCGGCCCGCCTCGGCATGCGGAGCGCGGGCGAGCTCGTCGGCGAGCACTTCGCCATGCATCTCGATGACCAATTCCATGGTGACTTCGGTGACCGCCATCAGGCGACCAAGATCAGCCGCTTCCTCGAGCGCCGCCTCGTCACTGGTCGCCATATAGGCGCGCTGAAGCCGGCCGTACCAGTCAGACAAATCAAAAAGTTGGGCCGCGGGCGCCACGACGGTTTCCACCTCAGCTCGGGACTAATCGGGCGACCACTATGCAGCGATCGTCACGGCCCCTGGCGAAGCGGTCGAGCAGTCTCAAGGCCATGGCGTCCATCCCGGGCGCGGAATGATCCGCGGCGGTGAGTTCGAGTTGCTCGTCCAGGCCATCGGTCCATAGCGCCAGAACGTCGCCGGACAGGAACGGAACGGTGATCGGGGTGAGGCGCCGGTAGCCGCCGCCGACAATACCGGCGCAACTATCGAGGCGGGTGGTATGTGCGCCGAACAGGGCCGCCCGGGTGTTGCCCACGGCCGCATAGGTGATCTGCTCCGTCGCCCAGTCCATGCGGGCCACGCCGACCGCCGCCCCTCGGGTTGGCCGCAGCGCCACGTTCATGCCATGAAACAGCCCGACCGGATTGTCTCCCTGCCATGCCGCGATTGCCTCGAGCGCCGCCGCGGCCGCCACAGCCGCATCCTTGCCGTGTCCCAGCCCGTCGGCGATGGCCAGCAGTTCCACACCGTCCCTGGACCACCAGCCAGCCATGTCGCCGCACACATCAGCGGCATTCGCCGACCTTCTGGCGAGCCCGACGCTCATTACTCCGACGCTCACGATGCCGACCCCCAATGGTCCGACGCTCCATTGATCGTAAAGTTCCTCGACGGGGAGGATGCGCGATTTTGCTTCATCGCGAGGAACGCCGCGCCACGGCCGTCCGCCGCAGCCTGCCCACGGCGTCGGGGCTTGCCCTGTCGGGATCGCTGCTGACCGGACCGTGGCCGTCGTGATGAGCCTTACACGGCGGCCGCCCGGGGTCTGCATCCGGAACAGGCTGGCCGCCGCCTTGCGCCAGATCGGCGCCGACAGGAGGCACGGTCCCGCCGCATTGTCGTTCCGGGCCGGTAATGCGGGGCGATTTGCGAAGCCACAGACGCGCCGTCACCCGAGTGCCTTTTCCCACCGATGACTCCAGCGCGAATTCATCCACCAGACGCCGGCACCCCCCCAGCCCGCCGCCCAGCCCACGGTCAGTGGAGAAGCCGTCGGTCATGGCCATCTCCCGGTCGGCAATACCCGGCCCGTCGTCCTCGACAACCACCTCGATGCCCTGAACTCCGTCCCGGGATATTGGCATCAGCTCCACGCGCCCGCCGGTTCGCGCGTGATCGAGCAGATTGTTGCCCAGTTCGCTCACGGCGGTCGCCAGGCGATAAGCGGCGGGGCGGCTGAAGCCGATGCGGGTGGCCATGGCGGCGGCCGCCTCTCGGGCATGGAAGACATCGAACTGCCTGACCACCGCGACGTTTTTCCGAGAGGGCAGGGTGACGCCGGGAGCGAGCGGCAAGGCTGGTCGGGTCGGTGCGGTCCCGGTCGTGGTACCCGGGTCTGTCCTGGCGAGGGTCGTCGCAACCCGGTTCATCCGGGGGATGGTCATCGTAGCCCCGATCGACGCATGACCATCACCACGTGCGTTCGCCCGGGCGCCGATTCGATGACAAGAGTGTCCACCAATTGTTTGGTGCCAGACAGTCCCATTCCCAGGCTGTTGCCGGTGCTGAACCCGGGCGTCATCGCCCGCTCCACGTCCGGGATGCCTGGCCCCTGATCGCGGATGGTGACGGTGATTTCGCCTGTCCGCCCCCAATGGCCGGCGACAATCTCGCATTCGCCGCCGCCGCCGTAGTGGATGGCGTTGCGGGTGATTTCGGAAATCGCGGTCGCCAGCCTGGTCTGATCCGCCATACCGAAACCGAGTGTGCGGGCGATATCGCGGCCGCTCTGCCGTGCCCGGACGATATCGTCGGGCAATCGCAACGGAACCACGATACGGACGTCATCCTGCAACATGGAGGCTAGCTTCCCCGCCGACGCCATCCAGCTCCCTCAGTTTCGCCCGCAGCATCTCGACCCCGTACTCGAGGGTGACCGCGCTCATCACGTCCACGAGCTCGCGCCCCATCTCCACAAGCGTGAGCGCGACCATGGGGTTCATTCCGGTGATGACGACCTCACCGCCCATGAGGAGCGCCATGCGTGCGGTTTCGTTCAGGATGCGCGCCATGTATGAGTCGATGATCTCGAGCGAAGTGATATCGAGGATGACGCCGCGGGCGTGGGTCTGCCGCATACGCGCCGCGATGTTGGTCTGCAGCGTGGTCGCGTGCTCGTCGGTGATATCTGACTGGATCGATGTCAGAAGAATATTGCCGAGCCTCAGGATGGGGATGCGCATGTTCGTGGTCCTCAGACGGTGACCCCGACACGCTTTTTCAGAATGCGCAGGGCCTCGGCGAAGCCTTCCCGGAGCGTGCCCCTGGTGACCATGCCGCCGAGGTTGACGTCGAGCTTGACGAGTGTCTGGGCAGCCTCCGGGCTGAAACCGGTGATGACCACCTCGGCGCCCAGCATACGTGCCGCGGTGACCGCCTGGGTCAGATGCAGCGCGACGCGGGTGTCGATGATCGGCACGCCGGTGACGTCGAGGATCGCCACCCTCGCCTCCTCCCGCGATATGGCGTTGAGCAGTTGCTCCATGATGTACTGCGCTCGCCGGGTATCGATCACGCCCACCAGCGGCATCATCACCACCGAGTCCCAGATGAGCAGCGCCGGCGTTGAAATTTCGAGGATCGAACTCGCTTTGGCGCAGGATGACGTCTTCGCGCGCCACCACGTAAGCCGAGAAGGTGAGAAAGGCGAGCTTGTCAATGATGGTGTTGAATACCGCCATTTCGCTGATCAACTGGTTTGGCGCCATGCCGTATTCTTGCGCCAGCAGGGGATCCGCCGCCTGCTTCAGGCTCATGACGAAATTGCCGGTCTCTTCCGGGGTGTAGCCTTCGCGTGCCAGGGCGGCGCTGACGTCGGACATGAATGCCACTAGACCCTTGAAGGCGGTATCGGCGATGACCGGGGGAGAGACGGCAAGATTGAGGGCGTCCGCCAGCCGTTCGATGATCGCCGCGAGGGTTGCCAGGTCTGCCGGGTTCTTTCGCGCCGCGCCGGTGAAGGTGGTGCGCAACATGCCACCCCAGTTCTCAAGCAGATCTTTACGACCGCCGTCAATGAGTGAACTGAGCGTCTTCATAAGTGCATCCCTGAAATATGGTTAGCCCTCGTCTTCGGCTAAATCACGTTATATGAAATAATACCTAGGAAAATTCAATGGTCACCGCCAGTCGAGCGGCGCTTTCGCAATCGGGCCTCGGGGCTGAAAGACTGGCATCGAAAGACTGGCATCGGTTGCTCCACACCCCGTCTTTATCACGTGGGAGCGGCAAAGCGAACGTCAATCTCCCGGGCATTTCATTTCTTGCGGCAAATGTCGTGCACTGGGCCGGCCCGGGTGAGTTTCAACCTCCCCCGAAGCAAGAATAAATATTCCGGTATCAGGACGATTGGAACGGATCAATCATGCGGTCAAACAACGAGATGCGGCACCTTGACTTGACAGTCAGGTTGAAGTCGGCGTGGTGGACGCCTTGAGGGAACTATCCGGGTTGCCCTGCCGGCCGCCGGCCGCGCTGAGCGCCCGATCGACCGCGTCCACCAGCTCGACTTTATCGATCGGCTTCATCAGGATCTGGACGACGCCGGCACGCCGTGCCTGCTCCAGCGAAGATTCCTGGCTATACTTTGGTGACCCGCCGGTCATGGCGAGGATCGCGACAGCAGGAAAGTTGGCCTGCAAGGTGTTGATCAGACCCAGGCCATCGGATCCTGGCATCCACAGGTCGGTGACCACCGCATCCGGCGCACGGCGAGTGACGCGTGCCAGGGCCTGGTCGCCGCTGTTCGCCTCCTCGACACTGTGACCGGCTCGCTTGAGGATCTTGCTGATCACCAGGCGGACCACGTCGACGTCATCCACCACCAGTATGCGGGCCATCACGGTTCTTCCATCAAAACATTTCGAGTTTGGAGCCGGCGGCTTCCCGCATGTCCAGACCGGACGCCGTGTGATGGTCATCGCGCTGGCTGTCCATGACGCAGTCGCCGAGTGCCTGATCGAACAGGTCCTTGAATTTGTCGACGCGATCGGACCCGCGCCGCTCGCCCAACTGGCGCGACAGCTCCGCCATGTGATCGTCGAGCATCAGCGACAGCCGCGACAGAAAGGCGATCTGCTGCTGGGTTATGTCCTGAAACTGGAGTTGCCCCAACAGGCCGAGAACCGGGACATCGACGGCCTCGACCAAGGTGCGCAGTTCCGTGGCGTCATCGGTTGTGACGCGATCCACCAGCATGCGCATGCGATTGAGCGCGTCCCCCATCTCCATCAACCCGGCGATAATCACCGCCGCCGCGCCGCTGGTGCTTTCGATGATGCGAACACCCTGGTCGCGCAGCAGGCTGGTGAACGCGCGGTACTCGACCAGTTCGTCAGCCACCCGGAGCATCAGGCGGCTGGCGGATTTCACCGCGCCGCCATCCCTGCGTCCCAGCAGATAACCGATCGCCATGCCGAGGAACGTGACCAGCGCCACGAGGGAGGCCATCGCCACGCCACCGCCGAAGGCTACGGCGACGGCAGCGGCGCCTCCGGCGACTGCCGCGGCGGCACTCCCAACAACGGCGATCGCCCTGGTTCGCGCGAACTGTTCGATCGTTGCGTCTGAGATCTTGCTGCCGCGGTGGCTGGTGTCGGTCATCCCTTGGGCAGAATCTGCTTGACCACTTTCATCATATCGTCGGGCTTTACCGGCTTGACCAGCCATCCGGTTGCCTTGGCGGCACGCGCCTCGTCGCGCTTGGCCTGCTGCGATTCGGTGGTCACCACAAGGATCGGCACGAATTGAATCCCGGGCATGGTGCGAACCTTGCGAATGAGTTCGATGCCGTTCATCCCGGGCATGTGAATGTCGGTGATGATCAGGTTCGGCTTCAGTCCGCCCTGCAGTTTGGTTACCGCTTCCTCGCCGCTGGCCGCCTTCGCGACGGTGAAGCCGCCCTTGTGCAGGATGGCCTCCAGGCTCATCAGGATGGTCACCGAGTCGTCGACAATGAACACCGTGGACGGCATCAGGTGTCCTTTGTTGCCGATGTCATGCGGCTGCCAGGTCCGACGGTGCCAACGCCTGAGGCAGCCCCAGCGCTTGAGGCAACCAGCGCGCGAGGAAGGGCTCCCGCGGCATCGCCGAGATGGGTGGCCGAGCGGCGAGCAGCACTTGCAGGACAGCGGTATGGACGTGGCTGCAAGACCCGAGGTCGACCTGGGCACCGCCATTGGCCTGGAGGAATTCCAGCAGCGCCAGCGCATCCTCGACCAGGCATGCGCCGTCGGCCACCGCTGTGATCCCGGTGAAATTGAGCGGCATGAGTCACAGATGCTCCTTGAGGTTGAGGACCAGCAGCACGTGTCCGTCGCCCAGCAGCGCCGAACCGGAGTAACCTCGAATATTTGCCAGTATACCGTCGAAAGGTTTCAAAATGATGTCCATACCCTCGTGGAACTGGTCGACCACGAGGCCGACGGGGCTGCCGCCGGAACGCACCACCAGAACGGCGTCTTCTTCGTTGCCATCGCCGAACCAGGCCGGGGGCTCGACACCCAGCAGCCGATCGAGGCGAATGAGGGGCACGATGGCATCGCGCAACACGAACGCCTGTGACTGCTTGAGGTGTTGAACATCGTTGCGGTGCACCCGGACTGTGGCGGCGATCTGATCCATCGGGACGCCGAACAGCATCCCGCCGCAGGCCTCGACCACCATCACCCGCGTGACCGCCATACTGAGCGGCAGCGACAGCCGCACCGTGGTGCCCACATCCTTGACGGAGGTGATAGTGACGGCGCCGCCGGCCTTTTGCACACCGTTGACCACGACATCCATGCCGACACCGCGTCCCGACAGATCGGAAATCTTTGAAACGGTCGAGAAACCGGGCGTGAACACCAGGTTCACCGCCTCCTGGTCCGACAGGCGCGCCGCCCGCTCGTCGTCGATGACACCCTTGGACAGGGCGGATCGCTTGATCATTTCCGGATCGATCCCGCGCCCGTCGTCGACCACCTCGATGACCACCTGGTCGCTTTCCTGGAACGCCCGCAACACGACGGTGGCGCGCGTCGGCTTGCCGACGTCGTCGCGGTCTTCCGGCAGTTCGATGCCATGATCGATCGCATTTCGCACCACATGCAGAAGCGGGTCGTTCAGTGCCTCGATGATGTTCTTGTCGGCCGCGGTGTCGGCACCCTCGATCACCAGGTCGATCTGCTTGCCCAGCTTGCGCGAGACGTCGCGAACCAGCCGGGGAAAACGATCGAACACGTCGGAAACCGGCAGCATGCGCACCGCCATGATGGCGCTTTGCATCTCCTGCGCCAGCCGGTCGATCACCGCGTGGATGTCCTTGATCTCGCGAGCCATCTCGCGCGAGCCATGCACGCGCTCGGCGCGCCGGGCCATGAACGGCAGACTGTTCTTGGACACCACGAGTTCGCCGATCAGGTTCATCAACGCGTCGATCCTGGCCTGGTCGACCTTCAGCACGCGGTTGGCCTGTTTTGCCTCCTTGGCGGCGGTCTCCGGGACGGCCTGCCGCGACCCATCTTCCAGGGAGGGTGCCACGGCTTCGTCCGCAATCAGCCAGCGGTCCAGCACTTCGAGCACCGCGGCCGCATCGTTCTGCGTCCGGGCGGCATCGACCGCCGCCGACCATGCCATGGTGTCGGTGCCTCGGCGGCCTTCCGCGGCAAGGACGTTGGCGACCGTTCGGGCTGTCGAATCGAGGATCACGGCCAGCCTGTCGGGCGGCATCGGCGGGCTTAAGATAGCGCGCTGGCTGGTCAGGATGCCCGCGGCCATGGGAGAGATCGCCCCCAGAGCGGTGATGGTTGCCTGCTCGGCACGGCGGCCGACCGGCGAGGGTCGCGCTGCCGCAATCGCAGGGGGTGGCGCGGGCTCGGCGGGCGGGAACGGTAGCGGATGCGGATCGGGCTCCCCCTTCTCGATGCAATCGACGAGGGCGGCCAGCCATGTCGGATCGGGAAAAGCGACGGTGAGCACCGCTTCCAGTCCAGCCAGGGCCGACGCCAGCAGGTGCGAAGGCGGCGTGGTCTGGCGACGGGCATCGACCAGGCGGCGGAACGCGGGCCACTCGGCGGCGGTGATCAGGCCGCGCGCCGCCTCGACGAAGTCCGTGTTGTCCGGGGCGCCAGTGCCGTCACCGGCGACCGAAATCAATCCCTGCGGCGCCACCGGGGCGAGCCGCACCTGTTCCACGACGTAGCGGAACACACCCTCGACTTCAGCCCGCGATGCCGCCACCAGCGCGTGGAAGCACAGCGTGCAGCAATACGGGTCGTAGGCGTCGATCGCCCCCCAGGGCTCGGTCGGCCCGATCGTGAGGCTGTGCAGGCCAGCGAACTGGCGGAACAGGATAAAGGGGTCCTCGCCGCTGAAAAAGCAGTCTCGACCGGGAGCGTACTCGACGGCGAGGATTTCGGCCCCGTCCATTGCCGCGGTAAAGGCGGCCAGCCGGTCCGCCTCGGGCAGCGCCGCCAGCCAGTCAACCGCGGTCAAATCGGCGGCCGTCGCGCCCGGCCTGGTCGACTGGACAACGCCGTAGTCGGCCGGCAGGACAGCACGCAACCTTGCGGTCATATCCTTGGAGACACCATCGGCGCCGGCTGCCAGGGCAGCGTTGTTCGCGATGTCGTCGACCCAGGCGCTGACCTGGTCAAGCGTATCGAGCAGGGTGTCGACCAGTGCCGATGACAGCTCGAGGGCTCCCTCGCGGACCGCGCTGAGCACGTCCTCGCCGGCATGGACCAGTTTGGTGAAGGCGGGAAAATCGAACAGGCCCACCGACCCCTTCAGGGTGTGGACCGAGCGGAAGACTTCGTTGATCGCGGCCTCATCGCCCTGGTGCTTCTCGAGCACCAGCAGCGCCGCGGCGGAGCTTTGCAGCAGTTCGCGAGCCTCGGCGACAAAGCTTTCGAGCAGCGAGTCGGTCATGGGGCCGCCATGCCCGTCATCAGGCGCGCAACTTCGGCCAATTCGGCAGGAGCCACTGGTTTGACCAGATAGAAGTTTGCTCCGGCCTCGTAGGCCAGGGCGGAGTCCTTCTCGCCGGCCTCGGTCCTGACGAAGACCGCGGGAATGGTCCGCACGGCGGCGTCGCCGCGCACCGTCCTGATCAATGTGTAACCGTCCATCTTCGGCATGTTGATGTCGACGATCACGAGGTCGAAATTTCGGGTCAGGATCCTTTCGTACCCTTCCAGGCCGTTGGCAGCCTCGTCGATCTCGAACCCGGCCGCCTCAAGCACCGATCGGTAGAACAGGCGCATGGTGATGCTGTCGTCGACGACCAGGATGCGCGGCCGATTTTTGTCTGCTTCGCCGCCCCGTCCCTGGCTTTTTGTTTCGCTCATGAGGTCACTCCGCGGACCGGGGCTTTTGGTAGACGATGGTGTCCTGAAATTTCCGCGGCAGAAAAGCCGAGGACATTCGGCTCATGCTTTCGGAATGTCCCAGACAGATGAAACCACCTGGAGCCAGGGCCTCGAACAGCATCTCGACGGTCTGTCGCCGGCCGCTGTCATCGAAATAGATCAGCAGGTTGCGACAGAAGATCACATCGATGTTGCGAAAGCGTTGCGTCTGCAGGGGGTCGACGACGTTGATCAACGAGAAATCGATCGAACCCCGAAGGTCATCGCTGATCTGCAGACTGCCGTCGGGGCGCGGAACGAAATATTTCGACCTCAGGTTTGTGGGCACCCGGGAAATGGATCGCGCGCTGAACAGGCCAACTCGCGCTTCCTGAAGGATCTTAGAATCGATGTCGGAGCCTTGGATTTCGATATTCCAGGTATCGGCCTGACCCCACCGCTCAAGGATGCTGATGGCGATCGAGTAAGGCTCTTCGCCAGACGAGCACGGAATGGACCAGATCCGGATCGGACTGGCGCGATCCTTGGTGCGGGCAATCTCGGGCAGAATTCCGTTGACCAGGGCGTCGAACTGATAGTCCTCCCGCAGAAAGTAGGTCTCGTTCACGGTCATCGAGTTGACTAGAAGCTGCAATTCCTCCCCCGATGCCTGAAAGCGAACCAGGGTGAAATAGTCCCGAAACGTTTTTGACCGGGTCTGTTTGACACGGTCGGCGATGCGCCGCTCGACGTAGTATTTCTTGCTGTCCTGAAACTGGATTCCTGTCTTCCGGTAGAAGTATTCCACGAACTTCGCGAACTCCTCGTGCGTCATGACGCCCAGGTCCGGCGACGCGGGTGTGGCGGATGAGCCCACGGTCATTCGCCGCGGACACGACGCATGGCGGTATCAATGGCAAACTCCATGAAAGCATTGCCGGCGAACCGGTCGCGCAGGTCCTCCAGATCAGGCAGCGCCTCCAGGCCACCGACCTCGGTCAATCCGTCCACCGCCGCGGCACAGACGTTGATATGCGGATCGCTGCGCATCACATCGATGAGCCATTCGGATGCCCTGGGGTGGCGCAGTGCCGCCAGAATATTGACGGTGAAAATGCGCACGTCGCTGTCCTCGTCGGCCAGTAATTGCTCGAAATGAGGCGCGACGGCATCGGGCATCTCCTGCAGCGCCTCGATCGCGGCGTTGCGCAGCGGCACGTCCTGGCTGCGCAGCAGTTCGGTCAGGCGCGCCGCCACGTCGGGTGACTTCAGGCGGATGAGGGTGGAGAAGAGCACCGCGCGAACGCTGGGGCTGGCCTCCGCTCCGAGCCGGTCGCAGAGATCGAGCGCCGCTTCCGGATAATCCGCCAGAGCGCGGACCGCGGCACGACGCACCGCCGATTGCTCCGCCGCCAGATCGGCCAGCAATGTCGCCAGATCGGGCGTTTCAGCTTGCGGTGGAGGCGATGCGCCGTCCCGGCTAGATTTTACCAGCGCCACCGTGTGCCTCCCGGATCGGAGAATGCGGCGTCAGCCAGACATCGAGTTGGGTGGCGATGCGATTGGCGGACAGCATGAGGTTGGCGCCGCCACGCTTGAACAATTCCCCAGGCATGCCCCAGATCACCGAGGTTGCCTCGTCTTGCGCGATGGTGCGGCCGCCCCGCCGCTTCAGTTCGCACATGGCATTGGCGCCATCGTCCCCCATGCCGGTGAGCAGGACACCGACGAGGTGGTCCGGAGGGATGGCCTGCATCGCGCTTTCGACCAGGCGGGCGACACTGGGGTGCCAGAGGTACTGGTCGGCCGCGGGCACCGGGCTCACCATCCAGCCCGTGGCACGCTTGCTGATAAGCACATCGGCATCACCCTTGGCGATGTAGATGACGCCGGGCTTCAGCGGCATCAAATGCGCGGCCTCGATCACCGGAACGCGGCACAGTTCGGCGAGGCGGCGCGCGAACACGGTGGTGAAGCTGGCCGGCATGTGCTGCGCCACCACGACAGGCCAGGGAAAGTTAGCCGGGATCCCAGGCAGGACTTCCTCCAAGGTTCCCGGGCCGCCAGTAGACACGCCAATGATCACGGCACCGAAGCCGTCTCGAAAAGGTCGTGGAGAGGACCCGGATGCACCATCCACCCCGGAACGCCGCTCCCGGCCATCACCTGTCTGGCTGTGCAGCCGCTGCCGAAGTCCGACCGTGCTCCGCGGCCGCGCTCGGCAGGCCGCGTGGACCTTTGCGAGCAGTTCTCCCTCCACCTGCTGCACGTTCAGCGAAATGGTGCCGTCAGGCTTATGGATAAAATCGACCGCGCCGAGCGCGAGGGCTTCGAATGTGACTTCGGCACCACGCTCGGTGAGGGAGGAGACCATCACCACCGGCTTCGGCCGCTCCGCCATGATACGCGACAGACAGGTCAGCCCGTCCATTTCGGGCATGTTGACGTCCAGGGTGATGACGTCGGGATCGAACGAGCGCAGCGCCTCCAGGGCATCGATGCCGTTGCGCACCGCCATGACCTCGTAGCCGCCCTTTTCCTCGAGGATCTGCTTCAGATGACGACGCATCAGCGCCGAATCTTCAACAATCAACGCTTTGGGCATGGCGGTGGCGCTCCCGAGCAAATCAGGGTGAACGCGCGCGGCGCGGCATTCGTCATTTCGCGGCTTTTCCGACCGCGCTCAGTTCCTTGGTGTTGAGTAACTGATCGATGTCGAGCAGCAGGATCATGCGCTTCTGCTTTTCGATGTTGGCGACCCGGCGGATCAGCCGCTGCTGCTCCTCCGACAAGGTCGGGGACGGCCCGATCACCGAGGCCGGGATGCGCATCACCTCCAGCACCTGGTCGACGATGAAGCCGGTGCGGACCCCGCGGATGGTGTAGACCATGATCCGCTGACGGTCGTTGCGCTCCATCGACGGCAGGCCGAAGCGGCGGCGCTGGTCGACCACCGGCAGCACAACACCCCGCAGGTTGACGACCCCTTCGACAAAATCCGGGGTCTTGGGCACGCGGGTCAGTTCCTCGGGAACCCGGACGATCTCCTGCACCGACGAGATCGGAACGCCGTACTCCTCGTTCATCAGGCGGAAGACGACGAACTGCTGCTCATCGTCGATAACGTCGTCGGACTGCGTCCCGGTGGCTGCCTCGCCCATCGCCGCATCCTCCCCTTCATGGTGCTCGACGATGGCGCGCATCTCGCCGGTGTTGAACATCTTCTCCGACGACAGGATCGACACCAGCCGCTTGCCTCCGTTGAGGCGGCAGATCGACTGGATTTCGCTGAGGCCGCCGTCACGGGAAAGCAACGCGGGCACCGGGTCGATGACGGAGCGGCCAACGCGCAGAACCTCCTTGACGCTGTCCATCATGACGCCGACCGAACTGCCGTCTGTCGCGTCCCCCAGCGACACCACCACGATCTTGTTAGTGTCGGTGACCTCACGCGGCGGCAGGCGGAACATGTCGCGGAGCGAAACCAGCGGCAGCAGCCGGTTTCTGAGCGTCATTACACCCAGCACGTGTGACGGGGTGTTGGGCACTTCGGTGATCTCGTCCGGGATCTGGACGATTTCCTGCACCTGCTCGATCGGTAGCGCATATTCCTGTCCGGCGACCTCGAAACTGACGAACTGGCTTTCGTCGCTGCCGTCTTCGGTATCGACGTGCGCCTTGTGGTCTTCGGACTGGCTGTCATGCCCGTTGTCGGCGCTCTTGGTCCGCTGCGTCCTGCCGACCGATTTGAACTCGCGTGCGACCACCTTGGCGGCATCCAGGATCATCACCATGGACTTGCCGTCGCTGGCCTTGATCATGCCGGTCATCAGGTCGGTGTCGACGGTGCCCTGGATAGCGTCGGCCGCTTCGATACGATCATTCTCGACAGTAACGACATTGGCGACCCGGTCGACCACGAGCCCGACGGGCCGGCCCTGGTCGAGAATGACGACCCGGGTGGAATCGTCATGTTCAACCAGTTCCATGCCAAAGATCTGCCGCAGGCGAATGACCGGCAGCACGGTCCCGCGCAGATTGGCCAGACCCTCCAGGCCGGCGGGGCTCATGGGGACATGCACCACCTCAGGCATGCGGATGATTTCCTGAACCTCGGCCAGGGGAACCGCGAACATCTCGTCGGCGACATGGAAGATCACGAACTGGCGGGCATCGCCGACGCCCGTGTCATCTTCCGGCGGGGACCGGACATGGTCCCGGACCGCTTCCGCAACTTCGGACATGGTTGGTCCTTTCGAGACCATTCCCGGCCTGACTGTTCAGCCTGAAAATGGTCTAACTCTTTGTTTGAGGGCATGATTCACACGCTTTGGACGACCCGCCCGGCGCGACCATGCTCCACGCAAGTGGGCGGTTGCGGAAACCTCAGTCGGCGGCCTGCAACTCGTCCGCCAGCGATGCGATCTCCTCGATCGCCGCGGCAAGCTCCTCGGCTCCCTTGGACTGCTGCTTGGCGGCGACGCCCGCCTCGCCGGTCGCGCGGGTGGTCTCCTGGGCGGCGGCGGCGATCTGCTCAACGCCGGTCTGCACCTCCTTGTCCATGCGGAGGATCTCCTCGGCACCATCAAGGATTTCCTTGTTGCCCTGCAACACCGCCGTCACTTCCTTCACCGCGGTTTCCAGATCCGTGCTGATGACCTTGTTCTTCTCGACCTCCGCAGCGGCGGCGTTGCCGATGTCCTCCAGATCCCGGCGAACCTGACCGATCTGATCCTGAATGGCTTTGATGGTGTCCTTGATGCGGTCGGCGTTCTCGGCCGAATCCCGGGCCAGGTTGCGGATATCGGTCGACACCACGGCGAAGCCCTTGCCGAACTCACCGGCGCGTGCCGCCTCGACCGAGCCGTTGACCGCCAGCATGTTGGTCTGGATCGAGACTGTCGTGATGGCGTCAACGATCTTGTCGATGCGCCGGCTGACCTGTTCGAGAGCGGTCATCTGCTCGCGGCTTTTCTTTCCCTCCTCGACCGACTGCATGACACCGGCGATCAGTTCGTCAACCGCCTTCTTGTTGGCTGTCATCAGTTCGAAGATGGCTCCGCTCTTTTCCACCGCGGACTTCGCGTTGGTTTGCGACAACTGGCCGGCCCGTTCGATTTCGGCGATAGCGGCCGAGGCCTCCTGGGTGGCGGCGCCCTGCTGCTGAGCGCCCTTCTGGATCTGATCGAGCGCCGTCATAATCTGCGCGGCGGCCCGGTTGATTTCTTCCACCGCCGAAGAGAGTTTCTCGGCCGCCGCGGCGACTTCCTCGCTGCTTTTGGAGATATTGCTGGAATTCTTCAGTTCGTCGGCCAGCTCCGACAGTTCCTGCGCGGTCTGCTCGGACAGGGTCAGCGCCTGGGTCTGCTGGTCGATGGTTTTCAGCGATTCCTGGCAGGCTGCGCTCTGCTCCTCGGCGGCGGCGGCGATCAGCTCGGCACCCTTCTGCACCTCTTTGACGGCGGTGGCAGATTCCTCCGATGCCTTGGCGATCTCGCGACCACCATTGGCGATTTCGATCACGTCGGTGCGCGTCTGCTCCAGCTGCGCGGTGATGACCTTGCCTTTCTCGACCTCCTGTTTGGCGGCGGCGGCAGAGGCATTGATTCCCTCGGCGATCACCTTCACGTCCTTCTGGATCTGGGCGATCAGGTCCTGGATCTCACGTGCGCTCTTTTCGCTGGTTTCAGCCAGCGTGCGGACCTCGTCGGCGACCACGGCAAAGCCCTTGCCGTGCTGTCCGGCACGTGCCGCCTCGATGGCCGCGTTGAGTGCCAGCAGGTTGGTCTGATCGGCGATTCGCGCCACCGCCTTGACGACCTCCGAGATGGCGGCTGCCTGTCGCTCTAGTTCCTCGACCTTCTTCACCGAGCCTTCCTGGCGGTCGGCGGTACGTCCGATGGCGGCGATTGAATTGGCGATCTGACCGGAGATGTTCTGCAGCATGACCTGCAGCGCCTCGCTCTTGGTGGCGGAGAGGTTGGCGGTGCTCGTGGCCTGGAGGATCAGGCCGGCGCCGTGGACCACCGCCTTCTGCGATTCTTGTGCAGCACCTGCTGCCTCCTCGGCGCCCTGGGCGATCTGCTCGGATGCCTTGCGGAGTTCCTCGGCCGCCGAGGCCGACTCCGCGATCCCGCTGGACAGTTGCGAGGTGGCGGTCGCGATCCGCTCGGAGGCTTTCTGCTGCCGAGCGAACGTCCGCGCTTTGCGCTTCTGGGCGTCAGCGACCAGTTTGGTGCCGGCGCTGCCAGGTAGGTCGACCACCTCGGCCGTCTTCTCCACGACGTGACCACTGATCTGGTTCCGCTTCACGAGAGCCATAAGTAATCCCCTTCGTTGCCGCCCGAGTGCGCGTCCAGCCGCCACTCGCTGGCGTGAAGTCACGAACCTGCCTGGGAAGGATGAACAGCACGTTAACGGTGGATATTTCCTGCTAATCCTGACCGCGGCCGCACTGTGAACCGCGCCGCCACGTCGGGCTGGAGCAGTCCGAATTCCCGTATGGCCGGTGTGTCAGGCCGCATGCGGTCGAGTCCGCCGGGCGCCCGCCCGAGTGTGGCCCGCCTGAGTGTGGTTTGATAGCTAAGGGCCAGATTGCGGCGAACCGTAGGACCAAGGAAGGCAACCACCCCGACCGTTGCGGGCAGTTTCGGCATATCACTCGCCGACGAGTTTACCGAGACACCGGCTGGCCGGCCGCTCGGTTGTTCGTGGCCGCTGCCGCCGGTTACGGTGGAACCGCCGCGATGTCCCGAGCGACGGGTGTAGCGCACGGCACGGATCATTCGGAGCGCCAAAGACCATCTGAGCGAACCCGCGGTAACAAGCGGGTGCGGCGCAAGGGCGGCGTGGAGTTGACCCCGCTAAACCGGACACGCGGCGGGTTGCGATTGGTCTCTGATGTATTCCCTTGGTGAGCGGTATGCGAGCCCGCTGTGCGGATGGCCTTCGTTGTAGTCGTTCATCCAGTCCGCGATGGCGGCGAGCGCGGTTTCGGCGTTGGGCAGAGGCTCTATGCGAACGTAGTCGACCGCTATCGGCCGGGCTTTGTGCAGTCGCGCCTCGGTCAGCATGTAGCGCACCGCGGCCACGTCACAGGCCCCGTGCGACACCGCGGAGGCAACCGCCGCGCGCAGCCGGTCCCGGCTGAATTCCCGCCCCAACGCCAGCACCGCAACCATGGCGCGGGTGCCATTCTGCTTGCCATGCCGCTGTTTCAACCGATCCCACAACTCATCGTAGCAGGCGGGCCAGCGACCGGCCTCGCGCCATTGCGCCAGTGGTTTCGATCCGGCGAGCGCACCCGGTTTTTGGCTCGGCACATCAAGGTAATGCTCGAGATCAAGCACATGCTGACGGCGGCTATGGCAGCGTTCGTGGCGGGCAATCAGGTGGCCAGCGTGCCAGACCTCGACGTGCAGCGGATGAATACGCGCTTCCACCCGGCTGCCCGTGCGGGACGGCACTGAATAGAAATTGGTCTTCACCGTAATGCAGCCTTGCTTGTCGACAAGCGGGAACACCACCTCCGCCATCGCGCAGCGATCCGCCGGAGGCAAGGACGGCAAAGCCGTCCCCGTCGAAGCCTTCCGTTGCGCCCGACAGCAGATGCCCGCGCTCCTCGGCCATCGCGGTGCCGATCGTCTCGGAGCGCCCGTCCAGCACCCGCGCCTCGTCGGCGCGGCACCCCGTCAGCAACAGCGCGTTCAACGCGTCGAGGTCGGCGACACTGGGTACCGGCACCAGGTGGTTGCGCCGGAAATAGCCGCCTTCGCCTTCAACGCCGCCTTTCTCGTGCCCTTCGCCAGGGGCGCAGAATTCCGCGGCAAACCGCCAATGCGAGCGGAACGCGATGAACCGCACCGTCGCTTCACGCCGATGGCCGCGCAGGATTTTGCGCACCGCGCTCGCAAGATTATCATAACGCAGCATGGTAAATACACCGCCGAAATAGGCGAACGCATGCTCGTGCGCCTCCGGGAATGCCTGCTGCGTGGCATGCAGATAAGCCCGGTGGAACGCCGCCCCGCTGGCCATCGAGCGCATCGCGAACACCTGGACCTTGGTGCGTTCATCGCCGAGATCGACCCAAGCCTCATACCAGTCGACCTGCGCTTCCTGTGCCCAACTGTAACTTTGCGGCACGAAGGTCTCCCGCCGCAGCAACCCCAACTGGCGTTTGCGCTCTAGTACGTGATTGCGCACCGTCGATTCCGCGACCGCGGCGTCGGGGAATTCCCTCAGTATCCGGCGATGGATGCGCCGCGCCGTGTGGCGCTGCTTGCGCGGCGCGCGACGATCCTCGTCCAGCACCTTGTCGATGAAGGCTTCGAGTGCACCCAATTTCGGCTTGGCCCGCTCCGGGTAGTGCTGCGGCGGCGGCAGGGCGCCGGCGATAGCCCGGCGCACCACGCGCCGGTGAACGCCGAACTTGGCCGCCACCCCGGCGATCGTGCCGACCCCGAACTCATGCTCCCGACGGAGCTGCTCGAACAATTCCAATTTGGCTTTCCAGTCCACAAAAGGCACCCCGATCCGATCGGGATGACCGTAGGTTCAAGGACGGGGGGTGGCCAACATTGGCCAGCACTCCTGGGCCGAAATTCGATAGCATTGCCAGCAGGCGCCACTGGCAGCCGGTTTGCGCGATGTAGAAGATGGAATTGACCACCTCACGCATGCTGGTCTCGCGCATACGCCCGCACGACGCCGGTGGCGGGAGGTGCGGCTCGATCAACGACCATTCCTCATCGGTGGTATCGCTTGCGTAGCGCAACCCGTCGCGCTGATACTTGGGGCGCGTGATTTCAATCCAGGCCATGACGTGACTCCTCGTTGTCTTCCCAAACACGAGAGAATCGAAGCCACTGAAATCACGCAACAATTTTTTGGCCCATGACGGCCGACCGGTCCCCCCATGCCAACTCATTGAAATGACTCGGAGGACCGTTTCGCGTTCATTCCGGGTCAGCCTCTTGGACGGGACGTCCGATTCCGAAAGCGAAACTAACTCCCGTCACGCGGGATCGGTTGTCCCAAGGGGAGCGGGATCAGTCTAACTCGAACTGAAAATTGTTAATGTCCCAAGGGGGGAAAAATTCCTGGTTGAAGTCAGTCTGGGAGGTAAGCGTAATGTTATCCGGGTGAGGCATCGGACGCATGTCTGTTATATGGAAATCGCCTACCTTCCACACGCCAGTCTCGCTGCTGTCTCCTGCTGCCCTGAGCATATATTCTGACCTCTTCTGTTGGACATTGACGCTTCTGGGGTATGATCGCAACATCAACTCAATCGAGTTTCGCCATTTTTTCAGTTGCTCCTTCAAGTCGGCATCGGGCGCGAGCCACTCGGGGATGCTGTTTATGATAGATGTCGCGTTGGTCACCAAGTCGTCACCCGCTGGCTGTCGTTGCTCCTCGTATTCTTTTATCTCATTTTTGAACATATTGAAATAATTAAAGAAATTATACTGATCTGTTTTAAGATCACTGTTAGGCACTAGCATGAACTTAGCCGCGTGAAGCACTCTCAGATCCTTTGGGTCGCCATAAGTGTTATTGGGCAACTTGAAGTTGGCTTCTGTCCAATATTGAGTGGATGAAAAGTGGTATTTTTTCTGCAGCATTTCTTTTTCGCTAGGCCGCCGAGGCCCGCTTTCCTCATGGTCTTCACCGACCAAATTCAGTTTACCTGCTTCGATCTTCCGCTGTATTGTGCCCTCAGACTTCGGTTGCACCATCCGGGACAACCGTGGAGCGTTAACGGCCGCCAGGTGCCCGACCGATACGCTCCCGCTCGCAAATAGTCCGCTGGGGCCAGCTCCGGCTTTAGGCTGGATCACCGACTGCGGCGCTGTCGCGCTGCTTACTGACGCGGCTCCTTGCTGGACGACGTGAGCCAGCTCGTGGGCGAGCAGGCGCTTACCGGCTAGCGTATCGGCCCCGGACGCGCCAGCTCCCCAGTAGACATCCGATCCGTGGGTAAACGCCTGGGCCTGGATGGCGTTGCTCAACTGGCCGGCATCAACATCGGAATGGACCCTCACGCCGCTGAAATTGGCGCCGAACCGGGTCTCGAACGTCTCCCGCAGCGCTGGCGGCAACGGGCGCCCCCGACCCCGCCTCGCCTCCAGTCGCTGCGCGAAAGCCTCGCTCGCCGCCTGGCTGCCGTCGCCTCCGGGTTCGACCGGTGGCTTAGTCATCGTCCTGACGGTCGAACGTGCCGCGACCGGTGACTTTGTGGTCGGCGCAACCGGCGGCCCGCGCATCACCGCCTCGGTCATCCGGTCGGCTTCGAGTTCGTATTGATCGCCGGGCGCATTGACGATCAACTTGGCTTGCACCGGCGCCCGGCCGACCATCGCGTTGACCGCTCGGTTGCCGAGGGTTCGTTGCATCGCCATCACCTCGGCCGGCCGCAGCGCCTGGGGAGCCGCTATCGCTCGTTGCACAACCGCGCCCGGTTCGACGTGCCGAAGGGATATCAAGCGCACAGGCTGTGCTTCCGCCGGCCTGGCCCGCTGCGGCGCAAGAACTGCCTCGCGGGAGGCCAGCCCGTTCCGGATTTTGGTCATTCACAAACGGCCCCTTGAATTATCAGTCGCGGCGGTACCATGGCACGCTCTTTACCAGAATGGGCTCGGTCCTGACGATCGACGGTGGCCGTTCGAGATAAGTCGGTCAATAGGCAGGATGTCTGGGTCGCGATCCAAGCCGCCGGTTGAGGGTCCGCTGCCGACAGGTCAATCTGATGGACGAGCCATCGCGGATCATGCCCCCCGCCTTTGGTACTAGACCACATGTTCGCCTGAGACCGGGGTAACCCGTGTCGCAGTATACAGAATATCGAGGATTGTGCCAGATAGGTCGGTGCCTTGCCTCATGCATATGAGACGGTCAGATGGGTTGGACGGCCCCCCAACGGCATCGATGTGCCATGATGCGGGTTGTCAGAACCGGCAACAAAGGAGCCGCCCGCGATGAGCATTAGCATGATCGGCCTCGATACAGCCAAGACCGTATTCCAGATCCACGGCGTGGACGAAACTGGAGAATGGAGATCAGACGGAAGCTACGGCGGAACGATCTGATCACGTTCTTTGAGAAGAAAGCGGTCTGTACGGTCGTTATGGAAGCCTGTGGCGCTGCGCATCACTGGGCTCGCATGCTAACCGGGCTTGGGCACAGCGTGAAGCTCATCGCACCCGAAGCGGTGAAGCCTTTTGTCAAGAAGGGCAAGAAGAACGATGCCGTAGACGCCGCCGCAATCTGCGAGGCCGCCTCTCGACCAAACGTGAAGTTCGTGCCGGCCAAGAGCTTGGAGCAACAGGGCATCCTGGCCTTGCATGCGGCTCGGTCCCTGCTGGTCAAACAACAAACCATGCTAGCGAACGCCATGCGTGGCCTGGCCACGGAATTCGAGCTAACTGTTCCAAAAGGCAAACACAAGGTCAATGAGCTCATGGCACTTGTCGATGCGGATGAAATCATTCCGAAGCAAGCCAAACAGGCGATCACTGGGCTGCATGATTACGGCAAGGAGTTAAGTGAAGGGGTCGAGACGTTCGAAGCAGAGGATCGTTGCACATGCCCGCCGCGATGAGATCGCACGCCGTCTTGCGACAATCCCCGGCATTGGCCCGATTACTTCGTCGCTGATCGCGACGACAGTTGGTGATATCACCCTGTTCAAGACGGCGCGGCAGTTCGCTCTGCTACAGACGGTGGTTGGCACGCCAAGCTGACAGCAGATATCCCTCCATTGAACCAGTGACGCGTCACGGGATATGAGGCGCGCAATGCCAGGACCACCACCCCGCGGCGATCGCGCCGCGACCAACGCCGAGCGATCTGCAGCAAACAGGGCGCGGCGCAAGGTTGTTCTCGCCGGGGCGGTGCCGACGAAGGCGCCAGTGATTGTTCGATACCGCCGGCCTGCCGATCGCCGAAGTCGACCGCAACAGTGGGCTGACGCGGTGCAGACGCGGGCGGATCACATGGATCAGTTCCAGGAATGGCGGGATAATCTGCCCTCCAGCCTCGCAAACGGTGCGACCGTGGAAGCGCTTGATGCCGTTCTGGACCTGCGTGGTCATGCCGAAGAACTCCAGGCGGTGGAGCTGCCGAAGGGCTTCGGACGAGACTGATGGTGCTCGCCGGAAAATAGCCCTTGTCGCTTCAGAGGCCGTTCTCTAATCGCGTCCCTCCTGTCAATAGACTTTTGCTTGCTTGAAACCTGTCTGCATGGAATCGCCTGTCACCGCCAAGCAAGAACCGATGTATCCCGGATAGCCGAACCGCCCGTTGACGGATCAGCTCAAACGTCAAGCGTCCATTCCTTTGTTCGACTTAAGGACCATACCTCTGCCACGACCTGCCCGCCCCTGGGCGTTGCAGAGAGCGGCGGTCAAGAATGGCCCGCAGGGCCACCGTTCTTCACGGCGCGCAGCGTCCTTGAGGGCCGCTCTCTGAAACGCCAAGCTGTGCAAAGGTGAGGACAGCAGCGTCGGTGTGCGGTGATCGCGGTCGACTGGGGGACGCCGGTGTAACCGAAGCGACCGAGCCCCGAACCCATTTCAGGCCAGTCAACCCGTGACGTCACGGGTTACAATGAGATGCGACCCCTTCGCCACCAGAAACGCCGCAGAACCGCTAAGGTTGTCGCTGGGCAGTGCGCAACCAAGGCCGATCCAGCCATGCAAATGAGGCACAACGGCATAAACGGTAGCTGGGTCACTTCGAACCAACAGAGCTCCTCATCCGGGTCGTTTCTGTCGCTTCGGACCAGGCCCAACGGTCGCATTCGTTGCCCTCCTCGGTGATGTCCCCAGGTCAACCGACAAACAGGCTTCGGTGTGAAGCGTCGTCTCTACATCTATCTATGCGGCAGCTCAGCAGCTCACGCCGCCAGTCTCGCTTCTGTCGCTACACCGAGGTCACGGTTCTCTACGCGGTCGGTAAAGCTCCGCCGCAACATCTGGTCCGAAGCGCAGGCACTGCAATGTCCACAACGGGCTCACACGGAGTGCGTGCCGCCCAACGGCCACCCTCGCAGTCTGCCTGCACCCTCGCCCCGGTGGGCAACTCTCACCCGCGCCAGCGCAATCGCGCGAATGTATCTCCGCAAGACAAGTCAGGCGCCCACCGGCTCTGCCGACCAACGGAACGGTTCGCCCGAACGCCAAATGCTGTGCAGTATTGTGCAAAGCTTCCTGGCCAACGCGACACGCGCCTTGCCAATCCCCGATCTCTTGGCAATCGCTTGGGCCCAATCCTTCAGAGGCTGACCCGGAATGAACGCGAAACTGTCCTCCGAGTCATTTCAATGAGTTGGCATGGGGGGACCGGTCGGCCGTCATGGGCCAAAAAATTGTTGCGTGATTTCAGTGACTTCGATTCTCTCGTGTTTGCGAAGACAACGAGGAGTCACGTCATGGCCTGGACTGAAATCACGCGCCCCAAGTATCAGCGCGACGGGTTGCGCTACGCAAGCGATACCACCGATGAGGAATGGTCGTTGATCGAGCCGCACCTCCCGCCACCGGCGTCGTGCGGGCGTATGCGCGAGACCAGCATGCGTGAGGTGGTCAATTCCATCTTCTACATCGCGCAAACCGGCCGCCAGTGGCGCCTGCTCCCTCCTTCGCGTGCTCAGTCGCCCAAGGATTTCCCGCCATACACAACGGTGCGGCGGTATTTCTACGCCTGGCGGGACAGCAGCGTCTGGCAGACCATCAACCATGTGCTGCTGATGGAGGTGCGAGAAGCCGCCGGTCGCAAGGCAAGTCCGACCGCCGGGGTGATCGACAGCCAGTCGGTGAAAACCACCGAGTCCGGCGGTCCGCGCGGCCATGCGGCCGAGAAGATGATCAAGGGCCGCAAACGGCATATACTGACCGACACCATCGGCCTGCCGGTGGGGATGATCGTCCATCCGGCGAACGTCCAGGACCGTGACGGCGCGCCTGGCTGCTGGAGAGCGTGAGCAGCTTGTATCCCTGGCTGCGTCATGTGTTCGCCGACGGCGGCTATGCCGGCGACAAGCTGAAGGGCGCGCTCGAAGGCCTCGGCAACTGGACTATCGAGATCGTCAAACGGTCCGACGCGGCCAAGGGCTTCGTTCTCCTGCCACGTCGTTGGGTGGTCGAACGCACCATCGCCTGGCTCAACCGCAATCGCCGCCTGGCAAAGGATGTCGAAGCCACCATCGAGAGTTCGGTTACTTGGCTCTACATCGCCAGCGTCAAGCTGATGTCGCGCCGCCTGGCAGCCGTATGAGGCACAGAAATGCCACAATCATCATTGATTTCAATGCAATGGCGTTGCTGGAACGATTTCAAGTCAGGCTCTCAGGAAGAGCTGTTGTATGCCTGACTTGAAATATTACCAGGGAATTTCCACCGAGTTCCGCCCAGGTAGTTCCGCCCAGGTAGTATAGTTAAGTACCGTTGTAGAATCTCGTTTGTGGGTATCGTTGAAGTCGCCAAAGTCAAAGTGAATCGCGGTATATCCGCCTACCGTAGGATCAGTCTCTGAGTTGGTCCGAAATCGATCATCTGGAATTGCGCAGTTTTCTCAGTATTAGCCGGATTGATGCCAGCTTGAGAAAAGCCAAACCGGTGCGGTTCCGATTTTCCCAGTCCTTGGCCAGTCGGCGACATCGGTTGAGCCAGGCGAAGGTTCGCTCGACCACCCACCTCAGCGGCAGCAACTCGAAGGCTTCAGCAGTGTCGGATCGTTTGACGATTTGCACGGAAAGCTGTGGCAGCAACTCCGCCAATGCGCTGCGGAACCGTGGCCCCTGGTAGCCCCCGTCAGCGAACACCACCCGCAGGAATGGGAAAAGTCCAAACAGTGTCGCCAGAACCAGCGCGCCGCCATCGCGATCCTGGATATGGGCCGGGTGGACCAGGGCATGCATCAACAAACCCTCTGTATCGACCAGGATGTGCCGCTTCTTACCACTGATTTTCTTCCCCGCATCATAGCCCTTGGGATCGATGCAGACCCCCCTTGTATCTTGTTATTGCCGGCGGAGACGAAGCCGGAGAGGCTATCGGTGGACGGGAGCCCGTAGCCCTCCAGGGTCAGTGAGCCCGAGAAAAAGCATGGCGCCCCGTCCACCGGTTCCAGCGGGAACCCGAACAGTCGCCTGGGCCGCACGTCGAGCCCGCATTCGCAAGGACGGGTCATGGAACAGCCTGCCACTTCGCCGAGCTTTGTCGGCATCGATGTCTCAAAGGATCGTCTCGATGTTCATGTTCGCCCATCAGCTCAGACCTCCACCGTGGCGCGCGACGGCAAAGGTCTCGAACAACTCACCAGCGAATTACGGGATCTGGCCCCGGCTCTGATCGTGCTCGAAGCCACGGGGGGATTTGAAATCACCGTGGCGGCGGCTTTGGCCAGCGCCGGCCTGCCACTCGCCGTGGTCAATCCGCGCCAGATCCGGGATTTCGCCCGCGCCACCGGGCGGCCCGCGAAACCGACGCGCTCGATGCTCAAATCATCGCCTTGTTCGCTGAACGCATTCGCCCCGAACCACGTCCGATCGCGGATGCCGACAGCCAGGCTCTGGCTGAATTGATAGCCCGCCGCCGTCAGGTCGTGGAAATGAGCGGCATGGAGACCAACCGGTTGCGGCAGGCGCGCAATCTCCGCGTCCAGCGCACGATCAAGGCGACGTTGAAGACCCTCGAAGTCCAACTTGCCGAACTGGACCGCGAAATCGACGACTCCGTGCGCGGTTCGCCGATCTGGCGCGCCGCCGATGATCTCCTGACATCGGTACCAGGCGTCGGAGACGTCACCTCGCGCACTCTGATCGCTGATCTGCCTGAGCTCGGCCAACTCGATCGGCGCCGTATCGCCGCGCTTGTCGGTGTCGCCCCGGTCAATCGTGATTCCGGACAGATGCGCGGCAGGCGAACCATCGCCGGCGGCCGCACCGAGGTTCGAAACGCCTTATACATGGCAACTCTATCCGCCACCCGTTGGAACCCGGTCATCCGCCAGCACTGCAAAAGTCTGGTCGAACGGGGACGCCCAAGGAAAGTCGCGTTGGTCGCATGCATGCGACGCCTCCTCGGCATCCTCAACGCAATTATCCGGACCAAGACACCATGGCAAAACGCATGAACGATGGCGTCGAGCTGATCAAAACCCCGGCTGGCAACGGCCGCGTCGGGTCAAGGCCGAAGCCGCCGCAGGCGGTGGTGCGCAGCGCCAGCCTTGAGGCGCCGCGGCCGTTGCCGGATCATGACAAAGCGAAACGATGCTTGACAGCCAAGACAGTCGCTTTTTCGGCGCTCTTGACGCTTTGGCTGTCGATCACACAGGCCGTCGGACTTGCCTCCCGATCAACCTGCTCGCGACATTTCTGGTAGAGCGCGTAATGGATTTTCCCCAATGTCCCATCGTAATCCCAGCGTTGCAGACGGCCGTGCAGGGTGCTTCTCGCGGGTAGATCGCTCGGCACGTACCGCCACTGACACCTGGTGCTGAGGAAATACATGATGCCGTCGAGAACTTCGCGCTCCTCGACTTTTCGCTTGCGGCCGCCGCGTTTTGCCGCCGGGATGAGCGGGGCAACCAGGGACCACTCATCATCGGTCAGATCAATCGGATAACGCAGCTTGTCGCGGTTGTAGCGCTGTCGGTTTTCGCTCGTCCACATGCGGCACCTTTCGATTCGGTGCCGGACAGCGCATCGGGAAACTCCAGCTTATTCAAGCCCCTCCGCTAACCGACTCAAAGGACTCGCAAAGATCAGGGACGGACACGTAGGAAGATCGTGCGGATTCCACCTTGCGGCATTCGACGCGCCTGTCGATTTCTGAAAATTGGAAAGGGTGACATTCGGTAGTTCGCCAATGGTATAGTTGACGTGTGCTTGAAGCGTCGCAAAAGTCCCTACGTCGACAGAAACATTCTTCGACGCTGAATATTGGGGCCCTCCTTGGTTGTCGATGTAGCCTGTGTAGGTTACGTGTCCTTTTCATACATTCTCTTTACGTCCGTTTTTATCGCCATATCGCTGTCGATCGCGAGCGCGATCATTGCCAGCGTCCCCCTCGATCCCTCGTAGTTGCAACGGCCAGCTCCATCACGCAGTATGCTGGACTTAAGCGATACGTCGCCTGCCTCGCCGCCGATCCGGAGGAAAACAAGAGGGGTTAGAACATGAGGAAAAAAGCCAGGCTCGCGACAATGGCCCGAGGTCGGGGTGATTCGTGATCTCAGTCTGACGCTGCGGGCGCTACTGACTCAACCGGGGCTCCCGGTGGACCTTGCTGGGGTGCAGATCGCATTCGACCGTCCGGGCGAAACCTTCAATCCTGGACAGTCGACGGTTAATGTCTTTCTCCACGATGTCCGCGAAAACGTGGACCTGCGTGATCCCGAGCCGACGGTCGAACTTGTCAACGGACGCGCGGTGCGGCGCCCCCCGCCGATGCGGGTCGCCTGCACCTACCTGGTCACTGCGTGGCCGGTTGGGGGCGCGGACCTGCCGCTGCAGGAGCACCGGTTGTTGAGCCAGGTGCTTCAGTTGTTCGCCCGGTATCCGACTATCCCTCCCACCTTCTTGCAGGAAAGCCTCAAAGGCCAGCAGCCGCCGCTGCCGCTCGTCACCGCGCGGACCGACGGGCTCAAGGAACCGGCGGATTTCTGGTCTGCGCTCGGCGGCCGACTGCGCCCGTCACTCTCGGTGACGGTCACCGCCGGGCTCGAAATCTTTGCCGCCGATAGTCCTCTCCCGCTGGTCACGACCGGAGAGATCCGTATCGGCCAACGCACGGGCGATGCCGAAGCACGGCTTCTGTCCGGGGCGGAGAGCGGCTTTCGGATCGGCGGGCAGGTACTTTCCACCGACGGCGCCGCGGCTGTCGCCGCAACAGTGACGCTCGTCGAAGCCGGGCTGTCAGCTACGACAGGTGCCGACGGGCGTTATGCAATCGGCTCCGTCGCGGCGGGCAGCCACACGCTGCGTGTGCGGTCCGGCACTGCGGCCGCCACGACGACCATCACGGTGCCCCGTCCGCCAGGAAGCCCGCCGGGCGGATACGATGTACAGCTTGAGAACGCGCCAGTGCGGCGCGGGCGATCGTCACGAACGGATCCGTCGCCGCAGCGATAAGGAAGAACTGTCATGCCCGACTATCGCTCTCCCGGGGTCTATGTCGAAGAGGTGCCGTCCGCAATCAAGCCGATCACCGGCGTCAGTACCAGCACGGCGGCGTTCATTGGTGCCTTCGCCGATGCGGACATCGCCAACGTGATGATTGCCGGCGACAGGATCGCCGCCGAGGAGGTCGGTATCGGAGACGACAAGAAAACCGAATTCGAGCTGGAAAACTATCCGGTCGTCACGGACCCCGGCAGCTATGCGATCCTCGTCAATGGCCAGGCGACGACGGGCAGCCTAGCGAATGACGCGGCCGCCAAGAAGTCGAAAATCACGCTGAACGGCCCGGCCGCGGCGAAGGCGCCGGTCGTTGTGAATTACGTGCCGGTTAGGCCGGTCGTCCTCGGCGAAGCGATCACCGGGGAGGCGGTTGGAATTGGCGATGGCAAAAAGGTCGAATTCGACCTGAGGAGCTATCCGGTCGTGACGGATACCGGCAGTTTCACGATCAGGGTCGTTGGTGCCGTGGTCGACGGAACGTTGAGCAATCAGGACACTGCTCGGACGGCAAAGGTGACCTTGAGTGCCGCACCGCCTGCCAACGCAGCGGTCGCCATCGATTATGCCCCGCTCAAGCCGTTGGCGCCGGCCGGCGAGGTGCGGCTGTGCACCAACTTCAGTGAATTTGCGAAATCCTTCGGCGGGTTCTGCGTCGATCTCAACCAGCGCCGGCTGGCGCATGCGGTTTATGGCTTCTTCAACAATGGCGGCACCCGCTGCTATGTCGTTCGCGCGCAGAACGAAGATGATATCGCCACCTCCGCGCTGCCGAAGCTCGCTGCGATCGATGAGATCGCGATCGTGGCGGCGCCCGGGATCATCGCCCCCGCAGTGCGCTCGGCCATCGTCCAGCATTGCCAGATCGCAACCGGCGACCGCTTCGCGATCCTCGACGGCGCGGAAGCGGCGACGGGCTCGGGCGATCTCACCCCTGGAAATCTCGGCAAGCCCGACAATTGCTCCTATGCCGCTTTCTACGTTCCGTGGCTTGAGGTGTTCGACCCCGTCACCAAGGCCATGCATCCGAACAGCGACGGCAGGATCACCATGCCGCCGAGCGGGCATATCGCCGGGATTTACGCCCGGGTCGACGCAGGACGCGGCGTGCAGAAGGCTCCCGCCAACGAAGTTGTCATGGGCGCGCTCGGTCTGCGCTATGCCGTGAGCAAGCCCCAGCAGGACGGTCTCAACCCGGCCGGCATTAACTGTATCCGTTCGCTCAACGGGTCGATTCAGGTCTGGGGCGCCCGCACAATCGGCGGCGACGCCAATGGGGATCTCAAATATGTCAGCGTGCGGCGCACGCTGCTTTACCTGCGCAAGTCGATCGAGCAGGGGACACAATGGGTCGTCTTCGAACCGAACGGCCCGGCGCTATGGCAAAGGATCACGCGCAACGTCGCGGCTTTTCTGACCACCGTGTGGCGTTCCGGCGCTCTGTTCGGCACGACCGCGGGAGAGGCATTCTACGTCAAATGCGATGCCGAGACGAACCCGCCCGAATTGCGTGAGCTCGGACAGGTGGTGACCGAGATCGGCGTGGCCATCGTCCGGCCGGCCGAGTTCGTTGTGTTCCGGATCAGCCAGTTCAACGGCTCGGCGCTTTAGGCCTACCCATGGCGCTCCTGCGCGACAGCCCCGGCATCGAGCGCGAGGACGTTTTCCTCAAGCCGCGGGCGCGACTGGAAACGGGCGTCCCGGGCTTCGTTGGCTTTGCCGACCCCAAGTCTCCTGTCGCGACCCGGCTCGAGCCGTTCGCACTCCATCGCAAGATTGAGCTGACCGACAATTTCTGCTGCCCGGCGGGTGGGTTTCTCGGTGATGCCGTCGCCGCGTTTTTCGACAATGGCGGCGAGCGCTGCTACGTCGTGGCAGTGGCAGGTCGAGACGACACCGCGTTGCAGAACGGGATCGATGCGTTGGCGCATATTTCCGATCTCGACCTGGTCGCGGTCCCCGACGCGATGATGCTGTGGCGGTACGACACACCCGATGCTGCCGAAAAGGTCTGGGGCGTGCAGCGCCACGCCGTGGCACATTGCGCGGCGCAGGGCGATCGCCTGGCCATCCTTGATGGTCTCCCAAGGAGCGATGTTGAGTGGCTGCTGGCGCAGCGCGATTTCATCGTCGGCGGCCAGGGCGAGCCCGTCAATGCTGCGCTGTATTTTCCGTGGCTGTGGACCGTCGACGGAAGGCTGATGCCACCCTCCGGTGCGGTCGCCGGCATCTATGCGCGCAGCGATGCCCGCATCGGTGTGCACAAGGCGCCGGCCAATGAAGCGGTGATCGGTGTCAGCGATCTCGAGACCGATGTCACGACCGCCATACAGGACCGGCTGAACCCGCAAGGGATCAACTGCCTCCGCGCCTTTCCGGGACGTGGTATCCGCATCTGGGGGGCGCGCACGATCAGTCGCGATCCGGCCTGGCGCTACGTTAATGTCCGCCGGCTGGTGCTGACGTTGCGGCGCTGGATCGCGCTGAACATGGCGTGGGCCGGGTTCGAGCCGAACGGACCAAGACTATGGATCCGCATCGAGCGCGAGCTGCAGGGCTATTTGACCGGTCTGTGGCGCGCTGGAGCCTTGAGCGGTGAGACGGCGGATGCCGCCTTCTTTGTCAAATGCGACGCCGAAACCAATCCGCCCGACCAACGCGAGAGTGGTGACGTTGTGACCGAAATCGGTCTCGCTCCCAACGCGCCCGCCGAATTCATCGTGATCCGTGTCACGCAGCGCGAAGGCGTTGCAGACCTGCTGCCGCGATGAGGCGCCGTCGCGCCGCAAGCGAGAGAATGGATGTCTGCCAATTTTGAGGAGGATGAGCCATGGCGATCGGCGTGCGAACGGACCCTTATCGCGGCTTCAATTTTCTGGTCGAGATCGACGGGATCACGCAGGCTGGGTTCCGCGAATGCTCGGGGCTGGACACGACAACCGATGCGGTCGACTACCGTGAGGGGAGCGACCCCAACCATGTCCGCAAGTTGCCCGGGCTTAACAGCTTCGCCCCGCTAACGCTGACGCGCGGGATCACCGATTCGGATGAGCTGTGGAAATGGCGCCAGACCGTCGTCGACGGCAGGATCGAGCGCAAGAACGGCTCGGTCATTCTGCTCGATGAGAGCGGCGCGGAGAAGCTTCGCTGGAACTTCGCCAATGCGTGGCCGTCGAAATGGACCGGACCATCATTCAGTGCGACCGATAATGCGGTTGCGGTTGAAACACTCGAAATCACCCTCGAAGAACTCAGGAAAGCCTAGACACATGGCCTTCTTTTCCTCCGCGGTTGGATGAGCCAGTCCGATGTTGCAAACAGAGTTCGCATTTGAGCTGCCGCTGGGGCTGGTCGATGCCGAAGGTAATCTGCACAAGGACGGGGTGATGCGGCTCGCGACGGCGTTCGACGAGATCGCGCTGCTCAAGGACCCTCGCGTACAGGCCAATCCCGCCTATGCGCTTGTCATCCTGCTGTCGCGCGTAATCACCTCGCTCGGCACCATTCAGCATATCAATCCGAAAATGATCGAGGGGCTCTTCGCCGGCGATCTCGCCTACCTCCAGGACCTCTACCGGCGGATCAACGAGACCGGTCGCAATGTCGCGCACGCACGCTGCCCGCATTGCGATGGGGAGTTCGACGTGGAGCTTGCGAGCCTGGGGGAATTTGGCGCTACCCCTTGAAGCGGCTCCACGAGGAGGTAGCGTATATTGCTTTTCACTTTCACTGGCCGCTCGAAGCGATACTGAGCCTCGAGCACCGTGAACGGGGAAGCTGGGTGGCCGAGATTGAGAAGATCAATCGAAGACTGAACGAGCAGGCGGAAGAAAGATAGCGGTCACGGCGCCAGGGCGGAGACGACAGATGCGATCCGATCCCTACCAGGGATGTAATTTCACGATCGAGATCGAAGGGTTGCTGGTCGGTGGCTTCTCCGAATGCAGCGGCCTCGAGGTAGAGACGGAGCTCGTCGAGTATCATGAAGGCGGGGTCAATGATTACGTCCACCGTTTCGCCGGCAGGACTCGATCCGCACCCCTCGTGCTCAGGCGTGGCATCACCGTTGCCGACGGGCTGTGGCGCTGGTATCAGAGGACGGCGGCGGGGCAAGTCGTGCGCCGCAACGGCACGATCTTCCTCCTTGAAGGGGCCTACGGTGCGGGCCTTCAGTGGAACTTCAAGGACGCGTTTCCGTACAAATGGACCGGGCCCGACCTGCGTGCGAACGCGTCGAGCGTTGCGTTCGAAAGTATCGAGCTGTCGCATCGCGGACTGGCACTGGCGGGAAAGAGGCCGCAGTTTTGAGGCAGAAGCGGGCATGACCGGAGCCTCCTCTTCAGTTGGGGATGCCCGCCTGGCGGGTGAGGATGCGGCCGCCGACTGGCTGCTGCGTCGTGTGGCTGGCGCGCCAGGGCTGTTCGACCTAGCCGTGGTACAAGCCGTGGTTGCAGCGAGGATGGAATGGCTTGATCGCCTTTTCCCTGTTCTGCGGCGCGTGCTTGCGCGGGCTATAGCAGAGGAAGCAGACGGAGTGGCCCAGTCTCCGTCGCTGACCCTCTTCATCTCTCGCCTCCGCGAGCTCATGGTTTCACAGCCAGCAGCGGTCGTCGCCGGGCAGACCGGCGAATTTCCTGCGCCACCGCCTGCCGCACATGCCGTCTCCAGTTTTGCCGAGCCTGTCGCTTCACCGGGTCTTGCTTACGGTACGGGAGAGACGCCCCCACGAAGACGCCCGTCCGCGGACGCGGCTTCGCCGTTGGTTACGGTCAGAAGGGTTTCGCGGGCCGGCGGCGGCAACGTGCCTGATGCCGTTGCGACCGGGCCCGGCCCCGTTGCAAGCGGCCAGGACCATGCAGGGACCCAACCGCTAGTGAGCCATGGAGACGGCATTTTCCGTGCCCGCCGAGGTCCGCCCATCGTGGCCGCGGCGGGCATCAGCGCTGTTGCAACCAGCTCGGCCTTGCGCCCCGGCTTCGCCTCCGCCCTTCGCCCACAACAGGCTATCGCAGTGACAGGCGAAGCAACACTTCCGCGCCGGAGCGACATGTCGGCAACGGCGCGCAACGGCGCTACAGGAGGCGCCGGCTCGCCGGCCCTCTTTGCCAATCCGGTGCCGAGCGTGCACGAGTTGCCCCACCCACTTCGCGCCCGGGCTTTCGTTGCGGCGGCGGGCCCATCTTTCCCCCGCGAAGCCGTATCCGTTACCGCAGCAACCGCAGTGAATGCGACGGCGCCGACACGCCCGCAACCCGTGGCGGAGTTGCCGGTGCGCACGTCTCCGCTGGCGTCCATGATGCTCCCGACGCCGCACCGCGAAGCGTCGCAAGTTGTTGGCCGATCGCCGCCGAACGCCCCGCCCAACCCTGCCATGCCACGAGGGCCGAACCTGCCAGTTCCGATTGGCCCAGGACAAACCCTCCCACCCGCAACGGCCTTTGCCGGCCTTGAGCTGGACCGGCTTGCCGAGAGGGTAAGTCGGGTGATCGCGCGCCGGATTGCCGTCGAACGCGAGCGCAGGGGACGCTGAGCGATGCCGTTCGAGAAGCTTGAGCTGACCCCACTCGACGGCAACGGCGCCAAGATCGAGGCGAAGCGCTTCAAGGTGCTGTTCAATCCGACCACCTATTCGATCAGCAGCGCGGTTACCTGGACCGCACAGGCAAGCCGCGAGCTGAACGCGCCGGTGCTCACCTATGGCGGCGGCGCAGGCAGAACGCTGACCCTGGAGCTCTTTGTGGACGTCACGGAGCCGATTGACGGCGCGTGGATCGACGATGTGCGGAAGGAGACCAACAAGGTCGTCACCTTGGCCCGTAAGGATCGAGACCTCGGGCGTCCGCCGGCGGTGGCGATCGAATGGGGCGCGGCGCCGCTGACCGGATCGGATTTTCCGTTTATCGGCGTGGTCGGCCAGCTCACACAGACCTTTACCCTGTTCAAGGCGAATGGCACGCCGGTGCGGGCCACGCTGAACGTCTCGTTCACCGAGTTCGCCGATCCCAAGATCGATCAGCGGAAGCTCGATCCCGAATTTACCACGCGCGTCGTGAAGCGCGGCGAGACGCTTAGTTTCATTGCCGCGGAGCTGTATGGGAATCCGGCGCTGTGGCGGGTCATCGCGCGGGCTAACCATCTTGATGACCCGCGTCAGGTCGAGATCGGCCGGCGCCTTGCCATCCCCAAGATCGCCTGAGGATGGCGCGATGAAGCAGTACGACGTCTTCCTGAATGGTTCGCCGCTGCCCGACGATGCCCTTCCGCATCTGTTCGAAGTTTCTGTCGATGAGGATGTCGCGGCGCCAAGCCTGTTCGTCTTGCGTCTCGCCGAGGCCGACGATCTCGATAGACTGTTTCGCTGGATCGATGACGCGGCGTTGTTCGCGATCGGAACTGCAGTGGAAATCCGCTTCGGCCAGCCGGGCGCGTTGCAGAGTGTGATGACCGGAGAAATCACCGCGTTGGAGCCGGATTTCGGGGGCGGGCGGGCCTCGCTGACAGTGCGCGGCTATGACCGCCGCCATCGGCTGCAGCGCGGGCGCAAGACACGGAGCTTCGTCGAGCAGACCGACAGCGACATCGCCGCACAGATCGCCCGGGAAGCCGGATTGCGTGCGCAATGCGAGACCACCGCGACCATGCTCGACTATGTCCTGCAGAACAACCGTACCGATTTCGAATTTCTGCAGGAGCGCGCCGGGCGGATTGGCTATGAGGTCACCGTCGAAGACCGGACGCTGTTCTTTCGCCCGTCCGGCAACGCCGCGAGCGACACGCTGAGCCTCACCTTTGGCGCAGATCTTTTCGAGTTTTCGCCCCGGCTCTCGACCACTGGGCAAGTCGCCTCGGTTACCGTGCGCAACTGGGATCCGAAGCGGAAAAAGCTGATCGTGGCCACGGCCGATCGCCCCGATGCCCGCATGGGCGGAAAACAGAGCGGGTCGGAACTCGTCACCGCGGCATTCGGCGCGGCAGCGCTGGTCGAAATCGGCCATTCGGCCGCCAGTGAGGATGAAGCTCAGACGATCGCGCGCGGGCTGTTCAACCGGATGGCGTTGGAATTAATCGTCGGCGAGGGAACCTGCGCCGGTTCTGCCAATCTGCGAGCCGGCAAGGTGATCGGGCTGCGCGGCCTCGGCGAGCGCTTCAGCGGTTCCTACTATGTCACGCGTGCGATCCACCATGTTACCGCGGATCGCGGCTACGAGACCCGGTTCGAGGTGCGGAGGACGACGCTATGATGGACGAGCTTCTCGGTGAGCCACGGCGCGAGCCGGATGTCGCTTACATGCCTGCTGTCGTGGTCGGCATCGTTACCAACAATCAAGATCCGCAGGGGATGGGTCGTGTGAAAGTGCGGCTGCCCACGCTCAGTGACAGCGTCGAGAGCAACTGGGCTCGCATAGCCGCGCCGATGGCGGGCAACGATCGTGGCGTCTATTTCCTGCCGGAAATAGACGACGAGGTTCTCGTCGCCTTTGAGCGCGGCAATCCCAACGCCCCGTTCATCCTCGGGATGCTGTGGAACGGACAGGATGCGCCCCCCGCCCGGAACGAGGACGGCAAGAACGATGTGCGGATCATCAAATCGCGCAGCGGTCACGTCATCCGCCTCACCGATACGCGGGATGCGGAAAAGATCGAGATCATCGATATGAGCGGCAAGAGCAGCCTCGTCTTCGACACTGCCACGAACCTGATCAAGATCGAGAGCAGCCAGGACATCACGCTCGCCGCTCCGAACGGGACGATCAGGCTGGGCGCACGCAGCATCGAAATCGCTGCCACCGGTTCTGCCACGGTTGAGGCGGGTTCCAGCCTCGATATCGAGGTGAGCGGCGCGCTGACCCTCAAAGGCACCACGATCGACTTGAACTGATCCATGGGGCAGTCGGCGGCAAAACAGGGGGACAGGATCATGGCGGTCGATACCCATATCGTAATGGTGCCTGGAACCCCGCCGGTGGCGACGCCGGTGCCTCATCCGTTCAGCGGCGTTATCGCGGGCGATCTGAGCACGACCGTCCGGATCATGGGGCTTCCGGCCGCGACGGTCGGCAGCACCGCCGAAAACGCCCCGCCGCACATTCCTGTGCCGCCTGGCACGAGCTTTCAAAAGCCTCCCTCCAATCGGGGGACAATCCAGGCCGGCAGCGCGACCGTCAGGATCGACGGGCAGCCCGCCGCCCGTAACGGCGACCAGGCCATGACCTGCAACGATCCTGCCGACACGCCGGCCGGGACGATTGTTGCGGCCGGTACGGTACGCATCGGTTAGGACGCAACGATGGCGCAATCTCCGCGATCCTTTTTAGGTGTCGGCTGGCGCTTTCCGGTGAAACCGATAGCCGCCGGCGAGCGGGTCGGCATGATCGATCGCGCTGCCTATGAGGACAGCGTGCGCCAGTCGATCTGGATCATTCTTGGCACCGCCAAGGGCGAGCGCGTCATGCGGCCGGATTTCGGCTGCGGGATCTACGATCTTGTATTCGAGATAAACAGCCCTACAACCGCCGCCCGCGTGTCGCACGCCGTACGTGAGGCGTTGCTGTTCTTCGAACCGCGTATCGACGTCATCGATGTCGAGGTGCGACCCGACGGCGATGGCACCGTCATGCTGATCAGTATCGATTACGAGATCCGCGCCACCGATAATGTCTTCAACCTCGTCTATCCGTTCTATCTAGAGAGGAGCAGCGCGTGATTCCCGCCCCACGCATCGACCGCCGCACGGCGATCCACGTCGAAGGGCAGCTGCGCACGCTGCTCGCGGCCTACGCGGCCGATTGGGACGGCGATGATGCGATGCCCGAATGGAAGGGAGTACCTGGCGCTTTCGGCGATGCGCTTGTGCGCATCTTTGCGCGCTATGCGGAGATCGTGATCGAGCGCCTCAACCGCACGCTCGACAAGAATTTGCTCGCCTTTCTCGATATGCTCGGCGAGTTGTTGCTGCCGCCACAGGCGGCGCGGGTGCCGCTCACCTTCTCGCTCTCCACCGGCGCAGCGGCTGACGGCGTGGTGCCGGTAGCGACGCAGGTCGCGGCGAAGCCGGGCGAAGGTCAATCCGCCCCGCTGATCTTCGAGACTGAGCGCGAGCTGACGGTGGTTGCGGCAGCGCTCGACGCCATTTTTGTGAGCGACCCAGACACAGACGCGTTTACGGATCTTTCGCCGTCTGCGCTGACATCCGCTGAGCGACGCGCATTCACCGGCGCCGTAGCGGCCGATCATAGCGTCTATGTCGGTCTGGACGATCTGCTCGGGCGTGACGATCTGCGCGAGCTCAGCCTCGATGTCACCGTTGCCGCCGGCCCCGCGCAGCGCGATCCGCGGGAGGTGCAGTGGTCGATCGTTGGCAGTGCGGAAGGCGCCGCCATCGCCGATGGCACGGCGGGACTGGCGAACTCGGGGCAGCTCCGCATCGTTTTTCCCAAGCCACCCAACGCGCCACGCCGCAGCGTGAATGGGCAGCAGTCGCGCTGGCTGCGGGGTCACCTCGCGACCAAGATTGCCCGGCCGGACCCGATTGCGAAGCAGGACCCGACTGCGCAGCAGGAACAGCAGCTCGGCCGGGTTCGTGCCGCGCATCTTCTGAAGATCAGCGGTCTCGCCGTTACCCCCGTGCTCGGCGGAACCGGTGTGCCGGTCGATAGGGTCTTCGCCAATGCGGCCCCACTCGACACCACGAAGGATTTTCTGCCCTTCGGTGAGAGGCCGAAAATTGGAGACACGCTCTATCTTTCCGCTGGCGACGCATTCGGGATGGCCGGGACAGCGGTGACCGTGACGATTGTGCCGTCTGCCGGCACCAAGCCGAACGCCGCGGGCAAGCGCACGCTCATATGGGAATACTGGGACGGCGAACGATGGACGGCGCTTGTGTTCAAGGATGGTACCGCGGCGCTGACCAATCCTGACAAGGGCGAAGTTACATTCGAACTCGGTCCGCATCCGACGCTGGTGACGGTGAACGGCGCCGAGCGCTACTGGATCAGAGTGCGGATAGCCAGCGGCGATTACGGCCGCGAAGCCGGCTATCTACCCGATCCCGATCCGGCAAAAGGCTACCACTATGTCCCGTCGTCCCTTGCACCGCCGTCCATCGCGAGGATCAGCGTCGACTACGCCCTGACGCGGCGGGGTCTGTTGCCTGACGCGGTGGTCGCCTACAACAATCTCAGCTACGACCCGATCGTTGGCTATCCGTTTGCACCGTTTCGGCCGATCCCGGATGCGGTCCGGACCCTCTATCTCGGTTTCGCGCTGTCCACGGCGCGGTCTTTCCCCGACCGGCCGGTCAGTCTCTTTCTCGACCTCGACGAACCGCTTTCGAACAGGGTGCCGGACGATCCGTCGCCGGCTACGGCGCCCCGCCTCGTCTGGGAGTGCTGGGCGGCGGACGAATGGCGGCGGCCCGGGCTGCGCAACGATACACACGGCCTGACGCACTCCGGCGTGCTCGAGTTTCTCGCCCCCCCCGGCTTTGCCGAGCGGCCGGCCTTCGGGGTCGCGCGATACTGGCTGCGCTGCCGCCTGGAGGCGGGCGCGTTCGCCTTCGCGCCGCGGCTGCGCCGGGTGCTGCTCAATACGGTGATGGCCGAGCATGGCACCACGATCCGCGACGAGATGCTCGGATCGAGCGACGGCGGCCAAGGCCAGCGTTTCGTGACGGCGCACCGCCCGGTGCTTGGTGACCAGGAGCTGCGGGTTCGCGAGCCGGCCTTGCCCCCGGCCGATGAGCGCAACGCGACGGGTGGCGATGATGCGATCATCGTCACCGGCAATGCCGGCGGCAGGCCGACCGAGATTTGGGTGCGCTGGCGCGAGGTACCGGATTTCTATGGTTCGGGACCGCGTGACCGGCATTACGTGCTCGATCATCTGACCGGCACCGTCATCTTCGGCGACGGCATGAACGGGCTGATACCGCCGCCCGGCGCCGGCAATCTGAGGCTTGCGCGCTATCGCACCGGCGGCGGCAGCGCTGGCAATTGTGCGACGGGCGCAGTCGCGCAGCTCAAGACGAGCATTCCCTATGTCGACAGCGTGTCCAACCCCGCGCCGGCGCGCGGCGGGGCCGACGCCGAGACCATCGCCTCGCTGCGCGAGCGTGGGCCGCGGGCCATACGGCACCGCGATCGGGCGGTGACGATCGAGGATTACGAGGACCTGGCCATGCTGGCCTCGCCCGAGGTGTGGCGCGCGAAATGCGTGCCGCTGCGCGATCTTTCGCTGGATCCCGATGGTGCGCGCATGCGGCTTGGCGTAGTGAGCGTGGTCATCGTCCCGCGTGCGGCACACGCCAAGCCGCTGCCCAGCCTCGTGCTGCTGGAGCGGGTCGCGAACCATCTCGACGCGTGCCGCCTCCCGGTCGTCGACCTGCGGGTCGTCGGTCCCGACTATGTGCGCGTCAATATTGCGACCGAGGTGGCGGTGACTGCGATCGACCGCGCCGCCGACGTCCGGTCCCTCGTCATCGAGGCGTTGACCGGCTTCCTGCATCCGCTCACCGGGGGTTTCGACGGTGCGGGGTGGGATTTCGGGCGCAGGCCCTACAACTCCGATCTGCTGCGCTGCATCAGCGCGGTTCCCGGAGTCGATCATGTCAACGCACTGACCGTCAACGACAAGCCGGACCGTGACGGTAGCACGAAGGCACTGGCGCTCGTCTATGTCGGCAGCCTCAACATCACCGTGACTGCCGGGCGGTGACCGACAAACCGACGACGCGACGTTCTCGTGCGGAAGACGCGCCGTGCCGCTGACCCTGCCCAATCTCGACGATCGCACTTATGCTGACCTGGTGGCCGAGGCGCTGGCGCTGATCCCTGCGCTGGCGCCCGACTGGACCGACCACAACCCCGCCGACCCCGGCATCACCCTGATCGAGCTGTTCGCCTGGCTCACCGAAATGCTGGTTTATCGGCTGGACCAGGTGACCGACGAAAACCGGCTTGCGTTCCTACGCCTGATCAACGGTCCGGGTTGGGGGCCGCGCGACGGCAAGAGTGTCGTGGAAGAGGTTCGCGACACGATCCAGCGCCTGCGCGAGCCGGCGCGCGCAGTGACGGCGGATGATTTCGAGCGACTCGCCTGCGCCGCCGATCCGCGCGTGGCGCGCGCACGGTGCGTGCCGCGACGCGACCTCGAGCGCGGACGTCAGGAGGAGCGCGTCCGCGACCGGCCCGCCGATATCAGCCTGGTCATCCTGGCGACGCCCGAGCCGGCGCTGTTGCCTGTGGCTCAGCCGTCGCGTCAGCCGTCCTCCGTAACTCTCCTGCGAGCGGTGCGCGATGCGCTCGAGCCCGCGCGGTTGCTGACGACGCGGCTTCACGTCATCGCCCCGCGCCGGATCACGATCGTCCTGGAGTTGACCGTACGCGGTCGTCGCGGCGCTGTCGTGGCGCGGCCCGCCGCCGCAGCGCAGCGTGGCGCGATCACGCTGTCGCTGACCATCCACGGCCGGGACGATGCCATCGAAGGACGCCTGCTGGCACACGCCGAGACCGAGCTCATGCGGTTTCTCGATCCTCACACGGGCGGCCCGGGCCGGCGCGGCTGGCCGTTCGGCCGCGCGGTCTATCTGTCGGAGATCTACGACCTGCTGGCGCGGCTGCCTGACGCCGACTATGTGATGCAAACTGCGGACAAGCCGCCTTTCGCGCCGGCGGGCTCAAATCGCCTTGCCACGGGCGACCTTCCGGCGATCACGTTTGACGCCGACGAGCTTCCCGAAGCGGCGATCCCCGACGGGGATATCAAAGTCACCCCTGGGACGGCATAGCAGGTCGACCATGGCGAACGCACCGGACAACGACCTGCTGAACTATCTCCCGGCGATCTACCGGGAGGACCCGTTCCTCGGCCATTTCCTGCGTGCCTTCGAAAAGCTGCTGTTCGGGCGGGATGACAAAAAACCGCCGGCCGGTTTTCCCCGGACCGATTTTCCACCGACCGATTTTCCCCGGACCGATTTCCCCCGGACCGGGAGTGCCGAAGCCCAGGAGCCCGTTCGCGACCACTCCGTCGACCGCGATCTTACCGCCGCGCCGCTCGCGCTCGAGCGGACGATCAAGGGGATTGCGACCTATTTTGATCCAGGTCGCACACCCAAGGAGTTCCTGCCGTGGCTCGCAAGCTGGACCGCCTTTTCGCTGCGCGCCGATCTTGGCCCCGATAAGCAGCGCGATTTTATCGCCAGGACCATATCGCTCTATCGCCGGCGCGGAACCGGGCAAAACCTTGCCGATCTGCTGTCCATCTTCACCCTCGGCCAGCCGACGGTCGAGGAAGTGATGACGGGAACGGCGACCGCCGGTGCGATCCAGGGGACGACACTGACAATCGGCGGCACCATCACCGGCACCTGGGTGGAGGGGCAGACCGTATCGGGCGGGACAACGAAGGCCGGCACCACGATCGTGCGGCAACTGACCGGACCTCCTGGCGGAGCGGGGACCTACCAGGTGTCCGACTCTCAGTCGGTCGACACGGCGGAGCTTGCCAGCGAATACGTGAATTTCTTTTCGATCCGGCTGACGCTGGAGCGTGCGTCCCCCGAAGCGCAGCTGCGGCAGATTGCGATCGCCCGTGCGCTGATCGAGCTGGAAAAGCCGGCCCACACCAATTTCGCACTGCATCCGGAGTTTCTCGGTATGCAGATCGGCAGACACTCGACGATCGGCACAGATACCCAACTCGGCACCGGCCAAGCGCGATAGGAACCAAACATGACCGACATCAAGCGCCTCAACTATTTCGACGCACAGTTCCTCGGCGAGAAGGACTTTACCGACGAGCAAACCTACCATCTCGAGATGCGTCGCCGGCACAACCGGCTGCTGCACAGCTGGGGCGTTGCCGATGGCGGGTTTCCGACGACGAAGTCGGGCGACAAGGCGATCCTTGTCGGCGCCGGCACTGCCATCGATAAAGACGGGCGAGAAATAATTTTACTCAATCCGACCCAGGTCGATCTCCCCGCATCGGCGGACAATCAACTCGTCTATGTGACGGCGCGTTATGACGATGACACCTGGGAAAAAGAGGACTTGGATCCCGCCACCAGCAAGTACAGGCGCAGGACCGAGAAACCGAAGATCGAGGCAAGCAAGGCAAAGCCGGCGACGGACGGTTCGGTCATCCTGCTGGCGGAGGTGAAGCTCGCCGCGAACGGCGCCATCGAGACCATCAATGAGGCGGTCCGCAAGCCCGCCGGGCCCAGCGCAAACGCAGACGTGGTCGTGCGGAGCCTGACCGTCACCAACGCCTCCCCGTTGAAGACGCCGGCCGGGGCGAACACGCTCGACCTGCAGCGGGCGGAAAGGACAAACCCGGCGAAACATCCGACAGGTCTGGCGCTCTACGTCACCGCCACCAGTGAGGACAAGCTGGTCGAGTTCCGCCACTCGAACGGGACCCAGGGCATCGGCTTCCGCTACAGCACGATCTACGCCACGGGCAGCGACGACGATCAGAGCCTCACGCTGAAGGCGCGCGGCAAGAGCAGTGTGACGCTTGCGAGCCCCACGGTCGTGAACGGCGCTTTGACGGTTGAAGACATCGCCACCTTCAAGAAGGGCCTGACGATTGAGGCCGATACCACCCTCAAGAAGGGTCTGACAGTTGAGGGCGACACCACCGTCAAGAAGAGCCTGACGGTTGAGGGCGATACCGCCTTCAAGAAGGGTCTGACGGTTGAGGGCGAGACCACCGTCAAGAAGAGTCTTACGGTCACCGGTGCCGTCGCCTGGAAGACGGGGGCGGGCGTGAACACGCTCGACATCCAGAGAGCAGAAAGGTCAGAAACTGTTATGGCAAACGGCAAGACAGCGGCTCATCCGACGGCGCTGGCGCTCTATGTGACCGCACAGAGCGGGGAGGCCAACAAGCTGGTCGAGTTCCGCCACTCGAACGCGACCCAAGGGATCGGCTTCGGCCACAACACGATTTACGCCACCGGGCCCGTGTCGGATCAGCCGCTACGCCTGAAAGCGTACGGCAAGGGTCGCGTCGAGATCCAGCAGCAGGACTGGATCGTGATCGAGTTCGACCGGCGCGCCACCGTTCCAGAACGGTTGGAAGAACTTCGGGGAAATTTTCAATACGGCGGCTTTCTTCAAGGATAGCCTGGGGATCGTGCATCTCAGGGGCCTGGTACTAGGCAGCGCGGTAAAAGGCGACGCGAAGGACAAGGTCATATTTCAGTTGCCCGACGGCTATCGGCCGGCGGCCCAGGAACTTCGTATTATCCAGACGAAACGTCCAGAAATAAAAGACGTGGAAGGCGAGAGCGATTTCGGGCGACTAGACATAGGCAAGGAAGGCGACGTCATACCGTCGACCCCCGCCAGCGCTTTGAAGATCTCAATAGGGAGCGCTGGAAAGGCCGGCGAGGGCGTGCAACTCTTCACTTATTGGGTCTCCCTCGATGGCATCAGCTTCAGAGCAGCGTAACCTGCGTCGCCAGGCCAATAATCGGCGCCGATTTAGCGGCATGGCGATCGCAACATGATAGACAAGCTCTCCGTGCGCCTCGAGACGCTGCGCGATGAACTTCAGTCCGGCCGGCAGATGGAGGCCGAGCTGGAGGACAAGCTGGTGCAGCTGCGCGCGACGCTGCTGCGCATCGGCGGCGCCATCCAGGTGTTGGAGGAACTGCTCGAACAGGAGGATTTGTCGGAACCCCAGCGCGATGACCCGAAACGTGAACCGACCGGAGCGCAACAGTAAGTCCCGGCCCCCTGCGTTGATTGGTCGGCGGAGCGTATTTGGTTTCCGCTGCAGCAAACTCCCGGAAGGAGGCGTCGCTATGCCGAAGATCAGACACGGGCGTTCCACGCATCAGCCGGGCCCTACGCAGTTGGCGCAGCCCGTGGCTGATCGCTCGGCAAGCCCGCGACATTCTGCCCCGGGGGCGGTCGTGCAGCGGGCTTTGGCTGCCTCAAGCACACCGCGCCCAGCCGAAGTGATGGCGATGCAGCGAAGCCTCGGCAACCGGGCGGTGACCGCGATGCTCGGTCGGCTGCCTGTCGGCGGACGCAAGCTGCCGGATGGCATGCGTGGGAAGATGGAAGCGGCGCTCAGCGCAGATTTCTCCTCCGTTCGCGTGCATGTCGGGCCACAGGCCGAGCAGATTGGTGCGAGCGCGTTCACAATCGGCCCGGACATCCATTTTATACCCGGCTGGTTTCGGCCTGACACCCCATCTGGCCAGCAATTGCTCCGCCACGAATTGACGCATGTCGTGCAGCAGCGCGCGGGGCGGGTGCGGAACCCCCTCGGAACTGGGCTGGCCGTTATCCAGGACCCGATGCTCGAAGCCGAGGCCAACCGATCGGGCAAGCATGCTGCCGCCGATCGAGGAGCGGTTCAAGCCGAGGTTGCGCAAAGCCGCTCGGCGCCCGGATCCGGGCGGGTGCTGCAAGCCAATTCGCTTGGCGAATTAGCTAATCCGAAAGTTTTTACGTTACCGGCGCAGGAAATCCAAATCCAAGATGATCTTATTAAGAATCTAGAGAAGTTTGTTACGAAATCAGACCGTAATATTGACTCGGAAATACAACAGGCCACGCCACTGATAAACCTTGGTACGATTAAGTCGCCGATTGATTTGACCGACCTCCCACTGGAGAAACTGATTGATCAATCAACGCTTACGGCGTCTGGAGGCGCCCCTATTAAGGTGCAAAGTAGTTACGAGGAATTAAAGATCTTTGAAGAAACAGAGGGGACGCATCTGCTATCTGATATTAAGACGAACGTCCTTAATACGTTGCAACGGGCCGGTCAAATTCAGTACTTGCGCAACCGCAAAATAAGCGACGCCGATTGGAAGGTGTTAGTCGATGTCCATTATTTTCGTGACAGACCTACAGATGCAATCCAATTTCACAAGGACACTATCGGTGATACGCTGTTCGTTAATCTTAACTTTATTACTATGTCCGAAATACCGGGTCCAGAATATATTCTCAAACCGCGTCTCGACCCAGACCGCGAAGGTAGAGTAAAGGATACGCTTCCTCCAAAATTTCGAAAGGATCTTGCTTCCGCAAGGAAGCAATTGCCTGAACCTCGTGAGATTGGAGGAACAAGAGTTCCAGCTAACGGGATTGTGAGCTTTGTCGACGAATTGATCCACCACACGACCCCGCTACGCGGTCGTCGGACTGTCAGTAGCTACAACTTGGGTCATTTTTTTGACACAACCTTCCCCCGTCGGTTTGCGGTCGGACAACTAGCTTACAGCGGAGCAACACGTCAGTATTTCAATGGCCCTGGACGTGCCGAGAACACGAAAGACGCAAAATTCAACGAAGATAAAATTGCGGCCACTGGACTAGAAACCAAATACATTGACAAATTGTTTGAAGGATATCCCAATCGCAACGAGAGGGGCCTTCTTAACGTCAGTGTTAAGCATGGCGACCAGACCAAGAACTCGCCGATCCGAGATCCCGCCTCTGAAGCAGCGCGGCTGAAACGGGAGATGAGCGCTGGGCCGCGGCGGGCAGGCTGCCGCCGGAAGTGCAGGGCAAACGGCGCTTTTTTAGAACCTGGGTGCGCGCCGCTCCTCGGAAATGAGACCGTCCTGATGGAAAAAGATCCCGTAACCCCTGTGCAGCCCGTACCCCAACTTGAACGAGCCGATGTCGGACAAAGCTGAGGTAGCCGCGGGGCGCGTCGACGAGACGTGGGCAGGGTTTGCGCCCGCACTGTGCCAACTCGATGCGCTTCTCGCGCGGGCCGTCGAACTGGCGAATATGCGATTTGGCGAAGATGCAGCCAGCGATCGCTATCGCGGGCTGCATCTCACTGCCGACCAGATGGAACGGGCGCTTGCGATCGCGCCGGGTACGCCGTTGCTCTTCCGCGAGGAAGCCGCGGACGCCATGGCCGGCGCCCGCGAAACCGGATGTCTGGCGCTGTTGGGCGATCTGCTCGGGCTCGACGCGTTCGACCGCGACGTGGTCATCATCGCTTTGGCGCCCGAACTCGATCTGCGTTACGAGCGCATTTACAGTTTCCTACAAGACGATGTGACGCGGCGGCGCCCAACGGTTGATCTCGTCCTCAATTTGCTGTGCGCCGATGCAGCTGAGCGGCTGGGACGACGTCGGAGGTTCCTTGAGCAAGCGCCTTTACTGCGGCATCACTTGGTCGAGCTCGTCGCCGATCCCGCGCAAGCCGCATCGCCGCTGCTCGCTCACTATCTGCGACTGGACGGACAGATCCTGCGCTGGCTGCTCGGGCAGGAGGGGATGGATGCGTCGCTGTCGCCGTTCTGCGCGCTGATCCCACCGCGCCACGGGCCCGCGACAGGGGAGGCCGCTCCCGCCACGGCAGTCGCGCTCATTCGGCTCGTGGTCGAGGCGCGGACCACGAAACGCCCGCTGACCCTTTATTTTCATGGGCCTGCCGGCGGCGGCCGCCGGCAGGCCGGGGAGGCGCTGGCGTCCGCGCTTGGATCGCCGCTGCTGACCGTCGATGTCGAGCGAGCATCCGCCGGGGCTCAGTTCTGGGATCGCGCTGTTACCGTGCTGTTCCGGCAGGCCCAACTCGACGCAGCACTGCTCTATTTCGACGACATGGACGCGCTCGATGGCGAGGAACGACGCCCAGCACGGCGGACCTTGCTGCGCAAGGCGACCGAGGGCGACACGGTGGTGATTCTCGCTGGTACGCGGGCGCCGAGGGGTGACGCGGCAGGTGTCATCACGGTGAAATTCGCCGTTCCCGGGTTCGAAGGACGGCGCACGCAATGGCAGGAGGCGATGACGGCAATGGGAGTCGCCGCCGAGTGGGCCGATATCGACGCGCTTGCCGGCCGCTTTCGTCTCACCGTCGACCAGATCGCTTGTGCAGTTGCCGCAGCGTGCGGGCAGGCCCGGTGGCGCAACGCGTTGGCTGGCGCCAGCGGGGGAGCGCCAGGGTCCGCTGAGCTATTCGCCGCCGCCCGGGCGCAGTCGGGCCACGATCTCCTCGGCCTCGCGCGTCCGATCCAGCCAAATCACTCGTGGGGCGATATCGTGCTTCCAGCCGACCGGCTGGCGCAATTGCATGAGATCTGCGCCCGCGCGAGCCTGCGCCACGTCGTCTACGACCGCTGGGGGTTCGACAGGAAACTGTCCACCGGTCGCGGGCTCAGCGTGCTGTTCGCGGGCCCGTCGGGCACCGGCAAGACCATGGCAGCGGAAATCGTAGCCGGTGAACTCGGCCTCGATCTCTACAAGATCGACCTGTCGCAGATCGTTAGCAAATATATCGGCGAGACCGAAAAGAATCTCGACCGGATCTTTCAGGCCGCCGAGTCCGCCGATGCGATCTTGTTCTTCGACGAGGCTGATGCCTTGTTCGGCAAACGTTCGGAGGTCAAGGACGCGCACGACCGTCACGCGAATATCGAGGTCGGCTATTTGTTGCAGAAGATGGACGAGTACGAGGGCATCGCCGTCCTCGCGACCAATCTTCGCCAGAATATGGACGAGGCCTTCATTCGCCGGCTCCATATCATCGTCGAATTTCCCTTTCCCGACGAGGTGGAGCGCCGCCGCATCTGGGGGACCATTTTTCCACCCGAGGTGCCGATTGCGCCGGGAATCGACTTTGATTGGTTGGCGCGGGAGATACGCCTCTCGGGTGGCAAGATCCGCAACATCGCACTCGCCGCGGCATTCCGGGCAGCCGCGTCCGACGGCGTGATAGGCGTGCCGGAACTGATCGAGGCGGCGCGACGCGAATACGAAAAGGCCAGCCAGACCTGGCAGCCAAGCAATTCTCTTCCCGGCGTGTCGTTTTCAGCTTCCTGAGTGCCCGTCCCTGATCTTTGCAAGTCATTTGAGTCGGTTAGCGGAGGGGCTTGAATAAGCTGGAGTTTCCCGATGCGCAGTCCGGCACCGAATCGAAAGGTGCCGCATGTGGACGAGCGAAAACCGACAGCGCTACAACCGCGACAAGCTGCGTTATCCGAGTGATCTGACCGATGATGAGTGGTCCCTGGTTGCCCCGCTCATCCCGGCGGCAAAACGCGGCGGCCGCAAGCGAAAGGTCGAGGAGCGCGAAGTACTCAACGGCATCATGTATGTCCTCGGCGCCGGTTGTCAGTGGCGGTACGTGCCGAGCGATCTACCCGCGAGAAGCACCCTGCACGGCTATCTGCAGCGCTGGGATTACGATGGGACATTGGGGAAAATCCATTACGCGCTCTACCAGAAATGTCGCGAGCAGGTTGATCGGGAGGCCAGTCCGACGGCCTGTGTGATCGACAGCCTGCGGATTCCAACGAAGGCGGCCACTTATTCCAATCTGATCGCGGCCACCATTCCAATTTGATGGCGGCCACTTTGGCATCGTCTCGTGGGCCGGTTTTGGTCATGTCATGACGCCCCAGTCTGGGTCAAGCGTTCGCGCACGGATTGGGTTAAATCCGACCGTGATCTCATTCTGACAAAGGTGACTGGCACGTCTTTTCGTTGGCGTTCAGTCGCGGCCGTAGCCGCGTGGGAATTGGATGTCAGCGAGTTCGGTCAGGTCGAGATCAACGATTGGTTCAAGTACCTCGGCGGTAGCGCCGTCACGCAGACTGTCAGGCAGAGCGGCGAGCCAATCTGCACATGCGCTCTGTAGAGCCAGCAGTTCACTGACCGCGTCATGCCATCGCTGGGGGCGGCTGCGCCGGTCGGCGGAGCGCCGTGGACGGGTAGGCACCGGAGATGGTGGCGTCACCTGGCGTGCGCGATAACGAGCTTGGCGTTCGGCGTTGCTTAAAGCCTGTTCGCCTTCGGGTTTACGGCCTCTTCGCATGCTTTCGATTTCCGTTACGTTACGCATTGCAATGGCCCTGACAGGCCGGTTTGGCTGGCTGGCGCCGACACGTCCTTCACTCGACGGTCTCCGGTTTGCGCCGGCTCTTGCCCGTCAGTGCGATGCGATGGGAGTTGTGGACCAGGCGATCGAGGATGGCGTCAGCCAGTGTGGGATCACCCACGATCTCGTACCAGCGGTCGACCGGCACCTGGCTGGTGATGATCAGCGAGCCGCAATTGTAGCGGTCCTCGACGATCTCCAGCAGGTCGCGCCGCTGCTCGACGTCAGCGGCTCCGGTCCCCAGTCGTCCAGTAATGTTGTGCACAACATTACTGGACTAATGTGTAGTCCGTAGAGATGTGGAGTGGCGCCGCCATCTGCCGCAAACTGCGCGACTTTCCAACGATATCACTCCACATAACTGAGCGCCTTCGGGCCTAGGCTTACCTCTCCCCCTGATAGGAGAGCGTCATGCTGAAGGATCTGTTCCCGAAGGTTTTTCGTCGTTACGAAAGCTCGCACTTTAGTGCCGAGCTGGAAGCATTTGCCCAATGGCTGCACGTCACGGGATATATTCGTGCAGCAATACGTCGTCATGTCTATCGCCTGAGGTGCGTCCTCGAGGCTTCTGCGCCCCTTCAATGCGGGCAAACACTGAACGAAGCCAAATTACAGGAAGCGTTCGCCTTCGTCCCTTGCGCCCCGCGTGGCGCATCAACAGAGCGAGTATATCGCCGCTTCTTGCAGGAAGAAGGACGGCTGGAAAGAACAAAGTCGACCGAGCCGGTTGGGCAATTGCGGCTGCGATATCGGCAATTTCTCGAGGATGTGAGGGGTTTGGCTTCAGCAACGATCGGGCAGCATTTAGTAACGGTCGATGCCTTTCTGACGTCGACCGTCATGACCTTGGGCCCTCTTTCGGCGCTGACATCCGAACATGTCGAACTCTTCGTTCAGTCCACGAGCCGTCAAATTCGGCGCCAAACGCTGCAGCATAAAGTAGCGCACCTGCGAGCGTTTCTGCGCTTTTGCGCGGATCGCGGTGAAACTGCGCGCGGGCTTGACCGCATTGACACGCCTCGAACCTATCGTGGCGAATTGCCTCCCCGCGCCATTGGCTGGGATCTGGTTGAAAAGCTGCTGGCCTCGGTGGATAGGAGCGACGATCTGGGCCGACGCGACTACGCCATCCTGCACCTCATGGCTTATTACGGTCTGCGAGCTTCGGAAATCGTGGGTCTTAAGTTGGACGCCGTCAATCGGAAGACGGGTACGATGCGCGTTGACCAGCGCAAGACACGCTCCACTCTGGTTGTTTCCCTGGCAGACCAGACACTTCGCATCCTCGACCAATATCTCGCTAATCGGCGTCCTCGCGCCCAGGTGACGATCTTCCTGTTCCCCAGGGCCTGCAGCCCTATCGGAGCCATGACGCACTGGGCGGTATGCGACGTCTTCACCAAGCGGGCGCGGGCAAGCGGACTCCCGCTCGACGGTGTCTCCTCCTATGCACTTCGCCACTCGTTCGCCATGCGATTGTTGGGCCAGGGCGTTGGCATAAAAACGATTGGCGACCTGCTTGGCGTAACCGTCCGGTGACGGCCGCCTTGCTCGAGATCGGCGGGGTAGCGAAGTGTAGGCCTTAAAGCCCACCTTAAGGTCCTCCTTAAAGTCATGCCGGACAGCACGATCGAGATCATCAATGGGCGGGAGGGGCGGCGGCGCTGGGGCGTGGAAGAAAAGCTGCGCATCGTCGCCGAGACGCATGAGCCTGGCGCGACGGTGGGGGGCGTGGCGGCGCGGCACGATGTCTATCCAAGCCTGTTGCGCGCATGGCGCCGTCAGGTGCGCGACGGGCATCTGGCCGCGGCGCCGGCGCCGCACTTCGTGCCGGTGCGCCTGACCGACCCGCCATCGCCGGCGTCCACCGCCGCACCATCGGTCAATAACCACCCCGCGAGCGACACAATCGAGATCGTCTTGCCCGATGGCAGCCGCGTGCGCGTCGGCAGCGGCGTCAATCTGATAGCGTTGCGCCGTGTCGTGACCGCACTGCGCGGATGATTGCCCTGCCGTCCAATGTGCGCGTCTGGCTGGCCTGCGGGCACACCGACATGCGTCGCGGCTTCGACGGTCTGGCATCACAGGTGCAACAACATCTCGGACATGATCCGTTCAATGGCCAGTTTTTCGTCTTCCGCGGCAAACGCGGCGATCTGATCAAGATTTTGAGCTGGGACGGCCAGGGACTGTGTCTGTTCGCCAAGCGGCTCGAGAAAGGCCGCTTCGTCTGGCCACAGGCGAAAGAAGGCGCGGTGTCGCTGACGCCGGCGCAACTGTCGATGCTTCTGGAAGGCATCGACTGGCGCATGCCGGCGCGGACCTGGCGTCCGGAGCTGGCGAGCTGAAGAAATCATGCGCCAGGCCGAAGAAAAGACTTGGCGCGACGCGAATTGGTATTGGAAGATTCCGCCATGCCCGCGCCGCTGGACCCCGCAACAATACCGCTCGACATCGCTGCACTGCGTGCGTTGTTACTACAACGCGAGACCGAGCACGCCGCTGAACTGCAAGCCGCGCGCAACGGGTTGCAGGAACAGGTCCTGCGCAACGAGCAGCTGAAACTGCGTCTGGCGAAGCTGTTGCGCCAGCGGTTCGGTGCGTCATCGGAGAAGTTGCGCACCGCGATCGAGCAGCTGGAGCTGATCATGGGCGACCTTGAGGAACAGATCGCCGAGACCGCGCCGCCCGCGCCGCAACGACTTGCCGCGCCCGAACCCGCGGATATCGCTCGGCGCAAACCGGCACGCCGGCCACTTCCCGAACACCTGCCGCGCAAGACGGAGGAACATCCCGCACCCTGCGCCTGTCCGAAATGCGGCGGCACGCTGCATCGGCTGGGCGAGGACGTCACCGAGGTGCTGGACTACGTACCGGCGATGTTCCGCGTCATTCGCCATGTGCGTCCGAAGCTATCCTGCCGGGGTTGCGACAGCATCGCGCAGGCTCCTGCTCCCAGCCTGCCCATTCACCGCGGCCTGGCCACGCCGGCATTGCTGGCGCATGTGCTGGTGGCGAAATATGCTGATCATTGCCCGCTGTATCGTCAGGCGGAGATCTATGCGCGCGCCGGCGTTGAACTCGATCGTTCCACCCTTGCGGATTGGGTCGGGCAAACGGCGCGTCTGATGCGCCCACTGGTTGATGTCGTCGGCGCACACGTGATGGCGGCAGACAGAGTGCATGCCGATGACACCACGGTGCCGGTGTTGGAGCCGGGTCTGGGCAAAACCAGCACCGGACGGCTTTGGTGCTATGTCCGCGATGACCGCCCGTTCGCCGGACAGGCGCCGCCGGCGGTGCTGTATTGTTACAGCCCCGACCGAAAAGGCGAGCATCCGCGAAAACACCTGGATCTGTTCCACGGCATTCTGCAAGCGGACGGGTACCAGGGATACGCCTGCCTGTACGACCGCGGTGTGACCGAGGCGGCGTGTATGGCTCATGCGCGGCGGAAGTTCGTCGATGTCTATAAGTCCGACAAGTCGCCGCTGGCCAACGAAGCGCTGCGACGGATCGCCGGGCTTTATGCGATCGAGGCAACGATCCGCGGCAGAACGGCCGACGCGAGGCTGGCGGTTCGCGCGGAGCAGAGCGCGCCGTTGTTCGCCGATCTGCGCGGTTGGATGGAGAAAACCCTCCCCCGCGTCTCGGGCAAAAGCGACCTGGCCGGTGCTATCCGCTATGCCCTGTCGCGCTGGGATGCGTTGAGCCTGGTGGTGCGCGACGGACGCGTCTGCCTCGACAACAACGCCGCTGAACGAGCCATGCGGCCGATCCCGTTGGGACGAAAAAACTGGCTGTTCGCGGGATCGGACGCCGGGGGCGAGCGGGCCGCGGCAATTTATTCTCTGACCGAAACGGCAAAGCTCAACGGCCTCGACCCCGAGGATTATCTGCGCCAGGTGCTGGAACGGATCGCCGATCATCCGGTCAAACGGGTCCATGAATTGCTGCCGTGGAACCTTGCCCAGGTCACGGCAAGGCTGGATCAGCGAGACGCTGCCTGAGGGGTATTATAGCCCCGCCAGAACCTGCTTCCAGGCGGGGCTGACCGGACGGTTACGATCGAGAAGCTCGACAGATACCACGTGCTCATTCTCGAGGACCTCTGCTATGTCCGAAAGGACCAAGCTGAAACCTCGGTTTTGTTCGAGCTGATTGCCGCTCGATATGAACGGCGCAGCCTGATAGTGACGGCTAATCATCCATTCGGCGAATGGACGAGCGTCTTCCCGGATGCCGCAATGACACTCGCCGCTGTCGATCGCCTGGTGCACCATTCGACGATCTTCGAGATGAACGTCGAGAGCTACCGCCGTCGGGTCGCCGCCGCGCGTACCGCACGCAAACCGCGCGGCGTCAGCGACAGCAAGAGCGACAGCGAGCCGGCGTGAGACGCTCTCTGTATCCTGTGACGTCACGGGATACAGTGATGAGTTCTCTTCAAGCGATATAAAAAGGCGTGAAAAGCTGAGGGACGGCACTGTGAGTTGAGGTGACCTCCCCCGTTTTATTACGCTGCCAGCACCGCATTCCAGATGGCGGGCGTTCTTCTATCTTTGAGGCGCAGCCTGCCGAGGTTGAACTGTCCCTTGTGAATGCGGCGAAGCAATTCGATGCCGGCAATGGTGGTCGCCGCGGTCCTGAACCGCTTGAAGCCGAGCATTGGACCGATGCGCAGCTTGACGCCGCGGTGGTCCTGCTCGATCAGGTTGTTCAGGTATTTTGATGACCGCAGGTTCGTATTGGCGGCCAGGTGGCCAGTGGCCTTCAACTCGCGCACGGCGCGATGCGATGCCGCATACCCGTCCAATGTGATCGTCGTCGGGGTCGATCCCTGACTCTTGACGGCCTTCCGAAAGAACGCCTTGGCGGCGGCAACATCGCGCTTAGTGCTCAGGCGAAAGTCCACCGTCTTTCCCGCGCGATCGACCGCCCGGTACAAATAAGCCCACTGGCCGCGGATCTTCACGTAGGTCTCGTCGACGCGCCACGACGTCCCAACCGGCCGGGCGAACCGGTTCCAGCGGCGCTCGAACTCCGGCGCAAAATGATGCACCCAGCGCATGATGGTGGTGTGCGCCATCGACAGATTGCGCTCGGCCATCATCTCCACCAGGTCCCGGAAGCTGAGCTTGAAGCGCAAATACCACCTCACGCACAGCACGATGATCTCGTGATCAAAGTGGCGACCCTCGAACAGTGCATTCAAACTCAGCAGTCCAGCCATCTCAGCGCCTTCAACCCGTTGGGGTGTTGAAAGATGGGGACGCCTGCAAATTGCACCAGAGCCCTAAAAGGGAACCCCGGCGCGCCGCCCGCAGCGCAGGTGGCCGGCATCGCGACGCAAGTGCTCGGTGAACTAGGCGATGCCGGGCTGCCCGGCATTCTCGGGGGTGCCGCCTCGGTGCTCGGCACGGCCGCGACGATCGCCGGTCCCGCCCTCGCCGGCCTCCCCGGCGGCCCGGTTGGCATCGTCCTCGGGCTGGTGATGGGCGGCCTGCAAGTGCTTTCAGATCAGCGCAAGTTCGAGGCGTGGAAGACAGCTCTCCTGGCCAAGCCGTTCGACCGCTCGCTGCTGCCGTCTTCGGTGGACGGCAACATGGCGCAGCTCGCGCTCGAACTCGCGCCGCTGATGGCGAAGCGGCTCGAGGGCGTCGCCCCGAATGTGGTTACCGAGCTGCTCCGCGCCTGCGTGACGCCAATGGCGACTGGGGATCCGAAGAGCAGCGCCGACCTCGCGCAAGAGCTGCTGAGCGACGCGGCAGACCCGCTCGGGCTGCGTGCGCGGTTCGCGTCCGCGACGGAGCTCGCCGAGGCGCTCGAGGAATATCGCTCGAGTGCGATCTTCGTGCGCGCCCGCAGCGAGCTCTCGGGCCAGGTCGCGATCCCCGCACTCGCCGGCGCGGCGGCGACCAGCATCGACATGGGCACGCTGCTCACCGGCGCGATGAAGATGCGCCAGGACCCTCGCGCAGGCGATGCGCTCGAGAAGATCGTCTTCGTCGTGCAGGCGCTCGGCGGCCTACATCTCGATCCAGGCAAGCTATCGAGTTCGTCCTGTCGGGACTGCAGGCGGGCGCGACGATGGTTGGCACGACGCGCAGCATCAAGGATCTCCGAAATGCCGCGTGAGCTTCTGCCGCCTGCAGCCGCCCTGTGGCTGGGGGCCGCCCTGCTCTTGCTGGCCGGCTGCCAGAGGGGCAAGCAGGACGCTGCCACGGTCGAGCAACTTCAGGCCGCGCGCGACCCGCGCGCCGCGGTGCAGATTCCGGTCACCTGCACCGATGTCAGCGACGTGTGCGCCCGCGCCTACGCCGAGTACGCCGCCGCTTGCCTCAATCTCGTCGAGGCGGCGGACGCCGCGACGCGCGCGGCGATGCGGACCTGCGCCCAGCAGGATTTCCGCCAGTCGCTCGCGCACTCGCCGCAAGGGTATGACCGGCTCGTGGCGACGAGGGGGCTTGCCGAGGCAACCCGCATCGCGCGTGACAATAGCACCGACTATGCGAGCAATGCGCGCGATCTCGACGGATTGTCGGACGAGCTAAACGCAATCCGGGGCGGCCCGCCGTACGCGGCCTACTACGCCGCCGATAACGATCTCAGCCGCGTGCTGACCCGTGCCATATCGCCAGCACAGGCCTGCTCAACGCTGACGGACGCGGAGGCGAAGCTACCCACCGCCAGCGCGGCTGGCGATCTCAGCCGTAACCTGACCACGCTTCGCAACAATCTCTTCGCGGCGAAGAAAAACCGGGGTTGCGCGTAATGCCCACAATGCGACGCATGCTGTTCGTCACCGCGCCAATGGTGCGCGGCGACGACGTGCTGCTGGTGCAGCGCCGGCTCGGCGCCTCGGGAAGCGGGCCGACGCAGGACGGGCTCTATGGCGAGGGGACCGCGACCGCGGTGCGTGCCTTCCAGCGCGCACACATTCTTGACGCGGATGGGATCGTCGGCAAGGACACTTGGCAGGCGCTGTTCGGCGACGCGACGGGCCGGACCGCCGCGCTGCCGCCCGATCCGCTCTTGGCCGACAATCTTGCTTTCCTCGGCGCCATGCACGGCTACTACAAGGACGGCTGCCGGTGGCGCCTCGGGGCGGGCGGCATCGAGGTTGAGGGCGAGGCCCTTGCGGCGCCGGGCACTGTCGATCGCGCGCAGGCCGCCAGCGTGATGACGCGGTTCCGCCAGGAGCTGGTCGCGGCACTCGCCATCTACCGCCTGCCCGTTGAGCTCGTCGTCGCGTGCATCTGCACCGAGAGCGAGGGCCGGCCAGAGGCCCTGGTGATGGAGCCGGGCTGCGACCGCAATAATCCCGAAAACACGCCGACCCAGGTATCAGTCGGACTGATGCAGCTCTATCTCGCGACCGCGCGGACGCTGCTGCGCCAGCCGCAGCTGAAGCTCGCCGAGCTGCAGAATCCGGACGTCGCCATCCTGGCCGGCGCCGCCTACATGGACCAGCAAACGCCAGAGACGCACTGCGATCCCCCCTTGGTCGCCGCCGCCTACGACACGGGCACGCTGCGCTACATCGCCGACGACGCCAACCGCTGGCGCCTGTTGCAGTATCCGATCGGCACCTCGGGCTACGTCGATCGTTTCATCCGTTTCCTCAACGCCGCGATGGCAGCGGTGGACACGATCGAATGGCCGTATCACGTGCCGGTTCTCGCTCACCTGCTGCGCGGCGGGGCCACCGCCCCACCCCCCCTGCGGCCTAACCCGACGGCGCCGGTCGTCGGCGCCACTGCTGGGCTGCCTGGCCGAGCCGATATCGCGCAGGCGATTCGGGCGGCCGCCGACCAGTTCGGTGTCGACGCCGATACTTTGGCTGCAATGGCGTTCATCGAATTGGGTCTGCGTATCGACGCACACGCCCCAACCTCGACCGCGTTCGGCCTGTTCCAATTCCTTGACGCGACCTGGGGCGACCTCGTGCGCAAGCACGGCGCGACCTATGGCGTGACAATGGCGGACCGGCGCAATCTCCGCGCGCAGTGCCTGATGGGAGCGGCGTTCTTGCAGGACAACGTCAAGACGCTGCAGAACGCGCTCAACCGCAAGCCGCAGCCCGCAGAGTGTTACGCCGCGCATTTCTTCGGCGCAGGGACGGCGGCGCGCCTGCTCGCCGGTGGGCTGAACGTGCGCGCCGATACAGCGCTCGGTGACAACGCGACGAAGGTGATCGATGCCAACCGGCCGATCTTCATTGAGGGCGGCACCGTCGGCGAGGTGATGGAGGTCTTCGAATCCAAGATGACGAAGGCGCTCGCCCAGGCCCGCGATCTGTTTGCCGGCGCGCCGCCCTTCGTCGCTGTCGGCGAGGCGAAAACGGCGCAGGAGCTGGACGCCAAACCTGCGTGGTTTGCCGTGGCGTGCCGAGAGGAGGGCCAGAAGGAGGCCCCCGGCGGGGCCGACAACCCGCGCATAGTCGAATATTTCGCATCGACGACGTTCGGCCCGCATCCCGACAGCGTCTCTTGGTGCGGCGCGTTTGTAAGCTTCTGCCTACGTGAGGCCAGGGTGATCGACAAGGGTTCGGCGCGCGCCGCCGACTGGCTGGATTTCGGCGAGCCGCTGGCACAGCCGCGGTTCGGCTGCGTCGCCGTGCTGAAACCGCAAGCGCCCGGCTCCTCGGGTCATGTAGGGTTCTGGGTTGGCCAGCAGGACGGGCGACTGCAGCTTCTTGCAGGCAACCAGCACGACGGTGTAGACATCACGGCATATCCTGTGAACGCGCTCTTCGAGGGCGGCCTACGCTGGCCGCGCGACGTTCCGTGATCCGTCCCGACGGCATTGTCAACCTCATGCTCGGCCGTTGCGCCGCCTCGCAGATTGCTTCGGCATCAGTCGCATCGTTCTTCTGCCGCTTCACGAACGGCTTGACATAAGATGGTGGTATGAGCCGGACCGTGTGACCCAGTTTACTGATCTCTCTTCCCTAATAGTGGGCCCGCCACACGCCTCAAGCGCAACTAGACGGCGTTGGTGCACATGACCGATCTGGAGGGGTAGGATGCTCCCACCTTTCTGGTTCTGATCGCCCCAATGCCACATAAACACAACGCCGATCGCCGCCACCACATCCCGAAGATGTCGTTCAAGGTGCGGAACTGGCCGGCCTACGAGGCGGCCCTGCGCCGACGGGGCAGCCTCACCTTGTGGATTGAGGACGCAGCGCTGGAATGCTGGCAGACCATTGGACCCAGAGGGCAGGCTCGGTATACGAACGCTGCCATTCAGACCAGCCTGATGTTGCGCGCGGCGTTCAAGCTGGCGTTGCGGCAGATCGAGGGCCTGATGACGTCGGTGCTGTCGTTGATGGGCCTGACGATCTCAGCGCCGGACCACACCACGGTCAGCCGTCGCGCGGTGACATTGCCGGTTACCCAGGCGCCGTCGGTACCGCACGGTCCGTTGCACGTATTGATCGACAGCACCGGCCTGCAAGTCTACGGGGCCGGTCAGTGGCTGGAGGCGAAGCATGGCGCGAAGTCTCGCCGGACATGGCGCAAGCTGCATTTGGCGGTGGATGCAGCCAGCGGCATGATCGTGGCGCAGACGCTGACGGATCAGGATGCGGATGATCCGTCCCAGGTCGGCCCGCTGCTCGATCAGATTGACGATCCGATTATGCAGGTGACGGCTGATGGCGCGTATGACGGAGCGCCCACCTATCAGACAATCGCTGAGCACGGCGATGAGATTGAGGGCTCTGGTGCAAACAGCCTGAGGGACGGCATCTTGCTGAGTTGAGCGTGACCTCCCCCGTTTTATTACGCTGCCAGCACCGCATTCCAGATGGCGGGCGTACTTCTATCTTTGAGGCGCAGCCTGCCGAGGTTGAACTGTCCCTTGTGGATCCGGCGAAGCAATTCGATGCCGGCAATGGTGATCGCCGCGGTCCTGAACCGCTTGAAGCCGAGCATCGGACCGATGCGCAGTTTGACGCCGCGGTGGTCCTGCTCGATCAGGTTGTTCAGATATTTCGATGACCGCAGCTTCGTATCGGCGGGCAGTTGGCCAGTCAGCCTTCATCTCGCGCACGGCGCGATGCGATGCCGCATAACCGTCCAATGTGATCGTCGTCGGGGTCGATCCCTGGCTCTTGATGGCCTTGCGAAAGAACGCCTTGGCGGCGGCGACATCGCGCTTGGTGCTCAGGCGAAAGTCCACCGTCTTCCCCGCGCGATCGACCGCCCGGTACAAATACGCCCACTTGCCGCGGATCTTCACGTAGGTCTCGTCGACGCGCCACGACGGCCCGACCGGCCGGGCGAACCGGTTCCAGCGCCGCTCGAACTCCGGCGCATAATGATGCACCCAGCGCATGATGGTGGTGTGCGCCATCGACAGACCGCGCTCGGCCATCATCTCCACCAGGTCGCGGAAGCTGAGCTTGAAGCGCAGATACCACCTCACGCACAGGACGATGACCTCGCGGTCAAAGTGGCGACCCTCGAACAGTTCGTTCAAACTCAGCAGTCCAGCCATCTCAGCGCCTTCAACCCGTTGGGGTGTTGAAAGATGGGGACGCCTGCAAATTGCACCAGAGCCGCCGGAACGGCCCTAGATATCAGTCCTCCGGCTGTTGGGCCATGGGACCGTTCAGAAAAGACTGAGGCTGAAAACATGATATACCCTGTTCAGGTCAGAACCCGAAAATCCGTGGGTGAGATGATCCGGAAGTTATCCGTGACTTGATCGCAATAGGTGTGCCATTT
>CAVWVL010000002.1:0-231217 GCA_963758415.1 uncultured Alphaproteobacteria bacterium | reverse complement strand
GTCGGCGCAGGTCACGCAGGTGATTCAGCGCGTCCCGGGATTTGCCATGGCCAAATGACCAAATAACGGGGAAACAACATGCCCAGCTACATAGTCAGTTCGGGCCAAACGAGTAGTGGGGTCACGCTCAACAGCGGTGACACGATGTACGTGCTTAACGGGGGCCTGTCGGTGAGCACCACGATCAATGCCGGCGGCACCGAGATCCTGTACGAAAGCGGCATCGCCAGAAGTTCACTCGTGAATGCCGGTGGGTTTCTGCTGCTGTCAGGTCATTCCACGGCGAGCGCGACGACGGTCCGTGCCGGCGGCTTCGAAGGTGTGTTCCACGGCGGCACGGCCAGCGGCACGGTTGTCTCAAGCGGCGGCAAGCAGGTCGTCTATTCGGGCGGCATCGATCGCTTCTCGGTCATCAGCAGCGGCGGGACGGAGGTTGTTTCCTTGGGCGGAACGACCAGCGGCGTCACCGTGCAGAGTGGCGGCACCGAAAACGTGCTCGGCGTGACCAAGGGCAGCATCGTGAACTTCGGCAGCGAGACCGTGTCCGCCGGCGGCGTTGCCAGCGGCACAGTGGTGGACAGCCATGGCTCCCAGTCAGTGCTGGCCGGTGGCGCGATCAGCGGCGCGATCGTACGCGGGGGCGGTACGGAGACCGTCGCCTTTGGTGCCATAGCCACCGGTGCCACAGTCAGCGACGAAGGCTTGCAGATCGTGCTGGGCATCGCCAGCGGCACCATCCTGAGCGCTGAAGGCGAACAGTTCGTCCAGGGCTCAGCCGAAGGCACCATCGTGAACGGTGGCGGGGAGCAGGAGGTAAACGTCTCCGCCGTAGTTGGGTCCACGATCGTGAACAGCGGCGGCTGGCTGTTAACTTTTGGTGAAACCAACGAAACGATCGTGAACGGCGGCGGCCTCGAGTACCTAGCCCCGAACGGCATATCGTTTGACACCGTTGTAAGCAGCGGCGGCAAAGTGATCGTCGGGAACGTCGTTCCAGACTTCTACGCGATCGGCACGGCCTACGACACGACCGTGTCCAGCGGCGGCGAGCAGGACGTACTTGGCGCGGCGTCCCGGACACTGCTCAATGGCGGCCTGGAGATCGTGTCCTCCGGGGGCACCACGTTCATGACGACGGTGAACCGGGGAGGCAAGGAAGCTGTCTCGTCCGGCGGCTTTGCCAATAGCGCCATCCTCAATAACGGCGGTCTCCTGGTGGTATCGTCGGGTGGCACCGCCAGCGCCACGCTGGTGAGGTTCGGCGGCGTCGCCGGGGTCTTCCATGGCGGCACCGCCAGCGGCACCGTGCTGAACAGCGGTGGCACCGAGTTGGTTGCGACGTCGGGCAGAGCTATCGCCACCATTGCCAGCAGCGGAGGTACCGAGACGGTATCTTCCGGCGGCCTCGCCGTGGGCGCGATAGTGTTTGGCGGCGGTGTCGAGCTGGTATCCGCGGGCGGCACGGTGATCGACACCACCTTGCGAGCCAACGCCACGCAGAACGTCTCTGTTGGTGGAACCGCGATCAGCACAATGGCATTTGCCGGCGGCACCGAACGCGTCTTGTCAGGCGGCACCGCCATCAGCACGACGCTGTCGTCCGGCGGCAGGGAGATCGTTTCGGCGGGCGGCTTCGATCGTTTCGCTTTCATCAGCAGTGGCGGGCTGCAGTTCATTCTCTCGGCCGGGACGGTCAGCGGCGGCACTGTCGTCAGCGGCGCGACCGTGACGGTGTCCTCGGGTGGCGTGGTCGCGGCCGGACTGACATTGTCTGGCGGCACCGCGGTCATTTCGGGAACGGCCGCTGCTGGGCAGACGATGAATTTTGCCGGCAGCGGCGGCGATCTGGCGCTCTACAATCTGCCTGGCTTCGGCGCGGTGATCGGCGGTTTCGGCGCCGGCGACAAGATCGACCTCGGCAGCTTCGCTTTCAGTTCCGCCGCGACGCGATCCTTCACCGAGGCGCCGAGCCTCACCTCCGGGACGCTGTCGGTGGTCAATGGCGCCAGCCAGGCGCATCTGACGCTTCTGGGCAGTTACGTGACCAGCAACTTCGCGCTGGCCAACGACGGCACGGGGGGAACACTGGTGAAGTTCGCCTGATCGCACTCAGCGACTGGATTGGTCGGCGGGCGGCGACCGCCGAAAAGAGAAGCAAGGCAAGGCTACCGTCATGCCGCACAGGTATGGGGGCACAATCAAGCAAATGGGGAAGCGGCTCATGACGACCTACACGGTTAGCTCGGGCCATACGAGCAGTGGCATCGCGCTGAACAGCGGAGACCTGCTCAATGTGCTCAGCGGCGGCACAGCCATCAGCACCACGGTCAACAGCGGCGGTAGTGTGTCTGACGCCGGCACGGCCAGCGGCACCATCGTGAACAGCAGCGGCACCCTGACGGTGTCGAGCGGCGGCGTCGCGGTTGGCACGATCGTTCACCTCACCGGGGAGGTGTTCGTGGACGCCGGAGGAACGTCTCGCGACACCGTGATATCCAGCGGCGGCTTTGAGACGACGACCTTCGGCGGCACCTCGATCAGCGCGACGGTAAGCAAGGGTGGTTTCCAGGAAAACTATGGGGAGACTATCGGCACCATCATCGCGAGCGGCGGCCAGCAAGATGCAAATTCCGGGGAGACTTTGGCCACCGTGGTCAACAACGGTGGGCTGCAAAATGATTTCGCGGTGACCTCGGCCACGGTCGTGAATGGTGGTGGGCGTCAGACGGTAACTGACAGCGGGGTGGCAAGCGGCACCATAGTCAACAGTGGTGGCGTGCAGTTCCTGGCCTTCGGTGGAAGTGCGACCGCGACCACGGTGAAAAGCGGCGGCTTCGAGTTTGTCTCGGGCGGCAACGGCATAACCTTCTCCACCACGATTCAGAACGGTGGCATCGAGGTCGTGTCAACGGGTGGAACCGCAAGCGGCACGGTTGTCGCGAGCGGCGGCACACTCATTGTCCTTCCGGGCGCCGCGGGGACCGGCACAATCAGAAACCCGGGTGGAACGGTCGTATCGACCGGGGTTGTGGTGTACGGGCCAGCGGGCGCTGTCGTCTACCCGAGTGTCGCCTCCAATGTCGTCGTGGGAAGTGGCCTGACGGAAGATGTCCTGCCTGGGGGCACCGCCATCCACAACACTGTCATCGGCACGCAGAATGTGTTCTCAGGCGGCAGGGCCAATGGCACGATCGTGAGCGGCGGTGGTTTCGAGTCCGTGTCGTCCGGCGGCGTGGCCAGTGGCACCGTCCTCAACGGCGGCAGCCAGTCCGCGGCCGGCGCGGCCGTCGACACCATCGTGAACGCCGGCGGCGATCAATGGGTGCAGGAAAATTCCTTCGGCTTCCGGGTCTCCAGCCTGGTCGTTTCGACGACCGTGAACAGCGGCGGCACGCAGGGCGTCGAAAACGGCGCCATCGCCAACCTCACGACGGTGAACAATGGCGGTATCGAGGACATTGGGCCCGGTGGTACGGTGAGCGGTACGACGGTGAACAGTGGCGGCAAGGTTTTCGTGGACCAGGACGATGACCTTGGAGGGGATGCCTTAGCGTTTGGCACGGTTGTCAACCGTGGTGGCGAACAGGACGTAGTGGGCTTTGCGACCGGTACGATCCTGAACGGCGGCCTGGAGGTCGTGTCCGCTGATGGTCTTGGCAGAGGCTCGTCCACGTCCGCGACCGTGAACGGCGGCGGCATGCAGGTCGTCGACGCCTTCGCTACGGCCGACTTCACCACGGTGAATAGCGGCGGCAAGCAGGCGGTGTCGTCTGGGGGCGACGCCAGCGGCACGGTGCTGAACAATGGCGGCCTTCAGGTGGTGTCGTCCGGCGGTCTGGCGGTTGGCACCACGGTGAATTTCGGTGGCATCGCGGGCGTGTTCTACAGCGGTGGCTCGGCCAGCGGCACCGTCGTGAACAGCGGCGGTTCCGAACTCGTTTCGTTGTTGGGCCACGCCGCCGCCACCATAGTGAGCAGCGGTGGGGTACAGAGTGTCTACTCGGGCGGCGTTGCTGTCGGCACAACGGTGTTCGGCGGCGGCATCGAGGTGGTGTCCGCCGGCGGGACCGTAAGCGGCACCGCGCTGCGTGCCAATGCGACACAGCAAGTGCTCTCCGGTGGTGTTGCGGTCGGCACCACGGCGTTTGCCGGCGGCACGGAGACCGTGTCGTCGGGCGGGAGGGCCAGCGGCACGGTGCTCTCGTCGGGCGGCAGGGAGTTGGTCTCCGCCGGTGGGTTGGATCGGTTTTCTTTCATCAGCAGTGGCGGCTTGCAGTTTATTCTGTCGGCCGGAACGGTCAGTGGTGGCACCGTCATCAGCGGCGCGACCATGACAGTCTCCTCCGGCGGCATCGTGGCGGCCGGGTTGACGCTCTCGGGCGGCTCCGCGGTCATTTCGGGGACGGTGGCGGCTGGGCAGACGATGAACTTCGCCGGCACGGGCGGCGACCTTACGCTGTACAACCTGCCTGCGTTCGGTGCGGTGATCGGCGGCTTCGGTAGCGGTGACAAGATCGACCTCGGCAGTTTCGCCTTCAGCTCCGCCGCGACGCAATCGTTTACCGAGGCGGCGAGCCACACGTCGGGGACGCTGTCGGTGGTCAACGGCGCCAGCCAGGCGCATCTGACGCTTCTGGGCAGTTATGTCACCAGCAACTTCGCGCTGGCCAATGACGGCGCGGGAGGAACGCTGGTGAAGTTCGCCTGATCGCATTCAGCGACTGCATCGGCGCGCGAGGTTCGAACCCGTCGGAAAAGTGAGGCAAGCAATACAATCATCATGCCGAGCGGGCATGGGGCATAAGCAAGCAAAACGGGGAAGCGGGTCATGACCACTTATACAGTCAGCTCGGGCCACACGAGCAGCGGTATCACGCTCAACAACGGCGATGCGGTGTACGTGCTCAACGGCGGTATCTCGGTGAGCACAACAGTCAACAGCGGCGGTTTCGAGGGCGTGTTCCAAGGTGGCACGGCCAGCGGCACGGCGGTCTCCATGGGCGGCCTTGAGGTCATCTACTCCGGCGGCATCGATCGCTTCTCGGTCATCAGCGGCGGGGGGAAGGAAACGGTCTCCGCTGGCGGGACGGCCAGCGGCACGACCGTGAACTTTGGCACGGAGATCGTCCTCGGCACCACCAGCGGCACATCATTAACAGACTCTGGTGAGGAGACCGTCTCGGCCGGGGGATCAGCCATTGGTACGGTGGTAACGCAGGGCTATTTGACAGTGGCAAGCGGCGGAACGGCGAGCGGCGCGGTGCTGTCGGGCTACGGCGCCGAGGAGCAACTTCTCGGCAGGGATATCGGGGCGACTGTCATCAGCGGCTTCCAGAACGTGGTGGCCGGCGGTATCGCAATTGGCGCCACCATCGATAATCAGGGACTCCAGTACATCTCCGCCGGGGGCGCCGCCACCTCCACGATGGTGGGCAGTGGGGGCTATCAGGTCGTCACGGGCGGCACGGCGAGCGGCGGCGTCGTGAGCAGCGGCGGTTCGCAGGTCGTGGGCGACGGCACGGCAACAGGCACAACGGTGAACGGCGGCAGCCAAGGGGTCTATGTCGGCGGCACCGTGAAGGCGGCCACATTAACCAGCGGCGGCATCCAGACCGTCGGCAGTGGCGGCACGGCCAGCGGTACCGTCCTCGACATGGGTGCCTCCGAGTTCGTGTCCTCGGGCGGGACGGCCGTCGGGACAACCGTGCGCGGCGGGGCTTTCGAGAGAGTTTCAGGGGGCGGCTTGACGAGCCAGACTGTCGTGGCTTCCGGTGGTTTTGTCGTCCTGCTGCCAGGCGCGGCGAGCGTGCGCGGAACGGTGCAGGCCGGCGGTGAGGTGATCTCTACCGGCGTTGTTCTCTATCGGCCCGAATCGGGCGGGAGTGCCTTGGGGAGCGTTGCCAGCAACGTCGTTCTTGGAAGCGGCGCGGTGGAGTTTGTGCTGCCCGGCGGAACCACGAGCATCACGACGATAAACAGTGCCGGCGAGCAGGACGTGTTCTCCGGCGGCAAGGCCGAGCAGACCACGATCAACGCCGGGGGCTTGTTGAACGTGTTCTCCGGCGGCAGGGCAGACCGGACCGAAATCAACGCCAGCGGCTCATTGAACGTGTTCTCGGGCGCGGTGATCAGCCTCACGACTGTGAGCGGTTACGAGACGGTCAGCGCCGGGGGCCTGGCCAGCGCCACGACGGTTGCCAAAAGTGGCTCCGAGATCGTGGTCGGCACTGCCAACGGTACCACGGTAAACAGCGGCGGCCAACAAGGGGTCTATGGCAGCGGCAAGACGAGCGCCACGACCGTCAACAATGGCGGCACGGAATATGTGCAAGGTGGAAACGCGACCCACACAACGGTGAACAGCGGCGGTTTGGTGGTGGCGACCTCCATCGACATGGAGGGTGTGTTCGGAAACGGCTCGACCATCGACACTGTTGTGAACAGCGGCGGTGTTGAGGACGTGTACAACTCGGCTTTCTCCACGACGGTTTTTGGCGGCGGCGAGCAGGTCGTCAGTGGCAACGGTGTCGTTACCGGAACGATCCTTAACGGCGGCCTGGAGGTTCTGTCCTTTGGCAGGGCCAGCGGCACCACGGTGAACAGCGGCGGCAAGCAGGCGGTTTCGGCTGGCGGGGTCGCCAGCGGCACCGTGCTGAACAACGGCGGACTCCAGGTGGTGTCGTCCGGCGGTCTGGCTGTCGGCACCACAGTGAACTTCGGCGGCATCGCGGGCGTGTTCTACAGCGGAGGTTCGGCCAGCGGCACCGTTGTGAACAGCGGGGGTTCGGAACTCGTTTCGTTGTCGGGGCAGGCCGCCGGGACCATAGTCAGCAGCGGTGGTGTGCAGAGCGTTTACTCGGGCGGCGTTGCTGTCGGCACCACGGTGTTCGGCGGCGGCGTCGAGGTGGTGTCCAGCGGAGGAACCGCGAGCGGCTCGGTGCTGCGAGCCAATGCAGTGCAGCAAATTTATGCCGGTGGAACCGCGATCGGCACCACGGCATTTGCCGGCGCCACGGAGACCGTGTTGTCCGGCGGGACGGCCAGCGGCACGGCGCTTTCTTCCGGCGGCCGGGAGATCGTTTCCGCTGGCGGCCTGGATCGTTTCTCTTTTATCAGCAGCGGTGGGCTGCAGTTTATTCTGTCGGCCGGGACGGTGAGCGGCGGCACTGTCATCAGCGGCGCGACCATGACGGTTTCCTCGGGTGGTGTAGTGGCGGCTGGTCTGACGCTGTCGGGGGGCACCGCGGTCATTTCGGGGACGGTGGCGGCTGGGCAGACGATGAACTTTGCCGGCAGCGGCGGCGATCTGGCGCTTTACAACCTGCCTGCGTTCGGTGCGGTGATCGGTGGCTTCGGCAGCGGTGACAAGATCGACCTTGCTAGCTTTGCTTTCAGCGCCGCCGCGACGCAATCGTTCACCGAGGCGCCGAGCCACACCAGCGGCACGCTTTCGGTGGTCAATGGCGTCAGCCAGGCGCATCTGACGCTTCTGGGCAGTTTCGTCACCAGCAACTTCGCGCTGGCCAATGACGGCGCGGGAGGAACGCTGGTGAAGTTCGCTTGATTGCACTCAGCGACTGCATCGGCGGGCGAGGGTCGAACCCGCCGGGGCGACCAGGTAATGCCAAAAGCGGGGAAGCGGATCATGACAACCTACACAGTATCTTCAGGTCATACGATCAGCGGGATTGCGCTCAACAGCGGCGATGCGATGTACGTGCTCAACGGCGGTTTCTCCCTGAACACGATCCTCAGCGGCGGCTTCGAGGGGGTGTTCCGCGGCGGCACGGCCAGCGCCACCTTCATCTCGAACGGCGGTAAGCAAGTCGTCTATTCCGGCGGCACCGACCGCTTCTCGGTCATCAGCAGCGGCGGGACGGAAGTTGTTTCATTAGGCGGCACGGCCAATAGCGCCGTGGTCCAGGTTGGCGGCATCGAGCGCGTGTTTGGCGTGACCGACGCCAACATCCTCGATGGCGGTTCCGAGATTGTGTCCGCCGGCGGCGTGGCCAGCGGCACCTTGGTCACCGGTGACGACGGCGACCTGCAGGTAGACGCAGGCGGGGTTGCGAGCGAAACCGTGGTCAATTTCGCTGGCTTCGTGAGCGTGGGCTCCGGCGCTGCGGCACGCGGGATCGTGATCAGCAGCGGCGGTGCCGTTGACATCCTCGGCACCGCGGGCGGGATAGTCGTCAACGGCGGGTTCGAAACACTTGAGGGCAACAGCACCGGAACCGTGATCGATAGCGGCGGCATCGAGGATATATTCAACGTTGGCCAGCCGGTTGGCGCGACAGTGATCGCCGTGGGCACTACCGTGAATAGTGGCGGCACGGAATTCGTCGCGAACAAGGGCATTACCAGCGGCACAGTCGTGAACAACGGTGGCTCGGCGGTTGTGTCGTTCGAAGGCACTGCCCGGGCTACCGTGGTCTCGAGCGGCGGTTTCGAGGTTGTGTCGGCCGGCACTGCCAGCGGCACGATCGTGAACAGCGGTGGCCTCGAATTCGTCTCATCCGGCGGCGTGGCGCGCGGCACCGTCTTAAATGGCGGCAGACAAATCACCCCCGGCGCAGCCGTCGGCACCATCGTGAACGCCGGCGGCTTCCAAGAGGTGCGAGGCTTCTTCACGGGCTCCAGTATGGTCATTTCGACGACCGTGAACAGCGGCGGCACGCAGGGAATCGATAACGGCGGCGTCGCCAACCTCACGACGGTGAACAACGGCGGCCTCTTGAACATTGCCGACGAAGGCATCGTCAGCGGCACGACGGTGAACAGCGGCGGCAAGGTTGTTGTGTTCGAGGAGGAGATCGACGTAGGAGGAGGGGGCCTCGCGGTTGGTACGGTCGTCAACCGAGGGGGCGAGCAGGTCGTGTTGGGCTTTGCGACCGGCACAATGGTGGCTGGCGGCCTGGAGATCGTGTCCGGCAACCCTATTGCCAATGGCGTTTCCACTTCCGGGACCGTGAACGGGGGTGGCATGCAGGTGGTCGACAGCGGTGCCACAGCCAGCGGCACGACGGTGAACAGCGGCGGCAAGCAGGCGGTGTCGTCCGGCGGCGTCGCCAGCGGCACCGTACTGACCAATGGCGGCCTCCAGGTGGTTTCGTCCGGCGGCCTGGCTGTCGGCACCACAGTGAACTTCGGCGGCGTCGCGGGTGTGTTCTACAGCGGCGGTTCGGCCAGCGGCACCGTCGTGAACAGCGGCGGGTCCGAACTCGTTTCGTTGTCGGGCCAAGCCGTCGCCACCATAGTCAGCAGCGGTGGGGTGCAGAGTGTCTACTCGGGCGGCGTTGCTGTCGGCACCACGGTGTTCGGCGGCGGCGTTGAGGTGGTATCCACCGGCGGCAGCGCGAGCGGAACGGTCCTGCGGGCAAATGCGACGCAGCAGATCCTCGCTGGGGGCACTGCGGTCGGCACTACCGTATTGTTCCCCGGCGCCACGGAGACCGTGTCGTCGGGCGGCACGGCCAGCGGCACGGTGCTTTCGTCCGGCGGCAGGGAGATCGTTTCCGCCGGCGGCCTGGATCGTTTCTCTTTCATCAGCAGTGGCGGGTTGCAGTTCATTCTCTCGGCCGGGACGGTGAGCGGAGGCACCGTCATCAGCGGCGCGACCATGACGGTTTCCTCGGGTGGTGTGGTGGCGGCCGGACTGACGCTATCGGGGGGCACCGCAGTCATTTCGGGAACGGTCGCGGCTGGGCAGACGATGAACTTTGCCGGCAGCGGCGGCGATCTGGCGCTGTACAATCTGCCTGCGTTCGGTGCGGTGATCGGTGGCTTCGGCAGCGGTGACAAGATCGACCTTGCTAGCTTTGCTTTCAACTCCGCCGCGACGCAATCGTTCACCGAGGCGCCGAGCCACACCAGCGGGACGCTTTCGGTGATCAATGGCGCCAGCCAAGCGCATCTGACGCTTCTGGGCAGTTATGTCACCAGCAACTTCGCGCTGGCCAATGACGGCGCGGGGGGAACGTTGGTGAAGTTCGCCTAGTTAAATCACGGCGAAATGATGCGCGGGCCGGAAAACCTCGACGGCCGGCCCGCGCATATGCAAATTTTGCATACGCCGCCCCGGCTGGATATTTATATTGAGACCTCCCTCTTCCTTATGAAGTAACGACCATTGACACGCGTGGGTTGTGGGAGCAGCATGTCACTTCACCTATGCCGCTTCCTCTGGAACTGGAACGGTGATGCGTGCCTTGCAGCCATCAACAGATCGGCAGTCAGTCGATAATTCGTCCATCGATGCTCGCGGAGCCACCCTCACTGCTGTAGCGTAATGGCTTCGTCCCGTTGACATTGCATCACCAAGAAATTTTAGGGAATCGTTATGACCATCCACACGGTGTCGTCAGGCGTTACGAGCAGCGGCCTTACACTCAATAACGGCGATGAAATGTTCGTGCTCAACGGCGGTGCGACCGTGAGCACCACGATCAACAGCGGCGGCAAGGAGTTCCTGTTCGAAAACGGCATAGCCAGAAGTACACTGGTGAATAAAGGCGGTTTCCTGCTTTTGTCAGGTCATTCCGTGGCCAGCACGACAACACTTTCCAGTGGTGGCTTCGAGGGCGTGTTCCATGGCGGTACCACCAGCGGGACGCTGGTCTCGACAGGCGGCAAGCAGGTTGTCTATTCCGGTGGGACCGACCGATTCTCCGTGATCGATGGCGGTGGAGCGGAAGTTATTTCCTCCGGCGGAATGACCAGCGGGGTTAGCGTTCTCAGTGGAGCCACCGAGGGTGTGTTCGGCGTGACCAGGGGCAACGTCCTGGACGGTGGCATCGAAAACGTGTCAGCGAGAGGTGTCGCGAGTGGCACCGTCGTCAACAGCGGCGGTGAGCAGGTCGTTTCGTCAATCGGCGCCGCGATCGACACGGTCGTTAACCGGCACGGTATCGAGATCGTTTCGTCTGGCGGCACGGCTAACAGCACCACGATCAATGGCGGCGAACAGTTCGTTGCCGGCAGTGCCGTCGGCACCATCGTGAATGCTGGCGGCAGCCAGGAGGTGAGCGACGACGCAGCGGTCTCCTCGACGATCGTGAACATCGGCGGCCAGATCAATCTTGAGCGATCCGACGCCGTTGCGTTTGGTACGGTCGTGAACGGCGGCAGCGTATTCGCGGGCGGTAAAACTTACAACACCGTTATAAACAGTGGCGGCAAGGTCTTGGTGGCCGGGCTGTTCGACCCGCCAGCGAGTGGCACGGCCACATCCACCACGGTCTTCAGGGGGGGTGAGCAGGACGTGATCGGCAGCGCGGTCGGCACCATCCTGAATGCTGGCCTGGAGGTTGTGTCCTCGTTCGGCAAGACGTTGGGCACAATCGTAAACAGTGGCGGCAAGGAGGCGGTCTCGTCCGGTGGCACCGCCGTCGATGTGGCGATCAATAGCGGTGGAATCCTGGTGGTATCGGCCGGGGGCTCGGCAAGCGGGACCACAGTAAATCTCGGTGGTATAGCAGGGATCTTTCTCGGCGGCACCGGCAACGGGACGGTCTTGCACAGCGCCGGCACCGAACTGGTGGCGACGCGGGGCAAAACGAGCGGGACCCTGGTGAGCAGCGGCGGGTTCGAAGCGGTGTACTCCGGTGGCCTGGCCGTGGGCACCACGGTATTTGGTGGCGGCATTGAACGTGTATCGGCAGGTGGAACAGTTGTTGACACGACCCTGCGGGCGAATGCCACTCAAAACGTCAATTCGGGTGGAACAGCGATTGGCACCGGTGCATTTGCTGGCGGCACGGAATATGTCCGGTCCGGCGGGACCGCGATCGATACGGTTCTGTCGGCGGGTGGCAGAGAAATTGTTTCGGCCGGCGGCTTTGACCGTTTCTCGGTCGTCAGCAGCGGCGGACTGCAGTTCATCATGTCCGCCGGAACAGTCGCCGGGGGCACGGTCATAAGCGGCGCGACCATGACAGTCTCATCCGGGGGTGCCGTGGCGGCTGGATTGACGTTATCTGGCGGCACAGCGGTGATCTCGGGATCCGTGGCGGGGGGGCAGACGATAAGTTTCGCAGGTACGGGGGGCGATCTGGCGTTGTATCATCTGCCCGCGTTCGCGGCGAAAATTGGCGGCTTCGGCAGCGGTGACAAGATTGATCTCGGCGGCTTTGCGTTCAGTTCCAGTACCAAGCACTCATTTACCGAGGCGCCGAGCCACACGAGCGGAACGCTGTCTGTGGTGGATGGCGGGGACCATGCGCATTTGACGCTTCTCGGGACCTATGTCACCAGCAACTTCGCCCTGTCCAATGATGGCGCGGGCGGAACAGTTGTGAAGTTTGCCTGAACAATGGGAGCCGGCGGGAGAGGAATCCGTCGGCTCCCTGCGCAAGCGCAGCTTGCGGCTTGTGCTATTGAAGTCTGCCGGAAACGCTCGCCGTGAGCGAGCCTTGCCGCTTCACGGTCTCCAGACAGTCGCCAAGAAACTGAGCCATTTTCTCAGCCGCGGCGAGCGGCATGACCAGTCTTCCGATCACAACATCCGACAGGCTGTTTGGCTGGGTACTGTAATCGCACCTGCGAGAGACCAAGGTGATGTGAATATTCCCGTTCGTCACGAAGGCGCCGAACGCACCGTCCGCGAATATATCGGGGGCGCCGAGATTCGATACAACAGGAATCGGATTGTCGCTCGCCATGTTCCACCGTTCTTTCTTCTTACGCCGTCCAACGTAAGCCTTGGGTCAACCGCAATACCGCAGCGGCTATAGCGTCTCATCCAATTCTGATCAGCCTAAGATACAGAACGGACCGAATGCTCAACGAAACCGATGCGTGGCGGTGCCCTCGGGCTCAACGGACACAACAGTCCAGCATATCGAGAATAGATATTATATGATCCGCCGTGGTTGAACAACAGCCGGATGCTACCGACCGAGCATAGCGTAAGCTGTGATCCAGCTCACAGCTCCGGTTTTTTCTCCTGGTCACGCAAATAGTCAGATGACGTATCGCGAAAGCCACAGTCGACGGATAGCCGGTGCGCCAATGGGGAAATCCACCGCATGCTTCTGTCGGGACCTGACCACTAGTCGGGCTGCCCCTCGACCCGGAAGATCTCCGTCAGCTCCGCGCTCATCGGAATGTTCAGCACCTCTCCGCTCGGCAGCCGGTCGACCAGCCAGCGCCTGTATAGCTCCGCCAGACGCCCGGTGGCCGCCATTCGAGCGAATGCGCGTTCCACCACCGCGCCGAATTCGGGATCATTCTTGCGATACATCAGTGCATACGGTTCATAGGACAGGTAATCGCCGACCACGTGGTAGCCGGCGCCGTCCGGTTTGGCCACCAGGCCTGCCAGCAACACATCGTCACTGGCGAAGGCGTCCGCCTCGCCCGCCCGCAGCAGCGCGAATGACTGGCCCTGGTCCGGCGCGGCATGGATGTTGAACGTCAGGTGCAACTGTTGCATCAGCCGGCGCGTCGCGGTTTCGTTCGTCGTACCGGTCGTTACGGCGACGGTCTTTCCGGCCAAATCCCGGTAGGACCGGACCGGTGAGTCCCGGGCAACTAACAACTTCGTTCCTGCAATAAAAAACACCGGCGAGAACGCCACCTGCCGCTCCCGCTCGGCATTGCGCGTGGTCGAACCGCACTCCAGATCAATGTCCCCGGCGGCGACACGGGAAATGCGCTCGTCGGGCATCACGGTCCTGTAGATAATTGATACGGGCACGTCACCAAGGTCCGCCGACACGTCGTCGACGATCTCCTGGCATAGTTGCACGGCATAACCGACCAACGCGCCGTTGGGCAGGTGGTAGGAGAACGGCAGCGCCGCATCCCGCACGCCCAGCGTAATGCTGCCGCTGGCTCTGACTTTTGCCAAAGTTCCGGTCAACAGGCCGATATTTTGCGAGGCGTCCTGCGCCGCCGCCGGCAGGGCGAGCACGGTGAACACCGTTGCGCAAAGAAGATATCGCATTATTCGGCCGGCCGGGCGCCCAGCGCCGGAAGACTGCCATGGGCCGGCAGGCGCTCGCCTTCCCATTTCGCGACCACCGCGGTTGCCAGCGAGTTGCCGATGACGTTGGTGGCGGACCGGCCCATATCGAGGAATTGATCTATGCCAATGATCAGCAGCAATCCCGCTTCCGGGAGATTGAAGCTCGACAATGTGGCGGCGATCACCACCAGCGACGCACGCGGCACCCCGGCCATGCCTTTGCTGGTCAGCATCAGCAGCAGCAGCATGGTGATCTGCTGACTGAGGGGGAGAGTGATGTTGTAGGCTTGCGCGATGAACATCGTTGCAAAGGTGCAATACATCATCGAGCCGTCGAGGTTGAACGAATAGCCCATTGGCAGCACGAAGCTGACGATCTTGCGGGTGACGGGGAACAGAACCAGTGCTTCCATCATCTTGGGGTAGGCGGCCTCGCTGCTGGCGGTGCTGAACGCCAGCAGGAACGGCTCCCTCACCAGGCTGACCAGGCGGAAAATATGGCGGCCGAAGAAGCCGAAACCGACCAGCACCAGCAAGCACCAGAGCAGCACGAGACCAAGATAGAACTCGACGATGAACTTGCCGTAGGTGACCAGGATGCCCAGCCCCTGGGTGGTCACGATCGCGGCCATCGAGGCGAACACCGCGAGCGGAGCGAGACCCATGATATACCCGGTCAGCTTCAGGATGACGTGGGATAGCTCCTCGATGCCCTGAATGATGGTGTGCGCCCGCTCCCCGAGGGCGGCGCAGGCCACGCCGAACAACAGCGAAAAGATGACGATCTGGAGGATTTCGTTGTCGGCCATCGCCTTGAAGATCGAGCTGGGAACCAGATGGGTGACGAAATCCTTGAGTGACAGGGATGCGACCTTGAGGTTGGTCGCGGTGCCGACATCGGGCAGCGGCAGGTCAAGGTTGGCGCCCGGCCGCAGAAGATCGACCAGTAGCAGTCCGAGCAGCAGCGACACCAGCGAGGCGCAGACGAACCAGAGCAAGGCCTTGGCTCCGATGCGGCCGACGGTGGCGGGGTCGCCCATGTGCGCGACACCAACCACGAGGGTCGAGAACACCAGCGGCGCGATGATCATCTTGATCAGGCGCAGGAAAATTTCCGTGATCAGCGAGATGTAGCCGGCGATTTCGGTGGCTGTCGCTTTGTCGGGCCAGACCTCGTGGCAAGCGTAGCCGACCGCGATGCCGAGTATCATGCCGATCAGGATGACCGTCGTGAGCCGCTGTGACCGCATGTATCGACCCCTGTATTCGGGGCATCCTTCAGGATCGCCGAATGTTTGGCAACCGCCGTGGGGTCTGGAGCCGGCTCTTGATTGGTGGCGGCCGAGCGCCTAAGTGTGTCGGGCCTGCTTGCAGGCTATGGTGATAAGCGGTGCGTGGAATAATCGTTGTGGACCCGGGGGCAGTGCCCGGCGCCTCCACCATTTTTCCCGGACGGTCTGTTGGCCGAATGGGTTCATGGGGGCGAAACAGGCTCGACACGCGTGGTAAAAACTCACCTTTTGCCCGGCATGATACCGCCGTTATCGGGTCAAATCACAAGTGCCAATGATAATGAGGCGCTCGCTGTCGCTGCATAAGCGATAAGCGCGGTACGGGGGGCACCGGGCAACAGAAGCCCCCCAACTTCTTGCGTTAGGACGTTCCGGCGGTCAGCGCCTCGGCGGTGATGCCGAAGATGTGGGACAATCCCTGGTGCCCCGCCTGCGTGATGGTCAGGGCGCGGGAATCTCTCTGCCGCTCGATCCAGCCCAGCTCCAGGCAGCGCGTAGCCAGCGCGGCGCCGAGTTTGCCGGCGATGTGAGCCCGCCGTTCGCTCCAGTCCAGGCAAGGGCGGCAGAAGACCCGCTTGCCGTCGGCGGGTTCGGCACCGAAATCCCGCAGGAACGCGTGACCCGATGGGGTGACTTCGCCGCCATCGGCAGAAAGCGTGACGTGGCGCGCCGCGGTCAGGGCATCGGCCAACGCAACACCGAGGCGGCCCGCCAGGTGGTCATAGCAGGTCCGGGCGGTGCGCAATGCGTCGCCTCCTCGCCATGGCCTCGCCGCGGGAGGCGCCGGACCCGCCACCGCCATCACGCTTTCCAGCATTTGTCCGACCAGTGGGGAGGCTAGCCGGAAGTAGCGATGGCGTCCCTGGCGATCGCGGGTCAGGAGGCCAGCATCGGTGAGTTTGGCTAGATGGCCGCTGGTGGTCTGGGGTGACACATGGGCGGCGAAGGCGAGTTCCTTGGCGGTCAGGGCGCGACCGTCCATGAGCACGGTCAGAATGTTGGCCCGGGCCGGATCGCCGAGCAGGGCGGCGATGCTGGCCATGCGTGTGATGTCGCTCATGGCGCCGAGGATAGCGGCAGTTCGGCGGCGGTGCAGCCTGCGACACTTCGGTTCCGGCCGAAATGTCGGGCTACCCCGGGGCTCCCTGTTTCAGGGCAGCGTAGCGATCTGTGGTCCGTCCCCCGTGACGACCCCGTCAAACAGCCGCGCCGTAACCCTCCCGATTTGCATCAGGCACTTCCTCCAGACGGCGATCGTGGCCGAGTGTCACAAGCACAATGCTGGAGACCAGAGCGCCCACCGAGATCGCCAGCAGACCGAGGCTGAAGCTACCGGTCGCGTCCTTGATGCTGCCAACCAGGTAGGGTCCGAGGAAGCCACCCAGGTTGCCGACGGCGTTGATCAGCGCGATGCCACCGGCGGCGGCGGCGCCTGAAAGCATTGCCGTGGGCAGAGTCCAGAATGTCGGCGCAATCGAAGCGTTCCCCATCTGCGCTAGGATGATCACGATCATCATGAGCACCGGATTGTCCAGGAACACGCAGGCGGCAAGGCCCGCGAAGTTCAGGAAGCAGGCAGCCGCGGCGTGTAGATGACGTTCTCCGGTGCGGTCGGAATGCAGGCCCCACAGCACCATGGCGACTGCCGCCGCGGCAAAGGGCAAGGCGCTGATCAGGCCATTCATTCCAACGCCGACGCCGAAACGGCTGACGATCTGCGGCAGGAACAGCACCAGGCCATAGCCCGTCATGTTCTGGCCAAAATATACCAGGGTCAGCAGCCACACCCGGCTGTTGGCGAAGATCTCGCGCAGCGAATAGTGGCGGATGGCTTCACGCTGGCTGCGCTCGGCGGCCAGGCGGCGGATGAGCCAGTCGCGCTGCTCGGGTTGCAGCCAATGCGCCTGCTCCGGGCTGTCGGTCAGGTAGTACATCACGACGAAGCCAAGAATGATCGCCGGCAGCGCCTCCAGGATGAACAGCCATTGCCACCCGTCCAGGCCGCCCCAGGCGCCCAGCCGCAGGATCTGGCTTGAGATAAGCGAGCCGCTGACGATGGAGATCGGGATCGCCGTCATGAAGATGCCGATGATACGGGACCGATACGATGACGGAAACCACCAGGTGAGATAGAGGATAATGCCTGGATAGAAGCCAGCCTCGGCCAGGCCCAGTATGAAGCGGATGCCGAGGAAGGACCAGGTGCCGGTCACGAAAGCGGTTGCGCCGGAGATGATGCCCCAGGTGAGCAGGATGCGGGCGATCCATTTCCGCGCCCCGACCTTGGACAGGATCAGATTGCTGGGAACTTCGAACAGGAAGTAGCCGAGGAAGAAAATGCCACTGCCGATGCCGAAGATGCCGGCGGAAAAGCCGAGTGCCTTGTTCATGGTCAGCGCGGCAAAGCCGACGTTCACCCGGTCGAGGTAGGCGGCGAAATAGCTGACCATGAGGAGCGGAAGCAGGCGGCGAGCCACCCGTCGCATCGTCTCCCGTTCGATCTGTTCAACCCCTGGCGAGGCGGCAGGGTTGGTAGAGGCCAGGCTGGCGGCCATGCGAAAGCTCCCGGGGACAGTGTTCTCGGAGCGCCGTCTTGCCGAACACGTTCGGCTCGGCGGCGGGGGACGGGGTCGGTTATCGTAAGGACGGCTAGGTGATTTAGACTTGAGTTATCATCGCCGTCGCGGATGGGGAAGTACTCGTTCGGCCATCCTTCCTCCGATTACGCCGCCAGTTGCTCGACTGTTACACTGTCTCCAGCAACAGTGGTGCGGCGCATGTCGCGCACCTGGGTTTCGTCGAACCGGCGTACCCGGTGCATGGTGGCGCGGTTGTCCCACATCACGAGGTCGAACTGCCGCCATTTGTGCACATAGGTGAAACGCGGCTGGGTCGCGTGCTCGGTCAGGTCGCGGATGAAGGCCCTTGCCTCGGGCATTGGCCAGCCGACGATGGTGCCGATGTGCGACGACAGATACAGCGACTTGCGCCCTGTCGCCGGGTGGGTCCGCACCAGGCGCTGTCTGACCGGTGTGAACTGCTGCTTCTCGGCCTCGGACAATTCGGTAAAGCCGAGCGTGCCGCGGGAGTAGATGAGGGAGTGCTCGCAGATGAGGGGCTCGATCTCGGCCTTGGTCGCGGCATCCAGCGCGTCATAGGCGGCACGCATGTCGGCGAACTCGGTGTTGCCGCCGCGATCGACGACGCTGCGGGCCGAGAGCAGCGAATACTTGGCCGGGATCGCCCGGAAGGAACTGTCCGAGTGCCAGAGTTGGTTGCCGAGATTGAACAGGCGGCGGCGGTCGTCGCGGGCGAGCGGCTTGTGGTCGGCGCCCAGGTTCGACACGTCGGCCATATGCGGGTCCAGCCTTCGGTCGGCGGCTTTAGTGAGGTTGCCGCCTTCGGTATGTTCCAGCTTGCCGAAGTTGAGGCTGAACGCCTTCTGCTGGTCGTCGGTGAAGCGCTGATCGTGGTAGATCAGCACTGCGTAACGATCCATTCCGGCTTCCAGCGCGGCGGCCTGGGCGCTGGTCAGTGGCTGAGTGATGTCGATGCCGGACACCTCACCGGCAAAGCCCGGGGTCAGGTCGGAGACGGCGATGCTCATGAAATGCTTCCTTGGCTCATTCCGCGGCGGCGCGTTCGGCGACCATTGGCGAGAACTGTTCAGCCGTCTGACCGGTTCCCTTGATCGAGGTGCGCCGCAGATCACGCACGTCCCGTAGGTCATGGTAGCGGCGCGCGCGGTGCATCGTGGTGCGATTGTCCCACATTACCAGATCATTGACCCGCCACCGGTGCGCATAGGTGAATTGTGGCCGCGTCGCGTGTTCCGTCAGGTCGCGGATGAAGGCGCGGGCCTCAGGAACCGGCCAGCCGACGATGCCGCCGATATGGGCGGAAAGATAGAGCGACTTGCGTCCGGTCACGGGATGGGTGCGAACCAGGCGGTGGCGGACCGGCCGGATTTTGTCGGCGTTGCCCTCGCCATAGTCGTCGAAGCCAAGCTGAGAACGCGAGAACGCTATGGAGTGCTCGGCGACCAAATCCTCGACGTCGGCTTTGGTTGCTGGGTCGAGCGCGTCGTAGGCGGCTCGCATGTCGGCGAACTCGGTATCGCCGCCACTGCCAGGGACTATCCGAGCGGATAACAGCGAGTAGCCGGCACCGGTGGCCCGGAAGGAGGCGTCGGAGTGCCAGAGACGGTTGCCCAGCGCGTACATCCGCCGATTGTCGTCACGCGACCGCAGTTTGCCGGTGGCGTCCAGATTGGAGATATCCCCCATTTCCAAGGGGCCGAGGCGTCGCTCGCTGGGCTGCATCATCTGACTGATCAGGGTGACTTCCAGTTCGCCGAAGTTGCGACTGAAGGAACATTGTTGCTCGTCGGTGAGGGGCTGACCGCGAAACACCAGGACGGCATAACGGTCCATGCCAGCCTCGATCGCCGTGGTGTCACTGGCGGTCAGGGGCAGGCTGATGTCGATGCCGCGTGCGCCGCCCACGAAGTCTGGCCGGTCGAGTGGCTGGATATCGATGTTCACTTGTTGTCTCCGCGCGTCTGTCGGCATCTGATGGAAGTATAGCGCCGGATTCCGCGGGCTTGCCAATCCCGGACCCAGCCGGGGCGCCCGGACATCTGCCGCGCCCCAGCGCTGAGCCGCCCCAGCACTCGGGACTCGGCCGCCGGGCAAGGCGGTCGGTGTCGACCCCAGGGGGGCTCGTCTCGCCCCAGACCCTTGACCGCTACATCAGGCCACCGTCGACGCAGGACATCCACCACTTCCTGCCGATCCACCGGGCGGTTGATCCAGGCCAACGACCGTGGCGGCCTTTCATTGCAAGATCGGCACATAAAGCGATCGTCAAGATTTCCCTGGCCACCATGAATTGGAAGCGCGGGTTGTTGCGGGCCTAGATCGGGTTCGAGCCGCAACGCGAGGAAAACGCCGTGACCGACAAACTGCTGTTGCTGCCACCGAGAGCTGGGCGACCCATGAATGGCCACCCGCAGACAATCACGGGGAAGATGTTACTTGGCTATAGCCTGGAAAAGAACAGGCATATGGTCACGCGCTTTTCCGGGGTATGCATCCGCGAATGATGGCTCAGTATCAGGCGATAAAACTCGGCGGATTCACACCGGCTACGGACGCTGAAAGCGACGTCTTGAGGACTGAGCTGGGCTATGGCGCCTGGTGGGATCAGTATGGTGTCGAGCCGGTGACGGACCCGATCCGGGAGGATATCGAAGGCGCAGAGTATATCGATAGAGGTGAACCTGGTGGCTATTACATCAAACCCTTTGGGCGCGGTTGGGCCGTTTGCACCGATGACACAAATCTGGTTCACGGGGCGGAGAACATCTTCCACACTTTAGCCGATACGCGCTTCGAGGCGCTAGCAAAGGCGTGGGCTATGCACCGCGCTGATGTTGTCAAGATCGAGAAAATGGGCAGACGCTCGCAGCTCCCTCCGAAACGGTTCTGGCAGTTCTGGAGATGAACAACGAGACCATGCGCCTGCCCCGCTCCGATTATGCTCCCGCATTACCCAGGGGCTGATCCGCTACCGGTGTGCATGGATTGTGACCCAATTTGACGGGAAGGCTTCTGGTTCCAACTAAGGCAGACGCTCGCCACTGCTCAACCCGCGCGGAGGTCGGCCACGAAGCGATCCCGCCAGCGTTCCAGGCTGTTCGCTCGCATCACGGCCAGCATCGCACCGTGGCGTTCCTGGCGTTCCTCCACTGGCATCGACAGCGCTTGGTCCATCGCCCGGGCCATGCCGGCCTCATCGTATGGATTGACCAGTAGGGCGGCCTGCAGTTCCCGCGCGGCCCCGGCGAACTCCGACAGGATCAACACACCTGGGTCCTCGGGATCCTGGGCCGCGACATATTCCTTCGCCACCAGGTTCATCCCGTCGCGCAGCGGCGTCACCAGGCAGGCTTGTGCCTCGGCGTAGAGCGGCATCAGCACATTGCGGGCAAAGCTTCGGTTGAGGTAGCGCAACGGCACCCAGTCCACCTCGGCGAACCGTCCGTTGACGCGGCCCGCCTCGGCTTCAAGTTCGCGACGGATGCGTTGATAGGTCTCGATGTCGGAGCGCGACGGCGGGGCAATCTGCATGAAGGTAACCTTGCCGTGGTGCGCCGGGTAGTCGGCCAGGAAGCGCTCGAACGCCGAGAAGCGCTGGCGCAGGCCCTTTGAGTAGTCCAGGCGGTCGACGCTCAGCAGCAGACGCTCCATCAGACTGGCGCGCATGCGGGTGGCTTGGCGGCGGTTAAGCGGCGTCTCGGCCTGGGTGCGGACCTCATCGACGTGCACGCCGATCGGATACACCCCGGTGCGCACGGTGCGGCCGGATACCGACAGGGTCTCGGAGGACCCGTCGTGCGACGTCAGCGAACTGTCCGGTGCATCGCGCAGAATGTAGTCCGTGAAAGCGGTCCGGTCGGTCTCGGTCTGAAACCCCAGCAGATCATAAGCACACATAGCCTCGATCAGCTCGGCGTGGCAGGGGATCGTCTTGAACACGCCCGGGGCGGGGAAGGGGGTGTGCAGAAACAGCCCGATGCGATTGGTGACGCCATGGTCACGCAGCGCGTCGGCGAGGCAGAGCAGGTGGTAGTCGTGCACCCAGATCAGGTCGTCAGCGCGGAGCAGCGGCAATAACGCCTGGGCGAAGGTCTCGTTGACGCGCCGGTAGCCGGCGAATTCCGGCCATTCGAACCGCCCGAGGCCGATCTGATAGTGCAGCACCGGCCACAGCGTTCCGTTGGCGAAGCCGCGATAGAACTGGTCGTAGTCGCGGCGCGACAGATCGATCGTGAACAGGGTAATGGCGCCGACCTTGCGCTCGGGTCTCGGTTCGCTGGCGTCGGTGACCTCGCCGCTCCAACCGAACCAGAGGCCGCCGGACTGCTTCAGCGCGTCCAGCACGCCGGCCGCAAGTCCTCCCGCGGTGGCCTCGCCCTCGTCGATCGGAGCCACGCGATTGGACACGACGACGAGACGCGACATGGTTGAGTCTGTTCCCTGATGGTTGGTCAAAGATAGCGCCAATCCTGCTCAGGGCGGAAACTGGTCGGCGGTAATGTCGCGGCCGACGTGTGACGTTGTTGATAGGCCTAGGCCGGGTCGCGTTGAACCACGGCCGCGCCAGGTTCCCCGAGATCCGCTTATGTTCCGCATCATTGCCGTCGGACGGGATGCCCCCGAGCGTCGCTCGACCCGTTAGCGGCGCCGCGGCGGCATCTGGTTGCGAGGTGGAATCGCGTGGCTTGCGTCCCCATACACGTTACTTAGCCGACAGAAAGGGTTGTTACCGAATCGGGCCGTTCAAGCCTTTGGGGAAGAACAAGCCCGCTTCAGCATCCTGCTTGCCATAGACGATGTTCAGCACCTGACGTGTAGTGCGCGAGAAAGCGAGGCTGTTGGCATCGGTCGGAACGATATTTGCCATGCTGTCCACGAGGACGCCTTGATCATCGGCGGCGTCGGACAGTGCTGCCCGCACGGCCGATATCGCGGTGGTTGCCGTTGCCTGACCCAATTGAAACAGCAACAATCGAACCTCGGCCGCGTGATACGCCTCGACCGCCAGAATCCCGGCTGCCGCCGAAAGGATCTCCTTGCTTTGCACCAGCGGAGCCGCGCCGTGATAAGCGGTCACGCCGACATCCTCGAAGATATAGGCGCCGAGCAGGAAGTTCGTCTCGTTGGCGAATGGATCGAACGGGGTGGGCAGGCCGGCGGCAGCCGCCAAGGTGTTGAAGCTGTCAACCAGATCAATGGCTGGCTCGGAAACCGCGCGCTCGGCCAGCACCTCGCGGATGAGACGCACGTGGTTCAATTCGTCCGATGCTATTTCATTGGCGTATTGAGCAATCGCCGCCGTTGCGAATGGAACCTGGCCGCCGCCGGTAACGCCCCCGCTCGGCCCGTGCGATCCCACTGTATCCGCCGCTTCAAGGCCTGCCCCCGTGGCTGCCCGGAGATAGAATTCGGCTTCGAGATATTCCAGATTGAGAGCGAAATTCAAAATCGCGAAATCATTGATCCTAGCTGCCTCGGCTGGTTTCGGGGTGCTGAGGATGCCGCCGCCGGCGCCGAGGGCACCGATGGCCAGGGCGCCCATTCCAGAGGCGCGCAACAGGCTGCGCCGACCCGGAGCAATCCGGGTGCCGTCGTTGTTGTCTCGCATCTATTGTCCCCTGTGAGATGTCTCTCGGATTAAAGCGGCGCGGCGTAAGAATCGGTCATCCACCGGCAGCTTGCAGGTTTGGTTACGGTCGTTCTCTGGAGACGGATGTGATTCGGAAGGTAACATACTCGTGAGCGGACTAATCCGCGGTCTGCGCGATCGTTTGCGCTGGCGGGCTAGGGCCATTTGCCGGACGGGTGAGGGAGCGTCGTGCATGAAGGCCCGAGAGCGACTGTCTCCGCGCCTGGCATCTTGAGCGTCACGCCCTCCTTACCGGGATCGGAGTCACACCGGCGTCATGTTCCGGTATGCATCGTCGGTTGCCGACCCGGTCGCCTGGCCGTGTCTCGCCGATTGTCACGGAAAATGATTGTCACGGAAATTCGGCAAATTTTTATCAATTATTAACCCGGAGTCCCTTACTGCGGCGAAAACCTGCCGCCGTGCCGCGACCGGTCGGCGTGCTCAGCCAAAAACGCCTCCAGCCCTACCTGCGGAACGCATCGTTTCTATGAAAGTTGACCTGGCCTCATGAACGATATGATTTCCACCGCCACATTGCCGAAGGCGCCGACCGGCATCCTGGGCTTTGACGAGATCACGTTGGGCGGGTTGCCGGCCGGCCGCTCCTCGCTGGTGTGCGGCGGTGCCGGCTGCGGCAAGACCTTGTTTGCAGCTACCTTTCTGGCACACGGCGCAACCCGTCTCAACGAGCCCGGCGTATTCGTCAGTTTCGAGGAGCGAGAACAGGACCTGGTCGCGAATGTCGCCTCTCTGGGGTATGACCTGAACGGGCTGGTGGATGCCGGCAAGCTGGTGATCGATTACGTGCGGGTCGAGCGCAGCGAGATCGCGGAAGCCGGCGAGTACGACCTGGAGGGTCTGTTCCTGCGGATCGGGTGCGCGGTCGACTCGATTGGCGCCAGGCGTGTGGTGCTCGACACCATCGAGACCCTGTTTTCGGGGTTCACCGATCCCGCGCTCATTCGAGCCGAGCTGCGCCGGTTGTTCGGCTGGATGAAGGACAGGGGTCTGACCGCCATTATTACCGGCGAGCGCGGCCAGGACGGGCTGCTGACCCGGTATGGACTGGAAGAATACGTTGCCGACTGCGTGATCGTGCTCGACAACCGGGTGAAGGATCAGATCACCACGCGGCGACTGAGGGTCGTGAAGTATCGTGGCTCCGCTCATGGGGTGGATGAATACCCGTTTCTGATTGATCTCGACGGTATCAGCGTGTTGCCCGCCACCTCGCCCGCGCCCAACGAGCCGGTATCGAGCGACCTCATCTCAACCGGCATCGCGGGCCTGGACGCAATGTTGCAAAAGCGCGGGGTCTATCGTGGTTCCAGCATTCTGTTGTCCGGCGATGCCGGATCGGGCAAGACGATCATGGGCAGCCACTTCATCAACGCCGCCTGTTCACGCGGCGAGCGCTGCCTGTTCCTGGGTTTCGAGGAAGCTGCTGACGAGAATTGCCGCAACGTGCTTTCCGTCGGCGTCGACCTGAAAAAGTGGGTACAAGCGGGACTGCTGCGTCTCGATGTAACGCGACCCAGCACGTTTGGGCTGGAAATGCACCTGGCGCGCATCCATCGTGGCCTGGACGATTTCCGGCCGGATCTTGTGGTGGTCGATCCGATTTCCGCTTTTGTCGGTCTCGCGCCGGAAGTGCACGCAACCGTGCTGCGGATGATGAACCTGTTCAAAAGCCGGGGAACCACGGCGCTTTACACCAGTCTGCAGGCCAGCGGAACTGTCGTGGGCCATGGGCTGTCCTCGCTGATGGACACCTGGATCAGACTGATCGACATCGAAGCCAACGGCGAGCGGAGCCATGTCCTTTACGTTATGAAGGCGCGCGGTCTGAGCCATTCAACTCAAGTGCGCGAGTATCGGATCACCGGCGCAGGCATGGAACTGATCGCGCCTTATATCGGCCCCGACGGGGTCCTGACAGGGACGGCCCGCGCTGTTCGGGAAGCACGTGAGCAAGCCGAAACGATCCGTCGGCGTCAGGAAAGCGCTCGGCGCCGTCGTGAGCTTGACCGACGCTGCCAGGCGTTGGAAGCGCAGATCGACGCGTTGCGCGCCACCTTGGCCGACACCAATGAGGAGGCGACCATGGTGCTCGGGCAGGAGGAAGCGCTGGAAGTCACGCTCGCGCACGCCGCCGCCAACATGGGCGCACGTCGAACGGCTACGTAATGAAATCAGGAGTTTACACCGATGGACAACGAAGCGCCTGCCACGCAAATTGAGACTGACCGATATCACCTGCGCCTCTATGTTGCCGGTCAAACAAGCAAGTCGCTCGCTGCGATGACCAATTTGACCCGGGTCTGCGAGGAACATTTGGCAGGCAAATACGAGATTGAGGTGATCGACTTGTTGCAGACCCCGAAGCTGGCAGCGGGAGACCAGATCCTTGCGATTCCCACCCTCATTCGTCAGTTGCCAGCGCCGCTGAAGCGTATCATCGGTACCCTTTCCAATGAAGAGCAGGTGCTGATCGGGCTGGATATACGCCCGGCCAGAAATCCTCCGGTTGCGGCAAACTAAGGCGGCGGCAACGCCAGCCGGCCCACCGGCCCTATTTCACCACTCCATTTCTGTCATTGTTGGTCTGAGGCATTCTCGACCACCTGTCGGACGGAACCCATGTTCGTAATGTTTTCGTTAGATTAATTGAGCTTGATGAGCCCTAAGCGTTTACTGCGTGGGACGGCCGCGCTGAAACAGCGCATAGGGGTGCTGGAAGCAATGGTCGAAGACCGCGACCTTGTCCTCAGTGCCATCCAGCGCGGTGAAGTCGACGCACTCGTGGTGACGGAGAGTCCCGAGCACTACCACCTGCTCGTACTCCAGAGCGGTGAGCAACCTTATCGGATTTTTCAAAGCGTCGAACACCCGTACCGGGTCTTCATCGAGCAAATCCAGGAGGGCGCCGTCACTCTCGGTGAGGACGGCACGATGCTCTACTGTAATCTTCGCCTCGCAGATATGCTGGGCGTTCCGGAAAGGCAGGTGATCGGCCTGAAGCTGCAGCCTTTTCTGCTGGCGAGCGACGTGGACGCGTTCGACCGTATGCTCGTTGAGGCAAAGCTCGTCAGTGCGCGGCATGAACTCACGCTTTGCCCGGTGGACGGGGCGCCGATCACCGTCAGGCTTTCATTGAGTTTTCTGCGGAAGGACGACGACGCGACTTTGCTGTGCGGCGTAATGACCGACATCAGCGAGCAGAGACGCAATCTCGAAGAATTGTCCAAGGCCAATGCAGATCTGGAGCGTCTGGCCAACGACCTGCAACGGGCACAAGCTCAGGCCGAGCGGGCAAACCAGGCCAAATCACGCTTTCTGGCCGGCATTACGCATGAGCTGCGGACGCCGCTGCATGGCATCCTCGGCTACGCGGAACTGCTCAGTCTCGAAGGCAACCTGAACCCGACACAAGCCGAGCGGCTGGAAGCCATGATGGCCGCCGGCCGGTACCTGCTCGGCACGATCAATTCGGTGCTCGATATGTCGCAGATCGAAGCCGAGCAAATGGAACTGCGGCCGGCCGTGATCGAACTGACCGAACTCGTTCGTGCCTGTCTCGACGTTGTCCGGCCCACGGCGGAAGCAAAGGGACTTACGTTGGTCTTGCCGCCTGCTGAGCCGCTGCGGCTGTTCGCGGACCCGGTGCGACTACGTCAGGTGCTGATCAACCTGCTGGGCAACGCCATCAAGTTCACACCAGCCGGCTCGGTGGAAATGCGCCTGCGGCAGATGGAAAGCGATAAATTTATACGCTTGGAAGTGGTCGACACCGGCCCTGGAATCTGGGCCCGTCACCGGGACAAGCTGTTCCAGACATTCGAGCGGCTCAACGCTGAGGCGATGAGCGGGGTCGAAGGGGCAGGTCTGGGCCTTGCGATCTCGGCCCGGCTCGTGCAGGCGATGGGCGGAAGAATTGGCTATGACGACAATCCCGCTGGTGGAAGTATATTCTGGTTGGAACTTCCCTGCGGAGCTAAGGGTCTAGCCGAGCCCTCGGTCGCTTGGGGAACGTTCGCGTGCGACGTGCCGCGGATGCGCGTGCTCGTGGTTGATGACGAGGCCTTGAACCGCAACATCGCGAGCGGTTTCCTGAGCATTGCCGGACACGAAGTGGTTTGCGTCGATAGCGGCGCCGCGGCGCTCCGGGCCGCCGAGGCCGAGGATTTCGACGTCATTCTGATGGACGTCCGGATGCCCGGCATGAACGGGCTCGAAGCCACTCGCCGCATCCGCGCGTTACCAGCTCCGCGGGGTCAGGTTCGCGTCTTGGCGGTGACCGCCCAGGCCTTCGCCGAGCAGAAGGAAACGTGTCGGCTGGCTGGAATGGACGGCCATGTTTCGAAGCCGTTCAGACAGGCGGTGCTGCTTGCCGCGCTAGCGGACTCTCGAAAGGCGCCGGCTGACGTTGTTCTTACCGAGACGCCCCCTGACATCGCGCTCGAAAACCCCGGCCCCGAGATTGCGATGCTTGACCGTGGTATGTTCGAAGATATTGCGCAATCTTTGACGGCGGCGGAGCTGGAGGAAAACCTTCGGCTACTGATAACACGCTTTGAGTCGCTGCGGCGCGATCTCCGAACGCCCGGGATGCTGGCGGCGCGAAGCGCGCTGGTCGAGGCAGCGCACAAGCTCGCCGGTGGGGCAGGCTCCTTCGGCTTCCTGGCCGTGGCCGCTGCGGCGCGTCGTTTCGAGGTCGCGGCAGACGCGGACGACATGCCTGTGCTCGCTGATCATCTCGTCGCCGCCATCGAGGCTGCGGCCGCGATCGTCCAGCAGGAGCTCGAGGTGGCGACGGCCAGCCGCGCTTGAGTTCGCAGCCAGGTGTCAGCCGCGCAGCACGTCCAGGATAGTCTTGCCTCGATCGAGCGGACCCTCTGGCCCAATATGCTTCACGGCAGTACCGCCTGCTGGCCTGGGTCCGGGTCGGTCAAAGCGGTTCGCCTCGTCAGCACCAAGGCGAAGCATCTCTCGTGCGGCCTCGCTGATCGGCAGGTAATGCGACACCGCGTGCAGCAACAGCGCCGGCCTGAACGGCTTGGTGAAATAGGTCGTCGCGCCGACGCGCGCGGCAGCCGCTTCCGCTTCCTTGCCTTGCATCGATGTAAGGATCGCGATTGGCGTGTGTTGGTTGCCGGGCAACTCGCGGATGCGCTCACAAGCGAGCAGCCCGTTCAGCCGCGGCATCTTGAGGTCAAGAATGATCAGCGCCGCCTGGATTCGCGAGGCATAGGCCACAGCCTCTAGTCCGTCGGGAACCAGGAACACGTTCAGGTCAAGCGCCTCGAACCTGGCTCGCAGGATGCTACGGATCAGGGGATCGTCGTCGGCGACGATAACGCCAGTCACGTTCGTTGAAGTCGGCAAGATCGATCTCCCTGCGTGGGGGCGACGCCCGACGGCAAAGGTCTCTCCACCGGCGGCTGAGTATCTTCGGCGACAGTGTAGTCGAGACTGGTTTAGCGGAGATTAACCGTTTGGACAGCAGCGACGGATGGATCCAGGGGATGCGCCCGGGCGGACGGCGTCGGCGGCCTGCCTAGTAGCAATCGCGACGAAACCGCGACATAACACCGGGTGAGGAGAACGATTATGCCGACCACACCGACCGCCAGCGCTGCCCCCGCGCGTACGTGGCACCCGGACGCATGGCGTGAATGCCCGATCCGCCAGGTGCCCGCCTATCCCGATCAGACGCGGCTCGAGGAGATGGAGCGCCGCCTCCGCCGCTATCCGCCGCTGGTGTTCGCCGGTGAGGCGCGGCGGCTGAAGGCGCAGCTTGCGCTGGCCTCGGAGGGGAAGGCGTTCGTGCTGCAGGGCGGCGACTGCGCCGAAAGCTTCTCCGATTTCACCGCCAACATCATCCGCGACACGTTCCGCGTGCTGTTGCAGATGGCGGTGGTGCTGACGTTCGGCGCCTCGCTGCCGGTGGTGAAGATGGGGCGCATGGCGGGACAGTTCGCCAAGCCGCGCTCCTCGGACACCGAAACGCAGGATGGCGTTACGCTGCCGAGCTATCGGGGCGATATTATCAATGGGCCGGAGTTCACGGCGGCGTCGCGCATTCCCGACCCGGGGCGGATGGAGTTCGGCTACTTCCAGTCCGCCAGCACGCTGAACCTGTTGCGGGCGTTTTCCTCGGGCGGTTACGCCGACCTGCATGAGGTGCACCGCTGGAATTTGGACTTCGCGGAGCGCTCGCCTCTGGCGGCGCGTTACCAGGACCTGGCACAGCGCATCGAGGAGACATTGTCGTTCATGGCGGCGTGCGGGATGACCAGTGCCACGACCCGCGACATGCGCGAGACCGATTTCTATATCAGCCACGAGGCATTGCTACTGCCGTACGAGCAGGCGCTCAGCCGGGTCGATTCGACCACCGGCGACTGGTATGGCTGTTCGGCGCATTTTCTGTGGATCGGCGACCGGACTCGCCAGGCCGACGGGGCGCATGTGGAGTTTCTACGCGGGCTGCGAAATCCGCTGGGAATGAAGGTGGGGCCGACGCAGAACCCGGACGAGTTGCTGCGGGTACTGGATATCCTCAATCCGGAGAACGAGGCCGGCCGCATCACGTTGATCAGCCGGATGGGGGCCGATAATGTCGCGGAAAAGCTGCCGCCGCTGGTGCGGGCGGTCGAGCGGGCCGGCCGCAAGGTATTGTGGCTGTGCGATCCGATGCACGGCAATACCATCAGCACCGTGGCAAAGCTGAAAACCCGCAATTTTGAACTCGATCCTGCACGAGGTCCGCGGTTTTTTCGATATTCATGCCGCGGAAGGCACCTGGGGGGGCGGTGTGCATGTTGAGATGACGGGACAGGACGTGACCGAATGCACCGGCGGCGCTCACCGGCTGTCGGAAAGCGATCTGACCGCCCGATATGAGACGTTCTGTGACCCGCGCTTGAATGCCGAGCAGTCGCTGGAGTTGGCGTTTTTGGTGGCGGAGGAGTTGAAGGCGCGCCGGGTACCGGGCGTTTCGCCAAGTCTCGCGGCGCAGTGAGCCGGGTGCTGTGAGCGCCGTCCCCCGGGCACCGGCGATCGTGGCTAGCCAGGACCCCCGGGCTAGGCAAGACCCGGGGGCAGGCCTGGAAGAAGACGTCGCCGCGCGGACGGACAGTTACTTCAACCGAACGAAACGGATCGTTGCGCGCTTTGGTGACAAGACGGTCACCTACGCCTTGTTCATGCGGCGTCCGGTGATCTGCGCGCCAAGGCTGATGCTGGACTGGGTGGCGATGGCGGCCGAGATCCGGCACACTCGGATCGATGTCGATCTGATCTACCATGAGGGTGACTGGGTGGGCGCCGGCGAACCGATCGTCTACCTGACCGGCGGCATGATGCATCTGTCGGACCTTGAAACAATCCTGCTGCAGAAGATCGGACCGGCTAGTGTCGCGGCGCACAACGCCTATCAGATGGCGCTGTCGCTGCCGAATGCCGCGTTCCTGGCGATGGAGGCGCGTCACTGCGCCGGGGCCGAGATGCAGGACATGATGTCCTATGCTGCCTCGGTCGGCAGCAAGGCGGCGCAGCGAGAAGGCGCCAAGGGCTTCGTCGGTGGAGCCGCGGACGGCACCGCGCATTGGTTCGGCGAAACCCATGGATACGGGACGATGCCGCACTCTCTGATCGGCTACGCGGGGTCGACCGTGCGCGCCGCGGAGATGTTCCGCGAGACCTTTCCAGACGAGCCGATGACGGTGCTGGTGGATTATTTCGCCCGCGAGATCACCGACGCGCTGGCGGTGTGTGCCCGCTTTCCGGACCTGGCCGCCGCGGGGAAGCTGTCGTTCCGGCTGGACACCCATGGTGGACGCTTCCTGGAGGGGCTCGATCCGGCGGAAAGCTATGCCGTGGTGGAACGTTACGCGCCAGGTGCGATCCGGCGTTATCGCAGTGATTCCGAACTGCGGTCGTTGGTGGGTACCGGGGTGTCGGCGGCGGCGATCTGGCGCACCCGGGAAGCGCTGGACGCAGGCGGATACCACAATGTGCGGATCGTCGCGTCATCCGGCTTTGGGGTCGAGAAGTGCCGTGTGATGGCGGACGCGAAGGCGCCAATCGATGTCGTGGGGACCGGTAGTTTCATTCCGGACCAATGGCACGAAACCTATGCCACCGCCGACATCGTCGAATATGAAGGCGTCCCGATGGTAAAGATCGGCCGCGAGTTCCTGCTGCGCAAGAACGGCGCCCGGAAGCGGCATGGCGCCGGTTGACGAACACGCGGCCGCGCCCGCGTTCTAAGACGCTGGCTGCACCTGCAACGCGAGAGCTTCGGTGTAGGTGATGGCCAGTATCTGGCCGGGATGGATTTTCGGCAGATAGGCTTGGCGCTCTGGATTCTTGACGTGCAGGACGCGCACCGGGCCGCCGCGCTGCTCGACCACGCTGACAGTGTTCGCGCTGGTGTCGACGCCGACTATCGTTCCGGTGAGCGAGGCGGAGCGTGACACCTCGGCGGCTGGCTTGGCGCCCGGCTTCGCGGCCCGATCCACGACCATTGCGGCCGGAAGCTTGGTGCCGGCCGGAAAGACGGTATAGGTCAGGGCCAGTTCAAGCGTCGCGACCACCTTGTCGCCGACTTTCATCTGGGCGAAGTTTCTGACGTTGTCGCCGACCTTGATGTCCATCGTCTCACCGTTTTCGGTCTTGATGGCGACGGTCCGCGACGGCGCGTCGATCGCGGTTATCACCGCCGTGGCGGTTTCGACCTCGGAATCGGTGGAGGTTATGGGGGCCGCCGTCTCAGCCCGCGCGGATCCGACCGGCGACCGGCACAACAGCGGAGCAACGATCAGGCATGCGGCAGCCGTGGCGATGACAACGGCGCGGTTCGAAGCAGGCATCCGATCGTTTCCTTGCTTTTGATACTTAATTTTCGTCGACACCAGGACGGCCCCGGCGGCAAACCGTTGCGCCACCCGCGGCGGCGTTATGCCACCGTGTTGCGTAACAGGCAACTGATCTTCGCTCGGACCGCGGAAATTCGCGTGCGCCCTACGGTGGCGCTCCGCCCTGGCGGCGACGTGGGCGTTTGCCCGTTTTCGGCTCCCGGCCTAGAGTCGCCGGAATTGGTCGAGAACGGGCAGGAAATCCCATGCAGCACGGAACGTACGAGCACATCGCGGTCTCCAGCGCGGGCAATGTCGCCACCATCGAGGTGCGCCGCGGACCGAACAACTTCATCGACACCGACATGGTGGGGGAAATCGCCGACGCGCTGGAGCTGTATGACCGCACCCCGGATGTCCGCGCGATCGTGCTGTGCGCCGAAGGAAAACATTTCTGTGCCGGTGCTGATTTCGGCAGCCGAGGCCCCGATGGCGTAGCTCGCGGAACCAAACGTGGCCGGCATCTATATAAAGAGGCGCAGCGGCTGTGGCGCACCGGCAAGCCGATCGTCGCCGCCGTGCATGGCGCCGCCGTGGGGGCTGGCGTTGGTCTGGCCGTGATGGCGGATTTCCGCGTGACCTGCCCCGAGGCGCGGTTCTCCACCAACTTCACCCGACTGGGTTTTCACCCCGGTTTCGGGCTCACCGCCAGCCTGCCCCGCCTGATCGGTGCGCAACAGGCGGCGTTGCTGCTCTACACCGGACGGCGCATCACCGGGGAGGAAGCGCTGGCTATCGGTCTGGCTGACTACTGTGTGCCGCTGTCCGAGGTGCGTGCCAGGGCCACCGAACTGGCGACCGAACTGTCCCAGTCCGCTCCGCTCGCCATCGTTTCGACTCGCGAAACGCTGCGGCGCGGTCTGGCGGACGCCGTCGCGCAGGCCACCGAACGTGAATATGAGGAGCAGGACTGGCTGCGAGGCACCGCCGACTTCAAGGAAGGCACCAAGGCGATGGCCGAACGTCGGCTGCCGAACTTCCAGGCGCGCTAGCCTGGCCGCGTTATCAGTTTGTTAAGCATTCGATCGTAGGAGGGGCGCTCCTGGCTGGAGGCCCCGCGGTTGAGCAAGTCGTTCCGTGCTGCTCGCGTTCAGTTTGCCGCATCGATGGACGGTGTCCTGTGGCACGCCCTGCATGCGGCAGGGGCGCTCCACACTACGTCGCCCTGGCTGGCGCGACGGCTTCGCCAGTGCGTGCTGCTGCTGTGGTGGATCATCACCCTGCAACTTCACACCCACGCCCGCCTGTGGTTTCGCGCTCGGCGACTGCGTGCGAACCCGCCGCCGGAGGTGCCGCCTGCTCCGCTGATCGCGCGCGTCGACCCTGGCTCGGTGGTGGTCCCGCTGGCGGACGATCCTCTTGTTTCGGTGATAGTGCCGACTTATGGCCAGGTCGGGTTCACGCTGCGGTGCCTGGCCTCGTTGGCCGAGCATAGGCCTGGCGTGCCGATCGAGGTGATTGTGATCGACGACGCATGGGCCTGGGACGGCCCCCGGCCGCTCGAACTGGTGCGCGGAATCCGGTTGATCCGTAATGAAACCAATCTGGGTTACCTGCGGAGCTGCAACAAGGGCGCCGTCCTCGCGCGTGGTCGTTACTTGTACTTCTTGAATAATGATACACAGGTGCTGCCAGGCTGGCTCGATCCGATGATCGGACTGTTGGCGGAGCGTCCAGACGTCGGCGCGGTCGGTGCCAAGCTGCTGTATCCGGACGGGACCTTGCAGGAGGCCGGCGGTATCATCTGGCGCGATGGCTCGGGCTGGAATTTCGGGCGAAATGACGATGCCGCAAAGCCGGTCTATAACTATGTGCGGGAGGTGGATTACTGCTCGGGCGCGGCCTTGATGGTCAAAAAGTCGGTTTTCCTTGGCATGGACGGCTTCGACGAACGGTATGCACCGGCCTATTTCGAGGACGCCGACCTTTCGTTCCGGCTGCGACGGATGGGACTTCGGACGCTGTATCAGCCTGCCGCGCGGGTGGTGCATTTCGAGGGTGTCTCGCACGGGCGCGATGTCGCGGTGGGCATCAAGGGGTACCAGGTGGCCAACCGGCGCCGCTTCGTCGAAGCCTGGGCTCCGGTTCTGGCGGCACAGCATTTTCCCAGCGGTCAGAATGTGTTTCGCGCTCGCGATCGGGCGATGCGGCGCCAGGTCGTGCTGGTGATCGACCACCTTGTACCGGAACCGGATCGGGACGCGGGGTCCCGCACCATGGTATACTTTCTATCGATACTGATGCGGGCAGGGTTGGTGGTGAAGTTCTGGCCACATAATCTCAATTACAGTCTCGGCTATACGAATACGTTGCAGGAGATGGGTATTGAGGTCTTCCATGGCCCCACGCAGGTCCCCTTCGTCGACTGGATCAGGGAGTGTGGCAACGAGTTGGACTGCATCCTGCTCAGTCGGCCAGGTGTTGCCGCGGACGTGCTGCTGCCGATCCGTCAGCACAGCCGAGCGCGGGTGGTTTATTATGGGCATGACTTGCATTTCTACCGGATGCGCCAGCAAGGCGAACTGATGCGTGACGAGAACATCTTGCGTACGGCCGACCGGATGCAGCAGCGCGAATCCGCGGTCTGGCGACAAGTCGACCTGTCGCTCTACCCTTCCGAGGAAGAGGCAGACATCGCGTCCGCCCTGCAGCCCGCATGCAAATTCCGCTCGATCGTGCCGTATCGGTTTGAAACCTTTGCGTCCGAGCGTGCAGCCCCCGCTGCCTTGGAAATCATTTTTGTAGCCGGTTTCAGCCATACACCGAACGAGGATGCGGCCTGCTGGTTCGTCAGCGAAATCCTGCCGTTGGTTCGACAGCAGGTTCCGGGGGCGTATTTATCGATTATCGGGTCCAACCCAACCGCAGCCGTGCGCGCTCTGGCGGGCGGCGGGGAAGCCGCGGCTGGCGACGTCTGTGTCGAACAAGCCAATACCGGCGGTGTTGCGGTGTTTCCCAACGTCTCTGACGCCGAGCTGTCCGCGGCCTACGCCCGGGCGCGCGTGGCCGTCGTGCCACTTCGTTGCGGCGCCGGTGTAAAGTTGAAGGTTGCGGAAGCGCTGCGGGAGGGCGTTCCCCTCGTCACGACCCCGGTCGGAACGCAGGGTCTGCCGGGGATCTGGCAGATCGTCGCGGTGGCCGAGGACGCCAGATCATTCGCCGCGGCGGTCGTTGCACTCTTGCTAGACGACGCGGCCTGGGTGCGAAGCTGCTCGGAGCAACTGGCTTTCGCGCGCGCACGGTTCAGCGGCGATGCGATGCAAGTCACGCTGCTTGATGCGCTGGGGATCGAGCAGCGTAAGACCAGTCCGCGACCGGAGCTGGAGCGCAACGAAGAGGCGCGGGAATTTCAGGGACAGGCGGCGTAGTCCGGGCGATTGCCATGAGTGCCTCCGCGTGGCTGGATATTGATCGACGCCGCGGGAGGAAGAGTGATGACCGATCAGCCGAGAGAGCGACAGCCGTTCGATCATCCGCGCGTTCGGCCTGACTGGCTGGCAAAGCTAACCGAGGAGGTGCTCGATCCGGCCCAGCCCATCATCGACCCGCACCACCATTTGTGGCGAGCCAGGCCCGACCGGTACCTGCTGGATGATCTGGTGGCCGACACGGGAACTGGTCACAACGTAATGTCGACCGTGTTCATCCAGTGCGGCTCGGACTATCGCACCCAGGGACCCGAGGAACTCCGTCCGGTGGGTGAGACGGAGTTCGTTGCCGCGATCGCGGAGGAGAGCGAAAGTGGCCGGCACGGATCGTTGCGCGCCTGTTTAGGCATCGTGGGTCACGCTGACTGCACGTTGGGGGATCGCATCGACGACGTGCTGGAGGCTCACATCGAGGCTGGTGGCGGCCGTTTCAAAGGCATCCGTCACAGCGGCACCTACGATGCCGCCATCGCGCCCACGGCACCACCCGGCGCGTCGCCCGGTCTTTACCGGGAAGCCGCGTTCCGCTCGGGATTCGGCCGCCTGGGTCGGCACGGGCTTACCTTCGAGGCGTGGTTGTATCATCCGCAACTTGGTGATCTTGTCGATTTGCTGCGTGGCTTCCCTGACCAGCCAGTGGTGCTCAATCATTTAGGCGGTCCGCTCGGCGTCGGCCCTTACGCCGGTAAGCGCGCGGAGGTCTTCGCGCGGTGGCAAACCAGTCTGGCCGAGTTGGCGCGGTACGAAAATCTATACGTCAAGCTTGGTGGCCTGGCGATGAATGTGAATGGTTTCGGATATCACCATGAGGTGCTGCCTCCGTCGTCGGGCGAAATGGCCGCTGCATGGCGCCCCTATGTCGAAACCGCTGTCGAGCTCTTCGGTGCGCGACGTTGCATGTTCGAGAGCAATTTTCCGGTCGACAAGGGGATGTGCAGCTATCCGGTGTTGTGGAACGCGTTTAAACGGATCGCCAAGGGATACTCGGCTGACGAGAAGGCGGCCCTGTTCCATGCCACCGCGCAACGATTCTACTGCCTTCCCACCATTGCCTGAACAGCCGGGCGGGTATCAGGTGGCGGATGTCGCGGGACTGGCGCGCGAAGAGGGTCGGGTTTTCAGGCACACATCAAGATGGTACGCGCTAACATACGCAGAGCAGACTTTGGCGACATTCCGGCGCTGATGAAATTGCGCGGGGCTGTGCGCGAGAATCGCCATGTTGGACCTAACAAGGTTACTTGCGAAGACGTCGCGGACTTCCTGGAATCGGGTGAAATCTGGATTTGGGAGGAAGGCGGCCGCATCCTTGGATTCTCGGCGGGAGACGCGGAAATCGGCTGGATCTGGGCGCTTTTTGTCGATCCCGGGCACGAGGGCAGAGGCATCGGCCGGGCCTTACTGACGCTTGCATGTCGCACGCTGGTCCGCGCCGGGTTCGCCACCGCAACACTGACCACTGACCCGGGCACGCGCGCCGCAGGCTTTTACCGACGCGGCGGGTGGACCGAACTCGGGCCGCACGGAGGATGGCGAGATCATTTTCAAGCGCCGGCTCGATGCACATTCCGGGGGCTGTTAGAGCAGGAAGGGGGCAGCTCTCGTCCTCGCGGATAACGGGCACTGAGCTTCAGCCCGTTTTGGTACTACTTACCCCAGCGCCGCCCGCACCGCCGCAAGCGCCTCGTCCGCCCGCGTTCCATCTGGCCCGCCGGCCTGAGCCAGATCGGGCCGGCCGCCGCCGCCCTTGCCGCCGACCGCGGATGCCGCCGCCCGCACCAGTTCGACCGCGCTCAGCCGGCCGGTCAGGTCCGGTGACACCGCGACCACAATGCTGGCCTTGCCGTCCGCCGTGGAGACCAGCGCTACGACGCCCGATCCCTGTTGCTTGCCGATCGCATCGGCCAGCCCCTTGAGGTCGCGCGCCGGAACTTCGCCCAGATTTCGGGCGGACAGCTTGATCCCGCCGATTTCCTCGGCCGCTGCCGCGCCGCCGCCGGTCGCCATCTTCTTCTGCAACTCGGCCACCTGGCGTTCCAGTCGGCGCTTGTCCTCCAGCAGTGCGCCGATGCGATCCGGCACCTCGGCGGGCGCGGTTCGCAGCGCACCGGCGGCGTCGTTCAGCCGGGACTGCGTCTCGGCGACCACCGCCTCGGCCGACGCGCCCGTTACGGCCTCGATCCGGCGTACTCCTGACGCGACGGCCATCTCCCCCACAATGCGGAAATAGCCGATGTCGCCGGTGCGCCGGACGTGGGTGCCGCCGCACAGCTCGATCGACCAAGCGGCCTTGTTGCCCTCCGGTGCACCCATCGCCACGACCCGCACCTCGTCGCCGTATTTCTCCCCGAACAACGCCATCGCGCCGAGTTCGACAGCGGCCTCTGGCGTCATCAGCCGGGTCTTGACCTCGGAGTTCTCACGCACACGGCGGTTTACCTCGGCCTCAACCCAGCGCAGCTCATCGGCGGTGATCGGCCGCGGCTGCGACACGTCAAAGCGCAGCCGGTCGGGCGCGTTCAGGCTGCCTTTCTGCTGGACGTGGGTGCCCAGCTTGCGCCGCAGCGCCTCATGCAGCAGGTGGGTGGCGGAGTGATGCGCCCGGATCGCCCCGCGCCTTGCGTGATCGACCGCGGCCACTACAGGCAGGCCAACCTGCGCCGTGCCGCCCTCGATCCGGCCGATGTGGACAAACAGGTCACCGAGCTTCTTTTGCGTGTCGGTGATGAGGATATGGAGGCCGTCGGGGCCGCTGATCATTCCGGTGTCGCCGACCTGGCCACCACTCTCGCCGTAAAATGGCGTCTGGTTGAGCACGACGGCCACCTCGGTACCCAAGTGGGCTGACTCGACCGGCACGCCATCGACGATGAGCGAAACGATCTCTGCCTCGGCCGTTTCGGTTGAATAGCCGAGGAATTCGGTGGCGCCGGTCCGCTCCTTGATCTCGAACCAGACGCGCTCGGTCGCCGCCTCGCCGGAGCCGGACCAGGCGGCGCGAGCACGCACGCGCTGCTCGACCATCGCCGCGTCGAAACCATCCATGTCCACCGAACGACCTTGTTCGCGCAGCGCATCCTGCGTGAGATCAATCGGAAAGCCGTAGGTGTCGTAGAGCCGAAACGCAACAGCCCCTGGCAACGCTTCCCGGTCGCCGAGACGCTCGGTTTCCTCCGCCAGCAGGTGCAGGCCGCGTTCCAGCAATTGCTTGAAGCGGGTCTCCTCCAGCTTCAACGTCTCCTGGATCAGCGCCTCGGCCCGCACCAGTTCCGGATAGGCGGCGCCCATCTGGCGCACCAGGGCCGGGACCAGCCGAAACATCACCGGCTCCCGCGCCCCCATCAGCGTGATATGCCGCATCGCTCGGCGCATGATCCGCCGCAGCACGTAGCCGCGACCCTCGTTCGATGGCAGCACACCGTCGGCCATCAGGAAGGCGCTGCTGCGCAGATGATCGGCGACGACCCGGTGGCTGACCTTGAACGGGCCGTCCGGGTCCTGACCGGTGGCTTCGGCGCTGGCCAGGATCAGCGCGCGCAGCGTGTCGGTGTCGTAGTTGTCGTGCTTGCCCTGAAGGATCGCGGCGAAGCGTTCCAGCCCCATGCCGGTGTCGATCGAGGGCCGCGGCAGCGCCACGCGGGTGCCCGGCGGCCCTTCCTCGTACTGCATGAACACCAGATTCCAGATCTCGATGAAGCGGTCGCCATCCTCGTCCGCACTGCCCGGAGGGCCGCCCGGGATCGACGGACCGTGGTCGTAGAAGATCTCGCTGCACGGGCCGCAGGGGCCGGTGTCGCCCATGCGCCAGAAATTGTCCGAGGTGGCGATGCGGATGACGCGGCTATCGGGCAGCCCGGCGACCTTTTTCCAGATCGCGGCGGCGTCATCGTCCTCGGAGTAGACGGTGACCAGCAGCCGGTCCTTGTCGAGACCGAAATCGCGCGTCAGCAGTTCCCAGGCGAAGGGGATCGCGCGCTCCTTGAAATAGTCGCCGAAGCTGAAATTGCCCAGCATTTCGAAGAAGGTGTGGTGACGCGCGGTGTAGCCGACATTGTCCAGATCGTTGTGTTTCCCGCCTGCCCGCACGCATTTCTGCGCCGTGGTGGCACGGACGTAGGGCCGGTGCTCCTGCCCGGTGAAGACGTTCTTGAACTGCACCATGCCCGAGTTGGCGAACATCAAGGTGGGATCGTTGCGCGGCACCAGCGGCGAGCTCTCCACGACCGCGTGCCCGTTGCGGGCAAAGTAATCCAGGAACGTCGCGCGAATGTCGTTGCTGCTGGCCATGGCGAGCGGATTTTTCCCAGGTTGTGTGTCGAGAGTGGACGTAGCGCAGCGAGGCCACCCTGTCACCAGAGCAAAGGTTCCAGACCTCGAGCAGCTTATCCGGCGACCGTTGTGTCGCGCCGCGACCTGCATCCGCGGCCGACGGGCCATGTGGAACGCCGAGTGGCACCGGGGGAACGTCGCGGCAACGGGACGGTTGCCAGGGGCACACGCCCGCCGGGGGCACCAGGTGCGGCCGGGTCCGGCGGCAAATGGACCCCGAACCAGGGTGGCGCCTCAGGCCACGTTGCTCCCCACCGCACTTCAGTTGTGGCTGGGGGCTAGCGAACCGTCGCTCGTCTTGCGCTGACCGCTGGCGCCCCGGGGGTCACGACGTCAGGGTGCCGACATACTTCTCCAATATCGCCCACGCTTTGTCGCCGGCGAGCTTTTTCATATCGGGATAGAAGCCGTTCCCCGCCAGCACATCGCGGAATGGCTTCAGGTCGGGCGTGTTGAAAGTGAGACCCCGAGCGGCGAGGTTCTGCTGTTCCGTCTGCGTCATGGCGACAAAATCCTGTCGCTCCGCCAACGCCGCCGCCGCGAAGTTGCGCTGGGCGATCTCCTGCAAGTCGGGCGGCAGCTTCTTCCACGCGGCCAGGTTGAACGCCACATGGAACCCGGCCCACACATGGTTCGTCAGGCTGCAGTATTTCTGCACCTCATACAATTTCGCCGTGTCGATCAGCACAAGTGGATTTTCTTGCCCGTCGACGATGCCGGTCTGTAAGGCACTGTACACTTCGTTGAAATTGATTGTGGTCGGCGAGGCCCCGAGGTGGCGAAACAGCGCAATGAGATAGGGTGCCACCGGCAGGCGTAACTTGAAGCCGCGCAAATCATCCGGGCCGGTGATCGGCTTGCTCCGCGTGGTGATCTGCCGGAAACCATGATCGTAGCATGTTTCCAGGCAGTGCAGGCCCATCTGCTCCACCACGCCGCGCAGCATGTTGCCTAGGTCGCCGTCCATCGCGGCCCAGACATGATCGTAGTCAGGAAAAGCGAAACCCACACCCGAGATGCCACAGACCGGGTTGCGAGGCGCCAGCAGATCGATCGGCAAATTGTACATCTCCAGCGCTCCGGCGATGACCTGCGCGATCATCGCGGTGTCGCCGCCAAGGGCACTGTTGGGGTAAATGGTGATTTCCAAACGCCCGTTGCTTTCTTGTCGGATCTTCTCGGCGGCTTCCTGGGTGCGTACTAACGCCGGATGCGCGCTTGGTGCGGAAGCGCCATACTTATAGCTGAATTCGGCGGCATTGGCGGGCCAGTGCAGGATGGTGGCGGCACTGGCCGCGGCCGCCGCCGAAACAGCGAGCCGGCGCGACAGTTTATTTTGTTGCATCGACGTTCCTCCTTCTCGGCACCCAGCGTGTCGGCCGAGCGCCGGAAGTCAAGTCTCCGGTCAGTCCGCCTGCGCAGCGGCAACCGCTGTTCGTTGTGGCGTCGTCACATCCGGAATATCCAGCCAGAAAGCCGCGACCGTGGCGGCGGCCAGCCCCAGCGCGGCGAGGCCGAACAGACCTCCGGCATAGCTTCCGGTCAGATCCTTGATGATGCCGACGTACCAGGGGCCGAAAAAGCCGCCAAGGTTGCCGATGGAATTGATCCACGCGAGCGAAGCGGCCGCGGCCGTCCCGGTGAGGAACATTGGCGGCATAGCCCAGAATGGTCCTTTCGAGCCATAGAACCCGATGGCGGCGATCGACATCCCGACCAGCGCCCACCAGGTGCCCATGGTCAGTCCAGCCATCAGCAGCCCAAGCGTGGACACGACGCAGGCCGCGAGTAGATTCCAGCGCCGCTCCTGCATCCGGTCGGAAATACGGCCCCAGACCACCAACGAAATGCCGCCACAAATATAGGGCAGCATGGTGAGCCAGCCGACTGTCATGTTGTTGGTGACGCCAAGCGACTTGATGATCTGTGGAATGAAGAACAGCATTCCTAGGCTCGCCGTGACGATGCCAAAATAGTTCAGTGACAGCAGCAGCACCTTTGGGTTGAACATCCCCTGTACGACACTGAAGGTCCGCACGGCATCCTTGGCCTGACGTTCATTCGCCAGTTTCGCGGCGAGCCAGGCTTTTTCCTCGCTGGTGAGGAAATTTGCCTGCTCCGGCCGATCGGTCATGATGAACAACGTCGCGATGCCAAAAATGACGGTGGGGATCCCCTCCGCGATGTACATGATCTGCCACCCGTGCAGTCCGAACATACCGTCGAGACCGAGCAGCGCCGTGGAGATGGGTGCGCCGCCTGCCACTGCCACGACAAATCCAGCCAGAAGTCCGGAGACGATACGGGCATGATGGTAGGCGGGGAACCAGTACGTGAAGTATAGTACCATGCCGGGGAAGAATCCCGCCTCGGCGACGCCGAGCAGGAAGCGAATGGTGGCGAAACTGATCGGGCCGGTGACGAGGGCGGTCAGTCCGGCGAGAATGCCCCAGGTAATCATGATACGGGCGATCCAAAGGCGAGCTCCGACCTTCTCCATGATGATATTGCTGGGTACCTCGAAGATGAAGTAGCCCCAGTAGAAGGTGCCGACGGCGAAGCCGAACACCGTGGCCGAAAGATCGAGATCACCGCGCATGGTCAGTCCGGCGAACGTCACGTTGATCCGGTCCATGTAACAAAGGCTGTAGGTGATGAAGGCGAACGGAAGAAGGCGCAGGTAAATCTTTCGCATCGCGGATTTTTCGACTGTCGCGTCCATGGTTTCCTCCTGGCGAGGGCCTTTCGCCATCTTGAAGCGTAATGCCGGGTTCCGATAGCTCGGGTCATTCGGCCCGGACCGGAGGGGGGCTTTCTCTGTGCGCCAACTTCTGACACAACCGAAGCAGCCAACAAGATACAACAAGCTGCATGGGGGATCGATGACCCGCACTCTGTTCAGGAATTGCCGCGTGTGGGACGGCTCGGGGGTCGCGGCCTACCCGGCCGACGTTCTGCTGGATGACGAACGCGTCAGGACGGTTGCGACCGAACGCGGTCAACTGGAGGCAGCCGGCGCGAACGTCATCGACGCCAAGGGCATGACGCTGATGCCGGGTCTCGTCGAGGGTCACTCGCACATCACCTTCATCAATGTTACCCGGCCCACCGATCTCGGCGACACGCCTCCCGAGGAACACACGCTGATCGCCGCCCGCAACGCCCGGCTCTTGCTCGACCACGGTTTCACCAGCGCCTACAGCGCCGCCAGTGCCAAGCTGCGGCTTGATATCGTGATCCGCAATGCGATCGAGGCGGGCGAACTGCCGGGGCCCCGGCTGCGCGCCTGTGGACCGGAGATCACCGTTACCGGAGGCCTCGGCGATGAGCGGCGTGCGCATCAGTTCCGCGACAGCTTCGCCATGGTCGCTGACGGCCCCGATGAGGTAACCAAGCTCGCTCGGCTCTGCGTCCGGGAGGGTGCGGACAGTATCAAGCTCAACATTTCCGGCGACGACCACACCCACTCCGGCGCGCTGCCCCGCACGGTCATGAGCGAAGCGGAAGTTCGTGCCGGCGTCACCGCCGCGCATGATTTTTTCCGCACGGTCAACGCGCATTGCCGAGCGGCGGAGGCGGTGAAGCGTGCGGTGCGGTGTGGCGTGGACGTGATCTATCACTGCGAACACGCCGACGAGGAGGCGCTCGACATGCTCGAGGCCGTGAAGGACAGGGTGTTCGTCGGTCCTGCGATCGGGCTGCTGCATACCGCGGTGCACGAGGCGCCCGAAGGGACTATTCCCGGCGGCGTGCGGCGAGGCATCGAACTCGGCCTGGCCGCGGCGTCGCGCGCCTACCCGGAGATGAAGAAGCGCGGCATCCGTGTGGTTATCGGCGGCGACTATGGGTTTGCGCGAACGCCTCAGGGCGAGAACGCCCGCGACATTGCGCATTTCGTGCGCCACCTCGGCTACAGTCCAAGCGAGGCGCTGGTCTGTGCAACCCGGTACGGTGCCGAACTGATGGGGATCGAGGCAGGGCAGGTGCGCGAGGGTTTCCTGGCCGATCTGCTTTTGGTGGATGGCGATCCGGTGGCGGATGTGAACATTCTGCAAAACAAGGAGCGGTTGGTCGCGATCCTCAAGGGGGGCGAGTTCCACAAACTGGATCGCGCCAGTCTGGAGCGCCCGCGGATGCGTGCCGCCGAGTAGGTAAACCCGTAAACCCGTGTTCCGTGATGCTGCCTGAGCATTTCCCTGGCCGTGAGAACAGCGTTGGCGAGGCGATGGCAGGCGGTCCAGCTACCAGCGAGGCACCCCAATGAGTACAGCGGATCCAAATCATCTGATTCTTACTGGCGAAAATCCGTTCATCCGTCTGAGCGGCGAGGACGGAGGCGCCAACACCACGAATGCGAGCTTCTGGCGCATCATCACTTGTCCGGCTGGGCCCGGCCATGTGCTGTATCTTCAGAGCGAACTGACCGAAAATCGGTGGCGTATCTACTCCGACAACATTGCGATGGCGCGCTGGCTGCAGTTGACTGTCCAAGGCATGCTGAACGCGGAGACGGCTGATCAGGCAATCCCGGTGACTGACGCGCAGTTCAGCAAATCGGGCGACCCGCGGTACTTCTGGACGGAGCATGTAGTGGCGCGAAACGAAGAGATTTCGCTCACCTGGTACGATATTGGCGAACCGTTGTTGATCCATACTCAGCCCAATCAGGACCCTGGACGTCCTTACGGAGTTTGCACCGTATTGATACCGGCTCTGCGTGCACGCCTGACACGAAACGGTGTCGAGGCCTCGGGCCAGGCGTGGCCGAGGCAACGTGAGGGACGCCCATTCAGCACGTGTGCGCTGGCATTCTCCGAAAGCTGGACCGAGAGTCGATAGCCGGGTCCCGCTGATGCCCGGCGAGGTTGAGCCCGATCGCCGGGGTGCGCGTTGCCAGCCGATAGTGCGGTGATGTGGCGCTCGATCCCATGGCGGGAAAAGACTTGCATGCCGTCTATTGAGGCGCGAGCGCAACCGTTGGCTATCTACAAGGGCGCCGAGATAACTTGCGAGCGCATTTTTTTACAAAAACTGAACTATAGTGTGTGGTTAAGCTAAGTCGTAGCCAGTCGTTAGACGTTGCTAACAGTCTTGTATCGCGCGCGACCGTCGCCTTACGCTCACTCTGGTCTGCCAGCGGGGGGCATGAATGATGACAATACAGACTTCCGACGCATTTAAGTCAGGCGAGAGCCTCCCGAAAAGCTCGGGTGCCCCGTTTCCCGCCACGAAGGCTGTGGATGACAATGGTGTCTCCTGCCCGCTTTGTGGCGGCGAAGTTGAGCGCAAGGGCAGCATCAATGCCGGCGCTTTGACGCGAGCCTATCAACGCGTCCATCAGATCAACATCGCTCACCTGATGCACGACGTCAGAGAGATTTGGTTCTGTGAATGTCCGAATTGTGGGCTTCGGTCGTTCTCTCCTCCGGTCCAAGGGGACGGGAATTTCTACGCGGATCTGGCTAAAGACTTGGGCACCTTCGCCTCGAAGTGGGCTGCTTCTCGCTTGCCCGTTGATGGAGAGCGGAACGAAGTTGCCGCTCGCAGACCGTTGAAGGCGGCATTCCGGGCGGCTCCGCCCACTCTTTTGTATGAAACCCCCCGGGGGAGCCGTCAGGAGTTCGAGTTTGCCGCCGGCTATATCCAGGCGGGCATGTCCGTGCTTGAGGTTGGCTGCGGACGCGGCTATTTCTGGAATTCCCTGCATCAGGACATTCGCAGCGAAATCCGCTACGTCGGCCTGGAAATCGATCCGGCGGCCGTTGCGATGGACGTGGCTCGGCACATGGATGTCCGAGCGGAGCTGATTGAAGATCACGCCCGGACTGCCGCGGCCCAATACGACGTGGTTTGCTTGTTTCAGGTGCTTGAACACATCGTCGATTTGCGATCCTTCCTGGACGCTTGCCTGTGTTGCCTAAAGCCTGGAGGTCGCTTCATCTTCAGCGTTCCGAACGCGCGGAGCTTTCTCGGTTATCAACCTGACAACATTCTCAACATGCCGCCACACCACGTCACCTGGTGGACAGAGTTACCGATCCGCTACCTCGCCGCCGATTTGCAACTGGATGTGGAGACAATCGTCGAAGATATACTGGGGCCATATTACAGCCGCGATTTTGTGAAGGTGCTCGCCATGAACTACCTTCGCGGGCTGTTCAAGGTTCGGACGCAATTCGAGGTGGAAGGCACTTCCTACCGTGCCAGGCGGTATGCCGCAGCCATTGCCGCGCGGCTGCTGACGCCAGGCCTGGCAAGTATAGGGTCCGTTGCCCGGGGTCACTCGATAACCGCTGTCATGAGGAAGCACTGATCAACGGCCTGCGCTGATCCCGACGATCCTTGATGTTGACCCGTGGCTGGGTCCACGGCCGGCCGACCGCCTGCGGGTCAGCCCGGCGCAGGGAACAGAGCTGTGGACTTGCCCTGCAAGTAGTAGACCGCCAACCCGATCCACTCATGGGCTGCCCAGTCTAGTCCCGCAAGCTTTGCTCCGGTGGACTGGGCGAAGTCGCTGATGTGGTCACGAGACTGGTAGCCGACCGGCCATGGCAGAACGTTCCAGCCAGTCTTTCGGAACACCCCCACGGCACGTGGCATGTGACTGGCCGATGTCACCAATATCCAGGAACTCGCTGGGACGCGGCTTGACCAAAGCGTAGGTGTTCACTGCGTTCTCCCACGTTGTGCGGGATGTATCCTCGAATATGATTCGATCCGGCGGCAGGCCGAGCTGTTCGAGCAGGATGCGGGCATATTCCGCTTCATTCGATACACCCTGCTCAATAGCGCCGGAGCCACCGGTAAAGACCAGTTTCGCCCTCGGATAGCGTCTTGCCAGCATGACGAAAGTCGTCAACCTGTTGGCAGCCGAATTGAGTGTTGGTGTGTTGCGGTCGCGACTGGTCAGGTCGTCAATCGCACCGCCAAGCACCACGATGCCGTCCACCTCCTCCGGCGGAGTCGTGACGGCGGGAAACCGATCCTCCAACGGCCGCACGGCCCAGGAATTGACCGGGAATATCATGCATATCGTCATCGCTCCGACCGCCACCGTCAGCAGGGCGCGTCCGATTGGCCGCCGAGCCAGCAGCAGGCCGACGAGCGCACACTCGATCATGACAGCGGTCGGAAGAATGAGCATCGTCAGGACTTTGTCGATAATGAACATCGTTGCGTCTTTCCCTTGAACTGAATGCCGTTCCGCGGCCGTCGGACGAAAGCACGAAGTCCGACAGGGAAGGCGGGATGGGCCGGAAATACATCGGGGCGGTGGACAAGGCATTCCGGTCATCAGCGTCGCCGCGCCAGCGAGCAACACTCAGATAGCGGGACCGTGACGTTGGAAACGGCCCAGCCGGCCGATCACGACGAACACTGATGAGGAGCCTCTCACCTTTACTGGTTCGACGAGTGCGGACCTAGGTGGTGCCGGTCGAAAACATGCGCCGGCTCGCTGAATTTGTCGGCTGAATGCGGAAGCCGCGCCGTCGTGGCGCGAACAATGGAGGCAATGGTGGGATAGCGCTGCTTTTGCGCCTCGCTGAGGCAGTCCGGCAGATCGGGCAACTTCGGTGACTCGATGGCGGTCGGCATTGGGGGCGCCTCAGTTCAGTTCGGGGAATTTGTCACGCCAGCACGTTGCCTGTTCATAGGTGTGCGCGGCGCGCAAAAGAGTCGCCTCACCGAACCACTGACCGACAAGCTGGATGTTGGTCGGCAGCCCGTCCTCGTCGAACCCGCTGCACAGGCTGATCGCCGGATGACCGCTGATGTTGAACGGCGTCATCGCGGTTTCCCCAGTATAGGCGGCGATGCGATCGGCATCGCCAAAGCGGGCCGCGGCGTGGAACGCTCCAGGTGTCAGCAACAAATCGACCCGGCGCATCATCGTCGCGTTTGCCTCCGCCAGCACCCGCCGTTCGCGCAGCGCGGCGATATAGTCCACCGCCCGCACGCTAAGCCCCGCCATCATCTTGTCGCGCAGTGCCTGCCCCATCCGGTCACCGTGCCTGCGAAAATGCTGCTCATGAATCGCGAACGACTCCGACCAGTTGATCACCGAGGCGGCGTCGCGATAGCGCAGCACCGGCTCCGGCAGTTGCATCGGCACGATGGTGGCACCGGCATCGGCGAATACTTTCGCTGCCGTCGCCAGGTTTGCCAGGATCGCCGCATCGGGATGCGCTCCACCGCAGTCGCAATCGGCAACGAAACCAATGGTCAGCCCCGCCACGCCGGCTTCGAGATTGACCAGATAATCGTCCGCCTCACCGGCTGAGGTCGGATCATTCGAATCGTGGCCGGCAATCACCTGCAGCACCGCGGCGCAGTCCCAGACGTTCCAGCACAGCGGCCCGGCGGTGTCGAACGCCCAGCAATTCGGCAGGATACCGTAACGGCTGACCAGTCCATAGGTTGGCTTCAACCCTTGCAGCCCGCAGGCGGCGGCAGGTAGCCGGACCGAGCCGCCGGTATCGCTGCCGAGCGCAAACAACGCGGTGCGTGCCGGCACCGAGGCTCCCGCTCCGGTCGACGAACCACCGGTGAAACAAGCGAGGTTCCACGGATTGCGCGCCGGCGGAAACGGCAGGTCGTCGTAGGTCGGCCCCATGCTGGTGCCGAATTCCCAGGTGCTCAACTTGCCCAGCAGGATCGCTCCGGCGTCCCGCAGCCGCGCCAAGATCGTTGCGTCGAACGATGGCACATGGTCCATCAGCACACGCGAATTCACGCAAGTGCGGACGCCGCGCGAAAAATAGTTGTCCTTGACCGCGAATGGTAGTCCATGCAGCGGGCCACGCCACAACCCAGCGTCGATCTCGGATTCCGCGACGCGCGCTGTCGCCAGCGCTTCGTCAGCGAGCACAAGGATGTAACTATGAAGAACCGAGTCCACCGCTGCGATGCGTGCCAGATAGGCCTCGGTGAGCGCCACCGGCGATACCGCACGCGTGCGCACCGCGTCCGACGCAGCGCGCATGGTCAGAGCAGTGAGATCGGTCACGTGCCGCTCACACCGACGGGCCGCGGCGGATGTCCTCGGGGATTTTGCGCGGGATGAACGCGCCGTCGGCAAGGTCGCCGTTGAACTGACCTCCCTCGACCATAATCTTCCCCCGTAGCACGGTCATGCTGGGCCAGACCGATACCGCCCAGCCGTCCCACGGTGAGTAGTCCACCGAGTGCAGCGCCGAACCGTCGATCGTGTGCGCAAGTTTCGGGTCGAGCAGAACGATGTCGGCATCCGACCCGACCGCCAGCACGCCCTTGCGCGGATACAGGCCCAGTATCTTCGCTGCGTTGGTCGACACCAGATCGACGAAATGCTCCACGCTGAAGCCACGCTTTGTTACCATCTCGGTATACATGAGCGACACGCGCGGCTCGACGCCGCTGTTGCCGCCGGTGGTGTCATCGATACGGTTGCCGAGCAGCTTGACCGACAGCGGGCAGCACAGTTCATCGGTGGCGACGCATTGCAGATTGCCTGACCGCATGCCGCTCCACAGTGCTTTCTGGTCTTCCGGATATTTCAGCGAGGGGTAGGTATGGTAGATCTGCCCGTTGGGACGCTTGTAGTCTTCCGCATTGAACAACACGTATTGGTGCAGCGTCTCGGCGTAGATTGGAAACCCATCGGCGCGCGCCCGGGTGACCGCGTCGACGCCAGTCCGGGCGCTGGTGTGCACAAAATACAGCGCGGCCCCGGGGACGCTCTTGGCCAGGCCGATCACGCGGTTGAAGGACAGGTCCTCGGACAACACCGTGTGTGCCTCGGCCAGGTGCTCGAAGCCGACCTTATCCTCCGCGATCAGCTTTTCGTACATGTGCATCACAAGGTCGTTGTCCTCGGCGTGGATCAACGCGAGGCCGCCCTCGCGTGCCAGGATCTGCAGCACCTCCCAGATCTGGCCGAAGTTGGTCAGATGCGCCATGCGACCGGGTGTGATGTCGGTGGTGAACATTTTGATCGTCGGATAGCCGGCCTTCACCAGCGCTGGGATTTCGCCCAGGACGGCGTCCGACATCGGGCTTTCTACCGCGATGTGCAACGTGTAGTCACTGTAGCAGCTTGCGTCGAACTGGCTGTGCCGCTTTTTCACCGCGTCATGCAGCGTCTCGCCGTTCTGCCAGAACACGAAATCGCACATTGTCGTTGTGCCGCCGAACAGACTGCCTTTGCTCACGACGTCCGGCTTCTCACTGTCCATCGTCTTGCCGCCTGGCGCCGGCAGTGTCAGTGCACAGTGCACATGCGGATCGATGCCGCCCGGAATCACCAGTTGTCCGCTGGCATCTACGACGCGGGTGGCACCCGCCGCGGCCAGTGTGCCCGGTGCGCCGATCGCGACGATCGCGTGCCCGGAGACGGCGATGTCGGCGGCGGCCGCTCCACCCGGCAGAACCGCGGTGCCATTGCTGATAACGAGGTCGAACATCACGGGATCTCCTTTGCTGTCAGGCAGCGGTGACAGTTGCGGCGGCGGTCCAAATGACCGGTTTGAACGCGGCAAAACGAGCAAAAATATCGGCGTCGTCGATGCCTCGGCTGATGAACACCAGCCGGCTTCTGGCGTCCGGATCGGGCCAGTTGTCCAGCCACTCCGGCCGATAGATCGTGTGCTGCACGGCATGGATCACGGCGATGCGGCCGGCGCGATCGGCGAACTCGATCAGACCCTTGACGCGGAGCAGATCGTTGCCACGCTGCGATGCAAGTCCGCCAAGCGCCTGGGCGAACGCCAGCCGCGTCGGTGGCTGATCCAGCACCAGCGAAAGCGTGCGAACGGCCTCGGTGTGCGACGCGGAGGGTGCCACCGCCTGTGCCGAAAACCGTCGCCTGGGAACGACCGCCGGCGCCTTGGCGAACAGCAGTTGCCCCGGAGATTCCGCCCCCGGACTCAAAATTCGTTCGGCCCACCCGTTCAGCCCGTCAAGTAACGAGTACAATTCAGCGGACGGCGGTGCGATGTCGGTCTTGGTGACAACGATCCGGTCCGCCACTGCCACCTGGCTCGCGGCTTCGGGATGCCGCACCAGGGTGTCCTGGCCCGCGACGCTGTCCACCAGTGTCACCACCGCCTGACAGGTCAGCAGATGCCCGAGCATCGGATCGGCCGCGAGCGTGTAGAGAATGGGCGCGGGGTCAGCCAGCCCGCTGGTCTCGATGACGAGCCGGCGAAAGCCGGGGATAGTGCCCAGGTCACGCCGTTCGATCAGGTCGCGCACGGACGTAACGATATCGAGCCGTCGCACGCAGCAGAGGCAGCCGCTGGGAAGTTCGAACACCTGGTCGGCGACCGCCTCGACCAGCAGATGATCGAGCCCCATCTCGCCGGCTTCGTTGATGATCACGGCGGTATCGGCCAACTCGGGCGAGGCGAGGGCAGCGCGCAACAGCGTGGTCTTGCCGCTGCCGAGAAAGCCTGTCAGTACCGTCGCCGGAATGATTTCGGCTGCTTCGCTCATTGCGGCACCGTTACGCCGCGGCCGGTTCAGGCGGAGCGGCGCGATGAAAGTCGGTGGCGCGCTGGAAGGCGCTGCCGACGCTCAGGCACAGCGCGTCGTCGTACGGTTTGCCAACGATCTGAATTGCCACGGGCAGGCCACTGCGCCCGGCGCCGGAGGGCAGCATCAGCGCGGGCAGTCCGGTGTAGTCGAAGATCATGGTGTTGCGCGGCAGGATCAGTTGCAGCGGTTGCCGCTCGCCGTTCACTTCGACGGTCAGCGTATCGAGGAATGCCGGTTCGGCGCCGACACCTGGCGTGATCAGCACGTCCAGATCGGCCAAAGCGGCACATACGCGCTGCATCACCAGCGGGCGTCGGCGCAGCGCGCGCAGATAGGCGGTGGCGGAGAAGCTCTGGCCCTGTTCAATTCGTGCGCGGGCGCCGAGATCGAATTCGTCGATCCGGCCGAGGTCAGGTTCCTGCAGGCTGGCCAGTTCCGCCATCATGATCAGGTAGCCGTCCTCATGGGCGGTCGCGACGTCCCCGAGATCAATGTCCACCAGTCGGGCGCCGAGTTGCTCGAACACGGCCAGGGCGGCGCGCCACGCGTTGAGCACGGCCGCGTCCTGCATCTCCAGGAACCACCAGCCCGGGACGCCGATGCGCAGGCCGGCGATCTCCGTCCGTGCCCGTGCGCCGTGGTATCCGCCGACGCAGGTCGGGTCATGGCCGTCCGGCCCCGCGATCAGTGGCATGACGCGCATCAGGTCGTCGGCCGAGCGCGCCATCGGGCCGACATGGTCGAGCGTCCAGGATAGCTGCGCGACCCCGGTGCGCGGCACCAGTCCGCGGGTTGGTTTCAGCCCGGTCGTGCCGCACCAGGCGGAGGGCACGCGGATCGAGCCGCCGGTGTCGGAGCCGAGCGCCAGGGGCAGGAGGCGGGCTGCCAGTGCGGCGCCCGATCCGGTGGATGATCCGCCGGTCCAGCGGGTGCGGTCCCACGGGTTGCGCACCGCGCCGTAGCGTGGGTTGTGCGCCGAGCCGCAGGCGTACTCGGTGGTTGCCAGCATCGCGACGGGGATCGCACCCTGCGTCCGCAATCGGGCCACCACGGCGGCATCGACGGCGGCAATCCGCTCGTCGGTCAGGCGGGAGCCGCAGGTCACGCGCGTATTGGCGACGTCGATGATGTCCTTCACGCCGAACGGAACGCCCTCCAACGGGCGTGCGAGGCCCTGGCGGATGCGCGCGGCACTGTCGCGTGCCATGGCGTCGGCCCCACCGATCAACGTCAGAACGGCGTCCCGACCGCTCGGGTGGGCCAGGCGCCGTGCCGCCAGCGCTTCCAGCACCGCGACCGGGTCGGTGATACCGGCCTGATAGGCAGCGAGCAGGTCGCCGACACCCAACGTGTGCAGCGGGCCAGAGGCAGGGGGTGTCGGCGGAAGCGGTGGCGTGGCAGTCGGCTGCGCGGGCGCCGAGGCACGCAAATCACGTTCCGCCCAGCCTGGCTCCGGCGTCGCCGGAGAGTGGGCCGGGGGCAGGGGGCTTGCCGCGCCGCCGGGAGACGCAACAGTGCCGGCCAGGATGGTGGCGCGGATGGTTTCGGCGGAGACAGCTTGGTTCATGGCGTTACCACCGTCGGTTTCTCATGCAATCGTGCAGAACGTCAGCAAGATCGGTGCCATGCGTTCGCCCCTCCCGCGAGCATATGTCCGGAGGTGACCGCCCGTCACCCCCACCGCCCGATGCGGCGAACAGTCATGAAGCTCGATGCGAAGGAGGCGAGCTCTCGCCAGCGTCGTTCGCCATGCTTGATATCAAGACGATGTCAGAACGTTCAGCCGCCCCTGCGGGTGGTGATGGTCAAAGCGGTTTCTCTGGCGGCAAATCCGCGGTCGACCAGCCGCCGCCGGTGGCCCGGATCAGGCCGATGCTGGCCTGCAGACGCCTCGTGTGGAGGTCGAGCGCGGTCTGCTCCGCACTCAGCGCCGCGGTTTGCGCCGTCACAACTTGCAGATAGTTCACGGCGCCATCGCGATATAGCGTCAACGCCATGCTGACCGATCGCCGCGCCGCCGACACCGCCGCGCCCTCGTCCTTTGCTGCCTGCCGCAGCCAGCGGAGCAACGCCAGATTGTCCTCGACGTCCTGGAAAGCATTCAGCACCGTGGCGCGGTATCGCGACGCCGCCGCCTCGAAGGCCGCCTTGGCGCCAGCCAGTTCGGCGCGCCGCAGGCCCCCCTCGAACACCGGCAAGGAGACCGAGGGGCCGAGCGACCAAAAGGCCAGTGGCAGGCTCAGCAAGTTCAGGTCGGTGCTTTGCAGTCCCCCCACCAGGTTCAACGAAAAGGAGGGATAGAAGGCTGCCTCCGCCACACCGACCAACTGATTGGCCGACGCCACCTGCCGCTCCGCCGCCGCGATATCCGGTCGCCGCTGCAACAAAGTGGAGGGCAAACCCGACGGAACCTCCGGCAGCGATATCGGCGCCGCTGTCTCGGCCAGCGTGAAAGCCGGCGCCGGTTGCCCGATCAACGCGGCGATCGCATGTTCCAGCAGTTGCCGCCGCGACATTACGTCGGAGATCTGAGTTTTCGCTGAATCAAGCTGCGTTTCTGCCTGGGCCACGTCGACGCCCGAGGCTATGTCGCCGCGGAACCTGTTCCGCACCAGCGCGAGCGCCCGCTCGTAGGCATTGACCGTATCCTGCAACAGCCTGACCTGCTCATCCAATCCGCGCAGTGTCACATAGTCATCCGCGAGTTCCGCATGCAAGCTGAGGCGGATCTCCTCCAGGTCCGCGTCGCTGGCCTGGGCTGCCGCTTTCCCGGCGGCCACGAAGTCGCGGACCCGGCCCCAGACGTCCAGCTCGTAGTTGGCCTGCCCTTCGATCGTGTTCGCTCCGTAATAGCTGGGCTGGTTGGGAGAGCGTAACGGCCGGTGACTGGATTGTTTGTTGGTGGATATTGTGCCCCCGATGCCGACGGTTGGATACAGGCCCGCCTCCGCCTCCTGAGCAAAGGCTCGCGCCTGATTATAGACGGCCAACGTGGCCGCAAGCGTCTGGTTGCCGACCTCGATCTGAGCCTCCAGCCGGTTCAGCTCCGGATCGTCGTACACCTCCCACCACGGACCGCGCGGGGCGGTGTCGGACGGTCGCGCCGGTTGCCACGGACCTGTTCGCCCGTGCTCCGTCGGCTTGTCGGCGATCTCCTTGAACGCCGCCGGCACCGAAACGACGGGCGGATGGTACGGCGGGGCCAGATCGCAGCCAGCCAATGCCGCCATGCAGCCTGCCACGATCACCGGCTTGGCAGGCCTCATTCACTGGCTCCGCCGTCCGGTTTCTTGCCGGCAAGCCGCGCGGCCTTCTGCTCGCTCGGCGCGTCGTCCGCAACCTTCACCGCGTCGCCCGTGCTGAGCGAATCTGGCGGGCTGTCGATCACCCGGTCGGTCGGATCGAGGCCGGAACGCACCTCGATCTCGGTGCCCAGGTCACGCCCGGGGGTGATCGGCTTCAGCATCGCCTTGTCGCCGGGCCCGACGGTGGCGATCTGCAGGCCGTCCTGGCGAAAGATGAGAGCGCTGGTCGGTATGCGGTAGATGTCGGCATCCGGCGGCAGTTGGAAATGCACCTCCGCGAACGTCCCCGGCCACAGCTTCCCTGCCGCGTTATCCGCCATCAGCTCGACCAGCACTGTGCGCGATTCCTTGGCAATGGCGTTCGAGGTCGTCTCCAGCGTGGCTTTGAATACTTCGTGCGGGTACTGCGCCAGCTTGAGATCGGCGACCAGGCCCGGGTGAAGCTGGCTGGCATAGGCCTGCGGCACCCGCACGTACACCCGCATCTGATGCATATCGGCAACCTTGAACAGCTCGACGCCCGAGCCGCTTCCCGCATTGATCAGCGCACCGATATCGGTCTCCCGCGCGGTCACCACGCCGTCGAACGGTGCCGTAATGTATTTGAAGTTCCCCAGCGCCTGCAGCCGTTCGACGTTGGCCTGTGACGCCGCGACCTGAGCGTTCTTGGCGGCGGCGTCGCCGACTTTTTCGTCGACCGTCTGCTGCGAAACCGACTGCGATGCCAGCAGGGATTTCCACCGTTTCGCGGTCAGATCAGCGAGCGCGGCGTTGGCCTGCACGCTGGCCAGATCACTCTTTGCCTGCGCCAGTTGCTGGTCAAGATCGGGCGTATCGATGACCGCGAGGCGGTCGCCGGTCTTCACCCGCGCACCGATATCCTTGTACCACATTTTCAGGTAGCCCGGCACCCGGGCATAGATCGGAGCCTCGTAGAACGCCTCCACATCGCCCGGCAGTATCAGTTCCTGATCCTTGGTGCCTTGCTTGGGCGTAACGACAGCAACGGTCGGAATCGCCTGCGCCCGGGTCCAGGTGGTCAGTTCGACCTCGTTGTGACGGCGGCTCAGGATGCCGCCAACACCCACCGCCACCGCGCCCACCAGGATCGCGATCAGCACCAGTCCCAGCAACCGACGTCGCTTGCGCGGCGGCTTGCGTTCTAGCTCCTCGGCAAGGTCCCGAGGCATGTGAACCGCTCGCTTTTCAAGCATGTGCGTGCGCCTCTCGCCCGTGCCGCGATCCGGACGTCTGTTTTGCGTCGCGGTGCGCGATCGAGAAGACGACAGGCACGAAGAACAGTGTCGCAAAGGTCGCGAACAACAGGCCGCCGATCACCGCCCGACCCAGCGGCGCATTCTGCTCCGCGCTGAGTGCCATCGGTGCCATGCCGATGATCATGGCCAGCGCCGTCATCAGCACCGGGCGAAAGCGGGTGGCGCCTGCCTCCCTGGCCGCCGCCAACGCATCGCCGCCGTTCGCCAGCACTTCACGCGCGAAGCTGGTGACCAGGATGCTGTTCGCGGTGGCCACACCCATGCACATGATCGCCCCGGTCAGCGCCGGCACCGACAGCGTCGTTCCGGTAACGAACAACATCCAGACGATACCGGCGAGGGCCGCCGGCAACGCAGTCACGATCACGAATGGGTCAAGCCAGGACTGAAAGTTGACCACGATCAGCAGGTAGATCAGCACCACCGCCATCCCCAGGCCCTCGATAAGCTGAGCATAGGCACTGGTCATGGTGGTGACCTGTCCGCGCAGCACCACGGTCGACCCGGCCGGCACCTCGGACGCGGTATCGTGCAGGATCTGCCGGATATCACTGGCGATAGCGCCGAGGTCGCGGCCGTGCGTGGCGCCGAAGATGTCGATGACCGGCTGCACGTTGTAGTGCGACGCCACCGCGCTGCTGGAGCCGCGGCTGACGGTTGCCATGGCGCCCAACAACTGCGTGCCGCCCCCCGCCGTGATTGGCATGTTGTTCAGCGCGCCCATCGTATCGATCCGGTACTGCGGCGCCTGCACGACGATCGGATACGACACGCCATTCTTCGGGTTGAGCCAGAAAGTCGGGGCGATCTGGATGCTACCCGCAAGACTATCCAGCATGCTGGTCGCAAAGTCGCGCTCGGTCAGACCAACATCGCTCGCGAATGAGCGGTCGACGTCAACATTCAATGTCGGCGCGTTGAACGCCTGCTGTATCCGGGGATCGGCGATGCCAGGCACTTCGCGGATGCGTTTCAGCAGTTTGTCGGCATAAGCGCGGTTGGCCGTCAGGTTGTTGCCGATCACCTGCACGTCGATCGGTGCCGGCAGGCCGAAGTTCAGGATCTGAGTAACGATGTCGGCCGGCAGGAAGGCAAACGTCGTGCCGGGGAACAGCCGCGGCAGCCGCTCGCGAAGGGTTCTCACGTAACCGTCGGTCGGCCGGTGGTCCGGATTTAGCGAAATCAGGATGTCGGCATCGCTCGCACCGATGGTGCCGGAGTTGCTGTAGGCCATGTTGATGCCACTGATCGGCAGGCCGATGTTGTCGACGATGTTGTCGAGTTCGCCGGGCGGGATGGTTTGCCGGATCGCTTGCTCAACCGCATCACATAACTTTGCCGTCTCCTCGATCCGGGTGCCGATCTGAGCGCGCACATGCAGCTTGATCTGGCCGCCATCGACCGTAGGGAAGAAATTTTGTCCAAGGAACGGCACCAGGACGAAAGAGGCCGTGACGACCGCAAGGAAACCGATGACGAAGATCCAGCGCAGGCCGAGTGCGAGGTCCAGCAGGTTGGTGTAGCCGCTGCGCACTTGTTCGAACCGATGTTCGAAACCGCGCTGGAAGCGCACCAGCGGATTGCGGCTGGGCGGCGCGGCGTGATCGAGACCGCCGTCTCCGCCACCATGCACTTGGCCGCGCAGCAGAAAGCTGGCCAGCGTCGGCACCAGCGTGCGCGACAGGACGTACGATCCGATCATCGCGAACACGACTGCCTCGGCCAGTGGACGAAACAGAAAACCGGCGACGCCGCCCAGGCCGAACATCGGCACGAACACGATACAAATGCACAGCAGCGAGACCGTCGCCGGCACCACGATCTGGCGCGCGCCGTCCATGATCGCCGGCTCGATCTCCTTGCCCTGCTCCAGGTGATAGTTGATGTTCTCGATGGTCACGGTCGCGTCGTCCACCAGGATGCCGACCGCCAGCGCCAGACCCCCGAGTGTCATGACGTTGATGGTTTCTCCCAGTGCCGACAGCGCGGCGATCGAGGCAAGGATGGCGAGAGGGATCGAGATCGTGATGATCAGCGTCGATCGCCAGCTTCCCAGGAACAGCAGGATCATCAGCCCGGTAAGGCTTGCGGCGATGGCGCCTTCACGGATCACGCCGGATACCGCGTCGCTGACGAACACCGACTGATCGCCGACCGCATGCAGTGTCAGGCTCTTCGGCAGCGCTTCCTCGATCTTCGGCAGCAGGGACTTGATGCCGTTGATGACGTCGAGCGTGGAGGCCGAGCCTGACTTGAGGATTGTCATCAGCACGGCGTGGCTGCCGTCGACGCGGACGACGTTGGTTTGCGGCGGGCTGCCGTCATGCACGAATGCCACGTCATGGATATAGATCAGCGTGCCGTTCACCTTCTTGATCGGCAGATCGTTCAGGGTGGCAATTTCCTGGGGTGCGTCGTTCAGCGAGACGACATATTCGAATTTGCCGATCTTCTCTGTGCCGACCGGCGTGATCAGGTTCTGCGCCGCAAGCGCGTTGACCACGTCCTGCGCGGACAGACCATAAGCCTGGAGCTTCTGCTGGTCGATGTCGACCTGCACCTGACGCACCTTGCCGCCATACGGTGACGGAATGGCCGCGCCCGCGACCGTCGCCAGTTGCGGCCTGATGAAGTTCTGCCCGTAGTCGAACAGTTGTGATTGCGACAGCGTCTTGCTGGAAAGCGCCAGTTGCAGGATCGGCACGCTGGAGGCGTTGAAGGTCAGCACATAAGGCGGCGTGACACCCGGCGGCAGCAGCTTCAGCACTGTCTGGGAGGCTGCCGTGACCTGCGCCAGGGCCCCGTTGATGTTGACCCCAGGCTGGAAGAATATCTTCACCACGCCGTAACCGGGCAGCGACTGCGACTCGATGTGCTGGATGTCGTTGACCTGCGCCGACAGCGTGCGCTCGTAGTAGTAGACGATACGGCCGGACATCTCGTCCGGCGGCAAACCGTTGTAGGTCCACACGGCGCTGATCACGGGTATGCCGATATTGGGGAAAATGTCGGTGGGCGTGCGGAACCAGGACAGCACGCCGAACAGCGCGATCAGGATCGCCAGCACAACGAATGTGTAAGGCCGGCTCAGCGCGATGCGGACGATCGCTATCATAAGCTATCGGGTCCGGCTCGATAGCTCGAGCGCGGGCAGCGCGACAGGCGCCACATTGCTGGTGTCCTGCCCCGGCCCGCAGACCAGCCGCGCCAGACACCCCCCGCTCGGCCCCTCTGACAGCGACACCGAGAAACCGTGCATATGCACAATCGCTTGCACCAGGCTCAAACCAAGGCCGCTCCCGGCAATGTGCCGGCTCTTATCCAGGCGATGGAAGCGCCCGAATACCTGCTGCCGATGCTCGGCCCCGATCCCCGGCCCGGTGTCGCTCACCTGCACCACCGGTCCGGCGGCGGTGTCGAACAGCGCCAGGTCGACGCGACCGTTTTCCGGCGTGAACTTGATGGCGTTGTCAGCCAGGTTGGCGATTGCCTCGAACAGCAGGTCGCGGTCCCCCTGGACCGGTGCCACCGTTTCGATGTGGAGTTGAGTAACGACTCCCTTCGCCTCGGCGATGGGTGCGTATAGTTCCAGCACCTCCCGGACCAGTTCTTCCAGGTCGACCGGCCCGAACGAGGCACCGCGGCGAGCGTGCTCGATTTCGGCGATGCGGAGTAATGCGGTGATGATCCCCGAGGCCTGATCGAGGCCAACAACGGCTCGATCGACGGCCTCCGCGAGTTCCTCCCGGGTCGCGCAGATGCGCCGCGCTCGTTCCAGTTGCGTACGCACTCGCGACAGCGGCGTTCGCAGGTCATGCGCGATGTTGTTGCCGGCGTCATGCAACTCGTTGAGCAGCCGTTCCAGTTCGCCCAGCATGTGGTTGACGCTGACCCCAAGCCGGTCGAAGTCCTGGCCATTGTCGTGCGTCGGCAGCCGTGCGGCCAACTGCCCGCGGCGCACGCGGTCGAGCACGACCTGCATTGACCTGATGCGCTGGTTGGTGCGATGGCCCAGGAGTATGCCGAAAGCCAGCGCCAGCAGCAGCGCTGGAATGACCCCGAGAGCCAGTGCGCGGAGCACCACGGAGCGCATCTCTGTCAGTTGATCGACATTGCGGCCGAGTATGATGGACCGCCCGTCCGGCAGTCGCCGACCCACGGCAATGACTGGCTCGTTGTCGGCTCGAGCGGGATCCAATTGCACCGCATCCAGTCGGTAGGCATGCCCGTCCAGTGGCAGCGCCGTCGGCAGCCGCCGTAAATTGCCTGCGACGATGGTTCCGGCCGGGTCGAACACCGCGGCGAAATTCACCCGGTGGAGGTCATGCGCGATGCCGGTGTTGACGGTCCATAGTATCTGCTCGGTTGGTGCCCGGGCGATGGTGGCAGTCTGTTGTTCGATCAGGTGCTCGACGCGTTGCGTCTCGAGCACCGCGGTCTGCCAGTATATGAATGCGAACAACACGAACGCGACGCAGGCGAACGCCGCCGCCGCGGCAGCCGCCCGGCGGAACGCGGAGGACAGCAGAATGTTACGCATCGCGAACCAGAACGAAACCCTGGCCGCGGACGCTCTGGATCAGCGGGGACTCACCGGGGGCATCAAGCTTGCGACGCAGTTTCCCGATATGCACGTCGATTGGATTGCTCTGTGGCAGAAAGTGGCAGTTCCAAATGTCCTCGAGCAGCATCCCGCGCGTGATAACCTGTCCCGGCCGCCGCATGAAATAGAGCAGCAGTTGGAATTCGCGTCCCAGCAGCTCGATTGGCCGCCCATGCCGTCGCACCGACCGCTCGATCAGATCGACCGAGAGCGAGCCCACGTGCAGCTCTGTCGCGCGGGTCTCGGTGGGCCGGCGCAGCAGCGCCTCGACCCGGGCCATGAGCTCAGATAGCGCGAACGGCTTGGTGAGGTAGTCGTCGCCGCCAGCCTTCAGCCCACGCACCCGCTCATTCACGTCACCCAATGCGCTGAGCACCAGCACCGGGGTCTGCAGGTTGCGTTCGCGGACTTGCTTGATGATGGCAAGCCCGTCCAGTTCGGGTAGCATCCGGTCGATGATCAACAGGTCTGACGTCCCGCTCTCGGCCTGCGCCGCGCCGTCCAGACCCGAAGCCGCGTGGCGGACCTCGTAGCCATGGTCCCCAAGTTCGCCGCGAATTTCTTCGGCCATTTCAAGGTCGTCCTCGATCAACAGGACGCGCCGGCTGTGATGTGGCGTTTGACTCCCCGCGGAATTCGGTCCGACTGAGTTCATTCCAGTGACGGCCTTTGCGATCGATGCGGCGTTTTGCTAGCGCCCGTCCGATCGTTCCGAGCGAGCGTGCCGGTGCGAGCCGGCATCACACCTAGTCGCCTGGGCCCCGGAGGTCCATTAAATTGGATTTCAGACTGAGCCTGACGGTAGTTTGTGATTGGTCACTTCACGGCAGGCGTAAACGTGTCTGGCAGTCGCAAAGATGGGCCCCCACTGGCACAGAACGAAGGGCGTCAACTGGCGACCGAGCGCATTGTCCCGCGTTCGAAAGTTGTTGCTGCGATGGCTGGGAGAGCCCTGGCGTGCCTCGGTCTGGCGCCGAAGCCATCACGAAGATCGCTGGTTGGATCCGGCAATCTTTGGCAAGAGAGTTGCTAACCGCCGGCCTGCGACCGCTCCCGCATCCGACGGGCACGGGCCAGAATCTTGTTTTCAATATCAGCGACGGTGGAGGGGGCCATGGAGGCGTCCACCCACTGGCCGTTTTGCTCTACTTGTCGATTGATATTTACCCTGACGCCGTCGCTGCGCAGGTCTCGACCGAGCACGTATACCGCGGCTTTGAAGCGTTCCCCGCTGACCCCTGGCGGGATGTACCAATCGGTGAGGATCACGCCGTCGAAAGGGTCGGCGGAGAGCAACGGCATGAACCCGATGGTGTCGAGCGCGCCGCGCCACAAATATGCGTTGACGCCGAGACCGTTTTCGCCGGCGCCCGGGGTGTGGTCTCCGGAGCGATTTCCTGTGCCTGAGCTAAAAAGCACGCCGCTATCGTCCCCAGGGGGCCGCGCGGTCGGAGAGCGATTGTCGGCCGGCCCGGCATAGTTTGGTGGGGAGGGGCCTAGCTTGGCAGCGTCGGAGGAACACGCGGCAATCGCCAGCGCCGCGGCCAGAGCCGCGGGCCGCCATGTCGCGGAACGCTGAAACATACGCATTGCGATAGGTTCGCCTCGATCAAACAGCCGATGATGCGCCGTTCTTAGCCCCACTCCGGCCGAGCAGCAATCGGCATTCTGGCCAGGGTGGGCCATTGGCGGTCCTGGATTTGTGCCGCCGGATACTCAAGGCTTGCCGCCCGGGAGGGCCGGGGTAGCTGGCGGCCAACAGCTCCCCAATCAAAACCACAACCGTTAGTAGCCGCGTTCAGTCGCGAAGCGATTCGCGCGACGGTCAACTGTGGCCGATGACGCGATCCTCAAACATAGACATCCGACAACACGATGCCTCCGAATGTTGCCGAAAGCGGGCAGTCAACGGCCCACTGTGGCCCGAGATCGGAACTTGCATCCCATCCGCTTGGCCTCGGCAGCGAGGAGAAATTGTCGGTGACTGCATTGCCGCGGCCGATTTGACCATTGCCGTACGGATAGTACAGCGCGCACTGTGCGGAGACGCTCCGCAGCGCCTGACTGAGTTCGATCTGTAAATGAGTTGCATCGAGCCGCTGGCACGATACCGCGGTCACGATTGTGCCTGGCGCGGTTATCGATCCCCCATCCATAACCGAGAAACCGACTCCGGCCGCCGCCTGCCGAGGCAGGGTCAGGTCCGTGCCGGCATCATGCAATACAGTAATGATAAGTGTTGAGGGAGACTGTCTGTAGGCGTTCGTGATCCGCGGTCCCCCTGCTTTCGGCAGTGCGTCCGGTATGGCCAACGATGCGTCGAAAGTGTCTCCGGAAGTCACGCCGCGGGCGATGATCGGGCTTGCCAGGATGGCGAATTGCAGGTTGTCGGCGCTGTCCCGATGAGCTGAATTACCGCCCGTCGACAGGCCGGTTGCGGGATCCCACGACGAGCCTCGGGCGTTGCTGTCGCTTGTTTGCAAATTCCCGATGATAACGCCCAGACCGGGTGTGTCGGCCATTGATCGCACCACCTGCCGATGCATCGTCATTCCAGCGGCGGGCCCGTAAGGAATCGCATTCCACCACACCACCGGTATTTGACTTGTAACGTCGCCGATCATCGCTCGCAGCTGGGAAATAAACCGAGTTGCCGCCGCCTGAAAGGTAGCTAGCTCGCCATATTGGCGGAGGCTGTCTGTCTCGCTCCAAGGCCAGACTATCGCGCGTATATCAGAACGATCCTCGGCGGTCAGGCTACTCAGTGCCGTCTCCACCGCGACACCGTCAGCACCCAGCGCCCATGCAGAAGGGCTTGAGCCGTCGCCAGGATCGGCAACAAAGCTGCCCGGATACGGATATCCCGAGTTGGCTACGGTGTAAATGCCGTGGCCACTCTGCATCGTATAGCTCGATGAATTGCCCTGCGTCGCCAGAACATTGCAGGCCAGGGCGCCAGTGTGCCAGGCGACGCCCTGAGCCAACAAAGCAGCCGCTCCGTCGACCAATGAATAGTTGATAGCGTTGGATTGTCCGTTGATGAGCAAGAATATGCCCTGCCGGTCACCCCTTGGCCACCGATCGAGATAGCTGAGTAAGGCAGCGACCTCGCTGCTTAACAGGGAACGTGCCCAGTTCGCCGCCTCATGCAACCAACATTGTGCCGATCCGAAGTTTGTTGTGTCGTGCAACAATACAACCGTTCCGGATGATGCCGCCGGCGGCCAAGGTACTCCCTGTGCGACCGCGACATCATCCAACCAGACATCCGTGCCGGCTGCCGGCGAGTAACGAATGACGATGGAATGCGAATGGCGGCGGGCCATGCTTGAACTCAGAATGATGCCCGGCGTGCCGGGAAACAAGACAAGTCGGTTCGTGCTCCCTTGGCTGTCTATCTGGAGCACGGGGGTAGAGCCCGAGGTTAGCAGTGTTATAGGCTGGGTGTCTTGGCCGGATCCCTGCCTCCGGTTCGGGCGCGACCAAACCAGTACCCAGGCCCAGCTCGAGGCCGAGCTCACGATGGAAGTCGCGGCGGTCCATCCGGCGTCGGCATCAAGCGCGGGCTGCAACAAAGCTGTGTTGCCGGTGGGATAACCCGCGCCGCCCAACAGACCGCAAAGATGCGGTACGCTTTGCGGCGACACGGACCCCGGCCGCACGAAGAAGGGACGCAGATTCTGCTCATTGCCCGACAGGTCGACCAGCGACGCCCCGGGGCTGTTCCATGTGGCAATTGGTGTGCCGGTGGCGCCGAGCAATGCGCTTTTGGTGCTGGCATCCCACCATCCGCTGGGCTGCGGCGCCACTTCCATTAGCGACGCGGACGTCAACCCCGTGCCAGATGCAGGTGGCGAAGTTGGCAGTGGCGAACAGAGAGCCAAACGACCGCCGCCGATCCCCATCGCGGCTCCCGGCCGAACGAAGAGCAAGCTCATGCTACTGCACTACGAACGGAGTGCTGAACACTGTGGGGCAACTGCCATCCGTGCCTTCGACCCAGGCATACCAAGTGCCCGCGGTTGTGGGCGTTGGCGTGTAAGCTCCCCATAGATCGGAATTGACGTGCAAGGCGGCGGTCCAGGACGTAGCTGGCGTGGTGCTGGATGTGGAAAATCCGAACTGGACAGCAGCGGGCGAGGGCGAAACATGGCAGTTTAAGCCGATCGTGCCGTTGCCCACCGTATAGGGTCCGCTTGGAACCATATTCCAGGTGATCGAGGACACTGCGTTTGCGGCCTCGATTGTCGTTGCTGAAACCACGGACGAAGCGGCTCCCGCGCCCGCGGTGTTAATTCCGTATACCGAGAAATCATAACTCGTTGCGGGCTGCAATCCGGCAACAGTCGCACCGGTTCCCGCAATACCGGGGTCCGTCGAAGCCCATCCCGAAGCGCCCGTTACCCGGTATTGCACCGTGTAGCTTGTTGGCGAATTCGTTCCCGTCTGCGCGGACCACGACAGTCCTACGCTCGAATTCGAAATCGCCGTGACAGCAAGGCCGCTCACCTGACCCGGCGCAGACGGTTGCGTCACCGCAATGGTCGATATCGTTAAGGTCTGGGACGCCATGCCGGTGCCACTTTGATTGGACGCCGCGACTTCGATATCGTAGCTGGTGGCTGCGAGCAGGGCTGACAGCACGTAGCTCGTTCCGGTGACGACCGCTGAGCTGACGGTCCAATTGGCCGAACCTGACAGCCTGAACTCCACAGTATAGAGAGCCGGAGTGCCGCCGCTTGACGGTTGCTGCCAATTCAACGTGACGCTCGTGGCGGTGATACCTGAAGCGGCGAGTGAGGTTACCTGGCCGGGGGCAGCCGGAACCGTGGATAGAGCCTGCGGCATCGATGCGTACACGACGGTACCCGCCGAGTAGGTCAGGCACTGTATCGAGACCGTCTGTGTCGGACCGACGACATAACTGCCGGTCGAAGTGACGAAACCCGCGCCTAAAGTAACGTTTCCGCTGCTGACGTTGATTACCTGACATGCAAACCCGTTGCCCATGTTGACGGCCAAGGGCGTAAGCGTGACCGGTTGACTGCACACGAGTAAACGGCCGTTATGGACAGTCGTGTCCAGGTTAGTGCTGGTAAGAATTTCAACAACAGGCTGCTTATAGGTCGGCAGTTTTCCCGCGATCCACACCCAGATCGCGCTCAGGCTCTGACTTGCCATGACGTTTGAGGATTGGGCTATCCAGATTGTATCGGAATCGGCGGACGGTCCGGCCGGCGTCGCCTTGTCTATAGTAATGCCGCTCAACAGGTTAGCATATGTGACAGTGTGGTCGACGCCACTTTGACTGACCGCGATCAAGTCCTGGGCAGCCAACGACGAGACAACCTGGAGCGATCCGATAGCGCTGCCGAGCAGCGCGCTAGAGGCGACGGACGCGTTCGCGGAGATGACGCCGTCAATGCCTATTGATATATTCTGGCCTGCTGAGAAGAGCCCGCGCAGAAGCTCGGTCGGCATCAGCATTTGATTGCCCTGGTTTGATACGACCAGGTCTGATCCGAGGGTTAGACTAGGGGTAACTGGGTAGGTTGAGTGATCGGCGCCGTTGGCCGCGAGCGTTCCTGCCGCAAGGTCCATGCCGACGCCGACGTTTATTTGTTCTGGTCCTCCTGAGCCGAGACTGGTGCGGCCGAGCAGCGAGGGGGATTGAAGTGTTATGACTGGCTGAGCGGCAAGCAGAAGCGCCCCAACTGATGCCGCGTTTACGCTACCGCCCTGACTTATTGGAACCTTATCCGCCGGCGATACCGGGCTGGCTGGTGGTAGCTGCGTAATTGTAGGCATCAGGCGCCTCTCATCGTTGGTAAAGCCATTGCGCCGCGGGCACCATTACGCTGCGACCACACCGCCGCTGCAACCAGAAATCCAGTGCTGACCATCAAAGAACACCTCCACCCCGCTGCCTGCACCGGCTGCGTCCGTGGGCTTTCTTCCGTTGGCCGCGAACGCCTGGGCGCCCGCCGTTGATCCACCTGGAAGCGTTGCTACCGTATACGAAGGCAAGACTGGTGGGCCGGTGAATTGAGGGCCAACCGAGTTGGTTCTGAACACCTCGTGCCAGGTATTATAACCGTCCGAAATGATATGATAACGATCGTTTAGCCGCAAAACCACCGGAGCCAGATCGATGCTGTCGGTGCCGGTCGGCAAGATACTTGCCGCGCCGGTGCCGATAACCGAAAAAGTAAATCCAGTGCCGGCTGCAACGGTACTGGCCGCGGGAAGGGTGATAGAATAAGCAGAGTTGCCGGCGAGGAAAATCAGATTACCGGAGATGTAATTCGGCAGTGTGGCGGAGGCCGAGTAAGCGTTAAACCAACCGACCGTGATTCCCTTTCCGACGGGATAGGATAGACTTCCCTGGTTCCACCGCAGCGTTCCCGTCGTGCTGTCGTATAGGAGCCTGTTTGAGTTGGTTGCCTCGAAAGCTATTGCCTGGCCCGCCGCCATCTTAATAGCGGGTGCGTTGCCAATTTGCGCCGCGCTGGTCGTATCGAGGACCGCGCTTGAGAAGGGCACGTTGACATTGAATACGGTTTTTGCGCTACCCTTGGAGCCGCCAGCGAGCCAAATGCCGATGATTGAGCTAATTTCGACGGCCGGGCCAGAGGTGCTGTGCTGACCAATGACAAGGCTTTGAATGGTTCGGTTATTTGCATCGTCCAGGCCGTTCCCAAACCAGTCCATTTCGACTGTCAGGCCTGCATTCGTTGCGCTGGAAGGCTGTCCTGATAGATCACGAAATTCAAGGCAGCCTGCCCATAGCTGGGGCTGAGGCAAGGGCAGTCCGTTAGATCCATTTGTGACATTCGAACGTAGTGTCTGGATATAGCGGCCAACATGCTGGGCAGGGGAAGCTGCGGTTGGCGTCTGGATCCCGGCCCAGATGAGGCGATCCAGACCTCCCCAGACAAATGAGCCTGGACTGTTGTAGATAATTGTATCCAAGCGGGAATTGGAGATTACGCCGGTTCCGCCATTGTGCGCGACAATATAAGCCGACTGTTGCACGGCTATATCGGTTGCCTGAGAGCTGCCTTGGGAGGCCGCTAATCCATTTGTGGTATTTCCGAAAACAAAGCCGGGTAGGACGAGTGCGGCAGGTCCTCCTCCATTGGGGACACATGACGCCAAGGGGGTGCCGTCGGTCAAGGTCGTGCCGTCTACGAACCATTTTACCCGCTTTGTAAGAGCTATTCCCCATGTGCCGGGCTGCTGCAGCACGGTCGTCCCATAGGGTACGTAAATGGCCCCCCCGGCGGCGGCTGCCTGATAGGCCGCCTTGAAAGCGGCGGTGTCGTCCGCGACGCCATTCAGGTGTGCGCCGTAAGGTGGCAGAGCAACATTAATGACGCCAGTTGCGGACGGATTTGCATCGACATATTGCTTTGTTGCGGCATGGAGAGGAGACACAGGCGCGGTAGCGAGGCTCAACATGCCGGTGAGAGAACCCCCTCGGACCGGCAGGGCAGTCGCTAACTGCGTGTCGACGTATAGTTTCGTTGCTGCCTGTGACGGCAGCGTCGGCGTCACCAGCAGCGACAGCGCACCTGCAAGTGTCCCGCCGGTCAAAGGGAGGGAAGTGAGTGTCTGTGTATCTACGTAGTGCTTGGTCGCCGCCTGGCTCACACCGATGGGATCGCTATTCAGTGTGAGCGTACCCGTCAATGTTCCACCGGTCTTGGGCAAGGCACCGAGCAACTGAACATCAACGTAATTCTTGGTCGCGGCTTGCTTGGCTATCACCGGATCCGAGGCTAAGACAAGAACCCCGGTGAGACTATCGCCTGTCCGGAGCAGGCGGGCGTCAGCGTATTGCTTGGTTGAAGCCTGCAACGAAGACGATGGGTCGCCGGACAGAATCAGCGGGCCAGTAAGAGTTCCGCCGGCCTTGGTTAGTTGTGTAGTGATTTGGCCGTCGATGTATTGTTTTGTTGCAGCCTGCAGTGGCAACGTCGGATCCGTGGCAAGGAAAAGCGCCCCGGTCAATGTGCCGCCAGTACGCGCTAGCCGCAGGTCAACATATTGTTTCGTACTGGCATGAAGCGGGAACGTCGGATCCAACGGCAATAAGAGCGAGCCGGTCATCGACGATCCAGCGCGCATAACGGAATTGGATGCTTGAATGTCGACGTAATTTTTCGTCGCGGCCTGTTTACTGATTACTGGGTCAGCGGACAGCATAAGTTGCCCGCTTAGAGTGTCGCCAGTGCGAAGTATCCTCTGATCGACGTATTGCTTCGTAGCTGCTTGCGCGCTGGCAGTGGGGTCGGTTGCCAGCGAGAGGCTCCCGAGCAGTGTGCCGCCGGTTTTGGCAAGAGCGGTTCCGACCTGTGTATCTACATAGTTTTTCGTGGATGCTTGTAAGGGTGACACCGGGTCAGCCGCAAGAGTGAGGACACCCGCCAGGGTATCACCCGTGCGGGAAAGCTTCATGTCGGCGTAATGCTTTGTCGAAGCTTGCGTAGTTGTGGCAGGATCGCCGGCGAGGAAGAGCGCTCCCGACAAGGTTCCGCCAGTGACCGGAACGGAAACCGCGACAGCAGCATCAACATAGGCTTTCGTTGCTGAATGTTGCGGTTGCTGTGGTGGCCCGACGAGACTTAGAATTCCTGTAAGTGACCCGCCAGCGAGCGGAAGTGTGGTGGAAATCTGCTGGTCGACGTACGACCTGTTGGCAGCCTGTCCGGGGACGGTCGGATAGCCGACCAGGACCGATACACCTGTCAGACTCCCGGTCAGAAGCGGCATCATTCTGCCCGTAAGGGCACCAAGCGTCTGTCCGCTTGTTGATCCGGAAGGAGTCACCAGTGCATGGGAGACGTCGACGTTTGCTGTCCCAGGGAAGCCATTCAGAAGCTGTCCATAGGTTACGGCGACATTCGTGCCACCCTGCGATATCGACACGAGATCGCCTGTTGCCGGGACCGTTCCCGACGGGAGTTGACCAATAATAAACGGACTTGCCGTTGCCGAAAGGGTCCCATTGCTGAAACTGAGATTGCTGCCGACGGAGATTATCTCCGGTGCGCCGATACCCGAACTAGTGCGACCGACCAGGGACGAGGCAGGAATAGCCAGTTGTGGCTGGACGCCATTTAAGACCTGGCGGCGAGTGATTGACCTGGCCACACCCGCCTGGCTTACTACAAATTCATCGCTGTCCGATGCGGAATTGGCCGGGGCGAGCTGATCGATTGTGGGCATAGATTATGATTCTCCGGCGCGCCCAGATCCAATATCGCGCTTGCAATGTTCCATCTTGTACCCCAGAGCAACGAACCGGCATCTCAACCGTTAGGTAGTCGACAGGACGGGGTTTCCATGCTGGTCTGTCAGGACAACGCCAGACGCTACAACTATTGCATTCGCGGGAACGGGTGGCGTCGAAAGGAGCAGAACTGGTAGAAGCACGCTTCTCTGCAGTGCTCGACCGTTTATTGTCGTGATGGTGAAGGTAATGGTATATATAGTCCCGGCCTGTCCTTCGGAAAGCCAGAGTATGACCCGGCTGCCATCCGTGGTCATGCTCTGGACGCTCAGGTCACCCGGGTTTGACGGGGCGAGGGACGCATCCAAAGTTGCAATGCCGTCCCCGTCGTTTCCAACGATCGCCGGGGCAATGTCAAATATGTAGTCCAGAACGTCACCTGGATCTTTCGTTGGCCAATTCAACGGTGGCGGAGCAATCGCGGACGATCCCCGCGGAACAGCAACGAAAGAGTCAAGACACACCACCCGAGCATGGCTCGGCTTCCATACATGACTTGCTGGCGTCGGCATTCTATTTCCATTCGACAAGTATCGGGGCTACCTTTGGCAGCCAAAGATTTGATTATATTCGGCTGCACGTCGTCAGCGGCCAGGCTTACGAGCCCTCGCCCTACCAACGAACCACGACAAATCCTCCACCGCCCGCGGCACCATTGAAGGCTGAGTTACCGGCGACGCCGGTACCTGCTCCCGCGGCGCCGCCTCCCGGGAAATATCCAACATTTGCCATCGTGCCGCTATTCTGGGCCCCGCCGATAGGAGCCGCTGCTCCCATGCCGCCCTGGTTGAGTATCGCGGCAGTTCCCGCTGACCCGGTGAAATTCAAGTCACCACCGACGCCAACGCCAGGGGGAGTGCCTCCATTCTGGGGCTGTCCTGGTGTTGACAGATAATTGAGGCTACCACCCGTCGCACTGACGATCTGCCCGAAACTAGATGTTCCCCCAGACTGCGGCACAGCGCCGCTAGTCGTGCCACCAGATCCTCCCGATCCGACTGTTACAGATAGGGACTGACCGGGGACGAGGCCTGTGATGAGTTTCTTGGCGTAACCGCCGCCTGACCCGCCACCGCTGGGCAGTCCCGGTACGGAAGCGAAACTGCCTGCGCCTCCACCCCAGACCTCGACCTCTATTTGTGTGACGCCGGCTGGTACGGAGAAGGATCCATTTGCGGCGAAGGTCTGCACCCCCGACCCGAATCCGGGACGCAAAGCTGGCAACTTCCAACTGAGGAACGGGGCAGTTGGCAACGTTACAATATTGGCAGCGGAGATTGCGGTCTGACCATAGGCAACGGTGATTTGATACAGGCCGGTCCATCCTGCATCCACGGCGGGGGTCGTCTGGCTTCCGGTGTTTCCCGGAGTGCCTGGCTTCAACTGGATCTGGACGCGTTGTTGACGCAACGTGTTTTGCACAGCTCCGGTGTTCGAAGGGCCGCTAAAGGTCTGGGCCGGATTGCTGGCGTTGTAATATGGCAAAACGACGGGATCGGCATCTGCCTCCAGGAAGCACGCTTCAACAAGATAATTCGACGACTTGCCAACACTCGAAGGCGCCGTGAGGAGAAACGACGTGGGGCCTAGGTTTATCCCCATCTTCACAATGAGGTCAGAAGTGTCCGCCGGAATGGATCCGTATGGTGCAGCGTCGACCAGTCCGAACTGGGTGATACTTCCGGGTCCAACGACAACGTTCATGGAAGCCGGATTGGTTGGCTGACAAACTAAACCGTCCGCCACAACGTTGGTGCCGAGTATGGCCTGAGCGAGAAAGCCAACGCCAATCATGGCATTACGGTTGGCTGTGAGCAAATCTGTGTCAAGCGGGATGCTGCCCGGGTAGACGATATTGCGGTCCATTCGGCTCGATACCTATATGAAAGCGAGAGTGACTAGGAGATGCGGACCCACGCCGTCGCCGTGACAGGAAGGCTTCTCGCAAGAGATCGGCAGATATCGGCGTCGCTCACGTTGCCCACGAATAGTTCGAGATCGGCGTAAGCGATCGGTCCTATTCCGTATCCACCAAGACCAGTCCCGTATCCGGCTAGCAAGGACACGCTCTGATTGACTGGGCGTCGCGCAGTCACAAAGAACTGATAGGGCAACAGAAGCGTTCCCCAGCCGCCTGCTGTTCCGTATGCCAAGCCTAGAGACTCGGTAGTTGATCCCCCAGCCGCCGCGCCATAGGCTCCTGTGTCCGCCGCATTGCCCGGCTCAAATATTTGCGGCGGAAAACCTGTTTGATGTGTAATGTTTTCGGTAACAGCCGAGCGCGTTGCGGCTTCGTGGATTAGTTCCCATTGGATACGGGATCGATAAGAGCTGTCTACTTCCGCGACATTACGAGGAAGCAAGCTACCAAAGAAGTCACTCGCGATTAGATCGAGCCATTGGCCGCTCGCGCTCGTCAAGCGAGTTTGGGATATTACGTATTGTGCAAGACCATACAGCCATGCCCAGGGAGTTGCGATGCACGTAAGGATGGCGTCTAGATTTGGTGTTTGATCCGCAAACCAGCGGGCGGGGAGTACGGCGCGCAGTCGCCCGCAAATGTCGGTGACATCACCCCGCATTGACAATGACCGTTATTTGACCAGCTTTGATGACCGTATGGGGCATAGGGGACACATCTGCCGCCATACCATTCAGCAAGACCGACGTGACGTTCTGGATCGAGCTACTTGCTGAATAGGCGCTCGTTGCGACCCGTGTTGCCGATGCGGCGCATTCGATCGGGCGGCTGTTTAGATAGTTCGTGATTTCCTGTTGAATGGGTAAAGTGAGCGTGTCCGTGGGGCTGGTTGATCCGACACATGCCGTCAGGGAAACATCCACCTTGAGCACGAGCGGCGCCATGACAGTGAACGTGGTCCCTATTGGCCGTACCTGGTCTATGGCGCTGGCCACGGCGGATATCAGTTCGGTTGATGGATAACCTGATCCGTCGTCAACGATGACCAGGAATGATCCAACTCTAGCCGTCCCGTCAGGGGCCACATTTTCGGCAATTGCAAATATAAGCCCCTGCTTGACACTGGAGACCGCGTTCTGGATCGCCGCGAGTGTTGCTCGCGTCCGGCTGTCCATATAGCTCGAAAATCTTGCTCGGAATGCCTGATCCGTTTCGGAGTCAGTTGCATCCGTGAAAGCATTGGCGTTGAGAACCTGATCAATACCCGGAACGGCCGATGCTATCGTCGTGATGGCACCTGCCACTACATTTCCGATGCGTCCAGAGGAGAGACAGGTCACGGGAATATCGGCGGAGACGATGCCCACGGGCACCACGTATCCAGATGATTGCTGCTGCCATGTCGAGAGATTGGTATCTTTCACCACCGCAAAGCTCAGGGATCCATCGGCTGTTTTGACGACCGTGCCGACAGGAACCAAGGCGGGCAGAGATGCCGCGAAGCGAGAGAAACTCAGGATGCCGGTTGAGGGAGTGGCTGCCAGTCGAGTGACCCCAAAATCGACCATCCACGAGTTAAGATCCGCGCCTCCGGAAGTTGCTGCCCTGGTCATGCTCAACGTCTGGAGGACGATCCATTGGAGCCATAGTCCGACCGATGCGTTCGCTTCGAAAAGCGCGCGTATCACCGACCCGACAGAAACGTCAACAAGGCTGGTTGCCGATCCTTGCAGAGCAGCGCCCATATCCTCGATGAGTTGACTAAAAGTTTTGAGACTTAGTTTCATATCAGTTAATTCAACACGACATTGAGCCTCACGGAGCTGTCCGAGGATGGATCCGAGTAGGTAATTTGTGCGACAGTATAGCCGCCAACTGCGTCAAGGATTTGTACGGCGACGTTTGGTGCGGGCGTCGACGGGACCGTTGGCTCCAGCGATATTTGATTTCGGATGACGGCTGCTATATCCTGCAGGTTCGTTGCTGAACCAATGAATGCACCTAACCCGGCCCCGTAGCCTAGGTTCCAGATGTAGTCTCCAGGATTTGTCAGGAGGCGTCGGACGACGCGTTGGTTGGTTTCAGCAGATCCGGCGACCAGCGCGAGATCGCCGCCACTTCCAGCCGAGAGATCGGTAGCCCATTCAAGATAGATATCGGACATCTTAGTTGGAAGGAGTTGGATAGGTCGTTGTTCCGCTTGCCTGGACCATGTGGGTGTGGCCGTTGTAGGCGGTGCGTAAGCTGGACAAGGACCCGTGCTGGTCGTAAACGTCACCCCCGACGTGAAGGTCGCCGCCGATACGGATGGTTCCGTCGTTACAGATTTTTAAAAAGCTCCCGCTTTGGTGAACCAGCCAGAACTCGCCACCTGGTGCTTTGGGAGGCATCTGATCGTTGGAATAGGTCCGGCCAACGATCACCCCTTGCTCTCCATCCCCTTCTTGGGGAACCAGCAGGACCTGATCTCCTGGATTTGGCGGGCAAACCATTCCCCAGCCATTTCCTACCCATTGCGAGAGGGTCGGTAGCCATCCGGACAAAACCCCGTCAGGTTGGATTATGACGCGAACATTTCCTGTTTCGTAATTAACAGAGCTCACAGTTGCAAATTTTGCTTGTCCCAAAGAATCTAGACCTGCTGCATAAGCCTTTACTGTGTTCGTCAGCCTGTCCAGCATAGGAGACCTCATTCTGGCTTTTAAATTATCCCGCTATTTGCAACGGGCCATGATACTGCCGTAACGGTCTGTCCTGATCCCGTGGCAGAGCTATAGCGGCGCTCTATGCAGTCCACCTGGTAGAGCCCGTCGAACGAAGTACCGGTGTTCCGCAGCAAAATCAATGATCGTGCTGAGATGGAAAGACTCCACCGCATCTCGATGTGTAGAATGGCTTGCAAACGACCGATCTCGTTGGAGTACTGTCGCGCGGCAACTTCTGCCTGAGAAGATGTCAGATTGGATTGAGAGAAGAGATAGCCTTGGGGGATTGCGACCGCGCTATCAGAAGAAGGTGTTACACTTGCGCCGGAGTTGGCGGAGCGATATAGTGCCATACGCTGAGAATTCCAAGACTGAACCTTTATAGTCGTCGTCCGATCGATCGCAAAACTCCTCTCCAGACGCATTGCCGATACGTCCCCCGGAGAAATCTGTAACGAAATTTGCGAGGCGTCCGCGGCAGGTTGGAATACTAGCGCTGTTCCCTGAACAAACGCGTCATAGTTGCGCTCCCGCGCAAGTTGGGCGATGAGATCCCAGTCAGACCGCGCTCTTGAGGACTGACCGAGGGAAAGTTTGGTAAATCCGTCCCCAAAATAGCGGCCGACATTCCCTGATGTCGCGGTTGCCTGAGCCGACAGGCCGTGATCGCTCGCTATCGTCTCAACTATTTCCGATGCCGTCTGATTGACAAAGTCCCGCTGGGAACACGAGTCTATAAGGCGGGCGGAAAGATCACGCCCCTCGATAGTGATGGTCCGCTGGATTGGATCGATGATGAGGGAGTCGGCTGCGCCGGTTATCAGGTTTGCAGCAATAGGGGGACCCGATTCAGCCACGGTGATGCTGGGAGCGGGGGATGTTGCCCACGGTTCGAGGTCGGCCAACGAGCTGGGTCCCAACGCAAAAGCTAGTGAGAATGAGTCCGCGGAGAAATAGTTGCTTGTCGTAATGGTGGCCTGGAGCAAACCTGACACCTGGACATTGTTGACCGAGACCTTGAGACTCATGCGCATGCGCCCGTTGCCAAGAGTTACTGTGACCCGATACCGCCGGAGAATGCGGATGACGCGATAGGAATGATCAAGTTCGTCTGTCCATCGATGAATGGATCCGCAATCGCGTTTACCTGAGCAATGTTTACCCATTGCAGGGCGTCGCCGAGAGTGACGGCCGCAATCTGAAAGAGGTTCCCCCCGGTCACTGTCAGTCTTGTCAAATTATGTTCCTAACGAAATAAGGTTCCTACCTATCGTTCCGATATGCGCTCTAGCAACGGCTGCGTTGGCCAGCGATTCTGAACAGCCTACCTGTGCGCCGAATGTTGAAGCTGTACCTGCGTTGAATTCTGAGTTGTTGAGAGAGTTGATAAGCAAAGCCGAATCTGAGTCGATACTGGCCTGGACCATGAAGAAAGCTTGATTGGCTGCTGCAATAGCCGAGGTATTGGCGGATGTTCCGAAAGTCAAGGAATCGCGGTTCGTGATCGCAGTCGACAAGGCCGACGTGTCGATTCCACTACCGATGAGAGCGCCTTCGGCAACTGCTAAGGCTCCGAACACGATTGATTGCATGGTGAGGAGCGAAGACGCGTTGATCCCCGACTGGTGGACGACGACGCAGCTTACTCGATATGGTATCCACCATCGACTGTTATACGTCGCGGTAAATTCCTCGACGATAATCTTATAGCGGAAAGACTGCCAAGTCAGCCAAACGTGAGCCCCGGATAGTCGTAAATTATTGAGCTCTCGTGCCCTTGCTTCCGCGGGCGCACCGGAGAATATGCCTTCGAAGCAAATCTTGCTGTCGTCGGGTCCGAGGGGCTCGATGAAACGTGTGCCATTGGAAGTCCTATGGGTCACGAGCTTCTGTCGACCGCCAAACCGGATCGAAGTGGGTATTTCGAAATCGTATAAGTTGATAGGACCGATTGCCATGGCTTGATTGCTCAAGGGATCACCTGACTATGACTTGATTTAGGAGCCGGCAACCGTACCGAGGGGGATTTAGAATGGAGAGATGTGCCCTCGGGGCATCGTTGCTCGTGGATCGACACCGGTCATTCCGTTAGAGGGTCTTGCCAATGCACGTTCGATATGCTGGATCGTCCAGCGTCCCAGCGCGGCGCCATCGAGATGCAATGTCGCACCAGCGTTTTGTCTGGCTTCGCTGTTCTCGTCCGATGGTGGTTGGCGATCTACCGTGGGCAATGACTGCTCCCTGCCGTGCGTGGTCTCCGCTTGCCACAGTCCGCCTGTATCCCTGCGGTCACCTTGACATCGTGGGTTTCTTATCTTTGGAGAATCCTCTCGGCCGGCTGCGTCAACTAACGCTTCGGATCGACTTGGACTCCGATCGTTTGACGGCGGAGCCAAAGAGACGACGGGTCGGACAGGCGGCCGTTTCGAAATGCTCCGAGGCGCTTGAAACGAAGTAGCTGAAGGCGGGTTTGGAACCTGAGGTGCCGTCTTGATCGAAGATGAATGGGCGTACGGCGGCGCTCCTGACGGTTTGGGCAGCCTGCGGGGTATTTCCTGGTAAATCGCCAAAGGACCAGAACGGCCTGTACCTGACGCCAAGTTGGCAGGGATACGGATAGTCTTCGTGGATAATTGATTGACGTAGCGAAAGGAGGCTTGAGATTTCGTCTGAGGCTGCTTGTAATGGGATGGTTTGACCGCGGAGTTCTGATGGATCGCGGGATTATTGTATAGCTGCATACTGGAGGTATGCCATGTTCCGGCATCATGACGGATGACCACCGGACGTTGAGGAGACGGAGCAAGCGACTGCCGCGATGATTGCGAAATCCGCGGGAATGAAAGGTACCACGCAACCCGAGGTCTGCTCGAATCTATATAGTCCTTCATCGCCTCAACCAATTGGTGACACGGAGGTCGTTTTCGACGGGCGGCAATTGTATTGAGGAGGACGACTTCCTGCGCGGAGGCGGAGGCCCGTCTATTCCCAGACGAAGGCATTCCAATCGAAGGTGTACCCTTCCAGCGTTCCGATTGCTATAACATACGCCATTCTTTCCACCGTAGGCAGAGAGAAGGCAATATCGAATGGCACCCCATGCCTTACCAAGTATAGGCAGTCAATCAGAATGGGGTGCCGCGCAAGTTTCCCACGTGTTCGGGGCTCTCAATGGTTTGTTGGTCATCCATCGCGGTGGCGATCGCCGCCAAACCGTCTTCTCCCAGCCGATCGATTAGTGCCTCGATCTGAGCTTCGCTGATCGGTGCCGGCACCGGCACACCCTCAATCTCTTGCACCGAGCTGGCGAGACTTGCCATCGCCAGCCAGGGCTCATTCTGCGAAAGTGCAGGCCCAGCCGCCTTAAATAGACGCAGCGTATCAAGCGCTGTCAGTACACGGAGCACGAACTTTCGGCCATTTTTATCGCTCGTCGAGAACGTGTGGGTTCTACCGCTCAGAACAGCCTGAGTAGCACTCATCAGATTCTCCTTTTTCGGGTCGCGAAGAATTCCAGCTTCTGCTTAACGCTGGAGTCGCCCTTCCACATGCCTGCGTTAGCGAATTTGAAAACGACGCCATCGAACTGATAAGTGGACGTTGAGCTATCGTTTTCGGTAATATACTGATACATGGAACCGGACCCGGTGCTAGTACCATTATAGAAGTCCTGTTCTATTCCTGCTATGAAATCGTCAAGGGCCGAGGTTCCTCGCTCTACTTCAAAACTTCCTTCCCAACCTTTCGGCAGTTCAGCGCCAAGTTGAGTTCCGTCGATACGAGCCACACGCACAGGCGCGGTGAGTTGTCGGCTTTCGAAGCCCGTTACGTGACTAATATCGACACGTCCACTTGGCCCCATGACGACCAGTTGCGTGTCGCGACCAATGGAAAAGTCAGTTAGTGCCATTACCTGTTCTCCTAACCAACTTGGCCGGCTGGCAAGGTCTGGAGCGACACCTGGACCGTCTGACCACCTTCGACATTAACAATGAATCTTTCGTTGATCGCCTGGTACTGGACCTGCGCGTCGGATTGGACATATCCGAGGCCGGTACGAGAAGAGGGATTGTTTGTAGTGTCGCAGATGACACTAAATGGCAGCGAGCCATCAGGTACTCCCGAGCAACCCCTGGCCGAGCATGTTGTTCAAGAAGGAAAGTTGAGTTGATCGGATCTGCTGAAATAGATCTTGGTTGATCACTTTGCCGACGTATTGGCCCATCCCGGCTGCCAGTGTCGCCGCAATGTAATTTGTCAGGCGTGAATAGTTATCGCCATTGGTGGCTGCGTTCGAGGAGGTGTTGATACCGCCTCGAACACCCCAGAATGAACCGGCGGGCTGTGGATTGCAGATCACATCGATCCCTGCCGCGAGCAACACGCTGAGATCGGCGGATGAGTACGCTGTGTTCCACCCGGAGCCAGGAGCGCCGGACCGCTGGCTTCCCACGACACCGTAGATTTGCTTGTTCAGACTTGACTGTTCTGGTGACAGGTTCGATAGGCGGCCGGCGGCGAAACCTTGTGGCGACACAAGTCTGATGGTGTTGTTCACCTGATCTGACCACCAAAGCCAATCGCCAAACATCAGTTTAGCCGAGTAAGCGTCGAGACCAGCCTGGTTCATCGTTGCAACTGCATTACTGATGATGTCGCCTGGCGGTGTTGTCAGGATCATATAGATCCCTTCTTGCAGGCCGAAGGCGGACTGGATCGTCCATGTGGTCGCATCGTCGCAGTCTGCGAGCAACGCGAGGCCGCACCCTTGTGATCGCAACGCATACATGCCTTTGCGCGTCGTTCCATCGACGCCGACTAGTTGGGCTCCTGCTGTGAGCGCGGCGCCGTCGGTACCAGGGGAACCTGATCCCAGCGTCATCAGGAATGGCGCGGGCGATGCAGTTGTTCCGCCCGAACTGGCGACAACACACTGGGACGGCCCTCGCTGCGGCCCGAGCCCCGAATTCACAGCCGCGGCCAGTCCGGTCCAGAACGCCGCGCCATTGCCTGTCAGCCCGTCGTATAGCTCGGGTTGAAGTCCCGGTGCCACGACTGACAAGAGCCAGGTGTTTGTTTTGCTACCGGCGCCGAGTGTGATCGTGATACTGTTGCCGAGCACGCCGGTATAGAGGGCCGTGAAGCTTGCGTTCGAACCTTGGACTGAGTTGTGCGCCGCCGTGTCGGTACCGTCGGTCACCCTTACGCAGCGAAAATTCTGTGCCCCTTGCTGGACCGCGGTCGCGACTTGTGTGCCCATGTCATATTTTCGCGAAACGATTTGCCCGAACATTTGAGCATAATCGGCCATTGTGGCCGTGACAATTGGTTCATTGACTGGACCCCAGGATGCCGTGCCCACGACTCCTAAGACATTGGTTGGAACGCCGTTCAGTACCGAGATTCTGCGGCGGGACTATTTGGACGTACAGGTCAGGCACGATCAGCGACGTGGTATTTATACTGCCCTGCTGGATTATCGGCATGGTGTCAGCCCTCCCCGTGCACGGTCACAATGACCGGTCGCACGCATCCGGCGTGGTCGCTGCCGAGGATCTGCTGGATTTTGACTAAGTCGGTAATTATATCGCCTCGTACGAAGGACTGAAACGACTTCGTCACGACCAATTTCTCTGTCACGATAATACACCTAACCGAAAGTGATTTGGCTATTGATGGCAGCGGCGCCAAACAGCATGGACGGCAGACTGACGGATATCACTGTAGGATATTCGATGGTGTAGATGAGGTCTCGCCGATAGAGCAGTGCATTCTGGGACTGGTCGGAGGTCGTGGTATTTCGATATCTTACACGTGCCAGCGTGGTATCCGCCAGCCGCAAAAACGGAGTTTGGGCAACGGATAGGTCTATTGCCGACGACAAGGAGTTCTCTTACCACTGGGGTGGAACACCAACAGATTGCACGAACGTCCTTCTCTTGGCGACGTCCTTCATAATAGGCGTTATTATCGCATACGGCCCGGACTAGAATTGCGGCTGCTCCAGGCAGGTTGATGCGAGGTCCATGCGCGGTAGCGATCCTATTGGTTTGTATTGCCGTGCATAAATTGGCTGCCACAAGATCTTGCGAAACGCCAGTAGTGACCCGGTAGGCATAAGCGCGGCCATCCACGAGGGCTCCCACGACATCGCCAACACGGGGATCACCGCCGATTGATATTGTCTGTCCAGCGACTTCCGCCGTCACGCCAGGAACCGCCGAATTGTACTGCCACTCCCGAAGATATCGAGTGGTGACGGCTCCGGCCTCGTTGTCGGAGACGACCGTTACGTTAGCGACGCCGGCAGCGAGGTCGGAGTTGAGGGTCGCGGAGTTTGGCCATCCCCGGTAAATACGACAGGTCACACCGATTATGCTGGCCTGCATCGGACCGAGTGGATAGAGCAGCCCTGTTATTTCGTCTGCCAGTGCTTGTTCTATATCGGATATGTCAGCCATCAGGTGGTCGCCAATTTGGCGGTCAGTCGCCAGCCCAGATCAGTCAACTCGGAACCGACGATGATTGCACTACGCTGCAGATCATCACTAATCAGATCGCCGGGAGATAACGTGATACCCGGCGATGCGGGAAGCAAGATAGCGATGGAAGGAATAGCCAGGTCTGTCGGTAGTCCGGCTGCGGGTTCCCCCCTGCCAGTCTCTCCAAGGACGCTGGCCGGCCATGCTTCCATCAGGATGGAGGTTCCACTGCCCGTGTAGCCTCCGTAGGGATTGCTGGCTGCACTTGTTTGCAAGGATGGCCGGGATACGGATATCGTCCGATTGGTTTGAATACAGAGCACGGGAAGAAGTGGCTGCTGAGCAGCAATGAAAAAGATCCGATGTCGTTGCACAAGATAGTCGCCAGGCATTGTATAAGCCGCATCGAAGAGTCCCTGCCACAGTGCAAGACCATATCCGTTGGCTCGGGTGGCACCCGCTCCCATTGGCAGAAATGATGCGGCAAGTCGAAGGAAACGATTGACACTGTCAAGCGGACGAAAGGGGCCGTTGGGACGAAAGGCATCCGTGGGGTCGCCTGTACGGCGAGCGGCGATCCCGAGGCCGTAATACTGGCGGTCCTGGAGGCGTTTGCTGTCCATGATTTAAACAACCAACACGCCTGCACCGTCCGATAGCGCGGGTCCGGCGGGGATGCCGATAAATCCGCAAAGTCTCCGCCTCCACACATCCAGCAGACCGATCCTGTCGCTGACCTCTGCTTTGTTCCTCGTCCACACCGCCGCTTGATCGGTGTCAAGATTGTCACTGGCCGCGGTTACGGCAACTTCAAGAGTGATAAGCGTGCCAAGGTAGCGTCGCACCACCGTGATCTCATTCGCCGAAAGATTGGTAAGTCTGAACTCGAGCAAGCCATACACTGTGAAGAATCGCCAGGACTGCATACCGGTTGGCGCGGCTCCGTAAGCCGGGTAGCCACAAAAACGCCGGATATCCACTCGTTCGGAGTCCGAAAGAGGGTTCACACGACGGACCCGTCGCCGCGGCTGAACAGGACACTGCCGCTGCCCGATGGCGCAACGGCTGCTCCGAATGTGATGAGACTATTCACCGATAATATAACACGGTTGCCAGGAAGAACTGGCATGTCGGAGGTGGATGCAACAACACTCGCATCAGCGCCGAACCTGATATAAGCGAGCGCAGTCGAAGGGTTGGTGACGACAACCGAATCGCCTCCGCCAGTGAGGGGCGCATTTGCCGAGACATTGCTGATCGACACGCTGACGGTACCTGTGGGACGGAATGGACTGATCGAACCGAGTGGCATGCCGATTTGTCCCTTTCGGTTAATTTACCCTACGTGCTCGACGACGACTGCCCGCTTGTACGCAGCGTTCGTGGCCGTTGGAATGACGGTGGAATTCGTTGTCGTATCGGAGGGGGCACAGAAACCGCCGATCCAATACCAAGATTGGGCAATGATTTGCTGCAATCGGTCGACTGCCTCTCGCGTGACCATTGCTATGCCGTCGACCATTGAGACAAGTGAGTCCGCAGGCACGATGTCGCGACTTGCCGTGCCTGCGAAATCGCCCTCGATGAGGGCGCCTAGTCCACATATGACCGGTCGGCGGATCATCAAGCCTGACAGGGTAGGGTGACTCTGGACGAAGGCTTCGGTGGTTGGAACGAATCGTAGTCCGAGAAAGTCATTTGTCATGCCATTTTTGAAGGCCTGATTGGAGGATGTCGCTCCTTGAAAGAGTTGCTTGAAGTCCGGGTCAGAGAAAAGCTGGCGAGACGAAACCGGATCAAGATAGCAATTATAAGCGCCGTCGATTTGGGGAACGGCGTTGAGGCGCAGTTTCGCCACTGCATCCAAGAGGCAGGACATCGACAGCGTGTCGGAAGCGAGGATCTGTGACGTGTTCGTTCGTTGCGAGGGACGCACTATCGTGGCGCCATTGGCGGCCACGACTGTATTTCCGGCCGTGCCGTCCGACGTCGAGACGTTGCCGGACAGCGTAAGGGTCCCAGAGAGACCGTTCGGCGAGGTTGATACGTTGCTCGAGTCCAGCGCCGAGCTAACGAGCATATAGGCGTTGGCTCCAATCGTGACCGTCATCGGGGCGCTGCTGCTGACAACCTGCTGAACGCCGTTTACGAAGGTCACCTGGAAACCGCGTATATCGTCCACGGAGATTGTCGGACCGGCACTCGAAAGACTTGTCCGCACGCGCGTGTTGCCCCCTAGATAGGCGGCAAAGAGAGCGTTGCGTCCCAACTCGTCCAGGCTGCGTGCGGCTTGATCACCATTCACGTAGGCGTTGTGCAGGAACTGTGAGGCTATCCCGACCCGCTGCGTCACCATGTTCAGATCTGCCGTGGCAGCATAGAGATTGATTGAAATTGTGTACTGTTCGATGCCCCAGGTGGTCGGGGTCAATCCGTTATCGAGATTTGTGTTCATCGCCGGCGCGAGAGGTACGGTAATCGAGGGCTTGAGGCCGGCTCGGGTCTTCGTCAAGGTCTCACCAATGCCGACGGCTATGGGCACTCGATCCGCGCAAGCCCGGTATCCTAGCTTGGAACTCAGCGCTTGAGCAAACTCTCGCTCCAGGAAGCCCTGCTGAATGATAGGCTGAAGTGAAGCAGGAAAGTTTTGGATACCCATCGATCGTTCCTATAGGAAGAGTTTTGACTGAAATCCGTGGGGAGGCGTCAAAAACTTTGCCGCGTCACGGCTGCCCGCGCGGCCACGTATTCTTCTTCCGTCATTTCGAGGGCTGTCTTCTGGCGGATCGGTTTCGAAGGCGGAGCCTCTGCCACGCTTGAAGTGGACGAGGTGGTGAACAACCAGGGCTTATTTCGGCGTAGGTCGTCGATGATCTGGCGGCCGCCGACGACCTTATCGTCGGGGCCGAGTTTGGCATCAGAGAGGTTCGCCAGTTTGAGGCCGTCAAGATCAATCATCCCGGCACGGACGGCTTCGGTTTGAAGGCTTGCGACTATCAGGCGAGACTGAAAATCGTCCCGGATCTTCTTGATCTCGTCCGCGCTGTTCCCGGGTTCAGGCGTCTTGACCGTTTGCTCTGGCAAAGCCGGAGGATCTTCGGAAGTATTATCCATTTGCATCTGGGAGGTCCGCGTCGTTCATTGTTTGATCAGTCTCATCTTCGATAAATTCGATATCATAGGAACTTGCGATCGCTTTCAGCACGGTCTGCCGACCAATACACCCAGCCGCCATCAGTGCGGTTAGGGACTGCGCGTCCTTTTGGCGGTCCTCGGCCGAGGATGGATACCATCTGGGCCATTTCAAGCTAAGCGGAACGCCTGGATCGATGGAGTCGATTTCCTCGCCCAGGATGACGAGCTGGTAGGTCTGAGAAGCACGAGCAATAAGGCGTGTGAGCTGTATCAGAGCGGTCTCGCCGTAACTAATCCGCAAATTGTCAGCCAGCCAGATCAAGCCTTGATTCAGAAGTTCCAAAGCGCGGCCTGACTGGGCTGAGGTTATCCGTTCGGGGCTCGCGCGGTTGCCATGGATGCTTTCCAGAGCAAGTTCCCTCAGTGTCCGAACGTAGTCGATGACAGCACTTGATGCGGTGCCTGCAATTTCGAGAAGTCGGGCGTCGCCTTTTTCAGAAACGATCAAGGCATTTCCCGCGCCCTTGATGATCTCGCCGTCGGACAGCGTTGGATCCTTCAAAAGCAGGGTTGGGTCGCTGCTGTATTTGAGACCCCGCCCCGCCTGGCTGAGCTGGTAGTCGATCTCGACCTGCATATGCATAGCGGCGGCGAAAGTACAGGCACCGTCTGACCTATCTCCGGTAGCGGCAATGCCCGGAAGGTTCTTGATCCAGACGATCGGGACAAGACCCAGCTTGTGGGCAACCGTCCTGTCAGGGTCTATGGTCAGTGGGTTCGGGACGTCAGTGGGAGCGGGATCGAACCAGATTTCGCCGTCCGAATCCCACCGCCTTGCGAACCAAAATTGCTGGTCCGGGTTTTCGATACTGTAACCGTTGGCGACCAGGGCGGCGCCGGATGTCTTGTAGAGCTCGTCGACCTTTAAGAGTGTATCGGGCGCATAGGGATCCCAGGTCGGAGTGAGGTAAGTCGTGTCGAGTACCTCAACGAAGATACGCCCCTTCAGAACGCGCATGAGAAGAGCTGTCGAACCGACCGAACCTTTCGTTGCCGCGTCGATCATGGTCCTGTTGAGGTGGATTTCCTTGACGATATTTGCGAAGACCTGGCGTACTGTGCTGTCCGGGCTGTCGATTGTTGGAAAATGTCCTTCGCCGAACAACAGCGAGACACTATCCTCGACGACGATGCGGGAAAGCGGATATCGTACGCTTGGCCGGCGTTGCCTCAGCGGTATGTATTCGCCGAGCTCGCTTCGCTCCTGATGGAAGTGATATGGCAGGACGTCATAGAGGGTGCCGTCCAAAACGCGATTCAGGATGTTGAGCTGCCGCACTCGGTCGGGATAGTCGCTATCCCTCGGGATCAGTTCGCAAAGAGTGTCAAACATGTATTTCCGAAGCTGGTGTTGGCAAATGTCAGCGGGTGAATAGAGGCAGCGTAATGGACTTCGTCGGACGTGATCTTGCGGCTAAAGTGGTGAAGGCACGAACCAGCGCATCTACTTGGTCGTCTTTGTGGCCGAAAGGGAAGTCGCGCAACTCATCGATAAATGACTGGTTCCAATCAGCCCGCGTAATTCCAAGATTTCCGGCTTCGATCTGCGACGCGACTGGCATTGCGCGGGTTGCTTTCGACCCGGTCTCTCTCGCGGCAATGACATGAAAGCCAGCGAGTTGTCGGGTCAGGTAAGCCATTTGGCTTTTGCCAGCTTGGCCCGGGTCTTCCGGAATTCCCACGATGACAGCGGTGCCGTCCAGATGGGCGGTTTTGACAACAAGGTCTTCTACCTGGCGGGGTGTTCCGCGAATGCGAAGGACGTTCAATACGACATAGCGTCCATCGTATTGCTGGGCCAGTTTGAGCCCGACCGTCCAATCCGGGTCGTTTTGGCCGGTGGCTCCCGTGGCGGCGAGATCCCATGCCCTGATCGTGGCTCTTGAGAGCCCCACCTCTTGGGGTTCGATCATGGCGATGTGGACGACGGCAAAGAGTTTGCCGCCGGCGGGATGCGGGTCCTGTTGGAAAAGGGCTGACCAAGCTCGCTCGCCAATGAGTTCCCGCTTACGCAGAAGGGCGCTTCGGTCTTCCCATTCTGGCCACAACGGCTCACCCTCCATCCGCCGCAACGGGTCGTCCACCTCCGCGAGAGCTGGTAGGCGGATAACTCGCCACTGCGACCTTGCTCGCGCGAGGAGCTGGCCCGCGAGGTCATCGGGATGCCAGCGGGTCATGATGAGAACCACCTTGCCTCCGGGCCGCAAACGGGTCGTCAGATCGGACTTGAACCATTCCCAGATGTAATCACGCTGACGAGCACTCTCGGCGTCGGCTTGAGACCTGACGGGGTCGTCCACCACGATCAGGTCAGCCCGTCTACCAGTGATTGCTCCGCGAACGCCGATTGAGAAGTAGTCACCACCGTTCGTCGTCGACCAGGTCTGGGACGATCGTTGGTCTCGTGCCAATCCGAAGCCTAGCGACGCCTCATTGGCCAGGATCAGGGCTCTCACGCGTCGACTGAAGTGAGAAGCGAGGCCAGATGAATGTGATGCGCTGATGATCGATGATCGCGGGTGCTGTGTGAACCACCACGCTGGAAACAAGACGGATACATAGGTTGATTTCGCCGAACCGGGCGGCATCAGAACCATAAGCCGATCAGACGCCCCACTCGATAATTGCTCGAGTTCGCTTATCAAAAGCAGATGATGGGCCGCTGGACGTTGGCCGGCTTCACGTAGCGCTTCCAGCGCCCAATCACGAAGACAGCATCGAATTCTGCTTCTGGAGTAAAGACTTTGTCCAAAAAGATCAGCATAGACCAAGCTCTAGACCAGACCGTTGCCGATAGTGCGGGATTCCGGCAATTCGTGGCCTGTCGGAGTCAAACGTGGCGCACTTGTGAAGATGGGTCGCAATCGCTCCTTTCTTGTGGGCGCGAGTGTAATGGCAGGATATGAAAATCGGGGAGAACAAGGCCATAAGACTCGGCCATGTCCGTCGCGCCGCCTTTAACAGCTATCTTACCTAGGAATATAAGCCAATCCGGGGTATTTGGTCAAGCTTTTTTTCAGCGTCGCCGGGTCACCGACCATTCCCCCCGCGTGGAATGGTCCTGGAATGCGCGGTGCCACCCGAGCTGCGATGATGGGCGTCTGCTGGGTGGCGGTGAGCAGCCAGGCGATTTGCGAGGGTTCGTGCAACGCCGGCGCGGCGCTCGGTTGACCGGGAGATGCGCCCGGTGCTCCGGCAGCCTTGTCAGAGCAGCGGTTCCGGTCCTAGGCAATCCCCATGACAGATCGGTCCCTCGTCCCAGCGTGCCGCCTCACAGTGCTCGGCTGCGACGGCTTGGCGCGCACCGGTGTCTTGGATACGGCGCACGGGCCGGTCGAGACGCCCGCATTCATGGCTGTCGGGACCGTCGGCACGGTGAAAGCGATGACCGCGGAAGCGGTCCGTAGCACAGGCACGCAATGTATCCTCGGCAACACGTATCACCTGATGCTGCGGCCCGGAGCCGAGCGTATCGGGTCTTTGGGAGGCCTGCATGCGTTCGTGGATTGGCCGGGGCCAATTTTGACGGACTCGGGCGGCTTTCAGGTGATGTCACTGGCGGGTCTACGCAAGATTGATCAGGATGGTGTCGATTTCCGGTCGCATATCGACGGCAACCGACACCGCCTTACGCCTTCTGTCTCCATCGAGTTGCAGCATACGTTCGACGCGACGATCAGCTTGGTGCTGGACGAGTGTATACCTTTTCCCGCGGACTACGAGGCAGCCGCGCAATCGATGGAACTGTCCATCCGGTGGGCGTCGCTGTCGAAGCAGGCCTATCGTCGGCGCCCTGGCTACGGCCTGTTCTCTATCGTTCAGGGAAGCACCTTTGCTGATCTGCGGCTGCGGTCCGCCGCCGCGCTGAAGGACATCGGGTTTGACGGCTACGCGATTGGCGGACTCGCCGTAGGGGAGGGCCAAGAGATGATGTTGGCGGTGCTGGATGCAACCGTGCCTCACCTGCCGGTTAACGCGCCGCGCTATCTCATGGGCGTCGGCACGCCTGATGACATCATCGGTGCCGTGGAGCGCGGTATCGACATGTTCGATTGCGTCATCCCAACCCGGGCCGGACGCACGGCTCGCGCATATACTTCCTCAGGCGTGCGAAACTTGCGCAATGCTCGTTATGCCGACGATCCTCGCCCACTCGACGCCGCCTGCGCCTGCCCTGCCTGCGCTCGGCATACGCGAGCGTATCTGCATCATTTGTTTCGAGCGAAGGAGATGCTGGGACCCATGCTGCTCACCTGGCACAATCTTTCCTATTATCAGTCACTCATGCGGGGCCTTCGCCGGTCGATCCTGGATGGTCAGCTCTCGGTGTACGCGAGTAGAGTTCGGAGAGGATGGTTGGAACCGGAGGATTCATCATGAAGGAGGAACAATACGCTCACCTTACGCAACTGGGACGAGATGCTCCGCGACCATCAAGTCCAGAGGAGGCCGAGCTTGAGTGGATGGTAAATCCCGCAATCGGCAAGGATTATGTGATACGCCTGACCTGTCCGGAGTTCACGTCGCTTTGCCCGCTTACCGGCCAACCGGACTTTGCACACATGGTGATAGATTACATTCCTAATGAAAGGATCGTCGAGAGCAAGTCGTTCAAGCTGTTTTTGAGTTCCTATCGTAATCATAAGACCTTTCATGAAGCCTGTACCATGGAAATCTCGGGTCGCTTGATATCATCGCTGGACCCGGTATGGCTGCGGATAGGCGCTTACTGGTACCCGAGAGGAGGCATTCCGATTGATATCTTCTGGCAAAACGGCTCGCCTCCGGCCGGAGCATGGATTCCATCGCAGGACGTACCTCCCTATCGTGGCCGATAGTATCATTTCTGACGCGCGAGCCCGTCGGGACCAGGCAGTCGTGGATGCGGTAGATCGGCCTTTGGGGAAGCGCCCACTCGATCCGCGGCAAGCGATTCGAGACCGGGCGCTGGCGATTGGATTTGATGCGGTCGGATTCTGTCGCGCCCACCTTGCACCGAAGGCGAGGGAACACCTCGAAGCCTTCCTGGGAGCGGGTTACCACGGCGAGATGAATTGGCTTGCGTCCAGGGTGGAGGAGCGGAGTGATCCTCAATCACTGTGGAGCGCCGCCAGGAGCGCGATCGTCGTGGGCTTTTCATACGCGCCGACGGATGACCCACTCGAGATCCTCGCCAGGCGCAGCCACGGCGCCATTTCGGTATACGCACGAAACCGGGACTACCACGATGTCATCAAGGGAAAGCTAAAGCATCTTGCACAGTTCGTTGCTGCCCGCTTCGACTGTGAGGTCAAGGTATTTGTCGACACCGCGCCTGTCATGGAAAAGCCTCTGGCGCAGAGTGGTGGCCTTGGCTGGCAGGGAAAGCATACCAACCTTGTATCGAGGTCGCACGGATCATGGCTGTTTCTCGGGGAGATCTTTACCAGCCTGGAGCTGAATTCGGATCAGACCGCATCGGATCACTGTGGCTCCTGTTCGCGGTGTCTCGACATTTGTCCTACCAAAGCCTTTCCGGCTCCGCATCAGCTTGATGCAAAACGCTGCATTTCTTACCTTACGATCGAGCACCGAGGCCCAATACCAGCGGAGCTCCGGCCGCTGATGGGCAATCGTATATATGGCTGCGACGACTGCCTCGCGGTTTGTCCCTGGAACAAGTTTGCTCGACCGACCTCTCACACGCAAGTCATCGGACGAGCCGACCTGACGGCGCCCGATCTCGGTCACCTTGCCACGCTGGACGACCGATCGTTCAGAACCACGTTTGCGGGGTCGCCGATCAAGAGAATCGGGCGAAATCGCTTTATCCGGAACGTTTTAATCGCGATTGGGAACTCGCGAGACCGAACATTGCGGCCGCGGGCTGACCTGCTTCGGTCCGATCCGGATCCTGTGGTGGCCGATGCCGCTCAATGGGCCTGTGATCAACTGGACGCGGGCGACAGTTTCGATTGCGGCAGCAACACGGATCAATCGGGCGAAGAGAGCTCGCCCCCGAGTTCCAGCGCCCGTGCGTAGACGAGCTTCCTTGGCAGCCCGGTTGCGATACTGATCAATGCCGCCGCGTCCTTGGTGGTGTGGCTGGCCAGGGCTTCGCGCAATTTCTGATCCAGATCCTCAGGATCTTTGTCCTCTGGCGGCCCGATGAGCAGGGTGATTTCTCCGCGCGGAGGTTGTCGTTCGAAGCAAGTAAGCAGTGCGCTCAATCGGCCTCGCTCGACCACTTCAAATCGTTTCGTCAGCTCTCGTGCGATCGCGCCTGTTCGGTCTCCAAAGATGTCATGCAGATCGGTCAGCGTCTCAAGCAAGCGGTGAGGGGCCTCATGCCAAACAAGAGTTGCATGCAGCCCAGCTCGCTCGGCGGCGCGCAGCCCACTGAAAGCCGCTCGGCGCGCGGCCTGTCTCGGGGGAGGAAATCCCAGAAACATGAAGGGAAGGGGAGGGAGCCCGGACAATGTCAATGCCATCACCGCGGCTGTCGGGCCGGGAGCCGCCGTCACGGCAATCCCGTGTTCGATTGCCGAACGTACCAATCTGTAACCGGGATCGGACACGAGGGGTGTGCCGGCGTCGGAGACCAGGGCGATTATCTGACCAGCCCGCAATTTGGCCACAATCGCGGGAATGCGAGCGTCCTCGTTGTGATCGTGAAGCGTCTCTGTCCGGGGATGAATTCCCAGTGCGGACAATAGTCTGCTCGTGCGCCTTGTATCCTCGCAGAGGACAAGGTCGCAGTTCTCCAGGATGGTGCGCGCTCTCGCGGTGAGGTCCCCCAGGTTGCCGATCGGGGTGGAAACAAGCACAAGGCCAGACAGCGGGGCGGGTTTGCCGTCCCGGTGATCATCGGGAGACGCAGGCGATGCATTATCGGGCATTCTTACTCCTTGTCATCGCACTCTCAATGTCGGGCTGCGCCGGGGGCCTTTCCGGGATCTATGGTCCTGGAGACCAATCTGGTGCCAACGGGTCTCGACCGCTAGGCCTTGGCGGCCCGGGCCAGGGGGCGTCAGGCCAGAAGGCGGCTATCCTGCTTCCGGTGACCGGGCCGCGCGCGGATACGGGTCAGGTTCTGGCGCAGGCTGCCCAGTTGGCGCTGCCGAAAGGTGGTGCACCGGATCTGGATATCATCGACACCGGGGGGACGGCGGAGGGGGCCGCCGCCGCGGCCAAAACGGCGATCAGCAACGGCGACAGCGTGATTCTGGGTCCGCTCACGTCGGCGGAAACGGCGGCGGTGGCGCCGATCGCAAAGTCTGCCGGCATCATGGTTCTGGCGTTCACCAATGACGCGGCTCAATCGCAGCCCGGCGTGTGGGCGATCGGCATAACGCCGGATCAGCAAATCCGTCGATTGGTTGCCGCGGCGCAAGGGCAGGGCAAAACGCAATTCGCGGCCTTGCTGCCGGACTCAGATTTCGGACGAGCCTTGGCGACCGCTCTGACGAATTCGACTGCCGCCGCAGGCTTGTCGGCGCCGGTGGTGCGGATGCATTCGCCTGGCATGGGGGCGATCACCGCCGCCACGCGGGACCTGTCCGACTATGCCAATCGCCGTGGGCCGATCGAGGCAAAGATCAAGGCGGCGCGAGCCTTGGGAACATCCGAAGGGCGGCACGAGGCGCAGGACCTCGCCAAGACACCGATCCCCCCACCGAGTTTCAATGTTTTGCTTCTGGCCGATGTTCATGACGATCTGCAGGAGATCGCGGCGGTGTTGCCGTACTATGACGTCAATCGTTCGTCCGTTCAGATCATCGGACCCGCTCTGTGGTCTTCCCCGTCGAGCGGGTCGGGTTCGGTTTACGGTGCCTGGTATGCCGCCCCGGACAGCAGTGCCCGGCAGAATCTCGAGCAAGACTATACGACGAAGTACGGGGCGCCGCCGCCGGCGCTCGCTGATTTGGCCTTTGACGCGGCCTCGATCGTTCGGGCCGTTGCCGGACCGCGCGGTATCGACGCCGCCTCTCTCACCCAGGCTGGGGGTTTTGTTGGAGCGGACGGCTGGATTGCGTTGTTGCCGGATGGGCAGGTCAGGCGAGGATTGGCGGTTTTTCGTATCGAACGCGGCGGCCCGGCGATGATCGAACCGGCGCCGCAATCATCTGGCGTGGCGGGCTCCTAGGCGCTTAGCGAGGCATCGTTGAAAATGTCCTTTGACCGAGCGACGTAGGCCTTAATCTCATTCGCGTGCGTCTGGGTGTTTTGCGGTTTCAAACTTGTCTGTGCTCCTCGTGGCAGCCCGAGCACGGGCAGGATCAACTGCTTGGGGAGCCAACCCAACCGGATCAACGCGGTCGGATTATAAGAACGCCGGGGGCTGCTTGCCCCTGCGAAACCCCTGCGAAGTCCGCCAGCGACCCCGGCCGCTCCGCGATGGAAGAAAATTTCAGCAAACCGCAAATCACGCAGACGCATGCAAAAAGGGCAGTGCGGGCTAGCTGATTAGCTTAGCTCTGATTCACGGTAGCGTCGGCACAAGTCCAACGAGACGTTCGGCTTCCGCGACAATAGGGTCGGCGATTGCCGCGGCCCGTTCGGCGCCGGCGCGGAGGACGCTCACGAGTGAATCCGGGTCATCCAGCAGCCGACGTGTTTCGGAAGCGATCGGTGACAATTTCTCCACGAGCAGGCCGGTGAGAAGGGACTTGAAGGGTCCGAAGCCCTTGCCGCCATGTTGCTGGAGGATGGTGGCGTGATCGGTGCCCTCAAGTGCCGCGAATATTCCCACCAGGTTGCGAGCCTCAGGCCGGTCGGCCAACTCACTCGTTTCGGTCGGCAACGGCAGCGGATCAGTCTTCGCGCGCCGGATCTTCAGCGCGATCGTATCGGCATCGTCGTTGATATTGATGCGACTCTGATCCGACGGATCGGATTTGGACATCTTTTTCAGGCCGTCTCGAAGGCTCATCACGCGCGCCGCGGGGCCAAGCACCAGAGGCTCGATGTTCGGAAAGAAATCCACGCCATAATCGTAGTTGAACTTCTTCGCGATATCGTTGGCCAGTTCGAGATGTTGTCGCTGGTCGTCACCAACGGGCACTCGGGTCGCGTGATAGGCGTGGATATCGGCGGCCATCAAGTTTGGGTATACATACAAGCCCGACGATGCATTCTCCCTGTCCTTGCCAGCCTTATCCTTGAACTGGGTCATTCGGTTGAGCCAGCCGATCCGTGCGATGCAATTGAAGATCCATGCAAGTTGCACGTGGGCGCGTACCGCGGACTGGGTGAAAAGAATGTGTTTCGATGGGTCGACGCCGCAAGCCAATAGGACCGCGGTCATTTCAAGCGTTTGCTGATGCAGGGTCTTCGGATCCTGCCACGTGGTGATTGCGTGAAGGTCAACCACGCAATAGATGCACTCATGATCCTCCTGCAACTTCACCCAGTTGCGGATAGCGCCAAGGTAATTGCCCAGGGTTGGAATGCCGGTCGGCTGGATTCCGGAGAAGACACGCTGCATCGCCTAAGTCTCTGTCGTTGGGGCCGCACTGATGACTGATCCGTTGGCCCCGCGCAAGCGACGTCGGGACATGTTCCGGGCGATGTCCCGAAGGTCATAGGCGCCGAAGGCCTGCGCCGCGGCCGCGTATGTCACGACACCCGCGGCGATCAGTCCGGCCAGCGAAAACAGCCTGACCATACCGTGGCCCCAGCTCCCAGCTAGCACGATGCGGAGCGCGAGGAGGACCAGTCCCATGGCAGCCGAGGCTGCGATCATGCCGAGGATCCTTCGGCGGAGCTGCCGATCAGGTCGCAGATGCCCACGGCGAACCAAGGTGTAGGCCAAACCGCCGACGTTGCAGATCGCCGCGAGGCTGGTCGCAAGGGCGGGGCCAATATGCGCCAGCGGGACCATGAACGCGACGTTGAGGCAAAGGTTCAGCAAGACACAGGCGACGCCGATCTTCACAGGACTGCTGGTGTCGCCTCGGGCGAAGAAGCCTGGAGCCAGCACCTTCACCAGCACAAAAGCCGGCAGTCCAACCGCATAGGCGGCGAGAGACTGTGATGAGAACAGCGCGCTGGTTGCCGCGAACTCGCCGCGACCGAACAGCACGAGGATGATTGGGTAGGCACATAGAATCAAGGCCAGTGCGGCCGGCATGGTCAGGAACAGCGCATATTCGATGGCTCGGTTCAGGGTGCCGATAGCGGCTGTCGCCTCGCCGGCGCGCACCTGGCGGGACAGCAGCGGCAGTACCGCGGTCCCCACGGCGGTCCCGATAACGCCCAGGGGAAGCTGCTGCACCCGGTCGGCATAGTAGAGCACCGACACGGTGCCGGGAGGCAGCAGGCTGGCTATGATCACGTCGACCGCAAGATTGAGCTGGGTGACGCCGGCACCGACCAGCCCTGGCGCCATCCGCCGCATCAGCAGGCGCATTTGTGGCGTGAGCCGAGGTCGCGGGATCGACAGGCCCATTCCACCCATCCGGACGGCGAACAGCAGCAACCCAAGCTGAGCGACACCCGACAGCGTCACACCCCAGGACAGCGCGTGGCCGACGGTTGGAACGTAAGGCGTCATCCAGAGCATGCAGGCGATCGAAATGATATTGAACAGAACGTAAGATGCCGAGGCTGCGGTAAATCGCTCCAGACCGTTCAAAACGCCTGATACCAGGGCGGCGAGGCAGATCAGGACGAGATAGGGAAAGGTGATACGTGACAGGCTTACGGCCAGAGCGAACTTTGCCGGGTCGGCGGCGAAGCCTGGCGCCAGCACGATCATCAGATTGGGCATGAAGATTTCGCCCGCAACCGTCATCAAGCCAAGCCAGAAGGTCATGACGGCAAAGGTTTCTTCGGCAAACCGCTTCGCCGAGGCGGGTCCCTCGGTCTGCAACAGGCCCGAGAAGGCGGGGACGAAGGCGGCGTTGAAGGCGCCCTCGCCGAACAGGCGGCGAAACAGGTTTGGCAGCTTCAACGCAACGAAGAAAGCGTCCGCGATCGGCCCCGTCCCGATCAAGGCGGCGATCAGCATGTCGCGTCCGAAGCCCAGTACGCGGCTTACGAGCGTCCATCCGCCTACCGTCAGAATACCTTTCAGCATGTTGACTGATTAACCCACATTCGGCGCGCGCGTGGCTCGGACGTTGAGGCGGCGAAATACCCACGATGCGCGACGACGCTGCTACTCATCTCGCTGTGGCCGCGAAAGAAGTGTCGCAATCGCCTGTTGCAGCGTGCTGGTTCCAGCCAGCAAGGACGCGACCGATCGGCAGATGGGCATCTCGACTGGGCCGGCTCGCGCGATTAGTGCGGGCGCGGTCGCAACGCCTTCGGTGACGCCGCGCCGGTGCGCCAATACCTCCACGAGGCTCCGTCCTTCGCCGAGCGCTTGGCCGAGGCTGAAATTGCGACTTGAAGGACCGGTGCAGGTCAGGAGTAAATCGCCAAGACCAGAGAGACCCATCACCGTCTCGGGCCGACCACCAAGTGCGAGCACCAGCCGGGAAAGCTCGCTCAGGCCTCTGGTGATAAGTGCTGCCCGAGCATTCTCGCCTAAGCCGGCGCCGATTACGGCTCCCGCGGCGATTGCGATGACATTTTTCGCCGCGCCGCCGAGTTGGACGCCGGTCGGATCGTCATTGCCGTAGAGCCGAAACGTTGGCGTGCCGAGCGCGGCCTGAACGGTGTCTTTGAGTTTCGTGTCCACGCTTGCGACCACCGCCGCCGCAGGCAGTCCGGCCGCGATCTCGTGGGCAAAATTCGGACCGCTCAGGACGGCGAGTGGCCGGCCCGGAGCCGCCTGGGCGACTATCTCGAGCGGCAGCATGTGGGTGTTTGCCTCGATCCCCTTCGAGCAGACGACGACGGGGGCGGTCGTGTTATTCAACTGAATGATGGAGGCACGAAGGAATTGCGTGGGAGTGGCCCAAACCAACAGATCGCAACCCGACGGGACGGCATCGGTAAGCGTTAGTGGCGCGGGAAGTGGGACACCCGGCAGTCGTAAATTCTCCCCGGCGGTCTGGAGAGCGCGCGCCTTGGTGGCGGCACGAGCAACCAGCGATACCTCGTTGCCGGCGCGGATCGCCTGTATTGCCAAGGCGGTTCCCCACGCTCCAGTGCCGACGATCGCTATTTTACTCACCGGCCACCCTAACAACATCGACGCGCGCCTGAGGTTCGTTGTCTCCAAGGCTTGCAAGTACCGCATTGGCGATCGGGCCAGCCTGGCCCTCGAACCCGAACGGTGGGTTTATGACCAGCAGGCCGCAGCCGTTGAGGCGGCTCGGATCGGTGGCCTCGCGTAAATAGAGCTCAACCGCCACGACATCGCGGATCGAGGATGCCTCGACTTCGGCAAGAAAGCTTCGCGCGGAGGCAAGGCGCTTGATCGGATACCAGGCCGCGAAAATGCCCTGTGCGAATCGTCGGTATCCGCGCTGGAGACCATCGGCGAGGACCGAGAATTCATCGCTTTGTTCAAAAGGTGGGTCGATCAGGACGAGCCCTCGCTTCTCCTTGGGGGGCAGCAGGCCTCCTAACGCCTCCCACCCGGAGCGTTCATGCACGCTGACTTGTGGGTCACGATAAAAGTTGCCGCGGAGGGTTCGCGCTTCCCCCGGATCAAGCTCGCAACAGGCCAGGCGGTCGCTCGGCCGCAGCAGGGCCCGTATCAGCACCGGCGAGCCGGGGTAGAGACCTAGCGATTCCACCAAGCCGAGGTAGCGGGCGAGGGTGGAGGAGGGGTGCCGCAACAAGCGATTGATGCCTCTGTCAGCCTCCCCGGTTCGCCGCGCGGATTCGGCGTCGAGGTCATACCGCCCAGCCCCCGCGTGGGTGTCCAGGACAAAGAATGGCGTGGGTTTTTGCGAGAATGCATCGACCAGGGCCACCAGGAGAGCGTGCTTGAAGCAATCCGCGAAGTTGCCCGCGTGGAAGGCGTGGCGATAATTCATGGGGAGGCGGTCCGTGCGCGAAGGTCCTCCAGGTTCCATCGGGGACGCGCGTCGGCGTCCAGGTCATCGGACCAGCCAAGGCGCAACCGTTCAATGCCGGCCCACGCCACCATCACGGCATTGTCGGAACAGAGCCGCACAGGAGGCGCGGCCATTTGGAATCCAGCGTGCTCGGCAGCCTGCGACAGCGCGGATCGTATGCGGGCGTTTGCCGCGACGCCACCAGCGACGACGAGCAGTCGGGCCTCAGGATAGGCCTGACGCATCATGGCGGTTGCGTTGGTTGTGCGGTCAACCAGCACGTCCACGACCGCCTGTTGGAAACCCGCGGCGATGTCGGCCTTGTCGGTAACTTCGAGAGGTTCTGGAGCGAGGCGGGAAACCACTTGCGCCACCGCGGTCTTCAATCCCGAAAAGCTGAAATCGCATCCGGGGCGCCGCAGCATGGGACGGGGAAAGTTGTAGCGAGCGGGATCGCCGTGGTGTGCCAGTTTTTCCAGGGCGGGACCTCCGGGCCAGCCTAGTCCGAGCAACTTGGCGACTTTGTCGAACGCTTCACCGGCCGCGTCGTCGACCGTCGCCCCCAGTCGCACGTAGTTTCCGACACCAAGCACGGCGATGCACTGCGAATGGCCGCCGGACAGCAACAACAGCAGGTATGGAAATTGAACGTCTTGTCCGACCAGGCCCGGAAGTCGGGCGGTCAGGGCATGAGCTTCCAGATGGTTGACGGCAATGAACGGAAGCTGATGGGCGAGCGCGATACCCTTGCCGAACTGAGTGCCAACGATCAGACCGCCTATCAGGCCCGGGCCGGCGGTGGCGGCAACCGCTCCTAGCTCGCGGTATCGAAGACCGGCCTTCGCGAGAAGCCCGCGAATCTGGTCGGGCAGGTAGTTTAGATGCGCCCTGGCCGCGATTTCCGGCACGACTCCCCCGAACGGCGCATGCTCGGCGATCTGGCTGACCAATGTCTCGGCCAGGACGCGGCCGTTTGCATCCACGATCGCGGCGGCTGTCTCGTCGCATGATGTTTCGATACCTAGAACCGGCCTCATGAGACCAACAGAATCCTTGGTGATGTGACGTTCCGAGGTAAAGGGCCGCGGAAGTTGCGGCCGTTTTGGCACTGGCGCGGTTGACGGGGTCACGGTATCGATGCCGCGAATGTTTGCACCACATCAACCGTCCGGGGTTGTTTGACAAGGGTGTCGCTTTGGCTGTCGGTACTGATCACCAGACCGGAGCCAGGCGCGACCCAGACCGCGGATCGGGTATCGGCTTTGGGCCTGGCGCCCTTGGTTGCACCTCTCTTGTCGATCCATCGCATCGGCCAGACGCCTCAACTTCCGGCGGGCGTGCGGGCAACGCTTCTCACCAGTCGGAACGCGGTCGCTGGGTGTCCCCCGGCCTGCCACGATCTGCCGGCTTTCGCGGTTGGGGACGCCACGGCGATGTGCGCCGCTGAGGCGGGCTTCAACAGCGTTCGGACCGCTGACGGCGACGCGATTGCCCTGGCCTTGCTTGTGGCGCAAACCCTCACCCCGCGAGATGGCAGCCTGTTTCTGCCGACCGGCCGCGGGCAGGGAAGCGAGCTTGCAATGTCCCTGCGACGGAAAGGCTTTCGCGTGCATCGACGCGCTGTCTATGAGGCGGTTTCGAGCGCGTCCTTGCCGGTCGCCGCGGAGGCACATCTCCGTCATCGTGACGTGCGGACAGCCATGTTTTTTTCGGCCGAGACGGCGCGCCATTTTGTTCGCCTTATTCGCGCCGCGAAGCTCGACGAGGTCTTGGGTGACGTGGACGCCGTGGCTATCAGCGAGCGGTCGACCGTGGCATTAAGAGATCTCCCCTGGCGCCGCATCAGCGTCGCCTCGAAGCCCAATCAGGATGCAATGCTGGCGTTATTGAAATGAGTGACGAGACATCCCTCCCGGCAGAAGAGTCGCCGGCCGTTGAAGCCAGTCCGCCGTCAACCGCGCCAAGGTCGCCGCGAAGGGACGTGCTTCCATGGCTTTGCGCGATCGGATTCGTGGTGCTTGCCGCCGCGATCGTCTACCTTTGGCAGTATCCTGGGACGCCCGCCGATACCACCGCGGGCGCTATTGACCGTCGCATGGCTGAACTTCGGGTGGCCGAGCAGAAGCTTGACGCAATCGAGGACCGGTTGGCGCGACTGGAGCAGCAACCGAGGCCGCCTTCCGCGGCCGATCTCGGCAAGATCACCGCGCAACTCGACGCTTTGGAGGCGCGAGTCTCCGATCAGACGCGGTTGTCCAGCCGGCTCGACGTTCTCTCGGGCCGGATCGAGTCGCTGTCCGGGATCAATCAGTCCGGCATCGATGGTGTCAAACAGCAGACCCAGTCAGGTATCGAGGTCGTCAAGAAGCAAACTCAGTCTGGCATCGATGACCTCAAACAAGAGGTGGAAAATAACACCAGCCGCCTGAGCGCGATTGAGAAGGCGGCCGGCGGCGTCGACGCTGTTGCGAAAAGGCTCGATCGCATCGCCCGCATCCAGGCAGCTTCGCTTGCCTTGGGGAATGGGCAGCCACTGGGCGATCTGCCGGACGCACCCCCGGCGCTAGCTCGCTTTGCCACTGCCGCCCCCCCGACGATCGCTCATCTGCGCCTGACGTTCCCGAAGCTGGAGCAGGCCGCTCTTGAAGTCAGCCAGCCGCGCACGACAGACGGGCCATTCATCGACCGCGTATGGGAGCGAGCTCAAGGTTTGGTAACCGTGCGTCGAGGAGACGAGGTTGTCATCGGAGACGAGTCAGCCTTGAGACTCACCCACGCCAGTACGGCACTGGAGGCAGGTGATTTGGTGGCGGCTGTTCATGAAACCTCGCAACTGGATCCGAAGGCGCTTCACGCCTTGTCCGATTGGCTGGCCGAAGCGAAAGCTCTGATAGACGCGCGCGCCGCGCTGACCGATATGGCCTCGCACATCTGATGCGCCGGGTTTTTCTCTTTCTGATCGTTGGTGTCGTGGTGATGGTCGCGGCCTGGGAGCTTGCGAACCTTCCTGGCCGCGTCAGCGCATCGATAGGCTCGATCACGATCGAGACGTCGATTGGGTTCGCAATTCTGACGCTGGTTCTGCTGTTCGTCGCAATATTTCTTGGGCTGCGGATTTTTGGTGTTCTTGTCGGTCTTCCCGCGGCCGGACTTGGATGGCAGCGGCGCCGGCGTCTTGAACTAGGGGAAAGGGCGGTCACGCGCGTATTGGTCGCCCTTGCCGCCGGCGAGCAGAGAGATGCGCGCAGGGACGCCCGGAAAGCTCGGCAGTTATTGGGCGCATCGCCACAGACGCTGCTGCTGGTCGCGGAAGCTGGCCGACTGTCTGGGCGGGAGGACGAGGCTGAGGAAGCCTTCAACGCGCTGACGAAATACGAAGACGCGAAGTTCCTGGGGTTCCGCGGTCTGTTGCGGCAGGCGATCGACCGTCGCGAATGGGACAAGGCGGAGGCCATTGCCCGTGAAGCCGAGCTTGCTCATCCCGGAACGGCCTGGCTGCGACAGCAAAGGGCCGAGCTTGCGCTGCACACGGATAACTGGGCCGAGGCCGCCGAGCTGAGTCGCCTGGATGGGCCCCGCGCCACGTATTACGTTGCCGCGGCGGAAGCCGAGGCTGACCCAGCCCGGGCACTGCGGTTGGCGAAGCAAGCCTGCAAGGAGGATACGGCCTTCGCCCCTGCGGTGCTTTCCTACGCACGCCGGCTACGCGCCTCCGGGCACGAAAATCGCGCCCAGGCGGCGGTCGCCCAGGCCTGGAAACGTGCGCCGCATCCGGAGCTTGCCGATTTCGCGCTGGCCACCGGCGCGGATCCCCTGGCGCGGTGTCAGTTGGCGAAGCGCCTGGTGGCCAAGAATCCGACCCACTCCGAGAGCCGGCTCGTTCTGGGCAAAGTTGCGCTGGAGGCGGGCTTGACCGGCGAAGCGCGGCATCAGGTCGAAGCGGCGCGGGCGGAAGGGGTCAATCAGAAACGACTGTGGCTGCTGCTCGCGGAGCTCGATGAGAAGGAACGGGGTGATACCGAGGAGGGACGCTCGTCGCAGCGAGACGCCCTTCGCCGCGCCGCCGTGGCTGATCCCGATCCGGCATGGCAATGTTCGCAGTGTCATTCGGAGGTGCCGAAGTGGTCGGCGCGATGCCCGTCCTGCGGGGCCGTTGGGACGCTTCGTTGGCACACTGGCCCAGAGGCCCAGATTGTCTCGCTGCCGGTCGTCGCGTGAGTTCTTCACGTTCCGCGACGGACCGAGTTCCTGACCTTGCAGGAATTGACCCCAAACCGGGGGTTGCTTCGACCCTGACAAGGCGGGTGATGTTTGCCCTGGCTGCTCTCGCCGGGGTGGGGGCTCTTGTGGGTGCGGCGACCCAGCTCACCAGGACGCGGATAGCCAACTTGGAGTTTTATGTCTGGACGCTCGTGGGAGGCAAAGCGCACGGCGGGCGATATGCCGAGATCGGCAATATTCGTATTTACTACGAAACGTATGGCAGCGGACCGCCGGTGCTCGTTCTGCATGGCGGCCTTGGATCCAGCTTTGACATGCACTTTCAGATCCAGGCATTGGCCGCGACGCATTTGGTCATTGCGCCCGATAGTCGTGGGCATGGGCGATCGACCGACGCGGACTCGCCGATCAGCTACGGGCTCATGGCCGAGGACATGGTGCAACTGCTGGATCACCTGAGGATTGACCGGGTGGATGTGGTTGGTTGGAGCGACGGGGGAATTATCGGTCTCGATCTCGCGATGCATCACCCTGATCGGGTCAACCGGCTTGTGGTCATTGGTGCCAACTACAACGTGGACGGGCTGGTCAAAATACCGGTTCTGGATGCTGAAGTACCGCCACCCCCCAAATTCTACTCGCGCCATGCGCCTGATCCCACACATTGGCCGATACTTTATCGCAAGGTGGTCACGATGTGGCGGACGCAACCTGAATACACCTTGGATGATCTCAGCAAAATCAGGGCGCCCACGCTGGTCATTGCGGGTGAGTTTGACGCGATCAAGCGTAAGCACACCGAGCAACTCGCCAAGGCGATTCCCGGAAGCAAACTGGAGATAATCGCAAAGGGGACGCACTCCGTGCTGGGCGAACAGCCCGACGTTGCGAATGCTGATATATTGCAATTCCTTGATGAACGAACACCGTAACGACTTGTGAGTGGATGGCCTCTCTCGACGGCGAGCGCTGGTTCGGAGTGACATGGTCCGCGCGCAGCGCTGAAGACTACATGTGAGCCGTAAACCTTTTCGTAACCATTGCCGCTTACAACAAGGCCATGGAGGCTCGGGCTTTGCTGTCGGCCGCGTTGCACGGTTGGTTGGGGCGATCGCCTCCGACACATGATTCCACGCCGTTAACCGACGATGCCTCTACGCTGACCAACTCGCCGCCCGGCGGCGCACCGCCGAAGTCTAGCCAGCCGCGCGGCGCGTGGTCGGTCGATCGCCTGACGATCACCGATCGGCTGTGGGGAGACGGTTTTATTATTCCCGGGGGCGACATAGAAACGCTCCGGCTGATCCGTCCAATCGGATTGTCGTCGTCGGCAAGCGTCCTTGTGGTGGGAGTGGGCGGCGGCGGTCCCGCAAGTTGTGTCGTCCGCAATACCGGTGCGTGGGTTGTCGGGGTTGAAGCTGAACCGGTTCTGCTGGAGAGAGCCCGAGCGCTGATGAAGGCCGGGCATTTCGGCAAGCGAGCGAACATGGAGTTGTGGGACCCTGAGCATCCTAAATTTGCCCGCCGGCGCCACAATCATTGCCTCGCGCTAGAGCCGTTGCGGAGCGGTGTGCGGCCGGAACCGGTGCTGAATGCGTTGGCGCTGACACTGAAGCCGAGCGGTCAGTTGGTGTTGACGGAGCTTGTCGCCGATAAGCCGCTTTCCAGCAAAGACGCCACGGTATCTCGCTGGTCGAGATTGGAGCGACGCAAGATCGCCGCGTTGCCGAGCGAGAGTGCGATCTCGCGAATGCTGGCGAGGGTCGGGTTCGACGTCCGCATCGCCGAGGATATCTCGGGCAGGCATGTGGAGAATGCGATGATCGGCTGGCGTGTGGCGGTGCGGGAACTAGGCGAGCAGAAGCCGAATGCGACAATGGCGGCACAGCTTGTGGCCGAGGCGGAAATGTGGCTGCTCCGGGTGCGCCTGCTGCAAGACAAGCAGCTAAAGATGATGCGCTGGCACGCGATAGGGGCGGCATCTTCTTCGCGGCCGACGACCGTACAACCGGAACCGTCGGATTAGGACTTGGTCTGGGGCGGTCGGGCCTTCGATATCTCGCGCTTGGGCCTCGCTGTCGCGTGGCTGACGGCCCGTCAACCGCGCGCGATCCCGCGGTTCAGGCCGCGCTGCCGTTGATAAACGGCTTCAGAACCGCGTAAAGGACGGCATGGACGGGCGTCGGAACGCCGAGTTCCTTGCCCAAAGCGACGACTTTGCCTGAGAGCCACGGCAGCTCGATGCGGCTGCCGCGAATAAGGTCGTGCGCCATTGACGCCATCATCGCCGCCGGCACGGTCCGGCTGAAGGCAGCGGCCCTTTCGGCGGCATCATCCCCCAACTCGATCCCTCGCGCTCGGCCGACTGCCGCGACCTCGGCGGCGGCGGCGGCAAACAGCGGGGCGATGTCTGGGTCGTCCCGAAGCTTGCCGATGGGAGACCGGGTCGCCGCGGTCAGGGCACTGTTGGTGGCGAGCAGGATGAATTTGACCCACAACTCCGTCAAGATCTTGTCGCTGTGCGTGGCATCGAAGCCGGCCTGCCTGCACAGCGACAGGAAGGTCTCACCCCGGGCGCTCCTGGAGCCATCCAACTCGCCGAACACGAGACGCATGAAGTCGCCGGTCTGCCGGATCACCCCAGGTTCGGCGATCGTAGCACTAATTTGGGCGACGCCCCCCATGACGGCGCCGCGTCCGAGGATCGGGATCAGCCGTTCGGACGCGTCGATGCCGTTCTGCAAGGGTATCACGGCGGTGTTCGGCCCCACGATGGATTTGATGCGCGCGCCGGCGCTCTCGACGTCCCATAACTTGACACAAAACAGAACAAAATCGACCGGACCGATGGTCGCGGGATCGTCGGTGGCGCTGGCGGGGTTGATAATGGTTTCGCCACGGCCGCCCTCCACGCGCAGACCGCTTCGGCGCATTGCCGCCAAGTGGGCGCCGCGTGCGACGAAGGTCACGTCGGCGCCGGTGCTGGCCAACGCCGCACCAAACGCTCCGCCGACACCGCCTGCTCCGATAACAGCTATTCGCATGAAGAAAACTCCGTATCTGTGTTCGGCATCGGATCGAGCGGCGGGGCGAGGACGTATTTCTTTCCGTATCGACCACCGATACCCTTCGGTTATGCCACGAACATCAACGTTGCGTGAATTCGCCAAGCGGCGCAAATCCCGCGCCACGGGTGCGTCACGGGGGAAGGAGAGCCTCGGTCAGATCGCCCATTCGAGGGAAGCCATTTGCCACCAGCGAGTCATCGCGGCCGGTGATTCCGGGTAGCGCGGGCAAGTGCCATTTGTTGATGACCAGTCGCAGAATTGATGTGGTGTCGTATTGAGTATGATCGACATACCCCGGCCTCGCAAAGGGCGAGATGATCAGCGCTGGAACCCTGGTTCCGGGTCCAAAACGGTCTCCCTTGGGGGGCGGGACGTGGTCCCACCAGCCTCCGAATTCATCATAGGTGACGACGATCAGCATATGGTTCCATTGCGGACCTGCCTTAAGCGCTTTCAGCACGGCATCGATATGCCTGTCGCCGTCGGTGACGTTCGCATAGCCAGGGTGCTCGTTCACGCTTCCCTGCGGCTTATAGAAAGTTACCGGCGGCAACCTGCCTTCGCGGATGTCGGTGAGGAATACAGAATCCGGGACCGTATCGACGTCCGATACGATCCCAGCGTCTTTCAGATGCGCGGCACGGTTGGCAGCGCCCGCGGGGGTCGCCGGATCGAAGTTGGCGAAATAGTTGAACGGCTGATGATGATACTGGAAGTTCGGATTGGCGGTCGATGTGCCGGCGGCGAAGGGTGGATGTGACAGAGCGAAGTTCCAAGCTCCAGCATACCACGCCCAATCGACACCGGCCTGGGTCAGCAGGTCTCCGACAGATATCTCGGTAAGCGGCGGCAGGGTTGACGCTGACTTCAAATCGACGATCCAGCGCGGGGCGACAGCGTCGCTTTTGTCGAGGCGTGCCGTCCCACTCGGCAGGTAGGGCGGCATCATCGTGTTGACAACGTAATAATCAGGCGTTAGGGTGCCGCTGAGGACGTAGACGGGTGGACCATCCAGTGCCGACGCGAGCGAATTGGCGGCGGTCGCCAGGGTGATACCATCGGCATTGAGAACCGTAACGGTCGGGCTGGGGCCTCCATTCGGGTTCACTCCGTCGTGACCGTAATAGGGCGCGCAGGAGCAGACTAGAAAGATGTGGTTCAGGAACGAACCGCCGAAGGCTGCCTGAAAGAAGTTGTCGGCAAGCACATAGCTTCGTGCCCAACCCCATAACGGCAAAGGATCGGAGTTGGGCTTGCCGCCGAAATAGCCCATCGTGAGGCCGCCCAAATCGGCCCATGCGGCGAACATATTGTTGGCACCGCCGTTGATTTGCATCTGGTTCTCGTAGAACCGATGGTAGAGGTCCCGGTTGGCGTAGCGCAGCGGATCGGCATCGGGTAATCCCGCCGCCTGGTATAGCGCAGCGACGTCGTAAGGATGGTTGAATGTGGCCAGGAATGTCGCGGTTTGACCTTGTGTGACCTCCACCGGCGGGTTCGGAGCGCCTGGAAGAATGCCACCGGTCATCCCTCGCCAGACCGCGGGCAATCCCCGCATCGGCTGGCCGTTTCGGTCGAGCTGCGTCGTCGAGGATGAGGTGGCATTGGCGAGCCCATTGGCCCCCGGAAAAGTGCCATAAATGTTGTCGAAACTTCGGTTCTCGGCGTAGATGACGACAATCGTATGGATATCGTCGTAACGCGGACTGGTCGATCCCGGACCGGTCGATCCCAGGTGTGTCGAGTTCTCGGCGGTCGTGGTCGGGGTACAGCTGGTAGACGCGGCCGGGGTTTGGGCAGACGCGGTCAAGGCGGCCGCGCAACCGGCCATTGCCGCCAGCAAAAGCGATATCCTTGGCATCCTAATCCTCTGTTCGGACCATGCCGCATATGCGCTATAGGGCGTGGTGCAGCTCGAAACGATAGTCGCACGAGAGTGTGCCGGGATGTCAGTTTTATGAAACGATCCGTCACGCGTGGCTCGCGAAGGTGGGCTGTCGTCGTTTTCGCTTGCCTCGTCGCGGCGGTCTCGGCCGTCGAATCATGTCATGCCGCGGACGCCCTGCAGGCCGGCACCGAGCTGCCCTGGGGCGCGACGCCGTCAGGTGCACAGGCCTATGCGCGCGCCGCCGACATCGCGAATCTTGGTCATGAATTGTTCAATGATCCCATGCTCTCGGCTTCCGGGCAGGTGGCATGCTCAACCTGTCACGATCCGTCGCATGGGTTCTCGGCGCCGAATGCAGCGCCGGTACAGGTTGGTGGCCGAGCGTTGGACCGCCCAGGAATCCGAGCCGCGCCGGGTTTGACTTACGCGCAGTTTTCGCCCCCCTTCTCGGAGCATTTCTTCGAGTCGGACGAAGACGGCGATGAAAGCGTGGACCAGGGCCCCACGGGCGGCCTCGACTGGGACGGACGGGTGGATCGCGCGCGCGATCAGGTTCGACGGCCGTTGCTCGACCCGTCCGAGATGGCCAATGTCGATCTAAGCGCGGTGGCTTTCGCGGCGTCCCGCTCGGGCTATGCCGAGACGATCCGCTTGCTGTACGGTCAGGACGTGTTCGCCGATCCCGCGCGCACCTTCGCGGCGATCGCGGAGGCGCTGGAGTTCTACCTGCAAACACCTGCGGAGTTTGGTTCCTACAGCAGCAAGTATGACGCTTACCTGCGCGGTCGGGCGGACCTGACACCGCGGGAGAAGCATGGTCTGGCGTTGTTCGATGACCCGGCAAAGGGCAATTGCGCGCAGTGCCACAGGAGTGCCGTTACCGCCGACGGAAAGCCGCCGCTGTTCACCGATTTTGGCTATGCGGCGTTGGGTTTGCCTCGCAACCCGGCGATCCCGGCCAATGCGGCACCGGATTATTCCGACCTCGGTCTGTGCGGTCCCGCGCGCAGGGACCTGACCGACCGAGCCAGCTATTGTGGGATGTTCAAAACGCCCAGCCTGCGGAATGTGGCGCTGAAGCAGAGTTTGTTTCACAATGGGGTGGTGCATTCGTTGCGGGATGCCGTTGCGTTTTATGTGCAGCGGGATACGGACCCGGCGAGATGGTATCCGACGACGGCGGACGGGACGGTGCGGAAATTCGACGATTTGCCGGCGCAGTATATGGCGAATGTCAGCATGGAGCCGCCGTTTGGCGGGCATGCCGGTGATCCGCCGACACTTTCGCCAGCCGAGATCGACGATGTTGTCACGTTTCTGCGTGCGCTGACGGATGGATATCCGGGGGCAGGTGCATTCGCCGGGGACGATGACGCAAGCATGGCGAGGTGAGGAGCGGCGCGGCGCCCGGCGGCGCGGCCTATCAGAGCTTGAAATTGGGCGGCCGCTTCTCGATCAGCGCGGCAATGGCTTCCTTGCCCTCCGGAGACGTGATCTGAACGGCGAGCGCGGCATTTTCCTCGCGCATACGATCGGCTATCGATATGGTTCCCGACGTGACCAGACGCTTGATCTGTTGCAGGGCGCCTGGTGGTTTCGACAGTATCTTGTCGATCAGCCCTTGAGCCTCGGACAGCAGAGAATTCTGGGTCAGCCACATGATTGATCATGCCATGGGACCAGGCCTGCTCGGCACTGATCTGCTCGCCCAGCACGAGCAACTCCATGGCGCGCTGGTGGCCGACGAGACGCGGCAGAAGCAACGAACTCGCCGCTTCCGGAACGATACCGAGATTGATGAAGGGTAACTGGAAGGTCGCATCCCGCGCGGCGAGCACGAAGTCACAGTGAAGCAGCATGGTCACCCCGATCCCGATCGCCATGCCGTTGACCGCGGCCACCAGTATCTTCCGGTTGCCGCTCAGAGCACGCAGCATACGAAACACCGGGGCGTCCTCGGTCAGCGGCGGGGCGGAGATGAACTCCTTGACGTCGTTACCCGCGCAAAAAGCCCCAGGCGCGGCGCATATGAGGATGCAGCGGGTGGCGGGATCTGCATCGGCGGTGTTCAACGCATCGGTCAGCGTCTCGTACATCGCGTTGTTGAGCGCGTTTTTTCGATCGGGTCGGTTGAAGACGATCTTAAGACTTGCGCCCTGTTGGGATATCTGGATCAGTTCCGACATGACTTAGTTCCTCCCGCACGGCGAGGGTCCGCCGTCCCGTCCGACGCCCAGATAATGGGCTGCATTGTCGAATGGGGCCAAGTGCCTGATGCGTGTACAGGCCGAACCTTCCCGGCGTCGGGCGATAGGCCGCTCGGGGTCGCGGTCGCCACGACCGTGATGTCATTGCAAAACGCCGGACTGCGATCGGTTGCGATCAAGCGTGGATCACGGGGGTGATACAATCCGGCGAGCCGCGCTGTCCGTGGCCCGCCATCAATCGACTGAAATGCGTGGTTTGCGCTGGCGACCTTCTGCTACGACGGGGTGTCCGACCACGCTGCGATGGCCGGCCCTGAGCCGACTCGGTAGAACATTGTGCTCGGGACGCCGGGGTGATCGATGTTAACGGAGGCGAAAAAGTGCCCGCTTCCATGAACTGTTGCTTGGACCCATCCACTGTCGCCAGGGGCAGGCGTACCGTACGTTTGCCAGTCTAGGAAAACCTGCTGGGAAGCATCGGATTCTGAGCCGAGGATATCCTGCACGCCCGATGACAGATTGGCCGGTTGACTGACCGAGACCGAGTCACCGGACACTGGTGATCCCGAGCCTCCAGGGGCAATGAAATGGAAGTGTTGCGGGCCTTGGGTATTTTGGGTCAGGGTGGCGGCCGGCACGACGCTGTTGTCGATCGTAGCGCCGGTGACGTAGAGGTTACGGTCAGAATTCGGTGCACCGTCGTTGAGGAAGTTGACTTCTGCCCCGTGCAAGCCCTGAGTAAAAGATCCCATCACGTTGAAGGTCTGCGTCTGGCCCATCGAATGAGAGGCGGTCGCAGTCTGTATGCCGCCGATTTGCTGGCCGTCGATCGATACGGTGAACTGCGCATCGCCGTTCGACGCGTCCTCAGACACCTGCAGCGCCAACGTGTCTGGACCGCTGCCGATAGTAACGGTGCCGCCGATACCGGGGGAACCTTGGCCGGAGCCGTTATCGTTGCCACCAGAGGAACCGTCGACGGGAGTAGCCGACCAGGCTGCGGCCAGCGTGCCTGAGTTGCCGACGTACATGGATCCCGTGGAACCGGCGTGATCCACTTGAACCGTCGCGCTGAACCTCCCATTGCCGCCGACCGTCGCTTGAATGACGTCGCTGTCGCCGACGGAGGGTGCACCGCCTCCTGAATGCCAACTAAGATAAACCGGTTGTGAAGGATCAGTCTCTCTACCGGTGATTGTATCTGCCCCGGTAACAAGGGTGGGCGGCTGGTTGACCGTGATGGAGCCTGGGGGGGGGGCAATCGAACCACCGCCAGAGCCTCCGCCGCCGGAGCTGCCGCCGCCAGAGCTGCCGCCGCTGTTATCAAGGGCGGTATATCCAGACGGAAGGGATTCGGCAAAGGCGTGGCTGCCACCGTTGATCGTAGCCACTGGCCCGGACCGGAACCAAGAGTCAACGAACGGAAAGACGGTCTTATTGCCAAGGCCACTGATATCAAACGGACCACCTTGCGGCCTGCCATTCAGTGTGAATTGGACGGTATCGCTTTTGCGGTCAACCAGAACACCTATCACGCTGCCATTTGGCCAACGGTTGGGTGCGGCAGTGCTGCCTGGATGGCTCTTCGCGAAGGTAGCGTTGCCCTGCGGGTCGTAAATGACATTACCGCTGTTCGTAACGGTCAAGTTATAGGCAAAACCGACGAACGTGGCGTTTCGAATAGTTGCTCCCGTGGCGTTGATGTTCTTATTGCCGGGATCGAAGCCATGTACGCCAAAACCTACGGTGAATGCCGTTTGGATTGCGGCGCCGGATACCGTATACTCGAAGTAGGTCCTGGCATTGTCCGGGATGGCGGTATTGCCGTAGGCCACGAAGATGTTTTGTTGCGTGTTGTTGTCCGGACTGGCAGCGGTCAGATTGCCGTGAGAAAGAGCCCAGCCGCCAGTGTTTGACGGATCCCAGGTGGTTTGGGTCATTATAGTTCCTTGAATGAGCCGTGGCTGATATAGTTGTAGCCATAGTCTATAACTCTATAGTTCTAGCAATTGGTCATACAGAAGTCGCACGAAACGAGCTGGGCCTGGAGGCCGAGCAATAAAATTACCTGCAGTAAAGCACTCGGATAGCCATGACGAAGAACATCCACAAATTCCGAGCGTGGCCGGTACAGTAGCGGGCAGATGACCGAGCTGGTGGAGGGGTTGCCGGAGCGCTACGCGGAGCACACCGGTCCTTGTCCAATCATGTGGGAGTCTATCGATCCACGGCGGCCGATGTGGGTCCGCCGATGGCCGCTGGCTAGCACGGCGTCGTGGGCGGCACAATATGTTTCTTGTGACATACGTCAAAAAGGAGCGGGTCGACTCTGAAGCGGTCGTTGAGTTGCCGTTCTGCTAAACCGCGTCTGTCGTTTCCGCGATCAGTCGTTGTATAAGCCGCGCCGTCGTCAACACCGATATGAGCGGCGTCTCGCGTCCGTATAGTCGGGCGACGGAGCAGCCGGCGATGCGGTCGGTCGTGTTGCGGCCTGGATCGATTTCATTGCTTGATCCGGCGATGAAATTTGTTGGGCCATCCGCGTAGCCTTCGGCCGGCAGTCGACCGACGCCGCTGCGGCTCTCAATCTCTGCCGCGGAGATTCGTTCCGCACTAGTTGCCAATAATTGACCATGTTAGAAATGAAAACGTCGCCAAGTGCGGGGTCGATCAGGTGGCGCTTCCCGAGCGGCGGCGCTGCGCTCGTCCTTTTGCATGCTCGGACGTCGACAGACAGCCCCTCGGTCGTTGGGCTTGCCGTGAACCTCGCCGTTGAGGTTTGTGGCTCCCGCTCGCGCCGAAGCCTCGACCCCCGGCGGCCGACGGTGTAGTCTGCTGGAAAGTGCGGAGAGCCATATAAAGTGCGGAGAGCCATATAAAGTGCGGAGAGCCATATAAAGTGCGGAGAGCCATATAAAGTGCGGAGAGCCATATAAAGTGCGGAGAGCCATATAAAGTGCGGAGAGCCATATAAAGTGCGGAGAGCCATATAAAGTGCGGAGAGCCATATGCTGACCAAGAGCCAGATCGACGCATACAACGACGTGGGCGCCATCGTCGTTCCTGACGTTTTGACTGCCGAGGAGGTGCGCCGTCTCAGCGATGTCACGGACGGCTTCGTCGAGCGCGCCCGCGGGCTGGCCGGGCACACCGATATCTACGACCTGGAGGACAGCCATTCCGCCGACAACCCGCGTGTCCGGCGCATCAAGGCCGCGCACCAGCACGATCCGGCCTATGCCGCGTTGACCCGGCATCCGAAGATCATCGCCGTTCTGCAGGATCTCTGGGGACCTGATGTCCGGTTCGACACCGCCAAGCTGAACATGAAGTGCGCCGGCTTCGGTGCGCCCGTCGAGTGGCATCAGGACTGGGCGTTCTACCCCCACACCAACGACGACCTCGCCGCTGTCGGGGTGATGTTCGACGACATGGCGATGGAAAACGGCCCGCTGATGATCGTTCCCGGCAGTCACCGCGGCCCGATCTTCGACCACCACGCCGACGGGGTGTTCTGCGGCGCAATGGACCCTTCGCGTCACGACGTCGATTATGCCAAGGCGGTTCCACTGACCGGGCGTGCCGGCTCGATTACCGTGCACCATGTGCGGGCGGTGCATGGCTCCGCGCCCAACGTGTCCGATCGAGACCGCCGCCTGCTGTTGTTCCAGTTCCGCACTGCTGACGCCTGGCCGATTCTGGGCTTTCCCGGCGGCATCGAGGCGTTTGACGCCCTGATGGTGGCCGGACAACCGCGGGAACCGAGGCTGGCGCCCGCCCCGGTGCGTTTGCCGCTGCCGCCGGCGGCGCTTCAGGGATCGCTGTATGAGAACCAAAAGGGCATGAAGACCCGCTTCTTCGCCGCGCCCGCCGAGGCCTCGGGCGCCAGGCGCGAACCGGTCGTGGCGCAATAGGCGCATCGCCGCCCGGACCTGAACAAGGAGACGCCGCCATGACCGTCCGCAATGTCGCCCGGGAAAAGCTTGAGCAGGGGCAGTTGTCCCTCGGCGTCGGCATCCGCATGACCCGTAGCGTCGAGGTCGCCAAGGCGATGGCCGTCGCCGGCTTTGACTGGCTGTTTCTCGATATGGAACACGGCGTGATGTCGCTCGAGGCCTGCGCCCAGATCGCGGTGGCGGCGCTGGATGCCGGGATCGCTCCGATTGCCCGGGTGCCGAACGGACAATACTCAATCGCGACGCGGGCGCTGGACAACGGCGCGATGGGCATCGTCGTGCCGCATGTCGATACCGCCGCTGAAGCCCGGGAGGTGGTGGAGAAGCTGAAATATCCGCCGGTCGGTCATCGCTCGGTCGGCGGCTGGGGGCCGCACTATCAGCTTGGCAAGCTGAGCACCGGGGACGCGGTGAATGCGCTGAACGCGGCCAACCTGACCGTGGTGATGCTCGAGACACCGACAGCGATTGCCAATGCCGATGAGATCGCCTCGGTGCCTGGGGTCGACGTGCTGCTGATCGGTTCCAACGATTTGTGCGCCGAGATGGGTATTCCGGGCGATTTCGGCAACGACAGGTTGGCCGACGCCTATGGCAAGATGATCGCCGCTTGCCGCAAGCACGGGAAATTCCCCGGCATGGCAGGGATTTACAACGAGGCCATCATGCCGCGGTACATCGAGATGGGCGCGCGTTTCATCCTGTCCGGACAGGACGGTTCGTTCATGATGGCCGGAGCGCAGGCCCGCACCGGGTTCCTGCGCCGGACGTTGCCGGTGTAGATCACTCCGCCGGCAAGGGCACCAAATCAGCGTTCCGAGCGGCCGATACCCGCGCCGAACCGCCGCAGAACAGGCTGAGCAGCAGGACCACGGCAACCAGGACGAGCACCAGTTCGGGATGCCCGCGGTCGATCAACATGCCGAACGGCACCGGGGTGAGCGCCCCGCCGAGCGGCAGGCCGGCGCTGACGAAGCCGAACACTTTGCCGATCTGGCCCGGCGGAGCGGCGTCCCTCACCATGACGTCGCGCGGCGTCCGGCTCGCGCCGAGCGCCAGCCCGGACAGGAATGTCATGGCGATCACCATCACGACCGGCAGGTTGAGCCAGCCCACCCCGAGGATGAGCACCGCCGACAGGATCGTCAGTCCGGTCACGAACGGCAGCACGTGGCGCCTGAAGGTGTCGGCGAACCAGCCGCCGAACAGGACGCCGCAGGTCGAGCCGATCATGTAGGCGGTCAGCGCGGTGGCGGCGACCGGCAGATCGATGCCTCGGACGGTATGCAGGACCGTCACCAGCCAGGACTGAACGCCGCCGCCCGCCATGGCGCCGAGCATGAAGAACAGGAAGAACAGGATCATCGTGCGGCTGGTCAGCAGATCGCGGCCGGACAGGCCGGCACCCGCCCGGGAAACCTCGGTGTGGGTCTGGTCATTCAAGATGCGGCTTTGCAGCAGGATCGATATGACCACCGGCACTCCCAACAGGCCGACGATCAGCAGCGCCGCACGCCAGCCAACAGCGGCCATCAGGAACGCCGCGACCGGCGGGCCGGCGGAAAAGCCGAGGTTGCCGCTGAACGTATGCAGCGCGAAGGAGCGTCCGATGCGGTCCTTGTCCACCGAGCCTGACAGGATGGTGTAGTCGGCTGGATGGATCACCGAGTTGCCGACGCCCGACAGGGTCGCCAGGGCCAGCACCTGCCAGAAGGCCGTGGTTAAGCCCATGGCGGCGATCGACAGCGACATCAGCAGCGCGCCGCCGACCAGGAAGCGCCGAGCGCCGTGGCGGTCAACGAGAAAGCCGACCGGGGTTTGCAGGATTGCCGTGGTGCCGGACATCAGCGCGATCGCCAGCCCGAGCTCGGCAAAGCTTACGTGGAACGCGTCCTGCCAGACCAGGAACATCGGTGGCAGGCACAGGACGTAGAAGTGCGAGAGAAAGTGTCCGTTGCCAATGAGAATATTGACACGGGTGGAGCGGCTTAGCGCCATGCGAGAAGGCCCTGAATGAACAGCACATAATCCTGGTCGTGGCGTTGCGGGGCGTCAAGCTCGGCGCCGGTTGTTAGCGCCGTCGGGGATAACGCTTGCTAATTCCGGCCCCTTCCGGTAAGAACATAAATAGAACATGATGGGTCTCGGCATGAGTGGCAGCGCGCTGGACCGTATCCACCCCCACGACCGTGTCTCGATCCGCGCCGTGCTGGTGCATGATGGCGAAGACCCAGGCCCGGCGCTGGCGGCGGCGGGCATCTTCGACCCGATCGCCATCCCGGTGGTGATAGGTGAGCACCCGCCTACGTCCGGCATGCTCGGCGACGGCCTGTACGCCGAATCTGATTGGTGTCCTGGAAACCGATGGGCAGGACAATTACGACGCCTCGCCCACCAACCGGCCCAGCCAGGCCGCGTCGCGACCTGGGGCGGAGCGACCGGCTGAGCCGTATACTGCGACGGCGCCGCCGGCGTTCGGCATGCCTTCGTTTGCACCGATCCGCGGGTCGGACGACACGTCATCCGGGCGCTTCGGCGATGGCGCTAGCGCTCTTCCGCCCTCGCCCGGCCGGTCCTTGGAGATCGACCGGATACTCGCGAGTAGATGGAGGAAACCTCGTCCGTATGTCAGATTCGATCCATTGAAGGATACACGCCCGAGTGGGGCGACGGCCGAGGGCAACCCGGACGCGGCAGGCCAGGGCACGGCAGGCGGGGGCGTGGCGGCACGGTCGCCGGATCGCCAGCGGGTTCCGGAGCCGAATGCGACAGCGGGGAGGCGGATCTCATTTGCTGGCGATCCCAAAGGCGCAGCCGGGGGGACGAGCCTTTATGGGTCCGCCGGTTCGATCAGCGATATTCGCCCGAGAGGGTCGACGATGAAGGCTTCCGTGGACCCGGAAAGTCATGCTGGAGCCAGCCATACCGTAATTAAACAGTTACCAAATGTCCCGAACAATGGTGATGACGGCGGCACGGAAACGGGCACTGGAGGTGTCAGCGGTGGTCCGACTGCTGGCAGCGGCGTGCAAATGGCTGCCAAGGATCCCAAGCTGGATCACATTGCCCGGCAACTGGGGATGGACCGATATGACCTAAAAAGGGCGATCCACGTGCTCAAAGATAGGTACGGATTGGGGGGCGGATAATTTGGAAATAAACCCATCCACGGGCGACGTGACTTTTGGTGGAGTGTCGATCGGCAACATATTCGATGAGTAGGGACATGTCAGAGGATACCTCAGATGAACCGGAACCGTTCGCAACGATCGACATCATCGGGGACAACCTTGACCCGGACGAAATTGTACCCCTCATCACAATCCGCCCGATTCGAGCGAATAGAAAAGGCGATCCTATGGGCCCGGCCCGCGGCTCCGCGGCGCCGCTCGCCAGGACCGGTACCTGCCATGTTTCCACCATACGCCGAGTGTCATCGCCGCTGATGGATGATCATGTCCGGTTTCTGCTGGACGAACTGGAAAAAAGTCCCGATCGTTTGCGTGACATCGTGCGGGCGCGGGGCCTGACGTGGCGCATAACGTGCATTTACGATCCACCGAGCGAAGAGCTTGTTCCGGATACGGTAAGTCAACAAAGTCTCGACCGCGCAGAGAGATATGGAATCCCCATTGAGGGCACACTTCTGAGTTTTACGGTTGCTGGCGGAATTCCGACAGATCGATGAATAAAAGCTGGCCCAAGTGCGGTGAGGACGCCACCCATGGGACGCGGAGGCAACGAAACAGGACTGAGCAAGGCCGACAGGGGTCGTCAGGCCTGTAACGAACGGCAGCACGTGGCGCCTGAAGGTGTCGGCGAACCAGCCGCCGAACAGAACCCCGTGGGTCGGGCCGATCATGTTGGCGGTCAGCACTGTGGCTGCGACCGCGGATCAACAACTCGGGCGGTATGCGGGACCGTCACTAGCCATGACTGAACGCCGCCGCCGGTCATAGCGTCCTTTGGATGTGCGCTTCGTGATGCGGTGGCGGGAGGCAGGCCGAGTCCGGTCATGACACGGAGGCAGCCATCGCCGCGGGTGGGTTCAGATCAAGGGCTGCGCCAGATCCCTTTGTCAGCCGCCTTCGCCTGGGCCTCCGCCTGCCGGAGGTCGGCGTGACCGGCTTCGGCGCGTGCCCAGCCGTCGCGCACCAACGCCAGGCTCAGCGCGACACCGTCCACGAAGCAGTCCGCGGTGGGCCGGCCGATCTCATCCTCGCCCTCGACGGTGCAGTTAAGCGACGCGCGGCGTACCAGTGAGGCCAGGGCGTTGGCCGCCATGACGCCGCAGTCAACGCTTGCGCTCGCGGAGGTTTGGCAGACCGAACCGCGGGCAGGGGCCATAATCCCCCTCAGATGCAGCAGATGGCCAGCGACCAGCAGCGTGTGCCCGTCGATCACTTCGAGGTGTTCGGCGGGCGCGGAGACACGCTGGGCCGATGGGTTGCGGGCGGGTGCGCCGTTTGAGCCGAATAACAGCCAGGCGGCCACTAGAATGGTCACGACACCGCAAGCCGCCGTCAGCAACACCCCGGGCGCCGGCAGGGCGCCGCCGAACCGTGGTAAAATGCCTGCCTCCGGTCGGAAGATGCGTCGTTTGTTGTTCAACGACACGGCCAATTCCTTGACGTTGGGGTGCTCCCGTCCGCCTCCGGTCGCGGCACTTGCCAACGCATCTATCAGGGATAGCGGCATGACTTCCATCAAATTGGCGCAGGAGCTGTCGGGAAGTCAGGACCAGTAAGCGGGCTGGCGCCGAAATCTCTCAAAGGCGCGGATGATCCGAGGACGTATCCTCCTGGCCCGTGACGCCGTGAAGCCGACCACGACGCCCACGGCGTAGGCGTGGCGGCCGGATGGCCCCCCGAGCTGCTGTAGAAGCTGAGCAGCGACGGCGCCGTCATTCAGCACGCCGAGCCGCTGCTGCAGAACGCTCAGGCGACGGATGAAGCGATCCGCGGCCTTGCCCTGGTATGCCACCGCGAAGATTTCCGCGGCATAGCGCGCCCGCTTGGCGCGAAGCCGCACGCCATGCAGCGACGGAATGTCCATGTCAGACATTCCCTTGCCGGCCGAAATGAGTTTCTTCCAGCGTCGTTGCAACACCCGAGGCGCGAAATCGCGGACCAGGAGCGGGCCGGCGGCTTTTTCGTCCGGCGGATCAACCGGCTGATCGTCGGTCTGGTCCGGCAACGAAGCGTTCGCTGGAGACAGGCTGCCATCCCGCCAGAACGATGCGGCGACAAACCAGGAAAGCTCGATGATCAGCAGTCGGAACGCCGGGCTGGTCAGGTAGTCGGACAGCAGCTTCCGGCACTCCCGCCGCCGCCGCAGAGCCGCGGCGCTCAACCGCTCCAACCTTTCATCCCTCGGCATGGTCCGGGCGATCGCCGGCGCCGTTTCGGACACGAACACGTCCCAGTCGCGGGTTTCCCCAAGAGTGGCGCCAAGTGTCTTCAGACCCCGGTGCACCGGGTCGAGCGTCCCGTCCGGCAGCACCTTACGAAAGACCGATACGGCCGACAGCGCTCGGCGCACCGCTACCCGCATCTGATGCACCGCCTCGAGTTGGGGCGCATCTGGTGCCCGGGCCGCCGGCGCATCACCCGCCAGCCCGTCGTCCGCCAGTCCATTGATCTCCGGTCCAATGGTCTCCAGTTTGGGCGCCATGGCGATCGGCAGCGCGGCGGTCGGCGCGTAGTGCAGGATGACGTCGGTCAGATGCCCGAGGATATGCGCCAGTGCATCGGCCACGCTCAGGCTGGCATCCGGTAAAACCGGCGCGCCCAGATGCCGGGGCTTTGGCACCCCGCCGGTGGCCATGGCGATGGCCTGGGCCGCGAGGCTGGCACGCGGCACCGAGGCGGGCACCGCGGCGGCGATAAAAAGTGCGACGGACCGGACGGCGGCATCGTCTCCGCGCAGGATTATTCGTGCCACTGGCCGCTCCGCGGTGACTGCCCGCAGCACCCCGCGTTCGGCGGTCAAGGTGACCCGCGGCGCAGCGACGTCAGCCGAGGTCGAAGCTGTCGAGGTTGGGGCCGCCGAGATCGCCGGTATGGCCGTCGTCATCGGGGAAAGCGGGAAGCGCAGTACGCTGATCGAGCGTCTGCCCTCGAATGCCGCGACCGGCGCGAGCGGAGATGGCAGGGCTGCCGTCAGTGAGGCCTGCTGATCGGCCTGTTCGACCACGGCGGGAGGCTGACCGGGCAGCCAGGTCGCCGTCGACGGCGTCACACGCTCCACCCGCCAGTCGTCTCGCCGTTCCGCCAGCGTGAGACCCTGGTTGAGCAACACATGGTCGGGACTGTCGTGCCAGACGATTTTGACGGACTGCGTACGCGCACGGCCTTCACGCAACGCGGACAGCGACCTCAGACCAGCGAGCGCGGTGAAGGCGTCGGGGTCAACGTCCAGTTCGAAATCCATCAAGAGCAGCCGGCGGCCCCCAGCATCCGGGGGGTCAGGAAGCGCACCAGACGTCCACCGCCTTCACCCAACGCACACCATGGCGCGGCGATCACGAACTCGGCCAGCGCGGCTGTCGGGAAGCCCGCGGCGAGACGCCGCTCGGCGGTGCCCCCGCTTGCCATTGCCCGTGGCCCAGCCAGACAGATCGCCAGATCATGCAGGCCGGGATTGTGGGCGATCAGCAGTACGCTACGCACAGTTTCGGCCACCCCATTCAGCGTCGCCATCAACTGCGCCACGTTGGCGAGGTAAAGATTGTCCATGGGCTCGACCAGTGGCGCGTCGGTCCAAGGTTCCAGGGCCTCGAGGGTTTCCAGTGTGCGCCGGGCGGTAGAAACCAGGACCAGGTCCGGGCCGAGATTCAGATCCTGCATCGCCTGCCGGATGATCGCGACCGAATGCCGGCCGCGCGCGTTGAGCGGACGATCCCGGTCGGGCGCGGTGGCGTCATCCCAGGAGGACTTCGCATGCCGCAGGATGAGAAGCTGTCGCATCGCAAAGTTATCCTGCCACGACCGTGAGCGTTTGTCCTCCCCCGGTACGGTCAACGCCGGACCGTAGGCGCGGAAATGCTCATGCCCGAGGCCTGGATTGAAGCAGCGGCGGCGAGATTATTTCGTGCGAGGCACGGTGGATGGCATGCGCTGCCTCCGGTTTCGCATGGCAGCCGAGCGATTCACGTTTGGTTAAAGCGGCTCTGGTCTAATCGGTCGGCAATAGACAGCACGAGTGACCGACCCCGATGGCTCAGGCAGTTCCGCAAGTGTGTCAACTGTCCCATGCAGGTTTCCGCATGCTGGGCGAACCGATGTTCCGGCTCAGCCAGGGCGCGCGGATCGCCTCGATGGTCGTGCAACTGCATGGTCAGGAAACGGTACTGCCGCTGCGTGCCGTGGCACGCGAGTTCGCGATCGATCCGGCGAGCCCCGACGGGCAAATGCTCGATTTGATCGAACAGGCTTTGGATTTCGTCGTGGCGCTGCGACCGGGCGACACTCTGCCATCGGAGCTTCGCGGCGGCGAGGCAAGTTGGAAACCAACGGTTGGCGACTGCGAGGTCGCGACCGGTCGCCTGTGGCTCGAACTGGCGCGCTCCGTGTTCGCTCAACTGGGGCAGAAGCTCGAGATCATCGACGCCGACAAGCCAGGTTGGCAGGATCTGCCGGCTAATACCGAGCTTACTCACAAGGCAATCGACGGCGCTGTGAGCCAGCTCGGCGGTCCGGACGCGGCGGAGGTTGCCGCGCGCGTCGCGGCCGTGAGTACGGAGCTGGCCTGCGTCGAAACCATGCGCCGGACCCTGCTGGGCGGGATGGCTGGTCCGTTGAACAAAATGCAGCAAATACCGGCCGCCAAGTTACTCACCGACCAGCGCTCCACCGTCAGTCACGTGCTGGCACTGGCGAAGCGCGGTCTGCTGGAGATAACCAAGCGGTTCGCCGAGGTGGACAGCCGTTTCGATGACATACTGGCGGTATTGCACGATGTTCCGGCGGAGATCGTATGGTTGCGACACCAGCGCGACACCCTGTTCCGCACTAAGCAGGGATGGGACCCGGTGTTCGCCGACTGGGCCAACACGTCGGGTTATGTCGACGAGTTCCTGTGGAAAACCGTGGACCGGACCTATAGATTCCTAGCGCCCAGATTTATGTCGTTTGAGGAATGGACGGTGCTGGACGCAAAGCCAGCAAAACCCGCGCTGCGCGGCGTCGTCTGGTGACAGCACGAGGGCCGCCGGTGACGGTCTGGCGAAGGGGTAGTGCTCGACAAGCAGGTCGAGTTCGGGCTCTTTGCGTACTCTGCGAGATCAGTAGCCGGCTGTACGAAATCGAAGATCAGCAATGTCCGACCAACCGAGGTCAACACGCAAGAGCAGCTTGATACGCTGACCGGTCGAATATCGCGCATGGAACGCAGGCTTGATCTGGTGTGAGCATCGGCGATCCTCGCGCGTTCGTCATGCCCGTTTCCCCTGCTCGCGGGGCGTCGGTTCAATCCAGGCCGATGTTGTCCAATAGTCGCACGCTGCCAAGCTTTGCCGCTGCGATCAGCCGTGCTCCGGGCAGTGCATGCTCGATTGGCGCCAGGGTCGCGCCCTCGACCAGCGCGAAATAATCCACCGCGAATCCTCGTTTCCCGAGATCTGCCCATGCCTCGGCCAGAACCGCTGGCGACGATTCCCCTGCCGCGAGCCGCGCGGCCGCCGCTCGCAGCGCCTCGATCATGGCGGGAGCCGTGGGCCGGTCGTCCGCTGTCAGGAAGCGGTTGCGTGACGAAAGTGCCAGTCCGTCAGTCTCCCGCACCGTCTCGACGCCGACGATTTCCAGGGGCAGCAGCAAGTCCGTGACCATGCGCCGCACCACCTGCAATTGCTGCCAGTCCTTCTCGCCGAAATACGCACGATCCGGGCGAACCTGTCCGAACAACTTGGCGCACACCGTCGCTACGCCCTGGAAATGGCCGGGCCGGACCTCGCCTTCCCACCGCGTCGCGGGACCAGCGACGCTGATCGTCGTCGCCTCTCCGGGCGGATAGACGGTGGCGACGTCCGGCAGCCAGACCAGCGAGCAGTGTTCCGCCTCGAGCGTCGCAAGATCGCCTGCCTCCTCCCGCGGATACCGCGACAAATCCTCGCTTGGCCCGAACTGCAGCGGGTTGACGAAGATCGAGGCGACGGTCACCGCGCCCGACGCCGCACCGGCCCGGACCAGCGCACGATGCCCGGCGTGCAGTGCGCCCATGGTGGGAATGAACGCCAGCGAGTTGCCGCCGCGACGGAGATCGGCGCAGGCGGCACGCAGTTCGGCAAGGGTGTGGGCAATCAACATGCGGCGCAATTTGGTGCCGACCGCGTTCTCGGGCAACATGGGACGACGCAGCGGGAGGCAGGTGCGATGCAGTTGCGGGGACAGATCGCGTTGATCACGGGCGGGTCGCGGGGGATCGGCCGAGCGACGGCGTTGCTGTTTGGGCGTGAGGGTGCGGATGTCGCGTTCTGTCATCTTGACGATGACGACAAGGCCGAAGCGACGGCCGGTGAGATTCGCGCGCTGGGCCGGCGCGCCATGCACCGCTCGGTCGATGTGGCGGACATCGCCGCGACCAGGTCGTTTGCGCGGCAGGTCGAGGAAAGCTTCGGACCGGTCGACATCCTGTTCAACAATGCCGGGATGAACATCCGCAAGTCCTTCGCCGACTATACCGAGGCGGACTTCGACCGCATCCTGTCGGTCCACCTGAAGGGGATGTTCTTCATGGCGCAGGCAGTCTACCCCGGTATGGTGGAGCGTGGGCGCGGCTGCATCATCAACGTCGCCTCGCAGCGTGGACTGAAGGGCGCGGTGAACTCGGCGCCTTATTCCGCGGCCAAGGCCGGGATTATCGGCCTGACCCGGTCGTTGTCGTGGGAGGCTGCTCCGCTTGGCATACGGGTGAATGCGATCGCGCCGGGTCCGGTCGACACCGACCTGACTGCTACAATGACCGAGGCCGAGCGTCAGGCGTTCAAGAGCGAATTGCCGGCGGGCCGCTTTGGCCGACCGGAGGAGATCGCCGCCACCGCGCTGCTGCTGGCGGGGCCGGACGGGGGCTTTTATGTCGGTGCGACGCTGTCTCCGAACGGCGGCGATGTCATGCATTGAGCTTGTGGCCGCTGCGGCGATCTGGAGAATGTTGGATCAGGCTTCCCGCTAGCTGAACGCGACACACCAACCGCCGAAGGAGGAGACCATGAGTCAAGAAACCGCTGCCGAGGGTGACCTCGATCCCGACGCGCTGCGTGCCAGGTACCAGTATGAACGGGATACTCGGGTGCGGCCCGATGGCAATGACCAGTATGTCGAGGTCAAGGGCGATTTCCACCGCTTCATCGAGGACCCCTATGTCGAGCCTGGCTTCAGCCGCGCGCCGCTGAACGACGAGATTGACGTACTGATCATTGGCGGTGGTTTCGGCGGCCTGATGGCTGGCGCTCATCTTCGTCGAGCCGGGGTGGAGCGGATACGCATCATCGAGAAGGGCGGCGATTTCGGTGGCACGTGGTACTGGAACCGCTATCCCGGCGCGCAGTGCGACATCGAGAGCTACATCTATCTGCCGTTACTTGAGGAAACCAATTACGTTCCGAAGGAAAAGTATTCGTTCGCGCCCGAGATACGGGATCACGCAAGGCGTATCGGCGAGACCTTTGATCTGTACAGCCTGGCCTGCTTCCAGACCGAAATCCGCGCCTTGCGCTGGCTCGATGACGAAAACCGGTGGCTGGTCGCGACCAATCGCGACGACCACATGAAAGCGCGCTATGTGGTGATGTCGAACGGTCCGCTGAACCGGCCGAAACTGCCTGGCATTCCCGGCATCGATAGTTACAAGGGCCACAGTTTCCATACCAGCCGCTGGGACTATGACTATACTGGGGGCGATACGAACGGCAACCTGACAAAGCTCGCCGACAAGCGCGTTGCCGTCATCGGCACTGGCGCCACCGCGATCCAGTGCGTGCCGCATCTCGGCAGACACGTCAGGCAGCTTTATGTGTTTCAGCGCACGCCGTCCTCGGTCGACGTGCGCGGCAACAAGCCGACCGATCCCGAATGGGTCAAAACGCTGACGCCCGGCTGGCAGAAGCGGCGCATGGACAACTTCAACATTCTCGTCGCTGGCGGCTTTCAGGACGAGGACCTGGTCAGCGACGGCTGGACCGATATCATCCGCAACCTGGGTGCTCGGCGGGTGCGCGATCCGTCAGAGGGCAGCACACCCGAAGAGCTCGCGAAGTCGCTTGAACTGGCCGATTTCAAGAAGATGAATCAGGTCCGAGCACGGGTCGACTCGGTCATCGAGGACGCGGCGACCGCCGAGGCGCTCAAGCCGTGGTACCGGCAGTTCTGCAAGCGGCCGACCTTCAACGACGAATACCTGCCGACGTTCAACCGGCCGAACGTTACGCTGGTGGATACCAAGGGGCGGGGCGTTGACCGTGTGACGGAAAAAGGCTTGGTGTTCGATGGCGTGGAATACGCGGTCGACTGCATCATCTTCGCGACGGGTTTCGAGGTCGGAACGGCCTACACGCGCCGCGCCGGCTACGAGATCCACGGCCGGGGCGGGCGGACACTGACCGACTACTGGGCGGACGGGACCAAGACGCTGCATGGCTTCTACAGCCACGGTTTCCCGAACTGCTTCCACTTGGGCATCCTGCAGAACGCGCTGACGCCGAACTTTCCGCATATGCTGGACGAACAGGTGCGCCACATCGCGGAGGTCATCCAGCAGGCTGAGCAGCGGCAGGCGCAGGTGATCGAGCCGACGGCGGAGGCCGAGGCGGACTGGGTGCAGACCATCCGCGACACGCCGAACGCCGGCGAGAAGTTCTACATGCAGTGCACCCCGGGCTACTACAACGGCGAGGGGAAGGCTGGTCATGGCGGGCTTTTCAGTGGCCTCTATGGCGCCGGGCCTGTAGCGTTCTACGATCTCGTGCGTGACTGGCGCACCGACGGGATGAAGGGCCTGCGGTTCGGGTAGCCATCGCTCCGACCGATATCTTGCGTCGTTTCTTGCAACGGTTCGGCGGGGACGCAAGGGGAAGGCGGCAAAGCTAACCGACGCAAAGCGACCGATAGGAGGAACACCGCATGCCCCGGGCACGTTGGACCATGATCTTTCTTTGCTGTCTGGCGAACACGATCAACTATATCGATCGCGCCAACCTTGCGGTGGCCGCCCCCAGCATGCAGCGGGAGCTCGCGCTCGACGCGGCAACGCTCGGGGTGATCCTGGGCGGCTTCTTCTGGACCTATTCGGTGATGCAGATGCCGTTCGGCTGGTTCGCGGATCGCGTCGGCCCGCGCATCTCGCTGAGCCTCGCTGTGGTCTGGTGGTCCGTGTTCACCGGGTTCACGGCGGTCGCCAACAGTGCCGCGACACTGCTGGGTTGCCGGCTGCTGCTGGGCGTGGGCGAAGCGGGCGCCTATCCCTCGTGCGCCAAAGTGTCCGCCAACTGGTTCCCGCGCAGCGAGCGGGGCGTGGCCAGCAGCATCTTCGACAGCGGGTCACGCATCGGGTCGGCGCTTTCGCTGCCTCTGGTCGCCTGGCTGATCGGCAGCTTTGGCTGGAGGGCCTCGTTCATTGTCACCGGACTGCTCGGGATCGTCTGGGCAGTGTTCTGGGTGGCGATATACCGCGATCCGGAGCACCATCGGTCAGTCACGCCGGAACAGCTCGAGCGTCTCCAGGCGGAGCGAGGCGGGCCGAAGACTGGTGGCAGCCATATCTCCTGGGCGTCACTGTTTCGCTACAGGACCATCTGGGGCATGATGCTGGGGTTCTTCTGCCTCAACTTCGTCATCTACTTCTTCATCACCTGGTTTCCGACCTACCTTGTGAAGGCGCGCGGTTTTTCGCTGGCCCAGCTTGGCACCCTGGGCGCCCTGCCGGCCCTGGTCGCGATCCCCGGCGGCTGGCTCGGCGGCTTCACATCCGACGCGCTGTATCGCCGCGGCTGGAGTTTGACCGCCGCGCGCAAGGTCTGCCTGGTTGGCGGCATGCTGGTATCCTCCGCCATCACGCTGTCGGCCTTCGCGCCAAATGTTTACGTGGCGCTGGGGTGCTTCGCGGTGTCGTACGCAAGCCTGGCGTTCACGGCCGCGAGCATCTGGTCGCTGCCAGCCGATGTGGCACCCACCTCCGGCCACGTCGCGTCAATCGGCGGCATCCAGAACTTTGCGTCGAACCTGGCCGGGATTGTCACCACGACCTTTACCGGTGTCATGCTGACCATCACCAGCGGTTCGTTCGTCGTGCCACTGGTGGTGGCCGGTGCGTTCTGCCTGCTGGGCGCAGCAGCCTATTTGTTCGTCGTCGGCGAAATCGCCCCGCTATCGTCGCTGCCAGAAGATTCGGCTGCCCGGGGGGCGGAGATCGCCAGCTAGGGAGGTCGTCCCATCCGGTTGCCGATTGTGCTTGCGTCGGTGGGGCCGGCGTCAAGCCCGAGCCGCCGTTGGCGGTCGCTCCGCGAGGCTTGACCCCGGCCCCACCGCCGAAGCGAGGCTCGGGATCGGATATGGTGGTAGTTGTGGACATCATCTGAACAGTGGCTCAGCGAGTCATTCGCGAAGGCTGGTCGCGCGCGACGAGCGGATGTCGGGGCCGCGGCCAGCTCATCCTCCTTCGCCCGCTCTGTCGTCCCCCAGCGGCCCAGCGACGCAAGATGTGCCATGGCCGGACAGGCGCTGGCGACGAAGGTGTTTGATCCTGTTTTGGATCGTGCCGGTCAACTGGGTGGGGCCGCGGCGCGGCCTTTCGCTCCGAGAGACTGTCATTGGCGTGGTAACCACAGCCTCTGCCTTTGGTCCTGGAGCGGACGACATCCATGCCGGCAATGGATTGCGCGGCGCTTGGCACAAACTGCGAGCGAAACTCTCGGCTCCTGGGCACTGAACTTGTGCATTTCACCCGTGATGCTGGCTTGATTGTATGCAATCGCCAGAGCATCCCGAGGTGAGCGGGTCGTTTCGTGCTGGCATGGAGCTTGCGACAACGTCGACAACCCATGGCAAGGAACAGGGAGATGAACACCATGCTTTCGCGCCGGCAATTGCTGGGTGCCACCGCCGCCGCCATCGCGCCCCTCGCACGGCCCGCCGTTCTCCGTGCGGAGACGAAGGACCTCGTGGTCGGAGGCGCCGCCGGCATGGCAGGCTACATGAAGGAGTTCGTGTTCCCGGTCATCGAGAAGCAACTCGGCATCCACGTCGTGTTCGACGGGACGCGATCGCTGGTTAATCTCGAGAAGCTGCGGGCGGACCGGGCCGGGCCTAAGATGTCGGTCGTGTTGATGGATGACCCGGTGATGCAGATCGCCTGGGACGATGGGCTGCTCGCCAAACTGACGCCGTCGGCGGTGCCGAATCTCGGCAAGATCAAGCCAGTGGCGGTGCATCTCGATGGCGCCTGGGCGAACTACCAGCAGCCCTGGGCTGGTATCGCCTACAACACGAAGGCACTGCCGGGCGGTGTGGCGAGCTACGCTGCGCTGTGGGAACCGGCGAATAAGGGGAAGGTGGTGGTGCCCTCGCTGCAGAATACCGAGGGGCTGTGGACGCTGCTGGCGGCCTCCCATCTGGAGACCGGCAAGCCGTTCAAGGAAGCGCAATACGACCCGGATGCGGGGTTCAAGAAGCTGGCTTCGCTGAAGCCGAACGTGCTGACCATCTACACCAACCAGCCACAGGCCGAGAACCTGCTGGAATTCGGGTGAGGCCGCGATGATGTCGGGCCAGTTCTCCAGCTACACCTTGATCCGGGCAGCGGCGGGCTTGCCGGTCGGGCTGTCCGCGCCAAAAGAAGGAATATTCGCGATGCCCTCGGGTATCTGCAAGGTGAAGGGCGGTCCGAGCGAGGCCGCGGCGGACGCGTTCATCAATGCCTATCTGGGCGCGGAGATCCAATCCATCTTGGTGGCGAAATCCTTCGTGCTGCCGACCAATCCGGACGCCACGATCCCGGCCGGGTTCGTCCAGCCAGGCGATCCCTTCGTGCCGGACTGGGACAACGTCAACAAGAACCGGGCCGCGTGGATCGAGCGGTGGAACCAGGTCATGGGCTGAACGCCGGCGATGTCGGGTCTCGACCATCTGGAGATCGACGGCGTTGCCAAGCGGTTTCGCCAGACGGTCGTGCTGGACAATATCGCGCTGTCGGTGGGCAAGGGCGAGTTCGTCTCGCTGCTTGGACCGTCCGGGTGCGGCAAGACGACGTTGCTGCGCATCCTGGCGGGGTTGCTGGCGCCGGACCAGGGAAGGGTCACGCTGGGCGGGCGTGATCTGGGACGCCTGCCGCCGCACCGGCGCAACGTCGGCGTGGTGTTCCAGAACTACGCGCTTTTCCCGCATCTGACGGTGGCGGAGAACGTGGCCTTCGGGCTGCGGGCGCATCGGGTGGCGAAGGCCGCCATTGGCCCGCGCGTCGAGGAATTGCTGGCGATGGTGCGGTTGGGGCACCTGGCCGAGCGGCCGGTATCGCAACTGTCCGGCGGCCAGCAACAGCGCATCGCCATCGCGCGGGCGCTGGCGGTCAGCCCCGATCTGGTGTTGCTGGACGAACCGCTATCGGCGCTGGATCGCAAGCTGCGCGAGACGATGCAGGTGGAGTTGCGCAGTCTGCTCCGCCAACTCGGGATGACGGCGATCTTCGTGACGCACGACCAGGAGGAAGCGCTGGCGCTGTCCGACCGGATCGCGGTGATGAATGCCGGACGGATTGAGCAACTGGCGGAGCCGCAGACGATCTACGACCGCCCGGCGACGCCGTTCGTATTGGATTTTGTCGGGCAGGCGACGGTGCTGCACGGCGAGGTGGTGCACGAGAATGCGCGAACCGTGCTGGTCCGAACCGCGCATGGAGTGGTCGAGGCGCCGGGACGGTTCCTGCGCGGATCGCCGGTCATGGTCGCGGTCCGGCCGGAACGGATCGTGCTTGGACACCCCGCGGCTGGCGACTGGACCGGCGCATCGCTGCCGTTGGCTGCTCGCACGTTCCTGGGTAGCCGCTGTCTGCTGCATGGCGCGGTTCAGGGGGAGGACCGGGCGATTATCGAGCTGCCGGCCGACGCGGTCGGCGGTGTGACACCGGGGGACACAGTCGACGTCGCATGGCGCGTGGCGGACACGCTGTTGTACCCGGCGGGCCTGAATTCCATGGGCCTGAATTCCACCGGCCTGGATTCCACTGGCCTAGATCCGACGGGCCTCAATCCGGCGCGGCTGGATCCTCCGGGACAAAATCCGCCGGGTCTCAATACGGCGGCGGGGGCATGACGCGGTTCGGCATCGGCTGGCTCGCTGCCCCGGCGACAGCTTACTGCGTGTTGCTGTTCGCGATACCGCTGGCCATGTTGCTGCTGGGAAGCCTGTATGGACCGACAGGCTGGACGCTGAGCGGCTACACGGCGTTTTTTGGCAGTGCCTATGCCTGGGGGGTGATAGGGCGCACCCTGCGCCTGGCCGCGATCACTACGGCGATCTGCTTCGCGATCGGCTATCCTGCGGCGTTTGCGCTGTCCTGGACGCGCGGCTGGCTGCAATCGGTCCTGGTGGCGGCGCTGCTGTTGCCGCTGTCGCTGAGTGTCATCGTCAAGGCGTTTGGCTGGACCGTGCTGCTGCGCGCCGACGGAATCATCAACGTGACGTTGCAGGCTATCGGGCTTACCAGCGGCCCGGTGCGGCTGCTGTTCACCGAGACTGGCCTGCTGATCGGTATCGTCAACATCTTCCTGCCGTTCATGGTGCTGCCGTTGTTCGCCAGTATCCGCCAGTTGGACCCTCGTCTGACCGATGCGGCGGCGACGCTGGGCGGGCCGCCGGCCTATTGTTTCCTGCGGATCGTGTTGCCGCTGACGGTGCCGGGCATCGTCGCCGGCGCCACCCTGGTGTTCTCGCTGTCGATCGCGGCCTATGTCATTCCGACCCTGCTGATGGGTGATGCGTACCAGACGTTGCCGACCACAATCGCCACCGCGTTCCTGTATCTCCAGGACCCGCGACGCGGTTCGGTTGCCGGTGTGGTGCTGCTGGCGCTGTCGCTGCTGGTGGTCGCCGCGAGTGCCGCGCTCGGGCGCCGGTCGAGCGCGACATGACCCGGATGATTGCCCGCTGGTTCGCGGGGATCATGCTGGCCGCGAGTGTCGTGTTCCTGCTGGCTCCCTTGGCGGTGACGATACTGGTTTCGCTGTCGCCATCCCCGGTGTTCGCCTTGCCGACGGACACTCTGTCGCTGACCTGGTACCGGCACGTGAAGACGTTAGATGGACTGACTGAATCGGTCGTGCTGACACTGGAGGTCGCGGTGGTGGCGACCGCGGTCTCGCTACTGATCGGCACGTTCGCGGCGATCGCCGTGGTGCGCGGGCAATTCGCCGGGCGCGAGGCGATCGCGACCTTCCTGATCTCGCCGCTGATGCTGCCAGGTCTGGTGATCGGCATTGCGATGCTGCAATATTTCCGGGCGGCGGGCTTGCGGGAAGCGTTGCCCAGTCTGCTGCTGGCACATGTGGTGATCGTGCTGCCGTTCGTGATGCGGACGCTGACTGCTGGGTTGGCGCGGTTCGACTTCGCGCTGATCGATGCGGCGCGGACGCTGGGTTCGTCGTATCCGCGGGCGGTGCTGCGGGTGATGGTGCCGGTTCTGGCGCCGTCGTTCGTTACCGGGGCGTTGTTTGGCTTCCTGGCGTCGGTGGACAACTACCCGGTGTCGATCTTCCTGACCGACGTCTACCACCGCACGCTGCCGATCCAGCTTCTGCAATATCTTGGCGAATCGCCCGATCCAACCGTCGCGGCGGTGTCGACGTTGATCATCGGGCTGACGGTGCTGGTGCTGATCGCTGGCGACCGATTGGTTGGGCTGAACCGCATGGCCGGGGTGTGATGCGGATCTTCCTCGCCGCATTCGGCAGCGAGATTTAGCAGTAGGCGCAAGGGGAGAAGGGCGTTCTCCCCATCGGCGACTCACGACCCTCGGGGCGGCCCAAGGCCGCACCCCGGATGGCGCGAAGCGCGGCAACCAGGTGGCAGAAATAACTGGAAACATTAACGAAGTAGTAGGGCACTGTAATGTAGTGTCGCCGCAGCGATGACATTTCGACGCGGGAGATTCAATTGGCCATCGTCTGGCGTGATGAAATGGGCATTGACGGTGGTGTGATGGATGCCGATCACAAGTGTCTGATCGCTCTGGCAAATGAAGTTGATGCAGCCCACCCAGCTCTGACCTTGCAACGAGAGTTGCAGGTCATTGTCGCCAAGCTGACTACCTACGCGCGAATTCATTTTGAGCGCGAAGAAAGATGGCAGGTTGGCGCTGCGTTTCTCTTCGCGTCGGCCCATCGGAAGCACCACATCGAGTTCGGCCATGAACTGGAGGCAATTTCCGGTCTTTTCCGGGACGGCCTGTCCTTGCAACAGATGCTGGCGCTCCAGGCTCATATAAGCGAGGTGCTGCATGGCTGGATTGTCGACCACATCATCAAGGCCGACGGGTCGATGAAGCCATATGCGGACCAGATTCGGCGGAACGCAAAGGGCACAGCCGCGCTGGCCGAGGCGGTGCAACTCAGCGCGCTGCGCAGGGAATCGGAAAGATCAACCGCCTTCGGCCAGTTGTCGCCGCCGAAAAACCCACGCAACGGGCTCGAACACTGACAGCGGCGACGATCCATTGCCCGGCCCCGACGTGCTAGCGCCCGCAACCCACGAGGCAGGTGCAGTGCCCTCAGAGGGGTTCGGTTTGCCCGTTCTTGCCACCGGATCGTAGGCAGAAGGGCTTTCGACGGACCGAGAAAAGGAGGCAACCACGAGATGCAAAACCGGTTCCGGGAGTCGGGAGGGAAAACCGTGCCAGGATTGCGGCCGATCGGACTGATTCTGATCGTTGTGGAGGAAAACTGCATTGCTGTCGCCGCGGTGTCGACGTTGATCATCGGATTGACGGTGCTGGTGCTGATCGCCGGCGACCGATTGGTCGGGCTGAACCGCATGGCCTGGTTGTGATGCGGATTTTCATTCCGCCAACGCCGCAAGGGCGCTGGGCGTCGCCGACTGGACCAGCCATTGCCGGAACAGAGCGATCTTCGGCGCATCGGCGGTCGCTTCGGGCGTAACGACGTAGTAGCCGGCGTCCTGCGGTAATACCATGTCGAAGGGCGCGAGCAATCGGCCAGCCAGGATATCCACCTCCACCAGGTGGGTTCGTCCCAAGGCGACGCCCAGCCCCTCGACGGCCGCCTGAACCGCCATGAAGCCCTGGTCGAACATCAAGCCGCGTCGGGTTGCGATCGATAGCGGCAGGCCGGAGGCGGTCAGCCAAAGCTGCCAGTCCTCGCGCGAGACCATGGTGTGCAAAAGCGTGTGGTGCGCGAGGTCCTCCGGCTGCCGCAACGGTCTGTCACCCCCGAGCAGCGCCGGACTGCAGACTGGGAAGATCTGCTCGGCCATGAGCCAGTCGGCGCGTAGCCCGGGCCAGCTTCCCCGCCCATAGCGAACCGCGACGTCGACCTCGTCGCGGTGGAAGTCGACGAGGTGGGCCGAGGTCGTGATGCGAACCTCGATCCCGGGATGGGCGTCCTGAAACGCCGCCACGCGCGAGACCAGCCATTTCGTTGCCAGCGACGCCGTGGTGCTGACGGTCAGCAGCCCGTCACGGTTGGCGCGGCGCAGCCGGTCCGTTGCCCGGCGCAGGTCCTCGAAGGCCGAGCGGATGGCGGGGAGGTAATCCTGTGCCTCGCGGGTCAGGGCCAGGCCACGATTGCGCCGGATGAACAGAGGTATGCCGAGCTGCTCTTCCAGGCGGCGGATCTGGTGGCTGATGGCGGTCTGGGTCACGTTCAGTTCGGAGGCTGCCAGAGTGAAGCTCAGATGCCGCGCCGCGACCTCAAAGGTGTGCAGGCCGGTGAGTGAGGGTAGCATAGGCCGTCCTCGCATGAATTTTAGTCATTCAACCCTGACAAAGTATCCTTTGCGCGGTGCCGCGGCCAGGGCCAGTTTGGGCGCAAGACATGCAACGCTGCTGGAGACCCGTCATGGCATTCGTCGCTTATCCGCTGATCGAAACTCAGGGCGCGTACCGTTCGGCCACCGCCGCTTATCAGGGGTGGACGGAGCGGCTCGGCCGAACGATCCGACTCTGGCAGTCGCGGGTCAGCGCGAGGCGGGCGCTGGCGTCGTTCGAACTCGCGCGATCTGCACGATGTTGGCATGTCGCGATGGGAACTGGAGCGGGAGCTCTCGAAGCCGTTCTGGCGGAACTGATTCTATCGCTGCCGCAAACCCGAAAAGTGAATGAGGAGAGACAACATGAGCGCACATGCAGCCGTAGTAGACACCCGGCCCATTGAGCCGGCCCACGTGGACGCGGACCTGCACTATCTCGCCGGCATGGCGGAGCGGCCTCGCAACTACACGTTCGATCCGCCGCCGGGGGTGCCGCGGTCAAACACGGTGCACCAAACACACCGCGTACCGATTTATGATGCCCGCGAGTCCGCACCCGACGCGTCGCTTGACCAGGAGGGTTTCGAACTGCTGCGGCACGCCAGCGCGGTGCGCGATTTCCACGACGAGGATGAGGTGCGGCGGACCTATTATCCCGAAGCCGAACGGTTGATCGCTGAGGTGACGGGGGCAGATCGTGTCTTCATCTTCGATCACACGGTGCGCCGCCGGGTCGTAGGGGCGGATGACCGTGCAGCGGGCCTGCCGAGGCAGCCGGCCACACGTGTGCACGTCGATCACACGGCTAAGTCTGGTCCGCAACGGGTGCGCGACTTTCTCGGAGACGAAGCCGAGACGCTGCTGAAAGGCCGCGTGCAGGTGATCAATCTATGGCGCCCGATCCGCGGTCCGTTGCGTGACGCACCGCTTGCGGTATGCGACGCCCGGTCGGTTGATCCGGCTGATCTTGTTGCGTCGGACCTGGTATATCGCGACAGAGTGGGCGAGACCTACGCGGTTACGTATAATCCTGAGCATCGCTGGTTCTATGTCCCGGACATGCAGCCGAGCGAAGCGCTGTTGCTGAAGTGTTTCGACTCGGCAACGGACGGACGGGCGCGCTTTGCGCCACACACGGCCTTTGATGACCCGACAGCGCCGGCCGACATGCTGCCTCGCGAAAGCATCGAACTCAGAACCCTGGTGTTTCACGCTGCGTGATTGCGGTGAGGCGCCTTGTCGTTGTGACTGCCGGCGCTGCGGTGCCGGCCCAATGGTCTGATTGACCGGAGAGCGGAAATGAGAGCAACCCTGGATGGCCACGTGCTTGCCGAAAGTGACGATATCGCGGAGGGCGCTGGTTATAAGTATTTTCCGGCCGCCGCCACTCGTATCGAGTGGCTGGAGAAGTCACCAAGGACGGAGTCAGATAAGACCTGTCCGCACGGGGTGCAATTCTACGATGTCGTAATAGACGGTGCGCGGCATCAAAGGGCGGCATGGTCGTACGAGGCGCCGCGGCCGGCGCTGGAGCATGTAGCCGGACGCTTCGGGTTCTGGCAAGATGTAGAGGTTGCCTGAAGGCAGCGGCGCTTCGCCGATGCGCGCGGGCGAAACGCCGCCGCTTGTGATGGATTTCGACCGGCCGGCATTGACAGCACCGCATCCCCCCGGGGGAGGCACGGCTGAATTCGGCGTGAATGGTGTCGTTGCCGATAAACCCAGGCGAGGCATTCACGTTAGGCATACGACCAGTCACTGGCGCTTCGCCCCCCTGTGCGATTGGTCTTAGGAGGATGCCATGCCCGCGGGCAATTTGTTGCTACTATGCTCTCGTCGCCCTCGTTATTGCCCTTATCGCGGCATTTCTTGGCTTCGGAGGCGTCGCAGGCGCGGCGACAGGTATCGCGCAAATTTTATTCTACGTGTTCCTAGTTATCTTCCTGGTCGTTCTGGTCATGAACTTCATGGGGCGGGGCAGGGGGCCGGTGCCGTAAACCCCGAGTGCCGTAACCCGAAGGCCCGTAACCCGTTGACGTCGTGAGGCCTCACCCGTCCCGGGGAAATACTCATCATCCCTTGCAGAGTTAGGCGGGCGCCAAAGCCCGTCTATCCTCGAGGGGACGTCGCGGACTGTCGTACTGGATTCGGGCCGCGTTCGGATCGTCGGCCGGGGACATTGTTGAACCAGTTCTACATCCGTCCCGGCAACCAGGTCGCAATCGCTGGGAACGCGATCAGAATCGCCAGCCGCAGGATATCGGTCAGCACGAACGGGATCACCCCGTAGAAGATCGTTGAAAACGAAACATCCCGCACCACCGTTTTGATTACGAACACATTCATCCCGACTGGCGGGTGGATCAGCCCGAGCTCCACGGTCATGACGATGATCACGCCGAACCAGATCGGGTCGAAACCCAGAGCAGTGACGGCGGGAAAGATGATCGGCACCGTCAAGATCACCATCGCCATCGCGTCCATCAGGCAACCAAGCACCAGATACATCAGCATGATGACGACCAGCGCGCCCAATGGGCTCAGTCCTAGTCCCGTAATGAATGCGGTCAGCTTCTGCGGCGTCTGTGTTACGGTCAGGAAGTAGCCGAACAGAATGGCGCCGATCAGCACGGTGAACACCGCGGCGGCCGTGCGTGTCGCCTGCAGCAAGGAGGCGAGCATGTCGGCACGTGACAGGCGGCGCCTCGCCAGACTGATCAGGAAGGCGCCGCCCGCGCCCATGCCACCCGCCTCGGTAGGGGTGAACAGTCCGCCGTACAGACCGCCGATGACGAAGGCGAACAGCAGCAGCGGCGCCCAGACTTCCCTCAGTGCGAGCAAACGTTCGCCCCAGGTGGCGACCCGCGCGGTCGGCAACCAACCGGGTCGGGCGGCGCCGATGATCGAGATCGTTGCGATGTACATGCTGACGGCGAGCAGGCCGGGCAGGATGCCGGCGATGAATAACTTGCCAATATCCTGTTGAGTGATCAGACCATAGACCGCCAGCACGATAGAGGGCGGGAACATCGCGCCCAGCGTGCCTCCCGCGGCGATCACGCCGGTGGCGAAGGATTTTGGGTAATTGAACCGTCGCATCTCGGGATACGCAACGGTGGAGAAGGTGGCGGCTGTGGCGACGGATGATCCGCTGATGGCGGCAAATCCGGCGCAGGCGGCGATGGTGGCGATACCCAGACCGCCGCGCCAGTGGCCGACGAAGCGGTTGGCGGCCTGGAACATCTCCCGGCTCATGCCGGTGCGCGACGCGATCGAGCCCATCAGCAGAAACATTGGGATCACGCCGAAGGTATAGTCTGTAACGATCCGCATCGAGGTCTGGCCGACCATCTTCAGGGCCGGGGCGCCGCCGGTCAGGTAGCCGAAGCCGCTGACCCCGACCAGGCCCATCGCCATGCCCACGGGAACCCGCAGCAGCATCAGCGTGAACAGCGCCACGAAGCCGATGATGGCGACCGCATCGCTCGACAGCTCCATGCTATTCGACGGCCTTTACCGCGGGGGCTTCGGCGACATCCTCGGGATGGAAGATCAATCGGTAGGTGCGGATCGCGATCAGCAGCACGGCCGAGACATCGCCGAGCCAGGCGACCAGTGCGAACGGCCAGGTCGGAATGTTCAGATCATAGGTCAGCACATGGTCCTGTCTGTGTCAGCCTGACCTTGTCGAACAGCATGATGGTTTGCACGCTGACGACGAACAGCAGCACCAGTGTCGCGAATATATCGATCAGCCGTTTACCGCCGGGTCCGACCGCTGACCACAGCAGGTCGACGGTGATGTGGCTGCCGCGATAGCTGGTTGCTGCTATCCCCCAGAAGATGAGAATGCCGAGCAGGAGCTTGCCGAAATCGTAGCTGTCGGGGATCGAGACGCTGAAGAAATAGCGCAGCAGCACTCCAACGAAGATATCGATCGCAACGATACCGACGAAGGCGGCGGCCAGCCATTCGATGGTGTCGATGAAGCGGTCCATCGCGCGGACGCCGGCGGCCCGCGGTGTCGCCTTGGGGAATCCCTTGGGCATCACTCCGCGAGGGCGTCGTGACGTTTCAGAGCAGCCTTCAGGTCGGCCATGACCGCGTCGGCGTTTTCGACCTTGGCGGCCCATTTCGCGGTCAACGGTTCAGCCGCCTGGCGCCAGGCGGCGATCTGATCCGGGGTCAGCGCGTAGACCTCGTGGCCGGTCTCGGCTGCAAGCTTGGCACGGCCCGCATGCTCGAAATCCGCGAAGGGGGTGGCGACCTTTTCCGCCCATTCCGGGGTGCAATGGTCGTCGATGACCTTGCGCTGGGCCGGCGAGAGCGCATCGTATTTCGCCTGATTCATTGCCCAGACGAATGTCGTCGAGAACAGCGGCGCGTCCATGTGATACTTGACGATTTTATCGATACCGAACAGTGCGATCGAACCCCAGGGGAAGATGATCGTGTTGGCGACGCCACGTTCCAGGATTTCCCGTGCCTCGGGGGCAGATGCCTGCACGTTGGTGCCGCCGAGCAATGTGACGAAGGCGCCCTGGGTGGCGTTGCCCGGTCGGACCTTGTCGCCCTTTATATCGCCAGGCGCAACGATCTTGTGGCGTGAGTGAAACGTGCCCGGATCGAGGACAAAAGCGAAGCAGACGTGGACGTCTTTCATCTCCTTCGGCGCGTAGGGCTGGTACCACTCGTCAAACGCCGCCGATCCGCCCTTTGCATTGGCGATCAGGAACGGCAGTTCGCCGGCGGCGATGATGGGGAAGCGGCCGGGCTGATAGCCTGGATTGACGTAGGCCAGGTCGGTGATGCCGTCGCGCGCCATGTCGTAATGATCGAACGCGCGGCCGAGCTGCTCCGACGGGAAAAGGATGGCCTTGATGGTGCCGCCCGATTGCTTCTCGATGTCGGCGGCCCAGGCGAGCAGCGAGGGGTTGAGCGGGTGCGCGGCGGGCACCCACGACGACATTTTCAGCGTCACGGGCTTGTCCTGCGCCAACGCCGGCGGCGTGACGGAGAGTATCGCCGCGATGGTCATGGTCAGGGCGCTGATGCGGTGCACCCAGCACGGAATGGATGGTATTTGCACGGACGGACAGGATCCCTCGTCTGACCGGTTTGCCCGGCGTTTGTGCCGACTCTGATAGCTTGCCGTTGCGGTGTTGGCTATCGCCGGGATGTGCCCCGGCGGCCGGAGGGCAAATTTCCGTCGGGACCCGCTTGACGGAGGTGGTCATTTCCATCATGTTGGAAACATGGAAAAGACCGCAGCCGTGGCCGCTTTGGCTGCCCTTGCTCAGGATACCCGGCTCGACGTGTTCCGCCTGCTTGTCCAGGCCGGCCCCGATGGCCTCTCCCCGGGCCAGATCGGCGAGCGGCTCGGCCTGCCATCGGCGACGCTTTCATTCCACCTGACCCAACTCCGCCACGCCGGCCTCGTGGCCTTCCAGCGGGAAGGGCGATCGCTGATCTACGCGGCGGAATACGCCGCCATGAACGACCTTCTGGCCTATCTGACCGAGAATTGCTGCAAAGGGGACGCCTCGACATGCGGCGTCGGCCTTTGCGATGCCTCGGCACTCGTCACCGTCAAGACAGGGAACACGCGCCAATGAAACGTTTGCACGTTCATGTGTCGGTCACGGACATCGCTCAATCGGTGCGGTTTTACAGCACATTGTTCGCGGCCGAACCGACCGTCGCCAAGTCCGACTACGCCAAATGGATGCTGGACGATCCGCGGGTGAATTTCGCCATTTCGACGCGAAGTGGTGAAGTCGGGCTCGATCATCTGGGCATCCAGGTCGAGACGCCCGGCGAATTGCAGGAGGTCTACGGGCGGCTGCGACAGGCCGATCGGCCGGTGCTGGAGGAGGGGGCCACCACCTGCTGTTACGCCAACTCGGAGAAGGCGTGGATCAGCGACCCGCAAGGGCTGCCGTGGGAGAGCTTTCTAACTTCCGGCGAAAGCACAATCTACGGCGACAGCGTCGATCTCGGCCCAATCCGCACTGCGTCAGCGGCGTGCTGCGCGGCGGAAACGGGGCAAGATGCATGCTGTGGGCCCAAGGCGGAGGTGCCGTGCGGCGGAGAGGCGGCGAGGTGAATAGCATGTCGGTGGCGTGCAAGGTCGAAGCGATTGGCCGGATTCGTTCCGATGCAACCGAGGATCAAGCGTCATGAGCATCACCGTTTATCACAACCCGGCCTGCGGCACGTCGCGCAACGTCCTCGGCCTGATCCGCGACAGCGGCGAAGAGCCCCGCGTCATCGAGTATCTGAAGACACCGCCGAGCCGCGATGAGTTGGTGGCACTGATTGATAGAATGGGCATTCCGGTGCGGGACGTGCTGCGCCGCAAGGGGACACCCTACGATGAGCTGGGGCTGGGCAATCCGGCTTTGAGCGATGACGCGTTGATCGACGCCATGATGGCGCATCCGATCCTGATCAATCGACCGATCGTCGTCACCGACACGGCCGTAAAACTATGCCGCCCGTCCGAAACGGTGCTGGATATTCTGCCGCATCCGCAACGCGGCGCTGTCACCAAGGAAGATGGCCAGGTTGTCGGCAATGCCGCCGGCGGTGGCACCGCGAGGTCCGCGCCGTGAGCGACGCTGTTGCGGCCGCGTCGGCCAAGGCGCCGTCCATGGGAGTGTTCGAACGCTTCCTGACGTTGTGGGTCGTGCTCTGCATCATCGTGGGAATTGGCCTCGGACAGAGCGTGCCGAGTGTCTTCCATGCGCTTGGAACGGCAACGGTCGCGCGGATCAACCTGCCGGTCGCGGTGCTGGTCTGGCTGATGATCATCCCCATGCTGCTGAAGGTCGACCTCGCCGCGCTTGGGCAAGTGCGCGAGCAGTGGCGAGGGATCGCGACAACGGTCGGGGTCAACTGGCTGGTCAAGCCGTTCTCGATGGCGCTGCTGGGCTGGCTGTTCATCGACCATCTGTTCCGACCGTTGTTGCCCGCCGATCAGATCGACGGATACATCGCCGGACTGATCCTGCTGGCCGCGGCGCCCTGCACGGCGATGGTTTTCGTGTGGTCGAATCTGGTCGACGGTGAGCCACATTTCACTTTGTCGCAAGTCGCACTCAACGACACCATCATGGTGGTGGCATTCGCACCCCTGGTCGCCCTGCTGCTCGGCCTGTCCTCGATCACAGTGCCGTGGGACACGCTGATCCTGTCCGTCGTCCTCTATATTGTGGTGCCGGTTGTGGTGGCGCAAATCTGGCGGCGTTCGCTGCTGGCGGCGGGGGGACCGGCGGCGCTGAGGCGCACGCTGCACACGCTGGCGCCACTGTCCCTCGGGGCTCTGCTGCTGACACTTGTCTTGCTGTTCGGGCTGCAAGGGGAACAAATTCTGCGTCAGCCGCTAGTCATAGCGTTGCTTGCGATACCAATCCTGATCCAGGTCTATTGTAACGCTGGCCTGGCTTATTTTGTGAACCGCCAGCTCGGAGTGGCGTGGTGTGTCGCCGGCCCGTCGGCGCTGATCGGCGCCAGCAACTTCTTCGAACTGGCGGTGGCGACGGCTATTGCGTTGTTCGGCTTTCAGTCAGGCGCGGCACTCTCGACGGTGGTCGGCGTCCTGGTGGAGGTCCCGGTCATGCTGTCGGTGGTTCATCTCGTGCGGCGGTCGCGGGGCTGGTACGAGCGAGGGGCGCACTGAACTGGATAGTCGGCGGTGTTGTCCCGATGGGCTACGGTCGGTCCATATCCGCGAGGGCTTCGCGCAACGGCGTGCTTGAGATGGCAATCAGGCCGCCCATGGGATCGTCGAGTTCCAAGATGACGTAAATGACGGAAGCGAGAGAGATGGCGCAGATTGTCATGGTGGCCGCGGCGAGGGTATTGCGCGGCGCGCCAAGTCCAAATCCGAGAAACATGAGCCACGTCCAGAACAGCATCAGGTCGTAGAATAGCACCGGGATCGTTGGATGGCCGCTCTCGATCACTGCCCAGCGCGCGCTGATGAACGCGTTGAATTTGGCGAGTGTGTTGGCCAGGAGTTCTGCCTGTGGGGGGTTTGCCGATTGCAGGCCGCGGAGTTGCTGCTCGGCTCTGCCAAGCAGTGCTGAGAGCGGAGCGCTCTCGCTTTGACCTGGCACTAGGCCCCGTTCGTAGGTGCCGGAGGGCGCCGGCTCGTCTGGCCAGGTGCTGAACAGCACGGCGGCCAGGTAGTTTCGCGTGTCGCCGCGGATGATGCGGGCGTCGTCGGTGCCTATTTCGCGCAGGAGATGGTCGAGTTGCACCAGTTCCGCCGCGAGGTGGCGATAGCTTTCCGTCACCGCGTCGAAATGCGATTTGGAGGAGGCGGTCAAGAGGCCGAGGACGATGGCGAGAAAGGTGACCAGGGCGCCGACGACGAGTTTGAGGAAGTCCATGGTGTCGCGGTGTCGATGACGCTCTGACAGACGGCTCTGCACGAACAGGCCGACGATCGCCGCGACCAGGAACAGACCGCAGGATATGATCGCCTGGATGATCTGCTGCACGCTCTGGATTCCTCCCGCGCTATATTAACCAGCGTTGCCTCTGACACGCTTGTGTCATCACCGGACCCCGCCTCCCCCGCCTGCGCAGGGGTTCAGCAGGCCCCCCAAGAACGGGATGACACTTGTGGCTGCCCGATGTGACTGCTTCAAACCGTACCTTCGGCAATTTGCGCTGTTACAACCGTCACATCGTTGGCGATATGCGGCAAGCGTATCGTTTCCGCCGTGCTCTTGCGTTTCCATGCCTGCTGGGCGACGCTGCCGCAGCAATATAGATCCGATCTAGCAAAGCGAGGATTGCCGTGAACGACTCCACGATCGTCACAGATTCGGTCAAGCGATTCAAATGGGTCGGCACCCGGCCGGTGCGTCCAGACGGGGTTCCCAAGGTGACGGGCCGAGCTCTGTATGGCGCCGATCTGAAGCTGCCGGGAATGCTGTATGGGAAGGTGCTGCGGTCACCACATGCTCACGCCCGTATCAGATCAATCGACACTTCGGCGGCCGAGGCGCTTCCCGGGGTCAAGGCGGTGATGACCGCCGCCGATCTGCCGGAGCAGAGGTTCGACTACATCGGTCCCGAGCGCGTGGCGGTGAATTTCTGGCACGTCACCCGCAACATCCTGGCGCGCGAGAAAGCGCTGTACGAAGGACACGCCGTCGCCGCGGTTGCCGCTGTCAGCTCCAGCATCGCCGAACACGCCGCGTCGCTCATTAAGGTCGATTACGAGGTACTGCCTCATGTTATCGACGTCGACGACGCGATGGCCGACGACGCGCCGCTGTTGTTCGAGGACATGATCACGCGGGGCGTGGAACCGGCGCCTGGGAAACCTTCCAACATCTCGAAGCGGCTGGAGTTCGTGATCGGCGACGTGGAGGCCGGATTCAAGACCGCCGATGTCGTGATCGAGAAGGAGTTCAAGACCGCGGCGGTGCACCAGGCGTATATCGAGCCGCACGCCTGCGTCGCCAAGTATGAGGCCGATGGCCAGTGCGAGATCTGGTCCTCCAGCCAGGGCCACTTCCAGATGCGCGCGCTGACCGCGCAGATCATCGGCGCCAGTCTCGGCGACCTGCGGGTGACGCCGGCCGAGATCGGTGGCGGCTTCGGCGGCAAGACCGTTACGTATCTGGAGCCGGTGGCGGCAATCCTGTCGAAGAAGTCCGGCGCGCCGGTGCGCCTGCAGATGACGCGGGAGGACGTGTTCCGTGCGTCCGGCCCGACCTCGGGCGCGTCCATGTGGGTGAAGATCGGCATCAAGCGGGACGGCACGATCGTCGCCGCGGATGGGATCTTCAAGTTCCAGGCTGGTGCTTTCCCGGGCTCGCCGGTGATGAACGGCTGCCTGTGCGCCTATGCGCCGTACGATATCCCGCACCAGCGCGCGGTTGGCTACGATGTGGTGTCGAACCGGCCCAAGGCCGCCGCGTATCGGGCGCCCGGGTCGCCGATCTCGGCCTTCGCGGTGGAGAGCGTGCTGGACATGTGCGCCAAGGAAATCGGCATGGACCCGCTGGAGCTGCGGCACAGGAACGCCTGTCGCATCGGCACGCCGACGATATCGGGTCCGAAGCATGCCCATGCCGGCTATGCCGAGACGCTGGAGGCACTGATGCGCCACCCGGCTTACCAAACCAAGCTGGGGCCGAACCAGGGCAGGGGCGTGGCGTCAGGCTACTGGTTCAACGGCGGCGGCGAGTCGAGTGCGACGTTGCAGGTGAATGCGGACGGCAGCGTGCTGGTGGCGACCGGCAGCCCCGATGTCGGCGGGTCGCGCGCGTCGATGGCGATCATGGCGGCGGAGACTCTGGGGGTCGATTACAATGACGTGCGGGCGATCGTCGCCGACACCGCGTCGGTTGGCTACACCCATGTCACGGGCGGGTCGCGCGTCACTTTCGCCACCGGCACCGCCGTGGTGAACGGCGCCAAGGCCGTGGTGAAGGACCTTTGCGCGCGCGCCGCGCTGATCTGGGGCGTGGACGAGGAAGGGGTGGTGTGGGAAGACGGCCACGCCAAGCCGGCCTCGTCGAACGTGGGCGACTTCAAGCCATTGTCACTGAAGGATATCGCGGCCAAGGCGGCGGCGACGGGCGGTCCGATCACCGCCTCGGCGGGGGTGAACGCGGGTGGCCAGGCGCCCGGTTTCTCCACTCAGTTCTGCGACGTGGAGGTTGATCCGGAGACCGGCCGGGTGACCATTTTGCGCTTCGTGGCCGCCCAGGACGTGGGCCGGGCGATCCACCCGAGTTATGTGGAGGGGCAGATCCAGGGGGGTGTGGTGCAGGGCATCGGCTGGGCGCTGAACGAGGAATATATTTACAATAACAAGGGGTTGCTGGACAATGCTGGGTTCTTGGATTATCGCTGCCCGGTTGCCTCCGACCTGCCGATGATCGAGGCGGTCCTGGTGGAGGTGCCCAATCCAACGCACCCGTACGGCGCCAAAGGGGTGGGCGAGGTCAATATCTGCCCGCCGATGGCCGCCATTGCGAACGCTATCGCGATGGCGACGGGAAAGCGGATGACCGAACTGCCGATGTCGCCGCCACGGCTGCTGGCTGCGTTGTCGGCCGGCTGATCTGGTGGCGCGGATCGTATTCACCTCGGGCTTCGCGCGTCGCTACACCAGCGGCGTGCGGGAGTTCGAGGTGGAGGCGAAGAACCTGCGCGGTGTGCTGAAGGCAATGGACGACCTGTTTCCCGGGCTGGGGGAGCACCTGGAGGAAGAAACGACGGTCGCGATCAACGGTGAACTGCATGAAACTGGCTATTTCCAGCCGGTACCGCCGGGGGCGGAGGTATTCTTCATTCCGAAGATCGAAGGCGGGTAGGCGGGCGGCTGCGCCGCCGCCGGGGACCTAGGACTCGCGGCGATGTCCGATGAAAAGTCGTGGGTACCCGGCCTTCGCCGGGCATGACACTAAAAAGCCGGGGATGACACTGAAAGCACGGGCATGACACTAAAGATGCGATGACTGAGGCGGCGTCGAGGGCCATGCACCGACGCCGCCGGGTTTTGTTTAACTAAGGAAACAAACGTTCGCCGGTTTCCGCATCCTCGACGAAAATCGCACTGACGGGACAGTTCTCCGCCGCTTCGAGGATTTTCTCGACACTGTCCCCTTCGGGGTTGATGGCCTCCGACTGACGCTTGTCATTCAGCCGGAACGAGTTCGGAGCGAACGATTCGCACATCGCGTTGCCGACGCATGCCTGCTGGTCTACCCAGACGCGCAGCTTTCGAGCCACTGGCTTTCTCCTAGTGCAAGGTGACCGGCAACGACTTCAGCGAGCGGAAGGTTATGCTGGGCTGGTATTCCAGTTCGCCCTCACTCGCGGAGCGCAGGTTGGGATAACGTTCCGCGAGCGCCTTGAACACTTCCTGGCCTTCCACCCGTGCCAGGGTCGCGCCCAGGCAATGATGAACGCCTGATCCGAAGGCCACATGCTGGTTCGGATGGCGGGTGATGTCGAATTTCTCCGGGTTGGGAAACGCGTCAGGGTCTCGGTTCGCCGAAGAAATGAACCAGCGGATGCGATCGTTCTTGCGCATCAGCTTGCCCCGCACCTCGACGTCCTGCGAGGCAATACGCTGGATCGACTTGACCGGCGAATCATAGCGAAGGCATTCCTCCGTCGCCGCTTTGGCCCGGCCGCCAGGGTCCTGCTGAAGCAGCGCGAATTGATCTGGGTGGCGCAGAAATGCGTTGGTGCCGTTGCAGATCAGGTTGATCGTGGTCTCATGCCCAGCCAGCAGCAACAGCGACGTGTTCACCAGCACTTCGTGCCGGGTGAAGATACCACGCTTCTCACCGCTGGCTAGGACCGAAATGAAATCATCGCCCGGATCGACGATGCGTTTGTCCACCAGCGGGGACACATATTCGATCATACCCCGCATGCCTTCGGTAAGCGGCTTCATCCGGTCATAGTCGCCACGCCCGATATAGAGCAGCTTTTCCGCCAGTTGTCGGACATACGGCCGATCCGAGGCCGGAACGCCCATCATTTGTGCGATGACGAGGACCGGCAGCGGGGTCGCCAGATCCCGCATCACGTCCATCTCGCCTTTCTCTTCCGCCGCGTCGAGTAATTCTTTCACCGCGGCTTGGACAAAGGGGCGCCAGGCTTCCATCTGCTTCGGTGTGAAATAGCTGTGCATCACCCGGCGCATCTCGAGGTGCTCGGGACGATCATGCTGGATGAACTGGTCCGCCTGGTAGTTCTTGACATACTCATAGAGGCCCAGGTCGGATTCGTCGATGTCGGGATAGGCGGGTCTCGGGTCGTTCTTGAACACCGCAGACGAGAACATCTCGTTGTGCCGGGTCAGCCAGACCAGGTCGTCGTAGCGGGTGACAGCCCACAGCTCATAGGCCTTGTTCCAGTGGATCGGATCTTCGTCGCGCAGCCGGCCGTAGTATGCATACGGGTCCGCAATGACATCCGCGGTGAACATGTCGTCCTGGATGGCAGTTACCATTATCGTTACCTCCCTCGATTATTTGTGCGCAAGTCCGACAGTCTTTACGGTGAGTTCTCCAGCGGCCACTCGCGGCGCCAAACCTCTATGCTCCACCGGTCGACGAGGATCGCACCCAGCCGGGAACGCACCCCGCCTTTTAGCTGAACGTCGTTGGGGCTGCCTGCCCCGGGGCACGGGCCGTCGCCACACACATGCCCCTCGCCATGCGAGAAAGCGATCAGTCGTGCGTTAGGTTACTGAACGGTAGGCACCGTGTCCGGCGGTTGTCAATTCCGATGTGATTGGGTCTGTTCGACGGCGGTGCCGGGCGTTTCACGGGTCGGTCGAGTTAGCTGACCCGACCCATGTGTGACTGTGGACGATCTTCACCAGTTTAGCAGCAGGAACCGTAATCAGGCTTGGCCCTACAAGCTTTGCCAGGACGGCACAGCAAGACGTGGGTCCCCGTGACAAGCACGGGGATGACACTGCGAGGCTAACGAGCGCCTACGCGTCGGCGACCGCTGGATAGGCTTGGCCCCATTTGTCCTGATAAACGATGTCGGACAGCTTGCCGCGACCAACCGGACCGAACTTGCCCATCGGATATCCAACCGGCAGGATCGCGTAGGAGTGGACGCCGGGGGGTAAGCCCAACGCGGCCTCGGCCTCCTTCTCATGGATCAGGTGCCGCGTCGTCAGCGTTGAGCCCAGCCCTAGCGCGCGGATCGCCAGCAGCATGTTCTGCACCGCCGGATAGATCGATGCACCGGCACCCCGCGTCGGATTCGGTCCATCCTCCAGACATGCAACGATCCAGACGGGAGCTTCATGATAATGCTCGGTCAGATACTCCACCGCAGTGTGTTGTCGCCCATAGCGCTCGGCTGTCACCCCGGGCGGTGGCGCGCTGGTCGCGTAGCGAGGCCCGACCACCTCGTCGAACGCCTTCTTGTACCAGACTTGCACAGCCTTCTTGATGGCCGGGTCCTTCACCACCAGGAACCGCCATTTCTGCGTGTTGCCGCCATTCGCGGCGGCGGCGCCCGCCTCAAGGATCTTGCGAATGAGCTCGTCCGGCACCGGGTCCGGCTTGAGGCGACGCATCGATCGGGTGGTTCCGATAATCTCAAACAGGTCCGGCATCGTTATGACCCCCTTCTACAGTCGTTTCACCGGCGCCACGCCACCCGAGCCCGAGCGGCCGCCGTCGATGACGATATGCGTCCCCGTCACGTCTCCCGACAGGTCCGAGCAAAGATACAGCACCGCGCCAGCGATTTCTTCTGGTTGCGCGTAGCGGCCGGTGGGGATGCCGGCGGCATAGGCGGCATGAATCGCTTGCGGATCATTCGGATTACGCTGTGATTCCAGCGAGCGCATCATGCGCGTTTCGACCGGGCCGGGACACACGGCGTTCACTCGGATACCGAGCGCCGCCACGTCGGTCGCCGCGACCTTTGTCAAGCCCAGCACACCATGTTTCGATGCCACGTAGGCCGGCATGCCGGGTGACCCGAACAACCCAGCCACCGAGGCGGTGTTGACGATCGCCCCTGATCCCTGTTGCAACATCACCGGCAACACGTGGCGCAGGCCGAGGAAAACGCCCTTCAGGTTGACCGCGATAACCTTGTCGAAGATTTCCTCGTCATAATCCTGCGTTGGCGTAACGACCCCTTCGATGCCAGCGTTGTTGAAGAAGGCGTCGATGCAGCCGTACGCCGCTAAGGTCTTTGCCACGTAGTCCCGGACCGAGGCGGACCGCGTCACATCGGCCTGCACGAAGGCGGCGGCTCCGCCCCGCTGGACAACGATGTCAACGCTCGCCTGGCCCAGATCGGCATCCGCGTCCACCACCATCACCTTGGCCCCCCGCAGCGCGAAGCCCAGGGCGGTCGCTCGGCCGATACCGCCGCCACCGCCGGTGATCAGCGCGACCTTGCCGGTGAAATCCATTGTTACTTCCTCCGATCCCTGGCTACACGACTTTGCCGGCGTGCAGCCGAGCGATCTCGTCGCGGGTGTAGCCAAGCTCGGTCAGAACGCTGTCGGTATGTTCTCCCGGCTCGGGGGACGCGCTGCGAATACTCCAGGGGGTGCGACTGAGTTCAATGGGCTGGCCGACCACCTCGACGTCGCCCAGCACCTGATGCGGCACGACCCGGGTCATGTTCAGGTGCTTCACCTGTGGGTCGGCGAACACTTCGTTCATGCTGTAGATCGGTCCACACGGGACGCTGGCCTGATTCAGCGCCTCGATCCACGCGGCGGACGTCTTGCGCCGGGTCACCGCCTCTATCGCCTCGTTCAGCGCGTCGCGATTGTCCGAACGGGCGCGTCCGGTCGCGAACAGCGGATCGGCTTGCAGATGCTCGGCCCCCAGCGCATTGCACAAACGGCGGAAAATGTCGTCCCCGGCGGCCGCGATGTTGATGTGGCCGTCGGCGGTGGCGAACACGCCGGTCGGAATACTCGTCGGGTGGTTGTTGCCCGCCTGGCCGGGCACCTCCTTGGCGATGGTCCAGCGCGCCGCCTGGAAATCCAACATGGAAATCTGAGCGCCGAGCAGGGAGCTTTTCACCCACTGGCCTTCGCCGGACTGCTCGCGTTCGAGGAGCGCAATCAGGATGCCCATGGCCGCGAAGACGCCCGCCGTCAGATCGGCGACCGGGATGCCGACCCGCATCGGTCCTCGGCCGGGCTCGCCGGTAATCGACATCAGGCCGCCCATGCCTTGGGCGATCTGGTCGAAGCCAGGACGGTCGCGATACGGGCCATCCTGGCCAAAGCCGGAAATGCTGGCGTAGACGAGCCGCGGGTTGATCGCCTTCAGGCTGTCGTAGTCGACGCCGAGGCGGAATTTCACGTCGGGGCGATAGTTCTCGACCACCACATCGGCCTGTGCCGCCAGGCGTTGCAGCACCGCCAGTCCCTCGGGCGCCTTCAGGTTCAGCGTCAGACTGCGCTTGTTGCGGTGCAGATTCTGAAAGTCGGGGCCATGGCGCTCACCGCCGAGGCCGGCATCGCCGTCCGGTGATTCGATCTTGATGACGTCGGCACCCCAGTCGGCGAGCTGGCGGACGGCTGTGGGGCCGGCACGAACGCGGGTGAGGTCAATGACCTTGAAGCGGGCCAAGGGGCCGGCGATCGGGCCTGTCGTCATATGCTGATCCTTCCGTTTTGGCTGCCCATTGCAGGGGATGTGGCGCATATTCACATGAACCACCCTCGTAGGTCGAGGCGGCGGTCGGTATGGCGCCGCGTCAGCCCGCCGGCAAGCCGGCACTCTCGAGGCCCTCCGCCGCGCGGTCGAGATAGCTTTGACTGTGCGGCAAGCTCGTCTTTACTTGCGCGATCGTCAGGTCCGGGAAGGCACGGGTCAGGTCGGCAAAACTCCGCTCCGCCTCCTCCTTGCGGCCCGCCAGCGCAAGGCTCGGTGCGAGAAAGCGATTGATCAAGACCGCCTTCGGCTGTTCGGCAAGCCCAAGCCGGTACCACCGAACCGCCTCGCCGTAGCGGCCGGCTTCGAAATGCGCCGAAGCGATGCCGATGGAGCAGAGGAAGGTCAACGGGTCCGCAGGGGCGAGGTTTCGGGCGATCTGGAAATGCTCGATCGCGTCCGGCACTTCGCCGCGACAGGCATGGATCCAGGCTTTGCGTCCCCAGGCCCAGGCCGATCCCGCGTCCAGCGCGAGTGCCCGGTCGGCGTGGAAACACGCGGTCTCCAGATCATGGGCCAGGGTATACGCGGCGGCGAGCATTGTTTCCGCGAGTGGGTCGGCGCAATCGAGCAACCGGGCACGTGTCGCGTAGCTCCGCGCCGCCGCTCTTTCCCGGTCGGGTCGCGGCGCAAGATAGTGGCTGGCGCGCTGTCCGTGGCACCAGGCCGCGACAGATGCGGGCAGGGGGTCGTGGGGAGCCAGTTCCATCGCCTGCCCGAGCCATGCCATGGCGCGGTCCTCCGCCGCCGGTTCGAAGGAATGCACCTTCGGCAGCGCCCGCATCACCAGCCCCCATGCGCTGAGTTGCTCAGGCTCGGTGCGGCGCGCCAGCTCGAACTCGGCGTTACGCAAGACCGGCGGCACGCCGCCTGTGACGTAAGCTGCCACCCGGTCCTCCAATCCGAAGGCATCGTCGGCCGAGCCATCGCAATGACCTGCCCACAGGAGGCGTCTGGTCCTCGCATCGAGCAGTGTGATGGTGACTCGCAGTTGGCCCAAACCGTTATCCCGAACCTTGCCCTGAAGCTGGTAACGCGCGTGGCACGGTGGCACGACGGTGACCCAGTTCAGGCGGCAGAGCGCGGCGGCGATGGCGTCGTTCAGGCCAGCGGCCCGTCGCGCCTCGGGACTGATCAGAACAAATGGAAGGACTGCGATCGAGGGCCGGTCGACAGCGCCGAGCGAGCTGTGTGAAAACCGGCTCTGAAGGTCAGCGGCGCTTTGCGCGCGGAGCAACGTCGCAGACGGGGTCTCGCCGTAACGGCCTCGATACCACATGGCGAAACGGCCCAGATGATTGAAGCCGCATTGCGTGGCGATCGCCGTGACATTCGCTGGCGGTTCTGCGTTCAGGAGTGCCGTCCGCGCCTGTTCGAGGCGCACAGAACGCACATACGCCATCGGCGCCTGGCCGATAAAGCGACGAAAATGCTTCTCCAGTGTCCGGCGGGCCGAACCGCACGAGACCGCAAGGGCGTCAACCGTCCATTCGTGAGCCGGGTTGGCTCGGAGCAGGTCCATTGCCTTCTTGATATCACTCGGAACCAGCCGCACCGACATGACACGCCCCCCTTGGCACGCTCCGCATTTTCTCGACAGGGTAGCACGACCGCGAGCCTCGGTTCAGCAATTATTGGGCGCGAAACGGACACATGGGGCGCGAGGTGGATTGCTGGCCGATCCGCCTAGGTGGCAGCCTCCTCGAACATGGCGCTTGCACGTGCGCCTGCTTGCAACGCGGAGGACTGCGAAATGATCGACGAAGCAAAACTGAACCAGTTCATGGGCCAGATCTTGTCCGATCTCGGCGGCGCATCGAGCATCGCCATGGTTCGCATCGGTGACGCTCTCGGACTCTACAAGATTCTGGATGCGCGCGGCGCCATGACGGCCGGCGATCTGGCGGCCGCCTCGGGCACGAATGAGCGCTACATTCGGGAATGGCTCTCGCATCAGGCTGCGTCGAACTATGTGACATATGATGCCGCGGCCGGAACGTTCAGATTGCCACCGGAGCAGGCCATGGTGTTCGCGAACGAGGACAGTCCAGTCTACATGATGGGCGGGTTCGACGTCATGGCGGCGACGATTGAAAGCCAGCACAAGGTTCAGGCGGCGTTCAAGACGGGTGCTGGGGTGGCCTGGGGCGATCAGGCACAGTGCCTGTTCTGTGCCGTTGGGCGCTTTTTCCGGCCTGGGTATCACGCCAATCTGGTGGCGTCGTGGCTGCCGGCGCTGGATGGCGTGGTGGCGAAGCTGGAACGTGGCGCCGCGGTTGCCGACGTCGGCTGTGGGCACGGTTTTTCCACCGTCATCATGGCCAAGGCGTTCCCGCGCTCGACGTTCGTTGGTTACGACTTTCATCCCGGTTCGATCGCGGAGGCGCAGGTGCATGCCGAGCAGCACGGGGTGAGTGGCAATGCACGGTTCGAAGTGGCAACGGCCAGCGACTTTCCTGGTGCGGGGCTTGACCTTGTGACCTGCTTCGACTGCCTGCATGACATGGGCGATCCGATCGGTGCGGCACGTCATGTGCGGCAGTCGTTGAAGCCGGATGGAAGCTGGATGATCGTCGAACCGGCGGCGGGCGATCGGCTGGAGGACAACCTCAATCCTATCGGCCGGCTCTACTACGCGGGCTCGACCATGATCTGCGTGCCCACGTCCCTCGCTCAGCCGGTGGGAGCGGCGCTGGGAGCACAGGCCGGGTATGGAAGATTGTCGGCGGCCATCGGCGAGGGGGGGTTCAACAGGATACGCAAAGCCACCGAGACGCCGTTCAACATGATTCTGGAGGCTCGCCCATAGCGCACCGACTCCGACGAATCGTAGCGTCGGGCGGTAGTGTTGATTGTGACGTTCTGTTTAGTTTCGCCTAGATTCGCATCGAACGCCTTCGTGGCGACGGTCGCGTCCGCACGGTGTCGTAAATAGCGTAACGAACTGTATCTGACCGAGCCGGCTGCCGGTCTTTCGTTACGCGGCGACGCCTCGCCAAGCGGCACAGCAGGGGATAAGGTGTTCCGGTTCCCCGGGGATGGTTGCCGGGAATGAGGAGGAAACATGGACAGACGAACTTTCTTTTCCGCAACGGCGGCGGCGGCGACAACTGTTGCGTTCAACGCCGCTACGGCCGCTACCGTGCCACCGCTCGGCGAGACCGGTGTGCCACTCTATCCAACCGGCGATCTACGCATGCCGCTCGGGCCGCTGCCGGGTTCGCGGTATCCTGACCCGCATATCGAAGTCATTGACAAGGCGCGGTTCAAGGGCAGTCCCGGGACTGGCGCGGTCGAGCGGGTCGCCACCGGCTTCCGTTGGGCGGAGGGTCCGGCCTATTTCCGCGCGGGCCGTTACTTGCTGTTCAGCGACATTCCCAACAACCGTATCATGCGGCTTCTGGAGGATGACAACCATCTGAGCGTGTTCCGCTCGCCGTCGATGAACTCGAACGGCAACACGACGGATCATCAGGGTCGTTTGCTCACTTGCGAACATGGCGGTCGACGGGTGACACGAACCGAACTCGACGGCACGATCACGATCATTGCCGACCGTTACAACGGCAAGCGGTTCAACTCGCCGAACGATATCGTCGTGGCGTCAAATGGTTCGATTTGGTTCACCGACCCCAGCTATGGGATCATGGGCAACTACGAAGGGATCAAGTCTGAACAGGAGCAGCCGGGTCATTACGTCTACCGCGTGGATGGTCAGACCGGCAACGTCACGGTCGTCGCTGATGATTTCAGCCAGCCGAATGGTCTGTGCTTCTCGCATGACGAGAAGAAGCTCTACATCATCGACAGCCAGCTTCAGCACATCCGAGTTTTCGATGTGGACATCGATGCCGGCAAGCTGAGCAACGGCAAGCTGTTCGTGGAAAAGGTGGCAACTGACGGAATACGCGCCGATACCGATGGGAATCTGTGGTTCAGCATCGGCTGGGGCGATCCAAAGGACGATGGGGTGCATTGCTACACCCCGAGCGGCGATCTCATCGGGAAGATCCACGTCCCTGAGACTGTCGCCAACCTTGTCTTCGGCGGCTTGTTGCGTAACCGGCTGTATATCCTGGGAAGCACGTCGGTCTATGCATGCTATGTTAGCACGCAAGGTGCCGCGACTCCGTAGATTCGTTTCCGACTGTCAGTGGCCGGTTCGGGCCGGTCACTGACCCGGAGCGTTTCCACTTTAGGCGGAAGCGGCCCGGGTCATGTTAGCGAGCAATTTTGGCTTTCATGATTCGTTGCAGGTTAATCCCAACCGGCGGCGACTTTCACCCCCCCGCCCGGCACCAAGGGCACGCTTCGCCAGGATTCCACGGCTAAAGCCGCGCCATCACCTGCCGGGCAAAATCCTCGGCCAGGCGCCATTTCGAGGTCGTGCCGACAGCGAAGATCATCTCCTGTAGGCCATCGCTCTCCAGCGCGTGGATCTGCTCGATCAGTTCGTCCGCGGTGCCGACCAGACAGGTATCGCGGATCAACTGTTCGTCGATTAATTCCGCCTCCCCGGGATGCAGTTCAGTGTAATGAAACTCATGGGTCCGGAAGTGCCGGTGCTCGGCCGGAGTCTGTTCCACGAGCGCGCAATATGGCTTCCAGATACGGCGCAGGAACGGCGGCGGCTCGGTCCCGCGCTCGTGCACCATATCGTAGAAGTAATAGACGCTCGCCATGACATTCGGCCCGACGGTCCGCTTGATGCGATCGGCGTCCGCCGCCTCCCCCGGCTGCAGCAACGCAACGTTGGTCAGCGTGGCGTTGCGGTAGCCCTCGAGGTTGCGGCCACGCCGAGCGGCGCCTTGGCGAACGTGGGCAAGGGCTTCTTGGACGGGCACGCCGCGCGGCGGAATTGCGAATACCAGGCCGTCGCCATACTCGCCGGCCAATGCCATCGCACGCGGCCCGAAACCGGAGACATAGAGGGGTATCCGCGGCTCCAGGTTCATGAAGCGAGTTTCGTGCCGCAGCATCTTCACCGGACGGGTGCGGCCCTCGAATGTGTAATCCACGACCTGGCCGTCGAGCAGGCCCGACAGTACGCGCAGATAGTCGCCAAACGCCGCCATTTTCATGGGCTTCTGGCCCATGGTGCGCATCGCGGTGTTGCCGGTGCCGATGCCGAGGAAGACTCGGCCGGGCGCCATGCGGTTCAACGTTGCCATCGCCGCCACCTGGACCGGGGCGATCCGGGTGCCACAGATTGCGGTGCCGGGCCCGATGCGCAGCCGGCTGGTCTGGCGGGCGGCAAGGGCGAGGACCGCATAGACGTCAGAGAACATCATCTGGCTGTCGGCGACCCAGACGGAATCGTATCCGAGGTCCTCGGCATGACTGAAGAAGCCGATCTCATCGATATCCGACATGACGCAAAAGCCGAATTTCATATTGGCGTGCTCCTCCTACCAGCTTGCCCGTTGCGGGCTGAAGTTCATTCGGTCACCCATGTCTTTGATTATACAGTTAAATTTGTGGGTAACCGAAGCAAGTCCGGTCATGACACCGGGGGGCAGGCATGGCACGGAGGTGGCATTTCGGATGGGTGATTCATTGGACTGGTTAATGTAACTCACCAAGACACCCCGCTCAATGTTGACCCGCCGCCGGGCATCTTCGGACGCGGCAGCAATGACGCCACGCGGACGGGAAATCGGCAAATCATCCTGCCCCAGGGGCTTGCTGCCGGAGAACGTTGGCCTTAATCCGACATCTGCTTGGCGTAAGCTGGAGAATGATGCGTGTCAGCAACCACACACGACCACGATCATGAAGATCACGGCCATGGCCACGACCATGATCACGACCACGACCATATGCCGGGGTTCGTGGCACGTTGGCTGTTCAGCACCAACCACAAGGACATTGGGACGCTCTACCTGCTGTTCGCGGTGATCGCCGGCATCGTGGGCGGGTTCCTGTCGATCCTGATGCGGGCCCAGTTGCAGCAGCCGCACGGCACCGTGATCACCTCGGGTCAGGAGTGGAACACCATCGTCACGTCGCATGGTCTGATCATGATCTTCTTCACGGTCATGCCGGCGCTGATTGGCGGCTTTGGCAACTGGTTCATCCCGCTGATGATCGGCGCGCCGGACATGGCGTTCCCGCGGCTGAACAACATCAGCTTCTGGCTGTTGCCGCCGGCCTTCGTGCTGATCATGCTGGGCTTGTTCCTAGGCGAGTCGGGCACCGGCTGGACCCTGTATCCGCCGCTGTCGCTGTCCACCTACGAGGACGGCATCGGTATGGACTGCACTCTGTTCGCGCTGCACCTGGCGGGCGCGTCGTCCTTGCTTGGGTCGATGAACTTCATCGTCACTATTTTCAACATGCGCGCTCCCGGGCTGACGCTGCACAAGATGCCGCTGTTCATCTGGTCGGAGCTGGTGACGGCGTTCCTGCTGGTGCTGGCGGTGCCGGTCCTCGCGGGCGCCATCACGATGTTGATTTTCGACCGCAATTTCGGCACGGCGTTCTTCGATCCGACGGGCGGTGGCGACCCGGTCCTGTTCCAGCACCTGTTTTGGTTCTTCGGCCACCCCGAGGTCTACATCATGATCCTGCCGGCGTTCGGGATCGTCAGCCACGTCATCTCGACTTTCAGCCACAAGCCGATCTTTGGTTACCTGGGCATGGTCTACGCCATGGTCGCCATCGGCGTCGTCGGCTTCGTGGTGTGGGCGCACCACATGTTCATCTCCGGTATCGACGTCGACACGCGGGCGTATTTCATGGCCGCCACGCTGGTGATTGCGGTGCCTACGGGGATCAAGATCTTCTCCTGGATCGCGACGATGTGGGGCGGGTCGATCGAGTTCAAGACGCCGATGCTGTTCGCCATCGGCTTCATCTTCGTGTTCACCCTCGGCGGCGTGACGGGCGTGGTGCTGGCAAACGCTGGCATCGATGAGATCGTGCACAACACGTATTACGTGGTCGCCCACTTCCACTATGTGCTGTCACTGGGCGCGGTGTTCGGGATCTTCGCCGGATTCTACTACTGGATCGGCAAGATGTCGGGCCACCAATATCCTGAATTCTGGGGCAAGGTGCATTTCTGGCTGTTCTTCATCGGCGTCAACCTGACGTTCTTCCCGCAGCACTTCCTGGGGCTGTCCGGCATGCCGAGGCGGTATCCGGACTACCCGGACGCTTTCGCCGGCTGGAATCTGGTATCCTCGCTTGGCAGTTACGTCAGCGGCCTGTCCACGCTCGTGTTCCTGTATGTCGTGTTCCGCACGTTCACGTCGAAGGAGCATGTGGCGGATAATTACTGGGGTGAGGGCGCCACGACGCTGGAGTGGACTCAGACGTCGCCACCGGCGCACCACACTTACCTGGAACTTCCGCGAATCCGCTGAATCCGTTTGCTCCGGCTCGGGCCGGCGTGGCAGGAAGCGCGCCATGCCGACCCGCCGCTTCCTGCTTGCCGCCGCATCGGCCTCCATTGCCGCCGCAGGGTCGGTGCGCCCGGGGCACACGGCGTCGAGGCAGGCCGGGTCGAGGGAAGGCAAGCAGGCAGTTCCGGCTGGATTCCAGGCGTTTCTGACCGAGGTCAGAGCCGAAGCGCGGAAGGCCGGAATCGCTCCTGCTACGCTTGATCGGGCCTTTGCCGGTGTGTCGCCGAACCAGAAGGTGCTGGACCGAGACCGCCATCAGCCCGAATTCACCATGACCTGGGCGCGCTACCGAGCGCTGGTGATCACTGACAAACGGATCGTGGAGGGCCAGCGGGCGGTGGCCGCGAATCGGGACCTGTTCCACCGGGTGCAGGCTCGTTTCGGTGTTGGCCCCGGGGTGATCGCGGGCATCTGGGGGCTGGAGTCCAGTTTCGGCGCCGGCACCGGCGATTTCCGCGTCGTCGAGGCGCTCGCGACGCTTGGCTGGGAAGGCCGCCGAGCGGGTTTTTTTCGCGGGGAGTTGCTGGCGGCGCTGAAGATTCTGGATCATGGCGACGTGGCTCCGGCGGCGATGACCGGGTCCTACGCCGGCGCCATGGGTCAGCCGCAGTTCATGCCGTCCAGTTACCTGCGGTACGCGGTTGACTTCGAGGGTCACGGCCGGCGCGATATCTGGACCAGCAAGCCCGACGTGCTCGGGTCGATCGCGAACTACCTGGCTCAGTCCGGCTGGCGCGACCGCCAGACCTGGGGTCAGGAGGTGACGCTGCCAACCGGCCTGGAGGCTGGCGGCCGCGATGCGAAGCGTCCGCTGGCAGACTGGGCACACGCAGGGGTGAAACCGCGAAACGGCCGGTGGGCGGCGTCAATGGATACTCCCGCAGGGTTGGTGGCGCCGGACGGCGCGGGCGGGGAAGCGTTCGCTGTGTTCGGTAATTTCGCCGCCATCAGACGGTACAATCCCTCGGACTTTTATGCCATCGCGGTTGGACTGATTGGTGACCAGGTGCTGGAGTGACAGATTTTCGCGCCGTCCGCGGTATGCTGGCGGCGTTCATGGCTTATGGCTGTGCCTCCGATGCGCCAAAGCCCAACCCACACTATGTCCTCGGGGCGCCCTATCGGGTTGGATTGGTCTGGTTCTATCCCCGCGAGTCATATGATCTGGATGAGACCGGTCTCGCGGTGGTCGTCAAAGCCGGCCATCCCAGGCTGACCTCGGATGGGGAGGTATTTGACCAGACGGCACTGGCTGCCGCGCACCCAACACTGCAACTACCGGCCGTTGCCCGCGTCACCAACCTGGAAAACGGGCTCCAGGTGACGGTCCGCGTGAACGACCGGGGTTCTGGTGACCCGCACCGGTTGACGGAGATTACCCGGCGCACGGCTGTGCTTCTCGGGGTGAATGGCGATACCGTTGCTCGAGTGCGGTTCCAGGTGCTGCCTGTCGAAAGCCGAGCGGCGGGGGACGGGGTGCCGGGTGCGCCTGCTCTGGCGATTTCGGCGGCACCGCGTGAGACCGTGGTGGTCGCGGAGCTGACGCCGCTGCCCGGAATGGTCCAACCGCGTGAGGTCGGTCCATCGCGATCGATGGTGCCGCTTCGGGCCGAGGGGCCGGTGGCGGCGAATGTTGCGCCACCACTCCGATTGCCGGAGGTCGTCGTCCGGACCTCGGCTCGACCTGGCCAGTTGATGGTGCGTGTGGATAGCTTCAGTCAGCACCAGTACGCGGCCATGCAGCAAGCAAAGTTGAGCGCCGCCGGGGCCCGGATCGTGTCGGTATTCGAGGGGCGGGCACCGCGCTTTCGCGTGGAGATTGGCCCGCTGAGGAGTGTGTCCGACGCCGATGCGGTGCTGGATCAGGCGCTTGCGGCGGGGATTCCTGATGCCAGGATTATTGTTGAATAACAGGAGGTTTCGTCGTGATATTGACCCGTCGTCTTGGCTTGCTGGCAGGCTTTCTGGCTATCGGGTCGCTGCCGGCGATGGCAGAGCGCCACTCGGCCACGGCGGGCGGGGGCAACTCCGGCCCGGCCGCGCGGAAGCAGAAGGAAGAAGCCAGCGGCGGCTCTCCGGCCGATACGCCGATCGGACCGGTCGACACGACGGCGCGGTGGGCGTACGGGATGGACTTCGAGACCGGTGCGACGCTGATCGAGAAGCAGGCGGACGAGGAAATGCCGCCGTCGTCGATGACCAAGCTGATGACGATGTATCTGGTTTACGATCGGCTCAAGCAGGGCCGGCTGAAGCTGGAGGATGAGCTGCCGGTCAGCGAGAAGGCGTGGCGGACGCAGGGGTCGAAGATGTTCGTTCCGATCGGTGCCTCGGTGAAAGTGGAGGACCTGATCCGCGGCGTCATCGTGCAGTCCGGCAACGACGCGGCGATCGTCCTGGCGGAATCGATCGGCGGGTCAGAGGAAGGGTTCGCCGAACTGATGAACAAGAAGGCTCAGGAGCTTGGCCTGACGCGGTCGGTATTCAAGAACTGCACCGGCTGGCCGGACCCTGATCAGCACATGAGCTGCCGTGACATTGCTATCCTGGCGGGGCGCATCATTCGCGATTTCCCGGAATATTATCATTACGATACAGAAAAGTCCTTCCGCTACCACGGGATCGAGCAGGGCAACCGCAATCCAATGGTGCAGCGGGGCACCGCGGACGGCCTGAAGACCGGCCACACCGAGGCCGGCGGCTATGGTCTGGTGGTCAGTTCCAAACGTAACGACCGCCGGGTCATCCTGGTGCTCAACGGCATGAGTTCGATGCACGAGCGTGCCGAGGAGGCGGAACGGCTGGTCGACTGGCTATTCTTCAACTTCGAGGATGTGACGTTGTTCACCGCGGGTGACGTGGTCGACCGGGTGCCGGTCTGGCTGGGCACGAAGCGGACGGTACCGCTGGTGGCGGGGCACGACCTGGTGGTGACCATGCCGCGCAACTGGCGGCAGAAGGCCTCGGTGAAGGTCAGCTTCGATGCGCCGTTGCAGGCGCCGGTGCGCAAGGGCACGACGGTGGGCAAGCTGACGGTGACCGGCGAGGGCGTTCCTCACATGGATGTCCCCCTGCTCGCCGCTGACGACGTGGCTCGGCTGGGTCTGCCGGGGCGGGCGATCGCGGTGCTGTCGCAGTACGTAACCGGGACGTGAGTGTGCCAGCATCGGGCCTTTTCGTGACGCTGGAAGGCGGCGAGGGCGCGGGCAAAACGACCCAGTCGGCGCTGCTGGCTGATACACTGACGGCGAGAGGTGTGACCGTGGTGGGCACTCGCGAACCCGGCGGTGCTCCCGGCGCGGAAGTGTTGCGGGATATCCTGCTGCGCGGCGGCGTGGACTGGGCTGCCCCGGCGGAGGCACTGCTGCACTTCGCTGCGCGGACAGAACATCTGCACAAGACGATCCTGCCGGCGCTCGCCAGGGGAAGTTGCGTGATCTGCGACCGGTTTTCCGATTCCACGATGGCGTATCAAGGCTATGGCCAAGGCGCCGACCGTCACTTTATCGCCGAACTGATCCGTCTGCTCGGGCGGCAGCCTGATCTGACGATCGTGCTGGACGTTGCCTCGGATGTTGCAACGGAGCGGATGCGCCGGCGCGGTGGGGACCTGGATCGGTATGAGCGGCTGGACGCGTCTTTCCACGCGCGGGTGCGGCGGGGGTTTCGTGCGATCGCCGCGGCGGAGCCGGAGCGCTGCGTGATGCTTGACGCATCAGGCGATGTGCAGACCGTCCATACCGCCATCATGACAAAGGTATTGACACGTCTTGGATTGGATCAGTAAGCCAAGGTTGCCCGCTGGACTGGGGAGTAAGCGGCCATTCTCGATCACGGTCAGGAGTGAATGTGTCGAGCCGTGGTATTGGCACGGTCCGAAGGCGAACTCGGAGCCGAATGGTCGCGGATGCTTTCGATAGCTTTGGCGAAAACTGTCGGTAGGACTTCCGACCTCTACCGGCCCCGTTTCCAATGTTGTAAGGGCGACCCAGCCGAAGACTTATTGAGAACACGCGTCAAGTAAGCTGGCTTGGCCCTGAACCGTCAAGTTTGGTAAGAATGACTGAAATCAATGCTGACATTATGAAAGTAAATGAGAGAACAGCGTTCCGAGGGTTTCCGAGGGATGCTGCCCTATAAAGCTCCCCACGGCATTGGTTGCATTTAGTGCGTCTTTGAGCAGACCGCCGTTATGAGGCGGTATTTCCTTCAGTTCCGTTGTGAGATCGCTCTTGAGGTCGGCTACAACGGTTTTGAAATCGTTCAGCTTCAGCGAGGCTATGTAGCCGGGCAGATCGGAAGCCAAAAACTTAGCCCCGGCAAGCTGAAGTTCAGATAACGTGATGAAGACGTTATTATTCTGCACCATGGCGTCGATCCCGCAAGTTACGACGTCACTATTACCGATAGCCGACGGGATGGCAACGATCCTAAGATGACCAAATCACTTTATTTTACTACACAACGTGACACCTTGCCGTGGCTCCTCGCTCCGTCGCCGTAACGTGTAGCAAACGGTAATCAGATCACCATTCGTGACCAGGTGCGTGGCGGTCACGATTGAGACGGAGCGGCGGTCGGCCAAGTTGGGACCGACCGACGATGTATTCCCGCCTGACAGCGTGGCGAGGATGCCGCGGATCAGGAGCGGACCCGCGCCCAAGCTCGCGTTGGATCAGTAAGCCAGGGCTGCCTGCTCGACGGGTACCCAGCGGCCGTCCTTGACCACTGTCAGGAATGACCGTGTAGAGCCATGGTGTTGCTCCGGCCCGAAGGAGAACTCGGAGCCGAAGATGTCCTTATATTCGTGGATGCTTTCCATGCCTTTTATGAAACCATCGACAGTAAGGTCCTTGCCGGCCCGGTCCAGCCCAAGCAGCACGAGGTTGGCAGCGGTGTAGCCGACCTCACCGTGGAAGTTCGGATCGCGGCCGTAGCGAGCCTTGTACTTCCTGGCGAATTCCTGAACCTCGGGCCGCGGATCGTCCGGATAGGCGTAGAGCGCCGGTGTCATGCAGTAGAACCCCTCGGTCGCACCGCCCGGCAAACTGGCGACCGCCGTATCGTACGAGGCGAACTGGCCCACCAGATCGACGTTCCAGTTCATCTTCCGCGCGGTCTGGATGATGATGTTGGTGTCGCGCACGATCGTGCCCATCATGACGGCATCGCAGCCCGCATCACGCAGTTTGCTGACGTTGGCATTGAAATCGGTGTCGGTGGGCCGGTGCGCCGTGGTCTCGATGACTTTCAGCCCGAGCTCCTTCGTTTCGGCTGTCACCCCCGCCAGGACGTCCTTGCCAAAGTCGGAGTCCTGATAGGCGACGCAGAATGCCTTGCGCCCTCTCTTCTCGGCGAAGTATTTCACCGCCGCGCGCATCTCGTCGTAGTAGGAGGCGAACTGGCCGAACTTCAGCCGGTTGTACGGCTCATACATTGATCTGGCGGCGGTCAGCGGGAACATATTCGGCACGTTCTTGGCGAACTGGGTCGGCATGTTGGCATCGTTCATCGGTGTGCCGCCGTCGTCGATGGTCATGAAGATGTTGTCGTTGTTCAACAGCTTGTTCATGGCCTGCACGGCACGAGGCACCTGATACTGGTTGTCCTCGACGATATACTTGACCTTTCGGCCGTTGACGCCGCCCTTCTCGTTGGCTTCATCGAACGCCATGCGGACGGCGTCGCTGTTGTTGACCCCCTGGACCGCCGTGACACCGGACAGGTCGGTGATGGTTCCGATGATTACTTCTGTATCGGTCACGCCGCGAACCGCATCGGCTGCGTAACTGACCGAGGCCGCTATGAACAAACTCGCGGCTACGGGCAGCAAGGCGGTCTTGAACCTTATTGGCATTCGGCGATCCTTCGTTCGGCGGCAGGTGATCCGCCAGTTTGTCCCTATCCTGGATTTCCCTGGACGTGGCGAAACTAACCGGGACGGCGCGGCGAATAAACCCCCTCGGCCGAGCGCCGGGTCGCGGCTGCCTCGGTCAATCGCAGTGCCGTGGTGTCACGCGGCACCCGGTTCGCCAGCGCGACGTCGTCAAGCTCCGCCTAACTTTATCCAATGTATTAGCGGACCAGCACCTTCGCGGCGTCGCGCGTGCGGTTCACGGCTTGCCCGACCTGTTGCACCGCCGTGGTGATCTCCCCCATGTTGTCGTTGATCGCCGCCACGTTGGTCGCCGTGTTCTGCATTGCCGCGGACATTTCCTGGGTAACGACACTCTGCTCCTCGACGGCGCCGGCGGTCGTGGTGACGTATTCCAGCACCGAACTGATCGAACTGCCGATGGTTCCGAGCGCCGCCACTACCTCTTCCGACACGGTCTGCAGGCTGTCGATCTCCCGGGCAATCTGATCGGTGGCGTTACCGGCCTGGCGGGCCAGGTTCTTGACCTCGCTGGCCACCACGGCGAAGCCTTTGCCGGCATCGCCCGCGCGCGCCGACTCGATGGTAGCGTTCAGCGCCAGCAGGTTGATCTGGCCGGCAATATCCCGGATCAGGGCGATGATCCCGACCATCGATTTGGACATCGCCGCGAGTTTCTCGACCGCCTTGTCGGCCTCGGACAAATGGCGATGCGCGATGTCCACCGCGGCCTTCGACTTGGCCATGGTGACGGTGATCTCACGCACCGACGCGGCCAGTTCCTCGGCGCTGGCGGCCATCGTCTGCACGTCCCCGGACGTGGTACGCATCGCTCCCGTGGCCACACTGGCCTGATCGCTGGACCGTGCGAGGGCGCTGTCGATGTCGCCAAAATTGTGGTCGACGATGGCCTTGAGATTGTCGAGCAATGCCGTCTGGGCGGTGATGTCGGTGGCAAACTTCACCACCTTGAACGGCTTGCCGTTGAGATCGAGGATCGGATTGTAAGACGCCTCGATCCAGATCTGCTTGCTGCCCTTGCCGATCCGTTTGAACTGGCTGGCCTGGTACTTACCTTGGCGCAGATCATCCCAGAACTGCTTGTATGTGGGGCTTGCGGCATACTCGGGGTCGACGAACATGCGGTGGTGCTTGCCCTGAACCTCGGCCAGCGTGTAGCCGAACAGGTCGAGGAACTTCTGGTTGGCGGTCAGCACTTCGCCGGTCAGGGCAAGTTCGACCACCGCCTGAGACTTGTTGATAGCGGCGATCTGCCCGGCCAGATTGGCATGCTCCAGCTTCCGCGCGGTGACGTCGGTGGCGAATTTGACCACCTTCATTGGTTTGCCGTCGCGGCCGAGGATGGGATTGTATGAGGCTTCGATCCAGACCTCCTTGCCGCCCTTGCCGATCCGCTTGAACTGCGCTGCCTGGTAGGTGCCCCGGCGCAAATCCTCCCAGAACTGCTTGTATGCGGGGCTTGCGGCGTAGTCGGGGTCGACAAACATGCGGTGGTGCTTGCCCTGGATCTCGGCAAGCGAGTAGCCGAGCAGGTCGAGGAACTTCTGGTTTGCGGTCAGCACGACGCCGTCGAGGCTGAACTCGATGATCGCCTGGGAGCGGTCGAGCGCGGCCAGGATCTGGGCCGCGTTGCCAGCGGCAGCGGCGTGCATGAAGTGGAACATGTCCGTGTTATCCTGTCTGACCGTGCAAATTCCGTCGCCTCGCCGTTGCCGCCAGTGCGCTTATGCCTTCAGGTGCCACGGCACGGCGTTGTGACGGTGCGGATGCCTGGATTAGCGCGCGAATCATGAAGCCTTGATTAACGGTGCGCCGCTAGCGGGCGCCGGCGACGCGGTTCGCTGCCGAGCTGGGGGCGGGATCGCCCGTTCATTCCTCGGTTCCGGGCTTCAAGATCGTGCGCCCCTCGCCCCTCGGCGTGCGCCAAGGGGCACGCTTTGCAAGGGCAGACATGACACAAGGGGCCGGGACGACACTTGATGCGCCGGGGGCACGACGCTGGAGACGCTGTCACACCATCAGGATCGGCCGCACTGGCGCACCCGTGGCGCCGCGGATCCTGGTGGCCAGCAGAATGAGGCAGGCGGCGTGGATGCCGTCGGCGGCGAGTTCCTCGAGCGCCAGGTTCTCGATGAGATAGACGCCGCACTCGGCCAGGGCGAACTGATGCACCGGCATGAGCAGGCCCTTGTCGGGGTTCGGCAGCACCTCCACCGCCATGTTGTCGGCGCCGATGGCGACGATGCCCTGGTCGATCAGCCATTTTGCCGCCGCGACGTCGATGCCCGGTTCGCCCTCCAGGTAGCGGGCGTTGTCGACGCCGAAATAGCGACCCCAACCGGTGCGGATCAAGGCGATGTCCCCTGACTCCACCGCGAATCCGCCGACGTCCGCCGCCCGTTTCAGGTCATCGGGCGTGATGGTGTGGCCGGGCGAGAGATGGGCGCCCCCAGAGATGCCGGCGACGTCGAACAGCACGCCGCGGGTGATCATCGGGGGTGCGTGCTCGATGCCGAGGCGGTCCAGGCCCCAGTCGGTCACGACATCGGCCGCGGCGTTGCCATTGTAAAGCATGTCGCCGTTGGAGAAATGACCCAGCGCGTCGATGTGGGTGCCGACATGGGTGGTCATCTCGATCCGCTCCAGATTGGTGCCGGCATCATTGCGTGCGCCCAGCTTGCGCCGCCGCTTGATAGTGTCGCGCCAGGAACCGAAGATCGACATCAGGAAGGGCGTCTGGTTGGGCGCCATGTAGGGCGCACCCATGAAGATCTCGTGACTGACGTCGTAGACGCGGCCGTGCCGGATCGATGCGAGCGCCGCCAGCCGCTTTTCCACGGTCAGCAGATTTCCGGCGCCAATCTGGTCCGTGGGACCCCATTGCGAGTGACTATGGATCAGATTCGGCATGGTGGACGCTCCATGGTGTTGCAAGGACGCCGGGGGCCAGCGAGCCGCGGTCCGCGCGGATCGCCGCCAGCACAGGGTGCAGGCGCAGGCGCGCCATGCCATCGTGAACCCCGGTGTCGGGCGCGGTGATCGGAACGATCTGGCTGGCGTGGTGGAACGGCTTGGTGCTGCCGAACAAGGCGTAGGTGCGAGTGCCAGTCGCCGCGGCCATGTTCATCACACCGGTATTGTTGCCGACGTAGAACGCCGCCTCGGCGAGCAGCCCCACGACATCGGTCAAATGCCACCCCAACGCCACACCCACCCGCCGCGCTCGGCCGCCCAGGCTGGCGCGGATGGCGTCGGCCATGGCCGTATCCTCGGGTCCGCCAAACAGAACGATCGAGGGCCAACCGGCATCCAGCATCTGGGCGGTCAACTCGGTGAAGCGGGTAACACCCCACTGGCGCAGCGGTTCGCTGCTGCCGATCCCAACGGCGATGAAGGGGGTCTGGCCGAGGTGCAGTCGATGCCTCGCCGCAGCGCGGGCCGTGGGGCTGACCGGCAGGGTTGGTTCGGCGGAGGGAAGCGGGATGCCGGCTGCTTCGATGTAGCGGGTGGCTCGGGTATGCTGATGCAGCCGAGCGACGTCGCGCGGCAGGAAAGGGTCGGCGTTGAGGAAGATGCGCTGGCGGCCCCAACCATAGCCGTGGCGCCTAGGGATGCCGGCTAGCCAGGCGGCGGCGGCGAGCGACACGCTGTGATGCAGCAGGATGATAGTGCCGAACCGCCCGTTTCGCATCAGCCTCGCCAGGCGCATGAGGCCGCCGATCCCGTCATGTGTGCCGCGGCGTCCGGCGGGATTGAGGTCCAACGGCAGGATCGCCGCAACCGTCGACTCGCCGGCGAAAAGCTGGTTGGCGAGGCTACGCGGCTTGGCAAACAGCGTTACCGGGCCGCCGGAAGCCGCCGCGATGGCGCGAATGTGCGGCATATGCCAGACCATGTCGCCGATCCCGGGCAATGGTTGCACGACCGCGAGCGGAGGCAGCAGGGTGATGGGCCCGGGCTGCGATCCGGTCCCTGCCTGGTCGTCTTGGAGGTCTGGTGGAAAAGCCGTTTCGCCCTCCGGCGATTGTGATGGTCGTGCCGCAATAGGCGATTGCCTTTACAAAGACAACACCGCGCGGTCATCCGGCGAGGTGATCCGGATCCGCATTATTTCTTGTAAGGAATATTACTCGACGGGCTCCGGTTTGACCACGCTGCCGCGGTAGTTGGGCCGGCGCATGAGCAGCAACAGCAGCATCGCCGGCAGGGTGGTGCAGATCAGCAGCACGTAGTCGTCGATGTAGGCGATGATCTGCGCCTGATGATTGACCACCTGGTCGAGCAGCGCCGCGCCATGGCGGGTGGCGGGATCAAACGCACCGACGCCGGCGAGTGGACGGTTGAACGGGGTCACGCTGGCGCCGATCACCTCGTGCAGCGCCTGGGTGTTGCGCGCCAGAACGGTGGAGGTTACCGAGACGCCGATGGCGGCTCCGATATTTCGCAGCAGGCTGAACAGTGATGCGCCCTCGGTGCGCAGGGTCGCGGGCAGGGTGGCGAACGCCAGCACCTGCAACGGGGTGAACACCAGCCCCATGCCGGCGCCCTGCAGCATGATCGTCACGACGATGTCGTGCCGAGAGACGTCCGGCGTCCAGCCGGTCATGATATAGAAGGAGACACAGATCAGCATCAGTCCGCCACCCACCAGATAGCGTGGGTCGGTCCGGGTCGTGAGCCGGCCGCAGAGCATGATCGTCGCCAGGTTGCCCAGTCCGCGCGGCGCCATGACGAGCCCGGCGGTTTCCACGGGATAGTCGCTGAGAGTCTGCAACCAGGGTGTCATGAGCGCCAGGCTGGAAACCAGGAGCGTGCCCACAGCGAACATCAGCACCAGCCCGGTGGCGAAATTCCGGTCGCGGAACAGGGCAGGGCGGATCAGCGGTTGCCGCCCGGAGACGAGGTGGATGATGAACAGGTACATGCCGAGACCGGCGAGCACCGTTTCGATGATGATTTCCCGGGAATAGAACCAGTCCAGGTCCTGGCCGCGATCGAGCATGATCTGCAGCGAGCCGATGCCGACGGACAACACGGTAAAGCCGAACCAGTCGAAACGCAGCCGGTTGACGCCCTGCACGCCGGGCAGGAAAGCCAGCAGCCCGAGGGCGGTGAGAATGCCGAACGGCAGATTGATGTAGAACACCCAGCGCCAGTCGTAATGCTCGGTGAGGAAGCCGCCGAGGGTCGGCCCCATGATCGGCCCGATCATGACCCCCATGCCCCAGATCGCCATGGCAAAGCCCTGCCGTTCAGGCGGGTAGATGTCCAGCAGTGTCGCCTGCGACAATGGCACCAGGGCGGCGCTGAACATGCCTTGCAGCAGCCGGAACGCGACGATTTGTCCGAGGGTCTGCGCCGCTCCGCACAGCATCGAGGCGATCGTGAAGCCGATGATGCATCCGACAAAAAGCGGTTTGCGGCCGAATCGGATCGCCAGCCAGCCGACGGGCGCTGTCATGATCGCCGCGGCGGTGATGTAGGAGGTGAGGACCCAGGTGATCTCGTCGAAGCTGGCGGAAAAGCTGCCCTGCATGTAGGGCAGCGCGACATTGGCGATGGTCTGGTCGAGTGATTGCAGCAACGTCGCGCCGATCGTGAACACCGTGATCATCGCTCGATGGGAGATCGCTGGGGGCGCGCTTGTGGGAACGGCGGCCGCCGTCGCCGTGGGTCCTGCAGTGGTAGCCATCAAATTGCTTCTTGTGACCTTTCCTCAGGCCGGATGGTGCGGGCAAAGGCTGCTCGCGGTCAATTGCGCGGAGCCCTTGTAAGCCGGGTGTATGACCCGTGCGGAACGCTGTCCTGGTCTGACAAAATGGATATGGCGGACAATTCACGGCGAGAAAGAGAGTTTCGATGGCGATATGGCGTGACCAGGTGGCGGTGGTGACCGGAGGGGCGCGGGGGATCGGGCGTGCGATAGCGCTTCGCCTGGCGCGCGAGGGCGCCTCGGTCTGCATAAACCACCGTGGCAAAGCCGACGTCGCGGAACGACTCGCTGCCGACATCAAGGCGAATGGCGGCCGAGCGATGGCGGTTGCGGCTGATGTGACGGATGACGCGGCGGTCGAGGGCATGGTGGACCGGGTGGTCGCCCTATTCGGTCCAGTAACGGTTCTGGTGAACAATGCCGGCATTTCGATCAAAGGCACATTGGACAATTACGATCCGGCCAAGCTGGCGCGGATGCGTCAGGTCAACGTCGATGGCGTGATCCATACTACTCGTGCCGTAATGACCGACATGCGACGGCAGAAATACGGCCGCATCGTCAACATCACCTCGATCGCCGCGCTGGGTACGGCGCTGCCGGGCACTGCGTTCTACGCCGCGACCAAGGCCGAGGTCCAGATTCTGACGCTGCGGTTCGCCATGGAACTCGGTCCGCACGGCATCACCGTCAATGCGGTCGCGCCCGGCTTCGTGCGGACCGAGATGACGCAAGCCGAGGGGGACGACGGGGTGACGCAAGCGATCAGCGAGCGTGCGATGATGCGGAGGATTGGCGAACCCGATGACGTTGCGAATGCGGTTGCTTTCCTTGCCTCGCCGGCCTCGGGCTGGGTCACGGCTCAGGTGCTGGCGGTCGACGGTGGCCGGATGGACTATATCGGACATTGACAGTGCGCCGCCTGGTCGAGGGGAGCGCCGGCGCGGCACTTTAAGGGGCTGTCGGGAGTGCCGTGGCAACGGAACCGAAAGTTCGATTCAGACGGCAGATCGGGTTAAGCGGCGAGGTCGCTAGGACCGCATCCGACCCAAGGCGGGCGCTTTGCTCCGAAGTGAAGGATACTGAGGGCGGACATCAGCCACCCGGAGTCCGGCGGCTCTGCCATGAGGCGCAAACCGACCACGCAGCAGTGCCTTGACATTCTCAACTCCTGACCGAAGCCTAGTCTATCGTACGCCGTGTTGGCTACGCAGGCTTCAGCTACGCCCACCTAGCGGAACGCGTCGGGATCCGTAAGCCCAGCATCCATCATCACTTTCGCACCAAAGAGGATATCGGCCTCGCTTTGGTCGAGGCGTACACTGTTCGCTTCAAGGAAGCCTTGGCAGACATCGTCGCCGCCTCCCCACATGCGCCACAGCGTCTCCAAGCCTATGTCGGGCTCTACCGGACGGGGTTGGAAGCGGGGCAAGGATGCCTCTGCGGCGTGCTGGCCTCCGAGTTAGTAGGACTTCCGGAGCGCGTCCGCCTGGGCGTGCGTCGGTTTTTCGAGTTGAACGTTGTATGGCTGGAGATGGTGCTCACCGATGGGCAGTCGGCCGGGTCGAGTTGGGTCGATACAGACGCGCGCTCACAAGCCGCCGCCGTGTTGGCCGGGCTGGAGGGTGCGATGCTCGTGAGCAGAGCGCTGGATTCCGTCGATGCGTTCGATGCCGCCGCAACGGCGATCATTGCGGGCGTGTGCAAGGAAGTCTCGTAGATTAAGCGCTGTCACCGAGACTACCAATCAGTCGGTAGTCCACTGAAGAAGAAAGTGAGGTGATATGACGGTAATGTTTGAATTGATGCGCCACATGCGTGTGGGCGACGCTGAGGTCGCCAAAACTGTGTTTGTGGCGACCGCGCTACTCGCAGGCAGCCGCGCTCAGCCACGGCATGCACCTGTTCCCCGGCTGATCAGGCCAGTTGCCTTCAGGGGATGACGGAAAAGGAACCACTCATGCTCAGGATCTACGACTTCAAAGGCTTTCCAAACCCGGCCCGCGTAAGCATCGCCTTGGCCGGGAAGGGCATGCTCGACCACGTCGAATTCGTCCAAGTTGACGTGCCAGGCGGCGAACACAAGCAGGCGGCGTTCCTTGCGAAGAACCCCTCCGGCGCGGTGCCCGTTCTGGAACTGGACGACGGCACGATCATTTCGGAATGCACCGCCATTACTGAGTACCTTGACGGCCAGGACGGTGATCCGATGCTGACCGGCCGCACCCCCAAGGAGCGCGCGATGGTGCACATGATGCAACGCCGGATCGAGGCCGGCCTGCTCGACGCCGCGGCGGCCTATTTCCATCATGCGACACCCGGCCTCGGCCCCAGCATCGAAACGTATCAGAACCGCGAATGGGGTGAGCACCAGCGTGCGCGTGCCGTGGCCACGATGCGGACGCTGGACGGCGAGTTGGCCAAGCGGCCCTACATGGCCGGAGATAGGTTTACAATGGCGGACATTACGGCCATGGCCGGTTTGGCGTATGCCGACTTCGCCAAGATTGACGTGCCCCCGGACCTGGCGCACCTGAAGGCTTGGCAGGAGCGCTTCGCCGCGCGGCCCAGCGCTTCTCAAGCGTGAGTGCGGAGGGCGAATCGTGGAGCTGAACGCAGATTTTTCAAAGCGCGCCGCGGCGCATGCGGCTCGGATGGAGTGGACACCTTCGCCAATCGCCGGCGTTGAGCGCCGTATGCTCGACCGGGTCGGCGGCGAGGTCGCACGCGCCACCACGATCGTGCGCTACGCACCTGCCAGCCGTTTCTCCCCGCACACGCACGGTGGCGGGGAGGAGTTCCTGGTTCTCGACGGCGTCTTCCAGGACGAGCACGGCGACTTCCCGGCTGGCTGCTACATCCGCAACCCGCCGACCTCCCGCCACACGCCAGGCTCGGAGTTGGGCTGCACGCTCTTCGTTAAGCTGTGGCAATTCGATCCGGACGACCGGACCCATGTGCGCATCGACACGCGCAAGATGGTGTTCGTAGCCACCCCTGGCCGGCCGGGCGCCGAGATCATGCCGCTCTTTCGCGACGACCGTGAAGATGTCCGGCTGGAGCGCTGGGCGCCGGGCGCCGAAATCACACTCGGCGATCTGAATGGAATCGAGGTCATCGTTTTGGATGGAGGCTTCAGTACCAGGAGGGGAGGCTTTCGAGCCGCAGTCCTGGCTTCGGCTTCCGCCCGGGGAGACAATCACCGTCAAGGCGGCGCTGAACGGCGGCAAGGTGTGGGTGAAGTCGGGGCACCTCGCCCATGCGCAGACCATCCCGCACGCGGCCGCGTAACCCGCCACGTTTCCTCGGATCACGGATTAGGAACCTGCCGGAAACATCTATCGAGCCTGTTGCCCAATGGACTCCCTGGAGAGAATGCTCAGACTTCTATTTTCGCAACAGGCGGGGAACATGCTTCGCCGGGGATGACACGTGGAGGCGAGCGTGCCTCACTTGCTGCGGGGATAGGGGCTAAGGCTCCAGCCTGCCCCACGACAGCACGCGGGCGATCCGCACCGCGATGACCGGCAGCGGCGCCAGGTCCATGGCGCGGTATTGTGGGTATTTTGACCGGAGGAGATCTTGCGCCTGGTCGTGCTCCTGACCGTCCGCGATGACCTCCGCGTCACCGCGCAGCATGATCCAGCCGAGGCGGGTCCAATCCTCATCCCATCGATCGACCGTGACCGCCACCGCGGGATTGTCGCGAATGTTGCGCAGCCGTTTGAGCGGGATGTCGGCGCGCTTGGGTTTTTCGTCCACCGTGATGTAAAGGTCCAAATCGCGCAGGCCAAAGCAAACCGGCACGAGGTGCGGGGCGCCGTTGCGGTCGGCGGTTGCCAGATGGGCGACCCTGCTGGCATCCAGGAAGCGGCGCCGCACTTCAGTCAGCATAATTTTATCGCGCCGGCCAGCGGTCAAAGCGCGGCGTCCGGCGGAGGGCAAGCGGGCGCTTAGCCATTCTCGGCCGCCTTCACCTGTTGCCAGCCATGCTCCATTTGTTGGAGGGACAGTTCTGACAGGTGCGTGCCTTGTTGCTCGAAGATCTTCTCCATCGCATTGAACCTGCGGGAGAATTTTTCGTTGGCGTGGCGCAGGCAGGCCTCGGGATCGAGCTTCAGTTTGCGCGCCAGATTGGCAACGACGAACAGCAGGTCGCCCACTTCATCGGTGAGGCGCAGCGGGTCGGCGAGCGGCAGTTCAGCGCGCAGCTCACGGCTTTCCTCGTCAAGCTTGTCCAGGACTTGCCCGGCGTCGGACCAGTCGAAACCGACCCGAGCGGCCCGGTTGGTCAGCTTCACCGCGCGGGTCAGAGCGGGCAGCGCGTTCGGCACTCCGGCCAGCGCACCGAACTGTTTCCTGGCAGCGCGTTCGGCCGATTTCTGCCCTTCCCACGCCACCGTTTGGGTCGCCGCATCGCGCGTGGCGGCTTCACTGAACACATGAGGGTGGCGCCGTATCATCTTGTCGCTGATAGATTTAGCGATGTCCGCGAAGCCGAACAGACCGGCTTCCTCCGCCATGCGGGCATGGTAGACGACCTGGAAGAGCAAATCCCCCAGCTCGTCCGGCAGCGCCTCGAAATCCCGTTCGGCGATGGCGGCCGCGACCTCGTAGGCTTCCTCGATCGTATATGGCGCGATGGTGTCGAAACTTTGGGTCTTGTCCCAGGGACAGCCGCTGGCCGGGTCGCGCAACGCGGCCATTATGTCCAGCAGGCGACGAAGTTCTGTTTCGGCTGAGGTGGCGTGATCGCGCATGGCAGGCGGATAGTGAAGCTGTCCGTCTGACGCAAGTGGCGGATGTGAGCGATTTCAGGCGGCGGCGGGGTGGGTCCTCGCGATGATGGCGCCGAGCGCTCGATCCAGTTCCGCCAAGGTCGCGTCATCCTGGCGAAACGCCACGACGAGGAGGCCGTTGCCGCATCGCACGATCCGGCCGAGGACACTTGCCCCGGCGGGCAGGCCGATGCGTGCCTCGGTGCCGGGCGGGAATGCGGCATCGGATGCCAACGCGGCGCCGCCGCGTGAGATGTCCTTTATGGCCGCCTGAACTTCGCTCGATCCGCGAACGCTGAAGGATGCCGTGGCGCCAGCCCCTGGTATGCGCTCGTAGGATCGGCGTTCCTTGCCGTCGAGCAATTTCACCGAGTTCAGGAAGTCATTGACCTCGCCACGCAAGGTTCCCGCGGTCTGACCTACGTCCTCGGCCGCGGTCAGGTACCTGATTGGCTGGCCGTATCGGTCTGTTGCGCGATGGTTGAAACCTGTTCCATCGCGTCCGCCACGGTCGCGGTGGACATGGTTACGTTCTGAACGTTTCTGCTGATCTCCTGCGTCGCGGCCGCCTGCTGGTCCACCTCGGTGGCAATCGCACTGGTGACGGTCTCGACCTCGCCTATCGCCAAACCGACCGCACGTACCGCGACGACAGCGTCGTCGGTGGCCGCTCGTATGGCGACGATCTGACTGGCGATCTGGTCGGTTGCCTTGGCGGTCTCAGTGGCGAGCGCCTTGACCTCACTGGCGACGACCGCGAAGCCTTTGCCGGCGTCTCCGGCGCGAGCCGCCTCGATCGTAGCGTTCAGCGCCAGCAAATTGGTCTGTGCGGCGATGTTCGATATCAGCCGCACGACGTCGCCGATCCTGTCCGCCGCCGTCGTCAGGCCCGCCACCTTCGCGTCGGTCTCCGACGCACGATCGACGGCGTTGTGAACCGTTGTCGTTACATGTGTCACCTGCCGGCTGATCTCGCTGATACTGACCGCCATCTGTTCGGTTGCCACGGCGATCGAATTGAGGTCGCGAGCGGAGGCTTTGACTCCATCGACGGCGTCGGATGTGCTGTTCCGGGTACGTTTCGCGGCCTCCGACATTTCATCGGCCGCGGCGCGCATGGCGCTGGCGGACTGTCCCAGACTGGTCATGACGCCCGAAACCGAGGTGCCAAAATCCCGGGTGTGTGCGTCCATTGCTGTCTGGCGGCGGTCCCGAGCCGCTTGTTCCTTGATTGTGGCCGCGGTCAGCACCTCGGCCTGAATCAGGTGATCCTTGAACACCAGGGAAGCACGTGCGATCTCGCCGACCTCGTCGCGCCGCTCGGTGTGCGGAATGGAAATGGTCTTGTCGCCGGCCGCCAGTTGCACCATCACCGCGGTGACCCGCCGGATGCTCTTGGAAATCCCGCCGCCGATGAACAGCGCCGCCGCCATACCGATCAGCAGACCGGCCGCGGAGCAACCGACCACGGTGCGCCACGAGCGTCCAACTGTCTGCGATACTGACGTCGCGCGCGCCGTCGTGGCACTGATCTGGGCCTGAACGAAGCTCCTCAGTTGCGCTCGCGCCTCCTGACCCGGTTGGCGAATGGAGGTCTCGATTAAATCCCGCAACTGGGTGCTGAGGGCCATGATGCTTTGGCCGACGGAGAGGAATTTGCGCAGGTTGGCGGCGAGGCTGTCACCGCCGACGATGTTCGGGGCTACGTTCTCCTCAAAACCTGGCAGCGCGGACTCCAGCATGCGCAGGGCTTTGTCAGCCGCGGCGCGGGTCGTCTTGTCATCGCTGGCGATCGCCTGTTGCAGCCACTGGCGCGCCTCCAGGAAGCGCTGAAGCGTCCGCCAGGTTGAGTTGACGAGCTTGCGGTCGGTGCTGGAATTGGGCGCCGCAGCGACTTCGAGCCTGGCCGCGAGGTCGGTTCCCAACGGCAGGAATGTATCCTTGATCAGGCTGGTCTGTTGCTGTTTGAGATCCATGGTCCGGGCGAAACCGCCGACGAAAGCGTTGATCTTCTCGCGCACGACGGCGAGGCCCGCGGCGGCTTCGGTCTGCCCCGCCGTGCCTGGAGCATCCAGCGCCTTTAACAGCACCGATCGCTGTTGCTCGATTTGCTCAAGCAGCGCCTTGTCGCCATTTTCGCTGTATGTCTGGACCAGCCAGGTCAGGTCACGCAGTGTACCGTCGATTTCCTGCACGCCAAGTGTTGAGACCAGCACCTGATTCATGGCGTCGACGCTGCCGGACACGCGCAGCAGCGAGAAGGTGCCCAACGCCGCCACCATGATCAGGATTGCCAGCACGACGCCGAACCCGGCGAGCACTTTTTCCCGGATGCCCAGGTGCCAAAGTCCCTGGCCGGCAACCAACTCAGTCATCGGAATTGGGCTCCCCTCGCTTTGCTGGCGGCCTCAGTGCTTGAAGATCATCGGATCCGCCGGACGCTCGAAGAAACTGTTCAGATAGACTGGATCGCTGCCCCACTTGGCGGGACCGGGGCTCAGCCATTTGTCACTGTCCTGGCTGCAATTCTCCGCCACGGCCGCGTTGACGGCGGCGATGTCAAATCGCAACGGTTCCACCAAAATCGACTGCAGCTTTGGCCCCTGGCCTTCCAGGGTTCGCATCATGATGTTCCAGGACAGCTCGATATCGTCTCCCGGAGGCCAGACGTGGAAGGCGGCGCTGACGAAATTCGGATGCTTGCGCCAGTAGCACAACGCGCCCAGTTCACCGCTGATGGTCACCGGCATCATGTCGCGACCCGATTTCTGGATAGCGCGCAGGACGCCGAGCTCGGAGGCTGACTGGACGATCACCCCGTCGAGCTTGCCGGGATGTGCCGCCAGCCATTTCTCGACCGCGGCCTGGGTCACATCGTCCGTCCACATGCCGGCGAGATCTCCGGCGACTGTGATGTCCGGATAGTTCGACAGACTTTCCTTGACGCCACGGTCCTGACTGTCGGACGCGGAGGTCCCTGGTATGCCTTCGACCAAAAGGACATTTCCCTTCTTGCCGATTTCGTTGGCCATCCATTCGCCTAGCCGGTGACCGGCAAGCTGATAGTTGACCGAGGAATTTTCCGCGAACTCGCTCGTCAGATAGCCGGTGAAGGAGAAGGTTGGCACACCCTTGTCGTAGGCATAGCGGATCGCATCGTTGAGCCCGGTCGGATTGGAGCAGCAGACCATGATCGCATCGGCGCCCTGATCCACGAGCTGGCGGATCTGAGTGCCCTGGAGTTTGTCATCCAGCTTCGACTGAGTAACGATCAACTCCTTGACCAGGCCAGCCCGCTGCCACTTCGGCACCAGATCGTTCTGTAGTCGTTCCAGCGCGGCGGTGCGCCAGGTATTGCCCGCATAGGAACTGGCATAGCCGATGGTCCAGGGTGGCGCCTTTCGTGCCTGCCAGTCGCGATAGACACTCGGCTCGACTGGCTGCTGCGGATCGAGCATGTCCTCGTTGTACAGGAGCTGCTTTACGTCCGCGTTGATGCCTTGCGCCGGGACGATGGCGATCGATCCGATGAACCACCCGGCGGCGAGTACTGTTCCTAGTACAAAATGACCATGTTTCATGAGGCAGCTTTCCAGGTGGCCGTGCGATTCCTCTGCTGATAGGGATCAACGCTTAAGAAGGCGTTAATGGGGCGGAATTGGTGCGGAGATCGATGGTGGCGGACAATCTCGTGAGCCTCGTGGACGTGGCGGTATCAAACCCGCTTGGATGGCGGCCGAACGGGGTTGCGTCGGACCAGGACACGGGCATGGAGCCTGCCCATGGCGAGGGACTACCCCCGAATTTCTCTGTGTAGACCAAGACGTGGGTGACCGGACCAAGCTCGGGCCCGCGGAACCCCTGCGAAGGCGGGGGGCCGGTCCCTCGCCTCCGCAAGGGCAGGCATGACGCGGGAATGGCGTTACGGTGGAGTTAAGACCTTATGGCCGCGGCTCGCCTGCGGGGGTGATGCCCGTGCGAGCCTCGACCTCCGCCCGCAGAGTCTTGGGCTGGTGCAAGATGATGGCCTGCCTCCGAACGCTCAACAGTCCGGCGCGGGACATCTCGGCGAGTTCCCTGGACACGGTCTCACGGCGAGTGCCGATGCGGGACGCGAGCACGTGCTGAGGCGGCGGCGGGCTCAAGACGCGTTCTCCACCGCCGCGGTCGCGTGACAGCCGAAGCAGTTCGGAAATGAGCCGCTGTCGCACTGACAATACGCTGTATTCGACCAGCCGCTCGTCCTTTTCCCGCAGCCGGGTCGCCAGCAGGCGCAGCAGTCGTCCGCCGACCTCACGATAGGAGAATGCCAGTTCGAGGAAAGGTTTGGCCGGAATGACACAAAGCTGCGTGCGCAGCAGCGCGGTGACGTTGGCGGAGCGCTGGCGGCCGTCGATCGCCGCCATCTCGCCGAAGAACTCGCCGGCCCCCAGATCATTCAGAATGGCCTCATACCCGAAACTGGTACGGAAAACGACGCGAACCGCGCCTTCGGTTATGAAGAAGATCTCGTTCGTCTCGTCGCCGCAATCGACGATCACTTCGCCAGGGGTACAGAGTCGCCAGTGCGCTCGCGATACGAGCCTGACCATGGCGTCCTCTGGAACACCGAGGAAAAGGGGGGCTCGGCGCAGGACAGCGAAACTGCTGTCCGACGGCGAGACCGACGCCGGCACGATCGGTTCCGGCTGGTGCAACAGTTTTTCCCCGTCTGGCAAGCGGAGTGCTGTATCGGGCATCAGGAATTCCCCCAACGATTTGAGCTTTCTCCGTCTACTTCCGGCAGCCCTTGGATCAACGTTCAGGCGAGCGACTGATGCTTCATCGCGGTACGACAGCGAAGTGAAACTATGATAAACTATTGATCCCCTGGCAGCAAGTCATAGCCGAATCCACAACGAGAACGCAGCGGCCGCCGGACTAAATAACACCTGCTCGGTTGCCACCGGGGAGGCAGCCCAGCATGTGCTTTAGCCGAAGCTCCGAAAGCGGGCCGGTGCCAATATCGTCAAGCGCGACCCCGATGAGCAACGCGCACAGGGCAGCGCAACCGGCCACGACAACGCTCACACTCGGTCCGATCACGGTCTTCGAATTCTGTTGCATGGCGCCTAGTCCTTTGTGTTCATCGGCCTGCTGATCCCCTCGGTCCGCCGGACCCTGCGGCGAACTTCGCGGGCATGAGACTAGCCCCAGCCGAACCCGAACGGGACCATCTCGCGGCCAGCCGTCCCGCCCGCCGGCGCCGCTTGATCCGATGAGGACGGCCAGACGGGTGCCGGAGGTGCCGACTGCTCCGCGGCGGCGGCAGCCTTTGCAGGATCGGACGCTGCCGCGGCATACGGGTCGGCGAGGACGGGATCCGCGGCTGCGAGGGCTCCGGCTAGAACGATCGCTAAAACCACGAGGCGGCGCATTTTACTTCTCCACTGCTGGCGAACGGCGGGGACGGGGCAATCAGTCGAGCCAAGTCCCATGAGGCTGGTCATTCGGCGATGTAGCCGGTCGGTACCGGCTCGACTGTTACCTGGGGCACAACCCGAAACAGCAACCGCTGGTGATGGCGCCGGGTAGCCGGGTCAACGGTCGTGACGGCTCTGCCGTGCCGGGCTGTCACCTTGGGAACAGCCTCGAACGGCGGGACACCCCACTCTGAGGCTGTCGCCGGCTCGAGGCGGCATTTGGAAGAAAGCCGATGTTGGCCCTGATGGTCGTGTCAATTCGTCGCCGCGCTGTGTTGATCGGCGCGGCGTGCTTCGCGCTGCTCTCGGTGGGGACGCTCGCGCTGGGGCAACGTGACGACGCGTCGTCCAGGGAACCGGCCATCAGGGAACAGGTCGTGGGGGAACCGGCCCTGGAGCGAGCGGCCCTGGGGGGGCCGGCTATCGAGGGCTCGGCCCATGGAACGCCTGGGCCAGAGTTCTGGGCTGCGAAGGTAGGTTTCGGCCAAGCCGCGATCGCGGGCCGTGGCTATCGCGAGATGGCGGCGCGAATCGGCAGCGGCCACCGAGGCAAAACCCGGGGACCCGCCGCGCCGCTGGGCAACGCCGGGCCGCTGGGCCGTTGACTTACTTCTGATATCGGATCGAATATCCGGCAGACGGAGATTGCAACCTCGGAGGTGTCCTGAACGGGCTCCACGCTGAAGGAGCATAAGTCGCCGCCATGCCCGAGAATGCCTTGAGCCATCTCAGCAAGTTGAAGCTCTTCGCGGAGGTGCCGGAGGCTGCCCGCGTTCGGCTGGCCGCCGCCGCGCGTCCGGTTCGCTTCCGGGAAGGCCAGAGTTTGTTCCGTCGCGGTGATCCGGCTCAGGGCATGGTGTTGGTCCTGGATGGCCTGGTGCGGATACACCTTTCGGACGCCCGGGGTCGCGAGGTGACACTGGCACTCGTCGGCGGCGGCGAGCCGATTGGCGAGATTGCCCTGATCGACGGCGGTTCGCGCAGCGCGGACGCGACCGCGTTGACGCCGGTCTCGGCGCTGCTGTTACCCCACGACGCCGCGATGGCAATGATCGCCTCCGATCCGGTCATGGCCACCGCGCTGCTTCGCACCATGACCGCCCGGGTCAGGCGTTTGACCGATCAGGTGGAGGCCATTAGCCTGCAACCGCTTGCGCAACGACTGGCCGCGACGCTGCTGCGACTGTCCGCGGCGGACCCTTCCGGACTTGTGCGCGTGGCCCAGGGCCAGCTCGCCAACTTGGTTGCCGCGTCGCGGCCGAAGGTGAATGCCGCGCTGTCCGACTATAAGTCACGCGGGCTGGTTGCGCCGGTGCGCGCCGGTCTCAAGCTGTTGGACCCGGCGGGGCTGCGGGCGCTGGCAGAGGATGAATGAGCCGGTCGGGCGTGGGTGTCATGCCAGCCCGAGGCAGATGCCCAGACCGCGGGCGGTTCGGATCAGTGTGTCGTCGGAGGCCCAGATCTGGCCCTGCAAGGCGGATTCCAGCGGCACGTCCATGACCCGGCGGTTTTGCCAGGCGACCATGCGATCGAATTTGCCCTCGGCGATCAGGTCCACGGCATGCACGCCAAAAGCCGATGCGACCAGTCGGTCATGCCACGTCGGCTCACCGCCGCGTTGCACGTGGCCGAGCACGGTTACGCGGGTTTCGGCGCCGGTCAGCAGGCCGAGCGCCTCGCCGAGGACGTGGCCGATGCCGCCATAGGTGGCGCGGCCTGGGCCGTGGCGGAGTTCGACGTGCTCGCCGGCGTTGTTACGCAAGCCCTCGGCGACCACGACGATGGCGAAATGGTGCGCTCGCTGGCGTAGATTGAGGATATAGGCGGCGACCGCATCGATATCCCAGGGGATTTCCGGCACCAGGATCACATCGGCGCCCCCTGCGATACCAGCCGCCAGTGCGATTTGCCCGCTGTCACGCCCCATCACCTCGAGGATCATCACCCGGTCGTGGCTGGCGGCGGTGGGCTGCAGCCGGTCGACCGCCTCGGTGGCCACCATGACGGCGGTATGATAGCCGACCGAACTTTCTGTCGCGCCGACATCATTGTCGATGGTCTTGGGAATGCCGATGAACGGAATGCCACCCTGCTCGGCGAGGCGGCGCAGGATGGCGAGGCTGCCGTCTCCGCCGATGCCGATCAGGGCGTCAAGGCCGAGCAGTTGGACCGCCTCGACGATCTCTGGCGATCGGTCCTTGAGGCTGCCGTCCGGCATCGGGTAGGCGAAAGGGTCGCCGCGGTTGGTGGTGCCGAGGATGGTGCCGGCCATGCGCACCATGGACGCGCCGGCGCTTCGCAGGTCGAGTTCCGCGACATCCATGGGGCGCCGCAGCAGTCCGTGCGATCCCTGGTGGATGCCGAGAACACGCCAGCCGTAGCCGTGTATGGCACGCACGATGACCGCGCGGATGACCGCATTGAGGCCGGCGCAATCGCCGCCGCTGGTCAGCAAGCCGAGCTTTTTTTCGGTCACTACAATAGCCTTAACATGTAAGTAATGTGATGGCGTCATCATGCCACTGTTGGACCTGGACCCGCCACTGAATTCTCCGAGGTTCTCCGTTCATTCCGACGTGAAGATGTCTGTCTGTCTGTCGAACGTATGACGTGTCGCCACTTTGGCGTGCCATGACCGGGCAAGACGGTGCCCGACCGGTCGTGGATCTTTCGCGAATCATTAATGATTAATTAGTTCTTTCAAGTTATCGTGGATCGCCTGCGTTGATCTGGAGGCGCGTCGCGATATGCTTCACGAGACGGCTCATTGGCTGCTTGATTTGTCGGGCCTAGGCCCTGCAGTTGCTTTTCTGTCGGGGGAGCCCGGGCTCCCGTGGCTGCACGTTGTCCGCGATGTAGTCATAGGCTTGGCATATCCGGCCATGGCGTTGTTCTTCATAGTCCTCGCTGGCCGCCGGTCCGACTTCGGTTTCCGGCCGGCTTTTACGCTCTTCACCGTGTTCTTCCTGATTGGGGGAGCCGCCTGTTGGGTTGACCTGGCGACCTTGTGGTTGCCCGCGTACGGCGCGCTTGGGCTCGCCGAGGCAGGGTCAGCAGCCATTTCGATCATGACGGCCATCGCGCTGTGGAGCCTGATGCCGCGTGCACTCGAGCTGCCTTCTCCCGCGCGGCTTCGAACGGTCAATTCCGAGCTGGATAAGCTCAGGCGGAGTGAACTTCGTCTGACCGCCGCCGCCGCGGAAGCAATCGACATCCGCGACAGGCTGGCCCTCGAATTGTCCTGGAGGAAGGCGGCGGAAAGCAAGCTGCGCGAGAGCGAGGATCGGCTTCGCCTTGTGCTGCAGAGCAACGTCACCGAAGCACTGTATTTGCTGGATCCCGACGGCAACATCGAAAGCTGGAATACTGGGGCCGAGCGGATCAAGGGTTACACGCCCGCGGAGGTGATCGGGCGGAATTTCGCGATGTTTTTCACCCCCGAGGACATCGCTCGCGGTGAGCCGGAACGCGTGCTCGCGAGCGCCCGCGAGAAGGGGCACTTCGCCACCGAGGCCTGGCGGGTCCGCAAGAACGGCGTCCATTTCCTGGCCAGCGTCGCGATCGATGCGATCCGTCGGGAGGACGGCACTCTGCGGGGCTTCGTCAAGGTGACGCTCGACATCACCAACCGGCGGATTGAGGAGGAGCAGCGCGCGATCCTGGTCGAGGCGGCGCCAAACGGTTTGATGATCGTCGATGAAGCCGGTGTGATCACACTGGCCAATACCCAGGCCGAACGGATCTTTGACTATTCGCCCGGTGCGCTGGTCGGTCAGCCGGTGGAAATCCTGGTGCCAACAGGATCGCGCGCCACGCACGCGACGCATCGGGCGGCGTTCACCAGCGGCCGCAGCGACCTGGGAATGGCGCCGGGGCGGCAGTTTCCCGGGCGTAAGCGGGACGGCGGCGAGGTGCTGATCGAGATCATGCTGAATGCGGTCAAAACACCGCGCGGCCGTATTTCCGTCGCCTCGTTGTTCGACGTCACCGAGCGCATGAGTTCTGCGGCCGAACGGCAAAAGGTCGAGGAGCGCGAGCGTGCGGCGTTGGAGGCGACCAACGCCAGCCTTGGGCATCTGTCGCGGCATCTTGCGAAGGCACGCGACCGGGCGGAGCAGGCCAATCGCGCCAAGTCGCGCTTTCTGGCCGGCATGAGCCACGAGTTGCGAACCCCATTGAATGGCATTCTGGGCTATGCACACCTGTTGCGGATGGAGGGTGGGCTAAGCCTGGGTCAGACCACGCGGGTGGACGCCATGCTGGGGGCGGGCAAGCATTTGCTGGAAATGATCACCTGCGTGCTGGATCTGTCTGAGATCGAAGCCGAGCGGGTGGAGCTTCAAGTGGTCGATGTGGATGTTCAGGCGGTCGCTTCGGCGTGCCTCGATCTGGTGCGGCCGATGGCGGATGCCAAAGGGCTGGCGCTGAACATGACGGCGGAAATCGGGGCGCAACGGACGCTGGTCACCGACCCGACCCGGTTGCGGCAGATCCTGCTGAACTTGCTGGGGAATGCGACAAAGTACACGCAACAGGGTAAAGTTGCGCTGCGCCTGTGCACGTCGGCGGACGGTGCTTCGCTGCGGATCGAAGTGGTGGACAGTGGGGCCGGTATATCAGCCGAATTGCGACACCGCCTGTTCCAGGAGTACGAGCGCTTCGATGCGGAGACCATACATAAAGTAGAGGGAGCTGGGCTCGGTCTCGCCCTTTCGGCCCGGCTCGCGACCATGATGGGCGGCAGACTGGGGCAGGAGGACAACCCAGCCGGTGGCAGCGTGTTCTGGTTGGAACTGCCGCTGAAGGGGATGGCGGTACCGCTGGTGGCCCAGTCGCCCGATATAACTGTATCGCCAATCGAAACAGTGCCGCGACCGTTCAGCGCGTTAAATGTCCTGGTGGTCGACGATGTGCTGATGAATCGCGACATTGCAAGCTCCTTCCTGAGCGTCGCGGGCCACAAGGTGGTCTGCGTCGAAGGGGGCGCCGAGGCTGTCTCGGCGGCGTCAAATACCGACTTCGACGTCATCCTGATGGATGTGCGCATGCCTGAGATGGACGGGCTGGAGGCGACCCGCCGCATCAGGGCGCTGACCGGGCCGCGTGGTCGCGTGCCGATCGTGGCACTGACCGCGCAGGCCTTCACCGACCAGATCGCGCAGTGCCGAGAGGCGGGGATGAGCAGCCATCTGGCCAAACCGTTCGACCCGGAAACCTTGCTCGCCGCTGTTGAAAAAGCCGTAACGTCGGGGGGGTGGGCGCCGAGCGAAGGTCTCGCCGCGAAGCCCATGGCGGACGCCGTTGCACCCATTGTTGCCGCAGTTGACAAGGCCCTTCCGATCCGCAATCCAGCGGCGTTCGATCGTACTGCTGCCATGCTGGCACCGGCGGCAACCGCCACCTATCTCCGTACCATCACCGAAATGAGCGAGACCCTGCTTCGTGACCTTGGCGAGCCTGGAGCAATGGCTCGCTTCAATACGCGGCTCGGCGAGGCGGCACACACCCTGGCGGGCAGCGCGGGCATGTTCGGCTTCGAGCGTCTTTCCGCGGTCGCTCGCGAGTTCGAGCGAGCCACCCACTCCGGCACCGTGGACGCGACGGCGATTTCGGCCAGCCTGACCGCCGTTCTTGAAGCAACGATCGCGGAGCTCCATGACTTGGTGGCTCAGGCGGTCACTGTCTGATCAGTGCTCGCTGAGGATCGAGTATTCCCAGTGCCGCGGAGGAAAAGACCGGGCGCCCCGGGCGAAGGCGGGGAGGCGGAGGTCCGGTGATGAGACCTTAATTACAACGGGCCATTGGTATCACCGGACATAGCGCGAGGCCGTCAATCCGCGGGACAGAGGGCAGCGCTGTCGATGGCACGCTCAATCGCACCCATCAGCGTATCGTAGTCCACCGGCTTGGCGAGATGGCCGTTCATCCCAGCCTCCAGACATTTCTGCACCAGATCGGGGGATGTATGAGCGGTCAGTGCCAGGACAGGGACCCGACCGGGGGCGCCGTCCAGCGTCCGAATGCGTCGTGTCGCTTCCAGCCCATCGACGCCGGGCATCCGTACGTCCATCAGGATCAGATCGAACGGGTGCTCGGTTGCCAGCCACACGGCTTCCTCGCCACCCTCGGCCTGAGTGACGGTATGTCCCGCGGCCTCCAGGAAGACCCCGATAACGTCGCGGTTCATGGCAATGTCGTCCACCAAAAGCACCCGCTGGCCGGACGAGAGGGGCGGGCGGTCCATGCGGTCCCGTCGCGGCGGAGAATCGACGACGCCCGCCTGCAACTCGAACCAGAGCACATTGCCGCCTCTCGGACTGGCAGTGCGACAGAGTTTGCCCCCCATCAGCCCGATGGTCCGCTCGGTGACCGCCAGCCCAAGATCGGCGTCTCCCATCTGGATCGAATCGCCGTCCCGCTTCAGGTCACGGAACCACCGGTCGCGTTCGGCCGAATGAGCGCCGTGCAAGTTGTCGGCAACCGCGACAAGCAACGTCCCGGGCGCGACTCCGGTCGAGGTTCGCAATTCCACGCCATCGCCGTCAGCGTGCTTCACCGCATTTGCAAGCAGACAGAGTATGACTTTCCGCAGCCGGACGGGGTCCAACAGGACTTCCCCCGGCGCATCAACAGAGGTGACGACCCGCAGGCTGAGCCCGTGTTCGGTGGCAACCGGAGTGGCGATGGCGACACAGTCCTCGATCAGATCACGAACCGAGATGCGTTCGGGATGGAGCTCGGACCGGCCGGCCTCGAGAGTTGTGACATCCAACACACACTCGATCATATCCAGCAGGTGCTCGGCGCTGTTGGTTATGGCTGTGGCGTGTGTGTTTCGTGGTGCGGAAAGTCCTGCCTCGATGCGGAGAAGACGGGCTTGGCCGAGAATTCCATCGAGGTGGGTGCGCAATTCCTGGGCCGCTACGGCGACGAAGTGCCTGTTTGCGTGGCTTGCCTCGGCCGCGGCCTCGTTTGCCGCGCGCAATTCGGCTTCGGCGGCCTTGCGCGCGACGATTTCGTGTTCGATGGCGGCACTTGCCGCGGCGCGATCGTGCGAGGCGCGCAAAATCTGCTGCCTCAGTTCCGTCTTGGCGACAGCGTGTGTCATGGCGCGCCATAAATTGCTGGCATTCACCTGGTGCTTCGCCAGGCAGTCATGCACGCCGTGCTTCATCGCTTCGACAGCGACCGCCTCGTCATCCTGTCCCGTCACGAGCACGACGGCGCATGGCAACTCACCATCCGTCGTGGTGGCCGCCAGGAAATCGGGCCAAGTCATGTCGGATAAATTGCTGTCCAGCAGCACACAATCGAATGGACCCGCGCGCAGCTCTTCCAGCCCGGCGGCGCCGCTCAGGGCTTGTCGGATGTGACAGGCTCCAGACCCCAGCTTCGCCAGCAAGTTGCTGTAGACCCGTCGATCCTCAACGTCTTCGTCAACGATCAACAGACGATAAATACGCATCTCTTTGGTTCCCGGAACGACGCAACTGGCTTGCAATACAGGCCGAATGTTAAGATATGGTTTATCATCGCGCGTGCCCCTCGACGGTGCGTGTGCCCCGAGCCGGTCATCATTTGCGGCCCGGGATGCCATGGGTTCGCTGTCGCGCTGACCGGGTCGTGAGGTTCTCGGCTGGCCCGTCGTATCAACTGAAATCTGACCCACCTTCACGGAACCGTTTATCAGGCGCCGTTGGTGCCAAGTAAATCAATGCCCGGATTAATCGTTTGTTCAGTATTATGGTATAGAACACGATTGCGGCGCTGCCGCGGATGGTGGCCGTGCCTGGCAGGTGATGTTATGGTCTGATGGGCCCATCGGCTCAGTGAATTCGACAATGAGTTTCCGCGGATCGCGCGGAAGCAGGTAGATACGATTTTCCACCAGACCTTTTCGCGTGTAAGTCGAACGACTTGACCGCGCTCGCGGATGCCGCGCTGTGTACCGCCAAGCGCTTTGGACGAAACTGCGTTAAAGCCGGGCTGACGAGGGCTCGGAGCAGCAAACGGATGGCAGCGGAACTGCGGTTCCGCATGCCCTTTGAAGCCCCGCACCTGATATTCCGCTGGCTGGGCTTGCCTTGCCCGTTACGTCACGGGGCACGGTCGTTTTGCGGCGCTATCGGTTCCCGGTTGGGAGGTTTTCGCCTCTAGAACAGGGGCTGGGTGGTTAATGGTTTCTTGATCCATTTGGGGGAATGTGGGGCCGTTCGGGTGGTGGATGGATCGATGAATCACGGAGGGCGCGGAGGTCTCGGAGGACGCGGAGAGGCGGCGAGTGGATTGGCTGCTGGGGATTTGACCGGCGTCGTGATCGGGCTGGCGATCAAGGTTCATAAGGCGGTTGGGCCGGGACTCCTTGAGCAGGTTTATGAGGAATGTTTGTGCCATGAGATGGCGCTCCATGGATTGATGTTTCGCCGTCAGGTCGAGTTGCCGCTAATCTACGAGGGGATTCGGTTGCCCCGAGCCTATCGGGCCGACATCATTGTCGAGGAGGAGGTCATCGTCGAAGTGAAGTCGATCGAACAAATACTGCCCGTGCACGAGGCGCAGCTCCTGACCTATCTTCGTCTAAGCGGCTGCGCCGTCGGGTTGATATTGGACTTCAACACTGCTCTACTGAAGAACGGTCTCCGCCGTTTCGTGCAGAATTCTTCTCCGCGCCCTCCGGGACCTCCGCGCCCTCCGTGATTAATCGACCCGCCCAGCGGGCACGGACGGCGCCGATCGTTGACCCGGGTGGCGCCGCACATTGCCCGTCTGGACTCTGTCACCGCATGGTCCAGACTGTCTGACGGCGGCAAATGCGTTGGTCGCCGCGGCTTAGGAAGGAAAGTGAAACGATGCGTCAGATGGTCATGGTCGGATTTCTGCAAGCGCAGAATTGCACCACCCTGGCCAGTGCCTGGCGTCACCCGGAGGCTCGCAGCGACTTCACCTCCGCGGCCTACTACCAGAAGATCGGCCAGGTGCTGGAGGAAGGAAAGTTCCAGCTCGCCTTCTTCGATGATCGACTGGCGATGCCCGACATCTACGGCGGCAACCCGGCCGAGGTCGTTGCCAACGGTGTCCGCGTCGTAAAGATCGACCCCGTGGCGACGATGATGGCCATGGGGTTCGGCACCAAATATCTGGGGATCGGATCGACTGCCTCCACCACTTACTATGAGCCGTTCGATGTCGCCCGCCGGTTCCAGACCGTCGACCACATGCTGGGCGGGCGCGCGGCGTGGAACGTGGTGACGTCGGTCAATGACGGCGAGGCACACAACATGGGCCGCGAGGTCCATATGGAACACGATCTTCGCTACGACCGCGCCGATGAATTCATGGAGATCGTGCTGAGCTGCTGGGACGGCTGGGAAGACGGCGCCCTGATCGTCGACAAAAAATCCGGTCTGTTCGCCGATCCGGCGAAGGTTCATCGGCTGGAATACAAAGGGAAATTCCTCAGTTCGTCCGGCACCTTTACTGTGCCTCGGTCGCCGCAGGGCCATCCCGTGGTGATTCAGGCGGGGGCCAGCGCACGCGGCAAGACCTTCTCGGCGCGTTGGGCGGAGACCGTGTTCGTGGGCTATGCGGACCTGGAGGAGGGCAAGAAGCAATACGCCGACTTCAAGACCGAGGTCGCCCGCCTGGGCCGCGACCCCGACCGCGTGACCGTCAACACCATCGCGTATCCCGTCGTCGCCGAGACCCGCGCCGAGGCAGAGGACAAGATGGCCGTCATCGACTCGCTCTACAAAGAGGTCGACGGCTTGTCGCTGCTGTCGGAGGCAATGAACTTCGACTTCAAGACCAAGGCCATGGACGAGGCGTTCACCACGGCGGAGCTTGAGGGCATGTCCGGCATGCAGGCGATGCGCGACCGCGTCATGCGGGTGACGGGACACAATCCGACAGTGCGCGACTTCCTGGAGGTGACGCGGCGCGGTCGTCCGCGCGAGGCGATCGTCGGCAGCGGCCGCGATGTCGCGGACCAGATGGAGCACTGGTTCGTCGAACGGGCATGCGACGGTTTCGTTGTCGCCGGCACACACATGCCCGGCAGCTTCGAGGATTTCGTTCGCTTCGTGGTGCCCGAGTTGCAGCGGCGCGGTCTATACCGCACGGAATACACCGGCGCGACGTTGCGCGAAAATCTGGGCCTGCCAATTCCCCGGAGAGGCGCCTGGCGGTTGCCAGAAGCTACCGAGTAGCCGCCAGACCCGCCCGGCTTCCCGTCGAGGGCGGGTTGACACCTTTCGCGTTCGTGATCGGCGCACAAGCATTTGCGAGTAGCGGGAACGTTCGCCGACCCCAATATCCTGCGCCCAACCGTTCCGTTATCACCGATCGCGACCACTGATCGTCGGGGAAAGAGCACGGCCTGACCTCCGTTGCCGCTGAACCTGCGCAGAGGTGACCCAAGCGATGCTCGGCAAAAATCGAGGAGTCACCACGTATGAAGTTATTCAAGTGCCAGAATTGCGGGCAGGTGCTGTATTTCGAAAACACCAGTTGCGAACAGTGTGGCTTCCGGCTCGGATTTCTGCCCCCGGCCATGACTATTTCCGCGCTGCAGCCGGATGGCGACCATTGGCGTGCACTGGCCGCGTCTCAGGGTTCGCTGCGGTTCTGCGACAATGCCGGGCATGAGGCTTGCAACTGGCTGGTTGATGCCGAGAGCAACGCCTCGCTTTGCGCGGCCTGCAGGCATAATCAGACGATCCCGGACCTCTCGGTGGCGCCTAATCTGCAGCGATGGCGCCGCCTCGAGTCGGCCAAGCACCAGTTATTCTATTCGCTGCTGCGTTTGAAGCTGCCGCTGCTCAATCGAATTGACGATCCTGAGCACGGCCTTGCGTTCCAGTTCCTGGCGGACAGCCCCGATCCGAGCGGCCCCAAGGTCCTCACCGGACACGACAACGGCCTGATCACCATTGCTCTGGTCGAGGCCGACGATGGCGAGCGGGAACGCCGGCGGACGCAGATGGGCGAGCCGTACCGCTCTCTGGTTGGGCATTTTCGCCACGAGGTTGGGCACTATTTCTGGGACGTGCTGGTGCGCGACGGCGGGCGTCTGGAACAATGCCGAGCGGTGTTCGGTGACGACAGTCTGGACTATGACGCGGCGCTGCAGGCGCATTACCGAAATGGCGCGCCCGCGGACTGGCAGGAGCACTACATCAGCCAATACGCCAGCACCCACCCGTGGGAAGACTGGGCGGAGACCTGGGCGCACTATCTGCACATCGTCGACACGCTCGAGATGGCGAGCGCGTTCGGCATCAGCGTCAAACCGAGGCTGGTGCGCGATGAGACGCTGTCGGCCGAGATCGATCTCGATCCGTACGAAACCGCCAGCATGCAGGAGATCATCGACGCCTGGCTGCCGCTCACGTTTGCGATGAACAGCCTCAACCGGGCGATGGGGAACCACGATCTGTATCCGTTCGTGCTGTCTCCCGCGGTGGTGACGAAGCTGAGTTTCGTGCACGACATCGTTCACGGGAGGCTGTGATCAGCCGAAGCGCCGCGCCGAGGCTAGCCCAAGCCACCTTCGGCGGTCGTTTCGCGAGACTTCGGATCGGATGTGTCGGTGGGTTTGATCACCCGCCGGAGGGCGTGTGTCACTTGCGGCAGGTATTGTGGTAGGTCATGCGATCGCCAACGCGGTCGATGCGGCCAGGCAGGCAATCCGCCTCAGGCGGCCCCCTCGGACGCCGCCACCTCCCTGATCCGCTTCACATCCGCTCGGCCGCCGCTGAGGATATACAGCGTGTCCGAGCCGCTGGTCAGATAACGCACCCCAAGTTTCAACAGCCAGGACTGGAAGCTGACATCCTCCCGCACGCCGCCAACCCCCATTGCCTTGCCATGGGCCCGGGCGGCGCCGGAGATCGTTTCGTACGCAGCGCGCATTCGCTCGTGCTTGTAGTCGCCGGGAATACCCATCTCGGTCGACAGATCGGTCGAGCCGATATGCAGCACGTCGATGCCTTCGACCGCCGCGATGGCGTCAGCGTTGGCAACCGCCTCCGGTGTCTCGATCATGGCGATGAGCAGGGTTTCCTGGTTCAGCCGGCGACAGATTTCCGGCTGCGATAGCGCGGCATAGCCCAGCGAGGGCACGGTACCGGCGGCGGAGCGATGGCCGGACGGGGCAAAGCGACAGGCCTCGACGATAGCCCGCGCCTCAGCGGCGGTGTTGACGTGCGGCACCATGACGCCTTGCGCGCCGCAGTCGAGAATGCGGGTCGAGTTCGTGCGGGTCGTGGGATGGCACTCTGGCGATTGGCGTGATGCCGAGACCAAGTGCCGCGACACAGATCGCGGCGGCGGTCTCGAGCGAGGTGGGATTGTGCTCCAGGTCGATATAGAGTGCGTCAAAGCCGCAGGCCGCGGCCATCATGGCGACGTTCGGAGTGCGCAATTGATTGACCCCGAAACACAGGACCAGCTCGTTTGCCGCGAGCTTCTGCTTGGCGAGGTTGGTGCCGATCGACGCTGGCATTTGCTTTCCTCCGGATATGGACGTGATGACGGCAGAATGGGCCAAATGGGCTTGCGTGTCATCGCACACGCAAAGTGATTTGCGTCACGGCGCGCGCTCTGTTCTTTGCGGCAGGTTAGTCTCGGGAGGCAGCCATGACCGTGTCCAATGCCGAAGCATCAGGTGACCCTTGGACCGTTCCGCTCGATCAGATCGATGTCGCCGACGCCCGCATTTTTCAGAACGATGTGTGGCCGGACTGGTTCGCTCGGCTGCGCCGCGACGACCCGGTGCACTACACCCCCGACAGCCAGTTCGGGCCACACTGGTCGGTGACAAAGTATAAGGACATCATGGCGGTGGAGACCAACCCCCGGGTGTTCTCCTCAGCCTCCGGTATAACCCTGGTGGATCAGGAAACGCAGTATCGGCTGGCGATGTTCATCGCCATGGACCCGCCCAAGCATGATCTGCAGAGGATGGTCGTCGCGCCCATCGTCGCGCCCGGCAATCTTGCCAACATGGCGGCAACGATCCGCGAGCGGGCCATTACGATCCTGGACAATCTGCCGCGCAACGAAACCTTCGACTGGGTCGAGCATGTCTCGGTCGAACTGACGACACAGATGCTGGCGACCCTGTTCGACTACCCGCTCGAGCGACGCCGCGACCTGACCCATTGGTCGAATATCGCGACCACCAATCTCAAGGATCCCAATGCCCTGGTGAAGACCGAGGAAGAGCGGTTCACCGAGCTGAGGAAGATGGCAGCGACCATGACCGGTTTGTGGAACGAACGGGTCAACGCGCCGCCGCGCGCCGATCTGATCTCGATGCTGGCTCACGGCGAGGCGACGCGGGACATGGACCCGATCGAGTTCATGGGCAACTGTGTGCTGCTGATCGTCGGCGGCAATGACACGACACGCAATTCGATCAGCGGCGGATTGTGGGCGCTGAACAAATATCCGGACGAATACCGCAAACTGCGGGAAAATCCTGGTGTCATCCCGAGCATGGTACCTGAGATCATCCGCTGGCAGACGCCTATTGCCTACATGCGGCGCACCGCGCTGGAGGATCACCAGATCGCAGGTAAAACGATTCGTGCCGGCGACAAGCTGGCGATGTGGTATATCTCAGGCAACCGCGATTCCGAGATGATCCCGGATGCCGACCGTTTCATCATCGACCGTGCGCGTCCGCGGCAGCATCTTTCGTTCGGGTTCGGCATTCACCGTTGCGTGGGCAACCGCTTGGCCGAGCTGCAACTGACGATCCTGTGGGAAGAGATCATGAAGCGCTACCCGTACATCGAGCTTATGGAGGAACCGCGGCGGATCTACTCCAGCTTCGTGCATGGCATCTCGTCGATGATGGTGCGGATCCCGGGATAGTTTATTTGCCTTCACGCACCACCTTGTTGCTGAGAGCGCCGATGCCGCTGATCTCGACTTCGATACGGTCGCCATGCTTCATATTGGCTGTGGCGCCCTCGGTCCCCATCCACATCATATCGCCTGGATAGAGTGTCAGACACGAGGTCATCGCCACGAGGTAGTCGACGACTCCGAAAATCATATGATTGGTGGGGAACTCGATGAGTTGCTCGCCGTTCAGACGGATCCTGGTGATAAGATCCTCAAGTTTCAGTTCGGTCTCGATCCAGGGTCCCATCGGTTTGAATGTGTCGGTGTTCTTCGCGCGCCACATGGTGCGATCCGATTGTTGCCAGGTACGCTCACTGACGTCGTTGCCGATGGTGTAGCCGAGCACGGCGGACAGGGCGTTCTCGCGTGTGAGATGCTTGCATTTGCGACCGATCACGACGACGAGCTCGCCCTCGTACTGCACCTGGTCGGTCGCGTCGGCCGGGATCACGATGGTCTCGCCATGCGCGATCAGCGCGTTGTTGGCGCGATAGCCGATATCCGGCTGGGTCGGAAGGTTCGGCTTCTCGCCGATCTTCGCAGCCACCTCGCGTACATGTCCTGCATAGTTCATCCCGGCGGCGTAGAAGGTTGGCGGGACGACCGGCACGAGTAGTTTCACCTCGTCCAGTTTCAATCGGCGGCTGGTGCGCTCCCAGTTTTCGAAGGGTGAGCCAAGCACGGGGATGAGGGTGTCGTCCTCGACGACGGCGAAAGAGGGTGTGCCGTTCTGATCGAAACGTGCCCAGCGCATGGTGTTTGCTCCATTGTTCCGGAAGTGGTCCGACTGGCGGCGCTGCCCAATTCAAGATGGCGGGGACAGGCCGAGTTCGTCCGCCATCGTGGCACGCATCAAGTACTTCTGCATTTTGCCGGTGACCGTCATCGGGAATTCGTTTACGAAGCGGACATATCGCGGCACTTTGTAGTGTGCGATCTGGTCCTTGCAGAACGCCTTCACATCGTCCTCGGTCAGGCTCTCGCCGGCACGAAGCTTGATCCAGGCACAGAGTTCCTCGCCGAAGCGGCTGTCAGGCACGCCGAACACCTGGACGTCGACGATCGCGGGGTGCTGATAGAGGAACTCCTCGATTTCGCGTGGGTAGACGTTCTCGCCGCCTCGGATGACCATGTCCTTGATGCGGCCGACGATGGTGCAGTAGCCATCAGCGTCCATGGTTGCGAGGTCGCCGGTGTGCATCCAGCGGGACGGGTCGATGGCCTCGGCGGTGCGTTCGGGGTCCTCCCAGTAGCCGAGCATGACGGAGTAGCCGCGGGTGCAGAGTTCGCCGGCGGTGCCGCGCGGAACGATACGGCCTTCGGGGTCGACGATCTTGATTTCGATATGCGGATGCGGCCGGCCCACGGTGGCGACCTGCTGCTCGATCGAATCGCCAATGCGGGTCTGGGTACTGACCGGACTCGTTTCGGTCATGCCGTAACAGATGGTGATTTCGCTCAGATGCATGTCGCGAATGGCGCGGCGCATGATCTCGATCGGGCACGGCGCGCCGGCCATCACGCCGGTGCGGAGACAGGACAGATCAAATTCGCCGAAAGCGGGATGATCGAGTTCGGCAATGAACATGGTGGGCACGCCGTAGAGCGATGTGCAACGTTCCTCGGCCACGGTTTGCAGGGTGGCGAGCGGATCGAAGCCTTCCCCGGGGAAGACGATGGCGGCGCCGTGGGTCATGCAGGCCAGGGTTCCGATCACCATGCCGAAGCAGTGATACATCGGCACCGGGATGCAGACGGAATCGAGCTGGTTGTAGTTCAGCACTTCGCCGATGAAGAAGCCGTTGTTGAGAATGTTGTGGTGGGTGAGCGAGGCCCCTTTGGGCAGGCCGGTGGTGCCCGAGGTGAACTGGATGTTGATCGGGTCGTCGAATTGCAGGACCGGCGCCAGGTCCTTCAGTCGCTGGCGTACGTCATCGTGGCCGAGATGTCCGATCTTGTGGAAGGCGAAGGTGCCGGGCGCGTCGCCGCCGATCTGGATCACCGAGCGCAGGGCTGGAAGCCGGGCGGCGTGCAACCGCCCCGGGCGCGAAATCGCCAGCTCAGGCGCGAGGCTGTTGATCATTCCGATGTAGTCACTGGTTTTGAACCGCGTGGCGGTGACGAGTGCCTTGCAGCCGACCTTGTTCAGCGCATATTCGACCTCGGTCAGGCGGTAGGCGGGGTTGATGTTGACCAGGATGAGGCCGGCCTTGGCGGTGGCGAACTGGGTGACGACCCACTCGGCATTGTTGGGCGACCAGATGCCGATGCGATCGCCGGGTTGCAGGCCCAGGGCGATGAGGCCAGCGGCGAATGCATCGACGTGTTCTGCAAGTTCGGCCCAGGTCCAGCGGATTCCCTGCTGACGGACGATGAGGCCGGGGCGATGGCCCCAGCGGGCAACCGTGCGATCGAAGTGCACCCCGATGGTGTCGCCGATCATGGGTTGATCTGAGGCGCCGTGAGCGTAGCTCGGAGCGGGAGTTCCCGTCGGGATTTCCCTGGGGACGGGACTGGTCATTGTTCACTCCCTGGAACCTGGTTTGGCATTGCCCGATGGGCGATATTGCGTCCGGGCGGTCCGCCTTACAATGAATTTCCCGTAATCCGGGGGGTGGATCGATACGTGCTACGACTTGGCCGAATTGGGCGGGCAGGCGCACGTCGCTGCCGGGTGGCACGTTGCGTGCACGCTCTCGTGCGTCGGAACGATCTGCACTAGGTAGGCCGCATGTCATTGCGTTGTCAGATCGCCCATTATCGTGGCAAATGGCTAAGGTCGGTGCAATTCCCGCACGTGCGAGATTTTGCGCGAGATTTTGATGGCGTCAAACGGTTCGTGTCACGAACCAGCGTATAGAATTGTTGACAAATCGCCCATTCGCGCATGGATTCATGTCGTCGGAATCTCCCGACGGTGGAGCGGAAGAAAACGCACCGCACCGGCATCCGGATGTCACGACGGTGCCTGAGTTCATACGATTACGTTAGCGCAGGCAGGTTGGCGCGGGCTGGGGGCAGGTAAGCGCAGGCTCTGGGACAGACGTCTTGCGTTAGGCCCTGGATGAAGTAGTTGGGCGCAATGGACACTAAATCGAGATTGGCCGATGATCCTGCCGCCGGGGAAAGCGGCGACGAACTGAGCCCGCAGGAGCGGCTTCAGCGCCTGGCGGATGCGTTTGACGCCGGACCGGATTGGCCCGAAGGCCACATTTCGGAGTTGGTAGCGGCCGCACAGAAAAAGCCTGCCCGGGCGGAAGCCGTGGCCAGCGTTGAAAATCGCCCGGACGGTTCGGGTTGGCGGCGCAACGTCGTGCTGTTTTTTGTTATTGTGGCCGCGGTAACCGGAGTTGCGGGAGCGATCCTGCAACTTTTTGGCCCAGGCCGGGTGCAGCAGGGCGACTCAACTCGTTCCACTCTGTCGAGTGGGCCGATTCCATCCCCCCCTCAGGCCGCGCCGCCCGCGACATCCGCGCAACTCCAGTCAGGGCAGACCGCGGCTGACGCCAACGCAACAAAGGTGCTGGCGCCCTATCGCCCGCTGGGCCGGGCCCCTGCGGTGCCCGCGCCGAATAATGCAGTTCCGCCTGGGTCCGCAATCACCAGGCAAAGCGTGGACACCCCGCAGAAAGCGCTTGCGAATGCCACGCCGCCCGCGGTCGACCCGACTCGGCCAGACGTTGCGAAGCCCGTTACATCGCAGCGCGCACCGGCGGTGGTGACCGAGGCGGCGCCAGCCGCTGGAGCTGCCTCGATCTCGGACGCCGACGCAGGTCGGCCCAGCCTCTCGATCGTCTATCAGGCCGGGTCTGGGTCGGCGGAAGACAGCGCACGCAGCCTCAAAGCGCAGGTGGGGTCGAACGTCACAGGCGTCGATCTAAACCCGCGATCCGACCTGCCCAAAGTCGCCGTAATACGATATTCCCAGGAGAAAAATCACGCGCTGGCCCGTTCAATCGGCCCATTGCTGACGAATATGGGATACTCGTGGAGAATCGAGAGCGGTGCAACCGCGACCGACTCGCCCAGGGGCGTGATCGAGGTGTCGTTGCCGACCAAATGATCGTTCCGGGGGACGACCTCGTCCTTCAGCGCATCGCGGCTTAGTAGGCTGTGCGCTCGTGTGAGAAATGACTTCGTGTTCCGCTATCCCCTACCGACGGGGTTCCGATGAATTCCCGAGGTCCGGCCGGACCGTCCGCGGTCAGGTATTCATCGCGTCGAAGAAATCATTGTTGGTCTTGCTGTATTTCAGCTTGTCCAACAGGAACTCCATCGCGTCGACCGTTCCCATCGGATTGAGGATCCGCCGCAGCACCCACATCTTGGTCAGCACGCCACGCTCGACCAGCAGTTCCTCCTTGCGCGTGCCCGACTTGGTGATGTCGATTGCCGGGAAGCTGCGCTTGTCGGACAGTTTCCGGTCGAGGATGATCTCGGAATTGCCGGTGCCTTTGAATTCCTCGAAGATGACTTCATCCATGCGGCTGCCAGTATCGATCAGCGCGGTGGCGATGATGGTCAGCGAGCCGCCTTCCTCGATATTGCGCGCGGCGCCGAAGAATCGTTTCGGGCGTTGCAGGGCATTGGCATCGACGCCGCCTGTCAGGACCTTGCCGGAAGACGGCACCACGGTGTTGTAGGCGCGCGCCAGCCGTGTGATGCTATCGAGCAAAATCACCACGTCGCGCTTATGCTCGACCAGGCGCTTGGCTTTTTCCAGCACCATTTCGGTGACCTGCACGTGGCGGGTGGCGGGTTCATCGAAGGTGGAACTGATCACCTCGCCCTTCACGCTACGGGCCATGTCGGTGACTTCTTCGGGGCGTTCGTCGATCAGCAGAACGATCAGGAACACCTCGGGATGATTGGCGGCGATGGCGGCGGCCATGTTTTGCAGCATCACCGTTTTGCCGGTGCGCGGGGGGGCAACGATCAGGGCGCGCTGGCCTTTGCCGACCGGGGAGATCAGGTCAATTACGCGGGGCGTGAAGTCCTTCGCCGGACCTTTCGCTACGGACTGGAACGTCTCCATCTCCATCTTGAGACGTTCTTCGGGATATAACGGGGTCAGGTTGTCGAAATTGACGCGGTGGCGCACCGATTCGGGCGGTTCGAAATTGACCGTGTCGACTTTCAGCAGGGCGAAATAGCGTTCGCCATCGCGCGGCGCCCTGATCTGGCCGTCGACGGTGTCGCCTGTCCGCAGCCCGAAGCGGCGCACCTGGCTCGGACTGACGTAGATATCATCAGGTCCTGGCAGGTAGTTGGCTTCGGGGCTGCGGAGGAAGCCGAACCCATCCGACAATATCTCCAGGGTGCCTTCGCCTTGGATCGCCTGATCGTTGTCCGCGAGGTTCTTCAGGATCGCGAACATGATATCCTGCTTGCGGAGCGAGGACGCGTTCTCGACCGAAAGGGCTTCGGCGAAATTGACCAGTTCGGCTGGTGTTTTCTTCTTTAGTTCTGCAAGGTGCATGTGAGAGGCCTCGGACGTGCGGGTGCGTTCAGGGGTGTGATCACGCAGAAGCAGGGATCAGATTGACCGGGAGGCGGGCACTGAGGGCCTGGTGATCGCTGCTGGTGGAGTTTGAACTCGGGGCGCCCGGCGCACGATTCGGGGCTTAGGCGAGGGTGCCCAATGTTCGGAAGGAAATCGGATAATAGGTGGTCGAAGTGGCGCCGTCAATGGGCACTTAGACAGCGACGGCGAAGCATCATCCTCGCGCCTCGGCCTTCGCCAAGGGCAGGCTTCGCAAGGGCAGGCATGACACGGAGGGTGAGGCTTGGCCCTGCGAAGGCGTCCTTTCCCTCTATTTACGTGACAGGCGGGGGCAGGGGTGATGACACTGGGGGAACTCAATCCAGACGGTCGAGCGCGGCCTGCAGGCGGTCGATCTCGGATCGGATCGCAGTCAGGCGCTCACGGTTCTCCGCCACGACCTGCTCGGGCGCGCGCGCAACGAAGTCAGCATTCTCAAGCTTCTGGCTAATTTTCTTCGCCTCCGCCGAAGCCTTGTCGCGCTCCCTGACCAGCCGCGCCCGTTCCGCCGCGATGTCGATCAGTCCCTGCAACGGCAGCACCACCGTTGTCTCGTCCAGCATCGCCTGGGCGGAACCCTTTGGCACATCGCCCTGCAGTGGTCGCACTTCGGACGCGCGGGCGAGACGGCGGACGGCATCGATCCAGCGGTCGATTCGGCCCAGATCCTCGGATGAGGCACCGAGCAGGAGCACCGGCGATGGTTTGCCTGGCGGCACGTTCATTTCCGTGCGCACCGAGCGAACCAGGCCAATCAGCCGCACCACCCAGTCCAGTTCCGCCCGAGCCTGGTCGGCGCCGGTCACCGTGGCTGGTATTGGCCACGCCGCGCGGATCAGTCCGTTTGGTTCGCCGTAGCCAAAACGATCCCACAGCTCTTCGGTCACGAATGGGATCGCCGGGTGCAGCAGCCGCAGGATGATGCCGAGCACGTGAGCACCGACGGCGCGGATTTCCGCGGCGTGGGTTGGGTCGGCGCCTTCGGCCAGAAGCGGTTTGGCGAATTCCAGGAACCAGTCGCAGAAGCTGTTCCAGACGAAACGATAACCGGCGGCGGCATATTCGTCGAAGCGATAGGCTTCCAGCGCTTCGGTGGTCTCGCGGATCGCGGTGTTGGCGCCGTCCAGCAGCCAGCGCGAGAGCGGCAGCGTGGCGCGCGAGGGATCGAAAGCCGGATCCGGCCGCATGCCGTTCATTTCGCAGAACCGCGCGGCGTTCCAAAGCTTGGTGATGAAGGCACGATGATCCTGCACGCGCGAGGCGCCGAGTTTGATGTCGCGGCCAGGGCCGGCCAGTGCGCAGATGGTGAAGCGCAGCGAATTGGCGCCGTAATTATCGATCAGTTCCAGCGGATCGACAGCGTTGCCCTTGCTCTTCGACATCTTCTGTCCACGCTCGTCGCGCAGCAGGCCATGAATGTAGACGGTGCGGAACGGCACGTCGCCCATCAAGTGCAGCCCCATCATCATCATCCGCGCGACCCAGAAGAAGATGATGTCGAAGCCGGTAACCAATACGTCGCCGGGATAGTAACGGTTGAGTTCGGCGGTGGGCTCTGGCCAGCCCAGGGTGGAGAAAGGCCACAGGGCCGAACTGAACCAGGTGTCGAGGACGTCCTCGTCTTGCTGCAACGGTTCGTCGTGGCCGTAATGATCGCGCGCCTGTAACGTGGCACCGTCGATATCCTTGTCAACGAAAACGGTGCCATCCGGTCCGAACCAGGCCGGGATGCGGTGGCCCCACCAAAGCTGACGCGAGATGCACCATGGCTGGATGTCGCGCATCCACGCGAAGAACGTGTTCTCCCATTGTTTCGGAACAAAGACAGTCTTGCCGGTTTCGACCGCCTCGATCGCCGGCTTCGCCAGGGCGGCGGCATTGCAATACCACTGGGTGGTCAGCAGGGGCTCGACCGGGACGCCGCCGCGGTCGCCGTGCGGCACCTGGTTGGTGTGCGGCTCGACCTTGACGAGAAGGCCGAGCCGTTCGAGTTCCGCCACGATGGCGGACCGCGCGGCGAAGCGCGCCTGGCCAGCGAGCGAGCGGGTAAAGGCGGGGTCGGCGATGCCGGGAGTTTCGGTCAGGACGTCCGCGATCTCATCGAGCGTAATCATTGCCTGGCGGTCCAGCACGGACGGCATCGGCAGATCGTGGCGCTGGCCGACGGCGAAATCGTTGAAATCATGCGCCGGGGTGATCTTTACCGCGCCGGTGCCCTTTTCCGGATCCGCGTAAGCATCGCCGACGATCGGGATGGACCGGCCGACCAGCGGCAGGATCGCTCGCTTGCCGATCAGTGCCGCGAATTCCGGATGCGCGGGATGTACCGCGACCGCGGTGTCGCCCAGCATCGTCTCCGGTCTGGTGGTGGCAACGGTGATGAAACTGTCTGGTTCGCCCTCGATCGGATAGCGGATGTACCACAGCGAGCCTTTGATCTCGCGATTTTCCACCTCGAGGTCGGAAATCGCGGTTTGCAGCTTGGGATCCCAATTCACCAAGCGGCGGTCGCGGTAGATCAGCCCCTCGCGATAAAGTGCCACGAAGGTCTGCTTCACCGCGGCCGACAGTCCGTCGTCCATGGTGAAGCGTTCGCGTGGCCAGTCCAGCGAGGCACCCAGGCGGCGAAGCTGGCGGGTGATGCTGCCGCCCGACTCGGCCTTCCACTGCCAGACCCGCTGCACGAATGCGTCCCGGCCCATCGCCCGCCGGTCGTGACCCTCGGTCGCAAGCAACCGCTCGACCACCATCTGGGTCGCGATGCCGGCGTGGTCGGTGCCGGGCTGCCACAACGCGTCGCGGCCCTGCATGCGGCGCCAGCGGATCAGCGTGTCCTGCAGGGTGAAGGTCAGCGCATGACCCATATGCAGGCTGCCGGTGACGTTCGGCGGCGGGATCATGATGGTGAAGGGTTCGGCGTTGGAGTGCGGGTCGCAGGCGAAGCTGCCGGCCTGCTCCCAGCCTTGGTAAAGGCGGGCCTCCACGTCCGCGGCTGTGAACCGGCTGTCCAGGGTCATTGGGGTCTCGTCATGGATATCCGTTCGGGATGTTTAGTACCGGAGCACAGGCTCCGGACGGAACCCTCGACTGTCGTCGGATGCAATACCGCAAGTCGTGGGTTCCCGGCCTGCACCGAGGATGACACCGGGGAGGCGGGTGACACCTTAAGTCACTGCGTTCAAGGATCCACCCGGCCAACGAGCTTCTCGATTTCGGCACGGACCAGTCGCTCGACAAGCTGCGGCAGGTTGTCCTCCAGCCATCCTTTCAGCAGAACGCGAAGCTCCTCTCGCACCAGATCCTCGATCGTGGGGCCGCCGCGATAGACATGCGTCGTCCTGCTCGCGGCCAGGGCACGGATCAGACCATCGACGGAGGTCGCCGTGGCGGCGGCGGCGGCCGGTCCGACCAACGCCTGAGCAGGCTGCGACTCGGGCGGCGCTGTTACTGGCGGCTCGGGCGCTGCCATGGTCTGGATCGGCGGGTCGGGGACAGGTTCAGCGATGGCGCTGACTTGGGCTTCCGTGGACTCGTTGGCAAGGAGGACGGCCTTGGCATCCTCGGCGCGGGCAGCGTCCGCCTCGGCGTCGTCAGCCTGCGCAACTCCTTGGACCTGCGCCTCGGTGGCCGCTTGCTCGGCGTCCGGCGAAGCAAGGTCCGGGTCAGGCGCGGCGATCAACATTGTGCGGTCTAGCACCAGCACGTCATCGTCAGACTGGGGTTCTTCCTGCGACTCCTCCGCCGTGCCCGCAGCGGGCTCGTCTTCATTCAGAATACGACGGATGGAGGAGAGAATCTCCTCCATGGACGGATCGGCACCGTCAGCACCCGCGGCGGCAGCGGGATGGGCGGTCGGCGGCAATGTCATGCGAGGATGCCTTTTGGCATGTTTCAGCGGCCCGGCTGATCGGTGGCATAATCGCCCAGGCCCACCCAGCGGTCCTTCACCGCCTGGTAGTAGGCGGTATCGTCATACAGTGGCACTGGCAGGTGCAGATCGCGCGCGGTCAGTCGACCAATCGCCGCGGCAACCGCGTATGAGGCGGTGATCACCTGCGCCAGGTTCTGCACCAGGGTGGTCCGCGACTGCAGCAGCAGTTGCGTCGCGTTCAACACGTCCAGAGTGGTGCGGCTGCCGACGATGGCCTCTCGCTCGGTGCCTTCGAGGGCCACCTCATTGGCCCGGATCTGCGCCCGGGTGCTGTCCGCCGAGGCCTTGGCGGCGATCAGCGTGTCCCAGGCCTGCACCGCATTCTGCACCGCGGTGCGCTTGGCGTCGTCGATCAGACGCTGCGTTTGCTGCTGCGACTGACGAGCCTGGCGTACCGCGGAGTATTCCGAGCCGCCCTGATAGACCGGCAGGGAGACCTGAGCGACGATCTGGTAGCCGTTGGTGCTGGAATTGCGCGCCGAGGCACTGTTCTGCTGGAAGGTCTGCCCCTGCAAGCTGACTTGCGGCAGCAGCGCCGAGAAGGCGATGTCGACCGCATCCTTGGCCGCGGCGTCGTTGAACAAGGCGGTGACGACGTTGGGATTGTTGAGCGCGGCGAGGCTGGCGGCGTCATTCTCACCATGCACCGGCAGGTTGAGCGGTTGTGGCTGCACCAGGTCCGGCGGCGGCATCAAGCCGACGATCTGCACATAGGTGGCACGAGCGGTTTGCAGGGTGCCCTCGGCGGTCTCGCGGGTTGCCTTGGCGCCCTCAAGCGCGGCCTCGGCCTGGGCAACGTCGGTGCGGGTGATCTCGCCGACGCGGAAGCGATCGTTGGTGGCCTGAAGCTGCTTCGCCAGGACCTGTTCGTTGTTGATCTGCAGGTCGAGCAGTTGCTGGTCCTGGATGACGCCGACATAGGCACTGATCACATTGGTGAAGCTGCTCTGCTCCTGGGCCAGCAGGGTCGCCCGCTCCGCCATGACCTGGTTCTTGGCGCGGTTGACGCTCGCCTGGGTCTTGCCGCCGGTATAGAGGTTCTGGGTTATCGTCGCCTGAGCGGTGGCGATCAGGCGGTCGGTCTGGATCGAGGTGTTGCCAATGCCGGGAAAGAAGCTACGGGCGATGCCATCGCCGTACCCGGCAGTGCCCGCCATCACGACGGTCGGCCTCCATCCGGCCAGCGCCGAGGGCACATTTTCGTCGGTGGCGCGCAGCTTGGCACGTTCGGCCTGCAATGCCGGCTGATTGGCGTAAGTGGCGGCGAGTGCTTCGGCCAGGGTATGCGGGACGGCGGCGGCGCTGGGCGGTCGGGCGGCGACACTCTGGGTCGTTGCCGACAAGGGCTTGCGGGTCGCATCCGCGGGCTTCGCCGGGCGGGAGGGCTTGCTCGGCGGCGGCGACTGCGGCGAGGTCTGCCCCCAGGAAACGGTTGGAGCGGCCAGCAGGCTGAGGCTGATGAACAGAGCGTGACGCGGACCCATTCGGCACCTTTTTCTAAACTGCCAGCCGGGCGGGCTCAGATTGCCGGCCGTTACCCGAACAAACGGTTGACATGCGCCGGACCGAGCCGGTGCGATCGTGTGTTGACGCTAGATTTCCTCCGAACCACACCGTCCTGTCCAGTATTCACTTCGACAATCGGTTTTCCCGCCTGGTGAAGATCACCCGTTGGCTGTCGCCCGGTGTTCGCGTCGGCCAGGTTGAAGGGAGGTCAGAACTCGAATACGGGTGTGCGGGCCAGAGATGGCAGGGGCGGGGTTCCGCAGTCGAATATCGGGTAGGTGCCGAGCCCGGCGGTTGTGGTCTCGGCGATGACCGCCTGTGTGGTGCGCCCTTCACCGCGCAGCACCGCGAGGAGGCGTCCGGTCTCCCGGTGCAACTGGCCGGCCAGCGCGGGCGGTACTTCCGACACCGCGCCTTCGATCAGGATGATGTCGTAGGGCGCATTGGCGGACCATCCAGCCGCCAAAGGACCGTTCACCAACGTCACACCCGGGGCTTCGGACGGCAGGACGGCCCGTGCGAGGGCGATCAATGCGGGATCATCCTCCAGCGCGGTCACGCGGCAACCACAGGCTGCAAGCACCGCGGCGCCGTAACCCGGACCAGCAGCAACCACGAGGACGCGCTCGTTTTCCCGTGGTAACGCCGCCTGCAGCAGCCGGGCGAGCACCATCGGCTCCAGCATGAAGCGGGCGTTGCCGAGTGGGATGTCTTCGTCGATGTAGGCGAGGGAGACGAGGCCGGCGGGCAGGAAACGTTCTCGCGGAATCCGGCGCATCGCGCTGAGTATTCTTGGATCGGTCACCTTGTTCGGCCGGATCTGGCTGTTCACCATATTGGCACGGGCTTCGGTGAAAAGGTCCGGTGGGCTGGCCATGTCTGTCTCGGCTGCTGTAACTGCCCGTGTTATAGCGACGTGCCCGCCTCGGCGCCAAGTCGTCGGTTCGAGCGCGTTCGCCGGGATCAGGCCGCATCCTCCTTCCGATCCCGGACCCTGACATAGGCCAGCTTGGCATGTTCCTCGCAGTAAGGCTTGCCGGGGGTGGACGGGTCATCGCAGAAATGGAAGTCGCGCTTCCCGGGCTCTCCGATCGGCCAGCAGCATGAGGGCGCGGACCGGCGGTATTGCATCGGCGGCGGCGACGGCATGACCACCCGCACCGGAGGTAAGGGAGGAGGCGTGGCTGGCTTCGTCGCCGGCATGGCGTGAAGGGGCAGCGGGACCGGGGCGGCGCGCATAGGCGTCGCGCTGGAGGAATGCGTCTGCGCGATCGCGCTGGCCAGGGGCGGCAGTGTCGGGCCTTCCACGCGGGGCGGGGGCTGCGGGCGCTCGACCTTAGGCTTGGACGCGCCCCGCCGGATCGGCGAGGGGCGAGCGGTGAGGTCGAGGCGGTGCGCCTTGCCGACGATCGCATTCTTGGTGACACAGAGGCGCCGCCCTATTTCGGCGGTGGAATGGCCTTGCTCCCACAGATCTTTCAGGATCTGGATCGTCTCGTCACTCCACACCATATTCTGGTCCCTCCAGGGGTGTTGACCTACTAGATACAGTATGCGTGACGGGCGGAGGCGGCAACGGTGGAATCGCGTCAAGGCTGAAAAAGCTGTGGACAACCTTGCTTGGGGCGCTGGGCGGAGTGGGTGCGGATGCGGTCAGTTGCTGGCCTGAGCGGGGACGATCGGGCGGGGAGGGGAATGCGCGTCAAAACGCCAACCTCGCAGCGTCATTCTCTCGGCTACCGAGGCTACCGAGCGGCGGTATATGGCAGCTATCAGCATAGGGCGAAGGAACGAGCACTTCGAGTGAACCGCCCATACACCCACGCCATTTCCTCCGTCCCACACGCCATTTCATCGGCGTCCGGCTACGACCGCTAAAGCGGGTGCTTCTGTCAAATCAGCTTCGACATGTGAAAGGGAAGGCGATTACCCGGAGACCGATCGGTTGGGTGGACTTTTGGCCGCGCTACGCACAGCACGATACATACCGAAACGGCCACCAAGGGCGAACATGGGAGCGGCTTTGTAAGCTTATGACCCGCCGCGCGTGAAGCCAAAGGCCGGAAATCTTGAAGAGATGCGGGTCGCCTCGAAGAGGCTCACCTCGACTGATTGAAATGATTGGAGGTCCGGGCCGGAATCGAACCGGCATCCGCGGATTTGCAGTCCGATGCATCACCACTCTGCCACCGGACCCCCGATGCCAGCCTGTGTGCTGAAAACCGCGGAAACTCCGCCGCCTTGCAGCCCCACTTTGTGCCGGCGGGGCGTGTAACACGTTCATCAGAGGTAATCCAAACTCACCACTTGTTGCATCAACCGGAGTGCCAGAAGGTGCATTTACGGAGCCGCCGAGCTTGCCTCCGCGAAGGTGGGCTAGGTCGTGTCCCACCAAGTGGTGTAAGAGCTGTGGATAAGTGGCCCGTCGCCGCGACCGCCCAGAGTCACAGGTGGCGGCGGGCCACTTATCCACAGCGGCGGTCATCACCGGTCTTCGGTAAGGTTTGGTTGCGAACTTCAACGCGAACCAAAGGATCCGACGATGACCGCGGAGACCATGAACCTGCACGAGCTCCTGGAGAAGACCACCGACGCCGACTTCCTGCGCGAGATGATCGGTTTCACCGCTCAACGTCTGATGGACGTAGAGGTCGAGACCCTGACCGGCGCCACCCCCGGCGTGCGAGCCCCGGGCCGGCTCAACCAGCGCAACGGTTACCGCGATCGCACCTGGGAAACCCGGGCCGGGACAGTCGAACTGCGCATACCGAAGCTGCGCAAGGGCAGCTACTTTCCCGGCTTCCTCGAACCGCGCCGGATGGCCGAGAAGGCGCTCACGGCGGTCATCCAGGAGGCCTATATCCAGGGTGTCTCCACCCGCTCGGTCGATGTTCTGGTGCAGGCCATGGGGATGACGGGGATATCGAAGAGCCAGGTGTCGCTGCTGTGCGGCGAGATCGACGGCAGGGTCGAGACTTTCCTGAGCCGCCCGCTGGAAGGTGACTGGCCCTATGTCTGGCTCGACGCCACCTGTGTAAAGGTGCGCGAGGCCGGCCGCATCGTCTCCAAGGCGGTCACCCCCAGCCTCCGCAGGGGCAAGCATCGCGGTCGGCGTCAACAGCGACGGCCGGCGGGAAGTGCTCGGGATGGATATTGGCTGCTCCGAGGCCGAGACTTCTGGCTCGAATTCCTGCGCAAACTGGCACGCCGCGGCCTGCGCGGCGTGAAACTGGTGATCTCCGATGCCCATGAGGGACTGAAGGCGGCGATCACCCGCGTGCTGAACGCCACCTGGCAACGCTGCCGGGTGCATACGATGCGCAACCTGCTGGCACATGCCGGGAAGCAGGGACGTGGCGTGGCCGCGGCCTTCGTTGCCACCGCCTTCGCCCAGGACGATGCCACCGCGGCCAAAGCCCAATGGCGCCGGGTAGCGGACCAATTGCGCCCCAAACTGCCGAAGCTGGCCGCCTTCATGGACGAGGCAGAGGCTGACGTTCTCGCCTATATGGACTTCCCCGCCGCTCACCGGACCAAGTTGCATTCAACCAACCCGCTTGAACGCGTCAACGGTGAGGTCAAGCGGCGGACCGACGTCATTGGCATCTTCCCCAATGAAGAGGCCGTCGTCCGCCTGGTCGGCGCCATCCTGCTCGAGCAGAACGACGAGTGGTCAGTGCAGAGAGGACGCTATATGACCCTTGAAACCATCGCACCACTGAGTAACGATCACATTATCAGCCTGCCCGACGAGGCAGTCTGACAGACCCGGCCAAGCCCCGCCGGAGACCGTGACGGAGCCGTAGCTCCTACACCACGACCAGGGACACGATCGTGGGCTAGCGGAGTCCATATGTAGTAATCGCGCTGGACATTAACCTTGATGGCGGGTGACGCTGGCAACAGCGCGGCGGGTCATCGAGGTCTCAATCGACGGGGAGGATTTGGTTCAACTGGGGACGACGCCCCGTCACGCACAAGACCAGCCGGTTGAGAGAGCGCGAATTCTGCTGGCCTACGAGTTCAGATTCGTCGACCTGTACGGTAGGCGAAGCAGTGGGCCGGCAAGGTGCCGGGGATCACCGCTGAGGCCAAGGCGCGGCTGTCTCGTTGGCCTCCCAGAAGACCATGGATCTGGGATATCCGCGCGACTTTGGAGAGGCGGCGGCTAACGCGCCATGCGCGGGAGCAGGCCGAGGCGGCAGCCATCCCTGCCTTGCCAACATCGCGCGAGGCAGGGTCTGCCGCCGAGTTCGTTCAGAATCTTATAAGAAACAATATGCACGGCAGACCTTGGCCGCTTTGGTATGTCATTGCCCTGTGGAATTTCTCTCAAGCGATCGCCGTCAGCACGTCGATGTGTCGGTCCACTAAAACCGGGGGCACTCCCGCAGGGACCGCCTTAGGCGGCGATCGATGGGGCGCCATCCGATTTGGCCCGCGCCGCGATCATCAATGTGAAAGGAGTTCCAGCGCCATTCACCCCATAATATGGGATAGATGTTGGACAACAACTCCGACAGCGACTCGTAGCAGCCTCATCTCCATGGCGTCCCGTACGAGATTCGAACTCGTGTTACCGCCGTGAAAGGGACGCTAAGCTGTCCATCGACGTCTATCCATGGCTTCTTAATATCATGATAATGCACAATTTATCGTTCAGTCGTTTATCGCTGCGCAGGCTTGTCCAACGGTGTATATTGGACAAATATTGGACACGAGGCAGCAGTGGCACGGACGGTTAGAGATGCAAGACTTGAGACCAGAACCGCACGGGCGGCGCTGAGGCCGTCTGGCAAGCCGTATTTCCGAGCGATCGATGAGGGCCTTCATCTCGGTTATCGAAAGGGAAAATCCGCCGGGAAATGGTTGATGCGCGCCTATACGGGCGGCCAAACCTACAAGATGGATGCAATTGGGACGGCTGACGACACGATGGATGCCGACGGCGCGGTCATTCTGACGTTCGCGCAGGCGCAGGCGATAGCCCGGCAATGGTTCACCGAAGGTAAGCGGGTCGTTGCTGGACAGCAGGCGGCGATCGAGACCTATACCGTCAAGGACGCGCTCGATGATTACATCTTCTGGATGGAACAGAACCGGAAGACGGCACGGGATACACGCTGGAGGGCTCAGGCATTGATCTTGCCAGACCTTGGCGGAAAGCTATGCACGAGGCTAACCGCAACGGTGCTACGCGACTGGCACAGACGGTTGGCTTTGGCAACGCCCCGCCTCCGGACCAAGAAAGGCTTGCCCCAGCGGTTCAGCGAGGTTGACGCCGTCAACTCCAAGGAGACGGCCCGACGACGCCAGTCGACGGCGAACCGGACCCTGACTATCCTGAAAGCCGCGCTGAACGCCGCGTGGCGTGAGGGGAAAATTGCGTCGGACGCTGCATGGCGGCCGGTCCAAGCGTTCAAAAATGCCGACGCAGCAAGGGTTCGGTACCTCACTGTCACCGAGGCACGACGCCTCATAGGCTCGTCGGAGGGCGACTTCAAGAAACTGGTCCGGGCCGCCCTGCTGACTGGCGCTCGGTTCGGGGAGCTAGCGGCCGTCGACGTCGCCGACTTCAATCCCCTTGGCGGGGGCACCCTGTACGTTCGGATTAGCAAGAGCGGTAAATCTCGCCATATCGTCCTGACAGAGGAAGGCACGACCTTTTTCGCGGCGCTCGCAGTTGGTCGCTCACTACGTGATCCACTGTTACCCAAGGGAGACGGAGGACGCTGGCTGAAATCCCACCAGACCCGTCCGATGAAGGCAGCCTGCCGGGGCGCGAAGATCGACCCGCCGGTTAGCTTCCACGTGCTTCGCCATAGTTACGCCAGCCTTACCTGCGGATTCCAACGAAGGCGGCCACTTATTCCAATCTGATCGCGGCCACCATTCCAATTTGATGGCGGCCACTTTGGCATCGTCTCGTGGGCCGGTTTTGGTCATGTCATGACGCCCCAGTCTGGGTCAAGCGTTCGCGCACGGATTGGGTTAAATCCGACCGTGATCTCATTCTGACAAAGGTGACTGGCACGTCTTTTCGTTGGCGTTCAGTCGCGGCCGTAGCCGCGTGGGAATTGGATGTCAGCGAGTTCGGTCAGGTCGAGATCAACGATTGGTTCAGGTACCTCGGCGGTAGCGCCGTCACGCAGACTGTCAGGCAGAGCGGCGAGCCAATCTGCACATGCGCTCTGTAGAGCCAGCAGTTCACTGACCGCGTCATGCCATCGCTGGGGGCGGCTGCGCCGGTCGGCGGAGCGCCGTGGACGGGTAGGCACCGGAGATGGTGGCGTCACCTGGCGTGCGCGATAACGAGCTTGGCGTTCGGCGTTGCTTAAAGCCTGTTCGCCTTCGGGTTTACGGCCTCTTCGCATGCTTTCGATTTCCGTTACGTTACGCATTGCAATGGCCCTGACAGGCCGGTTTGGCTGGCTGGCGCCGACACGTCCTTCACTCGACGGTCTCCGGTTTGCGCCGGCTCTTGCCCGTCAGTGCGATGCGATGGGAGTTGTGGACCAGGCGATCGAGGATGGCGTCAGCCAGTGTGGGATCACCCACGATCTCGTACCAGCGGTCGACCGGCACCTGGCTGGTGATGATCAGCGAGCCGCAATTGTAGCGGTCCTCGACGATCTCCAGCAGGTCGCGCCGCTGCTCGACGTCAGCGGCTCCGGTCCCCAGTCGTCCAGTAATGTTGTGCACAACATTACTGGACTAATGTGTAGTCCGTAGAGATGTGGAGTGGCGCCGCCATCTGCCGCAAACTGCGCGACTTTCCAACGATATCACTCCACATAACTGAGCGCCTTCGGGCCTAGGCTTACCTCTCCCCCTGATAGGAGAGCGTCATGCTGAAGGATCTGTTCCCGAAGGTTTTTCGTCGTTACGAAAGCTCGCACTTTAGTGCCGAGCTGGAAGCATTTGCCCAATGGCTGCACGTCACGGGATATATTCGTGCAGCAATACGTCGTCATGTCTATCGCCTGAGGTGCGTCCTCGAGGCTTCTGCGCCCCTTCAATGCGGGCAAACACTGAACGAAGCCAAATTACAGGAAGCGTTCGCCTTCGTCCCTTGCGCCCCGCGTGGCGCATCAACAGAGCGAGTATATCGCCGCTTCTTGCAGGAAGAAGGACGGCTGGAAAGAACAAAGTCGACCGAGCCGGTTGGGCAATTGCGGCTGCGATATCGGCAATTTCTCGAGGATGTGAGGGGTTTGGCTTCAGCAACGATCGGGCAGCATTTAGTAACGGTCGATGCCTTTCTGACGTCGACCGTCATGACCTTGGGCCCTCTTTCGGCGCTGACATCCGAACATGTCGAACTCTTCGTTCAGTCCACGAGCCGTCAGATTCGGCGCCAAACGCTGCAGCATAAAGTAGCGCACCTGCGAGCGTTTCTGCGCTTTTGCGCGGATCGCGGTGAAACTGCGCGCGGGCTTGACCGCATTGACACGCCTCGAACCTATCGTGGCGAATTGCCTCCCCGCGCCATTGGCTGGGATCTGGTTGAAAAGCTGCTGGCCTCGGTGGATAGGAGCGACGATCTGGGCCGACGCGACTACGCCATCCTGCACCTCATGGCTTATTACGGTCTGCGAGCTTCGGAAATCGTGGGTCTTAAGTTGGACGCCGTCAATCGGAAGACGGGTACGATGCGCGTTGACCAGCGCAAGACACGCTCCACTCTGGTTGTTTCCCTGGCAGACCAGACACTTCGCATCCTCGACCAATATCTCGCTAATCGGCGTCCTCGCGCCCAGGTGACGATCTTCCTGTTCCCCAGGGCCTGCAGCCCTATCGGAGCCATGACGCACTGGGCGGTATGCGACGTCTTCACCAAGCGGGCGCGGGCAAGCGGACTCCCGCTCGACGGTGTCTCCTCCTATGCACTTCGCCACTCGTTCGCCATGCGATTGTTGGGCCAGGGCGTTGGCATAAAAACGATTGGCGACCTGCTTGGCCATCATAGCCTCGAGAGCACCTGCGTTTATCTTCGTATCGAAACCGACATGCTGCGCACGGTGGCTCTGCCCGTGCCCGGCGCCGCACATTGAGGAGAATGGTCATGATCGCAACCATCTCTCCAACGCCTCTGGATAAACCAATGGCGGCATGGCTTGCTCATCAACGCGCCCTGGGCCGCCGATATGATCTTGAAGAGTGGGTCCTGAACTCCTTGCGGAAGTTCATCAGCCAGACTCCGGGGCAGGATCTCGGTCGGACAAACTTCGATCGATGGTGCGCCACGTTCGCGCACCTAGCGAGCAACACCATGCTTTGCCGCCAACGCGTTGTCCGTAAATTCTGCCTGCATCGGCGGCGCAAGGAGCGCGGCTGCTTTGTGCCCGATCCCTTGTACTTTGCCCGGCCCGAGCCTCACCGACGCCCCGTCATCGTAGAGCCGGAGCAAATAGCCCGAATGCTGAAGGCGGTCGACGATATGCCCGCCGTGCCGAAATCGCCACTACGACCCGCAGTATACCGGATGGCCGTCATACTTCTGTACACGGCGGGGCTGCGCCGTGGTGAACTATTGCGCCTCACTCTTGCCGACTGCGAGCCTGAAAACGGCGTGTTGCGCGTTCGGGAATCCAAGTTCCACAAATCAAGAATATTACCCCTATCGCCCGACGCCCATGCCGAACTGTGGAGCTACCTTCAAAAACGTCTCGCGCCGCCGTTCAGCAAGGAACCCAGCACACCCCTTCTCATCAACATGGAGGGCGGCCTCCGTCCCTATACCGGAACGGGGATCAGCGGCGGAATCCACGCCCTATTCAAGGCAGCCGACATCAAGGACAGCGAAGGGCGGCGTCCCCGCATTCATGATCTGAGACACAGCTTTGCCGTTGGCGCGCTCATCCGTTGGTATCTCGAGGGTGCCGACGTGCAGTCCAATCTGCCGAAGCTGGCGCTGTACATGGGTCATGTCTCCATCATGTCGACGGCATATTATCTGCACTTCCTTCCGAAGTTGAGAGTGATCGCCAGCGACCGCTTCGAAAGCGCGTACGGCGATCTCGTCAGGGAGGCCGTGGCATGAGCCAGCACCAATCCACGGCATTGGGCCGAAGCATCGCGCGCTTCTTCCAAGAATATCTCCCCACGCTTCGCGGCATGAGCCCCCACACGATCCGAAGCTACCGCGACACGATGATACTGTTCCTGCGATTTGCAGCGGCAGAGACTGGCAGATCCATCGAGAGCCTTGATGTTCACGACATCAATGCAGATCGGCTCGGCGGCTTTCTCACCTCCCTGGAGGTGGAGCGTGCCAATAGTATCGCGACCCGCAATGCAAGGCTGGCAGCGATGCACAGCTTCGGGCGGTTCCTGATAGCCGAGCATCCCGAATATATGGATCGCCTGCAACAGGTTGTCGGGCTTCCGTTCAAGCGAGGAGGTCGAGTTGCGCCTGTCGAGTATCTCGAGCAGCCCGAGGTCGAAGGGGTCCTGGAGAGCATCAATCGCGACACGCCGTCAGGCCGCCGGGACTATGCGTTGTTCTCGCTGATGTTCAATACGGGGGCGCGGGTTCAGGAAATCCTGGACATTCGCGTTTGTGACCTTCGCCTTGTATCGCCCTGTCAGGTTCGCTTGTATGGCAAAGGCAACAAAGTCCGGCTTTGCCCCATCTGGCAACGCACGGCACAGCTGCTTCAGAAGCTCGTCGGTACGAATCCCCCCTCCGATAATCCGGCTGACCAAAAGGTCTTTCTGAACGACCGTGGTGCGCCGTTGACTCGGTTCGGGGTTCGCTACTTGTTGCGAAAGTACGTCGATGCGGCCGCGAAGAGAGTGCCTACTCTGGCGGACAAAAGCATCCATCCCCACTCGCTTCGGCACTCGACTGCCGTTCACCTCCTCAAGGCCGGTGTCGATATTGCCACTGTCAGTCAATGGCTTGGTCACTCTGGGCTGAACGTTACGATGCGCTATGCACGAGCCGATATCGACATGAAACGGCAGGCGCTCCAACAGGTTTTCCCCGACGTCGTGCCATCTGCAAACGACAAGATGATCATCGGCCATGACAGCGGTCTAGTGGACTGGCTACGCCGCTTGTAGGGACAGTTATGTGGAGTGATATCGTTGGAAAGTCGCGCAGTTTGCGGCAGATGGCGGCGCCACTCCACATCTCTACGGACTACACATTAGTCCAGGATGAGCAGGTTGACGCGCGCGAACTGGCGCATCAGACGGGCGTAGCGGCCGTCGCCACGCGCCAGCGCCAGGGCGCCGAACAAGCGCGAGCTGCGCTGGTAGAGGACCGAAAGGTTTTCCCGGCATGCCTTGTCGCCCAACGCGCAGGCGATGAAGCTCTTGCCGGTGCCGCAAGCGCCGGTGATCAGGCAGTGCCGGTGCTCGCGAACCCAGTCACAGCTGGCCAGGTGCAGGAATAGCGTTCGGTCGAGGCCGCGCGGCTTGCGGAAGTCGACATCCTCGACCGCGGCGGTTTGCCGCAGCTTGGCGGTCCGTGTGCGTGCCTCGAACCGCTTTTGCTGGCGGAACGTGGCCTCCTGGTCGACCAGCAGACCGAGCCATTCGGCGTGTTCGAGGGCGCGGCTTTCGGGATTGGCCACAAGATCGCGGAACCCTTTTGCCATGCCGTCGAGGCCAAGTTCGCGCAGGCGATCCAGTGTTGGGTGGTTCAGCAAAGTCGTTCTCCTAGTGGAAGTAGCCGGAGCCGCGGATGTTTTCGTGCAGCAGGGGCGCGCCGTCCGCGGCTTGCGGCGACGCCGATTGGTAGAGCCGGTGTTTGAGGATCGAGGCGACACTGGCGTAAGTCAGCACACCGACTTCGATGGCACGGCGGCTGATCGCCTCCGCCCGCGCCGCGTCGAGGCCGCGGAACAGCCGCAATACCCCAAGACAGGTGCGGAACCCCTGTTCTGGATGCGGCCGGCGCGCCAGTACCGCCAGGATCAACGCCTCCGTGTCAGGGCCGATGTCACGCGCCTGGCGCGCAAACCGTTCCGCTGACCATTCGCCATACCGCCGGTGCGCACTGGGCATGTGATCGGGCAGCGTGCCGTGCCGCGGACCGCCGTAGCGCCGCGCATGGCTCGCTACCCGCTTGCCGCGGTGGAATATCTCGATGGTGCGTGCGGTGGCGCGGGTGTCGACCTGTTCGCGGATCAGCGCGTGCGGCACCGAGTAGAAGAAACCCTCGACCTCGACATGGTAGTCGATGCCGACGCGCGCGAAGCACCATTCGGCATACTCATAGTCCTGCTCTGGCAGAGACTGCATGGCCGGCCGCTCGATCATTTCGAACAGCTGGCGCCGGCTGACACCTATCCGACGCATCTCGCGGCCGTTCATCCGCTCGAGCGCTACGTCAATCGCAGCCTGGCATTCAGCCAGTGAGAAGAAGGTAACGTTGCGCAGCCGACCAAGAATGTAGGACTGCGCAAAGCGTACGCCTGCCTCTACTTTGGCTTTGTCTTTTGGCTTGCGTGGCCGTGCCGGTACGACACCGACGTTGTAGTGCGCCGCCATTTTACCATAGCTGCGATTTATTTCTGGGTCGTAAAACGACGGCTTGTTGACCCCACTCTTAAGATTGTCCGGGATCAGCAGTCGCGGCGCCAAACCAAAGAACCGGAACATCCGCACATGCGCGCCAATCCAGTCCGGCAAGCTCTGTGTCCAGGTGGCGTCGGCATAGGTGAAGTTGGACGCGCCGAGCACCGCGATGAAGAGCTCCGCCATCCGCACCTCGCCGGTCAGCGGATCGACGATCGGCACCTTCCTGCCGGAATAGTCGACGAACGTCTTATCGCCGGCGACATGGGTCTGGCGCATCGTCGGCGACAGGCGACGTTCAAACGTCCTATATAACTCACAGCATCGGCTGTAAGCGTAACCACCGGGATGAACCCCCCGATATTCCTCAAACAATACCGACAGGTTGACGCCGGGCCGCTTCATCTCGCGCACCAGCGTCGGCCAGTCGGGCTCGACACAGCGGCGCGCACCAGGCCTGTTGCTCGGAGCCGGGAACAGACGTTGCTCCAGCACGTCGTCCGTCAACTCCGGCGCCAGGGGCCAGACCAGCCCGGCTGCCGCCGCGCGTGCCAGATAATCCTGCACCGTGCTCCGCCCAATGCCGACCGTCCCGGCGATCACCCGCGCGCTGGCACGTGCGCCAAAATGCAGCTGCAAAACCTGGCGTATCCGCCGCATGGACAGTCTCTCCGTCGGCATCCCGCGTTCCCTTCATCGATTGCGATGAGGCAACACTGGACCCAGGTGAAAACTGACCCGCGAGACGGCCTCTCCTTCCCCGAATGCCCTCCCTTCCGCGTCGGAGGGTGGCCGGGATCAGATTGGAATGATGGCCGCCATCAAATCGATAGCCTGGCCGCGATCAGATTGGAATAAGTGGCCGCCTTCGTTGGAATCCGCAGTGTATGGAAGCAGACAGATCTTCGTTTATGTCGCTCCTACATCGGCCATGGCTATGAGCGCTGGAGAAAGGATCGTGCTCCGCCATTGCGAGGGAGCACAAATGTCCGGTTCGGCGTCACCAATTGTTGTTCGCAATCAGTTATGCTGGCGTCCTTATGCCAAAGTTACAGAGGGTCCCTTTGGCGGTTCGCAACTCCCTCATAGTTCCAGATAAAACAATCAACGCGGTTTATTTCGTTGAAAGTGGCTGGGTTTCCCTGGTCGTAACGCTGGAAGATGGCACACAGGCTGAGGTTGGCCTCGTCGGCCGTGAGGGCATGGTTGGTTTGCCCCTCATCTTCGGCATCGAAACTTGCTTGCGTGACGCCGAGATTGTGGCGGCACAGCAGGCAGGGAAGAAACAGGCCGAGATCGCCAAGCAAACGGGTCTAAGTCAGGGGGCTGTAAGCAAGATCGTTAGCCGATCGTCGGGCGGTTATTCCTCACAGCACAATGCTGGCAGGAATAATCCCCCGCCCGAACCGGCAGGCCACGCCGACCATGACCCCGAGCCAATCCAAATCCCCGGCCTAAGTGAACCAGCCGAACTGCCTCAACCAGTTCGACCCGCGTGGCAGGACAAACTGGCCGAGCTAGAGCACCCTGCCGTCGTGCGCTGGCACAACGCACTCACCGCGTTGAGAGCGATCAACGAGTAGGCCGGCGACTACTGGAAGTCGACCCACATGAGGATCGGGCAGGGGGCCCCTCATGATGCATCGACGACTTCCAGCCGCTGATCCCTATCCGCCCCAACAACGCCCGCCATAAACGCCGCAGCCTCGTAGCGTGTAGGCCACCCACCATAGCTTTGCTCGCCCTCTTCCAGGCGCACCACAGCGACAAAACTTCTGTCTGAATCCCGCACAACCTCCCCTATCCGCATCCCCGTCGCTGCAATCTGCACCTCCCATGTCGCGGGTCGGTCCCGGTCGGAAACGAACTTGACGTGAATCATGCCGAGAATGCCCCCTTTGGCGAAAGGCGGGCACGAGCGTATGCTAGCGTACGTCTGGACATGCGGAGGTGCCCCCTTCGGTTCTGGATCGGGCGCGGGGTGTTCAAGCACACCGCGTCCACTGACCGGGGTGCGCCCGGCACGCCCACAACTCCCTCCCTATCGAGTGGAGACCTACGAACCGTCACATGAACTTTTGGACAGGTCAATTCGAAAAGCGAGAAACTATCTCGTAACTAAACAACTCCGCTGCTCAGGCGCCTGTGTCGTGGAGGCGTCGAGCGTGACGACGGAGGATTATGCCGACGGGCTGAAAACACGGCCCGCCGGCACCGGCGCTTCGCCTGCCCCGCGCTATCGTAAACGGCGGCGAACACGACGCCCCTCGGCATCGGACCAAGGATACCGAGACCATCATGTAGGCCACATAAAGCTGCTGAGCGTCCAGGCTATCCCGCCTGATCGCGCCTAGTTAATCCGAGCTGCGGCCGAGGTGGCGGCTTACAGGAATGTCCGATGGCACCACCTCAGCGGCTTCGAGCCTGGATTGATCACTGTGCCCGGGGATTTTTCGCCGGGTTCCAGATCGACGCGCAGTCGGACCCGGTCGTGCGAGGGTTCATATCCAAGGCCGCCGCATGCAGATGCGTCGCCGCCGAAGCGGAGGCCATGGGAGCGCTGATCGACTGGCTCCCGCACCCGCCGCCCGAACCGCCGATGCAGGCGTGCTGATGCGGGTCAGGCGGTTTGCCAGTTGCCGTGGCGTACGAGGAGATTGTGGAACACCCGCAGCGTCTCTACTCGCTTGGTGCCTTCCTTGTGCGGATCCGCGTCCGCCGGCGGAGCCCCGCCTAGGGTGTAAGCTGTCATCTCTTGAAACGTCGGCCACTTAGGTTCCAGAACGCCAGGACTTGAGATGCCAACCAGTGCGGCACCGGCTCGCATGGTGCAGACCGCCCTCTTCCTCCTCCACCGGTCAGCAGTCATCCCGACATAGCGCAGCGAGCGATCGAGCACCTTCTCCTGCCGCCGCCAATTATGGGCGACGATGGTTCCGGCATCAGCCAAGGCTTCGACGAACTCGACCAGGACGTCGCCGAGAGGCATGCCGCGTGCGGCCAACATGCCATCGAAGATCAGCACGGAGGATGCCGTCGCGCCGTCCATCGAAGCCCCGTGCGGCATTCGGATCAGGTGGCTGGCTAGCCGGACCAGCTCACCGCTGGGCGCTTCCAGCCCCCACGCCAGGCGCACCATGTGGGGGAGCTCAGTGTCCGCGGTTTCGACGATTGGCCATGCATCATTGATGGCTGTGTCGAGATACAGGGTGCCCTTGGGAGCGAATGGAGTCAGCCATAACATCACGTAATCAATCATCGATACTCGGTGACCACCTGCGCCCGGCAGCAGATTGAAAAGGATATGCTAACGGGCTGGGCGCCATCGCAGGCCGCCGACACCGTCGGGTCCGCCATTTATTGGTCCGCCCTAAGCCCGGCCCGACCGAATTGAACCGGCGATCTCCAGCCAATTGGCGCGATCCAGCACGTCTTCGATCTGATCTAATGAAAACTTCGGTCGCGCGTCGACATTCAGTTTCTCAATCCGATCTTTCGCAAATTCCCTAAGCTTATCAGATGCGAGGTGCGGGTTCTCCGCCATACGGACCAACGTGCGGACTTCCTGATTGATCGCCTGGTCCATCTGAGTTAGCAGCGAATAAGCATGGAGCGTATCGTCGGTGGTCCAGCCGGTGTGCGGCGCATCTGCCATTGTCGCAATCCTCGGTCGCAAGGGAGGCATCGTAATAGGCTGCTTTTCATGACTAAGCGTAAGGTTATATTTCTGACGCCTCGTCAGGCGGGCCGAACCACTCCAGTGTCGTCAGGTCAGCCCGGTGCAGGTTCTCACCGATCTTCCGCCGGGGATAGCGATCGTCCCGCCCGACAGTGTATTGCGAAAGCGATGCCGTGGCGTCTGATCCGACCGCATATTGCCGATCGCGGCCGGCACAGACTCGATGGCGAGGCGGCGGCGAGAGCGTCCCTTGGTCTCGGCGAAAACGTTGATTCAAAGGAGGCGTTCGTCATGCGCAAATTCCGGCACGAGCCTGCTACCCGCCAAGCGGGTCCGGCGCAACAGCAAGCCAGGATTACGCAAGCGCAACCGGCGCGCTTGGGATCGCTTCCACACCTCACACTTGACGCGATCGTGCAGCGGGCGACGGCCGCCACCCATGCGCTGCGTCCGGCCGAGCTGATAGCGATGCAGCGAGCCTTCGGCAATCGAGCGACAGGCGCGATGCTCGGCCAGGCGCCGGTGCAAGCTAAGCTGATCGTTAATGCGCCCGGCGATCAATACGAACGCGAAGCCGAGCGGGTGGCCGAACAGGTCACGCAGATGCCTGCGGTGGGGCGGCAGGATGCCCCGGGACGACAGGACCGGCCCCCGGTCACGGCCAATCCGACCCGCGTAGCCGGCGGCTCCCCGGCTGGGGAGGATTTCGAGCACCGATTGCAAGCGAGCCACGATCGGGGCCGCACCTTGCCACCGGGCGTGCGCGAAACATTCGAAACCAAGTTCGGCGTCGATTTCAGCGCCGTAAGGATCCATGCTGGCCACAAGGCGGGACAGTTGAGCCAAGCCATCGGGGCTCAGGCGTTTACCCGGGGGTCGGACATCTATTTTGGACCGGGCAGATCCGAGGCCGATACCAAGGCCGGCCAGCACTTGCTTGCCCACGAGTTGACCCACGTCATCCAGCAGGGAGCGGCACCGCCAAAAGCCGCAGCCGCCCCCCAGCGGATTATCCAGGCCGAAGTTGGGGCGGCCGCGGCGGGGCTTTTCGGGACCTGGAACGGATCAGTCGAGGAAACGAGAGCGGCTGGCGTCAGGGACCCGGAGTTGTCCCGCATAGCACAACCAAAGGCCCAGGGCATGATCCAGCGGAAGATTACGGCGGGCAAACTGAATTTGGTCGGCGAGGACCATGATGAAAGCCGCGCTCGACGGGATAGTGAGAGGGATTTTTTCAAAGAAAAGTTTGGCTTTTCCGAGGAACAATATTGGCAAGAAAAACTGTTCCGTGGCAGGAATGATAGATGGGGTGACTCAAAAAGGCTCACCGTTCTTCAGAGAGCATCTTACATGGTAAAAAATATGGAGTCTTTCTCGAAATCCGAGCATTTATCTGGAGGTGCATTAGAACAAGTTGCACCAGAGATGAGCGAGGATTTTAGGAAGTATCAAATGGCCTTGGTTAACTGGACCACACCTCCCACCGCATCGGCCGATGAACGCGCGGCAGATGAGGAATTCATAAGAGAGGCGAGAGTTATTTTAGGAACTGTCTTTCGTAAGGATTACGACGAGGCAAAAAGGAAGATCAATACTCTATTGAGAAAAAATGGCATAGATCAGACCAAGTCAATCGAGGCTGTCGTCAAGTCTGTCTCGGCGCGAAGGTCATCGCACATGCTCAGCGTAGCGTATACCAGCGGAAAGATCGGTGTGTGGAAAATAGGTAACGACCATCTAAAAGATATAAATGAGGTGCATCGGCATGGCGGCTTCGATAAAATCGCGCTAACCAGCGCGGAGGAATTCAACAAAGAATTTAAGAACTGGTCTGATAAGAAATACGCAGCCTACGAGATTGAGGTTTTTTTGAATATGCTCCGCCATGGAGAGACTAAACCGAGCGACCCATCTTACCCTGTCTGGTCGGCAAAATCGCTGGACAAGTGGTATAGAAGGCTCTCCTTCCTCCTGCTTAACCTCGCTTCCTCCGGCGCAACGGAGAAACTAGCGCCGGTAGACGCTCAGTTACGCGCCATCGAGCGGGAGCTCAGCGACCGCTGGAGGGAGAAGCACGCTTCTTAGATCCTACTGCATCACTCAACTTGTGGTCGCGGCGTTTGCCGCATCTTGCCGCAGTAGTGGTATCTGGGCAGTGCCCAAACCAGGGTCCGTGCGAGGCGAATGCGCAGGGTAGCGATGGAATTCGGCATATGGACACCTTCTGTCATTGGGCGGTTGGTGGTCAACGAGGGTTGTCCGGGGATTGTCAAATTAACCGGCTCCCGCCGGTCGTTACCCATGATGCGTAGCCACACCAAATGTTCAGACCGCGATCCAGGCGCATGGACACCTCGAATAACCGCCGAATTCGAGTGTTTTGCGGCCGCAGCGCGATTGATGCTACTTTCGTAAAGCCGGAAACTGCCCCTCGGAGCACGCTGAAGTCCTGATTTGCACACATGCTTGGAGCAGGTGCCCCTGACTCCGGTTGAACACACCATCACTCTGAGGGGCGGCCACATTCACCGCCAAGGGGCTGGCGGCCGCCCGTTACCCGATCTAAACCGAGCTTCCTTCTTTCAAAAGACACAAACCACTATAAAGTAACGATAAATTCCGGTTCAGACGCAAGATTACTAGCTACAATGCGACCTTCAGCAGTTCGTATGCCCGACGCTGAACCGGGGTTGACCTTGCAAGGACGGTGAGCGGCAGGCTGACGATCAGGACATCATCCTGTTCCAGCCGGTCGAGGAGGCGCATGAAACCTGGCCGTTGCTCGATTGCGCTGGATCCCGACACAACCTCAGACACGACGCGCCTGCCATCAACCTTGAAGCCCGCCGCCTCGATCTCCTGCAACTGGCTTCCAGTGCTCTGGCCGGCGGTCGACACTCGTAGATACGCAAAGGTCCTGGCCATGTGCGCTGCACCTGCTCAAATACGGTGTCACTCTTCTACATGGGTGCTCTAAAGGTGTAAAGCGGTATTATGAGCAGGGTGAAAGACGGTGTCACGATCGCGCGCCCAGCCGCTCGTCAAATATCCGCTGCTTGGCACTGTTGACGGATACTCACTCATTTTGTAACGAAGCACCGCCGGCTGTGGTCTCGCCCACGGGCTCATCGTAAGTCCTTGACGGGCTTCCTATTTACCGACCGGGGCGCCCGTCTTGGTCAACGCTTCATTATGCGACGGGCACGGCGGTGGCGGGAGCCGTGCTGACCGTGCGCGAACGGGTGCATTCGGCGATGATCCTGTTGCATGTGCAACCGGGGGATATCCCAAACTCTGCCTTGGGATCTGTCTCGGCCAGGGCAACCGTACAGGCCTACGTGATGGCGTGCGCAGATACTTTCGGGATGCTCGGCCTGATATCGACCGCATGCATCATGCTGGTACTTTGGCTGCGCGAGACGCCGGTCGCCCGGTCGGTGCGAGGGCGAACGAAGTGAAGGGGCGGCTAATTATCCGCACGACAGTTCGGACAATGTAAAAGTAATATCATATAATGCCGATATGCTATACATAAGAGTGCTCAATTGTCTTGACACTGGAACTCATATGAGAGGCAGATTACATAGAACACCAAAACACAGAGCAAAATTCCTAGAAGCGCTGCGGAATACAGCAAACGTGTCGGCATCCTGCCAAATAGCCGACCTGCCGCGCTCTTGCGTCTACGATTGGCGCGCCGCCGATCCTGAGTTTGCTGCCGACTGGGCGGCGGCGGTCGAGCTAGGCTGCGATGCTCTTGAAGATGAGGCGGTTCGTCGTGGTTGCGAGGGCTGGGTGAGGCCGGTATTTTATCGGGGCAAGGAGATCGGAGCCATTCGGGAATATTCGGACACTCTGCTGATCTTTATGCTGAAGGCGCGACGACCGGCCAAGTTCAAAGATAATTATGTGCCGCCTCAGAACAACGGTAATGACAATACAATTGTAATTACTGGTGGGCTGCCCGGAAACTAGGTGCGTTCAGTTGGGGCAAATGTATCTGCCTTGCGAAGGACCCGTGGGGCCTGTTCGTCCTGTTTCGTTCGACCGCCGGCGAAGGTCACGGCAGCATCCGGTGCGCCGGTTGGGGTGTCGCCCCCGGGCAAATCTAGTCTGATGGCGGAGCTTCGTTGCGCATGGCGAGGTGCCCGCGTTTCGGATCAAGCGTCACACCTGGCGAGCATACTTCGGCTGCAAACGGATGGAGGGCCTATTGCATGAATTATCGGGGGATTTACCTAGTGGCCACGCTTGCTGCTTTCGGTGCGTCGAGCCCGATCAGCTTCGCTGCTGGCGACGAACCGCCGCAAGGCGGCCAACAGCAAGCCGAGTCACGGACCGATGCCGATACCGCCGATGCCGCCTCAAAGCAGCGCACCGCGGGCGGGGAGCGCTACCGAGACCAGGGGACGGCCTACCAGGGTCCTACGAAACAGTAATCAATGTAGGCGCCTCATCCAACGGGTCGTGAGAGCCTTGGCGGCGGTGATAATAATGGCGCGCCATCACCGCAGTCGCAGTCCACCCTCCACCTTGCGGCGTCATGACAATCCGGGTGGTCAGTTTCGCCGCGTTAGATCGCCATTGTTGCCTTGATGCGGGCCACGACATTGTTGCCTACGCCCAGTGTGGTCGCCGTCTTGTTGATGCCGGTACCTGCGGTCAGGCTAACGCGTATAGCCGCCTCAACGTCCGGCTTGACCCTGGGCCTGCCGTATACCTTATCCGCTGCCCAGGCCCTTGCCATGCCGGCCTTGGCGCGGGATTGGATCATGGCGCGCTCGAACTCGCTGAAAACGCCGAGCATCTGGAAAATGGCGTGGCCACCCGGTGTGGTGGTGTCGACTGCTTGTTGATGGATGAAGATGTCGACCTACATCCATGCAGTTCCGACATCATGCCGACCAAGTCCTGGAGTGACCGCCCCAGCTTGTCCACCGACCAGCCCATCAGGACGTCGAAGCGGCCTCTGACGGCATCCTTGAGGATCTTGTCGAAGGCCGGCCATTTGTCGCGACCCTTGGCACCGCTAATGCCAGCGTCCTCGTAGAAGAAGCTTATGGTCCAGCCACGTCGGTTAGCCGCCTCCGTCAGATCGCGGCGTTGATTTTCGGTCGACTGGCCGTCGGTGGAGACGCGCAGGTAAGCAGCGGCTTTCATCGCGAGAGACCTTGTGGTTCGCCTCTCGTAATAGCCGGACTGCCATCCTTTTTCGGGATAGGCAGAAGAGGCCGACAATTGTGGAAGTATCAACTACCGAGCGGCACCGGCGTGGGGAAGGCCATGCAAATAGGGTCAGCAGCGATAGGTCTGCGATGGAGGCTAGGCTGCCTTGACTTCAGCAATGTATTCGCCGACCGCCTGACGGAGTTGCTCGGCCTGTTGAGATAGTCCGCCCGCCGCTCCCAGCACCTGGCTGGCCGCTGATCCGGTGCTGTTGGCGCCTTGGGTCACCCCGGCAATGTTGGAGGTGACCTCCTGGGTGCCAACGGCGGCCTGCTGCACGTTGCGGGCAATTTCTTGCGTTGCGGAACCTTGTTCTTCCATCGCGGCGGCGACGGCGGCAGCGATCTGGCTGATCTCGCCAATCGTCCGGCCGATTCCGCCGATGGAGTTCACGGCCACCTTGGTAGCCGCCTGAATTTGCGCGATCTGCTGGGAGATATTCTCGGTCGCCTTCGCCGTCTGGGTTGCCAGGCTCTTAACCTCTGACGCAACAGACGCAACCACGGCAAAACCCTTACCCGCGTCACCCGCTCGTGCGGATCACCCAGCTGAAGTCCCTTCTTGCCGTGGCGCAGACGGCGCGCAACGCATATCTGGCAGGATAAGGTCGCGGCGGTCGGTTCGGGATCGCCATCACACCAGACGTGGGGACCAGTGCTACGCTTCCATCGATAACGTCGGAAGCGAAGTCAAAGTGGGCACGTCCTCAGGGCCATGTTGTCAGTAAGGCAAAACGTATCCACTGCATACCGCGTGCCGAGTTGTTCGACGAATTCCTTGATCTCTGAGTCGGGTTCGCCACTTCTGAACACGCAATCTCTTACGGCCAAGCGACTTCGGTCGGCCATGAAGATGGGTGTAGGGACGAATTCGCTGTCCGGACCGGAGACGGGCAGGACCACATCGCCCCACCAGCGGACCGGCTGGAGTGTGGCACCTCCCAAGGCAAGGGCCACGGCGGTGCCCTGAAGCCGGGCGAGCAACGTCGCGCACGCGTGAGGGCAAAGTTGTTCATGGACGTCGATGTAAGTTACGTAACGATCCTGCGCCACCTCCAAACCCCAGTTGAGTAAAGGCACGCGAAGGTCGAATGGGACGGCATAGTCCCAGTTATGCAGAGTTACGCTCGTCCGGGCGCCTAAACGGCGCACCCCCCACGTCGCTTCCCGCACCGCTTGTACCTCGGTGAACGAGAAGCGCTGCAGCATGACGTGCAATTGGAGGGGCACTGCACTCGCTTGGCCCATGATCGAGAACATGAACTGGTCGAGATGAGGCAGATCGGAAAGATCGTAGAGGCGGGTCACGATGTCGATGCCCGGCGTATCCCTCATGTGACCCGACGATCCCCCGCTGAGGCGGGGGACGGATCGGAATAAAACAACGCGCGGGGACAGAGCAGCACGTCGAAGCCGTGCGCCCGCGCGCGCTGCGAGTAATCCTGCTCCGTTGCGTCGCTCTCCAGGCGTTCGTCATACCCGCCGATCGCGTCGAACAGAAGTCGAGGGATCGCGACGGCCGGCCCCGCAGCCCACGGCAAGCCAAAGTCCGCGCTGTCCACGGGAAGCAGTCTGCGACCCGGCACGCAGGCAAGTTCCATCAGCGCCCGACCTTCATGCGCCTCCGACATGCGCAGCAAAGCAGTTCCGCTTCGGGGATGAAGCAGCCCCGGCCCGCCAATTAGCACCACAAGGTCGGCGCCTGCCGCAAAGCCGGCCTTTTGAGCCAGTTCGCGTGAGGAACCGGGCATGGTCAGCAGCTGCCCATGGACACCGGTCGGCAGCAGCCCGAACACGATATCGATGCTGCGAAGCAGCATGGCCGACGCCGGCGCCACGCCGTGAAGCGCGACGACCAGCCGGCGATCCGGCGGCACCGGCACGCCCTCCCCAAGCACGGCGCGCCAAGTGACGTGCAACACGCGCCGAGGCTTGGGTGGCGAGTAAGTGATAGCCGGATCAAGCCCGATCGGCCTCGCCTCGTCGCACAGCGAAGACAAGCGCAGCCGATGGCGCACTTGGAAGCGATCCAGCTCATGCGGCGTCGATACAGCGGTCACACCCCTTTGTTCGTGCAACGTGCCGCGAGCGGTGATCTTCAGCCAGTCGAAGCCGGCTCGTTCGCAGACCAGGAAATACAGGCGCTCGATCGCGTGCGCCAGCGTGCCGTCGTCCTGGCCGCCTTCGGCCTGGAAATCGTCAAAGCCGAGATTCAGGTCGAGCAGCGGCCGAAGCGCTGCCGTGCGCGCCCAGAACATCGAGCCTGATGGGAAGTCGAGCGGTGCGGTGACAGTCATCGGAAAACCCATGCGTGTGGCCAGATGCTCGGCCATCGTGTAGTTCCGGCCCCATCTGATCCATGGTCGGAGGAGGTCGATATGCTGCGGCGCCAGCATCCCGAGCCGCGGCGCCCGTGTGAATACCTCGAAAACGCCGTGGACGATGGCAGCAGATCCCAACAGCGTGTCGAGCAGATAACCACGCCAGCCCTCCAGTCGCGACTCGTGCGGGGACACCTTGGTATGCAGGTGCAGCACATAATCGTAGCGGTCATGCACCGCAGCGAAGCCCACCAGCTTCGGCGCGATATCGCGGCCGCGGTTCGGCATAACCCGCACCTCGACGGAACCTTTGGCCCAGTCCGCGAAGCCGGCTGAGATTTCCCTCCGCTTCTCGTCGGTATCGGTGCTGATGTACAAATCCGCCGGCACCGGCATGTGGCAGAGATAGGCGCGGAACTCCGGCATCAAGCTGATATGGAATGCGTGCAGCACTACAGCGACGTGCGGCGGTCCCGCTGACGAGACGTAACCAAGCGGCAGTTCGAGGCTATGCTCCTGCTGGAGCTCGTAAAGCGGCGTTTCAGCCATAAACGCCTGCCCGCGGCGCTGCCGGATCGTTGTATCCATCTGCGTTCAAGCCCGGTCGGCTGCGTCGATTGGCGCCAGTTCCATCCAAGGATGCCGCATGGTCATCTCGACGAACACTGCATCGTAAGAGTTTGCTGTCTCGGTGCGGAGCATCGAGCTGCGGTGGACGCGGTACCGGCACAGCATCTCCGGCACGAAGGCGGCAACGTATCCTTGCTCGATGAACTTACACCAGAGGTCGTAGTCTTCCCAGCCGCCCTCGATGTGGGTGTAGCCGCCGACGTCCCGCCAGGCACTGCGCGAGATCAAGGCCATGGCATCAATGTAGTTGCCGTGCCGCAGCCATCTCGGCCGCCAGATGTCGGCGGAGCCGACAGCGCTTTTTGTACCGAACAACTCCATCTGTGTGTAAGCAGCGGCGGCCCTGCTCGTCCCGATCGCTTGTCGCAGGCGCCCGATCGCTCGCGGATAGATCGTATTGTCTGCATCCATAACAAAGACGTGGCTCGCTCGCGCATGGACGAAAGCCGTGTTGCGGGCCCGCGCCAGACCCTGATTGCGCCTGTGGCGCAATAACAGCACGCTGGAGAATTGTTGCGCATGCTCTTGCAACCACGCGTCGGCGACAGCAAGCGAATTGTCCGCGGTCGAGACGTCGTCAACAACGACAAGCTCGATGGCGGCGTGGCGTTGCGCCAGAACGGAATCGAGGCACTCCGGCAGGAATTGAGCATAATTGTAGAGGCTGACCGCCACCGTCACTAGATCACCCGGCGGTTCCTCGTCCCGCATGTGCTGGAACACGACATCAGAACCTGGCGGGGCCATGAGCATCGTCTAACCCCTTCGGCGTGAGCGATGGCGCGCGAAGAAGCGCAGCATGCGCGCGACCGAGTGATTGGTCTCGAACGAACAGGTGAGCAATAGGTCGACGTTCGCCCGAACCCGATTGGCCTCACTCGCGCCGTCCTCGGTCTTCAGCAACCATTCCAGGAGGTCCGGAATATGCCGGGCATTCTCCTGCAGGTAATGTTCATTGGCGACAAAGTCCGGGTGGGGCAGGCACGGGTCGGACACAACGAGGCTGCCCGTGCACATGCCAAGGCGCACCATGCGGTGCCACTCGAAGTATCCGAATTCCTCGCGGTGAATATTGAGCGTGATCTTGCTGTGGCCTGAGACGTGCCCGGCAAGTCGGGTCAGAGCCCCATCCTCCCCCTCGCTCCGTATCGGCCCACGACCGGGGCGCCGGTTGTAGTTGAACGTCTCGTAGTCGGCAAAGAAGGCGGCGTTGCGGGCGAAGAACGCGTCGCGCCGCGGGCTGGACGTACCGAAAAAGGAGATGTCGATCGGTCGGGCGGCAAACGGCAGGCTCGGGTCGATGTCGCTCCGCGCCGTCGGCGGCAGCACCCCAAACAGCGGATGGTCCCGGTCCCGCTCCGTCAAAGGAGGTGGCCGGTGCCGGGCGCCAGGCAACACATGTAGCGTCGCCATGGCAAGTCGCTCGAACAGGCTGGCAGTCTGCGCGCAAATGTCGAGCATACCGCGCGACATGAGGATGAACGGCAGCGAAAGGGTAAACCAGTTCGTCTGCAGTTGCTCGGTGCCGAACATGAAGCCCTCCGACAATATGTCGGTGCGGACCCAGTCGCTTCCGCGGCCCAGCGTGAAAAACTCGTGCGGGGCGACAAACAGGCAGGTGGGGGGGCGGGACTCGATGTCGGAGCGTTCGTCCAGCACGTCAACGCGGACGCCGGCGCTGCGCAGGTCGGACGCGAGGTCGTCGGCAAGGTCCACCATGAAGACATTGCCGTGACTGCTGACGTAAATACCGATGTGGTTCACGTCAGCAAGCAGGTCGGGCAGGTCGCTGTCGTCCTCTATCTCGGGCGGCAGGGCGCGTTTGGCGTCGTCGAACAGCGCGAGACTGCTCATGAGCCGCGCGAGATCCTCAATACGCGCCGAGGCTTGGGCGGCGAGTAGATGATGGCGGGATCAAGCCCGATCGGCCTCGCCTCGTCGCACAGCGAAGACAGGCGAAGACGATGGCGCGCAATGGAAGCGATCCAGCTCCTGAGGAGTCGACACAGCGGTCACACCCCTTTGTTCGTGCAACGTGCCGCGGGCGGTGATCTTCAGCCAGTCGAAGCCAGCTCGCTCGCAGACCAGGAAATACAGGCGCTCGATCGCGTGCGCCAGCGTGCCGTCGTCCTGCCCGGCTTCAGCCTGGAAGTCGTCAAAGCCGAGATGCAGGTCGAGCAGCGGCCGAAGCGCCGCCGTGCGCGCCCAGAACATCGAGCCCGATGGGAACTCGAGTGGTGCGGTGACGGTCAGAGGAAAATCCATGCGTGTGGCCAGATCCTCGGCCATCGTGTAGTTCCGGCCCCATCTGATCCATGGGCGGAGGACGTCGATATGCTGCGGGGCCAGCATCCCGAGCCGCGGTGCCCGCGTGAACGCCTCGAAAACGCCGTGGACGATGTCAGCAGATCCCAGCAGCGTGTCGAGCAGATAACCGCGCCAGCCCTCCAGGCGCAACTCGTGCGGCGACGTCTTGGTATGCAGGTGCAGCACATAATCGTAGTGGTCATGCACCGCAGCGAACCCCACCAGCTTCGGCGCGATATCGCGGCCGCGGTTCGGCATGACCCGCACCTCGACGGAACCTTTGGCCCAGTCGGCGAAGCAGGCTGATATTTCCGTCCGCTTCTCCTCGGTATCGGTGCTGATGTACAAATCCGCCGGCACCGGAATGTGGGCGAGATAGGCGCGGAACTCCGGCAACAGGCTGATATGGAATGCGTGCAGCACCACAGCGACGCGCGGCGGTCCCGCTGACGAAACGTAACCCAGCGGCAGTTCGAGGCTATGCTCCTGCTCGAGCTCGTAAAGCGGCGTTTCGGCCATGAACGGCTGCCCGCGGCGCTGCCGGATCGTTGTACCCATCTGCGCTCAAGCCCGGTCGGCGGCGTCGATCGGCGCCAGTTTCATCCAAGGATGCCGCATGGTCATCTCGACAAACACTGCATCGTAAGACTGTGCTGTTTCGGTGCGGAGCATCGAGCTGCGGTGGACGCGGTACCGGCACAGCATCTCCGGCACGAAGGCGGCAACGTATCCCTGCTCGATGAACTTGCACCAGAGGTCGTAGTCTTCCCAGCCGCCCTCGATGTGGGTGTAGCCGCCGACGTCCCGCCAGGCACTGCGCGAGATCAAGGCCATGGCATCGATGTAGTTGCCGTGCCGCAGCCATTTCGGCCGCCAGATGTCCGCGAGGCCGACTGCGCTTTTTGTACCGAACAGCTCCATCTGTGTGTAGGCGGCGGCGGCCCGGCTCGTCTCGATGGCTTGTCGCAGACGTCCGATCGCTCGGGGATAGATCGTATTGTCTGCATCCATGACAAAGACGTGGCTCGCCCGCGCATGGGCGAAAGCCGTGTTGCGGGCCCGCGCCAGACCCTGATTGCGCCTATGGCGCAACAACAGCACGCGGGAGAATCGTTGCGCATGCTCCTGCAACCACGCGCTGGCGACAGCAAGCGAATCGTCCGCGGTCGAGACGTCGTCAACCACAACAAGCTCGATGGCGGCGTGGCGTTGCGCCAGAACCAAGTCGAGGCACTCCGGCAGGAATTGGGCATAATTGTAGAGGCTGACCGCCACCGTCACTAGGTCGCCCGGCGGTTCCTCGTCCCGCATATGCTGGAACACGACATCGGCTGGCGGGGCCATGAGCATCGTCTAACCCCTTCTGCGTGAGCGATGGCGCGCGAAGAAGCGAAGCATGCGCGCGACCGTGTGATTGGTTTCGAACGAGTCGGTGAGCAATAGGTCGACGTTCGCCCGCACCCGATTGGCCTCGCGCGCGCCGTCCTCGGTCTTCAGCAACCATTCCAGGAGGTCCGGAATATGCCGGGCATTCTCCTGCAGGTAATGTTCGTTGGCGACAAAGTCCGGGTGCGGTAGGCACGGGTCGGACACGACGAGGCTGCCCGTGCACATGCCAAGGCGCACCATGCGGTGCCACTCGAAGTAGCCGAATTCCTCGCGGTGAATATTGAGCGTGATCTTGCTGTGGCCTGAGACGTGCCCGGCAAGCCGGGTCAGAGCCCCATCCTCCCCCCCGCTCCGGATCGGCCCGCGACCGGGGCGCCGGTTGTAGTTGAACGTCTCGTAGTCGGCGAAGAAGGAGGCGTTGCGGGCAAAGAACGCGTCGCGCCGCGGGCTAGCCGTACCGAAGAAGGAGATGTCGATCGGTCGGGCGGCGAACGGCAGGCTCGGGTCGATGTCGCTTCGCGCTGCCGGCGGCAGCACCCCATACAGCGGATGGTCCCGGTCCCGCTCCGTCAAAGCATGTGGCCGGTGCCGGGCGCCAGGCAACACATGCAGCGTCGCCATGGCAAGTCGCTCGAACAGGCTGGCAGTCTGCGGGCAAATGTCGAGCATGCCGCGCGACATGAGGATGAACGGCAGCGACAGGTTGAACCAGTTCGTCTGCAATTGCTCGGTGCCGAACATGAAGCCCTCCGACAATACGTCGGTGCGGACCCAGTCGCTTCCGCGTCCAGCACGAAGAACTCGTGCGGGGCGACAAACAGGCATGTGGGCGGGCGGGTCTCGATGTCGGAGGTCTCGTCCAGCACGTCAACGCGCACGCCGGCGCTCCGCAGGTCGGACGCGAGGTCGTCGGCAAGGTCCTCCATGAAGACGTTGCCGTGACTACTGACGAAAATACCGATGTGGTTCACGTCCGCAACCAGGTCGGGCAGGTCGCTGTCGTCCTCTACCTGGGGCGGCAGGGCGCGTATGGCGTGGTCGAACAGCGCGAGGCTGCTCATGAGCCGCGCGAGATCCTCGGGG
>CAVWVL010000001.1:0-36496 GCA_963758415.1 uncultured Alphaproteobacteria bacterium | reverse complement strand
ATGCTCACGCCGTCCATGGGACGCTGCTTGATGCCGTCGATGGTTTCCGGTAGCGGAATGCCGGCCGCCTCCAGGATCGTCGGTGCGATATCGATGATATGGTGGAACTGACGACGGATACCGCCGACGTCATTGATATGCCCCGGCCAGGACATCGCCACGCCCTGCGCCGTCCCGCCGAAGTGCGACGCCACCTGCTTCACCCATTTGAACGGCGTATCGAAGGCCCACGCCCAGGGCGCGGCGAAGTGCGGATAGGTCCGTTCCGATCCCCAGAACGGATACCAGAGGAACTGGTCTTTGACCGGAACGGACACCCCATTGAAGGTCGTGAATTCGTTCGGTGTGCCATTGAGCATGCCTCGCGCTCGCGCCGTTGTCGCCGCTGATATAGATGATCAATGTGTTGTCGAGCTCACCAAGATCTTCGACGGCCTGGATGACCCCGCCGATCTCGTGGTCCGTGTAGGCAGGATAGGCGCCGTAGACATCGGCCTGCTTGATGAACAGCTTCTTTTCGAGAAAGTCAGGCGAGTCCCACTCCGGCAATTTTTCGGCCAGGCAGTGAGTTCGGCATTCCCCGGCATGATGCCAAGGCGCTTCTGATTGGCGAAGATTGTCTCGCGCATCTTGTTCCAGCCCCCGTCGAACAGATCCATGTCGCTGATCTTAATTGATCCCTTCCGGCGTCGGATTGTGCGGTGCATGCGTGCCGCCCGGCACGTAATAGACAAAGAACGGCTTGCCGCGCGATCTCCTTGAGTTGTTTCATGTAATGGATGGCCTCGTCAGCCATGGCGGTCGTAAGGTTCCACCCAGGATTGCCCTGGAAGGGATAGATGGGGTCGTCTTGCGAAACAGGTTCGGTTCCCACTGATGGCGCGCCGCCGAAGAACCCGTAGAATATTCGAAGCCCATTCAGATCGGTCCCTGGGCGAACGGTCCGGCCTGAGCGCCTGATAGGACGGCGTCTTGTGGTCCTTGCCGAACCCGAGGTCGCGTATCCGTTCTCCTTCAAAATCGTGCCAATGGTGCCCTTCGCTTTTAGAATGATCGAGTCGTACCGGATATCCATGCTAATCTCATCACGACACCAGAGCCGGCGACGTGATGGTTACGACCTGTGATCAGCGCTGCCCGTGTCGGCGAGCACAGCGACGTCGAGTGAAAGTTCGTGTAGCGGACCCCCGCGCTGGCGATGAGGTCCAGCGCTGGGATCGGGATGACTCCGCCGAACGTTCCCGGGGCGCGAAGCCGACATCATCCGTCATAATCAACAGGACGTCACGTGCTCCCTTCAGCGGCACGACCCGGGATACCACCAGGCGTCGATTCCGACGCCGCTTCCTGACACCCCGCCAAATGCGGATCCGCGGGGCAGTTGCTTGCCGTCGAGCGTAATGGTCGCACCGGCCGAACCCGGTGTACCGGTCACTTGCTCGAGCGGCGCCGGGGGACGAACTGATCGCAATGGCAACACTCGACAATGCGGTGGCCAGCAATAGATCGACTGCTCTCATGTGCCGTCCCCTTTGTTCCCTGTTAGCGGTTCATTCGCACGCCGCAATTGGACACAAACCGGCATCTGGACCCGAACAAGGTCGATCGCCCGGGGCGCCTCATAGCCACGGCCACGGGGGCGGACATTGATCTAGATCAATGGCTCAGAATTGATTCCGAGCATCGGTCCGACTAATTCCTTGGAACTGGTCCCGTTTAACCAGACATTCGACCGGGGCCCGGTCCAAACCCACACGCGAAGAACCTAATCCGGCTTCACCGCCTGCGCGTAGTTCAGGTCCCGGAACCACGTCATGTATTCCGGATACGTAATGGGTTCATACTTCGGCGGGTTGCCCGCGTCGGTGCAGCCAGGCAGACACTCCATTCGCCAGTCGTAGTCACAGTCCATGAAAAACGGAATCGCATACCGCTCCTGCCCGGAACGATTGATCACCCGGTGCGGCGTGGCCAGGAACCGGTCATTGGTCCACCGCCGCACAGATCGCCACCGTTCACCAGGATGCTCCCAGGCAGCGCCGGCGCGTCCAGCCAGCGACCGTTTGGCAACCGGATCGACAATCCGGGCACCTCGTTCTGCGCCAGCATCGTCATGAAGCTGGTGTCGGTGTGCGGCGCCAGCCCAAACTCATTCTCCTCCACCATCTCCTGCCTCGGATAATGCGACATCCGCAACGTATAGCTCGGCCTTCGAAACGACTGCGCGAAATAGTCCGCCGGCAGCTCCAGCGCCACCGCGTACAGCGGCAACAGCGACAACCCAAGCCGCTCCATCGCGTCGTTGTAGCGCAGCACTGTCTCCTTGAACCCAGGCAGATCGTCCGGCCAGAGATTCGGCCCCCGGAACGGCAGCCCCGACTCGCGATCCGGATGACCCGGCGGCAGTTCCCGCTTGGTGAAGAACGCCTCCACCAGATTGGGCCTGTTGTTGGCGTTAAGTTGCGAGTGCCGCGTGACCGACCCCTTGAACGGCATGTATCCGACGTTGTTCTTGTTCATGCGCAACGCCAGCTTGCGCTCCAGATCCATGTCGTGGAACCGCCGAGCGGCGTCGAACGTCGCATCGATCAGCGATTGCGGAACGCCGTGGTTGATGATGAAGTAAAACCCGACATTCTCGAACGCATGACGCAGCGCCGCGCCCAGCTCCGCGTCGCGCCGGGGTCACCCCGTCGCAGCGGCTCCAGATCAAGCACCGGAATCGTTTCCGGCGCATCAGGACGGATCGCGGCAATGCTCGGCGCATAGACATTCATCAGTACCGCCTCCAGCTCGGGACACAGGCGGAAATTGTTCGCCCATGTCGCATCGCGGTCAAGTGAGCCAACATCAGCCACACCGGATGACCAGATTGACACGTATCGGATTGTAAACCATGCCATGACATCCGCCGCAAGACGCGACGAACGCCACCACAAGGAGGACTGGACATGTCGCTGACAGACGGGGCGGACCTGGTCACCGTGCTCAATAGGTCTCTGCACCAGCATTGGCGGACCTACCTCATCGAGGGAATCATCCTTCTCCTGCTCGGCCTCGCCGCCATCGTAGTGCCGCTGATCGCCGGCCTCGGGATAACTATCATTCTCGGCTGGCTGTTCCTCACCGGCGGCCTGGTCGGGCTCATCGCGACATTCGGAGCAAGACAGGCTCCCGGGTTCTGGTGGTCGCTGCTGTCCGCGCTGGTGGCGCTGGTCGCCGGCCTCTCGCTGCTGTGGAACCCGCTGATGGGACTGGTGACACTGACCTACGTACTGATCGCGTATTTCGTCGTCGACGGGGTCCTGTCGATCGTCCACGCCATCGAGCATCGCCGTGAGGCATCAAGCCGCTGGGAATGGATGATCTTTAGCGGCGTGATCGACCTGGCGCTCGCCGCGCTGATCATCTCCGGCTTGCCCGGCGCCTTCGCCTGGGCTCTCGGCCTGATGGTCGGAATCGATCTGATTTTCGCCGGCTGGTCGCTCGTCACAATGGCCCTGGCGGCGCGCGACGCTGTCCCCTGAATTCGCAACCGCCAATTGACGTTCGGCTGCGAGACCCGACATGGGCTATCAGTCCCCCATGAGATATGGGGATTGACACAACCAAGGCGCAGACCATGACCACGCCACCAGGCGCGACCCCGTGACAAGGGACCCCGGTCAACCGCCCCGCCGCGTCGGCACCCGCGGCTCGCCGCTGGCCCTGATCCAGGCGCGCACCTTCATGCGGTTGCTGACCGCCGCCCTGCCGGATCTGCAAGGCACCGACGCCCTGCGGGAGCACGTGATTAGAACCACGGGCGACGCCGTGCAGGATCGCCCGCTGGCCGACATTGGCGGCAAAGGCCTCTTCGCCAAGGAAATCCATGAGGCGCTGGTCGCTCACCGGATCGACTTCGCCGTGCACAGCCTGAAGGACCTGGAGACCGATCTGCCGAAAGGCGTCGTCCTGGCCTGCACCTTGACGCGCGAGGACCCACGCGACGCGCTGATCCTAAGCGACCGCTGCGGCGACCCTGACCCGTCCGATCCTTTCGCCGCGCTGCGGCAAGGCGCCATCGTTGGCACCTCCTCCGTGCGGCGTCAGGCCCAGTTGCTGCATGCCCGGCCGGACCTGACCGTCGTTACGCTGCGCGGCAACGTGCAGACCCGCCTGGCGAAACTCCGGGACGGGCAGTGCGATACCACGATGCTGGCGCAAGCCGGCCTCAACCGTCTCGAGCTGACGCTTCCGCGCACCATTGTGCTGCCGCCCGACCTTATGGTGCCGGCTGCTTGCCAAGGCATCGTCGGCATCACCATCCGCGCCGATGACACCAGGGCGCGCGACATGCTGGCGAAGATCGAGGATGCCGGAACGCGCGCGGTTGCCACCGCCGAGCGGGCGCTCCTCGCCGAACTGGACGGCTCATGCCGAACGCCGATTGGTGCCTATGCCCGCATTCAGGACGATGGACGCCTGAGTCTGACCGGCACGGTGGCCCGGACCGACGGCTCCTTCCTGCTGACCCGCGGTCTGGCTGGCCGGCCGGTGGACGCCGCACGCATCGGCCAGACTTTGGCGACCAGCCTGCGGGGAGACGCGCCGGCGGATATTTTTGACTGACCGCCCGCGTCAGGCCGGATGCGTCATACCAGCCCATACCTGCCCTTTGGGGCAGACCGAGCGGCGAGGGGCGCGATCCCTGTGTCATCACCGGCCTTGGTCAGACTTGGTCCGGTCACCCACGAATTTCCACGTCTAAACAAAGCCATGGGCCATCGCGCCGACCCACCTGCCTAACCGCGCCCCCGCTCCCGGCTGTTAGCTCATCCGCTCCCAGGCCAGGGCAAGCAGCAGCACGGCATTCAGCGCCATCAGCACCGGCGCCGCCGCCGTAACGCCGCGTTGCCAACGCCGTCCCGCGACATGACCCGCGACGCCGACCACCATCAGTGCGGGCGCCGTCCCCAGCCCGAACGCAACCATGGCGGCCGCACCCACGACAGGCCGAGCGCTCGCGCTGGCGGCGGCAAGCGCGGCATACAGAAAACCGCACGGCAAAAATCCCAGCGTAACCCCCAGCATGAACTCACCCGGCCCCGATCCGCGTGGAATACGCCGCGTGGCGCTGGCCAGCCCTTGCCCCCACCAGCGCGGCACCCGGTCGAGCCACCTCATGGCCCAGGCGCCTCCTGGGGTGATTCGCCGCAGCGCATGAGCCAGGAACAATGCCGCGGCCAGCACGAGCAGCCCGGCCGACAGCGGGCCGAACCATGCGACCCGACCCAGCATCGCCGCCGAACCGGCCGTGACCGCCCCCAGCGTGGCGTAGGTCGTCAGCCGTCCCAGGTGGTACGGCAACAGCAAGCCGCTGCCGATCCGTCGCGCCTCGCAAAGCCGGGCCGCCGGTAATCTGGCCAGACGCTCCGACACCTGGCCGAGCACGAACCCGCCGCACATCGGCGCGCAATGCATCACGCTGCCGCTGACACCCGCCGCGAAAAGCCCCAGCAACAGGCCGCCACGCAGCCCGATCTCAGACGAGCACACTTCGCCCAGCCAGGTGACGCCTCCAATCATCCCCGGTCCATGCACCGTTTCTCAAAGGGACACTTTGATCCGGATCAATGCCGGCCGCCCCCACCCGCTCCACACTGCGTGCCAGCCCAAGGGGAAAGATTTGATGGACGAGGATGCTGGTGCGGTCGTCGTCGGTGCGATGATGGCGGTCTTTGGCCTGATTGGCCTGTTTCTCGCGGCTGGTGCCGTCGACGACGAAATGTATGTGTTCGGCCTGTCGCTCTGCGGCTTCGCCGTTTGTTTCGAGTTTGGCCTGATACGGCGACATTTCGACCGCCAGGACCAAGTTCGCGCGGCGGCGCGGGTCGTCAGCCATGTCTGACCTCGCCCTGCCCGCGAGGCACGTCATCTACAATGACGCGGTGGTGAAGAAGTTCGTCATCGCCACCATGTTCTGGGCCATCGTTGCGTTCCTGGTGGGTGTCTATATCGCCAGCGAACTGGCTTGGCCGTCGCTGAATTTCGGCCTGCCCTGGATCAACTTCGGCCGTCTGCGCCCGGTCCACACCTCCGCCGCAATCTTCGCCTTCGGCGGTTCCGCGCTGCTCGGCACCTCGTTCTATGTCGTGCAGCGGACCTGCCGAGCGCGGCTGTGGGGCGGCGAGGCGCTGGCGAATTTCATTTTCTGGGGATACCAGTTCTTCATCGTCATGGCGGCGCTGAGCTACGTCATGGGCTTCAGCAAGGGACGCGAATACGCCGAACCGGAATGGCACATCGACGTCTGGCTGACCATCGTCTGGGTCGCCTATCTGCTGGTCTTCGTCGGCACGTTGCTTAAGCGCACCGAGCCTCACATCTACGTGGCCAACTGGTTCTATCTGGCGTTCATCATCACCATCGCGGTGTTGCACATCGTCAACAATCTGACCTGGCCGATCTCGATCTACGCGGCAAAGAGCTATTCCGCTTTTTCCGGCGTGCAGGACGCCCTGGTGCAGTGGTGGTACGGCCACAATGCCGTCGGCTTCTTCCTCACCGCCGGCTTCCTCGGCATGATGTACTACTTCATTCCGAAAGCGGCGAACCGTCCGGTGTATTCCTACCGGCTGTCCATCGTGCACTTCTGGACTCTGATCTTCCTCTACATCTGGGCCGGTCCGCATCACCTGCTCTACACCGCCCTGCCAGACTGGACCCAGACGCTCGGAATGGCATTTTCCATCATGCTGTGGATGCCGTCATGGGGCGGCATGATCAACGGCATCATGACCTTGTCAGGGGCATGGGACAAACTCCGCACCGATCCGGGTCTGCGCTTCTCCGTCACCGCCGTCGGCTTCTACGGCATGTCCACCTTCGAGGGTCCGGTGATGTCGGTGAAACAGGTCAATGCGCTGTCGCACTATACCGACTGGACCATCGGCCACGTGCACTCCGGCGCCCTGGGCTGGGTCGCCTTCATCTCCTTCGGCGCACTGTACTATCTCGTGCCGGTGCTCTGGGACCGCCGCGCGCTTTACTCCACCCGGCTGGCGTCCTGGCACTACTGGATCGCCACCATGGGGATCGTCCTCTACATCGTTTCGATGTGGGTCGCCGGCATCATGGAGGGCCTGATGTGGCGCGCCTACGACCAGTTCGGCTTCCTGCAGTATTCATTCGTCGAATCGGTCATCGCGGTGCATCCGTTCTACGTCATCCGGATGCTGGGCGGCGTCTTCTTCCTGGCCGGAGCTCTCATCATGGTCTACAACCTGCTCCGCACCGTCTACAGCCCGACGACGGAAATGCCTCGGATCCGTGGCGGCCTCGGAGCATCGCTGCCGCCGGACGCAGCCCTCGTGGCGGGAGAATAAAGCCATGTTCATCAGCCACGAATTTTTCGAGAAGAACGCGATCTACCTGCTCATCGGCTCGCTGCTGACCGTCGCGGTCGGCGGCATCGTCGAAATCACACCTCTGTTTACAATTGAAACGACCGTCGAGCACGTCGAGGGCATGCGTCCCTACTCGCCGCTGGAACTGCGCGGCCGCGACATCTACGTCCGCGAGGGCTGCTACCTATGCCACAGTCAGCAGATCCGCACCCTGCGCGACGAGGTGGAACGTTACGGCCACTACTCGATCGCCGCCGAGAGCATGTACGATCATCCGTTCCAGTGGGGCTCCAAGCGCATCGGACCCGATCTGGCTCGCGTCGGCGCGAAATACTCCAGCGACTGGCACTACGCGCATCTCAAGAACCCGCAGGAACTGGTACCGGAATCGCTAATGCCTCACTACGCATTCCTGGCGGACAACAAGATCGATCCGGATGATATCGATGACCACCTGAACGCGCTGCGTCACGTCGGCGTGCCATACACCGATGAGGAAGTCGCCACCGCCCGTGCCGATCTGCTGGCTCAGGCCGACCCCAACGCCGACACCGCCAAGCTGCTGGCACATTATCCCAAGGCGAACATCGTGCCCGGCGACGGCCACAACGTCACCGAAATGGACGCCCTCGTCGCCTACCTCCAGATGCTCGGCACCCTGGTGAATTTCGCCGACGTCAACACCGAAAGGCTGCGGCAATGAGTACGCTTCTTCCGATGGTGCATTGGTTCGAACATTACTCGGTCGTGATCATGACCCTGATCTTCGTCGTGATCGTCGTCTCCACTTATTGGCCCAGCCGCAAGGATGAGTTCGAACAGCAAGGGCGTATTCCGCTCGAGGATGACGTGTAGTGCCAACCAAGATCGAAAAGGACGCCTTTTCCGGCCGCGACACCACCGGCCACGAGTGGGACGGGATCAAGGAACTCAACACGCCGCTGCCGAAATGGTGGCTGTATGTCTTCTATGCCTGTATCGCAATTGCGTTCGGCATGTTCATCCTCTATCCGGGCATTCCCTACGGAACCAACTATTTCCATGGCATCCTGGGTTATTCGCAGCGACACACGGTCGACGCCGACGTCGCCCAGATCACCACCCAGCGTAAATTCCTGATGGACAAGATCGCCACACTGTCCTTTGCCGAAATCAATGCCGATCCGGCACTGCAGGAAGTGGCGCTGACCGGCGGCCGGATCGCCTTCGCCGAAAACTGCCAGCCCTGCCATGGCGCGGGCGGGGCCGGTCGGCCCGGCTATCCCGCGCTGGCGGCCGGAGCATGGATCTGGGGTGGCACGCCGCAGGATATTCAGCAGACCATTACCCACGGCATCCGCAGCGGCGATCCCGACGCCCGCCAAAGCGCCATGCCCCGCTTCGGCGCCGATGGCATTCTCAAGCCACCGGAAATCCAGCAGATCGCCGACTTCGTCTGGTCAACATTCTACGGCCATCCGACGGAGGGTCAGGACGTCTCCGCCGGCGCCAAACTGTTCGCTGACAACTGCGCCGTCTGCCATGGCCCGCAGGGACTCGGCAGCCACACCGTCGGCGCGCCCCGTCTGGCCAGCCACGTTCATCTCTACGGCGACAGCCGCGACACCATCGTTGCGCAGATCAACTCGCCGCGACAGGGCGTCATGCCGAACTGGTCACCGCGCCTCGATCCCGCAACGATCAAAGCGGTTACGCTGTATGTCCACTCCCTCGGCGGCGGCGATTAGGAGCCATGCAGCGTGGCACGCATCAGCAACAGCGCCCGCCAGATCCAGTTGCAGCAGGAGGCCGCGGGTGAACACCTGTTCGCCAACCGTGTAAAGGTCTACCCGAAATCCGTGCACGGCCAGATACGTCAGATCAAATGGGCGGTGCTGGTGGCTTGTCTGGCAGTATACTACGCGCTGCCTTGGCTGCGCTGGGACCGCGGGCCCGGCCAGCCCAACCAGGCCGTGCTGCTCGATCTCGCCAACGAGCGCTTCTACTTCTTCAGTCTGGAACTCTGGCCGCAGGATATCTGGCTGCTGGCCGGACTGCTGATCATCGCCGCGGTCGGCCTGTTCCTGGTCACCAGCGTCGTCGGACGGGTCTGGTGCGGCTACACCTGCCCCCAGACCGTGTGGACCGACCTTTTCATGTGGGTCGAGCGTATCCTCGAAGGCGACCGCAACAAACGCATGCAGCGCGACGCCGAGCCGGTTTCGTTCGATACGATCTGGCGCAAGCTGGCCAAACATGTGATCTGGATCGGCATCGCCTTCTGGACCGGTGGCGCCTGGATCATGTACTACGTCGATGCCCCCACCGTCACGGTCGAGTTCTGGACCGGCACCGCCGCGACGCAGGTCTATTTCTTCACCGGACTGTTCACCCTCACGACCTACGTCCTGGCCGGCTGGGCGCGCGAGCAGGTCTGCACCTACATGTGCCCCTGGCCCCGCTTCCAGTCGGCAATGCTCGACGAACAGACCTTCACCGTGACCTACCAGGCCTGGCGCGGCGAGCCACGTATCCGCGGCAAGCGTCACGAAGACGCCCCGCCCGCCGGCGACTGCATCGACTGCGGCGCCTGTGTCACCGCCTGCCCGACCGGCATCGACATCCGCGACGGCATCCAGCTCGAGTGCATTAACTGCGGCCTCTGTATGGACGCGTGTAATCACGTAATGGAGCGAACCGGCCGCGACAAATGGCTGATCGCCTGGGACACCCTGTCGCGACAGGCGGCCAAGAAGGAGGGCCGCCACGAACCGGTCCGCTTCCTTCGCCCCCGCACCGTGATCTACGTCTCGGCCCTGCTGCTCGCCATGGCCTCTCTCACCGCCGCTCTGGCGATGCGATCGACGATGGGACTTTCGGTGCTGCGTGACCGGGCACCGCTGTTCGTGCCGCTCGCCGACGCCAGCCTGCGCAACGGCTACACCATGAAGATCGCCAACAAGACACGAAGCAACGCCGCCTTTGACCTCAGCATCGAAGGGCTGCCGGGCGCCGTCATGTCCGTCGCCGAGGGCGATCCGGCACGCGTGCCGGTGCTGCGCATCACCGCCCCCTCCGATCACGTCGACACATTCCGTCTGCTCGTTACCGCTCGGCCTGCTTCACTCGTCGACGGTTCGCAGCCGGTAGATTTCGTCTTGCGCGATACTGTTACCGGAGCGCGAACGACCTATCACTCAACCTTCATGGGGCCGGCCAGCTACGCGCCGGGGACTCCGACTGGAACGGTAAACAAATGAACACGACGGTCTGGCGCTGGTTCCCTCTCGGGCTGATCGGCGCCATGGGCTTCGCCTTCGCGGTGAACGCATACATGGTCTACACTGCGGTGCGAAGCTTTCCCGGGACCGCCGGCACCGACGGTTTCGATCTTAGCAACGGCTACGGGCGAGTGCTGCACGCAGCGGCACAGCAGGTGGCCCTGGGCTGGCGGATCGAGTCCAGCCTGGACCAAAATCGCCATCCAATCCTGCATCTCATCGACCAGGCCGGCGTGCCGCTCGCCCCCGACGCGCTCGAGGCCCATGCCGAACGCCCGGTGGGCCCCATGGAAATGACACCCCTCGACTTCCAGTCCGTCGGGGCGGGCAGGTTTCAGTCCGAACAAACACTGTTCTCGGGTCAGTGGGACCTGATGGTGACGGTCCACGCCGGCGGCCAAACCACCAGCACCACGCGGCGAGTCATCGTTCGCTGATGCCGCCCCGCCGGACATGAGCGCGACGCTTGACCTGCCGCTGACCTCCGCCAGTGCCGCCGACACGATCTGCGCCCATTGCGGCCTGCCCGCGGCGCCCGGCCGTCGCTTCTGCTGCCCCGGCTGCGCGGCCGCTCACGACATCATCCAAGGTCTCGGTCTCGGACGCTACTATCGCCAGCGCGTGCTCGCGGCTGATGCGCGGCCGCCAAAGCCTGAACCAGCCGAACGGCACGACCTGATTCGGCACATCACCACGCGGGCGGATGCGACGCGCGAACTGACGCTCGCGGTGGACGGTCTGCAGTGCGGCGCCTGTGTCTGGCTGATCGAACAGGTGCTGGCGCAGGAGCCAGACGTGCTGGTTGGCCGCGTCAACATGACCACCCGCCGCCTGCGCCTGGTGTGGCGAGGCCTCCCCGAGCATGCCGACCACCTGGTGGCCCGCATCGAAGCACTCGGCTACCGCCTGGTGCCATTCGACACCTCGGCGCTTGCGGCGGCGCAGGACCGCACCGGGCGGACACTGCTGCGCGCCCTGGCCGTCGCGGGCTTCGCCGCCGGCAACGTGATGCTGATCTCGATCGGCATCTGGGCCGGTCAGCGCGGCGCCGTCGAGGATCGCACCGGCCCGGCAACCGTCGGGCTGCTGCACTGGGTCTCCGCGCTGATCGCCATGCCCGCGATCGCCTATGCCGGCCGGCCGTTCTTCGCCTCCGCGTGGGCCGCCCTGCGCCAGCGCCGGACCAACATGGACGTGCCGATCACGGTAGGGGTCATCCTGGTCACCGGCATGAGCCTGGTGGAGACAGCGACCGGCGGCGCCCACACCTACTTCGACTCCGCCGTCACCCTACTGTTCTTCCTGCTCGTCGGCCGTGTGCTGGACCACCGGGCGCGCGGCCGAGCGCGGGCGACGGCGGAGCAGTTGCTGGCGTTGCGGACGATCGATGTCACCGTGCTGCAAGCCGACGGGACCACCCTGCGCCGGGGCCAGCAACAGGTGGTCGAGGGCGACCGTGTCCTGGTGGCGACCGGTGAGCGCATCGGCGTCGATGGCGCGGTGGAGCGTGGATCGGCGATGCTCGATGCCAGCCTGGTCACCGGCGAGAGCCTTCCCGTCGCCGCCGAACCCGGAACCAAGGTATTCGCCGGCACGCTCAATCTGGGCGCCGCGCTGACCATCCGCGCCGCGGCGACCGGCGATGCCACGCTGCTGGCCGAATGCGTTCGCCTGATCGAAGCGGCCGAGACCCGGCGGGGCCGTTTCGTTGTCCTCGCCGACCGGGTGGCACGCCGCTACGCCCCGGCGGTGCATCTCTGCGCGCTGGCCACCTTCCTGTGGTGGTTCTTCGTCGCCGGTGTGCCGGTCGGCCAGGCGCTGCTGACCGCCGCCGCCGTGTTGATCATCACCTGCCCGTGCGCCCTGGCGCTTGCGGTGCCGGCGGTGCAGGTGATCGCCACCGGGCGCCTGTTCCGCGGCGGCATGCTGCTGAAGTCGCCCACCGCGTTGGAGCGCCTCGCCGCGGTGGACACCGTCGTGTTCGACAAGACCGGCACGCTCACCGAGCCTTTGCTGGCGCTGGTCGGCCATCCCGACCCCGGCGCGCTGTCCGAGGCCGCCGCGATGGCGCTGTCCAGCCGCCACCCCCTGGCGCGCTCCCTCGCCGCCGCCGCCGGTCCGGTGGCGGCGGCTGACGACGTAGTGGAACATCCCGCGCAGGGCCTGACCCGCATGACGCCGGCGGGCGAGATCCGCTTGGGCAGCCGGGCCTTTTGCGGCAACCCGGAAGACGCCGCCACCGGGCCGGAGATGTGGATGGCTCGCCCCGGAGTGGCCCCGGTTCGCTTCAGCTTCGACGAGCGGCCTCGCGCCGACGCCCGCGCCACGATCCGTCGGCTGCTCGACATGGGGCTAACCGTCAAGCTAGTGTCCGGCGATCGGCCCGGACAGGTCGCGCACGTCGCTTCGGTCCTTGGCATCGACGAGTGGCGGGCAGGGTGCTCCCCGGTCGGCAAGGTCGCGCTGCTGGAAGAATGGGGTGCGCAAGGCAGGAAAATACTGATGGTTGGGGACGGCCTGAATGACAGTCCCGCGCTGGCCGCCGCGTCGGTTTCAGCGTCGCCCGCGACGGCCGCGGACGTCAGCCAGACCGTGGCCGATCTGGTATTCCAGGGCGCCAACCTGGCACCCGTCGCCCTGGCACTGCAAACAGCGCGTCGGGCGCGTTCCGTGATGCGGCAGAACATCGCCCTGTCGATCGGCTACAACGTCGTGATGGTTCCCCTGGCGGTTGCCGGCTGGGTAACCCCCTGGCTCGCCGCCGCCGCAATGTCGAGTTCCTCCCTGCTGGTGATCGCCAACAGTCTTCGCCTGCACCGAGGCCCTAGGGGAGGTCCCGACCGATGACCATCATCCTCTATCTGCTTGGCCTCAGCCTCGCCATGGGAGCCGGCGGCCTGTGCTTCTTTCTGTGGTCGCTGCGCACCGGCCAGTACGACGACATGGAAGGCGCCGCGAACCGCATCCTGTTCGACGACGACTGACCCGGTAACGAACCGCCCGGTTGCTGCCGGCAGAGATCTTGAACAAGAGGGCACCCGGCGGAGAAGCCGATCCGCCCAGCGAAGGCGCTGGCGCTAAAACTTTTTCTCGCGCTCAAACGCCCAGACCAATGTGACCAAGGCTGCAACCCCGACCGCGAAGCCGGCAGCACCGCCCCAGAGGCCTGCGGCGGTGCTGCCGAGGGCAAAGCCAACGGCACCGCCGACGATAGCCAGGATCACCGGGATGAGGCAGCCGACCGCGAGCATGCGGGAAGTGTACAGTCAGGCTGCCGTGGCGCAACCATTCTTCATTGCCGGGAAAACCACGCCCCCGGGGTAGCCATACGCCTCCGAGACTCGGCACATCGTGTCGATCCCGAAAGACCTGGATCAATGTGGCGCAATCCAGCTCCTGCTAATTCTCCCGGCAGCGACCGGACGCGAAGTTCTGGCACTCCAAGCCGGCCACTCCACCACGCGTCGACAGAGGAAGACCCAATGGATATGCCCGCCTCGCCCGCCACCGCCGACCTGCTCATGGATGAGGTTCTCGCCCTGCGCGCCTCCGTTGCCGAAGCCACCGGACCCGTCGCCGCCCGCCCCGATGACCCCATGCCGAACCTCGCCCACTACCTTGCCCTGCGTCACCACGATCTGCGTCCCTTGCAGCGACGGCTGATGTGGCACGGTCTCTCCTCCCTCGGCCGGCTGGAAAGCCGGGTCCTGCCGACGTTGGATGCGGTTCTCGCCGCCCTCGCCACCATGACGGGCCGCCCGGCGCCGTTCCCCGCCCCCTCGGAAGCCGTCTTCTTCGCCGGCGAGGCACGACTCACCCAGGCCACGGACACCTTGTTCGGCCCGCCGCCACTGCACCGCCGTAGCCGCGTCATGGTCACGCTGCCCAGCGAGGCGGCCGGCGATCCGGACTTCGTCATCGACCTGGCACGCCGGGGCATGGACATCGCCCGGATCAACTGCGCCCACGATGACAACCTGGCCTGGCGGGCCATGGCGGCCCACGTGCGCACCGCAAGCACCGTCGTCGGCCGCCGGCTGACCGTGCTGATGGACATCGCGGGTCCCAAGATCCGCACTGAATCCGTCATCGTCCCCGACGGCAAGCGCAAGCTTCAGACCGGGGACGCCTTTCGCCTGGTTGCCGCCGGGCCGCCCCGAGCCACGCCCGACGTGCCGTTTTCCGCCGCAGTCTCGCTGCCCGAGATGGTCAACCGCCTCAACGTCGGTGATCGCATGCGTTACGACGACAGCAAACTCGAGGGCATCGTCGAGAGCGTCAGCGCTGGCGAGGCCGTTATACGCGTCGGCCGGACCAAGGCCGGCGGCATCAAATTCAAGCCCGAAAAAGGCCTCAACCTGCCCGACACCACGCTCGGCCTGTCGCCGCTCACCGCCAAGGACGAACGCGACCTCGCGACCGTCGTCGAATATGCCGACATGCTCGGGTACTCTTTCGTGAGCCGCCCCGAAGATATCGACCTCCTGGAACACGCCCTCGAACGGTTCGGCGCCCCCGACCGCCCGCTCGGCCTCGTTGCCAAGATCGAGCGGCCGGAGGCGGTAAAAAACCTGCCCGGCCTGATCGCCAGTGTCACCGGCCGACGCCCCTTCGGCGTGATGATTGCCCGTGGCGACCTGGCCGCCGAGATCGGTTTCGAGCGCCTGGCCGAAATGCAGGAGGAAATCCTCTGGATTTGCGAGGCCGCATGCGTCCCGGCGATCTGGGCAACCCAGGTGCTGGAGGGCTTCGTCTCCCGCGGCGTTCAATCTCGTGGCGAAATGACCGACGCTGCGATGGCCGGGCGCGCCGAATGCGTCATGCTGAACAAGGGTCCCTTCGTCGGCGCCGCGATCGAACTGCTCGACCGGCTGCTCGCCCGCATGGACGCCCACGCATTCAAGAAGACCCCGACCCTCCGCGCCCTGAAGTCTTGGTGACGGATCCGCACTGGGTCCCGGCGGCGGATCAAGGTCACGGCTCCTCGCTCAGCAGCTCGTCCAGCGTCACCGGGCAGGTCGGTCGCACGGGCAATGGCGGCTGCCCATCGATCGTTTCCGGCAGGCCGCGCAACGCTCGCCGATATAACTTCGCCAGATCGATCCGCTGGCGCATGGAGGGCGCGTACCGGCTGCTGGCGTCGCCGCGAAACACCCGCGCCTCAGCCTGCCAGTGCGGCACTTCAGGTGACAACGGCCAGGCCTCGGCCTTCAGAATGTTGCGCAACGCGTGAGCCAACAGCGACTCGACCTGGTGAAGTTGCTCGCTGCCCACGCTCTCGATTTCCGTGATGATGTTCGGCCAGTCGGGCGCCTCGTTCATCGGCTCGCCCGCCGCGACCCGTTTCAGCAGATCGCGTTGCCGCTCGGACCAGAGCGGGATGTCGGTGTCGTAGAGATCGCTCATGCTGCTGTTCCCAATACGTCGGGATCGCCGTCCTTTGCCGGCGGCAACGTCCCCCGGCTTCGATCGCAGAGGCCAGTGAGTCCCGTGCTTGCGTCGCCATTTGCTCCCGACGGTCCGCCGCAAAAAGCTGATCCACCCTCTATATCCGTCGCCGGCTGGGCTCCGCAACGGCGACGTAGTTTCGGGTGCTCGAGCGCGACGTCCCGATTGGTATCTCGTTCAACACGCTGTAATGCGGCTTTGACCAGGCAGGTCGACGCCAGATCGCCCTCATAAATCAAAGTCCGGCACCGTTCAGAAGCATCCCCTTGGCGACCTCATATCGTCCGCCGTTCGCTGCGATATGGGGTGCGTCCTGCCCTTCGCATGGGGCTCCCCTATAGAGCCAGATCGCGTATTTCATCCCCACCGACATCTGACTCTCTGGTGTAATAAATGCCTTAGCCTTGTTGGTCAGGCTAAGTGGAACGTCATACGCTGAATAATCCTCCGAGGGGCGCAGGGGCCGATCCGGCAGTAGATGTCGCCACGTGCTGCAACGCGGTCGCCGATGCAACCGCCCCGTTCATCGGCGGCGAACCGAGACCATTCCGCAAACATCCGCGCCTGCGTTCCGCCAACTCCCTACCGCCCCTCGCGCCGCCACGCCAGCAGCAGCAGCCCGACCATCACCGGCAGCGACACCCACCCCGGCAGCAGTTCCAGCGCCGCCACGCCGGTCACCACGTGGTCGTGCCGCCGCTCCATGCCGATCCAGGCGCTGCCCGACGCGGCACTCCCCTCCTCGGTCCGTCGCAGTTCCGGCACGTTCACGTCATTGCCCGCCCCAGCCAGCCAGTGCACCCCACCCCCGGACGCCCGCGCCAAACCCCCGGCGACCGTAGCCGTCGCGCGCAGGTCAGCCAGCTCCGGCGGATTGGCCGCACCCGCCGCCGCATAGGCCGCCTGCTGCCCCTGCGACACCCGCCACACACCCGGCACCGTCGCCACCCGAGACGCCGTCGCGCGGCCGGGCGAGGCCTCCCGCAACCCGACCGTCTCCGTCTTGCCGTCTGGATCGGTGACGGTCACCTGCCCGGGCGGAGCCGCATCAGTGGACCGGCGCTCGATCTGCAACCGCCCGTCGGTCACCCGCGCCGTCAGCGCGTTCTCCTCCAGGTCCGGTTCCTGCATCAGCCAATGAGCGATCCGCCGCAGCAACTCCGCCTGAGGACCACCGCCCTCATGCCCGCGCGACCACAGCCAGATCTGATCCGACAGCAGCAACGCGGTGCGCCCCTGTCCCACTCGGTCCAACGCGAGCAGCGGATCGCCATCCGGCGTGCGCAACAGAACCTCGCCGTTCACCGGACCTGGCGTGATCCGACGGTACCAGGGTCCCCACTCGGCTCCCTTGGGGGCATCCTTCCCTGGCGTCGCCGCCCCGGGCGCACCCCCCGCGGCCACCGGTAGATTAGCGCCAGCCAGCCCCTCGGTCACCGGGTGACGCTGGCCGAGATCCGAAACCTGCGGCCGAAACCGGCCATCCACCACCGCGTCGCCCCGCGCTGGCCCACCCGGCAGGACAGCCCCAAGCGGCGTCGACGCCAGCGAACTGGCACCGGCGAATTCCGGGCCAACGCTCATCAGCAGCGCGCCACCCTGCCGCACCCGGTTGGCAATGTTCATCAGATACGGCAACGGCAGCAGACCACGGTTCTGAAACCGGTCCAGGATGATCAGGTCGAACTCGCCGATCTTGTCGACGAACAGCTCCCGCACCGGGAAAGCAATCAGCGCCAGTTCGTTCAGCGGCGTGCGATCGTCCTTCTCCGGCGGCCGCAGAATAGTGAAATGCACCAGGTCGACCGACGGATCGGCCTTCAGCAACCGCCGCCATGTGCGCTCGCCAGGATGCGGCTCACCCGAGATCAGCAGCACCCGCAGCCGATCACGCACCCCGTTGATCTCGACCACCGCACGGTTATTGAGTTGCGACACCTCGCCCGGTAAAGCACCGGCCGACATCTCGATGACGGTCGGCCCGGCTCGGGTGATCGGCACTTCGATCGATTGCTCGACACCGATCGGCACACTCTCCGCCACGAACGGCTGCCCGTCGCGACGCACCGTCAGGGTGGCCGGCCCGGTGCGGCCAGTGGTCCCCAGATCATCGACCGCGACCCGCAGCGTGACCGATTTCCCCACGATCCCGTATCCCGGCGCCTCGATCACCCGCAGCCGGCGGTCAGTCTCCTCGCCGCGTCCCGCCAGCAGCAGGTTCAGCGGAGCCCCGCCCGGCGACACAGCCGGCACATCGTGGAGCTGGCCGTCGGTGATCGCGATAGTGCCAGCCAGCCGCGAACGCGGAATATCGGCAAGCGCCCGGTCAACCTCGCCGAACAGACGGGTGCCGGCGTTGCCGCCCTCCGGCAAGGTGATGGTCCGCAGCTCCAGATCGGTGGCCCGCCCCGCCTGCGCCTCGATCGACTGCCGTGCCGCCTCCGCCAGCCGAGCGCGGTCGCCGACCTGCATCGAGGCGGTGTGATCGACCACCAGCAGCCCGATATCCTTCAGCGACTGCCGTGTCTCCTGCACCAGCCGAGGCCCGGTGAGCCACAGCAGCAGCACCGCGAACGCCGCCAGGCGCAGCAGCGACCCGCGGCCGCGTCGCCACACTCCCACGGCCACGACCGCCAGGGACAGCGCGCCAAGCGCCGCCAGTGCCCAGATTGGCAACAGGGGATCGAAGCGGACCGAGGCAATGACCTGTTCCGGCCGCATCGTCCTATTGCCCCAGTCGCTGCAGGATCGCTGGCACGTGCACCTGATCGCCCTTGTAGTTGCCCGTCAGCGCATACATCACCAGATTGACACCGAAACGATATGCCAGGCTGCGCTGCCGCTGTCCGCCCGGAATCACCGCATACGGGTTGCTGCCGTCCTCGTTCACCACCCAGGCCGCGGCCCAGTCATTGCCGCCGATGATCACCGGGCTGACGCTGTCGTTGGCGCGGTCCTGATCGCGCTGCACCCAGACCGTGTCGCCGGTGAACCGGCCGGGGAAATCCGACAGCAGATAGAACGACCGTGACAGCACATGCTCTCCGGTCAGCGGCGCCAGCGGCGGAACCATCAGGCCACGGCTGAGCCGTCGCAGTGCCTCCTCGGTGCCGGGAGCAAAGCCGCTGCCCGACCCGGCGTCACGTGTGTCGATCAGGATGATCCCGCCCCGGCTCATGTAGTCATTCAGCGCCGCGGTCTGATCCGAGGTCAGTGGCTCGGCGTCGGCGATGATCGGCCAGTACAGCAGTGGATAAACACTCAGGTCGGTCTGGCCGGGGCGCACCGGATCGGGCTCGAACAGGGTCGCGGCGGTGCGGCGGTTGACGTACTCGGACAACCCCTCCAGCCCCGACCTGGCGATCCCGTCCACCTGGGTGTCGCCCGACGCGATATAGCCCAGCCTGGTGTCGACCGCGGGATTGTTGCTGCTGTCCAGCGCGTGCGCCGCCGGCATCGCCAGCAGCACGAGCAACCCGGCCGCGGTGGCGGAAACCCGGGCGCGCAGCAGTCCGCGCAGTCCCAGCGAGATCAGCATATCGATGCACAGCAGCAGGATCGCCGCCGCCAGCAACGGCGGTCCCAGCGCGCGTTGCTGCGCCGATCCCGCCAGCGTCTCCAGGGTTGCGCCGGTAATCGGCGGCGCTGCCTCCGGTACAGGCAGGCTGGTGCCCAGGTTCAATGCCTGCCGCCCGTTTTCCGGGCCATACAATCCGGGCGGGTGGCGTGGCGACACCGGCGTATGGGCAAAACTGTCTCCGCGCAACGCGGTTGCCGCCGCGGGCGGCTGCGTTAGCAACCCGAACCCGTCGAGCGACTGAGCCGGCGCCAGCATCGTTGCCTCCTGCGCCGCCGCCACCCCGGCCGACAGCGCGACCAGACGGCGCAGCATGTCGACGAACAGGCCCGATAGCGGCAGGTTGGACCAGTCAGCGTTGGCAGTGACATGGAACAGCACGATGCGGCCCGCCCCCAGTGTCGCCTCCGTCACCAGCGGTGTTCCGTCAGCCAAACTCGCCCAGGTATGCATCGCCAGCTCCGCGCTCGGCTCGGCCAGCACCTGGCGGTTGATCCGCACCTCCTCCGGCACCACCACGTCCGCGAATGGCGTGCCGGGCGTGAACGGCGCGAGACCAGCCGGCTGGCTCCAGGACAAGGCGCCGCCAAGCTGCCGGTCGCCACTGAGCAGCCGTACCGGCAGCAACGTGTCGGTGTCGCTGCCCGCCTCCTCGGCGGTTCGCGGACCAGCAAACCGGATCAGCAGCCCGCCCTTGCGCACCCAATCGGCCAGCGCGTCCCGCTCCGCCCCGTCCGGCAGCGGCCGATCTGCCAGCACGAGAACGGAAATGTCCCGCTTCAGCAGCGTCGCCGCATCGCCCGCCCGCAGTTCCGTGAACGGCTCCAGCGCTCGGCGCAAAAAGTACAACGGTCCGGCGAACGGCGTCTCGGCCGAGGACTGATCACCGGACAGCAGCCCGACCGGACGACGCCGCCACCGCTCATCCAGCAAAACCACCGACCCCGCGCTCGGCGGACCTTCCAGCACCAGCCGGTTGAGCCGGTTACGCAGCTCCGGCGGCAGAACGATACCGGACGAACCCGACGTTTCGCCCGCGGCAATGGACAGCGTGGTGCGCGCCAGCGTCCGTCCGTCCCCGCTCTGCGCCATGACGGCCGCGTCCGTCACGGTGGCCCGAGGCACCTGCGCCACATGCACGACCAACCTGTCGGCCTCGCTCGTCGGCGGCAGCAGCAGCACCGGGGAGGCAGCGTCGCAACACACCTCGGTCACCGGGCCGACGTCCCGCAGCGCCTCGGCGAAGGCGGCAAAATCACCCCCGTCAGTCAGTCCGTCGGGCACATACACCGCCGAGGCTCCCGCGGAATGGGCGCCCCCCGTCTGAGCGCCACTGTTCTGCCAGGCGCGCAGCGCGGCCGTGGCGGCGGCGCGGTCAGGCGGCCAGGGCTGGGGTTGCAACGCGGCCAGACGGGCACGCAATTCGGGGATCGGCATCTCGGCCGAGACGGCCACAGCCGCGCCGCTGCCGTCAGGCGCCGTCGGCATCAGCACGCCCTTGCGCCCGGCCCGCTCGGCCCGGTCGAGCAGCGTCCCGGCGGCCTCCTTGCGCCGCGCCCAGTCGCTCGCCGCCGCCCAGCCGTTGTCCACCACCAGCAGGACCGGACCCTTGCCGGCCAGCGCCGAACCGGCGTCAAGCACCGGCCGCGCCAGCGCCAGAATGACCAGCGCCGCTGCGATCATGCGCAACGCCATCAGCCACCACGGGGTGCGGGCAGGGGTCTCCTCGGTCGCATGCAGGCCGAACAGGAACCTGACCGCCGGAAAATCCTCTGATCGCGGCGCCGGCGGCGTCACCCGTAGCAGCCACCACAGCATTGGCAGCGCCAGCAGGCCCACCAGGACCCAGGGGGCGACAAAGATCGGGAGAGCAAACATTTATCGCGCCGCCAGTGCCGCATAGAGGGTGAGCAGGGCCATCTCCGGAGTGTGGTCGGTGTGGTGCACGCCGAACCCGAAACCCACCGTCGCGCAGATCGATGCCAGCTCGTCCTGCTGCGCCTTAAGCCGCACCGCGTAGGCGTCCCGCACTGACTCCACGCGCGGCACCAGCGTGTCGCCGTCCCGCTCCAGCCCGCGAAAGCGCACCCGCCCGCGATACGGCAGCACCGCCTCGGCCGGATCGAGGATTTGCATCAGAAATCCGGTGACCGGGACCGCGGCGAACCGCCCAAGCAGCGCCCGGATATCCTCAGGCGACGAAAGAAAATCGCTGAACAGTACCACCGTGCCATGACGCGGCAGGCGAACCGACGGCGGCAGGCCGTTTTCGTCATCCGGCCCGATCAACTCCGCCGCCAGGCGATCCAGCCCGGAGCGGCTGGCAATAGGCCGAGCGCCGTCGCGCATCATCATCACGCGCTCGCCGCCCCGCAGCAGCAGCGACGCCAGGGCCAGCAGCAACAGTTCGGCGCGCTCGCGCTTGTGCACGGGAACACTGCGTGATCGCCAGTGCATCGACGCCGAGCCGTCGCGCCACAGGCAGACGGTCTGCGCCGCCTCCCACTCGGTCTCCCGGATGAACCAGCCCTCCGGGGCTTCGCGGCCAGACTTGGCCGATTGCCGCCAGTCGATTCGTGCCAGGGGATCCCCGGAGACGAAGCGGCGGAATTGCCAGAAGCTGTCACCCTGACCGACACGTCTTCGGCCATGCACGCCCTGGGCCACGGTGGAAGCAACCCGATCCGCCGCAACCAGCAAGGCAGGAAGCCGGGAGCCGAGCGCCTCGGCTGCAAGCGCGTCAGATGGCACTAATCAGTCCGCTCGTCGACCAAGGTCGTCCGATCCCGCTGTTCTGCACGACAATTATACTATCCCAGTTGCCCCACCAGTCGGTCGATGACTTCAGGCAGCACAATCCCGTCAGCACGGGCCGAAAAGCTCAGCGCCATGCGATGCCGCAGCACCGGTCTGGCGAGGGCGACGATATCGTCCACACTCGGTGCCAGCCGCGCATCCAGCAACGCCCGCGCTCGGCTTGCCAGCATCAGCGCCTGCGCCGCCCGCGGCCCGGGACCCCAGGCGACGTGGCGGCGAACGATCTCATCGCTGGCGGTTTCGGGACGACAGCCACGCACCAGCGACAGGATCGCGTCCACCACCTTCTCACCCACGGGCAAGCGCCGGACCAGCGCCTGAGCCGACATCAGCTCCTCCGCGGTCATCGCCTGCGCCGGGCGTGCCTCGGTCGAACCGGTGGTCGCCAGCAGCATCGTCCGTTCCGCCTCCTGGTCAGGATAGCTCACGTTGACCTCCAGCAGGAAACGGTCGAGCTGCGCCTCGGGCAGCGGATAGGTGCCCTCCTGCTCGATCGGGTTCTGCGTCGCCAGCACATGAAACGGCCGCGGCAACGGATGCTCGACGCCGCTGACCGCCACCCGTTGCTCCTGCATGGCCTGCAGCAGCGCTGACTGCGTGCGCGGACTGGCTCGGTTGATCTCGTCCGCCATCAGCAACTGGCAGAACACCGGCCCCGGGACGAAGCGAAAGGCACGGCGCCCCTCGGTCTCATCCAGCACCTCGCTGCCGACGATGTCGGCCGGCATCAGGTCCGGCGTAAACTGAATCCGCTTGGTCGCCATGCCAAGCACCACGCCGAGGGTCTCCACCAGCCGGCTCTTGCCCAGGCCGGGAACCCCCACCAGCAGGACGTGGCCACCCGACAGCAGTGTGATCAGGGTCTGATCGACGACGTCGCCCTGGCCGAAGATGACATGGCCAATGGCGGTGCGAACCTGAGCGATGCGGGCACCAAGCGCCTCGGCCGCCGCGAGAACGGCATTGGGGTCATCGAAGCCTGAGCCATGCCGATCATTGGAAAAACCCTGTGGCGTTGCAGCCATACCGCCTGACATTACAAATTGCGCCCTCTGCGATTGTGTGCCGTTGAGCATATAGGCCCCTTTTGCCAAAGGGGGGATGCTCCCTATATCTTTTGTGTTCGAGGAAATCCGGCTTCCAGTGGAGATGCATACGTGAACGACACTGGCGTGCCCAACATTATCGCCGCCTCGCAGGTTTCCGGACCCTCACCTGCTGCTTCGCCAAAGCGTCTCGGTGGAGCGGACGGAGCAGCCGTCCACGGTTGTCCGCCGCCGGCTCAGGCATCGAGCGGCTGCTTGCAGACAGCCAGGGCATCCTACTTGAACGCCGGCGACGCGCTGGAGCGTCCCGAGCGGGATGCGCGCAAACGACGCCCGGCGCGCCCGCCCGCCGAGTGTGGGAATTTACCGTTCGTGATCCGGCGAGACGGCACCTGGCTTTACCGAGGCACGCCGATCAACCGGAAGGAGCTGGTGTGCCTCTTCGCCAGCGTGCTGCGGCGCGAGGAAGACGGGAGCTGGTGGCTGCAGACCCCGGCGGAGCGTGGCCGGATCGAAGTCGAGGACGCCCCGTTCGTCGCCGTCGAGCTGGACTGGGCGGGCGAGGGCCAACATCAGGTTCTCTCCTTCCGCACCAACGTTGACGAGATCGTCACCGCCGGACCCGAGCATCCGATCCGGATTTCCCACGACATCATCACCTGCGAGCCAACCCCTTACATCCTGATCCGGCCCGGTGCCGCCGGCCACCTTGGCGTCGAGGCGCGCATCAACCGAGCCACCTACTACGAACTCGTCGCCCTCGCCGTCCCGCGATGGCTTGGCAGCCGCCGTGTTCTTGGCGTGTGGAGCCAGGGCCAGTTCTTTTCCCTGGGCGATTTGCCCCCCGGCGAGGGGTGACCCCGGCGGAATTGCGCACGCGGCTGGTGCGGATCGCCCAGTCCGGCGAATCAGCCACCGAGCACGGCGACGACGCGCCAGCATCCACCCCGTCGGCATCAACCCTGTCGGCATCCTTCCATCCGGCGGCATCCACCCACCAGGCCACCGAGGACCCCAGGCGCCTGAAACCAGCCGCGGTGCTGGTGCCCGTGGTCATGGGCGACAAGCCCGGCATCCTGCTGACCAAAAGGACCTCCCACCTGGCCCAGCATGCCGGACAGATCAGCTTTCCCGGAGGCCGCATCGATCCCGAGGACAACGGTCCGGAAGCCGCGGCGCTGCGGGAAGCCTGGGAGGAGATCGGACTACCGGCCGGGTCGGTTGACGTTCTCGGACGCATGCGAAACTACGTCACTGGCACCGGCTACCGGATCACGCCCGTCCTCGGCCTGGTCCCGCCCGAACTCGTGTTCACGCTTTCACCGCACGAGGTGGATGCGGTGTTCGAGCTTCCGCTCGACGTCGTGCTCGACCCGGACGCGCCGAGGCGCCAGCGGCAGCACGTCCAGGGGACTTGGCGGGAGTACCTGGGTCTGGCCGCATCCGGAACATTTCATCTGGGGCGCCACCGCCGCGATCCTCGCGGACCTGGCGAAGCATCTGCGGGGCGACTGAAACGCGAAAGGATGAACTCGATGCGCTTCTCGTTAACAGTTGCCGGTGTCGTGATGGCGATGCTGGGTGGATTGCTGGGTACCTCGTTACTCGGAGGCGAGGCGTCGGCCCAGACCCGGATCGATTCCATCAATACCAACTTCCGCTGGCTCGGCCCGGACGACAAGATCGTTGTCGAACGCTACGACGATCCGCGGGTGCAGAACGTCTCGTGTTACCTCTCGCGCGCCGAGACCGGCGGGATCAAGGGAGGACTCGGCCTCGCCGAGGATCCCAGCCGTTTCTCCGTGGCATGCCGTGCGGTCGGACCCGTCACCATGCCGAGTTCCCTGCCGAAAAGCGAGGTCATCGCGTTTTCCAGCGCCTCGCTGTTCTTCAAGACGTTTCAGATCCACCGCGCGTTGGATGCGGAGAAGCATGTGCTGGTCTACACCGTTGTCAGCATGAAACTAATCAACGGCTCGCCCTTCAACAGCATCAGCGTGGTGCCCACCGACGTGCCGTAGTGGTATCGGCCCACTTTGAAGCTGACACAGGGGCGCCGCTTACGACACGGGAGTGGACGCTAGCCCAGTGCTTCGGCGAGCAGTTCCAGGGCGCGGATGCCGAACGCCCGCATGTTGGCGATGCGATCCGCACTGGCGGTTTCCAGGGTGATCGCCTTTGAAAATCCCGCGCCGGTGACGGCTATGCAGGTGTGCCCGGCCTTGTCGCCATAGCGATTGCCGGTCGGACCAGTGGCTCCCGTCTCACCTAATCCCCAGGATGCGTCGAGGCGGGCGCGCACAGTGTCAGCCAGCAACAGCGCGTAGGGTTCGGTGGAGGCGCGCTCGATCGGCGCTGGCAACGGATTGCCGATGTCGAGGAACCCCTTGCGGGCGTGCGCCGTGTAAATCACGCCGCCGCCGCGGAAATAGGCCGAGGCGCCGCCGATCGACAGCAGGGCGGCGGAGATCAAACCGCCAGTGGACGATTCGGCGATCGCGATCGTCTCGCCACGTTGTTTCAGGCGGGCGCCGATCTTTTCCGCCAGCGGCAGCAGGCTGTCCATCGATGTTTCCCTCCTTAACTGGGCGCCGGCCAGCATCGAGACGGATCATCGCCTGCCTGGCACGCCTTGTCTATTTGGGGCGCCCGATGACGTCGGCTCAGACCGCCCTGACCAGCGGCAGCTTGGTCCCCGCAACCCGCCGCTCGGCCAGCACTTCGCCACGGAACCGGAACAGCTTGGCCGGGCGGCCGCCGGTTTCAGTTGTTACCTCTCCGGTTTCCTCGACCAGGTCCTGCTGGTCAATCAGGCGACGAAAATTCTGCTTGTGCAACAGGCGGCCGGCCAGCGCCTCGACCGTCCGTTGCAACTGCAACAGTGTAAACGACGGTGGCATCAATTCGAAAACCACTGGCCGGTACTTGATCTTGGCGCGCAGTCTGGCGATGCCGGTGGCCAGGATGCGACGGTGGTCATGCTGCATGGGTCCACCAAGGGCGGATCGGACCGGTTCCGAAAGAATATTCGCCGGGGCGCGGGACTCGGCCACCAGGCATGCCTCCCACAGCAGTTCATATCGCTGCAGCACCAGTTCCTCATTCCACTTCTGACCGAGCAGGCCGAAGTTGATTGCGACACGCCGGCGCCGGTTGCGCGCGGTGGCTGAGTCGTCGGCATTCTCCGCCCACTCCAGCAGCGGAGCCGTCAGCAGACCTTCGGACAGGATGGTGTTGGAACCGCGGAAGTCCTCCCACGGGAAAAAGCGGTACCACGGTTCCCAGGCGGCATTGCCGCGCCTCGCCGTGGACACTTCGCGGGTCAGTCCCAGATAGCTGACGGAAACGACGCGTCCGGTGGCCTCCTTTTTCCGGTCCAGATCGGCGAAGGTGTAAAGCTGTTCGACATAGCCAAGCGGGTGGTGCGTCTGGGTTCCCACCCAGGATCGCAAGCCGGCCTGGAGCGAGCGGTGCGACGCCTCGAAGGGGCCGGACGGCAGTGCCTCGCCGTCGTCGATGGTCAGGACGCGCGGCTGCCCATCGGTCACCGCAACGATGACCGCGGTCAGTTCCGCGGCAACCGCCGCGCTGTCGATGTCGCTGAACTGTCGATGCACGGGGGCTGTTGTCGCACAGCGGCGGTTGATTCGGCTACCGCCATATCCGGGCGCGGCGAATGCGGCTTGACATCCTTATACTCACTGCTAGCATAAGCTCATTAATGCTCGTAAAGAGCATTAGAACAGGAGGATGACGATGGCTGCCACTGCCCTGCTGGAACGCACCGCTCCGCTCTATGACCGAGTCAAGTCATTGATCCCGTCCATCGAATGGCCGGTTTTCGCTGACGATATCGACGCCATCCTGAGGCTCAAGCGGCAACGCAACGCAGTCATCCTGGCGCACAACTACATGACGCCGGAGATTTTCCACTGCGTGGCGGACATCGTGGGGGACAGCCTGGCGCTGGCGCGCGAGGCAATGACCGCCGACGCGGATGTCATCGTGCTGGCCGGAGTGCATTTCATGGCCGAGACGGCGAAGCTGCTCAATCCGCGCAAGACGGTGCTGATACCGGACAGCCGAGCGGGGTGTTCGCTGGCGTCGTCGATCACGGCGGCGGATGTGAGGCTGATGCGGGAACGCCATCCTGGCGTGCCGGTGGTGACGTATGTCAACTCCTCAGCGGCGGTGAAGGCGGAGTCCGACATTTGCTGCACCTCGGGCAACGCGCGGAAGATCGTCGAGTTGCTCGGCACCGACAGCGTGATCATGCTGCCGGACGAGTACCTGGCGCGGAACATCGCCGCCCAGACACATGTCAGGATCATCGCCTGGGCGGGGCACTGCGAAGTGCATGAGCGCTTCACGGCGGCCGAGGTGCGGGCCTTGCGCACCGACTATCCGGGCGTGGTGATCCTGGCGCATCCGGAATGTCCGCCGGAGGTTGTCGCCGAAGCCGACTATACCGGGTCGACCGCCGACATGTCGGGCTATGTCGGGCGCGAGAAGCCGGCGCGGGTAGTGCTGCTGACGGAATGCTCGATGGCTGACAACGTGTCGGTGAACCATCCCGACGTGTCATTCGTGCGCCCGTGCAACCTGTGCCCGCACATGAAGCGCATCACCTTGCCGAAGATCCGGCATGCGCTGGAGACGTTGCAGGAGGAAGTGACGATCGACCCGGTGTTGGCCGAACGCGCGCGCGCCTCCGTCGAACGTATGCTGGCGGTGCGGTGAGGGGCGGGGCGATGATCATCTCTTCGCTGCCCCGGATCATGATCGAGCCGGCGGTGCGCGCGGCATTGCTCGAGGATCTGGGGCGCGCCGGCGACCTGACGACCGATGCGATCGTGCCGGCCGATTTGCTTACGCGTACGGCGCTGGTGGCACGTCAGGCCGGTGTGGTGGCTGGACTGGATTTCGCCGCGGCCGCCTTCCGGCTGATCGACCCCGCGATCGACGTGATCGTGGCGCTGCCCGACGGCAAGCGCATACGCCCGGGTGACGTCATCGCCACGGTCCACGGTCCGGCTCGCGGTATTCTCACCGCGGAACGAACAGCGTTGAATTTTCTCTGCCACCTCAGCGGCGTCGCCTCCGCCACGCGCGGAATTGCCGATGCCATTGCGGGAACACGGGCACAGGTCTGCTGCACCCGCAAGACGATGCCGGGGCTGCGGTTCGCACAGAAATACGCAGTGCGGGTGGGCGGCGGGTCGAACCACCGCTTTGGCCTGGATGACGCCGTGTTGATCAAGGACAACCATGTCGCCATAGCCGGGGGGGTGCGCTCCGCGGTCGAGCGGGCGCGGGCAGGCGTCGGTCATCTGGTGAAGATCGAACTGGAGGTCGATACGCTGGAACAATTGCGTGAAGCTTTGATGCTCAAGGTCGACGCCGTGCTGCTGGACAACATGGATCCGGACGTGCTGCGGCAGGCGGTGGGGATGGTGGATGGCAGGGCAATAACCGAGGCCTCCGGCCGCATTCGTCCGGAAACCGCGCCGGCGATCGCGGCCAGCGGAGTGGATCTGCTGTCGGTGGGATGGCTGACGCACAGCGCGACGGTGCTGGATATCGGGCTGGATCATCTGGGCTGACCCCCGCAGCAACCGCCGTCGCTCGACCAAGGGTACCAATGAGTTAGTTGGAACGACGGCACGGAGAAAAAACGCGGATTTTGAGGCAAGGTTGTTGTGCGCGGGTCGTTGCCCCGAGCGGCCACCGCCTGTAGCGTCCGTCCGGAATCAAAAAGACGGAAACCGGTCTGCTCATGCTCGTCCGCTCGTTTCTGGCCGCCGTGGCGCCTGTCGTTGCGCTTCTCGCGGCCGTGCCATCAGTGTTTGCCGCCTCGAACGATCTGACGATCGTCACGCGCGACCATTCGCTGCAACGAGCGATTGAATCAGCCTACGTGCAGCCGTTCAGCGCGCTCACCGAGTTTCCGGTCCAGCAAGAAGCGTGGGATGGTGGGATCGATGTCCTGCGCGCTCACGCGAAGGCCGCGGACAACACCTGGTCGCTGGTTCTGGTCGATCCGGATGAGCTTACCACCGGTTGCGCGGAGGGCCTGGTCGAGAAGCTGGACTGGTCGACGATCGGCGGCAAGGACCACTACGTGCAGCAGGCGGTCAGCGATTGCGGCGTGGGTGCGATGATCTCGAACACCGTCCTCGCGTGGGATCGAGACAAGTTTCCTGTCACCCCGACCTGGGCGGATTTCTGGGATGTGGCGAAATATCCCGGCAAGCGGGGCTTGCATAAAGGCGTCCGCGGCAACCTGGAGATCGCACTCCTCGCCGACGGTGTGGCTCCGGGCGACGTCTACAAGACCCTCGGCTCCAATGACGGGGTAGAGCGCGCTTTCCGCAAGCTGGATCAGCTCAAGCCTTATATCGTCTGGTGGGGGGCCGACGCCGAGGCGGCGCACGTGCTGTCATCGGGCGATGTGCTGATGACCAGCGCCCCGAGCGGACAGATCGTCACCGCCGCCCAGGCGGAGCACCGTAATTTCGGCGTCCAGTTCGCATCGAGCCTGTTCGAGGTGCTGAGCTGGGCGATCATCAAGGGTAGCCCGGCGCTGCGAACGGCGCAGCAATTCCTGTATTTTACCGGGTTGCCGGCGGTCCAGGTCAGACTGCTGCACATTGGCGGGGAATCCGGTCTGGCGAAGGGGCTGAATGACGGGCTGCCGCCGGAGCTGCTGGCCTTGTCAGCCAGCAATCCGGCGAACCTGAGCGGCGCGCTGCGCAGCGATGTCGGGTTCTGGCACGACAATCTGACCAAGTTGCGTCAGCGATTTGATGGCTGGCTGGAACATTAGCCGGCGATCAGATTGCGTCGCGATCTAGTGATTGCATACTTGGGTCTTGGCGCGGCTCGAGTCGGGATGCGATAAGCCGCCGCGATGCGCGTCCTTTATCATCTGCCGCTTTCGCCGTACGCTCGCAAGGTGCGGCTCGTGCTGTCGGAAAAGCGGCTGCCCTACGAGCTTCGGCTGGAAAAAGTCTGGGAGCGGCGGCCGGAATACCTGGAGATGAACGCGGCGGGGACCGTGCCGACCCTGGTCGAGGATAACGGCCTGGTGGTGCCGGATTCGACCGTGATATGCGAGTATCTGGACGAGGCTTATCCCGACACGGGGCTGCTCGGCCGCACCCTGGCGGAGCGGATCGAGGTGCGCCGGCTGGCCGCCTGGTTTGACGGCAAGTTCGCGGCGGAGGTCACCGGCAACCTGTATGGCGAGAAGCACCTGCGGCGCCTGACCGGGCGGGGCAATCCAGACCCGGCGGCGATCCGTACCGGCTATGCCGCGGTGCGTTACCATCTGGATTACATCGGCTGGCTAGCGGAAACCCGGAAATGGCTCGCCGGCAGTATGCTGTCACTGGCCGATTTCGCCGCCGCGGCGCATTTGTCGACGCTGGATTTTCTTGGCGAGGTTGACTGGGCGGTCTCGGCGCCGGCCAAGGAGTGGTACGCGCGGATGAAATCCCGGCCAAGCTTCAGGGGTGTGCTGGCCGACCGGGTACCGGGAGTGTCCGCGGCGGCGCACTACGCCGACCTGGATTTCTAGCCTGCGGCCGCGCCTTGGGGCGACGCTGGGCCAGCCCCAAGGTTCGTGATCCGCGGATCGGCTTCCTTTCGCTACACACCCTTCGGTGGCGTGTCCGAGAACGGCAGGGACCGCAGACGCCTGCCGGTCGCGGCGAAGATCGCATTGGAGATAGCCGGCGCGACCGCGGGCACGCCAGGTTCGCCCACACCGCTCGGCGGCGCGTCCGAGGCAACGATGTGCACGTTGATCTTCGGCATGTCGCTGATCCGCAATGGCTCGTAGTCATGGAAATTGGACTGGTCCACCACGCCGTCTGTCAGCGTGACCTTGTCACGCAGGGCGGTGCCCAGCGCGTAGCCGATGCCCCCCTCCATCTGGGCGACGATGATGTCGGGGTTGATGGCGATGCCGCAGTCGACCGCGCAAACGATCTTGTCCACCTTGAAACTACCGTCGTCGGCAACGGTCACCTCCGCCGCCTGGGCGACGAAGCTGTGGAAGGATTCGTGAACCGCGATGCCAAGTCCGCGACCCTTCGGCAGCGATGTCCCCCAACCCGCCTGTTCGGCGGCAAGCTTCAGCACCGCGGCGTGGCGCGGATGTCCCTCGAGCAACGCAAGTCGGTACGCAACCGGATCCTTGCCGGCAGCACGCGCCAGATCGTCGATCATGACCTCGACGACCTGGGCCGTGTGGGTATGGCCGACCGAGCGCCACCATAGAACCGGCACGGGCGCCCGCACCGGATGCACCGCGATGGCGATATTCGGCACCGCGTACGGCATGTCCGGGATGCCTTCGATCGACATGAAATCGATACCGTTGCGAACCGTGAAGGCCTCGAACAGCGTGCCCTCGGTGATCTGCTGCGCGACGATGTGGTGATCCCAGGCAACGATCGCACCACTTCGGTCGATCCCCGCGCGCACCTTGTGATACACCATGGGCCGGTAGTAGCCGCCCTTGATGTCGTCCTCCCGGGTCCAGACCAGATGGACCGGCCGCTGAACGCCCGACGCCTTCGCGATCGCCACCGCCTCGACAAAGTAGTCGGCACTGGGCGTCGCGCGCCGGCCGAACGAGCCACCGGCGTAAAGCGTGTTGATCTTCACCTGTTCCGGCTTGATGCTTAGGAACGCCGCTACCGAAGCCTGCTCGACAGTCTGAAACTGCGAGCCGGCCCAGATTTCGCAGCCGTCGGAGGTCAGCTCGACCACGCAGTTGAGTGGCTCCATCGGAGCATGAGCGAGATAAGGAAACTCGAACTCAGCCTCGATTACTTTGTCGGCCGAAGCCAAAGCTTTCGCCACGTCGCCCCGAAAGACGGCCGGCAGACCGGCTTCATGCGCCCGCCGCTTGTAATCAGCCAGGATGTCCGCGCTCGACCGTGTCTCGGCCTTGGCGAAATCCCACTCGACCCTCAGCGCGTCGCGACCCTGTTTCGCCGCCCAGGTGTTGGTGGCCAGAACGGCGACGCCCATCGGCACCTGAACGACGTCGACCACCCCCGCCATCGCCCTGGTCGCACTGGCATCAACCGATTTCACGGTTCCCCCGAACTTCGGAGCGCGAGCGAGCACGGCATAGACCATGTCCGGTCGTTTCACATCCATGGCGTAAATCGTCTTGCCGGTGATCTTGTCCGGGGTGTCGAGCCGCCGCACCCCGCGTGACCCGATCAGGCGGAAGTTCCTGGGATCCTTTAGCGCCGGATTTTGCGGCACCGGCAACTGGGCCGCCGCCGCAGTGAACGCTCCGAAACCAGCGGTCCGATTGGACGGCTTGTGCGCTATGACCCCGGCCTCGACAGTGATCTCGGACACCGGCACGTTCCATTCAGCCGCCGCGGCCGTCACCAGCATAGCTCGCGCCGCCGCCGCCGCTAGTCGAAGTTGCATCCAGGAATTGGCGATCGACGTCGAGCCACCGGTGCCCTGCATGCCGAAAGCCAGATTGGCGTAAAGTGCTGTGTTGGCTGGCGCGAATTCGGCCCGCATCTGCCCCCAGTCGGCATCGAGTTCCTCGGCGACGATCGTGGTGAGGCCAGTCGTCACCCCCTGCCCCTTGTCGAGATGCTTGATGATGACGGTGACCGTGTCGTCGGGCGCGATCCGGATAAAGGCGTTGGGCATGGGCACGAACTTCGGCGCGGCCGGTGCGTCCTCCGCGTAAGCCGGCACGGGGATATGGGTCGCGATCAGCAGCGCCCCGCCGAGTGCGGCAGAGTTCTTGAGCAAATCACGACGGGTGGGGCGCGCCGATTGCCGTGGGAGAATGTCCGTGATCATGGCTCAGGCCCTCATCGTCGCGGCGGCTTCGTGGATGGCGGCACGGATGCGCACATAAGTCGCGCAGCGGCAGACGTTGCCGTTCATCGCATCATCAATATCCGCGTCGCTCGGCGAATGATTCTGGCTAACGAGCGCCACCGCGCTCATGATCTGGCCGGACTGACAGTAGCCGCACTGGACCACGTCCAGATTTCGCCATGCGGCGTGCACGGCGTCCGAAGCCTTGCCCGTAACCCCCTCAATCGTGGTGATTTTGGCCGCGCCGACAACGGAAACCGGCGTTATGCAGGACCGCGCCGGGACGCCATCGATGTGCACGGTGCAGGCGCCGCACAGCCCGGCTCCGCAGCCAAATTTCGTGCCGGTCATTCGTAGCACGTCGCGCAAGGCCCAAAGCAGCGGCATCTCCGGATCGGCATCGACTGGACGGACGGTGCCATTGACTGTGATATTGATCATCAGCGACGCTCCCGAACTGTGGCTGTAAAGCGCTCTCGGAGGCGAGGCGGTGAGCCGCCCCGGTGCTTCTTCGTAGCGAACCGGACAACAGAAGTCCTGCGCGACTAAGCTGTCAACTACTCGTCGACGACTTGATGAGTTCAGTCGCGCACCCGCGGGCAGCGCGCTTGCGGGACCCGCGCCGGCGGGGTCAGTCGGCCAATGCCAGATCGCCGGTGTCCTTGGGTTCCCTGACGTGCTCCAGGACATCGCCCAGCTTTTCAAGCAGATAGTCGGCATCGGCGGCGTCGACATACTCCTCCATGGTCAGCACCCGGGTGATCACGCGTGAGCGGTAACGCTCGAGATCGCGCGGGTTGCCATCGAAGCCGGTCTCATGGACCACGTCGATCGCGGCGCGGACGGCGTTGTAGAGAGATTCTGGCATGATCGCCTTGCGGTAAAGCGCGGCGAGGCCACGGCGTTTCGGCTCGTGGATCAGGATCTGTGCATTGGCGATCGGCACGTTGCCTTTGATCGCCATCGCCGCCTCGAAGAACGCAATGTCGCCGGTACAGAGAGCGCGCAGCATCAGGGTGGGCGTCAAACGGCCGTTATGGTGCATCTGCGCAACCATGCGCCGCAGGTCCTCGTTCGAGGAGCCCGTGCTCAGGTGCAGGATCTCCTGTTCGCGACAGCGCAGCACGATATCCGTCGCGACCCTCGGTGACAGCGCGTGCATCTTCACCAGATGTTCCTGGAACTCCCTGGAAACCAATGTGACCAGGCGTTCGGACACGGTGATCGGCAACCTGTGGCGAAGCACCATGGCCTGCTTCACCCAGTCGTTCTCGGCGAACCGGGTGACCGCGCGGTTGAGGCTATCCTCGGCGTCCTCGCCGTGCCGTTTCCCATCACCACCACCATCGCCGGGGCAGCGGCGTGGGTGATGATCGCGTCGCGCACCGCCTGCTCAGATTGGGCCGGCCGGCCATCGTCTCCTGCCTGATCGAGGAGCCGTGTCGGATGATCTCGGACAGGTCATCGTCCGTCAGCACCATGGACTCGGCCAGCAGGGGCAAGGCGACCGCATCGATATCGTTGGCCAGCCGTAGCGCGACGTCATGTGGCAGATGCCGCGATTGTCGCAGGCCGCTTGCCAGCGCGGCGCGAACCTTTTCCTCCACGTCGCGGGCGAGGAGACGCACGATGTCCTGGGCGATGGTGATTTCGCTCGGGGTCAACGCATTTCCCACCAAATTCGCCGCGATTTCGTCGGCCAGGTCGGTGCGCAGGTCGGGCGAGGGCTCGGCCAGCAGCCGAGCGACGTCGGAGGGTGTCAGGGACATGGGCATGGCGAACCTCGGGGCGAAGGTTAATCGGAGCACATTGCCTGCTAGGCCTGAACGAAGGGTTAACGGCGGCCGGGTAATTCGGTCGGAAGACCGTTTTGTGGCGGATATCGGCGCGTGCTTGCGTTTTTTTTTTTTTTTTTTTTTTTTTTTTTTTTTTTTTTTTCGGCGCAAGGTTCTCAGCACGGGAAGGCGATCTCGCCGTATGGACATTATGTGGGTCGATCTCCTACCGTCTCAGTCTTCGACGCATCTCATACCGACGGGAGGGAGGAATGCCTGAACCTGATGGAAACGAGGAACAAGGCGTCCGCGAGGCCGCATACTTCATCTGGGAGCAAGAGGGACGCCCTGACGGCCGCGCGCAGACCCACTGGGTCCGTGCGGTCACTGAGGCGTCTGGAGACGTGCCCGACCGAACTCTCCCCGCCATGGATGACGAAGAGAAGATCCTGGCTGGCCGGCTCGATGCGAATATCCCCGCTTTGCTGACAAAGGATGTACCGGGCGGCTGATCCAGGCCCAGCGATGCACGAAGGCCTCCCATTGACCACCCCATGACCGGGTGCCGCGGGAGCTGCCCCTGACGGAGGGCGACATCATCGCACCTGGCGGTGATGGCCACTGGATCCGCCGCAGCCCCATATGTGGCACCTGCACGTCGATGATCAGCATCAGTCCCCGACAGGTCCGGGGCGCCCCCCGTGCTCCGCGGATGCCCGTTTTTACCCGGGACGCTGGCCTCTTGATCGCCGGGACGCAACCGGGTCAAACAGGGCGGAACAGGAGTACACCCTATGCTGGACCGGATCTTGCTGACCAATGACGACGGCATCGACGCGCCCGGCATGCAGGTGCTCGAGGAGATCGCCGCCCAGTTGGCTCGCGAAGTCTGGGTGGTGGCGCCCGAGCACGACCAAAGCGGCCAGTCCCATGCGATCAGCCTGCACCATGCGTTGCGCATGAGCGAGCGTGGCGAGCGTCGCTTCGGCGTCACCGGCACCCCGGGTGACTGTGCGGCGATGGGTCTGTGTCATCTGATGAAAGATACGCCGCCACAACTTGTGCTGTCCGGTGTGAACCGGGGGCTCAACCTGGGCATGGAGACGGTCTTTTCCGGCACCGTTGGGGGGGCCATGACGGCGATGATGCTTGGCGTGCCGGCCCTCGCGCTGAGCCAGGCGTTCTCGAACCGCGACAACGTGCCCTGGGACACGGCGCGCACTCTCGGTGTCGGGACGATCCGCCGGCTGCTGGCGATCGGCTGGAGCAAAAACGCAGTGCTGAACATTAATTTTCCGCCAATACCCGCCGCGGA